>JAXLRF010000001.1:0-1680 GCA_046331225.1 Acidimicrobiales bacterium
GGTCGCCGTCGGCCGGCGTGAGCACCAGCTCGGGCGCCGACGGTGGCTCGTACGGGTCGTCGATCCCCGTGAAGCCCTGGAGCTCGCCGGCGCGCGCCTTGGCGTAGAGGCCCTTGGGGTCGCGCCGCTCGCACTCGTCGATGGGTGTGTCGACGAAGACCTCGACGAAGCGCAGGCCGGCGGCCTCGTGGATGGCACGCGCCTGCTCACGACCCACCCGGTAGGGCGAGATGAGCGGGACGAGGGCGACGACGCCGGCGTCGGCGAACAGCCGCGCCACCTCGCTGGCCCGGCGCACGTTCTCGTGGCGGTCGGCCTCGGAGAAGCCCAGGTCGCCGTTGAGGCCGTGGCGGAGGTTGTCGCCGTCGAGGAGGTAGGCCGCTCGCCCAGCACCGAGCAGCAGCCGCTCGACCTCGACCGCCACCGTGGACTTGCCCGAGCCCGACAGCCCGGTGAACCACACGGTGGCACCGCCGAGGCGACCGGCGGCCCACCGCTCGTCGCGGGAGATGGCCCCGGCGTGCCAGACGACGTTGGGGCTGATGCCGGACGGCTCGCTCACGAGGCCTCGCCCACGACCGCTCGCCGGACGGGCTCGCTCACGACGGCGACGCCTGGGTGGACCCCAGGATCATGCCGGCGGCCACCGTGGTGTTGGTGGCCTCGTCGATGAGGATGAAGCTGCCCGTCTCGCGGTTGCGCCGGTAGTCGTCGAAGAACAGCGGGGCGGTGGTGCGCAGGCTGACCCGGCCGATCTCGTTGAGGCCCAGCTGGCCGGCGTCGTGGTCGCGGTGCAGCGTGTTCACGTCGAGGCGGTAGTGGAGGTCCTTCACCAGGGCCCGGACGGAGCGGGTGGTGTGCTTGAGCGTGTACTTGCCCCGCGGCGTCAGGGTGGCCTGCTCGCTCATCCAGCAGATCATGGCGTCGATGTCCTGGCCCACGGTCGGCTGGTTGTGGGGCCGGCAGATCATGTCGCCGCGGCTGATGTCGATCTCGTCGTTCAACGTGACCGACACCGCCATGGGGGCGAAGGCCTCCTCGACGGGGCCGTCGGCGGTGTCGATCGATCGGATGGTGGAGGTGAACCCCGACGGCAGCACCACGACCTCGTCGCCCGGCTTGAGCACGCCGCCGGCGACGGTGCCGGCGTAACCCCGGTAGTCGTGGTGGGCCTCGCTCATCGGCCGCAGCACGTACTGCACCGGGAAGCGGGCATCGATGAGGTTGCGGTCGGACGCGATGAACACCGACTCGAGGTGGTGCAGCAGCGACGACCCCTCGTACCAGGGCATGTTCTCGGAGCGGTGCACGACGTTGTCGCCGTTGAGGGCCGAGATCGGGATGAAGGTGAGGTCGGTGACGTCGAGCTTGGTGGCGAAGCCGGTGAACTCCTCGACGATCTCCTCGAACACGGCCTGGTCGTGGTCGACGAGGTCCATCTTGTTGACGCACAGGACCAGGTGGGGCACCCGCAGCAGCGACGCGAGGAAGGCGTGCCGGCGCGACTGCTCGACGACCCCGTGACGGGCGTCGACCAGCACCAGGGCCAGGTCGGCGGTGGAGCAGCCGGTGACCATGTTGCGCGTGTACTGCAGGTGGCCGGGGGTGTCGGCGATGATGAACTTGCGCTTGGGCGTGGCGAAGTAGCGGTAGGCCACGTCGATGGTGATGCCCTGCTCG
>JAXLRF010000002.1:0-684545 GCA_046331225.1 Acidimicrobiales bacterium
TGTCGGCGGTGAGGTGCTTGTAGACGCGGTCGGAGATCTGCCGCTTCAACGCGCGCATCGCTTCGCGCTTGGTGCGTCCCTCGGCGACCTTGCGGTCGTAGTAGCCGCGGCCTTCGCTGCCGAGGTGGCGGATCTGGGTGACGGCGATCATGTGGATCGCATGGTTCAGCGTCCGGTTCCCGCGACGCGATAACCGGTGCACCGTGCGACCCGACGAGGAGAACTCGATCGGTGCGGTCCCGTTGTAGGCGGCGTAGTGCCCGGATGTCGGGAAGCGACCGATGTCGCCGGTGTAACCGATGATCGTCGCGGCGAGGATCGGGCCGATCCCGTAGACGTCGACGAGTGTGGTGCCGGATGCTTTCACGGCTTCGGTGATGCGTTGCTTGAAGCGCTTCATCCGCACGTCGAGCAGCTCGATCTCCTCGAGCGTCTCCCGCGCGAGTTCAAGCCGTTGACGTTGCGTCGCGTTGACCGGCTCGATCGCGACGAGGACCTGAAGTGCTTGTCCTGCAACGATTTCCTTGCGGATCCCACCCGGCACCAACTCCCGCACGAGTGCGTGCAGCCGGCTACACGCACGACTCCGAGCACGCGACGCATCGAGCTGCGCTTTGGCCAACAGGCGCAGCACACTCACGTGATCCTCGGCCCGCACCGCTGCGACCGATCGTGATCGCAGCGCTGCGATCGCGACCGCGCGTGCGTCGTTCGCGTCGTTCTTGTTCGACCGCCCCGAGCCGAGCACACGCACCCGAGCTGACAACGTCGGCGGCACGTCGAGCACGGTCTCGCCGTGCCCGAGAAGCTGCTGGGCGAGGAGATAGCCGAGCCCACCAGCGGACTCGATCGCCCACGTCCGCTGCTCGAACCGGGCCGCCCACGACAACAACTCACTCAGCTGTCGCGGTCCCGAGCGGACCTGCAACTGGCCGAGCTCGACCTCGCTGCGATCGATCGCGCACACCGCGTGGAGCAGCTTGTGCGGATCGATCCCGATCATCACTGACATCACGTTCTCCCTTCGTCGGGGTTGAGGGACCGTGATGGGCACTCCTGGTTCAAGATGTCCTGCGCGCCTCTTTCGAGCCACACCACGGCCGGTTCACCCGGCGAGCGGCCTCTCGTTCGAAAGCCAACCCGCAGGCGACAGGTAGATCGTGAGCCAACCCGCCGGGCGAACCCAGACGCTACGAACGAGCCGCAACGCCACCAAGATCATCAACCAGGCAGATCTGGCCCCGAGACTAACTCGTGACCGGGGTCGCTGGCGTATGTCGGCACGGAGCCTCCGGCGAGGGCTCGGTGCCCCACGCACGGGCTGGAAGGCACCAGGATTGAGACATGGACGTGGTTGGCGACATCTGCACTGTGCTGCTCGGCGCATTCGTGGTTGCAGTGTGCGCGCGTCCTGAGCTTCCGAGCTGGCTGACTCGGTTCCGAAAAGATCGGTCGAGGCGAGTCAGCGATCCGGTGTTCCGGATGGTTCTCCTCGTGATCGGCGCGCTGTTCGCGGTGTCCGGGTTGTGGAGCCTGTGGAACAGATGGTGACTCGCTTGCCGACTCAATGCAGGCGTGGCCAGCCTCCGCTGGGCCTGGCCGGTCCGAACCAATGGTGAGCGAGTGGGTCGTGCCGAGCGGCAGCTCTGGGCGGTCACCTCGGGTCGGTGAATGAACGAGCGCACCGGTCCGAGACTCCGAGGAGGCCGCGGGCTACCGCTCGACTCACCCTCGACGAGAAGCCCCCGCCAGCACCCCTCGATCACCGGAATATCTACAGATCGGGGCGGTCAACTCTTGAGCCACTCGATGGCGAACCGGTCGAAGCTCAGCTCCTCTTCGATCTCGGCGTCGATCACGCTCCATCGAACCACTGGTGACTCGCCTCCGCTGTCGACGCAGAACGGATCGCCAGTGCCGTCGTCGCCGAAAGCAACGAGCGACAGGTCGAGCATTCCTTCGCTCCATCGTTGAAGAGTGTCGGCGACCAACCTCTCCAATGGCCACACCACCCACCATTGACCGTCAACGTTGAACCGCCCGTCCGCGGCGAGGTACATCGCCTTGAGAGCACCGGGCAGCGTCACGTTCAGGCGCGCCTCGGCGTCTGCCAGCTGTCGATCATCGCATCCGGCCACACGAGCAGGATGCCAAATCCTCGAGTCACCAGAGGGCGAGCCGAGCGGCAGTTCGGAGCGGGCAAGGAGTCCAAGGAACCATGCGTCCTGCTCCGTCGTCCAAGATGGTGTGATGCGACAACGAGCGGGCACGATCTCATGGGTCTTGACGTTCCTCACAGCGACCACGGTCTCGGTTGGAGCGATTGTCCTCGGCAGCTCGGAACGGGTGGCGGCGTGCAGCTGCGCCACGTTTACCGATGAGGAGGCGCTCGACGCTTCTGACGCTGCGTTCACAGGCACGGTCTTCGAGGTCATTACACCGCCCGGCGACACTTACTCTTCGACCGATCCCGAGCGCTTCGTGTTTGACGTGAAAGAGGTGTACAAGGGGGAGGTGTTCGCTCGCCAGTCGATCGTCACGGCCCGAGAAGGTGCGAGCTGCGGCCTCGAAATCAGCGGTCCAGGTCCGTTCCTGGTGTTCGCTCGCGAGACCGACAGCGTCGTCAGCGGTGCTGTCGACGGCGAGCTGTACTCCAGCCTGTGCTCAGGAACACGCCCGCTGGCGAGCGACACCATTCCAGCCAGCTTTGGATCCGGCTCGGCTCCTCGCGCAGGCGCTTCGCCAATAGGTGACAACGGGACAGAATCCTCGACCGTTCGGATCATCGTGATCGCAGGAGCGGTCGGTGTCATCGGAGCAGGGTGTGTCTTCGCAATTCGCCGGCACAAAGGGCGTGCCACGTCGTAGTACCGACGAGCCGCACCGAATGCCCGGACCGCGCGGCGAGCGCAAGGGATCAAGCCGAGCAGAGCGGCAGTTCGGTACTGCCCGAAAGGGGAAGTGCTAGATGCGTGGACTCGCCGACGGCCAGTTCGTCGGCCACGGGTAGGGTCACGGGTGTGGACAAAGGTCCGGCTATTCCAGCTCGGCGGATCCGAGTCGCAATCACCGTCGGCGTCGTTCTGTCTGCGATCGGGTTGCTGGTGACTCTGTGGACCCAACCCGATGCCGTGGACTTCGCAGGTCAGACGCTCCTGGGCAGCCTGACTATCGTCCTCTTCTGCGCCTACCTCTTGTACGCGCTGTGGAGCGCGTACCGCTGAGCGATTGAGCGGCAGACAGATCGGCAGTTCGGCTCGGTCACCAGGGAATGACATCACCGAGGATCTCCTGCCGCAGCCATCGGTACCAGGCATCGAGCTTGTCCTCGCTCCAGCATGCGGACTCCTGCACTGCGACTGCCCGACCGTCCGCGAGATGAAGCGTGACACCGTGCGTACTCCAACTGCCACCCCACTCAGATGGCCTGATGTGCATCCGCACCTCCACGACGTCGGCGTCCCCGATTCGGCGGAAGCCAGCGACCAGCCGCCGAGTGACGATTTCGCCGCCCCGGACTCGAACAGAGTGCCGCCAGTAGACAACGGCCGCAGCTAGTCCGACGGCAAACAGCACCCAGCCGGTGACACTCCGGAGAAGAACCATTGGGCAAGTGACGATCAGCCACGTGACGGGCGGACTCGTCATGTAGTAGCCGACGGCACGACGAGGACGACTGACCACCCGGCAACATACGGTTGGGGACAGCTTTGGCGGCGCCTGGCTGGCGCGTCTATCGGCAGATCTGGACGGCTGCTCGCACGATGGTCGGTGCCGTTGGCAGGGGGTTCGTGGTGCGCCACTTCTCTCACGGGGCGGTAGTGCCGGGCGCGGTTTGCTGGTCGTCTTTCGGCTGCGTCCACGGCGCGAGGGTCTGAGCGAGCGCCCAGCCACCGAGCGGAAGGATGCCGATCGGAACGACATCCAACGCTGTCGCGATCCAGCCACCATCGATCCACCCACTCGCGACGAGGTTGTCTCCTTGGCCAGCAGCGCCCGTCAACACCCCGGCTCCTGCGGCGAGCATCGCAGCCGTCCCGTAGACGGTGGCTCTGCGCCGACGGTGACGACGTCGTGATTGTTCTCTCGCGAGCAGGAGATTTGCCGCGAGACACACACCCAGGAGGCCCACTGCGAGCAGCCACCGCGCGGGTTGAGGACGAAGGTCGAGCATCCCGAAGGGGGCACGCTCACAGCCCTCGAGCGTCACGTTGGTCGTCCACGAATCTGCCGGCTCGATCGCCCAGTCGTGCGGAATCCTTGGCTGACTCACGGTGGCATCGATCGAGACGTAGCCGAGATCGAGAATCTGCTGACACAGCCGACGAAGATCGAACCGAACCGAAGGGTCACTGCCGGGCTGAAACACCCCATCAGCGCGAAGGACCAAGAACGGATAGCCGGCGCCGTTCCCATCGATCGTTGCCCTCAACCGACCACTTCCGAACACTGGAGCGTCAAGGTCGGTGGCCATGTCGATGAGACGCTCGGCTTCGGGACCGTCACCGAAGCCGAGCCGAACGTTCGCATCCCCGTCGGCACTCACGACCAGGTCCAGGCTGACCCGGTCGCGCTGCTGGGGTACGAGGGCGGGATCGCAGCCGGTCAGCAAGCACATCGCCCCAGCGGCGACGACGAAGCCGAGAACCAACCGACGTATCAAGTGTGGCGATCCCCTCTGGCGTGTTGCAGACCGCAACGGCGTCCTCCCGTGCAACCGATCCTGACCATCGGGTCAGCGACCCTGCACTCCAGCGGAAGGTGCCACACCCGTCCTGGCAAGTTCATCACGTCATCACCCGCTCGGATCGGCAGATCGGCTCGGCCATCGAGTCATCGAACCAGAAGTCCTGTCACCGTGCACGGAAGGCAGTTGTCGTCGCGCAACACCTCGATCTCGAACGAGTTGTCCGAGATGGACATCTCGAAGACGCCCGATCGATCGGTCGAGATCATCGACACCTCCTCCCGACTCCACACGCCAGGTATCGCCGAGACACGCACCGGTCGCTCGTAGCGAAGCTCGACGGCCGCGACGCGTGAATCGGTCACAGCGAGAAAGAACAGTCGCGGCAATCTGGCGGCCCGAGTCACCGCTCGCCGATCCCAGAGCCATCTCAGCGCGGTGCCGAGAGCAGCGAGTCCGTTCCCACCGGGTACCTCCGCCTCCGTCACGAAGAGACGAACCAAACCGCCGGCCAGGAGCGGCTCACCGAGCGCCGCAGCAACAGCGTCTCGCGTGTTTGCGTCGACATCGTCGGTCACGAGCCGTCCCCTTTACAAGCCTTGCACGAAGTCTAAGAGGGCGACCCCAACGGGGTCCGTAGCTGCGCCCGATCGGCAGATCGGAGCTACCACTCGACTGGGCCGCTGCCGTCATCGAAGGGGTCCGAGGTCGAGCGCCAGCGCCGGTAGACAACTCTGAACCAGGTGATAGCGGCGGCGCACACCAGCAACCCCGCGAACGACTGACTCGCGACGGCGGAGACTCCCCCGATGGCGGCAAAGGTCGGCAGCACACTGCGCGTCTTCCATCGCCGCGGGTCGTTCAGATAGCCGGGAAGTGTGGCGGCCCAGGAAGGCATGGTGCTGGCTCGGAAACGAAGCACCAGCGGCCCGGGCTTGAACGACGGCCCGGCCGGAAAGTACAGACGCTCGCCCATCTCCAAAGCCACGGCGTGTCCCGGCCGCAACGTTCCATAGAAGGTCGCCGCCGAAGCGTCCGGAAATGAGCTGAATCCGGGGTCGACTTCGAGGGGGACGACTACGACTGCTCGATCGCCGTCGTCCGCGTCCTCGTTGTAGATGATCGCGTGGTGCCGAGAATCGCGCCCGACTCTGATCGTCACCAACGCCGAACCCGAGTGACGGGCTTGTCCGGAACGAAGCTCGCCTAGCTCTTGCAGGTAGGCCCGTGTGGCGTAATCGGCGTCCTCGAACGGGTCTGACACGCGGGGCATAGTGCCCGGACTCAACGGCGAGCGCAAGGCATCAGGCCCGCGCCGAGCGGCAGTTCCGCGCTAGTAGTCGCCCCTGAGGTACCGAAGCGCTTCCGGAGCTTTCGGTAAGCGCGACTGCCACCAGTTCGTGGTTTCCGTCGTCGAGTTGTCAGTCGTGATCTCCACGAAGCGAGCGTCGATGGCGTCGGCGGATACCCACAGCGCCTCGTTACCAGCGAGTTCCAACCGAGACGCCAAGCGTCCACGAGTGGCGATCAGTTCGTCGTACTCAAAGGCGTCAAGCGGATGATCCTCCAACTCGGAGACCCATCGATCCCAAGCGTCGACGCTCGCCCTCGCCTCATCTGACACGAGCGCAGAATGCCCGGCGAGGACGCTTCCCGCAAGTCATTGCCCGGACCTGATCGGCAGACAGGCGTGGCTCCGCTCCGGTCTCCTGTGCAAGCATCTGGCATCCCGACAACAGGCACGGTGAGGTGCCCGAGGCGCGAGCCGAACTGGCAGGAGCAAGAGGCGGCAGCCGGGAGGCCCGCACGCGTGATGCACGATCGGCGTCCTGAGTAGTCCCTGCCGGACTCACCGCGCCCGATCGGCAGTTCCGCGCTCGTGACTCGTTCGTCTGGGCTGGCCACGATCCCGTGGCCGGAGGCGGCCGCTCTCGTCTGCCTGCGCCGTTAGTCCTTCGCCATCAACGCTGCAATCTCGATGCCAGCGGGAGTCGCGTGGGTGAAGAGGATCATGCGGTCGTCAGCGGCTTGTAGGCGCCACTCGCCGAGCCGGAACCAATAGGGGGACGAGTCCGCGGGCAGCACCGCCACGAAGGGGTCAAAGGTCGCCACGTCACGAACGGTGACGTCGGCGAACCAGGCGCCATCGCCGAAGGGCCCGAATCGTTGCAGCTCGGGTGCTTCCCCATCGGAGTCATCCTGTTCCACGTTCACGATCCACTGGGTTGAACCGAGGAGATCGGAACGATCCACCGTCACTGTGGCGCGGCCGCCGTCGACCCGTTTGACGGCCTCCACGGACGTCTCGTCGAGTGCAACGTTCGTCTCGATGTCCATCACACGTCCAGAGCCGGGCTGATCGACCCCGCCGGTCACGATCTCGAACACACGCTGCGGGAACGAGTCGAGAGTCGACGACTGCAACAAGCGCAAGCCCTCGTCGGAAACGGTGTACGCATCCAGACGCGAGGTACCGTCCGCAAGCCACAAGGCGATGAAGAGCGTCCCGTTCGGCGCCGTTCCTGACCAGACGATGGACGACTCTGCAAGGTCCGGCAGCACTTCATCCCTGATCCAAGTGCCGCTGCGGTCGAGGAGCAGCACGCGTCCCGTGAGAAGGGGCAAGGGGTCGGTGATCTTTGGGGACTGGTGCTCGAACACGGCCATGAAGTCGGGCGTGAGTGCCACATTGACGAGATGCTCGCCGTCATGCGGCGACAGCTTGCCGAGTCCGGTGCCGAAGGGCACGGTCGTGATCAGGGTGGGTGCCAGCACCTCGCCGCCGGACAGCGGCACCTCGAGGTCCGACGCTGACGGGCTCGCAGTCGATGTTGCTGACGCGTGCGCTGACGTCTCCGGCGGTTCCGTCGTGTTGATGGTCGACTCTGGGCTCGACGCAACGGGCGCCACCGCCGAGCCAGATGAGCCGGACGAGCCCAGCTCGTTCGATCCCGTTCCACACGCGGTCAACACCGCTCCAGCAAGCAGTAGTCGAGCGGCCAGCGCCGGCAGTCTCACAAGCACCAGCCTGCCACCCCGATCGGCAGCTATGGGCTCCGCCGCCCTGGTAGCGGGCCGGTGCTCACGCAAGTGGGTGAGCCACGATGAAGAGGTGACTGGAGCAACCGAGCAGGCTCGGTTCTGCTTCCACTCTGCGAATCGCTCGCATCAGGACTCCCACGCGTTCGTCGTCACCGAGCCATGCATCGAGATCCGACATCCCCGAGGTGGGACCTTCGATCGCCAACACCTCGCTCACCCGACAGCCGGCGTCGCCGAACTCGGTCTCGATCTCGCCCGGTTCATGGAAGTACGCCGTCGTGAACCAGCCGGGAACTCGTCCGGGGTTCTCATGGCGCCCCGTGGCGAGGTCGGTCCGCACGATGGCTTCGAACCGGTCGTCAAGCAGAAACCCAGCATGGAGCCCGTCGAGTGTTGATGCGAAGCGTGAGATCACGCTCGCAACGATCAGGCCCGACGGTCGCACCACCCTGACGGCCTCAAGCAACGCACCGAGCCGGGCCCCGCGGTCGGGCAGGTGGTACAGAGGGCCGAGCAGCATGACCACGTCGAACGAGTCATCCGGGAAGTGGAGCGATCGTGCGTCTCCAACGGCTGCGGACTCAACTCCAGCACCCTGTGCCTGTTCTACGTGCAACGGCACGGGATCGATCAGCGTTACGTCGTAGCCGGCCCTCCCGAGTGACAGCGCATACGCGCCCGCGCCACCACCAACATCCAATACGGACCTCGGGGGCTGCGGTAGGAACCGCTCCAACAGTTCGGCCGTCCGCAGGAACTCCAGCCGGCTCACGGACTCGAGACGTGTCCGCTCGCGGCCTTGGCCGTAGTAGGCCAAGACTTCGGCGTCCAGAGTCGGCTCGTCGCTCACTCCAACAGTGTGGATGACGCGCAGGTCACGCTGACGCCAGATAGCGCCGAATGCCCGGTATGTGCGCTCCCTGGCAAGCGATCTGGACGGGTTCTTGAGGGCGAACGTGTCGACTGCTGGCGCGCGATCAGCCGTGGGGGCGGTGCTGTTCGAGGAAGTCGTCGACTGCTCGGTGGGCGGCGCGCTTGATGTCGCGGTAGTCCAGCCCGCTGAGGTTGTCCTCGAGGTCGGCGAAGTCGAGACCCTCGAGGTGGTCTTCGTAGTCGGTGTAGCGGTGGCGGATGTAGGCGCGTGCTGCGAGCGCGGCCCGGTCTTCGAGGCTGAGGGTTCTGGTCCTGCCGACACGCCCGCTCCCGACGACGGCTGCTCGCTCGACCGCGCTCGTTGCGATGTCGCGTGCGATCTCGGCGTGCTCGGGTGCGAAGTCGAGCCAGAGCAGGATCGCTTGTTCGAACTCGGCCCGGTAGCCGACCTCGGCCTTGGCGCGCTGGCGGGCCCCGGCCGCGCGTTTCGTCTCTCGCGTCGCGGCGGTGGTTTCGGCAGCGGTGCGTGCTGCGGAGATGGCATCGGTGGGGGCAAGAAGTCCGAGCAGTCGACGATGCGCTCGCCGGCCTTTCGGTTGGTACAGCGTCCAGTACTGGCCCGCTGCCTTGGCGCGTCGGGTCACGAACGCGTCGCCTGACGGGAGGAACTCCCACCCGTCGGGCGCGGTGAGATCGCCCAGTTCGGGATGCCACAGGCCTGTCTTGGTGTCGTACACCTCGAGCTGCTGATCGGCGGGGTCAACGTCATCGCCCACGCCCAACATTTTCGCGCACGAGCCCCGAGACCAAGCGCCAGCTGATGCTGGCGACGACAGGTAGAGCAGAACAAGCAATATCCGGGTGATCCCGCCACTGCAAAGCGGAAGACCTGGTGGGCGCAATCGTGCTCTCGAACCGCTTGCGGAGAGCGCACATACCGGGCATTTCGAGCGGGTTGCTCTGATGGTCCGGACGTCGCGTGCGCTGCCGTTCGCTGAACGCGCCGGAGCGCGCACGACGTGCGACCCGCATTCCGAAAGGCCGATCGGCATGGCGTGGCGCCTCGCGCTCGCCGTCGTGGTTCGGGCCCTTTGTTGGGGGGTCGCGTTGTCAGCGGTGTTCGCTCAGGGGCCGGCTGAGCGCTCCTGCGCCGACTGCAGTAGTGACGGCGTGTGGCAAACATCGACCTCCGTCGTGGACCTCGTGCCGTCACGGTTTCCGATATCGACCTGAGACGTTCAGCATCATGTGTAGTAGCGGCGGTCGCGTGCCTGCTGCCCGGCTGCTCGTCCGTCGATCGGCATGTCGTTGGTCCGCAGTTCACGAGCGGAGTCGCTCGGCTCACGAGTACGAGCTTTGGATTGCTGATCTATCCCTGCGGCGACAACAGCATCGCCACGGTCGAGGTCGGGATGTTGAGCACGAGCAGCCAGGCGTTCGATCCGATCATGCGGGAAACGTTTGACCCGCCGATCAGTCCGCGTTCGCTCGTGGTGTCGACTGCGCCGGAGGTTGTCTCTCCGGGCGCCGATCGAGAGGTCATCAACGAGTCTCTTCTTCGCAGAGTCAACGAGGATTCAACGTTCTCGACGGCGCCGTGGCCGCCGTTGCCGGACCTGCTTCTCGTCGTCCGGGCCTTTGGGCCGGGCGACAGCGTCGATGTGTCGGGAAGCGCTGACATTGGACTCAATCAGCGGTTTCAGTTGGCACTGGGTCAGGTCAATGTCGATGGAACGGTCGGCTCGCTCTCGGACTTCCAGTGTCCCGGGACAGACTCGCCAGCCTGGGAACCAACGTCGGCCCTAGACGCAACGGATGGCAGCGACTCCCGCGCCGCACCCCGCCCAGCGGACCGCTAGGCCGGAGAGCACCGCCCCGAACTGCCGATCGGAACGGCCTGATGCCTTGCGTTCCCTGCCCGGTCCGGGCAGTCTCGAGCGCGTGCCTATCTCCGTCGAGTTGCGCGATGAGCGGGGGTGTGTCGCGTCCGACGTCATCGAAGCCAGGATTCTGACGAAGCTGATTCCACCGCTTTCCGAACGTTCATCTGACCTTCTTCGATTCGTCGATCCCTACGGAGACACGGTCTTCAATCGCCTGCAGGCAGGAGTGCTCGCAGCCGAGCTGCGTTCGTGCTCCGCTGATCTGTTGGACCCGGTCGAACGCCAGGCGATCGACTCGGTTGTTGAGCTGGCGGAGCGATGTGCCGACGAGGTGCACATGTACCTCTGGTTCATCGGCGACTGAGACCACCATGCAGAACCGCCGATCGGTCGGCGGAGATGACTTGCGCATCTGGCCTGGACAGAGGCAGTGTGGGCATGTGTCCGATGACGCGGCGGATGACTCTGATTCGCCAGTTCCAGCATCTCCGCGGCAGTCCTACTGGGACCTGCCTCCGGCGAAGACTGACTGGAATGCATGGTTCAAACGGGCGACCTTTGCTGTCCTCCTAGCGGGGCTGGCGATCAGATGGTGGCCGTTCGTGCGTAACTTCGACGCCGATGAGCGTGCCGTCGACGAGTTCATGGCGAGCGCTGCGGCTGACGACAGGCTTGTACCTGAGACGTGGCTGTCTGTCAGCTCTGAAGGCAGTGGTGAAGAACTGGTGATCAAGTTTGTCGGGAGGCCGGAGCGCACGTTTGACGGTCGCTGTGGCACGGCCTACTCCGCACGCGCCGAGGAGAGCGAGACCGAGGTCCGCGTTTCGATCGTGTCGGTGACATCTCTCGCTGGGGGCGCTTCATCAGTCGCTGAGTGCGGTTCGGCGGTCGAAGACCGCACCGTCAGAGTGAGGCTGTCAACGCCACTGGGCAGTCGTGAAGTCATCAACGAAGCCACCGGCCGATCCGAGGAAGTCGGGTAGCCGCCAAGTGAGGGCGCCACTACGGTCGCATCGCGGAGACACGATGGCGAAGCCCCTCCCCGCTCCATCGATCGAGTGTGGGCACACCCCGATCTGCCAATCGACACGCTGGACACCACCGATGTTGTGAGGCAACGCTCGATGCCATGACCGGCACGCCTGAGGTCGAGATGGTGAGATTCCTCACGCTTCTGGAGTCGCCGTACTCCGCTGACGTTGATCTGCAGGTCGATCCATACGACTTAGTTCGCTACGCGCTTGACGGATCCGACTACTGGGCGTCGAAGGCCCTTGATTGGCTTTCGAATGACCTTGCCGCCGCACCCGTGGACGATGTACTTCTGGGGTACTCGATGGACGGGTCGCACCCGCAGGCGCTTCGGCATCGGGCAGCGAAGCTTCGCCACGCTTCGTGACCAGGTAGCGCCGAGCTGCCGATCGGGATGACCTGGCACCTTGCGATCATCGCCCCTTCGGGGCAAGACACAACGGCCTCGATCGGCCCGACGGACGTTTGCCAATCGTTGGCCACGTCAGCGCGGATCTCAAGGAAGCAAAGGCCAGAGTCCGTAGACCACACAGGCGACGCCGACCACGAGAGCGACGATCCGCTGCAGCACGGGTTGTCCCGGCAACCCTTTAGCCCGCCTGATCGCGGCATACCTCTCGAAACGCTCCGCTCGCAGCCCAAGGTAGATCCACCACACCCCGATGACTGCCATGACGGCATCCTTCATACCGAACGTCGAGCGACACAGCGAGCACACGATGTGCGCCCATTGCCGCTTCGCCGGGAGGTAACAAGCATCCCGAGACTGTAGGTGAACCCGCCCGTGAACTCGCCCCGGCGCTCAGATCTGCCGATCCGGGCGGGCCGAGTCAGTTGATCGCACATTAAGCGCGCAGTTGAAGAGGACTCCTCACTGGGGGGGGCGGGCCCTTCCCCTTGTTCCTGCGTCGCTGCGTTCCTCCGCCGATCAGCGACCGCCTTGAACGCGAGCCTCGTTCGAACGTAAACCGCCGCAGCGCTCAGGAGAAGGGCAACGGCGCAGTAGCCAACAAGGACCAAAGTGCCCACGGCATCTCCTTCGAGTGGTTTCAGCCAGGATGCAACTGGAAGTCAGGCTAGAGAGCGGCTGTCTGATTCTGCCGCACCGGTCGGTCGCCCGTCGCCTGGGATCGGTTGCACCCGAGGATTGTCGACAAGACGTGGCGACAGTAGGTGGTCTCGCTGTGGCAAACCGGCGACGGCGGCACGCTGCTCTTGGTCGAAGACGCCCCGAGCTGCCACTTGTGACGCCCTACACCAGCAGGAGGGAGAAGAGGCACCCGACTCCGACGACCATTCCGATGATCCCAGCGCCTCGTACGACGGTCGCTCTCTGTTCGGGCGATCGCAGATCCAACCCCGGTTCGTCTAGGGCATGGAAGGTCTCGGCAACGAGGTCTGCGTATCGGTACACCGCGAAACCGCCGCCGAGTGGCACAACCAAGATCATGATCAACCACAGCCAGTCAGGCATGACGAGCCGATGTTACGGGTTCGTCGCCACAAGACGGCGCCAGCACGATCGTTGAGCGCCGTCCGTGGGAACGACAGCGGGCGGTTCAGAGGATCTCGACTGCTCTTGACTCCCGTGCCAATCGATGAGGCGAGGCCGATCCGATCTGCCGCTCGGCGCTACCTCGCCGATTTCGCCGGAGACCGCATAACAACGACGCCAGGGGCTGGCGGTAGGGGCACCGCGTCTTCCTGAGCGCGCTGTCCAATAGCGAAGAAGGTTGATCTTTGGCGCTCTGCTCGCACGGTGCTGGGTGGCCGCTCTTGCTGAGCGCCGGCTATTCCCCTGGTCGCAGAGCGGCGCTCGCCGCTTTGGCCAACGCTTGCACGGCACGACTGTCGATTCGGTCTTGTGCACCCATCTGCAGATACGTGGTGGCCTCGCTATCGGCAACCGCAACCACCGCCGCGTAGATGGTCTGGCCACCGACGTCGACGCGGCTGGTGAAAGCGATGGCTCCCGCTTGCGCGCTGGTGACATCGACGATCTCGATGTCGCTGACCTTCTGCATGAGTCCCTGGTTCGTCTCGGACTCAAAGGCGCTGCAGCCAGGTGAGGCGTCGCCGATGATCGCGTCCAGGTATGCGGTAGTGACCGTCGAGGTGGGAGTGATGAATTGAACGATCGTGATGTTCGACGCACTAAACGAGCGGCCAACGGTTCCTTCGCCCAGAGGAAGCTGCGGAACGACGCCGCCGCAGGGGCCGCGCGGGTCGGGGTTCTCGAAGACAGGCGTTTCCGAGATGTCGGCCTGGCTGAGACCGGAGCCCCCGAGGGCCTGCTCGACCTGGGCGACCGTCAGGAGGCGGCTCTCGAGGTTCGTTTCAGCGTCTTCATCGACCGTGACTTGTGGGGTATCAGACATGGCTTGGTCGGAATCGCTGCACGCCGCCAACATGGCCGTCGTGGCAATCAGAGCAGCGGTCGCGGCGCGCCGCAGTCGTCCTCGTCGCATCGAGGCACCGTAGCTGACCCTTCCGATCCTGACCTGCGAGATCGGCCGACTCTCGAAACCGGCGGCGCCAAGATGCGCTAGCGCGGATCCGCCGATCGGATCGACGGGTCGCCAGGCGTTGCCGCCGGCAATCGGGCGAGTGGCAGTCTTAGGCCTGGATGACCTTCATCTTGTTTGCCCTTGCTCCGGTGGCGCTGCTCGCGCCGTTCGCGCTGCGTCGGCTCAGTGAGGTTCGCGGTGGGCGTCGTGCAGCATGGACGAGAACTCAAAGAGTCGCGGCAGCGGCGGTCGCGGCCGTGAACGTGCTTCCGTACATGCCGGTGTGGCCCGGCTCGACTTCTCCCGACGGCTTCCTACGTGCATGGGCCGAAACCTTCACCGTTCTGTCGTTGCCCTTCTGGTCGTTGGAGTTGCTGCTGTGGATAGTCGGCAGACACCGGCCGCTTGCGCGCCGCTGCGCTGTTGCCTGCGGAGTTGCCTACATCGCTCAGGCATCCCTCGCGTCAGGCGCCCAAGTGGAACTCATCGCTGCCTATCTCGTCATCCGCGTCAGCTCAGGAGGCCTGCTCTGGCTTCTTGCCCGCCCGAGCAGCTGAATGGGTGGCCATCCCGAGCCGATCTGCCGATCGGGCCGGCCGGCTGCCTTGCGCTCGCCGTCCGATCCGGGCACTCGGCGCTACTTCGATACGACGCCGAGATCTCTGACCAACCGACGAAGGAGGCACATCTCGCCGAGGTTCTTCGTCATCTCCATCGAAGCCCAGCCGAGCACGTACGCGAACGGGCGCCCGTCGGTGTAGGGAAATCGGGTGAGCTCGCTCGATCGCAGGTCGTCGTCGGTCAGTCCCGCGACGAACGTCGTCCATTCCGACCACAGCTCTCGGATTCGTCGGACCGATTGAGGGCCGGGCCATTCGACGTCTTCGGGCGCTGGCAGCGACGCGCCCCGACACGCCGCGAGGAGGGTTTCCAGCCACCAGATCGGGTGCCACATGGTCCAACCGAGACTCGGCACGGGGACGTCCGGTGGCTCCTCGCCAAGTTGGCCGAACCAGTGACCGTCGCGTTCATGAACCGTCCAACTCTGCGGGTGGAACCGATGCAGACACTCCTCGAGGGACACCTCGGCGAGCACCTCGTCTGCGAGCTCGAGAAGGATCAGGACTTGACGGTCGAGTACGGCACGTATCCCGGGATCGTCGGCGGCGGGCAATGCCATATCGACGAAGGTACTGCTTGCCTGCACCGGCGACGCCGACCCGATCTGCGCTACGCGCGCGGCCCGATGCCTACAACGCGCCGAAGATCCTCAGTCCGATACGAGGCGATGCCGACATGTGCGGCCATCTTGGGGACGTCCTTGATGTTCTCGCTTACGACGTCGGCGAAGAACCAAGCTGCCGTCAGCACGATGAGGGCGTCCTCGCTGCGGCGCGTGTTTCCACCAGTCATTTCGAGAAGCGTGGCGGCGTGCGCGTCCGAGGCGAAGATGGCGTTGTCGAACCGAGAGAGGTCGAGGATGACGCCATACGTTGGCACTCGCTTCGCCGGCAAGGTTGCGAGCATCTGCACGAGAGCGTCGCGCTTCGCCCGCTTCGCCGATCCTGTGTTCATGACCTCGTCGATCTGGACGTGGGTGATGAGCAGCTCAAGTGTGCTGTTGTCGACGGCACTCCGAAGGAGCGACACCAGCTCCCGGTCCGCCATCAGTGCATCGATGACGTTGGTGTCGAGCATGAGCTTGAGCACCCCCGGGGTCGGATCGGCATCGGCGCATCGGTCCGGGCTCACCACCTGACGAGTCTGTCAGGGCGCGACCGCGCAGAACTGCCGATCGGGATGGTTCCATGGCTAGGTGGACACGCTTGCGCCGTGAGTGGCCACCGGGCACGATGCGCTGCGTGAGCGAAGCGATCCGGGGTGATGCCGATGGTTGGTCGCTGCTCCGCGATTCGGCTCGAGTCGACCAGGTCCAGGTCGACTTCAGATTCGGACTCGTGTTGGACAATCAGATGCTCATCGTCATCGAGGGTCCGTTCATCGCAACACTTGACGGTGTCGCAGTACCCGTGACGCCGGAGACCCTCGAAGGAGTCGGCGCTGCTCTGGCCGTCATCCATCGCGAGGTGTCCGGACTCCGCGCCCTTCGCTCGGGATCGCTCCGTGTGGAACTTTCGGACGGGGGTCTGATCGAGGTTGGGCCCGGAGACGCCTACGAGAGTTGGCAGGTGGTGCTGCCTGACGGATCGCAACTCATCGGACTTCCCGGCGGCGATGTCGCCACGTTCCCGCCGCCGAACTGACCCGCTCCGATCTGCCGTACTGGTCGGGCAGCCGCGACCGCTCGGGTGCGATCCCATCATTCCGGTGAGGTGTCGCGGCGGTGTCGCCAGGCAGACAGGCGTCGGTACTCGGCAACGCCGAGCGCTGCTGCGAGCGGAAGTCCGGCGATGCCGGGACTCCACTCGAGGAGCGGCCCCCTCCCCGCGATGGCAGCGATCGCATCAACGAGCAGAAGCACCATCACCAGCGGCATCGCCCCCAGCGGGTAGAAGCCGCCTTCCTCGTGCGGGTATGTCTTCGGAGGGTCGAGAAGCATGGCTGCTGCATATGCGCCGAGCAGGGCCATCGTGATGCCAGCACCGAGGCGGTTTGCCTGCGAACTCACGGCTCCTAGCGCAGAGGCGAAGATGGCCGCGAGCACGACGATGCCGATGGTCTTCGAGTTCCAAGCTCTTCGCGCATCGCTTCCTTCCGGCCTTGGCGGCTGCGGAGGTGGAGTGAGCGCCGGATTCGACATAGCCCGAAGGTAGCGATCCGAACTACCGATCTGCCCGGTCTCGCTGGTGCTGCGGGTGTGCCAGGCTCCCCGCATGGGCTTCCTCTTCGACGACCTTCCCGAGTGGGAGTTCACGGTCAAGGAGCTCTCGCCGGGCGGCTATCGAGTTGTCGCGATTCGCAACGGCGGCATTCGAGGCGAGGGCACCGGCAGCGACCCGGAGGGTCTCCTCGAGGACTACAAGGAGTGGGCTCGCAAGGTCGACCGCGACCTCGCGGAGCGTCGTCCGACGTAGCGCAGAGCTGCCGATAGGCACGGTCCCGGTCGGGCAAGCTGTGCGGGTGGACGAGCCGGACGAACACCCCGTCAACGGGCCGCTGACCCGACTCATCGATGCTTGGTGCGACCGCCGCGATCTTCGTCACCTCGCGCTGCTCCTGCCGGCGTTCACGTCGAACAACGGTCTCACCGACGGCTGGACTGGGGTGATGGAAGCGCTCTATGACCTTCGGGCGGCGCGCAGCCTGCCCGCCGAGGAACAAGCAGAAGTCGAGCGACTGGTGCCCATCGTCGAGCGCGGTGTCTACCGCACCTGACTGCCGATCGGATCGGGGCTTGCCTCAAGTCTCTCGCCACGGCAGTCTGCCCTTGTGGCCGAGTCGGAGTACCTCCTTCGTTGCGAATGCGGTCACGTCTATGACATCCGGGATCGTGAGCGTGGCGAGTTCCACGTTCGGGTGCTGTCGGTGGAGAGGGATCCCGACGACGGAGGGGCTCTGCGGGTCATGGGCAATCTGCGCGGCGGTGAACTGCCCGCCGGCAAGGAGTTGCGTCTCGTACGTGGTGACGGCGCTGCCGTCCCCATCGAGCGGTGGTTGGTGAGCTCCCCCACAAGCGATGCCGCGCGACGCAAGGGCCAGCGTGAAATGACCGTGTTCACGCCTGATCCCGACTCGTTCCACGCCAACTCGTGTATCCGGCCGTAGCGCAGAGCTGTAGATATTCCGGTAATCGAGTGAGGCTGGCGGGGTCCCTCGTCGAGGGTCTGCTTGTGGCTGATCGGAGATCGGGATGTCGTTGTCGTTGGAGGTTGCGTTAGCTCGCGTTGGGCGTGATGAGGTGCTCGCCAGATACGTGGAGTTCGTGGCGGCGAGGTGCCGGCCGAACACGGTGTTGGCGACGGTGTCGGACCTGAAGGTCTTCTTCGCGGTGATCGACAAGGACCCGGTGGAGGTGACGCCGGCGGACGTGTTCGAGTTCATCACCGTCCAGCGTCGCGGTGCCGGTGATGGTCGGGTGGTGCGCCTCGCGGATGGCGGCTCGGGGATGGCAGCGCGCACGATCCGCCGCCGGTTGGCGTCCGTGTCGGGGTTGTTCAACTGGCTCGTGATGTGCGGCGACCGGTCGGCGAACCCGGTGCCACGCGGGATGGCAACACGCCGCACGGGAGCGGGCGGCCAAGCGACCGGGGCGCCGTTGATCCGCACGCCGCGCACGTTGCCGAAAGTGTTGGACCCGGCCGATGTGATCTTGTTGTTGGGGGCGGTTCGCCGGTGGCGGGACCGGGCGATGCTCGAAGCGATGGTCCTCGGTGGGCTGCGCTGTTGCGAGGTGATCGGGCTGCGGATGGAAGATCTGCAGCCGACGAACCGGCGTGTGTTCATCGCTGATGGCAAGTGCGGCCATCAACGGCTGATCCCGATGTCGGGCCAATTCTTCCAGAGCTTGTCGAACTACCTGTCACTCGAACGACCCGTCGACACGACCACCGACGCGGTGTTCGTCGTGTTGAAGACGAACCGTCGCGGGAGCCCGTTGAGCATCAACGGGCTCGAGCAGATCGTCGCCTCCGCCAAGGCCCGTGCCGGTCTGGAACGCGCGACATGTCATCAGTTGCGACACACCTGTCTGACGCGTCTGCGCGAAGCAGGGATGGCGTTGGAAGCGATCCAAGCTCAGGCCGGTCACCGCTCGATCGAGTCGACACGCGTCTATCTGCATCTCGCCGACAGCTGGCTCGCCGGCGAGTATCAACGCGCCAGCGACCTGATCGACGCCAGCGTCGGGATCCTTCGATGAGCGCTCTCGTCGCCATCAACGAACCCGCCGACCAGCCCGCCGATGACGGCGTCGGCCGGCATCACGAGTGGGATCTCGTGCTCGCGCAGGCCCCGCTGTTCGCAGTCACTGCCTGGCGTTATCTGGATCAGCTCGCCGTGTCGATGCGCCCCGCAACGGTGGATGTCGCGGACAACACGCTGCGTTGCTTCGCACGATTCCTCGTCGTCGAACACCCCGACCTGGTCGGGTTCGCCGACGTTCGCCGGGTCCATGTCGAAGGGTTCAAGCTGTTCTTCGTCGCGCACATCACCGCCGCGGGCAAGCCGCCGGCGCGGAACACGATCCGGCAGCGGTTCGGGATGCTGCGCTCGTTCTTCGATCGGATCATCGAGTGGGACTGGGACGACGCACCGATGCGGATCCCGATCTTCTCCGTCGATGTCCCGGTCGCTGATGACCCGCTGCCCCGGTTCCTCGACGACGTCCAAGCCGCCCGTCTCGCAGCCGCAGCCGCTGGTGCTGCCCCGTTCGATCGGCTCGTGATCGAGCTGCTGTCACGGACCGGGATGCGCGCCGGGGAGCTCTGCACCCTCGAGCGTGACGCCGTCACCGAGCAACACGGCGGACCATGGATCCGGATCCCGGTCGGCAAACTCCACAACGACCGCAACATCCCGTTGCACCCCAACGCAGCACGGCTGCTCGCCGACTGGATCACAGATCATCCACCTGTCGACGGCAAGCTGCTCCACGACGGCCAGCACCTCGATCGGCATCGCGTCGGACGCATCGTTGCTCGCGTCGCAACATCGGCCGGACTCGGCCACGTCCACCCACACCAGCTGCGCCACACGCTCGCGACCCAAGCGATCAATCGTGGGATGCGGCTCGAGTCGATCGCGACGATGCTCGGACACCGCAGCCTGCGCATGACCCTCACCTACGCACGGATCGCGAACAAGACCGTCGCCGACGAATACGCGTCAGCGTCAGCGAAGATCGACGCGCTCTACACCGCGACCGACCCCGAGCAACGCCTGCAGCAGCTCGCCGCCGAACACCGACGCATGCTCGCCAACGGCTGGTGCAACCGGCCCGTCGCCAGCGACTGCGCGTACGAAACGATCTGCGAAGGCTGCGGCTACTACCAGACCGCCGTCGAGTTCCGCCCCACCCTGAAAGCCCAAGCCGACCACGCCGAACGCAACCACCAGACCGACCGAGCCACGATCTTCAACCGGCTCCTCGACACCCTCCCCGCCGAGACCGCCTGACCATCGATTACCGGAATAACCCGATCACCCCTTGACGGATTACCGGAATAACTGCCGATCGGCGTTGCTCGCTGCCAGGCAAGTGGAACACTACGGGGGATGTCGAAGCTCCGTGACGATCGCCTCATCCAACAATTCGTCGGCGACGTTCGGCGACGGGACCTTGAGAGTTGGATTGCCGAGTGGCGCGACCGAACGGAACAGCGCACCTACGAATCGAACGTGGTGGAGGTGACGGTCAACTTTCGACTCGGCTGGGTCGAGATCGCGGATGTCCTCTCGGCCGACCACACAATTCGGCTGGCATCGATCGAGAGCGCGCTCGATCTCCTTGGCCCGTCCGTCGGGTCGGTCTAGGAGCCTGCTGAGCAATTCGGGTGGTTGGTGCTCGCGTTCGGGGCTCTGATCGAAAAGAATGGGGGGCGTGCAGGGCTCGTCGGATCCGAATCGTGAACTCCTCGATGCGCAGGCGTTGGTCGGTCATCTGGTTCCGGCGGGGACGGTGCATGCGTTCCTTGCGGAGCATCGGCAACGGTTGTTCCCGGACGAGTTGTTCGCTGATCTGTTCGCGTCGGGTCGGGGCCGCCCGTCGGTGCCCGCGGAGGTGATCGCGACGGTGCTCGTGTTGCAGTCGCTCGAGGGGTTGTCGGATCGTGAAGCGCTGCAGGCGGTCCGCACCGATCTGCGGTGGAAGGTCGCCGCCGGGCTCACGTTGGATGACGAAGGTTTCCATCCGACGGTGCTCACGTTGTGGCGGAACAAGCTCCGCCAATCGGAGCGTCCGGAGCGGATCTTCGACGCGGTCCGCGAGGTCGTGACGGCCACCGGTGTGCTCAACGGCAAGACCCGCCGGGCACTGGACTCGACGTTGTTGGATGACGCGGTCGCGACCCAGGACACCGTCACGCAGCTGGTGTCGGTGATCCGCCGCACTCGCCGTCAGGTCCCGGCCGCTGCTGCGGTCGAGGTGAGCGCGCATGACTACGAGCAGCCGGGCAAGCCGGCGTGCGCGTGGGATGACCAGGCGGCCCGCAACGAGCTCGTGACCGGGCTTGTCAACGACGCGTTGGCGATCCTCGCCGCGCTCGATGGAGTCGAGCTCGATGACGATCAGCAACGCGTCGTCGGGCTGCTCGCGTTGATCGCCGGTCAAGACGTCGAAGAAGGCGATCAGCCCGGCAGTTGGCGGATCGCTCGCAAGGTCGCCTATGAGCGGGTGATCTCCACGGTCGATCCGGAGACCCGGCACATGCACAAGTCCCGCTCGGAGTATCGCGACGGGTTCAAGGCCCACCTCGCGATCGAGCCAGAGACTGGGCTGATCACCGGCTGCGATCTCACCCCCGCGAACGCCCCGGACGCGACGACCGGGATCGCCCTGCTCGACGACGAACCAGCAGGACTCGAGGTGCTCGCCGACTCCGCGTACGGCACCGGCCCCGCACGCGCCGCGCTGAGCGAAGCGGGACACACCACGATCATCAAACCCTGGCCGCTGCACCGCAACCCGAACCTCGGTCCCGACCAGTTCTCACGCGACGACTTCACCGTCGACTACCAGCAGCGCACCGTCACCTGCCCCAACGCTCACACCGTCCCGATCGCCCTGAAGGGCTCGACCAGTTTCGGGCCACGCTGCACCGGCTGCCCGCTGCGGTCACGCTGCACCGCGAACCGCGACGGCAAGACCTTCACCGTTGGCGAACACGACCAACTCCTCGCCGACGCCCGACACGCATGGCAAGCCGGTGAACAACTCGACGCCTACCGCCAACACCGCCCAATGGTCGAACGATCCATCGCCTGGCTCGTCACCAACGGCCACCGCCGAGTCCGCTACCGAGGCGTCACCCGCAACCGCATCGCGCTCACCACCCGCGCCGCGACCATCAACCTCCGACGCCTCATCAACCTCGGCCTCACCTGGAACAACGGCTGGACCCTCACCACCTGAACAACCACGGCCACGGCCACGGCCGCACGAACAACGAGCCACGCCGATTCCGACTGTCGCGGCAAACTCGACTCACGCCGCGACGACCACCCCAAGACGCCACGAACAACCCGATTGCTCAGCAGGCTCCTAGCTGGCGCCGATCTGCCGCTCTGCACCGTTGACTGTCTGCAGCGAGCGAGACATTCTGTTTGCGTATGGTCTCCCGGAAGCAGGCTCAGTAGTGCCAGCAGACCCTGACTCCCTGGACAATGTTCGGCGACTGTTGAAGCGTTGGGCCGCCGAGGCGAGTCGCGCCGCTTGGCGACCGATCACTGGCGAGAGGCCGGAGGGCTCGGTCTCACAGTTCTGCGGGACAGCGCTGCTCCAGTCCGGGGAGGTCGCTCCGACCTGCAAGCTCTGCGGGCGAGACCTTCAGCTCTTCGTTCAACTCGACCTCGACACGCTCCCCAGCAACGACTACGGGCACGGCGTGTTGCAGCTCCTCTACTGCGCCGGCTGGCGACCCAACTAGGAACCTGACGGGCACCCAGATTGCTGGGCGGACGGAGCTTGGGCACCATTCTCGAACGAAGCGAGCCTCGTCCGAGTGATCCCCCACGAGGCATTGACATCGTCGGTCGATCCGAGTGGTGAGTTGGCGCCGGCAGTACCGATCGTCGGCTGGGAGGCCTTTAGCGACGAACCCGACGCCGAGGACCACGCCGACTGCGGCCTGCTCAGCAGCTACGACTTCAGAGCGAAGACCCACCATCTTCGATGTCCATCCGTTGGCGTGGACGTAACGGTCGGCAGAGGCGACATCGAAGTCGAGGAGATCGTGGCTGCTGCGGAGGGTGACAAACTCGGTGGATGGCCTCGGTGGATCCAGGCCGCCGAGTACCCGGCATGCCCAACTTGCGGCCGCCAGATGTCGGTGCTGTTCCAGCTCGACTCGAATGATCACGTGCCATACATGTTCGGAGACATGGGCATCGGCCACATCACCCAATGCCCCGATCATCAGAACGTCGTGGCCTTTGGATGGGCTTGCGGCTGACCCGCCCAGAGCTGCCGATCGGCACGCTTGACGGTGTCGTCTCGCTTGTGCAGAGTCGGATCGGTTCGGGCGTCGTAGGGAGGAGACGAGTGCGGGAGTTGCCTGCGAATGCCGCAGAGGTGTTCGTGCCCTTCACTGGTGGCTTGTTCAGGCGACTGCTGAACAGTTGGATCCTCGTCCTCGTAGCGGTCCTTTTGCTCGTGGTGCCAGACACTCCGATGGTGATGCGCATCCTGGGACCAACGTTCTTGGTTGGCATCGTCGTCCTTGCGGAACTTCATCGGCGATCGATGCGTGTGGAGATTGACGCGGACCCCGTTGGTGCGTTGACAGTTGCCTGAGCCGGAGGGCTTGGGGATGATGGTCGCTCTGATCCTTGAGGAGAAGGATGAGCGAGAAGAGGAAGTACCGGACGTTCACCCCTGAGCAGAAGCTCGAGATCGTCCTTGCCGGGCTGCGTGGTGATCGCAGTGTTCGTGATGTGTGCCGCGAGTACGAGATCGCGGAGACGCTCTACTACCAGTGGCGTGATCGGCTGCTCGAGGGCGGCAAGACGGCCCTGGCGACGCCACGCGACACCGGCGTGGACCCGAAAGAGGTCGAGCTGCGCGAAGCGAAGAAGCGCATCGGCCAGCTCGAGCGGGCGCTCGGCCGCAAGACCTATGAACTGGAGATCGCGGGGGAACTCTCGCGGGACTGGACGTGAGCGTCCGTGTGTCCAGAGCCCGCGCCGTGGTCGCCACCGGACGCAAACCAGCCGTCGTCGCCCGCGTGGCGGGGATCTCGCGTCAGGCGCTCTACCGGCCGATCCGAACCCGCCCGACCACGGCGGGACCGGGGCGTGGCAGGCCTGGTGACGCCGGGATCGTCGACGTCGCGAAAGCGAACCCGACCGACGGCACCCGGATGGTCGCCGCGCTCGCCACACGCGAGCTCGGTCAACCGGTGAACCGCAAACGCGTGCAGCGGGTGATGCGCCAGCATCGACTGCTGCAACCCGTCCGCGGGCTCGACCGACGCCGCCGGCCTGGCTACTTCCGGGTGACACGACCGGATGAGTTGTGGCACATGGACATGACCAAGGTGTGGACCGCCGCGCACGGCTGGGTCTACCTGCATGTGATCGTCGACTGCTGCACCCGTGAGATCGCCGGCTGGACCGTCGATGTCCGCACCCGCTCGAACGAAGCGATCGCCTGCGTCGAAGGGGCGCTGCTCGCCCGGAACGTCCCGCCACGGAGGCTCGTGCTCGGCACCGACAACGGCAGCCAGTTCACCGCCCGCGACTTCCGCAAGCACCTCTCCGCCAGAGGCGTCACCCACCGCCGCGGCGGCTACCGCGACCCCGAATCACAAGCGTTCATCGAGTCCTGGTTCGGGCAATTCAAGAAACGCTGCGCCTGGCGCAGCGAATGGGAGACCATCGAACAAGCACGCACCGAGATCACCACCTACATCGACCACTACCACCACCGACCCCACTCCGGGCTCGGCTACCGAACCCCCGCCGAGGTCGCCGAGACCTGGCGCAGACTCCAACCACTACAAACCGACGCGACCTGAACCGACAACGACGAGGGGGTCCACGTCAGAGATCGACGAACACCGCGTCTTTGTTCGATCGTGGTGGCGCTGGGCGCACTTCGACTCCCGATCAACGTGTCGAACCGAGACCTTCGGCCTGTACAGGGGTAACCACACGAACCTTGTACTGAAGGGCGACGGGCTTCGCCGACGAGTCCCGCTCAACTTCTTCGAGCCGGCCGACGCCCACCGTCTCGAGGACCTCGTGCACGAGCTGATCGGCCGGGGCTGACTTCAGCGACCCGATCCGATCTGCCGATCTGGCGCGGCCCTGTGCCCTTACGCTTCAAGCCTGATCCGCGCATCCGCGTTAGCAATGATCCGGGCCGTTCGAGTCTGCATCGCCAAAGCCTTTAGTGCCGCAGTAACTCGCTGATGGCGAGAATCGCAAATACCGGCCACGAGTAGATGAGCACGGACACCCTGGCCGCCCAGGCAGCGCAGTTTCGTCGCGCCAGTGCGACTCGATGGCGAACAGTCAGGAAGAGCAGAAACGAGACGGAGAAGCCGACCAAGCCTGTAACCGCCCCGGGAGACATGCCCAACATCGTAAGGACTCAAGGCCCTCTCGAGCCGACCGCGAGACGGCGCGCGGAACGAGCGAGACCCGCTGCCCAAAGACATGGCCCGACGGGACTGCATGTAGCGCGGAACTGCCGATCGGCTCGGGTCGATGACCTGCGATAGGCGCTGGAACACACAGGGGCCACCGCCGAGGACTGGGAGGTGGCAGAGTCGCTACATGCTCTCGGCCTCGGATATCGCCTCCTTTGTTGAACAAGCGACGAGGGACGCGATCGCACGGGTCCTCGAGTTCATCCAGTCGGCTTCGGCAGACGATGAGCGGGTGGTGGTAGCGAAGGACCTGCTTGCTGAGTCGATGACCTCGCCGATGGACCTCTCCCTCGGGGCAGACCAGTTCGCTCGGCTGGCGGCTTACGACGTGATGTCGTCCGCGGCCGCAACGTTGTTCCCTCCCGGCGAGTAGCGCGGATCTGCCGTACTGCTCGGGTCGATGCCTTGCGCTCGCCGCCCGGTCCGGGCATTTAGGGCGCTCAATTCGGCGAAACTGTGTTCTCATCAATCGTCGTCCGACATGATGATCGTTGTGAGCGAAAACTCGCCAGCTGATGTTGAATCGGGTACTGCTCGGCGAACCAAGTATCTAGTCGCGCTACTGGCAGTCGTGATCGGCGTCGGAATCGGCGTAGTCACACTTCCTTCGAGCGACGGGGAGGTGGAACGTGTCGCCGTACACGGCGTTTACGTCTTGGTCGACCCGACATTCTCGTCTGGCAGCGTGGAGGGCGAATGGATGGCGTGCAGCGGCATCGGGAGATACGACGACTTCGTCGCCGGTGTCGAGGTCTCGCTGACCGATGAACTCGGCGTAGAGAGCACCGGCAAGCTGCGGAACGTACAAGCTTCCGACGCCGCCTTGCTGGAGCAGATCAACGATGCCAACGGGTTCTTCGATGATGCACACATCGATGGACGGGCCATCTTGGCTGGGCTAGATGCTCTCAGCGAGAAGATGTGCGTGATGTTGTTCGACCTCAGAGTTCCGGCTGCGACGACATACGACTTGAAGGTGCGCGACTGGGTCGATCGGCCGATTACGTACGAGCGCCTCGAGGAGAAGGGGTTCACGCTGCTGTTGGTCCGAGGCACGAACACCCCGCCGCAATGACTTCGGACCGCTTACATCGATCCACAGAGCGAGGCCCCGAGGCCTGTCATCCGGTCGGGTATGACCGGTGCCGAACTGCCGATAGGGCGTTACAGCTCCCAGGTCACGTTCCACTCTGGGCCGAGTTCTGATTGCAGTCTGCTGACGAGGTCACGCGTGAGGTTCTCGTAGCCGTCGTCATCGACGTCTATGCGAGGGTCGGAGTCGCCGTACCCGATCTGCCACCACTGATCGATCTCGGCTCGTGTGGTGTCGCTCACGGGGATCTGTGAGGCCGAGGTGACGGCCTGCCCGTCGACGGTTCCGAAGTACGGGCCATAGTCGGGCATCAGCCTGAGGTGACGAGCCATCCCTACCTCGCCGATCTCGTGGGGGAGCGCATAACGACGGCGCCATTGACCCGGCGGTATGGGGCAGCTCAGGTGAGTTGATCCGCGCGGTGCGGTGTCTTGCACTCGGGCGCCCGAGCGAGGACTTCGGCGCGGTTGGGCCCGGGCGATAATGCGGCGTGCGTTCAAAGGCGATCACGGCGGACCGGACGTTGCGTTCCGTCGTTCGGGAACCGAGGAGTTGTACGCGGCGTCCAACAGCGATGGTTGGCAAGCGTGGACTCCTGGCAGCTGTCGTTTCTGGACTGCTGATCAGTTGCGGAAGCGAACCAGCGGCACGGCAGTCCGCGTCCACGCCAGCCTCGAGCGGCGCACTGTCGACATCGACAGGGAACCAGACCGCATCTTCGCCAGCCTCCATCGCTGAAGCTTTGGAGGGCTCCATCGAGTACATCGGTGTCTCGCTCGATGGAAGCACCATCACGGTTCGCCCGGTGCCGTCGTCCGACGCGTGCGCCGCCTACCAGACCGTCGACGACGTTGAAGCGACCGAGACGGACGACTCGGTCACCGTTCGTGTACGGACGATCATGACCGTTGACACCGAGGACTGCATCGAACCGGCCACCTTCTTCGACACGGTGGTCTTGCCGCTCCAGCAGCCCCTCGGCGACCGAGCCGTCCTCGATGCCGCCGCTCCCGGGGTGCCGCTTGTCCCGATGATCCCACCGGGCAAGCTCGAGGTGGCCGTTCGCCTGGAGATCGACGACGCCGTAACGGCCGGACCGGGGGCGCCCGAGGGCTCAGTTGACGTTGTCTACGTCGGTCAGTCGCCATCTCCACAGCCCCTCGGCCAATCCGTCGTCGAAGGTCTCTCCTCACTCGCTCATCTCGACAGCGACGCCCTCACGCTCGTGATCTCACCCGAAGGCGGGTCCATCTGGCTGGGCATCGATCGTCAGAGCCGGCCGGACGGTGAACCATTCGAACCACGGACACGCGACCAGATCGCATCGGTCGAGCTACCGCTGGCCGCAGCGCCTGGCGTCGAAGTGACCGGCCAACAAGTTCTCCTCCGCCTCGAAGCCGGTGCATTCGTGACAGCCGAGCCGCCGTCGATCGACCCGACGAAGGTCTCACTCAGCTGGATCGCGCCAACCGGCGGATAGTGCCGCAACCACCGCTTGGCGCTACCTCGTCGCTCGCATCAGGGACTCGCGTAACGACGGCACCGCGTCCCGGCGGTAGGTGGCAGGCCTCGATCTGACTGATCGGGTCCGCAGGGGATGTGAGGATGTCGACTTGGCGTCGGGCGATGTCGGACGGGTGCGACCGTTGGAGGCTTGCAATGACGGCTCCAAGGGGGCATGGTGCGTCGATGCGTCCGCGAGTCATCCTGCTCACGGGTGCTCCGGGATCGGGGAAGAGCACTCTGGGCAGAGAACTGGGTGCCGCGCTGCGTATCCCTTTGATCGCTCGGGACGACATCCGAGGTGGCATGACCATGACCGCCGGCGCGTGGCGTGACGCACTCGAATGGTTGCCCTCGAGTGACGCGGCCGTCGACGCGTTCCTCGACGTCGTCGAACTCACGCTCCAACGCGGGGTGAGTTGTATCGCTGAGTACGTGTTTCGCACGCACAAGGTCAGCGAGTGGGAGCGGCTGATGGCGGCTGGCGACGCGGTCGTGATCGTCACGAGATGCTCGGATCCCGAGTCGCGCCTGGTCGAACGCAACACCGCCGATCGCCTCATCGCCCTTCCTGCCGTCCTCCGCGCGACCGGTGCCTCGTCGGTCGCCGAGCACACCGAAGCGAAGGTCGAGCGAATGCGAGCCGTCGCAAGCGAGATGATGACCGACTTCCCCGTGCCGACACTCGCTGTCGACACGACCCACGGCTACGACCCAGCGCTCGAGACCATCATCGACTTCGCTGTTCGCTGAATCACCCCGGCGTCGGATGGCACGACCGGAAGTCGTCCCGCGCTCGCTGCCTGGGATCTACGGTGGCGAGATGGCTCGTGGGTGAAGGAGGGCGTCGTGGGGGTGTGGTTCGTGACGGGCGCTGGGCGTGGGATGGGCGCGTGGATCGTTCGTGCTGCCCTTGCCGTCGGCGACGCCGTCGTGGCCACCGCGCGCCGCCCCGAGGAGTTGGCCGCTGTCTTCGGCGGTCACGAGCGGGTCCACCCGGTGCGGTTGGACGTCACGAGCGTCGACGATGCGGCATCGGCGGCGGCCGAGGCGGTCGAACGGTTCGGGCGGATCGACGTGTTGGTGAACAACGCCGGGGTGTCGTTCAAGGGCTTCTTCGAGGAGATGTCACCGCGACAGGTCGAGCAGCAGCTGACGACGAATCTGATCGGGCCGATGAACGTGACCCGTGCAGTGCTGCCGGTGATGCGCCGGCAGCGGTCCGGGCACCTGATCGCGATCTCCTCCGGCGCCGGCCTGGTCGGCTTTCCGTATTCGTCGGTGTACGCGGCCTCGAAGTTCGGGCTTGAGGGGTGGATGGGTGCTCTCGCCCAGGAGGTCGAGCCGTTCGGGATCCGCTCGACGATCGTGAACCCGGGCTTCTTCCGCACGGGTCTCGCCGGCCCGGAGTCGATGATCTGGCCGGACGTCGTCGTCGACGACTACGCCGAGCCAGTTCGGAGCAGCGCCGCTGGTGGCAGGCGCAAGACGGGCAGCAGCCTGGCGATCCCGACAAGCTCGCCGCCGCGATCGTGTCGCTCGTCTATGAAGATTCCCCTTCGTCGCGACTCATTGGTGGAGCCGACGTCATCGCCCTTGCCGAGCGCAAGGTGAACGAGTTGCAGCAACAGGTCGACGACCAACGCAGCCGAGCGAACGCCTACGACTTCGAGCCCTGACGACCCGAACCGGCGGTAGGTGACGCGGCCGATGTCGCCATGGAGCTCGTCAGCGGACGGGTGGTCGGCCGAGTGCGTCTCGGATCAGGTCGATGTGTCCTGAGTGGTGAGAGGTCTCGTCGATCATGTGGGCGAGGAGCCATCGGAGGTTCACGGGCTTGTTGCCGAACGACGGGAACACCGCCAACGTGTCCATCGACGGGCAAGCCTCGGTGGCTTCGCGGCTTCGGCGGCATGAGACGTCGTAGAGATCGAGGATCGTCGCGACGCTGTCGCCGTCTGCCGAGCGGAAGGACCAGTCGTGCACGGTGGCCGGGTCGATGGCACCCCACGGCTCTGGGAGGTCCAGGCCGAGCATCTTGTGTTGGAACCAGCGATCTTCGTTGAAGGCGAGGTGCTTGACGATGCGTCCGATGCTCAGGTCGGTCGCTGCGAGAGGCCGTGCGTGAATCTCGTCGGCGGAGAGATCGATGGCCTGGGCGACGATCGCTCGACGTTCCTCGTCGAGTCGCTCTGTCAGGCCGATGCGCTCGGTGGCTGGCTGGAGATCGGCGTGGAGCTCGCTGGCGGGCACGGGTGAGATTCTCTCAGCTCTCGACGTGAACTCGGTCCCTGCTTTGGAGGCACTTCCTGTCGCAGTGGCGCGTGGCATGGCGCCGACCGAGCAACGTCCGTCGAATCGTCTTGGGATGACTGACGAGGACCCGGCGGTAGGTGGCAGGGGCAAATCGTCCGAACATCGCCGTCGGCGAGTGGGACACTTTGCTCGTGGCCGCAGTTCCTGATCACGACGACTACGACGGGTGGGTCCGGCTTCTCGCTGACCCGATCCGGGCGCAACGTGCGTTCTGGCACCTCGTGCTCAGCGGAGCGAACGCACTTCACAGCGTGCAGCGCGGCCTCGACTCGTCGAACGACGACGTCCGTCGTTGGTCGACCAAGGCGATGGATCATCTCGTCGATGCCGACGGTCTCGCGACCCTCGTCCGGATGCTCGATGACGCCGATCCGCGAGTACGTCTCGAGGCTTGCCATGCGCTTGCGTGCGACCGATGCAAGGACAACAGCTGCCGGCCCGACGCGGCGGCCGTGCTGCCACGCGCGATCGCTGTGATGCTCGATGATCCCGACGCACAGGTGCGGGCGTACGCGATCGAACTCGTGGGTCGATGGGTGCACACGCACGCCGAGGCCGAGACAGCGATCGTGCAGACGCGAGATCACGACCCGTCGCCGGCCGTTCGAAAGAAGGCGAGCTGGTACGCCCCGGGCGGAACGATCTACCGCAAGACAACACCTCCCGGGCGGAAGAGGGCCGCTCGGCGCTGACAGGTCGCGTCGCAGCCCTGGCGCCGAAAGGCTGTCCCGGCGGTAGGTGGCAGGTCATGAAGGCCTATCGAGGACCCGCCGCGGCGTTGAGTCTCGCGGTGGCGATTGACTGCCACGGTGTCGCAAGGTCAACCACGAGGGTCTCCGAAGCGACCTGGCTCGACGCCTTCAACAACTCGACTACGGCCAGCGCCGCAGATCGGACAGAGTCAGGATGGTCTGGCAAGCAGTAGGTGTCGGCGAGGCGTGCTGGCAGCTCGAATGGCGGAAAGTCGAGGATACTGGTCAAGCCGAACTCGGCGAACGGAGTGTTGTGTGCCGCGGCGTGCAGCCGGAGTGCCATGTCCCGGACATTGTCAATGCGTGCTGCTGCTTCGAACGGCGAGTTCCGGTGGATGAACTTGGCGACGTCCGAGACGGCCCACCATCCGAGCATCACCCACTCTCGCGCTGTGGCCTGGCTGGGCGGCCCGGCATGCACCGAGACGGCGCGATGTCCGAGTAGGCCGTCCTTGTCGACCACAGCGACCGTGCCGTCGAACAGACCGGTGCGCCACGACGCCGGCATCAGCACGAGGTCGAGTTGAATGCCGACTTCGAACTCGACTGCGAATCTCCGTGTTGGTTCGGGTGCGCCGGCAAGTGCATGAACGAGGGAGTCCACCACGGCGCCTACCTCGCTCACGACGGCCTGACCAACCGTCTCGATGTCAGTGCCGTCCATGAAGCCGATTGCTGCGTCGATGTCGGACAGTTCGTCCGCTCGGCCGGAGCCGATCGAGCAGCCCACTTCGAGCCAACGCAGCGCCTCGACTGCGCTGACCGTCAGCGCGAGCGCCTCGATGACGGCAGCGTGCGCCGGGAGTTGACCGCGAAGGTCCTGAAGCCAGGCGCCGCTCTGCATCCCTCGATCGCCAACCACGTTGCCAACCTATTCGGCCGTACACCGATGAGCACCGCCCCGGCGGTAGGGGCACGCGTCGACACCGGGCGTCGGAGGGGCGGTCAGGTCGCCTCGCAAACCATTCGTCTCCAGAAGGTTCGTTCCTCGACGTCTTTGGCGCGCTCGAAGCCATTCCGTTCCGCGACCATCAACGAAGCGGTGTTGTCGGGGTGGATGAGGAGCGTCGCTGTCTCCCAATCGGTGTCGGTCCGCAGATGCTCGACCATGAGGCGGACCGCGCGAGTCGCGTATCCGCAGCCCCGGTGCGATGGGAACACGTGATATCCGATGTTGACCTCGTCCGGGGCAAGCCACCAGCGATCATCGTCGCGATCGTGGTCCACCCAGCCCACCACGGCACCGCTGACAACGATGACGTACTCCGGGGCGGGCGCTGCTGATCCCTCGCCGATGAAGCGACGGAACGCGGCGTCGCGAGCCGCGATGATGAGCGGGGCATCGTCAGGCGTCGAGGGGCGCAGCTCTACCACACCGTCAGTGAGACTCGGTTCGGTCACCGTGTGAGTCTCTCCGAACCGGCGTGCACTGACGAAGCACATATCTCGCGCTGCTCCCGGCGGTAGGGGGCAGCTCCGATCTGCCGATCGGCACGCTCCGCATGTTGCTGTCGCATCGGCTGGAGCGCGGAGGTGACTCTTGAGGTGCGCTTGACTGGTAAGGGTGAACGACGGGCCGGACTACGAGAACATCGAGGAGCTGCTCGATGCAATCGACACGATCGCTTGGTGCCGGGCGTCGACCGGGGAGTACGCCGAGACGGCGGTGAGCGGGCAGGGCGGGCTGGCCGTCACTCCGTTGCAGCTGATCGTCAGCGAGGTCGTCTGGGGATCGGCGATCATCGGACTGCGTTGGGAGTGGTCGCTGTTGGGAAGATGGGCGACAGCATCGCCAACTGCTGACGACCCGGTGCGTCACATTCCTGAGATGGTGTTGGTGCTGGCGCAGCTGGTTTCTCCTGGCCAGTGGGCGCGTGCCGGGGTGTATGACCTGGATGAAGATGGCTGTTTGCTACCTGTCCAGGGCGCTTGTCTCGTCGAGTCGGCGGCATTCCTCCGCGGCTGGTCTCGCCCAGCTGCGTGCGTCCACTTCGCATCGGTGATGTCCGGCCAACAGCGAACCTCGTCCATCCGCCAGAAGCGAGGAGCGCGGAACTGCCGTGATGCTCGGGTTGGTGCATTGCGGAGCCGGCGGATCCGGGCATTCTGGGGCGATGGTGGTAACAGGAACGATGTCATGAGCGATCACTGGATCCGCGTGATTCCGACCGACCCGGCGTTCGTGCCGGACTCAGCTGCTGGAGGGCGAGCGTGCGACCTTCTGCAGGGCTACGCGCCGGCGGGGCCTTCGGGTAGTCCGGCGCGTCAAGTCGATATGGGACACATCGTCTTCATCGATGCTGGGTCCAACTTCGAGGCCGTGAGCTGTCCGTGGTGCGGCGCTGCAGTTGAGGTCGAGTGGTGGCAAATGCAGATGGATCATGCTGCGCGCTCGGAGTTTCGTGACCTGCTGACACGCACTCCTTGCTTCGACGTGACAACCAGCCTGAACGACCTGCACGACGAATGGCCAAAGGGCTTCGCTCGATGGTGGCTGGAAGTCATGAACCCGCTGCGAAGCCCGCTCAGCCAGGAGCAGGTGACCTCAATCGGAGACGCGCTCGGGCACCCCGTCCGATGCATCTATGTTCACCACTGATCCGGCGCGATCAGATCTGCCGTTCGGCCGCGTCGTAGGTGACCTGACGAGCGAGCGTCGTGCGGCATGCTTGCCAACGTGGCGAAGCCCCCAGCGCGACCGATCCTCCTCGACCTTGAGCAGTTTGAATCGATCGAGGACGCGCTCGGCAAGATCCAGTTGACGAGAGCCTTCGATCATCTGGCCGGTGAGATCCTGGGCTCGTTCATCGACCTCGGCGGCCGTCCGACGTTGCTGTCGTTCTTCTTCATGTCGGCAGTTGCTCGCGCTCGTGGACTTCGCGAAGCAGCTGTACGTGAAATTGAGGCACAGTGCCCTCCGGCGGCCGCGACCCTCCTTCGTCAACTCGCTGAAGTCGTGGCGACGATCTTCTACGTCGCGGACTTTCCCGAATACGCGGAGGCCATCGCGTTTCGACCCGACGAGGCCCGGCCCGGCGCGCCGAAGCGCAAGGGGGTCCAGGCACTCATTCACCACATGGACCGCCACCATGCCGATCAATTCGAGGTTGTCTACGCCGACCTGAACGAAATGACCCACTTCAACTCGGCGGCGATGTGGTCGTCGCACACGTCCGGCGACGATGGCGGCGTGCGGTGGTCGAGCGCACCTCGCTGGAAAAACGAACACGATCCATTCATCTTCTGCGCCACGCTGCTCGAACTCACGGCCGGCGTAAACACGGCTCTCGTTCACCTCGGCCACACCCTCGTGCGGACGGTCACCGATCCGAAGCCAGCGGAGCGCTGGGTCACTCGGCCACTCGGATGAACCGACCTGTGGGTCGCTCCCGCAGCATCGAGCGCGCGGAACTGCCGATCGGTACGGCTTGATGACTTGCGCTCGCCGACTGGTCCGGACAATCTGCGCTGGTGGTGACGCAGGCCGACTCCTCGATGGCACGCGTCGTTGGAGCAGTCGCGCCAATCCTCAAGGCGGCCGGCTTCCGCAAGCGTCGGTACGGGTTCAACCGCAGCGGAGATGATGGCGTCGTTCAGGTGGTGCATTTCCAGATGGGTTCGAAGCTCCCGCCGGGGGCTTCGGCGGTGCCGCCCTTTCGGATGGATATGTACGGCAGGTTCACCATCAACCTAGGCGTGTACATGCCGGCGCTGTCGCGGCAGCTCCTTCTCCCGACTTCGAACGGCTGGATCAACGAGTACGACTGTCACCTACGTCGGCGGATTGGGATGCTGTTTGCAGAGCCCGCCGACACCTGGTGGTCGTTGGCTGATGCCGGCCTTGCAGCGGAAGTCGCATGTGAGGCTGTCTCGCACTTCGCTTTGCCGTGGCTTGAATCGGTCTCGACCGTGGATGACATTCACCGGCGCTACCTAACTGACGGAGGTCACGCCGTTGGGCTTGGGCTCGGCGCACCCTTGCAGATCGCGCTGCTCTATCTCGACCGGGGCGAGATTGATGTTGCCGAGCACATTCTCCGAGACTTCCTAGCTGGGGACCTTACGGCCCCGCATCGACGACGCGTCGCGGAGCTCCTCCCGAGGTATGGACTCGGATACCTAGTCACCGAGTAGCGCGGATCTGCCGATCCGAGCGGGTGACGACGTGATGAACTTGCCAGGACGGGTGTGGCACCTTCCGCTGGAGTGCAGGGTCGCTGACCCGATGGTCAGGATCGGTTGCACGGGAGGACGCCGTTGCGGTCTGCAACACGCCAGAGGGGATCGCCACACTTGATACGTCGGTTGGTTCTCGGCTTCGTCGTCGCCGCTGGGGCGATGTGCTTGCTGACCGGCTGCGATCCCGCCCTCGTACCCCAGCAGCGCGACCGGGTCAGCCTGGACCTGGTCGTGAGTGCCGACGGGGATGCGAACGTTCGGCTCGGCTTCGGTGACGGTCCCGAAGCCGAGCGTCTCATCGACATGGCCACCGACCTTGACGCTCCAGTGTTCGGAAGTGGTCGGTTGAGGGCAACGATCGATGGGAACGGCGCCGGCTATCCGTTCTTGGTCCTTCGCGCTGATGGGGTGTTTCAGCCCGGCAGTGACCCTTCGGTTCGGTTCGATCTTCGTCGGCTGTGTCAGCAGATTCTCGATCTCGGCTACGTCTCGATCGATGCCACCGTGAGTCAGCCAAGGATTCCGCACGACTGGGCGATCGAGCCGGCAGATTCGTGGACGACCAACGTGACGCTCGAGGGCTGTGAGCGTGCCCCCTTCGGGATGCTCGACCTTCGTCCTCAACCCGCGCGGTGGCTGCTCGCAGTGGGCCTCCTGGGTGTGTGTCTCGCGGCAAATCTCCTGCTCGCGAGAGAACAATCACGACGTCGTCACCGTCGGCGCAGAGCCACCGTCTACGGGACGGCTGCGATGCTCGCCGCAGGAGCCGGGGTGTTGACGGGCGCTGCTGGCCAAGGAGACAACCTCGTCGCGAGTGGGTGGATCGATGGTGGCTGGATCGCGACAGCGTTGGATGTCGTTCCGATCGGCATCCTTCCGCTCGGTGGCTGGGCGCTCGCTCAGACCCTCGCGCCGTGGACGCAGCCGAAAGACGACCAGCAAACCGCGCCCGGCACTACCGCCCCGTGAGAGAAGTGGCGCACCACGAACCCCCTGCCAACGGCACCGACCATCGTGCGAGCAGCCGTCCAGATCTGCCGCTATGCACGTCTCGAACGCAGCAAGACTGAGGCAATGGCCGCACGGGAGATGACCGCATCAGAACGAGCCGTGTTGGACGAACTGCTCAGCCGAGACTTCGTCGGAGCGGCCGAACTACGCCGTCAGCTGGCCATCGCAATGGTCGAGTCGAGTTGCAAGTGCGGCTGTGGGTCCATCGGTTTCGTGTTCGCGAACGACAGCATCGTTCCCCGGTCGCCGTCCACGAACCCGGTGCCGGTGACCGTGACCATCCTCGCCGAGGACGGTTCCGAGGCAGGGGGTCTCGTTGTCCTTCTCCGCGACGGCCTCCTTGACGACGCGGACGTCTACTCGTTCTTCGACCCTCTCCCGTGGCCCGACGTGTCGTGCCTGCGGTGGGACGCATAGCTGCCGATCGGGCTCTCGCCTACTTGTTTGCCATGGGTTCCGGACTTCGTGACAATCGCGGCATGGCGGAGCCTCCCCCACTCCAAGGACAGCATCCCGGCTATCGGCTGTACCGGAGTGATCGACGCTGGCAGCCGACGCTGCTGATCTGCTTCGCGGATCCGATCGATCAGTTTCTGCGACGCGTCAGTGTCGACATGATCGAGCAGGCATGGCAGGTCGCGTCAAAGGTTGTTGACGGCTTCGGTCTCGACCCGCAGGAGTGCCGTTGGGGTTGGGCACATTCGGGGGTGATGGGTGCGGCGAGGACGATTCCGGTCGACTCAGCCCTTGACGGATTCGGCTGGCTACTACCCGATGAGTCGTTGAGTCGCCTGGGTCTCGAGACGTTGCTCGACGAAGAGTTCTGGGTTCGACTCCGGGAGATCGACAAGACCTTGGTGTCCTGTGACCCGCCGCTGATGCTCGTGTACTCGCACTACCGGTGCTACGAGTGGGTAGGGGTCGATGGCGTGGCAATCTCGCCGGCGGATGCATCGACTGGCCATGACCTCACCTTCGTGACGCTGTTGATGGAGATGTCCGACTGGAGGCCACGAGGTGATGTTGGTGACGGCCCATGGGCAGACATCGCTCGTGCGATGTCGGTGCGTGACGTTGCTGGGTTCCATTGCGCCGTGTCTGCGGCACTGCGCGAGTACTCGCCCACCGGTGCAGAGATCGTGTTGCGCGGGTTCGGCGACTTCTTGTTCGGCTGGAGCAGTTACGAGCGAAACGACCAGCCGTAGCACCGGCTCCCGTCGCGCCAGAACTGCCGATCGGCGCTACCTCGTGTTATGCCGGAGAGCGCATAACGGCCGGCAGCCAACGGTTCGGCGACGACCGGTTGCCGTGGCGAGTGGATCAGCCTGTGCCCGTTGGGGCACGGTTGCTAGTCACTTGCCCAGAGACTGCGTGCGGGGCGGCCGATGTGTGCCTCGATGCATCGGTTGACCTCCCGCCACGTCTTGACGCGTGTTGGTGTCACGCCGTGCCACTCGAGCATGTAGTCGGTGGCGTACCTGCGACCGGGAAAGGCCTCGAGCGTCGAGTAGCTGCTGCTCGAACCCCGCCAGCAACTCCCGGCCTTGGGGTCGGCGTCGATCACCGCCTGATTCAGAGGGATGTTCAGCATCCCATTGGTCGTGCTGATGTCGATGCTGGCGTCGCCGGACGCACTGGGTGTCCACCATGTTGGCAACGGCCAGCCGTCGGTATTGAACAGATCATCACGTCCGAGCACTCTCCACCGGCCGTCACGCACGCAGATCATCGAGGTCTGCGCGAGGGCCACGACGTCATCTACGGCGAGTTCTCGGGCCTCTGCGAGCGTCGGCCACACCGACCACACCTGCCCGAACACGAACACCAACCCATCGGAGAACGTGCGGAGGTGGCTCGGGGGACGAGGCAAGAACAGGCCAACGCCGAACCCTCCACCAGCAGCGGGGAAGGCCAGCCACTCGCCACCGGACAGCGCCCGATCGGTGCGGGTCCCGGCCGGCCAAGCTTCAGGTTCCCGGGCATCAGGACGCGCTCGCACTTCTGCCCCGTAGTCGCGCCATCTCGACACCACTGAGGTGTCCACATCGACTGGCTCGACGACCGAGTCCCAGAACCCTCCGGTGGATCCCTTGAGATGATTCGTGATGGCCTTCTCGAGGGCGCTCGGTGCTGTCACGACGTGCCACGGCGGGAATCGCTCCGCCTCCTCGCGTCGTACCGGGTCGTTCGCGATGACCGTCATCGAAGGCGCCTCGCCCGTCGTCGCCACCGACCACCCCTCGTCTGCCTCGCTGGTCACCGCCGCCCCGCGCCACGGTGGCATCGGCCATTCGTCGCGTCGGAACCGAGCCTGGGAACCGACGAGAGCCCAGCGTTTGGTCGAGAACGGCCGCCGAGACACCAACGCCACCACCGCTGCCCCCCACGCGTCGAGCGGCGGCAGCGCGTCGACGTCCGGCAGATCTGCACTCGGCACAGGCCGCACGAAGACCAGCGAGAAGCCGACCGGATCCGATGGCTCCGAACGCCGGGCGACCACAGCCGGACAGAAGCCGAACGGCCCGACAGGAACCGCCCAGACCTGCCCGTCCTCGTTCACCGCCTTTGCCACCCTCGTATCCTTACCCACCCAGACCGGGCAGCTTCATCGCCGAAGCCCTCTGCAGCTCGCTGGCCTGAGCGCGAGACTCGAGCGGCACGAGCGCCGCCATCAGCGTCACAACCCGAACTCACTGCGAACCCGACCGCAGCCGCAGTGCAGATCTGCCGATCGGATCGTCGGACGTGCCAGCCCCTTCGGGCGTTAGGGTCGGCCCGTGGTCGACAGCACAGACTCGCCGGCCGAGGTGGTTGACGGTCTTGTCACCGCATTCGTGGAGCGGGGCGCACGAGCTGACGGCGAGGTCGGCAAACTGGCCCGTTGGCTCACTGGTGCTGGTGTCGATGTCGTCTGGGCTTCGAAGAAGCAACTCGATCGACGGATGCTGACGGTCGGTGCTCGGACCCTCGCGGTCGGAGGGCTTCCGTTCATGGCATCTGCGCTCGGCCAGCTGGGGATTTCCTTGCCAGCACCGGACGACTATCCCTCGGCGTTGTCCCAATACTTCCGTCGACGGATCTGGCCGACCACGGTCGGGCAACTACGCGCTGTTCTCGCCGAGGGCGAGCCGGTCTTCGCCAAACCGCGGACGAGTCGGAAGCGTTTCACCGGCAGGGTCTTCGCCGATGCTGGGGGCTGGCCGCTGCCGACGATGCCGTCGGGGTTGGAGCTGTGGTGTTCGGACCCAGTGGCGTGGCAGAGCGAGTTCAGAGTCTTCGTCGCGCACGGAAGAGTGCTCGGCGTGAGGTGGTACGACGGTGACCCTGCCATCGAGCCAGACGAGAAGACGATACGGGACTGCGTGGCTGCGCTCGGCACGAAAGTCGATGGATATGCGTTCGACGTTGGGGTGCTCGACAGCGGCGCAACGGCGGTGGTGGAAGTGAATGACGGCTTTGCGATTGGCACCTATGGACTTGAAGCGGATGCCGTCGCTCGCGTCCTGGTGGCTCGATGGAAGCAGCTCGTACGTGACGCATCGGGCAGCGCCCACGCTTAGCTGCCGTACTGCTCGCGTGGCACTCCGCTCGCTCGTGCGCTTCGCTGCCGAGGCGTGATAGGCCCAAGCAGGACATGAACGTCGTCTACGTCGCCACACTGCTCGTGCCAGCAACACTGCTTGGCCTCTGGGCGCGTCGAGTGCACCGGGTTCAGCAGGATCGAGAGTCGGAATCGGCTAGCTGGTTTCGGTCGCCGGCTCGGCGTGCAGAGGTCGCCGAGCGCCACCCAATCCTCGTTCTCTGTCTCGTCATGATGGTGGTCTGCTCGCCTCTGCCGCTTCATGCGATCGTGACGGGCAGGGCGTACCTCTTCAACTTCGGCGTATGGCTCTTGCTCTCCGCCGTAGCGGCAGGATTGACCGTGTACCTCGGCAATCGAAAGGACCGCTCCTCATAGACGACGGCCGTCGAGCGAAGATCCGAGCCGATCTGCCGCTCTGCTCGGCGTGATGTCTTGCGCTCGCTGCCTGGTCCGGGTACTCGGGGCAGGTCGGGCGATCTGGGTGCCACGCTCCGACGAACCGCCTGAGAATCCGAGATCACTGGCACCCAAGAGATCCGACCCCTGTTCCTGGGTGCCAGTGAGTCCTCACCGACGCAGGTCAGCAGCACATCGTGGCACCCAGAAGATGCCGAGACCGGAAAGCGCCGAGCTGCCGATCGGCACGGCTCGAGGGGTGCGCGGTCGCCGATGGGTCCGGGGCGCTACGGGCGGCCGTTCTCGTCAGGGCAAGCGACCTTGCCTTCGGGCCCAAACTGGACGTAGCCGAGTGAGTCGCTCGACCATGGCGATGTCGGGGGGTAGCAGCCAACGATGTAGCTGCCCAGCCACTTGGCTTCGTAGCGACGAACGAACTGTCCTGCGGAGTCCACGAGGATGAAGTGTGGGCCTCGCTCGTCGGGGTCAAGGCATGGAAGGTCGGAGGTGTCAAGGCCGTCGATCCAGCTCTGGCGTGGCTCGCCCGGGCATGAGGTCACCAGAGCGATCGCCCAGTCGTCGCCGAACAGATCGCCGAATGTTCCGGATGAACCGAAGGTGGGATTCGCAAGCACTGGAGGCAGCGGAGACGGTCGCGGCAAGTCGCCGCCACACGCGGCGATGAGCAACATGATCGGTGCGATGAGTGGGACGAGTCCCGCCCTCCGAAACCAAGGTCGCGCCGACATCGGTTCGACCGTAGTCGTGCCTCGGCCGAACGGCTTGGCCTGTCGCGTTGCGCTCGCCGTCCGGCTCGGGCACGATGCGCTCGTGAACGCCGAGCGAGGGAGCGACCGGACGGTCCGATTACTGCTGTCCGCGGACGAGTCGCTTGTGCTCTTCGAGTGGCTGAGCCGGGTGGAGGATCAGAGATCAGCGCTTTGCATCGAGGACCCAGCGGAGCAACGCGTTCTTTGGGACATGTCAGCCTGCCTTGAGCGAGTCCTCGTCGAATCGTTCCGTGACGACTATGGCCGGCTCGTCTCCGACGCGGGTGCCGCCATCCGAGATGAGCACTGAGCGCGGAACTGCCGGTCGGGTCGGCGGGTGCGGCAAGACTGTCAGCGATGGAAGCCGGGGATCGGATGCTCATCTGGTGTCAGGGCGGCCCGAGCATGGGGCGCGCCGTGCGATTCCCGCCGCCGTTTGAGATCGCAGTCGAGGGTGGCATGTACGTCCTCGTCGATGACGGCCCGCCGGAGGCACGGCACTACACGTTCGTGAATAACGCCGACCTGACCCGGTAGCGCCGAGCTGCCGATTCGCACGCTGGACACCACTACCCGAGTTGGGCAGTGTGGAGGCGTGGAGCGAGTCGTCGACGGCGGGATCGTCGTTACCGAACTGGGTGTTTCGGGCTCGGCCGACTCCATCGTTCTGCTCGACCCCGAACGTCGGCCGGCGCGGGTTCTCGGTTGGCACCCCTTCCCGAACGTCTTGAGAGTGACCCGCGACGGCGAATTCGTGTGGCGCAGTGAGCTAGTGCCAGAGGAGACGACAGCGAAGTGCTGGCTCCGAGTCGAATGGGTCGATGGTGCGCTGCGTACTTGGACCTACTCGTACGACTGCGAACTCGACCCGGAGACGGGCCGGATCATCCGATCACCCTTCACCAAGTAGCGCAGAGCTGTAGATATTCCGGTGATCGAGTGAGGCTGGCGGGGTCCCTCGTCGAGGGTCTGCTTGTGGCTGATCGGAGATCGGGATGTCGTTGTCGTTGGAGGTTGCGTTAGGTCCGTCTGGGCGTGATGAGGTGCTCGCCCGATATGTGGAGTTCGTGGCGGCGAGGTGCCGTCCGAACACGGTGTTGGCGACGGTGTCGGACTTGCGGGTGTTCTTCGCGGTGATCGACAAGGACCCGGTGGCGGTGACGCCGGCGGACGTGTTCGAGTTCATCACCGTCCAGCGCCGCGGTGCTGGTGATGGTCGGGTGGTGCGTCTCGCGGATGGCGGGTCGGGGATGGCTGCGCGCACGATCCGCCGCCGGTTGGCGTCGGTGTCGGGGTTGTTCAACTGGCTCGTGTTGTGTGGTGACAGGTCGGCGAACCCGGTGCCACGCGGGATGGCAACACGCCGCACGGGTGCGGGCGGGCAGTCGACGGGGGTGCCGTTGATCCGCACGCCGCGGACGTTGCCGAAGGTGTTGGACCCGGGCGATGTGATCTTGTTGTTGGGGGCGGTTCGCCGGTGGCGGGACCGGGCGATGCTCGAAGCGATGGTCCTCGGTGGGCTGCGCTGTTGTGAGGTGATCGGGCTCAGGTTGGAGGATCTGCAGCCGACGAACCGGCGGGTGTTCATCGCGGATGGCAAGGGCGGCCATCAACGTTTGATCCCGATGTCGGGCCAGTTCTTCCAGAGCTTGTCGAACTACCTGTCGCTCGAACGACCCGTCGACGCGACCACGGACGCGGTGTTCGTGTCGTTGAAAGGCGCGCGTGCCGGACAGGCGTTGAGCATCGACGGGCTCGAGCAGATCGTCCGCGCCGCGAAGGCCCGTGCGGGCCTGGAACGCGCGACATGTCACCAGTTGCGACACACCTGTCTGACCCGACTGCGCGAGGCAGGGATGGCGTTGGAGGCGATCCAAGCCCAGGCCGGTCACCGCTCGATCGAGTCGACACGCGTCTATCTGCATCTCGCCGACAGCTGGCTCGCCGGCGAGTATCAACGCGCCAGCGACCTGATCGACGCCTCCGTCGGGATCCTTCGATGAGCGCCGTCGCCGCCCTCAACGAACCCGCCGACAACAATGTCGGCCGGCATCACGAGTGGGATCTCGTGATCGCGCAGGCCCCGCTGTTTGCGGTCACTGCCTGGCGTTATCTGGATCAGCTCGCGGTGTCGATGCGGCCCGCAACGGTGGATGTCGCGGACAACACGCTGCGCTGCTTCGCCCGGTTCCTCGTCGTCGAACACCCCGATCTCGTCGGGTTCGCCGACGTTCGCCGGGCCCATGTCGAAGGGTTCAAGTTGTTCTTCGTCGCGCGCATCACCGCGGTGGGCAAGCCGCCAGCGAGGAACACGATCCGGCAGCGGTTCGGGATGCTGCGCTCGTTCTTCGATCGGATCATCGAGTGGGACTGGGACGACGCACCGCAACGGATCCCGATCTTCTCCGTCGATGTCCCGGTCGCTGATGACCCGCTGCCCCGGTTCCTCGACGACGTCCAAGCCGCCCGACTCGCAGCCGCAGCCGCTGGTGCTGCCCCGTTCGATCGGCTCGTGATCGAGTTGCTGTCACGGACCGGGATGCGTGTCGGTGAGCTCTGCACGCTCGAGCGTGACGCGGTCGTGCAGCTCAACGGCGCACCCTGGCTGCGGATCCCGGTCGGCAAACTCCACAACGACCGGCTCGTCCCATTGCACCCGAACGCTGCCCGGTTGCTCGTCGACTGGCTCGCCGATCATCCGCCCGTCGATCGACTGCTGCTGCACCATCACGGCCAGCCGCTCAGCCGACACCAGGTGACCAGGATCGTGCGTCGCATCGCTGCCAGCGCCGGGCTCGGTCACGTGCATCCGCATCAGCTGCGCCACACGCTCGCGACCCAGGCGATCAACCGTGGGATGCGTCTCGAGTCGATCGCGACGATGCTCGGACATCGGAGCTTGCGCATGACCCTCACCTACGCGCGGATCGCGAACAAGACCGTCGCCGACGAATACGCCACCGCCTCCGCGAAGATCGACGCGCTCTACACCGCGACCGACCCAGAGCAACGCCTCCAACAGCTCGCCGGTGAGCACCGCCGCATGCTCGCAAACGGCTGGTGCAACCGACCCGTCGCGACCGACTGCGCGTACGAAACGATCTGCGAAGGCTGCGGCTACTACCAAACCACCATCGAGTTCCGCCCCACCCTCCAAGCTCAAGCCGACCACGCCGAACGCAACCACCAGACCGACCGAGCCACGATCTTCAACCGGCTCCTCGACACCCTCCCCGCCGAGACCGCCTGACCACCGATCACCGGAATAACCCGATCACCCCTTGACAGATCACCGGAATAACTGCCGATCGGATCGCGAGGCCACTGAGTTGCAGTCGTCCACCGGCCGAGGAGACAGTCGCGGACAGACGTCGAGCTACTGCCGTGAACGGTTCGTTCCCGCAGCGCCTCCATCGAGGCACTTGTCACGTCCGTGCGGCGCCCACACCGTGCCGCTGCCGACCGGGTGATCGCACGCTCGGTTGGTTAATCGATCGTCCCCCTGTCGGGCGCTGCTGTTCCCAAACCGTTCCCATCGGTGGCGGTCGGAAGGCTCGACATATGGCCTGACCTGGTCTTATGCGCCGTCAGCCGAGTGACTGCAAAGCCCTGTACAGGGGTTCGATTCCCCTCGTCGCCTCTGGCCCCTGAGCTGGTAAAGTACCAGCTCAGGGGCCCTTTTCGTTTTTCCGCCAGTGTCCGTGAGCGACCGGCAGAAACCGCCATCGACCCCCATTTCGTACCCATGCGGTACCCATTTTTTCGTTCCCACGGGGAGGTGTGCAGTTCCGGTTCATGCTGGACACCGTGGCTTCGGTAGGTGGGTGACAGTTTCGGGACGCGGTTCCGGTAGCTGGGCGACAGTGGTGTCGGTAGCTGTCTGACACTCGGTGGTGTTCTGCTGGGTCAGCCTTCTCGGTGACGGGCGTGTGGGCTCGTCTTGGTTCCGAGGGGGTCTCGCTGGTGATCGTGGAGCTCAGCGTCGTGGAACTGCGCTATCAGGCCGTGCTCGAGGTCGTGAACGATGGGGCGTCGGTGACGGATGTTGCTCGTCGGCATGGGGTTGCTCGGCAGACGGTGCACGAGTGGTTGCGCAGGTATGCGTCCAGGGTCTGGCTGGTCTGGTGGATGGTTCGGCGCGGCTGTTGTCGTGTCCGCATCAGATGCCGGCCGAGGTCGAAGCGCGCATCGTCGACGTGCGTCGTGCGCATCCGGGGTGGGGTCCGAAGACGTTGCTGCATGAACTCGAGCGTGCAGAGGTCGAGCCGTTGCCGTCGGTGTCGGCGATCCATCGGTGTCTGGTGCGGCATGGGTTGATCACGCCGCAGGCGCGGAAGCGGAAGCGGTCGGACTACAAGCGTTGGGAACGATCGCGGGCGATGGAGTTGTGGCAGATGGACATCGTCGGTGGTGTGCGACTTGCCGATGGGTCCGAGGCGAAGATCGTGTCGGGTGTCGATGACCACAGCCGGTTCTGTGTGTCGGCGCAGGTGGTGGTCCGGGCGACGGCTCGGCCGACGTGTGATGCGCTCGCGTTGGCGATGCGCCGTCATGGGGTGCCCGTTCAGATCTTGACCGACAACGGCAAGGTGTTCACGGGCCGGTTTGGTCCGGGGACGGGTGAGGTGTTGTTCGACCGGATCTGCAGGGAGAACGGGATCAAGCACCTTTTGACGAGGCCTCGTTCGCCGACGACGACGGGCAAGGTCGAGCGGTGGCACAAGACGTTGCGCCGTGAGTTCCTCGACGGCAAGGTCTTCGAGTCGATCGCGGATGCGCAGGCGCAGCTCGATCGGTGGGTTGAGCATTACAACCGTGTCCGGCCACATCAGTCGCTCGGGATGGCGACACCGTGGGACCGGTTCCAGCTCGCGGACCGCACCCCGATCGGCCCGGTCACGACCGCTGAACCGCCCTGGGTCTGATGGAGGCTCGGGCTATTGGTTTCCAACCCCGGCTGGTGTGCCTGTCGGGGAGGGCTGTGGTGCAGCGTAGAACGCTGCTTCGAACTCTGCGGGCGGGATGTCGCCGCAGTGGCTGTGGAGGCGGTGCTCGTTGAACCAGTGCACCCAGGTGAGCGTCGCCAACTCGACCTCGCCGACATCGGCCCACCTTCGTGGGGCGTCGGGCCCGTAGATGCATTCGGTCTTGTAGAGCCCGTTGGTGGTCTCGGCGAGCGCATTGTCGTAGCTGTCCGCGACGGTGCCGATCGATGGTCGAGCGCCGATCTCGTCGAGGCGTTCGGTGAAGCGCACCGACGTGAACTGCGACCCGGCGTCCGCGTGTGTGACGAGCCCGATCAACCGGCGGTTGCCGCGTGAACGGCGGGCCATCTCGAGCGCGTCGAGGACCATGTCGGTGCGCATGTGTGACGCTGCCCGCCAGCCGACGATCCGCCGGCTGTAGGCGTCGACGATGAAGCACACGTAGGCCATCCCCGACAGCGTCGGCACGTAGGTGAGGTCGGTCACCCACAACGCGTTCGGTCGTTCGGCGGTGAAGTTCCGTTTCACGAGATCCGGCGCCCGCACCGCGTCCGGGTCGGCGATGGTGGTGAACACCTTGCGTCGCTTGCGGCTGATGCCTTCGATCGCCATGGCGCGCATGAGTCGTGCGACCTGGTCTCGGCCGATGTCATGACCGGCACGGCGGGCTGCTTTCCAGAGCTTGTGCGCGCCGTAGACCTTGCGGTTCGCGACCCACAACACCATCAGCATCTGCATCATCACCGCGTCACGCGCCGCCCTTGCCGACACGGCCCGGGTCTTGTTCGCGTAGTAGGTGCTCGGAGCGATCTGCATCACCTTGCAGATCGGCTCGACCCCGAGCTCGTCCCGGTTCGCGTCGATGAACTCGACGATCACTTCGATGGGCGGTCGAGCTCCGCCGCGAAGAAAGCCGACGCCCTTCGCAAGATTTCGTTCGCGGCGCAACTCCCGGTTCTCCTGCTCCAACTGGCGGACCCGCTCAGCCTCAGCCGACGTCACCCCGGGCTTCACCCCGGCATCGATCTCGGCCTGCTTCACCCACCCGCGCAACGTCTCGAGGCCGACGCCGAGCTGATCGGCGACCCGCTTCACCGTCCCGTGATCGGTGCCCAACTCCTTGCGGAGCTGACGCACCGCCCGCACCGCACGCTCCTTCTCGGCCTCGCTGTAACGACGCGTCGTTGGCTTCCCAGGCGACATCTCATGTGGCATGACTCCATCCTCGTTTCCAAGGTCAAGAGCCTCCAGGGATCCCAGGGCGGTTCAACGACGGCGACGGCGCCGCGATGTTCGACCCGACGTATCGGCCGGCCTCTACGAGCGTCGCGGTACGACGCCTCGACCTCGTTGGAGTCCCAGACTCGGCCGAGGTGAAGGTCGACATCCGGCCGTTGACGTCGGCCACCTCGGTCGCCAACATCCAGCCCGGTGGCGCGCCGCTAAATCCTGGCGCCGATGGCAGGTACTCCATCGAGGTCCCTGGCGACGAGTGCTTGCTGGTGACCGTTGCCTGGGCCACAGCAGATGAGAGTGGCCGTCAGGCAGCCTCGATCCAGACGAACGACGCTGGATGCTGACGGGCCGATCGGCAGCTCTGCACGCTTCCAGACGAGTCTCAGGCGGGTTCCGGCCGCGTCTCGGCGGCCGTCTTCAGGAACTCGTTCCGCTCTTTGATGAGCTTGGCCATGTAGCGCTCGAGAATGACCAAATCGACGATTCGGCCAGCCGGCCCGACCGGTGACGTGAAGTCGATGATGTCGATCATCAACGTGGCAACGCCACGGCGCTCGAACCGGTGCTCGTGACGGAACCGCTGGAATGGCCCTTTGAGCTGTTCATCGACAAACAGATGCGGAGCCGTCATCGCAGTCACTTTGCTGGTCATCTTGAACGGCATTCCGAAGTGCGTCGCCTTCCAGGTGACCTGTTCACCGAACCCGATCAGCCCGCTGGTAACCCCGGCAATCGCTTGCTCACGCGACTTGCCCATCGAACCGAGGTGAGCGTCGATGCTGCGGGCAAGGTCGAAGACCACCTCGACCGATGCGTCGATCTCTGTTCGGAGTTCGATGTGTGCCATTCGCAGACCTCCCGGTTCGCCATCAGTCAACTGCGCGGATCGGCAGATCCGCGCCCCGGGCAGCGCTTGGCCCAGGGAACCCAGCGTGTGGATGTGTTCGGGTGTGATCAGATGGTTTCGTGACCGCGACGGTTGTGTTGCTAGTTCTCGGCCTCGTTGTAGTTGGTCTCCTGGCCGTGCGTCGGCCCTCGCCCTCAAACAGGCCCGATCGAGACCAATCCGCGCGTGCACTGACGCCAGCGTTCATCCGTCGCCTGGTCGGCGCCGCAGAGCCACTCTGCGACGGTGCCACCTCTGTGCGCGCTGTCAGGTCGAGCGACGCGGACGCCATCGTGTCGACGATCGACGACGTGGTGATCGCAGCGATGGGTTGGCCAGCCCACACGGCGGCTCGCTATCGGACGGCGGTCCGCCGGAGATCGGCGCCCACGCTCATGGTGATCTCCGAACGCGATTGCGAGGTAGCCATCGGAGTCGTGGTGCTTGATCCGATGCCGGTGATGGACGGCGAGCGCTTCCATCGAACCGTCCGGATCGGGATGTGGATGGGCCCGCAGGGCCGCGGCGAAGGACATATGGGCCGGGCTGTGCGCTTGCTCGCCGAGCTGATGATCGCCAACGACATCTCGTTGATCGCGGAGACTGCGACCACCAACGACGCTGCACAGCACGTTCTTGAGCGTGCAGCGATGGTGGAGACCAGGCGCCGAGTCGTGCGACTTCCGGACGGATCCGACGTCGACGGGATCGTCTACGAACGTTCCGCACCACGGTTCGCCCGGCGACCGACCGATCAACGCTCCTGACCTCCTCGAGAGGACAGCGACGCTATAGAAGGACCCGCGCCGGATCGGCAGCTCGGCTCGGGTTAGGCGCTGAAGGCCTGGAAGGTGTCGAGCGCGTCGGCGGGGATACCGAGCGTGCCGTCCTCGAGCTTGACGCGAGGCAGGCGCTTCTCGTACATCGCCTGTACGACGACCCTGGTCGGCACACCCAGACGTCGGGCGGCCTCAGCGGGCAGCAACACGTCGTTCTCGGTCACATCGCACCTCCTTCGTCGAGGCTCAACCTACCGTGGAGCATTCGGATGACTGTCGCGAGTTCGTCCTGCAGCCCGGGTGCGGCACCCCTCTCGCGCAGCTCGAGACGAGCGTCTTCGATGGCTTCGAGGACGCGGAAGGCGTCGTCGAGCGAGAGGACGATGGTGTGCGGCACCGGGTCGTCGAACGGATCTGTCGAACTCACTCCGCGAGTCTGAATCACGGGTGTGACGACACCGCCCAGGTAGCGCCGAGTGCCCGGTATGCGCGCTCCCTGGCAAGCGATCTGAACGGGTTCTTGGGGGCTGGCGGCCGATGCGGCTGGTTGGCGGACGGCTCATGGCTTCCGATCAAGGAGGTCCTTGTCATGTCCGACACCGTCATCTCGTCCGAGCTCGTTCGTCCTCGGGAGGAGGCGTTCACCGATCCGAGGCGCTCGCGCTGGCGGGGTTCTTGTCCGGCTACTCGGGTCTGACCCGTGATGCGTACGCGTTGGATCTGCGCCAGTTCGCGATCTGGTGCCGGGACCTCGAGCTGCATCTCTTCGATTCGAAGCGGGTCCACATCGAGGCGTTCGCCCGCGATCTCGAGGCCAGGGGCCGGTCTCGGGCGACGATCGCCCGCCGGCTGTGCACCGTGACGTGTTTCTACCGCTACGCCGAGCAGGAAGGCCTGATCGAACACTCCCCAGCAGTGCACGTCCGTCGGCCACGCCTCGACTACGAATCACACGCAGTCGGGCTCGATCGCAACGAACTCGGCGCGATGCTCGTCGCTGCCGGTCTGGCCGGTGCCCGCGATCACGCGTTGATCGCGTTGTTGGCGATGAACGGTCTGCGCGTCTCGGAAGCAACCGGCGCGAACATCGAACAGCTCGGCATGGAACGCGGGCACCGCACGCTGACCGTGCTCCGCAAGGGCGGCAAGACCGTCACGATGCCGATGTCACCCCGCACCGCCCGCGCCGTCGATCTCGCCGTCGGGGAACGGTTCGAGGGACCGATCCTGCTCGGCAACGACGGCCAGCGCCTGAACCGGCACGCAGCAGCGCGGATCGTGCGACGGATCGGCAAAGCAGCCGGGATCAACAAGAAGATCGGCCCCCACACCTTGCGTCACGGGTTCATCACCGCCGCGCTCGACGCCGGGGTCCCGTTGCGTGACGTCCAAGAAGCTGCATCGCACGCCGACCCGCGGACCACGATGCGCTACGACCGGGCACGAGTGTCGCTGGACCGGCACGCCACGTACATCGTGTCCACCTTCATCGCCGGCGCCGCCCGCTGACCGAAGCTGGTGTCGGTGCCGTCCGCTGCGGCGCCGACACCGGTTCGCCCTCAAATCGTGTGCAGATCGCTTGCCAGGGAGTGTCCTTACCGGGCACTGCGAGCGGGTTGAGGCACCCGGTCGGAGTTTGTGAACGCGCGTCAACAAGTGTTGACGTTTCGGTGTGGCATCGGTAGGGTCGGCTCGGGGACATCGAGCCGTCCGCACGCAAGCACGGCGTGACGGACAACGACATGATCCACGCCTTCCGGAACCACTGGAAGGCCTACGAGACAGATGATCCCGACGTGACGATGTTCATCGGTCCGGCCTGCAGCGGGGATCCGCTCGAGGTCGGCGTGGTGATCGATGACGACGGGGTCGCGATCATTCATGCGATGAGTGCACGGCCGAAGTTCTTGAAGGGTGGTGGACGCGATGAGTCCGACACGAGCACAACGCGCTGCTGCGCTCGAAGCATGGGCAGACGACATCGACGGCGATGACCTGGTCGAGGTCGACACCGATGAACTCAAGGCGATCGCCCAGTACGCGGCCCGGCGTGACCGTCTGGAAACGGCGCTCGCCGACGCCGTTCGAGTGGCACGGAGCAACGGCAGGTCCTGGAGCGAGATCGGAACCATGCTCGGCGTGTCCAAGCAAGCCGCACAGCGCAAGTACTCCAAGCTCGCCAGCTGACGATCCGATCTGCCGATCGGGGTGTCCGTCGAGGTTGCTGCCTTTCAGTCGAGGCAACACCTGCAGAAGAACACGAGCAATCCGGGCGCGAAACTGGGTGCGTGCGTCCACTGCGTTCTCTCTTGCTGTTCGTTCCCCTCGTGTGTCTGAGCGTGCTTGCATCGTGTGGCGGCGACGATGGCGGCAGCGACGATGACTTCACGCTCGCGGTCGAGGAGTCGACCATCGTGCAGCCGGCGAACATGTCGGAAGGCGACCCGACGAAGTGCAGAGGGTTCGTCAACATCGAAGTTGGGTCGATCCAGCCCACCACGCTCGAGGTTGTCCGAACTTCTCACGCAGAGGCCAAGCGGCTGGGGAGGGCGAGCAGTGGGTGCAGGTCGCCGTCGCCGGCGACTACGAAGGCACCGGGCAGGCGTGGTCGGCCTATGCCTCGTACTTCGCCCTGAAGAACTCGGCTGGCGAGATCACCTACCAGATCAAGCGGCGCCCGGCCGGTCTGCCTGATGACGCAGAACGGATCGACTCCGTTCAGTTCTTTCTCGTGTCAGATCCGATCGACGAGCTGACACCAGTCTGCGCCACAGCCAACGGCAACTGGGCGCTGGGCACATGAGTCCGAGCCCACCACATCCTGCGCGGAACTGCCGATAGGGCCTATTCGAGGTGTCGGCCCGCGGCATACGGTGAGTTCATGGGTTCGGGCTCCAAGAAGGCACCCTCGTTCGCTGAGATCGTCGCATCCACGAACGTAGCACCTTCGAAGGATCTGGCGCCGCTGCGCGTTGGCCATCAGGCCAACGGCACATTCGTCGACCGCGACGGGCACGTCTATTCGCTTGTCGAGGACTCCATCGACGCCGCTCGCGCTCAAGCCGCCGCAGCCAACGGAGCGACCATCGTGTGGGACCCGTGCGGATGTGGCGGCGCATGCGGGTTCCAGTGGATCGACGGGACTGCCGCCCGACGGCTGGGATCAGTGACACCGAAGATCGCCAACACGAAGCGCCGTCAAGGATCGGTGGGGCTGTGGCAATCCGACGGGGGCACGACGCTGCTTCTTCTCGAAGACGCTGTCTCGTGGGGCAGCGAAATCGGCTAGCGCGGAACTGCCGATCGGCACGGTCGTTGGTTCTCACTTGCCGGGCGTCTATCGAGTCGTAGGGTTCAAGACACATGTGGCGATCGCAATTGAGTGCGTTCGAATGAGCGGGGGTCTGGATGTCGGCCGCAGGTGATATCGGAACGATTGCACTTGGTCTAGTGATGGTCGCAGTGTGTCTGCGTGGGGACCTGCCCTCCTGGGTCCGCAGGGCACGTCGGAACCGGCAACGCCGTGCGAGTGAGCCGGTGTTTCGCGCGGTGCTGTTGGTCATTGGCGCAGTGTTCGCGGTTTCGGGTCTGGTGAGCCTCATCGCACGTGCATGACTCCTGCGATTCCGCCGCACCTGGCGTCCCGCACGTGGAGGAATTTTGGACTCTGATCGGGCGACGACGGCCGGTGCAGCACCGAGGATTGCTCGACGATGACGGTACCGATGTGCCGATCGGAGTCGCTCGCTGCCGTTGCGTCAGGCAGTCTTAGAACGTGAGCGACGACCCGATCAACCACAGCGGTCTCTACTGCTACGACTGCATTGCGCGAGTGCTGTGTCCCGAAGCGCATTGCGATCCCAATGACCCGACTCCTGTGCGTCACGATCCGTCAATTGTCGATCTCACGTCCATTGCGCGTGCGGTGTCGGTGTACCACGGGCGCGCCCTCTGCCTGCCGTGCCTCGCGACGTATCTCGATGGCGCCTGACGGCAGGTAGCACCGATCTGCCGATCTGGTCCTTGCTTAGCTCGGTGGTCAGAGAGCGAGGTGGAGCCGCAGTGCTTCGTCGAGATGCGTCTGCAGTTCGGCGTTCAGCGAGCCGACTCGTCGACCGAGGCGTTCGACGGCGATCGAACGGACTTGCTCGGCCTGCGCTTTCGAATCGACCGACAGACCCGTTGCGCTCGCCGGCAGCAGCACTTGAAACGGGTACACGCGATCGACGTTCGACGTGACCGGCACGACGGTGACGACCCCTCGCCCGAGGCGTTGTGCGGTGCTGTTGGCGCCGTCGTTGCTGACGATGATCGCCGGTCGCTGCTTGTCGGATCCAGCGCCTCGAACGGGCTCGAGGTCGACGAGCCGGATCTCTCCTCGCCGCATCAGGCCTGTCCATCCGAGGCCGTGGGCTCCCAGAGCGCGCCGTCGGCCGCTTCCCATTCAGCCCACGCGTCTTCGTAGGCGGCGCCCAACTCCGACGCTCGCAACAGACGCACGGCCTTGTGGAGCACAGCCGATCTTGACGCGAAGCCACCACGCTCGGCGTAGGTGTCGAGGAACTCCACGTCCTCGTCCGGCAGACTGACGCTGACCTTCATACCCGGATGCTACCGATGATCCTACCCTGGGAGCAACGAGACATCGGAGGCCGATCTGCTGCTCGACGCATGTGACGGAAGCACTCCTCGCGAGAGCCTGCGAGGATCGACCTCGTGACATCGTCGAACGATCGGGTCGCTCAATTCGCAGATCGACTCCACGAGGCGGCAGTCCACGTGGCCGTCGATGCATCGCCCGCCTGGGAAGTCACCGTCGCCTTGGCTGCCGACATGGTGGCCGCCGGGATCGACGATCCAGCGACGGTCGAGTTGGCCGGCGTGAGTCATGACGCTCGGACTGACGATTGCCGCCGCCTCTTCACAGCAATGCTGCACGAGCTCGGCCTCACGGAAACCCCGCCCGACCCTCGCGTGCTCGACCACTTCGTTCGCCACGACGACATCGACTCACTCCTCGATCTCGTCACGGTGGCGGACGTCGCTGCAGCGTGGCTCCGCGATTCCAGGCAGACCCCGGATCGCTACGAGTCCTCTCGTGATCATTGGGCAACGACGCTGTGGTACTCGTCCGCTTGGCAGGCCGACCACGCGCGGCCGCATGCCACGGTGATGGAGATGCTCCAGCATGCGGAACCCGACGACATCGCGCGGATCGGTGCCGGCCCCCTGGAGAGCTTGGTCACCGACGACGAGGCGGCCCTGACCTGGGTCGAGGAGCAGGCGCGCCTCTCCCCGAAGTTCCGAGCTGCGCTCACCCATGCCTGGCTCTGGGACCAGCTGTCGCCCGACGCGTTCGACCGAGTGGAACGCGCCGCCGGCGCACCGCTCCCACATCCGAACCGTTGACCGGACAGCAGATCGGGACGGCTCGACGCTCCGCAATCGCCGCCCGGCCGATGTCCACCTTCGAGGGTGTGAGCATCCGTGTGAGCAACGGTGTGAACATCGCGTCGAGGAAGTCCGTGGGGAACAGCTGGTCAGGCAAGGGTGTGAACATCACAGGGTGCTTCACACCTCGCAAAGGACCGTCGCTGGTCAAGGTCACGGCTACGTCCGAAGGCCGCGTGGCACCGGCGCCGACACCCATGGAGGTTGGAGTGTCCGGCACCGCCGGTCGCTGCGAGCAACCACGTCCCCCGGAGCGCCTCTGCTGGGTTGGAGAGCAGACAGGCCCGTCCGCCTTTGGGCGGATTCGAGCCAAGGATCACTGGAACGCTTCGCCAAGGGGTCCGATGGCACTCGGACGGGCCAGATGCCTCTGCGCCGTCCTTCGCCGTCGTAGGCGGCGCCGAGCGGCGTCTCGACGCCCCTTTTCGGCGCGAGGCCGGGCCATCTTCGGGGTCGTCGACGTCGATGGACCGTCGATGGACCATGGCGTCGACCGACCACGGCCGCCGATGCGGACGCACCGCGGCGTCGTCCGTCCTCGTGACCGCCCTACGCACCCTGCGACAAGCGGACACCCCAGCGACACGCCGAGTGCACCTTGCCCTGAAACGCACTCGCGCGTGACGAGAGCCGTCGTGGGCCTCTCGGCCGACCTCAGCCGCGGTTCACACCTGATCGCCTGACGCAGGGGTCGATCGCATGCACAGAAGATCACCGTGACGGTGCACACGCCGACGAGTCGCCGAACGAGCCTCTGAGCTGGACGTTCTGAGCTGCAGCCGGCGAAGCCTCGTGGGACCTCGCGAGCGGGTCGAAGACGCCACCACCCGGCCGCCACCACCGCCAGGACAGACGAGTGCACGGCGTTCGAGACGACGACTTTTCACCGCGGCCGCGGCTCGCTGTCCAGTTGTAGGCGGTGAAGCGCGATCCGATCAGCAACGACCCGCTGCTCGACATCCCCGGTCTCGCTGCTCGGCTGGCGGTGTCCGAGCGGTTCGTCCGGCGACTCGTGCACGAGCGTCGCATCCCGTACCTCAAGGTCGGGCACTTCGTCCGGTTCGACCCGACCGACGTCGAGCGGATGCTCGCCGCCAGCCGGGTCGAGGAATACGGAAGGGGTCGCTGACCGACGGTGGTGCGGTGGTCAGGCCACCAGGCCGGCCGCGGCTCGGGCGGCCAGCCAGCGCTCGTTGAAGGCGTCTGCGATCGCCTCGTCGAGCTCGGGGAACAGGTGCCCGTACCGGTCGAGCGTGACGGTGATCGAGCTGTGCCCCATCCGCACCTGGATCGCCTTCGGATGCGCACCCGCAGCGATCGCGAGGGCGACGCTCGTGTGACGCAGATCGTGGAAGCGAGCCTCCACGCCCGCCGCTCGCAGCGCCGGCTTGAAGTGAGCGGTCTGGAAGCTCGAGTGAGCGATCGGCGTTCCGGCACCCGTCGTGAACACCAACGCGTCGGGGCCGGGCGCAGCGAACGATGCGAGGTGCTGACCGAGCACCTCGGCAGTGAGTGCAGAGACGGTGATCGAGCGCACGCCCGCCGTCGTCTTCGGCTCCTTGCGCAGCCGGGTGCGATCGGACAGCTCGACGAGCTGCTCGGTCACACGCACCTTGCGGCGAACGAGGTCGACTTGCGATCGTCGCAGACCGACGAGCTCGCTCCACCGCATCCCCGAATCGAGCGCCAGGTAGATCATCGCCCGATAGCGCGGCGCGATCGACTCCGCGACGGTGAGGCACTGATCCCAGTCGAGCACGGTCATCTTCCGTGTGGTCACCTTCGGCGGCCGGACCCGATCGCACGGGTTCGCCACCAACCGCTCCTTCTCGACCGCCGCCTGCAGCACCCGCCGCAGCGTCCGGTAGTGGCGGTGCACCGACGACGACGCGATGCCGGCGACGATTTCGTCGTTCAGCCATCGCTCGATCTCCTCCGCTCGCAACTGGCCGAGCCGGCGGGTGCCGAACGCGGGCAGCACGTACTTGTCGAGATCGCGTCGATACGTCTCGATGGTCGTCGGCGACAGCGACGCCGACATCGCCAGGAAGGTCTCGACCCACGTCGCCAACGCGACGTCGGCGCCCTTCGGGTCGATCCACGCGCCGCGGTCCTTGTCGACCTCGACCTCGCGGGCGAAGCGCTCGGCGTCGACCTTGCGCTTGAACTGTCGTGCTCGTTGTTGGCCGAGCGGATCGCGGTAGCGGACTTGGTACCCGCCACTGCGCTTCAGGATCGATGCCATCGGTCCTCCCCTTGGGAACGTTTTGTGCACACGATGGGAACAAAACGGTGGTTTCTGAGGGTCACCAGGGGACAATGGCGGACGATAATGGAAAAACGAAAAGGGCCCCTGAGCTGGTACTTTACCAGCTCAGGGGCCAGAGGCGACGAGGGGAATCGAACCCCTGTACAGGGCTTTGCAGGCCCTTGCCTGAACCACTCGGCCACGTCGCCGTGCCGCCGGCGGACCGGTGTGCGGACGGCAACCCTACCGGCACGACCCCCGCTCGCGCGAACGAGCTTCGCCGACGGTCCGACGTGACGGCCGTGCCGGGCGTCTGCCAACCTTCGTCCATGTCCGCACGACGCCCCTCCCTCGTGCTCGCGCCTCTGCTCGTGGCCGCCCTGCTCGGCGCCTGCAGCGACGACGGCGACAGCGCACCCACCACCGCCGCTCCCCCGTCGACCGCCGCACCGACCACCGAGGCCGAGCCCACCACCACCGAAGACGCCACCACCACCGAGGCGCCGTCCACCACGCTGTCGCTCGAGCAGATCGCGGCCACCTACGCCGAGCCCGGCCCCTACCCGGTCGGCGTCACCACCTATCAGCTCGCCAAGGGCCCGAGCGTCGAGGTCTGGTACCCGGCCGTCGAAGGCACCACGGGCGAGGTCACCTACGACGTGCGCGACTTCACCCCGCCGGCGATCAAGGACATCCTCACCGGCGACGTGCCCGCCACCTTCACCTTCGAGGGCGCCCGCGACGCAGCGGCCGCCGACGGCCAGTTCCCGGTCGTGCTGTTCAGCCACGGCTTCACCGGCATCCGCCTGCAGAGCAGCTTCCTCACCTCGCACCTGGCCAGCTGGGGCTTCGTCGTCGCCGCACCCGACCATCCGTCGCGCGACCTCACCAACGTGCTCGCCGCCACCGCCACCGGCGATCGCGCCGACTCGGTCGACGACTTGCTGCAGACCCTCGACCTGGTGGTCGCGCAGGGCGCCGATGCCTCGAGCCTCCTCAGCGGTCACGTCGACGGTTCGAAGGTCGTCGCTGTCGGGCACTCGGCCGGCGGCGGCACCGTCGTCGATGCCGCCAAGGACGACCGCATCGCCGGCTACGTCAGCCTCGCCTCGGGCGTGCTGATCGGCGGCCAGGCACCCGCCACCGAGGGCGCTCTGCCCGACAAGCCGTCGTTCTTCATGGCCGGATCGGTCGACGCCGTGGTGCCCGCCGCCGACCTGACGATCCCGTCGTTCGAGGCGGTGCCCGCCCCGAGCCTGCTGTGGGTGATCGACGGGGTCGGCCACAACGGCTTCGACGACTTCTGCACCTTCGGCGGCGGCACCGGCATCATCGGCGTCGCCGAGGCCTCGGGGCTCGGCGAGTTCCTCAACGCACAACCGCAATTGCGTGCGCTCGGCGAGGACGGCTGCATCCCACCGGCGGTACCGGTCGACGAGACCTTCCCGATCATCCGCCACGGCGTCACCGCGTGGATCCGAGCGCTGTTCGGCATCGACCCGTCGCCGGTGGGCATCGGTCCCGACTACGCCGACGCCTTCGTGCAGCCGGTCGACATCCGCGAGCGCGACTGACAGCGAACGGTCAGCTCGCCCGCACCCGGGTGTCGACCAGACGCTGATCGGTCACGTCGTCGAACGCACCCGTCGTCAGGTACGCCTGCAGGTCGACCACCACGTGCGTCGAGCGCTGCGTGTACACGCACACGCGGCCGTCGGCCCCGAACCGCACGAACGCCAGTCCGGCCACGGTCTGACCCGCCGTGTCGGTGTTGAGGTTCGACGACGAGCCCGGGCTCGCATCGCACGGCAGCACCTGCAGGTAGCCGGCGCCCGTGGTGTCGGTGGCCACCAGCGACACCACCGCCGTGCTGTCGGCACGACCCTGCACCTCGATGCGCGCACCATCGGCCGGGCGCGTGCCATCGCGAGTGTCGACAAGTCGCTGATCGTCGACGTCGTCGACCGCGCCCGCCGTCAGATAGCCCTGCAGGTCCACCACCAGATGTGTGGCGCGCTGCACGTACACACAGGCGCGGCCGTCGGCATCGAAACGCACCACCGCCAGTCCAGCCCGCGTCTGACCCCGCGCGTCGGCGTTCAGGTTGGACGAACCGCCGGGCGCCGACCCGCACGGCAACACCTGCACGTAGCCGGCCGCCGACGTCTCGGTCGCCACCAACGACACCACCGCCGTGCTGTTCGGACGCCCCGCGATCGCCGTCTGCGAACCCGCCGTCGGCATCGCGCCCGTCCGCGTGTCGAGCAGTCGCAGATCGTCGACGTCGTCGAACGAACCGGGCGCGAACCACCCCTGCAGATCGGCCACCAGATGCGTGGGCACCTGGTTGAACAGGCAGGCTCGACCGTCCGACGCGAAGCGCACCACGGCCAGCACGGAGCGGATCTGACCGGGCGCGTCGGTGTTGACGTTCGACGACGTGCCGGCCGGCGCGTCGCACGGCAACGCCTGCACGTACCCGGGTTTGGTGTTGCCCACCGACACCAGCGACACCACGGCCGACCGGTCCGGCTGCCCCGCCATCACCGTGCGGCTGCCCGTGCGCACCGGCATTTGCTGGGCCACCGCCGGTGAGCAGGGAAACGCCGCCGTCGCCACATGGTCGTACAACCACTGGATCGTCGGCTGCACACGCGCCGCGATCGAGGCGTCGCTCAGTTCGTGGCCCTCGCCCGGGTACTCGTACCACGCCACCGGCAGACCGTTCGCGACCATCGCGTCGCGCGTGGCGCGGGCCTGGTCGGTGGGCACGATCGTGTCGACCTCGCCGTGATGGAAGATCGCACCCGCGTCGAGCGGACCGATCGCCGCCGGATCGTTGGCCCCCGAGAACGACACGGCGGTGCACACCGCCGACGAGTACTCCTCGTGATCGCCGGGCAGCGGCGCATCCGCGTTGGCCGCCACCCCGAGCGCCATCACCGCTCCAGCGCTGGTACCCCCGACCGCGATCTTGTCGGGGTCGATCCGCAGGTCGACCGCGTGTGCACGGAACCAACGGACGGCCGTCTGCATGTCGGCACGAGCGTCGTTCACCACCTGGAGCTCGAGCGGCGTGTCGACCGGTGCGACCACGATGTCGGGCCCGAGGCGGTAGTCGATCGACGCCGCCACGTACCCGCGGGCAGCCATGCGCGTGGCCCACACCGTGGTGGAGTCCTTCGAGCCGAGGAAGAAGAACCCGCCGTGCGCGAAGACGAACGCCGGGCGGCCGGCCGCCACGTCGCCGTGCGGTGTGTACAGGTCGAGCTTCAGCTCGACCGTGCGTCCCTGGGTGTCGACCGCCGTGCCGTAGACCACGTCGTGCTGCACGTCGACCTGGAACACCGCGTCGAGGTAACGGGTGGCTGCTCGCGCATGGCCAGTGGCGCGCGTTCCGGGCGCAGTTGCCGTCGCCAGGGCCGCCACGAGCAGCACGATCACACCGCGCCGCACCCGTCCGCTCACCACGGATCCGAGGCTAGGTCTCCCCCACCCGGCTCCACCAAGCACGTCCAATCGTTCGACGCCCGAGCGGCGGGACCCCGGGTGCCGGCGGCCGTCGACGCTGTCACCGCTTCGACCGAGAGTGGCTCGGCACCCGAGGGCCGAGGTCTGGGGTTCCGGCGGTCGTCGACGCTGTCACCGCATCAGCCGACTGTCGCTCCATGTCGTGACGTGATCGTGCCGGCGTGCCTCGTCGGGGGATCGGCGGCGTCGGCCCGCCCGACGATGTCAGGCCGACACGGCCTGGATCGCCGCGCGGGCGGTGCGGTGACCGGCAGCGGCGGCTTCGGGCGCCAGTGAGCCCGTCGACACGGCGAGCAGGAAACCGGCTGCGAACGCGTCGCCGGCACCGGTCGTGTCGGTCACGCCGACCAACGGCGGCACCGGCACCTGCACGGTGCCGTCGCCCGGCACCGACACCAGCGCCGGGTCGGCGCCCTGCTTCACCACCGTGGCGGCCGTCGCGATCCCGTCGACGCCGCCCGCCCGGGCGAGCGTGGCCGCCTCGAGCTCGTTGCACAGCAGCACGTGCGGCTGCAAGGACCACAGCAGGTTGCGCATCTTGGCCGCACCGTAGGCCTCGATGATCGCCGCCGACGACGCATCGATCGACACGATCATCCCCCGGTCGTGCGCCCAGTTCACCAGCGTCACGGACGTCTGCGCGGTGGCCCCGCCGATCAACGAGTACGCGGGCACGTGCAGTACCTGCAGTCCGTCGAGCCATGCCGGCTGCGGGTCGGCCAGGTCGGCACACGCACCACGGTCGGTCAGCATCGTGCGCTCGCCCAGGTGGTCGACGAGCACCACGATGGTGCCGGTCCGTCCGCCCCGACGAACCAGCGGTTCGACCCCTTCGGCCTGCAGCTCCGCCACGAGTCCCGTGCCGATCGCGTCGTCGCCGATCTGCCCGATGAACCGGGCGCGCCCACCTGCCCGGCAGACCGCCACGGCCGTGTTGGCCGCGCTGCCGCCCCGCCGTCGGCGGATGATCGCCTCGGTGTCGGAGGCGACGTTGACCGGTCCCTGCAGGCGGACCGCGATGTCCTCCACCAGATCCCCCAGCACCCCGATCACCCGCAGCACGCTATCGACCCACCTCCGTGAGCCACCGGCCCCCGGCCGACCTCCGACGCACGCACCTCCGACGCCGTGAGCCCACACCGACCACTGCTCACAGATCCCAAGCGTCCGTGAGCCAGAGGACCTGCCGGGCGACCTCCGACGCACGCAGCTCCGACCACGTGAGCCACCGGTCCGCGCACGGGACCTCGAACTCACGAACCTCTGACTTCGCGCGTCAGCGGTCCGACGACGGGACCTCGAACTCACGCACCTTCGTGGGCGGCGCGGGTGTGCTCGTGCACCCAGAACACGCCGCGCTCGTGGAACGTGGCCAGGCGGCCGTCGGCGTCGAGGCCGGCGTCGTGGCTGCGTTGCACCGACGTGCAGATCTCGACGTCCTGCTGGTGCACCAGACGATGCGTCGACACGATCCGCTCGGCCACGTCGGACGGCGTGCCCGGCCGCAACAGCAACCGGCGTTCGACGATCGTGCGGTCGGGCGCGAGCGGCTCCATCCACATCAGCAGCGCTGCGTCCGGGAACACGTTCATCATCAGGTTCGGCCACACGGTGAGGTAGTTGCCCACGTCGTACGGACGCGACGTACCGGCCTCACCCAATCGCTCCCACCCGGGCTCACCGGGCAGCAGTTCGTGCATGATCCGCTGCGCCGCGTCGGACGGACGCAACGGCCGGTCCCACGCGTACAGCACCGGCCCGTCCGACACCATCGGATAGTCCTCGGTGGCGGTCGTGTCGATCTCGGGGTGCACGAAGGGCGTGTGGTAGTTCTCCGAGTAGTTCTCGAGCAGCACCTTCCAGTTGAACCGTCGCTCGTGGCGCTCGCTCACCACCACCTCGAGCTGCTCGATCGGAAAGCCGTCGATCGCATCGGCGAGCGGCCCCAGTCGCAGTGGCCCGGCCGAGCCGCTCACGTCGACGAACACCAGCCGCCGCCAGATCGCCACCGCCACCGGCTTCAGCGAGAAGTCGTCGAGGTCGAATGCCTCGGGATCGCCCACGCCCGACGCCTTTGCGAGCGAGCCGTCCAACCGGTACAGCCAAGCGTGGTAGGGGCAGCGCAGCAGCGGCCCGTCACCGGTCTCGCCCGGCTCGCACAGCGGCGCGGCGCGATGTCGGCACACGTTGAGGAACCCGCGCAACTCGCCCTCGCGGTCGCGCACCAACAACACCGGCACACCACCCACCGAGACCGACCGCCACGCGCCAGGTGGCGGCAGCTCGTCGACGACACCGGCGCACGTCCACCCTCGACGGAAGACGCGCTCGAGCTCGGTCGCGTGGTGCGCGGCATCGGCGTACCATGCCGCGGGCAACGTCCGCGCCGTGCGGATGCCGGGGGGATCGGGGATCTCGCGCAGCATGTTCACCATTCTGACGCACCGGCGACACCTTGCTGAGCAAGCGTCCAACGACGTGTCGGCGCGTGACTATGCTGAACGACGAGTCAGCCTTCGGCCGCACTCACCGGCTGTTCATCGGCAGTTCCATCACCGACGCCACCCATCGGCCCGGTCGGACAACTTGGGGGATGCATGAGAACGTCACGTCGACAGTTCCTCGCACGCTCGGCGCAGCTGGGCGTCCTGCTCGGCGCGGGGGTGCCGTTGCTGAACGCCTGCGGCGGCGACAGCGGCTCGTCGAAGGGCAAGAAGACCGATCCGATCGCCGACGGCCTGCAGCCCGAGAAGGGCCCGCTGAAGATCATCAACTACGCCGACTACGTCAACCCCGACGTGATCTCCGACTTCGAGAAGGAGTACGGCGTCAAGGTCGAGATCTCGACGATCGACACCGACACCGAGGCCGTCACCAAGCTCGCCTCCGGCGCGCTCAAGGTCGACGTGCACCACTCGATGGCGAGCACCTCGATCGGCCGGCTCATCGAGGGCGGCCTGATCCAGCCGCTCAACAAGAGCTACCTCACCCACCGCGGCAACGTGCTGCCCGCGTTCGACGACCCGTGGTACGACCCGGGCGCCGTCTACTCGGTGCCGTACACGTTCTTCGGCACGGGCATCGGCTACCGCGCCGACCGCATCGACCCGGCCGAGGTCGAAGCCCAGGGCTGGGACACCATCTGGAACGCCACGGCGTTCAAGGGCCAGGTGTCGGTGCTCGACGACGAGCGCGAGGCGTTCACGATGGCGATGCTCCGCAAGGGCATCACCGACATCAACACCACCGACACCAAGATCATCGACCAGGCACTGGCCGACGTGATGGAGCTGATCGATCTCGTCAACGTGAAGGTCAACATCGAGGCCTACAAGGACATCCCCGAGGGCACCACCTCGATCGCTCACACCTGGAGTGCCGACCTGATCGCCGGCGCCGCCAGCTACCTGCCCGAGGGCACCACCAGCGACGTGCTCGGCTTCTGGCATCCGCCGTCGGAGCAGTACGTGGTCAGCAACGACTCGATGGGTGTGCTCGCCGACGCCGAGAACCCAGTCCTCGCGCACCTGTACATCGACTACCTGCTCGACAACGACGTCGCCGAGAAGAACTTCTCGTGGGTCGGCTACCTGCCGGCGCTCACCAAGCTCGACGCCGACTACGTGATCGGCGCTGGTTACGTGCCCGAGAACCTGCGCAGCTGCGTGCCCACCAACGACGACATCACCAAGGGCCTCAAGTTCAAGGCGCTCACGGCCGACGGCGATGCGCTGTACGAAGCCGCCTGGTCGAAGTTCACCGCCGGCGGCTGACGCCGCATCGCCCGCACGTGACCGCCACACTCGCCTCGAACGACCGGCCCGACAGCGTCGACCGCAGCCGCGCCTGGGCTCCCTTCGCGCTGCCCGGCGTGGCGTGGTTGATCGCGCTGTTCGTCGTGCCGGTCTACGCCGTGATGGCGGTCGCGTTCGGCACGGTCGATCCGATCCTGCGCACCGCGCAGCCCGCGTGGAACCCACTGCGGTGGGACTTCGGGGCGATGTCCACGCTGCTCGACCGGCTGTTCGGCGGCGACCTGCAGAACACCGCGGTGCGCACGGTGTTGTTCGTGTTCGGCGCGCTCGCCGGATGCATCGCGATCGGCTACCCGGTCGCGTACTTCGTGGCCCGCAAGGCCGGCCGCACGCGCGGGATCCTGCTGGTGTTGCTGGTCCTGCCGTTCTGGATCAGCTACCTGATGCGCATGTTGGCGTGGACCAACCTGCTGCAGCCCGACGGCTACGTGAACGAGGTGCTGCACTGGTTCGGCCTGATGGACCAGCCGCGCAACTGGCTCGACGGCGACTGGCCGACGGTGGTGCTGGGCCTCGTGTACGGCTACGTGCCGTTCTTCATCCTGCCGCTGTACTCCACGCTCGAACGCATCGACGGTCGGCTCATCGAGGCCGGCCGCGACCTCGGCGCCGGCCCGCTGCGCACGTTCCTGTACGTGACGCTGCCGCTGTCGGTGCCAGGCCTGCTGGCGGCGAGCGTGGTCACGATCCTGCCGATGTTCGGCGACTACTACACCAACACCTACCTCACCAGCGGCAGCCCTCGCACCGAGATGATCGGCAACCAGATCGAGTACTTCCTGCGCGGCTCGAGCCAACCACAGACCGGCGCGTCGCTGGTGCTGATCCTCATGGCGTTCCTGCTGGTGCTGATGATCTACTACCTGCGCACCACGCTACGAGCCCAGCGCGAGGCCGAGCGATGAGCATCTTCCGCAACCGCCACGGCAAGGCGCGCTGGCTGATGCTGATCACGTGGCTCTACGTCATCTGGTCGATCGCACCGGTCGCGGTCGCGGTGCGCATCTCGCTCAACTCGGGCAAGAGCCGTTCGGCGTTCCAGTCGCCGTCGTTCCGCTGGTACTGGGGCGACCCGACGGGTTCGGTGTGGCACGACGACGCGCTGCACACGGCGATGGGCAACACGCTGAAGCTCGCGGTGCTGTGCATGCTGATCGCCGTGCCCCTCGGGGTGGCGATGGCGATCGGCCTGCAGCGCTGGCGGGGCCGTACGTCGAGCGCCGCGAACATGTTGATGCTCGTCCCGATCGTCACGCCCGAGCTCGTGTTCGGCGTGGCGCTGTTCCTGGTGTTCACGCAGGTGTACACGGGCATGCCCGGCGGCATCTTCACCCAGCTGCTCGGCCACGTGACCTTCACGATGTCGTTCGTCGTGGTGATCGTGCGCGGCCGGCTGGCGGCGATCGGCAACCAGTACGAGGAAGCGGCGCGCGACCTCGGTGCCACGCGCCTGCAGGCACTGCGCCTGGTGCTGCTGCCGATGCTCGGCCCGGCGATCTTCGCGAGCCTGATGATCACCTTCGCCACCTCGGTGGACGACTTCGTGATCTCGTCGTTCCTGTCGACCGGCGAGGGCACCGAGACCGTGCCGATCAAGATCTACTCGGGCGCCCGAGCCGGCTCGACGCCGGCGCTCAACGCGCTCGCCACCGTGATGCTGCTGTGCACGCTGCTCGCCGTCGGACTCGCCGGGCTGGTGCTGCGCCGCATGCGCATCCAGGGCGGCGACGACGCCAGCCTGGCGGGCCTCGCCGCATGAGCGAGCCGACGGCCGAACGCGGCTTCTCGACCCACGAGTCGGAGGTGCCGATCGAAGGGTTCGACTCGTCGTCGCCCGGCGTGGGCTGGTGGACGCTGGTGAGCGGCGACCGTCGACCCAGCGCGCATCTCACGGCCGGGGTGTGCGAGATCGTCCCCGGCGTCGACGGCCTCGAACGGCACCGGCACCGACCGGCCGAGGTGTACCACTTCCTCAGCGGCTCGGCGATCGTGACGATCGGCGACGAGGACCATCTGGCCGGACCGGGCACCACCATGTACATCCCGGGCCACGAGTGGCACGCCATCCGGCCGGTCGGCGATCAGCCGGTGCGGCTGTTCTACTGCTTCCCCACCGACAGCTTCGCCGACGTGGTCTACGAGTACCCGGACGAGAGGACCGTATGAGCGAGCTGACGGCTGAACGCGTCGACGTGGTGGTGATCGGCGCCGGCTTCGCCGGGCTCCGTGCGGCGAGCCGACTGGCCGCGGCCGGCCTGACGGTCGAGGTGCTCGAGGCGCGCGACCGGGTGGGTGGCAAGGTCGAGTCGCAGCTCGACCAGACCGGCCACCGTGTCGACACGGGGGGCCAGTTCGTGTGCGACGACATGCCGACGGTGCTCGAACTGATCCGGTCGCAGGGCAAGGCCCTGGTGCCGGTGCCCGACGGCCGTCCCGGCCTCGCCTTCGTGGGCGACGGGCCGACCGACGACCCGGTCGAGCTGGCCCATCGGTTCGACGAGGGCTGGGCACCGTTCGAGGATCTCGGCGGCGAGCCGCGACCCCGCACGAACCCCGGTCAGACCGCGGCCGACTGGTTCGCCGAGCAACCGCTCGACCCGATCGCACGCCGCGCCGCCGTCGGCTCGGTGGCCGGGATGATGTGCATGCCGCTCGAGTGGCTGTCGATCGATGCGATGATCGAACACGCCGAGCGCACCCCGCTCACCGTGTACGAACTGCAGTACATCGTCGGCGACACCCTGCACGGCGTGGCCGACGATCTGGCCGCCTCGCTGCCGCAGCCCGTGCGACTGCGCCACGCGGTCGACCGGATCGAGCGCGACGACCAGGGGGTTCTCGTCGGCGGCGTCGACCATCACGGCGAGCGCTTCGTCGTGCGGGCCGACGAGGTCGTGGTGGCCGTGCCGCCGGCAGCGCTCCCGCGCCTCGAGTTCGACCCGCCGCTCCCCCAGCCGCTCGCGCGGGTGACGCGCTCGTACCGGGCCGGCCACGTGTTCAAGTACCTCGTGCGATACGAGCGCTCGTTCTGGCGCGAGCAGGGCGTCGGGTCGGTGCGACGCTTCCTCGACCCGTCGGGCATGTACGTGTGCGAGGCCGCACCCGCTGCGGATCGGCCCACGCTCGTGGTGTTCGTCGGCGGCCCCGGCGCACTCGCCCTGCAGCCGTGCACCGAGCACGAGCGCCGCCTCCTGGTGCTGCAACGGCTGATCGAGGCCTACGGTGCCGAGGCGGCCGAGCCCGTGTCGTTCCTCGAGCGCGACTGGCGGCCCGACGAGTGGGGGGCGGGCGGCTACTGCAACGAGATCGCCGACCTCGCCGTCGCCCCGCCGTTCGTGCAGGCCACCGAGTTGCTCACCGCCGGAGCCGACCGCGTCACGTTCGCCTCCACGGAGATCGCACCGGCGTTCCCCGGCTACGTCGAAGGCGCGTTGCGCGCCGGCGACGCGGCGGCCGAGGCGATCATCGCTCGTCGCGTCGGCTGACCCGACCGACCGGTCCACAGCAACACGATCGCAGCCGCGCTCAGCACCAGCAGCACCGACATCGCCGTCGCCGGCCCGTCGTGGAACCGGTCGACCCCGGACGGATCGACGCTCGACCCCACCCAGCCGATCGCTGCCAGGCGCACCACGTTGCCCGCCACCAACAGAGAACCAGCGATCATCGCTGCTCGTCGACGCCGTCGCACCGAGCCCGGTACCAGCCACGCCGCGGCCGCCGATGCGAGCACCGGCCCGAGCGACGAGCACCAGCCGATCACGATCAGCACCATGGTGCCCCGATCGCCCGCCAGCAGCAGCTGGTGACCTCGGCCCGTCACCCGCACGCCCGTCGCCCCCAGCAACACCCCCACCACGCGCACCTCGGCAGCGGTCCATGCCGGCAGCAGCGCGGCGAACAGCAGCGGGACGGCCAACAGCGCGATCACGCCTCTCACCTGCACCGGCACGCGCCGAGGCCGCAACTCCATGCACCAGATGGTCCAGGGTCGGCCACCCCACGGCCCGGATCCGGGCGAGAAGTGGGCCCGCCTGGTTGCCGAGAACCGTTCCGCGGGGACGGTCAGGACCGGCGCTCGCTTGCGGATGCCGCATCGTGGAACGTCCTGCGTGTGGGCCTCGGGCTGGAACCATCTGGCACCACTCACGTCAAGCGTGGGGCGCGAGGCGGTGCGGCTCCCGGAGGCGAGCGCCGACCACACACCTCACGCCATGCACGAGCCCTCTCCCACTCCCTCGTTCTCGCGACGCACGGCCCTCGCCGGCGGCCTGGCGATCGCGGGTGGACTCGTGGTGGCTGGCCCGGGAGGCAGCGTGCTCGCGGCCGACGTGGTGCCCACCTACGCGCTCGACCCCACCCAGGGCGGCGCATGCCTGGCGCCGAGCTGCATCACGTGCAACGCCTGCCAGGCCCACGCAGCGAACAAGCTGTTCGCCTCGGCCGCCGACGCCGACGCCGGTCGCGCCCACCCCGGCTGCCGCTGCACCGTCACCACCGGCATCTCGGTGACCCAGACCGTGTTCGACCAGCTCTTCGCCGCCGGCCGGAGCGCCGACCGTCGCACCACCGCCATCGCGTCGTTGCTGGCCACCCCGATCGGCACCGTCGTGGCGCCCGGCATCGGCGGGCTCGTGCCCGTGGTGGTCACCGTGGGCGGCCTGGCGACCATCGCCTGGGTGGCCGCACGTCGACACCAGCTCGGCGGGCCGGGCCCGGTCGACGGCTGACCCCGAGCGTTCACACCGCAGCGCTGACCGCAGCGCCCGATCCGTGCCATATTGAGCACCCGTCCGACGGCTGCACGCCGCTCGCCGGACCCGAGGAGCTCGCATCGCATGACCGTCACCGAACCCGCCCCCACGCCTCGCTTCGTCCGTGCCGACGGGCCCGACAAGGTCACCGGCAGCGGCCGGTACACGGCCGATCTCACCCTCACCGGGGTGCTGGCCGCGAAGTTCCGCTATGCCGACGTGAGCCACGCCCGCATCACCCGGCTCGACGTGACCGCGGCCCGGGCGATGCCGGGTGTGCTGGCCGTGCTGACCGCCGACGACGTGCCCGACGTGCGCTACGGGCCGTTCGTGGCCGATCGCACGCTCTTCGCCCGCGACGTGGTGCGCTTCGAGGGCGAGATCGTCGCGGCCGTCGCCGCCACCACCGCGGCGATCGCGCAGCGGGCCGTCGAGGCGATCGTCGTCGAGTACGAGCCGTTGCCCGTGGTGACCGACCTCGAGGCCGCGCTGAGCCTCGAGGCGCCGCTGGTGCACGAGGGCTGGGAGGCCTACGGCAACGCCGACCCGATCGTGCGCGAACGCAACGACGCATCCTTCGCGTCGATCAGCAAGGGCGACGCCACCGCTGCGATGAGCACCGCCGATGTGGTGGTGTCGAGCCGCTACGTCGCCGACGCCAGCCATGCGGCCCCGATCGAGCCGCGCGCCGTGCTCGCCCAGTGGGAGGGCGACAAGGTCACCATCTGGACCAGCACCCAGGTGCCCTTCGACGCCCGCGCCGGCGTGTGCGAGACCCTCGAGCTCCCCGCCAACCGGGTGCGCATCATCGTGCCCCACCTGGGCGGCGGCTTCGGCGGCAAGTGCGGCTTCCACTTCGAAGCGCACGTCGCCGCGCTCGCCAGGGCGGCCAAGCGCCCGGTGCGACTGGTGTTCTCGCGGCGCGAGGAGTTCCTCGTGCCCGACCGTCGCCGCGAAGGCATGGTGATCGACATCACCACCGGCCTGCGCAGCGACGGCACGATCGTCGCCCGCAACGGCTGGATCGCGATCGACAACGGCGCCTACACCGCCGACAGCGGGTTCTTCTCGCAGCTCGCGGCGATGCACGTGGCCGGCCCCTACAAGGTGCCGAACGTCCAGGTCGAGGCGCACCTCGTCTACACCAACCACCAGCCCTCGGGATCGGTGCGCGCGCCGACAGCGCCGCAGGCGTGCTGGGCACTCGAATCGCACACCGACGAGCTCGCCCGCGCGGTCGGCATGGATCCGGTCGCGTTCCGCAAGCTCAACGCGGTCGACACCGGCGCCGAGGGGCCGAGCGGCCAGACCTACGACGAGATCGGTGTGCAGCAGTGCATCGACATCGCCACCGCCAACGCGGGGTACGGCCAGCCGCTGCCCGACGACGAGGCGATCGGCGTGGCGATCGGCTGGTGGCCCAGCTTCTCGGCCCCCTCGGGGGCCTACGTGAAGCTCGACGGCGACGGCTCGGGCCAGATCATCACCGGTGCCCAGGAGTGCGGCACCGGATCGGTGATGACGCTGCGCCAACTGGCCGCCGACGAGCTCGGCATGCGGCCCGAGGACTTCCAGCTGATCTACCAGGACACCTCGGCGGCTCCGTACGACATGGGCGCCACGGGCAGCCAGACGCTGTTCAACAACGGCCGAGCCGTGGTGAACGCCGCCGGGCAGGTGGCAGAGCAGCTGCGCAAGCTCGCCGCCGAGCAGCTCGAGGCATCGCCCGACGACATCGTGCTCGAGGCGGGTCAGGCCCACGTGGCCGGCACCCCGTCACGGAGCATCTCGATCGTCGAGCTCGCCGGCATCGCTGCTGGTGGCGAACTGCTGATCGGGCACGGATCGGGCCAACCACCCGGTCCCCCGCCCCTCGTCGGCTCCACGTGCGTGGGCGACATCGGCATGGCCGCGTTCATCGCGCCGCAGTTCTCGTGTCACGCGGTGCGGGTGAAGGTCGATCGCGACACCGGTGTCGTGCGTGTGCTGCACGTGAGCGCCGCCCACGACAGCGGCACGATCATCAACCCCGTCGGCGCCACCGGCCAGGTCGAGGGCGGCGTGCTCATGGGCATCGGCCAGGCGCTCACCGAGGGCACCCGGTACGACGACGAGGGCAAGCAGCGCAACGCGGCGATGCTCGAGTACAAGCTGCAGACCTGCGCCGACGCCCCGCCGATCGACATCCACTTCGTGCAGATCGCCACGCCCGACGCCGGTCCGCGTGGCGCCAAGGGTCTGGCCGAGGCACCCAACGTGGCGACCGCCGCGGCGATCGCCAACGGCATCGCGCAGGTGATCGGCCGGCCGGTGCGCCAGCTGCCGATGACCGCCGAGCGCGTGTGGGAGACCAGCCTCGGCGCCGACTCGACCGGCGTGGAGGTGGGGTCGTGAGCATGTTGATCGCTGCGTCGCTCGACGACGCGCTCGCCGCGCTGGCCGCCGGCGCCCGCCCCGTGGCCGGTGGCAGCGACCTGGTCGTCGGCGCCCGTCACGGCAAGGCACCGCTCCCCGCATCGCTCGTCGCGATCGATCGCATCGCCGAGCTGCGCACCATCACCGACACCGCCGACGGCGGGCTGGTGATCGGCGCCGGCGTGTCGCACCACACCATCGAGACCCATGCCACCATCGGCGCCCGCTACAGCGGCCTCGCCGACGCGAGCGCACTCGTCGGCTCGCCCAGCACCCGCAACGTCGGCACGCTCGGCGGCAACGTGATGAACGCCTCACCGGCGATGGACACCGGTGCGCCGCTGCTGGTGCTCGGTGCCTCGGTCGAGCTGCGCTCGTCGACTTCCACGCGCACGGTGGCGATGGACGAGCTGTGGACCGGTCCCGGCCGCACGGTCGCCGCACCCGACGAGCTGTGCGTGGCCGTGCACCTGCCCGCACCCGCGCCCCGTTCGGGCAGCGCGTACGTCCGCCTCGAGTACCGCCGGGCGATGGAGATCGCCGTCGTGGGTGCCGGCGCGTCGGTGACGCTCGACGACTCGGGCGCGATCGCCTCGGTGGCCGTCGCGCTCACGGCCGTCGCCCCCACGATCGTCGCCGTCGCCGGCCTCGGCTCGCTGGCCGGCTCGTCGGTGGCCGACGCCGCGGCCGCCGTCGCCCGTGCAGCCGGCGAACAGGCCCGGCCGATCAGCGACCTGCGCGCCAGCGACCGCTACCGCCGGCACACGGTCGGCGTGATGGCCCGGCGAGCCGTCGAGGCCGCCGCCCGCCGCGCCGCCGGCGAGCACGTCGCCGTCCCCGTCAACCGCGCCCTCGGCATCGGCGCCGCATCCGGAGCAACTTCATGAGCGAGTCCAGCCAGCACATCGACCGCGACCTCGTGCTCGAGGTCAACGGCGTCAGCTATCCGGTCAGCGTCGACCACGGCCGCAACCTGCTCAGCGTGTTGCGCACCGAGATCGGCCTCACCGGCACCAAGGAGGGCTGCGACGACTGCGAGTGCGGTGCCTGCATGGTGCTGCTCGACGGTCAGCCGGTGAACAGCTGCTCGTACCTGGCCGCGCAGGCGGTCGGCCGGCAGATCACCACGATCGAGGGTGTGATGCAGGGCGACGAGCTGCACCCGCTGCAGCGCAACCTGCTCGACGAGGGCGGGGTGCAGTGCGGGTTCTGCACGCCCGGGATGATCATGTCGGCCACCGCTCTGCTGGCCCGCACGCCGTCGCCGACCGAGGAGGAGATCCGGATCGGCCTGTCGGGCAACCTGTGCCGCTGCACCGGCTACGCCAAGATCGTCGCCGCCGTGCAGCGCACCGCCGCCGAGACCGCCTGACCCGCGTGCGATGAGAGATGAGCGCCTGTGGCGACCGCATCTCTCATCGCGCCAGCCCGCAGGTCGAGCCGATGAGTGATGCGGTCACCAGGACCGCTCATCTCTCATCGCGGGGGTGATCGTGCGCGTAAGCTGACCGGGCGTTCAGTCGTCGCTCGGCCCGTGCGGGCCGGCGGTTCGAAAGGGGTCGGCATGAACTGGGAAGCCTTCGTCACCTGCGCCGTCACGGGTGCGGGTGCCACCACGCACAAGAGCCCGCACGTGCCGGTCACACCCGAGCAGATCGCCACCTCGGCGATCGACGCCGCCAAGGCCGGCGCTGCCGTGGTGCACATCCATGTGCGCGACCCCGAGACCGGTGTCGGCTCGCGTGATGTGAGCCTGTACGCCGAGGTGTGCGAGCGCATCCGCGACAGCGGGGTCGACGTCGTGCTCAACCTGACGGCCGGCATGGGCGGCGACATGGTGCTCGGCGGCGCCGAAGAGGTGCTGCCGCTCAACCCCGACGGCACCGACATGGTGGGCGCCACCGAGCGCCTGGCCCACGTGCGCGAGATCATGCCCGAGATCTGCACGCTCGACTGCGGCACGATGAACTTCGCCTCGGGCGGCGACTACATCATGGTCAACACCCCCGGCGTGCTCGACGAGATGGCCCGCCAGGTGCAGGCCCTCGGCGTGCGGCCCGAGCTCGAGGTGTTCGACTTCGGCCACCTCGTCTACGTGCACGAGATGATCAAGAAGGGCCTGCTCGACGATCCGGTGATGATCCAGCTGTGCATGGGCATCGCCTACGGCGCACCCGACGATCCGGGCACCTTCATGGCGATGGTCAACCAGTTGCCGCGCGACTGCGTGTTCTCGTCGTTCTCGATCGGCCGGATGCAGATCCCGTTCACCGCGATGTCGGTGCTCGCCGGCGGCAACGTGCGCGTCGGCCTCGAGGACAACCTGTACCTCGGCCCCGGCCAGCTGGCCACCAACGCCGATCTCGTCGCCCGCGCCAAGGTCGTCCTCGAGGGCATGAACGTGCGGCTCATGGGTCCGCAGGAAGTGCGCGACAAGCTCAAGCTGCAGAAGCACGGCTGACCGATGAGCCCGATCCCCGGTCTGCAGACCGTCGGCCTCCTCGGCGGCGGCGTCATCGGCGGCGGCTGGGCCGCCCGCTTCCTGCTCAACGGCGTCGACGTCAAGATGTACGACCCCGACCCCGAGGCCCCGCGCAAGGTGGGCGAGGTGATGGCCAACGCCCGTCGCGCCCTCACCAAGCTGGTCATGCCTGCCCTGCCGCCCGAGGGCACGCTCACGTTCGTGGCCACGCCCGAGGAGGCCGCCACCGGTGTCGACTTCGTGCAGGAGAGCGCGCCCGAGCGGATGGAGCTGAAGCAGATGCTGCTGCAGCGCGCCAGCGCCGTCGCACCCGCGCACGTCGTGTTCGGCTCGTCCACCTCGGGCCTGCTGCCGAGCGAGATGCAGCAGGGCATGACCCATCCCGAGCGCCTCGTGGTCGGCCACCCGTTCAACCCGGTGTACCTGATGCCGCTCGTCGAGATCTGCGGCGGGGCGCTCACCAGCGACGCCACCAAGGACCGCGCCGCCGAGGTGTACGACGCGATCGGCATGTACCCGCTGCGGCTCAGCACCGAGATCGACGGCTTCGTCGCCGACCGGATGATGGAAGCGCTGTGGCGCGAGGCGCTGTGGATGATCAACGACGGCGTCGCCACCGCGCAGGAGATCGACGACGCGATCCGCTTCGGCCCCGGCCTGCGCTGGAGCTTCATGGGCACGATGCTCATCTACCGCATCGCCGGCGGCGAGGCGGGCATGCGCCACTTCATGGCGCAGTTCGGCCCGTCGCTCAAGTGGCCGTGGAGCAAGCTCACCGACGTGCCCGAACTCACCGATGAACTGCTCGACACCCTCGTCGGCCAGAGCGACGTCCAGGCCGGCAGCGCGACGTTGCGCGAACTCGAGATGCTGCGCGACGACTGCCTGATCTCGGTCATCCAGGGCCTGCGCACCCGCGACTACGCGGCCGGCCAGGTGCTCGACAAGTACGAGAAGGTGCTGTTCGACCGGGCGTCGCAGACCGCCGTCGAGCCCGACCTCACCCAGCCGTTGCGGCTGCACGAGGTGAAGGTGCCGACCGACTGGGTCGACTACAACGGCCACATGAACGACAGCCGCTACATGCAGCTGTCGAGCGAGGCCGGCGACCGGTTCCTGCGCTACATCGGGATGGACGCCGCATACCTCGAATCGGGTCGCAGCTTCTTCACCGTCGAGACGCACATCAACTTCATCGCGCAGGCCAGGGCCGGTGATCACCTGTACGTGACGATCCAGCTGATCTCGCACGACGAGAAGCGGCTGCGGTTGTTCACCGCGATGCACCGTGACGACGACGACTCGCTCGTCGCCACCGCCGAGCACATGATGCTGCACGTCGACACGAAGCTCGACAAGGCGTCGCCGGCCGACCCGGTGATCCTGGCCAGGCTGGCCGCGATCGCCGAGCACCACTCGTCGCTCGAGGTGCCGAAGCAGGCCGGTCGGGCGATCGGTCAGGGCCGCTGACCCCAACGCGATGAGAGATGCGGTCGCCACCGCCGCTCATCTCTCATCGCGAAGGTGGTTGGGGCTGGTCGGTCAGCGGGTGCGCTTCAGGGGGCTGGTGTCGAAACCCGGGCCGAGCAGGCGGCCGGCTTCGCGCAGCCACGCCTTCTCGACCCGGTCTCGGGTGACGCCCTTGGCCTTCACGGCCAGCAGCGGCGCCCAGCCGTCGATCAGCGCGGCCAGCACGAACATGGTCTCGTCGGCATCGCCGTCGGCGAACTCGCCACGAGCCTGACCGTCACGGATCACGGCCCGCAGCGCAGCTCGCCAGCGGCGGTCCATGCGATCACGCTCGGCCGCTGCGGCCGGGTCGCGCAGCGCGAGCACGCACAGCTCCATCCAGAGACCCCAGTCGTAGTGGTGCAGCATCGCCTCGACGAGCGTGCGCAACTGCTGGCTCGCCGTGGGCTTCGACTCGCTGCGCACCGTGTAGCGGTCGTGGAACTCCTGCTCGCGCAGCGCGAGCGCCTGCGCCAGCAGACCGTCCTTGCCCTCGAACCAGTACAGGATCGCGGCCGGGCTGGTGCCCGCCTCCTTGGCGATGTCGACCACGCGGGTGTTGGCGTACCCGCGCTCGGACAGCACCTCGGCAGCGGCGGCGAGGATCTGCGCCTTGCGCACGTGGTCGAGTCGGGGACGGGGCATGCGTGCCTTTCGCCGGCCGGCCGCGCAGCACCGCGACCGGAGTGAGCTGAATCCTGAACGATCGGTTAACTTATGGCCATGCACGTGGCCGTGGTGGGATCGGGAGCGCGAGCCGGCGAATGGGCCACCCGCTTCTTGGCGTCGGGCTTCGACGTCGTGGCGAATGATCCCACAGTCGCCGACACCGTCACGATCTGTTGGCCGCTCGCCGATCGCATGGGCCTCTTCCCCGGTGCATCACCCGATCGGCTGCGGATCAGCGACGATCCCGCCGTCATCGCCGGGGCTCGCCTGGTGCAGGTGGTGGGCGACGCACCGGTGCCCGTCACCGATGGTCTCGTCGCCACCGACCGCACGGCCTACGCACACAGCCCCATCCACCTGCTGCCGTTGGTCGAGCTGCGCGCCGAGACCGACGCCGACCACGAGCGCGAGCGGCTGGCCGAGCTCGCTGCGCTGTACGCCTCGATGGGCATGGCACCGCGCACCGCCGACTCGCACCCGCTCGAACGGTGGCGTCTCGGGCCAGGTCTGGTCGAGCTCACCAACGGCGACCACGAGTCGATCCTCGCGGTCATGCGCGCCCTGCGAGCCACTGGTCAGCCGATCGGTCTGGTGGTGGCCGACCACGAGGCCAAGCGCTTCGCCTCGGATGCAGCGGCACCCTGGGCACCGGGCGACGTGGTCGAGGCTCCGCTGCGCCTGTACCGCACGACCGTCGAACCCGACTGGGTGGACTACAACGGCCACATGACCGAGGCCGCGTACCTCACGGCGGCCGGGTGGGCGAGCGACAAGCTGTTCCGCTACATCGGCGACGACGAGGCCTACCGCGCCGCAGGCCACAGCTTCTACACCGTCGAGACGCACATCCACTATCTGCTCGAGGTCGACGTGCACGAACCGATCGAGTTCACCACCCAGGTGCTCGGGGTCGACGCCAAGCGTCTGCACTTCGTGCACGAGATGTTCCACGGCGACACCGGCGCGATGCTCGCCTCGGTCGAGCAGATGCTGGTGCACGTCGACATGGCTGCCGGGCGATCGGTCGCGCTCCTGCCGAACGTCGCCGCCGCACTCGCGGCGATCGCCAAGGCCCACGCCCATCTTCCCGTGCCGACGCGCGTGGGCAGCGTGATGCAGCTGCCGCCGAAGAAGCCCTGACCGCTCTCCCCCACCCAACCGCTCGTTCCGAACCGTTCCCCAGGGAGCCACCACCATGATGTTCCAGCTCACCGACGAGCAGCAGATGATCGTCGACACCGTCCGCTCGTTCACCGAGAAGGAGCTGTTCCCCTACGAGGACCAGGTCGAGAAGCTCGGCAACGTGCCGCCCGATCTGGTGCAGCAGATCAAGGACCGCTCGCTCGCCGCCGGGCTCTACGCGGCCAACATGCCGGCCGAGCTGGGCGGTGGCGGTCTCGACAGCTTCGGCACCACGCTGGTCGACCGCGAGTTCGGCGCCACCAGCTATGCGCTGCAGTACATCGTCGCCCGCCCGTCCAACATCCTGCGGGCGTGCAAGGACCAGCAGATCGACGAGTATCTGCTGCCCACCATCCGCGGCGAGCGTGTCGACTGCATGGCGATGAGCGAGCCCGACGCGGGCAGCGACGTACGCGGCATGAAGTGCTCGGCCGTGCGCGACGGCGACGAGTACGTGATCAACGGCACCAAGCACTTCATCAGCCACGCCGACCTGGCCGACTACGTGATCCTGTTCGCCGCCACCGGCGAGGAGATGACGTCGAAGGGCCCGAAGAAGAAGATCACCGGCTTCCTCGTCGACTTCGACACGCCCGGCTGCAACGTGGTGCACGGCTACAACTGCGTCAGCAACCGCGGCTACCACAACATGATCATCAACTTCGACGACTGCCGTGTGCCGGTGCGCAACATCCTCGGCGAGGAGCACCGCGGCTTCGACGCCGCCAACGAGTGGCTGGGCTCGACCCGTCTGCAGGTGGCTGCCGTGTGCGTCGGCCGGGCGCGTCGGGCGCTCGGCATCGCCACCGAGTACGCCGCCACCCGCGAGCAGTTCGGTCAGCAGATCGGCAAGTTCCAGGGCGTGTCGTTCAAGCTCGCCGACATGCGCACCCAGCTCGAGGCCGCCGAGCTGCTGACGCTGCGGGCTGCCTGGCTCGACGCGCAGGGCACCGCCACCGACGAGGACATGGCGATGGCCAAGGTGTTCTCGAGCGAGATGTGCCAGTTCGTCACCGACGAGGCGATCCAGATCCTGGGCGGCATGGGCCTGATGGACGAGCTGCCGCTCGAGCGGATGTGGCGTGACACCCGCGTCGACCGCATCTGGGACGGCACGAGCGAGATCCAGCGCCACATCATCAGCCGCTCGATGCTGCGCCCCTTCGGCGCCTGATCAGCCCCTCGAACTTCGTCGGCTGAGGGTCGCCGAGCGACCCCCAGCCGACAGAGATGCAGGGGTTCAGCCGCGGCTGAACTCGCGGATGACGGTGCCGGGGCGGGCACCGGTGTTGGCGCCCTGCTCGGTGACCACCTGACCGTTCACCAGCGTTGCCGCGTAGCCGCGCGAGCCGATCTTCAGGCGGCCGGCGCCGTTGGGGAAGTCGTTCGCGTAGGTGGGGTGCTGGCTCGCGAGCGTGTCGACGTCGAACACGTTGACGTCGGCGAAATGGCCGACGGCCAGCGTGCCGCGCTGCTGCAGCCCGAGCACCTGTGCGGGCAGGCTGGTCACACGACGCACCGCATCGGCGAAGCTCGTGAGCTTGCGGTCGCGAGCCCAGTAGGCCAGGTAGTGCGTGCCCATGTCGGCATCGCAGATCTGACCGGCGTGGGCGCCGGTGTCGGCGAGACCCGGGTACACGTGATCGAACGTGAGCAGCTGCTTCAGCCCGGCCACGTTGCGGTTGAAGAACCAGGTGTTGAACAGCTCGTGACCGTCGCTCTCGATGAGCCGGTCGATGATCACCTCGACCGGGTGACGGCCCTGCTTCGCGGCCAGGTCGGCCAGCGAGTCGCCGCCCTCCTCGTGGTAGTCGGGCGACGCGCCGGTGCCGAGCGGGTGGATGAAGTTGGGGTCGTACCACATCCCCTTCTCGTGGCCCTCGGCGGCGAGCTCGGCACGAATGGCCGGATCCTTCAATGCGGCGACGCGCGCCTCGAGCGTCGGCAGCGCCAGCAGCGCCTTCCACTTCTTGCCCTTCACCGGCGACACCTGCGCCAGGCCGCACAGGGTGCCGCTGGGACGGGTCTGAGTGGCGATGGTCATGCGGCCGTCGTTCGCGTTCACGTCGTCGAGGAAGGCGTGGAACATGTCGATGCCCGCATTGCCGCCGTTGCCCGCACCGCCGGAGAACAGCACGTCACCGCACGACCTGGCCATCTCGCGCAGCAGGGTGATCTCGTGCTCGGCCTTGGTGGCGAAGTCGTTCACCGACTGGAACAGGCCCCCGCCGGCCGCGTTCATGCCGTCGGCGATCGCCAGGTACTCGTCGATCGGGGCGAGCGTGCCCGGCACGTAACGACCGTCGGGCACCACGTGCAGCAAGATGCGCGAGGTGCTGAAGCCGACGGCGCCGCCGGCCACCGACTCCTCGGCGATCGCCCGCATGCGCTCGAGCTCGGCGGGAGTGGCCGGCTCGTCGGTGAGCGAGCGCTCACCCATCACGTGGTACCGCATCGCGCAGTGGCCCACCATGCCGACGACGTTGAGCGCCGGCTGCATGCGCTGCACGGCGTCGAGGTACTGCGGGTAGGTCTCCCAGTCCCAGTCCATGCCGCCGAGGATCGCGTCGCGGGGCACGTCCTCGACGCTCTCCATCATCTCGGCCAGGAACACGCGGTCGGCCGGCTTGACCGGCGCGAACGTCACGCCACAGTTGCCCATCAGCACCGTGGTGACGCCGTGCCACGAGCTCGACGTCATCAGCGGGTCCCAGGCGACCTGAGCATCGAGGTGGGTGTGCAGGTCGATGAACCCGGGCGTCACCACCATGCCTGCGGCGTCGATCTCGCGGGTGGCCGTCGACTCGGACAGGTCGCCGATCGCGGTGATGCGATCGCCGTCGATCGCGACGTCGGCGCGCACGCCCTCGGCGCCCGTGCCGTCGATGACCGTGCCGTTGCGGATGATCAGTTCGTGAGCCATCCGCTCACGATGTCAGAACGAGGGCCGCCAGCTCGGATCGTGGTAGCCCACCCCGGTCGCCTCGACCGCAGCCGCGACCCGGAACGCGATGACGTCGTCGTAGGTGCGACCGACCACCTGCACGCCGGTGGGCACACCGTTCGCGGCACGACCCGACGGCACCGCCACCACCGGGCAGCGGCTGTACAGGTTGAACGGCAGGGTCATGCACATCAGGATGTGGTGCCCGACGTCGACACCGTTCACCAGGAACGGCCCGTCGATGTAGGGGTTGCCGGCGACCAGGCCGTCGGTGGCCATCGTCGGGCACACCAACGCGTCGTACTGCTCGAACAGCCGTCCGAGCGGCTCGTACAGGTGTCCCTCCAGCTCCATGCCCTCGTAGAACGACAGGTCGCTCACCATGCTGGCGGCGAACGCACGCGTGTAGTCGTTGAGCACGTCGCCGTGCTCGGCTGCCACGGCGCCGATACCGGCACCCATGATCCCCTGGAAGTGCGCTTGCGCGGCCTGCCAGATCTGGTCGCGGGTCCACGGCAGCGACACCTCGTCGACCTGCGCACCCGCCGCTGCCAACGAGGCGCCCACGCGCCTCGTGTTGGCCTCGACGGCCGGGTCGAGCGGCCAGTCGCCGAGCGACAGGCACAGCGCCACACGCATCCCCTCGACTCCTTCGAACGTGGTCGGCAGCGTGGGTGGGTTGCGCAGCGACGCGACGTCGCGCCAGTGCTGCCCGGCGACGACGTTCTCGAGCATCGCCAGGTCGGCCACGCTGCGCGCCATCGGACCGTCGTGGCAGAACTGGTCGAGGTTGTACGGCGGCAACGCCGGCACGCGACCGAACGGCGGCTTGAAGCCCACCACGCCCGACAGCGACGACGGGATGCGGATCGACCCGCCGATGTCGCTGCCGGTGCCGAGCGGCGCATACCCCGCGGCGAGCGAGGCGCCGGTGCCGCCCGACGAGCCACCGGGTGCGAAGTCGGTGTTCCACGGGTTGCGGGTGATGCCCCACATCTCGGTGTGGCAGAACGCGGCGCAGCAGAACTCGGGCGTGGTGGCCCGGATGTGGATCACGCCGCCTGCGGCCTGGATCCGCTCGATGATCGGGTGGTCGATCTCGGCGACCGTGTCCTGCTCGGTGAACGACCCTTGCGTCCACGAGCGGCCGACCATCGGGTGCTCCTCCTTGGCCACCACCGGCAGCCCTTCCAGCGGTCGGGGTCCGCCGTGCTTGCCGAGGTATCGCTCGGCCGCGTGCGCCGCCTCGACACGGGCCTCGGCATAGCGACGGTCACACACCGCGTTGACGGTGGGTTCGACCGCCTCGATGCGATCGATCAGCGCGTCGAGCAGCTCGACGGGCGACAGCTCCTTGGTCTCGAACCGGCGGCGGAGCTCGGTGGCGGACAGGTAGGCGAGGTCGTCGTGCAGCACGGCTCGATTCTGCACGATCGCGGGCGTCGCCGACGACGGCTGGAGCGGTTGTCTGATCGGCGGTTCAGCTAACCTCGCCGACGTGCCCGACCTGCGTCGACTCCTCGCTCCGCGCTCGATCGCCGTCGTCGGCGGTGCCCCCGCCGAACGCGTGGTCGCACAGTGCCTGAAGCTCGGCTTCGACGGACCGATCTGGCCGGTGCATCCCAAGCGCGAGTCGCTGGCGGGCGTGCCGTGCCTCGCGTCGCTCGACGACCTGCCGGGCGTGCCCGACGCCGTGTTCCTCGGCGTCAACCGCCACGCCACGGTGCAGGCCGTGCGCACGCTCGCGCCGATGGGCGTGGGCGGTGCCGTGTGCTACGGCTCGGGCTTCGCCGAGACCGGCGACGGTGACCTGCAGCAGGAGCTGCTCGCGGCCGCCGACGGCATGCCGCTGTTCGGTCCCAACTGCTACGGCTACGTCAACACGTTCGACCGGGTGGCGCTGTGGCCCGACGAGCACGGCATGGCACGCCACGAACGCGCCGCAGCGATCGTGTCGCAGAGCGGCAACGTCGCGGTCAACCTCACGTTCCAACAGCGCGGTCTGCGGCTCGGCCAGATGATCACGGTCGGCAACCAGGCGAGCCTCGGCACCGAGGACGCGATCGAGGCACTGCTCGACGACGAGCGGATCACCGCGATCGGCCTGTTCCTCGAGGCCGTGAAGGACCCGCAGCACTTCGCGGTCGTCGCCGCGCTGGCCGCCGAGCGACGGATCCCGATCGTGGCGCTGCAGACGGGCCGGTCGGCCGCCGGCGCCGCGATCGCCACGTCGCACACCGGCTCGATGGCGGGGCGTGCCGCAGCGTACGACGCGCTGTTCGAACGCACCGGCGTGGCGACCGTGCGCACCCCGAGCGAACTGCTCGAGACCCTGAAGCTGCTCGACGGCGCCGGGCCGTTGCGCGGTCGCCGGGTGGTGTCGCTCAGCTGCTCGGGCGGCGAGGCCTCGCTCGTCGCCGATCGCAGCGAGTCGACCGGCCTCGCCTTCGAGCCGTTCGAACCCGACCACGTCGCACGCATCGAACAGACCCTCACCGAGCTCGTCAGCGTGTCGAACCCGTTCGACTACCACACGTTCATGTGGGGCGACCGGGCGGCGATGGCGGCCACGTTCACGGCGGTGATGAGCGGACCACAGGACGCGACGATGCTCGTGCTGGACGCGCCGCCCAGCCCCGACAACGACCCCTCGTCGTGGTACGTCGCCGCCGACGCACTGGCCGACGCCGCCGATGCCACCGGCGGTCGCGCGGTCGTGGTCGCCACGATGGCCGAGTGCCTCAACGAGCCGTTCCGTCGGCACATCGCCGGCCGTGGGCTCGTGCCCTTGCTCGGTCTGGGCGAGGCGCTCACCGCGCTCGACGCCGCGGCCCACGTGGGCGGCCAGGTGCTGCCACCGCACGCGCCGGTCGACGCACCCGGGGCCACGCAACTGGTCGACGAGGCCTCGGCCAAACAGCGCCTGCGCGAGCTCGGCGTGTCCGTCCCCGACGGCGGCATCGTGCAACGCGACGACGTACTCGAGCGGGCCGAGCAGATCGGATATCCGATCACACTCAAGGCGCTCGGACTCGCGCACAAGAGCGAGGCCGGTGCCGTGAAGGTCGGCATCGCCGACGCCGAGCTGCTGTCGGCCGCGCTGTGGGCGATGCCGCACACCGACGTCGGCTACCTCGTCGAGGCCACCGTCACCGACGTCGTCGCCGAGGTCCTGGTCGCCGTCCGCCGCGACCCGCCGGTCGGCTGGCTGGTCACGCTCGGCTTCGGCGGCGTCCACACCGAGCTGTGGAGCGACGTCGTGCACGTGCTCGCCCCCGTCACCGAGGCACAGGTGGTCGAGGCGCTCGACCGGTTGCGCAGCGCCCGCCTGCTGCACGGCTACCGAGGCCGTCCCGCCGCCGACGTCGACTCGCTCGCTCGGCTCGTCGTCACGCTCACCGAGGCCGTCGTCGGCACGTCGGTCGTCGAGGTCGAGCTCAACCCCGTGCTCGTCGGTCGCCAGGGCGCGACGGCCGTCGACGCCCTCTGGATCGAGGAGATCTGATGACCGGCTTCCATGTCGAGATCGCCGACGGCGTCGCCGTCCTCACGATCGACCGCCCCAAGGCCAACGCGATCGACGCGGCGACGAGCTTCGCGATGGGCGAGGCGTTCGTGTCGTTCGAGCACGACCCGGCCGTCCGCGCCGCGATCGTCACCGGCGCGGGCGAACGGTTCTTCTCGGCCGGCTGGGACCTGAGCGCCGACGAGGAGTTCGACAGCGACTACGGCGCCGGCGGGTTCGGCGGGTTCGTCGACCTGCCCGACCGAACCGTGCCCGTCATCGCCGCCGTCAACGGCATGGCCGTCGGGGGCGGGTTCGAGATCGCGATGGCCGCCGACCTGATCGTCGCCGCCGACCACGCCCGGTTCTGGCTGCCCGAGGCAGGGCTCGGCATCCTGCCCGACGCCGGCAGCGTGCGCCTGCCGAAGCTGCTGCCGGCCCAGCTGGCACGCGAGGTGCTGTACGCCGGTCGCCGGCTCGAGGCCGTCGAGCTCGAGCGCTTCGGCCTGGTCAACCGCGTGGTGCCCGGTGCCGAGCTGCTCGACGCCGCTCGTGAGCTCGCGGCGCGCATCGTCGCCAACGCGCCGTTGAGCGTCGCCGCGATCATGGACATCGAGCGCCGGACCGCCCAGCTCGATCCGCTCGCGTCGATGGCACTGCTGAAGACGCTGCCGAGCTATCGCGCTGCGATCGACAGCGACGACGCCCAGGAGGGCACGCTGGCCTTCGGCGAGAAGCGCCCGCCCGTCTGGCGAGGCCGCTGACCAGCACCGGTGAGTCGTGAGCCCCCGCCACGGCGACTCACGCAGCTGAAGGTCCGTGAGCCAGCGGCACGCCGGCCGTCCCTGCAACTCACTCACCCCGACCTCCGTGAGCCGCCGGTACGCCGGCCGTCCCTCCGACTCACGCACCCCGACCTCCGTGAGCCGCCGGTACGCCGGCCGTCCCTGCAACTCACGCACACCGATCTCCGTGAGCCCACCCATCCGACGACTCACGCACCCCGACGTTCGTGTGCCAGCGGTACGCCGGCCGTCCCGACAACTCACGCACCCCGACCTCCGTGAGCCCACCCATCCGACGACTCACGCAACCCGACGTTCGTGTGCCAGCGGTACGCCGGCGGTCCCTCCGACTCACGCACCCAGGCGTCCGTGAGCCAGCGTTACACCCATGGGCCCGACGACTCACGGACCCCGATCTTCGTGCGCGAGCGTCAGTTGTATTGGCCTTCGCCGAAGATCTGGCTGCTGCGGTCGCGGATCGGGGCGGCGTCACGGGCCAGGCGGGCGACGTTGGCCACGTAGCGCTCGCCGTCGGCGTCGCTGTGGCCGACACACAGGGTCCACGACTCGCTCTTGCCCCACGGCGGCAGGAACACGCCCCCGTTGTGCTGGTACAGGAAATGGCAGTGGCTGATCGCGAGATCGATCTCGAGGAACTCGCGGTAGTTGGTGCAGGGCGTGCCGTGGAAGACGACCGAGCCCTTGAAGCCGAACACCGACCCGTAGGCAGGCTGGCCGTGCTGACGCATCGCCGCCAGCGAGCCCTCGAGCATCTGCCGGCCGAGTTGCTCGGCACGCACGTACGACTCGGGCGTGAGCACCTCGGTCAGCACCGCACGGGCGGCCGCCATGGTGAGCGGGTTGCCGTTGAACGTCCCCACCTGGTCGTAGACGCCGTCGGTGATCGCCGCCATCACCTCTGCCGTGCCACCGATCGCGCCGCACGGCACACCACCACCGAGCGCCTTCGCGAGACACACCAGGTCGGGCTGCACGCCCGACATCGCGGTGACCCCACCGGGGTGCACGACCAGACCGGTCTTCACCTCGTCGAAGGCCACCAGGCCACCGTGCGCGTGCACCAGGTCGATCACGCCCTGCAGATAGCCGGGCGCGGGTGGGATGATGCCGGCGTTCATCATCATCGGCTCGAGGATCATGCCGGCCACCTGCCCCGGGTGCGCCTCGAGCACACGCTGCAGCGCCGGCAGATCGTTGAACGGCACGATGCGCAACAGGTCGGCCATCTCCTGTGGGATCCCCGAGCCCGGCACCCGGTGTGGATCGTCGACCGGACCGAGCTGATCGGCGGCCTTGAACGACGAGATCATCAGTGCGTCGTGGTGGCCGTGGTAGGTGCCCTCGATCTTGATGATCAGCTTGCGACCGGTGATCGCGCGCATGAGGTGGACGGCGTCCATCGTCGACTCGGTGCCCGAGTTGGTGTACCGCCACATCGGCAACCCGAACCGGTCGCGCAGCGCCTGCCCGACGACGATCGTGTCCTCGGTCGGCTGGGCGAAGTGCGTGCCGAGCGCCACGCGCCGCTGCACCGCCTCGACGACGGCCGGGTGGGCGTGGCCGACGACGTTGACGCCGTAGCCGCCGTGCATGTCGACGTACTCGGTGCCGTCGGCGTCCCACACGTGACCGCCGAGCCCCCGGTCGACCCACACGGGCACCGGCCGCGAACTCGCCCAACTCGAGGCCACGCCACCGGGCATCACGTCGCTCGCCTGGCGCCACAGCTCGGCCGAACGGGTGGTGCGGGCCAGGAAGGCCGCCTCCTCGCGTTCGATCAGCTGGTCCATCGACGTGGCGGGCGAGGCGGCGGGTGCGGCGGTGTCGGTCATGATCCGGTTCTCCGTGCGGTGTGACGTGAAGCGCATCGCAGCCGTCGTCCGACGAGTCGTCGACACTGTGCGATACTGAGCATCTGTCCAACAACGTACCACGCCCCGTTCGACGGGGTGTCGGACGACGACGGCACCGGAGGACGACATGCCCATCAGCGCTCCCACCCTCAGCGGCCCCGAGTACACCGACCCGGAGATCTTCCGGCTCGAGCAGCAGCGGATCTTCCACGCCGGCTGGTTCCTCGCCTGCCGCGCCGACACCCTCGCCCGTGGCAACCGCAAGGTGATCGACGTGGCCGGCGAGAGCATCCTCGTGGCCCGCGACCTCGACGACACCATCCACGCCTACGCCAACGTGTGCCGCCATCGCGGCGCACGCCTGTGCGACCGAGACAGCGACAGCACACAGGGCTCGCTCATGTGCCCGTACCACGCGTGGACCTACGCACTCGACGGTCGGCTGATCTCGACCCCGCACCTCACCGACGCCCAGGTCGACAAGGCGGCGCTGTCGTTGTGGAAGGTGGCCGTGCAGGTGTGGGAGGGCTTCGTCTTCGTGTGCCTCGCCGACCAGCCGCCGGCGTGGGACGACTGGTTCGCCGTGCACGGTGCCGAGGTCGCGCCGCTTGCCCGCTACGGCCTCGGCTCGCTGAAGGTGGCGGTCACCACCCGGGCCGAGGTGCACGCCAACTGGAAGATCATCATCGAGAACTACCAGGAGTGCCTGCACTGCCCGCGGGTGCACCCCGAGCTGGTCGAGATCGTCCCTGCCTACCGGAGCGGCCACGTGCTCGATCCCTCGCGGCCCGACGGCGGGGTCGACCTGGCCGGCCACGGCACCAGCTTCAGCCGCACCGGCACGGCGTCGTTGCCGATCCTGCCCGGGCTCAGCGACGTCGATGCGCACTCGTACTTCGGCAGCACCGTGTTCCCCAACGCGTTCGTCGACGTCACCGGCACGTCGGCGATCCTCACGACGATGTTCCCCGTCGCCCCCGACCTGACGATCGTGCTCGGCGAGTACTTGTTCGCCCCCGAGACGATCGCGGCCGACGGCTTCGACCCGAGCGAGATCGTCGAGTTCAGCGAGCTCGTCGCCTCGCAGGACTTCGACGTGTGCGAGCGCGTGCAGCGCGGGGTGGGCTCGCGCCTGTTCCGCGGTGGCCTGCTGACCGAGAAGGACGACCTGGTGATCGGATTCATCGACCACTACCGCGCCGCGCTCGGCGCCTGAGAAGTTGCTGGACCGTCGGCGGGCCGGATACCCTCAGGGGTATGTGCAGACGAGTGACGTGCAAGACCTGCGGCAAGCCCACGTGGGCCGGATGTGGCGCTCACGTCGAGCAGGTGCTCGGCGACGTCCCGAAGGCCCAGCGTTGCCAGGGCCACACCCAGGCCCAGCTCCAGGCCGCCAAGGCGAAGAAGTCGGCCGACGCCGCTGCCAACGGCGGCAAGCGCGCCGCCTTCATGGAGTGGCTCCGCAAGTAGCTCCTGGGCGCCGGTGATCTCCGGCGACCAGCACCCGGTGAGTCGGGCGTGGCACCCAGGACCGGGATCAGGGGTCGGATCAGGCGGCCAGCACGCGCAACGACTCGGGCGGCAGCTCGATCCCGACCGACTGTCCCTCGCGAGCGACCAGCTCGCTGCCGTCATTGGTGACCACGGCCTGCACCGGCTTGTCGGCCACCTCGAGGTGCACGTGGGTGACCGGCCCGGCGAACACCACGCGCTCCACACGGCCACGCAGCGCACCGGCACCGTCGGGCACCAGCCGCACGCGCTCGGGCCGCACCAGCACGGTGCACTCCCCCGTCACGCCCTCGGTGTCGGCCGCCAGCGAAGCCCCGCCCAGCACCACCCGGCCCGTCTCGGCCACCGTGGCCGGCAGCAGGTTGGCCACGCCGAGGAAGTCGGCCACGTACGCGGTGGCCGGGTCGTCGTACACCTCTCGTGGCGTGCCCACCTGATCGATCTCGCCCGCCCGCATCACCGCCAGGCGGTCGCTCATCGTGAGCGCTTCCTCCTGGTCGTGCGTGACGTACACGAACGTGATGCCCACCTCGCGGTGCAGCTGGCGCAGCTCGGTCTGCAGCGTGCGACGGAGCTTCGCGTCGAGCGCCCCCAGCGGCTCGTCGAGCAGCAGCACCCGCGGTCGCAGCACCAGCGAACGCGCCAGCGCGATGCGCTGCTGCTGGCCACCCGACAACTGGTGGGGCTTGCGCTGTTCGAAGCCGTTCATCCGCACCAGCTCGAGGGCCTCGCCCACACGCCGAGCACGCTCGGCCTTGTCGACCTTCTGGAACCGCAACCCGAACGCCACGTTGTCCCACACGCTGCGATGCGGGAACAGCGCGTAGTTCTGGAACACGGTGTTGACCGGTCGCTTCTCGGGCGGCACGTCGCGCATGTCGGCCCCGTCGATGCGCACGATGCCCTGCTCGATCGGCTCGAACCCACCGATCAGCCGAAGCGTCGTCGTCTTGCCACAGCCGGACGGACCCAGCAGCGAGAAGAACTCGCCCGCCTCGATCGTCAGGTCGATCGAGCGCAGCACCTGCTGATCGCCGTACCACTTCGACAGCTCGGTGAGCTGGATCTGCCCACCGATCGGCGAACGTGTCGCGCTCGTGTCCGAACCCACCGGCACCCCCGATCGTGATGCGCCTGCGGCGCGCACTGAACGGCCGTTCAGTGTTCGGCCGAACAGTAGCCGTTCCGCATCAGCCCGCGATGCGGGTGATCGCCTCGGCCGCCAGCACCGTGCCCTGGCGGGCCTGGATGCGCGTCGACTCGTCGGCCATCTGCTGCCGCAGCGCGGTGTCGCCGAGCAGGCGGTCGATCGCGCCGGTCATGTCGGCGTCGGTGAACCGGTAGGTGTCGAGCCGCACGCCGTAGCCGGTCTCGTGCACGCGCTGCGCGTTGTCGTACTGATCCCAGAACAGCGGCAGCACGATCATCGGCTTGCCGAAGTGGAAGCACTCGGTGGTCGTGTTGTTGCCGCCGTGGGTGATCACCATGTCGCACAGGGGCAACACGTTGATCTGCGGCACCTGCTGCGCACCCCACATGTTGTCGGCCAGCTCGTAGCTGTCGGCCTGCGGGCCCTTCGAGACGATGTAGCGGTGCGGCGTGCGACCGAGCACCTCGACGAGGCGCTTCATCAGCTCGACGTCGGCCGACCCGAGCGAGCCGAGCGACAGGTAGATGAGAGCGCCGGGACGGTCGCGCAGCTGCTCGGGGATCTCGAACGTGGCGTCGGTGGCGCGCACCGACGAGTCGAGACGCAGCCACGTGCGGTCGAGCGGGCGGGCGGCCGTGTAGTCGACCACCTCCGGATACAGGTACAGGTTGAGGTGCTCGCTGGTGTGGATGAAGTCGAGGTCGGGCAGGCCGGGCGCGCCGCACGAGCGCACCCATTCGTCGTACTCGGTCCACATCGGGCGGTGGGTGCGGTCGTACTCGGCGCGGAACTCGTCCCAGCCGGTGCGATCGGCCGACGCATAGCCACTGAACACCGGCGGCACGTCGGGCCCGCGCACCTCGAGCGGGTTGCAGCTCGCCATGCGCACGAACGGCACGCCGGCGGTGAGCAACGCGGGGAAGCAGTTGACGTTGTCCTCGACGATCACGTCGGGCTTGGCGCGCTCGATGATCTCCTGCAGCTGCGGCTGGCAGTAGCGAGCACCGTCGATCAGCGCCTGCCACGTCGGCTGCACGAACGTCGTCAGCTGCTCGATGGTGGGCTTGCGGAACTCGGGCGCGGTGTCACGGATGAAGTCGGTCCAGAACTGACCGGCGTCCTGCTCACCCTCCGACGGATCGGGCGGCGGTGCCAGGTCGACCAGGTCCTCCTCGAAGCCCAATGCCTCCAGCCGTCCGGCCCACGAGCGCTCGGCGGCGAACACCACACGGTGCCCCCGCTCGAGCAGCCGGTGGCCGATCCCGATGCAGTTGTTGGTCGGCCCGTACGCGCTCTCCGGCATGAACAGGATCGTCTTCGCGGTCATGGCCGATGTTCTAGCCGCTCGCACAGGTGCGGCTCGCGCCGCAGGTGCCGCTGATCAGGCCGTGCCGATGAACAGGATGTCACCGGTCGGTGCGGGCGACCCCGCGGCCGGCTCGACGGTGACACCCCAGGCCGACGGATCGCCCTCGATGTCCATCACCGCGTGCAGCTGCCCACCGGTCTCGCCCTCGAGCATGCCCATCGGCTTCGGGCCGGCGGCGTCGATGAACCAGAGCTCGTACGCCATGCCCTCGGGTGTGGGCGACAGCCCGTCGGCCATGAACACGGCCATGCCCTCGTCGGCGCTCCACGCCACCTTCACCATCGCCCCGACGTCGGTGGCGCCGTCGCCCGGATCGAGCGTCATCACATGCGCATCGGGCGCATCCATCACCTGCGCCAGGGCATCGGCATACGCCGGGCGGCCACCGTCGCGCCCGATCACCACCACGGCCGCCACCGCCACCAACAACGCCGCGGCGACGGCGAGCATCCCGCCGATCGAGCGCTGCCGCCGACGACGGCGCTCGGCCAGGTCGCTCACGCGGTCGGGCAGCAGCGGCGAGAGCTGGCGGGTCTGCGCCACCTCGGCCATCACCCGAGCCTTCATCGACGACGGCGGCTGGGTCGACTGCGCCGCGGCCACCTGGGCGAGCGTGGCACGGAACGCCAGCACGTCGCCGCGGCACACGTCGCAACTCGGGTAGTGGGCCTCGAAGGCCATCCGTTCGCGTTCGTCGAGCGCGTCGAGCGCATAGGCGGCGCTCAGGTGGTGGATGTCGATGTCGCCGCTCATGCCGTCTCTCCGAGCTCGTCGCGCAACCTGATCATGCCGTCGCGGATACGGGTCTTCACCGTGCCCTCGGCGACGTCGAGCAGCACGGCCACCTCGCGATACGTGTGACCACCGAACCACGCCAGCTCGACGGCCTCGCGCTGCAGCGGCGACAGCCGGTCGAGCGCCCGGCGCACCCGTGCCCGGTCGAACTCGCGGTCGACGTCGACCTCCACCGTGGACGAGACGTCGTCGTGATCGGGGACGATGTTGCTCACCTCGCGCACCAACCGGTCTCGCGCGGCCTGCTCCGAACGCACCCGGTCGATCGCCCGGCGATGCGCCATCGTCGCAGCCCAGCCGCCGACCGTGCCCTTCGTGCCGTCGAAACGGGCGGCCAGACGCCACAGCTCGACGAACACCTCCTGTGCCACCTCTTCGCTCTGCGACGGGTCGCGCACCACCTTCAGCACCACGCCGTACACCAGCGGTGCGAGCTGGTCGTACAGCTCGCCGAACGCAGCCTGGTCGCCCCGTCCGGCGCGGCGCATCAGCTCGCCGAGCGGATCGGCCTGCCCGTCACGGTCGGCGGCCGACGCCTCGAGGCGGGCGGCTCGCGAGAGCCTCAGCACGCCCATGTCGCGGCTCCAGACGCCGGGTGGGATCGGGTCGACGATCGCATACCCGTCATTCGTCACCGACGCTCGCCCGGATTGGTGAACCTGCCGACCGCGCCACATCCCGACGAGTCGGGTACCAAGCCGAACACCTGCCCGGTCCGAACGCGCGGCATGGAACCGATCGACGATCCCCGCCCACCACGAGCGCGACGAACTCACCCGCGCCTCCTCGGCGTGGCCGCCGGACTGATCGCGGCACTCGCGGCGCTCGGTGCGGCCGAGGCCGTCAGCGCGCTCTCGCGCAGTTTCCAGTCGCCGGTGCTCGACGTGGGCGACCGGGTGATCGATGCAGCGCCGCGCTGGTTGAAGGAGCGGGCGATCGACTGGTTCGGCACCAACGACAAGGTTGCACTGCTGGTGGGCATCGCGACCATCTTGGCCGCCTACGCCGCGCTCGTGGGTGTGATCGCCTTCGGGCGGCGGCTCACGCTCGCGCTCGTGGGCATCGGCGCGTTCGGACTGATCGGTGCGTACGCGTCGCAGACCACCCGTCGTGACGCCCCGTGGACCGCCGTCACGCCCAGCGTGGTCGGCGCGTTCGTGGGCGTCGGCGTGCTCTGGGGCCTCCGGCGTGCGGCCACCCGCACACCTGCGAGCATCGACTCCGACTCCGGCACCGACTCCGGCACCGACTTCGGCATCGACCCGACCACCCGCCGGCCCAGCATCGCCGAGCTCGTGCCGAGCGACCGCCGCCGGTTCCTGGCCGGTGCGGCCGGCGCCGCGGCCGGTGCCGTCGTGCTCGGCGCGGCCGGTCGGCGGGGCCGAGGTCGCTTCAGCGTGGCCGGCGAGCGCCGCTCGCTCACCGTGCCCCGTGCTGCGAGCCCACTCGCGCCGGTCGGGGCCGATGTCAGCGCCCCGGTGCCGGGCGTGTCGCCCTTCTTCACACCCAACCGCGGCTTCTACCGGATCGACACCGCGCTCAGCGTCCCGCAGGTCGACGTCGACTCGTGGCGGCTCCGCATCACCGGCATGGTCGACCGCGAGCTCGAGCTCACCTACGACCAGCTGCGAGAGCGCGAACTCGTCGAATCCGACATCACGCTCACCTGCGTGTCGAACGAGGTGGGCGGCAAACTGCTCGGCACCGCCCGCTGGCTCGGGGTTCGCCTCGACGCGCTGCTGGACGAGGTGGGTGTGTCGGCCGACGCCGATCAGGTGGTGGGCCGCTCGGTCGACGGCTACACGTGCGGCTTCCCCACCGCTGCGCTCGACGGCCGCGACGCGCTGGTCGCGATCGCGATGAACGGCGAGCTGCTGCCGCTCGAACACGGCTTCCCGGCACGACTGATCGTCCCCGGCCTCTACGGCTACGTGAGCGCCACCAAGTGGCTCGAGCAGATCGAGCTCACCCGCTTCGACCGCTTCGACCAGTACTGGGTCGAGCGCGGCTGGGTGGACGACGCCCCGATCAAGCTGCAGAGCCGGATCGACACCCCGAAGGGACTCGCGAGCGTCGACGCCGGCACCGTGCCGATCGCCGGCGTCGCCTGGGCGCAGACCCGCGGCATCGACGGGGTCGAGCTGCAGATCGACGACGGCGAGTGGGTGACGACCACCCTCGCCGCCGAGCACGACATCGACACCTGGCGCCAGTGGTCGTACGCGTGGGACGCCACCCCCGGCCGTCACACCATCCGGGTGCGCGCCATCGAGCGACCGGCCGCCGGCACGAATTCCGCGAACGCACCCATCCAGACCCCCGACCGGTCCGAACCCTTCCCGAGCGGCGCCACCGGCCAGCACCAGATCGTGGTGCTGGTGCGGTGACGTCGGTCCCCTGCACCACCCGGTGCCCGACCCCCAGGAGAACCCGTGAACCCGAACTCCCAGCTCGACCGTCCCGCCCGCACCCAGCGTCACGTGCGCCGCACGCGCCGCACGCTGATCGTCGCCGGCGTCGCCCTGCTGTCGCTCACCGCGGCCGCCTGCGGTGACGACGACGAGGACAGTGCTGCCACCACTGCTGCGCCGGCCGCCACCGAGGCGATGGCCGACACGACGATGGCACCGGCCACCACCGAGATGATGACCGAGACCACCGAGATGATGACCGACACCACGATGGCCGGCGAGATGAGCGAGACCACCATGGCCGGCGACATGGGCGACTCGGACATGATGCTCGAGCCGAGCGGCCCCGGCTGCGCCGCCGTGCCCACCACGGGTGACGGCAGCTTCGAGGGCATGGCCGACGACCCGGCCGCCACCGCGGCGAGCAACAACCCGGTGCTGTCGACCCTGGTCGGCGCGGTCGCCCAGGCGGGCCTCGTCGACACCCTCAACGGCGAGGGCCCGTTCACCATCTTCGCCCCCACCAACGACGCCTTCGCCGCCGTGCCGGCCGCCGACCTCGAGGCCGTGCTCGCCGACAACGACCTGCTCACCTCGGTGCTCACCTACCACGTGATCGCCGGCGAGCAGCTCAGCTCGGCGCAGCTGATCGAGCAGGGCTCGGCCGCCACCGTCAACGGTGCCGAGCTCACCTTCACCGAGGGCAGCGACGGTGGCCTGCTGGTGAACGGCGTGCCGACGGTGTGCATGGACGTGCCGACGGCCAACGCCACGGTGCACATCATCGGTGGCGTGCTGTTGCCGCCGGCCTGATCCGTCCGGCGTCCACCTGATCGCGGCGGGTTCGCTCCCCCGACCCGCCGCCTCCCGTCTCCCGCACGGCTCCGCGGGACCCGGGCCCGATGCCGGCCGGGCGTGCATCCACTGCACGTCCGGCCGGCATCGGCGCGTCCGGCCACACCCGGCGACACCCGGCGACACCGGCGACACCCGGCGACACCCGGCGGCCATCGTCGACCCGCGACGGCCCGCGGTTCGGCGCGGCACGCCGCGCGGCGTCGCGGTACCGTGCGCTCCGTGCACACCAGCGACATCGAGTACCACCACGACGGCACCCGCTACGTCGGCCACCTGGCCCTGCCCGACGGCGAGGATCCCGCCCCGGCCGTGCTGGTGTGCCACGAGGGCCCCGGCATCGACGACCACGCCCGCAACACCGCCGTGCGCCTGGCCGACCTCGGGTTCGCCGCCTTCGCCCTCGACTACCACGGCAACGGCGAGCGCCTCGACTTCTCGCAGGTGCGCGAACGCCTGGCCCCGCTGCGCGAATCGGCCGAGCGCACACGCGCCGTCGGTGGCGCCGGTCTGCAGGTGCTGCTCGACCAGCCACGCGTCGATCCGGCGCGTGTGGCCGCGATCGGGTTCTGCTTCGGCGGCACGATGGCGCTCGAACTGGCCCGCGATGGCCGAGCGTTGCAGGCCGTCGTCGGCTTCCACAGCGGGCTCGCCACGCCTCGCCCGGCCGAGGCCGGCGTGATGACCGCGAAGATCCTCGTGTGCATCGGCGCCGACGACCCGATGATCCCACCCGAACAGCGCGCCGCGTTCGAACAGGAGATGCGCACGGCCGGCACCGACTGGCGGATCAACGTGTACGGCGGGGCGGTGCACAGCTTCACCAACCCCGACGCCGACCGGCTGGGCGTGCCCGGCATCGCCTACCACGAGCTCACCGCGCGCCGGTCGTGGGCCGCGATGCTCGACCTGTTCGACGAGGCCATCCCCCGGTGACCGCGCCGTGAGCTGGCCGACGATCGATCCGGCCGACGTGCCGGCGGCGCCACACACGGCAACGCTGCGGCTCGAACCGCTGCACCCCCGCCACAACCGCCGCGACCACGCGGCCTGGATGTCGAGCATCGACCACATCCACGCCACGCCCGGGTTCCAGCCCGGCGTGTGGGGCGGCGATTCGTGGCCCTACGAGATGGCGCTCGAGGCCAACCGGGCCGACCTCGAGATGCACTGGGACGAGTTCCGCCGTGGCGTCGCGTACGCCTACACCGTGCTCGACCCGCACACCGACGACGTGATCGGCTGCGTGTACATCGACCCCGACGAAGCACCCCTCGGCCCCGACGGCGTGCGAGCCGACGCGATGGTGCGCAGCTGGGTACGTGCGAGCCACGCGCACCTCGACGGCGAACTGGCCCGCGTCGTCGGCGACTGGCTGGCGTCGTCGTGGCCGTTCGCCGGCGTGCGCTGGCCCGGCCGTCCCTGACCGGCGGGCTCAGGCCGTGAGCTCGACCCCACCCAGCGGGGCGAGCGCCTCGACCAGGCGGGCGGCGCCGTCGGCGTCGGTGCCGGCGATCGTCATCACCCATCGGCCGAGCACGACGATGTGCTCCGTACCACCGGCACCAGCCGCGGTGACGGCGGCGGTGTCGCGCCAGGCGCGGCTCGCGTACTCGCGGATGACGAGCTGCACGGTGGCGTCGCCGCCGGCGCACCCGGACGGGTTGAGCGCCACGCCGAAGCCGAACACGAACCCGTTCACGTGCGGGTCGGCCAGCGACGCCACCGAGCACATGCCGTAGCGCTCGGTGCCGATCACGTCGAACACGTCGGCGTATCGCTGCGGTTCGAACGGCTCGTCGATCGACGGATCCTCGGTGCCGCCCTCGACGACGATCGTCGCGTCGTAGGGCCAGGTGCAGCCGGAGTCGACCAGACCGTCGGCCGCGAGCGGATCGAACATCATCATCGTGTTGTGGTACGCCTCGGCGTCGCACCCGGCGAGCACCTGGGTGTCGTGCCCCTCGTGACCTGCGGCTGCGTCGCCGGTGCCGGCATCGTCGGTGCCGTGGTCCTGGTGCGTCGTCGCCGACGAGCCGTCGTCGTCGCTGGTGATCGCGACCACCACGAACCCGATCGCGGCCACCAGGCAGACAGCGACCGCGACGGCGGTGACGACGAGCCCGCGGCGAGGACGTCGCGGGCTGTCGGCGGGACGCTCGGCGGGACTCGTGGACGGCAGGTTCGACACGGTGGACGCAGTCTCGCGCACGACACTCCGGACGTCCGGGCAGCGGTCAAGGAGGCTCACCGGGTTCTTGACCGGATCTTGACCGACGGAGCTGGCGCGGCCTTCGTGCGCACCGGACAGTGAGGATCACTATGCGAATCGAAGGCATCCCCGAAGTGTCAGCTCCCCAGCTGACCGGCAATGCGTTCGAGCAGCATGCGCCCGTTCGGACGGCGACGACCCAGCGGACCGCACGTCCTGCTCAGAACGTCAACCCCACGACCGAGGCTCCGGCCGATGCGGTCGTCGACGTACACGACAGTGCGGCGGCGTCCTCCTCGGGCCAGGAGGTCGAGTTCAAAGTTCCGCATCGCGTCATTCCCGCAGGCCAGCAGCAGTCGGGCGTGATCGATCGGGACGGCGACGGCATGATCACCTTGAGCGATCTGCCGTTCGACTACTTCCAGATCTCGCGCCAGGCGAACCGGAAGTTCATCACCCCGCCCTCCACCGACATCCCGTTCTGACCCGACCCGGCGAGGGGCGGTCCCGACACGCACCCGCTCGGGTGTGGTCTGATGTGGGCCCATGGACGACCGTTTCGCCGACCAGGCGATGCTCGACGCCCTGCCGTTCCCGTTCAGCGTGTGGGAAGCCATCCGCGTCGACGGCGAGATCGTCGACTTCCGCTGCCTCGAGTCGAACAGCACCGCCGACGATCGCATCGGCGCGCTGCTGACCGGCCGCACCCGGCTCGCCGGCCTGCGCTACAACGAGCGGTTCGCAGGACTGGCCGACGCGATCCCGTGGCACGAGTTCGTCGAGGTGGTCGAACAGCGCAACGTCAAGACCATCGAGGCCGCGGCGCCTGGTTATCCCGACACCTGGTTCGAGAACGTCAGCGCCCCGTTCGGCGACGGCTTCGTCAACTTCGTCCGCGACATCTCGAAGCGGCGACGGATGATGCGGGCGCTCGCCTCGAACGAGGAGCTGTTCCGATCGACGATGGACGCGCTCGCGGATGCCGTGTTCCTGGCCGATCCCGTGCGCGACGAGCGGTCCGGCATCGTCGACCTGCGGTTGCGCTACTGCAACGAGGCCGCCGGGCGGATGCTCGCCACCACGTCCGAGGAGCTGCTCGACCGGCTGTGCAGCGAGGTGTTCCCCGACGAGATCGCCGGCCGATGCCTGCAGGACGTCGCCACGTCGGGTGTCGCCACCCGGTTCGAGATCCCGTGGATCGACCACCCGCCGCTGCGAGGTTCGTTCGAGGTCGATGCGCGGCCCGTGGGCGAGGGGCTCGTGATCGTCGCCCACGACGTCACCGACCGCGTGGTCGCCGAGCAGCAGGCCCGCGAGAGCGAGCGCCTGTACCGCCTGCTGGCCGACCATGCCGGCGACGTGGTGATCGCCGCGAAGCACGGGCTGGTGCAGTGGGCCGCGCCGTCGCTCGAACGGCTGCTCGGGTGGACCTTCGACGACGTCGCCGGCCGGACGGCGCTCGACTTCGTGCACCCCGACGAGCACGACATCGTCGACAACGCCACGTTCAGCGCCTCGTACACCACGCGCAGCCGTGTGCGCCTGCGACAGAAGGACGGCACCTGGCGGTGGGTCGACCTGCTCGCCCGCATCGCCGGTCCCGATGATCAGCCCGAGCACCCGCTCGTGATCACGATCATCGACGCCCAGGCCGAGGTCGAGGCTCGCGACGCACTGCAGCGCGCCGAGCTCGAGCGCCTGCACCTCGACGAGCGCGTCCGTGAAGCGGCTCGACTCGAGAGCCTGTCGCAGCTGGCGGGCGGGGTCGCGCACGACTTCAACAACCTGCTCGTCGGCATCCTCGGCAACGCGGAGCTGGCCCTGCAGGACCTGCCGTCGTCGTCGCCCTTGCGCAGCCGACTCGTGTCGCTGTCGGCAGCGGCACAGCGCGCCGCCGAGCTCACCCGGCAGCTGCTCGACTTCACCGGCCGTCAACCGCGCGAGCACGTCGCGCTCGACCCGGCACCGATCATCGCCGACACGATCGACCTTGCGCATTCGCTCATGTCGAAGGAGGTGACGATCGGGTTCTCCACCGATCAGAGGTCGAGGGGCGTGTTCGGCGACCGGAGCCAGCTGCAGCAGGTGGTGATGAACCTGCTGATGAACGCGGGCGAGGCGGTCGACGCACACGCCGGGCACATCCACGTGTCGCTCGCGCTGGTCGAGATCACCGACGACCCCGACGTGCGGCCCGGCGAGTACGTGTCGATCGAGGTCACCGACGACGGGCGCGGCATCGACGGCGAACAGCTGCGGCGCATCTTCGATCCGTTCTTCACCACGCGTTCCGACGGCCGTGGGCTCGGGCTCGCCGTGGTGAGCGGGATCGTGCGCGCTCACCAGGGCACGGTGCGCGTGCGCAGCGAGCTCGGACAGGGCACGACGTTCACGGTGCTGCTGCCCGCCACCGACCTGCCCGATCCGGTGCCGTCCACCTCGACCAGCTTCCGCTTGCACCGTCAGCCGACGGTGATGGTGGTCGACGACGACGACCAGGTGCGCGACATCGTCGGCGACGTGTTGCGCCGCGCCGGGTTCCAGGTGATCGCGGTGGCCCGCGGACGTGAAGCCATCGGGCTGTTCGCCACCCGACACGCCACCATCGACTGTGTCGTGCTCGACCTCACGATGCCCGACCTCACGGGCGACGAGGTGATGGTGGTGCTGCGTGCCGTGGCGCCGAACGTGCCGATCGTGCTGATCAGCGGCTACCTCGGCAGCGACCCCGTGCGCGAGGCGGCCACGATGAAGGCGACCGACTTCGTGCAGAAGCCCTTCCTGCCCGACGACCTCGTCGACGCGGTGCGACGCTCGTTGCACCAGACCCCGTTCCAGGGGCCGTACGAGGTGGACTACGGCAACGATGGGCGCGACTGACACGGGTCGACGGCCGGCGCGACGCACCGTCGCCGCGGCCGCGGCGCTCGCCACGGTGACGCTGCTGGCGCTCCCGTCGTCGGCTGCACACGCGTCGGCGCGCAGCGAGGCACCCACACCCGAGGAGCAGCTGGCCGAGCGCTACGCGCCGGTGATGATGCCGCGCTCGCAGAGCACGAGGTGCGGTGGCGGCGAGCCCTACCAGCCGATCGACGTCGACGCCCTGTGGGGCCGGCCCGAGGTGGTGCTGCGCACGCCCGACGGCACGATCACCGCACCGACCGCCGAGCAGCTGGCGGCTGCCGGTCCGGACGCGCACCTCGACCTGCCGGGCAACGCGCTGCGGCCCGGCTGCGACTACGAGCGGTTCGAGGACGCCCTCGGCGTCACCGCCACGGTGTACGCGCACGTGCTGCCCGATGGTGCGGGCGGGACGGCCGTGCAGTACTGGATGTTCTACGTCTACAACGACTGGAACGACCGTCACGAAGGCGACTGGGAGATGATCCAGTTGCTGTTCGAGGCGCCCGACGCGACCGCAGCCCTCGCGTCCGAGCCCGACGTGGTTGCCTACGCACAGCACGAGGGCGCCGAGCTCTCGCACTGGGACGACGGCCCGCTGCAGCTGGTCGACGGCACGCACCCGCTGGTGTTCCCTGGTCAGGGCAGCCACGCCGCGTACTTCGAGTCGGACGAGTGGTTCGGCAAGAGCGCTCAGAGCGGCTTCGGCTGCGACGACACCAGCTCGCCCAACACCGAGCTGCGGCCCCAGGTGATCCTACTCGACGACGCCGCCCCGCCGACGTGGTTGGCCTACGAAGGGCGGTGGGGCGAACGGCAGCCGTCGTTCAACAACGGCCCGACCGGCCCCGCGACCAAGGAGAAGTGGCGTTCACCGCGAGAGTGGGTGGAGCGCGAGGGACGGTGGGGCGCGGTCCCGTTGCCCGCCGGTGGCTCGAAGGTGACGGACTTCTTCTGCACCGTCACCGCCGCCGGCTCGCAGGTGATGTTCCGTGCGATCGACCAGCCGTGGGTGGTCGCCGGTGCTGCATTGCTCGTGGTGGCCTTCCTCGGATGGCTCGCGTGGCGCACCCGCTGGTCGCCGGTGGTGCTGCCCCCGAGCGATCAGCCGCGTCGTGGCGGGCAGATGCTGCGCACGGCGTGGCGCGTGGTGCGTCGCGAGCCGTTGCGGTTCGCGCAGCTCGGGCTGCTGCTCCCGGTCGCAGGCGTGCTCGCGACGGTCGTGCAGGCACTGGTGTTCGCGGTCACCGGGTTCGGCGCGCTCGAGGGCGTGCTCGGCCGCGAGTCGGTGTTCGGCGGTCTGCTCGCGAGCGGCATCGGCCTCGCGATCCTGGGTCCTGCCACCGCGCTGGTCGCGGTGACCGCGATGGAGGCCGTGCGCCACCCCGGGACCCAACGGCCAGGCGTCCGCGAATTGGTGTCCACCGCACGGCAGCGCACCCGGGCGATCGTCACCCAGATCGTCCTGGCGGCGGGCGTCGCGGTCGGCCTGCTCGTCACGCCCCTGCTCCCACTCGGTCTGTGGTGGCAGGCGCGCAGCGCGGTGGCGGTGCCGGCGGCCATCGACGGTCCGCAACCGTTCGCGCACAGCGCCGAGCTCACCCGGCACCACCGCGTGCGCGCGCTCGGCCTCACGTGGATCTCGGCACTGATCGGCGTGTTCGCACCGCTGCTCGTGGGCTTGTCGGTGCTGCTGTTGAGCGACCGGTCGTTCACCTTCGTCAATCTCGTCGCCGGCGTCGTGGGCCTGTTCACCGTGCCGCTCGCCGGCGTCGTCGGTCAACTGCAGTACGACGACCTGACGGTGCGCGCGACCGCCGCGAGCTCGACGACGCCCACCTGACGACGCGTCGGCGCCGTCAGGCGCCTCAGGACGTCGGCACGCCGAGCCAGTGGGTGAGCACCTCGGCCGCCACACGGTCGGGATCGACCTGCACCGCGCTGTGGCCGAGGCCGTCGAGGTGCACGTGCGACGCGTCGGGCACGAGCCGCAGCACCACCTCGGCCATCTGCCGGTAGATGGGCTGCGAGTGCTCGGTGGTCACCACGCGCGTGGGTGTCGTGACACGACGCAGTGCGTCGAACGGGTGCGGCTCGACAGCGAATGCATAGGTGCCCTCCATCGCCGCGAAGATCCGGCGCAGCATCGCGACCTCGTGGTCGGGTGTGCAGCGCAGCACGACCGAGCCGTCGTCCTCCTCGGCGAAGCCCCCTTCGACGAAGGCTGCGAGCAGGTCGGGCCGCCACCCGGCGAAGGCGCCGCGACCCGTGTAGCGCTCCACCACCTCGGCCCGGCTGGTGAAGCGGGCCCGTCGGCGAGCAAAGGTCGTGAGCGCCTCGGCGTGGTACGGCGCCATGTCGGCACGCACGCCGGGCGCAGCGGGGTCCATCGCCGTCGGCTCGATGACGAACATCGCTCGGAAGGCATCGGGGCGCTGCACCGAGGCGAGCAGCAGGTCGGTCGCGCCCGCACTGTGGCCCACTGCGTACGCGTCGCGCAGGTCGAGCGCGTCGATCACGGCGACGGCGTCGCGGGCGAAATCGGCGAAGTCGTAGGCGTCGTCAGGCGCGGCGCTGAGGCCGTGACCGCGCCGGTCGATCGAGCAGATCTCGAAGTCGTCGGCCAGCACCTCGGCGACGCCGCGCCACGTCCCGGCGCAGAAGCCGGTGCCGTGGGTCATCAGCACCACCGGCCGACCGTCGGCACGGCGGCGGTGCACGGCGACGTGGCCGGCGTCGGTGGCGACGCTCAGCACCTCGTCGAACGACCCCGTCACGGTTCGAGCTTGGCAGATCACACGATGTCGCGGCTCGCCGTTCACCCAGCCGGGTAGAGGCGTCATCGTGCCACGCCGTCCTCGCGCCCGAATCGACGAACCCGACGTCGCGCCGGTCGACGGCCTCGACGTCGTGGCCTCGGCCGAGCGTCGTGCCGGCGACCCCGATGCCGACCCGGCCCGTGAGCGGATCCGCCTCGCGCCGATCGTGGGCGCCGTCGTGTTCGTCGTGGCCGCCGTGGTGCTCGCCCGGGCGGCGGTCCGGCTCACCGACATCGTGGGACTCGTGCTGTTCGCCGCGGCGGCGGCCTGGCTCGTCACGCCCTTGCACGCGCGCATGTCGCGCCGGGTCGGTGCCGCGGTGTCGATGACCGTGATCGTCACGCTGGGCCTGGTGGTGGCGCTCGGCGTGGGCGCATTGCTGTTGCACGACCTGCGCTCCGCATCGGATGCGTTGGTCGCACGCCTCGAACGGTTGGATGCCGCCGGTGGGTCGAGTTGGAGCGACCGGCTGCGGCGCTCGTTGCGCATCGGCGAGGGCGTGTCGAACTGGGTGTCGACGCTGCCGGGCTCGGTGGTGGCCGACGACGCCGGCGGGCCCGCGATCGGCCGACGCGTGGTGGACCTGATCGTGGTGGTGGTGCTGACCGGCTTCTTCCTCGCCGGTGGCCCGACGGTGGTGGCCGCATGCGTGGGTCGCTGGCCGAGGCCCGAGCGCGAGCGGGTGTGGTCGTTGTTGCGCGACGTCGACCGTCGGGCGGGCGGGTATCTGCGGCGGGCGTCGATCACGATGGCAACGTGCGCGACGGTGGTGGCTGCGGTGGTGTGGGCGATCGGCTGCCCGGCACCGGTGGCGCTCGGCTTGTGGGCCGGCTTCTGGCTGTCGGTGCCGACCGTCGGGTGGATCGTGGCGGGCGTGCCGTTGGTGGTGGTGGGCGTGGAGGCCTCGCCGGTGCAGGCGGCGTGTCTGGCCGCGCTGGTGGTGGTGCTGGCCCTGGGCACTCGGTCGTTGCGGGCACGGCGTGTGGCCGATCTGCGGCCGGGCGCCGCGGTGGTGACCGTGTGCCTCGCTGCGGGGGTGGCCGCGAGCGGCGGCGCACTGGCGTTGCTGTTCGTGGTGGTGGGCGTGGTGCTGACGGCCGTCGCGACCTCGCCACATCGGGTGGCGGCGCCGTTGCCGGCTCGCGATCGCCGTTCGCTCACGCTCGGACCCGTGGTGCTGCCGGGCGGGTTGGAGGGAGTGGCGTGGGCGAGCGCGATCCTCGTGGCCACGGTGGTGGTGATCACCACGATCGCCCGCGCATCGACCGCGGTGGTGTGGATCGTGACGGCGTTGTTGATCGCTGTGGCTGCGGAACGTCCGGTGGGAGCGCTGCACCGTCGCGCTCACATGTCGCGCCGGGTGGCGACGGCGCTGTTCCTGTTGCTGACCACGGCGCTGTTCGCGTCGCTCCTCGGCACGCTCGTCGCGCAGGGGCCGGCATCGGCGTCGCGTGCGCTCACTCGATTGCCCGACGTGATCGACGATCTCGAGCGCGCCCCGGTGATCGGCCGCTGGCTCGCCGACCGCGACGCGGCAGCCACGATCACCGATCAGCTCGACCAACTGCCGGGCCGCATCGCCAACAGCGAGGGCACGTCGAGTTGGTACCCGACGCTCGGTGCACAGCTGACGGGGTTGCTGTGGGTGCTGTTGCTGGTGACGGCGATCATGGTCGACGGCCCTCGACTCGCGCCTGCGGTCGAACGGCTGGTGCCTGCACGGCTCAGACGTCAGTACCGGCGACTCGCCGAGGTGACCTTCCGCGCGCTGGCCGGCTACGCCGCAGGTGCGGTGTTGGTGTCGACGATGAACGGTGTGGTGGCGTTCGTCCTCGCGCTGGCGTTGCAGCTGGGGTTGGCGCCGGTCCTGGCGCTGTGGGCGTTCCTGTGGGACTTCGTGCCACAGGTGGGTGGCTTCGTCGGTGGCGCTCCCCTGCTGCTGTTCGCACTGGTCGCCGGCACGCCACAGCTGGCGATCGCCACCGTCGTGTACCTCGTGTACCAGCTGGTCGAGAGCAACATCATCTTCCCCGCGATCATCGGTGACGCCGTCGACATCCCCGGGTGGGCGGCGATGGTGGCAGCCCTGGCCGGCGCGGCCGTGGCCGGCATCGTCGGCGCGATCGTGCTCACGCCGCTGGTGGGTGTGGTGAAGCTGGTCGTGGTCGAGTGGCGCCGGCCCGACTTCCCCGGACGCACCGCTGCCTCGCTCACCGCCGCCACCGAGGCGGGGGTGCCTTGACGCAACGGCGGCCGGTGGGCAACCATCCGCACATGTGTGCAGATGAGCCCGGCCGTGGCTGACGACCTCGACACGCCCGAGGAGGACCTCGTCACCGCCACCCGCGCCCGGGTGCCGTCGCTGCCCGAGACCGATCGACTGGCCGAGTGGTTCCGCGTGCTGGGCGATCCCACGCGCACCCGCATCATGTACGCGCTGCTCGAGGCCGGCGAGATGTGCGTGAGCGATCTGGCAGCCACGGTCGAGATCACCGAGTCGACGGTCTCGCACGCGCTGCGTTGGCTGCGCGCGGCCGACGTGGTGCAGTCGCGGCGCGACGGCCGGATGATCCACTACCGGCTCGACGACGAGCACGTGCGGATGCTGCTCGACCTCGGGCGGGCACACCTGCGTCACCGACAGGACGGCCACTGAGCCACCTGGGCCGAGCGTCTCGATCCACACGTCCTGCGGTCAGTGGGCGTGTGTGCCGTGGGCCGGGTGGCGCAGCAGACGCAACCCGTTGGCGATCACCAGCAGGCTCGTGCCCATGTCGGCCAGCACGGCGAGCCACAGCGACGAGTGACCGGCCAGCGTGAGCCCCAGGAACACGGCCTTGATGCCGATCGCCAGCGTGATGTTCTGCCAGAGCACGTGAGCGGTGTGGGCCGAGATGCGGACGAGCTCGGCGATCTTGCGCGGGTCGTCGTCCATCAGCGCCACGTCGGCGGTCTCGATCGCCGTGTCGGTGCCGGCAGCACCCATCGCGATGCCGAGGTCGGCCCGGGCCAGCGCCGGCGCGTCGTTGACACCGTCGCCGATCATCGCCACCGGACCGCGCCGCTCGACCAGGTCGGTGATCGCGGCGAGCTTGTCGTCGGGCAGCAGATCGCCACGGGCGTCGTCGATGCCCACACGTGCGGCGACGGCCGACGCGGTGCGTTGGTTGTCGCCCGTCAGCATCACCGCCGAGATGCCCAGTCGGACGAGGTCGGCGACGGCCTCGACGCTGGTGGGCTTCACGTCGTCGGCGACGGTGAGGATCGCCAACGGACCGGTGGCGTCCATCAGCACCACGGCGGTCTTGGCCTCGGCCTCGAAGGCCACCAGGCGAGCCTCGAGCTCGGGCGAGCAGTGCTGCACGTGCTCGACGAGCGCGTGGTTGCCGAGGCGGTGGACCACACCGTCGACGGTGGCGACGATGCCGCGCCCGGGGATCGCCTCGACATCGGCGATCGGCAGGCGCGAGCCGTCGAAGGCCGCGGTGATCGCATGGGCGACGGGGTGCTCGGAGTGCGCTTCGATCGACGCGGCGATCTGCAGCAGCTCGCGGTCGGGACGTGACGACAGGTTGACCAGGTCGACCAGCTGGGGGCGTCCGACGGTGAGCGTGCCCGTCTTGTCGAGCGCGATCGTGCGGATGCGGCGAGCGTTCTCGAGATGCACGCCACCCTTGATGAGGATGCCGCGGCGAGCCGCACCGCCGAGACCCGACACGACGGTGACGGGCGTCGAGATCACCAGCGCGCACGGACAGGCGAGCACCAGCAGCACGAGCGCCTTGTAGAGCCACGAGCGGAACGAACCCCCGTCGAGCAGCGGCGGCACGACCGCGACGACGATGGCGGCCACGAACACGATCGGCGTGTAGACCGCGGCGAAGCGATCGACGAAGCGCTGCGCCGGCGCCCGCTGCGACTGGGCGTCCTGGATCGAGGCGGCGATGCGATCGAGCGTGCCCGAGCCGGCCGTGGCAGTGACGGTCACCTCGAGCGAGCCGCGTTGGTTGATGGTGCCCGCGAACACCTGGTCGCCGACCGTCTTGGTGACGGGCACCGACTCGCCGGTGATCGGCGCCTGGTCGACGGTGCTGGTGCCGACGGCGACCACACCGTCGAGCGGCACGCGCTCGCCGGGACGCACCAGCACGGTGGCACCGAGTGCGACGGTGTCGGTGGCCACCGGTGTCCAGTCGTCACCCGACCGGACGGTGGCGGTCTCGGGCGCGAGCTCGACCAGTGCACGGATGGCATGGCGAGCGCGCTCGAGGCTGAGCGCCTCGATCAGCTCGGCCAGCCCGAACAGCCAGATCACCACGGCGGCCTCGGGCCACTGCCCGATGATCGCGGCGCCGATGACGGCCACCGACATGAGCAGGCTCATGGTGAGCCGCCCATGGCGGAGTGCCTGAGCCCCCTTGCGCAGGGTCTCGCGCCCGCCGAGGCCCACGGCCACCAGCGCCAGCAGGGCGACGGGCCACGAGCGCTCCTCCGCTCCGGCCACCACGACGAGCTCGGCGCCGATCGCCGCCACGCCGGCGAGCACGGTGGCGAGGATCGTGCGGCGCGGCAGGCGTCGGTCGTCGACGCCCGCCGCCGACACCACCACGGTGGGGCGCATGCCGGCGCCCCGGATCGCCGCCTCGACATGGGCCGACAGATCGGCCGTGTCTGGCTCGTCGTGCTGAACGGTCACACGGCGCGCCACCAGGTCGAACTCGAGGCCGGTGATCCCGGCCACGTCGGCGAGCGCCTCGCGCAGCTCGCGCTCCTCGGTGGCGCAGTCGAGCTCGTCCACCCGGTACGTGACGCTCGCCCGCGCGGCGCGACCCGACGTGCGTACCGCAGCCGCCTGCGCCGTCCCGATCACGGGCGCCGCACAGCAGTCGTCCTGGACGTGCACGTGCCCGTGGTGGTGCCCGTGATCGTGCCCGTGATCGGGCCCGTGATCCGACGCCGACGGCATGGCGGCACGATATCTGCACACATGCACAGATATCAAGGACCCCCGTCGTCGACAACCAATGGTTGTCGACCGTAGATCGACAACCTAAGGTTGTCGTATGGCCGACACCTCCTTCACCACCTCCATCCGACTCGACGATCTGATCGCCGCGATCCGCAAGGTGCACACCGACGAACTCGAGCAGCTCACCTCGGCGATGATCGCGGCGGATCATCTGGGCGACGTGGCCGACCACCTGATCGGGCACTTCGTCGATCAGGCACGTCGCTCGGGCGCATCTTGGACCGACATCGGGCGCGCGATGGGCGTCACCAAGCAGGCAGCTCGCAAGCGGTTCCTACCGAAGGACCTCGGCGACATCAGCGACGAAGCCGACCGAGACTTCCATCGCTTCACGACGCGAGCCAAGAACGCCGTGATGGCGGCGCACCAGGCGGCGGCGTCGGCGGGGCACACCGCGGTCGAGCCGGGGCATCTGCTGCTGGGTCTCGTGTCGGAGACCGACGCCCTCGCCGCGAGGGTGATGGCACATGCTCGGCCGCTGACCGAGATCGCCACCGCAGCCACTGCCGCACTTCCGCCGGCGGGATCCCCCAGCGATGCCCTCGTGCCCTACAGCGACGCGTCGAAGAAGGTGCTCGAGCTGACCTTCCGCGAAGCGTTGCGCCTGGGGCACAACTACATCGGCACCGAGCACATCCTCCTGGCGCTGCTCGAGATGGAGACGCCCGACGGCCCGCTCACGTCGCTCGGGTTCCGGAAGGCCGACGTCGAGGCCCAACTGATCGCACTGCTCCCCACGAGACCCTGACCGATCGGCTCGCCGACGGAATCCACCGGACGACGTGTCCGTCGGTCGGCGAGGCTGGGTACGTGGACGAGGTCGAGGTGGTGGTGGCTCACAGCGAGCGAGCGACGCTCCGGGTGGGCGACGTGTTCGTGAAGCTCGACGGTGATCCGGCTCGTCTCGCCCGCGAAGTCGCAGCGATGCGGCTCGCACCGGTGCCGACGGCCGAGGTCGTCTGGGCGCACGCTCCCGCGCTCGCCCTCTCGCGTGTTGCCGGGGTCGCGCTCGGACACCTGGGCGAACCCTCCCCCGCCTCGGCCCGCGCATGGGAAGCCACCGGCGCGGTCGTGCGGGCGCTGCACGAGGCGCCGCTGCCGCCATGGTCCGGACACGTCGTCGACGAGCTCGCCGACCGCCTCGAGACCGAGTGCGCGTGGCTGCTGGCGGCCGAGGTGCTGCCGGTCGACGTCATCGAGCGTCATCGACGGCAGGCACGCCGTGCGATGCGCGAGTGGACTCCCGTGTTCGTGCACGGCGATCTGCAGGTGGACCACGTCTTCGTCGACGGCGACCGCGTCACCGGCATCGTCGACTGGTCGGAGGGTGCGCCGGGTGATGCCCTGTTCGATCTGGCCGTGCTGACCCTCGGCCACCCCGAGCGCCTCGACGAGGTGGTGGTCGGCTACGGCAGAGAGGTGGATCGCGACGTCATCCGCGCCTGGTGGTCGTGGCGGTGCCTGGTCGCCGTGCGGTGGCTGCACGAGCAGGGTTTCGGCGACTTCGCCGACATGCCGGAGGTCGCCTTCCTGCTCGCCGACCCCGGCGAGCCCTGACCTCCGTCAGCGGACCTGTCGCGTTCGCGCAGCCCGCTGATCGAGCGTCGTCTACGACGTCAGCGAGAGCCCTGGCCGTCGTCGACCTTGATGGTGGTGCCGGTGACGGCTTCGCTGGCGGGCGACAGCAGGAACAGCAGGGTCGAGTCGAGCAGCGCCGGGTCGAGCAGGCGCTTGCGGGGGAAGTACTGCGTGATGTCGCCCATGCGCGAGAGCATGCCGTCCATCATCTCGGAGGCGAACGCACCGGGAGCGATGCCGTTGACGTTGATGTGGTAGCGGGCCCACTCGACGGCGAGCACCTCGGTCATCCGGTGGATCGCCATCTTCGACACCGAGTACAACGCGGCCCCGTTGCCGCTGTACGTGAACGCGCCGACCGACGAGATGTTGACGATGCGGCCGGGGCGCTCGGCGGCGATCAGGCCGCGTGCCACTTCGGTGGCGAGCAGCCACGGGCCGCGCACGTTGGTGTCGAGCACGGCATCGGTGAGCTCGAGCGACATCTTGTGCGCCCGCTGGGCGTCGGGGATGCCGGCGTTGTTGACGAGGATGTCGACCAGCCCGAGTGCCTCGTTGGCGTGCGCGACTGCCTGGGTGATCGATTCGTCGTCGGTGACGTCGAGCGCGATCGGCACGCACGTGCCGCCGCCGGCCTCGATCTCGCGAGCGAGGGCCTCGAGGCGATCGACGCGGCGGGCGGTGACGGCCACCTTGGCGCCGGCGGCGGCGATGGTGCGTGCGAATCGGTGGCCGAGCCCCGAGCTCGCTCCGGTCACCAGGGCCACGCGGCCCGACAGATCGTTCGACACGTACGGGAGGGGATACGACTCGGCCATCGCCCGAGCGTTGCAGCCCGACCGCGCCGCATCGAAGTCGCAGTGCGGTCGTGTCGCCGGGCCGCCGGCGGGGTACCCGGACGGGCGATGGATGCCGACGACCTCGAGAACCGCCTCACCGCCTGGTGGCTGCAGCTGGCCCCGAGCCGGCAGGAGGAGCTGTTGTCGCCCGATCCCCCGCCGATGCCGTGGCTCGAGGCCAGTCTCGACCAGGCCGGTCTCGATCAGACCGACGTCGACCGGTTCCTCCACGACCGCCGCACGCACCCCGAGGCCACACCTGATGCCGGTCTCCACCCCCGCCCGACCTGACCCCCCGCACGTCCTGGGCGCCAGCGATCACCGCCCACCAGCCCGTTCGTCGGATGGTGGCGCCCAGGACATCCACGGCGCGGAAACCAGTAGAGCGGTGCGTGTTCGGCGTCGATGGCCCAGACGGCCGGCTCCTGACCCGGGTTGGTGACCGGAACGTGTGGCACGAAACGTTCGATCGTCGGGTCGTGGCTGAAGTGGAAGAGATCCACGAACACCTCCAGACTCGTCGGCTCACCGCACGTGATCGAGCGATCACGCTCGAGTCGATGATGCCTCGTGTCGCCGCGTCAGGTGGCGTCGTGGACGACGATGGCGATCTGCACGCGGTTGGTGACCTCGAGCTTGGTCAGCAGGCGCGAAACGTGGGCCTTGACGGTGGCCTCGCTCATGAACAGCGATGCGGCGATCTCGGCGTTGGAGGCGCCCGATCCGACGGCCACGGCCACCTCGCGCTCGCGGTCGGTGAGCGACGACAGGCGTTGCTGCGCAGCGCGACGGCGATCGGCCACCTCGTCGTTGCCCAGGTGCGACAGCAGCGTGCGTGTGACCGAGGGCGACAACATCGCCTCGCCTGCGGCCACGAGCCGGACCGCCTGGATGATCTCGGCGGGTGCGGTGTCCTTGAGCAGGAACCCGTCGGCGCCCGCACGCAACGCGCTCATCACGTGCTCGTCGGCCTGGAACGTGGTGAGCACGATCACGTGCGGCGGTCGGGGCAGGCGGCGGAGCGCCGCGGTGGCGGCGATGCCGTCCATCACGGGCATGCGGATGTCCATCAGCACCACGTCGGGCCGGTGTGCCTGCACGGCCGCGACGGCGTCGGCGCCGTCGGCGGCCTCGCCCACCACCTCGACCTCGTCCGACGACGACAGGATCATCCGCAGGCCGGCGCGTACGAGTGCGTCGTCGTCGACCAGCAGCACCCTCACCATCACCACGGCAGGTCGGCCTCGACCACGAAGTCGCCCGACGCGTCGGGCCCGTGCACGAGGACACCGTTCGCGAGCGTCACCCGCTCGTGCAGGCCCAGCAGTCCGGTGCCCGAGCCGGGCGGCGCCGTGTGGGTGCCCAGCGCCGACGGGTTGCGCACGCAGACGTGCAGGCCGCGGTCGGGGGCGCCCACCACCCGCACGTGGGCGAGGGTGCCACGCGCGTGCTTGCTGACGTTGGTGAGCGCCTCCTGGACGATTCGGTAGGCGTCGCGGCCGAGCGGGCCGGGGGCCGTGTCGGCGGCCTCGACCTGCATCTCGAAGTCGATCTTCGCTCCCGAGCGACGGGTCTCCTCGACGAGCCGCGGGATGTCGGCCAGGGTCGGTTGCGGCACGGTCGACGGTCGCTCGATCCCCGACTCGTCGCGCAACACGCCGATCACGTCGCGCAGCTCCTCGAGTGCCTGGTGCGCCGTCGATCGCAGCAGCGCGGCGCTCTCTCGCACCTGGGACGCCGACAGGTCGCGTGCCACCTCGAGCGCCCCGGCGTGCAGCGCCACCAGCGAGATGCGGTGCGCGAGCACGTCGTGCATCTCGCGTGCGATGCGGGTGCGCTCGGCCAAGCGTGCTCGTTCGGCGCGGACGAGCTGATCGGCCTCGGCGCGTCGTGCGCGGTCGAGCAAGGTGGCGACCAGCTGGCGTCGAGCGCGCACGTACATGCCCCAGGCGATCGCCGCGGCGGCGAGCGCTGCGGTCGGCAGCAGCACCGACGCCGTGTTGTCGCGCCCGAGCCAGATCGAGCACACCACGGCCGACGGCACGAACAGCAGGGCGATCAACAGGGCGGGTCGCACGTGGCGGTACAGGGCGAGCGACGACAGGGCGAGCAGGCCGGCGACCGTGCCCGACGTCGAGAACGCGCCCAGCAGCACGCACACCAGCGCCACGCCGAAGGGCCAGCGCCGACGCCACCACAGCGACAGGCAGCACACGGTGCCGAGGGTGGCGTCGACGGCCACCTGCCCGGTCGACATCGGGTGGGTGGTGACGTCGCCGGTGACCTTCAGGATCAGCACGCCGAGCACGACGGCCGCGACGAACGCGGCGGTGTCGACCCACCAGTCGCGCGCCGTGCGGGGCGAGGTCTCGTCGGCATGTGCCGAGTCACCTGCCGGCATCGGCGTGGGGGCGGTGAGGGCCCACCATCTGCGCAGCCACGACATGCGGTGATCGTAGGGGGCAGCGTTCGTCGGCGACATCGACGAAGGTCGACATCGTCGCCGACGAAAGGCGATACCTGCGGTGCGAGGGTCCGCCGATCGGACACCGGATCGTGGCCGTCCTCCCGATGTGACAGCCGGGCCAGCCGTTCACGCTGGAACCCATGATCACGACATCCGCTCTCAGCAAGAGCTACGGCGACGCGCCGGTGGTCCGCGACGTCTCGTTGCGTTGCGACCCCGGCACGATCACCGGCTTCCTCGGGGCCAACGGCGCCGGCAAGTCCACCACCTTGAAGATGATCGTCGGGCTGGTGCGACCCGATCGCGGCTCGGCGACCGTCGACGGACGACCGTTCGTCGAGCTGCCCAACCCGTCACGAGTGCTCGGCACCCTGCTCGACGCGTCGGCCATGCACCCGGGCCGCAGTGGGCGTTCGACGCTGACGATCGCGGCGCGTCTGGCCGGTGTGCACCGGCGTCGCGTCGACGACCTGCTCGATCTGGTCGGACTCGCCGGGGCCGCCGACAAGCGTGTGGGCACGTACTCGCTCGGCATGCGTCAGCGACTCGGCATCGCACAGGCGCTCGTGGGCCAGCCGCGGGCGTTGATCCTCGACGAACCGGCGAACGGGCTCGACCCGGAGGGCATCGCCTGGATGCGGACGCTGTTGCGCGACTTCGCCGATCACGGCGGCACGGTGCTGCTGTCGAGCCATCTGCTGCACGAGGTGCAGGCCACGGCCGACCATCTGGTGGTGATCTCCGGCGGCGCCGTGGTGACCGCCGGCCGTCTCGACGACCTGCTCGCGAGCTCGTCGATCCTGGTGAGAAGCCCCGATCGCCGAGCGCTCGGCGCCGCGCTGACGGCGGCGCGGATCGATCACGTGGCGGGCCCGGGTGATGCGTTCACCGTCGACGTGTGCGGCGGCCGGATCACCACGGAGGTGCTGGCGGGCGTGGCGCGTGACCATCACGTGCTGCTGACCGAGCTGCGGCCGTCCGACTCGAACGGGTTGGAGCAGCTGTTCTTCTCGCTCACCGCCGACCGGACGGCGGCGACCGGGGAGGCGGCGGCATGACCACGTCGTTCTCGCCCCCGACCCTCGTCGCGCCGGCGCCTGCCACGGGCGCCATCGCGTTCTCGCGGCTCGTGCGTGTGGAGTGGACCAAGGCCACCGACACCCGAGCGGCCCGTTGGCTGCTGGCGCTCGTCGCACTGTCGACCGCAGCGATCCTGGCGGTGCCGGTGGTCGCGCCGTCGACGTTCGACCAGAACCACGCCAGCTACCTCAGGGTGGCGGCCCTGGGGCTGTCGATCCTGCTGCCGGTGGTGGCGATCCTCACCTTCACCGGCGAGTGGAGCCAGCGCAGCGTGATCACCACCTTCACCCAGGAGCCGCGACGCATCCGGGTGATGAACGCGAAGCTCGTCGTCTCGCTGTTGATGAGCGGCGCCGGTTCGATCGTCGGCGGCGGGTTGGCCGCCGTGGCGATCGCAGCGGCCGCAGCATCGGGACGTACCCTCGAGGCCAACCTCAGCGTCGGCAACGTCGTCTCGTACGCGTTCTACGTGTTGTTGAACGTGCTCGCCGCCGTGGCGCTCGGGGCGCTGCTGCAGAACTCGGCGGCCGCGATCTCGGCCACCTTCGCACTGCCTGCTGCGACCACGTTGATCGGCACGGCCTCGTCGCTGGTCGAGGAGTGGATCGACATGTCGACGCCCTGGAACTGGGTGCTGCAGAACGACTGGGGCGGTCACCTGCCGCAGATCACCGTGTCGATCGTGTTCTGGGTCGTGCTCCCACTCGCCGCCGGTCTGTGGCGCACCACGCGCCGCGACGTCGGCTGACCCACCCCTGTCCCCCATCCATCACATCCACGAAAGACCCCCCATGTCCCACCATCACCGCGACCGACGCGTCGCATCCCTCGCCGGCCTCGCGATCGTCGCTGCCGGCCTGTTGACCGCTGCGTGCGGCTCGAGCGAGGAGTCCACGGCCTCGACCGCATCGACGGCGTCGTCTGCGTCGTCTGCGTCGTCTGCGTCGACCGCTGCGAAGTCGGTTCCCTCGCTCCCCGACGCCGCCGCTGGCCCCCATGCCGTCGGCTACCGCGAGTTCACCGCCACCGGTGCGCAGCAGCGCACGATGACACTGCGCGCGTGGTACCCGGCGATGCCCGCAGCCGACGGGCAGACGCCGACGGTCACCTACCGCTCGCCCAACAAGTTCGACGAGCAGATCACACCCGGCGCCGAGATCAGTTCGATCGGCGCCGCGCTCGTCGACGCCGCACCGGATCCCGACGGCGGGCCCTACCCGCTGGTGGTCTTCTCGCACGGCTACGCGCTCAGCCCGATCGTCTACAGCGCGATCGTCGAGCACCTCGCGTCGGAGGGCTACGTGGTGCTCGGTCCGGAGCACGACGAGATCTTCGACGGATCGCTCACCGGGTTCTGGAGCTCGCTCATCGACCGGCCCGTCGACGTCTCGCGCGCCATCGACGAGGCGGAGCGGCTGACCGCGCCGGGCGCAGCGTTCGAGGGGCTGATCGACACCGATCACGTCGCGGTGGTCGGTCACTCGTACGGCGGCTACACGGCGCTCGCCGCAGGAGGCGCGCGCTACGACTTCGCGGCCTACCTGGACCGGTGCGCGCCGTTGGCCGCGGACGATCCGCTGCGGTTCTTCTGCGATCCGATCATCCCGCACGAGGCCGACATGGCCACTCGTGCCGGACTCGACTCCGTGCCGAGCGACCTGTGGCCGTCCGCAGGCGACCCGCGGGTGGATGCGGTGCTGTCGATGGCCGGCGACGCCTACCTGTTCGGCGAGCGCGGCCTGGCCGACCTGGACGTGCCGATCATGGTGATGGGCGGCACCGTCGACGACGGCACGCCGTACGACTGGGGTGCCGGCCTCACCTACGACCACGTCAGCAGTGCCGACAAGACGTTGATCACCTTCCCAGGTGCCGGCCACATGCTGTTCATCGACCCGTGCGACGACCTGCCCTGGGCGCAGACGTCGGTCTACGCCGACGCACTGTGCACCGACGCCGTCTGGCAGAGCCGGCCGTTCGACATCGTTGCGCACTACACGACGGCGTTCTTGCGGGCCACGCTCGATGACGACCCCGAGGCTCGTGCTGTGCTCGCCGGTCCTCAGCCCGAGCTCGCCGACGTCGAGTACCAGACGACCGTGCAACCCTGATCAACGAGGGGATCTCGGAGCCCGCGGGCTCCGAGATCCCCTTCGTCGTGAGCGAGCACGGGCGGTCTCGTTCGTGCTCTGCGACGGTCAGAGCCTGCGGGCGATGAGCTGGGCGCCGGCACCCAGCTCACACCTGCTGCGACAGCTGAACGTGGCACCCAGAACCTCCTGCCCGAGACCGCCGACTGCCCGTACCGCCTGCTGAGGGCAGCGGCGGCGACGAGTGCGAGGCTGACGGCCATGGCGGACAGCGATCTCCCGAAGATCGGAGCACCGGCGACTCGCGCACTGAGTTCGATCGACATCACCCGGCTCGATCAGGTTGCCGACTGCCGAGAGTCCGAACTCCTCGCTCTCCACGGCTTCGGCGAACGAGCACTTCGCATCTTGAACGAAGCGCTCGCCGCTCGCGGTCAGTCGATGCGTCCCTGACCGCCGGTTGACGGCGGCCGGGCGTATGCAACGCTCGGCCGATGGTGGACGACGACCTTCAACGCATCGGGGCGCAGGCGAGACGAGCGCTTGCATCGATCGGCGCGACTCGCATCGACCTGCTCGCCGGAAAGCGTCGAGCAGAGTTGCTCGGGCTGCACGGTGTTGGACGACGGGCGCTGCAGATCATCGAGGAGGCGCTCGTCGAGTGAGGCCTGTCGATGCACGCCTGACACGTGATCACGCAACGGCGTACCTGCGGGCCTGCTCGAGCATCGACCATCGGACAGCCACCGACGCGAGAACGCGACCGCCATGCCGCCTACGTCGTCGTCGCAGTCGTCGCTGGTGCATGAGCAGACGGACGACAGGACGACCCTCAGACGAGCATGAACGAGCAGCGGGTTCCGGGCGCGTTGGCCAACTTCGCATCTGCGGCGAGGAGGGCGACGTCGAGTGTCTCTGCGAGAGCGACGTAGCAGGCGTCGTGGGCAGCGACGTTCGATCGGAGCTCCCAGCAGCGACGCAGCAGAGGCGTCGTCGGATACAGCGGGATCGGGAGGGCGAGCAGGTCGTCCACCGCGTCGTTCGCCTGCTGTTCGTTCAGAGCGCCTGATGCGACGTGACGGCGGATGACCGACAGCACCTCGACGCGGAGCGGATCCGGCGCCACCAACGCCTGCCCTCTCGCTGCTGCTCGGAACAGCTCACCGTCAGCCCCCATCCGCGTGGCGGAAGGCGGCGCCTCCGGTCTTCGGGCTCGGCGAAGGGACTCGGTGCCGGACCCGAGCGGATCAACGGGTTGGTCGACGACTCTCGGACGATCCGCGCCCTGCGTGGCGAGGACCTATGGTCGGCCGTTGGCAGTTCACTGGACCCTGGGGTGCGATGCGTCCGACCCGCATCTGCTGGCGGCGTTCTGGGCAGCGGCACTCGAGTACGAGCTCGAACCCGGATTCGACGAGCCCGACAGCGCGTCGATCATCGACCCACGAGGGGTCGGTCCGGCGATCGGCTGGTTGCGCGTCTCCGAGGGCAAGCAGGCGAAGAACCGCGTGCACATCGACATTCGCGTCGCCGGTGACGGACCGTGGGACCTCGTCGAACGCGAGCGCCTCATCCTCGCCAAAGTGCCCCGACTCGTCGCGCTGGGCGCCGCCATCGTGCGCGAAGAGCGCGAAGGGCACATCCTCAGCCACGTGGTCATGACCGACTCCGAAGGAAACGAGTTCTGCGTCGCCTGACGCCGACGAACGCACCGGCGCCGCACGGCCTGATCGTCTGCCGGTCGGATGGAAGTCGTCGCGGCTCTCGCGATCGTTCCGACCGCAGCAACAGCCCGAGCCCTCCGGCGGCCAGGTCACGACGCAGCAATCCCGGGACGCGTCGCGCGGCCCCTGCGCGAGGATTCGCAGGTGGACGTGACGGCTCGGGCGGTTCTGGTCGTGGGGGCTCAGGCGTCGGGCAAGTCCTCCGTCGGCCGAGCGCTCGCCGAGCGGGTCGGCCGTGGGGCGTTCATCGAGGGAGACGTGCTGTGGAAGATGATCGTCGGCGGTGCTGTCGACATGTCGAGCGACGCCGACGCCGAGGCCGACCGGCAACTCGCCCTGCGGTACCGCCACGGGGCGATGCTCTGCGAGTCGTTCGTCCGTGAAGGGTTCGTCGCCGTTCACGCCGAGAACATGTACGGCCCGCAGGTCGAACGACACGTGCGCGGGCTTCGCTGCGACCGGTCCCTCGTGGTGCTCCGACCCCGGCCCGACGTGATCGAGGAACGCGAACGACAGCGGGGGACGAACGCGTACCGAGGGTGGATGCCTCCCGGGGGCACGCTGCGCGACGCGATCAACCTGTTCGACGAGTGGCTCGACGCGACGCCACGTATCGGCTTGTGGATCGACTCGTCCGACCAGAGTGTCGACGAGACGGTGGATGTCATCCTGGAGCGTTGGGCCGAGGCTGCCGTCGAGTAGCAGTCGACGGGCCTCACGCATCGTCGAACCAGAAGTCCACAGAGGTCGACCACGGCCGCCTCGTGCGGCATCGTCACCAGCGCTCCGCGTCGTTCCTCTCACGTACGGACCGCTCGTCACCGGGACCATGGCACGACACCGATGGCCGACAGGCCACGAAATCCGGCCGTCCGAGTGAACGACGGGCCGACCTCTGCTCCGGGTCCCTGTGCCGGTGCACTCCCCTGGGTCCGGCACGCCGGCCGGCCGCGCGAGATGTGCGAGTCATCGCTTCCGCAGCGCCGCGACGGTCAGCGGGGCGAACACCACGACCAGGCCGAGGCACCACAGCAACGATCCGACGACGAAGTGGGCCGTCGAATGGCCGAGGATCCGGTCGGCGCCGTCACCCAGCGCGAGCGAGCGCACCGCATCGACCATCCAGGTGACCGGCTGATGACCGGCGAACGCCTGCATCCATCCCGGCATCGACTCGACCGGCACGTACGCGCTCGACACGAACGTCAGCGGGAACACGATCATCGCCATGCCCTGGGCCGCTTGCGCGTTGCCGGCCAGCGCTCCCAGGAGGATGAAGAACCACTCGAACGCGAAGCCGAACACGAGGCACAGTCCGAACGCGGCCACACCGTCGGCAACGCTGCCCTGCAGCCGGAAGCCGACGGCGAACCCGACCACGACGGTGGCGGTCAGGATCAGCGCCAGCAACGCCACGTCCGCGAGGGCCCGACCGGCGATCACGCTGATCCGCCTGATCGGCAACGAGCGGAGGCGATCGGTGAAGCCGGCCTCCATGTCCTCGGCGACGCCGGCCGACGTGGACGTGCCGCAGAACAGGACGTTGGCGGCGACGAATCCGGGGACCAGGAAGTCGACGTAGCCGACACCACCGGTGCCGATCGCCCCGCCGAACACGTACCGGAAGATCAGCAGGAACATCGTGCTCTGGACGACACCGATCACGACGAGCTGCGGGGTGCGGACGAACTTGCGGATCGTCCGGCCGGCGATGGCACCCGTCGAAGCGAACACCGAGGTGGAGATCGTGCTGCTCATGACCGGCCGCCCCGCTGCGTCGAGACCGTGCCGACGAGTCCGAGGAAGACCTCGTCCAGGCTCGGACGGCGCAGCACGATCTCGTCCAGGACGATGTTCTCCGCGTCGAGTCGACGGATCGCAGCCGCGAGCCGCGCACCACCGTCGCTCACCGTCATCGTGATCGATCGGTTGGCGAGGTCGACACGAGGTTCGTCCGAGGTCAGGGTCACGAGCGCGGCCCGGGCCGGTTCGAGGTCGGCTGCCGATCGCGGGTGGAGCTCGATCACGTCCCTGCCGGCACGTTGCTTCAGTGTGTCGGGCGTGCCATCGGCGATCACCCGGCCGTGGTCGATGATCACGATCCGGTCGGCGAGATGGTCGGCCTCGTCGAGGTACTGCGTCGTCAGCAGGATGTCGGTGCCGTCGTCGACCAGCCGGCGGATGAGGTCCCACAGCTCGATGCGGCTCGCAGGGTCGAGGCCGGTGGTCGGTTCGTCGAGCAGCAACAGGCTCGGCCGACCGACCAGGCTCGCGCCCAGATCGAGGCGGCGGCGCATGCCACCCGAGTACGTGCGCGCCGGTCGGTCGGCCGCGTCGTCGAGGCCGAGCGCGTGCAGCACCTCGGCCGCTGCTGACGCAGCGGAGCGGCGCGACAGCCCGAACAGCCGGCCGACGAGCACCAAGTTCTCGCGGCCGGTGAGTGCCGGTTCGACGGCGGCGTGCTGACCTGCGAGGCCGATGCGCCGCCGGACGCGGGCCGGGTCTCGGACGACGTCGACGCCGCCGATGCGCAAGGTGCCCCGGTCGGGCCGGACCAGTGTTGCCAAGGTGCGGACGAACGTGGTCTTGCCGGCGCCGTTGGGCCCGAGCAGCGCGACGACCGAACCGGTGGAGGTGACGAGATCGAGCCCGTCGAGTGCGACGGTGCTCCCGAAGGACGTGGTGAGGCCTGCGGCCTCGATGAGTGTCGACATGAGCAACGGCCCTCCTGGGCCGTCGGACCGCGGGCGTTACACTCAGGCGTTGCGAGACTGCACCGAGTCGGCCGGCTGGTCCGGATCGAAGATGGTGACGGTTGCTGGTTCTGTGGTCCGGCGTGTTGGCGCACGTCGGATCACAGGATCGAAGTGAGGTGTCAGTTCACGGCGTCGGTCCTCCGAACTCGAACTCGATCGGTTCGCCCGTCTCGGCCCACCGGCGCCACAGGTCGAGGCCGCCGAGCGTGCCGCTCTCGATCTCTGCGATCAGTGCCCGGACGAACTCGATCTCGGCGACCAGCAGCGCTGCCGCGTACTCGCCCTCGATCCCGAAGATGCGCGGCAGACCTCCGGCCTCCATCGCTGCGGCCGTGGCGCGGGTGTGCGCCGACTGGATCTCGAGGCGCTGCAGTCGGTGCCGGAGCGCGACCAGGGCATCGTCCGGGTGCAGGGCCGGCAGGAAGGTGAGTGCCGCCTCGAACTGCAGGTACTCCTTGGCCGGGCTGGCGACCAGGTCGGTGAGCCAGTCGATCATCTCGCTGCGGCCGTCGGCCGTGATCTCGTACACCGTCCGCTCGGGGCGCCGGCCCTCGCGGGTGGTTTCGCGATCGACGATCAGACCGCGCTTGAGCAGGTTGGCCACGACGCCGTAGAGCGAACCGAAGTTGAGCCGCACGCTCGCGTCCTTCGCACGGGCACGCAAGGTCTGCGAGATCTCGTACGGGTGCATCGGGCGTTCCTCGAGGCACACCAGCACCGCCAACGCGAGCGGGTTGCTCCGAGACGACATGCGAGCAGACTATTCGGATCGGAGTATTCCGGCAAGAGCGACCTCGCCGACCGGTCGCCTCGTGTCGTCACGCCTCGAGAAGCGGGGTGCCCTGGTGCCATCGGATGCGCATGCGGCCCTGGTGCTCGACCCACAGCGAGGAACGGCCGACGAGTCGACCGGCTCGCACGGACACGTAGACCACGAGCACGACACCCGCAGCGATCTCGTCCGCGCGCAGGTCACGCACCTCTGGCGCGTCATCGTTGGGCCCTTCGCCCAGCAGCGCATCGACCGTCGCTTCCCGGGTCCACCAGCGGCCCGACTGGCCCCGCTCGGCGAAGCCGGGATGCAGCAAGTACTCGAGAGCCGATGCATCCGATCGAACGGTCGCGCCGAGCAGCGCCAACTCGCCGGCCAGCGATTCCTCCACCCGATCCACCAGCGAAGCGTTGCACGCGTCGTCCGGTGATCGCTCCCGAAAAAGCAGATCGGCGGCTCCCGAAGGAGCCGCCGATCACTCAGAGCGGATGACGAGATTCGAACTCGCGACCCTCCCCTTGGCAAAGCGATGCCCAACGTCCAGGATGTCCGTGAACTGCGACGATGTCCGTCCGGTTGTCCGAGGATTCCGGGATTCGCAGGGTGTCCGTGCGGATTGCAGAGCGCGGTCTACTACGAGGTCTGTTCAGGCAGTGAGGTGAACCCAGTTCGCGTGCCCGATCTCGGCGCCTTCGTCGCCGAGCAGGAGCCACTCCTGCGCTGCCGGCGAATCGAGCACCTGGCGGAAGGCGCAGCAGGCGCTGACGACGAGCACTGCCTGAACTGAGCCGCATCACGATCTCGAGGGTCGGAGTTCCTCGCTGGCGCCAGAAACCATGGCGGAGCCGGGCACCTCGGCATTCTTCAGCCGGCGACCGAACGCGACGAGTCGTCGGATCCGAGGAGCCGTGCCATCGCTGCGGCCATCTTGCGGGCGCGTGTCTTGATCGCCTCCGCGATGTCGCCGCTGAAGTGTTCGTCGACGGTCTCCGCGAACAGGCCGATCCAGCGTCGGTAGTGCGACGGCCCGAGTGGTGTGCGTTCGTGCACGGGCCGATGGGCGAGCAGCGGGTGACCCGAGTATCCGGGCTCGCCGAACATCTGCCACGCCCAGAAGTCGACGAGCGTGGCGATGTGCGCGTGCCAGTCGACGCGTGCCGCTTCGAACGGCGGCCCGAGGAGGTCGTCCATCGCGACGGCCCGATAGAACTCGCGGACCAACAGTTCGAGGTCATCCCGACCGTCGAGGTCGTGACGGCTGGGACCGACGGTCGGGTCGACGCTCACCGACGGGCTGGGGGCGACGGTGGTGCTCACCCGAGACCGCCCCCTCCGACGAGTGCGATGCCGACCAGGAGCGCGACCACGGCGCCGACGACCAGGGCGCACAGACGCCAGCGGTGTCCGCCCGTCGACGCCAGCCGCTCCAGCTCGATCAGACTCTCCTCCTTGTGCGCTCGTTCGTCGAGCGCTATCTGGCGGAGCACGTCGGCGAACGAGTCCGCGCAGCCGTAGTCGTCGGCGACGGTGCAACTGCATCGGGTGGATTCCAGCTCGGGGTGCTCGGCGACGAAGGCCATGTACTCGTGTTCTGCGTGGTCCTCGAAGTCGGCGTTGAGCCGATACGACCAGGCCGGCCGCACGAGATACATCAGGCCGGCCACCACGTAGTAGACGTGAGCGAGCAGCTGTGGCACGACCCGGTATCTGAACGTCGAGAGTCGGACCCCCTGGTGCTCGAGCATGTCCTCGAGGATGAACAGGTGCCACTGCTCGTTGTCCTGTTGGGCCCGCGCGCTGCACACCCGTTCGTAGATCCGTCGGGCCCGTCGGGTCTCGCCCGCGTGCCGCGTGATCGCGAGATAGGCCGCATGCTCCCAGGTCTGGTAGGGGACGCGTGCGACGAGTTCGAGCACGACGAACTTGGGGAGGGAGCGTCGACGGCCGTAGAGCACATCGACGGTGCGGAACAGGAGCTTCGCGGTCATGCCGTACCGGCGGCGGGGCGAGCGTTCCGTCGCCTCCTGCTCGATCGCCAGCCGGGTGTGGTCGTTGTTGATGGTGTGCATCGTCTCTCCTCGATCTCGGTCGAGGTCGATGGTGCACCCACGCACCGAGCGACGACATCCCAGCAAGTTGGGATCGCGTCACATCGCGGAGAGCACCGCCACCAGCTCACGCCGGCTGCGGACACCGGTCTTCGCGAAGATCGACTTGAGGTGGTCCTGCACGGTGTTCGCACCGATGAACAGGCGCTGCGCGATCTCCTTCGTCGAACCGCCCGCGAGCACCTCGGTGCACACCTCTCGCTCACGCTTGGTGAGCCCGTGTGCCGACATGCGGAGTTCGGTCAGGTCGACCGGTGACGCCTGATCGATCGTCACGGCGACGATGGGCGTCCGATCGGTCGTCTGCACCGGCGCGGCTCGGACCACGGTCCAGACGCCGCCGACGCGCAGTCTCGTGGAGGCGTTGGGCACCCCGGTGCGGGCGACGGTGACAGCTGCCCGGACGGCGAACTGCAGGCGCCTCCTGACCTCGGCATCGAGACCCTCGATCCACCTCCGCGCCGAATCGGTGACGCCGGTGACGGTGCCGTCGGCCGCGATGAGGCCGCCGACGGCGGCACCGAAGGGGGCCGTGCCGATGTCGAGCACGGGTCCGTGTGCTGCGACCCGTGTGGCTGCCGCCACATGACGGGACGCCGACTCCAGGAAGGCCAGCTCGCGATCGTGGAACGAGTCGTCGCGCCCGGACCGGTACAGGTCGCCGACGGCCCAGCACATGTCGTCGGCGGTGAACACGATCCGGACCTCGTGCGCGAACCCGAGGAGCTTGCCGAGTTCGTTGTACCGGAGATCGAGGCGGCGGTGGGGTGCGATGCCGCCGGCGTCGGCGACGACGGGAACGCGGCGGGCCACCAGCGAACCGAACGAGTTCGGGTCGGCGCCGCCGTACTCGATCTCGACGAAACGGTCCGACTCGTCGGCCGACGGATCGAAGCCCACCGTCACCCCCGACGTCAGCAGGAGCGTGTCCGGGTCGACGGCACCCATGCACGCGCCGTCGAAGGGCACCACCCGGGCCAGCACGTCGAGCGAGTGGGCGTGGATCTCGGTGACGTCGAGTCCGCTCCGGCCCAAAGCCTCGAGCTCACGCAGCGCGGCCTCGGCCCGCAGGTTGCTCCACATCCTCCGAAGTCTTCCCGGCGCCGGATCGTCCGTCCATCCCAGAGTTCTGGGACCGCTGGGCTGTACCAACCCCACCTGCCTGGGAGTGCCGTCGACGCCGGGGTTCCTCACCATGGCGTTGCTCGTCGACATCGGGTCGGCGAGGCCTTCGTGAGGAGATCCGTCATGTCACATCGAATCCACATCAGCCCGGCCGGCGACGGCGATCGTCTGCAGGTCGTCGACGCCGAGGTCGTCGTCAAGGTGCCGGCCACCGCGACCGCCGATCAGTACGAACTGTTCGAGCTGTCGGGTGCCGCCGGTTCGGGCGCTCCGCTGTCACGTCACCCGTGGGCCGAGATCTACTACGTCCTCGAGGGCGTCGTCGTCGTGCAGATCGGGGCTCGCACGATCGAGTTGACCGCCGGTGGCTGCGTGACCATCCCGCCGCTCGCCGCGCACGCACTCGAGATCATCAGCGGTTCGGCTCGGATGCTGGTCGTCAGCGCGAGCGCCGCGGGGAGTCGCTTCTTCACCGACATGGATGCGGAGGTGCACCTGGCGGACGGCCCGGAGGTGTTCGTGCCCCGCATCGTCGAGGTCGCCGCCCGGCACGACGTCACATTGCTGACGCCGAGCGCGAACTGACCGGCCGGCGCGAGTCGGGGAGGTACTTCGGATGCATCGCTTCATGTTCCATCTGGGCCGCCGATGCGCGGCCCATCCAGTCCGCGTGCTCGCCGCGTGGCTGCTCGTCGGCGCCGCTGTCATCGGCCTCCGGGCCGCGGTCGGTGGCGACCCGACGAACGACTTCCGGGTGCCGGGCGTCGAGGCTCAGCGCGCGAACGACATCTTGTCGGAGCGCTTTCCGTCCCAGGCCGGATGGAGCGGTCGGATCGTCTTCCACGTCGACGACGGTCGACTCGACGACCCGCCGGCGAGGGCGGCGATCGAACGGGCGCTCGACGTGGCTCGGAGCGGTCGAGGGGTGGTCGCGGTGAGCGATCCCTTCGACCTCGCTCACCCATCGCTCAGCGGTGACGGACGGACGGCGTTCGCGAACGTCAACTACGCCTCGGACGCGCCTGACGAGCGATATGCCGCCGATGCCGAAGCGGCGGCTGCGCTGTCGCGTGCCGCAGGAGTCCAGACCGAGCTGTCGGGTGAGATCGTGCTCGCACGTCCGGTGCACGGAGGTGAGGCGCCGGGGCTGATCGCAGCGATCGTCGTGCTCCTGCTCGCGTTCGGCTCGGTGATCGCGACGGGGATCCCCATCGGGACCGCGCTCGTCGGTCTCGTGATCGGCCTCGCCGGTGTCGGCATCCTGGCGGGAACGACGGACGTGTCGACGAGCGCACCGGTGCTCGCGTCGATGATCGGCCTCGGCGTCGGCATCGACTACGCGCTGTTCGTCGTCACGCGGCACCGACAGTTCCTCGCCGAGGGCTACGAACCTCGAGATGCTGCCGGACGAGCGAACGCGACGGCCGGGCTGTCGGTGCTGTTCGCCGGCTGCACGGTGGTCATCGCGATCTGCGGCCTCGTGCTGGCCGGCGTGCCGTCCATCGCGATGATGGGCTTCGCTGCCGCGATCGTGGTGCTCGTGTCGATGCTGGTGGCCGTCACGCTGCTCCCGGCGTTGCTCGGTGCAGCGGGTCGGCGCATCGATCGTTGGTCGGTGCACCGGCACACGCGCGCCGACCGCCCCGCGATCGACACGCTCGCCGGCAGGTGGGCACACCACGTGGGTCGTCGGCCGTGGCGCTTCGCGGTGCTCTCGCTCCTGCTCCTGGTCGGGCTCGCCACCCCGCTCGTGGCCATGCGGGTCGGGTTCGCCGATGACTCGAACAGTCCGTCCAGCTCCACCGAGTACCGAGCTCACCAGGTGCTCGCTGATGCCTTCGGTCCTGGCTTCAATGGTCCGTTCGTGATCGTCGCGGAGCTGCGACGCGGCGATGTCGCCGCCGTGCAGGTCCTGACGGACGCACTGCAGATGGTGCCAGGTGTGGCTGCGGTCCAGCCGGCGATCGTGAACGACGCTGGTGACACCGCGGTGATCGTCGTGCAGCCGACGACCGGGCCGCAGGATGCCGCCACCGCCGAGACGCTCTCGCGGCTCCGAGAGGACGTGCTGCCGTCGGTGGCCGCGCGAACGGGTACGTCCGCGTCGGTCACCGGGCGGACCGCGTCGTTCCAAGATCTCTCCGATCGCCTGACGTCGCGCCTGCCGTGGTTCATCGCCGCGGTGGTCGGTCTGTCGTTCGTGCTGCTGCTCGTCCTCTTCCGTTCCCTCCTCGTCCCGCTGAAGGCCGCGGCGATGAATCTGCTGTCGATCGGCGCGGCCTACGGCGTCGTCGTCGCCATCTTCCAGTGGGGCTGGGGCCGGGAACTCTTCGGCGTGCACGCGACGGTGCCGATCAACCCGTTCGTCCCGATGATCATGTTCGCGATCCTGTTCGGCCTGTCGATGGACTATGAGGTGTTCCTGCTGTCGCGGGTCCGCGAGGAGTACGAGCGAACCGGCGACAGCCATCGGTCCGTCGTCGATGGGCTCTCCGCCACGGCGCGGGTGATCACCTCGGCCGCACTGATCATGATCTGCGTGTTCCTGGCATTCGTCGCCGCGCCGAACGTGATGATCAAGATGTTCGGAGTCGGACTTGCCACTGCGGTCCTGATCGACGCCACCGTGGTCCGGATGGTCCTCGTGCCGTCGACGATGGCGTTGCTCGGCGATCGGAACTGGTGGCTGCCTCGCTGGCTCGGTCGGTGGCTCCCGAGCATCGACCTCGAGGGATCGCTCCCGTCCCTCTCCGGGCCGACGCCCGTCACAGCGGCGACGGAGTACGAGGAGTTCGTGTGATCGAGATCCCGCCTGATGCCGTGCCGGTGCGAACGGTTCGGTTCGACGACACGACGATCCCGTCGGGGCTCCTGCGGACCCACCGGTTGCACCGAGACGCGTGGGCGACCCTCGTCGTCGAAGCAGGTCTCGCCGAGTTCGTGTTCGAGGACGTGGAGGCCGGGTTCTTCGCGCTGGCCGTGGGCGATCGGGTGGTCATCCCACCCGGTCGTCCGCATCACGTCCGCCTCCGGTCTGAGACGACCATCGCCCTGACCTTCCACCACCGCCCCGCACCGCCGGACGATCGTGGCGCCTCCTGAGCGCCACCACCCTCAGCTGACCAGCTGCGGTGCGTCCTCCCCTGCCGCCAGGAATCGACGCGGAGGTTCATGAGCTGGGGTCGCCCGTTCAGCTGGTCCGAACAGTCGAGCGGCTCAGTAGACCGGCTAGCCGGAAAAGCAGATCAGCGGCCCTCGAAGGGGCCGCTGACCTGGACTTTCCTCAGAGCGGATGACGAGACTCGAACTCGCGACCCTCACCTTGGCAAGGTGATGCTCTACCAACTGAGCCACATCCGCAATGCGTGGAGAGATGATAGCGACCTCTCTCCGACACCGGACAACCCGATCCGGAAAACGCCTCCGACCAGGCTCAGCCGCGTTGGTCGGCCGGCCGCAGGTCGACCCGCAACGTCAGGATGCCGTTCTCGACGGTGCCGACGGCGTCGCCGATGATCGCGAAGTCCATGAAATCGGTGTTGGCCTGGGCGATGAACGCCTGACGCTCCTCCCCCGCCACGGGCGGCAGCGGGCGCTTGCGGACGGCAGCCGCACGCTCGCGGAAGCGGGCGATCATCGCATCGATGTCGAGTCCCTGAGACATGCGCCCCACCGTACCGCCGGCAGGTCACTCGCCCGCGTTGGTGCGCACCGACTCGTCGGGGGCGACCATCGCCACCGTCTCGTCGGCCTCGGCCACCGGCGCCGCCAGCTCGGGCTCGGCGGGCACGTCGGCCTCGGCGGGCACGTCGGCACCATCCGAGGGCTCACCAACGGACTCGGCCGACGCGTCCACGTCGACGGACTCGGCCGGCTCGTCGACCTCGACAGGCTCGACCGCTTCGACCGGCTCGCCGGCCGCAGCCTCCTCGGCGGCGATCTCCTCGGCTTCGGGATCGGCCACCGGGTCGCGCAGGTCGTCGAACGACGGCGGCACACCACGGGCCAGCTCACCCAGATCGACCGGCTCGGGCGTGACGTACAGGTTGGCCGGGATCGCACCCTCGGGACGGTGCTCCTCGATCAAGCGGCGACGCTCGCCATCGGCCGCGTGACGCCACTTGCGATCACCCATCACCTCGAGCGGCGCCAACGCCGGCGGCTCGGGCCGAGTGCCGCGCCACCACCGGATCGTGACCCACAACAGCACCACGCCCGCCAGCAACAGGCCACCGGCCGCGAGGAACACGCGCAGCGCCGCCTCCGACTCGGTGAGCTCGGCCCCGACCGACGCCGGCCTCAGCATGGGCGCGAGAAGGCAGGGCGATTCGGCATCGAGCCATTCTCGCGCACGAGCCGAGCGCGAGCGCGGTCAACCCGGCGAAGGGCACACCACTCGGCGTCCGTGCCAAGATGCCCCACGTGGAGTACGTCTGGCTCGTCGTCGCCCTGGCCGTCATGGCGTTCCTCGCCTGGCTGGGCTTCCGCATCGAACCGCACTGGGTGGCCAAGGACCGCTCGCGCTTCATCTGCAACGCCCAGCTGATGACCGAGCACGGCGACCCCCTCGGCCGCTTCCGCGAAACCAAGGTGCTCGTCGAACCGAACGGCGAGATGCTCGTCGACCAACGCCGCTTCTTCCGACGCCACATGAGCGCCTGGCGCGTCGTCGGCGAGAGCGAGTCGCCGCCCCGCAACCGTGCCGTGTTCCTGCTGCGCGGCCACGACCCCAAAGGTGTCGCCGCGATGCTCGCCGTGCGCGTGCCGGCCAAGAGCCCTGCGATCCCGATCTTGCGCGACGCCCTCGAACGTCGCCGCTGATCAGCCCTTCGACACCTCGTCGACGAACCGGCCGATCGGTGCGCCCACCTGATCGAACTCGATCAGGAACGCGTCGTGGCCGTGCGGCGAGTCGATCTCGAGGTACTCCGACGGCGTCCCCTGCGCCACCAGCAGCTCGTGGATCTGCCGCTGCTGATACGCCGGGTACAGCATGTCGCTCCAGATGCCCATCGTCAGCGTCGGCACCCGGATCCGGCCCATCGCCGCCTGCAGCCCACCACGGCCACGGCCGACGTCGTGCAGATCCATCGCCTTGCCGATCGCCAGGTAGCTGTTGGTGTCGAACCGGCGGATCAGCTTCTCGCCGTGATGGTCGAGATACCGCTCCACCTCGAACCGCTGCCACATGTCGAGCCGGCCGTTCAGCTCGCTGCCGTCGGCGAGCTCGCGACCGAACCGATCGGTGAACACGTTGTCGCTGCGGAAGGTCACCTGCGCCACCATGCGCGCCACGGCCAACCCCTCCGACGGGCCGTCACCCGGCTCGGCGTCGTAGTAGTCGCCGCCCCGCCAGTTCGGATCGAGCCGTATCGCCCGCCGCCCGATCGCGCCCCACGCGATCTGCTGCGCCGTCGCCTGCGCGCACGTCGCCACCGGGATGATCGAACGCACGCGCTGCGGGAACGTGATCGCCCACTCGAGCACCTGCATGCCACCCATCGACCCGCCGATCACGCAGTGCCACGTGTCGACCCCCAAGTGATTCGCGAGCCGCGCCTGCGCTCGCACCATGTCGCGGATGGTCACCACGGGGAACCGGCTGCCGTAGGGCAGCCCATCGACCGGGTGCGGCGACGCCGGACCGGTCGTGCCCTGACAGCCGCCCAACACGTTCGAGCACACGACGAACCAGCGGTCGGTGTCGAGCGGCTTGCCCGGCCCGATCAGATCGTCCCACCAGCCGGGCGACGGATGCCCCGCCACCGCCGGACCGGCCGCATGGCTGTCACCGGTCCACGCATGGCAGATCAGGATCGCGTTGCTCGCCGTCGCATCGAGCCGACCCCACGTCTCGTAGGCGATCGTCACGTCCGACAACGTCGTGCCGGTGTCGAGCGCGAACGGGCGGTCGTGCGGGAACGTGAAGAACCGACGATGACCGGGCGGGTCACCCGGGCGCCAGGCGCCGGTGACCGGGAGCGGTGTGCCCATCGGTTCGCCTCCTCGTGTTCGAGCCGCAGTGCGCGGCGTGCCGGTTCGCGGCACCACGAGGGGGAAGCACTGTTGCCCCGAGCTCGTCGGGACCACATCCCCACCGGAGGTGGGCAGGCACCGTGGGGCTTCCTCCCCGGTTGCCGGATCTCGCTGCAGACGTCGCCGTCTGCACCGAGCTCACTCGTGATGCGTGTCGGACCGTGATGTTAGCGACGACGGTCCGTTCATCTCCCCCATTTGTCGACCATCGCGAGCACCGCCATGAGCACGAACGTGGTGTCGACCAACGCCAGCACGAGGATGCGACGGTCGAGCCGAACCACCGTGGGACGGTCGCCACCGGCGATCGCATCGGCCAGCTTCGAACTCGACGGCACGAATCCGATGCCACCCATCGCCCCGCCGACCACGAGCACCGCGATGCCCACCCAGACGAACCCGCTGCTCCACGGCCAGTGGCCGTGGATCACCAACGACACGCCCGTCACGCCGATCAACGCCCCCGCCGCGTTGTAGTAGCTGCGTCCCATCAGCGTGGTGGCCCGTACCCAGGCGCGCCGGGCGTCGTCGGGTTGGCGGGCGTAGAACCGCACCAGGAACAGCTGGGTGAAGTTGGCACCCAGCCAGGCGGCGACACCGCAGAGGTGCAGGGCGAGCAGAACGGTTCGCATGAAATGGATCGTAGCACTATCCATTCGGCCGGTGCGACGGCGTCGCCGCAGGTCAGCGGTAGCGCTGCTCCACCTCGTAGTGCTCGGGCAGACCGACCAGGTCGCCGAAGCCCTGGAAATCGACCAGCCGGTCGAGCCGGTTGCGCAACGACCCCTCGTCACGCAGGATCGCCAAGCTGTCCTGCACCGCCTTCACCGCGCTGAACAGCAGGCTCAACGGCGACACGATCAGCGTGAAACCCAGCTCGGCCAACTCGCCCGGCGTGAGCAACGGGGTCTTGCCCGTCTCGACCATGTTGGCCACCAACGTGATGTCGGGCAGCGCCGCGGCGATGCGCTCCATCTCGGCGACCGACTCCGGCGCCTCGACGAACAACGCATCGACCCCGGTGTCGCGCGCCATCTTCGCCCGCTCGATCGCCTCGTCCAGCCCGATCGCCGCACGGGCATCGGTGCGCGCCGTCACGTGGATCGACTCGCGGTGATCACACGCGGCGCGCAGCTTCATCAACCAGTCGTTGCGCTCGATCACCTGCTTGCCGGCCATGTGCCCGCACCGCTTCGGCCACACCTGGTCCTCGAGGAACATGCCGGCCGCGCCCGCGTGCTCCCACAGCTCGACCGTGCGGATCGTGTTGAGCGGATTGCCGTACCCCGTGTCGGCATCGACCACCACATCGAGCCCGGGCACGGCCCGGCACACACGACGCGCCACCTCGGCCATCTCGGTCTGGGTGAGCAACCCGAAGTCGGGCACACCCAGCAACGTGCCGCTCACCGCGTATCCCGACAGGAACACCGTCGAGCAGCCGGCCTGCGCACACAACTTGGCCGTGATCGCATCCCACACGCCCGGCATGAGGACGCTCTCACCCGCAGCCAGTCGGGCGCGCAGACCGGCAGCGCTCACTGACCGATGCCCTTGGTCGCGCCGACGGTGTCGATCGCGTGGCCCTTCAGGCGCTTGTAGTCGACCTTGCCGTTGGGAGCACGGCCGATCGTGTCGACCAGCACCAGATTGCGTGGCGCCTTGTACGCAGCGAGATGCTGCTTGACGTGGTCGCTCAGCTCGGCGAGCGACGGGCTCGCGCCGTCCTCGGCCTCGACGACCGCGCAGATGGTCTCGCCGAAGCGAGGGTCGGGTAGGCCGACCGCCACCGCGTCGCGCACCAGCGGGTGCGTCTTCAGCGCTTCCTCGACCTCCTCGGGGAACACCTTCTCGCCACCCGTGTTGATGCACACCGACCCACGGCCGAGCAGCTTCAGGCTGCCGTCCTCGTTCACCTCGGCGAAGTCGCCGGGCACGCTCCACCGACGACCCTCGTACGTGCGGAACGTCGAGGCCGTCTTCGCCTCGTCCTTGTAGTAGCCGAGCGGGATGAACCCGCCGACGGCCACCATGCCCTGCTCGCCCGATCGGGGCTTCACACGCCGGCCGTCGTCGGTGAACACCGCGCAGTTCGCGCCGAGCGCGAACCGGGCCGTCTGCTCGGCCTGACCGGCAACACTGACCGACCCGCCCATACCCACGGCCTCGCTCGAGCCGAAGCTGTCGAACAACGCCACCTGCGGGATGTGCTTCAGCAGGCCGGCCTTGTTCTCCTTGCTCCACATGACACCCGACGACACCATCATCAGCAGGCTCGAGGTGTCGAAACGGCCCGGGTCCTCCTCGAGCTGATCGAGCATCGGACCGGCGAACGCCTGGCCGACGATGATCAGGTTGTTGACGCGACGCTGCTCGATGGTGCGGAACAGCTCGACCACGTCGAACTTGCGGTTCACCAGGGTCACCACGCACCCGCCGCTCGCCAGCGAGTTGAGCGCCGAGAACTGGCCGGTGCCGTGCATCAGCGGCGCCGCCGTCAGCGTCACCATCCCGGCCGGCGCGGCCTTCACGCGCTCGACGATCTCGGGCACGCCGCTCGCCGCCGGGATGCCCAGCACCGCGTTACCGCCGCCACCGAGCACGTTGAACAGGTCGTCCTGACGCCACATCACGCCCTTCGGCATGCCGGTGGTGCCACCCGTGTAGAGCAACAGCAGGTCGTCGCCGCTGCGACTCCAGCTCGGCGCCGGCGTCGCGCCCGTGGTGACGACGTCTTCGTACTTGGCCGCCCAGTCGGGGCCGGCACCGGTCTCGTCGGCGGCGACGATCCACCGCTTCACCTTGGGCAGGTTGCCGCGGATGCCGTCGAGCAGATCGGTGAAGCACGCGTGGAACACCACGGCCTCGGCGTCGGCGTTGTCGAACAGATAGGTGATCTCGTCGGGGCCGTAGCGGTAGTTGGTGTTCACCGGTGCCATCGCCACCTTGAACGCCGCCGTCATGGTCTCGAGGTACTCGACGCCGTTGTACAGGTAACACGCCACCTTGGCACCCTGGCCGATGCCCGCTGCGACGAAGTCCGCCGCGAGTGCGTTGGCGCGCTGATCGAACTCGCCCCACGTGATCACCCGGTCGCCGTTGATCTGGCACGGCCGGTCGGGCACCGCCGCGGCGACGGCCTCGTAGATGTCGGCAAGGTTCCAGTCGGTGGCCGGAGCTGCAGTGTCGGACATGGTCCCCCCAAGAGACGGTGTCGGTTCGGATTCCCCCACGGCCGCCTGGCCGGCGGCGCCGACGACCGTAGCGAAGATCAGCCGCGCCGTCGCAGGCGGATCGGCCCCTTCGCCGTCGCCGGGTCGACCACTCTGCCGCCCTGGGTGATCTCGATCCGCTCGGCCGCCACCAACCGTCGGGCCGCCCGACGCGCCGGCTCCATCAACGGACGCCAGTCCTCGCCACCCACCGCCCGAGCCGCCTCGGACGGACAGATGGTGGCGCCACGGGCACGGGCGTCGAGCAACGTCTCGATCGCGTGCTCGAGCCGGCGGTCGATGTCCGAAGGTTTCGAGCGCCGGCACCCGTCGCTGCAGTAGCGCACCTCGTCCCAGTTGCGCGCCCACTTCGCCCGCCACTCGATCGTGCGCCCGCACGTCGCACACGTCTTGGGCTCGTGAACCCCCATGCGCCGAAGGTACCCCCGTTCATGTCGCGAACTTCGGCCCCTGGAGACCGAATCGCGCGACACGAACGAGGCGATCGCCTGCCCGACCGCCGCACCGCACCGTCCAGCGCATGCGTTCCGCCCCGGAACCCACACGAGCGTGACCGACAGAGATGCTCCCGAAGACGAAGGGTGCTGCAGCCAACCCCCGGAAGCTCACACGCACGTTCTCGTCATGCCCAGACGCCGCTGGAGGTCGTTCGAGCATGACGAGAACGAGGACCCCGTTCATTGTCACGTCGGTGTACCGCCCACCGGTACGTCAAGAGACACGAACGGCCGAACCCGCCTCACGGCCGTCCCGACGCCACCCTGCAGAGCATGGGTTCCGCCCGTGTTCGCACCGTCCACGTCAACGGACCGCAATCGGCTCATCCGGAACCGTTCATGTCACCGCATCCGGCCCCACGCACCGGCACTCACGAGATGAACGCACGTCGCCCCAGCTCACGCCACCCGAACAGGCGCCTGACTGACTCGCAGATCAGGCTGACCGGCGAGTGACTCAGTTTGACTGACACACCAGTCAGTCGCGTGCTACGATGTGGCGCCATGAGAGTTCTCGTCGTGGGTTCCGGTGGCGTCGGGGCGGCCTTCGCCTCCATCGCCGCCCGTCGTCCGGTGTTCGAACAGATCGTGGTGGCCGACATCGATGCCGACCGCGCCGCACGTGCGGCCGCCACCGCGGGCTCCCCTCGCGTCACGTCCGTCAAGGCCGACGCGTCGAGCCGCGCCGAGCTGGTCGCACTGATCCGCTCGTGCCGCGCCGACATCGTCGTCAACGCGTGCGACCCGCGCCTCAACCCGCCGATCTTCGACGCCGCCTTCGAAGCCGGCTGCCACTACCTCGACATGGCGATGCACATGTCGACCCCGCACCCGACCGACCCGTACAACACCCCCGGCGTCATGCTGGGCGACGCCCAGTTCGCCGTCGCCCACGAGTGGGAGGCCCGCGGCCAGCTCGCCCTCGTCGGCATGGGCGTCGAACCCGGCTTCTCCGACGTCGTCGCCCGCTACGCCGCCGACCACCTGTTCAGCCGCATCGACGAGATCGGCGTCCGCGACGGCAGCGACCTCGTCATCGACGGCTTCGCCTTCGCCCCCACCTTCTCGATCTGGACCACGATCGAGGAGTGCCTCAACCCGCCGATCGTCTACGAGCGCGAGCGCGGCTGGTTCACCACCGCCCCGTTCAGCGAGCCGGAGACCTTCGTGTTCCCCGAGGGCATCGGCCCGCTCGGCTGCGTCAACGTCGAGCACGAAGAAGTGCTCCTCATGCCGCGATGGATCGACGTCGACCGTGTCACCTTCAAGTACGGCCTCGGCGACGAGTTCCTCGACATCCTCGCCACGCTGCACAAGCTGGGCCTCGACAGCACCAAGCCCGTCAAGGTGCGCGGCATGGACGTGTCGCCGCGCGACCTCGTCGCCGCGGTGCTGCCCAACCCGGCCGAGCTCGGCGACCGCATGCGCGGCCGCACCTGCGCCGGCTCGCTCGTGCGCGGCCTCGCCAAGGACGGCACGCCGAAGGAGACGTACCTCTACCAGATCGTCGACAACGAGTGGACGATGCGCGAGTACGGCCACCAGGCCGTCGTCTGGCAGACCGCCGTCCACCCCGTCGTCGCCTGCGAACTCCTCGCACAGGGCGTCTGGCAGGGCGCCGGCGTGCTCGGCCCCGAGGCCTTCGACGCCGTGCCGTTCCTCGACCTGCTCGTCGAGCACCGCGTGCCCCACGTGGTCGAGGACCGACGCAAGCTCGCCGTCGCCTGAGCCGCATCACGGTCGGGCCGCGCGTGCGCCGCACCCGTGCGGGTGGTGCCCGACCGCCCCGATCGGCTGGCACACTGGTCGGCCGTGTCGACCCTTCGCAAGCGTGACGTCGAGGCCCTGATGGGCACCTACGACAGCGATCCCGTCGGCGCGCTCGCCACCGCCATGCAGCGTGCGCTCGACCTGCCCGGCGAGGTGTTCCCCGCGCTGGTCCGCGCCGCCGGATTCCCCGCCGAGCGCCAGCGTCGTCTGCTCGACCACGACGTCCGCGCGCTCGACGAGCTCGCCCGCGAGCTCAACGAGACGCGCACCCTCGGCGCCGATCACGCAGCCGGCTGAGCCGCCCGTAGCATCAGCTCCCGTGGACCGGCGGACCTTCCTGCGACGTGCGGGGCTCGGCAGCGCCGGCGTCGCCGCCGTGGCCGCCCCTGCCGGCACCTACGCCCTCGGCCACCACCTCGGCTCCACCCAGCTGGCCGGCAACTACCAGGAGACCGTCAAGGCCGGCCAGCAGCGCGGCGCGGTCAACGTGTGGTGGAGCGTCGAGGCCGATCAGAAGGTGCTCGCGCTCACCTTCGACGACGGCCCCACCGAGCAGTTCAGCGGCACCGTGCTCGACATCCTCGCCCGCTACGAGGTGCCCGCCACGTTCTTCTTGATCGGCGAGAACGTGCGCCGTCACCCCGACCTGGTGCGCCGCATGATCGACGAAGGCCACCTGGTCGCCAACCACACCTTCGACCACTACAGCGCCGCCATCCAGTCGGTCGACGACGTGCGCCGCACCATCGAACAGGGCGCCGACGCCGTCGCCGAGCTGCTCGGCGACCGTCCACGCTGGTTTCGACCGGTGAAGGGCCACGTCACCGGCTCGGTACTCGCCACCGCCTCGTCGCTCGGCCACGACATCGCCCTGTGGTCGGTGAGCCGCGACCCCGGGGTGGGCACCGCCACCGACGACGTGGTCGGCGTGCGCGACAACTACATCGACGGCATCCACGACGGCGCGATCGTGATCTTCCACGACGGCATCGGCCGCTCGGCCTTCGCCGCCACCGGCCCCGACGACGAACTGGTCCTCGCCCGGAAGACCGAGATCGAGGCGATGCCCGAGGTGCTCGAGCGCTACCTGGCCGACGGCTACCGCTTCCTCACCGCGAGCGAGCTCATCGACGAACACGACCCCCGGCTCCGACGCAGCACCGGCGACTGATCGTCACCTGCCGCCAGCGCGTCAGCCGACGGCGCCGATCACCGGCTGCGCGGGCCGCACCCGTTGATCGAACCCGGCCTCGGTGGGCAGGAACCCGTTGCGATCGGGCCACAGCAGTTGCACCACCTGGTACGGCCCACCCCGGTACCACGCCGTCGCCACCGTGGTGAGCTCGCCCCACTCGTCCACGTCGATGGGTGCGAAAACGCAGCGCAGGTCGTTGTCGAACAGGCCCACCAGCTCGACCCCCAACGGGATCTGCGTGCCCCCGCGCAGCATGTCGGCCACCAACTCCATCAGCCCGTTGGTCGCCACGGGCGTGAGCCCGAACACGAGCACCTCCGGGAAGTCGAACGCGGCGGGGAACCCGATCGTGTACGCATAGCCCGGCACCGGCGGCTCGATGTCGGTCCGGGCCGGCACCGGCTCGAGGGCCCAGCCGTTGGTCTCGATCATCCACTCGATCTTCTCGGCGTGCGGGATGTGGAAGTCGGGCAGCTCGGCGGCCATGGATCGACCGTAGCCCGGCTCCCGCGAGCCGGATGCGACACCCGACCGAGCGTCAGATCAGCGATTCGGCACCGACGTCGAGCACGTGGCGAGTGTGCCGCGTGATCATCGCCGTGAACATCGGCTCGGACCGCTCGGTGGTGGCCACGATCTGCGACGCGACCACGGTCATGATCACCCCGGCGTAGGCACCACGTGCGTACTGCCGCCACAGTTCGGCGTCGTCGATCTGCACGCCGTACCCGCGCAGCGCCTCGCCGTACTCGCGCACCAGATCGACCTCGATCGCTCGGCGGTCGTCGGGCAACGGCCCCGCGCCCATGAAGTAGCTGACGTCGTTGAGCCCCGGTCCGTGACCCGGCGACTGCCAGTCGACCGCGGCCACCGGATAGCCACCCTGCGGCGAGGCGAACATCAGGTTGTCGAGGCGGTAGTCGCCGTGGGTGACCGTGAGCGGCACGTCGGCACGATCGGCCCAGTCGGCCACGCGATCGGCGAACGCCGTCACCACCCGCTGCTGGTCGTCGTCGAGGTACTTCGCGTAGGTGCCCATGAACCCGGGCAGGAAGAGCGCGTACATGCCGGCCAGCTGATCGGCGTCGGCCCGCGACGTGCGACGGCCCAACCAGTCGACGTCGTTCAGCGTCGGATCGTCCCAGCGCGGCCCGTGCAGACGGGCCAGCTCGAGCACCGCGGTGCGGGCCTGCACGACGTTGCAGCCCGTCAGCTGATCGCCCTGCTCGGCGGGCGCGAGGTCCTCGAGGATCAGCACGAAGTCGCCGCTCGACTCGTCCCAGTCGGCGTGATGGCAGTGCGCCACACGGATGTCGAGCGTGCCCACGAGGTCTCGGTAGAACTTGACCTCGCGCTCGTAGTTGCGCAGCGCGATGCCGGTGGCACGGCTGGTCTCGTCGGGCGACGGCAGCTTGGCCACGACGGTGCGAGGCGCGTCGCCCGCGTCGCCCGCATAGGTGAGCGACAGCCGCAGGTTCATGCCCACCAGGCCGTCGCCGATGCGCTTCACGTGCACGTCGGCGACCTCGTGACCGAGCACCTCGCTCAGCCAAGCAGTGGTCATCCAGTCGGGTGCGAGTTCGTGGTCGCTCATCGGCCGAGGACCCTAACCCCCGTCGGTGTGCGCGATCAGATCGAGGGTGCGCCAGATGAGCAGCAGGATCAGCGCCGATCCGGCGAAGGCGAACCAGAACGGCGCCGTCACACCCCACGCACCGGCGAGCACGCCACCCAACCCGGCGCCCACCACCAACCCGCCGAACACACCGAGCAGATACGCCGATGCGACACGCCCCTGCAACTCGAGCGGCACGGCCCGCTGGCGAATGCTCATGACGGTGGCACCCCATGCGGCCTCGTGCATGCCGAACACGAACAGCACGGGCAGCGCGATCCACGGCGTGCGCGCCGTGGCGAGCGTGAGGTGCGTGCCGGTCTCGATGACCAGGCCCGCCCGCATCACATTGGCCAGGCTCACACGACTGGTGAGGCGCGGGTAGAGCCCCGAGCTGATCAGCGCCCCGATCGCGCTGACGGTCGTCAGCACACCGAACCCCACCTTGCCCATACCCAACCGCTCGGTCGCGACCAGCACCAGCACCGACCACGCGGCCCCGAAGGTCACGTTGAACGACACCACCGTCAACGTGAGTGTGCGCACCGGCCCGTGATGCCACAGCCAGCGCAGCCCCTCGGCGATCTCGTGCCGCGCGTCACGAGCCTCGCCCGAGCGCACCGGCATCGGCAACGACACCCGGGCCAGCACCAGCGCGCCGTAGCCGAACAGCACCACCTGCGCAGCGAGCGGCCAGGCGATCCCGGCCGCGAACAGGAACGCTCCGAGCGGCGGACCGGCCAACTGGTTCACCACCACGTGACCGGCGTTGAACCGTGAGTTCGCGAGCCCGAGATCGTCGCTCTCGACGATCATCGGCATCAGCGTGCCGGAGGTGGTGTCGGCGAACACCTCGGCCACCCCGAGCACGAACACCGCGACCAGCACCAAGCCCACCGACAGCACGTCGAGCCCCACCGCGATCGTCAGCCCGAGCATCACCGCCGCCCGACCGAGGTTCGCGCCCATCACGATCCGCTTCCGGTCGTGCCGATCGGCGATCACCCCGGCGTACAGACCGAACATCAACCACGGCAGCCGTTGCAGCAGCGCCGCCATCGCCACCAGGAACGCGCGGTCGGTCTGCGAGGCCACCAGCAGCGGACCCGCCGCGAGCCCGACCCCGTCACCGAGGTTGGTGATCCACGACGACGCCAACAGACGGCGGTACGCGACCCCCAGGCGCGCCGGGCTGATGGTGTCGAGGACCCGGCTCATGGCCAGTCGAACCTAGTGGCCGACGCGCGTCGCTGCCGGGCCGGTTTCGAGCCCTCACCACGGCCGTCGCTCAGCGACCGGCCAGGTCCTCCACCACCTGGTTGCCACCGTCGACCACCAGCAGCGCCCCGGTCACGTACGACGCGTCGGGCGACGCCAGGAACTCGATCGCGGCGGCCACTTCGTCGGCCGTGCCGCTGCGACCCACCGGCGACGCCGCCCCCGCGCGACGCTCGCCGTCGGTGGCCGACGGCGTGTCGATCCATCCCGGCGCGAGCGCGTTGACCGTGATGCCGGCACCCGCGACCTCGAGCGACAGCGTGCGCGTGAGGCCGAGCATCCCGGCCTTCGCCGCGGCGTAGCCACCCGCCCGCTCGAAGGCCGACACCGGCCCGGTGGTCGACGCGACGTTGACGATCCGGCCGTACCCCTGCGCGCGCATCCGCGGCACCACTGCACGGCACACCAGGAACGCCGTCGTCAGGTTGCGCGACATCGTGTCGTCCCAGTCGGCGAGCGACGTCTCCTCGATCGTCGTCGCCGCGTCGGTGCCCGCGCCGAGCGACGTCATGCCCGCGTTGTTGACGACCACGTCGAGCCGCACACCCGGATCGAGCGACCCGACGAGCGCACGCACCGCCGCCTCGTCGCGCAGGTCGCACAGCCGCCCCTCGGCCGACCAACCCTCCGCCACCAGCTCGGCCGCACGGTCGTGGATCCGGTCGGTCGTCGCCACGAGCACCACGCGGTGACCCCGACGCGCCAGCCGGCGAGCGGCGGCGAACCCGATGCCACCAGCGCTGCCGGCACCGGTGACCAACGCCAGGGAACCACGCTGCGGATCGGGCACGGGCCGACAGTAGCGTCGGCCCCATGAGCTCCACGGCCGACCTCGGCACGCTCGAGGCACACCGGGCGAACCTCGATCGCGACGGCTACACGATCGTGCACGACGCGTTCGACGCCGACACCGCCGCCGCCCTGCACGCCGACGTGCTCCGCCTCGAACGCGAGCTCGCGATCGGCCCCGGCACCAACGGCTTCGAAGGCCGAGCCACGCACCGCGTGTACAACCTGCTCGCACTCGGCGAGCTCTACCAGCAGATCCCCGTGCACCCGGTCGTGCTGCCGCTCATGCACCACCTGCTCGGCGACGCCCCGCTCGTCAGCAGCCTGTCGAGCATCACCATCGGCCCCGGCGAGACCGCGCAGCCGATCCACGCCGACGACCAGGTGATGCCGATGCCGCGACCGCATCGTGCGATCACCGCCAACAGCATGTGGGCGATCACGGACTTCACCGAGGCCAACGGCGCCACCCGCATCATCCCCGGCAGTCACCTCGCCGACCACGCCCCCGTCTACGGCCAGCACTACGACAGCATCTGCGCCGAGATGCCGGCCGGCAGCATCCTCGTGTGGCACGGCTCGTTCTGGCACGGTGGCGGCGCCAACGTCACCGACGAGCGCCGCATGGGCATCGCGATGAACTACTGCGCCGGCTGGATCCGCCAGCAGGAGAACCAGCAGCTCGGCATCCCGTTGTCGGTCGTCCGCACCTTCAGTCCCGAGCTGCAAGAGCTCTGCGGCTTCGGCGTCTACAAGGGCCTCATCGGCCATATCGACCGACAGACCCCCGCGCAGGCGTTGTTCGGCACCGAGCGCCCGCACCAGATGCTCTGGGACCGCACCTGACCATGTACCGCTTCCTCCTCCGACCCAAGTGGATCGGGTTCCACCTCCTCTGCATCTTCGGCATCGTGCTGATGGTCAACCTCGGCATCTGGCAGATGCACCGGCTGCAGAGCCGCAAGGACTTCAACGCCGAGGTGCGCTCGCACGCCGCCGAACCCGTCGCCCCGATCGAGGACGTCGTCACCGACGGGGTCGACCCCGACGACGTGCAGTGGCGCACCGTCACCGCCGTCGGCACCTACCTGCCCGACGAGCAGGTCGTGGTGGTCAACCGGTCACAGGGTGGCTTCAGCGGCGTCAACGTCGTCACCCCGCTCGAGCTCGCCGACGGCACGATCGTGCTGATCAACCGTGGCTTCGTCCCCGACGCCACGCCCGTTCCCGACGCGCCGGCCGGTCAGGTCGAGGTGCTCGGCCGCCTGCGCGAATCGCAGAAGCGCTCGGTCGGCCAGCTCACCGAGGTGGAGGGCGACCTCACCGAGGTGTTCCGCATCGACATCCCGCGGCTCTCGCAGCAACTCCCTGCCGAGGTGATGCCCCTGTACGTCGACCTGCTCGAGTCGACCCCTTCGCAGGGCGAGCTGCCCGACCCGCTGCCCGACCCAGACCTGAGCGAGGGCCCGCACCTGTCGTACATGATCCAGTGGTGGATCTTCTCGACCTGCGTGGCCGTCGGCTGGGTGCTCGCCGTGCGTCGCAGCGTCCGCCAGCACCGCCTCGAGCTCGCCGCGGCGTCCGCCGAGACCGACCACCCGCCGGCGGTCAGCCCAGCAGACGGCGCCACGCCCGCGGACCCGTCGCCATCAGACGACCCCGCAACCGCCACGGCACCCGACTGAACACACCGGCCATCGCCCGCGACACCTGCGCCGTGGTCGCGTCGACACGCAGGTACGGCCCCCACACGTCCGACGGCAGATCGAAGAACGCCTCGAAGAACGCGGCCACGTCGCCCGGGCCGAGCTGCAACAGCGCCGCCTGCCCGTGGTCGTGCAGCGCCCGTGCCCGCCGCTGGTCGGCGGGCCACACCGCCTGCCACGCCCGCCGCGACACCTCCGCCGGCGGCACGCCGGTCGCGAGCACGTCGGCGATCTCCGACGCCACCCTCGGCGCCGCACGCAACGAGGCCGTCACCGAGTAGCCGGTCGCCGGGTGGACGTACCCCGCCGCGGCACCGAACCCCACCGTCGGCTGCAGGCGGCTCGGCAGCCCCGGCCGCATCGGGATGGTCACGTGCTCGACGTGCTCGGCCCGATCGGTGAGGTCGACCCCCAACCGCCGCGCCAGCCGAGCGCGCAGCTCGTCCGCTGGCATCGGCGTGCGCCGCGCCAACGACGTCTCCTCCACCAACCACCGCCCGCCACCCAGCTCGAGCACGTACACGAACGTGGGCTCGCCCGCCCCCTCGAACGGCGGCCGCCAGTCCATCAGCACCGACGCCTCACCGCCGACATCGGGACGATCCGGCAGCACCAACCCGTACGCCGTCTGGAACGACACCTCGCGAGCGTCCCGGCGGTCGAGCAACGAACCCGCCCCGGTGGCGTCCACCACCAGGTGGGCCGTGAGCCGCGACCCGTCGGCGGTGTCGACCGCCGCACCCCACAGGTGGTGCTGCACCCGAGTGACCGTGGTGAGCAACCGAGGTGCCCGGTCGAGCGAGGTGCGCAGCCGCTGGTTGTGGAACGCACCGTACGAGCGGTCGAGCCGGCGGCGGCGCTCGGCCACCACGTCGGTGGCCGACACCGCGGCGAAGGTGTCGGCATGTTCGCCGACCTCGTCGACCCATGCCCCGAACGTCGACGTCCACGGATGATCGGGTCCGATCACCACCACGTCGAGACCGGTCGCCACGCACTCGGCACCCAGCGCCCGTGCCGCCGGACCGTCGCCGGCGATGACGACGTCGTGGCGAGGTGTTCTCACGCGACCAGCGCTCAGTGCGCGGCGGCTTCGATGCGCGCCATGCGACGGAACTGCTCGACCACGTCGGGTGTGGCGTGCGCCGGGTCGAGGCTGCGGTACACGGTCTCGACGTTGACGGCGATGCGACCGAATTCGCCCAACGAGTCGAACCGGGGATCGGCACCGATCTCGCGAGCGATCTCCCGCGCCGCGTCCCACGCGTCGATGCCCGCCTGTTGACGCGCCGTCGCCTCACGGTCGACGTAGTCGAGGTAGTCGCGCACCTGGGCGATGCCACCCTTGTCGGTGATGGGACCGTGACCGGGCACCACCGTCTCGACGTCCATGCCGAGCATCAGGTCGCATGCCGCCACCCAGTTCGACAGCGGCCCCGCCCACACGATCGGTGTCCCGCCGATGAACAGGATGTCGCCGGTGTACACGACCTTGGCGTCGGGCACGACGACGATCGTGTCGCCCCGGGTGTGTGCCGGTCCGACCTCGATCAACTCGACGTGACGGCCCCCGACCTCGACGTCGAGCCGGCGCTCGAACGTGCGCGTGGGCATTCGCACCTCGATCCCGTCGAACTCGAACGCACCGAAGAACGACCGGAACAGATCGCCGATCTCGCCCGGCGCGTTGTTGAGCGCAGCCAGCATCGCCGGCGGCACCTCGGTCATCTCGTGCGCCGTCGCGACGCTCGCGATGATCTCGGCCTGGTCGACCAACTGGTTGCCGTAGCAGTGGTCACCGTTGGCGTGCGTGTTGACCAGCGTGGCGATGGGTGCGGTGCGCGTGTGCGGCGTCATCGCGTCGAGCATCCGACGTGTCAGTGGCAGGTCGAACAACGTGTCGACCAAGAGCGACGCCCCATCGCCCACCACCAGGCCGGCGTTGCTCCAGCCCCAACTGCCGTCGGGTTGCAGGTAGGCGAGGCACCCGTCGCCCAACTCGTGCAGCCCCCGTTCGTACGCGTCGTGCCCGTCGGTCGCGCTCATGCACCGCAGTATCGCAGCTGACGCACCAGGGTCGGAGGTCCCGGAATCGCGACACGTCCTCCCCTGCCCTCGCCGACCCCGACGAACGCACGATCACGGGAGCGCAGACCACCTGAACCCATCGCGGGAGGTACCCCATGGACGTCACCGAGACCACGCTCGATCACTACACCGGCATGTCGATCCTCGGCACCGCCGAGTGCTGGGAGCTGTTCCGCACGCACGAGGTCGGGCGGCTGGCCGTCTCGATCACCAACCACCCCGACATCTTCCCGCTGAACTACGTCGTCGACGACGAGACCATCGTGTGGCGGACCGCACCGGGCACCAAGCTCGCCGCCGCCGTGCTCGGCACCGCCGTCGCGTTCGAGATCGACGGCTACGACCCCGATGCCGGCGACGCCTGGAGTGTGGTGCTGAAGGGCACGGCCGAGCAGATCGAGGGCTGGCTCGACAAGGACCGGGCCGAGCGCCTCCCGCTGTTCCCGTGGAACGCCTCGCCGAAGTTCGAGTTCGTCCGGATCGTCCCGGACGAGGTGACGGGCCGTCGCTTCCACGTGACGAGCCATGAGTCGTGGCCGCTCGCCGGCACCCAGTCGGCCGACGACCCGATCTGATCCGCACGCTCGCGGGACGGAAACGCCCACATCGGGCACATCCGTCCCGCGATCACCCGAACGCCGCACCACCGCGGGACGGAAACACCCAGGCCGGGCAGATCTGTCCCGCGGTGGCGCGTCAGCGGTCGTCGTCGGGGTCGTCGATCGGCACCTCACGGCGCTGATCGATCGCGTCGCGCTCGGCTGCGTCGGCCAGCACGTGCGGGTCGATGCGGTCGGTGTCGTCGGCGGGCACGAGGTCCGTCCACGGGCGCTCGTCCTCGGAGGTGGCGGCTTCGGGAGTGCGGGGGAACTCGGTCATGACCTCACAGTGCCCACGGGCCCGGCCGCTCACCACCGCCTTTGGTCACAGCGAACTACGGTCGGGACATGACCATCTCGACCCGCCGTCTCGGCCGCACCGAGCACCAGTCGTCGCTCGCGATCCTCGGGGGCGCGATGTTCTGGAACGCCGACGAGGCCACCACAGCGCAGGCCTTCGAACAGGCCCTCGCCGCCGGCGTCAACCACGTCGACATCGCTCCCTCGTACGGGCACGCGGAGGTGGTCGCAGGTCCGCTCATCGCCGCCCACCGCGACCAGCTGTTCATCGGCGAGAAGAGCAACCGCCGCAGCCCCGACGGTGTGCGCGCCAACCTCGAGACCACCCTGCAGCGCTTCGGCACCGATCACGTCGACCTGTACCAGGCGCACGGCGTGACCTCGCTCGCCGACCTCGACACCCGAGACCAGGCCTTCGAGGTGATCCTGCGTGCCCGCGACGAGGGCCTCACCAGGTTCGTCGGCATCACCGGCCACGACCTCGGCACGGCCGCCGCGCAACTCGAGGCGGTGCGCCGCTACGACCTCGACTCGGTGATGCTGCCCGTGTACCCGCGTGCGCTCGCCGACCCGCAGTACGCCGCCGACCTGGCCGCGCTGGTCGACGAGTGCGCCCGCCGCGACGTGGCGATCATGGCGATCAAGGCCGGCGCCTGGCGGCCGTGGGGCGACCGCGACAAGACGGCCACCCCGTGGTACGAGCCGTTCACCGACGCCGAACGGCTCCACCGCGCCGTGCGATTCACCCTGTCGACCCCTGGCGTGTTCGCCTTCTGCACGCCCGGCGACATCGGCGTGCTGCCGAACGTGCTGGCCGCCGCCGAGGCCTACGAGCCGATGACACCCGCCGAGCGCGACGCGCTATTGGCCGAGGCGGCCGACTGGCCGATCATCTTCCCGCTCGACACCCACGCGAAGTAGCCGAGGCGCGCCCCCCACCAGGCGCGATGCTCAGTCGATCGACTGAGAAGAGCCCCTGTTCGGGTGACCCTCGCCGGTCCTACAGTGCGCGCATGAAGCAACTGAGCGGGATCGACGTCAGCTTCCTCAACATGGAGACGGCGTCGGTGTTCGGGCACGTCTCGTCGATGAACATCTACGACCCGACGGGCGTGCCGGGCGGCGCCGGCCTCGAGGCGACCAAGCAGATCATCCTCGAACGCATCGACCAGCTCGCGCCGTTCCGCCGTCGGCTCGTCGAGGTGCCGCTCGGACTCGACCTCCCCTACTGGATCGAGGATCCCGACTTCGACATCGACTTCCACGTGCGCCATCACGCCGTGCCGCCGCCCGGCACTCCCGAGCAGCTCGCCGAGGTGGTCAGCCGCATCGTCGCCCGCCCCCTCGACCGCAACCGGCCGCTCTGGGAGCTGTACGTGATCGAGGGCGTCGACAACGGCCGCCTCATCGCACAGCTCACCAAGATCCACCACGCCACCATCGACGGCGCCGCCGGTGCACAGATGCTCGCCGCGATCCTCGACACCGACCCCGACTTCCGCCCGCTCGGCCAGCCCGCGCCGTGGACCCCCGACCGCGTCCCCACCGACGAGGAGATGCTGCGGATCACGATGCTCGAGTACATGAAGCGACCCGAGAAGCTCGTGCGGCTCGGCGTGCGCTCCACCCGAGAGCTCGCCGCCGCCACCCGCTCGGGCGGCCTGCGCGCGATCGCCGACATCATCGCCCAGCCGATGCCCGGCCCCGTGGGCCACCTGATGCGCCAGCGCCTGCGCTCGCAGTACGGACACGACGACGACAAGGCACCTGCGCTGCCGCCCACCCAGGCGCCGCGCACACCGTGGAACCAGGCGATCACCCCGCACCGCCGGTTCGCCTACACCACCGTCGCGCTCGACGACGCGAAGAAGGTGCGCCGCGCGTTCGGCTGCACGTTCAACGACGTGGTGATGGCGCTGTGCAGCGGCACGCTGCGCAAGTACCTCGAGAAGCACGACTGCCTGCCGGACGAGAGCCTGATCGCGATGGTGCCCGTCAGCGTGCGCAGCGGCAGCGAGAGCGACACGTACCAGAACCGCGTGAGCGCGCTCCTGGCCGATCTGGCCACCAACGAGGCCGACCCGCTCCGCCGGCTCCAACGAGTGCAGCAGAGCATGACCGCGGCCAAGACCAACTTCGCCGCTGTGCCCGCCGAGACGCTGCAGGACTTCACCCAGTTCGCCCCGCCCGCCGTGGCCGCACGCGCGATGCGCATGTACAGCAGGCTGCGCATCGCCGATCGGATGAACCCGCCGTTCAACCTGATCATCTCGAACGTGCCCGGCCCGAGCTCGCCGCTCTACTCGGCTGGCGCACGGCTCGAGCACTTCTACCCCGTCAGCGCGATCGCCGACGGCCAGGGTCTCAACATGACCGTGCAGAGCTACAACGGCAACCTCGACTTCGGCTTCATCTCGTGCCGCGAGCTCGTCCCCGATCTGTGGCTGATGACCGATCTGCTGCACGAGAGCCTGCAGGAGCTGCTCGACCTCTGCTGAGCACTCAGCTCGTCAACAGCTGCGACAAGCGTTCGGCGATCGCCACCACAGGCCAGTGCGTGTTCGCGCGCGGCACCTGTGGCATCACGCTCGCATCGCACACCAGCAGCCCCTCGTAGCCGACCACACGACAACTCGTGTCGACCACCGTGCCCATCGCACACGTGCCGGCCGCGTGCACGTAATCGCCGAGCGCCGCGGCCACCGCGTCGCGGCTGCGGTCGAACGGCACCACGTCGCCGACGGCTCGCATCGCAGGATGATCGAGCGCACGCTCGGCAGCGTCGAGCGCACGCTCCATGCGCGCCCAGTCGCGGTCGTCCTCGAGCATCCGGAACTCGACCAGGGGATCGAGGGTCGGGTCGTCACCCGCCAGCCCCACGCTCCCACGCGAGTGCGAGAACATCAGCGCCGCCATCAACAGCGACAGTCCCGGCATCGTGACCTCGACGTGGTCGATCGGCAGCAATTGCAGGTCATCGACTCCGTGGTCGTCGAGACCCGACGACATCGCTGCCACGGTGGCGATCGGCAGACCGCGCACGTCGGCCGGCTCTCGCCGCTGCAGCGCGATCGGGAACGACGGGTGGTCGTGCAGGTTGTCGCCCACGCCGGGCGTGTCGACGCCCGATCGCAACAGCAACGCCGGCGAGTGGATCGCCCCCGCCGCCACGATCACCGTGTCGGCCGCGAGCTCGGAGCCGTCCGCCAGGCGCACCCCCACCGCGCGCCGGTCGCGCCACAGCACCCGGTCGACCGACGCACCGGCCCGCACCTCGAGGTTCGCACGGCCGCGAGCCGGTTCGAGGTAGGCGTCCGCGGCGCTGACGCGTCGGCCCGTGGCGGAGCGCGTGAGCAGCACCCCCGCTGCGGCCGACGGCACGGCCTCGGCCAACGCACGCGACATCGCACCCCATTCGATGCGGGGCGCGCGGTGCAGCTCGAGCGCGGCGCCGTCGAAGCACGGCCCGAGCTCGGCCCATCCCCACCCGGTGCACCCGTACCGTCCGACCCACTCGTCGTAGTCGTCGGGCCGACCCCTCAGGGCCACCATCGCGTTGATCGCCGACGAGCCGCCCACGCCCCGACCGCGCACGTACACGCGCGGCGCCTGACCGGCGGCGCGTGTGGCGAGCAGCCCCGGCCACGTCCGATCGGGCAACGCCATCGCATCGACGAACGACGGGCCGGCGATCGCGGCGGGGGTGGCGTCGGGACGCAGATCGTGGCCCGCCTCGAGCAACGTCACGTGCGCTCCGGGGTGCTCGCTGAGCCGGGCGGCCAGCACGCATCCCGCCGAGCCGGCACCGACGATCACCACCCGGCCGAGTGATCCTGCACCGGTCGACGAGCTCGTCCCCACGTCGGCCGAGTGTACGGATCGACCGGGCACCACGCCGCCGCACCCTCGTGCCGGCTCGGACACGAGATCACGAGGACATGACGCCACCCGGCGCCGCGCGCTCGGCAGACTGGCGCCGTGTCCGCCCCTGCCGTCCACACCTCTGCTCGACGCGCCCTCGTGGCGGCTGGGATCGCCCTCGGCGTGCTGTTGCCGACCGCGTGCTCAGGAGACGACGACGCCGGCACCGCAGCCTCGACCACCGCGCTCGTCCCGCTGGTCACCCCGGTCGCCGCTGCCACCACGGCCGTCGCCACGGTCCCCGGCACCACGCTGCCGCCCGCCACCACGAGCTCCACCTCCACCACCACGACCACGACCCTGCCGCCCACCACCACGACGACGTTCCCGTTCGTCAACCAGGGCGCGGCCGTGATCGTCGCCAACGCGGCGGGACTGCCCGGTGCCGCCACCGAGATCAGCGACCAACTCGCGGCCTACGGCTTCACGATGCTGCCGCCCACCAACGGCGCGGGGCCCGAGGAGGAGATCGACATCACCCGCATCTACGCCCGCCCCGAGCCCGAGGTGCAGGCGGTCGCCCTCTCGGTGGCGCGGGTGATGGGTGAACTGCCGGTCGAACGGATGCCGACGCCGGCACCGATCGACGGCGCGACCGACGGTCTCGGGGGCGCCACGATCCTGGTGATGCTCGGCAAGGACCTCGCCGGCAAGGAACTCCCGGGCCCGCCGGGAGTGTGACCCCCGGCGAGGGTCGACGAGGACGACGACGCGTCGAGCCCGGTCAGTCGACGTTGGTGGCGACCGGCAGGCCGTGCAGGTGCGCGGTGTCGCCGTAGCGGCGCAGCGACCAGCGGTTGGGCCGCACCAGCTCGAGCTCGGTGATCGAGGTGTTGAGCGTGTTGATGTTGAACCCGCCCGTCGGTGCGGCCTTCAGCGCCTGCCGCAGCACGGCATCGATCACCCCGCCGTGGCAGGCGACGAAGATCGTCGCCCCGGCATGTGTGTCGGCCAGACGGCGCACCGTGCTGCCGACCCGGAAGTGGAACGCGGCCAGCGTCTCGCCACCCGGGAAGGTGACGCCGAACGGGTCTTCCTCCCACGAGCCGGTGCCGAACCGGTCGACGAAGTCGGCCATCGTCATCCCGTCGCACTCCTGGCCCGGATCGTGCTCGTTGAAACCCGGCTCGACCACGATCTCGGGCGAACCGAACGCCGCCGACACGATCTCGGCCGTCTGGCGGGCACGCGGGAACTCGCTCGACAGCACCAGGTCGGGCACGAACTCCGGTGCCGCCGACCAGCGGTCGCGCAACGCCTCGGCCTGCCGCACACCCAGCGGCGACAGGCCGCTGCAGGTACGGAAGCCGCCGATGACCCGGGCGACCGTACTGTTGGATTCTCCATGTCGGACGTAGACGAAGCGAGTCACAAGGGGGGCACCTTACTTTTCGTTCATCCGGGACCGGCGGCACCGAGCCCCGCCATAGCTTCGCGGGAGTGCGAGACGCAGGGTCCGGAGACGCAGGAACGGTCGACCGGCTCACGGTGACGAGCGTCGATCCCGACCCGCGCAGCGCTCCGCTCGTGGCCTCGGCACGACTGCTCGGGTTCTCCGATGTCACCTCGATCGAGGTGGCCGACGTGTACTTCGTGGCCACCGACGGGCCGCTCGATCCCGCAGCGCGCCAGCGTCTCGAGCGGGTGCTCGTCGACCCGTTGTTGCAGACCGGCGTCTGGGGTGACCCGCCCGCGCCCACCACCGGCACGGCCGTCGAGGCCGCGCTGCTGCCGGGCGTCACCGACAGCGTCGCCACCGCCGTGCTCGAGGCAGCCGGCACGCTCGACGTGTCCGTCACCGCAGCTGCCACCGGCCGCCGATTCGTGGTGCACACCGCCGACGGCCGAGCCCTCGACGACGACGAGCGCGACCGCATCGCCACCCGTCTGCTCTCGAACGCGGTGATCGAGCGTGTCGCCGCCGGCACCATCGACCCCGCCTTCGCCCACGCCTCGACGCCGGCCCCGGTCGAACTGGTCGAGGTGCGCGGCCTCGGCGACGACGCGCTGGCCGCGCTCAACCGCGAACGCGGCATGGCACTCGACCCGGCCGAGCTGCGCGTGATCGCCGACTGGTTCGAGCGGGAAGGCCGTGCCCCCACCGACGTCGAGCTCGAGACGCTCGCGCAGACCTGGAGCGAGCACTGCGCCCACAAGACGTTCCGGGCGCGAGTGATGCTGCCTGACGGCACCGAGCGCCCGTCGCTGCTGCACCAGCTGCGCGACGCCACGGAACGCATCGACGCCCCGTTCGTGCGCAGCGCCTTCGTCGGCAACGCCGGGATCGTCTCGTTCTCGCCGGGCACCACCGTCGCGATCAAGGCCGAGACGCACAACCATCCCTCGGCCATCGAGCCCTTCGGCGGTGCCAACACCGGTGTCGGCGGTGTGATCCGCGACATCATGGGCGCCGGGCACCACCCGATCGCCTGCACCGACGTGCTGTGCTTCGGCCCGAGCGACCTGCCCCACGCGCAGGTGCCGCCCGGCGTGATCCACCCGCAGCTCGTGCGTGACGGCGTGGTCGCCGGCGTGGCCGACTACGGCAACAAGATCGGCCTGCCCACCGTGGCCGGTGCCGTGCTGTACGACCCGGGCTACACCGCCAACCCGCTGGTGTTCTGTGGTTGCATCGGTGTGGGGCTCGACACACCGCCGCTCACCGGACCGCACCCCGGCGACCTCGTCGTGGTGCTCGGCGGCCGCACCGGTCGCGACGGTCTGCGCGGCGCCACGTTCTCGAGCGCCACGATGGACGCCACCACCGGCGACGTCGCCGGCGCGAGCGTGCAGATCGGTGACCCGATCACCGAGAAGCTGCTGATCGACCTGCTGCGCGACGCAGGCGGGTGCTGGTCGGCGATCACCGACTGCGGTGCGGGCGGCCTGTCGTCGGCGATCGGCGAGATGGCCGAGGTGACCGGCGCCGACGTCGACCTCGCGCTCGCCCCGCTCAAGTACCCCGGCCTCGCGCCGTGGGAGATCTGGCTGAGCGAGGCGCAGGAGCGCATGGTGGTGGCCGTGCCGCCCGAGCGTCTCGACGAGCTGGCCCGTCAGGCACGTCGCCACGGGGTCGAGCTCACGTCGCTCGGCCGGTTCACCGGCGACGGCGTGCTGCGCGTGCGTCACGGCGATCAACTGGTGCTCGAGCTCGACACCGGGTTCCTGCACGACGGCCGGCCCGCACGCAGCCTGCCGGCCGAGCTGCCGACCCCGCGCCGCAACGGCGCGGTCCCCCGCTGCGACGACCTCGCCGGCGCGCTGCTCGCGCTGCTCGCACATCCGAACATCGCGTCGAAGGAGGCGGTGATCCGCCGCTACGACCACGAGATCCTCGGCACCACCGTCGTGCGTCCGTTGGTCGGTGTGGATCGTGACGCCCCCGCCGACGGTGTGGTGCTCGCCGAGCCGTCGAGCACGGTCGGCATCGCCATCGGCCACGGCGTGAACCCGTGGTACGGCGTGGCCGACTGCGAGCGCATGGCGGCGGCCGTGGTGGACGAGGCGATGCGCAACGTCGTGGCCGTCGGTGCCGATCCGTCGCACGTCGCCCTGATGGACAACTTCTCGTGGGGCGACCCGCGACGCCCGTCGACCTTCGGCGAGCTGGTGGTCACCGTCGAGGCGATCTGCGCCGCCTCGCTCGCCCACGGGGCCCCCTTCATCAGCGGCAAGGACTCGCTCAACAACGAGTACCTCGGCGCCGACGGCGAACGCCACAGCGTGCCGCCCACCCTGGTGATCACCGCCGTGGCACACGTGCCCGACGCCGACGCCGTGGTGACGCCGGACCTGAAGGCGGCCGGCAACACGCTGGTGCTGGTGGGTGACACCGCAGCCGAGTTCGGTGGTAGCCACCTCGGCGCCGTGCTCGGCGGCTTCGACGACCCACGTGACGGCACCGCGCCCGACGTGTCGCCCCGTGCTCCCGAGCGCTACCGACGCCTGCACGCCGCGCTGATCACCGGCCGCGTGCGCAGCTGCCACGACCTCAGCGAAGGCGGCCTCGCCGTGGCCCTGGCCGAGATGGCGATCGGTGGACGGCTCGGTGTCGAGCTCGACTCGCTCCCCCACCCCGACCCGGTGGTCGCACTGTTCGCCGAGAGCACCGGCCGCTTCGTGTGCGAGCTGGCCGCCGACGACGTCGACTGGTTGTCGCAGCAGCTCGGCGAACCGGTGCACCTGCTCGGCACGGTGGTCGACGACGCGACGCTGCGGCTCGGTCCGTGCACGGTGACCCTGGCCGACGCCGCCGCTGCGTTCGGCCCCACCGGAGGTGCCCGATGAGACCCCGTGCTCTGGTCCTGCAGGCCCCCGGTACCAACCGCGATCACGACGCCGTGTTCGCGCTCGAGCACGCCGGCGCCGACGCGCACATCGCCTCGATGCTCGACCTGGCCGACGACATGACGCCGCTGCGCACCGCGCAACTCGTGGTGGTGGCCGGCGGCTTCAGCCACGCCGACGCGCTCGGCGCCGGCCGCGTGTTCGCGCTCGGTGTCGAGCACGGCATCGGCGACCAGCTGCGCGAGCTGGTCGAAGCAGGCCGACCCGTGGTGGGCATCTGCAACGGCTTCCAGACCCTGGTGCGCGCCGGCCTGCTGCCGGGTGCGCTCGGCCACAATGCCGGCGGCGGGTTCCAGTGCGAGTGGGTGACCCTCGAGCCGCAGCCGAGCGTGTGCGTGTGGACGCAGGGCATCGAGCCGATCGACTGCCCGATCGCCCACGGCGAGGGCCGCTACGTGCACCCCGACGTCGCGTCGCTCGACGCCGCCGGGCAGGTGGCACTCCGATATCGCGACAACCCCAACGGTTCGGTGGCCGACATCGCCGGCGTGTGCGACGCCAGCGGTGTGGTGCTCGGGCTGATGCCGCACCCCGAGAACCACGTCATCGCGCGCCAGCACCCGCACCACGTGCGCGGCGGGGGCGGCGGGCTCGGCCTGCAGCTCTTCCAGCGTGGGGTCGACCATGCGAGGAGCGTGTGATGGACGTGCTCGACGACATCGACCTGCCGCTGCCCGATCGACGCGCCGGCAAGGTGCGGGTGTCGTACGAGCTGTCGCCGACCGAGCGGCTGTTCGTCACCACCGACCGGCTCTCGGCCTTCGACCGGATCATCGCCTGCGTGCCGAACAAGGGCCAGGTGCTCAACCAACTGGCCGCGTGGTGGTTCGAGCACACACGCGACCTCGTCGCCAACCACCTGCTGTCGGTGCCCGACCCCAACGTCACCATCGGTCGCGCGGCCCACCCGCTGCAGGTCGAGGTGGTCGTGCGTGGGTACATCACCGGCGTGACCTCCACGTCGCTGTGGCGCCAGTACGCCGACGGCGCGCGCACGATCTACGGCTACGACTTCCCCGACGGCCTCCGCAAGAACACCGCCCTGCCGCAGGCGATCGTGACGCCCACCACCAAGGCGCACGACGGTGGCCACGACGAGCCGATCAGCTGCGCCGACGTGGTGCGCGAGGGCATCGTCGAACACGAGCTGTGGGAGCGGGTGCAGGCCGCGGCGCTCGCCGTGTTCGCCCGCGGCCAGCAGGCTGCCGAGCGCGCCGGGCTGATCCTGGCCGACACCAAGTACGAGTTCGGTCTCGCCGTCGACACGGGCGAGCTGCTGCTGATCGACGAGGTGCACACGCCCGATTCGTCGCGCTACTGGGTGGCCGACGGCTACGAGGAACGTCTGGCCGCGGGCGACGAGCCCGAGAGCCTCGACAAGGAGCTCGTGCGTCGGGCCCTGATCGAGCTCGGCTACGCAGGCGACGGCGATCCGCCGGTGCTGCCCGCCGACGTGGTCGCCGCCGCCTCGAGCCGCTACGCGTCGGCGTACGAGCGGCTGACCGGCCAGCCGTTCGTGCCGGGCGATCGCCCGATCGCCGAGCGGATCGCCCGCAACCTCGCCCCCCATCTCGCGCGCGCCGCCGAGCGCGCCGGCCACGGAGACCCCGCATGACCCGCTCCATCCCGCTCCTCGTCGAGCAGCCCGTCGCACCGCATGCCGACGACGACCACCCGCACGACGAGTGCGGCGTGTTCGGCGTGTCGACACCGCACGGCGAAGGCGTCGCGCAGACCACGTTCTTCGGGCTGTTCGCCCTGCAGCACCGAGGCCAGGAGGCCGCCGGCATCGCCGTGAGCGACGGCAGTCGCGCCCGCCTGCACAAGGATGCCGGCCTGGTCGCGAACGTCTTCACGCCCGAGACTCTCGCTCCGCTCACCGGCTACCACGCGATCGGCCACACCCGCTACAGCACCACCGGTGCCAATGCCGTGCGCAACGTGCAGCCGTTCCTGGTGGAGACGATGCACGGCCCGCTCGCCCTGGCCCACAACGGCAACCTGGTCAACGCCCCCGCGTTGCGCGAGGAGCTGTTGTCGAAGGGCTTCGGCCTCACCGCCACCAGCGACACCGAGGTGATGACGCTCATGCTCGCAGCGGCCGGCGGCCGCACGTGGGAGGAGCGCGTCGAGCGCACCCTGCCCGCGTGGAAGGGCGCCTACTCGATCGTGATCCTCGCGTCGGACCGCGTGATCGCCGTGCGCGACCCGTGGGGCTTCCGCCCGATGAGCGTCGGCCGTCTGCCGCACGGTGGCTGGGCCGTCGCGTCGGAGACCTGCGCGCTCAACACCCTCGGCTGTGTCGACATCGACGAGGTGCAGCCCGGCGAGATCGTCACCCTGCGCGGCGCCGAGATCCAACGGCGCCACGCGCTCGCCGCGTCGTCGACCGGTGCGCGCTGCACGTTCGAGTTCGTGTACTTCAGCCGTCCCGACAGCGTGTGGGCGGGGCGCAACATGCACCACGTGCGCCAGCGGCTCGGTGAGGAGCTCGCGTCCGAGCACGGTGTGCCGGCCGACGTCGTCATCCCGGTGCCCGACAGCAGCATCCCTGCAGCGATCGGCTACAGCCGTGCGAGCGGCATCCCGCACAACGACGGCCTCATCAAGAACCGCTACATCGGCCGCACGTTCATCGAGCCGACGCAGGACCTGCGCGAGCGCGGCGTGGCGCTCAAGTTCAACGCCCTCGCCGAGAACCTCGCCGGCAAGCGCGTGGTGATGATCGACGACTCGCTGGTGCGGGGCACCACGGCCGGTCCACTGGTGAAGCTCATCCGCGACGCCGGCGCCACCGAGGTGCACCTGCGCATCACCTGCCCGCCGATCACCAATCCGTGTCACTTCGGTGTCGACATGGGCCACGACGACGACCTGATGGCGGCACGACTGACCGTCGAGGAGATGCGCGAACACATCGGTGCCGACTCGCTCGCGTTCTTGTCGCTCGACGGGATGATGCGGGCGATCGCCGGCGAGCCGACGAGCGGCTTCTGCGACGGATGCTTCACCGGCCGCTACCCGATCGAGGTGAGCCAGGCCCAACCCAAGCTGGGCTTCGAGGGGGTGCTCGCCTGATGCGCGTGCTCGTCGTCGGCACCGGTGGCCGCGAGGCCGCGATCGCCTGGGCGTGCGCGCAGCACGGCCACGAGGTGCGCACCGAGGACGCGTTCGACGCCGGCCGTGACGGCGACGTCGACCTGGTGATCGTCGGCCCCGAGGCCGCGTTGGTCGCCGGCGCCGCCGACGCCTGTGCCGCCGCGGGCGTGCCGTGCTTCGGCCCCACCCAGTCGCTGGTGCGGCTCGAGAGCTCGAAGGGGTTCACCCGCGCGCTCGCGCAGCAGCTCGGTCTGGCCTCGCCGCGCTTCTTCCGCACCGACGACGCACACGCGGCGATCGACTGGTGGCGCGAGCTCGAGGCACCGGTGGTGGTGAAGCTCGACGGACTGGCCGCGGGCAAGGGCGTGATCGTGCCGTCGACACCTGCCGAGACCGACGAGGCGATCCGCACGCTCGCCCAGCAGGGCCCGATCGTGCTGGAGGAGCGCCTCACCGGTCCCGAGTGCAGCCTGCTCGTGCTGTGCGACGGTCGCACCGCCAAGCCCCTGCCGATCGCGCAGGACCACAAGCGCATCTTCGAGGGCGACGCCGGTCCCAACACCGGCGGCATGGGCGCGTACGCGCCGGCACCGACCGGGTACGACGCCGACGAGCTGACCAAGGCGTTCGTGCAGCCGGTGCTCGACCACTTCGCCGCCAAGGGCGAGCCGTACGTGGGTGTGCTGTACGCGGGGCTCATGCTCACGCCCGACGGGCCGAAGCTGCTCGAGTTCAACTGCCGGTTCGGCGACCCCGAGGCGCAGGCCGTGCTGCCGCTGCTGCAGAGCGACCTGGCGCAGCTCGCGCTCGCCTGCTGCGAGGGTCGGCTCGACACCGTCGACGTGGTGATCCGGCCCGGCTCGGCGTGCACCGTCGTCGCCGCGGCTGCGGGCTACCCGGACGCGCCGGTGAAGGGCGCCGTCATCAGCGGGCTCGATCCCACCACCGATGGGCAGGGCGATGCGCTCGTGTTCCCGGCGGGCACCGATGGTCAGGTGGTGACAGGCGGGCGCGTGCTCGCCGTCACCGGGCTCGGCGCCGACCTCGCCGCAGCCCGCGACGCGGCGTACGCGCGCATGGCCGGCATCTCGTTCGACGGCATGCAGGTGCGCCGCGACATCGGCTGGCGTGCCGTCGCAGCGACGCTCACCTCGTATGCAGCGGCCGGTGTCGACATCGACGAGGGCACACGCGCCGTCGAGGGCATGAAGGCCGCCGTCGAGCGCACGCACACGCCCGCCGTACTCGCCGGCGTGGGCAGCTTCGGCGGTGCGTTCAGCGGCGCAGTCATCAAGGCGATGGACGAGCCGGTACTCGTCGCCAGCACCGACGGTGTGGGCACCAAGGTCGAGCTCGCCGCACGCCTCGGCAAGTACAAGGGCGTCGGCATGGACATCGTCAACCACTGCATCGACGACGTGCTGGTGCAGGGTGCGGTGCCGCTGTTCTTCCTCGACTACATCGCCTCGAGCAAGCTCGACGCCACGCAGGTGGCCACGGTCGTCACCGGCATGGCCGAGGCGTGCGAGGCCAGCGGCTGCGTGCTGCTCGGCGGCGAGACCGCCGAGATGCCGGGCGTGTACGCCGAGGGGGCGTTCGACATCGCCGGCACGCTCGTCGGTGCGGTCGACCGGGCCGACCTGCTGCCCACGCCCGACGTGGCCGCGGGCGACGTGCTGATCGGCGTGGCCTCGAACGGGCCGCACACCAACGGCTACTCGCTGCTGCGAAAGATCTTCGCCTGGGTGCCGATGGACGCCACGCCGCCCGGGTTCGACGAGCCGCTCGGCGACACGCTGCTCCGCCCGCACCGCAGCTACCTGCCGGTGCTCCGCCAGGCGCTCGCCGGCAAGAAGGTGAAGGCGCTCGCGCACATCACCGGAGGCGGCCTCCCCGAGAACCTGCCGCGCGTGCTCCCCGAGGGCGTGGGCGCCGAGATCCGGTTGGGCAGCTGGCCCGTGCCGCCGCTGTTCGACCTGGTGCGCCAGGTGTGCACCGACATGGACGACCACGAGCTGTACCGCACGCTCAACATGGGCATCGGCATGGTGATCGTGTGCGCGCCGGACGACGTCGCCGCAGTGCAGGCCTCGATCGACGAGCGCACCTGGGTGATCGGCGAGCTGGTCACCGGCGACCGCCAGGTGCACCTCCGCCGCTGACCGCCGCTGACCGCCGCTGATCGCCGCTCACACGGGCAGCGTCGACACCGGATCGTCCGCGGGTTCGGTGGGTCGCATCTCGCCGGGACACCACCAGTGGGTGTTGCTGCGCGGCCACGGCGCATCGACGATCGCTGCCAGGTGGGCGGCATCCCGCTGCAGTGCGTCGAGCACTGCAGGATCGACGACGGCCGATCGTCGCACCCAGTTGCCGCCGCCGTCCGGAGGCGCCCACACGGCGACGTAGTCGCGCTGCAGACGCGGGTCGGCGAGGATCTGCGACGGAGCGATCCCGTCCCAGCCCGACCAGATCCGGATGAACGTCGGCCGCACCTCGTCGAACACGTGGTCGCGCAGACCCGCCATGTCACCCTCGGCCCACAGGTCGGCGATCGTCGGATCGCCCAGGCCCGACAGGTCGACGAAACGCAGCCGCGATGTCAGCGACGTGCCACCGCCGTCCACCGCCAGCAGGGTCCCGTCGACGATGCCGAGGCGGTCTGCATAGGTGTCGAACGTGTACCCCGTGTTGCGGGCGACGGCGCAGATCGACACCGTGGGACGTGACACGAACTCGTCGGAGCGCTCCTTCCAGCCCGAGAGCGTGACGACCGCGACGAACGCCGCGACGGCGGCGACCGGCACGAGGCGCCGCGCCGGCCGGACGTCGATCACGACGGCCGCCGACAGCCCGGCCAGCATCGACACCAGCGGCCAGACGGCGGTGGCGAACCGCAGCTCGGCCATCCAGTCGGGGCGGAGCACGGCGTAGGACGACATGGACACGCCGAGGAGCACCACGAGCGGACGAGCTGCCGACCGGAAGTCGCTCACCCGAGGCCAGGCCAGCGCGACCACCAGCACGACCACGGCCCATCCGGCGTAGGACATCAGGTCGGTCACTCGGCGCAGGTCGTCGATCGACGGGAGGCCCTGCTGCTTGGCGACGGCCGTGTTGGGCAGCCAGCGGTCGAACGTCAGTAGACGCCAGACGACGAACGGCGCGACCAGCGCGACCGTGACACCGACCGTCCGGACGATCGCACGGATCGCACGGATCGCACGACGACATGGCACGCCAACGGCCCAGACGACCAGCACGGGAAAGGCGAGCACGAACGCGATGCCGTCGGGGCGGGTGAGCGCTGCGAGTGCGACCAGCGAACCGACGATCACGGACGTACGACCTCGCAGCAGCTCGGATCGCGCGCTCGCCCCGACCAACGCGACCGCCAACGCCATGACGACGAGGACGAACAGCGAGTTCTCCAGACCGCTCACGCACCAGATCACGAACGACGGCACACAGGCGGTCGCCGAACCGGCGATCACCGTCACCGCCGTGGCGCGCTCGGGCCGTACGTGTCGGGCGATCAGGAACATGCACACGAACGACGCGGCGCAACAGATGACTGCGAGCACCTTGGGGAACAGCACGAGGTCGCTCACCCCGAACCAGGTGCCGCGGTCGAACAGTCCGAGCCAGCGGGCGAGCACCAGCAGTCCCGCCCAGGCCGGGTTCGACACGGCCTCGACCACCGGGCCGTCGGGCTGCAGTCGGGGGCCGTGGCCGGACGCCAACGACCGGGCGAACGCGAAGGTCAGTCCGGCGTCGTCGACGATCCACTGCCCGTACCGCAGAGCGTGCGAAGCGAGCACAGTGGTGGGCACGATCGCCGCGACGAGCCCGCGGCGGCGCGACGGCAGTTCGGCGTCGAAGCCGGAGCCGACGATGTCGACGGCCGGCACGTCGGACTCGGACTCGACCGTGCTCACGTGGTTCCCCGGTGTCGAACCGTAACGCTGCGGCCGGTCGGCCGGTCGGCCGCACACGAAGAATGGGAAATTCCCGATGGTGGGCCTCGCGCCGCGTTCGTACTGTCCGGTCACGCGGGGTCCCGCGGTGGATCGGGGGAACAGGCATGGCGAGGAACCGATGGGTGTCGGCGTTCGCGAACCGGCGGACGAACACCGTGGTGGTCGTGATCCTGGGCGTGGCGACGTTCAGTGGTCTGGCGGTGTCCGCCGCCAGCCCGACCGGTGCCGGAACACGTCACCCTTCGCAGTGCGACAGCGGATCGAGCGGCACCAGCAGCGGGAGCTCCGGGACGACCTCGGGCGGATCGTCCGGCACGACCGGCATGGGCAGCTCAGGCACGACCTCCGGCAGCTCAGGCACGACCAGCGGCAGCTCCGGCACGACCAGCGGCAGCTCAGGCACGACCAGCGGCAGCTCCGGGACGTCGGGCGCTCTCCGGACGACCGCCGGCGGACGGCGGCCGACGTGCCCGCCCGCACCGAGCACGACCGTGAAGCCGGCCGACTCGCCGCCCAAGGATCCGCCGCCACCGAAGCCGCAACCCCCGAAGCCGCAGCCTCCGAAGCCGCAGCCTCCGAAGCCGCAGCCTCCGAAGCCGCAGCCTCCGAGGCATCCTGCGCCCCGCCGTTGCTGACGTGGACGGCACCGACCTCGGCGAGCCCGGTGCTCGTGGCACCGGTGGGAGATCCCGTCGCGCGCTGACGAACGTCTTCGTGGTCGCGGTCGTGACCGTGATGGTCGTGCAAGCCGCACCTCACGACCTGCCGCTGCCGGGGCCGCTGCGAGCCGCCACATCGCGCGTCGCACAGGTCAGCGGGCTGTACCAGAGCTGGGGCCTGTTCGCCCCGCCCCGCAACGAGACCCTGCGCCTCGAAGCACGGGTGGAGTTCGCCGACGGAACGACCGACACGTGGACGCCACCGTTCGGCGGCGATCTGCTCGGCGCGTACGCCGACTACCACTGGCAGAAGTACGTCGAGCACGCCGCCCGGCGCGGCAATGGCGACGAATGGCCGCGGCTGTGGGCGCCCCTTGCCCGGCACGCCGCACGCGAGCTCGCGACGGCGACTCGGGTGCCCGTGCGCGTGGTGCTGCTCGGGCGGCACCTGGTCAACATCGACGCGGTCGCGAACGGCACCATCGGCGGCACGCAGTACGTCGACGAGTACTTCGTGCTCGACCTCGGCACCGGCGCGACGGAGGGCCCGTGAGAGCGCTCGCCCGCACGTGGAACCGGTTCTGGTTCGCGCCGGTCCCCACCTCGACCGTGGCGCTGTTCCGCATCGCGCTCGGCATCGCGACCTTCGCCTGGGCGGTGGCGTTGGGGCCGAACCTGTCGACCTTCTTCGGACCCGGTGGGCTCGAGCCGATGCCCGTGGACGTGACGTGGGGCGTGCTCGGCCGAGCGAACGAGACCTGGGTACTGGTGGCGATGTACGTGGTGCTGCTCGCGAGCGCCGCCGCCGTGACCGTCGGACTGTTCACCCGGGCGGCGAGCGTCACGATGTTCGTCGCCGTGTTCTCGTTCGTCGAGCGCAGCCCGTCGATCTTCAACTCGGGGGACGGGCTGCTCAGGATCCTCACGTTCCTGCTGGTGTTCATGCCGGCCGGTGCGATGTGGTCGTTCGATGCCCGTCGCAGGCGGCGACGTGGGACGCCCGCCGTGGTGGTCCGTCCCGTCTGGGCGCTCCGCCTGGTGCAGATCCAGGTGAGCGTGCTGTACGCGTCGGCCGTGTGGACCAAGGTGCGCGGCGGCGGATGGACCGACGGAACGGCGATGTCGTACGTGTGGCGCATGGGCGACATCACCCGCTTCGCGCTGCCCGACGCGATCGTGACGTCGTCCACCGCGAGCTCCGTCGTCGCGTACCTCACACTGGCCGTCGAGTTGATGCTCGCCGTGTTGATCTGGGTTCCCTCGGCCCGACCGGTGGTGATCGGGCTCGGGGTGCTGCTGCACCTCGGCATCGATGTGACCCTGCGCATCGGCTTCTTCAGCATCCTGGTGACGGTGTCGTACGTGGCGTTCCTGGCGCCCACGGTCGCGCTCGAACTGGTCGCAACGTCGCGCCGGTGGGTGAGCGCGAACTTTTCGTTCAACCTCGGCCGAGGTCGCAGAGCACGCGCGTAGCGTCGGCACATGGAGTCACGCACCGGTCTCGCCCGCCTGGTGGTGATGGCATCCGGCAACGGTTCGAACGCCCAGGCCGTGCTGGACGCGTGTGCCGACGAGCGGATCCCGGCCCAGGTGGTGGCCGTCGTGAGCGACCAGGCCGAGGCCCGCGTGCTCGCCCGTGCCGATGCCGCCGGGGTGCCCGCGGTGCACATCGGCCGCCGCCCTGGCGAGAGCCGGGCCGACTACGACGGGCGCCTCGCCGACATCGTCAGCGGGTTCTCGCCCGACCTCGTGCTGCTGCTCGGATGGATGAGGATCCTCACGATGAACTTCCTCGGCTGGTTCCCCGAGATGGTGGTGAACCTGCACCCAGCGCTGCCCGGCGAGCTGCCCGGCACACACGCGATCGAGCGTGCCTTCGACGAGCACCAGCAGGGCGTGCGCACCTCGTCCGGTGTGATGGTGCACCTCGTTCCCGACGAGGGCGTCGACGAGGGACCGGTGCTCGCCGCTGCCGCCGTCGAGATCGAAGCGGACGACACCCTCGACACCTTCGCCGAACGCATGCACGCCACCGAGCACCGACTGGTCGTGGCCACGCTCGCCCGCCTCTGCGCCGATCGCCAGGCGCTCGACTCCGCACGACTCCCCCACCGACGCGATCAGCTCAAGGAGATCCCGGCATGAGCAACGACCAGCTCTTCGACCGATTCGACGCGCTCACCTTCGATGACGTCGTCATCGTCCCCGGCTACAGCAACGTGCTGCCCGACACCGTCGACACGTCGGCCCGCTTCGCGGCCGACATCGAGCTCGCCGTGCCGCTCGTGTCCGCGGCGATGGACAAGGTGACCGAGGCGCGCATGGCGATCGCGATCGCCCGCGAGGGTGGCATCGGTGTGATCCACCGCAACCTGCCGATCGGCGATCAGGCCGCCGAGGTGCAGAAGGTGAAGCGCAGCCAGAGCGGCATGATCACCGACCCGGTCACCCTGCACGCGGCGGCCACGCTGCACGACGCCGAGGACCTGATGCACCGGTTCCGGTTCAGCGGCGTGCCGATCACCGACGACGCAGGACGCCTCGTCGGCATCCTCACCAACCGCGACATCCGCTTCTGCGAGCCGGCCGACTTCGACCGTCCGGTCAGCGAGTTCATGACCTCCGACCGGCTGATCACCGCGCCGGTCGGCACCACGCTCGAGCAGGCCAAGCAGGTGCTGCAGAAGCACCGGATCGAGAAGCTGCCGCTCGTCGACGAGCAGGGTTTCCTGCGCGGGCTGATCACGGTGAAGGACATCCAGAAGCGCCAGGACCACCCGAACGCGACGCGCGACTCGAAGGGCCGTCTACGCGTGGCTGCGGCCGTCGGTGTGGGTGCCGACCTCGAGGATCGCGTCGAGGCGCTGTACGCGATGGCGGTCGACGCGGTGGCCATCGACACCGCGCACGGCCATTCGGCGGGCGTGGTGAAGGCGATCGAGCGGATCAAGTCCAACTGGCCCGATCTGCCCGTCGTCGCCGGCAACGTGGTCACCGAGGAAGGTGTCGAGGCGCTGCACGCCGCGGGCGCCGATGCGATCAAGGTGGGCGTGGGCGCCGGCTCGATCTGCACCACCCGCGTGGTCAGTGGAGCTGGCATGCCGCAGCTCTCGGCGATCTGGTTCACCACGCGCCGGGCGATGCAGCTCGACGTGCCGATCATCGCCGACGGGGGCATCACGTACTCGGGCGACATCGTGAAGGCGATCGCCGCGGGTGCTTCGACGGTGATGCTCGGCTCGCTACTGGCCGGCACCGACGAGAGCCCGGGCGAGATGGAGTTGATGGAGGGCCGCCGGTACAAGACCTATCGCGGCATGGGTTCGATGGGCGCGATGCAGGGCCTCGGTGCCGATCGCTACGCGAGCGGCCAGTCGACGGCCGTCGGTGCGGCCACCCGCAAGCTCGTGCCCGAGGGCATCGAGGGTCGGGTGCCGTACGCGGGCACGCTCGGCGACGTCGTGTACCAACTGGCAGGCGGTCTGCGCAGCGGCATGGGCTACGCCGGCGCGGCCACGCTCGACACGCTTCGCTCGAGCACGCGGTTCATGCGCGTGACGACCGCGGGTCGCGAGGAGAGCCACCCGCACGACGTGACGATCACCAAGGAAGCACCCAACTACCAGCGCACCTGATCGTCCGGCCGCCGTGCGGCCCGCTCCTCAGGGGCGGCGGCCCGTGAACGCGATCAGTCGGGTCTGCAGGTCGGCCCCGTCGGCGGCGTCGACCTCGGCGCCGAACATGCCGCTGCCGCGCAGCCGCTCGGCCCGTTCGACCGAACTCTCGTAGGCACGGGCCACACAGTCCGGATCGAGCCGGTCGTCCACACCGAGCGCCCGGGCCAGGTCCCACGAGTGGATGGTCGTGTCGGCCACGTTGTTGCCGAGCATGTCGTCCACCGAGGTCGGCCCGCTCCAGTTCTTCACCACGCGATGCAGCACACCCGGGTGATCGACGGCCTCGAGCAGCCCGTCCCGCGCCGCCGCCCAGATCGCGTAGGGGTCGTCGCCCGCGGCGTTGAGATGCGGGTCGACCATCGGGTTCATCGTCGGCTCGGTGCCGCGGACGAGTGACTCCATCTAGCGCTGGATCGCGAGGACGTGCCCGAGCACCGATCGGGCCGTCCATCCGTCGCACGGCGACGGCGCGTCCCACTGGTCGGGTCGGGCCAGGCGGGCCACGTGGTCGAAGCCGTAGATCGCCTTGGTCCACAGTCGCAGGTTCTCGCTCATGGGCGCATGGTAGGCCCGGCCGTCTGGCACGCTGGACGGGTGCGACGATCGATCGACGACTTCCCGTTCTCGCCCGACGATCTCCCGCCCAGCGAGGACGAGTTGCAGCGCCTGTCGTGGGCCGTGGCGATCAGCGACGACTACGACGACGCCGAGCCGCGCGTGGTGCTCACCGTCGAAGAGGTCGGCTCCCCCGGGGAGGGCCTGATCATGCACCTGAACGGCGAACAGGCCCGCCGCCTCCGTGTGGCCCTGCGCGACGCCCTGCGCGAGATCGGCGAGTCGCCGGGCGACTGAGTCAGCCGGGCGGGCGGGCCTGGCACCAACCATCCGCACGGGGTGAACCGATCCAGTAGCACTCGCTGAGGTTGGAGGGCTCGACGAGTACACGCGAGGGTTCGTTGGCCGTGAAGGTTCCGGTCTCCTCGTTCCAGCTGATCCACACCACCTGCCCATCGGTGCCACGTAGCGTGATGCCGTCGTTCCAGACCACGTCCATGGTGGGTGCCAGGTCTGGGGAGTCGCCGCACACAGCACGGCCATCGACCAACGTCAGGCACATCGCTCCTGACCAGTGGGGCACCGCTGCGGCCACCTCCGACCAAGGATGCCCAGGTGCTGCGTCACGGCTCGATCCTGCCACCCGGAACGACCCTGCGCCGTCGTGGACGACGACATCCGCACGTCCGACGTCGGTTCGAACGGCAATGGGCCCTCCGCCCCAGGTCAACTGCACGAAGCCGAGTGCTCGTCCGCTCGTCGGGATCGGGGTCGGCGCAGATCGGTCCGGGGTCACGGCAGGCGTCCAGCACCACGTACCACCCCCATCGTCGATCGCGCAGAAGCCGGGCTCGTGCTGAAAGCCGATGATGTCGACGATCGGACGATCGAACGGGATCTCTCGGACCGCACGTGCTGGGTAGCCCTGGTAGCAAGCAACCGTTCCGTCGATGCGAAGGGCACAGCGAGTTCCGTCAGCCCCGACCAACTCGAGCAACTCCCCGTCGAAGAGCCGTGAAGGTGGCTCATCCGTGCGGAAGCCGAGCATGGTCGTGTACCAGCATTGCGTCTCGCTGGAGACGAGCAGGGTGCAGCCGAATCGCCAGTTCGGGAAGTCGGTCCGCTGGTATCGCTGGCTCGGGTCGACGAACGTTCCAGCGCAGGCGTCGGCCGTTGACGCTGACGAGGCACCCGGGAACCAGCCGACCACGTCGACCACGAGGTGCGCGCCGACGTTGGTGAACAACGACGCCCGACCCTGCGAGTCGATCGGGGCGATGACGCTGGCCGCCACGGTGTCACCAGCAGCGAAGTTGAGCATCGAGGCAGTCGGCACGGCTGAGTCCCGGCGATGCGCCGTCACGAAGCCGGGTCGCTTCGATCCCGTCACCACCACGTTCAGCACGACCGCCCCGACACCGCTGTGAGGCAATCCCGCACGACCGGCCACCGTCAACGTCATCGAGGTGCCCGAGGCCTCGCGCCCGACTCGCTGACACGCTCCGTCGGCCGTCATGCCGTCGAGGCGCGTGTCGGCGAGGCGTGCCGGGGTGATCGGGGTGTACTCCGATCCCGCGGGCACGTAGCCGCTGACATCGAGCACGACGTGCGACGGCACCAGTGTGTACACGCACAGTCGACCCGTCGACGAGAGCGGGGCGACGATCGAGTTCGACCGCACCTCGGCGCGCGCATGGTTCAACGTCGATGCCAGCGGCCGATCACCGCAGGGATACACCGACACGTATCCGTCGCGTGCCGAGCCCACCGTCGTGACGGTGATCGCCACGGCCTCGGCGTCGGCCGGCACACCCAGCCGTCCCGCCACCTGCACGTCGGCCACCCCGTCGTCGCCGAGTGCGCCGGTTCCGGAGAACGCACCGTCCGACGTCGAGTGTCCGGATCGGGTGTCCAACAGCCGACCGCCGATCACCGGTGTGAACCCGCCGGAGAACGCACCGGTCACGTCGACGACCACGTGGGTCGGTGTCATCGAGTACACGCACAACTTCCCGTCGGCGGAGAGGCCGCTGATCGCCGAGTTCGCGACCGTCACCCCGGCGGCGAAGTTCACCGTGGACGTCGGCGGCAGCGCCCCGCAGGCGAAGAGGGTGACGAAGCCCGGGCCTTGGGGCTCGGTCACCGTCACGGTGACCGCCACCGCGGTGACGCCCCCGGGCACGCCCGCACGCCCGACCACGTCGAACGAACGCGTCTCCCCGGGAGCGAGCGCCCCGCCCCCGCTGAACTCGCCGTCCACCGTCGGACCGCCGGCGCGAGTGTCCAACAGTCGGCCCACCTCGACCGCCACGAACCCGCCCGGAGCGGCGGCCACCGTTCGGTCGACGAACGGGAGGGGCAGCTGCAACGCCAACAGCGGGATCGCCAGGATCCGAACGAGACGAGCCATGGTCCGACCGTAGCGCTATCTACGACACCGTGCAGGAATGAATCCCGGTCGTCGACCGCCGAGATCCCCATCCATCGACAGGCGACAAAGTCCGGCGTGGCGTGTAAAGTCGACTGAGCCGATCAGATTTGTCGGCCCGACCCGCCGATCGTTGGAGGTCTCCCCCATGGCCATCGCTCCCGTCGTGCCGGCAGCACGCGATCTCACCGAGGAGCAGCACCGCGACATCGAGCGGTTCGAGCGCGCCATTGCGCAGTACCTCGCCGGCGAGATCCCCGAGGACGTCTTCCGGGTGATGCGCCTCAACAACGGCATCTACGGCCAGCGCCAGGGCGGCACCAACCAGATGGTGCGCATCAAGCTGCCCGCCGGCACCATCACCCCCGAGCAGCTCGACCTCATGGGACGCCTGAGCGAGGAGTACTCGCGCGGCTGGGGACACATCACCACCCGCCAGAACGTGCAGATCCACTACGTCGAGCTGACCAAGGTGCCCGAGGTGATGCGCGAGCTCGCGAAGGTCGGCCTCACGAGTCGCGAGGCCTGCGGCGACACCGTCCGCAACGTGATGGCGTGTCACCTCGCAGGCGCCTGCCCGCACGAGCACCTCGACGTCACCCCGTGGGCCGAGGCCGCGTTCGAGCACTTCGTGCGCAACCCGCTCGGCCAGCGCCTGCCGCGCAAGTTCAAGATCAACTTCTCGGGCTGCAGCACCGACTGCGGTCAGGCGATGTTCAACGACGCAGGTGTGGTGGCCACCACCCGCACGCTGCCCGACGGCACCGTCGAGCAGGGCTTCCGCGTGTACCTCGCCGGCGGTCTCGGTGCGACGCCACACCCGGCGCAGGCGCTCGAGGAGTTCACCAGCCGCGAAGACCTGTTGCCGACCATCGAGGCGATCCTGCGCGTGTTCGACCAGACCGGCAACCGCGACAACAAGCTGCGTGCCCGTCTGAAGTGGGTGGTCGACCAGCTCGGCATCGACGAGCTGCGTCGCCGCGTCCTCAAGGTGCGCCACACGCTGCCGGCCTCGTCGTCGTGGCCGGGCGGCATCCCGGCGATCGTCGCCAAGCAGGGCGACGCACCGGCCGGCCGCAGCACCACCGTCGAGGCCACCGCCGTCGGTCAGGGCGTGGCGGTGTCGCTCACCCCGCGCGACCCGTACGAGCGCTGGGTCGCCACCAGCGTCGTGCGCGGCACCGCGAACGGCAGCGTCTCGGCCGTCGCCTACGCGGCGCTCGGCGACATCACGGCGTCGCAGTTCCGCTCGCTCGCCGCGATCCAGCGCGAGCTCGGCTCGGACGTGCGGCTGTCGAACCGCCAGAACGTCGTGTTCCGCGGCCTCACCGAGGCGCAGCTGCCCACCCTGTATGCGCGCCTCGATGCGATCGGCATGGCCCGGCCCGGCGCCGAGCTCGCCCGCGACGTCGTCGCCTGCCCGGGCGCCGATACGTGCAACATCGCCGTCACCCAGTCGCGCGGCCTGGCCGCCGCGATCGGCGAGGCGCTCGAGGACGCCGGCCTGGCCGAGGTCGGCGGGGTGCGGATCAACATCAGCGGCTGCACCAACAGCTGTGGCCAGCATCACGCCGCCGACATCGGCTTCTTCGGTGCCGAGCGTCGTGCGCACGGTCGGTCGGCCCCCGGCTATCAGATGCTGCTCGGCGGCTACGTCGGCCAGGAGCAGATCCACTTCGGCGACAAGGCCACCCGCCTGCCGGCCAAGGCCGCCCCTCAGGCGGCGGTGCGGGTGATCCGCAAGTTCGCCGACGAGCGGCAGGCCGGCGAGACCTTCCGCGGGTGGATGGACCGTTCGGGCGGCGCGTCGGCGATCGGCGCGGCGCTGAAGGACCTCGACGTGTTCCCCACGTACGAGGAGAACCCCGACTTCTACGTCGACTACGGCGAGACCGGCCCGTTCACCGCCGAGGTCGGCGACTCGGAGTGCGCCGTCTGAGGTGCGCGCCCGCCCTGGGCGCCAGCGACGCTCGTTCACCAGCACCGGTGATCCGGCCGCGGCGCCCAGAACATCCGCCGGATCGTCCTGGGCGCCAGTCACGTCCACTGACCAGCAGCGGTGAGAAGGCCGCGGCGCCCAGGACTGATCAGCCGTCCTGGGCGCCAGTGAGCTCCGTTTCCCAGCACCGGTGATCCGGCTGCGGCGCCCAGAACACCAGCCGGATCGTCCTGGGCGCCAGTGACGTCCAACGACCAGCAGCGGTGAGAAGTCCGCGGCGCCCAGGACGTGACGCGTAGGGTCGAGGGCGTGAACGAGCGGTACGTCGCGGCCATCACGGCGATCGACACGGCCAACGCCGACGATCCCACGCGCATCGTCGTGCGCGGCCAGGAGGTGCCGCTCGCCCAGGTGCACGGCATCCTCGCGGCCGGCTGGGTGGCCGAGTTGCACCCCGACGCCGACGAGACCTGGTTGCTCGCCGCACGCGCTCATCACCTGCGCCGCTGGGAGCTGCCGCGTACCGCCTACGAACCCGGACGTGCCGGCTATCTGAAGTGGAAGCGCGACCAACGCAAGCGCCACGCCCACGACGTCGGCGAGCTGCTCGTATCGGTCGGTTACGACGAGCCGACCATCGCACGAGTCCAGGCCCTGGTGCGTCGGGACGACCTGGCCGTCGACCCGGGCTCGCAGGCGATCGAAGACGCCGCGTGCCTGGCGTTCGTCGAGACCCAACTGGCCGACGTGGCCGCCAAGCTCGACCGGGCCCACCTGATCGACGTGCTCCGCAAGACCGCCCGCAAGATGACGGCCGCCGGGCTCGACGCCGTGGGCCGCATCCCGCTCGGCGAGGCCGAGCAGCAGTTGCTCGCCGAGGCGCTCGGCGGATGATCCCGGCGCCGTTCCGCCGCTGCCTCGAGCTGGCGTGGCAGGCGTACCAGGCGGGCAGCTTCCCGATCGGCGCGCTGGTGTGCGATTCGAGCGGCGCGGTCGTGGCCGAGGGGCGCAACCGGATCGGCGAGCTCGAGGCGCCGCCGGGCCGCCTGCGCAACACCGCACTCGCCCACGCCGAGATGGACGTGCTGGCGCAGCTCCCCATGGGCGAGTACGGCGATCACGTGATGTACAGCTCGCTCGAGCCGTGCCTGCTGTGCCGGTCGGCGATGACGATGGCCCACATCGGCACCGTGCACCACCTCGCGGCGGATGCGATCTGCGACGGCCTGCACGGCCTCCGCGAGCTGACCGCCCACACCGTGCGCCGCTACCCGTCGATGCACGGTCCGTACCCGGGCATCGAGGCCGATGTGGCCTCGATCCTGCCGATGGCCGTGGTGATGGCCCGCAACCCCGACGGTTGGGCGGCCGAGCACTACCGTACGCACACGCCCCACCACGCTGCCGTGGCCGACCGTCTGCGAGTGGACGATGCGTGGCCCGATCGGGCAGGGACCCTCGACCAGGCCATCGCGCACCTCGCCAGCTTCCTCTCGTTCTGACGACCTGGGTGCCAGCGATGCCGGTTCACCAGCGTCGGTGAGTCGAGCGCGGCACCCAGGACCGATTCCCGAACGACCTGGGTGCCAGCGATGCCGCTGACCAGGGACGATGGCGGCGCGTGGCGCCCTGGATGTTCGCTGGGTGTCAGCGCCGTGGGGCGATGGCGTCGCCGGGGAGCTGGCCGTCGGGGTGCAGCGCCGACTGGAACCTGCGCATGCCGGCCAACCAGCGATCGCGATCCGTCGCCTTGCGCTGCACGTACGTGGCCACCTCGGGGTGCGGTAGCACCAGGAACCGCTCGTCGCGGATCGCGTCGATGCAGCACTGCGCCACCTGATCCGACGTCAGCACACCGTCGCCGCTCGCCACGCCCGAGCCGAGCTCGCCGTCGACCTCGCCCGTGAAGTCGGGGCTGTTGCGGATGATGTTGGTGGCCACCGCCTGCGGGCACAGCACCGACACCCGGATGCCCTGGTGATGGTGCGTCACCGACAACCACTCCCCCAGCGACACGGCGGCGGCCTTGGTGATCGAGTACGCCATCGACCCGATCTGCGTGAGCAGCCCGGCGGCCGAGGCCGTGTTGAGCAGGTAGCCCTCGCCGCGGGCGATCATCGACGGCAGCACCGCACGCGCCGCGTAGATGTGCGCCATGCAGTGCACCTCCCACATGCGCTGGATCGCGTCGTTCGAGTCCTCGAGCCCGGCCGCGGTGACGAAGCCGGCGTTCGACACGAACAGGTCGATCGGACCGTGTGCGGCCTGTGTGTCGTCGACCAGGCGCTCGATCGCGGCCTCGTCGCGCACGTCGATGCCGACGCCCGTCCCGCCGATCGCCGCGGCCACTCGTTCGGCCTCGGCGGCGTGCAGGTCGGCCACCACCACGTGCCGCGCACCTTCCCGGTGGGCGGCGACGGCGAGCGCCTCACCGATGCCCGACCCACCACCGGTGACGACGACGACACGATCCTTCAGTTCCATGCCGCCACCGTAGAGCGAGCGCACCGGTCGACCTGCGTTCGTGCAGTTCACCCACCGTGGAGGTGGGCAACTGCGCACACGCGAGGAGGCGGGCCGTCAGGCGAGGGTGCGGTCGGGTGGCCGGCGCAGGCCGAGCGCGACCACGAAGCCGACCGACGCGACGATCGCCGGCACGCCGTACCCCCAGCGGAACCCGGCCGCGTCGGCGATCGCGCCGACGGCCGGACCAGCGATCGCGTTGCCGAGGTCGTTGAAGCTCAAGAACACACCGAGCACCTGTCCGCGCTGCTCGTCGGGCGCCCGGTCGACCGCCAGCGCGGTGAGCGCCGGGAACACGGCCCCGAAGCCGATGCCGGTCATGGCGATCGCCGGGAAGGGCAACCACTCGGTGCGAGCGATCGCCATCAGGAAGTGCCCGAGCCCGAACACCAGCAGCCCCGGCACCGCCACGGCCACGTAGCCGAACCGGTCGGCCAGCCGACCGCTGAACACGCGCACCAGCAGCGCGCTGCACGCGTAGGTGAAGAACAACGCACCCGACGACCCGAGGCCGATCTCACGCGAGTACGACGGCAGGAACGCGACGACGCACGAATACCCGAGACCGGCGCACAGCTGTGCCACGCCGGGCCGCAACACCACCCGCTGCAACGACCGCATCGAGGGGCGCGGCTGATCGACCGCACGACGCTCGCGCAGGGTCTCGGGGAGGCGCTGCGACGTGACGAACGCGACCAGGTGCAACACCGCGCAGGCGAGCCACGGCCACTGCGAGCCGCGATCGAACAGGAACTCACCGATGAACGGCCCGAACGCGAACCCGAGGTAGATCATCAGGCTCAAGCGCGCCACGGCGGTCGCACGCTGCTCGGGTGGCGCGATGTCGGTCGAGACCACCGCACATGCCGTGTAGAAGGTGCTGCCGAACGCGCCCTGCAACAGCCGCACCAGCACCACGGCCCACACGGCGTGCGCGGCCTCCATGCCGATCGCGAGCACCGCCATCACCAGCAGTGGCCACGTGAGGAACGGTCGCCGTCCGATGCGGTCCATCGCCCGACCCACCACCGGACGGGTCAGCAGTGCGGCGGCGAAGAAGATCGTGGTGGCGGTGCCCACCGCGGCGCTCGAACCGCCGAGCTCCTCTTTCACATAGCGAGGGACGGCCGACAGCAGGATGCCGATCGCGAGGAAGTTCGACGCGACGGCGACGTCGAGCCACCGACGCGTGGTGGCGCCGAACGCGGCGTCCGGCACGACGGCCGGCGCGCTCACGCGAGCTTCTCGACGAAGCCCTCCAACTGGCGGAGGTTGCGCACCTCGTACACACCGTCGGTGTGGGTGCCGTATTCGCCGACGATGGAGTCGCCGGTGTTCCAGTAGCTGCGCGGCTCGGGGTTCAGCCAGTACACGTGACGTGCCTTCTGGCGGATCTCCTTCACCACCCAGGCCTGGCTCGCGTGGTAGTTGTTGCGCGCGTCGCCGAGCAACAACACGGTCGACTTGGGGCCGACGTCCTTGCCGTAGCGCTCCCAGAACACCTCGAAGGCGTGGCCGTAGTCGCTGTGCCCGTCGACCCACACGACGTCGGCCTCGGTGTTCACCCGGTGCACGGCCTCGGCGACGTCTTCGGTGTTGCGGAAGAACTCGGTGACCTCGTCGATGCCGTCGATGAACACGAACGAGCGCACCTTCGAGAACTGGTTCTGGATCGCGTACACGAGCATCAGCGTGAAACGGGCGAACGCCGCCACCGACCCGGAGATGTCGGCCACGACGATGAGCTCGGGCTTGGCCGGGCGCGGATACTTGAACTTCGGCTCGGCCGGCACGCCGCCGTAGCTGAGCGAGTGACGGACCGTGTTGCGGAAGTCGAGCGGACCCTTGCGGCCGTGCCGGCGCTTGCGGGCGAGGCGCGCTGCGAGCTTGCGGGTGAGCGGACCGAGCGCCTTCTTCAGGTTCTGCATCTCGTCACGCGACGCGTGCATGAACTCGACGTCCTCGGGCAGCGGCTTGCGCAGCGTCTTGGCCATCGCCTCGGCACCGCGGTCGGCGACGAGGCGGCGACGGATCTCGGCCTCGATCTCCTTCTTGAACTGCTCGATGCGGTCGTTGTACTCGTCGCGCTCGAGGCGCTCCTCGAGCGGGGTGAGCTCGCCCCCGACCTCTTGACGGCTCTGGTCCATCAGCTTCTCGAGCATGCCGTCGAGATCGAGGTTCCTGAGCGTGCGATACAGGTAGTACGTGCCACCGACGGGACGGCCCGGCTCCATGCCGGCGAAGCGCTGCACGGCCTGACGGGCGAGCGCGCGCATCAGCGCCTGGTCGCCGTTGAGCAGCGCCTGCATCAGCATCTGCGCGATCTCCTCGGGCGTGAGCGAGTCCATCGACCCGCCCGCCTGGCCCTTCGAGTCGCCCTGGCGCATCTGCTCCTGCATCTCGCGCCACATCTCGTCGAGGTCGCTCTCGTCGCCCTCCTTGAGCTTGTACTCCGGGCCGCGCAGGCTGAAGTACACCTCGAACACCGTCTCGAACGACCGCCAGTGGCTGTTGTTCTTCACGAGCGTGGCCCCGAGCGCGTACTTGAACGCCTCGCGGTCCTCGATGGGGATGTGCTGCACCGCCTCCATCGCGTCGAGGTTCTCGGTGAGCGACACCGGCAGCCCCGCGTTGCGGAGCTCGGCGACGAACCCGTTGAGCAGATCGAGCATCGGTCGACCCAGCCGTGCGTGAGCGTCGACTACTTGTCGACGCTCAGCTCCTTCGCCGCCTTGGCGATGTCGGTCTGGTACTTGAGCAGGATGTGGAGGGTCTCCTTGGCCTGCTGGGCGTCGATCGACTCGATGCCGAGCAGCACGAGGGTGCGGGCCCAGTCGAGGGTCTCGCTCACCGACGGCGCCTTCTTCAGGTCGAGCTGGCGGATGCTGCGCACGATGCGGGCGATCTGGTCGGCCAGGTTGTCGGTGACACCCGGGACCTTGGTGAGCACGATCTCCTTCTCACGCTCCATCGACGGGTAGTCGACGTGCAGGAAGAGGCAGCGGCGCTTGAGCGCCTCGCTGAGCTCGCGGGTGTTGTTCGAGGTGAGGAACACCATCGGGATCTGCTTGGCCGTGATCGTGCCGAGCTCGGGGATCGACACCTGGTACTCGGACAGGATCTCGAGCAGCAGCGCTTCGGTCTCGACCTCGACGCGGTCGACCTCGTCGATCAGCAGCACCACCGGGTCGTCGGCGCTGATGGCCTCGAGCAGCGGACGGGTGAGCAGGAAGTCGTCCGAGAAGATGTCGTCGTGGACCTCGCTCCACGAGTCGCTGTTCTTGTCGGCCTGGATGCGCAGCAGCTGCTTCTTGTAGTTCCACTCGTAGAGCGCCTTCGACTCGTCGAGGCCCTCGTAGCACTGGAGGCGGATGAGCCGCGAGCCGGTCGCCTCGGCGATGGACTTCGCCAGCTGCGTCTTGCCGGTGCCGGCGGGTCCCTCGACGAGCACCGGCTTGCCCAGCCGGTCCGCCAGGAACGCCACACCCGCGATGCCTTCGTCTGCCAGATAGTTGACGGCCTTCAGCCCCTCGCGGACCTGCTGCACGCTCTCGAAACGCTCACCCATGCGATGCACCCTACAAGGCCGCTTGACCGCCGGGTCAACCGTGTTGCACGGCGGCACCTGCTGCTGCCTGCGGCGGCGCGAGCCGATCGGCCAGCAGGTGCACCACGAACGCAGCGACGCTGCCCAACACGGCGAGCGGCAACAGCCGAGGCGGCAACAGCGCCGCGCTGCTCAGCAACGCCGTCACGGGCAGGCCGAGTGCGGTCACCATCGACGCGGACAGACCGACGGACACGGCCACGACCGCCGGGACGGACGGGAACACCGTGTGCACCACGAGGCCGGCCGCACCGCCGACGAAGGCCGCCGGGAAGATCTTGCCGCCCCGGTACCCGGCTGCCAGACACCACGCGGTCGCGAGCGCCTTGACGACCATCGCCAGCACGACCGTGCCGGTGGCCGGATTCCGGGACATCAGCACGAGCAGTTCCGGGAAGCCGGTGAAGCGCGTCTCGTCGCCACCGATCGCGTACAGCACGCCGAGCACGAGCCCGCCGATGGTCGTCGTCACGACGACGTCGCGGGCATCGAGGCGTGACGTCACCCGGCGCAGCGGTCGCACCAACCGGTCGACCAGCAACCCGGCCGCGCCCGCGACCACACCGACGACGACCGCCCAGGCGAGGTGGACGGGGCGGAAGGTGCCGTACTCGAACGGCAGACCGATCAGCGGCACCGCGCCCATCACCTGCAACGCCAGCACGGCGAACGCCGACGACGTGAGCGTCGGGAGGATCACCATCACCGCCGGCACCGCCATCTCGGCGGTGGCGCTCGGCAGCACCTCGAGCAGGATCACCGCACCCGCGAGCGGATGAGAGAACATCGCTGCCATCAGCGCGCCGAGGCCGGCGGCCACCAGCAACTGCTCGGTGGGTCCGGCCAGGCGGGCGGCGCGTGCCAACAGCAACGACACCCCCACCGCACCCGGCATGAGCGCACCCTCGGGGCCGAGCGACGCCCCGGCGGCGAGGCCGACGAAGCCCACGGCGAGCGAGGCGGCGACGATCGACACCGTCGCCGATCCGCCCGGCTCGGGGAGCAGGCCATGGTGCTCGGCGGGGTGCGCGCCGCCGTGACCCGGCAGGAGCCGCAGGGCGACGCCGAGCAGCGCACCGCCCGCCGTGGCAAGCGCGATCGTGGCCGTCGCGCTCGGCCGGTCGCCGACGAGGTCGGCCCACAGCCAGTGCTGGACGTGGTGGAGCAGCTCTTCGAAGCCGTGGAACAGCAGTCCGACGGCGATGCCGATCGCAGCGGACACCCCGAGCAGCTTTGCGACGACGGCCTGTGCGGAACGATCGGTCACGAACGACGGACGTTACCCCTCCCCGCCCTCCACACGGGTGAGGCGGCCTCCTCCCCTACGATGCCGGGTGATGAGCTCCCTGGTGGCCGATGTCAGCGCGTTCGTCGACGAGGTCGGGGCCGCGTTGGGGGCGCTCAGCGGACGTGGCGGCGATGCGCACCGGCAGGAGGTGCTGATCGAAGCCTCGAACCTGGTCGGCGCGGTGATCGACAGCGACGGAAGACAGGCCGACGCCGAACTCGACGGGTTCCTCGACGCGATCGGCCCACGGCTCCAGCCGCCGCTCGTCGTCACGGCCACCCGTCTGCGCGAGGGCGGCATGCTCGACGGTCGGCGCACCTGGCTGCGCGCGCCGAGCGTGTTGTTCGACCTGCTGCTCAAGGCCGACGCACGCGACGGCGACCGCCGGAGCCACCGCTACTACGCCGCAGCACTGCGGCTCGCACACCTGACGGCTGCGCTCGACCTGGTGCCGTCGGCCGACGAGGTGGCGGCGATCGACGGGTTCCGTACCACGATGCTGCAGGCGATGGACGCCGCCGGCGTCAACCGACCCGGCCAGCCGACCACGCCGCCGACCACGCCGCCCGCGCCACCCACGGGAGCCGGGCCCGGGACTCCCCCGGCGGCGGCCGCCAAGACCGATGTACCGGCGGTGACGGTCGAGGTGCAGCTGCCACCCGAACGAGGCATCGAGGAACTGCTCGCCGAACTCGACGAGTTGGTCGGCCTCGCGAACGTGAAGGCCGAGGTTCGCCGCCTGACGAGCTTGTTGCAAGTGCAACAGCTCCGCGCCGAGCGCGGCCTGCCCACGATCGAGACGAGCAAGCACCTCGTGTTCACCGGCAACCCCGGCACGGGCAAGACCACCGTGGCACGGCTGCTCAGCCAGATCTACCGCGCCGTCGGCGTGGTGTCGAAAGGCCACCTCGTCGAGACCGACCGTTCGAAGCTCGTCGCCGGCTACGTGGGTCAGACCGCGCTCAAGACCCAGCAGACACTCGAGGCCTCGCTCGGCGGGATGCTGCTCGTCGACGAGGCCTACGCGCTCGCACGCGGCGGCGAGAACGACTTCGGCCGCGAAGCGATCGACACGCTCGTGAAGTTCATGGAGGACCACCGCGACGACCTCGCGATCGTCGCCGCCGGCTACGTCGAGGAGATGCAGGACTTCATCGACACCAACCCGGGGTTGAAGAGCCGCTTCACCCGCACGATCTCGTTCCCCGACTACACCGGCGACGAGCTCGTCTCGATCTTCGTGAAGCTCGGCGACAAGCACCGCTACCTCTGCTCGGACGACGCGCTCGTGCGGGTACGCGAGCTGATCGACGCCGAGCCGCGCACTCGCGGGTTCGGCAACGCTCGCTTCGTGCGCAACCTCTTCGAGACCGCGGTCGCGCACCAGGCGATGCGTCTCGCGCCGCTCACCGATCCGAGCGACGAGCAGCTCACCACGTTCACGGCGGCCGACATCGCGCCGGTCGACGTCTGACGCAGCGCCCGAGCAGGTTGCCCCGGGTCGGGCACCCTGCGGCAATAGGCTCGGCGCCGTGGAGTTCGTCCCCGTCGTCATCGGCATCGTCGTCTGCGGCGCGGCCGTGTGGGCAGCGCTCAAGCTCCGCCCGTCGAAGCAGCGCAGCCTCGCCGACAAGGCCCTCGACGCGCGCATCGATCCGTTCGGTGTGGGCGAGCCGTGGCGGCACCACGTGGCCGGCGCGCAGTCGGCGCAGCGTCGCTACCTGAAGATCGTCGCCGGCATGCACGAGGGTCCGCTGCGCAGCCGCATGGCCGACATCGGCCGCCAGGTCGACCGTGGCGTCGCCGAGTGCTGGGCGATCGCGAAGCACGGCGACCAGCTCGACGACACCATCCGCGGGCTCGACGCGAGCGGCGTGCAGGCCCGGTACGACCGAGCCGCCGACGACGCCACACGCGACTCGCTCCGACGTCAGCTCGACGCGGTGCAGCGCATCCGCGAGGCACGAGCCCAGACCGACAGCCGTCTCGCCGCGCTGCAGGCACGCCTCGGCGAGCTGGTCAGCCAGGCAGCCGAGGTGTCGATCGGCAGCGACATCACCGACGAGCTCGGCAGTGCGGTCGACGACGTGGTGGTGCAGCTGCAGGCGCTGTCACAGGCGGTCGACGAGGTGAACACCACCGGCCGCTCGCGGGCGTTCGAGACCGGTCCGGGCACGGCCTCGCCCGCCACGTGAGCAACCTCCTCAAGAGCAACCTCGTCGTCGCCGCGGGCACGGCGCTGTCGCGCGTCACCGGCCTGCTGCGCGTGGCCGTGTTCGCCGTGGTGATGGGGCAGACCGCACTGGCCGACGCCTACAACGGCGCCAACAACACACCCAATGCCATCTACGAGCTGTTGCTGGGTGGCGTGCTGTCGGCATCGCTCGTCCCGATGTTCACTCGTCAGGCCGAGCAGGACGACGAGGACGCCACCAGCGCCGTGCTGAGCGTCGCCGTGCTCGCGTTGACCGCGCTCACCGTCGTGGCAGTGGCCGCCGCACCGCTGATCTTCCGGCTGTTCTCGCTCGACGTCGCCGACGGCGTCGATCCGGACGAGTACCGACGGGTCGGCACCGCGCTCGCCCGCGTGTTCCTGATCCAGATCTTCTTCTACGGCATCAGCGCGCTCGCCAACGCGCTGCTGCAGGCGCGTCGGCGCTTCTTCGCCGCGTCGTGGGCGCCGGTGCTGTCGAACCTGGTGATCATCGGCTCGCTCCTGCTGGTCCCCCGCACCGTCGGCGGCCGCGAGCCCGAGCTGATCGAGGTGCTCACCAACGACCGGCTCCGCTGGACCCTCGCGATCGGCGCGACCGTCGGCATCGCGGTGATGGCGCTCGCGGTGCTGCCCGCCGTGTCGCGGGCCCACGTGCCCTTGCACTTCAACCCCCGGTTCGGGCACCCCGCCGTACGCCAACTGCTCAAGCTGTCGGCCTGGACGTTCGGCTACGTGGCCGCCAACCAGATCGCGATCGTCGTGGTGCAGAATCTCGCGCATCCCGGCAGCGGGCAGCTCGACGCGTACTCGAAGGCGTACATCTTCTTCGTGCTGCCGCACGGCCTGCTCGCGATGTCGATCGTCACCACGTTCACACCCGAGATGTCGCGTGCCGTCGCGCGCAAGGACAAGGCGGCGTTCGTCGAGCGCACGTCGATGGGCATCCGTCTGGTCGCGTTGGCAACCTTCCCCGCGGCGGCCGGCATGTTCGTGCTGCGCCGCCCGCTCATCGGCATGGCGCTCGACCACGGCAACTTCGACGCGGCCGACGCGATGCGCACCAGCCGCGCGCTCGCCGGCTTCGCGCTCGGCCTCGTCGGCTTCAGCGTGTACCTGTTCGTGCTGCGCGCCTTCTACTCGCACACCGACGCCCGCACGCCGTTCGTGATCAACCTGTTCGAGAACGCGATCAACATCGTGATGGCGTTCGTGCTCGTCGGCCGGTACGGCGTGCTCGGCCTCGGTGCCGCGTTCGCGATCGCGTACCTCGTGTCGGCCGCGTGGGCGATGCAGGTGCTGTCGTACAAGGTGCCCGGTTTCCCGCTCCGCCCCGTCTACCTGAGCCTGCTCCGCATGGCGCTCGCGAGCGTGGTGATGATGGAGGTCATGTGGCTGGTGGCCCACGTCGTGGGCACCAACGTCGGTGTCGGCGCGCTCATCCGAGTGGCCGCTGCGGGCATCGCCGGACTCGCTGTCTACGTGGGCCTGCTCACCGTGCTCGGCGTGCACGAGTTGACGCAGCTGTGGGGCCGGATCACCGCACGGTTCGCATAGGCTTCCCGCATGTTCAAGGCACTCAAGAAGTGGTGGAAGTACCTCGGCGCCAAGCTGAACCGGAACTTCGACAAGAACGCGGATCCGGCCGTGCAGCTCGAGCAGGCGATCGGCGAGGCACAGCAGCAGCACCGCCGCTTGAAGGAACAGGCCGCGAACGTCATCGCCAGCCAGAAGCAGGCCGAGATCCGGCTCAACGGCAAGATGGCCGAGCTCGAGAAGCTCAACGCCAACGCACGTCAGGCGCTGATGATGGCCGCCGACGCGCAGAAGGCCGGCGACGCCGCCAAGAGCCAGCAGTACAACTCGGCCGCCGAGACGATCGCCAACCAGCTGATCCAGGTCGAGAAGGACGTCGAGAGCCTGAAGACGATGGTGATCGAGAGCACCCAGGCCGCCGATCAGGCCAAGGCTGCGGTCGCGCAGAACAGCCGGTTGCTGCAGGAGAAGCTCGCCGAGAAGAACAAGCTCCTCAGCCAGCTCGAGCAGGCGCGCATGCAGGAGGAGATGAACTCCGCCATGGCGCAGCTCAACGAGACCGTGGGCGACGACGTGCCGACGCTCAAGGAAGTGCAGGAGAAGATCGAGGCCCGCTACGCGAAGGCGAAGGCGACCGCCGAGCTGGGCGAGGCGTCGGTGCAGAGCCGCATCCTCGAGGTCGAGCAGGCCACTGCGAACATCGAGGCGCAGAGCCGCCTGAGCCAGCTGCGCACCGAGCTCGGTCTCGACACCCCGGCCGCAGCGCCCGCTGTCGAGGCGCCCAAGCCCGCCGAGGGCTGACCTCACAAACCGTTCGTCACGCGCCGGGCCGATCGGCTGCACTGGTGGCGTGATCGAGATCCGCCGCATCCGCCCGTCCGAGGCCGACGTGCTCCGCGCCGTCCGCCTGGCGGCGCTCACCGATGCTCCTGCCGCGTTCGGCTCGACGATCGAACGCGAGCTCGCGTTCACCGACGAGCTCTGGGCCGAGCGGGCCACCGCATCGGCCGCGGGCGACGAGCGCACCACGTTCCTCGCGTGGGACGACAGCGAACCGGTCGGCATCGTCGGTGGCTTCCGCGTGCCCGAGCACCCCGGGGCGGTCGACCTGGTGTCGATGTGGACACACCCGTCGGCTCGCGGTGCGGGCGTGGGTGCTGCGCTGGTGCAGGCCGTCGTCGACTGGTCTCGCGACACCGGCGCCACGCGGATCGAGCTGTGGGTGGTACGAGGCAACGCACCGGCGCAGCGGCTCTACGAACGCATGGGCTTCCGGGTCACCGACGACGTCCAGCCGCACCCCAACGACCCCTGCGCGCAGGAGATCCGGATGCTGCTGCCGTTGACGTGACGGTCAGTGCAGCAGGACGAGGTCGTCACGGTTGACGACCTCGTGGGCGATCTCGGCGGGCAGGTCGGCGGTGCGCTTGCCCTTGATGCGGCGCAAGGTGTCGGCATCGCACAGCACCATGCCGCGGGCGATCACGTCGCCCGACAGGTCGCGCACCTCGACGATCGACTCCTCGTCGAACGCACCGCGGACGTCGACCACGCCGGCCGGCAGCAACGACGTGCCCCGCTCGACCAGCGCGCGCACCGCACCGTCGTCGACCGTGAGCACGCCCTCGACCAGGCTCGCGAAGCCGATCCACAGCTTGCGGGCACCGAGCTTGCGATCGTTGGGCATGAACGTCGTGCCGACGTCGAGATCGTTGGCCGCCTCGACCAGCACGTCGGGACGCTTCGACGCGGCGATCACCGCGCGCACGCCGCTGAACGACGCCGTGCGCGCGGCCGCGAGCTTGGACGCCATGCCGCCACTCCCCCGGTTCGACCCCGACGCGCCGGCGCTGACCGCGAGCAACGGATCGTCGGCCAGCACGCGCGAGATCAGGCGGGCGTCGGGATCGGTGCGCGGATCGCTCGTGTACAGACCGGCCGTGTCGGTGAGCAGCACCAGCAGGTCGGCCGCCAGGTTGTGCGCCACCAACGCCGCGATCCGGTCGTTGTCGCCGTAACGGATCTCGTCGTTCGCGATCGCGTCGTTCTCGTTGATGATCGGCACGCAGCCGAGCTCGAGCAACCGCACCAGCGTCTGGCGGGCGTGCAGGTACTGGCGCCGATCGACGAAGTCGTGCGGCACCAGCAGCACCTGCGCGGCGACCACGCCTCGTGTGCCGAGATGGCGGTTGTACACCTCCATCAGCCGGCTCTGACCGGCGGCCGACAACGCCTGCAGCGTCGGCGCATCGGTCGGGCGGGCGGGCAGGCCGAGCGCCGCCACACCGGCCGAGACGGCACCCGAGCTGACGAGCACGAGCTCGTGGCCGAGTGCTCGCACCTGCACGATCTGCTCGCACAGGCTCTCGATGACGCGCTCGTCGATCACGCCGAGCTCGTCGGTCAGCGACGAGGTTCCGATCTTCGCGACGATCCGCATGTCAGTCCTTCGTCACGTGCCCTGCTGGTACTCGAAGCTGAACCCGGCGATCCACACCACGTCGCCGTCCATCGCCCCGGCCTTGGCGAGCAGCTTGGGCACCTGCAACCGCTCGAGCTGATGGTCGATGTAGGCGAGCGCCTCGGGCGTGGTGATGTCGTTGAGCGCCACCACGCGCTCGACCTGCCGACCGATGAGGCGGAACTCGTGGTCGCCCAACCGCTCGACTCGCGCGCCCTCGGCCTGCGGCCGGATGATGACGATGCCCTCCTGCGCCGGCTGCGCCTGGCGGGCCTCGTGCACCAACGACGCGAGCCGACCGACCAGCTCGCGCACGCCCTGGTGCGTGATCGCGCTGATGCTCTCGCCGTCCCAGTCCTCGGTGGCCATGTCGGCCTTGGTGCCGATCGTCAGTCGCGGCCGTTCGAGCAGGTCGGGCTGGTACTCGCCGAGCTCGTGCAGCAGGATCTGCTCCTGCTCGTGGGGACCGACGCCGTCGACCGGCGCGAGGTCGACCATCACGCACAGCACGCGGGCGCGCTCGATGTGGCGCAGGAACTGGTGGCCGAGGCCCTTGCCCTCGCTCGCCCCCTCGATGAGGCCAGGGATGTCGGCGACGACGAAGTCGGTGTCCTCGTCCACCCGCACGACACCGAGGTTGGGCTCGAGCGTGGTGAACGGGTAGTTCGCGATCTTCGGCTTGGCCGCGCTGATGACGCTGATGAGCGTGCTCTTGCCGACGTTGGGGAACCCGACCAGGGCGACGTCGGCCATCAGCTTGAGCTCGAGGCGCAGCCAGCGCTCCTCGCCGTGCTCGCCCTGCTCGGCGAAGCTCGGCGCACGACGCTTGTTCGACCAGAACTTCGCGTTGCCACGACCGCCACGGCCGCCGTGCGCGGCGAGCCACCGGTCGCCGTGGTTGGCGAGATCGGCGAGCAGCTCGCCGGTGTACATGTCGTACGCGACGGTGCCCTCGGGGACGTGCACCTCGAGCGGCTCGCCGCGACGACCGTGTTGGTCCTTGCCCTTGCCGTGCACGCCGTTGACCGCGCGGCGGTGCGGGTGGTCGCGGAACGCCAGCAGCGACGACACGTTGCGGTCGGCCACGAGCCACACGTCGCCGCCGTCGCCGCCGTCGCCACCGTTGGGGCCGCCGTAGGCGACGGGACCCTCACGACGGAACGACACGCAGCCCGCGCCGCCGTCGCCACCCCGGACGTTCAGTTGGACCTCGTCGACGAATCCGCTCATGCCACACGTTCCGGCCCGCTCCAGGGCCTCGTTCGAGGCTATCGCCACCGGTCGGCCGGCCCCCGTGAGGTTCGACACCCCGCCCGCACCGCGATCCGGGTCCGTGAGCCAGCGGTCCCTCGTGCGGCCCGGTGGCTCACGCCGTCCAGCCACCGTGAGCGAGCGGGCCCGTGACGGGCCCGGTGACTCACAGACCTCGGGCAGCGTGCGTCGGCACGACGACCGCTCACGGCTCGCGCGGCCGACATGGTGCCCGGTCGGTGTCACACGGGCTCGGTACCCTGGCCCTGATGAGCGACCACGCCCACGCTCCCCGGGCGGCCGCCGCGCCCAGCGACGCCGCGGCCGCCGACCTCGCCGATCGAGCTGAGCGCGCCACCCGCTGGGCGTCCACGATGGCCGGACACGGGGCCGACCACGGAGTGCGCCTCGCGCACGCCGACTCGTGGGCCGGCAGCGGCACCACCGACATCTCTCGGCGCGCCGACCGCGAAGCGCGCGAGGCCCAACAGCTCGCGGTGCTCGCAACCCGCGCCACCGGTGCCGGTGACCGCCTCGTCGACGAGGAACCCGACATGTGGCGCACGTGCTTCGAGCGCGACCGCGACCGCATCCTGCACGCCAGCGCGTTCCGGCGTCTCGCCGGCAAGACCCAGGTCTTCGTGTTCCCCGACGACCACCAGCGCACCCGGCTCACACACGCACTCGAGGTCGCGCAGGTCGCCACCAGCGTGGCGCAGGTGCTCGGGCTCAACGTGCCGCTCACCGAGGCGATCGCGCTCGGCCACGACTGCGGCCACGGCCCGGGCGGCCACGCCAGCGAGGACGCGCTCAGCCTGTACCTGGCGGACGGGTTCGACCACGCCACCTGGGGCGCCGACGTCACGCTCACCTCGCTCAACCTGTGTGTCGAGACGCTCGACGGCATCCGCAACCACTCGTGGAGCCGGCCGGCACCGATGACGCCCGAGGGCGAGGTCGTCAGCTGGGCCGACCGCATCGCCTACGTCTGCCACGACTTCGAGGACGCCGTCGCAGCCGGCATCGTCAGTGTCGACATGCTGCCCCGCATCGTCCACGATCGCTGTGGCGCCGCGCGGCGCGAGCAGTTGGGCGCGTTCATCGGGGCGATGATCGACGCCACCGCACAGACGGGTCGCATCGGCATGACCGCCGGGTTCGCCGAGGCCCTCGCCGCGTTCCGTCAGTTCAACTACGAGCACATCTACCTGCGGCCGGCGTCGGCCGCGCAGGGTCAGGCCGTCATCGCCCTGCTGCGTGCGCTCGTCGAGCACTACGCCGACCGACCGAACGCCCTGCCCGGCGTCGAGGGCATCGAGGCGGGCAGCGCGGCGGCGATGCACGCCGCGGTCGCCTACGTCGGCGGCATGACCGACCGCTTCGCGTGCCGTCAAGCCGTCACCCTGCTCGGCTGGTCGAACGACCGGTTGCCGCAAGGCATCGGCACCGCCTGACGACCCGAGGCGGGACGACGACGCCCACGCTGGGCACATCCGTCCCGCCACACGCCACCAGGCGACCCGACGCGGGACGACGACGCCTACGCTGGGCAGATCCGTCCCGCGATCGGATGGTCAGGGGATGCTGACGAGGCCGCCGACGCTGGCGGTGTTGCCACCGAAGTCGGTGACGTTCAGCTCGACCCACAGCTGCGTGCCCGATGCCAGCGGCTCGAGGTCGTAGGCGATGCCCGGCAGATCGGCGTACAGGCCCACGTCGCTGGTGGCCACCCACTCGTCCGATCCGTCGGCACCGAACAGCTCGACGTACGGGACGATGATCCCCTCGGGATCGGCCGTCAGCTCGCCGTAGGTGTCGGTCTCGGGGTCGTACACGTAGTACGTCTCGCTGACGATGTCGCCGTTGTCGTCGAGCACGAGCGACAGGATCACGTCGTCGTACGCCGAGTCCTCGCCGGGCGGGTAGTACGCGAGCGGCACGTCGATGTTGGTGACGCCCGACGAGTCGTCGTAGTACAGGTCGAGGTAGGCGTAGGCGGTGTCGATGCCGTCGCTCATGGTGAGCGCCGTGAGGTCGTAGAAGCCGCTCACCACGCCCGAGCCGTCCGCCGACACGTCGGCCGGCTCGCTACCGAAGTAGGTGACCGAGCCGTCGTCGCCGAGGATGCCGTACTCGATCGTCGCATCGGCGACGTTCTCGAGCGCGGCTGGATCGAACAGACCCGTCACCTCGATGCCGTCGTCGGTGAAGGTGACCTCGACGGTGTCGTCGAGCGCGGTCGGGATCTCGTCGGACGGGATCGCGTCGCCGCCGGCGTAGTACGCCTGCAGGAACCCGGTCCACGCGCCCGCCGACGACACGGCCGCGTAGTCCTGATCGAACCACTCGTCATCGGCCGGGAAGTAGATCGACAGGCCGGTCGAGCCCTGTGTGGCCACACCGTTCACCCGGTCGAGCACCAGGTCGTTGAGCGCCCGGATCACCTGGTCGGCCTGGTCGCTCACGTCGAGCGCGTCGACGCCGATCTCCGACACCAGCATCCCGAGGTCGACCATGTTCGAGTCGCTCGACGGATCGGGGCTGCGACCGAACGACAACGTGCTCGCACGCGTCCGGCCGATCACCGGGCCGAGCGCGCCGGCGCGGTCGGCCAGCGCCGACGAGAAGTCGGCCATCGCCGCGTCGAGCGCAGGCATCTGGTCGAGATCGATCAACGCGAGGGTGATGTCGGCCACCGTCTCCTGCTCGGTCGCCTGCGACTGGAAGCCGTCGATCAACGCCGCCCCGAGTGCATCGACGTCGGTCGACGGGTCGTCGTTCAGCATCTGCAGGACGCCGTAGTTCCAGCCGTGCCCGGGCTCGAGCTCCTGTGAGGCCACCATGCGGTGCGCCAAGGGGGCGAGTGCGCTCGCGACCTCGTAGGTGGCCATCAGGCAGGCGTCGAAGCCGAGCAGGTCGAGCTGGCCCACGCCCGCGCCCTCGAGGCCCCCGGCGATGCCGGCCTGCAGTTCGTCGAGACCGAGCCCGTTGCCGTCGCTCGACTCGTCGCCACCCACACCGGGCCACGAGGCACCGTGGTCGGAGATGATCAGCGAGTAATGGGCCGCCGGGAAGTTGGTGATGCCCGTGGTGATGAAGTCGGCCAGCAGCTGCGGATCGCCGGTGTCGACGTCGCCCAGGTCGGCCAGCTCGGTGGCCGAGCCCTGCTCGATCTGGAGCAGCTTGGCGCCCTGCCAGTCGTCGATGCCGAGCACCGGGTCGGCGCTGTAGTCGCTGGCCCGATCGACCAGCGCGACGATGTTGACACCCGGCCCCGAACCGACGCCGCCCATCTCGGTCACGTCGTCGAGCAGGAACGGCTCGAGGTCGGTGTCGGCGATCGAGTACACGAGCACGGTCCAGCCCTCGGCGGCATCGCCTGCGGGCACGGTGGTGTCGATGACCGTCCCCTCGGTGACGTCGGACGCCTCGGTCGCGTCGGTGTCGTCGGACTCGGTGGTGCCGACGTCGACGCCGTCGCCGCCGTCGGTCTCGAGCCCGGTGCGCCCATCGGTGCCCGTGCCGTCGTCACCGCCGCACGCGGCGAGCACGAGCCCGGCCAGGCACAGCGCAGCGGTCAGGGTCTGCGACCGGCGCATCACGCCCAGCCCTTGCCCTGGGCGATCGCGATCAGGCCGGGCACGATCACCACGACCGACGCGGCGAGCATCGCGAGCTGCACCTTGCGCACCTTGAACAGCGCAGCGATGCCGGCGAAGAACAGCGACACGGCGAGGTACACCGCGGCGAGGTCGAACTTGTCGCCCTGGTCGTCGATGCGCTGTGCCTCGTCGAACGAGGCGGTGGCCTGGTCGTTCAGTTCGACGTAGCGGTCGTACGCAGGCGTCGCGTACTCGTCCATGCCCTGCGGTGTGAGCGGCCCCTCGCCCTGCGGCACGGCCAGCCACGCGTCGGTCGCGGCCTCGAGCTCGGCCGACATGACGTCGCTCTTCACGACGTCGGCCACGTCCTGCTGGCCCTGCTCGACGAGGATCTGGTACTGCAGGAACACCTGCTGGTCGGCGGCGTAGGTCTGCGCGTAGTCGATGTACTCCGAGTTCGCGTCGTTGTTGAGCCGCGACGACTCGGTGTAGCCCTTGAGGGCGTCGCCGCCGGCCAGCGCGCCGTTGTATGCGGCGAACGCCGTGAGGATGCCGGCCAGGCCGAGCAGGATCGCAGCGGTGATCTCGACCCAGTGGCCGCCGTCCGATGCGTCGGGGTCGGCGGGTGTGGTGGCGGCGGTGGCGGCGGTGGCCGGGGTGTCGGACATCGGGAGCTCTCTCGGTGGGACGCGGCCGGGCGCGTCGGGCGGTACGGCGGGTGGTGACCGTACCGAATCGGGTCCCGTCGTCCGGGTACCTCCACGGCCGGCTGGAGCCGGCCGGCTGGAGCCGGCCGGCTGGGACGGCGTCGTCGCCGAGCGAACCGACCGAGCGTCAGCGACGAGCGCGACCGCGACGGGGGGCTGCGACGATCCGCTCGCGCACCGGCGAACCGACCTCGGGAGCCTTCCGGCCGATCGTGTACGCCGCCCGCACGCGCTCGGCGGCCTCGGTGGCGCTGGCCTCGCTCCGGGCGTGCACCAGGCACAGCGGACGGTCGGGGCCGACCTCGGCGCCCAGTGGCGCCAGCTCGGTGAGCCCGACGGCGTGGTCGACGTCGTCCTGGGGGCGTGTGCGCCCGCCGCCGAGCACCACCACGGCAAGGCCCGTGGCGCGGGTGTCGATGCGGGTGACCGTGCCGCGACGTTCGGGCAGCACCGGCACGGTGATCGGCGCGCGCTCGAGATGCTTCCACGGCTTCGCGACCAGGTCGCCGGGGCCACCCATCGCCTTGACCATGCGCCCGAAGCGCTCGGCCGCAGCGCCCGAATCGAGCGCTGCCTGCAGCTGACGGCGGGCTGCCGCGGTCGTCGGCGCGAGCGAGCCGAGGACGAGCATCTCCGCGCACAGCGACATCACCACCTCGTGCAGGCGCGCGTCGCGGCGCGCCCCGGTGAGGTAGTCGATCGCGTACGCCATCTCGAGCGCGTTGCCGGCCGCACTGGCGAGCGGCTGGTCCATGTCGGTGAGCAACGCGTGCGTGGGCATACCCGCACCGGCCGCGACGCTCGTGATGCTCTGCGCCAGCGCCCTCGCCGACGGCACGGTGGACATGAACGCGCCGTTGCCGAACTTCACGTCCATCGCCAGCGCGTCGAGCCCGGCCGCCAGCTTCTTCGACAGGATCGAGGCGGTGATCAACGGGATGCTCTCGACCGTCGCGCTCACGTCGCGCACGCCGTACAGACGCTTGTCGGCCGGCGCGAGGTCGGACGTCTGGCCGATGATCGACACGCCCACCTTGGCCACGACGTTGCGGAACTTGGCCATCGTCGGCGTGGCCACGTATCCCGGGATGCTCTCGAACTTGTCGTAGGTGCCGCCGGTGTGACCGAGGCCGCGACCCGAGATCATCGGCACGAAGCCACCGCAGGCGGCCACCATCGGGCCGAGCATCAGGCTGACCGTGTCGCCGACACCACCGGTCGAGTGCTTGTCGACCACCGGGCCGGGCAGATCCCAGCGCAGCTGCGTGCCGCTCGCGGTCATGGCCCGGGTGAGCGCGACGCACTCGTCGACGTCCATGCCCTGCAGGTAGACGGCCATCGCGAACGCCCCGGCCTGGGCGTCGGCCACCGCACCGGAGGTGAGCCCGCCGACGAAGTCGCCGATCTCGGCGTCCGTCAAGCGCTTGCCGTCACGCTTCGTGCGGATGATCTCCTGAGGCAACATGTCGAGCTCCGTGTCCCGTGGTGACAGGTGGTCAGTACGCGGCGTCGGACGACGCGGTCGCGTCGCCCTCGATCGCCTGCTCGAGTGCGTCGAGCAGCCCGCTCGCACCGAAGCGGAACGTGTCGGGCGTGGCCCAGTGCTCGCCCATGATCTCATCGGCGAGCGCCAGATAGGTGGACGCATCGGCCAGGGTGCGGATGCCGCCGCTCGGCTTGATGCCGACCGGCCAGCCGCTCTCGCGGATCTCGGTCAGCATCGTGCGCACTGCGTCGGGCGACGCCGATGCGCTGGTCTTGCCCGTCGAGGTCTTCACGAAGTCGGCGCCCTGCTCGATCGCGAGGCGCGTGGCGCGTCGCACCGCGTCCTGGTCGGGGTAGCCGCCGGTCTCGAGGATCACCTTCAAGCGCGCCGGGCTCGTCACCGCCGCGCGGACCGCGCTCACCATCGCCTCGGCCGCCGCGACGTCACCGGCGAGGAAGGCGTGGTACGGCAGCACGAGGTCGATCTCGTCCGCTCCGTCGGCGAGTGCCTGGGTGGTCTCGGTGACGGTGGCGGCGACGTCGGTGCCGCCGGCCGGGAAGTTGACGATGGTGGCCACCTGCACGCCCGTGCCGGCGAGCCGGGCAGCGGCCTGGCGCACGAATCGCGGCCACACGCACACCGCCGCGGTCGAGCCGTGGCGGCCGACGGCGCGTTCGCACAGCCGGTCGATCGCCTCGACGGTGGGTGCGTCGTCGAGGTTGGTGAGGTCGACGAGCGCGAGCGCACGCCGAGCGGCGGTGACCGCCGGGTCGTCGTGATCTGCGTGACCTGTGTGATCGCTCATGACCGCACCGTAGACCTTCCGGAAAACGAACGGACCCGGCCGATGGGCCGGGTCCGCAGAGGAGTTGGTCCCGTACCGGCGCTCGCCGGCGGGGATGCTCAGGCGTTGGGGACGACGTCGACGACCTTGCGGCCCTTGCGCTCGCCGAACTGCACCGCACCGTCGACCAGCGCGAAGAGCGTGTCGTCGCCGCCGATGCCGACGTTCTTGCCGGGGTGGAACTTGGTGCCGCGCTGGCGGACGATGATCGTGCCGGCCGTGAGCTGCGTGCCGCCGAACACCTTCACACCGAGGCGCTGGGCGTTGCTGTCGCGGCCGTTGCGAGTGGAGCCGCCACCTTTGGTCTTCGACATGTTCGGTCAGCCCTTCTTGATCGAGGTGATCTCGACGACGGTGTACTTCGCGCGGTGACCGTAGCGACGACGCTGGTTGGTGCGGCGCTTGTAGGTGAAGCCGTCGATCTTCGGGCCCTTGGCCCAACCGACGACCTTCGCCGTGACGGCGGCGCCCTTCAGCTGATCGGGGGTGGCCAGGACCGTGTCACCGTCGACGAGCATCACGGGGGTGAGCGACACGTCGCTGCCCTGCTCGGCATCCAGCAGATCGACATGGATCTGCTGGCCCTCGGTCACCCGTTCCTGCTTGTTGCCGGAGGAGATCACTGCGTACATAGCGATTGGCCATGCTACCGGGCGCGCGTGGCCCGACCAACGCCGGAACCCGCTCGATCGAGCCGGATCGCACCGGATCGCACCGGATCGCACCGGATCGCACCGGATCGAGCAGCGACGATCGGTCGGTTCAGCCGATCGTGCGGAGATCGACCACCGACCAGCGGGCCGCGACGGCGTCGAGCAGTCGACCGAGCGCCTCGGCCCGCTCGGGCCGCCCCGTGTAGGTCTCGTGGTGCAAGAGCAGCCCGACCGTCTCGGTGCGCCGTGCGGCCTCGTCGATCTCGCGGAGCACCTCGTCGACCACCACCTCGCGCGGCGAGCCGTCGCGGGCCAGGTCGACGTTGACCGACACCGACACCTCGACGATCGAGGGCTCGCCCGCCACCGACGACCGGTCGTGTGCCGACACCCCACGCCCGCCGATGCTCACCACGCCGAGCCGGCGCGCCACGGCGTACACCACGCGACTCGGCAGGTCGAAGTAGATGCCGGCGCTCAACCGGCGAACGCCCAGCTCACGCAGGATCGTGAGCGTGTGGCGGTCGTAGCGGTGGCGCGGCGGCGTGAACGTGTCGAGGTCGAGGACCGACGGTGCCCGCTCCCCCACCAACGACGCCATCACCTCGCGGCCACGCACGATCGCCTCGCGCTGCGACGTCAGATCGGCGTAGCCGGGCAGCTCGTCCTCGGTGTCGGTGCCATCGGGCTGGATCCGCTCGTGCGACCAGCCGTGCTGGTGCAGCGAGGTACCCGGCACCGCAGCCAACCGGTCGACCGCGTCGGCGGTGAGCCGCTTCGGGATGCACGCCCAGGCACAGGGCATCGACACGTCGTCGAGCACACCGGCCACGGCGTCGAGCCCCTCGGTCCGGCCGGCGACGTCGTCGCAGCGCAGGAACAGTCGGGTCACCCGACGATCTCCCCGGCGCTGGCGAGCGCGGCGCGCAACACGTCGAGGGTGAGGTGATCGACGTCGGCGATGGCCGTCACGCCGGGGCGGTCGCCGACGCGGTCGAGGAGCTCGGACTGGTGGTCATCGACGACCTCGCCGTGACTGCGGCACCGGGGCACGGCGACGAGCGGCACGCCGACACGCGCGGCGGTGACCAGGGTGCCGACCCCGAGGTGCGAGATGACGAGGGACGCCGCCTCCATCTCGCGACGGACCGCCTCGTACTCGAGGGTGCGATGGTTCTCGGCGCCGGGGACCGGCTGGCTGACGCCGTGCTGCACGACGAGCTCCCAGTCGGCCGGCACGACATCGCGCACGCGGCGCATCAGCCGGTCGAACGGATAGCCGAAGGTGCCCACGGTGACGAACACCCGCGGCGGACGACCGGCGCGGGCCGGGCTCGGCGGACGCGGTTCCCACGCGTCGAGTGCGGTGTCGAGCACGCTCGGCCACTGCTCCCAGCCGGCAACCTCGAGCGGCGCCTGGGTGACCTTGCGAACCCACGGCATCTTCGCGATCAGCCGGCCGGACGACGACAATCCGGTGTTGCGTGCGGCCGACTCGACGTACACGGCCTTGGTGTGCGTGAGCAGGGCGGCGAGCATCCACGGGAACGCGTACGCCGAGCCGGTGGACAGCACCAGCCCCACGCGCCAGCGGGCGAGCAGCCCGAACGCGACGACGAACTCGCCCATCGCCCCGGTGACGTCACGGGACCGCACGCGTCGCCGCGAGAACCGCACGCGCCGGCCGGCGAGCAGCGACCTCGCCATGTCGGTGTCGGAGGTGCGCCAGCGCACGGAGCGATCGGTCAATTGCTGGTCGGCGATCTCCCACGCCTCGAGCAGATGGCCGCCGGAGTCGCACACGACGACGGCTTCGTCGTCGTGACGCCAGCGCGCATGCACCCGATGCGCCCAGCGCGACACCGCGCTCCCACGCGCTCGCTCTCCCATGGGCAGAGCCTACGAACCCCGCCGGTCGGGGCGCCACGCGCTTCGGGTGGTTTGGGCCGTCCGACCCAACGTCCCCCCTGGTCGCGATGTCATCGCGTGAGAACCCCGCTCAGCCGAGCAGGGCGTGATCGATGACCACGCCCCGTCCTTCGCAGTTCGGGCACTGATCGGCGAAGTTGGTGAGCAACCCCTCGCCGATGCGCTTGCGGGTCATCTCGACGAGGCCCAGTTCGCTGATGTCGAACACCTGGGTGCGGGTCTTGTCACGCGCGAGCGCGTTGCGGAACGACTCGACGACCTTCTTGCGGTTGTCGCGGATCTCCATGTCGATGAAGTCGATCACGACGATGCCACCGATGTCGCGCAGCCGCAGCTGCTTCGCGACCTCTTCGGCCGCCTCGAGGTTGTTGCGGAACACCGTCTCCTCGAGGTTGGTGGTGCCCACGTTCTTGCCGGTGTTCACGTCGATCACGGTGAGCGCCTCGGTGTGCTCGATGATCAACGAACCGCCGCTCGGGAGCCACACCTTGCGGTCGAGCGCCTTGTGCAACTGCTCGTGCACGTGGTGGCGCTCGTAGATCGGCAGTCCGTCGGCCTCCTGGTCGTGGAACTCGATCCGGTCGGCCAGCTCGGGGTTGAACGCGGTGACGTAGTCCTTGACGTCGTCGTACAGACGCCGGTCGTCGATGATGACGCCGCGGTACTCGGCGTTGAACTCCTCGCGGATGACCCGCACGGCGAGCTCGGGCTCGCGGTACAGCAGGGTGGGGCTGTTGGCCTTCTTGGCCTTGGCCTCGATCGCCGCCCACTGGTCGAGCAGACGGGTCATGTCGGCGCGCAGTTCGTGCTCGGTCGCGTTCTCGGCCGCGGTGCGCACGATCAGGCCGTGCTCGGCCGGCTTCACGCGGTCGAGGATGTTGCGCAGGCGCTTGCGGACGTCGTCGGGCAGGCGCTTGGAGATGCCGTAGGTCTTCGAGTTCGGGATCAGCACCACGAATCGTCCGGGCAGCGAGACCTCCTGGGTGAGGCGTGCGCCCTTGGCACCGATCGGGTTCTTGGTGACCTGGCAGATGATCAGCTGCTTGGCCTTCAGCATCTGCTCGATGCGGAGGTTGTTGCCCTTCTCGACGATGTCCTCGGCGTCGTACTGGACGTCGCCGCGGTACAGCACGGCGTTCTTCGGGGTGCCGATGTCGACGAACGCGGCCTCCATGCCGGGCAGCACGTTCTGCACCTTGCCGAGGTAGATGTTGCCGTGGATCTGGCTGATGTCGTCGGCCGGACGGCTGACGTAGTGCTCGATCAGGTTGCGGCCCTCGAGCACGGCCACCTGGGTGAGCGTCGGGCGCACCTGCACGCACATCAGGTAGCGCCCGACCGGACGCCCGTTGCGCTCGCGACCGCGGCGCTTCTCGAGCACCTCGGGGTCGACCTCGACCGCCGTCGGACGGGTCGAGGTGACGACGCCACCAGCACCACCGCTGCCACGACCGCGACCACCGCGACGCCGCTTCTTCGCGCCGCCCTCGACGGCCTGATCGCTCGACGTCGTCGTGGGCGTGCCGGCGCCGTTGCGGGTCGAACCGTTGGCACTGCCCGACGACGCGCCGCCCTTGCCCTTGCCACCTCGGCCGTCGCGGCCGTCACGCCCCTGCTTGGCGGCTGGCGCCGGCGGCGGCGTTGCGGGCACGAACGGGGCGGGGCGGGTGTCGCCGATCTGCGGCCGGCGCACCAGCGCCGCCTCGGCGGCCTCGGCCGACGGGCGGCCTTCGGCGATCCGCTCGGGCAGTTCGGGCTCGTCGGGACGGGCGGGCCGGCGGTCGCGGCGCGATCCTCGACCCTCGGTGCCGGACGACTCGTCGTCGGGCACGACGGCGTCGGCCGACACTGCCGTCTCGGGCTTGGGGGCGCGGGGCGCCCGTTGACGGGGCGTGGGTCGGCGGGCCGGCGTGTCGGCACCGTCATCGGCGCTCGCCGCTGCGGCACCCTCGGCACCGGACACGTCGATCGGCGCGGCGGTCTCGTCACCGTCGTCACCTTCGTCCCCGTCGTCGCCCTCGCCAGCGGCGCCCTGGCCGGTGCCGGCAGCGCCCGGCTTCTTGCGACCCTTGCCCCCGCGCGAGCCGCGCCGACGCTTCTTCGCCGCGGCGGTCCGAGCAGCGGCCTCGTCCCCGTCCCCGTCACCGGCCTCACCGACCGCACCGGCGTCACCGGCGTCGGCGGTCGCACCCGCTGCCAGCAGCGGGTCGACGGGCGTGGTCGCGCCCGGGGTGGGCCCCGCGTGCGGGGCCTGGTGCTCGTCGCCGGTGGCGTCGAGGGTCGTCTCGTCCATGGAGGGTGTCCCTTCTGGCGTGCACCACCGTCGGCGGCCTCCCTGCCAGGTCGGACGTGCCGCGGCGGGTGGGTCGCGCGCCGGGGGCGCACGTGTCGCACCGGTCGGGCGCACGACTGCTGCCGCTCGGTGCAACGCGTTCGGTTGTCGAAGCCTGGTCGTGCCTGCCGTCCGCCGGCGGCCGATCAGAGCTGCGTGTGGCTGCGTGTGGGTGTGGGTGCGAGGGGCGCCGGTGTGGGGTGCCGGACACGGCCTCGACTGCGTTCACGGGGCGAGTCGGCAGGTTGCCGGGGTCGACCGTGTGCGGTGAGTGTACCGCCACACGCTCCGCGGACCGGTCATCCCCTCGGGGGACAGCCACCTAGAGTGGCGATCACCGCCCGTTGCGCGCGTTCAGCGGTAGCGGCGCATGTGCACGTTCTGCACCAGCCCCAGCATCATGCAGAACGCGATCAGGCTCGAACCGCCGTAGGAGATGAACGGCATCGGCAGACCCGTCACCGGCATGATGCCGAGCGTCATCGCCACGTTCTGGAACACCTGCCAGAGGATCATCACGAACACTCCGGCGCACAGGTAGGTGCCGAGCATGTCCTTCGACAGGTGGGCGATGCGCCAGATGCGCAGCAGCAACAGCGCGAACAGGCCGATCACGAGCGCACACCCGAGCAGGCCGAACTGCTCGCCGACCGCCGAGAACGGGAAGTCGGCCCACTGCACCGGGATGTCGTTCTTCGCGTTGGTGAGCGGTCCCTGCAACCAGCCCTTGCCGGTGATGCCACCGGTGGCGATCGCCCGGATGGCGTTGCGGGGCTGGTAGATGAAGTCGCGCAGGGCCTCGTCCTTCGAGTCCTGGTTGAAGAACGCCTCGATACGGCGCAGCTGGTAGCGGTTGACGATGCCCGAGATCACCGCCGCCACCACGGTGGCCACCGACATCGCGGTGATGAGCGCGATGTACTTGAGCTTCGCACCCGCCACCAGGAGCACCCCCATGGCCATCACCACGAGCACCGACGCCGACCCGAGGTCGGGCTGCACGATCACCAGCGCCGACGGCACACCCACCATGATCAGGCCACCGAGGAACCGCGGATAGCTCACCTCGTCGCTGCGTTCCTCGGCCAGATACGCGGCCAGAGCCAACAGCACGCTGGCCTTGGCGAACTCCGCGGGCTGCAGACGCAGCGGGCCGAGGTCGAAGCTGAGGCGCGCACCGCCGCTCACGGTGCCGGCCACGTTCACCAGCACCAACAGCATGATCGTCACGCCGTAGAAGAAGCGCGACCGCTCGCGCAAGGTCTCGTAGTCGATCGACATCACCACCACCATCGCGATGACGGCGGCGATCAGGAACACCACCTGACGGGTGACGTAGGTGAACGGGTCGGGCTGCTTGGTCCGAGACGCCGAGTAGATGACGAAGCACCCGATCGTCGCGAGCGCGGCCTGGATGAGCAGCAGGAACCAGTCGATGTTGCGACTGGGATCGCTGGGGCTCGCCTTGATGTTGCCCAGGCCCGAGTCGGGCTTGCGCTGCAGGAACGTCAGTGCCACGAGATCTCCGCACTCACCGTGGGCTCGTTCGGGCTCACTCGCGCACCGAGCCGTCGTACCCGCCGAGGCAGGTCGGGTCGGCGAGCTTCTTCGGCGCCGCGGTGTAGGGCGAGTTGATGTCGAGCGGGTCGCTCGGCAGCACCGGGTCGGTGGTGGTCTTCTCGGCGAGCGCGGTGAAGATGCACTTCACCACGGGTGCCGCGGCCTTCGAGCCGTAGCCGCTCTTCTCGAGGTAGGCCACCACGGTGTACGGCCGGTTCTCGTCGAGGCTGAACGACGCGAACACCGACGAGTCGTTCCACGGGTACTGCCCGGCACCCTGCGCCGTGCCGGTCTTGCCGGCGATCGGCATCGTGGTCCAGGGGTAGTCGCGGAACAGACTCTCGCCCGTGGTCGTGTGGTAGAAGGTCTCGGGGTAGTACACCCCGCAGTCCTCCTTGCGCTCGGGGTCGCCGCAGATCACACGCTTCAAGCCGTTGACGATCGGGTCGCGGATCTCGGGCGGCATCTGCAGCTGGTGCAGGATCTCCGGCTGCTCGAACGAGGTGACCACCTCGGCCGCCTTCATGTCGGCCATGGCGGGCACGCCCTCGGCGTTGGGCGTGAACGGGGTGAGGATCGCCTTCACGAGGTGCGGCCGCATCACGAAGCCGCTGTTGGCGATCGCGCTGTAAGCGTTGGCGAGCTGCAGCGGCGTCGCCGCGAACAGACCCTGGCCGATGGCCACCTGCACCAGGTCGCCCGTGACGAGACGCGGTGCCTCACCCTTCGCGAGCACGCCCTTGTCGACCAGCTCCTTCTTCACCGCATCGTCCGGGATGCGGCCGTCCCACTCGAAGGGCAGGTCGATGCCCGAGTCGGCACCGAAGCCGAACTCCATCAGGTCGGCCTTCAACTCGTCGCGACGACCGAGCAGCGTGAAGAAGCTCTCGCCCAATCGGTAGAAGAACGTGTCGGAGCTGACGGCGAGCGCGTCCTCCACGCGCACGGGTCCGTAGCGGGCCGGGCGGCCGAACGGGTCGAGCGCGTTCTTGAACTCGCAGCGCACACCCTCGGCACAGATCTCCTTGTCGACCGACACCAGCTTGTACACGCCCTCGTCCTGCCAGATGTCGTCGGCGGTGATGAGGCCGCTGTGCATCGCCGACCAGGCGACGAACGGCTTGATCGTCGAGCCGATGTTGTAGCGGCCCTGCACGGCTCGGTTGACGAGGATCGAGCGGTCGGGGTCGTCGGTGGGTGGGAAGAGCTGGTCGAGCTTGCGCTTGCTGATCCCGGCCTCGAACCAGCGGTTGTCGAAGGTCGGGTAACTGGCCATCGCGATGATCTGGCCGTTGGAGTTGTTCATCACGACCACCGACCCGGCGGGCGCCTTGTACTGGATCCACTCCTGGTTGCCGAACTCCTTCGAGCTCGCGTACACGCGGGTGGTGCCGTCGCCCTTGGGATCGATCGGGTTGTGCGCCGCCAGGTCGGCGCACTTGCACTCCTCTTTGTCGGTCGGCAGGTCGCGTCGCTGCTTCAACTTGGTCTCGAGCGCCTGCTCGGCGTACTGCTGCACGTCGAGGTCGATCGTGAGCTGCACGTCGTTGCCACCCACCGGCGGCACGTCCTCGAGCAACCGCACCGTGTTGCCGGCCGCGTCGATCTCCCACGTCTGATAGCCCCACTGGCCGTGGAGCACGCTCTCCATGCTCTGCTCGACACCGAACGCGCCGACGCGTTCGTTGAGGTTGTACCCCAGCGCGACGTACTGGTCCTTGGTCTCCTTGAAGATCGCGCTCATGTAGCCGACCAGGTGGCTCGCGAGCGGCGCGTAGGGATACACGCGACGCCAGCCCTCGGACACGTCGACGCCGGGGAAGTCCTCCGACCGTTCGAGCAGGTACTGCACCGTCTCTTCGTCGATGTCCTCGACGAGGGGCATCGGCAGTAGCGGGTCGTAGATGTTCTTGCCGTCCTGGTAGAGCTGCTCGAGCTCCTCGACCGGCTTGCCGAGCGGACCGCTCAGGCGCTCGAACAGGTTGCGGCGGTTGGTGTTGCCGCGCATGACGCTCCACTCGACCGTCACGGTGAGCACGCGTTCGTTGTCGGCGAGCACACGACCGTCGGCGTCGAAGATGCGGCCACGTTCGGGCGGCAGGCGCACGGTGCGGATCTTCGACGCGTTGACCGACGCCTGGTACGCCTCGGCCTGCACACCCTGCAGGAACCACAGACGAGTGCCGAGCGCCCCGACGAGGATCAGGGCCACGGCGGCGAGGATGCCGAGTCGGCTGCTCCGCTTGTCGATGGCCATGGCCGAACATTCTGTCGGACGAGCGGCCCCGAGCGGGCGCGCGCGGCGATCTGATCCGACGTCGAATCGGTCACCCGATCAGTCGTCGATCAGTCGTGGATCGCCTTCCACTTCGGCTTCTTCACGCACATGCACCATCGACCGAGCGGCACGGTGAGCGGGCTCACCACCAGCGCGAACACGGCGACCACCGGCACGATCGTGAACAGGCGCGACGTGAACCAGCCGTCCTGGCCGATCAGGGCGCGCGCCGCGGGCACCGCGGTCTCGCCCACCGCGGCACCGATGCCGGCGAACAACGACGCCAGCCACCACGGCGGCGTGGGCGTGAGCGTCACCACGTAGCCGGCGACGAACCCGGCGAGCGCGTACACCAGCGCGGTCAGACCGAGCGGTGTGGCCGTCGCGAGGTCGTACATCAGCCCGAGCGTGAACCCGGCCACGGCCCCACGCTCGGGTCCGGCCCCGGCCCCGGCACCTGCGACGAGTGCGAGCACGATCTGCAGCACCACACCGAACACACGGGTCTCGGTGAGGAAGGTGCGCTGCATCGCCAGCACGCACAGTCCCACCGGGAAGAGCCGCACCAGCGGTCCGGCCAGGAACGCCCGCACGGCTCAGCCGCCGCTCGTGTTGGGCACGTACAGCAGCACGCGGACGAAGTTGAGCTTCGACAGATCGCCCGCCGACGCCTCGACCTCGACGAGCTGCGCCCGCGTGCCCGACTGTGAGCGGATGTCGACGATCTCGCCGATCGGGATGCCCGCCGGCGCGATCGACTTGGTGCCACCGGCGGTCTGCACGGTCGAGCCGACCTTCACGCGCCCCTGCGACGACGAGTCGTCGACGAAGCGCAACACCAACGGCTTGCCCGCCCCCTGACCGCTCAACGTGCCGGTCTCGCGGATGATCTCGAGCGGCGTCGTCGTGGTGGTGGTGAACAGCGGCACCCCCGTGTCGTCGGTGGCGACCGTCGTGCTCGTGCTGGCCGGCAGATCGACCGGGTCGAGCGGACCCTGCACCCGGTCGATCGTGGTCGTCGTGGTGTCGGCCGGGATCGTCGTGGTGGTCGTGGTGGCCACCGTCGAGGCGGTCCCGATCTCGTTGCCCGACGTCGGACCCTGGCCCTGCGTCGGCACCGTCACCGTCGGTTGCTGCGGCGCCTCGGTGAGCACCTTCGCACCGATCGAGAAGTCGGGATCGGTGATGAGCAGCACCACCGACGAGTTGGGCCGCACCTGCGTGATCTTGCCGACCAGCCCGCCGCCGTTCACCACCGGCATCCCGACCGCGATGCCGTCGACGCTGCCCTTGTCGATCTCGACGGTGTAGCCGAAGTTGGTGGGCGAGTCACCCTGCACCTGCGCGGTCTGGCTCGGGTAGCTGCTCGCACCGAGCAACTGGTTGAGCGTCAGCAGTTCCTGGTACTCGAGGATGCCGGCGCGGTACTCGATCTCGGCACCGCGCTGGTTGTCGAGCTCGGCCTGCAGCCGCTCGTTCTCCTTGACCAGCTCGTCGTACTCGGTGACGCCACGCCACGCGTTGATGATCGGTCGCGACACCGCCCGTGACGCCGCGTCGAACGGCTCGAGGATCAGCGAGAACAGGCTGCGCGCACGATCGATGGCGGCGTTGCCGCGCTGGTCGAGGGTGACGAGCAGGATCGAGGTGAGCACCAGCAGGACGATGACCCGCCGACGCCCCATCGAGTAGAGGGCCATGGCCGCCGCAGTTCTACTCGTCGCCGCCCAGCGACATCAGCCCCCGCATCGCATCGATGTTCTCGAGCGCCCGCCCCGAGCCGATCACCACGCTGTACAACGGTTCGCGAGCGATCTTGATGGGCATGCCGGTCTCGTGCGCCAGGCGCTGGTCGAGACCCGCGAGCAACGCACCGCCGCCGGTGATCGTGATGCCCTGCTCCATGATGTCGGCCGCCAACTCGGGCGGCGTCTTGTCGAGCGTCGTCTTCACGGCGTCAACAATGGCAGCTACGGGCTCGGCGAGGGCTTCGCGCACCTGCTCGGTGGTGAGCGGGATCGTGCGCGGCAAGCCGCTGATCATGTCGCGGCCGCGGATGTCGGCGGTGAGCTCGTCGTCGAGCGGCCAGCACGACCCCATGTGCATCTTGATCTCCTCCGCGGTGCGATCGCCGATCGCGAGGGAGAACTCCTTCTTGATGTACTGCATCACCGCGTCGTCGAGCTCGTCGCCCGCCACGCGCACCGACTGCGCGGTGACGATGCCGCCGAGCGAGATGACCGCCACCTCGGTGGTGCCACCACCGATGTCGACGATCATGTTGCCGCTCGGCTCGTGCACCGGCAGGTCGGCACCGATGGCCGCCGCCATCGGCTCTTCGATGATGTGCACCGGCTTGCGGGCGCCCGCGTACTCGGCGGCGTCCTGCACGGCGCGCTGCTCGACGCCGGTGATGCCCGACGGCACGCAGATCACCATGCGCGGCTTGCTCCACCGGCTGGCGTGCACCTTCTGGATGAAGAAGCGGAGCATCTTCTCGCACACCTCGAAGTCGGCGATGACGCCGTCCTTCAGCGGCCGGATCGTCTTGATCCGACCAGGGGTGCGGCCCATCATCCGCTTGGCCTCGATGCCCACCGCGACCGGACGGCCGTCGGTGATGTCGATCGCGACGACCGACGGCTCGTTGAGCACGATGCCCTGGCCGCGGGCGTAGATGAGCGTGTTGGCGGTGCCGAGGTCGATCGCGAGATCACGGCCGAGTGCCAGCGGATTGGATCGCGCCATGGAACCGGGCCTCCTCGGGATCGGCGGTGAGCGGGCGGACGTGCGACTGCACGTGTGTCGGCGGACCGGGGCGCGGCGGCGCCACCGGAACGGGTCACGAGTCTAGCGGTGCACCCGGTCGGCCCGGGTGCCGCGGCGACCGGTGGAACGGGCCGTGCAGCGGGGGCGGCTCAGAGGCCGGGGAAGAAGATCCCGAGCTCGCGCTCGGCCGAGGCCAGCGAGTCGCTGCCGTGCACGAGGTTCTCGGTGAACAGCGTGCCGAAGTCGCCGCGGATGGTGCCGGGGGCCGACTTGAGCGGGTTGGTGGCGCCCATCATCCCGCGCACCACTTCCCAGGTGTCCTGCGGGCCCTCGATCGCGAGCGCGACCACCGGGCCACGGCTCATGAACTGCACCAGGTCGGCGTAGAAGCCCTTGCCGACGTGCTCTTCGTAGTGACGGGCGAGGGTGTCGGCGTCGAGCTGACGCAGGTCCATCGCCACGATCTTCAGACCCTTGGTCTCGAAGCGGCTGAGGATCTGGCCGACGAGGCCGCGCTCGACGGCGTCGGGCTTGAGCAGGACGAGGGTGCGATCAGACATGGCGGGTGAGGCTACCGGCCCCGATCCGAGATGAGAGATGAGCGCGCCACAGCCACTCATCGCTCATCGCTCATCGCGTGTGGGTCAGGGCAGGAGTTCGCGGAGCGCCGGGCGCGCGGCGCCCACCACGTAGAGGCTGCCGGCGATCAGGATCGCGTCGTCACCGCCGGCGAGACGCAGCGCCTTCGCGCACGCCTCCTCGGTGGTCCGGCACTCGATCACCTCGTCGCAGCCGAGCTCGGTGGCTGCCGCGGCGATCACGCTGCTCTCGAGCCCGCGGGGCGACGGCGCGGTGCAGGTGAGCACCACGTCGAACTCGTCGGCACGCAGCGCGGCCAACAGATCGCGGACGTCGCGAGTCTTCAAGCAGCCGACGATCAGGTATCGCATGCCCGCAGGGTCGAAGTCGTCGAAGAAGACCTGCGACGCGACGTCGGCGCCCGCCGGGTTGTGCGCGCCGTCGACCACCACCAGCGGCTGGTGACCCATCACCTCGAACCGGCCCGGCATCACCACCTGGGCGAAGCCCTCGCGCAGCACCTCGTCGTCGAGCGGTGCGGCGAAGAACGCCTCGACAGCGGTGAGCGCGACCGCTGCGTTGTCGGCCTGGTGGCGCCCGTGCAACGGGACGAACACCTCGGAGTAGATCGTGGTGGGCGTGCGCAGGTCGACCAGTCGGCCGCCGAGGGCCAGCTGGTTCTCCTCGACGTCGAAGTGCTCGCCGCGCAGGAAGTGGGTGGCACCGCCGGCCTGCACGAAGATCTGCGCGAGCTCGGGGTCGGTCTCGCCGATCACCACCGCGCTGCCCGGCTTGACGATCCCGCTCTTCTCGCGGGCGATGTCGGCCTTGGTGGGACCGGCGTACTCGTTGTGGTCCATGCCGATGTTGGTGACCACGGCCACCTGCGCGTCGACGACGTTGGTGGCGTCCCACTTGCCGAGCATGCCGACCTCGATCACCGCGACGTCGACGGCCACGTCGGCGAACCAGCGGAACGCTGCGGCGGTGACGAGCTCGAAGTACGTGGGCCGCACGCCGGCGACGATCTCGATCTCGGCGAGCGCAGCGATCTGCTCGGCGAAGTCGTCGTCGCTGATCGGCTCGGCGTTGCGGCTGATCCGCTCGTTGAGCCGCTCGAGGTGCGGGCTGCTGTAGGTGCCGACCGTCAGGCCGTGCGCCATCAACAACCGGGTGATCATCTGCGTGGTCGAGCCCTTGCCGTTGGTGCCCGTGATGTGGATCACCGGGTAGGCACGCTGGGGCTCGCCGAGCACGTCCATCAGCCGGCTGATGCGCTCGATCGTCGGCGACTCGACACGTCCGGTCGTGTCGTAGCTGGCGTGCGCGTCGAGGTACGCGAGCGCCTCCGAGAAGTCCATGGGGGTGCTGCCGTGCGCTGCCGTCAGCTGGCGGCGCGGCGCGGGCGCGTGGTGCGCGACGCCTCGCGCGGCACGAGCGTGGGGTTCACCTTGGTGCGCACCGTCTCGCTGTCGATGACGACGCGGCCGACGTCGGTGCGGCCCGGCAGCTCGTACATCGTGTTGAGCAGCACCTCTTCGAGGATCGCCCGCAGGCCACGGGCGCCGGTCGAACGCAGCAGCGCCTGGTCGGCGATCGCCTCGAGCGCGTCGCGGCTGAACTCGAGCTCGACGTCTTCGAACTCGAAGATCTTCTGGTACTGCTTGACCAGCGAGTTCTTCGGCTCGACGAGGATCTTGATGAGCGCCTCGCGGTCGAGGCTGCGCACCGCACCGATCATCGGCAGACGGCCGATGAACTCGGGGATCATGCCGAACTTCAGCAGGTCCTCGGGCAGCACCTGGCTGAACAGCTCGCCCGCGTCCTTGTCGGCCTTCGAACGCACGGTGCCGTGGAAGCCGACCCCCTTGTGGCCGATGCGGCTCTCGATGATCTGCTCGAGCCCGGCGAAGGCACCACCACAGATGAACAGGATGTTCGTGGTGTCGATCTGGATGAACTCCTGGTGCGGGTGCTTGCGCCCGCCCTGGGGCGGCACCGACGCCTGGGTACCCTCGAGGATCTTGAGCAGCGCCTGCTGCACGCCCTCACCGCTGACGTCGCGGGTGATCGACGGGTTCTCGCTCTTGCGGGCGACCTTGTCGATCTCGTCGATGTAGATGATCCCCGTCTCGGCCTTCTTGACGTCGAAGTCGGCGGCCTGGATCAGCTTGAGCAGGATGTTCTCGACGTCCTCGCCCACGTAGCCGGCCTCGGTGAGCGCGGTGGCGTCGGCGACGGCGAACGGCACGTTGAGCAGCCGGGCGAGGGTCTGGGCGAGGTGGGTCTTGCCACAGCCGGTGGGGCCGAGGAGCAGGATGTTGCTCTTCTGCAGCTCGACCTCGTCACGACGGCCGACGGCCGCGTTCTGCTGGTACTGGATGCGCCGGTAGTGGTTGTAGACCGCGACCGAGAGGATCTTCTTCGCGTCGTCCTGGCCGACGACGTAGTCGTCGAGGAAGGTGCGGATCTCGATCGGCGTGGGCAGCTCGTCGAAGCGCAGCTCGTTGCCCTCGGTGAGTTCCTCTTCGATGATCTCGTTGCAGAGGTCGATGCACTCGTCGCAGATGTACACGCCGGGGCCGGCGATGAGCTTCTTCACCTGCTTCTGGCTCTTGCCGCAGAAGCTGCACTTCAGCAGCTCACCGGTGTCCCCGAACTTGGCCACGGCGCGTCTCCCCTCGGAACAGTCGTCTCGGTCGGATCAGCGGATCGGACCCGTACGGTCGACATTGGCGCGAGACGACAGCACGTCGTCGATGATGCCATATTCGATGGCCTCTCGCGCCTCCATCACGAAGTCGCGGTCGGTGTCCTTGTGGATCCGCTCGAGCGACTGACCGGTGTGGTTGGCCAGGATCTCCTCGAGCAGCTCACGCATCCGGAGGATCTCCTTGGCGGCGATCTCGAGGTCGGTCACCTGGCCGTAGCCCACCTGGCCGTACGGCTGGTGCAGCAGGACCCGGCTGTGCGGCAGGGCGAGGCGCTTGCCCTTGGTGCCCGCGGCGAGCAGCACGGCTGCGGCCGAGGCGGCCTGGCCGAGGCAGATCGTCGCGATGTCGTTCTTGATGAACTGCATCGTGTCGTAGATGGCGAACATCGCCGTGATGTCGCCGCCGGGGCTGTTGATGTAGAGGTTGATGTCCTTGTCGGGGTTCTCCGACTCGAGGTGGATCAACTGGGCGCAGATGACGCTCGCGACGGTGTCGTCGATCGGGGTCTGCAGGAAGATGATGTTGTCCTTCAGCAGACGGCTGTAGAGGTCGTACGTGCGCTCGCCGCGGCTGGTCTGCTCGACCACGTACGGCATCGGGATGGAGTTGCGCATCTCGGTCATCGGAAGTTCCCTCAGTCCTCGTGGTCGTGATCGTGATCGTGGCCGTCGTGATCGTGATCGTGGTCGTGATCGTGGTCGTGATCGTGCCCGTGTCCACCGTGTTCGTCATGGGAGTGGCCGAGGATCAGGTCGCGGTCGATCGGCTGACCGTCGGGATCGACGATCTCGGCGTGGTGGAGCAGCCAGTCGAGCGCCTTGGTCTTGCGGATCTGGGCGGCGAGATCGGTGACGGCGTCGTTGGCCTCGTACGCCCGGCGCACCTGGGCCGGCTTCTGCCGCACCTGCATCGCGATGCGCAGGTACTCGGCCTCGAGATCGTCCTCGGTGGTCTCGAGCCCCTCGGCCTGGGCGACGGCCCGCAGGGCCAGGTCGACCTTGACGGCCTTCTCGCTCTGGACCCGGAGGGCGTTGATGAACGACTCGCTGTCCTGACCGGTGGCGGCGAGCCACTGGTCGATCGAGATGCCCTGCGCCTGGAACTGCTGCACCGTGTTCTGCACGCGGCCCTGCAGGTCGCCGTTGACCATCGACTCGGGAGCGTCGATGTCGACGAGCTCGGCGAGCGCCGTGGTGAGCCGGTCGACGTAGCTGTTGCGAGCCTGGTTGAGCTTGGAGGTGCCGATGCGCTCGACGATCGAGGCCTTGTAGGCGTCGACGGTGTCGAACTCGCCGATGTTCTCGTCGACCCACTCGTCGGTGAGCTCGGGCAGCACCATCTCCTGGACGTTGCTGACCGTGACGGCGAAGTCGGCCGGCTCGGAGGTGCCGTTGGGGGTGGCGGTGAACGACAACTCGGCACCCTTGGTGGCGCCGAGGAGCTCGGCGTCGAAGGTGGGGGCGACCCAGCCCTGGCCGACCTCGTACAGCCAGTCCTCGGTGGTGAGGCCGACGACGGGCTCGCCGTCGCGGGTGCCGTTGAGGCTGAGGGTGACGTGGTCGCCCGACTGGACCGGACGGTCGACGTCGACGAGCGAGCCGTGACGGCGGAGCTCGGCGCGCACCGCCTGGTCGATCTCGTCGTCGCCGGGCACCGGGTTCGGCAGCTCGACGCGCAGGCCGCCGTAGCCGGGAACGGTGATCTCGGGGCGCAGCTCGCACGTGGCGTCGAAGCTGACCGGGCCCTCCTGCTCGCCGCCGGTGATCTCGATCTGCGGGGTGGCGATCAGATCGATGTCGTGCTCGCGGACCGCATTGGACAGGTACACCGGGATGGCGTCGCGGAGCGCCTGCTCGCGAGCGGGACCGAGGCCGATGCGGGCCTCGAGGACCTTGCGGGGCACCTTGCCGTTGCGGAAGCCGGGGAGGCGGACCTCGGTGGCGATCTTGCGGAACGCCCGATCGATGTCGCGGTCGAACTCGGCTTCGTCGACGGTGAGCGAGAGCTTGACGAGGCGCTTGCCGGGAGCGTCCTCGAGGTTTTCGATCGTGCTTTTCACAGGCCGTGGAGCCTATCCAGGCGGGGACGCTTCCCGGCGGTTGCGTGCGCAGGGGGTCGGATCGTGCAGACTGGTGTCCTATGCCGACCTGGAAGCCGCACGCTCTGGCCAAGCCCCACGCCGATCAGCTCGCCCTTCGCGCCAACGACCGGGTGCGCAGCACCGTCGAGCTGCCCGGGGTGCCGCTCGGGACCGAGGGCAAGGTGCTGCTCGCCAACGGCTTCAACTGGCTGCGCTACCGGGTGCTGTTCGCCAACGGCGTCGAGATGGGCGACCTCGACGGTCGTCAGCTCGAGCCGGCCGGTCGCACCGCCAAGCGTCTGTCGAAGGCGGCGGGCAAGGCTCGCTGACCGCGACGCCGCGCACCGCCTCCCCAGCGCGATGAGCTTCCCGTCGCTCAAGCACCGGTTCCCTGGTGTGTCCGACGGTTGGGCGCGTTTCGACGCACCGGCCGGCACCCAGACGGTCGACGTCGCGGCCGAGGCCACGTCGGCCTGGATGCGCAGCAACACCACCGCCTGCAGCGGCGGCTGGTTCGAGGCCTCGGAGGCCACCGGCGAGATGGTCGGCCGGGCCCGGGCCACGGTCGGTCGGCTGTTCGGCGCCGATCCGGCCGGGGTGTGCTTCGGCCCCAACATGACATCGCTCACGTTCGCCTTCAGCCGCGCCGTCGGTGCCACCCTGCAGCCGGGCGATCGGGTGGTGGGCACCCGCCTCGACCACGAGGCCAACGTGTCGCCGTGGCGCTACGCCTGCCAGATCGCCGGCGCCGAGCACGTGCTCGCGCCGATCGACGCGACCACGGGCACGCTGCCGCCCGAGCACGTGATCGACCTGATCGACGAGCGGACCCGCTGGGTGACGGTGCCCGGCGCGTCGAACCTGCTCGGCACGGCACCCGACCTGGCGCCCATCGTCGAGGCGGCACACGCCGTCGGTGCTCGCGTCTACGTCGACGCCGTCGCGCTGGCGCCGCACCTGCCGATCGACATCGCCGCGCTGGGCTGCGACGCGCTCGTGTCGTCGCCCTACAAGTGGTACGGCCCGCACAGCGGGATGCTGTGGGTCGATCCCGATCTGCTCGAGTCGTTGCCCGTCTACAAGGTGCGACCGGCGCCCGACCACGGTCCCGGCCGGTTCGAGACCGGCATGCCCAACTACGAGGCGATCGCCGGGGTCGACGCCGCGGCGCGGTTCCTGCTCGAGGAGGGCATGGACCGGGTGGCGGCCGCCGAGCGCGAGGTGTTCGCTCCCCTGCTCGAGGGTCTGCAGTCGATCCGTGGGGTCACGGTCTACGGCCCCCAGGGGCTCGACGGTCGCACGCCCACGGCGGCGTTCCGGGTCGACGGGGTCGCGCCCGCCGACGTCGCTCGCGCGCTGGCCGCCGAACGGGTGGCGGTGTGGGACGGCCACAACTACGCGGTCGAGGTGGTCGACTCGCTCGGCCTCGCCGACCAGGGCGGTGTGGTGCGTGCCGGGCTGGCCCGCTACATCGATGCCGACGACGTGCAGCGCCTGCTGCGGGTCGTCGAGCGGCTCGCCGCCTGGAGCTGACCTCGGAGGCGTTCGGCCCGCCGAGCGCTCAGGTCCTCAAGCGCTCAGGTCCTGTTCGACCGTCCGGTCGTTGGTGGGCTGCACCGGCCGGTTGTTGGCCTCGCTGAACCGGCTCGTGAACGCCTGCATCTGCTCGGCGCTCATCGTGATCGACGACTGCAGCACCGACCACTTCACGCCTTCCGAACACGGCGGCGTGGTGAGCGAGCCGTCGTAGTGGTAGGCGGCCGTGAGGTCGGGCAGGAACGCGCTGACGTCGACGTCGCCGTAGACGATGTCCTCCTGGCCCTCCTCGAGCGGCAGCGAGTCGATGATCGAGTCGAACGCCGGCCACGCCGGGCCCTCCTGCACCAGGACCCCGATCACCGCGAGCGAGCCGTCCTCGGCCTTGTGCACGAAGTGCCACTCCATCGGCCAGTGATCGCCTTCGATGGTGTGCTCGCTCGGCGCGTGGAAGTGGAACTGGACGAACTGGTACTGCGTGCCGTCGAGCTCGATCGAACCGGCCTCCGGGACGTTCACCTGCACCGTGTGGCCGTTGTCGACGATCGTGGCCTTGGCAGGCGCGTAGTCCATCACGATGTTGGGCAGGTCGAGCCCGACCGCACCCGACAGGTCGATCGGTGACTGCTCGGTGCCGGCCCCGCAGGCGCTGAACTCGTCGGACAGCTCCGACCAGCGTGCGGCCTCCTCGTAGGTCCAGTGGGGCGGCTCGGCCGAGGCCTCGGTGGTCTCGGTGGTCTCCTCGGGCGTCTCGCCCTTGGTGTTCAGCCCGGCGAGCACCTGCAGCTTGTCGACCTCGACCTCGAGCTCGAGCACCTTGAGCTTCAGCTCGTCGAAGGCCTCCTTCGACACCGTGCCGCCCGAGCCTTCGCTCGAGTGCTCGCCCGAGCCGGCGTCGCCGGTGCTGGTCTCGGAGCCCTCGGTGGCCACCTGGTCGACGACAGTGCCCTCGGTGGATGCACCCTCGGCCGCGGTGGTCGCCGCAGCGGCCCCGTCACCGCCGCCGCTGCACGCGACGAGGACGAGCGAGCCGGCAGCGAGGAGGGCACCGAGCACGCGGGCGCGTCCCGGGGCGCGAACAGGTCGATGGATCACGGACGCGACCGTCCGGTCGACCGGCTGCCCGTCAGGGATCCTGCGTGGCAGCCGGTCAGGGGATCCGGTCAGTCGAGCGCGTGGTGGGCGCGGTCGTGCTCGCGCCGGGCGACGAACACGGCCGCCTCGGTGCGCCGCTCCATGCCCATCTTCGCGAGCAGCCCGCTCACGTAGTTCTTGACCGTCTTCTCGGCCAGGAACATCTTCTCGCCGATCTGGCGGTTGGTGAGGCCCTGGCCGATCAGGTCGAGCACTTCGCGCTCGCGGGCGGTGAGGCTCGCGAGGCGCTGGTCCTCGCTCGACGGGTTGCTCAACCGCTTCATCACCCGACCGGTGACGGCGGGGTCGAGCAGGTGCTCGCCCGAGGCGACCCGCCGGATCGCGGCGAGCAGCTCGGTGCCGCGCACCTGCTTGAGCACGTAGCCGGACGCGCCGGCGATGATCGCCTCGAACAGCGCCTCGTCGTCGGAGTACGAGGTGAGCATGAGGCACTTGACCTCGGGCATCCGGCTGCGGATCTCGCGGCAGAGTTCGACCCCGTTGCCGTCGGGCAGTCGGACGTCGAGGATCGCGACGTCGGGCTGCACGGCGAGCACTCGGGACAGACCGGTCTCGACGGAGTCGGCCTCACCCACCACCTCGAGGTCGCCGGACGCGTCGATGAGGGCGCGCACTCCCTGCCGAACGACCTCGTGATCGTCGACCAGGAACACACGGACGCGGGGCTCGTCGTTCATAGTTCGTCCAGTCTGCCCGCACCGACGCGGCACAGCCAGGGACCTTCGGCCCTTGGAAACGCCCGAGCCCCCACGAACAGGGGGCGCGGGTGGCGGTCTGACTAAGGTGAGGCCGTGACCAACGATGCGGCACACCTGAACGCTGCTTCCGACGACGAGGCCCTCGACCGGCCGCTCGACGAGGTGCCGCACCCGGCCACGCCGGGGTTCGAGCACTGGATCGACGACCTGCCCGACGGGCTCGTGGTGAGCCGCCCCGACGGCACCATCCGCGTGGTCAACGCCCGGCTGGTGGCGATGAGCGGCTACGACAAGTGCGAGCTGATCGGCGCCAACATCGACATGCTCGTGCCCACCCGCTCGCGCGACCGGCACGCCGCGCTGCGCCACGGGTTCGTCGAGGCCAACTGCGCCCGCCCGATGGGACCCGGCATGCAGCTGTCGCTGCAGCGCAAGGACGGCACCGAACTGCCGGTCGAGATCAGCCTGTCGCCGCTGTCGATGCCCGACCACCGTGGCGTGGTGGCCACCGTCCGCGACGTCACCGAGCGCCTGCGCGCCGAGAGCGTGCTGCGCACCACCAGCGAACTGCTCACCCTGGCCGGCGAACGCGAACGCATCGCCCGCGACCTGCACGACACCGTCCTGCAGCGACTGTTCGGCCTCGGCCTCGAACTGCAGGCCACGTCGATCCGGGCACAGAACGACGCGATCACCGACCGCATCGAGCACGCCGTCGACGAGATCGACCTGATCATCCGCGAGATCCGCACCGCCGTGTTCACGTTCGGGTCGGCCGGCCGCGACGGTTCGCTCGGCCAGGAGCTCAACACCGTCACCTCACAGGCCAAGCGCGTGCTCGGCTACTCGCCGCGGGTGCGCATGGACGGCCCGGTCGAGACCGCGACCACGCCCGAGATCCGCACCGAGCTGATGGCGAGCCTGCGTGAGGCGCTCACCAACGTGGCCCGGCACGCCAACGCCACCGAGGCCGAGATCGAGCTGGTCGCCACCGACGTGCTCACCCTGCGCGTGCTCGACAACGGTCGGGGCGTACCACCCGAGTTCGACACCGCCGGCGGCAACGGCGTGCGCAACATGGCCGAACGTGCCCGCCTGCTCGGCGGCGGCTGCGCACTGCGGCCGCGAGCCGAGAAGGGCGGCTCCGAGCTGCGCTGGTGGGTGCCCCTCGGCCACGACGCCGGCTGAGCCGCGGCGGGCCACGTCGTCCGATCCGGGCGCCGAGTTCCCCGGAACGGCACCTTTGGGACTTTGGTCCCAGCCCGGACCGCCCTGAGGCCCATGATCGACCGCCCGGGTCTCCCGCAGAGTGGAGCCCACTATGAGCAGAGCAGACCGATCAGTCCTGGGTTGGGGTGCGTTCGTCGTGGCGATCGCATCCCTCGTGCTCGCAGTCTTCGGACTGCGAGACGACTCGTCCGCCACCGCGTCGTCGTCGGAAGGCGACAGCGGTGCCACCGTGCTCGACATCGAGCTGAAGGAATGGCAGATCGGACCGCTCGTCAACGACATCCCCGCGGGTCCCATCACCATCAACGTCACCAACAAGGGCACGATGGTCCACAACCTGTCGATCCCGTCGCTCGGCGTGAAGACCAAGGACCTGCAGCCCGGTGAGTCCGAGACGCTCGACCTCGGCACCGTCGTCGACGGCCAGTACGACATGCTCTGCGAGATCCCCGGTCACGCCGCCAGCGGCATGACGGCCGTGATGATGGTCGGCGACGGTGGCGACATGGCCGGCGGTGGCGCCGGCACCATGGACTGGCAGGAGATGGACCGGGTCATGGAGGACGTCGCCCTCGAGTACCCGGCCAAGACCGAGGGTCACGGTGGCGACCTGCTCGAGCCCACCACCATCGAAGCCGACGGCACCAAGGTGTTCGACGTCGTCGCCAAGAAGGTCCAGTGGGAGGTCACGCCCGGCAAGTTCGTCGAGGCGACCACCTACAACGGCGTCGTGCCCGCTCCGGAGATCCACCTCGAGGTCGGCGACCACGTGCGCATCAACTTCAAGAACGAGATGGACGAGTCGACCGACATCCACTTCCACGGCATTCGGGTCCCGAACGCGATGGACGGTGTCGACCCGTACACGCAGCCGGTCGTGAAGCCCGGTGAGAGCTTCGTCTACGAGTTCACCACCATCGAGCCCGCCGTCGGCATCTATCACTCGCACCACAACGCGCAGGAGCAGATCCCCAACGGCATGTTCGGTGCCTTCACCGTCGGCGAGATGCCCATCCCCGACTACCTGAAGGACAAGGGCTACGACAAGGTCGATCGCAAGATCAACATGGTCCTCAACGACGCCGGCACCATCGGCCTCAGCCTCAACGGCAAGGGCTTCCCCGCCACCGAGCCGTACACGGTGCGCCTCGGCGACGTGATGGAGGTCAACTACTACAACGAGGGCCTCACCGCCCACCCGATGCACCTGCACCAGCCGATGGGGTGGATCATCGCCAAGGACGGCGTGCCGCTCCCCTCGCCGATGCCCGGTGACACGATCAACATCGCACCAGGCGAGCGCTACACGGTGCTCTACAAGGCGACCGAGCTCGGCGTGTGGGCCTGGCACTGCCACATCCTCACCCACGCCGAGAGCTCGCAGGGCATGCTCGGCATGGTGACGGCGCTCATCGTCACCCAGTGATCCGCTGATCGTCTCGAACGTCTGACGCGCTCAGAGCGAGCGGCAACGCTGCGGGCCCCGACCGTGAGGTCGGGGCCCGCCGCCGTTTTCGCAGATAGCATCGCCGGACGTTCGGGGCGTGGCGCAGTTCGGTAGCGCACCTGCTTTGGGAGCAGGGGGTCGGGAGTTCAAATCTCCCCGCCCCGACCACATCGATCCGCTCGCATCGTCGATACGGGCGTCGTCGAGGCGATCGTCGTCGGCCGTGCTGTCGGAGTCCGATGGTGCGGCGAGACGCCCCTACCTCGGGAAAGGCGTCCCGCCGCGTGATCGTCCCCACCACCGACCCGCACGGTCCGCGTGGCGAGACGCCGGAGGTTTCGTGGGTGGCGCCCCGCCACACGGTGTCCCGTGGGGTTTTCAGTTGTGGAGAGGTGAGCCACCGAGCATGACTTCGGCGGCCCGCAGGAGACCGTTCGCCACGCCAGCGGAACGCACGACGCCGACACCATGTCGTTAGCCGGTCGTCAACTAACCCGTTGTGGGTGACGTCTCGGCGTCAGGTGCGCCGGCGGTGGATGGCGAGGATGGCGATGTCGTCGTCGACTGTGGCGTCGGAGCGATCGGCGTCGCGGTGGATGAGCAGGCGCTCGGTCAGGCCATGTACGTCGCCGGCGTCGGCCACGTCACGGGCCACTCGGGCCGCGAGTTCGTCGATGCTGCGATCGATCGGCTCGCCACGCTCCTCGATGAGGCCATCGGTGTACAGCAACAACGTGTCACCGGGTTCGAGGTCGAAGTGGGTGAGCGGCGCGGCGACACCGGCCACGCCGAGCCACGGACGGTGCACCGTGTCGAAGCGTCGGGCCGCTCCCCCGCTCACGACGATCGGCGACGGGTGCCCGGCGTTGGCCAAGGTGACCGCACCACACGATCGGTCGATGCGTGCGATGACCACCGACCCGTACGCGCGTCGGCGCTCGAGGCTGCGCTCGGCGTGCTCGAGCACCTCCTCGATCGACGCACCGGTCGACAGCAGATGACGGATGATCGTCTTCACCTCGGCCATGATCGCCACGGCGCCGGGACCGTGGCCGGCGATGTCGCCCACCACGGCGAACAGCGCATCGCCGTGCTCGATCACCGAGTACCAGTCGCCGCCGATGCCCACCGAGCGCATGGCCGAGCGGTACGCCACGGCCAGCTCGTAGCCGGACACCTCGGGCGTGTCGGTGAGCAGCGACGCCTGCAGGGTCTGCACGACGGCACGCTGCAGGTCGATCTCGCGCTGTGCGAACTCGCGCTCGCGGCGTCGGGCACGGCGGCCTCGCGACGCCGACCACTCGGCCAACCCGCACACCACCAGGGTGGTCGCACCGAGCGACACGGGCACCAACGGGTTCACGCCTCGGGTGTCGCCCGCGGTGACGGTGATCGTGCGCCCACCGAGATCGAACGACGAGGTGGCATCGCCGCCGTCGACACCCGACACGAGCGTGCCGTCGACCGACAGCCCGACGTCGTCGAGATGCGGGATGTCGGCCACCTGCTGCACCAGGTCGGCCACGCCGATGCCGCTCGACACGTAGCCGACCACGGCATCGTCGGTGCCCCGCACCGCCCGGATGAGGAACAGACCGGGCCGGCCGTTGCCGGCGAGCGCGATGGGGCCGGCGAGCGCCGGCTCCTCCACCTGCGTCGCCTGTTCGACCCCGGTCCGCCGCACCTCGTCGCTGCCGATGTCGAAGCCGATCACGCGACGGTTGTCGTCGGTGTCAGGCGAGACGAACCGCACCGGATAGTGCACGTCGTCCCCGGTCGCCGGTACGAAGCCCCCGGCACCATCGCTCTCGGTGATGCGGATGCCGGTCGCCTCCTGCCACTCGTCGGCCTCGTCGGCGGGCACCACCTGTTCGAACGCGATGGCACGGAAGTCGGTCACGGGCTGGATGTCCTCGACGAACACGTCGAGTTCGTCGGCGGTCACCTCACCGTCGGCGGCGAGCAGGTCCGTACCGAGGAGCGAGGTGCTCGCATCGGAGAGCCTCGCCGACAGGCGCTCGGTCACGAGCGCGACCGCTCGTTCGTCACGGGCGTGCGCCTCGTCGCGCGCGCCGTCGATCGACAGCGCCGTCGCGACGACTCCCGGGACGGCGAGCAGCAACACCACCGCGAGATTGCGCGACCACGGGCGATCGACGGGATCGACCATGCGCGTCACCCTAACGAGCGGTGCGACACGTCGTCGCTGGGCGCGCGTTCAACGACGGCGCCGGCGCGACGACAGCCACGACTCGGCCAGTGCGGGCGGTGCGCAACAGAGCCACGCGTCCTCCATCGCCTCGCGCAGATCACGGGCACGCACCTTCGACAACTGCACCAGCACGGCCGGGTATCCGGCGAAGTGCTCGATGTCGAAGATGCCCGGCCGTCCCTCGGCGAGCACGGCCTCCTTCTCGCCGAGGTCGTCGACCCGCAGGGCCACGATCGGGCCATCGGGCACCGGCGCGTCGCCGAACCGCCTGACGTCGGCCTTGCTGAAGGGACGCACCCAGGCGAAGCCGGTGTTGCCGACCTTCCAGGTGCGGTGGCCCCAGCTGGTGCCCTCGGTGACCTCGGGGAACCCGTGCGCGAGTGCGGCGACGTCGTCGATGGTGGCCATCGACGAACGGTATCCCCTGCCACCGACCCCACCGGAGGTGTCAGCGCGACTGCCAGTCGTCGTAGAACGGGGGCATCTCCGATGCCTTCGACCCGAAGGCCGGATCGCGCTTGTCGAGGAACGCCTGCACGCCCTCCTTGCCGTCGCCGATGCTCGTGTAGAACATCGACAGCGAGTCGACCTGGTGCGCGGCCAGCGGATGCGTGGCACCCGCGTTGCGGTAGGTCATCTGGCGGGTCATCGCGATGCCGACGGGCGACTTGCCGCGCACGAACTTCTCGGCGAGCGCACGCGCCGCCGGCAGCAGCTCGTCGGGTGCCACCACGTCGCGCACCAGACCACCGCGCAGGGCCTCGTCGGGCGTCAGGATGTCGGCCGAGTAGAACCATTCGAGCGCCTGCGACAGCCCGACGAGACGCGGCAGGAACCAGGTGGAACACGCCTCGGGCGTGATGCCGATGCGCCCGAACACGAACCCGATGCGGGCCTTCTCCGACGCGATGCGCACGTCCATCGGCAGCGTCATCGTCGCGCCGATGCCGACGGCGGCTCCGTTGATGGCGCCGATCACCGGCTTCTTGCAGGCGAAGATCGCGAGCGACACGCGCCCGCCCGTGTCGCGCACCCCGGCCACGATCGCCGGGTCGTCGAGCCGGTCGACGAGGTCGTCCATGGTCGGCCGCTGCGACTCGTCGAGGCCGAACACGTTGCCGCCGACGCTCAGGTCCATGCCGGCGCAGAAGGCACGGCCGGCACCCGTGACGATCACGGCGCGCACGTCGTCGTCGTCGCTCGCGCGCTCGAACGCATGCACGAGCTCGTTCGCCATCTCGACGGTGAACGCGTTGAGCTGGTCGGGCCGCGACAGCGTCAGCGTCAAGATGCCGTCGTCGACGGTCCAGTCGAGGGTCTCGTAGCTCATCGTGTCCTCCGGGAGACGGGTCGCGGGCGCGTCGCGATCGCGCGGCGACGCTAACGACAGCGGCACCCGCGACACCAACGAGACCGGCCGGGCGCGACGGGACCGACCGACGTCGGCGAGACTGTGCGTGTGGAGGGCGCAACAGCGGACGGGGTGCAGGTGCACCTGGTCGATGGCACGTTCGAGCTGTTCCGCTGCTTCCACGGAGCACCCCGGGTGCGCACGAGCGCCGGGCGCGAGGTGGGTGCCGCCCGAGGGGTGCTGGCCACGCTCGTCTCGCTGCTGCGTCGACCCGAGGTGACGCACGTGGCCGTCGCGTTCGACTCGGTGGTTGCCCCGGCCGGTTCGTCACGCGGCACCTCGCCCGAGCAGTTGATCGCCGCGCAGGCACCGCTCGCCGCCGACGCCGTCCGCGCGCTCGGCCTACCGGTGTGGCCCACCGGGCGCTACCAGGCCGACGAGATGCTGGCCACCGCCGCGGCGAGGTTCGCCGATCATCCCGACGTGTCTCGGGTGGTGATCTGCTCGAGCGACAACGACTTCGACCAGTGCGTGCGGGGCGAACGCGTGGTGGTGCTCGACCGGATCCGCGACGTGGTCACCGACGAGGCGGCGGTGCGTGCCCGCTACGGCGTGGCACCGCAGCAGGTCCCGGAGCTCTTCGCGTTGGTCGGCGACCGCAGCGACGGGCTGCCTGGCGTGCCCGGCTGGGGCCTGACGTCGTCGGCCGCGCTGCTGCAGCGTTACGGCACGGTGGCCGCGATCCCGCTCGACCCCGCCGACTGGGACGTGCGCGTCCGAGGTCGCGAGCGCTTGGCTGCGTCGTTGCGCGAGCACCGGGACGAGGCCATTTTGTGCCGCGACGTGTCGGAGCTGCGCACCGACCTCCCGCTGCGCGCGACGCTCGATCAGCTCCAGTGGCGAGGCGCCCGGCGCGACCGGCTCGACGCGTTGTGCGCGGTGCTCGAGGACCGCTCGGCGGCAGAGCGCATCGAGCGCTGGCGCGACTGAACGGGCCGCGATCGCGGGAGTGCGCTCAGGTGCCGCAGAACGTGCGGTACGGGCCGCGATCGGGCGAGGGCACGGCGTACGCGTCGAGGCCGGGACGCTCGTCGAACGGTCGACGCACCACGTCGATCAGCGCCCGCACCGGCGCCATCACGCCCTCGGTGGCTGCCTCGAGCGCGGCCTCCACCTGATGGTTACGCGGGATGTAGATCGGGTTGGCCGCGTCCATCGCCGCCGCGGTCGCCGCGTCGGCGGCCGGCTCGGTCGCGCCGACGAGCGCACGGCGCTGCACGTCCCACGCATCGAACGCCGTCGGGTCGGCGAACAAGGCCCGCACCGACGAGCCGTCGCCGCGCACGGCGTCGGCCAACCGCCGGAAGAACAGCGTGTGGTCGACCTGCTGCACGGTGAGCATCGCCGGCACGTCGTCGACGAACCGATCGAGGTCGGCCGCACCCGCCACCGCGCCCGTGAGGCCGAGCTTGCGACGCATACCGCTGCGCCATGCGGCGAGGTGGTGCTCGTCGAAGGTGACGAGTTCGGCCGTCGCCAGCTCGACGGCTCGCGCCGTGTCGGGGTCGATGAGCGGCAACAGCGCCTCGGCGAGCCGAGCGAGGTTCCACTGCAGCACTCGGGGCTGATTGCCGTACGCGTAGCGGCCACCGTGGTCGATCGAGCTGAACACCGTGGCCGGATCGTGGCGATCGACGAACGCGCACGGTCCGTAGTCGATGGTCTCGCCGGAGATCGTCGTGTTGTCGGTGTTCATCACGCCGTGGACGAACCCCACGTGCATCCACTGCGCCACCAGCCGTGCCTGCGCCTGCAGCACCGACGAGAAGAACGCCAGCGCGGGAATCGGTGCATCGGCCGCATCCGGATGATGCCGGGCGATCGCATGGTCGAGCAGACGTCGCAGCAGCCCGGCGTCGCCGGTCGACGCGGCGTACTGGAACGAGCCCACGCGCAGATGGCTCGACGCGGTACGCACCAACAGCGCGCCGGGCAGCAGCCGCTCGCGAGCGACGCGCTCGCCGGTGGCCACCACCGCGAGCGAGCGGGTGGTGGGGATGCCCAACGAGTGCATCGCCTCGCTGATCACGTACTCGCGCAGCATCGGACCGAGCACGGCCTTGCCGTCGCCACCGCGGGCGAACCGGGTGCGTCCCGATCCCTTCAGGTGCAGGTCGTGTCGCCGCCCCTGAGGGTCGATCAGCTCACCCAGCAGCAACGCTCGACCGTCACCGAGCAGCGGCGACCAGCTGCCGAACTGGTGGCCCGAGTAGGCCATCGCGATCGGCTGCGAACCGGGCACCACCTCGTTGCCCACCAGCACGGCCACGCCCCCCGGCGAGGCCAACGCGTCGGCATCGAGACCGAGCTCCACGGCGAGCTCGCGGTTGAGCAGGACGAGTCGCGGGTCCGGCGCCGGGGCCGCGTGCCAGGGGTCGTACATCCCCTCGAGCTCGCGGGCGAAGCTGTCGTCGAAGCGGAACACCTCGGTGGCGACGGACATGTGTCGAGGCTACCGAGTGCTGCGAACGCCGTCCCCTGGCACCGGGCCGCCGTCGGGCACACTGGTGCCGCCATGTCGCACACGCCGCCGCCCGGTCAGTTCGTCCACTCGCCGCCGCCCCCGCTGACGGCGCGCACCGACCTGGCACCCGAGCCCGCCGGTGACGGCGAGGTGGTGGCCCGACTGGGACACGTGAGCGACCTGCACGTGATGGACGCGGCGTCACCCATGCGCTTCGAGTGGATCGAGACGCTCGCGCACGACCCACGCTGGCGGCCGCTGCTGCACATGCACCGGCCCCAGGAGACGCTCGTGCCGTGGGCGGTGGCGCAGCACGTCGACGAGCTGCGCGCCGAGGGCGATCTCGACCTGCTGGTCTGCACCGGCGACAACGTCGACAACGCCCAGCGCAACGAGCTCGACGCCTACCTCGGACTCGTCGCCGGCGGCACCGTGTCGTTGCCGGCCTGGGGCAGCGCGCAGGACGCGTGGGGTGCGGCCGACGGCGAGCCGTGGCCCTTCTGGAGCCCGGCGGCCGACGTGGCCGACACGTGGAAGCCGCGCGGGTATCCGGTGATCGACGACTTCCTCACCCGCGCGGCCGTGCCGATCGAGGCAGCCGGGCTGGGTGTGCCGTGGACCAGCATGCCCGGCAACCACGACCTGCTGTGCCAGGGCACCGCCTTCGCGAACGAGGCGCTGCACCGCGCTGCGGTCGGCGATCGCAAGGCCCTCACCCCTCCGGTCGGGTTCGAGCCCGACGACGCGCTCACCTTGTTCGTCGATGAGCCCGAGGCGTTCCTCGGCATCGGCGAGCGGCCGATCGTCGCCGACCCGGCCCGTCGCTCGATCACCCTCGACGACTGGATCGCCGCGCATGCCATGGCCGGAGCGCTCGGCTGGAGCGGTCGCACCGAGACGGGACGCGCCGACACGGTGGTGCGGCTCGGACAGGTGACGCTGATCGTGCTCGACACCAACCATCCGCACGCCGACTACCAAGGCAGCATCGGCCGGTTCCAGCTGCGCTGGCTCGACGAGCAGCTCGACCTGGCGACGCGCGACGGACGGCTGGTGGTGCTCGCCAGCCACCACGGGGTCGACTCGCTCGTCAACGAACGCGGCGGCGATCCCGACCGGGTGCTCGCTCCGCCACTGCTCGAGATCGTCCACCGCCACCCGTGCGTGGTGCTGTGGCTCACCGGGCACCGGCACATCCACCGCATCACGCCCCGACCCGGCGCTGCCGGCGGGTTCTGGGAGATCACCACGGCGTCGATCATCGACTGGCCGAGCGAGCGGCGATCGATCGAGCTGGTGCGACATGCCGGTGGCACCGTCGAGATCCGCTCACGCGTGCACCACCACCGGGCCGAACCCGGCTCGTTGGCCTGGTGGCACCGCGACCTGGCGCAGCGCTTCGGCGGCTCGCAGGTGCGCCACGCCATGGCCGGCACGGACACCGACCGCGACGTGCGGTTGTTCCTGAACCGCTGATCAGACCCGCAGATCAGACCCGCAGATCAGGCCCGGGGCAGCTGCGGCGGCGGGGGCGGCGGCGACACCATGCGCAACTGCTGCATCGCGATGAGGTCGCGCATCTGCTTCTCCATGCCCTCGGGCGAGCCGTCGAGGAACAACACGTTGCCCTTGCCGTTCTCGGCCATGTGCCGGATGCTCTCGGTCCAGATCGAGAACAGGATCAGCGACGAATCGACGTTGGCCGCCTCCATCTCGCGGGCCGCCTGCGTGAGACCACGACCGACCTCTTCGCGGAACAGCGCCACGCCCTGACCACGCAGCTGCGAGGCGGTGCGCTCGGCCTCGGCGGCGATGCGGATCGCCGTGCCCTCGGCCTCGGCCTCCTTGGTGCGACGGATCAGCAACGCGTCGCCCTCGTTGGTGGCGGCGGCCTTCAGGTTGTTCGAGGCCACCACCTGTGCCATCGACGTGGTGATCGCCTGGTCGAAGGTGATGTCGTTGAGCTGCAGGTCGATGAGGTGGTAGCCCCAGGTCTCGACCGTCGCGTCGAGGTTCTCCTTGACCTCCTGCACGATCTCGCCGCGCAGCCCGAGGATCTCGGCCTGCTTCATGCTGGCGACGAACCCGCGGGTGCTGCCCTCGACGCTGCGGACCATGGCCGTGAGGAAGTCCTTCTCGCTCACGAACTTGAACGCCACGTTCTTGATCGTGTCCTCGTGCTCGTTCAGCACCGAGTACACCATCATCGCCGTGAAGTAGACGTTGGCCTGGTCCTGCGTGATCGCCTGGAACTGCAGTTCGACCGCGCGGTTCTGGGTGCTGATCCGCCGGAAGATCTTCTCGACGAGCGGGATGAGGAAGTTGAGGCCCGGACGCCGCACCGAGTGGTACTTGCCGAAGATCGTGGTGACCGCGACCGAGCCCTGGGGCACGGTCTTCACCGCCGACAACACGAGGATGGCGACGAGCACCACCCCGACGATCAGTGCGATCTGCGCCGCTGCCATGTCCGACCTCCGCTCCACCGTGGCGCGTCAGGAGACACGCCGTGCAGCCGAGTGTACGACGCCGATCACCAGCCGGGAGGCAATCCCAGCTGCTCCCACGGCGTGTCGAACTCGGTCATGACCTCCATGTTGGGCGGCGACCCCTGGTTCCACCACTTGGCGCGGTACGGCACGCCCTTCAGCAGCACCATGTCGCCCTCGTCGTAGATCTTCTTCGGATCCCACTCGGGGTAGGTGCCCTTCGGCAACGTCGTCGTGGTGGGCGGCAGCTCGCCGTCGAGCACCGGGCCGACGTACCGCCATGGTGTCTCCCACTCGTTGACGACCGGCGCGTCGGGCTGCTGTCCCGACGTCCACCACTTGGCCTCGTACACCTCGCGGTGCCACACGACCTTCTTGCCCGCCTGGTAGCCCTTCGACTCGTTCCAGATCGGGTACGGGCTCGTGGTGGGATCGTCGGTGGCCGCCTCGCGCTCGACCGTCACGGCCGCCGCGGCGTCGGTCATGTCGCCGGGCAGGTCGGCGAACAGCGACGAGAACTCGAGCGGCTGCTGCTCGACGCTGCTGCACAGCGGCGACATGCGTTCGCTGCGCTTCTCACCGCACGGCTGGTCGCGGTTGATCGACCAGAGCGACACGCGCGGCAGCCCTCGTTCGAGCGCCCAGTCGTGCAGCGCCTTCGCGGCGTCGACGTCGACGACGTTGCCGACGTCGTCGTTCTCGCCCGCCATCGGGGTGATGCCGATCTTGCCCCAGATCTGATCGCCCGACAGCGTGATGCCGGCGCGCTCGTACGCGCTGCGCAACTGGCGGTTCACCGCCGCCACCGCGGTCTCGGTGGTGGCCACCATGTCGAGGTTGGTGCCGGCCGACTGCGGCCCGAAGTTCATCGTCATCAGGTTGACGCCGGCGAGGTCGACACCAGCGGCGAGCGTGGCGTCGACCACGGCCACCGCCTCGGCCGGCAGGCCGGCGGGGGTGACGGGCAGCGTCAGCCACACGGCGAGCGAGCGGTCGTCCTCGGTGGCGGCCTGCTGCAGCGCGGCGAGTGCCTCGGCGCGACGCTCGGAGGCATCGGTGTCGGTGAGCGCGGCCCCCTCGATGTCCATGTCGACGGTGTTGACCTGGTAGTGGTCGATCATGGTGGCGTAGGCGGCCTGCAGGTCGTCGGCATCGGTGCACACCGTGGCGAGTTCGCTGTTGAGCGCGCCGCCGAACGACAACGCCACCTGACCGCCGGCGGCCCGGAACCGCTCGAGCCGGCGATCGAGGTCGAGCGCGGTCGATGCCTCGTCGACGTCGTAGAACCCGCCCCACGTGGGCACGCACGGGTCGTCCGGGTCGGCGACCACGAACGCGAGCATCAGGTCGTCGATCACCTCGGTGTCGAGGGTCTCGAACTCGAACGGTGGGGTGAGGGTGAGATCGACGTACGGCGCGAACCACGCGCCCGACGAGGTGCTCGCCTCGGCGGTCGTGCGGCGCACGGTCTTGACGAGGACGACAGCGAGTGCGACGACGACCACAGCGAGCAGGAGACGTCCCCAGGACACCTTCCGCCGAGCTGCGCTGACCGTCGCACCGCCTTGCGGCAGATCAGGCATGTGCCTATATTGGCTGCTCCGAAGAGCCGATCCCAACAACGGGTGATCGAATCGTCGGACTTTTCCGGGCGCGGTGGGCGGACTCGCACCCGGGAGACGTGAGCCGCGTGCTCGACTCCCCGTGCTCCGCCGCCAGGAGGAGTACATGCAGACCGACACCGAGCCGCGGCGAGCTCAGTGGGGCTCTGACCGTGACCGTGCCCCGATGCCCGCGGTGCCACCGCCGGTGAAGGACCGTCGCATCGTCCTCGGTCGCATCGCGATCGCGATCACCCTGGTCGCAGCGGTCGCGTACGCCTTCATCGTCGTGCGCCGCGAGATCGTCAACAGCACCGTCGGCGAGCTGCGCAACGCGGTCGAGGCCGGCGTGTACGTGGCGGTGGTGCTCGCCCTCACCGTGTCGGCCCTCGCGTACCTCACCACGCGGCTCGGCCACTTCTACCGCGTGCAGCGCCATCACCGTGCGCCGCGCTCCGAGCTCGACCTGCACTTCAGCGGTTCGACCGCGACGCTCACCGTGCTCATCCCGTCGTACCGCGAAGACGCCCGCGTGGTGTTCCAGACGATGTTGTCGGCCGCGGTGCAGGAATTCCCCTACATGCGGGTGGTGCTGCTGATCGACGATCCGCCCCATCCGACCGACGCCGCCAACATCGAGCTGCTCGAGGCCGCACGGCGCCTGCCCGGCGAGGTCGACGCGCTCCTGGCGTTGCCACGCGAGATGACCGCTGCGGCGCTGGACGAGCTCGAGACCGCGCTGCAGGGCCGCGAGGCCACCGAGGACGAGATGCTGCTCGTCGCCACGCAGTACATCAGCGCCGCCTCGTGGTTCGAAGAGGTCGCCGCACCGTTCCGGGCCGGCGACCACACCGAGCGCTTCCTCGCGTCGCAGGTGCTCGACAAGCTCGCTGCCGAGCTCACCACCACCGGCGTCGCGATCGACCAGGCCCGGCTCGAGGGCGTGCAGCTGTCGAGCGATCGACTGCGCCAGCTGATGCAGCGCCTCACGTGGATCTTCCGGTGCGAGCTGAGCTCGTTCGAGCGCAAGCAGTGGGCCTCGCTGTCGGCCGATCCCAACAAGGCGATGAACCTGAACAGCTACCTCGGGTTGATGGGCGGCGCGTATCGCATCGTCGACGACGCCCGCGGCCGCCTGCTCGAGCCCGTGCAGCACGGGGGTCCGGCCGACCTCGAGATCCCGGCGCCCGACTACGTGCTCACGCTCGACGCCGACAGCGTGCTCCTGCCCGAGTACTGCCTGCGGCTCGTGCACGTGCTGGCGCAGCCCGAGTCGTCACGCATCGCCGTCATCCAGACGCCGTACAGCGCGTTCCCCGGCTCGTCCACCCGCATCGAGCGGCTCGCCGGCGCGTCGACCGACCTGCAGCACATCGTCCACCAGGGCATGGGCTTCTACAACGCCACGTTCTGGGTGGGCGCCAACGCGGTCATCCGGTACGAGGCGCTGGCCGACATCGAGACGGTCGAGGTGGTCGACGGTCGCGTCGAGAAGCGCTACGTCGCCGATCGCACCGTCATCGAGGACACCGAGAGCTCGATCGAGATGGCGCTCGCCGGGTGGCGGCTCGACAACTACCCCGAGCGGCTCAGCTACTCGGCCACCCCGCCCGACTTCGGCTCGCTGGTGGTGCAACGACGGCGTTGGGCCAACGGCGGTCTGATCATCCTGCCGAAGCTGCTCACGCTGATGCGCAAGCAGTCACGCGAGGGCGTGCGCGGCCGGATGATGGAAGCCTTCCTTCGTGTCAACTACCTGGCCTCGATCACGTGGGCGACGTTCGGCCTGATGCTGTTGCTCGCCTATCCGTTCGACGACCGGTTGCTCAGCCCGCTCGTGGTGGCCGCCGCGCTCCCCTACTTCCTGGCGCAGGCCAGCGACCTCAAGTCGTGCGGCTACAAGCGCACCGACGCGTTGCGCATCTACGGCTTCAACCTGTTGCTGCTGCCGGTCAACCTGGCCGGCGTGCTGAAGTCGATGATGCAGGGCGTGACCGGCCGCAAGACGGCGTTCGCCCGCACGCCCAAGGTCCGGTCGCGCACCACGGCGCCGCTGTCGATGGTGGTGGTGCCGTACCTGCTGGTGGCCCTGTCGGGTTGGGTCGTCTACCGCGACGTCGCCGACGCCCACTACGCCCACGCGGCGTTCGGCGCGTTCAACACGTTGCTGTGCCTGCACGCGATCGTGGCGTTCGTCGGCGTTCGCGACTCGATCGTCGACATCGGTGTGAACCTGTTCCACATGTTCACCAAGCCGGCCGAGGCCAAGCCCGAGCGCACCCCGCGACGCCAGCGGGTGAGCGGTGCGCCGCTGCAGCTCGACGCCCCGACGCCCGACTGGCGTCAGGTGCTCGAGCTCGGGGTCGACGCCGACGTCGCACGCACCGCACCGCCGTCGCCCGAGGCCCGGCTCGACGCACCGACCAACCGCTGACACGGTCCGGCCCGCACACGAGGTGTGCTCAGTCGGTGACGGTCACATAGGCCTTGCGGATCGTCTCGTGGACGATCCACCGGCCCGTCGTGCCCGAGGGCGTGAGGATCATCGCGCCGGGTACCAGCTCGAACCGCTGGCACGTGCCACCCTCGGCGCCGTCGACCTCGAGGGTCGCGCGGCCGGACAGCACGGTGAACACCTCCTGGTAGCCGTCGCGCCGGAACGGGAACTCGCCCGGTGTGCACTCCCACACGCCGACATCGAATCGGTCGTGCGACCAGATCGACAGCGACGACTCGACCGGTGAGCCGCTGATGACGACGGGTCGCGGCGTCCCGTCGGGCAGCTCGACCGCGTACGCGTTGGCCAGCAGCGCAGGCTCGCCCGGGGTGGGTGGCCGGTGATCGATGACGTACATCTTGCGCACCGTCTGGTGCACGTCCCACCGGCACGGCCATTGCGGGGGCGTGGTCCACAGCGTGCCCGGCGCGAGGTCGAAGGTGCCGCCGTCGTGGTGCACGGTGGCACGGCCGGCCACCATGAACATCGCCTCGTCCTCGTCGACGAGCGGCCCGGCGAGCGCACCCGGGGTGCACTCCCAGATGCCGATCTCGAGCTCGCCCTCGGTGAACGCCCAGTTGCCGGTGAGGCACCGTGCGGGTGCGGACGGGTCGGCGGGACCGGTGGCGACGAGCGGGGTGGTCAGGACGGACGGCGTGTACACGGCGCACAGTCTGGCCGAGCTCGACGGCTCAGCCGGTGAGGAACCCGATGACGTCCGGGAACGCCCGGCGGTCCTGGTAGACGAACAGGTGACCGCCCTCGTAGCGACGCAGCTCGGAGCCGGCGATGCGCGAGTGGATCGCCTCGCTGTTGGCAGCGGGCGCGGTGCCGTCGTGGTCGCCGCATGCGATCAGCGTGGGACACGTGATCGCGCCGAGCCGGTCCCACACGTCGTGGTGGCGGCGCGCGTCGAGCTGCATGCGCTCGCCGCGCAACTGCTCGGCCGACTTGGCCACCGTGGCACGGGCTCGCATGCCGTCGACGATCATCCGGTCGAACGGATGGTCGGCGAGGAACGCGTCGTCGTACCGGGTGTCGAGGTTGCGCAACGAGATGCGGTCGCGTTCGTCCGGCGGGAGGTCGAGCAGTTCGTGCAGCGGGTAGCTCGAGCCACCGGCACCACCGGGTGACGTGCACAGCAGCGCGAGCCGCGTGATGCGCTCGGGATGGGTGACCGCGAACTCCTGGGCCACCATGCCGCCGAAGCTGATGCCGAACACGGCGAAGCGGTCCCAACCGAGGTGGTCGACGAGTGCGAGGGCATCGGCTGCGTAGTCGGCCATCGTCGGCTGCGTCGGCGGCAGGCCGGTGCGACCGAGGCAACGCTGGTCGTGCACCGCGACGTCGAGATGCTCGGCGAGCTTGTCGATGAGGGGACGCGACGCCTCGATGGTGGCACCGGATCCGTTGAAGACGAGCACCCGCCGTGCCGGATCGGGTGTGCCGAACCGTTCGTACCAGAGCGTGAGATCCGGGAGGTCGAGCGTCGCCATGGCCGCCCATGCTGCCAGTCGTGTCTCACCGGACTCTCACCGGGATCCGAGATGATCCCCAGCTCTCGATGGTTCCGTTGCTCCGACCCGCCACCCCATCGACGGAGGACACGATGACCCACGAACACATCCCGACCGCGCACGACGCGCACGACGCACACGACGACTTCGGCGGGATCGACCGCGACCTGCCACGGCTGCTCCCCCGCCGCACCCTGCTCGGGTTGCTCGGCGCCGCGGGTGCCGCAGCGTTCGCGACCCGACTGGCGGGCGGCACCGCCACCGCGCTGGCCGCCGGGTCGTGCACGGTGATCCCCGAGGAGACCGCCGGTCCCTATCCCGGCGACGGCTCCAACGGCGTCAACGTGCTCACGCGCAGCGGCATCGTGCGAAGCGACATCCGGTCGAGCTTCGGCGCGTCGACCACGACGGCACCCGGCGTCCCGACCACGATCACGCTCACGGTGAGCGACCTCATGTCGGGTTGCGCTCCCGTGCAGGGTCTGGCCGTCTACCTGTGGCACTGCAACCGCGACGGCGCCTACTCGCTGTACTCGAGCGGCATCACCAACGAGAACTACCTGCGCGGCGTGCAGGAGACCGACGCCAACGGCCAGGTCACCTTCACCACCGTCTTCCCCGGCTGCTATGCCGGCCGCTGGCCGCACGTGCACTTCGAGGTGTACCCGTCGCTCGCCTCGGCCACGACCTCGGCGAACAAGATCGCCACCTCGCAGCTGGCGATCCCGAAGGCGATGTGCGACACGATCTACGCGACCACAGCGTACGCGTCGAGCCGCACCAACCTCGCGGGCATCACCCTCGCCACCGACAACGTGTTCAGCAACGACCTGGCGGTGAACCAGCTCGCGACGGCCACGGGTGACGCCAACGGTGTCACCCTGTCGCTCGCGCTGTCGGTCGACGCGCAGGGCAACGGCACCACCAGCGGCGGCAGCACCACGACCACCGGCGACACCACGGTGACGCCGACCACGTCGCCCACCACGATCGGCGCCCCGTCGGCCTTCAGCGCGCTCTCGACCCCCGTGCGCGTGCTCGACACGCGCAGCGGCACCAAGCCGGCCGCGGGCGAGACCGTCACCATGGCGGTGCTCGGCCAGGCCGGCGTGCCCTCGTCGGGCGTGTCGGCCGTGGTGATGAACGTGACCGCCACCGAGGCGACGGCCGCCGGCTACGTGACCGTATGGCCCGACGGCAGCCGCCCCACCGCGTCGAATCTCAACCTCGAGAGCGCCGGGCAGACCCGCGCCAACCTGGTGACGGTGCCGGTCGGCGCCGACGGCTCGGTGCGGCTGTTCACGCAGTCGGGCACCCACCTCGTGGCCGATCTGTTCGGCTGGTACGCACCCGCCTCGGCCTCGTCGGCGGGGCGCTTCGTCTCCCTCACGCCGGGCCGTCTGCTCGACACCCGCTCGGCCACACAGGTCGGATACACCGGCTCGAAGCCCGCCGCAGGTGCCACCGTCACCGTGGCCGTGCTCGGCCAGCAGGGGGTGCCGTCGTCGGGTGTGTCGGCCGTGGCGCTCAACGTCACCGCCACCGAGGCGACGACCGCCGGCTACGTGACCGTGTGGCCCGACGGCAGCCGCCCGTCGACCTCGAACCTCAACGTCGAGTCGAGCTCGCAGACGATCGCCAATCAGGTGATCGTGCCCGTCGGCGCCGACGGCTCGGTGCGGCTGTTCACCCAGTCGGGCACCCACCTGGTGGTCGACGTGGCGGGCTGGTACACCGACTCGAGCGCCTCGTCGGGCACGAGCGGTCTGTTCGTACCCGTGTCGCCGTACCGCGTGCTCGACACACGCTCGGGCGGCGTTCCGGCCGCAGGCACCACCATCACGCTGCTCGCGGCCGCCACCGGCACGGCAGCTGCAGGTCGTCACGGCCTGGCGATGAACGTCACCGCCACCGAGGCGACCAAGGCCGGCTACGTCACCGTGTGGCCCGACGGCACGCGCCCGACGGCGTCGAACCTCAACCTGTCGGCGGCAGGCCAGACGGTTGCGAACCACGCGATCTGCGCCACCGGCAGCGACGGCGGGGTGCGACTGTTCACCCAGAACGGCACCCACCTCGTGGTCGACGTCAACGGCTGGTTCGTCTGATCAGTGCATGACGGGCACTCGCCACCGGTGGGGATACGTTCGGGCCATGACCCGCACGCTCTTCACCGGTGGCTCGCTGTTCGACGGGACGGGCTCGGCACCTGCGCCGGCCGACGTGGTGATCGACGGCGCCGAGATCGTCCACGTCGGAGCACCCGGCACCGGCGACGGCGACGCCTCGGTCGACCTCACCGGACGCACCCTGCTGCCCGGCCTGTTCGACTGCCACGTGCACGTGATGTCGGCGGGCATGGACATCCTGCGCGACCTGCAGACCCCGTTCTCGTACCGGTTCTACGTGGCCGCCGAGAACCTGCGGGCCACCATCGGCGCCGGCATCACCAGCGTGCGCGACGCAGGCGGGGCCGACGCCGGTGTGAAGCTCGCCGTGCAACGACGCCTGGTCGACGGGCCGCGCATGCAGATCTCGCTCGACATGCTGAGCCAGACCGGCGGCCACGGCGACGAGTACTTCCCCTGCGGCCAGTGCGTGCCGATCTTCTCGCCCTCGTACCCGGGCAAGCCGTCGGCGATCGTCGACGGACCCGACGAGATGCGCAAGCGGGTGCGCGAGTTCGTGCGCGACGGCGCCGACGTCATCAAGGTGGCGACGAGTGGCGGTGTGTTGAGCGTCGGCAGCGACCCACGCCGTGCGCACTTCCGGATGAGCGAGCTCGAGGTGCTGGTCGAGGAGGCGACCGCCGCTGGCCGGTACGTGATGGCCCACGCGCAGGCCACCGACGGCATCAAGAACGCCGTCCGCGCCGGGATCCGTTCGATCGAGCACGGCATCTTCCTCGACGACGAGGCCATCGAGATGATGCTCGAGCGCGGCACGTGGCTGGTGCCCACCTTGATCGCTCCGGTGTGGGTGCTCGAGGCGGTCGAACACGGTGCATCGCTGTCGGACGCGTCGATCCGCAAGGCCCGCGACGTCATCCAGATCCACGCCGACGCGGTGCGCCGCGCCGTCGAGGCCGGGGTGAAGGTCGCGATGGGCACCGATGCAGGTGTGGGTCCACACGGCGACAACCTGCGCGAGCTCGGACTGATGCAGCGCGCCGGGATGACGCCGACGCAGGTGTTGCGCTCGGCCACGCAGGAGGCAGCCCGGCTGCTCGGGGTGGACGACCGGCTCGGCACGGTCGAGCCCGGCAAGCTGGCCGACCTGGTGGTGGTGGCCGGCGACGCGACCGACCTCGAGGGCATCGGTGGCCGCATCGAGCAGGTGTGGCTCGACGGCGAGCGTCGCGTGTAGCGACGAGAGCGGGTGACGGGAATCGAACCCGCATCATCAGCTTGGAAGGCTGAGGTTCTGGCCATTGAACTACACCCGCAACGGCGGGCGAGAGCCTACCGGTGACGACCGACCGTGCGTCGGCCGCCACCGGCCGGTGCGATCAGACGCCCTTCGGGATCGCGGCAGCGGTGATGCTGCGGGTGCCGGCGAGGACGCCGGTCGAGGCGTCGTACACGGAGACGGTCACGAGGTAGCTGGTGCGCGTGGTGGTGCCGAACACGGTGAAGCGACCGTTCTGTGGCGCAGCGGGATCGTCCCACACCACGTTGGCCGGGTTGGTGAGCTGCGCCACCTTGGTCGTCACGACCACACTCTGGGCGCTGTCGCAGGGCTTCACGCCGTAGGACACGTCGATCGAGGCGAGGCCGGTCTCGCCGACCCGGGCGTCGCCCTTGTAGGTCAGGCTGGTGACCGGATTGCACGTCGCGGTCGTGCCGCCGCCACCGCCGCCGCTCCCGACCTCCTTCGCGGATGCCGAGCCGGCGACGGCCCCGACGCCGAGGCCGACGACGAGCAGACCGCCGGTGAGGACGGCTCCGAACCGGCGGCGCGAGGTGCGACGGGTGGACGAGGACTGGGACATGTGGACTCCTGGCGGTCGTGACCGCGCCACGTCGGCGAGGTCACGGTCATGATCGGGACACCGTCGGGCACCGCACAGTGGACGATGGTCGTAGCACCCACCCGAGAGGTCGGTGCGCCGGCTCCGCGGTGAAACCTCCGCTCGGGTGACGCGTCGGCACGTCCGTGCGGGAACCGGGCGGGCGTGCCACGCAAGAAGAAGAACGAGTCCATCGAGTCCATCGAGTCCAACGTGTCCACCGGGTCCACCGGATCCACCGGATCCACCGGATCCACCGATGCCCCCGTCACCCCCGACGCACCCGCGCCGATCGAGCAGGAGATCGCCCAGGTCGACGCTCGCGACCCGGACGTCGCCGCCGAAGTGCGTCAGGTGCTGGCGGACGCTCCCGCCGCGGACGAGGCCGCACCCGGAGGTGCGGCCTCGTCGATGACGGACGTGACGTTCTCGTTGCCGGCGGCCGAGTGGATCGACCGCGCCGTCCTGGCCGGTGACTTCAACCTCTGGTCGCTGCAGGCGCACCCGATGGTGCGCGACGGCGATCGGTTCACGGTGACCGTGCCGCTCGAGCGCGATCGCCGCTACCGCTACCGCTTCGTCGTCAACGACGTCGACTGGGTCAACGACCCGTCAGCCGACGCGTACGAGCCGAACGACCACGGCAGCGACGACTGCGTGCGCTGCACCTGACGATCAGGTGTAGACCGACAAGAAGGCCGGGTTGAGCTGACGGTCGTGGTAGAAGACGGCCGGGCCCACCTCGTCCCAGGTCCACGTCACGGGTTCCCAGTCGGGGTACGACTGGTAGCCGCCGCAGAAGGTCTCGAAGCGGTTGCCCGAGTTGTCGAACGCGTAGATCGTCGTGCCGCGCGTGACGCCGTGGCGCGTCGGGCCCATGTCGATCGACACCTGGTTCATCGACATGAGATCGGCAGCGCGCAGCACCTTCTCCCAGCTCTCCAGGAGGAACGCCGTGTGGTGCAGCTTGCCCGGCTCCTCGTTGCGCACGAACGCGATGTCGTGAGCCTTGGTGCTGCAGGACAGCCAGATCGCGAGGTCGGTCTGGCCGTCCTCGAGCAACACGTGCTCGACGAGGTAGAAGCCGAGCACGTCGCAGAACAGCGCCTGCACCTTCTCGATGTCGGGTCCGTACAGCAGCGCGTGATCCATGCGGATCGGGGCGATGCCCTGCTCGGCGGCAGCGCACCACGGCGGCGGGTTGGTGACGCCCATCGGCGTGCCGACCGCGGTCTTCTGCGAGTACAGCTCGATGAGATGGCCCGACGGGATCTCGAAGCGCACGCGCTCGCCGTTCTCGAGCAGATCGCCCGCCGGGATGCGCTCGGTGGTGACGCCGTACGCCTTCAGGTCGCTCTCGAGCTTCGCGAGCGTCGCGTCGTCGGCGACCTTGAAGCCGAAGAAGTCCATGCCCGCCTCGCCGGCGCCGCGCAGCACGAGGCTGTGGTGGTCGCGCTCGTCCCATGCCTTGAAGTAGGCGCGGTCACCCTCGCGACCGGTCTGGATGAGGCCGACGACGTTCGTGTAGAAGTCGATCGACTCGTCGAGGTCGAGGACCTTCAGTTGCATGTGCCCCGGGCGGAGCACGCCTGACATGGCCATGGGTGGTTCTCCTTGTGTGTGATGAGGTCAGTGGGTGGTGGTCGTGGTGGTACTGGTGGTCTTCGGACACGGGCGCACCACCAGGTCGCTCGTCGGGAACGCGCGGCACGAGAGCAGGATCCCGCGGGCCACGTCGTCGTCGGTGCAGAACGCCTTGCTCATCCGCTTCGCGGTGTAGGTGCCCTGGAGCACCTCGACCCGGCAGACGCCGCAGCCGCCGGAGCGGCAGCCCACCTGGATCGCGTCTGCGCCGCCGTTGTGCTCGACGCCGACGAGGATGCTCTTGGTGTCGGGGCAGCGGAACGTGCGACCACTCGGTTCGACGGTGACGGTGTACGCGGTCATCGAGATGGTTCCGTCAGATCTTCTTGAACAGCGGGCTGCGCGCCCGGGTCGAGTCGGCCGCCGAGATGAACAGCTCCTGGTAGATGTCGCGCTCGAACAGGCGGCCCTGCATGAGCGCGGTGATGCAGGCGTCGATCATCAACGGCGGGCCGCACAGGTAGGCCTTGTGGCCGCGGAAGTCGTTGCCGAAGCGGGCCGACGCGACCTCGTGGACGAACCCGCGAGCGCCCGTCCACGAGCTGTCGTCGGGCTCGTTCGACACCGCGGGCACGTAGGTGAAGTTGGGGTACCGCGCCTCGAGGCCACGCAGCTCGTCGACGTGGTAGAGCTCGTCGACGGTGCGCGCACCGTGCACCAGCGTGATCGGCAGCGTGCACCCGTCACCGAGCAGGTCGAGGATCATCGAGCGCGGGCTCGACAGGCCCGACCCGCCGGCGAGGAAGAGCATCGGCAGCTCGGCCGACCGGCGCACGTGGAACCGTCCGTACGGTCCCGTGAGCTCGAGCCGGTCGCCCACCGTCAACCGTTCGTGGATCCACGTGGTGGCGGCACCGCCGGGGACGAGCCGCACGTCGAGTTCGACGTCGTACGGGTTCGAGGGTGGGTTGGCGAACGAGAACGGGCGATGGCCCGACCCGTCGGGCATCGCCACGTTCACGTACTGGCCGGCCTGGAACGGCAGGCCGTCGGGGTGGTCGACGCGAGCACGAACACCCTTGATGGTCGGCGTGAGGTCGACGATCTCGGTGACGGTGGCCGTGACCGAGCGCACCGGGAGGTGGAGCGCGTCGGGCTCGTCGTCGATGTCCGCCTCGATCGTCACATCGCTCTCGGCACGAGCGCAACACGCGAGGCAGAGCCCTTCCTCACGCTCGAAGTCCATGAGCGCGAAGCTCGACGCCTCGCCGTGGTCGATCTCGCCATCGAGCACCTGGACCTTGCAGGTACCGCAGAGGCCGTGCCCACAGGCGTGCGGCAGGTACACCCCGGCACGCAGGCTCGCGTCGAGAAGGGTCTGCCCCTCCTCGACCTCGACGGTCTGGCCCAGGGGCTCGATGGTGAGCTCGTAGGTCACTCGGTCACCTCAGCTGTGCGAGCCCTTGATGCCGGTGAGGCCGGGCGTCGCGAACGTGAGGCTGTCCTTGTGCTTCATGCCGTTGTCGGCGAGCGACTTCGAGAAGTCCGGCGTGAAGGGCTTGCGGCCCTTGGTCCACGTGACGGCGGACCAGTCGATCGACGCGAAGTCGGGGTGCGCACCGAAGCACCCCGGCAGCACCGCCTCGACGATCGCCCCGAAGGGCATGTCGGACGGCAGCGGGAGCGCGAACGGGGCGCAGAACATCAGGTGGTCGAGCCAGCCGATGTACGTGAGTTGTGTACCGGGCGGGAGGTTGGCGGCGACGTCCTTGCGCTCGCCGACGTACTCCTTCACAGCAGCGACGGCCATGGGAATCTCCTGTCTGAGATCGTCGTGAAGAGGTGGTTCGGGTCGGAAGGGCCGGAGGTCAGTTCTTGGTCTGCATGAGCTTCCATGCCTGGAAGTTCTGCTGGTCCCGAGAGCCCTCGTACGGCAGGTTGTCGACGCCGACGTCGTAGCGGTACCACGTGATGACCTCGAGCAGGGGGTTGAAGTCGGGCGACGTCGGATCGGCGTCGGGACCGAAGCAGTGCCCCTGGTAGATCTGGTGCACCGGCAGCCACGCCTGGACGTACTTCTCCGGTTCGAAGTCGAAGATCGCCTGACACTGGTCCGAGCAGGTGTGGTACGTCTCGCCGTCGTACTCGCTCTCGCGGTAGCAGATGCGCGTCGGGTCGCCGGGCTCGGTGAACAGCATCGGGATCTGGCACACCTGGCACAGCTGCGGCAACGTCGCGTTGTTGAACCGGTTGCCCGCCGCCTCCTGCTCGGCCCAGTACTCGAAGCGAGGCCGGTAGTAGGTGTCGAAGGTGTCCGGATACTTCTCCGACTGCCACGCCATGTCCTCCTCCGAGGGCACCCACGTGTGGAACGGCGCGGCAGCCTGGTACTGGTAGAAGGTCGACCAGGCCTGGTGGCTCAGGTGATCCTTGTCGTCGCACGCCTGCTGCCAGCCGAGCGGCGGGCGGATGCCGTAACGAGCCAGGTCGTTGAACAGTGCGCCACCGTTCTCCTCGGCGTAGATCTCCCACGCCTCCTTCCAGCTCATCACCTTCTTGGGCAGCATGTAGTCGAGCATCATCGCCACGAGCGTGAGCACTCGGTAGCCGCGCCAGAACCACTTGTCGATCCAGCGCTGCACGATCGGCAGGTTGTCGGGATCCTGCTCGAGCATGAACTTGATCGCCTCGAGACCGAGGGTCATGTGCCGGCTCTCGTCGCTCTGTGCCGAGAAGCCGAACGCCATCGCCCCCATGTCGCCGTTGTAGGCGGCGCCGGAGATGAACGGCACGAACAGCAGGTTCGTCAGCACGTACTCGAACGAGAACCCGATGGCGATCATGAACTCGAACGGGCCGGCGGTGATCGCATCGTCGAAGAAGCTCTTCGGCACCGAGAGGTACCAGACCCGGTCGTGCATGTGCCGCCAGCTGTGGAAGCCGTCGTACAGCTTGTTGTAGTTCGACATCGAGTGGATCTGGGTCTGCGCGTGGCGCAGCTCGTCGAGGCTCTGCATCTGGCAGGCCACGCGGGCGCCGACACCGGGCAGTGCACGACCGACGTGGGCGAAGCCGCGGTGCGCCATGTACTCGAGCGGCGACACGCCGGTGAGGAACAGCTTCAGCGAGTTGATGTAGCGCGCATCGGTGAGACCGAGGTGGCCGTTGTTCTGCGCGAACGCGTCCATGATCGCGTAGAGCTTCTGCTCCTTCTCGGCCTGGTACTTCCAGTACGCGTCCATGGTGAGGCGGAACGGGTCCTGCCAGGCGTCCCAGTCGTGCACCTTGATGCCCTCGTACGTCGCGTACGGGAACACCTTGTCCATCGGCTGGTAGGTGGTCTCCCAGTCGAGACCGCGGGTCATGAGCGCGTAGCGCTCCTTCAGGCCCAGCTTCTTCTTCGCGGCGGGCGTGGGGTCGGAGGTCATCGTCATGGCGGGGTCCTCAGTTCGCGTTCCAGGAGAGGGTGAACTCGTCGTCGGTCTCGTCGATGTGACCGGACAGGGTGATCAGGTGGACGTGCAGCTCCTGCAGGTCGAACGATCGACCGAGCTTGTCCTCCACCGACGAACGGTGGACGGTGAGGGTGTCGGGGGCGTCGACCTTCACCATCGCCGGCTGTTCGTTGACGGTGGCGTTCGGGTTGTCGTCGGTGATCGCCTCGACGATCGCCCGCGAGGTGTCGTTGGTCTGGAAGGCGATGAACACGGTGGACATCACGGGCTCCGATCAGAGGGCCACGCCGCACTTGGCGGCGCGGGCGTCGAGGGTGGACCGGACGTCGGCGAGCGCCGCGGCGCCATCGGTGCCGAGCGCGAGCTCGGCCACCGGGCCGAGTGCCTCGACCGCACGGTCGCGCCAGGTGCGGACCCACTCGCCGAGCAGCGCCGCGTTGGCCGCCGACTCGCCGGCTGCGGTCTTCGACGTGGCGTCGACCCACTTCGAGGTCTCGGCGAACCAGTCGACCTGGAACCGCAACAACATCGACACCGTCGGACCGGCTTCGGCCGTGAGCGCGGCGTCGAACTTCTCGTACACCAGCGGGTAGAGCAGTCCGTCGAGGACGAGGTTCTGCGCGACCCACAGCTCGAACGGGTCGGTGACGACCAGCGTGTCCTCGACGTAGCGGCGCAGCCCCTGCCACACCGGCGACGACAGCCAGGCCGACTTCGCGTCGTCGAGCGTCTCGACGTCGCCGAGCAGCAGGCCGACTCGGGTGAGGTACTGCGCGATGCCGAGATCGTCCATCGCCTGGAAGATGCAGGGCGCCGTGAACGTCGTGCCGTAGCCGTAGGCGCAGATCGACGAGTTGTTCATGTTGGCGCCCCAGGCCACGTGCCGCAGGGGCACCAGCACGTCGAGCGCCTTCTGCTTGGCCGCCGGCGCGAACGAGTCGGCCAGACCGCGCTTCTCGACGAACTCGAAGTCGGCCTCCGAGGTCTCCTGCATGCGGGAGCGGGCGATCGTGTAGGTCGCGTAGTAGTACTGCCGCGGGTCCTTGAACGCGTACCAGTCCTTCATCACCAGTCGGGTACGGCTGGGGTCGAAGATCTCGTGGTCCGGGTCCCAGGTCGGCCGGTAGTGGAAGTTGGCGTCGGCCTGCACGTCCCACGTCGCCTCCTGGTACCGCGAGGCCGGCTTGTCGGCGCCGAGTCGCGCAGCGACGTGCGTGAACGTCTGGCGCTGCGGTGGGATCGCCACCGTTCGCAGATCGATCTGCATCTGTTCTGTCCCCTCCTGAGTGCTCGCTGGTGCGAGCTACGTGAACCTGCGGTGCGACGCGTCGTGCATGGTCCATGCGAACGCCACCGCTGCGTCGTCCAGCTCGTCGTCGACCAAACCGCTGAGCGGGTCGGCGTGCACCGGATCGAGCGGACCGAGCAGCTCGGCACCGCTCGACGCACAGAACTCGTCGAAGGCCGGACCGCTCAGCAGCATCTCCACGAACAGCGACGGATCGCCGATGGAGAAGTGGAACTCGACGAAGCCGTCCGGCCGATGCTCGACGACGCGCACGAATCGTCGTGTCGTGTCGAACCCCCTCGGTTCGGGCATCCCCTCGATCGCCACGTGCGGAGTGTGCGCCCCTCGAGTTCCGCAGGGGAAGGTTGCCGTTCCGTATATCGGAACACCCGATGAATACCCAAGGGGGTACCCATCGATCGGAGGCGAGCCGACTCGCGTCGGATCAGGGCCAGGCGGTGAAGTCGGGGGCGGGGAACCGGATGGCGTAGTGCTGCTCGACGTCGGGGTCGACGACCGACTGGTCGGTCGCCCCGCCCGGAGGCACACCGAACGCGCCGTCGACCGACCGGCCGAACTCGAGTGAGACCTGCCGCATGTACGGGCGCATCTCGGCGGTCAGCCGTTCGTGGTGCTCGCTCGCCTGGTGCCGCAGGAACGCGTCGTGGTCGTCGAACTCCATCAACGCCAGGTACTCCCCCGGCGTCACCAGACGCACGTACTCGTACCGATGGCACCCCGGCTCGGCTCGGTGCGTCGCCTCCCACAGGCGCCCGGCGATCGACTCGAACGCCGTCACGTACGCCGGATCGATCGTCACACGAGCCACGAGCACCAACACCTCCCCGACCGTACCGAACCGGCCGGGGCCTGCGTTACGTTCGCGGCGTGGACGTCGACCTGTACTCGCCCGGCACGCAGGAGAACTGGTACCCGACCTACGACCACTTGCGTGAGCACGACCCGGTGCACCGCATCCCCGGTACCGACGAGTACGTGCTCACCCGCTACGACGACATCGTCCACGTGTTGCGCCACCAACGCACGTTCCCCACGGGCGCGAGCAAGCGACGCTCCGAGGCCGCCAAGGCCGTGTACGACCGTGGCGGTTGGCAGCGCATGACGCCGCTCGGCACCAACCCGCCCGTCCATCGCCACTATCGGTCGTTGATCGACCAGTTCTTCACCGGGCCCGGTCTCGAGTCGTCGCGTGCACTCGTCGAGCAGGTCGTCGACGAGCAGTTCGCCACCTTCGAACACGATGGCGTGGTCGAGTGGAACCGTCAGTTCGCGGTGCCCGTGCCGGTGCGGATCATCACCCACGTCCTCGGTCTGCCGGCCGACGACATCCCGAGGCTCAAGCAGTGGAGCGCCGCGTGGATCCTGCCGTTCGTGCGTCCGCTGCGACCGGACGAGGACGTCTGGGTGGCCGAACAGGTGGTCGAGATGTACGACTACCTGGCCGAGCAGATCGCACGCAAGCGCGCCGAGCCGGGCGACGACGTCATCACCCACCTCACCACCGTCACCTTCACGGGCGACGAGCGGCCCCGGCCGCTCACCGACCAGGAGATCATCACGATCGTCGACCACCTGTTCATCGGTGGCAACGAGACCACGACGTTCGCGATGACGTCGGCGTTGTGGATCTTGCTCCGCGACCCGTCGCTCGGGCTGGCCGAACGGCTTCGAGCCGACCCCTCGCTCGTGCCGGCGTTCGTCGAGGAGGTGCTGCGGCTCGAGTCACCGACGCAGGGACTGTGGCGCGCCGTGGCCGAGGACACCGAGATCTCGGGGGTGCCGATCGCCCGCGGGTCGGTCGTCCACCTGCGGTACGCGGCGGGCAACCGTGACCACCGCATGTTCGAGGCACCCGACGAGGTGCGACTCGATCGCGCCAACGGCCAGCGGCACCTCGCGTTCACGCTCGGCGAGCACCACTGCCCCGGCGCCGACCTGAGCCGGCTCGAGCAGGTGATCACGTTGCAGCACGCGCTGCGGCGGCTGCCGAACCTGCGGCTGGCCCCGGGACGGAACGACTTCGCGCACGTGCCGATGCTGACGATGCGCGCGCTGGTCGAACTCCACCTCGAGTTCGAACCCGCCTGACCGCACCCGATCCCCGTGGGCCCGATCCAGACCGGGACCGGTCAGATCTCCATCACGATGGCTTTGGGCTCGGTGAAGAACTCGCGGCTGTACTTGCCACCTTCGCGGCCGATGCCGCTCTGCTTGAACCCGCCGAACGGCGCACGCAGGTCGCGGATGAAGAAGCAGTTCACCCACACCGTGCCGGCCTGCAGCTTCGCGGCCACGCGATGGGCGCGACGCACGTTCTCGGTGAAGAGCATCGCGTTGAGCCCGTAGGGCGTGTCGTTGGCGAGGCGCACGGCCTCGTCCTCGCCGTCGAACGGCTGCACCACCACGACCGGGCCGAAGATCTCCTCGCGGCAGACGCGCATGTCCTGCTCGACGTTCACGAGCACGGTGGGCTTCACCCACCAACCGTCGGCCTGACCGCCACACAGCATCTTGGCGCCCTCGGACTCGGCGATGTCGAGATAGCTCGACACCTTGCGCCAGTGCTCCTCGCTGGCGAGCGGGCCGATCTCGGTGTCGGCGGCGAGCGGGTCGCCGAGCTTCATCTGCTCGGCGCGGTCGACGAAGCGGGCCAGGAACTCGTCGTACACCGGCCGCTCGACGTAGAGGCGCGACCCCGCCAGGCACACCTGCCCGGCGTTGGTGAAGATCGCCTGGATCGACCAGTCGACCGCCTTGTCGAGGTCGGCGTCGGCGAACACCACGTTGGCGCCCTTGCCGCCCATCTCGAAGCTCACCCGCTTCAGCGTCGGTGCGACCGCCTTCTGGATGATCCGGCCGGTGTTCGACTCACCGGTGAAGGTGACCAGGTCGACGCCCTCGTGTGTGGTGAGCCCCTCGCCGGCCTCGTTCGGGCCGAAGCCGTGGAGCACGTTGAACACACCCGCCGGCAGCCCGGCCTCGATCGCGAGTTCGCCCAGGCGAGCACACGACGCGGGTGTCTGCTCGGCCGGCTTCAGCACCACGGTGTTGCCGAACGCGAGCGCCGGCGCAACCTTCCAGGTCGCGAGCATCAGCGGGAAGTTCCACGGCGAGATCGCCGCGGCCACCCCGACCGGTTCGTAGCGGGTGTAGATGTGATGGCTCGCCGACGGGTAGCTCTCGTCCTCGGCCATGCGGGCGTAGTCGGCGAAGAAGCGGAAGTTGTGCGCGCTGCGCGGCACGTCCTTGGAGCGGGCCTGGGTGAACGGCTTGCCCATGTCGACGGAGTCGAGGCGCGCCAGTTCGTCGGCGTTCGCGATCATCAGATCGGCCAGGCGGTGCAGCGCGGCGCCGCGCTCGTCCGGGGTCATCCGCGGCCACGGGCCCTCGTCGAAGGCGCGGCGGGCCGACATGACGGCACGGTCGGCGTCCGCCAACGAACCGCGCGGGGCGGTCGCCCACACCTCCTGCGTCGCGGGGTTGACGCTGTCGAAGCGCTGCCCGTCGATCGAGTCGACGAGTTCGCCGTCGATCACGTGGTGCAACTGCACGGTCTCGCTCATCTCACTTCTCCTCGGCCGCACCAGCGGCCTCTCGCGCTCGGCGATCGGCCATCGTCTCGCCGGCAGCCATGAACTCGGTGGTCTCGAACTCGGTGATCCACACACGGATCGACGCGAGCGGCGCGCCCAGGGTGTCCTGGGCGGCCTGGGTGATGGCGGCCATGAAGGCGCGCTTCTGGTCGTCGGTGCGGCCCTTGGCCATGTTCACGTGGACGAGCGGCACGTCACACGCCCCGGACGGTGACGGTGCCGAGGTGGCCGAACGTGGCTGTCACGTGCGACCCGACGCTCAGCGGCACCGCGGCGGTGAGCCCGCCGCTGAAGATCGTCCAGCCCGCCTCGATCGCCTCTCCTCGCGCGCCGAGGAAGTTGGCCAACATCGCGACGGCTTCGGCCGGGTGGCCCATGGTGGCAGCGCCGCACGCGGTGGCCACCTGTTCGCCGTCGACCTCGAGCAGCAGGCCGACGAGCCCGAGGTCGAGCCCGGTCGGGTCGACCATCCTCGGGCCCATCACGAGCTTCGCCTCCGACGTGTTGTCGGCCACGACGTCGGCCGCGGTGAACGAGAAGTCGTCGTACCGCGAGTCGATGATCTCGAGCCCGCAGCACACCGCTCGCGTGGCCGCGATCACGTCGGCCGCCGACACGCCGGGTCCGGCGAGGCGGTCCTTCATCACGAACACGATCTCGGGCTCGACGCGAGGATGGATCAGCGACGCCACTTCGAACGGCTCGTTGGCCGGGTGGAAGTTGTCGCTGAACAACCGTCCGTACACGGGCTCGCTGCACTTCATCTGCACCTGCTTGGCCCGCGACGTGAGGCCGAGCTTGGCCCCGACGATGGACGCCCCCCGTGCGATGCGGCGCGTGGCGAGCAGGCTCTGGATCTCGTAGCAGTCCTCGAGGGTGAGGTCGGGGAACCTCTCGGTGAGCCGCGAGATCGCACGGCGCTCGCGCACCGCCGACTCGAGGATGTCGCCGCACTCGACGATCGCGGTGCCGCTCATGCTGCGGCCTTCGCCTTCAGCTCGGAGGCGATCTGGATGATCTGGTCCTCCTGGCCGCCGACCAGCCCCTGGCGGCCGCACTCCATCAGGATCTCGGCGCCGGACACGCCGTAGCGTTCGGCGGCCCGGTAGGCGTGCTTCAGGTAGCTCGAGTACACGCCGGCGTAGCCCATGATGATCGCCAGCCGGTCCTTGACGCACTCGCCGTCCATGATCGGCCGCACGATGTCCTCGGCCACGTCGACCAGCCCGAGCACGTCGAGCCCGGTGACGATGCCCTGGCGGTCGGCGACAGCGGCGAACACCTCGAGCGGTGTGTTGCCCGCGCCCGCGCCGAACGCGCGTGTCGAGCCGTCGATCTGCACCGCACCGGCGCGCACCGCCATCAGGCTGTTGGCCACCGACAGGCCCAGGTTCTCGTGACCGTGGAAACCGACGGTCGCATCGTCGCCCAACTCGTCGCGCACGGCCTCGACCCGCGCCGTCACGTCCTCGAGGATCATCGCCCCCGCCGAGTCCACCACGTACACGCACTGGCAACCGGCGTCGGCCATGATGCGCGCCTGCTTCACCAACACCTCGGGCGGCTGCGAGTGGGCCATCATCAGGAAGCCGACCGTCTCCATGCCCATCTCGCGAGCCATGCCGAAGTGCTGGATCGAGATGTCGGCCTCGGTGCAGTGTGTCGCGATGCGAATGATCGACACGCCCAGATCGTGGGCGGCCTTGATGTCCTCCTTGATGCCGAGGCCGGGCAGCATGAGCGCGGCGATCTTTGCCCGCTTCGCCGTGTCGACGGCGGCCTTCATCAGCACCCGCTCGTCGGTCTTCGAGAACCCGTAGTTGAACGACGAGCCGCCGAGGCCGTCGCCGTGGGTGACCTCGATGACCGGCATGCCGATCGTGTCGAGCGCACCGACGATGGAGCGCACCTGCTCCTCGGTGAACTGATGGCGCTTCGCGTGCGAACCGTCGCGCAGCGAGGTGTCGGTGATGCGGATCGTCAGATCGTCGGAGTACGGCATGTCAGTTCTCCCCCACGGGGCTCTCGGCGCGGTCGAGCAGGTGACGAGCGATCTCGTTGCCCACCTTCGCCGCAGCGGCGGTCATGATGTCGAGGTTGCCGGCGTAGGGCGGCAGGAAGTCGCCGGCGCCGCGCACCTCGATGAACGTGGCGACCCGGGCGATGCCGTTGTCGGTGACGTCGAACTGCGGCTCGGCCCGCAGCGAGTAGCCCGGCACGTAGGTCTGCACCTCGGCGACCATGTCGTGGATCGACTTCGTGATCTTCTCGTGATCGGCGTCGTCGGGGATCGCACAGAAGATGGTGTCGCGCATCATCAACGGCGGCTCGGCCGGGTTGAGGATGATGATCGCCTTGCCGCGCTTCGCGCCGCCGAGCACCTCGACCGCCTTCGAGGTGGTCCGGGTGAACTCGTCGATGTTGTTGCGGGTGCCGGGACCGGCCGACGCCGACGACACGGTCGCGACGATCTCGGCGTAGTCGAGCTCGCCGACCACCCGGCTGACGGCGTGCACCATCGGGATCGTCGCCTGGCCGCCGCAGGTGACCATGTTGACGTTCATCTCGTCGATGTGCTCGAGCAGGTTCACCGGCGGCACCACGTACGGGCCCCGAGCGGCAGGTGTGAGATCGACGGCGAAGACGCCGGCCTTCTTGTAGCGAGGAGCGTTCCGCACGTGCACGTAGGCGCTCGTCGCCTCGAACACGATGCCCGGCAACTCCTCACGCGAGAGCAGCCAGTCGACGCCCTCGTGCGACGCCTCGAGCCCGAGTTCGCGGGCGAGCTTCAATCCGGCCGAGTCGGGATCGACGCCCACCATGTAGCGGGGCTCGACCAGCTCGGACCGGAGCAGCTTGTACATGAGGTCGGTCCCGATGTTGCCGGGTCCGACGATGGCGGCGGGAATCTTCTTCGCTGCGTTCACGGCGTGCACCGAACCACGACCCGGCGGGAGGGCGCAACGATGGCGTTCCGTTTGCCGGAACGGCCCCGCGCACGGTCCCGCGCGACGGTCCGTCAGACGAAACGGACGGCGACGTGGCCGAGGACGTCGAAGTCGGCGCGGATGTGGTCGCCCGCAGCGATCGGCACCATGCGCGTGCAGGACCCCGGCATGATCACGTGACCGGGCTCGAGCGTCACCCCGAACCGCGCCACCTTGTTGGCCAGCCAGGCGACGGCGATCACCGGGTTGCCGAGCACCGCACCCGAGCAGCCGGTCTCGACGACCTCGCCGTTCTTGCGCAACGTCGCGCCGATCAGCGCCGGATCGACGTCGGCGAGCCTGGTCGGCCGACCGCCGAGCACGAGCGCGGCGGACGAGGCGTTGTCGGCCACGGTGTCCTGGATCTTGATCTTCCAGTCGGTCACGCGACTGTCGACGATCTCGATCGACGGGAGCACGTAGTCAGTGGCCCGCACCACGTCAGCGACGGTGACGCCCGGTCCCTGCAACCGCTGGCCGAGCACGAACGCGACCTCGATCTCGGCGCGCGGCTGACAGAAGCGGCTCATCGGGATCGAGGCGCCCTCGTCGACGAACATGTCGTCGAGCAGGTGCCCGTAGTCGGGCTCGTGCACCCCGAGCATGTTCTGCATCGCCTTGGCCGACAACCCGACCTTGTGCCCACGGACGAGCGCGCCGGCGTCGAGACGCCTGCGGATGTTCGTCAACTGGATCTCGTAGGCGTCGACGACGTCGATGTCGGGATACGACTCGGTGAGCGGCGCGATCGACTGCTTGGTCTGATCGGCGTCCCACAGGGCGAGCGCGGCGGCGGCCTGCTGGTCGGCGGTGAGCATGTGGCGAATGTACGGACCGCCCGACGACCCGGGCAATGACGATGTTCCGTATGGCGGAACGCGGACCTGTTCGTCGCGAGGGGCACCGAGGTACCGTCGCCCACGTGCCCGCCGACCCCGACGCCGCGTCAGGCCGATCGACGCGCCCGGGCATCGAGGTGATCAACCGTGCCGTCGAGGTGTTGACGGCGTTCACCCACGGCCCCGGCACCGTGCTCTCGCTCGCCGAGCTGGCCCGGCGCACGGGGCTGCCCAAGCCCACCCTCCATCGTCTGCTCGCAGCACTCGAGGTGCAGGGTCTGGTCGACAAGACGGCGTCCGGCTACCAGCTCGGCATCCGGCTGTTCGAGCTCGGTGAGCACGTCCCGCGCAAGCACAAGTTGCGCGAGGCCGCGTTGCCGTTCATGCAGGACCTGTTCGAGGCGAGCCACGACACGGTGCACCTCGCGGTGCTCGACGGCACCGATGCGCTGTACCTCGAGCGCATCCACGGGCACAAGACCGTCAACCCGGCGTCGCGGGTCGGTGGACGGCTGCCCGCGTTCTGCACCGGCGTCGGCAAGGCATTGCTCGCCTACAACCCCGAGGCGGCGATGCGCGTGATGGCACAACCACTCGTCCCACGTACGCCGTACACCATCACCAGCCACCAGGTGTTGGCCGAGGAGCTCGTCCGCATCCGGCAGACGGGCATCTCCTACGACCGCGAGGAGAACTCGCTCGGGATCACCTGCGTCGCTGCGCCGATCGTGCTGGACGACCGGGCGATCGGCGCGGTGTCGGTGACGTGCGCGCCGGCCACCGACGTCGAGCGCTACGTGCCGGCAGTGCGCGCGGCAGCGCTCGGCATCCGACGCTCGATCGACCGCACCCCGGGCCTGCGCCCCGCCCCACCACGTACCACCTCCCTCCGCGCCACCCCGGCGCGCGCCACTCGCAAGGAGTCGCGATGAGCACCGCCACCACACGTCCCGAGGTCGGCCGACACGTCGTCGCGAACGGCATCGGCACCAACTACCTCGAGGCCGGCGACGGCGCACCGGTGGTGCTCGTGCACGGCTCGGGGCCCGGGGTGTCGGCGTACGCGAACTGGCGACTCACGATTCCCGACCTCGCCACGGAGCACCGCGTGTTCGCGCCCGACATGGCCGGCTTCGGCTTCAGCGACAAGCCCGGCACGTACGGCATGGCGGCCTGGGTCGATCAGCTCGACGGCTTCTTCACCGCGCTCGGCATCGAGCGCGCCTCGTTGGTGGGCAACAGCTTCGGCGGCGGTCTGGCGATCTCGTTCGCCCACCGGTTCCCCGAGCGTGTCGACCGCCTGGTGCTGATGGGCTCGGTCGGTGTCGATTTCCCGATCACCGACGGCCTCGACCGCGTGTGGGGCTACGAGCCGTCGATCGAGAACATGCGCTCGATCCTCGATCTCTTCGCGTTCGACCGCACGCTGGTGAACGACGAGCTCGCACAACTGCGCTATCGCGCCAGCGTCGAGCCCGGCGTGCAGGAGGCGTTCGCCGCGATGTTCCCGGCGCCGCGCCAGCGTTGGGTGGCCGACATGGCCACCCCCGAGGACGCGATCGCCGCACTCCCCCACGACACGTTGATCATCCACGGCCGTGACGACCGGATCATCCCGCTCGACAACGCGCTGCGGTTGCTGCAGCTGATCGAACGATCGCAGTTGCACGTGTTCGGCAGGTGCGGGCACTGGACCCAGATCGAGCACGCCACCGAGTTCAACCAGCTGCTGCTGCGATTCCTGCGCTGACGCCGGACACCGGGCGCCGGACGAGGGTCACGATCCCGTCGCTGCCCGGGGCGCCCGGTCGAGGAACCCCATGCCCTGGCTGATCTCGAGCGCGCAGCGGCGCACTCGTTGCACGAGCCGCGGGATCTGCTCGGTCGTCATCCGCAACGACGGACCCGCCATCGACACGGCGGCGATGCACGCACCGTCGTGACCGAAGATCGGCGCCCCGATGCTCACCACGCCACGTTCGTTCTCCTCGACGCTGACCACGTAGCCGTCGCGCCGGATGGTCTTCAGCACGTCGCGCAACCCGCGCTCGGTGGTGATCGACCGAGGACCGATGCGAGGGAGCCCGGCCGCCACCACCACGTCGACCTGCGACGGGTCGCCGAACGCCAGCAGCACCTTGCCCGACGACGTGGTGTGCGCCGGCACCCGCCGACCCACGCGCGAGAAGGTGCGCAGCGTGGCCTGCGATTCGATGCGGTGCACGTACATCGCGTCGGCGCCCTCGAGCACGGCGACGTGCACCGTCTCGCCGCAGTCGTTGCGGAGCCGCTCCATCGGGCCGTGCGCCACCGTGCGGAGCTCGAGCGTGTTGACCACGAGTTGGCCGAGCGCGTGCAGCTTCAGACCGAGCCGGTACCGGTCGTCGTCGGTCTTCACGACGAACCCCTGCTCGGCCAAGGTGCTGAGGATGCGATGCACACTGCTCTTGCCCATGCCGAGCGTGCGCGCCAACTCGGACACGCCGAGCACCGGACGCTCGTAGCTGAACGCCTGCAGGACCTGCAGGGCCTTGGTCACCGTGCTCAGCTGGTCCATGCGGCGCCGATCGGTCCCGCTCAGTCCAACACCGTGACGGTGCCGGCCGACCCGTCGAGGCGGACGCGTTGCCCGGTGCGCAGCCGTTGCGTCGCCCACACCGCACCGGTCACGGCGGGCAACCCGTACTCGCGGCACACGATCGCGGTGTGGCTCATCATCCCGCCGCTCTCGGTGATCGTGCCGGCGATCGACGCGAACACCGGCGCCCAACTGGGCGCGGTCAGCTCGGCGACCAGGATCTCACCGTCCTCGACGGCCTCGAGGTCGTCGACCCTGCGCACCACCCGCACCCGGCCCTCGACCACACCGGGCGAGGCCGGGCACCCGCTGATCTGCCGGTCGTCGAGATCGCTCGCCCACTGGCGCAGCGACTCGGCGGTGAGCCCCCAGAGCATCACCGTGAACGGCTCGGTCACGATCGCCGGCGGTTCGCCGAGCACGGCCGGCGGGGTGCTGCGGGCGCACGCGGCGAGGATCGCCTCGCGGCGACGGATCTCGGCCGGCCAGCGGCGAGGTCCCAGCGCCGGGCCGCCGGTCGCCCACGACGACAGCAGGTCGCGCATCGCCTGCTCGACCTCGTCGGGTCGCAGCAGGAAGAGGTCGTCCGGCCGTGGCCAGAAGCCGGCGTCGACGAACAGCGCCGACAGCTCACGGAACCGGCGCCACACCAGCGTCATGCCCCAGTGCTCGACGTAGAAGTTGTGGTTCTCGACGAAGTGGAACACCGTGCGGGCCAGTGCGAGCTTCTCGTCGAACCGGCAGCGATCGGCCGCGCCGAGCCCCACGCGCACCCGATCGGCGATGAGCTCCCGCTCGTGCAGCACGGTCTCGGTCGGCACGTCGATGCGGGCACCCGAGCGCAGCTGCTCGACGTAGTGACGGACGAACCCCAACGGGTACTCCAGACGGTCGGCCCAGATCGGGTCGTCGACGTAGAACCCCGACCCCGTCGAGTAGTTGAACCACGGCTCCTTCGCCACGTCGAGCTGCGCCACCCACCGGCGACCTGCGTCGGTGGTGCGCATCACGTCGATCACCTCGCCGACCGGGGTGTCGACCAGCACGTCGTCGACCCCGAGCTCGATCGCCGCGCGTGCGAGCGAGCGCAGCTCGTGATCCGGGCGGAACAGATCGACGTCGATGCCCGCCACCATGCGGGCCAGTTCGAGTTCGGACACGGCCGACGACACCGAACGGCAGAACGCGAACAGGTCGAGGTACGCGGCGTACCCGAGCCCGAGGAACTCGAAGTGCGACTGCCACAGCTCGGTCACCAGGTCGAGCAGTGTGTGGAAGGCGTGGGTCACCTGCCACACCCGTCCCGTGCCGTGCCCCTCGAGCACCTCCGACGTCGGCATCACGTCCGGCAACGACGGCACCTCGAGGGCGTCGAGCCGACCGATCAGCTCGCGGATGCGTTCCATCCATCCGGCGTACAGCTCGTCCCAGTGGGCGTAGTAGTGGCCCGCCCGTTCGGCGAAGGAATCGGCCCGCTCCTCGACCACTGCCACGTCGTCGATCGCGCCGGGGCTCAGATACGGGTAGCCGTGCAGGATCCGCACGTCGATGCCACGGGCCGCCGGGATCGTGTAATGGCGGTGGTTGAACTGCCCGAGCGCCGTCATCACGTCGTGCAGGACCGCCGCCTCGAACGGACGCAGCGGACGGGTCCAGTGCACGGTCTCGCGGAACCAGAACGCCGACTCTTCGTACTCGCGGCGCTCGGCACCGAACGGCAGCGCGTATCCGTACAGGTCGCGCCAGCCCTCGGCCCCCGGCGGATCGGCCACGTCGAGCGGCCGCACGCGCCGGCGCACCGCGCGATCGCGCGCCACGTCCTGGCTGCTCACCATCCCCTCCTCGGGTCCCCTCGCGATCGCCGCGACGCACGAAGCGCCGTTCCGCACCCCCACGTCGTGCGATCTCGGCCGACCCTAGACGGCGACCGGTTCCCAGGTCGACGAAACCGTTCCGCGAGACGAAACGCTCGTCCTCACGCGCGGATCCAGCTCTCGGGGCACATGAACGGGCCGTACAGCTGGCGGTCGACGAACGGCCGCGCCGGGTACACGGCGGCATCGCCGTCGGCGAGCCACGCCCCCCACCAGCTGAACGTGCTGTTCGCACACACGTGTCGCCGGAACCGGGTCATCAGCGCCAGGTCCGAGGTGGCCGTGCCGCCCAGCACCGGCACCACCTCGCACCCGAGGCGGTCCGCGAGCGCGGACCCGATGCCGTTGCCCGGCTCGTCGGAGAACACGAACAGCCGACCGAGGGGACCGGTGCGCTCCACGATCGCCGTGAGCGCGTCGAGGTAGTACCAGAGCCCGAGCGTGCCGTAGCGAGCCGTGAACCGGATGTCGTGCGCGATGTCACCACGCCGCACGTGCACCGACACGTCGTCCGGCCCGATCGGCAACGACGGCGTGGGCGGATGGTGCGCGTCGAGCCAGCCGAGCACCGTGGCGCGAGTCGCCGCGGTGTCGCCCAGGTACGACGGCGACTGCCAGTTGCCGTCGAGGATCACGGGGTGCGGCGACCGCTCGAGCAGCCACGGCAGGTCGAGCACCTCGTGGAACCCGGGGTCGCACAGATAGCGGACGACCACCCCGCCCCGGGTGCGGTACGGGAAACGCCACAGGTACCGCTCACCGCGTCGCTCTGGCCGCCACGCCTCGATGCGCACGTCGGGCACCAGGTGCTCGAGCTCGAACGGCCGCGTCGGATCGGGTGCGTCGAGCAGCATCACCATCGTCCGCCCGGTGGCCTCGGCCACCGATGTGCCGCAGCTCACCTGGAACAGCTGGTTGCCGAGCCCACCGCCGACGTGCACGTACAGCACCGGGTCGTCGCCCGAGGCGAACCGGAGACGCCCGCCGAACACGATCAGCCCGCGGCGAGCGGCGTCGGTGCCACGGTCGCGACACGACGGCGTTCGAACAGGCTCGAGCCGCACAGCGCGTGCAGCACCACGAACGCGCCGACCACGAGAAGGACGTCGCCGATGCTGAACACGTTCGACAGTGGCCAGCTCGCCGGGATCGGGAACACGTCGCCGAGGAACAGCAGGCGGGGATGTGCCACCATCGCGGAGTTCGAGAACTCGCCGTCGGCGATGTTCATGCCCGCCACACGTGTGGCCCACGCGCCGGCCGGCATCGTGCCGCCGTTCGCGACGATCGCCGCGAAGTTGAGGCCGCCACCCAGGCCGACCAGCCACAGACCCCGCAGGTGCAGGTTCACGATCAGGAACGCCGCGGCCAACAGGTACGAGGCCAGGTGCACCGCCCCGGCGATCGGTTCGAGTTGCCGCGGAGCCACGCTGATGACGATCGTCTGGGCGACGAAGCCCGTGATGATCAACCACGTCTCCTCGACCTCGACCTCGGCGACGCGCGAGAGGCGCCCTCCGAGCAGCGGCACCGAGACGATCACCAGGCCGAGCAGGACGAGGACGATCACGACGTCCCCTGTGCCACGGGAGTCCCGACGGTCGGTTCGACCGGACCGCGCGTCGCCGGTGGCGTGGTGCGCGTGCCTCGGCCGACACAGCGGTCGAGCCACCGCACCGCCTCGTCCAGCGGCATCGGCCGCGCGATCAGGTAGCCCTGCACCAGGTCGCAGCCCATCGACACCAACTTGTTCGACGCATCGGTGCTGTCGACGCCCTCGGCCACCGTGGTGAGACCCAGGTTGTGGGCGAGGTCGATGATGCCGCGCACGATCGCCTCGTCACCGGCGTCGATCGGCAGGTCGCGCACGAAGCTGCGGTCGATCTTGATCGTCTCGACCGGCAGGTCGCGCAGGCTGGTGAGCGACGAGTAGCCGGTGCCGAAGTCGTCGATGCACAACCGCACGCCCAACGGTTCGATCGCGCCGAGCACGGCCGCGACCTTCTCCGGGTGGGAGAGGACCGTGTTCTCGGTGATCTCGAGCTCGAGCAACGACCCTTCGTAGCGGTGCTTCTCGAGCGCGCTCGACACCACCTTCGGGAACCCGAGGTCGTTGAGGTTGCGAGCCGACGCGTTGACCGCCACCCGCACCTCGGGATGCGCGTCCTGCCAACGGGCCGCGTCGCGCAGCGCACGGTCGAGCGCGTACTCGGTGAGCGGGACGATCAACTCGGTGTGCTCGGCCACCGGCACGAACTCGCTGGGCATCACGAGCCCGAGTCGCGGGTGACGCCAGCGGATCAGCGCCTCCATCGCCACGGGTCGTCCCGTCGCGAGGTCGAGCTGCGGCTGATACCACATCTCCAGTTCCTCGCGCTCGAGACCGCGTTCGAGCTCGGCGAGCAGGTCGACCCGGCCCGTGGCGCCGTCGGCCACCGAGTCCTTGTAGAGCTGCACCGAGTTGCCGGACTTCTTCGCCGCGTACATCGCGAGATCGGCGGCCTGGAACAGGGTCGCTTCGTCGCGACCGTGCACCGGCCACATCGCCACGCCCACGCTCGCGGCCGACGCCACCGGGAACCCCGACGCCAGGTACGGCTGTGCGAGCGAGGCGCGCAGCTCGTCGGCCCAGCGCAGCACCTCGGCCTCGTCGGCGAGTCGCGTGATCAGCACCGCGAACTCGTCGCCGCCCAACCGAGCCGCGACGTGACCGGGTCGCTGCAGCGACCGCAGGCGCGACCCCACCTCGGCGAGTACGGCGTCGCCGACGTGATGGCCGAGGCGGTCGTTGATGTCCTTGAAGTCGTCGAGGTCGACGAGCACCAGCGCGCAGCGGTCGTCGGGGTCGCGCTCGCCCAGTTCGGAGCTGATGCGCGCGGTGAACGCTCGCCGGTTCCACAGCTCGGTGAGCACGTCGTGGTTGGCCTCGTGCTCGTTCGCCAGTGCCGAGCGCGTGTTGATGTGCACCATCAGCGCCACCACCACGACGAGCGGCAGCAGGAAGACGCTGCGGGCCGCCACCACGACGAAGATCGGGGCGAGTGCCACGAGTGCCACGTCGCTCAGGAAGTTGAGCATCAGCCCGCGACGGAGCATCACGGTCACCTTGGTGCCCTCGTGCAGCGCCAGGGCGATGCAGGTGAGCACACTGTTGGTGAGGAACATCGCCACGCCCGCCAGCGCGATCGCGACGAACCACACGGCGGTGAGCGCATGGTCGTGCGCGAGCGTCTCGAGCTCGTCGGTGCCGATCAACACGAGGGCGGCGACGCTGAGCGACAGCGCCGTCTGGCCGCCGTTGAACGCGACCCGTTGCAACGGCTTGCGGTGCACGAGGTCGCCGATCACGCTGGCGCCCGCCATCGCGATCACGGCGACCGTGGGCGCAGGGAGGATCAGCAGCGCGAACGCGAAGGCCCACGACGCCGTCACCTCGCCGCCGTCGTGCAGCTTCAACCACTTGAGCGTGCGCACCTCACCCATCACGAGCAGCAGGCACAGCACCACCAGGGTCGGCACCGAGGGACCGAAGAGCGGCTGATGGACGGTCAGGCCACGTACGGCGATCGACACGGCGATGCCGGCGATGGTGACCGAGGCGACGAAGAGGTTCAGCGCCGTGCGATGCGACGCTGGTTCGGGGGCGCGTGGCGACGCCGTCCCGGCCTGATCGGCGGACGTGGCCTGCCGGTCGTCGTCGTCGCTGTTCACGTGCTGCCCATCTGTTCGTCGGGTGCCGCGCTCCCCTCCGCTCGGGGGGTCGTCACCGGAGGATCATCGACCGTTTCCGTGGTCGTCTTGAGGAACGACGAGGGGGATCCCGTGGGATCCCCCTCTGTCGAGTTGTCGAGTTGTCGAGTTGTCGAGTTGTCCGCGCCGTCGCTGTCGGCGTCGTCCGGTCGGGGCCGACGAGCCTCGGCGGGCCTCGGCGGGCAGGGGCCTCAGGCGCCGTTCACCACTTCCAGGGGGCGGCGACGGTGAGGACGAGGGCGCCGACGGCGGCCACGGCCTGGACGGCCACGACGGCGGTCCGGACCTTCGAGTGCTTCGTGATCTGCTGCATGTGGATCTCCCTCCTCACCACTTCTTCGGGGCCGCGACGGCGACGACGGTGACGACCAGGGTGACGACCTTGGTGACGGTGCTCACGTGCGGGATGCGGGTGCTCATGGCAACGATCATGCGGATCCACCGCCGGGATGTCACGTCAAGTGTTGGTCTGAACGCAGGCGATGCAATTGTCACGTTGCGTGTCGAACGCGCCACGCGCGAAACCCACACACCGCGTCCGGTGGTGGTCGAAGCGCCGCAGGTCGACGGCGCCACACCATGTGGTGGCGGACGCGCGACGAGCGCTCGATCTTGACGGACGTGCCGCCGACGGGCTCAGACGCCGGGAATGCTGCCAGCTCGACGATCGGCCGCGATCTGCGCGTCCATCCGTTCGAGCACGCCGCCGCGCAACGAACGCACCGTGCCCGCGTACGCCAGCCGGGACAACCCCGCCATCGCCACGCCGGCGGCCACCGCGGCCTCGAGCACGTCGGCCTCCGGCACCACCTGGTCGAGGAACCCGGCATCGATCGCACCACGCCCGTCGGTCACCCGCGCGAGCGCGACCGCCTGCTGGAGGTGGCGACGGCTGAGCCGCTCGGCCGAGATCGTCATCGCCCAGTCGGGCAGCACCATCCCGATCGCCACCTCGTTGAGGCCGATCTTGCAGTCGACATCGGCACCGATGCGCAGGTCGCAGCCGAGCAGCAGCAGCGCCCCCGCCGCCAGCGCGTGGCCCGTGCACGCCGCCACGACCGGCACCGAACAGCCATAGGTACGCCGCACGAGCGCCCCGCCGTCGGCCACCAGCTCCGAGATCGCGGCGATGTCACCGCCACGCATCACGTCGAGGTCGAAGCCGGCGCAGAACTTGCCCGGGCGGCCGTGGAGCACGAGCGCCGAGACCGACGCGTCGCCCTCGGCCGCGTCGATCGCGTCCTGGAGCGCGCGGATGGTGCCGCGCGACAGCGCGTTGGCGCGACCGTCGTCGAGGTGGGCGATCAGGACGGCGTCGCGGCGTTCGAGGGTGACGGGCGCATCGGGCATGTGCGGAGGGTAGGCGCGAGCCGGAGGGCGCGGACGCGACGGCGTCTCTGGACCGGTCAAGAACCGGCGGGCCACCACCGCCTAGATTGGGACGCCGTGACCTCACCCCAGACCGCCCCAGTCGACGCCACCGTCCCGACGTCGCTGCGTCGGTCGGGGTTCGCCACCGCCACGCTGTTCCTCGTCAACGGCGCCACCTTCTCGAACTGGCTGCCCCGCATCTCCGAGATCCGCGACCGGCTCGGTCTCGGCAACGCCGGCCTCGGCGTCACACTGCTCGGCGGCGGCCTCGGCGGCGTGATCGGTGCCCTCCTCGTCGGCCGCGTGTCCGAACGGCTCGGCAGCAGCCGCCTGCTGTCGGCTGCGGCGATCACGCTGTCGCTCGGCATGCCGCTCATCGCATTCGCCCCGCACGCCGTCGTCCTGCTCGCACTGCTCACCCTGCTCGGCACGTTCGACGTCTTCAACGACGTGGCCATGAACACCCAGGCGGTGATGGTGCAGGAGCGGTCGGGCCGCCAGATCATGAACCGGCTGCACGGCATGTGGAGCCTCGGCTTCACGGGTGGCGCGCTGCTCGGCTCGCTCGCTCGCGCCGCCGAGATCGGCATCCGCTGGCACCTCGCGGTCGTCGGCGCGGTGCTGCTCACCACCGTGTTGACGTGCCGCCGCTGGTTCATCCCCGACGACCCCGTGCCGCACCCACACCCGCACGCCCGACCCGACCACGACGGGCACCCGACACCCGCGCCCGCGCGGCGACGGCCCAATGCGGCGATGGTCGCGATGGCGCTCGCCGCCGTCGGGGCGATCACGCTCGAGGTCACCCCCAACGACTGGGCGGCCGTGTTCTTCAACGACGTGTTCGACGCCGGACGCGTCGCCGGCTTCGGCACCGTCGCCTGTGCGGGCGCGATGCTCGTCGGCCGCCTCGCCGGCGACCACGTCCTCGAACGGCTGGGCGAGCACCGGATGACCACGCTGTCGTTCTGGCTCATCGGTGTGGGCCTCGTGGTGACGGTGGTGGCGCCCTGGCCCGCCGTCGCCGTCGGCGGGCTCGTCGTGTGGGGCCTCGGCCTCGCCCCGGTGTTCCCCCTGCTGTACACCACCGCCGCCCGCCTGCCCGGCACGTCGGCCGGCGCCGGCCTCGGCTGGATGCTGCTCGGCCAGCGCTTCGGCGCCATGCTCACCGCCGTGAGCATCGGTGGCGTGTCGCAACTGCAGGGCATGCGCACCGCGTTCGGCGTCGTGGCGGGTGCGGCGCTCGCGCTGATGCTGGTGTCGCTCCGCGAGGGCAGCGCCGCCGCCGAGCGCTCGCCGGCGACCTGATCGCGACCTGATCGCCGCCCGATCGCCGCCCGATCCCGCACCAGGTCGATTTCCGGTACCGCCCCGTACCGGAAGCATCGGTAACGTTCCGTTGCCCATGTTGATCCGCCTGCTGCGCTCCCACCTCCGCCCCTACCGCCGGCAACTCGTGGTCGTGGTGATCCTGCAGTCGCTGCAGGCGGTCCTCGGCCTGTACCTGCCCCGCCTCAACGCCCGCATCATCGACCAGGGCGTCGTCAACGGCGACACCCCCTACATCTGGCGCACCGGCGGCATCATGCTGTTGTGCACCCTCGGCCAGGTGGTGCTCACCATCGTCGCCGTCTACATCGGCTCGAAGGTCGCGATGGCCTACGGCCGCGACGTGCGCCGCGACCTGTTCGACACCGTCACCGGCTTCTCCGCCCGCGAGGTCGGCACGCTCGGCGCCCCCTCGCTGATCACCCGCATCACCAACGACGTGCAGCAGGTGCAGATGCTCGTGCAGATGAGCCTCACGATGCTGGTGTCGGCGCCCATCTGGGCGATCGGCGGCACGATCATGGCGATGCGCGAGGACGTCGGCCTGTCGTGGCTGCTCTTCACCAGCATCCCGATCCTGCTGCTGATCGTCGGCAACATCATCCGGGCGATGGTGCCCGAGTTCCAGAAGATGCAGGACCGCATCGACGGGCTCAACCGGGTGCTGCGCGAGCAGATCACCGGCATGCGCGTGGTCCGCGCGTTCGTGCGCGAACCCGAGGAGGCGCAGCGGTTCGCCGACGCCAACGACGCGGTCACCGAGAGCGCACTGCGATCGGGTCGGCTGATGTCGACGATGTTCCCCACCGCCGTGGCGATGACCAACTTCGCCAGCGTCGCCGTGGTGTGGTTCGGCTCGAACCGCATCGCCAGCGGCGACATGAAGGTCGGAGCGATGGTGGCGTACATCACCTACCTCGTGCAGATCCTGATGTCGGTGATGATGTCGACCTTCATCGCCTCGATGTGGCCCCGCGCCAGCGTCAGCGCCGACCGCATCGTCGAAGTGCTCGACACCGACTCGTCCGTGGTGGCCCCTCCCCAGCCGGTCCACACGATGCCCGAGCGCGCCACCGTGCAGTTCGTCGGCGCCTCGTTCGGCTACCCGGGTGCCGAGGCCGACGTGCTGCACGACATCACCTTCACCTGCCTGCCGGGCCAGACCACTGCGATCATCGGCAGCACCGGCGCCGGCAAGACCACCCTGCTCGGACTGGTCCCACGCCTGTTCGACGTCACCGGCGGGCGCGTGCTCGTCAACGGCGTCGACGTGCGCGACCTCGACCCGCTGCAGCTCGGCGAGCGCATCGGTCTGGTGCCGCAGAAGCCGTACCTGTTCTCGGGCACCGTCGCGAGCAACCTGCGCTACGGACGGCCCGACGCCACCGACGACGAGATGTGGCACGCGCTCGAGGTCGCGCAGGCCGCCGACTTCGTCCGCGCCATGCCCGGCGGGCTCGAGGCCACGATCGTGCAGGGTGGCAGCAACGTGAGCGGCGGCCAGCGCCAGCGACTCGCCATCGCCCGAGCGCTCGTCCGGCGGCCCGACGTGTATCTGTTCGACGACTCGTTCTCGGCGCTCGACGTCGCCACCGACGCCCGGCTGCGTGCAGCGCTCCGACCCGAGACGCAGGACGCCACCGTGCTGCTCGTCGGCCAGCGGGTGGCCACCATCCGGCAGGCCGACCAGATCCTGGTGCTCGAGAACGGCCGCATCGTCGGCATCGGCACGCACGACGAGCTGCTCGCCGGTTGCGAGACCTACCAGGAGATCGTCGAGTCGCAGTTGCAGGTCGAGGAGGCCGCATGAGCGCCGACGAAGCCGTCCACCAGAGTGACGCCCCGGCGAGCGCCGAGCCGGCCCCGATGCGTCCCCCCGCGGCCGAGGCACGTCCCGGTGGCGGCGGCCGCTTCCACAGCGTCGGCGTGCCGACCGAGCGGTCGAAGGACTTCAAGGGCACGTCGTCACGCCTGATCGAGCGCATGCGGGTCGAACGCGTGGGCGTGATCACGGTGCTGTTCCTGGCGGTGTGCAGTGCGGTCGCCGTCGTGCTCGGACCGAAGGTGCTCGGCCGGGCGACCGACACCGTGTTCGAGGGCATCATCGGCCGCAACGGTGCCGACGGCATCGACTTCGGCAAGCTCCACCGCATCCTGCTGCTCGCGATCGTGCTGTACGTCACCTCGTACGCGCTCAGCTGCCTGCAGGCCTACCTGCTCGCCGGCATCGTGCAGCGCACGATGAACCAGCTGCGCAACGACGTCGAGGCCAAGCTCAACCGGCTGCCGCTCGGCTACGTCGACCGCCAGCCGCGCGGTGATCTGCTCAGCCGGGTCACCAACGACATCGACAACGTCGCCCAGAGCCTGCAGCAGACGCTGAGCCAGCTGCTCACCTCGGCGCTCACCATCACCGGCGTGCTGGTGATGATGATCTGGATCTCGCCGCTGCTGTCGCTCGTCGCGATCGTGACCGTGCCGCTGTCGATCTACTCGATGAAGACCATCGCCGGCCGGTCGAAGAGCCGGTTCATGGCGCAGTGGAAGCACACCGGTGCGCTCAACGCGCAGGTCGAGGAGGTGTTCACCGGCCACGCGATCGTGCGCGCCTTCGGCCGTCAAGAACAGGCCCGCGCCCGGTTCGCCGCCACCAACGAGCAGATGTACCAGGCCGGGTTCGAGGCCCAGTTCGCGTCGGGCTCGATCCAGCCGATGATGATGTTCCTGGGCAACCTCGGATACGTCGCGATCGCGGTGATCGGCGGCATCCGCGTGTCGCACGGCGCGCTCGGCGTGGGTGACGTGCAGGCGTTCATCCAGTACCAGCGCCAGTTCACGATGCCGCTCACCCAGTTCGCGTCGATGATCAACGTGCTGCAGTCGGGCATCGCCTCGGCCGAGCGGGTGTTCGAGCTGCTCGACGCCCCCGAGCAGTCGCCCGATCCCGGTCCGAGCGGCCTGCCGGTGCCGGCTCGCGGCCGTGTCGAGTTCGAGCACGTCTCGTTTCGCTACGTGCCCGACCGGCCGCTCATCACCGACCTGTCGCTGGTGGCCGAACCGGGCACCACCGTCGCCATCGTCGGTCCCACCGGTGCCGGCAAGACCACGCTCGTCAACCTGCTGATGCGCTTCTACGAACTCGACGAGGGGCGCATCACCCTCGACGGGTTCGACATCGCACAGATGCCGCGCGCCGAGCTGCGCGATCAGCTCGGCATGGTGTTGCAGGACACGTGGTTGTTCGGCGGCACGATCTTCGACAACGTCAAGTACGGCAACCCGTCGGCCACCGACGAGCAGGTGTACGCCGCTGCTCGAGCCGCGTACGTCGACCGGTTCGCACACATGCTGCCCCATGGTTACGACACCGTGATCGACGACGAGGGCGGCAACGTGAGCGCCGGCGAGAAGCAGCTCATCACGATCGCCCGGGCGTTCCTGTCCGACCCCTCGATCCTGATCCTCGACGAGGCCACCAGCTCGGTCGACACCCGCACCGAGGTGCTCATCCAACACGCGATGGCCGCGCTGCGCTCGTCGCGCACGAGCTTCGTGATCGCCCACCGCCTCAGCACGATCCGCGATGCCGACATCATCCTCGTGATGGACGCCGGCCGGATCGTCGAGCAGGGCAACCACCGCGAGCTGTTGGCCCGGCAGGGCGCGTACTACACGCTCTACCAGAGCCAGTTCGCCGGCGCCGCGACCGACCTCGGCTGACCACCCACCGAGCCGGGACCACGACGCCCATCCCGGGCACACCCGTCCCGGCTCACCCGCCCCCGCCGATCGAGCCGGGACCACGACGCCCATCCCGGGCACATCCGTCCCGGCTCGCTTTCGGTGGCGCGCCATACCCGCGAGTACGGTCGCCGGCAGGACGACCGGAGGGGGCTCCATGAAGACCGCGATCACCGAGATGTTCGGCATCGACGTGCCGATCCTCGCCTTCACGCACTGCCGCGACGTGGTCGCCGCGGTGTGCAAGGCCGGCGGGATGGGCGTGCTGGGTGCCGCCGCGCACACGCCCGAGCAGCTCGAGATCGACCTGGCCTGGATCGAGGACGAGATCGGCGGCCGGGCCTACGGCGTCGACGTGATCGTGCCGGCCAAGTACGCCGGCTCCGACGAGGGCGGGCTCACGATGGACAGCATCCGTTCGTTGATCCCCGACGAGCACCGTCAGTTCGTCAACCGCCTGATGGAGAAGTACGAGGTCCCGGCCTTCGAGGCCGACGACCGGCCGCGCCGCGATCCGGCGGACGCCGCAGGGACCGCTGCACCGTTCTCGGCGGCGATGATGGATCCGCTGCTCGAGATCGCGCTCGCCCATCAGCCACGCCTGCTCGTCAACGCGCTCGGGCCGCCCCCGGGTCACATGATCGAGCGCTGCAAGGAGGAGGGCCGCCTGATCGGTGCGCTCGCCGGCAAGGCCCAGCACGCCGAGCGGCACGTCAACGCAGGTGTCGACGTGATCATCGCCCAGGGGGCCGAGGCCGGTGGCCACACGGGCGAGGTCGGCACCATGGTGCTGATCCCCGAGATCGTCGACGCCGTCGCACCGGTGCCGGTGCTCGGTGCGGGTGGCATCGGCCGTGGTCGCCAGATGGCCGCGGCGATGGCGCTCGGTGCGCAGGGCGTGTGGTGCGGCAGCGTGTGGCTCACCACCGACGAGGCCGAGACCCACCCGGTGGTGAAGGAGAAGTTCCTCGCCGCATCGTCGAGCGACACCCTGCGTTCGCGCTCGCTGACGGGCAAGCCGGCCCGCCAGCTGCGCAGCGCGTGGACCGACGAGTGGGACGACCCCGCCAACCCGAAGCCGCTCGGCATGCCGTTGCAGCCGATCCTGGTGGCCGAGGCCCGGGCGCGCATCGACCGTGCGTCGTACCGCAAGGGTTCGGGTGCCGAGCAGCTGGCGAACTACTTCGTCGGCCAGATCGTCGGGTCGATGAACGAGTCGAAGCCCGCCGCGCAGGTGGTGTTCGACATGATCGACGAGTTCATCGACAGCGTGCAGCACCTGCACGGTCTGCTCGAGAGCTGAGTCCTGCCGGCGCCCGCGGATCCGTGAGCCACCGGCGGGGTGGCTCACGCAGTTCGGCGTTCGTGAGCCAGCGGTACAGCGGCGGACCCTCCAGCTCACGGAGGTCGCGGTCCGTGAGCCATCGGTACGTCCACGGGCCCTTCGACTCACGGACCCTCGACACCGTGAGGATGAGTGTCGACGGCTCACGGATCTCCGGTCCGGTGTGTCACGCGATCATCGGGGTCGTGCGAGTGATGCACCGTGGATGCCGTGGTGCCGAGATCGGCTGACCCGGTCCGGGTCGTCGAGTCCTTCGACGACTTCGACCGACGCGAACGACGCGGGCTCGTCGCGCTCGCCTATGCGCTGACCGGCGACGCCGGCATCGCCGACGACCTCGCCCAGGAGGCGCTCGCCACGGCGGGCCGTCGATGGTCGGAGATCGGCGCGATGGACCTGCCGATCGCATGGGTCCGACGCGTGGTCGCGAACCGATCCACCTCGTTCATCCGCCGACGGATCGTCGAGGCGAAGGCGCTCCCTCGTCTGGTCGCCCGCACCGAACGAGCGTCGATCCCGTCGATGCCGAGCGACAGCGAACACATGTGGGCGGCGATCAGGCGGCTGCCCCGTCGCCAGTCGCAGGTCATCGCGCTCAAGGCGCTGTACCGCCTGTCGTTGCAGGAGATCGCCGACGAGCTCGGCATCTCGAAGGAGTCCGCCCAGACCCATCTCACCAGGGCACGCGCTGCACTCACCGCGGCGCTCGAGCAGGAGGACGCACGATGATCGACCTCGACGAACGGCTCGAACGCGCCGCAGCCGACCTGCGTGCGGTCGTCGAACGGTCAGCGGTCGCTGCACAGCCGCTGCGACGCTCGTCCGGCAAGCTCGTCGCCGCGGTGTCCTTCGCGACGCTCCTCGTCGCCGCGCTGGCGCTCGTGTGGGTCTGGCGCGACGCACCGGCCGACGACCCGGTGTCGACGGCGCCGCCGACCACCGCTGTCGGCACGACCGTGCCCGGGTCGACGCCACCGACGACGGCGGCCGCTGACCCGTCCGGGTGGCCGCCGCCGGGGTCGGTGCTGCGGACCGAGGTGGACTACGTGATCCGCGAGGGTGACTACCCGGCGACCGTCGCGTCGATGTGGCAGGTCGACTTCGAGGAGTTGATGGCCCTGAACGGCTGGACGTTGCAGCCCGACGGGATCGTCCCCGAGTGGCCGGGGGTCGGCGCGACGATCCTCATCCCCGCCGGCGCCACGGTGCCCGACCTCACCGCTGCACCGTCGGTGTCCGTCGCCGAGCAGCAGACGCAGGTGACGTTGACGTCGGAACTGACGTGCGACCGGCCGTTCCGCGAACCGGCGGACGGCTTCGACAGCTTCGTGCTCGAGCTGTTCTCGGATCGCGACGGGCGGCGGTGGCTGATGCGGGCCACCTTCCCCGACGGCAGCACGTACGAGTTGGTCGCGACCGGCAGCGTGATCTACCCGGAGACACTGCGCGAACGCGGGACGTGGAAGGGGGCTGCCGTCGGCTGCGGCGTCGGCGAGATCGTCGGGGCGCCGATCGGGCAGAGCTCGATCACCGCGTTGAACATCGTGCCGGAGCTGACCGCCGACGAGGTCCCGTTCTTCGTCGGTGACGTCGCACCCGACGCCGTGGAGTCGGCGGGCGAACGGACGACGGCGACCGGGTTCCGCGGCACGGCGTTCGAACAGGTGATCAACGCGTTCACCGACGGTGCCGATGGCACGGACGGCTCGGCGATCGCACAGACGACCACCTGGATCGTCGCCGACGGCACGGTCCTGGAACGCACCTACGAGAACCGGATCGACGGTCTCGGCGTCGCGACGGTGACGATGTCGATGATCGGCTTCGGCGACACCTCGATCCCCGAGTCGGTCTTCGACACGACCGGGTGGACCGAACTCACGCCGCTCGCCCGCCCCGACGACCTGCCGCTGGTGCCGGTCCCCGAGGTCACCGAACCCGTCGCCGCGTGCGGCACGTACACGGTGAGCACCGGCGACACGCCGGCGGCCGTGGCGGCGGCGCTCGCGACGACCGTCGACGACCTCGCGGCCGTCAACGCCGCGACGCCCGGCTACGAGGCCTGGTTGCCGGGCACCGTCATCCAGGTCCCCTGCTGAGCCTGCCGGTGATCCGTGAGTCACCGCCGCGGTGGCTCACCCAGTCCGGCGTCCGTGAGCCAGCGGTACCTCAGCGGGACCGCCGACGCACGCACCACACGATCCGTGAGCCACCGGTACGTCCACGGGACCTCGGACTCACGCACCCTTGGGTCCGTGAGCCGACGACGTCAGCGCGTGGCGGCGCTGTAGGGGAGCCAGCGGCTCGTCTCGAAGTCGTACAGCTTGCAGGCCTTGGCGGCCTTCACGTACGACCGCAGCGACAGGCGGGCGGTGCGCACGGTGTCGGGGAACGCGGCCCGGATCGCCTCGGCCGCGGCCGGCAACTGGTGGAACGGGATGCGCACGTCGACGTGGTGCGGCACGTGCACGAAGATGTTGTGGAACCAGAGCTTGTTGACGACCGGATTGACCTTCAGGATCGTCGTCGAGTCCATCTGGCCGTGGAACTGCGTCCACTCCTTGCGCGTCCACCACTTGATCTCGGGATCGACGTGGTGCACGTACACCGTCCAGCCGATCACGTGGATGAAGATCAGGAACGGCACGACGAACAGCTTGATCGGCAGCCAGATCGCCTGCACCCAGCCGCCGTCGAACGCCCCCCACACGGCGGCACCGGCGACCACCAGCAGCATCACCGAGCCGAGCGTGATCTTGTCGCGGATGATCGCGTCGCGGCGCTTGCCCGGCGCGTTGAACCGCCACATCTTCTGCCACCACACGGTGCGCAGGAAGTAGGCGCCCGACCCGAGGAACGACCACTCGAACCGGTGGCGCAGGCGGCCGAGCCGTCCCATGGCCTGGTACTCGTCCGGCGTCGTGGGATGCCACACGAAGTCGAAGCCCTGGCGGGTGGTGTAGCCGTGGTGGATCCGGTTGTGGCCGAGATCCCAGGCCGCCTCGACGTGGGCGCTCGGCGCCATGCACGCCTGTGCGACGATCCGGTTGAGCTTGCGCGAGTCGAGCAGCGCGCCGTGCGACGCGTCGTGACCGAGGACGAACAGGCCGGCGACCCCGAGCCCGGCGAGGATCCAGCAGGGCACGACGAGGTACCAGCGGTCGGTGAGCGCCAGCCCGGCCAGCGGCACGAGATAGAGCAGCGCACCCTGCACGAGCGCGACCGCCGCACGGCCGCCGGAGCGTCGGTAGCAGCGTTCCGGGATGATCTCCCGCACCTTGTTGAGCGATCCGTCACGGCCCTTGGCGCGCCCGGTCGGGGCGTCGTCGAGAACGTCGGGGGTGTCGTCGAGCAGGCTCATCGGCGACCACCTTACTCTGCCTACCGACCGGTAGGTAGGGTCTTCCGTCACCGCTCGATCAGGTGGGTCCGGTGGATCCGACCTCGGCGAGCGCCGCCACGAGCATCCAGTCGAACATCTGCTTCAGCGCCGCCCGATCGGTGCGTTCGCCCCGGTGTTGGGCTCCGACCAGGGTCACCACGGCCAACCGGCCGTACATCTCCGCCGGCCCGGCGGGCACCCCGGCCGCCCGGAACGCCTCGCCGACGATCCGTTCTCGGGCTTCGTCGACCGCCACCCGCACCCGCCAGGCCTCGGGATCGCGGCGTGACCACGCCCGGATCGCCGCCTCGGCCTCGTGGTGCAGGTGCACGCCGGCCTCGAGCATCACCCGCAGCCGCCGCACCGGGTCGTCCACGGCCGCCGCGGCCGTGGCCACCTGATCCGCCCGTTCGGTCGCCCAGTGCGTGAGCAGCTGGGTACGGAAGTCCTCGACCCCACGGAAGTGGTGGTAGAAGCTGCCCTTGGTCACCCCGAGCGCTGCGCAGAGGCGGGCGATGGTCAGCCCGCCCACCCCATCGGTGCCGAGCAGCTCCATGCCGGCGTCGAAGTAGTCGGCGGGCGAACAGGTGTCGTGCGCGGGCGCGGCCGCGAGTGTGCGCGACGAGGCCGCACGCGGGCTCGACGGCGAGGCGGACGACGGACCGGACGGCATACCGGTCGGCATGTTGGCACGGATCGACCACCCGGGCGCCCGTGTCGGCCAACATGCACGTGTGACCCGTCGCGCCCCCGTCGTCATCGAAGCGGCGATCAACGGCAACACGCCCCGATCGCGCAACCCGCACGTGCCCCGCTCCCCCGCCGAGATCACCGCCTGCGCACTCGAGTGCCTCGACCGTGGCGCGGCCGTGGTGCACAACCACAACGACGAACCCAACGTCGGCGGCCCGGCCCGCCACGACCCCGCGCCCTATGTCGAGGCCTGGCGACCGGTGCTCGAGCGGTACCCGCACGCGCTGCTGCACCCGACGGTGCGCGGCATGGGCGAGGGCGCCACGATCGAGGACCGCTACTCGCACCTCGAGGCCCTGCACGCCGACGGCCTGCTGCCGATGGCGTCGGCCGATCCCGGGATCGTCTCGATCGGGCCGATGGTCTACGGCAACACCGAGGCCGACGCCGACCACATGTTCGCCTGGTGTCGCGCGCGCGATCTGCCGGTGCACATCTCGGTGTTCGAGCCCGGGTTCCTGCGGGTGGTGATGCGCCACCAGCGTGCGGGCACCCTGCCCGACCGGGTGAAGGTGCAGCTCTACTTCGGCGGTGCCGCCCCCTTCGGCCTGCCGCCGAACGAGGCCTCGCTCGACGCGTATCTGGCGATGATGGACGGCTACGACCTGCCGTGGATGGCGGGCGTGATCGGCGGCGACGTGCTCGCGGACGGCTTCGCCCACGCGGTGGTGCGGCGCGGCGGCAACCTGCGCGTGGGGCTCGAGGACCTCCACGGCGAGGGCACCCCACGCAACGAGGACCTCGTCGTCGCCGCGACCGAGGTGGTCCGCTCGCTCGGCCGAGAGGTGGCCACCAGCGAGCAGGCGCTCGAGCTGTTCTCGGCACCACGTCGACGGGGGACCCGCCGCTGACTCAGGCAGCGTCGGCGCCGTCGCCGTAGGTGCCGTTCCAGCGCTCGAGGATCCCGGCGGCCTGTGAGTAGGCGAGGTCGTAGGCGCGCTTGGCACGGTCGGGTTCGAACAGCTGGTCGGGCCGGCCGGCCAGTTCGGCGATGGCCCGGTTGGGGCGGATCAGCCAGAGGTTGCCGTCGGGGTTGCGCTGACGCCATTCGCGCATCTCGCGGCGCAGCACCCGCTCCGCGAGTCGTCCGGCCGGACCGAACATCGGGCCGGCGATCGGCGCCATCACGAGCAGGTTGGTCGCCGCGTCGGCGAGGTCGGCCGAGGCCATCGATCGCACGCCACCGTCGACGTACCGGCGACCGCCCACCCGGTGGGGCGCGAGCATCCCCGGCACGGCGGACGAGGCCGCGACCAGATCGGCCACCGGGTGATCGGCACCGCGCAACACCACGCGTTGCAACCGCGGCAACGAGCACACGACGGCCCGCATGGTCGGCACACGCTGGTCGCCGAAGATCTCGGTCGCCACCCGCTTCAACCGCCCGGCACGCGGGTCGGGCACGCGTGGGATGTCGTCGCCGATCAGGTCGATCGCGTCGTGCCACCGGATGCCGAGGGCCAGCGCCCCCGCCGCCCACGATCCGGCCGACGTGCCGATCGACGGCGCGTCACCGAGCGCGACGCCACCGTCGACGAGCGCCTCGCCGACGCCGAGCAGGTACGCGATGCCGAACAGACCACCGCCGCCGTATGCGCAGGCCAGGGGTGCAGGGGAGTTCGGCACACCGTCATGAAACCCCTGCCTCGCCGCGAGCGACATGGGCCGGAGGTCCCGTTCACGCATTCGAGTTCCGTCGTGCGGCGGGGTGGGCGACACGGGTGCCTCAGCGTGACCGTTCGAGCTCGAAGAACACCGACGGGTTGTCGTGCGACAGCCACAGACCGGCACCGATCTCGGTGAAGTGGCGGCCGAGCCGGCGGCGGTACCAGGCACCGGTGCGCCAGTGCACGTCGAGGTCGGTGCCGCTCGGGTCGATCGCGCCGGCCCGATCGGCGACGGTGGGCACCTCGAGCACCAGCAACCCGCGGCTCGCCCGACCCAACACGTCGATCGCACGCGCGCACGACGCGGCGTCCAGGTACTGCAGCACGCTCTGGCACACCACGAGGTCGTAGGTCGCGCGCGGCGACCACGTCGCGAGGTCGGCGAGCTCGTGGCCGTAGGTGCGGCACGCGTGCTCGCTCACGTCGAGGCCGTGGTAGCGCACCTTCGGCAGCTCGGCCGACAGCCAGTCGCGCCAGTACCCCTTGCCCGCGCCGACGTCGAGCACGCTGCGCACTGGGATCCGCCACCATGCGGCGAGCGACGTGACGCCGCGCGCCAGCTGGGCGATGCGCTTCGCGTCGTGCACGCCGTCGCGGCCGTAGAAGCGCCGGTAGTACGCGGCGTCGAAACGTTCGGGGGCGGGGGACGTCACGGCGGCCACGGTAGGCGCCGCTGCCTGGTGGCGCGGGCACCCGCTCCGAACCTGGCGGCACCGCCGCGATTCGGGCACAGTGTGTGCCATGACTTCGACCGCCGCCCCCGGCTCCGCCTCGACCACCGATCCGTCCGCCATCATCGCCGCCGCGGCCTCGGCGCCGTTCGGCACGGTGTTCGGCGAGGTGATGTCGGTGAGCCACGGCGACGACGCCGGCTGGAGCGAGCCCACGATCGAGGCGCTCACCTCGTTCTCGATGCACCCGGGCATGCACGCCCTGCACTACGGCAGCTCGTGCTTCGAGGGGCTGAAGGCGCACCGCACCGTCGACGGTCGGATCGCGCCGTTCCGCGCCGACAAGCACGCGGCCCGGCTGCAGCAGAGCGCGATGCGCCTGATGCTGCCGGTGCCGCCGGTCGAGCTGACCACCCGCCTGATCGACCTGGCCGTCGAGGCCAATGGCATCGTCACGCCACCCGCGCCCGGTTCGCTGTACCTGCGCCCCACGCTGCTCGGCACCGACGTCACGATCGGCGCGGCCGCGTATCCGAGCCACTCGGCGATCCTGTACGTGCTGGCCTGCCCGGTCGGCGACTACCTGCCGCCGCGCCCGCTCACGATCGTCGTCGAGACCGAGGTGCCCCGCACCACGCCGCAGTTCGGTGTGGTCAAGACCGGTGCCAACTACGCGATGGCGCTCGGCCGCATCGACAAGGCGCGTCGCGAGCACCAGGCCGACCAGGTGTTGTTCGCTCCGAACGGCCAGGTGCAGGAGACCGGTGCCGCCAACGTGGTGCTGGTCGACGGCGACACGCTCGTCACGCCCGAGCTCACCGACGCGTTCCTGCACGGCGTCACCCGCGACTCGCTGCTGCAGGTGGCGCGCTCGCTCGGCTGGAAGGTGGACGAGCGCACGGTCACCGTCGACGAGGTCGCCGAATGGGCCTCGCGCCCGACCGGTGAGATCGGCCTGATGGGCACCGCCGCGGTGATCGCGCAGGTCGGCACGCTCGTGGTGGGCGACCACCGGATCGAGATGACGCCGCAGGCCGACTCCAAGCTCGTCGAGCTGCGTCGCACGCTGGGCGAGATCCAGACCGGCGCCCGTCCGTTCACGTTCGCCTGATCGCATGGAGCTCGCAGGTCAGGTCGCGCTCGTCACCGGCGCCAACCGAGGCATCGGCCGAGCCGTCGCCGCCGGGTTGGCCGACCGGGGACTCGTCGTCGCCGTCGCGGCTCGGTCGCTGGCCGCGGCGCAGGCCGTCGCCGACGAGATCGGTCGCGGCGCGTTCGCCGTGCAGCTCGACGTCACCGACGACGTCTCGGTGGCCGATGCCGTCGCTGCGGTGGTCGCGCACGCCGGACGGCTCGACGTGGTGGTCAACAACGCCGGCGGGCACTACGACTCGGGAGTGCGGCCGAGCGAGGTGACCGGGGCCGACGTGCTCGACGCCGTCGACGTCAACGTCGCGGGACCGTGGCGTGTGTCGAACGCGGCGATCCCGCACCTGCGCGCCCAGGGGCGTGGCCGCATCGTCAACGTGTCGAGCCGCTCGGGCACCTTCGCCGCCACGTGGGCCGACGCACCGGCCTATGGCGTGTCGAAGGCCGCGGTCAACATGCTCACGTTCCAGATGGCCAAGGAGCTCGAGGGCACCGGCATCCTGGTCAACGCCTGCTGTCCGGGATGGGTGCGCACCGACATGGGCGGCGCCAACGCCGAGAAGTCACCCGACGAGGGGGCCGACACGCCGATCTGGCTGGCCACCCTGCCCGACGACGGTCCGACCGGCGGCCTGTTCGGCGAGCGCACCGCCATCGACTGGTGACGACTGGTGACCCCGGCGGGTGTGTCGCACCCGTTGCCTAAGGTGGTCCCCATGACCGCTCCGCTCGTCGCCGCCGATCTCGAACAGGCCCTCGCCCTCCACCGGCGCGAGCTCACCGGGTTCTGCTACCGCATGCTCGGCGCGGCCACCGAGGCCGAGGACGCGGCGCAAGAGACGCTCGTCCGGGCGTGGCGTCACGCCGACCGGTTCGAGGGCCGGGCCTCGCTGCGCACCTGGCTGTACCGGATCGCCAACAACGTCTGCATCGACATGCTGCGTGCGCCGCAGCGTCGGGCCCGGCCGATGGACTTCGGGCCCGCGGTCCCGCAGCAGGGAGCGGTCGTCGGTCCCACCCGACCGCTCACCGACTACGTGCTGCCGGTGGTCGACCAGACCGTGATCGACACCGACGGCGACCCGGCCGCGGTGATCGAGGCACGCGAGACGATCCGGCTCGCCTTCGTCGCAGCGCTACAGCACCTGCCACCGCGCCAGCGCGCCGCGCTCATCCTCTGCGAGGTGCTCAAGTGGCAGGCCACCGAGGCGGCCGAGCTGCTCGACACCACGGTGGCATCGATCAACAGCGCGCTCCAGCGGGCACGGGCCACCCTGTCGGCGCTCGAGGGCGAGCCGCTCGCGGCACGGCTCGACCCCGAGCACGAGGCACTGCTCGCCCGCTACGTCGACGCCTTCGAGCGCTACGACATTCCGGCGCTCACGGCGCTGCTGCGCGAGGACGCGGTCATGACGATGCCGCCGTTCGATCTGTGGATCCGGGGCCGCGACGATCTGTCGCGCTGGTTCGGCGAGCAGGGCCGAGCGTGCGAGGGCAGCACCCTGATCCCGCTCGACGTCAACGGCACGGCCGGGTACGCCAGCTACAAGCCGGGCGCCGACGGGCTGCTGCACCCCTGGGCGATCCAGGTGATCGACGTCGCCGACGGTTGGATCGTCGGCCACCACAACTTCATCGGGCCCGAGCTGTTCGCCGCCTTCGGCCTGCCCGACCACCTCGAACCGTGACGACTCCGGTCAGCGGTCGCCGCTGATGTCCGCGCCGATGTCGCGCGACGCCTCGCCCTCGGGTGCCGCGATCTCGACGATCGGCTCGTCGCGGTCGTCGAACTCGAGGCGCAGCGCGCGGCTGATCGTCGCGTGCATCTCGTACATCGCCGTGATGTAGGTGAGCTCGAGGATCTCCTCGTCCGACAGGTGTGCCTGCAGCACGGCGAAGTCCTCGTCGGTGACGCGTCCACCCTGCAGCACCATCGAGTCGGTGTAGGCGAGCACGGCACGCTCGATCGGGCTGAAGCAGTCGGCGGTCCCCCAGTGCGACACAGCGGCGATCTTCTCGTCGCTCACGCCGAGGTTGCGCAGGCTCTTGCAGTGCTGCGAGTACACGAACTGGCTGCCTCGGGCCCACCCGGCGCGGGTCTGACCGAGTTCACGCAGCACCGGGTCGACCGACCGGCTGCGGTACAGGGCGAACCCCTCGACGGCGTGCTTCATCACGGCGGGCACCAGCGCGAAGACGGTCCACCAGTCGCCGAGCGTCCCCGTGGCGGTGCCGGGCTCGGCCACCGGGTCGCGGTCACCGAAGAGCATCGAGTACATGCGCAGGGTGAGGTCGTCGGTCACCTGGTCGCGGGGCACCTGTCGGAGTCGTGGCATGGCCGCAGCCTCGCACGCGGTCGGCCGACGACCGCACTCGGGACATACCCTGATGGGTATCAGGACCTTGGGCCCTGGGAGGCGCATCCGCCCGGGCGTTCGATGACGACATGACACACCGCATCGTGATCCTCGGTGGTGGTACCGGAGGCACGTTGACGGCGAACCGCCTGCGCCGGATCTACGGATCCGACGAGGCCGACATCGTCGTCGTCGACCAGGACGACCACCACGTGTACCAACCCGGCCTGCTGTTCGTCCCGTTCGGGCTCACCGACACCGTCGACATCATCCGGCCCCGCCACCGCCAGCTGAAGAAGGGCATCACCTACCGTCAGAGCCCGATCGATCACGTCGACACGGCGGCGAACGAGGTGCACCTGACCGACGGTGGCGTGCTCCCCTACGACGTGCTGGTGATCGCCACCGGTGCCCGCATCGCCCCCGAGGAGACCGACGGTCTGCTCGGCACGGGCTGGAACGAGAAGGTGTTCACCTTCTACACACCCGACGGTGCCTCGGCGCTCGAGCAGGCACTCGACGGCTTCGAGGGCGGCCGGGTGGTCGTCAACGTCGTCGACATGCCGATCAAGTGCCCGGTGGCGCCGCTCGAGTTCTGCTTCCTGGCCGACTGGTTCTTCACCGAGCGCGGCATCCGCGACCGGGTGCAGCTCACCTACGTCACCCCGCTCGACAACGCCTTCACCAAGCCGGTCGCCGCCCACCAGTTGGCGGGCATGCTGGCCGACAAGGGCGTCGAGCTGGTCACGGAGTACAACACGGGCGAGGTCGACGGCGCCGGCGGCACGCTCACCTCGTTCGACGGGCGCGAGGTGCCCTTCGACCTGGCCGTCGTGATCCCGGTGCACATGGGCGCCGAGTACGTGGGCCGCAGCGAGGGCCTCGGCGACGCGATGGACTTCGTGCCGACCGACAAGCGCACCCTGCAGTCGCACGCCGCACCCAACGTGTTCGCGATCGGCGACGCCACCGACGTGCCGGCCTCGAAGGCCGGCTCGGTCACGCACTTCGAGGGCGAAGTGCTCGTCGCCAACATCGTCCACTTCCTCGCCGACGAACCGCTCGAGGAGGCCTTCGACGGGCACGCGAACTGCTTCATCGAGACCGGTTTCAACAAGGCGCTGCTCATCGACTTCAACTACGACACGCAGCCGCTCACCGGTCACTTCCCCACCAAGGTCGGTCTGCCGCTGCTCAAGGAGAGCCGGATGAACCACCTCGGGAAGCTGATGTTCCAGTGGTTCTACTGGCACACCTTGCTGCCCGGACGCGACATCCCCGGCATCGGTGCCGCCATGCCCACCTCGGGCAAAGAGCTCGCCGACGCCTGACCACGCCCACCACGGCCCTCACGCCCACCCACCCGCACGCACACGCAGACCGATCACACACGGAGCACCACCACCATGAGCACCACCACCCTCACCACCCCTGCCGGCGTCACGAACGTCGAGCTCACCGACGACGGCTTCTTCGTCGACCCGAGCGTCTGGACCGAGGACATGGTCCCCGAACTCGCCAGCAGGGAAGGCATCGACGACGTCACCGCCGGCCACTGGCAGGTCGTCCGGTTCATGCGCAAGGAGTACCTCGAGAAGGGCACCGGCCCGTCGGTACGTGCGCTCGGCAAGACCTCGGGCGTCAGCGTGAAGGAGCTGTACGAGCTGTTCCCGAAGGGGCCGGCCAAGATCGCCGCCCGCATCGCCGGCATCCCGAAGCCCAAGGGCTGCATCTGAGCCCCACCCGAGCACGCAGCACACAGGAACGCACAGGAGCGACACGATGAGCACCACCGGCAAGCCCGACCCGATCGAGAAGGTCTCGATCATCATCTCGAAGGGATCGCTCGAGGGGGTCTACCCCGGGCTGATCATGGCCAACGGCGCTCGCGCCGAGGGCATCGAGTGCAACCTCTTCTTCACCTTCTTCGGCCTCGACGCGATCCACGCGAAGCGCATGGAGCACCTGAAGGTCGCCACCGTCGGCAACCCCGGCATGCACATCCCGACGTTGCTCGGCGGTCTGCCCGGGATGAGCGCACTGGCGACGCACATGATGACGAAGAAGATGGACGAGATCGACATCCCGCCGATCGCCGAGTTCATGGAGATGATCGCCGACACCGGTGCGGGCATCTACGCCTGCAAGGCCACCGTCGACATGTTCCACCTCGAGAAGAACGACTTCATCCCGCAGCTCGACGACATCATCACCGTCGGCGACTTCTACGAGATGGCCGCGGGCGGCCAGATCATCTTCACGTGACGACCTCGCGCAGGTCGAGTGTGCCGGACGTGTCGAACGACGACGCGCCGCTCGACCCATCGGGATCTGGTCCGGTGTCGACCCCTCCGGGCCCGAGCGACGCCGCAGCGGGCGACCACCCGTCCGCTGCGGCGTCCGCAACCCGTCCGTTGATACCTCAAGGGGTATCCGGTACTCTATCGGTCATGGAACTGCCCGAAGACACGATCGCCGATCTCCAGCGCCGCCTGCGGCGTGCCGAGGGCCAGGTGCGCGGCGTGCAGCAGATGCTCGCCGAAGGGCGTGACTGCCGCGACATCGTCACCCAACTGTCGGCCGTCACCAAGGCGCTCGAGCAGACGTCGTTCCTGATGGTGGCCGCCGGGCTCACCTGGTGCGTGTCCGATCCCGAGCGTGCCGCCGCCGAGGGCTACTCGATGGAGGACGTCAAGAAGATGTTCCTCAAGATCGCCTGACCAGACCCCATCTCCGACCCGCGAGACACCCCGACGCCGGCCCGCGTCGGGGTGTTCCGCGTCTCGGCACAGATACCCCCGGGGGTTGACGGACATATACCCCTAGGGGTATCATGACGGCATGATGTTCCTGCGCCAGTACTACCTCGGGTGCCTCTCGCACGCGAGCTATCTCGTCGGTGACACGGCTTCCGGGAAGGCCGCTGTGATCGACCCGCAGCGCGACGTCGACGAGTACCTCGCCGATGCCGCCGCACACGGCTTGACGATCACCCACGTGATCGAGACCCACTTCCACGCCGATTTCCTGTCGGGCCACCTCGAGCTCGCCGAGCGCACCGGCGCGGCGATCGTCTTCGGTCGCTTCGCCGAGGACAAGGCCGAGTTCCCGATCGAGGCACACGACGACGGCGACATGATCGTCCTCGGCGACGTCGTGCTCGAGATCCTCGAGACGCCCGGTCACACGCCCGAGTCGATCAGCATCGTCGTCCGACCCGAGGGCCCGAGCAGCGCCCCGCACGCGGTGTTCACCGGCGACACGCTGTTCATCGGCGACGTCGGCCGCCCGGACCTGCTCAGCGCGATCGGCTTCACCGCCGACGACCTCGCCCGCCGGCTGTACCACTCGCTGCACGAGAAGCTCCTCGTCCTGCCGGACGAGACCCTCGTCTACCCCGCGCACGGCGCCGGCTCGGCGTGCGGCAAGAACCTGTCGACCGAGACGGTGTCGACGATCGGCGAGCAACGCGCCACCAACTACGCGCTCGCGCCGATGACCGAGAGCGAGTTCGTCGAGGCCGTCACCCAGGGTCAGTCGGCCGCGCCGCTCTACTTCCTGTTCGCGGCGATCAAGAACCGCACGATGCGCGACCTCCTGCCCGAGGACGTGCAGGTGCGGACGATGAGCCTCGACGAGGTGCAGGCGGCGATGGCCGACGGCGCCGTCGTCGTCGACGCTCGCGACGACATGGCCTTCGCGCTCGGCCACCTGCGGGGCTCGGTCAACGTCGGCTTCAGCGGTCGCTTCGCCGAGTACACCGGCGAGGTGATGCAGCCGGGCACGCCCATCGTGCTCGTCACCGATCCCGGGCAGGAGCAGTTGGCCGCGATCCGGCTCGCCCGCATCGGGTTCGATCACGTGCTCGGCGCGCTCGCCGAGCCGCTGCGTGCCTTCGTCGAGCACCCCGAGGTGGTCGAGCGCCTCTCGCGGCTCACGGTCGCCGAGTTCGCAGCGCGCCAGCGCGACGTCGAGGGCCTCGTCGTCGTCGACATCCGCAACCCCGGCGAGACGGCACTCGGGTCGATCCCCGGTGCTCGGATGGTCTCGTTGCCGACGCTGCTCACCCGCATCGACGAGCTCGACAAGGACGCGCCGACCGTGGTGTTCTGCGCCGGCGGCTATCGGTCGGCGATCGCGTCGAGCCTGCTGCGGTCGCACGGCTTCACCGACGTCTCCGACATCATCGGCGGCTACACCGCCTGGTCGGCCGCCCAGCAACCCGAGGCGACGGCAGGTGCGCGATGAACGGAGACGACAGCCTGCCCTCGATGACGCCCGCCGAGGCAGCTGCGGCACTGCGTGACGGCGCCATGCTGCTCGACGTCCGCGAGTACGAGGAGTGGATGGCCGGCCACGTCGACGGCGCCACCCACGTGCCGATGCAGCGTGTGCCGTTGCGTCTCGACGACCTGCCCCGCGATCGCACGGTCGTGTGCATCTGCCGTTCGGGTAACCGGTCGGCGCAGGTGACCGCGTTCCTGCTGCAGCAGGGTGTGCGGGCCGTCAACGCCACCGGTGGCATGCGCGCATGGGCGGCCGACGACCTCCCGTTCGTCAACGCCAACGGCCACGCCGGCGTCGTCGCGTGAGGCGGTCGTCGTGCGCGCGTTCCTCGCCTCCCCACTCGGCTTCCTGATCGGCCTGTCGCTCGGTGCGCTGGGCGGCGGCGGATCGATCCTCGCCGTGCCCGCGCTCGTCTACGCAGCGGGCCAGACCCCGAAACACGCGACGACCACCTCGCTCGTGCTCGTCGCGATGACGGCCCTGATCGGCATCATCCCCCACTGGCGCGCCGGGCGGGTGCGCGTGGGCCCCGGTGTCGTGTTCGGCGCCGCCGGCATCGGCGGCTCGCTGCTCGGCTCTCACTGGAACCGCAGCGTCGACCAGGACGTGCTCCTCCTGGCGTTCTCGGGGCTGATGCTCGTCGCCGGCTGGGCCATGTGGCGCCGGAACCGTGAGGCATCGGCTCCGGCGCCGCGCCCGGTGGGCGCGGCGGTCGCGATGACGCCGATCGCGCTCGACCTCGACACGGCCGCGCGCGTGCTCGTCGCCGGCAGCTTCGTCGGGCTGCTGACCGGGTTCTTCGGGGTGGGCGGCGGCTTCGTCATCGTCCCTGCGCTCGTGTTGGCGCTGCGGTTCTCGATGCCCGAAGCGGTCGGCACCTCGCTGCTCGTCATCACGATCAACGCGGTGATCGCCCTGTACAGCCGGCTCGATGCCGGAGCGATCGAGTGGGGCACCGTGATCCCGTTCACGATCGCCAGCCTGGGCGGGGTCGTGGTCGGTGGCCGCGTCGCCGGTCGGGTCGACTCGCGCAAGCTGCAGCGGTGGTTCGTGTGGTTGCTGGTCGCCGTCGCGATCTACACCGCCACGCGCTCCACCATCGCGCTCACCTGACGCCCGCCGTGCTCGCGGTCACTCGCGCCACACGCGTGACACGCCGGCGAAACTGACGACGTACACGTCGTCGTGCCACCCGGGCGCGCCGAACAGCACGCCCTGCACCGGGCTCCCGCTGTCGACACGGCCGAGCTCGTCGCCGGTCTCGATGTCGAGCACCACCACCTGGTCGCCGGTGTGGGCCGGATCGTGATCGTTCATCACCAGCTCGCCGGTGGCGCTGAAGCAGATCGGGTGCATGGCCTGCCCGAGCGATCGCTGCCACCGGGGCCGCAGCTCGGTGAACGGCTCGTCGTACGACCAGGCCGTCACCGTCGTGTTCGAGCTGTCGTAGCCCACGGCGATCCGCCGCACGGGATCGACGATCGGCGGGTTGGCGATGAGCCCGTCCGGCGCGCCGCACACCTCGGCCAGCTCGACCGCCGCGGACGCGAGGTCGACGCGCACCAGGTGCAACGGGCACGCGTTGCGACCCACACCGACGAACGAACCGGCGAAGTGCTCGGTGCCGGCCCCGTCGTCGAGGAACCACGCCGCCCCGTCGACGATCACCGGATCCCATCCGTAGGTCTGCCCCTCGAGCGTGCGGTACACGGGCGCGAAACCGGCGTCGTGCACCAGCGCCGAACCGGTCCAGTGCAGGCGTTGCAGCGTGCGGTCACACACGACGTACACGTCGTCGCCGTCGGCGCTGATCCGGGCGACGGACGGCTCGGGCAACACCGCTCGGGCCGCGATCTCGAGGGTGCCCGGCCGCAGCACGACGAGCTCGCAGTCGGCGTGGGCGTCGTTCGGGTCGCCGGGTCGTACGCCGGCGAAGTCCTTCGTGACCACATGCCCGTCGGGCAGCACGACGAAGCTGTTGTACGGACGCGTGCGCGGCATGCGGCGACTGGCGAGCAGCTCGAGCTCGGCCGACAGCCGGTGCACGTGCGCACCGAACGCCACGTACAGCGAGCCGTCCGCGTGGGCCGCCAGCCCACCGGGCCACGTGGGGCCACCCGGCAGGTCGGGCGAGCGCCGAACCGTGGCGAGCGAGACGGGGTCGATCTGCTCGACCCACGAGATGGCCTCGTCGCCGCCGGTGTGGCACAACAGGAACACCTCGCCCGGGTCGCGCAGCACCACCATCGTCGACGCGATCGCCATGCGGAACTGCGATCGCAACGTTCCACCGTCGCGCAGCCCGAGACCACCAGGTCGATCGGCGAGCGCCCGCCGCTGGGGTCCTCCGTCCTCGGCGGGCCACGGGCTCGGCCAGAGCGCGGCGGGTCGGATCACGGGGTCGTCACCGGGGTTCGTCACGGCGTGCGACACTACGGCCCCATGGACATCAGGGACCGACACGTCTTGGTGACGGGTGCGTCACGCGGCATCGGGGCGGCGATCGCCCGCGAGTTCGAGGCGCGGGGTGCCCGCGTCACGCTGGTGGCCCGCAGCGCGGGCCCGCTCGAGGAGTTGGCGACCGAACTGCACGGGTACGCCGTCGCGGCCGACCTGTTCGACCCGGCACAGGTGAACGGTCTGCTCGAGCGCGTCGAGGCCAAGGGCGGACCGATCGACATCCTCGTCAACAACGCCGGCATGGAGTACACGAAGAGCTTCCTCGAGACCACCGAGGCCGAGATCGACGACGTCGTGCGCCTCAACCTGACGGTGCCGATGCAGCTGACCCGGTTGGTGCTGCCCGGCATGCGCGAGCGCGGCCGCGGGCACATCCTCAACATCTCGTCGATGGCGGCCAACGGTGGGTTCCCGGGCTTGGCCGTCTACTGCGGCACCAAGTCCGGGCTCAGCCACTTCGGCCGGATCCTGCGCTGCGACCTGCACGGCACACCGATCAAGGTGTCGACCCTCGAGGTGGGCCCGGTGCCGACCGATCTGCTGGCCAACCTGCAGTACGAGCCGACGAAGCGGTCGTTCGACCGTCTGCGCCGCATGCAGCTGATGCCCAACGTGTCGGCCGAGAAGGTGGCGCAGGCAGCCGCCGACGGCGTGGCACGCGACAAGCGCTCGATCTGGCTGCCCCGCCGAGCGTTCCTGTTCGGAGCCCTCACCGGGGCCCCGCAGCGGATCGTCGCGCCGCTCATCGCCGGCATCCACTGAGCCGCGTCTACCGTGGAGGGCGTGTCCGAGCAGCCCGACATCGACCGCGACCTCGCCCGCATCAACGATCAGCTCCGCCGCCTTCGCTTCGCGTCGTTCGACGAGCACGCCGCCTGGGAGGTCGGGTGCGACCTGCGCCATCGGGCGCTCGAACGGCACGCCGCGGTCACGATCGAGATCCGACTCAACGGCGACACGGTGTTCCTGCACGCGATGCCGGGCACCACGCCGGCCAATGCCGACTGGGCCCGTCGCAAGCGCAACGTGGTCGAGTGGTTGCACCAGCCGTCGTACGCGGTCGGTCTGCACGCGATCCGCGACGGCCGGTCGATCCTCGACTCGATGGGACTCTCGCACCGCGACCACGCGTCGCACGGCGGCAGCTTCCCGATCATGGTGCAAGGCGTCGGGTGCGTCGGTTCGGTCACCGTGTCGGGTCTGCCCCAACGGGTGGACCACGCGCTGGTGGTCGAGGCGTTGGCGGCCCGCCTGGGTGTGCCCCTCGACGAGGTCGCCTTCGACTGACACGCACCCCGAACGCGATGAGAGATGAGCGCCCCAGGGACGCTCATCTCTCATCGCGGATCGGTGGGGTGGGGTCAGGCGGGGGTGAGCGTGAACCAGCCGTTCAGGTCGGCCACGACCTCGGTGCCCTCGTTCACGAACAAGCACACCTTGCCGCCGTCGCCGATGCGCACCGGCGTGAGGTTGGCCTGGTCGACGCCGCGCACGAAGTTGAGGAACGACGCCAGCGGACGGGGACGACCGCACGGCCACGCCGTGACGTAGCCCCGGCCGGCGGCCTCGGTGATCGTCACGTTGAGCATCACGGCCTTGGCGTCGGCTGGCACGCCGTTCTCGCCTGCGACGGCGATCTCGACCACGCTGCCGCGGCCCAGACGGGTCGGCCGCGAGCCGACGATCCCGGTGCCGTCACGGGTGTCGAGCACTCGCACCGGGGTGACACCGGTGAACACCACCGCCGGATTCGGCGAGAAGTAGCCCTGGATGTCGACCACGAGATCGGTGGCCACCGAGGCGTAGAAGCACACCTGGCCGCTGCTCGACACCCGGCTCGTGGCCAGGTTGGCCATCGTCGCGTTGGCCGGGTCGAAGTTGACGTTCGACACGATCGGCCGCTGGCGATCGCACGGGAACACCGTGATGTAGCCGGCCTGCGTGGCGTTCGCGACCGTCACGTTCATCGTCGCCGCGCGCACGTCGGCGTCGGCGGGCACGCCACCGGCACCGGGGATCGTCACCGGCAGCACCTCGCCGGCGGCGAGCTGGCCGATGGCCCGGCTGCCGAGGCCGGTGCCGTCGCGGGTGTCGACGATGCGCTCGGGGCTGAGCGGCTCGTAGAAGAAGCCCGGCACCGTGGCGACGTCGTCGCCGTACCAGCCGGACAGGTCGGCGACCAGCTGAGTGGTCGCGGCGGTGAAGAAGCAGACGTGTCCGTCCCTGCCCACCTTCGCGGTCACCTGGTTGGCGACGTTGACGCCGCGACGGAAGTTGACGTTCGACGCGACCGGGCGCACGTCGCCGCACGGGTACACCGTCACGTAACCCGGGCCCGCGGCCTCGGTGACGGTGACGTTGAGCACCACTGCGCCGGCACCGGTGTCGGGCACGCCGCCCACACCGGTGACGTCGAGCTCGAGCACCTGACCGATGCCGAGCGGACCGACGCGCTGGTCGACGACACCCGTGCCGTCACGGGTGTCGAGGATGCGGAGCGGGTCGACCGGGGTGAACGTGCCCCGAACGGGGACGGCGGCCGACGCCGTCCCTGCCGAGACGAGCGCGAGGCCGGACGCCGCGGCACAGAGCGCGAGCGCCGACGCGATCGCGCGGCGGGTGAAGAGGCGGATCATGAGGACTCCTGAGGGGTGTCGATGGCGGAGACCGACGGGTGCGGTCGGCCGCCGGTGGGCGGCCGACGGCGACACTGCGCCTCAGGTGTGAGGAAGCTGTGATGAGTCGGTGACCGATGGATCATCGGTCCGATCATCGGCGGACAGCTCGGTGTCCTGAACCCCCGCCGTGGTACGGCGGCGCCGATCGGCCAGCTCGACCCAACCGACCCAGCCCAGCGCGACGAGCGTCAACGCCCCGGCGCTGGCCAGCAACGAGCCGGCCGTACCCACCGAGACGTCGGTGACGATGCCGTCGACGGCCCGCACCAGCACGCTGTCGGCGCCGCCGGCCGTGCCCTGGCTGGTGATGTAGTCGCGCACCGAGTCGGCGTCGGTGACCAGCGACAACCGCGCGAGGAAGATCGCGATCAGCGCCGCGGCGCCGAGCCCTGCCAGCACACCGAACGGCGCCAGCCGACGGGCGAACAGAACGGTGACGACGGGCAGCAGGATCGCGAGCAGCAACAGCGTCTCACCGACCATGCCCTCGAGGCGCACCATGCCGAACCGGTCGTCGGCACCGTCGACGGTGACGACGATGCCGGTGAACGCCGCGGCCACGAGGGCCATGGCGGCCAGGATGCTCGCGACGACCGGACCCCAACGCACGACGGGCACCGTACCGCCACCGACCCGCCCCGACGGTGCACCGGTCTCGCACGGCCCCGCCGGGTCTGGCACGCTGTCGCCCGTGATCCACGCCAGCCCGCTGCCTCCCATCCAGATCCCCGACGTCCCGCTCTCGGTCCTCGTGCTCGGGCACGCCCCGGCGCTCGGTGACAAGCCGGCCCTGATCGACGGTCCGACCGGCCGCGTGCTCACCTACGCCGAGCTCGACCGCCAGGCCCGGGCGCTCGCCGGTGGCCTGCTCGCTCGCGGCCTGCAGACCGGCGACACCGTCGCCCTGATGGCACCCAACTCGCCCGAGTACGCCGTGATCTTCCACGCCACAGCGCTGGCCGGGTTGGTGGTCACGACGATCAATCCCACCTACACCGCCGACGAGGTGCACCACCAGTTCCACGACGCCGGTGCCAAGCTCGCGATCACCGTGTCGGCCATCCTGCCGGTGGTGCAGGCCGCGGCCGAGGGCACCGACGTCGACACCATCGCGTTGCTCGACGGCGAACCCGACGCCGCCACCGGCACCGTGTCGTTCGAGTCGCTGTTCGGCGCACCGCTCACCGAGCAGGTGCCGGTCGACCTCGACACCGTCGTCGTGCTCCCCTACTCGTCGGGCACCACGGGCCTGTCGAAGGGCGTGATGCTCACGCATCGCAACCTCGTCGCCAACATCGAACAGGTGCGCATCGCCGGCAAGGTCGGCGCCGACGACGTGATCATGGGGTGCCTGCCGTTCTTCCACATCTACGGCATGCAGGTGATCATGAACACCGCGCTCGCCGCCGGCGGCACCGTCATCACCATGCCGCGTTTCGACCTCGTGCAGTTCCTCGAGCTGCACCAGAAGTACGGGATCACCTACTCGTTCGTGGCGCCCCCGATCGTGGTCGCCCTCGCGAAGCACCCCGTGGTCGACCAGTACGACCTCTCGCACGTGCGCTACATGATGTCGGGCGCCGCGCCGCTGTCGGCCGAGGTGGGCGAGGAGGCCGCAGCCCGCCTCAAGTGCGAGGTGGTGCAGGGCTACGGCATGACCGAGCTCTCACCGGTGTCGCACATGACGCCGCCCGGTGGCTACAAGCCGGGCTCGGTGGGCGTCACCGCCCCGAACACCGAGACGGCGATCGTCGACCCGGGCACCGGCGAGTTCCTCGGCATCGACGTCGACGGCGAGGTGTGGGTGCGCGGTCCGGGTGTGATGAAGGGCTACCTCAACAACCCCAGCGCCACCGCGGCGACGATCGACGCCGACGGCTGGCTGCACACCGGCGACGTCGGCCACATCGACGCCGACGGCCACCTGTACGTGGTCGACCGGATCAAGGAGCTCATCAAGTACAAGGGCTTCCAGGTGCCGCCGGCCGAGCTCGAGGCGTTGCTGCTGACGCACCCCGCCGTCGCCGACGCCGCCGTGATCGGCGCCCCCGACGACGAGGCGGGCGAGATCCCGAGCGCGTTCGTGGTGCTGAAGCCCGACGCCACCGCGACCGAGGACGACATCACCTCGTTCGTCGCCGGCCAAGTGGCGCACTACAAGCAGGTGCGCAAGCTCACCTTCGTCGACACGATCCCCAAGTCGCCGAGCGGCAAGATCCTGCGACGCATCCTGCGCGACGAGTACCTCTGAGGCAGCCGATCCCCGTGGTCAGCTGCCGGGGATGAGCACGGGCTTGATCGTGCCACCCGACAGCGACGACTGCTCGGCCTCGTTGATCCGGCTCATCGGGTAGGTCTCGATGAGCCGGTCGAACGGGAAGCGGCCGTCCTGCCACAGCTGGATCATCCGCGGGATGAACTCCTGCGGCTTCGCGCTGCCCTCGAGGATGTTGATCATCGTCTTGCCGATCCACGACGAGCTGTCGAGCACCAGGTCGCCCTGCTGCACGCCCACCAGACCCATCACGCCCGTCATGCGCAGCGCGAGCAGCCCGTTCTTGATGACGGCCGGGATGCCGGTGGTGTCGAAGGCGTAGTTGGCGCCGCCGCCGGTGATCTCGCGGATCTTCGCGACGATGTCGGCGTCGGCGCCGTCGAGCGCATGCGTGGCGCCGAGCTCGAGCGACAGGTCGCGACGGTGCGGCTGCAGGTCGACGGCGATGATCGTGGTGGCACCCGCGACCTTGCCGGCCATCACGGCGGCGAGGCCGACGGCGCCCGCACCGAACACCACCAGACTGCTGCCGGGCTGCACGTCCATCGCGCACAGGATCGAGCCGGCGCCGGTCTGGATGCCGCAGCCGAGCGGGCCGAGCTGATCGAGCGGCAGGCTCTTGTCGACCACGACGACGTTGCGGGCGGTGGCGATGCAGTGCGACGCGAACGACGACTGACCGAACCAGCGCGCGGCGACCGGCTTGCCGTCCGCGTCCGACACCGGCGAGGTGCCGTCGAGCTTGTGGCCGAACAGGTTGCGCACCATGAAGGTGTCGCAGTAGGCGGGCTGGTCCTTCTGGCAGTTGGCGCACACGCCGCACGAGTCGAACGACAGCACCACGTGATCACCCACCTGCACGCCGACCACGTCGGCGCCGACGGCCTCGACCACACCGGCACCCTCGTGGCCGGTGATGATCGGCGGCGGGGCGATCAGGCCCGTGCGGGGCAGCACGTCGGTGTGGCACATGCCGGCGCCGACCACGCGCACCAGCACCTCGTCGGCCGCGGGTGCGGCGAGCTCGACGTCCTCGATCGCGTAGGCGCCCGCGGGGTCGCGGAGCACGGCTGCCTTCACCTGCATGTCGATGATCCCCCTGATCGTCGTGACGGCGACCGCGCTGAGTCGGTCGACTGAGCCCCTGTTCTACACCAGCGACCGGCGATCAGCCGACCGGGCGCACCGGCACCAGGCCGCGACAGCGCGACGCGACCTCGGCCCACCGTTCGAGCGCCCCGTCGTGCTCGACCCCGACGACGCTCGCGATCAGGTGGTCGACACCGACCTCGGCGAAGCGCTGTACGCGCTCGACGTGCTGGTCGACCGTGCCGGCGGTGACGTCTCGCGCGAACCGTTCGGCGCTCACCTTGGGTGGGCGGTGCTGCTCGACCAACGCACGCACGTGCGCTGGATCGTCACCGATCAACACCGTCGACAGCTGCGAGACCGACACCTCGAGCGGGTCGCGGCCGGCCTCTGCGCAGTGGCGGTGCAGCACGTCGACCTTGCGTCGCACCGTGTCGGGGTCGCCGAACAGGTTGCACGCGTCGGCGCTGCGAGCGACGAGCCGCAAGGTGCGCCGCTCGCCGGAACCGCCGACGAGGATCGGCACCTTTCGCAGCGGCCGCGGGTAGCAGGTGGTGTCGGGCACCTCGAGCACCCGGCCGGCGAACGGCTTGTTGCCGGGGCCCCACAGCATGGGCAGCAGGTGGAGCGCGTCGTCCAACAGCGCGTACCGCTGGTCGCGGTCGGGGAACGCCCAGCCATAGGCACGGTGCTCGTCGGCGTACCAGGCCAGGCCGAGCCCGCAGCGGGCACGGCCGCCCGACAGCACGTCGAGCGTGGCGACGATCTTGCCGAGGTGGGCGACGTTGCGGTACGTGATGCCGGTGACGAGCGTGCCGAGCTCGATCTCGTTGGTGCACGCCGCCAGGTGGGCCAGCGTGGTCCAGCTCTCGAGCATGTCGAGCCAGGGCGGGCCGAACATCGGGATCTGGCGCACGTGGTCCATCAGCCACAGGTCGTCGAGCCCGAGCCGGTCGGCGCGGGCGGCGATGTCGCGCAGCGTCGGTGCGAGCGCGGTCGGGCCGCCCGCCCATGTGAACTGCGGGACCTGCAGGCCGAACCGCATCCGCTGGTGCAGACCACCGGAGGCCGCGCCGACCCCGGCGCCGGTGGCCGCGATCGGCGGGGCCGTGCTCCGACGGCGCATCAGTGTCGGCGCCACGAGCGACACGCCGGTGTCGGTCGCGTCGTCGATGACGTGCACCGCGTCGAAGCCCTCGACGGCGACCGCACTGCGCACCTCGACCCACGACGCGAGCTGCCGGCGCACCACGTCGTCGGGCACGCGCGGCGACCGGTTGCGGTTGCGGGCACGGACGGTGGCCGGGGCGAGGTCGAACACCACGGCCACACAGGGCACGCCGGCCGCCGATGCGAGCGATCGGTACGCAGCACGCCGGGCCGCGTCGAGCCCGAGCGTGTCGACGACCGTGGTGAGCCGTCGCCGCAGCCGACGCTCGATGACGTCGTCGAGCACGGCGAACGCATCGGACGAGGCGCGCAGGTCGTGCTCACCCTCGCCCACGAGTGCTCGCAGCGCATCGCTCGACACCGCGGATGCCGCCAGGTGCGTGGCCGCCCAGGTCGACTTGCCCGAGCCGGCCGGTCCGACGAGCACCACCAGGCAGGGCGATGGGAGCTCGATCACCCGGCCATCTTGCCGCGACCGCAGGTCAGGGTGCGGACGTGGTGGCGGGTGTCGCGAGTTCCTGGATGTACTGCACGATCGCCAGCACATCGGCCTCGGGGATCGCCTCGACGGGCATCTTCTGGTTGAACCCGGCCACCTGCTTCGCACGCGGATCGACGATCGACTCGATCAGGTAGTCGCGGTCGGCGACGACGGTGCTGCCGTCGGCGAGCTGGACGTTCGTGCCGTAGAGGCTCGCCCAGGCCGGCCCGGCATGGTTGGCCCCGCCCTCGCCCGAGCGTCCGTGGCAGCCGACGCAACCGTGGCGCACGGCCAGCTCCTTGCCCTGCTGGGCGAGGTCGCTCAGCGCGGGACCGCTCGTCTCGTCGTCGCCGCCACGGACGAGCAGGGCGACCACCACCACGACCAGCACGATCACCAGCGACACGCCCGTCGTGATCGCGCGACGGATGGCGCGTGCACGCCGTTGGGCGGCGCGGTTGCGCCGGGCTCGTTCGCTCACGCGGGACTCGGGCGGTACGTCATGACGGTGTGCAGTGTTTCGCATCGGCGACCCGGACCGCCAGGGACCTCGTACCCGTGGCCGACGGCGGGCGTCCCGGCAGATCGAGCGGCAGGGATAGGGTCCGGCCGTGACGAGCCGATCCGACGCCTCACCCACGTTCGCCCCGTTGCCCGCACTGCGGGTCGGCGACCTGGTGGTGCAGCCGTTGTACGACGGTGTGGCCCGCCTCGGCCCGTCGATGTTCATCGGCGCCGACTTCACCGGCCACGAGCACCTGCTGAACGCCGACGGGGTGATCGAGGTGCCCGTCGGCGGCTTCCTCGTGCGCACCGGCGACCGTGTCGTGCTCGTCGACGCCGGCGTCGGCGAGGTGCACGACGAGATGTTCGACGGCGGCTCCATGCTGGCCGACCTCGCACGCCACGGCGTGCGGCCCGACGACGTCGACATCGTCGTGGTGACGCACCTGCACAGCGACCACGCCGGTTGGCTCCAACGTGACGGCCGGCCGACGTTCGCGAACGCGAGCGTGCACGTCGGCACCGCCGACTGGACGTTCTTCGTCGACGAGGCGAGAGGTGGCCGTCGTCGCGCCGAGCACCTGAAGGTGGTGACCGAGCAGGTCACGACCATCGACCGCGACGGCCAGGTGATCGCCCCCGGGATCACCGCTCGTTCGACGCCGGGACACACACCGGGCCACACGAGCCTCGTCCTGTCGTCGGGAGCTCAGCGGATGATCGTGCTCGGCGACGCCCTGCACTGTCCGGCGCAGCTGACCAACACCGAGTGGGAGTTCGTGTACGACGTCGACCCGGGTCTGGCCGTGAGGACACGGCAGGCGCTGGTGCGCGAGGCCGACGACCCGACGACCTCGTTGCTGCCCTGCCACTTCCCCGGCATGGAGGCGGCACGGCTCGTCCGAGCCGAGGCGGGCGCGCCGCGGTGGGTGTTCAGCGGCGACGGCGGCACGTCTCGCTCGGGCTGACCGGGCGCCGGCGTCCGATCCATCGACGGTGGGGCGCGTACGCCAACATGGGGGCGAGCCGGCTGCGGGGGCGCCGGCGACCAGGCTGACCAGGAGATCGATGGTGATGGGTGACGTGCTGGTGATCCGTGGGGGCACGATGGTCGACGGCACCGGCGCGCCGGGCGTGGCGGCCGACGTCGCGATCCGCGACGGACGCATCGTCGCGATCGGCCGCGACCTCGAGGGCGACACGGTGCTCGACGCCACCGGGTGCGTGGTGAGCCCCGGCTTCATCGACATCCACACGCACTACGACGCGCAGGTGTTCTGGGACCCGGCGCTCACGCCGTCGTGCTACCACGGCGTCACCACGGTGGTGGCGGGCAACTGCGGCTTCTCGATCGCCCCGGCCCGCCCCGCCGACCGCGATCTCATCGCCCACACGCTCGAGAAGGTCGAGGACATGGACCCGGCCTCGCTGGCGGCCGGCATCCCGTGGGAGTTCGAGAGCTTCCCCGAGTACCTGCGCTCGATCGAGCGGCGCGGCACGGTGCTCAACTACGCGTCGTACATCGGCCACACCCCGCTGCGCATCTACGTGATGGGCTCCGAGGCATCGTCGCGCACGGCCACCACCGACGAGATCGCACAGATGGCCGACCTGGTCCGCGAGGCGATGGACGCAGGAGCTGCCGGCTTCGCGACCAGCTTCGCGGTGACGCACCTCGGTGCCGACGGACGGCCGATCCCGAGCCGGTGGGCCGACCGTGCCGAGGTCGAGCAGCTGTGCCGAGCGGTCGCCGACACCGGCCGCGGGGTGATCGGCATCAACGGCACCAGCGACGGGCTGCGCTTCGAGCAGATCTACGACCTGCAACTCGATCTCGGCGTGCCGGTCACGTGGACCGCACTGCTCACCACCAACACCGGCTCGCACCTGAAGGCGCTCGAGATCCACGAGCGCGGCGTCGCCCGCGGCGCCCAGGTGTACCCGCAGGTGAGCTGCCGACCGCTGACGTTCTCGATGACCATGATCGAGCCGTTCACGCTCAACACGTCACCGGTGTTCGCCGAGCTGATGCCGATGTCGATCTACGCCCGCCGCGCCCACTACGCCGACCCCGAGTGGCGCCAGCGGGTGCGCGACGGGTGGGCGGCCGGCCAGGGTATCCCGCCGCGCTGGGAGACCTACGAGATCATGGAGAGCGACGCCAACCCCGAGCTGATCGGGCGTCGCCTGCTCTCGATCGCCGAGGAGCGCGACGGCGATCCGTTCGACGTGCTGCTCGACCTCACCCTGGCCGAGCCCGACCTGCGCCGGTTCCGGGTGAAGGCGGTGCTCGCGAACGACGACCAAGAGGGCATCGCCACCCTGCTCAACGCCGAGGGCTGCACCCTCGGGCTGAGCGACGCCGGCGCCCACGTCGGCCAGCTGTGCGACGCGCCACTCGCCACCGACCTGCTCGGCAACTGGGTGCGCGACAAGGGCGTGCTGTCGCTCGAGGCAGCGATCCACAAGCTCACCCAGCAACAGGCCGAGATCTTCGGCTTCGCCGACCGTGGCGTGCTGCGCGAGGGCTTCGTGGCCGACGTGGCCGTGTTCGACCCCGCCACCGTGGCGCCCGGTCCGCTGCGTCGCGTGCGCGACTTCCCCGCCGACTGCGAGCGCCTCACCGCCGACCAGCCGCAGGGCATGCGGCACCTGCTCGTCAACGGCGTGCCGGTGATGCGCGACGGTGCGCTGGTCGACGACGCGCTCGACCGCCGCCCCGGCGAACTCGTCCGCCCCGCCCCCCGTTCCTGACCCCCACCCACCTCGCGATGAGAGATGAGCGGCTGTGGCGCGCCAATCTCTCATCACGCCCGACCCACCACGACACCGATGAGACATGCGGTCGCCACCGGCGCTCATCGCTCATCGCACAGGAGGAACCGACATGTCACGTGAAGCCTGGATCATCGACGCGGTGCGGTCGCCGCGCGGCAAGGGCAAGGAGAGCGGCGCGCTGCACGAGGTGCACCCGCAGCGGATCCTTGCCCAGGTGCTCAACGCCCTGCAGCAGCGCAACGGCTTCGACACCGCCGAGGTCGACGACGTCGTGATGGGATGCGGCGCCGGCAGCGGCGACCACTCGATGGACATCGCCCGCATGGCCGCGCTCGACGCGGGCTGGTCGATCGAGGCCCCCGGCGTCACGCTCAACCGGTTCTGCGGCTCGGGCCAGCAGGCCGTCAACTTCGCCGCGATGGGCGTGCTCTCCGGGTTCCAGGACCTGGTGGTGGCCGGCGGCGTCGAGAGCATGTCGCGCCCGTCGCCGATGCACGTCGACGGCTTCACCGCCAACAACCGCCACCTGCGCGACCAGTACGACATGGTGCCCCAGGGCATCTCGGCCGACCTGATCGCCACCGTCGAGGGCTTCACCCGCGAGCAGTGTGACCAGCTCGGTGTCGACAGCCAGAACCGCGCGCAGGCCGCCATCGCCGAGGGCCGCTTCGACAAGTCGCTCGTGCCGATCTTCCACGACGACGGCCGGCTCGCGCTCGACCACGAGGAGTTCCCGCGTCCGGGCACCACCGTCGACGACCTCGGCAAGCTCGCCCCGAGCTTCGCCGGCATGGGCGCCCACGTGCTGCAGGACCGCGGCATGAGCATCGACGAGATCGCCCGCAAGGCGTATCCGCACATCGAGGGCATCAACCACGTGCACCACGCCGGCAACAGCTCGGGCGTCGTCGACGGTGCCGGCGCGGTGCTGGTCGCCTCGCCGGACTACGCCAAGGCGCACGGCATGACCCCGCGGGCACGCATCGTGATGACGGCGGTCGCCGGTACCGAGCCGGTGATCATGCTCACCGCCCCCGGGCCCGCCACCCACATGGTGCTGAAGAAGGCCGGCATGACCATCGACGACATCGACCTGTTCGAGGTGAACGAGGCGTTCGCCGCGGTGGTGCTCAAGTGGCTGCGCGACACCGGTGCCGACTGGGGCAAGACCAACGTCAACGGCGGCGCGATGGCGCTCGGCCACCCGATCGGGGCCACCGGCTCGATGCTGATCGGCACCCTGCTCGACGAGCTCGAGCGCCGCGATCTCACCACCGGTCTGGTGACGATGTGCACCGGTGGCGGCATGGGCACCGCCACGATCATCGAGCGGATCTGATCCCGTCCCGCGGTCCGGGCGATTTTCCGCAGTCCGATGGCATGAAAATCGTCCGGACCGGGTTGGATGGGCACGTGGAACCGACGACGACCCCCTTCCCCGTCACCGGCGAGCACCCCGACGCAGACCGCCGGGTGCGCGACCTCGCCGAGGTGATCGAGGTCATCCAACCCGTCATCGCCGCCGACGGCGGCTCGCTCGACGTGCTCGAGGCCAATGTCGAGACCGGGCTGGTCCGGCTGCAGCTGTCGGGTGCCTGCGGCTCGTGCGCGGTGTCGGCGGCCACCCTCAACGGGGGCGTCAACCGGATCCTCACCGAACGCCTGTCGTGGGTGACCGAGGTGATCGGTGGCGTGCAGGAGAGCGACGTCAGCGGCTACGGCGGCTGGACGCCGAAGGCCAACTACGACTGACCCGGCGGCCCCGCCGACCATCCGTGAGCCACAGGACGCGTGCGAGGACCTCCGGCTCACGGACCGGGCCGGCGGTGATCGTGGTCAGCGACGGCGCAACGACCAGGCGGCCGCGGCGTCGCCCGCGATCCGGCCGAACACGGTGATGTTGGCGTAGTTGTTGCCGCTGCCCACGTACTGCGCACCCACCACGCCACCCGTGCACTCGCCCGCGGCGAACAGCCCGGGGATCGGCCGCGAGTCGTCGGCGAGCACACGCGCATCGCGGTCGATGCGCAACCCGTACGCCGTCGAGCACACCGTCGAGGGCCGCAGCTCGACCGCGTAGAAGGGCGCGGTGCGGATCGGCTCGAGGAACGCCTCGGCCTTGCCGAAGTGCGCGTCCTCGCCGGCGTCGACGTCGGCGTTGTAGCGCTCGATCGTGCCGGCCAGCACGTCGACATCGCAGTCGAGCGCGATGGCGAGGTCGGCGATCGACGCACCGCGCCGAGCCCGGCCGGCGCGCACCATCAGCTCGACCACGTCGGTGGTCCAGTGCGGGCTCTGCTTCTTGCTCGAGCCGGGGATCGACTGCTTGTAACGGGCCACGCCCGACTCGGTGGCGGCGTCGAGTGCCGCCTGGTCGAGGATCGCCCAGACCCGGTCGCCGTGTGCACGGACCAGCTGGTCGAGCATGCCGTACGGCGCCGTCTCGTCGCAGAACCGGCGACCGGTCGAGTCGACGAGGACCAGCCAGCCGGGCAGATACGCCTCGTAGATCGAGTCGACCCCGGTGTGCAGCAGCCGCAGGCCCCGATCATGGCCGACGGTCTGGGCCTGCACCTGCTCGCCGAGTGCGAGCGCATCGCCGCGAGCTCCCTCGGCGCCGATGTACCAGGCCTCGCCGGTGGCGGCGGCCGACGGGAAGTGCGCGGCCAACCGTTCGGGCGCGTTGCCGAACCCGCCCGATGCGATCACCACCGCGGCGGCCGTGATCTCGTCGTCGCCGACCGCCACACCGCACACGGTGCCGTCGCGCACCAGCAGCCGGTCGACGCGACGTCCGAGCGCGACGTCGACGTTGGCCTCGCGGCATCGGCCGTGCAGCACGTCGACGACGGCCTGGCCGCGGCCGATCGGCGCGTGCACCCGAGGCACGCGCTCGTCGCCGCCGAACACGAGCTGTTCGTGGAACTCGACACCCAGGTCGCCCAACCAGTCGACGGTGGGGCCGGCGAGCTGTGAGAACCGGCGCACGACGCCTGCGTCGACGTCCCAGCGGTTGAGCTGCAGGTAGTCGTGATACAGGTCGTCGGCGGTGTCGACGATGCCCTGCGCACGCTGGTAGCGGGTGCCGGCACCCATCACCAACCCACCCGACAACCGCGACGATCCACCGACCACACCTTCGGCCTCGGCCACCAGCACGCGCTGCGCACCGCGAGCACGTGCCGCGAGCGCCGCGCACAACCCGGCCGCGCCCGAGCCGATCACGACCACGTCGACGTCACGTTCGCGATCGTCCGTCCGGATGGTCATCAGCCGCATTCTGGTGCATCACGACGACGCATCGGCGCATGTGCGTCACCGGAGTGATGCCTTTGGTCCCGCCCGACGGTGGACTCCCCCGTCGTAACATCCGAACGTGACACCTCCCCCGGTCGCCAACATCCGTCGCATCGCCCTCAGCACCGGTGGTGGCGACGCCCCCGGCCTCAACGCCGTCATCCGTGCGGCCACGCTCGCCGCCCACGACCGCGGCTGGGAGGTCGTGGGCATCCGCGACGGCTTCAATGGACTGCTGTATCCGGACGAGTACGCCGACGGTGGCGTGATGGACCTCTCGCGCGAACGCGTGCGCAGCATCGTCCACCAGGGCGGCACGATCCTCGGCACCACCAACCGCGGCAACCCGACCAAGTTCCCGGTGGTACAGCCCGATGGCTCGGTGGTCGAGACCGACCGCACGCACGAACTGCTCGACAAGTTCGCCGAGCACGGCATCGACGCCTTGATCAGCATCGGCGGTGACGGATCGCTCGGCATCGCGCACCACCTGCACCAGCACGGCCTGCACGTCGTGGGCGTGCCGAAGACCATCGACAACGACCTCGAGGCCACGGTGTCGACGTTCGGCTTCGACAGCGCGGTCAGCTTCGCGACGGAGTGCATCGACCGGCTGTTCTCGACCGCGACCTCGCACGGACGCGTGATCGTGGTCGAGGTGATGGGCCGGTACGCAGGGTGGATCGCGCTGCACGCCGGCGTGGCCTCGGGCGCGCACGCGATCCTCATCCCCGAGATCCCGTACGACCTGGCGCCGGTCGCGACGACGATCGCGCACCGTCACGACAACGGCTCGAAGTTCTCGATCGTGGTGGTGGCCGAGGGCGCCACCCCGGTGGGCGGCGGCCACACGACGATCGAGGGCGCGGTGGCCGGTCACGCGGAGCGGCTCGGCGGCGTCGGCCAGAAGGTGGCCGACGAGCTCGAACGGCTGACGGGCAAGGAGGCGCGCACCGTGGTGCTCGGCCACCTGCTGCGCGGCGGGTCGCCCACGTCGTTCGACCGCATCCTCGCGATGCGCTTCGGCGCGGCGGCGGTGCGTGCACTGGCGGCCGGCCACGACGGCGTGATGGTGTGCCTCGCCAACGACGAGGTGACGCACGTGCCGCTCGCACAGGTGAGTGGACGCCAGAAGAAGGTGCCGCTCGGCAGCGACACCGTGCGCACCGCACGCGAGATGGGCATCAGCTTCGGCGACGTCCCGCCGCGCACCTGACACCCGGGTGGCGTGCGACGCTGGGCGTCGGCCAAGCTGCTCCGATGTCGCCCACCGACCGCGTCCTCGGACCACACACCACCGTCCTGCTCGGCCTCGACGGCGGGCGCTACCCGGCCGGCAACACCGTGCTGGTGCAGGGTCGTGGCGGCACGGCGATCATCGATCCGTCGACGTCGTTGCGCGTACGAGACGACCTGCCGCACGTCGACCACGTGCTGCTCACCCACACCCACGAGGACCACGTGGCCGGTGTGCACCACTTCCCCGACGCTCGAGTGCTGGTGCACGAGTCCGATCTGGTCGGCATCCGCTCGATCGAGGGTCTCCTGCAGATGTTCGGCATGCAGGGTGCGGCGGCCGACGCGTTCCGCGAGACGTTGCGCCGCGACTTCACCTACGAGGCCCGGCCCGATGCGATCGGGGTCACCGACGGCCACGTGGTCGACCTCGGCGACGTGACGATCACCTGGGTGCACCTCCCGGGCCACACGGCCGGTCACAGCGGCCTGCTGATCGAGCCCGACGGCGTGTTCGTCACCGGCGACATCGACCTGTCGAGCTTCGGTCCGTTGTACGGCGACACGTGGAGCAGCGTCGACGACTTCGAGCGCTCGCTCGTCCGTGCGCGCGAGGTCGTCGCCGAGCACTACGTGACGTTCCACCACAAGGGCGTGATCGACGGGCGCGACGACTACGTGGCGGCGATCGACGCGTTCGCCGCGGTGATCCCTCGACGCGAGGCCGCGATGGTGGCGTTCGCCGACGAGCCGCGATCGCTCGACGACTTCGTGGCGCACCGGTTCGTGTACCGGCCGCACGTGACGCTGCCGTTCGTCGAACCGGTCGAGCGCCGTTCGGCCGAGATGTCGCTCAGCCGGCTCGTCGCGGCCGGCCGCCTGCGCGCGACCGACGACGGCCGTTGGCAGGCGTGCTGACGTCCGGACGTTCGGCACGAGCCGACGCCTGGCGCTCGCCGCCCTGACGCTCGCCGCCCTGACGGGCCGAGTTCGGACGGCCGGCGCTCGCACGACCCGCAGTCGGGCGCGCCGAGTTCGGGCGGGCCGAGTCGGGACGACCGGGTGCCTGACGACTCGGTCCTTGACGGCGCGGCGCGGCGGGACGCGCGGCAGGGGCCACGGGCTCGGGCATCCGGCGCTCGGCCGGCTCGCCGACGAGCGTGGCGATCGCCTGGTGTCCGGGCGCGACCTGGGTGACGATCGGCTCGATCGAGGCGGCACGGGCCAGCGCCCGCACGTCACCGGCCTGGTCGGGGGTCATCAGCGTGACGGCGACACCGCTCGCGCCGGCACGAGCGGTGCGGCCCGAGCGGTGCAGGTACGCCTTGTGCTCGGCCGGCGGATCGACGTGCACCACGAGTGCGACCTCGTCGACGTGGATGCCGCGGGCGGCGATGTCCGTCGCGACCAGCACGCGAGTGCTGCCCTCGGTGAACGACTCGAGGTTGCGCTCGCGCGCGTTCTGCGAGAGGTTGCCGTGCAGCTCGACGGCCGGGATGCCCGCCGCGGTGAGCTGCTTGGCGAGCTTCTTCGCACCGTGCTTGGTGCGGGTGAACAGCAGTGAGCGCTCGCGGCCACCGGCGAGTGCGTGCACGACCGCCTGCTTGTCGGCAGCTGCGACGGCGAACACGTGGTGGGTCATCGTGCTCACGGGTGCCACCTCGGGATCGACCGAGTGCACGACCGGGTCGGTGAGGAAACGCTGCACGAGCACGTCGACACCACGGTCGAGCGTGGCCGAGAACAGCAGGCGCTGACCGTCGGCAGGGGTGGCGTCGAGCAGGCGGCGCACCACCGGCAGGAACCCGAGGTCGGCCATGTGGTCGGCCTCGTCGAGCACCGTGATCTCGACCGCGTCGAGCGAGCAGTGGCGCTGCGCGATCAGGTCGTCGAGACGGCCGGGGCAGGCGATCACCACGTCGACGCCGGCGCGCAGCGCCTGCACCTGCGGCTGCTGACCGACACCGCCGAAGATCGTGACGACGCGGAGGTCGAGCGCGGTGGCGAGGGGCGTGAGGGTCTCGGCCACCTGGTTCGCGAGTTCGCGCGTGGGCACCAGCACCAGCGCGCGGGGCCGCTTCGACTGGCGTCGGGTGCGAGACGCGGCGAGGCGAGCCACGGTGGGGATCGCGAAGGCGAGGGTCTTGCCGCTGCCGGTGCGGCCGCGGCCGAGCACGTCGCGTCCGGCCAGCGAGTCGGGCAGCGTGGCGGTCTGGATGGGGAACGGTGCGAGCACGTCGCGCTCGGCCAACGACGCGATCATCGCCGCGGGCACGCCGAGCTCGGCGAACGTGGCGTCGTGGCGCACCGGCGTGGGTGCGGGTGCAGCGAGGATCGACGGCGTCGTGGCGGCCGCACGGGCCGGACGGGGGGTCGACGCTGCAGCGGCGCTGGGGCGACGACGGCGACGACCGCGCGAGTGCGAGGACGCGCCGGCACCGGCGCGAGGGGAGGTGGTCATGAGGTGGGGGGATCCTTCCGGACGTTCGGGGGCCGCGATGCACGGCCGCCGTCCGCTCGGGACGACTCGCCCCGCCTGCGGGGACACCTGGCGCTCGGAGCGCTGCACTCGACCGCAGCGGGCTCGGTCGAGCCGCACTGCCGGGGACGACGCTATCGCCCGGACGGGCGACCCGGGCGGATCCCTCGACGCGGGACCGAAACGCCCACGCTGGGCCGATCCGTCCCGCGTCAGGCGGGAAGCGGGGGCCCGGGGTCGCCGCGGAGGGCGGCGCTGGCGGCGCGGTAGTCGTCGGGCGAGATCTCGCCGCGGGCGAGGCGCTCGGCCAGGATCGCCTCGGCGGTCGCGGTGGGCGACGGCGGGGCCGGCGGGGCCGGCGGGAACGGCGGCCCGGGGGGCACGTGGCCGGCGGCGGCCGGCGTGCGACGACCGAGCAGCAGCGCCGTGATCGCGACCGCTGCGGCGACGAGCATCACCATCATCAGCAGGCTGCCGATGCCCCACATGTGACGGCCGGGACGGTCCCAACCGCGGTCGCGGTCGGCGTGTGCCACACCGGCCACCACCAGGCCGGACAGGGTGACGAGGCCGGTGGCGGCGGCCACCGCGAGCGGCCAACGGCTCCGGGTGGCGGCCGGTGCGGACAGCTCGTCGGCGGGCGGGAGGACGTCGTCGTTCGACATGTGGTGACGGTACCCATCCACCCCGGAACGGTCGACAGGAACGGCGTGAGAACTTCGTGAGAACTACCGTGCCGTCTCGCATGGCGACCTCGCGCACGGCTCCGGTGCTGCTCTGGGACATCGACGGCACGTTGCTGCGCACGCCCGGGATCGGCGTGCGGGCGTTCGCGCGTGCGCTCGAGACGGTCACGGGCCTGCCGATCGCACGTGCCCGGTACGACTTCGGCGGCAAGACCGATCCACTCATCGCGCGGGATCTGCTGGCGGCGGTGGGCATCGACGACGAGACCTACGTGCCACGCCTGTTGGCCGAGGTGGAGCGCACCTACGACGAGTTCGCCGACGAGCTGCGCGCCTCGGTGGTCCGCCTCCCGGGAGTCGTCGAGCTGCTCGAGCACTTCACCCGGACGGGTGCCGTGCAGTCGGTGGTGACCGGCAACATCCGCTTCGTGGCTCGTCGCAAGCTCGAGGCCGGCGGCCTCGATCATCACCTGCTGCTCGATCACGGGGGCTACGGATCGGATCACCACGACCGGACCGAGCTGGTGTCGTTGGCGCTCGGCCGGCTCGCCGCGCACACGGGCGGGCCCGTCGACCGCGACCGCGTGTGGGTGATCGGCGACACGCCCCGCGACCTCGCGTGTGCCCGCGGTGCCGGCGTGCGCTGCCTGCTCGTCGCCACCGGCACCTACGGACTCGACGCGTTGTGCGAGCTCGGTGCCGACCATGCGTTGGCCGACCTGTCCGACGTCGAGCGCGTGCGCGGGCTGCTGAGCAGCTGAGCGGCCGGGCAGCTCGACGCGCGCTCGGCTCCGCACGGCCCGACCGGGCTTTCGTAGGCTCCGGCCATGGGGACCACGATCAACACGTTCTGTCGGATCTGCGAGCCGTCGTGCGGCCTGGTGGCCACCGTCGACGAGGGTCGCCTCGTCAAGCTCTCGCCCGACCGGTCGCATCCCGTGACCAACGGGTTCTCGTGCCACAAGGGCCTGGCCGCGGTCGACCTGCACCACGATCCCGACCGGCTCGACCACCCGCAACTACGCACCGCCGACGGCACCTGGCGCGACGTGTCGTGGGACGAGGCGATGGCCGACACCGCACGGCGATGGCGAGCCGTGGTGGCCGCGCACGGCGAGCAGGCCGTGGCGGCGTACGTCGGCAACCCGATGGCCTTCAACGCGCTCGGGTCGTTGCACGTCGGCCAGATGCTGCGGGCGCTCGGCGTGCGCCGCACGTTCTCGTCGGGCACGCAGGACTGTGCCAACAAGTTCGTCGCGAGCGAAGCGGTGTTCGGCAGTTCGAACGTGCATCCGATCCCCGACCTCGACCACACCGACCTGTGCCTCGTGATCGGTGAGAACCCGCGGGCGTCGCAGGCCAGCTTCTACTCGATCCCCAACGTGCTCGGCGCGATGCGCCGTGCCGCCGGTCGGGGGGCACGGTTCGTGTTCGTCAACCCGCGCCGCATCGAGACGCCCGAGCAGGGCATCGGCGACACGGTGCAGATCCGCCCGGACACCGACGTGTGGTTCCTGGCCGCGCTGCTGCACGAGATCGATCTGCTCGGCGGGTTCCGCGACGAGTACGTGGCGCGCCACGGTCGTCATCTCGACGGGCTGCGCCGCTTCATCTCGCCGTACACCGCCGCGAGCACTGCGACCGTGACGGGCGTACCGGCCGACGTGGTGCGCGAGCTCGCGCAGGCGTGGGTGTCGACACCGCGTGCGTCGGTGCACGCCTCGACCGGGATCAACATGGGGCGCCAGGGCACGCTGGCCTACTGGCTGGTGCACATGCTGTCGTTCGTCACCGGCCGTCTCGACACCGAGGGCGGCAACCTCAAGAGCGACGGCTTCTACCCCAACGCCCGATCGGGCCAGGGCTCGCTCGAGCAGGGCTACGTCGAGACCGAGTTCGGCACGCTGCGTCGCGGCGCGCTGCCCGGCACGCTGATGTCGCACGCGATCCTCGACAGCGAGCAGCCGATCAAGGCGATGATCGTCGTCGCCGGCAACCCGCTGCTGTCGATCGCCGGCCAGGAACGGCTGCGCAAGGCGTTCGAACAGCTCGAGTTGCTGATCGTGATCGACATCTACCCGAGCGCGACGGCCGAGCTGGCCCACGTGGTGCTGCCGTCCACCGACATGTACGAGCGTGACGACCTCAACATCGTCAACATCGGGACCAGCGCCCAGCCGTTCGCGCAGTACACGCCGGCCGTGGTCGAGCCCGCGGGCGAGCGTCGCCCCGAGTGGTGGATCGCGCATCGGCTGTTGCAGGAGCTGGGTCTGCCGTCGATCCTCGACGACGAGACGCCCGATCCGTGGGCGAAGTGGCGGCACATGCTGGCGAAGGGCTCGGGTGTCGACCTCGCCGAGCTGCAGGCGACGGGGGTGCACGTGCTGCCCCGCCCCGAGCCCGGCGTGTTCTTCGACCGGCAGGTGGTCACCGAGGACGGGCTGGTCGACTGCTGCCCGACCGGGTTCGCCGCGGCATTCGAGCGCTGCGACCGGCTGTGGGACGAGACGGTGCGCGAGGTGGATGGCGATCGGCTGCGGCTGATCCACCGCCGCGACGCGTGGATGCACAACTCGTGGTTCGCGAACCTGCCGCGCATGAAGCGCAACGGCCGTACCGACAACCCGCTGTCGATGCATCCGGACGACGCCGACCGGCTGGGGCTCTCCGACGGCACCGAGGTGACCGTGACGAGCGATCACGGCGAGGTGATCAGCGTGATCGCGCTCGATGCGGCGTTGATGCCGGGCGTGGTGTCGATGGTGCACGGCTGGGGCCACGCGGCCAGCCCGCGTCTGCGTGTGGCGCACGAGCACCCGGGCGCAAACCCCAACGCGCTGCTGCCGATCGGTGACGGCAGCTTCGAGCCGCTGTCGAGCCAGGCGCACATGACCGGCATCCCCGTCGACGTGCGCCCGCTGGTGACGTCGGGCTGACGGTCAGCGGTGGCGGCGACGGGCCTCGAACCCGTCGAGCAGCCGCTGCAGGTTGCGTTCGAACCGGCCCTCGTCCTGTGCGTAGCTGCTCACCTTCCGCCACGCGCCCTGCACGCCGTGCGCCTCGGCGAGCCGCTGCAGCGCGGGCAGCGCTCGCGTGTGGATGAGCCGCTCGAGATACTCGGTGAGGTGACGATCGAGCTCGTCGGCGACCGACGCGCCCGAGGCCGCCGCGCTGCGCGCTGCTGCCGCGCCGTTGGCGCCGGCGCTGTTGACCCGGTGCTGCAGGCAGTAGCCGAACACGTACTCGTCGACCGCGAACAACAGGTCGAGCTGTTCTTCGAGCGTGCCACCGAAACGCGAGGCGGCGTCGAGGCTCTGGTCGAAGTGCCGCACGCCGTTGGGCCCGAAGTCCGGGTCGTCCCGCACGTCGAGCACCCACGGGTGGCGGTCGAGCGTCTCCTTGGTGCGGCGCGCGATCACGGTCATCGCCTGCCGCCAGTCGGCCGGCAGCTGTTCGTCGTCGGGCAACGCGACCTCGCCCAGGATCGCGTCGGCCAGCAGTGCCAGCAGCTCGTCCTTGGTGCGCACGTAGTGGTACAGCGTCATCGTGCCGGCGTCGAGCTCGAGCGCGAGGCGACGCATCGACAGCCCGTCGAGGCCCTCGGTGTCGGCGATGTGCAGGGCTGCCGCGGCGATGTCGTCGCGGGTGAACCGGGGTCGACGAGTGCCCGGCTCGGTGCGCAGCCACACGGCCATCGCCGAGCGCAGATCGCCACCGCCGCGCTCGTCGTGTCGGCGAGCGTGCGCGGCGACGTGCTCGGCCGCACGCGACAGGTGTTCTGCCACCTCGGCGTGCTTGGCGGCCTTCGCCGACAGCTTGGCCGCCTTGGCCGCGACGTTGGCGCTCGCACGTGAGGTCGCACGTGAGGTCGCGGTGGGGGTGTCCGCACCGGTCCGTCGCTTCGGGGAATTTCCGCTTGCCACGCCGTACAGCGTACTGCTAACACTGTTCGTACCATGTACGAACAACAAGTACGCCATACGACGAAGACGAGCTCGCCCGACGCCACCCATCGGGGCGTGCACACCGACGGACTCGGCAAGCGCTTCGGTGAGCTGTGGGCGCTGCGCGACCTGCACCTCGACGTCACCCCCGGCACGGTGCTCGGCCTCCTCGGCCACAACGGCGCCGGCAAGACCACCGCGATCCGCATCCTCACCACGCTGTCGGTGCCCACCGAGGGTCGTGCCACGGTGGCCGGCCACGACACCGTGCGCGACGCCGACGCGGTGCGCCGCAGCATCGGCGTGGCCGCGCAACAGGCCACCGTCGACGGGTTGATGAGCGCCCGGCTCAACCTCGAGCTCATCGGCCGACTCCACCGCCTCGGCCGCGCCGACGCACGGCGACGGGCCGACGAGCTGCTCGAGCGACTCGACCTCGCCGACGCCGGCGGCAAGCTCGTCCGCACCTTCTCGGGCGGCATGCGCCGCCGTCTCGACCTGGCCGCCAGCCTGGTGGCCCGACCCGAGGTGCTGTTCCTCGACGAACCCACCACCGGTCTCGACCCGCGCAGCCGTGGCGACCTGTGGGAGCTGCTGCGTGAACTGGTCGCCGACGGCACCACGCTCGTGCTCACCACCCAATACCTCGAGGAGGCCGACCGGCTGGCCGACGACATCGTCGTGCTCGACCACGGCCGCACCGTGGCCCACGGTTCGCCGACCGAGCTGAAGAGCCGCATCGGCAGCGACCGCCTCGACGTGCGCGTCGCCCACATCGGCGAGCTCGTCGCCGCCGCCGGTGTGCTCGCCCCGTTCGGGTCGAGCGAGCCGACCCTGCAGGACGACGCGCTCACGGTCACGGTGCCGCTCGCCGAGGGCGTGCGCATCGTCGACGTCGTGCGTGCGCTCGACGACGCGGGCATCGACGCCCACGACGTCACCCGCCGCGAGGCCACCCTCGACGACGTCTTCCTCGCCCTCACCACCCCGCACCGCGACCGCGCCTCGGCGGCCGACGACCTCCCCGGAGCCTCCGCATGACCAGCACCCTCGCCCCCTCCCCCGCCCTCGCCGGACCCGACCACGCGGCCGAGCGCCCGCACCGGCTGCGCGAGCTGTGGTCGGACTCGCTCGTGTTCGCCCGCCGCAACGTCGAGCACATCCGCCAGATCCCCGAGAAGCTGCTCGACGTCACGGTGCAGCCGATCATGTTCGTCGTGCTGTTCGCCTATGTCTTCGGCGGCGCGATCGACATCGCCGGCGGTGCCCGCGCCTATCGCGAGTACCTGATCGGCGGCATCCTCATCCAGTCGCTCACCTTCGGCATGACGGGCCCGGCGACGGGTATCGCCACGGATCTCACCGAAGGCGTCATCGACCGCTTCCGGTCGCTCCCGACCTCCCGGGGGGCGTACCTGCTCGGCCACTTCCTGGCCGAGCTCGCGGGCATGGCGCTGTCGATCGCGATCCTGCTGGGCGCCGGGTCGGTGGTGGGCTGGCGGGCCCACGCACCGGCCTGGCAGATCGCCGAGGCGGTCCTGTTGCTGCTCGTGTTCGCCTCGGCGATGATCTGGCTCGGCACCCTGCTCGGCATGCTGGTCCGCGCACCCGACGCGGTGATGGGCGTGGCCTTCGTCGTGGTGTTCCCGCTCACCTTCATGTCGAACGCGTTCGTGCCCATCGAGTCGCTGCCGAACACGCTGCAGTGGTTCGCGTCGATCAACCCCGTGAGCGTGTTGGTCGCGGCGGTGCGCCATCTGTTCGGCAACCCGATCTCGCCGGTCACCAAGGACGTGTGGACGATGCAGCACCCCGTGGCCGCGGCATGGATCGTCTGCGCCGTCTTGCTCGCGGTCAGCGTGCCCGCCGCGCTGCGTCGCTACCGCCGCCGCACGGTCGACTGACCGTCAGGCGCGAGCGACGAGCACGCCCGCCAGGGTGCGGCGCAGCTCGTCGAGCCCGAACGGCTTGGTCATGAAGCCGTCCATGCCGGCCTCGAGGCACGCATGCCGGTCGGAGTCGAACGCGTTGGCCGTCAGCGCCACCACCACGGGCTGTCGCGACAGCGGCAGTTCGCGGATGGCGCGTGTGGCGTCGAGCCCGTCGAGCTCGGGCATCTGCATGTCCATCAGCACCAGGTCGTAGTCCCGGGCCCACACCGCCTGAACGGCCTCGCGGCCGTTCTCCACGAGATCGGCCGTCAGGCCGAGGCGTGCGAGCAGAGCGATCGCGACCTTGCGGTTGACGGCGTTGTCCTCGGCGACGAGCAGCCGCAGGTCGGCCACGCGCGCGGCATCGAACTCGGCCTCGACGCCGCGGTCCGAGGCGATGCCGAGCGCGCGTTCGAGGAACAGGCGCAGGCGGAACCGGCTGCCGACGCCGAGCTTCGAGTGCACCTGCACGCTCCCGCCCATCATGCGGGCCAGCCGATCGCTGATCGCGAGGCCGAGGCCGGTGCCGCCGTAGCGCCGGGTGGTGGAGGCATCGGCCTGGCCGAACGCCTGGAACAACCGGTCGACACGGTCGGCGGGAATGCCGATGCCCGAGTCGATCACGTCGATCACGACCGTGACCATGTCGTCGTCGAGCTCGGTTCGGGCGACGATCACGACCTCGCCCTGCTCGGTGAACTTCACGGCGTTCGACACCAGGTTCGACACGATCTGACGCACTCGCACCCGGTCACCCCGGAGCGACGCGCAGGTGAGCGCCTCGTCGTCGATGCGCAGGTCGACTCCCTTCGCCGCGCTCGCCGGCCGGTACAGCCGCGCGACGTGATCGAGCTCGTCCCGGAGATCGAAGTCGTCGAGGTCGAGCTCGAGCTTGTTCGCCTCGACCTTCGAGAAGTCGAGGATGTCGTTGATGATCACCAGCAGGGTGTCGCCGCTGGCCCGGATCGTCTCGACCTGCTGACGCTGCTCGTCGTCGAGCGACGACATCGCGAGCAGCTCGGCCATGCCGAGCACACCGATCAGCGGCGTGCGGATCTCGTGGCTCATCATCGCGAGGAACTCGCCCTTGGCCCGGCCCGCCGCCTCGGCCCGGTCACGTGCTTCGGCGAGCTCGCGTGTGCGCCGCACCACCTGTTGCTCGAGATCGGCGGCGAGGGCACGGAGCGACTCGTTGGCCTCGTACAGCTCGAGGCTCTTGATCTCGAGCATGCGCTCGGCCTGCACGCGCGCGTCGCGCTCGCGAGCCACCCGCTTCTCGAGCCTCGCGAGCCGCTCGAGCGCGTCGATCAGGTGTGGCTCGCTCATCCGCTCGCGGCTGCGCTCGTCACGTCGATCCGGGCCATCCGGAACTCGATCGCGCCGTCGTCGGCCACCTCGGTGTCGACCGTGATGGTCTGGCCGAAGTGCTCGGCGCACGCGGCGATCAGTCCGGCCGCGAGGTCGTGCAGGTGTCGAGGCGAGCGGTAGACGAGCACCATCGTGCCGGGGTCGGGGCGGTGGCTCTCGAAGCGTGGCAGTTCGGCGTCGGGGTAGAGCTTGCGGACCTCGACGTGGATGACGGTCTCGATGCTGTCGAGGAACTCGAAGCAGTCGGTGACACCGGCGAAGAACACGGGGTACAGATCGGCGAACCGGCCGAACAGGTGGCGTCCGAAGGCCTGCAGCAGGTCGGGCACGGGCGTCCCGGTGCGCGCCGACAGCTCGGCCACCATCGCCACGATCTCGCGGTGGTCGTAGGTGCCGACCGCCGTGTACGCCCCACCCGAGGCGGGTGCGGTCGCGTCGACGAGGTCGTCGACCATGTCGTCGCCGAGGAGGCCGGCGACCATGCCGAAGAACTCCGTGAACACGACGCCCTTCATTCGCAGACCTCCACCGTCCGGACCTCCGCCCGGTGACCGTCCGGCGCGCCCCCTCGGGGCGCACGGCACCCGGTCGGGTCAGGCGTCGGGCGCGGCGTGCAAGGTGGCGGCGGCGTCCGGGGCGGGCGCGAGTTCGAGCACCGGTCGGTACTGGTCGAGGTCGAGCCCGACGAAGCCCCGGACGGCGATCCGTGCCCGGTCGGTGCGGAACCGGTCGTCGCGCACGGCGTCGTCGAGGGCCCAGCGGAGTTCGGCGATCGCGTCGTCGGGCACGCCGTGGCCGACGATCACCGGCAGACAGGGCACCCGTGGCCCCTGACCGATCTGGGCCAGGCCCTCGACGGCTGCGGGCCGCAGACGCGACACCAGCCACCACGTGACGGCGTCGATCGACGCGACGTCGGCCCTGCCCTCGCGCACGGCGCGGACGCTCTCGACGTGCGCCCCGGTGAGGCGCACCGGTCCGTGCCAGCGGGCGCCCGGGCCGTGGACGGTGTGCAGCAGGCTCACCCAGCCCGACAGGCTGTCGGTGTCGTTGACGGCGGCGGTGCGGTCGGCCAGCGCCTCGAGGCCACCTGCGGCCGCCGACGCGTCGACCGCACGGGCGATCAACACCGAGCGATAGGTCGGTCCCACGGCGTCGGGCACCGTGTGCTCGAACGAGCCCACGACGCGGACGGTGTCGGTGAGCGCGGTCATGAGCGGCCACGCACAGGTCTGTCCGACCACCAGATCGGGCGACCGCCAGGTGTCGGCGGGGACGTCGGGCCAGTCGAGGAGCGCCGGCGTCCACGTCAGCCGTTCGCGCACCAGCCGCCACAGGTGCTCGAACGCGTCGCGCACCTCGACGAAGGGGTACATCGCGATCGAGGCGGTGCCCGGTACGGCCAACCGGGCTGCCGGCTTCACGTCGGGGTCGCTTCGGCGAAGGGGTGCTGCGGCTGCCCGAACGGGCGCACGGCGTAACGACGGAAGATCTGCCAGTAGCCGCGGTACGCACCGGCGCCCTCGGCGGCGATCGCCTCGGCGCCGAGCTCGCGCGACAGCGCCGGCAGCCGGTACCACGCCACGCCGGGCAGGGTGTGGTGCGTGTAGTGGAGGTTGACGTTCATGAACAGCAACGACATCACCGGGTTGCTGCGCACCATCGCGCATCGGGTGGCCGGCTCGGGCACCGGCAGGTGCTCGGCGAACGAGCGGATGTAGGCGACGGCCACACCGCCCCACACGTAGCCGACCAGGTACTGCCACACGGGCACGCCGAACACGCCGAAGACGATCCAACCGACCACCGTTGCGGTCGGCACGTGGACGAGCCAGGTGCGGCGCAACGTGCGGTCGGTCCGGGCCTGGCGCAGGCCCGACACCACGGTGGCGGGGATGCCCAGCCACGGGCCGACGACGAGGCGGCCGAGGAACGTGCGGTTGATGCGCAGCACGACGCGGCGCAGCGGACCCGCCTCGGCCCAGTCGTCGGCCGACACGTAGAACGACTCGGGGTCGATGCCGGGCATCGTGAGCTCGGCCTCGTGGTGGAGCAGGTGCGAGTCGCGGTACACGCGGAACGGCAACCACAGCGACAGCGGGACCCACGCCAGTGCGGTGTTCACCGCCGGCCACGGCGTCGGATGGCCGTGCAGGGTCTCGTGCTGCACCGACATGTACCAGCCACCGAGCACGGCGAGCAGGACGACGAACACGGGGGCCGGCAGCGATCGATGCCAGGCGAGCAGTGCGAGGTGCGCCGCCCACACGACCACGACGACGACGATCGTCGGCCACTCGATCCGTTCTGGTGCGTTCCGGGTCCTCGTCCCCACGTCGCGAGATTGTGCAACACCCGATCGCGGAATCACGACTGTTCGGGTGGGGATTTGCGCGACACGTGTTGCACGAACGAGCAGATCTGCGCGTTTCGTGGTGGATCCGCAACATCTGGTGTGGATACGCTGCATCCGTGCTCGACCGGCGTCAGCTGCTCACCACGTTCCGCGAACGGCTCGATTCGGTCGTGCAGCGCAGTGGTGCCGCACGGGGCGAGTTCGCCGAGCGCCTCGGGCTCGACCGGTCGACGCTGTCGCAATTGCTCTCGCCCACCAATCGCCGGCTCCCCCGCGCCGAGACGCTGGCCGAGATCGCCACCACCGAGCAGGTCTCGATCGACTGGCTCCTCGGGCTGAGCCACACCGGGCCGATGCAGGCCGAGGTGATGCAGGAGCAGATCAGCTTCGCCGAGGACGCACTCGCGCCCAACGACGAGCGGCTGATCGAGTGGTTCGAGTCGGCCCGCGGCTACAAGGTGCGCTACGTGCCGTCGACGTTGCCCGACCTGTTGAAGACCGAGGAGGTCATCCGCTACGAGCTCGCCCACTACGTGGCGTCGCGGCCCGAGCAGAAGATCGAGACGGCCGCTGCCCGGCTCGCGTGGACGCGTGGCCCCGACACCGACCTCGAGGTGTGCAGCAGCCTGCAGTCGGTCGAGTCGTTCGCTCGCGGCGAGGGCATCTGGCGTGGTCTCAGCCAGGCGCAGCGCACCGCGCAGGTCGAGCACATGATCGAGCTCACCGACGAGCTCTACCCCACGCTGCGCTGGTTCCTGTTCGACGGACTGCAGCGCTACGCGGTGCCCGTGACGATCTTCGGCCCGCAGCGGGCCGCGCTGTACCTCGGGCAGATGTTCCTGGTGCTCACCTCGAGCGAGCACGTGCGCACGCTCACGCGCCAGTTCGACGACCTGATCCGGGGCGCGGTGGTGCATCCCAACGAGATCAGCCACTACCTCGGCGAGCTGTTGCGCTCGACTCGACGCATGCGCCGTTGAAATCGGGATGCCGGGCGCCAGGCCGGCTGGCAACCTGTGGGCATGCGACCGGTACGACGCGACGCCGACGACGAGCTCTGCGGACACGTCGTCGAACGTGACGGCACCTGGCGTTCGCTCACCGTCTTCGGCGCGACGCTCGGCGAGCACGACGACGAGCACGCTGCGGTGAACCACGTGCTCGAGCACGGACTGTCGTCGCTGGCCGAACGATGGACGCTCGAGACCGCGGGCGAGGAGCCCGAGATCGTGTGCATCCAGGAGGCCAACGAGCACGGGGTCACCGTGGCACTCGGCTACTACTCGATGCCCGGCGTGCCGACGCTGCGCATCACACGAGCCGAGCTCGACTCGGGCACGCGGACGCTGACGCGCTGACGTCCACGTCCACGTCGACCGCCGTCGGCCCGCGGGCCGGGAGACCCGGGTACGCTGCGGCGTCGTGATCGTGGTAGCCGGCGAGGCGTTGATCGACCTGGTGATCCGACCCGACGGGTCGGTCACCGCTGCACTCGGGGGTGGGCCGTTCAACGTCGCCCGCACCATCGCCCGTCTGGGCGGCGAGGCGGCGTTCCTGGGTGCGATCTCCGACGACCGCTTCGGCTCGATGCTCGCCGACCGGCTGACGGCCGACGGCGTCTCGCTCGCCGCCGCACCTCGCGTGTCGAACCCCACCACGCTCGCCGCTGCCGAGCTCGACGAGCAGGGATCGGCCACCTACCGCTTCTATCTCACCGACACGTCGGCCCCGGCGCTCGACCGAGTGCCGGCCGCCGCCTCGTCGGCCGACACCCTGCACGTCGGCACCCTCGGGCTGGTGCTCGAACCGATGGCCACCACGCTGGTCGAGCACCTGCACCGCATCGCCGACGACGTGCTGGTGATGACCGACCCCAACTGCCGGGCCCGCGTGATCCCCGACCGCACCGCCTACCTGAGCCGGCTCGACGGCGTGTACGACCGCACCCACGTGGTGAAGATCAGCACCGACGACGCCGAGTACCTGGTGCCCGACGTCGACCCGGTCGATCTGGCGCGCACCCTCGTCGGCCGCGGTGTGCGCGTCGCCCTCGTCACCGCCGGCAAGGACGCCACCTACGTCGTCACGCCGCACGACGTGACCGCGCTGCCCACACCCACGGTGCAGGTGGCCGACACCATCGGCGCCGGCGACTCGTTCTGCGGCGGCTTCCTCACCTGGTGGCGGAGCAACGGCTTCGGCGTCGGCGAGCTCGACGACCACTCGCGTGTGGTGCAGGCCGCCCGGGCGGCGCAGGCCGTGTCGGCCTTCACGGTCACGCAGGTGGGCGCCAACCCACCGCGGCGCGACCAGCTGGCCGCCGACTGGGGCACGTGCAGCCCGAGCTGAGCGACCTGGTGGCGCGATGCCGCGCGCTGGTGGCGCGCGGGGGCCGCGTGCTCGGCATCGCCGGCGTGCCCGGCGCGGGCAAGTCGACCCTGGCCGCCCGACTGGTCGAGGCCTGGGGTCCCACGGCGCAGCTGCTGCCGATGGACGGCTTCCACTGCGCCGACGACGAGCTCGCCCGACTCGGGCGAGGGCACCGCAAGGGTGCGCCCGACACCTTCGACGTCGACGGCTACGTCAGCGCGCTCGTGCGGGTGCACGAGCGGACGGCCGACGTGCTCGTGCCCCGGTTCGACCGGATGCTCGAGGCGGCGATCGCCGGCTCGATCCGCATCGCCACGTCCAGCGAGCTGGTGGTCACCGAGGGCAACTACCTGCTGCTCGACGACCAGCCGTGGCGAGCGGTGCGCCCCTTGCTCGACGAGGCCTGGATGGTCGAGGCCGACCCGGCCGAACGGATCGAGCAGCTCGTCGAGCGACACGTGCACCACGGGCGCGACCGCGCCGCAGCCGAGGCGTGGGTGCGCGACGTCGACGAGCCGAACGCTCGGCTCATCGGCGAGCGCAGCACGGGCGCCGACCTCGTGGTGCGGCGCTGACGCGCCGTCCCCGCGGGCGGGCGTCAGCCCATCACCGTCCCGGACGTGTTGGCCGGGTCGCGACGGCGCGAGAACGCGCCGAGGTCGATCGCCCGGCCTGTTCGCGGGCCCACGTAGCGCACGGGCTCGGCGTCGTGATCGTGGCCCGACTCGACCGCGTCGATGATCGTGCGCAGGAAGTGGCCGGCGATCGGTGCGTTCTTGAACTGGTTGCCGCTGGTGCCGCACGCGAGATACCAGCCCGGCAGCGCCGATCGGTCGTAGATCGGCACCCAGTCCTCGGCCACGTCGTACAGGGCCGCCAGACCGACCGGCCGGATCGGGATCCCGAACTCGGGCACCCGACGCGCCAGCCGGTACATCGTGGTCTCGAACTTCTCGACGGTGGTGTGCTCGTCGTAGCGATCGGGGTCGTCGATCCACTCGAGCTCGTCGCACTCGGGCTCGGTGCCACCGACGAGCAGCGTGCCGCCGATCTGCGGCCGGAAGTACTGGCCGAGGTCGAGGTCGCTCACGAGCGGACCGCCGTCGTCGAGCCCGAGGCCGGCGGGTGCCGTGGCGGCGAACACCTCCTGGCGCAGCGGGCGCACCCGGATGCGCATCTCGTCGGTGACGCCGGCCATGTCGTTGAGGCGGGTCGAGTGCGGGCCGCCGACGTTGACGACCACCGGGGCGCGGAGCACCTCGCCACCCGAGATCCGCACACCGGCGACCCGACCGTGCTCGATCTCGACGCCGACCACCTCGGTGTGGAACCGGAACTCGGCGCCGTGGTGCTTGGCGGCGTACGCCAGGTTGCGGGCCGCGAGCATCGGGTCGTCGACGAAGCCCGACGCGCCCTCGTACAGCGCGGTGAGCGAGCCCCATGCGTCGTCACCGAACGCGGGGTCGTCGATCCGCTTGGGCGGATAGAACTTGCCGAGGTCGAACGCCGGGAACCGCGCGGCCAGCGTGTCGGTGTCGAACAGCTCGTAGGGGATGCCGACGTCGTCCCACAGGTCGGTGATGCGGCCGAACGAGAAGTCGGGCGTGTCGAACAGCACCATGCCCGTGCGCAGGAACCGGCACATGCCGTCGGGGTCGACGACGCCGAGGTGCTCGTCCCAGTGCTCCCACGCCGGGGCGGCCTCCCAGGCGGTGAGCACCGCATCGAGTGTGGAGTAGCTGAAGCGGATGATCGACGACGACGAGCTCGTCGAACCGGCGCCGGCCGCGGGGCCCTTGTCGACGACGACGACCTTGCGGCCCGAGCGGGCGAGCTCGAGGGCGACCGACGAACCGATCACCCCGGCCCCGATGACCAGTACATCCGTTCCAGGAATCACCTCGCCGACCCTACCAACCACCTGGCGAGCGCTCCGAGAGCCCTTGGTCCCGAACCGGACGTGACCCGACCGTCGCGACGGCGTCGCGCTCTGGCATCATCGCCGGCGATGAGCGATCCGATCGAGGACCGGGTGCGCGAGGTGCTCGCCGCCACCGGCGTCACGCACGAGCTGTTGCCGTGCGACCCTGCGCTGGCCGACACCGCCGAGTACTGCGCCGCCTACGGCTGGACGCTCGCCCGGTCGGCCAACACCATCGTCGTCGTGGGCAAGAGCGATCCACCCCGGCTGGTCGCGTGTGTGGTGCTGGCCACGCATCGCCTCGACGTCAACGGGGTGGTGCGCAAGCGTCTCGGCGCGCGCAAGGCGTCGTTCGCCGCGGCGGACGACACGATGGCGGCCACGGGCATGCAGATCGGCGGGGTCACCCCGTTCGCGCTGCCCGCCGATCTCGAGATCTGGGTCGACGCCGAGGTGACCCGGCGCGAGCAGCTGATCTTCGGGGGCGGCAGCCGATCGCTCAAGGTGCTGGCACCTCCCGACGCGCTGCTCGCACTGCCGAACGCCGTGGTGGTCGAGGGACTCGCCACCCCGGTCGCGACCGCGTAGCCGGCTCAGTCGGAGGCTGCGCCGGCGGCGGCGAGGCCGGCGTGGATGTCGGCGAGCGACATCGGTGCGCCGAGCAGATAGCCCTGGCCGAGATCGACGCCGAGCTGCGAGAGGGTGTCGAGCTCGCCGACGGTCTCGATCCCCTCGGCCAGCAGCAGTGCACCGATCTCGTTGGTGAAGTGCCGCAGACCCGACACGAGGGCCCGACGGGTCGGGTCCTTGTCGACACCCGACACGAGGGCACGGTCGAGCTTCACGACCTGCGGGCGCAGCTCGACGAGCTGGCGCAGACCAGCCCATCCCGAGCCGGTGTCGTCGCAGGCGAGCAGCGGGTTGCCGGGCAGGCTGGCCACCCGCTCGAGCATGTCGGGGTGGTCGCCCACCGGCTCGGTCTCGAGCAGTTCGATCACCACACGCGCGGTGGCCTTCGCGATCACACGGTCGAACTCGGGATCCATGATCGTCGACGGCGAGGCGTTGACGCTCACCCACGAGTCACCGGGCAGCTCGGCGGCGGCGTGCAGCGCGTCCTCGAGCACGGCGATCTCGAGCTCGGGCCCGATGCCGCTCCGGCGGGCCGTGTCGAACGCGAGCTCGGGATTGGTGCCGTCGTCGAAGCGGGTGAGCGCCTCGTACCCGATGACGGCCAGGTCGGCCAGCCGCACGATCGGCTGGAAGTGCGGGCGCCAGCGGCGCTCGATCAGGCGGTCGCGGGCGGCCTCCTGCTCTTCGCGCGTGGCGCGCTCGGCGGTGCTGCGCAGCGCGTCGCCGTGACGCAGCAGCGCTGACACCTTCGCCATCAGCTCGGTCATCGACACGGGCTTGATCACGTAGTCGGTGACACCGGCCTCGTACGACGTCATCCGCTCGGCCACGTCCGCGTGGCCGGACACCATGATGATCGGGCGGACCGCGTTCTGATCGGTCTCGCGCAGTGCCCGCACGAGTTCGTCACCGGACAGGCCGGGCAGCGACTTGTCGACGATGATCAGATCGTAGTACTCGCCGACGAGCAGCTCGAGCGCTCGTTCGCTGCTGGTCGCGACCGTCACCTCGGCACCGCGGGCGCCCAGGCCCGCGCTGTACAGCTTGCCCATCACCGGGTCGTCGTCGACCACGAGGATCGATCGGCCGATCAGCACCTGACCGGCTCGGTCGATCGCGGCCGGCGGGCGTGCGGGCAGGGACGTCTCCATGCGTGGATCGTCCCCGGGCATGTTCTGAACTGTCCTGGGAGGTCGATCAAGTTCCGTTCAGCTCGGCCCGCCGCGGGTCAAGATCTCGGACGGCGGGCGTCAAGACTCCGGCAAGTCGTCGACGGTGCGTGGGATCGCGTCGCGAGAGGCCTTCAGGTGCGCCGTGAGGCAGCGCACCGCCTCTCGCACGTCGCCGTCGACCACGGAGCGAGCCATCTCGCGGTGTTCGGCGTGCGCCTCGGCGCCACGAGCCACGGCGGCCCACACCAGGTAGCGCTGCGACTGGTCGAGCAGATGGCTCACCTGGTGCAGCAGCAAGGGGTTGGGGCACCGCGACACGAGCGCGAGGTGGAACGCACGGTGCGCGTCGTGGAAGTCGATCGCCCGTCGGTGGCGCGCCTCGAGCCGGTCGAGCGAGCGACTCACCTCGGCCGCGTAGGTGGGGTCGCCCTCGGCGGCACGCATCGACGTCCGCAACGCCGCCGGGTCGAGCAACAGCCGGAGCTCGTACACGTGCAGCACGGTCTGCTCGTCGATCGGGGCGACGCGTGCGCCGCGCTGCGGTTCGATCACCACGAGGCCTTCGCCGGCCAGGCGTTGGAACGATTCGCGCAGCGGTGTGGCCGACACGCCCCACTGCTCCGCCAGTTTCTCGCCGAGCAGTTTCTCGCCGGGGGCGAGCTCGCCGCTCAGGATCGCACGGCGCAGCAGTTGGTCGACCCACGCGGCACGGGTGGGCGGCGACACGAGCGGCGTGGTGTCCGTCACGGCCGAGATCATACCGCTTGCACCGAGTCGATGATCTATAGATAATTGTCGCCATGTTCCGACTCCTCAACGTCGACGGCCGCGCCGCCCTCCAGTCCGGTGACCAGTGGCACGACCTCGCCGCCCTCTCGGGCGATCCCTCGCTCGCCGACCCGATGACCGCCATCGCCCGCTTCGACGAGCTGCACGCCCTGCAGGCCGCCACCGACGGCCGCGCCGCGGAGGGCACCGTCGACCCGACGACCCTCGGTGTGGTCGCGCCCCGTCCCGAGAAGGTGTTCGCGATCGGCCTCAACTACGGACGCCACGCAGCCGAGAGCAACATGGAGCTGCCGCCCGCGCCGCTCAACTTCACCAAGTACCCCAGCTGTCTCGTCGGTCCCACCGCCGACATCGAGCTGTCGGGCACCGCGGTCGACTGGGAGGTCGAGCTCGTCGTGGTGATCGGCCGCGGTGGGCGCCACATCGCCGAGGCCGACGCCTGGTCGCACGTGGCCGGGCTGACCCTCGGCCAGGACATCAGCGACCGCGTGGTGCAGCTCACCGGCAAGCCACCGCAGTTCTCGCTCGGCAAGAGCTTCGACACCTATGGCCCGATCGGCCCGGCGATCGTGTCGGTCGACCAGTTCGCCGACCCGGACGACATCGGCCTGTGGTGCGACGTCGGCACCGAGGGTTCGCTCGAGCGCATGCAGGACGCCCGCACGAACGACCTGATCTTCCCCGTCGCGCACCTGATCTCGTACCTGTCGGGCATCTGCACGCTGTCGCCGGGCGACCTCGTGTTCACCGGCACGCCCGACGGCGTGGGCGCGGCACGTGGCCGGTTCCTGAACGACGGCGAGCTCGTCGTCTCCGGCGCCGAGGTGATCGGCGAGCTGCGCAACCGCTGCGTCACACCGGCCTGACACACGCCCGTCATCGCTCCCCGCGACGCGACGCCGCCGGGCTCGGCCAGAATGGGCCGATGGCCGGCACCCCCGTCACCGACCAGCCCGACCTCGAACGCGATCGAGCGCTCACCGACGACATCCGGCTGCTCGGCCGGCTGCTCGGCGAGGTGATCCGCGACCAGGCGGGCGACCAGGTCTACGAGCTCGTCGAGCGCGTGCGGCAGCACGCGGTCGGCAGCCGCCGCGCCGACGGCTCGGTCGACCCCACCGATCTCGGCCGTCTGCTCGACGGTGTCGACGTCGACGTCGGTCTCCACGTGGTGCGCGCGTTCAGCTGGTTCTCGCTGCTCGCGAACATCGCCGAGGACGTGCACCAGACCAGGCGGCGACGCCATCACCGCCGCATCGGCGCGCCACCGCGTCCGGGCACCCTGCCCCACGCGGTCGGCACCCTCGCCGCGCACCTCGCCGACCCCGGCGAGGTGGCCGCCGTGCTGCGGCGCGTCGAGGTGAGCCCGGTGCTCACCGCACATCCCACCGAGGTGCGCCGCAAGACGATCCTCGACGTGCAGCGGCGCATCGCCGACCTGCTCGAGTGGCGCGACCGAGTGGAGCTCGACCCCGACGAACTCGCCACCTGGGAGAGCGACCTGCGCCTGCAGGTGCTCACCCTGTGGCAGACCGCGCTGCTGCGGCTGTCGAAGCTGCGCGTGCGCGACGAGATCGCCGAGGCCCTGCGCTACTACGAGCTCTCGCTGTTCGACGTGCTCACCTCGCTCCAGGCCGACGTGCAGCGCGCCGTCGACGCACTCGACCCCGGCCATGGCCGGGTGCAGCCGGTCGTGCGCATGGGCAGCTGGATCGGCGGCGACCGCGACGGCAACCCGTTCGTCACCGCCGAGGTGCTGCAGCTCGCGGTCGACCTGCAGGTGCGCACCGCGCTCACCCGCCACCTCGCCACCGTGCACCGCCTGTCGGTCGAGCTGTCGGTGTCGTCCCGGCTCGTCACCCCCACCCCCGAGCTGCTGGCGCTCGCCGACGCCTCGGCCGACGAGTCGCCGTTCCGCGCCGACGAGCCCTACCGCCGAGCCCTGCGCGGCATGTACGCACGCCTGGCCGCCACCGCGATCGAACGGCTCGGCGAGCTGCCGGGTCCACCGCCGCACGCCGCGCTCACGCCCTATGCCGACGCCACCGAGCTCGCCGCCGACCTGGCGGTGGTCGACGCGTCGTTGCGGGGCCACGGCGCGGCCGCCCTGGCCGACGCCCTGGTGGCACCTGCACGCACGGCGGTCGAGGTGTTCGGGTTCCATCTCTGCACGCTCGACCTGCGCCAGAACAGCGACGTGCACGAACGGGTGGTGGCCGAGTTGCTGCGACTCGGCGGTGTCACCGCCGACTACCTCGGGCTCGACGAGGCGGGTCGCGTCGAGGTGCTCCGGCGCGAGCTCGCCACATCACGCCCGCTGCGACACCGCTCGATCGCGTGCTCGGACGAGACCGCCCGCGAGCTCGCGATCGTCGAGACCGCGGCGACGGCCATCGATCGCTACGGCGAGCGGATCGTCGCGCACGCGGTGATCAGCAAGTGCGGGTCGGTGAGCGACCTGCTCGAGGTGGCCACCATCTTGCGCGAGGTGGGTCTGCTGCAGCCCGGCGACACACCGCGGCTGGCACTCGACGTGGTGCCGCTGTTCGAGACGATCGACGACCTGCGTGGCGCGGCGACGATCATGACCACGCTGCTCGACGTGCCCGAGTACCGCGGCTGGCTCGACCGGTGCCGGGGCGGGTTGCAGGAGGTGATGCTCGGCTACAGCGACAGCAACAAGGACGGCGGCTACCTGGCCGCCAACTGGGCGCTGTACCGGGCGCAGGTGAGCCTCGTCGAGGTGTGCCGCCGCGCCGGTGTGCGGCTGCGGTTCTTCCACGGTCGCGGGGGCACCGTCGGCCGCGGCGGCGGACCGAGCTACGACGCCGTGCTGGCACAGCCGCCCGGCGCCGTCGACGGCACCCTGCGGATCACCGAACAGGGCGAGGTGATCGCGGCCCGGTACACCAACCACGACATGGCGCGTCGCAACGTCGAGGCGCTGGTGTCGGCCGCCGCCGAGGCCACCGCGATCAGCGACGACGGTGCCGAGCCGTCGTTCGTGGACGCCATGGACGAGCTGGCCGACCGGTCGCTCGCGGCCTACCGGCAGCTGGTGTACGGCGACCCGTCGTTCGTGCAGGTGTTCCGGGCGCTCACCCCGATCCGCGAGATCGCGATGCTCAACATCGGCAGCCGTCCGGCCAGCCGCACCAGCAGCGACCGGATCGAGGACCTGCGCGCGATCCCGTGGGTGTTCAGCTGGAGCCAGTGCCGGATCATGCTGCCCGGCTGGTACGGCGCCGGGTCGGCCTTCGCCGGATGGGCGGGCGACGACGCCGACCGGCTCGCCGAGCTGCGTCGCATGCACCGCACGTGGCCGGCGTTCCGCACGACCATCTCGAACATGGGCATGGTGCTCGCCAAGAGCGACCTCGCGATCGCCGAGCGCTACGCCTCGCTGGTCGACGACCGCGACGCACGCGACCGAGTGCTCGGCGCGGTGCGGGCCGAGCACGAGCGCACGGTGCACTGGGTGCAGGAGATCACCGAGGCGCCGCTGCTCGGCGACAACCCGACGCTCGCCCGCAGCATCCGCAACCGGTTCCCCTACCTCGACCCGCTGCACGAGCTGCAGGTCGACCTGCTGCACCGGTTCCGCGGCGGCGATCAGGACGACCGGGTGGCCCGCGGCATCCAGCTGACGATCAACGGCATCGCCGCCGGCCTGCGCAACAGCGGCTGATCGCCCCGCCGGCCCTGGCGCGTCGGCGCACCATCGGTACGTCGGACGGCCCGACTCAGCTGACGGGGACGACCTCGGGCAGGGTGACGTCGAGCAGCTCGAAGTCGGGAGTGCAGCCGGTGAGGGCGTAGCCGAGGCCACGCGGGATCACGAACGTGTCGCCCTCGACCATCTGCTCGGGCGCACGCCCGTCGACGTCGAGCGAGCACTCGCCGGCCAGCACGAAGCCGAACACGAACTCGGCGTCGTGGGTGCTGCGCGGCGTCGCATCTGCGCCCGCCGGCCGGGCCACGCGCACCCCCGCGAGGCCGTCGGTGACGCGGCCGATGCCGATGTCGCGGTACTCGAAGCCGGGGAACCGCCACGGCTGCCAGTCGGCCGACGACGCGTCGTGGAACACGAAGCGCTGGCCGCCGAAGTCCTTGTCGGGCAGCAGTTCGCCGGTGGGCAGTGGCATCGTGTGATCGGCGAGCGTCTCGTGCTCGGCAGGGCAGCCGAGCTCGACCACCTCGAGGCCGTCGCCGCTCTCGAGCACTCGGTGGCGGATCGTCGGCGGCTGCAGCACGCAGTCGCCGGCCTCCATCAGCACCGGCTCGCCCTGATCCTCGTAGGCCACCCGCACCCAGCCCTTGTGGCAGTAGATCATCTGGAAGCGGACCTTGTGGTAGTGCACGTAGTCGCCCACCGGGCCGGCCGTCGGGATGCGGATGTGCGAGCCGATGAAGCGCCCGCCGAGTCGGCCCGGGATGATGTCGCGGTACTGCATGCCCGCTCGGCCCGTGCCCCACGACGCGCCGTCGCGCACGTGGGCGATCACCAGCTCGGGCCGCTCGGGGGGCAGCACGATCGGCGGGTCGGCGTCGACGAGCGTGACGCGGGTGCCGTTGGGCGCGACCAGCTCGCGCTCGCCACCGGCGATCGCGTCGGGGTCGGTGCAGCGCACGCGCAGCTGCACGCCCGCACCGGGCCGATCGCCGTCGCCCGGCTGCAGCCGGATCGCGAGACCGTGACCCGACAGCTCGGCCACGCTGGGCGAGTCGGCCGGGAAGATCGCGTCGACCCGCATCCCGAGGCGCTTGGTGAAGAAGTCGAGCGTGTCCTGCAGGGGCGAGCACGGCACGACGGTGAGGGCGGACGTGATGCCCGCACCGGGGCGGGCGGCTGCGTCGGCGGAAGTGGCCATCGCGGCCGACGCTAGCCTGACCCGACTCGCCGGCGCCCAGCCGCTCCCCCGCCCATGACCGACGCCACTCGCACCCCTGCCACCGAGCGCACGCACCTCACCCCGTCCCGCCCAGGCCGGTCCCACCTCGTGCTCGGCATCGACACGGGTGGCACCTATACCGACGCCGTGGTGTACGACGAGCAGCACCGCACGGTGGTGGCCAAGGCCAAGGCACCCACCACCCACCACGACCTGAGCATCGGCGTCGGCGGCGCGATCGAGGCGGCCGTCCACCAGGCCGGCGTCGACCCGGCCCGCATCGAGCTGGTGTCGCTGTCGACCACGCTCGCCACCAACGCGCTGGTCGAGGGATCGGGCCGGCCGGTCGCCGCCGTGATCATCGGGTTCGATCCCGATGTGCTGGCCCGTGGCGGACTCGGCGACGCGTTGGCCGGCGACCCCGCGATCTTCCTGCCCGGCGGCCACGATCCCCACGGTGGCGAGGTCGCGCCGCTCGATCTCGACCGGCTGGCCACCGAGCTCGACCAGGTGGCCGGGCGCGTCGACGGCGTGGCGGTGATGGCGCAGTTCAGCGTGCGCAACCCGGCGCACGAGCGGGCCGCCGCCGAGCTGATCCGCCGCCGCACCGCCCTGACCGTCACCGCCAGCCACGTGCTCTCCGAGCAGCTGAACGGCCCGAAGCGAGCCGTCACCGCGATCCTCAATGCCCGGTTGGTGCCGATCATCGACCGACTGGTGGCCACCACCGAACGCACGCTCGAGCAACTCGGGGTGCACGCGCCGGTGATGGTGGTGCGCGGCGACGGCTCGCTCGTGTCGGCAGCGTTCGTGCGCGAACGGCCGATCGAGACGATCCTGTCGGGCCCGGCGGCCAGCCTCGTCGGGGCGGCGCACCTCACCGGTCTCGACGACGCGATCATCAGCGACATCGGCGGCACCACCACCGACATCGCCGTGCTGCGTCACGGCGTGCCGCTGGTCAGCACGCTCGGCGCCACCGTGGACGGCCACCGCACGATGGTGGCGGCGGTGGCCATGCACACCCACGGCCTGGGCGGCGACAGCGCGGTGCGGCACGACGAACGAGCGGTCGGCGCGGTGCTGCTGCTCGGCCCGCGACGCATCGTGCCGGTGGCGCTGGTCGCGACGGCGCACCACGACGCGGTGCACACCGCGCTCGACCGTCAGCTCACCGCCGACCTGCCGACCGACCTCGACGCGACGTTCGTGATGGTCGCCGACCCGGCCCTCGCCGCCGCGGTCGACGACCCGACCGAGCGGGCGGTCGTCGACCTGGTGGGACGCGACCCGTCCACCCCGATCGTCACCGCGTCGACGGTGATGGGCGGCGCCTCGCAACGCCGCGTGGTCGAGCGGCTGGTCCGCCGGGGCGTCCTGCAGCTGGCGGGGTTCACGCCCACCGACGCGCACCACGTGCTCGACCGGCAGCACACCGGCGATCGGGCCGCCGCGGTGAAGGCCGCGCAGCTGTTCGCCCGTCGCCGCGACCGGCTCGGACGGGCGATCGCCGACGACGCGGTGACGATCGCCGAGGCGACGATCCGCACGCTGGTACGCCGGTCGGCCGAGGCGGTGCTGGCCGCGGCGTTCGACCACGACGGGTTGCCGGCCGACACGGTGCAGAGCCGCACGGTGCAGGCCGCCCTCGACGGGCACCACGGCGTCACGCGCATCGACGTCGGGCTCGCCACCCCGCTCATCGGCCTCGGCGCGTCGGCGGGGGTGCTCTATCCGGCCGTGGCCGAGTTGGCGGGCACCACCAGCGTGGTGCCCCACGACGCCGACGTCGCCAACGCGATCGGTGCCGTCGTCGGACGGGTGCGCATCGGTCACGGCTGCACGATCTCGGCGCCGCAGCCGGGTCAGTACGTGGTGCACGCGCCCGAGGGGCCGAGGGTGTTCGTGTCGCTCGACGAGGCATGCGCCACGGCCGAGGAGGTGCTCACCGCGATGGTGCGCGACGAGCTCGCCGTGGCCGGCGCCGGCGAGGTGGAGCTGTCGATCGACTGGATCGAATCGACGGTCGAGGTGAGCGGTAGCCCGATGTTCGTCGAGGGCCGGATGACCGTGAGCGGCAGCGGCCGACCCCGGCTCTGACCCGCCGAGCCGGGCGAGCTACCACGTCGCACGAAGAAAATCGGGGATCGTTCGGCGCTCTGACCTGCTGATTCGTCTCCGGGCCTCCGAAGATTTGTCAAGAAAGTCTCAAGTGACCCGGTCTGGGTACCGATCACTGAGTCATGCGCCGATCGACGAGGACCGTCCGACTCGCCCTGGCCACGCTCGCCATGGCCTGCTCCACCGCCGCCGTCGGGGTCGCCGGCGCGGGCGTCGCGCAGGCTGCGCCCGCCTCGAGCGCCACCTACACGGTGGTGCAGGACGACACCCTGTACGGCATCTCGAAGAAGCTCGGCGTGAGCCTCGACGCCCTGCTCGCGACCAACGGCCTCACCGCGAAGAGCATGATCCACCCCGGCATGGTGCTGCAGGTGCCGGCGGGCGGCACGCTGCCCAGCACGACCAGCGCCTCGACCTCGGGCACCGGCCAGACCGGCACCGCAGGTGCCACCACCTACACGATCGTCGCCGGCGACTCGATCTACGCGATCGCTCAGAAGTTCGGCCTGAAGTACGGCGCGATCCTGAAGGCCAACAAGCTCGAGCTCGACAGCGTCCTCACCCCCGGACGGACGCTCATCATCCCGGCCGGGGGAACGTTGGTCGTCTCCCCCACCACCGCGTCCCCCGGCCCGGCCACCTCGAACGGCAGCACCGGCTCGGCCGGCGCCACCTCGACCTACACGATCGTCGCCGGCGACTCGATCTTCGCGATCGCCCAGAAGTACGGGCTGAAGTACGGCGCGATCCTGAAGGCCAACGACATGAAGCTCGACAGCGTCCTCACCCCCGGTCGGACGCTGACGATCCCGGCCGGAGGCACCCTGGTCGTCTCCCCCACGCCAGGGGCCTCCGGCCCGGCCAGCACGCCCACGACGCCCACCGCGGCGATGCAGGGCAAGATCGACACCGTCGTCGCCTACGCCAAGGCCCAGCTCGGCAAGCCCTGGGAGTTCGCCGCCGACGGCCCCGACAGCTTCGACTGCTCGGGCCTCACCAAGATGGCCTACGCCCAGATCGGCATCAGCCTGCCGCACTCGAGCCTGCTGCAGGGCAGCAAGGGTGTGGCCGTCGACTTCGTGAACGGCGAGATCCAGGCCGGCGACCTGATCTTCATGGCGTCGAGCAACGGCACCCCCGGTGTGATCGGCCACGTCGGCATCGCGATCGACTCGAAGCGCTGGATCCACTCGCCCGAGCTGGGTGACGTGGTGCGGATGGGCTTCATCCCGAGCGACGCGAAGATCATCGCCGTCCGCCGGTTCGTCACCGCCTGATCGTCACCCTTCGATCGTCACCGCCCGATCGAGGGTCGTGACAGCACGGCGTCGAGTTCGCCGAGCAGCACGTCGGCCTCGTGCCGCCCGAACACGATCGGCGGCTTGAGCTTCAGCACGTTGTCGGCGGGACCGTCGGTGCTGACGAGCACGCCCCGGGCCCGCATCCGCTCGGCCACCTCGCCGGCGAACGCGGTGGCCGGCGCGCGTGTGTCGCGATCGGCGACCAGGTCGACCCCCAGGTACATGCCCTCGCCGCGCACGTCGCCGATCCGCTCGTCGCGCCGTTGCAGCGACCGCAGCCCGTCGAGCAGGTAGGTGCCGGTGTCGAGCGCACGGGCCTGCAGCCCCTCGCCCTCGATCACGTCGAGCACCGCCATGCCGACCGCGCAGCTCACCGGATTGCCGCCGAAGGTGTTGAACCACTCCATCCCGTTCGCGAATGCCGCGGCGATCTCGGGGGTGGTCACCACCGCGCCGAGCGGGTGACCGTTGCCGATCGGCTTGCCGAGGGTGACGATGTCGGGCACCACGCCCTGCAGCTCGAAGGCCCACATCGCCCGGCCGACTCGCCCGAAGCCCACCTGCACCTCGTCGGCGATGCAGAGCGCGCCGGCAGCGCGGGCGTGCTCGTAGGCACGGGCCAGGTAGCCGTCGGGGAACACGACCTGGCCACCGCAGCCGCTGATCGACTCGGCGATGAACGCGGCCGGTCCGCGCGGATCGTGCTCGACCGCACGGGTGATCGCCGCGGCGACGTCGTCGCCGTAGCCCTGTCCCGCCGTGGTGCCGTACGAGCGGAGCCGGCCGCGATACGGATCGGGCAGCTCGGCGAGTTGCACGTGCGGCGGCCGGCCGGCACCGCCGCGGCGGTTGAACTTGTAGGCGCTGATCTCGACGAGGTCGTTGGTGTTGCCGTGGTACCCCCAGTCGACGGCGACGACGTCGTGGCGTCCGGTGACGGTGCGGGCGAGGCGCAGCGCGAGCTCGTTCGCCTCGGAGCCCGAGTTGACGAAGTAGACGACGCGCAGCGGATCGGGGAACGTGGCGGCGAGCCGTTCGGCGTAGTCGAGGATCGTGCGGTGCAGGTAGCGGGTGTTGGTGTTGAGCACCGCTGCCTGCCGGGCGAGTGCCTCGACGACGTGCGGGTGCGCGTGGCCGACGTGGCAGACGTTGTTGACGCAGTCGAGGTGGTACCGGCCGGTGTGGTCGATCAGCCAGGCGCCCCGCCCGCGCACGATCGACAGATGGTGCCGGTAGCTGGTCGACAGCGAGGGGCCGAGGTCGGCACGGCGTCGCTCGAGCAACTGCTCGGGCTCGGTGGTCTCGTCGGGGGTGGCCCAGGTGTCGGGGCCGAAGCGCAGCAGCAGGTCGGCGTCGGGGACGATCTGACGCCACAGCGACATCCGACTCGGCTCGCCCGCGCCCTCGAAGTTGCCGTCGGGCCCCCGATCGGGATCGGCCATCAGGTCGGTCATGATCTGCACGTGCACGTGCGGCGCCCAGCCACCGTTCACCGTGTGGTCGCCGACGAAGCCGATCACCTCGCCCGCCTCGACGTGCTGGCCCGGGCGCACGGTGGTGAGCGTCCGCCGGCTCAGGTGGCCGTACAGCACCCAGAACGGCCCGCCGTCGCCGGCCTGGTGACGCACGATGACGGTCGGGCCGTAGTCGAAGGGCAGGTCGTTGTCGACGACGGTCTCGATCGTGCCGGGCAGCATCGCCCGCACCGGGGTGTCGTCGGCGACGAACAGGTCGATGCCGGTGTGCACCGAGCGGGTCTCGGGCGCGTCGGTGGTGAACTGGTCGCCGGCGTACACGTTGCGGTCCTCGCCGTACCGCCCGATCGCGACGATTGCGTCGTGGGCGACCATCTCGCGCTGCAGCCACGCCCAGTACGCGACCGGGTCGCCGCCCACGTGCATGCCCGGTGCGCCTGCGGTGAGACTGACGACGACGCGGCCGGCGCGCTGCAGGTCGAACGGCAGCGGCGACACCGGTCGGCACGCCGGGCTCTGCAGCCAGGCCACGATCGCGTCGTGCTGCGGCACCGCGGACAGACCGGCTGCGTCGCGGGCCACGAAGTGCAAGAACTCGGGCCGCATGCCGGCCAGGCGGCGCAGCAGTCGCAGCGCGGGCGCCTGGCTCACGGTGAGGTAGGCGTTGTCGGGGAACTCGTGGGCGCGGTGCGACGAGATGACGACGCTCATCGCCAGTCGGGCGGCCGCCAGGTCGAACACCACGCGCAGCTCGGCGGGCTCGAGCGGCGTGTGCTCGACGAAGCCGCCGATCACGCGCCGGGCGGTGGCCACCACGTCGGGCACGTCGAGCAGTGCATACGCGAGACCCACGGCGAGCTCGTTCACCCGGCGGCCGAAGGTGGCATCGCCGAAGTCGATCAGGCCGCTGACACGCCCGCCGTCGACCAGCACGTTGAAGTCGTTGGCGTCCTGATGCAGCACCTGCGCCGGCAGCTCGGCGATCACCGGCAGCACACGCTGCTCGTGACGGTGGAAGGCGGTCGCCACTGCCGCCCGGTCATCGGCGTCGGTCACGTCGTCGACCCAGCCGCGCACCGACTGCGCGTCGTCGAGGTTCCAGAGGAACCCGGGGCGGTGAGCGGCTGGATGACCGATACCGCGGAGCCCGGCACTCAGACGTCCGAGCAGTCGGCCGAGATCGGTCTCGAGCTCGGGGGTGCGCGGCACCGATGCGAGGGTCGCCCCGGGCAGGTGGGTGACGACGCGGACGTGATGGGCGCCGACCGTGGTGGAGGCGAAGCCTCCTCGGGTGTGCACGACGCGGGGCACGGGCAGCTCGGGAGCCACACGAGCGAGATGGTCGAGCATCACCAGCTGCAGGTCGAGCACACCCGTGTCCTCGTGTGCGTTCGCCACCTTCAGCACGTACGTCCCGTCGGCGGTGACGAGTCGTGCGTTCTGGTCGCGCTCGCTGTCGAGCGGAGCGATCGTGCCCTGGAGCCCGAAGTGCTCGAGCGCGATCGCTGCGAGCTCGTCGGGGGCGAACGCGGGAGCCGGGTGCCGGAAGACGTCGCGGGTGGCGGTCACCGCGCCGACGCTATCCGTCGACCCGATCGTCCTGGGCGCCAGTCGATCCCGCTGACCAGCACCGGTGAGCCGGCCGCGGCACCCAGGACGTGGCGGTCAGGTGCCGGTGAAGTTGGCGGGGCGGCGCTCGAGGAAGGCGGCCACGCCCTCACGATGGTCGTCGCTCTTGAAGCACGCGGCCATCGCCACGGTGTGGCGCTCCATGTGTTCGCCGACCGGGGCGGTGAGGCCCTGGTGCACGAGTTGCTTGATGAGCTTCAGGCTGTGCGGCGAGCCGGCGGCGATGGTCTGCGCGAGCTCCTTGGCCTTGTCGAGCAGGTGGTCGCTGAGCACCACCTGCATCACGTAGCCGAGTCGCAGCGCCTCGTCCGAGTCGATCATGGCCCCGGTGTAGAGCAGGCGCAGCGCGGGCTGCACGCCGATGATGCGGGGCAGCAACCACGTGCCGGCGCCGGTGTCCGGCACGAGGCCGCGGTGCACGAAGTTCCAGGCGAACTTGGCGTTGGGGCTGCACAGGCGGATGTCGCACTGCGAGGTGAACTCGGCGCCCATGCCGACGGCGGGACCGTCGACGGCGCAGATCGTCGGCTTGCGAGCCTCGGCGATCGGCCACCACTTGTGCCGCTCCTCGGCCGTACCACGCAGGCCGCGCGACTCGCCGGGCACGGTGGCCAGGTCGGCCAGGTCGGTGCCGGCGCAGAACGCGCCGGGCACGCCGGTGATCACGATCACCACGGTGTCGGGATCCTCGTCGGCCCGACCCACCGTCTCGATGAACTGGCCGAGCATCGCGTAGGTCATCGCGTTGCGCTTCTCGGGCCGGTCGATCGTGACGATCCCCACCTTGCCCTCGCGGTGGTACTTGATGAGCTCGCGTTCGGCGCCGTCGGTCATGCGACCGAACGTAGTCGTGTGGATCCGGCGGGAGCAGGGCCGGACGGCCCCTGCCGAGTCACGCGAGCGGCGGGCCCCAGGTGGCGAGTGTCGGGAGCACCCCCGCGGCCGACTCGAGGTCGTCGACGAGCGGACGATCGGCGCGGTCGTCGACCAGTGACGCACAGGCGTCGAGCACCGGGACGAGGCCCGCGGGCGGAGCGAGCTCGCCGATGCGCACGGCGCGCAGCGCGACCAGCAACTCGCACGCGAGCACGGTGCGCACCGCGTCGATCGAGTCGAGCAGGGCGAGCGCGCCCCGGTTGGCGAACGTGGCGTGGTCCTCGGTGCCGACCGAGATCGCCGTGGTCGAGCGGCTCACCGGGTCTGCCGTGCCGCGCAGCGCGTCGAACGCCGACGCCGCCGTGTACTCCACCACCATCACCCCGCTGCTGCCCGCTGGGCCGTCGGCCAGGAACCGCCGCTGCCCCGTGTAGGCCGGATCGTCGAGCTTGAGCAGGCGGGCCACGGAGGTGGCGAACCACTGCACGAGCCCGAGGCGGGCGGTGTCGAGCCGGAGCGCCAGGCCGGTGAGCATGAACGACCCGTGGTGCCACACCTGTCCGTCGGCGAAGCGCGGGTTCTCGGCGTTCGCCGCGATGCAGGCGTCGATCTCGCCGATCGCCTCGGCCATGACCGTGAGCACGGGTCCGGCCACGAACGGGATGCATCGGAACGACAACGGGTCCTGCGTGCGGGGCGGCGTTGCCGGTCCGTCGCCCAACAGTCGGCGCATCGAGGCGGCGACTGCGTCGACACCGACCGACGGCCGGGTGCCCACGGCGACGGGCGACCACTGCTGCGCGTTCGCCTGGACGGCGTGCGCGGACAGGGCCGCCACGGGCACCGAGGCGCGCACCAGCCCGGCGATCTCGGACGCCGCGAGCGATGCGGCGGCCAGCGTCGGAGCGCTCGAGCTCATGAACGCGAGCGCCGCGTCGGCCCCGAGCTCGTCGAGGTACGCGGCGACGGTGCCGTCGTCCCACGCACGCTCGCCGAGCAGACACAGCGCCAGTTCGGCCAGACCGGTGATGTCGCCGGTGCCCAGCCCACCGAACCGCCGCACCGGTGCGCTGCGTCCGTCGTCGAGCGAGCGGACGAGCGCGTCGAGCACCTCGTGTGGCAGGCCCGATCCGGCGACCGCCAGCTGGCTCGCACGGATCAACGACGTGGCGCGGCCGATGTGCCGGTGGAGCACGGGGCCCGCCCCGGTCGCGTGCGAACGCACGAGACGACGGCCGTGACCGCCGTCCGCGTCGTCGGCCCGCTCGTTGCGATTGGCCCCCACACCGGTGGTGCGGCCGTACGCCCGGCCCGCCGCCGAGGCCTCGCTCGCCTCGCGCTGGTTCGCGCGCAGCGCCGGCTCGACCGACGGATCGAGCACCACACGGTGCCGCGACGCCGCATCGGCCGCGACGAGGGCTGCCGTGACGGGATGTCGACCGAGGACCAGATCGGGCACGGGCGGGAGGCTACCGACCGGGGTTCAGTGACGCAGGCCGTTCCAGCTGTGGATCACCTGGAAGTAGTTGGCGCGGTCGTACACCTCGGGGTCGGGCACGTTGGCGCGGCTGACGCTGCCACGCAGCTGCGTGACGCTGTCGTAGTCGCGCTCGTCCATCCACGTCACCACCTCGCGTCGCAGCTCGAGCAGGTGCTCGGGCCCGTGGCGGAGCAGCGCACTCGTGGTCATCACCACGTCGGCACCGGCGAGCAACAGCTTCAGCGCATCGGCACCCGTGTGCACGCCGCTCGATGCGGCGAGCGACCCGCGCACGTTCTCACGCAGCACACCGATCCAGTGCAGCGAGAGGCGCGACTCGGCCGACGACGACAGCTGCAGCCGTGGCCGCACCTCGAGGGTGTCGAGGTCGATGTCGGGTTGGTACAGGCGGTTGAACAGCACCAGCCCGTCGGCGCCTGCGAGCTCGAAGCTCTTGGCGGTGTGCGCGAGCGCGGTGAACCAGGGACCGATCTTCACGGCCAGCGGCACCGAGATCTCGGCCTTCACCTCTTCGATCAGCTCCATGTAGCGGCGCTCGACCTCGGCGGCCGACATCATCGGATCGGTGACGGTGTCGTACAAGTTGAGCTCGATCGCGTCGGCGCCCGCCTCCGCGAGCAGCTTGGCGTACCGCACCCATCCGCCCGGCGACACGCCGTTCAGGCTCGCGATCACCGGGATCGACAGTGCCGCCTTCGCGTCCTCGACGAGGTCGAGGTGATGGTCGGGCCCGACCTCGGTGCCGTCGAGCTGGGGCAGATAGCTGAGTGCCTCGTGGTGGCTGTCGTTGCCGAGCATGGCGTACTCGATCGCGAACGCTTCGTGCTCGATCTGTTCCTCGAACAGGCTGGGCAGCACGATCGCGCCCGCCCCCGACGCCTCGATCCGGTCCCACATCGCCGGGTCGCCGGTGACGGGTCCGGGTGAGGCCACGAACGGGCTGTGCAGTTTGAGCCCGAGGTACATGGTGGTGAGGTCGGTCACGCGTCGTCCTCCTGCTCGGCGAGGGTGGCACCACCGGCGTGTTCGGGTGCCGAACGTTCGAGCCCGGCGAGCTGCTGGTAGTAGTTCCAGCGGCCGGTGACGTCGGCCTGCGCCAGCCGCAACAGCTCGGCGGCGCGTGCCGGATCGCTGCGGGCGAGCATCCCGAAGCGGGCCTCGCTGCGGGCGAACTCGTCGTACGGCAGCGACGGCTCGGCGCTGTCGAGCTCGAACGGCTTCGTCGCCTCGCCGCCACCGGGTCGGTAGCGGTAGAGCGGCCAGTGACCGCTCTGCACGGCGGCCTTCTGCTGCAGCATCGAGCGCGACATGTCGTAGCCGTGTGCGACGCAGCTCGAGTAGGCGATCACCAGCGACACGCCCGGCCAGGCGGCCGCTTCGAGCAGCGCCTTCACGGTCTGCACGTCGCTCGCGCCCATGGCGATCTTCGCGACGTACACGTCGCCGAAGGTCATCGCCTCGAGCCCGAGATCCTTCTTCGCGATGCCCTTGCCGCTGGCTGCGAACTTGGCGACGGCCCCACGTGGCGTGGCCTTCGAGGCCTGGCCGCCGGTGTTGGAGTACACCTCGGTGTCCATCACCAGCACGTTGACGTTGCGGCCGCTGCCGAGCACGTGGTCGAGCCCGCCGGCACCGATGTCGTACGCCCAGCCGTCACCGCCGACGATCCACACGCTGCGGCCGACGAGCGCTCCGGCGATCTCGGCGAGTCGTGCCGCGTCGGGCGAGTCGAGGGCGCCGAGCGCGGCGACGAGTTGGTCGACCCGTGCACGTTGCGCACGGATGCCGGCGTCGTCGACGTCGTCGATCCCGTCGGCGATGGCCGTCGTGAGCGCAGGATCGAGCCGGTCGGCCAGGCGGGCGAGCGTCTCGAGCGCCGCACGCCGTTGCGCCTCGTAGCCGAGGCGGATGCCGAGACCGAACTCGGCGTTGTCCTCGAACAGGCTGTTGGCCCACGCAGGGCCGCGACCGTCGGCACCCGCGGTGTACGGGGTGGTCGGCAAGTTGCCGCCGTAGATGCTCGAGCAGCCGGTGGCGTTGGCGATCAACAACCGGTCGCCGAACAGCTGGGTGAGCAGCTTCAGGTACGGCGTCTCACCGCACCCACTGCACGCGCCGCTGAACTCGAACAGCGGCGTCCGCAGCTGGCTGGTCTTCACCGATGCAGGGTCGAACTGTGTGGCGTCGGCACCCTCGAGCGCGACGAACTCGTCCCACGCCACGCGCTCGGCATCGAGGTGCTCGCCGATCGGTCGCAGGTTGATGCTCTTGCGCTTGACGGCGGTCTTGTCGTGGGCCGGGCACGCCACCACGCACAGCCCGCAGCCGGTGCAGTCGTCGGGCGCGACCTGGACGGTCAGGTTGAGGCCGGGCACCTCGCGCGACCGGAAGCTCTTGGTCTTGAGCACGCTCCCCTCGCCAAGGTCGCCGGCGTCGTACACCTTCAGGCGGATCGCCGCGTGCGGGCAGACGATCGCGCACTTGCCGCAGTCGATGCACAGGTCGGGTTCCCAGATCGGGATCTCGGGTGCGATCGTACGGCGCTCGACCTTCGCCGTGCCGGTGGGGAACATCCCGTCGGGCGGCAGCGCGCTCACCGGCAGCAGGTCGCCCTCGCCGGCGAGCATCCGGGCCGTCACGCGCTGCACGAAGTCGGTGCTGCCGGCGGGCACCACGGCCCGACGGTGCAGACCCGAGTCGGCCGCGTCGCCGACCGGCACCTCGTGCAGGTTGGCCAGCGTGGTGTCGACCGCGGCCACGTTGCGCTCGACGATGATCGCCCCGCGCTTGCCGTAGGTGTGCTCGATCGCGTCCTTCAACGCAGCGATCGCCTGCTCCGTCGGCAGCACGCCCGACAGTGCGAAGAAGCACGTCTGCATCACCGTGTTGACCCGGCCCCCGAGTCCCGCATCCTTGGCGACCGCGGCGGCGTCGATGGTGTACAGCCGCAGGTCGCGCTCGAGCACCTGGCGTTGTGCCTCCTCGGGCAGTGCGCGCCACACGTCCTCGGGCCGGTGCGGGCTGTTGATCAGCACCACCGCGCCGTGCGCCGCGACCTTCAACACGTCCATGCGCTGCAGGAAGTTCCACTGGTGCACGCCGACGAACGTCGCCTGGTCGACGAGGTAGGTGCTCTCGATCGGCTGCTCGTCGAACCTGAGGTGGCTCACCGTCATCGAGCCCGACTTCTTCGAGTCGTAGACGAAGTAGCCCTGCACGTGCAGGTCGGTGTGGCTGCCGACGATCTTGGCGGTGTTCTTGTTGGCGCCGACGGTGCCATCGCTGCCGAGGCCGTAGAACACGGCGCGCACCTTGGCGTGGTCGGTGGTGAACGAGGGGTCGACGTCGAGGCTGAGCCGGGTGACGTCGTCGACGATGCCGACGGTGAAGCCGTTGCGGGGCGAGGCGGCCGCGGCCTCGTCGAACACGGCCTTGGCCATCGCCGGCGTGAACTCCTTGGAGCTCAGCCCGTAGCGACCGCCGATGACACGGGGCTTGGCACCTGCACCCCAGTGCGCGTCGTCGCTGTGCCACAACGCCGACAGCACGTCGAGGTGCAGCGGTTCGAACGGGGCGCCGGGTTCCTTGGTGCGGTCGAGCACCACCACCGTGCGCACGCTCGGCGGCAGCGCGGCCAGCAGCTCGGCCGTGGGGAACGGACGGAACAACCGGACCACGGCGAGGCCGACGCGCTCCCCGGCGGCGTTCAACGCGTCGACGGCCTCGGTGACCGCACCGGCGGCCGATCCCATCAGCACGATCACGCGATCGGCGTCGGGCGCGCCGTGATAGTCGACGAGGTGGTACCGGCGGCCGGTCAGCTGCGCCAGACGGTCGAAGGTGGCCTGCGTGGTGGCGGGCACGGCGTCGTAGAACGTGTTGCACGCCTCACGCGCCTGGAAGAACACGTCGGGGTTCTGCGCCGTGCCGCGGATCATCGGCCGGTCGCTGTCGAGGCCGCGGGCGCGGTGCGCGCTCACGTGTCGCTCGTCGATCAGCTCGCGCAGCTGCGCCTCGGTGACCGGCGTGACGGTGTTGAGCTCGTGGCTCGTGCGGAACCCGTCGAAGAAGTGCAGGAACGGGATCCGGCTCTCGAGCGTGGCGGCGTGGGCGACGGCCGCGAAGTCGCCGGCCTCCTGCACGCTGCTCGCGCACAGCATCGCCCAACCGGTGGTGCGGGCGGCCATCACGTCGCTCTGGTCGCCGAAGATGCTCAGCGCGTGGGTGGCGACCGCGCGGGCCGCCACGTGCAGCACCGCCGGCGTGAGCTCGCCGGCGATCTTGAACATGTTGGGCAGCATCAACAGCAGCCCCTGGCTGGCCGTGAACGTGGTGGCGAGCGCACCTCGGGTGACCGCACCGTGCAGTGCACCGGCGGCCCCGGCCTCGCTCTGCATCTCGATCACCTCGGGCACGACGCCCCACAGGTTCTGGTGCCCGCGTGCGCTCCAGTCGTCGGCGAACTCGCCCATCGCCGAGGCCGGCGTGATCGGGTAGATCGCGATCACCTCGCTAGCCAGGTGGGCCACGCGTGCGGCGGCCTCGTTGCCGTCCATGATGTGGTGTTCGACCGTCGCCGGGGTGGCGGCCGTCCAGTCCGCTGCCGGGCCGGCCTGCGATACGTGCACCGGGGTGCTGGTGTCCTCCGTGGTCATGACTGCTGCCACCCCGGCACCCGGTCGGTGCGCCAGCAGAGCACCTCGCCCGTGTCGACGTCACGGATCGATTCGCGCTGCTGCCAGCCGTCGGGCACGGGCAGTTCGTCGGCGGCGGCCTTCGCTGCGTCGACGCTGGTGTAGCGACGCGGCGGGAGCTCGGTGCCGTCGATGGTGGGGGGAGCACCGTCGTGCACGACGGTATGGATGACCAGTTCGACTTCCGGCATGCCCTCAGGATCGGCCTCGCGCCCCGGGCGGGCCAGGGCACGAGGTCACATCGGCGCCGGACCACTGTCGGTCGCGCGCGACGCCACGGCGGTGACGACCCGCGACGGGTCGATCCTCCGACCGACGTAGGCCATCAGCCGGTGCGAGGCCCGGTCATCGAAGGTATCGAGCTCCTGCCCGAACATGCCCGGCACCCTGAACGCGCCGATCCCACCGAGCTCGTGCATCGTTCGCAACAGTGCAGCGCAACCGACCTGGTCGACGAGGTCGACCCGCCCGATCGAGATCGCGAGGTCGACGGCGTGCACGACGAGCTCGGTGCGGTGGATGATCGCGGCCATCGGTACCGGGAGTGCGCCGAAGCCGAACACGACCTCGCGGCCGGCCACGTCGGGCCGGCTCCAGGCCGACCGATCGTTCGCGGCAGCGGCGAGAAACGCCTGCACGTGGTCGGTGCCGAGCACCGCGGCGGACTCGTCGTGGTGGCCGTCGCCGCCGCCCAACGACGAGGCCACCGCGGCGATGCCTCCGATCAGATGTGCGAGCAGCTCGCGCACCTGCCAGCCTTCACACGGCGTCGCGAGATCGAGGTCGGTTTGCGTGGTGGCTGCGACGACGATCGATGCGGCATCGAGCGCCGGGTCGATCTCGTCGATCGGGTTCACGACGCACGCTCCCAGCGGACGCCATGGTCACCGGCGACGATGGCGGCCAGCACCGCCACCACGGTGGTCACCCACGACCCAGCGGCGAGGCCCGGCCCTCTCAACATCTCGAACCACAGCTGCGCATCCATCTCGTCTCCCTTCACATGTCTGACTCTACATGTCGAACTATGCATATGTCGATCTCGACATGTCAAGCGCGACCTGTTAAGGTGGAAGCGTGAGCTTGCGACACGCACTGCTGGGCCTGCTCGCCGAACGGCCGGCGAGCGGGTACGAGCTGACCAAGCACTTCGAGCTGTCCCTCGCGAACGTGTGGTCGGCCAAGCACTCGCAGATCTATCCCGAGCTCGTGCGGATGGCGGCCGACGGCTGGGTCGAGGCCGGCGAAGAGGGGGCCCGAGGCCGCCGCGACTACCGGATCACGCCCGCCGGGCGAGCCGAACTGCGGCGCTGGCTCACCGAGGTCGAGCCCGATCGGGCGAGTCGCAACGAGGCGATGCTGCGCATCTTCTTCCTCGGCTCGCTCGACGACCACGAGGCGTCCGCGTACCTGCGCCGCGAGGCCGAGGCATACCGAAGCAGCAGCGCAGCGCTCGACCGGCTCGACGGCGCCATCCCGTGGGACGAGGGCACGGGCGACCGGATGGGGCGCATCGCACTCGAGCAAGGCCGCCGCTGGTCGCGCATGATGGCCGACTGGGCCGACTGGGCCGCCGAGCAGATCGATGCCGGCCACGACGCGACGAAGCTGACGGAACGCGTCGGCGCCACCGCTGACCGTCGACCCAAGCGCTGAATCGACGTCGGTCGTCACCCCGCGATCGCGGGATTGGCGAGGAGCATCCACCACCCGTCGCGGACCCCCTCTTTAGGGTCCCGCGCATGGCTGCGAATGACTGTCATGACCGCGCGCGCCAAGGGCACTCCGTTCGTCGTCGCCGTCTGGGCGGCACGGCGATGGCACTCGGCCTCGTCCTGATCCCCACCCAGTGCCAGCCCAAGCGCACCCCGCACCCTCGCGTGCCACCGTCCACCGTGGTCACCACGGCCGCGCCGTCGGTGAGCACCTCGACGTCGACCACCACCACGACCTCGCTCCCCCCGGCCACGACCTCGACGAGCACCACGTCGACGACCTCGACCACGTCCACGACCTCCACGACCTCCACGACCTCGACCACGTCGACGACGACGTCCACCACCGCGCCCCCGACGCCGGTCACCTGCGCGGGCCCGGCGCTGCCGACCGGCACCAACCTGCTCACCGACGGCTCGTTCGAGGCGGGCGGCGCGCTGGCCACCGGATGGGAGCGCGAGTCGGGCACCGTCGGGCAACCCGTGTTCTACGTGGCCACCGGCACCGGTGTGGTCGACGGCTCCCGGGCCCAGGGCTTCAGCTACGTGGGTGTCCCCGACGACAGCGGCACGAAGAAGGTCGAGTTCTACCAGTCGCCCGTGCGCGGCGCCTCGGCGGGCCAGACGGTGCGCTTCTCGGTGTGCGCCACCGCACCGGGCAACCCCGGCGCCGCGCTGGTCCGCTCGTACCTCGCGATCGGTGTCGAGGCCTTCACCGCCAACGGCACCTACATCAGCGAGTCGACCACCTACGTCACACAGGTCGCGTCGACCCCGACGCGGTCGATCGTCGACTTCGTGGTGCCCGCCGGCACCGATTTCCTGGCCGTGTACGTGCAGTCACCCGAGTTCCACCCGACCGGCGTGCTCGACGTCGTGTTCGACCAGGCGTCGCTCGTGGTGGCCGCGACCATCTGACCTCGGGCGTCAGTTGCCGAAGTCCCAGCCGATCCCCTTGGCGTACTGACCGAGGACGTTCTTCGCGATCAGGATCTTGTGCACCTCGTCGGGACCGTCGGCGATGCGCAACGTGCGGGCGCCCTGGTACATGCCCCACAGCGGCAGGTCGTTGCTCACGCCTGCTGCGCCCCACACCTGGATCGCGCGGTCGACCACACGCGTGTAGGCGGCCGGCACGTACACCTTGATCGCACTGATGTCGGTGCGCGCTGCCTGCAGCCCCTGGTCGATCTTCTCGGCAGCATGGATCGTGAACAGCCGGGCGGTCTGGATGTCGATGTAGCTGTCGGCGATCGCGCCTTGCGTGAACTGCTTGTCGGCCAGCACACCGCCGTGCACCTGACGGCTCGCGGCACGCTCGACCATCAGGTCGAAGGCACGCCACATCTGACCGATGCAGTTCATGCAGTGGTAGATCCGGCCGGCGCCCAGACGGTCCTGCGCTGCCTGGTGCCCCTCGCCCACACGCCCGAGCGCGTTGGCGACCGGCACGCGCACGTTCTCGTACTTCACCTCGCAGTGGTCGCTCTCCTTGCGACCCCACACGCCGATGCCGCGCACGATGTTCACGCCCTTGGTGGCGGTCGGCACGATGATCTGCACCATCGGCCCGGACTTCTTGTCGGTCGCATCCTTGTCGACCACGCGGGCCATCAGGATGAAGAAGTCGGCGTCGATGCCGTTCGACGTGAACCACTTGTGGCCGTTGATCACGAACTCGTCGCCGTCGATCACCGCGGTGGTGTCGAGCGAGCGCGGGTCGCTGCCGGGGTTGTGCGGCTCGGTCATCGAGAAGCCCGACTCCAGCACGCCGTCGATCAACGGCAGCAGCCACTGCTGCTTCTGCTCCTCGGTGCCGTACTTCACCAGGATCGACTGGTTGCCCGAGTTGGGCGCCACCACACCGAACAGGCTGGCTGCACCGATCGCGTAGGCCAGCACCTCGTTCATGTAGGCATGGGCCAGGAAGTCGAGACCCATGCCGCCGTACTCCTTCGGCAGGTGCGGCGCCCACAGGCCGGCCTTCTTGACCTTCTCCTTGATCTCGGCGCGCAGCTCGAGCACCTCGGTGCGGTCGTGGAAGCTGTCGTCCTCGCGGCGCTCGCGCCACAGCCGACCCTCGTTGGGGATGATGTCGGTGTTGACGATCTCGGCGGTGCGCATGCGGATGTCGTTGATCCGCTCGTCGAGCGTCGGGATCGGCTTGCAGTTCATGGCCATGCGCCGACCGTAGGGATCGCGGGCCCGTCGATCCAGGGTCGGACGGCCCGGGCGTCAGCCGAGCAGGCGGGCGAGGCCGGCCTCGGCGGCCGTCAGGTCGGCGCGGTCGTGCGCCTCGATGCGGGTGAGATAGCTCACCGCCACCTTGCCCTCCTCGACCATGCCACCGTCGGTGTCGGGCGGCAGCTCGACGGCGTCACCCCACTCCATCTTCACGATGTACGCGTCCTCGTGCCCCTCCTTGGGCGACAGGGTCGCGCTCGACATGCGACGAGGCGGCTCGAGGCCCACGCGTGCATGGCCCCATCCGCTGATCTCGTCGAGCTCGCAGTTGGGCACGTTGATGTTCACCACGGCAGCATCGGTGAGCGAGCCGGCGGCGATCGCCTCGACCATGCCGCCGACGAAGCTGCTCGCCACGGCGGCCGCGGTGTGCCACTTCTGGCCGACGAGCATCTCGTCCCAACCCTGCCCCTCCACACCGAACCCGGTGACCGCCTGGCTCACGGCGACACCGGGGATGCGGCCGTTGCGGCCGCTCAAGCAGGCGCCGACGGTGCCCGAGTGGTACACCGACCGACCGACGTTGACGCCCGGGTTGATGCCCGAGACGATCAGGTCGAACGGCTCGCCGAACGCACCCAGGCGGGCGAACATCACGCACAACGCCGGCGGCCCCGACACCGACCACGCCTCGTCGATGCCGTCGATGTGACGCCGGCACACCTCGGGCACGATCAGGTGCAGGGCACCGAGCGCGGCACCGGCGCCCGAGAACTCGCGGTCCGGCGCGATGATCACCACCTCGCCGTGCTCGCGCATCGCCCGGGCCAGCACGTGCAGGCCGATCGAGTCGATGCCGTCGTCGTTGGTCAGCAGGATCCTCATCGGGATCCATCTTGGCGCGCGTCGACGACGAGCGCGACGACCCGACCGCCGACACGAGCCGAACTCCCGGTGAACTCGCGGTGTGCATCGAGCACCATCGCGGTGAACCCGCCCTGGGCGCCCGGCGTGACCCGCACGTCGTCGTGGCCGAGCATCCGCCCACCCGTGGTGCTCCACGCCTTGTAGACGGCCTCCTTGACGACGAACACCCACGTGGGGTCGAGCCCGTGCTCCTCCGGCCGCAGCACCACGGCGGCCACCTCGCCGTCGACCGCCCCTTCGGGCTCGACGTCGATCCCGACCGCCACCACACGGGGGTCGGTGCTCACCACCGCCACGGCCAGCTCGTCGTCGTGGGCCAAGCTCGCCACCACACCCGCCGGCACGGCCGGCGCGCGGGTGGCCAGCACGGTGACCGGCCCGTCGGTGCCGAGCAGCGAGCGCAGCAGGGCCCGCCCCGTCGCGAACTCGCGCCGGCGCTTTGCCACCGCGCCCGCGACGATCGCCGCCTCATCGGGGTGCAACCCGGCCTCGTCGGCCGCGTCGATCGTCCGAGCGCCCACGCGCACGGACGACGGGGCCAGCGCACGCAGCGCGGCGTCGACCGCGTCGACCGCGGCGGCGCTCACGCCCTCGCCCGTCAGCCGCCGGCGCGAGCCGACAGCGACATCGCCGCGTGCTCGGCGGCCAGGATCTGCTCGCGCATCTTCGCTGCCAGCACTCGCACGTTGGGCTCGAGCACCATCGAGTCGTGATCGCCCGGCATCTCGAACACGTCGACGCGGTCGCAGTGGGGCGTCCAGCCGTTGTCCTCGTAGATGAAGCGCTTGTCCTTGTTGATCATCCGGCCCTCGCCGAACACGTGCGTCGGGTTGAGCTTCGGACGGAACAGGGTGATCGTGCCCGGGTGATGGCGCACCTGGTACCTGGCGATGGCCCGGTAGAAGGCGGCCTCGATCTCGCTCGAGTGCAGCGAGCCGTCCTCCGACTCGTCGACGATGCCGAGCCGACGACGGCGCATCACCTGTCGCCACGCCAAGCGGTCCTTGACCCAGTCGATCGGGTAGCCGACCCCCTCGCGCTGCAGGTTCTGCAGGTGGAACTTGATCTTGTCCTCGGTGGTGAGCTCGGGCCCCTGTGGCAGCGGCGTGTCGAGCATGACGAGCAGGATCGTCTCCTCCCCCACCTCGCGCAGCTGACGCGCCATCTCGAGCGCGGCGATGCCACCACCCGAGAAGCCGCCGAGCAGGTACGGACCGTGCGGCTGCACCTGACGGATCTCGACCAGGTAGTCGCGAGCCATCTCCTCGAAGGTCTCGTGCGGCACGTCGCCGCCGAACAGGCCGCGGGCCTGCACGCCGTAGAACGGACGGTCGCCGCCGATCTGGTTGGCGAGGTGGCGCAGGTTGAGCACGTTGCCGAACATGCCGGCGACGAGGAAGAACGGCAGGTTGGCCCCGCCGCCACCGGTGTGCATCGGCACGAGGTACGTGAACCGGGGGCGCTCGACCACCGCGACCGGCGCATCGCCCTCGGCCGCGTCGCCGCGCGTGCCGACCGCAGCGCGGATCAGGTTGGCGCACGCCTCGACGGTCGGTGCCTCGAACAGCACCGAGATCGGGAAGTCGACGCTGAACTGCTTGCGCACCTTCGAGAACAGGCGCACGGCGATCAGGCTGTGACCGCCGAGGTCGAAGAAGCTGTCGAGCACGCCGACCTGGCTGACGCCGAGCAGCTCCTGCCACATCTCGACCAGCGCCTCCTCGATGCCGTCACGCGGCGCGACGTACTCGCTGTCGAGATCGGGACGGGCGAACGACGCACCGTCCTCGCCACCGGCGGGGCTCGACTGCGCCGCTGCGGCGGCGTCGGTCTGGCGCACCAGCGCGTCGAGGTCGACCGAGCTCACGATCACCTGCGGCTTGCCGTAGCCGGCGAGCACCCGCTCGAAGGCCATGGCGCCCTCGTCGGGCAGGATGCCCTGGCGCAGCGTGTGCTGGAACACGAGCTCGCTCTTCGACAGGTGTCGATCGCTCTGGCCGGCGTGGTCGAACTCGACATCGGCCGCCGCGCCGCCGGGTGCCAGATCGAGCTCGCCGTCGAGCCGCTTGATCGCGAACTCGCGCACTTCGACCAGCACGCGTCCGTCGGTGTCGGCGAGCGACACGTCGAAGCGGGCGAAACCGCTGGCTTCGGTGCTGCCGGGGTGCACGCGCACGTGCGCGATCACGTCGGCAGGCAGCGTGCCGTGGATGCCGATCACCTCGTAGTCGATCGGCACCCACAGGCGATCGCCCGTGTAGCCGTCGATCAGATCCATCGCGAAGCCGGTGCCCAGGTCGACGAGCGCCGGGTGCAGCCCGATGGTGGCGAGGTCGCCGTGGAACTCGTCGGGCAGGTGCAGGCGGGCGATGGCCTCGCCGTCACCGAAGCGCGACTGCGACACGACCTGCCAGCGCGGGCCGAAGCGCAGGTGCTCCTCCTGCTTGCTGTGGCGCGGGCCGCGGGTGGCGCACCGCTCCTCGATCGCAGCGACGTCGATCGTCGACACCGCCGGCAGGCCGAGCAGCAGGATCGTGGCCGAACCGGTGCGCCGCCAGCCGGCACGCGTACCGGCCGCACCCTCGGTGACCGGACCGTCGACCTCGACGCGCTCGAAGACCTCGAACGAGTAGCCACCGTCGATCGGCGTGAGCCGGGTGCGCACCTGACGCGACGCGCCGTCGGCGATCGCGAGCGGCCGGAAGAACACGAGCTCGCGCAGCTCGAAGGCCCGGTCGACGCCGATCTCCGCGAGCGCACCACGTGCGATCTCGAGATACCCGGCGCCGGGCACCAGCGCGTCGCCGCCGGCCGTGCGGTGGTCGTCGAGCAACCAATCGGTGTCGGGGCTCCACGTGGAGAACAGCTCGTGCACGCCGCGCTCGGCGACGATGCGCTGCGTGAACCACGGGTGCGTGCACGGGCTCGTCTCGTCGCTCTGCCCGGTGACCATCTTGTGGGCGGCCTCGGCGGCCATGCCCACCTCGTTCCAGATGCCCCAGTCGAGGGCGAGCACCTTGGTGCGGCTGCGACCGTGACGCGAGTGGGCGAACGCGTTGAGGAACGCGTTCGCGGCCACGTAGTCGACCTGGCCCATCGGGGCGGTGACGGTGCTGGTGCTCGAGAACACCACGAACACGTCGAGGTCGTCGTCGGCCGTCACCTGCTCGAGCACGAGCGTGCCCGCCACCTTGGGCGACAGCACGTCTTCGACCTCGGCCTGGCGCTTGGTGACCATCAGCCCGTCGTCGACCACACCGGCCGCGTGCACCACACCGTGCACCCCACCGAAGCGGCGACGCATCTCGGCGGTGATCTCGCGCATGCGCACCACGTCGGTGACATCGCCGGCCATCACCTCGACCTCGCCGCCGGCGGTCTCGATCGAGCGGACGGCGGCGATGCGCTGGCTGAGCGCATGGCCCTCGCCCAGCTTCGCGATCAGGTCGTCCCACTGATCGCGCGGCGGCAGACCCGAGCGCGACAGCAGCACGAGCTTGGCGCCACGGCGCTCGGCCAGGCGGCGGGCGACGGTGAGCGAGATGCCACCGAGGCCGCCGGTCACCAGCACCGCACCGCCCTGGCGCAGCGGCAGGTGGCCGGCCACCGGCGGCTTCGACCGACGCACGTCGGCCACGTAACGCTGACCGCCGCGCACCGCGACGATCTCGCTGACGGACGGAGCACGCGACTCGGTCTCGAGCGCGTCGAGCACCGTGCCGAGGCCGAGGTGCAGCGAGGCGTTGGCGGCCTTGCTCGCGGCCGAACGCGCGATGCGCTTGACCGACGAGCCGCGATGCACGCCGACGGCGAGTGCGATCTCGTCGGGCGACAGATCGATCACCGACACCGTCACGTCGGGCAGCTCGCGCGGCATCACCATCGCCGGTCCGAGCACCGTGGCCTGGTCGGGCCAGCGCGCCTCGTCGCCGTCGTTCATGCGCTGCATGCCGGCGCTCGCCACCATCACGTGCAGCGGGCGCTTCACGCCGTCGGCCGCCCACGCCTGGGCCAGGAACAGCAGGCTGTAGAAGCCGAGCTCCTGGTTGCGGTGGAAGAAACTCGAGCCGTCGCGGTGCGACTCGTCGTGCGCGAGCAGCGACAGGTGCAGCACCCGGTCGGGGATCCGCTCGTGCTGCGTGAGGTCGCGCAGCAACTGGTCGTAACCGTCACGTCCCTGCTCGGGCGCGATGCGGTACTCGTCGGGCGAGATGCAGGCGTACGTGTCGCCCGTGCGCACCACCACGACGCGATGACCGGCAGCGCGCAGGCGCGGCACGAGCTGGTCGGCCACGCCGATCGCATCGGCGAACACGAGGTGGGTGAAGCGCTCCTCGATCGGGTCCTCGACGTCGCGGCGACGCCACACCGGCTCGTAGAACCAGCGGTCGGCGTCGGGCTCCTTGTCGACCAGGTCGCCGTCGCCGTCGCTCTGCGCCTCGCCTCGAACACCCGGCTCGATGAAGTAGCGCTGCTGCTGGAACGCGTAGGTGGGCAGCGACACACGGCGCCGCTCCTCGCCGTCGAACAGGTCCTTCACGATGAGCGTGCCACCGGCGGCCCACAGGCGACCGGTGACGCCGAGGAGGAAGGCGTCGTCGGCCACGGCCTCGTCGGCATGGCGGAGCACGTTGATCGACGCCTGCTGCGACGACACGGCCGGGTTCATGCGGGCCAGCGACGACAGGGTCTTGCCGGGGCCGACCTCGAGGAACACGCGGCCGGGCTCGGCCGCGAGCGTGGCGATGCCGTCGGCGAAGCGGACGGTGCCGCGCAGGTGGTCGACCCAGTACTGCGGGTCGGTGGCCTGCGCGTCGGTCACCCACGTGCCGGTGCGGTTCGACACCCACGGGATCTTCGGCTTCGACAGCGTGATCGACCGCAGGTAGGCACCGAACTCGTCGAGCACCGGATCGAGCATGCGGCTGTGCGCCGCGATGTTGATCTTCACCCGCTGTGCCTCGACGCCCATCTCCTTCAGGCGTGCTTCGAGCAGACCGAGGGTGGCGTCGTCGCCCGAGGCGACCGCCAGATCGGGCGCGTTGACGACGGCGAGGTCGAGACCGAACTCGTCGAGCAGCGGCTGCAGCTCGTCGGCGGCGAGCGGCACGGCGAGCATGCCGCCGGCGGTGCGGTCCATCAACCGGCCGCGCAGCACGATCAGGCCGAGGCAGTCCTCGTAGCGCATCGTGCCGGCCACACAGGCGGCGGTGTTCTCGCCGACGCTGTGACCGATCAGCGCCGTGGGCTGCAGGCCTCGGCGGATCAGCAGCTGTGCGAGCGCGTACTCGACCACGAAGATCGCCGGCAGCTGCAGCGACGGACGCTCGAGCTCGACGGCCGAGGCCGCCAGCTGATCGGGCTCGCAGAACAGCAGCGGACGCAGGTCGAGCTGGTGCCGGTCGAGCAGCAGTTGCAGGCCCTTGTCGACGTCGGCCTTGAACGACGGCTCGGTGGCGTACAGGTCGGCCGCCATGCGCGGGTACTGCGCACCACCACCGGGGAACATGAACGCGACCTTCTGCGCCTCGCCACTCGCCGAGTGCGTGTACACCCGGCGCGGCTCGGCGCCCTCGAGCAGAGCGATCGCCTCGTCACGATCGGCGGCCACCAGCACACGGCGCTCGGCGAAGTGCCGGCGGCCGTCGAGCAACGTGAACGCCACGTCGCCGAGGTCGAGCTCGGGGTGCTCGCGCAGGTGCTTCGCCAGCCGCGAGGTGTTGTCGTCGAGCGCGCCGCGGTTGCGGCCCGACAGCACCAGCAACTGCCACGGCTTGGTGCTCGGGGTGCTCGACAGCGCCGGCGGCTCCTCGAGGATCGCGAACGCGTTGGTGCCGCCCACGCCGAGCGAGTTGACGCCGGCCCGGCGGATACCGCCCTCGGGCTTCCACTCGCGCAGACGGTCGTTCACGAAGAACGGGCTGTCGTCGAACTCGATGCGCGGGTTGGGCGCCTCGTAGTTGAGCGACGGCGGGATCTCGGCGTGCTGCAGCGCGAGCGACGCCTTCACCAGGCTCGCCACACCTGCTGCCGTGTCGAGGTGACCGATGTTGGTCTTCACGCTGCCGAGGCCGCAGAAGCCGCTCTTGTCGGTGCCCTCACGGAAGGCCTGGGTGAGTGCGGCCACCTCGATCGGATCGCCCATCGCGGTGCCGGTGCCGTGGCACTCGACATAGGTGACGCTGTCGGCGTCGACATCGGCGACGGCGAGCGCCTCGGCGATGCAGGCCGCCTGCCCGTCGACCGACGGCGCGAGGTAGCCGACCTTCTGCGAGCCGTCGTTGTTGACCGCGGTGCCCTTGATGACCGCGTAGATCTGGTCGCCGTCGTCGATCGCGTCCTGCAGGCGGCGCAACACCACCACGCCGGTGCCGCTGCCGAACACGGTGCCCTCGGCACGGTGGTCGAACGCACGGCAATGGCCGTCGGGCGAGAGGATCTCGCCGTCCTCGTAGTGGTAGCCGCGGCGGTGCGGGATCTCGATCGTCACGCCACCGGCGAGTGCCAGGTCGCACTCGCCCGACAGCAGGTGCTGCACGGCCAGGTGCGCAGCCACCAGCGACGTGGAGCACGCGGTCTGCACGTTGATCGCCGGGCCGCGCAGGTCGAGCAGGTAGCTGACGCGCGTCGACAGGAAGTCCTTGTCGTTGCCGGTGTGACGCAGCAGGAACATGCCCACGCTGCGCACCAGCTCGGCGTTGGTGAGCAGGTTCTGCGCGAAGTACGCGGCCATGCCCGACCCGGCGAAGATGCCGATCGCGCCCTCGATCCGCTCGGGCACGTGACCCGAGTCCTCGAGCGCCTCCCAGCAGGCCTCGAGGAACTGGCGGTGCTGCGGGTCCATGATCGCCGCTTCCTTCGGCGAGAAGCCGAAGAACTCCGCGTCGAACCACTCCATCCGCTCGAGCGGCGCCCCGGCCTTGACGTAGTTGGGGCGCAGCAACGCATCGCGCTTCACCCCGGCCGCGAGCAGCTCGTCGTCGGTGTAGAACCGCACGCTCTCGACACCGTTGCGCAGGTTGTGCCAGTACTCGTGGTGGTTCTGCGCGCCGGGCAGGCGCACCGCCATGCCGACGATCGCGATGTCGTTGTCACTGGACACGTGTGGTTCTCCGGGCGGTTCGTCTGGGAGGGACGTTCGAGATGTCAGCGCGCTCGGGCGCGACGCCGTTCGAGGTTCTCACGCCGGCGCGACGCGCGGTCGGCGCTCTGCTGCATCGCCGCCGACGACGAGTCGGAGGTGAGCGAGTTGGCGAAGCTGCGGATCGTCGGGAAGCGGTACAGCTCGGTGAGCGCCAGCGGCCGCTCGAGCACCTCCTTCAGACGGCGGTGCATGCGCACCACCAGCAGCGAGTGGCCGCCGATGTCGAAGAAGTTGTCGTCCACACCGATCGACTGGCGACCGAGGGTCTCCTGCCACACCTCGAGCACCTGGCGCTCGAGGTCGTTCTCGGCCTCGGCCACGGGGCCGCCGTCGAACTGGCCGAGCACCGACGCGAGCGACGGCAGGCCGTTGCGGTCGATCTTGCCGTTGGGCGTGTGCGGCAGGTCGTCGAGCACGATCACGTGGTTGGGGATCATCGGATCCGGCAGGTTGACCCGCAGGTGGTCCTTCAGCTCGGACGGCTGCAGGTGCGCACCGTCCTTGGCCGACACGAAGCCGACCAGCTGCTGATCGCCCGGGCTCTCCTCGCGCACCACGACGACGCATTCGCGCACGTCGGGGTGCTGACCGAGGCGGGCCTCGATCTCGCCGAGCTCGATGCGGTAGCCGCGGATCTTCACCTGGTGGTCGATGCGACCGAGGAAGTCGATGATGCCCGTGCCGTCGGGCAGCGCACGCCACTTCGCGAGGTCGCCGGTCTTGTACATGCGGGCGCCGGGCACGAACGGGTCGGCGACGAAGCGCTCGGCCGTCAGCTCGGGACGCTGGTGGTAGCCACGCACCACACCGTCGCCGCCGATCCACAGGTCGCCGGGCACGCCCGGGGGCAACGGCTGCAGGTTGCGGTCGAGGATGTAGATCTTCGTGTTCGCGATCGGGGTGCCGATGGGGATCGTGTCGAGCGAGCCCTGCAGCTTCCACGTCGTCGACCAGATCGTGGTCTCCGTCGGGCCGTACATGTTGGTGACGTTGCCCGTGCGCGAGTTGTTCACGAGGTCCTTCGCGAGCTGCACCGGGAACGCCTCACCACCGACGTACAGGTGGGCGACGTCGCCGAGCGCGGCGCGGGTGTCGTCCTCGAGCGAGAACATGCGGGCCATCGACGGCGTGCACTGCAGGTGGGTCACCTGGTGGCGGCGCAGCTGGGCGGCCGGCGACAGGTCGATCTGGCTCGACGGGTGCGCCACGGTCGCGAGCGACGGCGCCGGCGCGTTGGCCAGGTTCTTCGCCTCGTCGAGGAACGTGAGGCTCTCGAGCACCGTGTCGGTGGGGACACCGAAGTCGATCAGGCAGCCGATCTCGTCGACGCCGATGCCCTTCAGCTTGTCGACCATCGGCTGGCAGCTCTCGGGCGTGCCGAACAGACCGCTCGTCTCGTAGTAGCGCAAGAACGCGAACTCGAGCACCGCGTCGGTGTCCTCGGGGCTCAGCTGGGCGATCAGGTCGTCGTCGCTCGAGACGTCGTAGCCCTCGGGGCGCTGGAACGCCGGGAACGCCCAGGCGTACTCCTTCACCAGCGACACCGACGTGCCCAGGTAGTCCTTCAGCGGCTGGCGCACCAACTCGCGCACCTCGTCGTCGTCCTCGCCGATGTAGGTGTGCAGCATCAGCGAGACGATGCCGGTGGCCGGGTCGTAGCCGGCGTCGGCGCGGGCCTGACGGTACGCCTCGAGCTTGGGCGCCAGCTGCTCGACGCTCTGGCCGAGCAGGTGGGTGAGGATGTTGGCGCCGATCTTGCCGGCCTCGATGAACGTGTCGGGGTTGCCGGCCGTGGTGACCCACACCGGCAGCTCGGCCTGCACCGGGCGGGGCAGCGTGGTGATGTGCTCCTCGACGCCGTTGACACCCGAGAACGTGACGGTCTCGCCACGCCACAGCGCGCGCACCTTCTCGATGTCGCGGAACATGTTCTTCTTCGCCTCGGCGTAGTTCTCCGGCATCAGCACGAAGTCGCGAGGCCACCATCCGGACGCGATCGACAGGCCCACACGACCGTTGGAGAGGTTGTCGACCATGCTCCACTGCTCGGCCACGCGGATCGGGTGGTGCAGCGGCAACACGACCGAGCCCGAGCGGATCTGCACGTTCTCGGTGATCGCTGCGAGCGCGGCGCCGGCGACGGCCGGGTGCGGGTAGAGACCACCGAAGGCGTGGAAGTGACGCTCCGGCGTCCACACGGCGTTGAACCCGTGGGTGTCGGCGAACTTCGCGCCTTCGAGCATCAGGCGGTACTTGCTCTTGCCGTGGCCCTCGGCCGCGTCGCCCGAGAAGTAGAAGAGCGAGAACTCCATCTTCTTGTCGGCGTGCTGGCGGACGAACTCGTCGTCGAGGTCGTCGTCGCCGAGCTTGTCGTGGTCGAGGTAGACGACGACGCTGAAGCCCCGGGTGACCGTGTAGAGCAGCTCGAGCACCGAGATGTCGAACGACAGGCTGGTGACGGCGAACCAGGTGGCGGGCAGGTCGTGCGCGACCACCGAGTCCATGCCGGCGAAGAAGTTGACCGCGTTGCGGTGCTCGATCAGCACGCCCTTCGGCAGACCGGTGCTGCCCGAGGTGTAGATGCAGTACGCGAGGTGCTGCGGACCGGTGGCCGCACGCACACGCTCGGTGCTCTGACGGTCGATCTGCGCGGCATCGGTGTCGAGCCGCAGCACGTGGGCCGTGCTGTCGTCGGGCAGCGGCAGGATGCGCTCGAGCCGGCCGAGCGTGATCACCACGCCGCAGCCGCTGTCGCGGATCATGTGCTCGAGACGGTCGGGCGGGTAGGTCGGGTCGAGCGGCACGTACGCACCGCCGGCCTTCTGCACGCCGAGGACGGCGATCATCAGCTCGAGGCTGCGCTCGACGTGCACGCCGACGAGCGAGTCGGGGCCGACGCCGAGCTCGCGCAGGTACGCGGCCACCTGGTTGGCGCGGGCGTCGAGGTCGCGGTAGGTGATGCTGCGGTCCTCGAAGATCACCGCCGTCGTGTCGGGCGAGCGGTCGACCTGTTCCTCGAACAGGTGGTGGATGCACGCGTCGGTGCGGTAGTCGACGGCCGTGTCGTTCCAGGCCTCGAGCACCTGGGTGCGCAGGCTCGGGCCGAGCAGGTCGACGTGCGACAGCGCGGTGTCGGGCTGCGCGGCGATCGACTCGAGCACGGCTCGGAAGCAGGCGACGAACAGCTCGGCATCGCCGGCCGACACGAGCGCCTGGTCGACGGCGACGGAGACGCTGGTGCCGTCGACACCGAGCTCGGCCACGGTGCCGGGTGCGGTGGCCGTGCTGGCGCCGCCGAGGCGCACGGCGATCGGGGCGATGGTGCCGCCGGCGAGCTCGCGACGCTTGCGCAGCTCGGGGTCGCGGCCGATCAGGTCGAGCAACCACGAGCCCTTGGTGTCGAGCTGGGCGAGCTCGCGTGCGATCGCGTCGATGGCGTGCGCGGCCGGCTGGTCGGTGTCGAGCTCGACCGACATCGGCACCTGGCTCGACACGAGCGGGCTGGCCGACGCGGCCAACGCTGCGGTGGCCGGCGTGGTGAGGGCGAGGTGGAACTGCTGCTTGCCCGACAGGCGGGCGAGCGTCGTGGCGAAGGCGGCGACCACCGCGGTGGTGGGATCGACGCCCGCCCCGAAGGTCGGCAGCGTCACCGGGATCGACACGAGGTTCGCGTGGTGGTCGGCCGACGGCGTGCCGGCCCACGGCAGCTCGACCGGCTCGATCGTCGACAGACGCGAGATGAACGAGCGCTCGCTCTTCGCGAGGCGTGCACCGAGGGCGGTGAGCTCGTCGGCGCGCGCATCGTCGAGCACCGGCAGCTGCGTACCGCTGCGGATGCCGAGCAGCACGGCGGCGTCGGCGACGCTGATCTCGTCACCCGTCAGGGTCTCGAAGCCGCTCAGCGCGATCGCGCCATCGCTGGTCGCGACGACGATCTCGCCGTCGCTCTCGAGCACCTCGCCGGGCGCGCCCTCGTCGTCGCGCACCTCGGCGCGCTTGACGGCGACGGCACCCGAGGCGGTCCACAGCGTGGGCGAGCCGAGCGGGTTCGAGTAGCGACCGAAGTCGAGGGCACGGACCAGCCGCTCGAGCTCGACGGCGGGGCGCCGCCAGTCGAGCGTGCACAGCACCGCAGGGCGGTCGTTGCGCTTGTAGGTGGTGCGGGGCCGCGACAGGTCCTGCGGGGTGCGACGCACGGTGTCCGACGCGAGCTCGTCGACGAGCACCGCGAAGGTGTCGATCGCGGTCTCGAAGTTGCGGGTGTTGATCGACAGCGACGTCTCGGCCGGCGAGATGTCGAACAGCTGCTGCTTCAGCAGGTCGCCCTCGTCGATGCCGCTGGTGATCTCGTGCCACGAGATGCCGTACGAGGTCTCGCCGTTGAGCAGCGCCCAGGCCGGCGCGTTGAGGCCGGCGTACGCGGGCAGCGGACCGTCGTGGAAGTTGATCGCACCCTTCGACGGCAGCGTCAGTGCAGCGTCCGGGAGGATCGCCAGGTGTGTGATCGCGAAGAGGTGGTCGAACGACGTGCCGCGCAGCTCGTCGACCCACGCGCTCGTCGACGCGTCGTACACGGGCACGCCGATGCGGCGGGCCCAGTCGCTCACCTTCTGGGCGCCCGCGACCACCGCGACCACCTCGTGTCCGCGCGAGCGCAGCAGCTCACCGCACTCGACGAGGAGGCTGTCGGCGCCGATCAGGACGCAGCGGAAGGACGACGTCGCAGGCGACATCGGTGTCGGATCAAGGCTCATGACTCACTGCCCGTCTCTCTGGGGTTGGGGGAACCCCGTGTGTTCGTTCGAAAGTCTACGGACCACTGCGGAGCGGGGACAGGGGGCCGATCGACCCGTTTGCATCGGCACGAGAGGTGTCGGTCTTGACGGTTTTCCACAGGGGCGGAGCCCCCGGAGAGCCCGTCGACCTCCCCCGTCCGTGGCACCATGGGGGACGTGCCCTCACCCGCCGCGTTGCACGCCCTGCCGGCCCCCGCCGATCGACGGCTCGCCGTGCGCGTCACCCCTGATGCGGTGCGACGCCTGCGTGCCGGGCATCCCTGGTTGTTCGAGGGCTCGATCCGCTCGGTGAGCCACGAGGGCGCGCCCGGCGACCTCGCCGTGGTGTTCGACGACGACCGGAACTTCGTCGCGATCGGCCTGTACGACCCGTCCTCGCCCATCCGGGTGAAAGTGCTCCACCACGGCAAGCCGGTCGCCATCGACCCGGTCTGGTTCCGGGGCCGGCTCGACGACGCGGTCGCACGCCGCGAGCCGCTCGCGCACCCGCCGGCCGACACGCCGCCCACCACCGCGTACCGCGTGGTGCACGGCGAGAACGACGGTCTGCCGGGCCTGGTGGTCGACCGGTACGGCCACGTGCTGGTGGTCAAGCTCTACACGAGCGCCTGGGTGCCGCACCTGTCGGTGGTGCTGCCGATCCTGCGCGAGCTGGTGCCCGTGAGCTCGATCGTGCTGCGCCTCGCACGGGCGCTCGAGCCCGGCGAACTGCACGGCCTGGTCGAGGGCATGTCGCTGATCGGTCCCGACGTCGTCGCGCCGGTGCCGTTCCTCGAGCACGGGCTGCGGTTCGAGGCCGACGTGGTGCACGGTGGCAAGACCGGCCACTTCCTCGACCAGCGCGACAACCGCATCGAGGTGGGCCGCCGGTCGAAGGGCGCCCGGGTGCTCGACGTGTTCTCGAGCACCGGCGGCTTCTCGGTGCACGCCGCCGCCGGTGGTGCGCGCTCGGTGTTGTCGATCGACTCGAATCCCCATGCACTCGAGCAGGCCCGACGCAACATGGCCCTCAACGCCGACCGGCCCGAGGTGGCCGCGTGCCGTCACGACGTGGTGGCGGGTGACGCGTTCGCCGAGCTCGAGCGACTCGCGGCCAAGCGATCACGGTTCGACGTGGTGGTGGTCGACCCGCCGTCGTTCGCGCCCAACGCCGCAGCCGTGCCCCGTGCCCTCCATGCCTACGAACGCCTCGCCGACCTGTCGGTGCAGCTCGTCGAGGTGGGTGGGCTGCTGGTGTCGGCCTCGTGCTCGTCGCGTGTGCCGGTGGCCGACTTCCTGCGCACGGTGCACGCCGGCGCGGCACGTGCCGGGTACGAGCTCGACGAGGAGCGTCGCACCGAGCACGCGATCGATCATCCGATCGGCTTCGCCGAGGGCGCATACCTGAAGGCGCTGTGGTCTCGGCCACGGCGCGCGCACAACGCTGCCTTCCCGCCCTTCGAGGTCAGGCGTTGACCGGCATCCCGACGATCGACCTGCGCTCGTCGTCCGCTGCGGCCGAGATCGGCGTGGCCGGTGAGACCGTCGGGTTCTTCCAGATCGTCGGGCACGGCGTCGACCCAGCGGTCATCGACACCGCCTGGCGCGAGGCGCGTCGCTTCTTCGACCTGCCGCTCGCCGACCGGATGACGGTGGCGCAGCGCGACGGCGACGCCTACGGGTTCTCGCCGATGGAACGCGAGGCGCTCGAGCGGTCGCTCGGCACGATGGACGGCGCCGCCGATCTGAAGCAGACGTTCAACGTCGGACCGCTCGCCGGCGCGCGGATCGACCTCGACGACCCGGTCTCGGCGTGGGCGTTCGGCCCGACGCCGTGGCCCGCCGCGCAACCGTCGCTCGAGCCCGCGATGCGCGCGTACTTCGATGCGATGGACGCGCTCGCGCGCCGCCTGCTGCAGCTGTTCGCGATCGCGCTCGGCCAGCCGCACGACTTCTTCGACCCGTTCGTCGACCACGCGCCCGGCGCGCTGCGAGCGCTCGACTACCCCGAGCTCGGCGACCGCTCCCCCGCTCCGGGCCAGCTGCGCGCCGGAGCGCACACCGACTACGGCACGCTCACGATCCTGCGGCAGGACGATGCGCCGGGCGGCCTCGAGGTGCTCGACCCGCGCACCGACGAGTGGACACCGGTGCCCGCTCGCGCCGACGGGTTCGTCGTCAACCTGGGCGACCTGATGCAGCGATGGACCAACGACCGGTGGCGGTCGACGATGCATCGCGTGGTGGCGCCACCCTCGGGTTCGGGCCCGCACCGCCGTCAGAGCATGGCGTTCTTCCACAACGCGAACGTCGACGCGCGCATCGAGGTGATCCCCACGTGCATCGCCCCCGATGCCGTCGCCGCCCACGCCCCCGTGATCGCCGGCCCCCACCTCTGGCAGAAGTTCACCCGCGCCACCATGTGACGCGGTGCATTGCGACAACGGCGGACGCTCCAGGGACGAGCGGGTGGGTCGGCGGGCGTACGCTCCGGCCATGGCACTGCATCCCAACGGCGTCCACCACCTGGCGATCGCGACCCGCGACATGAAGGCGCAGATCGAGTTCTTCACCGACGTGCTCGGCGGCGAGCTCAAGGCCCTGTACTGGATGCACGGCGTGGCCAACACGTTCCACGCGTTCGTCGAGCTGAGCCCCACCTGCTACATCGCCTTCCAGCAGCACCCCGACAACCCGGCCGACCCGATCCTCGGTGTCACCCACGCCGGCAACGCGGGCGGCAACGCGACGGCAGGCACCATGCAGCACCTCGCGCTCAACGTCGACAGCCTCGACGAGCTGCTCGAGATGCGCGACCGCATCCGCAGCCGCGGCGTGCCCGTCATCGGCCCGATGAACCACGGCATGTGCCAGAGCATGTACTTCGCCGGACCCGAGCACCTGGCGCTCGAGATCGCCACGGGTGGTGGCATCGACGAGCGGGCCTGGATCGACCCCGAGGTGCAGGCGCTGTGCGGCATCTCCGACGACGAGCTCACCCGCTACACGTCACCCGCCGCCTACGAGCGGCCCACCGAAGCCGTCACGCAACCGCCGTACGACCCGTCCAAGCCCAACCTCGTGTACCCCGAGCCGGTGTGGCAGGCGATGCTCGCAGCACCCGACTCGGCCATGTGGACGGCCGTCACCTCGGAGCCACCCGTCCAGGTACCGTGACCGGCCGTATGAGCCAGCACGACCCCCAGCAGTTCGAGCACTACGACCTGATCATCATCGGCGCCGGCAGCGGCAACTCGATCGTCACACCGGCGCTCGACGACTGGAAGATCGCGATGGTCGAGGAGTGGGTGTTCGGCGGCACCTGCCTCAACCGTGGCTGCATCCCGACCAAGATGTTCGTGCACGCGGCCGACATCGTGCAGACCGTCGAGCACTCGGCCCGACTCGGCGTCGACGCCCACGTCGACCAGGTGCGCTGGCTCGACATCCGCGACCGTGTGTTCGGACGCATCGACCCGATCGCCGAGGGTGGCGAGCGCTACCGCGTCGGCCCCGAGTGCCCCAACATCACGGTGCACCAGGGTCGCGGCCGGTTCGTCGGTGAGCGTCGCCTCGAGGTGACCGGCCCGAACGGCACGACGTTCATCGAGGCCGACCAGGTCGTCATCGCCGCGGGTGCCCGCCCGATGATCCCCGACATCCCGGGCCTCGCCGAGGTGGGCTACCACACGAGCGACGACATCATGCGTGTCGACCGTGTGCCCGAGCACCTGATCGTGCTCGGCGGCGGCTTCATCGCCTGCGAGCTCGCCCATGTGTTCGGCTCGTTCGGTTCGCAGGTCACCTTCGTGCAGCGTGGTCCGTTCCTGTTGCGCGCCGAGGACCACGACGTGAGCCGCACCATCACCGAGCTGTTCTCGAAGCGGTTCGACCTGCGCCTCGGCACTGCCGTCGACCGGGTCGAGCGGCGCGGCGATCGTGTGCACCTCACGTTGCGCGACGGCAGCGTGGTCGAGGGCACCGACATCCTCGTCGCCACCGGACGCATCCCCAACAGCGACACGATCGACGCAGCTGCGGGCGGGCTCGCCCTGCACCCGGACGGGCGCATCGTCGCCGACGAGACCGGGGCCACCTCGGTGCCGGGCGTGTGGGCGCTGGGCGACATCAGCTCGCCCTACATGCTGAAGCACGTCGCCAACCACGAGGCGCGCACCGTGGCGCACAACATCCTGCGCCCCGACGTGTTGCGCACCAACGACTACCGAGCGGTGCCGCACGCCGTGTTCACCAACCCGCAGATCGCCGCCGTGGGCCTCACCGAACACGAGGCTCGCCAGCAGGGCATCGACGTGATGGTGGCCACCCAGCGCTACGCCGACGTCGCCTACGGGTGGGCGCTCGAGGACACGTCGAGCTTCTGCAAGCTCGTCGCCGATCGGGCAACCCGTCGATTGGTGGGCGCCCACATCATCGGGCCCCACGCGTCGAGTCTCATCCAGCAGCTCATCCAGGGGCTGCGGTACGACACGACGATCGACGAGATGGCTCGGGGCCAGTACTACATCCACCCGGCGCTGGGTGAAGTGGTCGAGAACGCATTGCTGCAGTTCCCACCGGCGTGAGCCGGCCGGCGTGACGCCGACCGGCCCGCACCCGTTCTGATCGGATCAGCTCGCGGCGTCGGCCGTGACGACGTGGTCGACCACGATGACGGGGGCGCTTCCGTCGCCGTCGCCGTCACCGCCCTGGTCGCCGCTCTCGTCCTCTTCGTTCCACACCGACTTGGCACCGCTGTGGCCGGCTTCGACGACGGCGACGGCCGTCCCGATGCCCACCAGCACGACGGCGACACCGACGCCCCACCGCAACCACGACGGCATCGTGGCCTCGGCGGCACCGGCGCGGCGCTTCAGCAGCATCGGCAGGAAGATCCACACGAGCACCACGACGAGGAACACGATGCTCACCAGACGGGCGAGATCGCCGGCCTCGGTGTGGTCGTGCAGCGTGGGGCTGATGCCCTCGGCCCGACGGATGTCGCCCTCGAGGTCCTCACCGGACGCACCGGCGAGGATCGCACCGAGGGTGCCGAGGCCGACGATGCCGAGCAGCGCCCACTTGTAGCGCTCGAACCACGACTGCTTGATCAGCATGCCGATCGCGACGACCGCACCGATCGGCAGGAGCACCACGGGCAGGTGCACGAAGAGGGGGTGAGCCGGAATCCCGGAAATCTTGTCCATGACGGGGACGGTACGCCCGTCCCCAGAATTCTCACGGGACCTTCGACGCTCTTTGGACGCCTTCTCACCGTCCTCTCACCTTCGGGTCCGCCCTGGTCACGGCACCTGTCGGCGCGTGTGAGGCAACCCTCAGGTGCGTCGCACGGTGAGGCGCGACCACGCACCCACGTAGATCTGGTCGCCGTCGTCGAGCATCGCCGGCACGCCGGCCGCGAGCGGCACCGCGTCCTCGGTCGGCACCTGCCCGGCGTCGAGCACGTACGTACCGTTGGTCGACGACAGGTCGACGACGCTCAACCTGTCGTCCTCGACGAGCAGCTGTGCGTGTCGGCGCGAGACGGCGGTGTCGGTGTCGAGTGCGATCTCGGGACGCAACCCACGCGACTGGCTGGTGCGGCCGACGAGCGACACGTGGCCGAACAACGGCACCGTGCTGGTCGACGGCGAGGGCAGCGGTCGGTCGGCCAGCTCGCCCTTCAGCGCGAACCACGCCGGGTCGACCTCGACCACCACGGTCCAGCCCGTGCTGCCGGTGGGAGGTGCCACGACGGCCGGGTCGGCCGGCACCACGACGGCCACGGCGGGGTCGGCTGCCGCGCTCGAGGGCGCCGGGTCGGGTGTCGCTGCGGGCGGCGGCTCGGGGGTCTGGCCGGTCGTGAAGTCGTAGCCGCACGATTCGCAGAACAGGTTGTCGGCCGAGTTGATCGACCCGCAGTGCGGGCACGACACCGGTGCGACCACTGTCGACGCACCGGTCGGACTCGACGCAGATCCCGACGCGGCAGGGGCCACGGCCTGCGCGGCGGCCTCGGCGCTCGTGCCGTGCATCGGCGCGCCGCAGGTGTCGCACCAGTCGGGATCGGTCGAGGTGTGCCCGTTGGGGCACGTGGCGCCGCTCACGGTTCCCGCCGGATGCGAGTGGTCTTGGTGCTGCGCGTGTCGAGCGCCATCTCGTCGGTCTTGGCCACCTGCTGTTTCAGCCGCACGGTGCCGGCCTCGACATCGACCACGTCGACCACCTTCGCGAGCAGCCGGGTGGTCTGCTCGTTGCCGGTGTCGTGCGCCAGCTTGGCGGCCTGGCCGAGCAGCACGGTGGCGGTGCGATCGTCGCCCGACGACTTGGCCGCGAGGCCGCGCTGGATCACATCGGCCAGCTGGGCCTGACCGGTGTAGTGCGCGACGGCGGGATCGATGCGCGTGGTGAGGTTGGTGTCGACGCTCCAGATCGCCTTGACGAGCCCCTTGGCGAGCACCTCGTCGTTCACCACCAACTCGACGCGTGCGGCGAGGCGTTCGTTGCCCACCGGCGCCGGCGGCACGCGCACGGCCACGTGGTAGTCGCGTGATTCGTCGCTCCACGCGCCCGTCGGGAACTCGACCACGAGCGGGCTGATGCGCGTGGCTCGCGGCGTGAGGTCGTCGACCTGCGGCGCGACCTGGCGCACGAACATCACCTCGCTCCCCTGCGGCGCCCACACACGCAACCGGGCGTCGGCCACACCACGGCTCATCGCGTTGCGCATCATCTCCTCGAAGTCGGCCTCGAGGTCCTCGGGCTTGGCGACGATGTCGACCGTGCCGAGCAGCGCCGTGGCGATGCCGCGCAACTCGTCGACCACCCAGTCGCTGCCGATACCGCGGCAGTCGCACTGGAACTTGCCCTTCGCACGCTCGAGCGCGATCGCGAGCGCGCCGGGCGGCTCGCCCTCGATCTTGCCGTCGGTGAGCAGGATGGCGTGACGCTGCGCGGCCGGTGCCTGGTTGAACAGCTCGGTCGCGGCCGTGATCCACGCACCGATCGCCGTGGCGCCGCCGCTGCGCAGGCGGCCGACGGCCTCGGTGGCCTCGCGGCGGGTGACGTCGGTCATCTTGGCGAGACCGGGGTGGGGCGGGAAGACCATCTGTGCGACGGTGTGGCCCGACATGACGGCGAACCACGTGCCGTCGACGATCTCGTCGATCGCGACCTTGGCGGCGCGTCGTGCCGCGGCGATCTTGGCGGGCGGCATGTCCATCGAACCGGAGGTGTCGACGATGATGATCTCGGCCGCCTCGGTCCCGCTCGCCCGTCCGGCGGTACCGGCACCGCTGCAGGTGATCGACACGACCCCGTGCACGTCGGTGGCACCGTCGGCCAGGTACTCGTTCTGGAAGACCTCGGCTCGGAACTCCGCCACGCTCGCTCCTGTTCTCGCCCGCTGGTGTCCGGGAGACCCGGTGCTCTCGCCTGCGTGGGATCAGGGTAGTGGCGGCTCGCAACGTGCCAGCGCCACCGTCACGTTGTCGTGTCCACCACACCCGTTCGCGTAGGCGGCCAGCGACTCGGCGATCGCGGTCGGCGTGACCGCTCCCCCGGCCTGTGCCTCGGCGATCAACTCGGCCAGGTGGTCGGCATCGGAGGCGTAGTTCCACATGCCGTCGCTGCACACCAGCAGCCAGCCGGCCCGGTCGACCTGGCGGGTGCGGTACTCGGGCGTCGGGTCGACCGAGTCGGCACCGAGCCACCGGGTGATCGTGTGGCACGCGGGGTCGGCCTCGGCCTCGGCCCGGGTCTTGCCGTCGCGCATCATCTCGGTGCCGAGCGAGTGGTCGACGGTGAGCTGCTCGCCGGACTGGCCGTCGGGCAACCAGTACGCCCGCGAGTCGCCGCACCAGGCGGTGGCGATCAGATCGTGGTCGACGAGCGCGGCGACGAACGTGCACGACGGCGGCTCGGGTGGATCGCCCAAGGTGCGGGCCACGGCGACGGTCTCGGCGTTGGCGGCGCGGCACGCCGAGTGCAGGACGGGCTCCCAGTGCGTGACGCGAGCGGCGATGCCACCGGTCGGTGCCGGGTTGGCAGTGACGACGTCACGAGCGGTCTGCGACGCGACCAGGCTGGCCTTGTCGCTGTCGGGCGCGGTGGTCACCCCGTCGCACACCACCAGCACCATCGTGCCCCGACCGAGCCCCAGCGCCATGCCGTCCTCGTTGCGTGCGTGCACGATCCCCTTGTCGCACACACCGCCGAGCCGCTCGGCGGGTGACTCGGTCCAGTGCTCGCGGCGGGTGCGCGCCTTGTGGCCGCACACCGTGCAGAAGCCGTCGTCGGCCACCCGTGCGCCACAGGCCGCGCATGGCAGCGACGTGTCGACACCCCAGCCGGGCGCTTCGCCGTCGCCGTCGGGCACCAGCAGGTGGGTGCGAGCCATGTCGGCGGTGTCGTCGAGCGGCGTCGTGTCGGTGGCAGCGGTGACGGAGGCGTCGAGGTCGCCGCCGCACGCCTCGCAGAACGCGTCGCCCGCCACCACGGCGGCTCCGCAGTGCGGGCAGTTCACGTGAGCGTCCGCATGCGCACGCGGTTGGCCTCGTCGACCAGCGCCACCCGTTCGGCGCGGTCGGTCGCGAGCGAGGCCGCCTCGCGGTACGCGGACTCGAGACCCTGGCGCAGGTGCGCCTCGTCGGCCGAGATGCCGCCGATCGTCGCGCCCTGCACGGCGCCGTGGGCGAGCACCTCGTCCAGCGCGGATTCGAGGATCTCGATGCGCAACGCGGCCCGCTCGCGCGGTTCCATCGTCGCCTGCGCCAACTCGGCGGCCGCGGCGTCGAGCGTCTGCAGCGTGCGCCGGTCGTCGGGCACCGTGGCGAGGATCGCGGCGCGCTTGCGGCGCGAGTCGCCGAACGCACGACTGGTGGTGGGGATGCCGTCGAGCGCGGCGAGCGCATCGGTGGTGCGGCCGGCCGCGGTGGCCACACGGGCGCGGCCGAACAACGCGGGCGCCACGTACGCGGCGTCGGTGCGGGCGCACACGGCGTACAGGCGGTCGGCGACGTCGAGGTCGTTCGACAGCTCGCAGGCACGAGCGAGCGCCAGCTTGGGGGCGAGCTCGCCCGGCAGCGTGCCGTACACGGTGTTGAACGCGCCGACGGCGTTGATGGGATCGCCCTGCCTCAGTGCGGCGAGCCCCTGCATCCACACGCCGCGCCAGTCCCACGGGTCCGCGGCGAGCAACTCGTCGGCGGCCGCCCACGCCGCCGCGGGATCGCCGGCGGCGAGCGAGGCGTAGGCCCGCTCGATCGACACCATCGGCGAGGGCGTCGGCGGCGACGACAGCAACTGCAGGCGCTGCGCGGGATCGTCGGTGGTGACGTTCTGCAGCCAGGCCGCGTTCGCGTCGTCGGGGTCGGGCATCAGTCGCGGCAGGTCGCTCCACTCGAGGCTGTCGCCCGCTGCCGTGGGCGTCGTGAACAGCGTCGACGGGGTGCTGCGCGTGACGGCACCCGATTGTGCAGCGGTGACCTCGCGCAGCACACCCAGCAGCTGCAGCCGCATCTCCTCGGCGCTCTGGAACCGGTCCTCGGGTTTGGGTGCCGTGGCGCGCACGAGCAGGCGGTACAGCGAGTCGTGCTCGGCGAACAGCGGCACCTCCTCGGCCGCCGGCAGCGTGTCGGTGAACTGGTTCTGGTAGCCGCGGAACTCGAACACCAGCACGGCCAGCGTGCGGGCGATCGTGTAGATGTCGCTCGCGATCGACGTGCCCTCGGAGGGCACCTCGGGTGCCTGGAAGCCGACCGTGCCGTAGATCGGCGACTGGTCGTCGTCGATGCGCCGCACACCGCCGAGGTCGATCAGCTTGATGCCGTCGCCCACCTGGATCACGTTGGCGGGCTTGAAGTCGCAGTACAGCAGGCCGAGACCGTGCAGGTACGAGAACGCGGGCAGCACCTCGATCATGTAGGCGAGCGCCTGGTCGACGGGGATCGGCGAGAAGCGTCCGCCGTTGTCCTTCATCCGGCTCTTCAGCAGGTTGTTCAGCGACTGGCCGCCGACGTACTCCATGATGATGTACGAGGCCCCGTCGGGCGCGGCGACGAAGTTGTAGATCTCGACGATGATCGGGTGCTCGACCTCGGCGAGGAACTGCTTCTCGGCCACCGCGGCGCGGAACGCATCCGGGTCGCCCGCGTTGAGCAGACCCTTCACCACCACCCATCGGTCGTTCACGTTGCGGTCGCGGGCGAGGTAGATCCAGCCCATGCCGCCGTGCGCGAGGCAGCCGACGATCTCGTACTGGCCGCCGAGCAGCGTGCCCGGGCTGAGCTTCGGGTCGAAGTCGAACGGCGTGCGGCACTTGGGGCAGAAGCCCTTGGTGCGACCGGGCGAGCCGTCGCGTGCGCGGCCGACGGGCGCCTGGCACACCGAGCAGAAGCGCTTGTCCTCGGCCACCACCGGTGGGTCCATCAGCGCCTGGCGCGGGTCGAGGATCGGCACGGCCGGGATCTCGGTGAGACCCGCACCGAGTCGCGAGGCGCCGCTGCGCGCGCCGAGGCGTCGGGTGGGACGGCTGCCGGCCACGCTGCGCGCCGAGCCGAGCGGCACCTGGCCGAGCCGGTTGGTCACCGAGCTCACCCGGGCCGAGGGCGCGTTCACACCGCTCGACGCGGGACCGCCGGTGACGGCCGACGCGGGCGCACCGCCCGCCGCAGGTGTGCTCGCCGCCGGTGCCGGCGAGCTGCTGGCGGCCATGCCGCACACGTCGCAGTAGCCGTCGACGATCGTGCCGGTGCAGCCCGGTTGCGTGCAACGCATCAGCGACCAACTCCTCGATCGACGGTCGCCACCGCTGCGTTGACCGCGTCGGTGTAGTCCTTCACGAGCCGAGCGGCCTGCTCCACGTCGCACGGCGCGCCCCACAACACCTGCTCGGCCGTACGGAACAGCGGCTCGAGGTCGGGCGACTCGCCGAGGCCCGACGCGGCGGCCTTGTCACGGAAGGCGTGCAGCAACCCGCGCAGGTCGTTGCGCTGCTCGAGCACCGCACCGAAGCGACGGGCGACCTCGTCGAAGGCCGCACCCAGGCGATCGACGCGCAGCAGGAACGGCTCCATCGCCGCGCGTGCCGACGGCCAGGTCATCGCTTCGAGCTCGGCGACCGGACGCACCGGGCCCAGCGCCTCGGTGCTCGGCATCGCCAGCACGGGCAGCGGCAACACCTTGGCGCGGCAGGTGTCGACGAGGGCTCGCACCTCGGCCTCGCGTTCGCGCAGTCGGTCGATGCGCTCGGGCAGCGCCCGCCACCGCTCGAAGGTGGTGGTGCGCAGCTGGGCGATGCGCTCGAGCTCGTCGCGGAGTGCGCGTGCCTCGACGGCCACCGCTCGCAGCTCGTTCGCGTCGCGACCCGCCGCGTCGAGGCGGGCGCGGGCGGCCGCGCAGCGCTGCACGTAGTGGCCGAGGTCGCCGGCCAGCCGTTCGGCGACGTCCAGGTCGCCCGCGGCGGTGACGCGGTCGACGGCGATGGTCTGGTTGGTGGTCTCGACCGAGGCGACGTCGCGCTCGACCTTGTCGAGCACCGCGCCCAACAGCGCAGCGGCACCGGCCAGGTCGCCGGCGACCGGCTGACCGCTGTCGTCGACGAGCGGTCGCGCGCTGGCCGCCGCGGCGTCGTCGGGCCGGGCACGGATCTCGTCGATGCGCTGTGCGATCGCCTTGCGGCACACGAAGGCCGCGGCGACGTCGAGCGGCACGCCGGCGGGAAGGTCGGCCGCGTTGGTGGTGACGCGCTGATCGAGCTGCATCAGCCGGTCGGTCGCGGTCGACAGCCAGTCGTCCCACTGGGTGAGCAGTCCCGGCACGCTGGCCGTCTGACGATCGCTCACGGCAGTGGCCTCGTGTAGTCGGGGGCCGGCACGGGCGTGATCTGGTCCGGCTTCAGCGCACCGGTGTCGACGAGCCAGTCCTGGTTGATCTCGTCCAGGCGGCCGTTGGCACGGATGCGCTCGAGCACGCCGTTCACGAACTCGACGAAGTCGACGCGGTCCGGGTTCAGGCTCATCCCGAGGCCGTAGGGCTCCTCGGTGAACGGATCGCCGACGACCTCGGTGCTCGGGTCCTGCGCGGCGAATCCGGCGAGCACCGTGTCGTCACCGGTGGTGGCATCGGCCTCGCCCTGTTGCATGGCCACCAGGCAGTCGGTGATGTCGGCCTTGCCGATCACCTCGATGCCGTCGAGCTCGTTCTCGGGATCGCGCAGATAGTCGATGTTGGTGCTGCCCTCTGGTGCGCAGACGCGAGCGCTGGCGTCGTTCAGGGCGTCGATGCTGTCGAACCCCGAGTCCTTCTGGACCAACACCTTCTGGCCCGCGAGGTAGTAGACGGACGAGAACGCGATGCGCAGCCACCGACGGCAGTTGATCGTCATCGTGTGGGCGACGATGTCGACGTCACCCGACTCGAGCGAGGGCAGCCGCTGGGCGTAGGTGATCACGCGGTAGACGATCTTGTCCTCGCCGTCGTCGCCGAAGATCGCCTTGGCGACCTCCTTCAGCACGTCGATGTCGAAGCCCTCGATCTGGTCGGTGAGCGGGTTGCGCGAGCCGAACAACAAGGTGTCGCCGGAGACGCCGACCGTGAGGTAGCCCTTCTCCTGGATGTCGTGCATCGTCGAGCCGATGGGCATGGCGGGCATGTCGGCGGCCGCCTCCTCCGGCATCGGGTCGAGCGGCGGGTACGTGCGGGTGGGCGACTCGGCCAGCTGGGCATCGGTGCACTCCGGCTGGGTCGGCGCGACGGTCGTCGTGGTTTCGGGCACCTGGCCCTCGACCTCGGCGGGCAGGGTCGCGTCGCCACCGCAGGCGGTCACGCCGAGCAGGCATGCCGCGGCGAGCGCAGCGGCCACCATCCGTCTGATCGGCGCCACCGTCATCGATACTCCCTCGAGCGCTGCCCGTAGCCCAGCGCGGCCAGCAGCGCGACCGCCAGACCGGCCAGCACCACCAGCAGCCGCAACAACGGCAGGGCATCGTCGGCCAGGTCGAACTCGCGTTGCGCCGCCGACGACTGCGCCTGCAGGTCTGCCTGCGTTGCGCGAGCGAACGCCGCGAAGTCGGCTGGCGGATCGGCCTGCTCGTCGGAAGGGATGCCGTCGATCGTGCCGGCTGTCGCCAGTTCGACGGCGTGATCCCAGTCGCCCTGGTCGTCGAGGTCACGGACGACGGCGTGACTGGTCTCGTACGTCGCGCTCGCGTCAGCCGCGTTGCAGCCCACGCCGTGGGCGTCGCACGACTGCTCGAGGGCCTGGCGCACCACGCTGGCCGAGAGCTGCCACTGCTCCTCGTACGCCGCGCCGTTGCCGCGGTTGATCAACGTGAGCGCCTCGCTCGACCGCGCGTCGAAGCCCGCCGCGCGCGCCTGTGCCACCAGGTCGGCGGCCGACAACGGACCGCTCACCGCATCGCCCGCTCTCGCGACCGCACGGCCGTTGATCGCCACGCCCACCGTGAGCACCAACACCGTGATCACACCCGCGAGTGCGATCGGCACGTTCACCAACCGGCGCCACCGGGTGGCCAACCACCACGACCCGAGCATCAGCAACACCAGCACCAGCAGCGCGCTCAGCACCAGCAACCAACTCGACCGGTACGCGCGACGTGTGCTGTCGTCGACCCGCGAGCGGGTGCGTTCCTCGACCGTGCGCAACGAGGCCACCACGTCGCTCGCGACCTGGCGCGCCTCGCGCTGGTACGCCGCGCCCACCGGGAAGCCCTGACGGTTGTTGGCACGAGCCTGTTCGACCAATCCGACGTAGCGGGCGAACGACTGCGCCGCCGCCTCGAGCTCGGCCCGGTCGGCCACCGTGGCGCCCTGCACCGCGCGCAGCAGACCGGCCGAGGCCTCGGACACGTGCTCGTCGTACTCGGTACGCGACTCGGGCGACTCCTGTCCGCCGACCAGATACGCCGTACTGGCCAGCGAATCGGCCTGCACCAGCTGCACGCGCACGTCCTGCACCTGGATCAGCTGGGCCGCAGCGCCGGCGGCATCACCGATCGCGGTGTCGCGGCGATCGATCGCGTACCACCCACCGAGCGACAGCACCACACCGGCGAGCACCGTGACGGCGGTGGCCACACGCAAGCGGGTGGGCGAATCGGCCGAGCGCCAGCCCACGAGGCCGCGCGCGCGAACGCCGGGGCTGGTCGAACGGGGGGTGGTCGCCACTCGCCGAAGCATATGCGCGCCTTGCTACCGTCGAGAGCCGTGCCATCCGCCTTCCTGCATCCCTTCGCCAAGCCCACGCGAGAGTCGTTCGTCCGCATCGTCCGAGGTGAGGGGGCACTCGTCTGGGACGCCGACGGCAACGAGCTCGTCGACGGCATGGCCAGTCTCTGGTACTGCGCGATCGGCCATGGCCGTGGCGAGATGGCCGAGGCGATCGCCGCGCAGGCTCGCGAGATCGCGGCGTACAGCTGCTTCGACCCGTTCACCAACGGTCCCGCCGAGCAGCTCGCCGCCGAACTGCACGAGATCGCGCCGATGGCCGACAGCCGCGTGTTCCTGTGCTGCTCGGGGTCGGAGGCCGTCGACTCGGCGATGAAGCTCGCCCGCATCGCACACGTGCAGGCCGGCCAGCCGCAGCGCAAGCTCATCATCAGCCGAGTGCGCGGCTATCACGGTGTCGCGTACGGCGGCACCAGCGCGCAGGGCATCGCGCCCAACAAGGAGAACTTCGGTCCGTTCGTCGCCGACGTGGTGCAGGTGCCCGCCGACGACGTCGAGGCGCTCGCGTCGCTGATGGCCGAGCACGGCGACACCGTCGCCGCGGTGCTCACCGAGCCGGTGCAGGGCGCGGCCGGCATCTACCCGCCGCACGACGGCTACCTGGCGTCGCTGCGCAAGCTGTGCGACCAGCACGGCGCGTTCTTGATCTTCGACGAGGTGATCACCGGGTACGGCCGTCTCGGCAGCTGGTTCGCGGCGCACCACTTCGGTGTCCGCCCCGACCTCGTCACCTTCGCGAAGGCCGTCACGTCGGGTTACCAGCCGCTCGGTGGCGTGTTCGTCGGTCCGGCGGTGCGCGCCAGCCTCGAGGCCGATCCCGACTTCTTCCTGCGTCACGGCTTCACCTACTCGGGCCATCCCGTCGCCTGCGCGGCCGGCCTCACCAACCTGGCGATCATGCGCCGCGAGGGCCTCGTCGAGCGGGCCCTGCACGTGGGTGCTCAGCTCAGCGCCGGGCTGAAATCGCTCGCCGCCGACGGCGTGATCGACCACGCCCGCGGCGAAGGTGCGATGTGGGCCGCGGGCCTGAAGCCCGATCAGAACGCGATGGCGATCCGCGACCAGATGCTCGGCCGTGGCGTGATCTGCCGGGCGATCAACACCGACACGCTCACGTTCTGCCCGCCGCTGGTCATCACCGACGAGCAGGTGGGCCGCATCGTCGACGCCGTCGCCACCTGCGCCGCCGGCTGAGCGCGCGTCCCGTCGCGTCGCGTCAGAGCGGACGCACCAACCCGGCGTCGGGCACGAACGGGCGCTGGCGCAGTTCCTGCCGGCGGATCACGCCCATCTTGCGGTCGGCCCACGCCATGCGTGCGTACGTGATCGGGCCGAGCGGCACGATCACCAGGCTGATGAACAACAGGTACAGCGGCATCACCAGCAACGCGCGGTCGAAGCTGCGCCGGTTCACCCACGCCATCGTCACCAGGTACGTGGTGACCGCGGCGACCACGGGCCACGACGGGTTGATCAGGTAGTACCAGCGCAGCGGTGTGGTCACCAGCGCGAGGAACCCGTACAGGAACAGCGTCGGGTGCCAGCGCGCGAGATACAGGTTGACGACGAACAGCCGGGTCTCGCCCCCGGACCACGCGAGCCGCTGTCGCCACCACGCCTTGAACGTGCTCGGGACGATGGTCGGTACGACGAAGGGGATGTGCCCCACCCGGTACTGCAGGGCGTCGCCGAGCACACCGACCTCGACGTCGTTTCCCTGGAAGAACGTCGAGTGCGCGTGCATGATCTCGCGGTGCACACGGGTGCGCAGCACGTGACACGCACCCGAGACCAGCCACGGCATCAGCACGCGCAGGCGCATCGCCGTGCGGTACTCGTGGGCCTGCAGCCGCTCGATGAGGTTGTCCTGGTTCTGCGCCTCGAGCCGGATCGAGGCGACGTCGAACGCGTGCTCCTCGAGTGCGCCGACGAGGATCGACAACGGCAGCGCGGTCTCGGTGTCGGCGTCGATGCACACCACGTACGGGTGCTCCACCACGGCCAGCGCGTCGCGCACGATGATCTCGCGCACCACCCCACCGGTCGACTTCTTCCCACCGCTCGATCCGCCCACGGCTCGACCCGGCACGTGCCCGCGGAACAGGCGGAATCCTTCGCGTGCGCAGATCTCCTCGATGGCCGCGTTGAACTCGTCGGTCTCGGCGGTGGTGGTGGTGATCAGCACCCGCTCGCCGTACTGGCGCAGGTAGTCGACGTTGGTGAGATAGCGGATGTGCCCGTAGATCGGCACGATCACCGTGAAGTTCTCGATCCGACGGCTGTCGGCGTCGACGTGCGCGGTGGCGTGCCGCGAGGCGCGCAGGTTGGGTGACATCTCCGAGAGCGCGAGCAGGATGGCCGGTGCGAACAGCACCAGCGTGATCACCACCTCGGTCACGGTCATCGGGTCACCGCCATGGCGTCACACGCCCATCAGCACCTCGTCGTCGAGGTCGTCGTCCGACGGGTCGGTGGGGTGGGACGGCCGGCCGCGCAGCGGTGCACGCAGTGCCGCGCCGCCTTCGAACATCAGGTGCCGCACGGTCTCGTCCTCGTCGCGGATCGCCGAGCGGTACAGCTCGGGCAACAGGTCGAAGAGGATGTCGATACGCGGCCCGTGCAGCTGCGGCGGGATGACGCTGATGCGCTTGTGCGTGGTGCGCAGCTGCGACTCGTGTGGTGCTGCGAGCACCTCGTGCAGCTTCTCGCCGGGCCGCAGCCCGCTGAACCGGTACGACTCGACCGGCCAACCGGTCAGGTCGCTGAAGCGCTCGACGATGTCGACGATGCGGATCGGCTCGCCCATGTCGAGCACGTAGGTCTCGCCGTTGCGAGCCATCAACCCGGCCTCGAGCACCAGGCCCACGGCCTCGGGGATCGACATGAAGAAGCGGGTCACCTCGGGGTGCGTGATCGTGACCGGCAGGTGGTTGGCGAGCTGCCACCGCAGCGTGTCGAGCAGCGAACCGCGGCTGCCGAGCACGTTGCCGAAACGCACCGACGCAACACGCATGCCGTGGTGCGCGGTGCCCTGCACCACGTACTCCGACAACAGCTTCGACGTGCCGAGCACCGACGACGGCTCGGCCGCCTTGTCGGTGGAGATCAGCACGAACCGCTCGGCGCCGGCGGCGAGCGCGGCGTCGACGACGTTCTGCGTGCCGTACACGTTGGTCTTCGCTGCCTCGGCGGGCGCGCGCTCGAGCAGCTGCAGGTGCTTGTGCGCGGCGGCGTGGAACACCACCTCGGGCTGCACGCGTTCGAACACGCGGTGCAGGCGCGGCCGGTCGCGCACGTCGGCCAGCACGATGGTCTCGGCCTCCAACAGACCGCTGCCGCTCAGCTCGAGGTGCAGCGCGTGCAGGCGCGACTCGTCGTGGTCGAGCAGGAAGACCTGGCCGCCGAGCTGGGTCATCTGCCGCACGAGTTCGCTGCCGATCGAGCCGGCCGCACCGGTGACGAGGATGCGTCGGCCATCGACGAGCCGGCGCGCCTCGTCGCCGATCTCGCTCGTGCCTTCGCGTCCGAGGAGCCGGCTGCTGACATCCGCCATGTCGAGCCGCCGGCGGTTGGGAGAGGGCTGTGCCCCGGGGGTGTCCGCCTGCATAGCACCCTGGTGTTCGGCCGCGCCGGCGGCGTCCTTGACGGTCGTCGAACGGTTCGGAGACGAACCCCCTACGTACGGGGGTCGGCGGGCGCGTCCGCTCAGCCGGCCGGGGTCGAGAACGGTGCTCGGGACACCCACCGTTCGACGGTGCCGCGCAGGCTGTCGAGCAGCATCGCGAGCAGCTCGTCGTCGCGTGCGGGGTCACCGTCGTCGAGCCACAGGCAGATGCTCTCGTGCAGGGTCGCGACCAGCGACTCCGCAGCCCACAGTCGCATCGTCGGATCGTCGATCGAGCTGCCGAGCAGGTCGAGCGCGAACTCGGTGCTGGCCGCCTTCACGAGCACCGCATAGTCGCGAAAGCCGCGCTCGTGGGCGGCGTGGCGCCACAGCAGCCGGAAACCGTCGGGGTGGCGGCGGGCGACGCCGAGCATCACCCCGACGATCGTGTCGTGCGGGTCGTCCGGATCGCGAGCGGCAGGCCGCGCGTCGACCGACTCGGCGGTGTCGACCACCACCGCGTCGAGCACGGCCCGGTACAGCTCCTCCTTCGACGGGAAGATCCGGTACACGATCAGCCGGGTCACCCCGGCCTCGCGCGCCACGTCGTCCATCGAGGTGGCCTCGAACCCGCCGCGCACGAACACGGCGGCGGCGCAGCGCACCAGCTGGGCGCGTCGTTCGTCTCGGGGGAGGCGGGTCGCCATTGACACATGTATACACCCGTGTTTACATCGCGTCCATGTCCTCGACGCCGACGGCACCCCTCTTCAACCCGTTCGACCCCGCGTTCCGGGCCGATCCCTACCCGTTCTACGACGCGCTGCGCACCCACGATCCGGTACACGTGTCGCCGATGGGCTTCACCGTGTTGACCCGCTACGAAGACGTGGCGCGCGCCCTGCGCGGCGCCGAGTTCGCGCGCGACATCGATGCACACGTGCCGCCGCCGACCGATCCGATCCGACTGCGCCGCCGCGAGAACTTCCAGCGCCGCCTCGCTGAAGGACGTGCCTCGAAGTCGATCCTCAACCTCGACCCGCCCGACCACACCCGCATCCGCCGGCTCGTCACCCAGGCGTTCACGCCGTCGGCCATCGAGCGCTTGCGCCCTCGCGTACAGCAACTGGTCGACGACGTCCTCGACCGAGCCGCCGAGCGCGGCGAGATGGAGTTGGTCGACGAGCTCGCGTTCACCGTGCCGTTCCAGGTCATCAGCGACCTGCTCGACATCCCGATGGACATGAGCGAGCAGGTGCGTGAATGGTCGCAGTGCCTCACCGCCTCGCTCGAGCCCACCGCCGACGACGCCACCATCGACGCGTCGGAGGTGGCCGCCGAGCACATGAGTGCCTACATCCGCGAGATCGTCGACCACCGACGAGCACACCTCGGCGACGACCTGCTGTCGGCGTTGTTGCAAGTGGAAGAACAAGGCGATCGGCTCAGCACGCCCGAGCTGCTGTCGTTCGCACTGCTGCTCTACGTCGCCGGCCACGAGACCACGGTCAACCTGATCGGCAACGGCACGCTCGCGTTGCTTCGCCATCGGGACGAGCTGCGCCGCTGGGCTGCCGATCCGTCGATGGACGCGCAGGCGATCGACGAGCTGCTCCGCTTCGACGGTCCGGTGCAACAGACCGTGCGCGTGCCGCTCGAGCCGGTGCGCTTCGGCGACGTCGAGGTGCCCGCCAACACGATGGTGATGACGGTGCTCGGCGCCGCCAACCACGACCCGTCGGTGTTCGACGATCCGCACACGCTGCGCCTCGATCGTCCCAATTCGCGCAACCACCTCGCCTTCGCTGCCGGCATCCACTACTGCCTCGGCGCGTCGCTCGCGAAGCTCGAGGGCTCGGTCGCGATCGGCACGCTCATCCGCCGGTTCCCGAACCTCGATCTGGCCGGCGAGCCGCACTGGCGCGACCGGCTCACCATCCGAGGCGTCGATCGCCTCCCGCTGTCGCTGCGGTGACCGGTCGAGGTGTCAGTCGTTGGCGAGCAGGTGGATGAGGCTGCTGGTGTCCCAGCGCCGGCCGCCACGGGCGATCACCTGCGCGTAGAACTGGTCGATCAGCGCGGTCACCGGCAGACGGGCACCGTTGCGGTTCGCCTCGTCGAGCACGATGCCGAGGTCCTTGCGCATCCACTCGACCGCGAACCCGAAGTCGAACTCGCCCCGCGACATCGTGCGGCCACGGTTCTCCATCTGCCAGCTCTGCGCGGCGCCGTAGCGGATCACGTCGATCACCGCATCGGGATCGAGCCCGGCACGTTGCGCGAAGTTGATGCCCTCGGCCAGGCCCTGCACGATGCCGGCGATGCAGATCTGGTTGACCATCTTGGTGAGCTGCCCCGAACCGGCCGGGCCCATCAGCGACGACGCCTTGGCGTACGCGTCCATCACCGGCTTCGCCAGTTCGTAGAACGCCTCGTCGTCACTGCCGCACATGATGGTCAGCTGACCGTTCTCGGCTCCCGCCTGCCCGCCGCTCACCGGAGCGTCGACGAAGCCGACACCGAACTCGGCGGCCGCCTCGGCGAGCTCCTTGGCCACCTCGGCCGACGCCGTGGTGTGATCGACCAGCACGGCGCCGGCGGCCACGCCCGCCAGCACGCCGTCGGGCCCGTACACCACCTCGCGCACGTCGTTGTCGTTGCCGACGCACAGGAACACGAACTCGGCACCGTCGGCCGCCTCACGCGGGGTGGGCGCGGCACGGTTGCCGTAGAGGGCCACCCACGCGAGCGCCTTCTCGGGCGTGCGGTTGTAGACGGTGACCTGGTGGCCGGCTGCTGCGAGGTGACGGGCCATCGGCGTACCCATCACGCCCAGGCCGATGAAGGCGACGGTGCTCACCGGCCCAGTCTTGCCGCTCACGAACGCACGTGCGGTCCACGTCGTCGACCGAGCGGCGTGACCGATGGCCGGCTCGGTCACCGCCCCGCCGATCGGGGCAGCTGACCCGGGGTGAGCGACCGCTCCCCCGCGACCGACGACGCCAGCAGCACCGCCACCAACGTCGCCCACGCGGCCGCAGACCAGCCGAACGACGAGAACGCGAGCGCCGCGGCCGTGATCGGCGCGCCGAGGGCAGCGGCGAGGAGGCAGCAGGCCCCGATGCCGACGCACGCGGCGTAGGGCACGTCGGGCAGCCACGCCCGCCCGACGAGCAGACCCACCACCGCACCGAGCGACAGCATCGGCACGAACAGGCCACCGACCAGCCCGCAGGCCACGAGGCCGAACACCAGCACGGCGAACACCACGGTGGCCACCAGCAGCGAGGGTTGCGTGGCGTGCGCGGCCCAGGCGCGCAGCAATCCCCCGCTGCCGAGGTAGATCGGCACGTCGGTGAGCGACCAGCCGATCGGTGCGATCACGCCGACGAGGACGATCGCACCGAGCACCCGCCGGCCGAGACGACCCTGAGCCCGGCCGGCCTCGACGGCGCGACGTCCGAACAGTACGACGAGGCGCCCCGACAGCCCCGCCACGAGCCCGATCGCCGCCGCGCCCACGGCCGTCTGCCGCAAGGTGAGCCCGAGGTCGGCGCCGAGCACGCCACCGGCCTCACCGGTGAGCCGCAGCGCGACCCACGCCGCCAGCGCGCCGAGGGCGAGCGGGACCACGTCCCGACGGCGGGGAGCACCACGGCGGGCGACCTCGCATGCGAAGCAGGCCGCCGCCACGGGCGCGTCGATCACCATCGCCAGCGCGGAGGTGGCCGCGGCGAGCATCAACCACCGCTCGGGCCGCCCGGTCCGTCGGGCGACGAATGCGCCGGCCGCACCACCCAGGTACAGCATCGGCCCGTCGGGTCCGAGCGGCGCGCCGAGTCCCACGCCGGTGAACATCGCCACCAGTCGAGCCGGTGCGGCGCGCAGCTCCGTGGTGCCGTCGATCGCGGCGCGCACATGGGCGTCGGTGGTGTCGGGAGCGGTGCGCGCCGCAGCGATCACCACCAGCGCCAGCACCACACCGACCGTGACGACCGCCGACCACCACGAGTCGCCGGCGCTCTGCCGATCGCGCACCCAGCCGAACCACGCGCTGATCCGTCCCGCCGACAGGGCGGCCAGGAACGCCACCGACCACGTGATCGCCACGTCGGTGACCATCCGCGTGCGCCGCCCCGTCATCGCCGAGGAGGCTACGACCTGCGGACGCCGCCACCGCGGGACGAACACGCCCACCCCGGGCACATCCGTCCCGCCTCGTGCGCGAGTCGTACGCCACCGCGGGACGAACACGCCCACCCCGGGCACATCCGTCCCACCTCGCCCGCGGGTCGTACGCCACCGCGGGACGAACACGCCCACCCCGGGCACATCCGTCCCACCTCGTGCGCGAGTCGTACAGTCGGCCGCGTGTTCGGACCGGTGGTGCAGGTGGCCTACGTGGTGGACGATCCGCGGGCGGCCGCCCTGAGATGGGCCGAGCGTCACGGCGCCGGCCCGTTCTTCGTGCGCGACCACATCCCCGTCACCGACGTGCTCCACCGCGGTGTGCCGAGCACGTTCGACCACTCGAGCGCGTACGGGTGGATGGACGGGCCGGGCGAGGGGTTCATGATCGAGCTGTTCGTGCAGCACGACCGCAGCCCCAGCGCGGTGACCGAGCGCTTCGCCGAGGGCGAGACCGGACTGCACCACCTGGCGTGCTTCTGTCCGTCGGTCGATCAGGCGATCGAGCGCGCCGGAGGGATGGGGATGCCGCTGGCGCAGGACGCACGGTCGGGCAGCACCCGCTTCGTGTTCGTCGACGACGTCGCCGAGCGCGGTCACTACTGGGAGCTGTACGAGCCGACGCCGTCGCTCGTCGGCTTCTACGACATGGTGCGCGACGCGAGCCATGGCTGGGACGGCACCGACCCGGTGCGTACGCTCGGCGCTCGATGACCGGCATCGTCGACCACCTCGTCTACGCCACCGACGACCTCGCTCGCACGGTGGCGTCGCTCACCGAGCAGCTCGGCGTCATCCCCACACCCGGCGGCCAGCACCTCGGACGAGGCACCCGCAACGAGCTCGTCGCGCTGGGCGGTGCCACGTACCTCGAGATCATCGGCCCCGACCCCGAGCAGCGCCACCACACCGGACCGATGCCGTTCGGCATCGACCAGCTCGAAGGTGAGCGGCTCGTCACGTGGTGCGCACGGCCCACCGTGCCGCTCGACCACGTGGTGCGGGTGGTCGCGGCCGCCGATGGCGACCCGGGCGAGATCGCCGACATGTGGCGCGCCCGGCCCGACGGCCAGCTGCTGCAGTGGCGGCTCACGCTCACCCGCCTCGACCACCACCTGGGGCCGATGCCGTTCATGATCGACTGGCTCGACAGCGAGCATCCCACCGCGTCGCTCGACCAGCCGGTGGTGCTCCGGTCGTTGCGCCTGTACTCCTACGACCACCGACACCTGGCCCGGTTGCTCGCGATCATGGGCGGCGACGACGACACCCGACTCGAGCTCGAGGACGGCGATCCCGCGATCGCCGCAGTACTCGACACGCCGAACGGCGAGGTCGTGCTCGCGGGCTGACGTCCGCGTCCAGTTGCCCGCTCAGGCGAGGGTGGTCGCCAGCTCGTCGATCACCGACTCGGGCGTGCGGGGGTGCAGGAACACCAGCCGCCCCACCGGCTCGCCCTTCCACGTCGACGGGGCCACGAACGCGATGCCCTCCGACAGCACACGCGACGCCCAGGCACCCCACTCGGCACGGCCCCATCCCTCGCGCCGGAACAGCAGCACGCCGAGCTCGGGCTCCATCACCAGCGACACGCCGGGCAATCCTTCGAACCGGCGAGCCGCCAACTGCGTGAGCTCGATACCTCGCCGCACCGCCACCGCGTGCGCGTCGGTGCCGTGCACCGCGAGCGCGAACCAGAGCGGCAACCCGGTGGCGCGGCGCGTGAGCTGGTAGCCGTAGTCGCTCGGGTTCCAGAGCGGTTCGTCACCGTGCAGGATGTCGATGTACGGGCCGTGTTGGGTGTGCACCTCGGCCGCCAGCTCGGGCCGCCGGTACAGCAGCGCGCACGACCCCTCGGGTGCGAAGAGCCACTTGTGCGGGTCGACGATCATCGAATCCGCGCGGCCGAGACCGTCGAACAGCGACCGCTTCTCGGGCACCAGCGCCGCCGCGGCGCCGTACGCACCATCGACGTGGAACCAGGCGCCCGTGCGCTCGGCCACGTCGGCCAGGCCCACGAGGTCGTCGACCACGCCCGCGTTCGTCGACCCCGCGGCGCCGACGATCAGGCCGATGTCGCGGCGGTCGCCGATCGCCGCCGTCAGCGCCGCCCCGGTGAACTTGCCGTCGGGTCCGGTCGGCACGACCACCATCTCGTGGCCCGGCTCACGAGTGAGGCCCAGCATCCGCAACGAGTTGAACACCGACGCGTGCGCGGTGTCGGCGACGGCCACCGACCGCCGGTCGCCCATCTGCTCACGGGCGACGGCGAGCGCGCTCAGGTTGCCGATCGACCCGCCGCTCATGAAGCATCCGCCTGCACCCTCGGGCATGCCGAACAGGTCGGCCAGCCACCGCAGCGTCTGGTTCTCGGCGGCCACCACGCCGGCGGCCTCGAGCCACGACTCGGCGCTGAACGTCGCCGCGCTCACCGCCGCGTCCATCCACACGCCCGCCGCGCTGGGCGAGACGGGGATGAACGCGAGATAGCGCTCGCTGTCGAGCGCCACGGTGTTGGGCAGCACCTGGTCGACGAACCGCTGCCAGGCCACGTCGGCACCCAGGCCACCTGGCGTGATCATCCCGTCGAGCAACGGGTTCATCACGCTCGGTGGCAGAGTGCGACCGAGCGGCGCGTGGCCGATGCGGTCGTCGACGAACGCGGCGATGCGCCGCGCCAGTTCGGCGGGGATCGCCCCGTCGCCGTGCAGCGTCATCGCCGACGTGCGGTGGTCACTCGGGGGTGACGTACGCGGCGGTGATGCCGCCGTCGACGATGAGCGACTGGCCGGTCATCCAGCTCGACTCGTTGCTCGCCAGGAACAGCGCACCGTTCGCGATCTCGATCGGCTCGCCGAAGCGACCCATCGGGATGTGCACCAGACGGCGGTTGCGCTTGGCGTCGTCGCTCAGGAACTTGGCCAGCAGCGGCGTCATGATCGGCCCGGGGCACAGCGCATTGGCGCGCAGGCCCTGGCGGGCGTAGATCACGGCGATCTCGCGGGTCATCGCCAGGACGGCGCCCTTCGAGGCGGTGTACGCGACCTGCGGAGTGGCGGCGCCCATGTGCGCCACGAACGAGGCGACGTTGACGATCGACGAGGCCTGGCCGCTCTCCTCGGCGCTCTTCAGCATGTGCGGGATCGCGTGCTTGCAGCCGAGCAGCACACCGAGGACGTTGATGTCCATCGTCTTCTGGTAGGTCTCGATGCTGGTGGTGACGGGGTTGTCGTCGTCACCGAGCATCACGCCCGCGTTGTTGTACAGCACGTGCAGGCCGCCGAAGGTGGCGACGGCGTGCTCGACCGCGTTCTGCACCGAGGCGTCGTCGGTGACGTCGCAGGCGACGTACGTGGCCTCGCCACCGGCGGCGGCGATGGCCTCGACGACGTCGTTGCCGTCGGCCATGTCGGCGATCACGACCTTCGCGCCCTCGGCGGCGAAGCGCTCGGCGCCCACGCGCCCGAGCCCGGAAGATGCACCAGTGATGAGGGCCACACGCCCTGCGAGTCGAGTCATGGCGTGGAAGGTAGCCGACCGACCAGACTGGCTCCGCATGACCTCGGGCAACTCGTGGCGCGTGATGACGTGGAACCTGCGCGGCTCGCACCGGCCCGACCTCGGGCTGGTCGCCGAGGTGATCCGCGAGCACACGCCCGACGTGGTGGCGCTGCAGGAGGTGCGACGCAGCCAGGCCGGGGCGCTGGCGACGGCGCTCGGGTGGCGGCACACGTGGGCTCGCAAGCACCACCCGTACACCCCGCTCGCCTGGTGGCTGTCGGAAGGGTTGTCGATCGTCACGCCGCATCAGCTCGACCGGGTGGTGCGCCGTTCGATCTCGCCCGGCGTGTCGACGTGGACCTACCGGCACCGAGTGGTCGTGGCCGCCACCGTGCGTCGTCCCGCCGTTGACGAGCTGCGCCTGTACGACACGCACCTGGCCGCACATCGAGCCCCGGACGAGCGCATCGCGCAGGCCGAGCGCGTGGCCGCGCTGGTGCGAGCCGAGGCACCGACGCTCGCCGTGGTGGCGGGCGATCTGAACGCGCCCGGCGAGGTCGAGGTGATCCGCCCGTTCCACCCGGTCGGCCTGCGCGACCCCGGTGGCGGCCCGACGAACCCGGCGATCGCGCCGCGGGCGCGGCTCGACTACGTGCTCGTCCCCGAGGCGGGGCGCGTGACGCACCAGTGGGAGGCCGACGGCGGCGAGTGGTGGTGGGCCCTCAGCGACCACGTCCCCGTGGTGGTCGAGTTCGAGCGGTGACCCCTCCGGAGATCCGTGAGCGCCGACGACAGGCCCTCACCGAGCCGAGGGTCCGTGAGCCGGAGGTACGGATACGGGCCCTCCCACGCACGGGCCACGTGGTGCGTGCGGCAGAGGTACGGATACGGGCCCTCCGACTCACGGACCCCAAGCTGCGTGAGCGGTCGGCGCAGTCGCTCACGGATCACCGACGACGGCTAGATGCGCTCCCAGTAGCGGCGGAGCTCCCAGTCGGTGACGGTCTGGTTGAAGGCCATCCACTCGGCCTTGGCCATCGTGAGGATGTGGTGGTGCACCTCGTCGCCGAAGCACTCGCGGGCGATCGACGAGTGCTCCCACAGCGCGATCGCATCGGGCAGGTTCCACGGGATGCGATCGATGTCGGGCGCCTCGTAGCCGTTGCCGACGAACGGCTCGGGCAGCTCGAGCTGGTGGCGGATGCCGTACAGACCACCGGCCAGGGTGCCGGCGAAGGCGAAGTAGGAGTTCGCGTCGCTGCCGGGGATGCGGCACTCGACACGCGTGCCCTTGCCATGACCGACCTTGCGGAAGCCGAGCGTGCGGTTGTCGAGACCCCAACCGATGCCCGTCGGCGCCCACGACCCCAGCTGGAACCGCTTGTAGCTGTTGATCGTCGGCGCCCACAGCAGGCTGAACTCGCGGGCGGTGGCGATCTGACCGGCCAGGTAGTGCTGGAACAGCTGGCTCATCCCGTGCGGACCGTGGTGGTCGTCGAACAGGGCGGTCGAGCCGTCGAGGCTCCACAGGCTCGAGTGGATGTGGCACGACGAGCCGGTGTCGTTGAAGTCGTACTTGGCCATGAAGCTCACCGAGCGGCCGCTCAGGTGGGCGATCTCCTTGGCGGCGGTCTTGTAGACGCTGTTGCGGTCGGCCATCTCGACCGCAGTGGTGTAGTCGAGGTTGATCTCGTGCTGGCCACGGCCGGCCTCGCCCTTGCTGAACTCGACCGGCACACCGGCGAGCTCGAGCTGCCGGCGCAGCTGACCGAGGATGTACTCGTCCTTGGTGGTCTGGAGGATGTGGTAGTCCTCGAGCCACGGCGAGTGCGGCTTCAGGTCGCGGTAGCCCTTCTCGTGGGCCTCGTCGTAGGTGTCCTTGAACAGGTAGAACTCGATCTCGCTCGCCACCATCGGCAAGAAGCCCTGGGCGGCGGCGGCCTCGACCTGGCGGCGCAGCATCGTGCGCGGCGCCACCTCGACCAGCTCGCCCGTCTCGACGTCGTACAGGTCGCAGAAGATCATCGCCGTCTTGTCGACCCACGGGGTGATCCGCACCGTCGACCAGTCGGCCCGGGCCAGCATGTCGCCGTAGCCCTGCTCGTAGCTGGCGAACCGATAGCCGGGGACCGGGTTGTTGTCCATGTCGCAGGCGATCAGGTAGTCGCAGTTCTCGGTGCCGTCGTCGGCGACGTGCTCGAGGAAGAACCGCCCCGTGGTGCGCTTGCCGGTGAGCCGGCCCTGCAGATCGGGGAAGACCATCAGCACCGTGTCGATCTCGCCGCTGCGGATCAGACCTTCGAGCGCTTCCCGGGACACTTCGACACGCGATGACATGGGGCGAGAACGTAGCGCTTCGTCAAGATCTGCATGACAACCGCGAAATCCCCTCCAGGTGAGTGGGGGGACGGGCCGATGTCATCGTCATGCTGCGGACGGCGGAGCCGAGTTGACGACACGCGCCCCCTCTCCCGCGTCGGCCGTCACGGCCGAGCGTCGCGCCCAGTTCGACCGGGTGCAGTTCCGGGCGCGCCTCGCGGTCGTCAGCGTGTTCGCGATCGCCCTGGCCGTGCTGCCACCGTCGGCGGTCGGAGCCCACGCCCGCCTCGCCGCGCTCGTCGTCGGTGTCGGCGCCGGCGCGGCCCACTTCCTCGCCCGGAAGCTCACCGGCGTGCCCAACCCCACGGGCTGGCTCGACATGATCGCCGTGGTCACCGGCACGGTGGTGGCGGCGATCGACCCGACGATCTGGCCGGCCGCGCTGCTGTTCCAGATGCTGGTGCTCGGCGGCGCCGTGTCGTTCCTGCCGTCGAAGTGGACCGTCGCGATGGGCGGCTGGTCGGTCGCCTCGATGGGCGTGGTCGCCCTGCTGCAGGACCAGGACGCCGGCCTGCAGATGATCGTCGTCGCCGCGGTGTTCCTGCCGGTGTTCGTGTCGGGTTCGGTGCGCAAGCAGGCCCGCATCAAGCGTGCGTCGATGCGGATGGAGGCCGTCGCCGCCTCGTTGCCGATGGTCGTGTGGGAGTGGGACAGCGCCACGCACCGCATGAGCGCCGTGGTCGGCCGCACCGACGAGGTGTTCGGCCGGTCGGTGAACGAGGTGATGCGGATCGGCCTGCTCACCCACGTGCACAGCAGCGACTACCTGTCGTTCAAGACCACCTACGACGCGCTGCGGGCGAGCGACGGCAGCGAGCCCGTCGAGCTCGAGTACCGCTACGTCCGACCCGACGGCGAGATCGTGTGGCTGCGCGACCAGGCCACGCTCGGCAAGGGCATCAACGGCGCCGTCATCCGCGGCGTCACCCTCGACATCACCGACTCGCGAGCCAAGGAGCTCGACCTGCACCGCCACCGGCAGATCGTCGAGCGGATGCCTGCGCTGACCATCGTCGTCGAACGTCCCGCCGACGGGCCCGCCGGCCGCGTGCTCGAGGTGGTCGACCCGATCGGTTGGGGCGCCACCCGCGAGCTGGCGGGCACCTGTTTCACCGAGGCGTTCCCGTCGCTCGCCGAGCGCCTCGACCTGGCCGAGGCCGTCCAGCTGATGGCCACCGGCGACCTGGTGCGCATCGGACCGTGGGAGGTGGACGACGCCACCGGCACACCGCGCACGGTGGAGGTCGAGATGTTCCCGCTGCCGGGCAGCAGCATCGCCCTGCTGGTCGACGACGTCACCGAGCGCGAGGAGATGATGGCGCGGGTGCGTCACCAGGCCCGCCACGACGACCTGACCGGGCTGCTCAACCGGGCGGCCCTGCTGCAGGTGGCGAGCGACTCGATGGCGTCGGGCAGCCGGTGCACCCTGCTGCTCATCGACCTCAACGACTTCAAGTCGATCAACGACACCCTCGGGCACCTCACCGGCGACCACTACCTGGCCGTCATCGGACAGCGGCTGCACGAGCTGGCCGCCGAGCACGAGTACGTGACCCGCCTCGGCGGTGACGAGTTCGCGATGCTGCTCGTCGACCCGACGGTGCACCGCACCGCAGCGCTCGTCGATGCCGTGGTGAGCGCGTGCCGTCAGCCCGTGACCCTGCACGGCGTGCCGCTCGCCGGGAGCGCCAGCGTGGGCGTGGCCGAGACACCGACCGACGCCACCGATGCCGAGGCGCTCCTGCGCTGCGCCGACCTGGCGATGTACCACGCCAAGACGCATCAGCACGGCGCGAGCCGCTACCAGCCGTCGATGGAGCGCAGCACCGACCCGCTGCGCCTGCTCGGTCGCCTGGGCAAGGCCTTCCAGGACAACGAGTTCGTCATGCACTTCCAGCCGAAGGTCGATGCGCACACGGGCCGCACCGTGGCGTTCGAGGCGCTGGTGCGCTGGGATCACCCGCAGCTCGGCGTGCTGCAGCCCGACGCGTTCTTGGACCTCGTCGCTGTGTCGGGCCATCTCGACTCGCTGGGTGGCATCGCCGTGCGCCAGGCCGCGCACGCCCTGGCCCAACTGCCCCACGAGATCTCGGTGGCGATCAACCTGACCGCACAGAACCTGCGCAACCTGGCCTTCCCGTCGATGTGCGACGCCGTGTTCGCCGAGCACGGGGTCGACCTCGACCGGTTGATCGTCGAGGTGACCGAGTCGCACGTGTTGGACGCCAGCGGTGTGACGCACTCGGTGATCGACGAGATGGCGGCGCGCGGCATCCGCGTGAGCGTCGACGACTTCGGGACCGGCTACTCGTCGCTGACCCACCTTCGTTCGCTGCCGCTGTCGGAGCTGAAGATCGACCGGCGGTTCGTCACCAACCTCACCCGCGACGACCAGGACCTGGTGATCGTGCGATCGATGATCGACCTCGGTCACAACCTCGGTCTGCAGGTGGTGGCCGAGGGCGTGGAGGACGAGGCGACGCTCGAGCTGTTGCACTCGCTCGGCTGCGACGTGGTGCAGGGCTACCACCTCGGCAAGCCGGCGCCGCTGGTGCAGGCGATCGTGCGCTGCGCTCGCGAGACCGAACTCGCGATGCCGGCGATGCCGGCGATGCCCGCAACACCCGCCGTCCCGGTGCTGCCGGTGGCCGAGCGCCGCTGAGCGACTGCCGAGCGGTCGCCCGGAGGGTCAGGCCTTCTTCTTGGCCGCTTCCTTGGCGGGCTTCAGCACACCCTTGGCGAGCGCCTCGTCGAGGTAGCGCTCGGCGTCCTCGGCACTGACCTTGAGCGCCGGGGCGATCTCGCTGATGAGGTTGATGCGGGCCCGGTCGTACATGGTGCGCTCGGCCGCCGACAGCGAGGCGTCGCGATTGCGGGCCGCGAGGTTGCGGACCACCTCGGCCACTTGGTACACGTCGCCGCTCTTCAGCTTCTCCTGGTGGTTCTTGAACCGGCGGCTCCAGTTGGAGGGCACGCGCGGGTCGGCCTTGGAGAGCACGGCCACCAGGTCCTCGAGCTCGTCGCTCGACACGGGCGGGCGCACGCCCACCTCGGCGGCCTTGGCCGTCGGCACCGAGAGCGTCATCTCGTTGATGACCGTCTTGAGGATCAGGTACTCCTGGGTGGAGCCGAAGGCCTCCATCTTCTTGGTCCCCATCACGATGCACGCACCGTGCTGGGGGTAGATGACGGTTTCGCCCTTCTTGAACTTCAAGGTGACCTCACTCGGTGCTGGTCGGCCCGCAGGGGCTGCCGGGTTCGGCGCCCGGCCGGATGATTCCGGTCATCAAAGGGTAGGGGGCGAATCCCGAATTCCACCCGGGCGCAGGGCCTTCGTGGGCCCCTCGTCAGACGGGGTCAGGGCTCGTCGCGGGCCACGAGCGTGGCGCTCAACTCCAGTTGCTCGCCGTCGCGCAGGACGGTGAGGGCGAGGTCGTCGCCCGGTCGGGTGTCGCGGATCGCGGCGATCAGACCGCCCTGGCCACTCACCGGCGCGTCGTTGGCGCCGATCACCACGTCGCCCACCTCGAGGCCGGCCGCCTCGGCCGGGCTGTCCGCGGTGATCTCGGTGAGCAGCGCCCCGGCGCCGCCGTCGGTGCGGTCCTCGATCGACACGCCGAGGAAGCCCTCGGGGCCGAGGTCGCCGCCCGCGCTCCCCCGCAGCGTCTCGATCTCGGCGAGCAGGGTGCGTGCCGAGATCGCGAAGCCGACGTTGCTGGCCGACGTGGTGGCGCTGCCGGTGGCGACGGCGGTGTTGATGCCGATCACCTCGCCGTCGGCGTTGACGAGCGGGCCGCCCGAGTTGCCCGACGAGATCGCCGCATCGGTCTGGATCAAGCCGCCGAGCGCGCCCTGCTCGGTGACGAGGGTGCGGTCGAGCGCCGACACCACGCCGGTGGTGACGCTGGCGCCGCCGTCGAGCGCGAGCGCGAAGCCGATCGCGACCACCGGCTCGCCGACGGTGACGTCGTCCGGCGCGGCGATCGTGGCCGGCGTGAGCCCGGTCGCGTCGATGCGGACCAGTGCCAGGTCGTTCGGCTCGTCGACCGCGATCACCTCGGCGTCGCGCGGCTCGGTCTCGCCGGCCAGCCGCACGCGCACCGTCTCCGCGTCGGCGACGACGTGGGCGTTGGTGACGATCTCGCCGTCGTCGGTGATGATCACGCCGGTCCCGGTGCCGAACACCTCACCGTTCGAGAGGCTGTTGACGGTGACGACGCTGCGGCTCATCCGTTCGGCCACCGACGCCACGTCGAGTTCGGCGAGGGTGGCGACGGCCTCGCTGACGGCCGGGTCGTTCGTGGCCACGGTGGGCGCCTTCGACGACGGGCCGATCGGGTCGTCACCGTCGATCGACGCGCCGATCACGCCGCCGGCGGTGCCGGCCACGAGGGCGATCGCCGCTGCGCCGGCCACGAGGGGCCAGCGTCGCGGACGCGACGGCACCGACGTACCGCCGGCGACCGGGGGCAGCGGCATCGGGGGCGTCGACGGGGGCGGCGGTGGCGGGAACGCCGAGATCGGGGAGGTGGGCACGGGGGGCGTGGGGGCGAGCTCCGAGGTGTCCATGCCCCGAGTATGGAGCCGAGCCGGTGGGTGGATGCCTCGCGTCGGTGAGAAGCAGGTGTGAACCCTGCCGCACCCGACGGACGGCGTCAGCCGGCCCGCAACCGGGCCAGGTGATCGGCGGCGTGCCGGTGGCCGACGGTCTCGTAGCCGACCACCGCGACGACGGGCGCCAGGGCCACCACGGCCAGGCACACCGCGATCGACACGTCGGCCGCGGCCAGGGCGAGCCCGGCCCCCAGCACCGCCAGCGTGAGCACGATCAGTGTCACGTGGAAGCGGTCGAGGGTGCGCATGGCCACCGAGTACATGACGTAGATCGCGAGCAGGAACACCGTGACCGGCACCACCACTGCGAGCAGCGTGCCGAAGGTGTCCTGCTCGCTCTCGCCGTCGAGCAGGTACTGCACCACGTGCAGTCCGGCCCCCGTGGCGGCGATCCCGCCGAACACCACGATGTGGCCGTAGCCCCAGCCGAACGACCGCTCGCGGTGATGGTGCAGCACCTCGCCCCAGGGGATCACGAAGTACACCCACCACATGCCGAAGGTCAGCAGCACGCCACCGGCCAGCACCGCGACCGCTTCGGCGCTCCAGCCGATCGCGTCGTCGTGCACCAGCGCCGACATCGCGCTCACCGTGCCGATCACGGCCTCGCCGATCGTGATGATCGCCAGCAGGCCGTAGCGCTCGGCGATGTGGTGCGCGTGCCACGGCGTGCCGCCGTACCTGCGCTCGGCCACCATCGGACCGCTCAACTCGATCGCGAGCGGCACGGTGAGGAGGGCGAACGTGGTGCCGACCCCGAGCTCGACGACACCGAGCACGGTCCACAGCACCTGGGCCACCAGGATCGAGACGATGTACGAGCGTGCCGCCGCCCGCCGTGCCGGGTCGTGGCGGTACACGCGGATCCACAACCCCACCATCGCCACCCGCATCACGATGTAGCCGGCCACGACCACGCGGTTGTCGAGGTGATCGCCCTCGGTGATCGAGGCGAACACGTCGGGGATGCCCATCGCCAGCACGATCACCCCGGCCATCTGCACCATGGTGAGCACCCGGAACAACCAGTCGTCGGTGTCGAAGGCCGAGGCGAACCAGGCGTAGTTGATCCACGCCCAACAGATGCCGAACAGGCAGAACGCGAACGACGCCAACCCGGCACGTGTGTGCCCTGCGGCGACGGCGTGGGCGAGCTCGTTGCCGGCTGCGCCGAACGCCACCGTGAACGCCAGGTCGAACAGCAGCTCGAGCGGTGTGGCCACCCGGTGCTGCTCGTGCGGGTCGCGCCCGCGCATCGGTCGGAGGGGATGGGCCGCGACCATGCGGCGAGCGTAGACGCAGCACCGATCGCTCGGCTGGTGGCGCCCCCGGAGAGACTCGAACTCCCAACCAACGGGGTAGAAACCCGCTGCTCTATCCATTGAGCTACGGAGGCGAGGCGACCCCAGAGCCTACGGGCCTCAGGGCATGGTGAGCAGTTCGCGCCGCAGCAGGTCGAGCGCGGTGATCACGCTCATCTGGCGCATCTGGTCGCGCAGCCCCGGCATGCGGAACGTGCGGGCCACGACCCGACCGTCGGGCAGCGCCACGGCGGCGCACAGGGTGCCGACGGGCATGCCGTCCTGCTCGGTGGGCCCGGCCACCCCGGTGAGCGCCAGCGCGACGTCGGTGTGCAGGACGCGCCGTGCGCCCGACGCCATCTGCACTGCGGCCGCCTCGCTGACGACCGGGCCGCGGTCGACCCCGAGCAGGTCGAACTTCACCTCGCTCGCGTAGCTGACGACCGAGCCCGCGAACACCTCGCTCGCGCCGGGCACGTTGGTGATCCGTCCGGCCACCAGGCCGCCGGTCACCGACTCGGCCAGGCCGAGGGTCCACCCTCGCGTGCGCAGCAACTGCAGCACCACCGACTCCATCGTGTCGTCGTCGGTGCCGAACACCTGGTCGCCGAGGATGCCGCGGATGCGCGCCTCGACCGGTGCCAGCCGGACCGTCGCGGCCTCGGCCGTGGTCGCCTTGGCGGTGAGGCGCACCTTGATGCCCTCCCAGCCGCTCGCCAGGAACGCGAGCGTGGCGCTGCCGTCGGCCTCGAGATCGTCGATCACCGGGTCGAGCCGTTCGTTGAGCCCGCTCTCGCTCTCGCCCCACGTGCGCAGCGTGCGGCTCACGATCACCGACGGATCGCCGTTGCGGGCGCGCAGGTCGGGCAGCACGGCACGCTCGAGCATGTCCTTCATCTCGTGCGGCACGCCCGGCACCGCGTAGATCACCTTGGCGACCCCGTCGACCACGACCGGGCAGATGAGCCCCGGCGCGGTGCCGCGGGTCTGACGGATCAACTCGGCGCCGTCGGGCACCTGGGCCTGGCGCAGGTTGTTCTGCGCCATCGGCCGGTTGCGCGACGCGAACAGCTGACGGATCACCTCGGCCACCGACTCGTCGTGGTGCAGGCCCACGCCCATCACCGCGGCGATCGCCTCACGGGTGAGGTCGTCGTGGGTGGGGCCGAGACCGCCACACATGATCACGGCGTCGGCGTCGGCGAGCACCCGGCGCAGGATCGTCTCGATCCGGCCGAGGTTGTCGCCGACCTTCACCTGCAGCAGCGAGTCGATGCCGTTCGCAGCCAGCTGCTCACCGATCCACGACGAGTTGGTGTCGACGATCTGCCCGAGCAGCAGCTCGGTGCCGACGGCGACGACGTCGCAGCGCACGGGCGGCTCAGACCGACTGGCGGCCGACGTCGGGCCGACCCATGTCCGTGAGCACCACGGTGCGGCCGGCCTGGCGGGCCCGCCACAGGTACTGCGCGCCGCTGATCAACGCGAGCGCGACCGAGATCCACAGCAGGCCCTTCCACAGCCAGGTGGCGTCGAGCGCGGTGAGCGGCAGGATCGCGAATCCCACCGACAGCTGTTGCGCGACGGTCTTCCACTTGGCGACCTTGCTGGCCGGCACGCTGACGCCCTTGGCACCGACGAACGTGCGGTACAGGCTGATCGCGATCTCGCGACCGGCGATGATCACGACCGGCACCACCCAGAACACGTCGCGGCTGACGAGGGTGAACATCGCGCCGAGCACGAGCACCTTGTCGGCGAGCGGGTCGAGGAAGGTGCCGAAGGTGGTGACCCCGTGACGCCGGGCCAGGTAGCCGTCGATGCCGTCGCTCGAACACAGCACGAACCACAGCAGGAAGGCGATCCACGCGCCGCCGGGGCGCTCGGGGATCAGCCAGAACATGAGCGGCGCGATCAGCACGCGACCGACCGTGACCAGGTTGGCCCAGGTGGCGATGGCGGACGGATCGACCGGCACGATCAGCTCACGATCTCGGCGACCAGGTCGGGACCCATGGCCTCGACAATACGCACCTCGACGAACGATCCGGGAACGAGCGTGTCGGGCACCTCGATCACCCCGTCGATCTCCGGGGCCTCGCGGTGGCTGCGGGCCGTGCCCGGCTCGTCGACCAGCACCCGGGTGGTGGTGCCGAGCAGGTCGTCACGCCGGCGGGCCGTGATCTCGTCCTGCAGCTCGCGCAGCTCGGCGAGCCGGTCGTCCATCAGCCCCCGGTCGACCGCGCCGTCGAGCTCGTAGGCGTAGGTGCCCTCCTCGGGCGAGTAGGCGAAGAACCCGCACCAGTCGAGCTCGGCCTCCTCGACGAAGCGGAGCAGCTCGTCGTGGTCGGTCTCGGTCTCGCCCGGGTAGCCGACGATGAAGTTGCTGCGGAACGCGGCCTCGGGTTCGCGTGCCCGGATGTCGGCCATGCGGCGCAGGAACCGGTCGCCGTCGCCCCACCGGCGCATGCGGCGCAGCAGCGGCTTGCTGACGTGCTGCAGCGACAGGTCGAAATAGGGCACGCCCGTGTCGCAGATCGCGTCGATCAGCTCGTCGGTGAGGTCGCTGGGGTACAGGTACAGCAGCCGGGTCCACGGCACGCGACCGCTCACGGCGCGCACGAGCGGCACGATCGAGCCGGCGCCGAGCTCGTCGGGCCGGTCCTTGCCGTAGCTCGCGAGGTCCTGCGCGATCAGCACGATCTCCTGGGCCTCGAGCTCGTCGACCTCGCGCAGGATCGAGTCGACGTCGCGGCTGCGCTGCGGACCACGGAAGCTCGGGATCGCGCAGAAGCCGCACGTGCGGTCGCACCCCTCGGCAATCTTCACGTAGGCCCACGGGCTGGTGCTCTTGGGACGGGGCAGGTTGAGCAGGTCGAAGCTCGGGATCGGCGCCGAGCTGACCGGGATGAGCTTCTTGCCGCGTCCCGAGACGGGCGCAGAGGTGTTCGGCGCGACCGGCGCGATCGGCACGCCGAAACCGGCCACCTGATCGACCTCGGGCAGCGCCTCGGCGAGCTCGTCGCCGTAGCGCTCGGCCATGCAGCCGGTGACGACGAGGCGGGCGCCGTCCTTGCGACCCTCCTCGAGCGCCAGGATCGTGTCGATCGACTCGCGGCGCGCCTCGTCGATGAACGCGCACGTGTTCACGACGACGAGGTCGGCGGCCGAGGCGTCGTCGGTGGGCGTCATGCCGTCGGCGAGCAGGGTGCCGATGATCTTGTCGCTGTCGACCTGGTTCTTGGGGCATCCCAAGGTCTCGACGTAGAAGCGCTGACCCACGTGGGTCGAGGCTATCGGCGAGCGGATCAGGGACGGGGGTAGTCGGGCAGCTCCTCGCCGGGCGGCAGCTCGTCGTAGCGGGTGACCGAACCCTCCTCGACGAAGAACGGGGCCGGTTCGGCGGGCCGTTCGCCGGGCAGGTAGCGGCGGCCGCCGGCGACGTAGCGCCACATGCCGGTGCCCTCCCGGCCGATCTCGTCCACTCCCGTGGCCTCGGGATCCCACCAGATCTCGGTCTGGTCGTCGACCCCGTAGTAGTCGGGTTCGAACGCCGCCGGCCAGACCCCCTTCTCGCCCCACGACAGCCGTACCGACGTGAGCGACGCGCGATCGGCCATCGGGAACGAGAACATCGTGTCGATGAAGTGCTGCGGCGTGAGGTCGGGGCCGGTGGCCTGCACCCAGTAGTAGAGGAACGTGATCGTGCCCTCGAGGTCGTTGATCGTCTCGCGGGCGGCCGGCTCGTCACCGTGGAACCACAGGTAGCGGCGGTAGGCGCCGGCCGCTTCGAGCGACACCGGCGCGGCGTACCAGGCGCTGCCGAACGCGTGCGCCCACTGCTGCTGGTCGTACAGCCGGGCGAACGCGGTGGTCTCGGTGTAGCCGGTGCCGGTGACCACCCACTCGGGGAACCAGTCCTGTGCCGTGGCCTCCTGGGTGAGGCTGATCGGCGCGACCGGGTCGCCCACGAACAGCACGGTCGTCACGCCGTTCGACGCCAGGCGGGCCACGATCGTCGCCGCCTGCTCCTGCAGGGTGGTCGGGTCGATCGTGTACGGCACGAGGTCGACGAGCTCGACGCCGTACTGGTCGCGCACCTGCTGCTGCAGCTGCTGCGCGCCCCGCGCCGACAGGTCGTCGGTCTCGATGTACACGAGTGCGATCCGGCGCGGCTGGTCGGTGAATTCGCCGGAGTGGATCGCGTTCTGGTTCGCGAGGCGCTTGCCGATGAACTCGACGAGGTGCGCCCGGCCCTGCTCGGCGCTCGGGATCAAGGTGATCAGGTAGGGCGAGCGCTCCTTCACGAACTCGACGTCGCCGCCACCGGTGCAGAGGCACATCACCTGCCGGGCGGCGAGCTCCTCGGCGAAGGCGCGACCGGCGAAGGGCGGGCTGCCCCACACGGCGAACGGCTCGAGCTCGGCGATCGCGGCGGCGTCGGCGCGGGCGGCGACGGCGTCGTTCGCGAGGCCGGTGGCGGTGTAGTACACGAACTCGACGTGGCGCCCGTACATCTCGGCGAACGACTCGTACATCTCGGCGGTGCGGGCGATCGTGTCCTGCTGGTCGGCGTTGGTGTCGTCGGCCTGCACGGCCCCGGCGATGAAGCCGGTGATCGGGTCGTCGTCCTGCGGCTGGTAGACGACCACGCGGATCGTGTCGGCGGTGACGCCCGTGGCGGTCGCTCCCCCGTTGTCGCCGCTGAACGGCGCGACGCAGGGCATCGCGTAGGCCGACGGGTAGGCGTAGGTGCCCTTGGTGGTGTCGCAGCGCGAGGTCCAGTCGATCGTGTCGGCCACGCCCGCCTCGTCGGCCTCGGCCCAGAACAGCGGCGCGCTGGTGTCGAGCCCGACCGTGTCGCCGGTGAACGTGCCGGGCGTGGCGGGTGTGCTGGCGTCGGTGGTGGCCGCGGCGTCCGTGGTGTTCGCGGCCGACGGCGAGTTCTCGGTCGAGGCGGTGGTCGGCGGTGTTGCCTCGGCGTCCGAGTCGTCGCCGTCGTCGCCCGAGGGCCAGAACAACAAGCCGAGCACCGCCGCTGCGACGGCGACGATCGCAGCGAGCGGCCCCCAACGTCGCAAGGTGCGGCCGGCTGCGGTCGGGCCGCCGGCGGTGTCGCGGGTCGGGTCGCTCATGGCGTGGCTCCTGTCGTCGTGTCGTCGTGGGTGCGGTCGTCGATGCGTTCGTGGGTCGGTTCGTGGGAGCGCTCGCCGACGCGGCCGAGGTAGGCCGTCACGACGGCCGGGTCGGTGAGCACCTCGTCGGGCGGACCGTCGGCGATCACCCGGCCGGCGTCCATCGCGACGATCCGGTCGGCGATCGACCGGACGAGCGGCATGTCGTGATCGATCACGACCAGGCTCGCGCCCGTGCGGTCGCGCACCGTGCGGAGCACCCCGACCAGGGCCTGGGTCTCGCGTTGGGCGATGCCGCTCGACGGCTCGTCGAGCAGCACGACGCTCGGCTGGTGCGCGACCAGGCAGGCGAGGTCGACGATGCGCCGCGATCCGGTCGACAGCTCGCGGACGAACTTCTGGCGGAACGCCTGCAGGCCGAACATCTCGACGAGCTCGTCGACGCGCGTGTGCACGAACGCCTCGGCGTCGTGCACGGCGGGCAGGAACGCGAGCGCGCCGGCCAGGCTGCGCGAGCCGGGCCACCGGCCGAGCGAGCGTTCGAGCGCGACCGCGATCGTCTCGTCCACGGTGAGGCCGGGCGCGAGGCGCGCGTCCTGGAACGACCGGCCGAGTCCGGCGCGGGCGCGGGCGTGCGCGGCCAGGCCCGAGATCTCGCGACCGTCGAGGCGCACCACCCCGGTGTGCGCCGGCGTGAACCCGCTGACGAGGTCGAACAAGGTGGTCTTCCCCGCCCCGTTCGGCCCGATGACGCACACGATCTCGCCCCGCGACACCTGCAGGTCGACGTCGGCCACGGCCACCACGCCGCCGAAGGTGCGGCCCAGGCCGACCACCTCGAGCACGGGCGCGCCGTCGCGGTCGATCGCGTCACGCTCACCCTCGATCGCCGCAGCCGACTCACCGGCGCCCGCCAGGAACACCGATCGCAACAGGTCGCGCCGATCGAGCAGCTCACGTGTCGGGCCGCTGAAGCGGATCTCGCCCTTCTCCATGAAGTACGCCGTGTCGGCGATCGACAGCGCGAGCTCGACCGACTGGTCGACGATCACCACGGTGGTGCCCGACGCGTTGATCTGCCGCACCGCGTCGAGCAACCGGTCGACGATCACCGGGGCGAGGCCGAGCGACAGCTCGTCGATCGCGAGCAGCCGCGGCGGCTTCAGCATCACCATGCCGAGCGCGAGCATCTGCTGCTGACCGCCCGACAGGTTGGCCGCCACCTCGTGGCGCCGCCGCTCGAGCTCGGGGAACAGCGCGAACACGCGGGCCTCGGCCACGGCACGCTCGTCGGCCGGCACCAGGTGGCCGGCCACGCGCAGGTTGTCGTCCACGGTGAGCGACGGGAACACCCCGGCTCCGCCCGGCATCAACACGAGCCCGCGCGCCGCCACCTCGTCGGGCGGGGCGAACGTCATCTCGCGCCCGTCGAACACGACCGCACCGCGGGCGGAGGCGACCACGCCCGTGATCGCTTTCAGCACCGTCGACTTGCCGGCGCCGTTGGTGCCGAGCAGCGCCACCACCTGGCCCTCGCTCACCTCGAGGTCCACGTCGAACAACACCTGCACGGTGCCGTACCAGACGTCGAGATCACGCACGACCAGCAGCGTCGACCGCCCCTCGCGGCGAGCGAGCAACGCCTCGGCCCGCGCCGCAGCGGACTGCCACACCTGCCGGATGTCGCGCTCGATCACGTTGCCCGCCGTCGCGATCACGAGGCCGCCGATCGCCAGGACGGGCGTCATCACCAGCATCCCGCGCTGCAGCCCCCAGCGGTCGCCGATCGCCCCGATCACCGGCAGGACGATCAGGCCGGGCAGCACCCACAGGCTGCCCACCGCCAGGCCCATCCCTCGGGCGCTCGGCGGGATCGCCATGGTGAGCGCAGCGGTGATGCTCGGCGCGAGGACCGCGCTCGACGCAGCCAGCAGCACCTGTGCGCCGATCGCCATCGGCAGGCTCGGCGACAGCGCCCACACCGCCGCCAGGCCGGCCGACACCAGCGCCGTCACCGACACCAACCGCAACGCCAGCCCCGGGTGCTTCGCCATCATCCGCGTGCCGTACCGGGCGCCGACCAGCAGGCCGACCAGCTGCGCCGGTTCGACGCACGCGGCGATCAGACCGCGCGCTCGCTCGTCGAGATCGAAGCGCTCCTCGTACAGCAGCGCGGCCAGCGTGCCGAAGCCGATGATCGACACGGTGAGGAACGGCAGCGCGTACCAGATGCGGCGCAGCGCCTCGATCCGCCACACCATCCGCCACGACTCGGCGAACGAGGGCGGCACCTCCTCGGTGGCGACCACGTCGTCGCCCACGCCCATCGCCCGGCGCTCGTGCGCACCGCGCACCGGCTCGCGCAGCTTCATCCCGGCGACCACCACGAGCATCGTCGGGATCGCGAACACCACGAACGGCACGCGCCAGTCGGTCGCCGCTGCGATCAGTCCGGCGGCCAGTGGTCCGACGAACGCACCGACGGCGTTGGCCGCGCGATGGAACGAGTAGGCCCGCACACGTACGTCGGGTGGGTAGTAGTCGGCGATCAGCGACTGGTGCGTGGGATCGATGATCGCCTTGCCCAGCCCCGACGAGGTGCGGCAGATCGCGAGCACCACCACCGTGGGGGCGAGCCCGGTCGCCAACGACGCCAGGCCCCACACGACGGCACCGCCGAGCGCCACCGGCACCCGCTTCGTGCGGTCGACCATCAACCCGATCGGCACCTGCAACAGCAGACCCACCACCCCGGTGACGGTCACCAGCGTGAGCACACCCGTCAGATCGAGGTCGAAGGCGCGCCGGATCTCGGGCAGCAGGATGCCGAACGCGGCACGGTCGAGCTCGTCGACGGCGTTGAGGCCGAACAGCACCAGCAGCGGGTAGGCGGGCAGTCCGTCGAGCACCCGACGCAGCATCCGGTCGCCGTTCACGCCGCCACCTCGCCGTCGCCGAGCGACCCGGCGGCCGCCGGCTCGGCCCGGTCGGCCAGCAGGCTCGGCACGTGCATGCCACGATCGCGAGCGATCGCACGCAACCAGCGATCACGCACGGCGACGAGCGCGCCACCCAGGCCATCGGGCAACACCAGCAGGATGGCGAGCATGCCCATCGACGTGGTGAGCAGCAGCCACTCCTCGGGCAGGAACCAGCCGAGCCCCTTCGAGAACAGCGCACCCACCGACCCACCCCACCACGCGCCGAGGCCGCCGATCACGGTCGACACGAACACCGCGATGCTCGTCTCGGGCGCGTGCAGGTTCGGCACGAACGCGTGCTGCTGATACGCGAGGAGCGCTCCGCCGAAGGCCGCCACGGCGCCCGACAACGCGAAGGCCGTGAGCTTGGTGCGCACGGGCGAGATACCGAAACTCTGCGCCATCGCCTCGTTCTCGCGCATCGCCAGCCGCCGGAGCACCGCACCCACCAGCACGAGCGCGCCGACGCTCACGAAGTACATCGCCGTGTCGGATTCGAGATCGATCCGGCCGAGCAGCGGACGGCGCTCGAACCGGTCGGTCGACACCCAGTCGAAGTGCGACGGGTCGAGCAGGTAGCTCGAGGTGACGAGCCCGAACGCGAGCGTGGTGACCGCCAGATACAACCCTCGGAACCGCAGCGCCGGCAACCCGACCGCGCAGGCGACCAGGCCACCGGTGCCGGCCGCGAGCGCGAACGCGACCAGCGGGTCGACGCCCCAGGCGTCGGTCGACGCAGCCGTGACCGCACCGCCCCAGGCGACGAACGCCATCTGACCGAGCGACACCTGTCCGGCCCAACCGGTGAGCACCACCAACGACACGCCCACCACCCCGAACGCGAGCACCGACGTCGCCTTGATCGACTGCGCCGTCGACAGGCCGAACGGCAGGGCCAGCAGCACCGCGGCGCACAGCACACCCGACACCCACCGGGTGATGCGCACCTCGGGCAGCCGGCGCATCGCCGAAGGCACCGGGCGCACCTCCGACGCCTGCCGCCAGCTCGACGTCTCCTCGAGCTCGGCGCGTGTGGCCGATCGGCGTCGCAGCAGCAGCACGGCCAGCACCGTGCCCGCCACGACGGCCTGGCCCTGCACCGCGCTGTCGGCACCGAACGTGACCGCGGTCTCGAGCACCCCGAACGCGACGGCCGTGGTGACCACCGTGACGAGCTCGGTCATGCGCCCGACCACCAACGCGCCGACCGCGCGGAGCAACACACCGAGGCCGAGCGCCGCTCCGACGGGCAGGCCGAGGACACCTGCCCGCAGCCACAGGGCCACGAAGGCGAGCATCGACGCCAGCGCCCACACCAACGTGTGCACCCTGCGCACCGGCACGCCCAACAGCGCAGCGCGTTCGCCGCGGTCGGCTGCCGCCCGCACGAGCGCTCCCAGGCGGGTGCGGGCCAGCAACCACCACACCACGAACAGCAGCACCGGCGACACCACCCACACGACCACGTCGTCGCCGTCGAACACCAGCGGGTGGATCCGCACGGTCACGTCGATCGGTGTCGACAGCCGCAACGACGCGGGGTTGTCGTCCCACCACCATCGCGAGGCGCTGTACGCGAGTGAGGCCAGCAGCTGGGCGAGGCCGATCGTCGCCACGGTGAAGATCAGCCGCGACGAGGTCGCGAAGCGACGCACGATCAACAGCTCGACCACCGCGCCCAGCACGAACGCCAGCAGCAGGCCACCACCGAGCCCCAACAGGTACGGGAGCCCGTTGATCGACACGAGCATCACGGCCACGAGCGCCGAGGGGTAACCGAGGTCGGCCGTCGCGAAGTTGAGCGCACGGTTCGCCCGGTACACCAGCGCCGCCCCGAGGGCCACCAGGGCGGTGAGCAGACCGACGGTCGCACCACGCACGAACACCCCGAGCGGCACCGGGAACGCGACGAGCTGGAGGCCGATCACGCAGGCGGCCGGCAGCAACACGTGCGCGACGCGGCGCACCGGTGCGGGCACCGCGTCGATCACGGCACCGACCCACGTCGATGTGTTGCTCCCCCTCGACATCCAGCCCCCCAGCTCGCTGTCCGAACGAGATGTTAATCACTCACATTTGTGTGCGCGAACCGGTCCCCAATCGCAGCAGCCGCCGCGTCGATGCGCGGGGGAACGACCCGGTCACCACGTCGATCAGCGCCGCCTGATCGCGGGCGAGATCGGGGCTCGTCGCCCCGGACACCACCCAGCGCTCGAACACCGCCGACCGTCCCGACACGAGCATCGACGCCACGAGACGCGAGTGCAGGTCGTCGGCCGGCTGTCTGGCATCTGCCGCCAACGCCGCGGCCAGCGACAACTGAGCGCGCACCTCGATGTCGCTCGACATCGCGACGAGCACCGGGTCCTTCTCGGCCCACGTGCGGAACGCCTTGATCGACTCGACCACCGACGACGAGGTCGACGACGACGGCCGCAACGCCTCGGCGCTCTCCTCGGTGACGAACGTGCGCCACACCTCGATCGCCGGGCCGCGCCGTGACTCGAGCGCGGCCTGCAACACGAACAACCGGTGGTACCACGGCGCCATCGCGAGGTGCGCCTTCGACTCGAAGTGGCGCAGCAGCGTCTGCACGCGCACACCCACTTCGCTGCTGATCTCGTCGAGCGTCGTCTCGTGGTAGCCCTGGTGCGCGAACCGACGGTGCGCGACCTCGACGAGCGCCAGACGGGTGCGCTCCTTCTTCTCTTCGCGCCGGCTCCGCGGCTCGTCGGTGGTCACGGGCGTGACGGTACCCGCCGCCGGTCAGCCGTCGAGCACCACGAAGGCCGCCCCACCGTCGATCAGCGCAGCCAGCGCGCGATCAGGCGAGGTGTAGCTGACGCTGTCGGTGCGGGTGGCGTTGCACGCCGAGCCGTTCGGCAGGGCGTCACCCTGCTGCCACGGCGTGTCGGCGAACCCCATGTCGGGGGCGAGGAGCGGATCGGTGTGCACGACGATGCCCGAGTACACCTTCCCCGAGGCCCCCGTGCACGTGCCGGCCTCGATCTGCGACGCACGCATCAGCACGTCGAGCGGCACCGCCAGGTCGCGTGCGGCCTCGGGCAGGCGGCGCATGCCTGGATCGAGGCCGCGCACCTGCCGCAGCACGAGCCGTGCCGGGAACGGCGTGCGACCGGGCTGCAACGCCGGCCACCCGGCCTCGACGTGCTTGAACTCGAAGTCGAGCACCACGGTCTGCATCTGTTGCGCGGGCGTCAGCGCCGCGTTGGCGCGGGTGCGCCAGATGTCGGCCACGGCGGCGGTCTGCTCGAACAGCTCGCGCACCGCCGCGTCGTCGAGCACCTGTCCGCCCGGGGTGACGAGCGTGGAGGGCGAGGTGCGCTCGATCGTGAGCTGCCCTGCCTCGCGTCGCACCACGATCACCTCGGGCAGCGACCCACCGTCGGGGTTGGTGACGTCGGTGGCGCCCACCTGCACGTTGATCTGCAGTTCGGCGTCGTCGTCGATCGGCTCGCCCTGCGCACGAGGCAGGTAGGTGAAGGTGGCCACGCCGTTGTCGTGCTCGAGGTCGTCGTCGAAGCGTGCGTGCACCACCAGACCCATCGCACCGCTCAGCTGATCGATGCGCTCGGCCCGGCGCTCCTCGAACGCCTCGAAGCTCCAGTACGACGCCCACGCCTTCTGGATCGCGGACTCGATCGTCTTGTCGCGGTCGTCGGGGTCGGCGGCACCCTCGGGGTGCAGGTAGCCCGTGTACGACGTGTAGAGCCCTGCACCGTTGAAGCCCTCGACGTCCTCGACCGAGCTCGACGAACGGAAGCGCAGACCCGTCGTCTCGGCGTAGTCGCCATAGGTGCGCTCGAGCTGATCGGTGATCGCACGCAGCGTCGCCGGATCGATCGGGGCGTCCTCGACGTACTCGCGCACCCCTCCCGCCGCGAGCACGTCGCCGAGCGGCGTGCCTTCGGGGTGGTCGGCGAGGAACTGCTCGGCGAACGCCGCATCGCTGTCGCTCGCGAACACGTCCGCGTAGTCGTCGTCGCCTTCCAGCACCAGCCAGCGCACGCGTGGGTCGTCGTCCATCGACGGATCGTCGAGCACGGCGGCAATGGTCGACCGCAGCGGTGCGAGGTGCTCGAGATACGGGCGGACCGTGATCGCGAGCGGGGTGGGCGGCGGGTCGATGCCTGGTGTCGACAGCAGCGTGAGGAAACCGGTCGCCTTGCCGCCGATCACCGGCACCCACCGGTCGACCTCGTCGGCCGTGAGCCCACCCGACGACAGCCGCGCGGCCTCGGCGGTGAGGTCGACGACGAGCGGCATCGACGACGTGTCGACCGCAGGCAGCGACAGCGGTGCGATGTCGTCGCCCCGCTGCCACGCCGCGTACTGCTCCTTGGTGATCAGGGCCACGGTCAGCCGCCCGTCGCGGGCCAGCACGATGGCGTACGCCCGCACGCGAGCGGCCTGGCGGATGCCGGCGTCGACGTGCACACCCGAGCGCGACACGTCCGGGATGCGTCGGTTCCGCGCCAGCAGGCTCACATGGGCGAGCGGCGTCTGAGGATCGGAGGTGATCAGCGCGGCGGCCTGCGGCAGCCAGTCGGGCACGTGCTCGGTCACCACGATGTCGGTCGGCGTGGCCGACGCCAGGTCGGCACCGTCGTCGCCGACGTACAGCAGGCGACCCGCGGTGATGCCCTCGCTGTACACGCCCACCTGGCCCGCCGGCACGAGGTCGCTGTACTGCACCACCCGATCGCCGTAGGGCAACGACCCGGCAGCCATCTGCTCGGCCACCTGCTCGTGCTGCGGCGAGCGGATCACCCACTCGAGCCGATCCCACACGTCGGCCGGCAGCACCGGCCGCAACCGGTCGAAGAACTGGGCGATGTGCTCGGGCGTCACCACGTCGGAGTACTCGAGCTCGAGCAGCCAGTGCACCGCGCCGGTGGTGTCGGGGAAGCGGACGATCGACCCGACCCCCAGGGTGCGCGGCTCGGCGTGCAGCGCGAGGTCGTAGAAGCCCTCGCTGTACAGGCGATCGCCGACGAACTTCAGCCCGAGCGGCAGCTTCGACGGGGGCAGCGACCGGGCCCACTGCTCGATCTCGCCGACCGAACCGAACCGGCGCTCGGTGAGCGGCACCGTGTCGTCGCCCGGCACGGCCCGCCCGTTCAGCAGGCGAAACCACCACCACTCGTCGTGCAGCTCGTAGAAACCGCTGTCCATCAGGAACGCGCGGGTGAGCCCGGGCGAGTCGGCGGGCCGGTCGAACTCGGGCAGCACGAACTTCATCACCGACTGCCCGCCCACCCCGGTGCGGCTGAGCGCGAGCAACTCGTCCTGCGTCGCGACCGACGGCACGCTGTGGTCGTCGAAGCCGGTCTCGTCCACGTAGTGCGGCACCGGCACGGACGGCGGCACCGTGTTCGGCGGCACGCTGGTGTCGCCGGGCGGCCGGATCGTGGTCGACGTCGTGGACGGGGCGTCGGTGCCGGGCGTGGCCGTCGACGACGGACCGGTGGTCGGCGCGACGCCCGACGGGTCGTCGGAGCACGCACCGAGCACCAGGCACGAGAGCGCGATCCACGGGATCACCCGACGGTGACGCCCCTTCCCCATGTGCGACAGCATGTCACTGAGACGCCGGCGGACCCCGCCGGGTTCCGCCGGACGTGCGAGTCGTGGCCCGAGCGGCGAGTCAGAGGTGGTTGAGGCGCAGGCCCCGGTGCGGCCAGCGGCAGTGCAACAGCTTGCCGGTGCCGCTGACCGTGATGTAGGCGTCGCGGTACTCACCACTGCCGTCGCGGTCGCCGAAACAGATGTTGGTGGTGAGCAGGTCGCCGGTGGCGATGTGGCTCGTTTCGCCGGTGGGCGACACGATCGTGACGCCGCCGTTGATCAGCGTGGCGACGCACACGTTGCCCTCACCGTCGACGGCGAGCGAGTCGAACAGCTGGTAACCGGGCAGGCCCACCAGCAGGCCCGGATCGAGCGGCGGCAGCGGCTCGAGCACCCCGGGCGAGCTGATCGTGCGCTGGAACACGCGGCCCGAGTGGGTCTCGGCCCAGTACACCTTGGTGCCGTCGGGCGACAGGCCGATCCCGTTCGGGCCCTCGACGGGGTGGACGACCTCGGTGATCGAGCTGCCGTCGGCCTTGGCGTAGTAGATGCTCGTGAGGTCGCTCGTGCGGTTGGCCGCGTCGCGGATGCCGTGATCGGTGAACCAGAAGCCGCCGTGGGCGTCGAAGACCAGGTCGTTCGGGGCGCGCAGCGGGCGCCCGTCGCACTCGGTGTACAGATCGGTGACGGCGCCGGTCGCGAGGTCGACCTTCTGGATCCGACCGCCGATGTAGCGGCTCGGGTCGAACGGACCGGGCAGCAACAGCTCGCCGAGGTCGACCGGGGTGAAGCAGCCGCCGTTGTTGCACAGGTACAGCGCGCCGTCGGGGCCGATCGCCGCGCCGTTGGGTCCGCCGACGATCTCGGCCACGGTCTCCTTGGTGCCGTCGGGATGCACCCGCGTGATCCGTGGGCCGAACATCTCGACGAGGATCACCGTGCCGTCGGGCATCGCGATCGGACCCTCGGGGAAACGCAACCCGGTCGTGACTTCCGTGAACTCGATCTCGCTCATCTGACGCACCCCCATGCGGCCGACGGCTCGGATGCCGCCGGGATCGTTGGGCATCATGTCACCGGCGACCCGCGACCGATGAGTCGAGGGGCGTCGCCTCGTCGGATCGAGCGGAGGTCACCCGGATGAGCAAGCACACCACCGTCGAGGAGTACCTGGCGGACTGCGACGAGATCGGTCGCGAACGCCTCGAGGCGATCCGAGCGGTCGTCCGCGACGTCGAACCCGCGGCCGGCGAGCGGATCAGCTACGCGATCCCGGCGTTCACGATCGACGGCAAGGTCTTCGTGTTCATGGCCGCCTGGAGCGAGCACGTGTCGATGTACCCGCTCCCCCAGGGCGACCCCGCCGTCGACGCAGCGCTCGCCCCGTACGCGGTCTCGAAGGGCACCGCGAAGTTCCTGCACCGCGACCCGCTGCCGCTCGACGTGGTGCGCGTGATCGTCGAGGCCAAGCTCCGCGAGGCCCGCGAGCGGGCGGCCGCCGCAGCGGCCAAGCGAGCCGCAGCGCGAGCGGCCAGCACGGCGGGGCGGGCGAAACCCGCGGGCTGACCAGCGAGGCCCGGATCTACGCTTCCCGCATGGGGGACCTCGCCGCCGACACCACGCTCACACCCGCGGTATCCGGCACCTTCACCGCCACGCTCTCTCGCGACTGGGAGATCTGGGGCCCGAACGGCGGCTACATGGCCGCCTTCGCAGTGCAGGCGGCTCGGGCCGTCACGGCTCGTGCCCGACCGGCCAACGCCACGGTGCACTTCCTCGGCGCCGCGTCGTTCGACGCGCCGATCGAGGTGACCACCACCGTGCAGCGGGCGACACGCCAGGCGACGAGCGTGCACGTACGCATCGACCAGTCGGGCAAGCCGGTGCTCGCGGCGATGGTGTGGGCGGTCGACGCCGGCATCGACGGACTCGAGCACGACGACGCCCCGATGCCCGCGGTGCCCTCGTGGCGCGAACTGCCCACGATGGACGAGCGCATCGCCGCCGACCCCGACACGCCGCGCAGCCGCCACCGCTTCTGGGACAACTTCGAGCAACGACCCGTGACATGGCTCGGCTCCGCCGCCTGGGAACAGCGCGAACCCGAGCCCGCGATCTACGAGAACTGGCTGCGGTTCGCCTCCCCGGCGGCCGGCGACGAGTGGGCACAGGCCGCCCGCCTGTTGCTGCTCGTCGATCTCGGCGCATGGCCGTCGATCGGCCGACGTCATCGCACCGAGGTCTGGATGGCGCCGAGCATCGACGTGTCCTGCGAGTTCCACCACCTCGACCCGACGGACGACTGGTGCCTGCTGGTCGGCACCAGCCCTGCCGCCCGCGACGGCCTCATCGGGAGCCATCAGCGCGTGTGGAACGAGCGGGGCGACCTGGTGGCGAGCGGCATCAGCCACCTGCTCTGCCGACGAGTCGGCTGACGAGCGGACGCCGGCGGCCTCGGCTCAGCGGGTGAGCGTGAGCGGCATGCGCGGCTCGACTCGTCGACGAGATGGCATGTCGTGACGCCCGATACCACCGGCGAACGACCGACTCAGCTGCCTTGCAGCAGCTCGTACTCCTCGACGGTCATCAGCACCGCCCGGGCCTTCGATCCCTCGCTCGGACCGACGATGCCGCGCGTCTCGAGCAGGTCCATGATCCGGCCCGCACGGGCGAAGCCGACCTTGAGCTTGCGCTGCAGCATCGAGGTGCTGCCGAGCTGACTGCGGACGACCAGCTCGATCGCCTGCCGCATCAATGCCTCGTCCTCGTCCTCGTCCCCCCCGCCGGACGAGCCACCGAACATGCCGCCACCACCGCTGCTCTCGCCGTCGTCACCCTCGACCCCGCTGACGTAGGTGACCTCGGGCGCCTGGCGACGCCAGTGGGCGACGACCTTGCGCACCTCCTCCTCGCTGACGAACGAGCCCTGGATGCGCTGCGCGACGTTGCTGCTGCCCGGCAGCAGCAACATGTCGCCCTTGCCGACCAGCTTCTCGGCACCGGGCTGGTCGAGGATCACGCGGCTGTCGGTGAGCGACGAGACGGCGAACGCCATGCGGGCGGGCACGTTGGCCTTGATGACACCGGTGATCACGTTCACCGACGGGCGCTGGGTGGCGACGATCAGGTGGATGCCGACCGCACGGGCCTTCTGCGCGATGCGGGTGATGCTCTCCTCGACGTCGCGGGCCGCCACCATCATCAGGTCGTTGAGCTCGTCGACGACCACCACGATGTAGGCCATGCGCTCGTACTGCGGCGGGTTCTCGTCGTCGAGCAGGCCCGGCATCGCCTCGCCGACCAGGTCGCCCCGGTCGTACGCCGCGTTGTAGCCGCCGATGTCGCGGAAGCCGACCTCGGAGAGCACGTCGTAGCGACGATCCATCTCCTTGCAGGCCCACTGCAGCGCGTTGGCCGCCTTCTTCGGATTGGTGACCGGCTGGGTGAGCAGGTGCGGCAGGCGGTTGTACTGGCCCATCTCGACCTGCTTCGGGTCGATCAGGATCAGCTTCACCTGCTCGGGCGTGGTGCGCATCAGCAGCGAGGTGATGATGCAGTTGATGCCGCTCGACTTGCCGGCGCCGGTGGTGCCGGCGATCAGCAGGTGTGGCGTGGTGGCCAGGTTGAGGAACACGGCCCGGCCGGCGATGTCCTTGCCGACGGCGACGTCGAGCGGGTGCGAGGCGACCTTGGCCTCGGGCGAGGTCATGATGTCGCCGAGCGCGACCAGCTGGCGGGTGTGGTTGGGCACCTCGACACCGATCGCCGACCGACCAGGGATCGGGGCCAGGATGCGCACGTCGACCGCCGCCATCGCGTAGGCGATGTCGCGGTTGAGGCTGGTGATGCGGGCGACCTTGACGCCCGGGCCGAGCTCGAGTTCGTACCGCGTGACGGTGGGGCCGACGGTCATGCCGACCATGCGGGTCTCGACGCCGTGCGACGCGAGCGCCTCGACGAGCGTGGTGCCGCGGGCCTCGACCTCGGCCTTGTTGATCGTCTGGTTCTCGGTGCGGTTGAGGTAGTTCGACGGCGGCAGCACCCAGGCGCCCCGCGCAGCGCCCGGGCCGAGCTCGAGCTCGGCCTGCTCGCCGTCTCCGCCGTCGTACACGACCGGCTCGACGGCCTTGGGCTTGCGCTTCGACTTGGTCTTCGGGGCGGTGTCGCTCCAGTCGTCGTCCGCATCCGCGTCGTAGAGGCTCGGGCGCGCCTCGTCGAGATCCTCGTCGTACGGGTCGACGTCGTCGAGCCCTTCGCGCTCGCTGCGCAGCGTGGCGATGTCGCCGAACTTGTCGCGAGCGGTGCGCGCCACCTTGCCGAGCGGGGTGGCGACGGCGACCGCGCTGCGACCGGTCTGGCTCATCAGCTGGCGGATGGTGGAGCCGGTGATGAGCAGCACGCCGAGCAGGAACACGGCGATGAAGACCACGATCGCGCCTGCGTCGGCGATGAGGTTGCGCAGCGGTTCGCCGACGATCGCGCCGAACCAGCCACCGGCGGTGCCGAACGCGTCGAAGTCGGCCATGAGCTTCTCGGGACCGCGCACGACGTGCAGGAGGCCGAGGATCGAGATCGCCGACAGGAACCAGCCGAGCACCAGACGCGGCCGGTTCTCGCTGCGACCCTTGTGCACGAGCGCCGCGCCCACACCGACGAGCGCGATCGGCACGACGAACCGCCCGAGCCCGGTGAACCAGCCGATGAGGGTCTCGACCCCGCGCCCGAGGGGGCCGGCGACGTCGAAGTAGACGGCGAGCCCGATCAGGATGCCGGCGACGATGAGCCCGACGCCGACGAACTCGTGCTCGCGCCCGTCGAGCGCTTCACGCAGGTCGGCCGAGGCAGCCCCGGACGAGCGACGCACCCGGCCCGTGGCGTCGACCCGGTCGTAGCGCTCCGTTCGGTCGATCGACCCCGTGCGATCGCTGCGGCCGCGCGACGACGAGCTCGCACTGCGCGAGCGAGCGGTCTGCTTCGAGCTGCGACCCTTGCCGGGCCCGTAGGTGGCCATCAGGGGAAACCTACCAATGGCCTGCGCGACGACCCGTGCACCCCCGCCCACCAGCCCCGACGCGCCGGGCCGGCGCGCCGGATCCGACGACCGTGTCACCACATGAACCGACAGTCGGTCCATGTGGTGACGCGATCGGGCGAGTCGGTGCACGGAGTTGCGGTTCCGGCCCGACAGCGGTTGACTCCCCCGCGTGCCGGACACGAACCCCGGTCGACGCAGCACCGCTTCGGCGCCCGCTGCGCCTCGGAGCCGAGCGACGAGCGGCTCCCGTCTCGGGGCATCGCCCCTGGTGTTCGCCCAACGGGTGCGCGACCTGCACGAGCTGGTCGCCGACGTGGGACCTCCGGTCTGGGTGGCCGACGTGACAGCCGGTGCGCTGCTCGGGTTCGACGACTACGAGCTCGTGCCGAGCAGTCACCTGGTGGTCCCCCGCGGCCGCAACGTCTCGCGGATCGGCCACGTGGTGCACACTGCACTCGAGATCCCGTTGATCGACCGCGCCGAGGTGTTCGGCCTGCCGGTGACGTCGGCCACCCGGACGATCGTCGACCTGGCTCGAACGCAGTCCCTCGAGCGACTCACGACGGCCATCGACAGCGCGACCCGAGATCGGCTCACCAGCGACGACTTCCTGCATCGGCGGCTCGTCGAGCTGAGCGGTCGAGGGCGGCCTGGCGCGTCTCGACTGCTGCAGGCGCTGCGCGGCATCGAGATCACTCGTGGCGGCCACTCGTGGCTCGAACGTCGGTTCCTCCAGCTCTGCCGCGATGCCCTGCTCCCGGCACCACTCACACAGTGCATCGCCGGGCGCCGCGCCGACCGCTTGATCCGAGTCGATTGTCGCTTCGACGGCACTCCGGTCGTGGTCGAACTCCTCGGCTACGCCTTCCATCGCACCACCGCACAGATGGCCAACGACGCCGAGCGCATGAACCGGATGGTCATCGAAGGCCTGTGTCCCGTGCAGTTCACCTACTCCCAGGTGGTCGAGACGCCGCAGCAGGTGATCGGCGCCGTCAGCGAGGCCCTCCGACGTCGCTGACGGACGACCGCTGCGGGCGTGTTGGAACGGGTCCCACTGACGCGTTTGCATGAGTCGGCGAGGGACATCCGTCTCTACCTGGTCGGATCGGTCTCCGGCACCATGTCGTACGTGACCTGCCGCGACCCCCACCTCACGACGGTCACGCCCACCGACTGGACGATGCTCCGAGCGATCGCCCGACGCGTGCTGTGCGTGGCCCAGCCGGCCCCGTTCCGCCACCCGTCCGTCGACGAGTACTGGGAGGTGCAGCGCTCGGCGATCCGCCTGGCCGGCTACCTCACCTCGGCCGAGATGGTGATCCAGATCGTCGTCCCCGACCGTGACGACGACGACGTCGAGGTGGTGCTGGGCTTCGACGACGGCCTCGAGCCGATCGTGGTGCCGTGGAGCGAGCTCGACTTCGTGCTCGAGCCGGCGCCCCGCTTCCTCTGACCCGGCCGATCCGGCCGATCCCCGCGACGAACCGTCAGATCGGGTCGACCGACTGCACCTGCCCCTCGCCCGACACCTGCACGGCCAGCTGGCCGCCCTGCGCCGAGGTGACGAACACCGTGTAGACCGGCGTGCCGTCGCCCGACCCGACGATCTCGAGCAGGTCGATCGTCGACGACGCCAGCTCGCTGCGCACGCACGACAGCACGCGCCGGGGGTCGTAGTCGACGTCGGCCGCCAGGAACGTCGCGCCCTGTGCCTCGCCCATCTCCTGCACGTCGAGCGGCTGTTCGGGCACCCACCGGTAGCGCACCGCCTTCGTGCTCTCCTCGGTGGCCACGATCACGTTGACGAACGCGAAGTTCGCGTCGATCTCGAACAACGGCTGCGGTCCGCCGACCTCGGCCTCGACCGCCGCGACCGCCTCGGGCACCCGGTCGACGAGCAGCTCGGGTTCGGCCGCCGGGCAGTCGAGCGTCGCCCCGGTACCCGACGCATCGGTCGTCGCACCGGCGTCGTCCGACGTGCCGACCGACCCGTCACCGTCGTCGGAGGACCCACTGCACCCGGTCGCGAGCAGACCCACGCAGACCAACGACACCAGCGCGATCCCGGCACGGGTCGCGCCCCACGGACGCCGCATCAGGCCTCCATCACCACCGGGACGATCATCGGCCGGCGCTTGGTGCGCTCGTTGACGAACTTCCCGGCCGCGCGACGCACGTCGCGCTCGAGGCTCTCGACGTCGCGGATCCCGTTGGCGAGCGCCTTCTCGACCGCCGCGGCCACCGTGTCACACGCCTCGTCGAGCAGGTCTTCGGCCTCGGGGGCGTAAACCCACCCGCGGGTGATGATCTCGGGGCCCGTGAGCACCTTGCTCGTCTCGATGTCGACCGTGACGACGACCACGACGACGCCCTCCTCGGCCAGCACCTTGCGGTCGCGCAGCACGCCCTGGCCGACGTCGCCGACGATGCCGTCGACGTAGAGGTACCCGGCCGGGATGCGGCCGGCCATCGCGAGACCGTCGTCGGAGAGCTCGAGCACGTCGCCGTCCTCGCAGAGCAGCACATGGTCGCGCGGCACGCCCATCAGCATCCCGAGCTTGGCGTTGGCCACCATGTGGCGGTACTCGCCGTGGATCGGCACGAACCACTCGGGGTTGGTGATCGACAGGTAGGTCTTCAGCTCGTCGGCCTGCGCGTGGCCGGTGGCGTGCACGTCGGCCACACCGCTGTGCACGACCTCGCAGCCCGCGCGCAGCAGACCGTCGATCACCCGGTTGACGTTGCCCTCGTTGCCCGGGATCGCGTGGCTCGACAGGATCACCGTGTCGTGCTCGCCGACCTTCACGAACTTGCTCTCGCCACGGGCGAGCAGTGCGAGCGCCGACATCGGCTCGCCCTGCGACCCGGTCGACACGATGCACACCTTGCCCGGCGGATACTGGTCGATCTCGTCGATGTCGACGAGCTTGTCGTCGGGGATCGAGATGATCCCGAGGTCGCGGCCCATCCGCACGTTCTTCTTCATGCTCAGCCCGAGCGTGGCGACCACGCGCCCGGTGGCCACCGCAGCGTCCATGATCTGCTGGATCCGGTGCAGGTGGCTGGCGAAGCTGGCGGTGATGATCCGCCGGTCGGGCTGCTCCATGAACAGCTGGCGGAGCACGCCACCGACGCTCGACTCGCTCGGCGCGTGGCCGTGTTCCTCGGCGTTGGTGGAGTCGGCCATCAGCAGCCGGATGCCCTCGTTGGTGGCGAGCGACCCGATGCGGCCGAGGTCGGTGCGGCGCCCGTCGACCGGGGTGAGGTCGAGTTTGAAGTCACCCGTGTGCAACACCACGCCCTGCGGCGTGTGGAGCGCGATCGCATGGGCGTGCGGCACCGAGTGGGTGACCGGGACGAACTCGACGTCGAACGGGCCGATCATCCGGCGCTCGCCGTCGCGGACGACCACCATCTCGGTGCGACCGAGCAGGCCGGCCTCCTCGATCCGGTTGCGAGCCAGGCCGAGCGCCACCGCCGATCCGAAGATCGGGAAGCTGAGGTCGCGCAACAGGTACTGCAGGGCGCCGACGTGGTCCTCGTGGCCGTGGGTGACCACGCAGCCCTCGATCCGGTCGGCGTGCTGGCGCAGATAGGTGAAGTCCGGCAGGACGAGGTCGATGCCGTGCATGTCGGCCTCGGGGAACATGAGGCCGCAGTCGATGAGCAGGATCCGGTCGTCGTGCTCGATCGCCATGCAGTTGCGGCCGATCTCGCCGAGGCCGCCGAGGAAGGCGATGCGGACAGGGCGGCTCACGGGCGCCACCGGGGATCAGCGGTCGGGTCGATGGGGGAACGCATCGCGCCAGCGTTGCAGATTCGCCCACACCTGCGGGGCTCGCTCCTCGACGAATTCCGGTGCGTCGCCCATCGGCAGGCGCGCCTGGCCGACGGGGATGCCGAGGTGGCGCATCATCGCCTTGGTGGGGATCGGGTTCGGCGCGTCGTCGCCGGTCTCGAACGCGAAGCTCTCGAGCATCCGACTGTTGACGAGGCGGGCCCCCTCGAGGTCGCCCTTCTCCCACCGGTCGAACATCTCCTGGTGGTCGTCGCCGGTCCAGTGCGTGGCCACGCCGACCACGCCGACGGCACCGACGGCCAGGAGCGGCAGCGTCATGCCGTCGTCGCCGCTGTACACCTCGACCCCGTCGGGCGCCGAGCTGATCAGCGACGCGGTCTCGGCCGGGTTGCCCGCCGCGTCCTTGAGCGCCACACAGTTGGGCGTGTCACGGAACAGCGACAGCAGCGTCGCGGTGGTGATCTTGCGGCCCGTCCGCACCGGGATGTCGTAGATCATGACCGGCAGCGAGGTGGCGGCCGCCATGGCTCGGACGTGCCCGGCGATGCCTGCCTGCGAGGGCCGGTTGTAGTACGGGCACACCGCCAGCACGCCGGCGGCACCGAGCGCCTCGGCCTCTTTGGTGAGGTGCACCGAGTGCGCGGTGTCGTTGGTGCCGGTGCCGGCCACGACCGGGATGCTGACCGCTTCGATCACCGCGGCGAACAGCGAGAGCCGCTCGTCGTCGGTGAGCACCGGTGCTTCGCCGGTGGTGCCGGCGACCACGATGCCGTCGTTGCCGTGGTCCTGCAGGTAGCGGGCCAGCGTGCGGGCGGTGTCGAGGTCGAGACGCCCGTCGGCGTCGAAGGGCGTGACCATGGCCGTGACGACACGGCCGAATCGGGCCATCAGAACGACCCTTCGGCCGAACGGTCGATGCCCTGGGTGAGGATGAGGTCTTCGTGCAACTCCATCCACACATCGTGGTAGCTGCCGCACATCACACCGGTGAACATATTCGTTTCGCCGGACACGACCCGCTGGCACGTCGATGCCAGACGGGGCGCGTAGGCGTGCAGGCGGTCGAGCACCTCGGCCATCTGGCGCACCACCGGGATCGCCTCGTCGTTGAGCGCGACCAGTCGACCGACGACCTCCTGGTCGTACGCCGCATCGGCGTGGTCGTTCGGCGCGCCGCCCTTCAACTGCCAGTCGCCGCACAACGCCTTGAACCGCTCGTTGATGCCGAGGAACACCTCGTAGGTGTCGTGCAACCGCTCGGCGATGTGCAGGTGGCCGACGTCGGCGACGAGCGCGGTGCGGTGTTCCTCGCGCCCGACGGGCGTGAGCTGCCAGAGCTGCCGGGCCTCGCGGTACATCGCCCACTCGCGGTCCTGCAGGTCGTTCAGGTGGACCTCGACGATCGACAGCGGCAGGTCGGCGACCTCGGCCACGACCTCGGCCTTCGCGAACCCCTTGATGCGCAGGGCATGGAAGGTGCGGAAGAAGGGATCGGAATGCAGTGACATACGCCACGCGACTGTAGTGAGGCGCACCCCTGAGCTGGCAATGCGACCGCGTGGCCCCGGTCCGTCCGGGAGCCGTTCCGATCTGTGCCACACTGCCCGACACTCATCACCCGACCGGGGGGTGGGACCACTGCGTGGGGCAGGAGGAACCATGGGAGCGACGTCATGACGGTGCTCGAACACGACCAGCCGGCGATGGCCGACAAGGGGCTGAAGGGGGGTTCGCTCGGTCTGGTCGCGGTGATCGTGATCGGCGTCGCCTCGACTGCGCCCGGCTACAGCCTCGCGGCGAGCGTCGGGTTCGTGACCGGTGAGGTGGGCGCCAAGGCGCCGTTCATCATGCTGTTCGCGTTCGTGCCGATGGCGTGCATCGCGGCGAGCTTCTTCTACCTCAACAAGGCCGACCCCGACTGCGGCACCAACTTCACGTGGGGCGTCCGTGCGTTCGGCCCGAAGGCGGGATGGATCGCCGGCTGGGGCTGCATCGTGGCGGACCTCGTGATCATGCCGAACCTGGCCGGCATCTCGGGCGAGTACCTCGTCTTGTTGTTCGACGAGGAAGCGGCCGACAACATCTGGCTCACCACCTTCATCGGGATCCTGTTCATCGTCGCGATGACCTGGATCTGCTGGAAGGGCATCGAGCTCTCGGCCCGGTCGCAGGTGCTGCTGCTCGGCACCGAGCTCGTGGTCCTCGCGGTCTTCGCCGTGATCGCCCTGTCGAAGTCGTTCGGTGACGGCATCAGCCGCACCGTCGGCGACGTCACGTACAGCTCGGTGAAGCCGAGCCTGTCGTGGCTGTCACCGAGCGGCGTCGAATCGAGTGCGATCATCGCCGGCCTCGTCGTGGCGGTGTTCATCTACTGGGGTTGGGACACCTGTGTGTCGGTGAACGAGGAGGCCAAGGACTCCGCGACCACCCCGGGCCGCGCCGCCGTCCTGAGCACGCTGATCCTGCTCGCCATCTACCTGATCGTGACCTACGGCGCGGTCTCGATGCTCGGCCCGGACTTCGTGACCGACAACGCCGACGAGGCGCTGTTCCAGCTCGGCAAGGTCGCCCTGCCGACGATCATGGTGAAGCTGCTGGTGATCTCGATCCTCACGTCAGCCGCGGCGTCGTGCCAGACCACGATCCTGCCGGCCACCCGCACGATGCTCTCGATGGGCTCGCACGGCGCGGCGCCCGAGACGCTGGCCCGGATCGACCGCAAGCGCCTGACGCCCGACTTCAGCACCTGGCTGTTCGGCATCGGTTCGATCGTCTGGTACGTGCTGCTCGTGGTGATCAGCCACAACACCTCGACCGATGCCTACAGCGCGTCGATCGCCGCGGTGGGCATGGCGATCGCCGTGTACTACGGGCTGTCGGGCGTGTCGTGCATCCTGTACTACCGCCGGTGGCTCACGAAGAGCGTCAAGAACTTCGTGCTGATCGGCGTGCTACCGGGCTTCGGTGGCGTCGTGCTCATCTACGTCTTCTGCAAGACGGTGTGGGATTCGCGCAACGAGGCCTACGGCTACGGCACCCTGTTCGGTGTGGGCACGGTGCTCGTCATCGGCACCCTGTTGCTGGTGCTCGGCATCCCGCTGATGCTGTGGTGCGCGATCAAGTACCCGGTGTTCTTCACCTATCGACCCGACCCCACCGACCTGGTGAAGGACCCGAACAGCGGTGACACGCTGGCGGCGCCGCTCGGCACGTACACGAAGACCAACCCGCGCGGCGGTCGGCCGGCGGCCACGGAGAGGAGCTCGTCGTGAGCGTCACATTGGTGGTGGGCGTCGGCGGCGACAGCGGCGGCGACGAGGCGGCGCGGTTCGCCGCTCGGGTGGCGTCGCTCACGAGCGGCACCGTCGTGCTCGTGTTCGGCTACGAAGCGAGTGCGCTCGGCCCTCGCGGCGGCGCGCTCGAGGAGGAGATCGAAGCGGTCGGCACCGACATCACCGATGCCGTGAAGGCCGATCTCGCCGAGCGGTACCCGGACGTCGCGGTCGAGGTCGAGCTGGTCCGCGACCGCCCGGTCGAGAGCCTGATCTCGGTCGCCCAGCAGCGCGATGCCGCGGCGATCGTCGTCGGCCACGGCGGCCAGGGTCCGATGCGCGGCGCACTGCTCGGCAGCATCACCTACGAGGTCGTGCACCGCTCGCCGGTGCCCGTGGTGGTCGTCCCCGATCCCGAGGACGACTAGTCACTCCCCGGCGACGGGTGCGGGGGCCTCGGCGTCGAGCGCGAACGAGCCGTACTCCTCACCGGTGTCGGCCCAGTCCTCGAACTGGATGACGTTCATCTCCTCGAAGCGACGGCGCAGCCATTGGTCGTTGCGGTCGAGGAGGCCGAGCTTCTTGCAGTTGGGCACGATCTTCGAGAACAGCATCGACTGGAACAGCCCGCGGGTGGGGTCGGCGAGCACGATCGGCGCGACCTGCTTCACGTCGACACCCATGCGCTCCCACACCTCTTGGCTCATGAAGCGGTCGCGCATGCGGATCGCGGCCTCGAACGCGAACTCCTGGCGGTCCTTCATCTCGACGTCGGTCATGCCGTCGTAGACCTCTTTCAGGCTGAGCACACCGAACGCGACGTGGCGCGCCTCGTCGCTCATCACGTAGCGCAACAGCTGCTTGAGCAGCGGCTCGCCGGTGGTCTGGTGCAAGAAGCCGAACGCGGCGAGGGCGAGCCCCTCGACCATCACCTGCATGCCGAGGTAGGTCATGTCCCAGCGGCTGTCGTTGATGATGTCGTCGAGCAGCGCGCGCAGGTGGGCGTTGACGTGGTAGCCGCCACCGAGCTTCTCCTCGAGGTAGCGGGCGAACACCTCGACGTGGCGGGCCTCGTCGACCACCTGGGTGCTGGCGTAGAGCTTGGCGTCGTACCAGGGGACGGTCTCGGTGATCTTCGCGGTGCACAACAACGCGCCCTGCTCGCCGTGCAGGAACTGACTGAGCGTCCAGTTGCGGCTCTCGATGCCGAACTCGAGCCACTCCTTCTCGCCCCACTTCTCGACCGGGGTGCCGTCGTAGAGGGTCTGGTCGAAGCCGGTGCCGAGCACGGCCTGGTCGGCGGCGACGGTGCGCTCGACGTCGACGTCGGTGTTCCACGGCAGGTCGGTGGTGCCGTTCCACTGCCCCGTCTTGGCCTTCTCGTACAGCTTGCGCAGCGCGGGCCGGCTGAGCGAGTAGTCCCACGTGAAGATCGCGTCGGCGTTGTCCTTGACGACGTGCTCGATCTCGTCGGGATCGGTGCCCGGCATCGCGAGGATCGCCTCGATGTCGTTGATGTTCTCGCGACCGATGATGTCGGCGTTGGTGTTGAACTCGAGAGTCATGTCGGAGGCTCCTGAGATGAGGGGCCGTCGTCGGGTCGGGCCGGCTCAGGGCTGCGACGTGACGGCGGGGAAGGTGGGCAGGATGTGGGTGGTGAGGAACGCCCGGGCCGAGGCCTCGTCGCCCAGGTCGACGTGCTCGGACGGGGCCAGGAAGTACGAGATGACGAGACGGGCGAGCAACTCGACCAGGCGCACCGCGCTCGGCCGGTCGAGGTAGGGCTCGACCTTGCCCGACAGGAACAGCGACGCCATCCGGATGATGCGCGGCAGGCCCTGCACGGTGAGGTTCGAGAGCGTGTCACCGGGCTCGGACGCCAGCATGATCGCCAGATGCTCGTCCTGCCGGAGCGCGGTGGTGGCGTAGACGACGGTGCGGACGAGGAGCTCCTCGAGGTCGTCGATGTGGGCGCCGAGGTCGGTGAAGAACGCCTCGAGCTCGTGCACCCGCAGGGCGTCGAACAACACGTCCTTGCCGCCCGGGAACATCCGGTACAACGTGGCCCGCGACACCCCCGCCTCGGCGGCGATGTCGTCGATCGTGACCTTGGCGATCCCCCATCGCTCGCAGCAGGCCTTGGTGGCGTCCAGCACGCGCAACTCGGTCGGCGTCATGGGCTGAGACACTATGGGTGGATCCGTCTCACGGTCAAGGGGTCGAATCCCGACTGGATGGGTCGAGAATCGGGTTGCGGTGGTACGATGCCGGCTCCCGTCCCCCCGGGTCAGCGACGTCCCCGCGCTGCGTGAACACATGGGGAATCGACAAGGAGACACCAGATGAAGCGACTCGCCGTTGCCGCCGTGGCCGGCGTGCTCCTCCTCGCCGCCTGTGGCGACGACACCGAGGAGAGCCCCGCCACCGAGGCCCCCGCCACCACCGCCGCTGCCGCCGACACCACCGCCGCTGCCGCCGACACCACGGCCGCTGCCGCCGACACCACGGCCGCCGCGGGTGGCGACGCGAGCGAGGCCGCTGCCTGCGCCGCGGGCAAGACGCTCGAGGACGGCACGCTCACCATCGCCACCGGCGACCCCGCCTTCCCGCCGTACGTCATCGACGACGACCCCGCCTCCGGCCAGGGCTTCGAGTCCGCCGTGGCGATGGCCGTGGCGAAGGAGATGGGCTTCGAGGGCGATGCGGTCACCTGGATCCGCACGGCGTTCGACGCGGCCATCGCGCCGGGCCCGAAGGACTTCGACTTCAACCTGCAGCAGTACACGATCACCGACGAGCGCGCCCAGGTCGTCGACTTCAGCGAGGGCTACTACACCGCCCCGCAGGCCGTGTTCGGCCTGGCCGACGGTGCCGCCGCCGAGGTCAAGACGATCGCCGACCTGAAGCCGCTCAAGTTCGGCGTCGCCGCCGGCACCACCTCGATCACCTACGTCGAGGAGACCATCCAGCCCGACCAGGACGTGTACATCTTCCCGGACAACGCTGCCGCCAAGACCGCGCTCGAGAGCGGCCAGATCGACGCGATCGTCAGCGACCTGCCCACGGCGTTGTACATCACCGCCGTCGAGATCGAGGGCACGAAGGTGTACGGCCAGATCGAGGGCAGCGGCACCGACGAGTTCGGTCTGCTCCTCGCGAAGGACAGCCCCCTCACCGAGTGCGTGAACCTCGCGCTCGACTCGCTCAAGGCATCGGGCGAGCTCGATCAGATCACCACCCAGTGGATGAGCGAGTACACCGAGGCCCCGGTCATCAGCGCCGAGTAACTTGCGTCCCGTGACGAGGACTGACGAAGGGGCCGACGCCGACGCGTCGGCCCCTTCCGCGTCCCTCCCCCACGACACCCCGGCGGTGCAGATCGCCGGCATGACACGTCGGCAGGCGTACGAACGGCGGCAGCTCGTCCGCAGCGTCGTCACCGCTGCCCTGAGCACGATCGTGTTCGCAGCCGTGCTCGTGCTCGTCGTGTCGCGCCAGGAGAAGTGGCCCGACGTGAAGACCGCGTTCTTCAACGGGGGCGTGTTCGGCGACTCGTTCAGCCCGATCCTCCACGCGTTCTGGCTCGACATCCGGATCTTCCTGATCTGCGCACCGTGCATCCTCGTGTTCGGACTGCTCGTCTCGTTGGCCCGCAGCACCCGGTCGCCCGTGCTGTTCCCGGTGCGTGCGCTCGCCACGGTGTACGTCGACTTCACCCGGGGCGTGCCGGTCATCCTGTGGATCAACCTCATCGGCTTCGGTGTCGTCGCGCTGGTCAACAGCCGGTCGTTCTTCGGCGGCTACCTGTTCTGGGGCGGGGTCACGCTGGTGTGGACGTACTCGGCGTACGTGAGCGAGGTGTTCCGCGCCGGCATCGAGAGCATCCACGAGAGCCAGCGCGCCGGCGCCCGCTCGCTCGGGCTGTCCACGTGGCAGACCAACCGCCACGTCGTCGTGCCGCAGGCCGTGCGGCGTGTGGTCCCGCCGCTGATGAACGACTTCGTCTCGCTGCAGAAGGACGTCGCGCTCGTCAGCCTGCTGGGCCCGATCGAGGCGCTGCGCCGCGCCGACGTGATCCAGGACCGCACGTTCAACTTCACGCCGTTCGTCGTGGCCGCTCTGCTGTTCGTGTGCGTGTCGATCCCGCTCACCCGGCTGGCCGACCACCTGCTCGCCAAGGAGCGACGCCGCACGAGTGGGACGGCTGTGCGATGACACTGCTCTCGTACCGCCAGGTGCGCAAGTCGTTCGGCACGCGCGTCGTGCTCGACTCGATCGATCTCGATGTGCGGCGCGGCGAGGTGATCACGCTGATCGGCGCCTCGGGGTCGGGCAAGAGCACGCTGCTGCGCTGCACCAACCTCCTCGAACCGATCGACGACGGCGAGATCTGGTTCGACGGCACCGACATCAGCGAGCCCGGTCTGCGTCCCGATCCCGTCCGGCGGCGCATCGGCATGGTGTTCCAGAGCTTCAACCTGTTCCCGCACATGAGCGTGCTCGAGAACGTCACGCTCGCGCCGCGCAAGGTGCTCGGGCGCCCCAAGGGCGAGGCCGAGGAACGTGCGATGACGATGCTCACGCGCTTCGGGCTCGCCGAGAAGGCGCGCGACTACCCGGATCGCTGCTCGGGCGGTCAGCAGCAGCGCGTGGCGATCGTGCGCGCGCTGCAGATGGAGCCCGAGGTGATGCTGCTCGACGAGATCACCTCCGCGCTCGATCCCGAGTTGGTGGGCGAGGTGCTCGAGGTGGTGCGCGGGCTGCGCGGTCAGGGCATGACGATGCTGCTCGCCACGCACGAGATGAGCTTCGCTCGCGAGATCAGCGACCAGGTGTGCTTCTTGAAGGACGGCCGGATCCACGAGCAGGGTTCGCCGGAGCAGATCTTCACGATGCCGGCGCGGGCCGAGACTCGCGACTTCCTGGCTCGCGTCATCGCCTCCGGCCGGATGTAGCCGTTCGTTCGACGGCGGCACCCTCGCTCACGCTGATCGGGGTCCGTGAGCCGGAGGTCCCACCGGCGTACCGGTGACGCACGTCGTCCGGCCTTCGTGAGCTACCGGTCCCTCCACGGGACCGCGAACTCACGGATCACCGCTCACTCGAGGCTGACAGACTCGGGGCGATGGACAGGACGGACCGGCTGCTCGTCGAACCACTCGGACACGAACACGCGGACGGGTTGTTCGCTGCGCTCGACGACCCACGCGTGGGCGAGCACATCGGCGGTCCCGACGTCACGACGATCGAGCGCCTGCACCACCGCATCGACCGCCTGGCCGAGGGCCCGCCCGCCGACTGGGCCGAGGATCGCTGGCTCAACTGGGTCGCCCGTCGCACCGACGACGGCGTCATCGTCGGACGGCTCGAGGCGACGGCCTATCCCGCGGGCTGGGCCGAGATCGCCTACGTGTTCGGTCCGGCGTTCTGGGGCCACGGGTACGCGACCGAGGGCGTCCGCTGGATGATCCAGCACCTCCGCGCCGAGCTCGGCATCGCCGACCTCTGGGGTGCCGTGCACCCCGACAACGCCGGCTCGATCCGTCTGCTCGAGCGCCTCGGCTTCGAACGTCGCACGCCCCCGGCGCGCCGCCCGGTCGCGTCGTACGACGACGGCGACCTCCTGTTCGAACTCCCCGCCCCGCAGTGATCCGTGCGCCATCGGCGCGCCCGCTCACCCATCACCGGGTTCGTGAGTCACCGGTACGCCGGCGGGACTGTCCGCTCACGAACCACGGGGTGCGTGAGCGACAGGGACACCGGCGGGACCGCTGGCTCACGGACCTCGACCAGCGTGCGTCGGCCGGGCGATGGCTCACGGACCATCGGCTCGACGAGCGGTCAGCCGTCGGTGCGGCCGCTCGCGACGCCGCACACCGCGCCGCGGTGCAGGCACGTCGTCACCTCGCGGGCCAGGCGATCGGGATCCCAGGCGTTGTAGAAGTCGGCGTGCCCGCTGAACAGCCCGCCCGACGACAGCTCGAGCCCGTCGGTCGGACCGGTCACCGGGTACTCGACCTCGAACTGCAGCTGCGGGATCGCGACCGGGTGCGAGGCCGGGCACGCGCCCTGGTGGCTGTAGGCCACATGGCTGCGGTGATCGGCGCTGTCGAGGTCGCGGCCGTTCCAGCAGTCGGGGAACGTGACGATCAGCCGTGCGTTGCGACCGTCCGGACACGTGGGCGGCGTCGACTCGCGCAGGCTCCCCGCCCCGCACCCCCACGATGCGACGGCCAACGGCTGGGCCGTGTCGGCCAGCGCGTCACCGGCGATCATGCGCAGGCCGTACGGGTAGGGCTGCACGTCGGTCTCGGGGACGTCGATGCCCGCCCGGTAGTAGGCGATGCTCTTCACCGGGGTCTGCACCACGCCATCGCGCAACAGCGCCGGAGCCCAGTACGACGCCAGGTCGGCCGGTTGGTTGCACGTGGTCTCGCCCGTGGCCAACACGTCGACGGTGCTGAACGCGTCGGTGATCGTGTTGCCGAAGAACACGTGCAGATGGCTGGCACCCGGCTCGCCCGGATACACGATCGGGTCGTCGGGCGCCGCGTGGCTGAACGCGCACTCGACGACGAACTGCGCCTCGGCCCCCTGCGGCCCGGCCAGGACGCGATCGGGCGCCTCGTTCGGACCCACGTCCGCGCCGCCGTCCGCGACCGACGAACTCGATGCCGGCACGGCCGGACCTGCCGGGCGCGCGAGGTCGTCCGAGCACGACGTCGCCATCAGCAGCACGACGGCCGCCGCGACGGACACGGCCACGTCGGCGACCCGGGCGCCCGCCCGGGTCGCACCGCAGCGGATCATGCGGGCTTCGACGGCACCTGGATCGCGTCGAGGTCGATCTCGAACGGCACGTCGGTGGCGGGGTGTGCCGGCGCCGTCGCCGCGTCGGGCATGTTCTCCTGGGGTCCGGGCTCGGGCGTGTCGGCCTCGTCGTAGGGCACCGACTTCGGCCGGGTCTCGGCCTCGGCCAGCCACTCGGCCACGTTGAGCACGCCGACGTCCCAGCCGGAGGTGGCCACCTCGGCGTCGCACGGTGCGAGCGTCTCGAGCGCCTCGGGCGCCGTGGTGGTGAAGGTGTTGTCGGCGAAGCAGTTGCCGAACGTCGAGATGTCGCCACCGGCCGACGCGACGGCGATGTCGGCCGCGCGGCTGTCGCTGACGACGTTGCCGATCACGCGGTTCTGCAGCGAGTCCCACAGCAGACCACCGCCGGGATCGGAGACGGGCTGCTGCTTCTGGGTCGCGCAGTCGACGTCCCACTCGTCCTCGGTCGGCAGGTCGTCGTTCGGGTCCTCCTCGAGGAACGGCACGAGACCGATGCCGGTCTTGTCGTGGTCGAACACGAGGTTGCGCTCGATCGTGTTGCGCACCCCACCCGCCGACAGGATGCCGTTGCCCATCGCCAGGATGGCGACGTCGATCGCCGGAGTGTCGGGCTGGTTGTTCGAGTACACCGTGTTGCCGACGATCGTGGTCTCGCGCTCGGGGTAGCAGAGCTCGTAGCTGCCGCTGTTGGGCACCACACCCGCACGGTTGTTGCGGAAGATCGAGTTGACGATCAGCAGGTTGCCGCCCGAGTTGGTGCCCGAGTAGCCGAGGCCGTTGTGCTCGCTGACGATCTGGTCGATCACCGCGTCGCACGGGTAGCACTCGCCGATGTACACGCCGGCGTCGGGGCTGCCACTGGTGAACGAGTGGTCGATCTGGCCCTTCATCGAGTCGAAGGCGTAGATGCCGTAGTCGCCGGTGCGGTAGGTGGTGATGTAGCTCGCCCGGTAGCCGACCACGCCGGTGAAGAACACGCCGTTCTTGGTGTAGTTGGTGGTGGTGAGGTTCTCGACGGCGACGCCGTTCGCGGCCACCACGCGGATGGCGTTGTCGAGCTCGTTGCCGCCGTCGAGGATCACCTCGTTGCGGTCGAGCCCGCGGATGGTGAGCTCGTTGGTGGTGACGTCGACGGCCTCGTGGTAGGTCCCCGGCGCAATCAGGATCAGGTCGCCCGGGGCGGCCGCGTCGACCGCACCCTGGATCGTCTCGACCTCGCCCGGCACCTCGATCACGCCGTCGGCGTTCGCCGCGTCGGCCGCCGGCTCGCTGGTGGCGGCCGCCGTGGTGTCGGGCGCGGTGGTGTCGGGCGCGGCGGCCGTGGTGTCAGCCGCTGCCGCGGTGGTGGCCGCAGGCACGACCGCATCGCCTGCGCCGTCGTCGGAGCTGCAGGCCGCGACCGCGACCATGCCGAGCGCGAGCAGCGCGACCGAGACACGACGGAACGTCGTCATGGATTCTCCCCCTGGATGATTCATCCGGCAGCCGTGACCGTGATGGTGCCGACCATGCCCTTGCCGTTGACGCCGTGGATCGTACAGACGTAGGCGTAGACGCCCGGTGCATCGAACACGTGCGAGTAGGTGTCGCCGGGAGCGAACTGGTCTTCGCCCACACCCCAGCCCTGGATGCTCGTCGGGTCGGGGATCACGTTGTGCTCGTTGCGGCCGACGTTCTCCCACACCACCTCGGTGCCGACGGCGACGGTCAGCGCATCGGGGCGGAACGAGTTGTCGAGGGCCTGCACGTTCATCGTCGCAGCGGGTGTGGCGCCGTCGTCCGAGCCCGAACCCGAACCCGAACCCGAACCCGAACCCGGATCGGGGTCGGCAGCGGCGCCCGCGACCGTCGTGACCGTGCCACCGGGGGTGCGTGCGTCGGGCGGGTCGTCGGCGCAGCCGGTGAGCAGCGCCGGCACGAGCGCGAGCGCACCGCACGCACCGCACACGCGGCGCACCGTCCGCTCCCACCTGCTCGCTCTCCGCATGCCGCGATCCCCCTCGTCCGCTCCCCTGGCGGCATCGCACGGTAGCCAAACCACCTGCACCTCGCGAAAGGCGCGCTCCGGGCGACGCCGCCGCAGGCCGGGGATAGCCTGCCCGGGATGTCGGCGACCCCTCCGCCTCCCGGATCCGTGGTCCCCGCGCCCGACCTGCTCGTCTCGCCCGGCAAACGCCGCCTCGTGCTCGTGTCGTCGATCGTGCTGTTCATCGCAGGTACCTTCGGCTCGAACGTCGGTCCCGCATGGGTGGACGAACGCCCGATCACCGTGTTGATCCTGTCGTCGCGCAACCGCAACCTGCTCGGGTCGGTGCCCTTCATCGACGTGCTGCCGTACACGATCATCGGCTTCTGCCGGATCCTCGCCGCCGGGATCGCGCTGTACTTCCTCGGCAAGTGGTACGGCGACAAGGCGATCCAGTGGACCGAGGGCCAGGTCGGCGAACTGCCCGCGATCTACGGCTGGTTCCGCCGGGCCGTCGACCGTGCGGGGTGGCTGATGCTGATCCTGATGCCCGGCAGCAACCTCGTGTGCCTGATGGCCGGATACCGGCGGATGGCCACCCGCTCGTTCGTCGCGTTCATCTCGCTCGGCATCGCGCTGAAGCTCGCGGTGATCTGGTGGGGCGGCAAGCAGTTCGAGGACCAGATCCGGTCGTTCCTCGATGCGATCAACGACTACCAGTGGTGGATCGTCGGTGGCCTGTTCGCGATCACGTTCCTGCAGTCGGCCAACAAGGTCCGCAAGAGCCTGCCCGAGATGGTCGACGAGATCGAGACGCCCGACGGGGTGATCGAACCGCATCAACCGCACCACCACATCGGTCCGCACCGCGGCGAGCCGATCCATCCGGCGACCGACGCGGTGACCGGCGAAACCCCTGGTCACGAGCACGGTGGTGCAGGGCCCGACCAGGGCTGACAGAATCCGCCCCCATGGCACAGACTGCACTGGGCGGCAACCCCGTCAACACCGTCGGCGATCTCCCCGAGGTCGGCTCCACCCCGTCGTTCACCCTCACCAAGGGCGACCTGAGCGACGTCACCCCGGCCGACTTCGCCGGCAAGAAGGTGGTGCTCAACATCTTCCCGAGCGTCGACACGCCCACCTGCGCCACGAGCGTCCGGAAGTTCAACGAGCGCGCGTCGAGCCTCGACAACACCGTCGTGCTGTGCGTCTCGGCCGACCTGCCGTTCGCACAGGGCCGCTTCTGCGGCGCCGAGGGTCTCACGAACGTGCAGACCGCGTCGAGCTTCCGCACCTCGTTCGGCCAGGACCTCGGCGTCACGCTGGCGGACGGCCGTCTGGCCGGCCTGCTGGCCCGCGCCGTGGTGGTGCTCGACGAGTCGGGCACGGTCACCTACACCCAGCTCGTCCCCGAGATCGCCCAGGAGCCCGACTACGACGCGGCCATCGCCGCGCTCGGCTGATCCCGCCGAACCCCCGATCCGCGATCACCGATGAGAGGTGAGTGGCCCTGGGCCGCTCACCTCTCATCGCGTTCGGGATGCGGTCGGGCGCGGGTCAGACCCGCAGGAAGGTGTCGAGCCCGAGCGTCAGGCCCGGGTGGTCCGCCACGTGCTTGCACGCGAGCACCACACCCGGCATGTAGCTCGACCGGTCGTAGCTGTCCTGGCGGATCGTCAGCGTCTGACCGAGCGCACCGAGGATCACCTCCTGGTGCGCCACCATCCCGCGCATGCGCACGGCGTGCACCCGCAACCCGCCCGGCGCCTCGCCGCCACGCGCCCCGCGGTAGACCTCATGGGTGGTCGGGTCGGGCGCCCAGCCGGCGTCGCGGGCCGCGGCCATCCGCTGCGCAGTGATGACCGCGGTGCCCGACGGGGCGTCGATCTTCTGGTCGTGGTGCAGCTCGATGATCTCCGCCGTGTCGAACCACGGCGCGGCGAGCTCGGCGAAGCGCATCATCAGCACCGCGCTGATCGCGAAGTTCGCCGCGATCAGGCAGTTGCTCGACGTGAACGCCGCCCGGAACGCGGCGACGTCGTCGTCGGTGAAACCGGTGGTGCCCACCACCGCGTGGATGCCGTGCTCGGCCAGCCACGGCAGCGTGACGCGCGCGGCAGGCGCCACGGTGAAGTCGACCGCCACCTGCGCGCCCGCGTCGACCAGGGCCTGCAGGTCGGCCGAGATCGTCACGCCGAGCACCTCGTCACCGGCCGCGTGCGGATCGATCGCGGCCACCAGCTCGAGCGCCGGATCGGCCACCACCGCCGCGCACACCGTGCGCCCCATCCGGCCCCCTGCGCCGACGACACCGACCTTGATCCGCTGCTCGCTCATGTCCGCCGACCGTACTCGTCGACCGGTCGACGACCCGTCGCGGTTCGGTAAGTCGTTCGTCTAAGGTGAGAGCTGCGCCGACGTCACTTGGGGGCAAGGACGGCGGCGTGAGCGAACGCAGCGCCGATCAAGGGGGATCGAGACGATGACCTACGACGCGACCGACCACGCGGACATGCCGCCCGTCACCGACTGGGTGAACGACTGGGACTGGCTCGACGAGCAGTGGGGGCCGAACGCGATCGACATCTGGAACCAGGTGCGCGACCAGTGCCCGATGGCCACCACCGAGCGCTACGGCCGCGCCTTCATGCCGGTGACGATGGAAGCCGTCGCTGCGGTGGCCAACGACACCGAGCACTTCTCGTCGATCTGGGTCAACGTCAGCCGCCCCGACGCGCCGCGCCGGCCCGCCCCGCCGATCACGAGCGACCCGCCCGAGCACCACGATCACCGGCGGCTGCTGCTGCCGGCGTTCAGCCCGAAGAAGGTCGCGCCGATGGAGCACGAGCTGCGGGCCTTCTGCCGCAAGCTCATCGCCGACCTCGACGGCTCCGACATCGCGGACGCGGCCGAGCAGTACAGCCAGCACATCCCTGTGCACGGCATCTGCCTGCTCACCGGTCTGCCCGAGGCCGACGCCGACATGTTCCGCGACTGGATCTACCGCAACTTCCAGCTCGCCCCGCGCGACAACGCGGTGCGCATCGAGCTCGCGCACGAGATGACCGACTACGTGAGCGCGCTGTTGCGCGCACGCCTCGACGACCCCCGCGACGACATGCTCACGATGATCGCCAACGCCGAGATCGACGGCGAACCGGTCGAGTGGGAGCTGAAGGTCGGCTACGTCCGGCTGCTGATCGTCGCCGGCATCGACACCACCTGGAGCGCGATCGGTTCGGGTCTGTGGCACTTCGCCCAGCACCACGACCAGGTCGCCCGGCTGGTGGCCGTGCCCGACGACGACATGCTCTGGCAGACCGCGTCTGAGGAGGTGCTGCGCTACTACGCACCGGTGACGATGGCCCGCAAGGTGATCGGCGAGACCGAGGTGGTCGGCTGCCCGGTGCACCCCGGCGACCAGATGCTGCTCACCTTCCCCGCAGCCAACCACGATCCGGCGGCGTTCGACGACGCCCACGTGTTCCAGCTCGACCGGGCCAAGAACCGCCACGTCGCGTTCGGGCTCGGCATCCATCGCTGCGTCGGCTCCAACCTCGCCCGGCTCGAACTGCTCGTCGCGCTGCAGGAGTGGCTGCGAGCGTTCCCGAACTACGAGCTCGACACCACACGCCGCACCACGTGGGCCAACGGCCAGGTGCGTGGCCCGCGCAACATCCCCGTGCTGCTCCACCGCTGAGGCGGTCGGCGCCATGGCCATCTCCGAGCCCGACGCCCCGGTCGACGGCGACGACACCGCGCCGGTCGACCGGCCCCTCGGACGCGACGCCGTGCGCGAAGCACTCGTCCTCGCCACCACCGAGCTCATCGTCGAGCGCGGCCTGGCGATGTCGGTGCGCGACATCGCTGCCCGCGCCGGTGTCAACCACGGACTGGTGCACACCTACTTCGGCAGCAAGGACGGGCTGCTCGCCGCGGCCTTCGACGAGATCAACGCCCGGGCCGCGGCCGAACGCGACCCGGACGGTTTCCCGCCGCGCGATCTGGCGGCGCGCCGCAACGGCGAGATCGCGAAGGCGCTCGCTCGGGTGATCGTCGAGAGCGACCACGACCTGTTCTCGTCGCACCCGGTCACCTCGTCGTGGCGCGACGCCCTCGCCGCAGCACGTCCCGATCTCCCGGCCGACGAGGTGAACGAGCGCGTGATGATCGCCACCACCCTCGGACTCGGGTGGGCGTTGTTCAGCGAGCACATGTCGCGGGTGATGGAGCTCGACGAGCGTGGGCGCCGGTCGGTCGACCAGCGGGTGGCCGATCTGGTGGCCGAGATCGGCGGGATCCCCGATCGCGAGCCGTAACGTGCGGCGGTGATGCACCACCTGGCCGAGTTCAACATCGCGCGGCTGCGCACACCGCTCGAGGCCGACGAGAACGCCGAGTTCGTCTCGGTGCTCGAGGCCGTCAACCGCATCGCCGAGGTGAGCCCCGGCTTCGTCTGGCGGCTCACCAGCGACGACGACCGGTCGGCGAGCTACGTGCAGGTGTACGACGACCCGTTGTTGATCGTGAACTTCTCGGTGTGGACCGATCTCGACTCGCTGCGGCACTACGTGTATCGCAGCGGTCACGGCGCCTACTTCCGTCGTCGCCGCGAGTGGTTCGACGACGAGGGTTCGGCGCTGGTGTGCTGGTGGATCCCGGCCGGCGAGATCCCGACCACCGACGACGCCGTGGCACGCCTCGCCCGCCTCCACCGCGACGGTCCCTCCCCCGACGCGTTCACCTTCACCAGCGCGTTCGGCCCGGACGGCGCGCCGGCCTGACCCTGGCGTCGCTCACGGGGCTCGACCGGTGCCCTCGGGCGCGATCGACCGCCAGTGCGCCGCGTACGGCGCGAGGACCATCGTCAACCGACCGTCGTCGTCCACCCGGTGCTCGGGCGAACCGTCCACCAGATCGACCACGGTCGCACCGGCCAGCTCGGGAGGAAGGCGCAGCGTCAGTTCGCACGCCTCGGCGGCGAGCTGGTGCACGAAGAGCAGCACGCGGTCGTCGCCTTCGACGACGTGCGCCAGCACCGACGGCACCTTGGTGTCGAGCACCGTGCATCGCCCCCATCCGAGCTCGGGTAGCTCGCGCCGCCGCCTGATCATCCGCTCGGTCCAGTTGAGCTGCGATGCCGGGTCGCGCCGCTGCGCCTCGACGTTGACCGCCAACGGCGACCAGCGGCCGTCCGGCGGTCGCCGACGCAGCTTCGCCGGACGTGCCGACGAGAACCCGCCTGCGGACTGCGAGGTCCACTGCATCGGCGTGCGCACGCTCGCCCGGCCGGGAATGTCGAGGTTCTCGCCCATGCCGATCTCCTCGCCGTAGAACAGCACGGGTGCACCCGGCAGCGAGAACAGCAGGCTGTACACCATGCGGATGCGAGCGGTGTCGCCGCCGAGCATCGGCGGCAGCCGCCGGCGGAGCCCCCTGCCGAACAGCTGCATGTCGTCGTCGGGCCCGAACGCGGCGAACACCTCGGCCCGCTCGTCGTCGCTCAGCTGATCGAGCGTCAGCTCGTCGTGGTTGCGCACGAAGTTCGCCCACTGGCACTCGGCCGGGATCTCGGGTCGCTCGCGCAGCGCGGTCGCCAACGGCGCTGCGTCTCCCCTCGCGAGCGACAGGTACATCCGCTGCATGGTGGTGAAGTCGAACAGCAGCTGCAGCTCGTCGCCCGGCTGGTCGCCGAAGTAGTCGACCAGCTGTGGGTGCGGCAGGTTCACCTCGCCGAGCATCGCCGCGTCGCCTCGACGTCGGGTCACGCTCGACCGCAGTTCCTTCAGCAACTCGTGCGGATCGAGCTCCGGCCCGCCCGTCGAACCGCCGGTCTCGAACAGGAACGGCACGGCGTCGACACGGAACCCGTCGACGCCGAGTTGCAGCCAGAAGCCGGCGATGCGGGCGATCTCCTCGCGCACGTCCGGATTGGCGATGTCGAGCTCGGGCTGATGCGAGTAGAAGTGGTGCAGGTAGTACTGGCCGGCCTTGTCGTCCCACGTCCAGATCGAGTCCTCCGCATCGGGGAACACGACGTCGCTGCGCCTGGTCGGCGGAGGATCGTCGCGCCACACGTAGAACGCGCGACGCGGCGACGCAGGATCGCTGCGAGCCTCGCGGAACCAGGGATGCCGATCGCTGGTGTGGTTGACGACGAAGTCGATGATCACGCGGAGCCCGCGATCTCGCGCCGCCCGGATCACGTCGACGAAGTCGCCGAGCGTGCCCAGCCGAGGGTCGACGGCGTAGTGGTCGGTGATGTCGTAGCCGTCGTCGCGGTTGGGCGACGGATGGAACGGCATCAGCCAGATGCAGCTGACGCCCATCCCCGCCAGGTAGTCGATGCGGCGCTGCAGCCCCTGCAGGTCGCCCACCCCGTCGCCGTCGCTGTCGAGGAACGTCTCGACGTCGAGGCAGTAGACGACTGCGTTCTTCCACCACAGCTCGGTGTCGCGCCGAGCGGTCACGAGCGGAGCTCCGGCAGCACGTGCTCGCCGAAGGTCTCGACGAACTCCCGCTGTGTCTGCCCGACGTGGTGCAGGTACACCCGGTCGACGCCGAGGTCGCGCAGGTCGGCCAGGTGCGCCGCGTGCACCTCCGGCCGCGACGACACGTGCACGGCGCGACGCACGTCGTCGATCGAGGTGAACGGACGCAGCGCATCGAACTGCGAGGCGAGCTCGAGGTTCCAGGCGAGGTCGGACGGGAAGACGTTCACACCCCACTGGTCGAGCGCGATCGCCTCGGCCTCCTCCTCGGTCGGTGCCCAACTGAGGTGCACCTGCACGGCCACCGGCTTGTCGGCCCCACCGTTCGAGCGGAACGCGTCGATCACCGAGCGCAGCACCTCGGCCGATTGGTCGATCGTGATCAGCCCGTCGGCCCACGAGCCGACCACCCGCGCCGTCGCCGCGCTCACCGCTGCGCCGAACAACATCGGCGGTTCGCTCGGCAACGACCACAACCGTGCACGGTCGACCACCACGTGACCGCGGTGCGACACCTCGTCCCCGTCGAGCAGTGCACGGATCACGCCGACGCACTCGAGCAGCCGAGCGTCGCGCTCGTGCTTCGCCGGCCAGCGGTCGCCGGTGATGTGCTCGTTCGACGCCTCGCCGCTGCCGAGCGCCGCCCAGAACCGACCGGGGAACATCTCGGCGAGCGTCGCGATCGACTGCGCGACGATCGCCGGGTGGTAGCGCTGGCCGGGCGCGGTGACCACCCCGAACGGGCACGAGGTGGCCTGCAGCGCCGCGCCGAGCCACGCCCAGGCGTACCCGGACTCGCCCTGCTGCGCGCTCCACGGCGAGAAGTGGTCGCTGCACATCGCCGCCTCGAACCCGGCACGCTCGGCCGCCTGCACCGCGGCCAGCAGCGCGCTCGGGGGCATCTGTTCGTGGGACGCGTGGAAGCCGATCTGCACGCACACCGCTTCCCATGATCGGCGACGTCGAACCGCCCGGTCCGCGCCGGACCGTGCCGATCGCCCCACGATCGCCCCACGAACGCCCCACGATCGCCGGTCGGGACGGTGTCCGAACGTGGGCCGATCGGGCGGTCGGAACGCACGGGACCCGGACCATCCGATGGGTGCGCTCGACCTCCCAGCCGACCTCCGACGACCGGGGCTTCACCCTCGTCGAGCTCGTCGTCGCGATCGTGGTCGTCGGCATCCTGTCGGCCGTGGTGGTCGTCGGTGTGGGGGCGCTGGCCTCACGCGGCGGCAGCGCCGGCTGCCAGGCCTCGGCAGACGCAGCACGCATCGCCGCACAGACGCACTGGACGACCACCGGTTCGCAGCCGGCCACCTTCGCCGAACTGATCGGCAGCGGATCGCTCACGCCACCGGCGGGCGCGACCGTGACGGGGCGCACGATGTCGACCGCCGGCTGGACGTTGCGACTCGTGCTCGGCACCGGCGGCAACCCGCCCACCTTCAGCTGCTCGGTGGTCGGCGTCGACGCCGACGTGGCGCGCTACTGGGTCGGCACCACCAGCACCAGCTGGTCCAACCCGGCCAACTGGAGCACGTCCAGCGGCGGTGCGGGTGGCGCCGGGGTGCCCACCGCCACCGACGCGGTCGTGCTCGACGGCGGTGGTGTGCGCGACCTGGTCGTCGATCCCGCGGCGAACACGACGGTGCGCAGCTGGACCCAGACGGCGGCCTACATGGGCACCGTCACGTTCTCGACCGTGTACAGCGGATCGTTCACGACGTTCTCGATCGCCGACTCGGCCCGCATCGACGGCGGCGCCTGGACCCATACCGCCAACGCGTCGACGCAGGTGTCGCGCCTGGCCGTCGACGTCGGTGGCGACCTCGTCGTCGGCGCTGCCGGGCGGATCGACGTCGTCGGCAAGGGCTACGCCGAGGGGCGCGGCCCCGGGGGCAGCACGATCGCCTACCAGGGTGCCTCGTACGGCGGCAACGGCGTCGGCTCGGGCACCAACGGTCTCGGTGCGTCACCGCCCACGTACGGCTCGTTCGTGCAGCCCACCGACCTCGGCAGCGGCGGCGGTCCCCTCCGCGCCGGCACCTCGCGAGGTGGCGGAGCGATCCGGCTCACCGTGGCCGGCAGCACCCGCATCGACGGCACGGTCACCGCGGTCGGAGCGTGCGCGACCGAGTACGCCGGCTGCGCCTCGGGCGGCAGCGTGTGGCTGTCGACCGGCACGCTGACCGGCAGCGGCACGATCACTGCGGACGGCGGCACCACCACCTGGACCGCCCCGGGCGGCGGCGGTGGCCGGGTCGCGGTCGACCTCGCCGCCGGCACCGACGTCGGCTCGGTGACGCTGCGCGCTCGCGGCGGCCCGTCACAGCCACGGTCGGGGATCGGCTTCGCAGGTGGCGCCGGCACCGTCTACCTCGAGCGGGCGGGCGAGGCCGACGGGGCCGGACAGCTGATCGTCGACAACGGCGACCAGCTCGGCGCGGCACCCACCCGCACCCCGGTACCGGCGGGCGCCACCTGGGTGGTGCGCCAACTGGTGGTGCGTGGCGGCGGCATCGTGTCGGTCGAGGGCGGCGCAACGCTCGACCTGCGCCAGGCGACGATCACCGCGTCGTCCACCACCCGACGGTCGGGGATCCGAGCTGCCGGCGGCACGCTGCAGCTCCCCGCCACGACGACGATCACCGACTGGTGGTTGTTCGTCGACGCGCCCATCGCCGCGACCGGCAACTGGACGCTGTCGACCGGCGGTGGGATCACGCAGACCGCGACGACCTCCGTATCCACGGTGCGCGGCACGCTCGACCTCACGGGCGACCTCACCGTCGCGGCGGGCGGCACGGTCGACGTCTCGTCCACCGGCTACCCGGCCTTCACGGGTCCCGGGTCGCAGATCGGCAACAACGCCCGCTACGTCGGCAGCCACGGTGGCCTCGCGTCGCCCAACGGCGTCACCTACGGCGATCCGGTCGCGCCGATCGAACCCGGCAGCGGCTCGCACGCGTACAGCGGCGGTGGCGCGATCACGTTGCGCGTGACCGGCCGTCTGCAGGTGGACGGCACCATCCGCGCCAACGGCGGCGGCTGCGGCTGGAACTGCGGTGGCGGTGCGGCCGGTGGCAGCATCTGGATCGTCGCCGGCACGATCGGCGGCGCCGGGTCGATCACCGCCGACGGCGGCAACGACGGCTGGCACGGCGGCGGGGGCGGCGGGCGCGTGTCGATCACGGTCACCTCGTCCGGGGCCACCGTCGACCCCCGGCTCACGATCACCGCATACGGCGGCAACGGCCCCGGCAGCGGTGCCGCCGGGCGCGTGGGTGCGGGCAGCGTGTACCTGCGCACACCCGCCGACACGGGAGTGCTCTCCACCACCGGCACGCGCTGAGCGCGCGACGCGGCGGGATCGAGGGCCTCAGGCCGGACCGAGGCGCACGACGATCGGCTCGTCGCGGAACACCCGGTCGAGCACACGGCGCACGGCCGTCTGGTCGACCGCCAGCCAACGCGCCACCTGGTCACCGATCGGCGAGATCTCGCCACGGGTGCACAGCAGCCCGCCGTTGCGCATCATGCGCGAGCCCGTGTCCTCGAGCCCGAGTTCGTACGCGCCGGTGAGGTACCCGACGGCCACGTCGAGCTCGTCGTCGGTGATGCCGTCGTCGACCAGTCGCTGCAGCTCGCTCGACACGATCGAGGCGACCTCGTCGGCATGGTGAGGTTGCGTGCTCGTGCTGATCGACCACGAGCCGGTGTCGGCGTAGCAGGCCAACCCCGAGTACACCGAGTACACGAGCCCGCGTGCCTCGCGGAGCTGCTCGAAGAGCCGGCTCGACAGGCCGCCCCCGAGCACGTGGTTCACCACGTCGAGCGCCTCGCGATCGACGTCCTCGCGGGGCACGCCGCGGCCGCCGATCACCAGGTGCACCTGCTCGGTGTCGTCGTCGAGCGAGGTGCTCGAACCGACGGCCACCGGCGCCGAGCGCGGCACGCGTCCGTCGCCCGGCCGCACACGTGCGAACGAGCGCTCGACCAACGACACCATCTCGTCGTGGTCGCGCGGTCCGGCCACCGACACCACCATCGAGCCGGCCGTGTAGTGACGTTCGAAGAAGTCGCGCACCTCGGCCGCACGCAACACCTCGACGGTGTCGGGCGAACCCGCCGTGTCGCGACCGAGCGGATGATCGGGGTAGAGCTGCTCGCCGAACAGCCGTTGGACGACGTCGTCCGGGCTGTCGTCGTCCATCGCGATCTCCTCGAGGATCACGAGCCGCTCGGTGTCGACGTCGCTCTCGGCGATCGTCGGATCGCACAACACGTCGCCGAGCAACTCGACGCCCACCTCGGCGTGCCGCTCGGGCAGCCGGCAGTAGTAGGCCGTGTACTCCTTCGTGGTGAACGCGTTGATGTCGCCGCCGCAGCGGTCGATCGTACGCGAGATGTCGATCGCGCTGCGCCGCGGCGTGCCCTTGAACAGCAGGTGCTCGAGGAAGTGGCTGACACCGCTCGCCTCCGCCTGCTCGTCACGAGCGCCGACGGCCACCCAGACGCCGGTGGCCACCGACCGCGTGCCCGGCACGCGTTCGGTGGCCACCGTCAGGCCCGAGTTCAGTTGGGTGATCCGGAGATCGGTCAACGGATGGGTCGTCCGAGCCGAGGATCAGCGGTGACGACGGCCACCGCGGCTGCGGCCACGATCGCCACCCCGGTCGCCGCCACGGCCACCGCGATCGCCACGGTCGTTGCCGCCGCGGTCGTTGCCGCCGGCCTCGCCACCGGGGCCGAGGTCGCCCAGCTCACCGGCGAGCTCGGCGTCGAACGCGTCGTCGAACGACACGGTCTCGGCACCGCTGCCCGCGCCGTCCGAGCCACCGTCACCGGCGCCCTCGGCGCCCGACCACGCGGCGGTCGGGGTGAGGCTGACCTTGCCCTTCTCGTCGATCTCCTCGACGACGACCTCGATCTCCTGACCGAGCTGCAGCACGTCCTCGACCGAGTTGATCCGCTTGCCGCGGCCCAGCTTCGAGATGTGCACCAGACCGTCACGGCCGGGGAGGATGTTGACGAACGCACCGAACTTGGTGATGTTCACGACCTTGCCCATGTAGGTGGCACCCACCTCGGCCATCGGCGGGGCGACGATCGCCATGATGCGCGCCTTGGCCTCTTCCATGCGGAAGGCCTCGACCGCACCGATCGTGACGATGCCGACCGAGCCGTCGTCGTCGACCGCGATGTCGGCGCCGGTCTCCTGCTGGATGGTGTTGATGACCTTGCCCTTGGGGCCGATGACCTCGCCGATCTTGTCCATCGGGATGGTGATCGAGATGATCTTCGGCGCGGTGGCCGCCACCTCGGCGCGCGGGGCGTCGATGCAGGCGTTCATGTTGGCGAGGATCTGGGTGCGGGCTTCCTTGGCCTGGTCGAGCGCGGCGGCGAGCACGTCGGCGGGGATGCCGTCGATCTTGGTGTCGAGCTGCAGGGCCGTGATCGCGTCGTCGGTACCGGCGACCTTGAAGTCCATGTCACCGAACGCGTCCTCGGCACCGAGGATGTCGGTGAGGGTCGTGTACTTGCCCTCGGCGTACACGAGGCCCATCGCGATACCGGCGACGGCGGCCTTGATCGGCACACCGGCATCCATCAGCGCGAGCGAACCCGAGCACACCGACGCCATCGACGTCGAGCCGTTCGAGGCGAGCACCTCGGCGACGAGACGGAGGGTGTAGCTGAACTCCTCCTGGCTCGGCAGCACGGGCAGCAGCGCACGGGCGGCGAGCGCACCGTGGCCGATCTCGCGGCGCTTCGGCGAGCCGACGCGGCCGGTCTCACCGTTGGCCCACGGGGCCATGTTGTAGTGGAACAGGAAGTACTTGTGGGTCTCCGGGCTCAGCGTGTCGAGCAACTGGTTCATGCGCGGCATCGCCATGGTGACGACGTTCATCACCTGGGTCTCGCCACGCTGGAACAGGCCGGTGCCGTGCGCCGTCGGCAGGATGCCGGTCTCGCTCGAGATCGGACGCAGGTCGCGAGGACCACGGCCGTCGATGCGCATGCCCTCGTCGACGATCCGCTTGCGGACGAGCTTCTTGGTGAGGCTGCGCACGGCCTCTTTCACCTCGCGCTCGCGACCTTCGAAGGCCGCACCCTCGCCGCACAACTGGGCGATCGCGTCGGCGGCCGCGGCGTCGGTGGCTGCGTTGCGCTCGGCCTTGCCGGCGATCTTGATCGCCTCGCCGACCTGGCCGCTGACGGCGGCCTCGACGGCGGCGAACACCTCGGGCGCGTAGTCGACCGAGACGCTGTACTCCATCGGTACGATCGGGCCCTTGGTGGCGATCACCGAGGCGACGAGCTGGCGCTGCAGCGCGATCGACTCCTTGATCCAGGTCTTGCTGGCCTCGAGGCCACGGGCCAGCGCGGCCTCGTCGACCTTCGGCGCACCGTTGGCGTAGTACTCGAAGCTCTTCGAGGTGCCACCGGCTTCGACCATCATGATCGCGACGTCGCCGTTGTCGAGCTGACGACCGGCCACGACGAGCTCGAACGTGCTCGCCTCGCCCTCTTCGTAGGTGGGGTGCGGGATCCACTCGCCGGTCTGGCTGTGGGCCACGCGGACGGCGCCGATGGGGCCGTCGAACGGGATGCCCGAGATCATGAGCGACGCCGACGCGGCGTTGATGCTCAGCACGTCGTGCGGGTTGGCCATGTCGGCACCGAGGATGGTGAGCACGACCTGGACCTCGTTGCGGAAGCCGTCGGGGAACGCCGGGCGCAGCGGGCGGTCGGTGAGACGGCAGGTGAGGATCGCGTCCTCGGTGGGGCGGCCCTCACGACGGAAGAACGAGCCGGGCACCTTGCCGGCGGCGTACGCACGCTCTTCGACGTCGATCGTCAGCGGGAAGAAGTCGGCACCGGGACGGGCCTCCTTGGCCGCGTTCGCGGTCGCGAGGACGGTGGTGCGACCCAGCTGGGCGACGACGGCGCCCTGGCTCTGCTGGGCGAGCTTGCCGGTCTCGAACGACAGGGTCTTGTCGGTCCCCGACACGGGGCCCGACACTCGGATGGCGTCAACCACGCGAGTCTCCTTTCGGTCGGGCGCGTTGTGTCCCGCGCCTCGACGGTTGGAGCGGCATGACCGGTTCCCAGTCGGCAGGGCCGGACTACGACCCGAGGTGACCCGTGCGGGACCTGCGGGGAGCCTCGGCCGAGGCGACTGACAACCGATCCGGAGTGCCGCTCGGTTGGTGTATCGAGGCGAGGCTAGCAGCGGGCGCGCCGAAACGGGCGGATACCGCCGGGGTTCACGGAACGCGCGAACGCCCTGACCTGGTCCGATGCGAGCCGGCGGGGCCGGCGTCGCTCGGGGGTCAGGGCGTCGGGGTGCGGCTCGGGCGTCGGCCCGAGCCCGCGAGGATGCGTGGGCTCAGCGACGCAGGCCGTTGGCGGCGACGATCGCGCGGTAGCGCTCGATGTCGATGTTCTTCACGTAGTCGAGCATGCGGCGGCGACGGCCGACCATCATGAGCAGGCCACGACGGCTGTGGTGGTCCTTCTTGTGCTTCTTCAGGTGCTCGGTGAGCTCGTTGATGCGAGCGGTGAGCAGCGCGATCTGCACCTCGGGCGACCCGGTGTCGGAGTCGTGGAGCTTGTGCGCGCCGATGGTGGCGTTCTTGTCGACCATGGTGTGTGCCTTCCGGTGATGGAGGTCGCCCGCCGCCTGGTGGCGTCGAGCATCACGTGAGCGGCCCGGCCGGTGTCCCGGCGGGTCCCTGACGGACGGCGGAGCATGCTACCGGTCGAACCGGCGGATCACCGACGGCCGCCCGACATTCGCGTCGGCACCGCCGAGGAACTCGTCCGTACACTGCCCCGCCATGTCGGTCGACGTGACGTTGCGCGGGGTGTCGAAGTCGTTCGGCTCGCTGGCCGTCGTCGCGCCGCTCGACCTCGATCTCGAACCCGGTTCGTTCCTGTCGCTCGTCGGCCCGTCGGGCTGTGGCAAGTCGACCCTGCTGCGCCTCGTCGCCGGGCTCGAACCCGCGTCGTCGGGCACCGTGTCGATCGGCGGCGCGTCACCCGCCGAGCTGCGGGCCCGCAAGCGGTTGGCGGTGGTGCCCCAACAGCCGGGCCTGCTGCCGTGGCGCACGGTGGCCGAGAACGCACGCCTGCTGCTGCAGGTGAACGGGCGGCGCTCCCCCGCCGACCACCCCGATCCGATCGAGTTGCTCGGCGAGGTCGGCCTGCTCGACTTCCTCGACGCCTATCCGCACGAGCTGTCGGGCGGCATGCGCCAGCGCGTGGCGTTGGTGCGGGGCTTCGCGCTCGGGGCCCCGCTCGTGCTGATGGACGAGCCGTTCGCCGCCCTCGACGAGATCACGCGGGCCGAGATGCGCGAGCTGCTCGCACGATTGCTCGACCGCCATCCGGCCACGGTGGTGTTCGTCACGCACTCGATGGCCGAGGCCGCGTACCTGTCGGACCGGGTGCTCGTGATGTCGCCGCGGCCCACCACGGTGGTGGCCGACGTGCGCATCCCGTTCGAGCGGCCACGCCGCGAGGAGCTGGAGGACACCGCGGCGTTCGCGGAGGTGTGCGCCGAACTGCGTCACCACCTGCACGGAGCGATGCGATGAGCAGCGCCCCGTCGCGCTCGGCTCGGTGGGCGCGCCTCGTCGCGCCGGCCATCGGCATCGTCGTGTTCCTGGCCCTGTGGGAGGGCTTCGTGCGCTGGCGGGACATCCGCCCGTTCATCCTCACCGCGCCGAGCGACATCGTCCGCTACCTGAACCGCGCGCCGCGCGACTTCTTCGACGCGTCGATCGTCACGGCCCGCCACGCGCTCGTCGGCTTCGTCGTCGCGCTCGTGGTGTCGGTGCTGCTCGGCGCGGTCCTGAGCACGTCGCGGTTCCTCGAGCGAGCGGTGCAGCCGGTGCTGGTGCTGGTGCAGGTGGCGCCGTTCGTGGCCTACATCTCGTCGATCGTGCTGTGGCTCGGCTACGGCGACCCGCCGGTGCACTTCGTCACCGCGTTCGTGTGCCTGCCGGCGTTCACGTTCGCGACGATCGCCGGGATGCGCAGCGCCGACCCGGCGAGCCGCGAGCTGTTCGCCTCGGTCGACGCCTCGCGCTGGGAGGTGATGTGGCGGCTGCGGTTGCCGTCGGCGATGCCGTCGCTGTTCACCACGGCCCGGTACAACACCGGCCTCGCGCTGATCGCCGCCTATCTCGTCGAGGGCAGCAACTTCGCGAACGAAGGGCTGGGTGCGCTGGGCAAGCGGTTCGCGAGCCAGAACATCGGCGACGCCCTGTGGGCGACGGTGTTCTGCATGGTGGTGCTCGGCACGCTGGCACTCGGCCTGATCGGGCTGCTCGAGCGCTTGCTGCTCCACTGGCACGCCAGCCAGCGCAGCATCGCCTGAGTCAGCGGGGGCGGTCGCTCGCGTGCGACCCGCGTGCGGGTTGGTTCGCGAGCCGCAGCAGCAGGTCGAGGTCGACACCTTCGACCGCGCGCTGGTGGCGACGCGAGGCGTACATCGTGGCGATCGAGCCGGCGATCGAGATCGCGGCGATCATCACGATCATCCGCCAGAGCGACAGGTGCCGGACGATGGACGCCGGGTTGGGCAGGTTGGCCGGCCGGGCGGCGGCGACCGTGGGGGCGATCGCCGGTGCCGCGGGGCCGAGCACCTGCGGCCGTGACAGCACGGGCGACGAGGTGACGATCGGGCCGACGGTCGGGTGGGCGTCGTGCAGCGACGCCGGGCTGGCCGGACGGGCCGGGACGGCGGCCGGCGCTGTCGAAGGTCGAGCGGTCGGACGCGACGCCGACGTGCCGCCCGTGGCGGCGGGCAGCTGCGACTGCAGCGGCCCGGCCGCGGCGACCGAGGTGATCGTGGGTGGGTCGTCGGTGCCCACGTCGACGGTCGTGCTCGTCGTGCTCGTCGTGCTCGTCGTGCTCGTTGCGCCCGGGTCGGTGGTCGACGTGGTGGTCGCTCCGGGGTCGGTCGTCGACGTGGTGGTCGCTCCGGGGTCGGTCGTCGACGTGGTCGTCCCCGCAGGGTCGGTGGTCGAGGTCGAGGTGACCGACGGGTCGGCGGGCGGTCCGGCCGGTGCGGCCAGGGCCGCGGCCGCCGGCGCCAGTGGCGCGACGGCGAGCGCGATCCCGATCCACACCCGCTTCGCCCGCACTCGCATGTCACGGATATCGGTCGATCTGGACGACTTCTTGAGACGGACTCCCGACGATCGTGACGATCCCGACGATCCCGCTCAGAGGCAGCGGCGCGCGACCTCGAGGAAGACCAGCCCGTCGTCGCCGTCGAAGTCGCGCACGTTGGCGAGCCCGGTCGAGACCCGTTCGACGAACCCCCACTCCCACACCCGCTCGGCGTCGACCCCGCACCACCCGGCCAACTGCTCGGCCCGCTCGCGCACCAGTCGAGCCGTGTCGCCGGCGAGCAGCGTGCCGTTGTACTCGCGCATCGGCACCGCGAGGTCGTGCTCGGGCTCGCTCCACAGCCCCTCGGGGTCGACGAACTTGTAGGTGCCGTCGCCCGCCGCCACGGTGTTCCAGCCGTGTGCGTCCCCGTGCACCAGCACGGCCCGGTCGGGCTCGAAGCCGGCGATCCGCCGTTCGCAGTACTCGACGGCACGGTCGATCACGGTGCGCGCGCAGGGACGGCCGAGCTCGTCCCACGTGCGCACGACGTAGCCGGCCAGCCACCTCGCCTGCTCCGGACCCGACCGCAGCTCCGTCGGATCGTCGACCGGCCGCCAGAACGACCGCAGCGTCGTCGCGACCGCGTGCAGCAACTCGGGCAGCGCCAACCCCAGGTCGGCCAGGTTGGGTCCCAGTCGTTCGAGCAGCATCGCGTGCTCGTCGAGATCTGCCTCGAGCAGTTCGACGCACCCACGGCCGGCCGCCAGGCGGTGTGCCCGCAGGGCGAGCGCGAACGCCGCCGACTCGTGCATGTCGAGCGGCATCGCCACCTTCAGCACGACCGCTCGTCCGTCGCGCCGCACGCACGGGGCGACGAAACCGGCCGTGCCCCCGGCGAACGGGGCACCCACCTCGAGCTGCCAACGCGCCGCGAGCGCCCCCACACGTGCCGGCAGTTCGTCGAGCCAGCGCCGCCCGGCGGCGCCGTTGTGCAGCGCTCGTTCGCGCACCATCGGCGGCAGCTCGAGCGGATCCACGCCGCGAGTCTTGCCGCCCCGGTGTCACGTGTCCCGAGGATTTCCGGCAGCAGACGCTCGCGCCGCGGACAGAGTTCGGGCCGACGACGTCGGATCGTTATCGTCCTCGCCATGACCGACACCCCGAGCGCCGAGCTGGCGCGGCTGCGCGAGCGGATCGACGAGCTCGACCGCGAGTTCGTCCGCATCGTCGCCGCCCGTCTCGCCGTGTGCGAGGAGGTCGCCGCGGTGAAGCAGGGCACGGGCACGGCCGTCATCCAGCCGGCGCGTGTGCGCGACGTCGTCACCTCGCGCCGTCAACTCGCGATCGACGCCGGTGTCGACCCCGACTTCGCCGAGCAGCTGTTCCGGGTGCTGCTCGCCGAGACGCACCGCATCGAGGTGGCCGGCCACCGCCCCGATGCCGCGCCCGACAAGGTGGCGGCGCCCGACGGGCTGCGCAGCGGCCTCGACACGGTCGCCACCCGGATCGACCACCTGGTCGTCGCGGTCGACGACCTCGAGGGTGCGGTCGGCTCGTTCACGGGTTCGTTCGGATTCCACCGCACCCCGCTCGCCGGGGGCGAGGTCGCGGGCATCGTGGCCCTCAGCGCGGGTGGCGTGACGATCGTCCTCGTCGGGCGCGACGCGTCGCCCGCGGTCGCCACCTACCTCGACCAGCACGGTGGCGGCATCCAGCACGTCGCGATCGAGGTGCTCAACGCCGGGTACGCCCGTGCCTGCCTGGCCGACGCCGACGCCTCGCTGCTCACCAACGTGGTGGTCGACGACGCCGGCCACGAGCAGTTCTTCGCCGCCCGCGACGCGACCACCGGCGTGCAGCTCGGCTTCATCGCCCGCACCGGCCACCGGGTGGGCGTCGCCGCCGCCAATGTGCTGTCGATGTTCGACGTGCTCGTCGCCGCGCACGACTGAGCCGACCCCGCCACCCAGCCCCACCTGATCGCGGGATTCGTCAGCGCGACCACCCGATCATGGGTGTCCCCCAAGCGGGTGTACGGGCCTCGCTCGACCACGCTGCGTCACCGTTCGCGAGGCGTGGTCGGCACCGAGAACGAACGTCAAGGTTTCGAACAGATCGCCACCGCGCGCTTGACGAGCAGCGCCACCTCATTAACCTCCACGAAATGATCCGAAAGAAGACACGGCTCTTCCTCGCGGCTACGACCCTGGTCGCCGCTGGGTTGGTGACCACAGTGGGTGGTTCCAGCTCGGCAGCTCCAGGCGACCCCGTGTTCCAAGGCCTCACCCCCGCCCGACTCCTCGACACCCGCAGCGGTGCCGGCATCTCCACGATCGACGGCCAAGCGCTCGGCGGCGGTCAGGTGGGCGCCGGTGCCACGCTCAACCTCACGGTCACCAACCGCGGTGGCGTGCCGGCCAGCGGCGTCGCCGCCGTGGCCCTCAACGTGACGGCCACCGAAGGCACGGCCGCGTCGTACATCACGGCGTTCCCGACCGGCTCGACCCGCCCGACGGCGTCGAACCTCAACACGTTGCCCAACCAGTCGATCGCCAACATGGTGATCGTCCCGGTCGGCACGAACGGCCAGATCTCGCTGTTCAACTTCGCGGGCAGCACCCACCTCGTCGCCGACGTCCTCGGCTACTTCCCGACCGGCTCGGTCAACGGTCTCAACCCGGCCCGTCTCATGGACACGCGCGCCGACGGCTCCACCGTCGACGGCCAGGCCAAGGGCGGCGGTGCGGTCGGCAACGGCGGCACCACCAACCTGACGGTGCTCGGTCGTGGCGGTGTGCCGGCGAGCGGTGTGGGCGCGGTCGCCCTCAACGTGACCGCCACCGAGGGCACGGGTTCGTCGTACGTGACGGTGTGGCCGACCGGCCAGACCCGTCCGACGGCGTCGAACCTCAACACCACCCCCGGCCAGACCGTCCCGAACATGGTGATCGTCCCGGTCGGCTCCGGCGGCCAGATCAGCCTGTTCAACTTCTCGGGCAACACCCACCTGATCGTCGACGTCCTCGCCTGGTTCCCCTCGGCGACGGCGTCGATCACGGGCGTCACCCCGCAGCGTCTCCTCGAGACCCGCAGCGGCCTGTCGACGATCGACAACGCGTTCAACGCCACCAACGCCATCCCGGCCGGTGGCCAGCAGAGCGTCACGGTCGTCGGCCGCGGCACCATCCCGGCCAGCGGCGTCGCCGCCGTCGCCCTCAATGTGACGGCCACCAACCCGAGCTCGAGCAGCTACCTCACCGTGTGGCCGAAGGGCCAGACCAAGCCGACCGCGTCGAACCTCAACTTCACCCCGGGCCAGACGGTCCCGAACATGGTGATCGTGCCGGTGGGCGCCAACGGTCAGGTCAACATCTTCAACTTCGCCGGTACGACCGACGTCATCGTCGACATCCTCGCGTGGTTCCCGGACAACGCGACCTCGCCGACCACGACCACCACGACCACGGTGCCGGCCAACCCGGCCCCGGTCACGCAGGTCAGCACCCGCACCGGTGGTGCGCAGGGCGCCGTGACGCTCAGCCCGTCGACCGGCATCTTCACGCTCCCGGCCGACGACCCGATCGACGGCCTGGTCGACCCGGACTTCTATTACTCGGAAGGCCCGGCGATCAACACCAACGGCACGTACGTGGCGTTCAGCACCTTCCTGCAGCTCGACCCGCAGGACCAGGACGACGTCATGGACGTCTACCGCAAGAACCTGGCGACGGGTGCGGTCGAGCTGGTGAGCGTCCCGACGGGCGCCCCCGACGGTTCGAGCGGCCCGGCAGCCGGTGGCACCGCCTCGGCGACCGAGCCGGCCATCAGCGCCGACGGCAACATCGTCGTGTTCATGTCGGGCCAGACCCTGCTCGACGGCACCACGGACGCCAACGGCAACGAGTACGACATCTTCGCCCGCAACATGACGACGCAGACGACGGTGCGCCTCACCAACGGCAACAACACCTCGACCTACCCGGACATCAGCGACGACGGTGCGTACATCACCTTCCAGTCGCGGGCGTCCAACATCGTCGCCGGTGACACCAACGCTGCGCAGGACGGCTTCGTCATGCGCATCAACCCGGCCACGATGGCAGTCGTCGACCAGCCGGCCCGCGTCACCCTCACCTCGGCCGGTGCCGAGGCCACCTGTGCCGCCCCGACCCCGGCGAACTGCAACGGCGGTCGCGGCTATGTCGGCTCGTTCGACATGCGCATCAGCGACAACGGTCAGGTCGTCGTGTTCAGCTCGGACGCCGACAACATCGTCGCCGGCGACAACAACGGTGAGCGCGACGTGTTCCGCATCACCCGAGCCACGGCCAGCACGTTCAACGCAGCGTCGGTCACCCGCCTCAGCGTCGACAGCAACGAGGTCGAGCACGGTGGCGGCACCTCGGACGACCCGCAGCCCAACGGCGACGGTTCGCTCGTGGTGTTCCACAGCCGTGCCAACGGCCTCGACATCAACGGCGACGACGAGGACGGCTTCGAGGTGTTCCTCCGCAACGTCACGGCCGGCACCACCACGGTGATGCCCGGCGGCAACGGTGCGGGCAACCACCCGATGATCTCGAGCAACGGCCAGTACGTGTCGTACGCCTCGACCTCGGCGAACATGGTCACCGGTGACACCAACGGCAACTCGGACGTGTTCCTCGTCCGTGTGAGCGACCGTCAGGTCACCCGCCTCAGCGTCACCGCCGCCAACTCGACCAACGACTTCACCGTCCGCTCGGTCGAGACCACCCTCGACGGCACCGGCAGCAAGATCGCCTTCATCTCGCTGGCTCCGCTGGCGGCCGCCGACAACAACAACGTGGCGGACATCTACCTGTACACCCGTGCGTGATCGGGTGCTGATCGGCTGAGCCGATCACCACCGACCGAACGGTTCGACCGGCGGCCCGCCTCCTGGGGGGCGGGCCGCCGTCGTTTTCCCGCGGCGTGCCGAGCGCCCGGCCGCGTGGGGCAGACTTCGCCGGTGACCATCGACCGATCGTTCGACCTCACCAACTGGATGACGGCACCGTTCAACCGCCAGGCCTTCCAGCACATGCGCGAGTTCGTGCCGACCGCGCTGATCGAAGCCGGCGGCGAGGTGACCGAGCTCCCCCGTGATCCGATCTCGCTCGACGAGGTGACCGTGCGGTCCCGCCACGGCGGGACGGTGCCGCTCGCGCAGCACCTCGACGACACCGCCTGCGACGCGATCTGTGTGGTGAAAGACGGCCGGATCGTCGACGAGCGCTACTTCAACGGGATGCACGAACGTCGACTGCACCTGCTGATGAGCGTGTCGAAGTCGGTGTGCGGCGCTGCGCTCGGCGTCGCCGTCGGACGGGGCCAACTCGCGGTCGACCAACTCGTCACCGACATCGCTCCCGAGTTCGCCGGCACGAGCCTCGACGGTGCCACCGTGCGCCACGTCATCGACATGACCGCCGGTACCGACTTCGTCGAGGACTACGACGAGTACCTCGACCCGCTGGTCGACTCGCCGCTCATCGAGTACGAGCACCAGGCCGGCTACCGCCCGCTCGGCGCACGCGAGCCGGTCGGCACGCTCGGCCACTTCCGCACCTACGGCACCGCGTACCCGCACGGCGCCCGCTTCCAGTACCGGTCGCCGCTCACCAACATCGCCGCCCGCCTGCTCGAGGTCGTGAACGACCTCCCCTACCCCGAGATCGTGTCGCGCGACCTGTGGCGCCCGATCGGCATGGAGCACGAGGCGAACATCATGCTCGACTGCCGTCGGCATCCGGTCGTCGAGGGTGGGATGAGCTGCACGCTGCGCGACCTCGCCCGATTCGGGCTCACGTACCTGCAGGACGGCGAGATCGGTGGACGCCAGGTGATCCCGGCGGCGTGGGTGGCCGACACCTTCGACGGCGACGACGCGGCCCTCGCCGCGTTCGAGGCGCAGGACGGCGGCAACCACGACGGCTGGGCGATGTACCGCAATGCGTTCTGGGTCGTCCGCCAGGGCCGGATCGCGACCGGGTCGGGCATCTTCGGCCAGTCGTGCTTCGTCCACCGCCCGTCGCGCACCGTGATCGCTCGCTTCTCCACGTGGCCCGAAGCCTTCCCCCTCGACATCGCCGAAGAGGTGTGGGGCGCCGCGGGCTCGATCGTCGAGCACCTCTGGTCGCGCTGACGACCGGATCGGGCGGCGGACGCGCCCGATCGGTCAGTCGTCGTCGGGGGCCTTGAGCGTCAGGTACAGCAGCAACAGCCCGACGAGCACGAGCACCAGGAGCGCGCCGCGGATCATCCAGAAGATCGTGCCGAGCACGAACCTCAGCAGGATCCACCCCACCACGAGGACGAGCACCCAGCCGACCAGGCCGGCCGCGGCCGACCGGCTCGAACTGCGCATCGACATGGGGTGAGTCTGGCACCGGATCGGGTGCCGCGGTGCGCGACGCTGTGGCCATGTCACCCGAGCTCCACCCCGACATCGCACCGCTGGGCTTCCTCCTCGGCACGTGGAGCGGCCGCGGACACGGCGAGTACCCGACGATCGAGCCGTTCGACTACGTCGAGTCGATCACCTTCACCCACGTCGGCAAACCGTTCCTCGCGTACACGCAGCGCACGCGCTCGTCCGCGGGACTGCCGTTGCACGCCGAATCGGGCTACCTGCGGATGCCCCGGCCCGGGCTCGTCGAGCTCGTCCTCGCTCAGCCGAGCGGGATCGCCGAGATCCTCGAGGGCACCTTCGACGGGTCGACGTTCCGGTTGCGCACCACCACCGTGGCACGCACGTCGAGCGCGAAGGACGTGTCGCTCGTCGAGCGCGACGTGGCGATCGACGGCGACGTGTTGCGCTACGACCTCCGGATGGCGGCCGTCGGCGAGGGGCTCACCCACCACCTCCACGCGGAACTCCGGCGCGAGGTACCCGACGAGCTCGAGTGAGCCAACGATCCCTTCGCTCGACTCGTCGCAGCCGTCGACGGCGTCGGTAGGGTGTCGCCCACGCACGGCAGTGCGGGGGCAGCGTGCACCCTCTGGCATCGCACACCGTCCCCGCCGTGCTCTGGCACAACCCATCGACTCTTCGATCCCCGTTCCGGAGGACTGCCATGACGCGCCGTACGTTCCCACTCCTGCTCGCGCTCGCCCCGATCGCCCTGCTCGCCGCCTGCGGCGACGACGACACCGAGGGCAGCACCGCCACCACGACCGCGGACACGTCCTCGGCGACCACCACCGCCGACACGACCAGCTCGACCGACGCGACCGGCACCACCGCCGACGTCGTCGCCGGCGAGCCCTTCCCCGCCGACCGCTGCGCCGCCAACCAGGCCGCCGGCACGATCACCTACCTCTCGGGCTTCGACTACGCGGCCACCGCCTCGATCGTCGAGATCCTCGTCGCCGAGGAGCGCGGCTACTTCGACGCGCTGTGCCTCGACGTCGAGATCAAGCCGTCGTTCTCGACCGCCAACTACCCGGAGATCGCCGCCAACAACGCCCAGTTCGCGTCGGGCGGTTCGTTCAGCGAGGTCGTCGACTTCGCGATCGCCAACGACGCCCAGTTCGTCGCACTCGCCACCGAGGGCAAGACCGGCATCGACGCCCTGATCGTGAAAGACGGCGGGCCGACCGATCTCGAGGGCCTGCGCGGCTCGACGATCGGCGTGAAGGGCAAGATCACCACGAGCGTCGCAGCGATGCTGGCGAAGGCCGGCCTCGTCGAGGGGACCGACTACCAGACCGTGCTGCTCGACGGCTTCGACCCGAAGGTGCACATCGAGGTGCCGAACATCGTCGGCTTCCCCGGCTACAAGAGCAACGAGCCCGAGCAGCTCGAGTCCGCCGACATCCCGTTCACGCTGTTCGATCCGGCCGACTACGACATCCCGGGCAGCTTCGGCATCCTCTACACGAACGCCGAGTTCCTGGACGAACACCCGACCGCGGCGCAGGACTTCATGCGCGCGGCGATGAAGGGCCTCGCCGACTCGATCGCCGATCCTGCCGCGGCGTCCGAGGTGGCGCTGAGCTACATCAACGCGAGCGGCAACGCGATGTTCCTGTCGCCCGAAGGTGAGACCGCCCGCTGGGCCGTCGACTCGCAGCTGGTCGCCGACACCAACGCGAACACGGCCGTCGGCGTGCCGGAGCCCGAGCTGCTCACCGCCGAGGTCACCACCTACGCGTCGATCGGACTGTTCGGTGGCACCGCTCCCGACATCACGCCGTTCCTCGATGTCGACCTGATCAGCGGTGTGTACGCAGCCGACCGCACGGTGATCTGGCCGAGCGCCTGACACCCGACCGGTTCTGGTCGCGGATCGTCTCGATTTCCGAGTCGATCCGCGACCAGAACGCGCGAAGCTCGGATGCATGGGGACCTTCGCGCTCGATCTCGCCGTCGCGCGCGCCGCGTTCCGCCGGTTCGCCTCCTACCGTGCCGCCACCGTCGCCGGCATCGCGACGAACACCTTCTTCGGGATCCTCCTCACCTCCGCGGTGATCGCGGTCGCCCGGCAGCGCGGCGAGGTGAACGGCTACGACGAACAGGACCTCGTCACCCAGGTCTGGGTGATGCAGGGCCTGCTGATGACCATCGCCATCTGGGGCTGGACCGAGCTCGGTGACCGCATCCGCTCCGGGGAGATCGCCGTCGATCTGCAGCGACCGGTCGATCTGCAGCGTTGGTGGCTCGACCACGATCTCGGCCGCGCCGCCTACCACGCGGTCGTGCGTGGCACCGCCCCGTTCGTGCTCGCGTCGTTCCTGTACACGCTGCGGCTCCCGCGCCACGCCGTCACCGTGGCCCTGTTCGCCGCGAGCGTGGCGCTCGCCGTCGTCGTGAGCTTCGGGCTCCGCTACCTCACGAACCTCGCCGCGTTCTGGATCGGCGACGTGCGCGGCGTCGTCCGCTTCTCGATGGCCGTGTGGAGCGTGTTCTCCGGGTCGATCGTGTCGCTCGCGTTCTTCCCCGACCGCGCCGAGCGGATCATCCGCTGGCTGCCGTTCGCGGCGATGATGCAGGCCCCGGTCGACGTGTGGCTCGAACGCCGCGACGGGCTCGGCGGGCTCGTACCGCTCGGTCAGCAGATCGGCTGGGCACTCGTCGTGCTCGGTGTCGGACGGCTCGTCCAGGCCCGCGGGGTGCGACGGCTGGTGGCCAACGGTGGATGACGTCCGGCTCTACCTGCGCCTGGTGGGCGGGCGCGCCCGATCGCAGCTCCAGTACCCGGCGGGCTTCGCACTCGACGTGGTCGGCGCCACCTTCACCGCGGCGCTCGATCTCGTCGCGCTGCTCGTACTGTTCTCGAACATCGACGTGATGGACGGCTGGTCGGTGGCACAGGTGTGCGTGCTGTTCGGCGTGGCGCAGACGGCGTTCGCGCTCGCCGAACTGCTCGTCGGTCACCTCGACAAGCTGCCCGTCGAGCTGCGGGCGGGCTCGTTCGACATGGTGCTGCTGCAGCCGCGCAGCTCGTTGCTGCTGATGGTGGCGAGCGACTTCTCGATGCGGCGTCTCGGTCAGCTGGCGTTGGCGCTCGTGACGATGGCGATCGCCTGGCAGCGGGCAGGGCTGTCGCTCGAGCCGTCCGACGCGGTGTTGCTCGTCCTCACGGTCGTCACCGGCACGGTGATCTTCGGTGCGGTGTGGGTGATCGGTGCGGCGAGCACGTTCTGGACGATCGACACGATGGAGCTCACCAACTCGTTCACCTACGGCGGGCGGCAGCTCACTTCGTACCCGCTCGGGATCTATCACGCGTGGCTGCGCCGGTTCGTGGTGTTCGTGGTGCCGCTCGGCTGCGTCGCGTACTTCCCGGTGCGGCACGTGGTGGGGCTCGACCCGCCGGGCACCTCGCCGTTCACCCGCGTCGCCGGGGTGCCGGCCGCGGTCGGCCTGGTGCTGGTCGCGTCGATCGTGTGGCGCGCCGCGGTGCGCACCTATCGGGGGACGGGCTCGTGAGCGCGTTGGTGGAGGTGGAGCACCTGGCGAAGACCTTCGTGCGGCGCCGTCGACGGGGGCTGCGCGTCGAGCGGTCCGAGCATCCCGCGGTCGACGACGTGTCGTTCACCGTGCAGGCCGGCGAGTTCGTCGGCTACCTCGGGCCGAACGGTGCCGGCAAGAGCACGACGATCAAGATGCTCACCGGCATCCTCGTCCCCACTGCCGGACGGGTGCGTGTCGACGGCCTCGACCCGAGCCGGCAACGCATCGACCTCGCCCGCCGGGTGGGTGTCGTGTTCGGCCAACGGACGCAGCTGTGGTGGGACCTGCCGTTGCGCGAGAGCTACGACCTGTTGCGCCACGTGTACCGGGTACCCGCTGCCGAGGCGACCGCGCGTCTCGACCGGCTGATCGACCTGCTCGACCTCGGCCCGTTCCTCGACACGCCCGTGCGTCAACTGAGTCTCGGCCAGCGGATGCGCGGCGATCTGGTTGCTGCATTCCTGCACGGCCCGTCACTCGTGTACCTCGACGAGCCGACGATCGGGCTCGACGTGGTGGCCAAGGCGGCGGTGCGGCGGTTCCTCGCCGCCGAGAACGCCGAGCGGGGCACCACGATCCTGCTGACGAGCCACGACCTGGCCGACATCGAGCGCCTGTGCCCACGGGTGCTGGTGATCGACCAGGGCCGCCTCGTGCACGACGGACCGCTCGCCGATCTGGTGGCCCGCCTCGGCACCGGTCGCACACTGGTGGTGACCACCCCCGAGCCGATGGCGCCGATCGTGCTGGCGCGCACCGAGGTGGTGCGTACCGACGGGCCGAAGCAGTGGCTGCGCTTCGACGGCCATCCGGCCGAGGTGATCGCGGCCGTCGCCGCCGCGGTGCCGGTGGTCGACCTCACGATCGAGGAGCCGTCGGTCGAACAGGTGGTGTCGCGGCTCTACGCCGAACGCGGTCGCTGACCGGGCGCGGCCGAGTTCGGAGCGCTCAGGCGCCGAGCTGGGCGCGGGCGTGGTCGATGTCCTGCTTGAGCTGCGAGATGAGGGCGTCGATGCCGTCGAACTTGCGCTCGCTGCGCAGGAAGTGCGTGAACTCGACCCGGGCGTGCTCGCCGTACAGGTCGCCGGTGAAGTCGATGAGGTGCGCCTCGAGCAGTGAGTGGTCGGCGTGCTCGTAGAACGTGGGCCGGCGACCGAGGTTGATCGCGCACGGGTGGCGGTCGCCGTCGGGACGCAGGTACCAGCCCGCGTACACCCCGTCGGCGGGCAGGCAGATCGCGTTGGGCACCTCGACGTTGGCCGTCGGGAAGCCGAGCAGGCGGCCGCGCTGGTCGCCCTGCACGACCGACCCACGAGCCTGGAACGGCCGGCCGAGCATCGACGCCGCGAGCTCGACCTGGCCGCCCGCCATGGCGCGGCGGATGCCGGTGGAGCTGAGCGGCTCGGCGATGCCGTCGGTGCGCTCGATCAGGTCGAGCGGCTCGACGTCGAACCCGTGGCGGGCACCCGACTCGCGCAGCAGCGCCACGTTGCCGGAGCGGCCGTGACCGAAGTGGAAGTCCTCGCCGACGACGATGCGCTGCGCGGCGAGGCAGCCGACGAGCACCCGGTCGACGAACGACTGGGGCGACTCGGCCGCCTGACTGTCGTCGAAGTGCACCAGGACGGTGGCGTCGACGCCGGTGGCGGCGAGCAGTTCGAGCTTCTGGTCGAGATCGGTGAGCAGCTTGGGGGCCGACTCGGGCCGCACGACCGACGCCGGGTGGCGGTCGAAGGTGACGACGACCGACCGGGCACCGAGCTCGGCGGCCTGGCGGCGCACCTCGCGGATCACGGCCTGGTGGCCGAGGTGCACCCCGTCGTAGGCGCCGATGGTGAGCACGCTGCGCTGTGGCGCGTCGCTCGCATCGGTCCAGGCCGGGCGTGACAGATCGGTGATCACCTGCACAGGACGTCAAGCTACCCCCGTGCACCGGGCGAGGCGCAGTCGTCGTGCAGAGTCGGGACCGATGGCCTAGTGCGCGTCGTCGCCCGACACGGGCAGCACCACGTCGGGCTTCACCTCGCGAGCGCCCGCCGGCTCGTACACCGCGACCAGCTCACCGTCGGGGTCGACCACGGCCCAGGGCCCCTCCCCCGGCCAGCGCTCGTCTCGGGGCAGCTTGCGGCCGTTGCGCACCAGGGCGACGGTGGGCGCATCGAGCATCACCGTCGCGTAGTCGCGCAGCGCCTCGGCCGGCGTGAGCAGCGGGGCGTCGTCGGGCGGCCGGGCCACGGCCTCGGTGAAGCTGCCGCACGCGGTGCGGCGGAGGTCGCGCAGATGGGCACCTCCACCGAGGAGTCGACCGAGGTCGTCGGCGAGGGTGCGCACGTAGGTGCCCGACGAGCAGGTCACCTCGATGCGGTACACGAGCGGATCGACGGTCGGCTCGACGTCGAAGCGGTGGATGGTCACCGGCCGTGCCTCGCGCTCGACCTCGATGCCCTCGCGGGCCAGTTCGTGCAGGCGGCGGCCGTCGACCTTGAGCGCGCTCACCATCGGCGGCACCTGCAGGATCGGCCCGGTGAGGTGCTCGGCCACCGCGGTGCGGACCTGGTCGGGGGTGATGCCCGACATGTCGTACGTGCCGGTCACCTCGCCCGAGGCGTCGAGCGTCGACGTGCTGGTGCCGAACACGACGTCGGCGGTGTAGGTCTTGCCGAGGGCGGTGAGGAACCGCAGCAACCGGGTGGCGTTGCCCACCCCGACCAGCAGCACGCCGGTGGCGTCGGGATCGAGGGTGCCGGCGTGACCGACCCGGCGTTCGTGCAGTCGGCGTCGCAGCATCGCGACGACGTCGTGGCTGGTGACGCCCGCCGGCTTGTCGACCACGGCCAGCCCGTGCACCTGGGCGGGCCTGCGGCGCGCCATCAGTCGCGGTCGTCCGGACCGTCGAGGTCGTCATCCTCGTCGAGATCGTCGTCGAACTCGTCGTCGAACTCGTCGTCGAGATCGTCGTCGTCCGACACGTCGTCCAACTCGTCGGGATCTTCCGGGCGCTCGGGCAGGGTCTCGGTCGACGACAGGATCTTCTCGATGTGTTCGGCCGAGCGGATCACCTCGTCGGGCTTGAACGTCAGGATCGGCGTCTTCTTGGCACGCACCTGCCGGCCGATCGAGCCCTGGATGCGCACACGGTGGGCGTTGAGCGCCTCGAGGATCTCGGCGTCGCCGTCCTCGCCGCGCAGCGAGTCGTAGTAGACGATCGCCCGGTTCATCTCGGAGTCGACGTCGATCGCGGTGATCGTCACCAGGTCGAGGCGCTCGTCGTCGATCCGGGTCAGCTCCTCGGCGATCACCTCGCGCAGCGACTCGTTGAGCCGAGCCGTGCGCGGGTAACGGTGCGAGTTCGAGCTCGGGGCACGACGGGGGCGGCTCATGGCCCCGAGGCTACCGGTCAGTCGAAGCGGGGTCGCTCGCGCAGGCTGCGCTTGAGCTCGGCCATGCCGCTCGTGGTGGCGATCACCTCGACCGCGTCCCACAGCCGGGTCGCCTCGTCGCCGCGGGGGATCCGGGCGATCACCGGGCCGAAGAAGCTGGCCTCGTCGGGCTGTCCGACACGGAAGGTGATGATCGGTGTGCCGACGTCCTTGCCGGTGCGCTCGAGCGCCAGGGCGGTCTCGGCGCGCAGGTACTCGTCGTGCGACGTGTCCTCGAACTGGTCGGCGAACGCACGGTCGAGGCCGGCCCGCTGCAACGACGCGGCGATGAAGCCGTGCGTGTCGGCACGCACCTGCTCGCGCTGCTGCTCGACGTGGATGCCGGTGCCGTAGGCCGTGTACAGGCGGCCGACGGCCTCGTTGCCCTCGGCCAGGCGAACGGCATCGGCCACGCGCAGGCACTCCATGCCCACCATGTGGCCACGCCGGTACTCGGGCGTGTACCACTCGGCGGTCTGGTGTTCGTTGAGCACCGCCAGGCAGATGAAGCGCCACTCGACGTCGTACGAGCGCAGCTGCTGCACCTCGACCACCCATCGGGAGGTGATCCACGCCCATGGGCAGATGGGATCGAAGAAGAACTCGACGTCGGCCATGGCCGCACCCTAGCGAGCGCCGCTCAACGGCGCAGGAGGACGTCGACGCGACGACTGGCGGCGACGAGCGCCACGGTCGACACCACGACGAGCACGGCCAGGTGCACCAGCAGCGAGGCGGTCCACACACCCGCGTTGGCGGCCCGCACCAGGGCGACGCCGTGGTAGAGCGGCGACAGCTGCACCACCCAGCTCCACCCGCCGTACGACGAGAGCGGGAAGAACGTCGCCGAGAACAAGAACAGCGGCATGGTCGCGGTGTTGACGATGTCCATGTCGCTCCAGCCACGCATGTACGTGGTGCCGAGGAACCCGATGCTCGCGAAGGTCAGCCCGATCAGCGCGCACACCGGCAGTGCCAGCAGGCTCCACCAACTCTGGGTGAGCCCGAGCGCCGCCATCACCACGAGGAAGCCGATCGAGTAGATCTGCCCGCGGATGAGCGCCCAGCCGATCTCGCCGACCGCCACGTCGGCGGGCCCCATCGGGGTGGCGAGCGCGGCGTCGTAGATGCGGGCGTAGCGCAAGCGGTGCAGCACGTTGCCGGTCGAGTCGAAGATCGCCCCGTTCATCGCCGACGACGCCATCAGCGCCGGCGCGACGAACGCGTCGTACGGCACCGCACGTCCGGCCACCCGCACGTCACCCACCAGGTCGCCGACCCCGGCCCGCATCGACAGCAGGTAGAACAGCGGCTCGAAGAAGCCGCTGAACACGATCATCCACTGGCGGCGGTACGCGGTGACGTGACGTTCGATCATCCGCTGCGGACGGCGGATCACGAACGATTCGGGCACGATGCGCAGCACGGTGCTCACGGGTACAACCTCCGTCGCAGCCGGCGGATCGCGACGACCGTCCCCACCACGGCCCACAGTGCGACGTACGCGAGGTGGCCGACGATCTCGAGCGCACCGGGCTCGTCGACCGCGTCGGTGGTGAACGCACGGCTCACCACGACACCGTGCCAGAGCGGGAACACCCGGGCCACCCACTGCACCGCCTCGGGCAGTTGCGACAGCGGGTAGAACGCGCCGCCGAACAGGAACAGCGGGATGATCACGAAGCGCTGCAGGGCGGCGAACGCACCGTCCATCTCGGCACCGACCGAGTACGCCATGGTCGGCAACGCGAACGCTGCGCCGACGAGCATCGCCACCGGCACCGACGGGATCAGCCCCCAGCTGCGCGTGTCGTGGAACAGCGCGAGCGCGACGGCCACCGCACCCGAGGCGATGCCGGCGCGCACGGCCATCCAGATGCCGTGCCCGAGCACGATGTCCGATGCGTCGAGCGGCGTGGCGGCGATGCCGTGATACTCGCGTCGCCACTTCAGGCCACCCATCACCGGCCACATGCTCTCGGCCGCGCAGATCGCCATCGCCGTCGTGGCCAGCACGCCGGGCGCCACGAACGCCACGTACGGCACACCGCCGAGCGTGTCGGTCGAGCCGGTGTTGCGGTCGACCAGCGCGCCCACACCCACGCCCAGACCGAGGATGTACAGCATCGGCTGCACGAACGACGACAGCACGTTCAGCCGCCAGAAGCGGCGGAACACCACCACGTGGTTGCTCACCACGCGCAGGGGGCCGGGGGTCGCGATCGCCATGGCGCCTCAGTCCACCAGGCTCCGGCCGGTGAGCTGCAGGAACACGTCCTCGAGGCTCGACCGTCGCACCAGGGCGCTCTCGGGTCGCATCCCACGCCGATGGGCCTCCGACAGCGCGGCCTCGCCGTCGTCGGCGTACACGAGCACCCGGTCGGGCAGCACCTCGTGCTTGTCGCCGATGCCGGCCAGCTCGGCGCCGTACTGGTCGTTGGTGCCGGCCGGGAACCGGAGCTCGAGCACCTCGCGCGTGGAGTAGCGGTCGATCAGCTCGCGCGGTGAGCCCTCGGCCACGATCAGGCCCTGGTCCATCACCACGAGCCGGTCGCACAGCTGCTCGGCCTCGTCCATGTAGTGGGTGGTGAGCACCTGGGTGACACCCTGCTGCTTCAGCCGGTACAGCCGCTCCCACAGCACGTGTCGCGCCTGCGGATCGAGGCCCGTGGTGGGTTCGTCGAGCAGCAGCAGCTCGGGATCGTTGATGAGCGAGCGGGCGATCGACAGGCGCCGCTTCATGCCGCCGCTCAGGTTGTCGACCACGCTCTCGGCCCGGTCGCTCAGCTGTGCGAAGTCGAGCAGTTCGGCGGCGCGGCGGCGGCACTCGCTGCGCGGCAGGTCGAAGAAGCGCCCGTAGATCCAGAGGTTCTCCTGCACGCTCAGCTCGGTGTCGAGCGTGTCGAGCTGCGGTACCACGCCGATGCGGGCCCGGATGCGAGCGCCGTCGTGGGCCGGGTCGAGGCCGAACAGCCGCAGCGTGCCCGAGGTGACCGGCGAGACGCAGCCGATCATCCGCATCGTGCTGCTCTTGCCGGCCCCGTTGGGGCCGAGGAACCCGAAGAACTCGCCGGGCCGCACCTCGAGGTCGATGCCCTTCACCGCCTCGAACTCGCCGAAGCGTTTGGTGAGCTGCTGGGCGACGACGATCGGGGCGGTGACGGCTGACGACATGCTCGACCGACGGTACCAGCGCGGACGCGACGGCGGCCCGGCGGTTTCCCGCCGGGCCGCCGACAGCGACGAGTCGCGTGCGCTCGGATCAGACCCGGGCGATCTCGCGCTCTTCGTAGGTCTCGATCAGGTCGCCGGCCTTCAGGTCCTGGAAGTCGGTGAGGCCGATACCGCACTCGAAGCCCTCGCGCACCTCGCGGACGTCGTCCTTGAAGCGGCGCAGCGACTGGATCGCGCCCTTCCAGATGATGACGCCCTCGCGGAGGAAGCGGACCTTCGAACCACGGGTGATCTGACCGGTGCGCACGTAGCAACCGGCGATGGCACCGACCCGGGGCACCTTGAACACCTCGCGCACCTCGGCTTCGCCGGTGACCACCTCTTCGTACTCGGGGGCGAGCAGACCGACCATGGCCCGCTCGATGTCCTCGAGCAGCTTGTAGATGATCTCGTACGTACGGATCTCGACGTGCTCGCTCTCGGCCAGATCGCGAGCCTTGCGGTCGGGACGCACGTTGAAACCGATGATCGTGGCGTTGGTGGCCGAGGCGAGCGTGATGTCGTTCTCGGTGACGCCGCCCACCGCACGGTGCACGAAGGCGAGCTTCACCGTGTCGCGCTCGAGGCGACGCAGGCTCTCGGTGACGGCTTCGAGCGAACCCTGCACGTCGGCCTTGAGCACCAGGTTGAGCGTGGCGACCTCGCCCGCCTGGATCTGGCTGAAGATGTCCTCGAGCTTGACGCCGCGCTGCACACGGGCGTCGCCGCGCTGCGACGTGAGCCGCTGGCGCTGCTCGCGTGCCTCGCCGACGGTGCGGGCGGTCTTCTCGTCCGGGGCGACGCGGAACTCGTCACCGGCCTGCGGGACCGCGCTGAGGCCGAGCACCTGCACGGGCGTGCTGGGACCGGCCTCCTTCACCTGTGCGCCGGTGGAGTCGATCATGGCGCGGACACGGCCCCAGGCCGCACCGGCGACGATCGGGTCGCCGACGCGCAGCGTGCCCTTGTCGATCAGGATCGTGGCCACCGGGCCGCGGCCGACGTCGAGGTTGGCCTCGAGCACGGTGCCCTTCGCACGGCCGGTCGGGTTGGCGGTGAGCTCCTCGAGCTCGGCGACCACGAGCAGCTGCTCGAGCAGGTCGTCGACACCGAGGTTCTGCTGTGCGGCCATCTCGACGACGATGGTGTCGCCACCCCAGCTCTCGGGCACGAGCTCGTGCTCGGACAGCTGGCTCATGGTGCGCTGGACGTCGGCGTTCTCCTTGTCGATCTTGTTGATCGCCACGATGATCGGCACCTCGGCCGCCTTCGCGTGGTTGATCGCCTCGATCGTCTGGGGCATCACGCCGTCGTCGGCGGCCACCATCAGCACGACGATGTCGGTCACCTGCGCACCGCGGGCACGCATCTTGGTGAACGCCGCGTGACCCGGGGTGTCGAGGAAGGTGATCTTGCCCGACGGGATCGTCACCTGGTAGGCGCCGATGTGCTGGGTGATGCCGCCGGCCTCGCCCGCGACGACGTTCGCGTTGCGGATCTTGTCGAGCAGCGTGGTCTTGCCGTGGTCGACGTGACCCATGATCGTGACGATCGGGGCGCGCGGTTCCTGCAGCTCCTCGATGTCGTCGTCGGAGTCGTCGAACATCGCCTGGAGCTCGAGCTCTTCTTGCTGGCCGGCCTCGACCAGCAGCAGCTCGGCACCGATCTCGAGCGCGAACAGCTCCATCTGCTCGTCGGAGAGCGTCATGGTCGCGGTGACCATCTCGCCGTTCGACATGAGGAAACGGATGACGTCGGCGGCCGAGCGGTTCAGCTTGGGCGCGAACTCCTGGGCGCTGACGCCGCGCTCGACGACGATGATGCCCTCGGGCACCGGCGCGTTGCTGGCGACGTAGGTGCCGCCGAACTGCGGCTGCATCGCCTCGAAGTCGCGACGCCGACGTGCACGGCTCTTCTTGCGCGGCGCACGACGACCGCCGCCGGGACGCGGGCCACCGCCACCCGGGCGCGGACCACCGGGACCACCGGGACCGCCAGGGCCACCACCGGGACCACCGGGGCGAGCACCGAAGCCACCACCGGGACCGCCGGGACGCGGACCGAACCCGCCGGGCCGGGGACCGCCGGGACCACCGGGGCGGGGACCACCGGGACCGCCGGGGCGGGGACCGCCGGGGCCACCCGAGCGCTGGCCGTAGCCACCACCGGGACGCTGGCCTGGGGGCGAGGGACGGGCGCTGCCGGGCGGCGGCGGGATCGGACGGCCGGAGGCCGACACGGGACGACCCACGCCGGGCGGCGGCGGGATCGGACGGCCGGAGGCCGACACGGGGCGACCGGGCGCACCGGCGCCGGGGCGACCGGGACCGGCGGGGCCACCGGGCCCAGCGGGCGGGCGCGGTGCCGCACCGGGGGGCGGGCCGGCCGGGCGAGTGGGGGCGGCGGCGCCACCGGCCGACGCCGCGGGAGCTGCGGGACGCGCGGGCGGCGGGCCCTGCGGCGGCAGCGGGCGTGCGGCCACCGACGACGGGCGCTGCTCGGTGGGCGTGGGGCGCGTGCTGACGATGCGGCGCGGTTCGTCGGCGGGCGGCGCGGCGGGCGCGGCCGGAGCCGGCGCAGGTGCCTCGGCGGCCGGTGCGACCGGAGCCGGCGCCTCGACGGCAGGGGCCGGAGCCGGGGCGGGCGCCTCGGCGGCCGGTGCGACCGGAGCCGGCGCGGGCGCCGGTGCCTCGGCCGCTGGGGCAGGATCTTCGGGGGCCGGGGCGGGTGCCTCGGCCTCGACCTTCTTCACGCCCGACGCCTTCTTCGGCGCCTCGCCCTCGGGCTTGGCCGCGGCCTTCTTGGCGGCGGTCTTCTTCGCGGGCTTGATCTCTTCGGGTTGCTCCGGGCGTGTGAGCCCGTCACGTTCCGCGCGGCGACGCAGGCGGTCGGCCTGTGCCTCGATGATCGACGACGACTGGCTCTTCGCCTCGACGCCCATCGCCTTGCACAGGTCGAGCAGCTCCGTGTTCGTCATGCCGAGCTCCTTCGCGAGCTCGTGTACGCGCATGTTCTTCGCCAAAACCCATTCAGCCTTTCGTCGGCGGCGGGCCGTCAGATGCCGTTCCGGCGGCCGTCCATTCTCTCATCTGTGATGTGGTGGATTCGAATACGTTGCTGATCGCGTCGCGCAGGCCGTCGAGCGCGCCGTGCCCGACGGGCCGTCGCCATGCTCGTTCGAAGCCCTTGCGGCGCACCGCTCGCTCGAAGCAGTCGGGACTGCACAGCCAGGCGCCACGCCCGGGGGCGGTGCGATCGACCGTGGCGCCCTCGGGACCGAGGACGCACCGCACCATCGCGCACTGGGGCTGCGTGGTGCGGCATCCGACGCAGGTGCGCATCGGCTGCCGGGGTTCGGCGGGGTGATCAGCTCGTCGACTCGTCGCCACCCTCCTCGGTCTCGGCGGCCTCGGGTGCGGCCTCGGCGGTCGCGTCGGCGATGTCGGCAGCCTCGTCGGCGGTGTCGGCGGTGTCGGCAGGGGCGGCGGCCTCGGCGGGAGCCTCGGTCGCCGTGCCACCCTCGCTCCACTCCTCGGCGCTCATGATCGAGCCGTCGGCCGAGTGGAACTCCATCACGCCCTCGGCGTTCTCGACCCACTCGCCCTCGGCGTAGTCCTCGTCGTCGGGACCCTCGAGGTGCTGGGTCTCGCCGCGGATGTCGACGCGCACACCGGTGAGTCGGGCGGCGAGGCGGGCGTTCTGGCCCTCCTTGCCGATCGCCAGGCTCAGCTGGTGGTCGGGGACGATGACGTCGGCCTGCGTGAAGTCGTCGGAGATGATGACCTCTTTGACCTTCGCCGGCGAGAGCGCCTTGGCGACGAAGTCGGCCAGGTCCTCGCTGTAGGGCACGATGTCGATCTTCTCGCCGCGGAGCTCGTTGACGACCATGCGGACGCGCCCGCCGCGGGCACCGACGCACGCGCCGACCGGGTCGACGTTGTGGTCGTTGCTCCACACCGCGATCTTGGTGCGGTGACCTGGCTCGCGGGCGCAGGCCTTGATCTCGACGATGCCGTCGGCGATCTCGGGCACCTCGAGCTCGAACAGGCGCTTGATGAGGCCCGGGTGGGTGCGGCTGACCACGATCTGCGGACCCTTCGCGGTCTTGCGGACCTCGACGATGTAGGCCTTCACGCGCGAGCCGGGCTCGGGACGCTCGAAGGGCACCTGCTCGGCCTGCGGGAGCAGGCTCTCGACGCGACCGAGGTCGAGCAGCGTGTAGCGGGCGTCGGTCTGCTGGATGATGCCGGTGACGATGTCGCCCTCGCGGTTCGCGTACTCCTCGAACTTGCGGTCGCGCTCGGCCTCGCGGATCTTCTGGCCCATCACCTGGCGGAAGGTCTGGGCGGCGATGCGACCCATCTCCTCCTTGCGCGGCGTGTCGTCGCGCTCGTTCACCCAGAGGCCGTCCTCGTCGACGTCGTACGCCGTGAACTTGAACTCGAGCGTGTCGGGGTTGACCTCGACGACGACCTCCTCGGCCGCGCCGGGACGACGCTTGTAGGCCAGGGCCAGCGCATCGGCGAGGACCTGCAACAGCGCGTCGACCGAGATGTTCTTCTCGTTCGCGAGCATCCGAACGGCTTCTGCCATGTCGAGTTGACTCATGACGCCTCCTGCGTTTCCTTCCTCGATCCCGCAGCCTCGCTGGGATCGGACGTGGTGGGTGTCGACTTCGTGGTCGCCCGGGTCGCGGCGGACTTCTTCGCGGGCGACTTCGTGGCGGGCGACTTCTTGGCGGCGGGGGCCTTGCCGGGCTTCGGCGCGGGGCCCCACACGAACACCGTCTTCGCGCGATCGACCTGCGCGTACGGGACGATGCGCTCGGTGAGCTCGGCGTCGTCGAGCCGGATCGTGGCCTCGGTGTCGGTGGCGGCGATCAGGGTGCCCTGCACGCGCCGGTCGCCGGCGGCGACGTCGCGAAGGCGGACGTTGACGGTCTTGCCGATCTCACGCTGCCAGTGCGTGGGCAGGCGGAGGGTGCGCTCGAGGCCGGGGCTCGTGACCTCGAGGGTGTAGTGGCCGGGCATCGGGTCGTCGTGGTCGAAGTCGCGGCCGATCATCCGGGTGAGCAGCGCGATCGTGTCGAGGTCGACGCCGCCGGGCGACCCGGGTGGGGTGTCGACGGTGATACGCAGGACGCCACCGCGGTACTCGAGGTCGTAGAGATCGAGCTTCAGGTCGGCCACGAGGGGTGCCACCATGCGGGTGACGCGTTCGACGACGGCATCGCTCATGCTGGTGACCTCCCTTCTCGCTCGTGCCTGCTCGTGTGCCCGCCGAGGCGGGTGTTCTCCGGTCCTTCAGGTGCCCCTTCAGAGAAGAAGGCGTGGACCTGAGGGCCCACGCCTTCGGTTCAGGGAACTCAAGGACTGGTGAAGTATAGACCCGGGAGGCCTCGATCGGGGCCGGTAACCTGCCCGATCGTGCTCCGACTGTCGACCCTGTTCCTGCGCACCCTCCGCGAGGATCCCGCCGATGCGGAGGTGGCCAGCCACAAGCTGCTCGTCCGCGCCGGCTACATCCGCCGCGCCGCCCCGGGCGGGTTCACCTGGCTGCCGCTCGGCTGGATCGTGTTCCGCAACGTCGAGAACATCGTCCGCGAGGAGATGGACCGCGAGGGCTTCCAGGAGGTCCACTTCCCGGCCCTGCTGCCCAAGGATCCGTACGAGGCCTCGGGCCGCTGGACCGACTACGGCGACAACCTGTTCCGCCTGAAGGACCGCAAGGGCGCCGACTTCCTGCTCGCGCCCACCCACGAAGAGATGTTCACCCTGCTGGTGAAGGACCTGTACAGCAGCTACAAGGACCTGCCGCTGGTGATCTACCAGATCCAGAACAAGTTCCGCGACGAGGCCCGCCCCCGCGCCGGCCTGCTGCGCGGCCGCGAGTTCACGATGAAGGACTCCTACAGCTTCGATCTCGACGACGAGGGCCTGCAGGCGAGCTACGACAAGCACCGCGTGGCGTACCAGCGCACCTTCGACCGCCTGGGCATGCCGTACGTGATCGTGTCGGCGATGAGCGGGGCGATGGGCGGCTCGGCGAGCGAGGAGTTCCTCGCGCCCCTCGCCGTGGGCGAGGACACGTACGTGCGCTGCACCACCTGCGATTACGCGGCCAACACCGAGGCCGTCCAGGTGCAGCCGCCCGCGGCGATCCCGCTCGACGGCCTGCCCGCCGCCCACGTGCACGACACGCCCGACACGCCGACGATCCAGACGCTCGTCGACCTGTTCAACGAGCGCGACGACCTGCAGCGCGCCGACCGCCCCTGGACCGCGGGCGACACGCTGAAGAACCTCGTCGTCAAGCTCAAGTACCCCGACGGCTCGATCGTGCCGCTCGCGATCGGCGTCCCGGGCGACCGCGAGGTCGACCTCAAGCGCCTCGAGGCGCAGGTCTCCCCCGCCGAGATCGAGCCGTTCTCCGAGGCCGACTTCGCCGCCCATCCCGCCCTCGTGAAGGGCTACATCGGACCGGGCGCGCTCGGCGAGCACAACGCCTCGGGCATCCGCTACGTGGTCGACCCGCGGATCGTCGAGGGCACCGCGTGGATCACCGGTGCCGACCAGCCCGGCAAGCACGTCGCCCACCTCACCGCCGGCCGCGACTTCACGCCCGACGGCGTGATCGAGGCCGCCGAGGTGCACGGCGGCGACCCCTGCCCCCGCTGCGGCTCGCCGCTCGAGATCGCCCGCGGCATCGAGATCGGCCACATCTTCCAGCTCGGCCGCAAGTACGCCGAGGCGCTCGGCCTCACCGTGCTCGACCAGAACGGCAAGACCCGCGTGGTCACGATGGGCAGCTACGGCATCGGCGTGTCGCGTGCGGTCGCCGCGATCGCCGAGATGAACTGCGACGACAAGGGACTGATCTGGCCCCGCGAGGTGTCGCCCGCCGACGTGCACATCGTCGCCACCGGCAAGCCCGGCGATCCGCAGCTGCCCGCAGCCGAGGAGCTCGCTGCGCAGTGCGAGGCAGCGGGGCTGCGCGTGATGCTCGACGACCGGCCCGGCGTGTCGCCCGGCGTGCGGTTCAAGGACGCCGAGCTGATCGGCGTGCCGACGATCGTGGTGGTCGGCCGCGGCCTCGCCGACGGGGTGGTGGAGTGGAAGGACCGCCGCGCCGGCACGAGCCGCGACGTCCCGCTCGCCGACGTCGTGCGCGAACTCACCGCCCCGCGCTGACCCAACACGTGTGCGGGATCGCGCCACCCCTGTGGTGCCGCAGTCCGCAAACGCGCCGACCCGCCCCACGCGTGTGCGGGATCGCGCCACCCCTGTGGTGCCGCAGTCCGCAAACGCGCCGACCCGCCCCACGCGTGTGCGGGATCGCGCCACCCCTGTGGTGCCGCAGTCCGCACACGGGTGGGTCAGGGGCGGACGCGGTGGGGGCGGGCGATGCGCACCTCGACACCGGGCGACCACAGCACGATCGGCTCGCCCTCGGGTGCCGGCAGACCGGCCGCGGCGAACATCGTCTCGTCGCACGACACGAGCTCGGCCCGGTGCACGGGCCACGGCTCGTGGTCGACCTCGGCCCACATGAGCCGGCGGCCGAAGGTGGTGCCGAGCGCCCAGCGGGCCGTGAGGAACACCTGCAGCTCGTCGACCTCGTGCGGCCGCAGCTGCGATCCGACCCGGATCACCATCCGGCTCTCGGCCGCGCCCGGTGCCGTGAGGCGCGGCCAACGCCGCCGCGACGTGTAGGTGATCAGGTCGAGCTCGCGCTCGATCGACATCTTCGACCAGCAGTACGGCAGCCGGTAGCTCACCCGCGCCACGAGCGCCGGCAGCCACCGGGTGATGTCGAGGCTGCAGAACCACACGGCCGGTCGACCGGCCGGGTCGCGGAGGTAGGTGCGGACGTTGGTCTCGGGGAAGCTCGACAGCGGGCCGAGCGCCGGCGTGCCGGGCACTCGGACCCGGTGCATCCGGAACGGGATCAGCCCGACCCACGCCGAGCCGTCGAACGTGTCGACCGTGAAGCCGTCGGGCAGCAGCGCCTGCACGATCTCGGGGTCGTACCGCCAGTGCACCGAGGCGAGGTCGTACCAGCCCTGCAGCATCACCGGCCGGCGCACCGGCGCCGGACAGATCGCGCCCGGAGGATGTCCCGTGTCGACCTTTGCAACCGGTGCGACCGGCGAGATCTCCGTGTCGGCGGCGGCGCCCGCCCCGCCGTCGTCGTCGTCCGCCATCCTCGGCTGGATCTCCGGCTGGATCAGCTGAAGCGGACGAGACCCTGGTCGATCACCGTGCGGTCGCCGACGCTCGTGGTGAACACGGCCTCGCCGTCGCCCGTTCGCCAGGCGCGGATCGTGAGCGCGTCGCCCGGCAGCACCGGCGACGAGAAGCGACCCTCGATGTGGTGGAAGCGGGTGACGTCGCCGTCGCACAGGGCACCGAGCAGCGCCCGACCGGTGAAGCCGTAGGTGCACAGGCCGTGCAGGATCGGCCGGTCGAAGCCGCCGAGCGCGGCGAAGCTCGGGTCGGTGTGCAGCGGGTTGCGGTCGCCCGAGAGGCGATACACGAACGCCTGATCCGGCGAGGTCTGCAGGGTGACCTCGTGGTCGGGTGCGGTGTCGGCGGGCGGCTCGTTCTGCGGGCCCGACGGGCCGCGGTCGCCACCCCAACCGCCCTCGCCGCGGATGAAGGCCGACGAGCGCGTGGTCCACAGCAGCTCGCCGCTCTCGAGCTTCACCTCGTTCTCGGTGACGACGACCGCGGCCTTGCCCTTGTCGTACATCGCGACGACCTTGTCCTGCACGGTGGCGGTGGCCTCGACCGGGATCGGCCGAGCGAGCGTGATCGCCTGCGAGCCGTGCACGAGCAACGCCCAGTTGAACGAACCGATCTGGCTCATCGCGCTGCGGCCCGGTGACGCGCTGCCCGAACCGGCCACCACGGCGAACGTGGGATACACGACCTGCGGCGTGTCCCTGGTGTTCTCGGTGGTGAACGCGAGCGCGTCCTGCCCGGCACCGATGCCCACCGCGTAGAGCAGTGCGTCCTTCGAGTTCCACGAGATCGTGCGGACGTCACCCGTCGCACCGACGGCACTGGGATCGAGCGGCATGGTTCCCCCTTGGTCGAGCCGGCGCGACCCTCGGCCGGCGAACGCGCTCATCATGCCCGACCACCCGCACCTCGTTCGACTCGTGTCGACCGGGCGATTCGGGACCTAGTGCCCTATGTGGTCCACGGCGCCGTCCTGTCGAATGGCGCCCATGAAGATCCTGCTGGTCGCCGACCATCCGGACGACGCTCGTGCCGTCGAGGCCGCGTTGACCGGCGACGGCCACACCGTCACCACGTGCAACGACCGCTTCGGTGGGCCGTGCCGCGGGGTGGCACACCTCGACGACTGCCCCTTGGAGTCGTCGGTGGATCTTGCGGTGGTCGCTCGGTCACCGCACGGGAGGCGAGGCATCGAGGAGATGGGGTCGGTGTGCGCCGCCCGCCACCGCGTCGGCGTGGTCGAGATCGATCCGTCCGTTCCGGACGACCGATCGATCTACGACCTCGCCGATGCGGCCGAGCACGAGATCTGCCTGGGGTACGCGAAGTCGGTCGACGAGACCGTGCGCGAGCTGCTCGTCGAGCAACCGTTCGAGGTGCAGGTCGGACGCCACGACCGCGACGTGCACGTGAAGGTGCAGTTGGGGTTCGCCGCGACGCCGGTGACGGTCAGCGCCGTCGCCGACCGCGCTCGCGCGGGCGTGCGGCACCACGACCGCTTCGCCCAGGTGATCGACGTCTCGGTGCGACAGAGCTACTGCTGACGCCCGCCCGCGTCGGCGGCGAGCTCTGTCGCACCCGTACGTCGCTCAGCGCGGCTGGGGCCAGCCGCCCGGCTCGCCGTTCATGCCCGAGTTGGCACGAGCCTGCGCGAGCAGCTCCTGCACCACCGGGCCGAGCTGGGTCGGATCCTCGATCGGGGCGTGACGCGGCCCGCGCACCCAGCCCTCGGCGATCGCGAGCACCTGGCCGCTCGCCTCGAACACGCGGCCGGTCACCCCGGCCGACTCGGCCGAGGCCAGCCACGTGACGATCGGCGCGATCCAACGCGGCGAGCGCATCTCGCGCTCTTCGTCGGTCTCGGGCGCCGGGCCGAGGCCCTCGGTCATGCGGGTGAGCGCCACCGGAGCCACCGCGTTGACGGTGACGCCGTAGCGGGCGAGCTCGAGCGCGGCGATGTTGGTGAACGCGGCGATGCCGGCCTTGGCGGCGCCGTAGTTGGTCTGGCCCGGGTTGCCGTAGATGCCCGACACCGAGGTGGTGTTGATGATCCGGCCGTCGGTGGGCTTGCCGGCCTTGCTCTGCTCGCGCCAGTAGGCGGCGGCCCAGCGGCTCGGGCCGAAGGTGCCCTTCAGGTGGACGGCGATGACGGCGTCCCACTCCTCCTCGGTCATGTTGACGAGCACGCGGTCGCGCAGGATGCCGGCGTTGTTGACGACGACGTGGAGGTCGCCGAAGGTCTCGATCGCGGTGTTGATGAGACGCTGCGCACCCTCCCACGAGGCGACGTTGTCGCCGTTGGCCACGGCCTCGCCACCCATGCCCTCGATCTCCTGGACCACCTGCTCGGCGGGCGACAGGTCGCCGCCCGAACCGTCGACGTTGCCGCCGAGGTCGTTGACGACCACCTTCGCGCCCTGCGACGCCAGGCTCAGCGCGTGCTCGCGGCCGATGCCACGGCCTGCTCCGGTGACGATCGCGACTCGACCTTCGCACAAACGACTCATGTCAGTTTCTCCTGGAATTCCCCTCGATCCGCCCGATCGGCGGCCTCGACGAGTGTAGGTTCCGCCCTTCGGCGCACCCCACTCGGCGGCGGGCGTCGAGTGTCGCTCGACGGCCGGCAGCGCAGCATCTCGGCCGCGTGACCCGGCGCTGGCAGGGCTGGACGCCACCCGTGTGGCGGCCGTCGCACGGGTTGGCGTGGCGGTCGTCGTGGCGGTCGTCCGGCCGTAGCCTCGACCAGCGATGTCGCCCGAGCCCACCCACCCCGCTGCGCGCCACACGGTCGACGTCGTCGTGGTGGGCGCGGGCCCGGCGGGCGCCACCGCAGCCACCCTGCTGGCACGAGCGGGACGACGGGTGCTGTTGGTCGACAAGGCCGTCTTTCCTCGCGACAAGTGCTGCGGGGACGGCCTCACCACGCTGGCGTTGCGCGAGCTCGATCTGCTCGGTCTCGACCCGTCGTGGGTGCCGAACTGGCAGGACGTCGACGCCGCCTGGCTGCGGTCGCCGTCGGGTCGCGAGGTGTGCGTGCCGTTGCCGCCGGCCGACCAGGGGCGGTTCGCCGCCACGACGCCGCGCCGCGAGCTCGATGCCGCGCTGGTGCGCCTGGCCGTCGAGGCCGGCGCCGACCTGCGCGAGGGCTGGGCGATCGAGGCGATCGACCAGCGGGGTGATCACGTCGACGCGGTGTTCCGCAGCGGCGACGGCCACCAGCACGTGCAGGCCCGCTACGTGGTGGCTGCCGACGGGATGTGGTCGCCCACCCGCAAGCTGCTCGGCCTGGCCGAGCCGGGCTACCTGGGCGAGTGGCACGCGTTCCGCCAGTACGCGCGGCACGTCACCGGGCCCGCCCGCGAGCGGCTGTACGTGTGGTTCGAGGCCGATCTGCTGCCCGGCTACGCGTGGAGCTTCCCGCTGCCCGACGGCCGGGTGAACATCGGCTTCGGCATCCTGCGCGACGGCGAGCGCAAGGTGCAGGACATGAAGGCGCTGTGGGTCGACCTGCTGCAGCGCCCGCACGTGCGTGAGGCGCTCGGTCCCGACGTCGAGCTCGAGGACCGGCACACCGCCTGGCCGATCCCGGCCGGCATCGACCGGGCGACGCTCACCGCCGACCGCACGCTGTTCGTCGGCGACGCGGCCCGTGCCACCGACACGATGACGGGCGAGGGCATCGGGCAGGCGGTGCTGACCGGACGGTTGGCGGCCGAGGCGATCGTCGCCGCCGGCGCGCTCGAGCCGCACGTGGCTCGCGCCCACTACGAGCACGCGGTGCGCCACCACCTGTTGGCCGACCACCGGATGTCGCACGTGCTGAGCAAGGCGCTGGCCCACGAGCGCGGGGCGCGCGGTGCGATCCGTCTGGTGGGCACGAGCGCGTGGACCCGTCGCAACTTCGCGCGCTGGATGTTCGAGGACGAGCCACGCGCCGTGCTGCTCACCCCGAGCCGCTGGCACCGCGCCCTCCTCCGCCGCCGAGGCGCCTACCACCCCTGATCCGAGTCCCACCCGTGGGTCCGAGTCCCACCCGTCGGTCCGAGTCCCACCCGTCGGTCCGAGTGTCCGCGGCCGTGAGACGCGGCCGCTGACACTCGGAAGGTCAGGCGACCTCGAGCCGACGGCGCTCGAACAGCCCGGCCAGCTCGTCGCACGTCCCCTCCACGTCGGCAAGGTCGATCGACGTGACCCGCTCGATCTGCCAGCCGAGCGCATGGCAGGCCCGGTCCCGCCGACGGTCCTTCGTCCCACCGTGCACGCCGAAGTGATCGGAGAAGCCGTCGATCTCGACCGCCCACCGCACACTGGGCACGGCGAGGTCGAGACGAATCCGACGACCATCCGGCAGGACGAGCTGGTGCTGACGGACCACGGGCACACCTCGAGCAGCGAGGCCAGCAGCGATCGCGACCTCGCCGTGTGACTCTGCCGCTCCCCCACCGAGGCGGTGCTCGAGCATGGCGACGAACTGTCGCGACCCCGGCCGGAGCGGGTGCACCAGCTCGGCGCCGACACGTCGCAGCTGTTCGGGCGTGAGACCGTGCCGTTGGATGAGCTGTTCGACGACCGAGGCATGGTCGTCGGGCGGCAGATCGTGAGAGAGGTCGAACGCCAGGCGGGCGGCACTCGCGAGACGAATGCCGTCAACCCGCTCGACCACGTGCCATGGGGCGATTTTCGTCGATTGCCTGAGACGGACGCCTGGGATCGGACCGACGTTCTTGCCGTGCGGCACCGACAGGTGCAACAGCGATGGCCGTCCCACACGGCGGAGGTCCATCATCTGAGCGAGTGTGGGACCGGTGACGAAGGCGCCGGCGTGGGTGAGACAGAGTTCCGCGCATCGCTGTTCGAGCGTGCGAGGCGAACCGGCCAGCCTGACGACGCGCTCGGTGGCGGGAATCAGGACGCCATTGCGAACGAGGCGTTGACGTCGGTGTCGACCGATGCCGGCCGACTCGAGCATCTGATGCGTGGCCACGTGGTGATGTGCGGCGAAAGTGTGGAGCGCGGCAACCGTGAGGTCGGGCACACGTCCTCCTCGTGACGAGGTTCGGGCCGGGGGAAGCCGAGCGGGAAGCTACCGGGATGTCGGCGGAACGGACGCGGGATGATCCGAGTGCCAGAACCCGCCCGTGGCGGTCGACCGCACTCGGATCGACGGCTGGGACTCGGATCGACGGCTGGGACTCGGATCGACGGCTGGGACTCGGATCAGGGGGTGGGCGGGGGGATCGCTACGGTGGGCGCATGCAGACGCGGTTGACCGAGATGTTGGGGATCGAGCACCCGGTGATGCTCGCCGGGATGGGCGGGGTGAGCTACCACGCGCTCGTCGCGGCCGTCAGTGAGGCTGGCGGCATCGGCACGTTCGGTGCCTCGACGATGAGCGCCGACGAACTGCCCCAGGAGATCGCCGCCGCCAAGGCGTTGACGAGCAAGCCGATCGGCGTCGACCTGCTCACGGCGATGCCCGGCCAGGTCGAGCGCGGCATCCAGAGCGTGATCGACGGCGGCGCAGCCCTGTTCGTCGCCGGACTGGGCGTGCCCCGCGAGGTGATCGACCTGCTGCACCAGCACAACATCCTCGTCGGCAGCATGTGCGGCAAGGTGCGCCACGCCGTCAGCGCCGTGGCCAGCGGTGTCGACATCGTGATCGCGCAGGGCACCGAGGGCGGCGGCCACACGGGCACGGTCGCCACGATGGCGCTGGTGCCGCAGGTGGTCGACGCGGTCGAGGGCAAGGTGCCGGTGGTGGCGGCGGGCGGCCTGTTCGACGGTCGCGGCCTCGCCGCCTCGCTCGCCCTCGGCGCCGACGGTGTGTGGATCGGCACCCGCTTCATCGCGACGCCCGAGGCGCGTGCGGTGGTCGGCTACAAGGACGCGCTGCTCGGGCTGCCCGAGGACGGCACGGTGATCAGCCGTGCCTTCACCGGCAAGACCTGCCGGGTGATCCGCAACGACTGGACCCAGCACTTCGAGCAGCATCCCGACGAGTTGCAGCCGTTCCCCGCCCAGGTGGTCGCGTCGACCAACGCGGGCGTCAACCACCTCGGCGCGTCGAGCGACACCGTCGTCGACGTCCGCCGCGAGTTCATGCCGTGCGGCCAGGGCGTCGGCGCGATCGACGAGCTCGTCCCTGCCGGCGAGCTGGTGCGGCGCATCGTGGCCGAGGCCGAAGCCGTGATCGAGCGCGTGGCGGCGGTGCGGCGATGACCGACACCGCGAACCCGGTGCAGGCCCACGTCGACCGGGTGTGGGACGACGAGATCATCCCCGCTCTGTTCGACTACATCGCGATCCCCAACGTGTCGAAGGCCTTCGATCCTCAGTGGGACGAGCACGGGCACATGCGCCGCGCGGTCGACCTCGTGAAGGACTGGTGCGCGGCCCGCTCGATCGCCGGACTCACGGTCGAGGTGCACGAGCTGCCCGGCCTCACGCCGGTGATCGTGATGGAGGTGCCCGCCTTCGGCGGCGGGTCGAACGACGACACGGTGCTGCTGTACGGCCACCTCGACAAGCAGCCCGAGATGACCGGCTGGCGCGAGGGACTCGGCCCGTGGACGCCGGTGCTCGAGGGTGAGAAGCTCTACGGCCGAGGCGGCGCCGACGACGGGTACGCAGCGTTCGCGTCGTTGCTGGCGATCGAGGCCGCGCAGGCGACCGGCTACCCGCACCATCGCTGCATCGTGATCATCGAGGCGAGCGAAGAGAGCGGTAGCCCCGATCTGCCTGCGCACCTGGTGGCGCTGCGCGATCGCATCGGCACACCGAGCCTGGTGCTGTGCCTCGACTCGGGCTGCCTCGACCACGAGCGGCTCTGGGTCACCACCTCGCTGCGCGGCCTCGCCGCCGGGCAGCTGCGCGTCGACGTGCTGCGCGAGGGCGTGCACTCGGGCGGTGCGAGCGGTGTGGTCCCGTCGTCGTTCCGCATCCTGCGCGAACTGCTCGCCCGGGTCGAGGACGCGGCCACCGGCGAGCTCACCGTGCCCGAACTCCACGTCGAGATCCCGGCCGACCGCCGGGCCCAGGCCGAGGCGACGGCGGCGGCGTTCCCGAACGCCGGCAACGAGCACCCGTACGTGCCCGGCCTGCGGCCGATGGTGAGCGAGCCGAGCGAGCAACTGCTCGCGCTCACGTGGCGTCCGACGCTCAGCTACACGGGCATCGACGGCATCCCGTCGGTGGCCAAGGCCGGCAACGTGCTGCGCCCCTTCACCGCGATGCAGCTCAGCTTCCGCTTGCCGCCCACGTGCGACCACGCGGCCGCGCTCGCCGCGCTCGAGCGTGTGTTCACCGCCGATCCGCCGTCGGGTGCACAGGTGAGCTTCCACGGCCACAGCGGGCCGGGCTGGAACGCGCCGAGTTTCGCCCCGTGGCTGCAGACCGCGCTCGACGATGCGTCGACCGAGGTGTTCGGCAACCCGTCGCGAGCGATGGGCGAGGGCGGCACGATCCCGTTCATGGGCATGCTCGGCGAGATGTTCCCCGAGGCGCAGTTCGTGATCACCGGCGTGCTCGGCCCCGATGCCAACGCGCACGGGCCCAACGAGTACCTGCACGTGCCGGGCGCCCGCAAGATCACGCGAGTGCTCGCGCTGTTGATGAAGGCGCACGCCGAGCGGAGCACGACGTCGTGAGCGTGGGCCCCGACGAGCGGCCGACGCAGCCGGCGATCACGGCCCGGGTGCGCGAGCTGTGCATGGCGCTCCCCGAGGTCGAGGAGCGGCTGAGCCACGGGGAGTGCACCTGGTTCGTGCGGGGCAAGAAGGTGTTCGTGCAGATGAGCGACCATCATCACGACGACCGGCTGGGGCTGTGGTGCGCCGCGCCCCCGGGTGTGATGGTCGAGCTCGTCGAGCAGGAGCCCGAGCGGTTCTTCCGACCGCCGTACGTCGGCGCCAAGGGCTGGCTCGGCGTGTACCTCGACGTGCCCGACGTCGACTGGGACGAGCTCGACGCGATCGTGCGCGACGCGTATCGCGTGATCGCCCCCGCCAAGCTGAGCGCGTTGCTCGACGACGCCTGAGTCGAATTCGCCCGCGGCCGGTCGCGCTCGGTCGCGAGACTGGGCCGATGGACGGTCGATCGATCTTCTGGGAGGTGCACGAGGGGTTGCCGCAACAGGCACCGGGCTCGGCCGACACCACCCGCCACCTGCTCTCGTGCTGCGGGCCCCTGCCGACTTCGCCGGCGGTGGCCGACCTCGGCTGCGGACCCGGGCGCTCGACCCTGGTGCTCGCGGAGGCACTCCCCCGGGCGAGCGTCACGTCCGTCGACCTGCACCAACCGTTCCTCGACGACCTCGCGGTCGCCGCGTCGGCGGCGGGGGTCGCCGATCGGATCGAGTGCGTCCGGGCCTCGATGGCCGATCTGCCGTTCGACGACGCGGCCTTCGACCTGATCTGGAGCGAGGGTTCGATCTACCTGATCGGTGCCGAGGCCGGCCTTCGGGCCTGGCGGCGGCTGCTCCGTCCGGGCGGGCTGGTCGTGATCACCGAGGCGACGTGGTTCACCGACTCGCCGTCGCCGGCGGCCACCGCGTTCTGGGCCGACTACCCGGCGATGACGAACGAGGACGGCAACCGCCGGCTCGCCGAATCGGCCGGGTACGAGGTGCTCGACACCTACCGGCTGCCGGCGAGCGACTGGGCGGCGTACTACGACCCGATCGCCGAGCGGCTCCGGGCGTACGACACCAGCGATCCCGACGTGGCCGCCGGTGTGGCCGCCGAGTGGGTCGAGCTCGACCTGTACCGCGACCACGGCGACGAGTACGGCTACACCGGGTACGTGCTCCGACGCTCCGATTGATCCGAGTGCCGGCGTCCGCACGGAGCGGCCGTCGGGACTCGCACCGACGGCTGGGACTCGGACCGACGGCTGGGACTCTGACCGACGGCTGGGACTCGGATCCGGTCAGGCCGGGGTCCAGGCGACCGGCATCGCGTGGATGCCGGCGATGAAGTTGCTCGCCATCGGTTCGGGCTCGCCGTCGGCTCGCAGGCCGGGCAGGCGCGTCAGCACCTCGCGCAGCATCGCCTGGATCTCGATGCGCGCCACGTGCAGGCCCAGGCAGAGGTGCGGCCCTCCGCCGCCGAAGGCCATGTGCGGGTTGGGGTCGCGGCCGACGTCGAACACGTCGGGGTTCGCGAACACGTCCTCGTCGCGATTGGCCGAGCCGTAGAACACCATCACCTTGTCGCCCTCGCGCAGCTGCGTGCCGCGCAGCACGACATCGTGCATCACGGTGCGCCGGAAGTGGACGACCGGTGTCGTCCACCGGAGCATCTCCTCCACCGCGCTCGGCACCAGCGACAGGTCGGCCTGCAACCGGGCGAACTGGTCGGGATGCGCGAACAGCGCCCGCAGCCCGGCGGCCAGCAGATTGCGCGTGGTGTCGCCGCCGGCGTTCACCAAGAGCAGGAAGAACCACTGCAGCTCGCCGTCGGTGAGCCGGTCGCCGTCGACCTCGGCCTGCACCAACGTCGAGGCGATGTCGTCGCCCGGATTCGCGCGCTTGGCCTCGGCCACCGACTGGGCGTACATCAGCATCTCCATGATCGCCGCGCCCTTCTTCTCGGGCGGCGCCACCACGTCGTCGGTGGTGTGCATGATCTCGGTCAACTCGTACAGGCGCTCGCCGTCCGCACGCGGGATGCCCATCAGCTCGGCGATCAGCGCCGACGGCAACCGGCCGGCGATGTCGCGCACGAAGTCGCACGATCCGCGATCGGCGACGTCGTCGACGATCTCGCGCGACAGCTCGGCGATGCGACCGGCGAGCAGTTGCGCGTTCTTGGGCGTGAACCCGCGGCTGACGAGCAGCTTGAACCGATCGTGCTGCGGCGGATCCATGTTGAGCATCATCTGCCGGCCGGCCGCGAGGTTCATCTCGTCCGGTTCGGCGAGCATCGTGCCGCGTGCGTACGAGCTGAAGGTGCCCGGCTGACGGCTCACCGTGCGGATGTCGTCGTACTTGGTGATCGCCCAGAAACCCGGCCCGTCGGCCTCGGGATGCCAGTACACGGGCGCGTTGGCGCGCAACCACGCGTACTGCTCCCACGGGTGGTCGAGCTCGAAGTTGGCGGTCGAGACGAGATCGATGTCCACGGCTGCCCCGCTCACATCGCGTCGATGATCGTGGTGACCGCGTCGGTGAGGTGCTGCGCCCGCGCGTCGTTGGCCAGGTTCTGCGCCGGCTGGTTCATCACGTAGGCGAACCCGAGCTCACGCTCGGGCTGGGCGAACGCCACCGAGCCGCCCGCACCGGGGTGCCCGTACGAACCCGGGCCCGCGTACGGCGTGAACGGGCCGTGCGTCATGAAGCCCATGCCGAACGTGGTGGGCATGATCAGGCAGGCGTCGGGCTCGTTGTCGGGTGTGATCGTGGTGCGGGCCCGCTCGCGCACGTCGTCGTCGATGAGCTGCACCCCGTCGACCGGGGCGAACGTCGAGGCGTAGATCTTGGCGAGCGAGATCGAGTTGGTGATCCCGTTGGCGGCGGGGATCTCGGCCGCGTGCACGTCGCGACGGTTGAACGCCCCGTCGACCGAGAACGCACCGTTGAGCGACAGCGCGCGACCCCCACGCGTGTTCGGACCCATGAACTGCTCGATCATCGCCTTGATCGCCGGGTCCATGTCGGGTGTGTCCTGCGCGAGCGGACTGCCCATGATCGGCGCGACGCGCGACTCGTGCGACTCGGGCAGGCCGATGTACATCTCGGTGCCGGTCGGCCCGGCGATCTCCTCGGCCACGAACCTGCCGATGCTGCGGTGCGCAGGATCGACACGGCGCACGAGCTCGCCGGCGAGCCAGCCGTAGGTGAGCGCGTGGTAGCCGTGCGTCGAGCCGATCGGCCACTCGGGCTCGGTGTCGGCCAGGCGAGCGGTGATCGTCTGCCAGTCGAGCGCCTCGGCCAGGCTGATCTCGCCCTGCACGCTGAACAGGCCGCACTGGTGGCTGAGCAGCTGCGCCACGGTGGCGTCGCCCTTGCCCTTCGCGGCGAACTCGGGCCAGTACTGCGACACGGGCGCGTCGTAGTCGATCAGGCCGCGCTGTGCGCAGATCGCGACCGCGATCGCGGTGATGCCCTTGGTGGTCGAGAACACCAGCTGCAGCGTCGTGTCGTCGTACGGCTGCTCGCCGCCGTCGAACGAGCCGCCCCACAGGTGCACCACGGGTCGGCCCCGGTGGTACACGGCGACCGACGCGCCGGTCTCCTCCCCACGCTCGAAGTTGCCGCGGAACGCCGTCTCGACGGCCTCCCACCCCGACTCGACGAATCCCCCGAAAGCAGTCATGGATGCGACCGTAGCCACGGCGGCTACCGTCGGCCGACGTGGGCGACACCGATCGAGCGGCCGAGCAGACGTGGATCGACGCCGGGTTGCTCGACCCGGACTCGCCGCAAGCCGACGAACGTCGCGAGCTGCTCGCGTTCCTGACCGAGCTCGGCGTGTCGCTCGACACGATGGTCGAGGCGTGCCACGACGGTCAGCTGGTCACCGTGGCCGGTGATCGCCTGTTGCGCCCCGGCGACACGTTCAGCGTCGACGAGCTGTCACGCCGCTCGGGCGTGAACGACGTCGCCTTCGCCACCGAGCTGCGCACGGCGACCGGGTTCCCGCCGCCGGTCCGGGCGGACGAGCCGGTGTGCACCGAGGACGACGTCGAGATGTTCCGGCTGTTCGAGGCGGCGAGCGAGGTGTTCAGCCGCGACGAGTTGCTCCACTTCGTCCGAGCGCTCGGGGTGTCGATGCGTCGCGTCGCCGAGGCGGCGGCCGAGATGTTCCTCCGCGACGTCGAGGCCTCCCAGCACGTCGCGCACGCCACCGAGTTGCAGCGAGCGCTCACCAACATCCAGGCGATCGAGCTGAGCAGCGCGGCCACCGCGGTCTTCGCACCGATGTTCCGAGCGCACCTGGTGCTCGCGATCGGCGACGCCCGACGAGCTCGCCGCCACCACCACGGCTACGAGACGACACCGCTCACCGTCGGTTTCGTCGACCTGACCGGCTTCACGGGCAGGGCGGGGTCGTCCACCCCGACCGAGCTGTTGCGCCTCGTCACCTGGTTCGAGGCGACGGCCCACGATCTGGTGACCTCGCACGGCGGGCGGCTCGTGAAGCTGATCGGCGACGAGGTGATGTTCGCGACGGTCGAACCCGACCAGGCCTGCGCGATCGCGCTGGCGCTGACTCGCATCGCCGACATGCCGGCGCGGGGCGGTCTCGCCCACGGACAGGTGGTCACCAGCGGCGGCGATCTGTACGGGCCGGTCGTCAACCTGGCGTCGCGCATCGCCGACGTGGCGGTGCCCGGCGAGGTGCTCGTGGACCAGGCCGTGGTCGACGCGGTGCGGACGGATCCGCACGTGCGGATCGAGATCGACGTCGAGCCGGCCGGCCGGCGTCAGCTGAAGGGCTTCGCCGAGCCGGTCCGGCTCTGGTCGATCGGCGAGCGCTGACCGGCAGCGAGCCGGTCAGCGCTCGACCTCGATCAGCCCTGCGGCAGCCACACCTGGGCGAGGCTGAAGAAGCCGCCGGACTCGAGGAACGCACTGCCGTCGGGCAGCACGGTGTTGCCGACGTTCTGCAGGTCGGGCGTGCGGATGACGCCCCACAGACCCCAGCTGAGCGGCATGTTGTAGCACTCGGCCGCCATCTGCCGGTTGACGTTCTGCGCGTACTCGTTGCGCTTGGCCGCATCGGGCTCGCCGCGGGCGGCATCGAGGTTCTCGTCGATCACCGGGTCGCGGAGACGGGCGAAGTTGAGCGACAGCGAACCGTCCGGCGCAGCCGACGACGAGTGCCACCACAGGTACTGGCTGTCGACGTACGAGCCGCCGTGCGAGCGCCAGCCGAACATGATGTAGTCCGGGTCACCGAACAACGCCTTGGTGATGTACTGGTCCTGGGGCACCTGGAGGATGTCGACGTCGACACCGACCTCGGACCAGTAGCCCTTCAGCTGCTCGGCGATCTGGGTGCTGATGTTCGACACCGTGATGCCGTACTTGAGCCCGGTGACCGGACCGTTCTCGGCCTCGTACTCGGCGAGCAGCGCCTTGGCACCGTCGATGTCCTGCTCGGTGCTGAAGCCGTTGTCCTCGAGGTAGCCCTCCTGGCCCGGCGAGAACAGACCGTTCGCGACCGGCAGGATGCCGCCGCCGGTGAGGTCGATCAACTCCTGACGGTCGACGGCCATGCTGAGCGCGCAGCGCACACGCTTGTCCTGCAGCGGACCCGGCTTGTCGAGGTCGATCATCGTGTAGCCCGACTCGACGAAGGTGTTCTGCTCGGTCATCGCCCAGTCGGTCTGGTCGCGGAAGTCGGCGATCACCGACGACGCTGCGGTGGCGAAGATGTCGATGTCACCGCTCTTCAGCGCCTCGGCCGCGGTCTCGCTGTCCTCGATGACGCGGAACTCGATGCCGTCGAGGTACGGCAGGGCGTTGCCGTTGGCGTCCTTCTGCCAGTAGTTGTCGTTGCGCTCGACGACGAGCTTGTCACGCGGCGCGTAGCTGACGACCTCGAACGGGCCGGTGCCCACGGCCATCACCGGATCGGCGGTGCCGTCCTTCACCGCCTGCAGCCAGGTCGGCGAGGCGATGTAGCCGAGCTGCCCGGCGAGGAACACCGGGAACGTCGCCCACGGGCGGGGCTGTGCGGGGTCGCCGCCCTTGCCGGTGTGGATCGTGAAGGTCATGTCATCGACCTTGTCGATCACGAAGGTGCCGTCGGCGTTCCGGGCCAGGTCGACCAGCGCGGCGGCGGTGAGCAGGCTCGACGAGTGCTCCTGCAGGTTGTAGATCACCGCGTCGGCGTTCAGCGGCGTGCCGTCGTGGAAGCTGATGCCCGGCCGCACGACGCCCGTCCACTCGGTGTAGTCGTCGTTGGGCGTGATGCTCTCGAGCAGCACACCGACGAAGTTGCTGTCCTCGTCGAGCGCGACGAGCGGCTCGTAGAAGCTGGCCGCACGCACGTAGCAGTACTGGTCGCACTGCATCGCCGCGGGCGTCCACGGGTTGGCCACCTCGGCCTCGCCGCTCACGACGATCGTGCCGCCGTACTCAGGCTCGGCCGCAGGCGCGGTGCTCGCGGGTGCCGTCGTGTCGGCCGACGTGTCGTCGGACGGTGTGGTGGTGCCGGACGACGAGGTGTCGTCCGATGGCGCCGTGGTCTCCGACCCGCCTGAGGTCGTGACCGGAGACGATTCGTCGTCGTCCTTCTTGCTGCAAGCTCCGGCGACGAGCCCGAGCGCCACCAGTGCGACGACGATTCGCCTGGTCCTCCCGACTCGACGACTCGAACGATGATCGGTCATGACGTTCCCCCTCCGGATCGCGACCTGCTTGATTCCCCGGCTCGATCATGGCACGTCGAGCGGCGGTGTGTTTCGACCGGAGCGACCGAGTTGCGAAGTGGCAGCATCCACGCCATGTCGAACGGCACCCCGTCACCCGCCGGTCCCTCCGCTGCGTCTCGCCGCGCCGTGATCGAGCAACTCACCGCGCCCGGACAGCCGTACGAGTTGATCGAGATCGAGGGCCTTCGGGGCCCCGTCCGGGCGTTCCGCAACGCACCCTCGTCGTTGCGTGCGCTGTACGAGGGCGCGGTGAGCGACCGCGACTTCCTGGTGTTCGGCGACGACCGGCTCACCTTCACCGAGGCGCTGGCGGCGTCGGCGCGACTCGCGCACGCGCTGGTCGACGACCTCGGCGTCCGGCCCGGTGATCGGGTGGCGATCTCGATGCGCAACTTCCCCGAGTGGATGCTGGCGTTCGAGGCGGCCACGGCCATCGGTGCGATCGCCGTGGCGATGAACTCGATGTGGCAGAGCGACGAGATGGTGTACGGCCTGCGCGACAGCGGGGCCGCGGTGCTGTTCGCCGACGACGAGCGCATGGCGCGGCTCGCGGCGGCGCCCACCGACGAGGCACCCGAGGGGCTCACCGTCGTGGCGGTGCGCACCTCGCGCACCGAGTGCGGTCCGCACCGCGTGGTGCCGTTCACCACCTGGCTGCCCGACGGCCTGCACGTCGACGAGCCACGGGGCTTCCCCGCCGCCGACATCCGGCCCGACCAGCCGGCGACCATCCTGTACACCTCCGGCTCGACCGGTCGCCCGAAGGGTGTGGTGTCGACGCACCGCAACATCGTCACGGCGCTGTTGGCGTGGGAGCTCGAGGGCGCGTCGATGGCGGTGCTCGCCGGTGTGCCGTTGCCGACCGAGCCGACCGACGACCCGACCGAGGGCGACTCACCCGCCGCCCTGCTGGGTGTGCCGCTGTTCCACGTGCTCGGCCTGCACGCGGTGTTCCTCGCGTCGTTCCGGGCGCGCCGCAAGCTGGTGTGCATGACCCGGTGGGACCCTGCCGAGGCCGCCGCGCTCGTCGAGCGCGAGCGGATCACGGCGATCAGCGCGCCACCAGCGATGACCGGGGATCTGGTGCGAGAGGCGCGCCGTACCGACCGCGACCTGAGCTCGCTGCGCAGCGTCGGCGGCGGCGGTGCGTCGCGCGCGCCCGAGCAGGTGCGCCAGATCGACGACGCCTTCGCGACCGCCGCGCCGCAGACCGGGTGGGGCATGACCGAGACCAGCGCGATCGGCACGCTCATCGGCGGGGCCGATTACCTGGCGCACCCGGGCAGTGCCGGCAGGTGCCTGGCGGTGCTCGACCTGGCCGTGGTGGACGACGACGGCCGGCCCGTGCCCCCGGGCGAACGAGGCGAGTTGCTCGTGCGCGGCACCTCGCTGTTCGTCGGCTACTGGAACCGGCCGGAGGTCGACGCCGAGGTGTTCGTCGACGGCGGCTGGTTCCGCACCGGCGACGTCGCGATCATCGACGACGAGGAGTACCTGTACATCGTCGACCGGATCAAGGACCTGATCATCCGCGGCGGTGAGAACATCGGGTGCGGCGAGGTGGAGGCCGCGCTGCTGTCGCACCCCGACGTGCGCGAGGCGTCGGTCTACGCGGTGCCCGACGAGCGGCTCGGCGAGGAGGTCGGCGCCACCGTGTTCGTCGAGGGCGACCTCACGGCCGACGAGTTGCGCACGTTCTGCGCCGCGCATCTGGCTCCGTATGCGGTGCCGCGCCACCTGACCATCACGCGCGAGCCGCTGCCGCGCACGGCCTCGGGCAAGATCTTCCGCCGCGCGATCCGCGACGCGGCGGTGGGCGCCGGCTGAGCCGGCGCCCACCGTCGGACGTGCTGGGTTCGTCGGGTCGGCGGCGGCTCAGCCGTCGACGATCTCGCGGAGCTGCTCGATCTGCTGCACCGGGTTGGGGCCGACCGGGTTGACCGACAGCACGGTCACACCGGCCTCCTTGAACGCGGCGACGCGCTCCTTGACGTAGCTCTTCGGCCCGACCAGGTTGGCGAGCTCGAGCCACTCGCCCGGCAGGGCGGCGGCAGCCTCGTCCTTCTTGCCCTCGAGGTACAGGTCCTGCACCTCGACGGCCTCCTTCTCGTAGCCGTACGCGACCGCGATGTCGTTGTAGAAGTTCTTGCCACGGGCGCCCATGCCGCCCACGTACAGCGCCATGTTGGGACGGCCGTAGTCGAGGATCTTCTTCTGCGCGTCGCCCGTGAGGCTCTCGTCGATCGCGAGCATGCCGCCGGCCGAGATGTCGAGCTGCTTGCGGTTGGGGTCGCGCTTCGCGAGACCGGCCTTCAGCTGCGGGCCCCAGACGTTGTGGTACTTCTCGGGGATGAACATGATCGGCAGCCAGCCGTCGGCGAGCTCGGCGGTGGCCTCGACGCTCTTGTCCTTGAGGCTCGCCCACCAGATCGGGATGTCGCTGCGCAGCGGGTGGTTGATGATCTTGAGCGGCTTGCCGAGCCCGGTGCCCTGACCGGCCGGCAGCGGCACCTGCACCGTCTGGCCGTGGTACTCGAACTTCTCCTCGCGCTTCCAGATCATGCGGCAGGACTCGATGTACTCCTTGATCCGCACCATCGGCTTCTCGTACGGCACGCCGTGGAAGCCCTCGATCACCTGCGGGCCCGAGGCGCCGAGGCCGAGGATGAACCGGCCGTCGCTGACGTAGTCGCAGCCGGCGGCGGTCATCGCCATCAGCGCGGCGGTGCGGCTGTAGACGTTGACGATGCCGGTGCCGATCTCGACCCGCTCGGTCTTGGCGGCGAGGTAGCCGACCTGGCTGATCGCGTCGAAGCTGTACGCCTCGGCGATCCACACCTGGTCGAGACCCGCCTTCTCGAGGTCGACCACGCGCTGGACGGCTTCCTTGAACCCTCCTGCGTAGTTGATCATCATCGACAACTTCATGGCGTCAGCTCCCCTGCTGGTCCGTGGTGAACGCCGGTGACGATACGCGACCGCCGTTGAGGTTTCCGGATCGAAGTCCTTCGAGGTCGAGCGTCACATAGCGATAGCCGCAGCGCTTGACCGCGCCCACCACGTCGTCGCGCAGCGCCACCACGTCGGCCAGCCGGTCGAGCGGCACCTCGAGCCGTGCCGTGTCGCCGTAGTGCCGCACGCGTAACTCGCGGAACCCGAGCCGCCGCAGGGCGGCCTCGGCCCGGTCGATCGTCGACAGCAGCCCGACCGACACCTCGGTGCCGTACGGGATGCGACTGGCGAGACACGCGGCCGCCGGCTTGTCCCACGTGCGCAGACCGAGCGCACGCGACGCGTCGCGCAGCATCGCCTTGGTGAAGCCGGCCTCGACGAGCGGGAACCGCGCCCCCTGCTCGGTGGCTGCACGCTGACCGGGACGATGGTCGCCGAGATCGTCGAGGTTGACGCCGAGCACCACCGTCGCACCCTCGGCGTGGGCGATCGGGCCCACCACGTCCATCAGCTCGGCCTTGCAGTGGTAGCAGCGGTCGACGTCGTTCAGCCGATAGGCGGCGCGCTCCATCTCGGCGGTGACGACGGGGGTCCAGCGCAGACCCCACTCGTCGGCGAGGGCGCGGCAGTCGGCCTCCTCGTCACCCGCGAGCGACGGCGACACCGCGGTGACGGCGTGCGAGTCGGCACCGAGCACACGGTGTGCGACGGCGGCGAGGAACGCCGAGTCGGCACCACCGCTGAACGCGACCACCACGCGGCCGAGCTCGCGCAGCACGGATTCGAGGCGGGCGAGGGCGGGCTCGACCTCGGTGGGGGTCGGGGCGATCGGCGACATCGACCCAACGCTATCCGGGGGTCGCGGGCGCTCGCCTCGTCCCCCCCACCGGTGAAGCACCGGTGAAGCGGAAGAAACGTTCGGAACCCTCATGACATACGACACAGTGTCGGGACATTCGGCGAGTACGACCACCTCGCCGGGGCAGCGACGGGATGACCGGAGACGCAGTTCACGGGATCTTGGGAGGGATCGATGCGCACACTGGTACGAGAGCGAGTGCACCAGCGGGACGACGCGGCGCCGGCGCGATTCGACGGCGCCGACGCCGAGGCACTGATGGCGGTGCTGCAGTCGATGCAGACCCGCGTGATGGTGGCCGACCTGTCGTTCGACCTCGTCTTCGTCAACGACCTGGCGATGCGCACCCTGCGAGGCCTCGAGCCACAGCTCGTCGCCTCGTTCGGGGTGACCGTCGACCAGTTGCTCGGTGGCTCGATCCACCGGTTCCACCGCGACCCGGCGGCGATCGAGCGGATCCTGCGCAACACCGGGCAGCTGCCACGACCCGTGTCGTTCGCGTTCGGCGGCCACACCCTGCAGGGCTTCGCCAACGCGTTGCACCTGCGGGGCCACCATGTCGGCTGGGTCGTCAACTGGGAGGACATGACCGACGAGCTCACCAAGGTGCAGCGCGCCGAGGCCGCCGCCGCCGACGCCAAGGCGGTGCAACACACCATGACCACGCTCGAATCCGCCCGCACCGCCGAGGACGCGGCACGCGCCGCGATCGACGCCGTGCGCTCGGGCTTCGGTTGGGCCTACGGCTCGTACTGGAAGGTCGACCCGACCACCAACGTGCTCCGCTACGAGGTCGAGTCGGGCGATGCGGGCGAGGAGTTCCGCCGGGTGACGCGCACCGCCTCGTTCGCCGAGGGCGTCGGCCTGTCGGGCCGGGCGTGGCGCAGCCGCGACCTCGTCTTCGTGCCCGACATCGGCGAGGTGAAGGACTGCGTCCGCGCCCCGGTCGCCCAGCGCGTGGGTGTGCGCAGCGGCGTGTGCTTCCCGATCCAGGTGAACGGTCGCGTGGTCGGCACGATGGACTTCTTCGCCACCGAGACGCTCGAGCCGTCACCCGATCGGCTCGACACGTTGCGGCTGATCGGCAAGCTCGTCTCGCAGACCATGGAGCGCCTGGTGGTGCAAGAGCGCGAACGCGAACGCGCCGAGGCCGTGCGCGCCAACGCCCAGGCACTCGCCGCGGCCAGCGAGGAGCTGCAGGTGGTGTCGACCCAGATGGGTGCGAACTCGGCCTCGACCTCGGCCGAGGTGCAGCAGATCGCGGCCGCCTCGGTGCAGGTGAGCTCCAGCATCGAGTCGGTGTCGGCCGGCGCCGAGGAGATGACGGCGTCGATCAAGGAGATCGCTCGCAACGCGAGCAACGCCACCGCAGTGGCCGACGACGCGGTGCGAGCCGCACAGGAGACCACCGACGTGGTGGGCAAGCTCGGCGACAGCTCCACCGAGATCGGCGAGATCGTGAAGGTGATCACCGGCATCGCGCAGCAGACCAACCTGCTCGCCCTCAACGCCACCATCGAGGCGGCTCGCGCCGGTGAGAGTGGCAAGGGCTTCGCCGTCGTGGCCAACGAGGTGAAGGAGCTGGCGAAGGAGACCGCCAAGGCCACCGAGGACATCTCGGCCAAGATCGAGGCGATCCAGTCGGACACCTCGCGTTCGGTGCACGCGATCCAGGAGATCACCGAGGTGATCGGACGCATCGCCGACTTCCAGTCGACGATCGCCGCGGCCGTCGAGGAGCAGGCGGCCACCACGTCGGACATGGCACGCAACGTCACCGAGGCGAGCGTGCAGGCCGGCCGGATCACGACGATGCTCAACACCGTCAGCGCCGCCGCCGACAGCACGGCGGCAGGAGCACTCGACGGCCAACTCGCCGCCACCGAGCTCGCCCAGTTGGCGGCACGGCTGCACGGCCTGGTCGACGACGCCGGCTGACAGGGGCGTCCGGCTCACGGCACCGATCCCCGCGTCCCACGCGGCTTGCTCCTCGAAATGGAGAGTTGTACTCTCCATTTCGAGGAGGTCGTGGGATGAACAGCGTGCTGCGGTGCGAGGGACTGGTGCGACGCTTCGGCGAGCGCACCGCCGTCGACGGCGTCGGCTTCGAGATCGCGGCCGGCGAGACCTACGGGCTGCTCGGCCCCAACGGGGCCGGCAAGACCACGACGATCTCGATGATCGCCGGCATCCTCGAACCCGACGCCGGCGTCGTCGAGATCGAGGGCCGGCGCGTGCAGACCCGCGACCCGGAAGCCAAGCGCACACTCGGGTTCGTCCCGCAGGAGATCGCCCTCTTCGACGACCTCAGCGCCGCGGAGAACCTGCGCTTCTTCGGCGGCCTGCAGGGCCTCGGGGGCCGCGAGTTGCACGCACGCGTGGCCGCCACCCTCGATCTGGTCGGTCTCGCCGACCGTGCCGGCGACCGCGTCGGCGAGTTCTCGGGCGGCATGCAGCGGCGGGCCAACATCGCGGTCGGGCTGCTGCACCAACCCCGCCTGCTGGTGCTCGACGAGCCGACCGCAGGCGTCGACCCGCAGAGCCGCAACCAGATCCTCGAGAGCATCGAACGCCTCGGCGACCAGGGCCTGGCGGTGCTGTACACCACGCACTACATGGAGGAGGCCGAGCGGCTGTGCGACCGCGTCGGCATCATCGACGGCGGCCGCATCGTGGCCGAGGGCACGCGCCGTGCACTCGTCGCCCAGATCGGCGAACACGACCGCATCGTGGTGCGCACCGAAGCCGCCTCGGGCGTGGTGGCGACGTCGTACGCCGAGGCGGTGCGACACCTGGCCGGCGTGATCGACGTCCGTGCCACCGAGGACGACTCGCTCGAGGTGCTCACCGACGACGCCGCCGCCACTCTCGCGGCCGTGGTGGCCGCCGCGCCGGGTGCCGGCGTGGCGGTCACGGGTGTCGAGGTACGCGAGCCCAACCTCGAGGCAGTGTTCCTGCACCTCACCGGCAAGGCCCTCCGCGACCGGAGCGAATGAGCATGGTCCGTCGCTCCCCCGCCTGGTCCCGCTCCAGGCCCGCGTGGCTGCTCGTCGCCGGCGTCGAACTGCGCCGCCGGCTGCGCAACCGATCGGCCGTCGTCACCGCGTTCGTCGGCCCGCTCGCACTGGCGATGGTGTTCGGCGTGCTGCTGTCGGGCACGTCGTCGTTCCACGTCACCATCGGTGTGGCCGACACCGACGACAGCCCGATCACCCGGGCCTTCGTCGACGGGCTCGTCACCGCCGACACCGGAGGCGACGCGGCCGACCGTGCCGACGACCCGGTCACCTTCGAACGCCTCGACCCCGGAACCTCCGACGCCGCCCGTCGAGCCGTCGACGACGGCGACCTCGACGCGGCCATCGTCCTCCCCGCCGGCTTCGGCGAGGCGATCGGGTCCGGGGGCTCGACCGGGATCGACGTGGTGCGCGACCCGGCCGGCCAGGTGTCGGGCGCGATCGCCGAGGCGGTCGCCGAGCAGTTCGCGAGCGGGCTCGGAGCGCGGCGGCTCGCCGCGGCCACCGCCGGCACCCTCGGCGCCACGGTCGACGCCGGCACGCTCGCGACGTTCGTCGACTCCGTCGACACCGCGATCGCCACCGAGGCACCGGGCGGTCGCACGGTCGACGCCGCCTCGTTCTACGGCGTCGCGATGTCGATCATGTTCTTGTTCTTCACCGTCTCGTTCGCCGCGCGCAGCATCGTCGCCGAACGCCAGAGCGGCGTGCTGCCACGCATGCTGGCCTCGTCGGCATCACCGTCGGCGATCGTCAGCGGCAAGGTGGTCGCCGTGTCGGTGCTCGGACTCGCCGGGTTCGCCACCGTGTGGGGCGTCACCTCGCTCGTGTTCGGCGCACCCTGGGGCGCGCCCGTCGCGGTGGTGGTGACGATGTGCGTGACGGTGCTGGCGATCGCCGGGGTGGCCACGTTCGTGTGCGGGCTGGCCCGCACCGAGGAACAGGCCGACGGGTACACCGCCGTGGTCGCCTTCCTGCTCGCATTGCTGGGCGGCAACTTCGTCGGACCCGGGCAGGCGCCGGCAGCGTTGCGGCACCTCGCGTCGTTCACCCCCAACGGGCAGGCGATCGACGCGTTCACCCGCATCGCCGTCGACGGCGCGGCGGTCGGCGACGTGTCGCGCCAACTGCTGCTGCTCGTCGGCTTCGCCGTCGTGTTCGGTTCGATCGGCCTCGTGCGCGTGAGCCGGGTGATGACACCGTGAACGCCCGACTGCGCACCGCCTGGGCCTCGATCCGGCACTTCACCACCGTGCTGTTCCGCCGGCTCGCCCGCGACCGCGTGTCGCTGTTCTTCCTCGTGGTGCTGCCCGTCGTCGTGATCACCGTGATCGGCATCACCTTCGGTGGCGCGGCCTCGTTCGACATCGGTGTCGTGCGCGGTCAGGCCGCCGCGGCAGGCGACACCGCCACGCGGATCGAGGACGCACTCGACGCGACCGACGGCGTGGGCATCGTGGTGTTCGACACGGCCGACGACCTGCGCGGCGCCGTGCGGCGCCAGGCGGTCTCGCTCGGGATCGTGTTCGCCGACGACACCGACGCCCGCATCGCGGCCGGCGAGCCCTGGCTCACCGTGATCGCCGAACCGTCGGCCCGCGACGCCCAGGCCGCCGGCGACGTGGTGCGCTCGGCGGTGTCGGCCGAGCTCTCCCCCGCCGACGCCGCACGGTTCGCCGCCGACCTGTCCGGCGCGTCGTACGACGACGCTCTCACCACGGCCGGGATCGTCGAGGGTTCGCTGCCCGCGGTCGACGTGCAGCTGATCGACGTCGGCGACCGGCGCTCCGGTTCGCTCAGCAGCTTCTCGCTCGTCGCCCCGCAGCAGCTGGTGCTGTTCGTGTTCATCAACGCGATGGCCGGCGGCGCCGCCTTGGTGCGCATGCGGCGCACGGGCGTGCTGCGCCGTGTGCTGGCAGGTCCGATCACGGCCGGCGACATCGTGATCGGTGTGATGGCGGCGTGGTTCGTCGTGTCGCTCGTGCAGACCGCGCTGATCATGGGCATCGGCTCGCTGGTGTTCGGCGTGTCGTGGGGCGATCCGATCGGCGCGCTGTTGCTGGCCGTCGCGTTCTCGGCCGTCGGCGCCGGCGCCGGCCTGCTGGTGGGTGCGTTCGCCGGCAACGAGGACCGCGTGTCGGCGATCAGCCCGCCGTTCGGCATCGTGCTCGGCGCGCTCGGCGGATGCATGGTGCCGCTCGAGATCTTCCCGAAGGTGATGCGTACCGTGTCGCGGTTCACGCCGCAGGGCTGGGCGATGACGGCCTGGGAACGCCTGGTGTTCGACGGCGACGGCGTGGGCTCGATCGTCGGCCCGCTCGCGGTGCTCGCCGGATTCGCCACCGTGTTCCTCGGCCTCGCCGTCGTCGCGCTGCGCCGCGATCTGCTCCGGGGCTGACCGGCCCCGCCGAGGGGCTGAGCGCCGGACGGACCCGTGTGCCTACGCTGTCGGCGTGACACTCGAAGAGGCGCCCTACGCGCAGAACACCCCGGCGGACGAGTCGCTCAAGCGGGTCCGCATCCGGCACTTCCGGCGGGCGAAGCAGCAGGGCATCAAGATCACCGGCCTCACGAGCTACGACTACCTGTCGGCCAGCATCTTCGACCGCGCCGGCATCGACTTCCTGCTCGTCGGCGACTCGGCCGGCAACGCCGTGTTCGGGTACGACACCACCCTGCCGGTCACCAACGACGAGCTCATCCCGTTGTGCCGCGCCGTCGTGCGCGCCGTGAAGCGCGCCCTGGTGGTGGCCGACATGCCGTTCGGTTCGTACGAGACCGGGGCGGAAGAGGCATTGCACACCGCGATCAGGTTCATGAAGGAGACCGGCGCACACGCGGTGAAGCTCGAGGGCGGCGTGCGCAGCGCCCCGCAGATCGAGGCGATCGTGCGGGCCGGCATCCCCGTGATGGCGCACATCGGCTTCACGCCGCAGAGCGAACACGGCCTCGGCGGTCATCTCATCCAGGGTCGTGGCGAAGGTGCGCAGGCGCTGCTCGAGGACGCCAAGGCCGTCGAGCAGGCCGGCGCGTTCGCCGTGGTGCTCGAGATGGTGCCGTCGGCCGTGGCGAAGATGGTCACCGACGAGCTGTCGATCCCGACGATCAGCGTCGGTGCCGGCCCGCACTGCGACGGCCAGCTGATGGTGTGGACGGACTGGGCCGGGTTCACGACCGGCCGCATCCCTCGCTTCGTCAAGCAGTACGCGCAGATCGCGCAGATCCTGTTCGACGCCACCGTCGCCTACCGCGAGGACGTCGAGAGCGGCACCTACCCCGCCCCTGAGCACGAATACGAGTGACCGCTCGCCCCTGCCGACTCAGCGGCGGGGGACGACGTCGCGGGGTCGGGTGGTCGGGCCGGGGACGGGTTGGCCCGGACCGGCCACACCATCTGCCTCGGCACCCGGGCCTGCCGGGCGATCGGGCATCGCCCGCACGTCACCGGGATGACCGGCGGCGCGTTCGGGGTGGTGCCGGTTGAGCACGAACCAGACCAAAAGGCCGCTCGCGGATGGGCCGAGCGGGTGCTCGACGGATTCGTCGTGTCGGTGAAGCTCGGCGCGTTCGGGAGCCACCGGATGAAGCTGCGCGACGCGGCGAGCTGGCTGCCCAACCACGTCCGGGTGATGGGCGAACTCGGCGCGCGTCTCGGCCCCACCCTCGTCCAACTCCCGCCCCGATGGCGGCGCGACACCGGTCGCCTCGACGAGTTCCTCGACGTCGCACGCGAACTGGCACCCGACTGGCGATGGGCGGTCGAGCTGCGCGAGCCGTCCTGGCTGCACGACGACACCTTCGAGGGTGCTCGGTGATGGCCACGCGCGGCCGGTACCCGCCGTGCCTCACGCCTCACACGCTGGAGTTTCGAGCCACCCGAGTGCGGGTACAGCCGCCCTCGTGTCGCTGCCGCCGCCCGATCCGCACGTGATCGACGTGCGCGGCGTGCGCACGATCTACGGCGAGCAGCGAGCGCTCGACGGGATCGACCTCTGCGTCGACGCGGGCACCATCGTCGGGGTGATCGGCCCGAGTGGTTGCGGCAAGAGCACCCTGGTCCGTGCGATCACCGGCATCGAGCGCCCCACCGAGGGCGAGGTGCGCGTCTTCGGCATCGATCCCGCCGACGCCACCGCGCGCCAGCGCGGCCGCCTCGGCTACATGCCCCAGCTGCCGGTGCTGTTCCCGCACCTCACCGTCTCGGCGAACTTGTCGTTCATCGCTTCGCTGTACGGCGTGCCGTGGCGAGGCCGGCGGGCGCGGCTGGCACGTCTGCTCGACCTGGTCGACCTGGGGCCTCACCGTCGCAAGCTGGTCGCGCAGCTGTCGGGTGGCATGCAGCGTCGCCTCACCCTGGCCGCGACGCTGGTGCACGACCCGATGCTGCTGGTGCTCGACGAACCGACCGCCGGCGTCGACCCGCTGTTGCGCGACCGGTTCTGGACCCACTTCCGCACGCTGCGCGACGAGGGCCGCACCATCGTGGTGCCCACGCAGTACGTGAACGAGGCGGTGTCGTGCGACGCCGTGGCGGTGATGGCCGGCGGCCGCCTGCTCGCCGTCGAACCGCCCGAACGCCTCGTCGACATCGCCTTCGACGGCGCACCGCCGCCCGACCCCAACTACGACGAGATCTTCGTCCGCCTGCTCGAACGGTACGCACCGGCGGCGACGACGGCCGACCGATGAAGCCCTCCGTCGTGCGCGCGCCGATGCAGGCGCTGGCGTTCGTCCGCAAGGAGATCGCCGAGGTGGTGCACCAGCCCCGCCTGCTGCTCACCCTGGTGATCGGGCCGTTCCTGGTGATGGCCGCCTTCGGCGCCGGCTACCGCGACGAGCCGAGGCGGATGCGCACCGTGTTCGTGGTGCCCGACCAGAGCCCCGTACGCGACCGGCTCGACCAGTACACCGAACAGCTCTCCACCTTCGTCGACCCCGCCGGCGTGACCGCCGACGAGGACGCGGCGCGCCGCGAGCTCGCACGGGGCGACGTCGACCTCGTGGTGGTGTTCCCCGGCGACCCGGTCGACGACGTGCTCGCGGGCGACCGGGCGGTGGTGACCATCGTGCACACCCGCCTCGACCCGATCGAGCGGACGGCGATCCTGTTCGCGTCCGACCTCGCGATCGGCGAGGTGAACAGCGAGGTGCTCGCCGCGGTGGTCGGCCAGGGGCAACAGCTCTCGGTCCCCGCCGCTCAGGCGATCGCAGGCGGACACGACGCCGTCGCGATGATGCGCGACGCGATCGCCGGCGGATCGGACGAGCAGATGGCGACCGCGATCGAACAGCTCGATGCAGCCGCAGCCGACCTGCGCACCTCGAGCGACGCAGCGACTGCGATCGTCGATCGTCTCGGCGACGACGCGGGGCGCGTCGACGTCGCTGCCACCATCCGCAGCATCGACGACCTGGTCGCCGCCGTGCGCGCCGACCCGCAATCGTCCGGCCCGGCGCTCGACGTGCTCGACCGGCGCCTCGACGAGGCCGCGTCGGGGCTGGCCGACTTCGCCGACGCGGATCCCGACGTGCTCGTGCGGCCGTTGCGAGCACAGGTGGAGTTGGCCGTCAGCGGTGTCGATGCGGTCGCCGACTGGTACGCCCCCGCCGCCGTGGTGCTGATGCTGCAGCAGTTCGGCATCGCGTTCGGCAGCCTGTCGTTCGTACGCGAGAAGCAGCTCGGGATCACCGACGTGTACCGGGTCGCGCCGGTGAGCGCCCCTCCCACCGTGATCGGCAAGTACCTCGCCTACCTGACGATGGGCATGGTGGTCGGGGCGGCGCTGATGGCGCTCGTCGTGGGGGTGCTCGACGTGCCCCTGAGCGGCAGCGTCGGCGCCGCCGCGATCGTGATGGCGCTCACGCTGTTCGCCTCGATCGGTGTGGGCTTCGTCATCTCGCTCGCGTCGCGTAGCGACGCCCAGGCCGTGCAGTACACGATGATCGCGTTGCTCGCGAGCCTGTTCTTCAGCGGCTTCTTCCTGTCGAGTGAGCAGCTCAGCGGACCGGCCGCGGCGATCGGCTGGGCGTTGCCGGTGACCTACGGGATGCGACTGCTGCGCGACGTGATGCTGCGCGGCCACGGCCTCGATCGCGAGGTGCTCGCCGCGTTCGTCGGGTACGGCGTGGTGGTGCTCGTCGTCGCCACCGTCGCAGCCTCGCGCCGCATGGGCGTGATCCGCCGGCGTTGACCGGGCACTAGCGTGCCGCCGACCATGCGCACGTCACGCCGCCCCACGCTCGGCACCGTCACCGAACCGGCACGCACCATCGACGTGATCCACCGCACCGACGTGCTCGTCGTCGGCAGCGGTCCGGCCGGGCTGTCGGCCGCGTTGGCCGCGGCACGTCACGGCGTGGAGGTCACGCTCGTCGAGCGGTTCGGCTGCTTCGGCGGCAACATCACCACCGTCGGGGTCGAGGGCTTCGCGTGGTACCGGCACGAGCACACGGTCGAAGCCGGAGGCCTCGCCCACGAGTACGAGCGCCGGGCGCACGAGATGGGCGCCGCCGTCCCCGAGAGCCAGTCACGGTCGTACGAGCTCGACGCCGAGGGCTTCAAGGTGGTGGCCGACACCCTCGTCGCCGAAGCCGGCATCCATCCGATGTTGCACCGCTCGTTCGTGTCGCCGCTGATGGACGGCGACACGATCGTCGGGATCGTCACCGAGTCGAAGGCCGGCCGCGAAGCGATCCTCGCGTCGCGCGTGATCGACGCCACCGGCGACGCAGACATCGCCCACCGGGCCGGCGCGCCCACACACCTCACCCCGCGCGAGCAGATGATGGCGGCCTCGGTGATGTTCCACCTCGCCGGTGTCGACAAGCGCCGTTTCGTCGAGGGCGTCGCCGCCGATCCGCAGACCTACGCCGACTGGGCCGGCAACGGCGAGTGGGACATCGAGACCGACGGCAAGGAGGACGGCATGTACTCGCCGTTCCTGCACGCGCCGTTCCGTCGGGCCGTCGAGCAGGGGCTGATCCCGGCCGACCTCACCACGATCGCCGGCACCTGGGGCGCCGTGCACGACTCGGGCGAGCTCACCTACCTCAACCTCGTGCACCTGGCCGGCATCGACGGCACCGACCCCGACGACCTCACCCGAGGCGAGATCGAGGGCCGCCGTCAGGCGATGCACGCGATCACCGCGCTGCGCGCGTTCACCCCGGGCTGCGAGCAGGCGCGGCTGCGCAACTTCGGCATGACGCTCGGCGTGCGCGACACACGCAAGATCGACGCCCGCTACGACATGACCGAGCACGACGTCCGCCATCAGGCCCGCTTCGACGACGCGATCGGCATCTTCCCCGAGTTCATCGACGGCTACGGCGTGCTCGTGCTGCCGACGACCGGTCGCTACTTCCACCTGCCGTATCGCAACGTGCTGCCCCGCGACGTGCGCGGCCTGCTGGTGGCCGGACGCGCGTCGGGCGGCGATCGCATCAGCCATGCGGCCACGCGCAACATGGCCTGCTGTGTCGTGCTCGGCCAGGGCGCCGGGATCGCGGCGGCACAGAGCCTGCACGACGGATGCGAGCTCGACGAGGTGCGCATCGAGCGCCTCCACGCCGAGCTCGCCCGTCAGGGCGTCAGGTACGCCTGAGCGTCAGGCGTACTTCGGGTACGTGTCGGTGAGCAGCGCCCCGTAGCAGTTCACCTGCAACGCGAACCGGTGCCCCTTGAGCACGAAGTCGAACATCCCGCGAGGCTGCTTGCCCGTGATCACGATCGCGAACCACGAGATGATCGTGACCACCTCGACGGCGATGCCGATCAGCGCGGCGATGATGGCCGCCGGGATGATCCAGATGAACCGGAGCAGCACGGTGAGCCGGTTGACCGGACCCTCGTCGTAGGTGATCTCCACCCGCGCCGGGGTCTTGCCCTGGTCGTCGAAGAAGCCGGGGTACTCGTCGAACAGCAGGCCGACGTAGGCGAGGATGCGGGCCTGGTAGGCCACGACCTTCGACACGAAGCCGGCGATGCCGGGGTTGCGCTTGCCCGTGAACACCTGGATGAACCAGTGCACGAACGTGAGCAGCTGCGACACGATGTTGAGCACGTAGAACACGACGAGGTGCGGGATCGCCAGGATCAGCCTGACGAGCACGGTCACGCGGTTGCGGCTCTCCGAGTACGGGACATCGAGTGTCGATGACATGATGCGTCGTCCTTCCGTCCCGCCTCTCCCATGGGGCGGGACGGCGCGCATCGTAGACACCTCCGAACGGGTGCCCGGACCAACGGCCTCGTGCGGTGTCAGTCGAACGTCAGGCCGACGAAGTCGCCGGCGTCGCGCCAGCGCTCGAGGTACTGCCAGTAGGCGACCGGACCCTCCGGGTAGCCGCTGCCGTTGAGCCGTTCCTTGCGGCCGATGGGGCCGCCCTCGTTGTTGTAGTAGCCGGGCGTGCACTCGGGGTTGCCGATGAACGCGCGCACGCTGCCCTCGAGCATCCGCACCCACGCGTCCTGCGCCTCGCTGGTGACCTCGACGCGCTCGGCACCGACCTCGTGTGCGTGTCCGATGATCTTCGCGATCGTCGTGCCCGCCTCGGTGAGGTTCTGGGTGATGTTCGAGATCAGGTTCGACCCCTGGCTCGGGCCGACGATGAACAGGTTGGGGAAGCCGTGGACGTGCATGCCGTGCAGGCTCTGCATGCCCTCGGCCCAGGCCTCCGACAGCGTCACGCCGCCCACACCGAGCGTCTCGAACCCCGAGCGCCGCGCCGCCGGCGTGCCGACCTCGAACCCGCTCGCGAAGATCAGCACGTCGAGCTCGTAGTGGATCCCACCGACCCACACACCCGTCGCGTCGATGCGCTCGACGCCCTTGCCGTCGGTGTCGACCAGATGGGTGTTCGGGTTGTTGTACGCCTGCAGGTACTCGTCGTGGAAGCACGGGCGCTTGCACAGCTGTCGGTACCACGGCTTGAGCGCCGCCGCGGTGGCCGGGTCGCTCACCACCGCGTCGACCCGTGCCCGGATCTCCTCCATCTTCTCGTCGTCGCTCTCCTCGTAGGCCTGCAGCATCGCCTCCGGCCCGAACGTGGCGCCCTCGCCGAGCATCTGCACCACACGGTCGCGGATGCGCTTCGAGATGTCGGTCCAGCCGTCGTGCACGAGGTCCTCGTCGGCGAAGCCACCGGTCTGCAGGGTGGCGAAGTTGGTGAGCCACTTCTGCTGCCACCCCGAACCGAGCGAGGCGAACCACTCGGGATCGATCGCGTGGTTGTTGCGCACGTCGATCGACGACGGCGTGCGCTGGAACACGAACAACTCGCCCGAGTCGCGCGACAACGCCGGAATGCACTGCACCGACGTCGCTCCGGTGCCGATGATCCCGACGCGCTTGCCGGCCAGACCGGTCATCGGCGCACCGCTCGGGTCACCGCCCGTGAGGCCGTAGTCCCACCGGCTCGTGTGGAAGCACGGACCCTCGAACGACTCGATGCCGGGGATGCCCGGCAGCTTCGGCCGGTGGAGCGGCCCCGTGCCCATGCTCACGAACTTCGCCCGCATCGCGTCGCCGCGATCGGTGTGGATGATCCAGCGCGCGGCCTCGTCGTCCCATTCGAGTTCGGTCACCTGGGTCGAGAACACGGCGTCGTCGTACAGCCCGAAGTGACGGGCGATGCGCTGTGCGTGCCCGAAGATCTCGGGCGCGAACACGTACTTCATGCTCGGCATGTGCCCGGTCTCCTCGAGCAGCGGCAGGTACACCATCGCCGCGGTGTCGCACATCGCACCGGGGTAGCGGTTCCAGTACCAGGCGCCGCCGACGTCGCCGCCACCTTCGACGATGCGCACGTCGGTGATGCCCGCCTGCTTCAGGCGTGCGCCGGTGGTGAGACCGGAGAACCCGCCGCCGATGATCGCGACCTCGACCTCGTCGAACAGCGGCTCGCGCTCGACCCGGGGCGTGTAGGGGTCGTCGAGCAGGTGGGCGAACCTGCCGGTGGGCTGCAGGTACTGCTCGTTGCCGTCGGGGCGGATGCGCTTGTCGCGCTCCTCGCGGTAGCGGGCCCGCAGCGCGTCGCGATCGATCGTGTCCGTCATGGCCGGATCATATGCAGCGCCCCTCCGGCGCTCCCGGGCCGGAGGTCCCGATGGTCAGGCCCGCAGCCCGGCCATGAAGCAGCGCAGCGACTCGTCGGCGAGCTCGGTGTCGAGCGGTGTGTCGCCGGTGATCACCGCGAACACGAGCGGTCCGACCAGCAGCGCCACGCATCGAGCGACCTCGACGTCGGCGGGAAGGAGCCCCTCGCGGATGCCGCGATCGAACAGATCGCGCGACACGTTGCCCTGCACCTCGTCCATGTGCCGTTCGACGTCGGCGAGCGTGGGCTCGTAGGTCTTGAGCGCGAGCAGGGCAGGCATCATCCGGTTCCACTTGGGATCGGACATCTGCGTCACGAGGTCGTGCAGGAACCAGCGCGCCGCAGCCTCGAACCCGAGGTCGTCGGGCGGCGTCGAGACGTTGGGCGCACAGAACGTGAACACGTCGACGAGCAGGTCGTCGCGGGTGGGCCAGTGCCGGTAGATGGTCGAGCGGGCCACCCCGCTGCGTGCCACCACGGCGTCGACGGTGAGTGCCGTCGGACCCTGTTCGACCACCAGGTCGGCGGCCGTGCCGAGCACGGTCGCGCGGGTGCGGGCGATGCGCGGGTCGGCCCGCTCCTGGTGCTGCTGCGCCCTGGTGCCCATGACGGCGCCGACGGTACCGCGCTCGCGTGCTCCGCATCGTGACGGGAGTCTCATGACCGGACCTTGCCCTTCGTTCGAGAAACAGTACAGTACTGTCTCGTACTGGAAATTCCCCGAAAGGCCCCGCCATGACCCCCCATCACCCGACTGCGGCGACGGCAGCGCTCGACCCCGAGCCCGACGCCTTCGTCGTCCACGACCCCAAACGGCTGCGCCGGATCCTCGTCTCGATGATCACCGCGCTCGTCGCCGTGATCGCCTCCGTGTCGGGGCTCAACGTCGCCCAACAGCAACTCGCGGCCGACCTCGGGGCCTCGCAGAACATGCTGTTGTGGATCATCAACGGCTACACGATGGTGCTCGCCGCCCTGCTGCTGCCGATCGGTGCGATCGGCGACCGCTGGGGCCGCAAGTACGTGCTGCTGCTCGGCCTCGGCCTGTTCGCCGGGGCGAGCGTCCTCGCCGGGCTCGCCGGGTCGGCGACCGTGATGCTGCTCGCCCGCCTGGTGGCCGGTGCCGGCGCAGCGATGATCATGCCGGTCACGCTGTCGGTCGTGACCTCGTCGTTCCCCGAGGACAAGCGTGCCAACGCGATCGGCGTGTGGGCCGGCTTCGCCGGTGCCGGCGGCATCCTCGGGCTGTTCTTCTCGGCCGCGATGGTCGACTGGTTCAGTTGGCGTTGGCTGTTCGTGATGCCGATCGCGTTGTGCCTCGTGGCCGCCGTGCTCACCGCGACCAGCGTCGACAACTCACGCGAGACCCACGAGCACCCGTTCGACACCCTCGGCGGCATCCTGTCGGCGATCGCCATCGGCGGGCTCGTGCTCGCCTTCCACGAAGGCCCCGAGCACGGCTGGGGCGAGCCGCTCACGCTGCTCGGCATCGTCGCCGCCCTCGTCGGCGGTGCGGCGTTCGTGTGGTGGGAGCTCCGCCATCCGATGCCGTTGCTCGACGTCCGGCTGTTCCAGAACCGGGCCCTCGCCAGCGGTTCGCTCAACCTGATGATCGTGTTCGCCGTGATGTTCGGCATGTTCCTGGTGCTCGTGCAGTTCCTGCAGGCGGTGCTCGGCTACACGGCACTGCGTGCCGCCGCCGGCCTGCTGCCGATGGCCGCACTGCTGATGCCGCTGTCGAGCATGGCGCCCCGCATCGCCCAGCGCACCGGCACCCGGGCGCTGCTGCTCACCGGCACCACGATCGTTGCGACCGGCCTGGTGTGGATGGCCACGATGCCGACCATCGACGGCGGCTACCTGTCGGTGCTGCCCGGCCTGCTGCTGATCGGCGCCGGCATGGGCATGGTGATGACGCCGTCGACCGTGGCGATCACCGCGTCGCTGCCGGCCGACAAGCAGGGTGTCGCATCCGCGCTCAACGACACCGTCCGTGAGGTCGGCGGCGCCCTCGGCGTGGCCCTGCTCGGCTCGGTGCTGAGCAGCGGCTACGGCAGCCACATCAGCGACGTCGCCGCCACCGTGCCCGCCCCGCTGCGTGGCCCGGTGGAGGACGGCATCGGCACGGCGCTGGCCGTCGCCCCGCAGCTCGGCGAGCAGGCGGCCGGCGTGGTGGGCGCAGCCCGGCAGGCGTTCGTCGACGGCTGGCACCAGGCGATGTGGGTGGGCGCGGCGATGGCGATCACCGCCGTGGTGCTGCTGGTCGTCCGTGGCCCGAAGGCCGACGACGACGCCACCGAGCCCGTCGGCGAGCTCGTCACCGTCGGCTGACGCGGCTCACCGCTCGTCGAAGAGCAGGGAGGCGGCGCCGACCAGACCGGCGTCGCCTCCCAGCCGCGCCCGACGCAGCTCGAGTCCCGACGCGTAGGGCAACGCGGCATACCGGTCGAGCCACGACCGGATCGGCGCGAACAGCACCTCGCCGGCGTTGGCCACGCCACCACCGATGACGGCCACACGCACGTCGCACACGGTGGCCAGCCCGGCGAGCATGCTGCCGATCGCCCGGCCCGCACGGTCGAACGCCGCCAGCGCCACCACGTCGCCGGCCGCGGCCGCCGCGGCCACCGCTGCCGCGTCGGTGCCGCCGGTGAATCCCTGCGACGCAGCCCACGCCGCGATCGAGCGCCCGCTCGCGATCGCCTCGACGCACCCGATGCCGCCGCACGCGCACCGCGGTCCCTCGAGGTCGACGCTGATGTGCCCGATGTGGCCGGCATTGCCCGACGGCCCCACGTGCGGCCGCCCCCGCAGCACCAGCCCGCCACCCACGCCCGTCGACACCACCATGCCGACCAGGTCGTCGCACCCCTGGCCCGCGCCGCGCCACCGCTCGCCCAGCGCGATCGCCACACCGTCGCCCACGAGCCGCACGGGCACTCCCGGCATTCCCGACACCAGCGAGCGCACCCGCTCGACGATCGGGAACCGACGCCAGCCGCCGATGTTGACCGGGCTCACCGTGCCCTCGCCGAGATCGATCGGGCCGGCCGTGCCGATGCCCACACCGACGCAGCCCTCGACCGAGCCCTCGACCGAGCCCTCGACGGGGGCCGCCACCGAGCCGACCAGTCCGGCGAGCGCCGCCCACACGGTCTCGCCGTCGCCGGCCGGGGTGGGCACCTGCCGACGATCGAACACCTCACCGTCGGGTCGCACCCGCGCCACGGCGAGCTTCGTGCCGCCGATGTCGATCGCCAACGCCCAGGGTGCCTGCACGTCGTCGCACGCTAGCGAGACCTCGCCCGGTGCTTCTCGCCGCCTTCCCTCGCCGCTCTCACACCGCTCTCACGGACGGCCCGCAGGATCGAACCAGCAACCGATCGACGTGAACCGAAGGACCTCCACATGCGCCCCCTCCGCTCCTCCCGCACCTTCCGAGCCTTCCCACTGCTCGCCGGTGCCGCGCTGCTCTCGCTCAGCGCCTGCGGCGCCGACGACGGCACCACGTCGCTCGACTCGGTCGAGGTGATCGACTCGGCGAGCGACGCGACCGGCGGCGCGACCACCGACACCGCGACCGACACCGCGACGGCGACGGCGACAGCGCTGACGACCGGCTCGACCGCGGCCGACGCCACCTGGGACGAGACGACCGAGGTGCTGATCACCCTGTCCGGCGACCGCGCGGACGCGAGCAACGACACGGCCGACGCCGTCGACATCGACGGCACCACCGTCGAGATCGAGGCGCCCGGCACCTACCGGATCACCGGCACCCTCGCCGACGGCAACATCGAGATCGACGCCGAGGTGGACGGCCTGGTGCGCGTGGTGCTCGACGGCGTCGACATCGCCAGCTCGACCACCGCTCCCCTCTCGATCTCGAAGGCCACCGACACGGTGATCGTGCTCGCCGACGGCAGCACCAACGTGCTCACCGACCCCGCCAGCTACGTGTATCCCGACGCCGCCACCGACGAGCCCAACGCCGCGCTGTTCGCCGACGACCCGCTGACCATCACCGGCTCCGGATCGCTCGAGGTGAACGCCGACTTCGGCGACGCGATCGCCGGGCGCGACACCGTGCTGATCGACGGCGGCACCATCACGGTGCACGCGGTCGACGACGGCATCCGCGGCAACGACGCGCTGCAGATCACCGGCGGCACCATCACCGTCGACGCCGGCGGCGACGGCCTGAAGAGCGACACCTCCCTCACGGTCGCCGGCGGCACGATCGACGTGCAGCAGTCGTACGAAGGTCTCGAGGCCCCCGCCATCACCATCGCCGGTGGCACGGTGTCAGTGGTGTCGAGCGACGACGGCATCAACGCCGCGAGCGACAGCGGCACACCCACGCTGACGATCACCGGCGGCGACGTCACCGTCCACGCCGACGGCGACGGCCTCGACGTGAACGGCTCGATCACGATGACCGGCGGCACCGTCGTGGTCGACGGCCCGACCGAGAACATGAACGGTGCGATCGACTACGACCAGACCTTCGAGATCTCCGGCGGCGTGATCGTGGCCACCGGCAGCTCGGGGATGGCGATGGCGCCCAGCTCCGACTCGGCGCAGCTGTCGCTGCTCGCCACCTTCGGCACCCAGGCCGCCGGCACCACGGTGTCGGTGGTCGCGAGCGACGGCGCTGTGATCGCCTCGGTGACCCCCACCAAGCAGTTCTCCTCGATCGCGGTCTCGACCCCCGACGTCTCCGCCGACGACACGTACTCCATCGTGGTCGACGGCCAGGTGCTCGGCACCACGACCACCGCCGACGCCGCCGGGCAGGACGGTCCCGGCGGCAGGGGCGGCGGTCCTCGGCAGCCCTGATCGCAACTGGGACCGTCGTCGGGCCGTGCGCCATTGTGTGAGCCATGCAGCAGCACTTCGACGACGAACACCTCGAGTTCCGCGCCTCGTTCGCCGCGTTCGTGGCGCGCGAGATCAGCCCGAACTACCTCGAGTGGGAGGCAGCCGGCATCGCCCCTCGCTCGCTGTTCGCCGAGGCCGGCAAGTACGGCTTCGTCGGCCTCTCGGTACCCGAGGTGCACGGTGGCGGCGGCACCCGGGACTTCCGCTTCAACCAGGTGATCGCCGACGAGCTGGCCGCCGCGGGCATCGGCGGTGCCGGCCTCGGCATCACCCTGCACAACGACATCACGACGCCCTACTTCGTCGAGTACTGCAACGACGAGCAGGCCGCCCGCTGGCTGCCCGGCATCGCCTCGGGCGAGCTGATCACGGCGATCGCGATGACCGAGCCCGGCACCGGCAGCGACCTCGCCGGCATCGCCACCACGGCCGTCCGCGACGGCGACGTGTACGTGCTGAACGGCTCGAAGACGTTCATCACCAACGGCATCAACGCCGACCTGGTGATCGTCGCCGCCAAGACCGATCCCACCCAGCGCCACACCGGCATGTCGCTGCTCGTCGTCGAGCGGGGCATGGAGGGATTCGAGCGCGGTCGCAACCTCGACAAGATCGGCATGCACAGCCAGGACACCGCCGAACTGTTCTTCAACGACGTCCGCGTGCCCGTCGCCAACCGGTTGGGCGACGAGGGCAAGGGCTTCCACTACCTCACCGCCAACCTCGCCCAGGAGCGGTTGTCGATCGCCGTCACCGGCGTCGCGACCGCGCGAGCCGCACTGAACTGGACCGTCGACTACGTGAAGGAGCGTCGTGCGTTCGGCCAGCCGATCAGCTCGTTCCAGAACACCAAGTTCGTGCTCGCCGAGGTGAAGACCGAGGTCGACATCGCGCAGGCCTACGTCGACCAGTGCGTCATGCGCCTGAACGCCCGCGAGCTGACCCCGGCCGAGGCCGCGCAGGCCAAGTACTGGTGCACCGAGCTGCAGCAGCGGTCGGTCGACCGGTGCCTGCAGCTGTTCGGCGGCTACGGCTACATGACCGAGTACCCGATCGCTCGCGCCTACGCCGATGCCCGCATCACCAGCATCTACGGCGGCACGACCGAGGTGATGAAGACGATCATCGCCAAGTCCCTGGGACTCTGATCGCGGTCGGTCACGCCGATCGGATCAGGGTTCCTCGTCCTCTTCCCACACGCTGCTCGCACCGCTGTGGCCGGTGCGCACCACCGACACGGTGGCCACCACGCCGGCCACCACGCTGAGCGCCAGGAGCGCCGCGACGACCGCCTTGGGGATGCTCGGCGCCTCCGCGTCGCCACGGGCACGCCGACGGGCGACGAGCACCCAGGCCAGCACCAGCACGAAGAAGACCCCGACGAACCACGGCACCTGGTCGCCCATCTCGGCGTGGTCGTGGATCGCTCGGGTCAGGTCCATCCCGGTCGACTCGAACTGCTCCTCGAGCGCCTCACCGCTGTGCGTCGCGAGCAGCGCACCGAGGAACCCGACGAACGCGACGATCGCGACGACGGGACCGAAGGGCCGCTGCCATCGTGGCCGCACGACCAGCGCCACGAGCGCGATCAGCGCCACCGGGACCAGGACGACGGGAACGTGGACGAGGAGGGGGTGCGACGGCATGTCGCCGATGCGGTCCATCACGCCACCCGCTTCAGGTAGTCCATCAGCTGGTCGACCTGACCGCTGCTCAGCTTGCTGAAGCCGGGCATCTTGCCCTTGCCCGACTGGATCGTGAGCCGGAGCCGCTGGTCGCCGAGGCTCGCGAGCTTCACCTGGTCGATCGCCGGCGAGTTGCCCTTGCCCTGCAGGTTCTTGCCGTGACAGCGGGCGCACGACTTGACGTAGAGCTGCTGCCCGGGCGACATGGCCGTGGTCTGCGTGGCACCGTCGGCGACCTGTGGCCCGTGATCACGGGCCTGGCAGCCGACCGCACCCAACGAGGCGGCGACGATGGCCGCGGCGGCGAACCACCGCGTGCGCGAACTGGACGGCTCCGATCGGTCGTGGCGAGGCATGCGCCCAGTGTGTACCCCATGGGGTATTGCTCCCAGGGACCTTGGTCCCCGGCGCGACGCGGTGTGACGGACGACCCAGGCCGTCCGTCACACCACCTCGCGAACCGGGCTCGACGTTCACCGAGCGTCGAGCAGCTCGGCCTCCGAGTCGAGCAGGGCGGCGAGCTCGGCGTCGACGTGCCGGGCGCCTTCGATGTCGACCCGGGGCAACACCCGGTCGAGCCAACGCGGCACCCACCAGTTGCGATCACCGAGCAGCTCCATCGTCGAAGGCACCAGCACCATGCGCACCACGGTGGCGTCGAGCAGCACCGCCGAGGCGAGACCCAGACCGATCACCTTGATGAGCACCTGGTCGGCCAGGACGAACGCCCCGAACACCGTCACCATGATCGCCGCGGCCGCGGTGATCACGCGTCCGGTCTGGGCGATGCCGGTGGCGACGGCCGACGCGTTGTCGCCGGTGCGCTCGTACTCCTCGCGGATCCTCGAGAGCAGGAACACCTCGTAGTCCATCGACAGGCCGAACAGCAGGGCGAACATCATCATCGGCGCCCACGTCGGGATCGGGGTCGGCTCCTCGATGCCGAGCAGACCGCCGAGCCACCCGCCCCGCAGCGCCACGGCCATCACGCCGTACGACGCCCCGATGGCGAGCAGGTTCATGAGGGCCGCCTTCAGCGCCACCAGCACCGACCGGAACACGATCAGCAGCAGCACGAACGACACACCGATCACGGCGGCGATGAACCACGGCAGACGAGCGCTCATGAACTCGCTCTCGTCGACCTGCGTGGCCGTCAGGCCACCCACGTGCACGGCCTGGCCGGGCTCGACGACGGCGGGCACCACACGGTCGCGGACGTCGTGGATGAGCTGCTCGGTGGCCTCCGACTGGGGCCCCGTGGCGGGGACCACCACGATTGCCGCGCTGGCGCCGTCGGCGCCGACCATCGCCGGCAGCACGGCGGCCACACCCGGCGTGGCGTCGAGCTCGGTCGTCAGCCGGTCGAGCATCGAGGGGTCGCCCGCCGTGTCGACGGCGAGCACGAGCGGACCGTTGCTGCCCGCACCGAAGGCCTCGGTGGCGGCATCGAAGGCACGACGGCTGGTCTGCTCGGTCGAGCCGTTGCCCGCATCGGGATAGCCGAACCGCAACTCGCCGAACGGCGACGCCACGGCCACGAGGGCGACGAGCGCGACGGTGCCGGTGACGAGCGGCCGGCGCTGCACGACGCGGCTCCAGCGCGCCCACACGCCCTGCTCGCCGCGGTCGCCACGCACGAAGGGCAGGCGCCAACGATCGATGCGATGCCCGGCCATGCCGAGCAGCGCCGGCAGCAGCGTCATCGACGCCACCACCACGACGAGCACACCGCTCACGGTGACCGCTGCCGTGCCGTACAGGTACTCCATGCCCATGGCGCACAGGCCGAGCAGCGAGATCACGACCGTGCCACCCGCGAACATCACGGCGCGACCCGACGTGGTGAGCGCCTCGGCCACGGCGTCCTCGACGCCACGACCTTCGGCCAGCGCGGTCCGGTAGCGCACCACGACGAACAGCGCGTAGTCGATGCCCACGCCGATGCCGATCATCGTCACCAGCTGCGGCGCCCATTCGGGCACCATGAACACGTGGTTCAGCAGCGAACCGACGCCCATCGCCACGCCGACGCCGAACAGGGCGACGACGAGCGGCAGGCCGGCGGCGACGATCGACCCGAACGCGATCAGCAGGATCACGAGCGCGGCGACCATGCCGATCTGCTCCGAACCGGCCTCACCGCTCTCGGCGTACTCGACGATCGCGCCGCCGGCCTCGACGGTGAGCGACGCGGTGTCGTGATCGGCGGCGAGCTCGACGAGCGCCTCGCCGACCGCCTTGGGCAGCTTCTCGGTGGTGGTGTCGAACTGCACCGTGACGAGCGCGATCGTGCCGTCGGGCGACACGGTCGGCGGGAGCACCCGCTGCACGTGCTCGATCGTGGTGGCCTGGTGGGTGAGGGCCGCGATCTGCAGGCCCACCTCGGCCCGCTCGATCCCGTCCGGGGCCACGAGCACCAGCTGGGCCGTGTCGCCGGCCATCTCCGGCAGCCGGTCGTGCAGGAAGGCGAACGCCTCGGCGGAGTCGCTGCCGGGGATCGTGTAGTCGGTGCGGTGCTCGCCACCCCAGAGGGATGCGGCCACCGACACGGCGACGAGGAGGAATGCCCACGAGGCCACCACCCAGCGGCGGCGGCGCACCATCGTGCGGGCGAAACGATCGAGATCGAGCGAGCTCATGACGCCACCTCGAACACGGGGCTCGGTGCACCGGCACCGAGGAAGAGGGCACGGTCGAGGCGGGCGTGGCGCGAGCGCGTGAGGCGGTACAGCACCTTGAGCGGCTTCGGGGCGCCGGCGAGGGTGTGCTCGCGGTCGGCCGGGCTCATCGCGTCGACGATGAACGGCACGGTGAACGCGGCCTGCGCACCGAGTCCGATGGCCTCGACGGCGTGCTGCTCGAGCTCGGCGAACTCGGCCGGGTGGAACAGCCGCGAGAACATCGGCAGCACGTGGTCGTCCTCGAGGTCGAGGTGCTCGTCCATGTGCGTGGCCAGGCGGGCGAGCACGCGGACGGCTCGCGACGCGGCGCCGGGCCTGGTGAAGAACTCGATGTTGGCCGAGGCGTCGAGCATCAGCTCGTCGAGCACGTGGTGGTCGTCGGCCAGTTGGCCGGCGTACTCGGCGAACTGCGGCGAGCGGGCGCCGAGCGCCGGGAAGAACACGTCGTCCTCGACGGTGTGGTGCGCGTGCACCTCGCCGGCGAAGCCGTTCCAGTAGCGGCGCAGCGCGCGCACCCGGGGTGCGTCGTTGGGCGACATGTCGGCGGCCGCCACCGCCAGGCGGTGGGTGGCGGTGCGCAGGGCGTGGTGGACGCCGCGGTAGCCCGTGAGGTCGGGCAGGTCGGTCGCGGCGGTGAGGGCGGGGGTCGCAGTGGACATGTGGTGTGCTCCTTCGGAGGGCCACGAGCCGTGGCCGGTGTGAGGAGCAGCGTGCGGTCGAGCGCTTGACGACGGCTTGCAGGCGACTTGCAGGCCTCAGTCGGGCAGGTGGCCGAGCAGTGCGGCGAGCGCTCGGCGGTAGGCGATGCCGGCGCGGTCGTGCTTCAGGTGCACCTGGGCTCGGGGGTCGAGGGGGAACTCGGGCGGGATCAGGTCGAGCATCGACCGGTCCTCGGCCTCGACGGCCAGTTCGAACTCGCGCACCCGACCCGGGTCGGCCGGCTCGACCTCGGACCGCAGGACGGTGAAGTGCACGTCGGTGGTGCGGTCGTCGACGGGGCAGAGCGCCTTGAACAGCACGTGCACGCTGCCGTCGCTGTACGACAGCCGGCTCACCTGCGTGAACGGCAGCCACATCTCGGTGCGCGACGACCGCGAGCCCTGGGTGTCGGCTCCGGGCGACTCGGCGACACCGATCGAGGGCGTCTCGATCACCACTCGGTGCTCGTCGACCGTGACGAGGTTCGGCGGCACCCTCGGATCCTGATCGCGGCCGAAGGTACCGGTGTGCACGAACGCCACGTGCGTGACGTCGGTGTTGTTGTCGATCACCACCGGTGCGCTGGTCGCGTAGCGGATCACACCGATCGGGATCACCTGGAACGCCGGGTCGTCGAACTCGGGCAGCTCGACCATCGGCGGGGACGGCTCGGGGTCGAACGAGGTCCACACCAACCCGTACCGCTCGCACACCGGCAGCACGTCGAGGCCCCAGGTGGCCGGGAGTTCGGCCTCGACCGCCAGCTGCGGCACGTGCACGGCTCGGCCGTCGCCGTCGAAGCCCCACCCGTGGTACGGGCAGGTGAGCAGGCCGTCGGTGGTGCAGCCGGCCGACAGCGGCGCCCAGCGGTGTGGACAGCGGTCGACCGCCGCTCGGACGCGGCCGTCGGGTGTGCGCCACAGCACGATCCCCGTGCCGAGCAGACGGCGCGCCGACGGCTGGTCGGTGACCTCGGCAGCGAAGGCGACCGGATGCCAGCACGACCGGAGTCGCGGTTCGGACGTGAGCACGAGCAGCGCCACCGAGCGATCGTAGCCACACCGTCGTCGCCGACCCGTTTGACGGATCGGCTCCACCGGGAACGATCAGCGCCATGGCCAGGACGCGTGTACACGACGACGAGGAGCGCCGTCTCTCGTCGGAGCTGCGCGCCATGGAGCGCCGCTACGAGGGGGTGGTGCAGCAGTTCCGCCTCGACGACCTGACCCGCAAGCTGGGCACGCGAGGCTCGATGGCCACCGCGCACAGCTGGAACGGTCTGTGCGGCGACCGGGTGACGATGTGGCTCGACGACGGCAGTGTGCTGAAGCTCAGCCTGTTCTGGCCGATCCGCCGGTCGATCGCCGCGCTGCGCCGGGTGGCGTGGTCGCCGAGCATCGGCTGGGTGGTCGACGTGCGCACCAGCGACGGCGACGAGCACCGGCTGTACGCGTGGCGCGTGCGCCTGCTGCGCCCGCAGGCCTGACGGCTCAGCCGGGGAACCAGCCGTTGAGGTCGACCACGAGGTGCGCCGAGGTCGACGAGAAGAAGCACAGTTCGCCGTCGGGCGACAGCTGCGCGACGACGGCGTTGGCCACGGTGTCGCCGGCCGCGAAGTTCACCGACGACACCTGCGGCCGGTCGCCGCACGGGTGGACGGTGACGAAGCCGGCCCGTGCCGGCTCGGTGACGGTGACGTTGAGGCTGACGGCACCGATCCCGTCGGCGGGTGTGAGCCCGACGATGTCGCTGATCCGCACCCGAACCGGCGCCGACGGCGTGACGGGGCCGGCCACCACCGTGCGGCGAGCGTCGGGCGACTGGCCGGGGCGGGTGTCGAAGATCCGCTCGGGGCCGGCGGGCTGGAAGGCTCCGGCCGCGGCGAACCAGCCGTTGACGTCGACGACGAGATGGGTGCTGGCCGAGGCGGCCACGCAGATGCGCCCGTCGGCCGACACCGGGGCGATGACGGCGTTGGCCACGGTCTGGCTGCGGCGGAAGTTGACCGAGCTCACGGGTGGCCGAGCGCCGCAGGGGTACACGGTCACGTAGCCGGCCGATGCCGGGTCGGTGACGGTGACGTTGAGCGAGATGGCCGCGATCCCCGATGCCGGCGTGATCCCGCCCGGCAGGTCGGCGACGGGCACCTCGAGCGGCGCGGTGGGCGACAGCCGCCCCACCGTCTCGAGCAGGGCGCCGGGCGACTCGCCGCGGGTGTCGAGCACACGCGCCGGGTCGACCGCGTGGAACGACCCGCCGGCGGGCAGCCAGCCGGTGAGGTCGACCACGAGGTGCAGGGGCGTCGATGGCGCGAAGCACACGGTGCCGTCGGCCGACACGGGTGCGACCACGGCATTGGCCACGGTGGCACCGGCGGTGAAGTTCACCGACGAGACCAGCGACCGGTTGCCGCACGGGAACACGGTGAGGTAGCCCGACGCGCCCGGCTCGGTGACGGTGACGTTGAGCGACACGGCGCCGACCCCGGTGGCGGGCGTGGCACCGGCCAGGTCGACCATGCGCACCGTGAGCGGCGCCGAGGGCTCGACCGGTTGCTTCGGCACGCTCACGAGCGCAGCGGGCGACTCGCCGGGTCGCGTGTCGAACACGCGGGCGGGTGCGACGGCCTCGAAACCCGACCCCGACACGGCCGGCGACGACGTCGTGGTGGCGGCCGCCGTGGTGACCGGTGCGGCCGTCGTGACGGTCGTGGCGGGCGCAGTCGTCGTGGGCGCGGTCGTCGACGAGGCCACCGTGGTCGGGCTCGCGGCGACACAGGTGTAGATCTCGACGTCGTCGAGCGCCCAGCCCGTGCCGGCGAAGGACGAATCGGTGGTGACCAGCCACTGGAACTGCACCGTCGACCCGGCGAGCGAGCCGAGGCGGTAGCGGGTCTCCTGGTAGCCGGGGCTGTCGCCGACGAACATCGACTGGCCGGCGAACGCGTTGTCGTTGCCCGAGCCCGAACCGGTGAGCGCGCCGTTGGGCCCGTTCACGGTGGCGACCCCGGCGAGCGAGTCGAGGCGTTGGTACGCGCCGGCGCCGATCCGGTAGCGGACGAGGCCACCGTCCCACCACGTGCCCGAGCCCGAGTCGAACGAGAAGCTGTGGTCGAAGCGCAGGTAGGTGTCGGCCGAGGTGATGCTCACCGACGTGGGCATCGTGACCGAGCCCTGGCTCAGCACGCTCGGATCGGGCCCGAAGAGCGCCCGCGTGCCGCTCTGCGAGGTCTGGCTGGTGTACCCCCACGTCCCGGGCGCACCCGAGGTGGACGACGACGTCCAGCCGGTCGCGGTCTCCATGTCGTCACCGAACAGCGTCGTCTGGCGCACCTGTCCGGTCGGGCAGTCGGGGGCGGTGAGCCGGGCGCCGGCCACCGTGGGCGCGAGCGCCATCTCGGTCGCGTCGACCGCGAGCTGCACCTGGGTGCAGTCGCCCGACGTGATGCCGTGCTGGCCGACGAGGTTGGTGCACGCCTGGGGCAACGCGTGCGAGAGGTCGAGGTAGTCGCTGCCGGCGGTGAGCAGCGAGGTCTGTGCCTCGAGGTACACGTACGCCGTCTTCATGATGCCGAGCGCACCGACGGTGCGGCCGTTGAAGGTGCCACCGTCGGCCATCAAGAACGCGGCCTTGTTGTTGACGCCGCTGTTGGTGTGCACGCCGTACTCGTCGGAGGACGACCCCCAGTAGTTCGGGCTGGTCATCCGGTCCGGGTCGCCGTAGGCGGGCGGGTTCGACATGCTGCGGATCGCGCCGATCGGCAGGTCCTCGCCGATCAGCCACGCGGCGCCGGGGGTGTCGTCGTCCCACGAGCTGTCGTACCACTGGTCGAACAGCTCGCCGAACACGTCGGAGAGGCTCTCGTTGATGGCACCCGACTCGGCGTAGTACAGCAGCTTCGACTCGTACTGGGTGACGCCGTGGGTCAGCTCGTGCCCGACGACGTCGTCGGCCGACGCGTAGCCGGTGCCGTACATCATCTGCGTGCCGTTCCAGAAGGCGTTCTGGTACGGGCAGCTCGAGCCGGTGATGCAGAACCGCACGGTCGACAGCACGGTCATCCCGTTGCCGTCGATGCTGTTGCGACCCAGCGCGCCGTAGAACGACACCACCGCTTTCGACAGCTGATAGGCGCGCTCGACGTCGGACACGCCGGACGCCCCGGTGGCGTCCGACCGCACCACGGTGAGCGGGCTCGGACACGCGGCCTGTGCGTTCGAGCTGCGGACCGTCTGGGCGTTGTCGCACACCTGCGCGTCGGCGGCGTGCACCTGGCCGAAGGCGAGCACGATCGCACCGGTGTCGGCATCGACGAGCACGAACCGGTCGACGTCGCCGGCGTCGGTGCGCACGTCGACGTGCCACACCAGTCGCGCACCGGGCAGCCCGGAGGCGCCGATGAGCGACGGGTCGTAGACGGTGAGCTCGGCAGCCGATGCGTGCAACGACGCGGCGTCGACCTCGGCGTCGCGTGCGGTGACGGCCACGGCGAGGTCGATCGCCTGGGACGCCGTCAGCGTCGCCGTCGTGTCGAGGCCGGCGGCGGCGTCGGCGGGTGCGAGCTCGCCGGCGGCCGAGCGCACGCGTCCCGCGTCGTCGACGCGGACGACCAGTTCGCCGCCGAGCACGGGCAACCCGTCGATCCGCTGCTGATAGCGCACGGCAGCGCCGTCGGTGGTCGCGTCGTCCTGATCACCTGCGGGCAGGTCGGTCACGGAGTCCTCGACCAGGGTGCCCGCTGCATCGCCGCCCGCGTAGAGGTCGCCGTGATCGTCGGCGAAGTCGCCCGCCACGTCGGCGGGATCGCGGTCGTCGGGTGGGGTGAGGGCGTGCGCCCCGCCGACGAAGGTGACCGCCGCACCGTCACGCCCCACGACGAGCGAGGTGCCGGCGACGTCACGGAGTTCGGCGAGCGAGCGCGTGGCGGCGTCGAACGACGCGTCGGCCCGCCCGGCCGTACCGAACGGGCCGACCGGGATCGCGCCGACGACGAGCAGCACCACCGCGCCCGCGGCGCGACGACGGATCGGCGACGACACCATGCCCACGACCGTCCGGGACGACCCGGCCCGGCGCCACGTCCTCGACCCGCCCGAACCCCGCCTCACCGACCATCTTCATCGTCACCTCGCCCCGTGCGCATGAGCGTCGCGGCACGGCGTCAGGCAGGCGCGACGGCCACCCCGATGCGCGAATCGGCGAGGCCGAGGTACAGCAACCAGCTCCCACGATGCAGCACGAGCGCCTGCGCGAACACGACGTCGCCGACCTGCCCCACGTGGTCGTCGTCGCTCACACGCAGGAACGGCTCGGTGTCACGGGCGATGCACGACATCGGATCGAGCGGATCGAACAGCACCTGGGCGGGCTGGTAGGCGTGACGCGGCACCGCCGGGTCGCCGTGCACCGGATGGTTGGCGCCGTTGTAGAGCAGCACCACCCCGTGATCGGTGCGTACGGCGGGTGGCCCGGGTTCGACCAGCAGCGAGTCGAATCGCCCCGCCCGTGGTGAGAGCACGGGTCGCAGCACCGGCCGCCCGGGGATCCGTTCGATCTGCCAGCCACGAGCGGTGGGGACCAGCAACCGGTCGGCGTCGGGGTCGAACTCCACCGGCTGCCAACGCACCAGGTCGTCGGAGGTGGCCGCGTACATGGTGCCCTCACCCCAGTACATGACGAACCGCCCGCTCTGGCGACCGTCGACGCGGGCGGCCACCAGTCGCCCGTCGCGTACCTCGGTGACGATCGATCCGCTCTTCGACAGCAGCCGCAGCGAGCGGGTGCCGGCGAAGGCCGGGCCCTGCTTGTGCCACACGCGCAGGTCGTCGGAGGTGGCGACGAACAAGGTGGGGTGACGACCGTCGAACGCCGTGTACGTGCACACGTACCCGCCGTCGGGGTGCGCCACGACACGGGGGTCCTCGCACCCGCCGGGCCACTCCCACGCCTGCCAGGGATCGTCGCCCGGGAACAGCACCGGTTCGGGGTCGAGCCGGAAGTCGAGACCGTCGTCGCTGACCGCCAGACCCAGCCGGGACGTGCCGTGCGCTCGCCGATCGTCGTCCTCGGCCCGCACGAGCAGGTGCACACGACCGTCGTGCACCACCGCAGCGGGATTGAACACGTCCTTGGCGGCCCAGGCGACGCGCCGACCGGTGACCGGGCAGTCGAACCCCAGCGCAGGGTCGGCGCCGAGGATCGGTGACGGGTGCCGCCGGAAGGGGCCGAGCCGCCACTCGTCGGTCACGGCTGCCCCGTCCCGGGTCGAGCCTCGCGGCGCAACACCTCGGCGCTCGGCCGCACCCGCCGGTCGCGGTCGATGATCCCGAACGCGACCTCGTCGCCGTGCAGCCACTCGTAGTTGTCGACGGCGGTCCAGTGGAACATCCCGCGCACGTCGATGCCACGGGCGATCGCGTCGTGGACGATGTCGAGCCCGGCCGCGAGGTACTCGGCACGCTGCTGGTCGTCGTCGGTGCCGATGCCGTACTCGGCCACCAGCAGCGGGACACCGGGCAGCTCGGCGTGCAGCCGGTCGAGCACGAGGCCGAGGCCGCGGGGCCAGATCGCGTAGCGCAGCGGTGAACGGGGTGCGTCGTCCGGGTGAGCGACCACCTTGCCGTCACGAACACCGAACGCGCAGTAGTACGAGAAGCCGATCAGGTCGTACGCGCCGACCAGATCGGGGCGCTCGACGGGGTCGCGGCCCGGCACGCGCAGCACGCCGTCACGCACGAGACCGATCCACGCATCCCAGTTGGTGGCGTACTGTGCCGCCTGTCTGGCCAGCGTCGCCGGCTGGTCGTCGAGCGCCTCGAACGTCGACAGGCCGAAGATCGACGACACGGGACGGCCTGTCTGCCGGAGCCGGACCGCGGCCTCGGCCGACGCCAACTGGATCGCCTCGTTCACATAGGCCCACTCGCTCGCGTCGCGGTGGTTGGGCGGCCAGCCCCCGCCGCGGTAGGCAGCGCCGGCGTAGTAGTTGGTCTCGTTCACCGGCTGCCATCCGGCCACCAGGTCGCCGAAGGTCTCGGCCATGAACTCGACATGGCGCGCCCAGGCGCCGGTGCGGTGGTCCTCGACGAGGAAGCCCCCGGCATCGGCGAACCAGACGGGCAGGGTGAAGTGGTGCAACGACACCCACGGCTCGACGCCGGCGTCGGCCGCCGCCGACAGCACGCGGCGGTACCGCTCGATCTCCGCCGGGTCGTGCGCACCCTCCGACGGTTCGATCCGTGCCCATTCGATCGACATCCGGTGGTGCGTGAGTCCGAGGCCGGCGAGCAGGGCGAAGTCCTCCGCGTACCGTGTGGCGAACCCGTTGCCGTCGCCGCTCAGCGGTGCGTGGCCGTCACGTTCCCACCGGTACCAGTCCCCGGCCGGAGCCGCGCCTTCGCACTGCGTGGACGACGCACCGGTCCCCCAGAGAAACCCATCCGGCCACGATCGAGCGGTCATCGCGCCACCTTATGGCGAGCGGATGACCTGCCCGCCTCCCGGCACGAGCCCGCCGGGCCCGGACGTTCTCACTCCGAGCACCCCCTTCGGGGGAGCCGAGCCCATCGTCACCATCCGGCAGGAGCACCGATGATCCACGTCCTCGTCATCGACCACGATCCGATCTCCCTCGCATCGCTCGAGCAGAAGCTCGCACCGCAGCGGCACGAGTGGACGATCGAGTTCCGCTCGGACGAGCCATCGGCCGCCGACCTGGCCGGCACCCCGTGGGACGTGGTCCTGGCCGACACGGCCGCCCGGGCCGCCGACGGTCAGACGATGCTCGCCGTCGTGAAGTCGGCGCTGCCCTCGGCGGTGCGCATCGCCCTCACGACCGACGCCAATGCGCTCACCACCCTGTCGACCGCGCACCAGGTGCTCCCCCGCCCGTGCGACCCTGGCCTGCTCCGCCTGACGATCCGCCGCTCGGTCGATCTGCGCGCCCGCCTGGCCGACCCGCAGGTGCTCGAGATCCTGGGCTCGCTCCCGTCGTTGCCGAGCCCCTCGACCGCGATGATCGAGCTGCAGCAGGCGCTCGACTCGGTGGCGATCGACCTGAACCGGGTGGCTCGTGTGGTGTCGTCCGACGTGGCGATGACCACCAAGCTGCTGCAGATCATCAACTCGTCGTTCTACGGCCTGCGCCGCACGGTGGAGGATCCGGCCGAGGCCGTGCGTCTGCTCGGCCCACAGCTCGTCGGCGAGATCCTGCTGACCGTCGGGCTGCTCGACGCCGTGACGTCGCGCAGTCCCGAGGTGGAGCAGCAGCTGCGTGCGATGCGCGACCGCTCGCTCGCCCGCGCCGATCTGGCCGCGAACCTCGCCGACATGGCCGGCCGCGCCTCGGCCGTCGTCCGTCGCGTGTGGAACGCGACGTTCCTCGTCGACGTCGGCTCGATGCTGCTCGTCGGCACCGAACGCGAGCACGAGGCGGGCATCGAGCGGTATCACGCCGTGATCGGTGCCGCGCTGCTCGGCATGTGGGGCCTGCCGCCCAACCTGGTCGAAGCCGTCGCGCTGAGCGACCAGACCCCCGAGTCGACCTTCCCCGAGTCGGTGCTGTACGCCTGGCTCGCGAGCGCGTTCCTGCGCACCTCGGACGCGGATCCGACCGATGGCGACGTCGAGCGCGACTCGAGCACCGTGATCGTCGACGAGCAGCTGCTCGGCAACGTGGTGCGCTGGACCGGCCTGTCGTCGGCCGATCTGAGCGGCTTCCGCCAGCCACAGACCACCCACTGACCACCCACCGACCCGTCTGCGGCGCTCGTCGCGGAAACCTCCGTGCGCACCGGGCGCGATCCGGTACAGTGCTCTCCGTGCGTACGAACGACTCGACCCTGGCGACCAACGCCTCGCTCGTCGTCGTACGCATTGCCGCACTCATCTGACCCGGGCTTCGGCTCGGGCGCGGCACGCCCGGTCGCACTCGTCCCGGGCGATCCTCTCCCGGTCCGAGGTCCTCTGTCCCCACGACACGAAGGACCCGACATGTACGCCATGGACACCGCCGTCCACTTCGAGCACCGCACCGAGACCCGACGCTCCCGCGCCGAGATCCGCCGTGCCACCCGCGCCGCTGCTGCCCCGGCGCCGTCGAGCGCCACGGGGCCGGTGCCGGCCGACGGGCCCGACACCCGCTCGGCCGACGACTTCGCCGACTGACGCCCGCGGCCGGCCCGGCCCGGCGATCGGGTCCGGTGGCACGGCTACCGTCGCGTCATGCGTCCCGGTCTGCGCGTCCGCCCACCCGGACCGCTGACGAGGCGGGCGTTCGTCGCAGCGCTGGACGCACCCGGCTGGTTCGTCGTCTCGGCGTTGGCGGTGGCCGTCGTCGCCATGGCCCGCGTGGGGCCGACGCTGATCGACGACCGGGCGGCCGACGACGCCTTTCGCAGCGCGGTCGTCGACGCGTCGCCGCGTGCACCGTGGCAGCCGGTCACCGACGTTCACGCCTACGTCGACGGCCTCACGGACCCTGCGGCCGCCGACGGGCTGACGGTAGCGATGGACGACCTGCAGGTGTACGGGTCGCCGACCGTGACCGTGCAGCCGATCGGCTATCGCACCGACGCCAGCGACCCGATGCCCGTGGTCCGTGGACCGGCGGGCACGGCGCCCGCGGTCATCGTGCACCGGACGGGCGTCGCGAATGCGTTCGCGGGCGTCGGCGCACCCGCGGCGACGGGTGTGTGGCTCTCCCGACCGGTCGCGGACGCGATCGGGGCGACGGCGGGGACGACGGTGTGGTTCAGCGAGCCGGCCACGCGAGGCTCGTCGCCCGACCCGCTGCCGGAGGCCGCCGTCGCGGTGGCGGGCGTGTACGACGTGTCGGACGACGGGGTGTTCCCGGCGGTGCCTCCCGCCGGCGTCGACGGCGGGTGGTCGGCGCTCGCGCCGGACCTGCCGGACGACCCGATCGACCCGTCCGAGGTCGCGTCGATGGCGTTCGCCGATCTGCACACGACCCTCGGGGTGATCGCCCAGCTCGGCGAGCGGTCGCTCGTCACGTGGGATCTGCCGTGGCAGGGCGCCGTCGACATCGAGACCGGTCGCCGGGCATCGACGGCGATCCGGCGGCTCGATCAGCGGCTCGGCCAGCGGAACGACTCCGTGGGCGCGTTCACCGCCGACCTGGGACTCGGCCAGGTGCGGGTCACCAGTGCGGTGCCCGATCTGGTCGCGGGCGCCGACGAGGTCCGAACGGCGCAGGCCCCGCTGTCGGCCTCGTTGGCCACGACCGGCCAGGTGCTCGGTGTGGTGATGCTGGGCGCGGTGGTGTGGTTGTCGGACCGGGCGCGTCGACGCGAGATCGAGCTGGTGGTGCAGAGCGGCGGTCGCCTCGTCGCCGTCGGTGCTCGTTCGGTGCTGGAACGAACGTGGGCCGTGCTGCTCGGGGTGTCCCTCGGCACCGCTGCCGCCTGGGCGTTGGTGTCGGTCGGCGCCGACGGTGGCTCGGTGTCGGCCGCCGCGTGGGCTGCCGCGCGCCGCGACGTGGTCGTCGCCGGGCTCGTGGCGCTGGGCACCGTCGCGGTCGTGTCGTGGCACGGTGCGTGGTCGTCGCCCGGCACGCCGACCGGGCGTGTCCACGCCGTGGCGAGCGCCGTGCGCTGGGAGGTCGTGGTGGCCGTCGCGACACTTGCGACGGGGTGGGAACTGCGCGCCCATCCCGACGGGGCGCTCGACACCAGCGCCATCGTCCTGTTCCCGGTGTGTGCGGCGCTGACGGTCGCCGCGGTGACGATCCGCGTGCTCGGATGGGCGGTCGGGTCGCTGGTCGCCCGACGCGACCGTCGTCGGCGGACGGCGAGCCGATCCCGCCATCCGGTCGCCCACGTGCTGGTCCGGCGGTTCGCGGCGCGCCTCCGCGAGGCCACGCCCTCGTTGCTGGTGACGACCGCGGGGCTGGCGCTCGCCGTCTTCGCGGTCTCGCTCGATCGCAGCGGGTCCGACACCATCGCGGCGAAGGTCGACTCGACCGCCGGGGCGCGAACCGTGGTGCAACTCGGATGGTCGGGCGATCTGACCGGCGGTGAGACCGGGCTGCCCGATCCGCCGGACGGTGCCTCCGTGGTCTGGCGGGTCGGCAGCATCGACGCCGGCCCTCGCGAGCGGTTCGATCTGCAGGCGGTCGACCCCGGCACCTTTCCTCGCGCCGCGCGTTGGCACACCTCGTTCGGAGAGCGCGGACTGCAGCCGCTGATGGCGCTCATCGACGACGAGCTGCCGGCGCACGTGCTGCCCGTGATCGCCTCGGGCCCGGGCATCGAGCAGTTGCCCGACGACGGGTTGGTCGACGAGGGGCTGTTCCAGTTCCCGTACCGGATCGTCGCCCGCCTGCCGACGATGCCAGGTCGGCTCGACGCCCATCGGGGCATGCTGACCGTGGCGGCGCCGCTGCTGTTCGATCGACTGGGTGATCAGGCACCGACGGTGCCGGCGGATCGGGCTGACGACCGGGACGGGTCGTTTCAGACGTTCCTGTGGAGCGAGCGACGTTCGTCCGACCTGATCGCCCAGCTCGATTCGCTCGGTGTCGACCTCACCGATGGCGGCCGACGCGAGGTGCGCGTGGTGAGCGGCAGCGATCTCGTCGACCGGACGCCGGTGTACGTGGCGTTCCGGACGGTCGCGCCGTTCTTCGCCGGTATCGGGCTGCTGACGCTGTTGCTCGGCGGGGCGGCACCGCTGGTGCAGGTCCTCCGCGATCGTCGCGGCGACGCGGTCGACGGCGTCATCCTTCGATCGATGGGTCTGCGGGGACACCAGGCAGCGCTGCTCGCCATGGCCACCCCGCTCGCCACGGCCGTCGTCGCCGTCACGGTCGGTGTCCCCACGTCGCTGGTGCTGGTGCGGCTGGTGGTGCCCCGAGCCGACCCGGCGTCGAGCGCCTCGCCGGGGTTCGCCGGCACGGTGGACCCGTCCGTGGCGGGCACCTGTGCTGCGGCGATCCTGGTCGCTGCGACGATCGCGGGACTGGTCTCGACACGCCTGGCGCGTCGAGCGACGGCGGAGGACCTTCGTGTCGCCGAGTGATGTGGCGTCGGTGCGGCGACTGGTGCAGATCCATCGCACGACGTCCGCCGGCGGCACCGAGGTGCAGGCCCTTCGCGGCGTCGATGCCACGTTCTCGCGAGCGGCGATGACGGCGCTCGTCGGCCCCTCGGGCAGCGGCAAGAGCTCGTTGCTCCGCATCCTCGCCCTGATGGATCGCCCGAGCGCAGGTCTGGTGGAGATCGACGGCATCGACGTGCTGGCGGCGTCGCCGCTGCAGCTGCGAGTGCTGCGCCGTGAGGTGCTCGGCATCGTCCGACAACGCCCGACCCACAACCTGATCGGGCACCTCGACGTGGTCGAGCACCTGCAGCAGGCCGGCTCGCAACGCGGGCTCGACCGTCGGTCGAGCAGGGCGGAGACGGCGGCAGCGCTCGACGCGGTCGGGCTCGGTGATCGGCGTTCGGCTCGCCCGAAGGAACTGTCGGGCGGCGAGCAGCAACGGCTCGCCGTGGCGATGGCGATGATCGGCGCACCGCCGATGGTGGTGGCGGACGAACCGACGGCCGAGCTGGATGCCGACAACGCGGCGCGGGTGGTCGCGCTGCTGCACGAGGCCAGCCGACGCGGGGCCGGCGTGGTGGTGGCCACCCACGACCCCGCGGTCGTGGCCGCCGCCGATCGGGTGCTCACCCTGCATCACGGCACGCTCACGAGCGAGTCCGGAGCAGCGGCCGGGACGACGCACGCGGTGATCGACGAGGCGGGCCGGGTGCAGCTGCCGCCGGAGCTGCTCGACCGATTCCCGACCCGGCGGGCGACGATGACGGTCGAGGACGATGCGGTGGTGCTCCGCCCGGAGGGCTCGGCGTGACCGGCGAGCTGGTGGTGTCCGCCGTCGACGTCGAGCGGCGTGCCGGTCATCGGACCGATGGCGCGCTGCTGCTGGCGCCGCACCGGATCGACGTGCTCGCCGGCGAACTCCTCGTGCTGGCGGGGCCGTCGGGCAGCGGCAAGACCACCCTGTGCACCATCCTCGCCGGATGGGATCGGCCCGACGGAGGCGAGGTGGTCTGGCACCGGCCCGTCCCGGCGCGTCCGACGTGGCACCACCTCTCGGTCGCACCCCAACGACTGGCGCTGCACGCGGAGCTGGACGTGCTCGACAACATCGCGCTGCCCACCTGGTTCGGCGAGGGCGTCGCGGACGATGCGACTGCGGCACCGCTCGACCCCGTGTCGCTCGCGACGGATCTGGATCTCGAGCACCTGCTCGCCAGACGACCGGCCCAGCTCTCGTTCGGCGAGCAGCAACGGGTCGCCGTCGCCCGTGCGCTGCTGCCGTCGCCGCTGGTGGCGATCCTGGACGAGCCGACGGGTCACCAGGATCAACGGCACACCGGCCTCGTGATCGACGCCCTGCTCGACGCCCGCACCCGGGGGACGGCGGTGATCGTCGCCTCGCACGATCCCGACGTCCTCGACGCGGCCGATCGGGTGGTCACACTCCGACGTCCCTGATCGGCCGGGCGGCGCACCACCCGGTCGGGGTAGGTTCGAACGATGGCCACTCCCCAGACCGGCATCTTCGCCCAGGGCACGAGATCGCACCTCCACCTGGAGTTCGAGCTCGACCCGACGATCGACCACGCGCGGGCGCTCGAGGCGTTGGCGTCGTTGCGGCAGCCGTCGGTGAGTGCCGGTGGCGCGAACATCGTCGTCGGCTTCGGCCCACAGCTCTGGCGCCGACTCGCACCCGACGCGGCGCCGGCCGAGCTCGCCGACTTCCCGGCGATCCCGGGCGTGCCGGTGGCGCAGCACGACATCTGGGTGTGGATCCACGGCACCGGCGACGACGTGTTGTTCGACTCCGCACGCGAGGTCAGCCGCCTCCTCGCCGGCACGGCCACCCTCGCCGAGCAGGTGTCGGGGTTCGTATACCGCGACAGCCGCGACCTCACCGGGTTCGTCGACGGAACGGAGAATCCGGCGCTCGAGGAGGCGTACGCCGTCGCGACGTTGCCCACCGGCGCTGCCGGCGAGGGCGGATCGTTCGCGATCACACAGCGCTGGGTGCACAACCTCGATGCGTTCCATGCCCTGCCGGTATCCGAGCAAGAGGGCGTGATCGGGCGCACCAAGGCGGACTCGGTCGAGCTCGACGACGACGCGAAGCCACCGACCGCGCACATCGCACGGGTGGTGATCGAGGACGACGACGGCGACGAGCTCGAGATCTGGCGTCGGAGCGTCCCCTACGGCACCGTCGACGAGCACGGTCTGCACTTCGTGGCGTTCAGTGCCGATCCATCACGGTTCGAGCGCATGCTCCGCCGGATGTACGGCCTCGACGGCGACGGTCTGCGCGACCGGCTGACCGACTTCTCACGCCCGGTGTCGGGCGCGGCATGGTTCGTGCCGTCGCTCGAGGCACTCGGCGCAGCGCTCGGCTGATCCCGACCCGCGGGCACGTCGGGGTCTGCCCGCACCGGCCATGCGGTCGGAGCCATGATCTGTGCATGAGCACCCCGAGCGACGACCCCTCCCCCGCCGTTGCGCCGCGCGTCCGCCGGTGGCACGTGCACGCACCGCACTGGAGCACGCATCCGGGCATGCGTCCACGCTCGGAACTCACGCTCGGGGAGCGGGCCGCCGACAAGCTGCGCAACGGGATGGGCTCGTGGGGTTTCGTGTTCGGTGCCCTGATCTTCCTGGCGGGCTGGATGCTGGGCAACCGCAACGTGGGCTTCGACAAGTACCCGTTCATCCTGCTGAACCTGGTGCTCTCGTGCCTGGCGGCGTTGCAGGGCGCGATCCTGCTGATCGCAGCCAAGCGCGAGGACCAGATCTCGAGCGAGCTCGCGCGCCACGACTACGAGACCAACGTCGAGGCCGACCGGATCGTGAAGGAGATCCACACCCTCACGGTCGAGATCCACCGTCACGTCACCGGTTCGGGGACGGGCACCGGATCAGGGGTCAGTTGAGCTCGGCCGTGCCGGCCGAGCTGACGAGGTCGATCAGCTCGACCAGTTCGGTGTGCGACTCGACGTCGAGCGCCGCGTAGATCCGCTTGAGGTGGTTGCGCACCGTGTGCTCGCTGATGAACAGCGCCGCGGCGATCCCGCGTACCCGCCGTCCGCTGAGGAGCAGGCTCACCACCTCGCGCTCACGGGGCGAGAGGCGCTCACCGATCGGCGCCGGGAGCACCTGCACCTGGGGGCTCGGCGGGATGACGATGCCCTCGATCCCGCCGTGGGGTGCCGAGCGCACCACCATCTGCACCGACGAGTCGTCGCGGCCGGCCATCACCCGGACCCGCAGGTTGTACGCGTCGGTGGAACCCGTGCGGATCGACTCGAGGACGTAACGCACCTGGCCACGATCGTCCGGGTGCACCTGTTCCTCGAAGCCACCGTCGCCCACCAGCGCGAACGGCCACTTCTCGAGGTTGCCCTCGGGGTCCACACGCAGGACGGCCGACGGCCGCCGCTCCGCCTCGACGCTGTCGAGCACCGAACGCCACTCGAACTCCGCGAGCCGGCGCAGCGCGCGTGAGATCAGCACGGTCACCCGCATCGAGAGCGCCGTCTGCTCCTCGGGATGCAGATCGACGCCGTCGTCACGGTCGAACACCAGCGCCAGGTACGAAAAGCCGGGTACGACCGGCACAACGGGCACCAGCAGCGCTGCCCTGAGGCGCCAGCGGGCGAGGACGTCGCCCAACTCGGGCGTGTCGAGTCGGATCGGCACCACCGCGCGCCGCGAGGCGCGCACGTCGCGAAAGGCGGGCATCGCGTCGAGCTCGTCGACGATCGACTCCGCGAGTGCCTGCTGGTCGGGCATCGCGGTGAACACGGTGGTGGGCACGAGCGGCTCGGCCGTGATGGCCAACGCCACCCCTGCCGCCCCGGCTTCGGCGGCCAGGCGCGTGAGCTCGCGAGCGATCAACGCGTCGAACTGGGCTCGGGTGGTCGCCGCCGACAGCTCGTCGACCCGACGACCGAGCTCGACGAGCGAGACATCGAATCGCGGCGAACGTCCGTCCACCGTTGGCACCTCCTTGCGAGCTCGCACGGTATCGACGACGTCGTGTTCCGGGGGAGACCCATTCTGCGTCAACGAAGGCCCGGCGGATCGACCTGGACCGGCCGGGCTCGCCGGACATCGGGGGACCGCTGCGGCGCGCAGGCACCGTTTCTTGATCTCACCTCCAGTTAGAACTCGGAGCGCCACTAGTGTCGCGACCATGAGCGCACCCGCACATCCCGTCGCCATCGTCACTGGCGCCGCGTCCGGCATCGGACGGGCCACCGCCGAGCTGCTCGCCGCTCGCGGCACTCGTGTGATCGCCATGGACCGTACAGCCGACGCGCTCGCGTGGACCGAGGGGCGCGACGCCATCGAGGCGATGGTCGCCGACGTGACGGCCGACGGCGCCAACGAGGCCGCGGTCGCCCGGGCGGTCGAGCGGTGGGGTCGGCTCGACGTGGCGGTGCTCAACGCGGGCGTCACCGGTTCGGGCCCGCTCGAGACCACCGACTTCGCAGTGATGGACACCGCCTACGAGGTGAACGTACGCGCCGTCGCTGCCGGCATCCGCGCCGCGGTGCCGGCGATGCGTGCCACCGGCGCGGGGTCGATCGTGATCACCTCGTCGACGAGCGGCCTGGGCGGCGAGCCGTCGCGGTGGCCGTACAGCATGTCGAAGGCGGCGGTGCTCAACTTGATGCGATGCGCGGCGATCGACTTCGCGCTCGACCGCATCCGCGTCAACGCCGTGTGCCCTGGGCCGGTTCACACCGGCATGACCAACCGGCTCGAGGGCACCGAGCGGTACGAGGCGCTGCGTCGCGTGATCCCGCTGCAGCGTTGGGGCGACGCCGACGAGGTGGCCGAGGTGATCGCGTTCCTGGCGTCGCCGGCGTCGTCGTTCGTCACCGGCGTGGCGATCCCGGTCGACGGGGGCATCACCGCCGGCAACGGTCAGGCGCTGCCGCCCGAGGGACACGGCACTCGCGTGTGAGCCGACACGCCAGACGTCAGGCGAGCACCACGTCGTACAGCCGGCGGAGCGCCGACAGGTGCACGCCCGTGCCGATCGCCAGCAGGTTGGGCACCGGCACGGTGCGGTCGTGGTACAGCTTCGTGCACGTCTGGTCGATCGCTGCGCCCATGAGGTGGTTGACACCACGCCAGTAGCGCAGCCGCTCGCGATCGATCTCGACGCCCGTCACCTGCCGGATGCGCTCGATCCACTCGTCGGGGGTGAGCGCGCGGCGGCCACGCATGTAGATCAGGTACGCCCAGTCGTCGTACTCGTCGCCGAGGTGTGTGAACTCCCAGTCGACGAGCGCGGTGATCCGGCCGTCGAGGTGCATGTAGTTGCCCGGCCCGGGGTCGGCGTGCACGATGCACAGGCGGTCGGTGGCGGGAGCGGTGCGGCGCAGGTGTGCGATGGCCTCGTCGAGCAGTGGTGACGGCTCGCCCACCAGACCGCTGCGATAGGTGGCGTCCCAGCGGTCGACCAACGCGTGCGCGGGCCCGATGGGCAGCGTCGGCACCGGCAGCGCGTCGAGGCCGAGCGCGACCGGGTCGAAGTGGTGCAGCTCGTGCAGCAGTCGCAGGTACTCGTCGAGCGTGGCCGGATCCTCGGTGGAGACGCCCGGCACGAACGACATGACGAAGAACGGTTGACCGATCACCTGACCCGTCGGTTCGTAGGCGAGCACCTCGGCCACCGGGAACCCGGCACGGAACAGCGCCTGCATCACGGGCACCTCGGTGGTGCTGTCTGAGCCGAGCATGCCGTGCTGCTCCACCCGCACGACCATGCGACGCTCGACGCCACCCACGGTGCCGTCGAGCAGATACATCGCTCGCGACTGCCCCATCGCCACGCGCGCCAGTCGGCCCACGCGTACCGGCTCGCCCAGCGCGCCCGTGAGGTACTCGGCGAGCTCGTGCTCGGTGGTGGGGGCCGTCACTTGCTGTCCGTCCCGCGCATCGCCACGTGCAGTGCGTCGAGCACGCCGCTGGCCGCAGCGGCCTCTTCGTCGAGGTGGGCCACCAGGACGGGGTGCAGTGCGGCTCGTACGGTCTCGGCCTCGACACCGTCGTGCTCGCGCGACCACACCAGCGCCCGCGACGCTCGCTCGTAGGGCGATCCCTCGCCGGCGACGTCGGCGTGAGCAGGGCCGAGCTGTGCGCCCAACGATGCGAGCGCGGCCTCGAGTTCGGCGCGGTGGCGCGTGTCGCGATCGTCGGCCAGCAGCCCGACCGCGTAGTCGAGCGCTGCGGCGATGATGCGGGTGCACGAGCGGCCCCACTCGTCGTCGATGGTGGGCAGGACGACGTCGCGCAGCACCGTGGCCGAGTTGACCAGGATCGTGTCGACGTCCGGCAGGACCGGCAGCGTCATGGCTGTCCGGGCACCCAGAAGCCGCTGACGTAGCCGCGCTCGTACCGCGAGAGCGCCTTCCGGGCGGCGAAGTGCGCCTCCCAGTCGTCGCAGCGGCCCTGGCGACCGTGCCAGTAGTCGATCTCGAGACAGCACTTGCCGTCGCGGAACTCGAGCCGGCTCGTGCCTTCACCCATCGCCCACTGGCCGGCGAACTCCCCCTCGACGATCTGCACGTACACGAACCAGAGCGCGACGATCCCGTGCTCGGAGACGAACAGCTCCTCGATCGGCAGCCGCATGCGCCCGGCGACGTGACGCCACCGGTTCGCGATCGCCTCGTGGCCGACGATCGCCTCGTGCTTGGCGATGTCGCGCATGACGACGTCGTCGGTCATGTACTTGCACGGCCCGTACGGGTCGTCGCCGGACCAACCGTCGAAGAACAGCCCGTTCGCGCAGTCGATCTCGGCCTGAGTGATGGTCATCGTGGCCCCCTGTGGTGGTCAGTCCTGTGTGATGCCGGGGTACGGCCCGCCGACGACGGCTTCGAGTTCGGCCGGACCGCACTCGTCGGGGTCGTCGAGGTTCTCGAACCACGCGGCGGTCTGCGCCCATGCGCCGTTGCGCTGCGGCAGCATGTTGCCGTCGAGGTCGCGAACGATCGTCGGGTGCGACACGTCCCACACGTCGTGCTCGACGACCTCGTCGCCGCGATACACGCCGCGCCCGCGACCGTCGGCGAACCCGTCCCAGTACCCACCGCCCTGCATGTACGTGGGCTTCGAGCGCGTGCTGACGCGGAAACGGTCGACCCGTCCGTCGGGCCGCGTGAAGTGCAACACGGCCGATGCCTGCCGGCGCCATCCGTCGACGAACTGCGCGTCGACCACCTCGATCGACCGGTGCTCGTACCCGTCGCGACCCGAGTCGATCGCATGGTCGACCCGGCTGCGCGACGGGTCCATCGCGCCGGCCTGGCTGCGGTGGAAGTTGTAGATGAGCGTGCGATCGGGGAACCGGACCCAGCCCCAGTGCCGCAGGCCGAAGTGCCGCAGCGAGGCGCCGGCGAAGGCACCGTTGGGGGCCACCGGACCCGACGGCGCGGCGACGGGCGGCATGTTGGCGGTGCCGGTGTCGCCGATGCCCCACGAGTGGTCACGTGCGCCGATCCAGTCGGGGCCGACCTCGAACCGCCGTCCGTTCACGGTGATCGAGCCGGACACGTGACCGACCTGCATGTAGTTCGACCTGGCGCGAACGATCCTGCCGTCCTCGCGCTTGATCACCCCGGGGGCCTCGTCCCACACCGGCGACGCGCCGTCCCACGTGAGGTCGAACTCGATGCCCGAGTCGTTGGGCCGGGCGCCGAACCTCAAGGTGCGGAGTCCACGGACGATCTCCATCCACAGCGGCCCGCACTCGAGCTCGTCGATCCGTGGCCGCAGCCGGCGGCTGGTGCGCAGGTTGTACTGGCGGCCGTCGTCGAGCGACACGATCGCGTAGGCGTCCATCACGTTGGTGTTGGGGTACAGCCGGATCGCGGTGATCAGGTGGCAGCGGCCCTCGGGGTCGCCGACGCAGATCCACGAACCATCACTCCACTGGGCGCTGTCGCTGGCGACGACGTCGAAGGTGTCGAGCGTCTGGTGCCGCGGGTGTTCGTCGAGCTCGGTGAGGTGGCGACCCACGGTTCCCCTTTCAGTAGTCGCGACCAAGAAACTAGTCTGCGCCGCATGAGCTTGCTAGCTGGGAAGAAGGTCGTGATCCTCGGTGCCTCGAGCGGGATCGGGTGGCGCATCGCCGAGGTGTTCGCCGAGCATGGTGCCACCCAGGTGGTGGCCGCGCGGCGCACCGACAACCTCGAGCGGCTCGGCGCGCAGATCGGCGCCACGACCCGGAAGTGCGACATCACCGACCACGACGACGTGAAGGCGTTGCTCGACTTCGCGGTCGAGACGATGGGCGGCGTCGACGTCGCGATCAACTCGGCGGGACTCAACAAGACCGCGCTCATCCGCGACATCGACCCGGCGGTGATGAAGGAGATCACCGAGATCGACCTGTGGGGCGCGTACTGGTTCATGAAGCACTTCGGCGCGCACATGGCCGATCACGGCGGCGGCTCGATCATCAACATCACGTCCACCACCGCGATCCTGGTGCCGCTCGGCCAGGCGATGTACTCCGGCTGCAAGGCGGCGGTGAACTTCGTGACCAAGATCGCCGCACGCGAGCTCGGCCCCGACAAGGTGCGCGTCAACGCGCTGGCGCCGACGTTCGTGCCGACGGCGATGAACAACTACGGCGGACTCAAGCCGGTCGACGACGCTCGCGTCGACATGAGCGACGAGACCGCGATCACGGTGGCCTTCACCGAGGAGAGCGCGCTCAAGCGGATCACGACGGTCGACGACTGCGCCGACGTGGCGTTGTTCCTGGCGTCCGACCTGTCGAACTCGATCACCGGCCAGATCATCCCCGTCGACAACGGCAACCACCTGAAGCGCCTGCCCGACGGCAGCCGCCGCGGCTGACCGATCGATCCTGCAGGCCGGTGCTGCCGGGTGTCGACGGGTGCTGACAGCACCCGTGTCGACGGCCGAACCCCGCTGACGACGGACGACGTCGCTCACTAGGTTCGGTCCATGACCTCCGACCACGCCGCGCCCGACCACGCCGCCTCCGTCGACACCGCCCGTCGTCGCTTCCGCGAACTGCACCAGCCGGGCGTCGACTGTTTCGTGTTGCCCAACCCGTGGGACGTGGGCTCGGCGCGCATCCTCGAATCGCTCGGCTTCGCCGCCCTGGCCACGACCAGTTCGGGGTTCGCCGCGTCGATGGGACGCCCCGACATGTCGGTCACGGCCGACGAGCTCGTGGCGCACGTGGCCGCGATCACGGCTGCGGTGAGCGTGCCGCTCAACGTGGACGCCGAACGGTGCTACGCCGACACGCCCGAGGGCGTGGCCGCCACCGTCGAGCGACTCGCTGCCGCCGGCGCCTCGGGCATCTCGATCGAGGACTGGGATCCCGCCTCGGGCCGGATCGACCCGCTGGCGGTCGCCGTCGAGCGCGTGGAGGCGGCCGTACAGGTGTGCGCCCGCCACGGGATCGTGCTGACCGGCCGCGCCGAGAACCTGTTGCACGGGGTGGACGACCTCGACGACACGATCGCCCGGCTGCAGGCGTATCGCGACGCCGGAGCAGGGTGCGTGTACGCGCCCGGCCTGGCGCGGCCCGACGACATCGCGCGCGTGGTGGCAGAGACCGGTACCCCGGTGAACGTCCTGCTGCTGCGTGGCGTGCCCGCGGTGCCCGAGTTGGCACACCTGGGCGTGCGTCGCGTGTCGACAGGTGGCGGCCTCGCGTGGGCCGCCTACGGCGCGCTCGTCGCGGCTGCCCGCGAACTGCAGCGCACCGGGACGAACGAGTTCACCGGCGGCGCACTGCCCGCCGAGATCCGCGCCATCGCCTTTCGCGGCTGACCCGTCGCACGGGACGAGCGTCCGCGGGTGTCACCTCGCTTCGAAGACCTCGTACACGATGCTGCCATCGACCAGCCGTCCCTTGCCGACGGCCTGGACCAGGTTGAGCCAGTTCCCCTCTGACGTGGCGAGCCGGCGCCGGCTCGGCGCGTCGGGCGGACCGCGGCGACCGTAGCCGCGACCTCGCCGAGAGATACCGGTCCTGCCGACCGGGCAGCACTACGGTCGCGGCCGTGGCACGCTCGCTGTTCGCGTCCCGCTCGACGGTCGACGCCGTCGATCCCGCCTCGGTGCTCGATCGGATCGTCGCCGAGGCGCTGCTCATGATCGAGCGCGCCGACGGCGCGTCGATCGAGGCCCGCGACGGTGAGATGTTGGAGTACGTGAGCGGCGCAGGCGCGTTGCAGCCGTTCGTCGGGCTGAGGCTGCGCATCGACTCCAGCCTCTCGGGACGCTGTCTCACCCTCGACCAGATCGTCCGCTGCGACGATGCGCTCGACGACGATCGCGTCGATCCGGAGGCCGTGCGGCGCACCGGGATCCGGGCGATGGTGTGCGTCCCGCTCCGCGTGTCCGGCCGGACCGACGCGGTGCTGAAGATCAGTTCGACGACGCCGGATGCGTTCACCGATCGCGATGCTGCCGATCTCCAGCGTCTGGCCGAGGTGTTGAGCATCGCGGTCACCACGGCGGCCGACCTCTCACGGGTGAGCGAGGAACGGCTGGCGATCGCCGAGCAGCTGGTCCGGCTCGGCGAGGCCGAGCAACGTCGACTCGCCATCGCGCTCCACGACGATCCCGTGCAACGCCTCACCGCCGCGTCGTACGAACTCGCTGCGCTCAGGCACGACGTCCCGGTCGAGCGCGTCGCCGCGCTCGACCGCGCCGAGCGCCAGGTGCGCAGCGCCGTCACGTCGCTGCGGGCGTTGATGTTCGAGCTCGCCCCGCCGGATCTCGACCCCGCCAAGATCGTCGAGGTGCTGGAGGAGGCGGCCGAGGAGCTGTTCGCCAGCACGGCGTGCGAGCTGCACATCGACGTGTCGTGCGACCGTGTCCTCGACCTCCGGGAGGCGCAGCTGCTCTACCGCATCGTGATCGAGGCGCTCGGCAACACGCGCCGCCACGCGCAGGCGCATCGGGTGTCGGTGCGCGGCCGCATCGGCGTCGAGCGCATCGAGCTCGAGGTGGAGGACGACGGTCGCGGCTTCGACGTCGAGCGGACGACCCCCGGCCACATGGGGCTGAGCAGCCTGCGTGAACGAGCTCGCCTGCTCGGTGGGTCGGTCTCGATCGAGAGCGCCCCCGGTTCGGGCGCTCGGATCACGCTCCAGGTGCCGCCGCCCAGCGACCACTGAACACCGCCCGAGATCCCGTCGCGAGTGCGTTCGTCGACGTGTGCACAGCGAGGTACGCGAGCGCCACCGCCGGATCGAGCATCGGCAGGCCGGGCGGTGTCGGCGACGGCGGCTCCGGGTCGGCGAGTGCGCCGTTGTCGATGCCGAACGGACCGAACTGCATGCCGTCCGTCATGTCGCGCCGGCGACGGTGGATCAGGCGGCGCGACGAACGGCTGGAGCGTCACCGCCCTCGGGCTGCCGTGTCGGTGGGCGTCAGACCGTCCATGCCGACGACGTGATGGTGCCCGCCCTCGAGCGGGCCGTCGGCGGCGGCGACACACAGCGTTGCGACCGCATCGGGCGGTGGGGCGACGGCCAGCGACGCCCGGAAGAATCCCTCGACGCCGTCCATGACCGCGCGATACGGATCGTCGTCCGCCAGGACCGGCACCGTGTCCTTGTCCATGATCGACGTCGCGAAGAAGCCGGGCTCGAGGCACTCCGCCCGGAGGCCGAACGGTCCGCACTCGGCGTTCAGTGAATCCGTCAACGTGCAGACGGCGTGCTTCGACGCGGCGTAGGCGCCCTGCGTCGGGACGGCCGCCAGACGACCGGCGACCGAGCTGATCGTGACGATCACACCGTGCCCCGCGGCACGCATCGTCGGGAGCACGGCACGACAGACCCGGACCGGACCCAACAGGTTGGTGTCGAGCGTGGCGAGCCATTCGTCGTCGGTGCTGTGCTCGATGGGGGCGAACGGGCCGACGCCGGCGTTGTTGACCACCACGTCGAGCCTGCCCTCCTGCCCGAGGACGTCACCGATCGCGTCTCGCACCGAACGGTCGTCGCGCACGTCGAGCCGGAGCACGTCGACGTCGAGCGCCTCCCCGGCGACGGCGGCCCGGAGCGCATCCCCACGTTCGGGCGCGCGCATCGTGGCGTACACGCGGTCGCCGCGTCGCCCGAAGGCGAGCGCGGTGGCGAGGCCGATGCCGGTGCTGCACCCGGTGACCAGGACGACCCGGCTCACGACGCGGCGAGGAAGTCGCGCAGCAACGTTGCGAACGCCGGTCCGCGCTCGATCTGCAGCCAGTGGCCGGTGTCGGGGAAGACCTCGAACCGGACGTTCGGCAGGTGCTCGGCGAACCACTCCCCCGACGCCATCGGCACGATCCGGTCGTCGTCGCCGTGCACCACCAGCGTGGGCGCGGTGATCGTCGCGATGCGCTCGGGCGTGAACCCGGTGCCAGGGCCGGGACCGAACGTGGCGCGGTGCGACCGTTCGACCTCGGGACGCATCGCCCGCGGCATGCGTGCCGCGGCGATCTGGTCGAGGTCGTCGCCGAAGTGGGAGGGATCGTGGACGAACTGGGTGAGCAAGCTCGCCATGTTCGCCGCGGTCGGCGTGTCGTAGAAGGTGATCAGCTGCAGGAGACCTGGCGTGAGCGGCACGGGCGCGCCGCCGGTGCCCATCAGCACGATCGCCCGCACCCGCTCGGGGGCTTGCAGCGCGAGCGCGACGGAGATGATGCCGCCCATCGAGTTGCCGACGAGCGTGACCTGGTCGAGACCCAGCTGGTCGAACAGGGCGAGCAGTGTGTCGACGCGCAGCTGGGTGAAGGCGCCGAGGCCCTGGGGCGGCGGGTCGGGGTGCGTCGAGTCGCCGAAGCCGATCACGTCGGGGGCGAGGCAGTGGAACTCGTCCCCGAGTTCGCCGATGAGCCACTCCCAGTTGGTGAGCGCGGTGACGCCCGGGCCCGAGCCGTGGAGGAACACGACGGGTCGGGCGTCGGCGGCACCGGTCTGCGACAGGTGAAAGCTGACGTCGCCGACCGCGAGGTCGGTGGTGGTGATGGGGCTGCTCACGAGGTGGCTCCTGCGGGGCTGGCGGCTGCGGGGTCGAAGGGACGGAGGATGCCGGGGAACAGCGGATCGCCGGTAGTCGTGCGATGTCCCCACGTGCTCTGCGCGTCGTAGGTGGTGATCTGCCAGGTGTCGTCGTCGATCGTGATGCCACCCGTGCCGTACTCGATCTCGAACCCCGACGGCGTGCGCACGTAGAACGACGTCATCAGGTCGTTGGTGTGCCGACCGAGCGTCGAGGCGAGCGGGATGCCGCTCGTGGTGATCACGTCGAGCGCCCGGCCGACGTCGTCGATCGAGCCGACCTCGAGCATCAGGTGGTGCATGCCGACCATGCCCGGCACGGCGGCGATCGCCAGCGTGTGGTGCCGGGCCGCGTGACCGGCGCAATGGAAGAAGCGCAGGCTGATCCCCGACTCGATCGAGTCCGACGGGCGCAGCCCGAGCACGTCGGAGTAGAAGGTCTCGGCGGCGGCCAGGTCGGGCACGATCAGCACGGCGTGACCCAGGCCCTGTTCACCGGTGACGAAGCCACTGATCGGACGACCGGGCACGAACGTCTCGCCCGCCGTCAGCGCGGTCACCAGCCGGTGTCGGAAGCCGAACGGGTCGACGAAGGTGTGCTCGTCGACGTCGACACCTGCTGCGGCGAACCTGGCCTCGGTGGTGTCCCGGTCGTCGTCCACCCAGGTGAGACAGACGAGGTCGTCGGTCGGGCCGGGATGGATCTCGATGCGGTGTGCGATGTCGTCGATGCGCAGGCGCACCGAACCGTCGGGGCCGTCCGCGGCGAGCTGCGCGCCGAGCACTTCGACGGCGAACGACCGCCATGCCTCGGCCTGGGGTGAGACGAACTCGATCTGTCCGAGTTGGGTGATCACGGGGTTACCTCTTTGTAGGGTCGATGGGGTGAGCGAGCAGCGACGTCGGCGGGCCAACGGCGAGGCGTCGCGCGAGCGGGTGCTCGATGCCGCGGCGCAGATCGCCGGAGAACGCGGGTACGAAGGCACCAGCATCAACCTGATCAGCGAGCGGTCCGGGTTGCCGCCGAGCTCGATCTACTGGCACTTCAAGGACAAGGACGAGCTGATGGCGGCGGTGATCGACCGCAGTTTCGTCCGGTGGCAGGAGGCATCGGCGGCCCGGCGTGACGACGACCCGCCGAGCACCTCGCCCGACGACGAGTTCCGCGTGGGGATGCGACGCGTGGGCGGTGCGATCGCCGAGTTCCCCGACTTCTTGCGGCTGGGCCTGATGCTGGTGCTCGAGCGCCGACCGCAGGAACCGACCGCGAGGGGCAAGTTCCTCGAGGTGCGCGCCGCGGCGGCGGCCACCACGCGCGCCGGGTACGCGGCGCAGTTCGCCGATCTCACGGCCGACGACGTCGACGCCCTCGTCACGCTCACCCTCGCCCTGGCCGACGGGTTGTTCGTGGCCGAGCAGGCGGGCGAGTCGTCGATGGCCGACTCGTTCGAGCTGCTGGCCACGGCCGTGCTCGGCACGGTCGACCGGCTGCGGGCCGAGCGCGCCGAGCGCGCCGACCGCGCCGACGCCGAGCCGAAGCGACCTACGCGTCGCTGACATCGGCCGCAGCATCCTGGTCGCGGCGGCCCCGCACGCCCATGCCGCCGTCGCAGTTGTGCACGGAGCCGGTGACGGTGAGCGAGTTGGCGCGCGACGCGAGCAGCACGGAGTGGCCGGTGTAGTCGGCCGGCGCGATCGGCCGGCCGAGCGGCGACATCTGTTCGATGATCCGGTCGACCGGGAATGTGCCCCACGACATCTCGTGCATGCCGAGCGATCGCGGGCCGCGCAGGTCGGTGGCCATACCCCCCGGCGCCACGCCGTTCACACGGATGTCGGGCGCCAACTCGTACGCGAGCTGCTTCACCAGGCCCATCACGGCGTGCTTCGACGACACGTACAGCGGTCCCCCGCCGCCGGGCCAGAAGCCGGCGTTCGACACCGAGAAGATGATGCTGCCCTTGGTGGCGCGGAGGGCCTCGATCGAGGCCTTCGCCCCGAGCAGGTAGCCCTTCACGTTGAGCCGGAACACCTCGTCGAACGCGTCGTCGATCGCCTCGGCCGGCAGCTGCTCGATCGAGGCCGCGAAGTCCCAGAGCGCGGCATTGCCGACGAACACGTCGAGCTTGCCGAACGCCGCCACGGTGTCGGCGACGGCGCGCTGGTTGTCGGCGTACGACGTGGCGTCGCCGACGGTGACCGAGACGGCGTCGCCGAGGTCGTGGCGCAACGCCTCGGCCTTCGTCGGGTCGAGCTCGAGCACACCCACCTGCGCCCCCTCGGCGACGTACCGCTCGACGATCGCGCGGCCGAGCCCCGAGCCGCCGCCGGTGACGAGCGCGACCGTGTCGTCGAGCCAGCCCTGCTGTGGCGCCGCCATCAGAAGAAGTTGCTCAGGTTGCGCGACAGCACGACGGTCTGCTCGAGCCGGATGGTGCGCGCTGCGATCCGCAGCGACCCGTCGACCCGGCGCAGGGTGTCCTCACGCGATCCGATCCAGGTGTCCTCCTGCGAATCGAGCCGGCTGCGGTACAGCAGGAAGTTCGACATCACGGTCATCTGTTCGCCGTCGTCGGCCGTGATCCGCACGTTGGTGATCAGCCGACGGGTGCGCGACACCGGGTCCTCCGACCACGAGCGACCGGTCATCAGCTTGATCACCCGGCCGCGGAGCAGCTCCTTGGTGTCGGCGAAGAACGCCATCTCGCCGGGCTTGGTGAACTCGAGGTGCTGTTCGCGTCGGAGCCGGGTGCGCCGGATCGGCATGAAGTAGAAGGCGTCGTCGGTGAACAGGTCGAGCCACGGCTCGTAGTCGTGGGCGTCGAGCAGCGCTGCCTCGGCGTAGAGGAACTGTTCGACCTCGTACTGCCGGACCATCGCCATGACCCGGTCGGTGCCGGTGATGATGTCGTCGATCGTCATCGTCGTCCTCGTCTCGCTCACATCGTGTCCGGCGGCTCGGTGGCGGCGCGCAGCTCGTCCCACCCGAGACCCTTCATCCACTGGGCCCACGCGTGGTACGTCCACAGCTGGCCGTACTCGCTGGTGAGGCCCTCGATGCGGGCCAGACCGTCCTGCTTCACGACCTTGCCGCGACCCAGGCCCATGTTGAGGAGCTGCTTCACCCGGCGAGATGCCACGCCGTGGCTCTGCATGGTGCTCTGCGCCCAGTTCTCGCCGTCGTCCTGTTCGAGCAGACCGGCCGGCCCGAACACACGGGTCTGCATCGTCACCACGAAGTCACGGAACTCGGGTGGCAGATTGCGGTCGACGAACGAGAACCACCAGATCTCGGTGGAGGTCGGGCTGCGCGGGATCCGCACCGAGATCTGCGACGTGGTGGTCACCCACGTGGACGGGAAGATGCTCGGGTGCCCGGCCACCATCCGGCCGACCGGGCCGAGGGTCGCCGTGTTCTCGGGCGTGTCGCGCCACGAGGGATCGCCCGACACGTCAGCGGTCGACCCGGTGGTGGGACCGCCGATCCCGTGGCCGTACTCGCCGATCACGACCACCTGGTCGAAGACGGTGCCGGAGATCGCCGCGATCGCCATGTCGAGCTGGTCGCCCTCCTGCATGTCGACACCGCTCTGGTCGATCGCCTCGGCCTCGACGGGCCCGTCGAGCCCGAGCACGCCCGGGGTGAACGCCGATGCATGCGACACCTGCGGGTGGTACCAGTCGAAGAGGTTGTCGAGCGCGAACTTCCAGTTGCAGTCGACGACGAACTTCTGGATGCCGGGCACCACCACCATGTCGCCCTGGCCGGCAAGCAGGTCGAGACCCAGCCGGCCGGTGGCACCGAGGAACTCCTCGAGTGGTGGCGCCGTGGGGTCGTTGGTACCGAACACGAACCCCCGGTAGCTCGCCACCTGAGCCACCTGCGGCAGACCTCGCTCGCTCTTCACGAGCTCGTCGCCGTAGAACTGCTTGAACCCGGGCACACCCTTCAGCGAGCCGTCCACGCCGTACGACCACCCGTGATAGGTGCAGAGGAAGCTCCGGGCGTTGCCCTCCTCGGCGCGACACACGGCGTTGCCGCGGTGTGTGCACGTGTTGAGCATCGCCCGCACCGAGCCGTCCTTCTGGCGGACGACGAGCACGTTGTCGCGGCCCATCACGGCGCCGAAGAAGTCGCCGGGCTCGGGGATCTGACTCTCGTGACACAAGAACAGCCAGGCCCGGGCGAAGATCCGCTCCATCTCGAGTTCGAAGATCTCGGCGTCGCTGTGGATGCGGCGGTCGATCTCGCCGCGTTCCAGCGACACGAGGTCCTCGAGCCATCCCTCGGACACGGTCATGCGAACCCCCTTCGCGGTCCGGTCGGCACCCGTGGGTCGGCGCTCGTTTCCGGAGTGATCACTACAGTAGTTGGGATGCCGGCACCGCGCAAGGGCGCTCTCGCGACGCCGGCGGCTGCCAGCCGGCCACGGTCGCGACCTCGGCCCCGGCGCTCATCGTGCGGTGCGCAGGAGCGCGATGGGATCGGCCATCTGGCCGTCGATCTCGACCCAACCCATGCGGGTGACCTCGCTGGCCTGCCAGCCGAGCAGCCGCTGGATGTCCTCGGGGTAGCTGGCGACCACCTCGGAGCTGAGCGCCAGGTACATGTTCTCCTCCTGGCGGACGTTGGCCGAGTCGAGCGTTGCCGTGAGCCCCGAGCGCCATTCGTCGGTGGTCACGTTGGCACCGCCCCCGTGGAACGTCGATCCCACGAACAGCATCGCCGAGCCCGGAGCCATCTCGCACGAGATCGCCTCGGACGGCTCGGGGAGGCGTTCGTCGTCCCACCGGTGACTCCCGGGCACCACGAGGGTTCCGCCGTTGGCCTGCGTGAAGCGAGACACCGCCAGCATCACCTGCAGACGTGCCTCCCGTCGGTCGGACGGATGATGCCGCCACAACAACGCCCAGTCGTCGCGGTGCAGCGGCTGCGAACGCTGACCCGGTCCGATCTGGATCAGCTGCGTCACGCCGATGCGGAGACCGGGCCGCATCGGGATCGCCCGCTCGCCCGTGCCGTACACGACCGGGACGTCGACGAGGTGGCGGGCGCTCTCGAGGAACAGCGGGTGCGTGACCACGTCGACCATCCGCCGGGTCTTCGCGAACAGCGCGCTCATCCGGCGCGTCGAGCGGCCCGAGAAGCCGTCGGCACCCACCGGCATGAGCTCGCCCTTCGGGAGCAGGTCGCGACGGAGCTCGTCCATCACGTCGGCGTGCAGATAGTCGGCCACGATCACGCCGCCGTCGCGATCGATCACCTCGAGCACGTGGTCGACGGTCGCGGTACCGGGCAGGGTGGTGAGCGAGGTCATTCGAACGTGCTCCTCTCGGGCAGCAGCGCGTCGTAGCGGCGCCTGGTCAGCTGACGCCAGCGACGTTCGAAGCGCTTGGTGCGCAACATGAAGGGGTAGAACTTCGCGTCGGCGTCGCAGCGCTGCTTCGCGACGGCCGGGTCGATCGCGATGCCGTGGCGGGCCTGTGCGGCATCCGCGAACGGCTGGCACCAGACCGACATCCCGCTGCGATGCAGCTGCGTCATCACGTCGGTGAGCACGTACTCGACGTCGGTCGTGTAGTGGATCGCCGCCTTCATCAGCTCCTTGTAGATGAGCCGACGGAGCAGCCACGGGAACTCGCGTTGGAAGCCGCTCGTGTCGTAGACGATGTCCTTGCCCTCCATCACGAACGGCGTCGACAGATCGAGCAGCCAGAGGTCGTCGTCGACCCAGCACCAGTTCGCGAACTGCGGATCGATCGGCTCGCCGTTCCCCACGGAGGCCACGACACGGTCGACGAGCGTGGTGACCAGCGGGTCATCGGCACTCGGCGTCCGGGTGCGCAGCACGTGGTCGGCGAGGGTGCCGGCGTCGAGCAACGGCTGGCAATGGATCACCACGAACTTGCCGTCGGAGCGCTCGACCAGCTGCATCGAGTTCGAGACGCAACGGACGCCCAGCGCTTCGAGCCGTTCGATGTTCGCGCGCACCACGTCCGTGTACTGCTCGGCGGTCGCGCGATCGGGATACGGCGGCATCCGTTTCACCACGCAGGGGCGGTCGCCCGATGTCCACCGGAGCGCGATGGTCAGCTCGCCGGCACCGACGATGTCGACGAGGTCGCGACGACCCTCGTCGATGGCCCGGCGGATCGCCGCCTCGACGGCGACGCCGTCGGGGACGGGCGGCGTGTGATCGGGCCGGTCGAAGGTCGGCGCGGGCGCTTCCATGTGGATCCCCCCAGGATCGTGTGACTGCGCCGACGAGCGGCGCGGGTGTGGTTCAGTGCAGCGATCCGGTCGGCAGACCGGTGCCCCGCAGATGGGATGCCTCGTTGAGCGAGAGGATCGAGCGATGGCCGCTGCGGGCGGCGGCGATCCGCGAGATCGAGGTGTACAACGGCAGGAAGAAGCCGAGTTCGTCGAAGGGCCGCTCGAGGATCACGCTCGTGTAGCGCATGATCACGCCGCCATGGCACACCACCGCGACGCGCTGGCCCGGGTGGGCGGCGACGATCCGCTCGATGCCGTCCATGACCCGTTGGTGGAACACCTCGAACGGTTCGTGCTCGGGCGACCAGTTCGACGCGCTCGATCCCTCGCGCCAGCGAGGGTCGCCGGCGGCCTTCAGCTCCTCGGCGGGCACGTACGACGAGCCGGCGCGGTCGTTCTCGGCGATGTCGTCCTCGACGACCACGTCGAGCCCGAGGCGGTCGGCCACGTGCTGCGCCGTCTGCCGCGCCCGCAGCATCGGGCTGCTGTACAGGGCGTCGACGTGTTCGCCGGCGAGGTACTCGGCCAGATGGCGTGCCTGCGCGTGGCCGCGTTCGTCGAGGTGCGGATCGGCCGTGCCCTCGGTGACCTCCATGCGGACAGGGAGTGCATGTCGGATCAGGATCAGCTCCACGCCTGCGACTCCTCGATCGAGTTCATCGGGCGGTCTCGCCTCCGTCGACCACGTGGATCGAGCCGGTGACGAAACTCGCGTGGTCCGACGTGAGCCACATGGCAGCTGCCGCCAGCTCGTGCGCACCGGCGATCCGCTCCTGCGGGGAGTCCATCTTGAAGATGTCGTAGCCGGCCTCGACCGAGCCGCCCACGCGGACCGCCGCCTGACGCAACATGTCGGTGTCGACCCCGCCGGGGCACAGGCAGTTCACCCGGATCGTCGGCGCCAGCTCGACGGCCATCGCCCGGGTCATGTTCACGACGCCCCCCTTGGCCGTCGCGTACACCGAGCCGTACGCCGACCCGACCAGGCCGTAGACCGAGGCGACGTTGAGCACGTTGCCGCCGCTCTCGCGCAACGCGGGCACGGCGGCGCTGGTGCAGAAGAACGTGCCGGTCAAGTTGGTGCCGATGATCGCGTTCCACGTGTCGGGCGTGATCCGCTCGACCTTGCCGGGCTTGCTGATGCCGGCGTTGTTGACGAGCACGTCGAGCCCGCCCATTCGCTCGATCGACTGCTCGATCAGCGTGCGACACGCCTCGGGGTCGGCCACCGACGCAGCGATGCCGATGACGCCGGGGGCGGCGTCGACGAGTGCGGCCGCGACCGATTCGTCGCTCGAACCGTTCATCACCACGGTGGCCCCGGCGGCGGCGTACGCGTCGACGATCGCGCGCCCGATCCCGCGCGTCCCACCGGTGACCAGCACGCGCTTGCCGGTGAAGTCGAGTGTGATCGGGCCGCTCACGAGGCGGACCCGTAGTCGATCGGCGTCGCCCAGCGCGGGTCGTCGTGCGCGTCCCAGTAGGCCTGGCGCAGCAGCGTGGTCTGCGGGCCGGGCGTGCCGTCGCCGAGCACACGTCCGTCGATGCCGACCACGGGCATCACGCCACCGGCGGTCGACGTGAGGAACGCCTCGTCGGCACGGTGCATGTCGTCGATGGTGAGCACACCGAGTCGGGCCGGCACGCCGCGGTCGGCGGCGACGTCGAGCACCGCCCGGCGGCTCACGCCTTCGAGCACACCGCGGTCGGGCGTGATCCACTCGCCGTCGACCAGCGCGAACACGTTGAACCCGGGCCCCTCGGTGATGCGGCCCTCGGCGTCGGGGAGCACCACCTGCACGTTCGTCCGGTCGATCACCTCGAGCTGGCCGCGAACGAAGTCGCCCCAGTGGAAGTTCTTGACGGTCGGGTCGACGCTCTCGGGCGGGATGCGGCGGGCCTGTCGGGCGATCACCAGGTCGGTGCCGACGGCCTGCTGGGCCTCGGGGACGATCCACTGGTACGGCACGGCATAGGCGTAGAAGCGGTTCTTGTGGTCGGTCAGCGCGCGGCTGCCCGAGGTGGTGACGCCACGCGTGCAGATCATGTCGACGTAGGCCTCGGTGAGGCCGCTGCGCGTGACGCACCCGGTGAGCACCTCGCGCAGGCCGGCGCGGTCGAAGGGCAACGTGAGGTGCTGTCGTTCGATGCTCCGCAGGAAGCGGTCGAGGTGGTCCTCGATCCGGAAGAACTTGCCGTGCCACACGCCGACCACGTCGTAGGTGACGTCCGATCGCGTGAAGCCGGCGTCGAAGATGCTCACCTTCGCGTCGCGCACCGGCACGTACTGGCCGTTGATCCAGGCACATCCGTCGCGGAACGTGTCGATGGCATCGGTCATGGTCGATTCCCCCTTGTCGGAACGAGATCATACAAATGTACAAGACGTTCGTACAGTGCCCGGACCACGTCGCTACGATCGACACATGAGTCATCGTGAGCGCCTGCTCGCCGCCGCCCGACGCTGCCTGGTCACCCGTGGGTACGCCCGAACCACGGCACGCGACCTGGTCGCCGAGTCCGACACCAACCTCGCCTCCATCGGCTACCACTTCGGGTCGAAGGACGAGTTGCTCACCCAGGCACTCGTGCTCACCCAGGCCGAGTACGTCGAGAAGGTGATGGCCGTCGTCGCCCAGGCGGCGGGCGGGCCCCACCGGCGCGAGCAGCGGCGTGACGCGTGGGTCGAGATGGTGGCGAAGTTCGGCGACGAGCGCCCCCTCAGCATCGCCTTCTTCGAGGCGCTCGTCGAGGCGCAACGCACACCCGAGCTGAGAGCGGCCCTGGCCGAGTCGTACCGAGCGATGCGCGAACGGATCGCCGAGTCGCTCGGCAGCAGCTTCTCGTCCGACGAAGAACGCGACGCCGCCGCGGCGTACGTCATCGCCGTGTCGGACGGTCTGATCATCCAGCACCTGCTCGACCCCGACGCCACGCCGTCGGGCGACACGGTGTTCGACGCCGCCGAGCGCTACCACGCTCCGGCTCGATCGCGGACACCACGCACGTAGACGCGCGTCATAGACAAACGTATGATACCTCTGGGCCACGTCGAGGAGGGACACCATGAGCACGCTGGAAGTCGGCGCATCGTTGGAGCGGGTGACACGTGGCGCCACCGTGGACGAGTTGTGCGAACTGCTCGATCGCGACGGTGCCGTGGTCATCGAGCAGATGTGGTCGAGCGACGTCATCGCCGCCCTCAACGCCGAGGTCGACGTGCTCGCGGCGCAGACCGCACCCGGGTCGAAGTACGGCGAGATCGAGGGCGGCCACCACGGTTCGAACACCCGTCGCATCAACCACCTCGTCGCCACGTCGCCGACCTTCCGCGAGCAGATGATCACCGACCCGCTCGTGCACGCCGTCGCCCGCGCTCGGCTCACCACCTTCACCGATTCGTTCTGGCTCAGCGCGGCGCAGGTGATCGAGATCGGGCCGGGGAACGCGATGCAACCGCTGCACCGAGACATGGAGACCGTGCCCGCGTTCCGCGCGTACGGCCCCGACGGCCCCGAGGTGATGGTGAACTTCCTCTCGGCGCTCAACGACTTCACGCCCGAGAACGGCGCCACCCGCATCATCCCGCGCAGCAACCGGTGGCCCGACTACGAGCGGGTCGACCGGCGCGACCGCGAGGGGCGCACGATCCCGGCCGATCTGCGGGCCGGCGACGCGGTGCTGATGAGCGGCAAGATCATCCACGGCGGCGGCGCGAACGTCACCACCGACCAGTACCGCCGCGGGCTCGCGATGAGCTTCTGCCCCGGGTTCATCGTGCCCGAGGAGGCGCACCCGCTCCTCGTGCCGATGGACGTCGTGCGCACCCTCCCGCCGCACGTGCAGCAGATCCTCGGATTCCGCTCGTTCCACGCACGCGAGGCAGGTGGCGGGAGCCTGTGGCAGGACGGCTACGACGAACTCGCCGACCGCCTCGGCCTCTGACGGCCCGGCGCGCCGACCCCGGCCCGCCGAACGCGAGACTGAGCGCATGGACGACGCTCACGGTCACCGGGTGACCTTCGACGCCGAGGTGTGGATCCATCACGGCGGTTCATGGCACTTCGTGGACGTTCCCGACGACGATGTCGATCTTCCCCGACAGCAAGCGTCGGACCTACGTGTTGCCGATCAAGAAGCCGATCCGTGTGGCCGAGGGGTTCGATGCAGGCGACACCGTCACCGTCGAGCTCACCGTGGTCGGGTGAGCAGCGGGGGTCGACGAGACGCGGCCCGCTACGCCACCGTCTACCCCACCGGCACAAACGGCCTGATGCCTTGCACAACAACGCGCGACGAGCCGGCGGTAGGTGGCACGGCGGACGATCACGGACGACGGAGGACACTCCCAAGCCACCGAATCGAACGTCGATCGGCGACGAACGCCCTGCTCAGAGCATCCGAAGTGAACCGTGAGCTGCTAGTTCACGTTGCGGTCGCGGCCTTCCCAGTACGGGGCACGGAGATCCTTCTTCAGGATCTTGCCGCTGGGGTTGCGGGGCAGCGCGTCCGCCCAGTCGACGCTCGTCGGGCACTTGAAGCGGGCGAGGCGCTCGCGGGCGTAGTCGATGATCTCCTGCTCGCTCACCTCGGCACCCGGCTTGCGCACGACGACGGCCTTGGCGGTCTCGCCCCAACGCTCGTGCGGCACACCGATCACCGCGACGTCGGCGACGCCCGGGTGGCCCATCAACACGTTCTCGACCTCGGCCGGGTACACGTTCTCGCCACCGCTCACGATCATGTCCTTCACACGGTCGTGGATGTACAGGTAGCCGTCGGCATCGAGGAACCCGGCGTCGCCGCTGCGGAACCAGCCGTCCGCGTCGATCGACTTCGCCGTCTCGTCCGGCATGTGCCAGTAGCCCTTCATCACCTGCGCCGAGCGGATCCAGATCTCGCCGACCTCACCCACCTCGCAGTCGCCGAGCGTGTCGGTGTCGACGATGCGCACCTCGACACCGGGGCCGGGCAGGCCGCAGCTGCGCAACCGGTGACGGTTGGGCCCGTTCACGTCGTGATCCTCGGGCGACAGGTTCACCACGGCACCCGTGGTCTCGGTCAGGCCGTAGGCCTGCCAGAACTTGCACTGGAACGTCGTGACGCTGCGCGCCAGCACGTCCTCGCTGATCGGCGACGCGCCGTAGACGATCACGCGCAACGACGAGAAGTCGGCCTGGTCGACCCCGGGCACCATCAACATGAACTGCAACACGGCCGGCACGAGGAACCCGTGCGAGATGCGCTCCTTGCCGATCAGCGAGACCAGCGCTGCCGGATCGAGATCGCGCACGATCACGCTGCGCGCACCCTCGTACTGCCCGGCGATCGCCCAGCCACCGCCGCCGATGTGGAACAGCGGCATCGCCACCAGGTTCACCGCGTCGGGCGACAGCTCCCACATCTGCTTGGCCAACGGCAGCAGGCCGAAGAAGTTCGAGTTGGTGAGCATCACGCCCTTCGGGCGCCCGGTCGTGCCGCTCGAGTACAGCTGGAACGCGACGTCGTCGGTGGTGCTCGGCGTCCCCGGGTCGGTGGTCGGATGCGCGTCGACCGCCGCCTCGTAGTCGTGACCGATCACCAGGATCGTCGTGGCGGTGGTGAGCTTGTCCCGGATCGCGTCGAGGATCGGCACGAACTCCTGACCGACGACGAACACCTTCGCCTCGGCGTCGTTGACGATGTACTCGACCTCGGGTGCCGCGAGACGCCAGTTGACGTCGACGCACACCGCGTTGAGCAGCGCCGCGCCGTAGAACACCTCGAAGTGCTCGATCCCGTTCTTGTCGAGGAACGCGACCCGGTCCTGATCGCCGACCCCGGCCGCAGCCAGCAGGTTGGCCACCTGCCCCGCCCGCGCGTACAGCTCCGCCCACGTGACCTGGCGGTCACCCTGCACCAACGACACCTCGCCCGCGCGCCCGACCCCGTGCACGCGAATGATGTCCGACACCGTGTTGATCCCCATGCGCGAACAGTAGTGGCGGTCGGCGGACGCATGCGTCGCCGACCACCACGTGTTCAGTCCGCACCGTTCGAGCGGCGCGCACGCGACCGTCGCAGGAACTCGGTCGCCTCGACCGGGGACAGCGGCCGGCTGATCGCGAAGCCCTGCAACGCGTCCACACCGGCGTCGCGCAACACGTCGGCCTCCTGGCCGGTCTCGACGCCCTCGGCCACCACACTTGCGCCGAGCGCGTGCGCCGCTTGATTGGCCAACGACACGACGATGCCGCGACGTTCGTCGACGTCGAGGCCCGACACCAGCGAGCGATCGAGCTTCACCACGTCGACCCGAAGACCCGCCAGCCGTCCGGCGCCGGAGTGACCGACACCGAAGTCGTCGATCGCGAGGCCGATGCCCCGGGCGCGGTAGTGCTCGCCGTGCTGCACCAGGTCGTCCGCACCCGGATGCTCGGTCACCTCGAGCACCAATGCCTGCGGCGGCAGGCCCGCCGAAGCGAGCTCGTCGTCGCAGACCGACAGCGTCCGTTCGTCCGCCAGGAGCGACGGCGACACGTTCACCGACACCGTCTCGACCAACCCCTCGTCACGCCACGCACGCAACGACGCGAGGGCGGCGCGCAGCACCGTCCGGAACAGCTCGAGCGCTGTCCCCTGCGCCGCGGCCGAGGCGACGATGTGCTCGGTCGGCACCTCGCCGAGCACCGGGTGCCAACAACGCACCAACGCCTCGACCGAGCGCACTTCACCGCTGCGCGCGTCGACCACCGGCTGGAACGCCACGTGGATCGCGTCGTGCGCAAGGGCCCAGCCGACATGGGTCGCCATGTCGAGCTCGACCCCGGCTCCCTCGAGCTCGGCCGCGTCGAAGCGCACGGTCGGCGTCACCGCCGTGCTCCGCGCCGCCACCGCACGCGCGCGGCCGACCAGCAGCTCGAAGCCGCCTCCGTCGCCCGGTCCCTCGGCGATGCCGATACCGGCCGACACCCGGACCGCTCGCCCTGCCGCCTCGACCGGGCGGTCGAGCAGGCCGTGGATCCGTGTCGCGAGCCCGACCGCGTCGCACTCGCCCGGCACGAGCACCACCAGGTGGCGGTCCGACAGCGTCGCCACCTGAGCGCCGACCGGACGCGCCCAGGCCACGCGGTCGAGCACCTGTCCGAGCGCCGCGCCGACGGCGCGCTCACCGTGCAGCAGCGCGATCTCGTCGAGACCATGCACCTCCACCACGAGCACCCGCACCGTGCGGCCGCGTGCCAGCTGCTCGTCGCACTCCTCGCCCACCACGCGGGCGCCGTCGCCGCCACGATGCACGCCTCGCGTGCGCTGCTCGTGGATGCGCCGCTCGTCGATCTCGTCGATCGTCACGTCACGTGCGATACCCACCACCCACGCCGGATGTGCATCCGTCGGCCGCGCCGACACCTCGATCCACCGGTCGCCACCTTCGAGCGCCACACGGGCGCGCACACGCTCGACCGCCCCTGTAGCCAGCGACTGCAGTCGATGGCGCGCCTCGTGACGCACGTCGGCGTGCAGCCCGTCGAGCGCCAGGTCGACCGAGCCCTCGCGCACCCGCCGATCGGTCACGCCGTCGTCGGCCCCCGATCCGCGCCCGCCGTCGAGCAACGCCCAGGCCGACTCGGCCGCACGGAACCGACCCGTCGCCGGGTCGAGCTCCCACCACGCCGCCTCGGCGGCCTCGCACGCGAGATCGCCACGCACGCCCAATCGCTGCGCGCGTGCACGTTCGCGCGCCGCCACGACGGCGAGCGCGTCGGCGTGCTCGTCGCGGTGGCGGTGCCGCCGCACCACCACGGCCACGAGCGCGACCACCAGGGGCGCGAAGCCCCACCCGGTGAGCGCCTCGGCCATCGCCGGTGCCGCGACGAACGACGCCGCCAGCACCGCCAACGCTCCGCCGAGACCGGTGGCGAACGTCAACCGCTCGATCCGGTCGTCCCACGACGGCCACAGCCGCACCAGCCCGGCGAGCACCAGCACGGCCCCGGGCACCGCTGTGGCCAGCACCAGGGATCCGTACTCGAGCGCGCCCGAGCCGCCGACGACGTGTGCCGACACCTCGTCGCTCACCGGCCACATGAGCAGCCGAACGCTCCCCACCGCTGCCAGCGCGACGAGTACCGAGCGCGGCACGCGTGCACCCGCGAGCCGTGCCGCCACCGGCAGCACGGTCACGGCTGCGGCGATCAGCAGCACCGACCGCACGAACGCCAGTTGATCCACACGATGCGCGGGCGCCGACAGCACCCACACGTTCACCACGAGCCCGGCGGCGAGCACGAACGCGAACCAGGCGAGCCATGTCGACGTTCGATCGTCCACCGCGCGCACCGCCCGGTGACCGCGATCGACGAGCACCACGCCCGCCGCCCCGGCCACCACGAGCTGGGCCCCCACGGACCACGCCGGCACCTGATCGAACACCATGACATCCCTTCCTGCAGCGGCGCTCGCGACTCTCGCGACGCCACCTGCTTGGACGTCCGGATACCCCACCGGGGTTCCCCGATCTGCCGCGTTCCGTGCGACCGACCGACCACCGTGGTGCCGTCGCCGCTACGACCGCCACCACTACGCTCGCCCGCATGCCCGAGACCGACGCGGCCGACGAGCGCGCGCCGGCACCGCCCCGTCGCGCCGGGCTGTTCGCCGTGGCTGCGATCGCCGTCGTCGCTCTGGCAGGCGCCGTCGTCTCTGCCGGACGCGGCGACACCTGGCAGCGCAGCGGCCCACCCATCCGAGTGTCGAGCTGGGCGCCGTACTGGCAGCCCGACAGCGCGCTCGCCTCGTTCGAGCCGAACAGCGACCTGTTCGCCGACCTCTCGCTCGTCGCCTACTCGGCCACCGACGCCACCACGATCAGCGCCTACCCCGGCCTGCCCGACGGCACGGTCGACACCTACCGCGCCGCCACGAGCGCGGCCGGGGTCCCCTTCCTCGCGACGATCTTCGACGACTCCCCCGCCGGCGCCATGGCCGCCGTCCTCGCCGACCCCGCCTCGCGCACAGCACACGTGCAGACCATCGTCGGCCTGGTCACCGCTGGTGGCTACGACGGCGTCGACCTCGACTACGAGAAGTTCGCGTTCTCCGACGACCGCAGCACGTGGTCCACCACCCGCCCGAACTGGATCGCGTTCCTCACCGAGCTCAGCGCCGCGCTCGACGCCACGGGCGCGCAACTCGTCGTCAGCGTGCCGCCGGTGTACGACGGCGAGCAGACCGACGACAGCGGGTACTGGGTGTACGACTACGCCTCGATGGGTCAGGTGGTCGACCGCATCCGCGTGATGGCGTACGACTACTCGTTCACCGGCAGCGCCCCCGGCCCGATCGCGCCGATCGAGTGGGTGCGCGACCTGGTCGACGCGATCACCGATCTCGTCCCGCCCGACAAGGTCGACCTCGGCATCCCCACGTACGGCTACGACTGGGTGCTGTCGGTGGCCGGCACCTGCCCGACCGATCAGGCACCGGAGACCAAGGCGATGTCGACGGCGCGCGCCGCCCGCACCGTCGCCGAGCGCGGCATCGTCCCCGTGTGGGACCCGGCGGTCGAGGAGCGTGTGTTCCGGTACACCGACACCCTCACCGGCACCGACGCCGCCGGCGCCGCGGTCACCTGCGCCGTCGAACGCGAGGTGCACTACCTCGACGCCGTGGCCGTGCACCGCCGGGCGTGGATCGCGCACCGCAACGACCTGCACGGCGTCGCCCTGTGGGCGTTGGGCAACGACGATCCCCTCACCTGGGACGGACTGCGTGCTGCCCGTCTCGGCGACGAGACGTGGGGCGAGGCCAGCACCACCACCGTGCCCCTCACCGCACCGTCCACGGTGCCCGCCAGCGCGCCTGCCGGCAACGGCTGACGGGACCTCCGGCACTGTGGCCGGCCCGCACCTCGCCCCACGCTGACCCCAGAGGGGCGCCAGACCCCCGCCCCTCCGGTCCGACCCGCGAGGAGGCCGCCATGAGGTTCGCGTTCGCACTGCAAGTGCTCGTGTTCGTCGGGATCATCGCTGCCATCGGCATCGTGTTCCGGCGCACCCACCACCGGGCGGATCCGGGTGACTCCCCGCGGGCCGCGGCGCCGCTCGCGGCCACCACGCCGGGCCGACGCACACGCGTCGACACCGATCTCGAGCGGTGGGTCCGCGCCGGCCTGATCGACGCCGCCCACGCCGAGGCCATCGCCGCGTTCGAAGCCAACCGGCACGTGCCGGCGACGACACCGCGCCGACCAGCAGCCACGTACAGGCCAGGCACGTCGGCCACGGCGACGATGCCCGCCGCCAAGCGGCGCATCCCCGTGGTGGCCGAGGCCCTCGGCTACATCGGCGGCATCCTCGGCACCGTCGGCGTCACCCTGCTGGTGCAACGTTCGTGGGCCGACCTCTCGACGCTCACCCGCGTGCTGCTCACCGTCGGCGCCACGACCGGTCTCGTCGTGGCCGGCGCACTCGTCCACGAGCGTCGCGACCCCGCACTCGCACGTCTGCGCTGGACCCTGTGGCTCGCCGCCACCGCCGTCGCCGGCGTGTTCGGCTGGGTGCTCGCGAACGACGTGCTCGAGGTCGACACGGGCGAGCTCGAGGCCGCCACGATCGCGCTGGCCGTCACGGTGCTCGGCACCGTGCTGTGGTGGGGCCGGCCGCGTCCGCTCCAGCAGTTGGCGTCGCTCGGTGGTGGACTGCTCTTCATCGGCACCCTGATGTCCGACATCGCCGACGGCACCGCCGCCGGTGTGGTGCTGTGGTTCGGCGGCGCGCTCACCGTGCTGGCCGGTGTGGGCCTGATCACCACCTACCCGCCGCTCACGATCGTGATCGGCGGCTTCGCCTCGATGATCGGCTCGGTGATCTTCGCCGACGATCGCCGCGGCTGGGGCCTCGCCCTCGGCTGCCTCACGACGGCGGTGCTGCTCGCCCTCGCCGTCGCCCGGCGTCCGGCGCTCGGCACCGCCCAGCACGCGGCGCTCGGTGGCATCGGCCTGCTCACCCTCACCATGACCGTTCCGCAGACCATCGTCTGGTTCGCCGACGGGGCTGCGATCGCGACCGGTGCGGTCGTCTGGGCGATCGGTGCGACCGTGCTCGGCCTCGGCATCTCGGGTCGCCCGCGGTTCGCACACGTCCTCGAGGTGATGGGCGGACTGGTCATGCTCGGCGGTGCGGCGATCACCGGCATCGAGAGCGGGGCTCTCGCCACGCTCGCCGGTGTGGTCACGGCGGTCGGGTTCGTCGCCCTCGGCATGATGCCCGGACGGGTGCTCATGTCGGTGGCCGGTTCGCTCGGTCTGCTGATCTTCGTCCCCTGGACGATCTCGCACTTCTTCCCCGGCGAGGGTCGTGCGCCGCTGCTGATCCTCGTGTCGGGTGCGTTGCTCGTCGGCGTGGCCGCGCTGCTCACCCGTCAGGGACGCCGGTTCCGCGCCGAGCTCGTGGGCGACATGACCGACGCGACGAGCGTGACGGCCTCAGAGGCTGGCGGTGTCGATGTCGATGCCGAAGAACATCCGACCGAGGGTCTCGTACAGACGAGGTGACACCATCAGGTGCTGCGTGGCGACGTGCGCGTCGCGCAGGCACCGCTGCAACGGGCTGCTCTCGAACACCGAGGTGCCGCCCGCCAGCGTGTAGACGATGTCGGTGGCCTGCGCCGCCGACATCGCCGCGTGCACGCAGGCGAGGCGGATACGAGCACGCGTGGCGACGTCGATGCGGTCGCCGCCGCTCGCCGACGCCCACGCCTGCGCGAGCTCGTCGTACAGGAACGCACGGGCCGACCGCAGCAGCGCCTCGGCCTTGGCCAACTCGGCCTGCGTCATCCCCGACTGGCTGAGCGTGCGCGAGCTGAACAGCGGCCGCTTGCCCTGCGCCAACTCGGTGAACTCGTCGATCGCGTGACGCGCCACACCCAACGACACGGCTGCGACGCCGGATGCGAGCAGGCTGAAGTTGGGGAACGCCGCCAGGTTGCAGTCGACCTTTCGCGGGCTCGCGAGCGGTTGCACCGAGCGGCCCAGCGGCACGAACGCACCGTCGACGCTGAAGTCGTTCGATCCCGTGCCACGCAGGCCCGTCGAGTACCACGTGTCGTGGATCGTCACGTCGGCGGCGTCGAAGAACATGAGATGGAACTCGCCCTCGGACGTGACTGCGCCGCCCGCGATGTACTGGCTGTGCTGCGAGCCGCTCCCCCACTGCCACCGGCCCGTCACGCGCCATCCGTCGCCGTCGCGCACCGCCGTGCCGTTCGGTGCGTACACACCGGCCGCCACCACCTTGGGGTCGCCGAAGATCTCGCGCGCCCAGTGCGGCTCGAGGAACAGGCTCATCGACGACGTCGTCGAGCCGATCATCGTGCACCACCCCGCCGCGCCGTCGGCCGTCGCGACCTTCTCGATCGCTGCGGCGAACGTGACGGCGTCGGCCTCGGGACCGCCGTACGCCGCCGGCACGCACATGCGGAACAGCTGCGCGTCGCGCAACGCCTGCACCAGCCGGCTCGGCAACCGGCGCTTCTGCTCGGCCTTGTCGGCGTGCGCCTCGACCAGCTCCTGCAGCCCTTCGGCCGCTTCGACCAGATCGACGCTCACGGACGGCTGCTCACGACGCCACGGCCGCACCGGCGGCCCGCTGGGCCTGCGCCCACGTCATCCCGGCCGTCACGTTCACGTCGTGCGGCAGCCCGAGCACCCGCTCGGCCACGATGTTGCGCTGCACGTCGCCGGTGCCACCGCCGATGGTGAGCGCCTGGCTGAACATGTAGCCGTCGTACCATCCGGCGTGCCACAGCCCGCCCGCCGGCTTCTCGGGTCCGAGGCCCTTGGTGTCGGTGCCGGGCACGAACGCCTCGCTGCCGTCGCCACCGGTGAGCATCCCGTGCGCGCCGATCAGATCGCGCGCCAGCGCCATCACGTGCTGGCCGTGCTCGTCGGCGAGGATCTTGCGGATGCTCGCCTCGGGGCCGGGCGCCTCGCCCTTCAGCGCCGCGGTCAGGGTGCGCAGGCGGATCAGGTCGAGCACGGTGTGCTCGATGTACACCTGCGCCACCCGCTGACGCGCCAACGGGTCGTCGACACCGTCGGGGAACGCCTCGCGGATCGACTCGATCGCCTCGAGTGCCGTCGGGCCGTTGCCCCACAGCACGCCGCCGGTGCTGAGTGACACGCGCTCGTTGCCGAGCGTCACCTTCGCCAGACGCCACCCGTCGTTCAACTCGCCGACCAGGTTCGCGGCCGGGATGCGCACGTCGGTGAAGAACACCTCGTTGAACGTGTGGCCACCGGTCATCTCGGTGATCGGCCGGATCTCGATGCCAGGGGCATCCATCGGGCAGACGAAGTACGAGATGCCACGGTGCTTCGCGACGTCCGGGTCGGTGCGAGCGATCAGGATCCCCCAGCGCGCGTACTGCGCCCCGCTCGTCCAGATCTTCTGCCCGTTCACCACGAACTCGTCGCCGTCGCGGACCGCACGGGTGCCGAGGTTGGCCAGATCGCTGCCGCTGCCCGGCTCGCTGAACAGCTGGCACCAGAACTCCTCGCCCGACAGCAGTGGCATCAGGTAGCGCTGCTTCTGTTCGTCGGTGCCCGCGTACAGGATCGTCGGGCCCGCCCAGCCGATGCCGATCGGGTTGACCGGGCGGCGCACCCCCGCGTGCGACAGTTCGTCGTCGATGATCAGCTGGTGGATCGGGTCGGCGTCGAGGCCCCACGGTCGCGGCCAGTGCGGTGCGACGAGCCCGGCCTCGGCCAGCTCGCGCCCCGAGGGCCGTGGATGGTCGGCGAGCCACTCGCGCACGGCGATGCGCCGGGGATCGTCCGCTGCCGGCAGCAGGAAGTCCATGGCGACACTGTAAACGACCGGACGAAAACGGCGACCGGCCCGGCGCCCCGCCCCTGACGGGCGGTGCACCGGGCCGGTCGTCCCGAGGGGTCGGTCAGGCGAGCGCCATCCCGTTGCCGAGGAGCTCGACGCTGCAGTCCATGCCGGCGTGCACGCAGTTGTCGAACCACACCTGCATCACGGCGGGGTCCCAACCGTTCCACCAGTCGCCGTGGCCCGAGTAGCCCGCAGGACCGTCGTACATGTCGCTCGACAGGCGCCAGTTGTCGTTGCCGCCCGACGGCACCGGCCAGTACACGTTGAACGTCACCTGCGGCAGCGCCACCGGGTGGCTCGCCGGGCAGCCGTTGTCGGAGTACGCCATGTGGCTCTTGTGATCGGCCGAATCGAGGTTGATGCCGTCCCAGCACTGCGGGAACGACACGATCATCTTCACCCACTGGCCGGGCTCGCACTGCTGCATCTCGGCGGTGTACGAGGTGCCGTTGCCGGCCGAGTCGTACGCACAGCTCCACGACGTGGGCCGCAGCCACACCGGCAGGTTGCTCGAGCCCGTGGCCTTGGCGTCGCCGGCGATCATGCGGAGCCCTTCGGGCATCATGTTGGTCTCGCCGGGCTGCACACCCGTGTAGCCGCTCTTGTAGTACGTGATCACGTAGTCCGGGATGATCGGCGTGCCGTTCGACGAGTCGATCATGCTCGGCACCCAGTACCCGCTGCGGTTGGCGGTGCCGCCCGTGCAGGTCGAGTCGCCCGAGTAACGGATCGAGTCGTTGGTGCTGTTCGCGTTGACCCCGGTGTTGCCGAAGAACGTGTGCAGGTGCGACGCGCCGGGACGACCGGGCGCCACCAGCGGGTCGTCGGCCGCCATGTGCGAGTAGTAGCAGAACGTGCGGAACGCGCCGACGCCGTCGATCCACGACGGGCTCGACCGGGCGTACTCGATCTTGGCGCCCGACGCGGCGTTCACGTTGAGCGCCCCCGGGACCTGCGAGACGAACAGGCCCGAGCCGCCCGCCGGCGACGCGGTCGCACCGACGCCGGCGCTGCCGGTCGCGGTCCCCGTGCCCTGTTTGGTGTTCCCGGCTTGCTGGGTAGGAGTAGGAACGCTGCAGGCCGTGACCAACAGCAGACCGACCAACCCGGCGAACGCCAGAGATTTCTTGGATGTCATGGATCCTCCGACTGATGTCGCCCGCGTACGTGTGCCGAGAGAGATATCGGCACGGGTTCCGCCGTACTTGAACCCATCCGCGAGAAAACCTTAACAGAACCGCAAAGGTTCGCGAGGGGTTCGATGCCGCCGAACGCCCGGAAATTGGGCGTTTCTTGGATCAGCGCGCGCCGGTGCAGGGTCGAGATGACGAAACAGTTACTGTCCGTGGTGATGAGCGCCTCGTCCGCAGCCGAACCGTCAGGAACCCGTCAAGACGATCGCGCGGTGCGCGAAGCACCGCGCGCGGAGGGCGCCGGATCAGGCCATGCTCGCCCGATCCGCGGCGGATCGGACGCCCCGTTCGGGTGGAATCTCGCCGAGATCTGGGAACACCACGCCGACCGCTTCCCCGACGCCGTCGCCCAGGTGTGCGGCGAGCGTTCGGTCACCTGGCGCGAGTTCGATCGCCGGGCCGACGGCGTCGCCGCCACCTTGCTCGCAGCCGGCGCCGGCCACCAGGACAAGGTGGCGCACTACCTGTACAACTGCCCCGAGTACCTCGAGAGCATGTTCGGTCTGTTCAAGGCCGCGCTCGTGCCGGTCAACACCAACTACCGCTACAGCGACGACGAGCTCGTCTACCTGTGGGACAACGCCGATGCCGTCGCGGTGATCTTCCACGGCACCTTCACCGAGCGCTGCGACCAGCTGCGCACACGGGTACCGAAGGTGCACACCTGGATCTGGGTCGACGACGGCAGCACTCCCTGCCCCGACTGGGCCGTCCCCTACGAGACCGCGGCCGCAGCGGCCGCCGGCCGCACGGTCCCGCCGTGGGGTCGCTCGCCCGACGACCTCTACATCCTCTACACCGGCGGCACCACCGGCATGCCCAAGGGTGTCATGTGGCGCCAGGACGACATGATCGCCAGCCTCGACGCCCCGTCGAAGCGGCCGCTGCCGGCCACGCCCGGGTGGAGCGACCTCGACGAGCGCGTCGCCAAGCCCGGGCCGCGCAACCTGCCGGCCGCGCCGCTGATGCACGGCACCGGCGCGTTCAACGCGATGTGGAACCTCGCCCTCGCCGGTTCGGTCGTCACGCTCGAGGGCCGCCACTTCGACCCGATCGAACTGCTCGACGCGATCCAGCACCACCGCGTCAACTCGATCTCGATCGTCGGCGACGCGTTCGCCAAGCCGATCCTGCGCGCGCTCGACGCCGAGCCCGACCGCTGGGACATCTCGTCGCTGCGGGTCATCGTGTCGAGCGGCGTCATGTGGGCCACCGAGACCAAGCGCGGACTGCTGCGCCACAACCCGAGGCTCATCATGATCGACAGCCTCGGCTCGAGCGAGGCGATCGGCATGGCGAGCAACACCACCACCGCCGAGTCCGCCGACGCCCCGGCCAAGACCGCCACCTTCTCGCTCGGCCCCAACACCAAGGTGCTCACCGAGGACGGTCGCGAGGTGCAACCCGGCAGCGGCGAGCGCGGTCGAGTCGCCCTGCGCGGCCGCACTCCCATCGGCTACTACAAGGACGAGGCCAAGTCGGCGGCGACGTTCGTGCTCGTCGACGGCGTGCGATGGAGCATCCCCGGCGACTGGGCCGAGGTGGCGGCCGACGGCACCCTGATCCTGTACGGGCGCGGCAGTCAGTGCATCAACACGGGTGGCGAGAAGGTCTTCCCCGAAGAGGTCGAAGAGGTGCTGAAGCAGCACCCCACCGTGGCCGACGCAGCCGTCGTGGGCGTCCCCGACGAACGCTTCGGCCAGGCGATCACCGCGCTCGTCGAACCCCACGCGGGCGACGCAGTCGACGAGGCCGCGCTCATCGCCCACGTCAAGGAGCACCTCGCCCACTACAAGGCGCCCAAGCGCGTGCTGCCGATCAGCACGGTGGGCCGCGCCGCCAACGGCAAGCTCGACTACAAGCGCCTCACGAGCGTCGCGCTCGACGAACTCGGCCTGGCCTGAGGCTCATCCCCGGCGCGCGCACTCGTCGCGCACCCAGCAGCCCTCGAGGTGGTCGTTCACCAGGCCCATCGCCTGCATGAACGCATACACGGTGGTGGGGCCGACGAAGCTCCACCCTCGCTTCTTCAGGTCCTTCGACATCGCGGTCGACTCCGGCGTGGTCGCCGGGATGAACGGCGGTTGCTCGGTGCGCGTCGGCGTGTCGGTGCGGTAGCGCTGCACGTACTGCAGCAGGCTGCCCTCGGCCTCGCGCAGCTCGAGGCATCGCTGCGCGTTGTTGATCGTCGACTCGATCTTGCCGCGGTGGCGCACGATGCCCGCGTCGGCGAGCAGGCGTTGCACGTCGCCGTCGTCGTAGGCCGCGATGCGTGCCGCGTCGAAGCCGTCGAACGCGGCGCGGAAGTTGTCACGTTTGCGCAGGATCGTCAGCCACGACAGACCCGACTGGAACCCTTCGAGGCACAGCTTCTCGAACAGCCGCGTGTCGTCGGTGACCTGCCGACCCCACTCGTGGTCGTGGTAGTGCGTGTACAACGGATCGTCGCCGCACCACCAGCAGCGAGTGGTGCCGTCGGAGCCGGTGCGCAGGTACGAGTCCATCGGCTCAGTCTGGCAGCGGGGTGCGACGGTCGACCCGACGTGGGCCGAGCGATCGGGTCCGGATCAGGCGAAGCCGCCCGCGACGGCGACGGCGCGGTACTCGTCGGCGGGCAGGCACGCCTCGGCGGCGGCGCGGAACATCTCGAAGATCTCCGGCGGCGCGCCCTGGTACATGCCGCCGAGCATGTCGAGCCGCTCGGCGAAGTTCATCGACGGCACCATGTACTTGATGAAGATGCACATCTCGGGCGGCGGCACGCTCGTGCGGATCTGGACGGTCACCGCCTCGAGCTGCTCGTTCGACATGGCCGCCTGCAGCGCCGGCATCACCTGCAGCTCCTCGAAGCGCAGGTGCGCGAGGTACATCGCGGTGAAGTCCGCGAGCGCGAGGTGGAACGCCAGCACGGCGGCCCAGCGCTCGTCAGGAGACGTGGTGAGCAGCGCCTCGGCCTGCGCGTGGAGCGCCGCGATCGCGGCATCGGCCTCGACGTGCGCCGCCTCGAGCTGCTCGCGCAGCTGCGGGGCGTACGCCTGCACGTGCACGTCGCAGAAGTCGTCCTCGTGACCGTGGTGGCCGAGCAGGACGAGCTCGACGTCACGCCACTCCTGCACCAGCCGCTCGACCTCGTCGGCGTGCGCCGCCTCGGTGGCACCCGCCATCGTCGTCACCGATGCCAATGCGAAGCGCATCGCCTTGTGGATCTCGCGGTACACGTCCCACGGGGTTCCCTCGGGTGCTGCACCCATCTCGTCGTCTCCTCGCCGCCCGTCACCGGCCCCACGCCGATGATCACGAGTGGCAGAAGCTAGACGATCGACTCAACGCCCCGGCTGGTAGACACCGAAAACTTCACGAAGCGCGTCGCTGACCTCGCCCAGGGTCGCGTCGGCACGCAGCGCTTCCTTCATCGGGTACAGCAGGTTCTGCGTCCCGCGAGCGGCATCGGCGACGTCCCGCAGCCGGGCCTTCACGAGCTCGTGATCGCGGTTGGCCTTGTACGCCGCGAGCGACTCACGCTGGCCGCGCTCGAGACTCGGGTCGATCGGGAAGACCTCGGGCTCGGGCTCGTGGTCGACCGTGAACTTGTTGACGCCGACGATCACGCGCTCGTCGTCGTCGATCGACTTGGCGTACTCGTAGGCCGCCTGTTCGATCTCGTCCTGCTGGAAGCCCGCGAGGATGCCCTCGACCGCGCCACCCATCTCGTCGATCCGGTCGAGGTACTCCCACACCCGACGCTCGATCTCGTCGGTGAGCGTCTCGACGAAGTAGCTGCCGGCCAACGGGTCGGGCGTGTCGGCGATGCCGCTCTCGTAGCCGATGATCTGCTGCGTGCGCAGGGCGATGCGGGCCGCCCGCTCGGTGGGCAGGCTGAGCGCCTCGTCGAAGCCGTTGGTGTGCAGGCTCTGCGTGCCGCCCATCACCGCGGCCATGCTCTGCACGGCCACGCGGACGATGTTGTTCTCGGGCTGCTGCGCCGTGAGCGTGCTGCCACCCACCTGCGTGTGGAAGCGGAGCAGCTTGCTCGATTCCTTCTGCGCCTTGAACCGCTCGGTCATGAGCTTGTACCAGATGCGCCGCGAAGCCCGGAACTTCGCGACCTCTTCGAAGAAGTTGTTGTGAGCGTTCCAGAAGAAGCTGAGGCGTGGGGCGAACGCGTCGACGTCGAGGCCCGCAGCGATGGCTGCCTCGACGTAGGCGATGCCGTTGGCGATGGTGAACGCGATCTCCTGCACGGCCGTGCTGCCGGCCTCGCGGATGTGGTAGCCGGAGATGCTGATCGTGTTCCACTTCGGGACGTGCTGCGCGCAGTACTCGAAGATGTTCGTGATGATCCGCATCGACGGCTTCGGCGGGTACACGTAGGTGCCGCGGGCGATGTACTCCTTCAGCAGGTCGTTCTGGATCGTGCCGCTGATCGCGCTGGCGGGCACGCCCTGCTCCTCGGCGACCAGCTCGTACATCAGCAGCAGGATCGCCGCCGTGGAGTTGATCGTCATGCTCGTGCTGACCTTGTCGAGCGGCAGGCCGCCGAGCAGCGTGCGCATGTCCTGCATGGACGAGATGGCGACGCCGACCTTGCCGACCTCGCCCTCGGCACGCGGGTGGTCGCTGTCGTAGCCCATCTGCGTCGGCAGGTCGAACGCGCAGCTGAGGCCGGTCTGGCCCGCCTGCAGGAGGAACTTGAACCGCTCGTTCGTGCTGGCCGCCGTGCCGAAGCCGGCGTACTGGCGCATCGTCCAGAGCTTGCCCCGGTACATCGTCGGGTACACGCCGCGGGTGTACGGCGGCTTGCCCGGCTCGCCCAGCTGCACGGCCGGGTCCCAGCCCGCCAGGTCGGAGGCGTCGTACAACGCCTTCACCTCGATGCCGCTGTCGGTTCGCTTCTCGTCGCTCACGGTCCCGAGCGTAGAAGGCGGGCCTTCTGCACACCTACCCGGCGCGCGACCGTCGACGACGAATGTGACCCACCCCCGTGCGCGGGCGTGTCGCGCTCGGGACGATCGACGGTGTGGGACTGGCACGAGTGGGGGTCGTGGGAGTGGTTCGGTCGGCGCGTGCGCGCTGGGTGGGCCTCGGTGCGGTGGTCGCGACGGTGTGCAGCGGTGGCCTGCTCACCGCGTCGGCCTCGGCACCGGTCGGTGGATCGGTCTACGTCCCGATCACCCCGTGCCGACTGATCGACACGCGGCCGGCCCCGGACACGGTCGGCCCGCGCTCGACGCCGATCGGCTCGTCGGAGATCCACGTCGTGCAGGTGACCGGCAGCAACGGCAACTGCGTCATCCCCGCCGATGCATCGGCCGTCACGATGAACGTGGTCGCGATCAACCCGACCATGTCGAGCTATCTCACCGTGTACCCGGCCGGCTCGACCCGACCGATCGCGTCGAGCCTCAACTGGACGGCCCGTCAGGCTCCGACGCCGAACGCGGTGACCGTGAAGCTGGGGACCAGCGGCCGGATCGGGTTCTACAACCTGGCCGGCGGCGTCGACGTCGCCGCGGACGTGGTCGGCTACTTCGTGCCGACCGACGGTGGCGGGACGGGACCCACCGGACCCGCCGGCGCCACCGGACCGGCCGGACCCACCGGACCCACCGGACCCACCGGACCCACCGGCGCCACCGGCGCCACCGGACCCACCGGACCCACCGGACCTGCGGGCCGGCCAGGGCCGTCGACCGTGCCCTGCGCCATCTCGCAACGATGGGATCTCGCCGAGTGCCGCACGACCGTGCTGATGCACATGGCCGACTCACGAGCGATCGTCTTCGACGGCACCTACCTCTGGGCGGCACGGACGGACCACGCCGTGGTGTGGGAGAACCCGGACGACGGCAACGACGCCGGACGCATCGACCTGTTCGAGGACCCGATCGACATCGCCTTCGACGGGCAGCGTGTGTGGATCGCCAACCAGGTCGACGGCATCGCGTCGATCGACGTGGGCTCGCACGCGATCACCCGCACCCCGGTGGTGTCGAGCGGCACCCGCGGCGTCGCGTTCGACGGCGAGTCGGTGTGGGCCTCCGACGTGGGTGGCACCATCGACCGCTTCCACCCCGCCGACGCGTCCCTCGTGCAGCGCGTGAATGTGGGCGGCGGCCCCACCCGGCTCGCCTTCGACGGCCGCTACCTGTGGTTCATCGACCCGGTCCTCGACGTCCTCGGCCGGATCGACCCCACCGACGCGTCGGTGCAGACCTGGTCGACCACCGGCGGCCACGCGGTCGACCTCGCCGTCGACGGGGCCAACGTCTTCGTCCTCGACGACGTCACCTCCCAGATCGAGTGGTTCACCCGGACCGGGACGAGCATGGGCACCTTCGACACCGTGACCGGGGGGACGTCGATCGCCACCGACGGCGCGGCGATCTGGGTCGGCTCGCCGTCGGCCTCGTACCTCGCACGGGGCCAGCGCGGCTCGAACTCGTACAGCCAGATCCCGATCGACCACCCGGCGATCTCGGTGTACTTCGACGGCCGCTCGCTCTGGTACACCGACGCCTCCGGGTTCACCGTCCGGCTCCCGCGCTGACCGCCCACGTCGGGCCGAAGCCCCCACGTGCGCGGACACGAAGGGACCAAGGGCTCACGGTGCACACCGACGGGTCGTCGTAGGCTCGTCCACGTGAGCGAATGCGATCGGCGTCACGCATGATCGACCTGCTCGTCGACCATCCCGTCGCCCTGCTGTTCGTCGTGCTCGCCGTCGGTGCGGCGCTCGGTGCCGTGCGCGTGCGGGGCGTGTCGCTCGGGCCCGCCGGTGCCCTGTTCGCCGGCCTCGCGCTGTCGGCGATCGACGAACGGCTGGCCATCCCCGAGGTGGTGGGCAGCGTCGGCCTCGCACTGTTCACCTACGGCATCGGCCTGTCGAGCGGGCCGCAGTTCTTCACGTCGATGCGTTCGCAGGCCCGCACCCTGGGCGTGGTCGGCGTGTGCCTCGCGTTCGCGGCCGGGCTCGTGCACCTGCTCGGCGCCTGGCTCGATCTCGGCCAGGGCACGGTGGCCGGCCTGTTCGCCGGGTCGCTCACCAACACCCCTGCGCTCGCCGCGGCTCGTGACGCCCTCGACGGATCGACCGAACCGGTGGTCGGCTACTCGGTGGCGTATCCCATCGGCGTGATCGGCATGATCGTCGCGGCCATGGTGGTGCTGCGGATCGCGGGCCGCTCACCCAACGCGGACGACCGCGACCTGCCGCTCGCGCTCGGCAGCCGCACCATCCGGGTGCACGAGAACCTGCCGACCGCGCTGCGCGACCTCGGTGCCAGCTCGGCGGTGTTCGCACGCGTCGAACGCGACGGCGAGCAGATGGTGCCCGGTCCCGACTTCGAACTGTGGGCCGGCGACCTCGTGTCGGTGACCGCCCCGCTCGGCGTGCTCGACGAGGTGACCGCCAAGCTCGGCTCGGCCGTCAACACCCACCTCAGCCACGACCGTTCGCGGCTCGACATGCGGCGCATCGTCGTGTCGTCGCGGCTCGTCACCGGCCGCCGGCTCGGCGATCTCGAACTGCACCAGCGCTTCGGCGCCGTCGCCACACGGCTGCGCCGCGGTGACGTCGACCTGCTCGCGCACGACGACGTGGTGCTGCAGCCGGGCGACCGGGTGCGCGTGGTGGCACCCCGCGAGCAGATGGGCGAGATCAGCCGGCTGCTCGGCGACAGCGAACGGCGCGTCGGCGAGCTCGACGCGGTGGGCTACACGCTCGGCCTCGCGCTCGGCACGCTGATCGGTCTGATCGAGATCCCGCTCGGCGGCGCCACGTTCGCGCTCGGCACCGCCGGCGGCCCGCTGGTGGTGGGCCTGCTGCTCGGCCGGCTCGAGCGCACGGGCCCGATCACGTGGCAGCCTCCGTACGGCGCCGGGATGTCGATCCGGCAGCTGGGCACGATCCTGTTCCTCGGCACCGTCGGCAGTCGCTCGGGGTCGGCGCTGGTCGACGCGTTGTCGTCGAGCCAGGGCGCCAAGCTGGCCGTGGCCGGTGTGATCACGGTCGCCGCCACCGCCGCGGTGTTCCTGACGATCGGCCGTCGACTGCTCGGCCTCGGTGGCGCACGCCTCGCCGGCGCGCTGGCGGGCCTCGAGACCCAGCCGGCGGTGCTCGCCTTCGCCAATGAGCAGACCGCCGACGACCGGGTGAGCACTGCGTACGCGCTGGTGTTCCCGGTGGCGATGCTGCTGAAGATCGTGCTCGCGCAGGTGCTCACCTTCTGGTGAGCCGGACGTCCGCCCGGCCCGCCTGGGGTCAGGCGACGGCGACGACCGCGATCTCCATCTGCCACTCGGGCCGGGCGAGTGCCGGCACGGTGACGAGCGTGCTCGCCGCGCGGTGGTCGCCCATCGCCCGGTCGCGAGCCGCCATCACCAGACCGAGCGAGGCGAGGTGATCGACCACCACGTACGTGGTGATGCTCACCACGTCGCTGATCAGCAGATCGGCCTCGTTCAGGATCGCGGTGATGTTCTGCCACACCACCTCGGCCTGTTCGGCGATGTCGGTGGGTGTGCTGCCGTCGGGAGCGGTGGGCACCACCCCGCTGGTGTGGAGGATGCGGCTCGCACCGGTGCTCAGCATCGCATGCACGTAGTTGGCCGCCGGGGGCGCCATCGTCGGGGGGAGGATCGGCGTGTTCATCCGCCGATCATCGCGGACCGGCCGCAGGGATCAGGCGATGCCGAGATGCTCGTCGAGCAGGTCGAGCACCTCGCGGTTCACCGCCGGGTCGACCTTGCGACCGAAGTACGCGCCGGACGCGACGATGTCGGGCAGCATCGAGGGCTCGAGGATCGCCGGGTGCGAGAGCTTGCTCTTCTGGAAGTCCCAGAACTGGCGCCGCGTCCACCACCGACGCTGCTGCGGCTGATGGTCGTCGACCGGGGAGGCGTCGGTGCCGTCGAGCTGGTACGGCCACCGGATGTAGCGACGGTGCTCGCCGGCCGACGTGAGGTGAGGCGCGTTGCCGACGATCGTCTGCAGGTACGACTCCTCCGGGAACATGCCCCACCGGAAGTGCCGGGCGAGCCGACGGTCGCGGGCGTGGTGCTCGACGAGGAGCGCCCCGGCAGTGGCGTCGACCGAGAACCACTGGCTCCCCGCGAAGCACGCCCGGCCGGCCCACAGCGAACGTGACGCACCGCGCCAGTCGTGACGCAGCTGGGCCCGGCGCAGCAGCTCGCCCGGGACGGTGCCCCGGTACTTGATCGTGCGGATCGGCAGCGGCAACGGCAACACCGCGTCGAGGTGACGACGTGGCGACGCGAACCGGAAGTCGTCCCGCGACCGGTCCTCGGTGACCGGCACCACCTCCATCAGTGCGTTCACCGTGCACGCCGCCAACTCGCGCACCACCTCGTCGGCGGGTCGCACGGGGTAGTCGGCACCGCTCAGCACGTGGATCCAGTCGGGCGGATCCCGTCGGCCGAGGAGGTCGGCGATCGACAGCACGGTGGCCTCGACCACCGAGAAGTCGGCCCAGGCGGTACGCAGGTGCGGCCGGACGAACGAGGCGTTGCCCTCGAGCGGCTCGTCGAACGGGCATTGCGCGAAGTCGTGGTGCACGGCGATCTGCGGCCCGTCGTAGGCACGGGTGAGCGTGCGCACCAGCCGCGCGGTCTGCTCCGTGCCCCGGTGCGAGAGCACGACGAACCCCATCGACGTCATCGGACCGATCCTCCTCCGGCCCCGGCGGACCTCAGCCGACGTGCACGTCGCAGCGATCGCACCCACGCCCACGGACCGGCCGTCCAGCCGCGGATCTCGGTCCACACGATCGGTGGCGTCGAGGCACGACCTCGGGTGAGCGCCAGCACCTGCCGGACCGCATGCGCGGGCAACTCGACGACGAGCCGGTGCGCCCCGCGCAGGTCGCGGTCGCGCACCAGCGTGGTGAGGTGGTACGCGACGTGGCCCTTGCTGTACGCGTACACCTGCCGCCTCAACGCGTCCTCGGTGTCGCGGTGCTCGTGATCGACGACCGCCGCCGGTTCGTAGACGATCGTCCCGCCCGCACGCAGGATCCGGTAGAACGCGTACGTGTCCTCGGAGCAGCCCGTCGGGGTGCCGGCACCCAAGGCCTCGTCGAGCGGCCCGATGCGTCGATCGACGAACAGCGCAGCGCGGAACGCCGCGTTGGCAGTGGCACCGATGTCCCAGGTGGGCACGGCGTGGCGGCGGAACGAGCGGAACCAGTCGGCGTCGTAGCGGGCCGGCTCGGGTCCGCGGCCCAGCCCGCCGTACGCCTCGAACATCCGAGCACCCGGCGTGTCGAGCGTGAGCGGCTGCACATCACCGGTCACCGCCTGCACCACCGGATCTGCGAACGGCCGCAGCAACTGCTCGAGCCAGTCGGCCCGCGGCACGGTGTCGTCGTCGGTGAAGGCGAGCAGCGGGTGCACGGCCGCACGCACGCCCGCATTGCGGGCGAACGACAGACCGGGCCGCGGCTCGTCGATCAGACGCACGTGGTCGAACCGCTCCAATGCCCGACGCGTCGACGCCACCTGGTCGGCACGGTTGACCACCACCACGACCTCACCGCCCGGCGGGAGTTGCGGCACCACGGCGTCGAGGCACCGGCACAGCATGTCGAGCCGGTCACACGTGGCGATCACCACCGACACGCTCACGACCAGCTCGCTCCCGGTCGCTCCGAGACCCCGCCGTCGGCCGTAGCCTGCCGGACGTGGCCGACCCGACCTCGACGTCCGAGCCGAGCGGCGGCGCAGCGGCCACGCGGGTGGCCGTGATCGTGACCGCCTACCAGAAGGCGCGCTGGCTCGATCGCGCCATCCGCAGCTGTGTCGAGCAGGACCATCCCGCCCTCGAGGTGATCGTCGTCGACGACGGCTCGACCGACGACCCCGCCACCGTCGTGGCGGGCCACCCAGGCGTGCGCTTCGTCCGCAAGGACAACGGCGGGCCCAGCTCGGCCCGCAACGCGGGCATTCGCGCCACGACGGCCGAGTTGGTCGTGTTCGTCGACGGCGACGACTGGTTGCTGCCCGGGGCCGTCGCCGCCAACGTGGCCGCGTTCGGCACCACACCACGGCCGGGCATGGTGGCCGGCGGCTACGTCGACTGGTGGGAGTCCGACTCGCCCGAGCCCGATCTGTCGCGGGTGAGCACTGCGTTCGGCGCCGGGCCGACTCCGGTGTCGCACCGCGGCTTCGCCGACCTGCTCCGCCACGGCAACCACATCGGCATGCTCGGTGCGGTGATGTTCGACCGAGCTGCCCTCGTGGCGAGCGGCGGCTGGGACGACGCCACGCGGGCGTGCGAGGACTACGACGTGTACCTGCGCATGGCCCGCGACCATCTCGTCGCCTACCACGACCGGCCGCTCGCCGTGTACCGGCGCCACGACACGAACCTCAGCCTCGACTCGCCGCTGATGCTCCAGACCGGGATCCGCGTGCTCCGACGGCAGCGCGAGGCCTGCGCCGGCGACCCGGTGCTGCGCCGAGCCCTCGACGACGGCCTCGCCACGATGCGCTCGTGGTACGGCTGGTCGACCGTGGCGGCGATCGGTCCCGCGGTGCGCGAACGCCGCTGGCGCGACGCCGGTCGCGCCACGATCGCCGGGATGCGGTACGCACCGCGGCTCGTCGCCGGCCGCCTGCTCGGCCGCGCTCGGCGCGTGGCGCCGCAGATGCTGGGCCGACGCTGAACACTGCTCGCTCACGGCCACCGAAGCCACCGACACCACAGGTCCTCAGCCGTCCGCGCGCTTCACCGCTCGCACGCACACGAGCATCGGGTACTGCGGATCGGCCTGCTCGAGCTCGGCCGTGGTGAGCTCCTCGGCCGCGATGCCCTCGAGGAACGAGATCGTCGTGAGGACGTTGCCGAACACCGAGAGCTCGACGTCGTCACCGAACTCGTCCCGGAAGAGCCGTTGCGCGGCGTTCGGCCGTACCGTCCACTGCCACATGTCGCGCCACTCGTCGGCCCCGGTGTGAGCGATGCCTGGGCAAGTGACGAGCGCGACGCCGCCCGGCTTGAGGATGCGGTGCAGGGTGGCCACAGCAGCTCGGAGGTCGTACACGTATTGCAGGGTCTGTGTGATCAGCAGACAATCGAACGCGTCGGACGGCAAGAAGGAGCCGTCGGCGAGGTCCCCGACGAAATCGGCTTCGGGGTTGTCGGCGTGGATGTGCAAGACGTCGGCCTGGGCGACTCTCTCACCTCCGAAGGCTCTGGTGTAGGTCGAATCCCCGATCTCGAGCACGCGGCCTCTGACGTCCTCGGCGTGGCTCGACAGGAACTGGTCGATGTACCACCGGTCGACCGGGGTACCGCGATCGAAGCCGAACCAACGGCTGACCGGCTCCACACTGCGCAGCGATCCCCAGCGCACCGCGGCCCGACCGAACCGGGACCGAAGGCGATCGCGGAGCCTCGTCGGCAGCAGGGCCGATATCGATCGGGTCAATCTCATGCGCGGTCGAACTCCGGCGAAATCGGGACGAAGTCCAAGCCGTTGTCTCGGACAGCTCGGACGATCTTCGGTACGGCGTTCACCGTCGCGGACCGGTCCCGCGCCGCCTCGGACTCGGGAAGCTCCGCAGCATCGTGGAGCAGCACGATGTCCCCCGACTGTGCAGCGGAACACCGACGCGCGATCTCGGCGGAGGTGATGCCGTCTCGCCAGTCCTCGGGATCCACGCTCCACAGCCACGTACGAAGACCGGCGCGACGGCTCATCGCAGCGCTTCGCCAGGTCACGAGACCCGTCGGCGGTCGGAAGAGCCACACCGGCGCGCCGGTCACGCTCTCGACCTGCTGGCGACCTCGTTCGAACGACCTGCGCATGGCACGGAGGCTCTGAGTGCGCGGATGAGCGTGCTCATCACTGTGGGAACCGACCGTGTGACCGTCGCTCAGCATCCGGCGAACGATCTCCGGATGATCCAGAGCGCGACGCCCCACACAGAAGAACGTTGCTCGAACCTGCAGCCTGGCGAGTTCGTCGAGCAGGACCGGGGTCCACTTCGGATCAGGACCGTCGTCGAAGCTCAGGCACACACCACCGTTCGGCAGCATGCAGCGCACGAAACCGAGTCGGTGCCTCATCCGCTCGCCATCGAGGTGCCATCGGGCAGCGTCGACGAATCGATTCATCGTACCTCCCCGATCGGACCATTGGGACCGTCGAGCGTGAACTCGCATCGAATGTTCACCACTGGGCCGGGGCCGTGCCAACCCGTCGGTCCGCCCACGACCTCGAACGCGATCGAACGGTCGGTGTTGATGAACTCCTGGTAGGGGTTTCCCGCCCAGAACGTCACCTCGAACCGTCCAGGGGTGAGCACGCCCGGCAGAGTCATGGTGCCTTCGTAGGTGCCACTCTCCAGACGCGTCGCGAACGGAGGAAAGTCCTCCAGGACGGGTCGGCCTCGGGTGTCGAAGAGGGTGATGGCTGCCTGGAACGGCTCGAGGAAGTGGTCGGCTGTCAACCTGAACGAGAACCTGACCGGCTCTCCTTCGGGGATCACGGCTCCGGCGCCCGACTCGACCGCGACCGCGAAGTGCTCGAGCCGCAACCCGACGTCACCGACGGTCCACCGGCTCGGGTCCTGCAGCGTGGGCGTCGCCGCGGCCAGGTACGCGTCGAGCACTTCGGCCGCCGGACCGTCGGCCATCACGGTGCCCTTGTCGAGCCACACCACCCGTTCGCACAGCGCGGCGACCGCGTTGAGGTCGTGGCTCACGAACACGATCGCGCGTCCCTCGGCCTCGACGTCGGACATCCGACGCAGGCACTTCTGCTGGAACTCGGCGTCACCGACGGCCAGCACCTCGTCGACGACCAAGATCTCGGTGTCGAGATGCGCCGCCACGGCGAACGCGAGGCGCAGGTACATGCCCGACGAGTAGCGCTTCACCGGCGTGTCGAGGAATCGCTCGACGCCGGCGAAGTCGACGATGGCATCCAGTTGCTCGGAGATCCGCTTGCGCGGCAGGCCGAGGATCGCGCCGTTGAGGTACACGTTCTCGCGTCCGGTGAGATCGCCGTGGAAGCCCGTGCCGACCTCGAGCAAGGACCCGACCCGACCGCGCGTGCGCGACGCCCCGGAGGTGGGTTCGGTGATGCGTGCGAGCACCTTCAGCAACGTCGACTTGCCGGCGCCGTTTCGACCCACCACGCCGATCGCCTCGCCCTCCGACACGGCGAACGACACGTCGTTCAGTGCGACGAGCTCGCGCCGTTCGTCGGCCTGCTCGGCGCGACCTGCGAGCCGACGACCGGCGTTGACGATCGTCTCGCGCAGGTCGCCCGCGCCGAGATGGCCGAGCTTGTACCGCTTGGTGACGTGGTCGACCTCGATCGCGTGGCGGCTCATCAGATCACGTCCGAGAAGCGACGTTCGGCCTGCTGGAACAACGTGACTCCGAGCACGAGCAGGACCACCGACACACCGACCGACGAGAGCCACCAGGCGTGCGGTTGGTCGGCGCCGAGCAGGCTCCACCGGATGGCCGACACGATTCCGGCGAAGGGGTTGAGGCCGTACACCCACGCCCAGGCACCGTCGACGAGGTCGGGCGAGTACGCGACCGGCGTGAGGAAGAACAACACCTGGAGCAGCATCGGGTACGTGTAGCGCACGTCGCGGAAGCGGACGTTGAGCGTGGCGAACACGAGCGACACGCCCACGGTTGCGAGCACGAGCAGGGCCAACGCCACCGGCAGGGCGAGCAGTTCGATGCCGGGGAATTGCCCGTCGATCGCGGCCACGATCGACGCGAGCACCAGCGCGATGCCCATGTCGACCACGCCCGGGAGCAGCGATCCGATCGGCGCCAGGATGCGCGGGAAGTACACCTTGGTGATCAGGTCGACCTGGCCGACCAGCGACTGGCTCGCCGCCGACGACGCCGACGAGAAGTACGACCACGCGGCGAACCCGGCGAGCGTGAACGCCAGGTGCGAGGTGCCCTCCGGCGCCACTTTCGCGAGGCGACCGAACACCAGCACCAGCGCGATCGAGGCGGCCAAGGGCTCGAGCAACGCCCAGGCCACCCCCAGGATGGTCTGGCGGTACCGCACCTTGAAGTCGCGGGTCGCGAACGTGAGCGCGAGGTCGCGCCGCCGCCACGCCTCGCCGAGCGCGAGCCGACGCCAGCCGCGCTTGGGTTCGTTGACGATCCAGTCGCTCACACCATCACCTCGCTGGATTGTGGCCTGACACCGGCCAGCGCGGCGACCACCATCGGATCCTCGCGGAGCCGCTGCGTCTGTCGGTGCGATCGGACGCGCCGTGCCCAGTTGGGCGCGAGCAGGATCGTCACGATCGACGCGACCATCGCTCGCGGCACCAGGTCGTGCAGTTGCCAGGCCGCCCGGGCGCCGGGCCCGAGCCCACCACCTCGGCGAGCACGGCGCACGACCCATTCGACCATCGGGAACCGCCCGCCGTCACCGCCACGTCGCTGCCGACGCAGCGAGCGGAAGCGATCGCGGATCACGAGCAGCTCGCGCCGGCTCTTGGTCTGGTCGGCGCTCATCTGTCCCGGGTGCACGACGTACAACACGAGGGGCTCCGGCAGGACCGCTGGCCGGCCCGCCTCGATGGCACAGCGGGTCCAGAGCTCCCAGTCGGCGAACATCGACAGGGCGGGATCGAATCCACCGATCGTGTCGAGCAGCGCGCGCTCGACGACCACGCCGCTGCACCCGCCCGGCACGACGTTCGAGCCGAGCAACCACTCGACGTCCATCGCGTCGTAGGTGCGGGCCAACGCCAGCGGTTCGAGCGCCGGGGTCACCTCCAAGGCGGCGACGATCGACCACCGCGCCCCCGACGACCGCAGCTCGGCCAGCTGTGCCGACAGCTTGGTCGGCAACCAGTAGTCGTCGTCGTCGACGAACGCCACCCACCGTCCGGTCGCTGCGGCGATGCCGGCGTTGCGCGCCTTCGAGACGCCACCGTTCGGGTCGAGGTGCACCACGCGCAGGCGCGGATCGTCGACCGAGGCGAGCACCGAGCGGGTGTGGTCTTTCGAGCCGTCGTCGACGACGATCACCTCGATCGACGGGTGGTCCCGCTCGAGCACCGACGCGAGCGCCCACGTCAGGCGATCGGCCCGGTTGTGCGTCGGCATCACCACCGACACCACCTCGTCACGCAGGTCGCTCACGAGCGCGCCCCTGCGACGAACGCGTCGAGGAACACCTGGCGACCACCCAACGCTCCGGCCAGGCCGTCGTAGTAGCGCAGGTTGTGCACGAGGCTGAACCCGCCGCGCCCCACGCGCTCGGCACCGAGGCGGTCGGCCAGCCGAGCGAGCGCGACCAGCACCGTGGTGGCCGACTCGATCGCTGCCGGACGCCCCACGGTGAGGCGGGTGAGCACCCGCGTCACGCGGTTGCGACCGGGGAACTCGTCGATCAGTGCGTCGAGCAGCCACGCGTGGCCGTCGCGCACCGTCTCGACGTCGTGCACGCCGTAGGCACCGGGGATCGCCAGCCACGAACGCAGGCTCCGCTCGGCGTGGTGCCACCCGACGGCGTCGGGTGCGAACACGAACCCCACGCCGGCGTCGTCGAGCCGGTACGCGAGCTCGGTGTCCTCGGCGCGCCGTCGGTTCGCGTCGAACCCGCCGACCGCGGCGAAGACCGACGCGGGCACCGAGGCGTTGCCGCTGTAGAACAGCCGTGGCGAGGGCTCCCAGCGACCGGACGCGAGCGCGTCGTACGACTTCTCGAGCATGGCGTGTTCCCACCGTACCCACGGTGACTGGCGCGAGTCGACCGGTCTGAGCATGGGTCCGAATCCTGCGACATCCCCACCCGCGCGACGGTGCGCCGCCAGGTGGTGCACCAGCAGATCGGCGCTCGGCACCACGTCGTCGTCGACGAAGACGAGGAGCCTGCCGGACGCGACCGCCGCACCGGCGTTGCGTGCGACGGAGGGCCCGGCGTTGGCCTCGCGCAGCGCCACACGCCGCGGACCGGCCGCCTCCCAGGTGCGCAGCAGCGCATCGGTGCCGTCGGTCGACCCGTCCGACACCACGATCACCTCGAACCGCTCGCCGTCGAGCGTCTGATGGTCGAGCGCGTCGAGCACGCGAGCCAGCACGGCACGCCGGTTGTAGGTGGGCACCACCACCGAGACGTCGAGCTCGCTCACGACTCGCTCCCCTCGATCGGCAACCGCTCGCCGTCGGCGCCCAGGCGGGCGAGCAGGCGCGCCGGCACCCCGCCGACCAGCGTGTCGGGAGCGACGTCGGTGCGCACCACCGCGCCGGCGGCCACGACGGCACCCCGCCCGATGGTGACGCCCGGCAGGATCGTGGCACGCGTCGAGACCCACGCCCCATCCTCGATCACCACCGGTCGGGCGACGAGATCGCCATGGCGTCGGTCGTGCGGTCCGATCAGGTGTGCGTTGGTGATGATCCGCACGTCCTGACCGAGCGCCACACGGTCGCCGAGCTCGACCGCGGCCGTCGCCTCGATCGACACACCGTGGTTGATCACGCACCCGCGACCGATGCGCAGCCGGTGCTGGATGCCCCGACCACCGGTGAGCTGCAACGCGCCCATGACCACGGTCTCGCGACCCACGTGAAACCCCAGCCGGCGCAGCACCAGCGGTCGCAGACGGAGGCCGGTCATCGGCGGCAGCCACGACGTGAGCGCGTGCGCGACGACCGCGCGGGGCTCGGCGTCACCGAGTTCGTTGGCGAGCACCCGACGCAGGCGAGCGAGGTCAACCGGCATCGCTCATCACCTCCTCGGGACGTGGTGCGCGCAGCGAACGCACCGCGTCGCGCAGCAGCTCACGCCGTCGCGCATCGACGGCACCGGAGACCAGCACCGCCACCGGGTAGACCACGGCCCCGATCGCGATGGGCACGAGCAGGGGCAGATCGCGCGACAGCCACACGAGCACCGACATCACGGCGCCGGCGACCGTCGCCTTGAGCATCACGGCGATCAGCGGTGCCCGCACGAGCCGCACCCCGAGCGTCGACGCGCCGACGGCCACGATCACGAGCTCGGTCAACACGTACGACAGTGCTCCGCCGATCGCACCGTTGCCGAACCGGCGATCGGCCCACGGCACGAGCAGCAGGTCGAGCACGAACGTCGCCGCCGCGGCGCCGAACATCAGACGCACCCACACCCGCACGCGATCCATCGCCGTCGCCACGTACCCCAGCAGGGTGGCGAGGTAGGTGGGCACCAGCGCGGCGCCGAACACCGCGAGGGTGCGTCCCGTGCCGGCGAAGCCGTCGCCGAACACGAACGTGGCGAGTCGCGGACCGAGCACCACGAGGCCGAGCCCGAGCGGCACGGCCACCACGTACGTGAACGCGACGCAGTCGCCCAGCACCTGCTCGACCTCGTGAACCGGTCGCGTCGGCAACCTGGCGAACACCGGGAACAGCGCCGCCAGCACCACCGACGGCACGAAGAACATCGTGCGGTAGATCTGGTCGGCGGTGCCGTACCAGCCCACCGTGCGATCGTCGACGAGCATCGAGATCACCACGGTGTCGATCTGCTGGTACAGGATGCGCCCGCCCTCGAGCAGCAGGTACGGCAGGCCGAGCCCCAACGTGGCCCGCACCATCGCCGGCCGTGCCCACAGACGCACGGGCGTGGCACGACGGCCCGCTGCGTACACCACCGCCGCACCGCATGCCGCCGACAGCACCCACGCGGCGGCCACGACCACCACACTGCGGTCGAGCGCCACGAGCGCCACCACCGCGACGACGAGGACCGCCTTGATCGTCATGTCGCCGATCGACAGCACGTGCATCCGTTCGACACCTTGCAGCGCTGCACGCAACGGGCCGATCAGCAGGCCGATCGACGATCCGAGGCCGATCACGGCAACGAGCCGGATCTTCTCGCCGTCGGCGCCGGCGAGGGCGAGCACGCCCACCAAGGTGGGCCACGCCACGGCCAGGAGCGCGACGCGAGCGGCCGTGGCTCGGCCCGTGAGATCGACGGCGGTCGAGGCGTCGCGGGCGACGGCCTTGGTGATCGCCGTGTCGGTGCCGAACGCGACCGCGGCGCTCGCGAGCGCCCACAGCGACTGCGCGAAGTAGAGGCGCCCGACCGCCGACGCGCCGAGGTGGCGCGGCAGCACGAAGGCGAGCACGAGCGCCAGGCTCCAGGTGAACAGCTGACTGGCGGTGAGCCAGACCACGTTCTTCGCGACCCTCGAGCCACCGGCGGAGTCGGGGGGACCGGCAGCGGGTGCAGGTGCGTCAACCATCGGCGACGACCTCGTGGTGGGCCCGTGGTGGTTCCGCCGGCACCGGAGCCGGCGCCGCCGTCGCGTCGTCGAGCGGCCAGGCGGGCCGGCGGTCGCAACGACGGTCGCGGTCGTCGGGCACCCGACGCCGCGACCCGTGGTGCAGTTCGTCGACGACGGCCTCGATCGAGGTCGCGCACGCGAACAACCGGTCGACGTCGAGCCGGACCAGGTACGCACACACGGCCGGCGTGCACCCGACGAGCCACACCTCGACACCGTTGCGTCGGCACTGGATGGCCAGCCCGGCCATGGCGGACACGACGTGGCGGTCGAGGCGGTCGAACCGAGCGAGGTCGATCACGACGGCGCGCAGCGCGGGCGTGGCCGGCATCTCCATCGGGTCGTCCGGCCCCAGCACCACGAGCCCGTGACACGAGAGCGCCACCGACGTCGAGCGCGACGGTTCGAGCAGCAGTGGCTTCACCCGACGGAACATCCGGTACATCTTGACGGCATCGTTCAGGTACCGCCGCCCGAGCCGGCGCGGCTCGTGCGCCAGACGATGGCTCCACTCGAGGCCCATGCGCTGCAGCGAGCGCGGTGCTCGCCGCGTGAGCCCGGCGAGGAAGTCGAGCGTGCCACCGATGCCGATGCACACGCCGGCGTCGATCTCGGCACCGTAGCGGTCGATCCACAGCTCCTGCTTCGGGTGGCCGAGCGCGACCAGGACGACGTCGGCGCGCCACTCGCGGATGTCGGCGAGCACCGTCGGGTCCATGTCCTCGATCGTCGCCATGTCGGGGCAGCTCGACGCACGAACCTGCAACGCCGGGTGCTGCGCCCGCAGCACCTCGGCGGCGGTGACGGCGACACCCGGCGCGGCGCCCATCAGGTACAGCCGATACCCCCGCTCGGCGCACACACCGGCGAGCAGCGGCACCATGTCGGCACCGGTGACGCGGCCGGGCACCGGCGAGCCGTGCCAGCGGGCCGCCCACACCACGGGCATGCCGTCGACGCTGACGAGATCGGTGCGCTGCAGGATGCCGCGCATCGGCGACCCGGGCTCGAGACGGACGAGATAGTCGGTGTTGACCGTGGCCACCTGGTGGGTGCGTCCCGTGGCTCGATGTTCCTCGACGAACCCGGCGATCCGCTCGAGGGCCGCGTCCATGTCGACCCGGTCGAGCAGCACACCTTCGATCAGGCTGACGGGACGTCCACCGCCTCTGGCACCGGTGTCGACCGGGACGACCGTCGCGACCGGCGAGTGGGCGGCAGCGTCCTCGGTGGCGCGACGCGTGCGCCGCCACTCGACGGGTGCTCGGCGCACCAGCGCCGACCCGTACAGCACGGTCTTCCACACCGCCATCACCGGCGCGGCGAGCAACCAGCGGTACACGGCTCTCGGCGCCTTGGCGAGCCGCAGCGCGCCGAGCAACGACACCACCTGCGCCACCAGCGCCGTTGCCGCCACCGCGATCATCAGCGGGCCCCGGCGATGACGACGCCACGCGAGGGTGACTGCGACGAGGTGGGCGAACGACACGAGGCCGAGCACCGACGTCGGCGGCATCAACTGGTCGACCGCGACCTCGACGTGTCGCAATCGGGTCTGACGGCTCGACGACGACTGCGGATCGCGGCCGAGCAGCTCGGGCACGCGCCGGCGTGCCACCGACAACCGGCCGCGCTCCCAGCGCATCTGCTGCGCCTTGGCCGCGTCGAGGGTGGCCGGCATCTCGGCCTCGACCCGGGCGGCCGCGGCGAACGCGACACGCTCGCCGGCGCGGACGAGGGCGACGTGCAACTCGATGTCCTCGACCAGGTGGCCCGACATGCCGTGCTCGAGCAGCAGCTCGGTCGAGATCACCATGCCGTTGCCGAACAACCCGGCCGACGCGCCGAGCGTCTCGCGACCGAGCGGACGCTGGTAGTGCCGGGCGTACAGCGCCGCGGCGCGCAGTGCAACCAACCACGACCGGTCGGGGTCACGCACGGCGTAGTGGCCCTGGATCACGCGTTCGCCCGCCGCCAGATGTGCGTCGGCCACGCGGAGGAAGTCGGCTGCCACGATGGTGTCGGCGTCGATCACCACGACGGCATCCGGAGCCTCGCCGGCCTCGTCGACCTCGTCGACCAACGCGCCGAGCCACCACGCGATGGCCGGACCCTTGCCGCGCTGGCCGGTGTCGCGGACGTGCACTCGAGCCCCGGTCGAGCGCGCGATCGTGGCCGTGTCGTCCGAGCAGTGATCGGCCACCACGTGCAACGACCATCGATCGGACGGGTAGTCGAGGGCCTGCAGGCTGCGGATCGTCGCCACCACGTTGTCGCCCTCGTCGTGCGCGGGCACCACGACCGCGAAGGTGTGGCGGGGCTCGGCCGGCACCGCCACGCGATCACGGCCCCGCCGGTGACCGACCCACGCCATCACCGCGAGGAACGACACGTACGACGTCATCGCCACCACGACGGCTGTGACGGCTGCCGTGGCGACGCGCGCACCACGGCCGAGCGAACGGACGACGCTCACGCCGTCGCCTCCGCCGGCAGCTCGGCACCTGCCGCCGCTCCGATCCGGCGCACGTAGCCGTCGAGCGCGAAGCGCGTCTCGACGTCGTGCCGGGCAGCGGCGCCCATGCGCGCGAGTCCTGCGTGATCGCCGACCATCTCGACGATCGCACGGCGCATCGCTGCTGGATCGCGCGGCGGCACGGTGCGCCCGGTGACACCGTCGACGATCACGTCGGTCTGCCCGGGCACGGCCGTGTGCAGCACGGGCCGCCCCACCGCCATCGACTCGAGGATCGCGGTCACCCCGGCCTGGAAATCGACCGGTTCGAGCGGCACGACCGAGAACCAGCTCTGCGCGTACACGCCGCGCAGCTCGGCGAACGGGACGGTGGTGACGGTGACGTTGGCCGGCACCTCGCCCGCCGGCGACCACAGCCGCACCGACCAGGGGCTACCAGCGGTGACGACGAGGTCGACGTCGAGGCCGTCGACCGCGGCGAGCAGCGTCTCGTAGTCGCGACGTTCGAGACCGACCGCGCAGATGCGAGGGCGTCCGTCGGCGGGCGGGAACGGCGCCTCGTGCCAGAACCGATCGTCGACCATGAAGCCGGTGAGCACCACCGACGACGGGTCGATACCCATCTCGTCGATCAGGAGTCGTCGTTGTTCGGTGCTGTAGACGACGTAGGTGTCGATCTCGGCGCCGAGCCGCAACCATCGGTGGAGTTGCATCTTGCGGCCCCACGCCAGGCGGTGCGAGATCATCACGTGCCGAGGCCGGCGACGACGCCCGAGCCGGCACCACGACTCGAGCCGGTACCACACTGCGAGCGGCAGGCCCGTGTGCTCGGCGTCGGTGATCACCACGTCGACGTCGCGCGCCGTGCGCCACGATGCGACCGACAACCCCACGTGAGGCCCCGCCACGCGCGCTGCCAGGCGGGCGAGGCGCGAGACGCGCTGCGCGGTCGGCTCGTCCATCAGCTCGGCGCCGAGGGAGTCGGCGATCGCCCGGTAGTCGGCCCGCGGACGGCGGCCCGCGGCGATGTCGTCGTCGAGCGTCGCCGGGACGGCCCCCGAGATCGTCAGCAACATGCGGGTCACGATCCGCTCACCTCGGCGAGCAGGTCGAGGAGGCGCCCCGTGTTGACCTCGACGTCGTAGCGCTCCTCCGCGCGGGCGCGAGCGGCGCTGCCCATCCGGCGGCGGAGGGCTGGATCGGCGAGCGAGCGCAGTGCCCGTGCGAGTGCCGCGGCGTCGCCGGGTGGGACCACCATGCCGGTCACCCCGTCGACGACGACCTCACCGATCGCGGCGACGTCGGTGCTCACCAGTGCGAGCCCGGCGGCGGCGGCCTCGAGCAGCGCGATGGGCAGGCAGTCGCCGCGGGTGGGCAGGCAGAACACGTGCGCCCGGTGGGCGAGCTCGATCAGCCGTGGGCTGTTGGGAACGACGCCGCGGTGCACCGTCACCCACGGGCGCGACGCCCAGGCCTCGGCGCCGGCGTCGGAGGTGACGAGGTCGAGGTGCACGTCGATCTCGGCTGCGAGCGCGGACACGGCGTCGAGCAGCACGTCGCCGCCCTTGCGCACCAGGTCGCCCCCGACGAACAGGACGCGCAGCGTCGGCTCGTCCGATGGCGCCGGCGGGCGCCACCGAGCGAGCTCGACACCGGGGGCCACCACGCACACCTGCTCCGGGGCCACGCCGTAGTCGTCGATCGCCGATCGGGCCGCCCACTCCGACCAGGCCACCACGCGCCCGGCGCGGTGCAGGCAGCGGCGATTGGCGGCGAGCTTGAGTGCCTCGACCCGGCCGCCCGCCGTGGCGTGGGCGTAGTGGCCACCGAGCTCGTCGATCTGCCGAGGTGTCGCGTCCATCGAGACGACGGCCGGGACCCGGTCGAACCAACCGGAGGCCAGCACGGCAGCGACCTGTGTGTGCACGAAGAGCGCCTCGAGCGGGCGGGCGTGGTGCGAGCGGCGGATCGCACGTCGAGCGCGGATCCCCGCTCGGACGGTCCAGTTCGACCCGAAGCCCGGCACGTGGCGCGCCGGGCCGTCGACCTCGAACGGCAGGAGCATCCACGACGCGTCGATCTCGCGTCGTGCGAGTTCGGCGCGCAGATTGGCGGCGTGGGTGGCGTGACCCAGGTGGTCCTCGACGACGAATCCCGTGTAGGGAGCGCGACGGGTGACAGGGGTGCGCAGGGTCGCCGAGGGAGCAGGGTGGATCCCTGCGCCGACCTGCCCCGTTGTCGGACTGGCGTCCGCCGCCTGCGACAATCCGCTCTCCCTCGGTGTCTCCGCCACCGCGCTCCGCCGAGCAACGGTGCCAGCAGGGTAGTGCACACCCTCCTGGAGGGCCATGAGTCAACCGGCCCCTTCGCGTCGCCCGTTCGGGCGACACGACGGTCGGATGCGCGCCACGTCGGCTGCCGCTCGGACCGGCTCGCCCGGACGGAGCGCCCTAAGCTCACCGTCCATGACCGCCACCGACCGCGACGTCCGCACCATCGACGGCATCGAGCTGACCCCGAAGCCGGTGTCGCTCGACCTCCCGGCCCCGTTCGCGACGGTCGAGGAGGAGCGGCTGCACCGCAAGCAGAAGCTGGCCGGTGCGCTGCGGATCTTCGGTCGCGTCGGCTTCGGCGAGGGCGTGGCCGGCCACATCACGGTGCGCGACCCGGAGTTCCCCGAGCTGTTCTGGGTGAACCCGTTCGCGATGAGCTTCCGCCACATCCGCGTGAGCGACCTCATCCTCGTCGACCACGACGGCAACGTCGTCTACGGCACCCGCCCGGTCAACCGAGCCGCGTTCGTGATCCACTCGGCCGTGCACGAGGCGCGCCCCGACGTGATCGCCGCCGCTCACAGCCACAGCGTGCACGGCAAGGCGTTCAGCTCGCTCGGCATCCCGCTCGATCCGATCACCCAGGACTCGTGCATCTTCTACGAGGACCACACGGTGATCACCGCCCAGCGCGGCCGCGTGCAGTTCGGTGTGGAGGACGGCCGCGAGCTCGTGTCGCAGTTCCCGACCGGCAAGGCGGCGATCCACCAGAACCATGGGCTGTTCACCGTCGGCCAGACCGTCGACGAGGCTGCGTTCTGGTTCTTGTCGATGGACCGCTCGTGCCAGGCGCAACTGCTGGCGATGGCCGCCGGCACGCCGAAGCCGATCCCGCACGACGACGCGGTGTACACCCGCGAGCAGACCGCCTCGCCGATCGCCGGGTGGCTGAGCTTCCAGCCGCTGTGGCACGAGATCTGCCGCACCGACCCCGACCTCTTCGAGTGAGCGGCCGCGCCGAGGGCGCGCTCGATCGGTTCTCGCCGGAGGCACTGTTCGTCGTCTCGGGCATCTCGCAGTACACGGGCGCCGTGATCGCCGTGTCGCTGTTCGAAGACGTCCGTCCCGCCACGGTCGCCTGGCTGCGGGTGCTCGGCGCGGCGATCGTGCTGGTGGCGATCTCGTGGCGTCGCATGGGACGCTGGACCGCCGACGAGCTGCGCGCCGCCGCACTGTTCGGCATCGCCACCTCGGCGATGAACCTGTGCTTCTACCTCGCGATCGACCGCATCGATCTCGGCAAGACGGTGGTGATCGAGTTCCTGGGGCCGATCTCGGTGGCGGCCGCGTTCACCCGCACCACACGCAACACCATCGCACTGCTGTTGGCGGTGGCGGGCGTCGCCGTGCTCGGCGGGGTCGAGATCGACAACGAACCCCTCGGCCTCGCGTTCATCTTCGGTGCCTCGGCGATGTGGGCGGCGTACATCATCATCGGCCGGCGCGTCGCAGCCCTCGACCGAGGTGTGGCCGGGCTCGGGCTCGGCCTCGCCATCGGCGCGCTCGCACTCACGCCGCTCGGCGCGCCCGGGAGCGGCAAGGTGTGGACCACGCCGGCGTGGCTGTTCTCGGGACTCGCGGTCGGCGTGTTCTCGAACGCGATCGGCTACGGCATCGACCAGCACGTGATGCGCCGCATCCCGGTGCGCCGCATCGCGTTGCTGTACGCGCTGTTGCCGGTGACGGCGATGGTGGTCGGTCTGCTCGCGCTCGAACAACGGCCGTCGATGGTCGACCTGCTCGGCGCCGCGCTCGTCATCACCGGCGTGGTGGTGCAAGAGCGCGAGGTGCTCGGCGCCGAAGAGCTCGAGACCACCCCGGCCTGAGCTGGACGCGGATGTCGGGTGACGGTGCGCCGGGTCAGTGTGCGAGGCCGGGGGCGCAGAGGCCCTCGAGCTCCTGGATGAGGATGCGGTCGCGGTTGGCGTAGGTGACCGGGTTGTCCGGGTCGCGCTGGAGCTTGAACGTGCGGAACGTCATCTCGGTCGTGTCGACCGCCAGGATGCGACCGATCAGCGGCTCGCCCAGGCCGAGGATCACCTTGATCGTCTCGAGCGCCTGGATGCTGCCGATGATGCCGGGCAGCACGCCGAGCACGCCGGCCTCGGCGCAGCTGGGGGCCAGCTCGGCGGGCGGCGGCTCGGGCACCATGTCGCGGTACGTGGGGCCCTCGAGCGGATGGAACACGCTGACCATGCCCTCGAACCGGAAGATCGACCCGTGCACCACGGGGATGCCGAGCTTCACGCTCGCGTCGTTGAGCAGGTAACGGCTCGGGAAGTTGTCGGCGCCGTCGACGATGACGTCGTAGCCCGAGATGATGTCGATGATGTTCGACGCATCGAGACGCGTGTCGTAGGTGACGACGTCGATGTCGGGGTTGAGCAGCGTGAGCGTCTTCTTGGCCGAGTCGACCTTGCGATCGCCGACACGGTCGATGTTGTGCAGGATCTGGCGCTGCAGGTTCGACGCATCGACCTCGTCCATGTCGACGATGCCGATCGTGCCGATGCCGGCCGCGGCGAGGTACAGCGCGGCGGGCGAGCCGAGTCCGCCGGCACCGAGCATGAGCACCTTCGCGCCGAGCAACTTGGCCTGACCCTCGACACCCACCTCGGGCAGCAGCAGGTGACGCTGGTAGCGGTTGCGCTGCTCCGGCGTGAGCACCACCGGCGTCTTCCACGGACGGCCCTCGTCCTTCCAGCGGCCGAAGCCACCGGCCATCGAGAACACGTCCGTGTAGCCGAGCTCGCCGAGCGTGCGTGCGGCGAACGCGCTGCGCACGCCACCGGCGCAATACACGACGACCGGCGCGTTCTTGTCGAGGATGCGACCCTCGACCTGCGCCTCGAGGTGCCCACGCGGGATGTGGATCGCGCCACTGAGCGCGCCCTGGTCGTACTCGTCGGGCTCACGCACGTCGAGCACCACCGCGCCGGCGGCGATGCGCTCGGCGGCGGCGGCGGTGTCGATCTCGGTGATCTCGTTCTTGGCGGCGGCGAGGAGGTCTCGGAAGGTGGCCATGGACGAAAGCCTACCCAGTCAGTCGGGTTTCGTCACACGACGGACGTGCCGACGAGACGCGGGAGCAGCTCGCTCAGCTCGCCGAGCACCACCGCATCGGCGAAGCGGTCCATGTTGGTCGGCTGTCCGTTGACGATCACCACTCGCGCCCCTGCCGCCTTGGCGCGTGGCACGACGTTCGCGGCCGGGAACACCGACAGCGACGAGCCCGCGGCCAACAACAGCTCGCACCGCTCGGCTGCCTGCAGCGCGGCGTCGATCACCTCGGGCACCAGGGCCTGGCCGAACGAGATCGTGTCGCTCTTCAGGATCCCGTCGCCACACTGCAGGCACGACGGGTCGGGATCACCGGCGCGCACCCGGTCGAGCGCCTCCCCCATCGGCCGCCGGTCGTCGCAGCTCCAACAGCGCGTCCACCACATCGTGCCGTGCACCTCGATCACCTTCGACGGGTCGTGACCGGCGCGCTGGTGCAACTCGTCGATGTTCTGGGTGACGAGCGCCTCGAGTCGACCGCGCCGCTCGACCTCGACGAGCGCCCGGTGTCCGGCGTTGGGTTGCGCATCCCACGCCGGTGACACGAGCCGGTTCTGCCACGCCGCTCGGCGCACCTCGGGCTCGTGCAGGTAGTTGTGCAGGTTCGATGCCTTCTCTGCCAACGGGTTCTTGGTCCACAACCCGTTGGGTCCGCGGAAGTCGGGGATGCCCGAGTCGGTGGAGATCCCGGCGCCGGTCAGCACCGTCACGCTCGACGCGTCGCGGATCCATGCGCTCGCCCGCTCGACGATCGCGTCGGTGGTGTCGCCGTGCGGTGCCGCATCCATGCGGCGCATGGTGGCACAGCATCGCGACGCATGCCCGCTCGCACGGACGGGTGACCGTGCGCCGACGGCGTCTCGCGGGCCGCACCCCACGGGTACCTGCGGCTCCAGCGGTCGAGAGGCGGCCGCATCCAGGGAGGGAACCCATGATCGGTCGTCGTCCGGCGCGTCTCGCTTCGCGCGCCCGCACCCGCCACACGCTCACGATGCGCTCGGCGCTCGTCGGTGGTGCGCTCGCGTGCACGCTCATCGCCGCCTCGTGCGGCAACGACGACGAGGTCTCGTCCGACGACGTCGGCGCCGCGGTGACGGACGTGTCGAACGCGGTGGACGACGCCGTGACGGAGGTGTCCGACGCGGCCAGCGACGCGTCGGACGTGGTGGCCACGGTGGCCGATTCGATCGAGGACGTCGGCGACACGATCGAGGACGCCACCGATGGCACGGACGACGGCGCGTCGGGCACCACGGCGGTGCCCGACGGGTCGCCGCCGGCCAACCCCTGCGCCGCCGGCGAGTCGGGCACGCTCGGCGAGACCGAGCCACCCGAGGCCGGAGCGACGCCGGTCGAGGTGACCGCCGAGGAGTACGAGTTCGAGGGTCTCGACGCGATCGACGGCACCGGCGAGTACGCGCTCACGCTCACCAACGAGGGCCAGGAGCTGCACGAGCTGGTGCTGGTGCGCATCGACGACGACGAGACCCGTCCGATCGAGGAGCTGCTGCAGGAGACCGACCCGTCCTCGTTCGCGACGGACGTCGCGTTCGTGTTCGCCTGCCCGGGCGACAGCTCGGCACCGACCGCGGTGTCGATCGACGAGCCCGGCCGCTACGTGGCCGTGTGCTTCATCCCGGTGGGCGCCACGCCCGAGACGCCGGTCGAGGCGCTCGAGGAGATGGGCCCGCCGCACGCCCTGCAGGGCATGGTGGCCGAGCTGCAGGTGAGCTGACGGTCCGATCCGCCAGGGTCCCGTGACCACGACCCGCTTCCGGAGCGGACGTTTTCCGGAACGCTCCCCAGCGCGTGCATCTATGTGGGTGTTCCCCCGCGAGCCCGGCCCTCGGCCGGGTGACCCACCACCGACCTGGGGAGCACCATGTCCAGCACCGCGATCGAGATCCCGCTCAGCGAGCCCACCATCGTCGTCGTCCCGTGGCACGACGAGGTCGTCGACCGCATCGGCTACGACCCACGCTCGTCGTACGTCGAGACGTTCTGGTTGAACGTCCTCGGCCCCACCACCACCTGGATCGTGCGGCGGATCGCGACCGGGCTCGACGAGTACCCGGGCGGATTCGAGCTCGATCTCGTGCAGACCGCCGCGGCGCTGGGCCTCACGTTCACGCCCGGCGCGTCGAATCCGTTCGCACGCTCGGTCAACCGGTGCGTGATGTTCGGCGCGGCGCAGCCCGTCGACGGCGGGCTGGCGGTGCGGCGCCGGCTGCCACCGGTGAGCGCCCGCCAGCTGGCCCGCATGCCCGAGTACCTGCGCGACGCGCACGCCGCCTGGCACCGCAGCGGCCCCGACGACCACGACGTCGACCGTGCCCGCATCCTCGGCCGGGCGATGCTGCACGCCGGCGACCCGGGCGAGTCGATCGAGCGTCAGCTGCTCGGCCTCGGCATCGCCCCCGGCGTCGCGATCGACGTCGCCGACGAACTGCTCGGCCGCCGGCTCGCACCCACCTGAGGCACGTCGCCGGCCCGCCGCGTCAGTCGAGCACGCGATCCTTGTCGACGATCACCACGCCCCGGTCGCTGATCGTGAACCGCTCACGGTCGGCGACCGGGTCGAACCCGATCTGGTAGCCGGGTGGCACGCTGACGTTCTTGTCGATCACGCACCGGCGCAACTTGGCACCGGTGCCGACCGTGACCCCCGGGAACAGGATCGACTCGGACACCTCCGCCGCGAAGTCGACGAACACGTCGGGGCTCAGGATCGACGTGACCACCCGGCCGCCCGACACGATCGACCCCTGGCACAACAAGCTGTTGATCACCTGCGCGTCCTGACCGCCCCAGCCGTGGAACACCTTCGCCGGGGGCAACGGCAACTGCAGGCTGTAGACCGGCCACTCCTTGTTGTGGAGGCTGAACGGTGGCACGGGTGCCAGCAGGTCCATGTTGGCCTCGTAGTAGGCGTCGAGGCTGCCGACGTCACGCCAGTAGCCGCGCTCGTGCTCGGCCTGGCCGGGGATCGCGTTGCGCGAGAAGTCGTACATGTGCGCCACGCCGGCGCGCGTGAGCGCCGGGATCACGTCGCCGCCGATGTCGGTGGTCTTGCCGTCCTCGCCCGTGGGCGAGACGATGTCGACGAGCGTCTGCGTGGTGAACACGTAGTTGCCCATCGAGGCGAGCGACATCGACTCGTTGCCCGGCATCGCCGGCGGGTCCGCGGGCTTCTCGAGGAAGTCGATGATCTTGCCGTGGTCGTCGGCGTGGATCACACCGAACGCGCTCGCCTCGGCGCGCGGCACCGGGATCGCGGCGACCGTGACACCGGCCCCGCTCTCGATGTGCTCGGCGACCATCTGCCGCGGATCCATGTGGTAGATGTGATCGGCGCCGAAGACGCACACGTAGTCGGGGCGCTCGTCGCTGATCAGGTTGAGGTTCTGGTAGATCGCATCGGCCGAACCCGCGAACCACTGCGGGCCGCGACGCATCTGCGCCGGCACCGGGGTCACGTAGTTGCCGAGCAACGTCGAGAACCGCCAGGTCTGCGAGATGTGCCGGTCGAGGCTGTGGCTCTTGTACTGCGTGAGCACGACGATCTTCAGGTAGCCCGCGTTGGCGAAGTTCGACAGGACGAAGTCGATGATGCGGTACGACCCGCCGAAGGGCACCGCCGGCTTGGCGCGGTCGGTGGTGAGCGGCGCCAGGCGGCGGCCCTCACCACCGGCGAGGATGACGACGAGGATGCGCGGTGCGGCCATACAGGCCGGACAGTACCGCTGATCGGAGGCGCCGTCGCGCCTCCAGGTGGGTCATTCCGCGGCGATCCGCTCGTACCACTCGAGGTGCTGCTGGGCAGGTTCGCGCCACGACCAGTCGGCCGTCATCCCCCGCCGCCGCATCGCGTCGCGACGAGGCCGGTTGCCGAACGCCCGGGCCGCACGGTGCCAGGCGTCGAGGACGTCGAGGCTGGTCGCCTGCGCTGCGGTCACGCCCGTACCTCGGCCGGGATCGGCGTCGACGTCGACCACCGTGTCGTGCAGGCCACCGACGTCGGTGACCACCGGCAGCGTGCCGTAGCGCATCGCCTGCATCTGGGCGAGCCCACACGGTTCGAATCGACTGGGCATCAGGAACAGGTCGCCACCGGCGAACAGCCGGTGCGCCAACGCCTCGTCGTAGCCGCGACGGAACGCGACCCGATCGGGCATCGCCGCCGCCGCGTGCTCGAGCGCTTCGGCCAGGCGGGCGTCGCCGTCACCGAGCACCGCCACCTGGCCGGGCAGGCGGTCGAGCAGGCGGAGCAGCGGCACGACCAGATCGACGCCCTTCTGGTCGGCGAGCCGGGTGACGACCACCGCCAGGGGCCCGGCCGTGTCGGCCAGGCCGAGCTCGGCCCGCAGCGCGGCACGGTCGACGTCCTTGCCGGCGAGGTCGCTCGCGTCGTACGTGGCAGGCAGCGCCGCATCGGTGGCCGGATCCCAGGCGACGGTGTCGATGCCGTTGCGGATGCCGACCAGCCGGTCGCCGCGATCGCTCAAGAACCCGTCGAGCCCGAAGCCGCCCTCGGGCGTGACGATCTCGCGTGCATAGGTGGGGCTGACCGTGACGACGACGTCGGCCAGCCGCACACCGCCGGCGAGCGGGTTGACGTCGCCGAAGTACTCGAACGCGTCGCGCTCGTACGGGAACGCCCGCAGCCAACCGCCGTTGGCGCGACCCTGGTAGCCGAGCGTGTGGATGGTGAGCATCGTCGGCGGCCGCTTGGCCGGGTCGAGGTGTGCCAGTGCGCTGGCCGTGTGCCAGTCGTTGAGGTGCAACACGTCGGGCCGCCGGGCGCGGGTGAGCGCCGCGACGGCCATCGAGAACTTGAAGAAGCGCTCGTCGTTGTCGTACCAGCCCTCGCCGCTCGGCTGCAGATACGGGTGCGAACGAGCGATGCCGGGCACGTCGACCAGCGTGACGTCGGTGCCGTCGGACGACCGGCCCCGGCGCGCGCGAGCCGGCCCGGCCCAGTCGGGCACATCGAGGTCGACGGACTCCTCCCCCTCGAGCTGCAGGCCCGAGTAGTCGGGCAGCACGATCTCGAGATCGACGCCCTGGCGGCGGAGCTCGTCGGCGAGCCCGGCCGCGGCTGCGGCCAGACCCCCGACGCGGACCAGCGGGGCGAGCTCGGCGGTGGCGAACAGGACCTTCATCGGCCACCACCGTAGGGGATGCGACCGGTCGGACCGGCCGGGCCGGGCCGCGAGCGAACCGGGTTCAGCGGCTGAACGAAGTGGCGAGCTCGATCAGCGTGCGCGTGCCGAACGCGGTGGCGCCACGCGACAGCCAGCCGTCGTCGGCGTCGACGTCCATCGGGCCGGCGATGTCGAGGTGTGCCCACGGGGTGGTGCCGACGAACTCGTTGAGGAACAACGCCGCGGTGATCGCGCCGCCGTACGGACCGCCGACGTTCTTCATGTCGGCCACCTGCGAGTCGAGCAGCTTGCGGTACTCGCGAGCGAGCGGCAGCTGCCACAACGACTCGTCGGCACGCTCGGACGCGGTCTTCACCTGGTCGATCCACGGCTGGTCGTTGCCGACCACGGCGGCGATCTTCGGGCCGAGTGCGGCCACGGCCGCGCCCGTGAGGGTGGCGATGTCGACGATCGCGTCGGCACCGTCCTCGACCGCGAGCGACAAGCCGTCGGCCAGCACCAACCGACCCTCGGCATCGGTGTTGTGGATCTCAGCCGTCTTGCCGTTGCGGAACGTGAGCACGTCACCGAGCTTGAACGCACTGCCCGACGGCAGGTTGTCGGTGCACATCAGGTAGCCCGTCACCTGCGCCTTGCAGCGCAGCGCCTTGAGCGCGCTCATCGTGCCGAGCACGGCCGCAGCGCCGCTCATGTCCATCTTCATCTTCACGTGCATGCCGTCGCTCGGCTTGAGGCTGATGCCGCCCGAGTCGTACATGACGCCCTTGCCGACGAGCACGAGGTGACCGGTCGGGTTGCGCGGCGTGTAGGTGAGCTTCACCATCCGGGGCGGCTCGACGCTGCCCTGGTTGACGCCGATCATGCCGCCACAGCCCATCGCGAGCAGCTTGTCCTTGTCGAACACCTCGACCGCGAGGCCCGACTCGGCGGCCACGGCGACCGCCTGCTCGGCCATCTTGCGCGCGGTCAGGTACGCGGGCGGCGTGTTGGCGAGGTCGCGAGCGAGGCAGGTGGCGCGGGCGGTGACGAGGCCACGGTCGACGCCGGCGCGCACACCGGCGCTGCGCTTGTCGCCGACGACGAGGCTCACGCCCGTGAGCGTCGAGGCGCCCGACGTGTCGGTCTTGAGGCCGATGTACTTGTACCCGGCGAGCAGGGCACCCTCGGCCACGGCCTGGCCGGCCGACTTGGCGTCGACGCCCTCGAGGTCGGCGAGCGAGGTGGCGATCGTCGCCCGCTTGCCGGCGGCACGCACGATCGCCGCCGCGGCCGAGCGCAGCCCGTTCGCCGTGAGCGCCGACGCGTCGCCGATGCCGACCGCGATCATCGCGGGGCCGGTGGCCGCGGGGAGCACCAGGATCTGGCCAGCCTTGCCCTCGAAGCCGTTCGCGGCGAGCGCGGCACGGCTGAGGCCCAGCTGACGGGGAACGGGACCGGAGGTGGCGACGGGGAGGCCGACCGCCTCGACCGTGCGGGGCACGGAACGGACGACCTCGACGTTGACGGAGCTGCTCATGCCCAGCAGTCTGCCGGATCGAGCGCCGCGCGCACGTCCTTCAGACCCGGTTCACACGTCCTTCGCGATGAGGCTCGTGCCTTCGTGCCAGCGAGCCATCGTCCACAGCAGGTCGCTCAGCCGGTTGAGGTAGGGCACCACGTGCGACGGCGACTCGGCGGCCCGGAGCGCGTGACGCTCGGCGCGACGCACCACGGTGCGACCGAGGTCGAGCCACGCACCGACCGGATCGCCGCCGGGCACCACGAACTCGGTCGGGTGCTCGAACTGTTCGTCGAGCTCGTCGATCACCGACTCGAGCCGGGCCACCATCTCGGGCGTCACCGACGACATGCCCGGGCTCAGCTTGTGCCGGTTCTCGGGCAGGGTCGCGAGCTCGGCCATGAGCACGTAGAGGTCGCGCATGATCGGCACGAGCATCGCCTCGACCGGCGAGCCGGCGCCGGCGTGGGCGCGGGCCAGGCCGAGCACCGCCTGTGCCTCGTCGACGCTGCCGTAGGCCGTGGGCAGCTCGCTGTCCTTGGCGACGCGCCCGCCGTAGAACAGCCCGGTGGTCCCGTCGTCTCCGGCCTTGGTGTAGATGCGATCGCGCGGCATCGGACCAAGGTACCGAAGGGATCCGGCGACCGAGAGATCAGGCGGGGACGAGCTGCGGGGCCGGGTCGAGCGGTTCGCCGTCGAGCGCGCGGTACCACGTGTTGGAGCGGCTGCGGGCGAGCAGGAACGCGAGCACCATGCCCGCCGCACCGACCGTGAACGCGACGTGCAGGTCGAACACGTCGCCGATCGAGCCGATGGTGAGCAGACCGATGCCGTACGAGACGCCCATCGACGCCTGGTTGAGCGACATGATGCGGCCACGGCTGGCCGGCGGCGCATCACGCTGGATGAGTGCCGACGTGGTGACGAAGAACGCGGAGATGCCGGCACCGAGCACCGCCGCGCAGGCCACCACGGTGACGGTGTTGGGCGCGTGCGCATAGGCGAGGAGCGCCACGGCGAGCCAGGTGACCAGCAGGCCGAGCAGCCGGCTGCGACGCATGTGCGCGGCGAGCATCGTGACGATGAGGCCACCGACGATCGCGCCGATCCCTTGCGCCGAGCTGATCGCACCGGTGAGCCCGGTGCTGCCACCGAACTCGCGGGTGGCGTAGATCGGGATCAGGCCCATGAACGGGACCAGCATCAGGTTGACGACGATCGCGATGACGACACCGTGGAAGCTGCCCGGGGCGACGCGCAGTGCGCGCCACCCACCGACGAGGCGTTCGACGACGGTGCCGGCGCTCACCTGGGGCGGCCGGAACGGACGGCGCACGGCCCACACCGCACCCGACAGGACGACGAAGCTGGCGGCGTTGAACCCGATCGTCCACGCCGGGCCGACCGTGGCGGCCAGCAGGGTGCCGAGCATCGGTCCGATGATGCGGCCGCCGTTCCACGAGTAGACGCCGAGCGAGATCATCGCGACGAGCTCGTCGGGCGCCACCAGGTCGGGCAGCATCGCCTGGTACGACGGGGCTCCGAGTGCGCCGGCGCCGCTGGCGACGAGGATGATCGCCGTGAGCACGGCGGGGGTGCGCACGCCCGAGCCGAGCACGATCGCGAGGACGGTGGTCATCGTGGCCTGCAACAGCAGCGCCGAGGCGAACACGCGGCGACGGTCGAACTTGTCGGCCAGCAGGCCACCGATCGGTGAGGCGATGCCCTGGGGCATGAACGTGGCGAGGGCGACGAGGCCGGTCTTGACGGCCGAACCGGTGTCGTGGGCGACGAGGGTGCCGACGACGATGAGCTGCACCCAGGTGCCGATGTCGCTCACGAGCGCGGCCGACCACAGCAGGCGGACCGCTCGATGGCGCAGGGGACGGAAGGGATGGTTCGACACAGCGAGTCCCGAACATATCGGCACCGACCAGTCTCGTAACGAGCCCGTTCCGCGCGATCTCGTGGAATCTGCGTCACACGTGGCCCACGACCGACCAGGAGCCCGCGACTGCACTCGACTGCCCTCGACTGCCCTCGACTGCCCTCGACTGCCCGATGGTCGTACGACCATCTCTCACCGGTTTCTCACCACGACGGGCTCGACGCGAGCGGGCGTTCTGCCATCATGACCCGATCCGTTCGGCCCCCCTCACATGACGTGGTCCCCCTCGCCGGACGGGCAGGAGCACCCCATGAGTCGCACCCGCAAGATCGTCATCGCCGCCGTGGCCCTCGTCGTGCTCGGCGTCGGCGCGGCCTACGGCTACATCTTCTTCATCCACGACGACGCGCCGCCGGCGCTCGACGAAGGCGATCTCGACGCCGCGCTGAACGGCACCACCGTCCCGGCCGACACCGCCACCACCGAAGCCGCGGCGTCCGACACCACCGCCGAGACCGCCACCACGGCCGCCGGCTCGACCGGTTCGACCGGCTCGACCGGCTCGGTCGACGGCACCTGGAACATCACCGACGAGTCCACGCTCGGCTACCGCGTGAGCGAGGTGCTCGGCGGCGTCGACACCGAGGCCGCCGGCCGCACCAACCAGGTGACCGGCACGCTCACCATCGAGGGCACCACCGCCACGGCCGCCGAGTTCACCGTCGACATGGCCTCGGTCACCAGCGACGAGAGTCGACGCGACGGGCAGTTCCGCGACCGCATCATGAGCACCGACGACTTCCCGACCTCGACGTTCGTGCTCACCGCCCCGATCGAGTTCGGCACGATCCCGGCCGACGGCGAGACGATCACCGCCACCGCGACCGGCGACCTGACCCTGCGCGGCGTCACCAACTCGGTCACCTTCGACGTCACCGCGCAGATCTCGGGCGGCAAGATCGGCGTGCTCGGCTCGATCCCGATCGCGTTCAGCGACTACCAGATCCCCGACCCGTCGAACGGCTTCGCCGAGGTGAAGGACAACGGCTCGCTCGAGTTCGTGCTCGTCTTCACCAAGAGCTGAGCGCGAGCGCCTCGACCCGGGCCCGTTCCTCGGGGCGCGTGTTCGGGTCGAGCAGCCGCTGCTCGCACGCCCACGTCAGCCATCGCCGTGCCGCTTCGTCCCGCGGCATCCGCTCGGCGAAGCCGTCGGTGAGCGCCTGTCGCACCCGTCGCAGGAGCGGGCGCAGCGCCACCGGCACGTCGTCGGGCGAGCTCGTCACCATCACCATCCAGCTGTACATCGCGTCGGCGAGCGGATCGCCGAGCGCCACGTTGCTCCAGTCGATGATCACCGGCCCGCGTGTCGTGATGATCACGTTGTCGGGGTGCAGGTCGAGGTGCAGGATCGCGTCGCCCTCACACCGGCGGCGCAGGTCGAGCCCGCCCAGTGGCACCCGGTGCACCTGCGCCTGCAGCTCGCTCAGCTGCCGGCCGATCGCCCGCGCACGCCACGGCCGTGACTTCAACGTGTCGAGCATCGTCGGGCCGTCGAGCCGCTCCATCACCAGATCGGTACCCTCGGCGTCGAACACCTCGGGCACCGGCACCCCGTGCGCGCGGAGGTGCTGCATGGCCCGGGCCTCGAGGCCGGCGTCGGCCGCCGCCGTGATGCGGTAGCGGCGCAGCACACGCCCGCCCCCGAGGTCGTACACGTCGGCCGCACGGCCCTTCCCGATCAGCGGCAGGTCGCCCATGTGCCGACCGTAGTGACCCCCGTGCCGAGGCGCGGCCGGTCAGCGGTCACACGTTGGGCTGGCTGCGCGCCCACGCGTCGGCCAGCGCGGCGTAGCGGCCGCCGTGCGCGACGAGCTCGTCGTGGGTGCCGAGCTCGACGAGCTTCGCGTGGTCGACCACGGCGATGCGGTCGGCGCGTCGCACCGTCGACAGGCGGTGCGCGACGACGATCACCGTGCGCCCGGTCATCAGCGACTCGAGCGCCCGCTCGACCACCACCTCGGTGCCCGGGTCGAGGTTGCTCGTCGCCTCGTCGAGCACCAGCACCGCGGGATCGACCAGCGCCGCCCGAGCGAGCGAGATGAGCTGCCGTTCGCCCGCCGACAGCCGGGAGCCGCGCTCGCGCACCTCGGTGTCGAGCCCGTCGGGGAACTCCTCGAAACGCTCGAGCGCCCCGATGCGAGCGAGGGCCTCGGCCACCTCGTCGTCGGTGGCCGACGACCGGGCGACGCGGATGTTGTCGCGGATGGTGCCGCCGAACAGGAAGCCCTCCTGCGGCACCACCACGATGCGTTCGCGCAACGACTGCATCGACGCGATGCGCAGGTCGATCTCGCCGAACGTCACGTAGCCGTCGGTCGGGTCGTACAGGCGCGACAGCAGCTTGGCGAGGGTGCTCTTGCCGGCCCCGGTGGGGCCGACGAGCGCGAGCCGTTCACCGGGGGCGACCGTGATCGACACGTGGGTGAGCGCGTTGCGTTCGGCACCGTCGTAGCGGAACGTGAGGTCGTGCGCCTGCAACGCACCGCGGCCGGGCAGCGTGACCGGATGCGGGTGCTCGGCCACGTCGGGCACGGTGTCGATCAGGCCGTACAGCTTGTGCAGCGACGCCGCTGCGGACTGCACCGTGTTGTACAGCTGCGACAGCTGCTGCACGGGTTCGAACAGGTTGGCGAGCAGCAGCACGAACGCGGCGACCGTACCGACCGTGATGCTGCCGCGATGGCTGAGATAGCCACCCACACCGACCACCAACGCGATCGCGAACACGCCGACCCACTCGACGAGACCGAAGTACCACACGCTGATCCGCACGCTGTGCAGGTGGCTGTCGTACAAAGCACGGTTGCTGCGGTGGAAGCGGCGCACCTGCTCGTCCTGGCGGTGGTAGGCCTGGATCACCCGTACGCCGCTGATGCCCTCCTGCAGCGTCGACAGGTTCTGGCCCACCTTCTCGCGCACGTCGAGGTAGGCCTTGTTCGACTGGCGCTGGAACCGCACCGAGGCCGCGACGATGATCGGCAGCACCAGCATCACCACCAGCGTGAGCTGCCAGCTCATCACGGCCAGCACCACCAGGGTGAACACCAGCAGCAGGCCCGCCGACACGAACTGCAGCAGGCCCCACTGGATGAGCTCGCCCATGCTCTCGATGTCGGCCGTCATGCGCGACACCAGCACGCCCGCCTTGTTGCGGTCGAAGAACGCCATCGACTGCGCCTGCAACCGGTCGAACACGCGGACGCGCAGGTCGCGCAGGAAGCCCTCGCCGGCGTTGTTGATCGCGAGGTACTGCTGGCGGCCGGCCAGGTAGTTGATCGCCACCACCACGACGTAGGCGACGATCGCCGCGTTGAGCGCCGATGCGCTGCCGCGGTTGATGCCGTGATCGGTGGCGAACTTGACCAGCAACGGTCCGGCGACCGTGCAGATCGTGGTGATCGTGACGAACGCGAGCGCCGACCAGATGTACCGCTTGTAGGGCTCGGCGAACTCGACCGAACGCCGCAGCACCCGACCGGTCTCGGCCCGGTCGAGCCGGTCCTCGTCGCGCATCGCGCTGGCGACGTACATCAGGCGCTCACCGCCGCCGGATCGGGATCGTCCTCGTCACCGTCTCCGTCGTCACCCTCGTCACCTTCGTCGCGGAGTGCGGCGAGCACCTCGCGGTAGCGCTCGTTCGTGGCGAGCAGCTCGTCGTGCGTGCCCTGCGCGGCCACGCGCCCACCGTCGACGAGCACCACCGTGTCGGCCAACGCGATCGTGCCGGGCCGGTGCGCGATCACGATCGTGGTGCGACCCGACATCACCGTGGCCATCGCGTCGCGGATCTCGTGCTCCTTCGACGGGTCGACCGCACTGGTCGCGTCGTCGAGCACGAGCACCCGCGGGTCGGCCAGGATCGCCCGCGCGATCGCGATGCGCTGCCGCTGGCCGCCGCTGAGCGAGAAGCCGCGCTCGCCGATCACGGTCTGGTAGCCCTCGGGCAGTGCGGTGACGAAGTCGTGGGCGCCGGCCAGGCGCGCCGCCCGCTCGACGTCGGCCATCGGCGCGTCGGGTCGGGCGAAGGCGATGTTGCCGATCACGGTGTCGTTGAACAAGAACGTGTCCTCGAAGACGATGCCGACCGCGTGGCGCAGATCGCCGAGGGTGAGGTCGCGCACGTCGACACCGTCGAGCAGCACCTTGCCGTCCTGCACGTCGTAGAAGCGGGTGAGCAGCCGGGCGACCGTGCTCTTGCCGCTGCCGGTCGCACCGACCAACGCGATCGAACGGCCGGGCTCGATCGTGAGGTCGAAGCCGCGCAGCACCGGCGCGGACGCGTCGTAGCCGAAGGTGACGTGACGGAACCGCACCGCGCCGACCGGCCCGGCGTCCGCCGTGGGCAACCGGCGGGGCTTGTCGGGGTCGGCCACCTCGGGCACGGTGGCGAGCACCTCGTTCACCCGCAGCAACGCCGCCGCGGCTCGCTGCCCGAACGCGACGGTCATGCCCAGGTTGCGCAGCGGGAAGATCAGCAGCGCGATGTACTGCATGAACTCGACCATCTGGCCGTAACTCATGTCGCCGTTCAGCACCCGGTGACCACCGATGCCGAGCACGGCGATGAGCCCGAGGTTGGGCAGCAGGTCGAGCGCCGGCAGGAACGTGCTGCGGATGCGGGCCGACTGCAGCGATTCGCGCCGGATGTCGTCGGCCTCGACGCGCAGCTTGGTCGCCTGCACCTCTTCGGCGCCGAAGCCCTTCACCACGCGGATGCCGCTGACCGACTCCTCGACCACGGTGGCCAGCTGTGCCTGCTCGGCCTGCACCGCCAGCACGGCGGGGTGGATGCTGCGCGAGAACCGCTGGGCGAGCAGGTTGACCACCGGCAGCGGCGCCAGCGCGATCAGGGCCAGCAACGGCTGCGAGGTGAACAGCACCACCACGACGGCGATCACCATCGCCAGGTTCGACGCCGTGATGGGGATCATCACCACGAAGCCCTGGATCTGCATGAGGTCGCTCGACGCGCGGCTCATCAGCTGACCGGTCTGGGTGTGGTCGTGGTAGGCGACGTGCAGGCGCATCACGTGGGCGAAGATCTGCTCGCGGAGCACGGTCTCGGTGAGCCGGCTCTCGCGGAACGCGATCCACCGACGCCAGCCGGAGAACACGCCGGCGATCACCGACGCCGCAGCGATCAGGCCTGACCAGAACCACAGCGAACCGCCCCCGATCACACCCTTGTCGACCGCCAGGCGGGTGAGCCGCGGAACGGTGACCTTGCTGGCGCTCCACAGCAGGCCGATCACCATGCCGGCGATCAGGCCCCGCTTCTGCTCGGCGAGCACCCGGCGCAGCAGCGGCCAGCCGGAGATCGGTCGAGCGGGTTCCATCTCGGCCGAGACTACGCAACCCGGTCGGTGGACGTTCCGGTCGGACGTACCATGCCGGCATGGATCTGTTGGCCTGGGTGATCGTCGGGTTCCTCGCCGGGGCGATCGCCCGGTGGATCGTCAAGGACGACCGCAGCGGTTGCCTCTACACCATCGGTGTCGGCATCCTCGGCGCGCTGATCGGCGGCGGCCTGCTGCGTGCGGCCGGCATCGACAACGAGGACACGAGGTTCCTCGCGTCGGTCGGCACCGCGATCATCGGTGCGGTGCTGCTGCTGTTGGTGCTGCAGGCCCTGGGCGGCCGTTCGGGCCGCCGTCGCCGCCGCTGAACGCTGCCGCCCGACCTCGGGTCAGCTCAACAGGTCGCGGACCCGGTCCTTGGGACGGCCGATGATGGCCTTCCCCTTCGCCACGACGACCGGTCGCTGCAGCAGCTGCTTGTGCTTCACGAGCAGGCCCACGACCTGTTCGGCTGTGGCGGCGTCGGCATCGGTGAGGCCGAGCTTGGTCCACAGCGAGTCACGCCGCACCAGATCGGTGACCGGGTCCTCGAGCTGGGCGATGATGCCCTGCAGGGTGGCGGCGTCCGGCGGCGTCTTCAGGTAGAGCACGATCTCGGCGTCGACACCCAGTTCCTCTGCAATGCGCACGGCATTGACCGAGGAGTTTCAATTCGGGTTGTGGTAGATGGTCACGTCGGCCATGTGGTCGATCGTAGGGCCGATCAGCGCGAGTCGACGAACAGGCTCTGGCAGCTGCGCCCGAGCGGACCGTCGGCGTCGCGCAGCGCCGACTCGGCCAGCCCGGCGCCGAGCGATCCGTAGGTGGAGGTGGTGCGCATCCCGACCCACTCGCCCACCGGCGGGCGCAGCAGGTGGATGGTGAGGTCGGGGTTGATGTACACGAATCGGTCGTAGGGCAGGGCGCCCGACACCCCGTTGCCGAAGTCGGCGGCCGAGGCCACCCGCTGCAGCCCGGTGGGTGTCTCGCCGTCGACCACGGGCACCATCAGCCGCACCCACACGGCCACCGGACCGGGCTGCACCCACGAGCCCTCGACGAACCGGTGCTCGCACGCGTCGCGGTGGTACGCGAGCTGCTCGCCCGGCGAGAACGTGACCCGCTCGACACGTCCCGAGCCCGGCTCGCCCATCGGCTGATCGGCCGCCAGGTTCGCGTCGTCGGGCAGGTCGACCGCTGCGCGACGGATGCGCAGCGCTCGCACGCGTGCGACCTCGGTGTCGTCGTCGCGCAGCACCGCGGCCACCAGCGACACCTTGCGGCCGGGTCGCTCGACCTCCGTGTCGAGCTGCAGCGCCCGTCCGACAGGCACCGGCCGGGTGAGCTCGATCGTCAGCCTGGCCGTCTGCCAGTCGCTCGAGGGATTCGGCACGTTCGGCACGTTCGGCACGTTCGGCTCGACCAGCTCGACGGCGCGAGCGAGCAGGGCCGACACGGGTCCGCCGTGGCAGTGGCGCGGGTCCCAGGGGCCGCGGGCGAGGTCGCTCGGCACCCATCGTCCGCCGCCGGCGTGCTCGAACAGGGCGGACGGCATGGGATCGGCCATGCGGGCGACGCTACCGATCGGCGTGACACCCCCGCCGTACCGTCGGAGCTGCGTTCCCCCGCACCGCTCCCGCTCGCCCGGCACCTCGCCTCGCGAGCCGCGTCCCGGAGGTTCGCCCATGCCCCGCCGTCCTCGCCACCACCAGGTGCCTCGCGCCTCGACCGCCTCGACCGCCTCGCCGTTGCCGCCCTCGCCGTTCGGATGGCGCGGCTGGGGCATCCCGCCCCGGCTCGGCTGGCCCGACGAACGCGAGATGCCGCGGGTGCCGCGGCTCCCCCGCGCCAACGTCGACCCGATCCGCAGCGCCACCGACGCGCTGGCCGTCATCTCGTCGGTGATGCACCACCCGCTCATCGACGAGACCATCGTCGTCTACCTCGCCCAGCAGCGCCTCGGCTGCCACATCAACGTGGTGGCCGACACCGACGATGTCGACCTCGGGCTGCTGCTCGACCGGCTGCTGTCGACCATCGCTCCGGCCGGTTCGCTGGCGATGGTGGTGGCCACCGTGCGCCCCGACGGCGCCACCCGGCCGGGCGACCTCGACGCGTGGCTCGAGGCCGGCGCACTCGTCGAGGCGCGCGGCATCGAGCTCGTCGAGTGGTTCGTCATCGGTCCGGCCGGGCCCGAATGCCCGCGCGATCTGCTCGGCGAACCCGAGCGCTGGTGACCCGGCCGGGCGCGTCAGCGCTCGGCTCTGCGTGCGGCCGGACTCAACCGCAGCCCGGCCGCACGCAGACGGCGCAACAGCTCGCGACTGCCCACCGGCACCGCACCGGCCGCCACCATCTGCGCGTGGTAGTCCTCGGGCACGTCGTAGTGATCGCCGTGGAAGCCGCGACGCGGGATGCCCTGTGCCGCGGCGAAGGCGTGCAGCTCGTCGAGGCTCTCGTCGCTCACCAGGTGACTCCACCGGCGCTCGTGCAGCCACCACCGGGGTTCGTCGATCAGCACCGCCACCTCGTCAGCGTGCCACGACTGCCGGTGGCGTGCCTACGCTCACGACGTGACGTCGCCCGAGGTCGAGCTCCGCCGGGTGTGGCACCGCGTGATCGGCTCGACCGGCCGCGGGCACGACGAGGGGCTCGAGGCGTTGCTGGCGCGGCATCGCGAGCCACACCGCCGCTATCACACCGCCACCCACGTGATGTGGGTGTGCCGGCACGTCGACCGCCTGGCGGCCACCGAGCCCGTCGACGACCTCGAGGCGGTGCTGGCGGCGGCGTTGTACCACGACGCCGTCTACGACCCACGTTCGAGCGGCAACGAGGCCGCCAGCGCACGGCTGGCCGAGCACCGGCTCGTCGAGCTCGGCTGGACCCCGGACCGGGCCGCGCGTGTGGCCCGGATGATCGAGGCCACCGCAGCCCACGGCTCGCCGATCGATCACGACACGGCGGTGCTGCTCGACGCCGACCTCGCGATCCTCGGGGCGCCGAGCAACGAGTACCTGGCCTACGTCACCGGCGTGCGCACCGAGTACGCGCACGTGCCGGACGAGGCATGGCGCACCGGCCGTGCCCGGGTGCTGCGCTCGTTCGAGGAGCGACCGACGATCTACACGACGGACACGATGCGCGCCGAGCGCGAACACCGCGCACGTGCCAACCTCGGCGCCGAGCTGGCGAGCCTGCGCTGACCCTCGACCGGGAGCGCGTGCCGGGCCGCTGCCCGATCAGCAGCGACTCAGTGGTGGCAGCCGCAGCTGCTGCCGCACACGCCACCCGTCGCCTTCGGGGCGGGCGCCGAGGCAGGCGACGACCCGGACGAGCCGCCGACGCTGGCGAACACCGAGAGCAGGCGCACCGAGTCGACATGGCCCTGCGGGCACTCGGCCGGGGCGCTCGACTCGCTCATCGGACGGCGGAGCTCGAAGGCCTCGTCACAGGTGCGGCAGCGGTACTCGTAGAGCGGCATCGGCGCGAGTGTACGCCACGGCTCCTGCCGGACGACCTGCCAGACTGGGGGCGTGACCGAGATCGTGACCCTGCCGGCGCGCACCGACCCCGAGCTCGACACCGAGCACGTCCCGCAGACGGGCGAGCCCACGGCCGCGCACATCGTCAAGACCAAGCGCGGCGAGAACGCCGCCGCCAAGGTGCTCGAGGCCCGCATCTACGGCACCCCCCTCGAGGCGCTGTGCGGCTACGTCTGGGTGCCGTCGCGCGACCCCAAGCAGCTGCCCATCTGCGAGGAGTGCAAGTCGATCTACGAGACCTACCGCATGTTCAACGACGGGTTGAACGAGCGGCCGAACGAGTGAGGGCCGGCCCACCGTGATCATCATCGGAGGTGTCATCTCGATCGCGGCCGAGCGCCGTGCCGCGCTGCTCGAGGCATCGGTGCCGCTGCAGCAGGCCACGCGCGACGACGAGCCGGGCTGCCTGGCCTACGTGTTCGCGGCCGACCCGTGCGACCCGACCGCGATCGTGGTGCACGAGCTGTGGCAGGACGCGGCGTCGCTGGCGGCGCACTTCCTGCATCCCAACTACTTCGGCATGCGGCAGCTCTTCGGCGAGCACGGCATCACGGGCGCGGTCACGCGCAAGTACCGGATCGACGCCGACGCGCCGGTGTACGGCGCCGACCGCGTGGCCACCGTCGACTTCGACTGATCGACCACCGTGACCGAGGCTGTGCCCGACGCCGCGCCCGCGGCGCTCCGCATCCGCGAGGCGGTGCGTGCCCTGCTCGTCGATTCCCACGACCGGGTGCTGCTGGTGCGATTCGAGTTCCCGGCCGGCACGCGGTGGGCCTTGCCCGGCGGTGGGATCGAGCCCGGCGAGGGGCCGCTCGACGCGCTGCGCCGCGAGCTCGACGAAGAGCTCGGACTGCGCGACGCCGACATCGGCCCGCACATCTGGACGCGGTTGCACGTGATCCCGTTCGTGAACGGGCTGTGGGACGGCCAGCGCGACCAGGTGCACCTGGTGCGCACCCGGGCGTTCGACCCGTCGCCGTCGTTGACGCCCGAGCAGCTGCGGGCCGAGTTCGTGTTCGAGCTGCGCTGGTGGACGCTCGCCGAGGTCGAACGGGCGACGGCCGAGGGCACCGTGTTCGCGCCTCGAGCGCTCGCGACGCACCTGGCCGCCGTGCTGTCGGGTGACGTGCCGAACTCACCCCTCGACATCGAGGTCTGACGCGTAGAGTCGCCGCTCGTGCCCGACTTCTCCACCATCGGCGCGTTCGCGCTGGCGTCGTTCGTCCTGTTGATCATCCCCGGCCCGGCGGTGCTGTACATCCTGAACCGCAGCGTGAGCGACGGCCGCGAGGTCGGGCTGGCCGCCGTGGCGGGGCTCGAGCTCGGCAACCTGGTGCACGCGATCGCCGCCTCTGCCGGGTTGTCGGCGGTGTTGGCCACGTCGGCGGCCGCGTTCAACACGGTGAAGTGGCTGGGCGCCGGGTATCTGGTGTTCGTCGGGGTGCGCACCCTGATGCGGCCGGCGCCGGCGATCTCGGGTGACCAGGCGGACGTGAGCGTGCGCCGGGCGTTCGGGCAGGGCGTGGTGGTGAACGTGCTGAACCCGAAGGTCGCGCTGTTCTTCCTGTCGTTCCTGCCGCAGTTCATCCACCCCGACCAGGGGCGGGCATGGCTGCAGTCGCTGGTGCTCGGCGGGGTGTTCGTGCTGATCGGCTGCATCACCGACAGCACGTACTCGACGCTCGCGAGCAGCATGCGGCACGTGCTGCTGAAGGGCCGCGCGCTCGGCATCGTGCAGCGATGGGTCGCTGGCACCGTGTTCATCGGGCTCGGTCTGATGGCCGCCACCGCGTCTGCGGGCGGGTCGAGCGCCCGCGGCATTCGCAGCACCCGCTGACCGACGGCCGTCGGTCTGCCATCCTGGGCCGATGCTCTTCAGCGCCGACGCCTGGCCGGGGCTCGCCGACGGCTCGATCACGCTCACCTTCCGCACCTGGACCCGTCCGCAGGCCAAGGTCGGCGGTCGTTACCGCGTGGGCGGGATGTTGCTCGAGGCCGTCGACGTGCGCGAGGTGGTGGCCGGCGAGATCACCGACGACGAGGCCCGTCGGGCGGGGGCGGCCGACGCCGCGGCGGTGCTGGCACGCATGGGCGTCGAGGCCGATCGCACGGTGTGGCGCGTGCAGCTGCAGTATCTCGGTGACGACGACCGGGTGGCCCGGCGCGAGGACGCCGAGCTCGACGACGCGACGATGGCCGATCTGCGTGCCCGGCTCGACCGGCTCGACCGCCGGGCACCGAAGCCGTGGACGAGGCAGACCCTGCGGTTGATCGAGAAGTACCCCGGCATCGTGTCGACCGCGCTCGCCCGTCAGGCGGGACGCGAGCGGATGGCGTTCAAGACCGACGTGCGCAAGCTGAAAGAGCTCGGCCTCACCGAGAGCCTCGAGGTCGGCTACCGGCTCTCACCTCGCGGCGAGGCCGTGCTGCGAGCGCTGTGATGGCAGCGGGTGCGCGTGCGTTGGTGGTGTCCGACACCCACCTCGGCGACGGTCAGGCCGACCGGCTGATCACGCGGCTCGGTGCCCTGCTCGACGGGCTCGACGCGATCCTGCACGCCGGCGACGTGGTGCATGCAGGTGTTCTGAGTGCGTTGCGCGAGCACGCCCCGGTGCACGCCGTGTTGGGCAACAACGACCACGGGCTCCGGCTCCCCGAGCAGGTGCAGGTCGAGCTCGGAGGTCGCACGGTCGCGATGGTGCACGACAGCGGCGCGTCCACCGGCCGAGGGCCACGCTTGCGGCGCTGGTTCCCGGCTGCCGACGTGGTGGTGTTCGGCCATTCGCACGCGCCCTGGCACGAGACCCACGTCGACGATCGGGGCCACGTGCAGCACCACCTGAACCCGGGTTCGGCGATGCAGCGACGCGCCCAACCGGTCTGCACGGTGGCGCTGTTGACCCTCTCCGCCGACGCCATCGACGTGTCGTTCGTCCCTGTCGGCTGACACCGCGATCGGGTGCTCGGGTCGGGCGCCGGTCAGAGGACGGGGGCGCCGGGGGTGCCGGCGGCCTCGAGGGCCTCGAGTTCGGCGGCGCGGCGCTTCTGCTCGAGCGACCTCTTGCCCGAGCGCACGGCGAGCGCACTGGCGATACCAGCGATACCGAGCACCACCACGTAGCTGAGCCAGGGCAGGGCGTGACCCGAGGCGAAGATGTACACGTCGGGTGCGATGAACGCCGCGAGCGTGGGGATCGCCCAGCCGACGGCGGCACGGCGGCGGCCGTCGAACAGGGCGCCGAGCAGCCGGGCGCTGCACAACCCGTACGGCAGCGACGACGACAGGTCGATGACCAGGTACCAGACCGGGTCGACGCCGTAGGACGACAACCACTCGGCGACGGCGATGCAGCGCAGCACGCTCCAGCCGAACACGACCGCGAGCCAGATCAGCGCGAGGCGGTCACGCCGGTCCCGGAACAGCACGCTGCGAGGTTACCGACCCCGCATCCGGGCTGTCGGAGTTCGTTCCCGGACCGTCGCTAGTGTGTCCGCCGTGCAAGAGACCCCTGTCGATGTCCAGGTGAGCAGCGCCGACCTGTCGGCGTGCCGGGCCATCCACCTCCTGACCGCCAGTGGCATCGTCGTCGGCATGCTGGCGATCATGGCCGTGCTCGACGGTTCACCCCGTGCGGCCGTGCTGCTGCTGGTGCTCGCCCAGATCATCGACGGGGTCGACGGTCCGCTCGCACGCCGCTACGACATCAAGTCGGTCATCCCGAAGTACGACGGCTACATCCTCGACCTCGTCATCGACTACGTCACCTGCGTGCTGGTGCCGGCGGTGTTCGCGTGGCAGTTCCACGTCGTGCCCCACGGCCCGGTGGGCCAGTTCGCGATCGCGCTGATGCTCGTCACGTCGGCGATGTGGTTCAGCCGCACCGACATGATGACCGACGACCACTGGTTCCGCGGGTTCCCCGGTGTGTGGAACCTGGTGGTGCCCACGCTGTGGCTGCTCTCGACGCCGCGCCCGGTCGCAGCGATCGTCTGCATCGGCCTCGCCGCGCTGTCGATGACCGACGTCGAGTTCGCCCACCCGGTGCAGGCCACCCAGTGGCGTCGGCCCAACATCGCGTTCATCTCGATCTGGGTGACGACGATGACGATGCTCACGCTCGCCTGGCCCGACCGCAACCCGTTCACCGACGTCGTCCTGCTGATGGGCCCGGCCTGGACGATGGGGTCGACGATCATGCGGTGGCGCGAGGGTCGTCAGCAGGTCGCCACCCGCTGACGTTCGTGCCCGTGCGACTTCGATTCGCCGGCCGGGCTCCGCTACAACGGACCAGGTGACCGACCAGCACCACCACGCGCACGCTCCTCGGCCGTCCGGCGTGCGCGAGGAGCGCCAGCCGCCACGCGAGGGGCTCGAGGAGGTGGCGCCCGGCGTGTTGCGGCTGCAGCTGCCGATCGCGCTGCCGGGTCTCGGCCACGTCAACTGCTACGTGATGGAGGATTCGCGCGGGATCACCCTGGTCGATCCCGGTTTGCCCGGTCCGAAGACGTCGAAGGAGCTGCAGCGATCGCTCAAGGCGGGCGGCTTCCCGATCGAGCGGGTGCACACCGTGGTGGTCACCCACTCGCACCCCGACCACTTCGGCCAGGCCGGGTCGCTCAAGCGCAAGGGCGCCGAGGTGGTGACGCACCGCTCGTTCCGCACGTTCCTCGACCCGGGCGCCGAGGACCAGGAGAGCGCCGACGACATGGAGATCGCCGACCGGCCCGTCAAGGCGCAGGTCGAGGCGGCCCGCGGTCAGGACACCTCCCCCGGGCCGATGGGCCGGGCGACCCCGTGGGGTGGCAAGCCGTACACGGTGTCGCGGTCGCGGCGCATGCGGTACTGGGCGATGCGCAAGGCGGCCGGCAAGTTCATCCCGACGCCCTCGCCGACCAAGCGGGTGCAGGACGCGGACGTGCTGGTGCTCGGCGGGCGCGAGTGGGTGGCGGTGCACACGCCGGGTCACACGATCGACCACCTCTGCCTGTACGACCCGAACGACGGCGTGATGATCAGCGGCGACCACGTGCTGCCGACGATCACGCCGCACATCTCGGGCCTCGGCACCACCGTCGATCCGCTCAAGGACTTCTTCGACAGCCTCGACCGGATGACGACCTTCGACAAGGTGCGCACGGTGCTGCCCGCGCACGGCCTCGAGTTCCACGACCTCGCCGGCCGGGCAAACGACATCAAACGACATCACCACGAGCGCCTCGAGAAGCTGCGGGCCGCGTCGGACGAGGTCGACCGGGGCACCGTGCACGAGTACATGCAGCTGCTGTTCCAGCAGCGCTCGTGGGGCCCGATGGCAGAGAGCGAGACGTACGCGCACCTCGAGCACCTGCGCCTGCTCGGCGAGGCCGAGGTCGACGAGTCCGGCGACCAGCTCACCTACCGCTTCGACTGACCCCACCCCGTCCCCGCGATGAGAGATGAGGGGCGGTGGCGACCGCATCTCTCATCGTGCCTCAACCTCGTCGGGTCCCCGGGCGTCTGACAGGGTGCGATGACGAACGGGATCGATCGACGAACGGTGCGGGCGGACGCCGACCAGGCATACCGCGACGTGTTCGAGCTGCACCACGCCCGGCTGCACCGGCTCGCGTGTCTGCTCACGGGTGACGTGCACGTGGCCGAGGAGGTGACGGCCGAGGTGTTCGCCAAGGTGCTGCCGAAGTGGCGGGCGGGCTCGGTGGACGACCCGCTCGCGTACCTGCGGCGGGCGCTGGTGAACGAGGTGCGGTCGCGCCATCGGCGGCGCATGTCGGAGACCCGGGCCAACCAGCGGTGGGGTGCACGGCCGGTAGCAGGCGACGGTAGCCCCGAGGTCGCGTTCGCCGATCGCTCCGTGGTCGCCGCGCTCCGCCGCTTGCCCCCACGTCAGCGGGCCGTCGTGGTGCTCCGCTTCCACGACGACCTGTCCGAGGCCGAGGTCGCCCGCACGCTCGGCATGTCGGCCGGGTCGGTGAAGTCACACGCGAGCCGAGGGCTCGCCACGTTGCGCTCGCTGCTCGAGCGCTCGATCCCGGAGGAGGGACGATGAACCACGAGTCGGACGAGTTCGAACGCGAGCTCCGCGTCATGCTGCGCGACGCGACGGCCGGCCTCGAGCCGTACCGGTCGGTCGACCAGCTGGCGCACACGGCGCCGACGGTCGCGGCGCCGAGCCGCGCCTGGGCGCGCGCCGGGGCCGTCGGCCTCACGGCGGCGGCCGTTGCCGGGGTGGTGGTGTGGGCGGGTCACGACGGCACGCACGACGCGCTGGTGCCGTCGTCGACGAGCAACACGTCACCGGTCGCACCCGGCACGCAAGGTACGCCCAGCACCGCCGCTGTCGCGTCGACCACCGAAGCCCCGCTGCCGGCCGCCGAGTTCGAGCCGTTCAACCTGCTCGTCGTCGGCCTCGACCGTGCCGTCGACTGCATCGACCCCGACTCACCGTACGCCGCCTCCCTCCCCCCGGAGAGCGCGGGCGCCCGCAGCGACACGATCATGGTGCTGCGGCTCGATCCGGCGGCTGCCACGGTGAGTGTGCTGTCGTTCCCCCGCGACCTGTGGGTGCCGATCGCCGGGCGTTCCTCGTCGAACCGACTCAACAGCGCAGTCGTCGAGAACGACCCCACACGCCTGCTCGGCACGATCTACAACGAGTTCGGGATCGAGGTCGATCACTTCGTGCAGGTCGACTTCTGCAGTACGAAGACGCTCGTCGACGGGCTCGGCGGTGTCGAGGTGCCCTTCGCCGCTCCAGCACGCGACACGCACACCGGCCTCTCGATCACCCAGCCGGGATGTGTGCGGCTCGACGGCGACCAGGCGCTCGCATACCTCCGGAGCCGCCACTACGAGATGCAGGCACCCGACGGTACGTGGACCGCCGACCCGGCGAGCGACCTCGGTCGGATCTCCCGCCAGCAGGACTTCCTGGGGCGACTGCTCGCACAGTGGCGCGCCGACGGGCTCACCGACGTCGACGCCGTGCGGGCGTTGATCACGGCGATGCAGGAGTCCGTGGTGATCGACAGCGGCCTGACGATCAACGCGATGCTCGATGTGGCCGGCTTCCTCGCGGCGCTCGACGCCTCGTCGGTGCGCTCGTTCACGATCGAGGCGACCGGCGCGAACATCGCTGGCAACAGCGTGCTGATCCCGGAGCTCGACGGCGAGAACATGCGGGCCACACTCGCGCTGTTCCGCGGCGAGACGATGCACACCACCACCGGCGTGGTCGAGCCGAGCACCTCGGTGGCCGATGTCGCACCGGCTCCCTCGGTCACCTGCTGACCGTCAGCGACCGACCAGCGCGTCGACGACCGGGGCGAAGCCGTCGGCGTCGCGGATCGTCACGTGGCTCACGCCCAAGCGCTCCCTCAGCGCTTCGAGCTTCTCGACCACCTGCTGCACCGAACCGACCAGCACGAACGGCGTTGCTTCCAACAGCTCGCGGGGCATCTCGAACCGCTCGACGAACTCGTCCATCTTCTCGGCCGCGTCGTGGCCCACGTGGCAGGCCTGCACCAGGATCGAGCGCTCGATGTCGGCGTCGCGATCGCCGGCGTCGTCGCTCAGCCAGCGGGCGCGCTCGTCGACGTGTTCGATCGCGAACCCGCCGCCGTTGGGCAGGCCACCCTCGCCGTGGTGCAGCCCGGTGAACTGGAAGATGTCGGCGTGCTGCGCTGCGAGTCGCACCACGCGCCGACCGTGCCCACCGATCAGGATCGGCACGTGCGAGTTGGCTGGCTCGATGCCGAGCTTGTCGAGGTGCACGCTCACGTGCTCGCCGTCGAGATCGGCTGCCCCGGTGTCGAGCAGCGAACGCACCACGGCGAGCGACTCGCCGAAGCGGGTGACGCGCGGCCCGGGGTCGCGGAGTTCGAGCCCGATCGCGTCGTGCTCGCTCCGCATGTACCCGGTGCCCCAGCCGAGCACGAGTCGCCCGCCGATCATCCGGTCGACGGTCGCGGCGGTACGAGCGAGCAGCGCCGGGTGGTGGAACTCGTTGTTCAGCACCAGCGGCCCCACCCGCAGCCGCTCGGTGGCCAGCGCGGCCACCACCAGCGGGACGAACGGGTCGATCGTGCCGACGTGGTCGAAGCTGTACAGCTCGTCGTAGCCGAGCGACTCGACGTGACGCGCGTGGGCCTGGGTCTTCTCGGGGTCGTTCAGGGGGCCGCCCTGGACGGCGAAACGGAACGGTCGAGCCATGAACCGACCGTACCGTCCCCGGCGCGCACGGCGCCGACGGGTTCAGAGACGATGGCTGTGCGACACGTAGGTGGACGGCTCGCCACGCGACTCGTCGAGCACACGCCTGGCGAGGCCCATCGCGCTCGGTCCGAGGCGTTCGCCGACGAGCGAGCAGTCGATCTCTGGGTGCGCCAGGTCGAAGCGCATCGAGATCACGTTGCCCTCGGCGTCGCGGAAGCAGCGCCAGCCGGCCTCGTCGACGTAGTCGTGGGGCACCGTCGGCGTGAGATCGCCGGGCTCGTCGTCCTCGAGACCGACCCTGAGCGATCGGTCGTCCCCGTCGTAGGCGCACATCACCATCACGTCCTTCATCGTGCCACCACACGCGTCGCCCGTCGCGTCACGCAGTTCACGCGGCCGGGCGCTTCGTGTGCACTGTCGTTCGCTGGACGAACGGGAGCGCACGCGACGTCGGTTGCACGACGGCGCGGATCACCTCGATGCAGGTGTGGAATGCCTCGCGGTCGGTCAGATCGTCATCGCCGACCTCGACGGTCGTCCATCCTTCGGCGATCAGCAGCCGTCGTCGTTCGACGTCGCGCGCCTGGGCATCACGAGAGCCGTGGGTGAAGAACGGACTCAGCTCGAGCGCAACACGCGCATCCGGCCAGGCGAAGTCGACCTCGATCGAGCCGCCACCGGCGAGCGCGACGCCGAGATTGCGCTGCCAACCCGTGAGGCCCTCGGCATCGAGCCACCGCCCGACCCGTTGCTCCAAGCCGCTGCGATGCCCGATTCCTGTCGATCGAGCGTCGAGCAGCTCGAGGAGCAGGGGGCGGCCGACCACGGCACGAGGGGGCATCGTCTCGAGGAGGTCTCGCACACGACCGACCGTCGTGAGTCGATGGGCGAGGCAGTGGTCGAGGCACCGCTCGACCGTTGCGCCGTCCTCGAACCGGGGAAGCAGCACGAGCGTCGCCTCGGGCGTCGCCACTCGTGCGGTGTACCACGGACGGCTCGGCAACGGCGTGCGTTGTCGAACGACGCGAACCCCGGACGTTCGGCTCGACCGCCCGTCGCCCACGGCGACGATGGGTTCCGGGCGGCTCGCCACGGGCATGCCGATGACCGCACCGGCCGACGAAGCGGCGACGCAGGAGCCGGGGACCGCGAGCGCGGCAGCGAGGGTCCGCTGCTCGGAGGTGGCGGTCGACGCACCGAGCCGGAACACGCCGGCGAAGATCGGCTCGAGGGCACCGGACGTCCGACGCCTGTGGATCGCCGCGTGGTCGATGCCCTCGTGCCTCGTCTGGGCCGTGGTGACGAGACCGAGCTGCGGACGTGCCAGGCGACGGAGCGCTGCATCGATGTCGAACGTGCTGCGCTGAGTCGTGCGCGGAGTCGTGGACGGAGTTGCCATCGCTGCACGATCACCCGTCGGTGTGACATCCGGTTCCCCCGCCGTACGTGTCGGGCGTCCTGCGCGCATTCGTTCGCCCAGCGAACGGGAGCGCACGCGAGCCGGCGGGCGGGCCGGTGGCACTCGGGTGGACCGCTGGCACTCGGATCTCGTCAGCGGAAATCGCGGCTGGGGTTGGCAGCGGGGACGGGCAGGGGGACCATCTGCTCGGCCACGACGTTCACCACCCCCTCGCTGCGCTCGAGCCGGCCGCGGATCATCAACGCCGACGCCCGGGCCACCGATCGGTGGCGGGCCCAGCACCCCTTCGACACCACCACGTTGATCAACCCGGTCTCGTCCTCGACGTTCATGAACGTGGTGCCCTGCGCGGTCATCGGTCGCTGGCGGTGGGTGACCACCCCGGCGATGGTGACCCGCGTGCGCGGCTCGGCCGTCTGCAGCTGCTCGCTCGTCAGCACCCCGCGAGCTCGCAGCTGCTCGCGCAGGAACACCGTCGGGTGCCCGTTCGGCGCCACACCCGTGGCCCACAGGTCGGCCACCGCGGTCTCGACCACGTCCATGCCCGGCAGCGTCGGCGCCTCCACCCCCGTCACCACCCCTTCGAGCCGGTCGGGCCGCGACTGCACCGCCGCACCCACCTGCCACAGGCCGGTGCGCCGGTCGAGGCCGAGGCACTGTTCGAACGCACCGGCCGTGGCCATCGCCTCGAGCTGGGTCTGGTTCAGCGCCGGCACGCGCCGCACCAGGTCCTCGACCGACGTGTACGGGCGGCCGGCCTCGATCTGCTGTGCGAGCTCGGTGCCGATGCCGCGGATCGACCCGATGCCGAGTCGCACCGCCACACCACCCACCGACGGCTCGCACGGTTCGAGCGTCGCCACCGCGAGCGATGCGTTGAGGTCGGGCGTGTGCACCACCACACCGTGACGGCGCGCGTCCTGCACCAACGAGTGCGGGCTCCAGAACCCCATCGGCTGTGCGTTCAGCAACGCCGCACAGAACGCCGCCGGCTCGTGGTACTTGATCCACGACGACGCGTACACGAGGTACGAGAACGAGACGCTGTGCGACTCCGGGAAGCCGTAGTTCGCGAACGCCGCCATCTTCACGAAGATCTCGTCGGCCACCTCGCCGGTGATCCCACGCTCGGCCATCCCGTCGTACAGCCGCTGCTTCAACCGCTCCATGCGCGCCCGGCTGCGCTTGGATCCCATCGCCTGGCGCAACTGGTCGGCCTCGCTCGGGGTGAAGCCGGCGACGTCGATCGCCATCTGCATCAGCTGCTCCTGGAACAGCGGTACACCGAGCGTCTTGCCCAGGCTGTTCTCGAGCAGCGGGTGCAGGTAGGTGATCGGCTCCTGGCCGTTGCGCCTCCGGATGTAGGGGTGTACCGACCCGCCCTGGATCGGTCCGGGCCGGATGAGCGCCACCTCGACCACGAGGTCGTAGAAGCGGCGCGGCTTGAGCCGCGGCAGCGTGGCCATCTGCGCGCGACTCTCGATCTGGAACACGCCGACGGTGTCGGCGCGGCACAACATCGCGTAGACGTCGTCCTCCTGCGGGATGGTGGCGAGGTCGACCTCGTAGCCGCGATGCTCGCGGATCAGGTCGACGGCGTAGTGGAGCGCGCTGAGCATGCCGAGGCCGAGCAGGTCGAACTTCACGAGCCCCACCGCGGCACAGTCGTCCTTGTCCCACTGCAGCACGCTGCGTTGCTCCATGCGCGCCCACTCGACCGGGCACACCTCGATGACGGGCCGGTCGCAGATCACCATGCCGCCAGAGTGGATGCCGAGATGGCGCGGTGCGTCCTCGATCTCGGCGGCGAGCTCCATCACCGTCTGCGGGACCGTCAGCCCGGGCTCCTTCGCGGTGGTGGCCACCGTGCCCCACGCGTCCATCTGCTTGCTCCACGCGTCCTGCTGCCCGGGCGCGAAGCCGAGCGCCTTGGCCATGTCGCGCACCGACGAACGGGCCCGGTAGGTGACGACGTTCGCGACCTGTGCGGTGTGGTGCCGGCCGTACCGCTCGTACACGTACTGGATGACCTCTTCGCGACGGTCGCTCTCGATGTCGAGGTCGATGTCGGGTGGCCCGTCGCGCTCGGGCGACAAGAAGCGCTCGAACAGCAGACCGAGCGACACGGCATCGGCCTTGGTGACACCGAGCGCGTAGCAGACGGCACTGTTGGCCGCACTCCCCCGGCCCTGGCAGAAGATGTTCGCCCGGTTGCAGAACTCGACGATGTCCCACACCACGAGGAAGTAGCCGGCGAAACCGAGACCCTCGATCACGTCGAGCTCGTGGTCGATCGTGCGCCATGCGCGTGCCCGCAACGACAGGTCCTCGTGCGGCGCCGGCCGGTCGCCGTAGCGACGGCGTGCTCCCTCGAGCACCAACGCCCGCAGGTACTGCATCTCGGTGAGCGGCCGGCCGTCGGGCCCGTTCGGGCACGGGAACGGCGGCAGCTTCGGCGCGACCAGCGACAGGTCGAACGCGGCCGCGCGGCCGATCTCGGCCGCCAGCTCGACCACGCCCGGGTAGCGCAGGAACCGGCGCGCCTGCTCGGCGCCGCTGCGCAGGTGCGCAGTGGCCGCGGCGGGCAGCCACGGGTCGAGGTCGTCGAGGCTGCGCCGCGCCCGCACCGCGGCCACCGCCATCGCGAGCTGTCGTTGCGACGGCGACGCGTAGTGCACGTTGTTGGTGGCGATGCAGGGCAGGTCGAGGCGAGCGGCCAGTTCGGCGAGCGCGTCGTTGCGCGCCGAATCCAGCGGGTCGCCGTGGTCCCACAGCTCGACCACCACTCGGTCCCGCCCGAACAGCTCGACCAACCGCTGCAGCTCGCGTCGGGCCGCGCTCGGCCCGTCGGCCAGCAGCGCAGCCGGCACCGTGCCCTTGCGGCACCCGGTGAGCACCCACCAGCGGCCGGCTGCGGCGTCGGCCAGATCGCCCAGCGCGAACTGCGGCGACCCCTTCTCGCCCGCGAGGTGACCACCGCTGAGCGCCCGGGCGAGACGTGCGTAGCCGTCGGGACCGTCGGCGAGCACCAGCAGGTGATGGCCGTGCGGGTCGGGCTCGTGGCGCTGGTCGTCGGTCGCCACCTTCACCTGCCGCTGCGTGTGCGCCTCGGTGCGGACGTAGCGGGTGTCGCTCATCGAGTCGGCGGTGATGGTGATCTCGGCACCGAACACCGTGGGCAGGCCGACCGCGCGTGCGGCCTCGGCGAAGCGCACCACCCCGTAGAGGCCGTCGTGGTCGGTGAGCGCGAGGGCCTCGAGCCCGAGCCGGGCCGCCTCTTCGGCGAGCTGCTCGGGGTGCGAGGCCCCGTCGAGGAACGAGAAGTTCGAGTGGCAGTGCAGCTCGGCGTAGGGCACGGCGGGCGCGTCGGGCCGCATGAGCGGTCGGGTGCTCTCGGGATCGGCGGGCTGGTAGGGCTGGCGTTTGCGGCTCCAGGCCGGGCCGTCGCCGCCCGCATTCCACGACGGCGACCCGGGCGCACGACCGTCCTTCTGGCGGCCCGGTGCCGGGCGGCCCGAGAGCAGGGCCTCGACCTCCGTCCAGGGCATGTCCGGGTTGTTGAAGCCCATCCGGACACGGTATCGAACATGTGTTCGATCGGACAAACGGCGACGCCGCGGAATTCTCGCGAAACTCGCGACGGAGATCGCGCCCGCCGGACGACGAGGGAGCTGCATGCGCGAGGTGCCCGGATGATCCCCGCTCGAACCGTGATGGAGCTCTACGAGCGCGCGGTCGGCGATGTCTACGGCTACCTGGTGCGCCGCTGCCCCAGCCCGGCCGTCGCCGAGGATCTCACGGCCGAGACCTTCCTCGCCGCCGCCCGCGCCGCCCACCAGGGCACCGAGCTGTCGGTGCCCTGGCTGATCGGCACGGCCCGCCACAAGCTGGTCGACCACTGGCGCCGCGAGGGCCGTCGTCGAGCCGCGCTCGAGGAGCTGTACGAGACCGGTCCCGATCCCGTCGATCCGGGCGACCCGGTCGAGGTACTGCACGTCCACGATCTGCTCGCGCGCCTCACACCCACCCATCGCGCAGCGCTCACGCTCCGCTACCTCGACGGCCTGCCGGTCGAGCAGGTGGCCACCCACCTCGAGAAGTCCGTGCACGCGACCGAGTCGCTGCTGATGCGAGCGAAGGCCGCGTATCGAGCCGTCGCCACCACGGAAGGAGGGGCCCGATGACGACCATCGATCCGTCCGACCGGCCCGACCCGTTCGATGCGCTCCGCGCCGACGACACGCCGATCGCCCCACCCGCGCACGTGACCGCACGGATGCGCGACCTGCTCACCGACGAACTGGAGCGCCTGATGAACGACACTACCGACACACCCGCCCCCACCGTCTCGATGCCCGCCGACCTCACGGTCGACTGCACCGTGGTGCCCTACCTCACCGTCGCCGGCGCGGCACGCGCGATCGACTTCTACGTCGCCGCCTTCGGCGCCGTCGAGCACCACCGTCTCGTCGAGGCCGACGGCCGCGTCGGTCACGCCGAGATCGTGATCGGCAACAGCCGCCTCGCGTTGGCCGACGAGTACCCCGACTACGACGCCGTCGCTCCGACCACACGAGGCGGCACCTCCACCCGGTTCACGTTGTCGTTCCCCGACGTCGCCACGCTCGAGGCCGCCTTCGCCCGTGCGGTCGAGCTGGGTGCCACCGTGGTGCGCCCGATCGCCGACCAGTTCTACGGTCACCGCACCGGCGCGCTGCTCGACCCGTTCGGTCACCAGTGGAACGTCGGCACGCCGATCCCCGGTTTCGACGACGAGCAGTACCGCGAACAGAGCGCCGAGATCGGCCTCGAGCTGCAGCAGGCGAGCCCGGCGTCGGAGCCCACCGACGCCGCCGGCGATCACCAGATCAAGCACTACGACCGCGGCGACCTCTACTACTTCGCGCTGCCGGTGCCCGACCTCGCTCGCGCACAACGGTTCTTCGCAGCCGTGCTCGGGTGGGCGTTCCCCGATCCCGACAGCGGGCACGCGGGCAACATCTCGGCCCCGCCCGGCGGCGTGATGCCGGCCGACGCCGTGCGTGGTGCCGAGCTGTGGTTCGTCGTCGACGACATCCACGAGGCGGTCGCAGCCGTGCGTGCGGCGGGCGGCAGCGCCGACGAACCCGTCGTCTACGAGTCGGGCTGGAGCGCGACCTGCGTCGACGACCAGGGCACTCGCTTCTCGCTCAGCGTCCCGGCCGCCCGCTACCGCCGCTGATCGGGCGCCGGACGCGGACGAGGCCGCACCGCACCACGGGGGGCGTGGTGCGATACGGCCTCGTGGCGCCGTCGGTTCACGAGTCGGCGAGGAGTTGGTAGAGCTTGCGGCGGGCGTCGTAGACGATCTCCGCGGCCTGCTCGACCAGCTCGGTGTTGCCCGACATGCCGATCTGCTTCGAGGCCATCATCAGGCCCATCACCGCTTGACGCAGCTTGCCGTGCGGACCGGCGTCGACCCCGGGCATCCAGGGTGCGCCGCCGGCTTCCTCGACCCGGTTGGCGAGCTCGGTCTGGCCCGCCTCCGTGATCTCGTAGATCCGCTTGTCGTCGCGCTGCTCGCTGCGGACCAGGCCGGTCTCCTCGAGCAGCTGCAGGGTCGGGTACACCGACCCCGGGCTCGGCTTCCACCGGCCCCCGGTGCGCTCCTCGAGGCGCTGGATCAGCTCGTAGCCGTGACCCGGCCCCTCGGTGAGCGCCGACAACAGCGCATAGCGGGCGTCGCCGCGCCGCATCCGGCCCCGACCGCCCCCACGGGGCGGCCCGCCGTGCCCGAAGCCGAACTCACGACCCGGGCCCTTCTCACGATGTCCATGTCGCATCGTGGTCTCCTTTCTTCACCGATCATCCGATCGGTCTCGATGACTTACGAGTCATCACGATATATCGCGATACACCTTCTGACAACCCCTGATTTCTGGCGCCGCCCGCTCCGACCCATGGTCCGTGAGCGAGCGGTCCCCTACTCGTCCCGACCGCTCACGGACCCGGGGGTCCGTGAGCGGTCAGGCGGGGAGCTGATTGGTGCGTGCGACCTCGGCGAACCAGTGGGCGCTGGCCTTGGGGGTGCGCACCTGGGTCTCGTAGTCGACGTGCACCAGACCGAAGCGCTGGCTGTAGCCCCAGGCCCACTCGAAGTTGTCCATCAACGACCAGGCGAAGTAGCCGTGCACGTCGACGCCCTGCTCGATCGCGTTCGCGACCGCGCGCAGGTGCGCGTCGTAGTACGCGATCCGGCGTTCGTCGTGCACCTGGCCGTCGGGGCCGGGCAGCTCACCCGGCGCCGTCTGGTAGGCCGCACCGTTCTCGGTGATGAACACCGGCGGCAGCGCGTCGCCGTAGTCGCGCTCGAGGCGGACCAGCAGCCCCTCGAACCCCTGCGGCGTGATCGGCCACCCGATGTCGGTCGACGGCCGGTCGACCTGCATCGGCGCCGAACCGGGCGCGGTCACGTGCGGCGAGGTGCCCGGCGTGTCGGGCGCGCGCAGCGTGTAGAAGTGGTCGTTGTAGTAGTTGATGCCGATCCAGTCGAGCTCCTGGCCGATCATCCCCTCGTCGCCGTCCTGCACGCAGTTGGCCCACGCACCCAGGTCGTCGAGCACGTCGACGGGATAGCGACCGAGCACCACCGCGTCGAACCACCACCGGTTGAGCGTGCCGTCGATGCGGCGCTGCACGTCGTCGCCGAGCGCCTCGTCGACGTGCACCGGCGCCGGGTTGATGACGATGCCGAGCGACAGGTCGCGACGGATCGAGCGCATCGCCTCGAGCGCGTAGCCGTGCGCGAGCAGCTCGTGGTGCGCGACCGCGACGGCCGCTGCCGGATCGCGGAGGCCCGGCGCGTGCTCGCCCGACGCGTGACCGAGATACGCGAAGCACCACGGCTCGTTGAACGTCGACCAGCGCTCGACACGGTCGCCGAGTTCGCGCGCCATCAGCGCCGCATAGTCGGCGAACCACCATGCGCTCTCGCGCTGGCGGAAGCCGCCGCGATCCTCGAGCGCCTGCGGCAGATCCCAGTGGAACAGCGTCGGCACCGGTTCGATGTCGTGCGCGAGCAGCAGGTCGACGAGGCGGTGGTACTGCGCGAGGCCGGCGGCCGACGGCGTGCCGGTGCCCTCCGGCAGCACCCGCGGCCACGCGATGCTGAACCGGTACGCCTGCAGGCCGAGATCGGCCATCAGCTTGACGTCGTCCTCCATCAGCCGCAGGTGGTCGCACGCGACGTCGCCGTGATCGCCGTTCAGTACGGCGCCGGGCCGGCGACAGAAGGTGTCCCACACGTTGTCGCCCCGACCGGCGCGGTCGCCCTCGATCTGGAAGCTCGCAGTGGCGGCACCCCACGTGAAGCCGGTGGGGAACCGCACGGCGCTGGCGGATCGGACAGGCGCGGCGTCGGAGGACGCGTTCATGGTGCTCCTACCTGCCGGCGGGGGAGCCGGCCGGGGGTCGAGGGTCGGACGGACGTGGGGGCAACGGCGGCTGGATGGCGACGTCGGCGGCATCGACGTACCAGCCCATCGACAACGGCCCGAGCCGCAGCCACGGACCGTCGATCGAGACGGCGTCGCCGAGCACCTCGACGGGCTGCTCGAGCCCGGCCCAGCGCAAGGCGTCGACGGTGACCGACACGGGGGTGGGGCCGACGTTGGCGATGCCGTAGAACCGGCCGTGCACGGGATGCCGGCGTTCGTAGGCCAGCACGGGCAACCGGTCGTGGCGGTGCGGGTACGTCTCGCCCCCACCCGCGAGCGCCGGGGTGCGTCGCCGCACGTCGAACACGTGACGCAGCCCGTCGTACACGCGCCGTTCGACCGAGTCGGGCGCGGCAGCGTCGAACGCGGCCCAGTCCATCACCGGCCGGTGGAGCCAGCGCGAGTCGCCGGCGTGCTCGGGCGTGTGGAGGTACGTCCAGTCGTTGCACATCGCGAACTCGTCGCCCATGTACAGCAAGGGGATGCCGCCGAACGAGGCGATGATCTTGTAGCCGAGCAGCAATCGACGCACCGCCAGGTCGAGCGCCGCGGCATCGCCGTCCCGGCGGGCGCGGTCGATCCCGGCGAGCGAGGCGGCGGTGCCGCACGTGCGCTCGTCGGCGGCCGCCGGGTTGGACGAGAACGCGGCACCGAGCGCGAACGAGCCCGGTGCGTCGCCGCGGTAGAAGTCGGCCAGAAACGCGCGGTGCGCCGCGGGATCGATGCCGAGGCCCGAGGCGATCGCGTCGTCGACGGCCCAGCCGATGTCGTCGTGACACCGCAGGTACGACACCCATCCGGCCTCGCGCGGCGTGGGCGGCAACGACGCCAGCGACTCGGTCGCGAGCCGCGCGTCGTTGGTGGCGAAGCTGTTCCAGATCATCACCATGAGCTGGTTGTGGTAGGCGAGGTGGCACTCGTGGCGCTGCTGGCGGTGTGTACCCAGGTACTGCACCAGGTCGCGCGGCGACACGATCGCCTCGGCCTTGAGCACCACGCCCGGCGCTGCCACCGACACGTACGCGCGGAACAGCTGTGCCAGCAGGTGCGCCTCGGGCTGGTTCTGGCAGTTGGTGCCCATGCGCTTCCACGTGAACGCGATCGCGTCGACGCGCAGGATGTCGACGCCGAGGTTCGCGAGGTCGAGCATCACGCCGAGCATCTCGACGAAGACGTCGGGGTTCGCGTAGTCGAGATCCCACTGGTACGTGTTGAACGTGGTCCACACCCAGCCCTCGAGGTCGGCGTCCCACGTGAAGTTGCCCGGTGCCATCTCGGGGAACACCTCGGGCAGCGTGCGCTCGTACTGGTCGGGCAGCGTGCGGTCGGGGAACACCAGGAAGTAGTCGCGGTGGCGCAGCGAGCCCTGCTTGGCGGCCAGCACCCACGGGTGCTCGCTGGCGGTGTGGTTGAGCACGAGGTCGACGCACAGGCCGATGCCCCGGCGGTGCAGCTCGTCGGACAGCTCGGCGAGGTCGTCGCGCGTGCCGAGCCGGGCCTCGACGTCGGTGTAGTCGACGATCGCGTAGCCGCCGTCGTTCTCGCCCTCGCGCGCCTTCAGCACGTTCATGAGGTGCAGGTACGTGACGTGCAGGTCGCTCAGGTGGTCGAGGTGGTCGGCGACGCCGGCGAAGGTGCCACCGAACCGGTCGGCGTACGCGACGTAGCCGATCTGGTCGGCGTTCTGGAACCAGGTGGGGTCGATCTCGCGGCGGGCGTCGAGGTCGCGCAGTGCCTGGCGACGTCCGAGCGCCGCCCGGGCGAGCACGTCGAGCACCCGTGCCTCGAGTTGCGTCGTGTCGTGGTCGGGGTACAGCGCCTGCAGCAGGGGGCGTGCATCGGGCGCGACGGATCGCCACCGCGCGCCGAATCGATCTGCCCCCTCGTGCCCGAGGCCGCCCGCGAGCTCGTCCCACCCGCCGTCGGCGGGTGCCCCCTTCCGTTCCACGGCGACGAGTGTATTGTCACGGCGATGCAAGCGCTTACACTCGCGCCCGGCCCGAGGAGGTGACCGTGGCCGACGTCGACACGTCCCGACACATGCACGCGAGCGAGCACGACGCCGGCTCGGGCACGCCCGGCGGCGCGAGCACGCGCGCCACCATCGACGACGTGGCCCGCGAGGCGGGGGTGTCGACCGCGACGGTGAGCCGGGCGCTGCGTCACCACCCCTACGTGGCCGAGAGCACGCGCCAGCGGGTGATGAGCGCCGTCGAGCGCCTGCGCTACGTCGCCAACGCCAACGCCGCACGCCTGGCGTCCGGCCAGAGCCGCACCGTCGGCCTCGTGGCCCCGATGCTCACCAGCTGGTACACCAGCGAGCTCACGGTGGGCGTCGAGGAGGTGCTCACCCAGGCCCGCTTCGACCTGCTGATCGGCACCGCCAACTCGGCCGCCCGCGAGCGCATGTTCCGTGGCGATGCCCGCTTCGAGCAGCGGGTCGACGGCGTCATCCTGGTCGACGTGTTCTGCGGCGAGGAGGCCGCCGCGCGCCTGGCCGAGATGGACACGCCGATCGTGGTGCTCGGCGAGCAGTTGCACCAGCTCACGTCGGTGTCGATCGACAACACCCGTGGGGCCCGTCTGGCCGCGAAACACCTGATCGGGCTCGGTCACAAGCGGATCGCCCTCGTCGGCGGGCACACCAACCTCGACGTCGCGAAGAACGTGCCCACCGAGCGCACGGCCGGCTTCCGCGACACCCTGCGCGCCGCCGGTCTGCGCGTGCCCGACACGTACCTGCAAGACGGCGACTTCACGATCGCCGGTGGTCACGCAGCGATGGAGCGACTGCTCGAGCTGCCCAAGCCACCGACGGCGGTGTTCTTCCTGTCGGACGAGATGGCCTTCGGTGCGCTGCAGAGCATCCGCGATCGCGGGCTCACCGTCGGTCGCGACGTCTCGGTGGTCGGCTTCGACGACCACCCCGTGTCCGAGGCGATGGGGCTCACCACGGTGCGCCAGCCGGTGCGCGACATGGGCCGCCTCGGCGCCCGGTTGATGCTCGACGCGCTCGACGGCTTCGGCGTGGTGCAGCACCACCCGATGGAGATCGTGCTCGTCGAACGGATGAGCACCGGCCGCCCGATCTGACGCCGGATCGCACCGGTCCTGACCGACCACTCGTCACCTCGACGACCGCTCGGGTGGGGTCCGTGCGAAGGACTTCGCCACAGACATTGACGGCACCCTGACACCGGGCTACTCTGCAAGCGCTTACATACACGGGCCGCTCACACGGCCCTGATCTCCGAGGGGGAGAACACATGGCACACCGCCGACGCTTGGCCGCCGCGGCCATCGTGGCAAGCCTCGTGATCGTTGCCTGTGGCGGCGATGACGACGACGCCACCGAGGGCACCGAGGCCGCCAGCGAGACCACTGCAGCTGCGGGTGGCACCGAGACCACCGCTGCTGAGGGTGGCTCGGACACCACTGCTGCGAGCGGCGACCAGCCGTTCGCGGGCACCACCGTCACGATCCTCAGCTCGATCCGTGACGTCGAGGCCGAGCGCCTCGAGACCGCCTGGGCCTCGTTCGAGGAGCAGACGGGCATCGACATCGTCCACGAGGGCTCGGCCACGTTCGAGGACGACCTCAAGCTCCGGGTCGACGGCGGCGACGCCCCCGACCTCGCGTTCATCCCGCAGCCGGGCCTGCTCAACACCCTGGCGAGCGACGGCAAGGTCGTGCCGCTGTCCGACCTCGAGGCCGACGTCGTCGCCAACGACGGCGAGAGCTGGGTCGGCTACGGCTCGGTCGACGGCACGTTCTACGCCCCGCCGTTCGGCGCCAACATCAAGAGCCTGGTGTGGTACTCGCCGGCCGCCTTCGAGGAGAAGGGCTACGAGATCCCCACCACGTGGCAGGAGCTCCTCGACCTCAGCCAGCAGATCGTCGACGACGGCGGCACCCCGTGGTGCGTCGGCGCCGAGTCGGGTGGCGCCACCGGTTGGGTGCTCACCGACTGGGTGGAGGACGTCATGCTCCGCACCGCCGGCCCCGACGTGTACGACCAGTGGGTCAACCACGAGATCCCGTTCAACGACCCGGCCGTCGCCACGGCGCTCGACGAGGTCGCGAAGATCGTCAAGAACGACGACTTCGTCCTCGGCGGCTCGCAGAGCATCCCGAGCACCAGCTTCCAGGAAGCCGGTCTCCCGCTGCTCGACGGCGAGTGCTACATGCACCGTCAGGCGAACTTCTACGGCAACCAGTGGCCCGACGGCACCACCAAGGGCCCCGACGGTCAGGTGAACACCTTCTTCCTGCCGATGGTCAACGCCGACGACCCGAAGGCGATGCTCGGTGGCGGTGAGCTCATCGGTGCGTTCTCGGATCGTCCCGAGGTCGCGGCCGTCGCTGCGTACCTGACCAGCGCCGACTACGCCAACGAGCGCCTGAAGCTCGGCAACTGGCTGACCCCGAACAAGAAGGCCGACATCTCGCTGGTCACCGACCCGCTCGAGGCCCAGTTCGCCCAGCTGCTCGCCGACTCGGACGTGTTCCGCTTCGACGGCTCCGACCTGATGCCCGGCCCCGTGGGCGCCGGCTCGTTCTGGAGCGAGATGGTCGAGTGGGTCGTGGGTTCGCAGGACACCGCGACCACCCTCGACAACATCGAGGCCAGCTGGCCCGCATGATCTGATCAGCGTCAGCTGACCCAGATCACACACCGCAGGGACGGGGTGGGCCTGCTCCGGCAGGCCCACCCCGTTCCATGTCGGGACACCGCCGCTCGTCCAGATGACGAGCGTCCGAGGCAGTGCTACAGTCCGCCTCGGTGACCGCCCATCACGGGCACCAACACATCTCTGATCCGGGGGGACATGGGAGACATCTTCAGCTCACTCGGGCTCGTCGTCGTCGGCATCGCTGCATTCGCCGTCGTCATCGGAGCCCTCTACTGGCTGGCCAGCCAACTGCCCGAACCGTGGCGCGAACGGGCACGCACCGTCGTGTTCCTCGGCCCGGGCGTGGTGTTGCTGCTCGGCCTGGTCCTGCCGGCCCTCATCAACTTCCGTCTCGCGTTCTACGACCGCAACGACAAGTGGTACGGGTTCGGCAACTACCGCGACATCTTCACCAACGACAACAACATCGAAGTGTTGATGAACACCCTCTGGTGGGGCGTCATCGTCACCGGTGCGGCGACGGTGATCGGCATCGTGATCGCCCGCTTCGCCGACCGCATGCGTGGCGAGCCGATCGCGAAGGCGGCGATCTTCCTGCCGACCGCGATCTCGATGGTGGGCGCAGGCATCATCTGGAACTTCGTCTACTCCCCCAAGGAGTACGGCCTGCTCAACTCGGTGCTGCGCATCCTGCCCGGCGAGCAGAAGACGCAGTTCTTCCTGCAGGACTCGAAGCTGTTCGGCATCGACAGCCCGTTCGTCCCCGGCCTCAACACCTTGCTGATCATGGTCGTGATCGTGTGGATCCAGGCCGGGTTCGCCACCGTCGTCATCTCGGCCGCGCTGAAGGGCGTGCCCGACGACCTCGTCGAGGCCGCCAAGATCGACGGCGCCACCGACCGCCAGGCGTTCTTCAAGGTGGTGCTCCCCTACATCAAGGGCACGATCATCACCGTCATCACCACCATCGTCATCGCCGTGCTGAAGATCTTCGACATCATCCAGACGATGGGCAAGGGCGGCTCGTTCGGCACCAGCACGATGGCCAACGAGATGTACGAGCAGGCCTTCCCGCAGGACAACGACGGCCTCGGCGCCGCCTGGGCGATCCTGCTGTTCCTGGCCGTCGCGCCGATCATCTACGTCAACGCCCGCAACCAGCGGGCCATGCGGGGAGCACGCTGACCATGACCACCGCAGACATCACCACCGTCCCGCTCATCGCCACGTCGGCCGAGGCGAAGGACGAGACCCCGTTGGTCACCAAGATGGCCAACGCCACCAACAAGGGCATCGGCAAGTACGTCGTGTGGGCGATCGCCGCGCTGTGGACCGTGCCCACCCTCGGTCTGCTCATCTCGTCGTTCCGACCCGAGCAGCAGATCAAGACGACGGGCTGGTGGCACTTCTTCGGCAACCCGACCGACGTGACGATGAAGAACTACTCGACGGTCCTCGACTACAAGGTCCGAGGCCTGCCGTTCAGCTCGTTCTTCTGGAACACCGTGCAGATCGCGATCCCGGGTGCGGTGATCCCGATCGCAGTGGCGGCGCTCGCGGCGTACGCGCTGTCGTGGATGCACTTCAAGGGCCGCGACGCCCTGTCGGTGTTCATCGTGGCGCTCATGGTCGTGCCGCTGCAGATGTGCCTCATCCCGCTGCTGCGCTACCTGTTCGCCGCCGACTGGTTCCCCGAGGCGCTGTCCGGCGTCCCGTCGATCTGGATCGCCCACTCGATCTTCGCGATGCCGCTCGCGATCTTCCTCCTCAAGAACTTCATCGGCGCGCTGCCGAGCGAGGTGATCGAGGCGGCCCGGGTGGACGGCGCCAGCCACATGTCGATCTTCGTGAAGATCGTCCTGCCCCTGTCCGTGCCGGCGATCGCGTCGCTGGCCATCTTCCAGTTCCTGTGGGTGTGGAACGACCTGCTCGTCGCCAAGGTGTTCGGTGGCAGCGCGTCGAACCAGCCCATGACCGCCGCTCTCGTCGAGATGGTCGGCAACAAGGGGAACGAGTGGCAGCTGCTCACCGCAGGTGCCTTCGTCACGATGATCGTCCCGCTCATCGTGTTCCTCTCACTCCAGCGTTACTTCGTCCGCGGCCTGCTGGCCGGAAGCGTCAAGGGTTAGAACGGACCACACATGTCGACTCTCACCATGAAGAACCTCCAGAAGAAGTACCCCAACGGCTACAACGCCGTGCCGGGTCTCGACCTGCACATCGAGGACGGCGAGTTCCTCGTGCTCGTCGGCCCGTCGGGGTGCGGCAAGAGCACGGTGCTGCGCATGGTCGCCGGGCTCGAGGACATCACGGGCGGCGATCTGATGATCGACGACACCCGTGTCAACGACAAGGGACCGCAGGAACGCGACATCGCGATGGTGTTCCAGAGCTATGCGCTGTACCCGAACATGACGGTCGAGGGGAACATCGCGTTCGCGATGAAGCTCCGCAAGACCGACAAGGACCAGATCAAGAAGAAAGTGGCCGAGGTCGCCGAACTGCTCGAGCTCACCCAGGTGCTCGACCGCAAGCCGGGCCAGCTCTCGGGTGGTCAGCGCCAGCGCGTGGCCATGGGCCGTGCCATCGTGCGCGAGCCCAAGCTGTTCTTGATGGACGAGCCGCTGTCGAACCTCGACGCGAAGCTGCGTGTGCAGACCCGCGCCGAGATCGCCAAGCTGCAGCGCCGTCTGGGCGTCACCACGATGTACGTCACCCACGACCAGGTCGAGGCGATGACGATGGGCGACCGCGTGGCCGTCCTGCGCCGTGGCGTGCTCATGCAGTGCGCGAGCCCGTCCACCCTGTACGACTCGCCGGACAACCTGTTCGTGGCGCAGTTCATCGGCTCGCCGTCGATGAACGTGGTGCGCGGCAAGGTCGTCAGCGCCGGCGAGGAGGGCATCACGATCGACGTCGGCGGCCAGACCGTCAGCCTGTCCGGCGCAGCGGCGCAACGGCTCGCCGGGCTGTCGGCCTCCGTCGGTCAGGAGATCGCGTTCGGTGTGCGTCCCGAGGCGCTCGGCGGTGACGGCGACGCCTCGATCGACGTGTCGGTCGACCTCGTCGAGATGCTCGGCTCCGAGAAGCTGGTGCACGCCACGATCGGCTCGCCGGCGGTGCGCTCCACCGACACCGGTGTCGAGGTGGGCAGCGGTGCGTCGTCGACGATCATCGCCTCGCTCGACCCCCGTCGCGACGTGCGCGTGGGCGAGCGGCTCACGCTCACCGTCGACACGCTGCGCGTGCACGCCTTCGACCTGCAGACCGGCCAGACCATCGGCCGCAGCTGACACGTCGTTCCCCCCGACGCGCCGGGCCCGCCTCCTCGCGGAGGCGGGCCCGTTGCGTTCCGGGGTCGTGTCCGACCGGCGTCGGGCGGTGTCAGGCGGTGCGGAACCAGGCGGTGGTGTCGACGCCCACGCGGCCGTCGACGAGCGGCTCGCTCGACAGCAACAGGGTCCACCCCGCCGGCACCTCGACCGGGTCGGCGCTCACGTTGGTGACGCAGCCGAAGCCCGGCTCGCGAGCGAACGCGAGTGCACCCTCGGGCACGTCGACCCACGCCATGTCGCCCTCACCGAGCGCCGATTCGGCGCGACGCAGCGCCAGACCGGCGCGATACAGCTCGAGCGTCGAGCCGGCCACCCCGTCCTGCGTGCTCGCCGCGTAGTCGGCGAACCAGGCCGGCTGCGGCAGCCACGGTGCGTCGGCCGGCGCGGTGCGCGAGAACCCGTAGTTGGTGGTCGAGTCGGTCGTCCACGGGATCGGCACACGGCAGCCGTCGCGACCGCGATCGGTGCCGTTGCTGCGCTGCCACGTCGGGTCCTGCAGCGACTCCTCCGGCAGGTCCTCCACCTCGGGCAGACCCAGCTCCTCACCCTGGTACACGTAGCAGCTGCCGGGCAGGGCGAACATCAACAGCGCGGCGGCACGTGCGCGCCGCACGCCGAGCTCGATGTCGGCCTCGGCCGACAGGTCGCGCAGGTGATGGCCACGCACGCCGCCACGCTGCGGGCGGGCGAAGCGCGACACGTGGCGCGCCACGTCGTGGTTCGACAGCACCCACGTGGCGGTCGCGCCGACGGCACGGTGCTCGTGCAGCGTGTCGTCGATGACGCCACGCAGGTGGTCGGCGATCCAGCGGCAACGCAGGAAGTCGAAGTTGAACGCAGTGTGCAGCTCGTCGGATCGCACGTAGCGCGCGGTGCGCGACGGGTCGGGCGTCCACGCCTCGGCGACGAAGATGCGCGGCGGGTCGTACTGGTCGGCGACGGCGCGCCACTCGCGGTAGATCTCGTGCACCTCGTCGCGATCCCAGTGCGGGTGGTCGGTCTGGTGCACACCGGGGATCGGCTGCAGCCGGAACGGCAGGCGGTTCCATCCGCGTTCGCCGATGTCGGGCAGGCCCGCTTCCTTGATCAGCGAGTGCGCGACGTCGATGCGGAACCCGTCGGCGCCACGGTCGAACCAGAAGCGCAACGTGTCGATCATGTCGGCGTGCACGTCGGGGTGGTGCCAGTTGAGGTCGGGCTGCTCGGGCGCGAACAGGTGCAGGTACCACGGCCCGGGCGTGCCGTCGGCCTCGGTGATGCGGGTCCACGCCGGGCCGTGGAACGCGCTGCGCCAGTCGTTGGGAGCCAGCTCGCCGTGCTCACCCCGGCCCTCGCGGAAGACGTAGCGGTCGCGCTCGGGCGAGCCGGGCCCTGCGGCCACTGCCTGCTGGAACCACTCGTGCTGGTCGCTCGTGTGGTTGGGCACGATGTCGAGCAACACGCGCAGTCCTCGCTCGTGTGCGGCGGCGATCAACGCTTCGGCGTCGGCCAGCGTGCCGAAGCGCGGCTCGATCGCCCGGTAGTCGCTCACGTCGTAACCGGCGTCGGCGAACGGCGACGGGTACCACGGGTTGATCCAGATCGCGTCGACCCCGAGCTGCACCAGGTGGTCGAGCTCGGCCGCGAGGCCGGCGATGTCGCCCAGGCCGTCGCCGTCACCGTCGGCGAAGCTGCGGATGTACACCTGGTAGATGACGGCGCTGCGCCACCAGTCGTGATCGCTCACGGGTCCTCCTCGTGTGTCGGGTCAGTGGCCGGCGGCGAGCGACAGCCAGCAGGCCGTGTTGCCGGGCAGGTGCATCGGGTCGTCGTGGTCGACGAGCGACGAGAGCACCAGCTCGCCCCCCGTGAAGCCGGGCAGTGCGTCGGCGAGCGAGACCACGTGCTCGCCCACGTTGACGGCCACCACCACGTCGCCGCGCCGGAACACGAGCAGATCGGGGTGGGTCGCGTCCCACCACTCGAGGCGTGCGTCGGGATCGAGCGCACCACGCCGCACCGCCATCAGCCGCCGGTAGAGCGCGAGCATCGACGAGGGGTCGTCGTCCTGGGCGTCGGCCGCGTAGGCACCCCACGTGTCGGGCTGCGGCAGCCACGGCGCCCCGGGGCCCTCGTGGCGTGTGCCCGAGAAACCGAACGACGTGAGCGCATCGGTCGACCACGGCAGCGGCACGCGGCATCCGTCGCGACCGATCTCGCGGCCCTCGGTGCGGAAGAAGATCGGGTCCTGACGCACCGAGTCCGGCAGGTCGAGCACCTCGGGCAGCCCGAGCTCCTCGCCCTGGAACAGGTACAGCGAGCCCGGCAGCGCCGCCGCGAGCACGATCGCCGCGCGGGCCCGGCGAGTGCCGAGCGCGAGGTCGACCGGCGTGCCGGTGTACACGAGGTTGTTCTTGGTCCAGCTCGACAACTCGGTCGCGTCGGCTCGGCCGTAGCGGGTGACCGAGCGTTGGGTGTCGTGGTTGTTGATCGTCCACGTCAGCGGCGCGCCGGCGGCCGTGAGCGCCTCGTACACCGGCGCGATCGTGGCCCGCAGCGTGTCGACCCGCCACGGCGCGAGCATCAGGTCGAAGCAGAACGACTGGTGGAACTCCTGCGGGTTGACGTACTGCAGCAGGATGTCGGGCCGGTCGGGGGTGTAGGCCTCGCTCACGGTGACGAGCTCGCGGCCGGGGTGTTCGCGTTCGTAGCGCTCGAGCAGGCGCCGCCACGCACGCCAGTGGTCGTGCGCCGTCGGCCAGAACACCGTGTACGGATTGTGCGACCACACGTCGTTCTCGGCGGTGCCCTCCGGCACCGGCGGGGCGTCGGGCAGGTCGGGCGCCTTGCCCACCACCGCGACCGCATCGACCCGGAACCCCTCGACGCCACGGTCGAACCAGAACGTCAACATCTCCTCGAACATCGCCGGCACGTCGGGGCACGACCAGTCGAAGTCGGGCTGCCACGGCGAGAACGTGTGCAGGTACCACTGGCCCTGCGTGCCGTCGGCCTCGGTCACCCGGGTCCACGTCGAGCCGCCGAACACCGACCGCCAGTTGTTGGGCGGCAGGTCGCCGTTCGGGCCCCGGCCGTCACGGAAGTAGAACCGGGCCCGCTCGGGGCTGCCGGGCGCGGCCGCGAGTGCGGCGCGGAACCAGCCGTGCTGCGAGCTGCAGTGGTTGGGCACCACGTCCATGAGCACGCGGATCGACCGGCGCTTCGCCTCGGCGACCAGTCGGTCGAACGTGGCGAGGTCGCCGTACATCGGCGCGATGTCGAAGTAGTCGGCGACGTCGTAGCCGTGGTCGAGCTGCGGCGACGGGTAGCACGGGGTGAGCCAGATCGCGTCGACGCCGAGATCCTCGAGGTGGTCGAGGTGCTCGACGATGCCGGCCAGGTCGCCGACCCCGTCGCCGTCGGCGTCGGCGAAGCTGCGGACGTACACCTGGTAGACGACGGCGTCGCGCCACCAGGGCGCGGGCGAACCGTCGGCCAGGGATGCGGTGTCGGGCGCGCTCATCGCCGCGGACCGGTGGTGGCGCGGACGACCAACTCGATCTGCAGCTGTTCGGCGAGCTGCGAGCGCTCGCCCGAGGCGATCGCCTCGAGGACGAGGTCGGCGCCGCGGCGGCCGGAGGCCTCGAGCGGCTGGCGGACGGTGGTGAGGTTCATGAGCGATGCCAGTTCGATGTCGTCGTACCCGACGACGGACACGTCGCCGGGGGCCCGCAGGCCGAGGGAGTCGAGCGCCTCGAGCACGCCGACGGCTTGCACGTCGGAGGTCGCGACGATCGCAGTGGGCGGGTCGGGCAACGCCAGCAGCTCGAACGTGAGCTGCTTGGCGGTCGAGCGCAGGTGCGCGCCGTGGCGCACCAACTGCGGATCGACGGCGATGCCGGCCTCGGCGAGCACCTGCCGGTAGCCGTCCTCGCGCCGGGCGCTCGCCACGAACCCGAACGGGTTGACCGGCGGCTCACCGACGAAGCCGATCCGGCGATGGCCGAGGTCGACGAGGTGCCGGGTGGCGATGCGGCCACCGAGCTCGTCGTCGATGCACACGCTCGGCAACCCCGGCGACGCGGTGTCGACGAGCACGGTCGGGAACGACGCGGTGGCGAGTCGCTCGCCGTCGCGCGGGTCGAGCGGCACGGAGATCACGATCAACCCGTCGAGCGCGTGTTGTGGAACTTCCAGGAGCCGTTCCTGCACCTGGTTGGGGGCGGCGACGTTGAACAGCACCACCTCGTAGCCGTGGGGCTGCAGGCGCGACACGATGCCGCGCAGCCGCTGGTACGCCGACGGCTCGTCGAAGTAGGTGACCAGCACGCCGATCAGCCGCGCCCTGCGAGGAGCATTGCTGCGCCGGCGTCGCGTGGGCGAGTAGCCGACCTCCTGCATCGAGCGCAGCACGCGCTCGCGCATCTCGGGGCTCACGTTCGGGCTGTCGTTGAGCACGCGCGAGACCGTGCCGATCCCCACCTTCGCGTGTGCTGCCACGGCTGCGAGCGTCGCCATCGGCGTGGAACTCTACCGGTCCAGTTCCACCGAGTTCCGTGAGGTCCGGTCAGCCGGTCGGCGCCCAGACGTAGCGCACGTCCGGTGCCCGTTCCTCGTTGCCGCGCCCGTCGGTGGCCTCGGCCACGGTGAACCCGAACCGCTCGTAGAACCGGCGCGCCCGCGAGTTCACCTCGAACGTCCACAGCTGCAACCCGGCCGGGAACCGGTGCATCGCCCGCTCGAGCAGCCGCCGTCCGAGCCCCCGGCCGATCCACGCCGGATCGACGTACAACTGCTCGATCCACCCGGTGCCACGCGCACCCGGCTCGAGCACCAACAGCCCGACCGCGGTGCCGTCGACCTCGGCGACGATGACCTCGGCATGACCGATCACCTCGTCCGCGAACCACGCCTTCACCTCGTTCGGCGCATGGATGCACGGCACCTCGGGCAACCCGAACTCGCGCGACCGCAGGTACACGTGCGCCAGGTCGCCGGCGTCGTTGCTGCGCGCCGGGCGCAACGACGGCTCGCCCGGCTGCAACGCGCGCAACACGCCCTCGAGGCCCGGCTCGGCGATCGCGATCGCCCGGTGCCACGGGAACCACTGCACCTGCTGGCTCTCGCCCTCGGGCGGACGCGGCGGCACGGCCGGCGACTGCACGAGGTAGCGGAGGTCGAGATGGGTGTGACCGCGCGGCCCGGGGTGCACGTCGACGTGCACCAGCTGCGGCCCCTGCGGCCCGAACGACACGGGCAGCCCGGTCTCCTCGGCGGCCTCGCGCAGCGCGCCCTCCCACGGCGTCTCGCCCGGTTCGATGTGCCCACCCGGTTGCAGCCACAGCCCGAGTCGCTTGTGCTGGTGCAGCACCACACCCTTGCCGGGCGTCTCGGCGACGACGATCGCCGACCCCGTCACGTGCACCTTCGACGCGTGTTCGTCGAAGGGCCGCTCGAGGCCGTCGAGCTGCTGGACGAACGCGGCGATCGACGCACGTTCACGAGCGTCGACCGGCGTTCGGGCGGCCACGGCGTCGCGCACCGCGACGACGAGGTCCTCGTGGTTGCCCATGCGGGGGAGGCTAGTTCCGAACCATGACTCGGGTCGTGCTCGTGAGCTGGGCGCACACGCCTCGTGCGCCGGGTGCACGACAAGCCGACGACTCACCAGACGTGGTTCGCAGCTCGGAAAATCTCCCTCTAGTTCGTCACCCCGTCGACCGATACCTCAACTGACCACGGCCGGGAAGGGACCTCGCGGCCGAATCAGAGGCGGAGACAACAGGGATGGAACCAGACGCACAACTCGCACCTCGGGTGCTGCTCGCAGTGAACGACGCCCTGTTGCGTCGTGTCGCCGGCGTCGCGCTCCGAGAGCGCGGCTTCTCGGTGAGCGCCACGACCGAAGGGTCGGCTGCGCTCATGCTCGCCGAGTCGTTCTCTCCCGACGTGATCATGGTCGACCTCGAACTGCCGAGCCCCAAGGGCGGCAGCCTGTTCGACACGGTGCGCGGCCTGACGGACGCGTACATCGTGGGCATCGCGCCCCCGGACGCCGACGCCATGCGCATCCGTGCGCTGCGTGCCGGTGCCGACGACGTCGTCTCGGTCCCGGTGACGCCCGACGAGCTGGCGGCTCGTTGTCAGGCGTTGCTGCGCCGTCCGCGCAACGTGCACACCCGGTGGGATCCGATGGCGGCTTCGCTCATCAACATCGGTCCGCTCACCGTCGACGTCGGTCGCAAGGAGATCCAGGTCCACGGTCAGGACGTGCCGGTCACCCGCATCGAGTTCGCGCTGTTCGAGCAGCTCTGCCGTCACCCGGCCGAGGTGCGTGCTCGCACCCAGCTCCTCGAAGAGGTGTGGGGTCCGAACTGGGTCGGCGACACCCATGTGGTGGACGTGCACCTGTCGAACCTGCGTCGCAAGCTGCAGAAGCTGGCTCCCGAGCTGCGCTTCATCCACACCGTGCGCGGCGTGGGCTTCCGTCTGAGCACCGACCTGTTGCGGTCGGAGGTCGACGGCGACCGCAAGCTCGTCTCGGCCTGAGCATCGGGCACCTCGCTAGTCGTAGGTGGCCGTGAGCCACCACTGACCACCTTCGAGTGCCACCAGGTGCGCCGTCCCCTCGTCGGTGAGCACCTGCATCCGTGCGAGGCGACGTCGACGCGCCGGGTCCCACCAGCGCTCGTCGACCAGCCACGGCCCTGCCCACGCCACGATGCGCGCCCGCGTGCCCGATGGTGTGCGCAACGTCGCCGGTGACCCGCTGATCGCCCCACGCCCGCTCACCGCCACCTGACGGCCATCGTCGCCGAACACGCCCACCGCGATCGGCTCGGGGTGCACGGTCGCCGGCGACGGCATCGGTAGCGCACCCGGCCACGGCGGACGGCGCGTGTCGGTGGCCACCGCGGCACCCGCCGGTGCAGTCGGACGTGCCCCCGGATCGAGCCGCGTGCTGAGCGATGCCGGGATCCACCGGTGCACGTCGGCCGGATGACGGCCGCCGCGCCACTCGGCCACCACCACGTGCTCGTCGCCGACCAGGCCGGCGAGGCGCGTGGCAGCACGCTGCGCCCAGTCGTCGGCCTGACTGCGACCACCCCACAGGCCGAGCTGCACCCCGTCGTCGGCGCGCACCTCGGTGGGCTCGACCCGCAACGACACGATGCCCGAGGTGGGCACGCCCGAGTCGTGCAACGGATCGCGGTCGAGCTGGTCGTCGTCGACGCGGCGGTCGGGCTGTTCGAGCACGCTCGGGTCGAGACGTGCCCACCCGTCGAGCTGCCAGCGGATCCGTTCGACCATCGCCGCCGCGGTGAACCCGGTCGACAACGACCACAACCGTTCGGACGTCTCGCCGTGATCGGTCTCGGCGGTGACGACGAACTGGGTGCACACACGACCCCCGTCGGCGAGCGTGGTGGTGAGCGCCTCGGCCAGGCGACGACCGGTGAACACCACGGCGTCGAGCTGTTGCACGGGCGACTCGAAGTGGTGCACGAGTGCCATCCCGTCGGGCGGGTCCTCGGCGCCGTGTGGCCGGTCGTCGAGCCCGGCGGCGAGGTGCCAGGCGTGGGCACCGGGGTGGCCGAAGCGGGCGAGCACGTCGGCCTCGGGCAGCCCGACGAGCTCGCCCAGGGTGCGCAGCCCGAGACGGGCGAACAGCTCGACGAGCTCGACGTCGACCTCGCCGGCCTCGGCCAGCCACCGCAACGAACGCCCGGCCAGGTGGCCGGGCGAGGCGCCGGGCTCGACCACGCGCACGCGCCGCTCGGCGACGGTGGCCACGCCCGGCGACACGGCGGCGCCCAGCTGCGCGGCGACGCGCGCGGCGAAGCGACCGTCGGCCACCCCGAGCCCCGGTGGCCCGGCCGCGCGGGTGACGTCGCCGAGCACCTCGTCGACCGCGGCGAGCACCGTGGCCGCCATCGCGGCGTCGCCGCCGAAGTAGCGCGACGGTCCGCGCGTGCGGAACGCGAGCATGCCGGCCGCACCGAGCTCGAGTCGCGGGACGAACCGTGCGACCGCGTCGGCGACGGGTTGGAAGGCGCGGTGGTCGACGACGGGTTCGTGGACGACGAGGCGCACGTCGGGGCAGCGGGCCTGGGCCTCACGGCGGCGCAGACCGAGTTGCACGTCGGCGGCGGCTGCAGCGGCCGAGCGGGCGATCACCCGGTTGGCGTGCAGCACGGCCACCGGTTCGTCGACGCCCGCACCCGCGGCCACCACCGGCCACTGCGGGCACCACAGCACCGCCAGCCGTTCGGGCGCGCGTCGGCCGCCGGCGCTGCGCCCGACGCGGATGTTGGTGCGAGCCGGGGCCACGGGATCAACCGGTGCGCTCGAGCACCGGGCCCGGGACCTGGTCCGGGAGCTGGTCCGGCACCTGCGCCGTCTCGACGAGGGCGATCCGGCCGTCGGCGGCGGGGAACCACAGCTCGTCACGTCGCGGGCGCGGCGCACGGCGACCGTGCACCTCGACACGCATCCGGCGCGAGCGCAGGTGACCGTGGCCGTCGCCGAGGCCGTCCCACCGGGCGTCGGCGCGCACCTGCAGATCGGGGACGAACCCGGCGACCTCACCGGCCAGCACGAGCACCGCGCCACGCGCCTGGGCGCGGGTCTGCACGCGCCGGGCCGTGCCGGCGCGGACGACCACCCCGGGCCCGAGCAGCACGACGTCGAACCCGTCGACCATCGCCGCGAGCACCTGACCCCAGGTGCCGTCGTCGAGGCCACCCGGTCGGTCACGCACGGCGACGATCCGCTCGACGTCGACCCCCGCCTCGCTCGCGGCCTGCATGCCCAACGTGGCCATCCCGGCCACGCCCACCCAGGCACCCCGCTGCGATGCCTCGGCCACCGCGAGCAGCGCCGCCGACGTGGCGCTCACCCCGGTGCAGCACACCGTGGTGCCCTGCACGAGCCCCTGGGGCAACACCCCGGCGAGCGCGGCGTGCACCGGCACCACCCGCTCGGCCGCCAACACGCCCGCCGTGGTGACCCCGGTGCCGACGCCCGCCACGGTGGAGGCGAGCTTGGGTGCCAGTGCCGCGAGCCGCGCTCGGGCATCGGGGTCGACGACCCGCAGCGGTCGTTCGTGACGGGCACGCACCGGTGAGACCATGCCCGCAGTCTATCGAACGGGTGTTCGATCGAAAGCCGGGAGCGGGCGAACACCGCGAGCGGTGGTCGCGGTCAGTTGCCGGCGACCTCGCCGCGGGCGTCGAAGGCGTCGGCGCGCACGTGATCGAGCAGCGACGCGAAGCTGCGCGCGTCGAGCGCCACCAGATCGGCACCGAGCTCGAGGCCGGCGGCCTCGGAGTGCACCGCCCGACCACCGACCACGAGGGTGAGCCCCTCGGTCGACTCGCGCAGCGCGGCGATCGCCGCCGCGGCCGAGGGCAGGCACGCATCGGTGGTGACCGACAGGCCCACCGCCACGACGTCGGGCGTGCTGAGCACGGCGTGCACCAGCGACGCGTGCGGCACGTCGGCACCGAGGTCGGACACCTCCCAGCCGTGCTGGCGCAACAGGTCGGCCACCAGCGCGAGCGGCAGCCCGTGCCGCTCCCCTGCCGGCGCCCCGAGCACCACGGCACCACGGGTGCGGCCACGACGCACGAAGCGCGGGCCCAGCCGGCCGATCAGCCGCATCGCGATGCCCGACGCCCGGTGCTCGAGCGCGACGTCGAGTTCACCACGCTCCCAGCGATCGCCGATCGCCGTCATCGCCGGGGCGAGCACGTCGAGGTAGATCTCCTCGAGCTCGGATCCGGCGGCGAGTGCCGCTTCGATCACGCCCCACGCACCACGGGCGTCGCCGGCCAGCAGACGGGCCTCGAGCCGCTCGGCCCACGGGGCACGACGGCGGCTGCCGCCTTCGGGCTGCGGGCCGGTCGGACCGCCGGCGCGGAACTCCTCGAGATCGGACCGCGCCACCCGCCAGGTGCCGCCGGCCTTGACCGCGGGCAGCAATCCCAGCCGTACGTACCGGTAGGCGGTCATGTAGTGGACGCCGAGCTCGTCGGCGGCCTCCTGCAGGGTGAGATCACCGCCCGCGCTCACCACACACCCCACGACGAGCATGACGACGAGCGCACCGACCCGAACGGGTCGTGACACGTTCGGGTCGTCGTCGGGCCACGCACGGTGTCACGGTAGAGCCGGTGCGCAGTGGTCGCGCAACCGTGCACCGAGAAACCTCGTACGCCACTCAGCGTTCACGAACCGGAAATCATGTGTTCCCGTGCCGGAGCGGATGTTCCACGATCCGGCCGACGGCGGGATCAGCCGTGCGTGGCCGGGGAGTCGGGCGGGGTCAGCCGTGGTTGGCGCGCCACTTGGCCAGCGCCGCGGCCGAGCGGTCACGCAGCAACTGGGGCACCCGGCGCTCGTAGTCGCTGGCCGCACCACCACCGCCTGCCTCACCACCGCTCGCCGCAGCCGCCTCGGCGGGCGCCTCCTCGACGAACACCTGCGGCTCCATGCCCGGCTTCCAGTACTGGTACAGCTCGCGCACGATGTCGTAGAGACCCTCGCCGGCGAAGCCGCGTCGCAGGTGCACCGTCACCATGTTGCCGTACACGTGCACCCCGTCGACCTGGCCGGTCGCGAACAAGCGTCGACCGAGCTCGGCGGCCGGACGCGGGCCGACGGCGTCGGCCGCCGAGGCGAAGCGCTCGTGGCCCTGACCGGTGAGCACCCGGTTGGCCTCGAACCGGACGATGCCCGGTGTGGAGCTGCGCTTCTCGACGACGGCGACCATCTGACCCATGTCGCCAGACGTTACCCGGCAGCGCCCTACGCTCGGGTATCCATGATCGAGGAACGACGGTACGGCGACGACGGACAGGTGCTGTGGATCGACGTGGTCGACCCCACCGTCGCCGAGCTCGACCAGATCGCGCAGCGGTTCGGGCTGCACGCCCACACCTTCGACGAGGCGCACCGCCAGTCGGCCCGGCCCATGCTGCGCCGCTACCCCGACCACGCGTACCTGGTCGCGTTCTCGTCGCACCTCGACGAGATCGACATGTACCTCGGCCCCACCTGGCTCGTCACCGTGCGGCACGAGGACGGCGACGGCGTCGACTGGCACCCGGCCGAGACCGTCGACCGCTTCGACCGCCGCGCCGGCGACCAGCCGAGCTCGGCGCTGTTGCTGCTCACCCTGCTCGACGTGCTCATCGACGACTACTTCGAGATCACCGACGACATCGAGGACCGGATGGAGGTGGTGGAGGACAGCATCTTCGCCGAGACCCTCACCACCGAGGCCGAGACCCAGGCCAAGTTGTTCGCCCTGCGACGCGAGCTGCTGCAGCTGCGTCGGGTCGTGATGCCGCTGCGCGAGGTGCTCGGCGCGATCAGCCGACAGGAGATCCCCGGCGTCGACGGCGAGACCCTGATGCTCGCTCGCGACCTGTACGACCGGATGCTGCGCGTGGTGGAGGTGGTGGACGAACAGCGCGAGCTGCTCGGCAACGCCGTCGATGCGCACCTGGCCGTGATGTCGAACCAGATGAACCTGGTGATGAAGCAGCTCACCGCGTGGGGCTCGATCGTGTTCGGCGCCACGCTCATCGCCGGCATCTACGGCATGAACTTCACACACATGCCCGAGCTCCGTTGGTACTTCGGGTACCCGCTCGCGCTCGGGATGATGGTGGTGCTGAGCCTGCTGCTCTATCGCACCTTCCGCCGACGCGACTGGCTCTGACCGAACCGCTCGGCGGGCTCAGCCCGCGGTGGGCAGCCCGCGGCGGATCTCCCACGCGGCGATCTCGGCCCGGGTGGACAGGCCGAGCTTGGCGAGGATGTTGGACACGTGCACCGACGCCGTCTTCGGCGAGATGAACAGCCGCTCGGCGAGCTGGCCGTTGGTGAGCCCCTCGGCGATCAGCGCGGCCACCTCGGACTCGCGCGCGGTGAGCGCACCGCTGGTGCGCACCGCCGATCCTTCGAGCCGGGCGGCCAGCGCCTCGGCACGATCGCGGCGCCAGCCCGGCCATCGGGCGAGCGACTCGAGCGCGGCATCGACGGCCCGCCGTGCGCCGGTGCGTTCGCCGACCGCGAGCAACGCCTGGGCGAGCGCGATCTCGAGCACCCCCTGCACCGGCCGCACCACCTCGCGAGCCGCCGTGTCGAGCACGCGCCGCAGTGCGGTGACGGCCTCGTCGGGTCGTTGCTCGGCGAGCAGCAACAGACCTTCGGCGTACGCGCGCATGCGATCGAGCGCCGGGTGCCCGGCGAGCGCTCGCTGGTCGAAGCCGGCGCGGACCTCGTCGGGCGCGAGTCCGGCGGTCAGCGCCGAGGCCACGGCACCCACCACGAGCGACGGGGCACCCCAGGTGTCGGGCATGCGTGGCGAGGCGACCAGCTCGGCGAACGCGGCGCGGGCTGCGACCGGGTCGCGTTCGAGGGCGGCGAGCGACAACCGCAGCGAGCTGCGACTCAGCTGGTGGGCGTCCTGTCCGTCGCACGGATCGGGCGCGACCCGGGGGTCGCCGGTGTCGACGTCGCCGAAGCGCCGATCGAGTTCGTCGAGCATCCGGCGAGCGTCGGCGATGCGCCCCTCCTCGAGTGCGAGGAGGACGAGCTCGCTGCGGTCGGCACCGGCGGGGTGCGAGGACGGTCGCCCGGCCGACCACTGGTCGAGCAGGCGGCGGAACTCGGCCAGGTCGCCGGCGGCGTGGGCGGCCACCGCGTCCCACCAGACCACGTTGACCCCGCCGAGCTTGTCGAGGCCGATCGCCATGGCCGACTCGTGCAGTTCGCGGCGCAGTGCTGCGGTCTCGGGGGCGGCCGGGGGCAGGACGTCCATCATGTTGTTGATCGCCCGCGAGCGCAGCACCTCGTCGCCGATCGCCGCGGCGCCGGCCGCGGCTTCCTGCAATGCAGCGAGCGCCTCGGCCTGGGGCACGCGGACCAGCAACGCGCTCGCCCGCTCGACCTTGGCCTGCACCTCGACGGCGCGGTCGCCGGCGTCGTGGGCGTGTTCGATCGCGCGCTCGGCCCAGTCGATGGCCGCGCCGTCGTGGCGCAGCATCAACAGCTGCGCGACCCCGGCCTCGGCCCGGGCCTGTTCGGCGAGGTCGCCGTCGTGCTCGTAGCGAGCCGCGGCGATGGCGAGCTCGTCGATCGCGGCCTGCGCGCCGACCTCGTCGCCCATCTCGATGAGCAACCGGCCGACGTAGCGCTGCGCGTCGATGCGCGACCGCTCGGTGTCGGCCAGCGCCCGCCAGCGGCGGGCGTGGTCGAGCGCCTCGACACGGAAGTCGAGCCGCCATGCGGCCTCGGTGGCGACGGCGAGCAGCTCGGCCTGGTGGCCGTCCTCCGCCAGCCCGTCGCACGCGAGCCGCAACGCCTGGAACGACGCGCCACGGTCGAGGTACTGGCGGGCGCCGCGCCGGGCGATCTCGACGATCTCGTCGAAACGTCCGGCGCCGAGCGCGTGGCGGGCGAGACCGGCGTGGTCGTCGGGCGTGATGTCGCGCAGCGTGTGGAAGCAGCGTTCGTGCAACCGGCGCCGCTCGCGCCCGAGCAGCTGGTGCTGCACCGCGTCGGCGACGAGCGCGTGCCCGAACCACAGCCGGTCCTCCCGCGGCTCGACCACCACCTGGCGTGCCATCAGGCCGCGCAACCCGCCGAGCAGGGCGTCGTCGTCGAGGTCGGACACCGAGCGCAGCACCTCGAAACCCGACGGCTCGGCGAGCACGGCGAGCGCGTCGACGATGACGCGCTCGACCGGTGACAGATCGGCGAGCTGCTGACGTACGGCCTCTTCGAGCGACCAGGGCAGCTGCACGTCGAACACGTCGGAGCTGCACGAGTCGGCGCCGACGCACCGCATGAGCTCTTCGACCACGAACGGCACGCCTCCGCTGCGGCGGGTGACGGCCTCGACCGCGGCGGACGAGATGGGTGCGTCGCCGCTGACCGACGAGATGGCCGACATCATCGCCCCCACCTCGTGACGGCTCAGCCGGTCGAGGCGGATCTGCTCGACCTCGTTGCGCCGCTCGAGGCGCGACACGAGGTCGCCGCCGGGCGAACCGCGGTGCAGGTCGCTCGGGCGGTAGGTGCCGACGATCACCACCGAGGGCAGTGGGCGTCGGGCGAGGTCGTCGAGGAACCCGGCGCTCTCGGCGTCGACCCAGTGCAGATCCTCCGCCACGACGACCACCGTGCGGGGTGCGCCGTCGGCAGGCGCGGCCACCGCGCAGATGGCGGCGAGTGCGTCGGCGGCGGGCTGGGTGGAGCCGGCGGGTGCCAGCTGGCCGACCAGGTCGTACGAACGCGAGAGCGAGCCGGGTTCGGCCGCACCGGCGAACACCGTGACCGAGTCGGGCAACTCGGCGAGCACCTCGCGCACCAGCCGCGTCTTGCCGATGCCGGCCTCGCCCACCACGAGGGCCACCGAGGGCAGGTCGGAGCACTGGTCGTCGGCCTGGTCGACGATCTGGCACACCCGGTGCAGGGCACCGGTGCGCCCGATCATCGCCGGGCTCAGCCCGATGCGACCCGTCAGCACGTGGGGCATGGTACCGAAGGGGTGCGCGCCCTGGTCGGGGAGTTCCGCCGGCGGCGCGAGGCGCATCCGGCGTGCGGCCGACACCGGGCGACCTCAGGCCGCGACCGACTGGCCGATCCGCACCGCCGAGGGCCCCTCGCCGGGGAGGAGGTGGCGATGGCCCAGGTCGGCGGTGCGGATCAGGTCGGGGGCGACCGGCGTGCGGCGACGACGGCTGCGATCGGCGTCGTCGCGGAACCGGCGGTGCCGGTCGCTGGCGAGTTGCTGCTGGACGGTGGTGGTGAGCAGGGTGTGCACGGCAGGCTCCGGAGAGGGTCGGTGGTCGGGCACGGTCCATGGTGCGCCCCTGAGGTAGGCGGGCACATCGGATGAACGCCGTATTCCCAGCCGTACGACACTGCCTAGGAGTTGGTGGACAAGCCGTGAGCAGCAGGGACGGTCCGGGGCATGACCCATCTCACCGCCGATGCGTTCGTGACGAGCCGATCCGGTGCCGACCGCCCCTGGGGGACCCGGGTGCGCGAGTGGCTGCCTCGAGGTCTCGCCCTCGCCGACGATGCCTGGGCCGCGCGCCACCGAGTGATCCTCACCGTGTTGTGGTGCCACGTGCCCGGTGTGCTGCTGGTGGCGCTGCTGCGCGGGTACGCGCCGCTGCACGCGGTCTCCGAGACGATGCCGGTCGTCGCCCTCGCCGTGCTCGGCACCAAGCTGCCGTTGCGTCAGCAGCAGACGATCGCCACCTGCCTCGGCCTGCTCGTCGCCGACGCGGTGATCGTGCACTTCACCGGGGGCGTGATCGAGGCGCACTTCACGTTCTTCGTGATGGTGCCGCTGATCGCCCTCTACCAGGACATCAAGGCGTTCGTGATCGCCGTCGGCTTCGTCGCCGTGCATCACGTGGGGATGACGCTGCTGGCACCGAACAGCGTGTTCAACCACCCGGCCGCGCAGAACAAGCCGCTGCTGTGGGCGATGATCCACGCCGCGTTCGTCCTCGCGCTCGTGGCCGTGATCCTGGTGTTCTGGCGCTTCGCCGAGCAGACCCAGCTCGACCTCGCCGACACGGTCGCGCAGGTGGAGGCCAAGGCGCTGGAAGCGCAGCGGCAGTCGCAGCTCGCCCAGGACAACGCCGCCCGGCTCGAGGCGCTCACCGCCGAACTGCAGCGCAACACCGAGCGAGTCGAGCTCGAGGCAGCGGCCGCACGCGAGGCCGCGGAGCGCCGCCAGGCGGTGCTCGACCGTGCCGCGGGCTTCGAGCAGAACGTGCACCAGGTGGTGCAGGGGGTGGCCGCCACCACGGCACGCCTCGAGTCGACCGTGCACACGCTCGAGAACTTCGCCCGCCAGACCACGGCCCAGGCGGCCAGTGTGGTGGGTGCGTCGGAGGCCGTCACCCGCAGCATCCACCACGTCGCCGCGTCGACCGCCGAGCTCGACCAGTCGATCGGTGAGCTCGGCCGTCAGGCCTCGACCACGTCGGCGATCGCCACCCGCGCCGCGGCCGATGCCCGGGCGACGAACGACACCGTCGGCAGCCTGGCCGGCGCAGTCGGTCGCATCGGGCCGTTCGTGCAGCTGATCAACGGCATCGCCGGTCAGACCCGCCTGCTCGCGCTCAACGCGACGATCGAGGCCGCCCGCGCCGGCGAGGCCGGCAAGGGGTTCGCCGTGGTGGCCAACGAGGTGCAGTCGCTCGCCGCCGAGACCGCGAAGGCGACCGAGGAGATCTCGTCGCAGATCGCCGAGATCGAGCAGGCCACCCGCGCCGCGGTGGGAGCCATCGAGTCGATCTCGGCCACCGTCGCCGAGCTCGATCAGGTCGCTGCCGGCATCGCCGGTGCGGTGCACCAGCAGGCCGGCGCGACGAGCGGCATCGCGACGAGCGTGCGCGAGGCGGCCGACAGCACCAAGCGCGTGACCGAGGCGATCGGCGAGGTCACCAAGGCGGCCGGCTCGAGCGACCGGGCGACGGGCGAGGTGGCCGACGCCGTGCAGCGCATGTCGGACGAGTCGCACCTGTTGAGCGACGAGGTCGAACGCTTCCTCGCCGTCCTGCGCTCGTCCTGACGCCCTCCCACACGTCCTGGGCGCCAGGATCGACCGCTCACCAGCTCCGGTGAATCCTCACCGGCGCCCAGGACGTCACGAGATCCACATCGGACCGGTCGTGCCGGTGACGAGCCACGTGCGAGATCGAGAGCGGGACCACGATCGACGGGAGCAGCAGGTGTCGGCGCACGAACGCTCCGACGCCCGGCACACGCCATCGGTTCCCATCGACCGGCGAGGGATCGATCGTTTCGCCCGATAGCGTCATGCGAGCTGTTCATAAGAACAGATCACGTGAGGAGCTCCTCGTTCAGGGGATCCGGGCCGGCGCACCGACGCCGGCGAGACCGGATCGACGGCTGCACACGTGCCGACACCGCTGCAGACAGAACGCGCAGCGATCCCTCCGAGAGAGCAACCCATGACCAGTTCCTTCGCCGATCTCGGCGTGCCCGCGCGCATGTGCGAGGCGCTCGCCGCCCAGGGCATGACCGAGCCGTTCGCCGTGCAGGCCATCACCCTTCCCGACGCCCTCGCCGGCCGCGACCTCTGCGGTCGCGCCCCCACCGGCTCGGGCAAGACGCTCGGCTTCGGCATCCCGCTGATGGCCCGTGTGAGCCAGGCCGAGCCGAAGCGCCCGACGGGCCTCGTGCTCGTGCCCACCCGTGAGCTGGCCGAGCAGGTGCAGCGTGCGTTCGTGCCGCTCGGCCGCGCCCAGTGGCGCTTCGTGCAGGCCGTGTACGGCGGTGCGCCGATGTCGACGCAGATCCACTCGCTGAAGAAGGGCGCATCGGTCGTCGTCGCGACGCCCGGCCGTCTGCTCGACCTGATCGACCAGGGCCACTGCGACCTGAGCGCCGTCGAGGTCTGCGTCATCGACGAGGCCGACCGCATGGCCGACCTCGGCTTCATGCCCGACGTGAAGCGCATCCTCGATCTCACGCCCGAGACGCGTCAGACGATGCTGTGGTCGGCCACCCTCGACGGCGACGTCGACGAGCTGGTCCGCACCTACCTGCGCGAGCCGGTGATGCACGACCTGGTCGGCGAGGTCGCCCAGGGCGACGTCGAGCACCGGTTCGTGGTGCACCCCGCGATGCAGCGCCTCGAGGCCACCGTCGAGCTGATCGAGCGCCACGGCCCGGCGATCGTGTTCGTGAAGACCCGCTTCGGTGTCGACGACGTCACCGCGGCGCTCATGAACGCCGGCGTGCGCGCCGGATCGCTGCACGGTGCCCGCACCCAGCAGGCTCGCACCCGCACGCTCGCCGACTTCCAGCGCGGCAAGGTGCAGGTGCTCGTCGCCACCGACGTCGCGGCTCGCGGGATCCACGTCGACGACGTCGACCTGGTGGTGCACTACGACCTGCCCGACAACGACAAGGACTACCAGCACCGCTCGGGCCGCACCGGCCGTGCGGGTCGTGACGGCACGGTCGTCGCGTTCGTGCCGCCGAGCCGCCAGCGCGTGGCCCGTCGCCTGATCGACGACCTCGACCACGAGGTCACGTGGGTCGACGGCGATCGCACCCCGCGTGCCGAGCGCCCGCGCTTCGACCGCGACAGCCGCCCCGCCCGCGACGAGCGCCCGCGCTTCGACCGCGACAGCCGCCCCGCCCGCGACGACCGCCCCCGCTTCGACCGCAGCGACCGCCCCGCCCGCGACGACCGTTCGTCGCGTCGCTCGTTCGACCGCATGAACGACCGTGGCGAGCGCCCGGCCCGCGACGACCGCCCCGCCCGTCCGTGGCAGGACCGCGACGACCGCACCGACCGGGGGCCGCGCCGCGACGGCGATCGCCCGTGGTCGCGTGACGACTTCCGCGACGGCCGTTCGGATCGGCCCGAGCGTGGCCGCCGCGCCGAGCGCGACGCCCGCTTCGAGCGCGCCGCGACCGGACGACCGGCCGAGCGCAACGACCGGTTCGAGCGCACCGACCGGTTCGACGCCCGCCCGGCCCGCGCCGGCGCCGCCACCGGCGAGCGTCGCGGTCCGGCCCGTGCCGATCGTCCGGCTCGCCCGGGTCGCCCTGCCGGCCCGGCCCGCCGCCCGCGTTGATCAGCGAGTGACCAGACCGGCCTCGCCCGCCCATGCGGCGAGGTCGCGTCGGTCGATCGCTGCGGCGATCAGACCGGGGAAGGCCTCGGGTGTGCAGGCGAATGCAGGCACCCCGAGCGCTGCCAACGCCTCGGCCGCGCCGTGGTCGAACGAGGGAGCGCCCTCGTCGCTCAGGGCCAGCAACGCCACGCACCGCACACCTGCGCGCGTCATCGCCGCGACGCGGGCGATGTAGTCGCCGCCCGGCGTGCCCTCGTACAGGTCGCTGATCACCACCAGCACCGTCTCGTCCGGGCGGTCGACGAGCGACTGGCAGTACGCCATCGCCCGGTTGAGATCGGTGCCGCCGCCCAACTGCACGCCGAACAGCACCTCGACCGGATCGTGCAGCACGTCGCTCAGGTCGACCACCGCGGTGTCGAACGCGACGAGCCGCGTGCGCAGCGAACGGATCGACGCCAGCGCGGCACCGAACACGCTGGCGTACACGATGCTGTCGCCCATCGACGCGCTCTGGTCGATCGCGATGATCAACTCACGGCGCACGGCCGGCCCGAGTCGGGAGTACCCCACCAGCCGCTCGGGCACCACGGTGCGCAGGTCGGGTTGGTAGTGCTTGAGGTTGGCCTGCACCGTGCGGTCCCAGTCGATGTCGCCCGGGCGAGGCCGGCGGGTGCGGGCCGTGCGGGCGAGCGCGCCGGTCACCGCGTGCACGATCGGGCGGCCGAGCCGGTCCTCGAGCTGTTGCACCACCTTGCCCACCACCAGGCGGGCCGTGGCACGGGTGGTGTCGGGCAGCAGGTGCTGCAGTTCGAGCAGTGTGCTCACCAGGTGCACGTCGGGTTCGAGCGCCTCGAGCATCTCGGGTTCGAGCAGCAGGTGTTGGATGCCCAACCGGTCGATCGCGTCGCGCTGCATCACCTGCACCACCCCGGACGGGAAGTAGCGGCGGATGTCGCCGAGCCAGCGAGCGACGTTGGGTGCCGATGCCGCCAGCCCACCCGCCCGGCTCTGCCGGCGTCCCTGTCGCTGTCCGGGCGGCGGCGCGTCGTACAGCGCGCTCAGGGCTGCGTCCATGCGCTGGTCGTCGCCCTGCAACTGCACGCCGGTGCCGTCGGGTTGGTGGGCGTCGCCGGCGCCGAGCACGAGGCGCCAGCGGCGCAGGCGCTCGCCGTCGTGCACGCGCGCCGGTGCGTGGTGGTCGGTCACGAGCGCCTCCCGAGCAGCGCGCCGACGGTGGCCAGACCGGCCGCCACTCGCTCTGGGTCGAGCCGGTGCTCGCTGCGGTGCGTGGCGGGTGCTTCGCCGGTGCGCACCCGTTCGCCGATGGCGCGTCGTTCGGCGGTCTCGAACGAGCCGAACGTGCGTCGCACGATCGGTAGTGCCTGGGTGAACGAGTCCGAGCTCAGCGTGGCGAGCCAGGTGTCGATCACCCCGAGCAGCACCGGGTCGTGCACCAGGGCGGCACCCGAGCCGCCGAGGAAGCCCTCGACGAACGCGGCCGCATCGAGCGCCGGCACCGCCGGAGAGAGGTGTCGCGACACCGATCGCTCGACCTGGTCGGCGTCGAGCACGGCGGCATCGGCGAGGATGCGCGTGGCCACGCCCTGCAACAGACCGTGCACCCGATCGCGTTCACCCACGTCGGCGAGCGACGCGTGGAGCGCGTCGAGGTGAGGGGCGTCGCCGAGCAACGCGAGCGCCGATCGGGTCTCGCGCACGAGACCCGCCATCGAGGCAGACTCGTCGTCGTCGATGCCCACGCACGCGGGCACCAGACCCGCCACCACGCGGTCGACGATGCCGCCGATCACGCGCCCCACCGCTGCTGCGTCGGTCGCACGCACGTCGCCGTAGCGCACGGTGCGGGCGAGCGGCGGCACGGCCTCCATCAGCCGGGCCACGTCGGCCGACAGCGCGGAGCGTTCGTCGACGAGCCGCAGCACGGGACCCACTGCGTCGTCCAGCCCGGCCAGCAGGCATCGCTCGAGCAGCACCGTGAGATCGCCGAGCGACGGTGCGTTGGCAGCACGTTGCAGCACGGCCGCGGTGCACGCCGTGGCGACCGTGGTGCCGAGTGCCGAGGCCTCGATCACGCGTAGCTCGAACTCGGGCTCCCAGCGCAGCTCCCACGTCTCGCGGAACGTGCCCGCACTGCGGCGGCCCTCGGCCTCGTGGCCCCACGGGATGTCGAGCAGCGACAGCCGGTGCAGCAGCTGTGACCGTTGCAGATGCAACGACTGACGCAGGTCGAGCTCGAGCGTCTTCCGCGAGCCGTCGGGCTTGAGTCGGCACCGCTTCTGCTCGGCGGCCAGGCTGCGTGCGAGCGGCACCATCGGCGTGGTGTCGGGCACGTGCCCGAGCCGGTTGCCGACGACGAGATCGTTGCTGATCAGCCGTATCGGCACGTCGCTGCCGTGCCCGAACACGGCGCGTGCCGCGTCGTCCACCTCGCTCAGACCGGCCAGCGGGCGTCCGCGCAGGGCCGCCAGCGCCTCGGCGAGGCGCGTGGCCTCGACCACGTCGGCTGCCGACGCCGGATGGTCGGCGGCGCGCAGCACCTGGGCCGCCTCGGCGAACCAGCGGGCGATCACGTGGTCGTCGGCGTGCGCGTACAGGTGGTCGTACCAGCCCGGCGCCGTCACGCCGGCGCCGTAGCCCGTGCCGGCCGCGAGCCGTCGGTGCGTCCACGGCACCCACGTGACGACCGCCTTCACCTTCGGCATGCCGCGCAACACCTTGGTGTCGCTGGTGGCCTGTCCCGGGTCGAAGGCACGACCGAGCGCGGGCACGTGCCAGGCGCCGCACACGACGACCACGTCGGAGAAGCCGTCGGCGAACGCGGTGCGGATGCCGGCGCGCATGTGGGCCTCGCGGCGCTGCTCGGTGACGTCGGACGGACCGCCGGCGGGTTCGAGCGCGGCCCGCAGCGCTGCCATCGCCTCGCCGATCGCGGTGAACGGCGCGAGCGACGCGTCGGCATCGGGGTGCAGCCGGTGCTCGACCACGTCCTCCCACCATCGTTCGGCGTCGTCGTAGCCGGCCGCGGCGGCCAGCTCGGCGAGCGGGTCGATCGGCCGGCGTTGCGCCTCGGTGCGCAGATCGAGCTGCTCGGGGACGTCGTCCACCAGCGTGTGGCGCGCCGGCAGGTCGACGAAGCGCACCGGCACGTCGGCGTCGAGCGCCCATCGCAGTGCGACCCATTCGGGGCTGAAGCTCGCGAACGGCGAGAACGAGGCCCGCTCGGGTCGGTCGGCCACGTAGGCCAGCAGCGCGACGGGTGGCTGCATCTCGGGATGCGCGGCCAGCGACACCACGGGATCGGCGTCGGCCGGGCCCTCGATGAGCACCACGTCGGGCGGCGAGTCGCGCAGCACGCGTCGCACCGCGCGCGCCGATCCTGGGCCGTGGTGACGGATCCCGAGGAGGCGGACGCGGGGCGCGGACATGTGCGGACGTTCGCGTGGGTCAGCGCGCCGCGAGGGTGTCGAGGTACTCGCGCCACACCACCGCGTCGTGGACCGGATCGCGCACGACGCTGGCCTCGATGCCGCCGAGCAGGTCGTCGAAGGTGACACGGCCGTCGCCCAGGTGCACCGCCACCGACATCGACTGCACGATCACCGAGATCGCCTCGGCCGTGCTCATCGTGCCCGACGGCGTCTTGAGCTTGATCCGCCCGTCCTCGCTCTGGCCGTGGCGCAGCTCGCGGAACACGTGCACCACACGACGGATCTCGTCGGGTGGTGCAGCCTCGGCGGGCAGTTGCAGGGCGGCACCGAGCTCGGCAACGCGCTGCGTGACGATGCGCACCTCCTCGTCGGCGGTGGCCGGGGTGGGGAGCTTGACCGTGTTGAACCGGCGGCGCAGCGCGCTCGACAGCTCGTTGACGCCACGGTCGCGGTCGTTGGCGGTGGCGATGAGGTTGAAGCCGCGGCGTGCCTGTACCTCGCTGCCGAGCTCGGGGATCGGCAGCGTCTTCTCGCTGAGCACGGTGATGAGGGCGTCCTGCACGTCGCTCGGCAGTCGGGTGAGCTCCTCGATGCGCACGATCGAGCCGCGCTCCATCGCCCGGTAGACGGGCGAGGGCACGAGCGCCGACGCCGACGGCCCCTCGGCGAGCAGGCGGGCGTAGTTCCAGCCGTAGCGGACGGCTTCCTCGGCCGTGCCGGCGGTGCCCTGCACCAGCAGCGTCGAATCACCACTGATGGCCGCGGCCAGGTGTTCGCTCACCCAGGTCTTGGCGGTGCCGGGCAGGCCGATCAGCAGCAGCGCCCGGTCGGTGGCCAGTGTGGCCACGGCGGTCTCCATCAGGCGGCGGGGACCGATGTACTTGGGCACCACGACGGTGCCGTCGGCCAGCGTGCCGCCCATCAGGTAGGTGACGACGGCCCAGGGCGAGAGCCGCCACTGCGGTGGCCGAGGCCGATCGTCGAGACGATCGAGGGCCGCGAGCTCGTGCGCGGTGGCGAGCTCGGCGTGCGGGCGGACGACGTCGGAGCGATCGTCGATGGGGCGGTCGGCCGTCATGGCGGTCACGGTAGCGGTGGGGTGTGCGACCGGTTGCGGGTTGCCTCCTCCGACCGGGTGGCTCGCCGTCCGTCACTCCGGACCGTCTCTGTCGTGCACACTCGTCGGCAGGCGTCTCGCGACGCCGGCTTCACCCTGATCGAGATCCTGATCGGCATCGTCCTCGTGGGCGTGCTGTCGGCCGTGGTCGTCGTCGGCGTCGGGTCGCTCACCTCGAACGGCTCGGCCGCCTCGTGCTCGGCATCGCTCGACGCCACACGCGCTGCGCTGAACACCTCGCTCGGCACCGACGGCCGCACCGCCACCACGTTCACGCCGTTGGTGTCGAGCGGCGCACTGTCGCTACCGGCCGGTGTGACGATGCAGGCCGACGGGCACACGCTGAGCGCCGCCGGATGGACCCTCACGATGAGCGGCACCACGCCGACGTTGGCGTGCAGCACCGGCACACCGTGGACCCCGGCACAACTGGGACCCGACGTGGCGATGTGGGTCGACGCCACCACCGTGGCGGGCAGTGACGGGTCGGAGGTCGCCTCGTGGTCGTCCGCCGGCACCGCGGCCGTGACCCCCGCAGCGGCGGCGAGCCCGTGGACTCGCCCGACGCTGGCGGCGAGCGGGATCGGTGCCCGCCCCTCGGTGCGGTTCGACGGGATCGACGACGTGCTCCTCTTCGACGGCAGCTTCCTCGTCGGCACCGACTTCACCGTGGCGGCGGTCACCGCTCGTGAGGCTGCGTTCGGCGCGGGCTACTACATCGGCGGCGCCGGCAACGGCAACGTCGGCACGTCGTTCATCCTCGGACGCGCCGGCGACACGGCGGTGCGCTACTCGCACCGCAACGACGGCTTCAACGCCACGGTGCCGACGTTCACGACGGTGACGCCGACGATGCACGTGGCGATGTCGAGCAGCGTGTCCCGCAACCTGTGGATCGACGGCACCGGGTCGGGCGGCGCCGGACCGCTGCCGCTGTCGACGTGGTCGAACGCGGGGATCGGCCGAGACAGTTCGGGCTCGTACCGAGGCCTCGTCGGCGAGATCGTGATCGTCACCAAGGCGTTGTCGACATCGGATCGTCAGAAGCTCGAGGGATACCTGGCGTGGAAGTGGGGCACGGCGTCGACGTTGCCCGCCTCGCATCCCTACCGTTCGACGCCACCCACCGTCTGATCGGCGACGACGTCGAGCGCCTCCCACTCGAGCAGCATCGCGTGGCGGAACTCGGCGGCGGTGAGCACCTCGCGACGGGTGCGCTCGGTGACCGGTGAGAACGCGAGCCGCGACAGCTCGGCCACGAGCGACGGCAACCAACGGCGCTCGATCGACGCGACGGCCAGGCACATCTCGCGCGCGTGCGCCCAGGTGGCCAGCTGGTCGTGGAAGACGGTGAGGATCGCAGTGACGACGGCACCCGAGTCGGGCGGCTGGGGCGGTCGGGCGAACGGGGGCGCCTGATCGGGCACCGCCTGCGGCACCGGGCGCACACCGAGCTCGGGCACCACCTCGGCCAGCCACGCGGCACGCCCGGCCGACAGGCGACGGACGACGACGTCGAGCCGTGGATGGCGCCGACCGCGCAGCAGCAGGGCCGGCAGCGACGCCCAGGGCAGTTGCACACCCGCCGCCTCGCACCGCTCGAACCACTCGGGCAGCAGTTCGTCGTGCTCGCCGGCCAACAGACGCGACAAGCGCGCAGCGCACATCGGTGGACAGGGTGGGCGTGCGTCGGCGGGCGCGAGCGGGAGGTCGACGGCGGGTGCCGGCTCGGGGCAGGCGCCGGCGCGACGTGCGACCACCACCGCCGCTGCGCGGTCGAGCAGCGCGACCGCCGGATCGGTGGCCGTGGCCCACGCGTCCCACCCCGGCCGCGGAGGTGGCGTCGGTCGTCGGTCGGTACCGAGCACGGCCGCCCCTACGAGCGCCGACCACTCGTCGGTGGCCGACGCGGCCATCTCGACCGCCACGGTCGTCGGGTCGCGTTCGTCGCTCACGGCACCACCGTCACAGCAGCACCGTCGCGCCCTGCGACCAGACGGTGAGCGGCAGCACGCCGTCGGCTGCGAGCTCGCCCATGACGGTGATGGACCGGCCCCCGCTCAGCGCGACCAGTTCGGCGAGCCGCCAGAAGCCGGGCACGATCGGCAGGGCACCCGTGTGGTCGGCGAGGGTCCACCGGCCGTTGCCGACGGGCAGCGGCGTCAACGAGACGAGGACCGGGTACCGCTCGAGCCACGGTTCGGAGGCCATCGCCCACCCGGCGGCGGCCACGGCGTCGGCCACGGTGTGCGGCGTGGGCGCGGCGCCGACGCGGACCGGCTCGTCGTGCACCCGACCGATCAGCGCGCGGAGCGCGATCCCGCCCGGGTACCAGTGCACGTCGGCGTGCAGCTCGGTGCCGACGTGGTACTCGGTGGTGACCTCGTTGCCGAACGCGCCGAACGCCAGGAGCATCGCCCACGTGGTGCGCACGGTGCCGTCGGCGCCCGGCGCCTGCGACGCGAGCCAGGTGCGCTGCACCGTGATCTTGTCCTCGCGCACGCGGCTCTCGCCCACCACCCGCCACCGAGCGGTGGACGGCACGCCGGCGAGCACGTCGTCCTTCGCCACGATGAGGCCGGCTGCGGCATGCACGCCGTCGGCCAGGTCGAGCGGCAGGGTCGAGGTGCGCAGCGCACCTTGCGCGAGCGCGTGCAGCACCGCGAGTTCCTCGAGCACGTCCTCGTGCCATCGGGCGTGGTCACCCACGCGGGTCGCCACGCGCCGCACCCGGTTGGCGAGACCGCCGCACTGCGCGTCGACGAGGCGAGCTGCCAGACGGTCCCACGTGGCCGGGTCGGCGAGCTCGGGAGCTGCCAGCCCGTCGCGCACCCGGTCGGCGAGCCAGCGGTCGAGCTCGAGCAGGCCGGCGCGCATGCGCTCGGCACGTTCGAGACGTCGCTGCTCGCGCTGCGGGTCGGGCGAGCCCGCGCGGGTGCCGGTGCGCACGCCCGCCGCATCGGCCTCGACGGGCACCTCGTCGTCGCCGGCGCCCTGCACGTCGGGATGCTCGGGCGCCCCACGCGCCGCCGGATGGCGATCGCGCCGTTGCAGCCACTGCTGCGCGAAGGGCAGCCGCTTGGCCGGGACCACGTGCTGCTGCGCGTGCATGAGCATCAACCCGAGGCAGTGCTTGCACGGCACCTTGCGGCTGGGGCAGGTGCACCGGAAGGCGGGCGCCTCGAGATCGACCGCCACCTCGTACGGCTCGGCGCTGGTGGCCACGTACTGCCCCCACACCGCCTGGTCGTCGCAGCCCGCCATCGACCACGCGGCCGGGTCTGCCGCCGTTGCCGCTGCGGCGGCCGCTGCCCGATCGGGCGCCAGCAGCAGCACCTGTTCGGGCGTGGGACGGACGGCCATGACGCCGAACGGTACCGCCGGGGTGCGCGCGCCGGCCGACGACGCGGGACGGAACCGCCCACCGTGGGCACATCCGTCCCGCGCACGGCGGACGGGCGCGGCGGGCTTGAATGGGGACATGTCCCGATTCACCGACGCGCGGCGCGATGCGACGCGGTGGGCGCAGGCGAAGGCGGCGGCGTTCGAGGCCTCGCCCGTGGCCGCGTCGTTGATGGCCGGGATCGACAAGGCCACCGAGCACCGATGGGAGGCGGCGGTCGAACGTGCGGCAGCGCTGCCCGGCAGTGTGCGGCCGCAGAAGGTGAAGGCGCTCACTGATGCCTTCGCCCGCGAGCTGGCCACGGTCGGCGCCGCCACGGGTGCAGCGGCTGCGTCGCCCCTGGTCGGCACGGGTGCGACGTTGGCCGCCGGTGTGGCCGAGCTCGCCTGGTTCACCGCGCGGTCGGGCGACCTGATCCTGACGATGGCCGCACTGCACGGCCGTCAGCAGCCGACGCTCGACGAGCGCCGTGCGTGGGTGCTCGCCGTGCTGATCTTCGGCAGCAGCGCGCGCGAGGGCTTCACCTCGGCGGCCAAGCAGCTCGGGCTCGAGCTCGAGCAGCCGAACCAGCGCATCCCGCTCGCCTCGCTGCGCGCGATCAACGGGCTCCTCGGCAACCAGCTGTTGCGGCGATATGGCACCCGGCGCGGCGCGATCGCGCTGGGCACCGCGCTGCCGCTCGGCGTGGGGGCGATGATCGGCGGCACGGCGAACTACGGCGCGGTGAAGGCGCTCGCCCGCAACGCCGACCGGTTCTTCTCGCGGTTGCCGTACTCGACGATCGAGACCACGGCCATCGACGTCACCAGCCGCGGCTGAACATCTCGATGCTCGCGGTTCTTCCCGCTCGTCCGGGTGACATGCGACCCGGGGCGGGCGTGTCGCGAGCAGGTCTACGCTCGGCCCATGGCATGGGGTGACGACAGTTCCGACGCGCGTCTGCACGGCACGCAGATCGCCGACAGCGTGATCGACCTCATCGGCAACACGCCGCTCGTCCGGTTGAAGCGGATCAGCGAGATCCACGGGATCCGGTCCGTGTTGGCGATGAAGATGGAGACGACCAACCCCGGCGGTTCGGCCAAGGACCGGCCGGCGCTGGAGATGATCCTGGCGGCCGAGCGCGACGGTCTGCTGCAGCCGGGCGGCACGATCGTCGAGCCGACGAGCGGCAACACCGGTGTGGGCCTCGCGATCGTGGCTGCGCAGCGCGGCTACCGCTGCGTGTTCGTCATGACCGACAAGGTGGCGCCCGAGAAGGTGAGCTTCCTGCGCGCCTATGGCGCCGAGGTGGTGGTGTGCCCGGTGGCGGTGCCGCCGGAGGATCCGCAGAGCTACTACAAGGTGGCCGAGCGGCTCACGAACGAGCTGCAGGCGTTCCGGCCCAACCAGTACGCGAACCCGAACAACCCGCGGGCGCACGAGCTGACGACCGGTCCCGAGATCTGGCGTCAGACGGGTGGACGGATCACCCACTTCGTCGCGGGCGCCGGCACCTGCGGCACGATCACCGGGACGGCTCGCTACCTCAAGTCGCAGAACCCCGGCGTGCAGGTCATCGCGGCCGATCCCGACGCGTCGGTGTTCAGCGGTGGCAGCGGCCGCCCGTACCTCGTCGAGGGCGTGGGCGAGGACTTCTTCCCCGCCGCCTGGACACCCGACCTGTACGACGGTGTGATCCCGATCAGCGACGAGCAGAGCTTCCTGACGGCCCGCGAGGTCAGCAAGGAGGAGGGCATCCTGATCGGCGGGTCGGGCGGCATGGCCGTGGCCGCGGCGATCCAGGTGGCCAAGGCCGCCGGTCCGGACGACATCGTCGTGGTGCTCAACCCGGACTCGGGTCGCGGCTACCTGTCGAAGGTGTTCAACGACGACTGGATGGCCAACTTCGGGTTCGTTCGCGAATGCGACGAGTGCGTCGCCGCGGTGCTCGATGCACGCGGCGCGACGCCTGCGCTGTTGTACGTCAACCCGTCGCACACGGTGCGCGAGGCGATCGAGGTGATGCGCGCCAACGGGATCAGCCAGCTGCCGGTGTGCAAGAACACGCCGCCGTTCGCGGCGGCCGAGGTGTCGGGCGCGGTCGACGAGCTCGAGTTGATGGAGGCCGTGTATCGCGATCCGGGCGTGATGGGCATGCCCGTCGAGCAGGTGATGGGCCCGAAGCTGCCGACGATCGGCGTGGGCCAGAAGGTGGCCATGGCGGTCGAGATGCTCGACCGCTCCCCCGCGCTGCTGGTGCTGTCGGGTGGGCGGCCGCTGAGCGTGCTCACCCGCACCGATCTGCTGTCGTACTTCCAGGTGCTCGCGAGCGAGACGGAGGCCAACCATGGGTGAGCAGGAACAGCAGGCGGGCTGGGGGTTCGAGACGCGCGCGGTGCACGTGGGCCAGGCGCCCGACCCCACGTCGGGGGCCGTGGTGGTGCCGATCACGTTGTCCACCACGTTCGCCCAGGACGGTGTCGGCGAGCACAAGGGCTTCGAGTACTCGCGCAGCGGCAACCCCACGCGCACCGCGCTCGAGGCCTGCGTCGCGTCGCTCGAGGGCGCCCGCCACGGGCTCGCGTTCGCGTCGGGTCTGGCCGCGGAGGACAACGTGCTGCGTCTGCTCGCCCCGGGCGACCGGGTGCTGCTCGGCAACGACGCGTACGGCGGCACGTTCCGCCTCATCTCGAAGGTGTGGACACCGCTCGGCATCACGTGGAGCGCTGTCGACCTGACCGATCTCGACGCGCTCGCCGCCGACTGGCCCGCCGACACCCGCATGGTGTGGCTCGAGACTCCCACCAATCCGCTGCTCACCTGCATCGACATCGAGGCGGTCGCGGCGATCGCCCACGAACACGGAGCGCTGGTCGTGGTCGACAACACCTTCGCCACGCCGTTCCTGCAGACGCCGATCGCACTCGGCGCCGACGTGGTGGTGCACTCGGCCACCAAGTACCTCGGCGGCCACAGCGATGTGGTGGGCGGGTTCGTCGCGGTCGACGACGACGAACTCGCACAGCGGCTGCGCTTCACGCAGAACGCGGCCGGCGCGGTTCCGGCCCCGTTCGACTGCTACCTGGTGCTGCGTGGCGTGAAGACGCTCGGCGTCCGCATGGAGCGGCACTGTTCGAACGCACGCGCCGTCGCCGACATGTTGGTCGGGCACCCGGCGGTCGAACGCGTGCTGTACCCGCAGCTGCCCGATCACCCCGGCCACGCGGCCGCCGCCAAGCAGATGCGCGACTTCGGCGGCATGGTGAGCTTCACGCTGCGGGGCGGCCTCGACGCCGCGCTCGAGGTGGTGAAGCACACCCGCGTGTTCACCCTCGCCGAGTCGCTCGGCGCGGTCGAGAGCCTGATCGAACATCCCGGCCGGATGACGCACGCATCCGCGGCGGGGTCACCGCTGCAGGTGCCGGACTCGCTCGTGCGCCTGAGCGTGGGCATCGAGTCGGCAGCCGACCTGGTCGCCGATCTCGAGCAGGCCCTCGACCACATCTGACGGGCGCCGCTCGTCAGAGGCTCGCGACGACGTCGCAGAGGATCACGTACGCCGTGACTGCTGCGCCGCCGCCGTGACACTCGACCGCGATGCGGTGCTCGTCACCAGCGATTCGGCCCTGTTGGCGCTGGTACACGACGAAGGCGGACGCTGGACGGCCCTCCCCGACAGCAACGGCGAGGTCTGGTCGCCGGGCTGAGCTCATCCCCTCGTGTCCCACGGCTGTCCCGAAGGCCGATAGGTTCGCCCGCATGGCCGGATCGATCCTGGGAACTCGTGTGCTGCGAACGGAGGACCCCGAGCTGTTGCTCGGCTCGGTCCGCTACGTCGACGACCTGGCGGCGCCCGGAGGGCCGCTCGAGGGTGCGTTGCACGTGGTGTTCGTACGTTCCGAGATGGCGCACGCCCGCATCGTGGGCATCGACACCGGTGAGGCCGTGACCATGCCTGGCGTGGTGGGCGTGTACACCGCGGCCGACCTGGGGCTCAGACCGATGCACGGCATGGCCAAGGTGCACGACCACTTCGCCCGTCCGGCCCTCGCCGTCGACAAGGTGCGCTTCGTCGGTGAGGCGATCGTCGCGGTGGTGGCCGAGACCACCGTGCAGGCCAAGGACGCGGCCGATGCGGTGCTGGTCGACTACGAGCCGCTCGGTGCGGTGGTACGTCCCGAGGACGCGTTCGCCGCCGACGCGCCGGTGCTCTTCGACGAACACGGCGACAACGTCGCGATGGCCACCACCGACACCGTGCTGCCCGGCATCTTCGACGATGCCGACGTCGTGGTGCGCGGCCGCTACGTCAACCAGCGCATGGCCGTCGCGCCGATGGAGCCGCACGGTGTGGCCGCGTACGTGGCCGACGACGGCCGGCTCGTCGTGTACGGCAGCACGCAGATGCCGCACATGCTGTACGGGCTGCTGTGCCGGGCGCTCGGGCTGAAGCCCGATCAGCTGCGGATCGTCACCCCCAACGTCGGCGGCGGTTTCGGCGGCAAGGCCGGCATGTACCCCGAGCAGCAGGTGGTGGCTGCGCTGGCGCACCGCCTCGGGCGCGCGGTCACGTGGATGGGCACGCGCAGCGAGGACATGCTCGCCCTCGCGCACAGCCGTGCGCAGATCCAGTACGTCGAGCTCGGCTGCACCGACGACGGCCGCTTCACCGGGTTGCGCGTGCGCCTCGTGGGCGATGCCGGCGCGTATCCCGGCATGGGTGCGTACCTGCCGGCCGGCACCCGTCGGATGAGCAACGGCACCTATCGGTTCCCCGCCATCCAGTTCGACATCGCCGTGGCGGCCACCAACACCACGCCCACGGGCGCGTACCGCGGCGCGGGCCGGCCCGAGGCCACGGCGCTGCTCGAGCGCGCGGTCGACCAGGCGGCCCTCGAGCTGGGCATCGACCCGATCGAGATCCGGCGCCGCAACCTGCTCGGCGACGACGTCTTCCCGTTCACGACGCTCACCGGTGTCACCTACGACAGCGGCGCGTACGCCACGCCGCTCGACACGGCCGCCGCGGCGATCGGCTACGACGACCTGCGCCGCGAGCAGGCCGCACGGCGCGAGCGCGGTGACCGGCGACTGCTCGGCATCGGCGTGTCCACCTACGTCGAGGTCACCGCGGGTGGCGGCAGCAGCGAGTACGGCGCGGTCGAGATCCACCCGGACGGCACGGCGACGGTGAAGGCCGGCACGTCGGCGCACGGCCAGGGCCACCAGACGGCGTTCGCGATGATCGTGAGCAGCCGCACGGGCATCGACGTCGACAAGATCCGGCTGATCAACGTCGACACCGATCTCGTCCGCTCGGGCGGCGGGACCGGTGGTTCGCGCTCGTTGCAACTCGGCGGCTCGGCGGTGTTGAAGGCTGCCGAGGCCGTGGTCGACAAGGCGAAGCAACTCGCCGCCCGTCTGCTCGAGGCCGACGTCGCCGACATCGTGGTCGACACCGAGGCCGGCACCGTGGGTGTGGTGGGTGCACCTGCGACGGCGCTCGACTGGGCGGCGCTCGCACGGGCGGCGGCCGATGCCGCCGGCTCGGACGACGATCCCGTCGATCACGGCGACGGCACGCTGGGCCTGGCCGCACAGCTCGACTTCGACCAGGGCACGGCGACGTTCCCGTTCGGTGCGCACATCGCGGTGGTCGAGGTCGACGCCGACACCGGCAAGGTCACGCTGCTGCGCCACGTGGCGGTCGACGACTGCGGCACGGTGCTCAACCCCCTGCTGGTCGAGGGCCAGCAGCACGGCGGTGTGGCCGCCGGGGTGAGCCAGGCGCTGTACGAGGTGGTCGTGTACGACGAGGACGGCAACCCGCTCACGGGCAACTTCATGGACTACGCGCTGCCGTCGGCAGCCGAGTTCCCGAGCTTCGAGGTGATGTCGACCGAGACACCCACCCCGCTCAACCCGCTCGGGGCGAAGGGCATCGGCGAGGCGAGCACGATCGGCAGCACGCCGGCCGTGCAGAACGCGGTGATCGACGCGCTCGCGCATCTCGGGGTGCGGCACATCGACCTGCCGTGCAGCAGCGAGCGGGTGTGGCGCACGATCCGCGACGCCGAGGCGGGCACCCTGCCCGATCCCTGGCGCGAGCCGCCGGCGATCTTCGCGAAGCTCGCCGCCGGCCAGGAGGTCGACGCCGCCGGCCTCCAGGCCGCCGAAGGCATCTGACCCGCGGCGCGGGTCAGCCCGCGTTGCGCAGCGAGTCGAGCAGCAAGTGCAGCGCTCCGGCGGCGAAGGCGACCATGTTGCGCTCGCGGTCGTCGTCGCCGGTGAGCAGGTGGCGGGTGGCGGGCGTGGGACCGGCGACGGCCAGCCAGCAGTGCCCGGCCGGATCGCCGTACGGATTGGGCGGACCAGCGGCGCCCGCCTCGCCGACGCCCCACGTGGCCTCCACCTTGGCGGCCACCGACGCAGCCAGATAGGCCGCGAAGGTCTCGGTGGCGCCGCGCATGCCGTGGGGCGTCTCGATCGCGCCGTACATCCAGGCACGGCTCGCCTGGCGCGTGTACACCACCGCGCCGCCCACGTAGTACGCCGACGCGCCCGGCACGGCCAGCAGCGCAGCCGACACCAGCCCACCGGCCGATCCCTCGGCCACTGCGACCGTCTCGCCCCGCTCGCGGAGCAGCGCGCCGATCGCTCGTGAGGGCACCATCAACTCGTCGGACAACATGGCCGGAGCCTACGACGACCCTCAGCCGTCGTGGCCGTCGAGGATCGCACGTGCGGCCCGCGCACCGCTGCGGAGCGCACCCTCCATGTAGCCGGCCCACGTGTCGGTGTGCTCGCCTGCGAGCGCCATCCGACCGTGGCGTGCGCGCAGCAGCGGCCAGGCGGCGAGCAGCTGACCGGGACCGAACGTGGCGAACGCACCGAGCGCCCACGGATCATCGGTCCAGTCGGTCGCGACGCGTTCGCCCGCGAGTCCCTTCGAGCCGGGGAAGATCCGTTCGATCTCCGCGACCACGCGATCGACCAGGTCGGGCAGCGACATGAGCGCGGCACCGTCGTGCGACGACAGCAGCGCGGTCATCACCCCGGCGTCGCCGGGCATGTCGTCGCTCGTCTCCCACAGCTCGCCCCACGCCCGCTCGGTGCGCACCGATCCGTCGCGGCCGTAGTCGCGCCACACGCGTCGGCCGAACTGCACGCTCACCTTGCCGCCGACGCCGTACCCGGTGCGGCTCAGTTCGTTCGGGATGTCGTGCCACATGCGGCCGAGGACGGGCAGCGGCACGGTGACGACAAGGTGCTCGGCCGTGAGCCGCGAGCCGTCGGCGAGCACCACTGCGCCGTCGTCGGGCTCGACGATCGCGACGGGCGTGTCGAGGCGGATGCGGTCCCCGAGCGGAGCGGCGAGTCCGATGGCGAGCTGGTCGTTGCCACCGACCACGCGGAAGCCCTCCCAGTCGTCACCCGACCGCAGGTGCAGCGCCGTCATCCAGGCGGCCATCAGCTGGCTCACCTCGTCGGGACCGAGCATGAACTCGCTGCGGATGTCGCGACCGACCACGACCCGGGCCATCAGCGACAGACCGAGCCGTTCGACCACGGCCGACAGCGGCACGTCGTCGAGCATCGCCGAGCCCGGACCTGCGGGGTCGTCGACGTCGACCAGCGCGGCGAGCTCGGCCATCGCGTCCTCGTACCGGCGCAGGTCGTCGTCGAGGCTGTGGTGGAACGTGAACGGTGCCGGTCGGCCGCCGACGTCGAGCAGGCATCGTCCCCGGTCGCGGCCGCAGGTGACCGTCGACAGCTGCAGGCCGAGCCGGTCGACGAGGTCGAGCACCTCGCGGTGCGCGCGGTCGACGAATTCGGCACCGCGCTCGGCCCACTGGCCGTCGGCGAACCGATGGCTCCACACGCGACCACCGACGCGCGAGCGCGACTCGAGCACCACCACGTCGCGACCGGCGGCGTCGAGGTCGGTGGCACAGCGCAGGCCGGCGAGTCCCGCGCCGACGACGATCACCTGGTGGTCGGTCGCACCGGTCACGGGAACAGCGTGCCCTGCTCGTGCTTCACCACGCGAGGGCAGCCCGTCCACGGCACGTAGTTGTCCATGAACACCCACGTGCGCCGGTGGATCGCGGAGGGCCCGTAGCCCTGCAGCGCCGCCTTGTGCACCGGACACGGGTAGCCCTTGTTGGTGTCGAAGCTCCAGTGCGGGTAGTGCTCGGCGTGCTCGCGCATGATCCGGTCGCGCGTCACCTTGGCGAGGATGCTCGCGGCGGCCACCGACAGGCAGTGCAGGTCGGCCTTCACGCGCATCTCGACGCTCGGCACGTGGGGCGCGACGAAGTTCCACTTGCCGTCCACCACGGCCACGTCGGGGCGCACGGTGAGCGCCTCGATCGCGCGGCGGGCGGCGAGCTTCTGCGCGGCGGCCATACCGAGGTCGTCGCACTCCTCCTGACTCGCGGCACCGACCGCCCACGTGACGCACCACGAGGCGATCCGGTCGAACAGGAACTCGCGGTTGGCCTCGGTGAGCATCTTCGAGTCGCGTACGCCGTTGACGCGCTTGTCGCGCGGCAGCACCGCCGCACCGACCATCAGCGGCCCGGCCCAGGCGCCGCGGCCGACCTCGTCGATGCCGACCACCACCTCGTGCCCGCGTGCCCACAGCTCCTTCTCGATCGCGCGAGTGGGGGCACGTCCGGCCATGGCGAGCAGTCTGCCAAGCGGGTGGGGTGGGCGACGACCGAGCGGCTCAGCGCAGCACGAGGCGCGCCGGGCCCTCGGCGACCTCACCCACGCGCCACCACGCGATGCCGCTCGCGCCGCTCAGCAGCTGTGTGGCCGCCGCCGGATCGACGGCGGCGAGCAGCCCGCCCGACGTCTGCGGGTCCATGCACAGCGCCTCGCCCACATCGGTCGCGGTCGACTGGAGGTGGCCCTCGACGTAGTCGCGGTTGCGGCGGTCGCCACCGGTGCGGACGCCCCGCTCGGCGGCCTCGCGTGCGCCGGGGTAGGCGACGATGCCGGCGGTGTCGACCACCACCTGCACGTCGCCCCGCTCGGCCATCTCCCAGCCGTGGCCGGCCAGGCCGTAGCCGGTGACGTCGGTGACCGCGTGCACGGCCTCGCCGAGCTCTTGCAGGTCTTCGCTCGCGCGACGGTTGATCCACTTCATGCCGGTGATGGCGGCCGCCTTGTCGTCGGGCGTGCCGCCCGCGAGCGCGAGCCCCGTGCCGATCGGCTTCGACAGCAACAGCACGTCGCCGGGACGCGCGCCGCCCTTGCGGAACACGCGGTCGGGGTGCACGAGACCCTGCACGGCCAGACCGAAGATCGGCTCGGGGTTGCGGATCGTGTGACCCCCGGCCACGGTGCCGCCGGCCTGGGCGACCACCTGCGCGGCGGCGTCGAAGATCGCCGCGATCGCTTCGCGCGGGAAGTGCTCGGGGAACGCGGCGACGTTGACCGCGATCGCCACGCGCCCGCCCATCGCGAACACGTCGCTGCACGCGTTGGCCGCGGCGATCGCGCCGAAGTCGGCCGGGTGGTCGACGAGCGGCGGGAAGAAGTCGGTGGTGCTCACCAGCGCGACGTCGGGGGCCACCTGGTAGATCGCCGCGTCGTCGAAGGGGGCGAGCCCGACGAGCAGCGAGGGGTCGGCACCCGCCGGCATCTCGCGCACCAGATCGGTGAGCAACGAGGCGCCCCACTTGGCCGCGCAGCCACCGCACGAGGTCCACTCCGTGAGCCGCAGGTCGGCGAACGGGTCGTCGGACGAGCGGGCGATGGCATCGGTGTCGGCGGACATGCCGACCAGCCTACGAGCGGCCACGCACCTACCATCGGCGGCATGTACCAGCTGGGCCCGTACGAGTTCACCGAGACCGACGCCGCGCTGACGATCGCCAACTTCTCCGGCATCTGGGACGAGATCACACACGGCCGAGACCCCGAGGTGGTGGCGCACCTGCGGCCCGGTCTCGAGGGCGACACCGACCAGGTGCTCGCACGGGTGTGGGCTGCGATGCTGGCGGCGGGTCCGGCCTACCGGGCGGCCGGGGCCCTGCCGTCGGGCGAGGGCACCGTGGTGCAGCTCAACCGGAGCGACGGCGGGGTGCCCAAGCTGCCGGTCGACGAGGTCGAGGTGGGATGGCGCGGCGTGATGGGCGATCGTCAGCGCAGCCGCCAGCACCACGGTCGTCCATGGCAGGCGCTGTGCCTGTGGTCGGGCGAGGTGATCGACGCGTTCGCCGCCGACGGGCATCCGATCGCTGCAGGGTCGGCGGGCGAGAACGTCACGCTGCGCGGGCTCGACTGGGCCGACGTGCGGCCCGGCACGCGCCTGCGTCTCGGCACGGTGCTGTGCGAGATCTCGGCGTGGGCGTTGCCGTGCAAGCACAACGCGAGGTGGTTCAGCGACGGCGACTTCAACCGGATGCACCACGAACGCGGTCCGGTGAGCCGCGCGTACGCCACCGTGCTCGAGCCCGGCATCATCCGTACCGGCGACCCCGCCGTGCTCCACTGATCACGGGCATACTGCAGGCCTATGACCTTCCGGGCCATCGCCTTCTCGGGCAGCCTCCGTGCCGCCTCGTCCAACACCGGTCTGATCCGCCTGGCCCAGCGCCTGGCGCCCGAGGGTCTGACGATCGACTTCGACGAACCGCAGGCCGCCATCCAGCAGCTGCCGTTCTACAACGAGGACCTCGAGGCAGATCCGCCCGCGTCGGTGCTCGAGTGGCGCCGGCTGGTCACCGAGGCCGATGCCGTGCTGATGGGCATGCCCGAGCACAACTTCAGCCCGGCCGCGGTGGCCAAGAACGCGATCGACTGGCTCACCCGCCCGCCCGGTCAGCACACCTTGCAAGGCAAGGTGATCGCGATGTTCACGAGCGGCGGCATGGGCGGCGGGTCTCGCGTGCAGCCGCCGCTGGCGCTGATCCTCGGGTATCTCGGCAACACCATCGTCGAGGAGCCGGCGATCAACGTGAAGATGGGGGCCACGCGCATCACTGCCGACGGCACTGCCGACGACGAGATCGACGAGTTGGTGCGACAGAAGCTCGTCAACGTGGTGGCCGCGATCGAGGCACGCCGGGCCGAGCAGGCCGCGCAGGCCGACCAGGCCGACTGAGCGGGGCACCTTCGTGCGCGCCGTGCTGTTCGAGCGCTTCGGTGGCCCGCTCGACGTCGTCGACCTCCCCGATCCCGCGCCGCCGGCCGACGGAGTGGTGTTGCGGGTGCACGCCAACGGTGTGTGCCGCAGCGACTGGCACGCGTGGCAGGGTCACGACCCCGACATCGTGGTGCCGCACGTGCCCGGTCACGAGTTGGCTGGCGAGATCGTGGCCGTGGGCCCCGAGGTGCGCCGCTGGAAGGTGGGTGCCCGCGTCACCGTGCCGTTCGTGCTCGGCTGCGGGCAGTGCCCGAGATGCCGTGCCGGACAGCAGCAGGTGTGCGATCACCAGTACCAGCCGGGCTTCACCGGCTGGGGCTCGATGGCCGAACTGGTGGCGTTGCCCCGCGCAGATCTCAACCTGGTCGCGCTCCCCGACGCGCTCGGCTACGGCGACGCGGCCAGCCTCGGCTGCCGGTTCGCCACGTCCTTCCGCGCGGTCGCGCACCAGGCCAGGGTGGCGCCCGGCCAGTGGCTCGCGGTGCACGGCTGCGGTGGCGTCGGGCTCTCGGCGATCATGATCGCGACGGCGCTCGGCATCCGCACGATCGCGGTCGACGTCGACGACGAGGCGCTGCGCATGGCCGCCGAGTGCGGTGCGGCGCACGTCGTCGACGCGCGCACCACCGATGCGGCGGCCGCGGTGGTCGAGCTGACCGGCGGCGGCGCGCACTCGTCGATCGACGCGGTGGGCACCACGGCGACGTGCCTCGCGTCGATCCGGTCGGTGCGCACGCAGGGACGCCACGTGCAGGTGGGGTTGATGGTGGGCGACCACTCGATGCCCGGCATCCCGATGAGCCTGCTGCACGGTCGCGAGATCGAACTGACGGGCAGCCACGGCATGGCGGCGCACGCCTACCCGCGCATGCTGGCGATGGTGGCGTCCGGTGCGCTGCAGCCGGGGCGGCTGGTGACCAGCACGCTCACGCTCACCGAGGGCATGCACCATCTCGAGCGCATGCACGAGTTCCCCGGTGCCGGCATGGCCGTCGTCACCGATCTGTCGCGCTGAGCGACACCTCGTCCCCCACGCGCACGCGCACGTAGTCGTGCCGGCAGGGGTGGCCGACCAGCACCCACGCGGTTGCGCCGTCCGCTCGCAGTTCGGCGATCATCGACGCCGTCGTGTCCTCGACCGGCACGCCGTGGTCGTCGGTGGCGTGCATGCACACGGCCCACCCCTCGATCGCACACGAGTCGTGCGATCGCAGGTGTGCCTGCAGCGCATCGACGTCGACCGGTCGGCGGGCGAGCACCGCGTTCGATGCGTGCCAGCGAGGGTCGACCAGGGTGGCGACCGGTTGGCGCGGGTGGCGGTGTTCGGCGTCGAACGACGCGATGGTGGTGCGGTTCGAGATCGTGCGCACGTCGACCACCCGCTCGACGGCCCAGTCGCGGCCGGAGGTCTCGAGCACGTAGGCCGTGGTCGGGTCGGCCACCAGGAAGCTGCTCCAGTAGGCCTTGGCTCCGCCGTGACCGGCGGGGTCGTGGCCGGTGCCACCCTGCCCGTGAGCGGCCAGCAGCGAGGTCATCACGTCGATGGCCTCGGCCGCCGAGCCGGCGCGTTCGAGGCCGAGCCGGACCAGATCCATGCCGATCAGCGCAGGCGGCACCGAGCGCGGGTCGAGCGTGGTGTAGATCGCCTCGTTGCCGATCGCCACCCCGGCGTCGTTCACGCCGTGCTCGGCACCCCAGCACCACGTGGGCACCGACAGCAGGCACCCGTGGGTGGCGGTCGGGTGCGGCGGCACCTCGACGTGGGTGGCGTGGGTGAACTCGTCGTCACGACGGGGTGCGTGCCAACGCACGACCTGACGCTCGTCGGGCGGGCGGTCGCTGTTCTTCGCGAACAGCGTCGCGCCCGAGGCCGTCGCCGACGGCAGGGCGACGAGCGTGTCGCACATCAGTTGAACGACACGTCGGTCGATCCCGGCGGCACGATCGGGAGCGTCGCATGCGTGGGGGACGCCGTGGCGGCGGTGGCGCCCGCCGGTGCCGGCCACAGGGTCTCGCCCGTGCGCTCGGTGGTCGACCACCCCGGCGCGGCGCCCGACGAGGTGAGCGTCACCGGCTCGCCGGTGCACTCCCACAGCACGGCCGGCCGTTCGCCGTGCCAGCGCAGCGCGAACGACACCTCGCCGGCGGGTCCGGTGGGCACGCCGTACACCTCGAAGTTCTGGCCGAGCCAGTCGGTCGGGATGCCACCAGGGAACAGGTCGGTGCCCGCGGCGATCGAACGCTCGAGTGCGGCGATGCCACGGATGTCGTCGATCTCGGCCGGGACGTCGACGGCGCCAGCGCCCACGCCGAGTCGGCTGCGCACCTTCTGCAGATCTTTCACAGCACGGGTTTCGCGCGCCGCGACGCACACCCGAGCAGCGGCGTCGATCGCAGCGGCGAGCAGTGGGTCGTCGCGATGCGTCGGCAGCGCAGCGACGGCATCGGCCAGCTCGGGGATCCACGCCTCGGCGACGCTGCCCATCCGCACCAGGTCGCCGACGGCCAGCAGGAACTCGATCGGCTGATCGGCGGCGGGCGGCGGCCCGTCGAGCATCAGCCGGCACCGCTCGCGCACCACGCACGAGGCCAGGGTGGTGTCGGGCACCAGCAATCGGCTGGCGCGCTCGGCGGCAGCCAACCACGCGCGCGCCACCTGCGCGCGAGGCGGTAGCTCGGCAGGAAGCTGGCCGCTGCGGGCGAGCGCCGAGGCCGGGTCGTGCGCCACGCCGACGGTGAGGGTGGCGTGGTGACCGATCGGGAACACGACGGCGCCGGCGGGCAGGTCGATGCCCTGGATCGGCATGTCGGTGGGCGGTCGCTGCGACAGCACCCGCGCACCGGCGAACGCCACGGCGATCGGCAGCGGCGAGTCGTTCTCGACCTCGATCACCGTGATGCCACCGTGGTCGGCGGCCGCGTACACGCGCTGGATCGCGTCGCCGCTCGGGATCCGCACGCGTGTCTCGACCACGGGCGTGCCGGCGTCGAGGGTCTGACGCACGGTGGGCTCGTCCGCGGGCACGTGCCAGCGGTCGTCGGCGGCCACGAACCAGTCGAGGGTGCCGAGGTCGTCCCACTGCTGCACGGCACCCCACGGGGTCACCGTCGCGCGCCAGTCGCGTCCGAGCACCCCGATCGTGGGCGGGGTTCCGACGGGCGTGCCGAGCGGCGGGGCGGCGGTCATGGGCCACACGGTACCGAGGCGTGCCGCGCCACCCCAAGGCCCTGCCTACCATGAGCCCGTGACCGTCGACCGCCCCGCGCAGGCCGAGCCCATCGGCGCGGTGGTGCTGGTGCCGATCAAGGCCTTCCACCTCGCGAAGGGACGGATGGCGTCGATGCTCGACGAACCCACGCGTGAGCGCCTCGCCCGGTGGACGGCCGAGCGGGTGCTCGCCGCCGTGGGCGACGGGCCGGTCGCCGTGGTGTGCGACGACCGGGCCGTGGCCGACTGGGCCGCTGCGCACGGCGCGATCGTGCTGTGGGAGGAGGGCCAGGGGCTCAACGGCGCGGTCGACCGGGGTGTCGGCCGGCTGCACGCCGACGGTCATCGTCACGTGGTGGTGGTGCACAGCGACCTGCCACGGCCGCCGGCGCTGCGATCGTTCGCGCGAGCCGACACGATCACGCTCGTGCCCGACGCTCGACTCGACGGCACCAACCTGCTGTCGTTCCCCACCGACGCAGGTCTGCGGGCTGCGTACGGCGGCGGCTCGTTCCGGCGACACCTGCAGATGGCGCTCGCCACCAACTGGGCGGTCGAGGTGGTGCGTGATCCGATGCTCGCGCTCGACCTCGACCATCCCCGCGATCTGACCCACCCTCTCGTGAAGGACGTCCTGCCCGCATGGCTGCCAACGAACCCGGCCAACCCGTCCCCGATCCGCTGAGCCCCGCGTTCGGTCGCGACCTGGCCGTGCCGACCTCGGCGCTGGCGATCGGTGCGCACCCCGACGACGTCGAGTTCGGTGCCGGCGCGACGCTCGCCAAGTGGGCGGCACACGGCTGCGTGGTGCACCACCTGGTGTGCACCGACGGCTCGAAGGGCACGTGGGACGTGGACGCCGACACGGCCGCGCTGGTGCAGCGACGGCAGGCCGAACAACGCGAGGCCGCACGACGCCTCGCGGGCGACCGCGCCGGCTCGGTGGTGTTCCTCGGCGAGGTCGACGGCGAGCTCGACAGCACGCTCGCGTTGCGCGGCGCGGTGGCCAAGGTGATCCGCGAGCTGCGTCCGCAGGTGGTGCTCGGGCACGATCCGTGGCGTCGGTACCGGCTGCATCCCGATCACCGACACGCAGGGTTGCTGGCGTGCGACGCGATCGTGGCCGCACGCGATCCGCACTTCTTCAAGGAGCACGGCATCGCGCACCACCGTCCCGACACGCTGTTGCTGTGGGAGGCCGACGCCGCAGATCACGTCGAGGACGTCACCGACTTCGTCGAGACGAAGCTGCACGCGCTCGAGGCACACGAGTCGCAGTTCGAGAGCACGATGAAGGCCACCGACGAGGCACAGATCGAAGCCTTCCGCGTGCGCATCCGCGAGCGGCTGGCGGGACTCGGTGCGGCGCACGGCGTCGGCGCCGCCGAGGTGTTCAAGCGGATCAGCGACCTCTGACCGTCGCTCGCCGATCAGCCGAACTGGCCGGGCCGGCGTCCCGGGCCGGGATCACCGGCGAAGGCCTGGGCGATCGACATCCACTCGGCGGCAGCGTCGCCGTGCACGTCGAGCGAGGTGTCGGCGAGGTGGCGGCGCTGGGTGACGGCGAGGCAGAAGTCGAGCATCGGCCCCCGCACGCTGTCGACGGCGTCGGGTGATCCCCACGTGACCGTCTCGCCCGACGGGGTGGTGAGCGCCACGTGCACATCGGCATCGGGCATCGTCATGCCGCGGATGGCGTAGCTGAACGGTCGGGCTCGCACACCGATGTGCGCGACGTGCCGCAGCCGCTCGGTGGCCTCACGTTCGACGCCGAGCGCGTCGGCCACGTCCTGGCCGTGCGCCCACGTCTCCATCAATCGGGCGGTGAGGAACGAACGCGCGCCCATCGCCGGGCCGTACCACGGCACACGCGACGACGGGTCGACACCACGCGCGACCTCGAGCAGACGAGCTCGGTCGCGACGCCAGGTGTCGAGCAGTTCGGCACCGGTGATCTCGCGGCCGTGGCGGACCGATGCCTCGGTGCCGCCCGACGCGAGCAGCTCGCGAGTGTCGGCGGCGAACGCGTCGACGTCGGTGAGCGCCAGCCACGCGCGTACGTCGAAGAACCACAGGTGGCACACCTGGTCGCGCACACTCCATCCGGGGGCGGGTGTCGGCGTGTCCCACTGCTCTTCGGTGAGCCCGTCCACCAACGCGTCGAGCGCGTCGTGCTCGGCCACGAGGTCGTCACAGATCTGCTGCATGGCCGCAGTCTTGCCCAGTGCATGGGCGCGACCGGTGCCGGAACGCGGAACGAGGGGCCCTCGGGCCCCTCGTTCACGACGCTCCGATCGATCGGGCGATCACTTCTTCTTGGCAGCAGCCTTCTTGGCCGGCGCGGCCTTCTTGGCGGGAGCGGCCTTCTTCGCCGGAGCAGCCTTCTTGGCCGGCGCGGCCTTCTTGGCGGGAGCGGCCTTCTTCGCCGGAGCAGCCTTCTTGGCCGGCGCGGCCTTCTTGGCGGGAGCGGCCTTCTTTGCCGGAGCAGCCTTCTTTGCAGCCATTGGTGTGTTTCCTTCTCTTGTTCCTGGGGTTACTTCTTCTTGGGGTTCAGTGCGGCCTTGAGCGTGCTGCTCGAGGTGAACTTCATCCGGGTCGAAGCAGCGATCTTCACTGCCGCGCCGGTCTGCGGGTTGCGGCCCGTACGAGCCTTCGACTTGGTCGTGCTGAACGAGCCGAAGCCCGGCCACGCGACCTTGTCGCCCTTCTTGGTCTTCGCCGTCACGGTTGCGAAGAACGAGCTGATGACGCGCTCGGCGTCCGCCTTGGAGACGCCCGTGTCCTTCGCGACGGCCTCGATCAACTCTGCTTTGGTCATGTTGGTTGATACCTCTTCGTATCGGTGTTCGTATCGAATTCCCGTTGTAACGGAGCGTTACGCACGCGTATCGAACAGGTTCCGATGACGAATAGCAAGCATCCTCGTTGTTGCAAATGCAATGAGTGACGCGCGTCTCCCTTTCTCACCTTGCCGCACTCGACGACGGTGCACCGCATCAACGGTTCTGCAAGGAGGCACGCAACGCGGACGCGTACTGCGCGGCCTCGCCGTCGCCGTACTTCACACGCGGCCAGAAGAAACCGCGCAGACCGTCCTTGCGTCGGCGAGGCACCACGTGCACGTGCAGATGCGCCACGCTCTGGCTCACGACGTTGTTGTTCGCGACGAAGGTGCCGTCGGCGTCGAGCGCCGCCGGCACGACACCCGCGATCGCTTGCACACGTTGGAAGAACGGGCCGACGAGCGTCGCGTCGAGCTCGGGCAACGTCACGACGTGGACGGTCGGCACGACCAGTACGTGGCCTTTGAACACGGGCGATCGATCGAGGAACGCGACGGCGATCTCGTCACGCCACACCTCGTCGGCGGGTGACGTGCCGTCGACGATGCGGCAGAACACGCAGGCGCTGTCGTCGGTCATCGACGGCAACCTTCGCACACGTGACGCACGCTCGTCGGGTGCGATGATCGCGAGATGAGCACGCCGCGCATCGCACCCGTCACCGATCCGTCCCCCGAAGTGATCGAGCTGTACGAGAAGGGTGGCCTGCGCGCACCCGGCGGACAGCCGCTCAACATCTTCGCGACGCTCGCGCATCATCCGGCGTTGCTGCGGCGCTGGCTCGTGTTCGCCACGCACGTGCTCACCAAGAGCACGCTCACGCCGCGCGATCGCGAGTTGCTGATCCTGCGCGTCGGTGTGCGCTGCAACTCGAAGTACGAGTTCGGTCAGCACCACGTGATCGCGCAGCGGTCCGACATCACCGTCGACGAGATCGAGCGCGTCAAGGTCGGACCCGATGATCCGGCGTGGTCCGCGTTCGATGCCGCGTTGCTGCGCGCGGTGGACGAGTTGCACGACGACAGCCGGATCTCCGACGCAACGTGGGCGGTGCTGTCCGAGCGCTACGGCGACGAGCAGTTGCTCGACGTGGTGTTCACCGTCGGCCAGTACCACCTCGTGTCGATGGCGCTGAACACCTGTGGCGTCGAGCTCGACGAGGGCATCCCCGACACCCTCTGACCGGCGCGCGTGCGGCGTCGACGTGAACGGAATGTGAACCTCGCACGGAAATCCTTCTGCCGAAGAGCCGAATGGGGTAGGAAACGCTCAGTGCGATCCGGCACACCGTTTCCACGGACCCTGCAGAGCGAGGAGTCGCGTTGACCGACCTGGCCACTCCCATGTCGTCCCACGGACCGACGGAGGGAGGTGAGTCCAGGACCGACGCCTCCACACGCACGCGCATCGTGCTCGACACGAGCGTCCTCGTCGCCGACCCGTCGTCGATCCACGGATTCGGCGACGCCGATGTCGTCATCCCGCTGACGGTGATCGAAGAGCTCGACTCGCTCAAGACACGCATGGACGACGTGGGCCGGGCGGCACGAACCGCGCTGCGTGCGATCGAGGACCTACGCGTGGGGGCCGGTGGCTCGCTCGCCACGGCGGTGCCGCTCCGCGAGGGAGCCACCGGCACGCTGCAGATCGAGATCAACGGCGTGCAGAAGCATCTCCTCGTCGAGCACGGCCTCGACCCGCACGTCCCCGACAACCGCATCATCGGTGCGGCGCTCGGCCAGGCGCAGCTCGCGCCGACCACGATGGTGTCGAACGACGCCGCGCTGCGGATCAAGGCCGCGCACCTCGGGTTGCAGGCGGCCGAGCACCGCCCCGTCGGCCGTAGCGTCGACACCCGCGACAGCGGGTGGCGCACCCTCGCTGCCGTCCCCGGTGTGATCGACACGCTCTACGCCGCTGGCGCGATCGGCGATGTCGAACTACCCGAGGCGGCCGACGCGAAGGAGAACACCTTCGCCGTGTTGCGCGCGGGTTCGCAGTCGGCGCTCGTGCGGCGCATGGACGGCGAGTGGGTGCTGCTCCCCCACCAGGCGCCCGAGGCGTGGGGCCTGCGGGCGCGGTCGAAAGAGCAGCGGTTCGCACTCGAGCTGCTCGCCGATCCCGAGGTGAGCGTCGTGGCGCTCGACGGTCGCGCCGGCACCGGCAAGACCGTGCTCGCGATCGCGGCCGGCCTCGAGCAGGTGGTCGAGGCAAGGGCGTTCGAGCGCCTCGCGATCTACCGCCCGCTCGTGCCTGTCGGTCGAGCCGACGTCGGCTTCCTGCCCGGCGGCCTGGACGAGAAGCTCGACCCGTGGATGTCGGCGATCCACGACGCGATCGTGGCACTCACCGATCAGCGCAGCAGTCACGACGCGCGCACGCTCATCGACGAGCTCACCACGCGCAACCAGTTGTCGCTCGAGAGCGTCACGTTCCTACGCGGCCGGTCGCTGCACCGACAGATCGTGATCGTCGACGAGGCGCAGAACCTCGAGCCGACCACGTTGAAGACGATCCTCACGCGCATCGGCGAGGGCACCAAGGTGATCTTCACCGGCGACACGAGCCAGATCGACGCGCCGTACCTCGGCGAGTCGAACAACGCACTCGCCGTGCTGATCCAGGCCTTCGGCGGCCAGCGCTGCTTCGGTCACGTCACCCTCACCGCCTGCGAACGCAGCAACGTCGCCAGCCTCGCCGCCGAACTCCTCTGACGACGCGGGCGGATCGCTCGGTCGTCGCCCCATCGCACCCACCCCAAATCGACAGAGGCGGGCGATGACCACGAACCGGGACCAGGTCGGCACGTAGGTGAAGTCGGTGACCCACAACTGGTGGTCGTCAAGCCGATCGTGTTCCGAGCGAGGCGTGCGAGCATGGTCGTGTGTTCGGCCCGGCAGATGAGGACAGCGCTCGGTTCGCGACAGCACTTCGTGAGGGAGATCTCGGCGCCGTTCGCCGGTGCCCCAAGGCGGACGTGCACACACACGGCGTGCTGTCCGGCGATGCGGGGTACGTTCGGGAGCGAACCGGCCGCGAACTGCGGCCGGTGTCGGGGACGCTGACTTCGATGGCAGCGATGCACGACTGGGTGGAGTCGAACGTCGGCGACTTGTTCGCGGGTCCGTCCGGGCGAGAGGTCGGCTTGGACGCAGTGTTCGCCCGGCTGCGCTCGGACGGCGTGACGGTGGTGGTGCTCGGCGACGACGTGTGGATGGTCACCCAGCGACTCGGAACTGCCGCCGAGCTCACCGCGGAGATCGAAGCGGCCCGTCAGCGAATGGCACCAGAGGTGCGCTGGGTGCCCCAGATCGGCATCTCACGACATTGTCCGGTCGAGGCCGTGATGCGATGGTTGGAACCCTTCCTCGACCTCGGGTGCTTCGCGTCGGTGGATCTCTACGGCGACGAGTTCGCCCAACCGATCGAGGTCTTCCAGCCGGTGTACGACGCGTGCAGGACGGCCGGCCTGCGGCTCACAGCTCATGTCGGTGAATGGGGTTCGGCGTCAGACGTGGCACGGGCCGTCGATGTCCTGCAGCTCGACGCAGTTCAACACGGGATCGCGGCGGCATCGTCGACCTCGGTGATGCGACAACTCGCCGCCCACGGCGTGACCCTCAATGTGTGTCCCACCTCCAATGTGAAGCTCGGACGCGTGGAGCGACTCGATCTCCACCCGATCAGGAAGTTGTTCGACGCCGGCGTCAAGGTGACGGTCAACACCGACGACGCGCTCGTCTTCGGCGTCGGCGTCTCCGAGGAGTTCCTCGGCCTCTACCAAGCCGGCGTGCTCGGAGCCGACGAACTCGATCAGATCCGTCGATGGGGCCTCAACACCTGACCACCGCCATCTCCCGCCGGCCGAGTGGCGCCGTGGTGATGCGCTCTCCGACGAGAGCGGCGATGCCGATCCGATCGATCCCTCTTTGTGTCAAGGGGGGCAGTTTCGTGCTCGTTCGGGGCGCGTCGGGCGTGCTCGTGACGTGGCTACCGGGGCGAGCGGATCGGCAGCTCGGGGCGGGCCGGTTGCGTCAGACGGTGATGATCTCGACGAGATCGTCGAGTGCCTGGAAGTCGTCCGGGTTGCGGGTGTAGAGCGGGACTTGCTTCGAGCACGCAACGGCAGCGATGAGCAGGTCGACGGCTCGCGCTCCACGCGCCTTGCGGCCTGCAGAGACGACGGCTGCGTACACACGCCCGTATGCGCGAGATGCCTCGGCGTCGAAGGGCAGCGGGTCGAACACTGCCTCGGCTCGCTGGAGCCGGTCCTGTCGTCGTGCTCGTTCGTCTGCGTCTTGCGTCGCGTGCGGGCCGGCAGCGAGTTCGGCCATGGTGATGGCGCTGACCGCAGATTCGACGGGGAGAAGGTTCGGGTCGAGTCGCTCGAGGTCGATGATCACCGAGGTGTCGAGCAGCCCTTGTGCTCGTCGCTGGTCAGCCACGCGGTGTCGGGTCCTGGTCGAGGACGGCGTCGAGATCGTCGCGGAAGCGGCGGGCGTCCACGGAAGGTGCATGGCGGAACATGGCGACGACCGTGTCGGTGGACACGAAGCGATGACGTCGCAGCGGAGTGAGTTCGCCGACCGGAGTGCCGTTGCGCGTCACGATGAACGACTCGCCCTGATCGAGGGACCGCATGATCTCACCGCTGTCGTTCCGCAGTTCCCGTTGCGTGATCGTTCGACTCATGACGAGAGCGTAGCACCATGTGCTACGCTCTCGCCATCACCCGTGCCGACCGGCAGAGCTGGTCGGCGTTCGGTGCGCCACCGGAAGGTGCGAACATCTTCGGATGGCTCGTCACCTCAGGCTGATGCCCGACTATGGCCCGTACTTCGGAACCGTCGACGGGCAGGCCGTCACCTCGGCCTCACAGATCCCCGTGAGCGACACCACACGAGCCGAGATCGATCGTGGTGGAAGATCGGTTACGGCGACTCCGACCCTGGCATCGACGTCGATGACGACGGCTACGAGAACTTCACGCGTGACCTCGTGAGCAGGCTGCAAGCCGAACTCGGCCCAGAGTGGAACGTGACCTGGGAGCTGTAACGCCCTATCGGCAGATCGGCGTGGCCCCCGCACCGCCTCCTACGCGAGTATCTGGCATCCCGACAACAGGCACGGTGAGGTGCCCGAGGCGCGAGCCGAACTGGCAGGAGTAGGAGGCGGCAGCCGGGAGGCCCGCACGCGTGATGCGCGATCGGCATCCTGAGTAGTCCCTGCCGGGCTCACCGCGCCCGATCGACAGATCGTGGGGGCCATTGCGTCAGGGCCAGATGATCGTCTCAAGGTCGGCGACGTCTGCGAGGGAAGCGACCATCGACACGTCGCCGCTGAACTTCGTACCCCATAGGTCATAGTCGGTGTACACAAACCAGCTTCTGTCGATCGGCCACCAGTTGCTCGGTGTCGCCGCGATGTGGATCGACTCGGCAAGGGCTGCCAGTTCTCCGAGCCGAAACTCGTACATCATTGGGCGCTCGTAGTTCGCGCCGATCATCGGCGTGAAGTACCCGAGGCACGCCGTCTCCTCGCCGCTGGGTGACCGTGCCGCAAGCCAGGCGACCAACGTCGCAACGGACTCGTGGTCGAGGGAACTGAACCGCCCTGGGTCTGATGGAGGCTCGGGCTATTGGTTTCCAACCCCGGCTGGTGTGCCTGTCGGGGAGGGCTGTGGTGCAGCGTAGAACGCTGCTTCGAACTCTGCGGGCGGGATGTCGCCGCAGTGGCTGTGGAGGCGGTGCTCGTTGAACCAGTGCACCCAGGTGAGCGTCGCCAACTCGACCTCGCCGACATCGGCCCACCTTCGTGGGGCGTCGGGCCCGTAGATGCATTCGGTCTTGTAGAGCCCGTTGGTGGTCTCGGCGAGCGCATTGTCGTAGCTGTCCGCGACGGTGCCGATCGATGGTCGAGCGCCGATCTCGTCGAGGCGTTCGGTGAAGCGCACCGACGTGAACTGCGACCCGGCATCCGCGTGTGTCACGAGCCCGACGAGCCGCCGGTTCCCGCGTGAACGACGGGCCATCTCGAGCGCGTCGAGGACCATGTCGGTGCGCATGTGTGACGCCGCCCGCCAGCCGACGATCCGCCGGCTGTAGGCGTCGACGATGAAGCACACGTAGGCCATCCCCGACAGCGTCGGCACGTAGGTGAGGTCGGTCACCCACAACGCGTTCGGTCGTTCGGCGGTGAAGTTCCGCTTCACGAGATCCGGCGCCCGCACCGCGTCCGGGTCGGCGATGGTGGTGAACACCTTGCGCCGCTTGCGACTCACACCCTCGATCGCGAGCTGGCGCATCAGCCGGGCGACCTGATCCCGGCCGATGTCATGACCGGCACGGCGGGCTGCTTTCCAGAGCTTGTGCGCGCCGTAGACCTTGCGGTTCGCGACCCACAACACCATCAGCATCTGCATCATCACCGCGTCACGCGCCGCCCTTGCCGACACGGCCCGGGTCTTGTTCGCGTAGTAGGTGCTCGGAGCGATCTGCATCACCTTGCAGATCGGCTCGACCCCGAGCTCGTCCCGGTTCGCGTCGATGAACTCGACGATCACTTCGATGGGCGGTCGAGCTCCGCCGCGAAGAAAGCCGACGCCCTTCGCAAGATTTCGTTCGCGCGGCGCAACTCCCGGTTCTCCTGCTCCAACTGGCGGACCCGCTCAGCCTCAGCCGACGTCACCCCGGGCTTCACCCCGGCATCGATCTCGGCCTGCTTCACCCGCGCAACGTCTCGAGGCCGACGCCGAGCTGATCGGCGACCCGCTTCACCGTCCCGTGATCGGTGCCCAACTCCTTGCGGAGCTGACGCACCGCCCGCACCGCACGCTCCTTCTCGGCCTCGCTGTAACGACGCGTCGTTGGCTTCCCAGGCGACATCTCATGTGGCATGACTCCATCCTCGTTTCCAAGGTCAAGAGCCTCCAGGGATCCCAGGGCGGTTCAGGCTGCCTGGGAAGCAGCGCTTGTCGCGGGAGACCCGACGGCGCCTTGGCTGGCGCACGAGCCCACTACCGACGCTGCGACCATGAACGCCAGAGCGATTCGCCAGCCCGGTGGCCGTCGCCGATCAAATTCCTGCCGAATCAGCCGTCTTCCGAGCATCCGTCGCACTGTCGCCATGGACCCTTTCGACGTGTCGGAACAGGCACCAGTTCCGCAACGACACCCTTCCGACAACCCGAATCCTGCCTGCGCCGGACCCCGAGCACAAGCGTCCACTCCGACCTGATCGGCAGATCGGCGCTCCCGATCGCGGGCGCCCGGCGACTGGTGAATGTCAAAATCGAGTTCGATGGCACCTGCCCGGACGACCTCATTCCTTCTGGACGGTGTGGACCGAGACACCGCAACAGGCATCGTCCGGCGAGTCCTGCTCTCCGGCGAGCGCTACTTCGACGCCTCGGAATCAGCGAGTGGACTTCATGTCGTCGAAGGCTCCCGATCTCTGTTCCTCCTTGACGTCGAACTGTCAGTCGAGCTCGAAAGCGCACCGAACGGCACGATGGTCACCCTCGCAAGCCACTTCGACTCATTCGTGAGCAAGGACGTGTTCGGCACGACCTCCGGGTCACTCGCTGCGCTCGAGTCTGCGATCCAGGCGGGAGCCGCCACACGCGAGACCGTCAACGAGCCACTGCCGGGCAAGGTGCACGAGCGACTTCGTTGGTGGCATCCATGTGCCGCCATCGCACTCGCCGCGACAGCGTTCATCCCGGTGATGGTTGCATTGCCGATCGTCCTGAGCGTCTTGGCCGCGGCGCTCGTAGCGCGATGGGTGACCCGACGTCGACGATCAGTGGCCAAGAACGCCGGAACGCACTCTCCACCGACGTGACCAGCCGACTGGCCGAATCGCGACCCGATCGGCAGTTCGGGGCGGTGCTCTCCGGCCTAGCGGTCCGCTGGGCGGGGTGAGGCGCGGGAGTCGCTGCCATCCGTTGCGTCTAGGGCCGACGTTGGTTCCCAGGCTGGCGAGTCTGTCCCGGGACACTTGAAGTCCGAGAGCGAGCCGACCGTTCCATCGACATTGACCTGACCCAGTGCCAACTGAAACCGCTGATTGAGTCCAATGTCAGCGCTTCCCGACACATCGACGCTGTCGCCCGGCCCAAAGGCCCGGACGACGAGAAGCAGGTCCGGCAACGGCGGCCACGGCGCCGTCGAGAACATTGAATCCTCGTTGACTCTGCGAAGAAGAGACTCGTTGATGACCTCTCGATCGGCGCCCGGAGAGACAACGTCCGGCGCAGTCGACACCACGAGCGAACGCGGACTGATCGGCGGGTCAAACGTTTCCCGCATGATCGGATCGAACGCCTGGCTGCTCGTGCTCAACATCCCGACCTCGACCGTGGCGATGCTGTTGTCGCCGCAGGGATAGATCAGCAATCCAAAGCTCGTACTCGTGAGCCGAGCGACTCCGCTCGTGAACTGCGGACCAACGACATGCCGATCGACGGACGAGCAGCCGGGCAGCAGGCACGCGACCGCCGCTACTACACATGATGCTGAACGTCTCAGGTCGATATCGGAAACCGTAACGGCACGAGGTCCACGACGGAGGTCGATGTTTGCCACACGCCGTCACTACTGCAGGCGGCGCCGTCGGCGCAGGAGCGCTCAGCCGGCCCCTGAGCGAACACCGCTGACAACGCGACCCCCCAACAAAGGGCCCGAACCACGACGGCGAGCGCGAGGCGCCACGCCATGCCGATCGGCCTTTCGGAATGCGGGTCGCACGTCGTGCGCGCTCCGGTGCGTTCAGCGAACGGCAGCGCACGCGACGTCCGGACCATCAGAGCAACCCGCTCGAAATGCCCGGACCGGACGGCGAACGCAAGCCATGTGCCCGACCCGATCGGCAGTTATTCCGGTGATCTGTCAAGGGGTGATCGGGTTATTCCGGTGATCGGTGGTCAGCCGGTCTCGGCGGGGAGGGTGTCGAGGAGCCGGTTGAAGATGGCGGCCCGGTCGGTCTGATGGTTGCGGGTGGCGTGGTCGGCTTGGGCTCGCAGGGTGGGGCGGAACTCGACGGCGGTCTGGTAGTAGCCGCAGCCTTCGCAGATCGTTTCGTACGCGCAGTCGCTGGCGGCGGGCCGGTTGCACCAACCGTTGGCGAGCATGCGCCGATGCTCACCGGCGAGCTGCTGCAAGCGTTGCTCAGGGTCGGTGGCGGTGTAGAGCGCGTCGATCTTCGCCGAGGCGGTCGCGTATTCGTCGGCGACGGTCTTGTTCGCGATCCGCGCGTAGGTGAGGGTCATGCGCAGACTGCGATGGCCGAGCATCGTCGCGATTGCTTCGAGTCGCATCCCACGATTGATCGCCTGGGTCGCGAGGGTGTGGCGCAGCTGATGCGGATGCACGTGACCGAGCCCGGCGCCGGCGGCGATGCGACGCACGATTCTCGTCACCTGGTGCCGGCTGAGCGGCTGACCGTGATGATGCAACAGCAGTCGATCGACGGGCGGATGATCAGCGATCCAGTCGATGAGCAACCGGGCGGCGTTCGGGTGCAATGGGACGAGCCGGTCGTTGTGGAGTTTGCCGACCGGGACCCGCAGCCAGGGTGCCCCGTTGAGCTCGACGACAGCGTCACGCTCGAGCGTGCAGAGCTCACCGACACGCATCCCGGTTCTCGACAGCAGCTCGATCACGAGCCGATCGAACGGGGCAGCACCAGCGGCTGCGGCGGCGAGCCGGGCGGCTTGGACGTCGTCGAGGAACCGTGGCAGCGGGTCATCAGCGACCGGGACATCGACGGAGAAGATCGGGATCCGCATCGGTGCGTCGTCCCAGTCCCACTCGATGATCCGATCGAAGAACGAGCGCAGCATCCCGAACCGCTGCCGGATCGTGTTCCTCGCCGGTGGCCGGCCTGCGGCAGTGATGTGCGCGACGAAGAACAGCTTGAACGCTTCGACATGGACCCGGCGAACGTCGGCGAACCCGACGAGGTCCGGGTGTTCGACGACGAGGAACCGGGCGAAGCAACGCAGCGTGTTGTCCGCGACATCCACCGTTGCGGGGCGCATCGACACGGCGAGCTGATCCAGATAACGCCAGGCAGTGACCGCAAACAGCGGGGCCTGCGCGATCACGAGATCCCACTCGTGATGCCGACCGACACCGTCATCGGCGGGTTCGTTGAGGGCGGCGACGGCGCTCATCGAAGGATCCCGACGCTGGCGTCGATCAGGTCGCTGGCGCGTTGATACTCGCCGGCGAGCCAGCTGTCGGCGAGATGCAGATAGACGCGTGTCGACTCGATCGAGCGGTGACCAGCTTGGGCTTGGATCGCTTCCAACGCCATCCCTGCTTCGCGCAGACGCGTCAGACACGTGTGTCGCAACTGATGACATGTCGCGCGTTCCAGACCGGCTCGAGCTTTGGCAGCACGGACGATCTGCTCGAGCCCATCGATGCTCAACGCCTGCCCGGCACGCGCGCCCTTCAACGACACGAACAGCGCGTCCGTTGACGCGTCGGCCGGTCGTTCGAGCGACAGATAGTTCGACACGCTCTGGAAGAACTGGCCCGACATCGGGATCAGACGCTGGTGGCCGCCCTTGCCGGCAGCGATGAAGACCCGCCGGTTCGTCGGCTGCAGGTCCTCCAACCTGAGCCCGATCACCTCGCAACAGCGCAGCCCGCCAAGCACCATCGCTTCGAGCATCGCCCGGTCCCGCCAACGACGGACCGCTCCCAACAACAAGATCACATCGCCCGGATCAAGGACCTTCGGCAACGTCCGCGGCGTGCGGATCAGCGGCACGCCGGTCGACTGCCCGCCTGCACCCGACCGGCGAGTCGCCATCCCGCGCGGCACCGGGTTCGCCGCCCGATCACCGCACAGCACGAGCCAGTTGAACAACCCCGACACCGACGCCAACCGGCGACGGATCGTGCGCGCTGCCATCCCCGATCCGCCATCCGCGAGACGAACCACCCGACCATCACCAGCGCCACGGCGCTGCGAGTTGATGAACTCGAGCACGTCCGCCGGCGTCACCTCGACCGGGTCCTTGTCGATCACCGAGAAGAACACCCGCAGGTCCGACACCGTCGCCAACACCGTGTTCGGACGGCACCTCGCCGCCACGAACTCCACATATCTGGCGAGCACCTCATCACGCCCAGCGCGACCTACCGCAACCTCCGACGACAACGACATCCCGATCTCCGATCAGCCACAAGCAGACCCTCGACGAGGGACCCCGCCAGCCTCACTCGATCACCGGAATATCTACAGATCGGTGCGGTGTCAGATGCCCGTGTCCTTCGTGGAGTCGTAGCGAAGCGAGTCGAACACACACGCACGAATCTCGTCATCCAACGTCGCGACAAACAACGTGACCCCATCCTTCGCGACCTGCGACACCTGATCCGAAGGCGGGTTGTCCGCGTTGCCGACGAGCCGCATGCTCTGCCACAACGGCCCACCGCGTTGTCGGCCGACGCCGACCTCAATGGCCCCGACGTCGAACGTGGTCGAGGTGAAGAAGGGCGCCTGCGGCCCAGCGTCGGCCGTCGAGAACGACGTCCCCGGCCCTGCGTCGCCTGGCAACACAACTGAGATTCCGGTCCCAATCTCCCGGCGCGTCCATTCAGAGCATGGCAACGCCGAGGTCGGCGAAGTGCCGCCGCCTGTGCAGGCAACAAGCAGAGGCAGTGAGCAGATCGTGGCGAAAGCCCAGGTGGCCGTGCTCCGCGGTCGGGCGAGCACCTTCTTGACGCTCATCACCAACACCCTCTGGGCGAAACGCCGCAAGTGCAAATGAACATTGAGCTAACGCGCAGGCAGGGCAGTGCAGGGCAACAGTGCGAGCCGATCGGCAGATCGGGACGCATGGAGCGGTTCTCGTCATGCCGATTGGGCGTGCCTTCGCCTGGCCCACGACAACACCATGGCCCCTGCACCAAGCAGAGCAACGACACCTAGTCCGAATGCGACATACCTGTCGGGTACAACCCCGAACCCAATACCTTCGCCACACACGGCAGTCCCGAACGCATCGACCGCAACCGCATCGGCCTTCCCAGGCACGACCAGGAAGCCGGGACGAAGATCCTCGTCGGCCACGTCAATCGTTTCGGAATCCCAGCCTCGGTACGAAATCTCGAACCGCCAAACCGCAGGTCGCGGGCGAGCCACCAGCGCAAAGCGCTCCCCCCAATCCTCGTTCGGTAGAACGCCAACTGTCAGATCTCCCACCCCATGCCCATCCGGCTCGTTCGACTTCTCGGCCGACCAGATCTCGCGCCCCGTGTTCCGGTCGCTCACGACTACCGCTCCGAACCAGGTTCCACAGTTATGAAGCGTCGGCACACCATCCGATGAGAGACCGACGCCCGTCTCATTGGCGGGCGTACACCCACTCAGAAGGCCCATGATTGCGATGGCGTACAGGACCCGGAGCAAGGGACAGAAGCCCTGACGCGTCACGAGTGCAGATTGCCCGGTTCGTCGGCTTTCCGCAAGCGACCAAGCCGTGCCGATCGGCAGTTCGGTTCGGTCGACCGACATATGGTGAGGCCGTGGCCGCTGGATCTCACTCACTGAGCGCGACCGAGCGGAGACTTCAACGACGGGTTCAAGCGCTGCTTGACGATGGTGAACAGGTTCAGGCCGCTGTCGTCGCCTTCTTGGGGCCACGTCCCGGGGTCGAAAGCCTGATCGGACCGCTCGCGGGGCGCATGTCGTGGCCGCTCACGAACGCACGCCGGCGGTTCGTCACGGTCGCTGTGACGAACCGTGGGCTTGTGCCTCTGGACAACTCCAGCCTTCGTCGGCCCGTGCGCATCAGGGAGCGCTTCGACTCGCTCGACGTGCTTGGCCCCTTCAACGAAACGGTCGGCGATGCCTGGATCGAAGTGAACGGCATCCAATACTGGATCGAAGGCATGTGGGCGTGGCAGCTCTACGCGATGCGCAGACTCAAGAGCGCATCCGGCTCGACGAACTGACACACGCCGATCGGCAGCTCGGCGCTCTCAGCTGGCTTCGAGGAGTTGGTGGACTCGTTGGTGCGACAGGCCGAGGAGTTCCGCGGCATCTCGTCGACTGAGCCCGAGATCGGCGAGTGCTCGCACCGCTTCGATCGTCTGCTGCTGCGCCTTGACTCCTGCTCGCTCCGCAGCGGTCCGTGCACGAATCACGTCGTCGGCCACCGATGCGAGGGGGGCGGGGAACTGGTCGCGGATCGACAGATCGGCTGGTGCGACATCGAGCCAGAGTGCCAGGGCTTCGCGGATCCGGCTCTGGGCTTGGCGGAGGCTGCGCCCGTAGGTCTGGCAGCCGGTGACGCCCTTGATGCGGACGTTCCAGGCGTGGTCGTCGGCGTCGTAGTCGTAGATCGCCGTGTACGTCTTGGATGCGGTCATCGAAGCCATCCTTTCCCGAGGCAGGGTTCGAGGGCTCGTTCGATCGACCGCAGTGTCCCGGTCGGAATGTCTTGCCCTCGGTGGACGGGGATCACGGTCTGGCAGCCACCGGGGCAGCGGACCATCACGTGAGAACCACGCTGGCGGAGCGGAGCACACCCTGCCCGCTCGATCAGTTTGAGCACATCTCTGCCCGTCATCCGTCTACCCTACTAGACGAACAGTCGAACCGGACACCCGCTCGTAATGCCCGATCTGGCGCTCCTCACGCATGGAGCGGCGACCGATTCTCCAAGCTTCGCCGCCGCCAGATTGAGCGTACGATCCAACGAACAATTGTTCGTTTTCGGGTTGCTTCGACGGCCACGATCTGGCAGACTGGCGGCGCATTCCTCCGGATGAGGTTCAAGTCGTCGGACATCGAGCTGGCGCATTCGGGTCGGTCCTGGCGAGGACGGTCCGAGGGCCCTCATCACACGCACCGCTGTCGTTCGTCTGCTGTTCGTGTGAAAGGACCGTGCCGTGAGCGCTGTGATCGATCCACCGGAGCTCCTCTCCGACGACGTCGTGTTGGAACGCTGCCGCGAGATCGAGCGTCGGCGTCGGGCCGATCTGGCCGAGCACGTGCGGTTGTTGCACGAACTCGAGCGCCGACGGCTGTACTTCGCGGACGGTCATCGCGATCTGGCCGGGTTCGGTCGCGCCGAGTACCGCTGGGCCGACCGCGACGCCAAAGCACATCGCGATCTCGAACGACTCTGCCGCCAATGCCCACAGGTCCTCGACCACCTCACCACCGGACGCGTGGGCGCCGCACAAGCGTTCTTGCTCGCCCGCACCGCACGCGCACCCCGTGTCGGCATCTACGTCGCCGAACAGATCGACGACTTCCTGCAACGCGCCGCCGAACTGTCGTACCTCGCGTTCGAACAGTTCGTCCTCGCCTGGAAATGCTTGATGGACATCGACGGCCCCGACCCCGACCGCGCCCACCGCGACCGCACCGCCAACTACGGCCGCGCCGGTCTCGTCGGCACGTTCTCCGTCGAAGGCACCGCCTACGACCTCGAACGACTGAAAGTCCTGATGGCCCGGTTCGAACAGATCGAGTTCGACCACGACTGGGCCACCGCACAACAGACCTGGGGCGACGACGCCAGCATCGACAAGCTGCTCCGCACCCCCTCACAACGCCGCTACGACGCCTTCCAGAACCTCCTCGACCACGTCGTCCTCCCCCACTTCACCGACACCGGCGACACCGGCGACACCGGCGAAGCGGTCGACAGCGACAGCGGCACGACCACCACCACGGACACCACGAACGCCGCCACCGGTGCGGACGCCACGGCCTGCGACGAGGTGCGGCCACCGGTCGAGACGATCCTCAACCTCGTCATCGACGGCGAAACTTTCCTCCACGCCCTCGAACGACTCCTCGGCATCAGCCTCCAACGACCCGTCCGCACCCCGTTCGGACCCGACCGCGGCTCCTGCCAGACCTTCGACGGCAACCCCGTCGACGCACGCGACGCCGTCCTCGCCGGCCTCGCCGGACGCATCCGCATCCTGCTCCGCAACGACGACGGCACCATCCGCGCGATGACCTCCGCCCAACGACTCTTCACCGGCGCGATCCGCGACGCCGTGCTCGCCACCGCCACCCACTGTACCCACCCCGGCTGCACCGTGCCCGCCACCCGATGCCAGATCGACCACATGCACCCCGCCAGCCACGGCGGCTGCACCAGCACCTACAACGGCTGCGTCCGATGCGGCCACCACAACCGCTGGCGACACCGCACCGGCGCCACCGTCACGCGACAGCCCGACGGCACCATCACCACCCACCGCGCCGACGGCACCCGCATCGCACCACCCCTCTGACACCCCACACCCCACCGAACCCGCCCCCACCGAGCAGGCCCCACCCCAGGGCCCGCTCCGGCGCGCCCCGAGCGAGGGCGACGGCTACGGACCCGCTGACCTGGATGGATGACGTGACATTCGTGCGTTCGAATTAGCACGAAAACCGCTTTTCACCGACCGTCCGGCCAATTAGTGTTAAACGCAGAGCGGCGGCGGAACCACCCCTCCCGGTTCCCCGCCGCTCCAACGTCGAACCCGCCGAAATGCCGAACCAGAGAGCCGAGGGGGCCATGGTCGCAGTCGAATCACTCACCTTCGAGGGGCACCTGTCCGAGCTGCTCGCCGATGGCAGCAACTGGCGAGAGCACGCCGTGTGCAAGGGCCGCACCCGCCTGTTCTTCCCGCCGAAGGCCGAGCGCCCGCAAGCCCGGGCCCGCCGCGAGGCCCAGGCTCGCTTGCTGTGCAGCACGTGCCCGGTGCAGGCCAACTGCCAGCAGTTCGCCCGGGCCAACCACGAGTACGGGTTCTGGGGCGGCGAGAGCGAAGAGGATCGCCACCTGCTCGGCTACACCGTCTCGGCCCCGATCGGCGTGCGCGCCCGCAACGGCATCGGCGCCGCCTGATCCACGCACGACGCCGGCCCGTCACCCCCCGACGGGACCCGGCGTCCTGGTGCGCGAGTGGCGCGTGGGTGGCGCGTGGTGGCGTCACACCGTCGGCCTAAGGTGACGGCCGTGGAGCTGTCCGACGACCCGACCCTGCGGTTCGCAGTCGTCGACGTCGAGACATCCGGTCTCTCGCTGCGCCGCGATCGCGTGCTGCAGGTGGGCGTCGTCGTCGTCGATGGCACCGGCCAGGTCGTCGATCGCTGGGCCAGTCTCGTGCGCCCACGGCGTCGCTGGTTCTTCCGGGTGGGCCCCACCGAGCTGCACGGCATCCGCCGTCGCGACGTGCGCGACGCGCCGTTGCTCGCCGACGTGATGCAGCGCCTGTCCGGCACGCTGCAGGGCTCGGTGTTCGTCGCGCACAACGCCTCGTTCGACGTCGCGTTCCTCCGCAAGGCCGCGTCGGAGGTCGGCGTGTTCCTGCCGCTCGACCAGGCGCTGTGCACACTGCGCTTGTCGCGCGAGCTCGATCCGCAGCGAACGATGTCGCACCGGTTGGCTGCGCTGTGCGAGCGCTACGACGTGGCGCTGGTGCGTCCGCACGATGCCCTCGCCGACGCCGACGCCACCGCGGCAGTGCTGCCCCATCTGCTGGCCGCGCACGGCATCACCAGTCGCGAGCAGATCGGCTCGCGCCTCGCTCAGCCGGCGGCGTAGCGGGCGGCGAGCAGCTCGGCGGCCGAACGGGCGGCCAGGTCGCGCCACTCGGGCGGCTCGAGCACGCTGGTGCGGGGCCCGAGGCGTAGCACCAACTCGCGCAGCCACGCCTCGCTCGCCACGGCCAGCTCGACCACCAGGTGCTCGTCGGCACCGACCCCCTCGCTCGTGACCGAGCGCACGGGGAAGCGCTCCACCACCCAGCGGTCGTCGGCGGGCACCCGCAGCGTCGCGGTCGGCAGCGCCGAAGTGTCGTCGAACCAGTCGTCACCGGTGGGCACCTGCACCTCGCGGGCCTCGGCGATGCGACCCGTGCGCTCGCAGGCGAGGATCCGATCGATGCGGAAGGTGCGCTCCTCGCCCGAGCGGTCGTCGTCGGCGAGCACGTACCAGCGGCCACGATCGGCGAACACGGCCCGCGGCACCAGCCGGCGCCGACTGGTCTCGTCGCTCGACGCCGACCAGTACTCGACCTCCACCTCGGCTCGGTCGTCGACCGCCGCCACCAGATCGGCGGTGGCCTCGGGTTGCGACAGGTCGACGACCATGCCGTCCGAACCGAGCACCGACTCGAGCTTCGCGAGGGCACGGGCCAGCGGACCGGTCGCGTCGGCGCCCGGCAGCGCCATCGCCGTGCGACCGGCGGTGAGCAGCGCGAAGCCCTCCGGTGCGCTGAGGCGCAGCGGCCGGGTGAAGAAGCGGGGCACGTCGATGTGCGCGACGCCGTCGTCGTCGATGTACAGGTCGACGAGCTCGTCGAGGAACGGCGGCAGTCCGCACATCGCCGCTTGCTCCAGGTCGGCCACGAGCTCCTTCTCGCTGATCTGGAACCGCTCCGACATCTCGGCCAGCGATGCGCTCCCCCGCTCGGCGAGCCACGGCAGGATCACCAGCAGCCGGCGCAGTCGCACCTTCAGCGGCGAGGGTCCGCGGCTCACGACGCACCCGCCGAGGCGGTGGCGATCGAGCGCAGCCACCCGACCAGGTCGGCCCGCACCGTGGGCGGGCCGAGCACCTCGGCGTGCCGGCCGAGACCGAGCACCCAGGAGCGGAATGCGTCGCGGTTGGTGCACGGCACCCGGAACACGATGGTGCCGTCGTCGCGCCGTTCGCGTTCGGCGTCGGCGCCCAGCTCGGCGCGCACCACGGCGGCGAGCGGCGGTTCGACCGCCACGTCGGCCTCGGTGGCCCCGTCGTCGGCGTCGCCGAGCAGCTTGGCGTCGGCGGGGAACGCGGCGCGCACGTCGAAGCCGGCCGGCCGTTCGAACACGGCGTCGGGCGAGATGTGCACCTCGCCCTCGATGCGGTCGACGCGATAGGTGCGCACCTCGGCGTGGCCGTGGTCGTGACCGATCACGTACCAGAAGCCCTCTCGCAGCAGCAGCCCGTACGGATCGAGGGTGCGCTCGACACCGCGGTAGCGGAACTCGACGGTGCGACGCTCGCCCGAAGCGGTGCGCAGCGCGGGCAGCGCCTCGTGCTGGGCGACGTTGGCCACGACGGTCGACGACGGCAGCACCGAGCCGCCGAGCTTCCACACCCCGTCCTGGCCGGTGTCGGAGCGGATCGTGGCGACGGCCATCTGCAGCGCGTGTCGTTCGTCGTCGTCGAGCTGCAGGCCGCGCAACTCGTAGCGGTCGCGGTCGATGCGGTACGCGGTCTCGCCGGCCTGGTCGCCGCCGAGCACCTCGGTCTCGATCGGCACACCGATCTCGCGCAGCAGCGCCTTGTCGCGCTCGAACGCGCCGCGCAACGCCACCGGCTTGTCGGGGTACATGCCCTCGAGCTCGTTGGCGATCTGCTTGAGGGTCTTGGGGACGCGCGTCTCGAGGAGCAACGTCAACAGGTTCGTGACTCGTTCGAGCGGCGAGTAGGCCATCGGGACGAATGTAGGCGCTGGCGGCCCGGAGCGGGCGCCCGCCGCACCGATGGCGTCAGACCCGGCTGGTGGCGATGGCGTCGCGCACGCAGGCGACGACCTCGTCGGCCGTGGCGCCCGGCTTCATCACGCCGGCCACCCCGGCGTCGCGCAGCTTCGGTGCGTCGCGGTCGGGGATGGTGCCGCCGACGATCACCGGGATGTCGGCGCCGAGTTCGCGCAGCTTCGCGACGACCAGCGGGGCGAGCGTCATGTGGGCGCCGCTCAGCATCGACAGCCCGACGGCGTCGACGTCCTCGTCGACCGCCGCTGCGGCCACCTTCTCGGGGGTCTGGAACAACCCGGTGTAGATCACCTCGAACCCCGCGTCGCGCAGGATCCGGGCCACCACCTTCACCCCACGGTCGTGGCCGTCGAGGCCCACCTTGGCCACCAGCACGCGATCAGACATCGGACGACTCCTCCTGTGGGACTCGGTTCATGCGGACCCGCAACCCCGTCAGCCCGCGCAACACGAAACTGGGGAAATAGCGGAACTCCTGCTCGGTCGGCAAATCGATCCGCTCGACGCGGCGACCCAGACGCTCGAACGCGATCTGCATCTCGAGGCGCGACAGCGGTGCGCCGAGGCAGAAGTGGATGCCCTTGCCGAACGCGAGGTGCTCTTTCAGGTTGGGCCGATCCGGATCGAACGCGTCGGGATCATCGCCCCACACGCGAGGGTCGCGGTTGGCACCGGCGTACACGACGACCAGGCGAGCACCCTTCGGCAGCGGCACGCCGGCGAGCTCGGTGTCGCGGGTGACCAGCCGGAACATCCCCTGCGTGGGCGTCGACAGGCGCAGCACCTCCTCGGTGACGAGCGGCGCGTAGCCGGCCGGATCGGCCCGCAGCTTCGCCCACACCCCGGGATGCTGGGCGAGCAGCATCACGCCCTCGGTGATCGCCTTGGTGGTGGTCTCGTTGCCGGCCACCAGCAGCTGCTGCACGATCGACAACATCTCGGCCATCTCGAGCGGTCGCTGCTCGCCGGGTCCGTCACCGTCGACGTCGATGCGGGCCTCGACCAGGTCGGTCATCAGGTCGCCCATCGGCTCGGTGCGGCGGCGCTCGAGCTGCGCGGCGAAGTAGTGCTGGAACTCGACGATGCCCTCGTACGCGCGCACGCGTTCGTCGTCGGTGATCGAGGTGCCGATGTTGGCGATCGAGTCGTCGCTCCACCGCTTGAAGTCGGCAAGACGGTCGGTCGGCACGTTGAGGATGTGGGCGATCACCTCGACCGGCAGCGGCACGGCGAAGGTGGGCACCAGGTCGAACACGTCGTCGGGCAACCGGTCGATCAGGCGGTCGACGATCGCCTCGATCGGCCCGCGCAGCGCGGCCAATCGCTTGGGCGTGAAGTACGACGCGACGGTGCTGCGATAGCGCGTGTGGTGCGGCGGGTCGATCGTCAACATCGTCGGCACCTGCGGCCATCCGGTGGCGAGGATCGCCCGGATCCGCTCGGCGGCCTCGCCTCGTGCCGGTTCGCCGGCCGACCCGAACCGGCTGCTGAACAGCTCGGGGTCGCGCAGGATCGGCGTGATCATCTCGTGGCGGGTCACCATGTACAGATCGGTGCCCGGCACGTGGAACACCGGGGCCTGGTCCTGCATCGCCCGGTAGTACGGATGCGGGCACTGCTGCACGGCGTGGCTGAACGGGTTGAAGCCGTCGAGCGACACGGGAGCGGGCTGCGTGCTGGTCACCGGCACAGTCTCCCCCACGCGCGAGGCTCCGGCCATCCCCGGAGCGACCGGTCCGCGAGACTGCCCACGTGATGCCGATCTCGCGCCGCCACTTCCTCGCCCGCTCGGCCGCCGTGGCCCTCACCGGTCTGGCTGCGGCGTGCAGCGGCAGCGACGACGACACCGCCACCGGCACCACGGTCGACACGATCGACACGCCCGACACGGTCGCGCCGGGGACCACCGGACCCGCGACCACCACGCCGCCCACCACCACCCCGCCCACGACCGAGGCGCCCGCCACCACCATCGCACTCGAGCCGCTCGAGCTGTCGGGCGACCCGTTCACGCTCGGCGTCGCGAGCGGCGACCCGAGCACCGGCTCGGTCGTGCTCTGGACCCGCCTCGCGCCCGATCCGCTGAACGGCGGCGGCATGCCGGCCGACGACGTGCCCGTGGTGTGGGAGGTGTCGCACACCGACGACTTCACCGAGCTGTGGGCCAGCGGCATCGAGACCGCCATCGCGGCGCACGGTCACACGGTCCACGCGCTGGCGGCGCTCGATCCCGGTCCGTGGTTCTTCCGGTTCCGCGCCGGGCAGTACACCAGCCCCGTCGGCCGGACGCAGACGGCGCCGTCGATGACGGCCGAGCCGCAGCAACTGCGCTTCGCGTCGGCCAGCTGCCAGGACTACCAGGACGGCTTCTACACCGCCTGGGCCGACGTGGCCGCCCACGAGCTCGACCTCGTGGTGTTCCTCGGCGACTACATCTACGAGAGCACGGGGTCGCCGGTGGGCGGAGCCGTGGTGCGCTCGCACGGCACGCCAGAGCCCACCACGCTCGACGAGTACCGCAACCGATACGCGCTCTACAAGAGCGACCCCGACCTGCAGGCGGCACACGCGTCGTGCCCCTGGCTCGTCACGTGGGACGATCACGAGGTCGAGAACAACTACGCGGGCCTCACCCCGCAGGATCCCGCCGACGCCGCGGACTTCGCCGAGCGTCGTCGCGCCGCGTACCAGGCCTGGTGGGAGCACCAGCCCGTCGCGTTGCCGCCGCCCACGGACGAGCTCACGATCTACCGATCGGCGCGATGGGGCGACCTCGTCGAGTTCGTCGTGCTCGACGGCCGGCAGTACCGCACCGACCAGGCGTGCGGCGACCCGTCGCTGAGCCTCGACCCGCCCTGCCCCGAGACGTTCGACGAGACGCGCACGATGCTCGGCGACGAGCAGGAGGCGTGGTTGCTCGACGAGATCGCGAACCGCTCGACGATCTGGCAGGCCATCGCACAGCAGACGATCTTCGGCGACGTCACGTTGGCCGGCGCGGTGCTCAACTACGACCAGTGGGACGGCTACCCGCTCGAACGCAACCGCATCGTGCAGGCGCTCGATCCCGGCGAGGACACGGTCGTGCTCACGGGTGACATCCACTTCGCCGGCGTCGGCACGATCCGCCAGGGCGAGCGAGGCATCGGGCCCGCCGTCGCGGTCGAGTTCGTCGCGACATCGATCTCGTCGGGCGGCCTGATCGACCCGGCCGTCACCGAGGTGGTGAAGACGATCCCCGACGTGCTCGACGTCGAACTCGAGCACCGCGGCTGGATCCTGCACGAGGTGACGCCCGAGCGCTGGACCGCCGAGTACCGCATGGTCGAGACCGTGAAGGAGCCCGGCGCACCGATGTTCGTGCACGCCACGTACGCCGTCGACGCCGGCACCAACACCGCTCGCCTCGCGTAGCGCGGGTCGCACCGGCTCAGATCGCACGGGCCACCGCGGCGGCCTGGTGGATGGCGGGCAGCACGCCGTTGGTGCCGGTGACGTCGCCGATGCGGTGCACCGTCCACGGTCCGTCGGCGAGCAGTTCGGCGAGCTCGCGGTTGGGGTGCCCGTAGGTGACGACCACGACGGTGGCAGCCGGCAGGGTGCGCTCGCGGTCGGTGAAGGGCACACCGATCGACACCTCGCCCGGCCGGATCTCGCGCAGGTGGTGCCCACCGACGAAGTCGAACGCGCCCGAGTAGAGCCGCTCCCTGGCGGCCGCCACCGTGGCCGGCGGGTAGGGCAGGGTCGCGCCGATCGAGTCGAGCCGGCCCACCATCGTGACGTGCACGCCGGCCACCAGCAGTGCGTCGGCCACCGAGATCGCCTCGAAGGTGCCGGTGTCGTCGTACACGACGGCCGGCCCGACCACCTCGGCGCGTCCGCCGAAGCCGAACACGTCCCACGCGGTGTACACGTGCGGCAGGTCGTGGCCGGGGATCGGCGTCACCGGCGCCGACAGCTGGAAGCCGTCACGACGTGGGCTCGTGCCGGTGGCGACGATCACCTCGTCGGGCGCCAGCTCCTCCACCACGTCGGGCAGCACCATCGTGTTGAGCCGCACGGTCACGCCCAGTCGGGCCACCTCGTCCGCGAGCCATTCGGTGATCGCACCGATGTCGCTGCGGTGCGGCGCGCTCGCGGCAATCGCGACCTGCCCACCCAGGTGCCGCATCGCCTCGTACAGGTGCACCTCGTGGCCGCGCAACGCGGCCGTGCGCGCGGCCTCGAGCCCGGCCGGCCCGCCGCCCACCACCAGCACGCGCTTGCGCACCGGCGCGGGCCCGGGCGGCTCGAACGACACGCTGGTCTCCTGCGCGGCGGCCACGTTCACCACGCAGCTCAGCACGCCGGTGGTCATCAGCTGACCGACACAGCCGATGTTCGAGCCGATGCAGGGCCGCACGAGGTGGCCGTCGCCGCGCTCGGTCTTCGCGACCAGCTCGGGATCGGCGATGAGCGCGCGCACCATCGAGACCATGTCGGCCTGCCCGTCGGCGACGATCCGCTCGGCGTCGTCGAGGGTCATGATCCGGCCGACCACCATCGTCGGCTTGGTGAGCCCCGGCGTGATGCGGGCGTTGGAGGCCATCTCGTTGCCGAGCGGCTCGTCCATCGGCGCGAGCAGCTTGTAGAAGCGCCAGTACGAGCCCATGTGCAACGACACGTAGTCGACGTACGGTTCGGCCAGGCGGGCGATCGCGGCGATGTCGTCGGGCTCGAGCCCGCCGGGGATGTACTCCTCGTTGGGCAGTCGGATGCCCATGCAGTAGTCGTCGCCCACCCGGTCGCGGATGGCCTGCAGGATCTCGACGAGGAACCGTGTGCGGTTCTCGAACGAGCCGCCGTACTCGTCGTCGCGTGTGTTGTTGGCGGGCGACAGGAACTGCTCGATCAGGTAGCCGGACGACGCGTGGATGTCGATGCCGTCGAGCCCACCCTCGCGGCATCGCCACGCCGCGTCGGCGAACGCGTCGACCATCTCGGCGATCTCGGCGACGCTCATCTCGGTGGGGATGCCGCCCACCATCGGGTTCGGGATCGGGCTCGACGAGACCTGCGTCGCCGCCTTCTTCGGACGCGTCGCCGACCCCGGGTGGTACAGCTGCTGGAACATCGCCATGCCGTAGGGGCGCATGCGCGACGACAGCTCGCGGTAGAAGGGGATCACCGAGTCGCTGTACAGCGGCAGCACACTCGGTGCGTTGGCGTGCACGCCCGTGGCCTCCAACGTGCTCAGCGCGACACCGCCCTTGGCACGCGCCTCGTGGTACGCGATGAGGCTCTCACCGGCGAGGTGGGTGCCGTGTGCCGAGCGCACGATCCGGTTCTTCAACGTGAGCGGACCCACCTGGAGCGGCATGAACAGGTGCTCGTACCTCGACATGGCGACACCCTACTTTCTGGAGATCGGTTCCAGTTCCGTCGGGCACGGCGACTAGCTTTCGCGCGGCCGTCCCATCGCCTCGTCCGGAGCACCCATGATCGAGTTCAGCCTCACCCTGCCTCGCTTCCACGATCCCGACGACCGGGTGCCGTACCGGCGCTCGTACGAGTTCGCCCGCACGGTCGACGAGCTCGGCTACGCCGGCGGGTTCATCGGTCACCACTCGTTCTCCCCCGAGGTGAAGGACGAGGCGGCACCGTTCGTGTACCTGGCCGCGCTCGGCGCACACACCGAGCAGATCCGCCTGGGCACTGGCGTGTACCTCGCCGGGCTGCACCACCCCGCCAACATCGTCGAGCAGGTGAGCACGCTCGACCGGATCACCAACGGCCGCGCCGTGCTCGGTGTCGGCACCGGCTATCGCCCCTACGAGTTCAAGGCGTTCGGCACCGACTTCGCCACCCGCGGCAAGCGGCTCGACGAGACGCTCGCCGTGATCCGCAAGGCCTGGGCCACGGGCAGTTACGAGTGGCAGGGCCGGTTCTTCCAGTTCGACGACATCCCGGTGTTCCCGCCCGCCGTGCAGCGACCGCACCCGGCGATCTACGTCGGCGGCACGTCGAGCGCGGCCATCCGCCGCGCCGCACGCCTCGGCGACACCTGGTTCACCCTGCCGATCGAGACGCTG
>JAXLRF010000003.1:0-671786 GCA_046331225.1 Acidimicrobiales bacterium
AAGTCGCGCACGATCGCCGCCGGGTCGGGATTCATCCGGTGGCACAGCGCCGTCACGCACAGCACCAGGTCGAACGACTCGTCGGCGAAGGGCAGCCGATTCAGGTCGGCCTGCACCGGCAGCAGCCCGTGGCCGCCGTGGCGTTCGGCTCCGTGGTCGTGGCGGGCGACGTCGAGCGCCATCGGCTCGTAGTCGGCCAGCACCGTCGTGGCCGTCCGGGTCATCCAGCCACCCGTCGCGCCCGTGCCACCGCCCGCATCGAGCACGACCGGAGGCCGCCCGCCCGCGCGGCGCTCGAGGTGCGGCAACAGCAGCTCGCCCAACAGGATCCGGGTGTTGCGATACCACCAATGGTGCTCGCCCGCGTCGGCCATGCGGCGGTACTCGTCGGCGTCCACGCCCCGAGTGTGCCAGACCAGCACCTGAGAAGGGCTGCCACGTGCGGACGGGCCGGCGGCGCCTACGATCGACGGCCGTGCCCCTGCAGCCCGACGACCTCGACGCGCTGCGCGCCCGCGGATGCGTGGTCACCGGCGGGCTCGGGTTCATCGGCTCCAACCTGGTGCACCACCTGGCGCGCCTCGGCGTGCCGGTGCGCGTGGTCGACGCCGCCGTCGCCGAGCACGGCGCGAACCGCCGCAACCTCGAGGGCCTCGACGTCGACGTGGACGTGCTCGAGACCGACATCGGCGACCCGCGCGTCGGCCCGGTCCTGCGCGGCGTGAGCCACGTGTTCAACCTGGCCGGCCAGGTGAGCCACACCGCCTCGATGACCGATCCCGTGCGCGACCTCGAGCTCAACGCGATCACGCACGCCCGGTTCCTCGAACTGCTGCGCGTCGAGAATCCCGCCGCACGCGTGGTGCACACGAGCACCCGCCAGGTGTACGGCCGAGTCACGCGGCTGCCCGTCGACGAACACACCGCGGCGCGACCGATCGACGTGAACGGCGTGGCCAAGCTGGCCGGCGAACACCTGCACATGGTGTACTCGCACGCCCATCGCATGCCGATCACGTCGCTACGGCTCACCAACGTGTACGGACCACGCCAGCGGCTGACGAGCGACGAGCTCGGCTTCCTGCCCGTGTTCGTGCGCAAGGCGTTGCAGGGCGAGACGATCGAGCTGTTCGGCGGCGGCGAACAGCGACGCGACTGCCTCTACGTCGACGACGTGGTCGACGCGATCCTCACCGCCACGGCACCCGCCGCGCTCGGCCGGGTGTACAACGTCGGCCACACGCACAGCCACTCGCTCGACGAGATCGCTCGCACCCTCACCAAGCTCGCCGACACCGGCAGCGAGGTGATCAGCACGCCGTGGCCGCCGGTGCACCGGCGCATCGACATCGGCTCGTTCGAGACCGACAGCGGTGCCATCCGCGCCGAGGTGGGATGGACGCCGAACACCGACCTCGAGGACGGCCTGCGCCTCACCCTCGACTTCTACCGGGAGCACCCGTGGTACCTGTCGTCGACCTGAGTCGGCACGCCCCCGAGCTGGTGACCGAGTACCTGCGACGCGTGTCCGACGTGCTGCGGCGCGGCGTCACGCTGCTCGGCCCCGAGACCTCAGCGCTCGAGGACGAACTCGCCGCCTGGGCGGGCGCACCCGGCGCGGTCGCGGTGTCGTCGGGCGCGAGCGCGCTGCAGCTCGCCTTCGCCGCGCTCGGGATCGGGTCGGGCGACGAGGTGATCGTGCCGGCGTTCACCGCGGTGCCGACGGCATCGGCCGTGGCCGCGGTGGGCGCGGTGCCCGTGTTCGCCGACGTCGACCCGCACACCGCTGCGCTCGACGCGGCGGCGATCGATGCGGTGCGCACCGAGCGCACGCGGGTGGTCGTCGTGGTGCACCTGTACGGCCGGCCGGCCGAGTTGCCGCACACCGACCTGCCGATCGTCGAGGACGCCGCGCAGGCCATGGGTGCGCTCGCACGCCACGACGCCTCGGCCGCGGTCACCTACAGCTTCTACCCCACGAAGAACCTCGGCGGCATCGGTGACGGTGGTGCCGTGGTGTCCACCGACACCGACCTGCTCGACCGCGTCCGTCGACTCCGCGTGCACGGCATGACCCAGCAGTACGTGCACGAGGCGGTGTCGCAGAACTTCCGCATGAGCGAGGTCGAGGCCGCGTGGCTGCGCCTCGGCCTGCCCCTGCTCGACGGCGGCAACGAGCGACGCCGCGACATCGTCGCCCGCTACCACGAAGCAGCGCCCGGGCTTCGCTGGCACGCGCCCCACCCACGCCACGTGCACCACCTGTGCGTCGCCCGCTTCGACCACCGCGACGAGGTGCGGTCGCTGCTCGCCGACGCAGGCGTGGCCACCGCCGTGCACTACCCGCTCGCTCTCACCCAGCAGCCCGCCTACCGGCACCTCACGCGTGCGGCGTGTCCCGAGGCCGAGGCCTGGGCCGCCACCTGCACCTCGCTCCCCTGCTTCCCGCAGATGACCGACGACGAGGTCGCCACCGTGGCCGCCGCGCTCGCCCGGCTCGCCGAACGTTCCGACCTCGCGACGGGTGTGCCCGCATGACCACCACTCCCCACCGCCTCACGTCCGTGTCGGCGATGTTCCCCTGCTACAACGATGCCGCCACCATCGGCAAGCTCGTCGACGACGCGCACGCTGCGCTCGCGCCGCTGGTCGACGAGGTCGAGGTGATCGTCGTCAACGACGGGTCGTCCGACGGCTCGCGCGAGGTGCTCGACGCGCTCGCCGCCGAGCGGCCGTGGCTCCGACCGATCCACCACGAACGCAATCGCGGTTACGGCGGCGCCTTGATCAGCGGCTTCACCGCAGCCCGTCACGAGTGGATCTGGTACACCGACGGCGACGCCCAGTACGACGCGTCGGAGGCCGCGCTGATGGTGCCGCTCGCCACCGACGACGTCGACGTGGTGCAGGGCTACAAACTCGGCCGGGGCGACTCGTGGTACCGCAAGGTGATCGGCCGCGTCTACCACCACACCGTCAAGCTGTTGTTCCGGCTGCCGGTGCGCGACACCGACTGCGATTTCCGCATGTTCCGTCGCCGGCTCCTCACCGACCGACCGCTGACGTCGACCAGCGGCGTGATCTGCGTCGAGATGATGCGGAGCTTCACCGAGCAGCACGCACGCTTCGTCGAGGTGCCCGTGCACCACTACCCGCGCCCGTCCGGGAAGTCGCAGTTCTTCCGGCTCCCGGCGATCGCCCGCAGCGCCCGGCAACTGCTCGCGCTCTGGTGGCGGCTGATGGTGAGGCGTCGTTGAACCGGCTGCGCGCCACGCTCGCACGCGTCACGCCGACGCACGCGACGGTGGCGGTGCTGGCCGTCGCACTCGTGGTGTTCTGGTACGTCGGCCGTCACCAGTGGTTCATCCGTGACGACTGGGCGTTCCTGCTCACCCGACGTGCGATCCGCGAGCAGGTGGGGGTGGCCGACTGGCTGTTCATCGCGCAGGACGGCCACTGGATGAGCGTGCCGCTGTCGATCTACTGGGTGATCGAGCGGCTGTTCGGGATGGACTCGTACTGGCCCTATCTCGTGGTGAACATGGCGCTGCACGTCGCCGCCGTCGCGCTCGTGCGCGCGCTGTGCCGACGCGCCGGCGTGCACGAGTGGACGACGGTGATCGTCTGCTCGCTGCTGCTGTTGTTCGGCAGCGGCTGGGAGAACGTGGTGTTCGCCGTGCAGATCACCTACAACCTCTCGCTCGTCGCGTTCCTGGCCCACCTGCTGCTGGTGCAGCACGACGGGCCGATCGGCCGCCGCGACGTGGCCGGCGCCGTGCTCGGCGTGATCGGCGTGGCGTCGTCGGCGTTCGGGCCGTTCTTCGGGGCCGCGATCTTCGTGGTGCTCGCCGTGCAACGCCGCTGGCGCGCCGCGCTCGTGGCGGCGGTGCCGCAGGGCGTCGTCTACCTGTGGTGGCTGATGGCGTGGGGCGGCGACGAGGCCGGCGACCGGGGTGACGCGTCGGTGACCGGCGCGCTGAAGTTCGCCCGGCTCGCGCTCACCTCCACGCTCAACGGCATGACCGGTCAGGTGCTGTTCGCCGGTGCCGCGCTGTTCGGGATCGTCGTCGTGGTGGCGGCCACCGCGCTGCCACGCGACACACGGGTGTGGGTGACCGTGCTGGCGGTGCTGCCCGTACCGGTGATGCTGGCGATCGGATGGCAGCGCGCAGTGTTCGGCCTCGACTCGGCCGCATCTCCCCGCTACCAGTACATGGCGGCGATGATGCTGGCGGTGCCCTTCGGCCTCGCGATCGACCAGCTGCGCCGTGTGCACCGGCGGGCGATCGCCGTCGGATGGGCGCTCGCGGTGGTGTCGATCGCGTCGAACACCCACCTGCTGGTCGAGCAGTCCGACCAGTGGGCCGACCGGGCCGCCGGCTCGCGCCGTGTGTTCGAGCTGGTGGCCGGTTCCGACAGCAGTGCGGCATCACCCGGCACGGTGATGTCGGCGTTCGACCCCGACGTCACGGTCGCGTGGCTCCCCCTGCTGGTGCGCGAACGGGTGATCACACCGCGCACGCCGCAGGACGAGGCCGAGCGCGACCTCGTCCGTCGCGTGCTCGCCGGCACCCCCGAGCCCTGACCGCCCACTCGGTGGGCCGTGTGACCGTTTCCGCCCCCGGTCAGGTGTGCATCGCCCGCCCGGACGGGTACCGCGAACTGCATGACCGTCCGATTCGAGCTCCGGTGCGACCGTTCGGCACCCGCGCACGCCCGACGGTTGCTGCGCGAGGTCGTGGCGGCGAACCCTCGTGCGGGCGAGCTCACCCCCCGGCTGGGTGACGTCGAGCTGATCCTCAGCGAACTCGTCTCCAACGCGGTCGTGCACGGGCAGTGCGAGCAGACCGAGCTGACGATCATGATCGACGACGACCACCTGCGGGTCGAGGTGAGCGATCCGGGTCGCGGCGGTCCGGTCGAGCGGCGAACCGCCGACCTGACCGGGTCGGGCGGGTTGGGTCTCCACCTCGTCGACCGCCTCGCCGACCGCTGGGGGCACCACGACGATCGCGACGACCACACCGGGTCGGCGCGCCGGAGGGTGTGGTTCGACGTGCGCGTCGGCGGGTCACCGGTGGGCGCGCCCACCACCGCGCCCGCATCCGAGCCCGCCCGCGCCGGTCAGACCGACACGCTCACCAGCTGAGCCGCGATCTCGTCGGCCCACGCCTCGATCGTCGCCCAGTCACGGAAGTCGCCCTCCGGCGCACGCACGGCCTTGACGATGGCTCGTTCGGCGAAGCCGAGCACCGACATGTCGAGCCGACCGCTGAACAGCCGGTGGTCGCGCGCCGACACCGAGTCGACCAGGTGACGTACGTCGACGGCGTCGTGATCGGGCATCGCCGGCACCCCCAGCGGGCCGGACGAGAACAGCCAGACGGGCCGACCCTCGGCACGGCGGCCCACGGCGTGCACCAGGTCCTTGCCCTGCGCCAGCCAGTGTCCGGCGTACACGCCGCTGCCCAGCACGAAGGCGTCGAACCGCTCGACGTGGTCGACGTCGTTGGGCTCGGCCACCACCACCTCGTGACCGGACTCGCGCAGGCGCCGGGCGATCGCCTCGGCGATGCCGGCCGTGCCTCCGTGCTTGCTCGCCGCGCTCACCAGCACCCGCAGCTCCTTCATCGTCGCCTCCTGCACTCGATCCGGACGCGCCCAGCGTCGGCCGTCGTCACGGCCGCGGCCAGGGCACGAGGGCCCGAGTTCGCGCGCGCTCGCCGGAGCTCGCGTGCGTCTTGGGCCGGGCCGGTCGGCGAGGCATAGCCTGAGGTCATGTCCGACTTCCCCTTCACGGAACTGCTCCCCCTCGGCCACGACGACACCCCGTACCGGTTGGTGTCCACCGACGGCGTGTCGGTGGTCGACACCCCGCTCGGGCCGTTCCTGAAGGTGGCGCCGGAGGCGATCACGCTGCTCACGCAGACGGCGATGCACGACATCGCCCACTTCCTGCGCCCCGGTCACCTGCAGCAGCTGCGCAACATCCTCGACGACCCCGAGGCGAGCGACAACGACCGCTTCGTCGCACTCGACCTGTTGAAGAACGCCAACATCGCGGCCGGCGGCGTGCTGCCGATGTGCCAGGACACGGGCACCGCGATCGTGAAGGGCAAGAAGGGCCAGTACGTGTTCACGGGGGCCAACGACGAGATGGCGATCGCGCGTGGCGTGCAGAACACCTACCTCACGTCGAACCTGCGCTACAGCCAGATGGCACCGCTCACGATGTACGACGAGAAGAACACCGGCACCAACCTGCCGGCCGAGATCAAGATCTCGGCGATCGAGGGCGAGGCCTACAAGTTCTTGTTCATGGCCAAGGGCGGCGGCAGCGCCAACAAGAGCTACCTGTTCCAGGAGAGCAAGGCGCTGCTCAACGAAAAGACGTTGCTGCCCTGGCTGTTCGAGAAGATGAAGACCCTCGGTACGTCGGCCTGCCCGCCGTACCACCTGGCCGTCGTGATCGGCGGCACGTCGGCCGAGATGGCGGTCGAGACCGCGAAGCTCGCGAGCGCCCGCTACCTCGACACGCTGCCCACGCAGGGCTCGGCACTCGGTCACGGGTTCCGCGACCTCGAGCTCGAGGGCAAGGTGCTCGCCCTCGCACAGCAGACGGGCATCGGTGCCCAGTTCGGCGGCAAGTACTTCTGCCACGACGTGCGGGTCATCCGCCTGCCGCGCCACGGCGCGAGCTGCCCCGTGGCGATGGCCGTCAGCTGCTCGGCCGACCGCCAGGCGCTCGGCAAGATCACGCGCGAGGGCGTGTTCCTCGAGCAGCTCGAGACCGACCCGGCCCGGTTCATGCCCGACGTCGAGCACGAGCACCTCGACGACGCCGGTGCCGAGGTCGTGCAGATCGATCTGACGCGCCCGATGGACGAGATCCGGGCGACGTTGTCGAAGTACCCCGTGAAGACGCGTGTGATGTTGACGGGGCCGATGGTGGTGGCCCGCGACATCGCGCACGCGAAGTTGAAGGAGCGACTCGACGCCGGTCAGGGCCTGCCGCAGTACATGAAGGACCACTGCGTGTACTACGCCGGCCCCGCCAAGACCCCCGAGGGCATGGCCAGCGGCTCGTTCGGGCCCACCACCGCGGGTCGCATGGACAGCTACGTCGCCGACTTCCAGGCCGCGGGCGGCAGCTTCGTGATGCTCGCCAAGGGCAACCGCTCGCGTCAGGTCACCGACGCGTGCAAGACCTACGGCGGCTTCTACCTCGGCTCGATCGGTGGGCCGGCGGCACGTCTCGCGCAGGACTGCATCACCAAGGTCGAGGTGCTCGAGTACCCCGAGCTCGGCATGGAGGCGGTGTGGAAGATCGAGGTGCAGGACTTCCCGGCCTTCATCGTCGTCGACGACAAGGGCAACGACTTCTTCGACCTCGTGAACAAGCCGTACGCGGGCACGCCGGTCAGCCTCGGCTGACCGGCGACCCACGCACGACGGCTCAGAGCGGTACGAGCCGACGAAGGCCTGCAGCTCGGCCGCCATGCGGGCGAGCTCGGTGGCGGCGGCGCGACCGTCGGTCGCCGCCGTCGCCGCACCCGAGGCCACCTCGGCCACCTGCGCGATCGTCGACAGGATCTCGGCCGCCGCGCCCTGGGCGTCGACCGACGCCTCCCAGATGTGCGTGGTCGCGGTGGCCTGTTCGGCGACCGAGGTGGTGATCCGCTGCTGGTGGTCGGCGATCTCGCCGACCACCGCGACGATGTCGTCCATCGCCTCGACGGACAGCGATGTCTCCTGTTGGATCGCGGCGATGCGCTCACCGATCGTCTCGGTCGCCGACGCCGTCGCCGATGCGAGCTCCTTCACCTCGTTGGCGACGACGCTGAAGCCCTTGCCCGCTTCGCCGGCACGGGCCGCCTCGATCGTCGCGTTGAGCGCGAGCAGGTTGGTCTGCATCGCGATGTCGTTGATCACCCGGACGATGTTGCTGATCTCGGCCGAACGCTCGCCCAGCTTGAGGATGCGCTCGTGGCTGGTCCGCGCGGTGTGCTGGGCCCGGCTCGCGACGTTCGAGGCCTCGCTCGCGCTGGCCGCGACACCCTCGATCGACTTCGAGATCTGATCGGCGCCTGCCGACACCGAGGAGACGTGCTCGTTCACCGCACCCGACGCGCGACGCACCACCGTGACCTGGCCGGCCGTCGTGTGCGCGTTGGTGTCCATCGTGGCCGACACCACCTGCAACTGCTCGGACGCCGCGGCGAGCGCGTTCGCGCTGTTGGCGATGCGCCGGATGCTCAGCCGCAGATCGTCGAGCAACGTGGTGAGCGCATGGCCGAGCTGGCCCACGGCGTCGTCGCCGTCGACCTCGACGGGCACGGTGAGATCACCGTGCGCGGCGGCCGACAGCGATCGCAGGATCATGTCGACCTTGCGCTGCAGCTCGGCGGTCTGGGCGCGCTCGCGCTCCTGCAACGCCTGGGTGGTCTCGTTGGCGAGCCGCAACGCCTCGCTCTGCTCGCGCTCTCGTTCGCGCTGCGCGGCGGTCTGCTGCTCCAGCCGGAGCTGCTCGTCGAGCGTCGAGTTGAGTTCGGTCGCCAGACGTCCCAACTCGTCGTGCGTGCGCACGTCCACGCGTTCGGTCAGGTCGCCGCCCGCAGCGGTGCGCAGCACCGAACGCATCCGGCTGATGCCCGACCGCGTCGATGCGAACAGGGCGGCGAACAACCAGATCGCCAGTACCACGGCGATGCCGCTGAACCACAGCGTGGTCTGCCGCTGGTGCACGAACCGGTCGACGCGCGTGACGAGCAGCTGGTCGAGCGCATCGGTCGCGGCGCGCCCGAGGTCGGCGCCGACGGCGAGCACCTCGGTGTGGTCGCCACCGTCCGCTGCGGCTGCCACGGCCGCGCTGGTACGGGCCTGCAACGATCGCATGTCGGCGGCGATGTCTGGCGCTGCGGTCGCCCCGATGGTCTTCGCGAGCCCGGCGTCGATGGCCGTCGAGGCGTCCGACACGCGCACCCCCTCGATCGCGGCCTGGGTGGTCAGCTCGGGCGAGTCGGGCAGGGCCGCGAGCGCCTCGATCGCACCAGCGGCGTCGATCAGGGCCGGGGCCTTCGTCGTCGCGATGTCCATCAGGTAGAACGAGTCGAGGTCGGGGTCGAGGGTCAGGTTCGAGGCGTCGGCAGCGGTCGCGATCGTGCTGGTGATCTCGTCGATCACGCCCACCCACACCTGGTACGCCGCGGTCGGATCGGTCCCCGAAGTCGCCCGAGCGGCATCGAGCCCGTCGGCCAGCTCGGTCCACGCATCGGTGATGCCGAGCTGATCGGTGATCCCGGCATCGACCACCGCCTCCACGGCCGTCGTCGCGGCGTCCAGCGCGGCGGTGTCGATCTCGCCACCGCTCGCCACCGCGGTGCGAGCATCGACGGCGGCGAGCTCGAGATCGAACAGGGGACGGACCACCTGCACGCCCACGCGCTCCAGCGCGCTGAAGTCCTCGTTGGTCTGCTGCACCTCGACGTACCGCTGCACGACGAAGCCGAGCGGCGCGCCCAGCACGAGGGCGATGAGGGCGAACTTCCACACCAGGCTCAGTCGGCCGAGCACCGCCGACGGCGGCGCCACCAGCACCGACGCGCCGACGCGCCGGGGTGAGCCGCTGCCGGTCGTCGAACGGGCCGACCGGCGGCCCGGGGTTGCGGGCCCAGCGGCGCCTGCCGACGCCGCCCGGTCGGTCGCGGCGCCCTGCAGCGCCTCGTCGAGCATCACCATGACGGGTCTCCCTCCCGTGTCGCTCGGACGCCCCACGCGCCAGAACGAGGGAGAGAGTCCCCCGAACGGGGTGGATGTCAGGGAACCGGCGATCCGGGATACAGGAATTCGCCCAGGTCCGGGCCCTCACGCCCCACCCGGCGGGCGCCTCGGCCAGTGACTCGGCGGGTCACTCGCCGGGTCACTCGGCGGGTCACTCGGCGAGCTCGCCGGCGAGCTCCCCGAGGCGCAGTTCGCCCTCGCGGGACTGGCCGCCCGCCGCGAGGAACCGCTCCATCGCCTCGCGCGCGCCCGGCCCCGCGAGCGTGCCGTTGAACGCTGCCCCCTCGGCCAGGAGGTGGGGCTCGACCTCGAGCTCGGCGCGCACCACACAGGCCTTGGCCGCGGCGACCGCGTGTGGCGGGAACCCGGCGATGCGCCGAGCGAGTCGATCGACGAAGGGCCACAACTCGTCGTGGGGCAACGCCCGGTTGACCCATCCCCACGCCTCGGCCGTCGCCGCGTCGACGTCGTCGCAACCGAGGATCACCTCGAGCGCACGGCTGCGACCGACGAGGCGCGACAGTCGGACCGTGCCGCTGCCGCCCGGCAGGATGCCGAGCGCCACCTCCGGCTGGTTGAACACCGCGCCGGGGTGGTCGCCGTGCGGGAGGGCCGCGAAGCGCATGTCGCAGCTCAGCGCGAGCTCACTGCCACCACCACCGACACGTCCCTCGATCACCGCGATGGTGGCCTTCGGCATCGTGCGGAACGCTTCGCACATCCGGTGATACGCGTTCAGCTCGGTCGGCGGCGGCGAGTCGGTCGGGAACGTCAGGATCGCTGCGACGTCGAAGTGGGCGATGAAGAACTCGGGGTTCGCGCTCCGCAGCACCACGACGCGCACCTGCGGATCGACCGCGAGCCGCTCCGCCAGGCCGGCCATCGACACGAACAGCTGGATCGTGAACAGGTTGATCGGCGGGTCGTCGATGGTGACCGTCGCGATGCCGTCGACCACCTCGACCCCGAGACCGGGGATCCCCTCGTAGCTCATGTCGCGACAGTACGACCCGTCGACACCTCCCCGGTTCAGCGCAGCAGCGCGGCGATGCGGGCAGCCACGGCAGGTGGCACCACGTCGTCGCGGTCGCGCCAGGCACCGAGCGCTTCTCTGGCGGTCACCAACGACGCGTACAGGGGTGGGCACGTCGGACACGTGCCGAGGTGCTGCTCGAGCACGAGGCGCTGTTCGGGCGCGAGTTCGTCGTCGAGGTAGTCCGACACCAGATGTCGCACGTCCCAACAGCGCATCGGCACCCCCTGCAGGTCGCGGCGTCGCTCGGCTCCTTCGGCGAGCGACGTGGTGAGCAACATCCGGCCGCGCCGCAGGCGTTGCTTGGCTGCGGGCAGCCCGATCGAGAGCTGATCGGCGATCTCCTGCACCGTCCAGCCCACCATGTCGTGCAACACCACGGCGCTGCGGTAGTGGAACGGCAGGCGAGCAAGAGCCTCCTCGACGTCGTCGCGCTCGAGGAGTTGCCCCGCCACCTCGGCCGGATCGACCGTGTAGGCGTCGTCGCGCCAACGTTCCTCGACCTCGTCGACCACCAACTCGCGTGCCGAACGGCGCCCTCGGTCGATCGCCAGGTGGTGGAGGATCCGGTGCATCCATGTCCGCACCGACGCGTCACCGCGATGTCGGTCGGCCGAGGCGAGCGCCCGGGCGAAGGTCTCCTGCACCAGGTCCTCGGCCAGCGCGTCGTCGTGGGTGAGTGTGCGGGCGAACCGCAGCAGGTCGGCGGTGAGCGCAGGGGCGTCGCGGGCGATCAGCGCCGCTGCGTCGCCGGCCGTCGGACCGCTCACCGGCCGGCTCAGGCCTTGGTGCCCGGCCGCACCTTGCACGTGCTGATGCCGAACGGCAGGTACAACGGGCAGGTGCCGACGGCGCCGGTGAACGCCATGATCACCGCGACGACCAGCAGGACGAGCCCGCCGACGCTCCCGACGCCCACCACGAGCGACAGGACGAGGGCCACGGCGGCGACGACGAAGCGGACGAGGCGATCGGTGGATCCGACGTTCTTCTTCACGTGAGGTGCTCCTTGCGAGGTCCGGCACCCTCGGTGCCGGAGACGCACACACAGACGATCGACGCCGCCGCAGGGATACAGGCCCCGGCGCCGTGCGTCAGACGAACTCGCGGAGCACGGCGCGGGTGCGGTCGTGCTCGTCGGGGTTGCCGGGGAACACACCGGCGTTGAGGTCGGTGACACCGACCGCCGACACCTCGGCCAACTGGTCGCGCACCTCGGCCTCGGTGCCGACGATCGCGAGGTCCTTCGGCCCCGACACGCCTTCGATGTCCATCATCGCCCGGTAGCTCGGCAGCGTGTTGTAGACCGCGAACACCTGCTCGGCGCGAGCTCGCGCCGAGTCGACGTCGTCGGTGACGCACACCGGCAGCGCGGCCACGATCCGCGGCTCGGGACGACCGGCGTCGGCGGCGGCCTGGCGCAGCGTCGGCACCGTGTGCTCGCGCAACGTCTTGAGCCCGACGCACCAGGTGGACGTGCCGTCGGCGAGCGCTCCGGTGACGCGCAGCATCTGGCTGCCGAGCGCGGCCACCAGCACGGACGGCCGCGAGCCGCCGTTCACCGTGACGGCGCCCTGCACCCGGTAGTCCTCGCCCCGGAACCCGACGGGCTGCCCCTCGAGCAGCGGCATCATCACCGACAGGTACTCGCGCAGGTGGCGCACGGGCTTGTCGAACGACAGGCCCCACATCATCTCGACCACGATCTGGTGCGACAGCCCGATGCCGAGCGCGAGGCGACCACCGGTGGCGGCCTGCACGGTGAGCGCCTGCTGGGCCAGCATCATCGGGTGCCGCGGGTAGGTGGGCACCACGGCGGTGCCGAGCTCGATGCGGGGCACTTCGCGGCCGACGAGCGCCAGCACGGTGAGCGCGTCGTGGCCGAAGATCTGCGGCACCCAGTAGCTGTGGAACCCGTCGTCGGCCGCCTGCCGTGCCTCGCCGATCGCCTGATCGATCGTCCCGTCGTTGACCGCGTTCCCCATGACTCCGATGCGCATGGGCCGCACCGTAGCCGGGGTGGGCCGGGTGACTCGACGGGGGAGATCGGCGAGCCCGGTGCTGGTTGCGTAGTCGCTACTCATCACATCGAGGTCGGCCCGCGTGAGAATGTCCTCGTGGGCATCGTGCAGTGGTGGCAGACGCAACGTGGGCAGCGGCGGTCGGCGCCGCAGGCGATGGCGTCGCACCTGTCGGCGGTGCCGTCGGTCCCTGCGACGATGGTGACCGGTCCGGTCACGGTGGTCGAGGCCGCCCTGTCACCCGAGTTGCTCGCACCGATCGCCGGGGTGACCGTCGAGCAGTACGTGGCCGTGTCGAAGGGTGTGGCCGCGTACAACTACGACCAGGCGAAGCTCCCGCTGGTGGCTGCCGAGCTGGGCATCGACGGCACCGCCTGGGAGACGGCCGCGGCCGGGTTCAACGCCCGGGTGTCGACCAGCCCTGCGTTCGCTCGGCACTTCAACGCGCTGTATCGCGCCGCACGGCAGCGGGCCAGCTGAGCACACCTTCGTCGACGGTCGAGCCCGTCGGGCGGGGGCTCGGCCGTCAGGCGAGATCGACCAGTTCGAGCCAGTCGGCGGAGAAGTAGTCGACCTGGCCGTCGGGCATGAGCAGCACCTTGGTGGGCTGCAACTGCTCGACGAACTCGGTGTCGTGGCTCACGAAGATGATGCTGCCCTTCCAGCTGGTGAGCGCGTCGGCGACGGCCTGTCGGCTGGGCGGGTCGAGGTTGTTGGTGGGCTCGTCGAGCAGCAGCAGGTTGTTGCGCCCGACCATCAGCATCGCGAGGGCGAGCTTGGTCTTCTCGCCGCCCGACAGCGTGCCGCTCTCCTGGTACACCTTCTCGCCCGCCAGGCCCATCATGCCGAGCAGGCCGCGCAGCTGGGTCTCGGTGAGCATCACGCCGGGTGGCACCGCGTGGCGCATGTTGTCGAGCAGACTGGCGCGCACGTCGAGGTTGTCGTGCTCCTGCGCGTAGTAGCCGACGTTCACCTGGTGACCGAACGTGAAATCGCCGAGGTTGGCCTCGGTCTCGCCGGCCATGATGCGCAGCAGGCTGGTCTTGCCGGCGCCGTTGAGACCGAGCACGAGCAGGCGTTCGCCGCGGCCGAGGTCGAAGCTCACGTCCTCGAACACCGGCGGGCCGCCGTAGGCCTTCGACAGGCCCTTGGCCTCGATGACGGTCACACCGCTCGGCGGCGGATCGGGGAAGCGCACGCGCAGCACGCGATCGCCGGCGCCGACGTGCACCTGCTGCGCCTTCAGTCGATCGATCTGCTTCTCCTTGCTGTGCGCCATCGCCGCCTTGGTGGCCTTGGCACCGAAGCGGTCGACGACGCTCTGCAGGCGCTGGATCTCCTTCTCCTGCAGCGCCGCCTTGCGGGCGAGGCGCTCCTCGTCGGCGGCGCGCGCCGTGCGGTACTGGCTGTAAGTACCCCGGTACTCGACGACGTGGCCGGTCGCGTCCTCGGCCGGCCGGTCGAGGTGCAGCACGCGGGTGATCGCCTCGTCGAGCAGATCGAGGTCGTGGCTGATGACGAGCAGCGCGCCGCGGTACTGGCGCATGTACTGCAGCAGCCACTCCTTCGCGTCGACGTCGAGGTGGTTGGTGGGTTCGTCCATCAGCAGCACGTCGCTGCCGGCGAACAGGATGCGGGCGAGCTCGACGCGGCGGCGCTCGCCGCCGGACAGCACGCCGATCGGCAGGTCGAGCCGGTCGGGCTTGAGGCCGAGGCCGTTGGCGATGCTGCGGGCCTCGCTCTCGGCCGAGTACCCGCCGGACGAGGCGAACTCGTCCTGCGCACGGCTGTAGCGGGCGACGTTGCGGTCGCTCGGATCCTCCTCCATCGCGATGCGCAGCTTCTCGATCCGCTCGACCGCTTCGTCGATGCCGCGGCCCGACAGCACGTGGGTGACGGCGTTGCGACCCTCGAGGTGACCAGCGATGCGCGGCTCCTGGGGCAGGTAGCCGAAGCCGCCCTTGCGCACCACCTTGCCGAGGGTGGGATCGACCTCGCCGCCGAGCACCTTGAAGAAGCTGGTCTTGCCGGCGCCGTTGCGGCCGACGAGGCCCACCTTGTCGCGGGGCATGATCGTGAAGCTGGCGTGGTCGACGACGTAGCGACCGCCCACCTCCACCGACACGTCCTGCACCTGCAACATGGTGCTCCAGGCTGTCAGCGGATTCCGGTGGAGACAACGCGGTTTCGGCCAGCAGTAGCCTCGGCCACGTGACCGTCGACTCGCTCGCCGCCGTGCGCACCCGTGCGCCGGGGCTGCAGCGCGTGGCTGCGATCGGGTGTGGCTGCCTGATGGCCGGCGCGGCGGCGCTGGTCGCGGTGAACGATCCGTCGGCACCGGGCAGCCGTTTCCCCGCCTGCGGTTTCCACGCCGCCACCGGGCTGTGGTGCCCCGGGTGCGGCCTCACCCGCGGCACACACCACCTGCTGCGAGGTGACGTGGTGGGCGCGCTGTCGTCGAACGTGTTCACGCCGTTCGTGCTCGGCGCGATCGTGACCGCCTGGGTCACCTGGACCCTCACGGCGTTCGGTCGCCGGGTCAGCCATCCCGCCACCCGGATCCCCGCCTGGTCGGGACCGGTGCTCGCGACCGTGCTGGTCGCGTTCGGGGTGGTGCGCAACCTGCCCTTCGGCTGGTCGCGCGCGCTGGCCCCCTAGGCCCCCGACGACGGTGGCGCCGGCGGATCGGTCGTCGGTGTCGTCGGCGTGGTGGGCGGGCTGGTCGGTGCCGTCGTGGTGGCCGTCGTCGACGCGGTGGTGGTCGACGAGCCGCCCACCGTCGTGGTCGTCGAACCGGGCTTCACCGTCGTGGTGGTGCTCGAGCCCGGTTTCACCGTGGTGCCCGTGGTCGTGCCCGAGGTCGTGCCAGGGGCCGTGGTGGTGGACGAGCCCGTGTTGGACGAGCCGGCGTTGCCCTTGCCGTCGATGCTGCCGGCGCTGTCGTCGGTGAACACCGAGTCGAGGCACTTGCCCGGGGTGGTGGGGGCCTCGCCCAGGTGCATCGCCACCACGCCGGCCAGCACCTCGCGTCCCTCGGGCGTCGGGTGGATGCCGTCGACGTTGAGCAGGTCGGGGCGGTCGGCGGTGACCTGACGCCAGTCGACGATCGAGATGTTGGGGTACACCTCGCTGATCGCGTCGATGACGTGGTTGACCTCGCGCATCTCGTCGCGGAACTCGGTGACGGTGACGAGCACGATCGGCACGTCGCCGAAGGCGAGGATGATCTTGTTGAGCTGCTTGAGGTAGTGGTTCTCGTCCTTGCCGTAGTTGGTGCCGAGGAACACCAGGCCGGCATCCCAGTCGTCGTCGCCCCGCGCCGCCATCACGTCGACGCCGAAGTCGATCGGTCGGCTCACCTCGGCCTCGATCTCGACCTGCCAGCCGAGGGGCACGAGCGCCTGGCACATCGTGTTGCTGTACCGCTTCGAGGTCGAGGCCAGGATCGAGTCGCCGAGCATCAGGATCCGGTTGCCCGTGGCCGGGAACTCGGTCGTGGTGGTGCTCTCGGCCACCGTCGTCTCCGGCACGGTGGTCTCGACCACGGTGGTGGTGGCGCCGGGCAACGCGGCCGGCAGCACCCCGACGTCGGCGACCGTGAGGGCCGGCGGTACGGCGGTGGTGTCGCCCCCCTCGGCGGTGGCCGCACACGCGCCGAGCAGCAGCGCGCCGAGCGCGCCACAAGCACTCCAGAGCGCATGGCGGGGGGTCATGAACCCCCTATTCGAGTCGCGTCGCGCCGGAGAAACAAGTCACCCGGCGCGACGCGCTCTCGGAAGACCGCGCAGCGTGGCCGTCGCGCGGGAACCCTGATCGAACCGTCAGCCGCGCTTGAGCGCGTCGCGGATCTCGGTGAGCAGCTCGACCTCGGTCGGGCCGGCGGGCGCCTCGTCCTGCGGCTGGCGCATCTTGTTGTAGGCCTTCACGACCATGAACAGCACCCAGGCGACGATGACGAACTTGATCAGCGCGTCGATCACGAGGCCGATGCTGATGCGAGCATCGCCGATGTCGAAGCCGATCTGGGTGAAGTCGGTCTTGCCGAAGATGGCCGCGATGATCGGCGTGATCACACCGGCGATCACGTTGTCGATGATCGTCTTGAAATAGAGCGCCATCACCAGGCCGACGGCGGCGGTGACGATGTCGCCCTTGTTGATGAACTCCTTGAACTCCTTGAGCATGGTGGTGACTCCTGTCTGGCGTGCTCGGCACGGGTTCCGGGTCCTCTCCCGGCGGAGGTTGTAGCAGGTTCGCCGGCGCCCCTCGTCACGTGAGGTGGCGCGGTAACGTCGGACGGCGATGGCGGCCGACCAGTACGACCTCGTGATCGTCGGCAGCGGTCCGGCGGGCACCGCGGCCGCAGCGTTCGCGGTCGGCCTCGAACTGCGCGTCGCCGTCGTCGAACGCGACCGGGTGGGCGGCCGGGCGCGGTGGTCGGGCAGCGTGCCCTCGAAGGCACTCGTCGACAGTGCACGGGTCGCGCACACGATCGCGACCGCAGGTCGATCGGGTGTGCACGTCGAGGCGTCGCGGGTCGACCTGCCCACCGTGTGGCGTCACGTGCGCGAGGTGCAGGCCACCGCCGACGAGGCCGGCTCACTGCTCGAGGGCGCCGACCTCGTGCACGGGCACGCCACGCTCACCGGTCCCAACGAGGTGACGGTGTCGGCGGGTGACGACGAGCGGATCCTGCAGGCCCGCTTCGTGCTGCTGTGCACCGGCAGCCGGCCGGTGGTGCCCGATCTGCCCGGCATCGGCGATGTCGGCGTCGACACCGACGAGACCGTGTTCGAGTGGGAGCAGCCACCGAGCAGCGCCATCGTGCTGGGCGGCGGGCCGATGGGCGTCGAACTCGCGCAGAGCTTCCAGCGGCTCGGCATCGCCACGGCGCTCGTCGAGCACGGCGGCACACTGCTCCCCCGCTCGGAGCCGAGCCTCGTCGGCCGCCTCACCGCCGTGCTCGTCGACGAAGGCGTCGACGTGATCACCGGCGCCGACGTGACGGCGGTGCGGGCCGTGCCCGACGGCGTCGAGCTGCAGGTGCACACCGTTGCTCGGGGCGGTTCGACCGAGCGCACGATCGCGGCCGCCGCGCTGGTCGCGTGCACCGATCGACGACCCGACGTCGACCGCCTCGGGCTCGACGCGCTCGGTCTGCTGGTGGGCCCCCGCGGCATCGTCGTCGACGAGCGCGGCCGCACCACCTTCCGCACCGTGTACGCCGTCGGCGACGTCACCGACGTCGAGTGCTCCACCCACGAAGCCGAGCACGCGGCCGTACGCGCCGTGCGCGACATGTTCTTCCCGGGCCGCGTCGTCGGCACCGACGTGGTGCCGTCGTGCACGTTCAGCGATCCCGAGCTCGCCCAGGTGGGGCTCACCGCTGCCGAGGCCGAGGCACGTCACGACGACGTCGACGTGTGGCGCATCGATCTCGACCCGGGCGCGATCGTCGTGGTGACCGCGAAGGAGAAGATCGTCGGCGGGCACGTGCTGGCGCCAGGTGCCGGCGAGTTGATCCACGAGCTCGCGCTGGCGGTGCGCCACAAGCTCGAGCTGGCCGACCTGGCGCAGCTGGTGCACGTGCGTCCCACCGTGGCCACGAGCCTCGGGCGGCTGGCGGCCGAGTCGAGCTCGGAGCGAGCGCAGCGCTACCGATGGCTGGTGCGCCGGCGATGAGCACGCGACGTCGACTCGCACGCGTGGCGGCCTGCACGGTGGCACTGGCCGCGACGGCCGCTGCGTGCACCACCGAGCGCACCGAGACACCACCGTCGCTGGTGCCGCTGGTGCCGGCCGAGGCACTGCCGGTGTCGTCGGTGGCCACCACCACGACCGTGGCGTCGAGCAGCGATCCCAACTCGCCGGTGTTGGCGGCGATGCCCGACACCGAGTGCGGCTACGCCGACCCGGTACCCGACGGCGAGGTCACCTTCGTCGTCGCCGACCGCCTGTACGGCATGTCGGTCGACGGCACCATCGCCCGCTGCCTGTTGCCGTTGCAGCCGGCACAACGCGGGCCCGTGTCGTGGTCGCCCGACGCCGCAAAGGCCCTGGTCAACGTGTCGACGCTGTTCGACATCACGGGCGTACGCGCCAGCGGGTTCGAGGTCGGCAACACCGGCGTGCGGTGGGAGTACCCCGACGGTGCCGGCATCTTCTCGCCCGTGTCCGACGGCCGGTCGTTGGCCCGACGCGACGCGGTGGATCCGACGCAACGCACCGACGTCTCGTTCCTCGGGCGCACCTCGGCCGCGGTCGCGCACCCGGGCGGCGGGGTGCGCATCGCCGCCGGGCAGGCGGCCGACGGCACCCGCGGGGTGTACGCCGCCACCGACGCGGGCGACGGCGCTCGGTTGCTCGCCGGCATCGCCGACCCGGCGCTCGACGTGCTCGAGCTCGCCGCGGCGCCCGACGGCAGCGCCGTGTGGGTGCTCACCGACAACGGCGCGCAGTTCCGCATCCACCGCCTGTTGCTCGGCGATCTCTCGCTGCTCGAGGTCACGCGCGAGCAGGCACCGATCTCGCAGCTCACCACGGGCGCGGCCACGGGTTCGCTCGCCTGGAAGGTCGGCCTGTGCAACAGCGTCACCACCACCCGCGTGCTCGACGACCGGTCGGGTGTGCCCCGCACGGTGGGCGAGGCGACACCGCTGGCCGGCCAGTCGGTGGCGCCGTTGGGATGGCTCGACGCGGCGCGTCTGGTGGTGTCGGCGCGACCGTTCGGCTGCGACGGACCCGGTGACGTGTGGGTGTGGAACCTGCTCGACGGCTCGGCGCTGCTGCTCGTCAAGAACGTCGAGTTCCCGGCCGTGCGCGTGCACGCACCGCCCTCGCAGCAGTTCGGTGTCTCCGACACCGCGGTGCCCGGCGCGATCTGATCGCACGACGGGTGCCGGGGCCCGACCGGTCCCGGGCCCGACGGGTGGGCCGCCGGCCGATCAGGATCCGGGTGGTGCGGTGGTCGGGTGTTCGATGTCGCTGAAGCGGTCGATCCGGCGCAGCGCGGGGAACAGCGTCGACCACAGGCCCACCACCACCAGCGTGGCGATGCCACCGCCGATCACCGTGGCGGGCGTGCCGATCGCCTGCGCTGCGACGCCGCTCTCGAACGCACCGAGCTCGTTCGACGCACCGATGAACACGTTCTCGACGGCGAGCACCCGACCACGCTTCTCGTCCGGTGTGATGAGCGGGACGAGAGAACTGCGCACGAACACGCTCACCATGTCGGCGGCACTCAGGAGGATCAGCGCGCCGAACGCCACCGCGTAGCTTCGGGTGACCCCGAGCACGATCGTGCACGCGCCGAACACGCCGACGGCGACGAACAACGCGACGCCGATGTGCCGCTTGATCGGCCGCGCGGCGATGTAGATCGCCATCGCCGCCGCACCCATGCCCGGGGCGGCGCGCAGCCATCCGTAGGCCACGTCACCCACGCCGAGTCGTTCCTCGGCGATCACCGGCAGCAGTGCGACCGCACCGCCGAACAACACCGCGAACAGGTCGAGCGAGATCGCCGCGAACAGCACGGGCGTGCGCCGGATGAAGCGGAGCCCCTCGAGCGCCGTGTGCAACGACGGCCGCTCGTCGGGATCGGGCGGCTCGGGTTGGCGGACGAAGCGCAACGTCAGCAGGCCGAGCCAGCCGATCAGGATCAGCACCACCGAACCGAGGTAGGCGACCCACGGGTCGATCGCGTACAGGAAGCCCGACAGTGCCGGGCCGACGATCACCGCCGTGGTCCACGTGGCCGAGAACAGCGCGATGGTGGGCGGCAGACCGCCCTCGGGCGCCACCATCGGTGGCATGGCCCGCAGCGACGGCGCCTGGAACGCGCGGAAGATCCCGTACACGAACGCGACGCCGAGCAGCGGGCCGACCGACGAGCCGCCGCCGTGCGCGTAGATCATCAGCGCCACCGAGCACAACAGTTCGCCGCCCACGGCGATCAGTGCGATGACCTTGCGCGGGAACCGGTCGGCCACCGATCCCGTGACGAGCACCAGCAGCATCGCCGGCAGGAACTCGGCCAGCCCGATCAGACCGATGTCGCGCTCGTGGCCGGTGAGGTCGAACGCCTGCTTCAGCAGCGCGGTGGCCTGCAGGGCCACGCCGGCGTACAGCGCGAAGTTGCTGAGCAGCAGCCGGCGCACCGGCCCGAACCGCCACACCTCGAGTGCGGAGTACTCGCGGAACGCGGGTGCCAGGTCGATCGGATCGGCGGGTTCCGGCGGGTCGGTGGGGTCGGCGGGTGGGGTCGGCACAGCGGTGAGCCACGCTAGTGCGACCTGCTACAACCGTCGCCATGACTTCGCTCGCCGACGACACCCGCTGGCTCGACGCCACCGATCAGGCCGCGCTGGTGGCCCGGGGTGAGGTCGCCCCGTCCGAGTTGCTCGAGGCCGCGATCGAACGGATCGAGCGGCTCGATCCGCAGCTCAACGCCGTGGTGATCCGCTGGTTCGACCACGCCCGCGAGGTCGCGGCAGGTTCCCTGCCCGACGGGCCGTTCCGGGGGGTGCCGTTCCTGCTGAAGGATCTGTGGGCGTCGTACGCCGGCCAGCTGCTGTCGAACGGCAACCGTGCGCTGAAGGAGGCGGCGATCCCCTCGCCGCAGGACACCACGTTGGTCGCACGGTTCCGGCGTGCCGGGTTCGTCACCGCCGGCCGCACCAACAGCCCCGAGTTCGGCAGCCTGCCCACCACCGAGCCCGAGGCGTGGGGTCCCACCCGCAACCCGTGGAACCTCGACCACTCGACGGGCGGCTCGAGCGGCGGTTCGGCCGCCGCCGTGGCCGCCGGGCTCGTGCCCATCGCCCATGCGTCGGACGGCGGCGGCTCGATCCGCATCCCCGCGTCGTGCTGCGGCCTCGTCGGGCTGAAGCCGTCGCAGGGCCGGATCTCGCTCGGACCGTTCCGCGACGAGAGCAACCTCGGCGTCGAGCTGTGCGTCAGCCGCAGCCTGCGCGACACCGTCGCCCTGCTCGACGCGGTGCAGGGCCCAGGTGTGGGCGACACGGTGATCGCGCCGCCGCCCGCACGCCCGTACGTCGACGAACTCGGCGCCGACCCCGGCCGGCTGCGGATCGGCCTGCTCGACCACCACCCGTTCGGGCACCCGGTGCACCACGAGTGCGCACAGGCGGCCAACGACGCCGGCGCGCTGCTCGAATCGCTCGGGCACCACGTCGAACGTGCGTATCCCGATGCGATGAAGAACAGCGAGTTCGCCCGCAAGTTCTCGGCGCTGTGGAGCACCAACATGGGCATGGGCCTGGTCCGCATCGCCGACACCCTCGGCCGCGAGCTCACGCCCGACGACGTCGAGCTGCACAACTGGGCGCAGAGCGAGTTCGCCAAGCACTTCACGTCGGTCGACTACGCGCAGGCGCTCGCCGCGAACGTCGCGTTCCGCCGTGCGGTGCAGCAGTGGTGGGCGGGCACCGACGACGAGCCCGGTTTCGACCTGCTCGTCTCGCCCACGCTGGCCGAGCCGCCCACCCGCATCGGCGAGTTCGCCAACGACCCGGCGCACCCGATGGCGCCGATGGTGCGCGCCGGGCAGTACGTGGCGTTCACGCCGGCGTTCAACTCGAGCGGTCAGCCGGCGATCAGCCTGCCGCTGCACTGGACCGCCGACGGGTTGCCGGTGGGCGTGCAGCTCGTCGCCGCGTACGGCCGCGAGGACGTGCTCGTGCGAGTGGCGAGCCAGCTCGAGCAGGCCCGCCCCTGGATCGACCGGCGGCCCTCGATCTGACCGCCGCTCGGATCAGCGGGCGGTCCAGCCGCCGTCGACGATCACGCTCTGCCCCGTCATGAACGTGCTCGCCCGCGAGGCGAGCAGCAGCAGCGCACCGTCGAGCTCGTGGGTCTCGCCCATCCGGGGGATCGGCGACATCTGCCGGACGAACGCCTGGCTGCCCTCGTCGCTCTCCATCCCCGCCGTCATCTCGCTCGGGAACCAGCCCGGGCACAGCGCGTTGACACGGATGCCCTTGCGCGCCCACTGCAGCGCGAGCTCGCGGGTGAGGTTGATCACGGCGCCCTTCGACGCGCAGTAGTGCGCCTGCTTCACCGGGGTGGCGCCGACGTGGCCGAGCATCGACGCCACGTTGACGATGCTGCCACCACCGGCGGCGATCATCGACGGCGAGCACAGCTTCGACAGGTGCCAGATCGCCGTCACGTTCAGCTCCATCGCCGCCCGGAAGGTGTCGAGGTCCTCCTGCTCGATCGCCACCTTGTGGCCGATGCCGGCGTTGTTGACCAGCACGTCGACGCGCCCGCAGCGCTCGAGCACCTCGGCAACCACCCGTTCGCGGTCGTCAGCCACCGACAGGTCGCCGGCGATCGCGATCGCCCCCGGCAGCTCGTCGACCAACGCGGCGAGCCGCTCGGCACGCCGCGCGACCACCACCACGGTGGAGCCGACGGCGTGGAGCACCCGGGCGAACCGGTCGCCCAGTCCGGACGAGGCACCCGTGACGACCGAGATCGTGTCGTCGAGTCGGAACAGGTCGAGCGGTTCGAGCGTCATGGAGGAAAAGCGTGGCCTCTGTGCCGATTCGATGACAAATGCTCCAGTTCCGGGACTTCGCCGTCGATGAGGGAACCGTCGGGGGCAGTGTCGGCGTCAGAAGGGCATGGGACAGGCGATGGGGACCTACGAACTCGACAGTGCACTCGACCGGGGGGTCGAGTTCGGGCGCGCCCCGTACGACCAGTTCGATCCCTCCGATACGTGTGGCCGCGACCCGTTCGACGGGCCCGAGGCGCCGGTCGACTGGGCGGCCAGCTGCCGCCTCGCGCTGGCGGTGAGCATCGTGGCCGCGATCGCTGCGCTCGTGCTCGCCGGCCTGGTCGGTGAGACCCCGGCCATCGTCACCGTCATCGTCGGCGCCACCGCCGTGAGCTGGTTCCAGCTCGAGCAGGGTCAGCTGAGCCGCCGACCCGCCGTCGTCCGCCACGACTGACGGGAGCGATCGACCGCTGTGGCACCATGCGGGCCATGGCAGGTCACGATCCCGACTCCCCCGCACCGCTCGTCGTCCTCGTCCACGGCGCCTGGCACGGTGCCTGGTGCTGGAGCACCCTGCAGGACCGGCTCGACCGGCGTGGCATCGCGTCGCTCGCGATCGATCTCCCCGGACATGGTGCCTCGACGCTGCCGCTCGGCGACCTGCACGGCGACGCCCAGCACGTGGCCGACGTGATCGATCAGTGGGGTCGCCCGGTGGTGCTCGTCGGGCACAGCTACGGCGGTGCGGTGATCACCGAGGCCGCAGTGCGCACGCCGCTCGTGCAGCACCTGGTGTACCTCGCTGCGTTCGCCCTCGACGCGGGCGAGAGCGTGATGTCGGCGCTGTCGTCGTTCGAGCGGCGCGAGGTGGCGCTCGGCGCGGCGATGCGCCCGCAGGACGACGGCACCAGCGTGCTCGACCCCGAGCTGGCGGCGGACGCGCTGTACGGCTCGTGCCCGCCCGAGGTGATCGCCCCGGCGATCGCCCGGTTGTCGCCGCAGCCGAACGGCACGATGGTGCAGCCCGTCACCGGCTCACCTCGCGGCTCGATCCCCTCGACCTACGTGGTGTGCACGCTCGACCGTGCGGTGCACCCCGATCACCAGGTGGTGATGAGTACCCGCTGTGGCACCAGCGTCACGCTCGAGACCGACCACTCACCGTTCGTGTCGGCGCCCGACGCGACGGCCGACGTGATCGAGGAGGCGCTGCGTTCGGTCCGGGCCTCGCTGCGATCGGACGTGCGCTCGTGAAGGTCCGCATCGGGTTCGGGTTCGGGGTTCGCACCCAGCTCAACGACGCCGGCTTCGGGACGGTGGTCGACGCGCTCGAGCGGCTCCGCTTCGACAGCCTGTGGCTGAGCGAGCGGCTGAGCGGCGACGCACCCGACCCGCTCGTCGGCATGGCGTACGCGGCCGGCCGCACGACCAAGCTGAAGTTCGGCATGAGCGTGATGGTGCTGCCCGGCCGCAACCCGGTGGTGCTGGCGAAGGAGCTCGCCACGCTCGACCGCCTGTCGCAGGGTCGCCTGCTCCCGGCGTTCGGTCTGGGTGTGGCCGACCCGCACGAGCAGCAGGCCTTCGGCGTCGAGCGCGGCGAGCGGGCCGCGTGGTTCGACGAGTCGATGGCCGTGCTCCGCGCCGCATGGACCGGCAAGCCGTTCACCCATCACGGCGAGCGCTACCACTACGACGAACTGAAGGTGGTGCCGCCGCCCACCCAGGAACACCTCGACGTGTGGCTCGGCGGCATCGCACCGAGCGAGCTGCGTCGCGTGGGCCGCCTGGCCGACGGCTGGCTGCCGAGCTTCGTCACCCCCGACGACGCGGCGCGCGGGCGCGAGGCGATCGAGGCGACGCTGCAGCAGCACGGTCGCACGATCGACGACGACCACTACGGCGCGCTGATCCCGTACGCCACCGGCGCAGTGCCCGAGCCGGTGCTCGCCGGGCTGGCCAAGCGCCGACCCGACCTCGACCCGAACGAACTCGTGCCACAGGGATGGGACGCGCTGATGTCGCTCATCGACCGCTTCGTCGCGGTGGGCACGTCGAAGTTCGTGATCCTGCCGATCGTCGAACCCCGCTCGCCCGACGAGTGGGTGGCGCACCTCGAGGAGGCGGCGCCGATCGTGCTCGCCCGACAGACCTGACGCCGGTCGGTCGCGGGTCAGGCGGAGGGCACCAGCAGCGCGGCGAGCGCCTCGAGGAACGGGGCCGGATCGATCGCCATGCCCTCCCCGTACAGCTTCACCTTCGGCTCGGTACCACTCGGCCGCAGCTGCAGCCGCAGCTCGTCGCCGCACTGCAACCGCAGCAACGTCGCCTCCTCGAACCAGGTGACCTCGGTGACGGCGCGGCCGGCCACCTCGGCGGGCGGACGTTCGCGGAGGCGGCGCACGGCCGCGGCACCCGCGGCGGGATCGAGGCGCACCGAGCGGTCGGCGATCACGTGGCGGCCGTACTGGTCGGCGATCGTGTCGAGCAGGTCCTGCACCGTGCGCCCCTCGCCCTCGGCCACGGCAGCGATCTCGGCCAGCAGCACCGCGGCGGTGATGCCGTCCTTGTCGAGCGGGCGGTCGGTGACCAGGTAGCCGAGCGCCTGTTCGTAGCCGAACACGAATCGCTGGTCGGGCCGCTCGAGCACCGTGTGGCCGATCCACTTGAAGCCCGTGTAGGTCTCGGCGGCGTGCACACCGTGGTGCGCCGCCATGCGGCCGAGCAGTGACGAGGACACCAACGTGGTGACCACCAGGCGATCGTCGCCCGAGGTGTGCCGCAACACGTGATCGGCGAGCAACCAGCCGATCTCGTCACCGGTGAGCTTGCGCCAGTCGGCGGGCGAGGCGGCGGGCCAGCGCACGGGGATCGCCGCGCCGAGACGGTCCGCGTCGGGGTCGTTCGCCAGCGCGATGCGGGCGCCGGTCGACGCGGCCAGGGCGATCACGAGGTCCATCGCGCCGGGTTCCTCCGGGTTGGGGAACCCCACCGTCGGGAACGTGCCGTCGGGCTGCTGCTGTTCGGCCACCACGTGCGGGGCCGTGTGCCCGGCCCGCTCGAACGCGTCGAGCAGCGTGGCGCCACCCACGCCGTGCAGCGCCGTGTAGGCCACGGCCGTGCCCCGCACCTCGGGACGGAACCGCACGCCCGGCACGGCTGCCAGGTAGGCCTGCTCGTGCTCGGGGCCGAGCAGCTCGATCAGCGGATGGTCGGCCGCTTCGAGCTCGACCGTGCACGGGTCGACCGCGTCGATGCACCCGGCGATCTCGCCGTCGACCGGTGGCACGATCTGCGAGCCCGTGTGCAGGTACACCTTGTAGCCGTTGTCGGCCGGCGGGTTGTGACTCGCGGTGACCATCACCCCGGCGGCCGCACGCACCCCCGTGATCGAGAACGCCAGCACCGGCGTGGGCACCACGTGCGGGAACAGCAGGGCGCGCACACCGCGCGCCGCGCACACACGCGCGGTGTCGAGCGCGAACGCATCGCTCTTGCGCCGGGCGTCGTAGCCGATGATCACGCCGCGCTCGGCGGCGTCGGGCATGGTGGCGAGCAGGTGGTCGACCAGGCCTGCGGCGGCCTGGCGCACGACGAGCCGATTCATCCGCAGCGGCCCCGCACCGACCGCGCCGCGCAGACCGGCCGTGCCGAACTGCAGACGGCCGTCGAAGCGGGCGGCGAGCTCGTCGGCGGGACCGTCGAGCAACGCCTGCAACTCGACGCGCAGATCGTCGTCGGGCTCGGCGGCGAGCCAGCGTTCGGCGACGAGGCGGGACTCGGACAACGGGGGAACCTCCGGGGACGGCAGGCGGGCCGGGGCCGGCCCGCCCGGGTCAGATCAGCGTGTGCAGGTCGACCAGCGGTCGCGGCCCGACGTGCGAGATCACCTCGGCGGCGGCGATCGAGCCGATGCGAGCGCACTCGGCCAGCGACATCGAGCGGGTGTAGCCGTACAGGAACCCTGCGGCGAACAGATCGCCCGCGCCCGTGGTGTCGAGCACCCGGTCGACCGGCTCGGCCGGCGCGTGCAGCACGCCGTCGGGCGTGACGACGAGGCAGCCGCGGGCACCGACGGTGACGACGGCGAGCTGGCAGTCGCGCTGCACGTGCTCGATCGCGGCGTCGAGGGTGTCGACCTCGTAGAGCGACACGAGCTCGTGCTCGTTGCCGAACAGCAGGTCGACCTCGTCGGCGACGAGCGCACGGAAGTCGCTGCGGTGGCGGTCGACGCAGAAGCTGTCGCTCAGCGTGAGCGACACGAGCCGGTCGTGGCGGTGCGCCACCTGTGCGGCGTGCCGGAACGCGGCCTTGGCCTCGTCGCGGTCGTACAGGTAGCCCTCCATGTAGAGCACCGCACCGGCGGCCACGGCGTCTTCGTCGATGTCGTCGACGCACAGCAACGACGACACACCGAGGTAGGTGTTCATCGTGCGCTCGGCGTCGGGCGTGACGACGATGATGCACCGCCCCGTCGGGGTGTCGTCGTCGGGGTGACCGGGACGGAACTGCACACCGACGGCACGCAGGTCGTGGCCGAACACCTGGCCCAGGTCGTCGTCGCTGACCTTGCCGATGTAGGCGGCGTTGCCGCCGAGGCTGGCGATGCCGCACATGGTGTTGGCGGCCGAGCCGCCGCTCATCTCGACCGCACTGCCGAGCGCCCGGTACAGGTGCAGCGCACGATCGGTGTCGATCAGGGTCATCGACCCCTTCACCAGGTCGTGGCGATCGATGAAGTGGTCGTCCGCGTGCGAGATCACGTCGACGAGTGCGTTGCCCACGCCCACCACGTCGTACCGCAGCTCGATCGTCCTGTCTGGCACGTCGGGAAACGCTACCGGGTCGGGCCGACGCGTGGGCCGTTAGCGTGTGGTCGTGACCCAGAACCCGCACCGGCTCGGCCGGGACGTCCTGCCCGAGCGTTACGAACTCGTCCTCGAACCCGACCTCGCAGCCGCCTCGTTCACCGGCTCGGTCACCATCGAGGCCACCGTGGTCGAGGCGGTCGACGAGATCGTCCTCAACGCCGACGAGCTCGAGGTCGCACGGGTGCTCGTCGATGGTGAGCCCGTCGCGTTCCGGCTCGAGCCCGCCACCGAGCGGCTGATCGTCGAGCGGTCCGCATCGGCCGGCAAGGTGGTGCTGCACCTCGAGTTCACCGGCACGCTCAACGACAAGCTCCGCGGCTTCTACCGCTCGACGTACCGCGACGAAGCCGGCACCGAGCACGTGATCGCCACCACCCAGATGCAGTCCACCGATTGCCGGCGTGCGTTCCCCTGCTTCGACGAGCCCGACTTCAAGGCCGTGTTCTCGATCACGCTGGTGGTCGAACCCGACCTGCTCGCCGTGTCGAACGGCCCCGAGGTCGAGCGGTCGGTGCGCGACGACGGCAAGCACGTCGTGCGGTTCGCCGAGACGATGGTGATGAGCAGCTATCTGGTGGCGTTCGTGGTGGGCCGGCTCGAGGCCACCGAACCGGTGATGGTGCCGCGCCTCGGCGGCGGCTCGATCCCGCTGCGCATCGTGCACGTGCCGGGCAAGGCTCGGCTCACCCGCTTCGGTCTCGACGCCGGCGCGTTCGCGCTCGGCTGGTACCAGGACTACTACGGCATCCCGTACCCGACCGAGAAGTGCGACATGCTCGCACTGCCCGACTTCGCCGCCGGCGCGATGGAGAACCTCGGCTGCATCACCTACCGCGAGAGCCTGCTGCTGGTCGACGAGGCAAACAGCACCCAGTCCGAGCAACAGGTGCTCGCCGACGTGATCACCCACGAGCTCGCCCACATGTGGTTCGGCGACCTCGTCACGATGAGCTGGTGGAACGGCATCTGGTTGAACGAGGCCTTCGCCACGTTCATGGAGGTCGAGTGCTGCGACCACTACCGCCCCGACTGGAAGCGCTGGGCCACGTTCGGGCTCGAGCGCAGCGTCGCGTTCGAGACCGATGCGCTGGCCGCCACCCGATCGGTCGAGTTCCCGGTCGAGGCACCCGACGACTGCCAGGGCATGTTCGACGTGCTGACGTACCAGAAGGGCGGCGCGCTGCTGCGCATGTTGCAGCAGTACCTCGGCGAGGAGGAGTTCCGCCGGGGCGTGCAGCACTACCTGACCACGCACTCGTACGGCAACACCGAGACGAGCGACCTGTGGGACGCGATCGAGGCCGTCAACCCGCACACGCCCGTGCGCCGCATGATGGACAGCTGGATCTGGCAGCCGGGCTTCCCGCTCGTGAGCGCCCGGCTCGACGGCGACGAGCTCGTGCTGTCGCAGCAGCGGTTCGCGTACGACGACGAGAGCCTCGGCGCCGCGGCCGCCACCCTGTTCGTCGTGCCGTTGCACCTGCGCGTCGGTGACGACGAGGTGAAGGTGCTGCTCGAGGGCGACTCGATGCGCGTCGAGGTGAGCGACCCCGATGCCCCGATCGTCGTCAACGCCGGTGGCCACGGTTTCGTGCGCGTCGCCTACGACGACGCACTCCGCAGCCGGTTGGTCGGCGAGGCGCTGAGCGGCCTCGACGTGGTCGAGCGCTACAACCTGGTCGACGACGCGTGGAACGCGATGGTGGCCGGCCGCCTCGGCGCGCCCGAGCTGCTCACGTTCCTCGAGGGCTTCCGCGACGAGCGCGAGAACGCGGTGTGGCAGGCGATCGCGATCGCGCTGCGCGGCCTCGGCCGCCTGGTCGACGGCGAGGCCCGCGACGCGTTCAGAGCACGAGTGCGAGCGCTCGCCGGTCCCGTGCTCGACGACCTCGGCTGGACCCCGGTCGCCGGCGAGAGCGACCTGCGCGGCAAGCTGCGCGGCCTGCTCGTCGGCCTCGTGTCCGTGCTCGGCGGCGACGTCGAGGGGCAGCGACGCAGCCGTGAGATCTGGGCCGACCCGACGGGTCACCCCGCCGAGTTGGTGGCGGCCGCCACCAACGTGGTGGCGGCCACCGGTGACACCGCCGACTACGAGCGCTTCCTCGAAGCGTTCCGCCACGCACCCACGCCGCAGGAGCAGCTGCGCAACCTGTACGCGCTGGCCGAGTTCCCGTCGTCCGAGCTGGTGCAGCGCACGTGCGAGCTGGCCATGAGCGGCGAGGTGCGCACGCAGAACGCACCGTTCCTCCTCAACCGCTGTGTCGCCAACCGCGAGCACGGCGAGCAGGCGTGGGCGTTCGTACGCCAGCACTGGGACGAGGCCAACGAACGCTTCCCCGAGAACACGATCATCTACATGGTCGACTCGGTGAAGTTGCTCACGGGCGAGACGGTGAGCGCCGACGTGCAGGCCTTCTTCGCCGAGCACACCATCCCGCAGTCGGTGAAGACGCTCGAGCAGGTGCTCGAGCGCCAGCGGGTGAACGCCGACCTGCGTCGCCGCGAGGGCGGGCGACTGGCCGGCGAGCTGAGCGACTGACCGACCGACCGAGCGACCTACCCGCCGCTCAGCGGTCGAACAGTTCGGCGACGATCTCGTCACCGATGGCCAGCGCGGCCGTCGCCGCGGGCGACGGTGCGTTGAGCACGTGCAGCACCCGACCGGCGTTGCTGCGTCCGAACTCGAAGTCGTCGGCCAGCCGACCGTCGGGGTACACGGCCTGGGCGCGCACGCCCGACGACGCGGGTTCGAGGTCGTCGGCGCGCACCTCGGGCACCAGGCGCGCCAACGCGTCGGCGAACCTCGCCCGGCTCACCGAGCGCACCATCTCGCTCAACCCGTAGCGCCAGTGCTGTCGGGCGAGCGCGTGGAATCCTGCGAACGCCAGTGTCTCACGCAGGTCGCCGAGGTCGATCGCCCGCCACGAGTAGCCCTCGCGTGCCAGGGCGAGCACTGCGTTGGGGCCGCAGTGGATGCGACCGTGCACGCCCCGGGTGAGGTGCACGCCGAGGAACGGGAAGCGCGGGTCGGGCACCGGATAGATGAGCGCCCGCACGAGGTGGCTGCGCGACGGCGCGAGTTCGAAGTACTCACCGCGGAACGCCACCAGCACGAGCCCGCGAGCCGCCTCGTCGCCGCCGAACAGCCGGGCGATCCGGTCGGCGTGCAGGCCCGCACAGTTGACGACGCGGGCGGCGCCGACCGGGCCGGCACTCGTCTCGACGACCAGTTCGCCGGCGGCATCGCGCACCCCGGTCACCGTCGCGCCGAGGCGCACCTCGCCCCCACCGGCGACGACGTCGTCGACGAACGCACGGCTCACGGCCGGGTAGTCGGCGATGCCGGTGACGCGCACGTGCAACGCCTCGATCCCGGCGACGTGCGGCTCGATCTCGCGCATGCGGGACGGGCCCATGCGCTCGACCGCCACCCCGTTGGCGGCGCAGCGCTGCTCGAGGTCGTGCAGCCTGCCGAGCTCGTCGGGGTGTGTCGCGACGACGAGCTTGCCGCACACCTCATGGGCGATGCCCCGCTCGGCGCAGAACGCGACCATGCGTTCGCGTCCGGCGGTGCAGAGGCGGGCCTTGGCCGAGCCGGGCCGGTAATAGACGCCCGCGTGGATGACGCCCGAGTTGCGACCCGTCTGGTGGCCGGCGACCGACCCCTCCTTGTCGAGGACGACCACACGCCGCGACGGATCGGCGGCGAGCGCGGCGCGTGCGGTCGCGAGCCCGACGATGCCCGCGCCGATCACCACGAGATCGGCACGCTCCATCGGGCCCGCCGCTCGCTCAGGCGACGATCTCGACGTCGAGGTCGCCGGCGTGGTGGCGGGCGCGGAGCACCTTCTTGTCGAACTTGCCGACGCTGGTCTTCGGCACCTCGGTGATGAAGGTCCACCGCTCGGGCAGCCAGAACTTCGCGGTGCGCTCGCTGAGCCAGGCGCGCAGCTCGTCGGCGGTGACCGACGCATCGGGCTTCAGCACCACGCACGCCATCGGCCGCTCGTCCCAGCGCGGGTCGGGCACACCGATCACCGCGGCTTCCATCACGGCCGGATGGCCCATCAGCGTGTTCTCGAGGTCGACCGAGCTCACCCACTCGCCGCCGCTCTTGATGACGTCCTTGGCCCGGTCGCTGATCATCACGTAGCCGTTCGGCTGCACCGACGCGACGTCGCCGGTGCGCAGCCAGCCGTCGTGGAACTTCTCGGGATCGTCGACCTCGTAGTAGCGGCCGGTGATCCACGAGCCGCGCACCTCGATCTCGCCGAGCGACTCGCCGTCCCACGGCACCTCGGCACCGGTGTCGTCGGTGATGCGCAGTTCGACGCCGGGCATGATCCGGCCGGTCTTGACGCGCCAGTCGGTCTCGGACTGACCGGCCATGTCCTTCGGCGGATGGCCGATCGCGCACACGGGGCTGGTCTCGGTCATGCCCCAGCCCTGCACGATCGGCACGCCGAAGCGCTCGCGATAGCCGTCGATCAGGCCGCGCGGCACCGCCGAACCGCCGCACATCACCAGGCGGAACGAGCTCATGTCGGTGTCGGGTGCGTTCTGCAGCAGGTCGTTCAACACGGTGGGCACGGCGCCCGTGAGCGTCGGCCTCGTGTCGGCGATCACCCTCGACAGCGGTGCTGCCTGCAGGTACTGCTGCGGGAACACGAGATCGGCACCGATCATCCACGCGGCGTACGGCACACCCCACGCGTTGGCGTGGAACATCGGCACGATCACGAGCATCCGGTCGGTCTCGGCGAGCGCGACGTTGGCGGTGCTCGTCACCATCATCGAGTGCATGTACGTGCTGCGGTGGCTGTACATGACGCCCTTGGGGTTGCCGGTGGTGCCGCTCGTGTAGCACATGGCCATGCCCGAACGTTCGTCGACCTCGGGGTACTCGAAGCCGGTCGGCGCGGCGGCCAGCAGCTCGTCGTAGTCGAGCAGGCCCTCGCCGAGCCCCGACGTGTCGCCGGTGCCCTTGACGATGATGTGCTCGACGGTGGTGAGCTGGTCGCGCACCCGGGCGAGCAGCGGCGCGATCGAGGCGTCGACGATGATCACCTTGTCTGCCGCGTGGTTGATCACGTACGCGAGCTGCTCGGGGAACAGGCGGATGTTCAGCGTGTGCAGCACCGCGCCCATGCACGGGATCGCCAGGTAGGCCTCGAGATGGGTCTGGTTGTTCCACAGGAACGTGCCCACGCGGTCACCCTGCTGCACTCCCAGCCCGGCGAGGGCCGCGGCGAGCCGGTCGGCGCGATCGGCGACCTCGGCGAACGTCGCCACCGTGTAGCCGTCGCCGGTGAAGGTGGTGACGGTGCTGTCGGCGTGCACCCGACGGCCGTGCCGGAACAGCGGCAGGATCGTCAGCTGGTAGTCGTCCTGCATCGTGGACGGCAGGAAGGTCTGCGTCATCGTTCCCCCTCGAACGTGCCTGGCTCGCGCACCCGGGCTGCATCCCGGGGCGGTGCCGGCATCGTACCGAGGACGCGTGGAGGGGGTTCAGTCGTCGAACTCGACTCGCTCGATGTGGAGTGCCGCTTCCTCGGGCGAGAGCTCGTCGTCGTCCCACGACTCGACGCCCTCGGCGACCGAGTGCGGGTCGGCGTGCGACAACATGCCGGTCTCGGCGTCGACGAGCGTGAGCGGCCCGAACTCGTCGTCGACGTCGGCGCCGTGTTCGGTGTGGCGGTGGTGTCGGTGCGGCATGGTCGTCTCCTGGATCAGGCGTCGGTCGCGACGGGGTCGGTTTCCGTGGGGGCGCCGGCGAGCTCGTCGGCGGTGTCGCGGTGCCGGAGCACCTGCGGTCGGGTGGCGGGCGCGGGGCGCCCGGCGATCTGATACACGGCGGCGCCGTCGAGCGTCTCGTGCTCGAGCAGCTCGAACACGATGCGGTCGAGCGCGTCGCGGTGGCGGGTGAGCTCGTCGGTGGCGCGCACCTCGGCGTCGCGCACCAGACGGGCGACCTCGACGTCGATGCGTCGCTGGGTCTCGTCGCCGAAGGGCCGGCTGCTCACCTCGGGCCCGCCCGTCAGGAACATCGGACCGCCCGACGGGTAGCCGACCGGGCCGAGCTCGTCGGACAGTCCGTACTCGCGCACCATCTTGGTGGCGAGCGAGGTCGCCGTCGCGAGGTCGTTGGCCGCACCGGTCGAGCCCTCGCCGAACACGAGCCGTTCGGCGGCGCGTCCGGCGAGCTGTACCGCCAGGGTGTCGAGCAGGTACGACTCGCTGTACAGGTGCCGCTCGTGCAGCGGCAGCTGGTGCGTGACGCCGAGGGCCATCCCGGCGGGCAGGATCGTCACCTTGTGGACCGGGTCGGCGTGGTCGCTGCACGCTGCCACCAGTGCGTGGCCGGCCTCGTGCACGGCGACCGCGCGGCGCTCCTCGGGCAGCAGCACGTTCGAGGCGTCGCGCTGGCCGAGCAGGATCCGGTCGCGTGCCTCGTCGAGGTCGGCGGCCGTGATCGTCGCGCGGCGATCGCGAGCGGCGCGGATGGCCGCCTCGTTGGCGAGGTTGGCGAGGTCGGCGCCGCTGAACCCGGGCGTGCCGCGAGCGACGGTCTCGAGGTCGACATCGGGAGCGAGCTGCTTGCCGCGGCAGTGCACCTGCAGGATCGCCACCCGGTCGGGCTGGTTGGGCAGCGGGATCACCACCTGGCGGTCGAACCGGCCGGGCCGCAAGAGCGCGGCGTCGAGCACTTCGGGCCGGTTGGTGGCGGCGAGGACGATGATGCCGACGGTCGGGTCGAAGCCGTCCATCTCGCTGAGCAACTGGTTCAGGGTCTGTTCGCGCTCGTCGTTCGAGATGACGGCGCCGCTCTGACGTCGCTGCCCGATCGCATCGATCTCGTCGACGAACACGATCGCGGGGGCGAGCTTGCGGGCCTCGGCGAACAGGTCGCGCACGCGGGCGGCCCCGACGCCGACGAACATCTCGACGAACGACGAGCCGGTCACCGACAGGAACGGCACACCCGCCTCGCCCGCGACCGCCCGGGCGAGCAGGGTCTTGCCGGTGCCTGGCGGGCCGGTCATCAGCACGCCCCGGGGTGCCACGGCACCGGCGGCGGCGAAGCGGGTGGGCTCGCGCAGGAACTCGATGATCTCGGCCACCTCGCGCTTCACGCCGTCGTAGCCGGCGACGTCGGCGAAGGTGGTGGTGGGCCGCGAGGTGTCGGTGATCGTCACCTTCGAGCGTCCCATGCCGAACGCGCTGGTCATCGCGCCACCGCCGCCGGCCCGCCGGGCCATCCACACCCACAGGCCGACGAGGGCGGCGATCGGCAGCAGGGTGAACAACCAGGTGAGGACGGTGCTGCCGGTCGACGGGGCGTCGGCGGTGGCCGACACGTCGACGCCGTGTGCCTCGAGCCGTGCGAGCAGCGCCTCGCCGCTCAGCGCGACCGGCACGACGGTGGTGTACTCGTCGCCCTCGCTGCCGGCGGTGTCGCCGACCAGGTGGCCCGTCACGCTGCCGTCGGTGTCGATTTCGGCGCTCAGCACCTGACCGGCGTCGACCTTGGCCAGGAACGCCGTGTAGTCGAGGTCGTCGGGGTTCGACGTGTGCGTCGAGGTGACGAGCAGGACGGCGAGCACCACGGCGGTGAGCGCGAACGGCAACCAGCTGCGCCACCGCGACGAACGCGCGGGCGGGGTCGAGCCCGGACGGCCGGGCGGTTCGGGCAGGGGTGGCGTCGGACGACTCGGCCGTTCGGGGGCTCGGGCCGTCCTGCTCATGTACTCAGGGTGCGCCGACCCCCGGTCGGCCGACCAGGGGCCCAAGTCCCTCGGACCCCCGCGCACGTCCTGGGCGCCACCACCCCCGGCCCACCAGCACCGGTGAGCCGGCCTTGGCACCCAGAACCGCAGACCGCTTCTGGGCGCCACCACCTCCGATCCACCAGCACCGGTGAGCCGGCACTGGCGCCCAGGACGTGGGGGCGAGCGCGGATCAGGGCGGGGTGACGGTCCAGCCGCGGCGTTCGAGCTCGGTCGCGAGCAGGTCGGCGGGCATCCCGCGCAGCATGTCGGACCGGGTGCGGCTCAGCTGGTCGGCCTGCTCGGCCCGCTCGGGGTCCTCGGCCGCGGCGCGCCCGGCCACGGCGGGTGGTTCGCTCGGCTCGTTGCCGAGCAGCCGGTCGATCAGCGCGCTCGCCTCACGCGAGGTGAACTTGCCGCCGGCCTGACGCTGGGTGAGGCCGAACTCGTGTCGGGCCGTGCGGAAGTCGTCGTGACCGGCCGCCTTCAGCAGCGACTTCAGGTACGAGATCTGCTTGGGCGACGCGGGCGGTCCCGATTGTTGGCCGAACGACATGTCCCGAGTGTGTCAGTGGTCGACCCGCTCGAAAACGTCGGCCGCCGTCCCGCTCAGCGGCGAGTGGCGGGCCGCACCCTCGACAACCCCCGGGCGGGCAGGGTGCGTGCCCAGTAGCCGCCGTAGCGCAGGCGATCGACGGGCGGCAGCATCTCGACGGACGGCCGTTCGGCGGCGCGCATCACCACGAGGTAGCGGACGAGTTGTGTGATGCGGTGACGGCGGAACACACCGGCGTGCACGTGCTCGAACTCGGTGATCAGCGGGGTGACGTCGACCTGCATGCTGCGGCCCTGCGTGGCGCGCCCGATCGCGTCGAACACGTACGGGTACTCGCGGTCGTCGAAGACCGGTGCCGACACCACCGCCGCCAACCGGCCGTCGGGGCGCAGACGGTCGAGCGATTCGCCGATCATCCGCATCGGCAGCGAGGTGCCGTAGTCGCCACCGCCGCCCGCGAAGGTCTGCGTCTGCAGCTCCTCCCACATGCACGGGGAGTTGAGGATCACGAGGTCGAAGTCGCCGTCGACACCGCTCAACACGTCCGACCACCGGAAGTCGGCGTCGACCCCGTTGAGCGCCGCGTTCACCCGACCGAACCGCAGGCAGCGCTCGACGATGTCGGCGCCGACGGCCTCGATGCCGGGGCCGGCCAGCGGGATCAGGCCCACCCCGCTGCCGCAACCGAGGTCGAGCACACGCGGCGAGCCGGCGTCGTGCGGCGGCCACCAACCGCCGCCGATCAGGTGCTGCGGGATCGTGAACGAGCTGCGACCGAGATACACGTAGTCGGGGTCGTGTTGCAGCCGCGGCGGGTCGGCCAGGTACAGCCCACCCCGGAACGGAACGGCCAGCACGTCGGTGCGCACCATCGAGTCGGGTTGCTCCGACAGCACCGACACGGCCAGGAGGTCGTCGACGAGGTTGCCGCCGAGCAACGATCGCACCTCGGCGATCGGCGCGGGGCGGCACAGCGTGAACAGCTCGTGCGCGGCCGCCGCCGTGGGCAGCGTCCGCCCGAGCGCCCGCCGGTGCAGCCCGGCCAGCGGGCTGCGGTCGAACAGGTTCGAGCGGCCGGCCAGGTGGTTGCGCACGCTCGCCGGCTCCATCACCAGGTCGAGCTGCGAGCCGGGCATGGGCAGCACACGCGTGCGCTCGAACCCGAGCTCGCCGAGCAAGGTGCGCAGGCGCCGCAGGACGGGCACTGCGGCGGACCACGCGCCGTCGGTCAAGAACACGGGGCGCGACAGCTCGGTCGTCGGGTGTGCGGTCGTGGTCATGGGCTGGTCCTCCGGTACGGTCGGTCGGGTGCGTCAGTCGCGGAACCCGATGAGGCGCTTCGCGCCGTTGCGCACCGTGCGGTCCGCTGTGGTGATCGGGAACCGTTCGATGCGGATCTCGGCGTAGGGCAGGCCCTGACCACCGAAGCGTTCCTTGAACGTCGCGAGCGCCGACGACGGACCGGTCTCGCCGAGGTTGTACCAACGGCTCCCGTGCGCGTAGGCCTCGAGGATCGAGCGCCACTGGAGCAGGTCGTTGGCGTGAACCGAGGCGGCGAGCTCGCGGTCCATCGCGCCGCGGGTGTCGCGAGTGGTGGTGCCGAGCAGCAGCAGGTTCGAGGCTGCGGGCACCCCGTCGACGTAGGCGACCAGGTGGCGGAAGCGACTGCCTGCGTGCTCAGCGATGGTGCGGAGCTTGCCGATCGGGTCGCGTCGCACGGCGCGCCATCGGGCGAGGCGGAGCGGCTCGTGCTGCTGCTCGGCCCAGCGACGAACCGACGAGAGATAGAGCTCGTAGTGCACGTCGAGCAGACGGCCCGACGTCTCGACCCTGACCTCGACACCGGCGGCCTCGGCCCGACGGATGCCCTTGCGGGTGGTCTTGTTGAGCGACGCGAGGTGCGTGGCCGGATCGGTGAGCTCGATCACGTGCGTCCGTCGAGGGATGGCCACCACGTCGCGGCCGGTGAGCGCTTCGTAGCAGCTGCTGCGCAGCGGGCTGGGCCGGATGCTGATCTGTGCGGCCCGCAGACTGCGCAGGTCGGCGACGATCGTGTCGACCACCGTGTGGTCGAGTCCCGTGCCGGCGATGCCGCCGATCCCCCATGCGGTCGCCGGTGCCGCGTAGCGGCCGCCGAGACCGGCGAGGCCACGGCGCCGGACGAGTGGCAACACGAACGTGCGACCGTCGGCGAACCGGTAGAGGCGGGTCGCGTCCTCGAGCTGTCCGTCGGCGCACATCGCCGCCACCCACGCCGGGTACTGCTCGGGCACGGCGTAGTCGTCGGCGTCGACGACGGCCGTCCACTCGTCGGGTTCGTTGCGCGTGTGCACCGTGGCGATCGATCCGGCCGATCGTGCCGCGCGCGGCACGTGGGCGATGTTCATGTCCGCTCTCAGACCCACGTGCGCTCAACCCCTTGGTCACCTGCGTGGCCGCCGTTGCCCCCGGAGGATGACGGCGACCGGGCCGAGGGTCAACACGCTCCGTCGCTTCTTGATCCATTTTTGAGACACCGTGTCCGACGTTTTCGAGCGGATGCTGCTCGCCGGCTCCGGGTGACCGAGAATGTGGTCGTGAGCACCGATCCGCACGCCGACGCATTCCACGACGCACCGCAGCAGACCATCGTCACGCTCGATCTCGAGGGCGTGCTGGTGCCCGAGATCTGGATCGCCGTCGCCGAGCGCACCGGCATCCCCGAGCTGCGCCGCACCACCCGCGACGAGCCCGATTACGACGTGCTGATGAAGTACCGGCTCGCGATCCTCGAGCAGCACGGTCTGACGATGAGTCTGATCGCCGACGTCATCGCCGGCCTCGGGCCGATGGAGGGGGCGAAGGACTTCCTCGACCGCCTGCGCGACCGCACCCAGGTGGTGATCCTCAGCGACACCTTCGAGCAGTTCGGCGCACCGCTCATGCGCCAGCTCGGCATGCCCACGATCCTGTGTCACCAACTGATCGTGCGCGACGACCGCATCGTCGACTACCGCTTGCGCATGCCCGACCAGAAGCGCCACGCGGTGGAGGCCTTCCGCGGCCTCAACTACCGCGTGATCTCGGCGGGTGACTCGTACAACGACTCGGCCATGCTCGGGGCCGCGCACGCCGGCTTCTGGTTCCACGCGCCCGATTCGATCAAGGCGCAGTTCCCGCAGTTCGCCGCCACCGACACCTACGACGAACTGTTCGACGCGATCACCGGCGCGCTGTGAGCCACACCCCGTTCGAGCTCACGACCGAGCTCGCCGAAGCACTCGTCCACCACGCGAAGGCGTTCGCGAAGGAGCACCACTGCCCGACGATCTCGGACGGGCTCTGGTGCGACGGGCGTCTCGTGTCGGCCGGTGGCACGGTGCTGCACGACGACGGCTTCCACCCCACCACCGAGTCGGTGTACCGCATCGCGTCGATGACCAAGAGCTTCACGGCCGCGGCCGTGCTGTCGTTGCGCGACGAGGGCGTGCTGTCGCTCGACGACCGCATCGACCTGCACGCCCCCGAGCTCGCTTCGGTGCGCGGCCCTGTCGACGACGCCGGGCCCATTCGCATCCGCCACCTGCTCACGATGACCGCGGGGTTGGTCACCGACAACCCGTGGGCCGATCGTCATCTCGACATCGACGACGAGGGCATGGATGCGATCGTGCGTGACGGCGTCGTGTGGTCGGGCACCACCGGCACCTCGTTCGACTACTCGAACCTCGGCTTCGGTCTGCTCGGACGCGTCGTCAAGCGGGCGACCGGACGTCGGGTGCAGGACCTGATCACCGAGCGCTTCCTCGAACCGCTGGGCCTGACCCGCACCACGTGGGTGCAACCGGATCACGACGACTGGGCACGCCCCTCCCGCTGGCGCGACGGCGCGTGGATCCCCGAAGGCCTCGAGCCACTCGGCGACGGTGAGATCGCGCCGATGGGCGGGCTGTGGAGCACGGTCGACGACGTGGGGCGATGGGTCACCTTCCTGTCGGACGCCTTCCCGTCGCGAGACGGCGCCGACGAGGGACCGCTGTCGCGGGCGTCGCGCCGCGAGATGCAGGAGATGCACCGCTTCACGAGCACGATGCCACTGCCCGGACGCACAGCCGTGAACGGCTACGGCTACGGACTCCGCATCCGCAACTGCAACCGCATGGGTCGCGTGGTGGGGCACTCGGGCGGGCTGCCGGGCTACGGCTCACACATGCGCTGGGCGGTCGAGCGCGGCCTGGCGGTCGTGGCGCTGTCGAACGTCACCTATGCGCCGATGGCGCAGTACACCCAGGACGTCTTCGAACTGGTCCTCGCGCACGGGGCGTTCCCCACGCCGCTGCCGTTCGAGGCGCCACTCGTCGACGAGTACGCGCATCGTCTGGTGGCGCTGCTCGGCGACTGGGACGACGCGGTGGCCGACGAGTTGTTCGCCGACAACGTCGCACCCGACGAGCCGTACGACCGGCTGCGGGCGCAGGCCGCCGAGTGGCTGGCGACGTGCGGCGGCCGGTTCGAGATCGACCACGTCGTCGCCACCACGAAGGCCGCCGGCCGCATCTTCGTGAAGCGGCCCGAGGGCGATCCGTTCGAGATCCAGTTCAAGCTCTCGCCTGCGGGCCCGCCGCGCATCCAGAAGTACGCCGAGCTCGACGACACCTGAGCGCGGCGACGGTGACCGGTCAGGCGTAGCTGCGGTCGGCGAGCGAGTCGCCCTCCGACAGCGCCTGCAACGCGAAGCCGGCGGTGCGCCGGTAGCCCTCGGTGGCCTGCGCGATCTCGTCGGGCGAGATGACGTCGTCGATCGAGTCGAAGCCGTCCGGGGCGCGCTCTTCGACCAGTTGCATCGGCAGCTCGGGTCCGAAGCCGCGGTTGGCCAGCACGATGGCCGCCGTGGCCGGGCGACGCTCGGCGTCGTAGCGCTCGAGCGCGGCGACGGGGTCGTCGATGTCGCGCAGGCAGCCGGTGAGCACGCGGGCGTCGAGGATCGCCTGCGAGGCGCCGTTCGAACCGATCGGGTACATCGGGTGCGCGGCGTCGCCGAGCAACGTCGTGCGACCGAACGACCAGCGCTCCACCGGATCGCGGTCGACCATCGGGAAGCGGAACGTGCCGGGCGCCGAGCGGATGAGCGCGGGCACGTCGAGCCAGTCGAACCGCCAGTCCTCGAACGGGCCGATGAACTCCTCGAGCACGCCCGCCCGGTTCCAGTCCTCGCGCTCGGCGAGCTCCTGGCCCTCGACCTTGAACTCGGCGATGAAGTTGAACGCCTGCCGACCGTCGTCGAGGTCGAGCACCGGGTAGCCGACGAACTTCTGACGCGGGTGGCCGCACCACACCATCGTGCGGCCGTCGAACACGGGGGCCGTCACGGTGAGCCCGCGCCAGAGCAGCGCGCCGTTCCAGCGCGGCATGCCCTCGTCGGGGTACCGCAGCGACCGGGCGACCGAGTGGATGCCGTCGGCCGCCACCACGATCGACCCGCGGACCGACCGTTCGACGGCACCGCCACGTGCGCTGGCGAAGTGTGCGACGGCGTGGTCGTCGTGGCTCTCGAGATCGACGAGGTGGTGGCCGGTGTGCACGCGATCGACGCCGAGCCGTTCGATCGTCGCCCGGTACAGCAGCTGCTGCAGCTCGCCCCGGTGCACCGAGCACTGCGGCCACCGGTACCCGGCGGCCAGCCCGCGGGGCTCGTCCCAGATCTGCTGCCCACGCTTGGTGAAATAGGCCAACGTGGTCGGCTGCACCGACACGGCCACCAGGCGGTCGAGCAATCCGAGCGCGTCGAGCTCGCGCACCGCGTGGGGCAACAGGTTGATGCCCACGCCGAGCGCCTTCACCTCGTCGACGCTCTCGTACACGTGCACGTCGTGGCCGGCTCGGTGCAGGCTCAGCGCGGTGACGAGCCCGCCGATGCCGGCGCCGACCACGACGATCGGATCGGTCGCGTGGCGCACGATCGACATCAGAGCACCTCGAACATGTGGATCGCGACGTCGGTCGCCCGCCGCTCGCCGGTCGAGAGGCCGATCACGGTGTTGAGCCGTCGCCAACGTGTCGACGAGGTGTGGTAGCGCAGGTGCGTGCGGAAGTAGTACGTCGACGGGTCGACCACCTCGCCGGCCGCCATGCGCGCCGCCACCTCGGGCTCGACGACCCGCAGCCCGTCGGACACGATCTCGATCGGGTCGCCCTCGTCGGTGCGCAGCAGGTAGTGCGCGCGGATCTCGATCGCACCGTCGGCGCGCACGCTCTGCCAGTCGACGCCGCCGCCGGCCAGCGTGCCCGACAACCCGTCGGCCCCGAGGAACGTGCCGGATCGGAACACCGTCAGCCGCCGCTCGCCCGTGGGGAAGTCGCCCAGCGCCTGCGGCGGTTCGGCCTCGATCGCGACCGTGAGCAGGTGGCGGAGCGGCGGTGCCGGGACGTCGGTGGAAGCCATGGGCGGCAACGTACCGTGGGCGCATGCACCCCATCGCACGCCGACTGGTCGAGCATCACGGCATGTCGCTGCTGCCCGTCGAGGCGACCTGGTTCGTGAGCACCTACCGCAGCGAGGCCGAGCTGGCCGACGGCGCGCCCGCCGGGACGGCCATGCTCGGTCTGTACACCGCCGCCACCGAACCCGGCGAGGTGCCGAGCCGGTCGCTGTTCCACCGGCTCACGCACGACGAGGTGTGGCACCTGTACGGCGGCGACCCGATCCGGCTGGTGCTGTTGCATCCCGACGGCACCGACGACGAGGTGGTGCTCGGCGGCGACGTGGCGTCGGGTGCTCGTGTGCAGCACGTGATCCCGGCCGGCACGTGGCAGGCCGGCGAGCTGGTCGACGGTGGCTCGTGGGCGCTGTTCGGCTGCACGATGGCACCCGGCTTCACGGGCACCTGCTTCGAGGGCGGCCGACGCGCCGATCTGCGCCGCACCCATCCGTCTCGTGCCGCCGACATCGATCGCCTCGGCGTGCCCGACGAGCACGCGACGTCGATGCCGGACGGCTTCGCGACCTGAGCGACCCGAACGACTCGGGGCCCGGGCGATCCCGATGGCGCTACACGAGCGTCATGTTGGGCTCGCCGTTCGCGTTGAGCCCGGTCCCCCTGGTGCAGGTGCCGCCCTTCGGGCTGCCGCCGTTGTAGGCCTGGCGGACGCAGTTGCGCAGCGCCTTCTCGCCCCACCAGTTGGGATGGATCGACTCCTGCACGTAGTACGGCCCGAACACCGTGCTGAGCGTGCGGATCTGCGCCACCCACTCCGTCGCGTCGCTCGCACCGGCGGCGGTCCAGTTGCCCTTGCCGCTGTTCTCCATCAGGTTCACGCCGGTCTCGCAGAGCCGTCGACCGTTGAGCGCGGCGGCGAGGTCGAGGATCTTCACGTTGCCGGCGGTGGCGTTCACCGAGGTGGCCGCGTTCTTGACGGCGTTGTTGATCTTGACGAGCGCCTGGTCGTTGGCCCAGTCGGCGTCGGCGTTCCAGAAGCCGCACCCACCCGTGCTCTGCCGGGTGTAGCCCGACTGCGAGTACCGGAAGCCGGCACCCTTCGGGATCGGCGACGGGTAGGTCTGCACGACGATCGTGTACTGCGTGCTGGAGTAGCCGGCATTGGCCATCGCGGTGCGCACGTTGTTGATCGCTCCGATCACCGCGTTGGTCTGGTTGGTGATGTTGGCGGTGGTGAAGTTCGACGTGACCGCCGAGTCGTCGTTGCAGTAGTTGGGCCACCACGACGGCGACGTGAGGAAGTTGGTCACGCAACGCTGGACGATGTCGGCGAAACCGAAGTTGTTGCCGCCGATCGACAACTGGATCATCCGCACGTTGTGCGTGGCGGCGAACTCCTGCAGCATCAGCGCCTGGCCCTTCTGGCCGCCGCTGTTGTAGAAGTCGATACCCGGCTTGAAGTAGCCGTCCGAGCTGGTGAAGGTCGAGGTCTTCGCCCCCGAGCAGGCCAGGTTGAGGCTGCTCACGCCGCCACCGATGTGGATCTCGGCGGCGGTGCTGCGGTGGCAGCGGTCGATCTGCTCGGCGGTGGCCGTCGCGTTGTCGTAGTAGGCGGTGGGTCCGCCGGCATCGACGCTCGACGAGCTGTTGTTCGAGTTGCCAGCCCACCGGCCCGCCTCGCCCGAGATGTACGAGTCGCCGAGGCTCACCACCCACGGGGTGCCCGCCCCGGGGCCGTCGGCGTGCACCACACCGACGACCGGCGAACCCGGTGCCACGGTCGCCAACGACGCCGCCACGAGCGATGCCGCGACGACGAACCTCGATCTGCGCATGTCCCCTCCTCGGATCGACCGGGTCGGCCCCGGTGCTCACGGTCGCTCCGTCCCCGGTGTCGGGGTCCCCTCGGAGCGGTCGTGCGGCGACCGTAGCGAGCGCACCGCCCCTGGTCAACGGACTGCGCGAGCCGTCCGGTGGGCCTTTGGTCCCATGCCCCGGGGACCTGCGCCCCTGCCCCCGTTCCCGACCCCATCGCTAGGTTCGGTTTCGTGCCTCACAACCCAGTCCACCGTTCGCGAAAGGTCGCCACGGGTCTCGCCCTGGTCACCACGTTCGCCCTCGTCGCCGCTGCGTGCTCCGACGACCCGGCCGACGTCGCTCCCCCCACCACCGCGGCCCCGGCGTCCACCGTGGCGCCCACCACGACGTTGATGCCCGACAAGGACTACGACATCGTCGGCACCGCGCTGCAGGCCAACATCTTCCAGCAGCTCGCCGGGTACGTCGTGCAGGCGGGTCTCGTCGACGCCCTCCGCGGTGGACCGTTCACGGTGTTCGCGCCGGTGGACGACGCGTTCAAGAAGATCCCGGTCGACATCCTGCACACGGTCCAGGACGCCGGCCTGCTCGAGACGGTGCTCAAGTACCACGTCGTCGAGGGCAGCTACACGGCGGCCGACCTGAAGGACGGCGAGCTGATGACGCTGGCCGGCATCCCGGTGACGATCAGCCACGTCGGCGACGACGTGTACGTGAACGGCAACAAGATCGCGCTGGCCGACGTGTCGACCACCAACGGTGTGGTGCACGCGATGGGCGACGTGCTCGTGCCGCCGATCGGTGACGTCATCGACGTGGCCACCACGCTGCCGGGCTTCGGCACGCTGGCCGACCTGGTCACCCAGGCCGGGCTCGTGAAGACGCTCAAGGGCGAGGGTCCGTTCACGGTGTTCGCGCCGCTCGACTCGGCGTTCGACGAGCTGCCGCAGGCCACGCTCGACGCGGTGCTCGCCGACCCCGAGCTACTCAAGACCGTGCTCACCTACCACGTGGTCCCGGGCAAGATCTCGCTGTCGGACATGAAGGACGGCGACATCCTCACGACCGTGGCGGGCATCGACCTCGAGGTCACCAAGGACGATGCCGGCAACACCCTGATCAACGGCATCCCGGTGGCGGTCGGCAACGTGCAGGCCACCAACGGTGTCATCCATGTGCTGGGCGAGGTGCTCGTTCCCCCAAGCTGAGCCCCCTGGCACGTTCGAGCCGCACATCGGTGCACGGGTCTCCCCCGACCCGCCCGATGTGCGGCTCGCTTGTTTTTCGGGCGGATTCCCGCCGGCGGTCGCGTGGGGTGCCCGATACCGTCCACGCCGTGTCGCGCCGCCGCCCACGCTCGTCCGTCGCAGGTGATGCCGCGCCGCGGGGCGACAGCCCGGCGGTGCTCGCCGCGCGCGAGCGCCGCGCCGCCACGCTGGCCGGCTTGGTCGACACCGGCGTGGTGCACGCAGCCGAGGGTCTGCCGATCGCCGAGCGGTGGGACGAGTTGGCCGACGCGGTACGCGACCACCAGGTGGTGATCGTGGCGGGCGAGACCGGCAGCGGCAAGAGCACGCAGTTGCCCAAGTTGTGCCTCGAGCTCGGTCGGGGCGTGCACGGCCTGATCGGCCACACCCAGCCCCGTCGGGTGGCGGCCCGGTCGATCGCCGAACGTGTGGCCGACGAGCTGGGGGTCGAGCTCGGTGGTGCCGTCGGCTACTCGGTGCGATTCACCGACCGCGTCGCCGACCACACGCTGGTGAAGGTGATGACCGACGGCATCCTGCTGGCCGAGATCCAGCGCGACCGGATGCTGCGCCGCTACGACACGATCATCGTCGACGAGGCCCACGAGCGCAGCCTCAACATCGACTTCCTGCTCGGCTACCTGCACCAACTGCTGCCGAAGCGTCCCGACCTCAAGCTGATCATCACGTCGGCCACGATCGACACCGAACGCTTCGCCGAGCACTTCGGCACCCACGGCCGTCCGGCACCGGTCATCTCGGTCGAGGGCCGCACCTATCCGGTCGAGGTGCGCTACCGCCCGATCGGCGACGACCCCGACGACGAGCGCGACCAGGTGCAGGCCGTCATCGACGCGGTCGACGAGCTGTCGCACGAGGGCCCGGGCGACGTGCTGGTGTTCCTGTCGGGCGAGCGCGAGATCCACGACACGGCCGACGCGATCCGCCGCCTCGACCTGCGCCACACCGAGGTGCTGCCGCTGTACGCACGCCTGTCGGCGGTCGAGCAGCACCGCATCTTCCAGTCGCACACGGGGCGGCGGGTGGTGCTGTCCACCAACGTCGCCGAGACGTCGCTCACCGTGCCCGGCGTGCGCTACGTGGTCGACGCCGGCTCGGCCCGCATCTCGCGCTACAGCCATCGGCTCAAGGTGCAGCGGCTGCCGATCGAGCCGGTGTCGCAGGCGTCGGCGAACCAGCGCGCCGGCCGATGCGGTCGTGTCGCCGCCGGTGTGTGCATCCGGCTGTACGCCGAGGACGACTACGCCGGCCGCCCCGAGTTCACCGAGCCCGAGATCCTGCGCACCAACCTCGCCTCGGTGATCCTGCAGATGACGGCGCTCGGCCTCGGCGACGTCGCCGCGTTCCCGTTCCTCGACCCGCCCGATCCGCGTGCGATCCGCGACGGCTTCGCGCTGCTCGAGGAGCTCGGAGCGATCGGCCAGCCCGACGAGCACGGACGGCGGCGGCTCACCCCGCTCGGCCAGCGGCTCGCGCGGTTGCCGGTCGACCCGCGGCTCGGCCGCATGGTGCTCGAGGCCGACCGCCACGGCTGTGTGCGCGAGGTGCTGGTGATCGCGGCCGCGCTGTCGATCCAGGACCCGCGCGAGCGTCCGGCCGAGCACCGTCAGGCGGCCGACGAGCTGCATCGCCGCTTCAGCGTCGACGGCAGCGACTTCCTCGCCCATGTGCGGCTGTGGGACCACCTGCGCGAGCAGCAACAGCAGCTGAGCTCGAGCCAGTTCCGCAAGCTCTGTCGCGCCGAGTACCTCAACTACCTGCGCGTGCGCGAATGGCAGGACCTGTACAGCCAGCTGCGCCAGGTGGCCGGGCAGCTCGGCATCCGTCACGGCAGCGAGGCGGGGCACCCGGACCGTGTGCACCAGGCGTTGCTGTCCGGCCTGCTGTCGCAGATCGGCATGCGCGACCTCACTCCTGGTCGCGACGGCAAGGAGGGCCGCGAGTACAAGGGCGCGCACGGGTCGCGCTTCGCGATCGCCGGCCAGTCGTCGGTCGCCAAGAAGCTGCCGCGCTGGGTGATGGCGGGCGAGCTCGTCGAGACCAACCGGTTGTGGGCCCGCTCGGTGGCGCCGATCCAGCCCGAGTGGGCCGAACGGCTCGGCGGCGACCTGGTGAAGTACTCCTACGACGACCCGCGCTGGGACGCGCGCCGCGGTGCTGCGGTCGTCACCGAGCGGGCGATGCTGTTCGGCCTGCCGATCGTGACCGGTCGGGCGATCGGGCTCGATCGCCTCGACCCGGCGATGGCACGCGAACTGTTCATCCGCCATGCACTGGTGCAGGGCGAGTGGGAGAGCCCCCACCTGTTCCTGCAGGCCAACCGGGCGTTCGTCGAGAGCCTTCGCGATCTGGGCGAGCGCGTGCGCCGCGTCGACCTCGCCGACGACACCGTCGTCTTCACCTTCTACGACCGGGCCCTGCCCGCGGTCGTCACCAACGGCCGCGAGTTCGACAAGTGGTGGAAGCGGGCGCGTGCCGACGACCCCGAGCTGCTCACGCTCACGGTCGAGAAGCTGTCGGCCCTACGCGGCGAGGCCGAGACCGTGCTCGACCCGCGCGACTTCCCGGGCACCTGGCGTCAGGACGACCTCGAGCTCGAGGTCACCTACCGGTTCGACCCGGGTGCCCCCGACGACGGCGTGCTCGTGCACGTGCCGCTGCCGGTCCTCAACCGGGTGCGGATGGACGGCTTCGACTGGCAGGTGCCGGGCATGCGCGACGAGCTCGTCGGGGCGATGGTGAAGTCGTTGCCCAAGGACTACCGCCGCGAGCTGCACCCGATCGCGCAGGTCACCGCCGACGCCTGGCGCCGGCTGCCGGCGACCCCGACGGCACGGTCGCTCGCCGCGGAGCTCGGTCAGGCGCTCACCGAGGTGACGCAGGTGATCGTGCCACCCGAGCTGTTCGAGGTGTCGAAGGTGCCGTCGCACCTGCGCGTGTCGTTCTCGATCGAGGACGAGCGTGGCGACCGACTGGCCGTCGGCAAGGACCTCGACGAGTTGCGGGCCCTGCTCAACCCGCGGGTGCGCTCGGCCGTGGCGCGGGCGATGCCGATCGACGAGCGACGAGGCATCACCTCGTGGGATCTGGGCGACCTGCCGCGCGAGATCGAGTCGACCGCCGACGGCCATGTGGTGCGTGGCTATCCGGCGTTGGTCGACGACGGTGACTCGGTGTCGCTGCGCGTGCTCACCAACCCCGACCTGCAGGCCAAGGTGATGCGCGTGGGCGTGCGCCGGCTCCTGCTGCTCACCGTGCCCGTGTCGAAGCGCGCGGCCGAGGCACGCCTCACCAACGCGAGCCGGCTGGTGATCGCACGCTCGCCGTTCGCGCTCGACGACCTGGTGCGGGACTGCACGGTGGCGGTGATGGATCGCGTGGTGGTCGACGCGGGCGGCGCGGTGTGGACCGAGGCCGACTTCGCGGTGCTGCGCAAGCTGGCCGCCGACGTGGTGCCGTCGCGAACGGCCACCGCGCTCGCCACGGTGGCCGACATCCTGGCGGCCGCGCACGAGGTCGAGCAGCGGCTCGGTCGACTGAAGGCCGACCCGGTGCGCGCCTCGGCCGAGGACGCACTGGCGCAGCTCGACCGGCTGGTGCGGCCGGGGTTCGTCGTCGCGAGCGGCGCCCACCGCCTGCCCGACGTGCTGCGCTACGTGCGCGGCATCGCACGTCGCCTCGAGAAGGTGCCCGACGATCCGTCGAAGGACCGGCGCAAGCTCGCCGAGGTGCACGCGCTCGAGGGCCGCTACGGCAGGCTGCTCAAGCGGCTCTCACGCGACGAGATCACCCCCGAGGTGATCGATGTCGGCTGGTTGCTCGAAGAGCTGCGGATCCAGGTGTTCGCCGAGTCGATCGGCACCGCGCGGCCCGTGAGCACGCAACGGGTGGTGAAGGAGCTGCAGCGCCTCGGCGGCTGAGGTGCGTCGGCTCGGTGTGGTCAGCGCGGCACGGCGTGCCAGTGCTCGGCGATGCCGAACCCGGTGAGCCGGCCACCGCCATCGGGCCGGTCGGTCTCGAAGCGGGCGAGGCCCTCGTTGATGAAGGTGACGCCGTCGCGGCGCGGCACCTTGGTCGGGCAGATGGTGAGCACGGTGCCGTCGACCACGATCGGCGTGCCCTCGCTGTCGGTGCCGCGCAGTTGCACGGACTGGTGCAGCAGCGGGTTCGTCGGGTCGAACACGGTGGTCATCGTGACGTCGTCGAGGTCGAGGTTCCGTCCGTCGCGCTGGATCCAGCCCTTGCCGCGGAACGAGCCGTCGGCCACCCGCCCGCACGTGCCGCCGAGCGCGAGCTCGGCGCCGAAGTTCATCGAGAACCAGTTGATGAAGCACCCGGTGTCGGCCACCTTCGGACCGGACTCCTTCGCAGCGCTGCCGCTGGGGCCCTGCCACGTGCGTGGTCCCCACGACTTGTCGCGCACGCCGAAACCCTCGACGTCCCAGTGCTCGCCGTCGAGACCGATCCGGCCGCGCACACGACCGGTCTGCTCGAAGTGGCCCTGCGACCCGCCGACGGCGTAGTGCGGTTCGCTGATCGCCTCGAACGCGACGTCCATGTCGAGCTGCGCGGGCCGGTGCCAGCCCTCGGGCCGGTCCTTGGTGGCGGCCAGCATCACGGTCGGGTCGTCCATGTCCTGCGCCGGTCCCGAGTAGGCGATGTCCCACCGGCGGAACGCCTCGCCGCGGCGCAGCGTGAGGTTCGCCACCGTCGGGTCGATCGGTCCGAGTCCGGCCACCACGTCGGGCGTGAGATCGGTACGACGCCCGTACGTGAACGCCACCCGCCCGCCGGGCAGGTAGACGGCGTGCAGGGCGTCGGCCCAGCCCTCGTTCGGCCGGAAGCCCATGCGGGTGAAGGCACCGACGCCGGTCCGGGGATCGACGAAGTTGAAGTAGTAGCTCTCGCTCCACGCCTGGTGGTCGCCCACCGGGTGGAACAGTTCGTCGTCGGGGTTCGGCGCCACTGCGGTCATGCGGCCAGTGTGCTCGCCGGCCGACGCGTCGGCCGAGCCGGGGCCGGATCGACGCCGACGAGGACGGGCCCCGCTCCGCCCGGACGCGATGCGAGGCCCGTCCGCCGGTACTCAGGCCGTGAACCAGCCCGAGGTGTCGATCACGAGGTGGCCACCGACCTGTGCGTACACCGTGAGCCGGCCACCGGTGCCGACCCTGGCGACCGCCAGGTTCGGAGTGGGCTGTCCGGCGATGTCGACGTTGACGCTCGAGGTCGCCGATGCGGCGCTCGACGGCTGTCCGGTCGGGTACACCGAGACGTATCCGTCACGCAGTGATTCGGTGACGGTGACGTTGACCACCACCGCCGCGGCACCGCTCGCCGGCACGCCGCCCGCGCCCGCGACCGTCGCGTCGATCGACGACGCGATCGGCAACGTCGCCATCGGCGCGCCGACACCCGACCTGGTGTCGACGACGCGGGCGGGGGCGAGCGGCACGTACAGCCCGGCGTAGCCGCCGCGCGCCGTGGCATCGCCGTACCAACCCAGCACGTCGACCACCACGTGGGCGCCACGCTGGCTGAACACCGTGATCGACCCGTCGGCCCCGACGGGGACGATGGCCAGGTTGCTGACGGTGCCGTTGCGACGCTCGACGTTGAGGTTCGACGTCGCCGGGCGGGCGGTGCCGCTGGCGTATGCCGTCAGGTAGCCGGGGCCATCGGCCTCGGTGGCGGCGATGTTCACCACGACCGAGGAGGCGCCGGTGGCCGGCACGCCTCCCTGCCCCGCCACGGGCACCTTGACGGTCCCCTGCGGTGCGACCTTGGCAGCCGGCCGGGTGTCGATGAGCCGAGCCGGCGCGAGCGCGGTGTAGCGGCCGCTGGTCGAGGTGGGGGCGGCGTAGTAGCCGACCACGTCGACCACCAGATGCGTGCCGCGCTGGGTGAACGCCGACACCTTGCCGCCGGCTCCGAGCTTGACGACCACGAGGTTCGCACGCGTCTGGTCGGCGACCAGGTTGTGGTTCGAGACCTCGGGTCGGGTGGTGCCGGTCGGGAAGAACGTCACGTACCCGTCGTCCGTCGCCTCGGTGCCGGTGGTGTTGAGCACCACGGCCGTGGCGTCCGCCGGCACGCCGGCCGTCCCGGTGATCTGCAGATCGGTCGTCGAGCCGGCTGCCGGCTTCAGGCCGTCCCGCGTGTCGAGCAGCCGCGTCGGCGAGACGGCGACGAACTGCGATGCGCCGGCCGGGAGCGACGGCAGGAACGCCAGGTCGAGCAGATCGAGCGTGCCGTCGCCGACGGCGCCGAGGAGCTCCGCCCGACCCGAGGCCAGGTGCAGCGCGTAGAGCCCAGTGGTGCCACCCACCTCGAGCGAGGCGACGGCCTCGCCGACCGGCGACACGTCGAAGCCGACCTCGCCGGAGCTCGTCACGACACCGAGTGACCCGCGCACGGTGGTGACGCCGCCGTTGGGCGAGGGTGTGCCGTCGGGGCCGCCGATGATCACCAGTTGCTCGGCCACGTCGTCGATGGCGTAGAGCGTCGTCGCGGTGCTCGTGGCGACCGACCGGTCGTACGCCACGGCGGACGGCACCGCAGGGGCGATGTCGGTGTCGGCGGCGGCGAGCGCCCCGTTGATCGGGTTGAGCCGGTAGCTGTCGCCGGCCGCGTTGGTGAGGCGGATGCGATCGACCGTGGGGTTCACGTCGACCGACCACGTCGTCGCCCCCGTCGCGTCGACGGTGAACGGCGCGGCGCCGAGCGCTGTCGCTGCGCCCGTGGTGGGATCGATGCGGTACATGCGTCCGCTGGTGCCGGTGATCGTGACCCCGATGACTTCGCCGGTGGCGGGCCGCACGTCGAAGCCGACCAGCGTCTCGCCCGCGCCGAGGCCCGTCACGGCGCGGGTCGACACCGAACCCGGCGCCGACGCATCGAAGGTCACGAGCGTGTTGCCGGCGGCGAGGCCGAGCATCGCGCCGAGCGGCGGGCGTGGGAGGGCGATGTCGCGGATGGCCGTCGTGCCCGCGCCGACCGGCCCGACCAGCGTGGCGGCGCCGGTGGCGAGGTCGAGGGTGTAGAGACCGGTGGTGCCGGCCACCGACATCGTGGCGAGGGCGTCACCCTGGGGGGCGATGTCGAACGCCACGGCGTCCGCGTCGGGATCGACGCCGAGGGCACCGACGACCGAGGTGACGCCACCGTTCGGCGACGGCGTGCCGTCGACACCGCCGATGCGGCCGAGCGTGTTGGCGACGTCGTCGATCACGAACAGCGTCGTCGCGGTCGGGGCAGGTGCGACCGAGCGGTCGTACGCCACCGCGCTCGGCTTGGCCGGCGCGACGTTCGTGTCGGTCCCCGCCAGCGTGCCGTCGTTCGGATTGACGCGGAAGCTGGCGCCGCTCGAGTGGACGAGGCGGATCCGGTCGACGGTCGGGTTGAAGTCGACCGACCAGGTACCGCCTGCGGGCAGGGTCGTGCTGAACGGCGCAGCCCCGATGGCACGTGCGACGCCGTTGGAGGTGTCGACGACGTACAACCGGCCGGTCGTCCCGTCGACCGCCACGGCGATCAGCTGGCCGGTGGCCGGCCGGATGTCGAACCCGACGACCGCCTCGCCGGTCTGCAGCCCGGTGATCGGAGTGTCCTGCACCAGTGTGCCGGGGGCGGCGTCGTCGAAGGCGACGAGCCGTTGATCGTTCGTGAGCCCGTAGATCGGACCGCCAGCCACGGCTGCGGCGACCGAGGGGACGCCGAGGGGAACGGCGGTGACGAGCGTGGAGCCGACGACAGCGGCGGCCAGGGCCGCCGTTCGGCAACGAGGACCGAGGGGTCCGGACGGGCGCGGGCGGTGGGGCACGTGTTCTCCGATCCGGGCGCAGCTGCGCCCTGGGTGCGTCGCGGGGTGACAGCCACGAAGTGGGGCTGTAGCCGGGATTCGGCACGAACACGACTGCGGATGGCGCCCGAACGGGTGAACCGGGAGTGGTGCACCCTCGCTCCGCCGCCACGGGTGAACCGAGCAGGGCAGACCGGTGGCGGCGGAGTGACCGAGGTGCCTCACTCGATCGGAGGGAGACCTGCGGTCTCCGAGAACTCAGGTCGTCCGGCGAAGCCTTCGAGTTCCAGGCGTCAGCGGGCTGCGGTGCGGGAGTGCAGGAGGGCGGCGGTTTCGTCGGACACCTCGGCGGCGAGCAGCGCGGCCACCAGATCGATCAGGTGGCTCACGAACAGTTGGTCGTCACGCCGTGGCGCAGCGGCGGCGCGACGGGCCAACTCGGTCGCGCTCACGCGCATCGCCGTGAACCGGTGGTGCAACCGCCGCACCGCGACGTCCGACAACAACGGACCGACCATCGATCGCCACCGGTGGATGCTGTCGCGGCGCTCGTCCCCGCCGCTGAAGCTCGCCTCGGGGCGGTTGAGCACCTCGGCGTGGATCCGCAGGTAGGCACGCCCGCCGTCGGGATCGCTCAGCTTCGCGGCCGACGGCCGCACCAGCGCAGCCGCCAACGCACGCAGATCGTCGCGCCCCTCGGCGACGTACTCGTCGAGCAGCCGGTGACGAGCGTCGTCGACCGCAGGTGAGTGCTTGGCCAGAACGGCCTTCACCAGCCCGGCGCGGTCGCGGAAGTGGTACTGCAGCGCCGTCGTGTTGCCCACACCGGCCGCGGTGTTCACCTCGCGCAGCGACACGCCCTCGATGCCTCGCTCGGCGAACAGCCGCTCGGCGGCGGTGATCAACCGCTGCTTCGTCACCTCCGGGTTCGGCGCCACGAGACGACGCTATATGATTTCATGCGTTCGCTTGATATCGACATCACCTTGGGGGAAACGACATGGCCATCGACTTCACGCTCGCACCCGAACACGAGGACATCCGCAACCGGGTCCGCACGTTCGTCGACGAGACGATCAAGCCCGCCGTCGACAAGTTCGGCCATCGAGAGGAGATGACCGGCGACGACCGCCGTGAGTACATCACCACCCTCATCGGGCTGCGCAAGCAGGCGGTCAAGGAGGGGCTGTGGCTCCCCCACATGCCGAAGGAGTGGGGCGGCATGGGCCTCGGCCACGTGGCCCTCGCGATGGTGCAGGCCGAGGCCGCCAAGACCCGCGTGGGGCCGTGGGTGCTCAACTGTCAGGCGCCCGACGAGGGCAACATGCACACCCTGTTGCACTGGGCCACGGACGAGCAGAAGCAGAAGTACCTGAAGCCGCTCTGCGACGGCGTCGGCTCGTCGTGCTTCGCGATGACCGAGCCCGAGGTGGCCGGCAGCGACCCGACGCTGATCAAGACCCACGCCATCAAGGACGGCGACGAGTGGGTGATCAACGGGCACAAGTGGTTCATCAGCGGCGCCAATCGCGCCCAGTTCGCGATCCTCATCGCCCGCACCGAGATGGACGTGCCCGAGGGCTCACGCGGTGCCAACACCGCGTTCATCATCGACCTGCCGACCGAGGGCTGGAACAACGTCCGCGAGGTCGAGACCATGCACGGCCCCGGCGGCCACAGCGAGATCGTCATCACCGACCTGCGCGTGCACGACAGCCAGATCCTCGGCGGCCGCGGCAACGGCCACCGCCTCGGCCAGTACCGGCTCGGCCCGGCCCGCCTGGCGCACTGCATGCGCTGGATCGCCCAGGCCGAGACCGCGCTCGACCTCATGGTCGGCCGGTCGCTCGAGCGCTACAGCCACGGCAGCATCCTCGCCGAGAAGCAGGGCATCCAGTGGTTGATCGCCGACTCGGCGATGGAGCTCTACCAGTGCAAGCTGATGGTGTTGCACGCCGCCTACAAGATCGACCGCGGCGACGACTTCCGCACCGAGGTGAGCATGGCCAAGCACTTCGTGGCCAACAGCCTCAACCGGATCATCGACCGCGCCATCCAGGTGCACGGTGCGCTCGGCTACTCCACCGACACCCCGTTGGCCAACATGTTCCAGCACGCGCGCTGGGCTCGCTTCGCGGACGGCGCCGACGAGATCCACCAGATGCGCATCGCCGAGAACACGATCAAGGCCTACACCTCGTTCGGCAGCACCCGCACCGCCACGGGCGACCTCCCCGTCTGACCCGGCCTGCGCGGGACGGATGTGCCCGGCTCGGGCGTGTCCGTCCCGCCAGGGGCTCACACACGGGCGCTGCGGCGCTGCGGGCGCCAGCCCGGCGCGGGCACGCTCGAACGCAGCAGTTGCGTGTACTCGTGCTGCGGCGCGTCGAGCACCTCGCGCGTGCGTCCCCGCTCGACCACCTGGCCGCGGTGCATCACGATCACGTCGTCGGTGATCTGGCGCACGACGGCGAGATCGTGGCTGATCAGCAGGTAGCTCACGCCCGTGCGGGCACGCACGTCGGCCAGCAGGTTGAGCACCTGCGCCTGGATCGAGACGTCGAGCGCAGCGACCGATTCGTCGAGGATCAGCAGACGAGGCTCGGCGGCCAGCGCACGTGCGATCGCCACTCGCTGACGCTGACCGCCGGACAGCGCGCGCGGCAGCGCGGACAACTGGCGCTGGTCGAGGCCCACCACCTCGCCGAGCTCACGCACACGTCGGGCGCGCTCGTCCTTCGTGCCACCCCGGTGCAGCGCGAGCACCTCGTCGATCGCGGCCTCGCCGCTCTGGCGCGGGTCGAGACTGCTGTACGGGTCCTGGAAGACGATCTGCACCTCGCTCCCCCGGCGGCGACGCTCGCGCGCACCACGCGCCGGGTTCGAGCGGTCGTGGCCGCAGGCGGTGATCGTGCCCGACGTGGGCGCGAGCAGCCCGACGATCATCTTCGCGATGGTGGTCTTGCCCGAACCGCTCTCGCCCACGATCGCGAGCGAGCCGCCCGGAGCGATGTCGAACGACACGTCGTCGACCGCGACGTTGGGTCCGAACTCCTTGCGCAACGAGCGCACCTCGAGCAGCGCCCCGTCAGCCACCGGACACCTCCGCCTCGATCGTCGTGTGCAGCCGGCCGCGCAGCTCGACCGCGTGCACGCACCGCACCAGGCCGCCGTCGAGCGCGACGAGCTCGGGCCGATCCACCCGGCACGCCTCGTCGGTGTGGGCGCAGCGGTCGTTGAACGCGCATCCGGCAGGCGCCTCGTAGGCCGAGCGGGGACGACCCGGGATCGCCGACAACCGGATGACGTCACCATCGATGTGCGGGCGAGCACCGACCAGGCCCGCCGTGTACGGGTGCAGCGGGTCGTCGTGCAGCAGCGACGAGGCGCGTTGCTCGACGAGTTGACCGGCGTACATCACGGCGGTGCGGTCGCAGACCGCGCTCGCGAGCTCGAGGTCGTGGGTGATGAACAGCATCGCCATCCCGCGGTCGCGGCGCAGGTCGTCGAGGATCGCCATCACGTCGGCCTGGGTGGTGACGTCGAGCGCCGTGGTGGGCTCGTCGGCCAGCAGCAGCCGCGGTTCGGTGAGCAACGCCGTCGCGATCATCACGCGTTGCAGCAGGCCGCCCGACAGCTCGTGCGGGAACTGCTCGAGACGGCGGGGACCGTCGTGGATGCCGACCTCGGCCAGGAGCGCCGAAGCCCGCGATGCCGCATCGGCACGCGACACGCCGTGGTTCGTGCGCAACGCCTCGGTCATGAAGTCGCCGATGCGACGCACCGGGTTGATGTGCGCACGCGGGTCCTGGAACACCATCGCGACCTCGGCGCGATAGCTGCGCATCGCCGTGCCCTTCAGGGACGCCACTGCGTTGCCGGCGTAGGTGATGGTGCCGCTCGTGTCGGCACCGGGCGGGAGCAGCCGTGCGATCGCACGCGCCGTCATGGATTTGCCCGAGCCCGACTCGCCCACCAGTCCGAGGGCCTCGCCGGGCGAGATCGAGAACGACACGTCGTGCAAGACGGTGCGCTGCTCACCCCCGACCGGGAGTCGCACCGACAGCCCGTCGAGCCGCAGCAGCGCGTCGGACGAGCCGGTGGTGACGGCGTTCGCGCTCATCGGGTCACCAGGTTCGAACGATCGGTGAGCCGCTCGCCGAGCAGGTTCACGGCGATGACGACGGCGACGATGCACAGCCCCGCCGACAGCGACTCCATCGGGTACCCCTGCAGCACGCCGCTCTGCCCTGTCGACACCATCACGCCCCAGTCGGCCTGAGGCACCTGCACGCCGAGCCCCAGGAACGAGATCGCTGCCAGGTCGACCATCGCGTAACCGAACAGGATCGCCCCCTGGGCGACGATCAACGGCACCAGGTTGCGGGCCAGGTGACGCACGCAGATCGCCCAGGCGCGCAGGCCCTGCACCTCGAGCGCCGCCACGTAGTCGCGCGATCGCTCGCGCAGCGCCGCACTGCGCAGCACGCGAGCGATGTACGGCGTGTACGCGATCGCCAGTGCGATCGACGCCGCCTTCAGCCCGGGCTCGATCACCACGCTCGCCAGGATCGCCAGCACGATCGCCGGGAAGGCGAACAGCACGTCGAGCACCGCCGACACGATCGTGTCGAACTTGCCGCCCTTCCAGGCCGAGGCGATCGCGATCGCGGTGCCGAGCAGCATCGAGATGACCACGACGGCGAGAGGCCCGAGCAGCGAGGTGCGCGCCCCGGCGAGGATGCGCGACATCAGGTCTCGACCCTGCGAGTCGAACCCCAGGTAGTGGTCCTGATAGCGGCCGACGAATGCGAACTTCAGGTTGGTGAGGTCGGGGTCGTACGGCGCCAACGATCGGCCGACCAGCGCGACGAGGGCGGCGATCAGCAGCACCAGCGCGCTGAGGTGCCCGATCACGCCGGTGCCGCGCAGCCCGGGCAGCCCGCGACGATCGCGGCGCTTCGTCGGCGCGGCGGCACCCGACGCGGGGAGTTCCACGACGCTCATGTGGCCGAGGTCCCGAGCGACACGCGCGGGTCGAGCAGCGCGTAGAGGAAGTCGACGATCGCGTTGGTGACCACGAACACCGCGACGATCACCAACGAGATGCCCTGCACGACGGCGACGTCTTTCGACAGCGCCGCCTGGATCAGGTACGAGCCGATGCCGTTGAGCGTGAACGCCCGCTCGACGATCGCCGATGCGGCGAACAGCGAGGCGACGGTGATGCCGACGATCGTGGTGATCGGGATCGCTGCGTTGCGCACCACGTGCCGCCGCACGATCAGCCGGTACGGGATGCCGCGGCTGATCGCGGTCTGCACGTGTTCCCGTGACAGCTCTTCTCGCACCGACGCACGCGTGATGCGAGCGACGAGCGCGATCGACGAGAACGCCAAGGCCACGGCCGGCAGGGTGAGGTGCTTCACCTGGTCGAAGAAGCCGTGCCCACCACCGAGCGCAGGGAACCAGCCGAGGTTCACGGCGAACACCGACAGCAGGATGATCGATGCGACGAACGACGGGATCGCCGCGCTGAGCGTGCTGATCACGATGACGACGTTGTCGACGATGCCCCGCTTGAGACCGCCGAGCAGGCCGAGGCCGATGCCCACCACGACGATGATCGTCGACGAGTAGAGCACGAGCTGCACGGTGGTGCCCACGCGCTGGCGGATGAGCGTCGACACGTCCTGGCGCAGCTGGATCGACACGCCGAGGTCGCCGGTGAACGCGCTGCCCAACCAGCGCACGTAGCGGACGAGGAACGGGTCGTTCAGGTGATACCGCTCCTCGAGGACGGCGATCGCCTGCGGGGTGGGCGTGCGCCCACCGGTGAGGGCGGCGATCGGATTGCCGGGCGCCAGGTACATGGCCGAGTAGATCGCGAAGCTCGCGACGAACAGGGTCAGGATCAGCATGATCAGCCGACGGAGCACGAACCTCAGCACGTGCACCCCCGGCGTCCGGCAATCCGAGCCACGTCAGCGCCTCAGGCGGCGCCCAGGTAGGCGGCCCAGGGACCGAACATGTACGAGAACGTCGACGGTGCGCCCGTCAGGTCCTTGCTCATCACGAGCACGTTCGTCGGCGCCACGATCGGCACCCACAGCATCTCGTCCATGATCATCGACTGCAGCTGCACCTCGAGGTCGGCCTGCGTGGCCTGGTCGGGCGCCGTCCGGATCTGGTCGACCAGGTCGATCGCCGCCGGGTCGGCGTAGCCGTTGAACGCCTGCGAGCCGTCGGGGCCGATCATCGTCGCGTACAGACCGAACGGGTCGGCGTAGTTCGGGTAGTTGACGGTGAAGAAGCCGTCGACGTCCGCGCGGGCAGCCGGGTCGATGAAGAAGCTGATGTAGTTCGCCGCCGACACCGAGACGAGCTCGGCCTTCATGCCGATCGACTCGAGCGCACGCTGGAACTCGCCGGCGGTGACGTTGATCGCGTTGAGCTCGCTCGACATGCCGAGCCGCACGGTCTGACCGGTCGCACCGGCTTCCTCGACCAAGGCCTTGGCCTCCTCGAGGTTGGGCGTCGAGACATCGGGCAGCGCGTTCCAGGCGTCGGTGAACGTCTGCTTCTCGAAGCCCCAGGTGCCGGGCACGGCCGGGGCGCGTGCCGGGTAGCCGGCGCCCTTGTACAGCGCATCGACGAGGCCCTGGCGGTCGAGCGCCATCGACAGCGCCTGGCGCACACGCTTGTCCTTCAACGCACCGTCGAAGCTCGACACGATGAACGCCGAGATGCCGTAACCCGGCCCCTCGTACACGTTCACGGCATCGCTGTCGCGCAGCTGGTCGAGCGTCGCGATCGTGATCGGATAGCCGCCGTCGATCTCACCGGTGAGGAAGCCCGACGTGGCGACGGCCTCGTCGGACACGCCCTTGATCGTGATGCTCTTCAGCTTCATCGGCAGGCTCGTGTCCCAGTAGGCGTCGTTGCGGACGAAGGTGAGCCCTTCACCGACCACCCACGAGTCGAGCTCGTACGGGCCGGTGCACATCACGCCGCCGGCCGCGGTGGCGAAGTTCGCGCCCTGCGCCTCGGTGTACGCCTGCTGCACGACCGCGCCCACCGGACCCGACAGCTCGCCCACCAACTGGTTGTCGCGAGCGGTCGTGGTGATCGTCACCTCGAGATCGCCGGTGGCCTCGATCGTGTCGACCTTCGACAGCACGGCGGCGTAGAAGCCACCGAGGTTCGGGTCACGCTGACGCTCGAGGCTGAACACGACGTCGGCGGGCGTGAGCGGGGTGCCGTCCCAGAAGGTGACCCCGTCGCGCAGGGTGATGACGAGGTGCGTGTCGTCGGTGTACTCGACGCTGGTCGCGAGCCCCGGGCCGATGGTGAGGTCGGGCTCCTGGCGCAGGAGCGACTCGCAGGCGATCGCCATCGCCGCGTTGTCGGGGTAGTCGAACACGTAGATCGGGTCGATGGTCGACGTCTCGCGGTAGACGGCCCAGACCGCCGAGTCGGCCTCGCCGGTGGGCTCGGGCGTGAGGATCGTGTCGGCGCCCTCCTTCACACCGGCAGGACCGTCGCCGCTCGAGGCGGCCGTCGTGTCGCTGCTGGTGTCGCCAGGTGCGGTGCTCCCGGGCGCTGCGGCCTCGGTGGTGTCGGAGGCGGCACCGGCCTCGGTGGTGGCGGGCGCCTCGGTCGGCGCCGAGGTCGCCTCCGGTGGCGCGTCGGCACCGCTGCACGCGGCGAGCGCGGTGGCGAGGACGAGGCTGACCGCCACGACCCCGGTCCTGCGGACCCTCTTCATGGTTCTCCCCCTTGGTCGTCGTGACCGTTCGGACGGTTCGGTCGGTGACCGAGTGCGGTGAGCACCCGGTCGACGGGCAACGACGGCGACCGATGTCCGTCGCGCCCGATCATGGCACCTCCGGGGAGGTCGCGATTCGCAACGAGCGCGTTGACCACCGCTTCCTCCACGGCGTGCACCACGGCTTCGTAGAAGGCGTCGATGTGTCCCCAAGGCACGAAGCGCATCGAGTGGTACGCCTCGTCGGCGCCGACGCGACCGAGCGGGATCCGGCTCGCCAGGGCGCCCGAATTGGCCGTCGAGAACGCGAGGAAGATGTCACCGGAGAAGTGACCACCCGACGTGCCCGTTCGGGCGAGACCCAGGGGCACCCGACGTGCCAGCGCCTTGCACTGGTGCGGCAGCAGCGGGGCGTCCGTCGCCACCACGACGATCACCGAGCCGGCACCGGACGCGCCACCGCGCCGCTGATCGCGCCACAGCCAGTTCGTCTCCATCATCGGGTTGTCGACCGCGAGCTCGTCGCCCAGGTGCACACCCGCGATCGTCAGCTCCTCGCGCGAGCCGAAGTTGGCCTGCACGAACGCGCCAACCACGTACTGGTCGCCCGCGTGCTCGACCACTCGCGACGACGTCCCCGACCCGCCCTTGAAGCCGTAGCAGTTCATGCCGGTGCCACCGCCGACCGATCCCTCGGCGACCGGGCCGCCGGTGGCCGCGTCGAGCGTCGCGATCGCGATCTCCGGGGTGACGTGGCCGCCGTTGATGTCGTTGAGGTAGCCGTCCCACGTCTCGGCCACGACCGGGAGCAGCCAGGTCGCGCCCAGGTCGGGACGACGCTCGGCCACCCACCGCACACATCCGGTGTGGCAGGCGCCGACCGAGTGCGTGTTGGTGATCAGGATCGGCATGGTCAGCGCGCCGCTCTCCTCGATCCAGGTGGTACCGGTCATCTCGCCGTTGCCGTTCAACGAGTACCAGCCGGCGGCGCACGGCTCGCCGAGCCCATCGGCACCGCGCGGCACGATCGCCGTCACGCCGGTGCGCACCGGCCCCCGGCCGACGATCAGTGGTCCCTCACCGTCGATGAGGGTCGTCATGCCGAGGGTGAGCCCCGGGACGTCGGTGATCGCGTTCAGCGGCCCGGGTGTGCCCGGGAACGGGATCCCGAGTTCGCGGGCGCGAGCGGTGTCGGTGCTCACGACGCCGCCTTCACGCGCCTGGCCGCACGGGCCTGCGCGGCGAGGCCGTCGAGGTAGGTCTCGAGGATGGACTCGAACGTCGCCGACTCGTACTCGTCCATCGAGCCGACGTCGAGCCCGTACACCTCGCAGCCGATCTCGAGCTCGCGTCGGCGGACGTTGTCGGGCAACGACAGCGACGCGGCGCTCATGGCCGCGTGCGACAGCATCATCTCGCCGAAGCCGCGCACCTGCAGCCGCGCCTGCGCAGGATCCAGGCCCGCCCGCTCGAAGATCGCTCGGGTGATGTCGATCGCACGTCGCTCGTGCGGCCCGCCGGTGAAGCGGTAACCCACCTCGGCCACCAGGGCCGGGCGTTCGAGCAGCACGCCCCGCATGGCGTGCGCCACCGACCGCAGCGAGGTGCGCCAGTCGCGAGCCGGCTCGAGCCGAGCGATGACGTCGGCGTACATCTGGTCGACCACGGCGAGCAGCAGCTCGTCACGATTGCGATAGTGGCGGTACAGCGCCGTCGGGTCGGCTCCGAGCTCGGTGCCGAGCCGGTTGAGCGTGAGTGGCGTGGTGGGCTCGTCGCGGGTGAGCCGGAACGCCGTCTCGGCGATGGTGTCGCGCGACAACACCGGTCGGCTGCGCTCGGTGCGAGGTCGCCCTCGTGCGCCGGCGGGACGTCGTGTCGCGACCGTCACGGATGCCAGCTCGGGTCGTGCCACCAGCCGAGCTCGCGCTCGAGCGCCGCACCCACCCGGAACGCCGTGAGGTCGTCGTAGGTGGGTGCCACGATCTGTATGCCCGTCGGGGCACCGTTGGCACCCAGGCCGCTCGGCACCGCCAGCACCGGGTGCTTGCTCGCGATGTTGAAGATCGTGGTCATGCCGCACTCGAAGTAGAAGCCGAGTTCGACGCCGGCGACGGTGAGGCCGTGATCGACGTAGTCGTCGCCGGCTCGCAGCGCGTTGGTGCCGATGGTCGGGCACACCAGTGCGTCGCAGCCCACCATCGCCTCGGCGACGGCGAGATGGATCGCGGTCTCCATCTCGAGACCTTCGTAGAAGCTGTGCTGCGAGCCGATGCGGGCCGAACGCTCGGCGAAGTGCGCCGCGTACGGCGTGAGCAGATCGGCACGATCGCCCGCGGCGAGCGTGACCGAGGCGCCGAAGATCGCGGCGAAGTGCACCATCGCCGTGGTGACCACTTGCTGGCGCGTCACCGGCACGTGCACCTCGACCACGGTCGCACCGGCGGCGCGCAGTGCCTCGATCACGCGTGTGGTGTTGGCATCGACGTCGTCCTCGACCGGCACGTCGCCGATGGTGCGGGCAACGGCGATGCGCAGACCGCCGATCGGTTCGGGCGACAGCGGCAGTACCGGCGGGTTGCGCATGCTCACGTGGTCGATCGGGTGCGCCCCGGCGATCACGTTCTGCATCAGCGCGACATCGGCCACCGTGCGACCCATCGGCCCGTCGTGGCTGTAGGTGTCGAGGTTGAACGGCGGCAAGGTCGGCACCCGGCCGTGCGGCGGCTTGAACCCGACCAGCCCGCACTGCGCCGACGGCAACCGGATCGACCCACCGATGTCGGAACCGGTGGCGAGGGTGGTGGTGCAGGCCGCGAGCGACGCGCCGGACCCACCGCTCGAGCCGCCGCACGTGACGTCGTGGTTCCACGGGTTCTTGGTGAGGCCCCACAGCCGCGAGTGGGTGAAGCCCGCGCACGAGAACTCGGGAGTCGTGGTGCGGGCGTGCACGACGGCGCCGGCCCCGACGAGCCGCTCGTACAGCGGGTGCGTGATCGTGGCGATCTCGTGCTCCATGAGCAACGAGCCGAGCCGCCACGGTTCTCCGGCGATCGGTTGCTCCTCCTTCATCGCGACCGGCAGCCCGTCGAGGGGCAGCACGGCGTCGGGGCCAGCGGCCCAACGAGACTCGGAGGCGCGTGCGGCGTCGTAGGCCTGCTCGACGCGGCGGTCCGACCACGCGTTCAGCTCCGGCTCGACCGCATCGGCCCGGGCATACATCGCGTCGAGCAGCTCGACCGGGCTCAGCGACCGATCTGCGAAACGCGCGATCGCCTCGACGGCCGACAGACGGCACAGCTCGTCGACATTCCCCATGTCGCACCTCCCCGGGCACGCATGCAAGCACGCGTCAGCGACACTGTCAATGGCGCTGACAGACGCGTGACGCGCTGTTCACGCGCCGGCGACGTAACGCTCGATCGCGTTGCGCGTGACCCGGGCGACCGCCGGGTCGACCAGCCCGTACACCCAGTCGGTGCTGCCGACCGTGACCACCTCGCCACCGCCGTCGCCGTACGGACGGCACACCACGATCACTGCGTTGCCGTGGCGCACACGTGCGATCGAGTCGGCATCGACGCGACCGTGGATGCGGCTCGCGACGAACTCGAGATCGCCCTGGTCGTCGAGCGCGGCGATCGACGCCGGGTACTCGCCCATCATCAAGTTCGACGCCGGACAGAACGCCACCACCTCGATGTCGGCCGGCGTGCCGTCGCCCCCCGCTGCGATCGGCAGCTGGTACTCGTCGAAGGTGATGCGGCACCCGACGGTCTCGTAGCCGACCACGCCGTGATCGCGGCCGAGCTGGTCGCCGTAGCGCAGGCCCGTGCCCTCGAACAGCCAGTGGCCGTCGCGGTACACGGTGAACGCGCCGGCACCTCGCGGGGTCGCGAGGCCGAAGCGCGAGTAGAGCCCCCATGCCGATCCGGCGCCGAGGATGGCCGTCTCGGGGCGGCCCACCACCGGATCACTCCACATGCCGCTCATCAGCTCGGGGCGGCCGTCGGCGATCACCGGGTCGACCTCGTGGGCCCGGTACTTGAAGCAGGTCATCGCGGCCGACGGATCCGGCTCGCCGTCGGCGGTGATGCCCGCCTCGAGCCGCACCTGCCAGAACATCGTGTTGCCGGACAGCGACACGAGGTTGCCGCCCCGGGCGACGAATCGCTCGACCGCCTCGCGCTGCGGTGCCGCCCAGTACTCGTCGTGCCCCACCGACAGCAGCAGGTCGTAGCCCTCGAGCAGATCGGGATGATCCGCGAGGTCGCTCGACACGGCCGTGTCGAACGACAGGCCGGCACCCTCGGCCCACTCGACGAAGCGACGCTCGTAGGTGAACCATCCCGCCGAGCTCATGTAGCCGGGCAGGTCGTGGGCGTGCCGGAACGCCTGGTACGTCATGCCGTCGACGTCGGGTGCCTCGCCGAACGCGACCGGTCGCGACTTGCGGTCGTCCCGCTCGGTGGCCGGCCGGTCGATCATCCCGCGGCCGAACGGTCGTCGGAACGACACGCGGTGGCCGCCGGTGTAGAGGCTCTTGCCGCCCCAGTTGTTGTAGGCGTTGTACGTGTTGGTGGCGATGACGAGCAGCGCGCGTGCCGCGGGCACGGGCGCCCGCACGACGAAGCACGCGTCGCCGAGGTCGCGGCCGGCGGGTGCGCCGTGCGCGCGGAGGCGCACGTGGTGGAAGCCGGACCGCCAGCCGGCGCCCGTCGGGATCTGCACCGACACCGGCCATCCGCAGCCGTGGCTGTCGGCATCGGCCGGTGTGTCGGGCACCGAACCCGGCAGATCGGTGGCCGACCACACCAGCTCGCGGGTCGCGCCCCACCGGTACACCTCGACGTCGTAGCGCTCGGTGGTGCAGCGCACGTGCAGCCCGATCGTCTCGCCGGCGGCGCAGCTGAGCTGCGACGGATAGGCCTCCACCGCGTCGTGGTGGGTCGGGTCGTCGGACGGGTGCGGGATCGGCGCGGTCACGACGGCACGGTAGCGAACGTCTCCACCAACTCGAGGAAGGTGCCGTCCGGGTCGCGGAAGCACACGAACCGCGTGCCGCGGTGCTCGTCGATCATCACCGTCGCCGGCTCGCCGACGATCTCGACCCCGGCCTCGCGCAGCTGTGCCAGATCGGCCGCCAGATCGGTCGTCGCCATCGCGAGGCGTGCGAGGCCCGGGCGGTACAGGTGCGGATACGGGTCGCTGTCGTCGCGGGGCTCGACCCACTCGAGCAGGTCGATCACCAACGGTGGTTGCGAGCCGGGCACCACCATGATCGCCCCGCGCACGCGGTAGGGCGGCATGCCCACCGCAGCCGCGACCTCGGCGGTGTTGGTCTCGGGTACGTCCCACACCACGCGGAAGCCGAGCATCTCGTAGAACGCACGTGAACGGGCGTAGTCCCGGCAGTTGACGTTGACGTGCACCATCCCGACGACCTGCATCCGGACCCCCTCGATCTCGGCGACGAAAAGCACAGAACCCGCTCCGTGCCGATCGTTCGATCGGTGCGAAGCGGGCCCGGTGTCAGGTTCCCTTGGTGGAGGTGAGGGGAATTGAACCCCTGGCCTCAACAGTGCGATTGTTGCGCTCTGCCAACTGAGCTACACCCCCGTTGGAGATCCCGAGTGTAGCGGCGCGTGGGTGATGTTCCCCAACGCCGTTCGGGACCGTCAGGCGGCGTGATACCAGTGGGCGTCGGTGGCCGGGCTCTGCTCGTACTGGCGCAGCTGGGCCAGCTTGTAGCAGTAGCCGCACAGCGACACGAAGGCCAACGCGAAGGCGTAGACCATGGCCGACGACTTGGTCGTGGCCGCCAGGAACAGCGTGAGCGCGTTGGCCATCACGAGCACGAACAGCACGTTGGCGCGACGACGGCGCACGACCTCGCGCTGGCTCGGGCGACGCACGTGGGTGCTGCGGTGTGCGGCGTGGCCGGCGTGGCTGGTGGCCACGGGCTCGCGGTCGGCACGGTGCTCGCGCTGGTAGCGACCGCGCAGCTCGCTGCTGTAGCCCACCTCGCCGTGGCTGCGGTCGTAGCGATCGGCGCGCTCGAAGCCGCGGTCGGCCCGGTCGGCGCGATCGGCCCGGTCGTAGCCGTAGCGCTCGTAGGCCCGGTCGAGGCTCGCCCGATCGAGACCGCTGGTGCGATCGACCGAGGTGCGCTGGAAGCCCTGGACGTGGCCGGGACGACCGGTCGCCGCCGGCCGCTGGAGCGGCGACGGGGCGAGCGGACGGGCCATCGACCGCATCGGGGTCATCGACCGTGTCGGGACGGCCCGCTGCAGCGTGGAGAGCTGGCGACGGAAGTCGGTGACCGACGAGCCGGGGCGGTTCTCCATCCGCGACCGCAGCAGCGGCGGGAGGAGGACGGCGGCCCAGGCGGCGGCGACGGCCAGGAGGATGATCTTGCCCATGCTCAACGCACCCCGTGGAAGTGGGTCTCGGGAGCTGTGCACTCAGGAGAAGGAGGAATCTGGTGTGTCATGGTGACTCGCGGGCGAGATGACACACCCCCGGACGTCCGGATGGACGCCAGGTGAAGTCCCGTCTCGCCTTTCATTACGATTCTACTACGTTCGTGACAGTATCCGAAACGTCGGACGAGAGGGCATCGCCCCCCGCCGATTCCCGCCGGTACACCCCAGACCTCCCACCGGTCTTCTCCCACAGCGCCAACTCTCCGATCACCATGCCCCGATCGGCCGACTTGCACATGTCGTAGATGGTGAGCGCAGCAGTGGCACAGGCGTGCAGCGCTTCCATCTCGACCCCGGTGCGATCGACCGTGTCGACGTTGGCCTCGACGGCGATGAAGTCGTCGCCGATCTCGAAGTTGACGTGCACCGCGCCCACCAGCAGTGGGTGGCACAACGGGATCATGTCGCTCGTCCGCTTGGCGGCCTGGATACCGGCCACCCGCGCCACGGCGAGCACGTCGCCCTTCTTCACCTCGCGGTTCGCGACCGCAGCGGTGGTCTCGGGCTTCATGAACACCTTGCACCGCGCCACCGCACGGCGGTGGGTGGGCTCCTTCGGCGTCACGTCGACCATCCGGGCTCGGCCGAGCGGGTCGAGGTGCGTGAAGGACAGATCGCTCATGCGGTGACACACCGTAGTCGTGATCGAGCGCTCGTGGCGAGATCTCGCACGCAGCGTGGGTCGATCACCACGTCACGAGCACGAACCCTGCAGCCGCACTGGAGGGTTCGTCACGAGATGACGATCGGGCCGGTGTCGACGACCTCGAACGCCGTGCCCGGGATCGCCTTCAGCTGCCCGAGGTCGTCGTCGTCCCAGCGCGGATCGGTGCCGCCCTGGACGTACCAGTTGCTCCCGTTGTCGGCGACGATCAACCCGTAGGTCTTCATCGCTTCGGCGATCACGCGCGCCTGGCCGGTCACGCCCGACAGGTCGTAGTCGGCCCGCAACCGCAACCGCAGCCCCATCGGTGGGAGGTCGGGGTCGGTGCGTGACGACGCCACGTGGGTGGCGGGCAGGACGTAGGCCTTGCGGGTCTGGACGAAGGTGACGCGGATCGCGTGACGCACCGCGCCGGCGGCCACCTCGTCGTAGCGCACGAGTCCGGGCAGGATCGGCAGGCCGGCTGCGTCGGCGCTCGTCCAGCCGAGTGGACGCAGGTCGCCGGTCACCAGGTTCCAACGTGCACCCGAATCGGCCGACCACCCCGCTCCCGACCGTCGTGCGACGTACAACTCGAACAGCTGGCAGCTGCCCTCCTGCACGACGAGCACGTGACGGTCGCCGGTCGAACCGACGCCGCCCTCGACCGGTGCGTCGAGCGGGATCGGGAACGGGCCCGGATCGCTCTCGTCGCCGTACGCCGTGTATGTGATCGGCACCGACGGCTGGTCGGCCGGCACCACCGTGTACGGGATCCCGTAGGTGGGGTCCGAACCGAAGTCGGGGTGCAGGAAGTCGCCGCCGACGGCCTGGATGCGCGACACGATCGCCGCGCTCTCGGCCCGCACGGGCAGGTCGCTCACGGGCGTGTTCCACGCGTTGGTGCCCGGGAACACCGAGCAGCCGCCGACGCGGGGACCCGGCGGGTGCAGCCGGCGCGCCGGGGCGAGGCCGGCCGGATCGGCGGCGCCCGGGATGCTCGACGGCGCGGCCGCGGCGAGCGTGGCGCCCAGGCAGACGGTGGCGACGACGGCGAGCGCGGACGTGCGGACACGACCCGCGCCCTGCGCGGTGCGGCGCCGGTCAGCCACCGATCTGGCTCATGGAGCGCTTGGGCCGGACGAACGACACCTGGTTGATCTGGTGGCCGGCCCACTTGGTGCCGACCGCACGCTGGATCTCCATGGCGATGTCATCGTCAGAGGCCCCGGCGCGCATGAGCGCCCGGAGGTCGAACTCGCTGGTCGCGAACAGGCACGTGCGGAACTGGCCGTCGGCGGTGAGCCGCACCCGGTCGCAGTCGCCGCAGAACGGCTTGGTCACCGTCGGGATCACGCCGACCAACCCACCGCCGTCGACGTAACGCCAGCGGTCGGCCGGTGCCGCGCCGCGGGCGGGCACCTGCTCGAGCGGGAACACCTCGTGGATGCGGGCCACGATCTCGTCCTGGCTCACGACCTTGTCGTGCATCCAGTGACCGGTCGCGTCGAGCGGCATGAACTCGATGAAGCGCACCTCGACGCCGCGCTCGCGACCGAAGCGTGCTAGATCGAGCACCTCGTCGTCGTTGACGCCACGCTCCACCACCGCGTTGATCTTCACCGGCGAGAACCCGGCCTCCTTGGCCGCCTCGATGCCGTCGAGCACCCGCACCAACTCGTCGCGGCGCGTCATCCGCTGGAACTTGTCGCGGTCGAGCGTGTCGAGGCTGATGTTCACCCGGTCGAGCCCGGCCTGGCGCAGCTCGTCGGCCACCAGTCGGAACGTCGCGCCGTTGGTGGTGATCGACAGATCGGGCGCACGGCCGGCGAGCGGCGACGAGCTGCCGGCGGGCACGCGCAGCTTCGCCAGCTTCGACACGAGCACCGGCAGATGTGCGCGCACGGTCGGCTCGCCGCCGGTGAGGCGCAGGCCGTCGACCTCGAAACGCTCGACGAAGATGCGCGAGAGCCGCTCGATCTCCTCGAACGTCAGCACCTCGCTGCGCGGCACCCACTGCATGCCTTCTTCGGGCATGCAGTACGTGCAGCGGAAATTGCAGCGGTCGGTGACCGAGATGCGCAGGTCACGAATCGTGCGTCCGAACGGATCGACGAGATCCATTTCGTCAGACTACCCAGTCCGGCGACGGCCGTCTCAGGCGAATGCCAGCACGACGACCGTCACGTCGTCGCCGGCCGCGAGACCGTCGCCGTCGGGCACCAGGGCCAGGCCGTTCGCGGCGGCGGTCGCCGCCAGCTGATGGCTCCCCTGGCCACCCACCGGGCGCACGTGCACCCGCCCATCGGCGCCGAACCCGGCGATCACCCGCACGAAGTGGACCTTGCCGTCCGGGCGCCGCGGCAGTGGCGTGTCGGTCACGGCCGCGACCGTCGGGCGATCGATCGACGGGTGGCCCATCATCTGCCGGAGCGCCGGGCGGGCGAACAGCTCGAAGCTCACGAGCGAGCTGACCGGGTTGCCGGGGAGGCCGAACACCGGCACGTCGCGACCGTCGGAGGCGCGCAGCAGTCCGAACGCGAACGGCTTGGCCGGACGGATCGCGATCTGCATCCACCGCATGTCGGCGATGCGCGACAGCACCGCCTTCACGACGTCGTAGTCGCCCATGCTGACCCCGCCGCTGGTGACGATCGCGTCGCACGTGTCGGCCGCGTCGCGCAGTACGGCCTCGAGCTCGGCCTCGTCGTCGCGCACGATGCCCCGGTCGATCGCGACACAGCCCGCGTCGCGCACCATGCCGAGCAGCATCGTCTTGTTGCTCTCGCGGATCTGGCCCGGGCGCAGCGGTGAGCCGTCGTCGACGAGCTCGTCGCCGGTGGACAGCACGGCCACGCGGGCGGCGCGCACGGCGGTGACCTCCCGCACGTTGATCGACGCCAACACGCCTGCGACCGCCGGGGTGATCACGTCGCCCGGACCGAACAGCACCGTGCCGGCCACGACGTCGTCGCCCGCGGCGCGCACGGCCGAACCGACGTCGACGCCTCGACGAACGCGGACGCGAGTGCCGCCGTCGAGGCGCTCGGTGTCCTCGACCATCACCGACGCATCGGCACCGGCGGGCATCGGCGCACCGGTCATGATGCGGATCGCCTGACCGGCACCGACCGTGCGCTCGCTGGCCGCACCGGCCGCCACCTCGTCGACGACGTCGAGCTCGATCGGCGCGCCCTCCGACGCACCGGCCACGTCGGCGGCACGCACCGCGTAGCCGTCGACCGCGGAGTTCGCGAACGGGGGCACGTCCTCGTGCGCGACCACCTCGTGGTCGAGCACCAACCCCGTCGCCTCGGCGAGCGGGACGGACGTCACCGCGAGTCGGGCGCAGCGGTCGAGCACGTGCTGGCGGGCCTCGGGATGGGGGATCACATCGAGCACGGTAGCCAAGCGCCCGGCAGACTGTCGTCGTGACCTCGTACACCCCGTTCTCGTCCGACGGCCACCGCGCGCGGTGGGTTCGGTGGGACGGCAGCGGTGACGAGGAACTGACGCTCACCTGGGAGAACGAGGGCTGGACCGCGTCGGGGATCGTGAGCGCCGAGCGCGTGCAATACGTGATGCGCCTCTCCCCCACCTGGCACGTCCGGCAGTTCCTGCTGTTCCGCGACCTCGACGAGCCCGACCTGTGGCTCGCCACCGACGGTGGCGGACGGTGGGGCGAGGTGAACGGCGCGCACCGCGTCGAGCTCGACGGCTGTCACGACCTGTCGATGCCGATCACGCCGTTCACGGCCACGATCCCGATCCGACGGCTGCCGTTGCTCGTCGGCCACACCGCCGACATCACCAGCGTCACGGTCGACGTCGACACCCTCGAGGCGCGCCCCGAGCACCAGCGGTACACCCGTCTCGCCGAACACCGGTGGGTGTTCACGCGGCTCGAGACGGGCGACTCGGTCGAGTTCGACGTCGACGAGCACGGCCTCGTGCTCGATCAGCCCGATCGGTTCCGGCGGAGCGTCTAGATACAAGTACCATACAAGTCGTGACCGACTGGGATCCCGATCAGTACCGGCGCTTCGCCGCCGAACGCGCACAGCCCTTCCACGACCTGCTGGCCCTGCTCCGGCCGACCGGCATCCGACGCGCCATCGACCTCGGTTGCGGACCCGGCGAGCTGACCGCCCTCGCGGCCCGCACGCTCGGGGTGGACGAGATGACGGGTGTCGACAACTCTCCTGAGATGCTTCACGCCGCGGCGGCGCACGCCGGTGACGGGTTGCGCTTCGAACACGGCGACCTCGCGACGTGGACGTCGGACGGCGACCACGACCTGGTGCTCGCAGCCGCGAGCCTGCAGTGGGTGCCCGATCACGCGACGGTGCTCGAGCGGTGGACGCGTGCGCTTCGGCCCGGCGGCCAGCTGGCCGTGCAGGTGCCGGCCAACGCACATGCGCCGACCCACACGGTCGCAGCGGCCGTCGCCGCGTCGCCAGAACACGTGGCGGCCTTCGGTCCCGCCGGCCCACCGCCCGATCCGGTGGCCACCAACGTGCTCGCGCCCGAGGCGTACGCACGCGTGTTGCACGAGCTCGGCTACGTCGACCTCCACGTGCAACTGCGCGTCTACACCCACCTGCTGCCCACCACCCGCCACGCGGTCGAATGGGTGAAGGGCACGACCCTGACGCGCTTCAAGGCGGTGATGACGCCCGAGCAGTACACCCGGTTCCTCGACGACTACGAACGCGAGCTGGTGGCCGCGATGGGTGACGAGGCCCCGTGCTTCTTCCCGTTCAACCGCATCCTCTTCACCGCCCACCGCCCCACCTGACCCTCCGGCCACCGCTCGTCGCACGACGTCAACCCATGCTCTGGAAGGTGACGGCTGGCTGGCCGTCGCTGCAGGTTCGGCCTTGCTTCGGTGCGTCTGCTCCCGCTGGTGGTCGTAGGTGACCAGAACCGGGAGCAGATGGTGGGTCGCCGGCTTCTGTGGTGAGTTTCCGTCGTCTGCGACGGGAACTCACCAGAGAACGAGCCCGACGCGAACCGAAGCGGTGCCGAACCTGCAGCGACGTCCGCCCTACCGTCACGTCCAGAGCATGGGTTCCAACCGTGCCCCGAGGCAGGCCCGAGCCCGCGGCGACAACCAGCCAGCCGTCACCTTCCCGGGCACGAGTCGAGGACGTGAACCGCAGCCCGGCACACCCGCGCGGAGGCTTCGCGAAATCGGTGCACCGGACGGTCGGGCGCAGTGGCACGCTCGGCGGGATGGACGTGATCTTCGAGCGCACCAGCCGGCGCAGCTACGCGATCGAGGTGCTCCGACCCGGCGCACCGATCATGCGGATGGATCCGGCGCCCGGTTACGACGACCACTTCCCGCACGACCTGCAGCACCTCGTCGTCGAAGAGCAGCTCGGCCTCACGCGCGGCATCTTCGGGCGCCTCGAGCAAGGCGGCTCGGCGGCGACCTTCCACCTGATCACCTCGCCGGGCACCAACACCCGAGCGACCGCACGCGAACGCCGGCGGCTGCACGCGCGCGACCACCAACTCCGCGACGCGCCGAACGACTTCGGCGCGTCCGAGCGAGCGACCTACGTCGCGTGGTACGACTGGCTCAGCCACCACGCCGACCCGACGATGCGAGCCCGCGCGGCCGAGATGAAGCTCGTCGCCGGTTCGATCCTCGATCGCCTCCCGCACGACGAGCGCGACCGTCTCCTCGCCGCGCTCCCTCGTATCCGCGCCCGCGTCGACGAGGTGACCAGGCAGTGGTCCCAGCTCGAGGTCGGCGGACGGATGACCGTCGTCTGGTCACCACGCCGCGCACGTCACGCCGTACGTTGAGTGCGTGACCGAGCCCAGGATCTCGCTGCGAGCACCCACCGAGGACGACCGCGACGCCTTCGTCCGGATGTTCGGGGATCCCGAGTTCATGGTCTTCCACTCCCACGGTGCGATGGACCTCGACGCCGCAAACGCACGCTTCGACCGGATGCTCCGGATGACCGACGAGTTGCACTGCTCGAAGCGCCCGGTCGTCGAGCGAGCGACGGGCGACCTCGTCGGCTACGCCGGCCTCGACGTCATGGAGTTCGAGGGTGCCCACTGGCTCGAGCTCGGCTACCGCCTGATCCCGTCGGCACGTGGCAAGGGCTACGCCACCGACGCGTGTTCGACGATCCTCGCCCAGGCATCGGTGCTGTTCGGCGGCGAGGTGCTCGGCGTGGTCGACCCCGCCAACACCGCATCGGTCCGCGTGCTCGACAAGGTCGGCTTCCGGCACTGGAAGCGAGCGACGATCGGCGTCGACGACGTCGACGTGTACCGGGGCGAGCTCGACGGCTGGTGACCGACCCTCAGCGCGCCTTCCACGCGGCGGTGAGTTCCGCCGAGTCGGGCAGGTACTTCACCGCCTCGCGGAACGTGACGCCGCTCATCCGGGCGAGGTTGGCCCGCACCCACGGTGACACCAGCTCGGGGTGCGGCCGCCCTGCCTCGCGCGCCACCCAGCCGAGCGCCTTGCGGACGAAGAACTCGCGCTCGTCGAGCAACACGTCGGCGTAGCGCTCGAACCGGGCCCACTCGCGCCCCGCCTTCACCTGGTCGCGCAACCCGAGCACGGCCGTGCGTCGAACCCAGAAGTCGTCGGCGTGCACCCACCGGTCGAGCACGTCGAGCGCCGCCGGATCGGCTGCGACGATGCGCCCGACGGCGATGGTCGCCAGCCCGTCGACCAGCGCCCATGTGTGGCTGTCGCGGACGAGCCGCTCGATCCACGGCAGGTCGGCCGCCGCCCACAGCTTCGGCGTCGCGAGCACCAGCTCGACCCCGAGGCCGCGCCGGTCGTAGATCGACCCGGTCCACAGCTCGTCGACCAGCGCGACCACCGTGTCGTGGTCGGGCCGCGCCGCACGCACGAACGCCTTCGCGATCGAGCGCACCGCCGGCACCGCGACGCCGAGGTGCTCGTACTCGCTCTTCAGGTAGCCCTGGTCGTGCGCGGCACGGGCCGGGTCGCCCGCCGCGCGCAGCTGGTCGGTGAGACCGGCCGCGAGCGCCGTTACGCCAGCTGGTCCTGCAGCCATGTGCGCAGCTGCGGGCCGAGCTTGGGATCGGCCAGACCGATCTCGATGTTGGCCGTGAGCCAGCCGAACGGGTTGCCGGTGTCGTAGCGCAGCACGTCCTGCACCACGCCGTGGAACGGGCTGCGGGCCGCCTGCGCCTTGAGCGCGTCGGTGAGCTGGATCTCGCCACCGGCGCCCGGCTCGACGTTCGCGATCTCGTCGAACACATCGGGGGTGAGCACGTAGCGGCCGATGATGATCAGGTTGCTCGGCGCGTCGGCAGGCTTGGGCTTCTCGACCATCGAGCGCACCGGCACGACGCCGCTCGCATCGAGCTCGCCCGACGGGTCGATCACGCCGTAGGCGCCCACTTCGTCGTGCGGCACCTCCTTCAGACCGACGACGCTGCCGTTGGTCGACTCGCACAGGCGAGCCATCTGGTCGAGCAGTGACGACGATCCCATCAGCTCGTCGGGCAGCAGCACGGCGAACGGTTCGTCGCCGACGACGTCGCGAGCACAGCCGACGGCGTGGCCGAGGCCGAGGGCCTGGTCCTGGTAGGCGAAGCTCACCTTGACGTCGCGGCCGAGGGCCTCGACCCGGTCGGCCATCTGGTCGCGCCCCGACGAGCGCAACTTGGCGATCACCTCGGGCTGCGGCTGGAAGTACGCCTCGATCGCCGGCTTCGCGTGGCTCGTCACGATCACCATGTGGTCGACCCCCGCACCCACCGCCTCGTCGATGATGAGCTGCAGGGCCGGGGTGTCGATCACCGGCAGCAGCTCCTTCGGGACGGCTTTCGTGGCGGGCAGGAATCGGGTCCCCATGCCTGCGGCGGGGACGACGGCGGTGTGGACACGCATGGATCGATCCTAGGAAGTGCTGGCGGCGGGCGGCGCGGATAGCATTAGCACTCGTGCAGTTCGACTGCTAAACCACCGCCCGTCCACTGCCTTCAGTGCCGTTCGTGCAACGCGGAGCCACGATGCCCACCTACGTGTACAAGTTCGTCGACACCGGCGAGACGATCGAGGTCCAGCAGGCCTTCAGCGACGCCACCCTCACCGAGGCCACCCACCCCACCACCGGTCAGGTCATGCCGGTGCGCAAGGTCTTCACCCCGGTGGGTGTGACCTTCAAGGGTGGCGGGTTCTACAAGACCGACAGTCGCGGCAGCTCGTCGTCCAGCTCCAGCAGCTCGTCGAGCGCCAGCAGCTCGAGTTCGAGCTCGTCGAGCAGCGACTCGTCGAGCACGACGTCGAGCTCGACCACCCCCTCGAGCAGCACCAGCAGCTCGAGCTCGTCGACCAGCGACTGATCGAACCGGCGCACCGATAGGGTCCGCCGCGCCTCCCCCGTGCGTCGTGGCCCGTCGCGGGCCCAACACCGGGAGGCCCCGTGTTCGTCGTCCAGATCCGCTCGTCGCTCTCGCGCGTCGGCGCCCGCCACCGCTGGCTGCGCCCCATCCTGACCCTCTCGCTCGCCGCAGGCGTCGGCTGGTTCGTCGCCGGCCGGGTCGAGGCGCTCGAACAGGCCGAGCGCGCGTGGGGTGACTCGGTGACGGTGTGGGTGACCGATACGTCGACCGACCGCACGACCGGACCGCTGACCGCGCACCCGATGCAGGCACCGGTCGCGCTGGTCCCCGAGGGCGCCGTCACCACCGACCCCTCGGGCCGCGCCGCGTCGCATCCGCTCGCCGCCGGCGCGATCGTGACGCGCACCGACCTCGTCGGCGACCACCTCCCCGGACCGGGACGTCGCGGTGTCGCCGTGCCCGTCGACGACACCGCGGTGCCGCTCGGCCCGGGCGACCACGTGGACGTCGTGGCCGCCGGACAGGTGCTCGCGGCCGACGCGACGGTGATGTCGGTGTCGGCCACCTCGGTGGTGGTGGCGGTCGACGAGCACGACGCGGCGGCGGTGGCCGCGGCCACGGTCGAACGCACGGCCGTGCTGGTGCTCGCGAGCCCGGCCTGAGCGAGCCGCCAGCAGCCGGCGGTCAGCGGCCCGCGATCAGCGGACGCCGGTGGCGATGAGCAGCAGCACCACCACACCGAGCGCGATGCGGTACACCACGAACGGCAGGAAGCTGCGCGTGCGCACGAGCTTGATCGTGCCCCACACCGCGAACCACCCCGACAGGCCCGAGGTGATGATGCCGACGATCATCGGCGCGACGAGACCGTCCGGGATGCCGTCGGCGAAGAGCTTCGCCATCTTCCACACCACCGCGCCGGTGGTGACCGGGATGGCCATCAGGAAGCTGATGCGGGCGGCCGCGTCGCGACTGAAGCCGATGGTGCGAGCGGCGGTCATGGTGATCCCCGAACGCGACGTGCCCGGGTTGAGGGCCAGCACCTGCGCGAGGCCGACGGTCAGGGCGTCACGGCCCTGGTAGTCGTCGATGGTGCGGCTCCCCGTGCGACGGTCGGCCCACCACAACAGCACGCCGAACACGATGAGCGACACCGCGATCAGCGCCGGCGTGCCGAGCTTGTCGTCGATCGTCTCCTCGAGCAGCGCGCCCACCGCAGCAGCCGGCATCGCCGACACGACGAGCAGCCACGCGAGCTTGCCCTCGGGGTCGACCGGCTTCTCGCGACGCACGACGAGACCCACACCCTTGGTGACGTAGACCACCAGCTCCTTGCGGAAGTACGCCACCACCGCGACGAGCGTGCCGAGGTGCAACGACACGTCGAACGCCTTCTTGATGCTGTTGTCCTTGAGGTCGTGCCAGCCGAAGAGCCACGGCGTGAGCAACAGGTGCCCGCTCGACGAGATCGGGAGGAACTCGGCGAGGCCTTGGACGAGGCCGAGCACGATGGCATGCAGGATGGGCACGGCCGACAGTTCTACCCGCTCGTGGTACCGGGAACGACGCGCGACGACCACGGCCGCGGTTCGTCCCAGTGATGCCCCACCGTGCGGGCCGTGGCGAGCTTCGTCAAGAAATCCTCTGGGCCGTCGAATTCGGGCATCTCGACGTAGGCACTGCCGAGCGCGAGCGGCACGTGCGCATCGCTGCCGGCTCCCGCCAGCAGACCGTGCTCGACTCCGTACTCGGCCGCACGGCGGTTGAGGCTCGACAACGACGTCTTCGCGTTGATCACCTCGATCGCGTCGACCAGTCCCTCGGCCACGAGCGCATCGAGTGCGGGCTCGGCGAGGTTGCGTCGCATCGGATCGAACGGGTGCGGCACGTACACCACGCCGCCCTGGCCACGGATGAGCGAGGCCGCCTCACGCGGCGACACGCCGAACGGCACCCGCTCGGTGAGGAACAGCCCGATGATCTCGCCGGCGTGCGTGCGCAGTTCCTCGCCCACGATCACGCGGCACGGCAGGCGGTCGGCCAGCTCGACCGCACCCTTGATCGCGTTGTGGTCGGTGATGCACAGCACGTCGAGCCCGCTCTCGATCACGGCCTGCTCGACCTCGTCGGGCGTGGTGGTGCTGTCGCCGCTCCACATCGTGTGCGAATGCAGGTCGACGCGCACCCAGCCGGGCTCGAGCGGTGTGCCGAGATGGGGATGGCGGGCGACGGCGGCGTCGGACGGACGGGGCACCTGCGAGAGGGTATCCGTGCGACCGGGTGCCATGATGAGCCGCATGCGCTGGCGTCGGCGGAGCCACCTGGTGTTCGTGACCGGGGGCGCCGGTTTCGTCGGACGGCACCTGGTCGAGCGCGCCGCGCTCGCCGACTGGCAGGTGGTCGCCCCGCCCTCGCGCACCGTCGACATCGTGCGTCCCGATGCGGTGGTCCGCGCCATCGAGAGTTGGCGGCCGCAGGCGGTGGTGCACCTCGCCTACCGCAAGGACGATCCGCTGAACATCGTCGGCGGCAGCCGCAACGTCGCCCGGGCCGCCGCTGCGGTCGGGGCGCGGCTCGTGCACCTGTCGACCGACGTGGTGTTCGGTGGGCGGCCGACGCCGTACACCGAGGCCGACGAGCCCACCCCGATCACCGACTACGGCTCGTGGAAGGCCGAGGCCGAGACGGCCGTCGCCGAGGTGCATCCGTCGGCGGTGCTGGTGCGCACGTCGCTGGTGTACGGCACCGCGCAGACCGGCCACGCCGAACGCGACGTCGAGGCCGTGCTCGCCGGTCGGTCGTCGATGGCGTTCTTCACCGACGAGGTGCGCTGCCCGGTGCACGCCGACGACCTCGCCGACGCGATCGTGCACCTCGCCGACCGAGCGGACGTGAGCGGACCCCTGCACGTGGCCGGACCGGAGGCCGTCGACCGCGCCGCGTTCGCCCGGCTCATCGCCCGCCGGCTCGGCGTGGGCTCGGCCGCCGACCGGCTGCCCACCGCATCGCTCGCCGACACCGGGCTGCGCCGGCCGGGGGTGGTGATGCTCGACTCCACGCGAGCAGCGTCGATCGGGATCCGCTGCCGCCCCGTGTCCGAGGTGCTCCGCCCCTGATCACGGGCGTCGGACCCGGCGCTCTCACCGAACTCTCACCTTCGCACAAGCCGTTCTCAACGTCGGGGCCGCACGATCGTGGTCGATGAGCAGTCGACTCGAGGCGGCGCCGGTCACGACGGCACCCCGGACCGGAACCTCCCCCCACGGTCCGAACGCCCCGAGGTGGACGAGCTCCAGCACCGCGACCGCGCGCCGACTCCTCCCCCCGGCGCGTCGGTCGCGGGTGCTCGATTCCGATCTCGCCTGGGCCGTCGGCTGCTACGTCGCCGTCGTCATCGGCATGTGGTCGATGCACGGTGGCCTGTCGCACCTGAGCGAGGGCGTGACGGGCGTCGCCACCGCCGTCACCCAGCTCACCGGTCTCGGCGCCTCGGCCGTCGGGCTGATCGGGCTGCTGCTCACCGCCCGCCCCGTGTTCCTCGAGCGCCGGTACGGCCTCGACCGCCTGTTCGTGTGGCACCGCATCCTCGGCGAGACGATGGCCGTGCTCGTCGGTGTGCACGTCGCCGCCGCGGTCTTCGAGTGGCAGGTCGGCGGCGACTGGGCCGGCGCGATCGCCGACCTCACCGGGCGCCAGCCCTACTTCGCCGGAGCGACCATCGGCGCGCTGCTGATCGGCGTCGTCACGGTCACCTCGCTCCGCAGCGTGCGCAACCGGCTCGCGTACGAGACCTGGTACCTGATGCACCTCACCGCCTACCTGGGCTTCGCGCTCTCGTTCGGCCACCAGATCGTCACCGGCGCCGACCTGTCGGACGACGCCATCGCCCGCTGGGTGTGGATCGGCCTGCACGTCGCCGTCGCCCTCGCGCTGCTGTGGGGACGCTGGGGCCGCGTCGTCCGTTCGGTGGCACGACCGCTGCGCGTGAGCGCGATCGAGCCCGTCGCACCGGGCATCGTCACCGTGCGCCTCACCGGCCGCCGTCTGCGGTCGATGCGGGGCTCGGCCGGCCAGTTCTGCTTCCTGCGTGCCCTCACCCGCGACGGCTGGTGGCGCTCGAACCCGTTCTCGCTGTCGGAGGCTCCCGGGCACGACGGTCTGCGCTTCACCATCAAAGACCGCGGCGACGCATCGAGCCTGCTCGGCTCGTTGTCGGTGGGCGACCGCGTGGCGGTCGACGGACCGTACGGCGTGTGCACGCCCGAGGTGACCGAGGGCCGCAAGGTCGTGTTCGTCGTCGGTGGCGTCGGCATCGCCCCGGCCCGAGCGCTGCTCGAGGTGCTGCCCCGCTCGGCCGAGCCGATCGTGCTGTACCGGGCGCACAGCGAGCGCGAGCTGGTGCACCACGACGAGCTCGTCCGGCTGGCGAACGCCCGCAACGGACGGGTGATGACCCTCGTCGGTCCGTCGGCCACGCTGGCCGTCAAGGACCCCTTCGGCGCGGACACCCTCCGCCGCGCCGTGCCCGACATCGCCGAGCGCGTGGCCGTGCTCTGCGGTCCCGACCGTCTGCTCAGCGCCGCCCGCGCCGGCCTCACCAAGGCCGGGCTCGCCCCGGGCGACCTGCACTACGAACACAGCTGGTGGTGACCGCATGACCCCGACCTCACGCGACCGACGCGACCGACGCGACCGACGCGACCGACGCGGACCGAGCCTCGCCCGGCGAGCGCTCCCCGCGATCGCCCTCACCGGCGCGAGCGGCTTCCTGCTGAGCGTGCTCGACCGCCCCTCCACCACCGTCGACGCCGGCAACGACGGCGCCGCCGGCGTGTCGGTGAGCGACGGCTCGACCGTCGTGGTGTCGAACACGCCCGGCTCGCCCACCACCACAGCGGAGACCGCTCCCGCCACCACCGCCACCGCCACCGCCACCGCCACGACGGCGCCCGGCTCGACCGCGCCCGACACCACCATCGCCGACCCCACCCCATCGACGGCCCCCGCCACCGTGCCCGCCACGGAACCTCCCACCGTGGCGAGCACGGTGCCGGCCGCTCCGGCCTGCACCGACTTCACCGGCCCGACCGTCGACACCCGCTGGGGCCCCGTGCAGGTGGAGGCCGCGGTCGCCGCCGACGGCACCATCTGCTCGTCGACCGCGATCGTCACGCCGTCCGACCACCGCAAGTCGGTGGCCATCAACGACCGGGCCGTGCCGATCCTCGACCAGCGTGCGCTCGACGCGCAGAGCGCCGTGTTCGACGGCGTCTCCGGGGCGACGATCACGTCGAACGCCTACAAGAACTCGCTGCAGGCGATCATCGACTTCGCGGTGGGGCAGGCGGGCTGATGGCCGTCGTGCGACACGCCGAGGTGATGGGCACGATGGCGAGCATCCACGTGCACGACGACCTCGGGCTGGTCGGCCGCACGGTCATCGATGCCGCCATCGACGAGGTGCTCGCCGAGCTGGAGCGTCTCGAGGCGATGTTCTCGACCTTCCGACCGTCGAGCGAGATCAGCCGCGTCAACCGCGGCGAACTGGCCCTGGTCGACTGTTCGCAGGAGGTGATCGACGTGCTCGACGCGTGCACCTGGCTCGAACACTCGAGCAACGGGGCCTTCCACGTGTTCGAGCACGGCCGCATCGATCCCGCCGGGTTCGTGAAGGGCTGGGCCACCGAGCGCGCCAGCCGCCTGCTGCTCGACCACGGCCTCGAGCACTGGTACGTCGGCGTCGGCGGTGACATCGTCGTGCACGGCGCGCCCGCTGGTCGCGACTGTTGGACGATCGCGATCGCCGACCCCACGCGTCGCAGCGCCGTGATCACCGGCATCACCGTCACCGAGGGTGCCGTCGCGACGTCGGGGACCGCCGAGCGCGGCCGGCACCTGTGGGACGCCGACGGCGAGGCCGCCGACACCTGGGCCTCGGTCACCGTGATCGGCCCGTCGCTCACGTGGGCCGACGCGTTCGCCACCACCGCGTGTGCGATGGGGCCCGGCGGCCTCGACTGGGTGGGCCGGTTCGACGGTTACCAGGCGTTCGCCGTCACCCACCAGGGCGCGCTGGTGAACACCCGCGCCGCATGACCGGTCGCGTCAGGCGCCCGACATCGTCATGTCGCCGATCACCAGGCTCACGCCCGCGGCGCGCATCGGCAGCCAGTCGACGTCGCCGCCCACCTCGATCAGGTCGAGCAGCATGCGCTGCAGCGTGGACGCGATGGTGAACTCGCGCACCGGCGCGCCCACCTGACCGTTCGAGATCAGCAGACCCGACGCGCCGGTCGAGAAGTCGCCGCTGATCGGGTTGACGCCGCTGTGCAGACCCGACACCTGCTGGACGAGCACGCCGTCGGAGATGTCGGCGATCAGTTCGTCCTGCGAGCGGGTGCCCGGGTGCACCTGCATCGCGAGGCAGCCCACGCCCGGCGTGCCCTTGAAACCGCCGCGCACCGCGTTGCCGGTGCTGGTGGTGCCGGCACGGCGCCCGCTGTAGCTGTTGTGCACGAATCCCTGCAGCACACCCTGGTCGATCAGCACGTTGCGCCGGGCGGCGAGGCCCTCGCCGTCGAGTTCGGTCGCTGTGTACGCGAGCGGGTTGGTCGGGTCGTCGACGAGGGTGAAACGCGGGTCGGCCACCTGCTCGCCGATGCGGTCCTTGAAGAAGCTGCGACCCTTGATGACCGCCTCGCCGTTGAGCGTGCTCGAGATGATCCCGAGGAACTGGGCGGTGACGAACGGGTCGAGCACCACGGTGAGGCGGCGACTCGTCGGCTTGGTGGCACCGAGCAGACGGGTGGCCCGATCGGCAGACTCCTTCGCGGCCTTCGACAGATCGAACTCGTCGGGTGAGCGGCCGACGCTGAACCCGAAGCCGGTCTGCGTCTCGTCGCCGTCGTCGGCGAGCGTGCTGACGCTGACGTAGCACCCGTTCTCGCGGCCCGACCGGCGGATGCCGGTGGTGGTGGCGACGGCCGACTCGCCGGCGACGTCGCTGTAGTTGGCGTCGTCGACGCGCACGCGGGGATCGACGGCCTTGCTCAGGCGCTCGAGCTCCTTCGCGAGCTCGATCTTGCGGTCGGTCGGGTACGAGGCGAGCACCTCGTTCCACAGGTCCTGCTTCACCACGTCGACACCATCGGGCGCGGCGAGGGCGGCCCACTCGTCGGACGTGCCGAACTCGACGTTGTCGCGTGCCTCGGCCAGCACCTCGGCGATGGCGCGCTCGTCGAGCGTGCCCGCGTACGCGAAGCCGGTACGGCCGTCGCGGATGACGCGGATGCCGATGCCCTCGCTCTGCGCGCTGACGAAGTGCTCGATCTCGCCTTCGTAGATGCGGATGTCGGTCTCGCTGTCGCGCGACACGTACGCCTCGACCTCTTCGCCCGGACGCGCTTGGGCGACGATGCGATCGGCGATCGCCTGGAGCTCGTCGACGCCGCTCATGCCGCCGTGCCGCCGATCGTCATCGACTTCACGCGGAGCGTCGGCTGGCCGTCGCCCACGGGCACGCCCTGGCCGTCCTTGCCGCACGTGCCGGGGTTGCCCATGCCGAAGTCGTTGCCGAGCAGGTCGATGTCGCGCAGCACCTGCGGGCCGTTGCCGATCAGGTTGCCCTCGCGCAGCGGCTCGGTGATCTCGCCGTGCTCGATGAGGTAGGCCTCGACCATGCCGAAGACGAAGTCGCCGGTGGCCGTGTTGACGCTGCCGCCGCCGAGCTTGGCGACGTACACGCCCGACTCGGTGTTGCGGACGATGTCGTCGGGATCCTCGGTGCCGTTGAGCACGTAGGTGTTGGTCATGCGGACCATCGGCAGGTGCATGTAGCTCTGACGACGACCGTTGCCGCTCTGCGGGCGGTTCTCCTTGCGGGCACGCAGGTAGTCCCACATGTAGTCGGTGAGCACACCGTCCTGGATGAGCACGTTGTACTGGCTCGGGTGGCCCTCGTCGTCGATGCCGATCGCACCCCACTCGGTGCTCATCGTGCCGTCGTCGACGAGCGTGACGAGCGGCGAGGCGACGAGCTCGCCGGCCTTGCCGCGGTACACACTCGATCCCTTCGCGACCAGGTCGGCCTCGAGGCCGTGACCGCACGCCTCGTGGAACAGCACGCCGCCGCTGCCGCGCTGGATGACCACCGGCACGGCGCCGCTGGGGGCCGGGCGGGCGTTGAGCTTGGTGATCGCCATGCGGGCCGCGTCGCGGGCGAGCTCCTCGACGTCGACCGCGTCGAACATCTCGAAGCCGACCGTCTGGCCCGCGCTCTGGAACCCGGTCTGCATGCCCGCGTCGCCGTTGGCCACCACGCTCATGCGGATGAGGCTGCGCACCTGCTCGTCCTCGGCGAGCACGCCGTCGGTGTTGGCGACGAGGATGCGGCGGCGGCTGTCGCCGTAGCCGGCCGACACCTGCACGATCGACGCACCCGCCGAACGGGCGGCGTCGTCGACGCGACGCAGCAGTTCGACCTTGGCGGCCTTCGGCACCTCGTCGGGGTAACGCGACACGGTGTTGACCGGCGTCGCGTCGCGGCGGGTGAGGGCGATGGTGCGCACCCCGCCACCGCCCTGGCTGGCGGCGGCAGCGGCCGACGTGGCGGCCGCCAGCAGACCCGCCTCGCTGAGATCGGCCGTGTGCGCGAAGCCGGTGGTGTCACCCTTGACGACACGGATGCCCGCCCCGCGGTCGCGGCCGCTGGTGACCTGCTCGATCCGTCCGTCGTCGAGGCCGGCCGACGTGGACCGCTTGTCCTCGACGAACACCTCGGCGAACTCCGCCCCGTTCCGCACCGCGGTGCCGAGCACCTTGGTGAGCACATCCTGGTCGATCATCTGTCGGAGCCTACCGACCGGCCCCGTCACACGGGTTCCGTCCGGGCGGGTGCCCCGCCCTAAGGTGGTCGACCGTGAACATCGAGGTCGGGCTCCGGGGTGAGGCGACGATGGTGGTGTCGGAGGCCGACACCGCCCGCGAGCTGCGTTCCGGCACCGTCGACGTCCTCGGCACGCCCCGCCTCATCGCCCTGTGCGAAGAGGCCACCTGCGCGGCGTTGGCCGGTCGGATGCCCGAGGGGCACACCACCGTCGGCATGCGCGTGCAGATCGACCACCTGCAGCCCACCGCCGTCGGGATGCAGGTCGAGGCCGAGGCGACGCTCGAGAAGATCGAGGGCCGGCGGCTCATGTTCACGGTGTCGGCGTCCGATACCAGAGGACTCGTGGCCGCAGGGAAGGTCACTCGAGTCCTGGTGGAGGTCGACCGATTCCACAGCAAAGCGCACTGACACCCGGCACTCGGCGACGCCGTCGGGCACTCGTCGCCTCCGTCTCGCTCGCCACGCTGCCGTTCGTCGTCGGTGCCTGCGCGGCCGGCGACGAGATCGGCGAGACGGTCGGCAGCGTCACCCAGCAGATCGACGAGGGCATCCAGGCCGTGCCCGTCGCGAACCAGCAGATCTGTGCCATCGAGCGCACCACTCTGCAGACCGCGGTCGAGGCCTACATCGCGCTCAAGGGCGCTCCGCCCGCCAGCGAGGCCGACCTGGTCGGACTGCTGCTGCGCGAGGAGGTCGTGAGCTACGACCTCGACCCGACCGGCGCCGTCGTGCCGGCCGTCGGTTCGAACTGCACCTGAGGCGGCTCGATCCGCATCACGCCCACCGCGGCGAACAGGCACATCACGCCGGCGACCACGAACGCCGCCTTGTAGCTGCCCGTGCTGTCGTGCAGCGCCCCGGCGCCCCACGCCGCGAGCGCCGCGCCCACCTGGTGGCCGGCGAACACCCAGCCGTACACCAGCGGCCCGCGATCGCGACCGAAGTGGGCGATGCACAGCGCCACCGTCGGCGGCACGGTGGCGACCCAGTCGAGCCCGTAGAACATCATGAATCCGAACAGTCCGCCACCACCATGGGCCAGTGCCGGGTCGAGCACGAACAGGCTGAGCCCGCGCAACAGGTAGTACGCGAGCAGCAACCGGCGCGGGTCGTACCGGTCGGTGAGATGGCCACTCGCGACGGTGCCGATGATGTCGAACACCCCGATCATCGCGAGGTACGTGCCCGCCGTCGGACCGTCGACCCCGTGGTCGTGCGCGGCCGAGATGAAGTGGGTGCCGATCAGCCCGTTGGTCGACAGGCCGCACACCGCGAAGCTGCCCCACAGCAGCCAGAACGTGCCCGAGGTGCGGGCCGCGCGGAACGCCGCGAGGGCGTTGCCGACCGGGCTGCCGACCATCGCCGCCGGCGGTGTCCACGACGGGCCGGCGCCGTAGGGCACCAGGCCGACGTCCTCGGGCCGGTCGCGCAGCACGAACACCGCGATCGGCACGACCGCGATCGCGCCGATGGCCACGGCAGCTCCGACCCACCGCCAGCCCGGCCCGTCGGCCAACCGGGTGAGCAACGGCAGGAACACCAGTTGTCCGCTCGCGCTGGCCGCGGTGAGCGCGCCGGTGACGAGACCGCGCCGTCGCAGGAACCAGCGGCTCGCCACAGTCGACGCGAACACGGTGGCCATGCATCCCGAGCCGACCCCGACGACCGCGCCCCACAGCAGGTACAGGTGCCACGGCTGGCTCATGCGGGTGGTGAGCGCTGCGCCGGTGGCGATGATCAGCAGCGCCACCCCGGTGACGCGCCGCAGCCCGAAGCGCTGCTGCAGGGCCGCGGCGAACGGGCCGATGAAGCCGTAGAGCAGCACGTTGATGCTGACCGCGAGGCCGATCGTGCCGTGGCTCCATCCGAACTCGTCGTGCAGCGGGTCGACCAGCACGCCGGCGGCGCTACGCGTGCCGGCGGCACCGAGGAGGATCGCGAAGGCTGCACCGAAGACGATCCAGTGGCGTCGCGAACGGTTGACGTCGCCGTGCGCGACGTCGGACGCGGTGGTCACAGGGAGGGCACCGCCCTCACGCGAGGTTCGACGAACGCGGGTACACGTCGGTCGGGTCGGTGACGACGTTGACGAGGTACGGCACACCCGACGCGAAGGCACGGTCGAGCGCCGGGCCGATCTCGGACGGATCGGTGACCAACTCGCCGCCACCGCCGAGCGCGGTGACCACTTGGTCGTAGCGGCAGCCCGGCTGCAGGTCGCACGCCATGTCCCAGCCGTAGATCGCCTGCATCGGGTGCTTCTCGAGACCCCACATGCCGTTGTTGCCGACCACCATCACCACGGGCAGGCGGTGACGGACGAGCGTGTCGACGTCCATGAGGCTGAACCCGGCGGCACCGTCACCGAACATCACCACGACCTGGCTGTCGGGCCGTGCCACACGAGCAGCCGTCGCGTAGCCCATCCCGTTGCCGAGGCAGCCGTACGGACCGGTGTCGAGCCAGCAGCCGGGCTGCTGCACCTCGACGAACTTGCCGGCGTACGACGCGAAGTCGCCACCGTCGCAGATCACGACGGCGTCGTCGGCGAGGCGCTTGCCGAGCTCGCCGTAGATGCGGCTGGGCTTGATGTCGGGGCTGTCGGCGGCGAGCAGCACCTCGTCGGCGGCACGCCCGCGCTCCTCGGCGGCGCGCAGCTCGGCGATCCACGCCTCGCGGTCGGCCCACGGCCCGGCGTACTCGGCGAGCGCGCGCAGCACCATCGCGCTGTCGCCCGCGACGGTGGGGACACTCACGTGTGCGGCGCGCTGGGCGTCGCTGTCGACCACGTGCGCCACCTGCGCGTCGCCGAACCGGCCGAAGCCGAGGCGGAAGTCGAGCGGCGTGCCGAGCACGACGACCAGGTCGGCGCGCTGCTTGAGCAGACCGCGAGTGCGCAGGAACGACAGCTCGTGGCGGGCGGGCAGGGTGCCGCGGCCGAGGCCGTTGTAGAAGCACGGGACGCGCAGGTGCTCGACGGCCGCCTGCAGTTCGGGCCACGAGCCGTCCCAGTACACGTCGCTGCCGACGATGAAGGCGGGTCGCTCGGCCTGGGCGATCAGATTCGCGAGCGTGGCGACCTCGTCGGGGTCGGGCGCGCCGCCCTTGCCCGTGCACTCGTCGAACGCGGGGAGTTCGCCGCTCGACGCACCGAACACGTCGAGCGGGAAGTCGAGGAACGTGGGACCCCGGTGCGGGGTCATGCTGGTGGTGGCTGCGGCGTACACCGCGGCAGCCGCCTGCGACGCGTCCTTCACGGTGACGGCCGACTTGGTGATCGACTGCACCACGGGCACGTGGTCGAACTCCTGCAGCGAGCCGGCACCCCAGCGCGCCTCGGGCGCCCGGCCGCCCATCACCACGACCGGCGAACCGTTGAACCACATGCTCGTGATCGCGGAGACGCCGTTGGTGATGCCGGGTCCGGCGGTGAGCGCGGCGAAGCCGGGCTTCCGGGTGAGCTTGGCCCACGCCTCGGCGGCGAACGCCGCGGTCTGCTCGTGGCGGGTGTCGACCACCCGCATCCCCTGATCACGCGCGGCGTCGTACAGCGGCCAGATGTGCCCGCCGTTGAGCGTGAACATCACGTCCGTGCCGAACTGCATCATCGCCGCGACGGCCTGCTGCCCCGCGTGCCCCTCGATCACCCTGGAAGTCCCCATGGGCGGAAGCTTCGCGCGCGGGGGCCCTGCGACCCGCTGCCGCAGGCCGGGGAGGCACGGTACGCTCCGGCCGCGGCGAGGGGTGCCGCCTGACCACACGGGGGGACGACGATGTCGTCGGACGAATCGGTCGACTACGAGGACCTGACCGGGATGCAGCTCGACGACGACGAGCTGCGCGCACTCGTCGGTGGCGGCGGTGAGTGCATCTTCAACTGGACCACCCGCGAGGGGTACCCGGTGGGCGTCGTCGTCGCGTACCTGTACCGCGACGGCCGCTTCTACACGACGTGTGCCGAGCGGCGGAAGCGGGTGCCGGCGCTGCGGGCGCGACCGCAATCGGGCATCGTGATCAACCGGGGCGGTCGCACGGCGTCGTTCAAGGGCGACTCGGTGGTGCACGCACCCGGGTCGGCGGAGTTCGACGAGCTGAAGGCGTGGTTCTACGGCGCGTTGTCGGGCGTGGCCGCGAAGCCCGAGGACACCTACCGCCGGGCGTTCGCGAAGTTCCTCGACTCGCCGAGCCGCGTGATCATCGAGACCGAGGCGCGTCTCGTCGTCGGCTTCGACACCGAGCGCTTCCGCGCCTTCACCAACGAGGCGATCGCGGCCGGCCTGGCCGACTGACCCCGTCCGAGGGCCCGACCCGGAGGCAGACCTCAGAAGCTGTGGTAGCCGCCGTCGATGGTGATGACGTCTCCGGTCTGGTAGCCGCTGGCCCGCGGGCTCGCCAGCAACACGGCGAGGGCGCTGAAGTCCTGGGGCTTGCCCCACCGGCGCAGCGGCACGCGGGGCAGCACCTTGTCGACGAACTTGTCCCAGCCGAGCGCGCCGGCGGTCATGTCGCTCTCGATCCAACCGGGCAGGATCGCGTTGCAGCGGATGCCGTGACGGGCGTGCTCGACGGCGATGCCCTTCATCATCGAGATCACCGCGCCCTTGGATCCGCCGTAGTGCTGGCCGCGCTGCTGACCGAAGTAGGCCGAACCCGACGTGGTGAACACCACCGAGCCGCCGTCGCCCTGGGCGACCATCTGCTTCACCGCTTCCTGGGCGGTGTAGAACGCGCCGTCGAGGTTGACGCGCAGCACCCGGTGCCACTCGTCCTCGGTCATGCCGACGAAGCTCGGTGCCTGACCGCCGACGCCGGCGTTGACGAAGCACGAGTCGACCCGACCGAGCGCGTCGACCGTCGCCCGCATCGACTCGATCACCGCCTGGTGATCACCCACGTCGCAGACGAGGTCGAGCACCGTGCCCCCGTACTCGCGCAACCGGGCGGCCGCTGCGGTGTTCTTGGCGGGGTTGGTCCCCCAGATGGCGACCGCAGCGCCGTGGGCGGCGAGGCCCTCGGCCATGCCGAGCCCGATGCCGCTGTTGCCGCCCGTGACCAGGGCGACGTGTCCGGTGAGGTCGAAGAGCTGTGTGGTGATCGGCACGTGGCGAACGTACCGGCCTGACCATGCCCCACTCCCTACCCAGCGGTAGCGTGGGCTCGTCATGGCGCTCTCCGACATCCGCGAACCCGCCGACCTGCGGAACCTCGGCTATCCCGACCTGTACGACCTGGCCGGGGAGATCCGCGACTTCGTCGTGCAGGCGGTCGCCGAGAACGCCGGTCACCTCGGTAGCAACCTCGGCGTGGTCGAGCTCACCCTCGCACTCCACCGCGTGTTCGAGTCGCCCCGCGACGCGATCCTGTGGGACACCGGCCACCAGGCCTACGTGCACAAGATCGTCACCGGCCGCCAGGCCCGGTTCGAGCAGCTCCGCCAGGCCAACGGCCTCTCCGGGTACCCCAACCGCGAGGAGAGCGACCACGACCTGATCGAGAACAGCCATGCGAGCACCGTGCTGTCGTACGCCTACGGCTTGGCCGCGGCCCGCGACGCCGGGGTCGATCCGCACCGTCACATCGTCGCCGTGATCGGCGACGGCGCGATGACGGGCGGCATGGCGTACGAGGCGCTCAACAACCTCGGCCACTCGGGCCGCCGGGTCATCATCGTCCTCAACGACAACGGCCGGTCGTACGCGCCGACGATCTCGAACCTCACGGCTGCCGCACCGCCGACCGCCGTCGAGCAGGCGATGGCCGATCACCCGAGCCTGCCGTCGCGGGTGACCGACAAGCTCGCTCACGCGCTCACCAACATCCGGCTCAACCCGGTGTACGTGCGTCGCCAGCGCCGCCTCGAGCAGTTCCTGCAGGGTCTCCCCTACGTCGGCCCGCAGGCCGAGAAGGGCGTCGAGGCGTTCAAGGCCGCCGTCCGCGAGTTCCTGCAGCCGCCGTCGTTCTTCGAGGCGCTCGGCGTGCGCTACGTCGGTCCGGTCGACGGGCACTCGCTCGAAGATCTCGAGGAGAGCCTCCGCAACGCGGTCGAGCTGTCGGCCGAGGGCCCGATCGTCGTCCACGTCCTCACGCAGAAGGGCCGCGGCTACCCGCCGGCCGAGGACGACGACGAGAAGAACCTGCACGACGCTCCCGTGTTCGACCCGGCCGTCGGGCCGCCGCCGGCGATGCCGACCGGCTACACGCAGAGCTTCGCCGACGCGATCATCAAGGAGGCCGAGCTCGACCCGCGCCTCGTCGCGATCACCGCGGCGATGCCCGGCCCGACCGGTCTGCTGCCGTTCCAAGCGCGCTTCCCCGATCGCTTCTTCGACGTCGGCATCGCCGAGCAGCACGCGGTCACCGCAGCCGCCGGCATGGCGATGGGCGGGCTGCGTCCGGTGGTGGCGATCTACTCGACGTTCCTCAACCGGGCGTGGGACCAGGTGGTGTACGACGTCGCGATGCACCGCCTGCCGGTGATCTTCTGCCTCGACCGGGCCGGCATCACCGGTCCCGACGGCGCGAGCCACCACGGCGTGTACGACATGGCGCTGCTGGCCAAGGTGCCCGGCATGCGCGTGCTCGCGCCGGCCAGCGCCGAGGACCTGCAGGTGATGCTGCACGACGCGGTGTCCCTGGCCGACGAGGGTCCGGTCGTGATCCGCTACCCGCGTGGCACCGCGCACCACGTCGGCGAGCACGAGGTCGGTGTCGGCCTGCTCGGCCGCAAGGTCCGCGAGGGCGACGGGTCGGTCGCGATCCTGGCGATCGGCAAGATGGTGCAGACCGCCGAGAAGGCCGCTGCCCGCCTGGCCGAGCAGGGCGTGTCGGTGACCGTGTGGGACGTGCGCAGCTGCGCGCCGCTCGACCAGGCGATGATCGCCGACGCGGCGCGTCACGGCGCCGTCGTCACCATCGAGGACGGCATCCGCGACGGCGGCATCGGCATGACCATCGCCGAGCAGGTGCACGAGATCGACCACTCGGTCGCCGTGCGCAACCTCGGCATCCCGGCCAAGTTCATCCCGCAGGGCGACGCGGCCAAGATCCTCGCGGCCATGGGCCTCGACGTCGACGGCGTGATCGCCGCCGTGCAGTCGCTGCGCTGAACCTGCCCGACTCGCCTCCTTCCCCTCGACGTCCCCGTCGGCGTCAGCGGTCGTGCGCGATCGCCTCGCCGGCGGCGTGCCATCCCGCCATGCCGTGGATGCCCGGGCCGGGCGGGCAGGACGACGAGCACAGGTACACGCCCGGCCGGTCGGTGCGGTACGGGCTGACCGCCGTCCGCCGTCGACGTGGGCCGAGCAGCACTTGACGCATGCTCATCAGGCCGGCCGCGATGTCGCCTCCGACGAGATTGGGGTTGGTGGCCTCGCTGTCCCGTGCCGTGAGCACCCGCTTGGCCACCACGCGGTCGCGCCACCCGGGCGCGAAACGGTCGAGCTGCCGTTCGATCGCCGGGCTCGCGTCGACGTCGCTGCCGTGCGGCACGTGGCAGTACGTCCACAGTGGCCGCAGCTCGCCGTGGCGACGGGTGGGGTCGGCCACGTCGGGTTGCGCCACGAGCACGAAGGGCCGCTCGGCGTGGCGCCCCGCGGCGACCTCGCGTTCGGCGGCGACCATCTCGGCCGCGGTGCCGCCCACGTGCACCGTGGCCGACTCGCGGCACGCCGGCGCGGTCCAGGGCATCGGCCCGTCGAGCACGTAGTCGACCTTGCACGCGCCCGGCCCGTACCGCCAGGCGCGGTAGGCCGGCGCCGCACCAGGGGCGAGGCGGGCGAACTGGCGCGGCGAGATGTCGAGCAACGTGATCGGTGCCCGGGGCAGTTCGTCGAGCGAGCGCACCTCGGTGCCGAGCTCGATCGTGCCACCGCGCTCGCGCACGAACGCCGCGAGCGCGTCGGCGACGGCCTGGGTGCCCCCGACGGCCACCGGCCAGCCGACGGCGTGCGCGGCGAGCAGCAGCGCGTAGCCGACACCGCCGGTCACGGGGCGGTCGGCCGGCACCGTGGCGTGCGAGGCGATGCCGACGAACAACGCTCGCGCCGACTCGGTTCGCAACGGGGCCGACGCCAGCGTGGCCGGCAGCGCCGCGAGCGCGCCGAAGCGGGCCATGAGCAACGGGTGGCGGGGCACCTTCAGCTGCGGCGCCATCACGTCGGTGATCAGCTCGTCGAAGTGCTCGACGGGCCACGACACGAGCCGTCGGTACCTCGAGGCGTCGCGGCCCAATCCGGCGGCGGTGAGGTCGACGTCGCGGTGCAGCACGGCCGCGTCACCACCGTCGAGCGGGTGTGCGAGGGCCACCGGCGAGTGCACCAGGTCGAGCGACAGGCCGAGGCGACCGAACGCCGGCGACGCCGCAGCGAACGGCACCACCGCCGCGCCGAGGTCGTGGCGCACCCCGTCGACCAACAGCTCGCTGGTGCGGCCGTTGCCCCCGACCGTCGACGCACGCTCGACCACCAGCACCGACCGTCCCGTGGCGGCCAGTCGCGCCGCCGCCGTGAGCCCGTTCACCCCGGCACCCACCACGACCGCGTCGTGGCCCGTCACCGAGATCGCCATGCCGTGACGCTAGCGATGCCGTGCCCCACACCGGTGCGCCCCGTGTGCGTCGGCCGTTCGGCGGGCCGACACCCGGTTGCGTAGCCTCGGACCGATGGACGACTCCTCCTACCAGCGGCTGCGGATCGAGCGCCGCGAGCACGGCGTGATGCTGCTCACGCTGTCGAACCCTGCGAAGCTCAACGCCACCGACGCACTGCTGCACGCCGAGCTCGCCCGCGTGTTCCACGACGTCTCGTACGACGAGACGGTGCGGGCGGTCGTGGTGACCGGCGAGGGCAAGGCCTTCAGTGCCGGCGGCGACCTCGACTGGATCGCCGAGCAGGTGGGCAACCATGCGCAGACGATGAAGGTGATGCGCGAGGCGGGCGACATCGTCCGCACGATGATCGACTGCGACACGCCGATCGTCAGTGCGATCAACGGCGTCGCCGTGGGTGCCGGGCTGGCCGTCGCGCTGATGGCCGACATCTCGATCATCGACGAGGCCACCCGGCTGACCGACGGGCACATCCGCCTCGGGGTGGGCGCCGGCGACCACGCCGTGGCGATCTGGCCGCTGCTGTGCGGCATGGCGAAGGCGAAGTACTACCTCCTCACCGCCGACTTCATCGACGGCCGCGAGGCCGAGCGGATCGGACTCGTCAGCAAGGCCGTGCCGGCCGACGAGGTGCTGCCGCAAGCGCTGGCGATCGCCGAGCGGCTCGCTCGCGGCCCCAAGGACGCGACGCGGCTCACCAAGCGGGCGCTCAACCACTGGCTCCGCGCCTCGCTGCCCAACTTCGAGGCGTCGCTCGCCTACGAGATGCTCAACTTCCTCGGCGCCGACGCCGCCGAGGGCCTCGCCGCCCTGCAGGCCAAGCGCGCACCGGAGTTCCCCGCATGACCGACACCACTGGCACCTCGCCGACCCAGCTCGACGGCCACGACCTCGCGGTCGAGCTCGCGTTCGCGATGCGCCTCGCCACCGCCGCCGACGCGATCACGCTGCCGCACTACGAGCAGCGGAGCTTCAACCTCGACTGGAAGGCCAACCGCACCGAGGTCACCGAAGCCGACCGCGAGAGCGAGCTGGCGATCAGCTCGCTCGTGCTCGCCGAACGCCCGCACCACGGCCTGTTCGGCGAGGAGCACGGGTTGGTCGGCGACGCCGACTCGCCGTGGCGATGGATCATCGACCCGATCGACGGCACGTCGAACTTCGTGCGCGGCATCCCCGTCTGGGCCAGCCTGATCGCGCTCACCCACGTCGACCACGGCCCCGTCGTCGGTGTCGTGTCCGCCCCGGCGCTCGGCCGTCGCTGGTGGGCCGCACGCGGCCTCGGTGCCGTCGCCGAGACGGCCACCGGCGGCGAACGCCCCTGCCGGGTGTCGACGGTGGCGTCGATCGAGGAGGCGCAGGTGACCGTCACGTTCGCCGCGGGCTGGGACGACCTCGGCCTCACCGGCGACCTCGTCGCACTGCAGCAGCGCGCCTACCGGGCACGCGGGTTCGGCGACTTCTGGCAGCACATGCTGGTGGCCGAGGGCGCGATCGACCTGGCGATCGACGCCGTCGGGCTGATGCCCTACGACCTGGCGGCCGTGCAGGTGATCGTCGAAGAGGCCGGCGGCACGTTCACCGACCGACACGGCGTGCGCACCTTCGAACACGACACCGCGATCAGCAGCAACGGACTGCTCCACGGCGAGATCGCCTCCCTCGGCCGCTGAGCCGATCGGCACCGGTGGCCTGACAGACTCGCGGCGTGCACGACCTCGTCATCCGCCACGCATTCCTGGTCGACGGCAGCGGCGCCCCCGGGCGCGCCGCCGACATCACCGTCGACGGCGAGCTGATCACCTCCGTCGTCGACGCGGGCACCGCGGGCGCAGGTCGTCGTGAGGTGCACGTCGACGGCGCACTCGTCACACCGGGCTTCGTCGACATCCACACCCACTACGACGCGCAGGCGAGCTGGGACCCGTACCTCACCCCGTCGAGCTGGCACGGCGTCACCACGGTGGTGATGGGCAACTGCGGCGTGGGGTTCGCTCCTGCGGCACCGGACCGGCACGACTGGCTGATCGAGCTGATGGAGGGCGTCGAGGACATCCCCGGCTCGGCGATGACCGAGGGCATCACGTGGGAGTGGACGAGCTACCCGGAGTATCTCGACGCGCTCGACGCCCACGCGCACGTGCTCGACGTCGGCTCGCAGATCGCGCACGGCCCGCTGCGCGCGTTCGTGATGGGCGAGCGCGGCGCGGACAACGAACCGGCCACCGACGCCGACATCGCCGAGATGTCCGCACAGGTGGAGGCCGCGCTGCGCGCCGGCGCCCTCGGGTTCTCGACGAGCCGGACACCACTGCACCGCTCGAAGGACGGCGAGCTGGTGCCCGGCACCCACGCCGACGAGCGCGAGTTGCTCGGCATCGGCGAGGCCATCCGCCGCGCCGGCCACGGCGTGTTCCAGTTCGCTCCCGAGCACGCGTACCTGCCGATCAAGGAGTGGCCGTGGATGCGGCGGCTGGCCGAACTCACCGGTCAGCCGGTGAGCGTCAACCTCAACCAGCCCGACCAGGCGAGCGAGGTGTGGCGCGACGTGCTGCGCCTGCTCGACGAGGCACACGCCGACCAGCTGCCGATCTACGCGCAGGTGGCGGGCCGCACGATCGGCATCCTCTACTGCCTGCACGGCAGTGTGCACCCGCTGCTGTTCCATCCGGCCTACGGCGAGGTGGCGCACCTGCCGATGCCCGAGCGGCTCGCCGCGCTGGCAGATCCCGAGCGTCGACGCCGCATCGTGCACGAGGTGCCCGACGACGGCGGGCTGTTCGCCAAGGTCGTGCTCGACAACCTGCACCGCATCTGGCCGGTCGCCGACGGCGACATCGACTACGAGCCCTCCGCCGAGCAGTCGGTCGCGGCGGTCGCCGCTCGCGCCGGCGTCCCACCGATGCAACTGGTGCTCGACCAGCTGACCGCGCACGACGGCAACGGGATGCTGTACGCACCGTTCTTCAACTACGCGTACGGCGACCTGTCGATGACCTACGAGGCCACTCGGCACCCGCACACCCGCATGGGGCTCAGCGACGCAGGTGCGCACTGCGGTGCGATCTGCGACGGCGGCACGCCCACGTTCATGCTCACGCACTGGACACGCGACCGCACCCGCGGCCCCAAGCTCGACCTGCCGTACGTGGTGCACCGCCAGACCCGCCAGACGGCGCTGTTGTACGGATTGTCCGACCGCGGACTGGTCGCACCGGGACTGCGCGCCGACCTCAACGTGATCGACTACGACGGACTGCGCTTCGGGCCGCCGCGCATGGCGTTCGACCTGCCGGCCGGCGGTCGTCGACTGGTGCAGAAGGCCGACGGCTACCGCGCCACCTTCGTGGCCGGGGTGCAGACCGTCGCCGACGACGAGTTCACCGGCGAGCTCCCCGGTCGCCTGATCCGCGGCCCGCGCTGACGCCGCCCCGGCGGCGCTACGCGATCGGGGTGGCGCCGAGGATCAGGCAGAACTCGTTGCCCTCGGGGTCGGCCATCACCTGGAACCCGCCGAGCTCGTCCCACATGATCTCGCCCACCCGCGTGGCGCCGAGCGCCTCGACGGCCTCGATCGCCTCGGCCAGGTCGTCGACGTCGACGTCGAGGTGCACGCGGTTCTTCACCGTCTTCGGCTCGGGCACCACCTGGAACGACACGGTGATGCCGTGCGGCGGGTACAGCGCGACCCACTCGTGGCTCTGACGCACGACGTGACCGCCGAGCACCCCCAGCCAGAACTCGGCGAGGCGCGACGCATCGTGACAGTCGATCACCACCTCGTCGAGCCGGCCGATCACGAGGCGATCCGCTCGCCCAGCGACGACTCGGCCACGCCGAACACGAACCAGTGATCGAGGTACGGCGTCGGGTCGGCCGACCACCCGTAGGCCCGGGTCTCGTCGGCCGTGCGCCGGCCGAGCCGGCTGCGGAACAGCTCGAGATCGGACGTGACCACCTCGACCGACGGCAGACCGGCGCCGGCGACGTTCGAGGCGAAGCCGTCCCGCAACTGCGAGGCGACCCAACCGAGGACCTCGTCGGGCACCGCGATCGGACTGCCGAGCGCCGTGAGCAGATCGCACTCGTGCGTGTGCAGGTCGATGACGGCCGCCGCTGCCGACATCCCATCGGGACTCGAGAGGAACGCCTCGACGAAGGGCCCCGTCTCGTTCCATCGAGCGATCATCTCGGCGACCGTGCGCCCCTGCCCGCGTTCGACCTGGGCCGCGGTCCAGGCCTCACCGGGCGCACCGGCCATGTTGCCGGCCGTGGCGTCGTCGGCGACTCCGCTCAGGTGCGCGATCACGTCGTGCACGTCCCACGCCGGCGTCGCCGCCACGGGCAGCCCGGCCATCGAATCGTCCACCAACGCGCCGATCCGCTCTCGCGCCGATCGGTACCAGGCCCCAAGGTCCACGCTCATGGCCTGGACTGTACGCACCGCCCGGGGTCGCCGTCTCGGACGGAACCGAGTTCTGCTCGGCGACGCCCTGCCCTAACCTGGCACCTCGTGACCGAGCACCAGCCCGCCACCAAGGCGATCACCTCCGGCCGCGGCGCGAGTGGCACCTCACTGGCCCCAGCCCTGTGGGCCTCGACGGTGTGGGAGAGCGCCAGCCTGGTCGATGCACGCCGCCGGGCAACGGGCATGCGGGCGGCCGAGTTCTACAGCCGCTACGCGAACCCGACGGTTCGCTCGTTCGAGGAGGCCGTCGCCACGCTCGAGGGCGCCGAGGACTCGATCGCGTTCGCCTCGGGCATGGGTGCCGTCGCCAGCGTCGTGCTCGCGCTCTGCTCGTCCGGCGACCACGTCGTCGCGCAGCGGCAGCTCTACGCCGGCACCCTCGCGTTCCTGCAGGGGCCGTGTGCCCGTCTGGGCATCGAGACCACGTTCGTCGACGGCCACGTGCCGGGTGCGTTCACCGAGGCGGTGCGGCCGGGCAAGACCATGCTCGTGCTGGCCGAGACACCGTCCAACCCGCGCCTCGATCTCGTCGACCTGGACGAGCTCGGCGCGTTGCGTGGGCCGGTCACCGTGGTCGACTCCACGCTCGCCACACCGCTCGGCCAGCGACCGCTCGACCACGGCATCCACCTGTCGCTGCACTCGGCCACCAAGGGCATCGCCGGCCACAACGACGCCACCCTCGGCGTGGTGAGCGGCGAGAAGGACTACACCGACGCCATCTGGTCGTACGCGGTGCTGCACGGCGCGACGCCGTCGCCGTTCGACGCGCTCAACGCACTGCGCGGCATCCGCACCCTGTCGGTGCGCACCACGCACCAGTCCGACAGCGCCTTCTACCTCGCCGAGTCGTTGCTCGAGCACCCCAAGGTCTCGGCGGTGCACTATCCCGGCCTCGCGAGCCACCCGCAGGCCGAGCTCGCGAAACGGCAGATGCGCCACGGCGGCACGATGATCGCGATCGAGCTCGCCGAGGGCCTGGCCGCCGCCGAGCGGTTCCTCGATCGGGTCGAGCTGCTGCACCGGGCCACCTCGCTCGGTGGTCCCGAGACGCTCGTGTGCCACCCGGCCACCACCACGCACGCCAGCCTCACCCCCGACGAGGCAGCGCACGTCGGCGTCACCCCGGGCATGCTGCGCTTCTCGATCGGTCTCGAAGACCCGACCGACCTGCTGCGCGACATCCTGCACGCGCTCGACTGAGGACGACCGCCGACATGGCACGCGTGCTGCTGCTGCACGGACTCGGTGGCACGGGCGCCACGATGTGGCCCCTCGTCGGTCACCTCGCCAACGTGCACCACACCGCGTTCGCGCCCACGCTGCCGGGGCACGGCTCGTCGCCCGACGACCTGGTCGGTGTCGAGTTCGACGACTGGGTCGAGGCCGCACGCGAGTGGGACACCGACGTGGTGGTCGGCCAGTCGATGGGCGCTGCGGTGGCACTGGCGCTGGCCGCCGAGGGCCGCGTGCGCGGCGCCGTGGTCGTCAACCCGCTCGCCCCCGATCCCGACGCCATCGACGGTCTCGAATGGCGGCAGTCACGTGGGCACACCACCATCGAGGTCGGTGCGTCGTCGGTCGGCGAGGTCGCCTACGAGACGCTGCCGATCGAGGCGTTGCTCGCCATGCACACGGGACTGCTCGGCCTCGATCTCGCCTCGGTCACCGTGCCGGTGCTCGTGGTGACGAGCGCCGACGACGACGTGGTCGACCCGGCCGCGTCGGACGTGGTGGCCGCGGCGCTGGGCGGCGAGGTGACGCGACTGGTGCTGCGCAGCGGCGGGCACGTGGCCAGCCTCGACGCCGGCCGCGACGTGCTCGCCGCGGCGATCGTCGACTTCGTCGAGCGCGTGATGCGACCGGCCGGCTGACGCCGGATCAGTCGAGCTCGCTGCCCACGACGCTGACGAAGCTCACGCACGCACCCGGGCCCCCGCCCAGGTTGTGGGTGAGCGCCTTGTTCTTGCCGGCGCCGATGCTCTGGATCTGGCGCGGTCCGGCCTCGCCACGCAGCTGCAGCCAGCACTCGAACAGCATCCGCAGTCCCGACGCGCCGATCGGGTGCCCGAACGACTTGAGACCGCCGTCGGGGTTGACCGGCAGTTCGCCGTCGAGGTCGAAGGTGCCGGCGAGCACCTCCTTCCACCCCATCCCGCGCTCCGCGAACCCGAGGTCCTCCATCAGCACCAGCTCGGTCGGGGTGAAGCAGTCGTGCACCTCGGCCATCGCGAGCTCGGCCCGCGGGTTGTCGATCCCGGCCTGCGCGTACGCGTCGCTCGCCGAGTGCACGACCTCGTCGAACGACGTGTAGTCGTAGGCCGGGTCGATCGGTCCGCTCGCCGGTCCCGCCACGAACGACAGGGCCTTCACGTAGATCGGGTGATCGGTGTACTTGTGGGCGTCCTCGGCGCGCACGATGATCGCCGCGGCCGAGCCGTCGCTCACACCGCTGCAGTCGAAGATGCCGAGCGGGCCGGCCACGATCGGACTGCACGCGATGGTCTCCTTCGGCACCTCCTTGCGGAACTGTGCACGCGGGTTGAGCGCCCCGTTGCGATGGTTCTTCCAGGCGATGCGGGTGAGGACGTCCTTGAGCTCCTGGTCGTCGACGCCGTACTTCTTGGCGTACGCCGGCGCGAGCAGGCTGAACGACGCCGGCGCGGTGACGGTGGCCGCCGTGCCGTCGTTGGCCGGTGCGCTGACCACCAGACCCGAGTAGCCCGAGTCCTTGAGCTTCTCGACACCGATCGCCATGGCGATGTCGTAGGCACCGCTCGCGACCGCGTAGCACGCATTGCGGAACGCCTCGCTGCCGGTGGCGCAGTAGTTCTCGACGTGGGTGACCGGCTTGTGCTGGATCTTGAGCGGGCGGCTGAGCGTGAGGCCGGACAAGCCCGACCCCATCGTGCCCAGCCAGAACGCGTCGACGTCGTCGAGGGTGATGCCCGCGCTGGTGAGCGCCGCCGACGACGACTCGATCAGCATGTCGTCGGTGCTCTTGTCCCAGTGCTCGCCGAAGGGCGTGCAGCCCATGCCGACGATCGCCACCTTGTCCCGGATGCCGTGACTCGCCATTGCTCGCTCCTCTCGTGCCGTGCCGCCGTTCAGGCGAGCGGCTTCGCCTTCCAGAAGTAGTTGTGGATGCCGTCCTGTGTGTACAGGCGGCGGAACGTCATCTCGACCCGGTCACCGATCCGCACCGAGGCCGGGTCGACGTCGGTGAGCTCGCACTGGAACCGGCCACCGCCGTCGAAGTCGATCACCGCCGCCACAACCGGCGGGCTGAGGCTGAACGCCAGCCGGTCGACGGTGAACGTGGCGATCGTGGCGCGCACGTCGGCCATCCGCACCAGCTCCATGCGGTCGATGGCACCGCTCTGCATGCTCACGCGCGCCGGCGGTAGGTGGACGAAGCCGGCCTCGTCGCGTGAGCCGAACAGGCCGTACTTCCACGCGTTGGAGCGCATCGACGGCGGCGCCGCCGGACGGTCGGGCTCGGGGCGGCGCGGTGGCTCGCGGTGCAGCAGGCCGCGCCACGTGAGGAAGCTCGCGTAGGCCAGGGAGTCGTTGGTGGCGGCGATCGCCTCGCGCACCGTCTGCGCGGGGCGACGGCTCCCGATGCGGTCGGTCACCCGCAGCAACCACGTGCTGCACCCGTCGGCGAGCGTGACGACGGCGATCGTGTCGCCGGCCACTGCCCGGTCGAGCACGTCGCACAGCAGCAGCCCGGGGTGCGCGGCACCGGTGTTGCCCACGGTGCCGGCCAGGTCGTCGACGATCGCATCGGGTCGTGCACCGATCGCACGTCGAGCGGCGGCGACCGCACGAGTGTGGAGGCCGGTGACGATCACGTGGTCGATCTCGTCGATCGTGAGGCCCGCCGACTTGAGCGCGTCGTCGACCGATTGCGACACCAGCGGCAGGTACGCGTGCTCGCCGAAGCGCTCCTCCCACTGCTTCGAGGCGGTCTCGCCCGGCTGGCGCCAGCGGTCGACGAACTCGGCCGTGGCGTCGGCGCCACCGATCCCGACGGCGATCGCCTCGGCGCCGTCGCCCATCACGAACGCCACCGCCGCGTCACCGCCTGCGGACTCGTCGGCGCCGCCGGGCAGGCCGGTGCGGATGTCGGACATGACGGCCAGGCCGCCGCGCAGTCCGGCGATCATGATCGCCCCGGCCGACGAACGCACCGAGCCGACCGTGTCGACGGCGCCGGCCGACGACGGCAGTGCGAGCGCGGCATGAATCGCGGTGGCGTTGGTCTTGTCGGCATAGGCCGGCGCCGTGGTGGCGAACGCGACGATCGGCGGCTCGTACCCGGACGGTGCCCAGGCGAGCGCTCGCCGCGCCGCCTCGACCCCCATCGAGGTGGTGTCCTCGTCGTAGCTGGCCACGCTGCGGGTGCCCTTGCCGCCACCGGTGCCGAGCGCGCCGGCGATGGCGCTGCGCTGCAGCCGCCAGTAGGGCACGTAGGCCCCGTAGCTCACGATGCCTGACATGCGCGGCACCATACACACGTGGTGCCCGGCCGTCAGCAGCGGGGCGCGTACCGTTGCGCCCCATGGCCGCCACTCGCGCTCGCGTCCCTGTCGTCGCCCGGTTCGCCCTCGTCGCGCTGCTCGCGACGTCCGCGTGCAGTGGCGACGACGAGAGCGCACCCACGACGACCGCGACCACCGAGCCACCCGCGAGCAGCACACCGGCGACCACCGAGGCGCCGGTCGACACCGCAGCGCCGACCACTGAGGTGTTCGACGGCTACGTGGCCTCGATCACGCGCACCGAGTACGGCGTGCCGCACATCGTGGCCGACGACTGGGGCAGCCTCGGCTTCGGCCAGGGCTACGCCTTCGCACAGGACCGCGCGTGCACGCTGATCGATCAGGTGATCAAGGTACGCGGTGAGCGCTCGAAGTGGTTCGGTGCGGGCGACGGCGACGAGAACCTGCACAGCGACCTCGCCTACAAGCACCTGCGCCTGTACGACCAGGCCGACGAGAAGTTCGCCGACGTCCCTGCGAACGAGGCCGACATGGTGGCCGGCTACGTGGCCGGGTTCGACGCGGCGCTCGAGGCCGAGGGCCCGAACGGCTGGTGCGAGGGCGAGCCGTGGGTGCAGCCGATCACCACGACCGACCTGTACGCCTACATGAACGACGTGGTGCTGTTGGCCTCGAGCGGCGCGCTGATCGAGCCCATCGCCACCGCACAGCCACCGTCCGCCGCCGCGCCCGAGACCGCGCCCGAGACCACGCCGGACACCACGCCCGACACCACGCCCGACACCACGCCCGAGACCACGCTCGAGACCACGCTCGGTTCGAACGGTTGGGCGATCGGTGCCGGCCTGAGCGACACCGGCGGCGGGCTGCTGCTCGCCAACCCGCACTTCCCCTGGGAGGGCGAACTGCGGCTGTGGGAGTCGCAGCTCACGCTCACCACCGGCGAGCTCGACGTGTACGGCGCCACCCTGTCGGGCCTGCCTGGTGTGCTCATCGGGTTCAACGACGCGGTCGCCTGGACCCACACCGTGTCGGCCGGCCATCGCATGACGCTGTACGAGCTGACCCTCGACCCGGCCGACCCCACCAGCTACGCGTACGGCGACAGCTACCTGCCGATGACGTCGGAGGACGTGATGGTCGACGTGCTGCAGGACGACGGCAGCATCGAGACCGTCACGCAGACCATGTGGTCGAGCCACTACGGGCCGATGCTGAACCTGCCGTTCGGGTGGACCACCGAGAAGGCGTACACGTACCGGGACGCCAACATCGACGACACCGGCGTGCTCGAGCAGTTCCTCGGCATGGACGCCGCGACCAGCCTCGACGAGTTCATCGACGTGCACCGCCGGGTGAACGCCATCCCGTGGGTGAACACCATCGCCACCTCGGCCGACGGGCGCGCCTGGTACGCCGACACGGCCAGCACGCCGAACCTGTCGCCCGAGGCGATCGTCGCCTGGCAGTCGGCCGTGGCGACCGAGGGGTCGACCGCGTCGCTCGTGAACGACAACGGCGCCGTCCTGCTCGATGGGTCGAACCCGATCAACGAATGGGTCGAGGATCCCACCGCGGCGCGACCCGGGCTGCTGCCGTTCGAACGACAACCGCAACTCGAACGCGACGACTTCGTGTTCAACGCCAACGACTCGCACTGGCTCGCCAACCCCGAACAACTGCTCACCGGCTTCTCGCCGCTCACCGGCCCCGAAGCCGTGCCGCAGTCGGCCCGCACCCGCATGAACGCCTTGCTGCTCATGGACCAGGCGGTGCGCGGCGACGACGGCAAGCTCTCGGCCGCCGAGGTCGAGCAGGCGATCATGGTGCCGCGCGGCCTGCACGCCGAGTTCGCGTTGCCCGGCATCCTCACCGCGTGCGAGCGCACGAAACTGGTGCTGGTCGACGAGAAGCCATACGACGTGTCGGCCGCCTGCGCGGTGCTGGCCGCCTGGGACCGCACCTACACCGCCGAGTCCCGCGGCGCGGTGCTGTTCCGCGAGTACCTCTGGCAGTTCTCGAACCAGGACCTCGTCGACGCGGGTGCGCTCTACCGCGTCGGGTTCGATCCCGCCGATCCCGTGTTCACGCCCAACACCGCGAACGACACCCGCGACGTCGAACTGCTCGCGAACCTCGGCGTCGCCGCGAAGGCCCTCATCGCGAAGGGCATCGCCCTCGACGTACCGCTCGGCGAGCTCCAGGTCGACGGCCGCCTGGTCGACGACCCGCTCGGCCTGCCGGGCGGACAGGGCGTCGACGGCACCGCGAGCGTGGTCGGCTGCTGCTCGGGCGAGAACACCTCGGCCCCGGCGGGCGAGGCCAGCGAACACGACGCCGTGCTCGACCTGCGCGACGGCCGCTACCCGGTCACCTTCGGCGACAGCTTCATGATGGTCGTGTCGTACGGTGCCGACGGTCCGACGGCTCGTGCCGTGCTCACCTACGGTCAGCCCGACGACCCGGCCGACCCGGGCTTCACGTCGCAGACCGCGCTCTTCGCCGCGGGCACGTTGCGCGAGGTGCGGTTCACGCCCGAGCAGATCGCGGCCGACCCGACCGCCGAGACGGTCGAGGTGCGCGGCGAGCGCTGATCAGCGGTAGAAGGGGTTCTCGCCGCTCGCGTGGTCGGTGAGGTCGCGCACGCGCTCGATGGCGGGCACCCGCTCGACGAGCATCGTCTGCACACCGTCGAGCATGGTCATCCGGCTCATCGAGCAGCCGTGGCAACCGCCGCCCATCGTGAGATAGGCGGTGCCCTCGCCGTCGTGGCCGACGTAGGTGACGAAACCGCCGTGTGCCGCGAGCGCCGGGTTGACCTCGCCCGAGATCACCAGTTCGACCTCGGCGCTCAGCTCGTCGTCGCGCACCAGGCCCTCGACGGTGGGCGGCACCGGCTTGTTGGGGTTGCGGATGACGAGACCCTGGCTGGCGGTGCGGTCGAGGACGGCGCCCTGCAGCGAGTCGACGTCCTTGGCCGGGATGATCACCTTGAGCTCGACCCCGTCGGGACCCGCGTGGGTACGCACCTGGTCGGTGAACGCGGCCGTGGTGACCGTGTCGAAGCTGAGGTCGTAACGGAAGTCCTCGCCGGGACCGCTGATCACCTCGAGCCGCAGCCCGAGGCGGTCGGCGTCGGGCTCCTCGTCACGCAGACCCACCAGTTCGGTGAGCGCATCCGCGGTGACGCTGATGATCAGGTCGGCGACGCTGCTGTCGGTCTCGGAGGCGAGGGGGCTCACGAGGGCCAGGCTACCGGGGCCGTCCAGGGGCCGGAAGGGGCCCGGCGCACGTCACCCGCCACCGTTGCACTCGATCCGCTGACCGGTGACGTAGCCCGATCCCGGGCTGCACAGCCACAGCACCACGTTGGCCACGTCGAGCGGTTGGCACACCCGACCGAAGGGGGATGCGGCGTCGAGCGAGCGCAGATCGTCCATCTCGCGACGGCCGGTCATCGCCCGGGCGAGCCGCACCCCCATGTCGGTCTCGACCAGGCCGGGCGCCACGATGTTGACGTGGATGCCGTACGGGCGCTCCTCCTTCGCGAGGCCGAGCGCCAGCGCCTCCATCGCCGCCTTGCCCATGTTGTACGGCGCGCCGTTGGCCCCCATGTGCGACGTGGCGACCGACGAGATCATCACGATGTCGGCCCTGCCGTTGGCCGCCGACCGTGCACGCAGGTGCGGGATCGCGAGTCGGGACAGGTGGTGCGGACCGAACGCGTGGGTGGTGACCACGCGGATCATCTCGGCCGGATCGGTGTCGACCACGGCCCGGCCCCGCGAGGCGATGCCCGCGTTGCAGACCAGGGTGTCGAGCCCGCCGAGCTCGCCGACCACCTCGTCGACCAGGCGGGCGCACGCGTCGGCGTCGTCGACGTCGGCCTGGAACGCCCGGGCCGAACCTCCCGCGGCCTCGATCGCGCGCACGGTGTCGTCGGCCGCCTCGCGGTCCTTCCGATAGTTGACGGCCACCGTGGCGCCCTCGGCCGCGAGCAGTTCGCTGATACCTCGGCCGATGCCGCGGCCGCCGCCGGTGACCAGCGCGATCCGTCCGTCCAGCTGACCCATCGTTCCCCCTGTGTCGACGTGGCGTGTGCCCGTCCGGTGGATCGGGCACCCCGCTGTGGCAACCTAGACCAGTGCACGAAGGCAGCAAGAAGGCGATCGTCGCGGCGTTCTTCGCCAACCTGGGGATCGCCGCCGCCAAGTTCACCGGCTTCCTGATCACCCGATCGGCGGGGCTGCTGGCCGAGTCGATGCACTCGCTCGCCGACACCGGCAACCAGGGGTTGCTGCTGTTCGGCTCGCGGCGCGGCAAGCGTCGCGCCGACCGCGCCCACCCGTTCGGCTACGGCCCCGAGCGCTACTTCTGGGCCTTCGTCGTCGCCCTCGTGCTGTTCAGCCTGGGTGGCCTGTTCGCCCTGTACGAGGGCATCGACAAGCTGCGTCACCCGCACGAGCTCGACAACGCGGTCGTCGCCTACGTGATCCTCGGCCTGTCGATCGCGCTCGAGGGCGCGTCGCTGCGCACCGCGGTCCGCGAGGCCGGCCCGATGAGGCCGTCGGGCAAGGGCTGGTGGTGGTTCATCCGCAACGCGAAGTCGCCCGAGCTGCCGGTGGTGCTGCTCGAGGACACGGGCGCGCAGGCCGGTCTGATCTTCGCCCTGTTCGGGCTCACGATGGCCGAGATCACCGGCGAGCCCCGGTGGGACGCGGTCGGTTCGATCGCGATCGGCCTGCTGCTCATCGCGATCGCCTGGGTGCTCGCGGTCGAGATGAAGGAGCTGCTGATCGGCGAGGCACCGCTCGACGAGGTGCAGGGCCGCATCGAGCGTGCGATCGACGACAGCGACCGCGTGTGCGGGATCATCCACCTGCGCGCGATGCACCTCGGGCCCGAGGAGCTGCTCGTCGCCGCCAAGGTCGAGTACGACCACGGGCTGTCGGTGGCCGAGCTGGCCGCGGCGATCGACCGCACCGAGGTGGCGATGCGCGCCGCGGTGCCGCACGAGCTGACGATCTACATCGAGCCCGACATCCGTCGCGCGCCCGCCTCGTGAGCGTCCCCGTCGGAACGGGCCGCCGATCGGCCCGCTCGCTCGGCCTGCTCGCGATGAGCGGCGCCATCGTGGCGTTCAGCCTCGGCTCCACCATCGTGAAGAAGTCGGGCATTCCCGGCCCCACGATGGCCTTCTACCGCATGATCCTCACGTCGTTGCTGTGGACCGTGGTGCTGCGCGTCACCGAGCACCGCTTCGTCACGCGAGCCGAGCTGAAGCGGGCGCTCGTGCCGGGCGTGGTGTTCGGGCTCAACATCACGGCGTTCTTCACCGGCGTCACCAAGACCAGCGTCGCGAACGCCGAGTTCATCGGTGCGCTCACTCCGGTGATCCTCGTGCCCGTGGGCGCGTTCGTGCTGAAGGAGCGCATCAACCTGCGCTCGCTGTGGTTCGCGCTCGTGTCGTTGGCAGGCCTGATGCTGGTGCTGTTCAACACACCGAAGACCGGGGCCGCGTCGTGGTCGGGCAACCTGTTCATCCTCATGGCGATGCTGTCGTGGGCCACCTATCTGCTCACCAGCCGGCGCATGCGCAGCGACATGTCGGTGCAGGCGATCCTGTGCTCGGTGATGATCATCGCCTCGTTCACGATCTTCCCGCTGGCGCTGCTGAGCGGTCACCTCGACGACCTCACGATGCACTCGGTGCCCTACGTCGTCGGGCTCGCGGTGATGACCGGTACCGGCGCGCACGGCCTGATCGTGTACGCACAGTCGACGGTGCCGATCGGCACGATCAGCCTGTTGCAGGTGTCGCAGCCCGCCCTCGCGGTGGTGTGGGCGTACCTCGTGCTCGACCAGACGATCCGGCCGATCCAGATCGTCGGCATGGCGATGGTGCTCGCCGGTCTGGCGATGGTGGTGTGGCTCAGCCGACAGACCACCCCCGCCATCGCCCCACCCGCCACCGAACCCCTGGTCCCCGACGCCTGAGGCGATACGGGCGAGTTCGTTCTCGTCAGGCGAAACGTCCGCTGGGAGTTGCCTGAGCATGACGAGAATGACATCACGCTCATCCGAGGTCGAGCGGTGGCCGCAGCCACTCGCGGAGCGTCGTCGCCACGTACGCCCGATCGTCCAGCACATCAGCCGTCGTGAACTCGAGGACGATTCGGCCGGCGCGCTGGAGATCGTTGCGGCGACGTGCATCACGTCGTCGTTCGGTGTCACTCGCATGGCCGAGCCGACCCGTGACCTCGACCACGATGTCCGTGCCGGGAAAGAGGAAGTCGACCCGGGCGATCGTCGAGCTCCCCGCTCGATGGATGACCTGACACGTCGGTCGCGGCAGTCCTTCGCGGCGGACGAGAGCGAGGAAGCGCCGCTCGAGGTACGACTCACCACCCGAATCGAGCAGCAGCGACCGTAGCAATCGGACTCCGCGGTGACCGCTGCCATCGGTCTGGTGCAGCCGTGCGGCCAGCACGGCCGGGGTCAGCAGACGCCGCCGAACCGCTTCGTCGATGCGTCGTTCGAGCCGCGCGACGTCCGGGTCTACCGACGCTGACGACACGATCGACGAGGCCGGGTCCTGTACACGCACGCCATCGTGCCGACGGAGATGACGCGGATCCCACCCGCCCGTGTGGAGGACCACCGGTCCCGAGAGATGGCGTCGTGCGCGGGGGACGACCACGTGGATCTGCTCGTCGAGCGGGGCTTCGAGGTCCCACCACGCCGACGACGTCGGTCCGAACAACGCGCCGTCCGGACCGAGCCATCGCACCGCGGCCCGGGCCCGGAGGTGCCAGGTGTCGGGGGTCGCGGCGTGCCGCCACACACCCGGCGCCATCTCGACCCAGAGGTCGTTCTCGACACGGCGTTGCCACTGTCGTGGCGAGAGACCCACTCGGGCGATCTGATCACGGTCGATCAGGTGGTCGTGTCGGAGGAGGAGATCGAGGAGCAATCGGTCGTGGTGCATCACACCAACAGAGAGGCACCACGAGATCGGTGATCTGGAAAACCTCGCTCTCGTCATGCCGAATGACCGCTCGAGGTCGCCTGAGCATGACGAGAACGAAGTCGGCTCGATACGCTCCGGGGTGACAACACGTCGGGGAGCTCGCAGGAACGGCGGGCTGAGAGGGTGGCCGACCGCCACCGACCCGTGAACCTGATCTGGGTAATGCCAGCGGAGGGAGCCATGGACACAGCGGCAGCGGTCGTGATCGGCGGGGGCCCGGTGCGTGCTCCCGTGCGTGACTACGAGATCGTGGTGGCCGCCGACAGCGGTCTCGACGAGGCACTCGCCGCCGGGTTCACCCCGACGGTGCTGGTGGGTGATCTCGACAGCATCAGCGAGTCCGGCACCCGGTGGGTGGCCGAGCACGAGATCCCGGTGCAGGTGCACCCGACCGACAAGGACGCGACCGACACCGCCCTCGCACTCGAGACCGCGGTGCGACTGGGCGCCGTGAGCGTCGACGTGTACGGCGCCACCGGCGTGGCTCGCCTCGACCACCTGCTCGGCACGGTGGCCGCTCTGGGCGATCCGGTGCTGCACGAACTGGCGACGGTGCGCGCGCTGCTCGACGAGAGCGAGGTGTACGTGCTGCACCCCGGTCACTCGGTCGCGCTCGACCTCGCCGAGGGTGCCACGTTCTCGTTGCTCGCCCTGCACGGGCGGTGCGACGGTGTCGACGTCACCGGCGCCCGTTGGCCGCTCGAACGAGCCCGCCTCACGTCGTCGAGCACCCTCGGCATCAGCAACACCGCCACCGGTCCCGTGCGGGTGTCGGTCGACGGCGGCGTGCTCACGGTCGTCGTGCCGGCCTCGACCCCCCGCTGATCGCCCCTCGCCGTGCTGGCCCCGTGCCGCCCCCGACCTGTCCCCGCCCTGCCGCCGCCCTGCCCCCTGTCCTGCCTCGAGGAGTGCACCCCGTGACCCACCACCGTTCCGCCGTCGTCGCGCTGATCGCCGCGGCAGTCGTGCTCGCCGCCTGCAGCGGCGACGACGACACCTCGTCCACCACTGCTGCATCCGCCGCCACCGCCGCCGACACTGCAGCACCCGGCACCACGAACTCGACCGGCACCACGATCACCCTCGTCGCCTACGACTCGTTCCCCACCGAGGGCACCTCGCTCAACGACGCGCTCGCCGGCTTCACCGCCGACACCGGCATCGGGGTCGACCTCGTCATCGCCGGCGACGCCGGCACGATGGTGAGCAAGGCCGTCCTCACCGCCGGCAACCCCGAGGGCGACGTGATGTGGGGCGTCGACAACACGCTCCTCTCGCGGGCGATCCCGGCCTTCGAGCCCTATGCGAGCACCGAGCTCGGGGCGATCGACCCGGCCCTCACCGCGCTGGTGCCGAACGGCGAGCTCACACCCGTCGACGTCGGCGACGTGTGCGTCAACTACGACAAGGAGTGGTTCGCCTCGCAAGGTCTCGAACCGCCCGCCACCTTCGACGACCTCGTCGACCCCGCGTACGCCGACCTGCTCACGGTCGAGGACCCGTCGACCTCGTCACCCGGCCTGGCGTTCCTGCTCGCCACCGTGGCGCAGTTCGGCGAGGACGGCTGGCAGCAGTACTGGACCGATCTGAAGGCCAACGGCGTCGAGGTGGTCGACTCGTGGACGACGGCCTACTACGAGCGCTTCAGCGGCTCGAGTGGCAAGGGCCCACGCCCGCTGGTGGTGAGCTACGCCAGCAGCCCGCCGGCCGAGGTGATCTTCGCCGACCCACCCCGCGACGACGCACCCACGGCGGTGACGACCTCCACCTGCTTCCGCCAGGTGGAGTTCGCCGGCGTGCTGGCCGGCACCGAACACCAGGCCGAGGCACGGCGGCTGGTCGACTTCCTCGCCTCGGCGACGTTCCAGCAGGAGGTCGCGCTCAACCTGTTCGTGTGGCCGGCCCGCACCGACGTCGCGCCGCCTCCCGAGTTCACGGAGTTCGCCGCGCCGGTGACCGACCCGCTGACCGTCGACCCGGCCGAGATCGACGCCAACCGCGAGGCGTGGGTGGACGAGTGGACGCAACTGGTCGTCGGCTGACCCGGTCGCGCCTCGCGGGGATCGGACTCCCGCTCACCCTGCGCGCGGCGCTCGTGGTGGTGCCGCTCGCGTTCTTGCTGCTGTTCTACGCGTGGCCGGTCGCGACCCTGGTCGCGAAGGTGGTCGACGTGTCGACGGTGCGCGACACCCTCGGCCGCAGCGGGCTCGGCCGCGTGGTGTGGTTCACGTGCTGGCAGGCCGCGATCAGCACGATCGCCACGGTGGTGGCCGGACTCGGCCCCGCGTACCTGGTGGCGCGCTGGGACTTCCCCGGCCGTCGGCTGCTGACCGCGCTGTTGACCGTGCCGTTCCTGCTGCCGACGGTGGTGGTCGGTGCGGCGTTCGTCGCGCTGCTGCCCGACTCGCTCGAACACGGCGCGATCGCGATCGTCGCCGCGCACGTGTTCTTCAACGTCGCGGTGGTGGTGCGCGTGGTGGGCGGCGTGTGGTCGCAGCTGCCCGACGACCTGATGCGCGCCGCACGCGTGCTGGGTGCCGGGCCCTGGCGCGCCACGCGAGAGGTGACGCTGCCGTTGCTGCGGCCGGCGTTGGTGGCCGCGTCGTCGATCACGTTCCTGTTCACCTTCACGTCGTTCGGTGTGGTGCGCATCCTGGGCGGCGCGGGGCGCGCCACGATCGAGGTCGAGATCGCCCGGCGAGCGCTCTCGCTCGGCGACGTGGGTGGTGCCGCGGTGCTGTCGATGCTGCAGTTGGTGCTGCTGGTGGTGATGGTGGGAGTGACGGTGCGGACGCAGCGGCGGTCGTCGCTCGGGCTCGGCCTGCACGGCCGCCACGCCGTTCGTCCGCGCACCGCCCGGGCTCGGCTGGCCGTGACGGGAGGTGCGCTGGTGTGCTCGTTCGTCGTGCTCGCTCCCCTGGCGGCGTTGGCGCTCGACTCGGTGCGGCCCGGCGGTGGGTGGTCGCTCACGGCGTGGCGGTCGTTCGGCGACGCTCCCGTGCGCCCGGGCGCGGGTGCACCCGTCGATGCGTGGTCGGCGATCGGCACGTCGTTGCGGGCCGCTGCGCTGGCCACGGTGATCGCGCTCGCGATCGGTTCGCTGGCCGCGCTCGCGATCGCAGCGAGCCCTCGGCTGGGGCGCGTGCTCGACGTCGGTTCGATGCTCCCGCTCGGCACGTCGGCGGTCACGATCGGATTCGGGATGTTGATCACCTTCGACCACGACCCCGTCGACTGGCGCGCCGAGCCCTGGCTGGTGCCGGTGGGCCACGCGCTGGTCGCGGTGCCGTTCGTGGTGCGCGCGATCCTGCCCGTGCTGCGTGCCCGCCCGGTCGGCTGGCGCGAGGCCGCGGCCACGCTCGGTGCGGCACCGGTGCGAGCGTGGTGGGAGGTCGACGTGCGCCTGCTGCGCCGGCCGCTCGTGGTCGGCGCGTGCTTCGCGGCCGCCGTGTCGCTCGGCGAGTTCGGTGCCACCACCTTCCTCAGCCGCACCGGCCACGAGACGTTGCCGATCGCGATCGGCCGGCTGCTCGGTCGCGCCGGCGACATCCCGCGCGCGCAGGCGTCGGCGCTGGCCCTGGTGCTGGCGGCCGTCACCACCGTGGTGCTGGTGGGCGTCGAACTGCTCGATCGGCCGGACACCGACCGTGTCACGACACCCGACCGCGCCGGCTCGCACGGGGATCGCTGACGTGCTGGAGGTCCGCGACGTGGTGGTGCGCTTCGGCGATCGCACGGTGCTCGACCGCGTGCGCCTCGATGTGGCCGACGGCGAGGTGGTCGCGCTGCAGGGACCGTCGGGCAGCGGCAAGAGCACCCTGCTGCGCGTGGTGGCCGGCCTGCTCGTGCCCGATGTGGGCACGGTGCGCGTGGCCGGACGCGACGTCACCCACGAGCCACCGCACCGCCGCGGTGTGGGCCTGGTGTTCCAGGACGACCAGCTGTTCCCTCACCGCGACGTGGCGGGCAACGTCGAGTTCGGGCTGCGCATGCAGCGCGTGCCGGCGCCCGAACGTCGGACTCGAGTGACCGAGTTGTTGGACCTCGTCGGGCTCGAGGGCTTCGAACACCGGTCGGTCACGTCGCTCAGCGGCGGTGAGGCCAAGCGTGTCGCGCTCGCCCGTTCGCTCGCACCGCGCCCACCGCTGCTCCTGCTCGACGAGCCGCTCACCGGGCTCGATGCGGCGCTGCACGACCGCCTCGCGGGCGACCTCGCGCAGGTGCTCCGCCGCACGCGCACGACGGCGCTCATGGTCACCCACGACACGGCCGAGGCCGAGGTGGTGGCCGATCGCATCGTCACGCTCGCCGGGCTCGGCGGCGACGGCACCCTGCCGTAGCATCGCCCCTCGATGAGCAACGACCTCCGGATCGGTTTCCTCGGCGCGGGCCTGATCGCGACCTACCACTCGAAGAGCCTTCGTCGCAGCGGCGTCGAGGCCAGTCACGGCGTGGTCCGCGCCGGCGTGTACGACCCCGACCACGAGCGGGCGGCCGCCTTCGCCGCCGCAGCCGGCCACCACGTGTGCGCCAGCGAGGACGAGGTGCTCGACTCGTGCGACGCGGTCTACATCTGCACGTGGACGAGCGAGCACCCGCGCCAGGTCGCCAAGGCGGTCGAGCGCGAGCTGCCGATCTTCTGCGAGAAGCCGCTCGCCGTGTCGACCGAGATCGCCGAGCGGATGGCGTCGCAGGTGATCGAGGCCGGGCTCACCAACCAGGTGGGCCTCGTGCTGCGCCGCTCGCTCGCGTACAACTGGGCCCGCCATCTGATCGACGACCCCGCCGCAGGCCGGGTGATGAGCGTGGTGTTCCGCGACGACCAGTTCATCCCGATCCAGGGCCACTACTCGTCGACCTGGCGTGGCGATCGCACCAAGGTGGGCGCGGGCACGCTGATCGAGCACAGCATCCACGACGTCGACATGCTCCGGTTCCTGGTGGGCGACATCGCGCGCGTCAGTGCCAACACGGCCAACTTCCACGGGCTCGACGGCATCGAGGACGTGGCCAGCGCCACCATCGGGTTCCGCAACGGCGCCGTCGGCACGCTCACGAGCGTGTGGCACGACAACCTCGCCCGCCCGAGCCTGCGCCGCGTCGAGGTGTTCTGCGAGCGACGCCACATCGTGATCGAGGGCGACGACTGGTTCGGACCGGTCAGCTGGCTCGACGCGGACGGGGCGAGCGGGTCGCTCGAGGGCGACGAGCTCGAAGCGCGCACGCTGCCGTTGCTCGACGGCTCGATGAACCCTGACGGCGAGTTCGTGAAGGCGGTGGTCGACGGACGCGCCGCACACCCCGACTTCGCCACGGCCGTCGAGGCGCATCGAGTGGTCGACGCGATGTACCGCTCGGCCGCGGCCGACGGCGAGCTGGTGCGCCTCGATGGTTGACGCCGCGCCCACCGGCAGGTGGAACGTCGAACCGATCACGGCCGACGACACGCACGCCGTGCGCCTGGCAGTGCTGCGTCACGACACCCCCACCAAGGACGTGGCCTTCCCCGAGGACCACGCGCCAGGCGCGGTGCACCTCGGGGTGCGCATCGACGGCTCGCTCGTGGCCACCAGCACCTGGGTGCCGCGGCCCGCGCCCGACGGCACCGAACCGGCCGTGCAGCTGCGCGGCATGGCGACGATGCAGCACCTGCAGGGGTCGGGCATCGGTTCGGCGCTGATCGCCGCCGGACGGGCACACGCTCGGTCGATCGGAGCTCGGGTGGTGTGGGCCAACGCACGCGACCGCGCGCTGGCCTTCTACGAGCGCGAGGGGTTCGAGGTGGTGGGCGACGGGTTCGTCGACGCCACCACGCAGCTCCCGCACCACGTGGTCGTCTGCGTGCTCTGACGCATCACGTTTTCCGAACCGCGCCGGAGCCCGTACCTCTATGTGGGCGATGCCCACCACCGAGTCCGAGCTCCTCCGCGCACGCGCCCGCGATCTGCGCCGCCTCGCCGCGCGCCTGCACGACCGACCGCTGGCGGCTGCCGTGTCGGCCGCCGGCGACGACACGTGGCGCGGCCCCGTCGCCGACCAGGTGATGTCGGCGCTGCGCGACGACGGTCGCCGGCTCGACCGGGCAGGCGACGACCTGCTGCGCCACGCGGTGGTGCTCGAGCGGCGGGCCGACGAGCTCGACCTGCTGGCCGTGGCGGCTCCGGGATGAGCGGGCTCGCCTACGACCTCGAACTGCTCGAGGTCCTGCGCCGACGACTGCGTGCGGCCTCAGCGCTCCTGCACGATCTGCGGTCCCCCGACCCCCTCGCCGACGACGCCGTGGCCGCCGTGCTCGCCGCACGATCGCGCCTCGAACACCAGCTGTTGCCGCTCGTCACGCGTGTGCTGCTCGACGACCCGCTCGGCACGGCGTCACCCGCATCGCTGCCGGGCGCCTTCGGGCCCTGGTCACCCGACGCCATGGTGGCCGGGGTGATCGCCGGTGCCACCGCCGTCGCGCCCGACGAGGTGTGGATCGCCACCTTCGAGGCGCTCGCGGCCGAGCGTCTCGACGTGCAACAGCAGCTGCTCGACGCGCCGGACGACCCCGAGCTGCTCGCCCGCCGCGACGAGCTCGACCGGCGCATCGCCGACGCCGCGGCGGCGTACGCGGCGGGCGCCGAGGCCACCGGCGACGGTCACGTGCGCTGGTACCCCACCGCGCTGTTGGACATGTCGCCGTACGCGGCAGCGCTCGTGCTCGCGCATCTGGGGCCCGACGTGCTCGACGACCGGGCCTTCGGCGCCGTGGCGTCGCTCGTCGTGCGGCGATGGGCCGATGGGCGCGAGGGCGCCGGCGAACGGTGGGACGACTTCTGGCTCGGCGGCGACAACACGTCCGATCTGGTCTTCCGAGCGCTCGCCGAGCGGCCTGCTGCAGCCACGGTGTTCCTGCAGCGAGCTCGACCCGACGACGTGCTGCGCACCGCACAGTTCGGCGACAGCGTCGCGGCGTTGCTGCTCGCAGGCACCGACCCTGCGCACGTCGACGAGACGACGGCCGGCGCCGTGCTGCGGCCGCTGCTGCAACAGCTGCAGACCCGTGAGCTGCCGGCTGCGGTCGACGGGGTGGCGACCGGTCTCGCGGCGGTGTTGGCCGTCGCGGTGACACCGTGGCTGGCCGACCTCGGCCCACGCGCCGGCGCCTGGGACTGGAGCTACGACGAGGGTGACGCCACGCTCCGCTTCCTGCTCGACGATCCCGAGGCGCTCGCCGCGCTCACCCGAGCGATCGACGACGGTCGCCGCGTGCTGACCACGACCGGCTGGTTCGACAGCGATGGCCGGCTCGACGACACCGCGCTCCACCAGTTGGCGGTGTCGTTCGCACAGGTGCAGGTCGCGGTGCGCGACGCCGAGATCGACGACGCGATCGCGGCGCAGCTGATGAACCGGCTCTCGCTCGAGGTGGCCGGCATCGCGATCTCGGCGGTGGTGCCCGGCGGACCGATCGCGTCGGCGAGCGCCGACACCGCCCTCGCCCTGCTCACCCCGCAGGCAGCCGGTGCGCTCGATCGCTGGGGTCTCGCGCCCTCCGACGACCGCATCCGTGCCGAGGCCGGCGCACGCTTCGGCGACCGGGTGGTCGACACCACCGTGATCGCGCTCACCGGCGTGGCGGGCGCAGCGATCGAGCGTGGCGACCTGCCGGCTGACGCCCTCGATCGGCTCGACGACGCGCTCACCGCGGACGGTCAGCACGGTGACTGCGCCGCACGCGACGTGAGCGAACGTCTGCAGCAGTGGGTGCACGAGGTGTCGGCCGATGCCGACCCGTCCACCGCACACGCGCTGCTCGCCGTGCTGTACGCCTTCGACGATCCGCTCGCGGTCGCACAGCTCTGCGAGTGAGCCGCGGGCGGCCGCGGTCAGGGGATCGGCACCGTCGTCTTGAGCAGCGCCGTGTTGCCCGGCGTGATCTCGACGATCACCTCGAGCGTCCAGTCACCCTTGAACGGCAGCGTGATCGCTCCCGTGTAGTGGTTGGGTCCCTCTTGTGTGATGGTCACCGGCGACTCGGGGACCGAGTCGCTCGGCAGCGTCATGCGGGCGGTCACCGACGACACCGGTGTGATGCTGCCGCCGGGTGGCGTGATCACGAAGTGCACCTCGTTGCTGCCCACACGACCGGGCGTCACGGTGATGTCGACGATGAGTCCCGCCTGCGTGAGCGTGGCGTTGAACACCTCGCCCTGCGCCACCGGTGCCGGGGGCAGGGTGACGAGGCTGGCGGTGAACGCCAGCACGGCCACACCGAGCACCGCCTCGGCCAGCACGGTGCGCCGCAACGACACGACGCTCACGTTGTGCAGCAGCCACCGCGACACCGCGCCGATCGCCACCACCACGCTGACCAGCGCGAGCTTCACCAGCAGGGTGCGACCCCACGACGTGTCGGTCAGGTCGTCGGGCCCGCCCGCCAGCTTCCACGCCTGCAGCACACCCGTGATCACGATCACCGGGACCGCCACCGTGACCGACCGGCTGAACGAACGGGCGAGCCGCTCGACCCCCGGATCGTCGTACCACGAGCGCCGGCCGGTGGCCAGCAGCGCGAGGCCACCCATCCACACCACGATCGCGATCAGGTGCACCGCGTCGAGCAGCACGTACAGCGCCTTGGGTGAGGTGACCGACGGATGCCCGGCGGCCGAGAGCGTGATCAACGCCCCCACCGCGCACGCCACGGCGACCTGCCGCCACCACATCGCGCCGCTCGAGCGGCGCCACCACAGCAGCACCCCGAGCACGGTCAGCAGCCCGATCCGGATCAGTGTCATCCGGCCCGTCTGGGTGCCGTCGATGCGACCCCACACCGACGGCGAGAACGCGTCGCTCAGCGAGCCGGCGACGGCGGCGGCCCCGTAGAGCCCGTAGCCGAGCACGCTCGCGACGAACGCCAGCGCCCAACCGACCACGGGCATCGCGCGCTGCGCACGGTTGAGGCCGTCCGACGGGGCGACCAGACTCCACAGCCCTGCGCCGACCAACAACACGAGGCCGATGAACAGCACGAAGCGTGAGATGTCGGCGATGCGGGTGACCGCGGCGTCGGCGGTGGCGCCGTCGCGCACGTCGTCGATCAGGCCGCTGGTGTCGCCGGCCGTACCGATGCTGAAGCCGAACGCGCCGTTCACCACGTGACCGTCGGCCGACGCCACCCGCCACACCACGGCGTAGATCCCGTCGTCGAGGTCGGGCAGCGAGGCGGTCACCACGCTCGCGTCGCTGTCGGCCGCGACCGTGGCGCCGATGTCGACCAGCCGCTCGGACTGGTCGAACAGTTGGATCGCCGACAGACCCGCCTCGATCGGCTCGTCGAAGTCGAGCACGATCGCGTCGGGGGCCTCCTCGAGCACGGAGCTCGGGGCGGGCACGCTCGCCTCGAGCGACGCATGCGCCGACGCGCTGGGCGCCGGCAACAGCGCGAGCGTGGCGAACGACAGGACCACGAGCGCGAGCGCGCGACGTGCGAGCCGGGTCGGCGCGGCCATCAGAAGATGCCCGCCGGTGCCAGTCCGTCGATCGCACCCCGACCGACCAGCCACCACAACCGCTGCGCAGGCGCGACCGCGAGCGCCTCGGCCGGCAGGGCGGTCAGCCCCATCGGTCGCCGCGAGGCCCACAGCCGTTCCATCCGCACGAGCTCGAGCCGCACGTACGCCGACGGCCAGTCGTCGGCGGTGTAGCCGAGCCCCAGATCGGCATGGTGGATCTCGGTCTCGCGCCAGCGCCGGAACGGCAGGTCGGCGAGCGGTACGCGGCCCATCACCGACATGCCCTCGCCCGTCCACGCCTCGTCGGGGGTGGTCCCCCACGCGGCCTCGAGCCGAGCGTTCGTCGCGACCACGTCGGCGACGGCCGTGGCGGCATCGCGCCCCGCATCACGCTCGATCTCGGCTGCGCGGCCCTCGGCCCCGCCCACGTACTGCTCGGCCACCTCGCCGCGACCGCCCGCATCGAGCATCCGGACATGGCTGTCGGCGTTGCGCGCCAGGTGGGCGAGCACGTGCCCCACCGTCCAGCCGGGCAGCAGCGACGGCCGGCGCAGGTCGGCATCGGTGAGCGAGGCGACACGCTGTTCGAGCCGGCGATGGGCTGCCGTGGCGCCCTCGACGTCGCGGCGGAGCTCGGCCAGGTCGGTCCCCGGGTCGGTCATGGCGTGAACTCTAGGTTTCACCGACCACGAACGCCCGAGCGCGGTCAGGACGTGGCAACCTGCTGCCATGCAGATCGCGATGATCGGACTGGGCCGGATGGGCGCCAACATGGTCCGCCGCCTCCACGGCGGTGGGCACCAGTGCGTGGTGTACGACGTCAACCCGTCGGCGGTCACCGACCTGGCCGCCGAGGTGGGCGCTCAGGGGGTGCACAGCCTCGACGAGCTCGTCGCCGCCCTCGAACCGCCCCGGGCGGTGTGGATCATGGTGCCGGCCGCGTTCGTCGGCTCCACCGTCGGCCGGCTGGCCGCTCTGCTGGCGCCGGGCGACACCATCATCGACGGCGGCAACAGCTGGTACCGGGACGACGTCGACCGTGCCGCACCGCTGGCCGAGCAGGGCCTGCACTACCTCGACGTCGGCACCAGCGGCGGCGTGTTCGGCCTCGAACGCGGCTACTGCATGATGGTCGGCGGCGACGCCGAGGCCGTCGATCGCCTCGCACCGGTGCTCGACACGCTGGCACCCGGCGTGTCGGTCGCCGAGCGCACCCCCGGCCGCACCGGCGATCCCGCTCCCGAGGAGCGCGGCTGGCTGCACTGCGGCCCGAGCGGTGCCGGGCACTTCGTCAAGATGGTGCACAACGGCATCGAGTACGGGCTGATGGCTGCGTACGCCGAAGGGCTCAACGTGCTGGCGAAGGCCGGCATCGGGCTCGAATCGCACGCCAAGGACGCCGAGACCGCACCGCTCGCCGAACCGCAGTACTACCGCTACGACTTCGACCTCACCGCGATCAGCGAGGTGTGGCGCCGCGGCAGCGTGGTGTCGAGCTGGCTGCTCGACCTCACCGCCGCCGCCCTGCAGGCCGACCCCGAGCTCGAGGCGTTCGCCGGTCGGGTCAGCGACAGCGGCGAGGGTCGTTGGACGTTGCACGCGGCCGTCGACGAAGGCGTGCCGGTGCCCACGCTCGCGTCGGCGCTGTGGGACCGCTTCTACTCGCGTGAGCGCGGCGACGTCGCCCACCAGCTGCTGTCGGCGATGCGTTCGCAGTTCGGCGGCCACCACGAACTCGCGAAGGGACAGGGACGATGATCACCTCCCACCAGCCGACGGCCGACGCGCTCGTGCTGTTCGGCGCGACCGGCGACCTCGCCAAGCGCAAGCTCTTCCCGGCGCTCTACCAGCTCGAGACGCGCGGGATCCTCCAGATCCCCGTGATCGGCGTGGCCCGGAGCGACTGGACCGACCAGGCGTTCTGCGAGCACGCGCACGACGCGATCCTCGCCGCGATCCCCGACGCGCACGCCTCCGCGATCGAGCCGTTGATGAAGCGGCTCGACCTCATCCAGGGCGACTACGCCGACCCCGCCACGTGGGAGTCGCTGCGCGACACCCTCGACCGCCACGGCAGCAAGCAGGCCGTGTTCTACATGGCGATCCCGCCGACGATGTTCCCCACCGTCGCCGAGAAGCTCGCATCGGTCGGGCTCAACGAGCGCGGTCGCATCGTGGTCGAGAAGCCGTTCGGACGCGACCTCGCCAGCGCTCGTGAACTCAACGACACACTGCACACCGTGTTCCCCGAGGAGCGCATCTTCCGCATCGACCACTACCTCGGCAAGGAGAGCGTCGAGGACCTGCTGGTGTTCCGCTTCTCGAACACCCTGCTCGAGCCGGTGTGGAACCGCAACTACGTGCGCAGCGTGCAGATCACGATGAGCGAGACCATCGGCGTCGAGGGTCGCGGCAGCTTCTACGACGGCGTCGGCTCGATGCGCGACGTGCTGCAGAACCACCTGCTGCAGGTGGCCGCGCTGGTGGCGATGGAGCCGCCCGTCGGCCCCGAGGCCAACTTCCTGCAGGACGAGAAGGCCAAGGTGTTCGCGGCGATGCGCCCGATCGACCCGGCCTCGCTGGTGCGCGGCCAGTACGTCGGCTACCGCGACGAGCCGGGTGTCGCGCCCGACTCGCAGGTCGACACGTTCTCGGCGGCGCGCATCGAGATCGACTCGTGGCGCTGGGCCGGGGTGCCGTGGTACGTGCGCTGCGGCAAGGGCCTCGCCAAGTCGGCCACCGAGGTGGTGGTCGAGTTCCGCGAACCGCCGGCCATGCTGTTCGACGAGGCGGGCGGGCCGGTCCCGCAGCGCAACCTCGTCCGGTTCCGCCTCGGCAAGCAGGACGGCGTGACGTTCACCGTGCAGGCCAAGACACCTGGCCAGCACCTCGACAGCCAGAACGTCGACCTCGCGGTCGACTTCGCCGCGGCGCTGGGCGAGCGGCGCGAGGCCTACGAGCGGCTGCTCGACGACGCGATCGCCGGTTCGTCGCGCCGCTTCGCACGCGAGGACGTGGTCGAGCAGACCTGGCGGGTGGTGCAGCCGGCACTCGACGAACCCGGTCCCGTGCACCCGTACTTCCGCGGTTCGTGGGGTCCGGCCGAGGCCGACCGGATCCTGCACGGCGACCGCTGGTTCGAGCCCTCGTCCTGATCCGGCGCGCTACGCGGTCGTGCGGCGCGGCACCACCACCACGGTGCCGTCGTCGTCGTGGTGCACCGTGACGCTCACACCGTAGAACTCGCTCAACGTCTCGGGCCGCAGCACCTGCGCTGCCGTGCCCGTCGACACCACGTGGCCCTGGTGCAACAGCGCGAGCCGGTCGGCGTACAGGCCCGCCAGCGTGAGGTCGTGCATCGCGCTCACCAGCGTGAGGCCGTGCTCGCGCCGCAGCCGGTCGACCAGCTCGAGCGCCTGCTGCTGGTGGCCGATGTCGAGCGCGCTCGTCGGCTCGTCGAGCAGCAGGATCGGCGCCTCCTGGGCGAGCGCCCGTGCGATCACGAGCCGCTGCCGCTCGCCACCGCTCATCGTGCCGACGGGGCGCGTGGCGAGCTCCTGCAGGTCGAGCCGGTCGAGGACGCTCTGCACCATCGCCAGGTCGTGCTGGCTTTCGACGCCGAAGTAGCCGATGTACGGCGTGCGCCCGAGCAGCACGTACTCCTCGCCCGTCATGTCGTCGGGCATGTTGGGCGCCTGGGGCACGTACGCGACCAGCTCGGCCCGACGGCGCGCGCTGCGCAACGCGATCGGCGCACCGTCGACGGCGATCGTGCCGCTGTGGGGCACCAGGCCCGCCGTCGCCCGCAGGATCGACGACTTGCCGGCACCGTTGGGACCGATCAGGCACAGCCACTCCCCCGGGCGCACCGTGTCGGTGAAACCCTGGATCGCGTCACGCCGTCCGTAGCGGACGGCGAGATCGGTGAACGCGAGCGAGCTCACGAGCCCTTGCCCCGGGTGCGCAGCACGAGGATGAAGAACGGTGCGCCGAAGAACGCGGTGACCACACCGATCGGTGTCTCGGCCGGGTCCTGCAACACGCGCCCGGGGATGTCGGCGAGGATGAGGAACGCGGCACCCATGATCAGCGTGAGCGGCAGCAGCCGTCGGTACGACGCGCCGGCGAGCAGCCGCACCACGTGCGGGACGACGATGCCGACGAAGCCGATGAGTCCGCTGACGCTCACCACGGCGGCGGTGCCCATCGTCGCAGCGAGCACGACGACGAGGCGGACCTTGGCCACGTCGGTGCCGAGTGCGATCGCCTCGTCGTCGCCCACGCGCAGCACGTCGAGGTGGCGCCGGTGCAGCAGCAACACTGCGCTCGACACCACCACGTAGGGCAGGACGAGGCGCACGTCGTGCCAGCTCGCCAGCGTGAGCCGACCGAGGATCCAGCTGTACACCTCGCGGATCACGTCGTTGTTGCGTTGCAGCACGAACGCCTGGATGGCCGTGGCGAGCGAGGTGACGGCCACGCCCGCGAGCACGAGCGTCACCCCGCTGCGGTGCGCGCCGAACGACGCGCCGACCAGGTAGGTGAGCATCACCGCGAGCAACCCGCCGACGAACGCCGCGAGGGGCAGCGGGTCGACGAGCCAGCCGCTGGTGTTGGCTCGGCCGATCGCGAACACGATCGTCGCGCCGAGCCCGGCGCCCGCCGCCACACCGAGCAGGTACGGGTCGACGAGCGGGTTGCGGAACACGCCCTGGTAGCTGGCACCGGCCAGCGAGAGCATCGCCCCGACGATCCCGGCGAGCACCACGCGGGGCATGCGCACGTTCCAGATGATGTTGCCGCTCGCCGCGCCCCAGCTGCCGGCCGGGCCGATCATGACACCGAGGAACAGCGCCGCGGCGAGCACGACGAGCGACAGCGGCAGCCACCACCTGCCCGTGCGCGCGACCGGACGGCGGAGGCCGTCGGTCGTGCGCCGGGCGAGTGGGTCGGCCAACATCGGATCAGCCCGCCGGAGCCGCGGCCACCGCGGCGACGCTCTCACCGATCAGCTGCACCAGATCGACCACACGGGGCCCCCAGCGCGAGGCGACGTCGTCGTCGAGCTCGATCACGTGACCGCCGGTGACGGCCTGCAGCGAGTCCCAGCCCGGACGGGCGGCCACGGTCTCGGCCGACTCGCCACAGCACTTGGTGTCGGCCAGGAAGATCAGGTCGGGGTCCTGGCTGATCAGGAACTCGGCGCTGAGCTGCGGATAGTCACTGCCACCCTCGGCGGTGTCGGCCACGTTGCGCAGCCCGAACAGTCCGTACACCTGGCCGATGAACGTGTTCGAGGTGATGCTGTAGAAAGTGGGGTCGAGCTCGTGGTAGTAGCTCGGCGCCACGTCGAACGCCGGCACCCCGGCCACCGCGGCGTCGATGTCGCCCTGCATGTTCGCGACCAGCTCGGCCGCCTCGGCCACGTGACCGGTCGCCGCGCCGAGCTGCTCGATCTGGGTGTAGATGTCGTCGAACGAGGTGGCGGCGGCACCGACCCAGTTGGCGATGCCGAGCGTGTCGAGCGAGTCGCCGAGGCCGGTGGTGCCGTCGTGCACCACGAGATCGGGGTCGTAGGCCGCGATGGCCTCGACGTTGGGCTCGAAGCCCGACAGGTCGGTCGACTTGGCGGCGGCCTCGGCCGGGTAGTTGCTCTGGTCGTCGACGGCGATCACCTGGTCGCCGGCGCCGATCGCGAACAGCATCTCGGTGGCGGTGGGCGACAGGCTGACGATGCGCTGGGGCACGTCACCGGCGGGCTCGGTGGCCGCGACCGTGGTGTCGGCAGCACCGGCGTCGGTGCCTTCGGGGGCGACGGTGGTGTCGGCCGACAGCGCGACGGTGGTGTCGGCCGCGGCGGTGGGGGTGGGTTCGGTGGCGGCCGACTCGGTCGAGTCGTCGCCGCACGCCGCGAGGGCGGTCAGCGGCAGAGCGGCCAGGGAGACGAGAGCCGTGGCTCTCCGGAAGCGCTTCATGGGTTCGGATCCTCCGAGCTTTCTGGAGGACACCGGGTCCTCCGAGCGGGAGGACAAGTTGGGATCGAACGGGGAACTCCCCGTCGCGAGCCGCCCTTGCCTCGAGGGTTGGTCATCGCGCTCGCATCAGGCGACCGGACTCGTCGTGTCGGCTCCGAGGATTCGGGCCGCACGCTTCACCGTTGCGGGACAGTGCCGGGGTCTCACCGGACTTCGCTGTGTTCGAGCGGGATCGACCCTAGCGCGCGCTCCGTACACTCCGAAAGCCCATGGCTGCCGACTCCCCCGACCCGTCCGCGATCCCCATCGACGACCCGCGCCCCGACGGGCTGCGGCGCGTCGACTCGCTGCTGCTCGTCAACACCGGCGACGGCAAGGGCAAGAGCAGCGCCGCGTTCGGCGTGATGCTCCGCTCGCTCGCGCGCGGCTGGCAGGTGGCGACGGTGCAGTTCGTGAAGAGCGGCGACTGGAAGGTGGGCGAGGAACAGCTCGGCCGACAGCTCGGCGTCACGTGGGTGAACGGGGGCGACGGCTTCACGTGGGACTCCGACGACCTCGAGCACGACCGTGCGCTCGCTCGCCAGGGTTGGCAGACCGCGGCAGCGATCATCGCCGGCGGCGAGCACCGGCTGGTGATCCTCGACGAGCTCACCTACCTGATGAACTGGGGCTGGATCGACGCCGACGCCGTGATCGACGCACTGGTGCACCGCCCGTCGCACGTGAGCGTGATCGTCACGGGCCGCGATGCGCCCGCCGCGCTGATCGAGGTGGCCGACACCGTCACCGAGATGCGCAACGTCAAGCACGCGTACGACCGTGGCATCGCCGCCAAGCGCGGCATCGACCACTGATGGACGCGCTGCGATGATCACGTTCCTCGTCGGTGGGGCCCGCAGCGGCAAGAGCACGCTCGCGGTCGAGCTCGGGGTGCGACACGACGGTCCGGTGGTGTTCGTGGCCACCGCCGAACCGTTCGACGACGACCTCGCCGCGCGGGTCGCCGCGCACCGCGCCGAACGGCCGGGCTGGCCGACGGTGGAGGCTCCGGTCGACCTGGCTGCGGCCGTCGACGCCGCTCCGGCCGACGCGCTGGTGATCGTCGACTGCCTCACGGTGTGGGTCGGCAACCTCTTCCACCACCTGTCCGCAGCCGACGAGCGCCGCGCCGTGTACGAGGCGGTCGAGGCCGCGCTCCGGCGGCGCACGGGGCCGACCGTGGTGGTGTCGAACGAGGTCGGCCTCGGGCTGCACCCGGACACCTCGCTCGGTCGGGAGTACCGTGACGAACTCGGTCGCCTGAACCAGCGGGTGGCCGCCGCTGCGCACACCGCGCTGTTCCTGGTGGCCGGCCGCGCCGTGCCACTGGTCGATCCCTGGGAGGTCCTGCGATGAACTGGCTCCGCACCGCGCTCGGCGAGCTGCCGCCCGCCGATCGCGCCTCGGGCGACCTGGTCCGCGAGCGCGCGGCCGACATCCTGCGCCCGGCCGGCGCGCTCGCCCGCTTCGACGAGGTGGCCGCCTGGGTGGCCGAGTGGCAGGGCACACCCGCGCCGGCCGTCAAGCGACCGGCCGCGCTGATCTTCGCCGCCGACCACGGGGTCACCGCGGCCGGGGTGAGCAAGTATCCGGTCGACGTCACCGCGGCGATGCTCGCCGCGTACCGCGCCGGCAAGTCGACCGTCACCGCGTTCGCCGCGGTGGCCGGCGCCACCGTCGACGCGGTCGACGTGGGCGTGGGACGTCCGACCGGCGACATCCGGTTCGAGTCGGCGATGAGCACCGAGCGCTTCGAGGAGGCGTCGCAGGCGGGCCGCGACGCCGTGGCCGCGCTCGACGCCGACCTGCTGGTGCTCGGTGAGATGGGCATCGGCAACACCACCGCAGCGGCCGCAGTGGCCGCGGCGCTCGGTGGTGGTGAGGTGGCCGCCTGGGTGGGCCGCGGCACCGGGCTCGACGACGAGGGCATGGACCGCAAGCGCGAGGCCGTGCGTCTCGCCGTCGACCGCATCGCCGGGGTGCTCGACCCGCTCGAGGTGCTGCGCGAGGTCGGCGGCGCCGAGCTCGTCGCGATGGCCTCGGCGATCGTGGCCGCCCGCCACCGGCACCTGCCGGTGCTGATCGACGGCTATGTCGTCACCGCGGCCGCGATGCCGCTCGCCGCCTGCGTCCCGGGCGCGCTCGACCACTGCATCGTCGGCCACTGCTCGGCCGAGAGCGGCCATCGGCGCCTGCTCGAACGGCTCGGCAAGCAGCCACTGCTCGATCTCGAGATGCGCCTCGGCGAGGGCTCGGGTGCGATGGCGGCGGTGCCGCTCGTCGCGATGGCCTGCGCGGGCATCACCGACGTGCCGACGTTCGGCGAATGGTTCGGGTGAGCGATTCCGACACGGCACGCGGGCTGCCTCCCATCGGGCCGTTCGCCGCGCTGCAGTTCCTGACGCGCATCCCGATCCGGTTACGCGCCGCGCCCGACATGGCGGGCCTGGTGGTGTGGTTCCCGCTCGCCGGCGCCGTCATCGGTGCGCTCGCTGGTGGGGTGGGCTCGCTCGCGTTCGAGTGGACCTCGCCCCCCGTCGCCGGCGCATTGGCGGTCGCCACCGGCCTTCTCGTCACCGGAGCGTTCCACGAGGACGGGCTGGGCGACGTGGCCGACGGCTTCGGTGGTGGCCTCACGGTCGAGCGCCGGCTCGAGATCATGAAGGACTCGCGGCACGGCACCTACGGGGTCGCGGCCATGTGCGCGTCGATCCTCGTCCGCGCGCTCGCCGTCGGCTCGCTGCCCTCGGCGGCCACCGTGTTCGCCGCCGTCGTCACGGCGCACGTGGTGGCACGCGGCGCCGCGGTCGTGTTGATGGCCACGGTGCCGTTGGCCCGCCATGCCGGCCTCGGCGCCGACTACGGGCAGGCCACCACGCCGGCACGAGCGGCGACCGCCGGCACGATGACCCTGGCGATCGGTGCGCTGGTGGTGGGCTGGTGGGTGCTGCCCGCCGTCGGTGCTGCGCTCGTGGCGGTCGTGCTCACCGGCGCGTTGGCCCGACGCAAGATCCTCGGCATCAGCGGCGACGTGCTCGGCGCTGCCGAGCAGATGGCCGAGTGCGCGGTGCTGGTGGTGCTGGTCGGCCTCGCGCTGCGCCATCCCCTGTGGTGGCGCTGACCCCGTCGTCGATCAGTGCGGCGGCAGCGGGCGGACGGTGGCCATCGCCGCGACGGTCTGCTCGAGGATCGACGTGCTCGTCGCGAGGTTGACGCGCACGTGGCCGGCGCCCAGCGGACCGAAGTCGTTGCCGTCGCTCAACTCGACCCCGACGCGGCGGAACGCGTGCACGGGTTCGTCGCCCAGACCCAGCTCGCGCGTGTCGACCCACGCCAGGTAGGTGGCTGCCGGCGGGCGGTGCTTGGCGAGCGGCAGTTGCTCGGCGAGCAGTTCGGCGAAGCGCACCCGGTTGCGGTCGAGATGTGCGAGCACGGCGTCGAGCCAGTCGTCACCGAGGGTCCACGCAGCCGTCGTCGCCTCGGCCGCCATCAGGTTGACCGCGCCGAGCAGGTGGTCGGGCAACTCGTGCAGTGCGTGGCGCAGCCGCTCGGGCCCGACGTGCGCCACCGCGTGGCGCATGCCCGCCAGGTTGAACGCCTTCGACGCCGAGTGCACCGACACCGTGCGCGATGCCGCACCGGCGATCGACGCGATCGGCACGTGCACGGCGTCGTAGGTGAGGTCGGCGTGGATCTCGTCGCTGATGATCAGCAGGTCGAACCGTTCGGCGATCTGCACCAGCCGCACCAGCTCGTCGACGGGGAACCGGTGCCCGGTCGGGTTGTGCGGGTGGCACAGCAGCAGCGCCGTGGCCTGTTCGGTGAGCAGCCGCTGCTCGAGCTGGTCGTAGTCGAAGTGCACGCCCGCGGCGTCGACGCGGGCGGGCACGTCGATCTGTCTGCGGCCCATGTCGCGCAAGCTCTTCCAGAGCGGCGGGTACGACGGCGTGTGCAGCACCACACCGTCACCCGGCACGGTGGCCAGGTGCAGCACGGTCTGCACGGCTTGCACGACGTCGCAGAAGTCGAACACCTCGTCGGCGTCGAGCTGCCAGCCGTACCGGCGCTCGCACCGCTCGGCGAACGCGCGGGTGGCCGGCGACTTCGGACGCGGGTAGCCCCAGTCGGGATAGCCGAGGTCGCCGCTGTCGATGCGGGCGCGGAGCGTGTCGAGCACCACGGGCGCGGGTGGGAAGTCCATGTCGGCCACCCAGGCGTTGAACCGCTCGGGGTGCTGGTGCCACTTGGCACCGCTCTTGGCGCGCAGCCACCCGAGGTCGATGTCGTCGAAGCCGTGGCCCGACCCGTCGCCGGTGGTGCTCACGGTCAGGCGCCGACGAACGCAGCGATGCGGCGGATGCCCTCTTCCATGTCGGCGTCGGCCATCGCGAACGAGAACCGCGCATAGCCGGGGGTGCCGAAGGCCTCGCCCGGCACGAACGCCACCTTGGCCTCGCCGAGGATCGTGTCGGCGAGCTCGAGCGTGGTGTTGCTGACGGTGCCGTTGGGGCCGAGCGGGCGGCCGAGCAGCGACGAGAAGTTGGGGTAGCAGTAGAACGCGCCCTGCGGCTCGATGGCCGACACACCCGGGATCTCGTTGAGCATCCGGTGCATCGTGATCGCCCGGCGCTGGAACGCCTCGCGCATCATCGCCACGGCCGACAGGTCGCCGCTGACCGCCTCGAGGGCCGCCACCTGCGCCACGTTGGTGACGTTGGACGTGCTGTGCGACTGGAAGTTGATCGCGGCCTTCATCACGTCGCTCGGCCCGATCATCCAGCCGACTCGCCACCCGGTCATCGCGTAGGTCTTGGCCACGCCGTTCACGATCACGCACTGGTTGGCGAGCTCGGGCACCACGGTCGGCATCGACACGAACCGGTGGTCGCCGTACACGAGGTGCTCGTAGATCTCGTCGGTGAGCACCCACACGCCCTTGTCGACCGCCCAACGCCCGATCGCCTCGACCTCCTCGGGCGAGTAGATGGCGCCGCTCGGGTTGTCGGGGCTGACGAACAGCAGCACCTTCGTGCGCGGTGTGAGCGCGGCGTCGAGCTGCTCGATCGTGACCTTGAAGCCGGTGGTCTCGTCGGTCATCACCACCACGGGCACGCCACCCGCGAGCGTGATCGCCTCGGGGTAGGTGGTCCAGTACGGGGCGGGGCAGATCACCTCGTCGCCCGGGTCGCACAGGGCGGCGAACGCGGTGAACACGGCGTGCTTGCCGCCGTTGGTGACGAGCACCTGGCTCGCCTGGCACTCGAAGCCGCTGTCGCGCTTGGTCTTCACCGCGATCGCCTCGCGCAGCTCGGGCAGGCCGGCCGCCGGCGAGTACTTGTGGTGCTTCGGGTCGCGGCACGCGCGGACGGCGGCCTCGACGATGTTCTCGGGCGTGGGGAAGTCGGGCTCGCCGGCACCGAAGCCGATGACGTTCTCGCCCTTGGCCTTCAGCGCCTTGGCCTTCGCGTCGACGGCGAGGGTGGCGGATTCGGCGATGGCGGCGAGACGTGCAGAGGTGCGGTTCACGTGCACCGATGCTACCCAGCGAGCCGTCGCGCGGCCGGTGAACTTTCCCGCTCACCACGCCCATCCGGACGGATGATCCGTTCCATCTCCGATCCGTGTGAACCATTTGTCCAACCGGCTTTGACGTGCTGCGACCCGCCGACAGACTGGCGCCGTGAGCATCGACCCGAAGAGCATCGAGATCCCCCGCGACCTGCTGCCGATCGACGGCCGCTTCGGCTGCGGGCCGTCGAAGGTGCGCCCCGAGCAGGCACTCGCACTGGCCCAGGCCAACCAGCGGCTGCTGGGCACCTCGCACCGTCAGGCGCCCGTGAAGAACCTGGTCGGGTCGGTGCGTGCCGGCCTCGCCCAGCTGTTCGGCCTGCCCGACGGCTGGGAGATCCTGCTCGGCAACGGCGGGTCCACGCTGTTCTGGGACGCGGCCACCTTCTCGCTGATCGACGAGGTGAGCGCCCACGCGGTGTTCGGCGAGTTCTCGTCGAAGTTCGCCGAGGCCGCCTCGGCGGCGCCGCACCTCGGCGAGCCGATGGTGGTGCGCGCCGAGCCCGGCGACCACCCGAGCCTCGACGGCGTGCCCGGCGCCGACGTGTACGCCCTCACCCACAACGAGACCTCGACCGGTGTGGCGATGCAGCTACGCCGGCCGGCTGCGGCCGGCCCCGACTCGCTGGTCGTCGTCGACGCGACCTCGGCGGCCGGCGGTCTGCGCTGGGATCCCGCGGAGGTCGACGTGTACTACTTCGCCCCGCAGAAGTGCTTCGCCAGCGACGGCGGCCTGTGGCTCGCCGCCTGCTCGCCCGCCGCGCTCGATCGCATCCGCCGCATCGCCGCTGCGAAGCGGTGGGTGCCCGCCTCGCTCGACCTGAAGATCGCGCTCGACAACAGCGTCGCCAACCAGACCTACAACACGCCGGCGCTCGGCACGCTGGTGCTGCTCGATGAGCAGATCCGCTGGATGCTCGGCAACGGCGGGCTCGACTGGTGCGCCGCCCGCTGCGCCGAATCGGCCGGGATCCTCTACTCGTGGGCGGCCAACCGCGAATGGGCCACCCCGTTCGTGGCCGATCCGGCCAAGCGCAGCGACGTCGTGGGCACGATCGACATCGACGGCGTCGACGCCACCGACATCTGCGCGGCGCTGCGCGCGAACGGCATCGTCGACACCGACAGCTACCGCAAGCTCGGCCGCAACCAGCTGCGCATCGGCATGTTCCCGGCGATCGAGCCGGGGGACGTCGCGAAGCTCACCGAGAGCATCGACTACGTCGTCGACGTGCTGCGCTGACCGGCTCGCGTCGAGTTCTGGGAGACTGGGCCGATGCAGGTCGGAGACGTCCTCACCACCGCCTTCGACGAGGCCCTCGCAGGCGGTGCGCTGCACTCGCCGATCATGGTGGTCGCGCTGCGCGGCTGGTTCGACGTGGCCGAGGTGGCGACGGGGGCGCTCGACGAGGTGATGAGCGACCGGGTCGCGCCGGTGGTCGCATCGATCGACCCCGACCCGTTCTTCGACTTCACCCAGGAACGACCCGAGGTCTACCTCGACGACGCCGACGAGCGGCAGCTCCGGTGGCCCACCAACGAGTTCCGGCTCGTGCGCAACCCGGGCCGTGCGCACGATCTGGTGCTGCTCGCCGGGGTGGAGCCACACCTGCGCTACGCCACCTTCGCCGACTGCATCATCACCGTCGCCCGGCGGCTGCAGTGCGGCGTGGTCGTCACCGTCGGGGCCGCGGCCGAGGCCGTGCCGCACACGCGCCCACCGATGGTGGTGGGCAGCAGCACCAACGACGGGCTCGTGCGCGCGCTCGGGCTGTCACGTCCCACCTACCAGGGCATCACCGGGTTGGTCGGCGTGCTGCAGGAGCGGCTCGACCGGGCCGGCATCCCGGCGGTGTCGCTCCGCGTCGGCGTGCCCCACTACCTCGGCAACGCCCGGCACCCCAAGTCGTCGATGGCGCTGCTGCAGCACCTCGAGCACGTGCTCGACGTGCCGACCGGTCACGGCCGGCTGGCCGACGACGTCGCCCGTTGGCGGATGCTGCACGACGAAGCGGTGCAGGACGACCGGCAGGCCGCGCTGTACCTGACGATGCTCGAAGCCGAGTACGACCGCCGTGCCGAGGCCTCGCTGCCCACCGCCGACGATCTCGCCGCCGTCTTCGAACGCTTCCTCCGCGACCAGGACCGCCCCGACGACTAGCGCGTGTGCGGACTGCGGCCCCTCCTGTGGGGCCGCAGTCCGCACACGCGTTCAGCCGGCAGCGGCGTCGAGCTGGTCCTGGGTGACGCCGCAGGCCAGGCCGGCCTGCTTCAGCAGCTCGTCCACCTCGGCCGGGCGGGGCGTCTCGGCGATGCCCATCGCCAGCAGGTCGGCTTCCGGTGTCGTCGCCAGCAGCGCGTCGGCCGCGCACCGGGCCATCCCGGGATCGACCCCGGCGCCCGTGAGCGCGTCGTAGAACACGCCGCCGATCAGCCCGGTCGGCCGCTCGGGCGGTCCGGGCGGCAGGGTGTCGCCCACGGCGAGCGTGGTGGTGGGAGCAGCCGTCGTCGAGGGCGGGATCGTGGCGGGCGCCTCCACCGACGACTGCGTCGGTGGCGCGGCGACCGCGACCCCTTCGTCCCTGACGGCGGCCGACACCATCACCACGCCGACCGCAGCGAGCGCCACGCCGGCGAGCACACCGCCCGCCACGCGTGACGTCCGAACCGCCGCGGCCCGCTCCCCCATCTGGAGCAGGCCACGGCGGTCGGCCTCTTGCACCAGCGGCGGCACCACGACGAGTGCCGACAGCAGTGCCACACCGATGTTGATCGTGACGACCATGCCGAAGTCGCTGAGCAACGGCAGGCTCGAGAACATGAGCACGGCGAACCCGCCGAGCGTGGTGAGTGCCGAGGTGAAGAACGCCCGGCCCGTGCGCTCGGCCGCCACCTTGGTGCTCTCGGCGGGGTCGAGCCCCCGAGCGCGTTCCTCGGCGTAGCGGGCGACGAGCAGCACCGAGAACTCGGCGCACGTCGCCACCACCAGCGGGCCACCCACGGTGGTGAGCGGGCTCAGCGTGATGCCGAGCGTGCGCACCAGCACCGCCGACGTGCCGACGGCCAGCAGCACCGGCACCATCGTCAGCAGGCCGCGCACGATGTCGCGGTACAGCAGCATCAAGAACGCAGCCACCAGCACGAGCGCCACGATCGTCAGCTCGGCACGGTTGGCGGTGATGTTCTCGAGCAGGCCGACACCGACGACCGCCAGCCCACCCGTGGTGGCCGACGACATCGCGGGCAGTGCGGCGGCGTCGCCGGGATCGGCGATCGCACCCTCGACGTGATCGAGCACCACCGCGCGCTGCTCGAGCGACGACGGCCCCACCTGGAACAGCACCTGCGTGGCGTTGCCGCCGTCACCGACGAGCACCTCCTGCAACGATGCCGGCGCCACCTGGTAGGCCTCGAGCATGTCGAGCCCGGTCGGGGGCAGCGACGTCGTGTCCGGCACCTCGGCCAGCCAGCCGACGGTCGACGCAAGGCTCGACGCCGCGGCGAGCTCGGTGTTCTCGCCGAGCGAGCGCTGCACGAGGTCGAACACGAACGCGCCCATCTGGTCGGTGAACACGCCGTTGTCGGGGGCGCTCGAGGTCTCGACGAACACGCCGAGGGTCGACGCGAAGCCGGTCTCGTCCTCGAGCGTGTGTGCGTTGCGGATCGAGGCGCTGGCGGGGTCGGCCCAGTTGACCGGGTCGCTCTCGATGCGTGTGCCACCTTCGAGCGTGAGACCGAGCACGGGGATCACGACGGCGATGGCGACGAGCGGCCACACGGTCCAGTGCGGCAGCGCACCCAGCTTGTCGACGGTGGCCTCCACCCAACCCGGCTCGGCTGCACAGGTGCTCGGGCGACGGCGCTCGCGCACCCCGATGATCGCGGTGGGGATCACCACACCTGCCACCAGCAGAGCGACGATGCCGATCGAGAGCAACACACCGAAGTCCTGCACCATCGGCACCTTCGAGATGCGCACCGTCAGGAACGCGATCACGGCGGCGATCGTCGCCACCAGCAACGGCGGCCCGAGGTGGCGCATGGTCTCGCCGAACGCATCGGGGTCGCGGTCGACCGATCGCTCCTCCTCGATCCGGTTCTGCATCTGGATCGAGAACTCGATGCCGAGACCGATCAGGATCGGCAGGCCGGCGATGGTGACGAGCGAGAGCATCGTGCCCGTCGAACCGAACGCACCGAAGCCCCAAACGACACCGACGAGCATGCCGACGAGCGGCAGCAGCCGCCAGCGCACCTTGAACGCGACGAGCAGGATCACGACCATCACGCCGACGGCGATCGCACCGAGGGTGAGCATCCCGCCCTGCAGGTAGTCGTTGATGTCGGTGAGGAACGTCGGCGTGCCGGTCACCACCACGCTCGCGTCGCCGAAGTCGCGTCCACCGAACGCGTCCTGCACCGCCTTCGATCCCGCGGCCAGGCCGTCGAGGGTGGCGTTGCCGGTGAGCACTGCGGCGAAGATCGCATGGCGTGCGTCGGGGATGAACGCCTGCAGCGCGGTGCGCACGACCAGCTGGTCGTCGGCCGGCGTCACCAGCGCGCCGTCGGCGTCGATCGAGAACCCGTCGTTGCCGAACACCAGGAACCGCACCCACTCGGGGTTGTCGAAGCTCTGGTCGCCGGCGGCGCCGAGGCGCAGCGTGGTGATCATCGCGTCGGTGCGGCGACGCTCCTGGGCGGCGGTGTCGGGTTCGCGCTCGATCGTGCGGGCGAGGATCTCGCTGGCCGTGCCGGTGGTGATCAGGTCGTCGGTCCAGGTGAGCAGTGCCACCGGCGAGATCACCGCATGGATCGCCGGGTCGGTGGCCAACGCGGCCTCGGCCTCGTCGAACTGGGCGATGTTCGCCGGCGTCAGCAGGTCGACGACGGTCTCGCCCTCTGGCACCGAGAACAGCACGACCATGCTCTCGCCACCGAACGACGACTGGTACCGCTCGTTGTCGTGCGCCACCTTCGAGTCGGGATCGATGTAGCTGTCCTGCCCGGTGGCGAAGTCGAGCCGCGCCAGGCCGAGTGTCGCGAGCGCGGTCACCACGACCACGCCGACCAGCACCACCAGCGTCCGCCGGCTCAGCCACCGGCCGATCGATCGCCAGGCGTCCATGCCCGATCACTCCCCTCGCACGACACCGCCCTGACGCGGCATCCGTGGGCGACGGTACTCCTCGTCGGAGGGGTCGCGGAAGGGCCCCACGTCCCGAAAACGCAAACTGGTCGCGCATCGTCTCGCCGTGCGAGACGATGCGCGACCAGAACGGACGGGTCAGCCCTTGGCGGCGGCGAAGCCGAGCTCGAGGTCGGCGAGGATGTCGTCGATCGCCTCGAGGCCGACGCTCAGGCGTACCAGGCCCGGACGCACGCCGGTGCTGGCCTGCTCCACCTCGGTGAGCTGGCTGTGCGTGGTGCTGGCCGGGTGGATGACGAGGCTGCGGACGTCGCCGATGTTGGCGACGTGGCTGTGCAGCTGCAGCGCCTCGACGAACTTCTGACCGGCCTCGCGGCCGCCCTTGATGTCGAACGCGAGCACCGAGCCGTAGCCCTTGCCACCGAAGTACTTCGTGGCCCGGTCGTGCCACGGGCTCGAGGCCAGGCCGGCGAACGACACCTGCTCGACGTCGTCGTGAGCGGCGAGGAACTCGGCGACCTTCTGTGCGTTGGCCCAGTGGCGGTCCATGCGCAGGCTCAACGTCTCGAGGCCCTGGAGGAACAGGAAGGCGTTGAACGGCGAGACGGCGGCACCGAGGTCGCGCAGCAGCTGCACGCGCGCCTTGATGATGTACGAGCCCGGGCCGAGCGCCGGCCAGTAGGCCAGACCGTGGTAGCTGGGGTCGGGCTCGGTCATGTTGGCGAAGCGGCCGCTCGCCCCGAAGTCGAAGGTGCCGCCGTCGATGATCGCGCCGCCGATCGACGTGCCGTGGCCGCCGATGAACTTGGTGAGGCTGTGCACGACGATGTCGGCGCCCCACTCGATCGGACGGATGCCGTAGGGCGTGGGCACGGTGTTGTCGACGATCAGCGGGATGCCGTTGTCGTGGGCGACCTTGCTGACGCCCTCGATGTCGAACACGTCGTTGCGCGGGTTCGCGAGCACCTCGCCGTAGAACACCTTGGTGTTCGGGCGGATCGCCGAGCGCCACTGCTCGAGGTCGTGCGGATCGTCGACGAAGCTCACCTCGATGCCCATCTTCGGCAGCGTGTGGTGGAACAGGTTGTAGGTACCGCCGTACAGCGACGGGCTGGCCACGACATGGTCGCCGGCCTCGGCGATCGTGAGGATCGCGAGCAGCTCGGCGGCCTGGCCCGAGCCGACCACCAGCGCGCCGGGCAGGCCGACGGCGGTGGTGATGCCACCCTCGAGGCTCGACAGGCGGGCCTCGAGCGCACCCTGGGTGGGGTTCATGATGCGGGTGTAGATGTTGCCGATCTCGGCGAGCGCGAACAGGTTCTGCGCGTGCGCGGCGTCGCGGAACTCGAAGCTGGTGGTCTGGTAGATCGGCACCGCACGAGCGCCCGTGGCGGGATCGGGATCACCACCCACGTGGATCTGACGCGTCTCGAACGCCCATTCCTGCGACATGACTTCCCCTCTCGTACACGGTCGGTACCACGGTTCGTGACCGGTCGGGAACCCTACCCGCAGATTCCCGACCGAACAAGTCGGGAATCTGCGGGCGCGACCTGAGGTCAGGGCCGGCAGGGTGCGGGCAGCGAGATGCCGGCGAACCAGCCGTCGACGACGTCGGTCGTCACGGTGCCGCCGAACCCGATGGCCGTCGACCAGCGGGGGTCGGTCGAGTAGCGCACGCCGATGACGGTCGTCGTGGCCGGCGCCTCGACCCCCAGGCGGTACAGCCAGTCGTCCTCGACGAACGTGCCGTCGGGCAGGAACACCGCCTGGCGCACCGGCTGCACCACCGTGGTGGCGAGCAGCGTGCCGCCGGCCCACGTGCCGGTCACCTCGTCGTACACGCCCGGCGTGCCGTCGAAGGCCCACACCTCCACCGTCGTCATCTGCGGTCGCAGCGACGTGGCCGGGCAGCTCTGCCCGGGCAGCGGCGAGTACCACGTGCCGACGGTGAGGCCGAGCAACGAGGTGTGCACGTCGACGTCGAAGTCGACCACCACGTCGGCCGTGCCGGCGAGCGAGACGTGCCGGCTGTACGGACGGCCACCGACGTAGACGGTCAGCTCCAGTTCGTCGTTGCCGCGAGCCAGGAACCGCTCCTCGCGGTACGTGCCGTCCACCACCGGGATGCCGTAGCGGAAGCCGGCGGTCGGGTGGACGGTGTCGAACCCCGGGTCGTCGGCGACGATGTCGACCAGCTCGCCGCCGAAGGTGATCGTCCCGGTGTACGGCTGACCGTCGACCGTGACGGTGCCACCGACGATCAGCCGGCGCATGGTCACGTCGATGTCCCACGTGAGCGGTTGGTCGAACTGCTCGCGTCGCACGTCGAGGAACTCGAGCGCCCCGTCGTTCGCGCGGAGCACCACGAAGTTGGTGTCGGCCACGAGCGCCACGTCGAGCGACCAGGCGCCGTTGCCGTCGACGGTGACCACCACGTCGAAGTCGCGCTGGTCGTTCGGCCCGGTGACGAGCACCTGGTCGTTCACGTCGCGCATCTCGACGTTGATCGACAGCGTCGTGTCGGCCTGCAGCACGCCGTCGCGACGCAGGGTGCCGCTCAGCAGGAGGTGCTGGCCGATCACGGGCCGCGCGTCGAGCACGTGGTCGCCCGCCGGTGCGAGCCCGTCGAACGTCTGGTTCCACGTCTGATCGGTGCCGTCCACCGTCGCGGTGTACGACAACCGCACGGCCGCGGTGCGGCGGGGCATCGCGAGCGAGGGCAACGAGAACGCCTTGGTGTCGGGATCGGCGTCGAGCAACCACGGGAACGGCGAGCCGATCTCGGCACCGGTGTCGTCGAGCGGCTGGATCTCGATCCGCTCGTCGCCGGTGATCGGCAGGTTCACGCCGGTGAGATCGCCCTCGATCACGATGCGGCTCGGCCGGTAGTCGACGTCGAGCCGCACGTCGTTCGTGCCCGGTCGCAGCGCCTGCGACACGCTCGGGTAGTCGGCCGGGAACGGGCCGACCCATGCCCTCACCGTGATCGCGTCGACGCGCTCCGACCAGACCCGATCGATCGACCAGGAGCCGTCGGCGCCGAGCGTCACCGTCTGGTGTCCGGCCGTGTAGGTCTGGCCGCCGATCGTCGCGTTCACCTCGATCTCGACGGGCGTGCCCGCCGTGAAGCCGTCGCCGGTGATCGTGCCGTGCAGGTGCGCACGCACCGGGGTCTGCGCCGCGTCGAAGACGATCTCGTTGGCGCCCCGAGCGATCTGGAACGTGCCTCGAGGCTGGTCGAGGTAGTTGCTGTTCGAGATGAAGAGGTCGACCTGCGTGGCGCGGCCGACCAGCACCACGTCCGGCACGACGAACGAGCCGTCCGCGTTCACGGTGACCACCTGCTGCGCGTAGCCGAGCAGCTCGCCGTGCTCGGGGCCGAACGAGCTGATGCCGATCACGGTGGTGCCCGGCAGCGGGCCGCCGTCGAGCAACAGGTGTCCGCGCACCGTCACGGTGGGCGGGTCGTGCGCCACGTCGAACGGCACGTCGCGCCGGCCGGCCGTCAGACCGGTGACGTCGACCGTGTACTGGTCGCCGGCCCACGGTCCGAACACCGCCCGCACCTCGACCCTGGTGGTCGCCGCCGGCACGGGTGCCGTGAAGCGGTACGTGCCGTCGGCCGCCGCGGTGGCGGTGACCGAGTAGGTCCCGAGGTAGTCGGCATCGGTGTCGCCCTTCCAGGCCGTCAGCCGGAACTGGCGTGCACCGGGTGCCGGCGCGCCGCCGGCCGTCAGCGTGCCGTGCACGTCGAGCTCGGGCAACGTCAGGCGGGCGTCGAGCCGCACCGGTCGAGCGCCGGGCACGAGGCCGGCGACGATCGTCGGGGTCCAGTCGTGGAAGTCGACACCGGTGCGCACCGTCACGGTGGCCTCGGTGACGGTACGGGCCAGCTCCTGACTGAACACGTAGTCGCCGGTCGCCGGGTTGGGCAGCACCGTGACGATCCGATAGGTGCGCTCGAAGCCGGCGGCATCGCGGCCACGCACCTCGACGTCGACAGGTCCGGGCAACGGCCGACCGTTCACGGTCAGCGTGCCCGACACCACCAACGTCGGGGCGGTGAGGTCGACACTCAGCGCGAGCGGCGTCGAGCGGCCGACCGTCAGCCCGGTGGCCTCGGCACTCACCCACTCCGACTCGGCGACGCCCACCCGAGCGGTGGCGACCACTCGAGCGGTCGCACGGGGCACGACGAGCTCGAGCACGTACGTGCCGTCGCTCGCCGGGGTGACGTCGTTGTACGTGTGGGCCACGCGGAGGCCGGCGGCGTCGAACGCGTCGACCACGATCTGGACCGGTGTGGTGACGGCTCCGCCGTCACGCACCAGCGAGCCCTGCACCGCCACCCGCGGCATCGTCGCCGGATCGATCGTCAGGTCGACCGTGCCGGTCTGGACCCCGCCCACCGTGGCGAGCCGGGTGAACGACGCGACGCCCGAGACGAGGACGGAGCTCTCCCCCGGCCACGTCGCCGCGACCGACACGTTCAACGGCAGCGTCGGCGTCGGGCCGGTCAGCTCGTCGTATGCGGGCACCAGCGTGCAACTCCAGTCGCCGTTGGCGCCGGTCGTGGCGGTGCACCCGGTGAGGCCCGGCCCGTCGGCGGTGACCGCCACGCCCGCCACACCCTGGCCCAGGCCGCTAGCCGTCGCGCGGCCGCTGACGAGGTAGGCGCAGCTGTAGCCCGCCACATCGGCGAGGGTGGCCGACTCACCGCGGATCGCGAGCTCCACCGCGAGGCTGTCGACCAGCTGCGAGGTCTCGCCGGAGCACACCGACGAGAGCTTGCCGAGCTGATCGATCACCCGCTGACGGAACGGCGCCAGCGCAGCCTCGTTCGGCGGCGGGCTCTGGTCGGCGAAGCCGCTGTAGCTCTGGCTGAACAGCGAGGCCGCCGGATCGGTCACCCGCCAGCTCTGCGACAGGCGGTACACCGCGCTGTCGAGTCCGTGCGAGAGGTCGTAGATGTCGGCGAGCTGATAGGTGGTGCCGTCCGGGCCGACCAGATCGTCGGCCGCGTTGCCGTTCGGCGAGCCGATGAAGCCCTGCAACGGCGCTCCGAACGGAGCCGTGATCGTGAGGTCGAAGATCCCGTTCACCACAAGGACGATGTCGAGATCAGGGGTGACCAGGTGGTACGTACGGAACAGCCCGTCGGTGCGGACGACCGAGAAGCCGGGAGCGAGCTCGATGGGCACGCCGTTGGCCAGGCTCGCCGGCACGCCGTCGATGCGCACCGAGAACGACGGCGTGCCGTAGAACTCGATCGTGTGGCCCTGCGACCGGAGCGCCATCCCCGTGATGCTGGTGGGGATGTGCCCCTGTGTCTGGTCCGGGACGGTGCGCTCGTGACGCACGTGCAACGTGCTGCCGGTGTGGCCGGCCGTCGGCGCGAGGTACACGTACTCGCCGAGCGTCTGTGCGTCGAAGTAGTTGCCGTCGAGCGTCACCACGTGCGGGTCACCACCGATGTGCGCCACCGGCTTCCGCTTGCAGTTCGGCCCCGCGTCGGCAGCCACTCTCGGCTGCACGACGTGGATCGTCGCAGTGCCGCGTCGCGGCGACGTGGCCAGCACGTCGGCGGACTCCGCGGCCTGCGCATCGCACTGCGGCTCGCGGCCCATGACGAAGAACCGAATCGTGGTGTCCCGGTCGTTCGCGCTCGCCGGGAGGGGTCCGGTGCGAACATCGGTCTCGAGCCAGTCGGGCACCGTGCTCGGATCGATCGTCCAGGTGGTCGCGCTCGCTCCGTGCGATCGGAGCACCACGTCGACCTGGCGCATCGTGCCGTCGGCATTGCCCGTGACGGACGTCGACACGAACCTCATGTCGCCGTTCCGACAACGCAACTTCACGGTGCCTCCCCACGCCGGCGTCGGCACGGCGATGAACATCGGCGCATCTGCGACGACCGCGAACTCCGTCGTGTTCTGCCACGCATCACACAGGTCGGGCGTCACCGTGACGGTCAGCCTGATGTCGTAGGTCGACGGGACGGTCACGTTGAACACGCTGGTCTGCTGGAGGTCCTGGTACACCCGAGCGGACACGATCGGGTTGATGACCGCGGCGCCACCACCGGCAGGTGCGGTGCGGATGTCGATCACGACCTCGTCCCCCTCGGCCACGTCGATCGCGTCGTCCACCATGCGCGCCGTCGCTCCGTTCGTGGTGGCGGTGAACCCCGTCTGGTTGATCGGTTGGTACGCCGACAAGATCGGGATCTTCAGCTCGAGCAACGTGAGCGTGAAGCTGAGCTTGCCGACGGTGAACTTCTGCAGCAGCCACTCGAGCGGTGCCGGCTTCAGGGTCGTCTTGAACGAGAGCTCGAGTGCGGCCGTCGAGGCCGCGAGCTGGTTGTTGAGCGTGGTGGCGGCGGTCTCCCACGAGAGCCGCACCTGCGGCCCTTCCACCGACTCCAGGCCCTGCACCTTGCCGAGCCCGTCGTTGATCGTCGCGAGGCCGACGCCTGCCAGGAACTTCGCGAGCCGACCCACCACCACCCCGCCGAGCCGCAGCCCCATGGGCTGGTTGGTGGAGATGCTGCCCGTGATGTCGACGGTGGCCCCGGTCGAGTCGGACGCCACCTGCAGGTTGGGCTGGTACCGCGACACACAGTTGAACGACCGGGTCGCACGGCTCCGGTCGGTCAGCACCAGGCGCGAATCGATCTGGAAACCCATCACGATCTGGATGCCACCGCTGCAGTTGAAGCCGAACTCGAGCTTCGGCAACGCCGTCACCTTGAGGTCGATCTTGGCGTGCGCCTCCTGGTCGCCGTACAGCGAGACCAGTGCGGACAGCGGACCGGGCACGCTCGCCTCGAGCCCCGGGTTCCGTGCGAGCAGGCAGTCGACTCCGGTGTTGACCGCCGCTTGGAGCTTGACGAGGAAGTCGATGTTGATCGACGCGGCACCGCCCGCCTCGAAGCGGAAGTAGTTCAGTGCCGAGTCCGAGATGATCAGACCGAAGTTCATCACCGGCGCGAGCGACACCGTCGTCGTCGGCGTGAAGTCGACGAACTGGGCATTGGCGGTCGGCACGCACTGGCCGACCTCCTGCTGACCGCCGGACGACAACGGGTTGCTGCCGGCCTCGTTGAGATCGGTGTCGCCGGCAGGAGCGCGAGTCGAGTGCGTCTGCCTCGACGGGCCGGACAGGAAGCCACCGGTGCTGCGCGCCGGCGATGCCGCCGTCACGGTCGCATCGGCTGCGGCCGGCTGGCCGGCCAGCACGCCGACGGCGACGAGGTCGTCGGAGGTCACCTGGTAGTCGATGTCGCGGTACACCTCGAGCGGGCTCACGATCTGCACCGTCACGAGTGTGAAGCCACCCGATGTCAGCGTGGGCGAACCGGTTGGTTCGACGATGCGGCCGTACACGGCCGCTCCGCCGTCGGCCACGACCACGGTGCCCGTGGCCGGAGCGGCTCCGCGGAGCACCACCGGGATCCGCACCTCCTGGTCGAGGATGTTCGCGGTCGAGCCGGTCGGGTCGGTGGGCACGCTCAGACGGGAGGTGATAGTTGCCCACGTGAACGGTCCGACACCCGAGGTCGTCGCGTCGGTCATGTGTGACAACTGGTCGCCGGCCAACGGCACGCCCGGCTGCGGGAAGGCGAACTGGTCGTCGTGCAGACGCACGACGCCGGGCTGGAAGCGCACCACGCTGACGGCGAGTGCACTGGCGAGCGACCACCCGGGCACGTGGGCACCGAACACGGTGCTGGCGATGGTCGTTCCGGCGGTCACCCGGAACCGGCCGCCGGAGATCCGCTCGATCGTGATGCCCGAGCCCGAGTTGGTGCTGTCGATCGTGAGTCCGCCGGGGAGCGGGGCATCGGTGCGGTCACCGTTCCGATCGAACTGGACCAACTCGACCTCTGTGGTCTCGCCGGGCTCGAGGAGCAGCTGTCCCGGCCGGAACTCCCAGGCGTACGCGCTGTTGGGCAGTGGCGGTTGCGTGGTCGTCGTGGTCGTCGGCGCGACCGTGGTCGTCGGCGCGACCGTCGTGGTCGTGGTCGTGTTCGGCGCAACCGTCGTGGTCGTGGTCGTGGTCGTGGTGGGCGCGACCGTGGTCGTGGGCGCGACCGTGGTCGTGGGCGCGACCGTGGTCGTCGGCGCGACCGTGGTCGTCGTCGGCGCCACCGTGGTCGTCGGCGCCACCGTGGTCGTCGGCGCAGCCGTCGTGGTCGGCGCAGCCGTCGTCGTCGGCGCAGCCGTCGTCGTCGGCGCAGCCGTCGTCGTCGGCGCAGCCGTCGTCGTCGTGGTCGTGCCGCCGCCCCCGCCGTCGCTGCTCGCGAACCAGCCGAGCACGTCCACCGACACGTCGACGTCGCCCGAACGGTTGCCGATCGAGATCACACCGCCGGTGCCCAACGGCACGATCACGAGGGTGCTCACCTCGTCACCACGCTCGACGATCACCTGCGGGATCACCGGGCGCTGCCAGCCCTTGGGGAACACGGTGAGCGCGGTGGCGCGCGACGGGTCGAGCGCGGTCACGCTCAACGCCACGGCTCCCACGCCCGACGCCGGCACCGAGCCCTGTCCGGCCACCGTCACGTCGACGGTCTGCCCGCGGCCGAGGTCGCCACGCGATCCCCACCACCAGCGACCGCGGCCGCGCCACCAGTTCGATCCCTCGTGGGTGTCGAGCAGCCGCTCGGGGTCGATCGCGGTGAACGCCGGCGAGGCGGCGATCCAGCCGAGCACGTCGACCACCACGTCGACGTTGCCGTTCGCGTTGCCGACCGACACCTTGCCGTCCGCGCCGATCCGGGCGATCACCACACCGGCCGTCACGTCGCGTGCCTCGACGGTCACGTTGGTCGTCGCCGGCTTCGGCCGCCCCGTCGGCCACACCGTGATGCGGGTGTCGCGCGTGGGCTGCACGGCGGTGACGTTCAGCACCACCGCGGTGGCACCACTCGCCGGCACACCCGCCACGCCCGCCACGGTGAGGTCGATCGAGCCGCCCGCCTTCACCTGCCCGTTGCGCACCGTGCGGGTGTCGAGCAGCCGGCCCGGGGTCACCGTGGTGAGCGGGGCGCCGGTGGGGAACCAGCCGAGCACGTCGATCACCACGTCGAGCGACCCGACGGCGTTGGCGACCATCACCTTGCCGTTGGCACCCGGCTTCACGATCACGGTGTTGGCGACGATCTCGTCGTGCACCACGTTGAGGCTCGAAGTCGACGGCTTGGGCGTCCCCGACGACCACACCGTCACGAAGGTGTCGCGGCTGGGGTCGACCGCCGTCACCGACAGCACGACCGCGTTGACGCCACCCGCCGGCACGCCACCGGCACCCAGCACCGCTACCTCGAGGGGTGTGGCGGCGGTGAGGTCGCCGTTGCGCACCGTGCGGGTGTCGAGCAGACGTGCCCCGGAGGTCGGGACGTACCCGGCGACCGAGCTCGAGACGACCGCGGGCGTCGACGGGATCGACGAGGCGCCGCGCGGCGCGTCCTCCGCCCGACCTGCGCCGGCGACGGACGCCGCCACCGGCTCCACCCCGACCGCTCCCACCACCAGCGCCGCCGCGACGAGCAACGACAGCATCCGCCCCACCTGGTTCCGCCACATGGGGCCGATGCTGCGGCGGCAGCGTCCAACGAGCGTCCGACGGGCCCCATGGGACGGCACACGCCTGCATCCGACCCGCTCAGGAGCCCGGACGCGGACGAGCCGGGCACCAGGCCCGGCTCGTCGTCGCACCCTGCAGTGCAGGGTGAGGGTTCGGGATGTGCGGTCAGCCGCCGCTGACGTCGGCCACCTTCTGCTTGCCGGCACCGAGGAACGGCATCATCGAGCGCAGCTGGGCACCGACCTCTTCGATCTGGTGCTTCCGGCCGGTCTCCTGCAGCTGCGTGAAGTTGGGACGGCCCGCCTCGCTCTCGGCCACCCACTCCTTCGCGAACTTGCCGGTCTGGATCTCCTTCAGGATCTTCTTCATCTCGGCCTTCGTCTTCGGGTTGACGACGCGCGGGCCGCGGGTGAGGTCGCCGTACTCGGCGGTGTCGCTGATCGAGTAGCGCATGCCGGCGATGCCCTCTTCGTACATGAGGTCGACGATGAGCTTCACCTCGTGGAGGCACTCGAAGTACGCCATCTCCGGCTGGTAGCCGGCCTCGACCAGCGTCTCGAAGCCCGCCTGCACGAGCGAGGTGAGGCCGCCGCAGAGCACGGCCTGCTCACCGAACAGGTCGGTCTCGGTCTCCTCGGCGAAGGTGGTCTCGATCACGCCGGCGCGGGCGCCACCGATGGCCTCGGCGTAGCTCAGCGCGAGTTCCTTGGCGCCGCCGGTGGCGTCCTGGTGCACCGCGATGAGCGCCGGCACGCCGCCGCCCTCGGTGTAGGTGCGTCGCACGAGGTGGCCCGGGCCCTTGGGGGCCACCATGATCACGTCGACGGTCTTCGGCGGGCGGATGCGCTTGAAGCGGATGTTGAAGCCGTGGGCGAACACGAGGGCCTTGCCCTTGCGCATCGCCGGCTTGATGAACTCCTCGTACGTGGCCTTCTGCTCGGTGTCGGGCATGGTGAGCATGATCACGTTGGCCCACTTGGCGGCCTCGGCGATGCCCATCACCTTCAGGCCGGCGGCCTCCGCCTTCGCGGCGGACTTCGAGCCCTCGCGCAGGCCGACCACCACCTGGACGCCCGACTCCTTCAGGTTCAGCGCGTGCGCGTGGCCCTGCGAGCCGTAGCCGATGATCGCGACCTTGCGACCCCGGATGATCGACGGATCGCAGTCCGCCTCGTAGTACATCTTCGCGGCCATTCGTCAGCCAGCCTTTCCTTGCTTGTTCGAGACCGCGCGGAGACGGGCCTCACGATCGAGTTTGGGGAGCGCCACGCGCCCGGTGCGCTGGAGCTCGACGAGTCCGTAGCCGGAGAGCAGCTCCTCGAAGTCGTCGAGCTTGTCCGGATGGCCGTCGAGCGACACGGTAATCGCCTCGACGCCCACGGCCAGGATCTTCCCTTCGAAGATGTTCACCAGCTCGACCACCTGACCACGCTGCTCGGGCGTGGCGCGGACGGTGGCGAGCAACAGTTCGCGCTCGACCGAACGGCGCGGGTCGAGCTCGCTGATCTTGACCACCTCGATGAGCTTGAACAGCTGCTTGGTGATCTGCTCGAGCGGGGTCGACTCGACGTCGACCACCACGGTGATCCGGCTGAACCCCTCGTCCTCGGCCGGGGCGACCGCGAGGCTGTAGATGTTGAAGTCGCGGCGGGCGAACAGGCCGGCCACCCGGGCGAGCACGCCCGGGCGGTTCTGCACCAGCACCGACAGGATGTGGTGGTTGATCTCGTCGTTCGAGTGGTGGTGGGTGTTCATCGCAGTGCGCTCCGGCGGTCGTTCTGGCTCTCGGGCAGGATCAGGTCGTCGTTGCTGGCGCCGGCCGGCACCATCGGGAAGACCTTCTCGCGGGCGTCGACGCGGAAGTCGATGACGACCGGGCGGTCGTCGATCGAGTTGGCCTTCTCGATCGCGGGCTGCACCTCTTCGGGGCTGTCGACGCGGATGCCGACGCAACCCATCGCCTCGGCCCACTTGACGAAGTCGGGGTACTCGGGCGACAGGTACACCTCGCTGTACCGCTCGTCGTAGAACATCTCCTGCCACTGGCGGACCATGCCGAGGTAGCTGTTGTTGAGGATCGCGATCTTCACCGGGATCCGCTCGACCGATGCGGTGACGAGCTCCTGCGCGGTCATCTGGAAGCAGCCGTCGCCGTCGATCGCCCACACGGTCTTGCCGGGCTGGCCGACCTTGGCACCGACCGCGGCCGGGACGCTGAAGCCCATCGTGCCGAGGCCGCCGGAGTTGACCCAGGTGTACGGGTCCTCGAAGTGCCAGTACTGGCTGCTCCACATCTGGTGCTGGCCGACGCCGCTGACGAGGATCGTGCCCTCGGGGGCCAGGTCGCGGATCTGCTCGAGGCAGTACTGCGGCTTCAGCGCTTCGCCGGGCTCGCTCGCCTCGTAGCTGAGCGGGAACTGCTCGCGCCAACCGCTGATCCGGCTCTTCCACGCGCCGGTGTCGGCCTGGACGGCGCCGTTGGCGAGCATCTCCTTGATCGTCTTGACGATCTCCTCGATGCAGTACTTGGCGTCGCCGACGATCGGCACGTCGGGGCGACGCACCTTGCCCTGCTCGGCCGGGTCGATGTCGACGTGGATGATCTTCGCCTCGGGAGCGAACCCGGACACCTTGCCGGTGATGCGGTCGTCGAAGCGGGCGCCGAGGTTGATGAGCAGGTCGCTCTTCTGCATCGCCGTGATCGCCGTGGCGTTGCCGTGCATGCCGGGCATGCCGAGGCACAGCGGATGGCTGTCGGGGAACGCGCCGCGGGCCATCAGCGTGGTGACGACGTGGATGTCGGTCAGCTCGGCGAGCTCGCGCAGCGCCTCGGCCGCGCGGGCCTTCAGGACGCCACCGCCGACGTACAGGATCGGCCGCTCGCTCTCGAGGATGAGCTTGGCCGCCTCCTTGATCATCCGCGGGTGGCCCTTCACGTTGGGGCGGTAGCCGGGGAGGCTCGCGACGACTTCCTCGTCGGTCGGCCAGTACCACTCCATCGTGTTCTGCAGCACGTCCTTGGGGACGTCGATGAGCGTGGGACCGGGGCGGCCGGTGGTGGCGATGTGGAACGCCTGACGGACCGCCATCGGCAGGTCGTCGGCGGTCATGACGAGTTCGTTGTGCTTGGTGCAGCTGCGGGTGATGCCGACCGTGTCGCACTCCTGGAACGCATCGGTGCCGATCGCGGTGGTGGGCACCTGACCGGTGATGCACACCATCGGGATCGAGTCCATGTAGGCGTCCATCAGCGGCGTGACCATGTTGGTGGCGGCCGGACCGCTGGTGACCATCGCGACGCCGGGCCGGCCGGTCACGTGTGCGTAGCCCTCGGCCATGTGGCCGGCGCCCTGCTCGTGGCGGACGAGGATGTGGCGGATCGAGCTGTCGAGCAGCGGGTCGTACGCGGGGAGGATGCACCCGCCCGGCAGGCCGAACACCACCTCGACGCCTTCCATCTCGAGGCTCTTGATGAGGGCTTGGGCCCCGGTGATCTTCATGGGTGGCTCCTGTGGTGCGGTCGGGCGGGTTCGCTGGCGGGTCGGGACGAAGTGGGCGGAAAAAGCGAATGGCCTCCCATCTGGGAGGCCGGACGCACGCGTGTATGGACGCGTACGTCTACACGAGGATGACTACGAGCAGGTCGAGGGCGTGAGATGCGCGCACGGCGCCATTCAAGCACGCACGCGCCCGTGATGACAACCCGTTCAGGTGCCGTTCGGGGAGCGGGCAGGTGCCGTTCAGGGGTCGGGCAGGCCGTCGAGGTCGCGGTCGACCTCGTCGAGCAGGGTGTCGAGGTCGTCGAGCGCGACCTCGATCTCGGCGACCTCGTCCTCGGTGAGCAGATCGCCGAGGGTGGTGACCGCACCGGCGACGGTCGAGGCGACCACGGCCGCCGCCGTCGTGGCGGGATCGGCCGAGGTGGCCACCGCGCCCGCTGCCGTCGTGGCAGCGGCCGTCGTGGCGGCGCTGTCGTCCGGCCCGGCGGCCGACGCCGCGACGGACGCGGCGGACGCGACGGACGCGGCGGACGCGACGGTGCCGGCCGTCGAGGCCGGCACCGCGGGGGTCGTGTCGTCGGCACCACCGCAGGCCGTCACCAGGGCGACGAGCACCACGAGGGCCGGCATCAGGCCGGAGGCGAGCGCCGACGGGCGCGGGTGACGGCTCATGCCGGGGCGCCCAGCTCGGCGCACCGGGCGCTCAGCCGGTCGAGCTGCGACGAGCGCACGTCGAGCACCGCCCGCCGGTCGGTCAACCGGTCGAGCCGCTGCTGCAGGTCGGCGGCGATGCGGAGCCGGTTCTTCGACGTGGCCCGATCGATCGCGGCGGCGAACCAGGCGAGCGAGCCGCGGCTGTCGGCCGGCGCGTCGAGCCGGGCGATGGCGGCGTCGATGCGGCTCTGTGCCTGCGGGATGCGGGCGCACGCGGCCTCGAGCCGCGGGCGCAGGTCGCCGTCGTCGGCATGGGCGGCGCCTGGAGCACCGAGCAGGGCCGTCAGCGACACGGCGAGCATCGCCACCAGCACCAACAACCCGCCGCCCATCCGGCGGGCGCGACGACGGGCTCGTCGCCGCACCGGGCCCGGCGCGAAGGGCCGCCGTCTCGGGAACCGCCGCCACCACCTGCCGAACATCGTCCTCACCTCTCGTGACCTGTCGTGCACCGGGCGCCTTGCCCGACGCTCGTCTCGTCGTCCCCGGACCGTCCGGGGTGACGTCGCTCACGGTACGAGGCAGTTGTGATGAAACGGTGAGCTCCCGGAGGGCCTAGCCTGACCGCCGCACATTCGTCCCGGTGGCCACGCAGCATCGAGGCTGCCCACCGGGGCCCTGGAGACCACCATGACCCCAACTGTCGCTCCTGCCACCGGCCGCCTCGGCGTGCTCACGGTGGGCCTCGGCGCCGTCTCGTCCACGCTCATCGCCGGTGTCGAGCTCGTGAAGCGCGGCCTCGGCCAGCCCATCGGCAGCCTGACCCAGATGGACACGATCCGTCTCGGCAAGCGCACCGACGGGCGCGTGCCGCTGATCAAGGACTTCGTGCCGCTCGCCGACCTGAGCGACGTGGTGTTCGGCGCGTGGGACCCGTTCCCCGACGACGCCTACGTCGCGGCCACCCGCGCCGGTGTGCTCGAGGGCGGCAAGCACATCGAGCAGATCAGCGAAGCACTGCGCGACGTGCGCCCGATGAAGGCCGCGTTCGATCGCGAGTACGTGAAGCGCATCGACGCCGACAACACCATCGGCACCGTCAGCAAGCGGGCGATGCTCGAGGCGATCCGCGAGGACATCAACCGCTTCCGCGAGGAGAAGCAGTGCGACCGCCTCGTGATGATCTGGGCGGCCAGCACCGAGATCTTCATCGAGCCGGGCCCGGCGCACCAGAACATCGAGGCGTTCGAGGCGGCGATCGACGCGAACGATCCGACCATCGCCCCGTCGATGCTCTACGCGTACGCAGCGATCCTCGAGGGCGTGCCGTTCGCGAACGGCGCCCCCAACCTCACCGTCGACATCCCGGTGCTGCGCGAGCTCGCGATCGAGAAGAAGGTGCCGATCAGCGGCAAGGACTTCAAGACCGGCCAGACGCTCATCAAGACCGTCATCGGTCCGATGCTGCGGGCCCGCATGCTCGGCCTGTCGGGGTGGTACTCCACCAACATCCTCGGCAACCGTGACGGCGAGGTGCTCGACGACCCGGACAACTTCAAGACCAAGGAAGAGTCCAAGCTGGGCGTGCTCGAGGACATCCTCGACCCCAACAGCTTCCCCGAGCTGTACGGCGACGTGTACCACAAGGTGCGGATCAACTACTACCCGCCCCGCGGCGACAACAAGGAGGGCTGGGACAACATCGACATCTTCGGTTGGCTCGGCTACCCGATGCAGCTGAAGATCGACTTCCTGTGCCGCGACTCGATCTTGGCCGCGCCGCTCGCGCTCGACCTGGTGCTGTTCAGCGACCTGGCCCACCGCGCCGGCCTGTTCGGCATCCAGGAGTGGCTGAGCTTCTACTACAAGGCCCCCATGGTGGCGCCGGGCCTGCATCCCGAGCACGACCTGTTCGTGCAGCTCGCGAAGTTGAAGAACACGCTGCGCTGGATGATGGGCGAGGACCAGATCACCCACCTCGGCCGCGAGTACTACGACGAGGTCTGAGCCGCCGGCTCACGCCGACCCCGACCTGTCCACGGCCCGCCGGTTCCGCCGGCGGGTCGTGTCGCGTCAGGCGCTGATCACCAGATCGAGCAGCACGTCGTGCGGCTCGAGCGGCAGATCGTCGACCACCTGCTCGTCGAAGCAGGCCCCGACGGTGAACGCCTGAGTGCGCGGCAGGAAGCGGTCGTAGTACGCCTTGCCGTGGCCGAGCCGTCCGCCGGCGAGCGTGAACGCCACGCCCGGCACGATCACCAGGTCGATCGACGTCGGATCGACGGCCGCCCCCTGCGGTTCGCGGATCCCCCAGACGGCGGCCTTGGTGCCGTCGCCGACGAGGGCCGGCTCGAGCTCGTCGCCGACGATGCGGGGCAGGACGAGCGCCTTGCCGTCACGTTCGAGCCGGGCGAACAAACCGTCCGTGTCGGGCTCGCTCGGCATCGAGGCGAAGGCCATCACCGTCCGGGCCGACGCGTACTGGGGCAGCTCGGCGATCCGGGCCCACAGCGTCACGCTGCGCAACGTCCGGTCGTCGATGAGCTCGCACGCCTGGCGCATCCGCCGACGCAGGGTGGGCTTGTCGATCATCGGGGCAAGGATCGCACACCACCGAGGTGGCACGGGGAGCGGCCCCGTCTACAGTCCACGGCATGTCGATCGACCCGAACAAGTTCCGGCAGGTGCTCGGCCACTTCCCCACCGGTGTCACCGTGGTGACGGGCATGCTCGACGGCGAGCCGGTCGGGTTCACGATCGGGTCGTTCACGTCGGTGTCCCTCGATCCGCCGCTCGTCGGCTTCCTGCCGATGGTGTCGTCCGAGCGCTGGCACGCCATCCGTGCCTCGGGTGCGTTCTGCGTCAACGTGCTCGGCCACGGTCACGGCGACCTGTGCTGGCAGTTCGCGAAGAGCAGCATCGAGCACCCGTTCGAGGGCGTCGCGTGGCACCCGTCGGCCATCACCGGCTCGCCGGTGCTCGACGAGGCGATCGCGTTCATGGACTGCACGATCGACGAGGTGTACGACGCGGGCGACCACCACTTCGTGATGGGCCGCGTGGTCGAGCTCGAGCACGCGCATCCCGACACCGAGCCGTTGCCGCTGCTGTTCTACCGGGGCAAGCTCGGCCAGTTCCAGGGTCACTGACCATGGCGTCGCAGGTCGACGTTCGGCGCGAGGCGATCACCGCCGCGATCGCCGATGCGGTGGCCGTGCTGGTGTTCGTCGCGATCGGTCGGCGCAGCCACGACGAGGGCGGCAACGCCGTCGCCGAGACCGCGAAGGTGGCCGCACCGTTCCTGATCGCGCTCGTCGTCGGGTGGGTGGCGGCGCGGGCGTGGCGCCGGCCGCGTGCGCTGGCCACGGGCGTGACGATCTGGGTGTGCACGGTGGCGGTCGGCATGGTGCTGCGCCACTGGGTGTTCGACCGGGGCACGGCGGCGTCGTTCGTGATCGTCGCGACGATCGTCACCGGCGTGTTCCTGCTCGGCTGGCGTGCAGTGGTCGGCTTCGCGGCGCGCCGCTCGGCCCCGGTCTGACGCACTCGTCCCGACGACCCGGCGGACACCGACGGCACGTCGTCGGACGGCGACTACCATTCGGCCGTCCGCCGACCCGCAGGAGCACCCGATGGCTTCGATCCGCCGCAGCAACCCGAGCTCGACGCTCGTCGACGCCCTCGCGGGCGTGGCGCTCTTCGCCGATCTGCCCAAGCGCAAGCTGCAGCAGATCGCCGACATGTGTCGCGAGCACCGGTTCGAACCGGGCGAGGCGATCGTGCAGGAGGGCGACACGTCCGGTCGCTTCTACGTGGTGATCGAAGGCGGCGCCGAGGTGCAGGTGCACGGCCGCGCCGTGCGGGTGCTCGGGCCGGGTCAGCACTTCGGCGAGTACGCCGTGATCGATCGGGCGCCGCGCTCGGCATCGGTGGTGGCGCTCACGCCCGTGCTCGCCTACTCGCTCGCGCCCACCACCCTGCGCCCCTTGCTGAAAGAGGAGCCGGAACTGACGTACCGGCTCCTCCTCAACGCCTGTCAGCGCATCCGGGCGCTCGAGAGCGCCGGCGGCTGAACCGCCCCGTCAGGGGAGGCGGATCTCGTTCTCGCCGTCGACCGGCCCCTGGTTGCGCAGGCGGACGTGGCCCTGCACGTCGTCGACGTCCACGGCCGGGGCACGCAGGTCGGCGTCCGGGCGCTTGATGTGGCCCTGCACGTCCGCGTCGTCCGCGGCCGGGGCACGGAGGTCGCTCGGGGCACGCAGGTCGGCGTCCGGGCGCTTGATGTGGCCCTGCACGTCGGAGTCGTCGACGGCCGGGGCACGGAGGTCGGCGTCGGGGCGCTTGATGTCGTTGTCAGCGGTGCTCATGGGGTCATCTTGTCACCGTGTCGGCGGCCGTTCCGTCGGCGTGCCGACGGAACCACCGTCTGGTCGCCGACACCCTCGACGCGACAGACTCACCGACCGTGCAGTCCTCCGACCTGGTCGGCCGGCTCGCCGACGTGCTCGGCGCGGCCCGTCGGCCCGGCACCGATCCCGCCGCCAACGCGCAGGCGCTGACCGACACCTGCCGTCGCGCCCGAGACGGGCTCGGCGCGGCCGCGGTGAGCGTCGCCGAGCTCGACGGCGACCACCTGGTGTATCGCGCCGCGGTCGGCGAGGGCGCCGAGGTGATCGTCGGGACCCGCCTCCCCGTCGATCGTGGGCTGGCCGGCTACGCGGCCGTCAGCGGTCAGTCGCTGTCGGTCGCACGCCCGGCCGACGATCCGCGCTTCGCTCGCGACATCGCCGAGTCGACCGGATTCGTGCCGAACTCGCTGCTGGTGATCCCGATCGTGGTCGACGGCGCCGTGCTCGGCGTCGTCAGCGTGCTCGACCGCGACGTCGCCGACCTGCCCGCATGGAGCGAGCCGTTCCACGACCGGCGCCCGGCGGGCGTGCCGCTGCCGCACCTGCGCCGCCAGATCCGCCGCGACTGGGCCTACGGCGACGCCCGAGGTCGCGGCGTCCGCGTGGCCGTGATCGACTCGGGCATCGATGCCGACCATCCAGCCGTGCGTCGGGTCGACCAGGCCGTGGTCGTGGAGCGAGACGACGACTCGGCGGAGGGCATCCGGTTCGTCGACGGCCCGCACGCCGACCTCTACGGCCACGGCACCGCGTGCGCGGCGATCATCCGCGAGCTCGCGCCCGACGTCGAACTCGTCAGCCTGCGCGTGCTGTCGTCCACGCTGACCGGTAGCGCATGGAACTTCGCGCACGCGGTCGAGTGGTGTCTCGATCACGACGTGCAGGTGATGAACCTCAGCCTGTCGACGACGAACGAGCGGTACGCCGAGACGTTCCACGACCTCCTCGATCGTGCCGAGCGCCAGCGGGTGTTCGTCGTGTCGGCGATGAACAACGAACGCAAGCGCTCGATCCCGAGCGAGTTCGCCGGCGTGTTCTCGGTTGCGTGCGCGCCCGGCGTCGACCGGGAGACGTTCTGGTGGAACCCGATGGCGCCCGCCGAGTGGGGCGCCCCGGGCATCGACGTGCCGCTCGCCTGGGCCGGTGGCTCGACGATCACCGCCACCGGCAACAGCTTCGCCGCGCCGGTGATCGCGGGGCACCTCGCGCGCCTCGTGGCCGCGCACCCCGGGATCACCGCGGCGCAGGCCCGCACCGTGCTCACCGCGCTGGCGGCGAACCCCGAGTGACCGGTGGTGGCGGGCGTGCCGGTCAGCCGGCGCGGCGGCGCAGCTCGTCGGGTCGCACGATCACCACACCCCCGCGCCGCAGCGTCACCACGCCGTCGTCCTCGAGTTGCTTCAACACCTGGTTCGCGGTCTGGCGCGTGGTGCCGGCCATCGTGGCCAGGTCCTCCTGACGCACGGGGATGTCGATCGCGTCGCCCGAACCGCGGTACACCTCGGCCAGGTCGGCGATGCGGCGAACCACACGTCGATCGGCCGGCAGGTAGAGCGCCTCGAGCACCAGCGTGCTGAGCCGGCGCACCTGTGCGGCCATCACGTCGACCAGGAATCGCTCGACCGACGGATGGCTCGCCCGCAGCCGCTCGAAGTCGACGCGGTGCAACACGCGGGTCTCGACCGGTTCGAGCGCGACCACGCTCGCCGTCCGCCGCGAGTCGTCGGCCAGCAGCGCCTGCTCACCGAACGACTCGCCGACGCCGAGCACCGTGAGCGTGACGATCTCGCCCATCGGCGTCGACGTGCGCACCGCCACCTTGCCGCGTTCGAGCACGTGCAGGCTGTCGCCCACGTCACCCTCGAAGAACAGCGTGTCGCCCTTGCGGAACGAGCGACGCGCCATGGTCGCCATCACGAGCCGCTGCTGCTCGGCGGACAACCCCGCGAGCGCTTGCCAGTTCATCGAGCTCCTGCCCTCGCCGATGGATCGGTGCCGTCGCGACGGACGACTACAGCGTGTTGGTGATCGCGCCCGTCTCGGCACCCTGCACGAGCTTGGCGTACTTGCCGAGCACGCCGCTCGTGTAGCGCGGCGGGATGGGTGCCCAGCTGGCGCGGCGCTTCGCGATCTCGGCGTCGTCGACCAGCAGGTCGAGGCTGAGCTCGTGGGTGTCGATGCGGATGCGGTCGCCGTCGCGCACGAACGCGATCGGGCCGCCGTCGACGGCCTCGGGGGCGACGTGGCCGATGCAGAAGCCCCAGGTGCCACCACTGAAACGGCCGTCGGTGATGAGCGCGCAGTCGGCACCGCGGCCGGCGCCTTTCAGCGCACCGGTGATCGCGAGCATCTCGCGCATGCCCGGGCCACCCTTCGGGCCCTCGTAGCGGATGACGAGCACCGTGCCCGGCTCGATCGAGCCCGACAGGATCGCCTCCATCGCACCGTCCTCGCCGTCGAACACGCGAGCCGTGCCCTCGAACTGCTTCTGCTCCTGGGTGAGGCCGGCCACCTTGACGACCGAGCCCTTCGGGGCGAGCGATCCGGTGAGGATCACGATGCCGCCCTCGGCGTGGATCGGATCGCTGAGCGGGTGCACCACCACCCCGTCGGGGGCGGGCGGGTTCAGCTCGGCGAGGTTCTCGGCCATCGTCTTGCCCGTGACCGTCATGCAGTCGCCGTGCAGCAGGCCGGCGTCGAGCAGGTGCTTCAACACCACGGGCACGCCGCCCACGCGGTCGAGGTCGCTCATGTGGAACTGGCCACCCGGCTTCATGTCGGCGATGTGCGGCACTTTGGCGGCGACCCGGTTGAAGTCCTCGAGCTCGAGTTCGACACCCGCCTCGTTGGCGATGGCCAAGAGGTGCAGCACGGCGTTGGTGGAACCGCCGAGCGCAGAGGTGACGGCGATCGCGTTCTCGAACGCCTCCTTCGTCAGGATCTGTCGCGGCGTGATGCCCGCGCGGAGCATGCCGATCAGCGCCTCGCCGGCGCGGCGGGCGTCGTCCTCGCGGCGACCGTCGATCGCGGGCGGCGACGCAGTGCCGGGCAGCGACATGCCCATCGCCTCGGCGATCGAGCTCATCGTGTTGGCCGTGAACATGCCGCCGCACGCGCCCTCGCCGGGGCACGCGTTGCGCTCGATCGCGGCCAGCTCCTCGTCGTCGATCTTGCCGAGCGCGTGGGCGCCGACGGCCTCGAACACGCTGGTGATGTCGAGCGCCTTGCCGTCGTGGTGACCGGGCATGATCGAGCCGTTGTAGACGAACACGCTCGGCAGGTCGAGGCGGGCTGCGGCCATCAGCATCGCCGGGATGCTCTTGTCGCAGCCGGCCAGACCGATGAAGCCGTCGAGGCGCTCGCCGTGCATGACGGTCTCGACCGAGTCGCAGATCACCTCACGGCTCACCAGCGAGGCACGCATGCCCTCGTGACCCATGCTGATGCCGTCACTCACGGTGATCGTGCCGAACTCCATCGGGAACCCGCCGGCGGCACGCACCCCGTCCTTCGCGTGCTCGGCGAGCTTGCGGAGCGTCATGTTGCACGGCGTGACCTCGTTCCAGGCGTTCGCGATGCCCACCTGTGGCTTCACCCAGTCGTCGTCGGTCATGCCGATCGCACGGAGCATCGCCCGTGCGGGTGCCTTCTGATCGCCGTCGGTGACGTCGCGGCTCCGGGGCTTGACGTCGACGGGCGTGCCGGGTTCGGTCTGGTCACTGGCCATGCGCGTCACGCTACCGCGCCCTCCCCCGGTGCCCCCGATCCGTTCGGTAGTGTCGACGACGTGGACCTCCCGCCGTCGCACCCGGGTGCCGAGGCGGCCGTGCCCGAACCGCTCGTGAGCCCCGACATGATCGCCGCGGCCCGGGCGCGGGTGTCGCCGTTCGTACGCCGCACGCCGATCATCTCCACGCGCCCGGGCGAGCTCGGCCTCTCCCACGGCGTGGCGCTCAAGCTCGAACTGCTGCAGTACACGGGGTCGTTCAAGATCCGCGGTGCGTTCAACAAGATCCTCGCCCTGGCCAGCGGGCCCGGTGTGCCCGAGGCCGGTCTCGTGGCCGCGTCGGGCGGCAACCACGGCGCGGCCGTCGCCTACGCCGCGCGTCGTCTCGGGTATCGCGCCGAGATCTTCGTGCCGTCGAGCAGCCCGGCGATGAAGCGAGACCGCATCGCCTCGTTCGGTGCGACGGTGCACGTGGTCGAGGGGCTGTACGACGACGCGCAGGCCGCCGCCAACGCGCACCAGTTCGACACCGGTGCGGTGCTCGTGCATCCCTACGAGGACGTCGACGTGGTGGCCGGCCAGGGCACGATGGCGGCCGAACTCGGCGACCAGCTCGACAGCTACGACACGCTGATGACCGCGAGCGGCGGCGGCGGGTTCACCGCCGGCCAGGCGGCGTGGGTGCGTGACACCCGCAAGGTCGTCAGCGTCGAGCCGGTCACCAGCAACTGTCTGCAGGCTGCGTTGCAGGCCGGCGAGATCCGCGACGTGCAGGTGAGTGGCGTGGCCGCCGATTCGCTCGGCGCCCGGCGGCTGGGCGCGATCGCCTGGTCGGTCGTGCGCCACTACGTCGACCTGGCCGTGGTGGTCACCGACGACGACATCCGTTCGGCGCAGCGGGCGCTGTGGGACGAGCTGCGGCTCATCGCCGAGCCTGGCGGTGCCGCCGCCCTCGCGGCGTTGCGCTGCGGCGCCTACGTGCCCGAGCGCGGCGAGCGCGTGGTTGTCGTGGTGTGCGGCAGCAACTGCGATCCGGCCACCATCACCGGCTGATCACGAGCTCGACACGAGCCGTCGCCGCCGTCACGAGACGACGGCCACCTCGACCGGCTCCACCGTCACGGGACGGGTCACGCGCAGGGCCACGAGCACCAGGGCGAGCAGCACCCCCGATCCGGCTGTGATCGTGCGCAACGACGTCACGTCGGCGATGGCGCCCTGCACCAGCGCACCGACCGGGTACATGGTGCCGAGCACGAACGTGTTCACGGCGAGCACCCGGCCGCGCATCTCGTCCGGTGCGACCTGTTGCGCGATCCCCGAGAACGACGTGAACGCGTAGCCGTACGTGAGGCCGACCAGCGCCAGGCCGAGCCCGGCCACCGCGAACACCGGCGCAGCACCGTAGAGCACGAGCGCGACGCACATGCCGAACGACGAGCCGACGACCACCCGCCAGCTGCCGAGCCGCGCCGTCACGACCCCGAGCGTGAAGGCCGCGGTGACCGCGCCGATCCCCTGACACGTGACGAGCACTGACGTCGCACCTTCGCCCCCGTCGAACACGTTGGTGGCGATCTGCGGCACGAAGGCGATGAACGGCGCGCCGAGGAACACGACCGAGCACATCACGACGAGCATCCGCCGCATCGTCGGCGTGGTGCGGGCGAAACGGATCCCGTCGGCGAGCGCGGCGAACACGGCCCGTCGTTCGCCGCGCGCCTCGCCGAGGTGCACGAGCGACACGGCGACGATGACCGCGACGAAGCTGATCGCGTTGCACCACAGCGCGGCCCGGATGCCGCCGAGGGCGATCGCGAGCGCCGCCAGACCCGGGCCGACGATGCGACCGAGGTTCCACTGCGCGTTCGACAACCCCACCGCCGCGACCAGTTGGTCGCGCGGCACGAGCTCGGGCAGCGACACCTGGAACGAGGGGAACCCGAAGCTGCCGACCGCACCGCTCAGGAAGCCGAGCACGGCGAGACCCGCGGGGGTGGCGTTCCCGGTGCCGATCCAGATCGCGAGGAAACCGGCGATCACCCCGTTGATCGCGTTGGTCGCCATCAACACCCGGCGGCGCCGGAGCCGGTCGGCCATCGCCGAGCCGACCGGCCCGACGATCGCCCCCGGCAGGAAGCCCGCAGCGGTGACGATCGCCGACCACGACGCCTTGCCGGTGGTGTCGGCGACGTAGTAGCCGAGCGCCACCGTCTCCATCCACGTGCCGATGTTCGACACGAGCGCGCCGAACCACATGATCGTGAAATCGCGCGATCGGAACGGCGCGAGCGACGTGGAGGCCATGGGCGCGGCGGTCCGTTCAGAACCAGGTGCTGCAGTGCGGTGCGGGACCGACCACGAAGAAGGCGTCCGCACGTCGCAGCGCGGCGTCGTCGCGGGCGGTGAGCCGGCGACCGCGGGCCAGCGTCGTGGGGCGCACGCCGCCGAGCAGCAGCGCGCCGAGCGAGGGCGCGTCCATCACCAGATCGGGTCTGGTCCGCACGGCCCGGCACGATGCCTCGTCGCCGGCCGCCTCGATCGCCCATCGCCTGCCGTCGACCTCGACCACGAGGCGGTCGTCGGTGCCGTAGCTGCGGGCCCCGAACGCGACCGACGGATCGATCACCTTCGCCCACATGCCGTCCTTCGACACGGTCGTCTGGAACGGTCGGACGTCGGTCAGGAGGTACGGGAGGGCCTCGTCGGACGGGAGGTTGCGGCCGGTCACGGTCGCCACCAGGTCGACGCCGAGCAGCGTGTGCCACAGGTCGAGGTGAGCCTGCGGGGTGACGGGCACGAACTCGACGACCTCGAGCCGGTGCGCCGGCCTGGCAGTCCACGTACTCGCGATGCGATAGGCCGCATAGCCGTCGCGATGGGCGAGGTGGAACGTCGCGCTGAGCGCGCCGGACGGCTTCTCGCGCATCTGGTGCACATGGTCGTGCCACACCGCGTCGCGGCTGATCTCACCGGCGCGCGAGCGGCGATACCGCTCCCACACGGCCTCGAGGTGGTCGCGGGCGTCCTCGCCCTCGACGTAGCGCACGGCGTCACGGTCGACAGGCACGTCCGCACGGAGGACGGCCGACGGCTTGTCGATCTCGACGAAGCGCATCGTCGTGGCGATGCCGTAGCCGAAGCGCTCGTAGATGCCACCTTCGCTGGCGAACAGCGCGGCGATGGGCTCGCCGCGTTCGTCGGCCTGTTCGTCGAGCAGGCGCATCAACTCCGTCAGCACGCCGCGTCGACGGTGGGTGGCGCTGACGGACACCCACGTCACACCACTGGCCGGCGCGGTGGTGCCACCCGGGAGCGTCATGTCGAAGGCGAACGCCCCGGCGACGCCGATGATCCGACCGTCGTCGACCGCGATCCGGAAGCGGTCGAGGTCGACCACCATCCGCTTGTGCACGAAGTCGTCCGCCTCGGGTGTCCAGCCGAAGCCGCGCGCATCGCTGCGCAGCATCTCGGGCCACTCGTCCTCGGTGGGGATGCGGAACTCGATCGCCATGCACCCAGCCTCGCAGGTCGCTCGGCTGATCCGCCGGTGTTTGCGGCGTGCATACGATCGCCCCGTGATCCGTCGCATCGGCAAGAACCTCGGCGTGTCCACCGACGACGCTCCCGAGGCGTCGCACGAGCTCGAGCGCAACGGGTTCGCCGTGCTGCGCGGCGTGCTCGCGCCGGACGAGATCGACGAACTGCGGGCAGAGGCCGAGCGGGTGTTCCGCGAACACAGCCCCTCCCGTGGCCGCACCGACCGCGACGAGTTCCGCTACGAGATGCTCAACATCAGTGAGGCGGCGAACCGGGCCGTGGCACACCCGCGCATCCTCGAGGTGATCGAGCCGCTGCTCGGCGACGACTGCCACGTGATCGCGAACACCCTGTGGAACAACCCGCCGACCTTCGGTGGTGGCCTGTGGCACTGTGACGCCGGCCCCCACGTGCCCCGCCCGGCCGACGTCCCGTGGGACGACCGGATCCCCTATCCCGTCTTCGCGATCGGTGCGCATTTGTTGCTGCAGGACTGCCGTCGCGCAGACGGCCCCACCGCGGTGGTGCCGGGCAGCCATCGGTCGGGGCGCCTGGCGCCACGTGAGCAACTGGGCGATCCGGATCTCACCTACGACGGTCGCCCGCCCGTGCTGCTCGAGGGCTCGGCCGGTGACGTCGCACTGTTCGTGAGCGACGCGTGGCACCGTGGCACCCCCGCCGACGGTGGTGCCGGCCGACTGTTCCTGCAGGTGCACTACGGCCGTCGCGACATCGCCCAGCGGATCCGCACGACCGACGAGGTGAACCACCTGTCACCCGAGGCGATCGCGTGGGCCGACACCGACCGCCGCCGCACGGTGATCGGCCTCCACGCCCCGTACTTCTACGACGGCTGAGAAGCGCTCCTGGGCGCCACCCTCGGACGAATCCCCAGCATCCGGGCGATCGCCGGCGCCCAGAACGCGAGCCGCCATGTCCTGGGCGCCAGTGACGACTCACCGCTGCAGATCAGCTGGTCGGACCGGCGCCCAGGTCGGCCGACTCTCCTGGGCGCCGCGCACGGACAAGCTCGCAGCTGGCTCCCATCTCGCGGCGCCCAGGACATGCCCGCAGCTTCCAGGGCGCCACGCTCGACTCACCGGCGCAGCTCATCCGGACGAGCTGGCGCCCAGAAGCGCCGGCCAGAGGCGGCCACTCGGGGGTGGCAGTACATTCGGGGCATGAGCACCGCGACCTCCTCGTACTCGCCCGCCCGTGTCGTCGCCGACCTGCGTGCCCTGGCCGATCGCACCGGGGGGCCCGACGGCAGCCGTCGGCTGGCGTGGACCCCCGATTGGCTCGAGGCTCGGTCGGTGCTGCGCGAGTCGCTCACCGGGCTCCCGGTCGAGGTCGACCTGGACGAGGCCGGCAACCTGTGGGTGGTGCTGCGCGGCGAGCGGCCCGAGACGCTGGTGGTCGGCTCGCATCTCGACAGCGTGCCCAAGGGCGGTTGGCTCGACGGCGCACTCGGCGTGATGGCCGGGCTCGAGCTCATCCGTGCGCTCGCCGCCGAGGGCACCCCGCCCGTCACGATCGCGCTGGTCGACTGGGCCGACGAGGAGGGCGCCCGCTTCAGCCGCAGCCTGTTCGGCTCGGCCGCGTGCATGGGCACGCTCGACGTCGAGGTGCTGCGCGGGCTCACCGACAAAGAGGGCGCCAAGCTGCCCGAGATCCTCGCCCAGCACGGCGTCGACATCGACGACCTCGACGGTGCCCGCACCCGCATGGCCGATGTGAAGGCGTATGTCGAGGTGCACATCGAGCAGGGCCCGATCCTCGAGAGCATGGGTAAGGGCATCTGCACCGTCACCGGCACCAAGGGCATCGAGCGCGAACGGCTGGTGTTCCGCGGCCAGGCAGCGCACGCCGGGACGATGCCGATGGAGATGCGTCGCGACAGCTTCCGTGCCGCGAGCCGGTTCGCCCTCGCGATCGCCGAGATCGGCGAACGTCATCAGGGCGTCACCACCGTCGGACACGCGCAATGCTGGCCCGGTGTCGTCACGGCCGTCGCCGGCGAGACCCGCATCACGATGGACATGCGCCACATCGACGCCGGCGCCCTGCAGGCGATGTTCGACGAGGCACACGAGGCCGCCGCCGCGGCCGCCGAGGCCGAGGGCTGCACCGTGGAGTGGGAGCACATCTTCCGCATCCCGCCGATGCCGTTCCATCCGCTGCTGCTCGACGCGGCGCGCACGTCGGTGCGCGAGGTCGAGGGCCACGACGTCGAGCTGCCGAGCGGCGCGCTGCACGACGCGAGCGAGGTGGCCCGCGAGATCCCGACGGTCATGATCTTCTCGTCGTCGATCGCCGGGCTCAGCCACACCAAGGAGGAGGACACGCCCGACGACCACCTCGAGATGGCGGCCGACGCGTTCGACCGCACCTGCCGCCGGGCGATCGACCTGATCGTCAGCGGGCAGCTCTGACGGGCGCGGGCGCGCCTGCGTCTCGCAACCTGATCAGGAACGTGCAGCCCTCGCCCGGGGCGGTGACCAGTTCGAGTGTGCCGCCGTGGGCCTCGACGACCGACCGGGCGATCGACAGGCCGAGGCCGGCGCCGCCCGCGTGACGGCTGCGCGCACCGTCGCCACGTGTGAAGCGGTCGAACACGGTGGACGCGTGCTCAGGATCGAGACCGGGTCCGCGGTCGGCGACCGCGAGCACGACACCGGCGGTGTCGCGCTGCACCGAGATGCGCAGTGCCGCATCGACCGGTGTGTGGTGCAGTGCGTTGTGCACCAGACCCGCCACCACCTGACGCAGCCGCATCTCGTCGCCGTCGACGACGATCGACGGTGACGGTGACGGTCCGCCCTCGACGGCCTCGGGCACCACGCTCACCGGGCGGTCGGGCTGGAGGGCTCGGGCGTCGGCGGCGGCGTCGTGCACCACGCTCACCAGGTCGACCGGCTCGGAGCGCAGCGGCCGTCCGCTGTCGAGGCTGGCGAGCAACAGGAGGTCCTCGACCAGGTCGTGCATGCGTCGCGACTCGCCGCGCACGCGGCGCAGCACCTCGTGGCGACGCTCGGCCGGCAGCGCGTCGTCGATCGCCAGGTCGAGCCCGCCGCGGATCGAGGTGAGCGGGGTGCGCAGCTCGTGCGAGGCGTCGGCGACGAACTGGCGCAGCTTGTCCTCGTTGCGGTCGCGCTCGTCGAGCATGTCGTTGAGCGCTCGGCCGAGACGACCCACCTCGGTCGCCGGGTCGGTGTCCTCCACTCGGCGATCGCGGCGCCCGGCGGCGATCTCGGTGGCGGCCTCGGTCATGCGGGCCACGGGCCGCAGGCCCAGCCGGAACACCCACCACATCGTGAGCGCCATCGCGAGCAGCACCAGCGCCGCAGCGATCGACAGGGCGAGCACCAGTCGGCGGACGGCGTCGTTCACCTCGTCGAGGGGCAGCGCCACCACGAGCGGCGTGCCGTCGAACCCGTTCTGCACCGTCACCCGGAACTCCGAGTCGCCGTCGGTTCCCGGCACCGTGACGAACACTCGCGACCCGTCGGCCGGCAGGTCGGCCGCCACGTCCGCGTCGATCTCGGGTTCGTCGTCGAGCAGCACCCCGGTCAGGACGGGCACGAGCGCACCGGTGTCGTCGAGGTAGCCGATGAACAGGTCGGAGATCGGGCCGTCGGTCGGTTGCGGCCGGTCACTCGTCTGGCCGCCACCCGCATCGCCGCCCTGCCCGCCGCCCTGCCCATTGCCCTGGCCTGTTCCCTGCCCGGTGCCCGGCTGCGGCATGTCCGACGGCGAGAACCGGCCGGGCTGCACGAACGGCCGTACGGCGGTGAGCTGACGGTCGAGCTGGTCGACGAGGTGGTCGTGCTGCACGCGCGCCACCACGACGAGCGCCGTCCCGAGCACGACGACGACCGCCAGATAGGCCACGATCAGCCGAGCCCGCAGCGACACGGCTCAGTCCTCGCGCAGGCAGTAGCCGATGCCGCGGATCGTCTGGATGAGCTTCGGTTCGACCGTGTCGACCTTGCGGCGCACGTAGCTGATGAACGTGTCGACCACCGACGAGTCGCCGTCGAAGTCGTACTGCCACACGTGGTCGAGGATCTGGGCCCGACTCAGCACGCGGCCCTGGTTGACGAGCAGGAACCGCAGCAGTGAGTACTCGGTGGGCGACAGCGACACCACCGTGCCGGCGCGCGTGACACGGTGCGCTTCGTCGTCCATCTCGAGATCGGCGCACCGCAGCCGGCGACCGTCGCGCTCGTCGCGACCGTCGACACCGCGACGGCGCAGCGAGAGCTTCACCCGCGCCACGAGCTCGGCGACGGCGAAGGGCTTCACCATGTAGTCGTCGCCGCCGATCGTCAGCCCGTGCACCCGGTCGTCGGTGCTGTCACGCGCGGTCAGGAACAACACCGGTGCCTGCACCCCTGCCTCGCGCAGGCGGCGCAGCACGGTGAAGCCGTCGAGGTCGGGCAGCATCACGTCGAGCACCACGGCGTCGGGCGTCTGCCGCTCGGCGAGCTTCAGTGCGTCGCGGCCGTTCGAGGCCGACACCGTGGCGAACCCGTGCAGCTGCAGGGCCGACTCGACGAGGAACACGATGTTCTCCTCGTCGTCCACCACCAGCACCGTGCCCGCCCCGTCACCGTTCGTGTCGCTCGTCATCCTCACATCCAACCCACATCGGCTCGGAGCGAGATGCAGGTTCGGTGTGAGTTCGATGTGAACGCTCACGACGGATTCCGGGGACGCTCACGTCGTCCTCACACCTCGGCGTGGTCGTCTGTTCATCGACCGTCCAGACCGGCGTCACCGACGCCACGACCTCCCGGGAGCGACCCATGCCTCGCGCCGCCGTCATCGGGATCGACCTCGTGTCGATCCTGATCCTCACCTTCGGCCTCTACTTCCCACGGCACCGCCGGGTCGACATGGTCGTGGCCTACCTCGGCCTCAACGTCGGCGTGCTCGCCGTGGCCGTGGCGTTGTCGCTCAACACGAGCATCGGCACGGGATTCGGGCTGGGCCTGTTCGGTGCGCTCAGCATCATCCGCCTCCGCTCGTCCGAGCTGTCACAACAAGAGGTCGCCTACTACTTCGCAGCCCTGGCACTCGGCCTGCTCGGCGGCATCCACGTCGAGCCGGGTTGGGTGGCCGTGGCGCTGCCGGCCGCGATCCTCTCGGTCATGTTCCTCGGCGACCACCCACGGCTGCACCAGGGGTACCGGGTGCAGGTGGTGACGCTCGACCGGGCGATCACCGACGAGGCGGTGCTGGTCGCCGAGCTCGAGCGCCGTCTCGGCGCCGAGGTGATGCGGCTCGAGCTGAAGAAGGTCGACCTCGTGCACGAGCTGACGACGGTGGAGGTGCGCTACCGCCTCGACCCGTCGACGACTTCCCGCCTCGCCGACCGGTGCCACGCGGCGGTGTCGTGATGACGCAGGTCGATGCCCACCGCCTGGCCGACCTCGTCGCGTCGGCGCCGTCGGTCGATCTCGCCGACGTCGAGGAGCACGCCGCACTGCTCACCCGGGTCGATCGCAAGTACGCGCTCGACCGGGTCACGGCCGAGGCGGTCGTCGAGCGCCTGGTGCCGCGCGCTGCGGTGATGACCGTCGCCGACGGCCGCACCTTCTGGTACCGCTCGGTGTACTTCGACACGCCCGACCTCGAGTCGTACCGGCGGGCCGCCACCCAACGGCGGCTGCGCTGGAAGGTGCGCACCCGCTCGTACGTCGAGAGCGGGACGACGTTCGTCGAGGTGAAGCAACGCGGCACGCGCGGCGTCACCGAGAAGCAGCGCATCTCGCTGCCGCTCGACTCGACACCCGAGCACCTCGGCCCGATCAGTTGCGAGTGGATCGACGACACGCTCGCCCGTCGCGGCGTCGGCGCCTCGCTCGCGCCGGCGTGCACCACCGGGTATCAGCGCACCACGCTCGTCGACCTCGACTCGACCACCCGTGCCACCATCGACACCTCGATCGTGCTCGGCGGCGCCGAAACACCCGAGCTGGTGATCGTCGAGGTGAAGAGCCCCAACGGCTCGTCATGGTTCGACCGGGTGCTGCGCGACGCCGGGGCACGCCCGGGCTCGGTGAGCAAGTTCGGTCTCGCGATGGCGGCGAGCCATCCCGAGCTGCCCGCCAACCGCTGGCGGCGGCAGGTGACCCGTCACCTGCGGGTGGGGGCCGTCAGCCCTTCTTCTGCTCCAGCAGTGCGGTGACGAGCTTGCCGTCGGCCTTGCCCTGGCTGGCCTTCATCACCGCACCGACCAGCGCACCCATGGCCTTGCCCTCGCCGGCGCAGTACTTGGCCCACGCATCGGGCTGGGCGGCGATCGCCTGATCGACGAGCGCCTCGAGCGCCGAGGTGTCCATCGCCTCGAACCCCTTGGCCGCGGCGATCGCCTGTGCGTCGCCACCACCGTTGGCCACCAGCTCGGCGAGCACGGCCTTGGCCTGTGTGGCGGTGAGCTTGCCCTGCACCTCGAGCTTGGTGAGCAGCGCCAGATCGGTCGACGGGACCGCCGGCTCGGGGCCCTGCTCGGCGAAGGCTTCCTTGACGTGCACGAGGGCACGTCCGATGTCGCCGCCCACGTGGCCGACGGCCTCGACGTACTGGTCCTGACCGCGTTCGACCACCACCGCGATCGCCTCGCTGGTGACGGGCTGGCCCGTCAGCTCGGCGAGCCGCGCTCGGCGCTGGCTCGGCAGCAACGGCAACGCCTCGCGTACCTGCTCGATCCACTGCGCCGACGGCTCGAGCGGCACCAGATCGGGCTCGAGGAAGTAGCGGTAGTCGTCTGCGTCCTCCTTGGTGCGCAACGTGTGCGTGCGACCGTCGTTCTCGTCCCAGTGGCGGGTCTCCTGACGCACGGTCTCGCCGGCCTCGATCATCGCGATCTGACGGCGCGCCTCGTAGTCGATGGCCCGGCCGAGCGAGCGGATGCTGTTGACGTTCTTGATCTCGCAGCGCGTGCCGAACAGGGTGCCGGGCCGGTGCACGCTGACGTTCGCGTCGCAGCGCATCGAGCCCTCCTCCATCTTGGCGTCGCTCGCACCGATGGCGACCAGGATCGCGCGCAGCTCGGCGAGGTAGGCCTTGGCCTGGTCGGAGGTGCGGATGTCGGGCCGGCTGACGATCTCGACGAGGGGCACCCCGGCACGGTTGAAGTCGATCAGCGAGTGGTCGCTGCCGTGGATGCGGCCGCCGGTGCCGCCGATGTGCGTGCTCTTGCCGGTGTCCTCCTCGAGGTGCGCGCGCTCGATGCCGATGCGCGTGCCGTCGGGCAGGTCGAGGTGGCCGTCGACGTTGAGCGGCTGGTCGTACTGGCTGATCTGGTACGCCTTCGGCATGTCCGGGTAGAAGTAGTTCTTCCGGTGGAAGGTGCACGCCTGGATCGTGCAGTCGAGCGCCGCGCCGATGCGCATCGCCAGCTCGACCGCGTGCTTGTTCAGCACGGGCAGCGCGCCCGGCAGGCCGAGCGTCACCGGGTCGATGTTGGTGTTCGGGTCGTCGCCGAACCGGTTGGGGCTGCCGCTGAACAGCTTGGTCGCGGTGTCGAGCTCGACGTGCACCTCGAGGCCGACCACCAGCTCCCAGCCGCCGTCCAACAGATGGTCGTGGTCGCTCATCACGCCGCTCCCTTCGACGAGGTGCCGGCAGCTCGTTCGAGCGCCGCGCCCACTCGGAACATGGTGACCTCGTCGAGGGTGCCCGCCAGCACCTGCACGCCGACGGGCAGGCCGTCGGCGCCGGTGCCGAACGGCACGCTCATGCCGGGGTGTCCGGCGAGGTTGGTGGGGATCGTGTAGAGGTCGCAGAGGTACATCGCGAGCGGGTTGTCGCCCTTGGCGCCGAACGGGAACGCCACGGTGGGCGACGTGGGCGTCAGCAACACGTCGGCCGACTGGTAGGCACGGGCGAAGTCGTCGTGGATGAGGCGGCGCACCTTGAGCGCCCGGCCGTAGTAGGCGTCGTAGTAGCCGGCCGACAGGGCGTACGTGCCGAGCATGATGCGGCGCTTCACCTCGTCGCCGAAGCCGGCCGACCGGGTGGCCGAGTACATGGCGTTGGTGTCGGCGGCATCGACGCGCAGCCCGAAGCGCACACCGTCGAAGCGTGCGAGGTTGCTGCTCGCCTCGGCCGGCGCGATCAGGTAGTAGGCCGTCAGCGCGTAGCCGAAGGCGGGCACCTGGACGTCGACGATCTCGGCGCCGGCCGCGCGCAACGCGTCGAACGCGACCTCGAGCCGCTCGACCACGTCGGGATCGGCGCCCTCGGGCAGATCGGTGATCCGACCGACGCGCAGACCCTCGACGCCGCGGTCGAGCACGTCGACCAGGCGCGGGTGCTGCTCGGGGATCGACGTCGAGTCGTGTGCGTCGTGACCGCCGATCGCGTCGAGCACCAGCGCGGCGTCCTCGACCGTGGTCGAGAACGGGCCGATCTGGTCGAGCGAGCTCGCGAACGCGATCAGGCCGTAGCGGCTGACGTAGCCGTAGGTGGGCTTCACGCCGACCACGCCGCACAGCGCTGCGGGCTGGCGGATCGAACCGCCGGTGTCGCTGCCGAGCGCGACGGCCGAGAACCCGGCCGCCACCGACGCCGCGCTGCCACCGCTCGATCCGCCCGGCACCCGGTTGGTGTCGTGCGGGTTGCGGGTGGGGCCGAAGCCGCTGTTCTCGGTGCTCGAGCCCATCGCGAACTCGTCGAGGTTGGTCTTGCCGATCACCACGGCGCCGGCCGCGGCCAGCTTCGTGACGACCGTCGCGTCGTACGGCGGCCGCCAGCCCTCGAGGATCTTCGACGAGCACGTGGTCGGCACACCGCGCGTGCACATGTTGTCCTTCAGCGCGACCGGCACACCGGCCAACGGGCCGACGGGTCGGCCGGCCGCGACGGCCTCGTCGACCGCTGCGGCCGCGGCGCGTGCCTCGTCGGCCATCACGTGGTTGAACGCGTGGATCTCGGCGTCACGCTCGGCGATGCGGGCCAGGTGGGCCTCGACCACGTCGACGGCGCGCACCTCGCCTGAACGCACGGCGGCGGCGATCGCCGCGGCGGTGGTGGGTGCGGCGCTCACGAGTCGAGCCCGATGATCGGCGGCACGTGGAACCGGCCGTCTTCGACCTTCGGTGCCGCGGCCAGCACCTCGTCGCGGTCGAGGCCGGGCAGCACCACGTCGTCGCGCAGCACGTTGCGCAACGGGTAGGGCTGGGTCATCGGGGCGACGTGGGTGAGATCGAGGGCATCCATGTCGGCGAAGTGCTCGAGCATGCCGTCGAGCTGCGCCGTCATCCGCTCGATCTCCTGGGGGGCGAGGTCGAGGCGGGCCAACTTGGCCACCTTCACGACATCTGCGGTGGAGATCCGGTCAGACACGGTCTTGGATGCTATTGCCCCCGTCGTGGAGGGCGACCATCCGTTCCGCGAGGTGGTGACCGAGGGCCACGAGCTGCAGGTGCTCGGGCTCGGTGAGGAACTGGTCGATCGTCGAGTAGTCGGGGAACCGCGCGTCGATCGCACCGAATCGCAGCAGGTCGGGCAGCGCGGCCTCGCTGAGCTGCGCCCGCCCGTAGAGCAGCCGGCCGGTGCCGCCGCCCCAGGCGTCGGGGTAGCGGATCACACCTTCCGCGACGCAGTCGAGCGGCACCGTCGCCCCGGCCGCGACGCGCAGGGCGGCGAGATCGACGTCGATGTCGACGCCCAACTCCACACGCGCCAGCTCGATCGCCTCGCCGAGCGTGGTGAACGACTGGGGCCGATCGCCGCTCGCGTCGACGCAGAACACCACGTCGGGTCGCTCACGCAGCAGCTCGACCAGGCCGAGGTTCTCGCGGTGCCCGCCGTCGGCCACGTACACGAACGCGTCGCGGTCGGGGTGGTAACGGCCGAACAGCTCCTTCAGCAGATAACCGAGGTGCACGCGAGGTGCGGTGGCGGCGTCGGCGAACCAGTGGGCGAAGCGGGGGTTGGGCACCCAGGCGCCGAGCCGCAGGTCGAGCGCCACCAGCAACGAGTTGGTGGTGCCGAGCGCCTGACGACCCATCGCCGACGCGAACGCCGCGCCGCTCAGCGCCATCGACCGGCTGACGATCCACCCGCGCGGGTAGCCGTCCCACCACGACCCACGCGGGTAGGCGCGGGCGGGCACCGAGGCCGAACTGCCGTCGGTTCGGTCGTGCAGGGTGAACACGCCCGGCCGGAACGTGAACCCGTAGGCGTTGAGCCCGCAGAACGTGGGCGACGACGTGTGTGCGGTGGCGGCCACGATCAGCTCGGGCCCCGACGCGTGCTCGTAGCCCGCCCAGTGCGGCTCGGCGTGGTACGGCAGCGGCGGCAACGGCGACGTGCTGCCGTCGCCGAGCGCGAAGGTGGCTGCGAGCCGCTTGCGGTACACACCGCCGAGCGTGAGCCGGTGCGCGGCCACCACGTCGAGCGCCAGCAACCACACCACCGCGACGATCGCGATCGCATCGCTGCGCCACACCCCGTCGTACCCGTACGCGAAGGTGTCGGCCACCTTGCCGGCGAACAGCAGCGACATCACCGCGAGCAGGACGCCACCGAGCTTCAGCCAGCGGCGCTTCAGCTGTGCGACGAGCACGCCCGACACGGCGGCCACGATGCCGAGGCTCGACAGTGCGCCGAGCAGCCCGGCGCTCTCCTCCGGTGTGCCGCCGACCGGCAGGTTCGTGAGCAGCCGCCGCCCCTCGACCACGCCGATGGGGATGCCCACCAGCAGCACCGCCAACAGGGCACCGGCCATGCCGATCAGCGCCGCCGGCCGTGCGAGCCGGTCGCGCCGCTCGGGTTCGGTCCGGGTGAACGCGACCAGGCCGAGCACCACGGCGGTGATCAGCAGCACGGCGCCCGGCAGCACCAGCCGGGCGGGCACCAGCTCGCGCCACCCGAGCCGCGCCTCACCCGCTTCGTCGGCGAACGGGAACCACGGGTGCAGCGCCCGGGTGCGCACCGCTCGTCCGGTGAACCGGCCGATCAGCAGCAGCGCCGAAGCGATGCCACCGAGCACGAACGCACTGCGGGCCACCACACCGATCACGCCGCCGACGATCGAGAGGCGCCCGTTGTCGAGGAACCGCCGTCGTGCCGCCACCGTGCGCGCCCACGGGTGCTCTGCGTCGAACGCCCCGTCGCGCGTGGCGCTCGCTGCAGGTGCCATGGCCCCGCCGGGTCGGCGGCTGATGCGCCACCCGCCCGCGACGTACGAGCCACCCGACACGGCGGCGAGCCAGCGGGCGCGCACGAACAGCGACGGCCCGTCGTCACGCGGTGCGTCGAGCCCGCGCAACGCACCGAGGGCGACGCTCGCCGCCCGGATGCCGCCGCCCGACACGCACACCCCGATCGTCGGCCCGGTGTCACCCGCGGCCGGTGCCGCACCGGCGTTCGCAGCAGCCCGTTCGCCCACGGTGTCGGGGGTGCCCGTGGTGCCCGTGGTGCCCGTGGTGCCGGTGGTGTCGGCGGTGATCGGCGGGTGCGAACCGGCCATGCGGTCGAGCGGTGCGAACAGCTCGCGCATCGCCGGCCGGACGAACGGCGCGGCCAGTGGCCCCACCACCAGTGCGGCCAGCGCCACGATCGCCCACGCGAACAGCAGCCACTCGAACCAGGTGATGCACACCAGCGTGAGCGTGAGGCCGGTGGGTGGTTGGCGCTTGCCCACCAGTGCGAGCGCGAGTGCGTTCTGGGCGAGGTCGAACGCGGCGGCGACCATCGCGACCCGGGGTGCGAGGCGCCAGCGGGCCACCATCCGTCGCCGTTCGGGGGCCCAGCGCTCGAGCCCGGCACGGAGCAGCCGCGGCACGGTGGCCACCCAGGCGAGCACGAACAGGTTGTCGAGCCACAGCGAGCCGCGGGCGTTGGCCCGGCCGGCGCGCACGACGGTGGCAGCGAACCGGTCGGGCGTGCCGGCGAGCGCGAGGTGCTGCTGGAACGAGGCGAAGGGCGCGCGGATGGTCACGATCGACGCCATCACGACGGGCAGCAACAGCAGCCCGCCCCACACGCGACGTCGCACGCGACTCACCCCCTCCTCCGTCGACGACCGGCCCGACGACCGGTCGCCACTCTAGGACGTGGGCGTCGACGGCTCCGGAGGACGATCGGTGGCGACCAGGTGCACCAGCATCGCCGTCTCGGGGTGCATCGCCGGCGGCTGCAGTCCGTGCACGGCGAGCTGGCGGCCGGTGAGCTCGACCCCGTCGGTCACCCACGACGGCATCGTGCGGCTCGGACCCCAGGAACGAGTGCCCGTGTCGACCACCGACACGCGGTAGCGACGATCGGGATCGAGGCCCGGCAGGCGCACCGGCGGGGGCGCGAGGCTCATGCCGGTGCGCAGCTGCACCAGCGCGACCAGCGCCTCGCTGCGATCGGCGGCGTACACACCGTGGGCGTGCGAGGCGACCTCGGTGCCGTTGAGCACCGGGTCGAAGCGCACGACGTCGCCGCGGTGCAGCAACGGCCGGAACCGCAGGTGCAGGGCGATGAAGGCGCGCAGCTGCTCGCGATCGCGGTCGTCGAGCTCGAGCACGTTCCACTCGACGCCGAGGTGGCCGAACATCGCCGTGATCGCCCGGAACGCCAGCGTGTGGGTGCGACCGGTGGTGTGCGAGCGGGGCGGTCCGATGTGCGCGCCCATCAGCTCGGGCGGCACGAACAGCGACGCGCCGCGCTGGATGGTCTGGCGCTCGAGCGCATCGTTGCAGTCGCTCGTCCACACACGCTGCGTGCGACGCAGGATCTCGAGGTCGATGCGGGCACCACCGCTCGAGCAGCTCTCGATCTCGACGCCGGGATGCCGCTGCTGCAGCTCGTCGAGCAGCCGGTACACGGCGAGCGTCTGCGCGTGCGTGCCCGCAGCGCCGTCCGCCCCGCTCCCCTGCACGTGGTCGCGGTTCATGTCCCACTTGAGGTACGAGATGTCGTGGTCGCGCAGCAGCGCGTCGAGCTGGCCGAACACGTGGGCGTAGGCGCCGGGGTTGGCGAGATCGAGCACCAGCTGGTGCCGCCCGAGCACGGGCTCGTAGCCCTCGGTGGCGAGCGCCCAGTCGGGATGGGCCCGGTACAGGTCGCTGTCGGGGTTGACCATCTCGGGTTCGACCCAGATGCCGAACTCCATGCCGAGCGAGCGCACGTGCGAGATCAGCGGCGCGAGCCCGTCGGGGTACACGTCGCGCGACACGACCCAGTCGCCGAGACCACGACGGTCGTCGCGGCGCGACCCGAACCAGCCGTCGTCGAGCACGAACCGCTCGATGCCGAGGTCGGCGGCGGCGGTGGCGAGCTGCTGCAGACGCGCGGTGTCGTGGTCGAAGTACACGGCCTCCCACGTGTTGACGAGCACGGGTCGCGGCGTCGTCGGATGGCTCGCCCGGGCGCGCACGTAGCGGTGGTGGTGCCAGCTCGCGGGCGTGAGCCCGTGCTCGTCGTACGTGGCGATCACCTCGGGCGTCGAGTACGACGCACCCGGCTCGAGCGCCACCTCGCCCGGGTGCAGCAGCTCGCCGAGCTGCAGGTAGCGACGTCCATCGGGCAGGCACTCGGCGAGCAGCGCGTGATCGCCGCTCCACGCCAGGTGCGCGCCCCACACCTCGCCATGCCATTCGCCGAATCCGTCGGCGCCGGCGTACACGAGCGGGGGGTGCTCGTGCGACGTGCGACCGCGCCGGTTCTCGACGACGTGTGCACCGGTGGCCCACGTGGTGCGCACCGGGTGCAGCTCGCGGGTCCAGCGCCCGGTGAACGACACGAGCTCGCTCGCGTGCACCGGCACCGGCAACGTGATCGTGAGCCCGTCGAGCAGGTAGCGCGAGGTGCCGGTGTTGGTGAGCGTGCAGCGCACGACGAGCACCTCGTCGAGCTCGAGCCGGGTGACGAGCTGGAGCCCCGCCACCGTGTCGACCCCGACCACCTCGACGACGCCACCCTCGTGGCGCACGGTCTCGGTGGTGAACCGTGGCGACCACCCGCGCCCACCCGGGCGGTTGCCGGCCAGGCCGGGCCTGCCCTGCCAGCCGCTGCCGTGCTCGGGCACCACGGTCACCGGCGCGATCACGTCGAGCGAACCGTGGTTGACGGTGCGGGCCGCAGCCGTCACGACGGTCGCGGGGTCGACGTCGCCGAGCGGCGCGCCCCAGTGCACGATCGCCGGGGCGCCGGTCGAGGTGTCGAGCACGACGTCTGCCCCGACGCCGCGCAGGTGGAGGAGGGTCATCGTGTGGAGGTCACCCCTTGTTGGCGCCGAGCGTGAGCCCGCTGATGAACTGCTTCTGCAGCAGCAGGTACACGACCAGCGTGGGCAGCGCGATCATCATCGACGCCGCGGCGATCAGGTTGTAGTCGCTCGCGTACTGCCCGTTGAGCACGGCGATCGACGACGTGATCGGCTTCTGGTCGCCCTGGTTGAGCAGCACGTTGCCCCAGAAGAAGTCGTTGTACAACCATGTGAACTCGAGCGTGGCCAGGGCGGCGAACGCCGGCCGGCACAGCGGCAGGATGATCTGGAAGTACTGACGGGGCACGCTCGCGCCGTCGACCAGCGCCGCCTCGCCGAGCTCTTTCGGGATCGTCTTCATGTAGTTCGAGAGCACGAACGTGCAGAAGCCGGTCTGGAACGCGACGTGGATGAAGATCACCGCGATCTTGGTGCCGAGCAGGTTGCCGGTGTTGGTGTCGCTCAGCCAGTCGGGCCACGGCACGTTCTTGTAGATCTGGAACAGCGGCTGGAGATCACCTGCTGCGGCATCAGGTTGCCGGCGGTGAACAGCACCAGGAAGAAGATGTTGAACCGCCAGGTGAACCGGCTGCACGCGAAGGCCACCATGCTCGACAGCAACAAGATGAGCACGAGCGCCGGGATGGTGACGAACATCGTGTTGTAGAAGTGGCGCGGGATGCCGCCCACCTTCCACGCCTCGCGGTAGTTGTCGAGCGTGAGCGTCTTCGGCAGCGAGAAGACACCGTTGACGTTGCTGTCGCTCTCGAAGTATCGGAACGACGCGTAGAACGCGGCGACCATCGGCAGCAACCACAGCACCGCGATCGTGATCAGCACGCCCTGCAGCACCATGCGCCGGCTGCGCTTGACGCCGACCATGGGGGTCCCGGTGCCGTTCATGACTCGTTCTCCCGGAAGTTGTTGATCACGTACCAGATGATGAAGCCGATGCACAGGAAGAAAAGCACCATGCCATAGGCGGAGCCGATGCCCACACGTCCACCGCCTTCACCCGTGAGGCTGTTGGTGACGAGGGTGCCCATCACCTCCGTACCTCGAGGTTCACTCAGCGCGGCGACGATGTCGTAGGCACGCAGCGCCTCGATCACGGTGATCACGGCGACCACCACGTTGATCGGCTTGAGCGCCGGGAAGATCACCTGACGGAACGACTGCCACTCGTTGCACCCGTCGATCGACGCCGCTTCGCGCAGCGACGGGTCGAAGCTCTTCAGCCCGGCGAGGTAGAGCACCATGATGTAGCCGATGTGACGCCACGCCATGGCGAGCAGCAGTGCCGCGAAGTTCTTCGACAGCCCGAGCGGGAAGTCGAGGAACGGGAAGTCGATCTGGAACAGCTTGCTCTGGTCACCGACGAAGTCGATCGGGCCGCCGGGCCACACGATGTTGAGCAGGCCGCTGTCGCGGTTGAACATGACGGCTTTCCAGATGAAGCCGACGACCGCGACCGACAGCACGACCGGGAAGTAGTACACGCTCTGGTAGAAGCGCGTGCCCTTGATGTTCTTGTCGAGCAGGTAGGCGAACGCGATGCCGATGGCCGAGCAGATGAACAGCCAGATGATCAGCACGAAGTTGTTGAACAGCGCCGGGAACAGCTTGTTGTCGAAGATCGTGAAGACCTGCCAGTAGTTCCGGAACCCGAGGAACTGGATGGTGTCGACCGGTTGCAGGTTGTCCCACGCCGCGAACGACAGCACGCCGGTGAGGATCGCCGGGATCCACACCAGCACGATGTGCAAGAACGCTGGGACACCCACCATCACGGCGAGCACGAGCTTGTCGACACGGCTCAGCTGCGAAAAGTGGCGGCGGCGCCCCGCACGGGGCGCCGCCGTTGCACTCTCGCCAGACCGAGTCGCGACCGTGGTGGGGTCGGTGGACATCGGGTCCGGTCCTTTCGATCACCGAGCGGTGATCACTCGAAGGTGTAGGTCTGCTTCTGCTCTTCGATGGTCGACAGGATGGTGTCGATCTGGCTCGGGTCGGCGATGAAGTCCGACAGGCCCTTGCCGACGACCTGCGACGCGAAGTCCGGGTCGGTGTCGCGGTCGAGGAACTGGGCGATGTACTTCGCCGCACCGACGAGCTCGGCCGACTTCTTCTGCAGCGCGTTGTAACCCGAGGTGTCGGCCTTCGAGTTGGCCGCGACCACCGAGGGGTTTACCGCGATGTAGGCGTCGATCGGGGCGTTGCCACCGAGGGCACCGAGCAGCGCCTTGGCGCCGGCCTCGTTCTTCGGCGACTTCGCCATCATGAAACCGTCGATCGGGGCCTCGACCGCGTCCTGGCCGTGCGCCGGGTCGATCTCCGGGAAGGCGAAGAAGTCGATGTCGTCGATGATGTCCTGCTGGGTCTCGTCGAAGTTCGAGGTGACGAACGTGCCGAGGAGGTACATGCCGACCTCCTTGTTGCCGAGGGCCGTGGCGGCGTCCTGCCACGTGCGGCCGTTGGCGTCCGGCTGGTAGTAGTCGAGGATCGTCGACCAGTTCGTGAAGACCTGCTTGACCTTGTCGTCGGTCCAACTCTCCTTGCCACCCATCAGCGACACGTGGAAGTCGTAGCCGTTGGTGCGCAGGTTGATCATGTCGAACATGCCCATCTGCGGCCAGCCACCGTCGTTGGCGGCGGCGAACGGCGTGATGCCGTCGGCCTTCATCTTCTCGGCGAGGGCGAGGAGGTCGTCCCAGGTGGTCGGGATCTCGTAGCCCTTCTCCTCGAACAGGCTCTTCCGGTAGTGGATGGCCCACGGGTAGAAGTAGAACGGCACGAAGTACTGCTTGCCGTCGAGGCCGGTCGAGGCGTTCTTGAAGCCCTCGCTCAGGTCGGTCAGCGACGACCACACGTCGGAGATGTCACCGACGACACCCTTGGTGGCGAACGCACGCATGCGGTAGCCGGCGAACCAGCAGACGACGTCGTCGGGCTGCTGGATGTAGGTGTTGAAGTTCTCCTGGTACGTGTTGTGGTCGACGGTGTTGATCGTCGCGGGCACGCCGGTCGCCTTGATGGCGGCGGCGATGGCCTCGCTGTCCTTCGGGTCCGAGTAGTTCGAACCGAAGGTCACGGCGTCGCCGCTCGGGGCGGCGGTGGTGCCGGTGTCGCCACCGGCAGCCGTGGTGGCGGTGTCGCCACCGGCGGCCGTCGTGGCCGAGCTGCTGTCGTCGTCGTCGCTGCCACAGGCGGCGAGCGCCGCGGCACCGGCGATGCCGGCGGCCCCGGCGAGCAGGGTGCGGCGCGAGAAGATCGAGAACCCGACCTCGGACGGGCTCGGTGATGATTCGTAGTTGGACACTGCTCCCCCTCGTGGTTGCAGAACACGTGTTGGACGGTCGGGCCGTCCACCTGGCGAACCGGTCGGCGGGGGCCGGTCCGGCGCACGCCGGGTGAACGGAGTGGAAATGACGTGTTCATCGGCAATGTGACACGGCCCGGAATCGCTGTCAAGGAGATGTGTGCGGTTTTCGAACACGAATGCGTGGCCCGGGCTCGCACTCCGACGGAATCGAACACGCAGCCTGTTCGAAATGGCCCTTTCGTGTTGACAATCCGGTCAGGTTCGTGCAAGGTGCCCAGTGTTCGTCGGACGCGGGGAGGAGGGGTCGATCGATGAGCGACAACGTGTTCGATTCCGGGTCCGCCCGTGCGTTCGCCCGCCAGCGTCACGAGGTGATCGCCGCCGAGGTGCGCCGGCGCGGCTCGGTCCGCGTGAGCGAACTCGCCACCCTGCTCGGCGTCAGCGACATGACGGTGCGCCGCGATCTCGACCTGCTCGACGAGGCCGGTCTGCTGCAGAAGGTGCACGGCGGTGCCACCCTGCGCGACGAGCACAGCACGCACGAGCCCGGGTTCGAGGCCAAGTCGCTGCGCAACATGGCCGAGAAGCACGCGATCGCGATCGCCGGTGCCGAGCGCGTGCGCAGTGGTGCGGCGATCGGCATCACGGCCGGCACCACCACCTGGCAGCTCGCCTACCACCTCGTCGACGTCGCCGATCTCACCGTCGTCACCAACTCGGTGCAGGTGGCCGAGGTGCTGCACCAGCACCAGCGCCACGACCGCACCGTGGTGCTCACCGGCGGCGTGCGCACACCCTCCGACGCGCTGGTCGGCCCCGTGGCCGTCACCACCCTGCAGTCGCTGCACCTCGACATGGTGTTCATGGGCGTGCACGGGATCACCGAGCGCGCCGGGTTCACGACCCCCAACCTGATGGAGGCCGAGACCAACCGGGCGTTCGTCGAGGCGACCGGGCACCTGGTGGTGCTCGCCGACCACACGAAGTGGAACGTCACCGGCCTGTCGTCGATCGCGCCGTTGCGCGCCGCGGCCGAGCTCATCACCGACCGAGGCCTCCCCACCTCGGCCCGCCACGTCCTCGACGCCGAGGTCGGCCAGCTCGTGCTCGCCGACCCGCAGTTCGTCGACCAGTCGTTCACGCACGCCGCCGCCTCGGGCGGCGCGGCCGTGCTCGACGCCGGTGCCGCCGACGACGGCACCTCTCACACTGCTGCGGCCGCCGCGGCCGGACCGATCGGGTCGGCCCTCGGCACCAACCGCACCACCACCCGGACCCGCACCCGACGCAGGAGCTCGTAGCGATGTCGACCGTCACCTTCACCGACGCCAGCCGCATCTACCCCAACACCCCGCGGCCTGCGGTCGACTCGCTCGACCTCGAGATCGCCGACGGCGAGTTCCTCGTGCTCGTCGGCCCGTCGGGCTGCGGCAAGAGCACGACGCTGCGCATGCTCGCCGGACTCGAACCGATCGACGGCGGCACCGTGCACATCGGCGACGTCGACGTGACCAACCTGCCGCCCCGCGAGCGCGACATCGCGATGGTGTTCCAGAGCTACGCGCTGTACCCGCACATGACCGTGGCGGAGAACATCGGCTTCCACCTCAAGATCAAGAAGGTGCCGAAGACCGAGATCCACGAGCGTGTGCTCGAGGCCGCGAAGCTGCTCGACCTCGAGCAGTACCTCGACCGCAAGCCCGCCAAGCTGTCGGGCGGCCAGCGCCAGCGCGTGGCAATGGGTCGTGCGATCGTGCGCCAGCCCAAGGTGTTCCTGATGGACGAGCCGCTGTCGAACCTCGACGCGAAGCTCCGTGTGCAGACCCGCACCCAAATCGCCGCGCTGCAGCGCCGGCTCGGCGTCACCACCGTGTACGTCACCCACGACCAGGTCGAGGCGATGACGATGGGCGATCGTGTCGCCGTGCTGAAGGACGGCATCCTGCAGCAGTGCGCGAGCCCGCGCGAGCTGTTCACCAAGCCCCGCAACAGCTTCGTCGCCGGCTTCATCGGCTCGCCGGCGATGAACATGATGACGGCCGACGTCACCTCCGACGGCGCGTCGTTCGGGTCGCTCGTGGTGCCGCTCACGCCCGCGCAGCGGTCGGCGGCGACGAGCGGTCGAGTGATCGTCGGCGTGCGGCCCGAGAGTCTGCACGCACGCGGTGAGGGCGGCCTCGACGTCACCGTGCACACGGTCGAGGAGCTCGGCTCCGAGTCGTACCTGTACTGCGCGCCGCTCAGCCATCCCGACGTGACCGTCGTGTCGCGCACCGAGGGTCTCAGCTCCGTGCAGGCCGGCGACACCGTGCACCTGGTCCCCGACCACGGTGCGGTGCACCTGTTCGACGCCGCCACGGGGGAACGCCTGCCCGACTGATCCGCTGCCGCGCCCGTCCGTCTGCCACCCTCTGCGAAGCGGAGCCACGATGACACCCCCACGACCCACCAGCGACACCGGCAACGGCGGCGCCGACGTCTCGCCCGACCTCCCCCACGAGGACGTGCGGATCGACCCGTTCCTCGGCACCGTGGTCCACGTCGTGGGCACCCGCCAGTCGCGCCCCAACCTGCCCTCGAGCGGTTGCCCGTTCTGCCCCGGCGGGCTCGAGGCACCCGATCCCTACGACGTGCGGTGGTTCAAGAACCGCTGGCCCGCGATGCAGCCCGAGCGGTGCGAGGTGGTGCTCTACACCAGCGAGCACGATGCGACCTTCTCGTCGCTCGGCGTGCACGGTGCCGGCAAGGTGATCGATCTGTGGACCGAACGGTTCCGGGCGCTCGGCGATCGCGACGACGTCGACTACGTGCTCGTGTTCGAGAACCGCGGACCGGAGGTGGGCGCCACCATCGCGCACCCACACGGGCAGATCTACGCGTACGACCACGTGCCGGACCGCCAGCGACGCCTGCTCGAGGCGCGGTGGCATCCCGAGGCCGACCCCGGTGAGCGACACGTGGTCGACCACGGCGGCTGGCGCGCGTGGGTGCCCGTCGCGTCGACGTTCCCGATCGCGCTCACCCTCGCACCGCTCGAGCGCATCCCCGATCTGACCGCGCTCGACACCACCGGGCGCGCCGATCTCGCCGCGCTCCTCGTCGACGTGCTGGCGCGACTCGACCGTCTCTACGACGTGGCGCTGCCGTACATGATGTGGCTGAACCAGCGCCCCACCGACGGGGGTGCGTGGCCCGACGCGTGGCTCAACATCGAGATCGTGTCGCCGTGGCGACGAGCCGGCACCGCACGGTTCATCGCTGCGGCCGAGGTCGCGTCGAACGAGTACTTCAACCCGGTGATCCCCGAGGTGGTCGCCGAGCGGTTGCGCGAACTCGGCTGACCCGACCGGTCAGCCCGGGCGGAGCGCGTCGGGTTGGATCGGCGCGAACGCGGGTGGGCGCTTCTGCAGGAAGCTGGCCACGCCCTCCTTGAAGTCGGCGCGACGCAGCGACGCCTTCATCAGCTCGATCGCGTCCTGGCTCGCCTCGGCCACACCGCGGAGCTGGTCGGCGTAGACCTGCTGCTTCATCACGGCCATCGACGTCGGCGATGCGTGGACGGCGAGGTCGGCGGCGTACTCGAGGGTGCGGTCGAGGAGGTGTTCCGGGGCGACCACCTCGCTGACGAGCCCCATCGCCGCGGCTTCCTCGGCGAGGAACACCCGGCCGGAGAACAGGATGTCCATCGCCCGTGACGTGCCGATGAGCCGCGGCAGGATCCACGACATGCCGTACTCGGCGATCAGGCCACGCCGCGAGAACGCCGTGGTGAACTTCGCGCCGGCGGCGGCGAAGCGGATGTCGCACATCAGGGCCTGCACCATGCCGATGCCGGCGCACGCGCCGTTGACCGCGGCGATGACGGGCTTCGGGACGGTGGTCGTGTAGTGCTGCGGCCGGCCGCCGGCGGCGCTCTCGGCACCGCCGCTGCCCGCGCTGGCGCCGATGCCCTGCAGGGTGTCCATGTCGGCGCCGGCGCAGAACCCCTTGCCGGCGCCGGTGACGACCACCACCTTCACCTCGGGGTCGGCGGCCGCCCGGTCGAGCAGCTCGAAGTAGCGCGTGGCCAGGTCGCCGTTCCAGGCGTTGAGCCGCTCGGGGCGGTTGAGGGTGAGCAGGGCGATGCCGGGCTCGCGCCGCTCGTACAGGACGGCGTCAGTCGGGGTCGAGTTCGTCGAGTCGCTCATCCGCGGCAACGTAGCCCCGGTCGTCGTCGACGTCCGACCCGGACCCGTTCGACGGGTCGACCGGTACGTCGGTCGACGAGTCGGTGACCGGTTCGTCGGCGAGCGGTTCGTCGGTGACCGGTTCGCGGCGAGCCGTCACCACCAGGTATCCCGCTGCCAGCAGTGCGGCGCCGAGGGCCATCCACTGGTTCCACCGGAACGGGCCGAACACGTCGGCGTCGTCGATCCGCAGGCCCTCGACCCAGAACCGACCCACGCCGTAGCCGACGACGTACATCGCCATCAGGCGCGGCGGGCGCGGCCGGCGGCGGCGATCGATCAGCAGCAGCACCCCGCACAACGCCAGGTTCCACAGCGACTCGTACAGGAAGGTCGGGTGGAACGTGGTGCCCGGCGCGTAGCCGGCGGGGATCTTGTCGTCGCTGATCTCGAGCGCCCACGGCAGGGTCGTCGCCCTGCCGAACAGCTCCTGGTTGAACCAGTTGCCCCAGCGAGCGATCGACTGCGCGAGCGCGATCGCCGGTGCGGCGCAGTTGGCCATCACGCGCGGGTCGAGGCCACGGCGCTTGGTGACCCACCAGCCGACCGCGATGCCGGCGATGAGTCCGCCGGGGATGCCGAGCCCGCCCTTCCAGATCTGCGGGATCCGCTCGAGGTGACCCTCGAACGAGCTCCAGTCGGTGATCACGTGGTAGGCCCGGGCACCGAGAATGCCGGCGATCACGGCCCACACCGCCATCGCGCTCGCGTCGTCGCGGGTGCCGCCATCGGCGGCCTCGAACCGACGGCCGGTCAGCCACACGGCCGCCACCACGCCCAGCGCGATCATCAGTCCGTAGGCGTGGATCGACAGCGGGCCGATCTCGAGCGTGCCGCTCGAGGGGCTCGGGATGCTCGCGAGCACCCCCGCGACGCTCACGCCGTGACCCGTCGGGCGAACGCCACCGCGCTCGTCTCGATGAGCTCGCGGTCGAAGTCCTGGGTGGCCACGTGGAAGCTGCGCTCGAGCGTGACCCGCTCGAGCGGTCCGCCGTACACCGCGGCGAGGTGCTCGGCCTGCGCCGGCTCGACCACGTGGTCCTGCGGCGAGTTGAGCAGCAGCAGCGGCATCCGCGTGGTGGGGAGGGTGTCGGCCAACGGCGCGAGCCCGTCGAGCATGAGCGACAGCAGCGGGCGCAGCGGCGTGGCGTCGTACGCGATCTCGGTCTGGTCGGGATCGGCGATGTCGCTGCCGATCGCCGGCAGGCTGTCGGTGCCGGACTCGAGCATCCCCTGGATCGCCGCGATCATGTCGTCGCCCTGCGGCTGGGTGGCGGGGTTGATGCACACCAGGCCGGCGATCTCGGGGTGTCGGCCACCGAGCCACAGCGTGAGCGAGCCCCCCATGCTGAGCCCGGCGACGACCACCTTCGACGCTCGTGCGGCCAGGCGCTGATACGCGGCCTCGGCCTCACCTGACCAGTCGGTCCACGACGTGGTCTTCATCTCGTCGACCGTCGTGCCGTGCCCGGGCAGGCGCGGCAGTTCGACGTGGAAGCCGGCGGCGGCGAACGCTTCGGCGAGCGAGCGCATCGACGAGGGCGCGCCGGTGAAGCCGTGGACGACGAGGGCGCCGGGGGCATGGTCCGCCGCGACGTGGGACCAGGGCTCGCAACCGGGGATGACGGGATCGCTCATGGCTGAAAGTATGGCGGTCGGCGGGCGGTGCCGCTCATCAGGCGCGATCGGTCAGACGTACGGGTCGTCGGCGGACAGCGGCTCGTCCCACCACTCGACCGGCGAGCCCCGTTCGGCCCAGTCGGGGAACGGGTGGATGCAGTTGACGGGGCAGGCCGGCAGACACTTGTCGCACCCGCTGCACAGTTCCGGGATGATCACCACGTCGGGGCCGTGGTTGAAGATCGCGCCGAAGTGCGGCGGGCAGTGCCGCAGGCACGCGTCGCAGTTGATGCACTCGAGCATCTCGATGCGCAGCGGCGGGTTCTTCCACTTCGCGTTCCGTGTCCGGGTCTCGATCCGCTCGATCCGTGTGGCCCCCATGGGTCGAGTGTACGTCCGGCCGCGCATCGCCTTGACCCGGCGGTCAAGCGGGTGATCGACTGGTGGCGTGAGCGAGTCGACGGGTGCTGCGGGTGCGATCGAGCGCCGGACCCACACCGAGCAGGGCATCGAACGCAAGCAGCAACTGCTCGACGCCGCCGCCTCGCTGTTCTCGTCGAAGGGCTACGCGAACACCCGCATCGCCGACATCTGCGCGGCGGCGGGCGTGGCCAAGGGTCTCGTCTACTGGTACTTCCCCACCAAGGAGGAGCTGTTCGCCGAGCTGGTGCGCTCGATGCGACTGCAGTTGCGCCGGGCGCAGGCCGCGGCGATGGACGCCGACGCCGATCCGCTCACCCGCATCCGCCAGGGCACCGAGGCGAGCGTCGCGTTCATGGCCGAACACCGCGCCTACTTCGCGCTGCTCGACGTCGAGCGCTCGCAGGACGAGGTCGACGGTCGTGGCGGCGAGGTGGCCGGTGTGCTGCGCGAGGGCAGCGACGTGTACGCGAACGACGTGGTGCGCCTGGTGCGCGAAGCGCAGGAACAGGGGCTCGTGCCCGACGGCGACCCGCGGCTGTACGCGGTGGGGGTGCTGGGCGTGGTGTCGTCGTTCAGCCATGCGCTCCGCAACGGCTCGCTCGACGTCGACGTCGACGAGCTCGCCGCGTTCGTCGGTGGCTGGGTGGTGCGTGCCCTGAGCGGCGACCCCGTCACCCGCTGATCGGGCCCGACTGATCAGGTCCGTCGATCAGGTCCGGCTGATCAGTCAGCGCGTGACGCCGCGCCGAACTCGGCGGCGAGCTGCGGGTGCGTGCGGCGCATCACCGCGACGAACGCCTCGACCATGCGCGGCTCGAACTGCGCGCCACTGGCACCGACGATGTACTGCACCGCTTCGAGCGGGGTCCAGGCGTGCTTGTAGGTGCGGTGGCTGGTGAGCGCGTCGTACACGTCGGCGATGGTGACGATGCGGCCGCTGAGCGGGATCGCCTCGCCGGCCAGGCCCGCCGGGTAGCCGGTGCCGTCCCATCGCTCGTGGTGGTTGAGCGCCACCTCGGCCGCGAGCTGGATGAGCGGCGACGAGCTGCCGGCCAGGATCTCGGCACCGATCGTGGTGTGGGTCTTCATCACCGCGAACTCGTCCGGGGTGAGCGGGCCGGGCTTGAGCAGGATCGCGTCGGGCACGGCGACCTTGCCGATGTCGTGCAGTCGGCCGGCGAGGCGGAGCTGGTCGACCCAGCCTGCGTCCTCGCCGAGCTCGGTGGCGATCTCGGCCGACAGGTCGCCGACGCGGATGGTGTGCTCGCCGGTGTCGGTGTCGCGGAACTCGGCCAGCACCGCGAGGCGCTGGAACGCCTCGAGCTGGTACTCCTCGAGGTCGTACGTGCGACCGCGCACCAGGTCTTCGAGTTCGCCGGTGCGCAGGCGGAGGATCTCGGCCTGCTGGCGTGCGTTCTCGGTGTCGTGCGCGATCTGCAGGGTCTTGATCCGCAGGTCGGTGCCCTCGCTGAAGATCGCCTCGTGGGTGCTGAACTTGAGCTCCTGGTAGTGCAGCGCCTGCTCGAAGTCGCCCAGCGCCTTGCACACGTTCGCCAGCTCGGTGAGTGCCTGCATCTGCCGGGGCAGCTGCTCGGTGAGCTTCGCGAATTCGAGTGCCTGCTGGTACGCCTCGAGCGCACGGGGCAGGTCGCCGCGGGTGGTGGCGACGTTGCCGCGGATGAACCAGCCGAGGTAGGCGGCCTCGCCGTACATGTCGGGTCCGGCGCCGAGGGCCTCGGCCGCCTCGTCGAGCAGGGCGTCGGCCTCGTCGAGCATGCCGAGCTCGCGGTACGACGAGGCGAGCGCGGTGAGCACGTGGGGCACGTACTCGGGCACCCGCTCGCGGCAGATCTCGAGCGCCTCGCTGGCCAGGCTGATCGCGAGCAGGTGCTCGTTGCGGCTCGAGCGCACCTGGGCGATGTTGATGAGGATCAGGACGTGGTTGGCGTGCCAGTTGGGTCCGTCCTGGTCGGACGCCCGGCTGACGTTGAGGGCGGCCTCGTAGGTACTGACGGCGCGGTCGGTGTCGCCGAGCTCGTGGTGGATCGTGGCCACCGAGTTGAGCAGTGCGCCCTCGGCCACCCGGTCGTCGGTCATCCGGTACAGCTCGAGCGCCTTCAACCCGTACTCGAGAGCCTCGGTGAAGTTGCCGGCGTTCTGGTGCACCAGGCCGATGACGTTGAGCGCGAACGCCTCGACGACGGCGGCGCCGGTCTTGCGGGCGAGGTCGCGGGCGTCGAGCGCCAGGGCGAAGGCGTCGTCGGTCTGGCCCGAGGTGTACGCGATCGAGGCGAGCCGGAACAGGGCTTCGGCCTCACCCGGGCCGTCGTGGAGGGTGCGGGCGAGCACCCGGGCCTGTTGGGCCATCGACCGGGCGGCGGCCTCGTCGGTGACCTGGCACGCGCGCGCGTCGTCGAGCAGCTCGCGGACGGTCTTCGCGACCCCCGCGCTCTCCACCGACTGCACCCGAATCGCCAACCGACCGTCCCTCTCGTTCGCCCTCTCCCGGCGCCGCCGCGGCCCCGACGTGGGGGTCTCGACGTCTCCGACACGGTTGGGGTCCCGCACTCGCGCGCGGGCCCACAGCACGAGGCTAATGATCCGTCGGCATCGATGCAGGGATGACGCGGAGGTCTTCGCAGAGTCTTGACCTCGCCACGGACCGTCCTCAGGTTTGACCGGAGCTTGACGGTTCGCAGCCCGGTGATCGCACGGAGCGCGGCCGCAGGTCACGAAGGGTGAGCGCTGCGGGGTCGGCGATCCACCCGTTCCCGACTCACCCGACCAGGGGTGCGGACGGCTCGCCGCCACGTCGACGAGCCCACGCGGGACGCCGACGGCCCCGGGCTCCGTATCGTGTGGTGATGCATGTCGGTGGGCGGCGGGTCGAGAGCTCGGCGGTGGCCGCGCTCGTCCCGGTGTTCGTCGTGCTGCCCGTGTCGCTCGTCGCCCTGGCCGTGTTCTGGCTGCCCACGCATCTAGTGTGGGAGGTGTCGTACACGACCTTCGTCCTCGGCTACCTCGCATTCGCCGTGCTGCTGTTCGTGCGTCCCGTCCAGACGGTGGTCCTCACCCGTCTGCTCGGTGCTCGACCGCCCACCCGCGACGAGCGGGTGCGCCTCGACACCGCGTGGCGATCGGTGCTGCAGGCCGCCCGGCTCCCCCGTCACCGGTACGTCCTGGCGGTGCTGCCCGCCGACGAGCTGAACGCGTTCGCGTGCGGCGGCCACCTGGTGGTGGTCACCACGCTGGCGGTCGAGACCCTGCCTCGTGACGAGCTGGCCGGCGTGCTCGCCCACGAGCTGAGCCACCACCTCGGCTTCCACACCGTCGCCCTCACGGTGGCGCAGTGGCTCTCGGTGCCCGTGTTGGTGCTCGCACGCATCGGGTTCTTCCTGCAGAACGTCGCCGCCGCCGCCACCCACAGCTACGCCAGTCACTCGGCCGCGCTCACCGCGATCGGGCGTCTCGTCAGCAGCCTGCTCACCGCCGTCTCGTGGATCTTCCTCAGCGGCCTGCTGGTGGCCAACGCGGCGGGCAACGTCACCGGTCGTGGCGCCGAATACCAGGCCGACCAGCGGGCGGTGCAGTTGGGCTTCGGGCCGCAGCTGTCGAATGCGCTGCGACGCGTCGTCGCGCTCGGGGTCGGCGAGCGACCGCGCGGGTTCCGCGAGCACCTGGCGGCGACCCATCCGCCGGCGCGCACGCGTGTCGCGCGCATCGAGGCGATGCGCCGCGCCGACGCCGGCCTGTTCTGAGCCGACCGATCATCGGTCGGCTCGCGGTTCGTCACAGGATTCCCACCCGTCCGGGAACGGCCGGGACGGTCAGGTGTGTCAGGATGCGCGACGCGCCGTGCGACGCACCGGCGTGGGGGGTTCGACATGACGACCGCAGCGGCAGCGGACGCATCACGTGCAGCGGGCGACGGGGCGGTGTCGCGCCGCCGCCGCGGCCGCATCGGCGTGGTGCTCTTCACGACGCCCACCGAGATCGGGCCCTTCTGCAGCAAGCTCCTGTTCGGCGTGGTCGGCGAGGCACGACGTCACGACCTCGAGGTGAGCGTCTGGTTCATCGGCGGCGACGAGCCGGTCACCCCTCGAGCGCCCGCCGGCGAGCTGACCGGCATGATCGTGATGGGCAAGGTGGCCGGCGATCCGTGGCTCGAGCAGGTCGCCGCGTCGGGCGTCCCGACGGTGGTGGTCGGTCGTTGGGCGGGCATCCCGGGCCGCGTGCAGTCGGTCGACAGCGACCACGTCGGCGGCACCGAGCAACTCGTCACCCACCTGGCCTCGCTGGGACGCCGACGCATCGCCGTGATCACCGGGATGCTCGACGTGTTCGACGTGATCCTGCGTCTGCACACCTTCGAACGGATGCGCGTCGAGCTCGGCCTCGACCGCGGCGACGACCTGGTCGTCGCCGGCGACTTCACGGCCCGCTCGGGCGATCTGGCGATGCGCGAGCTGTTGCGGCGGCGCCGGGGCGACGACGACCGGATCGACGCGGTGTTCGCGATGAACGACGCGATGGCCGCCGGCGCCATCCACGCACTGCTCGACGCAGGGCTGCGCGTGCCCGACGACGTCGCCGTCGCCGGCTTCGACGCCGCCTTCGAGCCGAACCTGTTGCCCATGGAGGTGACGAGTGCTCGCCAGAACGTCGCCGAGCTCGGGCGCCGCGCCGTGCTCGCGCTCGTCGACCTCGTGGCCGGCGCCGAGCCGGGCGACACCGAGGTGGTCGGGGTCGACCTCGTGTTCGGCCAGTCGACCGTCGGTCGTGCCCACGGTGCGGTCGTGCCGGACGCCCTCGGGGTTTCGCCTAGCGTGTCGTGATGCTCCTCGCACACGACCGCATCGGCACCGGCACCCCGCTCGTCCTCGTCCACGGGATCACCGAGTCGCGACGGTGCTGGGACCCGGTGCTGCCGATGCTCGCCGAGCGGTACGACGTGTTGTCCGTCGATCTGCGCGGCCACGGCGAATCGTCCGCCGGCGATGCCTACGACCCGATCACGCTGGCGTCCGACGTGGTCGAGGCGGTCGAGGCGGCCGGCATGACCGCGCCGTTGCTCGTCGGGCACTCGCTCGGTGGTGTCGTGGTCACCGCCTACGCCGCGATCGCGAAGCCGCGGGCGGTGGTGAACGTCGACCAGCCGTTGCGCCTGGCCGACTTCAAGGCGGCGCTCGGCGAGCTCGAACCGATGCTGCGCGGCGACGAGGCGTCGTTCCAGACCGCGATCGACCTGATCTTCACGGCGATGAACGGCCCCCTCCCGGCCGACGAGGTCGCACGCGTGCACGCCCTTCGCCGGGCGGACCAGCAGGTGGTGCTCGCGATCTGGGGCACCGTGTTCGACTCGACGCCCGACGAGCTCGACGCCACCGTCGGCGCGCTCGCCGGGTCGGTCACCGCGCCCTACTTGTCGCTGCACGGCATCGACCCCGGCGACGAGTACTCGCGGTGGCTGTCACGCCTGCTGCCCACGGCGACGATCGAGGTGTGGCGCGACCAGGGCCACTATCCGCACCTCGTGCAGCCCACGCGGTTCGTCGAGCGGGTGGTCGACTTCGATCAGCTGCGCGCGCACGCCTAGGCCGCGTCTCACCACACGGCGATCGGGGCCACCACGGCATCGAGGACCGCGACGAGCGCGTCGGGTGCCAACTCGAGGTCGAGACCTCGACGGCCACCGCTCACGAAGATCGTGTCGGACAGCTCGCACGTCTCGTCGATCACGGTGCGCAGCCGCTTCTTCTGACCGAACGGGCTGATCCCGCCGACGACGTAGCCGGTGAGCCGTTCGGCCACGTCGGGTCGGCACATCTCGGCCCGCTTCGCGCCGACGGCGGCCGCGATCTCCTTCATCGAGAGCTGTGCCGTGACCGGCACGATGCCGACGGCATGGCTCGTCGCACCGCCGGCCACGGTGACCTCGGCGAGCAGCGTCTTGAACACCCGATCGGGTTCCACACCGAGCGCCCGCGCCGCCGCGAGCCCGTAGCTGCGCTCGGCGGGATCGTGCTCGAACTCGTGCACGCGGAACGCGACACCGGCGCGCTGCAGCTCGACGACGGCGGGGGTCACGCCGGCCGATGGTAGCGACGACGTCGCGGCCCGAGCCTCTCGACGGCGCGCGGAACCGGTGGAAGACTGGCCGCGTGGTCCTCCATGATCCGGACGCCCCGCAGGCACACCCCCGCGAGCTCGAGGGAGCTCCCCCCGGGGCCGCGGGCGGGTACCAGCTCGACGACCGCTACCGCCGCGACGACGGCACGGTGTTCCTGAGCGGCGCACAGGCGCTCGCCCGGCTGCCCTACGAGCAGCTGCGCATCGACCGTGCCGCGGGGTTGCGCACCGCCGCCTACGTGACCGGCTACCCGGGTAGCCCGCTCGCCGGCTACGACCGCGACGCCGCCGCGGTCGCGAAGCTCGCCACCGCCGACGGGCTGCACCTCGTGCACCAGGCGGCGGTCAACGAGGAGTTGGCCGCCACCGCCGTCATGGGGTCGCAGCTCTCCGTCACCCTCGACTCGTGCCGGTACGACGGCGTGCTGGGCGTCTGGTACGGCAAGTCGCCCGGCCTCGACCGCGCGAGCGACGCGCTGCGCCACGCGGTGTTCGCCGGCACCTCCGAGCACGGCGGCGCCGTCGCGCTCGTCGGCGACGACCCGAGCGCGAAGAGCTCGACGCTGCCCTCGTCGAGCGACGCCACGTTGGTCGACCTGCACATGCCCGTGCTCTTCCCGGGCGACGTCCAGGACGCGGTCGACCTCGGCCGCCACGCCGTCGCGCTGTCGCGGGCGTCGGGGCTCTGGACCGCGATCAAGATCGTCGAGTCGGTGGCCGACGGCACCGGCACGGTCGAGCTCCACCCCGACCGCATCGTGCCGGTGATCCCCGAGCTCGAGATCGACACCCCGCAGGGCCGTCGCCCGTTCCGCGCCCGCCCGAGCGGGCAACTCGTCACGCCCTTCACGCTCGAACTCGAGCGCGAGTTCCACACCGTGCGCCTCGAGCTCGCCCGGCGCTACGGCGTCGACAACCGGCTCAACTCGGTCGAGGTGCGCGGCCCGAGCGACTGGCTGGGCCTCGTCGCGACGGGCAGCACCTACGGCGAGATGCGTGAGGCGCTGCGCCTGCTCGGTCTGCGCACCGACGACGAGCTCCGCGCCGCGGGTGTGCGGTTGCTGCGGCTGCGGTTGCCGATCCCGCTCGACGTGTCGGTGATCCGCGAGTTCGCCGACGGACTCGCCGAGGTGTTCGTCGTCGAGGACAAGAACCCCACGCTCGAGACCCGCGTGATGGAGGCGCTCTACGCCCTCGCCGCGCGGCCGATGGTGTCGGGCAAGCGGGCCCCCGACGGCGCGTTGCTGTTGCCGTCGACGGGATCGCTCACCGCCGACGTGATCCTGCCGCACCTCCGTTCGCGGCTCGCCCAGCGACTCGCCCCCGAGCGACTCGCCCCGTTGCCCGCGCCGGTCGGCGAGCGGCGGCTCATCCCGCTCGCGGTGAACCGCACGCCGTACTTCTGCTCCGGCTGCCCGCACAACACCTCGACGCGGGCACCCGACGGATCGCTCGTCGGCGCAGGCATCGGGTGCCACACGATGGTGATGCTCATGGAGCAGGGCCCGTTCGGCCACGTGGTGGGGTTGACCGCGATGGGCAACGAGGGTGCGCAGTGGTTCGGCATGGCGCCCTTCGTCGACGAGGCGCACCTGTTCCAGAACCTCGGTGACGGCACCCTGTTCCACTCCGGGATGCTGGCCGTGCGGGCGGCGGTGGCGAGCGGCACCAACATCACCTACAAGGTGCTCTACAACGGCGCCGTCTCGATGACGGGTGGGCAGCAGCCAACCGGTCAGCTCGACGTCCCGGCCCTCGCGAAGGTGTTCCTGGCCGAGGGCGTGCGCCGGGTGATCGTCACCACCGACGACCCCGACCGGTATCGGGGCGTGACGTTGCCGGTGGGGGTCGACGTGTGGCCCCGCACCCGGCTGATGGACGCGCAGCAGGCGCTCGCCGCCACCACCGGTGCCACCGTGCTGATCCACGACCAACGCTGCGCCGCCGAGCTTCGGCGTGACCGCAAGCGAGGGCGCGCCGCCGCCCCCGCATGGCGGGTCGTGATCGACCAGCGCGTGTGCGAGGGGTGCGGCGACTGCGGTGCGAAGAGCAACTGCCTCAGCGTGCAGCCGATCGACACCCCGTTCGGGCGGAAGACGGCGATCGACCAGGCGAGCTGCAACCTCGACGCGAGCTGTGTGCAGGGCGACTGCCCGTCGTTCCTGACCGTCGTGCCCGGCCGGCGCACGCGCCGCGCCCATCGCAGCGGCCGCACCCGTCGCACCGCGGCGTCGGCGTCCCGGCGCGACCTCGACACGTCGGGGCTGCCCGCGCCCGCGAGGGTCGTCGACCGCGACGACTGCACGGTGCGGCTGAGCGGCATCGGGGGCACCGGCGTCGTCACCGTCAGCCAGATCCTCGGCACCGCGGCGATGCTCGACGGCCTGCACGTCCGCGGCCTCGACCAGACCGGCCTGTCGCAGAAGGCCGGGCCGGTCGTCAGCGACGTCCGGCTCACGCGTGGCGAGCCGCGCGCCTCGAACCGCGCGAGCACCGGTTCGGTCGACGTGCTGCTCGCGTTCGACGTGCTGGTCGCATCGAGCGACGCGCACGTCGCGGGCGCGTCGCCGGATCGCACCCGGGTGGTCGCGTCGAGCTCGGCGGTGGGCACCGGCTCGATGGTGGTGCACCCGGACACGGCGTTCCCCCAGCACGAGGCGATCGCCCGGTTGCAGGCGTCGGCTCGATCGGTCGCCACGATCGACGCGCTCGCCAACACCACCGCGGCGCTGGGCGACGCGGCGATGGCCAACGTGTACCTGCTCGGCGTCGCCGTGCAACAGGGCGTGATCCCCGTCGATCCGTCGCGAGTGGAGGAAGCGATCGCGCTCAACGGCGTCGCCGTCGACAAGAACATCGCTGCGTTCCGTGCCGGCCGCCTCGACGCACACGACGAGGCGGTGAGCGTCGATGCCTCCGACGGAGGCGACCACGGCGAGCCGCTCGCCGCCCTCGTCGACCGCCTCGCGGACGACCTGCGCGACTACCAGTCGTCGCGCTACGCGGATCGCTTCCGCGGGGTCGTGGATCGCGCGGCAGCGGTGGGCGACGACGAGCTCACCCGTGCGGTCGCGGTGCACCTGCACAAGCTGATGGCCTACAAGGACGAGTACGAGGTGGCGCGGCTGCTGCTGCTGCCGTCGTCGCGCGCCGCGGCCGAGGCCGTCGCCGGCCCCGGTGCCAAGGTGTCGTGGAACCTGCACCCGCCGTTGCTGCGATCGATGGGGCTCGACCACAAGCTGCGCCTCGGCCGGTGGGCGACCCCGCTGCTGGTGGCGCTGCGCGCCGGGCGCCGCGTGCGCGGCGGCGTGCTCGACCCGTTCGGCAAGGCGTCGCTGCGACGGACCGAGCGCGCGATGGTCGACGAGTACACGGACGCGATCGATCGCGTCGTGACCGGCTGGACGCCCGACCGCGCGGCCGAGGCCGTGGCGATCGCATCGCTCCCCGACCAGGTGCGCGGCTACGAGCACCTGAAGATCGAGCGGGCCGGGCGATATCGGGCCGAGCTGGCCGAGCGCCTGGCGGCGTACCTCGCCGGCCGGCCCCCGGGCTGATCAGCCGCGGATCGCGAACACCGTCGCCGGCGCGGCCGGCATGTGGTCGACCAACTGCACCACCAGCTCGCCGTCGCGCACCGCGTGCGGGAGCACCCGGTCGTTGCCGAGCATCCGCACCTCGGCACCGCTGCCCGCCGTGACGCCGGGCAGTCGCAACTCGTCGGTGGGCGCGCCCTGCACGATGGCGTAGCGGGTGCCGTCGGCACCGACCGTGTGCCGCACCTGTCGACCGTCGCCGTCGGTGCTGCTGTGCGGATCGCCCGGCCGGGTGGCGTAGATCGCGTCGCCGTGGATGCGCAACCACCAGCCGAGCGCGCTGAGCCGCACGGCCTGGGCGAGCGGGATGCGTCCCTCGGCGTCGGGGCCGACGTTGAGGAGCAGGTTGCCGCCGCGAGCAGCGATGTCGACGACCATCCAGATCAGCTCGTCGACCGTGGGCATCGTGGCCTCGGACTCCATCCGGTTGTACGCGAACGACCGGCCGATGCCGCGGCACACCTCCCACTTGCGTTCGGCGTCGGCCTCGACGCTGTACTCGGGCGTGCGGAAGTCGGCGTGCAGCGTGCCGCTCATGACGGCGAACATGTTCCACCGGTCGTTCACGACGCCGTCGGGCACCGCGGCGTAGTAGCGGGCGAACACGTCGTTGGGGTCGGCCTGCAGCGGCCAGGCGATGTCGTTCCACAGCACCGCAGGCGAGAAGCGGGCGATCAGCTCGTCGACGTGGGCCGTGGCGTACTCGAGGTACTCGGCACTGGGTGGGATGCGCGCGACCATCGCCGGGAAGCTGTCGATCGGCGGCGGCACGAAGGTCCAGTCGATGCCGCCGCTGTAGTACACGCCGAAGCGCATGCCCTGCGCCACCGTGGCTGCGTGCAGCTCGCCGATGTGGTCGCGCTCGGCCATCCACCCCTCGCGGAACGGGTTGGGCACGTCGCTCTTCCACATGAGGAAGCCGTCGTGATGCTTGGTGACGGGCACGACGTACTGCGCGCCGGCGCGGGCGAACAGTTCGGCCCACACCGACACGTCCGCGCCGGCCGACCGCGAGCGGAACTCCTCGACGAAGCTCTCGTAGGTGCGGTCGCCGTACATCGCAGCGTGGTGCGCTGCGGTGGGGCTGCCCTCGATCGCCCACGAGTTGAGGTACCACTCGGTGTACGGGCTCCACTTGAACACCTCGGCCCAGTCGCCGGCGCGCATGAGCTCGCCCATGTCCTGGTCGACCGGTGCGTAGCAGGGCACCGTGTACGGCCCCCAGTGGATGAAGATCCCGAACTTCGCGTCGTCGTACCACGTGGGCAACGGGCGACCGGCGAAGGGGGTAGCGCTCGTGTCGTCGCTCATGCCGTGCCGTCCCATTCGGCGGCGGGCGCGACGCGGTTCAGGCCCGCGTACGCCTCGAGCGGGGTGCGTCCCCGGTTGACCACGGCATCGACCTCCTCGGCGATGGGCGCTTCCACGCCGTACTGCTGTGCGAGCTCGACGACCACGCGCGCCGTCTTCACACCCTCGGCCACCATCCGCATCCCGGCGGTGATCTCGTCGATGGTGCGGCCCTTGGCGAGCTCGACGCCCACGGTTCGGTTGCGGCTGAGCGGGCTGGAGCACGTGGCCATCAGGTCGCCCATGCCGGTAAGGCCGGCGAAGGTGCGTGGGTCACCGCCCATCGCGGTGCCGAGGCGGGCGATCTCGTTGAGCCCGCGGGTGAACACCATCGCCTTGGTGTTGTCGCCGACGCCGAGGCCCTCGGCCATGCCGGCCGCGATCGCGATCACGTTCTTCAGCGCGCCGCCGAGCTCGCAGCCGACCACGTCGGGGTTCGTGTACACGCGGAAGCGCCGGCTCGAGAACACCTGCTGCAACGACGTCGCCACGTGTGCGTCGCGCATCGCGATCACGGCGGCGGCCGCGTAGCCGGCGACGATCTCGCGGGCGAGGTTGGGCCCGGCGAGCACGCCGGCGGGGTGCCCGGGCAGCTCCTGCTCGATCACCTCCGTCATCCGCAGCCGCGTGCCCTGCTCGAGCCCCTTCGTGAGGCTGACGATCGGCACCCAGTGCCGCAGGTACGGCGACACGGCGCGCAGCGTGTCGCGCACCGCCTGCGACGGCACGCCCACGACGATCACGTCGGCGTCGCCCACGGCCTGTTCGAGCGAGGTGGTGGCGGTGAGCCGGGGGTGCAGGTCGAGGTCGGGCAGGTATCGGCTGTTGCGGTGCCGCTCGTTGATCTCGTCGACGGTGGCTTCGTCGCGAGCCCACAACACGGCGTCGCCGTTCGCGGCTGCGAGCGACGCCACCGTGGTGCCCCACGAGCCGCCACCGAGCACCGTCACGTACACCGGACGCATCCGTTCCCCCTTCTCCGATCCGAGCCGTCGGCCCGTTCCCCCGAGCGCCGCAGGTCCCCGTCCGGCCGGCGCGACGGCCACCGTACAACGGCCGGACCGGCGGTGTGGCAGTGATGGCCCGGTGGCACCGGGGCGCCCGCGTATCGTGAGGCGCCATGGACGCCCCCTGGCCGCCGCCCACGGCCGACGACCTCGGGTACGGATCGCACGGCCGACCCAACTACGCGTTGCGGCGCATCGGCGCGCTCGTCGTCGTGGTCGCGCTCGTCGGGGGCGGGTTGTGGTTCGCGTTCGGCCGCGGTGGAGACGACGGCGAGACGTCGTCGGCCGGTGCCACCTCGTGGGACCGGGTGGTGCTCCAGCGGGCCGACGGCACGGTGACGGTGCACGACCGGGACGGCGAGGTGGTCGCCTCGGCCGAGACCGATCTGCTGGGCGTGACCGACATCGGGATCCCGGGTTCGGTGCTGCTCGGGCTCGACGGCACGCCGTCGGCGGACGGCTTGGGGGTGCTGTCGCTCGACGACGGGTCGATCGAGGCGATCGAGGTGTCGTACGACCTGGTCGAGCGGCTCGGTCGATCGCAGCTGCTCACCGCGTCCGATCCTGCGGGCACGGGTCTCGAGCTCGTCGACCCGGCCACGGGTACGGTGACCGATCTGCTGGCGCTCGCCGACGGCACCGAGCCGCTCACCGATCTCACCGGCGTGCGGGTCGACGACCAGGCCGCCTTCGTGGCGTTCACCGAGCTGCGCAGCTTCGAGACCGTGGTCGTCGACGTCGCCGCCGGCACCGGCGCCTCGCTCCCCGGCTCGCTCGCCGACCTCGCGTTCGGTCGGGTGCTCACCGTCACCAATCGCGGCGACACGGTGCTCGTCGACCTCAACGACACCGCCGGCACCCGGGTGGGCACGGTCGAGACCGACCCGGTCGCCGCCGTCATGCTCACCGACGACGACACGGCGATCGCCGTCAGCGCCACCGGGGTGGTGAGCCGGCTCGAGTTCGGCGACGAATCGGTCGAACAGGTCGCCGACCTGTCGACGGTGCTCCCGGTGCCGCCGGGCACCGACCCGGCGACCGACCCGGAGCTGGTGCTCGCGGGCACCGCCCTGTCGGAGCGCACCCGGCTCGCGCTCTACGGCGAGCGGTTCGTCGCGTTCCTCGGGGCCGACGGCGCGCTGGTCCGGTCGGTCGACGTCCCCGACCGGGTGCTGCCGTTCCTCGAGCCCGGTGTCGCCGATCGGTGCGTGCTGGTCGGCCAGCAGGCGGGGACCGGTCCGTACACGCTGATCGACGCCGAGGCCGGCGTGATCGTCACCTCGTTCGACGACGGCACGCTCGTCGGCGACAGCGCCGACGGGTGCGTGGTGGCGTTCGCGTCGTCGGGCGCGGATGCCGACGTGGTGGCGGGCATCGAGCTCGACGAGCGCCTCGACGACGACGCCCGCGCCGTCGCCGCGGACGGCACCGCCGCGGTGCAGGCAGCGGGTACGACGGCGGCGATCGTCGACCTCGCCGGTGGTGACACCACCGAGCTCGCCGAGCCCGAGGACGGCACACCCCGACGCGTGCAGAGCGCCGCCTTCGCCCACGCCTGAGCCCGTCCGAAACTCGGGCGACCGGCGTCGTCTCCGCGGACGAGACTGTCTCCCGTGGCCGCGACGACCGCCTCCCGCTCGCGCGCCCTCGGGGCGCTGCTCCGACCCGACGCCTCGCGATGGGCCGGGCTCGGCGTGTTGCTCGCGATCAGCTCGGCCGCCACGCTCGGTGGGCCGCTCGTGGTGCGGCGCATCGTCGACGAGGCCACCGACGGCGCCACGAGTGGGCGGCTCGTCCGACTCGCCGTGGTCTTCCTCGTCATCGCGGTCGTCGGCCAGCTCGTCAACGTCGTCGTCACCTGGTTCGCCACCGTCACCGCCTGGCACACCACCAACCAGATCCGGCTCGATCTCGCTCGGCACGTGCTCGGCCTCGACCACGAGTTCCACCGCACCCACACGCCGGGCGAGCTCATCCAACGCGTCGACGGCGACGTCACCTCGGTGAGCGACTTCCTCGGTCGCGTGGTCCCACGAGCCGTCGGCGCCGCCTTCATGGTCGGCGGCATGCTGGTGGTGTTGGCGGTGGTCGACTGGCGGCTCGCGATCGGAGCGGCCGTGTACGTGTCGCTGTCGGCAGCGATGGTGGTGCGCAGCCGACACCGGGCCGTCGGCGAGAGCAGCGACGAGATGGGGTCGTACGCGCGCCTGTACGGCGGCATCGAGGAGCGGCTCACCGCGGCGGAGGACCTGCGCGCGAACGGCGCTGCCACCCATGCGATGTGGCGCTTCGTCGAGGAGAGCACCGACGCCATGGCCAGTTCCGTCCGGCGCGAGCGGGCGTTCTTGCGCATGTGGTGGCTGGTGCAGGGCGCCGTCGCCGGAGGTTCGACGATCTCGCTCGTGGTGGGGACCGCGCTGGTGTCGAGCGACGTCATCACCGTCGGCACGGCGTTCTTGCTCTTCCAGTACGTGCTGCTGCTCGGTCGTCCGCTCGAGGACGTCGTCGACCAGCTCGAGACGGTGCAGAAGGCCAACGGGGCGATGGTGCGCGTGATCGACCTGCTCGCCGTGCGCCCGGCGATCGACGACGGCGGCACGTCGTCGCCGCCGGCCGGGCCGCTCGCGGTGGCGTTCCACCACGTGTCGTTCGACTACGGCGACGGTCAGCCGGTGCTGTCCGACATCGACCTCGAGGTGGCGCCGGGACGTTCCGTGGGCGTGGTGGGCCGCACCGGCAGCGGCAAGACCACGCTGTCGCGGCTGCTGTTGCGGCTCGTCGACACCTCGGAGGGCACCGTCGAGCTCGGCGGCGTCGCGATCCGCGAGATCCCCCGGTCCGAGCTGCGCCGGCGCGTCGCGATGATCCCGCAGGAGGTCGAGCTGTTCAGCGGTACCGTGCGCGACAACGTCACCTTGTTCGACACGACGCCGAGCGACGACGCCGTCGCCCACGCGCTGCGCCGTGCCGGGCTCGACTCGCTCGTCGACGGCGGCATCCACCGCGAGCTCGGCGCGGGCGGCGCCGGGCTGTCGGCCGGCGAGGCCCAGTTGCTCGCGCTCGCCCGCGTCTGGCTGCGCGACCCGGATCTGCTGGTGCTCGACGAGGCGACCGCACGCGTCGACCCGGTCACCGAGGCCCGTCTCGAGGCCGGCATCGCCGAGCTGATGCAGGGCCGCACCACGTTCGTGATCGCGCACCGCCTGTCGACGCTGCGCCACGTCGACGAGATCGTCGTGGTCGACCACGGTCGCGTGGTCGAGCACGGCGACCGCTCGGTGCTGACCGCCGACGACGACAGCCGCTTCTCGCGCCTGCTCGCCCTGGCGCTCGACATCGACGCCGCCGGCGCCGACGCCGCGCTCGTCGACGCCACGCTCGTCGACGCGCCCGACGAGGTCGTGTCGTGAACGTGTGGACCCTGGCCTGGCGCGCCGCGCAACACCACCGTCGGAGCTTCTGGACCGGCTGGACGCTGTTCGTGTTGTTCTTCACCTTCCCCGTGGCCACGGGTTGGCTGCTCGGCACCGGCTTCGAAGCGCTCTCCGACGGCCGGTCGTCGCGTGTGTACGCGATCGCCGTCGCGATCCTCGTGTGCGAGGCGCTTCGCATGCTCACCATCCACGCCGGCGCGCTGGTGTGGACGCAGGCGTGGGTGCACATCCAGACGTTCCTTCGCGCCAACATGCTGGCGGCGCAGATGGCCAGCGGTGGGCCCGAGGCCGGTCAGCCCGTCGGGTCGGCCGGCGAGGCGATCACACACTTCCGCGACGACGCCGAGGACGTGGCGATGTTGCTCGACGGCATCCTCGACGTGAGCGCCGGCTTCGTGTTCACGGTGGGCGCGGCGTTCGTGCTCGGCAGCGTCGACGCGCGCGCCGCGGGTGTGTTGCTCGTGCCCCTCGCGGGCGTCGCGCTCGCGACGCGCACGCTCGACACGCGGATCAAGCGCTACCGCGCCGCCGACCGTGCGGCCGCGGCGGCGGTGAGCGGGCTGCTCGGCGACGTGATGGCCGCAGCCACCACGGTGAAGGTCAACGACGCCGTCGACAGCACGATCGCCCGCCTGCGGGTGCTCGTCGACCACCGTCGCCACACCGCCGTGCGCGATCGCGTGCTCGACGAGAGCGTGTGGTCGTTCAGCCAGGGCGCCGCCGACGTCGGCCTCGGTCTGGTGCTCGTCGTGAGCGCCGGCGCGATGGCGCGTGGCGAGTTCGCGGTGGGCGACCTCGCCGTGTTCACCGCGTACCTCGGGTGGCTGAGCTTCTTGCCGCGGATGATCGGGCGGATGCTCGCCCGTCGCAAGCAGGCCGGCGTGGCGTTCGGCCGGATGGCGGGTCTCGTCGCCGAGCAGGACGTGCGCAACACGGTGCGCCCGCGTCACCTGCCGATCGCGGCGCGCGACGAGCGGGCTCGACCCGCCACCGTGCGTCCGACTCGCGCGCCGCTCGACCGGCTCGAGGTGCAGCACCTGACCGCCGCGTACCCGACCGGCGCCGGTGTGCACGACATCTCGTTCGCGCTCCGTCGGGGCACCTTCACGGTGCTCACCGGCGAGATCGGATCGGGCAAGAGCACGCTGCTCCGCGCCGTGCTGGGATTGGCCTCGGCCGCCGAGGTCCGCGGCGAGGTGCGCTGGAACGGTGACGTGATCGACGATCGGGCGGCGTTCCTGGTGCCACCCAACGCCGCGTTCCTGTCGCAGGTGCCGCAGCTCGTCTCGGACTCGCTGGCCGACAACGTCGCGCTCGGCCCGGTCGACGCGACGACGCTGGCCCGAGCGCTCGAGCTCGCCGCGGTCAGCGACGACGTCGACGAGATGGCCGACGGCACGTCGACGATGATCGGGCCGCGCGGGCTGCGCTTGTCCGGTGGCCAGCGCCAGCGGGTGGCGACCGCGCGGGCCCTGGTGCACTCCCCCGAGCTCGTGGTGCTCGACGACCTGTCGAGCGCGCTCGACGTCGAGACCGAGCTGCGGCTGTGGACCAACCTCGCCGACGCCGGCATGACCGTGCTCGCGGTGTCGCACCGCGCCGTCGCGTTCGAGCGGGCCGATCAGGTGCTGCGCCTCGAACACGGCATGCTGGTCGGGTGACCACCGACGACGCCACCGCCCCGATCGAGCGCGCCCCGATCGAGCGCGCCCCGATCGAGACGGCGCGAGCCGTCGTCGGCACGGCGGCGGCCGCCGAGCTGTACGCCCGCTGGGCGGCCGACTACGACCGCGACGTGTTCGAGGTCGCCGGGGTCACCGGCACACGCCAGATCGCCGCCCTGCTCGCCGACCACGTCGACGACCGCACGGCGACGGTGATCGACCTCGGTTGCGGCACGGGCGCGGCCGGGAGGCACCTGCGCGAGCACGGCTTCACCACGATCGACGGGGTCGACCTGTCGCCCGAGATGCTCGAGCTCGCTCGAGCGACCGGCGCCTACCGGCGTCTCGAGGTCGCCGATCTCACCCGGTCGCTGCCGTTCGCGCCTGCCTCGTTCGACGCGTCGATCGCCGCGGGCGTGTTCACCACCGGGCATCTCGGCGCCTCGGTCGTCGCACCACTCGTGCGCCTCGTGCGACCGGGCGGTGTGCTCGCATGGGTGGTCGCCGATCCGGTGTGGCCGTCGGTCGCTCCCGAGCTTCGGCGTGCGGGCGCCGATCCGAGGGTCACCGAACACGCGTCGATCCGTCGCGACGCGCCGCCCGAGGCATGGCTCGTGCTCGCACGCGTGACGGGTTGACCCGCGTGCGGACTCAGTTCGCCAGCCACACCGCCGGCAGCGACACCGCGGCCACCAGCGCCCAGCTGGCCAGGCCGAGCGCGAGCGGTCGACCACCGAGGCGTCGCAGTCGAGTCCACACCACCTGGCCGCCCAGGCCGACCAGGCCGGCTGCGATCATCACGGTCTCGAACCACTTCGCGGTGTCGAGCGCATCGGTCGACAGCCAGCCGGTCGATCGCACCGTGACGGCGACGAGGAACGCGAGCAGGAACGCCGGCACCGGCGCCCGACGGGCCGTCGCCACCGACGGCGAACGACCGGCCCGGTGCTGCCGCCACCCGACCGACGCCAACAGCGGGGCCAGGAGTGCGACCCGGGTGAGCTTCACGACGACGGCGACGGTGAGCGCCGCGTCACCGCGGGTCGATGCCGTCGCCACCACCTGGCCGACGTCGTGCACCGACGCTCCCGACCAGGCGCCGAACACGGCATCGGGCACGCCGATCAGGCCGGCCAGCACGGGCAGCACCACGATCGCCAACGATCCGCACAGCGTGACCATCGCGACCGAGTAGGCCACCTCCTCGTCTTCGGCGCCGGCGAGCGGCTCGACGGCGGCGATGGCCGACGCACCGCAGATCGACCACCCCGTGGCGACCAGCAGCGAGAACCCGGGCGACAACCCCATCCTGCGGCCGAGGTGTCGCGTGCCGACGAAGGTGATCGCGACGACGAGCACGACGACGGCCAGCAGCGCCGGGCCGAGGTCGAACACCTCGCCGACGGAGATCCGGAGACCGAGCAGCACCACGCCCGTGCGGATGAACCGCCGACCCGCGACGCGCAGCCCCGCCGCCGTGTGCGACGCCAGGGCCGAGTTGCCGACCAGTACGCCGAGCACCACGGCGACGACCGGGGCCGAGATCTGCGACACGTGGGTGTGCACCCACCAGCCGGCGAGCCCACCCGCGAGCGCGAGGACGAGGCCGGGCCACCTCACCGGGCGCGTCGGGGCGCGGACGGGCACCGATGCCGACGTGGTGAGGCTCATCTGTCGATGGTGCGCCCGACCGACACGTCCGAGAACCCCGCCGCTCCCTGGGAGTCATAGGCTGTGCCTATGACGTCGGCGCACGGGCTACGACTCGACGACCTGATCGGACTCGAGGTGTTCGTCGACGCCGTCCGCCTCGGCAGCATCTCGGCCGCAGCGCGTGCGCACCGGTTGTCGCAGCCCTCGGCCACCCAACGGATCCGGCAGCTCGAACGGCGTCTCGGCGTGCAACTCCTCACCCGTGGCCCTGGCGGGTCGGTGCCCACCCCCGAGGGCGAGGCCGTCACCGGTTGGGCGCACGAACTGCTCGCGTCGGTCGACCGGCTCGACACGGGGGTGCGGGCGCTGCGCGGGCGGGCGTCGGGCGAGCCCCTGCGGATCATGGCGAGTCTCACCATCGCCGAATACGTGCTGCCCCGTTGGTTGCACGCGCAGCGCAGCACCGGCGGTCCCTCGGTCGAGCTGGCGGTGGGCAACTCGGTGGCGGTCGCACGTGCGGTCGTCGACGGAACGGTCGAGCTCGGCTTCGTCGAGACACCTCGGCGGTTTCCCGGGCTCTCGACGGCAGCGGTGGGCGGCGATCGCCTCGTGGTGGTCGTCGCGCCAGGTCACCCGTGGGCTCGGGGGCGCGCCGCGCCGGGGCCCGACGAGCTCGCCGCCACGCCCCTGCTGGCGCGCGAGGTGGGCTCGGGCACTCGCGACGCCTACGAGGCCGCCGTCGCCGCCGCCGGGCTCCGGGCGGCGACGCCGTTGGCGACGCTCGCGTCGACCACCACGCTGAAGGCGGCCACGATGGCCGGAGACGGTGCGTGCGTGCTGAGCGAACTGGCCGTCGCCGGCGAGCTCGCCGACGGTCGGCTGGTGGCCGTACACGTCATCGGGCTCGACCTCGCACGAGAGTTCCGGGCGGTCTGGCCGGCCGGACGCGCGGGCGACGCCGCGCAGCGCTTCGTCAAGCTCGCGCGACGGCTGGGCGACCGGGCATGAGCACCCGTTGGAACCACGACGGGGGGATCCACGAGATCCCGCTGCCCGACCTGCCGGGGCGGCTGTGGTTGTGCGGCAAGCACGTCGTCGGCCCCGATCCGGGCGGGCTGCTCGACCGCACCGGCGCCGACACGATCGTGTGCCTCACCGAGCGCCACGAGCTGTTCGACCGGTACCCGCACTACGTGCACTGGTTGGCCGCCGACCCGCGAGCGGTGTGGTTCCCCGTACACGACCTGCACGCGCCCGACATCGGACGGGCGCGGCCCTTCTACGACGGGCTGCTCGGCCGCCTGCGTGCCGGCGACGGGCTGATCGTGCACTGTGGCGCGGGCATCGGCCGGGCCGGCACCTCGGCCGTCGCGCTGCTGGTGCTGCACGGCTGGACCGTCGACGACGCGCTCGCGCACGTGCGGGCGCACCGTCCGATGGCCGGCCCCGAGGTCGGCTCGCAGCTCGACCTGGTGCGCACCCTGGCGGCCGGCTGACCCGACCGCCGGGGCTCAGCTCATCAGGTCCTTCACCACGTCGAGCCACAGGTTGGTGGTGAGCCGCAACGACTCGACGTCGACGCGCTCGTCGTTGCCGTGGAAGCGACGGCCGAACTCGGACGGATCGATCTCGGGGCTGAACAGCCCGGCGCCGTAGGCGACCGAGCCCATCATCCGGTACACGCGCGAATCGGTGAAGCCGGTGACGAGCTGCGGCGTGGGGCGGGCCGTCGGGAACGGCTTGGCGATCGAGCGCGACAGCGCGTCCCACAGGGGCGAGTCGGTGCGGCTGATGGTGGCCGGGTCGTCCATCACGACCTCGACCTCCACCTTGTCGTACAGGTCGCCGAGCGCGGCCCGCAGGTGCGCGTCGACGTCGTCGTGACCCTCGCCGGGCAGGGTGCGGATGTCGACCCCGATGTCGACGCAGTCGGGGATCACGTTGGTCTTCATGCGCGTGACCGAACCGTCGTGCTGCGCGCCGGGACCGATCGTGTTGCACGAGAACGTGGTGTGCGTGCACGCGTGCAGGTGCCCACCGGGACCGGGCACGGGCAGCGCGTCGAGGAACGCGTCGATGCGCTCCGGGTCGAGCAGGGTGGCACGCGTGTCGGGGTCGAGGCCCAGCGTGTCGACCCGCGTGCGCCACAACTCGTGGAAGCGCGGCGCCGGCCGGTAGTCGCCGAGCCGTTGGATGACGGCCGCGGCGGTGAGCAGCGCGTTGTTCGCCTTGAACGGCGCCGACCCGTGGCCCGGCGTGCCCCGCACGCGAAGCGTGCGCCAGGCGACGCCCTTCTCGCCGACGTTGATGCCGATCCACGGTTCTTCCCGCGGGCCGCTGTGCAGCCCGCCGTTCTCGGTGAGCACGTAGTCGGCGTACACGGCGTCGCGCTCGTGGTCGGCCATCCACTGCATGCCGTGCTTGCTGCCCGACTCCTCGTCGGCGACGGCGACGTAGATCAGGTCGCCCCTCGGCCGGAACCCCGAGCGCACCAGGTGGCGGAACGCGACGGCCATCGTGGCGGTGAGGTTCAGCATGTCGACCGCACCGCGACCCCACACCTCGCCGTCGATCAGCTCGCCGCCGAACGGGTCGCGGCTCCAGCCGTCGGGATTGACCGGCACCACGTCGGTGTGGCCCATCAGCGCGAGCGACGGCGCGCCGGGGTCGGTGCCCTCGACGCGCGCGACCAGGGTGGTACGGCCGGGTGACGCGTCGAAGGTCTGCAGGTCGAGCCCCGTGCCCCCGAGGAACTGTCGCAGCACGTCGCTGTTGCGTACCTCCTGCCCCGACTCGGCGGTGCCGTCGTTGACGCAGGCGTTGCGGATCATGGCCTGCAGGAGCTCGACGGACTCGCCCGTGAGCCCGTCGAGGGTGCGCTCGTCGGTCATGGCCGCAGTCTGTCAGCCCGGCAGGCGGGCGGCCCGCAGGGCCGAGCGACGCACCTTGCCGGCGTCGTCGCGCAGCGCCTCGTCGACGAACTCGAACGTGCGCGGGATCTTGTAGGTGACGAGTCGATCGGCGAGGAACGAGCGCAGCTCGGCCTCGTCGATGTCACCGGCGTCGGCTTCGACGATCGCGTGCACCGTGTTGCCCTTGTCCTCGTCGGGCAGACCGATCACCGCCACCGACCGCACCTTCGGATGCTCCTGGATCGCGAACTCGACCTCGGCCGGGTAGATGTTGGCGCCGCCCGACAGGATCATGTCGCTCGCCCGGTCACCCAGGTACAGGTAGCCGTCCTCGTCGACCCAACCCATGTCGCCGAGCGACTCCCAGCCGCCGTCACGTGTGCGCGCCTCGGCACCCACGTAGCGGTACGTCGGGGTGTCGCGCAGGTTCTTGAGCCACACCTCACCCATCTCGCGCGCCGGCAACTCGTTGCCGTCGGCGTCGGTGATCTGCACGCTGCCCGGCACGGACCGGCCGACCGAGCCGCGGTGCGCCAGCCACTCGACGCCGGTGATCACGGTGGCGGTCTGGCCCTCGGTGCCCCCGTACAGCTCGAAGATCCGCTCCGGACCGAGCCAGTCGATCCAGACCTGCTTCAGCCACTCCGGGCAGGGTTCGGCAAGGTGCCACAGCACCTTGAGGCTGTCGAGGTCGTACGAGAGGCGGACGTCCTCGGGCAGGCGCCAGATGCGCTTCATCATCGTCGGCACCATGTAGACGACCTCGCCGCGGTGGTCCTGGATGGCGGCGAGCGTGGCCTCCGGGTCGAAGCGCGGCAGCACCACCACGCCGTTGCCGTGCAGCAGACCCTGCACCGACCAGATCAGCGGACCGTTGTGGTACAGCGGCCCCGGCATGATCATCGGGCCGGCGGCACCGAAGGTGAGCGCCGACGGCACGTCGGGGTCCATCGCCGCCGGGTCGCCCGACACGATCAGCTTGGGGCGCCCGGTGGAGCCGCCCGACGTGGGCGCCTTCCACTCCTTCGACACCACGATCGGCAGCTCGGTGCCGGCGGGCCGGGCCGGGGCGCGATGACCGATCGGCAACGAGGCTCGCCCGGGCACGGATCCGTCGGGCACGCCGACCACCACACGCGGGTTCGCGAGCTCGACGATCGCGTCGATCTCGCGCTGCGGCAGCCTCGACGAGACCGGTTGCGGCGTGGCACCGAGTCGCCAGGCGGCGGCGAACGCGACGAACCACTCGACCGAGTTGGGCAGCGCGATGGTGACCATGTCGCCCTCCCCGACGCCGAGCCCGCGCAGCTCGTTCGCGAGGTCGTCGATCCGGTCGATCAGCTGGGGGTAGGTGACCATCTCGTCGCCGCAGGTGACCGCGGGGCGGTCGGGGCGATCGGCGGCCAGGCGGTGCAGCTGCTCGATGAACGAGATCACGGCCACGGTCAGCCCACCTGCAGGAACTCGACCCAGTTGCCGTCCGGGTCCTCGACGATCGAGATGCTGATGCCGTCGCGCAGCGCCCGGGCGGGCACGACGACCTTGGCCCCGGCGGCCGCGCAGGCGTCGGTGATCTCGTGCAGGTTCGACACCGAGATCGTCCAGTACCGGTAGCCGTACGCGCCCGGGATGCCACCGGGAGGCGCCGACGCGGGCGGCTCGGTGCCCGGGTGCACGAGCTTGATCGTGCTGGTGCCGCACATCAGCCGGTACATCGTGCCGCCACCGCCGGGCATCGGCATCGAGCCGGCATCGGTGAAGCCGAGCGTGTCGCGGTAGAACGCGAGCGAACGCTCCGCATCCCGGATCACGATGCCGAGATCGATCGAGTCCTTGGTGAGCTGCACGCCCATGGGTTCCCCCTCGTGTGGTGTATCGGACCCGCGGCACCCCGTTGCCGCGACCGGTGTCACCCTACGCGGGGCGTGACCGCGGGCTGCTGTTGGGTGATGCAGTGGATGCCACCGCCGCAGGCGAAGATGTCGCGGGCGTCGTGCAGCACGATCTCGCGGCCCGGGTACGCGTCGGCCATGATCCGCGCCGCCACCTCGTCGTTCGGGTCGTCGAACGCGCAGAGGATCACGGCGCCGTTGCACACGTAGTGGTTGATGTACCCCCAGTCGACCAGCTCGCCGCGGTCGTGGGTGGTGAGCGGTGCCGGCACCTCGATCACCTCGAGCGGACGCCCGGCGGCGTCGGTGGCCGAGCGCAGCACGCGGAGGTTCTCCTGGCAGATGTCCCAGTCGGGGTGGTCGCGGCTGGTCTGCACGTGGGCGAGCACGGTGCCCGGACGGCAGAAGGTGGCGAGGATGTCGATGTGGCCGCGCGTGCCGAAGCGCTCGTAGTCCTTGGTGAGGCCGCGCGGCATCCAGATCACCCGGCTCACGTCGAGGTACGCCTTCAGCTCGGTCTCGACCTGTTCGGCGTTCCAGCCGGGGTTGCGCTCGGGGTCGAGCTGCACGGTGGTGGTGACCATCACGGTGCCCTCGCCGTCGACGTGGATGCCGCCGCCCTCGTTCACCATCGACGAGCTGAACAGCTCGGCACCGGCCAGGCCGGCGATGAACGCGCCGACGTGGCGTTCGTCGGTGGGATCGGTGAAGTCCTGCGCGCCCCAGCCGTTGAACGTCCAGTGCGTGGCACCGAGTCGGCCGTCGGGGTGCACCAGGAAGGTGGGGCCGCTGTCGCGCACCCAGGCGTCGCCGGTCGGGGTCTCGTGCACCTCGATCGAGTCGTCGAGCATCGAGCGCGCCACGTCGCCGTCGCCGACGTTGCACACCACCGAGACGGGCTCGAACCGGGCGATCGTGTTCGACACCGACGCCCAGATGCGGCGCAGCCGGTCGAGCTCGCCGTCGTTGCCGTCGCCACGGGGGTCGAACGTCTCGTTGACGGGTGGGAACTCCATCCAGGTGCGCTCGTGCGGATCCCACTCCGCAGGCATGCGGAAGCCGTCGAGTCGGGGCGTGGTCATGGGGCTCCTAGAGGAAGTACAGGCGGCTGAGCGAGACGCTGTCGGCGGGGTCGGCGTACACCGTGCGGCCCTCGAAGCTCACCGAGCCGGTGCGGGGGTCGACGTCGACCTGGCCGAGGCGGGTGTTGTGCACCAGGTCGGCCGGGCCGATGCCGCGCGTGCCGTGCACGCCGACGCGGCGCCGACGGGTGGTCATGTGGTCGTTGCCGTCGGCGGCTGCCGCCTGACTGGTGAACGCGATCGACAGGTCGGCGGCGGTGGCGCCGAACGCGCCGAACTGGGGGCCGAGCACCAGCGGTTCGCACGAGTCGGTGGTGGCGTTGGGGTCGCCGGTGACGCCGTAGGCGGGGAAGCCGCTCTTCAGCACCAGCTGCGGCTTGGCGCCGAAGTGGTCGGGGCGCCAGAGCACGATGTCGGCCACCTTGCCCACCTCGATCGACCCGATCTCGTGGGCGAGGCCGTGGGCGATCGCCGGGTTGATCGTGAGCTTCGCGACGTACTGGCGCACCCGCTCGTTGTCGTGCAACGTGGGACCCGGGTCGAGGTCCTGCTTCATCTTCGCCGCGAGCTGGAAGGTGCGCCGCACGGTCTCGCCGGCGCGGCCCATGCCCTGCGCGTCGCTCGAGGTGATGCCGATCACGCCGAGGTCGTGCAGCACGCCCTCGGCGCCCATGGTGCCGTTGCGGATGCGGTCGTTCACCATCGCCGAGTCGGTGTGCGAGTGGTGGTTCAGGCCGTGGCAGGCGAAGATCATCTCGTAGTGCTCGTCGAGCGCGTCGCGCCCGAACGGCAGCGTCGGATTGGTGGACGAGCCGATCACGTTGGGCACACCGGCGAGCTTGAGCACGTTGGGCACGTGGCCGCCGCCGCAGCCCTCGATGTGGAACGCGTGGATGGTGCGTCCCTCGAGCACGCGCAGCGTGTCCTCGACGCTGAGGCACTCGTTGAGCCCGTCGGTGTGCAGCGCCACCTGCACGTCGTGCTCCTCGGCCACGCGCAGCGCGGTGTCGAGCGCACGCGTGTGAGCGCCCATGTCCTCGTGCACCTTGAACCCGCACGCGCCGCCCTCGACGAGCGCCTCGACCAGCGGGGCCGGATCGCTCGACGAGCCACGACCGAGGAAGCCGATGTTGACCGGCCACTGGTCGAAGCTGTTGAACGCGTGACGCAGCGCCCACGGCGAGTTGACGCCCACACCCCACACCGGGCCGAACTCCTGGCCGATGATCGTCGTGACGCCGGCCGCGAGCGAGGCCTCCATGATCCGCGGCGACAGCAGGTGCACGTGGGTGTCGATCGCGCCGGCGGTGGCGATCATGCCCTCGCCGGAGATGATCGACGTGCCGGTGCCCACCACGACGTCGACGTCGTCGAGCACGTCGGGGTTGCCGGCCCGGCCGATTCCGCAGATCCGACCCTGGCGGATGCCGATCGACACCTTGCCGATGGGATGCATCGCGTCGACCAGCACGACGTTGGAGATCACCACGTCGCAGGTCTCGCGCACGGCGGCGGCCTTCAGCAGCAGGCCGTCGCGAGCGGTCTTGCCGAAGCCGGCGAGGAACTCGTCGCCACGCCGCTGCGCGTCGTGCTCGATGCGGATGACGAGCCTGGTGTCGCCGAGGCGCAGACGGTCGCCGACCGTCGGCCCGTGGATGGCGGCGTAGTCGGCCGGCAGGATCTCGTCGAGGCGCTCGTGGCCGTGCGGGACGTGGCCGTCGTCGTGCTCGTGCTCGTACGCGCCGTGCGAGTGACGGTGCGGGTGGCCGTGCCCGTGGCCGTGCGGGTGGTGGTGGGTCACGGCTGTGCTCCCAGGTAGCCCTGCTCCGCGGCTCGGGCGAGGGCGGCGTCCTTGGCGCCGGGCGCATCGAGCGGGCCGTCGACGAGCCCGGCGAACCCGATCGCCACGCGAGCGCCACCGATCGGCACGAGCGGCGCCTGCACCTCGACGCCGGGATCGAACCGCAGCGAGGCACCGGCGGCAATCGCGAGCCGCATACCGTAGGCCGCGGCCCGGTCGAACCGCAGCCGCGGGTTCACCTCGAAGAAGTGGAAGTGCGACGTGATGCTCACCGGCACGTCGGCGGTGTTGACCACGACCAACCGGACCAGGCCGTCGAGCTCGGGCAGGCGGTGCTCGTCGACCAGCAGCGCTCCCGGTGCGTCGTCGCCGAGGCTCGGTGCGCTCGGCCCGAACGGGTCGCGCACCACGACCATGCGGGTGCCGTCGTCGAACACGGCCTCGACCTTCACCTCGGTGACGATGTCGGTGACGCCCGGCAGCACGTCGTCGGGACCGAGCACCGACGCCCCACGGGCGGCCGCCTCGATCAGCCGCGCCCCGTCGCGAGCGGCCTCGCACACCGTGTCGGCGATGAGCGCGGTGGCCTCGGGGACGTTGAGCCGGAGGCCGCGGGCCCGGCGAGCCCGGGCGAGTTCGGCGGCGGTGAAGATGAGCAACCGGTCGCGGTCGGTCGGGGTGAGCCGCATGGCGGCGAGGGTAGTGCGCCTCGGGCCCCGGGGCCGCGTGACACCCCCGCCGTACGGTGCCGCACATGACCGCCGCGACCTTCGCCAGCCCGTCCGACCACAGCGGGCCGATCGCCCGCCCGCTCCCTGGGCCGCCGGCCGCGCCGATCTCGGGATCGCTCGTCCCGGCGCGCACCAACCACCCGAGCACGTTCCAGCGGTGGCTCTCGCCCGATGCCCGGGTCGAGCGGATCCGGCTCGACGACCGGTCGTGGGTCGACGTCGTGCGCGGCCTGGTCGCCGAACCCGACCGGGTGCACCGCGAGGTGCTCACCGGCACGCGCTGGCGTCAGGGCAAGGTCTTCCGCTACGAGCGCTGGATCGACGACCCGCGCCTGTCGGCCACCGTGTCGGGCACCCGCCGCCACCCGGCGCTCGCGGCGGTCGAGACCTGGCTGGCCCGCCGGTACCGGGTGCGCTTCTCCGGGTTGGTGCTGGCGCAGTACCGCGACGAGCGCGACGCGCTGGGCTTCCACCGCGACACGGGCATGACCTGGGTCGACGACACGCTCGTCGCCGTGTTGTCGCTCGGCGCGCGCCGCCCCTGGTACCTGCGCCCCGACACCGGGCGCCCGGTCGACGGCTTCGACGACCAGCGTCTCGACGTGATCGACGTCGACCCGTCCGGCGGCGACCTGCTGGTCATGGGTGGCGCGTGCCAGAAGGAGTGGCTGCACGCGGTGCCGCCGGTGGCCGGGGCGGTCGGCAACCGGGTCTCGGCGCAGTGGCGCTGGGCCGCACGGCGTGGCGAACCCGATCAGTCGCTGCGCCACCGCGACGCCTGGCGGTTCACCCGCCGCTGATCGCCGGCACCGGCGGCTCGTCGCCGCCGTGCGGGAACACCAGTTGCGCGGTGAGCCCGTGCGTCACGTCGCCGAACACCTTGGCGAGCAGCACCATCAGGTCGTCGAGCGACACCAGGCCGGTCACCTGGTCGCCATCGACGACGGGCAGGCGCCGCACGGCGTGGTGGTGGAACGCGGCGATCGCGTCGCGGATGTCCGCGTGGCGGTCGATCGCGTGCACGTGCATCGACATGACGGCGTCGACCCGCGCGTCGGCATCGAGTCCCTTGGCCAGGCCGCGCACGGCCAGGTCGCGGTCGGTGACGACGCCGACCAGGCGGTCGTCGTCGACCACCACGAGGCACCCGACCCCACACCGGTCCATCGTCGACGCGGCGTCACGCAGGGTGGCGTCGGGCGCGATGACGACCGCGGGGCGGGCGGAGATGTCGGCGACCTTCACGACGCACCTCCCGACGTGCCGGCCGCGCCCGCGGCCACCGCATGGAGGTCGCGCACGTGGCAGTCGCTGCCTGGGAAGAGCAGTGACACGTGCCCGGTGTCGTCCCAGCGCACCAGGAACGGTGCCGTCCCGCCCGGTCCACGGGCCTCGAGCACCTCCCCCGTGCGGTCGGGTTCACCGACGTGGTGGCCGGTGATGACCAGTTGTGAGCCAGGTGTCGCGTGCATCGTACCTCCCGGGTCGAGCGGATCCTGCATCTCCGATTCCACGCTCCCACCAGGGCCGTGGCGAGGGGCGAAGGTCCTCGCGGTGCCCGCCACCGTGCCCGACGCGCTGCGATCGACTCAGCGATCACCCCTGCGAGGGATGTGAGCTGCTTGCACGGTGGACAACTCGCCGCACGATCACGGCGGGACCACTCGTGCGGTGTGGTCGGGAGGGTGACGAGATGCAGGCGACGTTCGCTGCCGGTGCGACGGTGAGCATGGTGTTCCGCGAACCGCGCCGCCACCACAAGGTGAAGGCCACGGTCGCCGGCGCCACCGACGCCGCGATCCTGCTCGACCTCGGCGAGGCCGGTGCCCGCCCAGCACACGGTGCCGACGTGACACTCATCGCCGGCAGCCGCATCTTCGAGACGATCGTCAACCGCGTCGACGACCGGTGGGCGACGGTGCGCCGCCCCGAACTGCTCCGCGTCGAGGACCAGCGGCGCAGCATCCGCACGCCGACCCGGCTGAGCATTCGTTGGCGGGTGTCCGGCCACGCGGCCGCGCCGATGTCGGCCGCGTACGTGGTCGATCTGTCGTCGCGAGGTGCCCGCGTGCTCGCGGAGGCCGACGACCAGCGCGCCATCGGCACGAAGGTCGAGGTCGACGTCGGCCGCCACCGCTTCGACGGTTGGATCCGCCGCTCCGAGCCGCACGAGCACGGCCAACTGCAGTACTACGGCATCGAGTTCGCCGAGATGACCCCCGAGACGCAGTCGTACGTGTGGAAGACGCTCGGCAAGGTGCGCATCGGCGAGCACGACTGGGCGTGATCCCGCCCGGCGGCGTCAGTTGACGTGCCGGTCGCGGCCCTCCCAGAACGGGGCCCGCAGCTCGCGCTTGAGCACCTTCATCGCGCCCGACAGCGGCAGCGGCTCGGCTCGGAACGACACGCTCTTCGGCACCTTGTAGCCGGCGATCCACTCGCGGGCGTGGGCGATCAGCTCGGCCTCGGACACCTCGTGCCCCTCGCGCAGCACCACGACCGCGTGCACGGCCTCGCCCCACTGCTCGCTCGGGATGCCGATCACCGCCACCTGCAGCACCGCCGGATGGGTGCCGAGCGCGTTCTCGACCTCGCTCGAGTACACGTTCTCGCCGCCGGTCACGATCATGTCCTTCACCCGGTCGACCAGGTACAGATAGCCGCGATCGTCGAGGTAGCCGGCATCGCCCGTGTGGTACCAGCCGCCACGGAACACCTCCGCCGTCGCCTCGGGCTTGTTCCAGTACTCGATCATGAAGTTGCCCGAACGGGCGCACACCTCGCCGGGCTCGCCCGGAGCGAGCACGTTGCCGTCGTCGTCCTGGATCGACAGCACCACACCGGGCAGCGGCCGACCGGCCGAGCGCAGCAGCGCACCGCCCTGGCGGTGGTCGTCGGGTCCGAGGAAGGTGAGGACACTCGAGCTCTCGGTCATGCCGTAGCCCTGCCAGATGTTCATGTCCGGGTACATCGCGATGAGCTGCTCGAGCAACGCCTGCGGCATGGGCGACGCGCCGTAGACGAGGTCCTGGAAGCTGCCGAGCCCGGACGGGCGGAACTCGGGGTGGGCCATGGTCATGCCGATCATCGTCGGCACCATCACCGTCGTGGTGGGTCGGTACGTCTCGACGGCGCGCATCACGGCCACCGGATCGAACAGCGGCACGATCACCGTGTGCGCGCCCTGCGCCGGGCCGCCGAGCACCCCGAACATCGACGCCGCGTGGAACATCGGCGTCTGCACCAGGTTGACCGCCGAGCTGTCGAAGGTGAGGCGCATCATCACGTGGTACGCGTTCAGGATCTCGGCGCGCTGGTCGAGCAGCACGCCCTTCGGCAGCCCTGTCGTGCCACCGGTGTACATCAGCACGACCGGGTCGGTCTCGTCGCCCTCGTCGGGGATGACCGACGGCGCGTCGAGCAGGTCGTCCCAGGTGGTCGTGTGCGGCACGTCGCCCTGACCGATCAGCACCACGTGCTCGAGCCCGGCGTCGGCCTTGACCGCCTCGATGAGCGGTGCGAAGAACGCGTCGACGAAGCACACCTTGGTGCCCGAGTCGCGCAGCACGTACGCGAGCTCGCGTGGCGCGAAGCGCAGGTTGAGCGGGTTCACCACGCCGCCTCCGAGGAACGCGGCGTGGTACAGCTGCAGGTACTCGGGCGAGTTGAGCGTCATGACCGCGTAGCGGTCGCCCCGCTCGACGCCGAGGCCGCGGAGCCCGCCGATCAGGCGACCGACCGTGTCGAGGTGCTCGGCGTACGTGGTGCTCACCCCGGTCGCCGCGTTGGTGGCGATCGGCAGGTCGGCGTAGCGCTGCACGGCCGGCAGCAGGAGGCGGTGGTAGACGAGTTCCTTCATGGGCGCGAACTGTACGACGGGACGGGAGGCCTGCGAACCGATACCCTCGGGGGTGTGCTGACCGTGCTGCGGACGTGGGATCGACGGCGGTGGACCACCGCGCTGGTGGGCGCCGTCGCGACGGCGCTGCTGCTCGGCCTGCCGACCGACGTGATCCCGAACCCGGTGTTCGGACGCCCGGTGCCGGTGACGTGGTGGTCGTACCCGGTGCTCGCCGTGAGCGCCGTGCTGGGCGGCCTGCTGCTCGCCACCTACGTGCGCGAGCCCGGCACGGACGTCGACGAGCGGCCGGCCCGCGTGGGCGGGGTGGGCGGCGCCCTGTCGTTCTTCGCGATCGGCTGCCCGGTGTGCAACAAGCTGGTCGTGCTGGCGCTCGGCACCGTGGGCGCGCGCCAGTGGTTCGAGCCGGTGCAGCCGCTGCTCGCCGCGGCGTCGGTGGTGCTGATCGCGGTGGCGCTGCGCGCCCGGCTGCGGAACGCCGTCAGCTGCCCGGTGCCCCGGGCCGCCTGATCACTCGTACCGCAGGCACCCGTCGTCGAGGTCGGCGGCGGGCAACGACTGCCGCTCGGTCCAGTAGTCCTGCGTGTGCATCCACTCGGGCTTGTCGCCGCGCATCGGCAGCAGGTGCTGGCTGCGCATCAGGTAGTTGGGGTTGAAGTTGTCGGGGTCCATCCACTGCGTGATCGGCATGTCGGCGTCCTCGGGTCGCAGCTGCGGGGTGACCCGCTTGGCGCCGAGCTCGTCCATGTGCCGGAGCAGGCGACAGGTGAGGTCGCCGATCAGGTCGGCGCGCAGGGTCCAGCTGGCGCGGAAGTAGCCGAACACCCAGAGCATGTTGGGCACCCCGGTGAACATCATCCCGCGGTAGGTGACGGTGTCGTGGAAGTCGACGGCCTTGCCGTCGACGCTGAAGGGGATGTCGCCGAGCACGCTGAGGTTGAAGCCGGTGGCGGTGATGACGAGGTCGGCGTCGATGACGGTGCCGCCCTTGGTGATCACGCCGGTCTCGGTGAAGGTCTCGATCTCGTCGGTGACCATGGTGGCGAGACCGGCCTTGATGCCCTCGAACAGGTCGCCGTCGGGCACGAACGCGAGGCGCTGTTGCCAGGGGCGGTACTTCGGGGTGAAGTGGGTGTCGACGTCGTAGTCCTCGGGCAGGAACGTCTTGATGTTGTTGATCAGCTCGTTCTTCAGGAACTCGGGTTCGTTGAACGCGAGCTGGGTGACCATCTCCTGGTCGTGCAGCACCTTGCGACGGACGATCTCGTGGATCCAGGTCTCGTCGATCTCGAGCTCGCGCAGCATGTCGGCGACCTCGTTGGCGTTGCGCCCGGTCCAGAAGTAGGTGGGCGACCGCTGCAGCACCGTGATGTGCCCGGCCTTCGCGGCCATGGCGGGCACGATGGTCGCGGTGGTGGCCCCGGAACCGATGACGAGGATGTGCTTGCCGGTGTAGTCGAGGTCCTCCGGCCAGGTCTGCGGGTGGACGATCTGGCCCTGGTAGCGGTCCATCCCGGGCCACTCGGGGGTGTAGCCCTGTTCGAACTTGTAGTAGCCCTGGCACATCCACAAGAAGTTGGTGGTGTACATCCGCCGACGGCCGGTCTCGGTCTCGGTGACCTCGAGCGTCCAGAGGTTGTCGGTGCTCGACCAGCTGGCCGAGGTGACCTCCTGGTGGTAGCGGATGTGGCGACCGAGATCGTTGTCGTCGATCACCTCGCCCATGTACTTGAGGATCTCGTCGGCGGTGGCGATCGGTGCGCCGGTCCAGGGCTTGAAGCGGTAGCCGAAGGTGTAGAGGTCGCTGTCGGAGCGGATGCCCGGGTACTTGTGCCAGAGCCACGTGCCGCCGAAGCCCTCGAACTTGTCGATGACGAGGAAGCTGCGCTCGGGGCACTGTTCCTGCAGGTGGTAGGCGGCTCCCACGCCGCTGATGCCCGCACCGACGATGAGCACGTCGAAGTGCTCGGCCGGGCCGGTGCTGGTCGCGTCGTCGAGCGTGGCAGTCGCGCTCATGTCCCCTCCAGGTGATCGAGATGTCCCCGAACCGCCGGCCCCCGCCGGTCAGTCGTTCGACTGATCTTGGCCGACGGGCGCGCGGAGACGCCAGGGACCTTCGGCCCGGTGGACGGAAAAGTTTGGCCAGTGCAACCTTCGACGGTCACACCGACACGTCCTGGGTGCCACGGCGGGACGAACTGCCTGGTCGGCCGACATCACCGGCACCCGGGACCGATTCCCGGTCGTCCTGGGCGCCAGCGGCCTTGCGCGACCTGCCCGGTCGACCGAGCATGGCGCCCAGGAGATCCGAGCCGGCACGCGAGATGATCTGGCGCCCCCGGCAGGGATCGAACCTGCGACCTGCGGTTTAGGAATCGCGCCAAAGCCAGTCCAGGCAGTACCAACGCGTACCGTCCAGTGCCATCTAGCAGGCACGACGCGAATCAGTCAGTCCAGCCTGTGCCACGAAATCCACCCTGTTGTGGACCGTCCGTTACCACGGCGTTACCACGAGCCCTGCCGAGCGGGTCGACGAAAGCGGACAACACGCCCAACCGTGAGCAACACACTTGAATCAGGGGTGCTCCGAACCATGGGGTCCTCGGCGAAAGAGGTGTGTCAGCCCGGCGACCCTTCCGCGGTGCTGGCGGTCCGCTTGCGAAGCGTCGCTGCCTTCGGTCGTGCGCCGTAGGGTCGGGGCCCGGCCAGTGAGGTAGCCGACTGCAACGCCGAGCGGTACGCGCGGCCCAACGACGGCCGTCGCGCCTGCGTCGATTGCGGCGCGCGTGTTGATCGCATCAACGGTGGCGAGACCGAGCACGAGACGACAGTTGGGCTTCATCACGCGGAGTGAGTGCACCAGAGTCAGTGGCGGCACATCCGCGAGGTGGTGGGCGATGTACACCGATACGACGTCCGAGCAGTTCGCAAGTGCTTGTGCGGTGCGTCCGTCACCGGCGGTCCACGCGGTGTACGAGCCGTTGACTCTGCGCACGGCCGTTGCGAGAGCTTCGGCGTGCATCGTCCATGGATCAACGATGATTACGACGTTCGGACGCGTCTGTGGCGGGGTGGGCGGAGTTGTTGGCCCGTGGGTCGCCATGTCAGGAGATACCGGTGTTGCTGGGGGGCTCTTCGAGCCTGGTCGCTCCGTCGTCGAGTCGTGCCGACAGTTCGGCGGCTGGGAGGGACGCGTCGGAGCGGTAGATCGCACTGTGAGGTTGGCAGGATGTCGTCGGAGCGACGAGTGCCGCTGCTCCCCAGGCGGTTACTCGTCCCTCGCTGTCGATCGACCATTCACCGCTCAAGGAGCCTGCTCGAATCGTGGCGTGTTCGACTCGCTTCGGCTGAGCGATGGGCGGCGAGTTTTCGGCAAGGTTTTCTGATCGAGTGCTCACGGGTGTGGTTGCTGCAGACGAGGTTAGGGGCACAACCCAGGGGCCGAGTCCGACGCTGCAGGTCTCTCGTGCGGCAGCTTCGACGAGGAGTGGATAGGACGGCACGGGGGTGCCGGCGGGATCTCGGATTTCGAAGTGGAGGTGGGCAACGGAGTGTTCCGAATTGCCGGAGTCGCCGAGGTAGCCGATGATCTGGCCGGCGCTGACGCGCTGGCCGGTTGTGAGCGCAGGCGGCAGCGTCCAGTGATGCTCGGCTTCACCGTCGTCGGTACCTGGCGTGTCGTTGTTGAGGTGAAAGTAATGGTAGCGATACCCGTCGTCGGCGACGATCGTGACGCGCGCACCTGCGATGCCTGTTGCGTCGGCTGGACGCGCCGAGTCGATCGTGCCGTCGACAGCTGCACGTATCGGCTGCATTCGAACGCCGATGATGTCGGTGCCGACATGCTGACGTTCGCACGCCGAGCCCCGACAGTCCCCCCAAGAGTTGCCGAACCACATCGGGCCGAGCACGGGAAAGGCAAGGTTGTCCCGATCCGTCGGCAGGGGCGGGGCGAACTTCGGGTCGGTTCCCCAGGGTCGACGGGAGTGCAGAAGATGTCGGATCACGCCACCGAGACCTCGGCCGAATCGAAAGCTCGCCGTGTTCACGTCGTCCAGTTGGGGACGCACCGGCTCGAAACGCCCCGACCGGATGGTGATGGTGGTGTCAGGTCTCTGTTGCGCGAAACGCACGAAGTGCGGAAGTACGGCGGCCTCCTGGCGCTGAACTGCAAGCGCTGGCGGCAGCGTCGCTACGACGGTGTCGACGCTTGGATCGTCGATGGCCGTCTGGTCCGTAGGGGACACCGTCGTTGCCGCAAGATCGCCGCTGTCGGGAGCCGGTTCGTTGGGAGCCGATTCGTCGAGAGCCGTGTTGTCGGCAGTCGTGTTGTCGGCAGTCGTGTTGTCGGCAGTCGTGTTGTCGGCAGTCGTGTTGTCGGCAGTCGTGTTGTCGGCAGTCGTGTTGTCGGCAGTCGTGTTGTCGGCAGTCGTGTTGTCGGGACTGATCAGGTGACCACTTGATTGGGTGTGAGGCTGGGTCGAGGACGGAGTGTTCTTCGTGTCGTCGGCGGTCGCGGGCGGCGGTGTGGATGGCGCGCTCGGTGCGTGGTCGTGTGACGCTCCGGCTGCGGTGGCGGCCCAGGTGGGGACGATGAGGCTGGCGAGGGCGAGGATCGCTGCAATGTGTTGTCGCTTGGGTGTCATGGTGCGGCGGGTTCTGGTGAAGTCCTGGTGACCGGCCGTGGGGACCGGTCACCAGGAGATCGATTGCTTCAGGGCGCGAGTCGTCGGCGGCGGCTGAATCGGACGGTGAGCCATCCGAGGCTGATGGCGAGGGTTGCGAGTTGTAGCCAGCGTGCGACGGTTGCGCCGGTCGAGGGGAGGTTCGCCGGGACCACCGGGGTTGCGGGTGTGGTGGTGTTGTTGTTGTCCGGGGTCGGGTCGAACGGAACGGGGATCCCAGGTGTTGCCTCGGTGACCACGTTGGCGGTGTTCGCGATCGGCGTGCCTGGGGCTGCTGTGACCCTGACCCTCAGTTCGATCCGGGCGATCTGTCCGACTGCGAGCGCCGCTGGCGTTCGGCAGGTGACGAGCTGTCCGGTGGCTGTGCAGGTAGCACCGACCCCGGCGGCCTCGACGAAGGTGAGGCCCGGTGGCAGATCGTCGGTGATCACGACAGGCCCGCTCGAGACGCTCGGGCCCCGGTTGGTCGCTTCGAGGATGTATGTCGCGACGCTGTTTCGTACGAGAGCGCCATCGAGTGTCTTGGTGATCTGGATGTCCGCGACGGGGACGTCGGTCGGGTCGCTGTCGGTGTTGTTGCCGGGGGCGGGATCTGCGGTCGGGCTGGCCGCAGTGGCGGTGTTCACCACTCCAGGAGCGGCGGCGACACCGACTGAGACAGTCAGCGTGATGGTCGTGGTCGTGTTCGGAGCCATGGTGGACAGATCACAGCGGACGGTCTGTCCGGTGGCGCCGCAGGCGCCGCCGGTGGTGGTGGCGGAGATGTAGCTGAGCCCCGCTGGGAGCACGTCCTGGACCGTGGGTGTCAGCGCTGTGGCGGGTCCCGCGTTGCGGACGGCGAGCGTGTACACGCCGTTGCGTCCGACTTCGAACGAACCGGTGTGTGACTTGTCGATGCTCAGGTCGGCCTGCGGGCGTTCACCGAAGTCGACGTCGGAGCGGTCCTGTCCTGGGTTGAGCGGAACGGTGCTGGTTCGGACGGTGCCGATGCCGTCGACGTCATGGGTTGACGCGGAGCCCGTTGGGAGGTCGGCCGGGTCGATGCTGACGATGAATGCTCCGGCGGGGAGCCGATCGATGACGTAGGCGCCTCCTCCTGCGGTGGTGACGGTCCAGGTGACGTCGTCGGCCGTGCCGGCGGTGCCGTCGAGGCCGACCCAGGTTACGGTCACGTCGACACCGTCGATGCCGGTCTCGGTGCCGTTGCGGGTGCGGTCGGCGTCGAGGTCTTCCCAGACGAGGTCACCGATCGAGCCGGTGCCGGTGTAGGCGAAGTCAGCGTCACGGCGATTCGCCTCGTCGATGGTGGTGGTGCCCGCGTCATCAGCGGCGAGCACGATGACGACGACGTCGGGGGTGGCGTGATTGTCCCCGTCGAACGTCGGCTCGAAGCCGGCGAGATCGTCACGGTCGACACTCACTCGGACTGGTCCGTACGGCAGGGCGTCGACCAGGTAGGTTCCGGTTGCGTCGGTGGTGGTGGTGAAATCGACGTCGTCAGCGGTGCCGAGGGCGCCGTCCATGCCGGCCCATGTGACCGTGACGGTGACGCCGGCGAGTCCGATCTCGCCGGTCTCGGGAGCGCTGGCTCCGTCGCCGTCGATGTCGAACCAGACCCGATCGCCGACCGAGGCGAGGCCACGGTAGCCGAAGTCTGCATCGGTTCGATCCTGCCCAGCGCCGAGGGTCACCGCGCTGGTGTGGGCCGTTGCCGTCCCGTCGAGGTCGTGGGTCGGTTCGACACCCGGCGGAAGGTCATTACTGTCGATCGTGACCGAGTACGATCCAGCGGGCAGTGCATCGACCAGGTAGGTGCCGGTGGTGTCGGTGGTGGTCGTGTAGGTGACGTCGTCGCCGCCGCCGGGAACGCCGTCGGGGCCGTGCCAGACGACCGTGATGTCGATGCCGCTGAGGCCGGCCTCGTCGTTGTCGAACACGCCGTCGTTGTCGCGGTCGAGCCAGACGCGGTCGCCGATCGATCCGGTCCCGGTGACCGAGAAGTCGACGTCCGTGCGGGTTTGTCCGGAGCTGAGACTGGTGATGGCGACGTGCGGGGTGGCGGTGGCGTCGAGGTCGTAGGTGGGGGTGGTGCCGGCCGGGAGGTCGGCAGCGTCGACGGTCACCCGGTACGGACCGGCCGGCAGACGCGTGAACCCGTAGGCACCGGCAGCGTCGGTCGTGTCGATCGGGTAGGTGATGTTGTCGGCGATGGTCGACAGGTCGCCGTCGAACCCGCCCCACACGAGGGTCACGTCGATCCCTTCGAGCCCGGGTTCGCCGGGCCCTTGCGTGGCGCCACCGGTGGCATCGATGTCGAGCCACACGAGGTCGCCGAGCGAGCCGTTGCCGGTGTAGCCGAAGTCGGCCCCGAGGTAGCCGGCGCTGGAGTTGAGCGTCACGATGCCGGAGCGGTCGTCGAGCGGGCCACCGTCGTCGTAGGACTGGACCATGCCGGCCGGCAGGGTCGACACGTCGATGGCCACCCGGTAGTCACCGGTTGGCAGGTTGGAGAACCCGTAGAAGCCGGTGCCGTTGGTGACGAGCTCGGTGACGGTGATGTCGTCACCGCCGCCGGACACGCCATCGGGCCCCCAGAAGTCGTCGGCGGTGCCGAAGGTGTTGTCGAGGCCCTCCGACTCCAGCAGCACGCGGACGCCGGGGATGCCGGGCTCGCCGGCGTCGGCGGTGCCGTCACCGTCGATGTCGTACCAGACGTAGTCGCCGAGGCCGGTGGAGACCGCCACGATGCTCGCAGTGTCGTCATCGTCCTCGTCGGCCACGGCGGTCACCGAGTTGGGCGTCGAGTCGACGTCCCACTGGTTGCTGGTCTGGACCTCGGCACGGTTGGTGATCGTGCCGATCTGGTTGATCCGGGTGCGGATCACCAGCGTGGCCGTCGTGCCCGACGTCAGCGTGCCGACCGTCCACGTGCCGGTGCCGCTGTTGAAGCTGCCCTGAGTTGCGCTGACCTGGTTCACGTAGAAGAGGCCGATCGGGAGGAGGTCCTGGACGGTGACGCCCGTGGCCGTGTCCGGGCCGGCGTTGGTGACGGTGATCGTCCAGTTGACGTCGCTGCCGAACGAGTACGGGCCGGCGCTCGGCACCTTCGTCACGGACAGGTCGGTCTGGCGGATGCGGGCCACGGCACTCGAATCAGGACCCACGTACGGGCCGTCGGCGTTCCCGGTGGCGCCCCGCGCATCGTCGGCGTCGACGCCGGCAGTGTTGGTGTGGGCGAAGGTGCCGGTGGTGCCGACCGTGAGCAGCGAGGCCTGCGGTGTGGCATCGAAGGTAATGGTGATGTTCGCGCCCGGGTTCAGCGGCTGACCGCCGCCCGAGACGAGGTTCGTCCACTGCAGGGTCGCGCCGGGGGTGGCGCAGTCGGGGGTACACACCGGGTCGGTGGTCACCGTGCCGTAGGGGGTCACGATGCTGGTCGAACCGGTCTGGTACACCCAGCCTGTGGGCAGGATGTCGTCGACGTCCACGCCGAACGCGGCCGCGGTGGGCTCGGTGGCGTTGTTCGTGGCGACGATGCGCCAGGTGAACGGTTCGCCGACCCGGGCATCGGTGGCGTCGTCGAGCGCGGTCTTGACGACCGTGACGTGCGGGAAGCCGACGGTCATGGTGACCGTGTCGGCGGTGACGTCACCGCCGGCGCCGCCCTGACCGTAGGTGCGCCAGTCGGCCGACGGGTCGCCGGTGCGGGTGGCGACGGGCTGGGCGAAGTAGGTGGGCACGTCGGCCGTGTTGACGATGGTCTCGCCGTCGTTCAGTGACGCGGACGCCGCGAGCTCGGCGGTGTAGGTGATCGTCACGGTGCCGTTGGCCGGGATCGTGCTGATCAGCCACTCGAGGTTCGGGGCGGTGCCGTCGACCACGGTGATCACGCCGGACGACGGGGGCACCGTCAAGTTGACGAGGTCCGCGTCGGGGGCGTCGACCACGCTGATGTCGTGGGCGGGCCAGGTGGCCGAGGTGTTGCGGATGGTCAGCGTGTACGTGTACGCCGTGCCGGTGACGTCGGTGTTGCAGATGTCGTTGTCGCCGGTGTTGCCCGGCGTCGCGTCACAGGGGGCCTGCGAGACGTCCTTGTCGATGACGACCACGGGCTCGCGGACCGTCACGGTCGCGGTGGCCGGACCGGCGTTGCGGGTGTAGCCGCCGGGGGCCGGCGGGGTGGCCGGGACCGACGACACGCTGTTCAGCGAGTTCCAGTACACGCGGGCGCTGTTCACGAGCGTCTGACCCGCCGACACCGGGGTGTTCTCCGGCACGTACAGGTCGTCCACCCGTGCCGTGTAGGTCATGCGGATCGTGCAGGGGTTGCTCGACGGGGCGACGAAGTCGTCGACGAAGAAGCCGACCATCGTCGAACCGTCGCCATTGGCGGTCTGCCCGGCGATGCCCTGGGCGCCGGCGAGCGACGGGCAGTTCGTGCTCGTGCCGGTGTAGGTGAAAGTGCCGAAGGCCCGGAAGTCGAGACCGTCGGGGAGGGTGTCGAGCACGGTGAGGTCCCAGGCGGTGACACCGGCGGGGACCGTGGCGTCGACGCTGAAGGTGACGGTGTCACCGACGGTGGCCTGGCTGGGGCTGACGCTCTTCGCGATCGAGGCGAGGGGCGCGGTGACCGTGTCAGTCGCGTTGGCCGAATAGGTCGTGCGTTCGCCGGCGACGACGCCGGGCATGCTCGTGGCCGAGGCCGTCACGTTGTTGGTGAACACCGAGCCGGAGACGGCGGGGTCGTCGACCACGACGGCGTAGGACAGCGTCGTGTTGCTGCCCGGCGAGATGGTCGTCAGCTTGCCGGCGGTCGTCGTGGTGTTCCACGTGATCGTGCGCGCGCCCTGGTTCCAGATGCCGCCGTCCGGGTTGACGGCGCCGCCGTCGGCGACCGGGACGCCGCCGTTCACGACGGTGATCCCTGCAGGGATGGTGTCGACCACGACCAGATCGTGGGCTGCGCTGCGGTTGGTGCCCGAGGCGGCGCCGACCGTGAGCGTGTAGGTGAGCGAGTCGTTCGGGGCGACGATGTCGTCGGTGTCGTTCTCGTCCTTGGCCAGCGTGATCGACGGCTCACGGACCGTCGCGGTCACGGAGTTGCTGGTCACGCTCGAGCGGGTCGTGCCGACGACGTTGTCCGGCAGCCACGAGAAGGTGCCGGTGTTCGGGGTCGTGTCGGCGATCGCGGTGGCGCCGACGTTGCGGACCCGGGCGACGATCGTCACCACGAGGGTGTCGTCACCCGAGCCGGCGGCGTTGGTGTAGGTGCCGGCACGGTCGAGCCGGATGGTGCCGGTGCCACCGATCGCCGGAGTCGAGGCGTGGATCGTCCAGCTCGGGTCGTTCGGCACGCCCGCGAACACCCACGTGGGCGTCGCGGCGAGCTCGAGGTCGGCGTCGAGGGCGTCCTCGAACCGGGCGTCGATGACGCTGGTGCCCTCGGGGATCGTGGCGGTCACCGTGTAGGTGATGGTCTCACCGATCGTGACCTGCTCGGCCGTGGTGGCCGGCGCGATGTTGCCCGTGTTGCCGGTCTCGTTCACGCCCGACTGCTGCACCTTGGCGACGGTGGCTGCACGAATCGTGATCGTGCTCGTGTCGTGGGCCGCGCCGGTGTTCGGGCTCGTCACCGACGGGTCGATGTTGCTGGAGGGGAAGTAGGTGAAGGGATCCGCTCCGTTCACGCTCGCTTCGTACTGGCGCACACCGGCGGTGTTGGTGTACGCACGGCCCGGATCGACACTCGCAGGCAGATCGACCGTGTACGTCAGAGAGATGGCCGTTGCCAGGCTCGTGCCGGCGGCGATGGTTGGGATGTCGGCTGCGTCCCAGACGAGGATGTTGCTGCCGCATGTTGCGGCAGGCGTCGACGTGACGACATCTGCACAGGTGATGCCGGCGGGAAGGCGGTCCCACACGACCACATTCCGAGCGGTGGCGTTGCCGTCGTTCCACACCCGGACCGTGTAGACGACGTCGTCACCAGCGTCGAGCGGTCCGGTTGCGTCGTTGCTCTTGTCGAGCTTCACTTGCGGTTCGGTCCACACGCCGGCGGCCTGATCGCGGAACTGGAAGACTTCGCCACCGCTGTTCCGGGTGGTCATCTTCATCAGGTTCGCCACGATGTCCGCTGCTGCGGCCGCAGCAGGGTCGGTGAGCTTTGCGGCAATCGTCCAGTGGAACCGATGTCCTGTCGGGCTGGCCGGCACAGCTCCCGTACCCTGGACGTTGAATGTGACGATGTCCGCCGTCCCTGCCGGCTGGGCGCTGACCGTGGTCGCCGGCAACGTATCGGGCGCAGTTCCACCCGTGACCCGCCGAGCGGACCCCGCGACATAGTCGTACGCCGGGGGGAGCAGGTCCTGGATGTTCACGCCCGCTGCGTCGATGTCGCTCGGGAACGTGGCTTGGAGGTCGAAGCAGATGTAGTCGCCGGGCCCGTACCCTGCGACTGGCGTGGGATCGCCTTGCGCCCACGTGATGCCGACACCGTCGCGACAGATGTCCCCGACCGTGCCATCGGCAACGCCGCTCCCCGCAGCCAGAGCACCGGAGTAGCTCGACACCCGCTTGTCGATCGAAGGACCGATACCGGCGATGGTTGCGGACGACGTGTCGAAATCGAGTTGGCCATCCGGTTCCGGGTCACCCGTCACCGCGTCGATCACCCCGCGCCGGAAATCGAGCGCTTGCATCGCCACGTTGTTGGTGATCGTGTCGAAGTTCAGCACCGGCTGTGCTGGTGCGAAACCGTCCTGATAGTGACTTCGGACCCGCGACTGGAACGTGATCGCCAACGACGAACTCGCTGCCAGCGCAGTCAAGCCCGGCACCGTGCTCGCGTCCCAGACGAGCGTCCAGGTCCCGTCGGCGTTCTCCGTCGCGCTCGTGAACGGCGCAGCCACGGGGCCGCCTCCCGTGTCGATCGTGGGGTCCGCACCGGTTCCGCAGTCCGCGTCGCCCGACAATGCGACCGAGGCGAGCGGGCACAAACCGTCGGGCAGCGTGTCCGTGATCGAAAGCGCTTGGGTGTCGCGATACTCGCCGGTCTGGACGGTGAGGACTGTGGTCACCACGGTGCCTTGAATGACCGTGCCGGTCGTCGATTTGCGGATGACGACGTCCTCGGACGTCAGCGTCTCGACATCGGTGTCCGACAGCGTCGGATTGAAGCCGGTCGTCGACGGGCCCTGGAAGGTGCCGGTCGCGGTGGCCGTGTTCGTCACCGTCGGCTCGGTCGCCGTCTCCGACGTCGGTGCGCCCGTGTTGTTGTCGAGGTTGCGGCCCTGGCCGAGCGATGCATCGGACGGCTTCCCATTCGCCCAGACATCGGTGTTGGATCGCAGCGGAATGCCGGCGAGATACCTGACCTCGAGCACACCGGCCGCAGCAAGGTTCGCCGCCACACCCAGCGCAGCCGACGACCACGTCACCCGCGTCTCACCGGTCGACAATGTCTCCACACTGCTCGGCTCGAAACATCCGGCCATCGCCGGACCGATGGCAAGCCGCCCGGAGCCGGGGTACTCGTCCACCTGGTTGCCCGCCAACTCGTTCGTCACCGCATCGACCGTGTTGTCGGCACCGGCGTCGTAGCCAGCCGCCGTGTACGACTCGCAACCAAGGAACTCCAGGTTCGCAGGCAGCACATCCACCACGGTGAACGAGTTCGTCGCCGACTCCGGGTTGTTCCGCACGCGCAGCGTGTACACCGTCGGTTCAGCGCCATGGACGCCTCGCAACAACTCGGCCTCGCCGGCACCTGGTGCGCTCTTTTCGACGATGAACGCCGCAATGGTCGTTGTCGTCGGTCCATCCGTGTCGAAGCCTGTGAAGTCACCAGACGGCTGACCAGCCGCATCGAAATCCGGGATCGTGAACGCATCCGAACTCACATACGCGCCCGCAGTCGTGCCGAACGTGCTTCCCACCGGGTTCGTCGCCAAGTTGCCGTCGGCATTCGTGTCCAGCTGATACGTCACCTGCGAACAGGCACCAAGCAACAGATCCGACACGTTCTCCCAGATCAACGTGGTCTCACCGACCGCCGGCTGATCAACGACCACCCGACTCGGCGCCGGCGATGCTGCAGCGACTGCAAACCCGGCCGGCACGACATCACGAAAGGAGAGATTGAAACCGTTCCCGGGACCGCTCGGGTTGCAGGCACGCAACGAAACGGCCGTGTTCGACCCGATCAACGTGCGTGCGTCGGCCGTCTTGGTGAGGGTGATGTCCGGTGTGCCTGCGGCGTGGACCACGTCAGAGGTCGACGAGCCGACGATGAGCGTGGAAGCGAACACCGCGACGGCGCCGAGCAGGACAACCCACGACGTACGGCGAGGACGCGAACGCCGCCCGGACGACAGACCATCGCGAACACCACCGCCGTGCTTCTCAGTTCGTCCACCCGATCGAACCATCGCTCGGCTGTTCACTACTGCACTCATATCATCCTCGCACGATCTAGGACCGGCGTTCGCGCAGTCCGTGAAATTATCGACGCTGAACGTGCGCACTTGATCGCGAAAATCAAGAATCTGCTCGACATCCCCTCGAATGAGTCGGTCCGAGAGATTGCGGGAGGAATTCGGCGGCTTCCACGTCATAGATGCATCGCTGCGATGTCTTCACCCACCATGCAACCCACGTCGCCCACCATCATGGAAACGCTCGCACCGCCGAACCGTCCGCAAGCCTGGGAACGCCGCGCCTCGACACCGGCGTTGTCGGATACGACCGACCGCACCGGACCGGCGAAACCTGAAACCGGCGTCGGAGCCACAGGGTGCTCTGACTGCCGCAGCTGCGCGGCGCTACGGGCCCGAATCGACCAGCTCGTCCACGAATCGACCCGCGACCCGCTGACCAACCTCTACAACCGTCGAGGTCTGTTCGCCTCACCAGCAGTCCAACGCGTCGATGTCGGACTCGCGATCATCTACCTCGATCTCGATGGAGTGAAGCTTGTCAACGATCAGTTCGGGCACAGCGCCGGTGACGATTTGATCGTCAGTGCAGCAAACCTCGTCCGTCACACCCTCCGCTCCGATGACGTCGTCGCACGCATCGGTGGCGATGAATTCGCGATCGCCGCCACCGGTCAGGACGAACGGTCACTCGAAGTCATCGTGGACCGCCTGCGTCACCAGTTCGACGGACAACTCTTCTCCCAGATGTGGAGCACCCCCATGCTGGCGTCCATCGGCGCCGCCATCGCTGCACCCGGGGAGTCCGCAACCACCGTGATCGCTCGAGCGGACACGTCGATGTACTCCCACAAATCTCGTCGTCGGCGGCGGGGCACGAGTCGATCGAATTCGATCATCCGCGTCGGTACGGTGAGTCGATGACCCGTCGCCCCGGAAACGCTCTGACCTGCCGAAGCGGGATCGCAGAAAGCACGGGCGTCGAATGACGTCGGGTTCGACATCGAACTCCGTCGTCGACAGCCGCTCAGACATCGAGCTCATCGTCGACACACGGGACGGCGATCAAGGCGCCTACGGCGAGCTGTACCGCCGACACCACGACGCAGCCGCACGAGCGGCTCGCGCCATGACCCGATCGCGTTCCGATGCAGAGGACATCGTGGCCGAAGCATTCGCTCGCGTGCTTCGAGCGCTGCTCGCTGGACGCGGCCCCGACGTCGCCTTTCGCCCGTATCTGCTCACCACCGTTCGGCACGCATGTATCGATCGAGCGGACCGCCACACCAACGAGACGCTCACAGGCACGATCGCCGAGACGATCGAGTTCCACTTGTCATCCCGTCCGACAGCTGCCAACGACGATCAATCCGATCGAGCCATGGCACTCCGAGCGTTCGGCCGACTCCCCGAACGATGGCAGACCGTCTTGTGGCATCTCGACGTCGAAGGTGAATCCGTCCCCGACCTCGCCGTTCGGATGAAGCTCGCTCCCAACGCGTTGTCCGCCCTCGCCTATCGGGCTCGGGAAGGGCTTCGCCAGGAGTTCATCAACACGCACGTCGCGGCAACCACCGCCGAAGCCTGCTTCGAATGTCGCCAATCACTCGGCGGCTACGTCAGGTCACGCCTCTCGAATCGAGAACAGAATCGCGTCGAGCGTCACCTCCAACGCTGCGCACGCTGCAGCGCCCTGTTGCCCGAAATCATCGAAGTCAACCAACTGCTTCGCAACCTGTTGGTACCAGCGCTCGTCGGGATCACGCCACGAGCGTTCCTCAGCGCACCTCTGCGGTGGCCATGGTCGGACGGCAGCAAGTCGCGCCGTACGACCCTTGCTTCGTCCGCAGCAGCAAGCGTCCTGGTCATCGCAGCCATCGCGGCAGCAGTCATGAGTACAACACCCGATGCCACCCTCACGGCTCCAACTCCGCAAGACCCACCCGCCGTGACGACCAACCGCGAGGCACCCACGAGTCGTGGCAATGACAGATCCTCGCGTGCAACGAGTACCAGCCCTCTCGCCGACCCCACCGCGCCTTCGGTCATGTCGAGTGAACAACGAGGCGACCAGTCCAGCGTCCAGCCGACAACGACTGGATCGTCCGGGACGGATCGGAATCTCTCGAGCGAGGTCACCCCTCGTGGCCCGGGAATCGCCCAGCCAACGACCAAACCGCCACTTCCCGCAGCACCCCCCAAGACCACGCAACCGGGACCGGCTCCGCTCGAACCAACGACATCCTCCACCGCATCGAGCGAACCTCCCTCGGCCGCACCGCCTTCGACCCATCCATTGGGTTCGGGAACATCGGCGACAACTCCATCGATCGGACCGATGACCAACGAACCGTCTCCGACCCCATCTGCGACGACCACATCCTCAACTGCGTCGTCGACGACGCGCGATCCATCGTCAACCGATCCGGCGTCAACCGATCCCTCCTCGACTGTCCTTTCTGACGAGATCACCCAGATCACAATCCGACCTCGCTCTGCGCGAGCCGGGGAACGCATCATCGAGGAAGTACTGCTCGAAGCCGCAACGGTCCTGGTACGAATCGACGCCGTCAGCAGTTGGCGGCTCGAGGACACCGGGAAGTGGTCATGCAGGCAAGTCAACAACGCGACCTGGCAGTGCTCCACCAACGGGCAGCAATCCACGGTGCTCGTGTTCTCAGCACGCGACCAGCAAGCCGAGCCGCCTCGGGATGACTCGTGAGCAACACATCCGCTCCATCCTCCGTCGCCGCACTGAGTTCGCGCGGCGGCTCCTTCGCAGCGGCGCATGAGTTCGGCGCGGTGGCGGCGCGTCCTTGCCCTGGCTGCGGCCGAGCGACGCGCGCTCACATGCTCGGAAGACGCGCTGGCACAACTCACTACGTCGGCCTCCAACGGGACGATCCCAACGCACGCGTCTCATCGTCGACACTCAGCGTTTTTGCGAACAGCTGGTTGCTCGCAGAGGTTCGGCACTGCTGACTGCCCGGTCCACGCGTCGGGCGCTCGACCATGGTTCACCTAGCGTCCGAGCGACGAGGCCACGGACTCGATGCGTACCACTACGGTGCACAGATCATCTTCGAGAACGTCCGGGCGAAGGCCGCGTATCAGGTGATCGCATTGTGCTGGGGCTGTGAGGTAGGGATCGATGGTGTCGCGCAACCGCCACAGCCCCACCTCGAGGGACTCTCGTCGCCGCTCGATCAGCCCATCGGTGTACATGATGAGCGACGCGCCATGACGCAGCTCTACGGTGGTTTCACGGTCTCGTCCGTCCAGACCGATCCCGATTGGCGGTCCGGGGTCGAGTTGCACGACGGTCACGCCGTCGCCGCTCGCGACCACCGGCGGCGGATGACCGGCCGACGCGATGTTCGCTGTCTGTGCGACGGGATCGATCAATGCGTACAGGCAGGTGGCCATGTCGGGCAGGGACCGTGCGTGGCGACGCACGCCGGCGAGCACGTTTCGGGGGCGTCTTGCGGAACGCACGTGCGCTTTGAGGAGAGCGCGCAACTCGACCATCGCAACCGCCGCGGCGCGGCCGTGTCCGGCGACGTCGCCAACGGTTACCCCGAGGCGGCCGTCGTCGAATTCGAACACGTCGTACCAATCGCCGCCGATCGGGGTGGCCGCGTCCGCTGGCACATAGGACGCTGCGACCGTGTACCGGTCGCTGACCGGCAACGCGGTCGGCGCGCCGATCTCGCCGAGCAGCTCGATCGCTCTGGCTTCGGACTCGGCGACGACCCGTGCCGATTCGAGTTGCCGACGTGTGTGGACCTCCGCTGTCACGTCCCGCGTGGAGGCCAGGTAACCGTCGTCGAATCGAACCACGTGCATCTGGTGCCACGTCTCCACCGGCGGGTCGGCGAACGCGTCGACGTATCGCTCCTCAGAGGCGATCAATGCCGTGCCGGACTCGACCACGTCTCGAAAGCGTGCGAAGAGCCCTGACTCGATCAGGCCGGGGTAGGACTCCAACACCGATCGCCCGACGAGGTCGACGACGGGCCGAGAGTATGAATCCACACCCTGCTCATTTGCGTGCTCGATGACGAAGTCGACGATCTCGCCTGACGAGTTGCGCACGGCCCGTGTGATCGCAACGCTGTCGACCGACGCGTTCAGCGCCCGACGGAACCGATCGTCCGCGACCTCTGCCGCGAGATCGACCCGACGGATCGCCCCACCAGCGACAGCGGCGATCGACACCACGAGGTCGACGTCGACCGCAGCACCTCGAACCGGTTCCGACCAGCCACACAGCAGCACACCGAGTACCACCTCGCTCGACATCACCGGGACCGCAGCGATCGCCGTGTCCCCGGTCGACCGCCGCAACCATGCATGTTGCGGATACCGGGTGTCGAACGCATCGCCGTCGAGCACGACGCTGGCACGCTCGCGCACGGCGTCACACGCCGCGTGCGGCGCGTCGATCGGGATCGGCTGATCGGCAAAACGTTCGACCACCTCACTCGGAAACCCGGACATCGCAGCGATCGTCACTGCGTCGGCGTCGACGAAACCGAACGCCACTCGATCGGCGAACGCACCGCCGATGCTGCCCAAAAGGCCCGTTGCCACTTCATCTCGCGTCCTCGCACGAGCGAGCGTCGACATTGCTTCCGTCAGCCGTGTCTGACGTCGCTCGACTGCTGCGATCTCGGTGACGTCGAAGAGTGTCACGACGACGCCTCGCACTGCCGAGCCGGCCACCAATGGCGAATAGGTCGCGTCGTACGCGCTTGAGAATTCACTGAAGGCCAACCGGACCGGGCCGATTGCGACACCCGATGAGAGAACCGACTCCGCCAGCGACACCCAACGCCGTGTCGCTGCGCTCGGAAACAGCTCTGTCGGATGCATCCCCAGGTGCGCCTCTGCCTTCACCGTGTTGATCCGCGCGAGTGTCTCGTTCACGAACAGGAACCGCAACTCGGCATCGAGTACCGCCACACCGAACGGACACGCCGACAACGTCGCCGGCGCATCCACACCTTCGAGCCCGAACACGCCTCCCATGGCCCCTATTTTGGCCGATCACCGAAGCCAACGGACGGGGCGGCGGCTTCCACCTGGATCGGGTGCCGTGCTTCGCAGAGCCGCCGCCGTACGGTCTGCATCATGACGCTCGTGTCCTCGCCCTCCTCCGCCCCGCGCGAAGCAGATCGTGCTTCGATGCGCGGTGCTTCGTCGACGGCGACGATCGCTGTGGTGGTGTGCGCGTACACGGAGGCCAGATGGGACGAACTCGTCGAGGCGATTTCGTCGCTGGATACTCAAATGCGACCGGCTGACGAGATCGTGTTGGTCATCGATCACCACGACGACCTGCTCGCTCGCGCCGTGGACCGGTTCCCCCACGTTCGCGTCATCCCGAACAGTGCCACGAAGGGACTGTCCGGCGCTCGGAACTCCGGTGTCCGGGCAACGTCGAGCGAGATCGTCGCGTTCATTGACGAGGATGCCCGTGCGACACCGGAGTGGCTCGCTCGCATCGACGCTCGCCTCACGACCGACCCAGAACTTCTCGGAGTCGGCGGCTCGATCATTCCGAGGTGGATGTCCGGGAGGCCGGTCTGGTTTCCCGGCGAGTTTCTCTGGGTGGTCGGCTGCACGTACACCGGCACACCCACCGAACCGGCCTACGTTCGAAACCTCATCGGCTGCAACATGTCGATTCGACGCACCGTTCTTGAACGAGTCGACGGCTTTCGCATCGGGAGAGTCGGCTCGCTCTCCATCGGATACGAAAACGACGAAACGGAACTCTGCATCCGGGCTCGACGTCTCCATCCCGGGCGCCACTTCCTGCACGACCCGGATGTCCTCGTTGTGGACCATCGTGTCACTCCGGCTCGAAGCACGTTCAGGTACTTCGTGAAGCGGTGCTTTTCCGAAGGCGTCTCGAAAGGGAGGCTCACGTCAGCTCTCGGTGCGAACGACGGGTTGGCGAGCGAGCGGGAGTACCTGTTGCGGACCGTTCCGGCCGCGATCGCCTCTGCAGCGATCGGAACGTGCAGGGGACGATGGTCTGATGGCCTCCGAGGCCTGGCGGTCATCGGGGGCGTCCTGGTCACGGGAAGCGGCTTCGCCATCGGAAGCGTCTTGCGCTGGACGAAGGCTGGGCGCCGCCACCTGACGTTGCAGAATCGACAGACTGCCGAGCTCACCGCGAGGTGACTGTTGCCGGATGCAGTGACTCGTCTCGACGGCCGACCGCGTGCGGAAGCGCGTGCTGACGCATCCGAGCACGTCGAGCGCGGATGGCCATCGAGTCCAGCGCTGCCACTCGTCGCGCGGGTGCGGCGAGCGATTCCGTGGTGGGGATTCGCAATCGGGTGCGCGCTGCTGGTCGTCAGCTATGTCGTGGCTGAGCGCGAGGTGTCCGGCGGGCGACGCCACTTTGCCCTGTATTGGATTGGTGTTGTGGCCTTCGTCCTGCCGGCGGCGATCCGCCTGACATCGGATGTGATCACATCTACGGAGCGTCTTCTGCTGATCGCCGCCTTGGGTCTCTACTCGACGATTCCGAAGTACCTGAGCTATCGCGGCGCACTCGCGTACTTCGACGAAGTCGGGCATTGGACACAGACCGAGCGTCTGATCGAGGATGGCTTGCTGTTCGTCAAGAACAGCCAGATCACGGTGATCAGCGACTATCCCGGGCTTCACTCGATGGCCGCAGCGATTCACCATTTCACCGGACTCTCCACGACGACGATCGCTGCCGTCGTCATCGCAGTGCTTCATGCGGCTGCGCTCCTCGGCGTCGCCGAGATCGCTCGATCTGCAGGCGCTTCAGAGCGCTCGTGCGGCATCGCAGCGCTCTGGTACTCCATCGGCCCCGGCTTCTGGTTCTTCAGTTCTCAGTTCGCCTATGAGTCTTTCGCGTTGGTGCTGCTGGTCTGGGCATTGGCCGCCTTCCTGCGAGGCCTCGACGAACCGAGCTCGCTCGGGAGACGCTGGGGCCGGCTCGGGTTGCTTCTCGCCTCTGTTGTCATCGTCACCCATCACCTCACCAGTTACATGACGCTCATCGTGCTCACCTGTGTTGCGGTCGGCGCCGCAGCACTGAGATGGTTCGGTCGCGTCGACAGCAGGGTCATCCGCCAGATCGCATGCTGGTGGCTGTTCGTCGCTGCGCTGACGGGATTTTGGTTCGCGACCCAAGCGAGGAACACTCGCGGCTACGTGTCGCCGTACGTGTCCAACGGGGCGACCGATCTCATGCGACTGCTCACAGGTCAGGGCAGGCAATCGAGTTCCGACGAATCGGAAGGTGCACGGAAGCTCTTTGCCGGCAGCACGCTGCCGAACTACGAACTCGCACTCGGTTACCTCACGCCGCTGATCCTGCTCGTGGTGACCGGATGGGCGCTCGTTGCACTCCGGCGCCGTCTCCTCGGCAACGTCACGATCGCTGCGATGAGTATCTTCTCGATGGCCTACTTCGCTGTGTTCCCGTTGATGTTCTCCGAGTCCGGTGCGGAGATCGCAAGGCGCACGTGGTCATTCACCAGCCTCGGAATCGCCATCCTGATCGCCATTGCCATCGACCGTCGATGGGACAGCACCGGACGACGATCGCCGGTGGCGCGGTCCGTGTGGTCCGTCACAGCCATCGCGGTGCTCATCGGCAACACTGCGACCGGAATGAATGAGGTGTACCGCTTTCCCGGGCAGTACATCTACGGTTCAGACACTCGTTCGGCGACGGAGGAGGTGAAGGATGCGGCTCGTTGGTTCATCGACCAGTACGGAGAGAATCAGTCCGTTGTCGGCGACAGAACGATCCAGCTGTGGTTCGGATCGATCGCAAGATCGCGATGGTCATTGCCCACGTCGTCGAACCGGCTGTGGGACTTCGTCCTCGCAGAACAACCGATCGACCCCGCTCTCCTCAGCGAAGCCGTCTCCGAAGGTCTGCGGTGGGTCGTCATCGACAGGCGGCAGGCGGACAACCTTCCGCTGATCGGGTTCTACGTCGATCAGACCGAGCCACTTGCCAGGCTTCGAACCCAGCCCCTGGGAATCGGCAGCGTCACGAAGTTCGACGATGCGCCGTGGGCGATCCGCGTCTACAGCTCGACGAACATCGACGTTTACCGAATCGACGTACGAGTAGCCAGCGAAATTGCTCGGAACCGCGATGGATTCGTGTACGGAGCAGGACCATGAGTCGACGCTCGGCGCATCCCTTGATTCGGAAAGCAGAGCCGAGCTTCAGGGGTCCGTTCGCTCCCCTGCTCGCTGTCATGGCCCTCATCGGCTTCGCCTGTCTGCCGCAACCGCTGTCTTGGTTGGGGCTCCCGGTTGCGTTGATCGTTCCAGGGCATCTGGTGCTGCTCATCATGGGCGTGGCGGACGATTACAACGTCGTGTCGCGTGCTGCGCTCGCTGCGGTTGCATCACTCGGCGTGTATCCCCTTCTTGCACTCGCTGCCTTTGCGGCCACCGAAAAGTTCAGTCGATTGACGGTGATCGTCGGAGTGGTGGCGTTGGGCCTCACCGCCGCGGCGACAGAATTCGCCAGACGACGCGAGTCCACCAGAGTTGGTTCCGACGTCCCGCATGAGCGGCACCCGAGTTGGCGTTCGAATCCGTCGATGACCGCCCTGATTCCCGTCACGGTCGGGCTGCTGATCGTCGCGATCGGCCCCAGGATGATTCCACCGCCAGATCCCGCACCTTTTGTCACAATGGAGCTGAGCGGCACCTGGGCTTTCGTTGACCGCGCCGTCACCCCGACGTCAGGTCCATTGAAGGTCGACGTCGAAATCGGCAACATGACCGACGCACAGATCTTCGGTCGCCTGGTGGTCACGGTCGACCGCCAGCCGTTGGCTGACCACACGGAGGTCAATGTCGGGGCCGGCGCGCGGATCATCGAAGCGGTGGTTTTGCCACCGCTCGCGGGAGGGTGTGCGCACGACGTCACCATCGGCCTGGAGTTGGTCGCACAGGCGAGCACATCCGGGAGCGAGTACAGCGCGCTGCCGGACGTGACGCCGAGCCCGCTTCAGTTCTTCGTCGGCCAGAATAATGCGAGTCAACCTTGCTGATCGTTCGACTCAGCACTGGGCACGCGCTCTGATCCATCGGCTCGCATCAGTACGAATGCCGCCGGAAAGCGACGCTCGGGGTGAGTCCCATCACGTGGTGTAGGTGTCGGAGGCCATCGCCGGGGTGATGGTGGTGGCCATCGTGCGATTCTCGGTAGCGACCAAGCAACCAAGGACACCGCACGATGGCCGCCAACGAGTTTGCCGTATCCGACCTTGCTGCGCGTCTGCTCGGCACCGACGCGACGCGCGCGACATCGCTTCGCGACATCCTCACCGCCGCACTCCAAGAACTGATCGAAGCCGAGCTCACCTCGACCATCCGCGCCGAGCACGGTCAACGTTCACCGGAACGTGTGACGCAACGCAACGGGCACCGCCCGAAGCTGATCTCCACCCCTGCCGGTGATGTCGAGGTGTCCATGGCCGTGTCACCGCCGAGCGACCGGACGCGCTCTGGGTCACCGATCTGACCTATGTCCCGACGTTGTCGGGGATGGCCTACGTGTGCTTCATCGTCGACGCTTACAGCCGGCGGATCGTTGGTTGGCGTGCGGCGTCGCACATGCGCACCGACATGGTCCTCGACGCGCTCGAGATGGCCCGCCGTTCACGCGGCAACCGCCGGCTCGTCGGGCTCGTGACACACGCGGACGCGGGCAGCCAGACCAGGTTCAATCGATCGTCGCAACACCGGCTTGTTGCAGGGAGCGTAGATGTTCGTCGAGGGCTTCGGCTGGGGTCTTCCATCCGAGGCTCTTTCGGGGCCGGCTGTTGAGTGCTGCGGCGACGGCAGCGAGCTCGTCGGCATGCCAGCGGGCGAGGTCGGTGCCCTTGGGGAAGTACTGGCGCAGGAGCCCGTTGGTGTTCTCGTTCGTGCCGCGCTGCCATGGGCTGTGTGGGTCAGCGAAGAACACCGGGATGCCGGTCTCGACGGTGAACGTGGCGTGCGCGGAGAGTTCTTTGCCGCGGTCCCACGTCAGCGATCGGCGGAGCTGCTCGGGCAGGCTGCTCATCGTCGACGCGAGCGCGTTCTTCATCGTGATCGCGCCGTAGCCCGCGAGCGCGGGCCCGTTCTTCACGGTGTGCTTGTGCCGGTAGCCGTCCTCACGCGGCAGGTGGATCAGCATCGTGAACCGTGTGGTGCGTTCGACGATCGTGCCGATCGCAGAACGCTCGAGCCCGATCACCAGATCACCTTCCCAGTGGCCGGGGACCGCACGATCCTCTGCTTCGGCGGGACGTTCGCTGATCAACACCTCCGGCGTCACGTGCGCCCACGCCTGCTGGCGTGTCCGGCTGCGAGGAACGCGCAACGCTCGGCCCGTGCGCAGGCAGGCGACGAGCTCACGCTTGAGTGCCCCACGGCTTTGCACGAAGAGTGCCTGATAGATCGCTTCATGGCTGATCCTCATCGACTCATCATCGGGGAAGTCGACGCGTAACCGCTGCGAGATCTGCTCTGGGCTCCAGCCCTTGACCCAGCGCCGGTCCTTGCGATGCGGCTTGTTCCGGCCCTTCCAGTCGGTCCCTGCCGGGCCGACTTCGCGTCCGCCGTCGGTGCGCACCGCGCCCGAGAGGCGATCCTGCACGTAGGTGCGCAGCTCGTCGTTGGCGACGAGCTTCGCTGTCTTCGGGCGTCGGGCGCGGCGCTCCGCATGCCATTGCGCGACCGAGGCTCGATACTCCGGCGGATAGACACGACTCGACGCGTTCCGGCGCAGCTCGCGAGACACCGTCGATGGATCCCGATCGATGCGACGAGCGATCTCGCGAACGCCGAGACCGTTGGCGTGGTGGATGGCGATCTCCTCGCGTTCTTCGAACGACAAGTAGCGGCCCGACACGGTGGAAGGCAGGCATGGGTTCACGCCACCAGCGTGACGGAACCACCGGAACGCGACCGGGGATGACACCCCAGCTGCGATCGCTGCGTCCTCGGTCTTGTCGCCCCGTGCGATCGCAGTCCAGAACCTGACACGGTCGCGCCGCCACGCGACCGTCGGACGACCCGGCGACGGGATCTGCCCCCGATACGCACGCACCGCCTTCTGCTTGTTCGTCCCCAACCCACACCTCCATCATCGAGGTGTTGCGACGACCAGTTGAATCCGCCCAGTTCACGTCGGTGCGGTTCACCGAACGTCTCGACGAGATCGGCCCGAAGCCCTCGATCGGCACCGTTGCGGACAGCTACGACTGTGAGCATGATGCAGGCTGCTGGCGGGTCGCGGTCTGACGCTTGTTACGACTGACCGTTCGTGTCCTGGCTGTTGATCTGTCGATCGTGGCCCGCTGGCTCTACAACCCCCGAAAGCCTGCTGGCCGGATGGGCAGTGACCGAATAGGGGCCTGCTGGAAACCGACCCGTCACAGTCCTGTCCTCCCCATCCGACCAGCTGGTGATCGGCTCTACCCGGAGGAGAGTCAACGTGACTACCAGCATGCCATCGCACCTGCCGCGCCGAAAGGTGATCGTCGGTGTCGACACCCACAAGCACGTCCACGTCGCCGTCGCGATCGACACATGGGGCGTCAGGCTCGAGGACCGAACGTTCCCGGCCGACTCAGGCGGCTACCGCCAGATGATCGGCTGGGCCGAGGGGCTCGGCCCGATCGAAGCGTTCGGGATCGAAGGAACCGGCAGTTACGGCGCCGGCCTCACGAGCGCCGTCCGACGCGCCGGCCATCGGGTCATCGAGGTCAACCGGGAAGACCGCCGGAGCCGCCGAGCGAACGGCAAGTCCGACACGATCGATGCCGAGACCGCAGCCCGGTCCGTGCTCGCCGGCGTGTCCGAGGCGATGCCGAAGCTGGCCGATGGCCACGCCGAGATGATCCGCCAGGTGAGGATCGCCCGTGACACCGCCGTCAAGGCCAGGACCGCAGCGATGATCACGCTGAAGACGATCATCGTGAATGCACCGGCCGAGCTACGTGAAGCACTCGACGCGATCGCCGGCGACAAGGCCCTCATCGATCGGTGCGCCGGGTTCCGGCCCGGCGCCATCGACAACACCACCGCATCGGCCAAGCACACCCTCCGCGCCCTCGCGAAGCGCTGGCTGTTCCTCAACGACGAGATCGTCGAGCACGACAAGATCCTTCGCGAGCTCACCGAGGCCGTCGCCCCGACACTGCTCGACGGCTTCGGGATCGGCCCCGACACCGCCGCCGAGATGCTGATCATCTTCGGCGATGATCCCGAACGAGTTCACTCCGAAGCAGCATTCGCGAAGCTCTGCGGCGCCTGCCCGATTCCTGCCGGGTCCGGCCTCACCAACGGGCGGCATCGTCTCTACCGCGGCGGTCACCGCCAAGCGAACGCTGCGCTCTACCGGTCGACGATCGTGCGGATGCGTTTCCACCAGCCGACCATCGACTACGTGACCCGACGCACCGCCGAAGGCATGCCCAAACGAGAGATCATCCGCTGCGTCAAGCGCTACCTCGCACGCGAGATCTACCAACGCGTCATGACCGACCACCGAGCACGACAAGCGCTCGAACAAGCCGCCTGAAGAATCTCTTGACCTATAGGGGCGTCAACGCGCTCGCCGAGACCACCAACGGGCTCTACAAGACCGAATGCATCTACGGGCCCGACGCCCCGAGAAGGTGGGCCGACGTCGGCGAGGTCGAGTTGGCCACGCTCACCTGGGTGCACCGGTTCAACGAGCACCGCCTCCACAGCCACTGCGGCGACATCCCGCCAGCAGAATTCGAAGCAGCGTTCTACGCTGCACAACAGCCCTCCCCGACCGGCACGCCAGCCGGGGTTGGAAACCAATAGCCCGAGCCTCCATCAGACCCAGGGCGGTTCAAGTCCTCGGTCTCGACATCGGCGACAGTGAGAACGAACCATTCTGGAAAGAGTTCGGCGGCCTGGTCGACCGCGGGCTCGCAGGTGTCCGCCTCGTCATCTCCGACGCGCACGCCAGCCTCATCAAAGCGATCCGACCCTGCTTCCAAGGCGCCAGCTGGCAACGCTGCCGCGTGCACGCCAGGCGGAACCTGCTCGCCGCCCCGAACCACCGACACTGCCAAGTCATCGCCGCGCTGATCCGAACGATCTTCGTCCAACCCGACACCAACACCGCCACCGCCCAGTTGCGGGCCGTCGTCGACCAGCTCCTCCCCTACGCACCCGGCGTCGCAGACCGGCTCGAGAAGATGGAGACCGATCTGCTCGCCCACACCGGCTTCCCGACCGCTCAGTGGTCCAAGATCTGGTCGAACAACCCGCTCGAACGATTGAACCGCGAGCTCAAGCGGCGCACCGACGTCGTCGGGATCTTCCCCTTCAAAGCCTCCGGCATCCATCTTTCGGCGCCCTGCTCGTCGAGACCAACGACTAAATGATCGCCGCCGCACGCCGCTACATCGCCGCCGCCAGCGTCGCCGACCTCACCGACCAACCCGCCGAACTAGCCTTGCCCGCAGCACCCCTAACCTGACCCACAGCCTTCGAGGAACGCACGACGTCCTACACCACAGCCCGGGACGCAAGCGACGCTCGAGCTCTTCGAAGACTTCGAGGCGGGCGGTCGCAGATTGATCGACTGCGTGCGAGGGAGCGTGTCGCCTCATACCTCGGCCGCTGGTGGCAGCGTTCACCCATTTTTGGTCGGGCTGCCCTTTCGTCGTAGCCGCCAACCGCCAAAGACGAGCAGAACGCCTACTGCTCCGGCCATTACGAGGATGGCAACGGAACGAGTCGAGTAGTTCGGTGCAGCTCGAACGGGCGTTTCTTGTGCGCTCGCTCCGGTGAGCGAAATGCTGGTCGCAGGTGCCTCCGCTGACACGATGTACACATCGCCGAAGAGTTGGCGGAAACCGAAATCGACGAGCGTGAGTGATGACACGAGTTCAGCGGCCAGGTTCGTGCCGGACTCCTGAGCGCTGTCTTGCCACGTCAGTGCGAGGTAGTCGACACCGTCGAGTCCTTGGTACGCCTGCAGATATGCTGATGGGCCGACCTGGTCGAGGCTGAGTCTCTCCTGACGGACCGAGGGGTCCGCAACTCGGAGCGGGTTGGTGGCGACGAGTGGGCGGGACTCGAGAAAGCTTTCGGTCGTCGCCGTCACCAGGACGCCCGGAACCCGTCGTTCGAGGACTTGATCGACGGAAGCGAAGGAGTCGGGGACCAGCCGCCGGCCTGCGGTTCGTTGGAGCGTCGCCAGGAGACCGATCGCCAGCTGCAACCGGTGGGAGTCGAGGCGATCCAGTCCGACACTGAATCCGGGGACGAGTACCTGTGGAAATCGCGCGAAGCCAGGCGCGAGTCCTTGGCCACCACGAGTAGTGATCGTCGATCTGATGTAATCCACTTGCCAGCTGAAAGGCACCTGCTCCGGCTGGCATTCTCCGTGTGCAGGGGTGTAGTCCACCGTGATCTGGATCGTGGTGTCTCGGCCGACGTCCGCACGATCCATGTCGAAGTCCAGGACGGTCCGCGCCTCCCCCGAGAGCGGAGCGGAGTCGACGAACAATCCATTCACCGCCACGGACAACGAACCTCGCGCCCCCTCGGGCACCGCAGTGTGGGTGACCTCCAGATGGACGGACAATCGTTTCACGGGCCCCCCGAAGTCGGTCTGCCCAACGTTGAGTCCGAGTTCCATGCGCCCGAGACCCGATCGAATCGCCCGGGCAAGTCCCAAGGATGCGAAGGTTCTCGTCGAGCCTGGGACCGGCTGGTCGACCTCGCTCCGAGCACCGGAAACGCCCGGCACAGCGGTAGAGCTCGTGGCGAGCGGAGCAAGGTCGCCGTCCAAGAGCGTGGACGTCTCCGAGAGAACGGACGACGAGCCGCTGCCTCCGACGTACAGCGTCGGGACGCTGTCGGAATCGCCCAGCCGAGCGCCCGCCAGGCGGTCGGTGTCGACCACGACCACGCGTGTCGTCAGTGGATCCCGCTGCGCATCGACGCGATCGTCGTCCTCGTCGACGACCACGACATCGACAACCCCGCTGAGCGACGAACGGGCCAGGGCCAGCGCGATCTTCGCAGCGGCGTGCGCCTCCTCGTACGAGACAGCTGGTGGAACCTGGATGACCAATCTCGACAGGAGCGCTGTGGGGAACTGAGCCACCGTGGCCGGCGCCGCAGGCTCGCCCTGAAGCAGCAATTCCCCCTCCAACTCCGCCCACGAACCCACCAGCGTCACGTCGCAGGACGAATTCACGGCGCGCAGCCGGTGGTCGAGCTCGAGGCTGACGCTCGAGTCGCGAACGATGGCGCCGTCGAGGTCGAGTTCCACCGGCTGTGGAGCTTCGCCGCCGGCCGACTCGTCGAGCGTCAGGGAGCGGGTCCCCGTGCCTTCCGCGCTGTATTCCAGAAATCCTGTTTCGACATCCGCGGATCGGTGCAGCTGGCCGCGCAGGACGAACGGCTCAAGGCCGGGCGGCACGGGGAGCACGATGCGAGTTTGGCCGACCTCTCCTGCCATGCGGAGCCGCTCGTCGCCGACACTCGTCATCGACAGCGGAATCGACCACAGACCATCCTCACGACGATGCACCAGTCGATCGGCGGGAGTTGGCATCCCCGAATATGTCGCCGAAGACGTCGAGGGTTCAGGTTCGGCCGCAACCGCTTGCCCGCCGATGACGGACCAGACGGTCAGGCTCGCGATCACCCAGACGCCGCGTTTCCGCCGACGCGGTCCCTTCCCGCCCAAGGCGCTGACGACGCCAGACATCGCTTGTCGACGGAGTCCGGGAACACGTGAAATCACCTCGACGACGGTACGGTCGCGGAGGCTTTTGTCAGGTCACTTCCTGGCGTTCGCTCGTCGGACGACGCTGTCGGCATACACGGACTCGATCCTCGAGACGACAGGGCCTGTCTCGAAGCACGATGCCCGCTGTCGCCCCGCAGCACCGAGCCCTCGACGAAGGTCCGGATCGGCGAGGAGCTGCTGGATCGACCGCGCGAATCCGTTCAGGTCGTCATACTCGACGAGTCGCCCGGTCACCCCGTCGACCACGATGTCCGGGATCCCGCCGATCCTGCTCGCTACGACGGCCTTGCCGCACGTCATGGCCTCGAGAAGGACCGTCGGGCTTGGCTCCGGAAACTGCGATGGAAGCACGAACAACTCGGAGTGCGCGTGGGCATGCATCACCGAGGCGTGCTCGACATCGACGTGCATCGACACACCTGACGGGAGAGAACTCGGCGTGTCGACGGCTCGGGCTCCCAGGAGCACGAGCTCCGCGTCGAGCCGGTGTCGGCGCCACACCTCAAGGAGCACGTCCACTCCCTTGAATCTGCTCAGCGTGCCGACGAAGAGCACGTAGGGACCGCGTGCAGGCACGCAACTCGGCCGAGGCCCGTCCGGCGGCACGGCACCGTCCACGAAGTTGGGCGTGACGAACATCGGCACGGATCGGGCGACACGGAGGCGCTCGACGGCTTCGGCGATCGGCTCTGCGACCGCGACGAACGCATCGACTCGCCGGAGCAGCGGGCGGGCTCCTCGAAGCAACGACGCCAGTCCCACGCCTTTGAGCACGCCGTAGTGATCCGCCGAACAGCCGAGACATCGTCTGAGGGAAGAATCAGAGCAAGGCGTCTGTTCGAGATAGAAGCTCGTTCGCTTCGCGCAGGTAGTCCCAGCATCGTGCAAGGTGGCCACCAGTGCGCAACTTCGGCCGATGCAGCTCGCAGCGACGGACGACAGGATCCAACCATGAGCGTGCACCACATCGGGCTCGAAGCGATCCATCACATCGCGCAGTCCTCTAACGAGCCCGGGGTCCGGAATCGGCGCAGGAAACGGACGCTCGGGGTCGACGTGAACGCCTGGCAAGACGGCCGCCCACTGCTGGAGCCGATGAACGACGATCCCGTCCTCGGTCGAGGTCATGTGATTCGACCGGGTGCCCACCGTTGCCACTGCGACATCGTGGCCGCGCGCCGAGAGGGCTCGCGCCAGTCGAGCGACGTGCCGCTCCAGACCTCCGATGGCCGGCGGATAGAAATCGCTGACCAGAAGAACCTTCATTCGGAGCACCTGCTGTGCCGGTCACGATCAGCGGAACGATCCCGAAGTTGGACGACTGCGACGGCCACCGCGCCGCCGAGTTGAGCTGCCAGCCAGGCGCAGCCTGCGCCAAGGATGCCGAGCGCTGGCACTAGGTACCACGCCAGCACCACTGCGCCGCCACCCATGAAAACACTCAGAATGGCGCTCCTCGATCCGTCGCCCATGGCCCTCCATCGTGCCACCGCAAGGTTCGTCACAGCGTCTGGAATCGCTGAGAACGCCAGAATCAGTAGAAGGAGCGGCGCATCGTCCGTGATCGCTGTACCGAAGAACTCGAGCACGTTGTCGCCAATGACGGCCACCGCAACGATCACCATCGTGAGCGTCGGGGCCAAGACCCGAGTGGACCGGCGGATGAGTTCCGATTGTCGACCGGGGTCGTGACTGAGCTCAGCGAACAAGCTCGTGGAAAGCGACGATGAGACCGTGAAGAACGACACCGCAACCATCGAAGTGATGAAGTACGCGCCAGCCTCCGTCGCACCCGAGCGTTGCTGGACGACGACTGGCAGCAAGTACATCGGAAGTTCGCCCGCGATGTTGCCCAAGTGGTGCACCAGCGACGCACGAAGGGTTGGAAGGCTCGTGACACGCGCGGATTGCGAGTTCGAGGACTTCCGCTTGCGAAGTTGGGTCGGGCGCACCGCCGAGTGGCCCGGTGAGCCCGGCTGTCCCCGCGATGCTCGCCGATGGTGCGTACGGCGAACCAGCACCGAAACTGGCAATGAATCGGCTACTTCCGACGACGCACCTTCGATCGTTCGCTTGCCACCCAACTGCCGCGAAAGGAAGACCGTCGTCGTCGACACCGACGCGAACGCCCAAGATCCGACGATCACCGCCATGACGTTCTCGTGAATCAGTAGGGTGCCGACGAGTATCAGCTTCACGGTTGCGAACCACAGGTTCCGCCGGAGAACCAGGCCACCGTTGCGGTCCGCTGTCGCCATGGAATCGGCCAGTCGTCCGAGCGCAAGTGCCGTGACCGCGGCAGTCACCACGGCTGCAAACACGATCGTTCGCAGATCGGCCCGCCAACCAGCCATCCAACCGATGATGGTGAGCCCACCTCCCGACGTCAACACCGCCGCCGCTGCCACGATCGAGCAGAGGTGTCGTTGAAATCGGGCCCGTTCACCCTGGCGCGTCGCAGTCGCCATGTACTGGACCGCGGTCGTCGACGCCCCGCCGTCGGCCACAAGGGCAGCAGCCGCCATCAGTGACACGACCGTCGTCGTCTCGCCGACCTGCGCGGCAGGCGCAGTCGCAGTGACGACCACCCAGAATCCGTATCCGAGTGCGGCGTTGGACAAGGTTGTCGCCGCCAGCACCACGGTGTTCCGGCAATGACTTTCACGAAGGACTCGTCCCCGCCTGTGAACCGGCTCGTCGGGCGGACCAAGACGTGAGGTCAGGCGATGCGCTGTCATCGATGCACCGAGACCTTCGACGTTGACGGCCGGCACACGTGCTGGTAGAGCGCTTCCATCTCCGCTGCGACGTCGTCCCAGGACTCGGGCCCACTGCCGGGCAGGGAGGCCCCTCGCTTGCCGGCTGCAGACCTGATCGCTTCGGCGAGCTCGAGCGCCTGAGCCGATTCGGAGAAGAGGACGCAACGCTCCGGAAATCGGTAGGCCGTCTCACGATGCGCCGGAATGTCCGACAGCGCGACTCCCGCCCCTGCCACGATTGCCTCGAGCGGGACGATGCCTTGGGACTCGAGCGCAGATGCCGAGCAGACGACCGACGCCGAACGAAGTGCCGAGCGAAGAGCTGCATCGCTGACCCGGCCGCGGAACTCGACCGTCCCCGCAAGGCCGAGATGCCCGACAAGGACCTCGAGCTCCGCTCGCGCCTCTCCAGCACCGAAGATGTCGAGGCGAAACTCGTGGCACAGATGTGACATTGCACGAACGACGCGATCCACCCGCTTGTAGCGGTCAAGCCGACCGATGACGACGATGGATCCACGACCGTCGGCACGGTCGCTCGTTGCGGCGGCCAGAATGGCATCGACATCGATGCCGCACGGGATGACTCTGGTCCGATCTCGAGACGACGGGAAGTGCTCGTGGACGAGTGTTCGCTCGGCCTCCGAGAGGCAGACAATTTGGTCCGCCCGCTCGAGGACACGATCTCCAGTACGTCGGTATGCCACATGAGCCCGTGACCTGAGTCGACCTTCGCTCGACCCGTGATATGCCGTCGTCACCACCAGTGGCCCGCGACGCGCTACCGCGGCTGCCTGCGTGACGACATCGTGATACGAGAAGAGATGAACGATGTCATCTGCAGTGGAACGCACCGCCCTGAGCAGCCCTATCGAGACGGTTAAGTGTTCGAGTCGGACCGTCGGTCGAAATCGCCGCACGAGTACACCACTGAGAACTTCTTCCTCCGGATCGTCGGCGAGCTGATGTGTCAGAACGGATACTTGATGTCCTGTGCCCTGAAGCGCGACTCCGAGCCGCATGACGAGCGATTGAACGCCGCCCACCGAAGGCGCGAACCGATTCGAGACGAGGGTGACCCTCACCGGTCGCTCCTGGCGGGACCGATGTCATACCGCCATGCTGGCGGAACTATTCGTGGCTGGTCGGTGTGCACGAGTGGTGCGCTCCTTGAGGATTGCTCGGCCGATCCGGCAACCGTCCCGCCAGACCGAAAGGTTCGACGTACCGTTCAGCCGATTCGACTCTTGGCTAGGAACCTCGGCAACCTCGAGCTGTGCCTGTTGCGCTCGGATGTTGATCAGCGTTTCCACCTCGAAGCCCGGGCACCCCGGATCGATCATCGGGACGACATCCCGCCAGAAAGCCATGTATCCGTAGCAGAGGTCGGTGTAACGGCTCCCGAACAAGAGGTTCACCGTCGTCGTCAACGCCGCGTTGCCGAACGACCGCAAGGGAGTCAGATCCGAGCTGTCGCCCCCGTGCATCCTGCGAGATCCCTTCGCCACATCCGCGCCCGCGACGAGCGCCCGCACGAAGGACGGGATCTCCGCAGGGTCCATCGAACCGTCCGCATCCATCATCACCACGATGTCGCACGAGGCCGCGGCGAATCCGGCGCTCAGCGCGAAGCCCTTTCCGGCACGTGGCTCTCGCTCAACGCGCACTCGTGGCCATGAGAGCGCAACGGCGATGGTGGCGTCAGTTGAACGCCCGTCGACGACGATGATCTCCGTCACGCATTCAGGTACTGCGGCGAGCACCAACGGAAGGTTGAGCGCCTCGTTCAACGTCGGAATCACGAGCGACACCGTGGGGAGTCGGCTTCCCGAGCGCGCGTCGTTGCTTGACGAATTCCGATCGCTCGTAACCGTTGTCGAATGATGCGGGTCGACATCTCCGTCATGGTCAGGAACAGACGATTGGGTGGACAGCTGCGGAAACATGCCGACCCATCGTCGAGAGCAGCAGCTTGCTTGAGGCGAGGGACCGACATTGGCCCGAACCGATCAGCCTGTCGGGGCGACTCTGAAACGATGACCCCAAAGTGGGTAGGGCGGGGACGGCGGAATGCTCCGGCAATGTGAAGGTGGGACTGCGGATGCTGCGAACGAAACGCTGAGCGTGGCCCTGTTCTGCAAGCAGCGACTCTTCGCCGAGGCGTTCGAGGAGGTGCTCAGGCGGACGCCGGGCGTGGAAGTGTGTGGCCTGGTCCGCACGACGGGAGATTGCCTGCGACTCGTTGAGGGGATGCAACCCCGCGTGGTCGTCGCCTCGGCAGACGCCCGGTCAACAATCGTCGTCGCCGAGAAGGTGAAGCCAGCTACGTCGATGCTCATGGTCGTCGATCGACTTTCGCATGATGTGGAGAACGACGCGAGGCGTGCCGGTGTTCGGGCGATCGTCTCAAGCGATCGGTCGGTCCCGACGATCATCGCCATGATGCGGCGGTGCAACGAACCTTCGGATGTTCTGCTCGTGGATGCCACGCGGCTTGAGCGCCCCTCGTCGGTCCGCCTGACCACCCGAGAGCTCGAAGTGTTCGAACTTCTCGAGGGAGGGTGCTCGACTGCTTCCATCGCTGCGACGCTGGGAATCTCGCCGAACACCGCCCGCGTACACGTCAAGGCAATCATGCAGAAGTTGCAGGCACGAAGTCGTTTGCAAGCGATCGCAGCCGCGCGAAGTGTTCTGACGCTGAGAGGCACTGACGCTTCGTGCTCGGATAGCAGGAGCGCCTCCGACTGACGTGGTTTCCTCGATGCGTGCGCAGGAGGCGGAAACCGGACGATCGGGTTCGGCACCGAGCAAAGGAGATGCGCCGTGGAACGATCGGCAACGATCCGAGACATCAGCGTCCTCGTCGTAGATGAAGAGCGGGCGTTCGCCGAATCGTTGGCCCTTGCGATCGAGTTCCAGGCAGGGTTCAGATCCGCTGGTTGCGCATTGACGTTCCCGGCCGCGACACAACGACTCAGAGAAGCGACCGTCGACGTTGCATTGGTGACCCTCTCTGCCAACCTGACGTGAGGCAGTTCCAGCTGTTGATTCGTTGAGTTGAGGGCGGGAGGAGACCCCGACATGACTATCCGTGATTCGTCGGTCGCGCGCGCCCAGGCTGGCGTGGTGACTGATCCGATTCCTGATCCGCAGGTGCCCGAGCGATCGCGTGGGCGCCGCCAGTTCAGCGCCAAGTACAAGGCGCGCATCTTGGACGAGTACGACGCGTTGGACAAGGCCGGCAAGGGTGCGCTGTTGCGCCGCGAGGGCCTGTACACGTCGTTGATCTCGGAGTGGCGCGGCCAACGTGAGCGTGGCGCGCTCGAAGCGCTCGGCCGCCGCGCCGGTCGCCCGCAAGCCGATCCGCGTGACGCGGAGATCGCTCGGTTGAAGCGTGAGAACGAACGCCTCGTCGATGATCTCGGCAAGGCGCGCACGGTGATCGAGGTGCAGGGAAAGCTCTCAGCGTTGTTGGATCAGCTCGCTTCCGGCAACGCCTCGACGAAGCGGAGCGAGACGAAGTGACCGCGATGGTCGACACTGCGATCGAAGAACTGACTCCGGTCGTCGGGGTCCGCCAGGCGTGCGCGGCGGCCGGCGTCGCGCAGGCCGACTGGTATCGCCGGCACCGCCAGAGCGCGCCCCTGCCACCGAAGCTGACACGGCCTCACCGGCCGCAACCGCGGGCGCTCACCGCTGATGAGCGTGCCGAGGTGCGTGAGGTGTTGAACAGCCCCGAGCATGTCGACGAGGCGCCGGCGACCGTGTGGGCGAAGTTGCTCGACGAGGGCCGCTACCTGGCGTCGGAGCGCACGATGTATCGGATCCTCGCCGACCACGACGAAGTCCGCGAGCGCCGCCGTCAGGCGACGCACCCGGCGGCGCGCAAGCCCGAGTTGATGGCCGACGCTCCGAACCGTGTCTGGTCGTGGGACATCACAAGGCTCGGCGGGGCGGCGAAGTGGTCGTGGTTCTACCTGTACGTGATCATCGACATCTTCTCGCGCTACGTGCCGGGCTGGATGCTCGCCACCGCCGAGAACCACACCAACGCCAAAGCCTTGCTCGACGAGACGATCCGCAAGCAGAACATCGCGGCCGGGCAGCTCTACATCCACTCCGACCGCGGCTCGCCGATGATCGCGAAGCCGGTCGCGTTCATGCTCGCCGAGCTCGGTGTCACCAAGAGCCACAGCCGGCCCCACTGCTCGAACGACAACCCGTTCAGCGAATCCCACTTCCGCACGTTGAAGTATCGGCCCGAGTTCCCCGACCGGTTCGGGTCGTTCACCCACGCCGCCCAGCACTGCGAGGAGTTCTTCGCCTGGTACAACCTCGAGCACCGACACTCCGGCATCGGGCTCCACACCCCCTTCGACGTCCACCACGGCCTCGCCCACGCCGTCCGCGAGAAGCGACAGATCGTGCTCGACGGCGCCTACCAGCTCCATCCCGAACGCTTCGCCAAACGACCGCCGTCGCCACCAGAGCTGCCCGACGCGGTCTGGATCAACAAGCCCAACGAGGAGACACCCACGACTCACTGATTCCCGAACAAACCTGCCTCAAGAAGGTTGACAGGCGCCGTGACGTTCGGCGTGGGTGGCGTCAACGGTCTCGATTGGGTGCGGCGGCTTCGGAATGCACACCCTTCCATCACCCTCGTGACGTTGGCATCGAACCGAGACGCCGTCTCCGCCACGATGGCTGTCGCTGCTGGCGCCGCCCAGTGCGTGTCGAGAGACAGCGGATTGGCTGATGTGCTCTCCGCCGTCCGCCGGGCGCATTGTTCAGGAGCCGACCGCCGAGCCGCTGCCAAACGCCCGAGCGTAAGCCAGCTCGCGCCGCGCGAGGCAGAAGTCTTGTGGCTGCTTGCCCGAGGATCCACCATTCCGCTCATCGCCGAGGGCCTCTTCCTTAGCCCACATACGGTTCGTGGGTATCTGAAGTCCGCGTTTCGCCGCTTGGGAGTCCACAGCCAGGTCGAAGCCGTGGCACGAGCAAGAGCACTCGGGCTCATTCCTAGTTATTGAGTTCGGCGGGCGCAGCGGAAACCAGAGCGATGTCGCCGCCAAACGTCGAAGCGCCGTGGGCAAGGCTCCCAGGGCGTGTCGCTCCTCCTCCGCCGTGTGTTTCGTTGAATCGAATAGCCATGGTTGCTCGGAAGAGCCAATGGATCGCATCGGTGGTCGTCGTCCGCACGTCGCTGCCTACACAGTTGCCTCCGCATTTCTCGCCTTCGAAAGCTCGGGACTGCCGCGCTTGGCGGTGACAGGTTGGGTCAGGCGGCGGTCGCCGGCTGAGGGGTCATGATGGTCTCGTACTCGATCGGGGTCAATCGGCCGAGGGCTGCTTGTCGTCGGCGTTGGTGGTAGGTCCGTTCGATCCAGGTGACGATCGCGATCCGGAGATCGTTGCGGGTGGTCCAGCGTCGACGGTCGAGGACGTTCTTCTGCAAGAGCGCGAAGAACGACTCCATCGCGGCGTTGTCGCCGGCGGAGCCGACTTGTCCCATCGATCCGACCATGCCGTGGCGGGTGAGGGCCCGTTGCACCTTCCTGGCGCGGAACTGGCTGCCCCTGTCGGAATGGACGATGCAGCCGGCGACATCGCCTCCGCGGCGAGCGACGGCCATCTCGATCGCTGCGACCACGAGACGGGCTTTCATGCGCGAGTCCAGCGACCAGCCGACGATCCGGTTCGAGTACAGGTCCTTGATCGCGCAGCAGTAGACCTTGCCTTCGAGCGTCCAGTGCTCGGTCAGATCGGCGACCCACACCTGGTTCGCTGCGGTCGCGGTGAAGTTCCGTCGGACGAGGTCGTCGTGGGCTGCCGTGCCGGGCTTGGAACCCTTGCCACGCTTGGGTTTGCCGAACACCGACCACCACTGGTTGTCGCGGCAGATCCGCCACACCGTGCGATCCGACACCTCGAGACCGCTGTGGCGGACCTCGTCAGCGAGGAACCGGTAGCCGAACTCGGGGTCATCGACATGGGCGTCGAAGATCGCGTTCGCGATCCAGGCCTCATCGAGCTCGGCGGCGGTGATCGGCTCGGCGAGCCATCGGTAGTACTGCTGGCGGCACAGCTTGAGGACCCGGCACGTCACCGCGACCGGGATCCCGTCGACAGCGAGCTCACGGACGACCGGGAACATCATTTTGGGCTGATGTTCGCCTGTGACAGATAGGCAGCAGCGCGGCGCAGTACTTCGTTCTCCTGCTCGAGCATCCGGATCCGACGCTTCGCATCGCGCAACTCGGCCAGCTCGATCGTGGTCGGGCCAGGTCGGATCCCGTCATCACGGTCAGCGCGGCTCATCCAGTTCGTCAAGCACGACTCGGTGATCCCGAAGTCATGCGCGACATCCTTGATCCGCACCCCTGGCTCACGGTTCCGAGCGACCCGCACCACTTCCTCGCGGAACTCCTTCGGATACGGCTTGGGCATGTGAACATCCTTTCAGCTGTCAATGGCCAAGTTGATGTCCTCGCTGGTGGCCATCGGATGTCCTCGTTGGTGGCCAACAAAAGTCCTCGCGTCTAGGGCTCCTTGTGGGTGGTGCGGTGGGTGAGTCGGTAGCTGTCGCCGGTGGTGGTGATGATGTGGGCGTGGTGGCAGAGCCGGTCGAGCAGGCTGACGGCGGTGGGCTGGTCGGGCAGGAAGCGGCCCCATTGGTCGAATGGGCTGTGTGAGCCGATGGCGATGGAGCGTCGTTCGTAGGCGGCGGCGACGAGTCGGAACAGCAACTGGCAGCCGGTGTGATCGAGGGGTGCGAAGCCGATCTCGTCGATGATGATGAGGTCGTTGCGGCACACGGTCTCGATGGCTTTGCCGACGGTGTTGTCGGCGACGGCGCGGTAGAGGTGCTCGACGAGATCGACAGCGGTGAAGTAGCGGACCTTGTGGCCGGCGGTGACGGCGGCGTGTCCGAGGCCGATGAGGTAGTGGGTTTTGCCGGTGCCTGCGGGGCCGACGAGGCAGAGGTTCTCGGCTTGTCGGATCCACTCGAGTGTGACGAGGTAGTCGTGTGATGAGCGCGGGATCGAGGACTGGTCGAGGCGGAACTCGTCGAGGGTCTTGTCGATCGGGAAGCGTGCGGCGGTCATCCGGTTTCGGGTGTTCGACGCGTCGCGTGAGGTGATCTCTGCTTCGACGAGCACGCGGAGGACTTCTTCGGGTGTCCAGCGTTGGGCCTTCGCGGTGGCGAGCACGTCGGGTGCTTCGCGTCGGATCGCAGCGAGCCGCAGTCTGCGGAGCGCTGCTTCGACATCGGGTGCGAGCGGGGCGGGTTGGCGACTCATGCGAGGTTCTCCATCGCGTACGCGTCGAACGAGCGGACCTCAGCCGTCGGGAGCGCAACGACGACCGCGTCGCCGGCCGCAGCGGGTTCGGGCAGGGCGGTGCCGATCGCGAGGATCGAGCGGACATCCGCGGCACGGAACCTGCCGAAACGTGCCGCCCGAGCGACCGCTTTGGCGACCAGCTCTGGGCCGTGCGCGGGCAGGATGTCGTCAACGATCTCGCCGATCTCTTTCGGCAGCATCGTCATCCCCGCCGCGGCGCCTTGGCGGATGAACACCTCGGCCGGTTCACCCAACGCGAGGAACTCACGCTCGATCCCGCTGCGCGCTCTCGGCCCGCGTGACGGCGCCCGACGTGGTGTCGGGTAGTGCTCATCGAGCACGGCTGCTTCGCCGGGTGCGAGCTGGCGGTGGTCAGCGACGAGGTCGCCGTCAAGGGTGTAGATCCTGACCTTGCCGTCGAAGGTGACCGCTTCGACCTGTGTGCCGACGAGCCGGTGCGGGACCGAATAGCGGGCGGAGGCGACACGGATCGTGGAGAGCTTGTCGACCTTGCGGACCTCGACTCGGCCGATCCGCGGGCGCAGCATCGGCAACTCGCGCAGCAACTCGCGTTCCTCGGCGAGCCGGACATCGGGGACAGCGCAGATCTCGGAGTGTTCACGGGCGTTGACCTCTGAACACCAGTCACGGCAGGCGTCGTTCAACACGGCGAGGTCGTCAGAGTCGGGCAGGACCAGGTCGCGTTTCGCGTAGCCGACGAGGTTCTCGACGATCCCTTTCGACTCGGGATCGGCGGGGTGGCAGAAGTCCGGGACGAACCGGTAGTGGGTCGCGAACCGGACGTAGTCCGGGGTCGGGATCATCACGTTCGCGACCGTGCCACCCTTCAGGCAGCCCATCCGATCAGCGAGCACCTTGCCCGGGACACCGCCGAGCATGTCGAAGCAGTCGGCGAGCAACGCCATCGTCGTTGCTGCGGTCTCGTCCCGAGCGACCCTGACGAACCGGAACCTCGACCAGGCGAGCACCGCGCAGAACACCTTCAACCCTGACGGGTGCAGCCCCCAATCGATCACCAACGTCTCGCCCGGCACCCACACCGCCGGGCGTCGCTGATGACGGCCGACCTCGGCACGAACCTGTCGTTTCACGCCGGCGACCAGGCGCCGGAAGTTCCGGTCCGAACCCGCGTACCCGGCCTTGCGAGCGATCGGCAGCAACCGCTTCGCCGTTCCCCGGCCGCCGGTCTCGCGGAGTTCCTCGAGCACCACGGCACGCACGCCGTCAGTGTTCTTCGCCACCGGCGCCCGCTCTGCTCGGTCGTCATCCAACAGACCCTTCGCGTGAGCTTCGACCTTACGTTTGACGGTCTTCGGGTCCTGAGCATCCCCCCGTTGGGCGGACACCTCGTATAGGAGGAAGTCCATGTCCAACAGCAAGAAGCGGCGGCCGGGGAGGCCGGCGAAGTATCCGCCAGAGTTCCAGCGCGACGCGGTTGCGATGGTCCTCGACGAAGGGCGCAGCATCGCTGATGTTGCCCGGTCGATCGGGGTGGTCGAGGGCACGCTCGGGAACTGGGTCGCCAAGGCCCGCCGCGAACGTGCCGCCGGCACCGGTGTCACCGCGGATGAGCGTGCCGAGAACGCACAGCTGCGTGCGGAGAACGCGCAGCTGCGGATGGAGCGTGATCTGCTCAAACGATCGCTGGCCTTCTGGGTGAAGGAGTCGACATCGTGAGCCGCTACGCGTGTGTCGCCGACCAGAAGGCTGCCGGGTTCCCGGTCACGAAGGCGTGCGAGATCGCCGAGGTGTCGACCTCGGGGTTCTATGACTGGTTGAAGCGAGACGCTGCCGGGCCGACCGAACGGCAGCTCGCCGACGACGCGCTCGTCGAGCTGATCCGTGAGATCTTCGACGCAGCGGACGGCAACTACGGCGTCCCGCGGATCCATCGCGAGCTCCGCAGCCATGGCGTCGTGGTGAACATCAAGCGGGTCCGCCGGCTGATGCGCCAGCACGGCATGGCCGGACGGTGCATCCGCCGCCGGTGCCGCACGACGTTCCCGGGCCCGGACGGGTACACGATCCCGGACTTGGTCGGCCGGGCATTCACCCCGGGCCGACCGGACTGGGCGTGGTGCCAGGACATCACCTACGTCTGGACCGGTGAAGGCTGGCTCTACCTCGCGTCGGTGATCGACATCGGGTCCCGCCGGCTGCTCGGCTACTCGATGGCTGACCACATGCGCACCGAGCTCGTCACCGCCGCGCTCGACATGGCAATCGCTGCTCGCGGTGGTCACGCCGCCGGCGTGATCGCACACGCGGACCGCGGGTCGCAATACACCTCGAACGCCTACCTCGACCACTGCCAACGCCACCAGCTCCGACCCTCCGTCGGCCGCACCGGCGTGTGCTGGGACAACTCCATCGCCGAGTCGTTCTGGGCATCACTCAAGCGCGAATGCCTCCAAGGCCGCGTGTTCGCCACCCGTGCCGAAGCCCGCCGGAAGATCTTCACCTGGATCAACTGGTACAACACCCGAAGGCTCCACTCGAGCCTCGACCACACCCCACCCACCCGCTGGGAACAGCAGTACCTTCAAGCGTCATAACCACCCGTCCGCCCGACGGGGAGATGCCCATCCACACCGCACGCCTCACCAGCAGCGCGATAGGTCCCCAGACGCGCGTACGCGCCAACAACATCCATGTTCTTCCTCGCTGACAACAATTGGGCCAACCCCTCGAGCGTGTGATCTGAACTGACTTGGTCGTCGTTCACGATCACCGCTCGAGGCGGCCCGCAAAGTGGATCTACCTACTCACCACGCGAGGACTTTTCCTGGCCACCAGCGAGGACTTTGACATGGCCATGGACATCAGCGGTGCCATCCAGCACCACACATCAGATGTCACCCCCGAGCGCGGCAGTCCCCACCGTCTGGCACCACGGCCTGTCCCGGCACCTACACCGGCTGGACCGCCGAGTACTACAACGGCATCACCCTCACCGGAACACCACTGCTGTGCCGAGACGACCCCAGCCTCAACTTCAACTGGGCCAGCGGCAGCCCCGCCACCGCGATCCCCGCCAACCGGTTCTCCGCACGCTGGACCCGCAACATCACCTTCACCGCCGGCGACCACACCTTCACCGTCGGCAGCGACGACGGACACCGCCTCTACATCGACGGCACCCTCGTCCTGGACACCTGGCGAGACCAGGCATACACCACACGAACCGTCACCCGCACCCTCACCGCCGGACCCCACCGCATCACACTCGAGTACTACGAAAACGGCGGCCTCGCACAAGCCACCCTCACCTGGACCTGAGGTCGTCCACTCGGCCATCTTGCTTCAATGCGCAAGTCACTCGATCTGTAAGACATTGCGTCGAGTGGTATTCCGACGAGACGCCCCTCGGCCAGCTCCTGACGTGACGGGGAATTTGACCTTCGCGACCGAAGCGTTCTAACCGGCGATTCGCAGCGACTGACGCAACCTTCGGGAATGCCCAGGCGACGGCGACAAGCTCCTGCTCGGCCAGTGTCGGGGACAGATGCGATAGCGCCGTCGACCCTCGTCGCAGTTGCGAGGATCGAGCGCAGCCGCCAATCGCTCACCGTCCGACAGGCAGCTGAAGCGACTTCAGCTGCCTTCATAAACGCGGAGCTGGAGAGAATCGGTGATCAGCTGACCGAGTGCTTCGAGCTCTCGGACTGCGGCTGGTTCAAAGAGCCTCGGCTGGGTATCGATCGCACAGATCGCGCCGAACGACAGGCCGTTGGATGCACGAAGGGCCACCCCGAGATAGGAACGAATGTGAGGAGCGCCAGTAACAAGCGGATTGCTCGAATAACTGCTGTCCGCAAGCGTGTCGAGGATCTGTAGGGGCACGGATGACCGCATCGTGGCAGAGCAGAACGAGTGGATGCGGTCGGTCCGGCGGTGCGACATGCCAACGCTGGCACGGAACCACTGACGGTCATGATCGACAATGGACACCGCAGCGATCGGAGTACGACAGCGATCTGCCACGATGCCGACCACAGCGTCGAACGACGGTTCGCCATTGCGCTCCAGCGTGCCGGATCGGCGGACCATCTCGAGCCGTTCGGCCTCTCGAGGTAAGTCGACCGTCGCTGAGTGCAAAGCAGCAAGCCCTGCGACGAGTGGTGTTGCTCCGAGGGATTCGTACACTGTGCCGAGGGCGAATCGTACACCAGCACGCCGCAGGTCCTCACTGGCGGCGATCGAGCCAACTCCGTCCAGGACTACGATGACCTCGAGCTCTGCGAACACCTTCATGAGCCGCATGGCCACCCGCGACCGGAGACTGACGATGTCATTCGACATGCTCGGCACCTGCGGCAAACGGAGCGTCGCGAGCAGGTTCGATTCGTGAAGTGACACAAGCGCTTCCGTGTCACCGTCGTACACCGCGCCGCATCGCACTCCTGCAGCCCTCACGCGATCGACTGCGAGCTGGAACGCTAGCGACGACTTGTCCGTCGGCAGTTCAGTGACGATGCCAAGGCGGTTGAAGGTGCCGGCGACCTCGCTCGACAAGAGCGCTTCGTGAACGGCGCCACACCACTGCACGATGATCAGCGGACGTGGACCTATCGAGATGTGTTCAGCGGAATCGCCAAGGCTTTGGAGCATCTCGCCAAGCAACGCTCGCTTTCCGAGCGCGGTGCTTTCAACGACCCAACCAACGACAGTTTGCGTCGGCAAATGGACGATTGAACGTCCCATCCGAGCGGGATGCGATGCCGGCACAGCACCGCTCGAAGGATGCCATCGCCGCATCGATCACAGCTCTCGGGTGGCTAGGGCAGGCAACCACGTGGCTGGCACCGACTTCGGCGCTTTTGGGCGGGCGACCAGAACTTGCGATGACAACGCTGTACTCGTCTTCGCAGGGGGAGTAAACATCGGTCCCCAGTTTCATTGATTCGAAGGCGGCAGTCATGACTTAGCGTCGCGACAGTGTTCACGGTTACGGTTGCAGAGCGTGCCGGCGCGACCCGATTCCTGTTCGGGTCGGCCAAGCCAAGTCGTAGAGTTGAAAGGATGCCTCGGTCGTACTCAGAGCGCGACGTCGTCGAACGCTATGTCGATCTTCAAGCGGTTCTGGTCGGCGCGTCGCCGAGCCTCCGGTCCTTGGCGCGATCCCTGTCACTCTCGGCGCCGGCGGTGTATCGCTACTTCGGATCTATCGAACGCCTGCAGAAGGCTGCGCTACCGAGCATCGCGGATCGGCTCATCAAAGACGCCCACCGAACTGAGGGCGCATCGCCGCGCCTCGTCGGGCTGGTTCAGATACAGCCCGGCTTGATGTGGGCCGTCTCCCGTATTGGCGGCAGCACACCGGCAATCGACGCTGCGACCCTAAGACGGTTGACCACCCTTCATCGTGAGGACGAAGCCGCCCTCCATGCGATCCTTGCGGTCATCGGAGTTCAGTGGCGGCTTCTGCGCAGCGTCACGATGTGGCAGGTCGAACTCTCCCGACTGTTGCCGCACGTTCTCGGATGGCTCGATTTGGCGAACCGATTGCCCCGATCGAACCCGCATGCCTACAGCTTGCCCCGGAAGACATCCGCAATCCTTCTCGAGACGCACGGCGACCCACTACCGGCAGCCGTGTTGAGGTCAATCGGGCGTTCGCCTCTGCGGCCAAGCCTGAGGGGCGCCGCACGTGAGGCCAGCGGTTCGTCGTACTCGTCGGTTCCAGGTTCCGCTTCGGCTGAGAAGGTGTTCGGCTGCGCTCGTTCAGTCCTCTACGAACGAATTGAACAAGAGATCGGCGCGCAGCCTCCCGCGACTTCCCGAAGCCGTCTGGAAGCTGTCTTGGCGAACTGGCTTCCCGCCATCGATGTCTGCTTCGATCAGCCGTCCATCGTCGATGTTCTAGTGCGTGCTCCGGCTTCCGGAAACGAACATCGGGATCTTCAGGGAAATGTCTGGTCGAAGGCCGGGGCAACACCGCCCGGCGACTTGACTTTCGACGACCTCACCAACTGCCTAGTGCCGTGTCAGGCAACGTTTGCGCGGTTGATGAGCTGCCGTAGTGCTTGGTCGTGTGCGTGGCGGTTGCGCCAGTGGACGTAGCGGCGGATCATCGATGCTTGTTCGCGGTGGGAGCCGTGGTCGGTGCCATCGAGGGTGAAGTAGCGCAGTGCTTGGAACTGGGCTTCGATCCGGTTCAGCCATGACGAGTAGGTCGGCGTGTAGGCGAGCTCGACGTTGTTCGCTGCCGCCCACTCGGCGACACGCTGGTCCTTCTTGGTCGCGAGATGCGGGCTGAAGTTGTCGAGCACGATCGCGATTCGCACCTCGACTGGGTGCAGGCTGCGCAGGTAGCGAACGAAGGTCAAGAACGCGGTCCGGTCCTTGGTCTTGACGACGTGGCCGTAGAGCCGGTCGGTCGACAAGTCGTAGCCGCCCATCAGATGCCGGACACCGTGGGGACGGTTGTAGGTCGCCCGCCGACGCCGCCGGCGAGGAGCCTCGCTGTTGCCCTTGCCGGCCGCTTTCGGGGCCCATTGCTTGCCCGGGTGGGGTTGCAGGTTCAACGGTCCGAACTCGTCCATGCAGATGATCACGGTCGGATCACCCTTGCGGGGCTTGGCGGTGCCGTCAGCGATCGCGTAGAGCTCGAGGATCCGGTTCTTCTTCACTTCGAAGTCCGGGTCGTTCGACGCCTTGAACGTCTTGATCACTTGAAACGACACGCCCTCCTCTCGGAGCAGAACCCGAAGGCCCTCATGGCTGATGTCGTCGACCACCCCCTCAGCCACCAAGAACTCCGCCAACTTCGACAGGCTCCAGGTGGAAAACGGCAGACGATGATCCTGCGGTCGAGACAACGCGATCTTCTTGATCTGCTGGCGTTGCGGCAACGTGAACTTCGGTGGTCGACCACCCGCATACTTCGGGTCCAACGACTCGAACCCGTCCGCGTTGAAGTTGTGGATCACCTCCCGAACCCGGTCCTCGGACGTGAACGCGATCTTCGCGATCGCCGGGACATCCATCGCCTGGGCAGACCACAACACGATCTGCGCCCGCCGCCACCTCACCACCGACCCCGACCCGCGCCGCACGATCCCGAGGAGCTTGTTGCCCTCCGCCGGTGCGAGCGATCGAACCTGCACACGCTCAGCCATCCACAAAGTCTGCGCGACCCCGACCCCCAAGTGGTGGACGCGCGGACCCACCAACGTTTCCGGTCACGGCACTAGCCGGCGTCATCACCTACTCGGCGAGCCGACGCGCACTCAGCCGCGATGCGACAGTTGGGGCATCTCCCCGTCGGGCGGATGGGTGGGGACTGTCAGGAACTTTGTGTAAGTGGCGTGATCTGAGTGTCCACGGCCGTGGTGTCGTGGCGAGAAAGGATCATGTCCATGTCGGAGAACGAGGCGAGGTTGCCGGCGGTGCCGGATCAGCCGGTGTTGTCGGAGATCGCGAGGCTGCTCGTCGAGCGAGCTCGTGGTGAGGGGATCGCGCTCACCGGGGAGGGCGGGCTGCTGCCCGCGTTGGTGGCGAACGTGTTGCAGGCCGGGTTGAACATCGAGCTCGATGATCATCTCGGCTACGCACCCCACGCCGCCGAGGGCCGCGGGTCGGGCAACAGCCGCAACGGGAGCTACCCGAAGACGGTGATCACCGAGGTCGGCCCGGTCGAGGTGCAGATGCCGCGTGATCGCAACGGCAGCTTCGAACCGGTCACCATCCCGAAACACGTCCGCCGGCTCGATGGCCTCGCCGAGCAGGTGATCTCGTTGTTCGCGAAAGGGATGACGACCGGCGACATCCAGACCCACCTGTTCGAGATCTACGGGACCGAGATCTCACGCGAGACGATCTCGAAGATCACCGACGCGGTCGTGGCGGAGATGAACCTGTGGCAGAACCGGCCACTCGATCGGATCTATCCGGTGGTGTTGATCGACGCGATCGTGATCAAGGTCCGTGACGCCCAGGTCGCCAACCGGCCCGTGTATGTGGCGATCGGGGTGAACATGGACGGCGAGCGTGACGTGCTCGGCATGTGGCTCGGCCCGACCGGCGGCGAAGGCGCGAAGCAGTGGATGACGATGCTCACCGATCTCCGCAACCGTGGGATCGCGGACGTGTTGATCGTCTGCTGCGACGGCCTCAAGGGACTCCCGGAAGCGATCCGCACCACCTGGAAAGACGCCACCGTCCAAACGTGCGTCGTGCATTTGGTGCGGAACAGTCTGCGCTACGCGTCGAAGGCCGACTGGGGGCCGATCACGAAAGGGTTGCGGGCGATCTACACCGCCCCGAACATCGAAGCGGCGACGCTCGAGTTCGACGCGTTCGCGGACCGGTGGCGGAGCAAGTATCCGGCGATGATCGTGTCGTGGGAGAACAGCTGGAACGAGTTCGTGCCGTTCCTCGAGTTCCCCGTCGAGCTCCGCCGCATCGTTTACACCACCAACGCGATCGAGAGTCTCAACGCCAGGTTCCGCAAAGCCGTCCGGCATCGAGGCCACTTCCCGAACGAGCAAGCCGCGATGAAAGTGCTCTACCTCGTCGCGACCACCCGCCGTCCGAACCGGGAGAACCTCGTCGGCCGCATCGCCGGCTGGAAGCAGATCCTGAACACCCTGACCGTCCACTACGGTGACCGCATCGAGGCTGCCACCAAATGAGCGTCACGCCCACTTACACAAACAATCTGACAGTCCCGATGGGTGGTTGTCCATGGCCATGTCAAAGTCCTCGCTGGTGGCCAGGAAAAGTCCTCGCGTGGTGAGTAGGTAGATCCACTTTGCGGGCCGCCTCGAGCGGTGATCGTGAACGACGACCAAGTCAGTTCAGATCACACGCTCGAGGGGTTGGCCCAATTGTTGTCAGCGAGGAAGAACATGGATGTTGTTGGCGCGTACGCGCGTCTGGGGACCTATCGCGCTGCTGGTGAGGCGTGCGGTGTGGATGGGCATCTCCCCGTCGGGCGGACGGGTGGTTATGACGCTTGAAGGTACTGCTGTTCCCAGCGGGTGGGTGGGGTGTGGTCGAGGCTCGAGTGGAGCCTTCGGGTGTTGTACCAGTTGATCCAGGTGAAGATCTTCCGGCGGGCTTCGGCACGGGTGGCGAACACGCGGCCTTGGAGGCATTCGCGCTTGAGTGATGCCCAGAACGACTCGGCGATGGAGTTGTCCCAGCACACGCCGGTGCGGCCGACGGAGGGTCGGAGCTGGTGGCGTTGGCAGTGGTCGAGGTAGGCGTTCGAGGTGTATTGCGACCCGCGGTCCGCGTGTGCGATCACGCCGGCGGCGTGACCACCGCGAGCAGCGATTGCCATGTCGAGCGCGGCGGTGACGAGCTCGGTGCGCATGTGGTCAGCCATCGAGTAGCCGAGCAGCCGGCGGGACCCGATGTCGATCACCGACGCGAGGTAGAGCCAGCCTTCACCGGTCCAGACGTAGGTGATGTCCTGGCACCACGCCCAGTCCGGTCGGCCCGGGGTGAATGCCCGGCCGACCAAGTCCGGGATCGTGTACCCGTCCGGGCCCGGGAACGTCGTGCGGCACCGGCGGCGGATGCACCGTCCGGCCATGCCGTGCTGGCGCATCAGCCGGCGGACCCGCTTGATGTTCACCACGACGCCATGGCTGCGGAGCTCGCGATGGATCCGCGGGACGCCGTAGTTGCCGTCCGCTGCGTCGAAGATCTCACGGATCAGCTCGACGAGCGCGTCGTCGGCGAGCTGCCGTTCGGTCGGCCCGGCAGCGTCTCGCTTCAACCAGTCATAGAACCCCGAGGTCGACACCTCGGCGATCTCGCACGCCTTCGTGACCGGGAACCCGGCAGCCTTCTGGTCGGCGACACACGCGTAGCGGCTCACGATGTCGACTCCTTCACCCAGAAGGCCAGCGATCGTTTGAGCAGATCACGCTCCATCCGCAGCTGCGCGTTCTCCGCACGCAGCTGTGCGTTCTCGGCACGCTCATCCGCGGTGACACCGGTGCCGGCGGCACGTTCGCGGCGGGCCTTGGCGACCCAGTTCCCGAGCGTGCCCTCGACCACCCCGATCGACCGGGCAACATCAGCGATGCTGCGCCCTTCGTCGAGGACCATCGCAACCGCGTCGCGCTGGAACTCTGGCGGATACTTCGCCGGCCTCCCCGGCCGCCGCTTCTTGCTGTTGGACATGGACTTCCTCCTATACGAGGTGTCCGCCCAACGGGGGGATGCTCAGGACCCGAAGACCGTCAAACGTAAGGTCGAAGCTCACGCGAAGGGTCTGTTGGATGACGACCGAGCAGAGCGGGCGCCGGTGGCGAAGAACACTGACGGCGTGCGTGCCGTGGTGCTCGAGGAACTCCGCGAGACCGGCGGCCGGGGAACGGCGAAGCGGTTGCTGCCGATCGCTCGCAAGGCCGGGTACGCGGGTTCGGACCGGAACTTCCGGCGCCTGGTCGCCGGCGTGAAACGACAGGTTCGTGCCGAGGTCGGCCGTCATCAGCGACGCCCGGCGGTGTGGGTGCCGGGCGAGACGTTGGTGATCGATTGGGGGCTGCACCCGTCAGGGTTGAAGGTGTTCTGCGCGGTGCTCGCCTGGTCGAGGTTCCGGTTCGTCAGGGTCGCTCGGGACGAGACCGCAGCAACGACGATGGCGTTGCTCGCCGACTGCTTCGACATGCTCGGCGGTGTCCCGGGCAAGGTGCTCGCTGATCGGATGGGCTGCCTGAAGGGTGGCACGGTCGCGAACGTGATGATCCCGACCCCGGACTACGTCCGGTTCGCGACCCACTACCGGTTCGTCCCGGACTTCTGCCACCCCGCCGATCCCGAGTCGAAAGGGATCGTCGAGAACCTCGTCGGCTACGCGAAACGCGACCTGGTCCTGCCCGACTCTGACGACCTCGCCGTGTTGAACGACGCCTGCCGTGACTGGTGTTCAGAGGTCAACGCCCGTGAACACTCCGAGATCTGCGCTGTCCCCGATGTCCGGCTCGCCGAGGAACGCGAGTTGCTGCGCGAGTTGCCGATGCTGCGCCCGCGGATCGGCCGAGTCGAGGTCCGCAAGGTCGACAAGCTCTCCACGATCCGTGTCGCCTCCGCCCGCTATTCGGTCCCGCACCGGCTCGTCGGCACACAGGTCGAAGCGGTCACCTTCGACGGCAAGGTCAGGATCTACACCCTTGACGGCGACCTCGTCGCTGACCACCGCCAGCTCGCACCCGGCGAAGCAGCCGTGCTCGATGAGCACTACCCGACACCACGTCGGGCGCCGTCACGCGGGCCGAGAGCGCGCAGCGGGATCGAGCGTGAGTTCCTCGCGTTGGGTGAACCGGCCGAGGTGTTCATCCGCCAAGGCGCCGCGGCGGGGATGACGATGCTGCCGAAAGAGATCGGCGAGATCGTTGACGACATCCTGCCCGCGCACGGCCCAGAGCTGGTCGCCAAAGCGGTCGCTCGGGCGGCACGTTTCGGCAGGTTCCGTGCCGCGGATGTCCGCTCGATCCTCGCGATCGGCACCGCCCTGCCCGAACCCGCTGCGGCCGGCGACGCGGTCGTCGTTGCGCTCCCGACGGCTGAGGTCCGCTCGTTCGACGCGTACGCGATGGAGAACCTCGCATGAGTCGCCAACCCGCCCCGCTCGCACCCGATGTCGAAGCAGCGCTCCGCAGACTGCGGCTCGCTGCGATCCGACGCGAAGCACCCGACGTGCTCGCCACCGCGAAGGCCCAACGCTGGACACCCGAAGAAGTCCTCCGCGTGCTCGTCGAAGCAGAGATCACCTCACGCGACGCGTCGAACACCCGAAACCGGATGACCGCCGCACGCTTCCCGATCGACAAGACCCTCGACGAGTTCCGCCTCGACCAGTCCTCGATCCCGCGCTCATCACACGACTACCTCGTCACACTCGAGTGGATCCGACAAGCCGAGAACCTCTGCCTCGTCGGCCCCGCAGGCACCGGCAAAACCCACTACCTCATCGGCCTCGGACACGCCGCCGTCACCGCCGGCCACAAGGTCCGCTACTTCACCGCTGTCGATCTCGTCGAGCACCTCTACCGCGCCGTCGCCGACAACACCGTCGGCAAAGCCATCGAGACCGTGTGCCGCAACGACCTCATCATCATCGACGAGATCGGCTTCGCACCCCTCGATCACACCGGCTGCCAGTTGCTGTTCCGACTCGTCGCCGCCGCCTACGAACGACGCTCCATCGCCATCGGCTCACACAGCCCATTCGACCAATGGGGCCGCTTCCTGCCCGACCAGCCCACCGCCGTCAGCCTGCTCGACCGGCTCTGCCACCACGCCCACATCATCACCACCACCGGCGACAGCTACCGACTCACCCACCGCACCACCCACAAGGAGCCCTAGACGCGAGGACTTTTGTTGGCCACCAACGAGGACATCCGATGGCCACCAGCGAGGACATCAACTTGGCCATTGACAGTGGTTATGACGCTTGAAGGTACTGCTGTTCCCAGGTGGTGGGCGGGACGTGGTCGAGGCTGGAGTGCAGCCGGCGGGTGTTGTACCAGTTGATCCAGGTGAAGATCTTCCGGCGGGCTTCGGCACGGGTGGCGAACACGCGACCTTGGATGCACTCGCGCTTGAGCGACGCCCAGAACGACTCGGCGACGGCGTTGTCGAAGCATGTCGCGACCCGCCCGACGGACGGGCGGAGCTGGTGTCGTTGACAGAAGTCGAGGTAGTCGTTCGACGTGTATTGCGATCCGCGGTCGGCGTGTGCGATCACGCCGGCGACGTGACCACCGCGAGCAGCGATCGCCATGTCGAGCGCGTCGGTGACGAGCTCGGTGCGCATGTGGTCGGCCATCGAGTAGCCGAGCAGTCGGCGCGAGCCGAGATCAAGCACGGACGCGAGGTAGAGCCAGCCCTCACCGGTCCAGACGTAGGTGATGTCTTGACCCCACGCGACATCAGGCTTGCCGGGGGCGAACCTGCGGCCGACCAGATCGGGGATCGTGAACCCGTCCGGGCCAGGGAACGTCGTACGGACCCGGCGGCGGATGCATCGTCCGGCCATCCCGTGCAGACGCATCAGGCGCCGCACCCGCTTCTCGTTCACGGCGACGCCGGCCTTGCGGAGCTCGCGATGGATCCGCGGGACCCCGTAGTTGCCGTCCGCTGCGTCGAAGATCTCCCGGATCAGCTCGACGAGCGCGTCGTCGGCGAGCTGCCGTTCGGTCGGCCCGGCAGCCTCTCGCTTCAACCCGTCATAGAACCCCGAGGTCGACACCTCGGCGATCTCGCACGTCTTCGTGACCGGGAACCCGGCAGCCTTCTGGTCGGCGACACACGCGTAGCGGCTCACGATGTCGACTCCTTCACCCAGAAGGCGAGCGATCGTTTGAGCAGATCACGCTCCATCCGCAGCTGCGCGTTCTCCGCACGCAACTGTGCGTTCTCGGCACGCTCATCCGCGGTGACACCTGTGCCGGCGGCACGTTCACGGCGGGCGTTGGCGACCCAGTTCCCGAGCGTGCCCTCGACCACCCCGATCGACCGGGCGACATCAGCGATGCTGCGCCCTTCATCGAGCACCATCGCGACCGCGTCACGCTGGAACTCTGGCGGATACTTCGCCGGCCGACCCGGCCGCCGCTTCTTGCTGTTGGACATGGACTTCCTCCTATACGAGGTGTCCGTCCAACGGGGGGATGCTCAAGTGGATCTTGTCGATCGCATGGTCCGTGCAACGCTCGAGGCCCCACCTGATTCGGCACTCGGGCGACTTTGACCAGCGGCGCCGGCTCATTGCGCCGAATGCAGGCCGAGGACGGACGCCTCATTCGTCTTCATTGCACGCAAGGAGGACCGGGCGCTGAGCGAATCACCCACCCGGCGGTCGGTCGCTCGCAGCGTCCTGGGGATGGTCAATACTCTTCTCGGCTACTTGACACACGGCCTTCGCGCCGAACTCTCAAGAGTGCGCCAGGGATCACACGGTCCGCACGACTGCCGGGGCGCTACACGGGATGGGTAGCGACGGCCGCAGCACGCGTGCGGCTGTCGCTCTCATTCCGAAGCACTTCTGGCGGCGTACCTTCCGACGTTAGGGTCTCGATTCACCGGCGATACAACGCGTTGGCGAGTTGGCGCGAGAGGGTCTCGGCGGGCATTGCGGGCACATCGGCTTCATAGACCAATGCTGGACGCCTCCACGCTGATCACAGGTGCCGTTCGAGGAGCCGGTTCAAGGCCCGTGGGTATCCAGAGTTCCTGTGCCCGCTGGTGGGCGGGGAGGTCGATCCAGTCGTTGGTGAGGTAGCGGGCGAACGCGTCGGCTGCGGTGTCTTCGCCTTCGATGGTGAGGTAGGCGTGGTTCGTTTCGCGGCCGCGGGTCATGGGGACGTAGAGGTTGCGGACGTCGGTGGTGATGTCGATGACGGTGATGGCGTGGTCGACGGTTTTTCCTTGTGCGCCCATGGCGGTGATGGCGTAGGCGAGTTCGACGTGGTCGCACAGGTATTCGGCCGGGAGGGCGACCGTGCCGGTTGATCCGCGGGCGGTGATCGTCCAGTCGTCGTTGATCGCGGTGATGGTCCAGGTGTTGCGGTTGCGGACCATCTCGTGCCGGTCGGTCTCGATGGTCCGGTCGTTGTGCCGGGTGGCGATCTCGTCCCCGACATGCAGCCGCACCCCGTTCGGCAGCACGAAGCATTCCCCGTCGGCGAGTTCGCCGGCTGCGATTCGACGTCGTTGCGCCGCCTGGTTGAGCCGGTCGACGGTCTCGTTCGATGGTGCCATCAGCAGCGTCGACTCGCCGGCCTTGCGGTGTCGCCACCACGCAGACACGGCGGCGCGTTCGATCTGCTCGGCGGTGCCGCCGTGGAGCCGGCCTTCACGCTCGTAGGTGTCAGCGACGGTGGGGTCGCCTCGGCGGAGTTGGAGGGAGGCGGCGCGCTCCCAGTCGTTGGTGAAGCGGTGGACACGGTCGAGCTCGATCGCACCGTGGGTGTCGACGAGCATTCCGAACATCCCTCCCCTCCCGACCGCCGAGAACTGCATCGGATCACCGACCAACGCCACCCGCCACCGCTTCTGTTCGGCGAGGTGGGCGAGTTCGGCGAGTTTCGGGGTGGCGAGCATCCCTGCTTCGTCGACGATGACTGTCGCACCGGGAGGCAGATCGAACGTGGGGTGGGGGCGGCCGGTGCGGTGTTCGGCGAGGAGCTTGTCGATCGTGTCCGCCCGCACCCCCGTCTCGGCGTTCAGCACCGACGCCGCGATCGCCGACGGCGCCACACCGAACACCACCCGACCATCGGCATGGAGCTGCTCGACCGCTGGCCTGAGCGCAGTCGTCTTACCCGTCCCGGCCGGGCCGACCACGAGGACGACAGGTGCGGTGCCGGCGATCGCCGCGGCCGCTTCCCGCTGTGCCGAGCTGGCTTCGGTCGGGCAGCGGTCGAGCGTCGTACGACTCGACCGTGTCTGCGTGGGGTCGACGCCACGGCCGGCCCAGTCGAGGATGAACGCTTCCTCTTTCAGGATCCACCATTGGGTGATCGCCCGATCCGACGCTGCTTCGGTGATTGGACGGTCATCACTCGCCCGCCGCTCCACACCGGCGGGTACCGGTGGGCCGAGCTCCATCCCCTGGCCGGCGCCGATCCCGTAGCCGAGGATGTCCGCCACACCGACCACCTCACCCGCCGTCGCTGCGAGCGTGGTCGGGAGGAGGGCGGCGACTTCGCGGACGATCTCGGCCGGACGCCACGACGACTGCTGCTCCGTCAACGCATCGATCGCCGCGTCCACCAACCCGTACTGATCGAGCACATCGAAATCGCACTGCACGTCGAGCGAACGGCCCAACACCCCCGCCACCAACTGCTCCGGATCAACACTGAGATCACGGAGCTGACCCGTCCAACGCTCGTGGAGGATGTCGGCGTTGACGGCGTGGTCCTTCGCCGGCCGCGAATCCACCGCGGCTTCACGCTCGAGCTGCCAGCGCTCCCGCTGGGTCGGTTCGCGACCCATCGTCTGCTCGAACCGATCCAACTTCACCGACAGCCGAGCATTGACCGCCTTGGTGCGGGTGGAGAACTCCTCGATGACGCGGCGGTCGATACCGTCGATCTCGGCGATCCCGTTCACGACCTGACCCCACTCCACCCCCAGCCGGCGGGTCAGCTCGGCACGCTCTGCGGCGTGGAACAGCGCCGACAGGGTCCGCTGGTCACGCTTCAACGTGCGGGCGTCCAATGCGAGCCAGCGGCCGTCCGGGGACTTCACACGGTTCGCCACGACCAGATGTGTGTGCAACTGCGGATCCAATGCACGCGACGTGTGCTGCCGGAAGCCGGCCGCCACGATCCCCTCCGCATCGACAACGACGACCTCACCACCCATTCGGAACCGGGTATGCGCGTGCGCCTCGATCCACCCCGCCACCGCCGCCACCGCGGCGTCATGTGCGGCGAGCACCTCGGCACGGACCCAGTCATCGCCGACCGCCCACAACACCGACACCGACTTCGGCGACGACGCCGTCACATCGAACCCGCGCACCGACGTCTCCGAGTACCCGTTGCCGAGCAGCCGGTCCGGGTCGCGAGGATCCAGCCCGGCCATCAACGCGAGGAACGCCTCGTCCTCCACCGTCCCGGACAGCCCGAGCATCCCGGCAGCCTGCCCGTGCCAGATACCCCTCGGCTCGTCCGCGTCCAGGTAGTAGTTGGGCAACGCCTCCACGTAGTACGCACCGGCCGCAGCACCCTTCAACGTCGTCACGCGAACCGTCACCGGAACATCACCGCCGCCGCTGTGCACTCGTCTGTCCATCCCGAGACCTGAACCGAGAACGTCAGAGCTCCCATACGACTCAGCCCTCGAACGGCAGCGACTGCTGCGAGTCGATGGTGTCGTCCCGACGAGTCTCAGCCTCGTCCGTCGGAGCTTCCTCGATGTCCCGCACATCGGCTGCCGGTGCAGCTGTCTCAACAGCAGCACCGCCGATTCCGGCCTCGATTCCGACGTCGAGCCCCTGTCCTGCTCGCCGCCCGGGCTCGGCGTCGAGATCGTGCTTGAGGCCGGGTGCCGCGTCAGCAGCGCCCGGCGCGCGCAGCTCGTCGCTCTGGTCCGGTGCCTGCGGTGCCGGCTCTGCGGTCGGGCTCGCGCCCTTTCGGGACGAGCGGTGCGGACGATGCTTGCGGGTGCGCGGCGGTGGTGGCCACGTGATCGACCGGCCTGCGTACTCCTCGAGCCGAGCCCGAGGAATCCGGTACTGGCCACCGACGAGAATCGCCGGGATGCCATCTGTGCCGGCGCTCCTCACGAAACGACCGACGAGCTCGTACGTCGTCGACCGCCCGATCTGCAGGACGTCGGCCGTTTGGTCGACCGTCAGGAAGTCTGGGGCCTGCCGACCGCCGTCGGATGGGAATCCGGGTTCATCCGCCATCGAACGTCCTCCAAGGAGTGCGGCAACAGCCGCAGCCCCGACCCGAACGGTCGGAACGACGTCATCGATACGAAATCAACTTCCCGGAGATGTTCACACCTACCCCCGTCCCGTGTAACGATTTCGCGACAATCGCGCCGGGAAGCGGCGCAACTTCACACCTGTGCAGCCCGCCAGGGACCAACTTCACACCCCTCCTGAGCAGGTATCGGGAACATCGCCGGGAAGATCATCGGGAACATCACCGGGAAGTTCACACCGATGTTCACACCCTCCCGCTGCGAGGTTGTGAACACCCATCGTGCAGCGGCCGGCGCACCTGAGCAAAGGGTGCCGTGAAAGCGCAAATCCCGGCGGCTCCTCGAAACGGGGGAGAACGCCGGGATCACTTTCCTCGTCTACTGGCGAGGACACCCTCAGAATCGCGCAGCGGTGTGCTCACGTCCACCGGGATTCGGCCACCACCACGACACCGACTCCGTCGGACGGTCAGTCACCGACGCGCGACAGGAGACGTCGGTACTGCTCGATCGTTCCTGGCAGGACACGAAGATGGACAACGGTCCCGGCCGGCCTCTCCTCCAGATCGATCACTTCGCACACCGCTGACGTCGAGCCCGAGCCGGCGACCACGAGTTGACGTTGCCGGATGAGCGAGGGGTCGTCCGCCTCGTCGAGGAACGTCCAGACGAACCCGGTCTCGTCCTCGCTGTTCAGATCAGCCGCGATGTCGACCCGTGTCATTGCGGTCGGTTTACGCGACGTGCAGGAAGCGTCGGAGGGCTTCGCGGATGACCTCGCTCGTCGTGGTCTCATCGGCAGTGGCGCGTGCCTCCACTGCGGCGCGCAGTTCGGGATCGAGACGCACCGGGACCACTTCGGCCGGCCCCGAGCCCATCGATGGGCGACCACCTCGCGGGCGGAGCGTCGCGACGTCGTACCCCGCTTCGGCTTCTGCTGCCATGCGCTCGATGTCGGCCTCCGTGACGGGCTTGCCTCGCGAGACGCCGACAACCGGGCTGTTCGTGTTCTGATTCGTCATCGTCATTTCTCCGGTGGCCTGGGGAGCATCGCTCGGTACTGGGTTCGCATCGGCATGGCGTGGATTGCCATCTCGCGCCCGTCGTCGAAGTGCAGCACGATCACCTCCAACAGGTTGCCGGCGCGATCGGGGCCCAGGATGAGCGTCCGTGTCGGCGAGTCGTCGTCGCCCATGTCGGCCACGACGAGCGCCGCTTCCACTGCGTGCAACACATCGTCTGGATCGACTCCATGCTTGGCCGAAGAACGATGCAACTCCACACGGAGGAATCGTATTACGGAACCAGTCCGACGGCAACGGCCGATCTCGAGGCGACGGCGTCGTTCACCGAGGAGCTCACGACGGGCCCAGTAGGGCGGCGACGGCGGCTGCGGCTTCGGCTTGTTGGCCGGGCATCACGTGGGCGTAGGTGTCGAGGGTGAAGCTCACCGACGCATGTCCCAGACGCTCGCTCACGACCTTCACGTTCACCCCCGCCATCAACAAGTGCGAGGCATGGGTGTGGCGGAGGTCGTGTAGCCGGATGCGTGGCAGATCGGTCGAGTCCACGAGCCGGCCGAACGCTTGCGTCACGGAGTCGGGCCGGATCGGCCGGCCGAGCTCGGTGGTGAAGACGCGGTCGTCGCTCTGCATCGGGATGCCGAGCATGAACAAGCGCTCGCGCTGCGATGCGCGGTAGCGCTGCAGGATCGCGGTCGTCGTCGGGTCGAGATCGATGACCCGGCGGCTGCGGCGCGACTTCGGCGTGTCGATCTGCTCGACGCCGTCGATCTGCGTGGCCGCTTGCGAGATCACCACGGCACCACGAGTCAGCTCGACGTCGCACCAACGCAGTCCGACCGCTTCACTGCGCCGCATCCCTGTCATCGCGATCGTGCGGAACAGCGCCTCGTTGTGGCTGCCCTCGATCGAGCGGAGAAACCTGGCCAGTTCCGCCGGTGTCCACACCTGCATCTCCGGGGCCTTCCCCCGAGCTGTCGTGAGCGAGGGCGCATCGGCCAGGCGTGCGACGTTGCGCGTGACGAGGCCTTTGCGTTCGGCGTCGTTCAGCATCTTGTTCGCCGCCGAGTGCACGTGATGCACGCTCGTCATCGAGAGCGGTCGTCCGTCGCGGCCGCCACCCACGAGCAGGTCGCGATAGAGCTTGTCGAAGTCGGGCGTGCGCAGATCTTGCAGTGGCACGTGACCGAGGCGCGGCAGCAGGTACAGATCGAGCACTTGTCGATAGCCGCGAAGCGTCGACGCCTTTCGTCCTTGCGTCTCGAGCCCGGCCAGCCATCCGACCGAGTAGTCACGCAACGTGAGTCGGCTGGGCGCCACGAACGTGCCGGTTCGATGCGTGGCGATCAACTCGGCGAGCGCCTGTTGCGCTTCCTTCTTCGTGCGGTAGGTGCGCTTCGACTGACGTCGTCGGCCGCCCTCCTGCCAGGTCACGTGGGCGACCCACGAGGTGGCTCCGGCCGGGGTCTCCCGGCGATAGACGGTCCCGCTCGCCATGGCGAAAAGCTATCAGAGCGTTACCACGGCGTTACCACGAGCCGATTCTCGGCCGGCAAACTCGTCGGGAGCCAACAGTTCATGGCCTCTGAGCTGGACTTTTCTGGCGCCCCCGGCAGGGATCGAACCTGCGACCTGCGGTTTAGGAAACCGTTGCTCTATCCGCTGAGCTACGGGAGCGGGCGGCCTCGTCGGCAGCGACGGCCAACCTACCGTCCGCCACCGGCACGGCCCCCGAACGGCCGGTCACACGTTGCGCAAGAGGTCTTGGTACGCGACCTCGGCGTCGTTCGAGGGCTCCTTCGGCAGGCCGAGCGCTCGCTCGCCGAGGGTGTTGCGTTGGATCTCGTCGGTGCCACCGCCGAGCGACATCCCCCGGCAGTTCAGCACGTGGTACTGCCAGTAGTCGCTCTGCTCGTCGCCGGCCTCCCACGCCACGCCCGCGGGGAACCGCAGCGAGGCGGCCACGTCGGCGGCGAAGCGGCCCTGGCGCGTGCGCCACAGCTTGCCGATCGACGGGTGCGCGCGGCGCCGGCCGAGCCAGCCCATGATCCGCTCGCCGGTGTGGGCGATCGCCAGCTGCTGTCGCACGACCGGGTCGTCGGCACGACCGTGTGCGCGCGCCAGCGCGATCAGCTGCTTGGTGGGCAGCGGGTTGCGGCCGGTCTTGCGCTGCTCGTCGCGGCTGCCCGACACCGAGCTCGTCCCCGTCGCCACCCGCTCGTGGGCGAGCAACGCGGTCGCCATCCGCCAGCCGTCGTTCAGGTCGCCCACCACCCACGACGCCGGAACCCGGGCCTCGTCGATGAACACCTCGTTGAACTCGGCCACACCGGTCATCTGACGCAATGGCCGCACCGTCACGCCGGGTTGGTGCATCGGCAGCACGAGCATGGTGATGCCGCGGTGCTTGGGCGAGGTCGGATCGGTGCGGGCGAGCAGGATCGCGAGATCGGCCCGGTGCGCGCCCGAGGTCCACACCTTCTGACCGGTGACGATCCACTCGTCGCCGTCGCGCACCGCCCGTGTGGCCAGCGACGCGAGGTCGGAGCCCGCGTTCGGTTCGGAGTACAGCTGGCACCAGATCTCGTCGCCGCGCAGCCCCGGTGCGATGAAGCGCTGCTGCAGCTCGGCCGAACCGTGGTCGCGGATCACCGGGAGCGCCATCCCGATGCCGATGCCGAACACCGCGTCGACCGCGGGCACCCGGCCGTGGCTCTCCTCGGCCCAGATCACGTGTTCCATCGGCCGGTCGCCGGCACCGCCGTACTCGACCGGGTACCCGAAGCCGGCGAGGCCCGCGTCGTACAGGGCAGCGCGCCACGCCTTGGCGCGGATCACCACCGCCGGGCCGTCCTCGTCCTCACCGGCGCCCTCGCCGCCGTTCGCACCTCCGGTGACGGCGTCGAGCATCGACGGCACCCCGTCGAGGAACGCACGCACCCGCGACCGGAACGCCGCGAGGTCGGGCCCGTCGGCTGCGCTCACGGTCGGGCCCCGGCGGCCAACGCGGCGAACCAGGCGTCGGGATCGTCGAGCCGCCCACGCAAGCGGTCCCACACCCGCGCGACGGCCGTGCGCCCCGCGGCCGGATGGCCGGCGATGCGGTCGGCGAGCTGCTCGGCGCGCTCGACCACCTGCTCGTCGTCGACCACCTCCGCGACCACACCCATCCGTAGCAGCTCGGCCGCCGGGATCCGGTCGCCGAGCAGGGTGATCCGGTCGCCGAGCGCCGGGCTGTGTCGCAGGTGCAGCCACGCCTGGCACATCGGTGCGGCGACGCCCATCGCGATCTCCGACACCTGCAGGAACGAGCCCCGCCCCGCCACCACCACGTCCGCGGCGAGCGCGAGCGAGGCGCCGGCGTTGATCGCGAAGCGCTCGAGCGCCACCACCACCGGCACCTGGGCCCGGTACAGCGCGCAGTGCACCTCGGCCCAGGCGGTGACGGGTTCGGCGCGCAGGTCGTCGCCGGCCACCTTGAGGTCGATCCCGGAGCAGAACGAACCGCCGGCCCCGCGCAGCAGGATGCAGTGCACCGACGGATCGGTGCCGAGCGAGTCGATCGCATCGCGGAGCTGCACCGCGAGCGACGCCGTGATCGCGTTCTTCCGGTCCGGTCGGTTCAGCACGACGTCGGCGCGGGCACCCACGCGCTCCACCAACACCTCGGCATCGCCCGCACCTGCGGCTGTGTCGGCCATCGTCGCCCCCTCGTGCTCGTCGGCGCGCGGGAGCGTACACAGGGCCGCGGCGGCGCTCCGGCACCGATCACGGCGCGCCCACCGCATACGGTCGCGACATGGGCGACGGGGGCGAGCCGGGTCTGTCGAGGGCCGACATCCACATCGAGACCGACGAGGGATCGATGGGCACCTACGTGGTGCGACCCGACCACGATCGCGTGGCACCGCTGGTGGTCTTCCTGATGGACGCGCCGGGGAAGCGACCGTTGCTGCACCGGATGGCCGACCGGATCGCGGCCTGGGGATTCCACGTGATGCTGCCGAACCTGTACTACCGGGTCACCCCGCACTTCGAGCTCGATTTCGCGAGCGCGGCCTCGTTCGAACGGATGCGAGAGCTCATGTTCGCGATGGGCAACAACATGGCCAGCCGCGACGTCGGCGCGCTGGTCGCCCACGCCGTCGACGACCCTCGCGTCGATGCATCAGCGATCGGTGTCGTCGGCTACTGCATGAGCGGTCCGTTCGCGCTGTACGCCGCCGCGGTGCACGCCGACGTGGTTCGCGCCGCGGCGTCGTTCTACGGCACCCGTCTCGCCACCGACCGGCCCGACTCGCCGCACGCGAACCTGCAGCGGATCGTCGGCGAGATCTACGTCGCTTGCGCCGAGCACGACGAGTACGCCCCGCCCGAGACGGTCGACGCCTTCGAGGCGGCGATGCACGAGTCCGGCGTCCGCGGCCGGCTCGAGCGCTACGCGGGCATGCACCACGGCTTCGCGTTCACCGACCGCCCGCAGCACGACCCCGACGGCGAGCGTCGTCACTGGGAGGCGCTCGCCGACCTCTTCGCCCGGAACCTGCGCCTCGCGCCGACCTGACCGGTTGACTGTCGCGATGGCACGCCTCTTCGTGGCGGTGTGGCCGCCCGACGACGTGGTGGCCGAGCTCACCGCACTCCCCCGCAAGGACCGACGCGGCGTCCGCTTCGTCGACCCCGATCGCTGGCACATCACGCTGCGGTTCCTGGGCGAGGCCGACCCCGAGGCGGTGCTCGACGCGCTCGACGGGCTCGTGCCCGCGCCCGCCACGGTGCACCTCGGGCCGGGCGTCGACGTGCTCGCCGAACGGGCACTCGTCGTCCCCGTGACCGGGCTCGACGAGGCGGCGCGCGACGTGACGGATCGGACCAAGCACCTGGGCGAGCCACCGCGCAAGCGGTTCGTCGGACACCTCACACTGGCGCGGATCAAGCCGTACGCCGACCTGCCGTCCGCGATCGGGGCGCGTGTCGACGAGCGCTTCGAGCTCGACGAGGTCGCGCTGGTGCAGAGCCGCCTGCGTCCCGAGGGCGCCCGTTACGAGACGCTCGCCACCTGGCCCGTGGGCTGACGCCGCTTCGAGGTCCACAGCGCGACCGCGCCGGCCCACAGCAGACCGATCGCGAACCAGATCGTCGAGTCGTCACCGCCGGTCGCCGGCAGGGTTCCGGGAGCCGTCACCGACACGCCGAGGTTGGTGGAGCGCACGCTGCCGTCGGCGGCCAGGCCGTTCGCCTGCAGGGTGTACGCGCCGGCACCCAGCTGCTGGAGCCCCGAGCTGCCGAGGAACGCACCGAACGGCGTGACGCCGAGCGAGGCGAGCTCGATCGGGGTGCCGCCGTTCTGCGGGATGGCCCACACGCGCACCGTCGTGCCCGGCGCGAAGCCGCTACCGCTCACGAGCGCCTGGCACTGGGTGCCGAGGCGCAGTGCGAGCCCGCCGCCGCTCGTGCTGGTGACACCGCTGCCCGAGCCGTTCGGACAGTTGCCCTGCAGACCGAGCACCACCCCGCCCGGCTGGGTCACCTGCAGCGCGCTCGGCCCGGCGACCGACAGACTCGACTCGATCGCCGTGCCGCCGACGAAGACCTGGGCAGTGCCGACGGGCGGCACGGGAAGCGACCCGCCCTGCGGGATCGGCGCGGCCGGCACCGTCGGCATCGTCGTCGTGGTCGTGGTCGGGGCCGCGGTCGTCGTCGGCGCTGCGGTGGTGGTCGGGGCCGAGGTCGTGGTCGGGGCAGCGGTCGTCGTGGTCGTCGACGACGAGGTCGTGGTCGGGGCCGCGGTGGTGGTCGGGGCCGCGGTCGTCGTGGTGGGCGGGAGCGTCGTGGTCGTCGTGGTCGTCGTGGTCGTCGTGGTCGTCGTGGTCGTCGTGGTCGTCGTGGTCGTGGTGGTCGGCGCGACCGACACGATCTGGAACGTCTGCACCACCGGCGTCGCCGACCCGTAGGTCTGGCCGCTGTTGGTGCCGCCCTCCTGCGTGGCCGTCACGGAGCACGTGCCGATCGAGACCGGCACCACCTGCAGACCGCTGATCGTGCACACGCCCGGCGTGGTCGACGTCAGGGTCACGGTCAGGCCCGAGCCCGCCGTGGCACCCGAGTCGACGTTGCCGCCGGCCAGCGCGTAGGGACCCGGCATCGAGAAGGTGATCGCCTGCGCGTTCTGTGCGATCAGCAGCGTCAGCGTGTTCGCCGCGACGCTCTGGTCGAGACCGTCGTGCACCCGGAACTGCACGGCCGCGTCGGCCGTGCCCGTGTAGCGGAGTCTGCCCGCCACGACGTCGGCGACACCGATCTCGTCGGTGACCGCCACGGTGACCCAGCCGCTGCCGGTGTCGTACTCGAGCACCCCGTCGCCCGGTGCGGGCACGGCGGTCACGATCACCTTGGCGAACGGGTTGTCGTCGGGGTCGGTGTACGCACCGAAGGCGGTGAGGTCGAGCGTGGTGGGCGAGCCCACCGGGACGTACTTCGTCACGTCCGTCGACGCCGGCGGCTGGTTGAACGAGTTCGTGTGCACGCCCGTGGTGCAGCCGCAGCTCGCCCACGGGTCGGCGACGAACAGCAACCCGAAGTAGCCGAGCTTGCCCGAGGCGACGTTGCCGAACACCGCTCGGAACGAGGACATCGAGTCGTACGTCACCTGCACCCGGTCCTGCGGCCGGTTCGACCCGTTGTTGTTGTAGGTCGCGAGGAAGCGCACCACACCGGCCGACGGGTTGAGCACGCTGAGCGCCGAGTCGTCGGTCACCGTGTACGACTGGAAACCGGTCATGTCGACGTACTGGAAGTCGCTGCTGCCGCTCGAGTCGATGTCGATCGAGGTCACCTTCACGTGCTGGAGCACGATCGGGATGCCCGAGCCCGCACCCGTGTAGGTGCCGCCCTCGTAGAAGTCGAAGTCGAAGGTCGCGGTCCCGTTCGCCGACGAGGTCGTCATGTCGACCTGGAAGTTCTCGCTCGCCACCGTGCCCGGGATCGGGTTCGAGCTCGACGCGCTGCCCTGGTTGTCGTAGTTGCCGACGGTGGCGCCCGCCAGGGTGGTCGTCACGACGGCGTCGACCACGTGACCGCCGACCGTGGCCACGTTGCGGTACACCACGACGTGCCCCGAGCTCTGGCCGCTCGGGTTCGACAGACCGGTGCCGCTGTCGGTCGCGCTGTACACGAACTTCAACGGCGTCCCGCTCATGTCGAGTTCGGTGACCGCCCGGACGGGCGCCGCCGGAGCGGTCACCACGACCGTCAGGGCGGTGGCCGCGGTGGCGAGGACGAGCGACAGACGACGACGGAACAGCACGGAAACACGAGACCTTCTCCGGTCGTGAGGCCGACCGGTCGCCGAGGGACCGTCCGGCGACGACGGCGCCCCAGCACGCAAGGTCAGGCCGTCGTGACGAGCCATCCGCCACAGCCGCCACCGTGCGTCACCCGCGCCCACGGACGGTCGTTCCCTCGCTCGATCGGTGCACGAGCGAACCCCGGAATCGCACCGGTTCGCGGTGGGAATCGGTCGTGGTACGTTCCGACGCGTGACCGCCCCGTCGAGCACGCCGCTCCCCGCCGACGCTCCCGGACCCGCCGCATCGGACGTGCCCGACACCAGCGCGGCGGCCGACCGCGACGAGCACCGCGAGCTCGACGAACTCTTGCTCGACCGCATCGACGCGTTGCGCGTGTTGCGCGCCGACGACGACGAGCAGAAGGGCGCGCTGCTCGAGCAGATCGCGGGCAGCGGCAAGGTCGAGCAGGCCATCGTCAGCGAGCTGAGCAAGGTGCGGCCACTGTGGCGGCCCGATCGGTTCGAGGAGGCGCACCGCCTGGCGATGCGCTCGCTCGAGGTGCTCGACCGCAACGGGGCTCGAGGCGCCAAGATGCCCCGCATCGGGCCCCTCGCCCCGATCGCCGGCTACGTGGTGGGGCTGCTCACGCGCTGGATCGTGAAGGGCCATCAGAACTCGCTCGTCACCTCGATCCGCAAGCTCTACGAACGCCGCGAGGCCAACGCCGTGTGGGGCAGCCCCGAGCACGTGATGCTGCGACGGGCGCGCATCGACGCCGGTCGGGTCGAGGCCGGCTACCAGGGCAACCCGCTCGGCCTGCCCACGTTCCTGCTCGGCGGTGCTGCGCTGTCCAGCATCGTCACCGGCCTCCGGTCGCTCATCACCACCGCGATCGACGGCATCGTCGGCACCGTCGTGCTCGCCGTGGTGCTCGGGCTGGTCTTCAGCGGCCTCGCCTGGTCGGCGCTCTACGCCGCCGGTGTCGCGCGGCGGCGCATCCGACTCACCACCGATCAGCCGATGAAGGCGTTGTGGGAGACCATCGGTGCGGCCGGCAGCCCGCCGAAGGATGCGTCGTACAGCTTCGCCGTGCTGGCGATCGTGCTCCTGGTGCTGTTGTGGATCCTCGTGCCGGCCGCCGTGTGGCTCGTGGTGGGCAAGCTCTGATCAGCGGTCGCCGGTCGGCCCGAAGTACGTGGCCCACGGATCGACGTCGTCGGGCACGGGTGCCGGCGGTGGCGGGGCGGATGGCCGGGGTGCGGCCGCCGCCGGGGTCTGCGGCGTGTACGCCGGCGTGACCGGCCCCTGTCCCGATGGCGTCCAGGTGTCGGTGCGCGGCGGCTGCGGCGCGTAGGTCGGCGGCGGCACGGCCTGATGGGCGGGCTGATGCGCGGCGGGGTGCCCGGCGGTCGTCGGACCGCTCGCCGGGCGAGCGCGAGGCGGCGACTGCACCACGGTGCCGCGCCGGTACACGTCGTCGCGCTCCGGCCACAGCGACGGGACGAACGACACGACGATCGCGGCCACGCCGCCGACGACCAGCGCGATCGCGACCGGCATCACACCGTCGACCGACGACCTGACCGCGGCCTCGACGATCTTGTCGACGTCGCTCGCCCACGCGCGAGCGCCGGCGACGATCAGCACCGGGAGCAACGCCCAACCGACACCGCTGCAGACGGCCCACAACCCCACGCGACGCAGGACGCCACGGCGGTCGCCGAAGGCGAACGCGATCGCTGCCAGGACGGCCGCGGCGATGGCCAGCAGGGTGGTGGCCGACTCGGCGGCGGTGCGCAGCGGCGCCACCCCCGGTGGGTGGAATTTCGGCAGCGTGATCTCGGGGAGCACGCCGTCGGGCAGGGCAACCGCCAGTTCCGGGTTCAGCACGGCCACCTGGTCACGCACGGCCGCGAGCATCGCGTTGGTGTCGATCGTCGTGTCACGCTCGTCCTCGACACCGAGGGCGTTCGCGTGCGCGGCACCGAACGCCGAGATCACGTCGGTGCTGACCCGCGGGTCGGCGAGTGCGGTCTCGACGGCGGCCTCGACCAGGTCGATGTTCGACCGGTCGATCCCCGACGCGCGCACGAGCTGGAGCGCGAACGAACTCGCCACCTGCTGGCGGGCGGCGTCGTCGTCGATGATCGCAGTGGCCATCTCCTCGGAGCGTGCCGGATCGCCGATCGTGCGCAGGTACACCCAACCCGCCCACGACAACGACGCGCACAACACCGCCAACGACGTCAGCATCCTCGATGCCATCCGTCCCAGCACCCTGCCTCCTCGCGGTCGTCCGGGCGACCTGCCGCCCGGGGGTGGTCCCCGTTTCGATCGTCCGGTGTTCCGGCGTTGTGTCAGCATCGCAGAATGACGCAGTTGTTTGTGGGCGGTCGAGTGTTCACCGCCGATCCCTCACTCCCCTGGGCCGAGGCGTTGGTCGTCGACGGCGACCGGATCACGGCCGTCGGCGACCGTGACACGTGCACCGCCGCGGCCGGCGACGGCGCCGAGGTCGTCGACGCGTCCGGGTGCGTCCTGCTGCCCGGCTTCGTCGACGGCCACTCGCACCTGCTGATGACCGGCAGTGCGCTGTCGCAGGCCCAGCTCCGCGACGCCACCACGCTCGACGAGATCAGACGCCGCCTGGTTGAGTGGGCGGAAGCCAACCCCGACTCGCCCTACGTGCTCGGCACCAGCTTCCTCTTCGACGCGGTGCCCGACAACGAGCCCACCCGGCACATGCTCGACGACCTGTTCCCCGACAAGCCGGTCTTCATCGACTCGTTCGACCTGCACTGCGGCTGGGTCAACACCGCGGCGCTCGAACTGATGGAGATCACCGACGACACCGCCGACCCGATCGGGGGCGAGATCCGTCGCGACGCCGACGGCCGAGCCACCGGCTACCTGCTCGAGACCGCGTTGCACGACCACATGTGGCGGCTGCTCGCCCGGGTCGACGAACCCACCCGCGACCGGCACCTCGCCGTCGCGATGCGGGCCCTCAACGAGTCCGGCACCACCACCGCGATCGACATGGCGGTCGACGGCGACGACGCCGGCGCGTTCTCCCGCGCCGAGCAGCACGGCACGCTGAGCCTGCGCGTGATCGGGCACTGGATCATCCGCAACACCGGCGACGACGCCCGCAACCTCGCACAGGTCGAGGAGGCGGCACGACGCCGCGACCAGCACACCGGGCCGATGTTCCGCGTCGCGGGCATCAAGCTCGTCACCGACGGCACCATCGACGCCTGCACGGCGGCGATGGTCGAGCCGTACACCACCGGGGGCAACTGCGATCCCATCTGGCCGCGCGAGCGGCTCGAGCCGGTCGTCGAGCTCGCCGACCGCCTCGGCCTGCAGGTCGCGTGCCACGCGATCGGCGACCAGGCGGTCCGCAACGCGATCGACGCGATCGAACGGGCGCAGCGCATCAACGGCACGGGAGCCAACCGGCACCGGATCGAGCACCTCGAGTACGCCGACCCGGCCGACATCCCACGCCTCGGAGCGAACGGCATCACCGCCTCGATGCAGCCGGTGCACTGCGATCCGGCGATCGCCGGCAACTGGGCCGAGATGATCGGACCGGAGCGCGCACAGCTCGGCTTCGCGTGGCCGGAATACCTGCGCTCCGGCGCCACGCTGGCGTTCGGCACCGACACCCCCACGGCGCCGCACATGCCGCTGCCCAACATGTACATCGGCGCCACGCGGCGGTCGCCCACACGTCCCGACCTCGAGCCGTTGCGCCCCGACTTCGCGCTTCCCGTCGACGAGACGATCGTGCACGGCACCGCGGACGCGGCGTGGGCGAGCTTCGAGGAGGACCGGCTCGGCGTGCTGAAGGTCGGCGCGTGCGCCGACCTCGTGATGATCGACGACGACCCGTTCGCCCACGGCGCCGAGGCGCTGCTCCGCGCTCGGGTGCGGCGCACGGTCGTGGCCGGTCGGACGGTGTTCGAGGCCTGACGGTCGCCGCGGCCACGCTCAGCCCGACGACACGGCCCGGTCCTCCTGCGTGAGGGTGTAGCTGAGTTCGACGGTCACCCGTTCGCCGCGGCGTTCCGACAGCAGCTCCGCCAGGCGCCACGCCGGTTCCGGCTTGCGAGGGCCGGTCACGTCGAGCTCGACGGTGGCGACCGTGCCGTCGGTGCTCGCGTCGACGCGGACCACGCTCACCGACGGGTCCCATTCGGCGACCACGTCGGCCACCTGCTGCTCGAACGCGTTGTCGCGCAGCACGTTGCGCGAGTAGAAGCCGAGCGGCACGGCCACCAGGGCGACGAGTGCGATCCAGAGCAGCAGGCCGAGGCGCGCCTGGCGTGCCGTGCTGCGGGTCGTCGTGTCGGCGAAACCCCACCACGCCATCGCCGCCGTGGCGCCGAGCACGAGCGCCCCGAAGTTGGTGGCCACGGCCAAGGCGGCCTGGCGCATCTCGTCGCCCCGATCGGAGGCGACGAACAACCCGATCGCGGCCAGCGGCGGCTCGACGGTGACCGACACGGCCACACCCGACAGGGCACCCGCGGCCTCGGTGCGCATCGTCGCATAACCGGCCGCCACGCCGGCGGCGAGCGCGATCCCGAGGTCGAGCAGCCCTGGCCGCGTGAGCGCGAACAGCTGCGAGGGCAGCACCGAACGCTCGAGCTCGGCCGCGAACACGCTGCCCACCACGAACGACGACGTGATGCTGAGCGCCATCCCGACGAGCACCACGAACGCCGCGTCGGCGAGTCGCGATCCCCATCCCTGGATCAGTGCGCCGGCGATCGCGAGCAACGGCGTGATGAACGGGCCGAGCAGCATCGCGCCGATCACCGCCGGGGCGCTGTCGAGCAACAGGCCCATGGCTGCGATCGCACTCGACAGCAAGCTGAGCACCACGAAGTTGCGCACGTGTGGCGAGCCGAGCCGAGCACGAGGGTAGAGGTGGTCGACGACGGCGCGGCGCTGCTCGTCGCTCATCCGTTGCCGACGCAGCGCCGCGGACCGGACGTGCTCAGCCACCGTCACCCTCCTGGTCGGTCGTGTCGGTCGTGTCGGTCGTGTCGGTCGTGTCGGTCGTGTCGGTCGTCTCGGTCGTGGGTGGTGGCAGCGGGCGCGTCGTCACGTCGGCCGGCCACGACGCGTCGATCTCGGCGAGCACCGAGCGCAGCCGGGCACCGCCGAGCCACGACGTCATCCCCGACCAGAACGTGCCCACACCCACCTCGGGCGGCATCAGATCGGACGCGTCGAACCGCACGACGTCGGCCTCGCGTACCAACTGCGCGAGCCACCGGTCGAGCGGCTCGCGGTAGCGGTCGAGCGGAACCCGCTCGTCGGACGAGACGAAGCCGCCGATCCCGGCGCGCTGGGAGGCGGCCTCGGTGGTCGTCAGGTACGTGGCCAGCCGCACCACATCGGCGTCGTCGGAGAAGCGCACCACCACGGTGCCTCCCACCACCAGCGGTGCCTCGCCGCCGTCGGCCGCCGGCAGGGGGAAGGCCCACAGGTCGCCGTCCGGCGAGATCTCGACGTCACGATCGAGGTAGCGCGGCAGGAAGCTGGCCTGCCGGTGCAGCAGACACGACCGCGGCGAGTCGAGCAGCTCGCGGGCGGCGTCCTCGACGGTGAGCTCGACCGCGGCACGGTTGCCGCCGGCCACCTGGTCGGGTTGCAGCGCGATCGCACCGAAGCGCTCGATCGCGTCGACGATCGCCGGATCGGTGAACGGCACCTCGTGGTCGACCCACCCGTCGTACACGTCCGGTCCGGCGAACCGCAGGACCAGGTCCTCGACCCAGTCGGTGGCCACCCAGCCGGTCGCGCCGTCGGCGCGGATGCCGATGCACCACGGCGTGCGGCCGGCGACGGCCAGTTCGCGCGTCATCCGGTCGAGTTCGTCCCAGGTGTCGGGCACCTCGAGGCCGAGCTCGGCGAAGGCGCTCGGCGAGTACCAGACGAGGCTCTTGACGGTGAGCTCGTACCACGCGCCGTAGCGCATGCCGTCGACCGTGAGCAGGTCGGTGAGCGCGGCATCGACCCCGCCCTCGCCGGCCGCGCGGGTGTCGATCGCAGGCAGCGCGAAGCCGTCCTCGACCAGCGTGTCGAGCAGCCCGGGCTGGGGCAGCATCACCAGGTCGGGCGGATCGCCGCGACGCAACCGCTCGAGCAGGTCGCTCTCGAAGCTGGACGAGCCGACGTAGCGCACGTCGATGCCGGTGTCGCGTTCGAACGCCGCCATCCCCGCGACCACGTCGTCGACGTCGGCGTCGCTCAACGTGCCGAACACGCTGACCACCTCGGTCGGGCGCGCACCCTCGTCACCGCACGACACGGCCACGAGGCCGGCGACGAGGCCGAGTGCCGCGACGGTGACCGCGGTCGGATGGGTTCTGCCTCGCCGACGCCGCACGGTCCGAGACCGTACCGCGGCGTCGCCGTGTCAGCGGGTGAGCTCGAGGCCGTCGAGGGTGCCGGCGGCCCGCCACGCGTCGAGCACCTTGATGAACTCGATCGCACCGTTGCCGTAGCTGCCGTTGCGCACACTGCGGTCGCCGGGCTTGCCCTCGTTGTTGTAGTAGCCCGGCGTGCAGGCCTCGAGGAACTTCTGGTTGTTCACCGCCAGCCGGACGATCGTGTCGACCCACGCCTGCTCGGCTGCGTCGCTCGCCTCGACGACCCGCACGTCGTTCGCGAAGGCGTGCTCGAGGATGTAGGCGCAGTGCCGTGCTTGTTCGTCGATCATGTGCGGGAAGTTGACGGTGAAGCCCGACTGCACGTTGCTGAAGATGAAGCAGTTGGGGAAGCCCCGGCTGTGCATGCCGTGCAGCGTGGACGCACCGTCGGCCCATTTCTCGGTGAGCGAGATCCCGTCACGGCCGTACAGCTCGTACCCCGACCGGCGGGTGTAGTCGGTGCCGACCTCGAAGCCCGTCGCGAAGATGATGCAGTCGAGCTCGTACTCGACCCCGTTGGCCACGATGCCCCGCTCGGTGATCCGTTCGACACCGCGCCCCTGGGTGTCGACGAGCGTGACGTTCGGTCGGTTGAACGTGGCGAGGTACTCGTCGTGGAAGCACGGCCGCTTGCAGAACTGGCGGTAGTACGGCTTCAACGCCTCGGCGGTGTTCGGGTCGTTGACGATCGTCTCCACACGCGAGCGGATCGACTCCATCTTCTCGAAGTCCGCCAGCTCGACCGCCTCGGCCGGGTCGGTACCCGCGGCGATCGCACCCTTGCGCATCATGATCAGCAGCTTGCCGATGATGTCGGTCCAGCCGTCGTTCACCAGGTCCTCGGGTTCGAACACACCCGACACGAGGTTGTTGAAGTTCTCCATGCGGCGTCGCTGCCAACCCGGCTCGAGCGACGACGCCCACTCGGGGTCGGTCGGCCGGTTGTCGCGCACGTCGATCGACGACGGCGTGCGCTGGAAGACGTAGAGCTCCTTCGCCGCCTCGCCGAGGTGGGGCACGCACTGCACGGCGGTGGCACCGGTGCCGATGATGCCGACCCGCTTGTCGGCCAGGCCGGTGAGTCCGCCCGTCGAGTCGCCGCCGGTGTACGCGTAGTCCCAGCGACTCGTGTGGAACGTGTGGCCCTGAAACGACTCGATGCCGGGGATGCCCGGCAGCTTCGGCCGGTGCAGCGGGCCGTTGGCCATCACCACGAACCGGGCGCGCATCGCATCGCCGCGGTTGGTGCTGATCACCCATCGCGCGTCGCGGTCGTCCCAACGCAGCTCGGTGACCTCGGTCTGGAAGCAGGCGTCGCGGTAGAGGTCGAAGTGACGGCCGATCGCGCGGCTGTGCTCGAGGATCTCGGCCGCCTTGGAGTACTTCTCCTTCGGCAGGTAACCGACCTCTTCGAGCAGCGGCAGGTAGACGTACGACTCGACGTCGCACGCGGCGCCCGGGTAGCGGTTCCAGTACCAGGTGCCCCCGAAGTCACCGCCCTTTTCGATGATCCGCAGGCTCTCGACGCCGGCCTCGCGCAGGCGGGCACCGGCGAGCAGGCCACCGAAGCCGCCGCCGATGACCGCGACGTCGACCGTGTCGTGGAGCGGCGGGCGCTCGAGGCGTTCGACGTACGGGTCGTCGAGGTAGTGGGCGAACTGCCCGGCGACCTCGATGTACTGCTCGTTGGCATCGGCCCGGAGGCGACGGTCGCGCTCTTCGCGGTACTTCTCGCGGAGCGCATCGGGATCGAACGCGAGGGTGGACATCCCCTCGGTCTAGTCGGCCAGGTCGGCGTCGATCGGGTCGAGCGGACCGAGCGGCAGCAGCGCCACCACACGCGTGCCGTGCCCGGGCGCCGAGTGCACCGCGAGCGTGCCCCGCGCACCCTCGGCCCGCTGCCGCATGATCGAGAGCCCGAAGTGCCCGGGCGGCGCGGGCGCCGCGGTGTCGAATCCGCGCCCGTCGTCGGCCACGGTCGCCACCAGGACGTCGCCCTCGACCCGCACCGACACGTCGACGTGCTGCGCGCCCGCATGGGCCGATGCGTTGATCATCCCCTCGGCGACGATCCGGTAGGTGGTCGCGAGCACCACCCCGGGCAGCTCGCTGCGGTGCCCTGCGTCGACGTCGACCGCGAACTCGGCCTCCCCTCGCTCGCCGAGGTCGTCGGCCAGATCGCCGACGTGATGCGCGAAGGTGTCGATGCTCGAGTCGACGGGCAACGACCGCAACCGGCCGAGCACGTCACGCAACTCCTGATTGGTCTCGGCCAGCGACTGCGCGACCTCTCGCGCCATCGCGGCGAGCGCGACGTCACCGTCACCCTCGCGTGCGTCGAGCCGCGTCGCCATCGTGGTGAGGCGGAGCCACGCTGCCGACAGGGCCTGCAGCGGGCCGTCGTGGATGTCGGCGGCGATCCGGTCGCGCTCCGCGTCCGACGACGCGAGCGCCTCACGTTGCAGCTCCGCTTCGCGCGCCGCGGCCCGCATGCGCTCGGTGACGTCATAGACCACGCCGACCACGTGCGTCGGGTCGTTCGGGTCGAGCTGGCCACGTCCCTCGAGGTGTCGGATCTCACCGTCGGGCAGCACCACCCGGTACGACGACTCGAACAACCCGCCGTGCTCCATCGCTCGCAACAAGATCGCGATCGTGTGGGCGAGGTCGTCGGGATGCACCCGGGACGCCCACTCGTCGAAGGTCCGCTCGGGGGTGCCCGGTTCGTACCCGAACAGCCGCTCGAGCCACTCGTTCCACACCGTACGACCGGTCGCGCGGTCCCACTCCCACACCCCGAGCTGGGCGGCGTCGGTGAGCAACGACTCGCGCAGGCGCTGGTCCGCCTCGCGTCGGGCTGCGATCTCCGATTCGGTGACGTCCGTGACGACGCCGATGAGTTCGTGCGGACGTCCGGGAACGACACTCCCCCGGCTCTGGACCGTCTTCGCCTCGCCGTTCGGCCCGACGAGCCGGTACGTCATCGAGTACGGCTCGCCCGTGGCGACGGCCTGGTCGATGGTGGCTCGCACGCGATCTCGGTCATCGGGATGGATGCGAGTCGCCAGCTCGGCCCGCGACCGGGGTGTCTCGGGCGTGCCGACGTCGTGGATGATCCGGAACCAGGAGTTGCCCTGGACGCTTCCGTCACTGAGGTCGTGACGCCACACGCCGAGTCGCGCCGCGTCGGTGAGCAGGCTCTCGCGCAGCTCGTGCTCGTCGAGGGTCCGGTGGACGGCGGCGGTGATCAGCACCGCCGCGAACCCGATGCGTCGACGTCCCGCCACGTCGACGGGGAAGACGACGACGTCGCGTTCGCGCCCGTCGCCCCAGGCGAGCACCACGTCGACCCGACGTTCGAGACCCGCGATCAACACGGCCACGACGTCGTCGGTGAGCATCCCGGGGCGCTGGACGTCACGGAGGGGACGGCCCGTCATCCCGTCGACCGTCTGCTTCATGGATCGAGCCGTGGTCTCCGAGGCCCACACGATCCGGAGCTCGTCGTCAAGGAGCATCAATGCGACGGGAGCGAAGTCGCCCAGGACCGCGGGCAGCACCGCCACCAACGCGTCGGGGGCTTGCGTCGTCGCTGTCGATCCCTGCGGATCCATGCCCCGCACGGTAGACGACACATTGTCGTCGACGGGTGGACGCCGCGACGTCGGGTACGGTCGACGTGATGGCCGAGCCCGACGACCACGTGCCGGCCGACACCGGCCTCACCGCGACCCAGGTGGCCGAGCGGGTGAGCCGCGGCCAGGTGAACGCCGTGCCCGCCGCGCCCACACGCACCGTCGGCCAGATCGTGCGCGCCAACGTCTTCGCGCCGATCAACCTGATCGTCGGCGTGCTCGCCGCGCTGGTGATCGCGGCGGGCTCGCCCAAGGACGCGCTCTTCGCCGGGGTGATCGTCGCCAACAGCGTGATCGGCGTGGTGCAGGAGCTGCGCGCCAAGCGGGTGCTCGACCAGCTGAGCGTCGTCAACGCACCCCGAGCGCACGTCGTGCGCGACGGTCAGGTGCGCGAGGTGCAGGTGCACGAGCTCGTGCTCGACGACGTGGTCGAGCTCCGCGCCGGCGCCCAGGTGGTCGCCGACGGCGTCGTCCTGGTCGACGACAACCTCGAGATCGACGAGTCGCTGCTCACCGGCGAGGCCGATCCGGTGGTGAAGAACGCCGGCGACGAGGTGTTGAGCGGCAGCGCGGTGGTGGCCGGCACCGGCCGCGTCCGCATCACCCGCGTCGGTGCCGAGAACTACGCGGCCAAGCTCGCCGACGAGGCCCGCCGGTTCACGCTCGTCAACTCACCGCTTCGCAACGACGTCAACCGCATCGTCACCTGGGTCGGCATCATGATCATCCCGGTGGGCCTGCTGCTCGCGAGCAGCCAGTTCTGGCGCCGCGACGAGCGCTGGCAGGAGGCCGTGATCAGCACCGTCGCCGGGTTGGTCGGCATGGTGCCCGAAGGGCTCGTGCTGCTCACCAGCGTGGCGTTCGCCGTCGGCGTGGTGCGCCTCGCCCGCCAGCGCTGCCTGGTGCAGGAGCTGCCCGCGATCGAGGTGCTCGCCCGGGTCGACGTGCTGTGCGCCGACAAGACCGGCACCATCACCGAGGGGTCGCTCGCGTTGGCCGACGTCGAAGTGCTCGACGACGCGCTCGACCGCAGCGAGATCGACGACGTGCTCGCCGCGATGGCCCGCCTCGACCCCGACCCCAACGCGACCGCACGAGCGCTCGCCGACCACTACCCCAACGATCCGCACTGGACCATGACGGGCCGCACGCCGTTCTCGTCCGGCCGCAAGTGGAGCTCGATGAGCTTCGACGAGCACGGCACGTGGGTGCTCGGCGCACCCGAGAACGTGCTGGGCGAGCAGTGGACCGGGCAGCTGCGCGACACGGTCGAGACGCACGCCGCCGAGGGCGCCCGTGTCCTCGTGCTGGCACGGGCCGATGTCGCCGGTGAGTCGCTCGCCGACGTCCACCCCGTGGCGCTCGTGCTGCTCGAGGACGTGGTGCGCGACGACGCGGCCGAGACGCTGCGCTTCTTCGCCGACCAGGGAGTCACGCTCAAGGTCATCTCGGGCGACAACAACGTCACCGTCGGGGCCGTCGCCCGCCGCGCCGGGCTCGAGCAGTGGGACCAGAACGTCAACGCGCAGACGTTGCCGCCGGACGACGACGCCTCGTTCGGCGACGCGATCGAGGGCGCCGCCGTGTTCGGCCGGGTGACACCCCACCAGAAGCGCGCGATGGTGCGGGCCCTGCAACAGCGCGGCCACGTGGTCGCGATGACCGGAGACGGCGTCAACGACGTGCTCGCGCTGAAGGACGCCGACTGCGGCGTGGCGATGGCCTCGGGCAGCGAGGCCACACGCGGCGTCGCCCAGCTGGTGCTGATGGACTCGAACTTCTCGGCCCTCCCGGCCGTGGTGGCCGAGGGCCGGCGCGTGATCAACAACATCGAACGCGTCGCCAGCCTGTTCCTCGCCAAGACCGCCTACTCCGTGGTGCTCTCCACGCTCACCGGCGTGTTCGCGCTCGCCTACCCGCTGCGGCCGATCCATCTCTCGATCCTCAGCTGGTTCACCATCGGCGTGCCCGCGTTCTTCCTGGCACTCGAACCCAACGCCGACCGCGTGCAGACCGGCTTCCTGCGACGCGTGCTCGGCCGTGCCGTGCCGGCCGGCCTGGTGATCGCCGGGCTCACCCTCGGCGTCTTCGCGATCGTGCAGCTCGACGACGCGATCGACGGCGACCACGCACGCAGCGTCGCCGTCCTGGTGGCCGGCTCGGTCGCGCTGATGAACCTCGCTCGCGTGGCCCGGCCGTTCAACCGCCTGCGGGCCACGCTCGTGATCGCGATGGTGGTGCTGTTCGCCCTCGCGTTCGCGCTGCCGTTCAGCCGCGACCTGTTCGAGCTCCCGCTCGCCGAGCCGTGGGCCTACCTGGTGGCCGCCGGCGCGATCGCGCTCGCATGGCCCCTGCTCGTGCTCGGCGCCCGACTCGCGACGCGCATGCACGGCCGATCCCGGTAGCGTCCGGCCTCGCGTTCCCCCGAACCGCTCTGGCGCCCCGCCGCGCCCGTCCCCGTTCGGAGGACACATGCCCGTCCCACACCGCGCCCGCCCGCGCGCTCGTCGTCGCGCGCTCCGGTTCGAGTACGACACCCATGCGTTCCGGGTGTGGCTCCCCCCGGCCGACGACCCGGTGGTGATCGCGTCGTTCGGTGACGCCGCCTCGTTCGCGTTCGAGCTCCTCGACTGGGAGATCGAACGCGAAGCCCTCGTGCTGCTCGACGAGCGGCGCCGTGTCACCGCGCTCCTGGTCGACCCGCCGGCGCCGGTCGGTGTGCTGCTCGGTCTGTGCGACCTGCCCGGGCTCGAGGTCGAGTACTGCCAGACGCTGTCGATCGTCACCGGCGAGGCCCCCGTCGAGGGACCGCCCCCGACGCGACACCGCGAGGGCTACTTCGCACTGCGCCGGTTCCACATGCTGCAGGGGCTGCAACTGATGGACGTGATCCTCGTCGACCCCGAGCGGGTGCAGAGCCTCGCCATCGCGTGCGACCCCGACCCGGTGTGGTTCGAGCCCTGGGAACCGGGCGAGCCCGTGGCCGTGCCGCTCGACGACCAGCTGGGCTCGACCGGCTGACCACCGAGTCGGCGACGGGCGTGTCGAGGGGCTCCGCGTCGGTGCGTACCATCGCCCCATGACCACCGACACGCCCGTCTCCGACAACCCTGCCGTGCCCACCATCTCGGTGGTCACCGGCGCCAACAGCGGGATCGGCCGTGCCACGGCGATCCACCTCGCCGCGCAGGGTCACACCGTCTACGGCACGGTGCGCAGCCTCTCGAAGTCCGGCAAGCTCGAGGCGATGGCCGCCGACGCCGGCGTGCACGTGCACCTCGTCGAACTCGACATCGCCGACGACGCCTCGGTGAAGGACGGCTTCGCCCGCATCTTCGAGGCCACCGACGGCCACGTCGACGTGCTCGTCAACAACGCCGGCGTCGGCGGCAACGCGGTGGCCGAGGAGTGCCCCACCTCGCTCTACCTCGACGTGATGAACGTCAACCTGTGCGGCGCCGTGCGGTGCCTGCAGGAGGTGCTGCCCGGCATGCGCGACCGCCGCCGCGGCGCGATCGTCAACATCACCTCGATCGCCGGCCGGATCGCCGCCCTCGCGCAGTCGCCGTACGTGACGTCGAAGTGGGCGCTCGAGGGCCTGAGCGAAGGATTGGCCCAGGAACTGGCGCCGTTCGACATCCGCGTCGCGATCGTCGAGCCCGGGGTCACCAAGAGCGCGATCTTCGCGAAGAACGTCGACGCCCCCAACCAGAGCGGCGCGTACGACGCCGCGTACCGGCGCCTGTTCCAGTTCTACATGGCGGGCATGGCGCACGCGACCGACCCCTTCGAGGTGGCCGCCGTGATCCACCACGCGATCACCACCGACCAGCCGCAGCTGCGCTACGCCGTGAGCTGGGGTGGCCGCGAACTGGTCGACGGACGCGCCCGCATGAGCGACGAGGACTGGGTGGCCCTCGGCGCGCACGAGGACGACGACGCCTACTACGACGACTTCGCCGCGCGCTTCGACCTCGACCTGCGCGTGCTCTGACCGCCAGGCGGCGACCGCCCGGGCGCGGCCGGGCCGGGTTCAGGCGTCGGGTGCGGGCAGGGCCGGGCGGTGCAGCACCGCCCACGTCGGTGCGATGGTCACCAGCCCGTCGGCCACCGTGGCATCGCCGTCGACGATCAGGCTGAACTCGGCGCCGGTGGCACCGGGGAACACGATCGACACCTGCGGCCGCGCCGCCAGGTTGGCGGCGGTGCCTCGGCCGACGTCGGCCCGCACGGCACCGTCGACCCACCGGGTCGGCACGGCGAACGATTGTGCTCGCCCGTCGTCGCGCACCGTGAGCAGGTATCCCCACGGATACCCGGCGAGCGTGGTGGCGAGCTCGTCGAGGGGAACCGGGATGCTCATGCGCCCGAGCCTACGACGGCCGGCCGAACCGGGTCACACGCTCAGGCGACGCAGAACTCGTTGCCCTCGGGATCCTGCATGACGGTCCACACGTGACCCCACTCGTCGTGATCGCCGAGCTTGGTCGCGCCGAGCGCCACGAGCCGCTCGACCTCCGCCTCGCGCCCGCCCGAGTCGGGGTCGGCGGCGAGGTCGAGGTGCATCCGGTTCTTCGCGGTCTTGCCCTCGGGCACCCCGAGGAACAGCCACGCCGGCCGACCGGCCGTGGCCGGATAGCCGATGCTCGCGAAGAACGGTTGCGCGCCGTCGTCGACGGGTCGACCGAGGGCCTGCGACCAGAAGCCGGCCAAGGCGACGGCATCGCGGCAGTCGAAGGTGATGTGTCCGAGCGACACGGTCATCGTGAACTCCTCTCTCCTGGGGTGTGCGTGGCCTCGACGGGCCACTCGATCTCGGTGCGGTAGGCCTCGACCGGCTCGGGCGGGCCCACCAGGTATCGCTCGACGACGTCGCCGTCGCGAGGCGAGGTGTGTGTGGCGACCCAGCCACCGAGCAGCTGGTAGGTGTCGCCGATGGTGTCGTATTCGCCGAGGTGCACCGCCACCGCCTTCGGACCACCGGGCACCTCGCCCAGCAGGCAGCCCGACGCGGCCGGCACCTCGACCGGCGCCGCGATCGGCACGAGCGCGGTGGCATCCTCGACGCCGTCGTCGGCCAGGAGCTGCGGATATCGCCCGGCCGGCGCGCCCGCCGGCACCGCACCCAGCCGCTCGGCCAACGCGAACAGACGGGGGAACGCCTCGCCCAGGAACGCCCCGAACTCGGCGTGCGATACCGAGGCCCGCACGGCCAGCGCGTGCTGTGCCGGGACCTCGCGCACGTGCACCGGCGTGTGCACCAACGGGTGTCGGAGCCCGCGCTGCAGCTCGTCGATGATCCGCGCCGTCTGTGCCATGCGCTCGTGCATCACCTGCGCGTGTGCGGCGAGCACTCGCTCGGTGACGGCCGGGTCGCGGGCGACGAGCACCTCGCGCACCTGCCGCAGGGGTAGGTCGAGGTCGCGCAGCCGTCGCAGCACGGCGGCGTCGAACAACTGCTCGGCCGAATACACCCGGTAGCCGGTGGTGGGATCGACCGCGCTCGGGACGAGGATGCCCTGCTCGTGATAGGCCCGCAGGGCCTTCACCGAGATCGAGCTGGCTCGCGAGAACGGGCCGATGCGCAGGAACGGTGTGGTCACACCGTCAGCTTGCGGTCTCCCCCCGGGGGAGGGTCAAGCGCGCCGTCGTGATCGAGCGCGTGTGCGATCTGGAGGAGCAACAGCTCCTGGCCGGGACGCGCCACCAGCTGCACTCCCACCGGCAACCCGTCGGGTGTGAACCCGGCAGGCACCGAGATCGCCGGGCACCCGGTCATGGTGATGTCGGTGCACGACTGCATCCACGACAGGTAGTTGTCCATGGGCACGCCCTCGATGTCGCGCACCCAGTCGAGCTCGATCGGGAACGGCACCACCTGCACGGTCGGGAGCGCGATCACGTCGTACCGCTCGAAGAACCGGCGCACCCGCTCCTGCAGCGCGGCGCGATGCCGCAGTGCGACGCCGACGTCGGCCGCGCTCTGGCGACGGGCGACCTCGATGTTCCAGCGGATCGTCTCCTTCAGCACCTCCGGTCGCTCGTCGTAGAGGATCCCGAGGTTGCGCTCGAAGCCGACGGCGCGCAGGGTCTGGAACGACTCGCCGGCGCCACGGAGATCGGGGAACGCAGCCGCGACCACGCAGCCCTGTGCCTCGAGCCGCGCCGGCACGCCGACGAGTGCGTCGCGCACCGCCGACTCGACGGTCAGACCACCGGCGTCGGGCGACCAGGCGACGCGCAGCCCGGCGAGCGAACGGTCGAGCGGCGCGAACGGACCGACGGCGCCCTGGAACGGCACCTCGGGATGTGGTCCGGACATCGCCTCGAGCAGCAGGGCCACGTCGGCAGCGGTGCGGCCCATCGGCCCTCCGGTCGGCAGCGGATCCCACGGGTCGCCGCTCGGCCAGGTCGGCACCGTGCCGGGAGTGGGTCGCAGCCCGATGATCCCGCAGAAGGAGGCGGGGTTGCGCAGCGAGCCGCCGAGGTCGCTGCCGTCGGCGAGCGGCACCATGCCGCTGGCCAGTGCGGCTGCGGCCCCGCCGCTCGAGCCGCCGGCCGAACGCGACGGATCGTGCGGGTTGCCGGTGGCGCCGAACACCGGGTTGAACGTGTGCGAACCGGCGCCGAACTCGGGCGTGTTGGTCTTGCCCACGGTGACGCACCCGGCCGCGCGCAAGCGCTGCACGAGCAGCTCGTCGCGCTCGGGCACGTGGTCGGCGAACACCGGCGAGCCCATCGTGGTGCGGATGCCGGCGGTCTCGGCCAGGTCCTTGTGGGCGATCGGCAACCCGTGCAACAGGCCGAGCGAACCGCCCGACACGTGCGCCTCGTCGGCGCGGGATGCGTCGTCGACGGCACGTTCGAACGAGAGCGTGACGATCGCGTTGATCGTCGGGTTGACGGCCTCGATGCGCGCCAGGTGCGCGTCGAGCACCTCACGGGCCGACACCTGACCGGCACCCAGCATCCGTCGCAGATCGGTGGCTGTTCGCTGCCACAGCTCGGTCACGTCGTTCCTCCGTCCGGGCCGTCGGGTGCGGCGAACTGCCGTCGCAGCGCGGCCTTCTCGATCTTGCCCATCGCGTTGCGCGGCAGCGCGTCGACCACGTGCACGCGCTTCGGCACCTTGAACGGCGCGAGGTGCTCGCGGGCGGCGAGTCGCACGGCCGACGGGTCGACCGTCGACCCGCTGCGCGCCACCACCACCGCCACCACCGCCTCGCCGAAGTCGGCGTCGGGCACGCCGATCACGGCCGACTCGAGCACGCCGGGCAACGCGTCGACGACGTCCTCGATCTCCTTCGGGTACACGTTGAGGCCACCCGTGATGATCAGGTCCTTCGACCGGCCGACGAGGTGCAGGTATCCCTCGGTGTCGAACGTGCCGACGTCGCCGGTGCGGAACCAGCCGTCGGCGGTGAACTCGGTGGCGGTCAACTCGGGCCGCCCCCAGTAGCCGGCGAACACGTTGGGCCCGCGCACCTCGACCCCACCGACGCCTCCGACGCCGAGTGCGACGCCGTCCTCGCCCACCACGCGCACGTCGACATCGGGCAGCGGCAGCCCCACCGTACCGGGACGGCGCTCACCGTGCAGCGGGTTGCTCGTGAGCATCGAGGTCTCGGTCATGCCGTAGCGCTCGAGGATCGCGTGACCCGTGCGCTCGTGGAACTGCTCGTGCACCGACGCGAGCAGCGGTGCCGATCCGCTGATGAACAGGCGCATGCCGGCGCAGGTCTGCCGATCGAACGACGGGTGCGCGAGCAGGCGCGTGTAGAAGGTGGGCACGCCCATCATCACGGTGCAGTGCGTCAACGCACCGACGACCTCGTCGGCGTCGAACCGTTCGAGGAACACCATCGGCGAGCCGTTCGCGATCGAGCAGTTCGTGGCGACGAACAGACCGTGCGTGTGGAAGATCGGGAGTGCGTGCAGCAGCACGTCGCCCTCGCCGAACCCCCAGAGGCCTGCGAGCGTGGCCGAGTTGGACGCGAGGTTGCGCTGGGTGAGCATCGCCCCCTTGGGCTTGCCCGTGGTGCCGCTGGTGTAGAGGATCGCCGCCAGGTCGTCGGGCGTGGCCGGGTGCTCGTCGAGGTGGTCGGGCATGCCCTCGGCGTCGGCCGCGAGCGCCGCCAGCGAGTGGTCGTCGAGCACCACCGACGGCCGGGCATCGCCGACGAGGTACGCGACCTCGTCGGCGGTGTAGCCGGTGTTCATCGGCAACAGCACGTACCCGGCGCGCACGCACGCGAGATACACCATCAGCGCGTCGGCCGACTTGGTCACCTGCATCGCCACCCGGTGGCCCGGCGCCGCGCCGCGGGCGGCGAGGGCGTGCGCGAACCGTGCCGAGCGTCGTGCGGCGTCGGCATAGGTGCAGGTGGTGTCTCCGTCGGCGTCGAGCAGGAACGGTCGCGGGTTCGCAGGGTCGATCGCGGCGAGCAGTTCGCGCAGCGTGTCGGCCCGGGTGACGGTCATGCGGGCGATGGTAGGCGCGGCCGTCCCCTCCGCCCTCGGGGTCGCGAGGATTGACAGCACCGCCACCCGACCGTCAAGGTTCCGTCATGGAGAATCGGCGGTTTCTCCGTGTGTTCCGACGCGGCGTGGCGACCCAGACGCGGACACACGGATCCTCACGGCGGCACCTCGGCGACCCGACCGGTCGCGCGACCGGTCGCTCGCTCGCGCTGCGGCGGGCCTCGGTGCTGCTCGGCGCCGGCGTGTTCCTCGGCCAGTGCAGCCCGTCGTGCGCCCCGCAACTCGTACCGGACGAGCCGCTGGTGAGCACCACGACGGCACCCGCCGCACCACCCGTCGCGCCTGCGGCGGTGGCGACCACCGTGCCGACGACGGTCCCCACCGGTCCGGCCACGACGGCAGCGCCCGCCAGCACCGGCATCTCGAGCACCTACTTCGGCTGGATCGGCGTGGGTGGCGCGCTGCCCACGGGCACCCAGTGCACCGCCGCCGTGCGGTCGGCGCCACGGGCCGAGGTGCGGCCCCGCAACGCCACGCCCAACGCCACGACGTGGCGCGCCGATCCGACCTACGCGCGCGTCGACGGAAACTTCACGGGCTCGACGGACGACCTCATCCGCTGGGCCGCCTGCAAGTGGGGCTTCGACGAGGACGTGCTGCGCGCCCAGGTGGTGCGCGAGTCGTACTGGAGCCAGTTCGCCCTCGGCGACTGGACCACCAACGCGGCGCGCTGCGCACCGGGCCACGGCATCGGGGTCGACGGGCGCGCCGGGCAGTGCCCGGAGTCGGTCGGTCTGATGCAGGTACGGGCGCCCTACTTCCCCGGCTCGATCGACGGCGCGATCGCATCGTCGGCCTACAACCTCGACGTCTCGCTCGCGGTGTGGCGCTCGTGTTACGAGGGCCAGGAGACGTGGCTCAACAACGTCGAGCGGGGCCGCACGTACGCGGCCGGCGACCAGTGGGGGTGCATCGGGCGCTGGCTCGCGGGTCGGTGGTACACCGCGGACGCGCTCACCTACATCGGCGAGGTGCAGACCCTGCTCGCGCAGCGGGCCTGGACGACGTCGACGTTCCTGAACGCGACGCCCTGACCCACCCGACCGGCCGTGCCCTCAGCGCGACCAGTCGTACGCGCGCGTCACGATCGCGACGTGCGTGCTGTAGCTGCGGTACCAACGCTCGCGACCGAGCCGTTGCGCCCCGAGGTGTTCGGCCACCTGCTTCCACGCACGAGCGTCGTCGTCGGTCGCCCAGTAGCTGACGGTGATGCCGAGCCCATCCGCGCCCCGCGCCGAGTCGATGCCGAGGTACCCGCGCTGCGCGGCCGCGAGCTCGTCCATGGTGGCCGCCATCGCCTGGTACCCGTCGTCGTCGTCGGGCGTACGGACGCTCGTGAAGATGACGGCGACACACCCCGCGGGCCGCGCCGGGGTGGGGGTGGACGGCGTCGCCGACACGGCCCGAGCCTCGAGATCGTCTGGTTCCACGACCACACGTTGTCACGCGCCGTGGTCGTCGTTCGACCGGGATTCGCGCCGCCGAGGCGCACGACGGCACCGGTGGCGACGATCCGAGGAGCAGGGATGACGCGCGCCATGTGGTCGAAACCCACGCTCTGCGGTCGGCCTCGCGCAGGTCGTGTGACACAGCGCGTCTAGATCACCTGCATCAGGGGGAACCACGCACGAACGGGTTGTCAACGTGTCGTCATGTTTGTCATGCTTTCGTCATGTTGCGTTTCCGCCAGCCGCGCCCGCTCACCGGTCCGACGCGCTCCGCCGTCCCGACCGACCCCACCACGCTGGGTGAGGCCCTCGCCGAAGCACGCCCGTCAGCTGCCGGCCGCCCCCGCCGCCGCCGTGCCGGCGGTCGGCTGCTCGGCTTCGGCGCCGCGGTCGTCCTCCTCGGCCAGTGCGGCAACAGCTGCACCCCCAACACCTCCGGTGGTGCCGGCACCAACCCCTCGCCGGCGGCCGCCGCTGCGCCGGCCGCCACCACGCCACCAGGCGTCGGCGGGGGCAACACCGGCAACGGTCAACCCAACATGGACGCCGACGGCGTGTTCCGCGTGATCGCCCCCGGCGGCCAGCTGCCGAGCGACGAGGCGTGCGCCGCCGCCGTGCGCGCCAACCCCTCGCCCGAGAACCGGCCGCGCAACGTGTCGTACAACAACACCGCGTGGCACTCGATCCCCGGCTTCTACGAGCGGGCGACCGGCAACTTCACCGGCTCGACCGACGACATCATCCGCTGGACGGCCTGCAAGTGGGGCTACGACGAGTACGTGCTGCGCGCCCAGGCCGCACGCGAGTCGACCGGCAAGATGGACGCCCTCGGCGTGTGGGTCTCGAACTCGGCCCAGTGCCTGCCCGGCCACCCGATCGGCGCCGACGGCCGTCCCGGCCAGTGCCCCGGCGCCATCGGCATCATCCAGATCTTCGGCTACTACTTCCCGCAGGCGATCGAGGGTTCGACCCGGTCGACCGCGTACAACCTCGACATCGGCATCGCCATCTGGCGCGACTGCTACGAGGGCGGCGAGAGCTGGCTGGGCAACGGCTATCACGCCGGTGATCTCTGGGGCTGCGTCGGTCGCTTCTACTCCGGCGCCTGGTACGACTCGGGTGCCAACTGGTACATCAACGAGCTGCAGACGTGGGCAGCCCAGAAGTACTGGGAGACCAGCCGCTACATCAACGACCAGGGTCCGAGCGTCTGATCGCTCGATCCGGGATCACCTGATCCACGACCTGCCACTCGGGCCCGACCGGAACCTCCGGTCGGGCCCGAGTCGCGTCCGGACTCAGACCGGGGCGTCGGCGAAGTCGGCTTCGACGATCCCGCGGTCCTCCGGGTCGTCGACCGGCACGTCCTTGGCGGTGCGCCAGGCCGCGAGCGACTCGTCGGTGCGCCCCAGCGCCCCGAGCGCACGGGCTCGCGACTCGTGGGCGTACGCGAGGTCGAAGTCGGCGAGGCCGTGCTCGACGCACCCGGCGAGGCACTCGTCGGCGTAGTGCAGCGAGCGCTCGGGCTGACCGGTCAGCAGCATCGCCTTGGCGAGCATGTACCGGGCACGCACCTCGTTGGCCGGGGTGCGTCGCGCCGCACGCTCCCAGTGGAACGCCGAGGCATAGGCGTTGCGGAGCATGGCTTCGTCGCGAGCCGGCGAGGCGGGTTCGCCGACGAGGCCCCAGATCGCGTTGTTGCACTCGACGCCCTGCGCCCGGTGCCAGTCGCCCGACGGGTCGGTCGACGGCTCGGGGCGGTTGCTGGTCTCGGGCGGCAGGGGCTCGCCGGTCTCGACGAGCGACTTGAGCGACTCGACGATCCACACCCAGCCGTCCTTCACGTGCGCCCACGTGAGCGGGCTGAAGGCGAGATCGCCGTGCACCAGGTCGAGGCGCACCATCCCCTCGCCGGCGTCGGTGATCGTCCACTCGACCCGGCTCGGGGGCTCCTCGGCCATCGCGGTGTCGTACAGCACGTGCCAGGTCTGCACCAGCCGGCGCGGCGGCTCGCACACCTCGACGATCCCGTCGACGGCGGGCGAACCGTTCGACATCGTCGTGCGGTACGGCTGGCCGGCCTGCGGCGGGCTGTCGAACGCGGTGTCGTGGAAGTACTGACGGGTGAACTGCGGGTCGACGATCGCCTGCCACACCTGCTCGGCCGAGGCACGGATGTAGACGCGGTAGACGTGGCGGGTGGTCATGACGGGGTCTCCAGGTGTCGTTGCAGGCCGACCATCGCACGGGCGAACGGTGCGGCGTACTTACTGATCCACCGGTCGGCGATCTGCTGGATCGGGACCGGGTTGAGGTAGTGCCGCTTGGTGCGGCCCTCCTTGTGCGTCGTGACGAGGTTCGCGGCCTCGAGCACGGCGAGGTGCTTCATCACACCGAATCGGGTGATGCCGTCGCCGCAGCGGTCGCAGAGCGACTGCAACGACTGGCCGTCCTGCTCGAACAGCGCATCGAGCAGGAGGCGGCGCGTGGGATCGGCGAGCGCCTTGAACACGAGGTCGTCACCGGGTTCCACGTCGGTGATCATATGTGACCTTTTTGTCACCTGTCAATCCCGATTGGATGGGTCGGGAATAGGGGTACAGTGGCCGTCGTTCACACCGACGTCCTCATCCGTCGACCGCAACCACACGCACCTCAAGGAGCACGTCATGGCCGTCCGTCTCGGCGACACCGCACCCGACTTCACCGCCCCCACCACCCAGGGCGAGATCAGCTTCCACGAGTGGCTCGGCGACTCGTGGGGCGTGCTCTTCAGCCACCCCAAGGACTTCACGCCGGTCTGCACGACCGAGCTCGGCTACGTCGCCAAGATCAAGCCCGAGTTCGACAAGCGCAACGTCAAGGTGATCGGCCTCTCGGTCGACCCGGTCGATTCGCACGTGAAGTGGGAGGACGACATCGCCGAGACGCAGGGCACCCCGGTGAACTTCCCGATGATCGGCGACCCCGAGCGCAAGGTCGCCGACCTCTACGACATGATCCACCCCAACGCGAACGACACCCTGACCGTGCGTTCGGTGTTCGTGATCGGCCCGGACAAGAAGGTGAAGCTCACGATCACCTATCCGGCGTCGACGGGCCGCAACTTCGACGAGATCCTGCGCGTGATCGACAGCCTCCAGCTGACCGCCCAGTACAAGGTGGCCACGCCGGCCAACTGGACCGACGGCGAGGACGTGATCATCGGCGCCGCCGTCACCGACGACGAGGCCAAGCAGCTGTTCCCGCAGGGCTGGACCACGGTGAAGCCCTACCTGCGCACGCTGCCGCAGCCGAACAAGAACTGACCCCCCGCCGGGTCGCATCGACCCACCGGTCAGCATGCCGGCGCCCCGCTGTCCACCGACGGCGGGGCGCTGCCGCGTCCGAGTGCCAGGCGCCCGCCCGAGTGCGACCGGCCGACCCGAGTGCCACGGGAACACACGGGTGTGCCTGACGCCCTCGGATGGCGGCTGGCACTCGGGTGGGCGGCCGGGCCTCGGGTGGGCGGCCGGGCGCGATCAGAGCAGGTTCGCCTCCACCCAGGCGCGGACGTTCGGGGCCAGCCGGTGCAGGTGCTCGGCGGGCGACTCGCGGATCATCGTGGCGCTGATCGGCACCGTGGCGCGCTCGGCGTCGACCACCACGGCGTCGGCGCCGAAGCGGCGGGCGAGCTCGTCGATGTAGGGGTCGCTCGAGAACACCGCGTGCGGTCCCTCGTCGTGCGGCCAACGCTCGCGGAACAGCGCCATCCAGCGTGCCCACAGGTCCTCGTCGTCGAAGTTCGTGTCGAGGTCGTGGCGCACCTCGACCACCGTGACGTGCGGGTGCAGCTCGGCCAACCAGGCGGCGCGCAGCTCGCCCGGCACCAACTCGCCGTCGCGCGTGTTGACGAACACCACCAGGCGTTCCACCCGCTCGGCGGCCCAGTCGATCATGAAGCTGTGACCGAGGTGAGGCGGGTTGAACCGCCCGACGATCAACGCCGTCGGGTGCGTGATCGGATCGGTCGAGGCGGCCATGGGTCGATGTTGCCAGAGCGGTCCGTGTGGCAACGGCCACAGGCTCCCTGCAACGATGGCCCGGATGATGCACCACTACCTCGACGCCCGCCGTGAGCTGACCGCTCCCGGCTCGCCCTTCGCCGTGTCCGAGATCGTCGTCCGCGACGTGCCGATCAAGGTGTTCACCTCGGCACCGCCGAACATGCGAGTGGTGTGGGAGCTCACGGCCGCCCACGCGGCCAAGGACTACATCGTCTACGAGGACGAGCGCTACACCTACGCCGAGATCGACGCGCAGGTGCGCGCCCTCGCCCACCACCTCCGCGACGTGCACGGGGTCGGCCGGGGCGACCGCGTGGCGCTCGCGATGCGCAACTACCCCGAGTGGGTCGTCGGCTACTGGGCCACCATCGCGGTGGGTGCCGCCGTGGTGGGCATGAACGCATGGTGGACCCCCACCGAGATGGCGTACGGCCTGACCGACTCGAAGCCGAAGGTGCTGATCGCCGACGACGAGCGGCTCGAGCGTGTGCTGCAGGTGCTCGACGAGGTGCGAGCCCAGGCGCCGCTCCACGTCATCAGCGTGCGCTCCGACCGCGACCTGCCCGACGGTGCGAGCCGGTGGAGCGACGTAATCGACCCGGCGAACGCCCCGGCCGGTCTGCCCGAGGTCGACATCGACCCCGACGACGACGCGACCATCTTCTACACGTCGGGCACCACCGGCTTCCCCAAGGGAGCGCAGCTCACGCACCGCGGCTCGGTGCACAACGTGATGAACCTCGCGTTCATGACCACGGCCATCACCGTGGCCGAGGGCAAGGCCGTCGCCGCCGGCGAGGTCGAGCCGCCCGAGCAGCTGCCGCCTCCCGAGCAGAACGTGTTCATGGCGCCCACGCCGTTGTTCCACGTCACCGCGTGCAACTGCCTGCTGCACCCCGCCACCCTCACCGGCTCGCGCATCGTCTTCACCTACAAGTGGGACCCGGGCCGCGCGCTCGAGCTGATCGAGCGCGAGCAGGTCACGAGCCTGTCGGGCGTGCCGACGATGAGCCGCGAGCTGCTGATGCACCCCGACTGGGACAAGCGCGACACCAGCAGCCTGCGCAGCATGGGCGGCGGCGGCGCCGCCCTGCAGCCCGACCTGGTCGGCAAGATCGCCGGCGCGCTGAAGGGCAAGGGCGCGCCGTCCACCGGGTACGGCCTCACCGAGACCCACGGCATCGTCACCGCCAACAGCTCGCGCTTCTTCATCGAGAAGCCGGCCTCGTGCGGCCCGATCGTGCCGACGCTCGACGCCAAGCTCGTCGACGACGAGGGCAACGACCTGCCCGCCGACCCCGACACCGTCGGCCAGCTGTGCGTGCGCGGCGCCGTCGTCATCAAGGGCTACCTCAACCGGCCCGAGGCCACCGCCGACTCGATCCGCGACGGCTGGTTCAACACCGGCGACATCGCCCGCATCGACGAGGACGGCTTCGTCTTCATCGTCGACCGCGCCAAGGACATGGTGCTGCGCGGCGGCGAGAACGTGTACTGCAGCGAGGTCGAGACCGCGATCTACCACCACGACGGCGTCGCCGAGGCGGCCGTGTTCGGGATCCCCGACGAGCGACTCGGCGAAGAGGTCGCCGCGGCGATCGTGCTGAAGCCCGGCGCGTCGCTCACCGAGGACGAGCTGAAGGGCTTCCTCGCCGAGCGGATCGCCAAGCACAAGATCCCCGCCAAGATCTGGTTCCTCGACGAGCAGCTGCCGCGCAACGCGAACGGCAAGTTCGTCAAGCGCGACCTGCGCAAGCAGCTGATCGGCGAGTGACGTGAGCTGGGCCCGCAACGGCGACTGCGAGATCTGGTACGAGACGTTCGGCGACGCCGACCGTCCGGCGCTGCTGATGGTGAACGGGCTCGGCAGCCAGAGCACCAACTACCAGGACGCCTGGTGCGAGATGTTCGCTGCCGAAGGGCTCTTCGTCATCCGCTTCGACAACCGTGACGTGGGCCTGTCCACCTCGTTCGCCGGCGCGCCGGTGGGCGAGGCGGGCAACGCCTACGTGCTCACCGACCTCGCCGCCGACGCGATCGCCGTGCTCGACGCCGTCGGGGTCGAGCGGGCCCACGTGATGGGCCTGTCGATGGGCGGCATGATCGTGCAGACGATGGCGATCGAGCACCCCGACCGTCTGCTGTCGATGACGTCGGTGATGTCGAGCACCGGCGAGCCCGAGTACGGCCAGAGCGCACCCGAGGCCTTCGCGCAGTTGACCGCGCCGCCGGCCACCGACCGCGAGAGCCACGTCCAGCGGTGGATCGACGGGCTGCGCATCTGGGGCAGTCCCGAGTTCTTCGACGAGGCCCGCCTGCGCGCCGATGCCGAGCGCTCGTTCGACCGGGCCTTCACGCCCGACGGCACCACCCGCCAGTTCATGGCGATCCGGGCATCGGCCCCACGCGCCGACCGATTGCGCGACGTCACCGTGCCGACGCTCGTGATGCACGGCAGCGCCGACACGCTGATCACCCCCAGCGGCGGCGAGCGCACGGCCGAACTGATCCCGGGTGCTCGCTTCGTGCTGATCGACGGCATGGGCCACGACTACCCGCCGCAGCTGTGGCGCCGATGGGTCGACGAGGTCGTCGGCTTCATCCGCAGCGTCTGACCCCGATCGGACCAACGGCCCTGGTACGGGGCCACGCGGTGTGGGGCTCGTCGCGATCGCGATCGCGACCGGCCTCGAGCGTGGCCGTTCGACGCTGCGCCACCTGCGCGAGGCGTTCCGCGAGTTCACCGACGGTTGGGAGTGACCGGCACCCCGAGGCGATAGACACGTCGCATGGAGCCGATCTCGCTCGACGCCCTCGACGTGCTCGTTCGCTCGCGGCGCACCAGCATGCTGGTCGACGGCCGGCCGGTCCCCCACGATCTCGTCACCCGGCTCTGCGAACTGGCCACCTGGGCACCCAACCACAAGCGCACGTGGCCGTGGCGGTTCGCGCTGCTCGAGGGCGAGGCACGCGCCCGCCTGGGCGAGGCGATCTCGGCGGCGATGGACGCGCAGGGCGACCCACCCGAGAAGGTCGCCAAGGCTCGCGGCAAGTACCTGCGCACGCCGGCCACCCTGGTGGTCGGCACCGCGGCGGGCGACTCGCCGTTGCGCACGGCCGAGAACCGCGACGCGGTGGCCGCCGGCATCCAGAACGCGCTGCTCGGTGCCACGGCCGCCGGCCTGGCCAGCTACTGGGGCAGCTGCCCGAAGGGCGCCAACTCGGCGGTCACCGAGGTGTGTGGCTGGCCCGACGACACCCACGTCACCGCGATCGTGTACCTGGGGTGGGCGTCGAGCCAGGTCGAACCGCCCGCCCGTCCCGCCCCCGAGCTGACGTTCCTCGCCTGACCGCGGGACCGCAGCGCCCAACGCGGGCGTTCCCGTCCCGGCTCGGCCGACCGCCCGATCCAACGCGGGACGCAAACGCCCAACGTGGGCGTCCCCGTCCCGGCTCGGCTGCGCAGGCGTCAGGTGCCGGGGGTGCGGTGGATCGACACGTCCATCTGCTCGGGCTCGCAGCCGAGCGCGATCAGCATCTTCGACACCCCGTGGAACAGCGCCAGCGCCACGCCGGTCTCGACCACCTCGGCCTCGGTGAACTCGGCGAGCAACCGCTCCTGCAGTTCGGCCGACGGCGGGCCGGCGGCGGCGAAGAACACGTCGGCGAACTCGAGCGCCGCCTTCCACCGTGGTGCCAGCGCCGAGGTGGCGTGTTCGTCGTCGATCTGCGCGACGTGCTCCTCCTCGAGCCCCTGCTGCCTCGCGACCGCGAAGCGCACGTTGCGTCAATAGCCGCAGTCGGTGATGCGGGCGTTGCGGAGGCGCACGGCCTCCTTGGTGGGGTGGTCGAGCACGCCCTGCGACCAGAACGTGCCGTAGGTGGCGCCGAACGCACGGGCGAGCTCGGGGTGGTGCGCGAGCAGCGTGCCGAAGTGCGCCGGTTGGCCGTCGATCGCGCTGGGTAGGCGGGGCGTGGTGGACATCAGGGCACCTCGAACACGTGACGGAACTTGGTGAAGCCGTCGGCGAACGCGAGCTGGAACATCAGCGCGATCTGCTCGGCCGGCGCGAAGTGCTCGCCCAGGCGAGCCATCAGCTCGTCGGAGATCCCGTGCACGTCGAGCAGGAACTGCTCGGCGACGTCGATCACCGCCTGCTCCGCCGCGTCGAGCGGACCGAAGCCGTCGAGCGACCCGGTGCCCGTGACGATCTGCTGTGTGCGGGCGGCGATCAGGTCCGCGGTGCGGCCCGGGCACGCAGCGGCCGCATCGGCACGCAACGCGGCGAGCGGGCCGGACAGCACCGGGAGGCGCGACAACAGCTCGTCCTCCGTCGCGGCGCCACCGAGCCAGCTGGTCATGCGGCAGGCTCCGGTGCGGGCAACTGCTCGATCAGGTGCAGCCATCCCTCGCCGAGCACCGACGGGTCGCCCTCGCCGCTGGCGTGGGGCGAGCCCACCACCTGCAGGTGTGTGCGCTGCAGCAGCGCGGTGGCCACGACGTCGCCGACCGACAGGCTCTCCTCGAGCGCACGGTGCAACACCTCGCACGCGGCGTGCGCCTCGTGCAGCGACGCGTACGCACCGGCGGCGGCCACGGCCGCGATCGCCCGGTCGAGATAGGTGGCGCCCGGGGTGTCGGCGACCGACTCGGCCTCGCGCACGGCGGTGACCGAATCACCCGTGAGCGACGCGACGAGCGCGGCACCGGTGCGCGAGAACGGATGGTCGCGACCGACCTCGGGGATCTCCTCGATCGCGGCGAGCGCCTCGTCGAGCGAGCCGCGCTGGGCGGCGGCGATCGCCTTGATCACGTACGCCTCGAACGCACCCGCCGTGCGCTCGACGAACTGCTCCTCGGCGCGAGCGATGGTGGCGAGCGCCACCGACGCATCGCCGCGATGCATCGCCGCGCCGGCCACACCGAGCAGCGGCACCACCCCGGCGGGCGAGCCCTCGGCGAGCGACAGCAGCTCTTCGGTGCTGCGGTGCGCCGCGGCGGTGCGGCCGAGTGCCACCTGCGCACGCAGCAGCGCGCACAGTGCCTGCACCATGCCGAACTTGTCGCCGAGGCGACGGAACCGGGTGCGGGCCTGGTCGGCGTTGGTCATCGCCTCGTCGAGGCGCCCGTGCCACAGCCGCAGGTCGGCGACCAGCGTCTGCATCATCGCCGCCGCCCAGTCGTCGCCGCGCTCGAGCGCCTCGGTCTGCACGACGCTGGCGAGATCCTCGGCCTCGACGAACCGACGCTGGAAGAAGCGCACGAAGGCGAGCAGCCCGAACGCCCAGCCGACGCCGTTGCGGTCGCCGAGGCGGCTGTGGGTCTCGGCCGCGCGATGCAGCCGCTCGTCGGCCACCTCGAGGTCGCCCGCCATGAACGACAGCCAGGCGCGGTGCTGCTCGATGTACGCGAGGCCGCGCTCGTCGCCGATGCGGCGGTACTCGGCCTCGGCCTCGCCGAAGTGCCACTCGGCGTCGGCGAGCACACCGCCGAACAACTCGATGAACCCTCGCTGACGCAATGCGTCGGCGAGCAACCGGGGCGAGTCGGCGTGACGCAGCAGGTCGACGCTGCGACCGAGCTCGGCTCGGGCACCCTCGCGGTCGCCCTCGAGGTGGTGCAGCGAGCCGAGCAGCCGACGTGCCTCGCCCTCGACCGCGAGATCGCCGCGAACGGTGGCCTCGGCCAGCACGGTGGCGAGGTCGGCGCGAGCGGTCGCCCACTCGCGCAGCTCGATCAGCCCCGCGCAGCGCACCAGCATCAGCGAGGTGCGCTCGGCGGCCTCGGACGGGTGCCCGTACATCAGCGAGATCGCCCGGCTCGCGTGCCGCACCGACAGCCGGTGGCTGCCGGACTCGCGTGCCTTGCGCGCTGCCGCGGCGAGCGCCCGCACGGCATCGACGCGGATGGTGGCCGGCACCTTCTCGACACTGCCCAACTCGGCCACCAGCTCGGCGGCGGTGGCGGCGTGATGGGCGATGTCGTCGATCGCGATCGGCGCGTACGCGGCGAGTGTGCCCGCCACCCCTGCGTGCCGCTGCGCGCGGGCCGACTTGGTGAGCGTCTGGTACGCGGTCTCGCGCACCGAGTCGCTGCGGAACCGCCACCGCTGACCGTCGATCTCGAGGAAGCCCTTGGCGTCGAGCGCCGACAGCACCGATCGGTCGAAGGGTTGGCTCATGGCCTGCGCGAACCGCTCGAGCGCCATCACGCTGCCCGACAACCCGAGCGTGGCCGCGTTGTCGATCACCTGTCGTTCGGCGACGGGCAGCTGGTCGAGCCGGGCGGCGATCAGCGCACGCAGCGAGTCGGGCAGCTCGCTCGACGGCCCCTCGTCGGCCACCACCTCGGCGAGCTGCTGGAGGAAGAGCGGGTTGCCGCCGCTGCGGTCGAACAGCGCGCCGAGCAGCCGCTGATCGGGCGTGATCGGCTCGGGCGAGGCCCCCGTGAGCTGGCCGAGCAGTTCGAGCGCGAGTTCGTCGCTGTCGGCACGTGCGAGTGGTTGCAGGCTGAGCGAGACGACGTTGCAGCGCTGCACGATCGGCGGCCACACCGCGTCGCTCCCGGGGCGCATCGACGTGACGAGCACGAACGGCATGCGCTGCACGGTGACGGTGAGGTGCTCGAGCAGTTCGACCACCACCTGATCGGCCCAGTGCAGGTCGTCGATCCACAGCACCATCGGACCGCGGCGCGACCGCATCTCGACCACGCGGGCGATGGCACGGTGCACGGCGTCGCGACGCGTGGTGGCGTCGACCTCGTCGAGCCCCGACTCGTGACCGAGCAGGTGCAGGAACACCTCGACGGCCCGTTCGACCTCGGCGGTGACCCCGTCGGTCGACAGCAGCCGGGCCGCCTTCGACCGGGCGCGCTCGCGGAGGTCGTCGACCGACAGGCTCGGGTCGAAGCCGAGGTGCGTGGCGATGGCCGTCGCGACGGGGAACCACACGTTGGACTCGCCGTAGGGGGCGCACACGCCCTCGAACACGGCCGGATCGTCGACGCCGAGCTCGTCGAGGGTGTCGAGCAGCTCGTCGATCAGCCGGCTCTTGCCCACGCCGCTCTCGCCGATGACGTTGAGCAGCAGGGTGCGCTGCTCGGTGACCGCCAGCTGCAACGCGGCACGCGCCAGCGCGAGCTCGCCGTCGCGGCCGACGAGGCGCAGGTCGGTGCGACGCGACCGGGCCCCGGGCGCGGTGAGCGTGCCCTGCGCGAGCCACGTGGTGAGCGACTGCTCTCGGCCGCGCGGTTGCAGCACGGTGGGCGGCCCGTAGTCGATGACGTCGTCGGTGAGCGCGTAGGTGGCCTCGCCCACCAGCACCCCGCCGGGCGGTGCCTCGGCCTGCAGGCGCGACGCCGTGTTGACCACGTCGCCCATCGCCGTGTAGTCGGTGCCGGCCAGCGTGCCCACCAGCACCTCGCCGGTGTTGATGCCGATGCGCATCCGCAGCCGCTGGGCGGGGGATTCCTCCTCGACGTAGCGGGCGAGCGACGCCTGCATCCGCAGGCCGGCGCGCACGGCGCGCTCGGGGTCGTCCTCGTGCGCGACCGGCGCGCCGAACAGGGCGAGGATGCCGTCGCCGAGCAGCTTGTCGACCCGGCCGCCGAACGCGGTGACGTCGTCGACCAGGCGCTCGAAGATGCCGTCGATCAGCCGCTTCACCTGCTCGGGATCGAGGTGCTCGGCCAGGCTGGTGAACCCGACGACGTCGGCGAACAGCACCGTGACGAACCGTCGTTCCTCGCTCTGGGCGGTGCTGACGGCGTGGCCGCACGACGAGCAGAACCGCGCCCCGGGCGTGAGGGGCGATGCGCACGACGGGCAGAGCATCACCCCGGAAGCGTAGGGCACATCCACCTGCAGGTGGACGACGTTTCGACGGGGCCCGGATACGTTGCGTCCCGTGAGCACCGCTCCCGACCCGGTCCCGTCGCGCACCTCGCGCCTGGCGCGCCGGCCGCGCCCGGTGCAGTGGCTCACCGCGCACCCGGTCCAGGCCGACGCCCTGCTCGCGGCCCTGGTGACGCTGCTCGCGCTCGGCGCCCACCTGCTGATCGACGAGGGCACGGCCGAGACCACCGTGCGCCCGCCCACCTGGTGGTCGCCGTTCGTGGTGGTGCTGTCGACCGTGCCGCTGGCCTGGCGGCGCCGCCGCCCGGTCGAGGTGCTGGTGGCGGTCAGCATCCCCGAGGCGATCATCCAGTCGAACCAGATGGTGGGCGCGGGGTTCCTCAACGTGCTGATCGCGGCCTACTCGCTCGGGGCGTACACGTCGGGCCGCCGCCAACGGGTGGCCGGCTCGGTGGTGTTCTGCTGCCTCGTGGCATTCGTGGTGGTCGGGGTGTTCCGCCAGGACGACCTGAGCTGGGGTGCTGTGGTGAGCGTCGCCGTGCTCTACCTGGGTGCGCTGATCCTGGGCGACAACATGCGCCGCCGGCGCGAGCGGGCCGACGAGCTGGTCGAGCGTGCCGAACGGGCCGAGCGCGAGCGCGAGCTGCTCGCGGCCCAGCAGGTGCAGCAGGAGCGCACCCGCATCGCTCGCGAGATGCACGACGTCGTGGCACACAGCCTGAGCGTGATGATCATCCAGGCCGGCGCGGCCCGCCGGCAGGTGCGGGCCAACCCCGACCGCGCCACCGAGTCGCTCGAGACGATCGAGGCCACCGGCCGCGAGGCGATGACCGAGATGCGCCGCATCCTCGGCGTGCTGCGCGCCGAGACCAGTGACACCGACGCGGCCGAGCTCGCGCCGCAGCCGTCGCTCGCCACCCTCGACGACCTCGTGTCGGCGGCCGGCGACCTGCCCATCTCGCTGCACACCGAGGGCGATCTCGGTTCGTTGCCCACCGCGGTCGAGCTGTCGGCCTACCGGGTGGTGCAGGAGGCGCTCACCAACGTGCGCCGCCACGCCGGGCGCGTCGACCACGTCGACGTGCGCGTCGAACGCACCGAGGGCACGCTCACGGTGGTGGTCGAGGACGACGGGCGCGGCGCAGGCGCCGTGGCCGGCCCGCCCGGCTTCGGGCTGGTCGGCATGCGCGAACGCGTGGGCATGTTCGGGGGCCGCCTCGACGTCGGACCCCGGCCCGGTGGCGGTTGGCGGGTGCGAGCCGTGTTCCCCGAACGCGGGGTGGCCGCGTGATCCGGGTGATGCTGGTCGACGACCAAGCGATGGTGCGGGCGGGGTTCCGCATGATCGTCGAGACCGAGGACGACATCACCGTGGTCGGCGAGGCGGCCGACGGCCGCGAGGCGATCGACCTGGCCCGCCGGTGCAACGCCGACGTGGTGCTGATGGACGTGCGCATGCCGCACATGGACGGCATCGAGGCGACGGCCCACATCGTCGGCCAGCCCTCGCCGCCTCGCGTGCTGATGCTCACCACCTTCGACCTCGAGGACTACGTGTACGCCGCGCTCCGCGCCGGGGCGAGCGGGTTCCTGCTGAAGGACGCGCCGGCCGAGCAGCTGATCGACGCGGTGCGCGTCGTGGCACGCGGCGACGCGCTGCTCGCGCCGTCGGTCACGCGGCTGCTGATCGAGGAGGTCGCCCGGCGCCCCAAGGCCGACCCCGGCACGGCGGCGCCCGGCATGGCCGAGCTCACCGAACGCGAGCTCGACGTGATGCGCCTCGTGGCGCGCGGCATGTCGAACGCCGAGATCGCCGAGGCGTTGTTCCTCGGCGAGGCGACGGTGAAGACCCACGTCGGTCGCATCCTGGCCAAGCTCGATCTGCGCGACCGCGTGCAGGTGGTGGTGGCGGCCTACGAGTCGGGCCTCGTCACGCCCGGCGACGCCGGCTGACCGGCGCGTCGCCCGTCCGGCCGAGCCGCGATCCACCTGCGGGGTGACGACAATCCGCCGAACTGCGGACGCCCGTCGCGCGCCCGCCCGGTACAACTGGTGGCATGACCTTCGACGCCCCCAACCCCTCCGTCGCGCCCGCCCCCGCCGCGGGCGGTCCCGCCCCGACGGCCACCCTCGCTGCGGCCGCCGGCGCGGTCGACGCCGTGAAGATCTACGGCAAGGACGACAGCGAGGTGCGCGCCCTCGACGGCGTCACCGTCGCGTTCGAGGCCGGCCGCTTCACCGCGATCATGGGCCCATCGGGTTCGGGCAAGAGCACGCTCATGCACTGCCTGGCCGGCCTCGACTCGCTCACCACCGGCGGCGTGTACATCGGCACGACCTACCTGGCGACGCTCAACGACAAGCAGCTCACCGAGCTGCGGCGCACCGAGGTCGGCTTCATCTTCCAGGCGTACAACCTGGTGCCGACGCTCACCGCGCTCGAGAACATCACGCTGCCGCTGCTGCTCGGCGGCACCAAGGGCGACCCGCAGTGGATCGACCGGGTGATCGACACCGTCGGGCTGCGCAGCCGCCTGAAGCACCGACCGAGCGAGCTGTCCGGCGGTCAGCAGCAGCGCGTGGCCGTCGCCCGCGCGCTCGCCAGCAAGCCGACGATCATCTTCGCCGACGAGCCGACGGGCAACCTCGACAGCCGGACGGGCGCCGAGATCCTCGACTTCATGCGCCTGGCCGTGCGCGAGCTCGGCCAGACGATCGTGATGGTCACCCACGACCCGGTCGCCGCCAGCTACGCCGACCGCGTCGTCTTCCTCGCCGACGGTCGCATCGTCGACGAGATGCACCAGCCCACCGCCGAGCGCGTGCTCGACCGCATGAAGCACTTCGGGGAGTGACCCGTGTTCCGCGTCGCGTTCAAGAGCGCCCTCGCCCGCAAGGGGCGACTCGTGCTCACCTCGCTGGCGGTCATCGCCGGCTGCGCCTTCCTGTCCGGCGTGTTCGTCTTCAGCGACACGATCAAGGGCAGCTTCAACCGCCTCTTCGCCGATGCCTACGAGGGCACCGACGCCTACGTCCGCTCCTCCAACGTGATCGAGGGCGATTTCGGCTCGGAGAGCCGTGACCGCATCCCCGACAGCACCGTCGGCGAGGTCGCCGCGCTGCCCGGCGTGAAGGCCGCGTACGGCGACGTGCAGGGCTTCGCGAGCATCGCCACGAAGGACGGCGACACCATCGGCCAGGACGGTCCACCGCGCTTCGGCGGCGTGTGGATCGGCGCCGACGAGTCGCCCTGGGACCTGGTCGAGGGCACCGGCCCGAGCGGTCCCGACCAGGTGGTCGTCGATCGCAAGACCGCGAAGACCGGCGACCTCGAGGTCGGCGACCAGGTGAAGATCACCAGTCAGAGCGGCGCACGCGATTTCACGGTCGCGGGCATCGCCACCTTCGCCGGCAACGACACGTCGGGCGGTGCCACGTGGGCGCTGTTCGACCTCGCCACCGCACAGGACTTCGTCGTCGCCCAGAGCGGCCTGATCGACGCCGTGATCGTGGTCGGTGACGGCTCGGTCGACGACGAGCAGCTGGCCACGCTGATCGAACAGCACTTCCAGGGCAAGGACATCGAAGCGCTCACCGGCGCCGAGATCACCGAGGAGAACCAGTCGGCCGTCGAGGAGGGCCTGCAGTTCTTCACCGTGTTCCTCACGATCTTCGCCGTCATCTCGCTGTTCGTCGGCTCGTTCATCATCTACAACGTCTTCAGCATCAGCGCCGCACAGCGCCAGCGCGAGAACGCGCTCTTGCGAGCGATCGGTGCCAACCGCGGACAGGTCACGCGAGTGCTGTTCGTCGAGGCGCTGCTCGTCGGCCTCATCGGCGGTCTGCTCGGCTTCGCCGGCGGTGTCGGTCTGGCCTTCGGCATCATGAAGATCCTCACCGCGCTCGGCTTCGGCCCGAGCGACACGGCGCTCACGGTGAAGCCGTGGGTGCTGTTCGTCAGCGTGATCGTCGGCGTCGTCGTCACCCTGGTGTGCGCGATCGTCCCGGCCATCCGGTCGGGCCGCGTGCCGCCGCTCGCGGCGATGCGCGACGTCGCCGTCGACCGCACCGGCCTCAGCAAGGTGCGCCTCGTGAGCGGTCTCGTCATCGTCGTGCTGGCGGTCGCCTCGACGGCGCTCGGCATCGTCGGCAGTGCCGTGTGGCTCGGCCCGGGTGTGGCGGGGTTGTTCGCCGCCCTCGTGGTGCTCGGCCCGCTGCTCGCCGCACCGGTGTCTCGACTGGTGTCGAAGCCGCTCACGGCGCTGCGCGGCGTGACGGGCGAGATCGCCGGCCGCAACGCGGCCACCAGCCCGAAGCGCACGGCCCTGACGGCCGGCGCGCTGGCCATCGGCCTGGCGTTGCTGATCGGCGTGTCGACCCTCGGCTCGTCGATCAAGACCTCGATCCGCGAGTCGATCGGCGAGCAGTTCACGGGTGACTTCGCCGTGAGCACGTCGGACCAGGGCTTCGGTGGCCTGCCCACCAAGCTCACCGACGACCTCAACGAACTCCCCGAGGTGAAGGTCGCCGTGGGCATCGGCGTCAACCTCGTGCAACTGCTCGAGGACGGCAAGCCGGTCGGCAAGACCGTGCTCACCGTCGACCCCGAGCGGGCGTCCACGTTGTTCGACCTGCCCTTCACCGAGGGCGGCTGGGACGGCCTCGACGGCAACGGCATCCTGATGTCGAAGGACAAGGCCGAGCGCGACGGCGTGCAGCTCGGCGACGAGGTGTCGGTGATCCTGCAGAACGGCGACACGAAGCAGCTCACGCTCGACGGCATCTTCGACTCGGAGGACTTCGGCAACCTGATCGTCGCTCGCGACCTGTTCGCCGGCCAGACCACCGACCAGTACGACGTGCAGGTGCTCGTCCAGTCGGCCGACGGCGTGTCGACGGCGGCCGCACAGGCGGCGATCGACGAGGTGGCGAAGAACTACCCGACGGCCAAGGTGCAGACCCGCGACGGGTTCATCGACGACCAGGCGAAGCAGGTGAACGGGTTCCTCAACTTCATCTACGCCCTGCTCGGCATGTCGGTGTTCATCGCCGTGCTCGGCATCGTGATCACGCTGCTGCTCGCCGTGTACGAGCGGCGCCGTGAGCTCGGCCTCGTGCGGGCCATCGGCATGACCCGGCCGCAGGTGCGGTCGAGCATCCGCTGGGAAGCGGCGATCACCGCCGTGCTCGGTGCGCTGATGGGCACCGTGCTCGGTCTGGCACTCGGCTTCATCGTGGTGAAGGCGCTCGAGGACCAGGGCCTCAACAGCTTCAGCGTGTCGGTGCCGAGCATCGTGGTGTTCGTCGTGGCCTCGATCGTGGTCGCGGTGATCGCGGCCTGGGTGCCCGGTCGCCGGGCGGCCAACGCCGACGTGCTGCAGGCCATCGCCACCACCTGACCCGTCCCGAACCACCCGCGACGAGAGATGAGCGTCCCTGGGGCGCTCATGTCTCATCGCGTTCGGGGTGAGTGCGCGGTGGGCCCGGCATCCTGTGGGGATGCAGCAGACGATCAGCGCCGCCGCCCGTGAGTTCCTGGCCGAGCGGCACCTCGCCACGCTCACCACCCTGCGCGCCGACGGCAGCCCCCACGTGGTGCCCGTCGGGTTCACGTGGGACGACGAGCGCGGTGTGGCGCGCGTGATCACCTTCGCCGGTGCGGTGAAAGCCGCCAACGCGGCGACCGGCCCACGTGCCGCGGTGTGTCAGATCGACGGGGCGCGCTGGCTCACGATGGAGGGCCCGGTGACGGTGCGCAGCGACGCCGATTCGGTGGCTGCAGCGGTGGCTGCGTACGCGGCGCGCTATCGACCGCCGAAGGTGCGCGACGATCGCGTGGTGCTCGAGATCGACGTCGACCGGATCATGTGCAACTCGGGGTTGAAGGAGCAGCGCTCGTGACCGCCGGGTACAGCGGGACGCCGCTGCCCAAGAAGCTCGGTCTCACCGGCGAGATCGTGTTCACGGTGCGGCACGCGCCCGCCGGTTTCGCCGAGCTGCTCGCGGCCGACGGCGGCACGGGCGACGCGATCTGGCAGCAGTCGTTGCTGGCGCCGCTCGACGTGGTGATCAGCTTCCACACCCGTCGCGACCAGCTGGTGGCCGAGTGGCCGAAGCTCACCGCGCCGCTGTCGCCGGCGGGTGCCGTGTGGGTGGCGTGGCCGAAGAAGTCGTCGGGGGTCCCCACCGACATCACCGAGGACGTGTTGCGCGCCGAGCTGCTGCCGACCGGCTGGGTCGACAACAAGGTGTGCGCGATCGACGCCGAGTGGAGCGGGCTGCGGTTCGTGAAGCGCAAGGAGCTGCGCCGCCCGAAGGACGAGGCCGCTGCGGCCAAGGGCAAGCTGCGACCGGCCCCGAAGCGCGGTCGCTGACGGTCAGCCGGCGAGCGGCGGCCGACGCCAGGGCAGGTTCGACAGGAACTTCGCCGCGGCGGGGTGCGGATCCATCGCGCGGCCCTCGTGCTCGTCGTCGCCGTACACGTCGTGCATGGTCTGCGCCGTCTCGAGCGAGCGGTGCACCTGGCAGCCCGGGCACCAGTAGAGCTGACGCTGGAACCCACTCGGCTGGCACACCTCGACGGTGTCGCCGCAGCGCGCGCAGCGCTGTCCGTTGCGGCCGTACACGGCGAGGTCGCCACGCACGAACGAACCGGGCTGGCTGATACGGGCGGTGATGCGCGGGCTGTGGCGCAGCTTCGACCGCAGCAGCGCCGCGGCGGTGGTGATCACGTACGAGCAGTCGTCGGCGTCGAGCGCCGACACCGGCGCGAACGGGTGCAGCTCGCACGCCCACAGCACCTCGCAGCGGTACACGTTGCCGATGCCGTTCGCGACGTGCTGGTCGAGCAGTGCCTCGCACACCGGGGCGAGCTGGTCGCGGTAGTGGTACAGACGGTTGATGCTCTCGTCGAGGTCGGCGTCGACGCGGCTGAGGTCGGGACCCATCGGGCCGAAGCCCGGATGACGCGACCGGTCGAATTCGCGGTAGGTCTCGACCACCGGCGCGAGGAAGCACACGGCGATCCAGTCGGCGGTGTGGATCTCGACCCGGGTCTGGTGACTCGGGCGCCGCCACCGCTCACCGTGGCGGTACAGGTGCCAGCAGCCGCTCAGCCGGAGGTTGGTGTGCAGCACCAGCCCGTCGTCCCAGACGATCTCGAGGTGCTTGCCGTGGCTCTCGACCCGCTCGACGATGCGGCCGAGCTCGGGTGCGGGACCCACCAACGTGGGGGCATCGAAGCGCGTGATGGCGCGACCGACCAGCGCGGTACGCAGGGCTGCTGCCGCCCGATGGATCACCTCCCCATCTGCCACGTGCAAAACAGTAACGAGCCCGCTTGTGCGATCGCGCGATACCCCGCGCGGCCTGCTTTTCGCCTAGCGTTCGTCCCCATGGGCGAGGCTCCCGATCCTTCCGACGCGCCTCGTCGCGACCCCGCACCCGACGCTGAAGCTCCGGTCGAGCTGGAGGTCGAACGCGAGGTCGAGGTCGAGACGGATCCCGACGACGAACTCGACGACGAACTCGACGACGAACTCGACGACGAACTCGCCGACGAACGCGCCGACGAACGCGCCACGGAGCGTGACGACGAGCCGGCGGGCGACCTGCCGTTCGACGCCGGCGGCGACACCGCGTCGAAGATCGCCCACGCCCGGCAGCGCCACGGCCTCGCGGGCGGGATGCTGGCCGCCGGCATGTTCGGCATCGACCAGGTGGTCAACGGTCGCAAGCCACGCGAGGAGGCACCGATCGTGGTGGCCTCGAACAGCGAGCCGGTCGACGTCGACACCGACGGCATCACCGTGCCCCTCGACGACGAGTCGGGGCTGGCGGTCGTGGCGCCGCCCCAGCCGCGCACCCCGCCCCGCACCGCGCCCTCGGGCAAGCGGCGGCGGTGGCGATGACGCGCGCCCGTCAGGTCTCGCCGGTGTCGGTCGCGCTGGCGCTCGCCGCGCTGGTCGTCGCCGCCCCCGGCCTCGCCGCGGCCGACACGCCCGCGCCCGTCCCGGCGGCCGACGGCGACCGGATCACCGACCCGGCGCTGCTCGACCAACTCGACTCGGCCGGCCCCGGCGACCGCCTGGTGGTCGAGATCGTCACCGATGACGTGGCCACGGCACGCGCCGAGGCGATCGGGCTCGGCGGCATCGTGGTCGGCTCGGTGCCCGGCGAGGTGCTGCAGGTGTCGGTGCCCGCCGCACACGTCGACGAGCTCGCCGCACAGGTCGACGCCGACGCGGTCCGCAAGCCCCTCGTCGCCAACCGGCCCGTCACGGGCACCGTCGAGGTCGATCGCCGGCTCGAGTTCGGCCCCACCGCGGGCGAGAACATCGCGATCACCAACGCGCAGGCCTGGCACGACGCAGGCATCAAGGGCGGCGGGGTGAAGGTCGGCATCGTCGACTTCTTCGACCTCACGCTCTGGAACACGCTCGAGCACGGTCCGCTCCCGGCGAGCAACCACCGCTTCTGCCTCGACACCTCGGGCTCGGGGTTCTGCTCGACAGGCCCGGGTGGCGCCGGCGAGGAGCACGGCGTCGCGGTCGCCGAAGTCGTCAAGGACATGGCGCCCGACGCCGAGCTGTGGCTCGCCACCGTCGGCACGTCGAGCGACCTGCGCGCTGCGATCGACTGGTTCGCCGCCAACGGCGTCTCGATCATGACCCGCTCGCTCGGCGCCGCCTACGACGGCCCGGGCGACGGCACCGGTCCGCTCGGCGCGGTCGTCGACTATGCGGCCACCAAGGGCATCACCTGGTTCAACAGCACCGGCAACGACGCGGCCGGTTCGTACGGCCGCTACAGCGAGGGCGTCGACGCCGGCGGCTACGTCGACTTCCTGGCCGGTCCGGGTGTGGACACCACGCTGTACGTCGCCGGCGGCAACAGCAGCTGCATCGGATTCGACGGCATCCGTTGGAACGACTGGAACAAGCCGGCCGCACAGACCGCCGACTACCAGATCGAGTTCTACGACCTCGGCGGCCGACTGGTCGACACGATCAACGACCGCCAGGTGCTGGGCGCCCCGCCGCTCGAGGCCGCCGACGTGTACACCTGCCTGTTCAGCGCGCTCAACGTCAAGATCCGGCGGCTCGCCACCGGCGGCGACCCGCGACCCGACGTCGTCGAGGTCGCCCTGTTCGACGGCGAGCTCGAGTACAGCCAGGTTGCGTACAGCGCGGCCAAGCCCGTGGTCGACTCGGCCAACCCGTCGCTCGTGGCGGTGGGTGCGGTCGATCCCGCCGCAGGGTCGGCCATCGGCTCGTACTCGTCGCAGGGCCCCACCAACGACGGTCGCGTCAAGCCCGACGTCAGCGCGCCCAGTTGTGTGCGCAACAGCATCTACAGCCAGGCGCGCGGCTACGGCGTCGGCGCCTGCTTCAACGGCACCAGCGCGGCGTCGCCGTCGGCCGCGGGCCTCGCCGCTCTGCTGTACGGCCGCGGCCTCGCGGCGAGCGGACCCCACCTCGCCGCGTTGGTGAAGCACCTCGTGGTCGACCTGGGCACGCCCGGCGCCGACGATGCGTTCGGCACCGGACGTCTGCAACTGCCGGCGGCGCCACCCCCGGCGATCGACACCCGCCCGGCGCAGTACACCGCGCTCGCCACCCCGGTGCGCGTGCTCGACACCCGGGCCGCGACCGCCACGGCGGGCGCACCCGTCGGTCCGCACCCGCGCTTCACCGTCATCGACCTACCGCTGCCGGTGTCGGGTGCGTCGGCCGTGGCGGTCAACGTGATCTCCACCGACACCGCCGCGCCGGGGTACGTGCAGACCCTGCCCACGCTCGAGGGCGCACTCGGCACCTCGTCCACGCTCAACGTGGCCGTCGCCGGCCAGGTGCAACCCAACTTCGCGATCGTGCCCGTCGGCGCGAACAACTCGATCACGCTGTACCTGTTCGCCGGCGGCAACGTGGTGGTCGACCTGCTCGGCACGTTCGCCCCGGCGGCCGCTGGTCCGATCGCGGCCGGGCGCTTCGTCGCCGTCGACCCGGTGCGTGTGCTCGACACCCGACCCGAGTCGAACGGTCCGGTGCCCCCGGGGTGGACGACGCACCGCCCGGGTGCCGGCGAGACGGTCCGGGTCACCGGCATCCCCGCCGGAGCGTCGGCCGCCGTGGTGAACGTGGTGGCCGACCAGGCCGTGGGTGCCGGCTTCGTGCGCGCGCAGGCCACCGGCGGCATCACGCCCAACACCTCGAGCGGCAACTACGTCGCCGGGCTCGCATCGGGCACGCTCAGCATCGTCCCCGTCGGCGCCGACGGCACGATCAGCGTGTTCACCTCCAACGGCACCCATCTCGTCGTCGACCTGATGGGCTACGTCACCGGACCCACCAGCACGCCCGGGCGGGACGGCCTGCTGGTGCCGCTCAGCCCGACCCGGCTGTACGACAGCCGCCAGGGAGCGGGCGTGCACCAGACGCTCACGAGCCGGGTGGTTCAGGTGACGGGTGGGATGGTGCCCGCCGGCGCGTCGGCCGTGTCGATGAACCTGACCTCCGACGCGGCTGCCGGGGCGGGCTACCTGACGGTGTTCCCGGCCGACCGCGCGCAACCGGTGATCTCGAACCTCAACTATCCCGCGATCGACCCGCGGGCCAACGCCGGCATGGTGCGCCTGTCCACCGCCGGTGCCCTGAATACGTTCGTCAACCAGACGACGCATGTCATCATCGACGTGAACGGCTACTTCACAGGACCCACGTGAGCGATCAACTCGACATCAAGACCGGCTGGCTCGACAACGAGACCCTGCGCAACATCCGGGCCAACGTGCCGCTCGTGTACGTCGACGCCATCCCCGTACGCGTCGACGACCTCGGGCGCGTCACGCGCGTGGGGCTGCTGCTCCGCCAGGCGGCCGACGGTTCGCTCAGCCGCATGGTGGTGAGCGGACGCGTGCTGTTCGGCGAGCGCATCCGCGACGCGCTGCTGCGCCATCTCGAGAAGGACCTCGGTCCGGTGGCGCTGCCCCAGATCCCGCCGAACCCGTCGCCGTTCACGGTGGCCGAGTACTTCCCCGATCCCGAGGTGAGCGGGTTCCACGACCCGCGGCACCACGCCGTGAGTCTCGCCTACATGGTGCCGGTCGCCGGCGACTGCCAGCCCACCCAGGAGGCGCTCGACCTGGTGTGGTACACGCCGGCCGAGGCCGTCGGCGAGGCCGTGCGCCGCGAGATGACCCAGGGTCACGACCGGTTGCTGCGGCTCGGCCTGGCGTCGGTGGGCGCCCTCCCCTGATCGTCGCGCCCCGGATCGCCCGGATCGCCCGGATCGCCGGGTGGCCGGCCACCGAGCGTGAGCGATCCTGACCGATCCACAAGGTCCGGGCAAGAAGGGTCATCTCCGCCGCACGAGCGGCCGATGCCTCCTCCGTCACACGTGGCGGGCACGGAGACAACGGAGAACCACAGATGACTGCACCGTCCACGCCGTCCACCCGACGTCGAGCCGGCCGGCTCGGCGCGCTCGGCTCGATCACCGTGATGGCCGGCCTGTTCGCCGGCACCGGTGGCCTCGCGCACGCCCAGACCGCGAGCGCCCCGCCCGCCGAACCGACGACCACCACCGTGGCGCCGGCCGATCCGTCCGCACCGACGGCACCGACACCCGATCCCTCCGCGCCCGTGGCCGTGCCGTCGTCGTTCAGCCTGCCGCTGTTCGGCGCGCCGCTGTCGGTCGACATCACCACCGGTCCCGGTGGCTCGCTCGCGAGCGTGACGCTCAACCCGGCCGACGGCATGACCGCCGTCGTCGACCGCCCCAACAAGGTCGCGTTCGTCAACGACGCCGGCACCGCCAAGGTGGTCGTGTCGTCGAAGCACGGCGGTCAGCGCGTCGAAGCCCGCGTCGGCTCGTTCGACGACCTGCTGAACGTGCCCGGCGGCTGGACCGGCGAGGTGTTCCCCGGGGTGACCGGTGGCGTGTCGTTCCAGGTGACCGGCGACGCGTCGGCACCCGGGCTCGAGGTGCTCTCGATCGACGGTCCCGGCACCGCCGGCGAGGTGGAGAGCGGCTCGTGGACCGGCGACGACGGCGAGGTGGAGGCCGGCGCCAAGGTGCGCATCGACTTCTCGCAGGACGGACAGCACCGCTGGCTGACCATCGGCGTCGAGGCCGACACCCACGCCGACGGCACCACCAGCGCCCGGATCCGGATCTCGCTGTCGAAGCTGCGCACCGGGTTCAGCGAGGTGACCCCCGGGACCGAGGGCACGTGGAGCGGCCTGCTCTGCGACGGCACCACGGCCAGCATCGGCTACACCGTCGGCGACGGCACCCTGACGCTCGGCACGATCACCCCCGAGCCCACCCGCCAACGGACCGAGGGCAACTCCGTCGAGGTGCGCTTCGGCGGCGGCGAGAAGGTGCGCATCATGCTCCGCACCACCGACGCCGGCCTCGCCGTGAAGGTCGACGAGCAGATCCGCTGCCGCGACCTGCCGGCCCCGGTGGTCAACACACCGGTTCAGGAGCCCGCCGACGATGCCGATGACTCCGGTCATGAAGGCGATCACGGCTCCGACGAGGGACGCGAGGGTCGTGGCGACGGCAACGGCCGTCACGGCGGCAACGGCGGCAACGGTCGGGACGGCGGCAACGGCCGTCACGGCGGCAACGGCGGCAACGGCGGCACCACGACCACGACGGCTGCGCCCACCACGACCGCTGCACCGGTCGTCACCGCGGCGCCCGAGCCCACCGTCGCTCCCGACGGGGCCACGGGTGGCTGACCGGCGACACGCCGGCCACCGCACCACCGTCTCACGCCTCTCGCTCGTGCTCACCGCCACCGCACTGGTGGCGGTGAGTGCCTGCAGCGAACCCGACGACTCGGGCGTCGGTGACGCCACGGTGATCACCCTCGGCGTCGAGGCCACCGACACGCCGATCACCGAGACCGCACCGGCCGAGACGATCGCGGTCACCGTGCCGGCATCGACCGTCGCAGCCACCGTGCCCGTCGACGGCGCGGCGATGCTCGCCCAGGCGCTCGACGGCGTCGCGGCCGGGTTCCACTTCCGCACGAGCGTGACGGTCGCGGGCGCCGAGGTGCTCGTGGCCGAGGGCGACCGCGTGGGTGACGGCACCCGGCTCACCATCTGGTCGAGCGGCACCAGCGTCGCCTACGTGATCACGCCCGCCGGCAGTTGGGTGTTCCCGGAGGGCGGCGAGTGGGAGGCGCTCGACTCGGCACCGGCCACCACCGACCCGCTACAGGCGCTGCGCAACGCCACGGCGGTGAGCGGCACCAGCGTCGACGGCGTGAACGCCACCTTGGTGGCCACCGTCGCCGCCAACGCGCTCGGCGTGCCGTCCGACGGCACCGCCGACGTGCAGGTGCTCGTCAGCGGCCCGACGTTGCAGGAGGTGTCGTACGACGCTCCGGTCGACGGCCAGACAGCATCGGTGCGCTCGGTGTTCTCGCCGGTCGTCGACGCCACACCGGTGACCGCACCCGCCTGACCGATCACGCGCTCGCGGGACGGTGACGCTCTTCACGGGCGCCCACCGTCCCGCGTTCGCCCTGCCGGCGACCGGTACCCTCGGCTCGTGGAACCGTCCTGGCTCGGCGCCTCGCGCGTCCTGTTCGTCGCCGGCAAGGGTGGCGTGGGCTCGAGCACGGTCGCCGCGGCGGTGTCGCTGCTGGCCGCTCGGCAGGGTGCCGATGTGCTGCTCGCCTCGGTCGATGGCAAACCCGGCCTCGGCCCGCTGCTCGGCGGCCGGCCGCTCACGCGCGACGAGCAGGTGCTGCAGCGGTTCGACGGTGCGGGCCGCGTGCGCGGCCGCACGATCCCACCCGAGCAGGCCTTCGGCGACTACCTCGACCTCAAGGGCGCGGGCGCGCTGTTGCGCAAGGCCGCCTCGGCCGCGTCGCTCGACATGGTCGCCGCGTCGACACCGGGGCTGGAGCACCTGCTCGTGCTCGGCAAGATCAAGGAGCTCGACCGCACCAAGGCCGCCGACCTGATCGTCGTCGACGCACCGCCCGCCGGTCACGCCGCGCCGTTCCTCCGGTCGGCACGTGCGTTGCAGGACGTGGTCGGCGGTGGCCCGATGCGCCAACAGGCCGACGAGGTGTCGGCGATGCTGGCCGACCCGGCCCGCTCGCAGGCGCTGCTCGTCACGTTGGCCGAGGAGACACCCGTGAACGAGGTGATCGAGCTCGCGTGCGACGTCGACGACCGGCTCGGCCTGGCACTCGCACCGCTCGTGATCAACGCGTGCTGGCCGGACCGTCCGGGGCTCGCACTCACGCCGGCGGCCGCGGCCAAGCGCAGTGGCATCACGCTCTCGGCCGCCGACAAGGCGGCGCTCACCGTGTCGAGCCGCTACGGCGCCGCACGACTGGCGGTGCAGCGCGAGCAGCTCGCCCGGCTCGACGAGCGTCTGCCCCTCCCCCGCGTGCTCCTGCCGCGGCTCACCTCGGGTCGGCTCGATGCCGCCGACCTCGACGCGCTCGTCGACGCACTCGCCGTCCCGGCGGCCGTCGGCGCGACCCCGCAGTGGAGCACGTCGTGAGCGGGCACCACACGACCAGCTCGCTCGCACGCGTGGTCGAGACCGCCGACCTGCTCGTCACGTGCGGACCCGGCGGGGTGGGCAAGACGACGACGGCCGCGGCGTTGGGGCTCGCGGCGGCGCGGGCCGGTCGCCGGGTGGTGGTCGTGACGATCGATCCCGCCCGCCGCCTCGCCGACGCGCTGGGTGTCACCGGCGCAGCCGCCGACACACCGCACCTGGTGGCCGACGCGGTGCAGGGGCCGGGCTCGTTCTCGGCGCTGATGCTCGACGCCGAGCACACCTTCGACCAGCTCATCCGCGAGCGGGCCGGTGACGGCGCCGACCGGATCCTCGCCAACCCCGTGTACCGCAGCATCGCCGGGTCGCTCGCCGGCGCGCAGGAGTACATGGCCATCGAACGGCTGCACCAGTTGCACCACAGCGGCGACTACGACCTGGTGGTGATCGACACGCCGCCGTCGCGCCACGCGATCGACGTGCTCGAGGCACCCGACCGGCTGGTGCGGTTCTTGTCGAACCCGGTGTACCGCGCGCTCACGATCCCGACCCGATCGCTGGCGCGCGTCACCAACGCCGCGTCGAGCGCGTTCTTGTGGACCGTCAAGCGGCTGGCCGGTCCGCAGATCGTGCAGGACACCGTCGAGTTCTTCCGCTCGATCTCCGCGCTCGAGGCCGGGTTGCGTCAGCGGGCGGCCGAGATGGCGACCCTCCTGCGCGCCGACCACACCGCGTTCGTGCTGGTGTCGAGCCCGCGCGCCGAGGCGATCGACGAGGCCTCGTACCTGGCGACCGCGCTGCACGACGGCGGCTTCCGGTTGGGCGGTGTGGTGGTCAACATGGTGCACCCGCTGCCGCCGTCGCTGCACCTGAGCGCCGACGACCTCGCGCATGTCGAGGCCGCCGGCGGTCCGCTGGCCGAACAGGTGGGCTTCCACCTCGACCTCGATGCGATCGCTCGCGCCGAGCGGGTCGAGATGGACGCGCTGGTCGAACTGGCGCAGGGCGCACCGGTCCGAGATGTGCCGTTGCTCGACCACGACGTGCACGATCTCACCGCGCTCGCCGAGCTCGGTGCCGTGCTGGTCGGTTGACGGCGAGTCGAACCCCGGCGGGGTCGCCGATCAGCTCGCCGGCGGCGTGAAGTCGGGGCCCTCGGTGCGGGTGCGCTTGAGCTCCCAGAAGCCGTCGACGGTGGCCGCCGCGCTGACGCCGTCCCACAGGCGCAGCGCCTGGTCGAGTGGCAGGCGACGACTGATGACCGGCCCGAAGAAGCCGACCCGCTTGCCCGAGTCGTCGGTGAAGGCGAGCAGCGGGGTGCCGACGTCGTTGCCGGTGAGGGCGAGGCCCTCGTCCATCGCGGCGCGGATGACGGTGTCCCACGACTCGTCGTCGAACGCCGCGGCGTGCGAGGTGTCGATGCCGGCCTCGGCCAGCAGCTCGGCGGCCGAACGGCTGCTGTCCTGCTGGTGGTGGATGTGTTCGCCGTACACGGTGTACAGGCGGCCGAGCGGCGCGTCGCCCTCTGCGGCGCGCACCGACTCCATCACGCGCAGCAGGTTGTGGGTGTAGGTGACCGGCTCGTACCAGGGTGAGTCCGGTCCGGTCTCGTTCTTGACCTTCAGGCTGATCGGGCGCCAGCGCACCTCGAGGTCACGATGGGGGGCGACGTCGTTCACCCAACGAGAGGTGACCCAACACCACGGGCACGCGGGATCCAGCCAGAAGTCGAGTTGCATGAGGCCTGCCAACGTCGCGGTGTCAGGATTTCTTCCACCGCAGCAGTTGGCCGACCCCGGCCATCATCAACGACCCCGGCATCACCCGGAGGCGGAACGGTTCGAGGCGCAGGATCCCGAACGACTCGCTGTCCGGCGAGGTCCAACCGGGGATGATCGACGGGTCGTACCCGACGGGTGCCGGCGCCTCGGCGAACCGCCGCCAGCCGGCCGCCCGCTCGTCGGCGCCGGCCTCCCAGCTCGTCGTGCAGTCGGCGGTGCACGTGTCGTGGTCGGGCGCCCAGTACGTGAGCGACACACGCGACTCGTGCGCCAGGTCGGCCGCCTTCGGCGACGCGGGTGACGTCGCGACCCACCCCGTGAGGCGCTCGCCGTCGAACTCCCAGACCGGGTGCAGCACCCGTGTACGCGGGCTGCCGTCGCCCGACACCGTGGCCACGCTGCACCAGACGATGCGGTGGGCCATCTGGACGAAGGCTGGTGCGACCTCGGACAATGCGTGCATGGACGACGACCGTAGCGACCTGCTCGACGGCGCGCCGCGGGAGTTCGTGCTCCGCGACGTGCGACCGGAGGAGACGGCCGCCGTTCGGTCGCTGGTGCTCGCCGGGTTGGTCGAACACTGGGGCACGATCGACGAGGCGCTGAACCGCGACCTCGACGACCTCGTCGGCGCGTACCCGGGCGGGCGCACCGTGGTGGCGGTCGACGACGACGGCACGGTGGTCGCGACGGGCACGGTGGTGCCGCGGGGCGACGGCACCGTCGAGGTGGTGCGGATGTCGGTCGATGCGAACCGCCGTGGCAGCGGCCTCGGACGGTCGGTGCTCGACGAACTGGTCGCGACGGCACGGCGGTGGGGCGCCCGACGTGTGGTGCTCGAGACCACGGCGGCCTGGGCCGACGTCGTGGCGTTCTACGAGCGCTGCGGCTTCCGGGTGACCCATCACGCGGCGGGCGAGTTCGGCGTCGACGCCTGGTTCGAACAGGTTCTGTGAAACCTGGACACGAGATGTCCACATTGGCTGTCATCGTGCCCGACATGACCAACACCACCACCCAGCCCGCCACCCTCCCCGTCTTCCCTGAGGGCGATCCGCGCTCGTTCTTCGCCCGGGCCGTCGCCACCGCCGGCACCGCCATCGCGGCCGTCCGCCCCGACCAGCTCGAGCTGCCCACCCCGTGCCCCGAGTACGACGTGCGCCACCTGCTCGGCCACCTGATGACCGTCATCGAGCGGGTGGGCGTCATCGGTGCCGGCCGCTCGCCGTTCGAGGTGCCCCAGGAGATCCTGCTCCCCGACGACGAGGTGGTGGCCGGCTGGACCGACGCCGTCGCCCGCACGCTCGAGGTGTGGACGGCCGAGGGCATCCTCGACTCGATGATCCAGGTGCCGTGGGCGGTGCTCCCCGGCCGTGTGGTGATGGCGATCTACACGAGCGAGCTGAGCACGCACACGTGGGACCTCGCCGTCGCCACGGGGCAGACGCCCGCGTTCGACGAGGCCACGGTCGCGATGGCGCTCGAGGCGATGCGCTTCGGCCTGCCGGCCGACGGACGCGACGAGGCCCCCTTCGACGAGGTCGTGCCCGTGGACGACGACGCGCCGACGATCGAGCGGCTGGTGGCCTGGACGGGTCGCGACCCGCAGCGCTGACCGTCCCCTGTCGCCCGACCGTCGTCCGACCGTCGTCCGACCGTCGAACCGGTCGCGTCCGTGCACGAGACTGCGTGCATGGACGCGACACGGGCGACGGTGGGCACGGCGGCGATCGACGGGGGTGTGTGGGTGGTGACCATCCAGCGCCCCGAGGTGCGCAACGCGGTCGACGGCCCCACGGCCGCATCGCTCGCGGCGGCGTTCCGTGAGTTCGAGTCCCGCGACGACCTCCTGGTCGCGGTGCTCACCGGCGAGGGCGGCACCTTCTGCGCCGGCGCCGACCTGAAGGCGGTCAGCAGCGGGCGTGGCAACCGGGTCGACGCCGACGTGTCGCTCGACGGCCCGATGGGCCCCACCCGCATGCTGCTCGACAAGCCGGTGATCGCCGCGGTGGAGGGCCACGCCGTGGCCGGCGGGCTCGAGCTCGCGGCGTGGTGCGACCTGCGCGTGGCCGCCGACGATGCGGTGTTCGGCGTGTACTGCCGGCGCTGGGGCGTGCCGCTGGTCGACGGCGGCACCGTCCGGCTCAGCCGGCTGCTCGGCCACAGCCATGCGCTCGACCTGATCCTCACCGGCCGCGGCGTCAGCGGCGACGAGGCGCTGCGCATGGGCCTCGCCAACCGCCTGGTGCCGCCCGGTGGCGCGCTCGACGCGGCGATCGAGCTCGCGCGACAGATCGCTGCGTTCCCGCAGATCTGCCTGCGCGGCGATCGTCGCTCGAGCTACGAGCAGTGGTCGTCCCCGCTCGACCGGGCGCTCGCCCGCGAGACCGAGCTGGGGCTCGCCACCATCCGCTCGGGCGAGACCGTGGCGGGCGCGCAGCGCTTCGCGAGCGGCGAGGGTCGCCACGGTCGCTTCGACTGAGCAGCGGGCCTCGGGTCAGTCGAGGTCGCCGCTCGCCAGGATCTCGTTGCCCCGACGCACGTCGTCGAGGTGATGGATCGGGTCGTGGACGAAGTAGCGGGTGAAGGTGTCGATCGTGAACACGGCGCCGTCGGACCGCACCCCGGTGCGCTGCCACTGGTCGGGGCGCACCGCCTCGAACGCATCCGCGATCGACAACGCCGCGGCGCGCAGTTCGTCGGCCACCGTCGCCGGATCCTGCAGGTCGTAGCGGTCGGACACCGCCGTCTCGTCCTGGTCCCAGTTGGGGAAGTGCGGGTCGTCCTGCCCGAGCATCAGCCCGAGCCGGTACTCGTACAGCCGGAACACGTCGCGCACGTGGCACCCGTACTCGAGCGCCGACCACTGGTCCGCCGTCGGCCGCAGCCGTGCGTGGGGATGGGCCAGCAGCTCGACCCACTCGTCGGCCTGCGCCCGCAGCAGGCCGGGGACGGCCGACGCCGGGGTGGCGTTGGTGTCGAACCCGCAGTCGGGGCACGTGCGCTCGAGCACCCACGTCCAGTTCTTGTCGTCGGGGGTGATCGGCGGCGGGGGCGGGCTGTCGGGGCTGGCCGGTGTGGTCATGAGCGGACGGTAGCGAGGGGGTAGCCTGTGGCAGGCCTGGATTTCCCCCTCCGACCGCCGTCACTCGGCCCGGCCCGATCAGGACGACAACGCATGAACCCACCGCTCGATCGCACCCCGCACGACCCGCGCCGCGGGTCGCCGCGCGGCGCCACGCGTCCGTCGACTGCCCGTTCGGAGCGCTCCGACCAGCACCGCGACGGCCACGACCGCCACGTCACGCGCGATCCCCGCGACCGTGCCCCTCGGACGCGCGACGATCACGACCAACGCGATCACCCGCGCGATCACCGGCGCGCCGGCGACGGCGGCCACCACGGCACCCCGTTCGTGCATGTCGGCGCCCACCCCGACCACGGGCACGGCCCGGGTCGCGTCGACCGGCGCCCACTGCTCGTCGTCGGCATCGCAGCGACGCTGGTGTGCGGGTTCTTCGCGGTCCGCAGCGGCGACGACGGTGCCCATGCCGTCGCCCCGGCCGACTCGGTCGCCAGCACGCTCGCCGCCACCACCGACACCACGGTCTTCGCCCAGTCGGCCGCACCGGCCGCCGGGGTCACGGTCACCGATCCGGCGGCCACCGGCGCCTCCACCGACGCCTCCACCGCAGCGGCGACGGCGGCGGTCGGCACCGACGGCGTGCAGGACCTCGACGGCGAGGACCTCACCACCGCCGACACCTGCCTGATGGACAAGCTCAGCGTCCGCCAGGGCGAGAGCGGTGCCAGCGTGAGCTGCCTGCAGCAGGCGCTCACCGAACAGGGCTTCTACACCGGACCGATCAGCGGCGTGTTCGACGGTGCGACGTTCCAGGCGGTCGAGGCGATGCAGACCGACCGCAACCTGTACGTCGACGGCATCGTCGGCCGCGAGTCGGCGCTCTCGCTCGGCATCTGGCCCGACGAGGAGAGCTTCGTCACCCGCACCCCGCCGCCGCCGCCCGGCGCGGTCGACCTGCTCGGCTATCCGCTGTCGTCGGTGGCCTCGGCCGGCGACGATGCGCCGCCGCTGCCCGAGAACTCGGGCACAGGTCGCCGTCTCGTCTACGACCGGGCCGGTCAGCGTGTGTGGGCCGTCGGCGACGACGGATCGATCATCCGCTCGTGGCTCGTGTCGGGCAGCAAGTACTCGAACGAGATGCCGGGCACGCACGAGGTGTACAGCAAGAGCGAGGTGTCGACCGCGTGGAACGGCAAGGCCTACCTGCCGCACATGGTCCGCTGGCTCAAGACCCAGAAGGGCGCGATCGGGTTCCACGGGATCCCCACCCACGTCGAGGACGGCTCGCCGTACCAGACGGAGGCCGAGCTCGGCACCCGTCTGAGCGGAGGTTGCCAGCGTCAGGCCAACGCCGACGCCGACTTCGTGTGGGCCTGGGCCGACATCGGCACCAAGGTCGTCGTCATCTGACCCGCTGATCGCGGGACCAGAACGCCCACCCCGGGCGTATCCATCCCGCAAAGCGGCGCCGACCTGCGGACCGCGGGACCAGAACGCCCACCCCGGGCGTATCCATCCCGCGGAGCGACGCCGATCAGAGCGAGGTGGCGGGGCAGCTCGAGCTGCGGCAGCCGCTCGAGGGCCACGAGCTCGCGCTGAGCCGCGACAGTGCGCCGGTCGTCGGGCGCTGACGCAAGCGCAGCGAGCCGAGCGAGGGCAGCGTGGTCGGGGTGGCCGCCGGCGCCGTGGTCGGCGTGCCGGCGGGTGCCGTCGTCGGGGTCGCCGGCGCGGTCGTCGGGGTCGCCGGCGCCGTCGTGGCCGTGCCGCCGCCCGTGCGCACGGTCGTGGTCGTCACGCCCGAGGCCACCGTCGTGGTGGTCGCACCGCCGCCGCCCGTGCCGCCGCCCGTGCCGCCGCCCGTGCCGCCGCCCGTGCCGCCACCGGTGGGCGTCACGAACGTGAAGGCCTGCGACAGCACCATGGTCTGGTCGGTGGTGGTGCGGAACCGCACCGACACGTCGACCACGCCGGGGGCCGACACCGACGGAGCGCGCACCGCGAGGGTGTCACCGGTGGAGACGGCCTGCACGACCGCATCACCGAACCACACGTACACCGGCACCGTCGTCGGGAACCGGCCCGACAGGGTGATCGCCTCACCGCCGGAGGTCGTGGCCCATCGCGGGGTCATCGAATCGAGGCGCCACTGGCCCGACGAGTCGGGCGGCGGTGTGGGCGTGGTGCTCGGCACCGTGGTGGCCGGCGCCGTCGTCGTGACACCCGACGCGGGTGCCGTGGTGCCGGGTGCGGGCGAGGTGGTGACCGGTGCCGAGGAGGTGGTCACCGAGCGAGGTGCGGTCGTGACCGGGGCCGTCGTCGCCGGAGCCGTGGTGCCGGGGGCCGAGGGGGCCGTGGTGGCCGTGCCACCACCGCCGCCGCCGCCGTTGCCGGCGGGCACCGTGGTCGACGAGCGCGGGGCGGTCGTCCCGGGCGCGCCCGATGCAGGGGCCGTGGTCGACACCTGCGGCACCGTCGTGCCCGTGCCGCCGCCACCGCCGCCACCGCCCGAGGGGGTCGTCGTGGTCGGATCGGCCGCAGGTGCGGTGGTGGTGACGCCGCTGTCGGGCGTGTCGCTCACCGTCAGGTACCCAACCTGTGCGTTGCCGACGGTGTTGCCCGAGCCGTCGAGCAGTTCGGTCACCACCGCGTACTGGCCGGCGGGCAGGGTGACCGACGCGGTCGCCGTCCAGCCGCTGCCCGTCAGCGCGCTGCGGTCGACCGTGATCGGACCGGCCGCGCCGTTGTCGTCGGTGACGAGGGTGACCGGCGACGAGCCCGTCGCGGTCACCGAGATCGGCAGGCCGCTCACCGCGTACACCTCGCCGCTCACCAACGCGGCGAGGCTCACCTTCGCGCGGGTGACGTCGGTGGCGGTGTTGCTGGCCGAGACCGACACGCGCAGATCGCTCGCCTGATCGGGCACCAGCGCGTCGGCACCGTAGGTGACGGTCACGGCGGCGGGCAGGCCCACGCCCACGGCCGAGCCGACGTCGAGGCGCGGGCCGGCACTGGTGGTGTCGGCGCGGGCGAGCAGGCGTGCCTTCACGTCCTGCGGGGTGGTCACCTGGCCCGACGCCAACAGGTCGGCGACGCCACCGGCCGCCACGGGGGTGGCCATCGACGTGCCCGACATCCAGTCGTACGAACCGGGCACGGTCGACCACAGCCACCAGCCCGGCGCGTACAGGTTCACCGGCGTGCCGTAGTTCGAGAAGCTCGCCCGCGTGTCGCTGTTGGTGGTGGCGCCGATGGTGATGACGTTCGAGTAGTACAGCGAGAAGTTCGCCGGGTAGACGGCCGAGGCGCCGATGTCGACCCCGTTGTTGCCGGCCGCGGCCACCACGGTCACGCCGTGCGAGGCGGCGTAGGCGATGGCCTGCTCCATGGTCGACACGCCCGAACGGGGCGTGCCGGGCGACGTGCCGAGGCTGAGGTTGATCACCTTCGCGCCGTTGTCGACCGCGTAGACGATCGCCGAGTAGATCGCCGAGGTGCTCAGCTGCCCACCGGGCATCGCGACCTTCAACGCCATCAACTTGGCCTGCGGGGCGATGCCGGCGATGCCGACACCGTTGCGCGGTGCGCCGATCAGGCCGGCCACGTGGGTGCCGTGCGAGGCGCTCGACGTCCCGGTCTCGGGACGCGGGTCGCTGTCGTTGGCGCCGAAGTCCCAGCCGCGGCAGTCGTCGATGAAGCCGTTGCGGTCGTCGTCGATCCCGTTGCCGCACGTCTCGCGAGCGTTGGTCCAGATGTTGGCCGAGAGGTCGGCGTGATCGATGTCGACGCCGCTGTCGACGACGGCGACGGTGATCCCGCTCCCCTGGCTGACGGTCCACGCCGCCTTCACGTTCGAGTCGGCGCCGGCCACACCGGGCCAGCCGCCCGCCTGCGAGGAGGCACCCGTGTTCTCGATCGCCCACTGCACGCCCTGTGACGGCTCGTCGGCCAGCACGAACAGGGTGTCGTCGGCGACGCTGACCACACCGGCGACGTCCTCGAGGTCGCGGCGGTCGGCGCTGGTGACCACGGCGATCACACCGGGGGCGAGCAGGTCGGCCGACACGATGCCGGGCAGCTCGAGGATGGTCGACACGATCCGGTCGTCGGGGATCGCGTCGCCCGGCACGGTGCCGGTGTCGCCGGCTGCGGTGTCGCCGGCTGCGGTGTCGCCGGCCGCGGTGTCGCCGGTGGCGGTCGGCTCGGTCGGCTCGGTCGTCGCCGTCTCGCCGTCGCCGGTCGCACCGGTCGCACCGGTCGCACCGGTCGGCGCGGCACCGATCTCGATCAGGCGGCCGGGCACCATCACGTAGCGGGTGTCGACGGCTCCCACCACGCCGTCGACGTCCTGCACGATCACGGCGACGGGCTGGTCCGCGTACTGGGCCAGCAGGGCGCGCTCGGCCGGCGAGATCGGTTGGCTGGTGGGCAGCGACCCGTCGGGCACGCTGCGGATCTCGGTGCTGCCGTCGGGGTGCACCACGATCAGGTCGCGCGAGGTCGCGCCGGGCACCGGTGCCTCGCTCGCGACCTGGGGTTCGGCGACGGGCTCGACACCGGCGACGCCCACGGACGGATCGGCCGAGCCGGTGTCGTCGGCCAGCGGCGACGTGGCGGCGTTGGTGGTGAGCACCACGACGTGGTCGTAGCCGTCGTCCCAGTGGTCGGGGCTGCTCGCGAGCTCGGGCTCGGCACCCGCAGCCATCGCGACGTCGGCCGCCGCCGGGGCTGCCGGGGCCGCCGGTGCGGCGTCGCCGCCACCGCTGCACGCCGCCAGCAACCCGATCGACGTCAGCAGCGCGCCCACGCGCGTCCACCACCCTGCCGTCCTCGTCGCGTCCATCGTCTCCGCCACCTCGTCCGTCCGCACCGGTCACACGGGACACCGAGAGGTGTCCGACGATGGAGCGTCCGGGTCGCGCCGACGTGCCGCAGCGTCCTTGCGACGACGTTGACGTTCGGCCCACGCGGTGTCGAGCGATTGCCCGACTCTTGACACTCGGCGAGGCCGGCGTCACCCGGGCGGCGCCACCACCGGCACCGGATCACCGAGGCCCTGTGCATCACGTCGCCACCGGGCCCGCTCGGCCGACAGCACCGCGAACACGAACACCACCGCCACGCCGACGACGTCGATCGCCGCGCAGGCCAACAGGTACGGGGCGTGGTAGCGCACGGTGTGCAGGCCCTCGGCACCGATCGAGCGCACGGCCGCGTACACCACGAACGCCACCACGGCCACCGCCGCGGCCACGAGCAGCGAGCGCGAGAGCGGCCGGTCGCCGTCGTCGGCGGCACCGCGCAGCGAGGGCCGACGCACGTCGATCCACAGCAGCACCGCGTGTCCGGCGGCGAACCACGCGAGCGCCACCCCGGCAGCGCCGAGCGAGTCGCTCGGCCGGTGCCAGCCGCTGGCCAGCACGGCGGTGCCGAACGCGGTGGCCACCAGTGCTGCCACCACGGTGGCGGGTCGGCGCCACGACGGGGCGGCCACCATCACCAACCCGAGCGACAGCACCATCCCGATCGTCGCGTGCCCGCTCGGATAGCTGTTGTGGGTGATGCCCTGGACGCCGCCGAAGGACGGCCGGTCGAGCAGACGCAGCTTGAGCACCTCGGTGGTCACCACGGCGAACGACATGCACGCGCCGGCCGCCACAGCGGCGCGCACACGGCGCTGCGCCAGGGCGAGCAGCACGATCGCTCCACCGAGCAGGAACAGCGAGCTCTCGGTCACCGCGTGCAGCATTCGGTCGGTGCGACGCGTGGTCGCGGTCGACACCGCATGCCGTCCCTCGAACGCGAGGTCGTCGAGTTCCTGACCCCAGCGGGTGCGGACGAACACGACGTACCAGAGCGCGACCGACGCCGCGGCGACCGCCGACACGACGAGCGCCACGCGCACCTGGCGCTGGACGGGAGGGGTGTCGTCGTGGCTCACCGGCGGGGCACGCTAGCGGCGTGCCGGCTGCCCCGCCGGGGCCCGGTCGGTCAGTCGTTCATCGACGAGGCGGTCACCCGGCGAACCCGCTGCGCGGTCGCGCTCGACGCCCACGTGACGAGCCCGATCACCGCGGGCAGCACCAGCAGGGCGCTCAGCACGAACACGGTCGGGAACACCGTGACGACGTCGGCGGCCGCGGCCACGACCCGCAGGATCACCCAGCCGAGCGGCACACCGACCAGCACACCGACCTGCGCGAGCAGCCACGCCTTCATCCCGGCCATCCGGGCGAGCGACGACGGGCCGGCGCCGACGGCCACCAGCGTGTTGCGCTCGTCGCGTCCCTCGGCCGCCCACAGGGCCATCCCGAGCGACACGATCAGCGCCATCAGCGCGAGCGTGCCGACGATCGAACCGAACCGGATCCACGGCATCCACCGCAGCATCGGGTCGCGAGCGTCGACGAAGGTCATCAGTTGCAGGGCGAGATCGGCGGTCTGCTCGAACTCGGCGAACACCGAACGTTCGTAGCCGTCGTCGGCACCTGCGTACAGGGCGTCGACCTCGTCGGACGTGAGCGCGTGATCGGCTCGCCCGACGAGCGACGGCATCGTCCCGAGGTCGTTCGCCGCGACGAAGGCCGGCGACACCCAGGTGGCCCAGTACCCGAACGGCAGGTCGTCGACCTCCACCGTCGTCGGCTGCTCGTCGATCTCGACGGGCTGGCCGAAGCCGAGGTTGAAGCTCTGGCCGAACATCGCGCCGTCGGCGTCGTAGGTGACGAACGTGAACACGTCGAGCGAGTCGATGCGCTCGCGCACGGCGGCGTCGACGCCCATCAGGTCGAGCACCTCGTCGGTGGCGACGTACACCTGCGCGCCCGACGAGCGGTCGGGCCCGATGACGGGCAGTTCGACCCAACGGACGTCGCCCACCACCGAGCCGATCCGCTGCTCGACCTCGGGCTCGATCGAGCGGGGATCGACCAGGCGTCCGAGCGGGTCGGCGGTGTCGATGCCGGACAGCATCACGACGTCGGCCGACACGCTCGCATTGCCGTACGAACCCTCGGCGTCGCGTGCGGCCTGCTCGCCGGCCGCCGACAGCCCCGTGGCCGCGGCCGCGATGGCGACGATCGCGGCCACCAGGGCGGCCGAGCGCGACCGGTGCCTGCCGAGGCTGCGGGTGGCGAGCATCGTCACGCCGCGGCGGCGCGAGCCGAGCCGAGCGATGGTGTCGACGAACACGGGACTCAACAGGCAGACGCCGGCCACGATCATCAACGCAGCGATGATCGACGCAGCGACCGGCAGCGTCACGTCGCCGACCGAGTTGCGAGCGGCAGCGGCGGCGACGAACAGCACGACGAGCCCGGCCAGCACGAGCGCGGTGCCGAACGGGATCTGCCGTCGACGCACGGGTGGCACGGGACGGCGACCGCCCAGCGCGGCGAGCGTCGACATTCGCGCGAGTGCTCGCGTGGGGAGCAACGCCGCGATCGTCGCGACCACGACCGCCGTGACGACCACGGCGAGCACCTCGGCGAGGCGCCAGTCGAGTGCACCGTCGTGGTCCATCACGCGGGCCCCGATCTGCACGGCGACCGCACCGAGCACCACGCCCGTGCCGGCGCCGACCGCGCCGGTCCAGGTGCCCTGCAGCGCGAGGAACCGGGTGATCACGCTCGGGTCGGCGCCCGCGGCGCTCATCTGTCCGACGGCCACCAGCTGACGGCGTCCGCTCACGGCGAAGGCCGCGGCGACGATCACACCGAGCACGGTCATGAGCAACACGCCGGCGAGCCAGCCGAGGAACAGCGTCGTCCCGGCATCGTCCGGCTCGCTCCACCCACCGGGGATCTCGTAGCCACCGAACGTCTCGCCGAGACCGCCGCTGCCGTCGATGTCGCGGTAGCGGGGCGCGGGGATGTCCTGCGACCAGAGGGTGCCGTCGGCGAGAGCACGATCGAGCGCCGGCGTGGTCCACATGATCTCGTACTGCACCGCCGTGGGGCGCAGCACCGAGAAGTCGAACCCGGGCGCCACCATCTCGCGGCCGTCGGTCCGCCCGACGCCGACCACGGTGAACACCTGCGCGGGACGGACGAGCGAGAGCTGGTCGCCGACGCCCACGCGCAGATCGCTGGCGACGTCGTCGGTGAGGAAGACCTCGCCGCGCGACTCGGCCACCCGTCCCTGCGTCGGCCGCGAGCGACCGGCGGACAGTGGGTCGGTGTCGTCGCGATCGGTCACCTGGACCGTCACGAGTCGCTCGGGATGCAGAGCGTTGCGCACGGGCAGCCACGCCACCCGCGATGTCACACTGCGCGCATCGGCGGGCAATTGCTCGCGCACCGTCGCCGGGTCGTCCGGCGTGTTCGCAGGGAGGCGCCACCGCACGGTGGCCTCGCCGAACGAATGCGTCGGGTCGGCGGGCACGTTGGTGGTGCGGTAGGCGACGTCGCCGGCCACCATCGCCGCGACGGGAACGGCCACGAGCAGCACGGTCAGCAACGTGCGCCACGGGCGGCGGCGCACCTCGCGACGCGCCAGGCGAGCTGCGATGCGCCAGCGACCGCGGGTGCCGTGCCGGGGCAGCGACGGCTGCGGTGCCGGTGGCGACACGTCGGCCGGGCGTTCGTCGAGCATCGTCATCGCGCCGCTCCCGTCATCCCCGTCATCCCTGTCATCGTGCGAGCCGTGTCGTCGACCACGCGGCCGTCGCGCAGGAACACCGTGCGGTCGGACCAGCTGGCGAAGCGGGGCTCGTGGGTGACCAGCACGACGGCGGTGCCGAGGCGCGAGGGCAGGTCGGCGATCAGTTCGATCACCGCGTCGCTCGTCATCGTGTCGAGCGCGCCGGTCGGCTCATCGGCGAGCAGCACCCGGCGCTCGCCCACCACGGCGCGGGCGATCGCGATGCGCTGCTGCTGACCACCGGAGAAGTCGTCCGGGTAGCGGTCGAGGTGGTGGTCGAGGCCCACGGCCGCGAGCGCGTCGCGAGCGGCCGAGCGGGCGGCCTTCACGGGCACGCCCTCGAGCTCGAGCGGCAGCGCGACGTTCTCGAGTGCGGTGAGCGAGGCGAGCAGGTTGAGTCGCTGGAACACGTAGCCGACGTCGCGCCGACGCAGCGCCGCACGCTCGGCGATGCCGAGGTCGGCGACGTCGCGGCCGCCGACGTACACCCGGCCACCGGTCGGGTCCTCCATGCCACCGGCCAGGTGCAGCAGCGTGCTCTTGCCGCAGCCGCTCGGGCCCATGATCGTGACGAACTCGCCGGGCTCGATGCGCAGCGACACACCGCGCAGGGCGTGGACCTCGGTGTCGCCGCTGCCGAACGACTTGGCGACGTCGAAGAACTCGACCGCTGCGGGGCGGGTGGTCAGCGTGGGGTCGAGGGTCATCGGGGGGCCTTTCGAGAGGTGACGGACGAGGAGGTGCGGGCTCGCGACTGGAGGTGCTCTTCACAGGTGTCGAGCCAGCGCAGGTCGGCCTCGGCGCGGGCGACGAGGGCGTCGGTGACGAGGCGGGCGGCCAGCGAGTCGTCGCCGGCGGCCTTGCGCTCGCGGCGCTTGGCCTGCAGCAGCGAGAGCAGCACGGTGCGCTGGTGGGTGACGACCCGGAGGGCGTGATCGTCACCGCGGTCGATGGCCATCAACACCTTCAGCATCAGCTCGTCGCGAGGCGGCGGGTCGTCGCTCGGCACCGCTTCCCACCACGCGCCGAGCTCGGCGACACCGTCGTCGGTGATCGCGTACGTCTTCTGCCCGGGGGCCGTGGCGGGCGCGTCACCCTCGACGGTGCGCACTTCCACCAACCCGTCACGCTCGAGCCGGTCGAGGGTGGTGTACACCTGGCCGACGTTGAGCGGCCACACACCGCCGGTCGCCGCCTCGAACTCGGTCTTCAGCTGATAGCCGTAGCGCGGCCCCTCGTGGAGCAGCGCCAGGAGTCCTTCTCTGACTGCCATACATACCGAGTATGTTGCATACTCGGTATGCCGTCAAGCATCGATCGCGATGAGCACGCCGTCGGGACCCGCCAGCACGATGTCGAGATCCGCGGCCCCCGCAGCGGTCGACCGCTCGACCGTCCACCAGTCGGCGTCGGCCACCACCCAACGCACCCCGTCGGCACGCAGCTCGTCCACCACCTCGGCGTCGGGGAAGCGCAGCCAGCGCTCGCGCTGGTCGGCCTGGCCCGTCGGGAAGAAGCCCGAGTAGCCGTTGGCCAGTGGGTGCTCGTGCACCAGGCCCTGCAACATCGCAGCAGCCGTGCCCTCGAACTCGATCACCGACCGGCCCTCGGCCGGCGGCAGCATCAACACCGCCCCGCCGGGATGGTCGGCCAGGTACTCGATCCAGGTGAGGTCCGTGGGCGGCAGCGCGTGGATCGGACCGCTGCCGGGATCACCGGTCCACACCACGCCGGCGACCGCCGCTGCGAGCACCAGTCGACCCGCCGCATCGCGCCGCGCCCACAGGCGCTCGATCGCGAACGCCGACAGCACCGCCAGCAGCACCTGCGCCGTGGCCGTCGCGCGGAACGGCGAGCGCAGCCGGGCGAACGCGTCGACGTGGTGAACCAGCGTGGCGTACGGGTGCCAGCCGAACAGGCTCAGCCGCATCCCGAGCGCGAGCACGAGCGCAGCGGCGGTCATGGCCGTCAGCGCACGCACGGCCTGCCGCCGTCGGCCGATCCACGCACCGCTCAGACCGACCAGCGTGAGCACCAGGCCGGCCGATCGACGGCCACCCGGCATCAGGTCGCGCCACGTCGCCGAGCCGCTGGTGATCGTGTCGTCGGTCCAGTGGATGTCGCCGAGCCGTCGTTGTTGAGCGACCACGAACATCCCGGCGATCCCCAGCACGATCACGATCGAGAGCGCCGTGGTCAGCAGACGTCGGCGCCAATCGTCGCGCCACGAACGTCGGACCATCGCTGGCGTCGCGAGCAGCACGCAGCTCGCGAACAGGGTGGCGTGGTAGCCGCAGGTGAGCACCGCCGCCGACAGCGAGACGCCGATCTCGATCGCGGCCCGCACGGTCGGCCGCTCGAGCCACGCCACCAGCCCGGCCGTCGCGAACAGCACCGGCCACAGCATCAGCAGCTGCACCACACCGAGCTGAGCGAAGGCGAACGGCACCACCTGCGCCAGCCCGCCGGCGATCGCCGACGCGAACGGCGAGACGCCCAGCCGACCCGCCACCACCGACGCGGCGATCCCGTTCAGCGTCAGCGCGGCGAGCAGCACCAGCGCGTACGCGACCGTCGGCGTGGTCGCCCAGCGCAGTGCGCCGAACACGAGCCCGGTGATCGGCTGCAGTTCGCTGTTCGCGTAGGTCCCCGTGTGCGGCCAGAAGATCGGAGCGTCCCACCAGCGCGACCACGAGTGGGGCAGTATGTCCGCCGTCCAACTCCACGACCACAGGTTGAACCAGGGCACCACGGGGACCGGTTCGCGCCCGATCGGGACGCCGTCGTCCATGCGCCACGCGAGCGGCAACGTCACCAGCACCGCCACGAGTGCGTGGAACGGCACCCGCACACGCCATCGGGCCCACGGCGACGGTCGGGTCCGGTCGACCACGGGCTCGTCGTCGGGCGCGGACTCGGCCTCCATCCCGGCGGACCGTAGCGGGTGCCAGCCGGGTACGGTCGGGCGCGTGATCTACCGGTTCCGCACCGAGCTGTGGCTGTACCCGGGCGACGCCGGGTGGCACTTCGTCACCCTGCCGTTCGACCAGGCCGACGAGATCGACGAGATCACCCGAGGCGCCCAGGGCGGCTTCGGATCGGTGCGCGTACGCGTGACCATCGGCAGCAGCACGTGGAACACCTCGCTGTTCCCCGATTCGAAGGCCGAGTCGTACGTGCTGCCCGTCAAGAAGCCGGTGCGCACCGCGGAGAAGATCGCCGCCGGGGATCAGGTCGACGTGACCATCGAGCTCGTCGACGTGACCCAGCCGCACTGAGCGTCGTCAACGGTCGGTGAACAGCACCTCGCGCACGCGAGCCGGGCCGCTGCCGACGGCCTGCACCAGCTGGCCGAGCCAACGCCGGTACTCGATCGACACCTTGTCGGTCTTGACGCTGATCTCGAAGCCCGGCTCGAGCACCAGCTCGGGCGGATCCTGCGTGCACACCACCGGTTCGTCCTCCTGCAGCACCAGTGCCTGGAACGCCAGGTGTGGCGCGTCGTCGCCGTCGAGGTCGTCGTCACGGCTCACCGTCCAGAAGCATCGCGAGGTCGCGAGGTCGATCGGGCAGGCCGTCATCCACAGATGCCGGTACGCGCCGTTGCCGAGCCAGAACTCGATGCTCACCGTGAGCGGCACCGGCATCCGGTACTCGCTGTGGCCGAACAACGCCGAGTCGTCGACGTCCATGTCGGGAGGGTCGAACGCAAACCGCAGCTCGCCGTCGACACGGTGGATCTCCGGCAGCGGCGGTACGGGTTCGTCGCGGCGGCCGAGGGTGCCGTCGTGCACCCAGGCGAAGTGGGCGAGGTCGACGAAGTTCTCCACGCGACGCGGCCCGCCGACCGGCCACGTGTAGGGCTCGCCGGCCACGATCCGCATCGAGCCGGGTGCGGCCTCGATGCGATCGAAGGCCGGATGGGCCGGGATCGAGGTGCCGGCACTCGGGTCGAGCCGCACCCACACCAGGCCGTAGCGCTCGACCGCCTCGAAGCCCGGCACGCATGCCCGCTCGGGGATCGGACCGTCCGGCATCGACGGGATCTCGCGGCAGCGGCCGTCGGCACCGAACGTCCAGCCGTGGTAGGCGCATCGCACGGTCCGCCCGTCGACCCAGCCCACCGACAGCCGTGCCGATCGGTGAACGCACCGGTTGCCGATCGCCGCGTACGTGCCGTCGTCGAGGCGGGCGACCGCGAGCTCGCGGCCGAGCAGACGCACCGCCAGCGGGTGCGGTGTCACCGCCTCGAGCTCGGCCGTGGTGCACACCGGGTGCCAGAACAGCTCGAACAGCTCGGCGAGCCCTCCTGTCGTCCGCGTCGGCGCTGCCACGGGCACGTCGCCGGCGCGTGTACCGGGCAGATCGGTGATCGTCACCACGTCACCAGTCGGTGTCGTCGAGCGCCGGGCCCCACGTCTTGCCGGCCGTCGCGAACGTCGGTTGCGGTGTGGCCGTGTACCAGCGGCCGCCGCGCACGCAGCCGACGGGCTCGACCGCTGCGGGAGCCATCGCGGTCTCGTGCCCGTCCGACACGGGGTAGGGGCCGTCGGTGCGCAGCCGGCTCACCGAGATCTCGGCCGGACGCCCCACGTCGAGCGAACCGTAGGTGTCGAGGCGACCGATCGCTCGCGCCGCGTTGCTCGTGGCCATCGCGATCACGTCGACGACGTCGAGCCCGAGGGCGAGCATCTTGGTCATGTTCTCGGCGAACGAGAACACGGGACCGCGGATGCTGAACACGTTGAGGTCGGTCGAGATCGTGTCGGGCAGGTAGCCCTGCTCGAACAGCCGTCGAGCCTCGCGGAACCGGAAGTCGGTACCCGAGTGGCCCACGTCGAGCACCACGCCGCGGTCGACCGCGTCGCGGAACTCGGGGACGGCCTTGCCGCGCTCGTCGAGCATCCCGCCTGCGCCGCGGAACGCGTGCGTGATGATGTCGCCGCCGCGCAACGCGCCGAGCAGCGCCCTCGGGGTGATCACGGGCGTGTGCGGGAACCGGCCGAGGTGCACCATCACCGGCTTGTCGCCGGCCACTCGCTGCGCGGTGTCGAGGAACGGCGAGAACTCGGGGTCGCCCACGTGGCACACGCGCGCCTTCAGCCCGACCACCACGTCTGCATTGCGTTCCATCGACTCGGCGAGCGCGTCTGGGTCGAGGTTCGCGAGGTCGTCGGCGATGTGCAGCCGGTGGGCGATGAAGTCGCGGGTGGCGAGGTACAGCTGGTTGGGATCCATGAAGGCGAGCACCTTCGTGTCCGTGTACGGGTGGTCGATCACCGCCGTGCGGGCGAGGTCGAAGGTCGACACGCCCGAGGTGCCGCCGTCGACGACGATCGGCACACCCATCTCGATGCCCACGGCGTCGGGTCCGACGCAGAAGTCGCCGAGCCCCTTCATCACGTGCACGTGGATGTCGATGAAGCCCGGCGAGACGATGCAGCCCGTGCAGTCGATCACCTCGGCGGTCGGCACGGCGTCGTCGACGCGGAAGCCCACGTGCCGGCCGACGGCGACGATGCGACCGTCGACCACCACCACGTCGGCCACGGTGTCGAGCTGCCGCAGCGGATCGATCACGCGCCCGTTGCGGAGCACGACGGCAGAGCTGGACGAGGACGCCGGTGTCGTCGACATGTGCCGATGATGACGACCCCCGGCCGCCGGCTCAACGACCGCATGATCCCTTCACGCGCCGTTCACAGGCTGACACGGCAGCGTCACGACACTGTCACGGCACTGTCACGGCACCGGGCTCCGAGAGCCGCGATCGACCACGCTGCGCGCGCCATGATGGGATTCATGACCAACGACGATCGTCCGGTCGACCCGCTGATCGCGAGGCGTCGTGATGCGTCGGTGATCGACCTCACACCGCCGACGGGGCGCACGAAAGACGAGCGCGGGTACGACACCCGTTCGTACGGCGGGCACGACGAGATCTCCGACGACCGCGCCGACGACCGCGCCGACGATCCCGACGACATCTGGGCCGTCGAGCCCGACGTCGCGGACGGTACCGATCGATTCGGGCTGTTCGAGGACGACGGTCCCGAGCCGGTGGCCGCTTGGGACCGCAGCCCGCGCACCGCCAGGCCCGTGCCGCCGCAGCTGCTGGTGCTGTTCGCGATCGTGGCGACCGTCGGGGTGATCTGGGGCATCACCGCGCTGCGCGGTCCCGCGCAGGGGTCCGAGGTCGCGCCCGCCACCACCGAGCTCGTGCAGGCCACCGTCGGGCTCGGCGCCGTCGAGCAGTCGGGCACCACGGTGCACCTCACCGTGCAGGTCACCAGCACCGCCGGTGTGCGCGACGTGTTGTCGAACCACGTGTGGATCGTGCGGGACGGCCAGTCGCTGCCGGAGGGCATCGCGTTCACGGGCTGCCTCGCGACGGACGACGAGCTGGCCAAGCCGCTGTCGGGCACGCTCGTCGTCGCCGGTGGTGTCGACGACCCCGCGGCGTGCGGCGTGGGCGGCTTCGAGCTCGCCGCCGGTGGTTCGGCCACGCTCGACCTCACCGCCTCGACGCTCGCGCCGGGCCGCTACCGCGTGCTGGTCGCCGCGTGGACGTCCGACGTGTTCGAGGTCGCCGCCGGCTGAGGCGTCGCCGTCGTCGTCGGCGGCTGCGGGGTGCCGGCCGCCTGACGGCGCACCAAGGTCTGCATCGCCCGTTCGGGACCGGGTCGCCGGTAGTGGAAGCCCTGCACCAGGTCGGCGCCCACCAGGGTGACCACCTCGGCCTGCTCGGCCGTCTCGACGCCCTCGGCCACCACCTCGAGCCCGAGCGAGTGCGCCAGGTCGACCACCGACTCGGTCAGACGCCGGGCGCGCCGGCTGCGGTCGATCGCGGCGATGAAGCTGCGGTCGATCTTGACCACGTCGATCGGGAAGCGGTCGAGGTACGTCATCGACGAGTATCCGGTGCCGAAGTCGTCGATCGCGAGGCGGGCGCCGAGTGCCCGCAACGCCTGCAGCCGCTCGACCGCACCGTCGGGATCGCGGAGCGCGTCGGTCTCGGTGATCTCGAGCAGCAGGCGCCGCGGCGGCATCTGGGTGCGGTGCAGCACGTCGACGATCCCGTCGACGAGGTCGGGGTCGTCGATGTGCTGCGGGGCCAGGTTCACGGTCAGCTCGAGCGAGTGCCCGGCCGGTCCGAGCGCCACCATCGCCGCGCACGCCTGCTCGAGCACGCACAGGTCGAGCCGGCGGGCCATGCCGAGCCGGGCGGCCAGCGGGATGAACTCGGCCGGCGGCACCATGCCCTGCGTCGGGCTCACCCAGCGGGCCAACGCCTCGAACCCGTGCAGCCCACGGTCGGCGGTGCGGAACACCGGCTGGTACGCGACCTGCAGCGTGCCGTCGCCGACCGCGCGACGCAGCTCGGCCTCGAGTTCGGCGCGGGCTTCGGCCGCCCGGCCCATCCAGTCCTCGAAGAAGACCACCCGGTTGCGGCCGTCCGCCTTGCCGCTGTACATCGCGATGTCGGCGCGGCGCACGAGCTCCTCCGGCGTGGTGGCGTGACGATCGGTGCCGTCGTGGATCGCCACACCCACCGTGGCGCTGAGCGCGTAGGCCCGGTCGTCGAGATCGAAGTCGCGCGCCAGCGAGTCGAGCAGGCGTTCCGCCACGTCGTCCGCCACGCGGCGGTCGGCCTCCTCGAGCACCACCACGAACTCGTCACCACCCAGCCGGGCAGCGGTGTCGATGCCGCGGATCTCGGCGCGGATGCGCCGCGCCACCTCGATGAGCACCCGGTCGCCGGCCTCGTGACCGCGGCCGTCGTTGATCGCCTTGAAGCCGTCGAGGTCGACGAACATGAGCGCCACCTGCTGCCCCGTGCGGCGTGAGCGCTCGATGCTCTGGCCCAGCCGGTCGACGAGCAGCCGGCGGTTGGGCAGCCCGGTCAGCGAGTCGGTCATGGCCGCGCTCAGCGCGAGCTCCATCTGCGCGTCGAGCGATTCGCGGTAGCGCTCCTCCGCCGTGAGGTTCCGGAAGCAGATCACGACGCCGCCCACCCCGGCGTCGCCCGTGCAGTCGGTGAGCGTGGCCTCCACCGGACGCCATCCCTCGGCGCTGCGCACCCGCAGCCGGATCACCGAGCGGTCGCCGGTGCCGGCGAGCGCGGCGAAGGTCTCGATCGCGGCGCACAGGTCGTCGGGGTGCACGATGCGCGACGGGTCGAGCGTCGCGGTGGTCTCGTCGGTTCCGGGTTCGAGGAACTCGGCGACGGCGGCGTTCGCGTAGCGCAGCGCGAACGAGCCGTCGAGCACCATGATCGCGTCGTCGACGCAATCGAGCAGCCGGAGCGCATCCAGGCGCGCGCCGCCCCGCTCGTCTCCCGCCTGCCCGCACGAGTTCGTCATACCGAGCGCGGGTATCGGCCGCTCGGGCCGCGCACTCCAGTGAATGCTCGACTCCGTTGCGAAACGGCGTCACCCATGGTGAGCCGGGTTGACAGCTGCGCCGGTTCCGGCACGGTCGCCCGCATGAACTGGATGGGGTCACGAGGGGCGACGTCGGTGTTGGAGCGCGAGGAGACGCGGCGGAGCCGATCCGCTCGCGACTGGATCCGCCGCAACCGCCGTGATCTCGGCCTCGCCAGCGTCGCCGCCGCCGGACCGTCGCTCGACGAGATCGCCGAGCAGGGCGTGCGCTCGTTCCGCGACCAGGCCGTCGGCATGCGCTGCGGTCACGGGCCCGTGGCGGCGGCGAAGGTGCGCGTCGTCACCCTGCCGGCCGCCGGGATCACCGATCCCGCGCAACTCGAGATCTGGGTGCTGTTCGGTGACGTGGCCGAGGCCATCGTGCCGCCGCACTGGGATCCGACCGAGGTGGAGGCCGACCCGTTCCTCACCGCCTGGGCGCTGCAGCTGCGGGCGACCGCCCAGGGCCACCTGTCGTCGCTCGACTGGCCGGCGCCCGATGCGCTGACCGTGCGCTTCGACCATGCCGACCGCGTCGAACGCCGCGGTGGCCGCGCTTACCTGCTCGCCTGAGGTCCGTGAGCGAGCGGGACGCCGGCGGTCCCGCCGACGCACGGACACCGATCTGCGTGAGCCGCTGAGCCGACCGCTCACCGACCAGCCGGTCCGTGAGCCAGCGGTACGCCCACCGTCCCTCCGACACACGCACTCCGTCGTGCGTGAGCGAGCGGTGCGCCGGCGGTCCCGTCGACGCACGGACACCGATCTGTGTGAGCCGCCGAGTCGACGGCTCACGCATCTCCGGCGGCCGTAGCGGCGAGGGTCTGGCACGCTGTGGCGATGTCCGTGCGTGACGAGATCAGCGCTGCGCTCACCGCGCTCGACACCGCAGCCGATCTCGGTGCCGTGGTCGCACGTGACGACGACGCGGCGCTGGCCCGAGCCGACGAGCTCGACCGCACCAGCACCCGCGGCGCGATGCACGGCCGCGCGATCACGGTCAAGGACTGGATCGACGTCGCCGGGCTGCCGTGCGAGGGCGAGTCGCCCGAGCGCACCGGCCGCGTGCCCACGCGCGACGCCACCGCGGTCGCTCGACTGAGGGCGGCGGGCGCAGTCGTGATCGCCAAGACCCAGCCCGGCGCCGATCACCCGCTGCACGGTCGATGTGTGCATCCGCTCGACCCGACGCGCTCGCCGGGCGGATCGTCGAGCGGCGAGGCCACGTCGATCGGCCGGGGCGCCTCGCGGCTCGGGCTCGGCAGCGACTCCGGCGGCAGCATCCGCCTGCCCGCCGCGTGGTGCGGCGTCGTGGGCCTGAAGCCGTCGGCCGGGCTCGTGCCCACCACGGGTCACTTCCCACGCGTGGGTGACCGTACGGACGGCCGCACGGTGATCGGTCCTCTCGCCCGCGCCGTCGCCGACGCGAGGCGGACGCTCGCGCTGATCGCCGGTCCCGACGGTGTCGATGCCGGATGTGCGCCCGTACCCCTCGGCGATCCGGGCACGGTCGACGTGAGTGCGCTGCGCGTCGGCATCGTGTCGGCCGGCGACGCCTGGACGCCCGCCGACAGCACGGCCGGGGCCGTCGACCGGGCGATCGGCCACCTGCGCGACACGGGCGCGCGAGTCGTGCACGGACCCCCTGCGTCGCACCTCGACGAGTCACTCGACATCACGCAGCGGTACTGGCGGCGCGCCGCGCACGATCCGCGACTGACCGGGGCCGAGGTCGACGTGCAGCTGCGCGACTGGGACGGCTTCGCGAGCCGGTTCGCCCGGCTGGCGGCCGACGCCGACGTGGTGGTCGGCCCGGTGGTGCGCGACGTCGCGCCGCCGGCCCGACCGCTCGGCGGCGACGACTACGTGTTCACCCTTGCGTGGAGCCTGGCCGGCTGGGCGGCGATCAGCCTGCCCGCCGGCACCGACCCTGCCACCGGCCTGCCGCTCGCGGTGCAGATCGCCGCACCGCGCTGGCACGACCACGTGGCCCTCGCCGTCGCCGCCCACCTCGAGCGGGCGTTCGGCACCGGCCGCTGAGGCGAACGAGTCCGAACGGCCGCGACCGTCATGGCACCGTCAGGACTCGTCGTCCTCGACGGGCAGGACGAGACCGAAGTTGGTGCCGTGGTCGGGCAGCCAACCCTCCTGCATCTCCTCTCGGGCGTTCGGGTCGACGTGCGCCGGACGGACGGCGTGCGCCTCGTGCTCGGCCTCGACCGCGGTGACGTCGAGCCCGAGATTGGTGTGGACCTCGTGACGGACAGCAGACATCGGACGACCTCCTCGTGCGTGCACCGTCACCGTCGCGCCCGCACCCGTCGGCCGACAGGGCCGATCGTCACGCCGACGCGCTTCCCGACGAACGCCGGGGACGGCAGACTGCCCCGGTGGACGAGACGGCCGCAGCGACCGGCGCACCGACGCCGACGCACGCGCCGAGTGTGCCGGCCGAGCTGCGCGGCTGCTGGCGGCGGGCGTGGATCGAGTACGCCGACGGCACCCGCGACGACACGTCGGTGGTGATCTGGTTGCAGCTCGCCTCCGACATGGCCGACGTGCGTGTGCCGGCCGCCCATCCGCTGCGTGAGCGGGCCGGCTTCGACGACTGCTCGCTCGACGAGTTGCGCTCGCTCGCCGACAGCGAGTCGAGCAGCGGCCGCACCACCTGCACGCCCGTGGTCACGGGCGCCGACGGCGTGCCGCGAGCGACGGCCGAGTGGCACTCCGACGGTGACGGTGTCGCGTTCCAACCGGTGTCGGCGTTCCCCGAGCCCGGCGTGCTCGAGTGGCCGAGCGACACCGTGATGATCGAGCGCGCCCCGAGTGGCGCCTACGTCGAGGAGTGGCACCTGCTGCCCGGTACGCACGCGCCGGCGTCGCACCACGTCGACGCGTCCGGATGCCACGTGTATCGCAGCGGCGATGCCGCTGTGCTGGTGCGCGACCGGTCGACGCCGGTGCAGCGCGCCGTCCGCCTCGACGAACTGGTCGCCGAGTGCGGCGACGACCGAGCACGGCTGGTCGCACTGGTCGACTGCGAGTTCTCGTTCGCGCTCGCCCGACGTGGACACGACGGGTCGAACGTGTTCGTGGTCGAGGCGTCGACGATCCCGTGGCGCGTCGGGGAGGTGCTCGATGTCGATCTTCGATGAGCTCGCCGCGCACGCCGCACTCGAGTTCGACGAGGGACGGATGCTGCCACTCGAGGCCTACCGATCCGACGCGGTGTTGGCCGTCGAGCGTGAGGCGATCTTCGCGAGTGCGTGGACCTGCGTCGGCCGCTCTGCCGACCTGCCTCGGCCCGGCGACCACCTCACCGCCGAGGTGCCGAGCGGCGACCCGCGAGCAGCCCGCGATGCGCACCGCTCGATCATCGTGGTGCGCGACGAGGACGGCTGTCTGGTGGCACACGACAACGTGTGCATCCACCGTGGCGCACGCCTGCTCGACGGGTGCGGCAACACGGCACGGATCACCTGCCCGTACCACGCCTGGGCGTTCCGGCTCGACGGCACGCTGATCGGGGCGCCCTACATGGCCGCCCCTGGTGCGACGAGCGCGCTGCGCCCCGACGAGCACCGGCTCGGTGCGGTGCGGCTCGAGGAGTGGGAGGGGTTCGTGTTCGTCACGCTCGACCCCGACGCACCGCCGCTCTCGCCTCGCCTGGCCGGCCTGCAGCAGGTGCTCGCCCCGTACCGGCTGGCGGGCTACGTGCCGGTGCACCAGCAGGTCGACGAGTGGCGCACGAACTGGAAGCTGCTCGTCGAGAACTTCATGGACGCCTACCACGTGTTCAAGGTGCACAAGGCCACCTTCGGCGCGAACGGCGATCACACGCTCGACACCGTGGTGCATCCGGGCACCGACGACTGGGCGCACCACGTGGTGGTCGAGGCCGACGGTGACGACCTCGCCAACCCGGACAACACCTCGCTGCAGGGCGACGCCCGGAAGACGATCGTGCTCGCCTCGGTGTTCCCCACGCACGTGATGCAGGTGCAGCCCGACTGGCTCTGGTACCTGCAGATCAGCCCGCTCGGCACCGACCGGGTGCGCATCCGCTGGGACGTGTCGGTGGCGCCCGAGGTGCTCGCCGCGCAGGCCGACCCCGACTCCTACGTGGCCGGCCTGCTGCGGTTGCTGCACGCCGTCAACGCCGAGGACCAGCCCGTGATCGAAGGTGTCCGTCGCAACGCCGACGGCGCCCCGTTCGAGCGTGGACCGCTGTCGTACCTCGAGCGCAACGTCTTCGACATCGACCGCGCCATCGCCCGCGCGATCACCCGCGTCACCACCCGCCCCCTGAACGCGAACGACCGCGTCACCACACGGAGCGACAGTCGCTCCATGTGGTGACGCGGTCGCAACGAACCATGCCGGCGGACGGCGACTACTCGATGCGCATACCGGAGATGGCTCGGGCGATCACCAGCTGCTGGATCTCGCTGGTGCCTTCGAAGATCGTGTGGTTCACCGTCTCGAAGTTCGCGAAGTGCCGGCAACGATCGACACGTGCCATGAGCTGGTGCGTTGCGGAGGGCAAGTGGGGCCTCGTCCGGTGCAGTTCGCCAGCTCCTAGGGATGGAATAGGGACGCGGGCGCAGAGGCCGCCAGAGACGTGTCGCCGAGCCTCGTGGAGGCGTCTGCGGGCTGGACGAGCAGCACCCAGGCATTGCCTCGAAGCCTTGGCAGGCATGGTGTCGCCGCGCTCGAAGATCCGCTCATGAACGACCTCGTCCCTAGTGTCGAAAGGCAGGCAGCAGCTCCGCCAAAGGTTGACCTCCTCGGGTCAGAGGCAGCATCTGAGTTCACCTTCGAGACACCCGGACAGCCAGCGTCTGAGGGCAGTCTGTGTGTGACGGACTCAGGCGCGGATGGCTTGCTCGATCGCCTCGAGTGTGAGGTCGCTCGAGGTTGCGATGTCGTGGATGCTGGCTGCGATTGGTCGTCGGAGATGGACCTGGACACGCTGGTGAATGGTTCGAACCCCGTCCAGGAACCGACGAACCTCGGTGTGCGAGACGTCGGGGCGCGCGGTCACAACTAGACGCGTCTCGTCACCGGCTGAGCCGTCGTTCACTTCGGCCACCGGACATGGCGTCCGATCGTCGGCCGGCGGCGGGAGGCCCGGCCGTACTCTGCCGTGGTAGGTGACGGCGTAGTGAACGGACTCTGCGATGTTGCTGGCGGATGTGAACGGTGGCAGCGCCGTGATCGTCACCGTCGATCGGCCGCGGGTCTCGCCATCGGCCATGACTGCGCTCGCCACGATCTCGCACGGCGCTCCCGATGCGAACGCCGAAAGCTCACCCGTGATGGTGCAACCGGACGGGAACGAGGGCAGCCCGACGATCTGGCTGATCGAGTCGTCCGACGCTCCAGAGGCAGCGGCCCGGATCGCCTCGACGACTCGTCTGGGATCGAGCGGTGGTCGGCGGCCGCCGTGATGCAGGTCGCCGTTGATGAGCCCGATCGGCAGGGGGTCGAGTTCACCGCGCTCCGCTGCGAGTGCTGCCTCGCCGAGCTTCGTGAGTCGGCACTCGGTGTAGCGCGCGCCAGCAGGACCGAAGTCGGGCGAACCGTAGTTCCCGTGGAAATCGACCAGAGCGAGGTGGACGACGTAGGGACGGGCCATGTCACACAACGACTCGTACGCCTGGCTCGGCCCGATGCCAGTGCGCTCGTGGAGGACGTCGAGCACTCGCTGGGTCTTCAGGTACGGGCCGTCGCGACGAGCGCCGGCCGCCTCGATGGCCTCGAGGATCGCCACGTCGAGGAGCCCCAGCCCGGTGGCAGCGCTCACGCTGCTTGCTCGTGTCGAGTCGGACGAACCCTCACGGAGCAGCCGCCGCCGAGTTCGACGGAGATGGCGTGCTCGTCGTGGTCGTGAATGGTCGTGCCGTCGATGAGCTCGGTGATCACATCGACCTGCCCGGCCTGGGTGTTGGCACGAAAGCCCCACCGCCACGGCAAGACCGTGCACTGCTCGATGCGACGCTCGCCATGACGGGTCTCGACCGTCGCCCGAGTTCGGCCAGGACGCGAATGACGCGACGCCTCTCGTCGGCCGACGGGTCGATCATGATGTCGAGATCATGCGCCACGACGTCCTCACCGGCGAGTGCTCGCGCCACGGATCCGATGACGACGAACCGACACCCAGACCGGGCCAGGACAGCGACCACCTCTTCGAACACAAGAACGAATCCTGCCACGTGACAGGCTCAGCCGTCCCGCTCCTGCCGCGGCGACGGGGTAGTGCAGATGCGCTGATCTGCACTCGGTGGTGCCTTGCGTCGACGTGCCAGAGCGAATCCTCTTTGTGTCAAGCGCGGTGTTCGGGGCCGGTTGCGGGCGCGTCGAAGATGGGCCCTGCGCGGGTGCGGTTAGCGTGGTTGTCGGGTTCGGGAGTGACTGTTCCGAAGAGCCGGGTCGTGTGAGGTGAGATGCCGGCCACGCTGGATTCAGTGTCGTCCTCGCGTTGTCCTCCCGGACCCACCTGCTCGAACTGATACGTCCGTATCAACTCCCGTCTGGTCAGCTGCGGGTGTCTGCGATGAGGCGTTGGTAGACGGCGTCGCTGATGTGTCGCTTGAGCGCGCGCATCGCTTCTTTGCGGCTCTTTCCCTCGGCTTGCTTGCGGAGGTAGTAGGCGCGGCCGGGGGTGTCGTTGCGGATCTGGGTCAGCGCGGCGGTGTGGATCGCGTGGTTCAGTTGGCGGTCCCCGCGAGGGTTCAACCGGTGACGCGCCTTCGGGCCCGAAGAGGCCTCGATCGGTGCGGTGCCGTTGTGTCGGGCGAAGTGCCCCGAGCTCGGGAAGCGGCGAACATCCCCGACTCTGCCGACGATCACAGCGGCCATCAACGGCCCGATGCCGAACACCTCGGTCACGGTCGTGCCCGACGCGATCACGGCAGCGGCGGTGCGTTCGCGTACGTCGTCACGGGCCCGGTCGAGGGTGCGGATCTCGTCGATCAGCTGATGGCAGGTCGCCAACCGTTGAGCGATGACCGGGCTCGTGATCGTCACGTTTCCCAGCAGTTCTGCGGCTTTCGTGGCGGTCAACGATCGTGTGGTGCCGCCTTCGATGAGCACACACATCAGCGCGTGGAGCCGGCACACGGTGCGCGTGCGATGTGCGGTGATCTGATGATCACGATCCGCGAGCAGACGCAGCACGACCCGGTGCTCATCGAGGCCGGCGACGACGTTGAGAGCCGGCGTGCGCCACGCCACGATCGCCGCGGAGCGGGCATCGTTCGGGTCGGTCTTGTCGATCTTGCCGCGCTCGAGCAGCCGCACCCGCGACGACAACTTCGGTGGCACATCGACCACGCGCTCACCTGCGGCGACGAGCTGCTGCGCGAGCATCGCGCCCATCCCGGTCGCGCCTTCGACCGCCCAGGTGCGCGGCTCGAACCGTGCCGCCCACGCCAGGAGCCGGTCGCGTTGATCTCGATCAGCGGTGACACGAATGGTGTCGAGCACCGCTTCGCTGCGGTCGACAACGACCGCGGTGTGGGACCCCTTGTGCGGGTCGATCCCGATCATGAACATCGATGTGGTCCTTTCGTCGTGGAGTGAGTTCGCCACGGCGGGCACACCTGATGCGTGGTTGATGCCGTTCCTCTTTCGAGCCACGCCGCGACAGGATCCGGCCAGGCGGTCGCTTCGCTCAAAAGCCAACCTCATGGCGACAGGGCATTCATGAGACACACCCGACCAGACCCCCGACGCTACGGAAACCCGTCAACGCCTTGCATCAGATCCTCTATCAGGGCATTACGCGCTAACCCCTCGGTGATGTCGTCACACCCGTGATTCACACTCGCTGAGTGAGTTCCACAGATCCTTGCGACGACCCGGTGCCGCACACCATCGTCCTCTCGCTCGACGACGCTTCCGCGTCCTCGAAGCCCTCGAAGACGCTCGCCTCGAGGTAGCTCCCGAGAGTCGAACACCCATGACTGAGGAGCTATTCGAGCGCATTGTCCAACATTCGTGACGCGCTAGTCGAGAAACGTCAGACAGCGCTCGTGGCTGGTCGCCGGAGTAAGGCGTTGGCTCGACCAATCAACGTCGAAGGCGCATTCGACATCGCCATCGAGGATGAGAACCACGCGGTCACCCGGGTCCAGTCTCACATCCACACCGAACTCCTGACTGGCGCACTTGGAGATGCGATGAGAGGCGAATGGCCCGTCTGATTCTCTGACATCGATCCGCACGCACGAGCTATCCGGCCCCATCCCCGTCTGCATCGTCTGCACCACGATCTGACCACCTGACGGACTCAGCGCTGACGCTTCGTGTAGCGGCCGACCGGAATTGAGGAAGACGATCAGCACACTGGCGAGGACGACGAGATAGAGCGATCCGGCTACAAGTGCGCCGCCGGCCAGTAGTCGCCACCACCATCGCTTCGACGCAGCCCAGACCGAGCCGCCTAGAAAGATCACCCAGAACGAAAGCATCGCCACCTGAATCAGCGGATACTCGTCGAGGACGACGTATCGGCCGGGATTGCGTGCGGCCAGAACGGACACGGCAAGGCCACCAACGGCGACGACGACCAAGGTCACTGGCGCTGGGCGGTGGCGCTTCACGATGACCGGACCCTGATGGTCTTCCCCTGCCGGCGGCGCGAGCGGTTCGGCCGACTCCTCCATCGGCCCAGACGATACGCCGCCGCTGGCTGAACGAGTACGCGCCAGAACTGCCGATCGGAACGGCCTGAAGCCTTGCGCTCGCCGCCCGGTCCGGGCAATCGGCGCTAGCTACCTCTACGGATGCTCATTCGAACTGGCTGATGAGGATCGCCTTGTCGAATCGTTGAGCGCGCAGGTCGGTCTCACGGATCCAGTAGTACAGGGTGCCCATCTCGAGGGCCCTGATGGTTTCGTCGCCGTCGTAGGTGTACTGCAAGAGCAGCTTCCACTGGTCGGCGAGTTCCGCGGGTACGTCACCGATGTCGATGCCGCTTGCTTCGCTTTCGCACACGGCTTGCATCGATCCCTGTCGCAGTGACGGCCATCCAAGCATCTGCTCCTCGCCGATGCGGATGAACTCGCCGTACTTGTCGAAGTCGTCGCTTTCGGGGTTTCGGGCGGGTCCGTACCAGAGGTCGCCAAGGCAGTCCTCGAACAGGTCTGGGAGCGTCCACTGGGCGTATGCCGACACCTGTCGTTGTTCGGGAAGGATCGACGGAAGGCCGAACTGATCGTCTGCAGGAGTGGCCTCGCGGAACTGGATCGGGAACGTGCCGGGCGGTTCGAGCACATGCATGACGAGTCCCGGCGAGCCCGGTCGCCAGAGACCTGTCACCAAGTCCGCGAAGAAGTAGAGGCAGCCTTCCGCCGGGAGGAGTCCCGTCTGGTCCGCCTCGGCCGCCGCAGCGAGGTCGACAACGGCGAGGAAGTGCATTGGAAGGTCATTCATGACGGGCCAACCAATCCCGTCGGGAAGCTCGGCACCGCCGCCCAGTCGCAGCGCCGGGTTCGGACAGGAGTTGTCGGCGTGTCCGAAGCGGACTGCGGGCGCCCCGAACGGCAAGACGTCGTCTGCGTAGGCCGCGATCTCGGCCCGCATCACGGCCTCCACCTCAGCCTGCGTCGAGTAGCTCCACCAATCCACGCTCACCTCCCTGCCAACACCGAACGGCATCCTGTCAGCTCCCGATGGTCGGTCGCCTGCCCGACTCGAGTGCTCGATCAGTTCGTGACTAGCCGTTAGATGTGCCGGGCCTCGGCCCGGGGTCGTGTGATAACCAGAGCGGGTGGACGATCCAGACCTGGAACGGAAACTCGACCGGTTCAAGTTCGACACGGCCCGCAAGATGAAGGTCCCGGCCCCACACGAGTCCGGCCCCAGCAGATGGTCCCAGGACATCATCGGCACCTTCGTCATCGGCTGCCTTCTGGTCGTCGTGATCGCGGTGTTCGGCGCGATCGAGACGGTTCGAGATGGGAGGCGACCAATCGTCGAGGTCGCCGTTGTCGTGGGCGTGACCGCAGTCCTCATCGCTGTTCTCGTCGCACGACTTCGACGCCGGCCCCGCTGATAGGCCCGTCCAGATCTGCCGATTCGGGCGGCTCAGGGTGACAGGATCCGTACCGTGCCTCTCGTCGACGTCACGTTCGATTCCGACCTCACTTCCGCTGACAGGGCGCGCATCGCTGAGGTGTTGTGCGAGGTCGTGCCGCTCGCTGTGGAATGCCCAGAGGAGCCAATCATCGGTCCCCCCGCAGCAGGCGATCTGGAGATCCGGTTTCACCCTCGTGGCGCCGATGACGTTGGCGAGTTGTCAGTCGTTGTGGAGGTCCGGACGAAGCGGATCTCGAGCCGCGTGGGGAACGCGCAGGAGCGGGCCGACATGATTCGGGACCGCCTGGCGGAACTCTCGATCGGCCCCTTCGGGGTATGGCTCATGCTGATCGATGGGGCCTGGAGTCAGACCGACTGACCGCGCCGATCTGCCGATCCGCGTGGGGTCGCTGGACAGGTCAGGGTTGCTCAGGCAGAGTGAGCGCGTGGTGACTTCCATTCTCGACCGACGCTTGGATCCACCGAGTGCCCCGACGATGCGTTCCGCTCGGGTCGTGTGGTTCGCATCGGTTGTCGTGGTCGGGTTCCTGCTCAGCTTGTGGTGGTTCGCTGGTGGAACGTTCGTTGGCGCGCCGGAGGGGGACAGCGTCGGTGTTGCTGCCCAGGTGGGCGAGGACGCTTCGTTCGGTTTCCCGGTGTCTGCTGATGGCAGCGATGCTCGGCTTCGGAGTGTGTCCGCTCGGGTCACGCCGGCAGCGACGATTGAGTGGTCGGTGTATCAGTCGATCGAGAGCACAGGGTTTGGCACGTGGCGCGGCCCGCTCGCCCCGACCTGGCCGGTCGAAGGGCTCAAGGGCGCTCGCGTGAGCGAGGACGATGTGCATGCCACGTTTGTCGTCGCCACTGTTCGGCCGACAACTCCGGGCGTGTACCGGGTGTCGGATATCACGATCGAGTATCGGTCCGGTTGGCGATCACGAAGCGAGGAGAGCGGGTTCGTGGGTTGCGTGCTGGTTGCGCCTGGGGACCGGTCAGTTGATGAGTTGAGAACGAGCAATGATCCGCTGTGGCAGGAGTACGAGGCTTGCTGGACGAGCGGTTGACCGTCCAGAACTGCCGTGATGCTCGGGTTGGTGCATTGCGGGAGCCAGCGAATACGGGCAATCTGCGGCGATGGTCGCAACAGGAACGATGTCATGAGCGATCACTGGATCCGCGTGATTCCGACCGACCCGGCGTTCGTGCCGGACTCAGCTGCTGGAGGGCGAGCGTGCGACCTTCTGCAGGGCTACGCGCCGGCTGGGCCTTCGGGTAGTCCGGCGCGTCAAGTCGATGTGGGACACATCGCCTTCATCGATGCTGGGTCGAACTTCGAGTCGATGAGCTGTCCGTGGTGCGGCGCTGCCGTTGAGGTCGAGTGGTGGCAAATGCAGATGGATCACGCCGCGCGCTCGGAGTTTCGTGACCTGTTGACACGCACTCCTTGCTGCGACGTGACAACCAGCCTGAACGACCTGCACTACGAATGGCCACAGGGCTTCGCTCGATGGTGGCTGGAGGTCATGAACCCGCTGCGAGGCCCGCTCAGCCAGGAGCAGGTGACCTCAATCGGAGACGCGCTCGGGCACCCCGTCCGATGCATCTACGTTCACTACTGATCCGGCGCGATCAGATCTGCCGCTATGCGCTACCTCGCCGATCTCGTGGGGGAGCGCATAACGACGGCGCCATTGACCCGGCGTTTGGGGATACGTCTGCCGAGTCGATGGGTGGGCGGCCTTTATTGGCTCGCTAGATGCGGCGGCTCCATTCCTGGTCGCTGACTCGGGTGACGGATGCGACCATGCGGATGAGTTCGTCGGCGTCCACGTTGTAGGCCTCGAAGTTGATGGCGTGTCCCTCGATCACGACGCCCGCCTGGAGGAACTGTGGATCAGTGGGGTCGCGGGAGATGTAGACGGTTCCGGAGTCGGTCGTGATGGCGTTGATGGGCCAGGTGATGCCGTTCGCGAGTGCGTCGACACCGTGGTCGGATTCGACGAGCATGGTGATCGTGGCTGCGGTGTCGTTTGTCCACTCGACGGCATATGCGAGTTCGGGTCGGTGCTCGAACGGGACCTCGGCGAGTTCGAACGGCAGGTCGACGGACGGGGATTCGTCGACGTTGACGACGCCGAGTGCGTCGGCGACGGCTCGGGCCTGGTCGGCGGACAGGCCGCCGGTTGCGATGAAGTCATGGCGGCCGTCGGGACGTGTGACGTCGATTCGATACGAGGGCCAGGCGTCGTTGGTCGTGAAGTCCTGGAAGCCGTCGACAGTGTCTGATCCGTTGGGGCTGATGATGACCATGACAACAGGCGGGGTGTCACCGGTCCCGACGTAGAGCTTCGTTTCCGTGGGGGCCGCTTGGCTCCCCTCGAGGTCGGTGGTGCGGTAGCTGGCTGCCTGGTCTGGGAACCCGTCGGGCATCTCGATCGGGAGTAGCCGGAGAGGTTCGGATATCGGTCCCGTCACGTTGTCGACAGTCGTGGTGCTCGGTGCCGGCGCGATGGTCGGTGATTGCGTGACGGCGGTGTCGAGCGCTTGGGTGATCTCGGCTTCGGTGAGCCCGGAGGTCGTGATCGGAGCCGTCAGTCGCCACCGGATGAGTAGCCCGTTGTCGCGGATCTGGGACACGGCGATCTCGTCGCTGCCGGCGGTGACATGGGTGCTGTTGCCTGTTGGGGAGAGGACTCCGGTGTCCTGGAACGGTCGGTCGACAGCCGTGCCGAGGGCGTTGCTGGCAAGTTCGACTGCGATGTCGGGGTCGATCAGCTCGCCGGTGTTGCGGGCCAATGCGGCCAGGTCGCTGGTGACGAGGTCGAACAAACCGTCCGCGGCGGCCGCCAGATCATCTGCAGAGAACGTCGAGTCTGCGCACGGTTCGTTCCAGTGCCTGCAGGTGACGTGGACGCCGATGCCGTCCTGGCCCACGAGGAGCAACGTTCCATCCGGGTACGGGTATGCGTTCCGACCAGAGGAGCCCTCCGGGATGGGAGCAAGGGTGGGTTGAACGGCACCAAGGCTCTCGCCGGCTGGCACTGGATCGAATGCGAGTTTCCGGCCCGCGTCGTCGAAGACAGAGAGCCGAAGCGTGGAGTTCGCAGCGCGGGGCTGCACCGCTACAGCGATCCATTCGCCTGCGGGCAGCTCGTCGAGGATCCGGCTCATCACCTCCTGGCCCGCCGAAGCCGTGTCTGGCGTCTGGCGGGGGTCAGTCGGCGGTGAGGACGTGACCGTGTCGGTCTCTGTCTGCGCGCCCGTGGAGGATGGCTCCGGATCCGAGGCGAGCCTCGCTACGAGTCCTCCAAGGACCAGGAGAAGAGCTGCAGCTGCCCCGATGACGGCATTGCGTCGCGAGCGCCGGTCAGTACTCGGCCCGGTATCGACAATCGGCGACGGCGGGTCCGCCACGGCAACCGTGAACGGCTCGGTCACAGGGTGCGGCAGTGCGTCGAGCAACGGCATCACCGCGGCGAGGGTCTCGCGAAGCCGTTCCTCCAGTTCGGAGTCGTCCAACGAAGAACCGGTCGTGCTCATCGAGACACCCTTTCCTTGAGATCCCGCAGCGCCCGGTGCAGGGTCGATTTCACCGTTCCCGCAGGCCACCCCATCACGTCAGCGATGTCGGCCTCACCGAGATCGCACCAAAACCGCAGCACCACCACCGCCCGCTGTCGGGCCGGCAACGTCATGACCACCGACCACGTCTCATCAAGCTCAGGAATGCCAGTCACGGGCGCAGGATCAAGCGTCACCCGGGAAGCAACCTTGCGACGACGAAGCGCCTTCAGACACAGATTCACCACCGACCGCTGCAGATACCCCGCCGGATTCTCCACCTGCGCATGTCGACGAAACAGCCCAGCGAAAGCGTCCTGCACGATCTCCTCGGCCAACGACCGGTCCAACGTGATCGCCGTCGCCAGCCGAGTCAGCCTCACCCGCTCCGAGCGATACAGAGCCTCCACCGTCGGCCCCGAAGCCGACCGAACGCGCAGCAACGGATCGATCGACACCTCACTCCGCCCGACGTGACCCTGCTGCTCCACAACCCGACCTGACCCCCAACCGACCGCAAAGGTTCCCAGACGTCCAAGTCCACCTCCCAGCCACGCCGCAGAGCCGGCGGTAGGGGGCGCGTGCGGCTGCAGTTACTGCGCGCCAGATAAGTGGCCGAACTGCATCGCGGCCTCAGCTCACGCCGAGGCTGACCTTCACTGCTGCATCGACACGGGTCATCGTCTCAGTAGGGAGCGTCGCAATAACTCCGAGCTTCCTGTTGATCCGCTTGTCGCGGTCGACCGTCCGAATGTGCCCGCACTCGATGACCGAATCCTTGCCGCCAGGGCCGAGTTCCGCCGCGTTGACAGGTACCTGGACCGGCAGGTGCTTGTCCTGCCTTCGATCGGTGATCGGAGCCACGATGGTGAGTGGGCTGTGCTTGTTGCCAACGTCGTTTTGAATCACGACGCAGGGCCGATCGTCTCCCTGCTTCTCGCCCCCGAGCGCACCGCTCAAGTTCACACGAACCACGTCTCCGCGTCGGATCTCGATGTCTGCCATCACAGCAGTCTCGCGGAATGCGGACGACTGCCAAGCCAACCGGTATGGGGCTGGCGATAGCTCAGTGAGAGTGGCGCCGCGTCGCCGGGCCGAGATCACCGGCGATGACGCGGAAGACGAAGCGGACGACTGCTGTGAGCTGGCGAGCATCCGCGTCTCGCACGTGAAGCAGTGAGTCTGTGAGCGCTCAGGAGAAGGCGCGTTCGGCGCTCACCAAAACCCGCGGTTGATGCTCGGGTCTGTGGTCGGCGGGGTGAGGTTATCGGTCGGGGTTGGTGGTGGCGATCTCGAGGCCGTTGTGCTCGCGGAGACGCCATGAGGGGCCTCGGATGTTGAACACGATGGCTTTGTGCATGAGCCGATCGAGGATGGCGGCGGCGACGACGGCGTCACCGAAGATCTGGCCCCAAGCGGGCAGCCCGCGGTTCGTGGTGACGAGCGTTGGGTGGCCTTTCTCGTAGCGGGTGTTGACGACGTGGAAGAACATCGCTGCGCCTTCGGTCCCGCCGATCGGCAGGAGGCCGACGTCGTCGATGACCATCACCGTCGGTGCGGTGTAGGTCTTCAACTTCGTGGCGAGGGTGCCGTCGTGTTGGGCGCGGATGAGGGTCTTGCACATGTTGTCGGCGGTGGTGAAGTAGCCGCGGTAGCCGGCCTCGACCGCGACGGTCGCGAGTGCGACAGCGAGGTGGGTCTTGCCGCAGCCGGGTTGGCCGAGGAACAGGATCGGCCGGTTCTCTTCGATGAAGCGGAGGGTGGCGAGGTCCTCGATGAGCTTGCGATCGACGGACGGTTGGAACTCGAAGTCGAAGTCGGCGAGCGTGCGCCGGTAGGGGAACCGGGCGTAACGCAGCCGGGCCGCCAATCTGCGGTTGCGGTCGACGGTGGCTTGTTCGGCGACGAGCCGGGCGAGGAACTCGACGTGTGACCACTCGTTCAGCCTGGCTTCTTCGGCGAGCACGGCGAACGAGGCTGCGGCGGCGTCGAGGTGGAGGTAGCCGAGGTCGGCCTTGATCTGCTCGTAGAACCCGGTGCTCATGCGAGGTCCTCCAGATCGACATCGAGTTCGATGTCGACGGTGATGTCGATGCCGTAGCGCTGTTCGAGGTCGGGGGTGTCGACGTCGTAGTCGCCGTCACCGAACCCCAACTGCTCCAGGGCTGGGTCTGTTGCAGATGCAACGAGGTGGAGATGGCGGCCGTCGTGTTTCGGGCGGCCGGCCATCGCAGCGGTCTCGATCTGGGCCCGGTGCTCCGGGAGCCACACGATCTCCGGTGCCGGCTTGTCCTGAAGTTCGTGAGTGACGATGAGTCGGCCGGCGTGGCGGACGGTGAACTGGCGACTGTCGACCGGGCGGCGGATCTCGACGAGCTGACCGAGCACGTTCGCTGGGAGCCCGTAGCGGCCGCCGTCGACGGAGATGAACGGCACGATGTTGTGGACCCGGCGGGTCTCGACGTAGTCGGTGTCGAACCGCACCCGCGGCAACGGTGTGAGGAACGGCCGCTCGACGATCAGCCGGTCCGCCGGTCGCTCACCCGTGGTCCTCGACTTGACGCCGTGCACGCGTGCCTCGAGCCAACGCTCAGCCCTGCGGTTCAACTCGGCCAGATCGGCCGGGATGCCGTCGAGCTCGACCTCGGGGAGGAAGGTCTCCTGCAACTGGCGGAACGGCCGCTCGACCTTGCCCTTGCGTTTCGCGTCACGGGCCTTGCAGGAGGTGATCGTCGTGGTGTGATGCGCGGCGAACCCGACCGTCGGTGGGTGCAGCACGAACCGTTGTCCCTGTGATCGGCCGAGCGCACCCATCCGATCAGTGCGACATGCGGCCGGGATCCCGCCGGTGGCGTCGAAGAACCGGGCGATCCCTTCGAAGGTGTGCTGACGGTCCTCCGACGTGGTGAACCACCAGATCCGCCACCGAGACCAGCACAAGATCATCCCGAAACACCACAACGGCGTGCCCCACCCCCAGCGGCGTGCCCAGTCAGACAGGTCGCAGAAGTCGAACTGGGCTTCCTCGCCCGGGTCGGTGTGGATCGGCATCGACACGGCTTCCGCCGCCCGGAACCGCGGCCCTCGGATCGCCCGGAGCTCACGGGTCACGGTCGAGTAGCCGCCGGTGAACTTCTCCGCCTGCAACTTGTTGAACACCGACACGCCCAGCAGCCGCGGGTAGGTGTCGATCAGCGTCGCGATCCGTTGCTTCCAGAACGCGTTCATCACCAACGCCGAGTCCGGCACCTGCCGGCCCGCCGGTGGTCCTTCGGCCTTCAGATGTTGGGAGATCGTCGACGGGTGGAACCCCGTCTCAGCAGCGATCTCGTCCAGCGTCCAGCCCTGCTTTCGCAGTTCATGCACTTTCACGTACGTCTCCTGGTTCATCATGGAGAGCGGTTCCTCCAACGGTCGTGGCTTGGTCGCTCGACACGTTGGAGGAACCACCCGCTCCCGGGTGGGATGGTTGATGCCGGCCAGAAGACCCCCGACATCAACCGCGGATTTCAGTGAGCACAGAACGCGGATCTCACCGAGCGCTCACAGAGTCTGCGACGGGTTGGCGCGGTGACCGCGCCGCCTTGCGCGGCTGGCGTTAGGACCAGGACTGGGACGAATGTGCCAGGGCTACAACGAGGACAACAAGCTGGGTCGGCATCGAAGAGGGGACGATCGATCACGAGACACGGCGGCGTCGCGGGAGCAATGTGGTAGCGAGTCATGCCAGCATTGGCCTCATGCGGGTTCACCATGTTCGGGTTTGCAACTTCCGGGGCATCAAGACCCTCGATTGGCATCCCCGCCACGGACTCAACTGTCTCATCGGCCCAGGTGACTCGTGTAAGACCACCGTCCTCGACGCCATCTCCGTGACGCTTGCTCACCGCTGGAACCTGACGTTCAGTGACGCCGACTTCTACAGCGGTGACCCAGGCAACGCAATTCAGATCGACATCACGCTCACCGGTCTTGACCCTGCGTCGCTCGCCAAGGAGACGTTCGGAGAATGCCTTCGTGGGCTGGGACCGGATGGAACGCTTCATGACGAACCCGTTGCCGGAACGAACCCCGCTATAACGATTCGTCTCACCGTGGACGCCAGTCTTGAGCCAGCTTGGTGGCTGGTACGTGGGCCCACATACGAACCACGCCGCATCTCAGCGCTTCAGCGGCAGCACCTGCTCGTCCACCGCATCGATGAGACCGCCACCGAGCACCTCACCTGGTCGAGGTCGTCGGCGCTCGCGCGTGGCACGGCCCCGTCTCCGGAGTTGCCGGGCCTGCTAGCAAGCTCCCAGCGCGCGGCGCGCAAGGCGATCTTCGATCACCCATCCGACGCCCTGCAGCAAGCAGCGGCCGCCGCATCCGTCGCGGCGAGCACGACGGCCGCCACTGTCATCGGGGACCCCAGACCCGGGCTCGACCCGGCAGTCCAACTTCGCTCTGGATCCCTGGTATTGCACGATGGTGAATTGCCAATCGCGACACGCGGCTTGGGTTCGCGCCGCTTGACCAGCCTTGCGGTCCAACGATGGGCCACGAGCGGTACCGGAGTACTGCTGCTGGACGAAGTGGAGGCGGGGCTCGAACCGCACCGCGTTCGGCATCTGATCCGAGGACTTCGCACAGCACAGGGCGAGGCAATGCAGGTTTTCTGCACCACGCATTCACCGACCGTGATCGAAGAGGCGGCGGTGGCAGAGCTGTGCGTCGTGCGGACCGTCGACGGCTCGTGTGCAATCACGTCCATCTCGGAGGGAGAGCTGCCGCCCGACGACGCCGGGCAAGCACTCGCCCGTTCAAGTCCGTCGGCATTCTTGAGCCGTCGGATCGCTGTGATGGAGGGCAAGACCGAAGTCGGCATCGCTCGGGCGCTGATGGAACACTTCGATCTGGACGCCCCTGCGAGCTCGGCGGCAGTGCGAGGAGTCGTAACGGTTGATGGGGCCGGCGCAACCGTCGCACCGGTTCGAGCGGTTGGCCTCGCCCACCTCGGTTACGACGTAGCCCTGATCGTCGACAACGACGGCAACACCTCCGAAGCCGAGCTGAACGGCGCCACAGACGCCGGTTGCACCGTCATTCAAGTCGGACAGGGCCACGACATCGAGGCGGAGGTTGCCGCTTCCCTACCGATCCCGGGGCTACAAGAAGTCGTTGATCTCGCAGTCGCGCTCTCAGACTCGGACGACCCACCGGAATCGATCCGCGCGATGGTTCAGGCGAGGCTTCCGGACGACACGATCGAACTGGCTGGTCTGGACATCACCGGCTGGATCACGGTTGCGGGCGAGCCCGCCGTGCGGCTCGCGGTAGGCCGCGCAGCTTCCGCCAAGAAGTGGTTCAAGACAATAAGCAAGGGAGAGCAGCTGGGAAAGATCCTGGTCTCGAGAATGGACGAGATGGCCGGAACTCCGCTCGGCCAGTGGATCGATGCCCTACGGGCATTCACCCACCCGATCGCGCCATGACCGCAGCCGAGGAAGCTGAGATGCTTCTTGGTGCAGCACCATGCAATGTGGTCCTACCCGCAGGAGCTGGCAAGACCGAACTCCTCGCGCACGCGGTAGGCATGCTGAGCACAGCCCAGAAGCGAACGCTCTTCCTGACCCACACCAACGCTGGACTCGACGCATTCAGACGCAGACTGCGCCGGCTGAGCCTGCCGTCGTCAGGTGTGCACATCAGTACCATCTCCGCCTTCTGCGAGTCCTGGTGTCGGAACTATCCCATGCTCGCCGGCGTCGAGCCCGGAGGGCCGGAGCCGTCGTTCGCCGAGTTCCACGCAGGAGCCACAGCTGTGCTCGGAGCCCCAAGCATCCAGGCCGTGCTGGCTGCCACCTGGGACACGGTGCTCGTCGACGAGTATCAGGACTGTCAGCCGGACCAACACACCGCACTCATGCAGCTGGCGAACGCGGTTCCGATGATCGTTGTCGGCGATCCGCTGCAGGCAGTGTTCAACTTCCCTGGTGACCCAACGGTTGCCTGGCAGGCCGTCGATGAACAGCTCGCGCGTCTCGAGCTCATCCCGCTACCCAGACGATGGGAGGACACGAACCCGGCGCTCGGGGACCAACTTCTCGCGCTACGTGAACGGATGCTCGCCAATCTGCCAATCGACCTGCTGTCCTACCCTCACATCGATTGGATCGAGGCCCAACCGCACAATCGAGGCCCGAACTGCAAGCGGATCGCCGACTTGGACGGCACATCCGTCGTCATCACCAAGCACCGCGCGCAATGCGTGTACCTTGCGAAACGGGCCGACGGCAAGCTCGAAGCGCTCGAGGACCTCGCCAGCACGGATCTCTTCGAATGCATCGCCCGGATCGATGCGGCGACACCTGCCCAGCGTGTAGCGGAGGTCGGAGCCCTCGCAAACCGTTGCCTTGCACGGCTTCCCACCGGCTTCCAAGCCCGGCTTCAGGCGGTCGTGCAAGGAGCAACGCCGACCTTTCAGCCCGGCGCCACCCTGGGACCATTCACAGCTGCGGCGCTGGCAGCGCGCACCGCCGGCACCCCTGAAAGCCTGCGTGCCGTCTCACAAGCGATCAGCGCTTTCCCTGACGTGGTCGTTGCCAGACGCGAGCTCTGGACTGACCTGGATCTGATTCTGGCATTGGCAGCCGAGTCGGCGGACGAGACGCTCGCCCACGCCGCAAACCGCATCCGCGAGCTTCGGCGACACGGACGGCAACGCCCAACGGATCGAGTCATCGGCACCCCCCTCCTCGTCAAGGGTCTCGAGTATCAACACGCGCTCGTTGTCGACGCCGAGCACCTAACACGTGAGGAGCTCTACGTGAGCCTGACACGAGGCATGCGCACGGTGTCTGTCCTATCTGAAAGCCCTGTCTTCGGGCCCTGGACCTGACGCCTGGAAGTCGCCTCTCGGCTGCCCCGGAAGTGCCGGTAGGGGCGAGGGCTACAGGTCGATGCCGAAGTCGTCGTCTCGGCTTGCGGCCGGCGCTCGGAAGTCGGGCTCCCGGCCGGTCGGGGCCCAGAGCTCTCGGGCTCGTTGGTGGGCCGGAAGGTCGATCCAGTCGTTGGTGAGGTAGCGGGCGAACACGTCTGCGGCGGTGTCTTCGCCTTCGACAACGAGGTAGGCGTGGTTCGACTCGCGCCCTCGGGTCATGGGGACGTAGAGGTTGCGGACGTCGGTGGTGGTGTCGATGACGGTGATGGCGTGGTCGACGGTTCGTCCTTGTGCGCCCATGGCGGTGATGGCGTAGGCGAGTTCGACGTGATCGCACAGGTACTCGGCCGGAAGCACGACCGTGCCGGGCGCTCCGCGTGCGGTGATCGTCCAGTCGTCGTTGAGCGCGGTGATGGTCCAGGTGTTGCGGTTGCGGACCATCTCGTGCCGGTCGGTCTCGATCGTCCGGTCGTTGTGTCGGGTGGCGATCTCGTCCCCGACGTGCAGCCGCACCCCGTTCGGCAACTCGAAACACTCCCCTTCCGCGAGTTCGCCTGCTGCGATCCGGCGTCGTTGCGCGGCCTGGTTGAGCCGGTCGACGGTCTCGTTCGATGGCGCCATCAACAACACCGACGCACCGGTTCGACGGTGTCGCCACCATGCGGACACGGCGGAGCGTTCGATCTGCTCGGCGGTGCCGCCGTGGAGCCGGCCTTCGCGCTCGTAGGTGTCCGCGACGGCCGGGTCGCCTCGGCGGAGCTGGAGCGAGGCGGCGCGTTCCCAGTCGTTGGTGAAGCGGTGGACGCGGTCGAGCTCGATCGCACCATGGGTGTCGACGAGCATCCCGAACATCCCTCCCCGACCGACCGCAGAGAACTGCATCGGGTCACCGACCAACGCCACCCGCCACCGCTTGTCATCGGCGAGGTGAGCGAGTTCGGCGAGTTTCGGGGTGGCGAGCATCCCGGCTTCGTCGACGATCACCGTCGCCCCGGGAGGCAGATCGAACATGGGACGGGGGCGGCCGGTGCGGTGCTCGGCGAGGAGCTTGTCGATCGTGTCCGCCCGCACCCCCGTCTCCTCAGCGAGCACCGACGCGGCGATCGCCGACGGCGCCACACCGAACACCACCCGCCCATCGGCATGAAGCTGCTCCACAGCGGGCCGCAGCGCGGTCGTCTTCCCCGTCCCGGCGGGCCCGACTACGAGCACGACTGGTGCGGTGCCGGCGATCGCTGCGGCCGCTTCCCGCTGTGCGCTCGAGGACTCGATCGGGCAGCGGTCCAGCGTCGCACGGCTCGACTTCGCCTGCGCGGGATCGACACCTCGGCCGGCCCAGTCGAGGACGAACGCTTCCTCCTCCAGGATCCACCATTGGGTGATCGCCCGATCGGAAGCTGCTTCGGTGATCGGCCGGTCATCACTCAACCTTCGCTCCACCCCGGCAGGTACTGGTGGGCCGAGTTCCATCCCCTGGCCGGCGCCGATGCCATAGCCGAGGACGTCGGCCACTGCGACCACCTCTGCCGCGGTCGCAGCGAGCGTGGTCGGCAAGATCCCGGCGAGCTCGCGGACGATCTCCGCCGGCCGCCATGACGACTGCTGCTCCGACAGGACATCGAGCGCGGCGTACACCACGCCACGTTGATCGAGCACATCGAAGTCCAACAGGCGGTCGAGTGTGCGGCCGATCACCTCGGCCACCAACTGCTCTGGATCGATACCGAGATCGCGGAGCTGACCGACCCAACGATCGTGCAGCACGTCGGCGTTCACGGCGTGGTCCTTCGCCGGCCGCGAATCCACCGCCGCCTCCCGCTCGAGCTGCCACCGCTCCCGCGGCGTCGGTTCGCGGCCCATCGTCTGCTCGAACCGATCCAACTTCTCTGATAGCCGCCCGGCGACTGCCTTGGTACGGGTCGAGAACTCATCCACCACGCTTCGGTCGATGCCCTCGATCTCGGCGATCCCGTTCACGACCGGACCCCACTCCACACCGAGCCGCCGGGTCAGCTCGGCGCGCTCGGCCGCGTGGAACAGCGCGGACAGGGTGCGCTGATCGCGTTTCAACGTGCGGGCGTCGAGGGCGAGCCAGCGGCCGTCCGGCGACTTCACACGATTCGCCACCACCAGATGTGTGTGCAGCTGCGGATCCAACGCCCGCGACGTGTGCTGCCGGAACCCCGCCGCGACGATCCCCTCCGCATCCACCACCACGACCTCGCCACCCAACCGGAATCGGGTGTGCGCGTGCGTCTCGATCCACCCTGCCACCGCCGCGACCGCGGCGTCGTGCGCGGCGAGCACCTCGGCACGCACCCAGTCGTCGCCGACCGCCCACAACACCGACACCGACTTCGGTGACGACGCCGTCACATCGAACCCGCGCACCGACCGCTCCGAGAACCCATTCCCTAGCAACCGATCCGGATCGCGAGGATCCAAGCCCGCCATCAGGGCGAGGAACGCGTCGTCGTCCACCGATCCCGAGAGACCGAGCATCCCGGCGGCCTGGCCGTGCCACATGCCGCGCGGTTCGCCCGCGTCGAGGTAGTAGTTCGGCAACGCCTCCACGTAGTACGCACCGGCCGTCGCGCCCTTCAACGTCGTCACACGCACCGTCATGTGAACCTCACCGCGACGTCCGTGCACTCGTCTGTCCTCCGTGGGTGCTCGGTTGGGGAGATCGGTGAGTTCATGACGCGACGCCTCAGGACTCGATGCCGAGCGTTAGCTGACCGGTCTCGGCAGCGACCTTGCGCGTGCGCACCTGAGGACCAAGCCCGACCGCAGACAGGGTCAGACCTTCCGGTACGTCGATGACGTAGCTGCCGGCCTCGAAGAGACCACGGTCGTTCTTCGGCTGCGCGGGCGACACGAGGCCCTCATCCCGGAGCCGGTTCAGCGCACGAGCGACGGTGTCCTTGGCGACGCCGAGTGCCGCCGCCATCGACCGCACCGACACGTGAGCGATGCGCTCACCCCGCTCGGTCGTCGACCGCAGCAGCATCTCCTCGAACACGAGCCAGGCAGACGGTCCGAGGGCACGACGGAGCTCGAGCGAGGCAGCTCCGATCACGAGCGAGATCGGTGACGGTTCAGCCGGCTTCACGGAGGCCTCGCCGATCGAAGCGGACCTCGTTCAGGTTCACCACGCGACCCGTGGCCTTCAGCTCGTCGAGGGCCCAGCGGGGCACGCGCCTCGATCGCGGGCCGAATGCAATGACCGGCAACCCGGCCGTGCCGCCGGACTCGAGGTACTCGGTCACCATCTCGTAGACGCGTGTGCGGCCGACACGAAGCTCGTCCGCAGCCTCCATCACCGTGAGCAGTTCGAAGGGATTCGACCGCTTGTCGTTGTCCTCCGCCGATGACATGCGGACCTAGTTACACCGGTGGCATTCCGCACGCAACGCCCCCATTTCTAAGGGTCACGGCCGAGTTTGTCCGTGGTTGTACGTGGATGTCCGTGCTTGTCCGCCGACGTCCAGAACGTCCGCTCGGGTGTGACGAATGTCATGCCGAGCAGTCGTGTGCGCGAAGTCAGGACACGGCCGCAGCGATACCCGACGACGGTCCGTCGGGTCGACGCACCCTCCGGATCAGCGCTCGATGGTGACGGCGGTCGCCCACGAGGGCACGGCACTGAACACGTGCGCCTCCGGAGCAAGGAGACCGACGACCACCTCGACGGCAGGCGCCTTGAGAGGCCACGGGGTCTCGCCGTCGGTGAGCACCACGATGAGGTCAGGTCGGTTCCTGACCGATCCGGCGCGTTCGATCGCCGCCGCCATGTCGGTGCCTCCACCGCCGACGAGTTCGACCTTGCCCGTGCGTCGCAGGTCCACTCGTCGCGCGACCGTGTCGGCTGCCCACACGGCGACCTGCTCGCGTCGCACACCGTACGACCGGATGATCGAGACCGTCTCGGACCAGGCCCGTTCGAGCAGTTGATCCTCGACGGACGCCGACGTGTCGATCACCACGGCCACGGTCGGTACACCGGTGACGAGCGCCGGCAGCACCACGTTCGGGATACGACGCCGTGACGGGCGGCTGTACGTGAAGTCGGTGCGACCGGGCACGGTCCTCGTGAGCGAAGCGCCGACCAGTGTGCGCAGCTGACGGCGCCAGTCGACCTGTGGCGCGAGGAACCCCGACGCCCATCGGGACCAGCCGCCCGGAACCGTGCCCGCCTGCCGGCCGATCGCTACCGCGACCTGCCTTCGGATCAGGTCCGCCTCGACGGGCTCGACGCCCGGGGGCAGTGCCGAGTGAACACCGGCACCCCCGGTACCGCGATGGCCGAACTCGTCCGACACGCCGTGAGCACCCTCGCCGCAGTCGGCTTCCGGCAAGTCGGATCGCGTCCTGTGCAGCAGCTCGCGGTAGTAGTACTCGGCCGCTCGACCGGCGCGAAGTCCGAGCTTCGAGGGCAGCACTCCGTCCTTCGGCAGCGTCACCCCGTCGCGCCGGAGGTCGTCATTCATCTCCGCATCGCCCGCGATGTTCCAGATCCGCTGGGTCGTGTGGTCCACGAACAAGCGACGCGCCCTGCCCGCGTGGTCGCGGACGAGATGCCCGACCTCGTGCAACAGCACACCGGCGACCTCCTCGACGGACCACCCCTGCAAGGTCTCAGGGTCGATGTAGAGCCGCCAGCGCTCGTCGACGCCGAACGTACCGAGACCGGGCGACGGGATGGCGGTGAGCGCGTAGAGCGCGACGGCGAGGAAGGGTTGGCGTTCGGCCGCGAGCAGGCGGGCGGCGGCGAGGCGCCGCTCGTCGTCCGCTCTCATCCCGGACCGGCGAGCCGGTCGAGCAAACCGGCCTCGCGGAGCACGGGCGCAACGATCGCGAGTGCTTCCCGCGGCGGAATCGCTCCCGCTGGCCGGAGCTCGACCAGCGGGCGCATCACGGCGACCGCGAGGTCGACCTGTCCGCTGCCGACGGCCGAGGCGATGGCGTGCCACGCAGCAACCCAACGTTCGGGCGTCGCATCGGCACGGACGGCGGCGACAATGCTCGACAGCGCGGCGTACGCCCGATCGCCACGCTCGGGCATTCGGAACGACGACGGATCCCGAAGCGCTTCCTCGGGATCGATCAGGCCGGCCTCGTCGACCCATGCCCGATACTCCAGAGCGGCGCCGGGACCGACGCATCCTGCAAGCAACACTGCTGCGAGCGACGGACCTCCCTCGAGAAGATCGTTCGCCCCGAGCAGGGTGGAGGCCATGGTCCACGAACGCGGCGACGGCCACGCCCGTCCGGCGGTCGTCGCGTCGTCGGGCAGTTTCGAAAGCAGTCCCGGCCGGCCGACGAGGAACGCGCCGATGCGAGCGCGATGGGTGCTCGCTGCTGCCTGAACGGCACCCTCGGCGAGTGGTCGGATCGGTGGGACAGGCCATCCAGACAACGATCCCTCCGCCCACGTGCGGGCGTCCGTCGACCAGTCGAGGTGACAGAACCGGTTCGCGAGCGGCGGGGCCAGCTCCCAGCCGTCTGCCGCCTGGTCGGGCGGATTCGCCGCCGCAACCACCATCACCTCCTCCGGGAGTTGCAGGTCGCCCACATGCCGCTCGAGCACGACGCGCAACAGTGCAGCCTGCACCGCCGGAGGCGCGGTCGAGAGCTCGTCGAGAAACAGCACACCTCGTCCTTCGGCCGCCAACCGCTCGGCCCACATGGGCGGCGCGAATCGCACCGACCGCTCGTCGACCACCGGGAGGCCACCGAAGTCCGACGGTTCGCGGATGCTCGCGATGACGACCTCGACCGGGAGCTCTGATCGGGTCGCCATCGCGCTGATCGCCGACGTCTTGCCCGTGCCTGGTCCTCCCCACAGGATGACCGGGACGCGCGCTGCGAGCGACGTGGCGAGCGCGTCGAGGGTGGGGGTCATGGGCAGTCCTCCGAATCGATGAAGCCGCGGCCGATCGCGAGCTCGCTGACACGTGGTGGCGAGGCCGAACCACGCTGGACCAACGTGACGTGAGAGGCGGACGACGTGATGACGATGGTCACGGTCTCGCCCGCACTCGCACGCATCGCGGTTGTGGGTTGATCATCACCGGACTGGCTGAACCCGGCGAGGATCTGCACGTTCCGTCCTGCGGTGAATGCGAAGCCGACCGTGCCGTCGCCGTCCCGGCCGACTGCCAGCGCGGCGTCTTCGATCACGCACCGGTCGTCGTAAGACACCAGCGCCGTGCGCTTCAGGGTGTCGGGAAGTGACTCGATCTGCGCAGCCGCCTTCTCTGCAGATCGCTCTGGCGGATCACTCGTGACGCTGCCAATGACGCTCACCACCACCGCAAGCGACCCCCCGATGATCACCGGAGCCGCTCGTTTGAGGAAGGCCGCACCGTTTGGCCGCCAGCGTGCTGCGACGGAGAGCGCGGGATCGTCGAGCGTTCGGCGGGCCGTCGCGGCGACTTGCCGATCGGCGTCGAACACCAACTCCTGTAGCAACGAGCGCCATCGGAACGACGCCGCGCGCCGGCGCACCGCAACGTGCGAGTCGCTCGCCATCGCCCTCAGCGAGGGATAGCCGAGCGATTGGTGCTGATGGGTCCAGCGCTCGCGCCCGCGCCACAAGGGTGACAACAGTCCCTCACGTCTGGCCTCGTCCTCGAATGCGGCCACCACGGAGCGCGTGATGTCGGGGTTGCCACGACAGGTGATCGGATCGAAGTTGGGGTCACCGGTCCCACCGCCCAACGCCAGCCACGCCAACGCTGCGTCGCGTTCGTCCTCGTCAAGGTCGGGGTGCTGGGCGGCGCGCCGCACCACCCACACTGGGGTCGCCGGATCGACGAGCTTCGCACGTGCCATCTCGACCGGCGCGGCCGGATGTCCGGTCGCTTGCCCTCGCACGTACGGGTCGGGAGATCGAACGAGGTGCTCGATCGCCCACGGCGGCGCCGCGGGATTGGTCGCGAGCGCCAGCAGCACAGGCGGCGCAGTGTTGAGCCGTTGTGCGAACTCCGGGACGTCTTCGCGTCGAGCGAGCACCTCGCTCACGGACCACGCGCGTTCACGCGAGGTCAACTGACGGATCGTGCGTCGACCGATGTTCGGATTCGACGCGATTGCACACGCAACGTCCCACGGTGCAGACGTCGACCACCACCAGAGCAACAGCTGATTCTGCTCTCGTGCAGCGACGACTCGCCGAATCACGCGATGCCGCCGGAAGCGAAGCCGACGAGGTACCCGTGATCCGGGTTCGGCAGCAGCGACGACGGCGGCTCGGGCCCACACATGACCGCGACGAGCGATCGCGCGTCGATCGACCGGTGAGAGATCTGCCCGTCCACCTACCGCCTCTTGCACGTCGCGATCTGCGTCGCGCGACAACTTGACGAGATCTCGCCGCTCGAACCGGCACGTGCGGGCAAGGTGCTGCCGCATCCACGGGGGTAGCTCGCTGAACACCTCGGCGAAGGTGCGATGATCGATCGAACCGCCGGCCGCCCACCACCACGTTGTCCTGTCCTTCAGCAGACGTCGAGTGACCGTGGGGTCGGCAACGTGGAGGCGCAGCTGCTCATGCAGGCGGGTCGAGTCGACGCCGGAGCGCAATAGGCCCAGCAACGCGTCGAGGTCGAACTGCTGGTGACGGAACACTGCGCGTCGGACCGTTCTTGCCGAGTCCCACGCAAGCGTGGTCTTGAGATCGGTGTCGAGGTTCTGGCTCATCGCCACGGCCCGCCGGACGCAAGGTGCGCGGTGCGAAGCGAGTCCTCGAACGATCGATTCCGGCGTCGATGGGTTCACCGCTACGAGACAGAGGGTCGATAGGTCATCGGTTCGTGTCAGCGCGGCGAGTACGTCCGCATCTGTGGACGTGGCGGCAGTCCTCCGCGACTCGAGTGCGACCGGCCCGATCACGCGCAACCGCTCCCGTCGATGGACCCCGTCGCGTGAACGAGGCTGAGCTCGATCGTCTCGAGTCGTGTTGCCTCGTCCTGCGGCGCGATCTTGACCACGTGCTTCGCTTCGCCGACTGCCAATGGGATGACTGCAGTCTGTCGAACCGCGATGGCTTGAGGCTCGAGGTCGTCCACTTTCACGATCCGGTTCCACTCATCGACGACGTCGAGGGTGATCAGAAGACCTCCATCGTCACGGGTTGTGACGAGCACGCCGTCCAGCCAGCACGAATCGAGAAGCCTTCCTGGATACCGCGAAAGGAGATCGGTCAGCCCCGTCAGATCGGACGAGGCACCTGGCTTCGACGCACCGACGTCCTCGGTCGGCGCCTCACTTGTCGGCACGTAGTAGGGCGGATCTGGCCGCTGAGCCGGCTCGACCAACACCGTGACGAGCCAGAGTCCGAACGGAACCGCAGCCAGGAGCCACCAGGGGCGACGGCCGATCGGCGGTGGTGTCAGCAGCGCTCGGACGCCGGACTGGGCCGCCGTGGTCTGCGCGCGCTGGCTCACGGCGGGAATCTCGTCCCAACGGAGTTCGGCGAGCGTGTCGGCGAGAAGGTACGAGGCCGCCACTGATCTGACGCCGGGGTGCGGATCGTGAGCGAGCTCGAACAGCCGGTGATTCCCCAGAGGACCTCGTCCCGCGCGCGCTCGTGCCCGCCACAGGACGGACTCGAGACCATTGAGCCGCAGTTCCGCGTCGTACGCGTCCGATGCCGAGCTTTCGGGGTTCGGGGAGCCCGTGCACATGACCGGATCGAACGTCGGGTCGCCGACGCAGCCCCCGAGTGTGATCCACGAAAGCGCGATATCGCGTTCATCGTCGGTGAGCGACGGGTGGCTCGCCAACCTTCGAAGCAGCCACGCCGGTTGTTCCGGATCAGCGAGCAGCGCTCGCACCCGTTCCGGTGGTGTGGTCGGGTGTGATTCGGCGAGGCCTCGGACGTACGGATCGCGAACCGTGCCCAACCCCCCGACCACGTCGGCAGGCGCCGCAGGGTTCGAAGCCAGTGCGAACTGCACCGGTGCGGATGCCCCCAACACGTTCACGATGCGGGAGACATCCGTGCGTCGTGCCAGGGCCTCGCGCACCGACCAGAAGGATGCTCGTCTCGCGAGCCGCCGCTGGACGTGCAACGGCAGGCGCGGGTTGGCCGCCAATGCGCGGGCCACGTCCCAGTCGGGCTGTCGGGCCCAGAAGCTGAGAACGAGGCGGTTGCGCTCGAACCGGGCAGCCCGACGGCGCACGACGCGGTGCGAGCGGAACCGAGCGAGACTCCGCAAGGCTGTTCCCGGCGCATCGCCCAACGCCGCTGCTGAGGCCCACACGCCACCAAGGCGGACGATCCGTCGGCGCATCGAATTCGTCAGATGGGGGTTCGACGCAAGCGACTCCTGCACCAGTCGATCCGGGTTTCGAGCCAGCGCCACGGCGGACCGGCCGTCGAACCGACAGGTGTTTGCGAGCATCCGTACGGACCAATCGGGGAGCTGGTGCAGTTCGTTCCGAACCGTCTCTCGATCGAGCACGCCACCGCAGGCCAGGGTGACCGTGGCGGGGTCACGAACGAGCGCTGCCGTTGCCATCGGGTCGTCCAGCACACGGCGGAGGCGATCCTCCAACCTCGGGCTCCACCAACCACGACGACGAAGTTCGACAAGCGTCGACACCGCCAGCTCGTGTGTGATGTGGGTTGCCCGTCGAACGTGCCGACTCGGATCGAGCGCCAGCTGTTCGATCAGGTCGGCGGCCAGGTCGGCGCGCCTCGCGACGACCCGGCGAACGCAGTCGGCTGGATGTTGAGCGAGACTCGCAACGACAGCAGCCGATGTCGCCCTGCTCCCAGCCACAAGGCACACCACACCCAGATCGTCGGCCGTGGCGAGTCGCTCCAACTCGACGGCATCGTCACTCGTCGCCGTGCGGCGCCGCATGTCAGCGAAGTCCGATCGCATGCTCTCGTCCTGCCTGCGGATGACGGCTGGGTCCATCGGAGAGTCATCGTATGGATTCGCGCAAATCTTGAGAACGCCGTTCAGGGGCGCTGATCGACAACCCGACCGGGTTAGGCCGTGCGCCGACGGCTCATCGATGCCGAGTGCGCGACATCGGCAGGGCTCGACTCCCGAACCACGAGCGACGAACGATCACATTCGTTGTGGCGCGTTCATGCCGCTCGATGGTCTTCGAGGTGTGAGGATTCGCACGGCATGAGGTCGGATCGAGCCTTCGACGCCTTCGTTCGCGACGCAGAGCCACGCCTCCGACGTGCGCTGCTCGGTGCCGTCGGCGTGGATCGTGTCGACGACGCCGTCGCCGAAGCGCTCGCCTACGCGCACGAGCACCGAGGACGACTGGCGGAGATGGACAACCCGGTCGGCTACCTGTTCCGTGTCGGGCAATCCCGTACACGGCGACCAAAGCCTCTGCGGCTGTTCCGCAACGACGAGGCGGTCCACATCCCCGACGTCGAACCGCGCTTGATCGGCGCGCTGCAAGAACTGCCTGACACGCAACGCATCTCGGTCTGGCTCGCACACGGCTGCGGCTGGACCCACACCGAGATCGCCGACGTCCTCGACGTCTCACCTTCCACGGTCGCAACTCACCTGAGTCGCGGCCTCCAACGACTTCGCACCGAACTGGGAGTGACCGATGCTCACCATTGAGGAACAGATCGAACGCATCGCCGACCACGCCCTCGAACGAGCATCGGCGCCGGTGCGGGCACCGCGCCGCTGGCCTGCCATGGCGGCGGCCGCCGTCGTGCTCCTCGCCGCCGGCTCGCTGACGTGGGCCGCCATGCAGCGCGAGGCGACCGACGAGGCGGACATCGGTGCGTCGGACCACGACCGACTCACGGCGCTGATGGCCGACGCTGTCGAGTTCCCGCTCTCAGCCGCCGATCCTCCGAAGGTGCCGTCGGCCCTCTCCTTTCGGGAGCCGGGGACGGTCCGAGCCGTCACCACCCCGAGCGGCACGACGGTGTTCCGCGAATCGGGCGTGACGGCCGTGCCTGGGTACGGCGTCTTCGAAGGACGTTGCGTCGGGTCCGAAGGAGTTCCGAGCATGTGTGAGCTTCCGGACGCCTCGGGTCTCCCGTGGATCCCCGATCCGGCAAGCATGGGTGTCTCGGTCTGGGCGGATGTGCCGACCGAGGTCGATGTCGTCGTCATCATCGACGGTGACAACCGGCTCTGGCAGCGCCCCGTCAACCGACTCGCCGTCTGGCCACGCCCGACGGACCCCGACTGGTCGGTCGAGGCATTCGACGCGGCCGGGGGCTCGATCGCACGAATCGATCAGTCGACTCTGGACGCACGCGATGAGTCGAGCTCACCGAGCGAGGGGCCCGACGACTCCGCCAGCAACGCGACCACCCTTTCCAACTTCCGGGTTTGCCTCGTTGCGGCGGGAGCGACCTTCGATCTCGACGCCACGCTGCCCGAATTCGCCACCGGAACGGATGCCTCGGCTTCGTGGGACAGCTGCGTGGCGTCGACGATCCAGGTCGGCACCACGAGCAACACCACACCGTCGAGCGATGGCGGCGAAATCGTTCTGCCGACCGACCCACCAGGCGACTGGCGAGTGTTCGCAGTGTCGCGGACGAGTGCGATCGTCCGCCCGTCCGCCGACCAGGTCTTCGGACGCTACGAAGACAACGGACTCGTTGGCCTTCGTGCGACGGTGAGGACGCACGAGTTCGTCGGAATCGGAGAGGGCGCCGAACTGATCCAGCTGCGTGGCCACGATGCCGGGATCATCGAAAATGCCGCCGGTTGGCACGTGCAGTGGAGCGAGGAGGGAGTCCTCGTCGACGTCACCTCCACTGGACTCGCTCGCGAGACGCTGCTCGCAGCCCTCGAGCAACTGGTGATCCGGGCAGACGCCATCACGGGATTCGAACCAGGCTCTGCGCCGGCAGAGCTCCCGCTGCTGACCGAGGCGATCACGAACGAGACGACACCTCAGGTCATGACCGGACTGCGGCTCTCGGAAGGCGAAGCTCTGCCGAGGCCGACAGAGGGTGGCGGAGTCGGTGTGTTCGATCGCACCATCACCATCTTCATCAGCGACCGCTCGGGGCTCTTCGGATCCGCGCCAGAGATCGTGTTCGACGGTGAACGTCGTGGCGACCTCATCGTCGCACCAGCCCCGGTGGGCGGAAACGGACTCGCTGCCCTGCTCACCGATGGGACCATCGTGGTGATCCAACTTCCCGAAGGCGTCGAGTCAGAGACGGCTGAGGTCATTCTGCAGAGCCTCGTCCGACAACCCGCGAGCGCCTTCGTGGCCTTGCAGGACGAGACATCTGCACTACTCGCACAGCTGCCCGAAGTCTTGGTTGCTCCGATCGACGATCAGCACACCCTTCGGCTTCGTGGTGGCACCGCCGCTGCGCCCGAGGCCATGTGCATCGACATCGAGGGCGTCGAACGATGCAAGCTCGCCATGGTGGCGTCACCGATCGGGGATCCATCCTGGGTCAACGGTGTCCTGATCGACGGTCGCTGGTACCTCTTCGGCTTCGAGCCCGCCGAGCAAGGATGGCTCGCCATTGCACCCTGGGAGGAGGGCAAGACGCTCGACCCGCTACCGGCGACCAGCAGCATCATCGAAGGTTTCCACTACTGGTTCAGCGAGATCCCGACCGACGTTGACGATGTCCGCGTGTTGGATCTCGCATCGGTGGAGGGACAGGAGACGACGTTCCGCCGTCCCGATCGCTGATCCCGCTCGGATCCTTGGACCATCCCCCGTGGCCAATGGCCTCACCGCTCGATCTCCCTTGACCGGAGGCATCTGACCGATGCACGCTGCACCGTGCCCGTCGCAAGCGCCTCGGGAAGTGGACCCGGTTGCCCGCCGTGCGGTGGGGGAGCCGGGTTCTGCGCGTCGGGCCGCCATCCGACATCTCTTGCGATCCAGGAGAGATCGACGCACACTGGTCGAGCCTCTGGCGGCTTGAGCCGGAGGAAGTAGAGCCCCGGAGGAGCCAGCGACGGTGAAGCCGATTGCGGGAGCCGGGGCTCATGCGCGTCGGAACCGGCTTGCGGTCGCAGTCGGCCGGCCGCATACTGAGCAGTGCCCGTCGCAAGCGCCTCGGGAAGTGGACCCGGTTGCCAACCCTTTGGTTGGGGAGCCGGGTTCCGCGCTTTTTCAGGCATCGACGATGCCGGTGAGGCGATCGCCCAGGTGTTCGCGCCAACGAGGTCCGGCGCCGGCGGCCCACGCGACCCCGTCGGCGATCCAGAGCAGCGGCTCATCCACCCCGCGTCGATGCTCGAACACCAACCGGGGCTCCTGCTGCCGATGACGGCGGATGGTTCGCTCATCGTCGACGTCGTCCTGGCGACTCTCGATCACGAGGCGCTCGACGGATCTCTCCTGGAGTGCACTGACGATGTGCTCGAGGCACCGAGCACGGGCCTCGAACTCGGTGACTCCGTGGCGACGGCGACACATCACGACGAACGACTCGATCGGCCATGAGGCAAAGGTCTGCAACAGCTGAGCCCGTCGACCATCGAGCTCGGCATTGAAGTGCACGCGGCTGCTCTTCGGCCCGGACAGCTCGGCAAGCTCCGAGCGCAACGTCGGCAACTCATGCGCCTGCACCAGGACGCAGGCCATCAGGTAGCGCTGGCCACGAATCGACTCGTCGACGAATGCGTCCGTGAACGGCAGCCGCTTCACGACCCCGGCTTCTTCAGGATGTCACCGAGGCCGGCTGCCACGGCTTGGTCGGCGGCGGCGAAGGCATGGGCGTACACGCGCAACGTCATGGCCGGGTTGGCGTGTCCCAGTCGGCCGGCCACGGTTCGGACGTCGTGTCCTTGTCCGATGGACACGGTGGCCGACCAGTGGCGGAGGTCGTGCAGGCGCCACGCCGAGTCGATGCCCGAGATCTGCCGGGCACGGCGCCACCACCAGCCGATCCGGTCGGGGCTGACGACCTCGGGGCCGAGGCCGAACATCCACGGTCCATACGGCTCTCGCTCCGCACGGAGTTGCTCGATCAGCGCCACCGTGTCCGGATCCAGGGTCACGGTCCGCTGGTTCGCGGTCTTGGTCGACGACTCGCGGAGCACCGGTGTGCCGCTCCCCCGCTCGGCCACCTCGATGGCGGAGTCGATCAACAACTGGCCGTCGCACAGATCCGACCACCGCAACGACGCCAGTTCCGCTCGGCGAGCAGCGGCGACCGCAGCTATCCGCAGCGCGATCTCGGCGGCCGGGTCGATCGATGCTGCGGCCTGCAACACGGCCTGCACTTCGTCGACCGACATCACGCCCCGAGGCGTCTGCTTCGACGAGCGCAGCTTCGCCATGCTCGCGACGTTGGTCGACACCCATCCCCATCGCACGGCCTGCGACAGGGCGGCGCGGAGCACGCCGTGCTGGTTCTTGATGCCCGCGTCGGCCATGCCCGCCTTGCGCAGCCTCGTGTGCCACCGCTCGACATCGGCGATCGACAGGCGCGCCAACGGCAGCTTCGAGATCTGGTCCTTCTTGATGGCCCGCACACGGCTCTGCTGATCACGCGCAGACGACGGCGCCCAGGTGTCGAGGTTCTGCGTCACCCAGGCGTCGAGCACGGTCGTCACCGTTCGCCCGGCCGGCGCAGCGCGACCGGCGCCGGCCTCGAGTTCGTTGGCCACACGCTGTGCGTCACGCTTGCCGCCGTGCACGGTGCGAGACACCTGCGTCGGCTTGCCGCGTTCGTCGGTGCCCGTGAAGACGCGCACCTCCCACACACCAGGTCGCTTCTCGCGCAGGGTCGCCACGCGGCAGACCCTACCGGAGGGGTGTTCTCATCCGCTAGGGATGCTCTAGGGATGGAGCCGGATTCTCGGCTCTCGGCGAGACCGCCGAATCACTCGATTCGCATACCGGAGATGGCTCGGGCGATGACCAGCTGCTGGATCTCGCTCGTGCCTTCGAAGATCGTGTGGATCTTCGCGTCGCGGTGCCAGCGCTCGACCGGGTACTCGCGGGTGTAGCCATAGCCGCCCAGGATCTGGATCGCGTCCTCGGTGACTCGCACCGCGACCTCGCTGGCCTTGTACTTGCTCATCGAGCCCTCGCCGTGGCTGAAGCCACCGTTGCGGGCGAGCCAGGCCGCACGCCACACCAGCAGGCGGGCCGCGTCGATCTCGGTGGCCATGTTGGCGAGCTTGAACGCGATCGCCTGGTGCTGGACGATCGGCTTGCCGAACGCCTTGCGCTCCTTCGCGTAGTCGAGCGCGTACTCGTAGGCCGCACGGGCGATGCCGAGCGCCTGGGCACCGACCGACGGGCGGGTGGCCTCGAAGGTGGCCATGGCCGGCTGCTTCTCGCCGCTGCGGCCGGCGTCGCGGGCACGCGCGAGCTTGGCGTCGAGCTTCTCCTTGCCGCCGAGCAGGCAGCGGCCCGGCACGCGGACGTCGTCGAGCACGACCTCGGCGGTGTGGCTGGCCTTGATGCCGTGCTTCTTGTACTTCTGGCCCTGGCTGAGGCCCTTGGTGCCCGGGGGCACGATGAAGCTCGCCTGACCGCGGCCCTTCAGCTCGGGGTCGACGGCGGCCACCACGACGTGCACGTCGGCGATGCCACCGTTGGTGATCCAGGCCTTGGTGCCGTTGAGCACCCACTCGTCGTTGGCCTCGTCGTACACCGCACGCGTGCGCAGCGACGACACGTCGCTGCCGGCGTCGGGCTCGCTCACGCAGAACGCGCCGAGCTGCACCTTGTCGGCGGTGCCGTAGCACTGCGGCACCCACTCCATCACCTGCTCGGGCGTGCCGTTGCCGCTGATGCCGGCGGCGGCGAGGGCCGAGCCCATGATCGCCATGCCGATGCCGGCGTCGCCCCAGAACAGCTCCTCGATCGCGACCGGCAGCGTGAGACCGGTGTTGTCGCTGAAGGCGTTCATCATGAACTCCCAGCCGTACAGGCCGATCTTCGCGGCCTCCTCGACGACGGGGTACGGGAACTCCTCCCGCTCGTCCCACTCGTGGGCCACCGGACGGATCACGTCCTCGGCGAACCCGTGGATCCACTTCTGGATCTGGAGCTGGTCTTCGTTCAGCGAGAAATCGGCCATGGAGGTAAGTTACCCATCGGTAACCACGTGCGCAACCTGCCAATGTGGGCCGGTGACCAGCATGCGCGCCGCCGTCGGCATCACCCTCGTTCTCGCCCTCGCGGGCGTCAGCGCCTGCTCCGGGGACGACGGTCCGGCCGCCACCACGGCCGCGCCCGACACCACCGCCGCCACCGGCGAGTCGCCCGCCACCACGGCGCCCGCCACCACGCAGGCCGCGCCGGCCAGCACCGCGCCCACTTCGACGCCGGCCGACGCCGCCACCGAGGCCGCGATCGCCGACCAGGTGGGGACCGAACCCGACGGCTGCGACCCGCTCGACACCCGCCAGTGCGTGCTCCCCTACCCGTCGAACGCGTACCGACGTGACGGTCGCGTCGCGATCCCCGACGACGGTCTGCCGGTCAACACCGACGGCATCGCCATCGACCCGAGCGAATGGAACCGCAACGACGGCTTCAGCCCCAACTCGACGCTGCTCACGCACGTGCCCGGGCTCGACGCCGACGCCTCACGACTGCCGAGCTGGACCGATCTCGACGCGTCGCTCGCCGACGACTCGCCGGTGGTGCTCGTCGACACCGCCACCGGCGAACGGGTGCCGCTGTGGGCCGAACTCGACCTGAAGGCCCCGAGCGACGACGAGCGGTTGCTGATGATCCATCCCGCCGTGGTGCTCACCGAGGGCGCCACCTACGCCGTCGGCCTGCGCGACCTGGTCGACGGCGACGGCGCGGCCGTCGAACCGACCGCACTGTTCCGCGCGTACCGCGACCGTCTCGTCACCGAACAGCCGATGGTCGAGGACCGCCGCGACGAGATGGAGGACACCTTCGCCGCGCTCGCCGCGGCCGGCGTCGACCGGGGCGACCTGCAGCTCGCATGGGACTTCACCGTCGCCACCACCGAGAACATCTCGGGTCGCATGCTGCACATCCGCGACGAGGCGCTCGCCCAGCTGGGCGACGCGGCCCCGCCGTTCACGATCACCGACGTGCTGCTGGGCGAGGAGGGCAGCGGCATCGCCACCGCCGTGCTCGGCACCTTCACCGTGCCGAACTACCTGACGGGCGACGGCGGCCCCGGCAACCGATTCTTCTACGGCGAGGGCGTCACGCCCACCGGCGACGAGCTCCCCGTGCAGCACGGCACGATCGAGGTCGGCTTCCGCTGCAACATCAGCGAGGCCACGGTGGCGGGCACCGAACCGGCACACCTCGTGCAGTACGGCCACGGGCTGCTCGGCGGCGACGACGAGATCAACGCCGGCAACGTGCGCGCGTTCGCGAACGAGAGCAACGTGGTGTTCTGCGCGACGAAGTGGGCGGGCATGAGCGAGGACGACGTCGGCAACGCGGCCGCCACGCTCGCCGAGTTCTCGAACTTCCCGACGATGGCCGACCGGCTGCAGCAGGGCGTGCTGAACCAGATCTTCCTGGGCCGGTTGATGATCGGCCCCGACGGTCTGGTGAGCGATGCCGCGTTCCAACGCCCCGACGGCTCGGCGATGATCGACACCGCGCACCTCGACTACGACGGCAACAGCCAGGGCGGGATCATGGGCATGATGCTCGCCGCGGTCTCGCCCGACATCGAGCGAGCCGTGCTGGGCGTCGTGGGCATGAACTACGGCCTGCTGCTGCCGCGCTCGGTCGACTTCGAGACCTACGAGGCGATCATGACGCCCGCCTACCCCAGCGAGCTCGACCGGCTGCTGATCATCTCGGTGGTCCAGATGCTGTGGGACCGCGGCGAGGGCGCCGGCTACGTGCAGCACCTCACCGCCGACCCGTATCCGGGCACGCCGGCCAAGACCGTGCTGCTGCACGTGGCGTTCGGCGACTGGCAGGTGAGCGAACTCACGGCGATGATCGCCGCCCGGGCCATGGACGCCACGATCCACCGGCCCGTCACCGCCGAGGGCCGCAGCCTCGAGCTCGAACCGGGCTGGGGCCTCGACACCACCGAGTACCCGAGCGACGGCTCGGCGATCGTGATCTGGGACTCGGGCAGCGACCCGATCCCGCTCGGCGACGTGCCGCCCAGCACGGGCCGCGACCCGCACGAGGACCCACGGGCCGACCCCGACGTGCGCCGGCAGAAGGCCGCCTTCTTGTTCGACGACACGCTGATCGACGTGTGCGGCGGCGAGGCCTGCACGGCCGACCCGCGCGACTGAACGGCGCCGGCTCGCTCAGCCGGGCAGCACGGCGAGCGCGTCGAGATCCATGATCGCCTGTCCCGCCCGGTCGAGGAACAGGCGCATCATCACCTGACTGCGCTCGGGCAGGACGTCGTACGACGGGAACGACGAGACGCCGTAGATGAAGCACATCGCGATCGCGACCTTGAACTGGTGCACCACCTCGTCGCGGTCGCGCACCACACCGTGCGCCTCGAGCGCGGCCAGGTAGCGGTCGATCATCTCGTCCTCGCGCCCTCGACGCAGCTCGGGCGCGACCGACTGGCTCACGAAGTACGCGAGGTCGTACGCACCACTCCCGAGGCCGCACAGCTGGAAGTCGATGACCTTCAGCCCCTCGCCGTCGAAGAACAGGTTGTCGAGCCGCCAGTCGCCGTGGATCAGCGTGCGCGGCACGGCGAGCGTCTCGATCATCGAGCCGAGCAACTCGCCGTACCGGTTCCCGAACGCGATCAGCTCGGGCCCGAGCAGGTACGAGGCGTGCTGCAAGGTGGCCGGCCAGCCGTGCTCGAAGATCTGCGGCAGGCCCTGTGCGTACACCGGGTGCGACAACGGCAAGAACGTGTCGGACAGCGCATCGAGCTCGGACGACTCGTGCCAGGCGGCGTGCAGCGCCGCCATCGCCTCGATCGAGGCGACCACCTGCGACCACGTCGCACCGTCGCGCTGGTCGGCCGGCTGCTCGGAGACGAGCTCCTCCATCACCACGACGAAGTCGGTCGAGTCGTCGGCCATCATCGCCGCGTGCACCATCGGTGTGCGCACCTTCGAGCGCGACGCGATCTCGCGGTAGAAGCGGATCTCGCGGGGATAGAACCCGAGCGAGTCGGCGATGCCGCGCTGGTTGGGGTCGCCGATCGGGAACTTCACGATCACCGTCGACGGACCGTCGCCGTCGGTGTACTCGAGCCGCGCCCGGTACAACAGGCTCAACAGTCCGGCGCCGACGGCGAACGGCTCGGCCGTCATCGTGGCCACGGCGGCCCGTTCGCCGATCGCGCCGCTCGTGCGCAGCACCGCCGTCATCCAGACGGCGTCGACCTCGTCGATGCTCCTCGGCAGGCCGACCTCGATCCCCGCGACACGACCCATGGCGGCACTCCTCCTGCGATGCGGACCCGCCCCCCGACGGATCGTCGCGAAACGTAGCCGCGTCAGAGCGGGATCGAGAGCAGCGCCGGGGCGATGGTCGTGTAGATGAGGTTCGCGCCCGGCACGTACACGTGCACCCCGTCCCACCGGTAGCCGAGATCGGTGCTGATCGTCTCGTCGGCACACCACTGCGCGGGACCGGGCACGAACGTCACCTCGTCGGGCCGAGCGTCGGCGATGCCGCGCATCAACTCGTTCAGGTGAGCCACCCTCGAGTCGTCCCCACGCTCGGGCAGCGCCGGCACACCTGCACCCTTCACGTCCTGCGGACGCATGCACGCCACCTCCAGCAACGCCACGTGCACGCCCTGCGCCGCCAACGCGTCGATGCCCTCGGTGAGCCCGTCGACGAATCGTGCGTCGCCCGCGGGCGAGCCGAACGTGACGAGCGTGCCGTCGACCTCGACGTCGAACACGTCCCATGCGCCGATCACGACGAGCGCCAGGTTCGACTGCGAGCGGGTCGCGGCGTCGACCCAGCGCTGCGACCACCCGGCGCAGTTGGCGAACGACCTCGAGAACCCGCGCCGCGACGAGCGCACGTCGCCGTCGTCGTACACGCTGCACCCCTCGACCGAGCCGTCGGCGATGGCGAAGGTCTGGTCGATCCCGTCGGGCAGATTGATCGCCAACGAGTGCGCCATCGAGTCGCCCACCACCACCATGCGGCGCGGCAGCACCGGCGCCGTGACCGGCGGCGGGACCGTCGTCGACGACGCCGGCACGGTGGTGGCGACGCCGCCCGTGGCAGCGAGCGGCGTCGACGTCGGCAGCGTGCTCGCCGGGCTCACGTCGTCGAGCCGCGTCGACGATGCCTCGACCGCGGTGCCGTCGGCACCGGTTGCGCTGCCGGCGGCGGGCAGCACGAACTCGACCTGTTCACCGCCCTGCGCGGGGTCGACGTGATCGACCGTGCGGAAGAACAGCACCAGCGGACCCACGAGCGCGATCACGCTCACCGCAGCCGACGTGGTGCCCACGTACCAGTGGCCGTCGCGCGCACGCTGCCGGGCGAACCAGGCGCCGAGGGCACCACGACGGATCGGCGTCTCGACCCACCGGTACGACGCCTCGGAGATCGCGGCGGTGATCGCCATCGCGAGTGCGAACCGGCCCCACGACCCCGTGTACGCCTCGCACACCACCGATACCGGCCAACTCCACAGGTACAGCCCGTACGACCGCTTGCCCACCTCCACCAACGGCCGCCACGCGAACACCGGGCGGGCCAGGCGCGAGGCCGGGTGGGCCACCACCAGCACCAGCACCAGCGACGCGAGCGACACCACGGCCAGGTGCCACCGGTAGATCGAGCGGTCGACCACCCGCGCCTCGACGAACGACCACACGAGCACTGCGACCGCCAGCACCGCCACCGTGTCGAGCGCACCGGCCGCACGGCTCTCGGCGGCGTGCCGCGTGCGCCACGGACGCCACACGAACGCCGAGGCGGCACCGAGCAGCAGACCGCTCGCGCGGGTGAGCGTCGAGAGGTACAGGAAGTTGACGCGGTCGTCGGTGAGCTGTGGCTCGCGAGACATCCACCACGTCAGCACCATCACCCCGACGGCCATCGCGTACAGGACGCCGGCGCGCACCGCCGTGCGCCGAGCCAGCCGAGTGAGCGCCAGGAACGCGAGCGGCCACACGAGGTACCACTGCTCCTCGACCGCCAGGCTCCACAGGTGACGCAGCGGCGAGAGGTTGCCGAAGTACTGCGCGCCGCCGACGATCTGGCCCCAGTTGGCCGCGTAGAGCAGCGCCCACGGATAGTCGCGGCGGAGGTCGCTGCGCGTCAACGCGCTGCCCCGCAACGACGCGTACACGCCGACCGCCACGAGCACCAGCACCAGTGCGGGCAGCAGCCGACGGGCACGACGCAACCAGAACTGCCCCAGTGCCACGCGGCCCGACCGCTCCTGCTCGTCGAGCAGCAGCGACGTGATGAGGAAGCCCGACACGACGAAGAAGACCTCGACGCCGAAGAACCCGCCGTGCATCCACGAGAACCCCGCGTGGTACAGCAGCACGGCCGTCACCGACACCGCACGCACGCCGTCGAGCGCGGGCTGGTAGCCCATCGCCGGCGGCCGCGCCAGCCGACGCGTCGGGCTCGACACGTCACCGCCCGGCAACGAGACGAGCCCGCCCAGCGCGCGGTGTTCGGTCAGATCGGCCACAGGTGTTCCATGGTCGCAGGCTCAGCGCGCGAGCGCAGGGTCCGTGGTCTCCGTCGTGCGGTGCAACCCCCACGCCACCACCAGCACTGCCGCCACGACGAACAACGCGCCCCCGGCGATCGACGGGCTGGGCACGCCCACCCGGTCGAACAGCAGACCAGCGATGGGCGGCCCCACCACACGCGCCACCGCGTAGGCCGACTGCTGGAACCCCAGCGCGGCCCCGCGCTCGTGAGCACCGGCCCGTTCGGTGACGATCGTGGTGATCGACGGCGACGCGCATCCCTGACCGGCCGACAGCAACACGAGCGCCACGATCAGCACCGGCCACGTGGTGGCCGCGGCCAGGCAGAACAGGCCCGCCGCGGTGACCACCAGCGAGCCGCGGAACACCGTCCCCACACCCACGCGCTCGACGAGCTCGGCGTACACGCCGCCCTGCATCGCCACGAGCACCAGGCCGACGCCCAGGAACACCGCGGCGGCCGAGCTCTCGGTGAGCCCGAAGCGGGCGTCGCCGAACAGCGAGAACGTCGACTCGAACGCGGTGAACGCGAGCGTGCTGACGAAGCCGACGATCGCCAGTCGACGCAACGTCACCGACGTGGACACACCACCGTGCCGGTGGGTCGTCGTCTCCGGCGAGGCGTCGACGTCGATCGCCACGCGCTCCTCGGGTCGGCGGGTCTCGGGCAGCCGCACGATCGCCGCGATGGCGTTCGCGCCGGCGATCGCACCCGCCACGAAGAACGGGATGTGCGGACCGCCGAGCGCCGACAGGCCACCGATCGCCGGCCCGAGGACGAAGCCCACGCCGAACGCCGCGCCCATCATCCCCACCAGCCGAGCCCGGTCGTCGGGCCGGGCGATGTCGGCCACGGCGGCCTGCGCCACCGACAGGCTGCCGCCCGAGGCACCGTCGATGATCCGGCCGAGGAACAGGATCGGCAACGCACCGGCCAGGCCGCTCACGATGCTGCCGACCGCGGTGCCCACCAGCGACACCACGATCACCGGTTTGCGACCGATGCGGTCGCTCCACCGGCCGAGCAGCGGCGCGCACACGAGCTGCGCCAACGAGTACGAGGCGAACAGCAGGCCGACCTCGAAGCCGTTCGCGCCGAAGCGCTCGGCGTAGCGCCCGAGGATCGGCACGACGATGCCGAAACCCACGAGGTCGAGAGCCACGGTGGTCCACAGGGTGAAGTACCCGGCCGGGACCGGGGTGCGTTCGCGACGGGTGGCCGACACGAGCGTCCGTTCTACCGGCTCCGAGCCGGTCTGCGCGGGCAGGCCACTCGTAGCATCGCCGTCGTGACCGATGACGCCCCCGACCGATTCCACACGCCCGAGCACCTCGACCGGCGGGCACGTGCGGGACGAGCGATCCGCGACATCGGCCACGCCGTGATCGGCCACCAGGCCGACGACGCATTGCTCGACCGGGTGGCCGACCAGCTCGAGGCACTCGTCGCCGAGCTCGAGGCCGGGCCTCGACGGAGCCGCCAGCCGAGCACGTTCCAGAGCAACTCGCACGACTGGGATGCACCCGGCGACCTGCAAGAGTTCCGCGGCTTCGACGACCGGCCCGTGTGCGGGCGCTCGAGCCCGTGGGGCCTCGACCCGGTGGTGCGCCGCGTGGGCGACCAGGTGCACGCCACCGTGACCCTGCGCTCGGCGCACGAGGGCGCACCCGGCCGCAGCCACGGCGGCGTCGTGTCAGCTCTGTTCGACGACATCTTCGGCTTCGTGCTCTCGATCGAGCGCACCCCGGCCTTCACCGGCGAGCTGACCATCCGCTACGTCAGCGGCACCCCGTTGCACGTGCCGCTCACCTGCAAGGTGTGGCTCGACCACCGCGAGGGCCGCAAGCTGCTCATGTCGGGCGAGCTGGTCACGCCCGAGGGCGAGGTGTGCGTGCGCGCCAAGGCCACGTTCATCGCGATCGACACCACCAGGATCCCCGGCTGGGGCGACGGGGTCTGATCCGGACCGCCGCGCTCGCGACCGGTCAGCGGCGCAGCGTGGTGCCCTGCTTGCTGGTCTCGACCGTCCAGCCCTCGGCCTGCAGCTCGGCGCGCAGTGCGTCGGCCGCGGCGAAGTCCTTCGCGGCACGAGCCGCGTCGAGCGCGGCCGCCTTGGCGAGCGCGTCGGCCGGCACCTCGGCCGCCCCCTTCAGCACCAGGCCCACGGCCGCGCACATCGAGTGCGCCGCCGCGACCAGCGCGCCGGCGTCGGCCGATCCAGCGTCGAGTGCGGCGTTGGCGCGACGCACCGTGTCGAACAGCACGGCCGTGGCGCCGGGCGTGTCGAGATCGTCGTCCATGCGATCGCGGAATGCGGCGAGCACCGACGCGTCGGGATCGGCCACCGCCACCGAGGCCGTCCGGGCCGCGAACGCATCGAGGCCGGCGAGCGCCTTCACCGATGCGTCGATGTTGTCCTGCGTGACCGACACCGGCCCGCGGTAGTGCGACTGCAGCAGCAACATGCGATAGGCCCGCGGGTCGTACTGCTCCATCAGGTCGAGCAGGTTGGCCACGTTGCCGAGGCTCTTCGACATCTTCTCGCCCTCGCCGTCGACCACGAAGCCGTGGTGCATCCAGTGGTTGGCGAACCGCTTGCCCAGCGCGACGGCCTGTGCCCGCTCGTTCTCGTGGTGCGGGAACTTGAGGTCCTGACCACCGCAGTGCAGGTCGAACCCCTCGCCCAACAGGTCGAGGCTCATCACGACGCACTCGCTGTGCCAGCCGGGCCGGCCCTCGCCCCACGGTGACGGCCACGCCGGCTCGCCGGGCTTCGAGAACTTCCACAGCACGAAGTCGGCCGGGTGGTGCTTGTTGTCGGCGCCGAACACCTCGCGATCGCCGCCGCCGGCGAGCATGTCGTCGAGGCTCTGATGGACGAGCAGGCCGTAGTCGGGCACGCGCTCGACGCTCAGGTACACACCGTCGTCGGTGAGGTACGCGGTGCCGTTGGCGACGAGCTCGCCGATCATCGCGACCATCTGTTCGACGTACTCGGTGGCGTGGGGGACGTCGGTGGGGCGGGCGACGTTGATCTTGCCCATCGCGTCGAACCAGACGGCTTCGCACTTGTGCGTGATCTCCTGCCACGGCCGCTGCTCGCGGTTGGCACGGTTGATGATGCTGTCGTCGATGTCGGTGATGTTGCTGACGAGCCGCACGCGGAGCCCGGTCCACTCGAGATAGCGACGCAGCACGTCGTACACGAGCGTGGCGCGGCCGTGGCCGAGGTGAGGCGGCCCGTACACGGTGGGGCCGCACAGGTAGATGCTCACGGTGCCCGGTTCGCGGAGCGACAGCTCGCGGACCTCTCTGGTGGCCGTGTCGTGCAAGCGCAGCATGGGGCGGGATTGTACGAGGAATCGTCATCCGCTCCCCGGTGGGTTCCGTACAGACGGCGAGCGCTCGTCATTCAGCAGTAAATCGCTCGTCGCACACGCGACGACCTCTCGAAGGAGCCCCACCCATGAAGATCCGTCGTCTCGCCGCGTTCGGCCTCGCCGCCGCCTCGCTCGCCGCCGTCACCGCCGTCCCGACCGCGTCGGCCGGCACCGCCGACTCGAAGTCCCTCACGATCGCCGACGTCCTGCTCGCCGACGACAAGGGCAAGGACCCGAACGACCCGAACCTGTTCGACAAGAACTGGCGCGACTACGACATCGTCACCGAGGCGGTGCTGCTGTTCCCCGACCTCGTCACCGCCGCCAGCAACCCGTCGGCCTCGCTGACCGTGCTCGCACCCAACGACGCGGCGTTCCGCACGCTGGCCACCCAGCTGACGAAGAAGCACTACCGCACCGAGGCCGACGTGTTCGCCGCAGTGGCGAGCCTGGGCGTCGACACCGTGAAGGCCGTGCTCACGTACCACATCGTCGGCGCGAAGCTCGATCCCGCGACGGTGCTCGCCAGCGACAACGCCCAGATCACCACCCTCGCCGGCGGCACCTTCGCCGTCGACGTGATCAGCAAGCGCGCCGCCTTCGTGCAGTTCGTCGACGGCGACCCGAACGCCCGCAACGCGTTCCTCAACAAGATCAACGTGGGTGGCGGCGAGCTCGCCAACGGCTACATCCACGGCGTCGACCGGGTGCTGCGCCCGATCGACCTCTGATCCCGGCCTCACTCCCGTCCCATCACACCCCCGTCCTCCCACCTGGTGCGGGGCCCGAATCACCTCGGGCCCCGCACCGGCGCGCCGGTAACCTGGCGCCCGTCATGAGCACGTCATCCGGTACCCCAGCGGGCATCCCCGAGAAGCCCACCCTCGACGGCATCGAGGCCTCCCTCGCCGAGCGCTGGGAGCGCGAGGGCGTGTACCGGTTCGACCGTTCGGCCACCCGCGACCAGGTGTTCGCGATCGACACGCCGCCGCCCACGGTCAGTGGTTCGCTGCACATCGGGCACGTGTTCAGCTACACCCACACCGACACCGTCGCCCGCTTCCAGCGCATGCGCGGCAAGCGCGTCTTCTACCCGATCGGCTGGGACGACAACGGCCTCGCCACCGAGCGCCGCGTCCAGAACTTCACCGGTGTCCGTTGCGATCCGTCGCTGCCGTTCGACGCCGGGTTCGCCGCACCCTTCCACGGCGACGTCCCGAAGGACCACCGCGCCGTCCCCGTCAGCCGACCCAACTTCGTCGAGCTGTGCCGCGAGATCACGCACCTCGACGAGCAGGCCTTCGAGGCACTGTTCCGCCGCCTCGGGCTCTCGGTCGACTGGTCGCTGCTCTACACCACCATCGGCGACCGCGCTCGGGCCGTCAGCCAGCGTGCGTTCCTGCGCAACCTCGCTCGCGGCGAGGCCTACCAGCAGGACGCGCCCACGCTCTACGACATCGACGAGCGCACCGCCGTCGCCCAGGCCGAGATGGAGGACCGCGACGTCCCCGGCGCCTACCACCAGCTCGCCTTCCACCGCACGAATGCCCAGGAGGGCGACGACGCCGACCTGATCATCGACACCACCCGCCCCGAGCTCCTGCCGAGCTGCGTCGCGATGGTCGCCCACCCCGACGACGCGCGCTACCAGCCGCTGTTCGGCACCACGGTCCGCACCCCGCTGTTCGGCGTCGAGGTGCCGGTGCTCGCCCATCACCTCGCCGACCCCGAGAAGGGCACCGGCATCGCGATGATCTGCACCTTCGGCGACGTCACCGACGTCACCTGGTGGCGCGAACTGAACCTGCCGTCGCGTGCCTTGATCGGCTTCGACGGCCGCTTCGCCGGCGACACGCCCGAGTGGATCACCGACCCGGCCGGGCAGGAGGCCTACGCACAGCTCGCCGGCCTCGCCCCGAAGCAGGCGCAGAAGAAGATCGTCGAGCTGCTGCAGGCGTCGGGCGAGATGCTCGGCGATCCGCGCCCGATCAGCCACCCGGTCAAGTTCTACGAGCGCGGCACCCGCCCGCTCGAGATCGTCGCCACCCGTCAGTGGTACATCCGCAACGGCGGCCGCGACACCGACCTGCGCGAGGCCCTCGTCGCGCGCGGCAGCGAACTGGTCTGGCACCCGAGCTACATGCAGCACCGCTACGACAACTGGGTCGGCGGTCTCAACGGCGACTGGCTCATCAGCCGCCAGCGCTACTTCGGCGTGCCGATCCCCGTCTGGTACGGCGTCGACGCCGACGGCAACCCCGACTACGACACCCTGCTGATCCCTCGCGAGGACCAGCTGCCGATCGACCCGAGCACCGACGTCCCCGAGGGCTACACCGCCGACCAGCGCGGCGTGCCCGGCGGCTTCATCGGCGACCCCGACGTGATGGACACCTGGGCCACGTCGTCGCTCACCCCGCAGATCGCCGGCGACTGGGGCGACACCGAGGGCGAGGGGCTGTTCGACCGCGTGTTCCCGATGGACGTCCGCCCGCAGGCGCACGACATCATCCGCACCTGGCTGTTCGCCACCATGGTCCGCAGCCACCACGAGCACGGCACCCCGCCGTGGCGACACACCGCCCTGTCGGGCTGGATCCTCGACCCCGACCGCAAGAAGATGTCGAAGAGCAAGGGCAACACGGTCACGCCGATGCACCTGCTCGAGCAGTACGGCACCGATGCGGTCCGCTACTGGGCTGCCTGCGGTCGCCCCGGCGTCGACACGGCGTTCGACGAGGGCCAGATGAAGATCGGCCGCAAGCTCGCGCTCAAGCTGCTGAACGTCAGCAAGTTCGTGCTCGGCTTCGGCGAACCCGACGCCGGTGCCGAGGTCACCACCTCGATCGACCAGGCGATGCTCGGCCGGTTGAGCGCCACGCTCGACGACGCCACCTCGGCGTTCGAGGGCTTCGACTACGCCCGGGCGCTCGAGCGCACCGAGGGCTTCTTCTGGTGGTTCTGCGACGACTACGTCGAGCTGGTGAAGGCACGTGCCTACGGCACGCAGGACGAGGCCGGCGCCCAGTCGGCCCGCGCCGCGCTGCGGCTCGCGTTGTCGGCGATCACCCGCGCGTTCGCCCCGTTCCTGCCCTTCGTCACCGACGAGGTGTGGCGCTGGTGGAACGTCGGCTCGGTGCACGCCACGACGTGGCCCGCTGCGGACGAGCTCGGTGCGGCGCTGCCCGCCGCCGAGGCCGCCGCCGCGATCGACCCGGTGTCCGAGGTGCTCGCGCAGGTGCGCCGCGCCAAGACCGAGGCCAAGGTCAGCCAGCGGGCGGCGATCGACACGCTCGTCGTCCGCGCCGGCGACGCCGCCCGCGCGGCGATCGAGGGCGCGCTCGCCGACCTGCGCGACGCCGGCTCGATCGACACCGTCGTGTTCGAGCCCGGCGACCAGGTCGAGTGCGCGGTCACCCTCGCGCCCCCGGCCGACTGACCCTCGCTACCATCGCTCGGATGCGCCTCCCCCGGCTCATCGCCCTCGTCTGCACCGTCTCGGTGGTGGTGGCTGCGCCGTTGGCCTACGGCGCCGCACCGGGTGGTGTCGGGGCCGGTGGCGTCGACGGGGGCGCGGAGGGATCGGGCTCCGCGTCTCGCGGCACGGCCGTGCAGGTGGCCGAGACGATGGCCCCGCCGAGCACCGTGGCGGGCGATTCGCTCGAGGTCCCGGCCGACTCGGGCAGCGGCCGCCGCATCGTCTACTCCAAGGGCATCCAGCGCGTCTGGCTGATCGAGGACGACGGCACGATCTACGACACGCACCGCGTGTCGGGTCGCATGGACCAACCGAACTACGGCACGTACACGGTGTGGTCGCGCAGCGAGCACACGTGCAGCAACCTGCACTCGAACATCTGCATGCGCTGGATGGTGCGCTTCGCGCACAGCCGACGCGGTGACAACATCGGCTTCCACGAGATCCCGCGGCGCGACGGCGTGCCGATGCAGACGAACGACCAGCTCGGCCAGGCGCTGTCGGGCGGGTGTGTCCGCCAGGCCACCGACGACGCGATCGTCACCTGGAACTGGGCCCAGATCGGCACCGTCGTCGTCGTGGTGCCCTGACGTCTCGGTGGTGAACGTCCCGGGTGACGATCGTCACGTGACGACCTGCTAGACCCGCGCGTCATGAAGACACGCGCAGCGGTTCTCTGGGGGACGGATCAGCCCTGGCAGGTGGAGGAGATCACGATCGACCCGCCGAAGGCGGGCGAGGTCCTGGTCGAGTGGAAGGTCGCAGGCATGTGCCACAGCGACGAGCACATGGTCACCGGCGACATGGTGCCGCCGCCCGAGGCGCTCGCGATGATGGGCCTCGAGAGCATCTTCCCGCTCATCGGCGGCCACGAGGGCGCCGGTGTGGTGGTCGAGGTCGGCGCAGGCGTCACCACCGTGAAGCCCGGCGACCACGTGTCGGCCAGCTTCGTCCCGAGTTGCGGCCGCTGCCGCTACTGCAGCACCGGCCGCCAGAACCTGTGCGACAACGGGTCCGGAACGCTCGGCGGCGGCATGATCACCGACGGCACGCACCGACACTTCGTCAAGGGCGACCAGCCGGTGGGCCTCCTCGCCAAGCTCGGCACGTTCTCGAACCACGCGTGCGTGTCGGAGAACTCGCTGATCAAGGTCGACGACGACCTGCCGCTCGAATGCGTCGCGCTCGTCTCGTGCGGCGTCGCCACCGGCTGGGGATCGGCTGCGAATCGCGCCGCTGTCGCCCCCGGCGACACCGTGGTCGTCGTCGGTATCGGTGGCATCGGCATCAACGCGGTGCAAGGCGCCAAGATGGCCGGCGCCAAGCGCGTCATCGCGATCGACCCGCTCGAGTTCAAGCGCGAGAAGGCGATGGAGTTCGGCGCCACCCACACGTTCTCGTCGATGGAGGAGGCGGTCATGCCCCTCAACGAGCTCACCTGGGGCCAGATGGCCGACAAGGTGATCATGACCCCGGGCGTGCTGTACGGCGACATGATGGAGCTCGGCCTCGCGATGACCGGCAAGGGCGGCACCTGCGTGGTCACCGCGATCGCACCGATGACCCAGACCCAGGCCGCGGTCAACCTGTTCCAGCTCGCGATGTGGAACAAGGAGATCAAGGGCACGATCTTCGGCTCGCTCAACCCGCGCGCCGACATCCCCCGCCTCCTCGGCATGTACCGCGAAGGCACGCTCAAGCTCGACGAGCTGATCACCAAGCGCTACTCGCTCGACGACATCAACGTCGGCTATCAGGCGATGCGCGACGGCGAGAACATCCGCGGCGTGATCGTCTACTGACGTCTCCGCGAGCACCTTCGACGGTGCAGGTCGCGCGAGCGCCCTGACGGCGCTCCGCGACCTGCCGTCGTAGACTCCTGGCGCCATGTCCGAGCCCACGCCGCCCCCCGAGCCGCCGGCCATCGGTCCCACCGACGCCACCGTACCGGCCGAGGTGCCGGTGCTGCCGAAGGCCACCAAGCACGTGCGCCGCCGGCGCACGTGGCCGCAGCGGTTGCTGCTCGGCTTCAACATCCTCGTCATCGTCGCCTGCTTCGGTGCGGCGGGTGGTCTGGTCGTCAGCCGCTACTACGGCAACACGCTCAACCGCGTCGAACTCGCCGACCCCACCGAGTCGACCTTCGTCACCGGCCAGACCACGCCCGACGGTGGCGACACACCGAGCCTCACGTCGATCGTCGCGGGCACCGTCGTGCTCGACGACCCCACCACCACCGAGGCCGGTGCGCCGCCCGAGACCTTCCCCGAGGCCGACCCGGAGGCGAGCAACTTCCTCATCACGGGTGCCGACAACAACGCATGCGTCGACCCGAACTCGCCGTACGCGGCGGCGTTCGGCAACCGCGAGAGCATGGGCGAGCGCAGCGACACGATCATGATCATGCGTGTCGACCCGTCCACCAAGCGGGCCGCCGTCCTGTCGTTCCCCCGCGACCTGTGGGTGCCCATCGCCGGTCGCAACGGCAAGAACCGGATCAACTCGGCATACGTCAAGAACGACCCGACCCGGCTGCTCGGCACGATCTACAACAACTTCGGCATCGAGGTCGACCACTTCATCCAGATCGACTTCTGCGCCTTCAAGACGATCGTCGACGGCCTCGGCGGGGTGGCCGTGCCGTTCGAGTTCCCGGCCCGCGACAAGAACACCGGCCTCAACGTGCCGGTCGGCGGCAACCAGTGCTTCGTGTTCGACGGCGACCACGCCCTCGCCTACGTGCGCTCGCGTCACTACCAGTACCAGGACGCGAACGGGAAGTGGCACGAGGACCCCGTGAGCGACCTCGGCCGTGTGTCGCGCCAGCAGGACTTCCTGCGCCGCGTGCTGTCGGCCGCGCTCGACAAGGGCGTCACCGACCCGGACGTGGCACGCAGCCTGATCAAGGCAGCGCAGGAGAACGTGGTGGTCGACCAGGGCCTGACGATCAACAAGATGCTCGAGTTCGTCGGCGTGCTGCGCAACTTCGACCCGGGCAGCATCGCCACGTACCAGATCGAGGCCACGGGCGCGAACGTCGGTGGCAACTCGGTGCTGATCCCGAAGATCAACGGCGACAACATGCAGGCGATCCTCGCGATCTTCAAGGGCGAGGCGTCGCTGTCGGCCGCACCGGAGCAGGTGTTCGAGACCACCACCACGGTGGCGCCCACCACCACCGTGTCGGGCCCCACCACGACCACCCGCGGCAGCACCACCACGACGAGCACGAGCACCACGACCACCACCGTGGTCGAGGGTCCGCCGGTCACCGATCCGGCCGAGAACACCAAGGGCATCGTCCCGCCCCGCGACGTCCAGTGCTGACGTCCCGCCTCGCCTGATCGCGGGACGAGAACGCCCACCCCGGGCACATCCGTCCCGCCTCGGGATCGCCGCCGCGCTCTCCCGGGACGAGAACGCCCACCCCGGGCGCATCCGTCCCGCCTCGGGTCAGCCGAGCACCTCGCTCAGTGCTTCGACGATGCCGCTCGGACCGCGCACGGTGGTGAGCCGGGCGCCGACGCGGCGGGCGAACGCGGCGGCCTCGTCGCTGTCGCCCTCGGGCGCCACGATCACCAACTCGTCGAGCCCGCGGGCCGCGTCGACCGGGTCACCCTCGACGGTGGCCCGGCAGTCGCTCAGCAGGATCGCGACCTTGCGGCCGGCACGGCTGCGCCCCAACTGCTCGCCCGCCACTTGCAACGCGCCCGCCAGGTCGGTCGTGCCGAACCCGCGCAGCGCGAGCACGTCGTTCACGACCTGCTCGCCCGACTTCGTCACGTCCTGGCTCTTGGCCACCACGACGTCCTTGCCGAAGGCCAGCACGCTGTAGTCGACCGGCGCCCGCCAGGCCACCGCAGCCGCGGCCACGGCCGAGGTGGCGAGCGGCTTGCCGCCCATCGAGCCGCTGCGATCGACCATCAGGCACAGCGCCGTGCCCGGCTGCACCCAGCCCCGCACCCGCAACCGCTCGGCGTCGACACGTCGCGGGTCGCCGCCGGCTTCGACGAGGGCGTCCATGCTGGCGTCGATGTCGAGGTCGCCCGCATCGGGCCGGTAGCGCTGCTCGACGAGCTTGCCCACGCCCTTCGGCCGTGTGGGCCCGCGCCGGCTGATCTCGAGGAACAACCGGCCCGCCAGCCGCCGCGCCAGCTCGCGCAGCTTCGGGTCGGTCGCGGCCGTCAGATCGGCCAGCATCGCCATCGTCTCGTCGGGGTCGTCGCGCATCGACTCGTCGACGGCTGCCTCGTCGAGCTCGCCGACCTCGGGCGACATCTGCTCGAAGCGCGGGTTGCGCGCGAGCTCGCGTCGCGACGTCGTCTTCTTCTGCGCGTCGGCCACGGCCTGTTCGGCCTCCGCGCCCTCCTTCGCGCGCGGCGGCTGCTTCAGCGGCAGCTGGTGGCCCCGGTCGGGGCTCCACCTTTTCCCGGATCACCGTCGCCGTCGCCGTCGCCCGCGACCCGGCCGAAGATGTCCTCCCACAGCTCGGTGATGATGCCCTCGGTGGTGCGCTGGCTGCCCTCGCGCAACCGCACGCGACCCGACAACGCGACGATCGCCGCGTCGAGCCCGATGCTCGGCTGGGTGATCGGCAACCCACGGAGCTGACCGAGCGAGGCGGCGACGAGCGCGGTGTCGATCGCCCCGCGCACCGACGAGCCGACGCGCAGATCGGCGTGGTCGCGAGTGCGGCGCACGAGCTCGACGACGTTGCCGAGCCACTCGGCGGGCATCTCGCCCACGCCCTGGTCGGCGATCTCGCGCTGCACGATCGCCACCTCGTCGGGCGCCGACTGGTAGGTCATCGAGAGGCGGCACATGCGGTCGTACACCGCGCTCGAGATGCGCGCCGTGCCCACCGCGTCGAACGGGTTCATCGCCGCCACCAGGCGGAAGCCCGGCGAACACGCCACCTTGCCGAGTCGCGGGACGTGCAACTCCTGCTCGGACATCACCGTGATGAGGACGTTGAGGGTCTCCTCCGGGATCCGGTTGATCTCCTCGACGTACAGCAGCGCACCGCCCGTCATCGCGGTGACGAGCGGCCCGTCGACGAACACGTCGGGCGCGTAGCCGTCGGTGAGCACCCGCGCCGGGTCGAAGTGACCGACGAGGCGCGCCGGCGTGAGTTCGGCGTTGCCCTCGACGAACTCGAAGCCGATGCCGAGCTCGTGCGCGACCGCACGCAACAACGTGCTCTTGCCGGTGCCGGGCGGGCCTTCCAGCACGATGTGCCGGTCGGCCGCCAAGGCAGCCACCACCAGTTCGAGCTCGCGACGACGACCGACCACCTGCCCGAGCAGGCGGTCGACGAGCCCCGCCGACCCGTCGGGCATCAGTCGTACTTCAGCACGCCGCGGATGTTGGTGCCCGCGCGCATCGCGTCGTAGCCGTCGTTGACGCCCTCGAGCGGGTACTCGTTGGTGACGAGGCCGTCGAGGTCGAGCTGGCCCTCGCGGTACAGGCCGACGAGCTTCGGGATGTCGGCGCGGGGGTTGCCCGAGCCGAAGAGCGAACCGACGAGCTGCTTCTCCATCAGGGTGAGGTCGAGCAGGCTCATCGACGCCGAGTACTCGAGCGCCGGGTGGATGTTGGTGACCACCACGCGGCCGCGCTTCGAGGCGATCGCCATCGCCTGGCCGATCACCTCGCCCGAGCCGACGCCCATGGTCATGATGACCTTGTTGGCCATCGTGCCCCACGTGAGCTCCTGGATGCCGGGCAGCGCCTCCTCGAGCGAGGCGAACGTGTGCGTGGCACCGAACTCCATCGCCTTCTCGCGCTTGAACTCGACCGGGTCGATCGCGATGACGCGCTTCGCGCCGGCGAGCTTCGCACCCTGAATCGCGTTCGCGCCGATGCCGCCGACGCCCACCACGGCCACGGTGTCACCGGGCTTCACCTCGGCGGCGTACACCGACGAACCCCAGCCGGTGACCACGCCGCAGCCGAGCAGGCAGGCGCGGTCGAGGGGCACGTCGTTGTCGATCTTGATGCAGCTCGCCTCGTTGACCACCGTGTGGTGGGCGAAGGTGCCGAGCATGCACATGAGGCCGAGGTCCTGGCCCTTCGCGTGGTGACGGCTGGTGCCGTCGACCTGGCGGCCGAGGCCGAGCAGGGCGCCGAGGTCGCACAGGTTCTGGTGACCGGTCGAGCAGCTCGGGCACCGGCCGCAGCTCGGGATGAAGCCGAACACGACGTGGTCGCCGGGCGACAGCCAGCTGACACCCTCGCCGACCTCCTGCACCACACCGGCACCCTCGTGACCACCGATGATCGGCAGCGCGAAGGGCAGGTCGCCGGTGACGAGGTGCTCGTCGGAGCGGCACATGCCGCTGGCGGCGATCTTCACCAGCACCTCACCGGGGCCCGGCGGATCGAGTTCGACCTCCTCGATGCTCCACGGCGTGTTGACTTCCCACAGCACGGCAGCCTTGGTCTTCACGTTGGACCCCCCAGGTCTCGAAACGACGTTGGACCGGACGTTAGCCAGTCGACTGCGGCGTTGTCACAGCCAGCTCCGTGGGCAGGGGCCGGTCGCTCACGAGGTGCAGCACCTGCACGGCTCGCGTCATCGCCACGTACAGCAGGCGGGCACCCCGGTGCGGCCCGCCGTCGGCCACGATCTCGGCCGGGTTGACCACCACGACGCCGTCGAACTCGAGCCCTTTCACCGCCTCGGCCCCGAAGATCGGCACCTCGTCGCGTTCGAGGTGCTGCACCCGGGTGGCCGCCCGCAGGCCCCGCGCGGCGAGCGCCTCGGCGAGGGCCGGCACCAGCCGATCGGGTGCCACCACCCCGGTGTTGTGGTGGCGGTGGCGTACGGCCACCACCTCGTCCGCCGCGCGCGCCGCCAGTTCGTCGGCGCCGACCTGCACCACCACCGGCGCGTCGCCCTCGACCCGCACACTGGTGCTCGCCACCGTGCGCACGCCGGTGTGCGGCAGCAGCCGGTTGGCCACGTCGAGGATCGGGCCGGGCACGCGGTAGCCGATGGTGAGGTGCTCGATCGACCCGGCCGCCCGGGTGAGGTGGCCGAGCGCGACGTCCCAGTCGTCCTGCCCGGCGGGCGTGGTGCTCTGCGCCAGGTCGCCGAGCACCGTCATCGAACCGCTGGGGCTGCGACGGCCGATCACGCGCAGCGCGACCGCCGAGTGGTCCTGGGCCTCGTCGACCACCACGTGACCGAACGTGAACGGCGTGCCGTTCAGCAACGTGTTGGCCTCGTCGACCAACAGCTGGTCGGCCACCGTCCACCTGCGTCGCTTGCCGCCGGGACCGAACCCGTGCTCGAGCAGCAACTGGTCGACGAGCTTCACCGGCTGGACGGCCGGCCAGCACTTCTGCAGCACCTTCCGCAGCTCGTTCATCTTCGTGTACGCGCCGTCCTTGCCGGTGCGCTGCAACAGCACACGGTCGACGATCGGTTTGAGCGAGTCCTTGCGCCGGTTCACCGGCAGGTTGCCGTCGAGCGCGGCGAGGATCCACGACGCGATCTCGTCGGCCTCGAACACCAATGTGCGAGCACCGAACGGCTGGCGCACCGGCTCGCTCGGCACCGTGACGTGGCGTGTGACCGCGGCCTCGAGCGCCGCGAGCATCTCGGGCGAGCCCTTCGCCCGGCGGACGTCGTCGGGGTCGACACCCTCGATCGCCTCGAGCCGCGGGATGCACAGGTCGAGCACGGTGCGCTGCTGCACGCTGCGCTCGCCGAGGCTCGGCAGCACGTTCGCGATGTAGTCGAGGAACACCGCGTTGGGGCCGACCACCAGCACGCCGTCGCGCACCAGCCGACGACGGTGCTCGAACAGCAGGTACGCCGCGCGGTGCAGTCCGACCGCCGTCTTGCCGGTGCCGGGACCGCCCTGCACCACCAGGCACTGATCGATCGGTGCGCGGATCACCACGTCCTGCTCGGCCTGAATGGTGGCGACGATCTCGCGCATCGCACCCGTGCGGGCCGCACCGATCTCGGCCAGCACCGGGTCGGGCACACCGGTGGCCGCCTCGGCCGCGTCGGGGTCATCGAGGTGCTCGTCGAGGTAGGCCTGGATCTCGCCCTCGGTGAGGGTGAACCGGCGGCGGTGCGCCAGACCCAGCGGGTCGACACCGGTGGCGCGGTAGAACGGCGCGGCGATCGGTGCACGCCAGTCGACCACGACCGGCTCGTGCGCCTCGTCCTCGATGTGGCGACGACCGATGTACCAGGTGTCGCGGACACGGCCCGCCGGTGCGTCCTCGGTGATGCGCCCGAAGAACTCGCCGGCGCCGGGCGTGCGCAGGTCCTCGAGCGCCTCGGCCACCGTCACCTCGACGTACTCCTTGGTGACCTCGTCCGCCGACGCGTACGGGTCGACCGCCGAGAACCGCTCGATCATCGCGTCGCGACAGGCGCGCGAGAACGCCAGGCGGTCGCGCTCGGCAGCGAGTTCGGGGAAGGGGTCGACGTGCGCGTCGGAGCCCGGGGCGTCGGTCACAGGGGCATCGACGCTAACGCGTGCCCGGCGACGACACGACGCGAATTCCGTCCGACACCGCGCGCGAGACTCGCCGGGTGGGCGCAGCGACCGACGTGACGGGGCTCGTGGGGCACCGGTTCGCCGGCGGCACGATCACGGTGGCGCGCTGGGAGAACCGCCTGCTCACCGACTGCACGGGTCGGGCACCGATGGCCGACGGGCTGGTGCACCCCATCGCCTTGTTCCACGTGCCGATCCAGGGTGCGGGCACCTCGATCGCCGAGCTGTTCCGGTTGTGCGGCGTGAGCGGTGCCGGCGGATCGGTGAAGCTGCTCGGCTACGACTGGGAGTACCTGCGGCCGCTGCGCGAAGACGTCGAGCACCGGGCGACCGGCAGCATCCACGACGTGCGCACCGGCGTCGACGGCGGCCCCGACGACACGGTGTCCTTCCGCTTCGAACTGCACCGCGACGACCTGCTCGTCGCCCGCGTGACCAACCATTGGCGGCTGCACCGGGCGACGCCGGCAGCAGGCGTCGCGGTCACGCCCTCCGAGCGCTCCGACCGGCCCGCGCCCACCACCGGCGACGACGCCGGCGACCGGGCGGCTGCGATCCCGCCGTGGGAGATGTCGAGCGTCAGCCCCGAGCGGATGAAGACGATGGCTGCGTTGCTGCGCGACCCGTACCCGATCCACTGGGACCGCGAGGCCACGCACGCGCTGGGGCTCGGTGGCCGGGTGGTCAACCAGGGTCCGCTCAACCTCGGCTACGTCGCCAACATGCTCATGGCCTGGGCCGGCGACGGCGCGGTGCGGCGGTTGACGGTGTCGTTCGGTCGCCGGGTGCTCGACGGCGATCGCGTGGTCGCCCGCGGTCTGGTGCGCTCGATCGACGACGGCCGGGCCACCTGCGACGTGTGGCTCGACCGCGACGGCGAGGTGGTGCTGTGGGGCACCGCCGAGGTCGACGCGCCGACCGGCTGATCGCGAGCCGGCTCGACCGATCAGGCGTCGGCCTGTTCGAGCCGCACCCGCCCGTCGACGTGCAGCCGGAACCGACCACGGCCGGTCTTCTCGATCCGCACGGGCGAGGCACGCTCGTCGAGCCGGCGCTTCAGCAGGATCAGGCGGCTCTCGAGGTTGTCCTTGAACCCGGGCATCTCGAGTGACGGGTCGAGCCGCAGCTCCTTGTTGGTGAAGTCGACACGCCCGTCGGCCGCGTGCTGTCGCAGCAACGACCACAGGATGCGGCCCGCCACGCCCTTGATCAGGTAGTCGGTGCCGAGGAACACGCTGCCGTCGGCCGAGAACCAACGGAACACCGCGTCGTCGCCGGACGCCGCCGGCCCGGTCGACGCCGGTCGCGGCACGGCAGCAGCTGTCGACGGCACGGCGGCACGAGCGGGTTCGTCGTCGCGTTCGAGCGCACGCTCGTGCTGGATCGCGGCGGCGAGCTGCGACGCCACCACCGACAGCAGGTGCTCGTCGCTCGTCCCGAACGCGACCGGTTCGGCACTGTCGACCACCAGCATCCCGACCAGCTCGCCCGCCGAGATCGCAGGCACCGCCAACCGGCTCTGCGCGTCGCGGAGCGTGGGCATCGGCACCAGCCGCTCGACCTGCCCCGACGTCTCGTAGCCCGCCCGCACCGACTCCGAGTACTTCGTCATCTGGCCGAGGTGCCCCACACGCATCGGCGCGCAGCGCGCCGCGGCCATCCCGACGAGCCCCTCGCCGACCACCACCTCGGCGCCCACGGTGTCGGCCGCGAACCCACGACCGCCGATCGAGTAGAGGGTGCGGCCCTCCTCGTCGAGCAGCAACAGCACCGAGTGCGGATACCCGAGCAGCCGATCGAGCGCGTCGAGCGCGACGTCGACCAGCACGTCGACGTCACCGGCCCGTGCGAGGCGCGCCGACAGCTCTGCCATCGCCGCGAGGTCGCCGGCCGGATCGCGGGGCGGAGGCGGCGGCAGGAACGTCCCGGCGGGATGGCCCGGCACCACGCGGATGTCGACCACACGGAAGATGTCGGCGGCGCGCAGGCGGAACACGTCCTGCATCCCGGTCAGCGCCGCGAGCGCGTCGATGTCGGTGCGCAGCCGCTCGAAGACCGGACCCCGCCGGTCGGTGCGCTCGTACACCACCGCCAACCGGTACTCGTCGTGGGTGACCGGATCCATCAACAGCAGGCTGGCGCGCGGGTTCACCGTCAGGTTGCGCGACGTCTTCGACATGAACTGGTTCGACAGCGCGAGCCGCTCGTCGTCGACACGGTGGGCACGCGACAGGTACGTCACGTTGGGCACGCCGTCGGCGGTGGCCGTCGCGATCACCGCCGGGATCGCCCCGCCGAAGCACCGCTCGAGATCGCGCAAGGTGAGCCGGCTCGCGTTCACGCCGACCTCACCGGTGCGCCCGCATCGGGGCCGGCCGACTGGTCGAACACCTCGACCACCTCGAACTCGATCGTGATCACCTCGAGCGGCAGCATCCGCCGCAGGTGCTCGACCGGGTTGCGGTCGACCGCGTGGATCGCCTCGATGAACAGATCGGACTGCTGCGCCATCAGGGCGAGGTCGTTGTCGTCGGCGGAGCCGCACCACGTGATCGGCCCCTTCATCTGCACCGCGGCCAAGGTGTACACGTCGGCGCCGGTGACCGAGATCCAGCGACCGACGACGAGGTCGCCGACAACGCGCTCGTCGTCGGCGCTCATCGTCACGCGCAACCGTCGGGCCGACTCGTCGACCACCCGCGCGCCCCATGCGCGCTCGGCCTGCGGCTCGCCGTCGGGTGAGCACGTCCCGACGATCAGCCCACACCCACGATCGAGCATCGCCAGCAGGTGCGCCGCGAACGATCGCTACCCGTCGGCGGTCGTCACCGCGGGCGTGTCGGCCTCCTGAGGGTTCGGTGAGGGTTTTCTCAGCATGCGGTCACGAGTCTTTCAGGAACGCCGATCGCAGGATTCGTCCACCATCGACGACATGACGAACACCACCACCGACACCACCACCGACACCACCACCGACACCACCACCGACACCACCATCGTCGTCGACCTCTACCGCGACATCCACAAGGGCCTGCGCGCCGAGCTGTTCGCCGTCACGCTCGAGGCCGGCAGCATCGACCCCGACGATCCCGCCGGCCGACGTGCGCTCGCCACGCACGTGTCGGCCATCCGCGCGGTGCTCGAGTCGCACGCCCACCACGAGGACACCTTCATCGAGCCGACGCTCTGGTCGCACCTGCCCGAGCTGGCGCACCGGATCGCGACCGACCACGGCGGCCTCGAGCCCCGCTTCGCCGCACTCGACGAACTCGCCACGGCCGTCGCCGCCGGTACCGGCCCCGGCGTGCGGTCCGAGCTGCACCGGCTGTACCACGAGCTCGGCTCGTTCACGAGCGACTACCTCGCACACCAGCGCGTCGAAGAGCGCGTGGTGATGCCCGCGCTGCAGCAGGCCATCGGGGTCGAGGCGGTCGCCGCGATCCATGGCGCGATCATCGCCTCGATCCCGCCGGGCGAGCTGGCGCAGAGCCTCGCGTTCATGCTGCCCGCGATGAACGCCGACGACCGTGCCGAACTGCTCGGCGGGATCCGCGCCGGCGCACCGACCGACGCGTTCGCCGCGGTGCTCGACCTGGCCCGGTCGGTGCTCGAGCCGAACGACCTCGCCGCCACCTTGCAGCGGCTCGACCGGGCACCCGCCACCGTGGCCCCGTGAACGCCAACGGTTCGTGTCACAGCGGGCGGGTCGGTGACGTCGGACCACACGTGATGCACCCCCCGCCCGCCCCCCACGAGCTCGTCCGCAGCCGACGCGCCCCCGTGCCCGCCGTGCGCCACGACCAGTCGCTCGTCGCCGGCGCCGCCCGGCCCGCCGCCCTGCGCGGCTGGCCGGGCCCCGGCGGCGGAACGATGCGCCTGTCCGCCCTCGCGACGGCGTGAACCGAGCGGGCCGAGTGACCCCCGTCCCGGGTCGTCGGCCGGGAGGGCGCGCGGACCTCCCGGCCGCTACGCTCGCCCTCATGGAGCAGGAGACCGTCCAGACCGATACCGAGGCCACCGTTGCTGTCGAGCTCGTCGAGGACGAGCTGCTCGTCGAGGAGATCTCGATCGACGGCATGTGCGGCGTCTACTGACGCCCCACCCGTCACCCCCACGACCGTGGTGACCTCGACCGCCACCGGGCCCGCCGAGCTCGACGAACTGCTCGCGGCGGCGCTCGAGCTGCATCCACAGGTGGCACTGCGCCCCGAGCCGTTCGGCGCGCTCGCCTACCACTACGGCAACCGCCGGCTCGTGTTCCTGAAGCACCGCGACATGGTCACCGTCGCCCGCGCGCTGGCCGACCACCCGTCACTCACCGCCACGCTCGACGCGTGCGGCATCGCCCCCACCCGCCGGCGCAGCTTCGCCCTCGCGTTCGCGTCGCTCCTCACCTCGGAGATCGTCCGTGAGCGCTGAGTCCCTGGTCGCCCAGCTGAAGCACGGGCTCGACGCCCCCATCTGCCTCACCTGGGAGCTCACCTACGCCTGCAACCTGGCGTGCGTGCACTGCCTGTCGTCGAGCGGTCAGCGCGACCCGCGCGAGCTCACGACCGACGAGGCCAAGCGGGTGCTCGACGAGCTGCACGACCTGCAGGTCTTCTACATCAACATCGGCGGCGGCGAGCCGATGGTGCGCCGCGACTTCTTCGAGCTCGTCGAGTACGCGATCGGTCGCGGCATCGGTGTCAAGTTCTCGACCAACGGCGCCTACATCGACGCCGACAAGGCTCGTCGCCTCACCGCGCTCGACTACCTCGACATCCAGATCAGCCTCGACGGCACCGACGCCGCCACCAACGACGCCGTGCGCGGCACCGGCAGCTACGACCTGGCGATCCGGGCGATGGACCACCTGCGCGACGCCGGCTTCGTCGAGCGCAACGGCCCGTTCAAGATCAGCGTCGTCGTCACCCGCCACAACGTCGACCAGCTCGACGACTTCAAGGCGCTCGCCGACAGCTACGGCGCCCAGCTCCGCATCACCCGCCTGCGCCCGAGCGGCCGCGGCGCCGACACGTGGCACCAGCTGCACCCCACCAACGCACAGCAACGCCAGATCTACGACTGGCTGATGGCCAACGGCGAACAGGTGCTCACCGGCGACTCGTTCTTCCACCTCAACGCGCTCGGCGACTCGCTGCCCGGGCTCAACATGTGTGGAGCCGGGCGCGTCGTGTGCCTGATCGACCCGATCGGCGACGTGTACGCCTGCCCGTTCGTGATCCACGACGAGTTCAAGGCCGGTTCGGTCCGCGACGACGGCGGCTTCACCCGAGTCTGGAAGCAGAGCGAGCTGTTCACCTCGCTGCGCGAACCGCAGTCGGCCGGCGCGTGCGCCAGCTGTGGCAGCTGGAACGCCTGCCAGGGCGGCTGCATGGCCGCCAAGTTCTTCACCGGGTTGCCGCTCGACGGCCCCGATCCCGAGTGCGTGGGCGGCGCCGCCGACGACGCGCTCGCCCAGGTCGACGGCACGCTCACCCCGAAGCCGGCCATGGACCACAGCAAGCCGGTGACACTCACCCGCAAGCTGATCCCCGTCGCCGGCAACTGATCGGGCGTTCCACACCCATCTCTCACCGGCCGGACCTCCCCCGGCCGGGGTCGGCTGCGTACAGTACGGCACATGGTCTGGGGGCTCGTGCCGATCGCCTACCTCCTCGGGACGTTCCCGAGCGCGGTGATGGTGGCTCGCTCGAAGGGCATCGACATCACCTCGGTCGGGTCGCGCAACCCCGGTGCCTCCAACGTCGCTCGCACCATGGGCAGCGGCTGGGGCATCCTCGTGTTCGTCCTCGACGGGCTGAAGGGTGCGATCCCCGCGCTGGTCGGCACCCTGCTCGACGAGCCCAAGGCCACCTACGCGCTGATCGCTGCGGCGGTGCTCGGCCACATGTTCCCGGTCACCCGCCGCTTCGTCGGTGGCAAGGGCGTCGCCACCGTGGGCGGCGGGCTGGTGATCCTGCACCCGCTGGTGTTCGTGGCGCTCACCGCGATCTGGGTGGCGATGCGCAAGTTCACCGGCAAGGCGTCGCTCGGCTCGCTCCTGATCGCCGTCGGGCTGCCCGTCGGTGTGGCGCTCACCGGTGCGCCGGCATGGGAGGTCGTCGCCTCGGCCGCGCTGGGTGCCCTCGTGCTCGTGCGGCACACCGACAACATCAAGCGGCTCGTCCAGGGGCGCGAGCTGTCGGCGTCGCGTTCGCGCTCCGGCGCATAGGCGTCGCCGGGGCCCCGGCGGGTAACGTCGCCGCCGTGCCCGGCCCGTTCGTCGCCCTCCCCGTGCTCCCCGTGCTCCCCGTGCTCCCCGTGCGCTGAGATGCGACTGCTCGAACCCCTCTCGCTGCGCGGCCGCACCGCACCGAACCGGGTGCTGTTCGGACCGATCGTCACCAACCTCGGCGACGACGACCGCCGCTTCACCGACCGCCACACCGCGTTCTACGAACGGCGCGCCGCGGGCGGGTGCGGGGTGATCGTCACCGAGGGCGCCAGCGTGCACGCGAGCGACTGGCCGTACGAGCGAGCGCCGCTCGCCGAGCGGTGCGCCGACGGCTGGGCGAGCATCGCCGCGGCCTGCCATCGCCACGGCTCGCTGGTGCTCGCCTCGCTCGACCACGCGGGCGGCCAGGGGTCGAGCGCGTACAGCCAGACGGCCCTGTGGGCCCCGTCGCGAGTGCCGGAGGTGAACACCCGCGAGGTGCCGAAGTGGATGGAGGCCCGCGACATCGAGGCGGTGATCACCGGCTTCGCGTCGGCGGCGGCAGCGGCGGTGGGCGCCGGCTGCGACGGGGTCGAGATCAACGCGGGCCAGCACAGCCTCGTCCGCCAGTTCCTGTCGGGCCTCACCAACCACCGCGGTGACGAATGGGGCGAGACGCGCCACCTGTTCGCGCAGCGCGTGATCGAGGCCGTCCGGGCCGCCGTCGGCGACGCGATCGTGGGCCTGCGCCTGTCGTGCGACGAGCTCGCACCCTGGGCCGGCATCACCCCCGACCTCGCGACCCAGCTCGCTCCCGTGCTCGTGGCGGCCGGCGTCGACCACCTGGTGGTGGTGCGCGGCGCGATCTTCTCGGCCGAGAAGACCCGGCCCGACCATCACGAGCCCACGGGCTTCAACATCGACCTGTGCCGCCGCATCCGCGAGGCCGTGCCGGGCACGCCCGTGTACCTGCAGGGGTCGGTCGTCGATCCCGGTCAGGCCGAGTGGGCGCTCGGCGACGGCGTGGCCGACGGCGTCGAGATGACCCGTGCCCAGCTCGCCGACCCGCAGCTGGTGCGTCGACTGGCAGCCGGTCAGGCGACGCAGGTGCGGCCGTGCATCCGGTGCAACCAGACGTGCCAGGTGCGCGACGCGCGCAACCCGATCATCACGTGCGTGGTCGAGCCGAGCACCGGTCACGAGCTCGACGACCCCGACTGGTACGTGCCCACCCGGTCGGCGTCCGACGTCACCGTCATCGGTGGTGGCGTGGCCGGGCTCGAGGCCGCCCGCGTGGCCGCCACGCGTGGCCACCGCGTCACGATCGTCGAACGCGACGATCGCCTGGGCGGCGTCGCCGCGGTCACCGGTCCGGCGGCGCCGTTCGTCGACTGGCTCGTCGCCGAGTGCGACCGCCTCGGCGTGCAGGTGCAGCTCGGCATCGACGGCAGCGCACACGGCGGCGACGCCCACGTCATCCAGGCCACCGGCGGGCAATCGGGTCGCCGCGAGTACGACGTCGCCGACGACGCAGTGGTGCTCGACGTGCTCGAGGTGCGACGCGGCACGAGCCCGCTGCCGGAGCAGGGGACGATCGCGCTGTTCGACCCGATCGGTGGACCGATCGCCGTCGGGCTCGCCGAAGAGCTCGGCGAGCGCGCCGTGCTGATCACCCAGGACAACATCGCCGGCAACGAACTCAGCCGCTCGGGTGACCTCGCGCCCGCCAACGTGCGGCTCGCGCAGCGCGGCGTGCACGTCGAGCGACGATCGATCCTGCGCGCCGTGCGCGCCGGTGCGGTCGACGTGCAGGACCGCTTCAGCGGCGAGCGTCGCTCGATCGAGGCCGTCGCGCTGGTCGACTGCGGGTTCCGCCTGCCGACCGAGGCGCTGCCCGGCGCTTCGGTGCAGGTGGGCGACTGCGTCGCGCCCCGCACGGTGCTCGAGGCCGTGCTCGAGGCCCGGCGAGCCGCCCGCACCGTCTGACGTCGCATCGTCCACCGCGCGATCGCCCGTCTTGTACGGCGTACTATCGCCCCATGGACGCCGCCCTCCTCGACCGAGCCCGCCAGCAGTTCGCCGATCGCAACCCCGGCAGCCGCCGCTACTTCGAGGAGGCGTCGAAGGTGCTGCCCGGCGGCCACACCCGCACCGTGCTCAACCACCCGCCCTTCCCGCTCGCCTTCGTGCGCGGCGAGGGCGCCACCTTGTTCGACACCGACGGCCACGAATACGTCGACCTGCTCGGCGACTACACCGCCGGACTGCTCGGCCACAGCGAGATGCGCGTGATCGACGCGGTCACCGACGCGCTGCGCACCAACGTCAGCGTCGGTGGCGTGCACCCCGCCGAGGCCGTGCTCGGCCGGTTGATGTGCGAGCGGTTCGGGCTCGACCGCGTGCGCTTCACCAACTCGGGCACCGAGGCCAACCTGATGGCGATCACGACCGCCACCCAGTTCACCGGCCGGTCGAAGCTGCTCGTCATGCTCGGCGGCTATCACGGCGGCGTCCTGTACTTCGCGAGCGGCCCCGCCCCGTGGAACGCCCCGTACGACTTCGTGCTCGCCCCGTTCAACGATCTCGCTCGCACCGTCGAGCTGATCGAGCGGCACGGCGCCGAGCTCGCGGCCGTGATCATGGAGCCGATGCTCGGCTCGGGCGGCTGCGTGCCGGCCACGGCCGAGTACGTGCAGGGCGTGTTCGCCGCCGCCCGCCAGGTGGGCGCGGTGTGCATCGCCGACGAGGTGATGACCTCGCGCCACGGCCGCCAGGGCATGATGCGCATGCTCGGCGCCGAGGCCGACATCACCACGTACGGCAAGTACATCGGTGGCGGCTTCAGCTTCGGTGCCTTCGGCGGCCGAGCCGATCTGCTCGACCAGTACGACACCACGCCCGGCGCGCGCGAGAGCGTCATCAGCCACGCCGGCACGTTCAACAACAACATCGCCACCATGACCGCCGGCGGCGCCGTGCTCGGCCACGTGTACACGGCCGACGTCGCCGAGGCGCACTTCGCCCGCGGCGAGGAGTTCCGCCAGCAGCTCGCCGCCGTGTGCGCACGACACACCGTGCCGATGTGCGTGAGCGGCTTCGGTTCGATGATGTCGTTGCACGCCACCTCGACCGTGCCCACCAACGTCCGCGAGGCGTTCGCTCGCGACCACGTGCTGCAGGAGCTCGTCTACCTCGGCCTGCTCGCGCGGGGCGTCTACATCGCGTTCCGCGGCATGGTCAACGTCGGCCTTGCCCACACCGACGACCAGTTGGCTCGCGGGCTCGACGCGCTCGACGACACCCTCGCCGAGCTCGATCAGCTCGCGGCCTGACACCCCGCCCACCGGCGTCGCGATGAACGGCCGGCCGCTCGCGGCTGGTACAAACGACGACATGACCGACCAGCTCGCACAGCTCTTCGACCTCACCGGCAAGGTGGCCGTCGTCACCGGCGGCAGCCGCGGCCTCGGCCGCGAGATGGTGCTCGCGTTCGCTGCCCGCGGGGCCGACGTGGTGATCGCCAGCCGCAAGCTCGAGAACTGCGAGGCCGTGGCCGACGAGGTGCGGGCGATGGGGCGCAACGCGCTGGCCGTCGCGTACCACGCAGCTTCGTGGGACGGCGCCGACGAGCTCGCCGAGGCGGCGTACCGCACCTTCGGCAAGGTCGACGTGCTCGTCAACAACGCCGGCATGTCGCCGCTCTACCCGTCGGTCGACGCGGTCAGCGAGGACCTGTTCGACAAGGTGATCGGCGTCAACCTGAAGGGCCCGTTCCGGCTGTCGGCCGTGGTCGGCACCCGCATGGCCGAAGGCGACGGCGGCTCGATCATCTTCGTGTCGTCGATCGCGTCGCAGCGCACCAGCCCGAACGAGCTCGTGTACGGCGCTGCCAAGGCGGGCGTCAACGCGCTCACCTACGGCCTGGCGCGCACGTTCGGTCCGAAGGTCCGGGTCAACTGCATCGTCCCCGGCCCGTTCCTCACCGACATCTCCAAGGCGTGGGACCTCGAGTCGTTCAACCGGTCGGCCAAGAGCGGCTTCGCGTTGCAGCGCGGCGGCGAGCCCGACGAGATCGTCGGCGCGGCGCTCTACTTCGCCACCGCGGCCAGCAGCTACACCACCGGCACGCTGCTCAACATCGACGGCGGTCCGCGTTGAGCGACGTCACCGGGCGTCCGTTGCGCGCCGTGCTGTGGGACATGGACGGCACCCTGGTCGACACCGAGCCGTACTGGATCGCCAGCGAGTTCGACATCGTCGAGCGTCACGGCAACGGCGCGTGGAGCCACGAGCACGGCCTCGCGCTGGTGGGCAAGGATCTGCGCGACTCGGCCGCGTACATCCGTGAGGTCGGCGAGATGCCGTTCGAGATCGACGAGATCGTCAACCTGATGATGGACGGCGTGATCGCCCGCTGCGCCGAGCGGACGCCGTGGCGACCGGGCGCACGCGAGCTGTTGGCCGAGCTGAACGAGCAGGGCGTGCCGTGCGCGCTGGTGACGATGAGCTGGCGTCGGCTCACCGACGCGATCGTGCCGCTGCTGCCCGCCGGATCGTTCGCCACGCTCGTCACCGGCGACGACGTCGCCCGGGGCAAGCCGCACCCCGACCCCTACCTCACCGCCGCTGCGCACCTCGGCCTCGACCCGCACGACTGCATCGCGATCGAGGACTCGACGCTCGGCGCGCGGTCGGCCGACGCGGCGGGATGCTGCACGATCGTCGTGCCGCATGCGGTGCCGGTGGCACCCGAGCACGGTCACCACCGGCTCGCTTCACTCGACGGGGTGACGGTCGCCGACCTGGCAGGACTTCTGTCCTCTTGCCGCCGCTCCCCCCTGGGTGCATGATGCGACCAGAGATCCCACTCGTGTGGGACCGGGCAGGCCGCTGGCGCTGACCCAACGGGTGCGAGATCCCGGGTCCGTCCCGGGATCTCCCCATTTTTCGGACGCAGTGTGCACCACACCACTGGCGGAATAGTTGCGCGCGCAACTATGTTGGAGACGTCATGAGCAACGCACCCACCATCCAGGTCCAGCGAGCCGCCGACCGCTTCGTCACCGACGCCGGCTGGCTCGACTCGAAGCACAGCTTCAACTTCGGCCCGCACTGGTCGCCCCAGCACCAGGGCCACGGGCTGCTGCTCGTCAACAACGACGACGTCGTCGCCCCCGGGCAGGGCTTCGGCACGCACGCCCATCGCGACATGGAGATCGTGACGTGGGTGCTGTCGGGCCGGCTCGAGCACCGCGACTCCACCGGCACCCACGACGTGATCTACCCGGGTCTCGCGCAGCGCATGTCGGCTGGTCGCGGCATCCGCCACAGCGAGATGAACGCGAGCCCGGACGAGCCGGTGCACTTCATCCAGATGTGGGTGCTGCCCGACACCGCCGGGGTCGAGCCGGGATACGAGCAGCGCGATCTCACCGCCGAACTCGACCGCGGCGGCCTCGTGGCCGTGGCCAGCGGTGCTGGTCTGCCCGGCGCGATCCACCTGCACCAGCGCGACGCCACCCTGTGGGCCGCCCGACTGTCGGCCGGCGACTCGGTGGTCGTGCCGACGGCGCCGCACGTGCACGTCTTCGTCGCCCTCGGCGCCGGCGCGCTGGACGCCGCGGGAGAACTCGGGCAAGGTGATGCCGTGCGACTCACCGACGCCGGATCCACCACGTTCACCGCCACGACCGACGGCACCGAGCTGCTCGTGTGGGCCACCGCATGAGCGAGCCGCACGGCGTCGACCGCGACACCCGCACCCGGCTCGACACGCGCCGGGCCGAGCTGGCGGCGCAGTACCTGAAGCCGCGCGACGTGCGCCCCGCCAGCACGGCTCGCGGGGTGCACCACGTGGCGCTCATCTGCAGCGACGTCGAGCGGACCGTGCAGTTCTACGACGGTCTGCTGGGGTTCCCCCTGATCGAGATGTTCGAGAACCGCGACTACGCGGGTTCGACCCACTTCTTCTTCGATCTCGGCCACGGCAACACCCTCGCCTACTTCGACCTGCCGGGCCTCGACCTCGGCCCCTACCAGGAGGTGCTCGGTGGCCACCACCACCTGGCGATCTCGATCGAGCGCGAGCACTGGCAGGCGATCAAGGACCGTTTCGACGAGCGAGGCGTCGAGTACGCCCACGTCGACGGCTCGTCGCTGTACTTCCGCGGCCCCGACGGCGAACGCCTCGAGCTGATCAGCGACCCGCTGCTCGAGATGTACGGCAAACCCGTCGGCTGACATCCGCCGACATCGCGGGACGAAACCGCCCACGTCGGGCACATCCATCCCGCATCACTCGGACACACCCGTCAACGCGGGACGAAACCGCCCACGTCGGGCACATCCATCCCGCATCACTCGGACACACGCGTCGACGCGGGACGAAAACGCCCAACACGGGCACATCGGTCCCGGCATGGCCCGGGCGCTGGGGCGTCAGAAGGTCTGGAGTTTCTCGCGGAGGAAGTCGAGCACGCGCTGCACGCTCGGCTCGTCGCGCTGCTCGGTGAGCACGCTGTGATCCTTCGGTGAGCTGCTCGGCAGCTCGACGGCGATGAACGCGTCGCCGAGCAGCTCGCGCAGCGTGTCGAACCGGGTGCCGACCAGCTTGTCGCCCGTGAAGCGCAGACCGAGCACCTGGCAGCCGGCGGCGGCACGCTGGGCGACCGCCTCGCGGTCGTCGGGCGACAGGTTGAGGTCGGCGCCACGCTCGGCCTTGCCGACGGCGAACGGCATCGACGGCTGCGACAGCACAGGGGCGACCATCACGTCGTCGACCATCATCCCCAGCGCGAACCCGCCGCTGAAGCACATGCCGATCGCGCCGACGCCGGGGCCGCCGACCTCGAGGTGCAGCGACCGGGCGAGGGCCCGCAGGAAACCGATCACCGGCGACGTGGTGTCGAGCGCCCAGTTGGTGAACTCCTTCGCGATGCACACCTTGGTCATCGACGACGCGAGATACGGGCCGCTGACCTCCTTGCCCGGCGTGCCGACGAGCGACGGCATCACGACGGTGAAGCCGGCGTCGACGACGTCGTTCGCGAACTGGGTGACCTTCGGGGTGATGCCGGGGATCTCGTGCACCACCACGACGCCGGGACCGGACCCGCGTCGATAGGTGTCTCGCGTGAGGCCGGCAGCGCTGAAGCTGCCCTTGGTCCAACCGGTCAGGACGTCGTTCATGGCCGGCAAGCCTGCCAGGTCTGGACGGGGTCAGGCACCCATGCGCCGCATCGCGGCGAGCGCCCGCTCGGCCAGACCCTCGGTGCCGAGCTTGAGCGGCTCGAGGTCGATCTCCTGGTCGCCCATCGCGCCGTGCAGGTAGCGGGCGTACACACCCTCGCTGATGACGGCCAGGCGCCAGCACGAGAACGCCACGTAGTAGTCGATGCCCGACAGATCGCGGCCGGTGCGGGTGGCGTATCGCTCGAGCAGATCGGCGTACGTGGCGAACCCGCCGGCGGGCGTGGGGTCGTTGGCCCGCGCCGTCGCGGCGTCGCCGTCGTTCCAGTACACGCCGAGGTAGCCGACGTCGGCGAGCGGGTCGCCGAGGGTGCACAGCTCCCAGTCGAGCACGGCGGCGATGCGGCCGTGCTGCACGTCGGTGAGGCAGTTGCCGAACCGGTAGTCGCCGTGCGCGATCGACACGCCGCGCTGCTCGGGGATGCGCGCCTTGAGCGCCGCCGCGACCTCGTCGATCGCCGACAGCTCGCGGGTCTTGGAGTTCTCCCACTGGGTCGACCAGCGCTTCACCTGGCGCTCGATGTAGCCCTCGCGCTTCGCGAAGTCGCCGAGGCCGACCTCGTCGATGTCGACGGCGTGCAGGTCGGCCAGCACGTCGATCAGGTGCTCCGACGCGGGACGGCGCAGCTCGACCGGCAGCTTCGCCGCCTTCTCCGGGCTGTCGAGCACCTCGCCGGCGACGAAGCCCATCACGTAGAACGGGGCGCCGTTGACGGCGTCGTCGGTGCACAGGCCGAGCGCGGGCGGCACGGGCACGCCGGTGCGGCCGACGGCGGCGATCACCCGGTGCTCGCGGGCCATGTCGTGCGCGGTCGCGAGGACGTGCCCGAGCGGTGGCCGGCGCAGTACGAACCGGGTGCCGTCGGCGCCGGTGACCATGAACGTGAGGTTCGACCGGCCGCCGGCGATCAGGTCGAAGCGGAACGGGGCGACCGCGCCCTCGACGTGCTCGACCAGCCACCGCGTGACGGGCTCACGGTCGATGCCACGCGGGGCGTCGGCGGCGGGTGCGGAGTCGGCGGGATCGGCGGACATGGCGGCCCACCGTAGTGAAGGTCAGCCCGGCCGGGAGACCCCGACGACCTTGCTCCAGTTGACCGCCACGATCTTGACGACGTCGCCGGTGGCGGGCGCGTGGATCATCATCCCGTTGCCGAGGTACAGCGCCACGTGCCCGATGGGCGTGTAGTAGAAGATCAGGTCGCCCGGCTGGGCCTGGTCCTTCGGGACGTGCGGCGTCGACCCGTACTGCGCACCGCTCTGGTGCGGCAGGTACACACCCGCCTTGCCCCACGCGTACTTGGTGAGACCGGAGCAGTCGAACGCGACGCCGGGGCTCTCGGCGGCGAACTTGTAGGGCACGCCCAGTTGGCTCTGCGCCGCGGCGATCGCGATGCCGGCGGTGGACGCCGGTGCGGGCACGGACGGGGCGGGATCGGGCGTGGTGGTGCCGCCGCCCGACGAACCCGAACCGCTCGATCCGGAGCCGCCGGAGCCGCCGGAGCCGGACGTGCTGCCGCCCGTCGAACCGCCGGTCGAGCCCGTGGTGCCCGAGCCGGTGGTGCTGCCACCACCGCCGCCACGTGCACCGCCGCCGTTGTTCGACGCCGCGGCCGCAGCCGCCTGGTTGGCGGCCGCCTGCTGAGCGGCGGCGAAGCGGGCCTGCGCCGCGGCGTACTGCTCGGCGGCGCGGCGTTCCTGCTCGTCGATGATCGCCTGGCCGAGCTCGGCCTGCGCCTGCTGGTACTTCTGCTGCAGCTCCTGGGTGAGCGCCTCACCCTGGGACTGCTGGTCCTCGAGCGACGCGAGCAATGCCGACTGCTCGGCGGTCTTCGCGTCGAGCGCCGCCTTGTCGGCGGTGAGCTCCTTGACCAGCACTTCCATCTCGTCGGTGGTGCCGGCACCCTGGTCGAGCGCCACGCGGGCGAGCTCGCCGCGTTCGAGCTCGTCGGTGAACCCGGTGGCCGACGAGAACAGCGGCGTCAGGCCGCTCGAGCCGCCGGAGGTGAACTTGTCGATCGCGATCTGGGCGAGCTGGCCCTGCAGCACGGTGAGCTGCGCGCTCTGCGCATCGACCTTGGCCTGCGCGTCGGCGATCTCGATCGCGAGCTGGTCGAGGCGGTCGAGGGCGGCGGCGTGGTCCTCCTCGAGCTGACCGAGCCGGTCGTCGAGCGCCTGCAGCTCGTCGGCGATCCGCTCGACCTGACGCTGCTTGTCGTCGACGTCGTCACCGAAGGCGATCGGGGTCGCTGCCGCGACGGACACCAACACGGCTGCTGCCGCTGCTGCCACGGCAGCACGAAGACGAGGGCCACTCCGCATGACGGGCTGCAGTGTACCGATGTTACGAAGAGGTGTCGAAAGCGTCGGACCCGTGACGGATGTCCTGCGGGGTCGACGCCACTCGGTCGCCCGACCGCGCTATGCGGCCGCGCGGCCGCTCACTCCCACTCGATGGTGCCGGGCGGCTTGCTCGTGATGTCGTACGCCACCCGGTTCACCCCGGCCACCTCGTTGATGATCCGGTTGCTCATCGTCTCGAGCAGGTCGTAGGGCAGGCGGGCCCAGTCGGCGGTCATCGCGTCGTCGCTCGTGACGGCACGGATGATGATCGGGTGCGCGTAGGTGCGTTCGTCGCCCATCACGCCCACCGAGCGGATGTCGGCCAGCACCGCGAACGCCTGCCACAGCTGACGCTCGAGGCCGGCGTTCGCGATCTCCTCGCGCACGATCGCGTCGGCGTGCTGCAGGATCGCGACGCGCTCGGGCGTGACCTCGCCGATGATCCGCACCCCGAGGCCGGGACCGGGGAACGGCTGGCGCAGCACGATCTCGTCGGGCAGGCCGAGCTCGTGACCGAGCTTGCGCACCTCGTCCTTGAACAACAGCCTCAACGGCTCGACGAGCTTGAGCGTCATGTCCTCGGGCAGGCCGCCGACGTTGTGGTGGCTCTTGATCACGGCTGCCGTGCCGTCGCTGCCGCCGCTCTCGATCACGTCCGGGTACAGGGTGCCCTGCACGAGGAACTCGGCGTCGCTGAGGCCGCCGGTGTGCTCTTCGAAGATGCGGACGAACAGCTCGCCGATGATCTTGCGCTTCTGCTCGGGCTCGGTCACCCCGGCCAGCTTCTCGAAGTAGCGGGGGCCGGCGCTGACGTGGATGAGCTCGATGCCCATGTTGCGCTTGAACGTCTCGACCACCTGGTCGCTCTCGTTGAGCCGCATGAGGCCGGTGTCGACGTAGATGCAGACGAGCTGGGCACCGATCGCTCGGTGCACCAGCGCCGCGGCGACGGCCGAGTCGACACCGCCGCTCAGCGCGCAGATCACCCGGCCGGTGCCCACCTGCGCCCGCACCGCGGCGACCTGCTCGTCGATGATCGAGCTCATCGTCCAGTTCGGCGGGCAGCCGGCCAGACGGTGCAGGAACTGCTCGAGCACGTGCGAGCCGTACGGCGAGTGCACCACCTCGGGGTGGTACTGCACGCCCCAGATCTTTCGATCGGGCGCCTCGATCACCGCCATCGGCGCGTCGGGCGTGCCCGCAGTGGCGACGAACCCCGGCGGCACCTCGGTGACCGCGTCGAAGTGGCTCATCCACACGTCCTGCTCGGCGGGGATGCCGTCGTGCAGCAACGTCGACGTGGTGCCCGCGATCCGGGTGAGGTGCGCCCGCCCGTACTCGCCGCGCGTGCCACGGCCGACGGTGCCGCCGAGCTGCTGGGCGATCAGCTGCGCGCCGTAGCAGATGCCGAGGATGGGGATGCCGAGGTCGTACACGGCCGGGTCGAGCGACGGAGCGCCCTCGACGTGCACGCTCTTCGGGCCGCCCGACAGGATGATCGCCGACGGCTGCTTCGCGGCCACCTCGGCGGCCGTGATGCGGTGCGGGACGATCTCGCTGTACACCCGGTGCTCGCGCACGCGGCGGGCGATCAGCTGGGCGTACTGGGCACCGAAGTCGACGACGAGGACGGGGTGCTCGACCGGGCGGTCGTGGGGTTCGGCGGGCATCGCCCGATGGTAGGTCGCGGGCACCCGGTGCTCCCAGGGTTCGCGCCGGCGGATCGGCGGGTCGAGGGTGGGCGTCGGTCACAGGGGCCGTGCACCGTCGGGCGCGACCGAGGATCCACCCCCGTGCGGTGGCACGATGGGCGCGTGCCGCGCCGGTTGTCCCCACGTCCCGCTCGTTCACTCGTCGCCGAGACGACGCTGGCGATCGGCCTCACGTTGGGCCTGTCGCTCGGTCTCGCCGCGTGCGGCGGCGGCTCGAGCGCCACCACGACGACGCTCGACCAGCGCGAGCAGGCGGCGACGCTGAGCACCAACCCGTTCATCCCCGAGGACGCCAACCTCGGCGATTGCGTCAGCTCGCTCCCCCGGCCCGGCTGCGGCAACGAGATCCGGGGCGACTCGCACGCGCTGCTCACCTTCGCCGTGCTCGTCGCCGGCCTCACGTTCATCGGCTGGCGGATCTTCCGAAGCGTCAAGCGCCGCGACACCGCACCGTCGGAGCCGGCTCCGCCGTCGGGCGCCTGAGCGACCGCGCCGTCAGCGCCACACGCCGAACACGTCGACGACGAGCTCGGTGACGGCGCTCGAGAACACGCAGCCGTACCCGCGCGTCGGGCTGAGCAGCGCTGCGCTCGCCGTCGTCTCCCCGGCCGAGTAGTTGGCGTTCGACGTGCCGGGCCACGGCTGGCTCAGGCACGGGTAGGCGGTCAGGTAGCCGGCCGCCTCGGTGTCGGTGGCCGTCAGGTTCACCTGCGCGGCGACGGCGTCGCCGAGCGCCACCACGTCCGACAGGTTCGACGCGTGCGAGGGTCGGCCGCCCTGGCGGCTGTCGAGCAGCCGTTGCGGCGCGAGCGACGCGTAGCGGGCACCCGAGCCGGTGCGGTACTCGGCGAGCAGGTCGACCACCAGGTCGGTCGGCTGCAGCGAGAACAGGCACACGCTGCCGTTCGAGCCGACGCGCACGTTGACGAGGTTGGGTCGTGTGACGCCCAGCTCGGGGTTGAGGTTCGACACCACCGGTCGGGCGGCGCCGCAGGGCCACACGGTGACGTAGCCGTCGGCGGCCGGGTCGACCGCGGTGACGGTCAGCGACACCGCCGTGGTCGACGAGCCGGCGATGGTGACGGGCAGCTGCACGACGGCACCCGCGTCCAGACGGGTCACGCCGCCCTGTCCCGTGCGAGTGTCGGCCAGGCGCCGGTTGGCGGGCACCAGCCCGGCCGTCGACGAGGTGGTGAGCCAGCCGTTGAGGTCGACCACCAGATCGGTGGTGCCGAGCGAGGTGAAGCAGATGCGCCCGTCACCCACCGGCACGATCGCTGCGTTGGTGACGACGTGGCCGATCGCCGGGTTGACGTTCGACGTGGGCGGCTCGGCCGACGTGCACGGGAAGGCCCGCACCCATCCGGGCTGGGTCGAGCGGTCGGTGGTGAGGTTGAGCGCCACCGCACGAGCGCCGGCGGGCACGCGGCCGCGCAGGTCGAGCACCGCGGTCTGCCCGCCGTGCAGTGTGCCGAACGCGGCGCCGGCCTCACGGGTGTCGACCAGTCGTTCTGGGTCGACGGGTTGGAAGCCGGCGTCGGCTGCGCCCGCCGAGAACGCAGGTGGTGTGGCGGCGGCGAGCGGCGACGGGGCCGACGGCACGTCGAAGGTGTGGAACGTCGGGCGGTAGAGCGAGGCGTTGCGGCGCCACAGGTCGAAATCGCCGCCGCTCGACAATGCGACGATCATCTTCCCGTTGCCGTCGAGCCACGGCAGCAGGAAGGCGCCGTAGTTGCCACAGGTGCCGCACTTCATGTCGGCGAGCACCGAGCGCGTGGTCACCGTGGTCCACGGTCCCTGCGGTGCGGGCGCGCGGTCGACGAGCAACCGCGTGCCCCACCACTCGTTCTCCTTGGTGACGCTCACGAACACGTCACCGAACCACTGCACGCTCATCGGGTTGGCGACGTTGCGGGTCACGATCGACACGGCGGCGTTCGGGTCGGACGACCAGCCGGTGCCGTTCCAGTACTCGTACGGCGCCACGAAGTTCCCTCGCGGCACACGCGCCAGGTACGTCTTCGACATGCAGCCGCTGTCGAACTGCGAGATCGAGGTGCCCGGGTTCGCGTACTGCCGGTAGCAGTGGCTGTACAGGTAGCTCCACCGGTCGGTCGACACCACCGACCAGCCGTACAGGCGGTTCGACGTGTCGGGCGCCGGCTCGAAGTACAGCTGCTGCAGCGTCGTGCGGTCGAGGATCGCGATCCAGGTGCGCACCGGCGTGGCCGGGTACGTGGCGCCCGTGCCGTTCGGGTTGTGCATCTCGACCATGAAGATCCACAGGTTCCCGTCGGCGCCGATCTCGCCGTCCATCGGCCAGAACCACGTCGTGCTGTCGACGGTCTGCTGATCGCCGACGACGTCGCGACCGCGGCCGCCGACGATCGTGAAGCACTCGCCCTGTTGGATCAGACCGGCGTTGTGCGCGGCGTTGGTCGGGCTGCCGTCGGGCACGTCGTTCATCAGGTCGTCGTCGTTGCTGAAGTGCAGGTCCTGGAACATCCAGAAGATGCGACCGTCGGGCAACGGGTACGCGTGCGGGTAGTCGCCACCGCCGAAGCCCTGCACGCTCGGCGTGGCACCCAGCCCGGCCGGCCCGAACGCCGCGTCGAGCTGCGCCTCGTCCAGGCCGCCGCGACCGCACCCTGGCGCCGCTGCCGCGCGGCCCGCCGGCGAGGTCGACCAGAGCGACGCCGCGACCAGCAGCGCGACGAGCGCGACGACGAGTGCGTGGCGGGGACGGCTCACGTGAGGATCATCGGCAGCTCGACCATCGAGCACGAGTCAAGGCGTCGTCCAGACGACCGCCACCACCCGCCGAGGTGAAGCGAGGTGACGCGAGGCGACGCGAGGCGAACGTTCCGGGCGCGCCTCGCGCGCCGTTCAGCGCAGCAGGTCGGCGCAGAACGCCGTCGTGCCGCTCACCAGGGCGTGCGGTGCCTCCCACGGCACGAAGTGACCGCAGTCGCGCAGCAGGAACGGCCCGACGTGACGCTCGAACACCACCGCCGCCATCCGGTCGAACGCCGGGTAGATCACGTGGTCGCTGGGGCCGAACATCACGAACGTCGGCGTGTGCGGGTTGGGTCCGAGCAGCGTGGGCTCCGAGCGGGCGGCCTCGCTGAACGAGCTCTCGTAGCCACCGAAGCTGGCGCGCAGCTTGACCGCATCCGCGAACGGCTCGGTGTGGAACGCCACCTGGTCGGCGTCGAACGCACCAGGGTGCGCCCAGAAGCGGCTCGTGTAGAACGTCGCGATGTAGCGGCGGCGCATCTCGGGCGAGGTGAGCTCGGCCGCCAGGCCGTCGGGATCCAGCCCCTGGCGAAGGAAGTAGTCGGCCGCCTCGCGGGGCGGGCGCGTGCCCGGGATGCCCGCCATCGCGTCCTTCAGATAGGGCAGCGGCGAGTTGAACAGCACCATCCGGTCGACCCACTCGGGATGGCGCAACGCCAGGTCCTGGATCACCGGACCGCCGAGGTCGCCGCCCACCAGCACCACGCGCTCGTGGCCGAGGTGGTCGTGCACCAGCGCGTGGAGGTCGCGGGCGTGGCTGGCGACGTCGTGGAAGCCGTCGGGACCCACCTCGCTGTCGCCGAAGCCGCGCAGGTCGGGCACGATCACCTCGAACCCGGCTGCCGCCAACGGCTCGATCACACGCCAGAAGATCCGCTTGCTCTCGGGCCAGCCGTGCACGCACAGCAACGGCACCCCGCCGACGCCCTCGTGCACGAATGCCTGCGCGAACCCTCGGGGCGACGCGTGGTGCACGACGAAGCGGTCGGGGTCGATGTCGCGGTCGATGTCGGGGTCTCGGGGCTGCACCGTCATCCGGCCGACCCTACGGGACCGCACCTGGGGCCGGGCGACCCGACCGTGGCAGCATGCACGCCATGACCCCCGACGAGTTCCGCACACAGGGCAAGGCACTGATCGACTGGGTGGCCGACTACCTCGAGACCGTCGAGTCGCGCCGCGTCACCTCGACCGTGCAGCCCGGCGACGTGCGGGCGCAGTTGCCCGAGCACCCGCCCACCGAGCCCGAGGGCTTCGACGCCGTGCTCGCCGACCTCGACCGCATCGTCGTGCCGGGGCTCACGCACTGGCAGCACCCGAGCTTCTTCGCGTTCTTCCCGGGCAACAGCTCGTACGCATCGATCCTCGGCGAGCTCGCATCCGCGGGCCTCGGTGTGCAGGGCATGAGCTGGGTCACCAGCCCGGCGTGCACCGAGGTCGAGACGCTGATGATGGACTGGATGATCGAGCTGCTCGGCCTGCCCACGCGGTTCCACTCGCAGAGCGAGTCGGGTGGCGGCGTGATCCACGGCTCGGCCAGCGAGGCGACGCTCACCTCGATCCTCGCCGCGCGTTGGCGCGCCACCGGCGGGTCGATCAACCGCGTCGGCGACACCACGAAGCTCGTCGCGTACGCGACGAGTCAGGCGCACTCGAGCATCGAGAAGGGGTTGCGCATCGCCGGCATCGGCACCGATCAGCTGCGCGTCGTGCCGCACGACGAGACGTTCGCGATGCGCCCGGACGCGTTCACGGCGATGGTCGAAGCCGACGTCGCGGCCGGACTCACGCCGTTCTGGGTGTGCTGCAGCCGCGGCACCACGAGCTCGATGGCGTTCGACCCCACGCCCGAGATCGCACCGGTCGCGCACGCCCACGGCATGTGGGTGCACGTCGACGCGGCGATGAGCGGCATCGCCGCGCTGGCGCCCGACCTGCGGTGGGTGAACGACGGTCTCGACCAGGCCGACAGCTACTGCACCAACCCGCACAAGTGGATGGGCGTGGTGTTCGACTGCGACCTGTTCTACACGGCCGACCGCGCGGCGCTGCTCGGCGCGCTGAGCATCCTGCCCGAGTACCTGCGCTCGCAGGCCGCCGAGACGGGCGCGGCGATCGACTACCGCGACTGGCAGATCCCGCTCGGCCGCCGCTTCCGTGCGCTCAAGCTGTGGTTCACCATCCGCACCGGCGGCGCGGCCGAGGCCGTCGAGATGATCCGCCGCCACGTCACCGCCACGCAGCACCTGGCCGAGTGGGTGACGGCCGACGACCGCTTCGAGGTGCTCGCGCCGCACCCGCTCAACCTGCTGTGCCTCGCGCTGCGCGACGGCGACGCCGCCACCGACTCGCTGATCGAGCGCGCCAACGCGACGGGTCGGGCGCTGTTCACGCGCACGGTGCTCGACGGGCGCAGCGCGCTGCGCGTGTCGATCGGTGGCCGCACCACCGACGAGCACCACGTGCGCGCCGGGTGGGAGCTGTTGCAGTCGCTGGCGTGAGACGATCGCTCACGGAGTTGGCGGCCGCGTCGCGCGCCGATTGACTCCGGCCGTCCCACCTCGACCGGTGGGACGCAGCATCAACGAGGAGCACCGTGAGGCATCGCCTGCCCGTGCTCGTCGCGGTCACGGGCATCCTGACCGTCCTCTCGCCGGCATCCGCCGGCCTCGTCACCGCCACGTCGGGCTGGTCGGCCACGCCGGCCACGCCGGCCACGTCGGCCACGTCGGCCACGTCGGCCACGTCGGGCACGTCGGGCTCATCGTCCGGGTCGTTCGCGTCGCCCGCCACCGACCTCGCGTACGTCGAGCACGTGATGTACGGGGTGTCGCTCGCGGAGTTCGTCCGCATCGCCGACCAGCGCGGCGCGACCGACACCTGGTTCGACTGGCACACCGACTGGTGCTCGGCCCCGCTGGTCGGCTCGACCGGCCGGTCGTTCGACTTCCGCTCGCCGTGTCGTCGTCACGACTTCGGCTACCGCAACCTGCAGCTGCTCGACCGGCGGGCCGGCGCGCCCGGCCGCTACTGGAACGCCGCGAGCCGGCTCCGCGTCGACCGCCAACTGCTGGCCGACATGCGGGCCCACTGCAACGCGCGGGTCTGGTACGAGCGCTACACGTGCCTCGGCTGGGCCGACACCTTCTACGCCGCGGTGCGCATCGCCGGCGGACCCTGAGCGCTCACGCCGACGGCGTCACCACGCAGGCGGCTCCGGCCCGTCCACCCCGTGGGCGAGCCGGAGCAGCTGGTGCAGCATCCGAGCGGTCGCACCCCAGATCGTCTCGTCGGTGAGCTCGAAGAAGTGGATCGGTCGTTCGAACTCGGGCGTGCCCCACCACTCCTCGCGATAGGTGTCGACGTCGGCGAGTTCGTCGAGACGCACCCACAGGATCCGCTCGACCTCGGCGTCGTGGGGGCGCAGCTCGGGGCGCTCGTCGACCGTGGCCACCACCGGCACGATGTAGCTGTTGCTGACGATCGTCGACAGGTGGTCGAGCTCGCCCACGACGTGGACGAGCGACGGGTCGAGTGCGACCTCCTCCCACGCCTCGCGCCGCGCGGTGTCGGCCGGCGACTCGCCGGGCTCCATCCGCCCGCCGGGGAAGCTGATCTCGCCCCGGTGGTTGCGCAGGTGGCGGGCGCGCTTGGTGAACAGCACCTCGGGGCCGGCGGGCGTGTCGTGCAGCACGATGAGCACGGCCGAGTTGCGAGCGCCCGGGAACGGCGGCGCGAGGCGGCCGGGTGGACGTGCCGCGACGACGGCGAGCAGGTCGGCGAGCGCGATCCCCGTCTCACGACGAGGCCCCCAGGGCGCGCTGTCACCCAGGCGCCATTGCTCGGGTCGGGGGATGATCTGGTCGCCGCCGCGGCGTCGAGGAGCCGTCTCCGGCCCGCTCGATCCGTCCGCGTCGACGGACACGATCAGCGAGCCGTCGAGCCGGGCGTCCACCCCGCGTCGCGCAGCTCGGCGAGCACGGTGGGCAGGCCGGCGGTCTTGAGCTTGGTGAGCACCTTGCCCGGTGACTCCTCACCGAGCTCCCACTCCTCCCAGGCCGCGAGCAGCTTGGTGAGGTCGGGCGGAGGGGTCTCGAACGACATGGCCCGAAGGCTATCGGCGCACGTTCACTTGCGCCGGTTGGCGGCGCTCCGCTTGGCGAGGTTGATGCCGTCGCCGACGAGCCGGCCGGCGCGGCGTCCGATCTCGACGCTGCGGTCGCCCTCACCGCCGGCTGCGGCCGTGGCGGCGGAGGCACGGGCGCGCCGGGCGGTCTTCTCGGCGAAACTGCTCTGCCACCAGACGAACGCCATCACGGCGGCGATGCCGAGCAGCACCACCCGGGCGCCGGCGTCGACCCGGATCCATGGCTGTGCGGCGGCGACGACGATCAGCCCGATCACGACGAGGTCGAGCAGTCGGTGCACCGACCGGCTCACCAGCCGGAACGCGGACAGGGCACCGCCTCGTACCGACGAGGCGTTGAGCAGCACGAGCAGCCCGGCCGCCGAGGGCAGCACCGGCGCGGGGCTCTGCAGGCCCTGCGCGACCAGCACGCCGCCGAGGATGTACTCGACGAGCTGGTGCATCCAGAACGGACGCTTGCCTGCGTCGGTCGGGCGGTCGCTGCGTGAGGCCACGCAGGCAGGCTAACGGCGGCGTTCGATGAGGCGCAGCGCGGTGACCGTGGGGCCGAGGCTGTCGGACACCACGGCGAGGTTCACCACCGCGGGCAACGCCACGGTGGCGTGGCACATGAGCCCCACCACCTGGCCGACGGGCAGCGGCACGACCTCGTCGGTGCTCACGTGCACCTCCTGTGCATCGCGCCGCACGACGACGGCGGGGCGCACCCAGCTCTCGCCCTCGACGACGGCCAGCAGCGACAAGCGCTCGAGCGGCTCGTCGCCCCCGGGAGTCCCGTCGCCGAGGTGGTCCACGGTGTCCATCGCTCAGCCCACCGTCATCACGTTGCGACTGGTGGCCACCTTGGCCACCTCGAGCCGGCGCACCTGCGCGGCCAGCACGGTCTGTTCGAACGGGTTCACCTGCACGAACCGGGCGCGGTGCGCGGCGCGGGCGTCGGGGTGGGCGCCCATGATCTCGACGACCACGATGATCGGCCGGGTCTCGGTGTGCAACACGAGCAGGCACTCGTGGCCGGCGGGCGGGAGCGCACCGTCGGGGAGGGTGAACGACAGTCCGCCGAGCGACAGATCACGGGTGGTGCCCCGCACCAGCACGGTGGAGCTCGGATCGTCGGGGTCGCGCAGCAACAGGTCGACGGGCAGGGTGCCGGCCACCCGGAACGATTCGCGACGCTGGGTGTACTCGAGCGGCGGGTTGTCGACGATGAGCATCCGTTGTGCCGGCGACCAGCGCTCGACCTTGAGCGTGCCGTGCAGCACGCCGTCGGAGGCGCCAGCGGTGAGGTGCAGCACGTCGCCGGGCGACAGCGTGCGGGCGAACTCCTTCGACGCCGAGTTGCACGGTCGCAGCACGGCCATCGTGCTCGCCGCAGACTCGACGCTGAACAACACGACCTGGCCGCCCCCGGGCGTGGCGATGCGGACGATCGACCCCGTCAGGCTGTAGATCTCTCGTCGGTCCATCCCACGTCACATCCAGCGACATCTCGCGTCTCGCGACGCCCCACACACGCACGCGTGCCGCACGCACGCGTCGCCAGGTGAACGTCCGGAGCGCGACGCCTGGTGCACGGTGGACCAGGCAGGTTCTCGCCGTCGCTCAGGCCGGCGTCGGGCGGGAGCACCGGCCGGAGAACGACGAACGCCCCGGGGGCCTCACGGAGAGGCCGCACCCGGGGCGGTCGTGCGGGGGATGATCGTCTCAACCCCCCATGGTTCGTGGGTATTCCCGCGTCAGCGGATCACATCATCCCCATGCCGGGCATGCCGCCGCCCATGCCACCCGGCATCGCCGGTGCGGCCTTCTCGGGCTTGTCGGCGACCAGGCACTCGGTGGTGAGCACCAGGGCCGCGATCGACGCCGCGTTCTGCAGCGCCGCGCGGGTCACCTTGGCGGGGTCGATGATGCCGGCCTTCACCAGGTCGACCATCTCGCCCGTCGCGGCGTTGAGGCCGGTCGAGCCCGTGGCGGACTCGACCTGCTGCACCGTGACGGCGCCCTCGAGGCCGGCGTTGTCGGCGATGAGGCGGGCGGGGGCCACGAGGGCCTCCCACACGGTGCGAGCACCGGTGGCCTCGTCGCCGGTGAGGCCCTGCACGACCTCGGCGACGGCACCACGGGCACGCACGAGGGCGGTGCCGCCACCGGCGACCACACCCTCCTCGATGGCCGCACGGGTGGCCGAGACGGCGTCCTCGATGCGGTGCTTCTTCTCTTTGAGCTCGACCTCGGTGGCCGCGCCGACCTTGATGACGGCGACGCCGCCGGCCAGCTTGGCGAGGCGCTCCTGGAGCTTCTCGCGATCCCAGTCCGAGTCGGTGTTGTCGATCTCGGCCTTGATCTGGTTGACGCGACCCTGCACGTCGTCGGCCGAACCGGCACCGTCGACGATGGTGGTGTTGTCCTTGGTGATGATGACGCGCTTGGCGCGGCCGAGCAGGTCGAGCGTGACGTTGTCGAGCTTGAGGCCGACCTCTTCGCTGATGACCTGGCCACCGGTGAGGATCGCCATGTCCTGCAGCATCGCCTTGCGACGGTCGCCGAAGCCCGGGGCCTTGACGGCGGCCGAGTTGAAGGTGCCGCGGATCTTGTTGACGACGAGGGTGGCGAGGGCCTCGCCCTCGATGTCCTCGGCGATGATCACGAGCGGACGACCGGTCTTCATCACGGTCTCGAGCGTCGGCAGCATGGCCTGGACGGTCGAGATCTTGGCGCTGTGGAGCAGGATGTACGGGTCGTCGAGGACGGCCTCCTGGCGCTCGGCGTCGGTGACGAAGTACGGCGACAGGTAGCCCTTGTCGAACTGCATACCCTCGGTGAACTCGAGCTCGGTGCCGAAGGTGTTGCTCTCCTCGACGGTGACCACGCCGTCCTTGCCGACCTTGTCGATCGCGTTGGCGATGACCTCGCCGATCGACGCGTCGGCCGCCGAGATGGTGGCGACGGCGGCGATGTCGCTCTTGTCGTCGACCTCGCGGGCCTGGCCCTTGATCGACTCGACGGCGGCGGCGACGGCCTTCTCGATGCCCTTCTTCAGGCCCATCGGGTTGGCGCCGGCGGCGACGTTGCGCAGGCCGAGGTGCACGAGCGCCTGGGCGAGCACGGTGGCGGTGGTGGTGCCGTCACCCGCGACGTCGTTGGTCTTGGTGGCGACTTCCTTGACGAGCTGGGCGCCCATGTTCTCGAACGGGTCGTCGAGCTCGACCTCCTTGGCGATCGAGACACCGTCGTTGGTGATCGTCGGAGCGCCGAACTTCTTGTCGAGCACCACGTTGCGGCCCTTCGGCCCGAGCGTGACCTTGACCGTGTCGGCCAGCTTGTTCACGCCCGCTTCGAGTGCGCGGCGCGCCTCGTCGTCGAACTTCAGTTGCTTTGCCATGTGTGGGTCAGCTCACTTCTCGACGATCGCGAGGACGTCGCGGCTGGTGAGGATCAGGAGATCCTGGCCGTCGACGGTGACCTCGGTGCCGCCGTACTTCGAGTACAGGACCGTGTCGCCGACCTGGACGGTCAGCGGGGTGTGGGCGCCCTTGTCGTCGCTCCAGCGGCCGGGGCCGACGGCGATGACGGAACCCTGCTGGGGCTTCTCCTTCGCGGTGTCGGGGATCACGAGACCCGAAGCAGTGGTCTGCTCGGCCTCGTTCGGCTTCACGACGATGCGGTCGTCCAGCGGCTTGAGTGACATGGTGCAGGCCTCCATTGGCTGATACACGTGGGTTGTTGGAGATGGCTGGTCTCGGCGTCCCCGCGGGCGTCCCGCGGTTAGCACTCGACCGTGGCGAGTGCCAAGGTTAGGCGCGCACCCCCGCCGTTAGCAACCGCAACCCGAGAGTGCTAACGGCCGACGGGCTGGGATCAGGTGGTCGGTCGCGTGGCCGCGAGGGCCGTGCGGGTGGGACACTGTGACGATGCCGCCGCGCTCGGGGGACACGGGATCGATCGAGTTCCTGCCGCCGGACGAGCGCGCCTTCGGGCCGCCCGACGGCCTCACCTTCGCCGGTGTCGACCTCGGCCTCGGCCCGGTCGACGAGCTCGCCGACGACGAGCCGCCGCGTTCGCGCTGGGCCGGTGTGGCCGCCGGCGTGGCCGTCGCTGCGCTGCTCGCCGCCGGCGTGCTGGCCGCGGCACCCTGGGACGATGCCGGCCCGTTCCCGTCGGCCGCGACGCCCACGACGGCGGCCCCGCGAGCCGACATCGCGACGCCCACGCCCGAGGCACCGGGGACGGCTGCGGCCGACCCCGGCCCGGCCGAGCCGGGCTTCGTGCTCGACCCCCTGCCCGACGGTCTGCGGCCCGCGGGGTACGTCCGTGCCGATCAGCGCATCGACGCCCCCGGTGGGTGGGGCGAGGTGTGGGCCACACCGGGCGCCACGCGCACGCAGGGTCGGTGGCTGTCGCTCACGCTGTTGCCGTTCCGCACGCTCGGCCCGGCACCGGCCACCAGCACGCCCGTCGAGCTCACCGGCCGCACGGGACGGGCCGAGGTCGACGCCGACGGGGTGGTGACCCTCGCGTGGGACGCGGGCTCGGTCGACGCCGCGCGGCTCGTCACCCTGCGCGCCACCGGCTTCTCGATCGACGAGCTGGCGGCGATCGCCGACTCGATCGCGATCGTCGACGACCGGCCGCAGATGGTGGACGACCGCCCCGAGTTCCTGCGACCCGAGTTGCTCGAGGGCCTCACCCGGATCGCCGCTGCGGCCACCGACGGCGACCTCGTCGTCGACGTGGTGACCGCCCGCGGGCTCGTGGGCGCGGCCTTGTACCGCACCGTCGACGGCACCGACACCGTGGTGGTGCAGCACCAGCGCGACGGCGCGGCGTCCGACGACCCGCTGCTCGCGCTCGCGCTCATCCGTTTCGACATGGCGCCCGACGGCTGGACCGTGCCCGAGGGCGTGCGCGGCACCGACCTGGTGGTCGGTCGCACGCGCATCGGCGAGGACGACCTCGTGGTGGTGCGCTGGCAGGTGGACGACCGGGTGGTCAGTGTGATCGGTACCGGCGGGCTCGACGACACACTCGCGCTGGTGCCCACGGTGCGGCAGGCACCGCCCGACGAATGGGCGTCGCTCGCCCGCTGGTCGGGGTCGGTGTCGGCCACTGGCGGCGAGGCCGCGCAGCTGGCACCCTGGGACCGAGGTTCGTGACGTGATCGAGTTCCTGCCGCCCCGAGAGGATGCCTTCGGCGAACGAGACGTCGCGGACTTCGTCGGCGTCGACGGTGACGACACCGGGTGGGACGACGACGAACACCCTCGATCACGCTGGCTCACCGCCCTGGCGGGTGTCGGGGTGGTGGGACTGCTGACAGGGGGTGTGATCGCTGCCGCGCCGTGGGACGACGACGGTGCGTCCGCCGCCACCTCGACCACCGTGCCCGCGACGTCGACCAGTGCGCCTGGTGGCGTGATCGCGCCGACCCCGACGATCGCCCCCGTGTCGACCCTGCCGAGCGATGCGATCACCGAACCGGCCGGGTGGATCCCCGGCGACAGCTCACGCTTCCAGCCGTACGGCGTCGGGTCGTCGACCGGTGACCGCGGAACCTCGTCGGCCACCACGTTCGCGTTGTTCACCGGCACCGACGAGATCGGCCGCGCCTCGGGCCGATGGCTCGCCGTCGACGGGACGCCCGACGTGGGTGTCGGTGGATTCCTCACACGTGATGCCGTGTCGGTCAGCGTCGGCGACCGCCGCGGGCTGCTCAGCACCGCGAGCGACGGCGTGGTGACGCTCGACGTCGAGGCGATCGACGGTGACTCGCGCGACCTGGTCGAGGTCGTGAGTCACGGCATCGATCTCGCGGCGATCATGGCGGTCGGGTCGGTGGCGCGTCTCGAGCGGCGCACACCGACCGCGGAGCCCACGCTCGACCTCGGCGCGCTCGCAGCGCTGCCCGAGCTCGCCGGCCTGCAACAGCACCCCACGCGCGGTCTGTTCGTCTGGCCGAACGCCGACTCCGCGGCGCCGCAGGTGAGCTGGACCGGCCTGATCGACCGCGCCGGCTCGAACCCCGTCAACGTGATGGTGGTGCGCACCGATCCGATCACCGAGATCGTCGACGGGCTCGTCCTCGGCCGCCCGCTGCCCGACGGCACCATCACCAACGACGTGCAACAGCAGCTCGACGACCTGGCGCGACAGGGGCGGCGGGTCGAGCTCGTCGGTGGATCGACGCCCGGCTCGATCACCGCGCGAGAGCGACTCGACGACGGCACGACGTTGGTGGTCGCGTCGATGCTGCGAGCGGACGAGTTGCTCGGGCTCGTCGAGACGCTCCGTCCGGCGACCCCCGACGAGTGGGTCTCGCTGTTGCTCGACGCCTACAACGGCGACCTGACGATCGAACCGAGCACCGACACGCCGCACCTCACGTCGCTCGGCTCGGGCGACGACTGGACCGCCGACGTGACCGACGGAATGCTCTGGATCGGCGCCTCGCAGACGTCGACGTGGGGACGGCTGCTGCACACACAGGGGCCCGCTGTCGTCCCCTACCGCTCGTTCGACGAGTGCTACCTGCTGCTCACCACCACGTTCCCGAGCGAGGCGCGCCACGCCCTGGTCCTCCAGGACGCGCCCGGGGGCCGGACCGGTTCGGTCGTCGACCTGCACGAGATCGACACCACGGGCGTGCTCGCCGCCGTGGTGCGGCTCGAGCACCCCGAGCTGCCGTACAGCATCGAGTGGTACGACGAGGCGGGCGCACCGGTCGAGGGGCCGTCGTCGTGATCGAGTTCCTGCCCCCGCGCGACGACGCGTTCGGCGAGCGCGACGTCGCCGACTTCGTGGGTGTCGACGGCGACGACACCGGTTGGGACGACGACGAGCCGCCGCGCTCGCGCTGGCTCACCGCCGTGGCCACGTTGGGCGTGGTGGGGTTGTTGGCCGGCGGTGTGGTCGCAGCCTCACCGTGGAGCGACGACGGCGAGGCCACACCGCCGTCGACCGTGCCCGCCACGACCGTGCCAGCGACGTCGACGACCGACGCGACCGACCCCACCGTCGACACGAGCGACGAACTGCCGAGCTGGATGGACGACAGCGTGCCCGGCTACGTGCTGCCCGACGACAGCGGGTTCGTCGCCACCTTCGCCGTGAGCTACACCGGCTTCGGCTGGAGCGGCGACGCCGTCGACCTGTGGGCCACACCGGATTCGTCGCGCACCACCGGCACCTGGCTCGCCGTCGACTCGATGGCGTCCGACGGCGACTTCCTGACGCTCTACCCCGACGCCACGCGCTTCGAGGCGGGCGACGCGACGATGCTCGTGCGCACCGACGTCGACGGGGTGGTGCACCTGGTGGTCGATCCCCCGGCACGCACCCGCTTCGAGCTCGTCAGCCGCGGCATCACCCTCGACCGGCTGCTCGCGGTCGCAGCCGGGGTCGATGCGGGTCGCACCGCGATCGACTACGACCCCGGGCTCGTCGCGCCGGACGGCACCCTCGAGGGCCTGGCGTTCGTCCACACCACGCCCGTGGTCGCCGACTTCGGGCTCACCGGCGGCGTGCCCGCGGCGGTCACCAGCTACGTCGATCCCGACGGTGGCGCCAATCTCGAGGTGTCGCTCACCGAGCTCGATCCGGCCGCCCGGCCGGTGACCGACCTGATCGTGGGCCGCCCGGTCGACCCGACGACGTTGAGCGACACGGCACGAGCAGGCCTGGCGGAGATGGTCGGCCGAGGTCTCGACCCCGTGGTGCGCGAGAGCACCGGCGCCGAGGGCTTCGGTGGCAGCCTCAAGGCCGTGACGTGGACCTCGTCGGGCGGCAACCGCGTGTCGGTGAGCGGCAACGTCGACGTCGACACCCTGGTCGGCGCGGCGGCCCGTGTGGAGTTGTCGACACCCGAGGCGTGGCGAGCACTCGTGCGTGCGACGGCGGCGGGCGTCGACATCCCGGTCCCCGACGACCCCGGCCCGACCCTCGTGCTCGCCGACGACGTCGCCGGGCAGTGGTCGGCGCAGGTGTGGGACGGGTGGTTCGGCATCTACGGGCCGAGCTACTACGCCAGCGTCCGCTTCGACCCGCCGAGCGGTCCGCACCTGCAGGTGTTCCGCTCGCTCGACCAGGCGTTCGTGCTGATCACCAACACGTGGCCGAACGACGGGCTGCAGGTCGTCGTCACCCAACCCGGGGCCGACGCCGCGCCCCCGCTGCGGCTGCTCCAGGTGGGCGATCGGCCCGTGTACGCCGCCGTGGCCCGGGTGGAGCCCGACGTGCCCTTCGCCGTGCAGTGGCTCGATCTCGACGGCAACCCGGTCGAGGGTCCGGCCGGATGATCGAGTTCCTGCCACCGCGTCACGACGCGTTCGGCGAGTCCGACACGGCCGACTTCGTCGGTGTCGACGCGGACGACGCCGCCGGGTTCGACGACGACCGGCCACCCACGCCGCGCTGGCTCGCCGTGGTGGCGGGCGTTGCCGTCGTCGGGTTGCTGGCCGGCGGCGTGATCGCCGCGTCACCCTGGAGCGGTGACGACGCTGCGCCACCCACCCCGGCGCCCACCACCGTGCCGTCGACCGCGCCCACCACCGTGCCGTCGACCGTGCCGGACACGCTGCCCGACGACGGGGTGCTGGTGGCGGGCGGCAACCCCGGCTGGCTGTTGGCCGACGACGAGTCGGGCTTCGAGCTGTGGTCGGCGGCGAGCACCGGCAACTCGCTCGGCGACGGCGACCCGTTCGTGTTGTGGCTGTCCGAAGGAGCGACGCGCACCTCGGGCCGGTGGCTCGCGATCGACGTCGCAGCGATGGGGCCCGTCCCGGTGCGGCGCGAGGGCGCCCTGGTCGACGTCGGCCTGGCCGACGGGACCACTCGGACCGCACTGGTGTCGAGCACCGACGATGGCGTGACCGAGGTGTACGTGGGTGCGGCCACCGAGCTCACCACGCCGTTCGCGTTCACGTCGTTCGGCCTGCCGCTCGACCAGGTGCTGGCGGTCGTCGCCACCACCGACGTGAGCGACGGGGCGATCACCGTGCCGGTTGAACTGTCCGCGCCCGGCGGCGCGCTCGACGGGATGATCGAGGTCTTCCACGGCACCACCGACTGGTACCCGGAATCGATCGGCGCGGGCACGCCGCTCGCGTGGTCGCTGTTCGCCGACGACACCTTGCAGTGGGTGCAGGTGGGCGTGTCGGCGATGCAGATGCCGGCGATGCTGATCGACGAGTACCTGCTCGAGCGGCCGATCGACCCGCGCTCGCTGCACCGCCGCGAGCAGGCACGGCTCGCCGAGCTGCGCCGAGCCGGCCGTTCGATCACGCTGTTCACGGCGTCGAGCGACGACGGCATCGTCGGGGCGTGGTGGTACGACGGCCAGGGACGCCGCGTCACCGCCGCCGGCATCGTGCCGGTCGAGACGCTGATCGACGTGATCGCCGACCTCCAGCCGGCCGACACCGCCGCGTGGGACGAGGCCGTGCGCACGGAGCGCACCGGCCCGGGAGCGCCCGAGCCGGTGACGATCGGCGGCGCGGCCACCGGCGACTGGTCGGCACAGGTGGGTGCGAGCTGGTTCTGGGTGAGCTCGACGAACGAGTTCGTCAACCACAGCTGGCGACCGGCTCCGGGTCGGTCGGTGCAGACGTTCACGAGCTTCGAGTCGCGGTGGGTGCTCGTCACCGACGCCGACGGTGTCGCGACGTCGGCGGTGGTGCGCCACGGTGGGGTGGACGAACCGGTGTCGCTGGTCGCGTTGCCCGACGGCTCGACCGCCGGCGTGGTACGTGCCGCGCCGACCGACGCGGTCGAGGTGATCTGGCCCGACGCCTGACGCGAGGCCAGAGCGAGGCTCAGAGCAGCTCGACGCCGAGCTGCGCGGCCAACGATCGCACCGTCGCGAGCGGCAGGCCGACGACGTTGCTGACGCTGCCCTGCACGCCGGCCACCAACACCCCGCCCGCACCCTGGATCGCGTAGCCGCCCGCCTTGTCGAACGGCTCACCGGTGCCGACGTACCAGCGGGCGGTCGCGTCGTCGATCGGCACCACGTCGACCGCGGTGGTGGTCACCTCGGTGACCGAGCGATCGTCGAGACGCAACGTCACGCCGGTGTGCACGTGGTGACGCCGGCCCGACATCGCCGCGAGCATCGAGCGCGCCTCGGCCTCGTCGGCCGGCTTGCCGAGGATCGTGCCGTCGACGTCGACGGTGGTGTCGGCGGCGATCACCAGGGTGCCGGCGTCGACCGGCACGGCGGCGGCCTTCTCGCGACTCAACCGAGCCACGTAGGCGACGGGATCCTCGTCGCCGTGCACCGACTCGTCGATGTCGGCGGCGCGCACGGTGAAGCGCAGTCCGAGCTGGTCGAGCAGCTCGCGACGGCGGGGCGACCCCGAGGCGAGGACGATCGGCGTGGGGTCAGCCACCGCTCAGCGCCATCACCTCGCCGTCGTCGGGGACGGTGAGGTCGTCGAGGTGGTCGAGGTAGCCGTCGGGCAGCGCCACGCGGATCGGGCCGTTGGTGTGGCCGCGCCGGATCCGCTCGCCGCCCTCGACGATCAGCGTGGTCGGGTCGGTCTCGGCGATCAGGTCCTCGAGCTCGGCGAGCGTGCTGACCATCCCGAAGCGACGGCGCAGCTCGCCGCCCACCGGGTAGCCGGTGAGGTACCAGGCGGCGTGCTTGCGGAAGTCGCGCATCGCGAGGTTCTCGCCGAGGTGACCGCACAGCAACCCGGCGTGGCGGTGCATCACGTCGCAGGCCTCGCCGAGCGTCGGCGACGGCGGCACGGGCCGGCCGTTGAGCGCCTCGACGAGGTCGCGGAACAACCAGGGGCGACCGAGACAGCCGCGCCCGATCACCACCCCGTCGCACTCGGTCTGCCGCATCATCTCCACGGCGTCGGACGCCTCCCAGATGTCGCCGTTGCCGAGCACCGGGATCTCGGGCACGGCGGCCTTGAGCTCGCCGATCGCCTGCCAGTCGGCCGTGCCGGCGTAGTGCTGTTCGGCCGTGCGTGCGTGCAGCGCGATCGCTGCCACACCCTCGTCGGCGGCGATGCGACCGGTGGTGAGGTGCGTGAGCAGCGAGTCGTACAGGCCCTTGCGGAACTTGGCGGTGATCGGCACCCCGTAGGGCGACGCGGCCGACACGGCCGAGCGCAGGATCGCGCGCAGCAGGTTGGGTTTCGCCGGCACCGCGGCGCCGCCGCCCGTGCGCGTGACCTTGGCGGCCGGGCAACCGAAGTTCATGTCGACGTGGTCGACGCGGCCCGCGGCGCAGATCTTGCGGATCGCCTCGCCGATCATCACCGGATCGCTGCCGTACACCTGCACGCTGCGCGGCTGCTCGTCGGGCGTGAACGTCATCATCCGCTCGGTCTTCGCGTTGCCGTGCACCACGGCGGTGGCCATCACCATCTCGTTCACGTAGACGAGGCCGGGCGCGAACTCGCGGCACATGGTGCGGAACGGCGCGTTGGTGACGCCGGCCATGGGCGCCAGCACCACCGGCGCCGCCGGCGTGAACGAACCGATGCGCAACTCGGGCATCAGGTGAGACCAGGGATGCGGAGGTTGGGGAACGCGCCGCAGTCGAGCGGCGTCGGCCCGTCGGAACGCAGGCGGTGCCAGCCGGCAGAGGCGATCATCGCCGCATTGTCGGTGCACATCTCGCGACTCGGCAGGAACCCGCGGATGCCGTCGGCCACGCAGGCGTCGAGGAACTGCTCGCGCAGCAACGAGTTGGCGGCCACGCCGCCGGCGAGCACCAGGCCCTTGGCGCCCACCTGCTGCGCAGCGCGCCGCGACTTCTGCACGAGCACGTCGACGACGGCCGCCTGGAACGACGCCGCCACGTCCTCCGACGACACGTCGGGGTGCTTGCGGACATGGTTCATCACCGCGGTCTTGAGCCCGCTGAAGCTGACGTCGAGCCCGTCGTGCAGCATCGCCCGTGGGAACGCGATCGCCTCGGGGTCGCCCTTCACCGCCTCGCGATCGATCGCCGGCCCACCCGGATAGCCGAGGCCCAAGAAGCGAGCCACCTTGTCGAACGCCTCGCCGGCGGCATCGTCGATGGTGCGGCCGAGCAGGCGGTAACGACCGTGGTCCTGCATCTCGATCAGCATCGTGTGCCCGCCGGAGACGAGCAGCACGACGAGCGGGAACTCGAGCGTCGGATCCTCGAGGAACGCGGCGTACATGTGCGCCTCGTGGTGGTGCACGCCGACGAACGGCACGTCCCACGCGAGCGCGAGCGACTTGGCCGCGGCCACACCGACGAGCAAGGCACCGATCAGCCCCGGACCCACGGTGCACGCGACCGCATCGATACGGCTCTCGGGCACGCCGGCTTCGACGATCGCACGGGCGACGATCGGGTTGAGCATGTCGAGGTGTGCACGGCTGGCGATCTCGGGCACCACGCCGCCGTACTGCGCGTGCAGGTCGACCTGGGTGCTCACCACGCTCGAGGCGACGTCGTAGCCGCCGAGCACCAGCGCGGCCGCGGTCTCGTCGCAGCTGGTCTCGATGCCGAGCACCAGGGTGTGCTCGTCGACCGGACCGATCGGCTGGCCGGACGGGCGCAGCGGCAGGCGTGACACGTCGAGCTCGCTCACGGTGCCACCTCCGGCGTGGCCTCGGGGCACAGCTCGTGGAGCCGGTCGCGGTAGGGCGGCTCGGCGATGTCGTGGCACCACATGACGATCGCGTCCTCGGTGTTCTCGTAGTACTTCTGCCGCACGCCCACGGGCGCGAAGCCGAAGCGGCGGTACAGCGCCTGTGCGCCGACGTTGCTGGCGCGGACCTCGAGCGTGAGCGCCTGGCACTCGCGGCGGATCGCCTCCCACGCCAGTTCGGCGAGCAGCCGCGTGGCCACACCCGATCGGCGCGCCTCGGGCGCGGCGGCGATGTTGGTGACGTGCGCGTCGCCCACCACGAACATCGCCCCGGCGTAGCCGACGAGTCGCTGGTCGCGACGAGCGACGATGTAGTGGCGTTCGCCCTGGCGCGACAGCTCGATCTCGCTCTGGAACACACCCGTGGTCCACGGCTTGGGGTACGAGACGTGCTCGATCGCCATGATCGCCGTCAGGTCCTTCTTGCGCATCGGCTCGATCACCAGTGCCGAGTCGTCGTCGGGGCGGCGCAGCAACCGCGACAGCACGCTCATCGCGGCAGCCCGCCGGTCGAGTCGGTGGTGCCCTGCTCGCGCGTGCTCCAGTTGATCTGGGCGTCGGGCAGGCGCAGGTAGAGCGGCTGGATCTCCCACGGGTTGACCCAGTCCTCGCGCAGCGCCCGGGCGTGGGCGAGCTGCACGAGCGGCGCCGCGGACGGGCGCGACAGGAACTGCTCGGCGAACTCGCAGTGCAGGTCGGCCTCGATCTCGTCGCGGTAGCGCAGCGCGCCGTCGCCGACGCAGAGCACGTCGTCACCACGGGCCATCAGGTCGGCGACCAGGTCGTCGGCGCGACCGCAGCGCGGTTCGAGCACACGCTGCACGCCACCGGGCACCGGCTTGTAGAACGCGTAGAACAGCTCGCCCTTGCGCGCATCGATCACGGCGGCGATGGTGCGCTGGCCATGGCGCAGCGGGAACGCGAGCAGGTCGAGCGAGCTCATCCCGATCATGGGCACGCGCAGCGCCTGCGCGAACGCCTTGGCCGCGGCGAGGCCCACGCGCATGCCGGTGAAGAGGCCCGGCCCGACGTCGACGGCGACCACCCCGATCTCGTCGAGCCCGACGTCGGCCTGCTCGCAGACGAACTGGATCGCGGGCGTGAGCGTCTCGGCGTGACGACGCCCGCGGCACACCTCGAACATCCCGAGCACGCCCTCGTGGCCACCGATGGCGACGCTCACCTGCTCGGTGGCGGTCTCGATCCCGAGGATCAGCATCGCCAGGCCTCCACCGCGTGCTCCACACGCTCCCACCGGGGCGCCCAGTCGCGCCCGACGGCGCTGACCGTGATCAGCCGCACCTGGTCGTCGGCGTCGTCGGCGTCGTCGGCGTGATCGGCGCCGTCCGCCTCGCCGTCCACGGGCTCGATCGCCGCGAGCCGGACCAGCAGGTGATCGCCCAACGAACCGGCCACCACGTCGCCCCACTCGACGAGCAGGATGCCGTCGGATTCGACGAGCTCGGCGAAGGCCAGGTCGGCCACCTCGTGCTGCGTGCTCAGGCGGTACAGGTCGGCGTGGTGCACGGTGAGCTTGCCGCCGGGGCCGGCCGGATGGCTGTGCACCAGGTTGTAGGTGGGTGAGGTCATGTGGTCGGTCACGCCGAGCGCGGCACCGAAGCCCTGGGCGAACGCCGTCTTGCCCGCGCCCATCTCGCCCGCGAGCACGATCACGTCGCCCCGGCGCGCCAAGGCGGCCAGGGCGGCGGCGATCGCGCGCGTGGTCGCCGGCGAGTCCGAGCGCAGCTGCAGCATCAAGCAGAGGAGTCTACGGCGCGGCCCGCACGTGGTGCCGGGCCACCCGCGCGGTCAAGCCGCACACGATCTCGTAGCCGATGGTGCCGAGGCGCTCGGCCCAGTCCTCGGCGCGCACCTGCTCGTGGCCGTCGCGGCCGAGGAGGGTGACGACGTCGCCCACGGCCACGTCGGCGCCGCCCCGCACGACGGCACCGACGTCGACCATCAACTGGTCCATCGTCACCACCCCGACGATCGGGCACCGGTGCCCGTGCACGAGCACCTCCCCGTGGGTCTCGAACAGCCGCCGCGGCACACCGTCGGCGTAGCCCAGCGGCACGGTGGCCACCACCGTGTCGGTGGCGAACGCGTGCCGCAGCCCGTAGCTGATGCGCTCGCCGGCGCGCACCGGCTTCACGTACGACACCCGGGCCCGCAGCGACAACGCCGGCCGCAGGTCGTGGCACAGGTGCTCGACCCCACGTCCGGGTTGGATGCCGTAGGCGGCGATGCCGGCGCGCACCAGCTGCCGGCGGGCCCGCGGATGGGCCAGGCCGCCGGCCGAGTTGGCCGCATGCACACGGGGAGGCTCGATGCCGGCGGCCGCCAGGGCGGCCAGCACCGCGTCGAACAGGTCGAGCTGACGCGCCGTGTACGGGTCGGCGGGCTCGTCGGCCACGGCGAGGTGGGTGAACACCCCGTCGAGGCGCAGCGACGGCCGGCCGATCACGTCGGTCGCCAGCGCCACGGCGTGCTCGGGCGCGCAGCCCACCCGGTGCATGCCGGTGTCGACCTTCAGGTGCACGGCGTGGCCGGCGGCCCCGGCGGCCTCGAGCGCGTCGAGCTGCGCGGTCGAGTAGACGGTGCTGATCACGCCCAGGCGCACCGCTGCCTCGGCCTGCTCGACCGGCTGCTCGCTCAGCACCAGGATCGGCGCGTCGATGCCAGCGGCGCGCAGCTCGGCGGCCTCCTGCACCAGGGCCACGCACAGCCCGCTCGCGCCGGCGCCCAGCGCCGCGAGGGCGACCGGCACCACGCCGTGCCCGTACGCGTCGGCCTTCACCACCGCCCACACGTCGGCGGGTGCCACGGCGGCACGTACGACGCCGATGTTGTGGGCGATCGCGTCGAGGTCGACCTCGGCCCAGGCCCAGCGCGACCCCGACGGCGCGACGCTCACGATCGGATCACGCCTCGCCGCGCAGGCCGCTCAGCACCTGCGGGACGAGGTCGGGCAGATCGGAGGCGACGAATCCGACGGGAGCGCCGAGCATCGCCGCGCGACCGTGGATCCACGCGCCCATCGCCGCGGCCTCGAACGGGTCGATCTTCATCGCGAGCAGTGCGCCGATGATGCCGGCGAGCACGTCGCCGGTGCCGGCGGTGGCCAACCGCTCGTCGCCGGCGCGGACGACCAGCACCTCGCCGCCGGGTTCGGCCACCACGGTGGTGGGGCCCTTCAGCAGCACCACGGCGTTGCTGTCGATCGCGAGCCGTCGGGCCGCACCGATCCGATCGGCCCCGGGTGGGCTGCCGGTGAGCAGCTGGAACTCGCCGTCGTGCGGCGTGAGCACCGTGGCCGCCTCGCGCTGGCGCAACAGCGCGGCCGCGCCCTGCGCGTTCCAGGCGAGGGCGAACAGGCCGTCGCCGTCGACCACCACCGGCAGCGGTGTGTGGATGACGACCTCGCGCGTGTTGGCCGCCGTCTCGTCGACGCGGCCGAGGCCCGGACCGATCACGACGGCGTGGAACCGGTCGAACGAGCGCAGCGCCTCGGGCGCCCAGTGGGCGGCCGGCAGCGGGCGGTGCACGGCCTCGACCGGCATGCGGTCGGCCGACTCGGCCCCAGGGCTCGACCACTGCACCATGCCCGCGCCGGCACGCTGGGCGGCGTGGGCGGCCAGCGCAGCGGCGCCGGGCATCGTGCGGCTGCCGGCGATCACGCGCACCGCGGCGTGCCACTTGTGGCTCACCGGTGCGCGGGGCGGCAGCCACTCGGCCACGTCCGACGCCTGCAGCAGATGGGTGCGCACGTCGCCGACGTCGAGGCCGACGTCGACCACCTCGAGCTCGCCGGCTGCCTCGGCGCCGGGGCTGAACAACAGGCCGGGCTTCAGCGCGACGAACGTGACCGTGCGTTCGGCCGGCAGCACGTCGCCGGCGATGCCGCCGGTGGTGCCGTCGACACCGCTCGGGATGTCGACTGCGAGCACGCGTGCGTCGCCGACGTCGGGTGCGCGCCAGGTGCCGTGGAAGCCGGTGCCGAACGCGGCGTCGATCACCAGATCGGCGGCCGGCAACACGTCGGGGCACGCGGCCACCGGGAACAGGCGCACCTTCACGCCGCGCTCGTCGAGCAGGCGGGCGGCGACACGCCCGTCGGCGCCGTTGTTGCCGGTGCCGACGATGACGTTGACCGTGCGCCCGTACGTACCGCCGAGCAGCCGGATCGCCGCACGTGCCACGGCCGAGCCGGCCCGCTCGATCAGCACGTCGAGCTCGTCGGCCGCTGCTGCGTCGATCGCCCTCATCTCCGCCGGCGTCACGATCGGCAACATGCGCCCGAGGCTACCGGTGAGCCCCACCGCGGGACGGCAACGCCCACGACGGGCACATCCGTCCCGCGTCAGGCGCTGGCGACGACGTACGCGATCGCGACGAGATCGGTGTGGGTGATGCTCAGGTGCCAGCGCGACACGCCGGCGGCGTCGGCCAGCGCGAGTGCCGGACCCGTGATCGCGAGCGACGGCTCGCCCGACGGGGCGCGAGTGACCCACACGTCGTGGAAGCCGAACGCGCCGAGCCCCACGCCGAGCGCCTTCATCACGGCCTCGCGGGCGGCGAACCGGGCTGCGAGCGACGGCACCGGGTCGGCCTTGGGCGCGACGTACTCGAGCTCGTGCGCGGTGAACAGCCGGTCGCGCATCGTCGGCGTGCGCGCGAGCGACCGCCGGAACCGTTCGATGTCGACGGCGTCGACGCCGATGCCCACCACGCTCATGCGACGAGCCTTGCGCGTCTCGGCGCGTGCCGGCGGGATCAGCTGCGCCAGTGGTCGGCGGTCTCGCTGATCGGCAGGATCAACAGGTCGGCCACCGGCAGGTCGGCGAGTCGGTCGTCGCGGAAGGTGCCCTCGGTCTCCGACACCCAGTCGACCAGGCGGTCGTAGCGACGGTCGTAGCCCTGCAGCACGCCGCGCATCGTGGCGGCCGGGAGCCGGTCGTGGAACCGCACGTGCAGCAGCGTGATGCCGGTGCAGGTGCCGCCCTTCACCTCGGGCACGAAGATCACCGTGCGGCCGTCGGTGCGACCCCGGGCGACGAGCACCTCGCGGTCGCTCGCCACGCGGCGCTTGGTGCCGAGCAGTTGGCCGTTGCGCTCCACCCGGCTCGGCACGTCGCGCGACAACCCACCGCGATCGACGATCGAGATCGTCGCCTCGGTGGCCGGGTCGCCCTCGATCCGGTAGCGGGTGAAGCCCACCACGGCGTCGACGGCGGGGTCGAGGTCGGCGAGCACCTTGAGCGTGCGGTAGCTGAGGCGGTCGCGACCGGCGCCGGCCGTGAGCACCTCCTGCACGAGCGCACGGTCGAGCACGCCCTCGTCGTTGCGGCTGATGCCGACGGTGACGGTCTTGGCCTGGTGCTTGATCGCGTCGACCGGACGGGTGAGCTCTTCGATCGCTCGCGTGAGCGCCGCGGTGAGGTCGTCGATCAGCACACTCGGCGTGGCGACGATGCCCGTCACCCGCTGGTACACCTCGAGCGGGTTCTCGAACGCCAGGTCGCGCAGCAGCGCGGCAGCGCGCACGGCGGTGGACGCCTCGAGGTGGCCGTCGTAGAGGCCGGTGCGGAGGCCGTCGAGGAACTTGTCGCCGTGCGGGCGCACGCCGTCTTGCACCCGGCGCAGGATCTGCTCACCGTCACCACCGGCCGACAGCGACTGCTCGATCACCTCGCGGGCCTCGCGCAACGGGCGGGCCGACGCGTCGATCGCGAGCGCGGCCTCGTAACCGAACAGGTGCCCGACCATCGCCGACAGCACGAACGCGAGCGCTTGGTCGACGGCCGGCACCGACAGCACCGCCGAGGCCGCGGCGAAACGCTCGTCGGCCTCGGTGGCCACCACGATCGGCGTGGCCTTGTGGGCCTTGTAGATCGCGACCTCCTTGGCCACGTCGTCGGCGGTGCCACCGACCAGACCGGCGGCGCACACGAGGATCATCGGCTCGCTCGAGAGGTCGATGTGCTTCTTGTCCTCGGTGACGTCGCAGGCGATCGACTTGTAGCAGAGCTCGCTCAGCTTGATCCGCACCTCTTCGGCCGCGACGACGTTGGGGCCGTTGCCGACGATCGCCCAGTAGCGCTTGAACGGCGCGAAGCGACGGGCCGCCTCGCCGATCTCGTCGCGGCGGGCGATCACCTCGACCATGCTGGCCGGCAGCTCGCGCAGCGAGGTGAGCAGATCGTGGCGACGCTTGTCGGTGCCCTGACCGGCGGCCTCGCTGATCGCGCAGGCGAGCAGCACACCGGCGGCCACCTGCGCGTAGAACGCCTTGGTGGAGGCGACGCTCATCTCGACGTCGCGACCGTCGCTCGTGTACATCACGCCGTCGGCCTTGTCGGTGAGGTCGCTGTTGCGCCGGTTGACGATCGCGAGCACCGACGCACCGCGGCCACGAGCGAGATCGACCGTGCGGTTGGTGTCGGTGGTGGTGCCGCTCTGGCTGACCGCGACGATGAGCGTGTCGCTCATGTCGAGCCGCAGCCCGAAGCCCGACAGCTCGGTGGCGGTGATCGGGTCGATGTCGAGCTGTCCGCCGCAGATGTCGTCGAGGACGGCCGCCATGCTGCGACCGGCGACGGCCGCGGTGCCCTGGCCGATCACGCGCACCTTGGTGATCTCGCCGTTGGCGAGGCGGGCCGCGATCTCGGGCGGCAGGCTGCGCTCGCCGACGACGGCGCGGAGCATGCCGTCCTGTTCGACGATCTTGCCGCGCAGGGTCTTGCGGAAGCTGACCGGCGCCTCGTTGATCTCCTTGAGCAGGAAGTGCGGGGCGTCGCCGCGGTCGATGTCGCGCGTGGTGACCTGTGCGGTGGCGACGTCACGGTCGGCGAGCGGCAGTTCGCTGCCGTCGTACGCGTACCGGTGCACCCCGCCGAGCTCGCCGGCGTGCGTGCCGTCGAGGACGAACACCTGACCGCGGCTGCCCGACGGCGACGGCGTCTCGCCGTCGACGCGCAGGTACTGCGAGGTCTCCTCGACCACGCCGTACGGCTCGCTCGCGACGATGTAGCAGTCGTCGGCGAGACCGATGTAGAGCGCCTGGCCGCTGCCGCGCAGCGCGAGGAACAGCCGGTCGGGCGCGGCAGCCGAGGCGGCGCCGATCGCGACGCTGCCCTCGAAGCCGGCGACCGTGCGACGGAACGCTTCGGTGAGGTCGCCGTGGGTGTCGACGGCGAGCCGCGACATCACGGCCGGGATCACCTTCGCGTCGGTGGTGATCGGGCCGGGGATCTTCAGCTCGTGCTGCACCTTGATGTCGGCGTGGTTGTCGACGTCGCCGTTCAGCGCGGCCACGACGTACGGGCGCTGCTGGTCGGAGCCCGACATCTCGGACTCCTCGCTGTTGAGCGGGTGGCAGTTGGGTTCGCTGATGATGCCGACGCTGGCCCAGCGGGTGTGGCCGAGCACGGTGAGGCGGGCCTCGGGACGGGCGAGCGACAGCCGCAGCAGGTCGTCGGCCTGGATGGCCGTACGCAGCGCACGGGTGTTGTCGCCGAGCTCGCCGATCTCGGCCGCGGCCTTGTAGACGAACGAGAGGCACGGCCCGGCGATGCGCACCGAACCGTTCTGGAACAGCGGATCGCTCATGCGCTGCGCGAGCAGCGAGCGCACGGCCGGGTCGTCGGGCGACAGGCCGTGGTCCCACACGTACAGGTGCAGCCCGGCCGAGTCGCGGCCACGCACCTCGAGTCGGTCGATGGCCGACAGCGCCTGCTGCACCGCGAGGTACCCGGCGATGGCGGCGCGACCGGCGTCGCGGCCGGCCAGCGCGTCGACCTCGCGGGCCGTGCGGAGTCGGTCGTTCCGGATGGCCCACACGGCGTCGCGGAGTGCGATCAGCTCGGCGTTGGCCTGCTCGATCTGCTCGGCGCTCAGCTCGGTGGCCTGCTCGATCCACTGTTCCTGGGTGCTGGCCCGGGCGTCGAGCTGGTCGAGGCGCGAGGTGAGCGAGGCGACCAGTTCGTGGCGGCCCACCAGCGCGCACACGCCGGGCACACCGTGGAGCAGCTCGTCACAACTCGCGGCCTGCGCCGCGGCGCCGGCGATGGTCGTCTCACCCACCGCACGATCGAGCAGATCGACGAGCGCGGCGGCCTCCGGCACCGCTCTCGTGGACGGTCGGCTGAGGATCGCGATGATGCCGCACATGAAGGACCAGAGTACCGACACCCTCCGCGTCGGTCCCGTCAGGTCTTGATCATGCTTCTCGCAACGGTCCGTCAAGGCGACCACGGAAGGTCGACGTCGCGTGGCCGTTCTCGCGCGGAGACGCGCGATTCGTTCTGGTCGCGTCAGCTCGCGGCGAAGCGTTCGGCCACGACCCGCGCGAGCGCGTCGGCGGTGCCCTGCGCCAGCTCGGGCGTCGCGGCCTCGACCATCACCCGCACCAGCGGCTCGGTGCCGCTCGCGCGCACGAGGATCCGTCCCTCGCCGCCGAGCGCCCGCTCGCCCTCGGCGATCTCGGTGGCCAGCTCGTCGGCGATGTGCGGATGGCGCTCGGCCACCTTCACGTTGACGAGCACCTGCGGGTAGCTCGTCATCACGCCACCGGCCAGCTCGGCGAGCGAGCGACCCCGCTCGACGACGTGCTCGGCGAGCCGGAGCCCGGCCAGCAGCCCGTCGCCGGTGGTGGCGATGCGCCGGTAGATGATGTGCCCGCTCTGCTCGCCACCGACGGCATAGCCGCCGGCGTCGAGCGCCTCGAGCACGTAGCGGTCGCCGACGGCGGTCTCGACCACGCGGATGCCGTGGTGCTCCATCGCCCGACGGAAGCCGAGGTTGGTCATCACGGTGACGACGACGGTGTCGTCGACGAGGTGACCCTCGTCGCGCAGTTGCAGCGCGGCGAGGGCGATGAGCCGGTCGCCGTCGACGACGTTGCCGAGGTGGTCGACGGCGATCACACGGTCGCCGTCACCGTCGAAGGCGAGCCCGAGCGCCGCACCCTCGGCCACCACCGCGGCGGCGAGCGACGCGGGCGCGGTGGCACCGCAGCGGTCGTTGATGTTGCGACCGTCGGGCGCGGCGTGCAGCACGACGACGTCGGCGCCGAGCATGCGGGCGACGTGTGGGGCGACCTCGCTCATCGCGCCGTTGGCGCAGTCGAGCACGAGACGCTGCCCGGCGAGCACACCGGCCGGGAACAACGCCACGAGGGCCGCGGCGTAGTCGTCGGTGCCGAGCGGGTGCGGATCGAACGGAGCCGCCGTGTCGGCGGGGGCGTCGGCCGGGGCGTCGGCCTGGTGCTCGTCGGCGATGCGCTCGACCTCGCGCTCGATGGCCGCTTCGACGTCGTCGCTCAGCTTGGTGCCACCGGGCGCGAAGATCTTGATCCCGTTGTCGTGCCAGGGGTTGTGCGACGCGGTGATCATCGCCGCCGGCAGCCCACGGTCGGCCGACGACCAGGCGACGGCAGGCGTGGGTGCCACCCCGACCGAGTGCGGCGTGGCACCACCGGCGACGAGGCCGGCGGCGAACGCCTGCTGCAGTGCCGGCCCGCTCTCGCGCGTGTCGCGACCGATGAGCCAATCACCCGCACCCAGCACCGAGACCGCGGCGCGGCCCAGCCAGGTGGCGTAGGTGGTCGTGAGCTCGGTGAGCGCGTGACCGCGCACACCGTCGGTGCCGAAGCGCAGCACGCTCGATGCTTCCGCGTGGCGAGGGGCCTGACCGGGGACGGTCAGCGCTTGGTGTACTGCTTGGCCTTGCGGGCCTTGACGAGGCCGTACTTCTTGCTCTCCTTCTTACGCGGGTCACGCGTGAGGAGGCCGGCCTTCTTGAGCGCCGGGCGCGACTCGGGGTCGAGCTCGGCGAGCGCACGAGCGATCGCCATGCGCATCGCGCCGGCCTGACCGCTGACGCCGCCACCGTGGATGGTGGCGTCGATGTCGTAGCTCTCCTCGGTGTTGGTGACCCGGAGCGCCTCGGTCACGATCATGCGCTGCACGGCCGTGGTGAAGTACTGCTCGAACGGGCGACCGTTCATCGTGTGGGTGCCGGTGCCGGGCCGCAGGCGGGCGCGGGCGACGGCCTCCTTGCGGCGGCCGGTGGTCTGGGTGAGGGGCTTGGAGGCCATGGTGACGTGCTCCGGCTAACTCAGCGGGCCTTGGCCGCGGCGATCTCGAGGACGGACGGGTTCTGGGCGGCGTGCGGGTGGTTCGGCCCGGCGTACACCTTCAGCTTCTTGATCTGCTGACGGCCGAGCGGGCCCTTCGGCAGCATGCCCCGCACGCTCAGCGCGATCGCGTCGGCCGGCTTGCGGTCGAGCAGGTTCTGGTACGACTCGCTCTTCAGGCCACCGGGGTAGCCGGAGTAGCGGTACACCTTCTCCTTGTCGGCCTTGCCCTTGGTCATGACGACCTTGTCGGCGTTGACGACGATCACGTGGTCGCCGGTGTCGATGTGCGGGGCGAACATCGTCTTGTGCTTGCCGCGCAGCACGCGTGCGACCTCGGTGCAGAGGCGACCGAGGACCATGCCCTCGGCATCGATGACGTGCCAGGCGCGCTCGATCTCGCTGGCCTTGGGGCTGTACGTACGCATCACGGATCCTTCGACAACGGACTCCCACCAGGCGAGACGTCGCCGGGGAACCGTGCAATGATACGGGCGTCTCGGGGAAAGCGACAAACGTCGCCCGCGCGAATTTCGCGCGACCGTTCCGCGCCTGGTCAGCCGAGGCGCAGGTGGTGGCCCCGGTCGCGCACCAGGTCGTCGAACCAGGCGTCCACCCGGGCCGCCAGCGCGTCGGTCGAGTACTGCTCCTCCACCCGCTGGCGGCACATCACCCGGTCGATCTCCCCGAGTCGACCGACGGCAGCGACGGCGGCCTCGAGGTCGTCGGGCTCGACCAGGAACCCGGTCTCGCCGTCGATCACGATCTCGGCGGGCCCGCCGCGCCGGTAGGCGATCACAGGGACACCGCACGCCATCGCCTCGATCGCCACGTTGCCGAACGCCTCCACCCACTTGGGCGTCATCAGCAGCCCGGCGCAGCCGCCGATCGCCGCCTGCAGCTCGTCGGTCGGCAAGAAGCCCTCGTAGCGGACGTCGGCCCCGGGATGGCGGGCCACGGCGTCGTCCCAGCACCGCTGGTCCTGCATCAGGCCCCAGGCCCGCACCGGCACGCCCGTCGCGGCCGAGATCGCGAACACGTCGTCGATGCCCTTCTCGGGCGAGATCCGACCGACGAAGCCCAGGTACCGGGGCTCGTCCGCGGCGAGGTGCACGTCGTAGCGCTCGACCGCGATGCCGTTGCCGATCACGCGCAGCCGGTCGGCGATGCGAGGGAACGTGTCGGCCTGCGCTCGGCTGTGCACCGCGGCCGAGCCCGGCCGCGCGACGACGAGCCGCTCGAGGGCGTCGTCCATGGCCTCGTTGAGCGATCCCATCGACACCAGGTGGGCGACCGGCACGTCGAGGAACGGGGTGAGGTAGAGCGGCAGCCAGTCGTACGCGAGGTTCACCACCACGTCGAAACGCTCCTGGTGACGGCGCACGAAGTCCCACATCGCACCGAGCACGGGATCGGGGGGCATCTCGATCGGCGCCTCACGACCGACGGTCTGGCTGCTCGTCTGCCACGAGCCCTCGATCTGGTGGATGCGGGCGCCGACGTGCAGCGAGTCGGCCGGGGCCACGACCTCGACCTCGTGCCCGCGTGCCGACAGCCCGAGCACGAGCCCGTGCAGCGTGAGTTCGACGCCACCGCCGATGCCGCTGCCGAGCGGGCCGACGGGAGTGGAGCACAGCAGGATGCGCTTGCGGGGCACGACGACCTCCAGGTCGCGCCGGTCGATGGGGGGCCGACCGGCGGCGTACGTGCAGTCTCGCCCACATCGGAGCCGTTGTCGCCCCGAACGACCCCGAAGTACCCCGAACTGCTCCTTAGCCGGCCCGAACGGTCCTGACCGACCGGCGGGCGGGGTGCGGCCACGCAGCGCGGCCGACATCCCGCGAACCGTCACCGAATGGCGGTAACGTCCCCGACGTGTCGGATCTCCCCCCGCCGCCGCCCGGTCAGCAGCCCTGGCAACCGCCGAGCTCGCCGCCGCCCACGCCCGCCGCACCGGGTGAGCCCGCGGCACCGCGGCCGTACCTGCCCGACCCGCGTGCCCCGCGACCCGAGCCCGACGCGCCGGTCGCGCCGGTCGGTCCGCCGACCTCGCCGCCCACGACGCCGGCCCCGCCGGTCACCCCGCCCGGCGGTACGCCGGCGACCGCGCCGCTCCCCACCGCGCCGCTCCCCACCGCACCCGTGCCGACCGCGCCGCTCCCCACGGCGCCGCTCCCCACGGCGCCGCTGCCGGTCGGCGCACCGCCCGGACCGCCGCCGGGTGCCGGTGGCCAGACGATCGCCCCCACCCCGGGTGCCCCGTTCACGCCCCAGCCGCCGGCCACGCGCTCGCGAGTGCCGGCGATCGTCGGCGCGGTGCTCGCCGTGGCGATCGGTGCGGCCGCCGTGCTGTGGTTCACCCGCGGCAGCGACGACGAGCAGTCCGACGACACCGAACAGACCACGGCGACCGAGGGCACCGAGGCGACCGACACCACCGCGACGCCCGACACCGCGGCCGCCACCACGGTCGCCACCACGGTGCCGCTCACGCTGCCCGGCACGGTCGCCCCGGCCACGACCGTCACGACGCCCCCCGTCACCGCGCTGCCCACCGACACCTCGCTCGCGCCGATCCCGAACGTCATCCCGCCGGGCGCATCGCTCTACACCGACCCTGCCGGCTGGTCGATCTCGGTCGACCCGGCGTGGACCTTCCAGCAGCAGGCCGGCTTCACCGGGTGGTTCACCGGCACCGGCAGCGACGGCTTCAACGACAACGTCAACGTCGTCACGGAGGACCTCCCCTCCCCGATGACCCTCGACGACTACGTGGTCGCGGCACTCGACGTGATCAAGGGTCAGGCCGCCGACGCGAACGTGATCGACCAGCGCCAGGTGATCGGCGACGACGGCGTGGTGGTGACCGTGGTGGCATGGACGGGCACGCTGCCCGATCTGCCGAAGCTGGCCTTCATCCAGGCGATGGTGGTGTCACCCACCCGTGCCTACGTGGCCACGTTCACCTCCGAGCCGGGGCGGGCCGCCGACCTGGCACCGGTGATCGGCCCCTACCTCGCGAGCATCCGCGGCACCTGACGGCCCGCGCCTCGGACCTGGCGCGCCTGGCGCACCTGGCGCACCTGGCGCACCGGCCACCGGACGCGCGACGATCGGGGCATGTTCCTGGCGGAGGCATACGAACCGGCGGCGACGTCGGTGACCCTGACCGTGGCGGTCTCGGGGTTCGTCGTGGTGGCACTGGGCTGGATGTCGCGGGCGGCGTACCGGCAACCGCGGTGGCCGGACCCCGAGCTCGACGACGACTGACCCGGACGGGTCAGTACCCCACCTCCCACAACGTGAGGCCGTGGGGCGGGGCCACCTGGCCGGCGGCGCGACGGTCGCGCGCGAGCAGGATGCCGCGCACCTCGCCCGCGTGCAGCTTGCCGCTGCCGACGTCGACGATCGTCCCGACGATCGAGCGCACCATCTGATGGCAGAACGCGTTGGCGCGGATCTCGAAACGCAGCAGCGGCCCGTAGTCGCTCTCGACCCGCGACCACTGCGCGAGCAGCACCCGACGTCGCAACGACGGCACCTGCTGGTCGGGCCGCACCTTCGGCACGCGGCAGAACGAGCCGAAGTCGTGCTCGCCGATGAACGGATCGCACGCCAACTGCATGGCCCACAGGTCGAGGGGCGCAGCGACGTGCCAGGTGGTGGCGGCCAACGCCGGCACCGGCGTCGGGGCGGCGAGCACGTGGTAGCGGTAGTGCCGCCACGTGGCGCTGAACCGTGCGTTGAAGTCGGGATCGGCGCACCACTCGGCCTCGCGCACGGCGATGTCGGGGCCGCACAGCCGGGTGAGCCGGTGCCGCAACCGGTCGAGGTCGGTGCCGTCGGGCAGGTCGAGGCTCACCACCTGACCCCAGCCGTGCACGCCGGCATCGGTGCGTCCGGCACCGACCGGATCGACCGGGCGTTGGATGACTCGTTCGATCGCGGCGCGCAGGTCGCCCATCACCGTGCGCTGGCCGGTGGCTTCGGCGAAGCCATGGAAACCGCGGCCGTCGTAGGCGACGGTGAGGCGCGCCCGGCGCAGCACGGCGGGCGCGGGCACGGGCGTCGGCGCGTCGCGATCGGCAGCGCCGTCGAAGGGCAGTTCGGGTGTGGTCATCGGCGACCGTTCCCGCCGCGCCCGCGGACGAGCCGGAAAACGGCACGAGCCCGTCGCTCTCGCGACGGGCTCGGCTCGACGTTCATGTGATCGACCGGTGTGTCACCGGACGCGACGACCGGATCCGGGGATCAGACCAGCTCGATGCGAGCCATCTGGGCGTTGTCGCCCTGGCGCGGCCCGAGCTTCAGGATGCGGAGGTAGCCGCCGTTGCGGTCCATGTAGCGAGGCGCCACGTCGGACACGAGCTTCGCGGTCATCTCCTTGTCGCCCAGGTAGCCCTGGATCTGACGGATGCGGTGGATCTTCATCGCGTCGTCCGACTGGGCCTTCTTGGCCTTGGTGATGAGCTTCTCGGCGATCGGGCGCAGCGCCTTGGCCTTGGCCTCGGTCGTGACGATGCCCTCGGCCGCGAACAGCGACGCGGCGAGGTTCGCCATCATCAGGCGCTGGTGGGCGGCGCTGTGGCCGAACTTGCGTGCTTTGCGGGGCGTGGCCGGCATGGTTCTGTGGTTCCTTCAGGTGATCTCGGGCCGTGGGCTCGCGTCGTCGGCGGGTCAGCCGCGCAGGCTGAGGCCGCGCTCGTCGAGCTTCTGCTTGACCTCGTCGAGGCTCTTCTGGCCGAAGTTGGTGATGTTGAGCAGGTCGTCCTCGGTCTTGGTGAGCAGCTCACCGACCGAGTTGATCTGGGCGCGCTTCAGGCAGTTGCGCGGGCGCTCCGACAGGTCGAGGTCCTCGATCGGGAGGTCGAGGTCGGGCGACGTGGCGGCGATGCTGGCGACCTCGCCGAGCTCGAGGCCCTGCGGCTCGTCGCTCAGGCTCGCGACGAGGTCGACGAGCGAGCGGAGAGTGGCACCGGCCGAGGCGAGCGAGTCGCGGGGGCTGATCGAACCGTCGGTCTCGATGTCGATGACGAGGCGGTCGTAGTTGGTGCTCTGCTCGACGCGGGTGGGCTCGACGGTGAACATCACCCGGCGCACCGGCGAGAAGATCGCGTCGACCGGGATGACACCGATCGTGCGGTTCTGGCTGTCGCGGTCGCTCGAGAGGTAGCCACGGCCACGGCCGACCGTGAGGTCGACGGCCAGGCGAGCCTTCGCGTTGAGCGTCGCGATGTGCTGGTTCGGGTTGAGGATCTCGATCTCGCTCGGGCACTTGATGTCGGCCGCCGTGATGGTGGCCGGGCCGCGCACGTCGAGGCGGACGATGACGTCCTCGTCGCTCGTGCTGGTGAGGACGATGTCCTTGATGTTGAGGATGATGTCGGTGACGTCTTCGGAGATGCCCTGGATCGTGTCGAACTCGTGCAGCGCGTCGTCGAAGCGGACCGCGGTGATGGCGGCGCCAGGGATGCTCGAGAGCAGCACGCGGCGCAGCGAGTTGCCGATGGTGTGGCCGAAGCCGGGCTCGAGCGGACCGACGGCGAAACGCTGCCGGTTGTTGTCTTCCTCGCCGATGGCTTCGACGGTGGGGCGCTGGATGACGAGCATGTGAAGGACGCCTCGTTCTCTCTTCGGTTCGTTCGTGGTCGTTCGTGTCGGAAACGGGTTCGCAGCGACGATAGGTGGTCGCGGGCAGCCGGGCGCGGAGGCGCCCGGCGAGGCGGGATTACTTCGAGTAGAGCTCGACGATGAGCGATTCGCGCACCGGCACGTCGATGTGCTCGCGCTGCGGGAGCTCGCGCACGGTGACCTGCTTGCCGGCCTCGCCGACCTCGAGCCAGCCGACGACGCGGCGGTCGATGACGTCGAGGTTGTGCTGGATCACGATCATCGCCTGGGCCTTCGGCGACAGCGACACGACGTCACCCTTGCGCACGCGGTACGAGGGGATGTTGACGCGCTTGCCGTTGACCTGGATGAGGCCGTGGCTGACGAACTGGCGGGCCTGCGGGCGGGTGCTCGCCCAGCCGGCGCGGAACGTCACGTTGTCGAGGCGCTGCTCGAGCAGGCGCAGCAGGTTCTCACCCGTCGGGCCCTGCAGGCGGTTGGCCTCTTCGTACGTGCGGCGGAACTGCCGCTCGAGCACGCCGTAGATGTACTTGGCCTTCTGCTTCTCCTGCAGCTGGGCGAGGTACTCGCTGCCGGCGTTGCGGCGACGGGTGCGGCCGTGCTGACCCGGGGGGAAGGGACGGCGCTCGAGCGCCTTGCGGCCCTTGTCGTTTTCGAAGATGTTGGTGCCGAGGCGGCGCGAGACGCGCACCTTCGGGCCGGTGTAGCGAGCCATGATCAGGTCCTCCGCCGCTTGGGCTGGCGGCAGCCGTTGTGCGGGACCGGCGTGACGTCCTTGATGGAGGTCACGTCGATGCCGGTGTTCTGGATGCTGCGCACGGCGGTGTCGCGACCCGAACCCGGGCCCTTCACCTGCACCTCGACGCGGCGCAGGCCGTGCTCGATCGCGGCGCGGGCAGCCTTCTCGGCGGCCATCTGCGCGGCGAACGGGGTGCTCTTGCGCGACCCCTTGAAGCCGACGCCACCCGACGACGCCCACGAGATGACGTTGCCCTCGGTGTCGGTGATCGAGACGATCGTGTTGTTGAACGAGCTCTTGATGTGGACGACACCGTTGGTGACGTTCTTGCGCTCACGCTTGCGGGGGCGGCGACCGCCCGGCTTCGGCTTCGCCATCGTTACTTCCTCACGGCCTTCTTCTTGTTGGCGACGGTCTTCTTCGGGCCCTTGCGGGTACGAGCGTTGGTGTGGGTGCGCTGACCACGCACGGGCAGGCCCTTGCGGTGGCGGACGCCCTGGAGGCACCCGATCTCGATCTTGCGCTTGATGTCCTGCGCGACTTCCCGGCGGAGGTCACCTTCGACGGTGATGTTCGAGTCGACCCACAGACGGATCTGGTTGACCTCGTCCTCGGTGAGGTTGCGCACCCGCTGGTTCGGATCGAGCCCGGTCTCGGCGCAGATGCGCTGGGCCGTCGGCTTGCCGATGCCGAAGATGTAGGTGAGCGAGATCTCCAGCCGCTTCTCGCGGGGGATGTCGACGCCGGAAATACGTGCCATGGTTCGTTGCTTCCTCTTGCCCGTCAGCCCTGACGCTGCTTGTGGCGGGGGTTCTCGCAGATCACCATGACGCGGCCGTGCCGGCGGATGACCTTGCACTTCTCGCAGATTTTCTTCACGCTCGGGCGAACCTTCATGGTGACGGTGCTTTCTCGAATTCGGGGCCTCGACGACTGCCGAGGATTACTTGTATCGGTAGGTGATGCGACCCCGGGTGAGGTCGTACGGCGTGAGCTCTACTTGGACCTTGTCGCCGGGCAGGATGCGGATGTAGTGCATCCGCATCTTCCCGCTGATGTGCGCCAGCACCTTGTGGCCGTTCTCGAGCTCGACCCGGAACATGGCGTTCGGGAGGCTCTCGATGATCGTGCCCTCGAGCACGATGGCGTCGTCCTTTGGCTTGGGCAGAGGGGTCTCCTCACGACTGACAGGTGGGCGGGAACTCCAACGGAATTGGAAGCCCGATCGCGCTTGCGCACGCGCATGCTCAAACGGGCCGAGGAGCCATGCTATCGGCCGGATTTCACAACGCCAAGTCCCGTCGCGCAACACGCGACCTCGCCCCTGAGCAGGGACGATGCCCGTTCGCGGCCGCCACGACCCCCTCGGCGAGGTGTCGCCGGCCACTGTAGCGAGCCCGCGCGCGGCGTGTGGGGACCCGCCGGGTGATCGGCAGACGCGGGCCCGAGCATGAGCGCGAGACCCGACTCGAACCCAGCGCGGGCTCGGCGCGGACTCAGCGCGAGACGGTCCAGCGGTCCTGGTTGGTGCAGGTGTTCTTGACGTCGCAGTAGAAGTCGAAGCTCCACGTGCCGCCCTCGCGGCCGACGCCACTGTGGCGGCTGCCGCCGAACGGGGCCCGCAGGTCGCGCACGAAGAAGCAGTTGACCCACAGCGTGCCCGCCACCAGCTGAGCGCCCACGCGCTCGGCGCGCTCGGGGTCGCCGGTGAACAGCACGCCGGCGAGACCGAACTCGGTGCCGTTGGCCATCGCGACCGCCTCGTCCTCGCCCGTGAACGACTGCACGGTGAGCACCGGTCCGAACACCTCCTCGGTGAGGATCTCCGATCCGGGGCGGGCGTTCGCGAACAGCGTCGGCCGGTAGTAGAGCCCGCCGAGTTCGGTGTTGGGACCGCCGCCGATCACAGCGGTGGCGCCATCGGCGATCGCGCGCTGCACGAAGCCGTCGATCCGCTCGAGGTGCTCGCGGCTCACGTTGGGGCCGATGTCGGTGGCGGCGTCGCGGGGGTCGCCCTGGCGCAGCGTCGAAGCCTTCGCCACGAAGCGGTCGACGAACTCGTCGTGGATCGAGTCCTCGACGAGCAGCCGCACGCCGGCGAGGCACACCTGGCCGGCGTTGTCGTACTGCTCGACGGCGTGGGCCACCGCCGCGTCGAGGTCGCTGTCGGCGAACACGATCAACGGGCTCTTGCCGCCGAGCTCGAAGCTGCACGGTGTGAGGTTGGCGGCGGCCGAGCGGGCGATCAGCCGCGCGGTGGGCACCGAGCCGGTGAAGCTGATGCGGCTCACGTCGGGATGGCCGGTGAGCGCGTCGCCGATCTCCTCGCCGTGGCCCTGCACGACGTTGAACACGCCGTCGGGCAGGCCGGCCTCGGCGGTGATGTCGGCGAGCAGCGACGCGGTGAGCGGGCTCCACTCGGCCGGCTTCAGCACCACCGTGCAGCCGGCGGCCAGCGCCGGGGCGATCTTCCACGTGGCGAGCATCAGCGGCGCGTTCCACGGGGTGATCAGCACGGCGACCCCGCTCGGGTCCCAGCTGACGTGGTTGCGGTGGCCGCGGGTCTCGAACTCGGGGTGGTGGAGGTCGTTCACGAGGTAGTCGGCGAAGAACCGGAAGTTGTGCGCCACGCGGGGCATCACACCGCGGAGGTGGCTGCGCAGCAGGGCGCCGTTGTCGGTGGTCTCGACGATCGCGAGCTGCTCGACGCGGGCCTCGACCAGGTCGGCGATGCGGTGCATCAGCCGGGCGCGCTCGGTCGGCGGGGTGGCGGCCCACCCGGGGAACGCCGCCTTGGCCGCGGCCACCGCAGCGTTCGCCTCGTCGGGACCGCCACGCGAGATCGTGGCGATCACGGTCTCGTCGATCGGCGACACGTCGTCGAACCGGGTGGGCGAGGCCACGCGGCGACCACCGATCCAGTGGTCGCCCGACACCTCGACCCCGGCGACGGTGTGGACGTTCGCTGCGCTCATGACGGCCTCCCCTGGCGGTGGCTGATCCCCGGTCCGGAGATCGTTCGGGCCCGAACGATAGTGTCGTCGCTCGTGCCCGGTGCCTTCTCCCGAGCGTTCGCGAGCGACGACGACGCCGAGTTGCGCCAGGCCGAACGCGACGTCACCCACGCCTTCGAGGGCGCTGCGTTCGACTTCTCCGCGCTGTTGGCGATCAGCAACGTGTTCCGCGCCGCGACCGGGGTGCGCAACCACATGGAACGCGAGGTGCTGGGCCCGCACCAGCTGAGCTGGAGCGCCTTCGTCGTGCTGTTCGTGCTGCGGGTGTGGGGCGAGCAGGAGTCGCATCGGCTGGCCAGCGAGGCCGGGATCACGGCGGGCACCCTGACGGGGGTGCTCACCACGCTGGAGCGGCGGGGCTTCGCGAAGCGGGCCACGCACCCGTCCGACAAGCGGCGCGTGCTCGTCAGCCCGACGGCCCGTGGCCGACGTGCGGTCGACGAGATCATGCCGTCGTTCAACCGCCACGAGGCGCTGCTCACGGTCGACCTCTCGCCGGGCGACAAGCGCGAGCTCTCCCGGTTGCTCCGCACCGTGCTGCGCACCCTCGACGCCGAACTGGCGGGCGACGAGGCGCGCGACGCCGAGTAGATTTCGTTTGGTACCGAACGAAATCTCCCGCGCCACCCGTCGCGCCGGAGCCTGACCCTGAACGGAGCACCACATGGGTGACGTCGTCGGAGCCGCCCTCGTCTCGCACGTGCCGCCGATCGTGATGAGCGACGAGTCGCGGACGGTGATCTACGGCGCGACGGGCACCACGCTCGTCGACGGGCTGCACCGCCTGCGCCGCGAGAAGGTCGAGCCGCTCGGGATCGACACCGTCATCGTGTTCGACACGCACTGGTTCAGCACGGTCGAACACATCATCACGGCGCACGACCGGCGCGAGGGGTTCTTCACGAGCAGCGAGCTCCCCCGCGGCATGAGCGGTCACCACTACGACATGCCGGGCGATCCCGAGCTGGCGCAGCGCTACGAGGCGATCAGCAACGTGCGCGACGACACCCGCGCGCTGGCCTGCGCCGACCCGTACCTGCCCGTGCACTACGCCACCACCAATCTGCTGCCGTTCCTGCAGACCGGCGACGAGGCGTGGCTCAGCATGAGCATCTGCCAGACCGCCCAGCCCGACGACTTCCTGCTCGCCGGGCAGTTGCTCGGTCAGGCGATCCGAGAGCTCGACCGACAAGTGCTGCTCCTCGCATCGGGCGGGTTGTCGCACCGGTTCTGGCCCCTGCGCGAGTTCGGCCAGCACGAAGCAGCGGGCCTCGAGCACATCCGCACCCCGGAGGCCCGCGCCGCCGACGAGCGGGTGCTCGCGTGGCTGCAGGCAGGCGATCACCGTGCCGTCATCGACTTCGTGCCCGAATACCGCCAGTTCTCGCCCGAGGGCTTCTTCGGCCACTACCTGCTGCTGGCCGGGGCGATGGGCGGCGCCGAGTGCACCGCCCGCGGCGAGCTGTACTCGAACTACGAGTCGTCGGCGGGCACCGGCCAGGTGCACGTCTGGTTCGACGGCCCGGTCGCGGAGTAAGCATCCACCATGCGCTTCGCCAACCTCCAGGGCCGTGCGGTGCTCGTCGTCCGCGACGCCGACGGCGCCGATCGTGCGGTCGATCTCGAGCGTGCCGGCGACGGCCAGTTCGGTTCCGATCCGGCCGTGTACGTCGACCTCGCCAACCACCCGCTGCTCGAGGACCTCGCCGCCGGCGTGTCCGCGGGCGACTGGCCGCTGCTCGATCCCTCGCTGCTCGGTGCGCCCGTGCCGCGCCCGCCGAAGGGCCTCGGCGTCGGCCTGAACTACCGCACGCACGCGATCGAGTCGGGCCGCGAGTTCCCGACCGAACCGCACTTCTTCGGCAAGACGAACAACTGCGTCGCCGGCCCGTTCGAGGACGTGATCGCACCGGCCGGCCGGCACGAGATCGACTTCGAGGCCGAGGTGGTGATCGCGTTCGGGCGCACGTGCAAGGGCGCCACCGAAGCCGACGCGTGGAGCTACGTCGCCGGCGTCACCTGCGGCCAGGACGTCAGCGATCGTGGCGAGCAGTTCCGCCCGCCGATCAAGCAGTTCACGATCGCGAAGAGCTACGACACCTTCGGTCCGACCGGTCCGTTCCTCGTCACGCCGGACGAGTTCGCCGACCGCGACGCGCTCGACCTCACCGGCGTGGTGAGCGGCGAGGTGATGCAGCAGGCCAACACGAGCGATCTGATCTTCGGGGTCCCGGCGCTGATCGCGTGGCTCACGCGATACATGACCTTCGGTCCGGGCGACCTGGTGTGGACCGGCACGCCCGGGGGTGTCGGCGAGGCGCGTACACCGCAGCGGTTCCTGGTCGACGGCGACGTGATCGAGACGACGGTGAGTGGCGTGGGCACCATGCGCAACCGTGTGGTGGTGCGCTGAGCCGCGCCGTCGCGCGGTGGGGCGAGCGAGCAGGAGGAGGTCGGCCGTGAAGGTCGTCGTCGAGGGGGACAAGAGCGTCGTGTACGGCGGCCGGTTCACCGGTCGGGTGGTGCTCGAGATGCTCAACGCCACGCCACCGGAGGTCGACGCGAACGTCGACGGCCCCGACACCGCACTGGTGCACTTCGAGGACGGCGCGGTCACGTTCTGGCACAGCCATCCCGGCGGGCAGCAGCTGTACGTGGTGAGCGGGCACGCACGCGTGGGCACCGAGGCCGACGGCGAGGTGCCGCTCGCCACCGGCACGCTCGTGGTGTGCCCGGCCGACGAGCCGCACTGGCACGGGGCGATGCCCGGCTGCGACACCACCCTGCTGGCGGTCACGTGGGGCACCACGCAGTGGTCCGACCGGGCACCGGTGTGACGTGAGCGGGCAACCCGTCGACGTGGCCATCGTGGGCCTCGGGCCCACCGGCGCCACGCTCGCCAACCTGTGCGGGATGTGGGGCCTGCGCACCGTCGTGTTCGAACGATCGACCGCGCCCTACCCGCAGCCGCGCGCCTGTCACCTCGACGCCGAGATCGCCCGGGTGTTCCAGCACCTCGGGTTCGAGGACGAGATGCACCGGCTGCTCACCGAGTCGGCCGGCATGGAGTACGTCGACGCGACGGGCAGGGCGCTGTTCACCTTCGAGGGCTTCGAGCGCGAGCCACTGCTCGGCTGGCACGAGGACTACGTGTTCGTGCAGCCCGAGATCGACGCCGTGCTGCGCGCCGGTCTCGAGCAGTACGCGCACGTCGACGTGCACCTCGGGGTCGACGCGCCCACGCTCGACGAGCTGCGCGCGACGGCCCGGTTCGTGGTGGCCTGCGACGGGGCGACCAGCGCGGTGCGCGACCAGCTGGGCACCGAGCTGATCGACCTCGGCTACGACGAGCGGTGGCTGGTGGTCGACGTGATGCTGCACGACCCGGCCGTGCCGGCGTTGCCGGGCATCATCCAGCAGGTGTGCGACCGGCGCCGGATGGCCACGTTCGTGCCGTCGCACGGCAACCATCGCCGGTGGGAGTTCCGCCTGGCCGACGACGAACTGGTGCCCGACGTCTGGCGGCTGCTCGCGCCGTGGGGTGTCACCAAGGACCTGGCCGACCTGGTGCGTGCGGCCACGTACCGCTTCCATGCGCTGGAGGCCGAACGATGGCGCGACGGCGACGTGTTCCTGGCCGGTGACGCCGCTCACCAGATGCCGCCGTTCATGGGTCAGGGGTTGTGCAGCGGCGTGCGCGACGCGGCCAATCTGGCGTGGAAGCTGGCCGAGGTGGTGCACGGGCAGTCGCCCGACGCGCTGCTCGACACCTACGAGGCCGAGCGCCGCCCGCACGTCGCCGCGGTGACCGCGCTGTCGATCGAGGCCGGCCGGCTGATCACCAAGCTGTCGATCGACCCGACGGCGATGCCCGAGCCCGACCGGCCCGACCCCCGCCGCTGGTCGCGACTGCCGGGGCTCGACCTCGGCGGTGCGTTCCCGATCGGCCATCAGCTCCCCCAACCCGACCGGTTGGACGAGAGCTTGCCCGACGGCTGGGTGTGGGTGGCCGCCGACGACGGGTTCGAGGCGCCCGACCACCGGCCGGTGGTGGTGGAGCCACGCGCCACGTACGGCTGCCGGGCGGTGCTGGTGCGCCCCGACCGCTACGTCGCCGCCACCGCCTGACGGGTCCCTCGCGATGAGCGATGAGCGGCGGTGGCGACCGCATCGCTCATCGCGGACGGGTCAGAGGTAGCGCGCGGCCTCGTCGTGCAGCAGCTGTGCCACCTCGAGCGCGGGCAGCCGGTCGAGGTCGTCGTCGGGCACCTCGACGCTCACGGGCGCGTGCGCGGGCAGCAGCTCGACGAACGCGCGCAGGTCGAACTCACCTTCGCCGGGTGGCTCGCGGTGGTGGAGGCAGTCGCGCAGGTAGTCGTCGTCGACCGGGTCGAGCGGCCCGTCGTTCAGCTGCACGCTGGTGACGATCGCCGGGTCGAGCCCGACGAGCGACAGCAACCCGGCGCCACGGAACACGTGCCAGGCGTCGACGCACAGCCCGACGTTGGGACGTGCGGCGCGGTCGACGAGCTCGGCGGCCGCCGCCGCGTCGGGCACGTCGGTGAACGGCAGGAACTCGAACGCCAGCGAGCAGCCGAAGGGCGCGACGCGGTCGGCCAGGCGAGCGAGCCACTCGCCCGCCGCCACACGGTCGACCGCACCTTCGAACGGCGGCACCACCTGCAACCGATCCGGTCGGTACGTGGCGACCAGGTGCACGAACGTGTCGAGGTGGGTGTCGGCGAACAGCGGCAGCGCCTCCACCTCGGCCACCCGGGTGTCGTGCTCGGACAGGATGCCGAGCAGCTCGTCGTCGCTGCGACCTGCGCGACGCAACGACGACCAGTCGCCCACGTAGAGCCCGAAGCCGTCGAACCCCGCGGCGCGGGTGGCGGCGGCGCGGTCGACGAACGACGCGGCGCGGATCGAGAAGTGCGCGAGGACCAGCTGCCGGTTCATGGTGACGTCCTGTCGGTCTCGTCGTCGGGGTCGGGGAACGGCGTGATCGACACCCCGAGCTGCTCGAGCACGCTGTCGGCGATCGCGCGGTGCTGCTCGGCATCGACCTCGACCGGGTGCAGCGACATCGCGCTGCGCAAACCGTCGAGGCGCGACCCGTGCAGCCGCACGCGCTGCATCGTCACCTGTGCGACGTCGACCTCGCTCAGGTCGCAGTCGCGGAACGTCGCGCCTTCGAGCTGGGCGATCCGCAGGTCGGCCCCCACACATGTGCACCGCTCGCACCACAGACGCTGCGCGGTCAGACGGGCGAGGTTCACCTGGTCGAGACGGCACTCGACCAGGCGGACGTCCTGCCAGCGGGCCCAGGCGAGCTGCACCCCCGACCACCGGGCGTCGCGGGCGGACACACGGGTGAAGGCCGCACCCTCGAGATCGGCGCCGCTCAGATCGCAGCCCACCAACTCGACGTCGACCAGTCGACTGCCCGCCAGCCGGGCACCCACGAGCGAGGCGCCTGTGAGCCGCACCCCGCTCAGCTGCAGCGGCTCGTCCCAGCCGTCAGGCAGCACACCGACGAGCTCGACGTCGCTCACCTCGCCGTCGCTCAGGTCGGCGAGGTGGACACGCGGCATCTCGCGCGACAACCGCGGCGCGGTCGGCCTGTCGTCGGGTCGGCCGCGTGGCGCGGTACCGGTCGGACGCTTGGCCATCGCCGTCGCCTCAGTGGCCCGCCGGCCACAGCACGATCGGGCATCGCTTGACGCCGTTGATGAAGTTGCTGCGCAGCCGTTCGACGGGACCGACCAGCTCGATGCGCTCGACGCGTCGGGCGAGCGCCTGCAGGAATACGCGCACCTCGAGCCGTGCCATCCACTGGCCGAGGCAGAGGTGCGGACCGCCGCCGCCGAAGGTGACGTGACGGTTGGGTGTGCGAGCGAGGTCGAACTCGTGCGGGTCGGCGAACTGCTCCGGATCGGTGTTCGCGGCGATGTACCACGTGACCACCTTGTCGCCCGCGGCGATGCGCTGCCCGCCGAGCTCGGTGTCGACCGTGGCGGTGCGCCGGAAGTGCACCTGGGGGCACGACCACCGGAGCACCTCCTCGACCGCGGTGTCGAGCAACGGCGAGATGGCGAGGTCGGGTTCGGCGCGCAGCCGTTCGAACTGCTCGGGGTGCCGGGCGAGCGCGACGAGCCCGTGCGTGAGCGCGTGGCGCGTGGTCTCGTTGCCGGCGATCAGCAGCAGCAGCAGGAACGTGCCGCGCTCTCGTTCGGTGAGCGGCACCCCGTCGACCGACGCATCGGCCAGCACCGTGAGCAGATCGGCGGCGGGGTCGGCGCGGCGTGCGGTCGCCAGGCGCTCCATGTGCGCGAACACCTTGAGCGACACCGGGCTGCGGAACGGCAGCAGTCGGTACGGGTCGGTGTCGGCGCGATCGCTGACGTCGCCGAGCTCGTCGGACACGTGGTCGGGGTCGGAGCCGTAGACGATCTGGTCGGTCCAGTGGAACAGCGCGGGCGCGTCGTCGTGGGGCACGCCCATGATGTCGATGAGCATGCGGATCGGCAGTTCGCGTGCGAGGCCGTGCACCGCGTCGAACGCCTCGCCGTCGAGGTGGGCGTCGATCAGCTCGGCCACCAGCCGTTCGGCACCGGCCGCCCATCGATCCATCGAGGCGCGCGCGAACGTCGGGTTGACCAGCTGCCGCAGACGTGTGTGTCGTGGCGGGTCGGTCTCGAGCATGGTGCGGCGCGCCACGATCGCGTCGGGGTCGAGCTCCTCGATCTCGGTGCCCCCGACCTCGCTCGAGAAGGTGCGCCAGTCCTTGTGCACCGCCACCACGTCGCTCCAGCGGGTGAGCGACCAGAAGCCGTGGCCGTGGTGGCCGTTGTGCGGGCCTTCGTCCACCCAGGCGACCGGTGCCTCGCTGCGGAAGCGGTCGTACGCGGCGTACGGGACGCCCTGCTCGTACACGTCGTGCGAGACGATGTCGAGCCCGGGGATCGTGTCGGGGCGGCCGGCCGGCGCAGTCACACCGCCACCGTACCCAGCCCCCGACATCCGAGTGCCAGCCGCGCGCCCGAGTGCCAGCCGTCCGATCCGACCGATCCGAGTGGCACGCGCCCACCCGGGGGGTGGCGTGGCACTCGGATGGCCATGAGCCACTCGGATGTACCGCTGGCACTCGGATGTCGACGTCGGGGCGGCATTGGTCTACGGTGCAGACCAATGGGGAGCCTGGTCACCAGTGCACGTCCGGCGGACGAGGTGGCGGCGCACTTCCGCGCGCTCATCCAGAGTGGCGAGCTGGCCGAGGGCGCCCGACTCCCCCCACAGCGCGAGCTGGCGAAGTCACTCGGGGTCAGCCGGCAGACCGTGTTCGAGGCACTCGGCGCGCTCGAACAGGACGGGTACGTCAACACCCTGCGCGGTGCCTCCGGCGGCACGGTCGTCTGCGAGCTCCGCATGCCCACCGAACGCTGGCTCGAGCGACTGCGCGCCAGCGTCGGCGAGTTCGACGACGTGCTCGACTTCCGCATCGGCGTCGAGCGACAGGTCGCCGTGCTGGCGGCGGCGCGACGCACCGACGACGACCTCGAGGCCCTGCGCGCCGCCGTCACCGACCTCGACGCGTCGACGTCGCTGTCGAGCTATCGCGCTGCCGACGCGGCGTTCCACCGAGCGCTGTCGCGGGCCGCACGCAACCCGCTGCTGGAGGACGCGGTCTTCCGGGCGCGAGCCTCGTTGTTCTTCCCGGTCGACCTCCTCGACTACGAACCGACGATCGCCCAGACCGCTCGCGAGCATCGGACGATCGTCCGAGCGATCGAGCGCGGCGACGGCGCCGCCGCGGCGAGAGCCGTGGCGACCCACCTCGAGCACACCCGGGCAAAGCTCCACTCGATGCTCGACGAGCCACCCGGCGCGACACCCACTCCGATCTCCATCACGACCTCCACCACGAACTCCACACCAGCGGCCTCCGGCCGTCGCAGAAAGGCATCCCGATGATCATCAGCCACGAGGGGAAGGTCGCGCTGGTCACCGGCGCGGGTTCCGGTATCGGACGGGCGATCGCCCGACAGCTCGCCGGCGACGGTGCCGCCGTCGCGTGCGCCGACGTGAACACCGAGGGCGCCGACGAGACCGTCGCCCAGATCACCGGTGCCGGTGGCCGGGCGATCGCCGTGCGGTGCGACGTGCGCGTCCGCGCCGAGGTCGAGGCGGCCGTGGCGGCGGCCGTCGAGCAGCTCGGTGGTCTGCACCTCGTGGTGAACAACGCCGGTGTCGTCACCATGAGCGACCTCGACCACCTCACCGACGACGAGTGGGACTTCGTGGTCGACATCAATCTGAAGGGCCAGTTCATCGTCGCCCAGGTGGCATCGCGGTCGATGTCCGAGGGCGGTGCGATCGTGAACCTGTCGACCGTCGAGGCGTCGGTGGTGGTGAGCTCGTCGGGCCACTGCCAGCCGCACTACAACGCCTCGAAGGGTGGCGTGCCGATGCTCACCAAGGCACTCGCCGTCGAGCTCGCGTCCAAGGGCATCCGCGTCAACGCAGTGGCGCCCGGCCCGATCAACACCCGCTTCAGCGGCGGCAACATCACCGGCCCCGAGGCGATGGCGTTCATGAGCCAACGGCTGCTCGTGCCACGCGTGGGCGAGCCGACCGACGTCGCCAACGCCGTGTCGTTCCTGCTCTCCGATCAGGCGTCGTTCATCTCGGGTGCCCACCTGCCCGTCGACGGCGGATGGCTCACCCGATGAGCACGTTCACACCGCTCACGCTCGACGACCTCGAGACCGGCGGGTACGACACCGTCATCGTGTGCGCGCCCGACATGGCCGGCCGCCTGGTGGGCAAGCGCCTCACGCCGCGCAAGTTCGCCGAGTTCCGCGAGCGCGGCATCGCGGTCAGCTCGTGCACGTTCGGTTGGGGTATCAGCCAGGACATCGGCCTCGAAGTGCCCTACACCGGGTGGCACACGGGGTGGCGCGACTTCCTGCTGGTGGCCGACCTGTCGACGATGCGTCCGGCCGCGTGGCTCGAGCACACGGCGATCGTGATCGCCGACATCGTCGAGGAGCACGACCGAACACCCGTCGAGATCACGCCCCGTCAGATCCTGCGGCGCCAGATCGAGGCGCTCGCGGCCGACGGGCTCACCGCCGACGTGGGCACCGAGCTCGAGTTCCACCTGTACCGCGACGGCTACGACGACCTGCGCCGCCGCGGCTATCGCGACCGCACGCCCACGACGATCATCCGCGCCGACTACACGGTCCAACAGGTGAACGCCTGGGAGCCCTTCTTCCGCACGCTGCGCAATGCACTCGATGCGTCGGGCCTCGACGTCGAGATGAGCCAGGGCGAGTGGGGCCTCGGCCAGTGGGAGATCAACCTCACCTACGCCGACGCGCTCGACATGTGCGACCGGCACACGATCTTCAAGCTCGCCGTGAAGGATGTCGCCGCACGACACGGCCTGGCCGCGACGTTCATGCCGAAACCGAACACGGGCGATGTCGGCTCGTCGTGCCACGTGCACCTCTCGGTGCGCGACGACCAGGGTGGTCACCCGTTCTTCGACCACGACGCCGACGACCACATGTCGGCGTCGATGCGCCATGCGATCGGTGGCGTGCTCGCGCACGCCGGCGAGCTGATGGCCTGGTATGCGCCGACGATCAACTCGTACCGGCGCACCAACTCGAGCGACTTCGCCGGCCACGGCGCGACATGGGCGTTCGACAACCGCACCGTCAGCTGCCGCGTGCTCGGCACGGGCGCGTCGTCGATGCGACTCGAATGGCGCGTGCCGGGTGCCGACGTCAACCCGTACCTCGCGGTGGCGGGGGTGATCGCGTCGATCCGCGACGGTCTGGCGAACGCCACCGATCCGGGTGCGCCCAGCTCGGGCGACGCCTACCAGCAGGAGACGCAGAAGTTCCCGTCGCACCTCGGTCTCGCCGCCGAGGCGTTCCTGTCGAGCGAGTGGGTCGCCACCGCGTTCGGGCCGGCCGTCGCCGAGCAGTACGGACTCACCGCGCAGTACGAGTGGAACCAGTTCCTCGACGCGGTCACCGACTGGGAGCTCGACCGATACTTCGAGGTGATCTGATGGCGATGGTCACAGCGGGCGCGCTGCCCGAGCAGGTCGACCGGATCGACGGGTCGGCGCAGCCGCCGGCCGGCGTCCTCGAGGGCGCATGGCTGTGCGACCCGTCCACCGGCGAACCGCTGCAGCCACGGCGCGCCACGACGCCCGCCGAGGTCGAGCGCGCGATCGCCGCCTCGGCGCGAGCCCACCGCGACGGCGTCTGGGCCGACCTCGACGTCGATGCCCGCAGCGTGTGGCTCGAGCGGATCGCGGCCGAGCTCGACGCTGCCGGCGACGACGTCGCCGTCGCCGAGTCGACCGGCTCGGGCGTGCCGGTGGCCGTCACCCGCATGTTCGCCGGCTCGCTGGCGGGCGCCTTCCGCGGTGCGATCGCGCAGCTGCAGGCGGGTGGCATCCGCACCGAGCTGCCCGGTCCCGTCCGGCCCGTCGAGCTGCACCGCCTGCCGTGGGGTCCGGCGGCGATCCTCGTGCCGTGGAACGCACCAGCGGCGATGGCGGCCGGCAAGGTCGCCACGGCGCTGGCCGCCGGCTGCACGGTGCTGCTGAAGCCACCGGAGTGGTCGCCGCTCGGCTGCAACCTGGTGGCCGACGCGATCGACCGGGCCGGGCTGCCGGCCGGCGTGTTCCAGATGGTGCACGGCGGCCCGGCGACGGGCGCCGCGCTCACCGGCGACGGCCGGGTGAAGGTCGTGTCGTACACCGGCGGCCTCGCGGCAGGACGGGCGATCGCCCGCGCCGCGGCCGAGCACTTCACGGCGCTGCAGCTCGAGCTCGGTGGCAACAACCCGGCCATCGTGCGCGCCGACGCCGACGTCGACGCCACGGCCGCCTCGCTCGCCTCGGGGATGCTCAAGCTCAACGGGCAGTGGTGCGAGGCACCGGGCAAGGTGCTGGTCGCCCGGTCGCGTCACGACGAGCTGGTCGACGCGCTGCGCGATCACCTCGGCAGGTGGCGGATCGGCCATCACCTCGACGACGGCACGCAGGTCGGGCCGCTCTCGCACGAGGCGCACCGCACTCGGCTGCAACAGCAGGTCGACGCGATCGTCGCCGCGGGTGGCGAGGCGTTGCTTGCCGGCGACGTGCCGGATCTCGGTGGCTGGTTCTGGGCACCGCGGGTGGTGGTCGGTGCCGACCCCGGCCGTTGCGTCGACGAGCTCTTCGGCCCCGTGGTGACCGTGCACGCGGTCGACGACGACGAGGCCGCGGTCGTCGCTGCGAACGACACGCCGTTCGGGCTGGCCGGCTACGTGTTCTCCACCGACCTCGACGCCGCACAGGCGCTCGGTCGCCGCATCCGCTTCGGCGAGGTGAAGATCAACGGCACCAGCGTGATCGACCTCACCCCCACCAGCACCCAGAGCTTCTGGGGACTGTCGGGCATCGGCGGCCACGGCAACGCCGAGGTGTTCCGGTTCTTCACGGGCAGCCAGATCGTCGGCGTCGATCACACCGACGTCCCCATCTGACGCACACGTCGATCAGCTCGGGGCGACCTCGTCGAGGAACCAGTCGAACAACGTGATCGAGCGGTTGCGCGCCGCGGCGCCCTCGGACGCGAAGCCCGACAGCACCGCCTCCGCGGTGGTGTCGTGCGAGGCGAAGTAGCCGGGCGGGCACTTGGCCACCCACGAGCCGATCAGCTCGGGGGTGGCCTCCGGGTGGAACTGCACGCCGACCGTCCGGCCGATCCGGTACGCCTGCGTGCAGAGCGAGTTGCGCGCCAGCTCGGTCGGACCGGCCGGCAGCAGGCAGCGATCGCCGTGCCACGTGAACCACGGGCCGGCCGCCACCACGTCGGGCACGTCGGTGTCGTACGAGTACCAGCCGACCTCGTACCCCGGTGCCTTCTCGACCTGCCCGCCGAGCGCCGCGCACATCGCCTGCGCGCCGAAGCAGATGCCGAACACCGGTACGCCGGCCTCGTGCGCGGTGCGCAGCATCTCGACCTCTCGGTCGATCCAGGTGCCGATGACGTCGTGCTCGTACACCCCGTGGATCGAGCCGAGCGGCACCACGACGTCGAACGCGGTGGGATCGGGGAACGGGTGATGGCTCTCGGTGGAGCCGGCGTGCATCACGAGGTGGTCGACCACGTCGAACCCTCGCGCCCGCAGGTGCTCCCCCATCAGTCCCGCCGGCCCGTCGTGTTCGTGCTGGACCACCAGTGCGCGCATCACCCGAGCGTACGATCCCGCGCATGGCGAACACGATCGGCGAGACGATCACGCTGGCGCAGCTCGAGATCGATCCGTACCCGCACCTGGCCCGGCTCCGCGCCGACGAGCCCGTGTCGTACGTGCCCGACATGGACATGTGGCTCGTCACGCGCTGGGACGACGTGCAGCACGTGCACGACCGGCCCGACCTGTACACGTCGGCCACCGAGCCGAGCTGGCTCAACACGGTGCTCGGCACCAACATGCTCGGCAGCGACGGCGAGGCGCACCGCCGCGTGAAGGACGCATTGCAGCCGAGCTTCACGCCGTCGGCCACCGGGGCGTGGGTGAGCGACGTGCTGCCGCGCATCTGCGACGAGCTCATCGACGCGTTCGACCCGGCCGGCACCGACCTCATGACGGCGTACGCCGAACCGATCGCCGTGCGCGCCCTGCAGGACGCCCTCGGCTGGGACAACGCGAGCTGGCAGCAGATCGGTGAGTGGACCCGCGGTGTGTGCAGTGGGCTCGCCAACTTCACCGACGACCCGGTGCTCGCAGGTGTGGCCGCTCGGGCCAACGAGGAGTCGGGCGTGTCGATCCGCGAGCGAGTGGTCCCTCGCCTCGCACACACGGGACTGACCGACGACGAGATCGTCAACAACGTCCGGCTGTGCATGTCGGGCGGCATCAACGAACCTCGCGACGGCATCGCGCTCGCCACCTGGGCACTGCTCACCCACCCCGACGCGCTGTCCGCATGCCGTGCGGACGAGGCGCTGTGGCGCAATGCGTGCGAGGAGCTGTTCCGCTGGATCTCGCCGGTCGCCACGTCCACCCGCCAGGCCACCGCCGACGTCGAACTCGCCGACACCACCATCCCACGCGGCGCACTGGTGGCAGCGGTGATCAGCTCGGCCAACCGCGACGAGCGTCGCTGGACCGACCCCGACCGCTACCTGATCGAGCGCAAGGAGGGGCCGCACCTCGCGTTCTCCACCGGCCCGCACGTGTGCCTCGGCGCGTGGCTCGGTCGCAGCACGGTCCGCGTGGCCGTGCAGCGGCTGTTCGACCGGCTGCCGGGCCTGCAGCTCGCGAACGCGGTCGACATCCGCGGGTTCGAGTTCCGCGGGCCGCTGCGCCTCGACCTCACCTGGTGATCACCGTCGGTCGACGCACGCCGACCGCGATCGTTCGGGACCAAACGATCCCGGGGCGGGTGCTACCTTCGGCGCCCATGGCGAATCGACGCATCCGTGTCATGTGGAGCGATCTCAACGGTCTGTCGCACGGTCGGTACGTGCCCGAGCGACGCATCCACGAGAAGGGTCACCACGCGGTCACCACCCTCACGATGGGCATCAACCGCGAGATCATGCCCGTCGAGGGGTACGCCGCGGACGTCGGCTTCCCCGACCTCGCCACCGTGCCGCTGCCCGGCACCCGCCATCCCGGCTGGGAGCCCGACACCGACGTGATGATCGCCGACCTCGAGTTCGAAGGGGCCCCGCTCGCGCTCAGCCCGCGTGGTGCGCTGCGCCGCGCGGTCGATGCATGGCGGGCGCTCGGGTACGAGCCGATGCTCGGCTACGAGCTCGAGTTCTACGTGATGCAGCCCGACGCCGATGCGCCGGGCGGCTACGGACCGCTGTCGCTGCCCTCGCACCGCGTGTACGGCGTCGGTCTCGGCGGCATCGACCCGGCACTCACCTTCGACCTGTTCGACGCCGCCGAGAAGAGCGAGCTCGAGCTCGAGGGCATCATGGCCGAGTTCTCGCCCGGCCAGATGGAGATGAACCTCACCTACGGCCAGGCGCTCGATTCGGCCGATCGCACGTTCATCGCGAAAGAACTCATCCGCGAGATCGCGCACCGGCACGGCCAGTGGGCGACGTTCATGGGCCGGCCGATGGCCGACGCCGTGGGCAGCGGGCTGCACGTCAACTTCTCGTTGCTGCCCGTCGGCGGCGGCCGCAACGTGTTCGACGACCCGTCGGGCGAGCACGGCATGTCGAGCCTGATGCGCCAGTGCATCGGCGGGCTCCTCGCGCACTACGAGGGCATGGCTGCGTTCTGCGCGCCGACGATCAACAGCTACAAGCGCCTGATGCCCGGCATCATCGCCGGCTACTGGGCCAACTGGGGGCTCGACAACCGCATCAGCACCATGCGCGTGCCGGGCGAGCGCGGCGAGGCCACCCGCATCGAGAACCGCATGCCCTGCGGCAGCGCCAACGTGTACCTGGCCGCTGCGGCGATGCTCAACGCGGCGTTGCTCGGCGTGGTGGACGGCCTCGACTGCGGCGAACCGCAGCAGGGCGACGGCGACAGCGAACCCAACACCGATCGCCACACGCCGCACACGTTGGCCGAAGCGCTCGAGGCGCTGGAGGCCGACAGCGTGCTCTGCGAGGCGATGGGTCCCGACCTGGTGCGCACGTTCCTCGCGATCCGCCGCGACGAGCTCGCGCGCTGGGAGGCGAGCGGCAACGGGTGGTCGGTCGAAGAGGTCACCGACTGGGAGCTGAACGAGTACCTGCCGTTCTACTGAGCGACCCTCGGTCTCGACTCCCCCGTTCGGAGAGGCGCCTGTCGTCGCGTCGTCGACCCTCGTAGGGTCGAGGTCGCGGGCGGTCACGAACTCACCCCTCGGAGGAGTGACCATGCACCAGACCCATCCCCACGACGCTCCCGACCACGCGCTCGAGCACACCCCCGCGGCGGTCAGCCGCCGCGGCCTCATCGGCGGCATCGGTGGGCTCACCGCCGTGAGCGCGCTCGGCCTCGCCGCCGGGACGGCGGGCAGCACGCTGCTCGGTGCCGGCAGCGTGCACGCGGCCCCCGGCGATCCGCAGACCGATCCTCGGACCGAGGCGCTCGACCCGGTGGTCGTCGGCCTCGCGTACACGAGCTTCGACGCCCTCGCGTTCTTCACCGAGACCACCAACGGCGGCCAGTCGCGCGTGTACCAGGAGACCCCGCCCACCGGTGTGCAGCCGCTGAGCGTGCCCGCCTACGTGCACGCCCCGCTCACCCTGCCGATCGGTGCCGTCCTGCGCCAGATCAACGTCTCGGTGCAGGGTCAGCCGATCATCTCGGTGGCCGAGCGCGACTTCGCATCGGGCCTCCTGATCCCGATCACCGACCTGTTCACCCCCACGGCCGGCGGTGGCGTGAAGACCCAGACCTTCACCACCACGGCCACCCTCGCAGCGGGCAAGAGCTACGTGCTGCGTGCGTTCTGCTCGGCGGGCGACTCGGTGCTCGGCGTGAGCGTCGGCTACTTGCCGCCTGCGCAGGCGTTCGTGCCGTTCCTCGGCAGCACCCCGCGCGTGCTCGACACCCGCGAGGCCGGGTTCGGCAAGTTCGGCGTGAACGAGGATCGCGTGATCGACCTGTCGGGCCGCCTCGTGCCCACCGCTCGCGCCGCGGTGATCAACCTCACCGCCACCGAGACCACCGCCGCCGGCTTCCTGGCGGCGTACACCGACGGCATCTCGTGGCCGGGCAACAGCACGGTGAACTTCTCGTCGGCCAACGCCACGGTGGCCAACTCGGCGATCGTCACGATGACGGCGGGCAAGATCAAGGTCCGCTCGGGTGCCGCGGGTGCCCACGTGATCGTCGACGTCATCGGCTCGCTGCTGTAGGCCCCGGCATCCGTCGGAACGGACGAGTGGAACGGGTCCTGCCGGCGGCCGGTCATCGGCCGCCGGCAGGCCCTCTACGATCGGGCCACAGAGCGCACACCGATCCCAGGAGGCACCCATGTCCCACCCGTCCGACACCTCCGACCACGCCACCTCTGCCACCACCGCCTCGCCCGAACTCAGCCGGCGCAGCCTGATCGGTGGTCTCACCGCCGCCGGGGCGCTCGGCGCCGTCACCGCGAGCAGCCTCGTGGCCGGCACGGCCGCCGCTGCGCCGGGTGACCAGACCGAGGCACTCGACCCCACGGTCGCCGGGCTCGTCTACGTCACGCTCGACGCGTTCGCGTTCGACACCGCGCAGGCTGCGTCGACCCCGTACCGGCTCTACCAGCAGGCCACCGGCATGCAGCCGAGCACGGCGCCGGCCTATGTGCAGGCGGCGTTGCCGATCCCCGTCGGTTCGATCGTCAAGCAGATCAACGTGTCGTACCAGGGACAGCCGATCGTCTCGATCGACCGCCGCAACTTCGCCGACGCCGCGTTCGCGCCGGTGACCGACCTGTTCGTCACCGCGGCCGGCGGCGGCGTCAAGACGCAGAGCTTCTCCACCACCACCGAGCTCACCCACGGCGGCAGCTACTCGCTGCGGGTCTTCTGCTCGGCCGGCGACTCGGTGCTGGGCGTGAGCGTCGGCTACGTGCCGCCCGCCCAGGCCTTCATCCCGTACACGGGCAGCGCCCCGCGGGCGCTCGACACCCGCAACGCAGGATCCACCAAGTTCGGTGCCAACGAAGAGCGCGTGGTCGACCTGTCGTCGAAGCTGATCCCGACGGCCCGAGCCGCGGTGATCAACCTCACGGCCGATGCCACCAACGGCGGCGGGTTCCTGTCGGCGTATGCCGACGGCATCGCCTGGCCCGGCAACAGCACCGTCAACTACAGCGGCGCCAACCAGACCGTGGCCAACGCCGCGGTCGTCACGATGGTGAACGGCAAGATCAAGGTTCGTGCCGGCGTGAACGGTGCGCACGTGATCGTCGACGTCATCGGCTCACTGCTGTAGTCGGTCCCCCGTCCGATCCGCAGCGGACCGGGACCCACCCGGCAGACTGCGTCGGTGCCCGCCGCGCCACCCGCCACCCATTCGCGCTCCAGCGCGAAGGGGGCGCTGTGGGCGGCGCTCTGCGCGCTGTCGTTCTCGACGTCGTCGGTGGTGGGCAAGGACCTGCTCGGCGCGCTCGGTCCGGCGTCGCTGCTGTTCTGGCGGTTCGCCCTGGCCACCACCGTCCTGTGGTCGCTGCTCGCGGTGTGGCGCGCTCGCGGCGGCCCCGACCCGCGGTCGGTGCCCGCGGTGCGGCTCGTCCTGCTGGGAGCGCTGCTCGGCGGTGTGGTGCACCTCGGGTTCCTGTCGCTCGAACACCTCGACGTCTCCGTCTACATCGTGGTGGTGTACCTCTATCCGGCGTTCGTCGTGCTCGGCTCGGCCGCGCTCGGCCGTCCGCTCGACCGGATCACGGTGCTGGCGCTGGCGGTCATCACGGCGGGCGTGGTGCTCACCGTGCCCGAGCTGTTCACCGGCGTGGGCTCGCTCAGCACCGCCGGGGTGCTGCTCGCGGTGTCGCAGGCGCTCACCTATGCGGTCTACATGCTGCTGAGCGAGCGAATCGTGCCCTCCGGCGTCGACGGCGTGGTGGTGGCGAGCTGGACCAACGTCGGTGCCGCGCTCTACTACGTGCCCTTCGTGGCGGTGCAGGGGCTCACCGTCCCGGACACGGCGAAGATCGCCGGCGAGGTGCTGTTGTTCGCGCTCATCCCCACCGTCGCGGCCACGACCTGCTTCTTCCGGGCGCTGCGCCACATCGCGCCGGGGCTGCTGGCGATGATCATGACCACCGAGGTGGCTCTCGCGATCGCGTGGTCGGCGATGTTCCTGCACGAGCACGTGAGCGCACTCGAGGCGGTGGGTGCTGCCGTCGTGATCGGCGGTGTGGTGCTCGCACAGCGCACTGCGCCGGTGGCCGACGAGAAGGTGCCCGTCGGCGTCTGACGGTCAGCGAGTGCTCAGCGTCGCGGGGAGCGACAGCACACCGTTCACGAAGTTCGAGCGCACGCGCACCGGGTCACCGGCGAGCTCGACGTGCAGGTCGTGTCGCACCAGCTGTTCGAGCAGCAGTCGGATCTCGAGGCGCGCGAGCGGCGCACCGAGGCAGTGGTGCGGGCCGAAGGCGCCGAACGCGACGTGTTCGGGCTTCACCGGCCGGCGCACGTCGAACTCGAGCGGTCGCTCGAACTCGGCCTCGTCGAAGTTCGCCGACGCGTACCAGATGACGACCCAGTCGCCCTCGGCGATGTGGGTGCCGTGGAGCTCGGTGTCGACCGTGGCGGTACGGCGCATGTGCAGCACCGGCGTGGCGTAGCGGATCACCTCTTCGACGGCGTTGGGGATCAGCGACGGGTCGTCCTTCAACGCCTGCAGCTGCTCGGGGTGCTGCGCGAACGCGATCAGCCCGTTGGAGATCGCGGTGCGCGTGGTCTCGTTGCCGGCGAAGACGAGCAGCTGGAAGAAGTTGCAGAACTCGGCGTCGGTGAGGTGGTCGCCGTCGACCTCGGCCGTGATGAGCTTCGACACCAGGTCGTCACCCGGGTGGGCACGTCGCTCGGCGCCCAACGTCCGACCGAACTCGAACAGGGCATGCGCCGCCGGGCTGTTGAACGGCAGGAGCTCGAGCGGCGTGGTGTTGCCGTACGCGTGCGGGTCGAGCTCGCGATCGCTGGTGCCCTCGACCAACTGGTTCGACAGGTGCACCAGGAAGTCACCGTCCGAGCGCGGGATGCCGAGGATCGACACGATCACGCGGATCGGGTACGGCTCGCTGAACAGGCGCACCAGGTCGACCGGTCCGGCGCCGACGATCTCGTCGAACAGCTCGTCGACGATCGCACGAGTGGCGTCCTCGTATTCGGCCATCCGGCGCAGCGTGAACGGTTGCGTGACCAGGCGGCGCAGTCGCGTGTGCGGCATGCCGTCGGTCTCGATCAGCGAGCGGCGGGCCTCCTGTGCGTCGGGCGTCAGCTCCCAGAGGTTCACGTGCTGCTCGCTGGTGAACGTGTTCCAGTCGCGCGTGACGGTGGTGAGGTCCTCCTTCGTGGTGACCGCCCAGAAGCCGCCGCGGCTGTTGTCCCACGGATGCCAGTGCACCGGGTCGTGGCGCCGCAGTGTTGCGAACGCATCGTGCGGAATGCCTCGCTCGTACACGGCCGGGTCGGCGATGTCGATCGCGGCCAACTCGTCGGCGGACGGTGGCGTGTGCATGGTGCCCTCCCTCTCGGTGCCGTCAGTAGCTGCGCGGCAGCCCGAGCACGTTCTGGCCCACGTAGGCCAGCACGAGATTGTTGTTGATCGGCGCCACCTGGTAGAGCCGGGTCTCGCGGAACTTGCGCTCGACGTCGTACTCGGCGGCGAAGCCGAAGCCGCCGTGGGTGTCGAGGCAGGCGTTGGCCGCCATCCACGACGCCTCCGACGCGAGCAGCTTCGACATGTTGGCCTCGGTGCCGCACGGCCTGCCGGCGTCGAACAGTCCGGCCGCCTCCTTGCGCATCAGATCGGCGGCACGCAGCGCGGCGTAGGCGCGAGCGAGCGGGAACTGCACACCCTGGTTGGCACCGATCGGCCGCCCGAACACCTCGCGCTGGTTCGCGTACCCGACCGCGCGCTCGAGGAAGAACCTGCCGTCGCCGAGGCACTCCGACGCGATCAGGATCCGCTCGGCGTTCATCCCGTCGAGGATGTGCTTGAACCCCATGCCCTCGTGACCGACCAGCGCGTCGGCGGGGATGATCACGTCGTCGAAGAACACCTCGGTGGTGTTGTGGTTCATCATCGTCGGGATCGGACGGATGGTGATGCCCTTGGCCTCGCGTAGGTCGACCAGGAACACCGACATGCCCTCGGTCTTCTTGGTCACCTCGTCGTAGGGCGTGGTGCGGGCGAGCAGGATCATCAGGTCGCTGTACAGCGCACGCGAGGTCCAGATCTTCTGGCCGTTGATCTTCCAGCCCTCGGGCACGCGCTCGGCCCGGGTGCGGATCCGGGCGGTCTCCGATCCGGCGACCGGCTCGGTGACGCCGAAGGCCTGCAGGCGCAGGTCGCCGTTCGCGATCGCCGGCAGGTAGCGGCGCTTCTGCTCGTCGGTGCCGTGCCGCAACAGCGTGCCCATGATGTACATCTGCGCGTGGCACGCCGACGGGTTGCCGCCCGAGGCCGAGATCTCCTCGAGGATCACGCAGGCCCCGGCGAGCGGCAGGCCGCCGCCGCCGTACTCCTCGGGGATGAGCGCCCCGAGCCAGCCCTGGCGCGTGAGCTCGTCGACGAACTCGGCGGGGTAGCGGTCGGGTTCGAGCGAGCGCCAGTACTCGTTGCCGTACTTGTCGCACAGCCGGCGCACCTCGGTGCGGATGCTCTCGTACTCCTCCGGGATCCCGAAGTCGATGGCCGGCTGGTCGGGCACGCTGGCTCCCCTCATCTTTGATCAAAGATAAACTATCACTCGACCTGGAGGGGAGGTTCCGTCGGATGGAACAGCACCAGCACTGGATCGGCGGTCGCCGCCGCGAGGCAACGGGCGGCGCCACCGTCGAGTCGTTCGACCCGGCGACCGGACGCCCGTGGGTGCTCGTCGCCCGCGGCGACGCATCGGACGTCGACGACGCGGTCGCCTCGGCCAAGGCAGCCTTCGCCACGTGGCGGCGCACCGGTCCCTCCACCCGCGCGGCGATCATCTGGAAGCTCGGCGACCTGATCGCCGAGCACGCGCCCGAGCTGGCCGCGCTCGAAGCACGCGACGCGGGCAAGGTGATCCGCGAGACCACCGGGCAGATCACCGGCCTGCGCAACTGGTACCACTACTACGCCTCGCTCGCCTACCAGCTCGAGGGCACGACGATCCCCCACGACTCGCCGACGCTGCGCATCAGCACCGTGCGCGAGCCCTACGGCGTGGTGGCCGTCATCCCCGCGTTCAACTCGCCGATGCTGCTCGGCTCGATGGGGCTCGTCCCCGCGCTCGTGGCGGGCAACACGGTCGTCGTGAAGCCGCCCGAGGTGAACGCAGGTGCGCTGTCGCGCCTCGGCGAACTCGCACAACAGGCGGGCCTGCCCGACGGTGTGCTCAACATCGTCAACGGGCTCGGCAGCGAGGCGGGCGACCACCTGGTCGGCCACCCTGACGTCGCGAAGGTGGTGTTCACCGGCGGTCCCGACTCGGGCCGCATGGTGGCCCGGCGTGCGGCCGAGGGGCTCAAGCCGCTCGTGCTGGAGCTCGGCGGCAAGTCGGCCAACATCGTGTTCGGCGACGTGGTGGTACCCCACGTGGTGAACGGCATCATCGCCGGGATCTTCGCCGCCACCGGCCAGACCTGTGTCGCCGGCTCGCGGCTGCTCGCCCATCGCAGCATCGCCGCCGAGCTCACCGACGCGATCGCTGCGCGCGCCGCCACCATCCGCCTCGGCAACCCGCTCGACGGCGACACCGAGATGGGTCCGCTGTCGCAGACCAAGATCCTCGACGGCGTGCGCAGTCGCGTCGACGAGGCGGTCGCGCAGGGCGCCACGATCCGCTGCGGTGGCCCGACAGGAGATCGACCCGACGAGGGCTGGTTCTACCCGCCGACGGTGCTCGAAGGCGTGCACAACCAGATGGACGTCGCCCGTCACGAGCTGTTCGGCCCGGTGCTCGCGGTGATCCCGTTCGACGACGACGACGAGGCGGTCGACATCGCCAACGACTCGCCGTTCGGTCTGGCCGCTGGTGTGTGGACCAATGACGTGCGTCGTGCGCACCGTGTGGCGCACCACCTCGACGCCGGCACGGTGTGGGTCAACACGTACCGAGCGCTCAACTTCGCCGTCCCGTTCGGCGGGCGCAAGCTCAGTGGCTACGGCCGCGAGAACGGACTCGACGGGCTGCGCGAGTTCACCCAGCCCAAGGGCATCTGGTTCGAGACCGACAGCGCGCCCGTCGGCGACCCGTTCGTGCTGCGCTGAGCGAGCGGCGGCTCAGCGCGCGTCGTCGCCGCGCCAGAAGCCCTTCGACTTCAGCGCCACCACGGCCTGCGTGCCGCTGGCGACGAGATGCTCGGTCATCGCCGCGCGGGCGGCTCTCGGGTCGCGACGTTCGATCGCGACCAGCACCTGCTCGTGGTGGTGCGCGGCGAGCTTCGCCCACGAGCTGTCGAACATGTAGTGGTGCGACGGCAGGCTGCGCGCCAGCAGCCCGAGCACGCTCTTCAACCGGCGGCTCGCCACATGGTTGATGATCCGGTGGAACTCCTCGTTCGACCGCTGTTGCGCGGCACCGCCGCGGGCCTTGACGAACTGCTCGTGCGCTCTGCGTAGCTCGGCGATCTCGTCGGCTGTCAGGCGCTCGGCCGCCCGCGCCGCAGCGATACCCGCCACCAGGCCGTACACCTCGTACTGGTCGAGCACGTCCTCGGGCGTGAACTGCGCGACGTACGCCCCACGCCGCTGCGTGTTGACGACCAGGCCCTCCTGCTCGAGCGCGATCAACGCCTCGCGCACCGGCAGCCGGCTCATCCCGTGCGACTCGGCCACGGCGTCCTGGTCGATGCGCGAGCCCGACGGCAGGGTGCCGGCGAGGATCAGCTCGCGCAGTTCGCTCGCCACCTCCTCGGCGAACCGCTCGCGCTTCACCGGCCGCTGGCGTGGCCGATACGGCGCCTCAGCCATGGCCCGCGTGACCGGCGCTGGTCCCCAGGTACGCCTCGATCACGCGCGGGTCGCGCTGGATCTCGTCGGCCGTGCCCTCGGCCAGCACCGCGCCCTGGTCGAGCACCGTGATCCGCTCGCAGATGTTGGTGATGAAGCCGAGGTCGTGGTCGATCACGAGCACCCCGGCGCCGATCGCGGTCGCGACCCGGCGCACGTGGTCGACCATCTCGAGCGACTCGGCCGAGCTCATGCCCGAGGTCGGCTCGTCGAGCAGCAGGAAGTCGGGGCGCAGCGCCGCCGCACGGGCGATCTCGAGGCGGCGCTGGTTGCCGTAGTCGAGCGTCGACGCCGGCCGGTCGGCGAGCGACGACAGGCCGGCGAGCCCGAGCAGTTCGTCGACGCCCACCGCGGCACGGTGCGAGCGGTGGTCGTGGGCGATCAGATCGGCCACGGCCACGTTCTCGCGCACCGACAGCGCCGGGAACACCCGCAGGTTCTGGAAGGTGCGGCTCACGCCCTGGCGGGCACGCTCGTAGGGCTTGCCGTTCAGCTCGAGCTCGCCGAGGTGCACCGTGCCCTCGGTCTGGGCCACCAGACCGGTGAGCAGGTTGACGAAGGTGGTCTTGCCGGCGCCGTTGGGACCGATGAGGCCGTGGATCGTGCCCGGCTCGACCTGCATCGACACCTCGTCGACGGCGGTGAAACCGCCGAACACCACGCCGAGGCCGTCGGTGCGCAGCGCCCCGGCGGAGGACGGCACGACCGCTGCAGGCGCATCCGTGGCCGCGACGGCGGTGGTCGTCCCCCGATGCATGCGACCCGACAGCCATCCACCGAGGTCGAACTCGCCGAGCAACCCGCCGGGTCGGGTGAGCAACACCACGAGCAGCGAGCCGGCGAGGAAGAGGTCGGGCAGGCCGTCGATCTTCGGCCAGTCGAAACCCAGGAAGTGCGGGCCGTCACCGAGGAAGCGGGTGATCTCCTTGCCGACGGTGACGAACACCGTGCCGACGATCGCGCCGCTCACGGTGCGCATGCCGCCGACCACGAGCATCGCGAGGATCAGGATCGTGAAGTCGAAGCTGAACTGCGACGGGCCGATCGAGCCGAGCGACTGCACGCGCAGGATGCCGCCGAACGCGACGAGCGCACCGCTCACGACGAACGCCGCCAACCGCGGCGTGAACACCTCGATGCCCATGGCGCCGGCGGCGAGCTCGTCCTCGCGCGTGGCGACCGACAGGCGGCCCACCTTGCTCGAACGGAACAGCACCGCGACGGCGATCGCCACGAACGCGCCGAAGAGCGCCCACGTCCAGCCGTCGAGGCGCGGCACGCTCGACAGGTTCTGCGCACCACCGGTGAGGTTCTTCCGGTTCTCGGCCACCTGCCGGACGATCGACAGGAACGCCAGGGTGATCATCGTGGCCGCGAGACCCGACGTGCGTGCGGCGACGAGGCCGAGCAGCAACGCGACCGCGATGCCGACGCCGATGCCGATCAGCGACGCGACGAAGGGACTCAGCTCGATGTCGGGGATCCCCCACGGTGCGTTGGGGATGAGCACGGTCTTGCGCGCCGACGGTACCGCCAGCAACGCCATCGTGTAGGCCGACACGCTGGCGATGCCCAGGTGGCCGAACGACAGCACGCCCGTATTGCCGATGAAGACGTGGAACCCGAGCACGAGCACGAGGTTGATGAGCAGGTCGGTGACGAGCAGGTCGCGAGCCGAACTGCCCGACGACGCGTACAACTGGCCGACGGCGAACACGACGGCGAGCAGGACGGTGTTGGCGATCAGCGACGGCAGCGCGACGCTGCGCAGGTGCGAGCGGCTGGTGGGCATCAGACCCGCTCCGCCGTCTGGACGTTGAACAGACCCTGCGGCCGGACGACGAACAGCACTGCGATCACCACGAACACGAAGCTGTCGGTGAGGCCCTGCAGGTCGGAGGGCAGCCACGATCGGAAGAAGACCTCGGCGACGCCGAGCGCCAAGCCACCGACCACGGCACCGGGCAGGCTGCCGAGACCACCGATGATCGCGGCGATCACGGCCTTGAGCAACGGCTCGGCGCCCATGCGCGGATCGGCCTGGCCGCGGCGCACGAGCCAGATCGCTCCTGCGATGCCGGCCAGCAGACCGGCGAAGGCGAACGCACCGGAGATCACGCGGTTGGCGCGCACACCCATCAGACGGGCGGCGTCGAAGTCCTCCGAGGCGGCTCGCACGGCGAGCCCGAACATCGTGGTGCGCAGCATGATCGCGGTGCCGACGAAGCACAGGACGGCCACACCGATGCTCACCACGTCCCAGATCTCGATGTTGAACGGGCCGAGCTCGATCACCTTGAACGCGATCTGCGGCGGCTCGTAGCGGCGCGGCGTGCTCGACACGCCGATGCGCCAGGCGGCGTGCGACAGGATCTCGATCGCGAACGAGGTGAGCAGCAGCGTGAATGCGCTCGCCGAGCGCACACGTCGGAACGCGACCAGCTCGATCAGCATCGACAACACGACCGCCGACGCGATCGCCACCGGGATGACGGCGAACCACGAGATGCCGTTGCTGCGCATCCCGTAGATGACGTAGGCGCCGATGGTGAGCAGTTCGCCGTGCGCGAAGTTGACGAGGTGCATCACCCCGAACAGCATCGAGACGCCGACGGCGAGCAGCGCGTAGGTGCTGCCGGCGCCGAGGCCGTCGATCAGGTTCTGCACGAACTGGGTCATGACGCACCACCAGGCTTGCCGACGTAGGTGTCGAACAGATCGGAACGGGCCGCCAGCTCGGGGCCGGCACCCTCGGCGACGATCTCGCCGGTGCGCAGCACGTAGCCGCGGTCGGCGACCGACAGCACCCGCTGCGCCTGCTGCTCGACGACGAGGATCGTGCGCCCCTGCTCGCGCAGCGTCTGCAACAGGTCGAACACGACGTCGACCATCGTCGGCGCGAGGCCGAGGCAGGGTTCGTCGAGCAGGAGCAGCTTGGGCGAGCACATGAGCGCCCGGGCGACGGCGAGCTGCTGCGCCTGACCGCCGGACAGATAACCGGCCGACAGGTCCCACTTGTCCTTCAACACGGGGAAGAGCGCGGCCATCTCGTCCATGCGCTGCTTGCGCAGGGCCTTGGCCACGGTGTTGCCGGCGAGGCGGAGGTTCTCGGCGACCGTCAGGTCCTTGAAGATCCGCCGCCGCTCGGGCACGAGCGCCAACCCGGCGGCCACGTTGGCCGCCGGGTCGGTGCCCGTGATGTCCTTGCCCTCGAACCGCACCCGGCCCGAGGCGGGTTGCAGCAACCCCACCACCGACGACAGCAAGGTGGTCTTGCCCGCCCCGTTGGGCCCGACGAGCGCCACGAGCTCGCCGGGCGCCACGTGGAGCGAGACGTCGTGCAGCGCGGTGAGCGCGCCGTAGCGCGTGGTGACCGCGTCGACCTCGAGGATCATCGCCGACCGTCCGTTCCGGGTGTGTCGATGTGTGGGATGGGACCGTGGTGTGGGTGGTCCGGGCGACCGCCGCCGACGGCGTCAGCCGCCGGCGACCACCGTCGGGTAGAACGAGTCGGCCAGCGCCGGGGCGCCGTCCTTCACGGTCAGGATGGTGACGTCGCGCTTGGGCGTGCCGCCGCCTGCGTAACTGGTGGTGCCCGTGACGGTGTCGACCGAGAGGTTGCGGATCGTCTCGATCAGCTTCGCACCGTCCGTCGAGCAGGCCTGCTCCGCCGCGGCGACCGCGATCTGGGCGGCGTCGGCGCCGAGGGCACCGAACGCGACCGTCCCGATCGCCTCACCCTTGGCCGCCTGGTAGTCGTCGAGGAACTTCTGAACACCGTTGTCCGGGCCGGGGAAGGTGTGGCTCGTGAAGAACACACCCTCGGCGTCGGCACCGATCGACCAGATCTCGCTGGCGTCGAAGCCGTCGGCCGAGATGACGGCCGAGGTGACGCCCGCCTCGCGGAGCTGCTTCAGGAACACGCCTGCCTCGGGCAGGAAGAACGCCGAGTAGATGACGTCGGGCTGCGGGTCGAGACCGGCGATCTCGTTCACCTGCGCCGAGAAGTCGGTGTCGCCGAGGTTGAACGACAGGTCCTTCGCGACCGTGCCGCCGGCACCCTCGAAGACCTCCTTGAACGAGGCCGTCGTGATGTTGAGGTACGGGATGTCGGCCGACGACATGGTGACGGCGTTCTTGTAACCCTGCTTGCCGGCGAACTCGGCGGCGGCCGACGCCTGCACGCGGTCGTCGAACGACACGAGGAACGAACCGCGGTCGGGATCGGACAGCGTGATCTCGGTGCTGGTCACGAACAGCACCGGCACCGCGCCGTTGGTCACCTCGAGCAACGGCAGGCCGTAGTCGCTGAACGGCGGGCCGAGGATGATGTCGGCGCCACCGTCGATGAGCTCCTGCACCGCGCGCTGGGCGACGGCGACGTCCTGGGGCGTCTGGCTGATCTGCTTGATCTCGTACTCGACCTGCTGGCCGCCGACGCCACCGGCGGCGTTCACCTGGTCGATGACGAATCCGGCGCCCTTCGACGCCGGCACGTCGCCGATGCCACCGAGATCGAAGTCGGCCGCGTAGCCGATCTTCAACGGCTCGTCGAGCGTGCAGTCACCGCCACCACCGGCGGTCGTGCCACCGGTCTCGCCCGAGGCGGCCGTCGTCGCCGACGCCGCCGTGTCCGAGCTGCTGCCCTCGTCGTCGTCCCCGCCGCAGGCCGCGGCGACGAGCGACAGCGCGGCGAACGCCGCGACGACAGTGGTCCTTCTCATGGATCCTCCCCCGTTGGATGTTTGATCAACGATACACGACGACCCCCGGCCGATTGCCGGGGCGCGTGGTCCGCGCCAACTCGTCACGCGAGCGACACGGTCACGGGCACGCGCTTCATGCCCGAGATGAAGTTCGACCGCAGGCGGTCGATCGGCCCTGCCAGCTGCGCGTCGCTGATGCGCGGCAGCAGTTCTTCGAACAGCACCTTCAACTCCATGCGCGCCAGCTGCGCGCCGAGACACAGATGCGGGCTCATCCGGCCGAACGCAACGTGCTCGTTGGGCGTGCGGTGGATGTCGAACCGGTACGGGTCGGGGAACTGGTCGCCGTCGTAGTTGGCCGACACGAACCAGATGACGACCTTGTCGCCGGCCTTGATCTGCTTGCCGTGCATCTCGACGTCGCGCGTGGCCGTGCGCCGGAAGTGCATCGTCACGGTCGCCCAGCGCAGCATCTCCTCGACCGCGCTGTCCATCAGCGACGGGTCCTTGCCGATCGAGTCGCGCAGCTCGGCCATCTGGTCGGGGTGGTCGATGAGCGCCTTCATCGCCGCGGCCATCGAGTAGCGCGTGGTGTCGTTGCCCGCACTGACCATGAGCACGAAGAAGTTCTTGAACTCGAGCTCGGTGAGCTGCTCGCCGTCGATCGTCGGGGCGAGCAGCTTGCTGATCACGTCGTCGGTCGGGTGCTCGCGACGCTGCGCCGCAGCGCGCTCGGCGTACTTGTAGAGGTCGAGCGCGGCCGGCGAGCGGAACGGGATGTGCTTGAACTCGTCGGTGTCGGTGAGCCCGAGCGGGGTGGTGGTCATCTCCGGGTCGAAGTTGCCGATCAGGGCGTCGCCGCGCTCGATCAGCCACGGGCCGTCCTCGTCGGGGACGCCGAGCAACCGGCCGAGCATCCGCATCGGCAGCTGCTTCGCGACGTCCTGCACGAAGTCGAACGTCGACGGGCCGGCGAGCGCCTCCTCCACCACGGTGCGGGCGAGCAGCCGGATGGCGTTCTCGTACGCGTACACCTCACGGCGGGCGAAGGGCTTCGACACGAGCCGGCGGTACCGGGTGTGCTCGGGCGGGTCGTACTCGAGCATGTTGCGCCGCAGCCGGAAGTCCTCGGGATCCATCTCCTCGAGCGTGATGCCCTGCGCCGAGGAGAAGATCTCGACCTGGCGGCTCACCGCGAGCAGGTCGTCATAGCCGGTGATCGCCCAGAACCCCTTGCCACCGTCGTGCTCGTCCCACCAGCTGACGGGATCCTCGCGCCGCAGCCGCTCGAACGTCGCGTACGGCACGCCTCGCACGTACGCATCCGGATCGGTGATGTCGGCGTCGGCCGCGCCGTGGTCGAACTCGAATGCCATCGGATCCCCTCCTCCGTGACGGCCGTTCAGGCCGGATCCGGCCCGATCGCCGGCAGGTTGGTGCGTGCGAGCGTGGTGCCCTCGCGCCACGAGGTGCCCACCTCGCGCCAGTAGCCGCCGATCATCTCGATCGGCGCGATCCGTCCCAGCTCCTCGACGGGCGAGTCGTGGAACGTGATCGTCGCGTCGCCCGAGAAGCACGGGCCCACCTCGGCGTCGTACCCGCGCATCGTCACGAGCTCGTGCAGGCTGTCGGTGCCGTCACCCTCGATGGCCGGCAGGTACCGGTGGTGCAACATCGGCAGCGCGTTGACGAAGCCGGCCGACTCGCTGGTGCCCGTGATCGTGAACGTCGCGTCGATGAGGCGACGGCCGTATGCGGCGCAGGTGGCGCCGAAGCGGCCGCCCGGCTCGAGCCGGGGCCCGGCCTTGCCCACCCGGATCGCCCGCGTGAGATACAGCTCGCCCATCTTCTTCGGGTAGCCCTGATGGTGACCGCGCACCATCGCGAAGTCCTTGTCGACCCAGATGTACACGCAGCGGCTGTAGTGCTGCCCCTGGTACTTGCAGCGCACGACCACGAAGGTCTCCATGTACTGGCTGCGCACCGGGTCGAGCAGTTCCTGCATGTCGTCGCGACAGCTCTGCCAGTCGGCCCAGATGACGGCCACGGCGCCCGGGTCGTCGTCGGCGAGCTCGAGCGGTGCCGGCAGCAGCTCGGCCACCGCGGCCGGGTCGGTGCGGTACTCGATCGTCAGCATCTGCCCGCTGTAGTGCCACGGCGGCGAGGGCACGAGCGACGAGGCCCCGGTGGCGGTGCGCGGGAACATGAATCCGGCGGTCATGGGGGCCGATCATAATCATTAGGATCCAAACGACTTTTCACCGGCCCGCCCGGTCCGATCCCACGCAGGAGCACCTCATGGCACGCTTCAGTCGCATCCTCCTCGAAGGGGCCGTCACCACCGTCGTGCCCGACGGCGACGACCTGGTCGCACGCGACGGTCGGCGCGTGCGCGAGGCCGATGCGATCTACCTCCCGCCGAGCGAGCCCTCGAAGATCCTCTGCGTGCACCTCAACCACGTGAGCCGCGTGAACGAGTTCATGGCCAAGCTGCCGCCGGCGCCCACCTACTTCCAGAAGCCGACGTCGTCGCTCAACTCGCACCGCGGCCAGGTGGTGCGTCCCGAGCGCTGCAAGTGGCTCAACTACGAGGGCGAGGTCGTCATCGTGATCGGCAAGCCCTGCCGCAACGTCAGCCCTGCCGAGGCGGGCGACCACATCGCCGGCTACACGATCGGCAACGACTACGGCCTGCACGACTTCCGCGACACCGACGCCGGCTCGATGCTGCGTGTGAAGGGCAGCGACACGCTCTGCCCGGTCGGTCCTGCGCTCGTCACCGACTGGGACTTCCACGACAAGCAGATCCGCACGATCGTCAACGGCGAGGTGCGCCAGGACGGCAACACCAGCGAGATGACCTGGGACATGCACTACCTGGTGGCCGACCTGGCCCGCACCATCACGCTGATGCCCGGCGACATGATCTTCTCCGGTACGCCGGCGTTCAGCCGCCCCGTGCAGCCGGGCGACGTGGTGACGGTCGAGGTCGAGGGCCTGGGGGCGCTCACCAACACCATCGTCACGGGCCCGACCCCGATCCGGGACGACGTGGGCGCCCAGCCCACCGAGAGCGAAGAGGTGCTGTCGACCGCGCTCGGTGGCGACTGGGAGTTCCGCGGGATCCGCCCGCCACGCCGCGGCTGACCGCATCTCGCGCGGCCGCCCCACTACCCTCGAACAGGTGCGCTCGCGGATGAAGACCCGGGGCATCGTCGCGTTCGCCGTCGGTCTGGCGACGCTCGCGACGGTCCTGCCCACCCCCCTCGACCAAGTCCTCCCCGTCGCCGTCGGCGGCGCCGGGGTCGCCCACGCGGCGCCCGGCGACACCACCCGGTACGTGCCGCTGCCGTCGCCCACGCGGCTGCTCGACACGCGCACCGCCGGCACGCCCGTCCCCGCCGGTGGCACCGTGTCGGTGCAGGTGGCCGGTGGACCCGGTCAGCCGTCGATAGGTGCGGCGCGCGCCGTCGTGCTCAACGTCACCGTCGTCGGCCCGGCCGCCGTCGGGTACTGGACGGTGTTCCCGCACGGGGCGTCGGTGCCCACCGCGTCGAACCTCAACATCGACGAGCGCTCGTCGCTCCTCGGCGACGGGCTCGCGCTCCCCAACCTCGTCACCGTGCCGGTCGGCACGGACGGCTTCGTCGACGTGTTCAGCCAGAGCGGCGGCCACGTGGTGGTCGACATGCTCGGCGACTACGAGCTGAGCGGCAGCACCAACGCCGGCCGCTTCGTGCCGCTCGCCGCCCCGCGCCGCGTGCTCGACACCCGCGACTTCCTGGTGCTCGCCCCGCAGTCGATCACCGAGGTGCGCGTGGCCGAGGCCGCCGGCGCATCGGCCGTCGTCCTCAACGTCACCGCGATCGGCTCGGCCGCCGGCTACTGGACCGTGTACCCCACCACGGCGGTCGTCCCGCCCACCGCGGCCAACCTCAACTCGCTCGGCCTCGGCCACGTGAGCGCCAACCAGGTGATCGTGCCCGTCGATGCCGAGGGCGACTTCGACGTGTTCAGCCAGAGCGGCGGCCACCTGGTGGTCGACGTGGTGGGCACGATCACCGGTGCCACCGCGCCGTCGTCGACCGACGGGCTGTTCGTCCCGCTCGGCTCGCCCACGCGCTTCCTCGACACCCGCGTGGCCGGCCTCAACCCGCTCGGCGGCACCCAGATGCCGCTCGCCGGCTGGAGCCTCGAGGTCGGCGTCGCCGGCAACCCGGCGATCGGCCGTCCGGACGTGTCGGCACTGGCACTCAACGTCACCGCCACCGATGCGCTCGCGGGCGGCTACGTGTCCGTCTCGCCGGCCGGTGCCACCGATCCGGCCGTGAAGGCGCGCAGCACCAGCACGCTCAACGTCACCCGGGCCGCGCAGACCCTGCCCAACCACGCCACCGTCGCCGTCTCGCCACGCGGCTTCGACGTCTTCACGCAGAGCGGCACGCACCTGATCGCCGACGTCTCGGGCTTCTACCTCGGCACGCCGGTCGCCACCCCGTTCGGCCCGCCCACCAACGTGGTGCCCACGCTCGGAAAGGACTGCCTCGCCTCGCCGGGCACGGCCGTGGGCGCGATCGTCACCGGCTCGAGCGCCACCACCGTCGTGCGCGCGCAGCAGCGCCTGCTGTCGCTCGGCTATTGGCTCAGCGCGGCCGACGGCTCGTACGGCCTCACCACCAAGCAGGCGATCATGGCGTTCCAGAAGTGGACGAACCTGTCGCCGTCGGGCAACCTCGACGAGCCCACGGCCGCCGCGCTCAACACGGTGCAGTGCCGCCCCACCACCGGTGTCACCGGCGACATGTTCCTCGTCGACAAGGGCGAGCAGCTCGGCATGATCGTGCGGGCCGGCCGCGCCGAATGGGTGATCAACGTCTCGACCGGCGGCGACTACCCGTACACGTGGCGCGACAAGAACGGCAACCTGATCCCCGACCAGGCGATCACGCCGAGCGGCACGCACAAGGTGTACCGGGTGGCCGACCAGGCCCGCTACGAGGGGTCGCTCGGCACGCTGTACCGGCCGCGCTTCTTCATCCGCGGCGTCGCCGTGCACGGGTACAGCTCGGTGCCCAACTACCCGGCGTCGCACGGGTGCGTGCGAGTCACCAACCAGGCCATGGACATGATCTGGGCCACCGACGCGATGCCGATGGGCTCGACGGTGCTCGTGCGCGACTGAGCGACCGCGCACCCGTCACCCCGCCACCCGTCCAGCCCGCACCACCGTCAGACCCATCCGAGAGGACCGACCCGTGCACTCCGTCGAGGCCGCCCGCATCATCCACATCCCCGGTGACCGACGTCGCGAGGCCAACGTCGAACGCACCATCGACACCCTGCACCGCGCCGGCATCGCCGACGTGGCGGTCTTCCCGGGCGTGCGCCCCACCGACCAGCACACGATGTACTCGATCGGCGAGTGGGGCGCCTACCAGAGCCATGTCGGGGCCGCCCGCCAGGCGGCCGCCGAGGGCCGCACGACGATGATCCTCGAAGACGACGCGGTGCTCACCGGCTCGCCCGAACAGCTGTCGGCGTTCCTCGGTCGTGCCGACGAGGTGGCCTGGAACGTGCTGCACGTCGGCTACATCGACTTCAACATCTTCCGCAACTGGGACACCCAGCTGCTCTCGCAACCGACGGTGCCGGTGCGCGGCGAGATGTGGGGGTGCCAGGCGTACGTCGTGCGGCCCGAGCGGCTCGACGAGATCGTGGCCGTGCTCGACGAGCTGCCCGACCGCGACCCGCAGCTCGGCGGCGGTGTCGGTCCCGACGGTGGCTGGAGCGAAGCCAACTGGTCGTTGCCGTGGATGATCCGCCGCGCCGCACCGAAGAGCATGTTCCACACGATCCCCGGTGTGGCCAGCTCGCTGCGCCAACTGCCGCTCACCGAGCGCGTCAAGCACGTCCTGATGCGCATCGCGCGGCGCTGATCCCCTCGCGCCGCGGCGGTGCCCGCGAGTAGGGTGAGCGCCGTGTGAAACGGGTCCCGTGAGGCCCGTACACGTGAGGAGTGCATCGTGACCGCGCCCCAACAGCCGGCACCGCGACAGGTCATGTCGCCCGACGACGTCCGGCGGGCCATCACCCGCATCGGCCACGAGATCGTCGAACGCAACCACGGCACCGAGGGCGTCGTGCTCGTCGGCCTCCAGCGTGGCGGCGTGTGGATCGCCGAGCAGCTCCAGGCCTCGATGGCCCGCATCGACGGCGTGGGCGACGTGCCCCTCGGCACCCTCGACGTGAGCTTCTACCGCGACGACGTCGGCCTCCGCCCGATCGTGCCGGGCAGCGTCACCGACATCCCGGGCTCGCTCGACGGCAGCCACGTGGTCCTCGTCGACGACGTGCTGTTCACCGGCCGCACGGTGCGCGCCGCGCTCGACGCGCTCAACGACCACGGCCGGCCCCGCACGGTGCAGCTGGCCGTCATCGTCGACCGCGGTCACCGCGAGCTGCCGATCCGCCCCGACTACGTGGGCAAGAACCTGCCCACGTCGCGCCACGAGAACGTCGTCGTCACGCCCGAGGGGGTCGAGCTCGCATGAAGCACCTGCTCGACATCGGTGACCTCGACGCCGCAGCGATCCGGCACCTGCTCGACCTCACCGACCACATGGTCGAGGTGAACCAGCGACCGATGCCCAAGGTGCCGGCGCTGCGCGGCAAGACCGTGGTCAACCTGTTCTTCGAGGACTCGACCCGCACGCGCACCAGCTTCGACACGGCCGCCCGCCGGCTCAGCGCCGACGTGATGAACTTCGCGGTGTCGTCGAGCAGCGTCAACAAGGGCGAGAGCCTGCGCGACACGATCGAGACCATCACCGCGATGGGTGTCGACGCCTTCGTCGTGCGCCACGCGTCGAGCGGTGCGCCCCAGCAGATCACCCAGTGGACCACGGCCTCGATCGTCAACGCGGGCGACGGCTGGCACCAGCACCCCACCCAGGCGCTGCTCGACTGCTACACGATCCGCACCCGGCTCAACCGCCGCGAGGGCTTCGACGGACTGCACGTCGCGATCGTCGGCGACATCAAGCACAGCCGCGTCGCCCGCAGTGACGTGCAGGCGTTCACCGCGCTCGGCGCCCGCGTCACCCTCGTCGCGCCGCCCACGCTGCTGCCACCCGAGGTGCACACCTGGCCGGTCGAGGTGAGCCACCATCTCGACGACCTGATCGGCGAGATCGACGTGCTGTACCTGCTGCGCATGCAGCGCGAGCGCATGCGCGACGCGCTGGTGCCGTCGCTGCGCGAGTACACCACCCTGTACGGCCTCACCCCCGAGCGTGCGGCACGGCTGCAGCCGCACGCGCTGGTGATGCACCCCGGCCCGATGAACCGGGGCGTCGAGATGGCCGTCGACCCCGCCGAGCTGCCCGGCGCCGCCGTGCTGCAACAGGTCACCAACGGCGTCGCCGTGCGCATGGCCGTGCTGTTCGAGCTGCTCGGCAGCGGCAGCGAGACGTCGACGCTGCGCGAGACCGCCTGATCCACTCCCCGAACACGACCCGCAGAAACCGGAGCCTCCTGTGTCCCGCCTCCTCCTCCGCCACGGCACCGTGCTCGACCAGCAGGGCGAGCGCCGCGCCGACGTCGCGATCGCCGACGGCCGCATCGTCGCCGTCGGCCCCGACCTCGCGGCCGAACCCGACGACCGGGTGCTCGATGCCCGCGGGTGCCACGTCACCCCCGGCTTCGTCGACCTGCACGTGCACCTGCGCGAGCCCGGCCGCGAAGAGGCCGAGACCATCGAGACCGGCAGCCGGGCCGCCGCGCTCGGCGGGTTCACCGCGGTGGTGGCGATGCCCAACACCGAGCCGCCGCACGATTCGCTGCCGACCGTCGAGTTCGTCCGCGCGCAGGCTGCGCGTGCCGGGCTGTGCGAGGTCGCACCTGCCGGATGCATCACCCTCGGTCGCGCCGGCGAACACCTGGCACCCCTCGGCGAGCTCGCCGCGGCCGGCGTCACGCTGTTCACCGACGACGGCAACGGCGTGCAGGACCCGGCGCTCATGCGCCGCGCCCTCGAGTACGCGAAGCCGCTCGGCATCACGCTCGCCCAGCACTGCGAGGTGGCGAGTCTCACCAAGGGTGCGGTGATGCACGAGGGGTCGTGTTGCAGCCATCTCGGTCTGCCGGGTTGGCCGGCCATCGCCGAGGAGCTGATGGTGCACCGCGACATCGAGCTGTGCCGCCTCACCGGTGCACCCGTGCACTTCCTGCACCTGTCGACCGCTCGCAGCGTCGAACTCGTGCGCGCCGCCAAGGCCGAGGGCCTGTCCGTCACCGCCGAGGCCGCGCCGCACCACTTCACGCTCACCGACGAACAGCTGCGGGGGTTCGACGCCGTCTACAAGGTGAACCCGCCGCTGCGCACCGCTGCCGACATCGCCGCGATCAAGGCCGGTCTCGTCGACGGCACGATCGACGCGATCGCCACCGATCACGCGCCGCACCCGCCCGAGGCCAAGGAGGCCCCGCTCGATCAGGCGCCGCCCGGGATGCTCGGCCTCGAGACCGCACTCGCCCTCGCGCTCACCGAGCTCGACATGCCGCTCGCCGACGTCGTCGCCGCGCTCAGCTGGAAGCCCGCGGCGATCGCCCGCCTCGACGCCCGACACGGCCGGCCCGTGGCCGTCGGCGAACCGGCCAACCTCGCCGTGTTCGACGCGCAGGCCGAGTGGACCGTGATCCCCTCGAAGCTCGCGAGCAAGAGCCGCAACACGCCCTATGCCGGGCGCACGCTGCGCGGCAAGGTGCGTCACACGGTGTTCGACGGCACGGCCGTGGTGATCGACGGGGTCGCGCAACGCTGAGCCGCCGGCCCCGGTCGGCTACAGCTTGGTGAGGATCTCCGGGCCGCGAGCGGTCACCACGACGGTGTGCTCCACGTGAGCCGTGCGCGACCCGTCGGCGCTCACCACCGTCCAGCCGTCGTCGAGCTCGTCGACGTCGTCGCTGCCCCCGGCGATCAGCATCGGCTCGAGCGCGAGCACGCTGCCGACCACGAGCTTCGGGCCCTTGCCGCGGCGACCGCGGTTGGGGACGTCGGGCTCCTCGTGCATCGCCCGACCGATGCCGTGTCCGCAGTAGTCGTGCGGGCTGCCGTACCCGGCGGCCGACACCACCGCGTGGATCGCCGCGCCGATGTCACCGACATGGGCGCCTGCGTGCATCACCGACATCCCGGCCATCAGCGCCTGCTCGGCCACGTGCACGAGCTTGCGGTCGTCGTCGTTGCCGGCCCCCACGCTCATCGTGAACGCGGCGTCACCGTGCCAGCCGTCGACGATCGCACCGCAGTCGATCGACAGCAGGTCGCCGTCGGCGAGCACGCGGTCGCCCGGGATGCCGTGGATCAGCTCGTCGTTCACCGACGCGCAGATCACGGCCGGGAACCCGTGATACCCGAGGAAGTTGCTGCTGGCCCCACGGCGTGCGAGCACCTCACGCGCCACCTGGTCGAGCTGGCCGGTCGTGACACCCGGCCGAGCCGCCTCGCGGATCGCCTGGTGCATCTCCGCGACCACTCGTCCGGCGCGGCGGAGGGTGGCGATCTCGCTGTCGCGGCGCGCCGGCACCTGGCGCACCGCTCAGCCCTTCCGCGATGCGTCGACCGCTGCGGTGAGGAGCGCGAACACCGCGTCGGGGGTGCCGACACCGTCGACGACCACCAGCTTGCCGGCGCGCTCGTAGTGCTCGATCAGCGGCGACGTCTGCTCCTCGTACAGGTCGAGACGACGGTTGATCGCATCGGGCGTGTCGTCGTCGCGCTGCATCACGTCGCCACCGCACACGTCGCAGATCCACGGCGAGTGCTCGCGGCCGGTGGCCACGTAGTTGGTGCCGCAGTCGCGGCACACCCGGCGGGCGCTGATGCGCTCGAGCACCACCTCGCGCGGCACGTCGAGGTCGAGCACCACGTCGATCGGTCGCGACTCGGTGATCCGGTCGAGCTCGAGCGCCTGGCCCACGGTGCGCGGGAAGCCGTCGAGGATGTAGCCGCGGGTGCGGGCGTCGTCACGGCTGAGGCGCTCGTTCACGATGCCGATCATGATGTCGTCGCTGACGAGACCGCCGGCATCCATGATCTCCTTGGCCATCTTGCCGAGCTCGGTGCCCTCGCGGACCGCCGAACGGAGCATGTCACCGGTGGAGATGTGGGGCACCACGAAGTGCCGTGACAGGCGGACGCACTGCGTCCCCTTCCCCGAGCCCTGCCGGCCGAGGATGATGAGCCGCGCGCCCGGGATCATCCGACCGGTCCGACCGGTCGCCCGACGACCGCCCTCGACGTCACTTCAGGAAGCCCTCGTAGTTGCGCAGCATCAGCTGGCTGTCGATCTGGCGCATCAGCTCCATCGCCACGCCGACGGCGATGAGCACCGTCGTGCCGGCGAACGGGAAGCTGCGCACGTCGCCCGCCCACAGCAGCAGGTACGGCAGGATCGCGATCAGGGCCACGAACACGGCGCCCGGCAGGGTGATCCGGTTGACGGCCTTGGCCAGGTAGCGCTCGGTCTGGGGACCGGGACGGATGCCCGGGATGAAGCCACCCTGGCGACGCAGCTGGTCGGCCTGGCGGATCGGGTCGAACGCGATCGAGTTGTAGAAGTACGCGAACGCGATGATCAGCAACGAGAACAGAGCGATGTAGACGATGTTCTGGCTGTTGACGATGTACTTGTCGACCAGCTCGACGATGTCGCCGCGCCAACCCTCGCCCGAGCCGAGCATGTTCGACAGCAGCACCGGCAGCAGCAGCACCGAGCTGGCGAAGATGATCGGCACGATGCCGCTCTGGTTGACCTTGAGCGGGATGTAGGTGTTCTGGCCGCCGTACATGCGCCGACCGACCACCCGCTTCGCGAACTGCACCGGGATGCGGCGCTGGGCGAGCTCGACGCGCACCACGGCCACCACGATGCCGACCGAGAGCAGGATCAGGATCGCGAACACGAACCACTTCTTGCTCTGGAGGATCGAGTAGTAGTTGTACGGCAGCCGGCTGACGACCGAGGCGAAGATGATCATCGACATGCCGTTGCCGATGCCGCGCTGGCTGATGAGCTCGCCGAGCCACATGATCAGCGCCGTGCCCGCCACCAGCGTGACGATCACCAGGTAGCCGCGCGGCCACATGCCGTCGGGCAGCAGGCGCACGTTGGGCACCGACTGGGCCGCACCGAAGAACGCACTGCCCCGGCCCTGACCGAAGATGAACGTGAGGCCGGTGGCCTGCAGCGTCGCGATGCCGATCGCCAGATACCGCGTGTACTGGGTGATCTTGCGCTGACCGACCGCGCCCTCCTGCTGGAGCTTCTCGAGCTTCGGGATCACCACACCGAGCACCTGCATGATGATGCTCGAGGTGATGTACGGCATGATGCCGAGCGCGAAGATCGAGAAGCTGCCGAACGCGCCACCCGAGAACAGGTCGAGGAACCCGAGTGCGCCCTGGCTCTTCACGCCTTCCTGGAACTGCTTCACCGCATCGGCGTCGATGCCCGGCACGCGCACGGCGACGCCGAGCCGGTACAGCATCACGATCAGCAGCGTGAACAGGATCTTGTTGCGCAGATCGGGGACCTTGAAGATGTTCTTGATGTTCGAGAACACAAGGCTCCTAGGGATTGGGGCGGCAGGGGCGGCCCGGACGAGCGACCGGCCGATGTTAGAGCCTGGCCACCCTTCGGGACCAGGCGCTCACATCGGCCGGACGGAACTGCTCAGCGGTTGGTGAACTGGTTGCCCGACACCGGCGGACGGCCGGACTTGTAGGGCAGCGGGAGGATGGTGACGGTGCCACCAGCGGCCTCGATGGCCTCGCGAGCCGACTTCGACACGGCGTGCGCCGTGACGTCGACCTTGCCGGTGAGCTCGCCACGGCCGAGCACCTTCACGAAGGTGCCCTTGCGGACGAGGCCCTTGGCGACGAGCACCTCGGGGCTGACCGAGGCCTCGCCGGTGCCGGCGACCTGGTCGAGGTTGACCGGCGAGTACTCGACGCGGAAGGGGTTGTTGAAGCCCTTCAGCTTCGGCACGCGCTGCTTGAGGCCGGTCTGGCCACCTTCGAAGCCGCGAGCGACCTTGCCGCGACCACGCGAGTGCTGACCCTTGGTACCGGCGCCGGCGGTCTTGCCGCCCTTGCCGCCGATGCCGCGACCGACGCGCTTCTTGGCCTTGTTGGACCCCGGTGCGGGGCTGAGTTCGTCGACGCGCATGGCGATCAGTTCTCCGTGACTTCCACGAGGTGCGGCACCCGGGCGAGCATGCCGCGGATCTCGGGGCGATCGGGCAGCGTGTTCACGTTGCCGATCTTGCCGAGCCCGAGGGCGCGCAGGGTGCCGACCGTCTTCGGCTTGTTGGCGATGGCCGAGCGGACCTGGGTGACGGTGAGGGTCTTCTCACCCTCGTAGGTGTTGGGCTTGCGACCGGGCATCAGTGCGACTCCCCTGCGGCGCGCGCCTTCTGGCGCTCGTTGTACGAGTTGAGCACGCCCTTCGGCACGAACTCCTCGGCGGCGAGGCCGCGGCGAGCAGCGACGACGTCGGGGCGCTGCAGCGACTTGAGGCCGTTGATCGTGGCGCGGGCGACGTTGATGGCGTTCGACGAGCCGAGCGACTTGCAGAGCACGTCGTGGACGCCGGCCTCTTCGAGGATGATGCGGGCCGCACCACCGGCGATGACGCCGGTACCGGCGGCAGCCGGCTTCATCAGCACACGGCCGGCCGAGTTGATGCCGATCACCGGGTGGGTGATCGTCGAACCCGCCAGCGGCACGTCGAACAGGTTGCGCTTGGCCTCCTCGGTGCCCTTCTGGATCGCCAGGGGCACTTCCTTGGCCTTGCCGTAGCCGAGACCGACGCGGCCGTTGCCGTCACCCACCACGACGAGCGCGGTGAAGCTGAAGCGACGACCACCCTTCACGACCTTGGCCACACGGTTGATCGTGATGACACGCGACTCGCGCAGGCCGTTGGGATCCGGGGTCGGCTCGTTGTTGCCGCGGTTGTCGCGGTTGCCGTAGTTGCTGGGACCGGCCATCAGAACTCCAAACCTGCTTCACGAGCTGCGGCGGCGACCGCAGCGATCCGGCCGTGGTAGGCGAAGCCACCACGGTCGAACACGACCTTGTCGACGCCGGCGGCCTTGGCGCGCTCGGCGATCAGCTGGCCGAGGCGCGTCGCGGCCTCGACGTTGGAGCCACGGCCGGCGCTGCGCTGGGTGGCCTCCTGGCTCGAGGCCGACACGAGCGTGCGACCCAGGTCGTCGTCGATGACCTGGAGCACGAGGTGACGGTTCGAGCGGTAGACGGCCAGGCGCGGACGCTCGGCGGTGCCGTGGATCTTCTTGCGGACGCGAGCGTGGCGGACGAGCCGGCTCTCGCGGCGCTTCTGGGCGACCTTGGTCATGGCGTCCTCACTTCTTTCCGGTCTTGCCGGCCTTGCGCAAGACCTTCTCGCCGAGATAGCGAACGCCCTTGCCCTTGTACGGCTCGGGCTTGCGGATGGCACGGATGTTCGCGGCCACCTGGCCGACGACTTCTTTGTCGATGCCACGCACGATGATGCGGGTCTGCGACGGGGTCTCGAAGGTGACGCCCTCGGGGGCGTTCACCAGGACCGGGTGGCTGAACCCGAGCGCGAGGCGCAGCGTCGAGGGGCCCTGGGCCTCGGCGCGGTAGCCGACGCCGATGATCTCGAGCTCCTTCGAGAAGCCGTCGGTGACACCGACGACCATGTTGCTCACCAGCGTGCGGGTGAGACCGTGCAGCGAGCGGTTCTCGCGGGCGTCGTCGGGACGCTCGACGAGGAGGGTGCCCTCGTCCTGGCGGACCGTGATCGCGCCCGGGATCGAGCGGCTGAGGGTGCCCTTCGGACCCTTCACGGTGACGGCGCCGCCGCTGATGCTGACGTCGACGCCACCAGGAACGGTGATGGGGGCCTTACCGATGCGGGACATGTCGAGCTCCTCCACTCACCACACGTAGCAGAGGACCTCGCCGCCCACGTTGCGCTTGCGCGCATCGCGGTCGGTCATGAGGCCGTTGCTGGTGGACAGGACGGCCACACCCAGGCCGCCGAGCACGCGCGGGATCGCGTTGCCCTTGCGGTAGACCCGCAGGCCGGGGGTGGAGATGCGACGGAGACCCGAGATCGTGCGGTGACGATCGGCGGAGTACTTCATCGTGATGGTCAGCACGTCGCCAGGACCCGAGGTGGACGGCGACACCGTGAAACCGGCGATGTAGCCCTCCTTCTCGAGGATCTTCGCGAGTGCGACCTTCTGCTTGCTGCAGGGCATGCGAACCTCGTCGTGCATCGCCGTGTTGGCGTTGCGGATCCGGGTGAGCATGTCGGCGATGGGATCAGTGAGCATCGTGCCTCCTCACCAGCTCGCCTTGGTCAGGCCCGGGATCTCGCCTGCGTGAGCCATCTCACGGAGGCAGATCCGGCAGAGGCCGAACTGGCGGTAGACGGAACGGGCGCGACCGCAACGGCGGCAACGCGTGTAGCCACGCACCTTGTACTTGGGCTTGGCGTTGGCCTTGTTGATCTGCGACTTCTTTGCCATGTCGGTGCCCTTCCCTTACTTCTTCTTCTTCGCCTGGGGCTTGGCGGCACCCTTGCCGCCACCACGCACCGGGCCCCGGCGCTTGGCCTTCTTGGGAGCGGCCACCGCATCGGCACCGCGCTTGAACGGGAAACCGAACGCATCGAGGAGGGCCTTGCCCTGCTCGTTGGTCGTCGCCGTCGTGACGATGGTGATGTCCATGCCACGAGGAGCGTCGATCTTGTCGTAGTCGATCTCCGGGAACACCGTCTGCTCGCTGAGCCCGAAGGTGTAGTTGCCACGGCCGTCCCAGCTGTGGGCCGGCAGGCCGCGGAAGTCGCGGATGCGGGGGATCGCGACCGCGATCAGGCGGTCGAGGAACTCCCACATGCGGTCGCCGCGCAGGGTGACCTTGCAGCCGATCGACTGGCCCTCACGGAGCTTGAAGCCGGCGATCGAGTTGCCGGCCTTGGTGATGATCGGCTTCTGACCCGAGATCATCGTGAGGTCGCGCACGGCACCCTCGAGCAGCGACGGCTGCTGGGTGGCCTTGCCGACGCCCATGTTGATCACGATCTTCTCGAGCTTCGGGACCTGCATCACGTTGCCGAGACCGAGCTGGTCCTTCAGCGCCGCCTTCACCTCGGCGTCGTACTTCTGCTTGAGGCGCGGGGCCTCTGTCGTTGCGGTGTCGCTCACCCGATCACCTCTCCGGTGCGCTTGGCGATGCGGACCTTCGAGCCGTCCGCGTTGGTCTGGTAGCCCACGCGCGTCGGCTTGCCCTTGTGGACGAGCATGACGTTGCTGGCGTCGATCGGCATGTCGCGGTCGATGATGCCGCCCTGCTGGTTCGCGCTGCGGGCCTTCTGGTGCTTCTTGGCGGTGTTGACGCCGGTGACGATCACCTTGTTGTCGGACGGGAAGACCTGGGCGACCTCGCCCTCCTTGCCCTTGTCCTTGCCGGCGATCACCACGACGGTGTCACCCTTCTTGAGCTTCACTCAGATCACCTCCGGAGCGAGCGAGACGATGCGCATGAACTTCTTGTCACGCAGCTCGCGACCCACCGGGCCGAAGATGCGGGTGCCACGCGGCGTGAGGTCGTCTTTGATGATGACGGCCGCGTTCTCGTCGAAGCGGATGTAGCTGCCGTCGGGACGGCGCTTCTCCTTCTTCACACGGACGACGACGCACTTGACGACGTCGCCCTTCTTCACCGCCGCGCCCGGGATGGCGTCCTTGACGGAGGCGACGAAGATGTCACCGATCGACGCATAGCGACGACGGGTGCCGCCCAGCACCTTGATGCAGAGCACTTCCTTGGCGCCGCTGTTGTCGGCGACGCGGAGACGGGACTCCTGCTGGATCACTTGGCACGCTCCAGGACCTCGACGACCCGCCAGCGCTTGTTCTTGCTGAGCGGACGGGTCTCCATCACGCGGACCTTGTCGCCGATGTTGACGTCGTTGGTCTCGTCGTGGGCGTACAGCTTCTTGGTACGGAGCATGAACTTGCCGTACTTCGGGTGACGCACGCGCTCGACGACGGCGACGACGGCGGTCTTCTCCATCTTGTTCGAGACGACGACGCCCTCGCGCACCTTGCGCGCGCTGCGCTCGGTGTCGGTGGTTTCGGTGGTGTCGGCCATGGGGGTCACTTCCCGCTCTCGGCAGCGGCGATCTCGCGCTGACGGATGTAGGTGTTGATGCGTGCGATCTGGCGGCGCACGGTGCGGATCTCGGCGTTGTTGTCGAGCTGACCGGTGGCGTTGCGGAACCGCAGGTTGAGCGCCTCCTGCTTGGTGGCGCGCAGCTCGTCGACGAGTGCGGCGAGGGAGAGCTCGGCGAGCTCCTTGTTCGAGCGGGCCATCAGAACGCCTCCTCACGGGTGATGATGCGAGCCTTGATCGGCAGCTTCTGGATCGCCTTGTTGAGGGCGGCCTTGGCCGTCTCCTCGTTGGGGAACGAGAGCTCGAACAGCACGCGGCCGGGCTTGACGACGGCCACCCAGAACTCGGGGTTGCCCTTGCCCGAACCCATGCGGGTCTCGGCCGGCTTCTTGGTGACCGGCTTGTCCGGGAACACGTTGATCCAGACCTTGCCACCACGCTTGATGGCTCGGGTCATGGCGATACGTGCGGCCTCGATCTGGCGGGCGGTCAGCCAGCCCGGCTCGAGCGCCTGGATCCCGTACTCACCGAAGGCGAGGTTGGTCCCGCCCTTGGCGGCACCGGTCATCCGGCCTCGCTGGTGCTTGCGGTGTGCGACTTTGCGCGGCATCAACATGGTCAGTCCTCCCCACGGAAGTGAGGTGCCTCGTGCCCTTCGTGGGTACGACGAGCGATGTCTTCTTCTTCGTCCAGCAGCTTCTCGAGCTCGGGATCGGCTTCCTTCAGCAGCGGCGTGGCCTCGGGCTCGAGGTCGTCGAGCTTGCGGGGGCCGGCCGAGCTGACGACGCGGCGGGGACCGGCGGCGGCGCCCGACGTCTCGCCGACGGCCATGGCGGCCTCACGGGCGATCTTGTCGTCGCTCTGCGCCTTGTAGGGCACGATGTCGCCCTTGTAGATCCACACCTTGACGCCCACGCGGCCGCTCGAGGTACGGGCCTCGCGGAAGCCGAAGTCGATGTCGGCGCGCAGCGTGTGCAGCGGCACGCGACCCTCGCGGTACCACTCGGTGCGGCTCATCTCGGCGCCGCCGAGACGACCCGAGCACTGCACGCGGATGCCGAGGGCACCGGCGCGCTGCGCGTTCTGGACCGCACGCTTCATCGCACGGCGGAACGCGATGCGGTTGGCGAGCTGGTCGGCGACACCCTGGGCGATCAGCGCGGCGTCGAGCTCGGGGCTCTTGATCTCGACGATGTTGAGCTGCACCTTCGGGTTGCCGGTGATCTGGGTGAGCAGGGCGCGCAGCTCGTCGGCCTGGGCGCCGCGACGACCGATCACGATGCCCGGGCGGGCCGTGTGGATGTCGACGCGGACCTTGTCGCGGGTGCGCTCGATCTCGATGCGGCTGACGGCCGCCGACTCGAGCTTGCCCATGAGCGCCCGACGGATCTTCCAGTCCTCGGTCAGGTACTCCTTGTAGTCACGGTCGGAGAACCAGCGGCTCTTCCATTCCGTGGTGACGCCCAGGCGGAAGCCGTAGGGGTTGATCTTCTGGCCCATGTGTCAGCTCTCCTCGCCGTCGGCGGCGGCATCGTCGGCATCGTCGGCGCTCGCGCTGCCGGGGGCGCTGAAGCCCGCGGCCTCGGCGTGCTCGGCGGTGTCGAAGTACACCTCGGCGATCGTCTGGTTGTAGTGGCGGCCGCCGGGCACGTGGTACAGCATCGAGTCGGCGTTGCCCTTGATCTCGAAGCCCTCGGGCGCCGAGCCGTCGGCGAGCGGCTTGGCCGAGCCTGCCCACTCGCCGGCCTCGAAGGCGGCCTCGACGATCGCCTCGGCCTCGGCGTGCGTGGTCTCGGTGCTCTCGGTCGACCCGCCGGTCTTGGCCTGCTGGGCGCGCTGACGGCTGCGCTCGACGCGGTCACGGCGGCTGGCGGCCGAGCCGGTGGCGGCACGACGGCGGCCGGCAGCGGTGCTGCGGGCGGCGCGGGCCTGCACGACCTGGAGGCGGTCGTCGTCGAGACGAGCGACCACGACGGTGATGTGGGCGGTGCGCTTCTTGATGCGACCGGCGCGGCCGCGAGCACGCGGGGTGAACCGCTTGAGCGTCGGGCCCTCGTCGGCGTAGGCGGCGAGCACGAACAGCTCGTCGGCGTCCTGCGCGTCGTTGTTGACGGCGTTGGCCACTGCCGAGGCCAGCACCTTGCGCACGGCCACGGCGGCCTCGCGGTCGGTGAACTGCAGCACCTCGTCGGCCTGACGGACGGGCAGGTCGCGGATGAGGTCGAGCACGACGCGCACCTTCGACGCCGACATGCGGACGTACTTGGCGCTCGCCTTGGTGCCGACGCGCTCGCCGGCGACGAACGACTTCTCGTTGAGCTTGGGACCGGTCATCAGCGGCGACCCTTCGTGTTCTTCTCCTGGCCGGCGTGGTACTTGAAGGTCCGCGTGGGGCTGAACTCACCCAGCTTGTGACCGACCATGCTCTCGGTGACGTACACCGGCACGTGCTTGCGACCGTCGTGGACGGCGATGGTGTGCCCGACCATGTCGGGGATGATCGTGCTGCGACGGCTCCAGGTCTTGATGACCTTGCGCTCGCCGGCGGCGTTCTGCGCGTCCACCTTCTTCAGCAGGTGGTCGTCGACGAACGGGCCCTTCTTCAGGCTGCGTGACATGTGGGATTACCTCCGGCCCTTGCTCGTACGACGACGGCGGACGATGAGCTGCTGCGACGCCTTCTTCTTGTTGCGGGTGCGACCCTCGGGCTTGCCCCAGGGCGACACCGCGGGACGGCCACCCGAGGTACGGCCCTCGCCACCACCGAGCGGGTGGTCGACCGGGTTCATCGCGACACCACGGGTCTGCGGGCGCTTGCCCTTCCAGCGGTTGCGGCCGGCCTTGCCGACCTTCACGAGCTCGTGCTCGCTGTTGCCGACCTCGCCGACGGTGGCGCGGCAGTCGATCAGCACGCGGCGCATCTCGGTGGAGGGCATGCGCAGGGTGGCGAACTCGCCTTCCTTCGCGACCAGCTGGACGGCCATGCCGGCCGAGCGGGCGATCTTGCCGCCCTGGCCGGGGCGCAGCTCGACGTTGTGCACCGTGGTACCGACCGGGATGAAGCGCAGCGGCAGGGCGTTGCCCGGCTTGATGTCGGCGCCCTGGCCGCTCGACACGTGTGCGCCGACCTCGAGGCCCTTGGGGGCCAGGATGTAGGCCTTCTCGCCGTCGGCGTAGTGCAGCAGGGCGATGCGGCAGGTGCGGTTCGGGTCGTACTCGATGGCGGCGACCTTGGCGGTCACGCCGTCCTTGACGCGCTTGAAGTCGACCAGGCGGTACTGGCGCTTGTGGCCGCCACCGCGGTGGCGGGCGGTCTTGCGTCCGTAGACGTTGCGACCGCCGCTCTTGCTGATCGGGGCGAGCAGCGTCTTCTCGGGCGTCGTCTTCGTGATCTCCGAGAAGTCGGAGGTCGTCTGGAAGCGACGGCCCGGGCTCGTGGGCTTGCGGGAACGAATGGCCATGACTTCTCCGACCTCAGTTCTCGAACAGCGGGATCTCGTTGCCCGCTGCGAGGGTGACGATGGCGCGCTTGGTGTCGGGCTTGGTGCCCTGCTTGTTGATGCGGCGGGCGCGGGTCTTCTTGCCCTTGCGGTTCAGGGTGTTGACCTTCAGCACCTGCACGCCCCAGATCGCCTCGACGGCGTCGTGGATCTCGGGCTTGCTGGCGGCGGGGTGCACCTTGAAGGTGTAGACGCCCTGCTCGATCAGGCCGTAGCTCTTCTCCGAGACGACCGGGGCGATGATGATGTCGCGGGGGTCCTTCATGACGCCGCGGCCTCCTTCTGGCCAGTCGGGAGCGTCGCCTTGGTGAACACCACGTACTCGTTGCAGAGCACGTCGTAGGCGTTCAGCTCGGCACGCTCGATGAGCTGCACCTCACGCAGGTTGAGGAAGCTCTTGATCGTGTTGACGTCGTCGCGGTCGACCACGACGAGCGCCTTGCCCTCGATGCCCAGCGAGGCGAGGGCGGCCTTGGCGGCCTTGGTCTTCGGCGCGTCGAACGCCCAGTCGTCGACGACCACGACCTTGCCGTCGGCGGCGCGGTCGCTGAGGGCCGAGCGCAGGGCGAGGTTGATCATCTTCTTGGGGGTCTTCTGGTCGTACTTGCGCGGCTTCGGGCCGAGGGCGACGCCACCACCGCTGAAGTGCGGCGCGCGGGTCGAGCCCTGACGGGCGTTGCCCGTGCCCTTCTGCTTGAACGGCTTCTTGCCGCCACCCGACACCTCGGCGCGGGTCTTGGTGCTCTGCGTGCCCGCACGACGAGCGGCGAGCTGCGCGGTGACGACCTGGTGCATCACCGGCACGTTCGGCTGGATGCCGAACACGTCGTCGGCGAGCTCGACGTCGCCGGCGGCCTTGCCGGCCACGTTCTTGACGCTGATGGACGCCATCAGTTGGCCCCCTTCTTCCCGCCCTTGACGGCGTTGCGGACGATGACGACGCCGCCGTTGGGGCCCGGCACCGAGCCCTTGACGAGCAGCAGGTTGCGCTCGGTGTCGGCCTGGACGACCTCGAGGTTCAGAGTGGTGACCTGCTCGTGGCCCATGTGGCCGGCCATGCGGAGGCCCTTGAACACGCGACCCGGGAAGCTGCACGAGCCGATCGAGCCCGGCGCACGGTGGTGCTTGTGGTTACCGTGGCTCGCGCCCTGGCCGTTGAAGTTGTGACGCTTCATGCCACCGGCGAAGCCCTTGCCCCGGCTGACCGCCGTGACGTCGACCTTCTCGCCCGACGCCAGCAGGTCGACCGAGATCTCCTGGCCGACCTCGAAGCCGTCGACCGAGTCGAGCCGGAGCTCGACCACGCGACGGCCCGGCTGCACACCGGCAGCGGCGAAGTGGCCCGCCTCGGGCTTGGTGAGCTTCTTGGCGTCCTTCTGGCCGTAGGTGACCTGCAGGGCGGTGTAGCCGTCGCGCTCGGTGGTCTTCACCTGCACGATGCGTGCGGGCTCGACGCGGAGCACGGTGACGGGCACGACCTTGTCGTTCACCCACACCTGGCTCATGGCGACTTTCTCGCCAACGATCGCTTTCAGTGCCATGTCGGCAGCCTTTTCCTTCGGACCCGGCGCGTTGCCGGGCGTGTCCATTCCGTTCTCTGCACGGCTCCGGTGACGGGGCCGTTTCACGCAAATGCTCCGCTGGTCCATGGACCGGCGGAGCACCGAACTCGAGTTGTTGCCGTGTGGTCCCTCTCGGCGGCACGAGGCCGGGCGAGAGGCGGACACGGACGTAAATTGACTTGGCAACGCTACCGGCAGCGCACACCGCGCGCCAACCTGCCCCGCCGAGCTGTTCGCCGGCCCGGCCGGCGACGGGGCGACGGGCACGCTCGGTGGTCCGTTCGGCCCGTTCCGCGGCGCGCACCGGGCCGCCGCGAGGGGTCGAGGGTAGCCTCGGACCCGCATGCGCATCGCTTATCTGTGCACCGACTACCCGGCCGTCCCGCACACGTTCATCCAGCGCGAGATCATGGCGCTCGAGGCCCGTGGGCACGAGGTCGTGCCGATGACCCTCAACCGGGCGCCCGAGTCGGCGCTGCTCACCGACCTCGACCGGGCCCACGCGGCTCGGACGCAGGTGGTGAAGGAGCTGTCCCCCGCACGGGCGACACGGCTGGCGCTCGACCTGCTCGGTCACCCTGTCGCCACCCTGCGCGGCATCCGCCGGGCGTTGCGCGGCACCCGAGGCGACGTCGAGCGGGTGCGCAAGCACCTCCTCCAGTTCGTCGAGGCCGTCGTCGTCTGGCGCATCTGCCGCGGCCAACGGGTGCACGCGATCCACGCCCATTTCGGCCAGGTGCCCGCCACGGTCGCGTGGTTCGCCACGGCGTTCGACCGCGACGTGCACGGCCGACGGCAGGCCGGTCGGGGCGGGGCCCCGATGACCTGGTCGGTCACCATCCACGGCTGGCACGAGTTCGTCAACCAGGACCTGGCGATGCTCGCCCCCAAGGTCGAGGCGGCCGACGGCGTGGTGTGCATCAGCCACTTCACCCGTTCGCAGCTCATGCGGATCGCCGACGTGACCGCGTGGGACAAGCTGTCGATCGTGCGCTGCGGGCTCGACCCGAGCGAGTTCGCCTACCGCGACCCGGCGCCGGTCGAGGCCGGCCGTCGCCCCACTGCGGTCATCACCGCCCGGCTCTCCAGCGAGAAGGGTCACCTGGTGCTCATCCAGGCCCTCGCGCGCCTGCGAGCCGCCGGCACCGAACTGCAGGTGCGCTGCATCGGCAACGGACCGTTCGAGCAGGTGTTGCGCCGCGCCGCCGCCGACCACGGCGTGGACGACCTCGTCGAGTGGGTGGGCGTGCTGCCCCCCGCCCAGGTGGCCGCCGCGCTCCGCGAGGCCGACGTGTTCTGCCTGCCCTCGTTCGCCGAGGGCCTGCCCGTGTCGATCATGGAGGCGATGGCCGTCGGTGTCCCGGTGGTCACCACCTACATCAGCGGCATCCCCGAGCTGGTGGTCGACGGCCGGACCGGCTGGATGGTGCCGGCCGGCGACGACGAGGCGCTGGCCGAGGCGTTGCGCTCGGCGCTCACCTCACCCCGCCGTGCCGAGATCACCGCCGCCGCACGCGAGGCCGTCGTGGCCGCGCACTCGATCGCCACCAACGTGGTCGGGCTCGAGCGGGCACTGCTCGCCGCCCACGCCGCGCACGCCGGCTGATCCGGTCGGCGCTGCACGACGGCCCGTCGGGCGCGGCGCTCAGCGGTGCTTGAACTTGATGCCGAGCAGACCGGTCGCCATGCCGACCAGCAGCACGAAGTCGGCCACCCGGCGGCGCCACTTGAAGTGGCTCGGGCGCACCACGCAGCTCAGCGTGTCGAGGCCGAGCTTCAGCATCTTGTAGGGCACCCGCAGGATCAACTGCCGGCGGGTGCTCCACCCGGTCTGCAGGTTGACGAGCACGTTGTTGTTGCCCCACCAGAAGGCCCGGTACCACATGTACTTGAGCGACAGCCGATCCGGGGCGAGCTGCTCGTCGACCAGCCCGCTCGACGACCAACGCATCGCCGCCCCGCGAGCGGCTGCGAGGTCGAGGAACATCATGTCCTCGCCGCCGGTCTCGCCGAGGTGGCGGGCGAAGCGCACGTCGGGGTGTTCGACGAACCACGTCGAGCGCAGCAACACGTTGGCCATGCACCCGTGGTCGGGCACGTCGCCGTCGCCGTACGGGTCGAAGTCGTCCATCAGGTTGTCCTGATGCATCCAGCGCGGTGCCTCGGGCGGGGTGACGTAGCGGACGCCGGACGTGACGATGTCGGCACCGTGGTCGCGCTGCACGTCGAACATCCGGTCGAGCCAGTCGAGGCGGGGCGAGCAGTCGTCGTCGAGGAAGGCCACCCAGTCGCTGTCGACGAGCGCCGTCTCGAGCGCGGTGGTGCGGGCGGTCGAGATGTTCTGCGAGCCGAGCGGCACGTACTCGACGGACAGGCCGGTCTCGGCCGACACGCGGCGCACGACCTCGGCACCCTCGCCGGCCGGGCTGTCGTCGACCACCACCATCGACAGGGCATCGGGCTGGTGTGCGTCGCGCAGCGCGGCGACACCGCGCAGCAGCCGCTCGAGCAGCGCCGGGCGCTGGTAGGTGCACGCCGTCACCTTCACGCGCTGGTGCCGCCAGTCGGCGACCGAACGTGCCGCGTCGGCCGCAGGGGTGGTGCTCATGTCAGCGTCTCCACGGTGAGCTCGGGTCGCAGCGCGACCTCGTCGATCATCAGGTCGTGCTTGCGCTGCAGCAGCACGAGGGCGGTCCACGACATCGCCACGTTGGTGGCCTCGCCGATCATCGTCGCCAGCACCGCACCCTTCCAGCCCCAGGCGGGGATCATGGTCACGTACAGCGCGACGCTGAGCACGGCGACCGACACGTTGATCGCCGTGCGGTAGCCCATGCGGCCGAGGCCGAGCAGGCCGTTGATCGGCGTGGCGCCGAGCGCCCGGAAGAACACGATCGGTGCCAGCCAGCGCATCATCGTGACCGAGCCCTCGAAGTCCTTGCCGGTGAGCAGGGGCAGCAGCGGGGCGATCAGGAACGCGCAGATCGAGAACACGAGCCCGTAGATCGTGAGCAGCCGGGCGTACTTGATCGACAGCCGCAGGTGGTGGCCCTTCACGTTCTCGGCCTGTTCGAGGATCGTCGTGTGCGACGCCGACAAGAACGCGTTGATCGGCGTCATGCCCATCATCACCACGCGGTACGCGGCCGAGTAGAGGCCGACGTCGACGGTGAGGTTGTTCGCCGTCATCACCGTCTTGTCGCCGTCGTTCTGGAACGAGTACGCCGAGATCGACACCGAGTAGCCGGCGTTGGTCTTGAGCATCGACTTCTCGAACGTGCCGGGCAGGAAGCGGAAGCCGAGCTTGCGGCCGACCATGCGCATCGAGACGACCGCGAGGATCAACAACACGGTCACGTTGAGCAGCACGTAGGTCTGCACCTGCAGCGCCCCCAGGGCGAACAGCGACACCACCACCAGCGTGCGCGCCACCGTCATCGAGAGCCGCATCTTCGTCGCGAGCGAGAACAGCGATGCCGACTGCAGCGTCGCCGCCGCGATCATCGCCATCGGCGACACGATGAACTGGTCGATCACGATCACCACGATCGCCAACATCGGCATCTGGTCGACGATGAGCATCGCGACGACGATGCCGATCACCGACAACACCGAGCCGAGCGCCAGCGTGATGGTGAGCGACTTGCGCGCCACCTGGTCGAGCGGTTCCTGACGCCGCACCGCGTGCTCCATGAGCGACAGCGCGACACCCGAACCCGTGAGGGTGACGAGCGGGTTGACGATGGTGAACACCGACACGTACGCGCCGTAGTCGATCGGGCCGAGCGAACGGCCGAGCAGCGAGAACACGACGATGCTCGTCAGCAGGCTGACGGCCTCGAGCGACATGCCCCACATCGAGTCGCGCGCGAGCTTGTGGCCCTTCACCTTGCTGACGCCGGCGCGGATCTTGTTCACGACGGACCCCGGCCGAGCTTGGCCTGCACCAGCCCGGCCACGCGCCCCGCGGCGATCGCGACCTTGCGCAGCACGGCGACCGGCGAGCGCAGCCCGTCCTTCGCGTTGTTGGCGCGCAGCGCGGTGCCCGCCCCCGACCCCTCACCGTCGGGGTGACGCAGGAGCACCTCGGTCTGGCCGATGCCGTAGAAGTAGTGCTGACGGAGCATCGTCCACACCGACGGTCGGATGCGGTAGTCGAGCACCGCGGTGGGCTCGAAGCCGATCGTGAGACCCTCGGCCACCAGACGCCACGACATGTCGACGTCCTCGCAGCGGGTGAGGCTCGAGTCGAAGCCGTGCACCTTCTGGAACGCCGAGCGGTGGATGCCGAGGTTGCCCGACAGCAGGTACGGCCGGCCCATGAACCGGGGCAGCTCGTCGTCGGGCGGGGGCGCGAGCCACTTCGGCACGTCGCCCTGGTCGGAGAAGTCGACGCACAGGCCGCTCACCGCGTCGAAACCGCCGTCGCGGGTGAGCGCGCCCGAGAGGTTCGCGATCCAGCCCGGCCGCACGATGTCGTCGCCGTCGCAGAACAGCAGCAGCTCGCCTCGGGCCGCCTCGGCCCCGGCGTTGCGCGCGGGCGCAGCGCCACGTGACGCGCTGGAGTCGATCCACCGCACCCGGTCGTCGCCCAGTTCGGCAAGCATCGCGTCGAGCGCGGTGCGCGCCGCGGGGTCGGGGGTGTTGAGCGAGACGACCACCTCGAAGGGCACGTCGCTCTGCTGCGCGGTCACCGCGCGGAGCTGCGTGAGGAGGTCGGCGTCGACGGATCCCGTGGGGATCACGACGGAGATGCCCGGGGCGTCCATCGTGTCTCCGCGGATCAGCCGGCGAACGGGTTCCGGTACGAGCCGAGCGCGTCGCGCACGAGATACGGGATGACCCTCGGCTCCTCGACGAGGTAGCGGCGCCAGCGGCGCTTCGGCTCGCGGACGAGCCGCCAGAACCACTCGAGGCCGATGTTCGTGATCCACGCCGGCGGACGCTTGACGGCGGCCGCCTCGTAGTCGATGGTGCCGCCGAGCGGCAGGAACAGCTGCACCTTCGGCAGCCGATGGCGGTTGGCGGCGATCCACTTCTCCTGGCGACCGGCGCCGAGCGCCACGAGCAGGGCCGTGGCCCCGGACTCGTCGATCGCACGGATCAACTCGTCCTCCTCGGCACTGCCGGGAGCCATGTCGAACGACGGCGCCGCGGTCCCGACCACCATCTCGCGACCGACCTTCGCGTTGACCTTGGCGCGAGCGGTCTCGGCGATACCGGGCGCCGCGCCGCACAGGAACACGGTCATCGTCGGGTCGTCGGCGTAGCGACGGTAGAAGGCCGGGAAGTAGTCCGAGCCCGACACGCGCATGGTGACACCACGACGCATCAGCTTGAGGGCGAAGTACAGGAACTGGCTGTCGCAGGTGACGACCTCGAACGTCGGCCAGATGTCGTAGAACGACCGGTCGCGCTGCAGCTTCACGATCATGTCGACGTGCAGGGTGGCGATCGCTCCCTGACGCACCTCGACCAGGTCGTCCATGGTGAGATCGTCGACGTACACGTTGAGCACCGGCACGCGCCGACGCTTCGCCGCGAGCTGCGCGGCCGTCAGGCCCGAGCCGGGGGCGTGCGGTGCGGGACGCTCGGTCGGCTCGTTCGGCTCGTCCGGCGTGAGCCCCGCGGAGGGGATGGCGGCATTGGTCACGGACGATCCCCGACGGTGTACTGCTCGATCAGCTGCTTGGTCTGCAGGATGTTGCCCCGCGACGACGCACCGAAGACGATGGATTCGATCCCCGGGCGCTCGCAGATCCACTTGATGGCCTCGTCGGCCGGGATGGCACCCGAGGCCAGCACCGACATCGCGATGCAGCGAACCCGGCGCGTCCCGACGGTGCGGTCGTACAGCTCGACGCCACCCGACATGCGGAAGCCGATCTTGTTGTAGTTGCAACAGATGATCGGGTTGTCGACGCCCACCGACTCGAGCACGTCGAGCATGCGCGGCAGGTTCATCGTGAAGAAGCCCGCCTCGGCGCCGTACTTGTCGCGCACGTAGTCGGAGAACGACTTGAACATCGGCGCCATGCCGAGGCCGAGCAACAGGTCGGCCACGACGTTCTGCAGGAAGATCACCGGCGTGCGAGTGCCGGCGAACCGCTTCATCTCGGCGTCGACGAGCATCGTCATCAGCTGCTCGGCGTCCTTGCGGAGACCGGCGCGAGCACCCTTCCACAACGTCTCGACCACACCGCCCGGGGCGAACTGCTTGAGCGTCTCCATGACGCCGAGCTCGCTCACCGCGTTGGCGTACTTGTGGGCGTACGGCATGCCCGGATAGAAGATGAACTCCGGGTAGCGCTGCGGGTTGGCGCGCACGTGGTCGGCCACCGCACCGATCGCGTCGTGGGTCGTGCACATGAACGTGCGGATGCCGGCGTCGTACGCGATGTCGAGCACCTTCATCATGTCGTCCGGCGTGCGGAACTTCATCGCCTGGGCTCGCGCCTTGTCCTCCGACATGTGGTTCACGCCGAAGAACTGGTTGTCGCCGAACAGGATCCGGTCCATGCGCGACGACGGCGTGGAGGCGGAACCGGCCGACGAGGTCGGGCTGGTGGTCATGGCGTTCACTCTCCGCTCGCCTTCATGATCTGGTCGATCGTCCAGTCGGTCTCGTACGCGCTCGAGAAGCTGTTGAGCGGGTTCGTGTCACGACCTTCGCACGCAGCGACGAAGCTGTCGACCTGCGCCGAGTACTCCTCGCCTCGCAGGTAGAACGACACCGGCTGCTGCAACTCGGTGATGTACTTGATGGTCCACCCGGTCGGGTAGCCCTCGACGGAGTGGCCGGGCTTCAAGAACACCTGGCACTCCTGCCGGTCGGCGTGGATCTTGCCGTGGGTGCCGTACACCGTGACCGACGTGCTCATCTTGCGGTAGGCCTCGTCGCTCCAGTTGGTCTCGAGCTGACCCGAGAACCCGGCGGCGTAGCCGAACAGCGCGTACACGGCGTCCTCGACGTCCTTGGAGTGCACGCTCGTGAGACGGGCGCCGATCACCTGCTGGGGCGGACCGACGATCCAGTTCATGAGGTCGACCACGTGCGACGCGTAGTCGTGCAGGCAGCCACCGCCCTCGGACTTCTTCGCCCGCCACGTGAAGCCACCGCCCTTGGGCTTGGTGACCACCTGGCCGAAGGCCCGGCCGTCGATGTGGTACACCTCGCCGATCGCGCCGGCCTGCACCAGGCGGCGCACCTCGCCGAAGGTGGCGATGAACCGGTTGTGGTAGCCCACCTGGTTGGCGACGCCGGCCTGCTGCGCGGTCTGCGACATCTGCCACGACTGGGCGGCGCTCAGCGACAGCGGCTTCTCGACGAAGACGTGCAACCCCTTGCGCATCGCGTACATCGCGGCGTCGAAGTGCGTCGAGCTCGGCGTGGCGATCACCACCGCGTCGAGCGGCGCCGAATCGATCAGCTTCTCGTGCGACTTGAAGGTCTCGATGCCGGTCTGCGACTCGACCGCCGACGCGACGAACGACTGGGGCTCGCAGATGCCCGTCACCTGCACGTCCTGATGTGCGTTGAACAGCGCCAGGTGGGACAGACCCATCTTCCCGACGCCCACGATGCCCACTCGAACCATGGTTTCCGACACTACCGAAGCACCTTCCGTCACCGACCGCGGCCACCGGCCCTTGATCCGAACGGCCCACCCACCCGATGCCGGCGCCGGGGGGGCGGCGACGTCGCGGGCGTGGACGCGCCCCGATCCGGAACCCGACCAGAGGGAACATCGGCCCCCGGGGCCGCCACATTGAGTGACTTTTCGGAACCGACGCTGACCGAACGTCGCGGAACCGGGGCCACCAGGGGTGATGCCGTCGCGGCCCCGCGAACGGGCTGACGCGGTGTCGGCCAGCCCGATCGAGCGGCCTGTCCGCCACTCGGTGGACAGGGACCCGTTCTCGCGAATGGGTCGTTCGGCGAATTCCCCTCGACGGCCCTGCCACCTACACTGGTCCGTCTCGGGCGGAACCGGGTTGTCTGCGACGTCGCGTCGCCGCGCCCGGATCGGTCCGACTCGAGCGCCCGTCACGGACGGGCCGGCAACTCGGCGGAAGGAGGCGGTGGTGGAAGCGACGCTGCGCCGCTCGGCGGCCTCCTCCGGCGCGCCCGTGTCACTCGACGTGGTGTGGAAGGCCGTCGCGCTCGTGGCCGGCATCGCCGCCGTCGTCACGGCGATCGTCGTCACCCGTCCCGAGTCGACCACCGCGATCCAGGTGCGCCCTGCCGCGGTGTGGCTGTCGGGCGAGGCCCGCGGCCGCGTCGTCCTGGCCGGCGCCCGCAGCGAGCGCCCCAGCCTGGCCGTGCAGCTCGGGACCGACCCGTCCGCCCCCGCCGACGGGGCCGACCCCGCCGCGGCGGCAGGCGGCGAGTACGACCTGGCCGAAGGCGGGGGCGGCGTGTTCGTCCTCGACCGTGCCACCGGCGCGGTGCAGGTGCTCGACGGCCGCGACGGCAGCCAGGTCACCACCGCCACCGGCCCGATCGCCACCTCCGAGCGGCCACAGGTGGTCGGTGCCGGCATCACCGCCTACCTCGTCGACCCCGCCAACTCGACCGTGCAGCGCATCGACGCCGACGGCACCACCGGCGACCTCGTCACCGTCGACCAGGGTTTCACCGACTGGGCGGGTGCCGCCGACGGCCTGCTGTGGCTCGTCAACGACGCCGACGGCTCGTACCTCACCTTCGACGGCAGCGCACTCGACCGCACCCCCTCGTTCGCCACGCCCGGCACCGACCTGCAGCTCGCCGTCGCCGGGGTCGAGCCCGTCGTCGTCGATCCCAGCTCGGCTCGCCTGCGCTGGCTGCGATCCAACACCTCCGTCGACCTCGGCACCGCGGAGGCCGTACTGCAGGACACCGACACCGCCGCCGACTGCGCCGCCGTGCTCGCCGGCGCGGTCCTCAGCTGCCACACGCCCGACGGCGAGGTGCGCTCGGTCCGCCTTCCCTCGACCCCGGCGGTCGACGGGCTGCAGCTCGTCGCCAACGGCACCGACGCCGTGCTCACCCGCGCCGGCAGCGCCCGGGTCGACGTCGTCGACTGGACCGACGGCTCGGTGCAGACCCTCGACCGGCGTGAGCCGTCGCCGCGGCGCACGGTCGGCTCCACGGTCACCGGCACCGTCCTCGTCGACGACCCCGGATCGCAGTTCGCGTTCAGCGTCGACCGCGGCACCTACGTCGAACTCGACAAGTTCTCGAAGCGCACGATCATCATCGGCCAGGACGCCACCGGCGACCAGGGCATCGGCCAGATCGACGAGGACGCCGACGTCGCCGGCGTGTTCACCGAGGACGGCGACCAGACCGTCGAACCCGACGACAACGGCGTGAACGACGCACCCGACGCGAACGACGACAAGGCCGTCACGCGTGTCGGCCGCTCGATCACGATCGACCCGCTCGCCAACGACACCGATCCCGAGGACGACCCGCTGTCGATCTCGCAGCTGCTCGACCAGGTCCCGCCGGCCGACGGCACCGCCCAGGTGCTCAACGGCACCCGCATCGCCTACACGCCGCCCACCGAGTCGGCCGACCGCGAGATCTCGTTCCGCTACGAGGTGGCCGACCCGGGCGGCCTCACCTCGACCGCCACGGTCACGATCGAGATCATCGGTTCGGGTCGCAACAGCGCCCCCGAGATGAACGACGACCAGGCCGAGACCCAGCTCGGCCAGTCGGTCGACGTGCCGGTGCTCGACAACGACGTCGACGCCGAGGGCGACCCGCTCTCGATCGTCAAGGTCGGCGAGGCCGAGCACGGGACCACGGCGATCGGCGCCGACGGCACGGTGCGCTACGAACCCGAGCCCAAGTTCGTCGGCCGTGACACCTTCACCTACGAGGTCTCCGACGGCTTCGGTGCCGGCGGCACGGCGAAGGTCACCGTCGACGTCGTCGAAGCCACCACCACCGACCGTCCTCCCGTCGCCCGCGACGACCGCGCGTTCACCACCGCCGGGCAGCGGGTGCGCATCGAGGCGCTCGCCAACGACGACGACCCCGACGGCGACAACATCACGATCCAGTCGGCCGGCACGCTCGAGAACGTCGACATCTCCACCGTCGGCAACGGCGCGATCGACGTGGTGCCGAGCATCGACGTCGCCGGACTCATCACCTTCCAGTACACGATCGCCGACGACGGCGGGCTCACCGACACCGCCCGCGTGTCGGTGTGGGTCGAGGCCATCGCGACGACCGCGAAGGCACCGATCGTCGTCGACGACACGGCCACCACCGCCTCGGTCGCGATCCCCATCGACGTGGTCGCCAACGACCTCGATCCCAACGGCGGCGAGCTCACCATCGACGGCTTCACCCAGCCGTCCGACGGTGGCACCGTGGTGCAGCTCAGCCCCACCGTGCTGCAGTACACGCCGGTCAAGGTGCTGCAGGGATCGGCCAACGTCACCTTCGCCTACACGGTGCGCAACGCCGCCAACCTGACGGCCACGGCCAACGTGGTGGTGTCGGTCACCCCGCCGACCGGCTCAGGTCCGGTGGCCAAGAACGACGCCAAGCAGGCCTACCCCGGCGACGTCGTCGTCGTGGCGCCGCTGGCCAACGACAGCCACCCCGACGGCCTGCCGATCGACTTCGCCGCACCGCCCACCAGCGGCACCGGCCGCGTGGTCGTGAACGCCGACAAGACGATCTCGTTCACGCCGCCCGACGCCGACCCGGACACCTACACGATCAACTACACGATCCAGGACCCGAACCTGCGCAAGTCGAGCGCCACCATCACCATCACGGTGGTGCCGCGGCCCGACACGAACCGGCCACCGATCGCCACCAACGACGTGGTGCAGACCGGCTTCAACTCACCGATCACCATCGACGTCCTCGCCAACGACGAGGACCCCGACGGCGACGCGATGCGGCTCGACAGCTTCACCCAGCCCAACTCGGGCAGCACCGCCCGCCAGGGCAACAAGGTGAGCTACACCCCGAGCGCCACCACCACCGGCGTGGTCACCTTCTCGTACGTGGTGTCCGACGAGGGTGGCAAGACCGCCACCGGCACCGTCACCGTGCTCGTCGCCGAGCGCCCGAAGGTGGCGCCGATCGCCAACGACGACTTCTCGACGCTGATCGTCGGCACCACCGCCACGGTGAACCCGCTGGCCAACGACGTCGACCCCGACGGCACCGGCGGCGGGCTCTCGATCACCGGGCTCAGCGCCCCGTCGGGCAACGGCGTCACCGCCAGCCTGTCGGGCAACCAGGTGCGCCTCGCCGGCGTGTCGGTCGGTCAGTACACGATGCGGTACACGATCACCGACCCCGACGGCGTCACCGCCAACGGCACGATCACGGTGAGCGTGCAGCCGGTGCCCAACAACCCGCCGATCGCGCTCAACGACGTGGGCAGCACCATGCAGGTGCCGTACGCCATCGACGTGCTGTCGAACGACAACGACCCCGACGGGGGCGCGATCACGCTCGTCGGCGTCACCCAGCCGTCGCCGAGCGGCGCCGGTTCGACCGCCGTGTCGGGCAGCCGCGTGGTGTTCACCCCGTCGAGCTCGTTCACCGGCCAGGCCACGTTCGGCTACACGATCCGCGACACCAACGGCGCCACCGACACCGCGACGGTCACGGTCAACGTGTCGGCGTGCCCTGCGCTGCCGACGATGCCGACGATCACGCAGAACACCAGGTTCAACACGCCGATCCCGATCACGCTGTTCGGTGGCGGCGTGCCGGCCGGCAACACCATCACCGTCGGCACCCCCAACGCCGGCACGGCCAGCCTGCAGGGCGGTGGCGCCTCGGTGCTCTACACCCCACCGCCCACCTACAACGGCCAGGCCACGTTCAGCTACACGGCGCGCAACACCTGCGATCGCTCGGTGTCGGGCAGTGTGATCGTCACCGTCAACCGGGCGCCCTCCGCGGTCACCGACACGCTGGCCACGCCCCGCAACAACCAGATCGCGAGCGCCTCGGTGCTCGGCAACGACACCGATCCCGACGGCGACGCCCTCGTCGTCGACGCCGTCCGCAACGCCACCGGCGGCACCGTGTCGCTGTCGGGCCAGAACATCGTCTTCACGCCCGCCAACAACTTCACGGGTGTGGCCACCTTCGAGTACCGGGTGCGCGACATCGGCGGGCTCACCAGCCCCTACGTGACGGTGCGGGTCAACGTCGCCAACCAGGCGCCGGTGGCCAACCCCGACACCGCCGCCGGTTTCACGGCCGCAGCCGTCACGCTCAACCCGCTCTCGAACGACACCGACCCCGGCGACACCCTGGTCGTCACCGCCGCGTCGCTCACCGCGGCGTCGGCGGGCACCGGCACCGTCACGTTCACGGCCAACAGCGTCACGTTCACGCCGGCCACCACCTTCACGATCCCCGACGGCTCGTCGAGCCGCTCGGTCACGATCACCTACACCGTGGCCGACGGCACGGGCGCCGACGCGCTCACCGACACCGCCACGATCACGGTCACGATCAACAACCGGAACCCCACCACGGGTCCCGACACCGGGGCGATCGACGTGTTCGTCACCAAGACCACCACGGTCGACGTCCTCGCCAACGACAACGACGCCGAGACGCCCAACAGCGGTCTCACCGTCACGATCGTCTCGGTCTCCGCCGCCGGAGCATCCGCCACCGTGAGCGGTGGACAGGTGACGTACAGCCACGGAACGAGTACCGTGACCGGACCCGTCATCGTCACGTACCAGGTACGCGACGCGAACAACGGGACGGCTCAGGGCACGCTCACGGTCAACGTCACCGACTCCACCCCGCCGCCGCCCACGACCACCACGACGACCACGACCACGACGACTCCCCCGGCAGGACCATGACCGACAAGTTCACCTCCGCGCCCCACCTCACCCGTGAGCAGGGCACCGCCGCCGTCAAGCTGCTCGAGTCGTCCGTCGGCTCGGTCATCCGCGGCAAGCTCCCGCAGGTCCGGTTGGCGATCTCGTGTCTGCTCGCCGAAGGGCACCTCCTCATCGAGGACAAGCCCGGCACCGGCAAGACCTCGCTCGCGAAGGCGATGGCGGCCTCGATCGGTGGCACCGTGCGCCGCGTGCAGTTCACGCCCGACCTGCTGCCCTCCGACATCACCGGCGTGTCGGTGTTCAACCCGGTGCGCGGCGAGTTCAGCTTCCGTGAGGGGCCGGCGTTCACCAACATCCTCATCGCCGACGAGATCAACCGTGCCTCCCCGAAGACCCAGGCCGCACTGCTCGAGGTGATGGAAGAGCGCCAGGTCACCTACGACGGCGTGTCGCGCCCCGTGCCCTCGCCGTTCATGGTGGTGGCCACCCAGAACCCGCTCGACTTCCAGGGCACCTATCCACTGCCCGAGGTGCAGCTCGACCGCTTTGCGATGAAGATCTCGCTCGGCTACGCCGACCGCGACGCCGAGATGGAGGTGATGACCCGCCCGCCGGGCGCGCAGCTCATCGAACACCTCCCGCCGGCGTTCGACCCCCACCAGTTCCGGCTCGTCATCGAGTGTGCCCGCGAGGTGAGCGTCGGCCAGGCGTTGCGCGGCTACGTCGCCGACCTGGTCGACGCCACCCGCTCGCATCGCGACCTGCGCCTCGGCGTCAGCACCCGTGGCACCCTGGTGCTGCTCGCCGTCGGACGGGCCTTCGCCCTCGCCAACGGCCGTGCCTACGTCACCCCCGACGACATCAAGGCGCTCGCCGTGCCCGTGCTCGCCCACCGCGTCGCGCTCACCCCCGAGGCCGAGATCGACGGCCTCACCGAGGCCGCGGTGATGCAGAGCATCCTCGACCAGGTGCCGGTCCCCCGGCAGCCCGCGACGCTGTCGGACCCGTGAGCCGGTCGGTCTCCCGGCTCAACCGCAACGGAACGGCGGTCCTCGTGGCCGCCGTTCTGCTCGCCGCGCTCGGCATCGTCACCGGCTACCGCGAGTTCGTCGTGCTCGCGATCGTGGCCGCGCTGGTGCTCGCCGTCGCCGTGCTGGTGCCCCGGGTGACCTCGCCGATCGAGTTCCGCCGCATCGACACCCCGAAGTTCGTGCCCCGCGGCGCGATGCTCACCATCCGCCTCGAAGCCGAGTCCGACCGTCCCGCGCCACCCACCCGCGTGATCGACCAGCTGTCGGGTGCGGCGGTGCCGATCGACATGCCCGAGATCGACCCGACGCTGACCACCGTCGTCACCTACCGGTTGCAGGCGCTGCGCCGTGGCGTGCACCTCGTCGGCCCGCTGCTCGAGGAGCGCACCGACCCGTTCGGTCTGGCCGTGCGCACCGTCGAGCACGACGTCGTCGACGAGATCCTCGTCCACCCCACCATCCACCCGCTGCGCCTGCCCGAGAGCGGCAACCGCCAACGCCAGACCCGGGCCACCGTGATGCGGTTCTCGGAGGACCCGCTCGCCGACTTCCGGTCGCTGCGCGAGTACGTGGTGGGCGACGACTCGCGGCTGGTGCACTGGGCCAGCACCGCGAAGACCGGCACGCTGATGGTGCGCGACCACTTCGAACTGCGCCGCACCACCCGCTGCGTGATCCTCGACACCGTCGACCGGGCGATGACCGACCTGCTGTTCGAGGACGCCGTCGAGATCGCCGCGAGCCTCACCTGCGAGTCGCTCGAGCGCAACATCCCCGTGGTGGCGAAGACCCGCGACCCGCACGCGCCCGGCCGCGCCCGGCACCTGAAGGAGCGCCAGGAGGCGCTCGAGCTGTTCACCCGGGTGCAGCGCACCACCCTCGACGACACCCTGTCGGTCGGTCAGCTCAAGCTCACCACCGATCCGGGCGACCAGATCTTCGTCGTGGCCGGCGCCGCCTCGCCGCTCATCGCCCAGATGGCCGGCACGCCGGCGTTCACCCAACGGGTGCACGTGATCCGGCTGCACGACCGCTCGGTCCCGCTGACCCAACTCACCGTCCGCCACACCGATGTCGTCAGCGCGGAGCAGTTCGCGCGCCGCTGGAACGGAGGGCAGGTGAGCCTCGGGTGAACCGGATGGACGCACCGATCGAACGACCACGCCGACCGTGGCGCCAACAGCTGCTCGTGGCCGGCGCGGCGATCGCGACGGTGGGCGTGGTGACGCAGCAGACCACGCGCATCTTCGCCGACGACTACCGCGTGGTGGTCGTGGTCGCCGCCGCCGCGTTGGCCGGCGCCCTGGTCGCCGTGACCACGCGGCTGCCGTGGCCCGTGCGCGCACTGGTCGGCCTGGTGGCCGTGCTCGGTGCCGGCGCCGCCGGCGTCGCGGCGCACGACGGCACGCTGCCCGACGGCCTGCTCGACGCCGTCACGTCCGGCATCAACGACGTCGTCGCCGCGGTGTGGCCGTCGCCGGCGCTCGCAGCGTCGGTGGGCGCGATCGCGCTGGCCGCCGCCATCGCCGCGGTCGCGGCGGTGGTGCTGGCGCAGCGTGGGCTCGCCGCCGCCGCGTTGCTGCCGTCGCTCGCCCTGATCGGTCTGGTCGCGCTGTTGTCGGCGCCGGCCGGCGCCCCGCCGATGTGGAGCATGTCGGCCTACGCCGTCGCCGCGCTCCTGGTGTTCCGCTGGCAGCACCCGGGCGGCCGGTCGAACGTCGGCCGGGTGTGGGCAGGCATCGTCGTCGTCCTCGCGGCAGTCGTGCCGTTGGCGCTCGGCGGCATCGCCTCGTCCGAGCGGTACGACCCCCGCGACGAGATCGAGCGGCCGTCGTCGGCGCAGGCTGCACTGAGCCCGCTCGCCCGCGTGGACGAGTGGCGGTCGCGAACGCCGGAAGAGGTCATGTTCCGCACCGACCTGGCCACGCCCACCCGGTGGCGTCTCGTCGGCCTCCCGCGTTACGACGGCCTGGCCTGGTTGCCGGCCGACGACTACCGCCGTGCGGGCAGCGCCGTGGGCGAGCCGATCACCGCGACGCCACCCACCGGTGCGCACGTGGTGGTCGAGTCGCTCGACACGCTGTGGCTGCCGGCCGTGGGGAACCCGCTCGAGGTGTCGGCCGACGTGCAGGTCGACGGCGGCCGCAGCGGTCTGCTGCCCGACGCCGAGCCGGTGCGCGGCACCGAGTACGACCTCGACTTCGAGGACATCACCGCCCTGCCCGCGCAGCTCGCCGCGGTGCCGGCCGGTCCCAGCTCGGCCGCCGGAGTGTTCGTCGGCGTCGACGAGCTGCCCTCGGGCATCACCGAGCTGGCGGCGGCGATCACCGCGGGCACCACCGACGACTACCAGCGCGCGCAGGCGATCGCGACCTACCTGCGCGAGAAGTACTCGCTCGACCGCGAGAGCCCGGTCGGCCACTCGCTCGCGATCCTCGACCTGTTCCTCGAGCGCACGCGTCGCGGGCGAGACGAGCAGTTCGTCGCCTCGTTCGGTGTGCTCGCCGCGGCCGTCGGCCTCCCGGTGCGCATCGCCGTCGGGTTCGACACCATCCCCACCACCGACGGTGGCACCGAGGCGCTGTCGTCGGCTGCGGTGGCGTGGCCCGAGGTCGAGTTCGAGGGCTTCGGCTGGGTGGCGTTCGACCCGGTGCCCGAGGAGGAGGCCGACGCGCCGCCGGCCGAGGGCGAAGGGGCCGTGGCACCCGTCGACGACAACGCCACGCCGCCGCCCGCCACCACGGCGCCGCCCACGCCCGACTCGACGGTGCCGCAGGACGAGACGCCCACGCAGAACGACGTCGTCGTCGACGAGGGGCTGTCGACCGGCACCGTGCGTGCCATCGCCGGGGGTGCGGCGCTGATCGCGCTGCTGCTCGGCTACGTGCTGTCGGTGCTGGTGCTCAAGCGTCGCCGACGGGTGCGCCGCCGACGCCAGGCTGCCGCCACACGACGAGCTCGCGGCGCGTTCAGCACCGGGGTCGACGCGTTGATCGATGCGGGCGCCCGGGCGCGCACCTCGGCCACCGACCGCGAACTGGTGGCCGCCGGCAGCCGATCCGTCGGCGACGCCGCCGTGCTGCTGCAACCGGTCGCCGACGCCGCGACCGCCGCCGTGTTCGACCCCGACGCCCCGAGCACCCTCGACGCCGATGCGGCATGGGGCGCGCTCGAGCAGTTCGAGGATCACATGCAGGCCGAGCTCGGCCGGGTGCGCTGGTGGCGGACTCGGCTGAGCGTCAGGTCGTTGCGTCGCGGGATCCGCGACTGACCGTCGTCGTCCGCCGCGGGGCGGTCGGGCGGTTGATCGACCGACCCGTCGCACGCACGGCCGGATGCGTCGGGCGCACGTTGCCGGCCGCCTGCCACCGGGGCAGGACCGACATCGGCGTGTTGAGCATCAGCGCCGCGATGAGACCCACCGTCGCGAGACCCGGCGTGAGGAGCACGTCCTCGGTGACGCTCGTGATGACGGTCGCGGTCCACAGGCCGAGGCAGGCGGGCACGGCGGGCGAGATGTCGCCGGCGAGGATCCGTCGGCCGATGCGCAACACCGCGGCGATGTAGGCGAACAGCACCAGAGCCACACCGATCGCGCCGTACTCGAGCCACTGGTCGAGCAGGCCCTGGTGGGCGTTGCCGACGTCCCACTGGGCGGCGTGTTGCAGGTCGGCGAGGCCGTTGTTGCCGGTCTCCCAGAAACCAGCCGGGCCGTACCCGGCCCACCGGTGGGCGCCGATCGCACGCCAGACGTAGTCCCAGATGAGCGTGCGGCCGGTGAGCGACGAGTCCTTGCCGAACAGGCCGAAGATCTGGGCGCGCAAGCCGATGACGATCGCGCCGAGGATCAGGGCGAGCCCGGCGATGATGAACGTGCTGCCGCTCTGGCCGCGGCGACGCTCGACGATGATGCGCGTGCTGAGGGCCTGCAGCACGGCGATCGACACGGCGGCGATCATCGCCGTCGAGCTGCGGCACAGCACGAGCAGCACGATGACGAGCGCGGTGTACGACACGCGCAGCCAGTGGCGGCGGATCGCGGCGCGCACCGAGAAGCCCAGCACCAGAGCCCCTGCCAACGAGTTCTTCTGGTAGAAGAAGCTGCGCAGGCCGAGGGACTCGAGCTCGCCCTGGCCCGCCGAGAACGCGCGGCCGGGGCGTACGGCGGCGTCGATCAGCACCACGACGGCCAACACCACCGAGGCGCCGGCCAGGAACGACAGCACGCCGCGGGCGTCGAACACGCTGCCCGCCACGTGCACCGACAGCACGAGGGCCAGCGCGAGCGCGGCCTCCTGGATGCCGGCTTTCAGATCGCCCGTGGTCCAGCCGATCGACATCAGCACCCACACCAGGATCGGGAACAGCCAGGGGTCGATCTTCACCTCGCGCAGCGGTTTGGTGCGGATCCCGACGATGACGAACAGCCCGACGGTGGCGGGCACGAGCAGGATCTGCGCCTGCCACATGTACGGCACCTGCATGAGCGACCCGAACAGGGCCAGGAACAGCGCGACCCCGATCGCGAACGGAATGCGTCCGGGCGCGTCGGGGTCGGGCAGCGGACCCGTGCGCACCATCGGTGGCACGCGGGTGCGGGGCAGATCGGTCGCGGTCATGCCCGCGGGCGCTGCTCCTGCGTGAGCTGCACGTCGGCGGCCACGGTGGCGGCCGGGGTGCCGTCGGCCCCGTGCGAGCGACCCGCCGGCGTGCCGACCGGCAGCAGCTCGGCGTCGGTCGACCGGATCTGGTGCACCACGCCGGCCAGGGCGTCGAGGCGCTGACGCTTGAGCGGCATGGTGAGCACGACGGCGTCGGCCAGCTGCGCGAGCTGCACCGTGGTGGCCGAGTCGAGCAGCGGGCCGCCGTCGAACACGACGACGTGGGCGTGGCGCGAGGCGGCGTCGACGACGTCCTGCACGTTCTGGCGACGGATCGGGGCGTTGCCCGACTTGTCACCGAGGCCGACGACGGTGAGGCCGGGCACGCCGCTCGGCGTGAACGGGTCGCCCAGGTTGGGGCGGCGGCGCAGGCCGTTGGCGTCGATCTCCTCGGTGTGGCTGAGGAGCGCCGCGATGCCGGGGCGGCCGGGCGCGAACAGCGAGGTGACCTCGGGGTGGCGCAGGTCGGCGTCGACGAGCAGCACCTGCGAACCGAGGGCGGCGTAGCGGTTGGCCATCGCCGCGGCCAGGGTGGTGGTGCCGGCCGAGCGCTCGGAGCCGGCGACGACCACGACCAGCGGGGCGCCGGGTCGTGCCGAGGCCTCGGCGCGGACGCAGAGGTTGTCGACGAACGGGATGACGTTGGGCGGCAGGCTGCCGAGCGCGGCACGGCGCGACTTGGCGAGCGCGCGCGAGCGGGGCATCTCGCCGACGACCGGGCGGCCGAGCACGTCGGTGGCCTGCGCCGTGTCGAGCATGCGGGGCGAGAGGCGGCCGAGCAGCACGGCGACCACGAGGCCGACGAAGAAGCCACCGATGGCGCCGGCGTAGACGAGCATCGTGCGGGGCGGCTCGGGGTCGCTCGGCACGGTGCCGCGCTGGACGATCGAGCTGGTCACACGGAGGCGCTGGTCGACCTCGAGTGCGGTCTTGCTGGCGAGCAGCTGGGCGTACTCGGCCTGCAGGCTGTCCTTGCGCGAGACGAGATCGGGGGCGACCTGGTCGAGCGTCGGGATGAAGCCGACCGTGTTGTCCTGCACGAAGGCGTCGACGTACGGCTTCATCTTCGCGTCGATCTCCTGGTCGACGGCGTTGATCTCGGTGCTGAGGGCGTCGAGCTGGGCATCGAGCTTGTCGACCTCGGGACCCTGCTGTTCTTCGACGGCGGTGTTGATCCGCTCGAAGTACAGGTCCTGATAGGCGTCGGTGATCGCCTTCGACAGCTCGGGCTCGGCGGTCGAGGCGACGACGCGCACGATGTCGGTGCTGGTCTCGTGGGTGAACTCGACCGAGGCCTTCACCTCGCCGGTGGTGATGCCACCGCCGACCTTGTTGGCCACCTTCTCGGCCAGTGCGGTGGAGCGCAGCACGCTGAGCTCGCCGACGACGTAGCGGTCGGGATCGGAGGTGAACGACACGTTCACCCGCGACTCGCTGGGCGGCGTCACGAGCATGATGCCCTCGGACTCGTAGTTCGAGCCCCCGGTGTTCTCGATGCCGAAGCCGGCCAGCGCGCCGAGCAGGGCACACACCAGCGGGACCCACAGGTACCGCCGGATCGCGCTGATCACGAAGGAAAGTTCCACGTCGCCCTTTCGTCCCGCGCACGGCGGTCGTTCCGTCGGTCGACGGTGGCGGGTCGAGCCACCACGACCAGTAGGCGCCCGAGTCTAGATGCGCATCTCACCGAGACGGCCGCGCGAACACCCAGGGTGAGAACGAATGGGCAATACGACTCATGTACGGGTCACCCGGACGGTCGGATCAGGGGAAACGGCTGCGCAGCCAGTCGGCGACGATCGCCAGGGCCTCGGGGCGGTGACCCTCGAGGTAGTGGGGGGCGCCTGTCAGCTCGACGTAGGTGGAGTCGGCGGCACCGCTCGCGTCGACGATCTCCTTGGCCTGCCACACCCGGATCTCGGTGTCGGCCGTCGGGTGCAGCAGGATCGTCGGCACCGTCACCCGGGGCATCGTGTCGGCCAGCTTCGCGTGGCTCGACAGGCCCGACCATGTGCTGAGCCAGCCGCGGGCCGTCATCGTGCGGGCGAGGCCACCGCGGCCGTAGTTGGCGTCGAACGGGTCGGGGAACGCGAACAGCGATCCCATCGGGCGCTCGTCGGGGTCGATCGAGAGATCGAGGTAGGCCGGGTCGGCGAGGGTGCGGTAGATGGTGAGGTACTTGGTGAACACGGCGCGGCGGCGCTGCTCGCGCCAGGCCACCGGGTCGACCGACGAGTCGATGCCACGCAGGCGACCGCCGGCGTCGACGGCTTCGGCGATGCTCGCCTTCGCGATCGCGTCGAGACGAGCCACGCGTGCCACCTGGGCCTCGCGGTAGCGGGCCACCCAGGCGGGGTCGTACGAGCAGGGCTGGGGCCACGGCCGCCAGCCGTTGTCCGGGTGGTACATGTCGAGCTCGGGGACGGTGCTGAACGGATCGGACTCGTCGGCGACGCTCGGGTCGATCACCTGGTTCATGAACACGCCCTCGCCCGGGTGCGCCGCCATGCCGATCCAGCCGTCACCGATGCCGAGCTCGGCGTTCGCGAGGGCCATCAGGCTGCCGCCGCCCGAGTTGCCGAGCAGCACGACGGCCTCGGCACCGCGCCGGATCATCTCGTCGTACGCGGTCTTGACGTCGACGATGCACTGCTCGTGCAGGCAGTCGGTGTCGTTGTTCATGTACCGGGTGCCGAAACCGAGCACCGCGTAGCCGGCTGCGGCGAGCAGCGGGCAGGCGTAGTGCACGGAGAAGTCGCCGCGCGGATGGCTGAGGATCACGGCCGTCTTCCAGGGGGTGCCGACCGGCGGGGTCCAGAGGATGCAGCGCACCAACGCGCCGTCGGGGCTGACGAGGCGGATGCTCTCGCGACGGACCTCGACGCCCGGGTCGTCCTGTGGCAGCGGCCAGTAGTTGAGGCCGAAGGGCCGCTTCCCGCCGAGGTGGGGATCGTGGTACGGGCTCGCGACGTCGAGGTCCTGCATGGCCGCACCGTATCCGTGGCGTGACCGGCCGATCGCACCCTGGCACCTACGCTCGGGTCGATGGAGCTGCGTGTGGTGAGGACGACGGACCGGTTCGACGAGGCGTGCGCGTTCTACGGCGACGTGCTCGGCTGGCCGGTCACCAAGGAGTGGGACGCCGACGAGGGGCAGGGCCGGGGCCGGATCTTCGGGTACGGCACGAGCGCGCGGGTCGAGCTGATCGAGGTGACCGCCGAGGCCGTCGAGCCGGTGCGCGGCGTGTTCGTGTCCGCCCAGGTGGACGACGCGGCGGCGCTGGCCGACGCGCTCGACGGTGCGGGGATCGCGCTCGAGGCGCCGCTCACCGTGCAGCCGTGGGGGCACCGCAGCCTCACCGTGATCGACCCGACCGGGCTGCGGGTGGTGATGTTCGAGGTGCTCTGAGCCGACCCAGTCGGTTCAGTCGGTGGCGCGAGCTGCGAGCGTGATCGTCAGCGCGACGTCGGTGCCGCCCCGGGCGACGCCGAGCACGATCGTGGTGCCGGGCTCGAGATCGCGGATCGCGGCCATCAATGCCTCGTCGCCCTGCACGGCGACGGCGCCGCTGCCGGTGTCGATCGTGAGCACGACGTCGCCGACGCGCAGGCCGCCGAGGTCGGCTGGCGAGCCGGACTCGATCTGTACGACCGCGGCGCCGCTGCCGCCGTCGGCCCGCGACTCGAGCCCCACGCCGAGATAGCCCTCGCGCAGCGGTGTGCCGCCCGCAGCGGCCCGGAGCCGGTCGATCTCGGGCAGCAGCTCGGCCACGCCGATCGCGAAGCCGACGCTGTTGGCGGCGGTGTCGACGTCGCTGTAGGCGACCGCGGTGTTGATGCCGATCACGCGCCCGAAGGCGTTGGCGAGCGGCCCGCCCGAGTTGCCGGACGAGATCGCGGCGTCGGTCTGGACGAGGCCGTCGAGGATGCCGTTGCGGGTGGTGAGCGATCGGTCGAGCGCCGACACCACGCCGCGGGTGACGCTCGGGTCGCCGTCGAGGTCGAGTGCGTACCCGATCGCCACCACGTCGTCGCCGACGCGCACGTCGTCGGGCGCGGCGAACACGGCCGGGGTGAGGCCGGTGACGTCGACGTGCACGAGCGCGAGGTCGTTGGTCGGGTCGGCGGCGATGACGGCGCCGAGGCGGGGCTCGCTCTCGCCGGCCAGCCGCACCTGCACCGTCGACGCCTCGGCCACCACGTGGGCGTTGGTGAGGATCTCGCCGTCGGACGTGACGACGACACCGGTGCCCGACGCCTCACCGGCGTCACCGCCCTCGGAGCTGGTCCGCTGGATCGCGACCACGCTGGGGCCGAGCTGGGCGGCGACGACGGCCACGTCGATCGACGGTGGCTCGGCGTCGCGAGGTGCCGCGACGGTGAGGCCGAGGGTGCTCGGGCGGCGCGACGGGGTGTCACGTGCGGTGGCGAGGCGGTTGCCGGTCATCGCGCCGAGCAGGCCGGCGATCCACGCCGCGGCGACGAGGGCCACGACCAGCACCGTGGCGCGCGAGCGACCGGTGCCGCGTGCGGTGCGACGTGCGGCGTCACGCTCGCGACGGCGACGCGCGCGGCGCGACCGGGTGTCGTTCGGGCGCGGGGCGCCGAGGCCGATCGACGCCGGCATCAGGTGGTCGGTGGGCTGCTCGATGCGGCAAGTGTCGCCCCGGCCCTCCGACGCCGACACCCGCCGTGGGCCGAATGGGTCGAACGGCCCCGGGACGCGAACGAGGGCGGCCCCGTGGGGCCGCCCTCGTCTGCGATGTGAGCCGATCAGGTGATCAGGCGCTCTGGATCTTGATCTCGATGTCGACACCGGCCGGCAGCTCGATGCGCTGCAGGCTGTCGATCGTCTTCGCGTTCGGGTCGACGATGTCGATGAGCCGCTTGTGGACGCGCATCTCGAAGTGCTCGCGAGAGTCCTTGTCGATGTGCGGGCCGCGGATGACCGTGTAGCGGTGCTTGTCGGTCGGCAGCGGGATCGGGCCGCGGATCGTGGCGTTGGTGCGGGTCACCGTCTCGACGATCTTGCGGGTCGACTGGTCGATGATCTCGTGATCGAACGCCTTGAGGCGGATGCGGATGCTGGACTGGGCCATGGGGTGTGTCTCCTCCGTCGTCCGTCAGATCACTTGGTGATCTTGGTGACGCGGCCGGCGCCCACGGTACGGCCACCCTCGCGGATCGCGAAGCGCAGGCCCTCGTCCATCGCGATCGGCTTGCCGAGCTCGACCTGGATCGTGATGTTGTCACCGGGCATCACCATCTCGGTGCCCTCCGGCAACTGGATCGTGCCGGTCACGTCCGTGGTACGGAAGAAGAACTGCGGCCGATAGTTGTTGAAGAACGGCTTGTGACGGCCACCCTCGCTGGCGGTCAGCACGTACACCTGACCCTCGAAGTTCGTGTGCGGCGTGATGCTGCCGGGCTTGCACAACACCTGGCCACGCTCGACCTCGTCCTTCTTCGTGCCACGAAGGAGCGCACCGATGTTGTCACCGGCCTGACCCTCGTCGAGCAGCTTGCGGAACATCTCCACACCCGTGCACGTCGTCTTCTGCGTCGGACGCAGACCCACGATCTCGATCTCGTCACCCGTGTGGACCTTGCCCTGCTCGACCTTGCCCGTCACGACCGTGCCACGACCCGTGATCGTGAACACGTCCTCGATCGGCATCAAGAACGGCTTGTCCAGATCACGCTGCGGCTCCGGGATCGCCGTGTCACAGGCCTCCATCAGCTCCATGACCTTGTCCTGCCACCCAGCGTCACCCTCGAGCGCCTTCAACGCCGACACACGCACCACCGGGGCGTCGTCACCGGGGAACTCGTACTCGTTCAACAGCTCGCGAACCTCGAGCTCCACCAACTCGAGCAGCTCCTCGTCTTCGACCATGTCGGCCTTGTTGAGCGCCACCACGATGTACGGCACACCCACCTGACGAGCCAGCAGCACGTGCTCACGGGTCTGCGGCATCGGACCATCCGTCGCCGCCACGACCAGGATCGCACCATCGACCTGCGCCGCACCGGTGATCATGTTCTTGATGTAGTCCGCGTGACCCGGCATGTCGACATGCGCGTAGTGACGATTCGCGGTCTCGTACTCGATGTGCGCGATCGAGATCGTGATACCACGCGCCTTCTCCTCCGGCGCCTTGTCGATCTGATCGAACGGCGTGTACTGCGCCAACCCACGATCCGCCAAGGTCTTGGAGATGGCTGCCGTGAGGGTGGTCTTGCCGTGGTCGATGTGACCCATCGTGCCGATGTTGACGTGCGGCTTCGTGCGCTCGAACTTGGCCTTGCTCATGAAAATCTCCGTTGCTCGGGATCCAGTGGGTTGTCAAAGAACGCAGCGAGTGTAGCGACTCGCCGGGGAAAACACCCGTCCACGAGGCGGGTCGTGCGACATCATGCCGGCGTGATCGAGCGACTGCACCTGCGTCCCGCCACGACGGCCGACCTGCCGGCGATCGCCCTGGTGTACCGGGCCGCGTCGCTGCACTGGGACGACACTCGTCAGTGGCTGCTCGAGCGGCCCGAGTTCCTGGCGATCGACGGCGGCGAACTGCTGGCCCGGCTCACGGTCGTGGCCGAGCGGGACGGCGAACTCGTGGGCTTCGCGTCGTGCACACGACCGCTCGACGGTCGTTCCGAACTCGAGGACCTGTTCGTGCTGCCCGACCGGATGGGCGGCGGCGTGGGCCGGGCGTTGGTGGACGCCGTGGCGAACTCGGCGGTGGCTGACGGGGCGGTGGTGCTCGACGTGACGGCGAACTCGAACGCGCTCGGCTTCTACGAGGCGGTCGGGTTCCGCACCGTCGGATCGGCCGACACACCTGGAGGCCCGGCGCCGCGCATGGTCCTGGCCCTCGACATCAGCGGTTCGGCCGGGTGAGGATGCGGGCATGAGCGCCGAGGCACGTCTGGTCGAGTTGGGGATCGAACTGCCGGCGGACAGCCCGCCGGCCGGTCTGTACGCGCCGGCGGTGACGAGCGGCGATCTGGTGTACCTGTCGGGCAGTGGTCCCGGCCGGCCCGAGGGTGGGTACGTGACCGGCAAGGTGGGGCTCGACGAGGGTGGCACCGTGTCGCTCGACGAGGCACGCGTCGCCGCCCGGCTGACGGGGTTGCAGTTGCTGACGCGCCTGCGCGCCGAGATCGGCTCGCTCGACCGCGTGGTGCGGGTGGTGAAGGTGCTCGGCATGGTCAACGGTGCGCCGGGCTTCCACCGCACGCCGGCCGTGATCGACGGCTGCAGCGAGCTGTTCATCGAGGTGTTCGGCGAGGCCGGCCGTGCGGCCCGGTCGGCGATCGGCGTGGCGGAGCTGCCCTTCGACATCTGCGTCGAGATCGAAGCGATCGTCCAGATCCGCCCCTGACCGGCGCCACCCCTCCGGAGGGCCGCGTTTCACCTGGTACATCGATTGATATATCAGAGATATACTCCGGCGATGACCCGTCTCACCCTGGCGTCCCGCCTCGAGAACCTCGGCACCGAGACCGCATTCGCGGTCTCGCTCGCTGCTGCCGACTGGGCCGCACGCGGCAACCGCGTGTACCCGTTCCACCTCGGCGACATGAATCTGCCCACGCCCGCGAACGTCGTCGAGGCGATGGACCGGGCGATCGCCGACGGCAAGACGGGCTACTGCGCCGCGGCAGGCATCGCACCGCTGCGCGAGGCCCTGGCCGCCGACGTGGGCGGCCGCCGCGGGCTGGAGTTCGGCCCCGCCAACGTGGTGGTGCAGCCGGGTGGCAAGCCGGTGATCGGCAAGTTCGTCCAGACGGTGATGGAGCCGGGCGACGAGGTCCTCTACCCCAACCCCGGCTACCCGATCTACGAGAGCCAGATCGAGTACTACGGCGGCACCGCCGTGCCCTACCGCTACGTCGAGACGCCGACCGGCTTCGCGCTCGACCTCGACTTCCTGCGGGCCAGCATCACACCGCGCACCAAGGCGCTCATCTACAACGACCTGCAGAACCCGCTGTCGGCCGAGAGCAGCCTCGCCGAGATGGAGGCCGTCGCCCAGCTCGCGATCGAGCACGACCTGTGGGTGCTGAGCGACGAGGCCTACTTCGAGATGCGCTACTCGGGCACCAGCACCTCGATCGCCAGCTTCCCGGGCATGCAGGAGCGGACGGTCGTCCTGTACACGTTCTCGAAGAAGTTCGCGATGACGGGCTGGCGCCTCGGTGCCGCGATCGCACCGCTGCCGATCGCCGAGCAGATCGCGAAGCTCAACACCAACGACGAGTCGTGCACCGCGCACTTCGTCCAGTGGGCCGGTGTCGAGGGCATCACCGGCGACCAGTCCGGTCCGAAGGCGTTGGTCGACGTGCTCCGCACCCGCCGCGATGCTGCGGTCGACGGCGTGAACGCGATCCCGGGCATGCACACCGCCCGTCCGGACGCGACCTTCTATCTGTTCGTCAACGTCACCGGGGCCATGCAGGCGAAGGGTTTCGACGACGTCGCCGAGTTCGCCACCGCGGCGCTGCACCACACCGGTGTGTCGTTCTGCACCCGTCGCCACTTCGGTCGGCCGCAGCCCGGCGAGACCGAGCAGTACATCCGCCTGGCGTACTCGGGCATCTCCGACACCGACATCACCGAGGCCCTCGGCCTGCTCGGCGACTGGATCCGCTCGTGAGCCACGCACTCGGCCGGATCGTCGTCACCGGCAAGATCCCCCAGCCCGGCCTCGACCTGTTGGTCGGCGCCGACCACGACGTCGTCGCGTGGGACGAGACCCATCCGATCTCGCGTGACGAACTGCTCCGCCGCGTCGCCGGTGCCGACGTCATCGTGTCGCTGCTGACCGAGAAGATCGACGCCGAGCTGCTCGACGCCGCCGGCCCGCAGCTGAAGGCCGTCTGCAACGTGGCCGTCGGTTACAACAACATCGACGTGGCCGCCTGCCGCGAGCGTGGCGTGATCGCCACCAACACGCCGGGTGTGCTCACCGACGCGACGGCCGACATCGCGATGGCCCTGATCCTGATGACCACGCGTCGTCTCGGCGAGGGTGAGCGGCTCATCCGCTCGCGCGAGCCGTGGCAGTGGGGCATGTTCATGATGCTCGGCACCGGCCTGCAGGGCGCCCGCCTCGGGCTGGTCGGCATGGGTCAGATCGGCACCGCGCTCGCCCGCCGCGCCAAGGCGTTCGGCATGACGATCGGCTACTCGAATCGACGGCCCGTGTCGGCCGCGATCGCGGACGAGCTCGACGCCGAGTACCTGCCGCTCGACGAGCTGCTCGCCACGAGCGACGTCGTGTCGCTGCACTGCCCGTACTCGCCGGAGACGCACCATCTCATCGGTCCGGCGCAGCTCACCTCGATGCGCAACACCGCGTTCTTGATCAACACGGCGCGCGGTCCGGTGGTCGACGAGGCCGCGCTGGTGGCGGCGCTCGAGCGGGGCGAGCTGGCGGGTGCCGGTCTCGACGTGTTCGAGAAGGAGCCCGAGGTGCACCCCGGCCTGCTCGACCGCGACGACGTGGTGCTGATCCCGCACCTCGGCTCGGCCACGCGCGAGACGCGCGCGGCGATGGCCACGCTGGCGGCGCGCAACGCACTCGCGATCCTGGCCGGCCAGGACCCGGTCACCCCGATCGGCTGACACGTAGGGTTCGGCCCATGACGTCGATGGCGCAGCGGGTCGAGATCCAGTTCGAGATCGAGTCGGCGATGCGCACGTACTGCCGTGGCATCGACCGGCTCGACGAGGCGACGGTCCGCGCCGCGTTCCATCCGGGCGCGGTGCTCGAGGGCTACGGCGACGGGCTCGCGATGACCGTGGAGCAGTTCGCTCCGCACGCGATCGTGAAGCTGCGCGAGAAGTACGTCGCCACCCAGCACCGGCTGAGCAACATCACCGTCGACCTGCGCGACGACTCGACCGCGGTGGTCGAGTCGTACGTGCTCGCCTACCACGTGATGGAGACGCCCGAGGGCCGCACGCTCGTCACGTTCGACGGACGCTACGTCGACCGTTTCGAACGACGCGACGGGGCGTGGCGCATCGCCCACCGCCACCTGCGGATCGACTTCGGCGACGTCTCACCGATGGGTGCCCCCATGCGCGGCGCGTACGTGCCGTCCGGACGCGCCGGCGCCCCCGACCCGATCTGGGACTGACGTCGCAATCGGACCAGGGGCGCCGCTCGAACGAGGCTCGTGGTGGGCGAGCGTCAGGCGGGATCCTCGAGAATCGTGACGGTGCCGGTGCTGCCGTCGACGCTGATGAGGGCGCCCTCGGGGATGCGCGCCGTGGCCTGCACCACCGACACCGCGCACGGCACACCGAGCTCGCGGCTGACGATCGCCGCGTGGCTGCCGACCGCACCGACGTTGACGACGATGCCACCGACGGACAGGAACAGTGGTGCCCATGCCGGGTCGGTGGTGGGCGCGACCATGATGTCGGTGAGCTCCATGTCGGGCGCTTCCATCGGGTCGAGCACGATGCGGGCCCGGCCGGTGATCACGCCGGGCGCACCCGGACCGCCTTGCAGAACGTCGCCGGCCTTCGCCTTCGGGACGTCGGCCGCGTTGCGCCTCGGCCAGCTGTCGATCGGCTCGTTGCCCCGGCCGTTGCCGACGATGTAGGGCGGGTCGACCTCGTGCAGGTGCTGGAAGCCGACCTCGCGCTCGGCGATCACCGCCGAGTAGGCGGCCGGGTCCCGAAGGAAGTCGTCGAGCTCCTCGTCGAGCAGGTTGAAGATCTGGCGCTGCTCGGGGATCACCCCGGCCTCGACCATGCGCCGGCCGAGCTCGTACATCGCGAGCTTCACCTCGTGGATGAGCCGGATGCAGGCGTACTTGCCCTGCTCGCGCCAGGCGAACCAGTTGCCCGCCGCGGTGAGCGCGACGGTGAGGGTGCCGTGGGTCTCGGCGTCGCCCTCGACCGCGGCGAGCAGGTCGGCGGCGAGGCGCTCGCGTTCGGCTGCGGCGGCAGCCTTCGCGGCGTGCGGCGAGCGGTCGTCGGTCTGATGACGCAGCCGGTCGATCAGGCCGAGCGGGATGGCGGGGCGGGTGGTCCACGAGTCGGGGCGGGCGTCCCATTCGTTGGGGGCGCGGTGGCCGTGGTCGCGCAGCAGGTCGGCCCACAGCTCGAGGAACCGCGCAGAGTCGGCGTCGCTCGGATCGAGGCGGCCGAGCAGGCCGTCGACACCGGCGTCGAACGCAGCGGTGAGCGCGGCCGAGTTCTTGACGAGACGGCTCATGTCCCACATGAGGAACGAGGCATCGGCCGATTCGACGTTGCCGACGGCGGCGAGCACCTTGACCGCGTCCTCGCTGCGGCCGATCGCCTCACAGATCGCCTGCACCGCACCGGGCGGCAGCGACGCGCCGAGGCACACCATGCAGTACGGGATCCACGCCTCTTCGACCTTGGCGGTCATGTCGCGGGCGTAGGCGACGAGCTCGGCGTTCGAGAGCGTGGTGAAGTCGGGGCGGTTGCGGACGGCCTCGCGGGCCATGTCGCTGGCCGCGTGCTGGCGCGGGAACGACGGTGTGGTCATCACCCAGCCCATCGTCTCGGCGAGCTTGGCCGACTGCGCTTCGTTCACGTCGTCGGGGTGCGGCTCGTAGGGCGGCACGCCCGGGTGGTCGCCGAAGTACGCCTTGTCGATCGCCTCGGCGGTGGCGCCGGGCATGCGCTCGCCCATCAGGCGGCTGAGCGACATCGGGTTGTAGAAGTAACCACCCCGGTTGCCGAACACCTGCAGCGGCACGAGGTCGTACTCGCTGATGTCGACGACGCCGAACTCGGCGAAGCCCTTGGCCACGCCCGGGTTGCACCCGCGCATCCACACCATGCTCCAGCCGAGCGGGCTGAAGGGATCGGGACCCACCTCGTCGGCGTTGGCTCGCGTGTAGTACGGGAAGCGCTTGCTGTCCTCGGTGTCGGTGATCCACCGCTCCACGGGTGTCCCCCTTGCTGATCGGCTCGCGGAACACCCTGGTGGCCCCCGCCGAGGCCGGCTCCCCCGAGCCGGCGGCGGCGTATCTTACTGACCGATCAGTTATGACGCCATGCGCCGTGATCAGGCGTGAGAGGCGCGGGGCGTCCAGCGGACGTGCACGTGTTCGAAGCCGCGCAGCAGGAACGCCGCAGTGGGCACCGGTGGCTCGACCAGCTCGAGCGAGGCGAGGTCGCGTGCCATGCGCGACAGCACCAGCCGACCCTCGAGGCGGGCGAGCGACGCGCCGAGACAGTGGTGCAGACCCCAACCGAACGCGAGGTGCCGGCGCAACTGCTTGGGGTCGCGATCGAAGCGGAGCTCGTCCGGGTCGTCCCACACCTCGGGGTCGCGGTTGGCCGAGGCGTAGAGCAGCTGCACCTTGGTGCCCGCCGGCACCTCGACACCGCCGAGCTCGCAGTCGGTGGCAGCGGCGCGGAACAGGCCCTGCACGGGCGAGTCGAAGCGAAGGAACTCCTCGACCGCGTGCTCGACGAGCGAGGGGTCGTCGTGCAGCTGTTGCAGCAGATCGGGGCGCTGGGCGAGCCGGAAGAACATGATGCCGATCAGGCTCGACGTGGTCTCGTGCCCGGCGACGAGCAGCTGGTGGCCGAGCCGGCGGACCTCGTCGCGTGTGAGGGTGCCGGCGCGCATGGCGACCGTCATCGTGGAGATCACGTCGTCGGGCGGGGTGTCGCCCCGGTCGATGACGACCTCGCGCTCGTCGATCAGCTGGTCGAGGTACGCCCAGATCGCGTGCGTTGCCTCCTCGTACGCACCGAGGTCCGCACCACCGAGCGCGGCGACGATCACCTCGGCCCAGTCGCGGAAGCGCTCGCGGTCGTCGGGGTGCACGCCCAGCAGGTCGGCGATCACCAGCGCCGGCAGCGGGAACGCGAGCATCGGCACGATGTCGCCCTCGCCCGGGCTGCGCATGGGTCCCCACATGTCGTCGAGCAGTTCCTCGATCATCGGCTCGAAACGGGCGACCCGGGTGGGCCGGAACTCGTCCTGCAGGACGTTGCGCTGGCGGCGGTGGTCGGGGTCGTCCGACGATCCGAGGACGCCGCCCTGCTGCACGAACACGCCCGGACCCGCGCCGTTGCGCCACTGCCCCGGGTCGCGCAGCGCGTCGAAGACGTCGGGATGGTGGCTCAGCACGAAGAACGGCGGGTCGTGGTCGGCGACGTGGTGCACCGGACAGCCGGCGGCGCGCAGTTCTGCATGCAGCTCGCTGGTCTCGATGCCGTTCGCGCGCTCGGCGTAGGTGCTCATGTGTCCCCCGTGCTCCCGACGTCGTCAGACGTCGCTCGGCACACCGCGCTCGACCAGCGCGGCGTGGTGATTGGTGAACTCCGCGGACAGATCGGCCGGGCCGCTGTAGTGGCTCTGCAGATACCGGCGCGAGAACCTCCACTCGCCGTCGACCCGCACGTACTCGTCGTCGTAGTGCGCGAGCAGCATGCCGTTGGCACCGTCGCCGCGGCGGAACCACTCGTTGATGTACCAGCGTCCCGCGGCCGTGTCGGTCGAGTCGCCGTACCGGACGTCGCCGGTGTGGGCCACCTGCACGACGGCGTGCATACCGGCCATCGCCTGGTACCAGAGGGCGACGATCGCCGGCTTGCCGTGCACCAGTCGTCCGCGACCGAGGTCCCACGTGGCCTCGTCGGCCCACGTCGAGGCCCACTGCACCCCGTCGCGGTGGATGACCGCGTCGACGTAGCGGTGCACGAGCCGCTGGATCGCCAGGTGGTCGTCGGTGTCGACGTGTGCGTGTGGCTGCCCCATGGCGGCAGTCTGTCGCGTCCGTCGGCACCCGTGGACCATCGGGCGGCGCGACCGCGGTGCACGATCGGCTGTGGCAAGGTGCCGCCATGCGCTACGCCATCAGCACCTCGCCTCAACGCACGACCTGGCCCTGGTTGCTCGAGGTCTGGCAGCGCGCCGACCGTCACGAGCTGTTCGAGAGCGGGTGGACGTTCGATCACCTGTACCCGCTGTTCGGCGACTCGACCGAGGACTGCCTCGAGGGCTGGATCACGCTGACGGCACTGCTGCACGAGACCGAGCGCCTGCGCGGCGGCGTGCTGGTGACCGGGATGGTGTACCGCCACCCGGGCGTGCTCGCGAACATGGCGAGCACGCTCGACATCACGTCCGGTGGACGCCTCGAGCTCGGCATCGGCGCGGGATGGAACGAGGAGGAGTGCGACGCGTTCGGCATCGAGCTCGGTTCGATCAAGGAGCGCTTCGACCGCTTCGAGGAGGGCCTCCACGTGCTCGAGAGCCTGTTCGCGAACGAGACGACGACGTTCGAGGGCCGCTACTACGTGCTGCGTGACGCCATGAACAACCCGAAGCCGGTGCAGGCGAAGCTGCCCGTGTGCATCGGCGGTTCGGGCCGTCGCCGCACGCTGCCGCTCACCGCCCGCTTCGCCGACCACTGGAACTACGGCGGCACCGACCCGGCCGAGTTCGGCGAGCTGCGCGGCGTGCTGCACCGGGCGTGCGACGACATCGGGCGCGATCCGTCGACGATCACGACGAGCTTCCTGTTGCGGTGGAGCGGCGAGGCCGACCAGCTGTTGTCGGATCGCGATGCGTTCGCTGCGCAGGGTGCCGACCTCGCGATCGTGAGCGTGCCGAAGCAGGTCGACCCGTCGGCGGTCGACGAGCTCGCCGAGATCCTGGGCTGACCGTGGCGCCCGACGACGACGACCTGGTCGCCGACCTCGCGTTCGCCCACCGCTTGGCCGATGCGGCCGACGAGGTGACGATGCGCCACTTCCGCGGTGAGCTCCGCATCGAGCAGAAACCCGACGGCTCGTTCGTGAGCGATGCCGACGTGGCCACCGAGGAGCGCCTGCGCGAGCTGATCACCGAGGGACGAGCGGGCGACTCGGTGCTCGGCGAGGAGGCCGGCCTCGGCGGGACGGCCGACGGTGTGCGACGGCGCTGGGTGCTCGACCCGATCGACGGCACGCACTCGTACATCGAGGGCCGCTCGGGATGGGGCACGTTGATCGCGCTCGAGATCGATCGGGTGCCCACGATCGGCGTGGTGTCGATGCCGGCGACCGGACGTCGCGCGTGGGGGGTCGTCGGCGTCGGCGCGTTCCGCCGTCACGGTGATCGGGCGGTCGAGCCGATCCGACCGCGCAGCTCGGCCGGCGTCGAACTCTCGTGGACATCGGTGCCCGAGCCCGACGACGGCGACGAGTGGCACCGGACGTCGCTCGGCGATCTGCACACCGTCGGCCCCTACGTGCCGTCGACGGCGTGGCGCACCTATCCGGCGCTGATGGTGGCCGAGGGCAGCATCGACGTGGCCGTGCAGTTCGGTGCCCGCTGGGACGTCTCGGCGTTGATCGCCGTGGTGCACGCCGCGGGCGCGGCGACGGCGATCTCGCCCACCGACGACGAGCGCCGGGAGGTGCCGACGGTGTTCGCGTCGCTGCCGTCGTTCGACCGGGCTCGCGCCGCGCTGGGCTGGTGACCCGGGCGCGTCAGCCGCGCAGGATGGCGGCGGCGGCGGCCTCCGCCTCGAAGTTCCACGTCGCCCGCCACACCGGGTCGACCAGCGGTCGATCGAGCAGGTCGAGCCCGCGGTGCTGGAACCACTTGTAGGTGTGCTGGTGGCCGGCGCGGATGTCGTGGCGCGGCTCGAACCCGAGGATGGTGCGCGCCTTCTCGATCGACAGCACGGCATGGTGTCGCCACGAGAACAGATGACCGAACGAGCCCGCCGGCAACTCGGCCAGCCGGTGGTCGGGCACCTCCACCACGTCGGGCTCCTTGCCGACGATGCGGGCGAGCACCTCGACGTACTTGCGGGCGGTCACGGCGCCGGCGGTGATGTTGAACACCTCGCCGAGCGCGCGGCGGTTGCCGACCGTCGCGATCATCGCCTCGGCGAGGTCCTCGACGTGTCCGTACGACGCGGTGACCAGTCCCGAGTGCGGCAACAGGATCGGACGCCTCTGCAGCAACCGCAGGAACATCGGCGTCTCCATGTCGTGGATGTTGTTGCGCGGCCCGTACACGGCGGCCGGACGCACGATCGTGGCCGGGAACTGACGGCGCTCGTGGCGGGCCAGCAGCGCCGCCTCGAACGTGGCCTTGAACCCCCCGTAGGTGTCGAGCCCGCTGCGATCGGTCGGGTAGTCCTCGAACCACGGGGCGATGCCGACGAGCGACTGGTCGTAGGCCATGATCGAGCTCACGTACACGTAGTGGCCGACGCGGTCGGTGAAGAGGTCGAGGTGACGCTCGGGGTCGACGCCGCCCGCGGCCAGCACGTGGCCCGACACGTCGAACACGGCGTCCCACTCGCGTTCGCCCAACAGGCCGCGCACGCGCTCGAGGTCGCGGCGGTCCGACACCAGCCGCTCGACGTCGTCGGGCAGGTCGGTGGGCGTGAGGTCGCGGTTGAGCACCGTCACCTGGTGCCCGCGCAGCAGCAACGAGTCGACGAGCTGCCGGCCGATGAAGACCGAACCGCCGAGGACGAGTGCGCGCATGGGAGACCTCCGGACGTGCCCGCGCCGGTCGCGAGCAGTTCGTCTCCACATCGTCAAGAACGGGCCCCGACTTGAGCCGGAGCCCCGTGGTGGGCCACCCCGTCGGGTTGGGTCGAAGTCCCCAGTTTCTTTAGTCTGTGACCAGTCAGGTGGAGAGGGGGCCCGATGGGGACGCCGGTCGAGGTCGTGAAACAGAGGTATCCGCACGTGTTCCGGCCGATCCGGGTGGGCACGCTCGAGCTCGATCATCGGCTGGTCGTGTCGCCGCACGGTGGTGGCAACGGCAACCTCATGGGCACCGACGACGACTTCGAGCAGCACGTGGCCATGTGGCTCGCGAAGGTGCACGGCGGCATGCGCTGGATCGGCGGCGGCCCCAACTTCGTGCGCAACCCGTTGCCGATCGGCTTCGAGCCGACCGGTGTGGGCGCCCACGGACCGGGCTTCTTCCGGCACCCGATGTACCCCGCACGCATCGGCGAGTTCGCCTCACGGGTGCACGCGGCCGGCGCGTACTTGTCGGTGCAGATGGTGTTGCAGGGCGGCATGCCGATGGGATCGTCGGCCACCTACAGCGGCTTCAACGATCACCGCATCGCGCACGAGCTCGACGCCGACGAGGTGCGCTGGCTCGTGGCCGAGTACGGCGACTCGGCGGCCATCGCGATCGACGCCGGTGTGGACGCGATCGAGATCCACGCGAACCACGACGACATCGTGCAGTGGTTCCTGTCGCCGACGACCAACTTCCGCGACGACGCGTACGGCGGCTCGTTCGAGGGTCGCAGCCGGCTCCTCCGCGAGATCGTCTCCGACATCCGCACCAAGGCGCCGCGGCCGTTCACGTTCGGGCTGCGCCTGTGCATGGACGAGCTGATCGACGGTGGCTTCGGCGTCGACGAGTGCATGGCCCTGATGTCGACGTTCACCGCCGACGGCACGATCGACTACTTCAGCCTCGACGTCGGCAGCAACTGGGGCTCGCCGAGCTACGTGCCCAACGGCTGGCACGACGACCACGAGTGGAGCGGACTGGCCGGCCAGGCGCGGCAGGCGACGTCGCTGCCGGTGGTGTACGGCGGACGCGTCACCCATGCCGCACAGGCGGAACGGATCCTGGCCGCCGGCGAGGCCGATCTGGTGTCGATGGCCCGGGCCACGATGGCCGACCCCGACGTGGTGGCCAAGACGGCCGCCGGTGACGAGCACGAGGTGCGACCGTGCATCGCGCTCAACGAGTGCATCCACCGCAAGCAGATCGAGGGTCTGCCCTACGCCTGTGGCGTGAGCCCGTACTGGGGTCGCGAGCGCACCGTGCACACCACCACCACCTCGTCGCCGCGTGACGTGTTGGTGATCGGTGGCGGCCCGGGCGGTACCGAGCTCGCCGCGCTGTGCGCCGAGCACGGCCACCGCGTGCGGCTGTGGGAACAGAAGCCGCACCTCGGTGGGGCGCTGGCCGTGGCGAGCACGCTGCGCGGCAACCGTCGCTATGCCGAGTGGATCGGGTACCAGGCCGCGCGCCTCGATCGTGTGGGTGTGACGGTCGAGCTCGGCCGCACCGCGTCCGCAGACGACGCGCTGGCCGCCGGCGCCGACCTGATCGTCGTGGCCACCGGAGCGGTGCCGCGGACGCCACGCATCGCCGGCGTCGACCAGCCGCACGTGGTGCAGGCGGGCTCAGTGCTCACCGGTGCCGCCACCATCGGTCGTCGGGTCGCGCTGGTGGTCGAGGACGACGGCCCCGCTCCGGTCACGGTGGCCGACCACCTGGCGGGACTCGGCCACGCGGTGACGATGATCTTCCAGACCGCCGCGCCCTCGCCGCTCGTCGGCAAGTACTCGATCGGCTCGATGCTCGCCCGGCTCGACCACGGTGGTGTGCGGCTGGTGCCGCTCAGCCGTGTGGTCGGCATCGACGGGGGAACGCTGTCGCTCGCCCACAGCTACAGCGACCGCCGCTCCACGATCGACGGCTTCGACAGCGTGGTGCTCGTGTGCGGTGGTGTCGGCAACGACCGCCTGTATCGCGAACTCAAGCACCGCCACCCCGACGTGCGGATCCTGGGCGACGCCTTCGCCCCGCGCCGAATGGTCTTCGCGACCCGCCAGGCCTGGGAGCTCGCCCTCGCCCTCGACTGACTCCGGCAGCGGCCGATCACGCCCACGTCCAGCGCAGCAATCCGGACCCCGGGCATGGTGTCGGGTGCGCGGACTACGGTCGCGGGTGACGAGGGGAGGACGACCATGCCCATCACGGTCGGTTTCAACCACGTGGCCACGCTCACCACCGATCTCGACCGCTTCGCGGCGTGGTACGGCGAGGTGTTCGGCGCCGAGGTGGTGTTCAGGATGGAGGCCGAGCCGGGTCACCCGCGCATGTTCGTCGTCGACCTCGGCGGCGGCGCGGCGCTCAACGTCTTCGAGGTCGCGGTGGACGAGATCCTCGGTGACCGTCGCCGGCAGGGAGGACGTGGCGCCATCGACCACTTCGGCATCGCGGTGCCCGATCTGGCATCGCTCGAGCAGGTGCGCGACCGACTGGTCGCGATCGGGGCCGACATCGGCGAGATCCAGCGACTCGGCCACGACTGGTCGCTGTTCTTCCGCGACGTCGACGGGATGGAGCTCGAGGTGTGCGCCCCGGCCTGACGGCGATGAGTGAGTCGCCGCCCGGCGGTCAGTGGCGGCGGATGACGGCGAGGTTGCCGTCGGACCACGTGACGACGAGGCGGCGGAACGAGATCCGCCAGCCGTCGGGCGTGCGCTGCCACTCGTCCTCGTAGCGGCCGGCGATCACGTACAGCTCGCCGCCCTCGACACCCGACAGCTTGTGCTGCGAGTGAAGGTAGGTGCGGCTCGTCGCGGTGTCGCCGTCGACGGTGACCAGGTGGTTGGTCACCGTGTGCTGGGTGAGGTCGAGCGGCTCGATCGCACGGTTGATCCGCTGTTTGATCGCCTCGCGCCCCTCGAGCAGCGGACTGCGCAGGTCGGCCGTCGCGTCGGGGAGGAACACCTCGTCGAGCAGATCCCACGACTTCGAGTCGAGCGCCCAGCAGTAGCGGTGGGTCACCTCGATGATGCGCAGACGGTCCTCGAGTTCTGACGGCAGGCTCATGGCCGCGAGTGTTCCACTGCCGAACGCCCGGACGTGCACTGGTACGTTCCGGCCGGTGTCCGACCCGGTGCCGACGATGGCCGATCGCCTCGCGCTCGTACCCGACCCCGACGGCGGCGCGGCCGCCACGGCGCTGATGAGCCGCGATGCGTGCGAACGCGGGCACGTGTTCGGTGGGTTGATCGTGGCGCAGGCGGCACGGGCGGCGCAGCTGACCGTCGGCACCCGGCCGATCCACTCGCTGCACTCGTCGTTCCTGGTCGCCGGCCGCGGCGGCGAACGGCTGCACCTCGCGGTCGAGCACACCCGAGACGGGCGGAGCTTCAGCACGCGCCGCGTGGTCGTGCGCCAGTCGGCCGGCATCGTGCTGGTGCTCACCGCCGACTTCCACGACGACGAGGACGGACTCGAGTACGAGCTACCCGCGTCGCCCGACGTCCCCGCCCCCGATGGGCTCGCCACCGGTCGCTACGCCTCGAGCTGGTTCGACTCGCGCGACGTGCCGGTCGACCCGGGCTCGCACGCCCGCCGCGCCTGGTTCCACCCGCGGGTGCCGGTGCCGGACGACCCGTTGCTGCACCTGCAGTGCGTCGCCTACCTCACCGATCACGGACCCACCCGGGCGGCGCGCCAACCGCACGCCTCGCTCGACGCCGATGCGAACCGGATGTCGGTGTCGCTCGATCACAACGTCTGGTTCCATCGCCCCGTCGACGTCAACCAGTGGTTGCTGACCGAACTGGTGCCGGTGGCCACGGGCCGCGCACGCGGGCTGGCCCTCGGCTCGGTACGCACCGGCGATGGCACCCTGGTGGCGACCTTCGCCCAGGAGGTGCTGCTCCGCTCGCGCTGATCCGCGCGCTCGGTGGCGACCGAACGGAGGTGCGCCCGTAATCTCGTCCGAACGCCGGCCGGTCGAGCCGGCGGCCGCCCGTTCGCTGGAGGACCTGGGGATGACCGACCACCTGCGCGACGTCGACGACGTGCGCGCCGAACCCGACGAGATCGATGCGGCCTGGATGACCGCCGCGCTCGAACAGGCCGGCGTCGCCCGTGGCGCACACGTCACCGAGGTGCACGTGCAGGGGTTCATCGGCACCGGGCAGACCGGGCGCAACGCCCGCCTGGCCTTGCAGTGGGACGATCCCGACGGTCGGCCGGCCACCGTGGTGGGCAAGTTCGCCTCGGCCGACCCCAACGCACGGCTCGCGGCGTTCACCAACGGCACGTACCAGAACGAGTGGGCCTTCTACCACCACCTCGCGCACACGCTCCACATCCGCACGCCGCGCTGCCACGTCGCCCGCTTCGACGACTCGGTGCCGTCGTTCGTGCTGATCATGGAGGACATCGCCGGATCGCGGCAGGGCGACCAGATCGACGGGCTCACCGTCGACCAGGCCGCGCTCGCCGTGGCCGAGGCGGTGGGGTTGCACGCACCCCGCTGGGGCGATCCGTCGCTGGCCGAGTTCTCGCCGGAGCGCCCCAAGGGTGACGAGGCGGCGATGGCGCTCGGCATGGTGTACCAGATGATGATCGAGCCGTTCCTCGATCGCCTGGGCGGTGGGCTCGACGCCGACGTGGTGCAGTTCGTGCGCGATCTCGGGCCGAAGGCGATCCAGTGGGCGTCGGGCAACGACACCCCGCGCACCGTGGTGCACCTCGACTACCGGCCCGACAACTTCATGTTCGGGGTCGAGCCCGGCGCACCGCCGCTCGTGGTGGTCGACTGGCAGACGGTCGGCCAGGGCTTCGCGATGTGGGACCTGGCGTACATGATCGGTGGCGCGTTCCGACCGGCCGAGCGCGCGGCCGTCGAGCGCAGCCTGATCGACGACTACCTGGCGCGCATGGGCTCGGCCGGAGTCGACTACGCGGCCGACACGGCTTGGCGCGATTACCGCCTCGGCGCCGTGTGGGGTGTCGTGATGACCGTCATCGCCACGATCCTCGCCGCGCAGACCGAACGGGGTGACGAGATGCTGACGGTGATGGCACAGCGGCACGGGCGCCACGCGCTCGACCTCGAGGCCATGGAGTTGCTCACCTGACATGGCCGACGTGCCGGCCCTCGCGACGCCTCGCCCGGCCCGACCCTCGTTCGGTCGGCGGCGTGCCGTGGTCGCAGCCGTCTCGCTCGTCGTCGCCGTCGTGTTGGGGGTGGCCGGTGGTCACGGCGGCGCGCACGCCCTGCAGAACCTGGTGGTGCCCGGCATCGGCCTGTACGAGCGCAGCCTGGTGCTCGCGATCGCCGTGTTCGTGCTCACCGTCGCAGCGGTGGTGTTGTGGGTGCAGTGGGGCGTCGACTGGCTGCTCGCGGTGGTGGTGCTGGGCTCGACCGTGGCGGCGGGCACGTGGGGCAACGTCTCGGGCGTCGCTGCCGGCGCCGCCGGCGCCGGTGCCGCAGCGGCGGTGCGTAGGGTGCCGGCGGCGCACGAGTTCCCGCTCGTCGTGCTGGTGGTGAGCGGCGTCGTGTGGGTGCGCGGCGCGCTGGGCCACATCCCGGGTGTGCGCCACCTGGTCGAGCGGCGCCGCCGTGCCCGGCCCGACGCACTGCACGCGCTCGATCGCAGCCGCACGGCCGTGGTGCTGGGTCTCCTCGGCGACCCCGATGCGGGCGTGCTGGCCACCGATCCCTCCGTCGAGCGGCGCGCTCGGCGCATCGGTCTGATGGCGCGTGGCCGTCGCGGCGCCGATCCGTTCGCACGCGACCATGCGGCGGCCCGCGCCGGGTTGTCGCTCGCCGGCGCGTCGACACCCGATGCGATCGCACGGTTCCGCGACGACGCCGCCCGCGCCGCGGCAGGTGTTCCGGCGAGCGAACCCACGTGGGTCCGCCCGCTCGACGCCGTGCTCGCGGCGGTGGCCCTGCACCACGGCGGCGATCCCGCCGCGGGCCCTCGTGCCGCCGAGGCGCTCGCCGGTCCGCTGGCGCTGCGCCACGGTCACCGTCCGGCGTGCTGGTGGACGCCGCTCGGCATCCGGTTCGGCAGCGCGCCGGTGTGGGAGCACGCCGCCACCGCGGCGCTCGCCCGGACGCACGGGTGGTGCGACGACGCCGACTGGACCGCGCTGCGCGCCCGCCTGCTCGGCGCTGCCGCTCGTGGGGTCGGTCGGCCCGACGACGAGCGAGCGATCGCGGCAGGCCGCATCTGGCTCGCGTTCGTCGACGACGAACAGGCCGCGCGCATCCTGCGTCGCCCCACCGTGAGCCGCGATCCGCTCGCGGTCGCACTCGACCGTTACGCCTCGCGACTCGTCGCCGAGAGGAAGGACCTCGTCGCATGACCATGTCCGAACTGCACGCCCCCACCCTGGCCGAGCCGCCGATGCGCCCGCCGCTGCTGCCCGAACGGCCGCGACGCATGGGACCGGTCACGCGTGCGCTGGTGCTGCGCACCGTCGCGGTGATCGCCGCGGTCGAACTGGTCGGCGTGGTGCTGGTGGTCATCGGTGGCCGCTGGCGCGCCGCAGGCCTGTCGCTCGCGTTCCCGGGCGGCGGCTTCCTCTACAGCGCCGCGCCCGTCGCGTTCGCGCTCACGTGGGTGGCGCTCACCGTGGCGCTGGTGTTGTGGTGGGGGGGTCAGCCTGCACATCGGCATCCCGACGGTGTGGCTCGCCTCGGCGGTGGGCGCCGCGCTGTGGGCCGACGGTCCCCGCCTCGTCGGCGACCGTGGCGCCACGTGGGGCTGGACGATCCCCGTGGTGTACGTGCTCGCACTCGCCGGCGCAGGCGTGCTCGTGTACACGTTCGAGTCGCGCTTCCGCCGCAAGCGGGCGAAGGTGACCGAGCTGAACGAGTGGCTCGCCACCGGCGAGCTGCCCGAGCCCGCCAAGCCGGTCCGCGAGCCGAACGACATGGACGCCGAGCTGTTGAGATGGGCGTACGAGCTGTGCCTGCAGCCGGTCGACGAGTTCCGCGGCTTCGAGTGGGGCGAGCAGTTCCACGGCGGCACCGTGGTGCGTTACGAGCTCAACTACCTCGGCTGGGCGCTCGCTCCGTACGCGGTCAACTACGTGACGAACGCCCCGGGCCAGATCGAGCTCGCGTTGCGCAACCTGGTGCACAAACAGACCGACCTGCGCGTGTGGCGCTATTGGCGCACGCTCAACCTGCTCGGCAACTTCGACGGCAACCCCGATCCACTCGTGCGCGACAACATCATGTTCTCGGGCTTCACGGGCGATCAGATCAACCTGTACGAGGCGGCCACCGGCAGCACGATCTTCGACGAGCCGGGGTCGCTCACGTTCGTGTGGGAGGACGGGCGCACGTTCGCGTACGACCACCACTCGTGGATGCAGGCCGTGCGTCGCAACTTCGACGAGAGCCGCCTCGGCTTCTTCCCGTGCGAGCCCGGCTGGGCGTTCGCGGCGTGCAACACGATCGGAGCGCAGGCCCTGCTCGGGCACGACCGCTTGCACGGCACCTCGCTGTGGAGCGAGCTCGAACCCCGATGGCGCCAGACGTTGGAGAAGGAGTACCTGATGCCCGACGGCAACTACGCCAACATCCGCTCCACCCACACCGGCCTCTCGTGGGACACCGGCGAGACACCGGGCGGCGAGTACTTCACGACCGGCAGCCACGGGTTCGCCGACGTGGCGCCCGACCTGGCGTTGCGTGGCCGCATGCTGCAGCTGCGTGGCGCACCGCAGAAGATGGCTGGGTTGGCCGCGATGGTGCGCGACGGTGAGCTGGCGCTCGAGCTGCCCGTGGAGTGGGAGCGCAACCGGGCGCGGCAGACCGCGGTCAGCGGCTGGACCAAGCTGATCGGCGGTGCCCGCATGGTCGGCCAGGGCGAACTCGCCGAGGCGGCGATCCGTGCGTGCGACCGCCAGTGCGCCACGGGGCAGGCCTGGCCCGAGCGCCCGTTGCACGTCGGGGTCGCCAACCTGGCGCTGCACCTGCTGGTGCGGTGGAACACACCGATCGACAACGCGACACTCAACCTGCGCGGGTACGTGCCGCCGGTGGGCCCCGTGCTGGCCGACGCCCCGTGGCCGCAGGTGATGGTCACGGTGGCCCGCTCGACCGACGGTGCCTCGCTCGACCTGGTGCTGCGCCCCGGCCCCCACCCCTCGGCGGCACCGGTGCGGCTCGGCTTCACCGCGTTGCAGCCGGGCCGGGCGTACCGCCTGGTCGATCGGGGCTCGGGCGAGCCGGTCGCGTCGCTCGTCGCCGACGGCGAGGGCCGCGCACCGCTCGACCTGCGCGTGGCGGCCACCACGTCGGTGCGGCTCGAGCCGCAGGCGGAGGTGACGCCGTGATCAGCTTCCGCATCAACTGCGCGCAGGCGTGGGTCCGCCTCGTGCGACTGTGGTGCCGGATCACCCGCCGACCGCAGGTCACCTACGACGCCCCACCCCGTCCCGGGACCGCACGATGACCGCCACCCTCGACACCTCGCACCCCGCCGCCACCGACGAGCCGCTGCTGCTGCCCGAGCGGCCGCCGCGGGTCGGGCCCGAGAGCCGCCGGCTGCTGCTGCGCCTCGCGCTCGGGCTCGCCCTGTGGGAGCTGATCGGCACCGCGCTGATCCTGGCGGGCGGACGCACCGCGGTCGCGTTCGGCACCTCGATGGTGTTCCCCGGCGCCGGCTTCCTCTACGTGGCGTGGCCCGTGCTCGTGCTCGTCACTTTGGTGTCGCTGGTGGTGGCGCTCGTGCTGTGGTGGGGTGTCAGCGCGCACGTCGCGATCCCGCTGGTGTGGGTCGCCAGCGCGGTGGGAGCGGCGCTGCTGGCCGACGGTCCGCGATGGCTGGTCGACCGTGGCACCACGTGGGGGTGGGCCGTCCCGCTCGCCTACCTGGCGGCGGTCGCGACGCTCGGCTGGATGGTGTGGCGCGTCGAGTCGGCCTATCGCCGCAAGCTGGCGAAGGTGCCCGAGCTCAACGAGTACCTGCGCTCGGCCACGCTGCCCGACCGGATCACCGAGCGACGCGAGCTCGACGAGATGGACGCCGAGTTGCTGCGTTGGCTGTACTCGTTCGCGTTCCAGCCCGAGGACGGCCTCGACGGCCTCGACTGGGGCGAGCAGTTCCACGGCGGCACCCAGCTGCGCTACCAGCTCAACGGGCTCACGTGGGCGATGTCGCTGTACGCGGCCAACCACCTCACGCACGCGCCGGCGCAGATCACGCACGCGCTCGAGACGATGGTGCGCAAGCACACCGATCTCCGGGTGTGGAAGTACTGGCACGCGCTCAACCTGATCGGCAACCTCGACACCGACCCCGATCCGATCCGCCGCGACAACATCATGTTCTCGGCGTTCCTCGGTGACGTGATCAACTGCGTCGAGTCGGCCACGGGCACCACGGCGTTCGACCAGCCCGATTCGCTCACGTTCGTCTGGACCGACGGACGCACGTTCTCGTACGACCACCACACCCTCACCGAGGCCGTGCAGCGCAACTTCGAGCGCAGCCGGCTCGGCTTCTTCCCGTGCGAGCCCGGCTGGTCGTTCACGGTGTGCAACGTCATGGGTGCGCAGGCGCTGTACGGCCACGACGTCGTGCACGGCGGCGACCACTGGCCGCGGGTGCGCGACCGGTGGACCCGCACCCTCGACCACGAGTACCTCACGCCCGACGGCAGCTACGCGCACATCCGGTCGAACCACGTCGGCATCTCGTGGGACACCGGCGAGGTGCCGGGCGGCCACTACTTCGCCAACGGCACGCACCGCTTCGCCGACATCCTGCCCGCCCACGCCCGCCGTGCCCGGGCGCTCGAGCTGCGCGGGGCGGCGCCGAAGATGGCCGGGCTCTCGACGATGGTCACCGATGGCACCCTGCCGCTCGACCTGCCGCCCGAGCTCGAGCGCCATCGCACGCGCTGGAGCAAGCTCCTGCCCTGGATCAAGGTGATCGGTGGTGCCCGGATGGTGGGCGACCGCCGTCTGGTCGACGCGGCGATCGCGTCGTCGGCCGAGAAGTGCGCCACCGGTGCGCGCTGGCCCGAACGGCCGGTCGACGGCAGTGCCTCGGCGCTCGGCTCGTACGGCATCGTGCGCTGGTCGTCGCCGCTCGACCTCGCCGAGCTGTCGATGCGCGGCTACGTGGCGCCGGTGGGCCCGATCCTGTCGGCCACGGCGTGGGAGCGAGTGCTCGTCACCGAGGCGATCAGCGACGACGGTCGCTCGCTGCAGCTGTCGCTGCGCCCGTGGGCCGAGGCGGCTCGCGACACCGAGCTGGTGTTCGCACAGCTGCAGCCCGGAGTGCGCTACACGATCGACGGGGCCGACGGGCCCGACGGCGCACCCACCATGCTGGCGGACGACCAGGGGCTGGCATCGGTGCGGCTCGACGTCACCGCCGCGATGCGGCTGACCGTGCGTGCCGACGCCGCACCTGGCGCATCGAGCGCAGGGGACGAGCCGTCGTGAGCGGCAAGCAGTTGCGGCTCGACTGCGACCGGTTGTGGAGCACCCTCGTCACGTGGTCGTACCGGTTGCGGCGCAAGCCGCGCGTCACCAACTCGCCACCGCCGATCCGGCGACGCTGATCGCGTCGCCCGGGACGGCCGGCCGCCTCAGCTCGCGAGCATCCCGCCGTCGACGGCGAGCGCGTGGCCGGTGGTGAACCCGCTCGCCGGGCTGCACAGCCACAACGTGGCGTCGGCGATCTCCTGCGGCGTGCCGAACCGGCCGAGCCGGCTGAGCCGCTTCGCGGTCTCCTCGGGGTCGCGGCCGCGGCGCTCCATCGCGCCGCGCAGCATCGGCGTGTCGATCGCACCGGGGCAGATCGCGTTGACCCGGATGCCGTGCGGTGCGTAGTCGAGCGCGGCGCTGCGCGTGAGCCCGAGCACCGCGTGCTTGCTGGCGGTGTAGGCGGGCTGGTTGGGCTGCGGCTTGAACGCGTTGGTGCTGGCGATGTTGACGATGCTGCCGCCGTTGCCCGCGGCGAGCATCGCGCCGAGCTGCGCGCGCATGCACCGGAACAGTGCGGCGACGTTGACGCTCATCATCCGGTCGAAGTCGTCGTCGGTGGTCTCGTGCAACGGCACGCGCTCGAACTCGATCGCGGCGCCGTTGACGGCAGCGTCGAGCCGCCCGAAGCGGTCGACGGCGGTGCCGATCATCGTCGCGACCGTGGCGGGGTCGGTGATGTCACCGGCCACGTCGGCGGCGGCATCACCGAGCGAACCGCACAGCGCACGCAGCGGCTCGGCGGCTCGGTCGCACGCCACCACCCGTGCACCCGCCTCGACGAGCGTGCGCACGATCGCCTCGCCCATACCGCCGGCGGCGCCGGTCACCACGGCCACGCGGCCGTCCATCGAGAAGTTGTCCATGCGAGAGATCCTTCGGTCGGTCAGAGGAAGCGGCGGATGCCCGCTGCGATCGCGGCGACGTGCTGGTCGGGGTGTGCCCAGCCCCAGGCGTTGGGCACCTCCAACGACCAACCGGCCGTCGTGCCGGTGCCGTGCACCGTGTCGAGGAACCCGCGCACGTCGAACTCGCCGTCGCCCATCGCGACCCGGTTGGCGAGGCAGTCGGTGTAGTAGTGGGGCTGCTGCGGCTCGACGGTGCCGTCGTTCAGCTGGATGCCGGTGATCAGCTCGCTGGGCAACGCCGCGATCGCGTCGAGGTCGCGTGCGCCACGCTCGTGGTGCCAGATGTCGACGCAGATGCCGCCATTGGCCCGGCCCGCCGCCTCGACCAGGCGACGCGCCGTGTGCACGTCGGGGATGTCGTTGAACGGCAGGAACTCGAGTCCGAGCACCAGGCCGTGATCGGCAGCGCGATCGCACAGGTCGCCGAACGCTCGAGCCGCGGCATCGAGGTCGTCGCCGGCCGGACCGATCACCTGCGCGTACCGGCATCCGAAGGCCTCGGCCATGCGCCAGGCGACGTCGGCGCGCGCCCGGCCGTCGTCGGTGGCCCCGAGCGCGCCGATCACCTCGATCTCGCGCAGCCGGATGCCGTGCTGCTCGAGCAGCTCGGCCAACCCGTGCGGAGCGAAGCCGTCACGCTCGAGCTGTTCGTACTGCCCGGTGTAGAGGCCGATGCCGTCGAAGCCGTGCGTCGCGGCGAGCCGCACCCGGTCGTCGATCGGATGGAAGCGCGGCAGGCTGAAGTGGCTGAGGACGAGCTCGCGGATCATCGGGTCGGTGCCACCGTCAGGGGTGGTGGAACTCCTCGGCCGCACGGAACAGCGCAGCGGTGTCGGCGGGCGACTCGGCACGGACGAGTTGCTCGACCCAGCCGTGGAAGCGCTGGCACGGGCCCTCGTTGCGGCCGAACACGAACTCGCGCTTCGCGCCGGTCTGCACCGCCTGCTGGATGCGCAGGCCGGTGTAGTAGTCCTCGTCACGCACGACGTGCATCAGGAAGTCCATCTGCTTCTCGATCGTCACCATCCGCTCGTCGTCGGGGTGCACGCCGACGGCGAGGAAGTTCTGCGTGGTGACCGACGTGCCGGGCGTGGGCCCGGGGAAGAGCTGCGAGATCATGAACAGCTTGCCGCCGGCGTCGAAGCTGGCGATCGAGATGTGCGGGAAGATCGTCCACACACCGGTGACCATCTTGATGGTCTGCCACTCGTCCTCGGGCAGCTCGGCGAGCGCGAGGTAGCGCTGATCGGGTTGGACGTTGCGCTGGTGCGGACCCCAGGCGTCGTTGATCGTCTTGTTGTTGTAGGTCGGGCCGAACGTGTCCTTGTGCAGGATGGGCAGGTGGTAGAAGTCGAGGTAGCCGTCGTAGGCGAGCTTCCAGTTGGGCCCTTCGAGATCCTGCCGTCCGACGAACGTGCAGTTCGCCAGGTCGAGGTGCTCGAGCAGTTCGCCGTAGCCGCACAGGTACTCGTCGACGTCGAAGTACATGCCGGGCGTGATGCCGCCGAACACGATGCCGGCGCGCTCGGCGACCGGCAGCTGTGTGAGCCCGTGGCACGACATGTCGATCTCGCCGAAGTTCTCCTTGTCGAGCATGCCGACCAGCGAGCCCTGCGTGTCGTACACCCACGCGTGGTACGGGCACGAGAAGCGGCGCGCCACGCCGGTACCGCGCTCGACCACCTGCGCGCCGCGATGACTGCACATGTTGACGAACGACCGCAGCACGCCGTCGGCGCCACGCACCAACAGCACCGGCGTGCCCATCACCTCCATCGCCTGGTACGAGTTGGGCTCGCGCAGCTCGGCCGAGAAGCCGAGCACCAACGGCAGACGGCGGAAGATGCGATCCATCTCGAGCTGCCACCGATCGGGGTCGTGGTAGTTGCTCGCGGGGACGCGCATGATGCCGTCCTCGAGCGGCACCGTGCCGGCGACGCTGTGGGCGATGTTGCGCCGCGTCATCGCGACGAGCTGTTCACGACTCATGGGTGGATCCTCCTCGGGTCGACGGAGCGGTGTGATGCCACGAACGGGTGGTCCGATGTCTCCGGCCGCGTCTCGGGCGTGCGATCATGCAAACCGGATGACGATGCAAGAAAGGCAGGACCGGCAGGCTCGACCGGCGATCGATCCGATCGAGCTCGCGCGGGCCAACTGGGTGCGCCACGGCTGGGCCGAGGCCGCCGACGGGATGGCCCTCGTGACGTCGATCATGCGGGTGCAACAGGTGCTGCTCGGCCGCATCGAGACGATCCTGCGCCCGTTCGGCCTGACGTTCGCCCGCTACGAGGTGCTGCGCCTGCTGGCCTTCAGCCGGTCGGGTCGGTTGCCCGTCGGCAAGATCGGCCAGCGGTTGCAGGTGCACCCGGCGAGCGTCACCAATGCGGTGCAGCGGCTCGAGCACGACGGCATGGTGGTGCGCGTGGCCAACCCGCGCGACGGTCGCAGCGTGCTGGCCGAGATCACCGACGAGGGCCGCCGGCTGGTCGACACCTGCACCGATCGGCTCAACGCCGAGATCTTCGCGATCGTGCCGATCCCGAGCCGTCAGCAGACGCGTGCGTTCGAGGCGCTGAAGGGCGTGCGGCGCGCGTTCGGCGACTTCGGCTGACGACGCCGGCGTCGCGTCCGGGCGCGTCATCGTCCGCGCTCAGCCGCCGAAGCGGGTCGTCGGCGTGCCGTCGGAACCGCGCACCTGATCGACCGCGTCGATCCGGTACTTCACCGCCGATCCCCCGAGCCGCCGGCCGGCGCGCAGCGCGGCGCCGGTGGCGTGGAAGTTGGGGTGTGCGAAGTGGGCGTCGAGCGCCTCGGCCGACTCCCAGAGCTCGGTGATGACGATGCGGCCGGGATCGGCCGGGTCGGCACCGATCGTGTAGTGCAGGCACCCGGGCTCGTCGGCGCGGGTGGAGCGCTGCAGCTCGACGGTCGAGGCGACGAGCGCGTCACGATCGTCGGGCTCGACGTCGAGGTGGCCGAAGATCGCGATCACGACACGGCCTCGCCGACGGGTTGCGCGGCCGGCGCCGAGGCGGCGGCAGGGGCCGTCTCGGCGACGGGTGTGTCGGCGTTGAGCGACGTGCTGCGCTTGCGCACCTTCACCACCTGGTTGCGGCTGGCGAGGGCCACGGCGCCGAGCAGCGACAGACCGGTGAACAGCGGCTCCATGTACCGGGTGGTGCCCGAGAAGCTGAGCTGCAGACCCTTGATGCCGGTGGCCAGCGCGAACAGGGCGATCATGGCACCCCACACGTTGGGGCGACCCTTCAGCTGCGACGCCCCGAAGAACACGGCAGCGATCGCCGGGAACAGGTAGCCCGGGCCGATGTTCGGCCCGTAGGTGCCGACCTTCCACGAGTAGACGAGACCGGCGAAGCCGGCGAGCACCGCCGACCCGACGAGCGACCACCACACGAGCCGGTCGGTGCGCACACCGGCCAGGCGGGCGGCCTCGGGGTTGCCGCCGACGGCGAACATGTGACGACCGGCGGGCGTGTGCTCGAGCACGAACCACACGATGATCGCGATGCCGAGCAGGAAGTAGCAGAACAGCGGCAGGCCGAACACCTTGCGACTGCCGATCTTGAGATACGACTTCGACAGCGCGCCGCTGATCGTCTGCTCGGATGTGAAGTACACGAACGCCGTGATCAGCTGACTCATGCCCAGCGTGGCGATGAAGCTGTTCACCTTGAGCTTCACCACGATGAAGCCGCTGATGAACCCGACGACGGCGCACGCCGCGAGGGCGATGAACATGCCGGCCGCCTGGGGCATCGTGTCGTTCTTGGCGATCGAGTTCACGATCACCAGCGACATCGTCATCATCGTGCCGATCGACAGGTCGTACGTGCCGGTGGCGAGCGGCACCAGGAACGAGATCGCGAGCACACCGACGATCACGTTCTCGATGAGGACCGTCTTGGCCGTGGTCATCGTGAGGAACGTGTCGGGGTGCCACGTCCCGAACACGATGATGAAGAAGGCCCACAGGTACAGCGCGCTGTACTTGTCGAGTCCGAGCCGCTTGATCATGAAACTCTCCCGGTGCTCTGCAGTTGTGTGTGCTCGATGTTCTCGGCGGTGATCTCGCCGCCGCGCAACGTCGCCGCCACCCGGCCGTCGACGAGGACGACGATCCGGTGGCAGAGCCGGACGAGCTCCTCGGTGTCGGTGGAAGCGACGACGGTGGCCACGCCCTCGATCGACGCCTCGTCGACGAGGCGGTGGATCTGGTCCTTCGCGCCGATGTCGATGCCCTGCGCCGGCTCGTCGAGCAACAGCAGCTTGGGACCGAGGCGCAGGGCCTTGCCGAACATCACTTTCTGTTGATTGCCTCCACTCAGCGAGCCGATCGGCGACTCGGTGGACGAGGTCTTGATCGACAGCCGCTCGATCCACTCCTTGGTCTCGTGGACCTCGAGCTTCTTGCGCAGCCGACCACCGCGCACGTGGCGCTCGAGGTCGGTGATCGACAGGTTCTCGCGCACGTTCATGCCGAGCACGGTGCCCCGCAGGCCGCGCTCGGCCGGCACGAACGCCACACCGCTGTCGATGGCCTGGCGCGGGTCGTAGTTGGAGATCTCCTTGCCGTCGAGCACCACGAGCCCGTCGTCGCGGGCGGTCTGGCCGGCGATCAGACCGAGCACGTGCTCGCGTCCCGAACCGGTGACGCCGGCGATGCCGACGATCTCGCCCGGGTACACGTCGAGGTCGAGGTGCTCGAGCGTGCGGCCCTTCATGCTGCGGACCTTGAGCAGCGGGTCGCCGGCCGCGTCCTTGCTGGTGGCGCTCACGGCCTCGATGCGGCGGCCGACGATCAACTCGACGAGACCGGCGTGGTCGAGATCCTTCACCTGCGCGGTCGTGACGAGATGGCCGTCGCGCAGCACCGTCACGCGGTCGGCGAGCTCGAACACCTCGTCGAGGTGGTGCGAGACGTACAGGATCGACACGCCGCGTTCTTTCAGGCGATGGATCACCTCGAACAGCCGCTTGACGTCGGCACCGGGCAACGTGGCGGTGGGCTCGTCGAGGATGAGCAGCTGCGCGCCCTGCTCCCAACCGATGAGCGCACGGGCGATCGCGATGCAGGTGCGCTGCGACGGCGGCAGGGTCTCGACGCTGGCCTTGATGTCGAAGTCGGGCAGACCGATCGCGGCGAGGGCCTCGCGCGTGCGCTGCTGCTCGGCGCGCCAGCGGATGTGCCGGCCCGCACCGGTGAGGTAGCCGGCGGTGAGTGCGATGTTCTCGACGGCGTTGAGCGAGCCGACGAGGCCGAGGTCCTGGTGCACGAAGCGCACGCCGGCGGCGATCGCGGCCTCGCCGTCACCGAGGCGGATCTCCTGGCCGTTCACCCACCCGCGCGCGCCGGGGTCGGGCTGGTGGAAGCCGGCGAGCACCTTGATGAGGGTCGACTTGCCCGACCCGTTCTGGCCCACGAGCGCGTGGACCTCGCCGGGTGCCACGTCGATGCCGACGTCCGCGAGCGCGACCTGACCCGGAAACGTCTTCGACAAGTGTTCGATCCGCAGTACAGCGGTCACGATGCCCCCCAACGTCTGTCCCCTTCGACGTCGTCGAAACACTAACTGGAAAACTGTTGGACGTCTAAATAAAGTGTCCGTCACCTTCAGGGTGCGAGGGGCATCCGTGAGGGCTTCCAAGGGGGAATTGCATGACCAAGTACCGCAAGCTCGCGGTGGCACTCATCTGCGGCTCGCTCGTCATGGCCGCGTGCGGCGGCGACGACGACGAGAGCACCGCGACGACGGCAGCAGCCGGTGGCACCGAGACGACCGCTGCAGGCGCGACCGAGACGACGGCAGCTGCCGGCGGCACCGAGACCACGGCTGCCGCGGGTGAGGATCCGGGCGTGGCCGCGGCCAAGGCCAACGTCGCAGCGAACATGGACCCGAACGCCAGCATCGGCGTGACGATCCCGCTCACCGGTGTGCCCGAGAAGAAGACCTTCGCGTGGATGGAGTGCGACGTGCCGACGTGCGCCGCCTACATCACGCCGGGCATCAAGGCCGCCACCGAGGCCCTCGGTTGGGACCTGAAGATCATCCCGATGAAGAGCACCGAGCCCGGCCCGGCGTTCCAGCAGGCGATCGACGAGGGGGTCGACTTCATCGCCAGCACCGGCCTCGCGACGGCGCAGTACCAGGAGCAGCTCGACGCGGCCAACGCGGCGGGCATCAAGGTGCTCAGCTGCTTCGGCACGGACGATCCCTCGCCCGACACCATCCAGATGCAGTGCGGTGACGAGAACTTCGTCTCGAAGACCGGTCCGCTGATGGCCGACTGGGCGATCGCCGACTCGAACGGCGCCGCCAACATCCTCATCGTCAGCATCCCGGACTTCCCGGTGCTGAAGGTCGAGACCGACGCGTTCATCGAGCAGCTCGGCACGAACTGCGCCGCCTGCACCTACGAGGAGCTCAACGTCACGCTCGACGACCTCATCGGTGGCAAGGTGCCGGCCGCGGTGGTCTCGAAGCTCCAGGCCAACTCCGACACCAACTACGTCTTCTACTCCTTCGGTGACCTGCCCGGTGGCGTGACCGCCGCCCTCGACACGGCCGGCCTCAAGGACCAGGTGACGCAGTTCGGTCAGGACTTCTCGACGATCGACCTCCAGGAGATCGTCGACGGCACCATGGGTGCCTGGTCCGCCGACCCGAAGGGCTACGCCGGCTGGCTGATGGTCGACGCCGCCGCCCGCCTGAGCCTCGGCATGGAGCTCGAGGAAGAGCGTGCCGCTTCGGCGCTGCCGACGGTCATCGTCGACACGCCCGAGTTCGCGCAGGACCTCATCGACAACAGCGGTGGCGACTGGCTGCCCGCTGCCTGGGCCGATCAGTTCAAGGCGCTCTGGGGCGTCTGATCGCTGACGATCAGGACGACGATCGCCGGGTGATCCCGGCAGCGTGAACCTCTGCGAACGGCCCGGCCGGACGGTGTGTGAGCACCGGACGGTCGGGCCGTTCGTCGTTCTCGGCGCTCGCGCGTGCCGGTCGGCTACAGGCCGGGACCGCGCTTGTCGCCCTCCCATCGGTTGCGGTGGACGAAGTCGTCGACGGGTCGCCGGTTGACCGGGCCGAAGTGCACACCGTCGGGCCAGCCGATCGGGATCGTCGCCGCGATGCGCACGTGCTCGGGGACGCCGAGCACCTCGCGGATCGTCGCGTCGGCGCCGTGGTGCAACGTCGTCATCACCGCGCCGAGCCCGAGCGCGCGGGCGGCCAGCAGGATGTTCTGCGCCGCCGGGTACAGCGCCGACCAGGTGAACGCCTCGCGTGGCGACGACGGCGGGTAGATCACGCCGCCGGCGACGAACACGATCACCGGTGCCCGGTCGAGCGTGTCGACCAGTCGCGCCGTGCCGTCGAGCATCAGCCGAGTGGTGCGATCGGTGCGCGGCATCGCCGCGACGCGGGCACTCATGGCCTCGCGAACCGCCGCACCGATGCGGGCGCGCGCGTCGGCGTCGTCGACGATGATCAGGTCCCAGCCCTGGCTGTTGCCAGGACTCGGCGCACGTGTGGCGGCCCACATGAGACGGTCGATCAGCTCGTCGGGCACCGGGTCGGGCTTCAGCTGCCGGATCGCGCGGCACGTCCCCATCACCTCGAACACGTCCATGCGCGAGACGGTACCGTGCCCGCCATGACGACCGCCCTGCCCGCACTCGCCTCGCTGATCGACCTGAGCGGTCGACGCGCGTTCGTCACGGGCGGCGCGAAGGGGATCGGCGCCGCGACCGCGCACCGTCTGGCCGAGGCGGGCGCGCACGTGACGATCGCCGATCTCGATCCGGCCGTCGACGAGACCGCGGCGGCGATCGTCGCCGCCGGTGGTTCGGCCACGGCGGTGCGCTGCGACATCACCGATGCCGCGCAACTCTGCGACGCGGTGGTGGCCGCCGCCGACGGCGAGCGACTCGACATCGCGGTCAACAACGCGGGCATCTTCCCCACCACCGGTCCGATCGAGCAGGTGAGCGACGAGTTCGTGGCGCGCATGTTCGACGTCAACCTGCGCGCGCAGTACAGCGCGTCGCGCGAAGCCGCGAGATTCCTCACGAGCGGCGGCTCGATCGTCAACATCACGTCGATCACGGCGATCAAGGGTGGGGCGAACATCACCGCGTACGCGACCTCGAAGGCCGGTGTGGTGGGGCTCACGCGCTCGTTCGCGAACGAACTCGGCCCGCGCGGCATCCGCGTCAACGCGATCGCGCCCGGCGTGATCGACACGCCTGGCGTGCAGGACCAGATGGCGCCGCTCAAGGCGGGCGGGCTCGACATCGACCGGGTCATCACGAGCAACCCGCTGCGGCTCGCCGGGCAGCCCGACCACATCGCGCGCGCCGTGCTGTTCCTGGCCTCACCGCTGGCCGAGTTCGTCACCGGCCACGTGGTGGTGGTCGACGGCGGCTACACCGCCTGAACCGCCTGAACCGCCTGAACCGCCTGAACCGCCTGAACCTACTGGCGCGTGACGCGCGTGGTGCTCGCGCCGGCGGGCGAGTTGGCGAACATCGCCTCGCTGTCGAACCCGATACGGGTGTCGGGCACGATCTCGATCACCACGCGGCCCGGGCTCTCGAGGTGGTGCACGAACGCGTCCTGCTTGTCGGGCTCGCCGGGGCGCACCTTCTCGGCGAGGGCGCGGTAGAACCAGGCCTTGGTGTCGGCGTCGTCGTGCACGATCGCCGTGCCCTTGTACGTGATCGCCTGGCTGATGCCGATGTCGGTGCCCCGGCTCGACACGGCGATCGCCACGCGCGGCCGGGCCTCGACCGCGGCCACCCGCTTGCGCCGACGGGTGCAGGTGATCCAGAACCGGTCGTCGCGGGCGACGAAGTTCATGATCACGCCGACCGGATCGCCCTCCTTGGTGCTCCACATGAACGTGCATTCGGTCTGGGTGTCGAGCAGCACCCGCTCGCGCTCGTCGGCCAGTGAGAACATCGAGACGTCCTCGTAGCTGTCGACGTAGTCCGACTCCTGCTGCTCGCCGTCCGCGTCGGCCATCGCTCCCCCTCTCGCGCGACCCCGACGGTCGTCACGGTGCGCACAACTTACTCGCCGATAAGTTTCCGTGTCGTGGCTGACGTGCGAGCGGTGGTGTTCGATTTCGGCGGTGTGCTGATCACACCGGTGACCGAGAAGGTGGCGATGCTCGCCGAGCGACACGGCGTCACGACGCACGAGCTGTTGCACGTGCTGCTCGGACCGCGCGAGTCCGGACCTGACCATCCGTGGCATCGCTGCGAGCGCGGCGAGATCGCGGTCGCCGACATCCAGGGGCTCCTCGGCCCGTACGCCGAGGCGGCGGGGTTGCGCCTCGACGGCGACGAGATGGAGGCGCTGATGGCGCCGACGTACCGCGTGCTGCACGAGGTGCTCGACCGTGCCGACGCGCTCCGTGCGGCCGGCTACCGCACCGGGTTGCTCACGAACACCTTCGCCGAGTTCCGCGAGCAGATGGACCGCGACATCGGCTTCCACCACTTCGACGTGGTGGTCGAGAGCTTCGCCGTGCAGGCTCGCAAACCCGAACCGGCCATCTACGAGATCACCGCGCAGCGGCTCGGCGTGCCGCACGACCAGATCGTGTACCTCGACGACTTCGACCAGAACCTCGAACCCGCAGTGGCACTCGGCTGGCAGGTGGTGCACGTCACCGGACCCGAGCAGACCCTCGCCGAGCTCGACCGTCTGGCACCGCTCACGCGCTGAGCGGACGGCGCAGCGGTCGCCCGGGCGCTACTTGGTGCCGCGGGGCCGCGCACCACCGGCGACGCGGATCGTCTCGCCGGTGACCCAGCTCGCCGCCGGCGAGGCGAGGTACACGGCGGCGGCGCCGATGTCGAGCGGCCGGCCGAACCGACCCATCGGGATGTCCCAGCGTGCCTCGGCCTCGGCCAGGTCGTCGTCGGTGCGGATGCCGAGCGCCGTGCGGAAGATCTCGGTGGGGATCGCGCCCGGCATGATCCCGTTCACGCGGATGCGTGGCGCCAGTTCGGCGGCGGCGGTCTGCGTGAGCGAGTTGACGCCCGCCTTCGCCGCGCCGTAGTGGCCGCTGCCGGGCACGGGCCCCGTGCCGGCGCCGGACGAGATGTTGATGATGCAGCCGGTCTCGATGTGGCGCGCGGCCACGACGATGCCGGCCCACACCGCGGTGAGGTTGAGCGCGAGGCAGCGGTCCCACTGCTCGCGGTTCATCTCGTGCAACGCCGTGCGCTCGGAGGCGCCGCCCGCGTTGTTCACCCAGATCGTGACCTTGCCGAAGTGCGCGATCGCGGCTCGGGCGAGCGCATCCTGCGCAGCGTCGTCGAGCACGTCGGTGGTGACGGCCAGCGCCTCACCGCCTTCGTCGCGGATGGCCTGCGCGACTGCCTCGATCTCGGCGGTGCGCCGCGCTGCGACCACCACCTTCGCCCCGGCGGCGGCCATCGCCCGGGCGATCCCTTCGCCGATGCCGCGCCCACCTCCGGTGATCACCGCGACCTCGCCCGCGAGCGAGTAGAGGTCGGCTGGTCCGGGGGTGGGCACGGCGTCGGTCACGAGATGGTCCGTGCCGTCAGTAGGGCATCGTGCCGCCATCGACCGGGAACATGTTCCCGGTGATGTTGCGGGCTGCGTCGCTGGCGAGCATGACGGCCACCGCCGCCACTTCTTCGACCGTGTTCGGTCGCTTGATCGAGCTCTCGGCACAGAACAGGGCGATCATCTCGTCGTAGCCCGGGAGGCCCATCGCGATGGCCGAGTCCGGACCCGTCGCGCGGACGATGTCGGTCTCGATGATGCCCGGCAGGATCGAGTTGACCGTGATGCCGGTGGTGCCCACCTCGGCGGCTGCGGCCTTCACGAGCCCGTTCACCGCGTGCTTGGTGGTGGCGTAGCCGGGGATGCCCGGCTTGCCGAGCTTGCCCTCGACCGACGAGGTGACGATGATCCGGCCGCCCTGGCCGCGTTCCATCATGTGCTGCAGCGCCTTGCGCATGCCCCAGAACACGTGGTTGAGGTTCCAGTCGATCTCGAGGTTCCACTCCTCGTCGGTCATCATGAACACCGGTGCGGTGTTCTTGACGCCACCCGAGTTGAGACAGCAGATGTCGAGCTTGCCGTACTTCTCGATGGTGAAGGCGATGAGCCCCTCGACGACGTCCTGCTTCGAGGCGTCGCCCGCGAAGAACGCCGCGCGATCGCCGGCGTTCATCTCGTCGAGGCAGACCTGCCCCTTGGCCGCGTCGCGGCCGTTCACCACGACCGTGGCGCCCTCGGCCAGGAAGGCGTCGGCCATGGCCCGACCGATGCTGCGCGTGCCGCCCGTGATGCAGGCGACCTTTCCGTCCAACTTGCCCATGTGTCAGTCCCCCTGCATCAGTACGGCGACGTGCCGCCGTCGATCGAGATCATCGATCCCGTGATCCCAGCCCCGGCATCGGATGCCAGCAGTACGGCCACGAGGGCCACGTCCTCCACCTCGTTCAGCCGCTTGATCATCGACTGTTGGGCGAACACGTCGAGCAGGCCCTCGTAGGTGAGGCCCATCGCCTCGGCCGCGGGCGGGCCGGCGGTCTTCATCTCGTCGGTCTCGATGGCACCCGGGCAGAGCGCGTTGACGGTGATGCCCATCGTGCCGACCTCACGGGCGACCGACTTGCAGAGTCCGTTGATCGCGTGCTTCGAGGCGACGTAGCTCGAGATCGCGGGCTTGCCCATCTTGCCCTCGACCGAGCTCATCGCCATGATGCGGCCCCAGCCCTGCGGGATCATGTAGTTGAGCGCCGTGCGCATCGTCCAGAACGTGTGCCAGAAGTTCCACAGCATCGCGTCCTGCATGGCCTCGTCGGTCATCTGCGCCACCGGGGCGTAGTCGCTGCCGCCGCCCGCGTTGGGCACGAGGATGTCGATCTTGCCGTAGCGCTCGACCGTGCCGTGCACGAGCGCCTCGCAGTCCTCGCGCTTCTTGACGTCGCCGGCGATGAAGTGCACCCGGTCGCCGGCGTTCAACTCCGCCACCGACGCCGCACCCTTCGCCGGGTCGCGGCCGTTGATGACGACCGACGCCCCCTCGTCGAGGAAGGCCTTGGCGCACGCCAGACCGATCCCTCTCGTTCCACCCGTGACGCACGCGACACGGCCGTCGAGCACACCCATGTGTGATCCCCCTGCAGTGATCGGTCCCCCCAAGTCGGACCGGTCCGCACAACTTACTCCCCGATCAATTACTGCGCGCCAGTTCGCCGGGACGGTCGCGCTCGGCGACGGCCACCGCCGCGATCACGAGAGCCAGCGCACCGATCGACACGGCGGCATCGACGTGCGACGCCACGGCGCCGAGCACCACGATCGCGGCCACACCGGCCAGGCGGCCCCAGAGCCAGGTGCCGCTCGCGCGGAGGTTGCCGATCGCGAACCCGACGAGGAACAGGCTCGGCCCGATCCAGAGCGCGGCGACACCGAGACCGTGCAAGGGCTCGTCGGGCACGACGAGCGCCTCCTCGACCGCGGCGGCGAGGACCACGGTGCCGGCGACGAGCGGCAGGTGCCCGAGCGTGTACAGGTCGCGGGCGAGGTTGCCCCGGCGGCGGGCGTCGTCCTCGCGAGCCAGGCGGTGCTCGGTGGCCGTGGCGACCCAGTCGAAGTATGTCCACCACAGGCCGGCCACCGCCGCGAAGGCGACGACGAGCACGGTGACGACCGAGGCCTCGAGCCCGCGGGCCTCGGCCGTCGCACCCATCGCCACCACCGACTCGCCGATCGCGATGATGACGATCAGGCCGTGACGTTCGGCGAAGTGGGCGGCGTCGACACGGAACTCGCCGCGCCCGGCGGCCGCAACCTACGCGAGGTCGACCACCACGGCACCCAGCCACCACCACGTGCGCGCATCGCCGTGAGCAAGGCCGCCCACCAGCACGAGCACCGGGCTCACCGATGCCACGGGCAGGTAGGTGCGCAGCGCGGCGCGGTGCGCGGCGTCGCCGGCGACGCCCACCCAGTAGAGCGCCAGTCCCGCGGCACGCACACCCAGGTACGGCACCGCGAACCACGCGCCACGATCGGCGAACGCATCGGGCAAGGCGATCGCGGCGAGCAACATCGCGAACGACGCGACGAGCACGATCACGCGGACGGGGCGACGGTCCATGTCGATCGCGTTGCCGGTCCACGCGAACTGCGACCACGCCCACCACACCAGCCACAGCAGCAGGGCCATCCGACCCCACCCCCCCCCACCGCGTGGTCGTCGTGCAGCGTGCCGACGAGCTGGGTGACGGCGAACACGAACACGAGGTCGAAGAAGAGCTCGAGGAACCCGACCCGCTTCCCTTCGCCCGCGGCGCCACCCCCGGTCATGGCTCGCGCACCACGGCGAAGCGGAAGCCGCGCCCCCACCCCGCGGCGAAGGCGAGGTGGATCCACAACCGTGCGTGGTCCTCGACCAGACGTACCGACTCGCGCCCGCCCAGCACCGCCGGCTCGAAACCGAGGTCGACGGCGAGCCGGGCGATCACGTCGACCCCGTCGCTGTCACCGGCGATCGGCAGGAAGGTGCCCGAGGTGCCGACCAGACGGCCGTCGAAGTGCTCGGCACCGATGGTGTCGAACGCCTTCACGAACGCCACGCCCGCAGGCAACAGCGAGGCGACGTACGAGCCGAGCGTGTCGTGCCCGTCGGGCACCGGCGTGCGCACGGCGTTGGTCGCGTCCGCCAGCACCTGGCCGGCGCGCAAGGGCATCGCCGCGATCGCGGTCGTCACCGCGTCGGCCGGCACGGCGAGCACCACCACCTGCGCATCGGCCACCGCACCGGCCGGATCGGCGAGCTGTCCGGCGGCGGCCAGGTCGGCGTGCCTCGTGTCGCCGACGTCTCGCACCCCGAACACGACGGTGTGCCCGGCAGCTGCGAGACCCCGCCCCAGCGACCGCCCCACCGAACCCGCACCGATGATCCCGATGTCCATCCCGATCCCCTTCGTCGTTCGATTTCGTTACAGACCTGTACCGTAATGTAGGGCTACGCTCACACCGTGACAACCCCGACCTCGCCGGTGGGCCGCCCGAGAGATCCCGACCTCGACCGCGCGATCCTCGAGGCAGCCCGCCAGCACCTGGCCGCTCACGGCTACGAGGCGATGTCCGTGCTGGCGGTCGCCGAGGCGGCGGGCACCACCCGTCAGGCGCTGTACCGGCGCTTCCCCTCGAAGGCCGACCTGGCCACGGCCGCGATCGCCGGCATGTCACGCGCCGACGAGCGGCCCGACACCGGCGACCCGTACGCCGATCTCGTCACCGAGCTCCGAGCGTTCCACCAGGGCGTCACGCGACCCAACGGCCTCGGACTGGTGGGCGCGATGCTGCAGGACGCCACCGAACCCGAACTGCGCTCGCTGTTCCGCGAACGCATCGTGCAGCCGCGCCGCACGCGCTTCGAGTCGATCCTGCGCCGCGGCGTCGCCACCGGGCAGCTGGCGGCCGATGCCGACATCGACCTCGCCGTGGCCGCGTGCTCGGGCACGCTCTACGCGCTGGCGCTCGCGGGGCGCCCGGTGCCCGACTGGCCGGCCCGCACCGCGACGCACGTGTGGCGCGCCTGCGGCGGCACGCCTCCCCCGGCGGCGGACGCCCTGCGCGCCCCACGTCGACGCCGACGAGGTGCGACTCGGTAGGGTCGGCGCATGACCGAACACGTCGACGTGGTCGTGGTGGGTGCCGGCATCTCGGGCATCGGTGCTGCGTACCACCTCCTCACCCGCTGCCCCGACCGCACGTTCACGATCCTCGACGGTCGCGACGACATCGGCGGCACGTGGGACCTGTTCCGCTATCCGGGCGTGCGCAGCGACAGCGACATGCACACGCTCGGCTACTCGTTCAAGCCGTGGACGGCCGAGAAGTCGATCGCCGACGGACCGTCGATCATGGCCTACCTGCGCGAGACCGTGGCCGAACACGGCATCGACCGCCACATCCGCTTCGGCCACCTCGTCACGAACGCGTCGTGGTCGAGCGACGACGCCCGATGGACGGTCACGGCCACGCAGCGCCAAACCGGCGAGACCGCGACGATCACCTGCAACTTCCTCTTCATGTGTTCGGGCTACTACTCGTACCGGGGCGGGCACACCCCCGAGTTCGCCGGCCGCGACGACTTCCGCGGCACGATCGTGCACCCGCAGGCCTGGCCGGACGACCTCGACCACACCGGCAAGCGGGTGGTCGTCATCGGCTCGGGCGCCACGGCGATGACCCTCGTGCCTGCGATGGCCGACCAGGCCGCGCACGTGACGATGCTGCAGCGCTCGCCCACCTACGTGGTGTCGGCACCCGATCGCGACGCCATCGCCAACACGTTGCGCAAGGTGCTGCCCGACAAGGTGGCCTACGAGATCACGCGCCGCAAGAACGTCGCGATGCAGCAGTTCCTGTACGGCCGCACCCGCACCGCGCCCGACAAGGTGAAGCAGACGCTGCTGAAGCGAGTGCGCAAGGAGCTGCCCGGCGTCGACGTCGACACCCACTTCACGCCTCGCTACAACCCGTGGGACGAGCGCATGTGCCTGGTGCCCAACGGCGACCTGTTCCGGTCGATCCGCGACGGCAAGGCGTCGGTGGTGACCGACCACATCGAGCGGTTCGACGAGACCGGCATCGTGCTGCGCAGCGGTGAGCACCTCGACGCCGACATCATCGTCACCGCGACCGGCCTCGAGCTGGTCACGCTCGGCGAGGTCGCGTTCGAGGTCGACGGCGAACCGGTCGACTTCTCCCGCACCTGGACGTACAAGGGCATGGCCTACAGCGACGTGCCCAACCTGGTGTCGACGTTCGGGTACATCAACGCCTCGTGGACCCTGCGCGCCGACCTCATCAGCGAGTACGTCTGCCGCCTGCTCAACCACCTGCGCGCCACCGGCACCGACCAGTGCACGCCGCGCCTGCGTCCGTCCGATCAGGGCATGCCCGAGCGTCCGTGGATCGACGACTTCTCGCCCGGCTACATCAAGCGGGTGCTGCACCTGTTCCCCAAGCAGGGCGACCGCGAGCCGTGGATCAACCCGCAGAACTACGGCCGCGACAAGAAGATGTTCCGCACCAGCGCCCTCGACGACGGCTGCATGCAGTTCACCCGGGCACGCGTGCGCGAGGGCGCCAACGCCTGACCGGCGAGCCGTTCAGGCACCGCCGTCGATCGACAGCGCCCAGGCGACGTTGCCGTCGGCGTCGAGCAGCTCGATCCCGACGATCTCGTTCGAGGCCGGCACGGCGTGTCCGAACACCTGCGCCGGCTCGGTCGCGCCCGGCTCGCCGACGGGCGACTGCTCGAACGTCGAGCCGTCGAGCATCCAGAACCGGGCGAGCGTCACTGCCGGGTCGGTGATCGCGACCCAGGCGACCGAGACGTCGTCGTGCAGGCCGCCGTCGAAGCTGACCGACGACGGATCGGTCGCCAGGTACTGACAGCTGCTGTACGCCCGGCCGACGGCCGCGTACAGGCACCCGTCGCCGACGAAGAGACCGAACACGGTGGCCGGTCCATCCGGCTCGGTGCCCGGGAGGCCGACGATGCCGTCCGTGTGGACCACGGTGAGGTCGTCGGGTGCCGGATCGTCCGACGACAGCGGATCGCGCCGACCGGTCGGCTCGTCGTCGCCACCGCACGCGCCGAGCGCCACGCTCGCGACCAACACCGAGGCCACGACCTTCGAGAGTGTCCGTCTCACGGTGCCTCCTCCACGACCGGCGAGCCGGCCGCGCTCGTGGTCGTGGCGACCACGTCGCCCGAGGCGTCACGGCCGATCACCCGGTGCTCGCCCGTGCCGAGCTCGACCTGCGCCCAGCCGACCGCGACGCCCGAGTCGGGATCGACGATCCGGTGCAACGGCACCTCGACGCCGTCGATCTCGACCGAGGCCACCCCCGGGTTCGCCCGCACCACGTAGGGCTCGCCCTCGGCCAATGCGTACACGACGACGTGCGCCGGGTCCGACGACGTCGGCACACCGCCGAAGCCACTGAAGTCACTGCGGTAGACGGCGTTGAACCCGCCGCGCAACGTGCCCTGCACCTCGCGGGTGATCGTCATCCCGTCGTCGAAGCGGTACTCGATCACCGGCTCCGGCCCGTCGAGACCGAGTGTCGCGAACCCCTGCCGCTGCTGTGCACGTGCCCAGGCGTCCTGGCCGACGGTCACCGCGGTCCGAGCCAGCATCGTCATGTCCGGCACGTGGTCGACGTCGGTGTCGCCCTCGTAGCGAAGCACCAGGGTCAGGTCGCCGCCCAGATGGCGCACGACCAGACGCTCGTCCGGTGACACCGACACGACGGGGCTCTGCCCGTCCGGGTTCGCGGCCAGCCCGGTCTCGTCGATCGTCGCGTCGCGCAGCGACATCACCTGCACCGTGGCGCCGTCCCGTCGGTACGTGATCACGTCGCCGCGCTGGTCGCCGAGGCCGTCGGTGGTGGGGTCGTACGGCCGCACGCCCTCGAACCCCCATCGGTACAGCGACACGAGTGCCCACCGAGGCCCGTCGCCACGGCCGCTCGCCTCGTCGCCCTGCCGGCTCACCACCACACCGAGCAGCACCAGCACGACCACGGCCGCCATCGCGATCGACACGCGCACCGGCCACAGCGGCCTGCGTTCGGGTACGTCCAGCGGGCGACCGGTCAGCCGCGTGGTCGCCGTGACACGCGCGTAGGTCGAACGCAGCCGGCGCTCGAGCTCGTCGTCGGCCAGGTCGCTCATGACAGCTCCTTCCGCAGCAGGTCGAGCCCGCGGTGCACGAGCGAGCGCACCGTGGCGCGCCGCACGCCGAGCACATCGGCGATCTCGTCGTCGGGCAGGTCGTCGTAGTAGCGCAGTGCCAGCACGGCGCGGTACTTGGCGGGCAGCCGGCACAGCGCCACCCAGGTGTCGTCGTGCTCGGGTTCGCCGAGCGCGAGGGCGTCGGGTCGCACCGGTGCGCGTCGGGCGACGACCTGGCGCCGGATCCAGTTGCGGCTCAGGTTCACCACGATCGCCCGCAGATAGGGCAACGGCTCGCGCACACGGCCGACCGGCTGACGTCCGAGCCGCACGAACGCGTCGTGCACCAGCTCCTCGGCCACCGCGTTCGATCCGACGATCGCGTGCGCGAGACGGGTCATCGGCAACGCCTGCTCGCGGTACAGAGCCGTCAGATCGAACGCGATCGCGTCGACGACGGGCTCAGTCGTGTCGTCCATCGCGCTCCATGTCGCCTCCATCACACGACGAGACACCCGACCTCACGCATCTGTTGCGCGAGATCGAGAGAATGGTGACAGCAGGAGCGATCAGCTCGCGCGACGGCGACGCGACTTGGCGGGTGGCTGCACCAGGTCGCCGGCCAGGATCGCCTGCACCGCCTCGATCGCGCGCAGGTGCACGTCCTGGTCGTCGCTCAGCGCATCGGTCATGCCGGTGATCATCGCGGTGATGAACACCTGCACGAGCCCGCGATTGCGCGGCGGGATCTCGCCCGATCGCACACCCGCTTCGATGATCCGGTCGAAGAACTGCGAGCGGAAGCTGGCCCGGTTCTCGAGCGCGGGCAGCAGATCGGGCCTCCGGTTCATGTCGGTGCGGGCCGAGGCGAGGAAGCGGGCCAACGTCGGATCCTCGGCGTTGAGCTCGTGGGTGGCCATCAGCACCGACACGAGCTGGTCGGCGAACGTCGCCGTCGGATCGAGCACCTGCTCGAACCGGCTGTACACCTGCTCGCGCGCGTCCTCGTGCACCGCCAGGTACAGGTCTCGCTTCGACGGGAAGTGGTAGTAGAGCGCCGCCGTCGTCATGTGCGCGAGGTCGGCGATCTCCTTGTTGGTGGCGGCTTCGTAGCCTCGCTCGGCGTACACCCCACGAGCGATGTCGAGGAGTCGGCGGCGCGTGTCGCGGGCCTTCACCCGGGGCGGCCGACCGAGGCGACGTGCGGGACCGGTCGGGGTGCTGCGCGACGAGCGAGTCGGGTTCGCCGGTCGGGACATGTGGCCCAGTATGGCCGCTCGGGCCACGGTGCCCCGCAGGCGGATCGCGTGGTGGAGGTGCGGATCGGCTCCGACGCGATGGTGGTGGCGGGGGCGGCGGACGTGCCGGCCGGTTCGGTGGACGGTGCTGCGCTCGACGACGGCGCGACGCTCGACGCGGGGATCGTGGTCGCCACGTCGGAACCGGCCGCCGAGCCACTCGTGACCCCACCATCGGTGTCGCTGCACGCTCCCGCGGTCAGGGCGAACGCCAGCGCGATGCCCCTCACCGGCGACCTCGGTCGGCGGGCCCGTGTCCCCCACCGGCCCATCGAGCGGGAACCGTACCCGAAGTCGGAGGGCGCCCCGTCGCGCCTGCGACACTGCCCGGGTGCGTGTGCTCGCGGTGCTCTGCTCGGTGGCGGTGCTCCTGTCGTGCAGTGACGACCCGGTGTCGGAGCCGACGACGACGGCGACGACGGCCGGTGCCAGCACCTCGGCCGCCTCCACCGCGGCCATCTCGGCCGCGCCGACCACCACCGAGACACCGACCACGACGGCCGAGCCGACCACGACGGCCGAGCCGACCACCACACTCGCGCCGACCACCAGCACCACCCTGCCGCCCGCGCCGGTGTACGTCTTCCCCTTCACGGGGCGCGATGTCAGCTACGGCACCACGCACCACGACTACCCGGCCATCGACGTGTTCGGCTGCGGTGCGCAGGTGGTGGCGCCGACGTCGGGCCGGGTGCTCGAGACCAGCACGGTCGACCGGTGGGATCCGGCCGTCGACGACCCCGCCACCCGTGGCGGCATGTTCGTGTCGTTGCTCGGCGACGACGGGGTGCGCTACTACCTCGCTCACCTCGGCTCGGTGTCGGTCACCCCCGAGCAGCAGGTCGGCGCCGGCGACCCGCTCGGGGTGATGGGCCAGACCGGCAACGCCCGCAACAGCGAGTGCCACACCCACGTGGGCTTCTCGTGGCCGTGCCCGGGTGCCGAATGGCAGGTGCGCCGCGGCGAGATCTGGCCGTTCCCGTACCTCGACGCGTGGCGTGCCGGCGAGCAGCGCTCCCCCGTCGACGAGGTGCTCGCCGCGCAGGCGGCGGCACCCACGGCCTGCGACGAGGCCGAGGCCCTCGTCACGCCGGTGGTGGCACCGTGACCGTCACCGACGAACGCCCCGACGGCGCACCGCCCGGCGACACGGCCCGGGGCCGGTCGCTCGGTCTGGTGGCCGTGCTCACCGCCAGCGTGTTCTGGTCGTTCGGCGGCACCCTCGGCAAGGCCACCGGCGCGGGTGGCGTGGTGTTGTCGTTCTGGCGCATGTGGACCGCGACGCTCGTGATGCTGGTCGTGTGCGTCGTGATGCGACGGCTGCCGTCGCGCGCCGACCTCCGCGCGGCCGCACCGCTCGGCATCCTGTTCGGGCTCAACATCTGCGCGTTCTTCATCTCGCTCGAACACCTCAGCGTGGCGATCGCGCTGATCATCGGCGCGCTCACCCCCGTCGTGGCGTTGCCCGTCGCCACGATCTGGATGGGCGAACGGCTCACCCCCGTGAAGGTCGGCTGTGCGCTCGCGGCGGTCGGCGGCGTGGTCGTGGCGGTGATCGCCGCGCCGTCGCCGAGCGGCGACGATCCCAACGAGGCGATCGGTTACGTGTGGGCCGTCGTGTCGTTGCTGGTGTGGGTGGCGTACCTGCTGCTCAGCAAGCGCGTGCGCGACCGCGTCGAGACGGTGCGGTTCATGTTCGTGATGTCGCTCGTCGGCGCGGTCACGGTGTCGGTGCTCGTCGTCGCCACGTCGGCCGACCTCGGCCGGGTCCACGGTGTCGGCTGGCTCTGGATGGTGCTGCTCGCGATCGGGCCCGGGCTGATGGGACACGGGCTGATCGCGTGGGCCCAGCCACGGGTCGACTCGTCGGTGTCGACGCTGCTCATCCAGGCCGAGCCGGTGGGCGCCTCGATCGCCGCGTGGGTGTTCCTCGGCGAGCGTGTGGGGCTGGTGCAGGGTCTGGCGATGACGGCCGTGCTGGCGTCGCTCGCCTACCTGGCGCTCCGCGAAGCACGCGAGGCGCGGCTGGTCATCGACGAGACACTCCCCTGATCGGACCACGAGATCCGGAGAACGCCGACGGCCCGGCCCCCGAAGGGGCCGGGCCGTCGAGCAGAGCTGACGCTCGTCGGGCTCAGCGGGCGATCACTCGCCGCGAACGCGCTTGATGATGTCGGTGGCGATGTTGCTCGGCACTTCCATGTACTGCGCGAACTGCATGGTGTACGTCGCACGACCCTGGGTGCGCGAGCGCAGGTCGGTCGAGTAGCCGAACATCTCCGACAGCGGCACCTGGGCCCGGACGACCTGGGTGTTGCCCCGGGCCTCCATGCCCTCGATGCGGCCACGACGGCTGCTGAGGTCGCCCATGACGTCGCCCATGTACTCCTCGGGCGTGACGACCTCGACACCCATGATCGGCTCGAGCAGCACCGGCTTGGCCATCTCGGCGGCCTTCTTGAACGCCATCTGACCGGCGATCTTGAACGCCATTTCCGACGAGTCGACGTCGTGGTACTGGCCGTCGACGAGCGACGCCTTCACGTCCACCGTCGGGTAGCCGGCGAGCACGCCCGAGTCGAGCGCGCTCTGGATGCCCTGGTTGGTGGGCTGGATGTACTCGCGGGGCACGCGGCCACCGGTGATCTTGTCGACGAACTCGTAGCCCTTGCCGGGGTTCGGCTCGAGCGTGATCTTCACGACCGCGAACTGACCCGAACCACCCGACTGCTTGATGTGGCGGTACTCGACCGACTCGACGGTCTTGGTGATCGTCTCGCGGTAGGCCACCTGCGGCTTGCCCACCGTCGCGTCGACGTTGAACTCGCGCTGCATGCGGTCGACGAGGATCTCGAGGTGGAGCTCGCCCATGCCGGAGATGACGGTCTGGCCGGTCTCCTCGTCGGTGCGCACCCGGAAGGTCGGGTCCTCGTCCGACAGCGACTTGAGCGCCTTGCCGAGCTTGTCGGAGTCGTCCTTCGTCTTCGGCTCGATGGCCACGTGGATCACCGGCTCGGGGAACTCCATGCGCTCGAGGATGATCGCGTGGTTGCGGTCGCAGAGCGTGTCGCCGGTGGTGGTGTCCTTGAAGCCGAGACCGGCGACGATGTCGCCGGCCATGGCCACGTCGAGGTCCTCACGCTGGTTCGCGTGCATGAGGAGGATGCGGCCGAGGCGCTCCTTGCGCTCCTTGGTCGAGTTGTAGACCTCGTCGCCCTTGTTGATCTGGCCCGAGTACACCCGGAAGTAGGTGAGCTTGCCGAACGGGTCGGCGACGATCTTGAACGCGAGGGCCGCGAACGGCTCGCTCTCGCTCGCCTTGCGGACCAGCACCTCGTCGTCGTGGCCGGGGCGGGTGCCCTCGGTCGGCGGGATGTCGAGCGGGCTCGGCAGGAAGTCGATGACCGCGTCGAGCATCGGCTGGACGCCCTTGTTCTTGAACGCCGAGCCACACAGGATCGGCACGAAGTCGAACGCCAGGGTGCCCTTGCGGATCGCACGCTTGATCTCGGCCTCGGTGAGCTCCTCGCCGCCGAGGTACTTCTCCATCAGCTCGTCGTCGCTGGTGGCGATCGTCTCGAGCAGCTCCTCGCGGTACTGGTTGGCCTCGTCGATCTGGTCGGCCGGGATGTCGACCTCGTCCCACTTCGCGCCGAGCTCCTCGTCGCGCCAGATGAGCGCCTTCATCTTCACCAGGTCGATCAGACCGGCGAAGGGCTTGTTGCTCTCGGGGCCACCGGCACCCACCGGGAGGTGCAGCACGGCCGGGGTGGCCTCGAGGCGGGTCTTCACCATCTCGACGGTGCGGTAGAAGTTCGCGCCGATGCGGTCCATCTTGTTGACGAAGCACATGCGCGGGACCTTGTACTTGTTGGCCTGACGCCACACCGTCTCGGTCTGCGGCTCGACGCCGGCCACCGAGTCGAACACCGTGACCGCGCCGTCGAGCACGCGGAGCGAACGCTCGACTTCGATGGTGAAGTCGACGTGGCCCGGGGTGTCGATGATGTTGATGCGGTGGTTGTTCCAGATGCAGGTGGTGGCGGCCGACGTGATGGTGATGCCGCGCTCCTGCTCCTGCGCCATGTGGTCCATGGTCGCCGCACCGTCGTGCACCTCACCGATCTTGTAGCTCTTGCCGGTGTAGTAGAGGATGCGCTCCGTCGTGGTGGTCTTGCCGGCATCGATGTGGGCCATGATGCCGATGTTGCGGGTGCGCTCGAGGGGGAACTCGCGCTTGGCCATGGTGGTCGTCTCTTTCCTCTACTGACTGCTTCTGCGGGCGTCTTCGACTGCGGGGCCGCGCGAGCCACATGGCCGCGGGCACAAGGGACGATCCTACCGTCCGTCCGGCTCGCTCCCACGCACGCCGCTCACACGTCACCCCAGCTCAGAGGGTGCGCGGGCGGCGGGCTCGGACGAGCAGCAGGCCGATCATCAGCATCGCCGAGGCGAACACCACGAGCTGCAGCACGTTGCCACCGGTGACCGGCAGGCCCCGGATCACGGTCGTGTCGCTCGGCGTCGCGCTGGGCGGCGGGACGTTCGAGGCCGGGAGGCCCCAGATGCCGGCGTCCCAGGTGAGGTCGTTCTCGCCCGCGGCCAACGCCGTCGTGATCGACCGACCCGTCGTCGGGTCGACGTCGCTGTCGACGGCGTCGTCGGTGCCCTGGTCGGCCGCGCTGATGGTGGCGCCGGTCGGCAGGTTCGACACGCCGATCGACCACGTGCCCGGCTGCAGGCCGGTGAAGTGGTAGCCGCCCTCGGCGTCGGTCGTCACGCTGTCGACGGCCACGCCGTCGGCACCGAAGAGCGACACCACCACACCGGGCACGCCGGATTCACCTGCGTCCTGCACCCCGTCGGCGTCGAGGTCCTCCCACACGAGGTCGCCGAGCGCCGCCCGCTCGTACACGCCGGCGTCGATCGTGGGATCGTCCTCGCCCGAGCTCAGCTCGACGAGCGGCGACTGGCCGGTGCGCTCGTCGGCGTCGGAGTCGACCTGATCGGCGTTCGGCTGCGACGGGCTCGCGTCGCGACGGGTGAAGGTGTGGCCGGCCGGCAGGTCGAACTGCACGACGTAGCCACCGGGACGCAGACCGGTGAAGTGGTAGGCACCGCTGCCGTCGGTGGTGGTCGACGCCAGGCTGGCGCCGCCCGAGGTGAACAGACGTACGGTCGAGCCGACGACGGGTGCCTCGCCGGCGTCCTGCACGCCGTCGAGGTCGGCGTCGTACCAGACGTGATCGCCCAACGAGGCGAGCTGATACAGACCCATGTCCCAGGTGACGTCGTTCTCGCCGCCGTCGAGCCGCGTCGGCACCGTGCGATGGGTCGCGGTGTCGACGTCGCTGTCGACGGTGTCGTCGGCGCCCGCGTCGCGGTCGGTGACGAGGTGGTCGGCAGGCGGCACGAACTCGAGCACGTAGGTGCCCGGGTCGAGGTTGGCGAAGAGGTAGCCGCCGTCGGGCAGCGTGGTGAGCGTGGCGACGACGACGTCGCCGGGGGTGAGCAGGCGCACGGTCACGCCACCCACGCCGGGCTCGCCCGGGTCCTGCACCCCGTCGACGTCGGTGTCGAGCCACACCCGGTCGCCGATCGAGGCGACGAGCGGCTTGTAGCCCGACGGGTCGTCGTCGGTGGGGCTCGGCAGCGAGCCGGTGCTCGGCGGCAGCGGTGTGCCGGTGACGGTGCCGGTGTTGACGTAGTCGACGCCACCGGGCTGCGCGGCGGCCGTGCCGGTGGCCGTGCAGGTGATCGACTGGCCGGGCAGCAGCATGCTCGGACTGCCGGGCAGCACCGGGCAGCTGATCGCGCCCTCGACGTCGTCGACGAGGTTCACCGCGGTGAGCGGCCAGTCGCCGGTGTTGGTGATCACGTACCGCCACACCACGCCGGCGCCGGCGTCGATCTGCGGGCGGGTCTCGGGGGTGTCGGCGTCCTGGTCGTTGGTGTACTTCTTCAGCGAGATCGCGGGGGTGGGCACGAACGCGTGCGTCGGGTCGCTCACCGGGCCGACGGTGACCGGACCGCTGGGATTGCTGGTCGCGTCGGTGCCGGTGGCGGTGCCCGTGTTGCCGTACTGGCCGGCGGTGGTGGCGGCGAGGCTCACCACACCGGGCATCACGCACCACTCGGTGGCGCCCGCGGCGATGGTGACGTTCGAGCAGACGACGCCCACGTGGTCGTCGACCACCTGCACATCGGTCAGCGTGACGTTGCCGGTGTTCGTGACCGCGTACGCCCACCACACGCCGGTGCCGTCGGGCACCACGTGGTTGGCCACCATGTCGCGGCCGCCGGGCAGGTCGGCGTCGTCGGTGCCGGTCACGGTCGGGGCCGGATCGGTGAGGTGGCCGCCCACCGTGGTGCCGGGGTCGCCGAGCAGCGTGTAGGTCTTGATCGCGATGCCCGGCGCCGAGCCGTAGTAGTGCGACGGGTTGGTGACCGGGCCCACCGTGCCGGTGGTGCCCGGGCCCGTCTCGCCGGTGGCGGTGAGGGTCGCGGTGTTGTCGTACTGGCCGGGGTCGGCCGTGCCCTGGGCGGTGCAGGTGAGCGAGTCGCCGACGGCGAGCACGAACGGCTGGCCGTTGCCGGCGCTGCCACCGTTGCAGTCGATGAGCGAGGCGTCGATCCGGTCGTCGGTGACGGTCGCGTCGGTGAGCGGCACGTTGCCGGTGTTCGACGCACGGTACGTCCAGGTGACCGAGCCGCCCGTCGGGACGATCGGGTTGCTCAGGCCGTCACCGGGCGGGCAGCCGCCTGCCGGGCCGCTGGCGCCCGTGGCCGTGTCGGCGTCACAGCCGTTGGTGGCCTTGAGGATCGTCAGGTCGGGACGCGGCTGGAACAGGCCGACGTCGACGGTGAGGTTCGAGCTCGCGTCGTTGTCGCCGTCGTTCACGGGCTCGGTGCCGACGCCGAGGTCGACGTGACCGGCGAGCACCGAGCCGGTGGCGCGCACGCCGCCGTTGTTGTCGTGGTCGGTGTCGTCGTTGGCGTCGCCGGTGTCGGCCACCGACGAGGTGCGCCACCCCGTGGGCACCGCGACCTGCACGCGGTAGGTGGCGGGCCGCAGGTTGGTGAACGAGTAGGTGCCGTTCGCCGCGGTGACCACGCCGCCGGGCGCGTCGTCACCGGTGCCGAGGACGCCGTCGGGGCCGACCTCGACCTCGGTGGTGCCGTCGGCCTGGAACAGCTTGACGGGCACGTTGGGGATGCCCACCTCGCCGACGTCGTGGATGCCGTTGTCGTCGGCGTCCTCCCAGACGAGGTTGCCGAGGCTGACCGGTCGCCAGAAGCCGAAGTCGACGGTGTAGTTGGCGTCGGCGTCGGCAGCGGGATCGGTCACGCCGGTGGGCACCGCATGGCCCTCGCCCGACGGCTCGGCCGTCGGCGTCAGGTCGATCACGGTGGTGCGCACGGCACCGAAGGCAGCGGTGCCGTTGTCGTCGTCGTCATCGGTGTCGGTGTCGGGGTCGGGCGCCGGTTCGGAGATGTTGCCGCTCGGCAGGCCGGTCGAGCTCTGGTAGCCCGTTGGCGGGGTGACCTCGAGCTCGTACTGGCCGGCGGCGAGGAGCGTGAAGAGGTAGTGGCCGTTCGCGTCGGTGGTCGTGCTGGCGATCACGTTGCCGGACTGGCGCAGCAGCACCGGCACACCGGGGATGCCGGGTTCGCCGTTGTCGACCGTGCCGCTGTCGTCGACGTCGTCCCACACGAGGTTGCCGATCGACATGGGTCGGAAGAAGCCGAAGTCGACCGTCGCGTTGCTGCGCGTGTCCTCGGTCGAGTCGGGGTGGCCCGGGGTGGGCGGTTCGCCCGTCGGCTCGAACGCACCGAGCGTCACGGCCTTCGACCGCACGAGTGTGCCGCTCGCGTCGGTGGCCGAGCCGTTGTCGTCGGCGTCCGTGGCGACCGCGTCGGGATCGGGCGTCGCGGCGCCCTCGTACGGGCCGGTGGCCGAGGTCTGCAGACCGGTGCTCGACCGGTACCCGGTCGGCGTCGCGACCTCGACGACGTAGGTGCCCGTCGGCAGGTTGGTGAACAGGTACGCGCCGCCGTCGCTGGTGGTCTGCGACGCCAGGGCTGCGCCGTCGGGCAGACCGTTGTCGTCGGCGTCGGCGTAGAGCCGCACCGTGACACCGTCGATGCCGGGCTCGCCCACCTGGAACACGCCGTCGTTGTCGCGGTCGTCCCAGACGATGTCGCCGAGCGAGTACCGCGACGCATAGCCCGCGTCGTAGGTGTGGTCGTTCTGGCCGGCGGCCCCGACCGTGATCGACACCTGGCCGGTGGTCTCGTCGGCGTCGCTGTCGATCGTGTCGCTCACACCGCTCGCGTCGTGGCGAGTCAGCGGACGTGGCACACCGCCGATCGTGAACGTGGTGGGGAAGGTGACGATGCCGGTGGTGCCCTCGCTCATCTCGGGCACGCCGAACTCGACACCGGTGGCATCGGTGAAGCGGGCGTCGCTCGAGAACCGGTAGACGCCGTTCATGTCGGTGACGACGGTGTAGGTCGACGCACCGAGCTCGAGCGTGACCGGAACGCCCGGCACCGCCGGCTCGCCCGCGTCCTGCACGCCGTTGCCGTTCTCGTCCGACCACACGCGGTTGCCGATCTCGACCGGCGCCATGTCGCACAGGGCCACGACGTCGCCGACACCGTTCACCTTGCCGAAGGTCAGGTTGGTCGAGCGACCGACCGGGCAGTTCATGCCCGAGCTGTCGCACTTGTCGAACACCTGGAAGAAGCCGGTCGCCGCGCCCGTGGTGTTGCTGTTCTTGCGGATGCCGCCCGAGCGCCAGTCGCTGCCGTTCGACGTGTTGGGGTCGAACACCGAGTGCACCACCTCGGTGAAGCCAGGCACCTTGGCCAGACCGCCGGACGAGATCTCCTGGTGGTTGCTGCCCGGGCCGATCGGCGTGGCGAACGCGTCGGCGTAGAACTCCTTGCCCCCGGGACCCTGTGTGGTACCGACCGACGTGGAGGTGCGGCCGCCACAGACACCGTTGTTCTCGAGCTGCCAGCCACCCGAGCCGTTCGGGCAGGCGCGCAGCAGATCACCGGCGGCCACGCCCTCGCCGCCACCGCCGTTGGAGCCGGCCGGCACGTCCTCGCCCGCCTGGTCACCGAAGCGGTCGCGCATGCCGAGGATCAGCGAACCGTCGTCGTCGAGCTCGATGTCCGACAACATCGGCTGCGGGTACGCGCAGTAGGTCGGCGAGCTCGAGCCGTCGTACACGTTGGTGCTCGTCCACGCGTTCCACGTGCCGAGCGCGCCGTTGGGGCCGCAGTTGTTGCCCGGCTTGCCGCGGGTGAACGCGATCGCTGTCTCGAACACGGGCGCGGCCGAGAAGGTCTGCGCCACCGGATCGAACCGGTACACGTACACGCGCAGGTCGGACGCCGCGGGCCCGCTGCACACCGAACCGACGAGCATCTGGTCACCGTCGCGGCCGAGGCCCATCGGACGCACCTTCGCCGACAGGCAGCCCGTGGCCGCACCGGTGGCGAGCGGGATCGCGACCGGGGTGCCGATGTTCTGCGTCGCCAGGTCGACCGGGTAGAGCTGGCGGTCGTTCATGTTGACGACCCACAGCGTCGAGCCGTCGGGCGAGATCTGCATGTCGCCGAGCGACGTGGTGCCGACCGCGTCCCAGTGCTCGCCGTCGAGCAGCCAGTCGCCCGACACCGAGTTGGGGTTGGGGGTGTAGCCGGCACGGCTCGCGAGCGACCCGGCGTTGGGGATGGTCGTGAACACCGAGGCGCCACCGGTCGACGGGTCGATCGTGTAGATCGCACCCGGACCGCCCGGCCCGAACCCGGCGTAGAGCTTGGTGTAGGCGGCCACGAACAGGCGGCGGCCGACGCGGTCGTACTCGAGGCCGAACGTGCTGCCCACCTCGCTGTTGGTCGCGAGCACGGTGGCGGTCTCGGTCGCGGCGGGCGTGTACAGCGTCGAGCCGTTCGCCTGGTACGAGAACGAGCGCACCGCACCGAAGCCGGACGTCGCGCCGTACACCGGGTCGCCGAAGCTCGCGCAGTTGAGCACCAGCGTGGGGTTGTCCTGGCAGAACTCCTCGGGCCGGTTGATGCCGATCTTCACCGTCGACCCGGCGTCGGCGAACTGGACGAGGCCGCCGCTGTCGGTGCCGATCGGGCCCGACGCGAAGCCGGCGGGCAGCGCCGTCGCTTCGACGCGGCAGGGGGTGCCCGGCAGGTTGCTGAACGTGTACGTGCCGTTGCCGGCGTCGACGGCCGTGACCGGTGCGGCGTACGTCTCGCTGTCGCCGGTGCCGTCGACGGCGTCGCCACCGTTGTCGGTGAGGCAGGTCGCGGTGAGGGTGACGCCCGGGACGCCCGAGTCGAGCGCCGGGTGCGCTGCATCGGCGGTGAGGTTGCGCACGCCGTTGGCGTCGTGGTCCTGGAAGACCTGCACGGTGATCGTGCCACCGGTCGGCGCCGGAGCGGCCTCGGTGGTGTCGAACGGCGGCGAGGTCGCGACGGCCACGCCGAGCAGCACGCTCACGGCGGCGAGGCGCACACCCATGTGACGCGGCGGCACGACGACCCGCGGCGCCACCGCGGGGGCCGCGGCACGCTCACGACGCGGTCGACGCTCGGAGAACTGCTGCTGCGAGTGGATGACCTCGCAGAACTCGTAGAGGGCATCGCTCGAGGCCTGGTCCATCGAGACGAACTCGATGCCGCTGACGATGCCCTGCGGCGTGGTGCGCACGCTGCGGATCACGCCCTGCGCGGTGATCGACGTGCGGTCGTCGAGACCCGGCACGTCGAAGCTGAGGTGGACGGTCTCGCCGATCTCGAAGGCCTCGTCCGTGATCGCACCCGCGCCGTACGGCGTGAGATCGACGATCGTGGCACCGGCACCGCCGACCGTGCCGGGCAGTTCGGTGGCCACGCGCGGGGCGCGGCGCAGCTGGCGCGCGCCGTTGAGGCAGCGCAGCACGTCGAGCATCACCGCGATCGCCCACACGGTCACGCCGAGCAGCGCCGCACGCTCGGCCTTGGGCATCGGCGGCAGCCAGTCGGTGAAGCGGTCGGACACCGCCACCACCGGCACCACGACGGCGAGCACGCCGAGCGTGGTGGTGAGCGGCCGGTTGGAGGTGATCTCGCGCAGCGCGCCCTGACGAGGCTTCATGCGTCCGGCGCCGATCACGGGGTCGCCCGCGCCGAACAGCGCCGAGACGGCCGGGCCCATCGTGCTGAACGACCAGCGGGCGCGATCGCCCCAGTCGAGGCGACGGGCCGACGCGGCGCGGAGCGCGACGGCCTGCAGCACCATCCAGGGCACCCAGAACGCAGCGAGGCCGAGCATCGACGAGCGCAGCGGCAGCTCGCCAGCGAGCAACGCCGCCAGCAGCAGCGTGAGGAACAGCGCACGACGGATGCCCGACAGCGGCCGCACCATCGTGGCCAGCAGCGCGATGCGGTCGCGGATCGACATGCCGCGCGCGAGCAGCGGGCCGTCCATCGAGCGGAGCATCCGCAACGCGGCCGCGGTGTCGCGGCGACGCTCGAGCGCCACCGCGGCGGCGGTGTTGGCCGAGAACGTCGAGACCAGCACGGGGTCGGCGGGTGCGACCACCTCGAGGCCGGCCTTGCGCAGCTTCATCGACAAGCGCAGCTCGACCGTGCGACGCGGTCCCTTGGGAATGCCGGCGTGCTCGATGGCCCAGCGGCGCAACAGCACACCCGACCCCTGCAGCACCGCGGCGCGGCCGGCGGCCGGGTACAGCACCTCGCGCTCGAACCGGCGGAGGTGACGGCCCTTCGCGTCGTGCTCGGCCGAGTCGGTGCTCCAGGTGTCGACCGCGCCGCGCACGCCGGCGATGTGGCCGTCGTACGCGTGGCGCACGAGGATGTCGGCCATGTCGGGCATCGGTACGTCGCCGGCGTCGAGCAGGATCAGGAACGGCGAGCGGCCGACGCGCACGGCCATGCGCAGACCGGTCGAGTCCTCGTCGGGGTCGACGTAGTACACGTCGAGGCCGTGCTCGGCGGCGAGTTGGCGGACGTCCTCGCGCTCGGTGAAGGTGAGGATCGTCACCGAGGCGACGTTGCGCGCATGGCGCAGGCCTGCGAGCGACGCGGCGATGCGGCCGAGCGGCTCGGCCTCGACGCGCAGGATCACGTCGGCGCGTGCCGTCGCATGCGCCTGGTCGGTGGTGTGCAGCGGTCGGGCCTCGAGCGCGATCAGCAGGACGACGACGCCGAACACCCCGAGCGCCTCGACCACCAGTGCCGGCCAGCCGAGCCATGGGGCCACGCCGTCGAGCGTCGAGGTGGCGCGCCAGAACAGGTAGGCGAGACCGGCGACGATCGCGGTGACGCTCCACCAGCGGTGCTCGCGGTGCACCGGGTCGTCCTCGATGGTCGGCACGCGGCCCGACACGGGTGGCTCACCCGGTGAGCCCGGGTCGGGCGGCGTGAGGTCGCGCGGTGAGCGGTCGGGCGGGGTGAGGTCGGGCGGGGCCGGCGGCGCGAACGGGGGCGGCGACACGATCGCCGCGGTCGGTGACGACGGCGGATCGATCGGCGGTGCGACGGGCGCGGGCAGCTCGGTCGTGGCCGACGCCTGCCAGGCCTCGACCGGACCGGCGTCCTCCGACACCTCCGAACCGTCCGGGGACGCGACGAGGTCGGCGGGGTCGCCCCCAGCCGATCGCCGTCGATCTCCTCGTCCTCGCTTCAGTCTCACGGTCGGTTCACCCGCCCTCGCATCGCTGCTGCTCGGCGGCAGCATCGGCCCGACGCGACATGCCCCCTGGTATCGTCAAGACGACCGCGGAAGGTGAGCAGAACTTTGTCCAGAGTCGCATCGTCCCTGCTCAGCACCGGTTTTCTGCTCGCCACCGCGGGGTTGGTGGCGCTCGCCGGGTGTGCGAGCGACGACGACGACACCGTCACGGTGCGCCGGGTCCCCGAGCAGTACGACACCATCCAGGACGCCGTCGACGCGGCACACGAGGGCGATCTCGTGCTCGTCGGCCCGGGCGAGTACCACGAGGCGGTCGAGGTGCGCACCGAGGGGATCGTCCTGCGCGGCACCGACCGGAACCAGGTGGTGCTCGACGGTCAGGACCGGCTCACCAACGCGATCACCGTGATGGCCGACGGGGTGGCGGTCGAGAACCTGACGGCACGTCACTACCAGCAGAACGGCGTGCTGTTCAACGGCACCGCCACGGGCGACGGCTCACGCGATCCCTCGGCCACCTACGGCGCAGGTGAGCACGCACTCGTCGGCTACCGGGTGAGTCACGTCACCACCTACGACAACGGCCTGTACGGCATCTACGCGTTCGCCTCGCGGGGCGGGCTGATCGAGCAGGTGTACGCGAGCGGGCATCCCGACTCGGGCATCTACATCGGGCAGTGCAAGCCGTGCGACGTCGTGGTGCGCGACGTCACCGCCGCGTACAACGCGATCGGGTACTACGGCACCAACGCGTCGGGTGGGGTGTATGTGGTGAACTCGACGTTCACCCACAACCGCCTCGGCATGACGCCCAACTCGCAGAAGATGGAACTGCTCGCCCCGCAGGTCGAGACGGTGATCGCCGGCAACCTCGTGATCGACAACGCCGAACCCGAAGCACCTGCGATCGCCAACGGCTTCTTCGGTGGCGGCATCGCGGTGGGCGGCGGCACGGCCAACACGATCGTGCGCAACCGCGTGAGCGGGCACGCGTCGTTCGGCATCGGCGTGGTGCGCCTCGGCATCTACGTACCCGAGCGCAACACGGTCGAGGGCAACGTGCTCGACGACAACGGCGTCGACCTGCTGCTGCTCCCCGACCCGACGCAGCTCACCTCGTCGGCGAACTGCTTCTCGGGCAACACGTTCACGACGTCGCTGCCGGCGGGCATCGAGACCCTGCTGCCGTGCCCGGGCGTCGACACGCCGGTCGACGCGGTCGAGTTCGAGCAGGAGCCACCACCACCCGGGGTCGACTACCGCGACATCCCGGCGCCGCCCGACCAGCCGTCGATGCCCGACGCGGCGACCGCGCCGTGGGCATCGGCCTCGGCGACGCCACCGGCGATCGATCTCGACACGATCACGGTGCCCGACGCGCCATGAGCCGCACCGCATCACGAGATCACGGTCGTGCGCCACGCCCCGCGCAGCTCGCGCGCCTGCTGGCTGCCGGGCTCGCGCTGATGCTCGTCGCGGCCTGCGGTGGCGACGACGCCCCGGCGTCGTCGGAACGGCCGCTCACCGACGACGAGGCGGCGATGCTCGCCGGTGCGTTGTTCACCAACTACGACCGTGGCGGGGCCGACGTCACCCTCGCGGTGCAGGTCGGCAACGGCGCGTCGTTGTCGGTGCAGGGCGAGATCGACTGGAGCACCCATCGTGGCCATGCACTCGTGAGTGCCACCGGTGTCGAGACCGGGGTGCGCGAGGTGTACTGGTCGGACGACGCGGTGCTCGAGGCGCGAGACGACCTCGGGCCGCTGCTCGCGCAGGCGGGTCTGCCCGACGCGCCGTGGGTCGCTCGGGAGCCCGACCCCGCCGGCCGTCAGCTCGACCAGGCCCTCGCCCTGTTGACCGGTCTCGCCTCGCAGCAGCGCGACAACCCGCTCCTCATCCAGCAGCAGCCGGGTTCGGCGTTCGTGCGCGACGACACGCTGCGCGGCACGCCGGTGGTGGTGCTGCGCTACGGCGACGCGTCGGTGTACTGGTTGTCCGCCGACGACGGCCGGATGCTGCGGTTCGAGAGCAACAACAGCGACGGCGATCGCCCCGTGGTGGTCGACGTGCTCGGCTTCCGCGACGTGTCGGTCGACGGGCCACCGGTCGACCAGGTCACCGACGTCGCCGACATCGCCGCGGTGTACGCCGCGGCCCTGGCGGCACCATGACCTCGTCGGCCGGACCCGACGCCGTCGATCGCTCGATGCGTTCGCGGCTGGTGCGGCTCGTGCTGTCGTGGCTCGCCGTCGGGGTGGGCATCCCGATGATCCTGCGCGCCGAGCTGGGCGCCTCGCCCTTCGACGTCCTCAACACGGGCGTGAGCGAGCTCACCGGCCTGTCGTTCGGGGTGAGCTTCGTGGTCGACTCGATCGTGTTCTTCGCCGCCGGCCGCCTGATGGGCGCTCGGCTCGGATGGGCCTGCATCTGCGGCACCATCGTGATCGGACCGCTCGTCGACCTGGGGCTCGCGGTGCTGCCCGAGCAGGACCGGCTGGCGGTGCGGATCCCGTTGCTGGTGGCCGGCATCGCCGTGATCGCCGTGGCGATCTGCCTGGTGATCCCGACCGAGCTCGGGCCCGGCCCCACCGAGGTGCTGATGCTCGGTCTGGTCGCACGAGGGATGGATGTGGTGCCCGCCCGCTGGATCAGCGATGGTCTGCCCGTGCTGGTGGGCGCGGTGCTCGGCGGCGCGATCGGCGTGGGCACCGTGGTGTGGGTGCTCTGCATGGGCCCGCTCGTCAAGGCGGGCCTTCGTCGCCTGGGCTACACGCCGCCGACGCTGGTGGTGGTCGACGTCTGACCCGCCTTGCGGGCGGCGATGCGGCGCAGCGGCGGCAACGTGGGCGGCGGCTGCTTGCGCGGTGGCAGCTCGGCGAGCAGCGTCGCCGTCGCCGCGGTGATCACGCGCACCGCCTCGTCGAACGCCGGGGCGGTGGCGGCCGACGTGCTCTGCACCCCACTCACCTTGCGGACGTACTGGCGCGCAGCGGCCTCGATCTCCTCCGGGGTGGCGCCGGGCTCGAGCCCGCGCAGGGTGGTGATGTTGCGGCACATGCGATCGAGCGTACGCACCTCGGCGCACCCGCGCCGGTGGCGAGGGTCGCTCGGCGGGACGTGATCAGTCGCTCGACAGCGACAGGTCGACCATGAGCTCGTTGGCCAACTGCTCGAGCACCTCGCGCAGCTCGCCGGTGCCGACGGTCGCCGGCGCGACCAGTCGGGCACGGGCCTCGAACAGCATGTCGTTCGACATCGGTGCGGGCCGGGTGTCGGTGTGCAGCTCCTCGATGCTCACGTGGTGCACGGCGAGCACGCGGGTGATGTCGTGCACGATGCCGGGCCGATCGGCCCCGACGAGCTCGAGCGTCAGCACGGTGCCGGCGGCCGCGGCGGGCTCGCCGCTGCGCTCGACGGTGACGTCGAGCAGGCCCTGCTGGCCGAGCGGTGCGAGCGCGGCCGTCAGCGCGTCGACGCGGTCGTCGGGGAGGGCAACGCACACGATGCCGGCGAACTTGCCGGCGAGTCGCGCCATCTGGCTGCGCTCCCAGCTGCCGCCGTGCTCGGCGATCACCCCCGAGAGCGCCGAGACCAACCCGGAGCGGTCGTCGCCGATCACCGTGAGCACGAGCGTCGCCATGGCGCGAGGCTACGTCAGGCCGCGGTGACGTCGACGAAGGTGTCGTTGAAACAGGCGCCGTTCACGAGCGCGTCGCCCGTGGCGGGTGTGAGCGCGTTGACGCCCAGACCGCCGTCGTGGTGCCGCAGCCACACGCCCTTGCTCATCACCGCGACGCCCGGCCGGGTGCCGTCGTGCACCTCGAGCGGTACGACGATCGAGCCGACGTCGCTCGTCACGCGCACCTGCTGGCCGGCGACCAGTCCGCGTGCGGCCGCGTCGTCGGGGTGCAGCAGCACGGCGGGCGAGGGGCTCTGGAACTCGCCGAACATCGAGTTGACGAGCTTCGACGAGGCCGGGCTGATCAACGTGAGCTGCCGGCTGCGCTCGACGGGCACGAAGCGCGGCACGCCGTGGTCGGGGTCGACCAGTCGGGCACGGCCGCCGAACGGGAACACGTCGACGAACTGCAACCCCGCCGGGGCGACGGTGCGTGGGCCCGGGTCGGGCGTGACGACGTCGGCGTCGGGCGCCGGCGGGTCCCAGTCGAAGCCGAGCGCCCGGGCCAGCGCGAGGCCGACCTCGTCGTTGCTGCGCGACTCGCCGACCCGGTCGATCACGGGGCGCACCGGCTGCACGGTGTACGAGCCGTAGCTGCCGGCGACGTCGGCGATCTCGAACGCGGTGGTGGCGGGCAGCACCACGTCGGCGTAGCGGGTGGTGTCGGTCAGCACCTGTTCGTGCACCACGGTGAACACGTCGTCGCGAGCGAACGCAGCCACGACGGCCTGGGTGTCGGGGCACATGACCACCGGGTTCGCGCCCTGCACGAACAGCACCTGCACGGGGTCGTCCGAGCCGGGCGCCATCCACCGGCCCACCTGGTGCAGCGGCAGCGTGCGCCGCTCGAGCCGATCGAACACCGGCCAACGGCGGCGAGCGCGGATCTGATCGGTCCCGGTGCTGCCGATCACCCCGTTGCCGCGGTCGCCGAAGGTGCCGACCAACACGGGCAGGGCGAGGATCGCCCGGCACGCCGCGCCGCCGTTCGCGTTGCGCTCGGGCCCCCAACCGATGCGCAGCATCGTGCGGTGCGTGTCGGCCCACCAGTCGGCGAGCGTGCGGATGTCGTCGACGTCGAGGCCGGTCACCTCCGCGGCGCGCTCGAGCGGCCAGTCGGCGCTCTCGGCCAGGAACGCGTCGGCTCCCTCGGCGCGTGCAGCCACGAGGTCGGTCGCGAGGCGGCCCGTCTGCTGCCAGTGGTTCGCGATCGCGTGAGCGAGCACCACGTCGGTGCCGGGCCGTACCGCCAGGTGCAGGTCCGCCCGAGCGGCCATGGCCGTGCGCCGCGGATCGATCACCACCACCTTGGCGCCGCGCTGCACGGCACGGCGCACCTGCGGCGGGAAGTGCGTGTTCGACACCGTGGGGTTCGCGCCCCACACGACGACGAGGTCGGCGTGCACCACGTCGAGCGGATCGGCCGACGGCAGGTCGCCGTACACGCTGTCCCACGAGGCGCCGGCGGTGTGCGCGCAGATGGTGTGCTCCACCACGGTGGCGCCGATCGCGGCGAAGAACGCCTCGCTCATGCTGTTGCGCTCGACCGTGCCCGCCGACGAGTTGTAGGTGAACGCCACCACCGCGTCGGGGCCGGCGGTGTCGAGCGCGGTGTGCATCCGCCCGGCGATCAGCGCGACCGCCTCGTCCCACGTGGCCTCGCGGAACGCACCGGCACCCTTCGCACCGGTGCGGATCAGCGGGGTGCGCACGCGCTCGGGGGCGTACACGCGGCGCATGTGCTGCTTGACCTTGGCGCAGATCCACCCGTCGGTGAGCGGGTTGCCGGGGGCGGCGTCGATGTCGACGAGTCGACGGGTGCCGTCGCCGCCCAGCTCGACGGTGACGGCGAGCGAGCAGGTGTCGGGGCAGTCGAGCGTGCACGTCGTGTGCAGCACCTGACGGGCGGGCAGGAGCTGGTCGAGCTCGGTCATGTGCCCAGTCTCTCGCGGCGTCGCGTCGGCGGCCAGCGAGATCGGACCGGTCAGGCGTTGCGCAGGTCGCGGTGGTCGATCGCCCACAGGGCCGCCGCGGTGGCCACCACCGCCACACCGACGAGCACGAGCAACGACCACGACGGCCGCCCGGACGCGAGCGTGTCGAGCACGTCGTAGTGGGTGAAGACCGACAGCGGCTCGATCGTCTCGAAGAATCCGATGCGGGCGTCGGCGAGCGAGGTGATCAGGTAGCTGGCGACGGCCGTGACCGAGCCCACGCCGATGGCGAGCCCCCGTTGCCCCGTGAACGCGCCGACCACCAGTGTGAGTCCCGTCACCGACCAGGTCAGCACCATGGCGCCCACCGTCGCCCACACCATGCCGCCGATCGGCGCGCCGAGGTCGACCGCAGCAGCGCACACCAGCGTCGCGACCAGGCTCGCCATCGCCGGCACGGCCACGAGCACCAGCGCCGCGAACCAGCGTTCGAGCAACAACCGTCGCCGTGTGATCGGCAGTGCGAACACGGTCTCGAGCAGACCGTGCTCCTCGTCACCTGCGATCGCGGCCACCACCCCGATCCCCGCGATCAGCAACAGCAGTGGCACCGAGAACGCGTACACCTTCGTCGACAGGTATCCGATGGGCGAGAACGGGTCGACCCCGTCCCCCATGCCCAGCAGGGATTTCACGCTGTCGGGCATCTGGTCGAACATGTCGTTCAACTGCGCGCTCTGGTCGCGGATGGCCGGCCAGAAACCGACCGTGACGACCGAGTACCCGACCATGCCGATGGACCAGCCGACCAGCCAGCGGCGGCGGTCGACCAGCGAGCGACGCACCAGCACGAGTGTCATGACGCACCGCCTCGCGCACCGGCGCCACGGGGTTCGTCGGAGTCGTCGGTGTAGTAGCCGAGGAACAGCTCCTCGAGGTCGGGGTCGTGCGAGCGGAGGTCGAGCGGGTGGTGCGGCGCGAGCGCCTCGAGCAGCGGGCCCACGGCACCGTCGACCGCGAACGCGACCTCGCCGTGCGCGCCGCCGTCGAGCACCTCCACCCCCTGCACGCCCGGCACGCCGACGAACCCGTCGAGCACCGGCACCTGTGCGAACCGGACGCGGAAGGTGCGCGTGAGCCGGGCGAGCAGCGCGTCGACGCGGTCCTCGGCGACGAGACGACCGTTACGCAGCACCGCCACACGGTCGGCGACGTGCTGCACCTCGTCGAGCACGTGCGACGAGAGGAACACGGTGCGGCCGGCGTCGGCAGCCTCGCGGGCCATGGCGCGGAACGTCTGCTGCACGAGCGGGTCGAGGCCACCGGTCGGCTCGTCGAGCACGAGCAGATCGGGCTCGTGCACGAACGCGTCGATCATCGCGACCTTGCGCCGGTTGCCGAGCGACAGCTCGCCCATCGGCCGGTCGAGGTCGGCGCCGAGCCGGTCGGCGAGATCGCCGATCTCGGCGCGCGACGAGCGACCGCGGATGGCGGCGTGGTCGTCGAGGTAGCTGCGACCGCTCAGCCGGGCCGGCAGGTCGACGTCACCGGGCAGGTAGCCGATGCGGGCGCGCAGCGCGACACCATCGCGCCGTGGGTCGAGGCCCAGCACCGTCGCCGAGCCCTCGGTCGGTCGCAACAGGTCGAGCAACAGGCGGATCGTGGTGGTCTTGCCGGCGCCGTTGGGCCCGAGGAAGCCGAACACCTCACCGGCGCCGACCTCGAGTTCGAGCCGGTCGAGCGCGACCGAGTCGCCGAAGCGCTTGGTGAGCGCACGGGTGCGGATCACCGGCGACCCGCCGGCTCGATCCCGTGCACGCGTGGCACCGTCCACGAGGTCGACGGTACTCCTCGGCGGTGCGGCTCGGGACGGGCCGCTGGTCCCGAACGCGCCGCTGCCCCACGCCGGGCGGAGGGAGCGTGGGGCAGCGACGGCGTGCCGGGGTGGGGCACCGGCAGCGAGTGGGTCGGGGCGTGCGCCCCGCTGGTCGGCCGGTCAGGCCTCGACGCGAGCGAGGCGGGCCCGACGGGCGCCGAACACGCCGAGCGCACCGACGCCGATCAGCCCGGCGGCGAAGGCGGCGATGATGCCCGAGTCGGCACCGGTGGCCGGCATCGTGGGGGCGGCGAGCGAGGCGGCGACGCTCGGCGGCAGCAGCACGCCGTCGATCACGTGGATGACGCCGTTGCAGTTCGCGACGTCGGTCGCGACGACCTTCACCGAACCGTTCAGGGTCACCTGGTCACCGGCGACGCTGATCGCGATGTCCTCGCCCTGCAGCGTGGTGGCCGAGTCGAGGCCGACGACGGCGCTGGCCGGCACCTCGCCGCTGACGACGTGGTAGGTGAGGATCGAGGTGAGGAGCTCCTTGTTCGCGAGCACCTCGTCGGCGGTGACGCCCAGCGCGGTGAACGCCTTGGTGAACGCGTCGTTCGTCGGGGCGAACACCGTGGTCTTCGGGTCGTCGCACGAGTCGAACGGGCTCGTCAGCCCGGCGGCGCCCAGCGCGGCGACGAGCGTCGAGAACTGCGGATCGGCGGAGGCGTTCTCGACGATGGTCTTCGTCTCGTCGGCGTTCGCCGTGGCGCCGAGGCCGAGCGAGAGGGCGGTGGTGAGGGCGACGGCCGAGGCCGCGAGCAGACGCTTCATGGGTGGCTCCTGGTGGGGGTGGGCCCGCTGGGCGGGTGATCGACCAGGAGTACGGAGCGTCACGCCCCGCGGATGATCATTGAGTACGAAAACCGTCGAAGGCCGGACGGTGTCGGTCGGCGGGTGTCGGTCGGCGGGTGTCGGTCAGACCGTGACGACGGCGATCGCGGCAGCGGCCGCGCACACCGCGATCGTGCGCCGAGCGGCGACGGATCGACCGGCCAGCGAGCCGACGATCGCCCCGAACGCCTGGAGCAGCATCGTGGTGAAGAAGAACCCCGCCACATACGTGGCGCCGTGGTCGCCGGTGACGCCGTGGCGGTACGAGAGCCCGTGGACCACACCGCCGAGCAGCGCGGCGATCGGGAGCACCCGGCTCACCCGGGGCGGCGAGACGAACAGCAGCGCCACGCCGACCACCAGCGCCGTGAACAGGGTGCCGTCGAGGAACGGCACGTGCAGACCGGCCAGTGCGCCGAGGATGCCCGTGACGGTGCCGGCCACGAACGCGAGCGGACCGATCCAGGGCTCGCGGCCCTGGGTGGTGGCGATGCCGGCGAGCATGGCCACGACCAGCATGAGCACGAGGCGCGCCCCGTCGAAGGGTTGGAGCACGCCGCTCCACCACCCCCCGACGTCCTGCACCATCACCGCGATCATCCGGCCCTCGATCCCTCACGTTCCGTGAACTCGATCGACCCTAGTGGGTGGTCGTCACGAAGTCAGGTCACGTTTTGCGATTTCGTGACGAATCCCACGGACGGGTGTCACATCCCTGGCCAGGCGGCCCGAAATCGACTTGATCCGCCTCGTTCCATGTCGTTTCCATGACGGTCTCGTTGACCGACCGTTGACCGCGACGACCTGTCAGCTGGGAATCGCGCTCATCGCCGGATCGCACGCCCACCCTGCGTGACGGCACACGCGGCGACCGACTGCGCGCATGAGTCCGACGGCCCATGGCGTCGTCGACGCCGGTCGTGCACGATCGTGGGCGTGGCGCCGGGAACGATCGGCGGAGCGGTCCCGGCGCCACCTCCTCCCCCGAGGACACGACAGGACGAGCGGCAGGGTGCGTGGTGGCCCCGGCCGCTCGTTCCGCGTCGGGGGCCGGTTCCGTCGGAGGATCAGCCGGCGATGCGGGCGGCTGCGGCGATGGTGAGCCGGTGCAGGTGCACGAGCTCGTCCATCGTCATGCGGGTCGTGTAGCCACCCGCCAGCACCCAGGCCGTCGGCAGTGCGTGGCGGGCGAGCCAGGCGAACACCATCCGCTCGCGACGGTCGAGCGTGAGCGCGCTGATGCCGGCCACACCGCCCTCGCAGCGCTCGTGCGGGTCCATGCCGGCGTTGTAGAGCACGAGGTCGATCGAGCCCGGGTCGTCGATGCCCTCGAGCGCTCGTTCGACGTCGGCCAGGTAGTGCGCCCCGTCGCTCAGGGTGAGCCGCGCTCGCGGGTGGCTGCCGTAGTAGTCGAACTTGTCGACCGACACGTCGACCTGCTCGACGCCCGACCGGCCGAGGATCAGGTCGGCGGTGCCGCCGCCGCAGTGCGCGTCGAGGTCGAGCACCAGCACCCGACGCGCACCCGCGTCGAGCGCGGCGACGGCGGCGACGACGAGCCCGTTGACGGTGCAGTAGCCACGCCCGGCGCCGCGGCCGGCGTGGTGGAGCCCGCTCGACAGCGATCCGGCGACGGTGCGCTCGGCCAGCGCGTGCCGCGCCGCGGCCACCACGCCGCCCGTGCTGGCGCACACCGCGCGCGCCAGGCCCGGATCCCAGCCGGGGAGCTCGTTGCTGACCGCGAGCTCGCGAGGTTCACCGGTCAGCACGGCGTCGACGTAGGCGGCGCTGTGCACCCCGAGGAGCTGCTCGCGGGTGACCGGCTCGGGCTCGACCACACGCACCTTGCGGATCGGCTGCGATTCGAGCGACCTCGCGATCGCCGCCGCCTTGCGGGTGGTGTCGAACGCGACCGTCGTGTCGCAATAGGCGGGGCCGAAGTGCACCAGCACGGCTCGACCTCAGGCGCGCGCCGACGCGGCAGGGCACGAGGTCGGCGAGGCGATCACGGCCACGACCGTAGCGAGGCGGGACGTCCAGGGCACGACGACGGGGGGCGCGCCGCTCACGGGGCGATCACCCGCAGCGACGCGGCGTCACGGAACCACACGGACCCGTCGGCGTCGACGGCGACGGCACCGAGCGACCGCACCGACGACCGGTTCATCGGCACGCCGTCGACCGCCGACGTGCCCGGGTTGCGCGCCGCCACCACCGACACCGCGCCGTCGATCAGGCGCAGGATCGCTCCACTGCCCGCATCGGTGACGTACACGCCGCCCTCGGGGTCGAGTGCGAGGCCGTCGAGCGTGCCGAACACCACGTCACCGAGCGGGGTGTCGTCGTCGAGGTAGGCGCCGGCCGGCGCGACCGGCGTGGCACCCGTGCCGGTGACCGTGCCGAGCTCGCCGTCGGGATCGACGACGCGCACCGTGCGGGTGGTGGCGTCGAGGAACCAGATCGTGCCGTCGTCGCAGACGGCCAGCCCGACCGGCGCGCCGATGGGCACCTCGTCGGCGGGGTCGCCGTCGCCGGTGGGAGCCCCGCTCGGGGCGGGTTCGCCGGTGCCCGCCACCACGCGGACGTCGCCGTCGGTGTCGAGCCGCAGGATCCGGTTGGTGTCGACATCGGCCAGATAGACGTTGCCGTCGGCGTCGATCGCGACCGCACCGGGCGTGGCGCCGAGGTCGGCGTCACCCGCGTCGATCACGAGCGAGGCGGCGCCGCCGTCGACCTGCAACAGCCCTCGCGCCACCGAGACGTACAGCGTGCCGTCGGGCGCCACGGCGAGGCCGCCGGGGGCGCCGTCGGCCGCGGACACGACGAACAGCTCGGTGGTGCCCGATGCGTCGATCCGCGTGAGCGAGCCGGCGTCGGTCGCCACCACCACCCCACCGCCCACGGCGTCGTCGCCACCGTCGGGCACCGCGCTGATCGCGACGATGCGGCTGCCCGAGGCCGGGCCGAGCGCGACCGAGCGGACCACGCCCTCGACACCTCGACCGGCGGGCACCTCGGTGGTGGTCGGCGCGACCGTCGTGGTGGGCGCGGCCGTGGTGGTGGGCGCGGACGTGGTGGTCGGGGCCGCGGTCGTGGTCGGCGCGACCGTCGTCGCGGGCGGTGCCGTGGTGACCGGGGTGGGTGCCGGCGTGGTGGCGGGCGCTGTCTCGTCGTCGTCGCCGGTGAGGGCCAGCACGCCCACCAGTGCGAGCACTGCGACCACCACGGCGGCCACGCCGGCGATCACGGCGTTGCGGTGGCGCGCCGTCCAGTGCACGCGCACGGTCTGGGGCTGGATGACGGCTCCGAGCGGGGCGCCTGCCACCTGCCGATCGTCCGGTCCGGGCGCGACCCGGGGCACCGACGCGGTCGGCGGCGGCTGCACGGGGGGCGACGCCTGCGTGGGCGCGGACGGTGGAGCGACCGGCACGCGCTCGGTCGGTGCCACTGGCGCGGTGGGGACCACCGCGGTCGGCGGCGCAGCCGCCGGGCCGAGCGGGCGAGCGTCGGGTGTGGTGGCGAGCCGCGCCGAGCCCGCGAGCGCGGCGCCGCTCGCCACGGCCAGCGATCCGTCGGCCCCGAGCCGCGCCGGGGCGTCGCCGGCGCCGATCGCCGCGGCCGCCGATCGGGTGAGCACCAGCAGGTGGCCGAGCGCGATGCCCGCCACGTCGGCCACGCGCTGCACGAGCGCCTGGTCGGGCGACCCGTCGCGACCCGAGGTCGCGAGCACCACCAGCGACGGCGCCTCGCCCTCCACCTGCGTCGCACGTTCGATGGCGGCGCGCAGCGGTCGAGCCAGCGCCACCGCCAGCTGGTCGCGATCGGCACCGGTGAGCCCCGCGGTCGACACCAGCGCGCGCGACGGGTCGAGCGCGAGTGCGCGCCACGACGAGTCGCGGCCGACGGCGGCGGCGATCGAGGCGGTGCCGAGATCGACACCGAGGGCATAGGCGGTCATGGCGGATACCTCGAGGACGTGAGACGCGCAGTCTGTCCGACGCACCGGGGCCCGAGGGTGTCGCGCGCGTCGATGGTGATGTCGGTGATGCCGGTGATGCCGGTGATGTCGGATGGTTGTGCCCGGTGCGGGGATGGGGAACCATGGAGCCCGTGAGCGAACCGATCGACGACACCGACCCGACCACGCCGCACGAGCACGAGCGTCCGCAGGAGGAGCTCGACGCGTTCGACCTCGACCACGACGGCGACATCTCGCTCGTCGAGAGCGAGCGCGCCCGCCTCGGCATCATCGACGCCCGACTCGAGGAGATCGCCGAGGAGGGCGGGCTCAAGGGCAAGCTCGCCGAGGGCGCACACCACCTGCTCGACAAGCTCGACAACGACTGACCCCACGGCCGACCGCACCGGACGGATCGACCGCGCTCCGCGCGAACTGGCCACGGTCGGTGCAGTCAGTGCACCGAAGTGAGCGGCTCCTCGAACGGCGACCCGAGCAGCCGCTGCAGCAACTCGGCGGTGATCGGCCGGCCGTCGGCGCCGGTGGCGCCCGCCGTCACCATCGCGGCCCGCACGATGCCGATCACCGCGTTGGCGATCGCGTTGGCGCGGATCACCGCCTCGGGTTCGCGACCCCAGTGCAGCATCAGGTACTCGGCGATCGCATCCTCGTAGTCGCGGTCGCTGCGCGCGTCTTCGTCGCGCAGCTCGGGGCAACTGTGGAGCAACGTGTAGCGCACGACCCGGCTCGGCGTGGTGGCGTCGAACCCCGCGAGCACGCTCTGACGCAGATGTAACAAGGGGTTCACAGATGGTGCACCGCCCATCAGACGTGCGGTGAACGCCTCGATGCGCTCCTGGTGATCGGGGAACGCGGCGGCCGCCTTGGTGGGGAAGTGCAAGAAGAACGTGCGGGTGCTGACACCCGCCGCGGCAGCGATCTCGTCGACCGTGGTCTGGTCGAATCCCTGCTGCGAGAACAACCGGATGGCGTGTTCCGACAGGCTGCGGCGCGTCTCGAGGCGCTGCAGTTCGCGCTGGCCGAGCGGCCGTTCCTCACGCTGATCTTCCTTGGTCTGCGACGACATCCGACCCCGTTCGACCGGCTTCACAGCCGCTTGACGATGTGTGCCCCCCGGAGAATACTGCACTCACTGCAGCCATCACGTGGGGTGGTCGCGGATCGGGGGAGGGACATGCGCTTCGGGACCAGGACAGGTGTCCGTCGGGCAGTGGCAGCCGGTGTGATCGGCGTCCTGCTCATGGCGGCGTGCGGCGGGGACGACGACTCGTCCAGCGGCGGCGACAGCAGTGCGAGCGGCGACACGTCCGCCGGCGGTGGCGGCTCCGACACGGCGCTGCTCATCGCCCGTGGCATGGACGTCAACTCGCTCGACCCGCAACGGGCCTACTGCGACACGTGTCAGATCTACATGACCGCCGTCTACGAGACGCTCATCGGTCTCGACGACGACAACACGACGTTGATCCCGCGCCTCGCGACGAAATGGGAGAGCAACCCGGAGCAGACCGAGTTCACCTTCACGCTCGACGCCAGCGCGAAGTTCGCGGACGGCTCGCCCGTCACCAGTGCCGACGTCAAGTGGTCGTGGGAGCGGCTCGCCGGCCTGCAGGGCTCGTCGTCGTACCTCGTCAGCACCATCGACTCGATCGAGACGCCCGATGCCCAGACCGTCAAGGTCACGCTCAGCCAGCCCAACTCGGCGTTCCTCGCCCAGGTGAACGCGAGCTACCTCGGCATCGTCAACTCGAAGCTCGCCGAGGCCAACGGCGCGACGGCCGATCCGGCCACCGACAAGGCCGAGGAGTGGTTCCTCGCCAACTCCGCCGGCTCGGGCCCGTTCGAGCTCGAGTCGTACCAGGCGGGCGCCGAGCTGCGGCTCAAGCGCAACGACGCGTACTGGGGCACCCAGAAGGCGTCGTTCCCCGAGGTCGTCATCAAGGAGACGCCCGACGCGGTGACACAGCGCCAGCAGCTCGAAGCGGGTTCGGTCGACATCGCGATGCAGATCTCGAACGACGTCGCCGACGGCATGGGCGGCAACGGGGTGACCGTGTCGCAGGTGCCGAGCTTCAACTTCGTGTACCTCGCGCTCAGCCCGGGCGCCAAGGGCGCCGAGGCGCTCACGCCCAAGGTGCGTGAGGCGATCCGGCTCGCGCTCGACTACCCGGGCCTGATCGACGCCACGGTGGGCGGCGCGGGCAAGCCGCAGCTGTCGCCGATCCCGAACGGGTTCGCGGGCACGGCCGGCCTGGCCGAGCCGAAGCAGGACCTCGAGCAGGCCAAGGCGCTGCTCGCCGAGGAGGGCGTGACGAGCCTCACGCTCGACGCCACCTACCCGTCGCTCAACGTGTACGGCGTCGACTTCTCGACCGCGATGCAGAAGGTGCAGACCGACCTCAAGGCCGTCGGCATCGAGCTGCAGCTCAACCCGGTCGAGATCTCGGTGTGGGCCGACAAGATCAGCACCGACGGCATCCCGGTGACGATGCTCTACTTCGCACCCGACCACACCGACTCGAGCCAGTACGTGCAGTACTTCGGTCTGCTCGAGGGCTCGCAGTGGCAGACCTGGGGCGGCACCGACGTGAGCCAGGAGGAGACCGACCTGTTGTCGCAGGCGTTCGCCACCCAGGACGCCGCTGCTCGCGCCGACCTGTACCAGCAGCTCGCCGAGGCGATGGTCGCCGACCAGGTGATCATCCCGGTGGTGAACCCCAACCTGTTCCTCGCCGCTCGCGACGACATCAAGGGCCTGTACTACAGCGCCTGCTGCAACCTCGAGCTCGCGAAGCTGAGCCGCGGCTGATGCGTCGACGCTCCCTCCGGTGCGCGCCCGCCTGCTCGGCGGGCGTGCACCGGACGGGCGCAGGGCGCCCGGCACCGCAGCGATGGTGAGGCACGACCACCGGTGAAGCGCTATCTCACGCTCCGCATCGCGGTGATGCCGTTCCTGCTGTTCGGCATCGCATCGCTGGTGTTCCTCGTGTCGCGGCTCACGCCCGGCGACCCGCTCGTCACGATCGTGGGCGAGCGCAACCTCAACAACCCCGAGATCGTCGCCGCGGCCAAGCGGCGGTGGGGTCTCGACCAGTCCGGGTTCGAGCAGTACCTCCACTACATGCGCAACCTGCTCCGCGGCGACATGGGCACGTCGTTCACCACGCGCCAGTCGGTCACCCACGACCTGTGGGAGCGCCTGCCCGCCACGCTCGAGCTCACGCTGGTGGCGCTCGCCATCGGCGTGATCGCCGGGGTGGCGCTCGGGGTGCTCGCGGCCCGCACCCGTAACCGCTGGCCCGATCACATCTCACGGTTCTTCGCGCTGATCGGTTCGTCGCTGCCGGCGTTCTGGGCGGGCCTGATCCTGCTGTTCGTCTTCTACGCCAAGCTCGGGTGGTTGCCCGGCCCCGGCCGCATCGATCCCCGTGGCGTGGCGCCCGACAAGGTCACCGGCTTCTACACGGTCGACGCGTTGCTCGAGGGCGACCTCGCGCTGTTCAAGGACGCGGTGATGCACCTGATCCTGCCGGCGAGCGTGCTCGGCTGGGGTGTGGTCGGCATCGTCTCGCGGCTGGTGCGCGCCTCGCTGCTCGACGAGTTCTCGATCGACTACGTACGAGTGGCCCGGGCGATGGGGCTGCGCGAGCGGACCGTGGTGAACACCCATGCGTTGCGCAACGCGCTGCTGCCCACGATCACGATCGTCGCGTTCACGTTCGCCTTCCTGCTCACCGGCGCGGTGCTCACCGAGACGGTGTTCTCGTGGCCGGGCGTGGGCAGCTACGCGGTCGATGCATCGCGCAATCTCGACTACCCCGCGATCATCGGCGTCACCCTGCTCGGTGGCACCGCGTTCCTCGTCACCAACCTGCTGAGCGACATCGCCTATGCGTTCGCCGACCCGAGGATCCGGCTGTCGTGAGCGACGTCACGCTCGCCCTCCCGGCCCGACGCCGCGCGACCCGCCCGGCGTGGCTGCGCGGCCCGTCGTTCATCGGCGTCGGCGTGATCGTGCTGTGGGTGGTGGTGGCGATCACCGTGCCGCTGTGGAGCCCGTACGACCCGCTCGAGCCGGTGGCGCCGCGGCTGCAGGGTCCCGGCTGGCCGCACCTGGCCGGCACCGACGCGCTGGGCCGCGACGTGTTCACCCGCATGATGTGGGGCGCCCGGGTGTCGTTGCCCGTCGCGCTGGTGGTGATCGCCGCGGCGGTGCTGATCGGCACGGTCATCGGTGCCGCGGCCGGCTACTTCGGCGGCTGGATCGACGCGGTGCTGATGCGGTTGGTCGACATCACGATGGCGTTCCCACCGATCCTGCTCGCGATGGCGATCACGGCCTCGCTCGGCCCCGGGGTGCGCAACGCGCTGATCGCGATGGTGCTCGTGTGGTGGCCGATCTACGCGCGGTTGCTGCGCGCCCAGGTGATCGCCGTGCGACAGCGCGAGTACGTCGAGTCCGCGCACGCGATCGGCCTCAAGCGGTTCACGGTGCTGCGCCGCTACATCCTGCCGATGGCGTACACGCCGGTGCTCGTGAACGCCACGATGGACTTCGGTCAGGTGGTGTTGCTCACCGCGTCGCTGAGCTTCATCGGGCTGGGTGCGCGGCCCCCGTCGGCCGAGTGGGGCGCGATGATCACCGAAGGCGCCACCAGCTTCTACGACTGGTGGATCGCCACCGCGCCGGGCCTCGCGATCTTGTCGGTGGTGCTGTCGTTCAACTACCTGGGTGACGCGCTGCGCGACTCGTTCGACGTGAAGGCGGGCTCGTGACCGCGTCGCCCGCACCGCTGCTGAGCCTGCGTGACCTGACGGTCACGTTCGACACACCGGCCGGGCCCGCGCGCGCCGTGCGCGGCCTCGACCTCGACGTCGCGGCCGGTGAGGCCATCGCCGTCGTGGGCGAGAGCGGGTCGGGCAAGAGCGTCACGATGCTCGCCACCCTGGGTCTGCTGCCGCGCGCGCTGATCACCGGCTCGGCCCGGCTCGGCGACCAGGAGTTGATCGGCGCGCCGATCGACGTGCTGCGCGGCGTGCGGGGCCGTCGGATCTCGATGGTGTTCCAGGATCCGATGACCTCGCTCAACCCCGTGCTCACCGTCGGCAAGCACCTGTCGCTGGTGCTCGACGCACACCAGTCGGGGCTGGGCAAGCGCGAACGGCGAGCTCGGGCGGTCGAGCTGCTCGAGCAGGTGGCGATCCCGCAAGCGGCACGGCGTGTCGATGCATATCCGCACGAGCTGTCGGGCGGCATGCGCCAGCGCGTGATGATCGCGATGGCGATCGCGAACAGCCCCGAGGTGCTGATCGCCGACGAACCGACCACGGCCCTCGACGTGACCGTGCAGGCGCAGATCATGGAGCTGCTCACCGACCTGCGCCGCGAGCGGGGCCTGGCGTTGGTGCTGATCACGCACGACCTGGGCGTGGTGGCCGGCCACACCGATCGCGTGGCCGTGATGTACGCGGGTCGTCTGGTCGAGCGTGCCGCGGTGTCCGACGTGTTCGCCTCGCCCGAGCACCCCTACACCCGCGCCCTGCTCTCGTGCCTGCCGCGGCTCGACGAACGCAGCGACCTCGGCTCGATCCCGGGCACCCCGCCCAACCCCGTCGACCTGCCGCCCGGTTGTCCGTTCTCGTTGCGGTGCGACCTCGCGGTCGATGCCTGCCGGACCGACGAGCCGGCGTTGGTGCCGTTCGGTCGCGGCGAGGTGGCGTGCACCGTCGTGACCGCCGGAGCGACAGCGGAGGTGCCCTCGTGAGCGAGACGACCGCTCCCCTGCTGCGCGTCACCGATCTGGTGAAGGAGTTCGCCGTGCGCGGCGAAGGTGGCCGCAAGGCCGTGCTGCACGCGGTCAGCGGGGTGAGCCTCGAGGTGCACCGCGGCGAGACGCTCGCGCTGGTCGGCGAGAGCGGGTGCGGCAAGAGCACGACCGGTCGCTGCATCCTGCGGCTCACCGAGCCCACGAGCGGCCGCGTCGAGTTCGAGGGCACCGACCTGCTGCGCCTCGACCACGAGGCGATGCGCAAGATGCGCCGGCACCTGCAGATCGTGTTCCAGGATCCACAGGCGTCGCTGCACCCGCGGCTCACGGTGCGCCGCCTGCTGTCTGAGCCGCTCGAGGTGCACGGCACCCCCAAGGCCGAGATCCCCGCTCGCGTCGACGAGCTGCTGCGTCTGGTGCACCTGCGCCCCGAGTTCGCCGATCGCTACCCGCACGAGTTCTCCGGCGGTCAGCGCCAGCGCGTGGGCATCGCCCGAGCGCTCGCGATCTCGCCGGCGCTGCTGGTGCTCGACGAGCCGGTGTCGGCGCTCGACGTGAGCATCCAGGCCGAGATCGTGCGGCTGCTCGCCGAGCTGCGCGAGCGACTCGGGCTCGCCTACCTGTTCGTCGCGCACGATCTGGCCGTCGTACGTCAGCTCGCCGACCGGATCGCGGTGATGTACCTCGGCCGCATCGTCGAGACGGGTCCGGCCGACCAGGTGTACGCGAACCCACAGCATCCCTACACGCAGGCGCTGCTCTCCGCCGTGCCGATCCCCGACCCGGGCATCGAGACGCGGCGTCGGCGCATCGTGCTGCAGGGCGACCTGCCGAGCCCGATCGATCCGCCGTCGGGCTGCCGCTTCCGCACACGGTGCTGGCGGGCCGACGAGCGCTGTGCCACCGAGACCCCCGAGCTGGAGTCGCACGACGGTTCGACGCAGCTCGCCGCCTGTCACCACCCCGGCCCCGACACGGCGGTGTCCGTGGCCCGGCACTCGTGAGCGCGGTCCTCGCGGTCGACCTCGGTTCGACCGGCATCAAGGTCGCGGTGGTCGACGCGGACGGCCGGCTGCGCAGCACGGCGGGTGAGGTGATCCCGCTGCTGTTCATCGAGCACGGCGGGGTCGAGCAGGACCCACGGCAGTGGTGGGCGGCGCTCGGACGGTGCGCCCGCCGGGCGGTCGACGCGTCGGGCATCGCCGGCACCGACGTGTCGGTCGTCGCGATCACCAGCCAGTACACCTCGACCACCGCGGTCGACGCGACGGGCCTGCCGATCGGCAACACCGTGATGTGGATGGACGGCCGCGGCGGACGGCACCGTCGCCCCTTCGGCGGCGAGCGCGACGCGTGGATCGACGCACACGGGCTCGCACCGTCGGCGTACGACGACGTCGCGCACATCGACACCATCCGGGCGCTGCACCCCGAGGTGTACGACGCAGCGCACGCGTTCGTCGAGCCGATGGATCACCTGGCGGGCCGGCTGACCGGGCGGGTGACCGCCACGCAGAACACGATGTTCCCGATGCTCGCGTGCGACAACCGCACGTGGGGCTCCACGGTCTACAGCGACGAGCTGGTCGGCTGGGCGGGCCTCCCCGCCGACAAGCTGCCCGAGTTGGTGCCACTCGGCGCGCCGCGGGGCACGCTCACCGCCGCGGCGGCCGAGCACCTCGGCGTGTCGTCCGGCGCGGTCGTGGCCGGCGCCACCATCGACAGCGTCACCACGGCGGTGGGCACGGGCGCGATCGCCAGCGACCGCTGCGGGCTGGTGATCGGCACCACGGCGGTGATGGCGACGCACCTGCCCGCCAAACGGCACGACATGGCGCACGGGTTGACGTCGGCGCCGAGCCCGCTGCCGTCGTCGTGGTTCCTCGTCGCGGAGAACGGCATCGGCGGCAAGGCGCTCGACGTGTTCGTCAACAACGTCGTGTTCGCCGACGACGGGCTCGGCCCGGCCGCCGACGAGCACTCCTACGACGCGGTGCTGGCCGCAGCCGAGCGCGTGCCGGCCGGTTCGAACGGGGTGATGTTCCTGCCGTGGCTGGTGGGCTCGATGGCGCCCGGTCACTCGCGCCACCAGCGAGGCGGCTTCGTCAACATCGGCCTCGCCAGCACCCGCGCCGACATGGCGCGCGCCGTGCTCGAGGGCGTGGCGATGAACGTGGCATGGTTGCTGCCGCACTTCAGCGCGCTGGCCGGTCACGCCTACGACGAGATCACCTTCGGCGGAGGCGGCGCACGCAGTGCGCTGTGGGCACAGGTGATCGCCGACGCGTGCGGCACCCCGATCCGCCGGCTCGCGGATCCCAGCTGCACCAACGCCCACGGCGCCGCGCTGCTGGCGCTCGCCGAGACGGGCCGGTTCCGGCTCGACGAGCTGCCGTCGCTGCTGCGCGTCGAACAGGTGCACGAGCCCGACCCGGCGGCCCACGAGCTGCTCGCCCGGCGCACCCACTCGCTCGTCGACTTCCACGACCGCACGGCCCCGTTCTACGAGGCCTTCGACTCCAAGGACCACCGCTGATGAACGCTCCGAAGCCCAGCCCGCTCCACCCCTACGCCGGCCGGTTCGAGGTGCACGCCGCACTGCCCGAACAGCCCGTGCCGCGCGAGCAGATCCTCGACGAGCTGCGCCAGATGTCGTCGGAGGAGGACCGCAAGGGCGACACCGGGCGCGTGAGCGGCTCGATCTACTCGGGCGACCACGACCACTACCACTTCCAGGTCGAGGCCTTCGGCTACTTCGGCCACGCCAACGTGCTGCAGCGCGACATGTACCCGAGCGCCACGAAGATGGAGGCCGAGATCATCGCGATGACCGCCGACATGCTGCACGGCGACGCCGACACCGGTGGGCTCGTCACGTCGGGCGGCACCGAGAGCCTCGTCACGGCGATGCTCGCCTACCGCGAGTGGGGCCGCAACACCAAGGGCATCGCCCGGCCGCAGATCATCATGCCGGTGACGGCGCACCCCGGGCACAGCAAGGCGTTCCACTACTTCGACATCGACGCGCTCATCGCGCCGGTCGACGACCAGCAGAAGGTCGACGTCGACTGGGTGCGCGACCACATCGGCCCGAACACCGTGGCGCTCGTCGGCACCGCCGGCACCTATCCGCACGGCGTGATCGACCCCATCCCCGAGCTCGGCCAGCTCGCGCTCGAGCACGGCCTGGGCCTGCACGTCGACGGCTGCCTCGGAGGTTTCATCCTCGCATGGGCCAAGGACTGCGGATACGACCACACACCGTTCGACCTGTCGGTCCCGGGGGTCACCTCGATCAGCGCCGACACGCACAAGTACGGCTACGCACTGAAGGGCAGCTCGGTGCTGTTGTTCCGCCCCAAGTCGCTGCGACGCGAGCAGTACCTGCTGATCGACGGTTGGCCGGGCGGCGCGTACGCGTCGCCGGGCATGGGTGGCAGCCGGTCGGGTGGGCTGATCTCGGCCACGTGGGCGTCGATGCTGAGCTTCGGCAAGAGCGGCTACCGAGCGATCGCGAAGGACATCTTCCGTACCGCCGACGAGGTCCGCGAGGCCGTGCTGTCGCACCCCGAGCTGCGCCTCGTCGGCGACTCGCTGTGGAACATCGCGTTCACGTCGGACGAGCTCGACATCTTCCACGTCAACGACGGGTTGGCCGACCTCGGCTGGCGCATGAACGGCCTGCAGCTGCCGCCGGCGCTGCACTTCTGCATCACGCGCCCCAACACCCAGCCAGGCGTCACCGACGACTTCCGTCGCGACCTGGCCAAGGCCGTCTCGTACGCGAAGAACCCACCCTCGCCGATGCCGCGCAGCGGTGCGATGTACGGCGCCGGCGGCGCGGCGCGACCGCCCGTCGACCGCATGCGCGAGGCGTCGGCCGACCGGCTCGACGCGATCCACGAAGTCGGCCCGCTCTCGTGAGCCGTCGCCGGTGAGCCCACACACGCGACCGTTCCGCTTCGGGATCGAGGTCGCGCAGCCGTTCGAGGGGCGCACGTGGGCCGACTCGGCGCGTCTGCTCGAGGACCTGGGCTACGACACGCTGTTCGTGCCCGATCACGTGCACTCGCCGCTCGGTCCACTGGTGGCGATGACCGCCGCGCTGGCGGCGACCACGCGGTTGAAGGTCGCGCCGCTGGTGATGGCGGTCGACTTCCGCAACCCCGTGTTCCTGGCCAAGGAGATCGCGACGATCGACGCCCTGTACCCGGGCCGCGTGGAGCTCGGCCTCGGTGCCGGGTACAACCCGCTCGACTACTCGCGGTCGGGCATCACCATGCCGTCGCCCGGTGCGCGCGTGTCGCACCTGGCCGAGTACGTACGCGTGATGCGGCTGCTGTTCGCCGGCGAGCCGTGCTCGTTCGAGGGGGACGAGTACCGGCTGGTCGACGCGACCGGCCTGCCGACACCGGCGACACCGGGCGGCCCACCGATCATGGTGGCCGGTGGCGGCCCGCGGCTGCTACGGCTCGCGGCCACATCCGCCGACATCGTCGGGATCAACCCGTCGACGCGTGCCGGCCGGGACGACCCGGCGACGTTCCTCGACGCGCTGCCCGACTCGATCGACGCGAAGGTGGCGCTGGTGCGCGACACCGCCGGCGATCGCTGGGACACGCTCGAGTTGCACGCGTGGGTGTCGGTGTCGCGGATCACGGATCGACCGCGAGATCTGGTGGCCGGACTCGCCGCGCGCACGGGGGCGGACGCCGACGACGCGCTCGCCTCGCCGATCGTGCTGGCGGGCAGCGAGGCCGAGGTGATCGACCGGCTGCGCGAGCGGCGCGAGCGATGGGGTTACTCGTACGTGTGCCTGCAGCAGGCGAGCACCGAGCCGTTCGCACCCGTGGTCGCCGCGCTCGCCGGCACCTGATCCCGACGGCTCAGCTGCACGCGGCCGCCGCCGTGTCGTCCGAGTCGGCCGGGTGGCGGGTCAGGGTGGTGGCGGGCAGGCCGGTCGTCGGATCGCCGACGCCGATCGAGCACACGTCGACGCTGGTGTCACCGGCGACGTAGTACCGCATGAAGTCGAGGATCTGCGTGGCGACGAACGTCTGCACCGCGGGACTGCCCGTGCGCCACATGTCGCTGTGCCGCTGGCCGTCGATGACGACCTGGTAGGTGTCGCTGGTGCCCGGGTAGTGCGCGAAGGGCACGAGCCGCCAGCCGGGTCGCACGACCGAGTCGACCGCGTTGGAATCCACCTCGGCACCGCCGATCAGGTCGAACACCGGGATCGTCACGGTCTGCCACGTGTCGCCCGTGTCGCTCACGAATGCGCCGAACTGGTCGGGGCCCTGCGGCGAGATGGGCGCGATCGCGTCGATCCGCTCGTCGCGCGTGGACGGGCGGCCGTAGTCGGCCCCTGCGACGGCGTGCGCGGTGTAGGCGCCGAACGAGTGACCGGTGTGGCCGACGCGCCGCAGGTCCGGCGTGCCCGCGAAGCCGGCGGGCACCTCGATGCGGCCGGCGGCCAGTTCGTCGAGCACGAAGCTCACGTCGGCGGGACGGTCGTCGACCTGACGGCGTCCGCCGGTCGACACGTCGTGCGCGAGGTGGATCGCGACGAACCCGCCGGAGGCGAAGGTGGTGCCGAGGTACGGCGCGGCGAGGTGGCCCTGCGGGTTCCCGTCGCCGCCGTGGCTCACGAGGATCACCGGCGTGGGGCCGCTCACGCCGACGGGCGCGTACACCTGGTACGAGATCACGCGGTCGTCGCGGCTCGGATCGACCACCTGCCCGATCACGCGATCCACCTCGTAGGTGCCCGCCGGCCCGACCGACACGGTGACGACCGGTTCGGTCGTCGCCGGTTCGGTCGTCGCCGGTTCGGTCGTCGCCGGTTCGGTCGTCGCCGGCTCCGTCGTCGCCGGCTCCGTCGTCGCGGGCTCCGTCGTCGCGGGTTCCGTCGTCGCGGGTTCCGTCGTCGCGGGTTCCGTCGTGGTCGGTTCGGTCGTCGGCTCGGGTGTCGAGCGCGTCGCGGCGACGTCGCCGTCGCGGCGACACGCCGTGGCCGTGGTGGACAGTGCGGCCACCAGGACGCAGCCGAGCGCGACACGGATGGCGGAGTGGCGACGTGACGTCATGCCGACGACTGTGCCGGACAGGTGTGAGCGAACGATGAAGCGAATCGGGTCGACGACTCAGCGCACGGCGATGACGACGTTGCCCACCTTGCGGCCGGTCTCGACGTAGCGAGATGCCTCGGCCAGCTCGTCGAGTGCGTACGTCCGGTCGATGACCGCCCGGTAGCGGCCGCCGGCCAGCAGGTCGGCGGCGAGTTCGGCACGCGCCCGGGTGTACCGGGGCAACGGGAAGCCCAGACGGCGCACGGGCAGCTTCGCCGTGGCGACCGCGAGCAGCGGGTTCTGCCAGGCCGGGCCGAGGTCGCTGTTGTAGTAGGTGCCCCGAGGGACGAGTGCGCGACGGCACTGCCAGTACGTGCGCTTGCCGACCGCGTCGAGGACGATGTCGTATCTGTCGCCGGTTCGTGTGAAGTCGATCGACTCGTGGTCGAGCACGACGTCGGCACCGAGCGAACGGACGAGATCGACCGTTGCCCCCGTGGTGACCGCGGTGACGTGCGCGCCGTAGTGCCGTGCGGCGAGCTGCACCGCCGCACTGCCGATCGAGCCCGAGGCGCCGTACACGCAGATCCGGTGTTGCGGCCCGAGGCGCGCGTCGGCCAGGTAGTTGTCGGCGAGGACGATCCCGTCGACGACCGCGGCGCCCTCGTCGAAGCTCACGTGGTCGGGCAGCCGAGCGATGCATCCCAGTTCGGGCATCGCGGTGTACTCGCCGTGCGTGCCCTCGTGGACGATGTTGACGCCGAGCACCCGGTCGCCGAGGGCGAAACGGGTCGCGCCCTCGCCGAGCTCGACCACCACGCCCGCGAACTCGGTGCCCGAGACGGTGCGCTTCGGGCCCAACCAGCCGGAGAAGGCCCGCGACACCCAGGGCGTCCCGGCCCGGTACGCGACGTCGGATCGGTTGACGGTCGCTCGATGCACCTCGACGAGCACCTCACCCGCTGCGAGGGTCGGTCGGGGCACCTCGGCGAGCCGCAGCACCTCGGGCGACCCGTAGCGGTCGTGGACGACGGCGCGCACCTCAGCGCCCACCCGTCCGGCTCGTTCGACGCTGCGAGCGGTCGGGGCGGTCGGTACGAGCGACGCGAGGGCGCCGGATGGGACCCCCGCCGACCCACGCGTCACCCGCGCGGAAGAGCTCGGCCGGCTTGCCGCCGGCGGCACCCGACGGTGCCCGGCGCCCGGTGGGGATCACCCAGCCGTCGTCGGACGAGAGGCTGCGCCGGAAGTTGGCGCCGTCGAGGGGCACCTCCCAGACCGCTTCGTACACGGCACGGAGCTCGGCCAGGGTGAACGTCGGCCCGACGAACGCCGTGGCGATGCCGGTCACCTCCAGATCGGTGCGCACCCGATCGATCGCGTCGCGCACGATGTGGAGGTGGTCGAAGGCGAGCTCGATGCTCCCGGACAACACCTCGTGCACCGGGTGCAGCCGGGCCTCCGCGGCATCCGTGCCGGCCGTGATCGCACCGACGTCACGCAGCACGGCCAGGTACGCGACGGTGACCACGTTCATGCGCGGATCGCGGCCCGGATCGCCGTACGCACCGAACTGCGAGAGCAGCCTCGCCGCGTCGACGCCGGTCTCCTCGGTCAGCTCGCGGGCGGCGGCGTCGTCGAGGGACTCGCCCGGTGTCTTGAAACCACCGGGGACGGCCCACATGCCACGGAACGGCGCCTGGCCACGACGGACGAGGAGCACGTGCAGCTCGCCGTCGACCATCGTGAGGATCACGATGTCGACGGTGACGGCGAAGGCCGGGAACGTCGAGGCGTCGTAGCCACGCGGCTTGGTCGCACCGCGTCGTGTTCGTGTCGTCATGACACGAACCTAGCGGTTCTGGTCGAAACGACCAACACTGGGTGGAGGATCAGGCGTGTGGCTGCAGCGGGGTCCACACCCCGTCGTTCATCGAGTTCGGATCGAAGTTCGGGTCGGACACGGCGATGTACTCGCCCTGCTCGTTCACCCAGTACGTGTCCCAGCCGAGCGGTAGCTGCACCACCCCGCCGTTCACCGGGTCGTCGTAGCCCTGCACACCGCCGAGGGTCTCGCGGAACACCTCGTTGCGAGCGTCGATCGAGGCCTGGCGCTCGTCGAACACCTGCTGCTGCAGCGCCTGGCTCTCGGCCCGGTACTGCGCCATCAGCTCGACCAGCCGTTGGGTGTCGGCGATCTGCTGCTGCAGCCCTCGGTAGAAGAGCTGCTGCACCAGGCGGTAGTCGCCCTCCCACTCGACGGTCGACATCCGGCTCGCCAGCACGGTCGACACGAGCGAGGCCTGGCGGTCGAGCTCACCCTTCGGTGCGCCGACGGTGGCGGCGAAGTTGACGTACCAGTTCACCGGATCCGAGCCGCTCCACAGCAGGGCGAACATGACGTCCTGCTCCCACGGCACCCCGTTCGACAGGTACTCGTAGCGGATCCGCCAGGCACCGGCGTCGGCCGGACCGCCGAAGCCGGCGAGGAACTGCTGCGCGATCGCGGGCTGGTCCTCGACGAACGACACCGTCGCACCCTGCAGGTGCGACAGCGAGTCGCCCATCCAGAAGTCGTGCACGAACTGCACGGGGTCGTAGATCGGTGGCACGTACGCCTTGCCCTGGTAGTTGCCGCCGATCGGCACGCTGAAGCCGGCGGGCGGCGTGAAGTACATGAAGTCCTGGATCGGCAGCCAGTCGATCGTGAGGCCGGTGGCCGGGTCGTACACGCGGGTCTGCAGGAACGCCTGGCGCGACCAGTACGGCAGCCACTGCACCGAGCCCGACGCCTGCCACCCCTCGGGCACGAGCACGCTGAAGGCCGCCTGGTCGCTGAGCGCCGGGTCGGTCACGACGAGCGGGCTGAAGGTGATCGCCTGATCGGCCGGCAGCTGGCCGGGCTCGGTGGGCGCGCCGGCGGGGGCCGGCGTCGCCTGGGTGGGCACCGCGACGCTGGTGGCCACGCCGGGCACGGTGACCGTGGGGATCGACACGGCCGGTGCGGTGGTGACGACCGTGGGGTCGGCCACGGGGTCCTCGGTGGTCGGGACGTCGACCCGACCCGAGGTACGGGCGTCGACGTGCGGCTGGCTCGCGCAGCCGGCGAGCACCGCCAGCGAGAGCATCGCGACCGCCGTCCGTTGCACGAGCCGATGCTGACGCGTCGGAGGGGCGGTGTCCAGGGTGAGTGCGGGCGACGTGTGCACGTGAGGCTCCTCGGGGGTTCGGTCGGGGGTTCGGTCGGGGGTTCGGTCGGGGGTCGGTCGGTGACGTCGGCGAGGGTCAGAAGGCGCAGGGGGCGAAGGTCGACGAGAGGCGCTGGGCGAAGCCCTCGGGATCGGCGTACGCGCTCGCCAGCACGTCGACCCGATCGGCGACGGTGAAGGTGGCCACCACCGAGGCGGCGCACGACGAGTCGAGCTGGTAGCCCTGCAGCACCTGGGCGGCGCCGGCCAGCACGGCGGCGTCGAAGTCGTCGGCCGGGGCGCACTGGGCGAACGGGGTCATCGCCGACACGACCTGGTCGTAGGTGCTGACGCTGCCGTCGACGACGGCCTGCACGTCGGCCACCATCGGCTGCATCGCCGAGGTGACGCAGTCGACCGTGTCGGCCGACGGGCTGAAGCCGATGATCGCCTGGTAGGCGGCGGCGACGTCGATCGAGGCGTTGCCGGCCTCGTTGCCCGAACCCTCGCCCTCGTCCCCGAGCCAGCCGCCGTCCGTGCCGTCCGTGCCGTCGGTGCCGTCGGTGCCGTCGGTGCCGTCGGTCTCGTCGGGGCGGTCGCCCACCTGCGTGCCGTGGCCACGGTCGGCGGCGTCGGCGGTGCCACCGCCGCGCAGCGCGACGCCGGCACCGCCGAGCACGACGGCGACGAGGGCGGCACCGGCGACCACCAGGCGCACGGTGCGGCTCCGACGGGCGACCGACGAGGCCGCCACGACCGGGGACGCCGAGGGGGCCCACGTGTGGGCGACCGGCACGGGGGGCGCCACCGGGTGGGCGGCGGGAGCGATGGTCGTCGGGGTGGGGAGCTGGTCGGGGCGAAGGGTGCTCATCGTGGGGCCTCCTGGTCGTGCCGGCGGGCCGGCGGGTGTCGAACACCCCGACCGATGCAGCCGGTCGCACGCGAGTTCCGCGACGGGACGAGAAATCTTCGTGGCCGCCTAGGCTCGGCCCTCCGGACACCGGACGCGAAGCGGGGACACGTCGTGAGCGAGGTCGACAGCGCAACGGGCGAGGCAGGCGCGCAGGGCGGCCTGGTCGCGCAGCTGCGCGAGCTGTGCGCCGACACCCTCGGTCGCCTGGCACCGGGTCCGGGGCGGCGCATGGTCGAGGCGGTCGACGACCGGTTGCGGGCGCCGCTCACGGTCACGGTGGCGGGCGGCGTGTCGTCGGGCAAGTCGACGCTCGTCAACGCACTGCTCGGGCAACGCATCGCCGCCGTCGACGCCGGCGAGTGCACCCGTGTGGTCACCGAGTTCCGTTTCGGTGCCTACGAGCGCGCCGAGGTGATCGGCGTCGATGGCTCGACGTCGGTGGTCGCGCTCGATCGTGGGCGCATGCCCGAGCACCTCGGTCGCCCACCCGAGCAGATCGACCGTGTGGTGGTGCACCTGTCGAACGCGCTGTTGCGCGACCTGGCGGTGGTCGACACGCCCGGCATCAACACCACCAGCGAGGCCAACGCCGCCACGTCGGCTCGGTTCCTCGGCATCACCGACCGCGAGGGTGCGCAGACCGCGGCCGCGGTCGGGCGGGCCGAGGCACTCGTGTTCCTGCTGCCCGTGCTGCGCAAGGCCGACGCCGACGTGCTGCGGGGGTTCGCGTCGTTGCTCGGTGGCACCACCCTGTCTGCCGCGTCGTCGGTGGCGGTGCTCAGCAAGGTCGACCGACTCGACCGCTCCACCGACCCGGTCACCGCCGCGCGACCCATCGCCGCGCGCATGGCGGCCGAGTTGCGCGGCGTCGTGAGCGAGGTGGTGCCGGTGGTCGGCCTGGTGGCCGAGACGGCGCGCGCCGGGGTGTTCACCGAGGCCGATGCCCGCGCCCTGCAGGCGGTCGCGGCCGTCGACGACCCGATCGATCGCGACGACCTCTTCCTGTCGCCCGAGGACTTCTTGCGCAGCGACCTGATCGATCTCGATGTCGCGGTGCGGCGACGACTGCTCGCGATGCTCGACCTCGCCGGTCTGCAGATCGGCGTCGAGGCGATCGACGCCGGTGCACGCACCGCCGCGGCACTGCTCGAGGTGCTCGAGCGCCGCAGTGGGTTCGACGCACTGCGCACGGCCGTGATCGGACGGTTCGCCGGCCGGGCCGAGGTGTTCAAGGCCCAGGCGGCGCTGGCCGACCTGCGCCGCGCGACCTACCTGCAGGACGACCCCGCCAACGCCCCGGCGCTGCGAGCGCTGCGCGGTCCGCTCGAGCGGATCGAGCTCGACGGTTCGATGCACCAGCTGCGCGTGCTGCAGCTCGCCAGCGCGGTGGCGAGCGGCGACCTGCAGTTGCCGGCCGAGCTGTTCGACGACGTGGTCGCCATCGGCGGCGACGACCACTCGCCGATCTCGCGGGCCGACGCCGCCGCCCGAGCCGCGCGCTGGGCCACGTGGGGTGCCGATCCACGCCGCTCGCCCGAGCAGGCGCGCGGCGCGCGCGTGATGAAGACCGCCTACGAACTGCGCTGGGAGCGAGCCCGCACATGACCGACGCGACCCCCGACCCCGACGCCGACGCCGTGGGCACGCCTGCCGCACCCGGTCCTGCGGCGCCTCGCAACCCGCTCGCGGTGCAGAGCATCCGCCTGGCCAACCGGGTGCACGAGGCGCTGCGCACCTGGGGTCGCCCCGAGCTGGGCGAGCGCATCGGCGCCGAGGCATCGCAGTGGAGCGGTCAACAGCTCGTGGTGGTGGCGTGCGGCGACATCAAACGTGGCAAGAGCTCGCTGCTCAACGCACTGCTCGATCGCGACGAGCTCCTGCCCGTCGATGCCGACGTGGCGACGAGCGTGCACCTCGTCGTGCGCCACGGAACCACCGAGACGATCAGTCTCACGCGCCTCGGCGACGACGGCGAGCCGCACGTGGAACAGGTCACCGCGGCCGATCTGGTCGACGTGGCCTCGATGCGCGGCGATCCCTCGCGCCGCGCCGGTGTGGTGGCGGTGCAGATCGAGCTGCCGCACCCGTTGCTCGAACGAGGCGTGGTGTTGGTCGACACGCCCGGCGTGGGCGGCATGAGCCGCGGCCACCGCGACCTCGCGCTCGCCGCGCTCACGCGCGCCGACGTGCTGCTGTTCACCGTGTCGGCGCAGGAACCGATCGCCCGCTCCGAGCTCGAGTTCCTCGTCGAGGCCACCGAGCGCACCGAGCGCGTGCTGATGGTGGTCACCAAGGCCGACGTCAACACCGACGACACCAACGCGGCGATGCTCGACGAGCACCGCGACAAGGCGCGCTCGTTCGCCGCCACACTGCGCGAGCAACCCGACGGGGCCGCAGCAGCGACCCGCGTGACCAAGGTGTCCTCGGCACCGATGCTGCTCACGAGCAGCTACCTGGCCGCGCAGGCGCGCAAGCGTCACGCCGCCGGCCGCGACGAGCAGGCGCATCGGCTGCTCGAACGCAGCGGCCTGGTGCCCCTGCGGCGGTTGCTGGTGCAGAGCACCGATCAACGCGAGGACATCCGGGTGGCCAACCTGCTGGCGTTGCTGCGCTCGCTGTTGGCCGAGACGGCACGCGAACAGGAGGCGCGCCTGCGGGTGTCGAGCGGCGACGGCGTGGCGGCCGACGAGCTGCGCGAGCTGCAGCGGGCGATGGAGGAGTTCGGCTCCACCGCGGCGCGCTGGCGCACCACGCTCGGCAACAGCATCGTCCGCCTGCAGACCAACGCGTCGCGTCTCGTCACCCACGAGCTCAACCGCGTGAAGGATCACTACCGCGAGGTGATCGAGTCGGCGTCCGACGTGCAGGCGCTCAGTGACGAGTTGCCGGGCGATCTCGAGCGGTCGTTGCACGGCGCCTGGAACGAGCTCGTCGCGGCGATCAACCGCGAGTTCGCCGACACCCTCGGTGCCGTGCTGGCCGACTTCGGCGCCGCCGGCATGGACGCCGTGCTGGGTCAGATCGACATGCCCGACGCCCTCCGCCGGCTCGAGGGCGCCCGCAGCTCGTCGGGCACCGAGGGGTCGCTGCTCGAGGACGGTCTGCCGGTGGCGCTGCAGACGTTCACGTTCGCCAACATCGCCAATGCCGCCGCCGGCGCACTGGGCCTCGCGACCGGCGGCCTCGGCCTGGTGGCCTACGGCATCGGTGCAGCGATCGCCTACCCGATCGGGCGCATGCGTCGGGCCCAGCGCGAGTCGCAGCGCGTGCGCGCCGAGCAGCAGCGGTACGTGGCCGATCTGCTGTTCGGCAACGAGGGCGTCTCGAAGGAGTTCACGACCGAGCTGTCGTTGCGGATCCTCGATCTGCGCGAGCGGGTCGAACGGTGGGTCGAGGAGCGCCTGGCCGAACGCAAGAAGCAGCTCGACGCCGAACAGCGCGACCTGCAGGGCCTGCTGCGCGCCGAGACGGGCCGGCGCAAGGAGGCCGAGCAGTCGGCAGCGCAGCGGCTCGGCGAGATCCGACGCCTGCTCGCCGAGATCGAACCGCTCGAACGGGCGGTCGAGGCGCGCCTCACCGCGGTGCCACCGCGCGCCTGATCCGACCCGCGACGAATTCCTCCCCGTTCGCGGAACTCCGGCGACCGTGCGTGCATCGGTCGTGTCACCGATCCCGCCCACCAGGGCTGCACAGGAGGCACACGACATGAGCGACACGACGATCGACACCACCTCGACGGTGCCGGACATCTACGACGACGGCAGCGACCTCTCGATGTCGATCGACGTCGACGGCGACGGCTGGGCCGAGACCACCGTGTTCGACACCGACGGCAACGGCATCGCCGACCTGTACGAGGCGGTCGACCCGATGTCGGGCGCCTCGTTCGTCGCGATCGACACCGACGGCGACGGGATGCTCGACACCTACGCCGAGGACCTCGACGGCGACGGCGAGTTCGAGTCGGGCTGGTACGACACCGACGGCGACGGCGTGCCCGACGCCGAGTTCGACCCGAGCACGGGTGCGTCGTCGTTGCCGTTCGACACCACCGGCGACGGCTCGTGCGACCTCGACCCGTCCGACACCGGCGACACCGGCGACACCGGCGACGATGCGGACGACACGGATGACGGGGTGCACGGTGACCCGATGGCCGAGGTGCCCTACCACCAGGCGCAGGTCGGTCCCAACGACTGCCTGCCCACCTCGGTGGCGATGGTGCTGAGCGAGGCGACGGGCGTGGAGGTGCCCCAGGGCGACGTCGTCGACCTGGCGAACCAGCTCGGGCTGCTCGGGCCCACCGGCATGAGCCTCGAGGGTGGCGTGGCGCTGCTCGACCACTGGGGTGTCGACGCCGACGTGCGGACCGGCACGATCGACGACCTGCGCACCCTGCTCGACCAGGGCACGCCGGTGATCATCGGCCTCGACGCCGACGATCTCTACGGCCAAGGCGACCAGCCCTTCGCCGACGATCTCACCTCGGGCCACGCTGTGGTGATCACCGGCATCGACGACGAGGCAGGCGTCGTGTACGTGAACGATCCGGGCTTCCCCGACGGGGCCGGCGTCGCGGTGTCGATCAGCGAGTTCGAGGACGCATGGGTGGACAGCGGCAACTCGATGATCGTCGCCGACACCGACGCGACCAGCGTCGTGCCCGACGCCGCCACCGAGGGCGCCGCGACGGGTGCGTCCGAAGCCGTCACCGAGGCGACGACGGACCGGGGCGGCTGGGACCTGGTCGACCTGGTGCTCGTGCCGCTGCGGCTGGTGCTGCGCTGATCGACGACCGGAACCGGCTCAGGCGGGCAGGAGGCCCAGCAGTTGGCCGAAGGTGGTGGGCGCCACCACCAGGCCGCCGCTGCGCACCGGCGGTGTGCGGTTGCCGCCGCCGGTGGGCAGCGTGCTGCGCACGCCGCCGTCGCGCAGGTCGATCGCGACCAGCGCCCCGCCGAGCTCCACCATCGCGAGCGTCGGAGCCGGGAACGGCACCAGCACCACGCCGCTCGCCTCGCCCGACACGTCCGGGCCGGCGGCCACCCGTGTGAGGTCGACCTCGACCACGGCGTCGCCCTGGTCGCCCCGGTGCACGCGCAGCAGTCGCGCGTCGTCGACCACCGCGAACACTCCGAGCGATCCGGCCACCGAGGTGACGCAGCGACCCTCGCCGCGCACGCCGAACACCGGCTCGCCCGACGCGAGGCGCAGCGCGTACACCACGCCTGCGTCGCTCGGCACCACCACCCGGTCGGCCACGATCGCCGGCGAGGTGGAGGCACCGGCCGCCATGCGGTAGCCCCAACGGCACGCTCCGGTGGCGCCGTCGATCGCGTACACGTCGCCGCCGACCGTGGCGGCGATCGCACCCGAACCCGTCGAGGCCAGGTCGGCGCGCACGGCCGAGCCCACGGGCAGCCTCCAGCGCACCGCACCGGTGGTGCGATCGAGTCCGGTGACGTGGCCCGAGTCGTCGCCGACCAGCACGGCATCGGCCGTCACCACGGGCGCCGCGCCGATGGCTGCGCCGAGCGTGGCCCACCAACGGGCACGCCCGGTGCGCCGGTCGAGCGCCCCCACTCGGCCGTCCACACCGGCCACGGCGACGAGGTCGCCGTCGAGTCCGGGCGCGGCCCACACCGGAGCGTTGACGCCCGCCTGCCACAGCACACGGCCGGTGGCACCGTCGAGCGCACGTACCACGCCGTCGCGATCGCCCACCACCACACCACCGGCGTCGGCGGCGAGACGTCCGATCGACGGTGGGACGGCGGCACGCCAGGCGACGCTCGCGGCGGGCGGCGCCGTGAGCGACGCAGGTGCCGGTGCGGCGGCCACGACGGGCGCTGGCGAAGGTGGCGAGAGCGGCGTCGGCGGGCGCAACGTCGACGGCGCGGCGGGCGTGGGTGGTCCGAAGTCGCGACCGGTGGACGGTGCGCGCTCGGCGGGCTCGGTGGTCGTGTCGTTGGTTCTCTCGGCGGTGGTGCCGGCTGCGACGTCGGCGAGTGCACGCGCCGCCAGGCGAGCGGCACCCCACGCGACCACCGACTTGGGGTCGTCGCGGGTGACCACACGCGCGGCGCCCACGCGTTCGGCCACCAGCTGCGCCACGAGCGGGATGCGCGCCGAGCCGCCGACGAGATGCACGGCCGCGAGGTCGTCGAGCGCGACGCCGGCGGCCTCGACCGTGCGTGCGAGCGCGTCGACGGCACGCTCGACGTCGTCGACGATCATCGCCTCGAACTGGCTCCGGTTCACGAGCACCTCGGTGTCGCCGATCGCGATGCGGGTCGACGTGTACGACGACAGCGCCTCCTTCGCCCGGCGCACCTCGTCCATCAGCGCGGTCATGCGCGAGACGTCGGCGTCGTCGAGCGCCCCACCCCACGCGTCGGCATCGACCGCGGCCAGCTGGTCGACCGTCCAGCGCAGCAACAGGTGGTCGAACCGATCGCCGCCGGTGGTGTCGTCGGTGGCGGGCACCCCGACGATCTCGAAGCCGTCGGCGCCACGGCGCACCACGCTCGCGTCGAGACTCGAGGCACCGAGGTCGAACACCGCGACCGTGGCACCGGGAGCGAGCGCGTCGCCGTAGTGCTCGGCGGCCGCGACCGGCTCGGGCACCAGCCGCACGTCGGCGATGCCGAGGACCGCAGCCGCCTCGCGCAGTGCCCGACCGCGCACCTCGGCCCACGCGGCCGGGTGGGTGAGCACGGCCACGCGTGGCGGGCGGCCGCCGTGGCGGAGCCGGCCCTCGTCGACCACCAGACGGAGCACCGCGGCGACCGCGTCGCGCACGTCGACGGGCGCGTCGCCGAGGAGCAGCGGCGCGCGCTGGCCGATCACGGCGGTGAGCGATCGTTCGGCCGCTGCGGGCCGGCGTGAGGCCTCCTCGAGGGCGGCGTCGCCGGCGAGCAGGTCGCCGGTCTGGTCGCGGGCGACCACGCTCGGCACGGCGCGTCGGCCGGCCACCTCGAGCGGGACGAGCCGTGCGGCACCGGCGTCGCGAACGGGTCCGGCGGGCGCCGTGGCCGGCGCATCGGGCACGGCGGCGGCCACGGCGGCGGTGCGAGCGCTGCCGAGGTCGATGCCGATGGCCCAGTCGGTCACTCCAGGTCCCCTTCCGCCGACACCGCCGACCGGGGTAGGTTACCGACGCATGGCGCTCGAGGCCGGGGTGCAGAGCACGATCGACCGTGAGGTCGCGAGCGCGCGTGCGCGCAGCGACTTCCTCGCGATCGACGACGCGCTCGCACCGGTGGTGACCGCCGCGGCGGCCGGCGATGCCGACGCCGCTGCGTTCCTGCTGCAGATGATCGACCGCCACCGCCTGGCCGTCGCCCCCGTGCGAAAGATGCTGATCGACGAGGGCGACGTCGAAGACGCGCTGCAGAACACGCTCGTGTCGGTGCACCGCGGCATCGGCGGGTTCGAGGGCCAGTCGCGGTTCACCACGTGGCTCTATCGCATCGCCGAGCGCGAGGCGCTGCAGGTGCTGCGCAAGAACAAGCGGGTCACCGCTCCCGAGGGGAACGATCTGTCGCAGCTCACCGAGGAGGTCCGCCGGATGAGTTCGATCGTCGCCAGCCGGGCGATGATCAGCCAGGCGCTGGCCGAGCTCGACCCCAAGTTCCGCGAGCCGGTGATGATGTGCGACGTCGACGGGCTCGACTACGCGACGATCGCCGAGCGGCTCGGCATCCCCGTCAACACGGTGCGCACGCGCATCAGCCGCGGGCGGCAGTACATCGTCGATCGCATCCAGGAGCAGTTCCGCAGCGGCGGGTCGCTCGCCTGACGGATGGACGACGACACCCCACCTCCCCCCTCGTCGGCCGGCCGGCCGAGCGAGCCCCGGTCGTTCGGCAACGGTCGCTACGTCGTGCAGCAGCGCCTCGGTGCCGGCAACTTCGCCACCGTGTACCTGGCCTTCGACGAACGGCTCGACGTGCCGGTCGCGGTGAAGCTGCTGGCCGATCACTGGTCGTGGGATCCCGAGATCCGCGGTCGATTCGTCAACGAGGCGCGGATGCTGCGCTCGATCAACGACCCGCGGGTGGTGCAGATCCGCGACATCGCCGAGACCGACGACGGCCGGCCGTACCTGGTGATGGACTTCGCCACCGAGGGCACGCTCGAGCAGCGTCTGATCGAGCTCGCCCATCGCGGCGACCGGCCGTCGGTGGCCGAGCTGCGCGAGTTCGTCGCCGAGGCCGGTGCCGCGCTGGCCGTGTTGCACGACCGGCGGATCGCGCATCGCGACCTGAAGCCGTCGAACCTGCTGATCACGCGCGACGACGGGGTGCAGGGCACGCACCGGCGGGCCGACGGGTTGCTGCGTCCGGGCGAACGGTTGGTGTTGGGCGACCTGGGACTGGCGAAGGACCTGCGGGCCGACAGTGGCGTCACGGTGGGCGTGGGCACCGCCGGGTACATGGCACCCGAGCAGTCGGGGCCGGGCACGCGGGTCGACACGCGCACCGACCTGTACGCGCTGAGCGCACTGGTGTCGCAGGTGGCCACCGGCGAGGTGCCAGACCCGCTGCGGCGCTACAGCGACGGCACCGTGGCGAGCGGCCGCCCATTGCCGGCGGCGATCACCGGCGCATTCCGGCGTGCGCTCGAACACGGGCTCGACCAGGACCCCTCGAAGCGTCCGCAGACCGTGGCCGACTGGACGGCCGAGGTCGATGCCGGCCTGGCCGAGCTGGCCGCACCGACGGGGTCGACGGCACCGTCCGGGTCCGGGGCGGTGCCACCACCGCCTGGCGCGTCCGCGACCGCGTCCACCACGGCGACGCCGAGCTCGTCCGACCGTCGGCGGATGGCGTTGATCGCCGGCGGCTCGGCGGTGGCCCTCGCCGCCGTGATCGCACTCGTCGTGTCGCTCGGGGGTGACGACGGCGACGACGCAGCGCCCACCACCGTCGCCACCACGGTGGCACCGTCGACGAGCAGCACGTCCTCGTCGACCTCCACCACGTCGACCACCACGACCTCGACCACCACGACCACCACCGTGCCGGTCACCACCGTGGCGCCGCTGCCGTTCGTGCAGATCACCGGGCCGACGCAGATCCCGGCCAACACACCGTCGCGGTACTGGGAGGTCAGCTGGGCCGGCGTGGCCGCGGGCACGTGGCAGCTGGTCGGCCCCGAGGGCGTGATCCCGCTCAGCACCACCCAGTGGTTGCCGGGCGACGGGTTCCAGGCGTCGCTCACGCCGGGCACGTACACGCTCACCCTCACCGCGTACGACGCGGCCGGCACCACGTACACCAGCTCGCTCACGTTCGACTCGGTGGCCCCGGCCTGACCCGCACGCGACGGTGCCGCCCACCGGGTGGTGGGCGGCACCGTCGGCCGGGGAGCGACGCCGGCGATCACACGATCTGGTCGAACGAGTCCAGCATCGAGGTCCACATGAAGTTCCACGCCGGCTGGTTCGGGGCGCTGCCGTCGGCCGGGTTCCAGAGCCAGTCGGCCATCACGGCGTACGACTTGGCGGTGGTGGGGTCGACGAACACGTCGATCGAACCGCCGCAGCTCGATCCGCCGCAGCTGCCGGTCCAGGCGATGCCACGGCGCTCGACCCCGAACTGGTCGGCGTCGTAGGCGACCTCGTCGTAGAAGGTCACGGCACCGAAGGCGTCGGTGATCACCTGCTCGGCGCGGGCCAGGGCGTCGGTGGTGTCGGCGACGGCGGTGAAGGTGTGCACCTCGACGTCCATGTCGGTGCCGTTCGACACCAGGGCCGAGCCGTTCTCGTTCGAGACCACCGAGAAGCCCGGGGCCGGCGTGAACCCGACGAGACCGTCGATCAGCACCGGGGTGCTGACGCTCTGCACCCGGAAGCGGGGCGAGGGCGTGAGGACGGCGGGCGCACCGATCGACGGGGCGGCCACGTAGCTGTTCCACATCGAGTCGAACATCTCGGCCGGCAGGTCGCCGCTGATGCCCGACGCCGCCCACACGTCGTAGACGAGGGTCAGACCGTCGTCGCGCCGGTACAGGTAGATGCCGCCGTCGAGGCCGCGACCACCGGCTGCCGTGTCGTCGAAGGTCGAGTACCAGAGCGACGTGCGGTCGATCGCGACCGGATCGGTGGTCGACCAGGTGGGGGCGGCGGGCGAGTAGGTGAGCGTGCCGCTGGTGGCGTCGAAGGTGTCGACGTACTGCTGCATCACGATGCTCGGGTCCTCGCCGGCCGTGCGGCGCAGCACCTGTGCCTGCGCCGACACGGTGCCGTCGGTCATCGAGACGACGCCGTTCTCGGCGGTGACCGTCCAGCCCGGCGACGGCACGACGTAGACGCCGTTGTCGATCTCGACCGCGCCGGCCGGTACGTCGACGGGCACGGTCGGGACGGTGGCGGGGATCGTCGTGTCGCCGGGGACGACCGTGTCGTTCGGGACGGGCAGCGAGAACGGCGGGACGCTCGAGTCGCTCGGGGCGGTGGTGACCGTCGTGTCGGGGAGCTCGTCGGTGTCGGTGGTGTCGGTGCTGCGGTCGGCGCGATCGGAGCGCTCGACGACGATCTGCATGCCGTTGCCGGGCAGACCGCAGGCGCCGAGGAGCACCCCGGCGGCGACGACGGCCCCGAGACCGGCGGCGAGCCGGGCACGCCGTGTGGCGGCGGTGTGGCTGGTGTTGGCGGTGGTGTTGGCGGCGGGTGCGGTGGTCGGGATCATCGTGGTTCGCTCCTTCGTGTGGCCGGCTCGTTCCGGACAACACGACCGATGCACCCTCGGCGGCGCGAGTTCCGCGTGAGCGAAGAAATCTTCGGGCGCCCGGACCGACCCCGGAACGCGCCGATGCCGCCCCGGGTGACGGGGCGGCATCGGGTCGAACGGTGAGGTCGGGGTCAGAGGACGCTGGTGGCGTCGTAGTCGCTGATCAGCGACGTGTTGTCGGCCGCCGAGGCCGGCTCGATGAAGCTGGTGTCGTAGGCGCTGTAGCCCATCGAGGCGTCGTAGGCGGTGTAGCCCTCGGCGTTCACCGGGCCGTACCACGCGTCCCACGAGGCGTCGTACAGGTCCCACGAGTTCGCCTCGGCCGTCGTCGCGGCGTCCGTGTACAGGTGGTAGAGGTCCATCTGCCCGCTCGCCCAGGCGTCGTTGGCCATCGTGGTGTAGTCGATCGAGGCGTCCCACTCGCTCCACGAGGCATCGCTCAGGCCGTTGCTCAGATCGGTCCACGCCGTGGCGTCGTAGCCGGTGTCGTAGCTCGTCGTGTCGTAGCCGTAGCCGGTGTCGTAGCTCGTCGTGTCGTAGCCGTAGCCGGTGTCGTAGCTCGTCGTGTCGTAGCTGTAGCTGGTGGTGTCGTAGCTGCTGTCGAAGTCGGTCATCGGAGGCTCCCTTGGTCGGCGGCCGTGTGGCCGGTGTCGTCGTGACACCCCGACCGATGCAGCCCGGCGCACGCGAGTTCCGCGCGTCGACGAGAAATCTCGATCCGGTTCAGCCGGTGGTCGTCGGCAGCGGCGGCGGCACCGTCGGCGACACCGGCACGGTCGACCCGTCGGCCGAGGTGACCATGGGCGCGATCGACGTCGTGCTGCTCACCGGCGCCGTACTGCCGGTGAAGAGCAGATCGGTCTGGTCGCGTCGTGCCGACAGGTCGACGAGTCGCTCGACGGGCAGTGCGGCACACAGGTCGCGCAGGACGGCCTCGTCCATGCCCGACGCCGACCACAGCGCTGCCGCATCACCGTCGCCGAGGTAGGCGGCGAACGTGGTGTACGCGACACAGTCGTCGACGAGGCTCGGGTCGAGCGCCGGTGTGGTGGCCGTCGGCACCGTCGCCGGCGCGTCGATCGTCGTCGGCGGGGGGATGGTCGGCGCCACCGTATCGACCACCTCGCGCGTCGTCGCCGTCGCGGCACCGCCGAGCAGCGAGTCGCTCGGTCCGTCGCCCGCCGTCGAGGCCTGGGTCTCGGATGCCACATCGGAGCGTCCGTCGTCGCCACCGCTGCGGAGGTGGAACAGCCACCAGACCAGGCTCGCCACGAGCAGCAGCCCGACGATCTGCACCCACACGGGCTGGGTGCCCTCACGGCGTCCCGGTGCTGCTCCGGTCGTCGCTGATCCGGTCGTCGCTGCCGGGGTCGTCGAGGCCGAAGCCGTCGAGGTGCCGCCGGCCGCGGTCGGTCGGGAGGGAAGGCGTGGCGGGGCCATCGTCGGAGCCGCCGACGGCGTCGAGGGCGTCACCGGGAGCTCGCCGGTCACGGCAGCGGCCGCGCTACGCGCACTCGACGGCACCGTCGCCCGCAGGTCGACGTCGACCACGAACGGGTCGAGGTACTGCGCTCGTCCGTCGAACACCAGGGCGGTCCACACCGTCCCGTCGTGCCATCGATACGGATACCGACCCCACGGATCGTCCGCCCACGTACCGCTCACCGAGTCCTCCAGCGTCCGGGTTCGTCCCGATGTCGCTCATGCAACCCCCATACATCGGCCGGCTGCGACGAACGGCCGGTGAACTCGCGCTGAACAGTTGGACGATGCGCGCGGCCGTGAGCCGACCACGCGCGCAGCGCCGGGATCGTCAAGACCGGCCCACCGCGTCACCACGGAGCGTCCATCGATGCGAGCTGCGGGCGGCCGCACGAGCGCGTCGCCCCCACGACGACCGAGGTGCTCGAGAGTTCATCTGCCCGACCGAGAGTTCAGTGCGCGTTCACGGAGATCCGTCGTACCGTGATCGCAGCGAGTCGGCGGACGAGCGTTCCGGGTGAACCCCCTCCACCCGGGAACGACGCACCTCCCCCCGGGTGCCCGCCGCAGGCTCGACGGAGGTGGGGCGCCGCGGTCGGCGGCGTCCCACCTCCCCTCCCCCGCTCGATCCGCCGTCCTCCGCGGTGTGGTCGCGGCACCCAGTGTCCGTCGAGCGTTCACCTGCCGGTCGGTCTGCCGTCGATCGGTGTTGCGCGGCGAGGTCTACCGTCCGGCGACGAGGACCGGCGACGTGAACCGCTGGTCCCGGACGACGCACGAGGAGTCCTCGATGTCCGAGCGAGATCGATCGACGAGCTCGACGGCCGATGGCCGACGAGTCGCATGAACGCCGGCTACGACGTCATCGGCGAGCTGCGCGCCAGCCCGGTGCGGCTCGACGCGTTGCTCGGCCATCTCGGGTACGAGCGCCGTGGTGACGGCCCGTACGCCCACCCCGCCGGTCGCACGGCGATCTTCGTCGGTGGTGTCGTCGGACCGCACGGTACCCGTGTGTCGTGTGCACCGATGGTGCGCGACATGGTCGATGCGGGTTCCGCGCTGATGGTGCTCGGTCCGCACGAGCTCGACGTGGCCACCGGCGCGGCCACCACGGCGCGACCGCGCGAACTGGTGCTCGCCGGGGCCGCCGCCCCGCCGTCGTCGCCGTCGTCACCCGAACCGACACCGGACGACGAGCTCGTGGCGTGGTTGCGGACCGTGCCGCTGTGGCTCGACCTGCCCGGCCTGCGCGTGGTGTTCGCCTGCTGGAGCGAGTTCGACGTCGAGCAGCTGCGGTCGGATCTCGGAGGCAACTGCCTCGACGCCGACGACCACCTCGCACTGGCCACCGACGGCTCGACGCGTACCGCGATCGACACGCTCGTCCACGGCCCCGAGGTCGTGCTGCCCGAGCGGTTCCATCGGGTCGGTGCGGACGGCGTCGTGCGCCGCACGGCCCGCTACCGGTGGTGGGGCGACGGGCCGATGACGCTGCGCGCCCGCGCACTGGTGCCGGCGGGTTCGTTCGACCGGTCGGGCCGAGCGCACGCCGACCTCGACGACACGCCGATCCTCGACCCGATGCCGGTGCTGTTCACCGACGGTGCTCCGGTCGTCGTCGGTCGGCACTGGTACCCGGGGGCACCGGTGCTTCGCACGCCTGCGGTGCTGTCGCTCGACCACACCGCCCAGCATCCGCGGCAGACCACCGTCTACCGCTGGTCGGGAGAATCGGAGCTCGACCCGTCGCGGTTGGTGCATCTGGCCTGATCGACGGCAGCCGGAGGGTCGCTCGCGGACGCGGCCGAAGGTCCCGGGGTGGTGGTGCGCCGGCGCTGGCACACTGGGGCCATGGCCGAGCTGTCCGATCTCGAGTACGTGGCCGATCAGGCCACCGCCCTGTTGCAGGAGCGTCCGCACACCCCCGACGAGCTCGTCGCTCGTCTCGAGGCGGCGGGCCTGCGGCTCGGTGACGATCCGGCCGACCTGCTGTTCGAGATCCTCGACGACGACCACGCGCCCGTGGGCGACCGGTGGGTGAACGTGCCCGCGTTGCTCGACGGTGTGCGGTGGTGGGTGGACGTGCCGGCGGGGACCGGCGACGTGTTGCCGCTCGTCGATGCGAGCATCGTGCTCGCGCACTGGCCGTGGAGCTCGGCGCCGCTGCTCGATGCGTCGGGCGCCACCGTCGGCGAGGTGCGTTGCTCGTTGGTCGACGACGGCTGGTCGCTCACCGGTCCGGCCGGTTGGCTCGCCGACACGGCGGGCGGTGCGGCGATCGTCACCTACCGCCGCACCGGCATCTCGATCGAGCGTGCGTCGGGTACGCCCGAGGTGAATCCCGAGCTGGCCGCCGCCTATCGCCGTGCGTTCGACGCCGAGGCCGATCCGCTCGACGATCCCTTCGGCGGCGAGGACGACGCCCCGTTCCTGCGCGCCGAGCCCGACTTCGTGCTACTGCACGCGCTGGCCGACGATCACCGCGTGTGCCACGAGTGCACGATCCCGCCGCTCGATCTGCTGCTGGCCGAGGCCGGGCTCGAACGCAACGGCGACTGGGTGGCCGCCGCCGGCACCGACTGGGCCGAGCTCGGCGCCGCGGCTCGCTACCACCAACTGCGCTCGGTGCACGAGCTCGGTCACGACGACGCGCTGCGAGTGATCATGCTGCTCGGCGCGTGCTCGGCGGTGCTGGGCGGCGATCCGACGGCACTCGGCGACGACGGCGAGGAGGAGGGCAATGCCTTCGTGCTGGCGATGTCGTTGAACGTGCCCGTGGTCAACCGCGCATTCGTGCACGAATCGCTCGAGCGTGGCCGCACCGAGGACGACCTGCTGCGGTTCACCGATGCGTTGCTGACGCACGTCGGCGGTGGCGCGGGCTGCAGTGGTCCCGAGGTGGTGGCCGCGACGTGTCACGACCGTGAGGGTCGCCTGCCCGAGGCGATCGCCGCGCTCGAGCGCGCGATCGCGCACGACCCCGATCCGATGGCGCACACGATGCTCGCCGCGTACGCGGCCGATCGCGGCGACGCGGCCGAGGCGGCGCGCCTGTTACGGGCCGCCGCGGTGCGGGCCGACGACGACGGACCCGGCAGCGTGCTGTGGGCCGAGATCGAACCGTTCGCGCAGCGCCCGAAGACCACGGCCGGCCGCAACGACCCGTGCCCCTGCGGCTCGGGCAAGAAGTACAAGGCCTGCCATCTCGGCCGCGAGGAGCACTCGCTGCGCGACCGGTCGGCATGGCTGTACCGCAAAGCCACCCGCTTCGTGAACGAGCACGAGCCGTCGATGCACGCGCACCTGGCGTTCTCGCTCGTCGACGCAGCGGGCGGCAACGACGAGCTGCTCGCGCAGGTGCTCGACACCGAGCTCGTCTACGACCTCACGTTGCACGAGGGTGGTCAGCTGCGCGAGTTCCTCGACCGTCGCCGGTCGCTGCTGCCGCACGACGAGGCCGAGCTGGCAGCGCTGTGGCTGCTGGCCGACCGGTCGGTGTACCGCGTGGACGACCACGGCACGGACTGGCTGGCGCTCACCGACATGGGTTCGGACGACGAGGTGCGGGTCGAGGGCGTGCGGGGGCTGCGGTTGCGTCGCGGCGGCTACGTGCTCGCACGGCTGGTGCCGGTGGGCGGCTCGCACGTGTCGTTCTTCGGCTACGTGCCGGTGCCGCAGCAGCTGGTGGGCGAGCTGATCGACGTGCTCGACGAGGCCGACCCCACCGAGGTCGCCGCCGCCGTCGGCCGCTGCTTCCACCCCGACGCCTGGCACGACCTCGACGAGTGACGCGTGTGCGGACTCCGGCCCCACTGCGGGGGCCGGTGTCCGCACACGCGCTGGTCAGACGAGCCAGGCACTCCGGTCGGGGGCGACCTGCAGGCCCGGGCGGTCGATCCGGAAGTCGGCCGGCAGGTCGCGCCGCTCGCCGCCTCGCGCCAACGACGCCAGCTCGCGCCCGAACCACGACGCGAACTTGAACCCGTGCGCGGCGCCGAGGCCGACGCACACCTGGGGGTGGTCGGGCAGGCGGTCGAGCACGAAGTCGCGATCCGCGGTCAGCGTGTACAGGCACGTGGTGGTGCGCGGCGCGCCGAACCGGTCGCCGACGAGTCCGGCCATGAACCGGGCGAGCCGTTCCTCCATCACCGGGTCGGGATCGAACGTGCGCGTGTCGGGATCGACCTCGGGCCCGCCGCAGTCCTCCGAGCCCTTCAGCCGGTCGGCCACGTCGGGCGGTCCGTACATCGGGAACCCGTAGAAGCTGGGGTCGTCCATCCAGATCCACACCGGGAACCGCCCCACCTGCAGGTCGTCGCGGTCGTCGGTGGCGAAGTAGCTCACCTGCTCGCGCGTGACCGCCATGCTCACGTGGTGGCCGAGTGGCGCGAGCAGCCGGTTGGTCCAGGCGTCGGCGCACACGATCACCGATCCGCACCGCACGGTCGCGGTGTCGGTGGTGATGGTCACCTCGCCGCCGCCGGTGTCGATCGCCGACACGGGTGTGCGGTCGAGCAGCCGTGCGCCGTGCTGCACCGCCATCCGCTGCAACAGCGCGGTGCCGGGTCCGGCGGGCACGATCCCCGTCTCGTCCGAGGCGATGCCGCACAAATCGTCGGCGACGACGGTGCCCCGGTCGAACGCGGGCCAGCGACGTCGGATCTCGCTCGCGTCGAGCCACTCGTACGCCACGCCCTGCGCGTCGAGGCTGTCGCGATACGGCTCGGGCGCGATCGCCGCGTCGGCCGGGAACAGGTCGACGCCACCGGTGCGGGTGATCACCGTCTGCCCGCTGTCGCGCTCCACCTCGTGCCACGCGTCGTAGGCGCCGGCGGTGAGCTCGACGTAGGTGGGGGTGTGGTACGAGCGGCGGATGATGCGCGAGTGGTCGTGCGAGGCGCCGCGCACGTGACCGACCTCGAACTGCTCGAGCCCCACCACGCTCACGCCCTGGCGGGCCAGCCAGTAGGCGCTCGCCGATCCCAGGCCGCCCAGGCCCACGACGGCCACGTCCGCCGTGACGATCTCGCTCATAGGTGCGCCTCCACGTCCATCGGCGGCACCCTAGTCACGGGTGTGTGGACGACCGGCCGGGTGGCCGATCGCCGGGCGGTACGGTCGTGCGGTGCGTCACGACCACTGGGTGCCCACCGACGACGGCGAGCGGCTCGCGATCGACCTGTTCCTGCCGGACGACCCGGCGGCGCAGCACGACCTGGCGACGCTGATCGAGGCGCTCCCCTACCGCAAGGACGACGTCACCGAGAGCTACACCAGCTCGTACGAGCGGTACCTCGCCGAGGGGTTCGCGGTGGTGCGCGTCGATCTGCGCGGCACCGGCTCGTCGAGCGGCATCGCCACCGACGAGTACCCCGAGGTCGAGCGCACCGATCTGCGCTCGGTGTTCCGGTGGATCGCCGCGCAGCCGTGGTCGTCGGGCCGGGTGGGCATGTTCGGCACCTCGTACTCGGGCTTCAACTCGTTGCAGATGGCAGCCGAGGTCGAGCGCCTCGGCGCGCACGAGCTGGGTGCGGTGGTGGCGGCGTACGCGACCGACGACCGCTACACCGACGACGTGCACTACATGAGTGGCACGCTGCGGGCGCTCGACCTGATCGACTACCCGCTCTACATGGTGTGCATGAACGCGTTGCCACCCGTGCCGGCGGTGTGGGGCGAGGGCTGGCGCGACGAGTGGCGGCGACGGCTCGGCCACACTCCCGCCTGGCTGATCGAGTGGCTCGACCACCCGACCGACGGTCCCACGTGGCGGCGTGGCTCGATCCGGCTCGGTCCCGACGGCTCGGGCTACGAGCGCATGGCGTGCCCGTCGATGCTGGTGGTCGGCTGGGCCGACGGCTATCGCAACAACTCGTTCCGCGTGATCGAGCAGTACGAGCGTCACGGCCTGCCGTGGCGGATGCTCGCCGGTCCGTGGGTGCACAAGGCACCCGAGCGTGCGCGGCCGGCGCCCAACGTCGACGACGACGTCGAGATCGTCGCGTTCTTCGACGAGCACCTGCGCGGTGGCACGCCGCGCGCCAGCGCGCCGGCGCAGGTGTACGTGCGCGAGCACGCACCGCCCGAGCCGGATCTGGCGTTCCACCCGGGCCGATGGGTCGACGTCGATCGATGGCCGATGCCGGGCGCGCGTCGGCTGGTGCTGCGATCGCACGCCACCGACGTGGTGCACCACGTCGTGCGCGGCGACGTGGGCTGGGCGGCGTGGAACTCGTGCGCCGGCGGTCTGCCCTGGGGTCAGCCGCTCGATCAGGCGGCCGACAACGCGCGCTCGGTGTGCATCGACTGGCCGGTCACCGACGGGCTCGGCGGGCTCGACGGGCTCGACGTCCTCGGCAACGCCGCGGTGCGGCTGCGGATGGCGAGCGACCAGCCGTTCGGGCACGTGAGCGTCAAGCTCTGCAGCGTCACCCCCACCGGCGAGTCGACGCTGATCGCCCGCGGGTTCCTCGACCTGCGCCACTGCGGCTGCTGGCCGGCCGACGAGTCGGGCGAGGTGGGCCGAGCGCCCGCCGATCTGGTGCCCGGCGAGTGGATCGACGTGACGCTGGGGGTGGAGGCGACGGCGTGGCGGCTCACGCCCGGCCACGTGCTGCGCCTGGCGATCGCCGGCACCGACTGGCCCAACTGCTGGCCGCCGCCCGGGCCGGTGACGCTGTCGATCGACCTGGCATCGGTCGAGCTCGACCTGCCCGTGGTCGACGGATTGGCCGACAGCACGCACGTGTTCGCACCGGGCTCCGGGCCGAGTGAGCACGAGGGCGACGGCGTGGTGTGGGGCTTCGCACACGACGTGTTGGCACGCGAGTCCACCGTCACCACCCGCTACGGCGACACCTACGAGGGCCGTCACGGTGCGGTCGTCACCGACGACTACCGAGGCGAGGTCGGCATCTCGACCCGCGACCCGTCGCGCGGATGGGCTCGTGGCACGTCGAGCTACGTGATCACGTGGCCCGAGGCGACGGTGCGCACCGAGTCGACGCTCGAGGTGACGAGCGATCGCGAACGGTTCCGAGCAACGATCGGTCTGCGCGCGTGGGACGGCGACGAGCTGGTGTGCGAGCGCACGTGGACGACCGAGGTGCCGCGCCGCTGAGCGCGCCTGCGAGCGGCGCCACCGACGCCGGCACTCACGGCGTGACCGACACCTCGGTCGCGTGACAGGCCACGGCGTGACCGGGTGCCCGCTCGACGAGTGACAGGTCGTCACCACGGCACCGTGCCTCGATGCCCAGCCGAGCGGCCTCGCCGCTGGCCACGAGCGGGCAGCGCGGATGGAACCGGCACCCGGTCGGCACCCGTGACGGATCGGGCGTCTCGCCCACCAGGATCTGCTGGTCGACGTGACGGCTCTCGGGCACGACCGACAGCAACGCCTTGGTGTACGGGTGCCGCGGCGCGCCGAGCACGTCCTCGGCCGAGCCGAGCTCGACGATGCGACCGAGGTACATCACCGCGATGCGGTCGGCGATGTTCCACGCCAGGCCGAGGTCGTGGGTGACGGCGATGATCGACAGGCCGGTGTCGTCGACGAGCGAGCGCAGCAGCGCCAGGATCTCGCCCCGGATCGACGCGTCGAGCGAGGCGACCGGTTCGTCGGCCAGCAGCAACCGCGGGCCCAGCGCGATCGCACCGGCGATCAGCACCCGCTGGCGCTGCCCGCCCGACACCTCGTGCGGGTAGCGCGGCATGAACCGCTCGGGCGGGCGCAGCCCGGCACGCGACAGCGCATCGGCCACCAGCTCCGGCTCGTTCCCGCTGCCGAGCTGCGAGCGGTGGATGCGGATGCCCTCGGCAACAGCTTCGTAGATCGTGTGCCGCGGGTTGAGCGCACCGCTCGGGTCCTGGAACACCATCTGCACCTGACGACGCAGCTGTCGCAGCTCGCGCTGGCCGGTGCCGACCGGGCTGCCGTCGAACGTGACCGAACCTCCGCTGATCGGCTCGAGACCGAGGATCGATCGGATCAGCGTGGTCTTGCCGCATCCCGACTCGCCCACCAGCGCGAGCACCTCGCCCGCCCGCACCTCGAGGTCGACACCATCGACCGCTCGCACCGGGCCTCGGGCACCGGGGAACGTGACGTGCACGCCGTCGACGCGCAGCAGGCTCACGCGGTCACCTCGCTCGGACCGACGTGGACGCACGCCGCGTGGCGCGACCCGCCCGCGGGTCGCAGCATCACGTCGGTGGTGGTGCAGGCGTCGACGGCTCGGTCGCAGCGCGGGTGGAACGGGCAGCCGGTCGGCAGGTCGACCGGGTTGGGCGGGTCGCCGCGCAGCCCGGCGGGCTTGAGCCGCGACGACGGGTCGCCGATCGTCGGGAACGCACGGGCGAGCGCCGCCGAATAGGGGTGCTGCGGATCGGTGAACACCTGCGCCGCCGGACCGTCCTCGACGATGCGCCCGGCGTACATCACGGCCAACCGTTGGCACGTGCTGGTGAGCACCGACAGGTCGTGGGTGATGAACAGCAGCGCCAGGCCGTGATCGCGCTGCAGCTCGGCCAGCAGGTCGAGCACCTGCGCCTGCACCATCACGTCGAGCGCGGTGGTGGGCTCGTCGGCGATCAGCAGCTGCGGGTCGCACGCCAGGGCCAGCGCGATCAGCACCCGCTGGCGCTGCCCGCCCGACAGCTGGTGCGGGAACGCGCGGGCACGGGCGGCGGGGATGCCGACGCGGTCGAGCAGTTCCTCGGTGCGGCGCCGAGCGGCCTTGGGCGTGTGGTCGCCGTGCAGCAGGATCGCCTCGTCGATCTGGTTGCCGATGCGTTGCACGGGGTTGAGCGAGTGGAGCGCCCCCTGGAACACGATCGACGCAGTCGACCAACGCACGGCGCGCAGGCGTCCCGGCTTCATCGTGGTGACGTCCTCGCCGTCGAGCAGGATCTCGCCCTCGACCAGTGTGTTCTTCGGCAGCAGCCGCAGGATCGCACCTGCGATCGTCGACTTGCCGCAGCCCGATTCGCCGGCCAGGCCCACGGTCTCGCCCGGCTCGATGGTGAGATCGACGCCGCGCACGGCGGGCACCGACAACCCGCCCGATCGGTAGGTGATGCGCAGGTCGCGCAGCTCGAGCAGACCCATCAGCGCCCCCGCTCGCGCAGGCGCGGGTCGAGGATCTCCTCCATCGCGCGTCCGATCAGCGTGAACGACAGCACCACCGCCACGATGCCGATGCCGCTCGGCAGGTAGTACCACCACGCGTTGCGCAGCACGGCGCCCTCGGTCTGAGCCTGCTCGAGCACCTTGCCCCACGAGGTGAGGTTCGGATCGCCGAGGCCCAGGAACGACAGCGTGGTCTCGGTGAGGATCGAGATCGGCACCGCGAGCGTGACGTTGGCGAGGATCAACGGCGCCACGTTGGGCAGGATGTGCCGGCGGATGACGTGGCTGCGCGACGCGCCGAGCGCGCGGGCGCGGTCGACGAACAGCCGCTGGCGCACGGTGAGCACCTGCGAACGGATGAGCCGCGCGGTGGAGGGCCACGACGTGATCGCGATGACGAGCACGATGTTGCGCAGCGAGCGTTCGAGCACCGCCGCCAGCACGATCGCGAGCGGCAGGAACGGGATCACCAGGAACCAGTCGGTGAGTCGCATCAGCACGGCGTCGGTCCACTTGCCGAAGAAGCCCGAGACGATGCCGACCAACGATCCGATCGCGATGGTGATCACGGTGGCGACGAGGCCGACGAAGATGCTGACGCGCGACCCCCACACGAACTGCGCGGCACCCGACCGGCGCAGGTGATCGGTGCCGAGCGGGTACGTCCAGCTGGGGCTCGCCCACCGCGGGTTCGAGCTCGACTCGACCACGCTCAGACCCGAGCGCGGGCTGAGCACCGGCGCGAACAGGGCGAGCAGCACGAAGAACGTCAGCACGATCAGCCCGGCCATGGCGAGCTTGTCGCGGCGGAACGCACGGGCGAAGTCGGCGAACGCGGCACGACGCCGCTGGCGGGCGAACGCCTTCGGCGAGAACGTGGGTGTCGTGAGATCGGTCATCGCCCGTTCACCCGCGGGTCGAGCAGGCCGTACAACAGGTCGACGGCGAGGTTGGCGACGATCAGCGAGGCGCTGATCACCAGGAACAGGCCTTGCAGCATCGGGAAGTCGGGTCCGCGGATCGCCTCCTGCGTGGCCTGTCCGATGCCCGGCCACGAGAAGATCGCCTCGACCGCGATCGCACCCGACAGGATGAAGCCGAAGTTGAGTGCGCCGAGGCTCACCACCGGCAACAGCGCGTTGGGCACGGCGTGCTTGCGACGCACGTCGGCGTCGCGCAGACCCTTCGCGCGTGCGAGTTGCAGGTAGTCCTCGCGCACCGTGTCGAGCATCGACGAGCGCATCACGATCATGTACTCGCCGATGTAGGCGAGCGTCAGCGTCGCGCACGGCAGCAGCATGTGCTGGAACTGGTCCCACAGCGCCGCGAGACCGGTCGAGGTGCTGCCCGCGGTCTCGAACCCCCCGGTCGGCAACAGGTCGAGCTGGATGGCGAACACCGAGAGCAGCAGCATGCCGATCCAGAAGTCGGGCACCGCGTAGGTGAACATCGAGAACGACGTGGCGCCTACATCAAGGCCACTGCGGCGCTTCCAGCCGGCGTGGATGCCGAGCGTGACGCCGATCAGCATCGACAGCACGGTCGACGTCCCGACCAGGAAGATCGTGGGCCACAGCGCGTGGCCGATCTCGGTGGTGACCGGGCGACCCGACAGGATCGAGTCGCCGAGGTTGCCGCGCAGCGTCTGGCCGAGGTACGCCCAGAACTGGTCCCACTTCGAGCCGTCGAGGTGGAACTGCACCCGCTTGGCCTCGATCTGCTCCGGCGTCAGGTTGCGTCCACGGAACAGCTTCCCGATCGGGTCGTCGGTGACGATCCGGAACAGGAAGAAATTGAACACCAGCACGAACACGAGGGTGCCGAGCGACCCCGCGATCTTGCCCAGGACGAATCGAGGACGCATCGAGCGATCAGGCCCGCTCGGTCACTCGCGCTCGTCGGCCGACTTCTTCGAGCGACCGCGCAGCACGAACGCCGCGCCACCGACCACCACCACGACGGCGGCCACGATGCCGACGATCAGCCCGGTCGAGGTGCCACCGTCGTCGTCGCCGCCGCCGATCACCGAGAGGTTCGCGTAGGTGGGCGAGCTGTTGCTGAACACCACCGGCCCGACGTCCTTCGGCTGGCGCAGCCACCCCTCGAACCGATCGGTGCGGTACGCCTGCAGGTCGGGGTCCATCAACAGCACGAGGTAGGTGCTCTCGTCGTTGAAGAGCTTCAGCATCTGGCCGACGATCTCGCGGCGCTTGGCCGGGTCGAGCTCGACCTTCTGCTGCTCGTAGAGGTTGTCGTACTCGTCGCTGCACCAGTTGGCGTCGTTGTAGCCGGGGCTCTCGACGTCGGTGGTGAGCTGCGCGCAGGTGAAGTACGACAGCATCGGGTCCGGGTCGACGAACGGGGTCCAGCCCCAGACGAACATGTCGTAGTTGCCGTTGATCTGGGCGTCGTACAGCTGGGTGTCGTCCATCACCGTCACGTCGAGCTCGACGCCGATCGCGTCCATGTACTCGACCATGAACTCGCGGATCGAGTCCGCGTTCTCGGACTCACTGCGCTCGGCGTAGCGGAAGGTCAGCGGCTGCCCGCCGTCGGGCATCTCGCGCACACCGTCGCCGTCGGTGTCGACGTAGCCCGCCTCGTCGAGCAGCTTGTTCGCGGCTGCCGGGTCGTAGCTCCAGTTGTCGACGCCGAGGTCGGGGATCCAGCTGGTGTCGGCCGAGGGCGACATCGTGGTGCCCACCTCGCCGTAGCCGAGCGACACGCCGTCGAAGATCGCCTGACGATCGACCGCCTGGAAGATCGCGTGGCGCACGGTCGGGTCCTGCAGCGCTGGGTGACCGTCGCCGAGGCCGGCCTGGCCGCCGTTGAGCGCCAGCTCGGTGAACCCGCCCTGCAGGCCGACGACCACCTCGATGTCCTTCGAGTCCTTCAGCACCTCGGCACCTTCGGCACCGAAGTTGTGGGCCACGTCGATCTCGCCCTTCTGCAGGGCGGCCACCATGGCGTCGGCGTTGGAGAACACCCGGAACACCACCCGGTCGATGCCGTTGTCGCGGCCGTACCAGTTGGGGTTCTTCTCCATCGTCCAGCTCTCGCCCGAGTTCCACTCCTTCAGCGAGTACTGACCGCTCGCCACGCCGTCCATCGCGTCGTACGTCGCCAGGTCGTCGGCCGAGATGCTCTCGTACACGTGCTTGGGGACGATGTACACGTCCATCGTCGGCAGCTTGGGATCGGGCACCGAGCTGGTGATCTTCACCGTGCGATCGTCGACCGCGGTGGCCTCGAGGTTCTGCACGGTCGAGTAGTGGTTGGTCCACTGCTCGTCACGCGAGCGGTTGATCGTGTACGCGATGTCGTCGGCGGTGATCGGCTCGCCGTCGCTCCACTTCAGGCCCTCACGCAACGTGTAGGTGTAGGTGAGACCGTCGTCGGACGCCTCCCACTTCTCGGCGAGACCGGGGATGGTCGAGAAGTCGTCCGCCGACTTGTCGGTGAGCGTGGCGTACTGCAGGTTGTAGACCTCGTAGTCCGACACGAGGTAGCCCACGGTGACGTTGGGCGACGACAGGTCCTGCAGCAGGCCGACGGTGAGCGTGACCGGTGCGGCGTCGTCGGCGCTGACCACGCTCGTCGCTGCCGCCACGGGCACGAGCCCGAGTGCGCCGACGAGTGCGGCGCCGGCGATGAGTCGCTTCATGAGGGTTGATCTCCCACTGCCCCTGGCCGGTCGCGCGCCGGCGTGCGGATCGGTCATTCTTAGCAGCTCACCGTTCGGCGGTTTTGCGGCGCACGGGCGCGTGGTGCGTGGCAGAGTGAGCGCCGATGTCGGCCCCCACGACGCGTCCCGCCGATCCGTCGCGCACGTCCCGCTCGACGCCGTCTCGGTCGACGACGTCGCGGCCGTCGCGGGCTGTGCGGCCCGACGACATCGCCTCGGTGGTGGTGATCGACGAGCTCGACGTGCTGCCCGATGCATCGGCGGCCGTGGTGGCGCGTCGGGTGGTGCGTGGCCGTCGCTACGAGCGTCACCTGTGGCTGGTCGACCTGGTGGGTCGCGCGGCGCCGCGTCGGTTGACGTCGGGTCGGGTGCGCGACGGCTGGCCGCGGGTGTCGCCCGACGGCCGCACCGTGGCGTTCGTGCGTGCCGATGCCGTCGACGACGACGCGCCGCAGCAGCTGTGCACCGTGGCGTTGCCGAGCGGTCGTGTGCGACGGCTCGCGTCGGCGGTCGACGGGGTGGGCTCGTTCGACGAGCTCGCGTGGTCGCCCGACGGACGCCGCCTCGCGTTGGTGTGCGCCGTCGATCCGCAGCGATTCGTGGTCGGTGAGCGGCCCGCGATCGGGTCGGCCGCGTCGCGTTCGTCGAAGCTGCCGTCGCCGGTGGCGCGACGGATCCGCCGCACCGACTGGCGATGGGACGAGGTCGGACACCGTGATCACTGGAGCCACCTGTTCGTGCTCGACGTCGAGCCGTCGGGTCGAGCCGGTGGTCCACCGCGCCAGGTGACCCGCGGCGACTGGGGCGCCGAGCGGATCGCGTGGCACCCGGACGGCCGCACGGTGGCGTTCGCCGCCATGATCGATCCCGACGCCGACCTCGCACCGTTCACGAAGATCTGGGCGGTCGACGTCGACGCCGGTCCGCGGTCGAAGCGATCGGCCCCGCGTGTGGTGCTCGACGCCCTCGGCGGTGCGACTCGTCCCGCGTACTCGCCCGACGGCCGATGGCTCGCCGCGGTCGGATGGCTCGAGCCGTGGCCGTTCGACGACGCGAGTCCCGGGATGTTGCTGGTGCGCGCCGACGGCTCGTCGGCGCCGACGGCGCTGTCACCCGAGCTCGACCGGCCGGTGCAGAACCTGGCCGACACCGACCTCAACGGCTGGTACTCGGGTGGTCGCCACGGCCCGGCGTGGGTGGACGAGCGCACGATCGTCGGCGTCGTCACCGATCGAGGCCGTGCGCTGCCCGAGCGATGGGTGATCGACTCGCGATCGGGCGCGGCGGTCGAGGTGCCGGTCGCCAGCCCTCGCGACGCGCACGGGCCGTGGGCCGACGCGGCCACGCATGCGGTGGCGGTGACGCCCGGCTCGTCCCGAGTGGTGGCGCTGGCCACGCTCGACGGGCGCGGCATGGACGTGATGACCGTCGATCTCGCCGACCCGCCGGCCGAGCGCCGGTTCCGCACCCACAGCACGTTCGGCTCGTCGTGGCAGCGAGGGTTCGTGCAGCCGGTGATGACGCGGCTCGACGTGCCTGGCGAGGGCGGTCCGATCGAGACGTGGGTGGCCTCGCCGCCCGGCGCCGGTGATGCTGCGCTGCCGACGATCGTCGACGTGCACGGCGGGCCGCTCGGCTGCTGGGCACCCGCACCGCACTTCGAGGTCGCGATGCTGGTGGGTGCCGGCTACCGCGTGGTGCTGCCCAACGTGCGCGGCTCGACGGGCTACGGGCGCGAGTGGATCGACGAGCAGTTGGGCGACTGGGGTGGCGTCGACGCCGCCGACGTGCACGTCGCGCTCGACCACGTGGTGGCGATGGGGTGGGCCGATCCGGCGCGCCTCGGTGCGATCGGACTCAGCTACGGCGGGTTCGTCGTCAACTGGCTGGTGGGCACGAGCGACCGGTTCGCCGCGGCCGTCAGCGAGAACGGGGTGACCAACCAGGTGTCGTGCTGGGCCAACTCGGACTCGGGCCCCGAGTACTGCCGGGCCGCTCGAATGGGCGATCCGCTCACGCCCGAGGGCGTCGAGCAGTTGTGGCGCCAGTCGCCGCTGCGTCACGTGTCGTCGGTGCGCACGCCGTTGCTGATGCTGCAGGCCGAGGCCGACCTGCGGTGTCCGCCGCAGGACAACGAGCAGTTCTTCGTCGCGCTGCGTCACCTGCGTCGCGAGGTGGAGTACGTGCTGTACCCCGACGAGAGCCACACGTTCTCGATCACCGGTCGCCCCGACCGCCGCATCGATCGCATGCGCCGCGTCCTCGACTGGTTCACCACCCACCTCTGACGAGATGCGCGTGTGCGGACTCCGGCCCCACTGTGGGGCCGAAGTCCGCACACGCGTCGCGGATCAGTGGGTGTGGCCGTGGGTGGTGGGGTCGACGGCGGCGTAGTGGGCGGCGAGGACGTCGCGGCCGAAGTCGGCGCGCGGGTCGCGCCACACGGTGTGGACGTGGTTGGCGCCGCGCTGCGTGTTGTCGTACTCGGCCAGCAGCTCGGGCCCCTGCACGCGGTAGTAGTGACCATGGGCCGGCTCGAGGCTGCCGGCCCAGGCGAACGACAGCGCGGCCAGGTCGTCGTCGGCTGCGTACTTCGCCGCCTCGGTGGCCGCCAGCGCGTCGGGGATGCGGCCGACGTACACGTCGAGCAGGGCGCGCAGGATCTCTCGCTGATCGGCACGCAGCGCGCCGGCAGACACGCCGCGCGGCTCGGTGGTGAGCCGCACCGACTCGAGGTGCTCGGCGGTGATGCCCAGGCTCTCGTCGAGGTGCGCCTGTGCCTGCCGGAACCGGATCGCCAGCTCGGGCGGCAGCTCGCCGCGGAACACGTCGCCGAGCGCCTTGGGCAGGTCGCCGTCGCCGGTCGCGTACTGCGCCCGGTTCGCGCTCACGACGTCGGTCGGCGGCACGGGGCTGAGCATCGCCGAGGCGAGCTGCTGCTCGTCGAGCGAGCGGACCAGCTCGCGGCCGAGGTCCTCGGCGGCACCGAGCGGGCGCAGCAGGTGCGGGCCGAGCAGTGGTGCCACCGCCGGGTCGCAGCCGAGGAAGCACGGCGTGGTGCTGACGACCGCCCCGTCGAGCACGAGGTGGTTGATCGACACGTGGTGTCCTCCGAAGCGCCATCCCCACGGCCCGTCGGGTCCGGGCTCGCCGAACACGCGGACGAAGTAGCGGCCGGGATCACGGCCCCGCTCGAAGCCGAGTGTCTGGCGGAATCCCTCGTCGACGTCGAGCACGTTCTCGAGGCCCATCACCAGGGCGACGGTGTTGTAGGCACCCCGCGACAGTCCGCTGGCGACCAGACGGTGGGCCAGGCGCTGTTGGGCCGGACGCATCGCCGAGATCGTCAGGCCACCGTGGTCGGTCGGCGTGTAGAACCAGCTCGTGCGGTCGTCGTGATGGTCGAAGGGTCGCTGGGCGAGGGCTCGCTGCGCGCCGTCGAGCGAGTCGAGGAACGCGAGTGTCTCGTCGGCCATCCGGCGGGCGAGCTCGTGACGCGGGTCGATCATCGGTGCCAGCTTCGCACGAGCGGCGACGGCGCCCCGGCCGGCTGGCGGGCTGGCGGGCTGGCGGGCTGGCGGGCTGGCGGGCTGGCGGGCTGGCGGGCTGGCGGGCTGGCGGGCTGGCGGGCTGGCGGGCGTGGCTACCATCCCGCGCCATGTCGATCTCCGTCCGCCCGACGCGCTCGTTCGCGCCGAATGCCTCGCACACCGTCACCCTGCCAGACGGGCAGGTGGTGCACGCGTCGCAGCTCGCGCAGTCCGAACGGCTCGAGCGGAGGTTCGTCACCGTGCGGCCGGGCGTGTGGTGCCTGATCGGCAACGGCCTGTCGAACCAGACCTTCGTCGAGGGGCCCGACGGCATCGTCGCGATCGACACGGGCGAGTCGGTCGAGGAGATGCACGCTGCGCTGGCCGAACTGCGACAGGTGACCGACCGGCCGATCGTGGCGGTGCTGTACACGCACTTCCACTACGTGGCCGGCACCCGCGCGGTGTTCGACGAGGCAGGGCACGAGGTGCCCGTGTACGGCCACGCCAAGATCGCATTCAACCGGTCGCGCACGGCGACGGAGATCGCGCCGGCGTACTCGCGCGGGGTGGTCGAGCAGTTCGCGATCGTGCTGCCGCCCGATGGCCCGGACGGTGTCACCAACGTGGGCCTCGGCCGCTTCTTCCGCGATCCCGCGCACGCGCCGTTCACGTTCGGCTTCGTGCCCCCGACGATCACGTTCGACGCGCCGCAGGTGCTGCACGTCGCCGGGCTCGAGGTGCACGTCACGCCGGCACCGAGCGACAGCGACGACTCGGTCACGTTCTGGTTCCCCGAGCTCGGCACGGCGGTGCAGAACATCGTGTGGCCGGTGCTGTTCAACGTGTTCGCGATCCGGGGCGAGGAGTACCGCGATCCACGCGTGCTGCTCGACGGGATCGAGCACCTGCTGTCGCTCGACGCCGAGCACCTCGTCGCCGCGCACGGACCGGCGATGAGTGGCGCCGACGAGATCCGCCGTCGGGTCACCCGCTACCGCGACGCGATCCAGTTCCTGTGGGACCAGACGGTTCGCCTCACCAACCGCGGCTTCAGCGGGCCCGAGCTCGCACACGCGATCCGGCTGCCCGACTCGTGCGACGACGACTTCGTCACGTCCGAGTTCTACGGCGTCACCGAGCACCACGTGCGCCAGATCCGTTCGGGTCTGTTCGGCTTCTTCGACGGTGATCCGGCCGAGCTGTTCCCGCTGGCGCCGCCCGACCGAGCAGCCCGCATGCTCGCCGGTTTCGGCGGTCGCGACGAGGTGCGCCGTCAGGCGCGGGCGGCGATCGACGGCGACGAACTGCGTTGGGCGATCGAGCTCGGCACCTGGCTGGTGCAGGCCGACGGCGCCGAGCAGGACGATCGGCTGTTGTTGTCGGAGGCGTTGCGCGCGGTCGCGCAGCGCACGTCGGCGGCCAACATCCGGAACTGGTGCCTCACCCGCGCTCGCGGCCTCGACGGCTCGGTCGACCTCGGCTTCCTGAACCGGCACCGGTTCGGGCCGTCGGTGGTGGTCGCGGACCCGGTGGCGAGCGTGCACACGCTGCGCGTGCTGCTGGTGCCCGAGCGCGCCGACGGCATGGAGGCCCGCCTGCGATGGGACTTCGGCAGTGCCGGGGCGACCGGTCTGCACGTGCGCAACTGCGTGGCGGTGCCGACGGCGTTCGCTGCCGACGACGCCGTGGTCGACGCGACGATCACGTGCGAGCCGAGGACGTGGGCGCTCGTGCTGTCGGGGGGCGTCACGCTCGACGCAGCCCTCGATGCCGGCGACGTCACGATCAGCGGCGACGCCTCGCTCGCGCGACAGGTGCTGTCGGTGTTCGACGTCGCCTCGCTGCAGAGCTGACCTCCGCGAACGGTCAGGCGATGCCGGCGACGAACCCCGAGGCACGCTCGTACGGGCGACGCTCGACGTCGGCCACGGCGAGCGCGACGTCGACTCGGGGGACGCCCTGCACGTCGAGCAACGACGCGTACGCGGTGGCGCAGTAGTCGTCGACGCGTTCGGCGATGGCGAACCACTCGACGCCACCGCGGCCGACATGGGTCCACCCGTTGCCGCACACGATGCCGGCCGCGTCGATCTCGTCCTTCAGGGCGTCGCTGCCGGTCGGCAGCAGGATCGCACCGATCTGCTGGATCGTGACGCGCAGCGATCGCTCGAACACGATCGGGTCGGGGACGTGCCAGCGGTGGAACGAGACGAGGTCGGGGTTGGGTGCCGTGCTCGCCGGATCGCGCAGCACCAGCGGCGCACCCTGGTACGGCGTCTGGTGTGCGCCCATGCCGTAGGCCGTGCCCACGTAGTCCTCGAGCCCGGTGCCGCACCACGTGGGCGTGGTCTCGCCGTCGAAGTACATCTTCACCTCGCCCTCGCCGTACCAGCTGAACCACGAGGGCTCGCGGAACACGCGCACGCCGACGTTGCAGCCGACGAACCGGCCCGGGCCGCTGAAGCCGTCGGCGATGGTGAAGTCGCGACGCAGCACGGTCGGGTTCTCACGACGGAAGGTCACGTGCAGCTGGCCCTGGTCGTCGTCGACGGGACCGAGCGTCAGGTCGATCTGGTGGTACAGCTGCACCGGGCGTGCCGACGCGTTGCGCAGTTCGATCCGCAGGTGGCGGCGGAACGGCATCGGGATCCACGAGTTGAAGCCGCGCCCTTCGGGGGTGCTCTGGAGCGCCGACGCGTACGGCACCGGGCGACCGTGCACCGCGCCGTAGAAGTCGGGCAGGGGCACCGACACGCTGGGTTCACCGTGCCCGTCGTAGTACACCTCGAGCACCAGCGCGCGCAGCACCTCGGGACGCATCGGCGGCACGGTGCACCACATGTGCCGCACGGTGCCGGGGCCGTCGATGTCGGCGAGCGTGACGGTCTCACCCGCCTCGATCATGCGGAACGGCGCACCCTTGCGGCCACCAGCTGCGGTGCCGGCCGAGCTCGCGGCGCCGGTCGGGTTCTCGAACGAGATCGTGCGTGGCCGTTGCGAGCGATCGATGCGCGAGGGATCCGGGACGGTCATGAGCGGACCGTACTTCCCCCATCGGCACCCCCGTTCCCGCCCTGGTCGACGAACTTCTCGCCACTGTCGGTGGGGGGATGACACGCGCGAGCGGTGCGGATCGGTTGGAATGTGTTCCCGATGGACGGCCGAGAGGAGCGGAAGCGATGAGTGGGGCCTGGGAGCCCGACCCGTGGGGTCGCTACGCGTACCGGTGGCACGGTGAGGACGGCTGGACGCAGAACGTGAGCGACGGCGTGTCGCAGTTCCTCGACGACCCCAATGCATCCGAGCCGCCCGCCGTGCCGGCCGCGCCCCCGGCACCCGTCGCGACCTCGGGGCCGGAGCCCGGACCAGAGCCCGAACCCGAACCCGAACCGGACCCGGAGCCCGAACCAGACCCCGAACCTGAATCGGAGCCCGAACCGGAGCCCGAACCTGAACCGGAGCCCGAACCTGAATCGGAGCCCGAACCGGTCGCCTCGCCGTTCGCCGCGCCCGATCCCACGCCGGCCACCCCGATGCCGGCGCTGCCCACGCTGCCCACCCTGGCGCCACGCACGCCCGCGGCCTCGCCCACCCTGCCGACCCTGCCGTCGTTCTCGCTCGCGTCGAGCCCCGAGCCCACGCCCGCATCGACGCCGACCACGCCCGGCTCGGCCGACACCGATCCCGCCAACACCAAAGAGGCGCTCGACGCGCTGTGGGCCATGAGCTCGGGCGAGACCCCCGTCGTGTCGGGTCCCCCGAGCGGGCCGGTCGCCACCGGCCCCGCGATGCCGTCGGTGGTGTTCAACACACCCGGCGCCGACGCTGTCGACGACGCCGTGGCGGCAGGCGTCGATCCGGCCGCTGCTGCAGCCGCTGCCGCCGATCCGCGCGTGGCCGAGGCGATGGCGTGGCACGCCGCGCGCACCCGCGAGCAGGCACGTCACGACACGTCCGAGGTGCCCGTCGCCCACCGTGGCGACGGCTCGGGCACCGCGCGCGGCTCGCACGGCACGCGGAAGGGCTTCTGGATCACCCTGGCCGTCGTGGCCGCACTGGTGCTGGTGGGTGTGCTCGTGCAGTCGCTGCGCGGCGGTGGCGACGACGACACCGCGACGTCGCTGCTGCCCGCCGTCACGATCGATCCCTCCGGCGGCACGGTGGCGCAGGTGGCCACCTCGCTGGTGCTGCCCGACACCCTGCCGGGGTCGTCGCTCGACACGGTGCCGGCCACCACGATCGCCGAGACCGTGCCCCCCACGACGGTGGCCGAGACGGCGCCGCCCACCACGCTCGATCCGCTGGTCGCCCGCAACGACCGCACGCTCGACGACACCGAGTGGACCCAGATGCTCGACTTCATCGCGACCAACGGCATCACGCCGCTCACCCGCGACCAGGTCGCCGCGATCGGGACCGGCGGCTGCGACCTGGCCACCCAGAGCGGCTCGCTCGACGTGTTCGTCACCGGCGTGGCCGCGGCCGACTCGGCCTCGGGCCTGCCGGCCGGCCAGTACCCGGCGCTGCTCGGCGCCGTCGGCCCGATGATGTGCTACGACGAGCTCACGCGCATCGGCCTGGTCCCCACCGCCTGATCGGCATCCCGTCGTACGATCACCGGCGGTGAGCACCGCGGTCGCACCTCGTACGCCGTCGTGGCGGCTCGCCGCGCCGGCCGTCGTCACCGTGGTGGTGCTGCTGGTGTTCGCCGGTAGGTACGGCTTCCACCGCGACGAGCTCTACTTCATGGCCGACGCCGATCACCTGGCGTGGGGCTACGTCGATCATCCGCCGCTCACACCCGTGATCGGGATGGTGTCACAGGCGATCTTCGGCGACACCGTGTTCGGCCTCCGTGTCATCCCGGCGCTGATCGCCGGCGCCGTCGTGTGGTGCACGGGCGGCGTGTGCGCAGAGCTCGGCGGTGATGCCACGACACGGCAGTTGGCGAGTTGGGCGGTGGCCGGATCGACCGCCGTGTTGGCGATGGGCCACATGCTCACCACACCAGGCGCCGACGTGCTCGCATGGACGGTCGCGCTGTGGTTGCTGATCCGGTTGGTGCGCACGCAGGATCCGCGTTGGCTGATGGCGATCGGCGCGGTGATCGGCGTCGGGCTGCTCAACAAGTTCACGATGTTGTTCGCGGTCGCCGCGTTCGGCGGCGGTCTGCTGCTCACACCCCAGCGGCGCGTGCTCGCATCGTGGTGGACCCTGGTGGGTGCTGCGATCGCCGTCGCGATGTGGGCGCCACACCTGGTGTGGCAGGTGCAGCACGGCTGGCCGCTGTTCGAGTTCTCGCGAGCGATCGCCGACGAGGCCGCCGAGAACCGTGTGCTCACCCTGCCGTACCCGTTCATGCTGCTGGGCCCGCCGGTGGCCGTCGTAGCGGCGATCGCGCTCTGGCGCGTCGCGCGCGGGCGCGTGCTCGTGCCGTACCGGTTCGTCGCGTACGGCTGGGCGATCCTGGTGCTCCTCCTCCTTGCCACCGGAGGCAAGCCGTACTACCTGGCGGGTGCGCTGCCGACGGCAGCGGCAGTGGGCGCCGTGTGGTGGGTACAGCGGCCGGGATGGCGCCGTCGTCGCACGGCGGTGGTCGTCGCGATCAACGGCGCGGTGTCGGTGCTGATCGCCCTCCCCGTCCTGCCGGTGGACACCTTCGTCGGCAGTCCCGCTGCGGCCGTGTTCCCCGAACCGCTGGAGATGATCGGTTGGCCCGAGTTCGTCGACCAGGTGGCCGCCGACTACGCCGAGATCGACGACGGCTCGCGCTCGGCCGTGGTGTTCGCCGGCAACTACGGCGAGGCCGGGGCGATCGACCGGTACGGCGGCGCCCGCGGGTTGCCGCGGGCGTACTCGGGTCACAACTCGTACGCCGACTTCGGCGTGCCACCGGGGTCGGCGGGGCCGGTGCTCGTGATCGGTTTCGACGATCCGACCACGTGGTTCGTCGGCTGCCGTGCGCTCGATCCGATCGTGATGCCGCACGACATCGACACCGAGGAGCAGGGTCGTCCCGTGTGGGCGTGCGACGCCCCGGTGCGTGCGTGGTCCGACCTGTGGTCCGACCTTCGCCACGTGGACTGACACCGCGACGGCGACGATCGGGCGTCGATCGATCACGCCGCTCCATCGGAACGGGCAGCATGTCGGGATGCTGCACGTGCGCCTCGTCGTCCCCCACTCGCGACACGACGACGTGACCTCGCGACTCCGCGACGATCCGACGATCTGCAACCTGGTCGTCCTGCAGGCCGACGCCCATCGACCGTCCGGGCGGGTGGTGCTGTTCGACGCCCCGCGTGAGTCGGCCAATCGCCTGCTGGCCGACTTGAAGTCGCTCGGCGTGCACACCGAGGGGACGATCGCGATGACGCGGATCGACACCGTCCTCTCGGATCAGGCGGCCAGGGCCGAGGAGCTCGCGCCGGGCGATCCGGGCGAGGCGGTGATCTGGGAGGAGGTCGAGGCGCGCCTCGGCGTCGAGAGCCGGCTCACCGGCAGCTTCGTCGCGATGATGACCGTCGCCGTGCTCCTCGGCGGCGTGGCCGTGCTGACGGACTCGCTCGTGCTGGTGGTGGGAGCGATGGTGGTGGGCCCCGAGTTCGGACCACTTGCCGCGGCCACGTTGTCGTTGCACCGGCGGCGGTGGGCGGCCGCCGGTACCGCGCTGCGCACGATGGTGATCGGGTTCGTGGTCGCGACCTCGGCGGCGGTGGTCATGACGCTGCTGCTGCGGGCCGTCGGGCGGATCCCCGACGCCTACGACACCGGCCGGTTGCAGTTCACGGCGTTCATCTCACATCCCGATCTGTTCACGGTGATCGTGGCGGTGCTCGCGGGTGCGGCGGGGATGCTGGCGCTGACGCAGGGCAAGTCGGGCACGTTGGTGGGTGTGCTGATCTCGGTGACGACGATCCCGGCGGCGTCGAACGTCGGCGTGGCCACCGCGCTGGGACGGTGGAGCGAGGTGGGAGGCGCCGCCGCACAGCTCGGCGTCAACCTCGCGTGCATGGTGTCGGTGGGGCTGGTCACCCTGGCCGTCGAGCGACGCATCGGCGCCGACGTCTGACCCGGCCCGAAACTCGTGCGATCGCATCGCACGGTCTCGGGCACCCTGGTGGGCATGAGCGCACGGCAGATCACCGACCGCCTGCTCAGCTGGGCAGGCGACGAACTCGAGGGACAGGCGATGGAGCAGGCGCTCCGCTCGTCCCGACTCCCCTTCGTCGACGGCCACGTCGCCCTGATGCCCGACGCCCACTACGGGCTCGGCGCCACCGTGGGCAGCGTCATCCCGACCCGCGACGCGATCATCCCGGCGGCCGTTGGCGTCGACATCGGCTGCGGCATGATCGCGGCCCGGCTCGACCTCACGTCGCGTGAGCTGCCCGACGACCTGCAGCCCTTGCACTCGCGGATCGCGCGCGACGTGCCGGCGGGTGTGGGGCAGGGGCACCGCGAAGCAGGCGACATCCCGGCACCGCCGGTGCACGCGAGCGAGCAGCCGCAGTGGACCGATCGGCTGATCGAGAAGGCCGCCAAGCAGTACGGCTCGCTCGGTTCGGGCAACCACTTCGTCGAGGTGTGCCTCGACGAGGCCGACCGGGTGTGGATCGTGCTGCACTCGGGTTCGCGCGGCGTGGGCAACGAGCTCGCCACGGTGCACATCGACGGTGCCAAGGGCTTGATGAAGCGGATGCTCGTCGAGCTCGAGGACCCCGATCTGGCGTACTACGTCGCGGGCACGCCCGAGTTCGAGGCGTACATCACCGACATGCTGTGGGCGCAGGAGTACGCGATGGGCAACCGCTCGCGCATGCTCGGCCTGGTGCACGGCGCGTTGCGTCGGTTCCTCGACCGCGACGTCGACGTCGTCGAGCAGATCAACTGCCACCACAACTTCACCCAGCTCGAGCAGCACCAGGGTCGCGAGGTGTGGATCACGCGCAAGGGTGCGATCAAGGCCGACGTGGGCGATCGGGGCGTGATCCCGGGCAGCATGGGCACGCGCAGCTACATCGTGAGCGGGCTCGGCTCGACCGCCTCGTACTGCTCGTGCTCGCACGGCGCAGGTCGTCGCATGAGCCGGGCGAAGGCACGCAAGACCCTCGACCAGCAGGGCCTGGTCGAGGCGATGGCGGGCAAGGCGTGGAACCGCGACGCACGGTCGCTGATCGACGAGGACCCGCGCGCCTACAAGGACATCGACGAGGTGATGGAGCGCCAGCGCGATCTGGTGCGCATCGACCACACCCTGCACCAGATCCTCAACTACAAGGGCACCTGACCCGACCGGGCGGGTGCCCGCGCTGCTCCCTGGCCGCTCGGCTCCCACCTCGTCGGAGCCGAGCGGCCAGGATGGGGCGATGCAGTTCCCGACGAGCACGCCGTCCGCCGAGGGTGTCGATCCAGCCGCGCTGATCGCCCTGGTCGACGCGCTCGAGGCCACCCGTGGCATCGAGCCACACGGCCTGATCGTCCACCGCCACGGCCGTCGGATCCTCGAGTGCGCGTGGGCGCCGCACGTGGCGGGGACGAAGCGGCTCGTGTACTCGCTCAGCAAGTCGTTCACCGGCACGGCGCTCGGGCTGCAGCTGGGCGAGGGACGGCTCGGCCTCGACGACCTCGTGAGCGATCACCTGCCCGACAAGTTCGACGACACGGTCGACGAACGCACGCGCCGCCTGCGCGTGCGACACGTCGCGTCGATGGCGAGCGGGCACGACCACGAGACCGTCGTCGAGGCGGCGCGGCTCGACCCCGACGATCCTGTGCGCGGGTTCCTGCACCTGCCGCCCGAGTTCGAGCCCGGCACGCACTTCACCTACAACCAGCCGCCGGTGCTGGCGCTGGCCACGATCCTGCAGCGCCTGGCCGGAGAACGACTCGTCGACTACCTGAAGCCGCGGCTGTTCGAGCCGCTGGGCATCGAGGGATCGCGCTGGGCACAGGCGCATCCCGGCATCGACCTCGGGTACTCGGGGCTGTACACCGACCTCGACGCCGTCGCCCGGTTGGGGCAGCTGTATCTCGACGACGGTGTGTGGGACGGTCGGCGTCTGCTGCCCGAGGGTTGGGTCGCGATGGCATCGAGCGTGCAGACACCGAACCCGAACGAGACCAACGTCGACTGGCAGCAGGGCTATGGCTTCCAGTTCTGGATGTCGCAGCACGGCTACCGCGGCGACGGCGCGTACGGGCAGTACATGGTGGTGCTGCCCGAGCACGACGCGGTGGTCGCGTTCTTCTCGTCGACGGTCGACATGCAGGACGTGATGGATCTGCTGTGGCAGGTGTTGTTGCCGGCGATGCACGACGGCCCGGTCGAGGGCGACGACGCCGCACTCGCCGACCGGATCTCGAGCCTGGCGCTGCCGACGGCGTCGCAGCGTCACGGCGGCTCACCGGTGGGGCCGTTGTCGCGGCGGTGCGAGCCGGCGCCGCCGGGCATCACGACCCATCGCACCATCACCGCGGTCGAGTTGCACGGGGGCCGGCTGGTCGTGCACGAGGGCGAGCGTTCGATCACGTTGCCGATCAGCGAGGCGTGGGCGATGTCGGACGACGGCGACGTGGCGACGAGCGCCACTCGGCTGACCGACGGCACCGTGCACGTCGAGCTGATCTTCGTCCACACGCCGCACCGCATGACGATCACGCTGTCGCCCACCGACGACACGTTCACCGCAGTGTGGCGCCTGGTGCCGCTGGTCGGCATCGGGTCGGCTCGCGTGACCGCGATGGGGCTTCCCTGATCGCTGCGGCCGTCGGGGCGTGCAGCGAGCTCACCCCATCGTCTTCTGGCCGTCGATGGTCTCGCGGATGATGTCGGCGTGACCCGCGTGCTGTGCGGTCTCGGCGACGATGTGGACGATCGTGCGCCGCACGCTGCGCGAGGCACCAGGAGCGAACCAGGGCGCGGGCGGCAGCGGGAACGAGACGTTCAGGTCGGGCAGTTCGCGCACCAGCCGGTCGGTCTCGGCAGCGACGCGCTCGTAGTCGGCCAACACGCCGGCGAGCGTCTCGCCCTCGAGCAGTCGGAACCCGTTCGCGTACTGCTCGAACACCGACGGGTCGGGATTCGACCAATCGATCGTCGGACGTGACGCGCCGCCGTCGACCATGAACTCGGCCCAGTGCTCCTCGGTGCCGGCCACGTGCTTGATGATGCCGCCGATGCTGAGCGCGCTCACCGTGGGGGTGAGCCGGGCCTGATCGTCGGTGAGGCCTTCGGCGGTGCGGCGCAGCAGGGCGCGGTGCATGGCGAGGGTCTCGAGGAGGTCGTTGCGTTCGTGGAGGTCGTTGCTCATGCCACACACGGTCGCACCCCTTCCGGCCAGATCCTGACCGCAATTCGCGACACACTGTGGACCGTGTCCGATCCCACTGCCCGCGCCCTGAGGCTGCTGTCGTTGCTGCAGCGTCGACGCTTCTGGCCGGGTGCAGAGCTGGCAGCCCGACTCGAGGTCAGCGAGCGCACGCTGCGCCGCGACGTCGACCGGTTGCGTGCGCTCGGCTACACGGTCGACGCCGACCGGGGCGTCGACGGCGGCTACCGGCTCGGCGCGTCGAACGAGGGCGTGGTGCTGTTGCTCGACCCCGACGAGGCCACGGCACTGGCGGTCGCGTTGCACTCGGTGGCCGCAGGGACGAGCGACCTGGCCGAGGCCTCGCTCGGCGCGCTCACCAAGGTGATGGCGTCGCTCGGCCCCGCCGCGCGTCGGCGTGCCGAGGCGGTGCCCGAGGCCACCTCGTTCGGCGACGGGCCGGCCGGGAACTCGCCCCGCCTGGCGGTCCTCGACGCCGTGGCGTCGGCGTGCCGCGACCGGGTGCGGCTGCGCTTCGACTACCGGTCGGCGGATGGCGCGGCGAGTCGCCGGTACGTCGAGCCGTACCGGCTGGTCGCGTTGCAGCGACGGTGGTACCTGGTGGCGTTCGACATCGATCGCGACGACTGGCGCACGTTCCGGGTCGACCGGCTCGACGCCCCGATCGCGTCCCGCAACACGTTCCGGCCGCGGCGACTGCCGGCCGACGATCTGGTCGAGTACGTGCGGGCGGGGTTCGAGGAGCTGCGCACACAGCACCGGGTCGAACTCGAGATCGACCTCCCGGCCGAGACGGTGCGCGCGGGATACGGCCAGTGGGCCACCGTCACCGCACTCGGCAGGCGGCGCTGCCGGGTGGTGATGGAGAGCGACTCGTTCGTGTGGCCCACGCATCTGCTGGCCGAGCTGGATGCGCCGTTCCGCGTCGTGTCGCCACCTGAGTTCGAACGGCACCTGCGCGGTCTGGCCGACCGGCTGCAGCGGGCCACGACCGGGGTGCCCCGATCACGTCGTTCCGGACGATCGGCCCTGTGAAGATCGCGCGAACAGTGGAAGACTGCCGGCGATGACCAGGTCGCAGCCGCACTTCCGCAACCCCTCGCTGCTCACGTTCGCGAGCGAGGCACCGCGTGCGGTCGGCGAGATGCTCGCCTTCTCGGCCCTCACGCCGCTGCTGACCCGTCTGCCCGCAGGCGACGGTCGCCCGGTCCTCGTGCTCCCCGGGTTCACCGCGTCCGATCAGTCGACGGCCGCACTGCGCTACGTGCTCGCCCGACTCGACTACTCGGTGCACGGCTGGCATCTCGGCCAGAACCTCGGTCCGTCGCAGCGCATCGTCGACGGGATGATCCACCGCTTCGACGAGATCCAGCAGCGACACGCGGGCGAGAAGGTGACGCTGATCGGGTGGAGCCTCGGTGGGTTGTACTCGCGTGCGTTGGCCGCCCGGTTCCCCGATCAGGTGCGTCACGTCATCACGCTCGGCAGCCCGTTCCGGCTCACGCGTGCCGAGGAGACCAACGTCGGTCGCTGGTTCGACATCACGGCGCCGGTGCACGGCCTGCGCCGGCAGCACTCGGCCGACTTCCGCCGCGAGCCGTACACGGGCGTGCCCGCCGTGCCGTCGACCGCGGTGTTCACCAAGGCCGACGGCGTGGTGCCGTGGAAGTCGTGCGTCGACGTGCCGGGCCCGCGCTCGGAGAACGTCGAGGTGTTCGGCAGCCACTGCGGTCTCGGCTTCAACCCGGCGGCGCTCGGTGTCATCGCCGACCGACTCCGCCTCGGCCACGGCGAGTGGTACCCCTTCGCGCCCGCCGCCTGGCAGACCGGCCCGTACCGCGCCAAGGTCCACGTCGACGCCTGACCCGGGTTCTGGGCGCCACCCCGCTCCCGTGACCAGCCCCGGTGAATCGTCACCGGCACCCAGGACCTTTTCTCGATGTGACGTTCGGATCACGCGGATCGGGGCGGGTCCCGCCCGACCGGCTCGTCGGGTCGGCACAATGGGGGCATGGCGATGCGACCTGCGCAACTCGACCGGCTCCGTGGCGGCAGCTTCGACGTCCTCGTGGTGGGCGGCGGCATCAACGGGGCGGTCACGTCGGCCGCGTTGGCCGGCCGTGGTGCGTCGGTGGCGCTCATCGACCGGGGCGACTTCGGCAACTTCACCAGCCAGGAGTCGTCCAACCTGGTGTGGGGTGGCTTCAAGTACCTCGAGAACTACGAGCTGCTGCTCGTGTTCAAGCTGTGCCGCTCGCGCAACCGGCTGATGAAGGCGTACCCGGACAACATCAAGGAGATCAGCTTCCTCGCCGCGCTCGACGAGTCGTCGCCGTACGCGCCGTGGTTCGCCGGTCTGGGTGCGCTCGGCTACTGGGGCATCGGTCAGTTCGGCACCCGCTACCCGCGTCTGTTGAGCGCCGAGAAGATCCGCGACGAGGAGCCGGTGATCGACACCAACAACGTGCGCGGCGGCATCGAGTACCGCGATGCGTACCTGATCGACAACGACTGCCGGTTCGTGTTTTCGTTCGTGCGGTCGGCGCTCGAGGCCGGCGCGACGGCGGCCAACTACGTCGAGCTCGTCAGTGCCGAGCACCACGGCGATCGGTGGACGGCGCACCTGCGCGACGTCGACTCGGGCGAGGAGTTCACGACGACCGCACGCGTGATCGTCAACGCGGCCGGACCGTTCGTCGACGAGCTGAACCACTCGTGGGGTGTCTCCACCGATCACCGCATCGTCTACTCGAAGGGCATCCACCTCGTGGTGCCGCGGCTCACCACCGACGACCACCAGCGCGTGCTCGCGTTCTTCGACGACACCGGGCGCCTCTTCTACGTCATCCCCATGGGGATGCGCTCGGTCATCGGCACCACCGACACGCGCGTCGACGTGCCGTTCAGCGAGGTCGACGACACCGACCGCGACTTCCTCCTCGAGCAGATCAACAAGCGCCTCGATCTGCGCCAGCCGCTCACCAAGGACGACATCATCGCCGAGCGCTGCGGTGTACGGCCCCTGGTGGTGAAGACCTCGGGTGGCGACCAGAAGGAGGTGCACTGGACGTCGCTCAGCCGCAAGCACGCGATCGAGACCGATCGGCGCAGTCGGCTGGTCACGGTGTTCGGCGGCAAGCTCACCGACTGCCTCAATGTGGGCGAGGAGGTCGCCGAGGCGGTCGAGAGTCTCGGCGTGCCGCTCGAGCGCGACCTGCACAACTGGTACGGCGAGCCCGCCAAGGCCACCCGTGCCGACTTCTACCGTCAGGCCAAGCTCATCCACCTCGACTCGATGCGCACCAAGCCCGACGTCGAACCGCTGAGCGATCGGCTGTGGCGCCGCTACGGCCGTCGTGCGTTCTCGATGCTCGAGGCGATCCGTGACGACCCGCGCATGGCCGAGGACATCATGGAGAACGCCGACTACCTCCGCGTCGAGCTGCACCTGGCGGCCACGACCGAGATGATCACGCGGCTCGAGGACTTCATGCGTCGTCGCTCGAAGATCGAGCAGGTGGTGCGTGCCGAGGACATCCGCTCGTCGGCCGGTCTCGACGAGGTGGCCCGCATCCTGTTCGGCGACGACGCCGAGCGGCGGTTGAAGGAGTACCTCGAAGCCTGATGGCTCCCGGTGCTCGCGGTCGTCATCGAGAGGTGGCGACGGCCGGGCGCCGGCTCGAAGGACGAATCCTGAACCAGCGCCCGGCCTCGCCCGAGATCAGTGGCGGTCCCGATCTCGACTGGGTGGCAGGCAGCGGCAGTTCATCACGGCGATGATCTGCTGGGCTGCGGCCACGAAGGCGTCCGCTTGCTGGCGGGTGAGCTTCTTGCCGCGCTGGGCCTTCACCAGCGAGACGAACGAGTCGAGCTCACGGCAGGCGTCGCGCAGGTCGCCGCGGGCGAGCTCGCGCTGGGCCTCGACCAGCTCGTTCTTCAGTGCCTTGCCCGGTCCGGTGCCGGTCACCTGGGTGATCAGCGCCGAGATCTGCTCGCCCGCGCCGGCCACGTGCACCCGGAACGACGTGGTCGAGGTGCGGCCGGCGGCGTCTTTCGCCACGTGGGTGACGACGGTGTCGCCGATCGGGAACGTGGCGCCCGAGGCGGGCCCGACCGAGCGGGTGAAGGTGACGCCGGGGCAGTTGTCGGAGGCGATCGGCGCGGCGTAGGTGACCGTGGCGCCGGCGGGCGAGGTGGCGAACACCGTGATGTCGGACGGGCCGGCGATCGTGGGCACCTGGCTGTCGACCACCGTCACCGGGAACGTCGTCGAGGCGTCGGGTGCGATGCCGTTGGTGGCGGTCGCGGTCACCGTCGTGGTGCCGACCGGGAAGCTGCCCGGCATCGCCGGCGAGAACGACACGGTGGGCGCAGGGATGCCCGTCGTGGTGGTCGACGGGGCGGCGACGCCGGCCGCCGCGCACGTGTTCACGTCGGCGTTCACGGTGATGCCGGTGATCGAGCCGATCGTCGGGGGCGCACCGTTGACGGTGACCGTGAAGCTGTCCTCGCTGAAGTTCCCCGACGCGTCCGTCGCCCGGAACGTCACCGTCGTGGTGCCGATCGGGAACGTGCTGCCCGAGACCGGCCCGGCCCTGCGCGTGATCGTCGGCGCCCCACAGTGGTCCGATGCGCTGATGGCTCCGTAGACCACGACGGCGCCGGCCGCGCTGGTGGCCGTCACCACGATGCTGCGCGGCACGGTGATCCTCGGCGGCTGATGATCCTCGACCGTCACCACGAACGATGTCGTCGCATCCGGGCTGACGCCGTTGGATGCCGTCGCGGTGAACTGCGTGGTCCCCGTGGTGAACGAGGCCGGCCATGTCGGCGAGAACGTCACGGTCGGCACCGGCAGACCGGTCACCACCGGCACGGGCTGGGGCACGACGGCGCTGCACGTGTTGATCGCCGTCGGGACGACGATGTTCGCGATCGGCTCGATCGACGGCGCGGTACCGGTCACGGTGACGGTGAAGAAGTCCGACGTCAGGCCGTCTCGACCGTTCACCTGGTAGTTGATCGTCGTCGTCCCGATCGGGAACACCGACCCCGAGGCGAGACCCGAGGTCCGCGTCGGCGTCAGTGGACCCTCGCAGTTGTCGTTCGCGGTCGGCTCGGCATACGTCACGACGGCACCGGCTGCGCTGGTGGCGGGCACGGTGATGTTCGCCGGCATCGTCAGGGTGGGCCCCTGCACGTCGGTCACGATCACCCGGAACGTCCTCGTCGCGTCCGGCGACACGCCGTTGGACGCCGTGGCCGTCACCGTCGTCGATCCGACCGGGAACGAGGTCGTCATCGGCGGCGAGAACGTCACCGTGGGCACCGGGACACCGGTGACGGTGACGCGGGGTGTGAACCCCACCGCCGAGCACACGTTCGCGTCGTTCCACAACACCTGGTTGTCGATCGCCGCGAGGGTCGGTGCCTCACCGGTGACGGTCACGGTGAACGACTCGGTGGTGGTGTTGTTCGAGCCGTCGCTCGCCTGGAACTCGACCGTGGTGACGCCGATCGGGAAGACGTCGCCCGACGACGGACCCTTGGTCTGCGACAGGAACGCGCCCGGACAGTTGTCGCCGACCGTCGGCGAACCGAACGTGACGACGGCACCGCTGCTGTCGGTGTAGGGGACGGTGATGTTGGCGGGCAGGTTCGTCAGCGTCGGCGACTGGTGGTCCTCGACGACGACGCGGAAGTTCGTGGTCGCGTCGGGCGGGGTGCCGTTCGTCGCCGTCGCGGTGACACCCGTGCTGCCGACGGGGAAGACGCCCGGCATCGCCGGTGAGAAGGTGACGTCGGGCAGGGGTGTGCCGCCGGTGGTCACGGTCGGCGCGGGCACCGTGGCCGAGCAGGTGCCGGTCGCTGCCGTCACGTGGACGTCGGCGATCGCGCCGATCGTGGGCGGCGTGACCAGGTTGACCGTGACCGTGAACGAGCGAGCCGCCGCGTTGTTGGCCGCGTCCTTGGCCGTGTACTCGACGATGGTGGTGCCGACCGGGAAGGTCGACCCGGACGCGAGGCCTTGCGTCCGGTTGATCGAGGTGACCCCGCAGTTGTCCTGGACGGTCGGTGTGGTGTAGGTGGCGACCGCGCCGTTCGGGTCGGTGGTCGACAAGGTGATGTTCGCCGGGACGTTGCTGATCGTGGGTGGGGTGGTGTCGCGGACCGTCGCCGTGAACGACGAGATCGCGTTCGGACTCACCCCGTTCGACGCGGTGCCCGTGACGACGATGGTGCCGAGACCGAGCGAGATGCCGAGCGGCGGGCTGTAGGTGACGGAGGGCGTCGGGATGCCGGTCACCGTCGCCGGTGCGCCGGTCAGGGTGGCCACGCAGATGGCATTGGCGGTGAGGTTCACGCTGGACGGGTCGAAGAGGAGCGTCGGCGCGACGTCGGGCAGGGTGTAGCGGAGGAACACGTGCGGGGCACCGGTGGTGGTGCCGACGCTGAGTCCGAGGGCCGGGATCTTGATCCCGTTGGCGCCGCCGCCGCCGCCGCTGCCGGCGGTGTCGACGAACTCGAGCCCGTTCACGGCTCGGACGTAGTGGCCGCCGCCGGCACCGCTGCCGCCGCCGAACAGGCCACCACCTCCGCCGCCGCCACCCGCGCCGGCACCGGTGGCGTCGGACACGAAGGTGCCGCCGGTCCCGTCCGTTCCCGCGGTGCCGTCCTTGACGCTCGGCGTGGCAGGTCCCCAGCCGTCGGCGGACGGCGGTGCGACGGCGGCGCCACCGAGACCGCCGGCCGTGGTGTTGCCCGCGCTGCCCCCGTGATTGCCCCCGACGTCGGTCGCAGCGCCACCGGCCTGGGACGCGTTCCCGCCGGCGCCACCCGTGCCGTTCCGTGAGCTCGCGCCGGCACCGCCGCCGCCGGCGGCGACGAGGAGCCGGTTCGAGAGCCCGCTGCCGTTGAGGCGGATGTCGGTGGCGCCACCGCCACCACCGCTGCCGTTCACCCCGGATCCGCCGCCGTTCCATCCGGCGGTGCTGCCGGAGGCCGAGCCGCCGACGTAGATCCCGAGCGTCGAGCCGGGCGTGACGCTGAACGTGGCGTTGACCACGCCGGGGTTGCCGCCGGCCTGGCCGCCGCTCGAGCCCCCGGTGCCGCCGACGAGCTCGGCGGTGAGGCTGGTGACGCCCGCCGGAACGACGAATTCCTGGGCGACCCCGAGGTACGAGTAGGTGCAGCTGACGTCGTGGCCGATGGTGACGCAGCTGCCCCCGACCGGTGCGGCGGACACGGTCGCCGCGGGTGCGACCACCAAGGACGTGGCGAACATCGTCGCCCCGATCGCTGCTGCGCGTGCGCGCACACGTGCCTGCACCGTCGTTCGTCCGAGCATCCGCCGCCCCTTCACTCACACCACCCGCCCGGGTGTTCCGCCGGACCGACCGTAGCAAGCCCGACCCCCGCCCCGCGACATCGACCCCACCCGCGATGAGAGATGAGTGGCGGTGGCGACCGCATCTCTCATCGCGATCCGGGATCAGGAGGTGGCGTGCCAGAGGAAGGTGAGCTCGTGCTTGTTGTGGTGGAGGTGCAGCACCTGCGAGCCGGGGATCGCGGCGAACTCCTGCACCGAGCCGAGGTCGGTCTGCCCCTGGAACTTGATCGTGCAGACGAGGTGGCGTGCGGTGCCGGCGTCGATCCAGCGGTGCACCAGGCCGAGCAGCCGTTGCGGGTAACAGATGATGTCGCTGCACACCCAGTCGACCGGCGCGTGCTGACGAGGATCGAGCGCGAACGCCGAGCCCTCGTGCCAGGTGACGTTGCGCATCCGGCCGACGTGCGGGGCGAGCGGCGCCTTGTCGATCGCGGTCACCTGGGCGCCGGTCTGTGCGAGCAACCAGGTCCAGCCGCCCGGGCTGGCGCCCAGGTCGAGACAGGTCTCGTCGCCCGTCGGCCAGCGGCGCATCCGCACGAACGCCTCGTACAGCTTCAGATAGGCACGGCTGGGCGGGCCCTCGCGGTCCTCGACCAGCCGGGCCTCGCCGTTGGGGAACGGGCTCGTGCAGCGCGTGGCGGCGAGCATCAGGTCGGGTTCGACGAGCGTGAACGAGCCGAGCGGCGCGTCGGGCACGACGTCGCCGATCTCGACCGGCCTGGCCGACACGTGCGGCAGCTTCTCGGCGATGAGCTTCGCCCGTCCGGTGTGGACGGGCGCGTACATCGCCCAGTTGCGCTGGCGCTCGCGCAGCTCCTTGGCGGCGTGGCCGATCGAGGTGATCGGGATCTCCTCGACGTCGTGCCACGTGTTGGCCGCCCACGCCGGTTCGACGGCCGGGTCGGTGCTGAGCACGAGCCGGCCGTGCGGTCGGCGGACCATGCGCACACCGGCGGCCGCCAGCTCGTCCCGGAGCTCGTGCTCCAGATCGGCCGGCCCGAGGTACCCGGTGAGCGTCACCCGCACAGTGTGCCCCGCCGGCCGGTCACCGACGACCTCGCCCGTCCCACGTGGCTGGTTCTCCGACGTTGACCGGCTTGACTTGACCGGGTTGACCAGTAGGCTCGAGTCATGAGCTCCACCTCCATCGACCGGTCGGTCAAGGCGTTCGAGGCCGAGTTGCGCCGGCAGGTGGCGATGCACGGGCCGCTCGCCGGCGATCCCGACGAGCTCGGCCGACGGGCCGCCCGTGCGGTCGCGGCCGGTGCGGCGTGGGCCGCCGAGGTCGGCCCGTTCTACGACACGGCCGGCGCGCAGGAAGCGCTCGGTGGCGTGTCGAAGCAGGCGGTGTCGGCCCGGGCGACGGCCGGCCGGCTGCTGGCACTGCGGCTGGCGCCCGACGGCACCGCCCGCGACCGGCTCGTGTACCCGGTGTGGCAGTTCGTGCCGGCCGTGCTGCGTCACCTGCCTCGCGTCCTGGCGGCGGCGGGCCACGACCCCGAGCGCGACGCGAGCGGCTGGACGGTCGCCACGTGGCTCACCACCCCCGATCCCCGCTTCGGCGACCGCACGCCGCTCGAACTGCTCCGCGCCGATCACGTCGAGCAGGTGCTCGTCGCTGCCGACGACGTCGCCCACGCACTCGGCAGCACCGAACGAGCTGCGCTGCGAGCGCCTGCCGCCTCGGCGTCGTGACCGTCGCCACCGCGGCCACCGGGCTCGCCGAGCCGCCGGACCACCTGCTCGGCTTCCCGCACGCAGATCCGGTGCGCGAGCTGCACCGGCTGTCGGAGTTCCCCGGCTCGTGGTGGTTCGCGAGCACCGACGGCACGGACATCTCCGGCCCGGGCGGCCGCTTCGACCTGCCCGCCCCGAGCGGCACCTGCTACCTGGCCGACTCGCTCGGCGGCGCCGTGGTCGAGAAGCTGCTCCGTGCGCCGGTGAAGGTGGTGGTGGCCGAACGGCTCGACGAGCTGTTCCACACCGTGGTCGCCGTGCGCCGGATGCCGCCCGTCGCCGATCTCGCCGCCCGCCGGGCCACCGGCTTCGGCCTCAACGCCGAGATCCACACCACGCTCGACTACGGCCGCACCCGACGGTGGGCGGTCGCCCTGCACGGGGCCGGCTTTCGCGGGTTGCGCCACCGGTTGCGCGGCGACGTGACGCAGCGCCTGGCCGGATGGGCGCTGTTCGGCACGGCCGGCCTGCGCCATCGCGCACCGAACGGCATGACCACCAGCGTGCGTCCGCTCGATCGGCTCGAGGTCGAGCAGGTGCTCGACCGTCTGGGGGTCGAGGTCCGCCCGATCCCGTCGGTCGTCCCGATCGTCCCGCCCCCGAGGCGCCGTCGCTGATCGACGGGATCGGCGGGATCAGCGGGCGACCGATCGCCTCCGCGAGCTCGGCGACACCGGCCCCTCCTGATCGCGCGCGCCTCCTGCGCGGTCAGCGCTTGGTGGCGACGATCCGCGAGAAGCCGATCTCGGTGCCCTGATCGGTGAGGAGGAACTCGTGGGTGCTGGCGACCTCGTCGACCCACCAGCCCTCGACGTGCGGCGTGATGAAGTCGTTGAAGCGCAGCCAGTCGCGCCAGAGGTCGTCGATCAGGTCGGCGTGGTCGACGGTGACCTTCCGGGTCTTGGCCCAGTGGGTGCGCCACCACTCGGGCGTGTGCCAGCAGCAGAACTCCCAGTCCCAGAAGCGTTCGAGCGCGGGCGGGATCTCGTCGCCGAGCTCGCGTGTGGTGGCGGGCATCACCGCGCCGATGCGACCGCCCGGCTTCAGGAAGTCGAGGAGGTAGCCGAGGTACAGGTCGGCGGTGCCGAAGTACTGGTAGGCGTCGATGCTGACGATCGCGTCGAAGAACCCGGCGGCGTAGGGCAGGGTGTGCGCCTCGGCGTGGATCGGGGTGACGAGATCGGTGACGCCGGCCTCCTCGATGCGCCGCTGGTTCTCGGCGGCGGGGATCCACAGGTCGGTCGCCCACACCCGCGCCCCGAACTCGCGGGCGAGGAAGATCGAGCTGGCCGCCTTGCCGCAGCCGAGGTCGAGCACCTTCATGCCCGGCTCGATCGTCATCACCTCGGTGAGCGACTCGGTGAGCCACAGCACGTTCGGCCCCATCTGCGTGGCCACCATCCACATCGGGTCGTACGCGTTGGAGCGGACGTAGCGGTCGTGGTGCAGCGAGGTCTCGGGCATGCGTCCATGCAACACCAAGGGTCGGGTCCGTCGGGCATGGATTCGTGCCGCCGATGGACGCGCCGACTCGGAGCCGCAGTGCCGACGCCGGCCTCACCACCGGAGCACTCGATCCCGAACGCCGAGATGACACGATGGCGTCCGTGAACGCGAGCGTGGTGCAGTGGCCCCTGGTGGGGCGCGACGCCGAGCTGCAGGTGCTGTGCGACGCCATCGACGATCCACGCATCGATCTGGTCCTGGTGAGCGGTCCGGCGGGTGCGGGCAAGACCCGGCTCGCGCACGCCGTGTTCGAACACGTCATCGACGAGGGGCGACCGGGTGGGCGCGCATCGGCTGGCCCGTCGCTGACGTCGGTGCCGCTCGGTGCGCTGGCCCACCTGTTGCCCATCGACGCGCTCGCCGTGGCGGGTCAGGGTGTGGGCGGATTGCGCCTGTTCGCAGCCGTTCGCGAGGCGCTCGCGAGTCCGGACGGTGAGCGGTACGTCCTGGCCGTCGACGACATCCGCCATCTCGACGACGCGTCGGTGTCGCTGCTCGCACAGCTGGTGAACGCGCGTGCCGTCGTGGTCTTGGCCACGCATCGTGCGGCGACGGCGCTGCCCGAGGGCGTGGCGGCACTGGCCGTCCCCGACAGGTCGTTGCGGCTCGATCTCGGCATGCTCGGCGAACACCACACGCGTGCGTTGGCGGAGCAGGCGCTCGGGGGCGACCTCGCCGGTCCCACCGAACGGGCGCTGTGGGAGCGCTCGCAGGGCAACCCGCTGTACCTGCGCGAGCTCGTCGACGGTGCGCTCGCCGGCGGGCAGCTGGTGCAACGGCACGGCTTGTGGACGCTCGAGGGCGAGCTCACCGGCACCCGGCTGCTGGCCGACCTGGTGATGGATCGCGTGGAGCGGCTCGGCGCCGACGCATTGGAGTTGGCCGCGCTGATCGCGTTGTGCGCGCCGGTCGAGCTGGCGCTCGTCGAGCGTGGGTCGCGCAGCGCGGTCGCCGGCGAGCTCGAACGCGCCGGTATCGCCACGGTGGTCGCCCACGCCGGACGTCCGTCGCTGGTGATCGCGCATCCGCTGTACGCCGAGGTGATCGTGTCGCATACGCCCGAGGCCGACCGTCGGCGGCTGCTGCTCGAGCACGTCCGCGAGCTCGAGCAGTCCGACGAGGTGCGCCCGGAGGACGCGATGCGCCGGGCGGTCTGGCGGCTCGACGCCGGCGAGTCCGCCGATCGCGACGTGCTGGTGCGCGGGGCGAGGGCGGCACGCGCCGTCGCCGACTTCCCGACCACCCGGCGGCTCGCACGAGCGGCCTTCGACGACGGAGCCGGCGACGAGGTCGTGCGTCTGCTCGGCGATGCGCACTACGAGCTCGGCGAGTTCGACGAGGCAGAGGCGATCGTGCGCGCGGCGTTGGACGAGGCGACCGACGAACAGCGGATCCTCGAGTTCGCCATCTGCTTGCGCGACATCGAGTTCTGGGGGCTCAACGACGCCGACCGTGCGATCGCCACCTTGCGCGAGGCCCGGGCGCGGGTGACGTTCGGGCCCTTCCAGGATGCGTTGCGGGCGTCGGAGGCGATGTCGTTGGCGTATGCGGAGCGGCCGCACGAGGCGCTCGCGCTGTTGGAGGAGATCGGCTTGATGGTGCCGCCGATCAGCACGATCAGCGGCACCGCGAAGGCTGCGGCGCTGGCGCGTGTGGGACGCACGCACGAGGCGATGGACGTCGCGCGTCGCAGCCGTGACGAGCAGTTCGGCATGCCCGATCCGTACGAGTACGCCAACCCGTCGCTGCACCTCATCACGTTGGCGTTCGCCATGATCGAGGCCGGGTTGCTCGACGAGGCCTCGACCACCGCGCAACAGGCGTATGCCGAGGCGCTCGACATCGCACTGCCGTTGAACCTGGCGTGGGGTGCGCTCAACGCCGCATCGGCCGAGCTGCAGGCCGGTCATCTGCTGAACGCACGCCGGTGGGCGTCGGAGGCGCTGGCACTGTCGGAGCGCGCGTCGCTGGTCAACGGCGTCAGGCTGTCGCTGACGATCCTGCTCGCTGCCGACGCGCAACGTGGTCGCACCGACGAGCTCGAGGCATTGCTCGCGCGGCTCGACGCGTTGCCGGACGATCCGGGGTTCCTACGTGAACAGCAGGCGATCGGGACGGCGTGGGCGTGCTACGCGCTCGGGCGGATCGGCGAGGCGCAGGACGCGCTGCGCGCCGGGCTCGAGCGTGCGGAGCAGTACGGCCTGATCGGCAGCGAGGGGTTCTTGCGCCACGAGGCGGCCCGGCTCGGGTGGACGGAGGGGTGGCAGCGCTTCGACGACCTGATCCCGCATTCCGACAGCGACATCCTCCGTGCGCGTGCCGAACACGTGCGCGGGCTGCTGCACCGCGACCCCGAGCAGTTGCTCGCGGCGTCGGTCGCGCTCGAGGCGTGCGGCGCCGACCTCGCCGCCGCCGAGGCCGCTGCGCAGGCGGCCGACCGCCTCGTCGACCACGGTGACCATCGGGGTGCCACCAGGGCGCGCCGCCGCGCCGACGAGCTGGTCGAGCGTTGCCAGGAGCC
>JAXLRF010000004.1:0-643136 GCA_046331225.1 Acidimicrobiales bacterium
GCGAAGGCCCTTCTCGATGAAGCCAATGAAGATGTCGGCGCGGCCGCGCATCGTCGGACAGGTACGTCGATATGCGGCCGTACGTTCCGATGGGATCTGCTCGAGGCGGATGTACGGCGGGTTACCGAGCACGAAGTCGACCCCGTCGAAATCGTGCTCCGACAGCAGGAAGTCGGCACACCGCACGCTGCGCTCTGCGACCGCCTGCGCCGAGGCCTCATCCAATCCGGAATCGATGAGGGTTGTGCGAACCGCCTTCTGGGCGAGCTCCACATTGGCAGGAAGGAGGTCGAACGCTCGCAGCGCCGATCCAACATCCGTCAGCGGACGACCATGGGCCGAGCACGAGTCGATGAGTCGTTCCACCATCGGCACGAGGAAGGCGCCAGCGCCACAGGAGGGCTCGACTGCGAGCATCGCTCCGAGGTCGCGATCCGCCGTATAGCCGGAGAGATCGAGGATCAGCTCGACGATCCAGCGGCGAGTGAAGACCTCACCGTGTTCGCCAGCTTCGTCGATCTGATGCACGTCCGTGTCCATCCCGAGCCCGTTGCCGAGGCTCAACTGCTCCGCTGATTGCCAGTGACGACGAGCCACGGCGCACCCCCAAACTACTTCCTGCGGTTGGAGGGTCCGATGGACCGATGAAGGCAACTCGCCCTTGATCAGCTTGGCCGAGGGGTGTGATGCGACGAGATCGCGGTGTGAGCTGCGCCCGCCCGGCGGTCTCGGACTTAGCCGCAGCCATGGCACGCGATCTAGAGATTGGAAGAAGTCCCACCTAGGAGACGGTCGGGGGTCACTGCCATCTCGCCGAGCTGGTCTCGAACAGCAGTTCGCGATCGCTAGGCGTGGCCACGACGATGACTACCGTTCGGCGTCGATGGGGACGGCCACTTCCGATGTGAATGTTCAGCCTCACGAATCCGAGCTTTCGAGCAGTCGTGCTCACCATGTCTCGCATGCGGCCGTCAGGTGCGAGTCGGAATCTTGCGTTCAAGCCCCATGGCCGTCCACCTTCGCTTGGGGCGAGTCGTGGCGAATTGGAACGGCGGCGTTCTGGGTCGAGCAGTGCCGACACGCCGAAAGAGTCGAGCTTCGCCTCGGGCAAAGCCTGCTTGAAGAAGTCGTGGCCTGTCTCCTCGGAGGCTGGGGGGTCCCCGGCGACATCGGGGTGGCCGCGTTCAAGCAGCTGCAACAGGCTCAGCTACTGAATCCACCAGCGGACGCAAAGGCCATTGAGGACGCCCTCGGTCAGCCGCTCCATGTACCCGGCAGAGAGCGCGCAGTGCGATATCGCTTCCCCAAGCAGCGATCCTCGAGAGTGGCGAGAGCGATCGAGATTCTCGCCTCTGCGAGGATGCCTGACGATCCGATCGCGCTTCGTCAGTGGCTCGCCTCAAACATCCCAGGCGTCGGGCTGAAGACAGCGTCATGGATCGTGCGCAATCTTTCGGCAGATGCCCCGATCGCCGTCATCGATGTCCATGTCCGACGCGCAGGCATCGGAGCTGGCTTCTTCGACCCAAGTTGGCAGCTGCCTCGCGACTACCACCTGTTTGAAGCGGCCTTCGTCGAGGTGGCTCGCTACGGCAAAGTGCCACCTGGTCACCTCGACCACACCGTTTGGTCCACGCTCGCGTCCGTGCCATCGCATACGCGCATCGTGCTCTGCGGGAGAGCGTCGGCCGACACGTAGCCAGAGTTCAGGCACCCGACCCAAGAACGACCGCACCAACGTCAACGGTGCCGTCCGGCAACGAGACTGTTCCACCGATTCCGGCCAAACAGGAGGAGAGCCCAGCTCCAATCGCCGCCAACTGGATCGTTGCCATCAGGGCCCCTGCGTCGCGCCAGACGAGCGAGGCGGGATGGTGATAGCGCGATCCGGTCCGACGAAAGTCGGCCATGAGGAAAATCGTTGCTCCTGGAGCACAGTCTGTGACGACGGCTGCCGAGACAGCCTCACGAAGCTCGCCGACGCTGTCCCCCAGGGTTCGCGCGGGCCTGAGCGCCCAGCGAAACGCGTCGAACCAATAGACCCCGCTGGCAACTCCAGCGACCTCGGGGGCATCAACGAGTAGGTCGATTGGATGACGACCGCCAGCTGAAGGGCTCGGGCGCCAGGTGCGCGTGTAGCCGTCGTCCGCCGTAGCGAAACTGACGACCCGGCTCGATGTCAGAAGCGTTGAGGCAAGGGCGGGCAACGAAACCGGTCCGCCGCGACGAACCGACCGCCGTCCATCAAGGAGTCGCGAGGCCCCATTCATATCCAGAAGGTTCCCGAGAGGAATCGACGGTCCCTCTTCGTAGTCGCGTTTCGACTGCGCGTTGAGCCCTCGGTCGCGAGGCCGGAGAAGCGCCGCATCGGCCACCGACGCCATCACCCCTGGATGGTCGGTCGCCACTTCGACGTCGTGTGATGCCCAGTGCGTCACGGCAACGGAGCGACATCGTCGAGAACGAGGCTTCGCTTCGAACATCCGGGGCACCATCCGCAGGCCATGTTCGACGTGTGGCAGGAGTGGGTCCATCCGAGCAGACTCATCGGTGCGCTCGATCGGTCGATCAAGTCCTGGGTCGTCAGATCAGCTGCTGGCGCAACTAGCTCGATCCCACCCTCCTGCATTTTCAGAACAGCTCCCAGCGCATCGACGAACCCGGGGCTTCCATCGACGTGACGCTCGCGGTCCGTCGATACGCATCCGAGGACGATGCGCTCAATGCCCAGTCGAAACGCAACGGAGGCGGCAAGCGTCACCAGTAGCTGGTTGCGGAACGGCCAGAATTCAGATGCTGCGCCGTGGTCTCCCTCGACGCCAGCGTGGCCAGGTGCGGCTTCCTTTGATGCAAGTAGACCCGCGCCAACTGCCGAGCAGTCAACAGCGAGCGTGTGGTGGTTGATGTCGAGCAGGCGACAGACCATCTGTGCCGCCGTCCGCTCCGATGTCGCGCACACCTGTCCATAGTTAATGGTCAGCGCATCACTCGGCCGCCGCATCACCGCCAGGGCAGCGGAGTCAAGACCACCGGAGAGAAGCAGAAGTTCACGACTGCTCATGCGCGTGTTGCATCGCCTTCCACTGGGCCCGATACAACGCGGTTGCCAGGTCGTCCAGCACCTCACCTCCGAGTCCGCTAATCATCTTCGCCCCCTCCCGGTCCGGCCGCTGCGCGTAGGCAACGATGGGTAAACCCAGAGCAGCTGCGTAGCCCACCTCGTACAACGTTCCAGGATCGTTGCCCTCGATGACAGCGAAGACCGAATCACAGGTGTGCAGACCGTCGATGTCCGACTGAGCAACCTCTAGGTCTCCGTGGCCAACGTCGTGCAGTGGGGAGAAGACGTGTGGCGACAGCTGACTCCTGCACAGATGGACCTGCCACTCCTCCGCGAGCGTGAAGAACGGCGACGCGAGGTATACACGGGCATCGTTGACCGGGACTGGCTCTGCAGCCGCAGGATCGAACACCGGAGGTTCGAGATCACCCGTCGCTGTGTACTGGGCAGTACAGATTGACGCGCCATCGGCAGCCTCGAGCGCGCTGGCGCCATCGAACCAGAACGCCGCAAACGCTGACGTGAAGCAATCGCCCGTCCCCAATGGTGCGACACGGTCCGACCAATGCGGGGCAATCGCCCTGATGCCGTGCTCATCAGCGACAAGCAAACCGCGAGCTCCAATCTTCACTACGACGACCTCGTATCGGTGCTGCGCAGCAAGGTCTTCAATCGCCGCGCGGGGGTCAGCACGATCGGTGAGCGACATCGCCTCAGCACGATTGAGAACGAGCGCAACCCTCTCCGCATCAACCCCGGCGAGCACGTCACCGTGAAGACCCAGTGGTTGCTGAGGGTCAATCACGACCATGTCAGCTGCGATAGGTGGCCGGCCTTCGATCATTCCGAAGGCGAGGACTTGGCCGCCGGTGACTGGGCTCAGGTCTTCGATCTGGCTCTCACGACCCTGAAGAGCCGGCGTATCGAGCGGCGTGAAGTACTCAAAGCGGATCGGCAGCGTTCGAGTTCGATAGGAGGAGGCAAGACCTAGACCGTTGCAGATCGCCTCGGCAACGAGCGCGTCCTCGCCAGATGCGGCTGCGGAGACAAGGTGCACGTCCCGGCCAAGCTGCTGCGCAACGAGCGCTGCTCGAAGGCCTGATCCACCGACTCGATCGATTCGCGGAGTCCAGCTGAACTCCCTGTATGTACCCCCGACGACGATCATGAGGCAGGCTGCACTCGCAACACCACATCTCCACCGTCGACCGCTTCGACGACCGCGACGAACGTGTATCCGAGGTTGATGCAGTGAATGAGGTCCGGCAAGCGTGTCGTGATGTGGCCAGCGGTGCCGTAGGCGCTGACCACCCGAACGGCCGGGTCATCGGTCAACTCCACTCGAAGCTCATCGTCGACTGACAGTCGACCTACGACCTCCGGCCGAGGAGACTGAAGCCGAGCTTTGAACGACAGCGTGTCACAGGAAAACTCTCCCTGCGGGCCGCCGGACGGTGGCCCCCCACCTCTAGAAGATCCTCCACCACTCATGACCCTCCATCCGAGATATCTGCAGCGACCGAATCGGTGCTTGGCCACCATTATCGCGGGGCGGTGCGACGCGGTGGGCGAAGGAGGTGCCCAGTTCTCTGCCTCGGCAGCCACACGGGCGGGAGTGAGCCGTGAAGTAGGAGCGCATCGCCGACCTTCATGCGGCGGAGGATGTCGGTCGGGAGCAGGGGAACGGCCGTGGCCACGTTGCGGCCGTCGTTCAACGAGCGCTGCATGGAGCGGTGGAGGTCGGCGCGCACGTGCTCTTGGCCGACGAGGGCGCTGACGTATTCGGCGGTCGAGCGGTCGCTGAGGCCGCTCGGCAGGATCAGCTTCGTGCGGTGGTTCGTGAGCACGTTGTCAGCGTTGGCTCCGTAGGTGTGGTCGAGCTGGGCCTTCGACTGCCACACGGTGACGAGCTGGATGCCGACACCCGTGATGGTGGCCGCCCACTCGGGCAGCTTCGGCAGGGGCGTGTTCGCTGCTTCGTCGAGCACGACGAGCAGCCGAGGGTCGAGCGGTTCGGCGCCCTTCGAGTAGCGATCGAACGACTGCGTGATGAGGTCCTGCAGCAACGCTGCGAATACCACCCCGACGCGTGACTCATCGCCGACCGGCGCTACGAGATAGAGCGTGTTCTCGCCGTTCGTGAGCCAGTCGAGCGTGATCTCGCACCGCTCGGCACTCGCCGCCACACCTCGGTCTGCCCAGGGCCAGACGGCGTTGCGGGCGGTGGCGTAGATGCTCGACGTCGTCCTCGGATCGGCGGACCACTGGCCTTCGAGCCAGCCTCGGACTTCGCGTGCGTCGAAGGCGATGGCTTCGTCCTCGTGGTCAGCGAGCAGACGCAAGAGCGGCGCGAGCGTGCCGGCCTTGTCGCCTTCGGGGCGGTCCATCTCCAGCACCCAGCGCACGACGTGGCGCATCGTGTGGCCCTCCGTGTTGGCCGCCGTCCACAGCATCGCCGCCAGCAGCTGTTCGGCTTGCCCTCGCCAGAATTTGTCGGATGGCGCATCCTCACCCCCAGTACGGGCGAGGATCTGTGCAGCAGCGATCGCGTCCGACGTAGTCTTCGCCGCCCGCAGCGGACTCCACGTTGCGCATGGCTGGCCGCTGATGCCAAGCGGATCGAAGACCTTCACCTCGCCGACGCTCCGCCGCTGCTCGATCGTCCGGTACATGAGGTCGGTCTTCACCGATGAGACGACCACCGGTCCGATCCACGCGCCGACACTGTCGATGAGGCGTGTGGTCTTGCCCGACTGGCTCGGGCCGAACAACAGCACAGCTCCTCTCACTCCCCTGCCGCGATCGGTCGTCTCCGCCTCGGTCATCAGCAAGCGGCGGCCCCAGCGTCCGAGCACCAGCCGGCCGGATTCGGGCGTCTTGGCAACAGCGGATGGAGATCCTTCGTCGTCGCCAGCCTCGGCTGAGCGTCCACACCGAGTCGGCGGCGCTTGTCGATCGGCTCACTCCGGCCTCCTCGACGCTGCAGCCACCACACGGCTCCGGCGATCACCGTCGCTACGACGAGAGCGACGCTGAACCAGTAGACGATCGGGCCAGGCAGGCTGGACGCAGCGGGCTCGTTCCAGGCTCGCCTCGGATCGCCCCAGTGGTCGGGCATTCGGATGATCGCTTCGAGGCTCTCGACGAAGCCGCCGTCGATCAGCTGACCTCGGCCGATCAGGGAGGCGATCGCTGCGGCAAGCCAGTGCCCACCGGTGATGGCGCCGAGCGCGAGGACGGCGGCGAGGATCGCCGTGTCGGCGGCGTCGGAGTTCGGGTTTTGGCGCGTCTGGTTCATGTCAGCTCCGGTGGGTCGAGGTAGTCGAGGGCAGCGGTCTTGGCGTGGCTCCGACCGAGCGCCTGCACGAGGTGCTCGAGGTGGAAGCCGGCGTCGTCGAACTCCTGCGAGGTGACGACGGTGTAAATGCGGTTCTCTTGCGTGCCTCGGGTGACCGCCGTGTAGCCGAGCTCGGCGTACATCGCGTCGTCGCCCAGGAGCAGTGCGACCTCACACGTCATGCCTTGCGTCTTGTGCACGGTGCGGGCGTACGAGTGACGCACGTGCTCGGCGACGTAGTCGAGCGGCAGGCCGACCTCCCGACCGTCGATGAGCGTCACGTGCAGCCGCTGCTCGTCGGCTCCTTTGACGGTGCCGAGGTCACCGTTGAGGATGCCGAGGTCGTAGCGGTTCTTCAGGCCCATCACCTGATCACCGACGCAGAAGCGGCGATCATCGACGACGGCGATCAGCGGGCCCAGCTGTTCGGAGGCTTCGATCAGCGCGTCTACCCGTGCGTTGAGGTCGTCGACGTCGCTTCGGTGGACGGCGCCGATCACCGCGTCGGTGCCGTTGGTATGGAGCTGCCACCAGTCGATCGCTAGCTGATCCCGGAGTGCGTCGTTGTTGTGGGCGACTGTGACGCGCCCGTGTGCGTCCATGCGACGGACGGCAAGTTCGGTGAGCCCTTTGCGGAGCGCGTGGGCGATGAAGCGTTCGTGTGGGTACTGCTGCCGGCGGTTCTCCGTCAGCTCGACGATGTCGACGCGTTGTGCGAGGGAGGCGAGCACTCCGCCGGCCTCGATTGAGGGCAGCTGCTTCGGGTCGCCGACGAGGATCACCTTCGCCTCGGCACGCCGGCTGTGTTCGACGATGTCCGCCATGAGGCGTGTGCCGAGCATGCCGGCCTCATCGACCACCACGACGTCGCCTGTGCGCAGCTTGCGACGGGCGCTGTTGAGATCGGCATGCAACGAGTGGGCGGTGGTCGAGGCGATCCCGGCACCGCTCTGGAGCTCCTTCGCCGCCCTCGCCGCAAGGCTGGCGCCGATCACCCGGTGACCGGACGTCTCGAAGGCCTCGCGCACGGCGTCGAGCGTGAAGGTCTTACAGGCGCCTGCTCGACCGATGACGACGTCGAGCGGCCGGCCCGATGAGCAGACGGCCTCGACCATGTGCCGCTGCTCCGCACTGAGTGACGGGCGTGCGGCGATCGCATCGTCGATCGACTGCCGGTCGGCTGCATGGACACTCCGTACGGGCCCCTCGGCCGCAGCGACGATGCGTCGTTCCGCAGCCAGCATCTCCTGGGTGGTCCAACGCCCGGGCTCGACTGAGACCGCCGAGTCCGAGGCTCGGAAGGACGCTGCGCGATCGAGGATCTCCTCGAGCGACGCGCCCTGGCGGGCAGCCTTCGCCACCGCTCGCACCGAGTCGCGCGCCTCGAAGGTGGCGTGCTCTGAGACGACCGACGCGGCGAGTTCTACATCGTCGACCTTGAGCGTCGGTGTGCGGCCGACCCGTGGCACGTTGCTGAGGTCGAAGCGATGGTCGAGCGCTCGCTTGCGCCACTCCGCGCGCAGCTCGTCCTCGCTGATCCCGGTCAGCTTCGCCTTGCGAGTGGTGAGCGTGGCGATGCGAGCGCCCTCGCCGGAGTGGACGCCGAGGCGGTTCATCTCAGCGACGATCTCGGCTCGCCGCCGGCTGAAGGCGCGGCGCATGTCGGCGCTCACGCCGACGACCTCGGCGACGCCGTGGCGGTCGACGTCGTCGAAGACGAGACCGAGACGGGTGACGAGCTCTCGACGCAGTGTCGCCTGGAACACGGCCTCGGCCGCGTACCGCTCGCGGTAGAGCGCCTTGCCGTCGAGGGCGGTCCGTCGACCGTCGGGTCCCTCGGTGACGTTGAAGACGGTCCAGTGGAGGTGGATGCCCGGGTCGCCGAGGCGGCTGGTGCGATGCATGAAGACCGCTCCGAAGAACCCCTTGCCGGGCGCACTGACGGTGCCGGCGTGCCCGCGACGGACGAAGCAAGCCGTGGATTCGAGGTAGCGCTCGACCTCGTCGCGAGCGGCGTAGAGCGCCTGCTCGACCTGTCGGGCGTCATGGTCGGATCCGAGGGCCCAGATCAGGGACACGGACTTCGAGGGCGACAGCGTAAGGTCGAAGCCGACGACGTCGAGGTCGTGCTCGGTCATCTTGAAGCCGTCGGGATGTTGACCGCCGAAGGCCCGGGCGAGGTCGTCTCGGCCGGCGGCGCCACTGCGTCCGTCGCCGGCGGCGGGGCTGCCGACCCATCGGCCGGCGGACTCGCCGTGCTCCGAGAGGTACTCCTCTCGGCCCTCGATCACTTCGCGTTCGTAGTAGTCGAGGTCTCGGCACTTGGCGATCGTCAGCACGTGCGATGAGCTCCTTCACCTCTGGTGCATTGGTGTGGAAGTTGCTGATCCGTCCGCGAGGACGGATCAGCTGGGGTGGATGGGGCTTCTCACCCTGTCTTGCCTGGTCGCGGCGGTGATCAGGAAGGGGTGTGAAGTTGGCGGATCACGAGGGTGTGAACACCTCTGTGAACATCGCTGTGAAGTTGCAGGCGCACGATCACGCAGCAGGAGGACGCCGGGAGTCGGGGTCCATGTAGCGAAGGAGAGCCGTGCGTGGGATGCGCTTCTGCTTGCCGAGCCAGACGAACGGGAGGCCGCTTGCCCCGCCGCTCGCCTCGTACTCGACAGTCAGCTCGTAGGTCTTCGACCGGCCGAGCTGCATCGCCTTGGCGGCCTGCTCGACGGTCAGGAAGGGGGGAAGCTCGTCCATCACCGCGCACGTCATTTCGGGAGTGTCCAACATTGGGACGGAAGTATTCGCGCCAATGCGGTTTGAAAGTCAAGGACTTCGCTTCTGTAGTGCTACCCTCACGAGCTGTGGTCGGCCGTGGCAGGAAGCAGGAACCGTCGCTGACGGTGCACCAGATCGTCGCCTACAACTTCCGGCGCGCTCGCGAGGAGGAGGGCTGGACCCAGACCCAGACGAGCGAGATGCTGCAGCCGTACCTCGGCTACCGGTTGAACCAGGCGGGCGTGTCCGCGATCGAGCGCACCTTCGACAGCGACCGCCGGCGCAACATCGACGTCGCCGAGGTCGTCGCGTTCGCCCGCTGCTTCCAGCGACCGGTCGGTTGGTTCTTCCTGCCGCCACCCCGCTACGGCGAGCACCTCATCGAACCGGCGAGCAACGACGCGAACTCTCGGTACAACGAGACGACGCTCGAGCTGATCTACCACGTGCTCGGACGGCCCCAAGGTTGGCGGTCGCTCCTCGGGCGTATCGACGAACTGATCGTCACGGATGGCCCGGCGGCGCGCGAGGCAGTCGAGATCGCGATCCAGGATCGTGCGAGCGAGTTCGAGACGCAGATCAATCTCCGGCGAAGCACGCTGCAACAGGTGATGCTCGCCGACCTCATGAATCCCGGCGACCGCGCAGTCCAGAAGTTGGCCGAGTCGCTCATCGAGTTGATCAAGCTCACCCCGGAGGGCTTCCGACTCCTGCGGAGCACCAACCGCGATGAGGCGCTGAAGCTCCTCGCCGAGGGCGACCGGCTCGTGAAGCCGTTCATCGCCGACGCTGCACGCAAGCGAGCAGAGGGCGTGCCGAGCCAGGGTGGCTACGACGACCTCATCGACATCGATCTGGAAGAGGCCCTCGGCCCCGACGAGAAGGAGTAGCCATGCGCGGCTCGGTGGTGAAGAAGGGCACTCGCTGGTATGTGAAGATCGAGCTCGACCCTGATCCGGCCACGGGCAAACGGCACCAGAAGTGGCACTCCGGGTTCAACACCAAACGCGAGGCCGAGCGCGGTCGCATCGACCTGCTCTCGAAGTTCGATCGCGGCGAGTACGTCGAGCCCTCGCAGCAGACCGTCGCCGACTTCTTCGCCGACTGGCTGAAGGCGACCGAGCACACCGTTCGTGAGAGCACGTTCGAGTCGTACTCGCGCAACGTGAAGAACCACGTCGTCGCGCACATCGGCGCCGTGAAGCTCACGAAGGTCGACGCCGGTGTGCTCAACGGTCTGTACGCGCATCTGCTCACCGCCGGCCGGCGCCCGTCGTCTCGTGCGGGGAAGGGATACTCGCCTGCGGTCGTCGAGCGTGCGACGCAGTTGCGGAGCGAGGGCCTGACGCTGCGCGCCACGGCCGAGCGCTTGCGCGACGAGCTGCCTGAGGCCGAGCACATCACGAAGGACACGCTCGCCTCGTTGCTCCGCCGAGCGCAGGAGCCGGCGAAGCCGTCACCTCGTCAGAATCCAGGGCTCGACAAGCGCACCGTCAACTACGTGCACACGATCATCCATCGGGCGTTCAAAGACGCCATCCGCTGGGGCCGCCTGGCCCGCAACCCGGCCGACGCTGCGAACCCGCCGAAGGGCGGCCAGAAGAGCGACGGCATCCACGCATGGGATGCGCCGACCCTTCGTTCGTTCCTCGCCGAGTCAGCTCGCGACAACGAACGTCTCCACCCTCTGTTCGTGCTGCTCGCAACGACAGGCATGCGCCGTGGAGAAGCGCTCGGTCTCCGCTGGTCCGACCTCGACCTCGACGCAGGCCGACTGCGCGTCGTGCAGACGGTGATCCAGACCCGCAGCAAGGTCTTGATCAGCGAGCCGAAGACGTCCGCCGGCCGCCGGCCGATCGCACTCGACAAGGCCACCGTGGCCGTGCTGCGCGACCACCGCAAGCGCTTGCTCGAGGAGCGGATACTGATCGGTCCCAGCTTCGACGATCACGGCCTCGTGTTCCACCAGCCCGAGGGCCAATGGCTGAAGCCTGATGCCATGAGCGCCCTGTTCCTGCGCCGCGTGAAGAAGTACGACCTCCCACGCCTCACGCTCCACGGCCTTCGCCACACGTGGGCGACGCTCGCCCTCGAACGAGGCATCCACCCGAGAGTCGTGCAGGAACGCTTCGGCCACTCGACCATCTCGATCACCCTGGGCATGTACAGCCACGTCGGCCCCACGCTCCACGACGAAGCGGCTGCTCAAGTCGCGTCCCTCGTGCTCTAGTCACATGGGGACTGGGAATGCAATGGCTCACGAAGGGCGGGTGTACGGCAGTGTCGAGGTGAAGCCGGTACGGCTGGCACTTCTGATTGAAGCAGCCTCACATCAAGGTCTATGCCAAGCGATCGAGTTCGCCTCCGCCTGTTGGGGAGGCCGCACATTTCTCCTCGTCGAGACAACAGCGGATCCATCGGCCGTGCGCAGGTCGTGCACGGCGCTGGGCATTGACGCGATCGCCACGTGCGACGAGAACCTGCAACAGCACGATTTGCTCCGGATGAGCGGATTCGAGTGGCGAGGGGTCGGATCGTCGGTGTTCGGAACACCGAGCTCCGACCAACTCGTCGATCTTCGTACTGTTCGATCGGCCCTCCTTAGAGCAGGACGCCGACCCCAAGGCGGCTCAATTGTGAAGTGGGAGGAGGACGACTCGCTCGCCCCACTTCTTCGCGTCATGTACGGCCAACTCAGCGTGACGTCCGAACTCGGCTCGGCGAATGCAGTCGCCGTTGCTGATCTCTTTGACCTCACGACCATTGAACGAGAAGGGGCCATTCCTAGTGACCCGGGCCACGTTGGCCCCCTAGCGATTGGAATGTGGAGCATCCATCACTTCCGACCATCGAGCGAGGCTGGCGCCGCCGTCGTTGATCCGACTTCAGTCAAACACCTCGTCCGGTTGTGGAATCTCAGAGCGTGCGGGCACCACGTTGTGCCGTGGCCCAGCAACGGCGACCCCCGGGTCGAGGACTTCGCACGCGCGCGCTTGGACAGAGTCCGGACCCCGCAGTGGGGTGACAGCACGGGTTTCCTGTCTGCATTCACCGACGACAGTGATGCGCCTGAGACCCTCCTCGGAGTCCTTCGAGCGCGGTCGGCCAGTGGGCAGGCCGCTGTCTCGTGGTTGGACTTGGAACCACATCTACATGCGGCATCACCTATCCAGACGGGGATCTCAAGAAGCTTCGAAGCACCGGTGGAATCACTCGGCGGTCGCTCGACGCTTCGCGTGCCCCTCCCGCTGTCTGACCTTCGACCCGACGCGATAGGAATGCAGCGCTGGCAGCACGCTGCCTTCCGAGTGACCGTGCACGCCGAGCACGGGCTGGGTGAGAGGCGCAGCTTTCGAGGCCCCGCTATTCGAAGGCTCGGCCCGACGCTGCGCTGGGCGCTTGCTTACCCGAGTCCGATGACTCGCGGAGTCGGTGACGGTGTCGTCGTAGCAGCACGCGTTGATGATGAGCAGTTGCGCATCGAAGCGGTCGACTCGTTCCTTCTGCTCGAACGACTCTTCGCCGAGGCCGGCATGACTGCCCGAGTCGGCGAAGCTGGGCGTTGGTCCGCGCGAATCATCGAGCTGCTTGGCGGTGCGGAGTCGAGGCTGTCGTGCCAACCTGCTGTGAGGTCAGTCTTGGACCTTGCCGCGCGAACCGGTGGCGCAACACCACACGAGCTTCGAGGCGCAGCGATCAGAGACAGCGGCGTATGGGCGGACAAGAGCGTCTTCTGGTCGCGCAACGACGATTACCCGACGACGGTCCTCGGCGTACTGGCTTCGCGGCGGATCATCGAAGCCGCGTTCAGCTACCGATGTCCCGCCTGTGGCCTCGGCCAGGTCATCGCAGCTGACGACCTTGGCGACAACTTGCAGTGCAACGATTGCGAGGCTGATGCACCCCTCAGCCTCCAGGTCGTCTCGGGGTCTTCATGGAGGCTCAGGACACGAGACCTGATCAGCCAGAACCGTCTTCGCTCTGTTCTGCCGGTCGCCTCGGCCCTTCGCCTGCTACTCGATCTGACACGGAACGCCGACACGATTCACTATGCACTCGGCATCGAAATTGAAGCGGACGGCCGATCGTTCGAGATCGATTTCGCAGCATTCGTGAATGACGACTCGGGCGCAAGCCTCGTCGTGGGCGAGGCGAAGGCGCGACAAGACCTTGAGGACCAGGACGTGTCGAATCTCGAGTTCGTCCAGGAGAAGCTGAGGACGCTTGGCGTGGAATGCTTCATTGCGATCGCTTCGTCGAAAGAACGGCTCGCTGACCAAGAACGCTCTCGCCTTCGAAGGTCCGCCGACCGCTTCCTACCAACGATCGAACGTGCACTCGGAAGCGGTGGCTTTCTCAACCTGCCCCTCGTCCTAACCAAGGAATCGCTTACGGTGCCCGACGCGTTCGACCTGCATCCCCTACGAGCCGCCGGGACGCACCGACGAGACCTTGCGACTCTCGCCCACTGGAGTGCCCAGAAGGAACTCGGACTCGTCGGCTACGGCGACTTACGAGCCCGGAAGCTTGAGTGGACGCACGCCGACCCGACCGCTTAGAAGGTGTCAGCCGAGGGGCGCCTACCTCATAATCCAGCGCCCCGGCGCACTCTGCTCGCGGGGATGCCCGAGGAGAGAGCGCGGATCGCGTCCGACCTTCATGATCGAGGACTGTCGTTACGGCGCGGGTGCGATTCATCGTCGCCGTTCTCGATAGGCAAACGCTGCTGCTCCGCTTGCCAGCTTTGACCCTGGTGTCTCAGGGATACCATCCGCTCGTGGAGATCATTCCAGATAAGCGCAAGGTCATCGGTCTGATCGAGCAGGCCCACGAGGGAAAGATCTGTCTGCCGAACTTCCAGCGTGACTTTGTTTGGACCCGAGATGAGGTCGCCGACCTCGTGAGGTCGATCGTGCGCGGCTACTTCATCGGGTCGCTCCTTCTACTCCGATGTGACGCTGCCAATCCGCCGTTTGCGCCGATCTTCCTCCGGGGTGCCAAGCCTGCCCTCCGCGAGCCACGCCCCGAACTCCTCGTCCTCGACGGACAGCAGCGTCTCTCGTCATTGATGTACGCCTTGACGGCTCCCGACCTCTCACTGAAGGACTCCAGCCAGCGTCGTTGGTTCTTCGTGAACCTCGACGCGTTGCTGAGCGAGCCAGACAGCGACGAGATCGTCTTTGACCGCGCGCGTCGCGAACTCCGCGGGCTCGACACGAGGGAGACCCAGTTTCAGCAGCGCATCCTCCCGTGCACTGAACTCCTTACTCAGCAGGCGTTCTACAACTGGCGCGACGGATACGACGACTGGGCAAGGGAGCATGATCCAGCAGCTCACGATCAATACCGGCGGACCTGGCGTGACGCCTGGACGAGCGCAGCGAGCGCGTTCCAGACGTTTGAAGCACCGCTCGTTGAGTTGCCCCGGGTTGACGAGTCGGACAGCGAGTCGATCGGTCGGGTATGCGCGATCTTCGAGAAGCTCAACTCCACGGGAGTCGATCTCTCCGTGTACGACCTTCTGACCGCACGCCTGTACCGGTCCGGCATCCGACTCCACGACCTGTGGTCCGAAGCGTGCGCGACCCACCCGCGCTTGCGTGCATGGTCGAAGGGAAAGGCGGATGAGCACAAGTTCGGGGTGCTCGTCCTTCGAACCCTTGCGTTGCTTCGCGGCCTCGACCCGAAACCTCGAATTCTCATTGATCTTTCGCCCGCGGATTTTGAGTCGGACTGGAGGCGAGCGGCGGCAGCGATCGAACGTGCTCTTGAGCTGACGACGAACGTGGGACCCGACGGCTTCGGCGTCTTCTCCGAGAAGTGGCTTCCCGGGTTCGGCTTGATTCCCATCTTGGCCGCGTTGAGGGCAGAGATTGATCACCGCAAGCTCGGCGACCGAGAACGCTCCGATCTGCGCCGCTGGTACTGGTGCAATGTCTTCATGGAGCGCTACTCGAGCGCCGTCGAGAGCAAGTCCAGGAAGGACTACCTCGAGATGACCCGGCACTGGCTCGAAGGAGGACCCGAGCCGGACGTCTTTCGAGAAGCTCAGAACTGGATCGGTGCGCCGGGGTTTCGGATCCGAGGCTCGGCCAGCTACGCGAGTGCTGTCTACAGCGGCGCCTTCTGTCTCCTCGCACTTCGTCACGCACGAGACTGGCGGCGCGGCGAGGACATCGTGCTTCAGGAACTCCAGGACCACCACATCTTTCCGCAGGCGTTCCTCAAGCGTCACGGCCTTACGAAGCGCGTCGACGTCAACTCCGTCGCCAATCGCACGCTCATCTCGAACGAAACCAATGGGAAGATCAAGGACAAGGCGCCGGCCGACTACCTCCGAGATGGTCAGATCTTCCCTGGCGGTCCACGGGCTGACCTTCTGGGACCGCACTTCATCGACCAAGCAACCCTCCCATTGCTTCTCTCCGCCGAGGAAAGCCTTTCCGATGAGGATGCGGCGGGACTGTACGACCAGTTCCTTCGTGCACGCGAGGCAGCGATGATTGAAGAGATCAGGCGTGCGTGCGGCATCACGCAGGAGGCGAACGATTCGTTCGCAGACGAGATGCCCGATGATGTTGCGGGGGACCTGCAGACCACCTCCTTCGCGTCCGACAAGGAGGAGACGTTCGACGAAGGCGCGTTGTTCGCCTAGGTCACTCGGGCTCCCAACCCAGCGTCATTCGCGATCGCTCTTGAATTGAAGCCGGCGGGCGCTGTGTTCCGCAAGGGTCAGGCCATCCGGTAGAAGACGCCCTCCCGGAACGAGAAAGGACCCCAGCTGAGCTGGGGTCCTTTGGTGGGCGAGGGGGGACTTGAACCCCCACGTCCTTTCGAACACTGGCACCTGAAGCCAGCGCGTCTGCCATTTCGCCACTCGCCCGAGTTGCGGAGCACCACGCTAGCAACTCGATCCGAGCCGCCCAACCCGGCTTTCCCCACCAGCTCAGGGGCGCCGACACCCGGCGCACGCACACCACTACCCTGAGAACGTCATGGGCTTGCAATCGTTCGAGCGTGCCTTAGGGAATATGGTCGACAGCGTGTTTTCGCGCTCCTCACGCACCAGCACCATTCGCCCCGTGGAGCTCGGCCGTCGCCTGCTGCGCGAGATGGACGATCACCGCAGCGTCGACGTCAAGGGTCGCCGCATCGTCCCCAACTCGTTCACCTTCCACCTGAGCGCTCGCGACCACGCGGGCTTCGCCGACATCGAGCACGCGCTGATCCACGAGCTCGGTGAGGCCGCTCGGGAGTACGCCCGCGACGAGGGCTACCACTTCGTCGGGCCGGTGCACGTCGAGATCGTCGTCGACAACGCACTGAAGCAAGGCCGTTTCGGCATCGCCTCGGCGCTGCGCGAGGGCCACGTCGCCGATCCGTCCGAGCCGGTGGTCGCGCCCGCCTACGCACCTGAGCCCGTCGCGGTGGCGCCCTCGCCCGCCCCGGTCGAGCAGAGCAACTTCGCCGTCGTCGAGCAGCCGCAGGTGCAGAGCCCGTGGGCGCCCGCACCCCAGGCCGCGCCGCCCGCACCGGCACCGGCCCCGATGGCGCCCGCCGCCCCCTCGGCACCGGCGGCCGTCACCCCCACCCGCATCGGCTCGTCCGTCGGTCGTCTGCAGCTGCCTTCGGGCGAGCGCGTCACCGTCGGCCATCGCGTCGTCACCCTCGGGCGTCTGCCCGAGTGCACCGTCACGCTCAGCGACCCCAACGTGAGCCGGCGTCACGCCGAGATCCGTCCGGGCGCCGAGCTCACCATCGTCGACCTCGGCTCCACCAACGGCACCAAGGTCAACGGACTCCGCATCGACGGGGAACGAGTGCTCGTGGACGGCGACATCATCAGCCTGGGCAGCTCACACCTCCGCTTCGAGGCGTCGAACGCATCGGCATGACCGATCCATGACCGATTCCGTCCTCGAGATCCTCAACTACGCGCTGCTCGCGTTGCTGTACCTCTTCTTCGCACGCGTCCTGTGGGCCGTGTGGAGCGAGGTGCGCGGCCCGCGCGCCGGTCATCTCGTGGCGGGGCAGCAGCCCGTCGACGCCACCGTGCCGGCACCCGCACCGCCGCAGGCACGTCCCAACAACAAGCGCGCGAAGCGCGGCCAGGTGACGCGGTTGATCGTCATCCAGCCACGCGAACGCAAGGGCGCCCAGTTCAACCTCGTCGGCGAGCTCACCATCGGTCGCCTCGCCACGTGCACCATCTGCATCCCCGACGACGCCTTCGTGTCGGCCAACCACGCCCGGCTCTACACCATCGACGGCGTCACCTACGTCGAGGACCTCGGCTCGACCAACGGCAGCTATCTCAACGGCGCTCGCCTCGGCAGCGTGCAACCGTTCACCCCCGGTGATCGTCTCCAGATCGGGTCCACCGTGCTGGAGGGTGTGTGATGGCAGCGCTGCTGTGGGGTGCGGCAACCGATCCGGGTCGGGTGCGCCACGAGAACGAGGACGCCTACGTCGCCGAGCCGAACGTGTTCGTCGTCGCCGACGGCATGGGCGGCCACCAGGCCGGCGAGGTCGCCAGCGCGCTCGCCGCGAGCACGCTGCGCGAACGCCTCACGGCCGGCGCGCCGAGCGCCGACGTGGTGGTGGCCGCGGTGGTCGAGGCCAACGCGGCCATCTTCCAGACGGCCCACAACAACGCGGCCCAGCGCGGCATGGGCACCACGCTCACCGCGATCGCCGTGCTGCCCGCCACCGAGGGCCGGCCCGACCAGATCGCGATCGTCAACGTCGGCGACAGCCGCGTGTACCTGCGACGCCAGGGCGAGCTCACTCGCGCCACGGTCGACCACAGCTACGTGCAGGAGCTGCTCGCCACGGGCCACATCACCGAGGCCGAGGCCCGAGCCCACCCGCGCCGCAACATCGTCACCCGCGCGCTCGGCATCGAGCCGACGGTGCGCGTCGACTCGTGGTTGATGCCGCTCGTCCGCGGCGACCGGTTCGTGCTGTGCAGCGACGGTCTCGTCGACGAGGTCGACGACGACGAGATCCACGAGATCGTCGCCGCCAACGCGAAGCCGCAGGACTGCGCCGACTCGCTCGTCGCCGCCGCGGTCGGCCACGGCGGCCGCGACAACGTCACGGTCATCGTCGTCGACGTGCTCGACGGCCTCGAGCCCGACCTGGTGGCCGACATCCCGGCCGACGGCGACGAGGACACCGTCTCGCTCGACCGCCCGCGCGCGATCGTCGACGACGAACTGCCCGTCACACAGGAACACCCGGTGGTCGAATCGAAGGTCAAGCAGCAGCTCGGCCGGCAGATGACCGTGAAGACCTTCCTGCTGCTGCTCGGCGCCGCCGTGGTGCTCACCGTCGGCATCGTGCTGATCGCCGTCGGACTCAGCGGTGGCGACGACGACCAGCCGACGCCCACGGTCACCACCGTCGAGCCGGCCACCACCGTCGAACCGTCGACCACCGACGTCACCACGACCACCGACCGAGCGACGACGACCACCCGTCCCCGCCCCACCACGACGACCAGCCCGGTGACGACCACGACGGCACCATGAGCACGCCCTCACCACTCGCGTCCGCTCGGCGCAGCACCGAGCTCGGACTGGTGGTGATGGCCGGTGCCATCACCGCCGCGGCGTACACCGTCGCGTCGTTGGGCAAGAACGCGGAGATTCCCCCGATCATCCTGCCGTTCCTCGGCGTCACCCTCGGTCTGCTCGTCGTCGCCTCGCTCGCCACGCGCCTGCTCGCACGCGGCGCCGACGCCACCCTGCTGCCGCTCGCCGCACTGCTCCACGGCATCGGCTACGTGATGATCACCCGCCTCGACGACCGCCTCGCGGGCCTGCAGACCACGTGGACCTTCATCGCGATCGCGGCCTACATCGGCGTGCTGTTCGCGGTGCAGCGAACCACCGACCTCGCGCACCAGACGTGGACGTTCTTCATCATCGGCGCCGGCCTGCTGCTGTTGCCGATGGTGCCCGGCGTGGGCCGCAGCTTCGGCGGCGCCCGCATCTGGGTGAGCATCGGGCCGATCAACTTCCAGCCGGGCGAGTTCGCCAAGATCTGCCTCGCGCTGTTCTTCGCCGGCTACCTCGCCGAGCGTCGCGAGCTGATCGCCACCAACACGTGGAAGGTGGGGTTCCTGCGGCTGCCCGAGCCGCGCCACCTGTTCCCCATCCTGCTCGCGTGGGGCTTCTCGGTGATCGTGATGGTGGGCCTGAAGGACCTCGGCGCGTCGCTGCTGTTCTTCGCCCTGTTCGTGGTGATGCTGTGGGTGGCCACCGAGCGCACGAGCTTCCTCGTGATCGGTGTGGTGCTGTTCGCCGGGGCGGCCTACATCGCGTGGCGCTTGTTCGGCAACGTGCAGACACGCGTCGCGATCTGGCTCGACCCCTGGCCGCAGTACGAGGGCCGCGGCTACCAGATCGTGCAGGCGATGTTCGCCCTCTCGAACGGCGGCGTCGACGGCACGGGCCTCGGGCTCGGCAGCCCCAACAAGATTCCCGAGGTGAAGAACGACTTCATCTTCGCCGCCATCGGCGAGGAGCTCGGCCTGTTCGGCGCCACGGCCGTGCTGATCGCGTTCATGCTCATCATCGGCGCGGGCCTGCGCATCGCCACCCGCGCCGAGCGGCCGTTCGAGAAGATCCTCGCCACCGGCCTCACCACGATCATCGGTCTGCAGGCGTTCATCATCATCGGCGGCGTCATCCGCGTGGTGCCGCTCACCGGCATCACGCTGCCGTTCGTCAGCTACGGCGGCTCGAGCCTGCTCGCCAACTACGTGCTGCTCGCGCTGTTGATGCGCATCAGTGATTCGAGCGCACGCCGCCTCGGTGAGGTACCCGACGACCTCACCATCGGTGAGCGGTTCGAGGCACGTGCCGCGGCGCGCCACCAGAAGCGCGAGGCCCGTCGCGCGCGGAAGGCCGGCGCATGAACACACGCATTCGCCGTCTCGCCGTCGGACTGCTCGTCTGCTACGTCGCGCTGTTCGTGCAGCTCAACGTGTTGCAAGTGCAACGACAGGAAGAACTCACCGCCGATCCGCGCAACGACCGGCAGACGATCCGCGACTTCAACCGCAACCGCGGGCCCATCATCTCGGCCGACGGCGTGGTGCTCGCCTACAGCGAGTCGATCGACGATCCGGACGCCGAGCTCAAGTACCGGCGGGTGTACCCGACGGGCAGCCTGTTCGCGAACGTCACCGGCTACTACACGTTCAACTACGGCAGCACCCAGATCGAGAAGACGCAGGGCGACGTGCTGTCGGGCACCACACGCGAACAGCAGCTCAAGGCGCTCGGTCAGATCTTCTCCGGCCAGGACGTGAGTGGCTCGGTGGTGCTCACCGTGCGGGCCGACGTGCAGGAGGTGGCTCGCGACGCGCTGAAGGACCCGAAGACCGGGCTCGAGCGCGAGGGCAGCGTCGTCGTGATGGACCCGACCACCGGTGCGATCCTGGCGATGTACAGCTCGCCCACGTTCGACCCCAACCAGGTCGTGTCGGGCACCAACGACGAGGTCAACGACGTCTTCGACTTCCTCAACAGCTACCCCGGCAAGCCGCTGCTCGCGAATGCGTACCAGGAGCGCTACATGCCGGGCTCGAGCTTCAAGGTGATCACCACCGGCATCGCGCTCGAGAACGGTGTCACCTCGCTCGACCGCTCGTGGCCGAGCGAGACGCAGTGGACGCCACCACAGACCACCGACCCGATCCAGAACTACGGCGGCTCGGCGTGTGGTGGCACGATGGCCGAGGTCTTCTACCGCAGCTGCAACATCCCGTTCGCACAGATGGCCGTCGAGCTCGGTCCCGAGAAGATGGTCGCCGGCACGCAGGCGTGGGGCATCGGCGAGCGGATCCCGATCGATCTGCCCGGCGCCGTGGCGAGCAGCTTCGGCGACGTCGAGGACTTCGCCGACCAGCTGCCGCTGCTCGCGATCGGCGGGTTCGGCCAGGGCAGCGACGTGATGGTGCCGCTGCACATGGCGATGGTCGCCAGCACCGTCGCCAACGGCGGGCAGATGATGGTGCCGCACGTGGTCGACGTCACCCGCTATCACGACGACACCGTGCTCGAACGCACCGACCCCGAGGTGTGGAAGACGCCGATCTCACCCACCACCGCGGCCACGCTCAACACGCTGATGGTCGGCGTCGTCAACAACGGCACAGGTCGGCAGATGCAGCTGGCGGGCGGCATCCAGGCCGCGGCCAAGACCGGTACCGCGCAGCTCAACAGCGCGGGCGAGCCCCAGCGCTCGCACGCCTGGATCATCGGCTTCGCCCCGGCCGAAGCACCGCGCTACGCGATCGCGGTGGTGTTGAAGGGCACCAACGACGAGATCAGCGCCGGCACCGGCGGCAAGCTCGCCGGGCCCATCGCGAAGCAGGTGCTCGACTACCTGTTCGCGTCGGAAGCGACGGCTGCCACCACGGCCGACATCACGACCGACGCCACCGCAGGGGGTGCACAGCCCTGACCACGACCAGCTGGATAACCTCGCACCACTGCAGTCCGCGCAGCCTCACGCGCCCCTGCACTCCGCCAAGTAGGACCACGTGACCAACAGCAACGAGCGCATCGTCCTGAACGACCGCTACGAGATCCAGAACCGCATCGGCCGTGGAGGCATGGCCGACGTGTTCCTCGCGCGCGACGTGCTGCTCGACCGGCCGGTCGCGATCAAGGTGCTGTTCCCCGAGTACGCCACCGACCCCAACTTCGTCGAGCGGTTCCGCCGCGAAGCACAGTCGGCCGCCAACCTCAACCACCCCAACATCGTCAGCGTCTACGACTGGGGCAAGTACTCCAACACGTACTTCATGGCGATGGAGTACGTGCAGGGCCGCACGCTCGCCGACATCCTGCGCGCCAACGGCCACGTCAGCTCGGTGCAGGCCGCCGAGATCGCGAGCGAGGTGTCGGCCGCGCTGAGCTTCGCCCACCGCAACGGCGTGGTGCACCGCGACATCAAGCCGGCCAACATCCTCATCGGCACCGCAGGTGCGGTGAAGGTGGCCGACTTCGGCATCGCCCGCGCGATGAACGCACCCACCGAGAGCAACCTCACGCAGGTCGGCTCGGTGATGGGCACCGCCACCTACTTCTCGCCCGAGCAGGCGCAGGGCGCGCAGCCCGATCCACGCAGCGACCTGTACTCGCTCGGCATCGTGCTGTACGAGATGGTGGCGGGCAAGCCGCCGTTCACCGGCGAGAACCCGGTGAGCATCGCCTACAAGCAGGTGCACGACGCGCCGCAGCCGCTCAACCAGATCGTCGCCGACGTGCCCCGCCCGTTCGAGGCGATCGTCGCGAAGCTGCTCGCGAAGAACCCCGACATGCGCTACGCCGACGCCGACGCGCTGCGCGACGACCTGCGTCGCTTCCGTGCCGGCGAGCCGGTGCAGGCGCTCGCCGGGATCATCCCGCAGGGTCCGCCTCCCGCGTCGGTGGCCACCACCACGATGCCGCGCACCACGGCCGTGCCGTCGCAGGCCGCCGGTGCCGCCGCGTACGCCAACGCCGCCGCCCAGGCGCGCACCACGGCGATGCCGCAGCACCAGCAGATGCCGCCGCAGGTGCAGCCGCCGCTGCAGTACGAGCGTCCCAACCGCAACGGCCTCTACGCGGTGCTCGGGTTCATCGCGGTGATCGCGCTCGTCATCGGTGGCGTCGTGCTCTACAACTCGCTCACCAAGGACGACGACCAGACGCAGGAGCCCACCACGGTGGCGGTGCCGACGGTGGTCGGGTTCACCTACGACCAGGCCGTCGCCGCGCTCGGCGCCGTCGGCCTCACCGTCGAGCCGATCGCCGAGGCCAACCCCAACGACCCCAACACGCCCGAGAACCAGGTGTGGCAGACCGACCCGGCGGCCGAGACGGTCGTCGAGGTCGACTCGGCGGTGAAGGTCTACTTCCAGCCCACGCTCGAGCCGCAGCCGGTGCCCAACGTGGTCGGCCAGAACCTCGAAGAGGCCAAGCGCATCCTCTCCGAGGCGCAGTTCGTGCCGGGCGAGGTGACGAGCGAGACCAGCGACCTGCCGAAGGACACCGTCATCCGCACCGTGCCGGCGGCCGACGAGCTGCTGAAGCCGGGCGAGTCGGTCGCGATCGTGCTCTCGGCTGGTCCCGACACGCAGACCATCCCGCAGGTCACCGGCCAGAGCCAGGACGCCGCGAAGCAGCTGCTCGAGGGGTCGCCCTTCAACTTCGTGGTCACCATCCAGACCGAGCCCAACGCCGACGTCGCTGCCGGATCGGTGATCCGCACCGAGCCGGCCGTCGGCGGCGAGCTCGCCGCCGGATCGCCGATCACGCTGTTCGTGTCGAGCGGTGTCGAGCAGGTCGAGGTGCCGGCCGTGGTGGGCCTCACCGAGGCGCAGGCCAAGAACCAGATCACCAAGAAGGGCCTCACCGCGAACGTCACCTACGTGAACGTGCCGTCGGGCGACGCCAACGACGGTCGGGTCATCTCGCAGAGCCCCACCGGCGGCAACCTCGTCGAGCCCGGATCGCCGGTCGGTCTGCAGGTGGGACGCGCCGTCGCGGCCACCACCACGACGTCGACCACCACGACGACGATCCCGCCGACGACGACCACCAGCACCACCACGACCACCACGACGACGATCCCTGGACCCTGACCGGGACGGGACGGGACGAGACCGAGGCCACCGGCCCGGCGCAGATCGGGCGCGGATCGGGCGCGGATCAGGCGCGGGCAGCGGCCCGGAGGAAGTTGCGCAGCAGGTCGTGGCCGGCGGCGGTGAGGATGCTCTCGGGGTGGAACTGCACCCCCTCGATCGGCAGCTCACGGTGGCGCACGCCCATCACGATCCCGTCCTCGGTGCTCGCGGTCACCTCGAGGCAGTCGGGCATCGAGCCAGGGGCGATCACCAGGCTGTGGTAGCGGGTGGCGGTCAGCGGCGACGGGAGCCCCTCGAACACGCCGACGTTGTCGTGCACGATGTGCGAGGTCTTGCCGTGCATCAGGTGCGGCGCCCGCTCGACGGTGCCGCCGTACACGTGCCCGATGGCCTGATGACCGAGGCACACACCGAACACCGGCACCCCGCGCTCGGCGAAGGCGGGGATCGCGGCGCAGATGATGCCGGCGTCCTCCGGCCGGCCGGGCCCGGGCGAGAGCAGCACGGCGTCGGGTTCGAGCTCGAGCGCGCCCTCGACGGTGCGCTCGTCGTTGCGGATCACCACCGGGTCGGCACCGAGTTCGCCCAGGTACTGGACCAGGTTGTAGACGAAGCTGTCGTAGCTGTCGATCACGAGAACCCGAGGACCCGGCATCGCATCAGCGTAGACTCGTCGCCCGTGGCTCCTCCCAAGAGAAAGACCAGTGGCGGCCGAGTGACCCCCAAGGGCACGCGTCCCGGCGAGACCAATCGGCTCGCGAGCCACGGGCACGCCCACGAGCACGGCTACGACGGGGGCTCGGGAGTCGCCGCCTCGTCGCGGTACACGCCGCCCACCTCGCGAGCCGAGATCGAGAGCCCCCGCTGGGTGCCGATCCTGATGGCCGTGCTGCTGGCGCTCGGCGCGCTCACGATCCTGCTGCGCTACATCATCTGGCAGGACACCAACATCCCGGTGCTGGTCGGCCTCGCGTTCCTGCTCGGCGGGTTGTACACAGCCACCAAGTGGCATTGACGTCCTGACGACCTCGTCGGCCGGCCTCGATGACGACGCCGCATCGATCGCGTCGCGGACGCGTGTCGAACGGGTGACCGTCGGGTGTCGTCGGGGTGACGCCGGGGTGACACGGCTGTAGTTTCACCACAAGGTTGTCCACAGGCTGTGGACGTGTGGATGAGGGTTCAGTCGTAGATCGGGGCCACGAGGTCCATGTCCTCGAGGCAGTGCTTCGGCGGCGGCGGGTCCTCGTCGGGGGCCAGGGTCAACTTGATCTCCAGGCCACAGACGTTGCAGCGATACCTGACGTTCACCTTGCGCAGCTCGCCGGCCGGCGGCGGGGCAGGTGCCGGGGTGGTCATGCTGCGCAACATCGCGATGCCGGTTTTCCACAGCACGACACCCATGAGGACACCGGCAGCCCACCAGATGATCGTCGAGAGCGCCGGCATGTGGACAGCGTACGGCCGTGCGGCCCGGCTCCGTGTCAGCCGAGGCGTTCGATGATGGTGGCGTTCGCCATGCCGCCGCCCTCGCACATCGTCTGCAGGCCGTAGCGACCGCCGGTGCGCTCGAGCTCGTTCAGCAACGTGGTCATCAACCGAGCGCCCGAACAGCCGAGCGGATGGCCGAGCGCGATCGCGCCGCCGTTGACGTTGACCCGGTCCATGTCGGCGTGCAGCTCGTGCTGCCACGCCAGCACCACCGAGGCGAAGGCCTCGTTGATCTCGACCAGGTCGATCTGGTCGAGGGTGAGACCGGCGCGAGCGAGCACCTTCTGCGTGGCCGGGATCGGCGCCGTCAGCATCATCCGCGGGTCGTCGCCGGCCAGCGAGAAGTTGACGAACCGGGCGCGTGGCGTGAGGCCGAGCTGCACCGCCCGTTCCTCGCTCATGATCAGCATCGCCGCGGCGCCGTCGGTGATCTGCGACGAGTTGCCGGCCGTCACCCGGCCGCCGTCCTCCTCGGCACGGAACACCGGCTTCAGCTTTGCGAGCGACTCGAGCGACGTGTCGCGCAGCCCCTCGTCGGTGGTCATCAGCTCGCCGTCGGCGCCCTGCACCGGCAGGATCTCGCGTTGAAACCGACCCTCGGCCGTGGCCCGTGCCGCGTACTGCTGCGACCGCACCCCGAACGCGTCCATGTCGTCACGGCTGATGTCCCACCGATCGGCGATCAGCTCGGCCGAGATGCCCTGCGGGACGAGCCCACCCTCGGGGGCATAGCGGGTGCCGACGGCCGGGCCGAACGGGAACCCGAACTTGCCGTCGGCCATCGACGACCCCATCGGCACACGCGTCATCACCTCGACCCCGGCGGCGACCACCACGTCGTACGCGCCGGCGATCACGCCCTGCGCGGCGAAGTGCGCCGCCTGCTGGCTCGAGCCGCACTGCCGGTCGATCGTCGTGCCCGGGATCGACTCGGGCCAGCCCGCCGCGAGGACCGCGTTGCGACCCACGTTGGCCGCCTGCTCGCCCACCTGCATCACACAGCCCATGATCACGTCGTCGACGACACCCGGCTCGATGCCGGTGCGCTCGACCAACGCCTGCAGCGTGTGCGCCGCGAGGTCGACGGGATGCCAGTCCTTGAGCTTGCCGTTGCGTCGCCCGAGGGGCGTGCGCACGGCGTCGACGATCACGGCGGTGGGCATGGCGGTCAGTCTGACCGTCGGCTCCGATGCCACCCAAACCGGAGCGATCACTCGGTTCACCAGGCGCGGCGTGCCGATCGGCCCTGGTCGCGGCCCCGGAGCCCGTGTCAGACTCCGACGTCATGGGGACTTCCATCGCTGAGATCGACGCCGTCGTCGCGGGCACCACCACCCCGCGGCTGTTCCTCCGACTCGTGGCCGAACACGGCGACGTGCCGGCCGTGCACTCGATGAAGGACGCGACCCCCGGGTCGTGGCATCGCTGGACCTACGCCGAGCTCGCGCAGCAGGTGGCACGGGCCGCCGCAGGGTTCGCCGCGCTGGGCGTGCAGCCGGGCGAGCGGGTGCTGTTGATGATGCGCAACCGCCCCGACTTCCACTGGCTCGACCTCGGTGCCCAGTTCGTGCGTGCCACGCCGGTGAGCATCTACAACTCGTCGTCGCCCGAGGAGATCCAGTACCTCTCGCACCACGCCGAGGCCCGCATCGCGATCGTCGAGGACCGCGGGTTCCTCGACCGGATGCTCGAGGTGACCGCCGAGCTGCCCGAGTTGCAGCACCTGTACGTGATCGACCCGGGCCCGGGTGAGCTGCCCGACGGCGTGCGACCGGTGAGCGAACTGCTCGGCCACGGCGAGGCCGACCTCGACCAGCTCGGCGCCGACACCTCGCCCGACGACATCGCCACGCTGATCTACACGAGCGGCACGACCGGGCCGCCCAAGGGCGTGATGATCAGCCAGTACAACGTCGTGTACACGGTCGAGTCGCTGCGCCGCTGCATCAGCTTCGACCAGTACGTGGCCAAGCGCGCCGTGAGCTACCTGCCGATGGCGCACATCGCCGAGCGGATGATGAGCCACTACCAGGCGGCGATCCTCGGCTACTCGGTGTTCTGCTGCCCCGACGCCAACCAGCTCACCACCTACCTCAAGGAGGTGCGCCCGGAGATCCTGTTCGGCGTGCCGCGGGTGTGGGAGAAGATCTACAACGGCGTCAACGCCGCCCTGGCCGCCAACCCCGACACGAAGACGAAGTTCGACGAGGGCCTCGCCGCCGCGCTCGAGATCAAGGAGGCCGAACGGCGCGGCACCGCCACCAAGGAGCAGCTCGACACCTGGGCGTTCCTCGACGCCATCGCCTTCGCCAACGTACGTGGCCTGGTGGGTCTCGACGCGCTGATGGTGGGCGTCACCGGCGCCGCGGCGATCCCGCGGCCGGTGCTCGAGTGGTACAACGCGATCGGCGTGCCGCTCAGCGAGATCTACGGGATGAGCGAGTCGAGCGGCCCCATGACATGGTCGCCGCAGGCCAACCGTCCGGGCTCGGTCGGCCAGGAGATCCCCGGCTGCGAGGTGCGCATCGCCGACGACGGCGAGGTGATCTGCCGCGGCGGCAACGTCTTCCAGGGCTACCTGAAGCAGCCCGACAAGACCGCCGAGACGTTGATCGACGGGTGGCTGCACAGCGGCGACATCGGCGTGATGGACGACGAGGGCTATCTGCGCATCGTCGACCGCAAGAAGGAACTGATCATCACCTCGGGCGGCAAGAACATCAGCCCCGCCAACCTCGAGGCCGCGCTCAAGACGATCCCGCTGATCGGCCAGGCCGCCGCCATCGGCGACAACCGCAAGTTCTGCTCGGCGATCCTGGTGCTCGACCCCGAGGCGGCCGCCGTGTGGGCCGCAGCCCACGGCCGGCCTGGTGCCGCGCTCGCCGATCTGGCCATCGACCCCGAGGTGATCGCCGAGGTGCAGGCCGGCGTCGATCAGGTGAACGAGCAGTTCGCACAGGTGGAGCAGATCAAGAAGTTCGTGCTGATCGGCGAGGAGTGGCTGCCGGACAGCGACCTGCTGACCCCGACGTCGAAGCTCAAGCGGCGCGGCGTGAACGCCCGCTACGCCGACGAGATCGAAGGGATGTACGCCGGGCTCGACTGAGCCTCGATCGTGGTGATGCCGCGGCCGTCGGGATCGGCCGTGGCCGAGCACCGGGCCAGCACGAGCGAGTCGCCGTGGAACGCGGCCGCGCACACCGGGCCGCCGGCGCGGTGTAGCCGCACCTCGCGCCCCGGGGTGACGGTGAGCAACGGCGCCCCACCGAGCGGGTCGTCACCGGCGACCCACACCTCGCGACCGCGCGCCGCCACCACCGACGGGATCACGGGCGGGGCCAGCAGACCGAGCGTCCAGCTGCGACCACGCGTGCCCGGCACGGTGCGCGCCAGCAGCTGTGTGGTCGACGAGGTGACCGCGAGCGCGATCTCGTCGTCGCGCACGTGGACCGGTCCGACCACGCGATGCGCCGGGGTGAGCGGGAAGGTGATCTCGCGGGCCCGGAAGCCGCCCACCGACACCGGGTCCTCCGCGCCGTGCAGCAGCGTCCAGCCCATCGCGCGACCCTGCACCACCACCTCGGCCAGCACCACCACGTGGCTCTCGATCGCCGTGGCGCCGCGCACCGACACGTTGGGGTGCTCGGACACGAAGTCGGGGTCGTCGGTCCACGACACCAGGTCGGTGCTCGTCGCGTGACACGGATGACCGCTCGGGTCGTTGCCGAACAGGTGCCAGCGCCCGAACAGATGGGTGAGCGCCACCGGGTGGTGGCCCTCGGGCAACCGGGCGCGCACCTCGAGCGCCTCGGGTGCGCCGCTCCACACCCGCAGCACCCCGTCGAGCCCCGCTCCCGCGACCACCAACTGCCGGCCGTCGCTCGCGAGCACGGGTGCTGCGGTGAACGCCGGACCGACGGGATCGCCGATGAGCGGCTCGATCTCGCTCCCGCGGTCACCGACGTGCGCGACGACGAGCCGGCACGTCGGTGAGGGCGAGGGATCGAGATCGTCGTCGCCCGGCGGCGACGACGGCGACGTCGAGGGGAGGTCGGCCATCGACGGGTGTCAGGCGCCGATGAAGACGCTGCTGATCCGGTTGTCCCAACCGGCCAGCATCGTGGTGGACCAGTCGTTCGAACCGGTCGGACCGCCGTACTGCGGGGCGCCACCGTTGCTCAGGTCGAAGAAGGCGGCGTCGCAACCGCCCACCTTGTAGCTGCTGATCACGTTGTTGAACCCATAGCTCGACAGGTTGAGGTACAGGTACTGCGTGGTGAGCGCCAGCACCGAGCCCGTGTAGCCGGTGCCGGTGTAGAGCCGCAGGTACGAGCTGCACGACAGCCGCTTCAGGCCGGACGAACCCGACGGTGCCGCCGTGACGCCCTCGGCCGCGAGCGCCGCGACCATCTGGCTCTCGGTGTCGTAACAGGTGGTCTCCACCCCGTCGGTCTCACAGGCGCGGGCACCGTCCCAGCCGACGCGCAGGTCGATCTCGGTGCCCTCGTAGTCGGCGATCCACGGCTCGGGGTTCTCCGCCGGTGTGGTCGGGTCCTCGAGTGCCACGGCGGTGCCCGACGCGAGGAAGCAACAGCCGGCAACGGCGATGGCGAGAGCTTTCATGGATTCTCCTTGCTGGATGAGGGTGCGAGCGGGTCGGCCTGCAGCGTGATCACCCGCGTCGCGCTGTCGATCGCAGCGGTCGCGCAACCCGTCGTTTCCGCTGCGACACGGACGGTCCAGGTGCTGAGCTCGAGTTGCTCGATCAATCCGACCGTGTAGGCCTCGAGTTCGGCGGTGTCATGGCATTGGGCGACGTGCCGCTGCAACCGGACTTGCAGGGCGAGCGCAGGGTCGGCCTGCTCGACGTCGGCATCGAGCAGGCCGAGATCGGCACAGGTGGTGAGATCGGGCAACGGCAGCACCTCAAGCGCGCCGTTCACCCTGCTGGTGCACGCGACGAGGCGCGGCACGGCACCACCGGGGGTCGGATGGTCGAGGTCGGGCAGGTCGCCACGCGCCCAGAGCCGTGCGCACTGCTCGACGGGATCACCGTCAGCGTGCAGGCCGATCGAGGAGCTGAGCGGGTCGGTCGACGACCGGCAGACCACGTCGGCGGTCGGGTCGGCCGGTCGCTCCCCCTGGAACGCGGCGATGCCGGCGCTCCCGACGGCGACGGTGGCGGCCACGAGACCTGCGGCCAGCCACCGTCGACGACGGGGAGATCGGGGAGAACGGAGAGCACCAGACGCGTGCAGCGGCAACACCTGCGCGCCGCGCGACCGGTCGGCCCGGTCCACGGTGCCGGTGATCTGCGCGACGAGGTCGTCGGGATCGACACCCGGCCGTTCGAGCAGCACCACGGCGCGCACGTGGTCGCGCAACAGGTCGAACGGGTCGGGATCGATCGGATGGTCGGTCATGCGGTGCCGCCTTGCTCGGGATGCTCGGTACGGGCCGCCACGGCCGCGCGCAGGCGCGCTCGAGCGCGCGAGATGCGCACCGCAGCGGTGTGACCCTTCACGCCGAGGATCTCTCCCACGTCCTCGGGCGTCAGGTCGTCGATCGCCGTCATCAGCAGCACCTCACGGTCGGACGACGAGAGCGAGGCCAGGGCGTCGAGCACCAGGTGCAGCTCGAGTCCGGCATCGTGGTCCGGGGCGGGGGCGTAGCCCACCGACTCGAGCCGTGCCACACGGTCGTTGAGGGCCTGCCAGCGGCGTTCGCCGCGACGGCGATTGCTCACGACGTACCGGGCGGTGGCACGCAGCCAGGTCGCCGCCCGATCGTCGGGAACGTCGTCGATGCGCTGCCACGCGGCGACGAAGACCTCGTTCACCACGGTGTCGGCATCGACGTGCGGGTACACCACCCGCACGTGCGCGAACAGGTCGCGCTGGTGCTCGCGGACGAGCGCCGTGAAACGCGCGTGAGCGTCACCGGGCAGCGGTTCGGCACGACGCGACGTCATCACGTGTACTCAATGTCCGGCACCCGAGGTCTCGTCACAGGTCGCGACCGAAAACCCGGTCGACCCCCTGATCGAGGGGGACGGATGATCGGTCAGCGCGCGAGCTTCGACAGCAGACGCTGCAGCGCGACGATGTCGCTCTCGGTGACCACCTGCGCGAAGTTGCGCTGCACGGAACGCCGGTAGATCACGTTGGCATCGCGCCAGAACGAGCGGCCGTCGCGGGTGAGGTGCACCGTGACCGCACGGCGATCGCCCTCCACCGGGGTCGACTCGCGCACGACGTGGCCCTCCTGCTCCATCCGGTCGAGACGGCGGCTGAGGCTCGACGCGACGTCGTCGAGCTCGTGGCACAACTCGCTCACGCGCAGGCTGCCCCCGGCGCGCTGCAACGCCGCCATCACCTCGAACCAGGCGAGCGGGATGTCGAACTCCTCGACCAGGTCGGCGTCGATCCGGCGTTGGATGCCGTTGGTGGCCGCGCACAGCTCGCGCAGCAGCGCGATCCGTTCCGCGTCGAGCCGTGGCATGCCCGGTCCCCGCTCCGCCGCCTCGTCGCCCGCCCGTCCCCGCGACGACTCAGGCGGTGGCCTTGAGCGCCGCCCCGAAGGCCGCGAGCGCGAGATCGATCTCGCCCTCGGTGACCACCAGCGGCGGCATCCAACGCAACGTGCGACCGTAGGTGCCGGCGTTCATCAGGATCAGACGGCCCTCCTCGAAGCAGTGCTTGGTGATCGCCGCCACCCGCGCCGCGTCGTGGAACTCGGTGCCCACCATCAGCCCGAGACCGCGCACCTGCGCGATCACGTCGTGCTCACGCTGCAGCTCGCGGATGCCGGCCTGCAACTGCTCGCCGCGGGCGTTGACGTTCTCGAGGAACGCCGGGTCGCTCATGATCTCGATCGTCGCGAGCGCCGCCGCACACCCCATCGAGTTGCCGCCGTAGGTACCGCCGTGACTGCCCGTCGGCCACTTGTCGTCGAGCTCGCGGCGGGTGCCGAGCGCCGCGAACGGGAACCCGCTCGCGATGCCCTTGGCCATGCAGATGATGTCGGGCTCGATGCCGTAGTGGTCGACCGCGAACATCTTGCCGGTGCGACCGAAGCCGCTCTGCACCTCGTCGGCGATGAAGAGGATGCCGTGCGCACGGCACCGTTCGACGACACCCTGGATGAACGCGGCGGGTGCCGGGATGTAGCCGCCCTCGCCGAGCACCGGCTCGAGGATCACCGCGGCGGTCTCCTCGGGCGCGGTCATCGACTTGAGGAGGTGGTCGAACCCGTGCAGCGCGTCGGCGACCTCGGCGTCCTGGTCGGCGGCGAGCGGATCGGGATACGGGGCGACGAACACGCCCGCCGGCAGCGGCGCGTGGCCGGCGCGGTAGCCGGTCTTCGAGGTGGTCATCGCCATCGCCAGGTGGGTACGGCCGTGGAAGCTGCCGCTGAACACGATCACGTGCGGGCGCTTGGTGGCCTGCTTCGCGAGCTTGACCGCGGCCTCGGTGATCTCGGCACCGGAGTTGGCGTAGAAGAACGTGTCGATCCCGTTCGGGGTGATCTCGGCCAGCTTGGCGGCGAGCGGCTCGAGCAGGTCGTGCTTGAACACGTTCACCTGCGCGTGGATGAACCGCTGCGCCTGGTCGGCGATCGCCTTCGCGACCTTCGGGTGCGCGTGCCCGGTGGAGTTCACCGCGATCCCCGCGGCGAAGTCGAGGTACTCCTCGCCATCGGTGGTGGTGACCCAGCAGCCATGACCGCTGGCCACCTGCAGCGGGGTGACCGAGAACCAGACGTTCGACAGATGCGACATGGCGATCAGCCTAGAACTCCGGAAGAACTCCTGGTAGTGGGCACGCGACCCGAGCGCCGATCGACCGTCAGACCATCACCTGGATCAGCTCGCCGGTCGGGGTGTACTCGACGTAGCCACCGCCGCGCGGTCCGCTCACGTAGACCCGCACGGTCACCGAGAAGTCGGCGGTGAACACCGAGCGCTCGATCAGGATGTGGGTGACGACGCCTTCCTCGACCGTCGGCATCAGACCGGGCGCCTCGGTGACGGCCCGGTTGATGAAGCTCCAGTCGACGTCGGTGATCGAGAACAGCGCGGCCTCGAGGTCGCCGTCACCGACGAGCTGCACCGGCGTCGGGTCGCTCACGAATCCGTCGCGGTAGTCGTACTCGTCGACGTGCGTCGGGGCGTTCGCATCCTGCGCCTGCACGAACGCGTACTCGGGGTAGATCGCCGCCGTCAGGATGCGGGTCGGCTCGCCGCTGATCGCGGCGTCGAACGTGCCCATCACGGCCGTGGCACCGGCCGGGTCGAACAGCGAGATCGCCGGTGCGACCGTCGCAGGGGGCACGGTCTCGGTCGGCAGGCTCACCGGCACGCTGACGGGCACGCTGCCCGGCACCACCGTGTCGGGCAGCGTTACAGGCAGGCTCACCGGCGGGACGTCGTCGAGCGAGTCGTCGATGTCGTCCTGGACGTCGTCGAGGATGCTGTCGACCGTCTGTTGCGCGTCGTCGAGGATCTGCTCGGCCTGGTCGCTGGCCTCGCGGGCCCGCAGGAACGCCCACACGCCGACGCTGATCCCGATCACCGGGCCGATGATCAACAGGGCGAGCAGCAGGCCGCCACCGCTGCGACGGCGCGGGGCCGGCGCCAGCGGTGCGTACTGCATGCCGGGTGCCTGCTGGAACGGCTGCTGACCGAAGGGCTGCTGACCGAACGACTGCTGGGGACCGAGCGGCTGCTGTTGGCCGAAGGGGCTCGCGGGCGGGGTCTGCTGGCCGTCGGGGCCGAGGCCGCCGAGGAACTGCGAGGTGGTGGGTGCGCCCGGCGTGCCGGCGAGCGGCGACGGCGCGTCGGTGCCGGGGATCAACGTCGAGCGCGACGGCGTCGGGCCGCCGGCCGGCGGGAAGCCCTGACCGGGCTCGGGGTTCGTGGGCGAGGGAGGTGCGAACGACATCGGAGGCTCCAGCTGAGGTGTGAGGAGAGGGGGTCGGGTGAGGGGTGGGGTGAGATCGGGTGGACGGAGGGCCGCGGGGCCGACCGCTCAGGCGACGCGGAGGACGTGACCGTCGGCCGCCACCTCGACGAGGCGGTTCGTCGGGTGGCCGGCACGATCGCCGCTCACGTGGATGCGGATGGTGACCGGCAGGGAGGGGTCGAGCGTCGAGCGGTCGACGGTGACGTGGGTGACCGTCGCCGATGCGAGGCCGGTGAGCGACGGTGCGGCCGCCACCAGGTCGGCCACGCGGTCCCACGCCACGTCGGCGGGATCGAACGCGAGGAACGAGCTGGTGGCGTCGGCATCGATCCGGCTCCCGCCGGGGACGAGGCCACCGCCGACCCAGGTGTAGTCGACGAGCACGTCACCGAGATCCCGAGCGGTGGCGAACACACGGTCGGGGTAGAGACGCACCTGCGTGACGCGGGCACCGTCGGCCGACACCTGGTCGGCCAGGCGCGACACCACGGCGGCGGCCGCGCCCGGGCCGAAGAAGTCGTGCACCTCGGCTGCCAGGCCGAGCGCGGCCCGATCTCGTGCGTCGAGTCCTGGACGTCCCTCGACGGCCTCGGCGAGCGCCGGCGCGTGGTCGCGACCGGACACGGCGCCCGCGACGAGCGAGACGCCGGCGGTGACGATCGTCAGGGCGAGGAACGCCTCGACGACCGCACCGGGAGCTGACCGGCGCCGCCGGAGGGCGACCGGCGCCGGAGGATGAAGAGTGACCGCCATGTGAGCAGTGTGCGACGGCGGCCCGTCGGCTGACTGAGTAGCCCCTACTCAAATCCTGCCGAGGGGTACGCAGCCCCAGCGAGAGGGCCACGCACCCCCCGGCGACGATCAGGCGAAGGCGGCGGCGAGCACGTCGGCGTAGGTGTCTGCCAGGTGGAACGTCATCTGCTCGCGCACGCGCTCGGGCACGTCGTCGAGATCGGGACCGTTGCGCTTGGGCAGCACCACCTCGGTGAGCCCGGCGCGGTGGGCGGCGAGCACCTTCTGCTTGACGCCGCCGATCGGCAGCACCTTGCCCTGCAACGTGATCTCGCCGGTCATGCCCACGGTGGGCTTGACGACCTTGCCGGTGAGCAGGCTGACGAGCGCCGTGGTCATGGTGACGCCGGCCGACGGTCCGTCCTTCGGGATCGCGCCGGCCGGCACGTGCACGTGCACCCGCTTGGCCAGCGTGTCGGGATCGACGCCGAGCTCGACCGCGTGCGACCGCACGTAGCTCAGGGCGATCTGCGCGCTCTCCTTCATCACGTCACCGAGCTGGCCGGTGAGGGTGAGGGTCGGCTCGCCACCTGCGGCCTCGCCGGGCAGCGGGAACGCCGTGGTCTCGATGAAGAGCACGTCGCCGCCGGCTCCGGTGACCGCCAGACCGGTCGCGACGCCGGGCACGTCGGTGCGCTCGGGCACCTCGTCGTCCACTTTGGGACGGCCGAGCCAGTCGCGCACCTGGTCGGCGTCGACCGTGACGGGCGTGGCGGTCGTGCCGGTGGCCACCTTGGCCGCCACCTTGCGCGACAGCTTGCCGAGCTCGCGCTCGAGCGATCGGACACCGGCCTCACGGGTGTAGCCCGAGATCGTGGTGCGCAGTGCCGCCTCGGTGACGTCGACCTCGCCCACGTGCAGGCCGGCGCGCTCGAGCTGGCGGGGCAGCAGGTAGCGCTGGGCGATGAACACCTTCTCGTCCTCGGTGTAGCCGTCGAGTCGCACGAGCTCCATCCGGTCGAGCAGCGGCGCCGGGATCGTGTCGGCCACGTTGGCGGTGGCGAGGAACACGACCTGGCTGAGGTCGAGCTCGACTTCGAGGTAGTGGTCGCGGAACGTGTGGTTCTGTGCGGGGTCGAGCACCTCGAGCAGCGCCGCGGTGGGGTCGCCGCTCCAGCCGCCGGCGCTGAGCTTGTCGACCTCGTCGAGCAGCACGACCGGGTTCATGGTGCCGGCTTCGATGATGGCCCGGGCGATGCGCCCGGGCTGGCTGCCGACATAGGTGCGCCGGTGGCCACGGATCTCGGCCTCGTCGCGCACGCCGCCGAGCGCGACCCGCACGAAGGTGCGGCCCATGGCCCGGGCGATCGACTCGCCGAGGCTGGTCTTGCCCACGCCTGGCGGACCGACCAGCGTGACGACGGTGCCGGCCGCACGGCTCTGCTCGGTGACCTCGCGGTCGTGGCGCAGCTTGCGCACGGCCAGGAACTCGACGATGCGATCCTTCACGTCGTCGAGGCCGTAGTGGTCGGCGTCGAGCACCTCGCGGGCGGCCACCAGGTCGAGCTGGTCGTCGGTGCGCGTGGCCCAGGGCAGCTCGAGGATGCGGTCGAGCCAGGTGCGCACCCACGAGTGCTCGGGGCTCTGCTGGCTCATCCGCTCGAGCCGGTCGATCTCCTTCGCGACGAACGACGCGACCTTGTCGGCCAGGTGGGGTCGCAGCTCGTCGAGCTTGGTGCGGTACTGGCTCACCACGTCGTCGTCGCCCTCGCCCAGCTCCTTGCGGATCGCGGCGAGCTGCTGGCGCAGCAGGAACTCGCGCTGCTGCTTGTCGACGCCTTCGGTGACGTCGGCACGGATCTGCGCCGTGACCTGCAGCTCGGCCAGGTGGTCGCGGGCCCAGTCGCCGACCAGGCCGACGCGCTCGTCGAGCTCGACGGCATGCAGCACCTCGCGTCGGCGGGCGGCATCGAGCTCGGCCCAGGCGACGACGGCGTCGGCCAACGCGCCGGGCTCGCCCACGGTGCGCAGGATCTCGGGCAACCGGCGGCTCTGGCGGAGCTTCGCGATCTCCTCGAGCACCACCCGCAGCTCACGCGTGCTGGCCTCGACCCGAGGGGTGGGGCGAGGGTCGGTGACCAGGTCGACGTCGGCGTGGTCGGCGCCTCGCTCACTCGGGTGGCGAGCGACGATGCGCGCACGGGTCTCGGCCTGCACGATCGCCGCCGGCAGGCCCGACGGCAGGGCGCCCCGGCTCGGCACCCGGGCCACGACGCCCAGCTCGGTGTCGGGGTCGTCGGTGGCGACGATCACCACGCGGCCGTCGCCGTCGGCGGCGGCGTCGACGGCCTGGCGCACCGCGTCGCTGTCGAGCGCCAGGGTGACGAGGGTGCCGGGCAGCACGACGGTGGGCAGGGGGAGCACGGGGAGGAGGAGAGCGGTGCGGGTACCCGAGGTGTCGGTCATGACGGGGAGGGTATCGTCACGAAACTTGATCGCAACCCGCTCAGGTTTTCGGCGTCGGTGTCACGCCGGAGTGGTGAGCGCCCGCGCCTTCTCCATCGCCTCGTCCCAGCCGGCCCGCGCTGCGAGCAACGGCCGGAACGGCATCACCATCTTCGGCATGCTCACCCCGAGCACACCTCGCAGGCGGCCCTCCCAGCCGTAGAGCGCCGCGAACGCACCGTCGGTGCTGCCGGCGAAGACGTGCACCTCGTCGCCACCGTGGGCCCGCCCGACGAACTGGATGCGGCTCTCGAACTGGTCGCTCCAGAAGAACGGCACCGACTCGTAGGGCGACGTCGGCTCACCAGCGGCCGCCTTCATCAGGTTGCGCGCCGCCGCCGCGCCCTGCTCGGCGGCATTCGTCCAGTGCTCGACCCGCATCACCGCGTCGTCGTGCGGGTCGAAGACGTGGTTGTGCCAGCGCACGCAGTCGCCCGCGGCGAACACGCCGGGCACGCCGGTCCACAGCGCGTCGTCGCACACCACGCCGTCGTGCAGCTCGAGCCCGCTGCCCGCCAGCCAGTCGACCGACGGCGTGACGCCGATCCCGACCACCACCACGTCGGCGCCCACGAGCGTGCCGTCGGCGAGACGCACGCCGGTCACCGCGCCGTCGACGCCCTCGATCGCCGACACCTGCACCCCGCAGCGGATCTCGACCTCGTGTCGGCCGTGCACGCTCGCGACCGCCGCACCGAGCTCGGCACCGAGCCCGCGCACCAAGGGTGCGGGCAGGCCCTCGAGCACCGTGACCGTGCACCCTCGGGCCCGCGCGGTCGCAGCCACCTCGAGCCCGATGAAGCCCGCACCGATCACGACGAGGCGTGTGCCCGGCTCGGTGAGGCGCGACCGGAGATCGAGCGCGTCGTCGAGGGTGCGCAGCACGCAGATGCCGTCGAGCTCGGGCTGGCCGGGCAGCCGGCGGGGCGACGCGCCCGTGGCGATCACCAGGCCGTCGTACGCGAGCTCGCTGCCGTCGTCGAGCTGCAGGTGCCGCCGGTCGGTGTCGAGCCCGCCGGCCCGCACCCCGAGCATCAGCTCGAGGCCGAGCCCGGTCACGTCGTCGGGCTTGCGCAGCACGATGCGGTCCGGCTCCCATTCGCCGGCGAGCAGCTTCTTCGACAGCGGCGGCCGGTCGTAGGGCATCTCGCGCTCGGCACCCACCAGCGTGATGCGACCGTCGAAGCCATCGGTGCGCAGCGTCTCGCACGCCCGCAGACCGGCGAGCGACGCGCCCACCACCACGACATGCCTCAGGGGTCCGGTCCCGTTCGTCATGGGCGCCGAGACTAGGCCGTGGGCCCGGCACGCGACCTCGGGGACCTACGGCCCTGCTCCGACCACCACCGCGGGCGCACGATCGGCCCCATGAAGGTGCATTCGTCCCACACGTACCCGGCCCCGCCGGACCGGGTGTTCCACGTGATGACCGAACCCGAGGTACTGCTCCGCAAGTACGAGTCGCTCGGCCATCGCGACGTCGAGATCGTCGACCACGTCGTGGCACGTGGCGAGGTCACCGTGCGGTCGCACCGCAGCGTGCCGATGACCGTGCCCGGATTCGCCAGACGATTCCTGTCGCCGATGAACACCGTCGAGCAGCGCGACCACTGGAACGCACCCGGACCCGACGGCGCCCGGACTGGCACGTGGCAGGTGACCGCGAAGGGCGTGCCCGTCGAGGTGGGCGGCACGCTGCGCCTCACCCCGGACGGCCACGGCGCCACCGTCGTCGAGATCGACGGCGAGGTGCGCTCGTCGGTCCCGCTGGTCGGCGGCAAGCTCGCCGACCTGGTGGGTGGCGACGTCCGCCGCACGCTCGAAGCCGAAGAGGCGTACAACTCGCTGGTCCTCGGTCGGCGTCGCAGCACCGCGACGACTCGCTGACCCGTGATGCCACCGATGCGATCTCGGCGGCTCTCGTGGGCAACCCGCCGCTACCGTCGGCGCCCGTGAAGCCAGCCGACCCCTCCGACACGTCGTCCGTCGACCCGGTGCTGCGCGGTACCCCACCGCCGTGCACCGTCGACGACGTGTGCGCGATCGCCGCCGCGTTCGGCCTCGACGCCCGTTCGACGCGCGACCTCGGCAGCGAGCGCGACCGCACGTTCGCCGTGCTCGACGGCGACGGGGCGTGGCTCGCGGTCGTGAAGGTGTCGAACGCCGCGGAGGATCCCCGGACGCTCGACATGGAAGCCTCCGTCGTCGACCACATCGCCCGGGTCGATCCGGCGCTGCCGGTCGCCGCGCCGCGCGAGGTCGCTGGCCGGCCGGGCGATCGACGCCTGGCCTGGCACCACGACGGCATCGAGCACTGGGCCCGCCTCTACGACGTGATGCCCGGGCACGGTCGGCACGACCCCACCCTCCTCGACGACCGGGCGCTCGTGGCGTGGGGATCGACGACGGCGCGGCTCGGCCGTGCGATGCGAGGCTTCGTGCACCCCAACGCCGACCGCACGATGGTGTGGGACGTGCAGCACGCGCTGTCGACCCGGGCGATGCTGCCGCACGTCGCCGACGCCGGTGCGCGTGCCGCCGTGGCGGCGGTGCTCGACCGGTTCGAGGAGGTCGTCGACCCGGCGTGGCCGTCGCTGCGGGCCCAGGTGGTGCACGGCGACCTCACGAGCGACAACGCGCTCGTCGACGACCGGGGCGAGATCTCCGGCATCGTCGACTTCGGCGACATGAGCCACACAGCCCTCGTCACCGACATCGCGTCGATGCTCGACTCGATCTGCAGCGGGCGCACCGGTGACGAGATGTTCCGCGCAGCACGCCTGCTGCTCGACGGCTATCAGCGCATCACGCCGCTCGAACCGCTCGAGCTCGACCTCGTCGGCGAGCTCTGGGCGGCCCGCACCGCGATCGGTGTGGCGATCGGCTCGTGGCGCGCGGCCGAGGGCTACGAGGACCCGGCGTTCGCCACGCGCTACGTCGAGACGTCGCTCGCCACGCTCGACGTGCTGCTGGGTGCCGGCTGGCACCGGGTACGGCGCGAGCTGGCCGGCGTGCACGACGGTCGGGTCACCGGCGGCGACCTAGCCACACGGCGGGCCCGCGTGCTGGGACCTGCCATCGAACCGCTCAGCTACGACGAGCCGGTGCACATGGCGCGAGCCGAGGGTGTGTGGATGTACGACACCGACGGTCGTGCTCACCTCGACATGTACAACAACGTGCCCGCTATCGGACACGCGCACCCGCGCGTGACCGAGGCGATCGCCCGTCAGTCGCGCACGCTCAACACCAACCTGCGCTACCTGCACGGGTCGGCCGTCGAACTGGCCGAGCGGCTCACCGCCACCTGCCCGCCCGGGCTCGACACCGTCTTCTTCGTCAACTCGGGATCCGAGGCCAACGATCTGGCGTGGCGCCTGGCCACGACGTTCACCGGCAACGAGGGTGGGTTGTGCACGTCTCGCGCCTATCACGGGATCTCGCACGTGATCGCCGCGTTCTCGCCCGAGACACTGCCGCCCGATCGTCTGCCCGCGTGGACCGACCGGTGGGAACCCACCGACACCTACCGGGGTCTGCACACCGACCCGTCTGCGTTCCGAGGTGCGCTCGACCGGCTCTCCTCGCGGGGCGTGGCACCGGCGATGGCGATCCTCGACGGCATGCTGCTGAGCGACGGCATCTACGACCTCGCGCCCGAGCTCGTGCAGGCCTGGCTGTCGCTCACCCACGACGCCGGCGGCCTGTGGGTGGCAGACGAGGTGCAGGGCGGTCACGGCCGCACGGGCGAGGCGATGTGGTCGTTCGAGCGGTTCGGCATCGAGCCCGACATGGTGACGATGGGCAAGCCGATGGGCAACGGCCATCCCGTGGCGGCGCTGATCACCCGCCGCGAGATCGCCGAGCGATTCGCCGCGGACACGGCGTTCTTCAGCACGTTCGGCGGCAACCAGGTGTCGGTCGCGGCGGCCCACGCCGTGCTCGACGTGCTCGACGACGAGCGTGTGTTGCCACGCGTGGTGGAGGCCGGCGAGGTGTTGCGCGCCACGGTGCGCGAGGCGACCGCCGACGACGAGTGCATCGGCGACGTGCGCGGCGTGGGGCTCGCGAACGCGATCGAGATCGTGAGCGACCGCGCCTCCAAGGAGCCCGACGCTGCCACCACCGATCGCCTGAAGAACGGTCTGCGACGCCACGGTGTGCTGGTCGGCACCACGGGCCGTCACGGCAACGTCCTGAAGGTGCGGCCACCCCTCGCCTTCACCGCTCGCGAGGTGCCGGTGTTCGTGCGGGCCCTGCGCGACACCCTCGACGAGTTGTCCTGAACGGACGGGTCGGACGGGTCAGATCGACAGCTCCAGTGCGGTCAGCCCGCGAATGACGAACGTCGGGTGATAGACGGGGTCCGCGGCCAGCTCGACGTGTGGCATCAGCCGGGCCAGCCGGTCGACGGACACCTCGAGCTCGAGGCGAGCGAGCGGTGCCCCGATGCAGAAGTGGATGCCGCCGCCGAAGCCCACGTGCGCGGTGTCGCCGCGACCGGCGTCGAACCGCCCCGGATCGTCGAACCGGCGCGGGTCGCGGTTGGCGGCACCGAACAGCATCGCCACCTCGGCGCCCACGGGGATCGGCTGCCCGGCGATCTCGACGCCCTCGTCGAGCACCCAGCGCTCGAACAGGTGCAGCGGCGCGTCCCAGCGGATCATGTCTTCGATGGCCGTGCGCGGCGCGACCTCGCCGCTCGTGACGCGACGCCACTCGTCGCGATGCGTCAGCATCGCCTTCATCCCGTTGGCGAGCGAGTTGACGGTGGCCTCGTGGCCGGCCTCGAGCAACACCATCGCGGTCGAGGTGATCTCGGCCTCGCTCAGCTGCTCGCCCTCGTCCTCCACGGCGACGAGACCGCTGATGAGCGATCCGTCCGGTGAACGGCGCTTGTCGGCGATGAGGGCCCGGGTGTAGTCGATGAACTCGCCCGCGGCCCGGTCGGCTGCGACCTTCACGTCGTCGCCGGTGCGCAGCTCGTACATCTTCACGATCGCGTGCGACCAGTCGAGCAGGCGACGGGTGTCGGCGCGCGGCACGCCGAGCATCGAGCAGATCACGGCCACCGAGTAGGGCTGTGCGTAGTCGGCGATCAGGTCGAATCGACCGCGCTCGGCACAGCCGGCGACGAGCTCGTCGGCGAGCGCCTCGACCTGCGGCCGCATGGCCTCGACCGCCCGCGGTGTGAACACCTTGGTGATCAGCCGACGCAGGCGGGTGTGGTCGGGCGGTTCGATCGCGAGGAGCGACCACTGCTCGTGCTCGTGGAACCTGCGCCACCGGGCGTCGGGCTCGGGTCGGCCGAACTGCTCGTGGGTGTAGCGGTGCGTGTAGGCACGGCCGAGCCGGCGGTCGCGGAGCGTCTCGTGCACCTCGGCGAAACGGGTGAGCACCCACTGGTCGGTGCGCTCGTCGAAGAAGATCGGGGTGGCCTCGCGCAGTTCGTCGAGCACCGGGTACGGCCACTGCACGAACGCCGGGTCGGTCACGTCGAAGCGGGCGATGAGTTCGTCGAGCTCGGTCACGGCCGTCAGTCTGTCGTCAGTCCGTCGTCAGGCGGTGGCCGGCGACCAGCGTGCGTGCACCGACACGGGCTTGCGGAAGATCACGCCGCTCGTCACCGGCGGCTCGATCAGCTCGACGCCGGGCAGCAGGTCGAGCACCGCGTCGAGCGCCGCACGCGCCTCCATCCGGGCCAGCTGGGCACCGAGGCATGCGTGCGGGCCCTGCGCGAACGCGACGTGTGTGCGGCCGTTGCCGCGGTCGAGCCGGAACTCGTCGGGCTGGTCGTACACGGCCGGGTCGCGGTTGGCCGCGGCGAGCGAGATCACCACGAAGTCACCGGTCCGCACGCGAGCACCGCCCAGGACGACGTCGCACGTGGCGAAGCGGTCGACGCGGGCGGCCGCCGGTTCGAGCCGCAGCGACTCTTCGACGGCGGCGTCGACCAGGGATCGATCGCGGCGGATCCGCTCGGCCACGCCCGGCCGGGCGAGCACGTGGTGTACGAGGTTGGCAGTCATGCCCTCGCTGGTCTCGATGCCGCCGAAGAGGAACACCGCGGCGTTCGACACCACCTCGTCGCGGGTGAGCGACGCCGCGGCCTCGAGCAACACCGAGTCCGGGCGGCGCGCCGCACGGTCGAGCGCCTCGCCGAGCAGTCCGAACGCACGCCAGGCGTCGTCGGCGGCAGGCCGGCCGAGCGCGATGTCGGCCACCCCGGCCACGATCGCGTCGTACCACGCGAGCAGGCGGACGGGGTCGAGGTCGTCGAGGCCGAGTGAGCGGGCCACCACGGCGACGGCGAGCGGCCCGGCCAGTTCGCGCCGCAACTCGGCTTCGCCGCGCGGCGCGAGCTCGCCCACCAGCCGGCGCGCCACGGTCGGTACGCCATCGGCGTACCGGCGCGTCACCTCGCTCGGGCGGAACGCCGACGCGAACGGCGAGCGGTGCCGTTCGTGCTCGGTGCCGTCCAGCGAGAGCATGCTCGGCCCGACCACCTGTGCGGTGCTGAAGCGCGGATCGTCGACCGTGAAGCGGACCGGATCGCGCATCACCTCGACCGCCGTGTCGCGTCCGGTGACCACCCAGCCGCCGATGGCATCGACCCACGTGACCGGTGCCTGCCGGCGCAACTCGGCGAGCACCTCGTGGTGCCGCGCGTCGAGATCGTCGAGGGTGACGTCGGCGGCGGGCATCGCTCGAGTCTGGCACCGTGCCGAGCGGGTGCGCTCGTGCCGTTGCGCGGATGCGCGGCGTCGTAGCGTGGCCCCATGGATCTGACCTACCCGCCCGAGGCCGACGAGTTCCGCGCGAAGGTGCGTGCCTTCCTCGAGGCCAACCTGCCCGCCGGATGGAAGGGCATCGGTTCGCTGTCGCACGACGAGGCGTCGGCCTTCACCGAGCAGTGGCGCAAGGTGCTGCACGAGAACGGCTACCTCGCGCTGAGTTGGCCGAAGGAGGTCGGCGGTGCGGGGCTCACGCCGCTCGAGAGCGTGATCGTGGCCGAAGAGTTCGCCAAGGCGGGCGCTCCGACGGGCGGCCCGAACGACGGCTTCGGCATCACCATGCTCGGCAACACCATGCTGCGCTGGGGCACCGACGAACAGAAGCGCCACTTCCTGCCGCGGGTGCTGAGCGGTGAGGACCGCTGGTGCCAGGGCTACAGCGAGCCGGCGGCCGGCAGCGACCTCGGCAACCTCGGCTGCCGAGCCGTGCTCGACGGCGACGAATGGGTGATCAACGGGCAGAAGATCTGGACCTCGGCCGGCCACCTGGCCGACCACATCTTCGTCCTCGCCCGCACCGACGCCACCGCGGCCAAGCACCGAGGCATCACCTTCCTGCTGGTCGACATGCGCCAGCCCGGCGTCGAGGTACGGCCGATCAAGATGATGTCGGGCGACAGCGAGTTCAACGAGGTGTTCTTCAGCGACGCCCGCTGCCCGAAGGAGAACGTGCTCGGCGAGGTCAACGGCGGCTGGGCCGTGGCGATGACACTGCTCGGCAACGAGCGCGGTGCCGGCGCCGCCGTGCAGGCACTCGCGTTCCGCCGCGAGATGGACAAGCTCGTCGAGTTGGCCAAGGAGCGCGGCGCCACGGACGACCCGACCATCCGTCAGCGGATGATGCGCTGCCACACCAACGTCGAGATCATGCGCTTCTTGTCGTACAAGGCGCTCACGGCGTTCCTGCACGGCCACCAGCCGGGCGCCGACGCCTCGATCGGCAAGCTGTTCTGGAGCCACCACCACCAGCAGGTCACCGAGCTGGCGGTCGACATCCTCGGCGCCGATGCGATGGTGCCCACCGGCCAGACCCCGCACAGCGCGTTCGCGGCCGACGCCGCCGGCTCGCCCAACGACAGCGCCAACTGGACGGGCGTGTTCTACAACGCTCGGGCCGGCACCATCTACGCCGGCACGAGCCAGGTCCAGAAGGGGATCGTCGGCGAACAGATCCTGGGTCTGCCGAAGGAACCCCGCGCCGACGGCGGCCCGTGGAACGAGATCCCCGGGCACGGCTGACCCTCGCCGCACTACGGTGCGGGCATGCGCCGACGATGGTGACCTGCCCGTGCTCCTCCCGGACGACCGACCCGATCCGTCGTGTCCGTCGTTCGCTAGAGGAGATCCCACATGTCCGTTCCCCCGGCGCCTCGTGCGCTGCTCTCCACCGGCATCGGTGTCGTCCGATGCGCGCTCGTCGTGCGGTTGCTCGACGAGTGGTGGTCGTACCTCCCTGCCGGTTCCATCGACGACCAGGTCCGTGAGCTCGGCCTGTCGTACCGTCAATCCGGTTGGTTGCTCGCCCTGTTGACCCTCGGCGGGTTGATCGGCGGTCCGGTCGCGGCGCTGGCCGACCGTGGACACCGGCGGTTGCTCGCTGCGAGCGGTGCTGCGGTGCTGGCCGTGTCGCTCACCTCGTTCGCGTTCGCGGCACCGTTCGTCGTGCTCGCGATCGCGGCGACCCTGATGGGCGCTGCGAGCGATGTCGTGATCCAGCCGCTCGAATCGGCGTTGACCGAGACCGCTGCGGCGTCGGGCGAGCGGCTCGACCGCCTGCTCGGCCGCCAACACCTCATCACCTGGGCCGGCGACTTCGTCGGTCCGCTGTTGCTCGCGATCGGCGCGGCCACGGTGGTGGGCTGGCGCGGCGTGTTCGCGATCACGGCCGTCGTCTTCGCCGCGTTCTCGGTGGTGCTCGCCCGTACGCACTTCCCGTCGCCGGTGGTCGACGGCGAGGACGACGAACCGCTCGGTCGCTCGGTGCGTGCGCTGCTGCGGCACCGGGGCGTGTGGTTGCTCACCGCCGCCGAGTTCGCGCTGCTGCCGCTCGACGAGGCGTTCCTCGGCTTCGCCGTCGCGCGCGCCGCGGCCGACGGCGCGGGCGCGGCCGCGCAACTGCTCGCCGGCGGGGTGGTGATCGGCGGTCTCGTCGGCTCGTGGGTCGTCACCCGGCGGGGGCTCGACCGCCGACGCGTGGCCGTCGGTTGCGGGCTGATGGCGATCGGCGCCGCCGTGACCGCCGTTCCGTGGTGGCTGGGGTTGCAGTTCGCCGGGCTCGCGGCACTGGGTGCTGGCACGGCGCTGGTGTGGGCGTCGGTGCACCACCGCAGCCTCACGGTCGTGCCGGGGCGCTCGTCGACGGTGCCCACGATGGTGGGGCTGCTCAGCACCCCGGCCCTGCTGGTGCCGGTGGCGATGGGCGTGGTGGCCGACAGCGCGTCGATCACCGTGGCACTCACGTGCACCGCGGTGCTCACGATCCCGCTCGCCTTGGTCACCGCTCAGGCGTTGAGTCGAGCAGTCGGCTGGTGGTCATCGGCGACGCACCAGCGGCTTCTCGAACGTCAGACCACGAAGAGCATCTCGCGGTACTTCGGCAGCGGCCACAGGGCGTCGTCCACCTCGGCCTCGGCCCGGTCGCACACGTCGCGGAGCGCGTCCATGGCCGGCACCACCTTGTCGGCGAATGCGCGGGCGATCGCTTCGGGCTCCTTGCCGTGCGTGGCGGCCACGGCGTCGCGCATCGCGGCGAGGCGCGCCTTCAGCTCGGCGATCAGGCGGGCGACGCCGCGCAGTTCGTCGATCTGCGGGGCGAGGAGGTCGTCGTCGTCGTCGAGCACGTCGAGTACCGCCTCGATCGATCCGGCCAGCTGGCCCTGGTGCTTGTACACGGCGGGCAACACGAAGCCGACCACCAGCTCGTCCATCGCTGCGACCTCGATCTCGAGGTCCTTGATGTAGCGCTCGAGCTCGAGGTGGTAGCGCGACTCCAGCTCGTCGGGCCGGTACACGCCCGACCTGGTGAACAGCTTCTTGGTGGCAGGCGCGACCAGTTGCTTCAACGCCTCGGGCGTCTTCGCCAGGTTGAGCAGCCCGCGTCGGGCGGCCTCGTCGCGCCACTCGTCGCTGTAGCCGTTGCCCTCGAACCTGATCGCCTTCGTCTCGGCGACGTACTCGCGGATGACGCTCATCACGGCTGCGTCGAAGTCGCCGCTCGCCGCGATCGCCTTCTTGAGCCGCTTGCCCATCTCCTCGAGCGCCTCGCCCACGGCTGCGTTGAGCGTCGCCATCGGCGTGGCCGACGAGTGCGACGAGCCGACGGCACGGAACTCGAACTTGTTGCCGGTGAAGGCGAACGGGCTGGTGCGGTTGCGGTCGGTGTTGTCGCGGGCGAGCTCGGGCAGCTTCGACACGCCGAGGTTGATCACCTGCGACTCGCTGGTGGCGCCCTTCACCTTGCCGGACTCGATCTGGTCGAGGATGCGCGTGAGCGCTTCGCCGATGAAGGTCGAGATGATCGCCGGCGGTGCCTCGTTGGCGCCGAGGCGATGGTCGTTGCCCGACGATGCGATGCAGCGCGCAGCGCGCCCTGGTGGCGGTGCACGGCCTTGAGCGTCGCCATCAGGAACACGAGGAAGCGCAGGTTCTTCTCGGGGGTGGCGCCCGGGTTGAGCAGGTTCTCGCCCTCGCTCGTCGCGAGCGACCAGTTGTTGTGCTTGCCGCTGCCGTTCACGCCACCGAACGGCTTCTCGTGCAGCAGCAGCGCGAAGTGGTGGCGCTCGGCCACGCGCCGCATGATCTCCATCGTCAGCTGGTTGTGGTCGGCCGCGACGCTGACGCTCTCGAACACGGGTGCCGCCTCGAACTGTGCGGGCGCGACCTCGTTGTGACGGGTCTTCATCGGCACGCCGAGCTTGAACAGCTCGTGCTCGACCTCCTGCATGAACGCGAGGATGCGCGGCTTGATCGAGCCGAAGTACTGGTCCTCGAGCTCTTGACCCTTGGGGCCCTTCGCGCCGATGAGCGTGCGGCCGGTGGCCATCAGATCGGGGCGCAGCGTGTAGAAGGCCTCGTCGATCAGGAAGTACTCCTGCTCGGGACCGAGTGTCGAGTACACCCGCACGCCCTGCTCGCCGAACAGCGCGAGCACGGCCTCGGCCTGGCGCGCCAGGTACTCGTCGCTGCGCAGCAGCGGCGTCTTCTTGTCGAGCGCCTGTCCGTGGTAGCTGACGAACACCGACGGCAGGCACAGCGTCTTGCCGTTGGGCGAGTCCATCACGAAGATCGGCGACGAGGGATCCCACGCCGTGTAGCCCCGGGCCTCGAACGTCGCGCGCAGTCCCCCGGACGGGAACGACGACGCATCGGGCTCGCTCTGGATCAGCTGGCTCGCGTCGAACCGCTCGATCGGCTCCCCGTCGTCACCGGTCGTGAGGAACGCATCGTGCTTCTCGGCGGTCGTGCCGGTGTTGGGTTGGAACCAGTGGCAGTAGTGCGTGGCACCCTTCTCGATCGCCCATTCCTTCACCGCGTGGGCGACCACCGTGGCGATGTTCTGGTCGAGGCGATGGCCGCCACGGACGGTCTTGATCAGCGACCGGTACACGTCCTTCGGCAGTCGCTCGGCCATCGCCTGTTGGTCGAAGGTGTTGGTGCCGAACAGGTCGGAGGCCTTGGTGCCGGACGAGTCGGTGTCGAGGAAGACCCGCGGCGTTCGGTTCGAGGCTGTCTCGACCGCGCGGCGGCGGGCCTCGCTGGGCAGCGAGGTCATGGGTGGTTCCTTTCGGTAGGGGCGTCGCGACGGTACTGCGCGTTGTCGTGGACGACGAGGGTCGTCGGTCCCCGCCCGATGACACCACGTTGACGGCCTCGGATACCGTTCCCACATGAGGCTCAGGTCGGTGGGGATCGTGCTGCTCGTGTCAGGGGTGCTGGTGGCGACCGGCTGCGGCGACCCGTCGACCGCCGACCGGGACGCCGGCGCCGAGGCGGCATCCGACACCACGACGCCCGCCACCGAGGCGGCGTCCGTGTCGACGACCGCCGAGGCGCCGGCGCCGACCGTGGCGATGCCGGACACGCTGGTGCCTCCGCCCACCACGGTCACCGCGGCGGGCGACGAGCTCGACTGGGTGTTCGCCTCCGATCCGTTCCCCGCCCAGGCCGACGCAGCCACCGATCCCGAGGTCGCGACCGAGGCGGTCGTCTGGGCGTACCGCCACTGGATCCTGCTCGACCTCGATCCCGCCCTGCGGGCGCGGATCCTCGAGAACGGCGAGGCCAACTCCGACCGGATCGAGGACACCCTGCGTGCCGTCGAGGGCACCATCGACGGCGCCGGCTTCGAGGTCGACCAGGTCGATCTGACCGGCGTCGACTCGGCGCAGGTGGTGTTCCGGATCACGTGGCAGGGCGGGCCGTCGCCGATCTTCCCCGATCCGATCACCGGGTCGGCGGTGTACGCCGACGGCAGCTGGCGCGTGGGTGGCCGAACCCTCTGTCTGCTCGCGATCGGCATCGGCCAGGAGTGTCGTGCCGATCAGCGCCTCGCCCCCGATGCGTACCGGGTCACCGGGCTGCCGCCGGGGGCGGTGCGGTCGACCGACTTCGACACCAGCGGCCGACCCATCGACGTCGCCGAGCCCGACGTCGTGCCCATCCCGGGCATCGCCTCGTGGACCGCGGCGGACGGACCCGCCTTCGGCGGCGAGTCCGGTCCCGACGTCTGGATCTCGACACAGTGGCTGCCCGACGTGGCGTCGCTCACCGAGGCCGATCTGGCCGTCGTCGTCCGTGCCCGGTGGGGCAGCGGCGACGGTTCGACCGGAGCCGTCGCGGATGGTCGCGGCCGGACCGAATCGCAGGACGGCTACGCCCGTGTGCTGGTGGTGCGGCCCGACGACGTGGTCGTGTACGTCACGTCGGCCACCTTGACGGTCGACGAGCTGATCTCGCTCGTCGACGGGCTCGAGCCGGTCGACCTGCGCTGAACCCGATGGCGGAGCTCGGCATCAGTCGACGGCGTCGAGCGACTCGCGCAGGATGCCGACCAGCTGATCGATCTCGGCGTCGCTGATCACGAACGGTGGCGCCACCATGATCGCGTCGGCCACGGGGCCCGAACCGGCCGGGTACACCCACAGTCCCCGTTCGATCGCGGCCATCACCACCGCGTCGCGGCTGGCGTCGATCTCGATGCCGTAGAACAGGCCGCGGCCGCGGATGTCGCGCACGTGGCGTTGGCCGGCCAGGCCGTCTCGGAGGCGATCGCCGAGCACCGCGCCCATCGTGCGCGACCGTTCGACCAGCTGTTCGCGTTCGAGGATCTGCAGCACCGTGTCGGCGGCTGCGCACGACGCGTCGTTGCCGGTGAACGTGAAGTACATGAACCCGCTGCCACGCAGCACCTCGGCCACCTCGTCGCGCGCGGCCACCGCACCGATCGGCACGTACCCGCCGCCGAGGCCCTTGCCGCCGACGATCACGTCGGGCTCGAACGGGAAGTGCTGGTGTCCCCACGTGGTGCCGGTGCGGCCGTACCCGGTCATCACCTCGTCGGCGATCAGCAGGATGTCGTGCTCGCGGCACACCTGTGTGACCACGCGCCAGTACTCGTCGCTCGCGGTGAGGCACGCACCGGCGGCACCCGTCATCGGCTCGGCGATGAACCCGGCGATGGTGGCCGGATCCTCCTGCTCGATCACCTTCAGCACCTGTTCGGGATCGTCCCAGGGCACCTTGGGGAACGGCAGCAGCAGCGGCTCGTAGCCCGCCTGACGTCCGAGGTGGCTGGCGACGGCCATCGTGCCGAGCGTCATGCCGTGGTAGCTCGGGTGGCGACCGATCACCTTCCACCGGTCGGTGCGGCCCTTGCTCACCTGGTAGGCGCGAGACAGGCGCACGGCCGAATCGGTGCTCTCGCTGCCGCCGCTGGTGAAGAACACGTGCCCGAAGCCGGGCGGCAGCCAGTGGTCGACCAACCGGTCGCGCAGCTGCAGTCGCCAGGGCGTCGGCCACAGCGGCACGACGTAGCCACCCTCGGCCATGGCGTCGCGGGCGGCGTCGGCCACCTCACGGCGTCCCCACCCGATGTTGCCGACGATCGCGCCCGCAGCACCGTCGAGGATCCGTCCGCCGTCGGCGGTGCGCAGCCACACGCCCTCGCCACCGACGATCGTCGGGTAATCGGGCGTGCCGGGCAGGAACGCGTAGCGGGACGGGTCGCGCGAGTCGCTCATCGGGCGCAGTCTCGCACGTCGGTTCACTCGGCCAGATGGTGGCGGAACATGATCGACAGGCGCGGACCGTGGGCGTGCGCGACCTTGGGCACGCAGTGCTCCCAGTCGTGCTGGCACGCACCGCCCATCACGAGCAGGTCGCCGTGTCCGAGCAGCCAGCTCTGCGACGGACCTCCGCCCTTGGGACGGATCTGGAACGGTCGGGGCGAGCCGAGGCTGACGATCACCACCACCGGGTCCTCGTGCTCGAAACGCTCGCGGTCGGCATGCCATGCGACCGAGTCGCGGCCGTCGCGATAGAGGTTGAAGCCGATCGAGTCGAACGGCTTGAGGTAGTGCTCGGTGAGCGCCTGGCGCGCCACCCCGAGCACCGGCGCGGGTTCGGCCGATCGCGAGCCCGTCGTCCACCAGGCCGTGAGCCGCGGCTCGAGCACCATCTGGTCGTACATGACGACCTCGCGCTGCGCCCACCGCAGACGCGCCACCAGCTCGCCGAAGAGCAGGTCGCTCCCCTGCATCCAACGGGGCAACAGGTCGACCCAGCTGGTCTCGTCGAGTTGGGTGCGGCGGATGCCGTCGAGCGACGTGTCGACGTAGGGGTCGTCGATGCCGAAGAGCGTGGCCTGGTAGCTGGCGGGGACGTAGGCAGCGGGGAGCGAGGCGACGGTGGACATCGCGACAGCTTCGCGGATCGAACAGGTGTTCGCAAGGCGCGATCCGGGCGGTCGGGTGCCCACCCGATCCTGCCAGACTTCCCGGCGTGGTCGACCGCGCTCCTGCCCCGGTGACGAGCGCCGACGATCCCCGGGCCGCGGCGTTCCGCCAGCTGCGTGGCCGCGAGAGTGCCGACGTGCTCTGGGCCGAGGGCCCGACGGTGGTCGAGCGCCTCTTCGGATCGGGCCTGACCGTGCACGCAGTGCTGCTGACGCCGGCTGCACACGTCCGGATGGCCGACCGGTTGCCGCTCGATCGCGCCGAGGTGCTGCTCGCCGAGCAGTCGGTGGTGAACGAGATCGTCGGTTTCGACCTGCACCGCGGGGTGATCGCCGTGGCCGACCGGCCCACACCGCGAGCGCTGACCGACGTGGTGCGCGAGGCGAACCGGTTGGTGGTGCTCGAGGGCATCAACGACTTCGAGAACCTCGGTGCGATCGCACGATCGGCGCGTGCGCTCGGGGCCGACGGCCTGCTGCTCGACCCCACGTGCGCCGACCCGTACTACCGGCGTGCCGTGCGGGTGTCGATGGGCGAGATGTTGCACCTGCCCGTGGCCCGCGCGCCGATGAACGAGGTGTTCGCCGCGCTCGACCTCGCCGGGTTCGACACCTGGGCGCTCACACCGCGGCGCGAGGCCGCACCGATCGACGAGCTCGTGCGCGCCGGGGTGTCCGCCAAGGTGGCGATCGTGATGGGCGCCGAGGGCCCGGGACTCAGTGCCGGCGTGCTCGGCACGCGACGCAACGTGCGGATCCGTCAGCGCGACGACGTCGACTCGCTCAACGTCGGGCACGCCACCGCAGCCGCGCTGGCGTTGCTCGCGGGCGTGGCATCATCGGCCACATGAGCGAACACCCCGAGATCACCAAGGTCGGCGTCGTCGGTTGTGGCCTGATGGGGTCGGGCATCGCCGAGGTGTGCAGTCGGGCGGGGCTCGACGTGGTGGTGCGCGAGATCGACGCGGCCGCCGCCGAGGCCGGGCGGGCACGGCTCGTGAAGTCGCTCGACCGTGGGGTCACCAGCGGCAAGCTCGCCGAGGCCGAGCGCGACGCGGCCCTCGGCCGGCTGTCGTTCACGACCGACCTGGGCGACCTGGCCGACCGCCAGCTCGTGATCGAGGCCGTCATCGAGGACGAGGCACTGAAGACCGAGGTGTTCTCGATCCTCGACAAGGTGGTGCTCGACGAGCACGCCATCCTGGCCAGCAACACGAGCTCGATCCCGGTGATGAAGCTCGGCATCGCCACCCGCCGGCCCGAGCAGGTGCTCGGCATCCACTTCTTCAACCCCGTGCCGGTGCTGCGGCTCGTCGAGCTGGTGACGAGTCTGCTCACCTCGACCGAGACGGCCACTCGCGCCGAGGCCTTCGCCGCCGACGTGCTGCACAAGAAGGTGATCCGCAGCCAGGACCGCGCCGGCTTCATCGTCAACGCGCTGTTGATCCCCTACATCCTCTCCGCGATCCGGATGATGGAGTCGGGCTTCGCCACCGCGGTCGACATCGACACGGGCATGGTCGAGGGCTGCAACCACCCGATGGGCCCGCTGCGCCTGGCCGACCTGATCGGGCTCGACACCACGCTCGCCGTGGCCGACAGCCTGTACGCCGAGTTCAAGGAGCCGCTGTACGCGTCGCCGCCGCTGTTGTCGCGCATGGTCGAAGCCGGGCTGCTCGGCCGCAAGGCCGGCCGCGGCTTCTACGACTACCACTGACCCGCACCGACCGGCACCGACCGGGTCAGGGCTGCAGGGCCTCGAGCACCAACCAGGGTCCGAGGTAGCGCGCCGCCAGGTCGGTCGCGGGTGCGACGTCGATGTGCACACCGTCGGCGCGGAACGCCGGGTCGGTGGCCAGGCCCATCGCCTGCACCCACGCGTCGAGGTCGACCAGGTCGACGTGCGAGTCGAAACGGGCCGCAGCGTCGCGGACGATCTGGTGGTGCGCGGCGTAGCGCTCGGGCTCGTTCATCTCGGCGTCGTCGGCCGACCACAGGTGGTTCGGCGTGGGGGGCACCACCCACACCACGTGCGGCACACCCTGCTGCAGCACGCTCATCGTCAGCTGGGCGTAGCGGTCGACCATGCGGTCGTGGAAGCGAGGGTCGGTCGGCCCGAGCGGGCCCTCATCGGGCGACCACTGTCGGTTCGCGGCCTCGCTGACCGTGGCCATGAACACCACGACGTCGGGTTGCAGGTCGTGGATGGCCTGGGGCATCACTTCGTCGAGTGTGCGCCGTGAGTTGTCGACCACGTCGTCGAGGTCGAACGAGGTGATCTCGGCGTCGAGTTGGAAGGTGCACCCCTGGCACCACGACACCGACACCTGCGCGAAACCCGGCGCGGCGGTACTCCACGCGGCCAGGCCCTGCGCGACGTACAGCGCGGTCGAGTCGCCCACCACCAGGATCCGCACCGGCCGTGACGGTGCCGGCGGCAACGGGATCGACAGCGGCATGGTCGTGGTGGTGGGAGCGACCGTCTCGACCGGCGACGTGTCGCCCGATGACGCGCCGGGCTCGGTGACCGGCGACGCGTCGATCGACACGAGCGGCACACCGTTGGGGGCGTCGGTGGTCGAGGTCGTCGTCGCGCCGTCGGACGGCACCGCCGGCCGCTGGGCGACCAGCGGTGCGAGTGTGCCGTCGGCGGGGGGCTGGATCGCGGCGGCGCCGAGCAGTTCCTCGTCGGCCTGGATGGCCGGCACCCCCGGCGCCACGAGCACGCTCGACGCCAACACACCGGCGGTCACCAGACCGGCCAGCCGCAAGCTCGACGCGGGCCGCACCACTCGGTGGCGGACCGGCCGCTCGATCAGCCGGTACGACGTGATCGCGATCGCGAAGGTGATGCCGAGCGCACCCGCCAGGTCGGCCGGTCGGTCGAGTTGCCAGCCGCGCTCGCGGAGCAGCACGAACACGGGCCAGTGGTACAGGTACAGCCCGTAGCTGATCGCGCCCACGCCCACCAGCGGGCGCAGCGACAGGAGGCGGCGCACCGGACCCTCGGTCTGCAGCGACAGGATCAACATCGCGGTGATCAGCGCGAACACCGGCAACAGGCCCTCGTACGCCGGACCCGACGACGACGGCAGCAGCGCCGACAGTGCGACGATCGCGACGAGCGACGGCGCGGCGAGCACACCGACCCGGGCGCTCACCCGACGTCCGTGCAGGAGCGCGGCCAGCAGCGCACCGATCAGGATCTCGGCCAGCCGAGCAGGGGTGGCCCAGTACGCGGCGTCCGGACCCCAGACCTGTGCGACCAGCGGTGCGGCCACCATGGCCAGCACCGTCAGCACGGCGAGGGTGGCCACCAACGGGCGGCGAAGACGGCCCGCACCGCGCCGGCGCGCCGCACGCCCCACCAGCAGCACGAGGACGGGCCACACCCAGTAGAACTGCTCCTCGATCGAGAGCGACCAGTAGTGCTCGAGCGGCGAGGTCGCCGACCGGAACAGATCGCCGTAGCTCCCGCTGCCGGCGAGCTGCACCCAGTTGAAGACCTGCAGCACCGCACCGATGACGTCCGATCGCAGGCCGTCGACGTCGCGGAACGCGCCGAGATGACGGGCGATCACCACGCCGGCCAGACACACGGTGCTGGCCGGCAGGAGCCGCTTCACACGGCGGGCGTAGAACGCACCCACCCGCACGGTGCCGGTGCGACGGTGCTCGACCAGCAGCAGGCTCGTGATCAAGAACCCCGACAGCGTGAAGAACACCGACACCCCGAGGTAGCCGGCCCGCATCCACGGCAGCCCGGCGTGGAACAGCAGCACCAGCAGCACCGACACCGCGCGCACCCCGTCGAGTGCGGGCTGGTACGCGAACGTCGACGACGGTGACGCCGTCGAGGGTGCGCGCTCGGGGGCGCTGGTGGACACGATGTGTTCGGACACGTGGGTGTGGGATGGCGCGTCGGACGCCGGTTGCGCCGCCGCACTGTATTGCCGCCGTGCGCATCGTCCCACGTCAGAGGGTGTGCCGCCGCATGCAGCGACCGGCCGCCCCTCCGGCCGGCCGGACGTCAGATGTAGCTGCGGCCGTCGAGGTTGCGCAACCGACCGGCCAGCGAGGCGAACAGCTTGCGGCTGAGTGCCGGCACCTCGTCGACCGCGGCCAGGAACTCGCCGCGCGTGAGCACGAGCAGTCGGCAGGGCGACGCGCACTCGACGGTCGCCGAACGGTCGCCCTGGTCGAGCAGCGACAGCTCGCCCACGACCGACCCGGGGCCGAGGTCCATCACCTTGCGGCCGTTGCGCCGAACGGTGACGCTGCCCTCGAGCACGATGAACGCGTCGCTGCCGGGCATGCCCTGGTGCATGATCACGCGCCCTGCGGGCAGGTCGACCACATCGCTGTGCGCCGCGATCTTCTCGAGGTCCTTGCGGGAGCACTCGCTGAACAGCGGGACGTGCTTGAGGTGATCGATGTACACGCGCTTGCCGACCATGCGAGCCACGCTACTCCTCCCTCGGCTGGGGGACGGATGCCACTCGTCCGCGTCGTGGCGCCCGTGAACGACGAACGCCCCGACCGCACGAGCGGTCGGGGCGTCCATCGTGGAGACGAGGGGAATCGAACCCCTGACATCCACCTTGCAAAGGTGGCGCTCTGCCAACTAGCGGCCCTCGCTGAGGCGATTGCCGCCAGGGCCTGGGCTTTCGCCCCAGGCACTGAGCTACGTCATCGCGATCACAGGCCGTTCGAGCCTCACCTTGTGGCCAGACCGAGAGGACTCGGCTCACATGGACATCGACATCTACCTCAAGGAGTTCAAGGCTGATTGGCGGCTGCTCGGCCGATCCGTCGTGACTGTGGACAACTACTGCACGTTCGTCAGGGAGTTCGTCGGCGGACGTGACCTTTCGAGCTTGTCACTAGCCGATGCCAAGGAGTGGCTCGCCGCCTCAGCATCGGCGGAGTCGGCTCGATACCGAGGCCGTGCAGTCCGTGCCTTCGGTCGATGGGCAGCGAGCAACGACGGGCCCGCCTGGCCGTGGACGTCGTCGGTGCCGCTGGCGGCGACTCCGCCGACACCGCAACCCACAGTCACAGAGGCGGAGTACGAGCGCGCACGCTCCGCCGCTCGAAGCCTTCGGGACCGACTTGTCATTGAGTTGCTTTGGTGCACTGGTATGCGCGTGTCGGAGCTTGCCCGCGTCGAGGTCGACCATGTCGACATCGACGGTGGGATGATCGTTGTTCCCCGAAGCAAGACGGGCCGTCCTCGCGTCGTGCCAATGTCAGAGCGAGCCACGAGGCTCTGCCGACGTCATGTGCTCGATCGGCGAACGGGAAGCCTGCTCAGCATGTCGCCTCACGCCATTCAGCTGCTGCTGCGGCGGATCAGCGCTCCATCGGCTCACGCGTGGCGGAGGGGATGGGCAGTGAACGCACTTCGAGGAGGAGTTTCCGAGGCCTCCGTTCGTGCGGCTGCAGGCTGGTCCAGCGGCGCAATGGTGGTCCGCTACACGAGCGCCGTCTCAGGAGCGCTTGCGATTGATGAGTTCCGCCGTGCTTTTCCCCAGGGCCTTGCCTAGAGCGCGCCGTCTGGTGTGGCATGGGCTGCCATGGTCCCTTGGTTAGGAAGTCATCGCTTTCGACGACACCTCCTCGTCCTCGCATCCGCAGCAGCGACCCTGCTTGCCTGCTGGCTGATCCTTGAGGCCGTCGACCTCTACCGCGATGCCGCCAACGGATCCGAGCGCGCTGCAGGGCTGCAAGCTCTAGCAGGGTGCTGAAAATCGGGGCCTGAGGGCGTTGATGCTGAGCGCTCGTGCGAAGCCGCGTTCGGCGCTCACCGAAAACCGCGTTCGTCGCTGTCACGGTCCCGCTGTCCGCCTGCCCGCTGTTGGCGGACTGCCGTGCGGGTCAGTGCCGGTCAGTGCCGGTCAGGCGAGTGCTTGTTGGTTGTCGAGTGCGGTGATGCGGATCATGTTGTAGACGGCGGCGGCGATCTTGAACCAGGCCCGGTTGCGGTCTCGGCCTCGGTAGCGGAGTTGTCGGCCGCCGGCGATGGTCTTGATCCAGCCGAAGGGTTCCTCGATCCGTTTCCGGATCCGGATCGAGGTCGCGTGCCCGTCGTGGCGGGTGGTGCGACCATCGATCGCGGATCGTTGTCGGGTGTTGTTCTGAGCGAGATGCGGGGTGAAACCGAGCGCCCGCGCCTCGGCGACGAACCCTTTCGTGTCATAACCCTTGTCGCCGGCGACGGTGCGACGCCGGACGGTGGTCGGGAGCCGGCCGAGCATCTCGAGCGCGGTTGCTCGTTCGGTGTAGCCGTCGGCGAAGGTGAGCTCCGCGTCGACGATCAGGGCGTTGCGGTTCTCCATCAGCAGATGTCCCGAGTAGCAGAGGGTTGCGGCGGTGTTGTGGCTCTTGCGATACAGGCGGGCGTCGGGGTCGGTGGTCGAGGCGTGGGTGTCGTTCGAGCGTTTCTGGCCATGCCACTGCACCTCGGCGTTGCGGCCGGCGGGCGGCTCCGATGGTGGCCCGTCTTTCGGTTTGAAGCTCTTGTGTGATGCCCACGCGTTCAGCAACGTCCCGTCGACGGAGAAGTGGTCCGACGACACGTAGCGGCGGAGCTTGGCCTGGTGGACGACCGCAGCGAAGAACTTGTCCGCGACCTCTGCTTCGAGGAGACGCTTGCGGTTCTTGGTGAACGTGGTTGCGTCGAACGCTGGCTCGTCGATGCGCATGTCGAGGAACCACTTGAACAACAGGTCGTAGTTCAGGCGTTCGCAGAACGCGCGCTCGGACCGGATCGAGTACATCGCCATCAACACCGTTGCTTTCAACAGCGCCTCGGGCGGGACGCTGCGCCGACCGCCCGCCGCGTACATCGACTCGAACACCGGGTCGAGCTCGGCGAGGACCGCATCGACGACGACTCGGATCTTGCGGATCGGATGATCCGCTGGGATCAAGTCCTCGGTCGACAGCGTCGTCAACATCGCCAACTGCGGATCAGGGTTCCCACGCATCCCCACAGTCTTTTCGATCGCGCCGCCGAACGCGAGCACCATCACCCGATTTTCAGCACCCTGCTAGCGGCTGCGGGCGCCCTACTGTCCACACTCGTTCTTGTCGGCATCACAGCGTGGTACGCCGCCCTTACGCGGAAGATCGTCCTTCAGAGCGTACCCAACGTGTCCGTAGAGGTTGTCGGCGAGTGGTGCTGGCGGGGCGGCGGCGATGTTCCGTTCGTGAACATCGTCGGGTTCTCTGTGGACACCCTCTATCCGATGCCCGAGGGGTACGAGGCCCGCATAGGGCTGCGCACAAGAAACGACTCGAACGTCATCGCTTACGTCGAGGACGTGAAGTTTGAGCTCGAGACGGGGCCGATTCATCTTCCGATTCAGTTCGGCGGTGGACACGCCCCGCCGAACGTGGAGCGCTACGACTCGTCCTACACTTCGGTCAGCGCCGATTGGTTACGGGACGCATACACCCTGGCTCCAGCCGATCCAGCCGCGGTCAAGTTCAGGGCGACGATCACTCTCGGGTCGGGCGCGGTCGCTCACTCGCCTTGGACGAGCGCCAGGGTGCTCGTGGCCTTCGGGGAAGCGCAATAGCGTTCGTCAACAACGTCTCCCGTGGATTCGGTGGCTGCCGACGGAGCAACCACCCTCCTTGCAAATCGGTGCTCAGAACAGGATCGATCCACGGGCGGTACAAGCAGCGACGGCGAACGAGGCTCTCCAATGCGGCGAGTAGTCGGGGCTCACTGGATCGGCGGCGAGTCGAATGGCGCACTCTCGTTCGTGGAGCCTTGATCGGACGAGTCGTCCCGCTCGGCAACGCTTGCCCAGGACATGAGTTGAGCGGTGTCGTCCTCGTCCCCGTGGTTCGCATCCTCGACTCGTTCGTCACCCGACGACACTTCGAGGAGGCCGAAGTCGCCATCAGCCTCGCCAAGCTGCTCGACGATCTCGACGGGCTCGGCGCCTAGTTCGTGATCGACGGGTGCGCCGATCACCGAGCCGTCGTCAGCGATGACGTCGGATGCCTCGTCGTCGACTTCGTCATGCGTGTCTTGCAGATCGCTCGGAGGTGTCTTGAGATCGATCCCTGCCTCCTCGACTGCGGAGCGCCCACTCGACGGAAGTTGCGGCGCCTTGGCCACCCACGGGCGGAGGTCTTGCACGACGATCTCGTAGAAGCCTTCGAGGGCCGACAGGACCGAGTCGATGAAGCCCCCACGGCCTGCGCCACGCTTCGTACCAAGCGCTGACGTCGCAGTGATCCTGAACGAGCGAAGATCCTTCTTCGGGTCCTCGATCAACCGCTCGGGTGTCGCTCGGGCGACACTGAGCAGCTCGCTCATCGAGTGCCTCGACATGACGGACCACGAGTCGATGCGCAGTTGATCGGGTGCGTCCTTCAGCTGTCGGAGTAGCCAACCGACACGCGTCGCCTGGCGCCCCTCTGTGGGCGCTGCGACATCGACCGACACGTGCACACGTCCTGCGCGCACATCGGCCACGACAGCGATGTCGTTGATCGCCTGAGGGATGCGGATCGAACCCGTGAGCCGCCCGCGCTCCACCAACTCCGCCGTCTGCGCAGCGAGCCGAATCGTCGGATCGTCCTTCTCCTTTCGGTTGCGGACGACCTCGACCTCGGCGCCCAATTGCCGACCCATTCGTAGTGCCGCGAACTGAAGCAGTTGCTCCCACCGCTGCACAACCTCGGCCAGACCGCGATCACTGGCCCGAAGCGTGCCGTGGGCGACCGAGTCGCGCACAGCTGTCCACGGTTCGCCCATGTCGGCGAAGTCCGTTGCTCCGCTCTTGGGGTGTTCGAGGTAGCGGATCAGTTCGCCGAGAATCCAGGCCTGTTCGGGGTCAGCCACACCGCGCCACACGCGGTGCTGGACGGCGAGGGTGAGGATCTCGGACCAGGAGTAGTGGTAGAGCGCGACCTTCTTAAGACGCCGCCTGTCCACGGCGGTCGGGTGCACTCCTGGCGCGTGCGAGATCTCGTTCGAGATCGTCAGCACCGCATCGAACCCTTGCTCGCGGGCGACGTCGAGGTAGTCCTCCAGTTGTGCCCGTTCGAGGTGCGACGTTCCCGTCTTTACCTCGACCAACGCCACCCACGTCTTCGTGCCTCGGCGCGCACGGATCAGGCCGTCGGGAATCACCTTGCGCTCCTCGACCTTGAACGGCACCTCGATGAAGGTCTCCAGAGCCGAGGAAGGCGCTCCCAGTGGCTTCACGAGCGACAGGCCAAACTCCCGAACGATCGATGCCACGGCGAGCAGGGCGGACGTCGCTCGACGCTCCGCCTCGTCCTGGCCGTTGATGCCCGAGGTTGGGATCAGCCTCGCTACGTGCCACGTGTCGTCGTTCGACATCTTCCCATCCTCCGAGCGCTGGTCGTACGTGTGGGAATCGAACCTAATGGCCCCAGTCGGCCGAGGTGGCCACCCTGTTGGCCTCCGCAACGCGCTTGAACCTGCTGTTGAAGCCCGATCGCTGGCGCGCGAAAGCTGACCGTCTGTGATCGGCCCTGTCTGCCATGCCCAGCTCGGCCGCGACAAGATCGAGATCCGCATCTCGATGACTCCACTCGTTCGCGGGGGACCACCAACTCGCCAATCCGAGTTCCGCGAGGTTGCTGAGCTGTGCTCGGACGCGGCGTTCCCTCCAGCCGAGCGCCGCCTGAAGCTCCGTTGCGTTAGTTCTGCCGAGCAACCTGAGCAGGTCCCAGATACGGCAGGCGCTCATGCCGAGCGCTGCCTCCTCGAACACTGGGTGCAACCACTCGTCTCGTGCGCTCAGTACCCCAGTACTTCGCGAGCACAGTGCTAGATAGCTAGTAGTGGGGTAATCGTCGCCAAGCCCTAACAAGCTGGGGAGAGCCGATGGCTCGACCAGCGTGTACGAGCCCTTCGCGGTGGCGGGAGCGTGTCGTTCGGACTCATCTGAGTCCGAGACCACGCGACGGACGACGAGCCCCCTGTCCTCCAGGAACGCCAAAGCCGACCGAACACTCTTCGTGTCGGCCCCGCTCGCCCCGCTCCACCCGACACCCGCTACCTCCGCCAGTCTGCGCACCGAAGATCTGAATGACAGGAAGCCGCGCTGCCGCGCCACGTGTGCAAGCGCAAGCGCCACACGCAGCCGCGCCCCTGATGACCACGGCCAGGCGTAGAAGACGATCGTTGCCCACTCATCGCAGTGTGCGGCGTTGCGGTAGAACCGCACCGAGGCCTGGTCCCAGACCTGGGCGAACGTGGTAGGGCTCGCCCCCCATGCGGTGGCGAGGACGTGGCCAGGGGTTTCCCACACGGGTCCCACGATCGGCACAGCCTCTTCGAACGAGACGCCTTGTCGAACGAGTTGCCACGCCACGGTGCCCAATGCGTTCTCGCAGTTTCTCGGGAGCAGGGGATCACCGAATCGCGGAGCCCAAACTCCGTGAATCAGGCCCTGCATCTCTGCAGATAGAGAGATCTTCCCGAACGAGGCCTTCTGATGGTGCTTGCTATCGGCCTCCTCTCCCATCACTTACTTCTAATGCATCCGCAACTTCGATGTCAATGAACCAAATTGGTAGTAGGTGGAGCATCCTCGTATACCCCACTACATGGAGTTATGTACTCCGCCGCAGTGCACCATGGTGTCTAAGGTGAGTCGCAATCCAGTTAAATCGATGATCTACCGATATCTCATAGTTCTATAACCAATCTGGTTATAGCCGATCATAAGTCTGATCTACTGGTGCAGTAGTGCCTGGCAGGCCACCGCCGCCACATAACCGACGACTCTTCGGGCCGTGCGCACGCGAGCGGGAAGGAATCGGACTTCGAGCCGACTCGACGACGACCCCGACCGCCGTTCGGACGTCCGCCGCCGCGGGGACTCACCCACGATCTCGACACGCCTTCGGGGACTCCTTTGAAGCGGCTACCCGTAGCCCCCCGCTACACCCCCATGTCACCGACCGCACCTCTTCCCGTGGCTGCCACGGCGCCGCCTGTGATCGCGGACCCCACAGATTCTCCTGCACTTGGATGGGTGAGGTGCAGCCACTGCACCTCAGCCGAGCACTTCCCTGCGGGACGTAGCATCTGCACCGAACACACCCACCGCTGCAGCGGTGGGGCTCGAAGTACCTGATGAGACAGCGCATGACGCACCAAGGCATCACATCGTGGAGACGAGGGGAATCGAACCCCTGACATCCACCTTGCAAAGGTGGCGCTCTGCCAACTGAGCTACGTCCCCGAAGGGCCCGAAGGGATGGTCAGGATACACGTCCGACTACGAGGACGGCACGTGCTGTTTCGTACGCTCGCCGAATGGCACGGCTCCAGTTCGGCACCTTCCTCGCCCCTCACCACCCCCTCGGCGAGCACCCCACCCTGCAGTTCCAGCGCGACATCGAGCTGGCCGCACACCTCGACCGCCTCGGCTTCGACGAGTTCTGGGTGGGTGAGCACCACTCGAGCGGCTGGGAGATGATCGCCTCGCCCGAGATGTTCCTGGCCGCCGCCGGCATGGCCACCCAGCGGATCCGGCTCGGCACCGGCGTCATCTCGCTCCCCTACCACCACCCGTTCAACGTGGCCCAGCGCATGGTGCAGCTCGACCACATGACCCGCGGCCGCGCGATGTTCGGCAGCGGTCCCGGTGCGCTCCCGAGCGACGCGCACACCCTCGGCATCGACCCGATGGTGCAGCGCGACCGCCAGGACGAGGCACTCAGTGTCATCACCCGCCTGCTGCGCGGCGAGGACCGCTTCTCGTACGAGTGCGAGTGGTTCACCCTCCGCGACGCCGCCCTGCAGCTGCTGCCGTTGCAGGAGCAGATGCCGATGACCGTCGCGTCGAGCATCTCGCCGTCGGGCATGCAGCTCGCCGGCAAGTACGGCATGGGCGTGCTGTCGATCGCGTCGACCAGCACCGAAGGCATCGCCGCGCTGCCCACCCAGTGGAGCTTCGCCGAGGAGAGCGCCGCACAGCACGGCCAGGTCGTGAACCGCGCCGACTGGCGCGTGATGATGAGCTGGCACATCGCCGAGACCAAGGAGCAGGCCCGCAAGGAGGCCGTGCACGGTCTGCACCGCTGGCACAACGAGTACAACGTGCACGTGCTCGGCCGTCCCGGCGCGGCGCGGGTCGACGATCCGTGGGAGTTGCTCGACCAGGTGGCGGAGGGCGGTGCGAGCGGTGGCGGCGCTGCGGTGGTCGGCACACCCGACGACCTGGTCGCTGCGATCCGCAAGCTGCTCGACGTCACCGGCGGCTTCGGCGTGGTGCTCGGCTTCGCCCACGACTGGGCCAACTTCGAGAACACCAAGCGCTCGTGGGACCTCGTCGCCCGCTACGTGGTGCCCGAGCTCAACGGTTACTTCCGCGGTCTGCAGGCCTCGGCCGACTTCCTGCACGCCCGTCAGGGCGAACTGATGGCCGGTGCCTCCGCCGCCGTGATGAGCAAGATCATGGGACACCAGGGCGCCGCGCAGGCGATGGCCACCACCATGGCCAACATGCAGAAGCAGCGCGAGGCCGGTCAGAGCGACACGACGTTCCGCCCCGGCGCCGGCCTGGCCGACGCCCACAAGGACGCCTGAGCCCGAGCGACGCCCGACCCGTCAGGCCTGGCGGCGACGACCGAGGTTGCCGACCACCAGCGCCACGACGGTCACCAGGTAGATCTGCCCGATCAGTGCCTCGAGCGCGACCAGCGTGCGCGCGCCAGAACTCACCGCCGTGATGTCACCGAACCCGACCGTGGTCAGTGTCACGAAGCTGAAGTACTGCAGGGCCGCCGGCGTGAGCACACCCACGTGTGCCGTGAACGCTTCGTGGTCGAACAGCAGGATCGCCCGGTACAGGTACGCGAAGAACAACCCGATCAGCACGTAGATCGTGACCGCCCCGAGCAGCGTGCGCACCGACACCGAGGGATGACGACGCATCGAGTCGACGATCAGCACCGGACCGGCCGCCACCAACAACCCGTTCAGGACGAGCAGTCCGCCGCCTGCACGGCTGGCGTCGCGACCGACGAGGTGCACCACCGACACGACCAGCGACACACCGGACACGATCCACGCGACCCGGAGCACCTTGGGATGGCCGCTCTCGAGCTGCGCTGCGAGCACCAGCGCCGTGCCGGTCAACACGACCTGCGCCACCCGCACCAACTCACCCTCACGGAACGCGGCCTGCACCGCGAACAGCAACACGACGCACACGAAGATGCGGACGTACCGCATCACCGGCACGTCGGCGACCTCGTTCACAGTCAGTCGTCCTTGAGCGCCACGGCGTTCGGGGTGACGTTCATCTTCGGCACGTACTCGGCGACCTCGACCTCACGACCCTCACCCAGGTACTTGAGGCGCAGCTCGCGGCGGCAGTCGGTGCACGGGCCGTAGAACACCTCGGTCACCTGCGCAGTGCACCGCGGGCAGGTGAACTCGAGCGGTTCGACCGGCGTGTCGAGCAGACCCATCAGAGCGACCCCCAGAAGATCTCGAGCGCGGCAGCGCCCCCGGCGGGGTCGCCCAACATCCACCAGTGACCCTGGCCCTCCATCACGTGCCGGCGCGCGCCCAACTGTTCGGCCACCTGCACGCCGAGCGTCTCGCCCTGCACGAACGGATCGAGCGGTGCCGTGATCGCGAGGCCCGGCACCGACGCGGCGGGCGAGAGCTCGGCGCCCCACGCGGTCATCGCCGGCTGCGCGGCCGACCGGTACAGGGCGAGCACGCACCGGCCCATCAGCTCGTCACCGGCGGCGGCCACCTCGTCGGCGACCGGCCGGGGAATGCCGATGCTCTCCAGCAGGGCGATCCGCTCGGCGAGCGGCGTCGCCGTCGACTGCTCGAAGTACTGCTCGCCCGCGCCCGGCGTCTGCCAGATCTGGGCGAAGTCGTGCCACACGTAGTCGGGATGGAACAGACCCAGCACGTCGCACACCCAACTGCGGAACAGCTCGGGCCGCAACGACACGGCGCGCATCCCGATGCCACCACCCCAGTCGTGACCGACCAGATCGACCGGGCCGTCGTCGGCCACCACCTGCTCGACCTCACCGACGAACCAGTCGACGTACTCCTCCTTGGTGGCGCCGAAGCCGTCGGGCACGCCGCGGCCGAAGCCCGGCAACTGCGGCGTGACGATGTCGGTTCGCGAGAGCCGTTCGACGAGAGGACCCCAGATGGCGGGTGTCTCGGGGTTGCCGTGCAGGAGGACCGCGGTCATGGCTCGATCCTGCCAGATCCGACCGGACGACCCGGGCCGCGTCGCGGCTCGCCGCAGCTCAGTGGGCGTTGGCGTTCTTGAGCACCCGGCCGGCGTGGGCACCGGTGTGCTCGCCGTGCTCCATGAACACGCGGCCGTTCACCAGGGTGTGGTCGTACCCGAGCGCACCCTGCACGTAGCGACCCGCACCGCCCGGCAGGTCGTAGGCGTAGGCGGGCGGCGGCAGTCGCAATCCGTCGAGATCGATCACGTTGACGTCGGCGAACGCCCCCACCTGCAGCCGGCCGCGATCGTGGATGCCGAACAGGTCGGCGGTGTCGCTGGTGAGGCGACGGATGCCCTCCTCGATCGACCAGCGTCCGCGCTCGCGGATCCAGTAGGTGAGGAAGAACGTGGGCTGGCTGGCATCGAGGATCTGGCCGACGTGCGCGCCCGCGTCGGCCAGCCCGAGCGTCACGAGCGGATCGTCCAGCATCGCCTCGACCGCCTCGAAGCGCTGGTTGAGGAACGGGTAGCTGAGCACCAACGCACCGTCGGTCTCGAGCAGCAGTTCGATGAAGCAGGCCGCCGCGCAGATGCCGCGACGGCGTGCCTCGGCGGCGAGCGTGCGCTCGGGGTCGAGGTCGTAGCGCGCCTCGGCGCGACCGGGCGCACCGTCGTTGACGACGTAGAGCTGCGCCAGGTCGACCGTGGGCGGGTGCTGCTCGGCCTCGTCGATCAACTTCGCGCGGAAGGCCGCGTCGCGCACCGCGATGAGCTTCTTGCCGTTGCGCATCTCACGCAGCGATCGCCACGCCGGCGAACGGTCGAACGGTGTGCGCGTGTCGATGCTGAACAGCACGCCCACGCTGCGAGCCGTGGTCTGCGGCCGCAGCGTGCCACCGCGCTCGTTCTCCTCCTTGGCGAACCCGATCACCTTGGCGTAGAGGTCGGGTCGGCTGTCGTGCTGGGTGAGCCCGAAGCTCACCGGTCGCCCGCTGCGACGACTCACCTCGCCCATCCACGCGAGCTCGGCGCGGGTCTTCGGCACGTCTGCGTCGTCGCGCTCGCCCTCGCCGATGCGGCTGGCCGACTCGAACACCCCTGCACCGTGCCGGCCGAGCACGTCGGCGAACGCGTACAGCTCGTCGGGCTCGGCGAACGTGCCCGGCACCGGACGGCCGTCGGGCACCTTGTGCAGATACGTTCGGCTCGTGCTGAACCCGAGCGCGCCCGCCTCCATCGCCTCGCGCAGCAGATCGGTCATCGTCGCGAGGTCGTCGGCCGTGGGTGGCTCGGTGCCGAGGCCGCGCTCGCCCATCGCGTACTGGCGCAACGCGCAGTGCCCCACCATGCCGCCGACGTTGACGCCCTTCGGCATGCGCTCGATGCTGCGCAGATAATCGCCGAAGGTGACCCAGTCCCACGGCAGTCCGTGCAGGATCGCGTCGCGCGGGATGTCCTCGACGCTCTCCATCAGCTCGGCCAGGTACTCGCGGTCCTCGGGCTTGCACGGCGCGAACGTGACGCCGCAGTTGCCCATCACCACGCTGGTCACCCCGTGGTAGCAGCTGCTCGAGGCGACCGGGTCCCAGGCGAGCTGGGCGTCGAGGTGGGTGTGGATGTCGACGAACCCGGGCGTGACGATGCGGTCGGTCGCGTCGATCTCGTGCGCGGCGCGCGAGGCGAGGTGCGCGTCGATCGCGGCGATCCGGTCACCGACGATGCCGACGTCGGCGCGTCTGGCGGTCGCGCCGGTCCCGTCGATCACCGATCCGTTCCGGATGATGATGTCGAACTCCATGGCCATGTGCCCCTCATGGTCGTGAGGCGCTCACGGTAACGGGGTGCTTGTGTCACGTCGAGAGGCACAAGGTGACGATGCTGTTGCAATCCGGCGACGGGCGTAGCACACCGCCGCTCGAGGATCGCGGATGGTCTACAGCGACGAGCGCAGCGACCAGATCTCGGGGAACAGCACGACGTCGAGCATCGCCCGCAGGTACGACACCCCCGACGTGCCACCCGTCCCGCGACGGAACCCGATCACACGCTCCACCGTCGTCACGTGCCGGAACCGCCACAGCCGGAACGCGTCCTCGAAGTCGGTGAGCTCCTCACCCAGCTGGTACAGATCCCAGTGGTCCTGCGGGTGCCGGTACACCTCGAGCCAGGCCGCCTCGACCTCGGGACTGGCGGCGTAGGGCTGGGTCCAGTCGCGCTCGAGCCGGTCGGCCGGCACCGCGAGCCCCCGACGCGCCATCGCTCGCAGCGCCTCGTCGTACAGCGACGGCGCGTGCAACGCGGCGGCGACCACGGCGTGCAGCTCGGGCCGGTGCTCGTGCGGTCGCAGCATCACCGCACTCTTGTTGCCGGCGGCGAATTCGATGCACCGGTACTGCCAACTCTGGAACCCGCTGCTGTTGCCGAGGTACGGACGGATCGCCGAGTACTCAGGGGGCGTCATCGTGGCGAGCACGTCCCACGCGTGCACCAGCTGCTCCATGATCCGGCTCACGCGCGACAGCATCTTGAACGTGAGGTGCAGCTCGTCGGCGGCGAGTGCCCGGATGGCCGCCCCCAGCTCGTGCAGCATCAGCTTCATCCACAACTCGCTCGTCTGGTGCTGGACGATGAACAGCAGCTCGTCGTGCGCCGGCGACAACGGGTGCTGCGCCGACAGCACCTGCTCGAGGTGCAGGTAGTCCGTGTAGGACATGTCGCGCGAGAAGTCGAGCTGCGCACCGTCGCGGGTGGCGCGCAGGTCGTCGGGTTCGTCGGTGCTCACGCGCACATCATGCTCGCGAGCACCGACCCCGCTCGACCGCCTACTTGCCGATGGACTCCTTGTGCGACAGCACGGCCGCGTCGACCAGATGGCCCGGCAACACGTCGTAGTGGTCGTGCACGGCGGTGAAGCGACCGCGTCCACCGGTCATCGACCGGAGCTCGACCGCGTAGCGCTGGATCTCGCGGGTGGGCACGTGGGCCGTCACCACCTGCTCGCCGTGATCGCCCGAGTCGGTGCCGAGCACACGTCCGCGCTTGGTGGTGATGTCACCCATCACGTCGCCCTGGTGGTTCGCGGGCACCGACACGGTCACCAGCGACACCGGCTCGAGCACCACCACGCCGGCCTTGGCCATGGCGTCCTTCAGACCCACCGCGGCGGCGGTCTTGAACGCCATCTCGCTCGAGTCGACGCTGTGGTACTTGCCGTCGTAGCAGTCGACCTGCACGTCGACGATCGGGAAGCCGTGCAGACCTCCGCTCACCATCGTCTCCTCCACGCCCTTCTGGACCGCAGGGATCAGGTTGCGCGGGATCGCACCACCGACGACCGAGTCGACGAACGCGAAGCCGGCACCGCGCGGCAGCGGCGACACACGCATCTGCGCCACGGCGAACTGACCGTGACCACCGCTCTGCTTCTTGACCTTGCCCTCGACGTCTGCGTGGCCGGCGATCGTCTCGCGATAGGCCACGCGCACCGGCGCGGTGTCGACGTTGACGCCGAACTTGCGCGCCAGGCGCTCGAGCGCGACGGCCACGTGCGTGTCGCCCAGGCCGCGCAGCACCGTCTGGTGCGTCTCGTCGTTGCGCTCGACGTGCAACAGCGGGTCCTCGGCCTGCAACCGTGCGATCGCGCTGCCGAGCTTGTCGTCGTCGGCCTGGGTGCGCGGCACGATCGCCACGCCGTATTGCGGCACGATGGCCGGACCCACGTCGACGCGGACCGGCAGTCCCTTCGGTGCCAGCGTGTCGCCGGTGTGCACCGAGTTCAGCTTGGCGACCGCTGCGAGGTCGCCGGCTGCCACCTCGGTGACGGGCACCTGTTCCTTGCCGCGCAGCACGAACAGGCCGTGCAGGCGCTCGTCGGTCCCGGTGCGGGCGTTGGTCAGATGATCGTCCGCGCGCACCACACCGCTCAGCACCTTGAACACCGACAGCTGGCCGACGAAGGGGTCGGCGATCGTCTTGAACACGTACAGCAGCGGCTTCGCACCCTTGTCGGCGGGCACCTCCACCACCTCGTCACCGGCGATCACGGTGACCGGGCGATCGAGCGGGCACGGGCCCAGCTCGCACACGAAGTCGGCGAGCCGATCGAGGCCCACCCCGGTGACCGCCGATCCCAGCAGCACCGGGAACTCGAGGCAGTCGAGCACCTCGTGGCGCAACGTGCGCTCGAGCTCGGCCACCGTGAGCGAGTCGCCGGACAGGTAGCGCTCGAGCTGGTCGTCGTCGCCGGCCACGATCTCCTCGACGATCGAGTCGTGCAGGCGGTGCTCCTCGTCGGCCACATCGGCCGGCATCGGCTCGCTGTGATGCGTGCCGCCCGGCTCGTACTCGTAGGCCTCCTCGCTCAGCACGTCGGCGATGCCGTGCAGCGTCGCCGCCTCGCCGATCGGCAGCTCGAGCGGCGCGAACCCCGACCCGAACGTCGCCGTCAGCTGGGCCAGCACCGCATGGAAGTCGGCGCGGTCCTTGTCCTCCTTGTTGACGAACACCATGCGTGGCAGGCGACGTTGCGCGGCCTTGCGCCACAGCAGCTCGGTGGACACCTCCACCCCGTCGACCGCGCTCACGACGAACACGGCGAGATCGGCGACCGACATGGCCGCCTCGACCTCGCCCTCGAAATCGGCGTAGCCGGGCGTGTCGAGCAGGTTGATGCGGTAGGTGTTGCCGTCGCTGGCGGTCCACTCGAACGGGGCCAGGCCGAGCGACAGCGAGATCTTGCGTTTGACCGACTCCGGTTCGGTGTCGAGCGCACTCGTGCCGTCGTCGACCTTGCCGGCACGGGGCACGACCCCCGCTCGTGCCAGCAGCGCGTCGGCCAACGACGTCTTGCCGGCACCACTGTGGCCCACGAGGACCACGTTGCGAACCCTCTCGGTGGCGAGATCGGCCATCTCGGACACTCCTTTCGCGGACCACCCACTGCGGTGGGGGTGGTGCTGCCGACCGTAGTCCTCGCCGCGACACAGCAGATACGGACCAACGTCCCGTCGACCCGGGCTCGCCGTCAGGTCCGGCGTCGCGACGTCCGGGAGGGAGGAGCCGTCGGGCGACGCCCGTCGTGTTCGATCCACGCGTCCAGGCCGGCGAGGCCCGGGAGCTGATAGCTCCAGAAGCCGTGGATGAGCCGACGGATCTCGTCGGGATCGTCGCTGCCCGCCAGGATCGCGACGATCGCGGCACGGGTGTTGTCGAACACCACCTCGAGCAGACGCGTCGCGACCGGGTCGATCTCCGGGTGCGCGCGACGCGCCGTCCGCACGAGACGGTCGACGAATCGGGACGGTGCGTCGGCGAAGGGTGTGCCCTGGGCGCGTCCGAGCAACACCACGACCGCGAGGCGGTGTTCGATCCAGAACTCGAGGAGTTCGTCGGCAGCGCGCTCGTGCGATGGTCCCTCGTGCACGAGCGCGTCGAGTCGTGCGGTCAGCAGCCGGTCGTGGCGCGCCACGAGCGGATCGGGCACGGCAGCGGCCAGCAGCGTCGACTTGTCGGCGAAGTAGCGGTACACGTTGCCGACGGCGGTTCCGGCGTCGCGGGCGATCGCCGTCAGACTCGCATCGCGATAGCCGTGCCTCGCGAACTGTCGCAGTCCCGCCTCGACGATTCGATCGCGCACCTCCGACTTCAGGACCTGTGCCATCAGACGTCCACCATGGCGACCGGCCGTGGCAGTCGGTCGCCCCAGTCGGTCGCCGACTCGAGTTCGTAGGCGAGGGCGAGCAGGGTCGCGTCGCTGCCCCGCGCTGCGGCGAAGTGCATCCCGATCGGCAGGCCGTCCACGACCGACAACGGTACGGACATGCCGGGGCTCCCGGCGAGATTGTGGATCGGCGTGTACCCGACGAGTTGTCCCGTCCGGCGGATCAGCTCGTCTCGTCCGAGCGCGGGGGACAGCCGTCCGAGCTCCCACGGCTCCTCGGCGAGGGTGGGGCTGAGCACGACGTCGACCGACGCGAACACCGCCGCCATCGCCGCAGCCGCCCTCGACATGTCGGCTTCCGCACGGGCGAGCGCATCGATCGGCAGTCGGCGCGCCCAGTCGACGAGCTCGAGCGTGAACGGCTCGAACTCGTCCGCACCGGGTGCCCGGCCGAGCATCGGCGTCACCATGTCGGCCACGCCGGCGATGGTGACACCCGCGGCGACGAAGAAGGCATCCGACACCGCCTGACCGTCGACGTCGAGCGCGCCCAACTCGACCACGGTGTGACCGAGCGACCCGACCAGCGCCGCAGCGGACGCCAACGCTCGGCGCACCGCGGCCGACGGGAGTGCCCCCAGGAGGGTGCGTTCGACGAGACCGACCCGCAGCCGCCGGGCTGCGGGTCCGACCACGTGCCCGACGGGTGGCAGATCGGCGGGCAGCTGTGGCCGCTCGGTGTACGCGAGCACGGCTGCGCTGTCGCGCACCGAACGGCTGACGACGTGGTCGACCACGAGCGCCCCCAACCCGGGCATCTCGGGACCGCTCGGAAGGCATCGACCGTTGGAGGGTTTGAAGCCGAACAGCCCGGTGACGGAGGCCGGTACACGGATCGATCCACCCCCGTCCGATGCGTGTGCGACCGGCACGACACCGGCTGCGACGGCAGCGGCAGAACCGCCGGACGATCCGGCGGCCGACCAACCCGGGCGCCACGGGTTGACCGTGGCACCGTGCAACAGCGTCTCGGTGCTGCCGAGCAGTCCCATCTCCGAGCTGGTGGTGGTGCCCACCGGTCGGAGACCGCACGCCCGAAGTGCATCGACGTAGGGCGACGACTCGGTGACCACGTTGCCGGCCATCAGGCGTGAGCCGAACGACTGCACGAACCCGGGGACGGCGGTCAGTTCCTTGACGAGCAGGGGCACGCCCGCGAGTGGCGCGCTCCGGTCGAGGTCGGGGGTCGACTCGTGGTCGTGGAGTTCGGCGATCGCGTGAATCGCGGGGTCGGTCGCGCGAGCGGCGCGCACGCAGGCCTCGTGGAGTTCGTCGGGATGCACCTGTCGGTGACGCACCAGGTGCGCCATGTCCGTCGCGTCCCATCGCCAGTAGTCGTCGAGATCGATCACGTCCCCATAATAGCGAATAGTGAGTTCATTGTTCGCTTTCGCGCGCGGGAGCTCCGACATGCTGGGTGGAGCCCGACGATCAGCTCAGAGCAGCCGGCGGTCGGCGGCCCAGGCGGTGAGTTCGTGGCGGTTCGACAGCTGCAGCTTGCGCAGCACCGCCGAGACGTGCGTCTCGACCGTCTTCACCGACAGGTGCAGACGCGTCGCCACCTCGCGGTAGGTGTAGCCACGGGCGATGAGCCGCATCACCTCCTGCTCACGGGCCGAGAGCAGGTCGAGATCGGGATCGCTCGGCGCGGGCAGGTGCCCCGAGAACGCATCCAGGACGAAGCCCGCGAGGCGCGGCGAGAACACCGCGTCGCCATCGTGCACGCGCCGGATCGCGTCGACGAGCGCGGGGGCGTCGATCGTCTTGGTGACATAGCCGCGCGCGCCCGCACGGATCACGGCCACGACGTCCTCGGCCGAGTCGCTCACCGACAGGGCCAGGAACACGGCCTCGGGCCACTGCGCGAGCACACGCTCGATGATCGTGCGACCGCCACCGTTCGGCAGGTGCACGTCGACGACCGTGACGTCGGGACGCATCGCCAGCACACCCGCCACCGCGTCGTCGACCGTGCCCGCCTCGCCGATCACGTCGACCGACGTGCCGATCTCCGCCCGCACCCCGGCCCGGAAGAGCGCGTGGTCGTCCACCAGGTACACCCGCATCAGCGGACCTCCTCGCTCGCACCCGCGACCGGCACCCGCAGCGTGACCTCGGTGCCCGCACCGGGCGACGACTCGATCTGCGCCGACCCACCGATCCGCTCGAGGCGGGCCTCGATGCTCTGCGCGATGCCGCGGCGATCGGCGGCCACGGTCGCGCGGTCGAAGCCCGCGCCGCGGTCGCGCACGAACACCTCCGCCACACCGCCACGTACCTCGGCGAACACGGACACCTCCACCACACCGCTGTGCTTGGCCGCGTTCACGCACGCCTCGCGAGCCGCCGCCACGAGGGCTTCGACCGGCTCGCTCGCCGACGCGTCGCCGACCACCACGACGTCGATCTGCACGTCGTAGGTGTCCTCCACCTCCTGGGCCGCCCGCCGCAGCGACGCGCCCAGCGACTCGTCGATCGGGGCGCGCGTCGGATCCGCGGTGGCGCTGCCGGCGCCGTACAGCCACTCGCGCAACTCGCGCTCCTGCCGCCGCGCCAGGGTGATGGTGCGACGCGGATCGTCGGCCGTGCGCTGGATCAACGCCAAGGTCTGCAACACCGAGTCGTGCAGGTGTGCGGCCATCGCCTCGCGCTCTTGCACCCGGATGCGCTCGCGTCGCTCGGCCGCCGCGTCCTGCGCGAGCCGTGTGAGCCACGGGCCGACGAGCAGCACCACGCCCAACACCGTCAGCGCCGTGGCGAAGGCACCGATGCGCACACCGCTCGAGGCACTCTGCCTCGCGGCCACCAGCAACAGGCCGAACACGACCAGCGCTGCGCCTGCGAAGAGCCGACCGGTCGCGCGCCCCGTCGACGGCCCCACCGACCCCGGCGTGGTCGCGAACGCCTGCCACGGCCGCTCCCCCACCTCGGGCTGCACCACACCGATCATCACCAGCCCGGCCGCCACCACGACGAGCGGCACCATCACGGCGTCACCGAGCCACAACCCCGTCGAGCGCACGACGAGCAGCAACCCACCCGCCACGCACGCGACGGCCAGGTTGCGCTGCGAGTCGAACGCGACGCGCCGCAGCTCCGGACGGGGTGGCTTGGCGGCGATCGCACCCACGACGTACAGCACCAGGCCGAGCCCGCCCGCGAGCGTGAGCACAGCCAGCGCGGCGCGCAACAGCGTCGCGTCGACGCCGTGGTCGTCGGCGAAGCCTCCGGCGACACCGGCGATCACCCGTCCCTCGTCGCGACGGTGGAACGCGAGCGACCACGACGGATCGCGGGGCGCTGCTCCGGTGACGGCCATGCACACGATGATCGCACGCCGCGCCCCGTCCACCATCGGGACCGACCCTGATCCGTCCCTGAGCGCACCCTGAACCGGCCCGCGCGACCCCGAGCCGACCCCGACCCGCGATCAGGGACGAACCAGGGACGCACCGGATGTGCACGACGCGGCGATGTCGGATGCTGACGCCATGACCGAACAGACTGCACTCATGAACGACGCGGGTGCTCCTCACGACACCGGCGCCGGCTCCACCCCGCCCCCTCGTCCCACCACCCCCTGGTACCGCGTGCCCGTGTACCGCGACCCGTCCGACAACGTCCTCGGCGGCGTCGTCTCCGGCGTGTGCGCGGCGTACGGCTTCGACCGTCGCACCACCCGCATCGCCCTCGTCATCGCCGCGATGGTGCTGCCGGTGGTGATCCTCGCCTACATCGTCGCCTGGATCCTGCTGCCGGACGGCGCCGCCGCCGCCCAGCCGCTCGAGGACATCGTCCGCGACAAGCGCCGCTTCCCGCTCTACGCAGCGATCGCCCTCGTGATCCTCGTCGGCGGCCTCGGCTCGTTCGGCTCGTGGCTCGTCTTCGGCGACTTCCCCTGGGGCGTCGGCCTCATCGCCATCGGCGTCCTGCTGTGGATCGCCCCCGGCCTGCGCAAGGAGCGAGCGGCCGGCGGCACCACCGGCACCACCGGCACCACCGCGATGCCGTGGCCGTCCCCCACGTCGACCGGCACCGCCACCGATGCCAGCGACGCCACGGGCTGGGCGGCGCCCGCTGCCGGCACCGGCACCACCAGCCGCTTCGCGGCAGCCGACGCCCACGACACCACCGACGCGACGGCCGTCACCGACGCCACCACGTCGACCACGTCGACCGCGCCCACCACTCGCCTCGGCACCACGACGGCCAGCGGCGCCACGTTGGTCGCCCCGCCGATGCACGACGCCCGTCGGCGCCGTCGGGTGCCGATCGGTTCGATCGCGGTGCTCGCCACGATGGCCTTCGTCGGCATCGCCGCCGCCGGTGACGCGATCGACTGGTGGAACGTGCCGGTCCTCGGCGTCATCGTCACGTCGCTCGTGGTGCTCGCCACCGGCTTCGCCCTCAGCGCCGTCATCAACCGCGCCTGGTTCTTCACCCCGATCGTGCTCGTGTTCGCCGGTGGCGCCGCCGCCCTCGCAGCCACCAGCCCCTCGCTCGACGGCGGCGCCGGCGACCGCGTGGTGCGCCCCACCACCGTCGCCGCCGCCCAACAGTTCCACGACCTCGGCGCCGGCCAGCTCACCCTCGACCTCGTCGACCTCCCACTCGCGGGCCAGACCGTCAGCATCCGCGCCGAAGTGGGCATGGGTCGCCTGCACGTCGTCGCTCCGGCCGGCGCGAAGCTCGTCATCACGAGCGACGTCGGCGCCGGCCACGTGGTGATCGGCGACCGCGAGGTGTTCTCGGGCGTCGACCAGGGTGAGACCCGCACCGTCGACCCGATCGGCCAGACCACCGGCACGATCGAGCTCGACCTGCGAGTGGGCATCGGCGAGATCGACGTCGACCGCGACACCTTCACCGTCGACGCCACCACCGGCACGACCACCGAGGCCCCCGTCCCGACCGAGGCCCCCGTCCCGACCGAGGCCCCCGTCCCGACCGTGGCCCCCGGCGCCACCATCGACGCGAACGGCTGAGCAGATGATTACCACCCTCCAGGGCTCGGCCGCATTGCTCGCGCTCGCGGTGATGACCCTCGTCGCCACATGGGAGCCCCGCCGCACCCCGCCGCGCTCGACGACCGAAACCCGCCGGGACCTCGTCGACAGCGCGTCGTAGCCTGACGGGATGACCCTCGCCCCCTCGGTCACCCACACCGTCCACGGCACCTGCCACCACGACTGCCCCGACAGCTGCGGCTGGACCGTCTCCGTCGCCGACGGGGTGGCGGTCCAGCTGCGGGGCAACGCCGAGCACCCCTACAGCGCCGGCGAGCTGTGCCCCAAGGTGAACCGCTTCCTCGACCGGGTGTACAGCCCCGACCGCATCACCACCCCGATGCGCCGCGTGGGCGCGAAGGGCGAGGGCCGCTTCGAGCCGATCAGCTGGGACGAGGCGCTCGCCGAGATCGCCGACCGCGTCGGGCACATCGTCGACACCGACGGCCCCGGAGCGATCCTGCCGTTCATCAGTGCCGGCAACCAGAGCTCGCTCGCCATCTTGTTCCCCGAGCGGCTGTGGAACCGGCTCGGCGCGATCGAACTCACCGGATCGCTGTGCGGCGCGGTCGCCGGCGCCGGCACCGTCAGCACGCTCGGCACGGGCAAGGCCGCCGACCCCACCGACCTGCGCCACGCCAAGCTCGTCCTGCTGTGGGGCACCAACACCCGCCTCACCAACCGGCACCTGTGGCCCTACGTCGAGGCCGCTCGAGCCGACGGCGCACACGTGGTGGTGATCGATCCGCTCCGCACCGCCACCGCCGAGGCCGCCGACTGGTTCGTACAGCCACTCCCCGGTACCGACGTCGCCCTCATGCTCGGCATGATCCACGTCCTCGTGCGCGACCATCTGATCGACACCGACTGGGTGCAGGCGCACACCGTCGGCTTCGACGACCTCGTCGCACACGTCGCCGAGTGGACGCCCGAGCGCGCTGCCGCCACGTGCGGCGTGCCCGCCGCCGACATCGAACGCCTCGCCACGATGTACGGCACCATCCGGCCGTCGTTCATCCGCACGCTCATCGGCGCCGAACACCACGAGCACGGCGCGATGTTCTTCCGCACGCTCGCCTGCCTGCCCGCCCTCGTCGGCGCGTGGCGCGAGCGCGGCGGCGGCTACGCACGCAGCGTCGGCGTCTGGAGCAACGCGCTCGTCGACGGCATCGCGCTCACCCGCCCGTCGCTCACCCGCCGGCCCCGCCGACAGCTGCCGATGGTGCGCCTCGCCGACGCCCTCGACCCGACGCTCGACCCGCCCGTGCGCGCCCTGTTCGTCATCGCCGCCAACCCACTCGTCACCGTCCCCGACGCCGAAGGCGTGCGACGCGGGCTCGAACGCGACGACCTGTTCACCGTGGTGCACGACCAGTTCGTCACCGACACCGCCCGATACGCCGACCTCGTGCTGCCCGCCACCACCCAGATCGAGTCGCTCGACATCGTCCCTGCGTGGGGCCACCGCTGGCTCGGCTGGAACGAGGCGGCCATCGCACCCGTCGGCGAGTCGGTCAGCAACACCGAACTGCATCGCCGGCTCGCCCGCGCACTCGGGTTCGACGACCCCGAGCTGTTCACCGACGACGAGACGCTCGTCCGCGAGGTGATGCCCGACGTCGACGTCGACGAGCTGCGTCGGGTCGGCTGGGTCGAAGCCCCGTACCCCGCCGACGGCCGCCCCTACGCCGACGGCGGCTTCCCCACCGCCAGCGGCAAGGTCGAGCTCCGCAGCGACGCGCTCGCCGCGGCCGGTCATCCTGCGCTCCCCACCTACACCCCCGCCCGCGAGTCGCACAGCGGCGATCCCGAACTGGCCGCCCGCTTCCCCTACGCGCTGCTCACACCCAAGCAGCACCAGCGGTTCCTCAACTCGAGCTACTCGCACCTGCCCAAGCACGGCCCGCTCGAAGGCGGACCCGTCGTCGAACTGCACGCCACCGACGCCGCGGCGCTCGGCCTCGCCGAGGGCGAGTGCGCGATCGTGTGGAACGACCGAGGCGAGCTCGAACTGCCGGTTCGCATCAGCGAACGTGTGCGCCCCGGCGTGGTCGCGGTCCCCTGGGGATGGTGGTCGGGACAACACCCCGACGGACGCACCGCCAACGCGCTCACCAACCCCACCCAGACCGACTGGGGTGGCGGTGTGGCCTACAGCGACACACTCGTCGCCATCCGCCCGCACCGTCACTGACGACCGTCCGGTCCCACACCCGCCTCGCCCGCGACCACCGCTCCGATGGGCCGAACGCACTACCGGGGCACCGGTACCCCCGTCGACGAGCAGGGGTAGCCTTGCCACATGGCAGGCGAGCTGATCTACGCGTTCCGGGTGATGCGCCTGCCCCTGCTCGACGCGGGTGGCAACCCCATCGGCCGCCTCGACGACGTCGTCGTCATCCCCGCACGATCGGGCGCCGCGCCGCGCGTGCTCGGCTTCGTCGCCACCAGCCAGCGCCGACGCATCTTCGTCAACGCCGCACGACTCGGCAGCCTCGACGCCGACGGCGCGCGCCTGCGCAGCTGGGACGTCGACCTCAACCCCTTCAAGCCCCGCGCCGGCGAGATCCTCCTCGGCCGCGACGTCATCGACGCGCGCGTCGGTGACGAGACCGTCAGCGACGTCGCGCTGCGCCCGGGCGGCGACGGCCGCCAGACCTGGTGGGAGATCGGCAAGGTGCGCCTCGCCCGTCGCACCGCACTGCGCCGCCGCCCCAGCTACCGCCTGCTCGACTACGACGAGGTGCCCCAGCTGTTCGCGAGCGGCGTGGGTGGCGAGATGGCCGCCGAGGCCGCCCGCCTGCGCGACATGCACCCCAGCGACGTGGCCGCCGCCGTGCGCGCCCTGCCACTCAACAGCCGCAAGCAGCTCGCCGCGGCGATGGACGACGAACGGCTCGCCGACCTGCTCGAAGAGCTGCCCGAAGCCGAGCAGCTGCGCATGATCGAAGGCCTCGACCTCGACCGACTCATCTCGGTGCTCGAGGAGATGGAGTACGACGACCTCGCCGACCTGCTGGCCGAGATGCCGGGCGAGCAGCGCACCCGCATCCTCGACGCGATGGACGACGAGGACGCCGACGTGATGCGACGCCTGCTGGCGTACGACGAGGGCACCGCCGGCGCGCTCATGACGCCCGACATCGTCATCCTCGGGCCCACCGCCACCGTCGCCGAAGCACTGGCCGAGATCCGCGACCCCGACTGGCTCGTCAGCATCGCGGCGCAGGTGTTCGTGGTGCAGGCGCCGTACAAGCCACCGACGGGCACCTATCTCGGGGTGGTGCACTTCCAGCGGCTCCTGCGCGAGCCGCCGAGCATGGAACTCGGACGCTGCATCGAGCAGGAGCCCACCATCTCGGCCGACCTGAGCGAGCGCGAGGTCGCCGAGCGGCTCGCCTCGTACAACATGCTCGCCGTCGGCGTGACGGACGAGGCCGGGCGACTGCTCGGCGCGATCACGGTCGACGACGTGCTCGACCGCACCCTGCCCACCGGGTGGCGACAGCGACGGCGGGTGAGCACGCAGCAGCACGCGACGGCGAGCGGCACCGGAGGTCAGGGGACGCGCCGATGACCCGCCGCGACGACCTCACCACGCCCCGCCAGCGCCGTCGTCTCGGCGTGCACTACGACCCCGAAGCGTTCGGCCAGGTCAGCGAGAGCGTCGCGCGCTTCATCGGCACCGCCCGCTTCCTCGTGTACCAGACGGTCTTCTGTGTCGCCTGGGTGGCCTGGAACTTCCTCGGGCCCGACAACCTGCGCTTCGACCCGTGGCAGTTCATCGGCCTCACCCTGTTGCTGTCGCTGCAGGCCGCCTATGCCGCACCACTGATCCTGCTCGCCCAGAACCGACAGGAATCACGCGACCGTGCCCAGGCCGAACTCGACCGTCGCGTGGCCGAGCGCACCCAGAGCGACACCGAGTACCTGGCCCGCGAACTCGCGAGCATCCGCCTGTCGCTCGCCGACGTGGCCACCACGAGTGAGATCGGCGATCACCTCGATCGCCTCACCGACGTGATCGAGCGCATGACCGACCGCCTCGACCAGCTCGAGATCGGCCTCGCCAAGGGCGAGTCGATCGACCACCCGCGCGACTGACCTCGCTCGCGGGCGTCAGCTCGCGGCGGCGCCCGTGGCCGCGAGCCGACCCGTCAGGTGGTCGACCAGTGCCAACGTCGCGTCGCTGTAGTGCGTCGGCGACTCGAGGGTGACCAGATGGTCGCCGTCGACCTCCACCACGTGCGCACGCAACGCCGTCGCCAACTCGCGCTGCTTGTGCGGCAGCACGAGCCGGTCGCGGGTGGTGAGCAGCAGGGCTGCGGGCTTGCCGAGCGAACCCGCCCACGGACGGGCGTCGTACCGGCTGAGCGCACGGCCGGCCTGCACGATCGCGAGCGGATCGCCACGGCGGGTCTCGGCCTCGATCCACGGCACGAACGCCTCGAGCTCGTGGCCGACGCCGAGCAGCTTCGTCAGCCCGTAGCGCAGCCATCGCGGATACGCCCACGATCGCATCATCGGGCCGATCAGACGTACCGTCTTCCAACGTGCGCGCTCGAACCGGGTGGCGCGCCACTCGAGCGCCGTCGCCTGCAACACCATGGCGCGCACCAGCTGCGGATGGCGGTGCGCGAACAGCAGGCTGATCGGCCCGCCCATCGAGTAGCCGACCGTGATCACCTGGCCGAGTCCGAGCTGCTCGACCAGCGCCGCAGCGTCATCGGCCGCATCTTCGAGCTCGAACCGGCGCGCCGTCCGCATCCCACGCCCGTGGCCGCGGTGGTCGATCGCCACGAACGAGTAGTGCGCCGCCAACGCCTCGTACGCCGTGAAGAACTGGACGTCGCCGCTGGCGGTCCAGCCGTGCAACAACAACAGCACCGGGGCCGACGGATCGGGGTGGCGATGCACCCGCACGAACGTCTCGCCGCGGCCGGGCAGCATCACCGTGCGCCCCTCGGGCAGCCAGGGCAGGGTCATCGTGGGCACGTTCATCAGGGATCATCCTCTCCCGACGGGTGCCTGCTCACACACTGACTCTTGGCACACCGGTGAACTCCTGCAGCTGCACCCCGCAGTCGATCGCCGCGCCGAGCAACTGCCGGCTGAGCACCGGATCCTCGCCGGTCACGCTCACACCGACGGGCGCCCGCCCGTCGAGGCACGCGATCGCGGCCAACGCAGCCACGGCTCCGGCGAGGTCGCCGGTGCGGCCGACGGCCCCCACCACCAGGGTCTCGCGGGCACCGTCGGGCAGCGCGCCGCGCACCTCCACCCGGATCGCGCCGCGGTCACCCTCGGCGTGCGGCGGCGCCAACATCGGCAACCGAGCCGTCAACCGGTCGCGCCGCGTGGCCGACACCCGGGCCGACACGCGTGACGCCTGCGGGAACGCACGGTGCAACAGCACCGGGTCGGCGAGCGCCGCCCGGTAGCAGTCGGCGGGCCCGATCGGGTCGGGGAACCAGCACAGCTCGCGCCCGCTCCCGCCCGGCCGCTCGATCCACTCACCGTCGTGCCACCCGCGTGCCAGCCCACCGAGCGCCCCGTGGTGCTGACGCGCGCACGCCGGTCCGCCCGTGCCGTGCATCGCCACGTGGATCTCGTCCACCTCGGCCAACTGCGAAGCCAACTGGCGCGCGAGCAGCCCGGTCAGACCCGGCGACAGCGCCGCACCCACCACCATCCGGGCGCCGGCCGTCCACGCACGCTCGTGCAACGAGAGCATCGCCATCACGTCGTCGTGGTCGTCCGACACCGACACCACGTGCACGCCTTCGTCGACGAACTCACCCGCGACCACGGCGTGGCCCACCGGATGCGTGAGCACCACCACGTCGGCCACCCCGAGGTCGTCGAACCGGTCGAGCACCACCCCACCGTGACGGCGGCTCGCCCGCACGCTCGCGCCGGATTGCGGATCGAACCAGGCGACTCGCAATCCGCGGCTGCGTGCCACCCGACCCACGGCCTGCCCGGTGACACCGGCGCCGCAGATGCCGACCACCGGCGTCTCGCCGGTCGGCCGGGTGGAGTCGGTCACGTCGGTGGCAGGCGCATCTCGCGCCAGCCACCCTCCTGCGGCGGCACGCCGCCCTTGCCGCGCAATCGCAGCGACCCGGCGATCAAGCTCGCGAGCGAGAGCGCGAGCAGTGCCCGTCGGAGGAGCTTCACCCGTCGGAGGCTACCAAGCCCGTCGCTCAGGCACCGTCGGCCGCCGCCTGCAGGGCCGCCAGGTCGAGCTTCGACATCGACATCATCGCCGCGAACGCGCGCTGCGCCCGCTCGGGATCACCGGTCATCAGTTCGACGAACCCGGCCGGCACCACCTGCCACGAGAAGCCGTACTTGTCCTTGCACCAGCCGCAGGGACCGGGCTCGCCACCGTCCGCCGTGAGCCGCTCCCAGTAGTGGTCGACCTCGGCCTGATCGGCACAGTCGATCAGCAAGGACACGGCTTCGGAGAACGTGAACTGCGGTCCGCCGTTGATGTTGGTCATCCGTTGCCCGTCGAGGTGGTACTCCACGGTCAGCACCATGCCCGCCTCGCGCATGCCGCCCTCCTGGTAGTGGGTGACGTGGTCGATGCCGCTGTCGGGGAAGATCGACACGTAGAACTCGGCGGCCTCGAGGGCTTCGGTGTCGAACCACAGGTTCGGGGTGAGACGTGACATGGCTGCTCCTCGGTCGTGCACGAATGGTGCCCGATCCGACGACGTCACCCCGCGCGACTCATCGGTCGGCTGTTCGGCTCACACGAACGGCCCGAAAACGACGAAGGCCCGGACTCGACGTCCGGGCATTCCTCGCAGCTGCACTGCGGTGGTGGGGCTAACAAGAATCGAACTTGTGACCTCATCCTTATCAGGGATGCGCTCTAACCGACTGAGCTATAGCCCCGCTGTGGCGAGTCGCCAGGCTATCGGGCCGAACGGCGATCCCTCAACTGTGATGGGCAGGGATCCCGATCAGGGCCGGGGAGTGCCGCCGGTCGGGTCGCCGGCGCCACGGGGCTTCGCGACGACCTCCTCCTCGAGCACGCTCACCCGGATGCCACCGACGAGGTCGGTGATGAGGTTGAACAGCGTCGCGAGCAGCACCGCGAAGCCCGTGAGGCCGATCGACACGAACAGACCGCCGATCCAGGCGTTGTGGTAGATCTCGCCGCCCTTGAACTCGAAGCTCTCCCAGCCGAACTGCTCGAAGAACTGCTCGATGTTGTCGATCGTGCCCGTCGCGTGCGCGACGTTCCACAGCAGCACGCCGGAGGTGAGGCACACCAGGTAGAGGATCACGTTGAACACCAGGGCGACCTTGAACACGCTCCACGTGTCGACGTGGCGCACCACGCGGGTGACGCGCCGGACCCGGGGCTTGGCCCGGCGGAACACCATCGGCGCCTTCAGTCGGCGCAGCGGCAGCGTCCCACCCGTCGCGTCGGTGGCGTCCTGGTCGTCGAACACCTCGAGCGCCGTGGGCGCCGCCTCGGGCACTGCGACCACCGGCACCTCGACGGGCACCACCGGCACGTCGGGCATCACCGGGGCGACCGGCGCGACCGGCGCGGTCGGTTCGAGGACGGGCAGCTCGCGCAGCAACGGTGCGGACACGTCGGTCGGCGGCTCGACCGGCGCGACCGGCGCGACCGCCACCGTCGTGGCGTGCGCAGGATCGGCCACCTCGCGGGCCGGCTCGGCGGGCACCGCCACCAGCGCGGTCGGCGAGTCGGCGGTGATCGCGCTGATCGGCGTGCTCGCCGAGGTGGACGACGTGAGCACCAGCGCCTCGGCCGCCACGCTCGTCGCCACCGTGGTCGAGGCGTCGTCACGAGCCCCGGCCGGCACCTCGAGCGGCGCACTGGGATCCGCCTCGACGATCGTCGGGAGCGCGACCTCGTCCGGCGCGACCGACGGCGGCGCAGCATCGAGCCGGGCCAGTCGCTCGAGCACGTCGTCCTTCGCGCCCTCGCCGGTGTCGCGCGGCACCCGGCGCATGCCCGACCCGCCGGCACGCGACACCGTCACCTTCGGCTCCTTGCCGGCATCACCGGCCTTCCCCGAACCGGAACCCGAACCCGAACCGGCACGCGGCACGGCCCGTGTGGCGGGGCGCGCCGAGGCCTTCGGCTTCGGTGTGGGCTCGGACGTCACGTGCCGAGCTTAGAGAACCACACCGCGCCGGGCTGCGCGGCCGCTCAGGGTCCGTTCGAGGCCCGCGCCGTCGCACGGGCGTCGTCGCACTGCACGGTCACCGTCACCGCCGGACCGCTCCGAGCGAACGACACCAACCGGCCGCCGTTGGCCGCGGCGAGCCGGCTCGCGCCCGCCGGGCCTCCCTCGACGCCCGCCAGCGCCGCCGCGTCGGCCGCCGTGCGTGCGCAGGTGCGATGCACCATCGCCACGCCCAGCCGCGCCGTCGCCACGGCCGTCAGGCCGGCGAACACCACCACGGTGGTGACCGCCAGCACCATGCTGCCGATGTCGCGCGCTCGCGCCCTCGTGCTCGTGTCCATCCCGTCACCTCGGTGGTCGTCAGGTCGACAACGGGCACCCCGACGGGTGCGACAGGACGGCCCGAGGGCCGCGAGACGGGTCGGCTCAGTCCTCGTCGTCGGCGTCGCTCGCGAGGATCGGTGCGACCGACGCGACGGTCTGGCCGTCGTCGAGGCTCATCACCCGCACGCCGGTCGCGTCGCGACCCTGCGAGCTGATGTCGCGAACAGGCATGCGGATGGTGACGCCACCGCTCGACACCGCGACGATCTCGTCGTCGAGGCCGACCATGAACGCCGCCGCCACCTTGCCCTTCTTGCCGGTGAGCTTGATGCCGATCACGCCGAGGCCGCCACGACCCTGGGTGTTGAACTTGTCGAGCTGCGTGCGCTTGCCGTAGCCGGCCTCGGTGAGCATGAGGATCGACGTGTCGTCGCGCGCCACGTCGACACTGACCACCTCGTCGCCGGCACGCAGCTTCATGCCGCGCACACCACCGGCGTTGCGACCCATCGGGCGCACCTCGTCCTCGCTGAACCGGATGGTCATGCCCGACCGCGCCACCATGAAGATGTCGTCGGTGCCACCGGTCTCGATCACGCGGACCAGCTCGTCGTCGTCGCGCAGGTTGATCGCGATCAGCCCGTCGCGGCGACCCGAGTCGTACTCGTCGAACGCGGTCTTCTTCACCGTGCCGTTGCGGGTCGCGAAGAACAGGTAGCGCTCGCCGGCGAAGTCGCGCGTGTCGATGATCGCCTGGATCGTCTCGCCCGCCTGCAGCGGCAGCAGGTTGACGATCGGCATGCCCTTCGCGGTGCGCTCGCGTTCGGGGATGTCCATCGCCCGCAGGCGATAGACCTTGCCCCGGTTGGAGAAGAACAACAAGAACGCGTGCGCCGTCGTGAAGATGACGTTGCTGACGATGTCGTCGGCCTTCATCTTGCCGCCGCTCACGCCGCGGCCGCCGCGACCCTGCGTCTTGAAGTTGGCCGCCGGCACCGCCTTCACGTACTGAGCCTGCGTCATGACGATGACGAGTTCCTTGTCCTCGACGAGGTCCTCGATGCTCATCTCGCCGGTGTCGAGGGTGACCTGGCACACGCGCGCCGTGGCGAACTCCTCCTTGATCGCGAGCAGCTCGTCCTTGATGACCTGGTTGAGCTTCACCGGATCGGCGAGGATGCTCTCGAGCTCGGCGATGCGCTCCTGCAGTTCCTGCATCTCGCGCTCGAGGTCGATACGGCTGAGGCGGGTGAGCTGACGCAGCTGCATGTCGAGGATGTCGACCGCCTGGATCTCGCTGAACTCGTACGGCGGCGCCATCAGCTGTTCCTTGGCCGACGCCGCGTCCTCGCTCGCCCGGATGAGGGCGATGATCTGGTCGATGACGTTGAGCGCCTTGAGGCGGCCCTCCACCTTGTGGGCCCGCTCGCGCGCCTTGCGCAACCGGTACTCGGTGCGGCGGGTGACCACGTCGACCTGGTGTCGGATGTAGCCGTGCAGCGCGTCGGCCAGGTTGAGCGTGCGCGGCACGCCGTCGACCAGGGCGACCATGTTGACACCGAAGCTCGTCTGCAGCTGCGTGAGCTTGTACAGGTTGTTGAGCACCACGTTGGGGTTGGCGTCGCGCTTCAGCTTGATCTCGAGGTTGGTCTTGCCACCCGACGAGGCGTCGTTGACGTCGCTGATGCCGTCGAGCTCACCCGCGTCGACGAGCTCCTGGATGCGCGCCGCGATCGACGAGCAACTCGTCTGGTACGGCAACTGCGTCACCACGATGTGGTAGCTGCCCGTGCGGGTCTCCTCGATCGTGGCGGTCGCACGCATCTTGATGCTGCCGCGACCCGTGCGGTACGCGTCCATGATCCCGGCGCGGCCGAGGATCGACCCACCGGTCGGGAAGTCCGGACCCTTCACGAACTGCATCAGGTCGTCGGGCGTCGACTCGGGATGATCGATCATGTGCACGGTCGCGTCGATCACCTCGCCCAGGTTGTGCGGCGGGATGTTGGTGGCCATGCCGACGGCGATGCCCTGGCTGCCGTTGACGAGGAGGTTCGGGAACCGGGCCGGCAGCACCGTCGGCTCGTCGCGGCTGCCGTCGTAGGTGGCCACCATGTCGACGGTCTCTTCGTCGATGTCGGCGAGCATCTGCATCGCGAGCGGATGCAGGCGGCACTCGGTGTAGCGCGAGGCGGCGGGACCGAAGTCGGGCGAGCCGTAGTTGCCGTGGAAGTCGATGAGCGGATGGCGCAACGAGAACGGCTGAGCCATGCGCACCAGCGCGTCGTAGATCGCGCTGTCGCCGTGCGGGTGGTACTTGGCCATCGTGTCGCCGCTGACGCGGGCGGACTTCACGAACGGACGGTCGGGGCGGAAGCCCTGTTCCTCCATGTCCCAGATGATCCGGCGGTGCACGGGCTTCAGGCCGTCGCGCACGTCGGGCAGCGCGCGGGCCATGATGACGCTCATCGCGTAGTCGAGGAAGCTGCGCTCCATCTCGTCCTGCAACGCCACCGGCTGGATCGCCAGCTGCTCGGCGTCGCCGCCGGCCTGCGGGTCGGGGGTGCCCTGCGGCTCGTCGGGTTCGGGCGCGCCGTTGTCGGGGGTGTCACTCATGTGATCGTCTCCTTCGGACCCGACTCAGAAGTCGAGGTTGCGCACGTCGCGCGCGTTGGTCGTGATGAACTGCTTGCGCAGGTCGACGTCGTCGCCCATGAGCACGCTCATGATCTCGTCGGCCAGCGCGGCCTCTTCGACGGTGACCTGCAGCAAGGTGCGCGAGGCCGCGGACATGGTGGTGGAGCGCAGCTCCTCCCAGTCCATCTCGCCGAGGCCCTTCAGGCGCTGGAACTCCTTCTTGTGGTTGGGCCGCTCCTCGAGGAAACGGGCCTTCGCGAAGTCGTCCTTCAGGTACACCTTCTCCTTGCCGACCTCGGTGGAGTACAGCGGCGGTTGGGCGATGTAGATGTAGCCGTTCTCGACCATCGGCCGCATCTGCCGGTAGAAGAACGTGAGCAGCAGGGTGCGGATGTGGCTGCCGTCGACGTCGGCGTCGGCCAGCACGATGATCTTGTGATAGCGGGCCTTCGAGGCGTCGAACTCGTCACCGACGCCGCCGCCGATCGCGGTGATGAGCGCCTGGATCTCGTTGTTCTTCAGCATCTTGTCGAGGCGGGCGCGCTCGACGTTGAGGATCTTGCCGCGGATCGGGAGGATCGCTTGCGTGCGCGGGTCGCGCGCGTCGAGCGCGGTGCCACCGGCCGAGTCGCCCTCGACGATGAACAGCTCGCTCTCCTCGGGGTTGCCGCTCGTGCAGTCCTTCAGCTTGTCGGGCATCCCGGCGCCGCTGAGCGCGGTCTTGCGGCGGATCGCGTTGCGCGCGTTCTTGGCGGCGACGCGTGCCTGCGCCGCGGCCTGCGCCTTCTTCACGAGACGGTTCGCCTCGGTCGGGTTCTCCTCGAGCCACTCGGCGAGCCGCTCGTTGGTGGCCTTCTGCACGAAGCTGCGCATCGGGACGTTGCCGAGCTTGGCCTTGGTCTGGCCCTCGAACTGCGGCTCGCGCAGCTTGACCGCGACGATGGCGGTGATGCCCTCGCGGATGTCCTCGCCCAGCAGGTTCTCGTCCTTCTCCTTCAGCAGGTTCTTGGTGCGGGCGTACTTGTTGACCGTCGCGGTGAGCGCCGTCTTGAAGCCCTCGACGTGCATGCCGCCCTCGATGGTGGAGATGCCGTTCGCGTAGCCGTGGATGCCTTCGTGGTACCCGGTGTTCCACTGGATCGCGATGTCGAGCGTCTGACCACCCTCGGTGTCCTCGTCCTCGTAGTGCGCGACCTTGCTGAACAGGGCCTCTTTCGAGGCGTTCAGGTGCTTGACGAAGTCGACGATGCCGCCCTTGTACTGATACGTGACCTGCTGCTCGCGTCCCTCGCGCTGGTCCTCGAACCGGATCTCGAGACCACGGTTCAGGAACGCCATCGTCTGCAGGCGTTCGAGGACGGTGCGGGCCACGAACTCGGTGCCCTCGGCGACGAAGATCGTCGGGTCCGGCCAGAACGACACCGACGTGCCGGTGGTGCGCGTGCCCGACGGCGTGGCCCCGACGTCGGCGAGCGCGCCCTGCGGCTTGCCGCCCTTCGCGTACTCCTGCTGATAGCGGCGGCCATCGCGGTCGATCTCGATGACGAGTCGCTCGGACAGCGCGTTGACGACGCTGACGCCCACGCCGTGCAGACCACCGGAGACCTTGTAGCCCTCGCCACCGAACTTGCCGCCGGCGTGCAGCACCGTGAGGACGACCTCGGCGGCGCTCTTGCCCTGGTGGGGACCCGACGGGTAGGGATCGACGGGGATGCCACGACCGTTGTCGTCGACGCGGCAGCCACCGTCCGCGAGGAGCGTGACGTCGATGCGCGTGCAGAAGCCCGCCATCGCCTCGTCGACGGAGTTGTCGACGACCTCCCAGATGAGGTGGTGCAGACCCTGGAGCCCCGTCGAGCCGATGTACATGCCCGGGCGCTTGCGCACCGGGTCGAGGCCTTCGAGCACCTGGATGTCCTTGGCGCCGTAGTCGGCCGTGGGCTTGTTCGTGTCTGTGGACACTCGCACCTCGAGTCGTCTGTGGTGATGGTGCGTCCGGTTCGGCGGGTCCGGGAGACCGGTCGCCGACGTGGACGTCGTGATGGGCGGTGGCTGCGGGGGGAACGGGGTCGCGTCGGGTGTGCCGCGTACCTCGCGCCAGCCGGCCGCGAGATGCGTCCCAGTCTACCGTGGGGGTGTCGTCCGGCGGTGCACACCGGCCGCTCGCGGCGGCCCGGACACCGTGCGTGACCAGGGACGATGTCAGCGGCGAACGCGGATCTCGAACTGCCTGATCGTGGCGCCCGCCACCTGCTGCAACCGCTCCCGGAGCGTGGCCTCGAGGAACTTCAGCTGCGTGGCCCAGGCCGGGTCGTCCACCTCGACCACGAGGCGGTCACCTTCGAGCTTCACGGGCTGCACGTGGGCCGCGACGGCGTCACCGACGGCCTCGCGCCACCGCCCGAACACCCCGCCCAGCGCCTGCACCGGCACCGTCGTCCCGCGGCCGCTGTCCGAGGCGCGCAGCGACTTCACCACCCCGGCGAGGCTCTCGCTCAGTGGGACCGGCTCGTCAGCCATCGCCCGCCACCGTACCGGCGACGATCCGCACCGTGGCATCGGGATGGGCGGCCTCGGGCAGGGCCGACGCAGTGGTGAGCACCACCTGGCCCGGCGGCAGATGGCGCAGCAACGACGTGGCCCGCTGGGCGTCGAGTTCGGACAGCACGTCGTCGAGGATCAGCACGGGTGCCGTGCCGGTGCGCTCGGTCACCAGCCGGTGCGCCCCGAGGCGCAACGCGAGCGCGAGCGTGCGCTGCTCACCCTGCGACGCGTGCGTGCGTGCCGGCATGCCGTTGATCACCAACTCGACGTCGTCGCGGTGCGGGCCGACCGTCGACACCCCCCGTCGCACGTCGTCGGCCCGCGACGTCGCCAGCGCCGCGGCCAGGCCCCGCTGTCGCCACGCGGGTTCGTAGCGCAGTTCGACCGGCGTGGTGACGCCGGCCAGGTGCTCGTAGGCCTCCTGCACCATCGGCCCGAGCCGGGCGATGAGCACCGAACGCGCGTACCCGAACTGGTCGCCGAGTTCGGCGTACTTCAGATCCCACACGTCGAGGGTCAGTTCGGACGCCTCGTCGAGCCGGCCGCCGGCCTGCTTGAGCAGGGTGTTCCGCTGCTTCACCACGCGGTCGACCTCGAGCCGCATCGCGTCGTACTTGAGCGCCAGCGCGACGAGGGTGTCGTCGAGGAACCGGCGACGCTCGGACGGGCCCTCCTTCACGAGCGCGAGGTCGTCGGGCGAGAACACGCTCACGCGCACGACGCCGAGCAGGTCGCGCGTGCGCGGCAGCTTCTGGCGGTTCACCAACACCCGGCTGCGCCCCGTGCGGCTGAGCTCGGCCTCGACCAGCACCTCGCGCCCGTCCTCCTGGCGCACGGTGGCACGGATGATCGCAGCGTCGGCACCGAGGCGGATCAGTGCCTCGGTCGGCGCGCCTCGGAAGCTGTCGAGGGTGGACAGGTAGCCGAGAGCTTCGGCGAAGTTGGTCTTGCCCTGGCCGTTCTGGCCGACGACGGCCGTCGTGCCCGCGGTGAGGTCGAACGCGGCCGAGACGTAGTTGCGGTAGTCGACCAGTTCGAGCCGGGTGACGATCACAGGAGCTCGGGCGAGCCCGGGCGGCGCCCGATCAGGGCACGCGCACCGGCATGAGCAGGTACAGGTAGTCGTCCGACCCGACGCCACGCACGACGGCCGGCTTGAGCGCGTCGATGGTCGACAACGTCACCTGTTCGGACGACACGGCCTCGACCCCGGCCGCCAGGTAGTCGGGGTTGAACGCGACGGTGAGGTCGGAGCCGCTGGCGCTGGCATCGAGCTCTTCGACGGCGTTGCCGACGTCCTGGGTGATCGCGGTGAGCTTCAGCCCGTCGGCCGAGATCTGCAGGCGCACCGGCGTGGCGTCACGAGCCAGGATCTTCACGCGGCGGATGGCCTCGAGCAACGGCTCGCGATCGACCGTGAGCACGTTGGGGTGGCTGGCCGGGATGAGCTGGCGGTAGTTGGGGAACTCGCCCTCGATGAGTCGGGTGGTGAGCCGAGTGCTGCCGATCTCGAAGGTGGCGTCGCGCTCGCCGAGGCGCAGGACGAGCTCCTCCCCGAGGCCGAGCACGCGCTGCAGCTCGTTGAGGGCACGACCGGGCACCAGCACCTTCTGGTCGGTGCCGAGCACGCTCACCCCGGGCAGGTCGCGCACCGCCAGGCGGTACGAGTCCGTCGCGACCAGGCGGAGGCCGTCGTTCTCGGCGGTGAGCAGCACGCCGGTGAGGATCGGGCGGGCCTCGTCGGTGCTGGCCGCGCGGACGACCTGACGCAGCGCCTCGCCGAACGCGGCGGCGTTGATGGTGACGGCACTCGAGGCCGGGGCCGCGAGTCGGGGGTAGTCGTCGAGCGAGAGCGGGCGGACGCTGAACTGCGAGCGACCACCGCTGATCTTCACGTCGTCGTCGTCGACGTCGACCTCGACCTTGCCGGCCGGGAGCGACCGGACGATGTCGCTGGCCAGGCGGGCCGGCAGCACCACACCGCCGTCGGTGTCGCCGCCCACGGTGACGTCGAGCTGGATCGTGAGGTCGAGATCGGTGCCGGTGACCGTGAGCTGGTCGCCGTGGAGCTCGAGCCGCAGGCCCGAGAGCACGGGGAGGGTGCCGGTCCGACCGGTGGCGGCGCGCCCCGCGGTGGCCAGTGCCTCGGCCAGGGTTTCACGTTCGCAACGGAACTTCACAGGGAACCTCTCTCACCACGTCGTGTGCTTGAAAAGACAATAGAAGTAATAAGGGCTGTGGATTGTGAACAACCCGCCGTCGCGCCAGCGTACGGCCGCTTCGCGCGTTCACACCGATGTCCACCCGCGTCCCCACCCCGGAAATCACATCGTGGTGCTTCGGTGGACATCGCGCGTGTCGTCCACCGCGCGCGTCGGTCCGTCCCCAGGGAATCCCCAGCCCGGTGAGCAGTCGTCGCCACCGGTGCCCTCAGCTGGTCTTCAACCGCTGGACGAGGTCGGTGACCTGGTCGTACACCTGCTTGCGCTCCTTCATCAGCCGCTGGATCTTCTCGACGGCGTGGATGACGGTGGTGTGGTCGCGACCGCCGAACAGCCGGGCGATGCTGGGGTACGACAGGTCGGTGAGCTCGCGGAACACGTACATCGCGGTCTGCCGAGCCGTGACCAGCGGGCGCTGCCGGCTCTTCGAGCGCAGTGCCTCGACGCTGAAGCCGAGGATCACCGCGATCTCGGCGAGCAGCTCCTCGTCGCTGCGGGTCTTGACCTGGCTGCCGGTCATCAGGTCGCCGAGGAGTTGTTCGGCCAGGTGCGTGCTGATCGGCACGTGGTTGAGGCTCGCGTAGGCCGTCACCCGGATCAGCGCGCCCTCGAGCTCACGGATGTTGCTGGTGATGCGGGACGCGATGAACTCGAGCGTCTCGGACGGGACCGGGCTGCGGTCGCGCTCGGCCTTGTTGCGGAGGATCGCGAGCCGGGTCTCGAGGTCGGGCGGCTGGATGTCGGTGATCAGGCCCCACTTGAACCGGCCGCGGAGGCGTTCCTCGAGCGTCGGGATCGCGTCGGGCATGCGGTCGCTCGACATCACGATCTGCTTGTTCGCACCGTGCAGTGAGTTGAAGGTGTGGAAGAACTCCTCCTGGAGCCCTTCCTTGCCCTCCATGAACTGGATGTCGTCGATGAGCAGCACGTCGATGTCGCGGTAGCGGCGCTTGAAGTTGGCGATCGTGTTGGTACGGATGCCGTCGACGTACTCGTTCAGGAAGGTCTCGGTGCTCACGTATCGCACCACGTCGTGCTGGTAGTGATGGTGCACGTAGTGGCCGATGGCGTGCAGCAGGTGGGTCTTGCCCAGACCCGCCGAGCCGTAGATGAACAGCGGGTTGTAGCTGCGCCCCGGCGTCTCGGCCACACGCAACGCCGCGGCCAGCGCGAACTGGTTGGACGCGCCCTTCACGAACGTCTCGAACGTGTACCGGGGGTTGAGCCCGGCGAGGTCGAGCGCCCCCTGCGTGCTGGCTCCGAGGTTGGGCGAGCCCACGCCGACCGGGCTCGACGATCCGGACGATCCGGACGATCCGGACGAGGTCGGCGACGACGGGACGAGATCGAGTTCGTCCTGGTGACCAGTGAGGTCGAACGGCTCGGCGGCGGGGACGTCGACCACCAGCTGGCGATGCGCGACCCCGATCTCCTCCATGGCGTCGCGGACCAAGGGGAGATAGCGGGTGAGGATGCGGTCGCGGGTGGTGTTGTTGGGGGCGCTCAGGTGCAGCGTCGACGGATCGCCGTCGAGCGCGACGACGTCCTGGAACGTCGAGAACCACACCGCTTCGGACACCTGGGCACGCAGGAGTTGCGCCACCGCTGTCCACATCTGTTCGGCGTCGCTCACCTGCACCTCCTCCGTCGCCACCGTCGGACATCCGACGTCTGTCCACATCGTTGTCCACAACTGTGGACGAGCGCCAGCCCCACGCGGGATGCGCCGGCGGTGGAGCCCGTGGAACCTAGCAGCCGGACCGACGGTCGCGGAACGCCGGTCCGTGCCGTCGAGGTGCATCGTCCCTGGTCACGCGCGCGACCGGTCACGGGACCGCACCGGTCGCGTCGGTGGACGGGCGCGCGTCGGCGTGTTGCCGGACGGGGGGCCGAGCCCTAACCTGTGGAAGTTCTCGTACTCGCCGTCCCGCGAGCGTGCGCCGGTCCCGCCGGCGTCGTCGCCACCAACGCGCCGAGAGCCCGAGGTTCATGTCTCCCACCGGGTCACCGGTGGCCGTCCCCAGGAGGGTCGCGTGAAGCGCACCTACCAGCCGAACAACCGTCGCCGTGCGCGCAAGCACGGCTTTCGCGCCCGCATGAGCACCCGTGCCGGCCGCGCCGTGCTGAAGGCCCGTCGCGCCAAGGGCCGGCACAAGCTGTCGGCTTGATCTGGCGCATCCGGGAACGGAGCGTCTTCGCACGCCTGTCGCAGGACGGGCTCCGCACCCGGGCCGGAGTGTTGTGGTGCACCTTCCTCCCCGATCCGTCCGCATCGCCGCCGCGCGTGGCGTTTGCGATCGGCCGCGCCGTGGGGCCGGCCGTCGTCCGCAACCACCTGCGGCGACGTCTGCGCGCCCTGCTGTCGGTGGACCCGGCGACGACGCCGTCACGAGCACTTCCGCCGGGCTGGTACCTGATCGGCGCCCGGCCGGCCGCCGCCGAGCGGTCGTTCCCGCAGCTGAGCTCCGACGTCGAGGCGCTGGTGCGTTCCGTCGTGCAGCACCGGCGAGCGGCCGTGACCGCCTCGCCGGTCGTCCCACCTGGGTGATGCGTTCGATCCTCTGGTACCAGCGCTCGGTCGACGGGCGTCCCTCGCCGTGCCGGTTCACGCCCACCTGTTCGTCCTACGCCCTCGAGGCCCTCGAGGTGCACGGCACCCGTCGCGGCCTGTGGCTCACCGTGCGGCGGCTGCTCCGATGCCGCCCGTTCGGCCCGTCCGGCTGGGACCCCGTCCCCGAGCCGACCCCTGACACCGTGTCGGACTCATCGTCCCCGCGTTCACCCCGAAAGCGAGCGCTCGCATGATCGCACTCGGCCTGTTCGAAGGCCCCGCCTGGTTGCTGGCGAAGTTCTACGACCTCACCAACAACTACATCCTGTCGATCTCCCTCATCGCCGTCGTCGTGATGCTCATCACGGCGCCGCTGCAGCTCAAGGCCACCAAGGGCATGCTCGAGATGCAGCGGCTCCAGCCCGAGCTGCGCAAGCTGCAGCAGCAGTACCGCAGCGACCGGCAGAAGCTCAACGAAGAGATGATGAAGCTCTACCAGGAGCACAAGGTCAACCCGTTGGCCTCGTGCTTCCCACTGCTGCTGCAGTTCCCGGTGTTCATCATCATGTTCCGGGTGCTCCACGGCCTGACCCGTGAGGTCACGTGTGCCCCGACGGGCCTGTCGGACGTGGCGCAGCAGCTGTGCGCCAACAAGCCGTCCGGCTCGGTGGTGTTCTACCCCGACTACATCAACGAGAGCACGGCGCTGTACAAGTCGCTCGCGGGCAAGTCGGAGATGCTCTCGTGGGGTCTCGACCTGGCCGCTCGCCCGTTCCAGGTGATCGGCGACTCGTTCGGCAAGGGCCTGGTGTACGCCCTGCTGGTCGTGGCCCTCGGCGCGCTCTACTTCCTGCAGCAGCGCATGGTGGCCGCCCGCGCGTCGGTGGCGCCGACCATGTCGGAGACGCAGCAGAAGATCATGCAGTACCTGCCGGTCGTGTTCGCCGTGTTCCTGGTCTTCTACCTGACCGGTCTGGTGATCTACTACATGGCGCAGGCGATCATCCGCATCGGTCTGCAGTACTACATCACCAAGCGCTTCTACCACGGCGAGCAGTCGCTCGGTCGCCAGGCCCAGGCCGCCGGCGCACGAGCCCGCGAGATGGCCAAGGAGGACGGCGGCAGTGGTGGCGGTCTGTTCGCCCAGGCCAAGCGCGAGATGGCTGCGGCGAAGGAGTCGCAGAACGCGTCGAAGGCAGGCGCCAACGGCGCCGCCGGCGCGACGTCGAAGCGCGTGACGGCACCGAAGAACAAGCCGACTCCCACGGGCCGGGTGACACGACCGCCGTCGTCCGGCAAGGCCACCAAGCCGACGCCGCCCGCCGCCCGCCCGCCGAAGAAGAAGTAGGCAGCCGTGGAGTGGGTGGAGACCACCGGCAAGACCGTCGACGAGGCGCGCAACCGTGCCCTCGACCAGTTGGGCGTCGCCGAGGACGACGCGGAGATCGTCGTGCTCGACGAGCCGCGTGCAGGTCTGTTCGGCCGCGTGCGCGGCGAGGCCCGCGTACGGGCACGTGTTCGCCCGACGACCCCGCGACCCAAGCTCGACCGACGCGACCGCAAGCGCAAGGACGCGAAGGACGCAAAGGGCGGGCGAGCCGAGACCACCGGCGACGAGACGACCAGTGACGCACCGGCACCCAAGCCGGCTCGCGCCCCCCGCGCCGCACGATCATCGGCGCGCCCGGTGGCCGTCGCCGACACGCCGGCCGCGAGCGCCGACCAGGCGTCGGACGATGCGTCCGACATCGTGTCGGACGACTTGACCGACGAGACCAGCTCACGCCCGACGGGTCAGCGGTCACGCCGTCGCGGCCGTCGCGGACGCGGCGGCTCGGGTGGTCGTCCTCGCGACGAGTCGTCCACCGAGGCCGACGGCACCGATCAGGACGAGACCGACGAACGCGACCACGCCGACCCGGTTGGTGATGCGGCGGCGACGGACGCAGTCGCCGAGCGGGATCAGGATCAGGACCAGGACCAGGCGGTCCGAACCCGGGCGCCGCGCGCCCGTCACCGCGCCGGGCGGGAATCCGGCAACCCGGCGGACGCCGATGCGGCCACGCCCGAGCAGAGGAGCAACGACACCATGGTGGATGCAGTGCAGGTGGGTGACGAGGCCCGCAAGTTCGTGCAGGGCGTCGTCGACGCCTTCGGTCTGACGGGCACGACCAGCGTGCGCCAGGACGGCGACGACCTCGAGGTGGCCGTCGACGGCGCCGACCTCGGTCTCCTCGTCGGCCCGCGTGGCACGACGCTGCAGGCGTTGCAGGAGTTGGCTCGGGTCGCGGCACAGCGCCGCCTCGGCGACCACGACACCCGGCTGCGGGTCGATGTCGGTGGGTACCGCGAGCGCCGCAAGGAGGCACTGAGCCGGTTCGCCCGCCAGGTGGCCGAGCAGGTGGTCGCCGATGGGACGGCGAAGCGCCTCGAGCCGATGAGCTCGTCGGATCGCAAGGTCATCCACGACGAGCTGGCCTCGTTCGAGGGTGTGGTCACCCGGTCCGAGGGCGACGACCCCCGCCGGTGCGTGGTCATCGCACCTGCGACGGCCTGATCCGGCGATGACCGGCGGCGACGACGGTCGCCCCACCCCCCTGCCGCTCGACCCTGCCGTCGATCAGGCACTCCGACGCGCGCTCGGTGAGATCCAGCGCCGTGGCGCCATCGGCGGTGGCCCGATCGACGACGCGATCGAGCACGCCCGGCACTTCGTGGCCGCGATCCCGGCAGCGGTGGCACCTGGCGCCACGCTCGTCGACCTGGGGTCCGGCGGTGGGTTGCCGGGGTTGGTGATCGCCGCGGACCGGCCCGATCTGCGCATCACGCTGGTCGAACGTCGCGCGAAGCGGGTCGACCTGTTGGCCTATGGCGTGCGCCTCCTCGACGCCGACGCACGAGTCGAGGTGATCGGCGGTGACGTGGCGACCGTGGTGGCTGCTCGCCCGAGGTCGTTCGACGTGGTGACCGCTCGATCGTTCGCCCCTCCCCCGGTGCTCGGTCCGATCGCCCGAGATCTCCTGGTATCGAGCGGCGTGCTGCTGGTCAGTGAACCGCCCGGCGACGACGACCGCTGGCCGGTCGATCTGCTGACCACGTGCCAACTGGTGGACGACGGCCGCATCGGCGCCGTCCGTCGCCTGCGCCGCGTGCCGACAACTGGTTGACATCCGGCGAGCCGGGGCCGCCGGCCCGCTCGCCCACGTGGCGGCACGCGCGAGTGCTGATCCGGTGTGGACCCGCCTGTCGAGGCCGGTGGGATGGCGCACCGAGACCGGTGTTCCACGTGGAACGAGTACATGGCATCGAGGAGGGCATGGTCACGCCACGGGGCAGTCCTCCTCCCCTGCTGACCGGTCTGGACAGATCAAGCGACGTGTGCGTGAACCGATCGACGACTCGGACCCGTCGAGGTGGACCCGATCGGCCTCCTGCCGCATGGCCAGGCGCATCGCCACGCTCGCGGTCACGGCGCTGCGTGCCCCGGCGGTTCCACGTGGAACTCCGATCCGGCTCAGATGGCGAACGGCTCGCACTCGAGTGCGAGCCAGGAGTTGCGTCGTGTGATCACGCCAGACCGCCCCCAGGCGTGCCATCGGTTGCACGGCGCGTGGCGCCACGTTCGACGGAGCCGCACGGACTCAGGCGTCCATGTTGTGCGGGCGCACAGCGTCACCGAGTGGTTCGTCCCGCCGTCGCAGCGGTTCATCGGGCGTCGGGATGTGCGGGGGATCGGCATCGCCGCGCTCCCTTGGCCGCGTCGCGCAACGCATCGTTCGTTCCACGTGGAACACACGGTGTTCGATGTCGAGATCGCCGAGCCGAGGCTCCGGGTATGCGAACACTTCGTCGCGTTCCACCTGGAACCTCGCGCTCGGGCGAGCGGCGAGCGTGGAACGGCTGGGCGAGGTCGCTCGGGGTGCTCGTGGGCGGACCATGGCCACACCCGTTCCGAAGTTCCACGTGAAACAGCGATGTCTTCGTGTGCGGCGGTCCGGCGCAGGTGGTCGGACGCGGTTCCACGTGGAACGGCAGGATGAGCGACGCCGGGGTACCGACCCGAGCGGCGCAGGCGGGAGAACGCCAGGCCGGATCGATCCCGAGTGAGCGTCGGTGCCCGGGTATCGCGTCCGCCGGGCGGTTCCACGTCGAACCGAGCCGTGCGGCGGGATCCACGCTGGGCGGTCGTTGCTGGTCGGACCTCGGTTCCACGTGGAACCGGGCGGTGAACGACCGGTACGGCGACGGATCCGGGTGGCGTGAGGTGCCGGACGCCCGGACTGACGCTGGTGTGCGCGATCCAGCACGGGGCCCGGTCCGAACCAGGTTCCACGTGGAACGGCGCCCGGCGACGGAACGAGGTCGACCCTCGCCCGCGGAGCCCACGCCCAGCGGTCCGGCACCCGCTGATCAGGCAGCAGGTGTCTGCGGTGGTCGGACGTCGGTTCCACGTGGAACGGACCGCTGCATGAGCCATGGCGATGGGGGCAGCTGATACCGAGCCGGATGAGGTCGCGGACACCGGTCGGTCTCGCCGGTCCGGTCGACCGGTGATCCGCGGCACGAGATCGTTCGCTATCACCACCGGTTCCACGTGGAACTGCGGCGGAGGTGCGTCCGCCCGACCGTCAGCCTTGCTATCCTCACCACCGCTCGTTCCTGCTGCGCCAGCCCGCCCGAGGACCGTCGATCCGCTCGTGCCGACGAGCCGGTCGAACACCTGGACGAGGAGCCACCGGAACCCGCCTTCGCCGACCAGGAGCTGAGGTCCTCATGACCATGAGTGCGTCGAGTGCGTCGAGTGCATCGAGTGATGGCGTTGCTGCCGACACTGCGTCCTCGCCCGCCTCGTCCCCATCGATGCCCGAGGGACGTCCGCTGCCGCGGATCATCGCCGTGGCCAACCAGAAGGGCGGCGTCGGGAAGACCACGACGACCGTCAACCTCGGCGCCTGCCTCGCAGAACTGGGGTTCCGGACGCTGGTGATCGACCTCGATCCGCAGGGCAACGCATCGACCGGCCTCGGGATCGAGAATCGAGGTCTCGAGACCTCGATGTATCACGTGATCATGCACGACGTACCGCTCGAGGACTGCGTCGAGCCATCGGCGGTGCGCAACCTGTTCGTCGCCCCGGCGAGCCTCGACCTGGCAGGTGCCGAGATCGAGCTCGTCCCGGCGTTCAGTCGCGAGAACCGGTTGCGACGGGCGATCGAGTCGGTGATCGACGACTACGACTACGTGTTGATCGACTGCCCGCCCTCACTCGGCCTGCTCACCGTGAACGGCTTGAACGCGGCGACCGAGGTGCTCGTGCCGATCCAGTGCGAGTACTACGCCCTCGAGGGTCTCGGCCAACTGCTGCGCAACGTCGACCTGGTGAAGCGCAACCTCAATCCGCGGCTCGAGGTCAGCACCATCGTCTGTGTCATGTACGACGCGCGCACCAAGCTCGCCGATCAGGTGGTGCAGGAGGTCCGCGAGCACTTCGGGGAGAAGGTGTGCCGCACGGTGGTGCCACGCACCGTGCGACTGAGCGAGGCACCGTCGTTCGGTCAACCCATCATCACGTTCGATCCGACGTCGCGCGGTGCGGTGGCGTATCGCGAAGTCGCGAAGGAGGTCAGCCGTGGCTCGGCCAGGCGGTCTGGGTAGAGGACTGAGTGCGCTGATCCCCGCCGGGGACAGCACCAAGGACGACGGGGGGAGTGGCAACGACGCGAGACTGGTCGACGTCGCGATCGATGCGATCGTGCCCAATCCGAACCAGCCTCGTGTGCATTTCGACGAGGAGTCACTGAACGACCTCGCGGCCTCGATCCGTGAGCTCGGGGTGCTGCAGCCGATCCTGATCCGGCCCGCAGGTTCCGGGTACGAACTGTTGGCAGGGGAACGGCGCTGGCGTGCCGCTCGTCGGGCGGGTCTGTCGGTGATCCCGGCGGTCGTCCGCACGACCGATGATCTCGGTTCGGTCGAGCGCGCACTGGTCGAGAACCTGCACCGTCAGGACCTCACCCCCTTGGAGGAGGCAGCCGCCTACCAGCAGCTGATCGAGGACTTCGAGTTCACGCACGAGCAGGTGGCCCAGCGTGTCGGCAAGAGCCGCTCGGCCGTGAGCAACATGTTGCGTCTGCTCACGTTGCCGCCGTCGATCCAGCACCTGCTCGCGGACGGCCGGCTGTCCGCCGGCCATGCGAAGGCACTGCTCGGCACGCCCGACCGTGCGTTCCAGGAGCAACTCGCCCGTCGCGCCGTCGCCGAGAGCTGGCCGGTACGCGCGGTCGAGGAGGCCGTGCGCGACCGCAGCAGCGGACTCGGCGGTGCGACACCGGCCGCGGACGACTCGTCATCCACAGGCACGAACCGGCCGACACCAGGCGGACGACTGCGTCCACCAGGGCTGTTGGAGCTCGAGGAGCTGTTGGCGGACTGTTTGTCCACCAAGGTGTCGGTCAGCATGGGGACAAAGCGGGGCAAGCTGGTGATCGATTTCGCCGACCTCGAGGACCTCGAGCGGCTCTATCACATCATGAGCAGCGGTTCCGCCGAGCAATCCGCCACGTAGCGTCGAACTCTTGACCACTTCTTGTCACATCGCGTGAGCTCTCACGCGCGAGGTGCACTTCAGCGTTACGCACATGTGGTGGACAAGGTTGTGGATAAACCTTGAAGTGTGGAGCTGGGCCTCAACCTGATGTCCACAGGTTGGCGACGGCGAGTGGTCAGCCGACCCGTGCACAGTCGTGCATCCAGGCCCGAACGGCCTGTACGACCCGCGCTGCGACGTCCGGCGCTGCGTCGACCGCCTCGCGCACGGGCGCCAGCGTGACCAGCACCGCCGGCATCCGGGTCTCGCGCAGGACGGGGAGCCGCATCCCGCACGGTTCGTGCACCGGCAGATGGCACGCGGCCAGCTCGTGGGTGAGGCAGGCCGCCAGGCTCCGCCCACCCACCGACTCGAACGTCGGCACCTTGTAGAAGTGCACGACCGTCGCCTCGGCCGGGCTGGCCTCGAACCCCACGTAGAGGTGGGCCTCGAACTGGTTGGCGGTGCGCGCCTGCACCACCGCGTCGGGCTCGTCGAGGGGCACCACCTGGGCACCCGCGAGCCGCAGTTCGCGACTGGCGGCGCGCGTGATACTCGACAGGCCACCGAACTGGCCGACGACGATGCGGAGCGAGGCCAGCGAGGCCGGCGCCTCTCGCAGCCGCTCGCGTTCGCGCACGGCCGAGATGCCCGGCCCCTGGCCGGTCTGGCCGATCACCCGGCGGAGCACCCGCACGGTCTCGGTGCCGCAGACCCCGTCGGCGGGGAGCCCGCAGTTCGACTGGAAGTCCTCGAGCGCACGAGCGGTCTTGGGGCCGAAGATCCCGTCGACCCGGCCGGCGTCGAAACCCAGACGCGCCAACGACGCCTGCAGCTCGCCGACGTCGTCACCGCGCAGGTTGGGCGAGGTGAGCAGCAGCAACCGATCGCCGAGGGCCCAGTTGGCCTCGACGAGCGCGGTCCAGCTCTCCTCGTCGCAGATGCCGGTGGCCCGCAACCCGCGGTGCTGCTGGAACGCGCGGACAGCCGCCTCGGTCGCCGGGCAATAGACCCCCGCCGGTGTGGTGGCACCGATGGGGAAGCCGGCCGCTGCGAGGCGGCGTTGCAGGTCGCGCACGGCCTCGCCGCGCTGGCCCGCGGTCAGTGGGAACCAGGCAGAAATTCCTGGAGCTCCTGCAGCAGGGCGCCCTTGCCCTTGGCGCCGACCAGCCGCTTCGCGACCTGACCCTTGTCGAACACGAGCAGCGTCGGGATGCTCATCACGTTGAAGCGCATCGCGAGGTCGGGGTTCTCGTCGACGTTGAGCTTGGCGATGGTGATCTTGCCGGCCTGTTCGGTGGCGATCTCGCCCAGGATGGGGGCGATCATCTTGCAGGGACCGCACCACTCGGCCCAGAAGTCGACGACGACCGGCGTGTCGCTCCCGGCGACCGTCTCGTCGAACGTGGAGGTGGTGAGGGTGACGATGCCATCGGCCATGGCGGATCCTTTCGAGGTCCTGGTGCCGGCGCCGGACGTCGCCGAGACGGCGGCGTCGACGACGGACACGGAATTGTAACAAGCGCCAACCGGTGCGACGGCGGCAGCATTCCCGCCGACGGGGGAGTGCAGACCTGATCCGTCCCGCGAGCCGGTCGGGTCAGTGGACGTGGGCTTCGAGCCAGCGTTCGGTGTCGATCGCGGCCATGCACCCGGAGCCGGCCGCGGTGATGGCCTGGCGGTAGGTGTGGTCCTGCACGTCGCCGCACGCGAAGACGCCGTCGATGTTGGTGTACGACGACCCCGGCTTGGTGATCAGATAGCCGTTGTCCTCCATGTCGAGCACGCCGGTGAACAGGTCGGTGTTCGGACGGTGACCGATCGCGACGAACAAGCCGGTGACGGGCAGCGTCGACTGCTCGCCGGTGACGGTGTTCTGCAGCACCGCGCCCTCGAGCTGGTGCTCACCGAGCAGGTCGACGACGGTGGTGTTCCACACCATCTCGATCTTGGGGTTGTTCAGCGCACGCTCCTGCATGATCTTCGAGGCACGGAGGCTGTCGCGGCGGTGGATGAGGTACACCTTCGACGCGAACTTGGTGAGGAAGGTGGCCTCCTCGACGGCGGAGTCACCGCCACCGACGACGGCGATCTCCTGGTTGCGGAAGAAGAAGCCGTCGCAGGTGGCGCAGGTGCTGAGCCCGTGGCCGAGCAGGAGGGGTTCTTTCTCGAGGCCGAGCATCAGGCTCTGCGCGCCGGTCGACACGATGATCGACTGCGCCGAGAACTCGCGATCGCGGACCCACACCTTGAACGGCCGCTCGCTGAAGTCGACGCGGGTGACCTTCTCGGTGAGGAACTCGGCGCCGAAGCGGACGGCCTGCTCGCGGAAGCGGCCCATGAGCTCGGGACCCATGATGCCTTCGGGGAAACCGGGGAAGTTCTCGACCTCGGTGGTGAGCATGAGCTGCCCGCCGGGCTGGTCGCTGGTGCTGGACGGCTCGCCCTCGATCACCAGCGGCGCGAGGTTGGCGCGGGCGGTGTAGATGGCGGCGGTGAGTCCGGCGGGGCCGGATCCGATGATGATGACGTTGCGGGGGTCGCTCACTTGGATGCCTTCGGTTCGGGTGTGTGGCGCTTGCGCATGCAGAACAGCCCGGCGAGGAACAAGATTCCGCCCATCACCATGTACGACACCCAGACGCTCGAGTCGCGGTCGATCCAGCCGCCGATGTTGACGATGCGCTGGAGCAACTTGGTGCCGAGGATGACCGACAGGATCACGGTCGCGATCGCGGTGACACCGACGACGAGCCCGAACACGGCGGCACGCACCCCGAGCACGGCCTTGCTGGTGACGTTGTCGCGCACGAGTGCGACGTACTTGTCGACCAGGTTCGCGAGCTCGGGAGCCCAGTTCGGGTTGTTGAGCGGATTGCCGGCCATGGCGGCGAGCCTAGTTCGACCGTGCCCGGCCGACGGCCTGTGCCGGGTGCCCGGATCGCGGGGTCAGGGCTCGACGGACACGACGACCGTGCAGTCGGTCTGCGGGTCGAAGGCGGTGACGGTGCCGTCGGCGGCGCGGGCGACCACGACCGAGGCCCCCTGGTACACCACCTCGCCGACCGCCTCCGAGCCGTCGGCCACACAGGGCAGGCCGAGGCCCGGCAGGGGGATGAGCCCCTGCTGACTGGCCGCCCAGTCGCGCAACTGCTCGGGCGTCGAGATCGACACCGTCGCCGCCGCGTCGACCGCGGCCGGCTGCTGGATCTCGGGGATCGTGTCGCCGGCCGCCTCGCTGACGTCGCCGGCCGCCGCGGCGGTGGTCTCGGTGGCGGCGTACGTGCTGTCGGCTTCTGCCTGGCCCGATCCGCCGGCGGCCGAGAGCACGTCACCGCCGGCAGCGGTGGTGGCCGACGCCGCCTCGGACATCTGCGACGCCGGTGCGTCGGCGATCCGCGTGTCGGCCTTGGCCGCCTCGGCTGCGTCGGCCTCGGTCGCCACCGACGCCGAGTCGTCCTGGTCACTGCCCGACAGGCCGCCGAGCGCCAGCGCGCCGACGAACAGGGCGGCCACACCCGCTGCAGCGGCACCGGTGACGACGCCGGCCCACCTGCGCCGACGCTCGAAGCGCACGACGTTGGCGGGCAGCGGGGCGGGGGCCGGTGCCGGCGTGACCAGGGTGTCATCGGTGTCGGTGTCGGTGTCGATGTCGGTGTCGGTGCGGGCCTGCTCGTCGTCGAACGCCGCCAGGGCCGCGGCGAGGGCGAGCTCGCGGGTACCGGCCGGGGCCGTGACGTCGCCGACGTCGCGGAGCTGGTCGCGCAGGCCGGTCAGGTCGTCGAGCAGGGCGACGAGGTCCGGGTTCGAGCGCACACGCGCCTCGTCCTCGACGGTGGCGGTGCCGTCGAGGAGGGCGCTGACCGCGAGGAGGTCGTCCTCGTCGGGAAGGTGGTCGAAGGGGTCGCTCATCAGGTGCTCGAGGAGGGTCGTTCGTGGGGGATGTCCGTTGGACGTCCGTCGGGGTCGTCGCGGTTCCCGGCCCGGACGATCTGCGCGAGCGCAGCTCGTCCCCGGGCGATCCGACTCTTCACCGTGCCGACCGGCACGTCGAGTGTGGCAGCGATCTCGGCGTAGTCGAGGTCGCCCACGTCACGCAACACCAGCGGCACCCGGAACTCCTCGGGGACCTTGCGGAGGGCTGCGTCGAGCTCGATGCGGTCGAGGGTGCGCTCGAGTGGACGTTCGGCCTCGGGATCGGCCAGGTGCGCGTCGTGGTCGTCGGGCAGCTCGTCCCGCCCGCCGTCGTGACCGTGGGCCACCACCGGCCGGCGTCGGCGCCGTCGCAGCTCGTCGAGGCTCGCGTTGGTGGCGATCCGATAGGCCCAGGTGCCGAACGTCGACCGCCCGTCGAACTTGCCGATGTTGCGGGCGATGGCGATCAGGGCCTCCTGCGCCGCGTCGGCCGCGTCGGCGTCACTGCCGGTGATGCGCCGGCAGACCGCGAAGATGCGGTCGTACTGGCTGCGCAGCAGACGGTCCATCGCGGCACGGTCGCCCGCGGCGGCCGCGGCGACGAGGGTTCGTTCCTCGGAGCGTGCGTCGGTGTCCACCTCGGGTCACTCCAGCGCGTCGAAGCGCACCTCGGCGATGGCGCCGCTGAAGGGGTAGGCCTCGGTGCACGACGCGCTCGGGCCGACCTCGCGGAACGCGACGAGCAGCTGTTGCGCCGCCGACGTGATCGGCACGGTGACGGGACCGGGCTCGTCGCCCGACTCGGAGGCGATGCGCTCGCCCCATCCGGCGAGTGTGCCGGGCATCGGACCGACGGTCGTGTAGATCTCGATCCGCCAGCTCCTCGAGGCCACGTCGATGGTCAACGTCCCCTGGCGGGCGATGTCGAGGGTGAGCCCCAGCCCGACGGCCTGACCTGCGAGCTCGGGGTCGTCGTAGCACAGGGTGCTCCACGCCGTCGCGGGATCGCCGTCGGTGGCGAGGTCGACGTCGTCGTCGTTCTCGCCGGGATCGTCGGCGTTGGTGTCGTAGGTGCGCACACCGACGAGCCCGGCACCGGCGATGCCGGCGACGGGCGTGGTCGGTCCGACGGCCTCGCTCGCGACCTCGGCGCTGGTCACGTCGGCCGCTGCACCCGTGGCCGTGGAGGCCGGTGCGCCGTCGACCGGTGCGGCGGTGGTGGGTGTGGGGAATTCGTCGCCGTCGCTGTCGGTGCCGAGGGTGTTCCACAGGATGGCGCTCACGATGGTGGCGACGAGCAGGAGGCCACCGACGACGATGAGCGACGGACCGCGCCGGTGCTCGAAGCGACGGTTGGGACGGCGCTGGATCTGCGCCGAACCCGTCGGTGTGCGGTCGCTGCTCAGCACGGGAGGACCGGCGGGACGGCCGCCGGTGGCCCGCGGTGGCACCGGTGCAGGCCGCACCGGCTGGGGGCCCGTACGCCGTGCCGGATCGCCGGCGAGCGCGCGCTGGCTGCCGGTGTCACGGATGGGGTCGCGCAGTGCGGGCGTGTCGCGTGCGAACGGCTCGCGCGTGGGCATCGGCGACGTGGCGGCCTGGTCGTACGGCTTGCGGAGCGTGGGATCGATCGGCTGCGGGCGCGGCGCGGTGGCCGTGACGGTGGCGTCGGGCAGCGTCGGGTCGTTGGCCTTGGCGGCCACCTCGGCGAGCGCGGCGCGCACCGAGGCACCGGACGGGTAGCGCTGGTCGGGCCGGCGGGCGAGCAGCTTGTGGATCAGCTCGGGCAGACCGGTGGGCAGCGTGGGTCGCAGCCGGGTGATGTCGGTGGGGTCGCGCTGCAGGCGGGCGAGCGCGGTGTCGGCGTCGTTCTGGCCGAGGAACGGCACGCGGCCGGCGAGGCACTCGTACAGCACCAGGCCGAGCGAGTACAGGTCGGCGCGGCCGTCGAGCCGCTTGCCACGCACCTGCTCGGGCGACAGGTACTTGGCCGTGCCCATCATGATGTTGTCGTTGGTGAGGTCGTCGCCGGTGGGCTCGAGACCCTTGGCGATGCCGAAGTCGGTCAGCAGCACGCGACCGTCGGGGGTGATGAGGATGTTGCCCGGCTTGACGTCGCGGTGCACCATGCCCGCCTGATGGGCGGCGTCGAGTGCGCCGGCGACGCACGAGCCGATGTGGATGGTGAGCTCGGGGCTGAGCTTCTTCTGCTCGTCGAGCAACTGGCGGAGGCTCTTGCCGTTGACGAGCTGCATGACGACGGCCTGGCGTCCGTTGTCCTCGATCGCGTCGTAGACGGCGACGATGTTGGGGTGGTTGAGCTGCGCGACGGCGATGGCCTCGCGACGGAACCGTTCGGCGACGACGGGGTCGCTCGCCAGGTTGGGCTTCAGCAACTTGACCGCGACCTGCCGCGACAGCGACAGGTCGGTGCCCAGCCACACCTCGGCCATGCCTCCTTGCGCGAGGCGACGCTCCAGCCGGTATCGCTGGGCGAGCACAGCCGGCGGGAGCGGCGGGGGGCTGGTGGTCGTGGACATGTCCGCCGGTGAACGCTAGTGGCGGGCGGGTCTCCGGTCCCGGCAATCCCCCGGACACCGCCGGTCGGCGGTGCTCAGCGGTGCTGGGCGGGGTGAGCGGAGGTCAGCGGTGCTCGTGGAACGCGATGCCGATCGTGCCGCGACCGGCGTGGGTGCCCACCACGGGGCCGATGTCGCCGACGAGGATCTCGCCGGCGTAGTGCGGGCGCAGCATCTCGACGAACTCGTCGACGTCACTGCAGTCGGCGTGCAGCACCGCGAGGTTCTCGACCTGGCCGTAGCTCTTGAGCTTTTCGACCAGGAACGCGAGCGCCTTGCTGCGGGTGCGCTGCTTGCCGCCCTGCTCGACCTTGCCCTCGCGCACCTCGATGATCGGCTTGATCGCGAGGGCCGACGCGAGCAGCGCCTTGGCGCCGCCGATGCGGCCGCCCTTCTTCAGGTTCTCGAGCGTGTCGAGCGCACCCCACACCCGCGTGCGCTCGGCCAGGTCGCGTGCCCGAGCGGCGACGGTGTCGGCGTCGGCACCGTCGCGGGCGAGTCGAGCGCAGTTGGTGACGATCATGCCGAGGCCGAGCGTGCAGTTGCGGCTGTCGACCACCGTGACCGGGATCTCGGCGGCGACCGAGCGGGCGGCGAGTTCGGCGCTCTGGATCGTGGCCGACAGCGCCCCGCTGAGCGACACGACGACGATCGCCTCGGCACCCTCGGCCGCGAGCTTGCGGTAGGCCGCCTCGAACTGACCCGGTGCGGGGGCGGCGGTCTCGGGCAGGCCCGGGAGGGTCGCGCAGCGCGCCCAGAACTCGGCGGGCGTGAGGTCCTGGCGGTCGACGAACTCGTCGTCGCCCAGGCGGATGGTCAACGGCACGATCTCGATGGCCAGGTCGTCGACGACCGCTTGGGGCAGATCGCAGGCGGAATCGGTGACGATGCGGACGCGGGACGAGCTCACGAGGGCGGAAGGCTACTCGCGGCGGCGTCGGGCGAGACCTCGCCGTCAGGCGCGACCGGTGCCTCGCGGCGGGCGGCCGGGTGGCGCGACACGTTCTTCGCGGCGGCTGCCTTGCGCCGGCTCGTGCGCACGTGGTGCGCCCACCAGGTGAGCACGAGCAGCATGCCCGCACCGGTGATCAGCTGGCCGAGGCCGGCGAGCGAGGTGACACGTGCGGTGAGCACGACCTCGGGGACGAGTTCGACGTTCCGGTTCTCGGCCGGTGCGTAGATGCGCAGGAACACGCTCGACTTGCCGTTGCTCAGCGCCTGGGCCCTGACCTCGATGTTGGTGGAGCTCTGCGCGGGCAGGTCGACCAAGGTGTCGCCGTCGGGGAAGCGGATCTTCGGCGAGCTGAACGACACCCGCACCCGCAGCGGGGTGGCGCTGGTGTTGGTGAGCTCGAAGCGGAGGAGGTTGTCGCGACCGGTGAGCGTGAACGCGAACGGTTCGGGCGCGACGATCGCGCGGCGGAGGACGGCGAAGTCGTCGTTGAGCTGACCGATCGCGGCGTCGACCTGCGCGTCGCTCATCGCGGTCGAGGGGAACGCATCGAGGGTGGTGGCCCACCGCGTGATGTCGATCGAGTCCTCGGGCAGCATGCTCGCGTAGGCGAGCACGTCGGCCGACACGTCGTCGAGCGCCTCGAGCCGGGCGGTGAGGTCGGGGCCTGCCTGCTCGGGCAGCTCGACCACGACGGGCCGGCCGTCGTCGAGCAGCGTGGTCGTGGTGGTGGCGAGCTCGCGGGGTTCGACGAGCTTCAGCGTCGGGGTGCCGAGGATCAGGCGGGTGAGGTGACCCATCAGCGTCGGGTCGGGGATGCCCAGGTCGGGCAGTGCCAGCACGACGCCGTGGCGATCGACCACGCCGCCGTCGATGTCGAGGTCGCGTGCCAGCACCACCAACTCGGCAGCGATCTCCACCGCGGTGCCGAGCGGTTGCTCGGCACCGCTCACCATCTGGTTGCCGAGGTACTCGTCGACGATCGCCGCCGGGATCTCGGTGCCGTCGTCGAGGCCGACGGTGACGAGCTGCGAGATGTCGGTGTACTCGAAGAGGCTGCCGTCGAGCTCGGTGTAGAAGTCGTACGGAACGACGAGCATGCGCGTGCCGAGTGTGCGCTGCAGTTCGGCGCCGTCGCGGCTGAGCCGGTCGTCGACGAGTGCGATCGAGCGGTCGATGGTGGCGTCGGGCGTGATCCCGCCGAGCAGGTCCTCGCCCTGCAGGAGCCAGTCGCCGTAGCGGTCCTGCTGGCCGGCCCGCACTGCTGCCGACGGGTCGAGGGGCAGGCGTGGCGTGGCGATGAGGTCGCTGCGGGCGAGGCCCGGCAGCAGCGCGTCGGACAGCGTGGGGTCGCTGGAACCGAGGGCCTGCAGGATCGAGGGTTCGACCATCACGCCGCGGGGCACGGTGGTGTCGACGCCGGCGGCGGCCGGCGCGGCGTCGATCGCGTCGAACACCTCGCGCAGCTGCTGCAGTTCGCCGTGGGCGCTGTCGCTGACGCTGACCGAGCCGTCTGCCTCGATGGTGGGCTGCGACATCTCGCGCATCACGAACGAGACCGACAACGGTCCGGCGGTGCCGGACACGGAGGGCAACCGGTTGACGAAGGTGGTCACCTCGCCGGCCGGCCGGTCGTCGACCCGGAGTTCGACCACGATCGGGTGCACGCCCGTCTGCGCCAGTTGGAGCGCGGTGGGGGTGCGGCTCTGCGATTCGGTGGGAACCCGGATGGTGACGCTGTCGGACCCGACGGCGACGAGGTTGGGGTCGGCTGCGGCCGGGTCGAGCAGCACGTCGAAGGTGTCCTCGGTGCGGGTGAGTTCGCCGTCGAGGGTCTGGTGCATCTCGAGCCGGTCGACCACGGAGCGGTGGCTGGTGACGACCAGCACCGAGTCGGCGTCGAAGTCGGCGGGATCGACGTCGGCGGGCAGTGTGAGCGTCAGGTCGATGGGCGCGTCGACCGCGATCGTGAAGCTCTGGTCGAGGATCTGCAGGGGTTCGTCGGCGCGAGCCTGTGCGGGCGGCGACGACGGGGCGAGCGCCACCGAGGTGAGCGCGAGCACCGCGCCGGCGACCGCCACGCGTGCGGTGACCCTCATGTGGGCACCGGACCTTCGTGTACGCGGAGCCGCTCGGGGAGCTCGGCGAAGCCGTGGCGGCGGTAGAGCTCCAGCGCGGCGGTGTTCTCGACGTGGGTGTTGACGAACGCGCGTCGCACACGGGCGCGCCGCATCCAGCGCAGCGAGTCGAGGAGCAACGCGGTCGCGAGGCCGTGGCGTTGCGCGTCGGGGTGGACGGCGAGGCGTTGCACGTACCCCGTGCGCCCGGCACGGCCCGACACGAGGAACCCCGCGGCGATGCCGTCGAGGCGGACGGTGCGCGCCCGGTGCGCCGGTGTGGCCTGTCGGATGTCGGCGAGCATCTCGGCGTCGAGCGCCCAGTTGGCGCCGAACGCGGCGAGGTCGATGGCCGCCAACCGGGGGAGCTCGTGCGCGCGCAGCCGGTGGGTGCGATGCGTGATCGGGCCGATCGTGAACGGCGCGTCGATGTCGAGCAGGGCGAGCTCCTGGACGCAGGTGAGCCCGGCGCGTTCGGCCTGCGCGCTCTGGCGGGGCGCGAGGGCACCGGTGCGCACATGGGTGAACCCCAGGGCTCGGAGGGTCGCGCCCCAGGTGCGGTAGTGCTCGGGCGTGGGGATCGCGGTGCCGTCGAGCACGACGATCTGGGCGGTCGTGGCCGAACCGGGGCAGGGGTGTGCACGCGCGGGCACCGGCGTGCCGCGCAGGACGATGTTGCTCGTTCGGGTGGAACCTCGCGCCGTCGACGGGTCGGCGGCGCCGGCCGTCGAGCGGGACGTTCGGAGCACTGGGCTCATTCTCCCAGGACGGTAGCGTCGGCGTCGTGTCCGTGCTGTTCAGTACCCACGCCGCGTATCTCGAGCACCTGGCGGGTCCGCGGCACCCGGAGCGCCCCGAACGGCTGCAGGCCGTGCTGTCGGGGATCCGCCGTCACGCGTCGCCCGATGCGCTGATCCCGCTCGAGCCGATCGCGGCGTCGCGCGACGACCTCGAGCGAGTGCATCCACGTGCGTACCTCGATCGGATCGAGCACATCTCGACGTCGGGTGGTGGACGGCTCGATCCCGACACCTACGCGTCGCCGGGCACGTGGCGGGCAGCCACGTTGGCGGCGGGGGCCGGGCTCACCGCGGCCGAGGCGCTGCGGCGGGGTGAGGGCGATGCGGCCTTCTGTGCGGTGCGGCCACCGGGCCATCACGCCAACCAGACCGAGTCGATGGGGTTCTGCCTGATCTCGAACGTCGCGGTGTTGGCATCGTCACTCGCCGATCAGGGCGAGCGCGTGTTGATCCTCGACTACGACGCGCATCACGGCAACGGCACGCAGGACGTCTTCTACCACGACCCCCGCGTGCTGTTCGTCAGCCTGCACCAGTGGCCGCTGTACCCGGGCACGGGGCGCCACACCGAGGTGGGGGCAGGGACCGGTGAGGGGTTCACCATGAACGTGCCGCTGCCGCCGGGCACCACCGGTGACGTGTACCTGCGGGCGTTCGACGAGCTGATCGCCCCGCGGGTCGAGGCGTTCGCGCCCACGTGGCTGATCATCTCGGCGGGCTTCGACGCGCACCGGTTCGACCCGATCACCGAGCTCGGGCTGACGTCGGGTGACTACATCGCGCTCACCAAGCGTGCGCTCGAGTGGGCGCCGAAGGGGCGTCGGATCGTGATGCTCGAGGGCGGCTACGACCTCGATGCACTGGCGTGGTGCGCGGCCGGCGTGGTGGGCGTGCTCTCGGGCGACGACCCCGAGCCGGTCGACATGAGCGAGCACGAGACGTCGGGTGGCCCCGGCGGCCGCCAGCTCGACGCGATCGCGTCGTTCTGGCGCGAGCGCGGGCACGGCTGACCGGATCGGGGCGGGCCACGGATGAGCGCTCGATGAGCACCGGCCCGGCCGACGCGCTGGCGTCGTCCCGGTTCGCGGCGATCGTGGCCGAGACCGCCGAGCTGGCGGCGCGGTTCGCGGCCGCCGGTCACCGTCTCTACCTCGTGGGGGGCACGGTGCGCGACCTGGTGGCCGGCGACGATCGTCCGCAGTTCGATCTCGACGCCACCACCACGGCGCGGCCGGCCGACATCAAACGGCTGGTGCAGGGGTGGGCCGACGCGGTGTGGACCCAGGGCGAGCGCTTCGGGACCATCGGGGCGATGAAGCGGTCGGACGGGCCCGACGGACCGGGCACGTTGGAGCGCATCTTCGAGATCACGACGCATCGCGCCGAGGCGTATCGGGGTGATTCGCGCAAGCCCGACGTGGCGTTCTCGGACGACGTGGTGGCCGATCTGTCGCGGCGCGACTTCACGGTGAACTCGATGGCGGTCGAGTTGACCTCACCGACCCCGACGCTGGTCGACCCGTTCCACGGGGTCGACGACCTGCGAGCGCGGGTGCTGCGCACGCCGCTCACGCCGCACGAGAGCTTCGGTGACGATCCGCTGCGCATGCTGCGAGCGGCGCGGTTCGTCGCTCGCTACGACCTGGCACCGGTCGACGACCTGGTCGACGCAGTGCGCTCGATGGGCGAGCGGATGAGGATCGTCTCGGCCGAGCGGGTGCGTGACGAGCTCGACAAGCTGCTCGTCGGACCGTCGCCCGAGACCGGGTTGCGGTTCGTCCTCGACACCGGACTGGCACCGTTCGTCCTGCCCGAGCTCGCTGCCGCGAGCGGAGTGTCGCCGATCGACGTGGTCGCGGCCGTCCCAGGTGGCCACCGGGCGGTGCGGTGGGCGGCGGTGCTGTCGGGCACCGACCGTCCGACGGCGCAGGCCCGGCTGCAGGCCCTGCGGGCGTCGACGGCCGACACGACGGCGGTGGCCACGCTGGTGGGGTTGCACCGCGAGCTCGCGGGGGCCCTCGACGAGCGCACCGATGGTCCCGATGTCGTCGGCGAGGTCGGGTGGTCGGACGCCGACGTGCGCCACCTCGCCCATCGCGCCGGCTCGCTGTTCGACGATCTGCTCGTGCTCGAGCGTGCCGTGCAGGCGGCCACCCCCGGCGACGCGGCCGCCCGGCGCCTCGCGTGTCTCGACCGCCTGGGCGAGCGGGTACGGCTGCTCTCGAGCCGGGAGGACCTCGGGGCGCTGCGCCCGGAGCTCGACGGCGCGGAGGTCATGCGTGCACTCGGGCTCCAACCTGGCCGCGAGGTGGGCGCGGCGATGGCGTTCCTGCTCGAACGTCGTCTCGAGCAGGGTCCCATGGAACGCGAGGCGGCACTCGATCAACTCAGAGAGTGGTGGACTCGCCACTCAAAATGAGCTAGTATCCCCCTGATCGGGCGGGATCGACAGGGGACCACCTTGGAGCAGCAGCGACCGGTCGCCCCCTCGGCCGTCCGTGCCGCTCGGGTCGGCCGAACCACACGAGCGTCGACATCGACATCGACCCATGCCGGCCCTGCCGACCCCGTGGCCTCGCACCGCGGGCAGCTCGAACTGGTCGTCGCGTCGATCGTCGCCCTCGGTTTGCTCGTCGAGGTCGTCGTCCACCGGTCGGATCTCGACACCTGGGGCACGGCGTCGCACGCCTCGCTCGGCGTCGCCGCGCTGGTGAGCACGGTCGCGATCGGGTGGCGGCTGCTGTCGGACCGGCGCAGCAGCGTCGTGCTGTTCTTGCTGGCCTCCGCCTGGTGGGCCATCGGACAGCTCGCCCGGGTCACCCTCCACATCGCCGGCGCGGACGACACCTGGCCGGGCCCGGTCGACCTGTGGTTCGTCGCCACCCCGCTGTTCGTGCTGCTCGCACTCGGCACCCGGCTCTGGCGGCGCGAGCCCGTGCGCCGCGTCGCCCTGATCGTCGACGGCCTGGTGATGGCCGTCGCGCTCGTGTTCGTCGTGTGGGAGCTCTGGCTGCGCGACCGCGTGGCCGGACTCCCGGTGATGGACCAGGTGGTGCGCGTCGGTCTGCCCACCGTCGACGTGTTCGTCGCGTCGCTCGCGATCGTGATGGTGCTGCAGCAGCGCACCGCGACGATGACGGCGATCGTGGCGCTGGTCGTGTCGTTCACCGCCGGCGACGTGATCGCCGCCGTGGTGGGCGGCCCGTTCGGTGGGATCGGTGGGATCGTCAGCGTGGTCGCGTGGGGCGTCTACCTGGTCCTGCTCACCCGCCTGGCGGGCACGCCGTCGCGACCCGGCGAGGACAACCGCCGCCCCGAGGTGGTCCGGATGATCGCCGTGTACCTCCCGGCCACGGTGTCGATGACCATGGCGGTGTCGCGCTACCTGCTCGGCGAGCACCCGATCAGCGTGTTCTCCGGTGTGCTGGCGATGGTGTTCGTCATCGCCGTCACCTTCGACCAGGGTGTGCGCGCCTGGGAGAGCTCGGAGTACTCCCAGCAGCTCACCGAGACGATCCGCCACCTGGGGTCGACCGAGCAGCAGCTCCGCAACCTGCTCGACGACCTGCCCGACGCCGTCGTCGTGATCGACCGCGCCGGCACGGTGCGCGACGCGAACGCCGCCGCCCGGCTGCTGACGGGACGCATCGCCGACGAGCTCATCGGTCGCGACTTCCGCGAGCTGGTGGCCGAGGAGTCGCGCGACCTGGCCGGGATCCTCTGGCGACAGGTGCAGGAGGGCGCCACCTTCCACGGCACCGAGGTGACGCTGCCGCTCGCACCACCCGCTGCGGCGGACGTGATCGTCGCCGTCGACGCGATGCTGCCCGCTCGCGATCCCGACGGGGTGGTGGTGACGCTGCGCGACGTCACCGACAGCGTGCGCGAGGCGGCCGCGTTGGAGCGGGCACGCGAACGTTTCCGGCTCGCGTTCCACGGAGCCCCGACGGGCATGACGCTCGCCACGGTCGACACCGGACGCATCGTCGACGTCAACGAACCGATGCTCACGATGCTGGGCGCCGAGCGCGACGAGGTCGTCGGCAGCACCGTGCGCGACATCACCCACGTCGACGACTGGGAACGCAACAACGCACTCCTCGTGCGTGCCGCCACCGGCACGATCTCGGACTACGCACTCGAGAAGCGCTACGTCCGACCGGATGGGTCGGTGGTGTGGGCGCAGACGTCGGTGTCGGTGTTCGAGGACGGCGGCGAGATGCTCGCCATCGCGCACGTCCAGGACATCACCGAGCAGCGACGCGCCGCCGAGCAGCTGCGCTGGGCCGCGACGCACGACGAGCTCACGCGCCTGCCCAACCGTTCGCAGTTCACGGCCGAGCTGACCGATCGACTGGTGACGGCCCCGATGGGCACCACCGCCGTGTTGTTCATCGACCTCGACAACTTCAAGGTGGTCAACGATTCGCTCGGCCATGCGATCGGTGACCAGCTCTTGCGGGGCATGACCCAGCGGCTCCGCGCCGTGCTGCGCGACCACGACATGCTGAGCCGCTTCGGCGGCGACGAGTTCATCGTGATGCTCACCGACTACCACGGCGAGCTGCCACCGCTCGCGATGGCCGAGCGATTGCGCAAGGAGATCGGTCGTCCGCTCACGCTCGACGGCGTCGAGCTGTTCGTCACCGGCAGCATCGGCATCGCGATCGCGGACCGACCCGGGGTGACCGCGAGCGACCTGCTGCGCGACGCCGACGCGGCCATGTATCGCGCGAAGGCGCGCGGGCGCGACTGCGTCGAGGTGTTCGCGCCCGGCGTGCACGACGCGTCGGTCGCGACGCTGCGCACCACCAACGAGCTGCGCCGCGGCATCGAGCGCGACGAGATCGTGCCGTACTACCAGCCGATCGTCGACCTCGAGACCGGTGTGCTCACGGGCTTCGAGGTGCTCGCCCGCTGGCGTCACCCCGACCGTGGCCTGCTCGGTCCCGACCAGTTCCTGCCGATGGCGGAGGAGACCGGGATCATCAACGACGTCGGTGCGGCGATCCTTCGCGCCTCGCTCGCGCAGCTGGGTCAGTGGCGCGAGCGCGTGCCGTCGTTCGCCGACCTCTCGATCGCCGTGAACGTGAGCAGCCGACAGCTGCTCGGCGGCGAGTTCATCGGCGTGGTGTGCGAAGCACTCGCGGAATCGGGCGTGCCGGCCGGCTCGCTGTGGCTCGAGATCACCGAGACCGCCCTCATGACCGACGTGAAGGCCGCGTCGATCGCGCTGCGCGAGCTGCGCGGGGTGGGGCTGCACCTGTCGGTCGACGACTTCGGCACCGGCTACTCCTCGCTCACGTACCTGAAGCGCTTCCCGGTCGAGGCGATCAAGGTCGACCGCACGTTCGTGAACGGGCTCGGCATCGACAACGAGGACTCGACGATCGTCGAGGCCGTCGTGCGGTTGGGACATTCACTCGGCCTGTCGGTGGTGGCCGAGGGTGTGGAGACGCCGCTCCAGTTGTCGCGCCTTCGCGAGCTCGGCTGCGACAAGGGACAGGGCTACCTGTTCGGCCGGCCGCGCCCGGCCGAGATCGTCGAGGCCGAGCGCGCGTTGCCGTGAGTCAGACGCCGAGCTTGCGAGCCCGCAGCAGCAGCACCGACGGTGCGAGCGCGTCGCGGGCGCCCATCGGCGACAGCTCGTGCAGCACGTCGAGGCGGAAGTTGCTGCGCTCGAAGCTCATGAACAGCTCGCCGATCGACCGGGCGACGCTGCCGTAGCGGTGGCGGGGTGCGTCGACGCCCGAGTCGAACATCGCCGCCACGGGATGGGTGAGCGACACGACGAAGGCAGCGTCGGGACGCAGGACGCGGTGCACCTGGCGCAAGAGACGCGGCAGGTCGTCGACGTCGTCGAGGGTCTGGGTCGCGACGACCAGGTCGACGGATCCGCTGGTGGCGAAGCCGAGGTCGGCGAGCTCGCCCTGGTGGCACTCGACGCGCACCTCGTGCTCCTCGGCGGCGCGGCGCAGGTCGGCGATGCGCTCGGCGCTCGGGTCGATCGCGATGGACTTGGCACCGGCCACGGCGAGCGTGACCGCGTTGGGTGCCGTGCCGGCAGGGACGGGGCCGATGCCGAGCTCGATCGTCCGTCGCCCCGACACGTTGCCGCAGAGGCGGAACTCGCCCTCGTCGGCGACACCCTTGCCGTACCACACGTTGCTCGCACTCATGGATCCCAGTGTGACCGATGCGCGCGACGGCTCGGCGGATCGCCGGTCGCATCACCCGCCGGGGCGGCGCACCAGCCGACGCCGGGTCGGAGTGGTCGGTAGCCTGGGTCTCCATGTCGTCGCAGGGCCACTTCTCCGCCGGTGCGCTGCGCGGCGCCGGTCGCGGTGTGGTCGATCACCGGCTCGCGCGACGTCACCTGGTGAACGAGTTCCGTCGCGGTCGCCTGCGCCAGGACCAGATCTGCGACGCGCATCCCGAGCTCATCCGTGCGGCGCGCAACCTGGGCACCGAGAGTCGTGCCACGTGCCCGATCTGCGAGGCCGCGAAGCTGCGGCTCGTCACCTACGTCTTCGGGTCGCGCCTGCCGTCGCACGGTCGCTGTGTGTCGACCGCGAAGGAGATGGCGGCGCTCAACGCTCGCTCGGACGACCTGACGGCCTACGTGGTCGAGGCGTGTGTCGAGTGCCGGTGGCACCACCTGCTCCGCGTGCTGCCGGTGGGTGGCAAACGGGCTCGTCGCACGGGCTGAGCCGACCGCACGGACCCGCGCGTCAGAACGGGCTGAGCCCCATGCGGTTGCGCACGGCGATCGCCTCGCCGACGTGCGCCTGGCCGTGGCCGAGGATCGGCCATTGCACGAACCAGTCGACGGTGTGCCCGCTCCACATGCCGAACAGCCAGTCGAGCTCTCCCGGGTCGAGCTCGGCGCGGCCCTGCAGCCGGCGTGGGGTGTCGGGCACGACCGCCATGGCCATGGCCGACAGCCGCTGCAGCCAGCGCTGGGTGGCGTCGAACGTGGCCGTCACGTAGGCACGCAACGCCTCGGGATCGAGCGCGGCGGTGACGTCGCGCTGTTCACGCTCGCCGAGCCCCGACGACACGGGCAGCTCGGCGAGGCCGAGGGCGGGCGCATGGGTCAGGTAGAGCGGTGGCTTGTTGCGGATGACCGTGGTGAGCGCGAGGTCCTGGTGGCGGGCCAGGTGGAGCAGCAGCCATGCGATGCTCGACCCGCCACCGTCGGCCTGCTCGTCCCACCGCTCGACGGGGACCAGGTCGACGACGGCACCGAACAGTCGGCGGCGGAGGTCGGTGTGCGCGTCGAGCAGCCAGGCCTGGAGGTCCATCGATCGCACCGTACTGCGCGACGCCGCCGTCGTGACGAAGGACCCTGCTCGGCTCGATACCGCAGGGGGTATGTTCGGACCCCGTGAACCCGCGCTCCCCCCGCACCGACTCGTCCGCCCGCCGCGCTGCGCTCGTCGCCGCACCGTTCGTGCTGGTCGCGGCGCTCGGTCTCGCGGCCTGTGGGGGTGGCGGCGACGACGCCTCCGACCCGGCGACGACCGACGTCGCGGCCGCCGCGGCCCCGGCTGGTGCCACGACGACGGCATCGCCCCGGTTGTTGTCGCCGGCCGACGCCCAGGCGTTCCTGGCCGCCCCACCCGCAGGCCTCACCGTGCTCGACGTGCGCACCGCCGAGGAGTTCGCCGCAGGCCACCTCGAGGGCGCCACGATGATCGACTTCCAGTCGGCGACCTTCGGCGCCGACGTCGACCAGCTGCCCCACGACGCCCCGGTGTTCGTGTACTGCCACTCGGGCAACCGCAGCGGGCAGGCCGTGGCCCAGATGGTGGCCCTCGGTTTCACCGACATCGGCGAGCTCGACGGCGGGATCGCCGCGTGGCAGGCGGCCGGCCTGCCGATCGTCACCGGCTGACCGGCTGACCGGCTGACCGGCTGACCGGCGCGCAGCCGCGGGGTCACACCCCCGTGATCAGCTGGTGCCATGTGGAAGATCACCCGTTACGCTTGCCGGGTCATATTCACCCTGCCCCACACCGGGGCCCCGGGCCGCAGGAACGGTCACGGGTCCGAAGGGAGGTTCCACACGCATGCAGCGTGCCTATGAACTCATGGTCATCATCGACGGTGACCTCGAAGACACCCCCGCACGGGCGTGGATCAAGTCGATCACCGACTCGATCACCGCGGCCGGCGGCGCGGTGCACGGCAAGCCCGACTGGTGGGGTCGCCGCCAGTTCGCCTACCCGATCAACAAGAAGGAATACGGCTACTACGTCGTGTTCAACCTTCACGCCGCGGGTGGCGCCCTCGACGAACTCGAGCGTTCGTTCCGCATCGCCGACGACATCGTCCGCCACAAGCTCATCCGTCTGCCCGATGCCGAGGCGGCTCGCCGCGGCATGTCGGGGGCTGCGGCCTGACGGCCGCTCGTCACGAAGGAGGCCGGACATGGCCGACAACGAGATCACAGTCATCGGCAACCTCACCCGGGAGCCCGAGCTCCGCTTCACCGCCGGCGGCACCGCCACCTGCGGCTTCGGCGTGGCCGTGAATCGCCGGTACCAGCAGAACGGCGAGTGGGTCGACGCACCCACCAACTTCTTCAACGTGACCGTGTGGGGTCAGTACGGCGAGAACGTCGCCGCGTCGCTGAGCAAGGGCGACCGCGTGCTCGTGAAGGGCCGTCTCGACTTCCGCAAGTACCAGAACAAGGACGGTGTCGAGGTCACGACCCACGACATCATCGCCGACGAGGTCGCCCCGTCGCTCAAGTACGCCACCGCCCAGATGACCCGCATCGAGCGCTCGGGCGGCCAGGGCGGCCAGGGTGGCGGCAACTACCAGGGCGGCGGTGGCCGCCAGGGTGGTGGTGGCGGCAACTACCAGGGCGGTGGTGGCGGTCGTCCCGCCGATCCCGTCTACGGCGACGAAGAGCCGTTCTGATCCGACTGATCCCGCACCAGCCTTCGCTGATACACCGATCGAATCGTTCGAACTGAGAGAACCATGACCAGCAAGAAGAACAAGGCGCGCGCACCGCGCGAGGCCAACCCGAAGAAGTTCAAGAAGAAGACCAGCGTCCTCGTCACCGAGAAGGTCGAGTACGTCGACTACAAGGACGTCAACCTCCTGCAGCGCTTCGTCAGCGACCGCTCGAAGATCCGCAACCGTCGGGTCACGGGCAACGACGTGCAGCAGCAGCGCGACATCGCCAACGCGGTCAAGAACGCCCGCGAGATGGCGCTCCTGCCCTACACCAAGCGCGTCGCCCAGACCCGCGCCGGTCGCCCGCCGCGTGACGGCGACGACCGTCGCGAGCGTGGCCCGCGTCGTGACGAGGCGGCGGCGACCGAGGCCGACGTCGAGGCGACGGTGACCACGGACGAGAGCACCGACGCCGGCGACGAGGTGGAGGCCTGACATGAAGGTGATCCTCCGCAACGACCTCGCCGGTCTCGGCAAGCGCGGTGACATCGTCGAGGTGAGCGACGGCTACGCCCGCAACTACCTGCTCCCGAAGGGTCTCGGGTTCACCGCGACCGAGGGTGCCGTCAACCAGGCCAAGGCGATGCGCCGTGCACGCGATCTGCGCGACGCGGCCGATCGCGAGTCGGCCCAGACCATCGCCTCGGCGCTGGTCGCCAAGACCATCACGATCACGGCCAAGGCCGGTTCCGAGGGCAAGCTCTTCGGCTCGGTCACCACCGGTGACATCGCTCAGGCGATCCACGCCCAGGCGAACATCTCGATCGACCGCAAGAAGCTGCACGTCGAGCCGATCAAGTCGGTCGGCACGTACAGCGTGTCGGTCAAGTTGCACGCCGACGTGGAGTTCCCCGTCAGCGTCGACGTCGTCAAGGCCTGATCGGCCCGACGACGAGTCGCACCGCTCGTGGTGCCGACCGGGGTCGACCCCGGTCGGCGCCGAGCCGGTGCCGGTGACGTCCGTCTCGACCGTCGTCCGCGCTCGGACCGGTCCGGTTTCCACCGCTTTCCACACCGTGCCCCCACGATCGTGGGTTTGTGCACATCCCCCGCGATCGGGGCGCCCCCGAACGCTGGACCCCCAGGTCACACCCCTCGTGCATGCTGACGAGGTGCTCGCGCGCGCCCGTCGACATCCCCCGCACCGTCCACAGCACGAGCAGGTTGTCCCCAGGAAAGACACAGGTAGTTGGCACTAGCGATCCCCAGGCCCACGCGACGAAGGTGAGATCCCCATGGCAGTGAACGACGACCGCTCCGACCGTCGCGCGACCGCGCCTCGCCGCACCGACGCCCGGGTCCCGCCGCACAACCTCGACGCCGAGGAGAGTCTGCTCGGCGCCCTGCTGCTGTCGCGTGAGGTCGTCGGCAACGTGGCCGAGCTCGGGTTGTCCGTCGACCACTTCTACAAGCCCGCCCACCAGCACATCTACGCCGCGGTCCGCGGGCTGATGGCCACCGGCCAGCCGGTCGACATCGTCACCGTCGCCGACGAGCTGCGCCGCAACGGCCTGCTCGACGAGATCGGCGGGCCGCAGTTCCTGCTCGAGCTGCAGAACGCCACCCCGGCGATCTCCAACGCCGGCCGCTACGCCAAGATCGTCCAGGACACCGCCGTCCTCCGCCGCATGATCAGCGTCGCGAGCGAGATCGCCGAGCTCGCCTACCACGAGCCCGACGACGTCACGAAGGCTCTCGACGAGGCCGAGACGAAGATGTTCGAGGTCGCCGAGGACCGGGTGGTCGACTCGACCAAGCCGCTCGCCGAGCTGCTGCCGCTCGCGATGGACAAGCTGCAGGAGACCTTCGACCGCGGCGACACGATCACGGGTACGGCCACCGGCTTCAACGACCTCGACGAGATCATGTCCGGCCTGCAGCCGAGCACCCTCAACATCGTCGGCGCGAGGCCCGCCATGGGCAAGTGCGTCGCCTGGGACACACCGATGGTCGACCCGACCACCGGTGAGGTGCGGACTGCCGAGGACTGGTACCTCGCCGGCGTCCGCGGCGAGACCGTCAGGTGCTCCACACTCGACGACGCCGGGGTGGTTCGGTCAGCGCCGTTCGGTGGCTTCTACTGCGACGGCGAGAAGCCGCTGTTGCGCGTGACCACCCGGTCGGGACGTACGATCCGGATCACCGCCGAGCACCCGTTGCTCACGGGGCGCGGCTGGCAACCGCTCGCCGACATCCCGGTGGGCACGCGCATCGCCGTGCCGCGTGCGCTCCCCGTCTTCGGCGAGCGTCCGCTGCCCGACGCCGAGATCGACCTCCTCGCGCTCCTGATCGGCGATGGTTCGCCGACGAGCCGCACGTCGCCGTTGCTCACGACGGCGAGCGAGGACGTCCTGGCCGTGGCACGCGCCGCTGCCGCCGAGCTCGGCGCATCCCTCGTCGTCGACCGTCCGGCCGGGCGCGCCACCACGTGGCGCATCGTCGCCGGGCAACGTGGGCACAACCGGCCGAACCCGGTGATCGACGTGTTGCGGCGACATCAGGTGTGGGGGTGTGATGCGCACGCCAAGCGGGTGCCGGCCGCGGTGTTCACGGCGCCGCGAGCCCAGGTCGCGAGGTTCCTCCATCGGCTGTTCGCCACCGACGGCACCGCCTGGGTCGCCGCGGCCGGGAACCCGCGCATCGGGTACGCCAGCGTGTCCGAGCACCTGGCGCGTGACGTGGCGCACCTGCTGCTCCGTTTCGGCATCCGGGCCAAGCTGCGTCGCCGATCCGTCGCGTACCGAGGCGAACGCCGCCCGGCGTTCGAGGTCGAGGTGACGGACGCGCCGTCACTGTGCGTGTTCGCCGACGAGATCGGCATCCTCGGCAAGGACGAGGCCGTCGACCGCGTGATGGCAACGGTCCGAGGGCGTGCTGCCCGGTCGAGCTTCACGCTCGACACGTTGCCGATGGACGTGTGGGACGACGTGGTCAAGGCCAAGGGCGATCGATCGTGGGCCGATGTCAGCCGCGCAGCCGGTCGGGCGGCGAGTCACAACTGGCATCCGTACCGGCGGCGGCCGCGCCGCGAGACGATTGCCCTGCTGGCACAGGTGCTCGACAGCGACGTCCTTCGGCGATGGGCCTCGCCCGATGTTGCGTGGGACGAGATCGTGTCGATCGAGTCCAGCGGCTCGGACCGGATCTACGACTTCAACGTGCCGGGTACCCACAACTTCGTCGCCGCCGACGTGTTCGTGCACAACACGGCGTTCGGGTTGGGGATCGCGACGCACGTGGCGATGACGGCGAAGAAGCCCGCGTTGTTCTTCTCGCTCGAGATGGGGCACGCCGAGCTCACCCAGCGAATCCTGTCGAGCGAGGCGCGGGTCGACTCGCAGAAGTTGCGCACGGGCCGGCTCGTCGACAGCGACTGGACCAAGATCGGCCGGGCGATCAACCGGCTCGAGGTGCCGCTGTTCCTCGACGACAACCCGCGCGTCACGGTGATGGAGATCCGGGCCAAGGCCCGTCGTGTGAAGGCCCGCTACGGCGGCATCTCGCTGATCGTGATCGACTACCTCCAGCTGATGAGCGGTGGCGCGAGTGCCGAGAACCGCCAACTCGAGGTGAGCGAGATCAGCCGTGGTCTGAAGATCCTGGCCCGTGAGCTCGAGGTGCCGATCATCGCCCTCAGCCAGCTGAGCCGAAACCTCGAGGCCCGTGCCGACAAGCGGCCGATGCTCGCCGACCTGCGTGAGTCCGGTTCGCTCGAGCAGGACGCCGACGTCGTGATGTTCCTGTACCGCGACGAGGTCTACAACCGGGAGTCGCCCGACAAGGGCCTGGCCGAGGTGATCATCGCCAAGCACCGTTCCGGTCCGACCGGTGTGGTGCGGCTGGTGTTCAACGGTGCGTACACCCGCTACGACAACGCGGCGAAGGGCCTCAACTAGTCGGCGACGCCGAAGGCCTCGCGGTAGGTCGCCTCGAACGGCTCGGGATCGCCCGTGGCGACGCCGGCGACCTCGCCGGTGTCGAGGTGGGTCGACAGGAACCCGAGGCACAGGTGCCAGCCTGCAGCTGCCTGCCAGGGCTCCACGGGCGCCGGGCCGAGCCAGGCGGTCAGGACGAGCCGGGTGCCGCCCTCGACGGGTTCGAGGTCGAACCGGATGATGTCGCCGCCCCAGTCCCACTCGAAGGTGGTGATGGGCTCCCAGATCCGGATCTCGCCGGCGAGGTACTGGTCGGGGTCGTCGATGCCGAACCGCTCGATCATCGCCGGCCAGAACGGCAACTGCACGGCGGCGCCGCCCCGTCGTTCGCCGACGATGTCGACCGGGAGCCAGGCTGCCAGGTGGTCGCTCTCGGTGATCGCGCGCCAGACCACTTCGGGTGCGTGGCGGAGGGTGCGCTCGTAGCGCAGGCCGGTGCGGTCGCCGTCGCGCAGGACACGCCCGAGGGGCGCCTCCGGGGTGGCATGCGTGGTCATGAGTGGTCCTTCCGGGGCTGGATGGGGTCGAGCGGGTCGAGCGGGTCGATGGCGTCGAGGTGCTGTTCGAGGGCGTCGAGGCGGTCGGCCCAGGCACGTCGGTAGGGGGTGAGCCAGGCGTCGAGCTCGCGGAGCGGCTCGGCCCGCAGGCAGTAGACGCGCCGTTGGGCGTCCGGCCGGACGGTGACGAGGCCGGCGTCGCGCAGCACCTTCAGGTGTTTCGACGCGCTCGGCTGGCCGATCGAGAGCTGGGTGGAGATCTCGTTGACCGACCGTTCGCGGGTACAGAGCAGGTCGAGGATCCGGCGGCGGGTGGGTTCGGCGAGCACTTCGAGCGAGCGCATGCAGCCAACATGCACCATCAGGAATATTCCTGTCAAGTCATGTTCGCGAATAACGAAAGCTGCTCCTTGTGGAATCGATCGGTGGGACGTACGGTCGGGCCATGCGCGGTCTCCGCTTCGTCCCGTACCACCGGCTCGGTGAGCTGCCGAACGTGATCGTCGACGGCAGCCCGACGCCGTCGACGGTGCTCACGCTGTCGCATTGGCCCGGCAGCCCGACGCCGACGGAGCTGCTCGACGACCTGTCGGCGCAGATCGCCTTCCACGCGCTCGACCGACCCGGGCTGTTCGACGGGATCCAGGCGGTGTCGAACAATCATCTCGACCAGGACGGGTTGGCGAGTGCCTACGCCCTCGTGGCACCGGACGACGCGCGCACGCGCCGGGCGGTGCTGATCGATCTGGCCCGCGCGGGCGACTTCGCGACGTACGAGTCGCGTGACTCGATCCGGCTCGCGTTCACGATCGCCGCGTGGTGCGAGCCCGACCGCTCGCCGCTCGATCCCGCCGTGTTCGCCGGCGGGTACGACGAGCAGTGCGGCGCCCAGTACGAGGCGTTGCTGCCCCGGCTGCCCGAGCTGCTCGACGACGTCGACGCGCTGCGGCCGTGGTGGGCCGACGAGGACGCGCACCTGCAGGAGGGCCTCGATGCGATCGAGGCAGGGGTGGTGCGGGTGGAGGAACGGGCCGACCTCGACCTCGCCGTCGTGCACGTGCCCGACGAATGGGCGAGCCGGATGACGAGCCGGTTCACGATCCAGCGCCGCGACGCACTGCACCCGGCGGCGATCAACCGGGTGACCGATCGGTTGCGACTGGCGATCGTGCAGGAGGGCCGGCCGCGACTGGAGTGTCGCTACGAGACCTGGGTGATGTTCCGCAGTCGGCCGGTGATGCCGCGGCCCGACCTCCGGCCGCTCGCCGCGCACCTGGCGACGCTCGACCCCGACGCCGGATGGACCGCCGACGCGCCCGGCGCACTCACCCCGTCGATGCGGTGCGCGGCCGAGAGTGCGCTCACCGGCGAGCGGTGGCTCGCCGAGGTCACCGCGCACCTGGCCACCGCAGCGCCGGCCTGGGATCCGATCACCGCGTCATGACTCGGGCAACGGCAGCACGAGGTCGTTGCGGCCGATGATCCCGAACACGTAGTTCGCGTAGAACTGCTTCGCCGCGTCGGTGCCGAGGTGGATGCCGTCGCCGGCCACACCCGGCACCTGTCCGCTGGCGACGAGACCGTCCCAGTCGAGCACGTCGACGTTCGAGTAGCGACCCTTCAGCGCCCAGATCCGTGCGTTGTTCTGCTCGATCCAGCCCTTGCCGGGTGCGTGCACGGTGAGGAACCGCACGACCGGCACCTCATCGGCGGGCAGGAACGACATGATCAGGTCGTAGGTCGCCTGCGACACCGGCCCGTTGGTGCCGACCTGCAGCACCACCACCCGACCGATCTGCCCGGCAGCCCGGAGTCGGCCGACCACGTCCGCCGTCGCCTCGCCCTGAAGGCTCTCGTCGGCGTTCACGACGAACCCGCCGGTCTGCAGCTGCGGTGCGGCACCGAGCATCACGCTCTCGCCGATCGCGACCATCGGGCGCAGGTCGACGGGCACCGTGGTCGACGGTGCCGGCGGCGGCAGCGGGGTGGTGGACGAGGTCTCCGGGGCGGCCGCCGTGGTGTCGACGGTGACCGCCGAGTCGGTCGCGGCGGTGGTGGACTCCGGCGTCGCGACGCTCGTCGGTACGGCGTCACTGCTCGGGGTCGACGAGCTCTCGACCACCGGTGCCTCGTCGCCGACCGGCGCCGGGTCGTGCCGGGTCGCGAGCGCCACCACCCCGGCGCACACGAGGACGAGTGCGGCGGCGACGGCGAGACGGCGCGAGCCCTGACGTCCGCGGCGGGCGTCGGCGCATTCGAGGGTTGCGTCGATCATCCGGTCGAGCTGCTCGCCGGCGGCGGCGAGGCGGTCCTCGAGGGTGGCGTTCATCGGTCCTCCAGTCGGGATCGCAGCCGGGCGAGGCCGCGGTGCACGTGGTTGGTGACGGCGGCCTCGCCGATGCCGAGCACCTCGGCCACCTCGCGGTAGCGGTAGCCGTAGCAGTGCACGAGCACGACGGCGGTGCGTTGCTCGGGCCGAAGGTCGGCGAGCGCGTCGAACAGCTCGCGGTCGAAGGACAGGGCGACGTCGTCGGCCGGTGGTGCGAACACCGGCGCGGTCTGCCGGGCCCAACGTCGCTGGCGTCGCAGCCGACTCTGACCGACGCGGTACAGGTACCCGGCGGGCTGCTCGAGCTCGGCCAGTCGGTCGGGGTGCTCGACGGCCCAGGCGATCGCCTCGGCTGCCGCCTCGCACCCGAGCTCGACGCCGTTGCGGGCCACGAGCGCGCGCCGCACCGTGCGTTCGAGCGCGACGAGGTCGATCGGCGCGGTGCCGCGCGAGGCCGTGTCGACGCGAGGGCGTCGCTGGACCAGACCGGGGTCGATCGCGGCGTCGGGTCGTGGCGTCACAACCATGACGAGCCGCGAGCGCGCCGGTTCCTTTCAGCGCGCGCCAGCCCGCCGCGGATCGGGCGGGCGGATCAGGCGGAGGCGTCCGCGGTGATCGGCGGGTGGATCGTGATCTTGGCCGCGTGGGGTTCCATCTCCGGGTCGGCCTCGTGCAGGATCTCGACCGCGCGGCGGCGCTCCTCGGGCGTGAAGTCGCGGGTCGTGTGGCAGAACTCGACCATGTTCCCGTTCGGGTCCTTGGTGTAGATGCTGATGCAGAAGTCGTGGTCGACCTCGACCACGGTGTGACCGTGCGAGCGCCACACGTCGCGGCGGGCGGCCAGCATGTCGTAGGTGGGGGCGTCGAACGCGTAGTGGTTGACCCAACCGGGCAGGCCCGCGTGCGTGTTGATGTCGACCTCGAACTCGGTGCCGATCATCGAGTCGTGGATCTCCCAGAACGCGATGAGCCCGCCGTCGGCGGTGCCACCGGTGGCAGCCGACGTGTCGTAGAAGAAGTGCTTGCTCCACCCGCCGTGCTCGCCGGGCGTGGGCGACACGTTGGTCTTCACCAGCTCGAACCCCATGAGCTCGGTGTAGAAGTGGTGCGTGGCCTGCGTGTCACGAGTGGCGAAGGCGATGTGGTGATACCCCATGGCGAAAGTCTGGCACGAGGGGTGCGACCCGTCACGAGGCGCGGCACACTGCACCCCGTGACCCACCTGCTCGCTGCCGACACCGGGCTGTTCCTCGGCAAGGACCTGATCGTGTGGATCCTGCTGGCGCTCGGTGGCGCGATGTTCGCGGGCAACGTGATGGCGCTGGTGCGCCCGCCCGAACGGCCTCGCGACGAGGGCGATCTGGCCGAGGCCCCGCGAGCACGCTCGATCGTGATGGCGGCGATCGGGTTCGTCGTCGCGCTGGCGGCGCTCGCCGCGCTGGCCACCTGACGACGAACACTCTCGTCAGATCGTCCGTCTCGTCAGATCATCGGGGTCGGTCGCCGGCGGCGGGCGACGATCACGGCCAGTGCGCCGAGACCCATCACCCACGACGCCGAGCGCAGGAAGTCGGCGAGCCGCGCCCAGCCCGTGCTCGGCAGACCGTTCGACACCGTGGCCGCGGCCGTGGCCGAGCTGTTGTTGGTGGCGACCGGGTCGGCCGGGGCCGACGACCCGAGCGACGGATCCGCCACGACCGAAGCCGTGTTGACGATGGCCGTCCCGCTCGCCGCCGTCACCCGCACGTGCAGGCTGATCGACAGCGACTGCGACACCGCCATCGCCCCGTTGGAACGACACGTCACGAGCGCGCCTGCCGCCGTGCACGAGGCATCGGTGCTGACGGCGTCGACGAACTCGAGCCCGGCGGGCAGCTCGTCGGTGACCACGACGGGACCGCCCGAGGGGCTCGGCCCGAGGTTGGTGACGTCGAGCACGTAGGTCGAGGTGCTGTTGCGCACGAGCGTGCCGTCGAGACGCTTCGCGACCTGCAGGTCGGCGAGCGGCACGTCGGTCGGGTCGCGGTCGCTGTTGTCGGTGAGGTCGGGGTCGGTGGTGATCGACAGCACCTGGGCGGTGTTGGTGACCGACGGGGCCGCGGCGCGACCCACGTCGACGGTGAGCGTGATCGTCACGTTCGCACCGACGGCCATCGTCGGCAGATCGCAGGTGACCAGCTGGGCGTTGGCGGCGCACGTGACCCCGGTGCCGGTGGCGCTCATGTAGGTGAGCCCGGCGGGCAGGGTGTCGGTGAGCCGCGGGGTGACCGCCGACGCGGGGCCGGCGTTCTGCACGACCATCGAGTACACGCCGGTGCGTCCGACCTCGAACCGGCCGGTGTGCGACTTGTCGAGCGACAGGTCGGCCTGCAGCTGGTAGCCGAAGTCGGCGTCGGTGCGGTCCTCTGCGGGTGCGAGCGTGGTCGACGTGCGGGCGTCGAGGGTGGCGTCGGGGTCGCTCACCTGCACGAGGCCGGTGGGCAGGTCGGCGGTGTCGACCACCACCGTGAAGCTGCCTGCGGGGAGCCGGTCGACGAGGTAGGTGCCGGCGACGGTGGTGGTGGTCCACACCACGTCGTCGGCCGTGCCGGCGATGCCGTCGAGGCCGGCCCAGGTGACCGTGACGTCGATCGCGTCGATGCCCGGCTCGCCGACGTCGGTGATGCCGTCGGCGTCGAGGTCCTGCCACACGAAGTCGCCGAGCGAGCCGGTGCCGGTGTACGCGAAGTCCGCACTCCGGGGGTTGGCCTCGTCGACGCCCGCGGTGAGCACGTCGTCGACGGTGAGCAGCAGGGTCACCTGGTTCGCGGTGCCGATGCCGTCGCCGTCGAAGGTGGGTGCGAAGCCCGGCAGGGCCGAGGTGTCGACCTGCACGCGGATGGCACCGAAGGGCAGGTCGGTGACGAGGTAGTCGCCGTCGGCATCGGTGGTGGTGGTGATCACCACGTCGTCGCCGGTGCCGAAGCTGGCATCGGGTCCGGCCCAGGTGACGGTGACCGGTACGCCGGCCAGGCCGGGTTCACCCGGCTCGGGTGTGCCCGTGCCGTCGCCGTCGACGTCGAACCACACGTGGTCGCCGACGGAGGCCACGCCGCGGTAGCCGAAGTCGGCGTCGACGCGGTCCTGGGCGTCACCGAGGACGAGGTCGCTGGTGTGCGCGGTGCCGGTGCCGTCGAGGTCGAAGGTGGGCACGGCGCCCGCCGGCAGGTCGGCCGAGTCGACGGTCACCGTGTAGGTGCCGGCCGGCAGGTGGTCGACCAGGTAGGTGCCGGTCGAGTCGGTGGTCGTGGTGAACACGACGTCGTCGCCGCCGCCGGGCAGGCCGTCGGGGCCCCGCCAGGTGACGGTGACGTCGATGCCGCCGAAGCCGGTCTCGCCGCTGTCGGACACGCCGTCACCGTCGCGGTCGTACCAGACGCGGTCGCCGATCGAGCCGGTGCCGGCGTACGACAGGTCGACGTCGGTGCGGTGCTGCGCGGCCGTGAGCGACGTGGTCACGTTGTCGGCGCTGCCGATGCCGTCGAGGTCGTAGGTGGGGGTGGTGCCGGTGGGCAGGTCGGTGTGGTCGATCGTGACCCGGTACGGGCCGGCCGGCAGCAGCGAGAAGCCGTAGTGGCCCGAGCCGTCGGTGGTGTCGATCGGGTAGGTGACGTTGTCGGTCGTGGTGGACAGGTCGCCGTCGAAGCCGCCCCACACGAGCGTGACGTCGATGCCGCCGAGGCCGGGCTCGCCGACCTGCTGCGTGGCGCCGCCCGACGCGTCCTGGTCGAGCCACACGGTGTCGCCGAGCGAGCCGGTGCCGGTGTAGCCGAAGTCGGCGAGGAGATAGCCGGTGGAGGAGTTGAGCGTGACGGTGCTCGACAGGTGGTCGAGCACGCCGTCGTCGTTGTGCGTCGGCGTCATGCCGGCGGGGAGCGAGGTCGAGTCGATGCGCACCCGGTAGCGGCCGGTCGGCAGGTTGGAGAAGCCGTAGAAGCCGGTGCCGTTGGTGACGGCGGACGTGACCGTGATGTCGTCGCCGCCACCCGACACGCCGTCGGGTCCGAAGAAGTCGTCGCTGGTGCCGAACACGTCGTCGAGACCGGCCGACTCGAGCTGTGCGGTCACACCCGGGATGCCGGGCTCACCGACGTCGGCCGTGCCGTCGCCGTCGACGTCGTACCAGACGAAGTCGCCGAGGCTGGTCGACACCGCGTTGATGGTGGATGTCGCGTCGTCGTCCTCGTCGGCGACGTCGGCGACGGCCTGCGGTGTCGAGTCGAGGTCCCACTGGTTGCTGGTGCGCACCTCGGCGCGGTTGGTGATCGCGCCGATCTGGTTGAGCCGGGTGCGGATGACCAGCGTGGCCGTGGCCCCGTTGGCGAGCGAGCCGACGGTCCAGATGCCACTGACCCCGCTGTACGAACCCTGGGTCGCCGACACCGTGTTCACGTAGACGAGGCCGACGGGCAGGGCGTCGAGCAGGGTGACACCGGTGGCGGTGTCGGGGCCGCCGTTGGTGACGGTGATCGTCCAGTTGACGTCGCCGCCGAAGGTGTAGGGGCCGGCGCTGGGGGTCTTGGTGACCGACAGGTCGGTGCGGCGGATGCGGGCGTTGGCCGTCGCGTCCGGGCCCGTGTAGTCGCCGGTCGCGTTGGCCGAGGCACCGTTCGCGTCCTCGGCGCCGACCACCTTGCCGGTGTTGACGTGGTCGTAGGCACCGGTGGTGCCGACGGCGAGGAGCACGGCCTGCGGCACGGCGTCGAACCGGATCGTCACCGTGGCGCCCGGGGTCAGTGGCTGGCCCGCACCGTTCACCACGTTCGTCCAGTAGAGCGTCGCACCGGCGGTGGCGCAGTCGGGCACACAGGTGGGTTCGGTGGTGGCCGAGCCGTAGGGCGTGGTGATGCTGGTCGAGCCGGCCTGGTACACCCAGTCGGCCGGCAGGACGTCGGCGAGGTCGACGCCGAACGCCGCGGCCGTGGGCTCGGTGGCGTTGTTGGTGGCGACGAGCTGCCAGGTGAACGGTGTGCCGGCGCGTGCGTCGGTCGCGTCGCTGACGGCGGTCTTGACGATGGTGACCTCGGGGAAGCCGACGGTCATGGTGACCGTGTCCGGGGTGACGTCACCGCCGGGGCCGCCCTGGGCGTAGGTGCGCCATTCGGCCGCCGGATCACCCTGCCGTGTGGCGAGCGGTTCGGCGTAGTAGGCGGACACGTCGGCGGTGTTGACGATGGGCTCGCCGTCGTGCAACGAGGCCGAGCCCGCCAGCTGCGCGGTGTAGGTGATCGTCACGCTCGAGTTGGCCGCGATCGTGCTGATGTCCCACTGCAGTGCCGGCACGGTGCCGTCGACCACGGTGACCACACCGCTCGACGGCGGCACGGTGACGTTGACGAGGTCGCTGTCGGGCGAGTCGACGACGCTGATGTCGTACGCCGGCCAGTTGGACGAGTTCGTGATGCGCAGTGTGTACGTGTACGTGGTGCTGCCGACGTCGGTCTGGCAGGTGTCGTTGTCGCCGATGTTGCCGGGGGTGGCGTCACATGGTGACTGCGAGACGTCCTTGTCGATGCGGATCACGGGCTCGCGCACGGTGAGGGTGGCCGTCACCGGGCCGACGCTGCGGGTGTAGCCAGCCGGGGCCGGCGGGGTGGCCGGCAGCGACGACACGCTGTTGAGCTGGTTCCAGTACACCGTGGCTGCGTTGACGAGGGCGTTGCCCGCGGCTACCGCGGTGCCCTCGGGCTCGTAGGTCGAGTCGACCCGCGCCGTGTACGTGAAGCGCACGGTGCAGGGGTTGCTCGACGGTGCGGCCAGGTCGTCGACGAACCAGCCGAGCGTGGTGGAGCCGTTGGCGTTGGCCGTCTGACCGGGGATCGCCTGCGCGCCGGCGAGCGACGGGCAGTTGGTCGACACCCCGGTGTAGGCGATCGTGCCGAACGAGAGGAAGTCGACGCCGTCGGGCAGCACGTCGAGCACGGTGAGGTCGTAGGCGGTGATGCCGGCGGGCACCGTGGCGTCGACGGTGTAGGTGACGGTGTCACCGATCGTCGCCTGGTTGGGGCTGACGCTCTTGGCGATCGATGCGAGTGGTGCCGAGACGGTGTGCGAGGTGGACGAGGTGTAGGTGGTGCGCTCGCCCGTGACGGTGCCCGACATGCTGGTGGCCGTCGACGTGGCGTTGTTGGTGAACACCGCGCCGGACACGGTCGGGTCGTCGACGACGACGTCGTAGTGCAAGGTGGCCGAGGCGCCCGGTGCGATCGCGCCGAGCTGGGCCGGCGTGGTCGTCACGTTCCAGGTGATCGTCCGTCCGGCTGCGCTCCAGATGCCGTTCTCGGGGCCGACGGTGCCGCCGTCGGCCACGGGCACACCGCTGTTCACGACGGTGACGCCGGCAGGCAGGGTGTCGACGACGACGACGTCGTAGGCCGACGACCGGTTGGTGCCGGTGCCGGCCGCGACGGTGAGGGTGTAGGTGAGCGTGTCGTTCGGGGCGACGATGTCGTCCGCGTCGTTCTCGTTCTTGGTGAGCGTGATCGACGGTTCGACGACGGTGCCGCTGACCGAGTTGCTGGTGAGGGTGACCCGCGACGTGCCGATCGCGGGCGCGGGCAGCCACGAGAACGTGGCGTTGTTCGAGATCGCACTGCCGGCCACGGTGCCGCCGGCGTTCGACACGCGCGCGACGACGGTGACGACGAGCTGGTCGTCACCCGAGCCGGCGGCGTTCGTGTGGGTGCCCGCGCGGTCGAGGCGGATCGTGCCACCGCTGCCGATCGCCGGCGCGGTGAGGGTCCAGGCCGGGTCGCCTGCGACCCCGGCGAAGGTCCAGGTGGGCGTGGCCGCGAGCACGAGGTCGGTGTCGAGGACGTCGGTGAACTGCACGTCGACCACTGAGGTGCCCTCGGGCACGGTGGCCGTCATCGTGTAGGTGAGGAGCTCGCCGGGGGTGGCGCGCTCGGCCGTCGTGGCCGGCGAGGCGTTGCCCGAGTTGCCGTTGGCGTCGTTGACGCTCGACTGCTGCACCTTGGTGTGCGAGGCACTGCGGATCGTCACGGCGCTCGTGTCGCTGGCCGCGGTGGTGTTGGGGGTCACGGCCGGGTCGATGTTGTTGGCCGGGTAGTACACGAACGGGGTGTCGGCGGCGTTGGACGGTGCCGTGTACTCACGCACGCCGGCGGTGTTGGTGTAGGTGCGGGCCGGATCGACGGTGTCGGGCAGGTCGACGGTGTACACGAGCGACACGGGTGCGGTGCCGAGGGTGGTGCCCTGCGTGACCGTCGGGATGTCGGCCGCGTCCCAGACGAGCACGCCCGACGAGCACGTCGCGGTGGGCGTCGAGCCGGTGACGTCGGCGCACGAGATGCCGGCCGGCAGCCGGTCCCACACCACCGCGTTCGCCGCGTCGACGTTGCCGGTGTTCCAGAGCTTGATCGTGTAGGTGACCGTGTCGCCGCCGGTGCGCGGCCCCGAGGCGTCGTTGGTCTTGTCGAGCGACACCTGCGGCTCGGTCCACACGGCGGTCGACTGGTCGCGGTACTGGAAGACCTGTCCCGCGGTGTTGCGGGTGGTCATCTTCATCAGGTTCGCGTTGATGTCGTAGGCCGCGCCGAGCGAGGGATCGAGGATGCGCGCTGCGATGGTCCAGTGGAACTGCTGACCCGACGGGCCCGAGGGCACCTGGCCGGAGTTCTCGACCGAGAAGGTGATGACGTCGTCGCCCGCGGTGTTCGCGTTGACGCTGGTGTTGGGCAACGAGTCGGGCGAGCCGCCCGAGGTGACCCGCCGTGCCGAGTTGGCGACGTACGAGAACTCGGGGGGCAGCAGGTCCTGGATCTGCACGCCGTCGGCGTCGACGTCGGCCGGGAAGGTGGCGCGCAGGTCGAAGCACACGTAGTCGCCGGGGCCGTAGCCCGTGACCGCGGTGGGGTCGCCGTCGGCCCAGGTGATGCCGACACCGTCGCGGCAGATGTCGCCGACGGTGCCGTCGGTGAGCCCGCTGCCGGTGGCGAGGGCGCCGGTGCGCTGCGAGACGCGCTTGTCGATGCTCGGGCCGATGCCGTCGATCGACGACGACGAGGTGTCGAAGTCGAGCAGGCCGTCGGTCTCGGGATCACCGGTGACGGCGTCGATCTCGGGTCGCTTCCAGTCGAGACCCTGCAACGCGACCTGGTTGGTGAGCGAGTCGAAGTTGAGCACCGGGCGCGAGGCCTCGGGTGCCAGGTTCTCCTGGTAGTGGGTGCGCACCCGCGCCTGGAACACGAGGGTGAGCTCGCTGCTGTGGCCGAGGGCGGCCAGTTCGGCGACCGTGCTCTGGTCCCAGGTGAGCGTCCAGGTGCCGTCGTTGTTCTCGACGGCCGAGGTGAGCGGCGCGGTGACCGCGCCGCTGCCCGCGTCGATGGTCGGGTCGGCGCCCGTGCCGCAGTCGCTGTCGGGCGACAGTGCGCTCGCCGCGATCGGGCACAGGCCGTCGGGCAGGGTGTCGGTGACGACGAGCGCGGTGGTGTCGCGGTACTCGCCGGTCTCGATCGACAAGGTGGTGGTGACGACGGTGCCCTGCACGACCTGACCGGTCATCGACTTGCGGATGACGAGGTCCTCGGCGGTGACGGTGTCGGTGTCGGTGTCGGTGAGGGTGGGGTTCGAGCCGAACAGCGACGGCCCGACGTAGGTGCCGGTGGCGCTGAGCGAGTTGGTCACCGACGGCTCGGAGCCGGTCTCCGAGGTGGGCGCGCCCGAGTTGTTGTCGAGGTTGCGGCCCTGGCCGAGCCCGGTGTCGGTGGGCTTGCCGTTGGGCCACACGTCGGTGTTGGCGCGCAGCGGGACGCCGGCGAGGTAGGTGAGGGTGAGCACGCCGCCCGGGGCGAGGCTCGCGGCGGCGCCGAGCGCACCCGACGACCACGTGACCCGGGTGGTGCCGTTGGCGAGTGTCGCGACGCTCGAGGGCTGGATGCAGGTGCCGGTCGAGGGACCGGCGGCGAGCGCGCCCGAGCCGGGGTACTCCTCGGTCTGGGCGCCCGACAGGTGGTTGGTCGGTGCGTCGGTGGTGTGGTCGGCGCCCACGTAGCCGGCGGCACCGTACGACGAGCAGCCGAGGAACTCGAGGTTGGCCGGGAGGTCGTCGACCACCGTCATGCCGTTGCTGGGCGCGTCGGGGTTGTTGCGCACCCGCAGCGTGTAGACGACGGGTTCGCTGCCGTGCACGCCGCGCAGCAACTCCTGCTCGCCGTGGTCGCCGGCGTCCTTCTCGGCGAGGAACGCGCTGATCACGGTGGCGGTGGGACCGTCGGTGTCGCTGCCGTCGATGTCGGTGGTCGGCTGGCCCGAGCCGTCGAAGTCGGGCATCGCGAACGCATTCGCGCTCACGTACGCGCCACCGGTGGTGCCGAACGAGGTGCCCACCTGGTTGGTCGCGAGGTTGCCGTCCGGGTTGGTGTCGATCCCGTAGGTGATCGACGTGCACGTGCCGGTGAGCAGGTCGGACACGTTCTCCCAGATGAGGGTGGTCTGCCCCACCGTGGGCTGGTCGGCGACGGTGCGCGTCGGGGCGGGGGTGGCGCCGGTGGCGGCGAGGCCGGACGGCACGACGTCGCGGAACGACAGGTTGTACCCGTTCGGCTGGCCGGTCGGGTTGCAGGCGCGCAGGGTGACGGTGGTGGTGCCGCCGATCAGGGTGCGGGCGTCGGCGGTCTTGGTGACCACGATGTTCGGCGACCCGGCGGCGACGGCCGGCAGGCTCACGGGGGCAGCGCCCACGACGAGCGCCGACGACAGGGCCGCGAGCGCGAGACTCGAGGCGAACAGCCGTTGCCGACGTGCGCGGGCGTGCGCTCGGGCCGTCGCGATGGTGGTCGCTCGCTGTGCGTGCATTCGGGTCGGCTGCCTTCCACGGTCGTCCGCCGACGAGGGAGCCGGCGCGCTCGGCCGTGCGCTCCCATCCGCACGACGGCTGAGTGATCGGTCAGGACCGTCCCGGCTTGAGGGGAATCGTCAGGAATCGCTCAAGATCCGCCCCCTCGTGGCCATCAACCCCTGATCGGGGGGGTCAGCGAGGGCGGGTGCGCTGGGTGCCGACGAGGATCATCGCCCCGGCGACCACGAAGCAGGCGAACATGCCGAGCGCGGTCGGGCGGACGGTGCCGTCGAACGCGCCGGTGACGACCCCGCCGATGAGGGCACCTCCCGCAGTGGTGATCGTGCCGATCACCGCCGAGGCGGTGCCCGCGATGTGCGGCACCGGGGTCATCGCGGCCGTGTTGCAGTTGGGGATCAGGCCCTGCGCCACCGGCACCACGGTGGCGATCGAGACGGCGAACAACCAGAAGTTCGGCCGACCGCCACCGACGAGCGACACGACGACGAGCACCGAGGCGAGCACCACGCCGGCGATCGCCATCCGGCGCACCAGCGGCACGACGCCGATGCGGCGCACCAGGCGGGCGTTGTTGAGCGAGCTGAGCGCGAGCAGCACCGCGATCGCGCCGAAGAACAGCGGGAACCACCCGGCTCGGTCGTACACGTCCTCCAGCACCAGCTCGGAGCCGGCCAGGTACGAGGTCATCACGGCGAACAGGAAGGTGATGGCCACCGTGAAACAGACGGTCTGGCGGTTGGTGGCGACGGCACGTACCGCCCCGCCGAGGGCGGCGAAGGTGAAGGGGCGCCGGCGTTCGGGTGGCAACGTCTCGGGCAAGCGCCGCCAGCCCCACACGATCAGTGCGGTCGCGGCGGTGATCGGCACCCAGAACACGATGCGCCACGGGGCGATCGCGTTGAGCGACGCGCCGAGGCTCGGTGCCACGATCGGCACCAGCAGGAACACGGCCATGATCATCGACATGAGTCGCGCCATCGCGTCGCCCTCGTACCGGTCGCGGATCATCGCGAGGCTGAGCGAACGCGGGGCGGCGGCGCCGAGGCCCCACACGAACCGGGCGGTGATCACCCACCCGAACGACGGGGCGAACACCGCCGCCACGCCGGCGACGACGTAGAGGCACAGACCGCCGAGGAGCAACGGTCGGCGGCCGTAGCGGTCGGACGCCGGCCCGTACAACCAGGGTCCGGCGGCGAGGCCGAGGAAGAAGGCGGTGACGATCCACCCGATGCGCGGCGAGTCGGCCGCCATGCCGAACTCGGCCCGCATGTCGGGAAAGGCCGGGAGCATGATGTCGATGGCCATCGCACCCATGGCCATGGCCGCGGTGACGAGCGCGATGAACTCGCGCGGGCCTGCCTGTCGGGAGTCGTCGACGGGTGGGGCGGTCCCGGGGTCGGGCGCGATCTCGGTGGTCATCGGCTCGCCCGGCACATGGGTCCACCCTACGGTTCCGGGCAGGTCGGCGACCGTGCCCGACGAGACCCCGACGAGACCGGACGCAGCCCAGCTCGTACGATCGGCGCATGGCAGCCGACCCCTCCGACCGCCGTCGAGCCCTGGCGATCGCCTCCGGCGCACTGGTGCTGGCCGCCGTCGTCACCCTGGTCGCCGTGCTGGTGCTGACCGGCGACGACGACGACGCCACGGTGGCGCCCGCGACGAGCGACACCGCCGCGACGGTGCCCGACACCGCCGCCCCCTCGACCGAACCCGCGACCACGACGGCGTCGAGCGGACCGGCCACGACCGAGACCGTCGCGCCCACGTCGTCGGCCGCGGCCACGACGACGGCTGCGGTCCCCACCACCGGCCCGCTCGGTGAAGCCGAACTGCCCGACGCCGGCGTGTTGTGGTCGACCGAGTTCGACACGCCCGGCACGGCCGTCGACAACGGGATGGTGCTGCCGTCGTACGGCCCGCACCTCACGCCGCGCGCCGGCGTGGTGTCGAACGGGGCACTGTGGCGCGACCCGGACATGACCGAGTGGGAGGACGTGCTGGTGCGCGCGCCGGTCGGCCCGCTCGAGGGCGACCGCTACATCGAGGCCGTCGTGACGGTGGCGTCGAACGGGGAGGACGCCCATCCGGCGCTCATGTTCTTCGACGACCCGGGCGTGTCCGATCAGGGATGCGCCGGTGGCTCCCTGAGCGACTGGGCCGACGTCGACCCGTGGAACAACATGCAAGAGGGCCGGATCTCGTTCGTGGTCGACGGCTGCTACGACGACACGACCCACGTGTTCACCGGGGTGATGGGCGAGTACCGCACCTACACGGTGCGCGCCGAGATCCGGGGCGACACGATCTCGATGCTGCTCGACGGCGAGGAGATCCTGTCGACGACGATCCCGGCCGGGCTGAGCCTGCCCTACGCCGGGCTGCGCCTCGGCCAGTACGGCGAGGACGGCGGCTACGACCAGTACCGCTTCGAGCGCTTCGAGGTCGGGCTGCTCTGACCGTCGGTCCGGGCCGGTCTGGCTAGCTTGTCGGCCGTGCACGGCTGGAATCGGTTCCGCTCGACGACGGCGCCGCGATGGGTGCTGGCGCTGAAGGTCGCGCTCGCCGGGCTGCTGCTCACCGGCGCGCTGTTCCCCGACGTCGGCGGGTTCGCCGGCAAGGGCATGGCGTTCCGGTTGCCGCTGTTCCTCGCGCCCTCGCTGATCGTCCCGATCCACCACGCCGTGCGCCGACGCGCCGAGCCGGATCGCACCTACCCGTGGGCACTCGACGCCGGGCTCACGATCCCGTTCCTGCTCGACACCCTGGGCAACGCCGTCGGTCTGTACGACTCGGTCGACTCGACCGACGACGTGCTGCACGCCCTGAACTGGTGGTTCCTCATGGGCGGCATCACCACGTCGATCGGTTGGAACGCGGTGCGGCGTGCGACGGCGACACCGCGATGGCTCGTCTGGTTGGCCGGCACGGGCGTGGGCGGCCTCGCGATCATCGGCTGGGAGATCGCGGAGTACGGCGTGATGAAGGCGGGGGTGGGCAACCTGTCGCTCACCTACGGCGACACGTTGTTCGACCTCGCGCTGTCGTCGATCGGTGGTGCGCTCGGTGCGGGCGCGGTGGTGTGGTCGGTGGCGCGCAGCAGCGAGCGATCGAACCCGTAGGGCAACTCGAGCCGGTGCGCGGCGAGCAGTGCGTCGTCCGCGAGCACGGTCGGCGTGGCGCCGTCGGCCACCACCCGTCCGGCGTCGAGGATCACCGAGCGTTCGCACAGCTCGAGCGCGAACGGCAGGTCGTGGGTGACGACCAGCGTGGTGATCGAGCGTTCGGCGGTGAGCGAGCGCATCACCTCGACGAGTTCGCGCCGCGACCGTGGATCGAGGTTGCTCGAGGGTTCGTCGAGCACCAACACGTCGGGTTGCATCGCCAGCACCGTCGCCACCGCCACGCGGCGACGCTCGCCCATGCTGAGGTGCTGCGGGTGGCGGTCGGCCACGTGGGCCATGCCCACCGCGGCGAGCGCCTCGTCGACCCGGTGGGCGAGCTCGTCGCCGGTGATGCCGAGGTTGGCGGGGCCGAAGGCGACGTCGGCGCGCACCGAGGGCATGAAGAGCTGGTCGTCGGGATCCTGGAACACGAGGCCGACCCGCCGACGGATCTCGCGCAGACCGGATCGGTCGCGGGTGTCGACCGGTCGGCCGCCGATGCGCACCGCGCCCGCCGTCGGGCGGTGGATGCCGTTGAGATGCAGCACCAGGGTGGTCTTGCCGGCTCCGTTGGGTCCGAGCACGGCGACGTGCTCGCCGGCCGCGACCGTGAGGTCGACGCCGTCGAGCGCGACGTGGCCGTCGGGATGCGCGAAGCGCAGTCCCTGCACCTCCACAGCGTGTGGGACGGCGTGTGGGACGGCGTGTGGTCGGGTCATCGCGCCACCAGTGCCGCCACGGCGATGGCCGTCGCGGCCGCCGCGGCGATCGCCAGCCCCGGCACGGCGCGCGGCGACACCTCGGCTGTCGGCGCGTCGAGCACGTGGGCGGGCATCGACCCGGTCCAGCCGCGCGACGCCATCGCCACCTGTACGCGCTCGCCGCGCTCGTAGCTGCGGACGAACAGCGCGCCGAGGCCGCGAGTGAGTGCGCCCACCTGCCAGAGCCAGCGAGGGTCGTCGCCGCGCGACATGCGCGCGATGCGCATGCGCCGCTGCTCGTCGGCCACGAGGTCGCCGTAGCGGAGCATGAACGTCATGGTGCCGGTGACGACCTGCGGGAGCCGCAGCCGTTCGAGTCCGCCGATCAGGGCCACGTCGGGCACCGTCGACACGAGCAGGCCGGAGGCGGCGACGCCCAGGGTGCCCTTGGCGACGATCGCCCAGGCGCCCCACAGCCCGGCCTCGGAGAGCCGCACCGGACCGAGGTGGACGAACGGCCCGCGCCCGGCGATGGGCAGGGCGACGGCGAACGCGACGAACGGCACCTCGAGCACCAGTCGCGAACGCAGCGTCCGGGCCGGCACGCGGAGGACGACGGCACCGATGACGACGAGCAGTGCGAGACCGCCGAAGGCCCAGACGGCGTCGCGAGGGGTGGCGACGACGGCCGCCACGAACACACACGTCGCGACGATCGCCGCCGCGGCGGGAAGCGCCACCGTGCCGGACGAGCGGTCGTGGGCGTGGGCGTGCCCGTGCCCGCCGCTCACGCCGGCCGTGCGGCGTCGGTGACGGACGACGGCGATCGGCGACGCCGGACCGCGACCCACGCGAGACCGGTGGCGGCCGCCATCGTGACGACGACGCCCGCCGCGCCCGCCAGGCCGGTGCTCCAGGTGGTGTCGTCGATGCCGGACACGGCGTAGTCGGCGAGCGGACCGTCGCCCAGTGCGTGCGCACGTTCGCCGCGGTCGATGCCCGTGTCGGCCGCCACCTTCTCGAGCCCGTCGGGCGCCGAGCTCGCTCGAGGCGCCACCACGAAGACCATCACGGTGACGATCGCCGCGACGCCGGCGACGAACCATCCCCCGTGGCGACGTCGCACCGTCACGGTCGCGGCCGCCGTCGAGAACTCGGGGTTCATCGTGCGACCGCCACGGCGTCGGGCGCGACGACCGGAGCGGCGAGGTCGCGTGCGCCGTGCACCAGATCGGGCCGCGTGGCGATGACGGCGGACACGGTCATCGCGGTGATGACGCCCTCGCCGATGCCGATCAGCACGTGCACACCGATCATCGACGCAGCGACGCGACCGAGGCCGACGGCGCCGTTGCCCCCCAGCGCGTACTCGACACAGAAGACGATCGACGCGAGCACGGGCGCCAGCGCGGCGGCGATGCCGGCCGAGGTGACGACGCCGGCGTGGGTGCGGGGCAGCACGGCGCGGAGCAGTCGGAAGATGCCGTAGCCCGCGAGCGCTCCGACGAGGGCCATGTTGACGACGTTGAGTCCGAGGGCCGACAGCCCGCCGTCGGCGAACAGCAGGCCCTGGACGAGCAGCACCACGCTGACGGCCATCGCGCCCGCCCAGGGACCAACCAGGACGGCGGCCAGCACGCCGCCGAGCAGGTGGCCACTGGTGCCCGCCGCGACAGGGAAGTTGAGCATCTGGGCGGCGAACACGAACGAGGCGGTGAGCCCGATCATCGGGACCTGCCGCTCGTCGAGCGTCGTTGCAGCGCCGGATGCAGACGCCGACGCCGGCGGCGCGACGGCCCCGGCACCGGTGACGTCCGGCCCGTCGATGAAACCGTCGGGGATGTGCATGCGGCACATCGTACGTTGCGACCAGGTCGCAAATCAAGGGTCAGTTCGCGGGATCCTCGCGTCGACGCAGCCGCTGCACCGGCGTGGCTCGACGATCGCGAAGTGCGAGCCGTGGAGCACCAGGTGTAGTCGCGAGCGAGGGTGCGCCGGGCCGTGTCGGTACGGCGGGGGGACGGCGATGTGTCGACCGCAGATCTCGCAGACGACGTGTCGGAGCTCGGCCGAGATGGCCGTGCGCTCGTAGATCGCCGGCCCGTGCGAAGGTGCACGTGGCGCACGACGCCGATCTCCTCGAGCAGTGCGAGCGTCCGGTACACGGTGCTGACGTGCACGTCGTCGAGCGACTCGGCCAGCTCGTCGGCGGTGAACGCCCGCTGCTTCGAGCGCACGGCGTCGAGGATCTCGCGTCGTGTGGTGCCGACGGTTAAGCTCTGTCCGTCCTCGCGCAGCCGCGACGATCGCTTCGGGGTCGACCAGGTCGCCGGCGTGCCGCCGGCGCACGGTGTCCGCGCCCCCGCGTGGTGGTCGTGGTGGTCGTGGTGGTGGTCGTGGGGTGCCGCGCTCGTGGGCGGTGTCGTGCGTGGCGCTGGTGAGCCAGCCGCACACCTCGTCGAGCCGTGCGGTGCGCGCGGACGTCTCGATCTTGCGCACCCCGGGATTGACGTCGCGCAGGTTGGCGTAGAAGCGCCCGAGGTCGAAGTCGAGGTGCGGCAGGAGGTCGGTCTTGTTGACGATCACCACGTCGGCCGACCGGAACATCACCGAATTGCCAGGCGGCTTCTCCACTCGCCCTCGGTGACAGAGGAGCACCATCAAGCCGACGTCCTCGCCGACGTCGAACTCGGCCGGGCAGACCAGGTTGCCGACGTTCTCGATGACGACGAGGTCGAGCTCGTCGAGCGGCAGGCGAGGCGGGGCCGACCGCACCATCGGCGCATCGAGGCCTCGCCGCAAGCCGTTCGCCGATGATGACCAGCCAGGTCGGCTTCACCCGCAGCAGGCGCGGCGTCGATCGAGGTCTCGATATCCGCAACTTCGACGACGCCGGCGCGCGGCGTTGCGCTGCAAGGCTTCGAGCACGGCGCGGCAGCAGTACGGCGCCGGGCGGCGGCATGGTGCGAAGGCCGCCGATGAGCAGCGAAGTCGGCTTCGGTATCGTCGGCCTTTCGCGATCCGTTCTCGCGAGGATCTTCTCGAGCACGTCGGCGCGCAGGCCACCGGTCTCGTACCCCGGTGATCGCCGACGTGTGACGTCGTGCGCGTGATCGTGATCGTGATCGTGGTGGTGGTCGTCCTCGTCGTGGTCGTGCTCGTGAGCCGTGCCGTCGGCGTGGTAGTGGAACCGACCCATCAGGAACCTCCGGTGGGGACGAGATCGAGCGAGGTGAGCTGCAGTTCCTCGCCGGCCACGACGGCGACGTCGGTCGAGCGCAACCGCAGCGGAACACGGGGACGGCGAGCGTGGTGGGCCGCGCCGCACGCCCGGCAGTCGATGACCGCAGGGATGTCCGCGCACCTGCAGCACCAGGCCCTCGGAAAACGGTGCCGGTCGACGACCTCCCGAGAAGCGCAGGGTGTCGGGCACCACCTGACGCAGGTGGCCGACGTCGAGGTGGACGACCGCGAGGCGCAGCGGCCGTCGGCGTGGCGTTCGACCAACGAGGCGATCGAGGTGCCAGATCGAGAGCTCGTGCGCAGCTGCAACGTACATGCGGCCGGGTCATCGCTCGCCCCGCACGAACGCAGCCCCGCAGGGTCCCGCAGACTCGCGCCCGTCGCCGACCAGGTCCTCGACGAACCGTTGGGCCGACGTCGGCAGCGGCTCGCCGTCGCGGACCACGACGTGCCAGGGCTTGCGCAGCGGCGTGGCGTCGGTGCGGATCGTGGTGAGCACCCGGTTGCCGATCGCCTCCTTCACCGCCTCGGCCGGGAGCAGCGCCACACCGAGTCCGGCCTCGGCAGGCGTTGGATGGCGGCGTTCGAGCCGATCGGCAACGTGGCCGGCATCACCCCGAGCGGCGTCATCACCTCGTCGGTCGCGGCACGGGTGCTCGAGCCGTCCTCGCGCACGAGCCAGGTCGCGTCGCCCACCTTGCCGCTCCACACCATGCCGGGTTTGGCGACGAGGACGAACTCGTTGGGTCGTGTCGCCACCGAGACGAACCCGGCCGACCCCGGTGGTCCGCGTGCTGATTGCGACGTCGATCACCCAGTCGTTGAGCAACTGCCAGATGCGGGCCCGGTTGGCGACCTCGAGCGTGAAGGTCAGGTCGGGTCGTCGCTCGCGCACCCGTGCGAGCTGCGGCATCAGCATGTGGTCGGCCGGCGCGGTGGTGGCCCCGAGGCGCACCGGCGTCGACGGCCTCGTGCTGCGCGAACCTGCGGCTGGCCGCGATCGCCTCGTCGGCCAGGCCGAGCATCACGCGGGCGTAGCGCTCGAAGGTGCGACCGGCGTCGGTGAGCTCGATGCCCCGGCCGGCTTTGGTGAACAGCTCGACGCCCACCTCGCGTTCGAGCGGCGCGAGGCTCGCCGACACCGCGGGCTGCGACACCACCAGCTGTTCGGCGGCGCGCCGCACCAGGCCGAGCTCGGCGACGATCCGCGAACACCTGGAGTTGATGGATCGTGAGCAACGTGCTGGCCCCACAGCCGTCGCAGCCCGACCGACTCATGGCGAAACCACAGTCGGTGGGCTGCAGAACGCACTCAATGGACGGAGCCGTCCGTTTCGCTGGCCCACTACGAACCACGTCAAGGGGGCGACGCCCGCGCCGCACGGTGCGAGCCCGGTCTGGGGAACGAACCAGCACAGGGAGGGGACCTGTCGATGACCACGTTCGAAGTGGAGATCGCGCCCCGCAGAGGTCGAACGGTTGGTGGAGCGGCTCGCCGAGCCCGCGCACTCCGCGGCCCTGCACGTTGCTCGACAACATCGAGCTGCTCGCCGTGATGGTGAACGGGCTCGACGGCCTGGCCCGCAAGGGCGAGGTCATCGGCGACACCCTCGGCGGTGCTGCTGGTGCGTGCCGCCGGTCGTGCCACCGGCCTCGACGTGCGCACCGCAAGCCAGCAGCTCGCGACCCTGATCCCGACGCTGGCCGAGGCGTCGCCGGCGATCCGGATCCTCGAAGTCGCCGATCGTCGAGCCCGAGCCGATCGCCGTGCTGAGCGAGGCGGCCGAGGCGCTGGTGAAGGGCCTGCAGGCCGCCCAGCAGAACCAGACCAGGTCGGCCTGCGCGGCTTGCTGAAGGCCACCAAGGACGAGGACGTGCAGCGCGGCCTCGGCCTGGATGGTCGCGAGGTCTTCCGGCCGCGACCCTGAAGACCAAGCGCCGAGCGCCTGACCCGAACCACACGCAAGGAGACACCCGCCAGCGGCCTCATCTGGCTCCAGGCCGGCGCCTGCAGCGGCAACACGATCTCGCTGCTCCAGGCCGAAGAGCCCACCGTCATCGACCTGCTCACCGACTTCGGCGTCGAGCTGCTCTGGCACCCGTCGCTCGGCCCCGAGCTGGGCGAGGCGGTGCAGGCGATCCTCGCCGACCTCGTGTCGGGTGCGAAGCCGCTCGACATCTTCGTCGTCGAGGGCACCGTGGTGCAGGGCCCCAACGGCTCCGGCCAGTGGACATGTTCGCCGGCCGTCCCGCAATGGTGGATCAAGGATCTCACGTCGGTCGCCTCGATCGTGGTGGGCGTCGGCGACTGTGCGGCGTTCGGTGGCCTGCCGACAGTGCCGCCCAACCCGACCGAAGTCGACCGGCCTGCGGTTCCCACCGCGAGGTGAAGGGTGGCTTCCTCGGCAAGGACTGGGTGAGCAAGGCCGGTCTGCCGGTGATCAGCATCCAGGTTGCCCGGCGCACCCCGACTGGATCAGCCAGATCGTGATGGCCGTCGCCACGGGCCGCGCCGGCGACCTGACGCTCGACAATGCCACCGCCCGAGCACGCTGTTCACGACGTTCACGCACAACGGCTGCACCCGCAACGGCTTCTTCGAGTACAAGCAGTCGACCACCGAGTTCGGCCAGGGCACCCGTACCGGCTGCCTGTTCTGAGCTCGGCTGCTGGTAACCCGATGACCCGGTCGTCGTGCAACCGGATCCTGTGGAACCGCCAGTCGTCGAAGACCGCGCCGGTCACCCGTGCCTCGGCTGCACCGAACCACCAGTTCCCGCACGACGACCTCATGCCGGGCACCGTGTTCAAGACGGTGAAGGTCTCGGAGCGTCATTCCGCGGCCAGTCTGCCGACGGGTGCCGACCACCTGACCTACCTGGCCGCCGCTGCGCGCCCGCACGCCCGGCCCCGCAGTGGGCCAAGGAAGACATGTTCGTCGTCTGACGAGCGACCATCCGCGAGCACGAAGCACGAACGAAGCGAGAAGGAACGACGACATGACCGTCATGGACAACAAGCCGATCGACCTCGAGGTGAGCCCGCCGAGCGTCGAGGGCGATCTCGACCTACGGGTGAAGATCACCGACGGCGTGGTGACCGAGGCCTGGACCGAAAGCCCTGATGTTCCGCGGCTTCGAGATCATCCTGGCGGCAAGGACCCGCAGGCGGGCCTCATCGCGCGGCGCCTGCGCTCTGCGGCATCTGCGGTGGCAGTCACCTCTCCACCAAGGCCTGCCGCGCTCGACACGGCGTGGAAGACGTCACCCCGAGCACCGCGATCCTCATCCGCAACATCGCCCAGGCGTGCGAGACGCTGCAGTCGATCCGCGCTGGTTCTACGCCGCTGTTCGCGATCGACCTCGTCAACAAGAAGTACGAAGGCGAAGGACTACGACGAGGCCGTGCGCCGGTTCGCGCCGTTCGTCGGCGAGAGCTACGAGCCGGGTGTGTGCTCGGCCTGGCTCGGTCGAGGTATGCGCGATCTTCGGTGGGCAGTGGCCGCACTCGAGCTTCATGATCCCCGGTGGTGTGATGTCGCGCCGACGCTCACCGACATCCGTTCGATCGCGATCCTCGACTACTGGCGCCGGTGGTTGGAGGGCCGCTTCCTCGGCTGCTCGATCGAGCGCTACCGCGAGATCAAGACCTACGAGCAGCTGATGGAGTGGTGCGGCGGAGAACGAGTCACAGCACAACAGCGACCTCGCGTTCTTCATCCGTTACTCGCGCGGCGCCGGCGCCGACCAGTACGGCCAGGGCTACGGCAACTACCTGGCGACCGGCACCTTCTTCGAGCCGAGCCAGTACGCCACGCCCACGATGGGGTCGCAACAACGCTGATCCGCGCTCGGGTGTGCGCACCGAACGGCGTCGACCACGAGTTCGACCACCTGCAGGTCACCGAGGACGTCACCCACTCGTATTTCCAAGGGCACCGGATCGCTGCACCCGTGGGAGGGCGTGACCGATCCGACCCGGCCGAGGGCAAGGCGCAGGGCAAGTACACGTGGGCCAGGCGCCCCCGCTACGACGTGCCCGGCCAGGGCCACGTCCCGCTCGAGGTGGGTCCGCTCGCCCGGCAGATGGTGGCCGGCAATCCGGAGCGCAACCCGTGGCAGGACTACGACCCGCTGATCCGCGACATGTATCAGAAGATCGGGCCGAGCATCTTCCTGCGCAACTTCGCCCGCCTGCCGCAAGGGCAACGGTACTACGAGATGACCCGCCGCTGGATCGACCGGGTCGGTCTGCGACCGCTTCTACATCAAGCCGGTCGGCGCAGATCGGGCAAGGAGCTTCGGCTGACCGAGGCCGCCGCGGTGCGCTGTCGGACTGGATCGTGATCGAGAACGGCAAGATCGCCAACTACCAGGTGATCACCCCGACGGCCTGGAACATCGGGCCAAGGACGGCAAGGAGGCCAACGGGCCGATGGAGCAGGCCTTCGTCGGTGCACCCGTCGAGGACCTCCACGACCCGATCGAGCTGGGCCACGTGGCCCGCGGCTTCGACAGCTGCATCGTCTGCACCGTGCACGCCTACGACGGCAAGACCGGCGGAGACGGCGCAGTTCAAGGTCAACGGGATGCTCTAGGGCAGCCCGTCCGTCACCGGGGCCATGACGGTGACGGCACGTTCGAGGGCGACCGTCCTCGGCATGCCGGCAACGCATCGCCCTCAACGCCCATCCACAACCTGAATGCATCGAGACGGTGAGGCATGACACTGATCATCGGATGCGGCAACCTCCTCCGTGGCGACGACGCCGTCGGCCCGGTGGTGGTTCGTCGTCTGCTCGACCGGGGGCTCCCGGCGGGCGTCGAAGTGGCCGACGGCGGCACGGGCGGCATGGACGTCGCGTTCCGCATGCGCGGCGCCGGCGCGTGGTGCTGGTCGACGCCACCTCGAAGATGGCGATCCCGGCTCGATCTACCGGATGCCGGATGAGGACGTCGAGCAGTTGCCACCGCTCGACGGGATCAACCTGCACAGCTTCCGCTGGGACCGCGCTCGCCTTCGGCCGCTGGGTGCTGAAGGACGACTACGACGACATCGTCGTGTACCTGATCGAAGCGGCGAGCTTCGGTTTCGGTGATCCGCTCGGCGAGCGGCGGTCGAGGCGGCCGTCGACGAGCTCGTCGACCACCTGCTGCAGGTGCCGGCCGACCCGGCGCCGGCCGGGACCGGATCGTGAGCGCCACGATGACCGCGGCCGACCCGTTCGTGAGCACCGAGGTGGTGGAAGAGCACGGCCGGTTCACCGTGCCGTGCTCACCGTGGTCGACGACGGCGCCGTCCAGCACCGGCTGGAAACCACACCCGTGCCGGAGCCGAACTGGCCGCACGCATCGTGCGCGCCACCGCCGAGCACGACCACCGACCCGATCCGCTGGCCTGACCAGTCGCCCGACCCTGGGGGATGCCATGACCCTGCTTTCGAAGACCCACCGCTTCGACCCTCGTCTCCGCAGCCGCTCGGCCTGTTCGACAGTCCGGCCGGGCTGTTGCTCATCCCCGCCGCCGACAGTGCGGCCGACCTGCTGCGCTCGCTCGCCACCCGGCACCGTGCGGGCTCGCGCGAGGCATGGCCCGAGGCCGCTCGCGTGGTCGAGCGCATGCTCGCCGACGACGTCGACGGCGCGACCGTGCGCTCGGTGACGACCGGGAGAGCGATCGACCGGCTCGTGCTGGCACCGAGCACCGACGCCATCTCGCCGACGCCCGCGTCTCGCCGCGACGACGCCAACCTGCTCGCGCTGAGCCGCCGCTGCCCTGCGAAGGCGGGCTCCGACGAGCCGCCGTCGGTCGAGGGTGTCGACGGCGAGTTCGCCGTGCTGGCGCTGACCGTGCGGGCCGCTCGAGGCGCTCAGTTCAAGGATCCCGCGGTGCGCTGCGCTCGCTCGAGGAAGCGCTGCCGCACGCCGCGGTGGGACCGGTGCTGACCCGCGTGCTCGGCTCGATCGCCGAACACCTGCACCACCACCGAGAAGCGAACGACGGCGTCTCGCGTTGTACGACGAGGCCATCCGGCTGCTGGCCGGCTCCGACCATCGCGAGCTGCAGGCCGGGTTCCACCTCGAAGCAGGCTCGTGGCGCGGCTGTCGGACACGCAACGCCACCAGTTGGTCGAGGCCGTGCGCTCGTACCAGTCGGCGCTCATCGTGCTCGACGAGGAGCACCACCCCGACCGGTTCGCGCTGGCCAACTGCCGAACTGCATGATCGCGATCCTGGCGATGCCGATGACCCAGGCGAGCGACCAGGTGCGCCTCGGTGTCGCGGTGCAGTCGCTGCGCGCGGCGCGCGGGTGTACCGACCGCAGACGCACCCGTGGGAGTGGTCGAGCTCGCAGATGAACCTGGCGAACGCCCTGCAGTACCTGCCGTCGAAGCACCGGGAGGAGAACCTGCAGGAGGCGGTCGAGCTGTACGAGGAGGTGCTCGTGCTGATCGAAGCGCAGCGACCCGCTCGGCTACGCCCGGGTGCTCGCCAACCAGGCCAGCGCCCTCGCCACCTGGCCGTGTGGGACCCGCGACGGCCAAGTACGCCGAGGCCCGCGGCCTGTTCGCCCAGGCCGGCGACGTCGATACCGTGAGCGTGGTGGAGCGGCAGTTGCAGCAGATCGACGAGACCCGTGGGGACCGCAGGCATGACCGTCACCGACGACCGACCCGACACGTTCGAGACGCGGCGCGGATCGAGCGCACTGCGCGGCGAGCCGTCGCACGCCTCGGGCCCGAGCTGCGCGCAGGCGGCTCGACGAACGCCGCCGCGCTCGGCGCACATGGCGCGGTGCTGGCCTCGTGGTGCTGCTGCGCGGCGACGACCGCGAGCAGTTGCTCTACGAGGCCGTCGACGAGCCGAGACCGCGGCGCTGGTCAAGGCCGGCATCGTCGAGCCGTCGCTCGCGATGCGCGCCGTGCAGGTGCTCGACGGTGTGCGCCCGTACCTGACGAGCCACAACGGCGACGTCGAGTTGGTGCGCATCGAGGACGGTGTCGCCTACGTGCGGCTGCTCGGCGCGTGCCAGTCCTGCGGCTCCGCGACCGAGACGTTGGCGACTCGGTCGCCGAGGTGCTCGACAGCCTGCCCGAGATCCGCGAAGTGCGCGACGTGCCGCCCGACAGCGCCGAGCACCCCGCAGACCACGTTCATCCCGCTGTCGTCGCTGTCGTTCCGGTCGCAAGGACCGCGGCTGATCGCGATGTCGCTCGTGACCGGCCCCGATCTCGCCGCCGCCAGCCCCCGCTGGCTGGGCGGACCGAGCGCGTTCGGCCTGGTGCTGCCCGATGCGTCGCGTCGCCGTCGACCATGTGCATACCACCAAGGCGTGGCCCAGGTGAGCGCGACCTGCTGGTCGTGGCCGACACGAGGAACCACCGCGTGCTGCTGTGGCACGGCGGCGTGCCGACCACGACCGCGGACGCCGACCTCGTGCTCGGTCAGCCGGACATGGTGAGCGAAGGCCCGAAGCGGTTCTTCCTGCCGACCGGCGTGGCCGTTGGACGGCCGACTGGTGGTGGCCGACGCCTGGCACCGCCTCCTCGTCTGGGACGGCGTGCCGACCTCGAACGACGAGCCACCGGCGATGGTGCTCGGCCAGCCCGACGGTCTCGACGGCGTGGACGAGGGCTGTGGTCCACAGCGCTTCTACTGGCCGTTCGGGTTCGCGCTCGTCGACGGCGTGTTCTGGGTGGCCGACACCGGCAACCGGCGTGCTCGGTTCGACGGCATCCCGACCCCCGGCCGCGGGGCCGACGTGGTGCTCGGCCAGCCCGACCTCGGTCGCGGGGCGAGAACCGTGACGGCCCGGTGGCGGCCGACTCGCTGCGGTGGCCTGCCGCGATCACCGCAGTGGGCGGATCGCTGTTCGTGGCCGACGCCGGCAACCACCGGGTGCTCGGCTGGCACCCTGCCGGTCGACCACGAACGGCCGGCCGACCTGGTGATCGGCCAGCCCGGATTCGATTCCGCCGTCGAGTTCCGGCGTACCGGCCACCAGACCCGCACCGCTTCCGCTTCCCCTACGGCGTCACCTCGTCGCCGGACGGCCGGTTGTTCGTGGCCGACACGTCCAACAGCCGATTGCTCGTCGTCGCCGGCGCAGCGGCGACGTTCATGCCGTGGGCGGCGCCGTCGACTCGGTGCTCGGACGGCCGACCTCGACGCCAACGGCGAGAACCGCTGGGACCGGGTGGTGGCCGACGCTGGCTGCTGCGCTACGGCCCTACGGGGTGCACTGGGGCGACGGGCTGTTGGCGGTGGCCGATTCGGGCAACAATCGCGTGGTGGTCTGGGACCAGCCGTGAACGCCGCACCGAGCCCGCCGTCCGGTGTGCCGCAGGTCGTTCGCCGCCGCGGCGATGCCGGCGTGGTGCAGGGCGTCGGCTTCCGTCCGTTCGTGTACCGGCTGGCGGGCGAGCTCGGTCTCGCCGGGTTCGTCGGCAACGACGCCACCGGCGTGTTCGTCGAGGTGGAGGGCGATCCCGGTCGACCGCTTCGCCGTGCACCTGCTGACGGTTGCCACCGCTCGCCTCGGTGGCGTCGGCCACCTGGCGACGTCGGCTCGACAGGCGTCGCAGGGTTCGATCGTTCCGTCAGCCGGCGCGTCTGGGGAGCGGGCGGCGATCCCGCCCAGGGCGTGGCGACCTGCCCGGCCTGCCTGGCCGGAGTGCTCGACCCGACCGATCGCCGGTACCGCCATCCGTTCGCCAACTGCACCGACTGCGGTCCTCGGTACGCGATCATCACCGACCTTCCCTACGACCGGCCGTCCACCACGATGGCCGGACCGCGCTGTGCGCCGACTGTGCCGGGGAGTACGACGACCCGACCGACCGCCGCTACCACGCCCAACCGATCGCCTGCCCGGTGTGCGGGCCGCAGCTGTGGTTCGAACCCGGCGACGGTGGAGCGGCGGTGCGCAGTGCCGGCGGCGATCGGCGCGGTGCACGAGCTGCTCGCGCGCGAGCGGCGCTCGCGCCTGGAAAGTGAAGGACGTCGGCAGGTTCCACCTGGCGTGCGATGCCGTCGATCCGGCCGCCGTGGCCCGGTTGCATGACCGCAAGGGGCGGGCCGACAAGCCGTTCGCGGTCATGGTGCCCGACTCGACATGGCCGCCTGCTCGTGCACGTCGACGACGACGAGGCGCTCGCCCTCACCTCGTCCGCCTCGCCGATCGTGTTGTTGCGCCGCCGTGTCGATCGTCGTGCCGATCACCAGGCGATCTCGATCCGACCACCTGATCGGCGAGGCCGTCGCGCCGGGCAACCGCTGCTCGGGGTGATGCTGCCCTACAGCCCACTGCACCACCTGCTGTTCCGACCGGTGCCCGGCGGGGCGGTCACGGCGCCGCAGGTGCTGGTGCTCGATCGGGCAACCGGTCGAACGAGCCGATCTGCACCGACCCGGCCGAGACACGCGCGACTGGCCGACCTGGTCGGCGCGTTCGTGATGCACGACCGCCCGATCCACGTGCCCTGCGACGACTCGGTGGTGCGCGTGATCGACGGTGTGGTGCAGCCGGTGCGCCGGTCACCGAGGTACGCACACCGGTGCCCGTCGCGTTGCCGATCGAGGTGACGCCGGTGTTGGCCGTCGGTGGCGAGCTGAAGAACACGTTCTGCCTGGCGTCGAGGGCGGCGCGCCTGGGTGGTGCCACGTGGGCGACATGGAGAACCTCGAGACGCTCGGGCGTTCGCCCGTGGCGTCGACGGGTTCCGGCACATGTACGACGTCGACCCGGCAGTGGTGGCGGTCGACCGGCACCCCGGGCTATCTGGCGCGGCGTGGGCGCTCGAGCACGCCCGACCGGGTGGTCGATGTGCAGCACCATCGCGCATCGCGCGTCGATGGCCGAGCACGGCCTCGACGGATCGAGCCCGGTCGTCGGGGTGCGGTTCGACGGCACCGGCTACGGCCACCTTGGCGGACGGGTCGACGCAGATCTGGGGCGGCGAGGTGCTGCTCGCCGACTACGTGCGGGCCGAGCGCGTGGCTCACCTCCGTCCGTTGCCGTTGCCCGGCGGCGACGAGGTGCGCAACCGTGCCGAGTCGCGCTCGCGTACCTGAGGGCACTCGGACTGCCCGCGACGAACGGGTTCCGGCGGTGGCCGCGTGCGACGAGGTCGAGCGGCGCGTCGTCGTCCGCCAGGTCGAGCGCGGGCTGAACTGCGTGCCGACCACCAGCGGGTCGACTGTTCGACGCCGTCGCCTCGATCGCCGGGGTGCGGCACCGGATCAGCTACGAAGCGCAGGCGGCGATCGAGCTCGAAGGCCCTCGCGCTCGACGCCGGGCGGACGGCGCCCTGGTCGCGCCCGACAGCACCTCGACCTCGGCGGCAACGGCGTCCTCGATCCCGCGCCGCTGCTCGCCGGGGTGGTCGCTGCTCGCCGGTACCGACGCCGGCACCATCGCGCTCGGCTTCCACCGTGCGATCGCCCGCGGTGTCGCCGACGTGTGTCGAGCAGGTCCGCGACCGGAGCGGGATCGACACCGTCGCCCTCACCGGCGGCGTGTTCCAGGCGCGTTGCTCGTGCGCCTCCCGCGTGCGGCGCTGCGCGACCACGGGTTCGGCCACGAGCAGGTGATCACCCACCGGCTCGTCCCGCCGAACGACGGGGGCCTGTCGCTCGGACAGGCCGTGATCGCCGGCTGCGCCCCGGCGGGAGAGAGCTGACCCATGTGCCTCGGGGTGCCCGGCAAGGTGCTCGGGATCCGCGAGCAGCACGGCTTGCGCATGGCCACCGTCGACTTCGGCGGGGTCACCAGGACCCCGTGTGCCTCGCCTATGTGCCCGGGGGGCCGTGGGCGACTACACCATCGTGCGCAGGCCGCGATCACCCAGCTCGACGGGGACTTCGGCGCTCAGCGAGACCTGATTGCGCATGTTCGAGGACCTCGGGCTGCTCGACGACGAGCTCGACCCGGCAACGCCCGGGCTCGGCACCGGTACTCGCGGGGCCACGCCGTGAGTACCTCGACGAATTCCAGGACTTCGAGCTCGCACAGCGCCTGTTCGCCGAGATCGGCGCGGCCGCGACGCAGCCCTGGGCGATCATGGAGGTGTGCGGCGGGCAGACGCACTCGATCCATCCGCAACGGCATCGACCAGCTGCTGCCCGACACCATCGAGCTGATCCACGGCCCCGGATGTCGAGGCGGCGCGTGACCCGCTCGGATGATCGACGAACTCGCGATCGCATCCGCGGCGATCTTCTGCTGGATTTCGGCGACATGCTGCGTGCCCGGCAGCAGCCACGACGACCTGTTCGCGGTGAAGCGCGCGGCGGCGACGTGCGGGTGGTGTACTCGCCGCTTCGACGCCGTGAACCTCGCCGCCGAGCACCCCGACCGCGAGGTCGTGTTCTTCGAAGTGGGCTTCGAGACGACGGCGCCACCGACGATGGCCGTGCACCAGGCCCGGGCACGAGGGCTGCACCAACTTCTCGGTGCTCGTGAGCCATGTGCTCGTGCCGCAGCGATCGAGGCGCTGATGACCTCGCCCACGTGCCGGGTGAACGGGTTCCTCGCCGCCGGCCACGTCTGTTCGGTGATGGGCACCACCAGTACAGCCGCTCGCGACACGCTTCGACGTGCCGATCGTCGTCACCGGGTTCGAGCCGCTCGGCGGCGTGCTCGACAGCATCCGGCGATGCGTGCTGCAGCTCGAGCAGGGTCGCGGCGAGGTCGAGCATACCCGCGCCGTCGGCCCGAGGGCAACCTGCCCGCAGGCGATGCTCGCCGAGGTGTTCGAGGTGTGCGACCGTCAGTGGCAGCATCAGGATGATCCCGCAGAGCGGCTGGCGGCTGTCGAGAGCGTACCGGTTCTTCGACGCCGAGCGTCGCGCTTCGACGTCGGGCAGTTGCTGGTCGACGAGCCCGTGCGGTGCCGTGCCGGTGACGTGCTCCAGGGCCTGATCAAACCCGACCAGTGCGAGTGCTTCGGACCGCGAGTGCACCCGCGCACCCCGATGGAGGGCGACGATGGTGTCGAGCGAGGGCGCGTGCGCGGCGGCCTACTTCCAGTACCGGCGGATCGCGCCGCACCGGCGCCGACGCCCGTCTCGGTGGAGCTCACGCGATGAGCTCGGGCGAGCAGGGCATCGATCTCGAGGGCTGGTCGTGCCCGATGCCGGTGCGTCACACCGACCGGATCGTGCTCGGCCACGGCGGCGACGGCAAGCTGTCGAAGGCGAGCTGATCGAGCACCTCTTCCTGCCGGCGTTCGGCGCCGCGGCGCCGCGGCCACCCCCGACCGACAACGGTGCTCGACCTCGGCAACGGCACCCGCCTGGCGTTCAGCACCGACACCTACCACGTGGTGCGGCCGCTCGTGTTCCCGGGCGGCGACATCGGCGGCGAGCTCGCGGTGAACGGCACCGTGAACGACCTCGCGATGTCCGTTGCCGCCCCTCGCGCTGTCGACCGGGTTCGTGCTCGAAGAAGCCTCCGGATGTCGTGCTCGGCCGGATCGCGACGTCGATGGGGCGTGCTGCGACGGCCGCCGGTGTCGGGCTCGTCACGGGCGACACCAAGGTGGTCGAACAAGGACACGGTGACGGGCTGTACGTCAACACGGCCGGCATCGGCTTGGTGCCCGACGCGGGCGTCGAGGTGCGCGGGCGCGCCCGGCCGGGCGACGTCGTGATCGTGAGCGGCGACATCAGGGTGCACGGCATCGCGGTGATGAGCGTGCGCGAGGGTCTCGGTTCCGGCACCGAGATCCGCTCGGACACCACCGCGCTGAACGGCCTCGTCGAGGCGATGTTCGCCGCCGTGGACGACCCGATGGTGCACGTGCTGCGCGATCCACCCGTGGCGGGCTGGCGACGTCGTTGTGCGAGATCGCCGAGCTGGCGCAGGTGGGCATCGAGTTCGCCGAACGCTCGGTGCCCGTGCCCGAGGCCGTGCGAGCCGCCTGCGGAGTTTCCTCGGCCTCGATCCGTTCCACGTGGCCAACGAGGACGAAGCTCGTCGCGATCGTCGCAGCGGACTGCGCCGAAGCGGTGCTGGCCGCGATGCGGTTACCGGCGTCCGGGGCCGGCTGCCCGGTCGTGATCGGCACCGTCACCGACCAGCATCCCGGCACCGTCGTCGTGCGGACGGGCTTGGGCGCCGGCCGCGTGGTCGACCGTCCGCTCGGCGAGCAACTACCCCGAGATCTGAGGCCGACCGTGGGGTTCATCATTGCTGTTGGTCGGCGACCGATCTGCCGTCGGCGCTGCGTCTGCTCGAGGAGTGCGGGCCCAGCCCGACACCAAGCCGGTCGACATCGCCCACTTCGTGTCCGACGTGTCGTCGCAGGCCCCGATCGTCGTCGCGGTCGCCGGTGAGGCGGTGGTCGGGCTGGTGTCGGCACGGGTGGGTCACGACGCCTGGATCCACGTCGTCGCGATCGCACCGGCCTGGCGTCACCGTGGCATCGGCTCGGCGGTGCTGGCCCGGCTCGAGGAACGCCTGCTGCACCTGGGTGTGCGCAAGGTGAGCGCCCTGTCGAGCGAGCAGGCGGGGCAGGCTGCGCTGGTGAACCGCGGGTTCCGGGCGACGAACGGGCTGGTGCTGTACGAGAAGACCGAACCGCTCGAACCGTCGGCGATGCGCATCGTCGACCGGTGGGGCGGCGAACTGCTCGACGGCCGGTTGTGGGACGACGTGGCGGGCATGACCCGCGAGAAGGAGCTGATCGAGAGCCGGGTCATCGCCCCGCTGCTCCACCCGGACCTGGCCGAGGGCATCGGTGTACACGCACCGTCGACCGTGATGCTCTACGGGCCGCCCGGCACCGGCAAGACCACCTTCGCCCGGGCGATCTCGGGCAAGCTCGGCTGGCCGTTCGTCGAGCTGCTGCCGTCGAAGCTGGGCGCATCCGAGGGCGCGCTCGCGGCCGAGCTGCGCGACGCGCTCGTGGAGTTGCTGCAGCTCGACCGGGTGGTGGTGTTCATCGACGAGTTCGACGAGATCGCGTCGCGACGCGAGGAACATCCTGCGACCAAGGGCGTGGTGAACGAGCTGCTGAAGACCATCCCGGGGTTCCGGGTGGCACCGGGTCGACTGCTCGTGTGCGCGACCAACTTCGTCCACGCGATCGACGCGGCCGTGCTGCGGCCCGGCCGCTTCGACCTGCTGATCCCGATCGGGCCGCCCGACGACCGGGCGCGCGAGGCGCTGTGGCGGCGGGCGCTCGCGAAGCTGCGCGTCGAGGACGGCGTCGACGTGCCCGGTCTCGTCGCCCGCTCCGACGGCTACACCCCGGGCGACGTCGCGCTGGCCGCCCAACGCGCGAGCGGCGACGCCTTCGACCGCGCGCGGCGAGGTGACGAGTGGGCGTCGGTGACCCAGGACGACCTCGACCGGGCCGTGGCGCGCACGCGCCCGTCGGTCACCGAGACGATGGCCGCCGCGTTCCGCGACGAGGTCGTGCAGTACGAGCGCGTGTGATCAGTCGGGGGCGGCGAGGTCGTCGAGGGTGCGACCGGCCTTGCGGCCCGCCACGGGCGAACGCTGCCACAGGATCTTCGAATCGAAGCCCAACTTGTAGTCGGGCACGAACTCGATGACCACGCGAGCGGGCGAGTCGAGAAAGCTCTGGAACGTGGCCGCCGCCTGCTCGTCGTCGGGCCGCAGCCACCGCGCGAACTCGGGGTAGAACCAGTCCTTGGTCTCGCGATCGGTGTGCACGATGCACGAGCCCTTGTAGGTGATCGTGCGGCTGCCGGGCACCTTGCTGCCCTTGCTGTTCACGCACAGCGAGGCGCGAGGGAAACGGCGGATCGCCGACACGCGGGCGCGCCGCTCGGCGGCGGTGAGCCAGAACTTCCCGTCCTTGGGCAGGTACGACATCACGACACCGAAGGCCTCACCGCCCTGGTTGGTCCACATGAACACGCACTCGTTCTGCGAGTACACCAACTGGTGCTCGAGCTCGGGCGAGAGCCCGCAGTTCGTCAGGTCCTCGTAGTCGTCGTCGATCTCCCCCATGCGCGCAACGTACCAGTCGCACCCGTGCCGGCGAGGCGGTCAGCCGGCGAGCAGTTCGTCGAGCGCCTGGCGTTCGGCCAGCTCCGCGCCTGCAGCGATCGCGAGCAGGGCGTCCTGCTCGCCGAGCCGCTCGCGCGAGGCGGCGAGCATGCGGTCGACGCGGGCCTGCTCGTTGGGCGGCAGCGGGGCACCGATCTGCTCGCGCAGCATCACCGCGTAGCCGGCGATGCGCAGCGCCGACGTCGCGTCGCCCGACGCGGCGTGCACCCCTGCCACGTCCTCGAGCAGATAGGCGAGCATCGTGCGGTCGTTGAGCTCGAGGCAGAGCCCGAGGCTCTCGTCGAGCACCGGTCGGGCCTCGTCGACGCGGCCGACGTCGACGAGCACGTCGGCGAGCGTGACGAGCGACAGGTTGAGCCCGGCCCGGTCGCCCAGCCGTCGGCGGATGTCGAGGCACTCGGCCAGCAGTCGCAACGCCTCGTCGTAGTCGCCCTGGTCGGCTGCGACACATGCCTGGTTGTTGAGCAGTTGGCCGGTGGAGAACCGGTCGCCGATCTCGCGGAACAACGCGATCGCCTCGTCGTTGAGCCGACGCGCCTCGTCGAGGTCGTCGAGGAAGCGGGCGATGATGCCCTGGTTGTTGAGCATCACGGCCACGCCCGGCACGTCGCCGAGTTCGCGGCGGATCGTGAGGCTCTCGTCGTTGAGGCGGCGGGCCTCGTCGTACTCGCCCTGCCACGTCGCGACGGTGCCGGCACCGCGCAGCGCATGAGCCCGAGCGGCGAGCCGCGCGGCGTCGTCGGGCACGGTGGCGGCGAGCGCGAGGCTGTCGTCGTAGCGCGCCCGCGCCTCGGCGTAGCGGCCCTGCAGGCGCAGCACCTCGCCGATGTCGGCGGCCGCGAGGCTCCGGCCGGCGGGGTCGCCGGCGGTGGCGAAGCCCTCGACGGCGCGTTCGAACCAGGCCTCGGCCGCGGCGTAGTCGCCCCGCTTGCGCTGCAGGCCGCCGAGCGCCCGCGCCGCATGCGCAGCCTCGGCCGACGAGCCGCCGGCGAGCGCGAGGTCGCGTGCCTCGGTGGCCATCGCTTCGGCACTGTCCCAGTCGCCGACCGTGTCGAGCACTGCGGCGAGTCGCAACAGCACCGGCACCCGTTCGGCGTCGACCTCGAGCTCGAGCCAGCGGCCGAAGTAGTCGAGCGCAGCGACGTTCGCGAACGCCGCCTGTGCGGCGATGCCGGCGCGACCGAGGTACTCGCGTCGCTTGGCCACGTTGTCGGTGCGGTCGTAGTGGTGCGCCAGCAGATCGAGGTGCTGTTCGATCTGTGCGGCGCGGAACGTCTCGATGTAGCTCGCGATCTGCTCGTGCAGCACCGATCGCGTGGCGAAGGCGAGCGTCTCGTACGCGACCTCCTGGGTGAGCACGTGCTTGAACAGGTAGGCGAGCTCGGGTTCGGGCGAGTCGAGCGTGGTGAGGTCGTGCTGTTCGAGCAGGTCGAGCTGCCGCTGCAGGTCGGCCCGGTCGGTGTAGGCCTGGTGGACGCCCCAGAGCATCGCCACCTGGAACAGGCGGCCGATCACGCTCGCCACCTTGAGCAGGGTGCGCTGGTCCTCGGTGAGCTGGTCGATGCGGCCGAGGATCAGGCTGTGCAGGCTGTCGGGGAGCTGCACCTCTCGCAGCGCGTCGGCGCTGGTGACGTCGACCCCACGGTCGTCGAGGAAGTTGACGAGCTCCTCGATGTAGAACGGGTTGCCCTCGGCGCGGGCGCAGACGAGGTCGAGCAACTCGGCCGCGGGGGCGACGCCGGGCCCGCTCAGCCGCTGGAGCTTGGCGGTGGCGAGCTCGCGCATGTCGGCGTCGGGCAGGCCGTCCATGCGCACCTCGGTGAAGTGCGGCAGCCGGCTCACCTTGGGTGCGGCGAGATGTCCGGCCTCGGGCGGCCGGTAGACCGTGAGCACCAGCACCGGCAGGTCGGCAATGCCACGGCCGATCGCCTCGAGCAGGTCGTGCGAGAGCGGGTCGAGCCAGTGCGCGTCCTCGATCACCACCACCGTGGGGCCCTGCTCGCGCACCTCGGCGCGCAACACGGTGACGAGCAGTTCTTCGAGCGAGGCCTTGCGCAAGGCGGCGTCGAACGAGGCGGTGAGGTCGTTGTCGTCGATACCGAGGTTGGTGGCGGCGCCGAGCAGCGGCAGCCGCTCGACGAGCGTGGGGTCGATCCGGGCCAGCTCGGTCTCGATCGCGGCGATCTGCGCGGGCACGGTGTCGTGGCCGTCGAGTTGGAACACGTCGCGCCAGATGGCGTGCCACACGTGGTAGCCGGCGTTGATGCCGAACGACTGGCACTCACCGCCGACGCACGTGGCGCCCGCGGCCTCCGCGCGCTGCAGCACCTCGGCGACGAGCCGCGACTTGCCCATGCCGGCCTCGCCGACCAGGCCGACCACCTGGCCGCGACCGCCGAGCGCGGTGTCGAGGGCGCCGAGCAGGCGCTCGACCTGTTCGGAGCGGCCGAACAAGGGCAGGTGGTAGGCGCGGCCGCGCAGGCGGTTGCCGCTGCGCAGGCGATGGCCGGCGGCCGACGACACCTCGATCGGTTGCGACTTGCCCTTCACCGTGATCGGGGCGAGGTCGTCCCAGTGGAACGGCACGGCCGCGGCGCGACGGACACTCGCCTCGACCAGCACCTGACGATCGGTCGCCCGTTGCATCAGGCGGGCCGACAGGTTGACCGGGTCGCCCATCACCCCGTAGCAGCGACGGGTGGTGGCGCCGCACGCGCCGGCACGCGTGCGCCCCTGCGCGACGCCGATCTGCAGCGAGGTGATCGACGGCGCGTCGAGGTCGCGCAGCTCGAGTGCGGCGTTGATCGCGCGGACCGCGTCGTCGCCGTGGGCGATCGGGGCGCCGAAGGCCGTGTTGATGTAGCTGCCCTTGTCGCCGATCGTGACCTGCAGGATGAACGCGTCGTAGCGCAGCAGCACGGCCTGCGTGGCGCGGACGAGCGCGTCGAGGTGTTCGGTGGCCTGCGGGTCGCCGTCGTAGTCGATCCCGTCGAAGCGCAGGAACAGCGACACCGCAGGTCGCAGCTCGGTGAGGAATTCGCCCTGCCCGGTGCCGAGCCGGTCGGCGACGGGTGGGATCATCCACTGCCGCGCGGTGGCGTCGTCGACGGCGGTGTGGTCGAGGCTCGGCCAGGGATCGAGCGCGACGTCGCGGTCGAGCGACTCGACGACGCCGAAGCGCTCGCCGGGTGCGTCCTCGCCGGTACGCCACTCGCGCACCGCCAGTGCGTCGCCGATCGCGGCGGACGTCGCGTCGTCGACCACCACCTCGCCGGCCGATGCCTCGTGCTCGGCGGCGGCGAGGCGCTGCACGGTGTCGCCCGCCAGGGTGTCGATCAACTGGATCGTGGGATCGCCGACCACGGCGCGTACGGCGGGGCCGGTGGTGACCGCGACCTTCACCGCGAGGGTCACCTCGTCGTCGCCGACGGTGACGGTGCGCCGGCCGGCCATCGCCGTCTGCAGTGCGAGGGCGCAGGCCACGGCGCGGACGGCGCCCGATGGTGAGGTGACCGCATCGTCCGGGTCGCGGAGGGGGTCGTCGTCGAACCAGCAGGTGATCGCGTCACCGCTGTAGACGATGACGCTGCCACGGCGGTCGGCGACCTCGGCGACGAGGGCGTCGTAGATGCTGTTCAGGACGACGAGCAACTGTTCGGCGCCGCGCTGCGGACCGTACGCGCGCACCAGCGCCTCGGTGAGCGGCGTGAAGCCGGAGATGTCGGCGAACAGGGCTGCGCCGGTGGTGCGGTGCGGCAGCTCGAGGCCGCGCGCGAGCGCGAGTCGACGGTCCTCGGGGACGTACGCGAGCGCGGACTCGGACATGACCCCGAGAGTGTCGCACGACTCGGTGGCCGCCGTCCCACGCGTCCGGCCCGAACCCGGTGTGGCGGGTGTCGGACCGTGACGCGTGGGACCGCGATGCGTCTCAGCAGCGCGTGGTGGTGCTGCGCGCGGTCACCGTCGTGCCCTGCAGCGTCCACGCCAGCGTGCCGCTGGCGAAGTCACCGGAGAAGACGTTGCGCTGGTTGCCGGGCAGGAACACCTGCGGCTGGCCGCGCAGCGCCGGCGACGGGCTGAACCAGTTCTCGACCCCGCTCACCGTGATCGCCGCGATCGGGAACGGAGCCGGGTTGTCGTAGCCGAACACGGCGCGGTACCGCGGCGTGGTCGGGGCCCGGTCGCTCACGCACTGCAGCACGGGCACGACCTTCTGGCTGATGCCGGTGCGGACCACGATCGTGTCCTCACCGCAGGCCCCCTGCGAGTCGCACACCCGGATCGTCACCGTCCGGGTGCCGGCGCTCGAGTAGAGGTTCGCCGCCAGCACGATGCCTTGCGTCGCGATCGCGAACGGGGTGAACGACGCGGTGTCGCTCCACTTGGCCCAGGCCTTGTACGGCGCGGCGCCGTCGGGGTCGGTGAAGGTGCCGGCGATCAGCACGGCGTTGCCGCGGAACCCGATCTCCTGCAGCCCCGGCACGCCCATGTCGGCCACCACGACGGGCGCCTGGTTGGGCGGCACGACCCGGTAGGTCACCGAGGCGGTGGCCGTGTTGCCGGCCCGGTCGGTGGCCGTGACCGTGAACGTCTTGGTGCCCGTGGTGGCGGTGTCGATCGGCGTGGCCGTGCAGGTGGCGATGCCCGAGAGGGCGTCGGTGCACGTGAACGCCGGCGTGACCGCGCTGTTGACCTGGTAGGTCGCGTTGGCGGCCGGGGTGGTGATCTTCACCGTCGGGGCGTCGTCGTCGATCCGGATCGGGCCGAAGGTGATCGACGTCGAGCGGCGCTGCGAGTCGGTCGCCGTGCCGGTGACCGACGTGCCCGCGGTGTCGCCCGAGACCGTCTTCGCCGGGGTGCAGCTCTTGATGGTCGCGGTGCCGAGGGCGGTGCAGGTGAAGGTCACCTTCACCGGGAATCGGGTCCAGGTGCCCGCCGTGTACGGCTGGCCGTTGGCCGTCGCGGCCGCCGTGATGAGCGGCGGCCCGTCGGGCACCACGACGGTGTAGGTCACCGACTTCGTCGTGCTGTTGCCGGCGTTGTCGGTGGCCGTGACCGTGAAGGTCTTGGTGCCGGTGGTGGCGGTGTCGATCGGCGTGGCCGTGCACGTGGCCGTGCCCGACCCCGCGTCGGTGCAGGTGAACGCCGGCGTCACCACGCTGTTGCGCGGGTAGCTGGCATTGGCGGCCGGCGTGGTGATGACGATCGTCGGTGCGGTCGTGTCGATCCGGATCGGGCCGAAGCTCGTCGAGGTCGACAGGCTGCTCGCGTCGACGGCGGTGCCGGTCACCGTGGCGGTGGTGCCCTCGGTCGTGACGGTCTGCGGGGCCGTGCAGCTCGCGATGGTGGTGAGCGACGAGGCGGTGCAGGTGTAGGTGACGATCACCGGGAACCGGGTCCACGTGCCGGCCGTGTAGGGCTGGCCGTTGCTCGTCGCCGCCGCGGTGATGGTGGGCGGCGTGACGTTCTGCAGCGTGAGCGTCGACGTGCCGCTGGTCGCCGATGCGTAGTTCGCATCGGCCACCGACACGGTGACCCCGGTGCCGAACGACGCCTGCACCGTGTAGGTGCCGAGCGGCAGCCCGACGTTCGACAGGGTGGCGTCACCCCAGGCGTCGGCGATCACGACCCGTTCGACCACCGACGAGGAGGTCGTCGAGGTGATGCGGAACACCACCGGCTTGCCGCCGAGGCCCGCGCCGTTCGATCGCAGCGAGGCGACCAGCGGCGTGGCACCCGTGGGGGCCGCGTTCGCCGTCGACGGCGCCAACGTCAGCGTCGTGGGTGCCTTGATGACCTGGTAGGCCATCGAGGCACTCGAGCCGGGGTAGGTGGAGGTTCCCCGCAGCGTCACCTGCACCGGGTACGAACCGGGCAGCACGTTGGGGGTGAACGGGATGCTGACGTTGCCGTTGGCGTCGGTGGTGGCGAGCACGCGCTGACCGGCCACCTCGAACTCGACGACGGCGCCGAGCTGCGGGGAGAAGCCCGAGACGTTCACCTGGAACGTCGAGGTCTGCCCGTAGACGCCGACCGCCGGGCCGCTCACGCTGGTGCTCGTCGGGGCGGCGGTCACCGGCGGCGTGTTGTCGACGCCGATCCGGTAGTACGCGCCGAGGTTGGTGGCGAGGGCGGTGAGCCCGGCGCCGCCGACCGCCTGCACCATGTAGCGCAGCTTCGACGGGTCGTTGGCACCGACGTTCAGGGTGCCGGTCCAGCGGTTGGGGTCGATCGAGTCGCGGACGAGGTCGACCGGTGCCCAGGTGCCGTGGTAGGGGCTGCCGGACTCGCCGGTGTAGAGGATCCACACCTGCTGGACCCCGGCCGAGCCGTCGGCCTGGGCGTCGACCGAGAACGTCACGACGCCGCTGCTCACCGACGCGGAGACGCCGGTGATCGCCGGTGCCGCGCCCACGCCGGCGGCCGTCACCTGGTTGCCGAGTCGGTACCAGTTGGCCGGCAGGTAGTACATCGCGAGGTTCACCGACGACCACGTGCGCAGGGTGCCGCGCACGTCGCCGATCGCGTTGCTCTTGTACTGCTGGGGCACGGTGACGAGACGCGTGGGTCCGCCGTCGGCGGCTGCGTAGAAGTTCGGCATCCACACCTGGTTCGGGTAGAAGACGTCGCTCTGGAACGACTGGATCGGTCGTGACGTCTCGGTGGTGGGTGCCGAGGTGAACGGGATGACGTTCGCCGTGTCGGTGTAGGTGCCGCCGCGCAGGGCGACGCCACGCAACACCTGATCGGTGACCGACACGACGTCGACCTGCTTGGGCAGCACCGGCTCGTTGGGGATCGCGACCACACCGTCGCGCCCCGTCGAGTACTGGGTGTTCACGGTGCCGCCGTTGGTGAGGTCCTCGAGCGGCACGTTCGTCGGGCCGGTCACGGTCGGGTTGATCGTGATCGAGGTGCTGGTGAGGCCGAAGCCGTTGCCACCGACCGCGCCGGGCGTGCCGGCGATCGAGGCGGTGCTCGGCGGCGACAGGCGGGCGCCGGGCACGTCGACCTTCATCATCGGCAGGCCGTACAGGGTCATCTCGACGAGGGTCTTCTCGTCGAGCCCGCTGAGCTGGGGCACCTGGGCCAGGTAGGCCTGCTTGGCGGCGACCAGCGCCTGACCCATCGCGATCGGGCCGCTGCCGGTGCGCATCTGGCGGGTGAGCTCGATGAAGAGGCGCTCGCCGTATTCCTCGAGCTCGGTGTCGCCGTACGCGTAGCCGGTGGCCGCGACGTACGACGCGGCACCCTTGCGCAGGAATGCCTTGGCCCAGTCGGGGTCGGGCGACGAGCCGGGCAGCAGGTCGCTGCCGGGCAGGCTGAAGCCGCCGTGGCAGCCGAGTGCGAGCACGATCGTGTCGGCGAAGCTGGTGGCCGACGTGGTGATCTCGCTCGCCTGGATGGTGGTGGAGTAGTCGGCGGCGAGCAGCTGACCGGAGCTGAAGTGCCCGGTGAGCATCACGACGTCGTGGTCGCCCGACAGCAGGGGGCCACGCAGTTGCGAGGCGGTCCAGGCGTTGGGCCCGTCGGGTGCCTCGCCGGGCGGCTGGATCAGCGTGGTCGGGGTCGACGCCAGGCCGGCCGCGAGCTCGCCGGCCACGGTGGCGGCGGCGTCGCCGACGAAGTCGTAGCCGGTGACGAGCGAGCTGTTGGGCGTCACGACACCCCCGGTCGCCTCGTAGGCGACGATCGCCGCGCTCACGTCGGCGGCGTCGTCGACCAGTCGGCCGACGGCGAGGTCGGGCAGGGCGAGGGTGCGCCCGGCGATGGTGAGGTCGGTGGACGACCCGTAGAAGTCCTGGCCCTTCACGAGGCCGGTGCGCAGACCCGCCTCGGTGGGCGAGTTGGGTGCCACGGGCGGCACGTACTCGCGCTCGCTGGCCAGGCCGGCGACGTCGCTGACCTGGTGGAACGGGATGACGTCGGCGCCGCCGGCGAGCACGACGTACTCGAGCGAGCTGTTCTGGGCGCGGTAGGCGTCGACGACGGCTTTGATCTCGTCGGCCACCTGGTTCTTCGCGAACGGGCAGTTCGGCAGGGCGTCGGCCTGGGCGTTGGCGGCCTGCACCCGGCCGTAGGCCGAGCCGGCGAGGTCGACGACCACGCCCTGCACGTCGGCCCGGTTCGCGAACCGGGCCAGGTCGGTGAGGGCCTGGCCGATCTGGGTCGGCGTGCCGTCGAGGCGGCTCGAGTCGGTGAGGATCACCGTGTGGCGGGTGCCGTCGGCCGGGGCCGTGAACGCCGCACCGGTGATCGGTTGCAGCGAGGCGCACACACCGCCGGTGACCTGCACGTTCAGGGTGAACGCCTGGGTGGTGCTGTACGGACCGACGACCCGCACGTACAGGTCACCGCCGTAGTCGAAGGTGTTGCGCGCGATGGTCTGCGTGGTCGAGTACGGGTTGGCCGAGTAGGCGACGAGGCTGCGACGCGAGGCCGTGGCGTAGGCGTCGAGCGACCCCGACGGCAGCGAGCCGGACGGCAGCGAGCCCGAGGGGAGCGAACCGCTCGGCAGCGAACCCGAGGGCAGCGAGCCGGACGGCAGCGAGCCGGACGGGAGCGAGCCCGAGGGGAGCGAACCGGACGGCAGGGAGCCGCTGGGGAGCGAGCCGCTCGGCAGCGACCCCGACGGCAGGGAGCCGGAGGGGAGGGAGCCGGAGGGGAGGGAGCCGGACGGCAGCGAGCCGCTCGGCAGCGAACCCGAGGGCAGGAAGCCGGTCTCGAGCGAGCCCGACGGGAGCGAGCCGCTCGGCAACGACCCCGAGGGCAACGAGCCGCTGGGCAGCGAACCGGAGGGCAGCGAGCCGCTCGGCAGGAAGCCGGTGTCGGCCGCCTCGGCACCCAGTGCGATGCCGCTCGACGGGTTGATCGCCTGGTTGTAGGCCGCGAGCGGGTCGGTGTGGATCGACACGGCGGCGCCGGGCAGGCCGGTGACGGTGACGTTCACGTCGGCACCGGGGCTGACCGGCACCTTGAACCACTTCTCCTGCAACAGGGCGGTGAAGTACTGGCTGACGCTCGCCCCGCTGGCGATCGACTGCGCCTGGGTCCAGGCGATGTTGGGCGACGACGCCGCGAAGCAGAACGAGAACTCCGAGGTGCTGCCGGTGGTGGTGTCGGTGGCCGTGGCGGTGACGCCCTGCGGCTCGCCGAGGCCGGCGGTGAACGAGTGGTCGAACGTGGCGCGGCCCGTGGCGTCGGTGGTGACGTCGAAGGTGCCGAGGAACTGCTCGCCCTCGCCGAACCACGAGCTGTCGCAGGCGGTGTTGGCGAACACGTCGATCGCGTAGGTGCGGCTCGCAGCGCTGTCGAGCACGCCGATCACCCGGGTCGACGTGGCCGTCGACGTGACGAACGAGAACACCGGGAAGTTCTGGTACGCGTTCGGGCCGCTGATCGTGCCGGCGTGGTTGAACGTGACGCCCCCGCCGTCGAGGTCGATGCCGATGCCGGTGTTGCCGACGATCGAGTTGCCGCGGACGCTGTTGCCGCCGACCACCAGCGATCCGTTGCCGATCTGGATCGCCGTGCCGGAGGTCCCGCGGATGATGTTGCCCTCACCGGCGGCGGTGCCACCGATGCGGTTGTCGTCGCCGGTGACGAGGATCGCCCGCCCGGTCGAGCCCTGCGGAGCGGTGCCGGCGACGTTGGTGCCGATGCGGTTGCCGACGACGGTGTTGCCGTTCGCGCCTGCCAGGCGGATGTGCTCGGCATACCCACCGACGATCAGGTTGCCGCGGATCGTGGTGTTGGTCGGGTTGTTCGGGCCGCCGTTGACGAACACGTCGAACGCCGGCGAGCCCACCTGGGTGGCACCGGTGAGGTCGGTGCCGAGGAAGTTGCACTCGATCAGATGGCCGCTGCTGCCGAGGAACAGCAGCTCCTGCGGCGAACCGCCGAGGGCCATGCCGCGCAGCGTGAGCCGACCGGTCAGGTACTCGGTGGCGAGACCGGCGATCGTGGCCGAGGGGAAGACCAGCTGCACCTTGGGCTGGGGCGGCCAGGTGCCGCACGTGCCGCCGTTGCCGATGGTGCCGTCGATCGTGATGTCGGTGGCGATCGTCGGCAGCTCGGTCTCGGGCTGGATGGTCGAGGTGCCCATCGATTCGACGTCGAACAGGATCGTGTCGGGGCCGGCGTTCGCGTTGGCCGTCTCGATCGCGGCGCGCAGGGTGCAGATGCCCATCTCCGAGCCGATGTCGCAGTAGCCGTCGCCGAGGAAGACGTCGCTGTCGTCACCGGCGTCGTTGACGACGATCGCGTCGGGCGGGATCAGCGTGACGACGTCGGAGAACTCCGAGGTGTTGCCGTTCGCGTCGACGGCCAGCCCGATGATCCGCTGACCCCACGCGACACCGTCGACCGGCACGATGAGGTTGCCGGGGCTCTCCACCTGCGCGTGCCCGAGCAGCGGGCCGATGTTCGCGCCGGTCGCGTCGGACGCGTACACCTGCACGTCGATCGGGTAGTGCGACTCGGTGGTGAGCGAGTCGACGTAGGCGAACACCCGGAACTCGCCCTCCACCACCTCGGCGCCGCCGAGGTACGGCGAGTTCTGGTAGTTGTTCGCGTAGGTGGGGTCGTCGCCGTCGCTGATGTCGCCGTCGACGTCGTCCATGTCGTTCGGCGTCACGCCCACGTTGCCGAGGTCGATCGGCAGGCCCACGTTGCCACGGAAGGTGTTGCCCTCGAAGCGGTTGGCCGAGCCGGTGAAGGCGACGATGCCCGCCTGCGGGCTGTTCGCGATCAGGTTGCCCTGGCCCGGCGCCAGACCGCCGATCACGTTGGACGACGTGTAGTTGCGCAGGACGATGTTGCCGAAGCCGGGCACGTCGAACGGGTAGGGCGGCGTGCTCGGCGCGGTGCCGGTGCCGTTGGGCAGCGCGGTGGTGCCGTCGGCGCCGACGCCGAGGTAGTTGCCCTGGACGACCGTCTGGTCGGACGACTGCCAGAGCGCGATGCCCTCGCCCCGGTTGCCGGCGACGATGTTGCGGTCGGCCGGCTGGTCGCCACCGATCTGGGCGGTCACGTAGTCGCCGGGCAGGCTGTTCCAGAACCCGACGAGGATGCCGGCGCCGTTCGGACGGGCGGCGAGACCGGTGACGTCGGTGCCGATCCGGTTGCCACGGATCTGCACGCCCGCCATCGCCCGGCCGATCAGCGCGATGCCGTACCCGACGCTGTGCGGGTCGCCGGTGTCGGACGCGGCGATGGTGTTGCCCTGGATGGTGAGACCGTTGGTGACGGTGATGCCGTCGCGCACGATCGTGTAGCTCGGAGCGGGTGCGTCCGCGCCGACGAGGATGCCCTGGCGGTTGGGCAGCGGCGTGGATCCGTCGGCCGCGAGGCCGATGACGTTGCCGGTGATCGAGTCGCCGTTCGAGCCGCCGATCACGCGCACGGCCGCCTGCGTGCCGGCGATCCGGTTGTTCTGCACGGCGACGTTCGAGACGCCGTCGACGAGCACGCCGGTGCCGATGTTGGTGGCCTCGCCGTTGCTGCTGGGACCGATGACGTTGTCGGAGATGGTCGAGTTCTGACCGGCCTTCACACCGGTGTCGGGGTCCATCGTGTCGACGATGCGGAAGCCCTTGAGCGTCGAGCCGGGGGCGCCGGAGAGGTCGACGACGGGGCCGGCGTACGACTGGCCGTCGAGCACGATCTGCGGGTTGCCCGCCGAGTACCCGGACTGGGTGGTGGCGTCGATGGTCACCTGCGAGAGGATCTGCAGGCCGGCGCTGTTGGCGAGCTCGAGCGAGAACGGGCCGTCGCCCGGGATCGCGAACACGATGACGTCGGGGCCGGGGGTGCCCGAGGCGCAGTCGGTGGTGGCCTGGCCACCGGCGTCGGCGTTGGCGAGCGCCTCTTGCAGGCTGCAACCGCCGCCGTCGGCGTTGGTCGCCTGGTTCACGGTGATCACCGCCGCCAGGGCCACGCCCGCCGGCGCGGCCGCGAGCGCCAGTGTCGACGCGAACGCCGACCACGCGATCAACGCGCCCAACGGACGACGCGCACGCGCCTCCGCACCGCCACGACCCACACGCCGTCGGCTCATCGCCTGCCCCTTAGCTGTCGTGCGACGCCCACGCCAGGACCGCCTCCTGGTGGGACATCCGCTCTCCCGGCCGGAACCCTAAGCCAGCCACGGCCGGAACGGCAGGATCTGGTGCCTCGCGACACCCATTGTTCACACCATCTTGAGAGATCCTTGCCGTGAACGCGCGACACGCGCGTGCCGCGCCGCCATCGGTAGCGTCCGATGCTCGTGCAGCGCCTCGCGATCCGCCCCAGCCGAGTGACGCGCACGCCGCGTGCCCGGGCGCTCGCGATCATGTTCGCAGCCGTCGCCGTGGGCAGCTGCTCGTTCACGCTCATCGATCTGGTGCTGCGGCACCTGTCGCCGTCGTCGCTCGCGGCGGGCCGCGTGGTGTTCTCGGCGCTCGCGTTCGTCGCGGTGGTGGTGGCGCAGCCGCACCGGCGAACTCCCATCGCCCGTGGCGACCGGCTGCGGGTGGTGCTGTGCGGGCTCGGTGGCTCGGCCGGATTCCACCTGCTCTACAGCGCCGGGCAGCACCGGGCGTCGGTGGCGGCCTCGGCGGTGGTGCTCGGCACGATGCCGGCGATGACCGCGATCGGTGAATGGGCGTTCCTCGGCCACCGACTCACGCGTCGGCAGATGGTCGGTGTGGTGTGCTCGGTGCTCGGCATCGTGATCATCTCGTGGGGTGCGAGCAGCGGGCAGTCGACGTCGCTCGTCGGCATCGTGCTGGTGGCGGCGGCGACGCTGGTGTGGTCGGCGGTCACCGTGGCGACGCGCAGCGTGGCCGACCGCTACGACTCGTGGTGGCTCAACACACCGGGCACCGTGCTCGGCGCCCTGGTGATGCTGGTCGTCGCCTCGGGCGACGTGCACGAGTTCGCCTCGCTGCCCGCCCGCGACTGGCTGTTGCTCGCCTGGCTGGGTGCGGTGTCGTCGGCGTTCATCTACGCAGCGCTGGCGATGGCGATGCAGGCACTGCCCGCGACGTCGGTCGCGAGCCTCGGCACCCTGGTCACCCCGATCGGCATCGGCGTGGCCTGGGCGGTGCTCGATCAGCCGCCCTCGGCCGCAGCGGCGGCGGGCAGTGCGGTGGTGGTGCTCGGCGTCGTGCTGGTCACGCGGGCCTGAAGCCGCTGCGCTCGGCCGGCTCGGCGTGCTTGACCATCACGTGGTGGCCGAGCGTGAAGTCGAGCACCGCGTCGTGGCCCATGTCCTTGCCGAACCCGGATGCTCCCCGGCCGCCGTGGGGCATCTCGCTGGCGATCGGCAGGTGGTCGTTCACCCAGGTGACCCCGGCGCGCAGGCGGTGCGCCACCCGCAGCCCACGATCGACGGCGCCGGTCCACACCGACGAGGCCAGGCCGTAGGCGGTGTCGTTGGCCAGCTCGACCGCCTGCTGCTCGCCGTCGAAGGGCACCACGGCGAGCACCGGGCCGAAGATCTCGTGCTGCACCACCTCGGACGACTGCTCGGCGCCGGTGACCAGCGTGGGTCGGTAGTAGAAACCCGGTCCGTCGATCGGCGTGCCCCCGGTCGCGATCGTGGCCCCGGCCGTGCGCGCACGATCGACGAAGCCGGCGACGCGTTGGCGGTGCGCGCCCGTGACGAGCGGCCCGATGTCGGTGGCCGGGTCGAAGGGGTCGCCCACGCGTACCTGCTGCATCGACGCGACGATCGCGTCGACGAGCTCGTCGTGGCGGCGCCGGTCGACGTAGACGCGGGTGGCGGCGGTGCAGTCCTGCCCACTGTTGTAGGTGGCGGCGAGCGTGGCGGCGCCCGCCACGGCGGCGAGGTCGGCATCGTCGAACACGACGAACGGGGCCTTGCCACCGAGCTCGAGGTGCACTCGTGCCGGGCGGTCGGCGGCGAGCCGCATGATGCGGCGGCCGGTGCCCGACGAGCCGGTGACGGTGATCATGTCGACGGCCGGGTGGGTGACGAGCGCCTCGCCCACCTCGGCGTCGCCCGTGACGACCGACAGCACATCGGTCGGCAGGCCGGCGTCGAGCGCCAGTTCGGCCAACCGCATCGCCGAGCGCGGCGTCGTGGGTGCGGGCTTGAGCACGACCGAGCAACCGGCGGCCAACGCGGCACCCACCTTCCACACCGCCATCACCAGCGGGAAGTTCCACGGGGTGATCGCCGCGACGGTGCCGGCGGGGCGCCGCACGAGCATCGACGTGTAGCCGGTGGAGAACTCACCGGCGGCCGTGCCGTGCAGCGATCGGGCCGACGCGGCGAAGAAGCGCAGGTTGTCGACCGCGAAGGGCAACTCGCCGTCGCGCATCACGGTCCACGGCTTGCCGGTCTCCTCGACGTCGAGACGTGACAGCTCGTCGGCGTGGCGCTCGACGAGGTCGGCCAGGCGCAGCAGCACGAGCGAGCGGGCCGACGGCGTGGCGGCACCCCAGTCGCGTTGCGCTGCCTGCGCGGCGGTGACACGACGGCCGACCTCGTCGATCGGTGTGTCGGCCACGACCGCCAGGTCGCGTCCGGTGGCGGGATCGACGAGGGTGCGTTGCATGGCACCAGCATCGCATTCGCGTGTTTGAGCGGGGCCGCTCGCGGGTATCGCACACCGCTTGGTGACGGATCCGGGGGAACGATGACGGCGACGGCGCCGGCCGAGGCGACGTCGCGGCCGACCGCGACGACGGACCGCTCGGTCTGGACGATCGGTCGCGCGCTGCAACTGACGTTGGTGGTGGCGCTGCCCTATGCGCTCGGCTCGGAGATGGCGTACCGCTGGTTCGACGCAAACGGGCTCGACGCCTCGTTCTTCCCGGCCGCCGGCGTGACGATGGCTGCGCTGGTGATGCTGCCCCAGCGCTGGTGGAGCAGTGTGCTCGTCGGCGCCGGGCTGGCCGAGGTGCTGGTCAACCTGGCACACGGCATGGCGGCCGACAGCAGCATCGCCTACGCGGTGCCCAACCTGGTGCAGCCGGTGGTGGGCGCCTTGCTGCTGCGACCGTGGCGTGGCCGGTTCGACCTGGCCCGGGTGGGCCACTTCGTCGCGTTCGTGCTCGCCGCCGTGGTCGCTGCGCCGATGGTGGGCGGCATCCTCGGCGCCACCGTGTTCCGTGTGGTCGACGGGGGCGACCGGTGGTGGTCGTTCGCCGTCGAGTGGTGGGTGGGCGACGGCCTCGGCGTCCTGGTGGTGGGTGCCCTCGCGTTGTCGTGGCGGGCCAGCACCCCCCGCGGGGCGGTGTCGGCCGGTGGGTACGAGCGTGCGCTGTGGGCGACCGGCGCGATCGTCGCCACGTTCGTCGCGTTCCGCCTCGACCTGTTCACCGTCGCGTACGTGCCCGTGGCGCTGCTGCTCGTGATCGCCATTCGTGCCGGCACGCGTGACGTGGCCGTCGTCGGCGCGGTGGTGGCGTTCGTGGCCGCCGAGGGCACGGCGCGCGGGCACCGCTTCTGGGAGGCGATGGCGGTGTCGGACAACTCCGGCCTGCTGTACCTGCAGCTCGCGTTGGCCCTGGTGGTGTCGAGCGCCCTGGTGATGTCGGCGGCGCTGGCCGAGCGCGAGGTCTCGACGATGGCCCGGGGCCGTGCCGAATCGGCCCAGTCCGACGCGGTGGCGGCACGGCAGCGAGCCGAGTTCCTGGGTGGCCTGGCCGAGCACCTCGGTCGCGCGTCGACCACCGACGACGTGCACGCTGCGCTCGAACGATGCCGACTCGCTCATGTGCTCGACGACGGCCCGTCGAACGGACGGATCGACGAGGTGGTGGACGAGTCGGCGCGTCGCATGGCCCTCGACGCGCTCGCCAGGGTGCAGCTGTTGGCGCACGAGCGCGCCGCCCGGCGCCGGGCGGAGATGCTCGAACACCACGCGGCGCGCCTCGCGGCGGCGGCGTCGATCGAGGACGTCGCCGATGCCACGGTGATCGGCCTCGCGCAGCTCGACCCCGCGTGGGCCGCGGTCTGGCAGCTCGACGGCTCGACGATGCGGATGCTCGTCGAGCGCGGGCGCCAGCACACCGACACCTCGCCCTACCGCAGCGTGCCGATCGACGCCGACCTGCCGCTCACCGAAGCGGCGCGTCACGGCGTGGTGGTGTCGTGCAACACGCGCAACGAGCTGTTCCTGCGCTACCCCAGCGTGTTGCGCAACGGCGGCGCCGACACGCCGATGCAGTCGGTCGCCGTCGTGCCGCTGCACGCGCAGAACCTGCACGTGATCGGTGCGCTGGTGGTGACGAGCGAGGAGTCGCACTGGCTGACCGACGAGCGTCGGCAGGTGCTGGTGAGCCTGGCCGACCAGTGCGGCCTGGCACTCGACCGGGCCGAACTGCAACGGCACTTCGAGCGAGCTGCGGCCGACGCCGAGCTGCTGGCGCGCCTGTCGGACACGCTCGACCGCGCCACCACCGCCGAGGAGCGGGCGCGTCACGTGGTGAACGAACTGGTGTCGTTGGGCGTGCGGGGTGTGGCCCTCGAACTGCTCGAGGACGGTGACGATGCCGTGCTGCTCGCGGCGAGCGGCCCGGCCCACACACTGGTGGCGCCCGCCCAGGTGCTGCCGTTGCAGGCGCGCGGCCGCGTGCTCGGCCGGCTGCTGCTGTCGGACCAGGCCGGCCCGTCGGTGGCGATGCGCGGGCTGGTGCAGACGATCGCGTCGCGTGCCGCCATCGCGATCGACAACGCACTGCTGTACGAGCGCGAGCGCGACATCTCGCACCGGTTGCAGCTGGGCCTGCTCGACGTGTCGTTCCCGCAGGTCGACGGGTTCCGCATCGCGGGCGCGTACCGGCCGGGCACCGCGACCCTCGACGTCGGCGGCGACTGGCACGACGCGTTCGTGCTGCCGTCCGGTGCGATCGCCCTGGTGGTGGGCGACATCGTCGGACACGGGCTCGAGGCAGCGATCGCGATGGCGCAGCTGCGCGGGGCCGTGCGTGCGCTGGCGGCGGTGAGCTCGCCGTCGGAGCTGCTCGACCGGCTCGACGTGTTCGTCGACTCGCTGCCCGACGCCGAGATGGCGACCCTGGTGTACGTCGAGCTCGATCCGCTGTCGGGCCGGATCCGGTACGCCTGCGCGGGTCATCCGCCGCCGCTGATCGTGTCGGCGACGGGTGTGTCACGTCTGCTCTGGGGCGCGAGGTCCACCCCGCTCGGCCGTCACTTCCGGTCGCGGCGCATCGAGTCGATCGACGTGCTCGGCGACGCCGAGCGGCTGGTGCTCTACACCGACGGCCTGGTCGAGCGACGTGGCGAACGACTCGACGACGGCTTCCAGCGGCTGCTCACCACCACCGCGCACGACGTGGCGTCGATCGACTTCGTCGAGCGGCTGTGCGACCACATGCTGAACGGCGTGCCGCAACGAGACGACGTGTGCGTGCTCACCGCGACGCGTCTCGACGGCCGCTCGTACGCCCGCTCGCTGTCGGCCACGACGGGCGACCTCGCGGCGCTGCGCCGCGAGCTCAAGTCGTGGCTCGCCGCGTGGATCCACAGCGACGAGACCCAGCACGACGTGCTGCTCGCCGTGTCGGAGGCGGTGTCGAACGCGGTCGAGCACGGCAGTGCCGCCGACGACGGCGGTCGGCCGATCGTGGTGGTCGCGTCGATGGACGCCTACGAGGTGCGCGTCACCGTGCGCGACCACGGGGTGTGGCGCGAGCCGGTGCCGTCGCTCGAGCGAGGCCGGGGGCTCGGGATCATGCGGGCGTTGATGGACGACGTGGTCGTCGAACGTCACGACGACGGCACGGTGGTGCGCTTGGCGCGCGCCGTGCCGGGCTGATCGCCGCCGCTCACACCGCTCACACCGCCGCCGTCGCTGCCGTCGCGCAGGTCGATCACCGGGCGCAGCACCTCGGCGCCGTGCTCGTCGAGGGTGGCCACCTCGATCGTGATCGCGAGTGCGGGCCCGTCGACGTGGAACGTGCCGACGTTGTTGTCGAACACCGGTCCGTCGTCGAGCTCCCACCGCAGCTCGGTGCGGCCCCGGCCCACCCGCCGCTGCAACCAGCGGCCCACGCGCCGACCGGTGCCGCTGGCGCCGAAGCGCATCACGCGGCGTTCGCGGGCCCGCAGGATGTTGCGCAACGGCGAGCACACCACCTGCCGCACCGTGGTCGACGTGCCGCCGGGGAGCTCGACACCGGCCACGTACCCGAAGTGGATGTCGCCGCCGACGATCGAGACGGTGCGCGGCGCGTCGTCGCGCCGGGCCACCTCGAGCAGCAGTGCCTCCATCGCAGCGAGCGAGCGGTCGAACGCCGGCCAGCCCTCGAGGTCGAGCGCGCGTCGCAGCCGCTCGCCGAGCCAGGCGGCCGGTCGTCCCCACGCCCCGTCGCACACGGCCTCGTTCCACTGCTGGATGCCGTGCAGCCCGCCGGGGACGAACACCGGCAACGACGAGGCCAGGACGAGGTGCTCGGTCGGTTCGAGCGATCGCTCGCGCACCCACGCCCATTCGCCGTCGTCGAGGATCTGGCGGGCACCCGGCTCGAGCACGCGACCGTTGCGCACGTCCATCACCACGAGGTGCAGACCACCGAGGTGGCGCTCGAAGGTGAACCGGTAGCCGCCGGGCAGTGGCGTGAACTCCTCCGACGACATCGCCCACGCGCGCAGCAGCTCGGTCGCGTCGCCGGCTTCGATGCATCGTTCGAGCAGGCCCTCCTCGCGGATCCGCGCCGGCGACAGATTGCCGAGGTGCTGGTGCACCCAGTACGAGACGAGCCCGCCGATCACGTGTTCCGACCACCAGGGCGTGCGGCGGATGTCGCGAACCCACGACGCCGAGATGTTCCAGTCGTCGATCATGTCGTGGTCGTCGAAGATCATCGCGCTCGGCACCGTGCTGAACAGCCAGCGCTCCACCTCGGGCGTCCAGGCTTCGCGGTAGAGCCAGGTGTACTCCTCGAAGTCGGCCACCACGCCGTCGGGCACGCGCTCGTCGCGGTGCGGGCGGCGGCCGGTCGCGCGCCGGGCCGCGGCCTGCTGCTCGACCCGGCGCTCGATGCGACGCGAGGTCGACGGCGACGACTCGTCGGCGTACACCTGGTCGCCGGCGAGCAGCAGCAGCTGCGGCCAGGTGGCGGGGTCGCCGTGCCGCATCCGCAGCCCGAGGGCACGCAGCGCGTCGACGCCCTTGCCGAGCGGGTGGTCGTCGAGCCGCGAGGTGTAGGGAGGTTCGTGCGGCGCCGCCGCACGACAGCTGCCGAACACGAGGGTGACCGGAGCGGGCCCGCCGGTGGTGCGCAGCAGGCTCGGTGGGAACGACGACCCGGCCGGCGGCCACACCACCCGGTCGCCGAGCACCACCTCGTACGGTGCGGCCGTCCCGGGCTCGAGCCCCTCGACGACCGCGAGCGCGTAGTGGTGGTCGTGCACGGTGAACGTGCGGGCGGTGGCGAGCGTCCGGCCGTCGCGGGCGTCCCGGATGTGCACCTCGGCAGGCCGGTCGAGCTCGACCCACACCGTGGCCGACGTGTCGTCGGCGAACCGCAGCATGGGGCCGAGGAGCAGGGTGGCAGCGGGGTCGCCGGGGTCGCGCACGGAGGAACTCACGGAGGAGCGCGATACCCCGGACGGGTGGCGGCGAAACACGCCGGGTTCGCGTCGGCGGCCGAGTGCCCGCGCTGATTCGAGGGTGTGTCTCACTCGTCTGTGCGAGCCCGGGTCGGGGTATTCGGGGCGCATGACCGACCTCCTGCACGCTCCCACGGGGCGCACCGCGGACACGCACGCCGGGCACCACTCGCGCCTGCGCGACGGATGGCCGCTCACGCGCGCCGACCTCGGCTGGTTCCTGCTCGCCTCGCTGTCGCTGATCGCGGTGTTCAGCGCGGTGGGCAAGTTGATCGTCGGGCCGCTCGACGGCTCGATCGGCGACGGTGACCGTCGCATCGCCCGCTGGTTCGTCGACCACCGCACCCCGCGCCTCGACGGGTGGAGTCACTGGGGCTCGATGCTCAGCGAGACGGCGGTGAAGATCGTGATCACCGGCGTGGCGATCGTCGTGATGGTCGCGGTGTGGAAGCGGTGGAACGAGGCGCTGCTCGTCGGTGCGGCGCTGGCACTCGAGGCATCGGTGTTCCTGACCACCACCCTGATCGTCGGCCGTCACCGTCCGCCGGTACCGAAGCTCGAGGGCTCGCCGGTCGACTCGTCGTTCCCGTCGGGCCACGTCGCAGCCGCCGTCGTGTACGCCGCATTCGCGATCATCGTCGCCCGCCACAGTTCGAGGCGCTGGCCTGCGGTGCTGACCGGGGTGCTCAGCGCCGCCGTGGCGGTCATCGTCGCCTGGGCACGCATGTACCGCGGCATGCACCACCTGAGCGACGTCATCGCCGGCGCGGTGCTCGGCCTCGCATCGGTGGTGGTGACGTGGCTGATCGTCCGCCACGCCGAGCGCCGTCGTGCGGCGATCGACGCGGCGCCCCATCCGGCGGCGGGAGAGCTCCCGTGATCGCAGTCGTCGTGGTGGTGGGCGTGAGCCTCACGCTCGCCGCCGTCACCGCGGCCTCCACCGTGTCGTCGGTGTCGTCGCGATGGCACACCGATCCCGTCGATCCCGCGCCCGAGCAACGTCGGGTGGAACGCGCGCTGCGCCGTTCGGACCGGGCTCGTGCCGCGTTGCGCCGGCACACCGACCGGTGGTCGGCCGGCACGGTCCTGATCGTCACCTCGCTCGTCGTGCTGCTGGCGGTGAGCGTGGTGGTCGGCGTGCTGCTCGACATGATCGACGAGCAGCGTGGCCTCGCGTCGCTCGACTCGCGGGTGGCCGAGTGGGGCGCGGCACACGCCACCACCACCTCGACGCGCGTGATCGAGGCGATCACGCAGCTCGGTGCTCGCCCGGTGGTGATGGCAGCACTGCTGCTGGCCGCCCTGAGCGACGCCGTGCGGCGCCGCAACAAGGAGGTGTTCGCCTTCGTGGCCGCGGTGGGCCTCGGCGAGATGCTGCTCAACAACGCGATCAAGTTGATCGTCCACCGCGAACGTCCACCGGTGCTGCACCTGGTCGAGGCCGGCGGCTGGTCGTTCCCGTCCGGCCACACGAGCGCCGCGGCCGCCGGCTGGATGGCCGTGGCACTGGTGCTCGGCCGCAACCGCCCGCGCCGCGTGCGTGCCGGACTGGCCGCCGGCGCCGTGCTGATCGCCACGGCGGTCGCGACCAGTCGAGCGCTGCTGGGCGTGCACTGGTTCACCGACGTGCTGGCCGGCCTGATGGTCGGGTGGGGCTGGTACCTGCTCGTCGCGATCGCGTTCGGTGGACGTCGCCAGCGACTGGGTGAGCCCGTCGAACGGGTGGTCGCCGGCGAGGCGGCCCACGATCTGGCCCACACGGATCCGGCCCACACGGATCTGGCCCACACGGGTCCGACGGAAGGAGCACCCCGATGAGCACGGCGACGCCGGTGCCCGAGACCTGGGACCTCGACGGCGACGACGCCCGCGAGGCACTGCGCTCGATCGACGCACGCGACATGGTGCGCGACACGGTCGCCCGACTGCGATGGGCCGACGGGTTCAGTCACGCCCGGGCCACCGCGTTCCAGCTGGTGCTCACGCTCATCCCCGGCACGGTGGTGCTGGTGGCGATCGCGGCCCGACTGCAGTGGTCGTCGCTCAACGACGCCCTGCTGCGCAGCATCGAATCGGTGGCTCCGGGGCCGTCGAGCCAGACGTTCCACGACGCGTTCGAGCGCGGGGTGCACGCCGGCGACGCCGGCAACTGGACGGCCATCGGCCTCGGCGGGGTCGCGCTGCTGGTGTCGGGCACCACCGCCTTCGGTCAGGTCGAGCGTGCCTGCAACCGCATCTACGGAGTCGAGCGCGATCGACGGTCGTTCGACAAGTACCGGCGGGCCTTCCTGATGATGCTCAGCGCCGGCACCCTGCTCACGGCGTACTTCGCCGCGATCGGATTGGGCAGCGGATGGGGGACGTCGAGCAGCAGCGGCGCCCACTGGTGGTGGGCCGTCGGCCGTTGGCCGCTCGGCGCGCTGTGCCTGGCCGCGGCGATCACCGTGATCTTCCACGCCGCGCCCAAGCGTCGCCAGCCCGCCTGGTCGTGGTTGATGGTGGGCACCCTGCTGGCGATCGCCGGTGTGGTGCTGGTGTCGCTGCTGCTGGCCGCGTATCTGCAGGCGAGCAGCAGCTTCGGCGAGACCTACGGCCCGCTGGCCGGTGTGCTCGGCCTGTTGCTGTGGAGCTACCTCGCCTCGCTCGCCACGTACGCAGGCCTCGCGTTCGCCGCCCAGCTCGAGGCGGTGCGCGCCGGGGTGCCCACGCCGCAGAGCGAGCAGAAGGTCGACGCCGGCGAACCCGACACCACGGTGGTGCCCTACGGCGCCGCGCTCCACCGCAGCTGACCTGACGATCGACGTCCACAGGAGGACCCATGAGCAAGCACGACCGCGTCGCGGTGATCGCCCACGAACGCAAGCTCGATCCCGCGCTGGGCGGGCACTTGCGCCAGGCACTGGCCGACCAGGGCTTCGAGGTGCGCTGGTGTGCGATCCGCAAGGGATCGGCAGCGACGAAGGCGGCCAAGGCGGCGCTGGCCGACGGTGCCGGCAGGATCGTCGTGGCGGGTGGTGACGGCACCGTGCGCGCCGGGGTGCAGGCGCTGGCGGGCACCGACGTGCCGCTGGCGGTCGTGCCGGCCGGGACGGCCAACCTGTTCGCCACGGCGCTGCACCTGCCGTCCGACCCCGATGAGATCGCCCGAGCGTTGCGCCACGGGGCGACCCGACGGCTCGACACCGCGACGTGCAACGGTCTGTCGTTCGCCGTGATGGCGGGCACCGGCTTCGACGCCGCGATGATCGACGCGGCGGACGACGCGAAGGAGCGGCTCGGCACCTTGGCGTACGTGCGGGCCGGGGTGCGCGAGGCGCGCCATCGTGAGCCGTTCGAGGTGCGGGTCACCGTCGACGGCCACGGTCTGTACGAGGGCACGGCGACGTGCGTCCTCGTCGCCAACATCGGCTCGCTCAAGGGTGGCATCGACGCGTTTCCGGCGGCATCGCCCGAGGACGGTGAGCTCGACGTCGCCGTGGTGACCGCGACCGGCCTGCGCGAATGGGGCTCGTTGATGCTCAGCGCGATGCGCCGCAAGCAGGGCGCATCGGGCCACGTGCACCTCGCGCGTGGACGGCGGATCAAGGTGCGGCTGGCCGAGCGGCACCGTTTCGAGCTCGACGGTGGCAGCAAGGGCCGTGCGTCGAAGCTCGACCTGCGCGCCGTGCCCGCGTCGCTGTCGGTGGTGGTTCCGGTGGCGTCCGCGCTCGAGGCGGTGGCCGGCGGCCCGGGCTCAGCCGAGCTCGGGGCGCACCTCGACCGGGCGGTCGGGTTCGAGTAGCCGGTCGATCGCCTCGTCGAGGGTCTCGGCGAGGACGAACTCGACGAAGCGCGCGAGGTCGGCGGCCGCCCGGGCCGCCGGCCCCGCGTACGGGTCGAGCACCAGCGTCACCCGGCATCGTCCGGCGTCGATCGGGCACAGGTACACCTGCGCCCGGTACCCGCGCGCGTCGCCAGAGTCGTCGACGGTGGTGATGGCAGCCGGCGGCAGCACGGGTGCTGCGTCGACGACGTGCAGCCGCACCGCCGACGCGTCGCCCACCAGGTCGAGTCGGTCGGGGCGGGGCATGGTCTCGAACCGGGTCCACAGGTCGAACGTGTCGAGGGCGGAGCGGTCGACGTCGGCGGCGAGCAACACGCAGGTCACGGGCGATGAGTGCCCAGGCGGGGGTTCGCTCAGACGCGCGTCGTCGCGGGCGATCGCGAGCCACCGACCGGGCCGAGCGACTCGAGCAGACGGTCCCAGTCGGCGAGGAACCGGGCGAGCGAGAAGTGCTCGAGCGCGAGGGCGCGTGCGGCGCGCCCGTGGTCGCGAGGTCGGGATCGTCGAGGTAGCGACGCAGCCCGGACGCGAGCTCGCCGGCGTCCTGGGTCGGGGAGCGCCAGCGGGGTGTCGTGCTCGACCCACACCCGTGGTGTGTGGCGCAGCCGGTCACCCGTCCACGCGTGCAGCAGCTCGAGGTCGCGGGGGCGTTGCAGCACCACCACGTCGACGTCGGCGGGGGTGAGGTCGCCCAGCTGTTCGGGCGTCACCTCCACCACCGACGCCGGCCAGTCCCACGTCCGGGCGCGTCCGAGGCCGTCGGGCCCGCGATCGGCGACGACCGGTACGAGGTAGCGGTGCGCACCCTGCACGAAGGCCGTCATCCACGACCCGTGCACGTGCCAGACGAGGACGTTCACCGGTGTGGGGCGGCGGGCGCCGACCGCTCGCTCGCCTCACGACGCGTCCGCCACCGACCCCGGGCGCGATGTGTGGTCGCGGCGGGTGGGATCGCCACCGACGACAGCACCATCGCCGACACCTCGCGGGCGTCGCGAGGCCCCGGCGCGATGCGACGCGCCGCGAAGCGTGCGGTGAGTGCGGCCCACACCGTGGTGGCGATCGCCGCCAACCGTCGACGTCGGGCGAGGCCGGCGCCGACGGCGGCCACCGCGGCCATCGTGGTGATCGCGTGCACGACCGGGAGCGCGTCGGCGTCCTCGCCGAGGCGCTCGCGGAAGTCGGCACCGTGCTTGGCGCGCATGCGCTCGTCGTCGGCGTTGCCGCGCTCGACCGCGACGCTGGCCAGCAACGGGGCACGGCGAGGTGGGTGCACCGACACCCGCCGGCCGGTCTCGAGACGCCAGCCCTGGTCGAGCAGTCGCAACGCCAGGTCGCTGTCCTCGCGGTAGGCGCGCGGGAAGCCCTCGTCGAAGCCGCCGACGGCCTCGAGCGCGCAGCGGCGCAGCGCCGCGTCTGCCGTGATCCAGCGGGCGGTCGCGAGCCTGGCCGTGTGGCGCTCCCAGTCGGTGGCGGGGCGATCGTCCGGCAGCGGCACGCAGATGCGTCCGAACACCGCGCCCACGCTGGGGTCGGCGTCGCACAGGTCGTCGGCCAGGTCGCGCCACCACACCCGGGTGACGGTCACGTCGTCGTCGAGGGTGATCACCCAGGGCGTGGCCGTGGCAGCGATGCCGCGGTTGCGCGCACCGGCCGGACCGATGCCGCCGCTCTCGGTGGTCACCACCTCGGACACGCACGGCCCGAGCCACGCCCGGGCGACGCCACCGAGCTCGGTGGTGCTGGGCGGCGGATGCGCGGGCGAGCGCGACCCGACCTCGACGGGCGGACGGTCGTCGACCAGCACGACTCGGTGCCACGCGATGCGTGGGTCGGGGTGGGCCTCGCGCAGCGAGCGCAGCAGGGCACCGAGCGACGCACGGCCGAGCGTCGGCACGACGATCGAGCACTCGACCACGCCCAGCCGGTCGCCGCGGTGGGGCGCCGGGCGGGTGCGGGTGGACGAGCCGCGGCCGGTCGGCCCGGAGCGGTCAGGCGAGGCCACGGCGACGCACCACGAACGGGGCCAGCACCAGCAGATCGATCGGCCCGGAGCCGAAGCACTCGAGTTTGCCGTGCTTGCGCCGGTCGAAGCGCTCCTCCTCGGCAGCGGCGACCAGCCGACCGTCGACGAACAGGGCGGCGGCGGGATCGTGGAAGACGGCGTTGACGCCGAGGACGACGGACATGCCGACGCGGGTACCCGCACCTCGCAGCGCTCGAACGCACGAGTCACCGGACACGGACGCACCCGAACGGGGGGCACGTGCATGATCGGGTGAGCGCGCGGGTATCGGCTCACCCGTGACGCCACCCGTGATGACGCCGCCCCCGGCGTGGCCGCCGAACCACGATCCGCTCGACCGAGCCGCGCCCGACGCGCTGCGCCCCGGTGCCGACGGCCGTCCCGCGCACGGCACACCCTCGCCGGCGCGCGTGGCGGTGTCCGACGTCCGACCGATCGTCGACGGGGGTCGCTTCCCCGTGAAGCGCGTGCTCGGCGACGTGCTCACCGTGTCGGCGATCGTCTGCGCCGACGGTCACGACGAGCTCCGCGCGCAGGTGCTGCACCGTCGCGGCGCCGGCGCGTGGGAGCCGACGCCGATGCGACGCCGACCCGACGGACGTTGGGAGGCCGACCTCGAGCTGCTCGACATCGGCGTGCACCACGTGGCCGTCGAGGCCTGGGTCGACGAGGTGGCCACCTGGGAGCGCACCATCGCCCGCAAGCGTGCGGCCGGGCAGCCGACCGAGCTCGACGAGCGGTCGCTCGCCGATGCGCTCACCGTCGACCGGCGGCGACACCTCGTGTCGAGCCCTGCGGTGCAGGTGCTGGTGGAGCGGCCGCTCGCCGGCTGCAGCGCCTGGTACGAGTTCTTCCCGCGATCGACGGTGGACGGCACCGTGCGCCACGCCACCCTGCGCGACGCCATCGAGCGATTGCCGTACGTCGCCGACCTCGGCTTCGACATCGTGTACCTGCCACCGATCCACCCGATCGGGCACACCCACCGCAAGGGGCCCGACAACTCGCTGGTGGCCGGCCCGGACGATGTGGGCAGCCCCTGGGCCATCGGCGACGAGACCGGCGGCCACGACGCAGTGCACGCACAGCTGGGCACGATCGACGACGTGCGTGCGCTCGCCGAGGCGGCCCGCGGCCACGGCATGGAGTTGGCGCTCGACCTCGCGTTCCAGTGCAGCCCCGACCATCCCTGGGTGCGCGAGCACCCCGAGTGGTTCACGGTGCGAGCCGACGGCTCGATCGCGCACGCCGAGAACCCACCCAAGCGGTACGACGACATCGTCCCGCTCAACTTCGACAGCGACGACTGGCCTGGGCTGTGGCAGGCCCTCGCCCAGGTGGTGCGGCACTGGCGGGCACAGGGCGTGCGCGTGTTCCGCGTCGACAACCCGCACACCAAGCCGTTCGCGTTCTGGGAGTGGCTGATCGCCGAGATGCAGCGCGAGGACCCCGAGGTGGTGTTCCTCGCCGAGGCCTTCGCCGCGCCGCCGGTGATGATGCACCTCGCGAAGGTGGGCTTCACCCAGTCGTACACGCACTTCCCGTGGCAACACACCCCGTGGCAGCTGCGCGAGTACGCGACGATGCTCACGTCGGGCGAGCCCGCCGAGTACCTGCGCGCCAACTCGTGGCCACAGACGCCCGACATCCTCACCGACGAGCTGCAGCAGGGCGTGAAGCCGGCCTTCGTCACCCGTCTCGTGCTGGCCGCGACGCTGAGCGCGTCGTACGGCATCTACGGGCCGGCGTTCGAGACCATGGCGAGCGAGCCGCGGCAGGGTGCCGAGGAGTACGGCCACAACGAGAAGTACGAGCTGCGCACCTGGGACCTGGCCCGCGCCCAGCTGCTGCCCGAGATCGCCACGATCAACCGGATCCGCCGGCGCATGCGCGCGCTGCACCACGACCGGTCGCTCGTGTTCCACCATTGCGACAACGACCGCATCGTCGTGTTCTCGAAGACGGCGCCGCGCCGAGTGCTCGGCGTCGGCGACACCCCCCACGAGGGCATGTCGGACGACCCCGTGCTCGTGGTCGCCACCACCGACCACTGGTCGACCCAGTCGGGCACGGTGCGCCTCGACCTGTCGGCGCTCGGCCCGGGCACCTGGGACGACTACGACGCGATCGACCTGTTCGGCGGCGGCCGCTACCGGTGGCGTGGCGCCGACAACGTCGTGATCCTCTCGCCCGACGCGCCCGTGCACGTCCTCCAGCTGCAGCAGGTGAGCCGATGAACCCTTCCGACTGGTACCGCGACGCGGTCATCTACCAGCTGCACGTGCGCTCGTTCGCCGACAGCAACGGCGACGGCACCGGCGACTTCGACGGTCTGACCGAGCGGCTCGACTACCTGGTCGACCTCGGCGTCGACACGTTGTGGCTGCTGCCGTTCTTCCCGTCGCCGTTGCGCGACGACGGCTACGACATCGCCGACTACCGCGGGATCAACCCGTCGTACGGCGACATGACCTCGTTCCGTCGGTTCCTCACCGCGGCGCACTCGCGCGGCCTGCGGGTGATCATCGAGCTCGTCCTCAACCACACGTCGGACCAGCACCCGTGGTTCCAGCGGGCGCGGCGATCGCCCCGCGGCAGCCGGTACCGGAACTTCTACGTGTGGAGCGACACGCCCGATCGGTACGAGGAAGCGCGGATCATCTTCCAGGACTTCGAGACGTCGAACTGGACGTGGGACCCCGTCGCGCAGCAGTACTACTGGCACCGCTTCTACTCGCACCAGCCCGACCTGAACTTCGAGAGCGACGACGTGCAACGCGCCCTGTTCGCGACGATCGGGCGCTGGCTGCGCATGGGCGTCGATGGCGTGCGACTCGACGCGGTGCCGTACCTGTTCGAGGCCGAGGGCACCAACTGCGAGAACCTGCCGGCCACCCACGACTTCCTGCGCAAGCTGCGCGCCCACGTCGATCAGCACTTCCCCGGTCGGATGCTGCTGGCCGAGGCCAACCAGTGGCCCGAGGACGCGGTCGCCTACTTCGGCGCCGGCGACGAGTGCCACATGGCGTTCCACTTCCCGGTGATGCCACGGCTGTTCATGGGCGTGCAGATGGAGAGCCGCACGCCGATCGTCGACATCCTCGACCAGACCCCCGAGATCCCGGCGGGCTGCCAGTGGGCGATGTTCCTGCGCAACCACGACGAGCTCACGCTCGAGATGGTCACCGACGAGGAGCGCGACTACATGTACCGCCGCTTCGCCGGCGACCCGCGGATGCGGATCAACCTCGGCATCCGACGCCGGCTCGCCCCGCTGCTGCAGGACGACCGCCGCAAGATCGAGCTCATGAACGGGCTGCTCTTCTCGCTGCCCGGCACGCCGATCGTCTACTACGGCGACGAGATCGGGATGGGCGACAACGTCTACCTCGGTGACCGTGACGCCGTCCGCACGCCCATGCAGTGGAGCGCGGATCGCAACGGGGGGTTCTCGCGCTGCAACCCGCAGCAGCTGTTCCTGCCGTTGATCATCGACCCGCAGCACCACTACGAGGCGGTCAACGTGGAGGCGCAGCGCGCCAACCCCGCATCCCTGTGGTGGTGGATGCGACGGTTGATCGCGCTGCGCCGCCGCCATCGCGTGTTCGGGCGCGGGCGGATGGTGATGGTCGACAGCGACAACGCGAAGGTGCTGTCGTTCCTGCGCACGTGCCGCAGCACCGACGAGGGCTGCGACCGCGACGAGGACGTGCTGGTCGTCGCCAACCTGTCGCGGCACGTGCAGTCCGTCACGCTCACGCTGCCGCCGGGCTACGACGGTGCCCGCCCGCTCGAGCTGTTCGGCCGCACCGAGCTCGAACCTGTCGAGGGCGACCGCTACCGGCTCACGCTCGGCCCGCACGACTTCTTCTGGCTCCGCCTCGCAGTGCATGCCCCCGAGGGCGTGCTCCTCACCGGGCAGATCCCGGTGGTGGGTGCACCGCTGCCGATGCCGGCGCCGGGCGATCGCACGACGGCGCAGCAACTCGCTCGCGCACTGCCGCTGTTCTTGATGCGCCAGCGATGGTTCGGCAACCACAGCCGGTCGATCACCGACGTGTCGGTGATCGATTCGGTGCCGCTGCGCCCGCTCGAGGCAGTGGTCGCCCTGGCCGACGTGGAGTTCAGCAGCGGCGAGCCGCAGCGCTACTTCCTGCCGATCGCCGACGGTGACGACGGGTTGCTCGATCCTCGCGTGGTCAGTCGTCTCGTGCGGATGATCGTGGGTGGCGAGCGGCTGAGCGCCGGTCAGGGTGTGCTGATCGGGCACCTCACCGACCGGTCGGTCGACGCGGCGCGCGAGGCGCGGCGGCTCGACCCGTCGAATGTGCGACCGCTCGGCGCCGAGCAGAGCAACTCCTCGACCGTGGTGGACGACGCGGCGGTGCTGAAGGTGCTGCGCCGCGTCGAATCGGGCATCCACCCCGAGGTGGAGATCCTCGACCACCTGACCGCACGCGGCTACGCGCACACGCCCGCCCTGTACGGCACGATCTCGCACCGGGCCGCCGGTCAGCTGCACCCAACCGCGGTGGCGACGCTCACCCAGTTCGTCCCGAGCGACGGCGACATGTGGAAGCTGTTCCGCTCGGAGGCGGCCCGGTTCGTGGAGCACGCGGCCGCCAACCCGGACACCCCGCTCGAGTTCGACGGTCAGCTGCCCGAGCCGCTCGCCGAAGCGCTCCACCTGGTGCAGCTGCTCGGCCGTCGCACCGCCGACCTGCATCGCGAGCTCGCATCCGTCGACGACGAGCGGTTCCGCCCGATCCCGTACACCCGGCTCTACCAGCGTTCGCTGTACCAGGCGATGCGCTCGCACACGCGGGCCACCTACGCGGCGGTGCAGCGCGCTCGGGCGACCATCGACCCGCGGTGCCTGGAGCTGCTGCCCGGTGAGTCAGCGGTGCTCGCCCGGTTCGCCGCACTCACCGATCACCTGATCGAGACCGACCGCATCCGCATCCATGGCGACCTGCACCTCGCGCAGGTGCTCGAGCGCGGCGGTGACGTCACGTTCATCGACTTCGAGGGCGAACCCGCCCGGCCGATCGGTGAGCGCTCGATCAAGCGGAGCGCGCTGGTCGACGTCGCCGGCATGGTGCGCTCGTTCGACTACGTGGCGCACCAGGGCATGCGCGACGCGGTCGAGCGCGGTGTCGGCGGCGACGATCTCGAACCGTTCGCGGGCCGATGGGGTGCGCTGGCGGCCGAGTCGTTCGTCGCGGCGTACCTCGACGAGGCGCAACGACCCGACGTGCGCGACGCGGCGCGGCTGGTGCCCGACGAGGCGGGCGACGTCGAGCTGCTGCTCGACGCGTTCGTGCTGCAGAAGGCCCTGTCCGAGGTGGTGTACGAGCTCGACAACCGGCCCCACCTGGCGTGGGTGCCGATCGCCGCCATCGCGCGCACCACCGACCCGTCGGCCGACCGCCCGCATCCCCGCGCGCCGTTCGCCCTCTCGGCCGGTTCACCGGCGAGCTGAGCACCCGCTCGGCCGCGACGGCACCTGATCCCCTGATCCCCTCATCCCCTGACACCCCTGACACCCCTGACACCCCTGAAACGGACGACCATGCGCATCTGGCCCGGCTCCTCCCTCCCGCTCGGCGCCACCTTCGACGGCGTCGGCACCAATATCGCCGTCTTCAGCGACGTCGCCGACGCCGTCGAGCTGTGCGTCTTCGACGCCGACGGCACCGAGACCCGCGTCGAGCTGCCCGAGCGCAGCGGATCGGTGTGGCACGGCTATCTGCCCGACCTCGACGCTGGTGCGCGCTACGGCTTCCGCGTGCACGGCCCGTACGACCCCGCCAACGGACATCGCTGCAACCCGAACAAGCTGCTGCTCGACCCCTACGCACGCGCCGTCGAGGGCGACATCCGGTGGGACCAGGCGGCCTTCGGCTACCCCTTCGGTGACGAGAACGGCCGTGACGACCAGGACTCGGCGCCGGCCACGCCGCGGGGCATCGTCGTGAACCCGTACTTCGACTGGGCACAGGACGCACCGCTGCGGGTGCCGTGGGCCGACACCGTGATCTACGAGGCGCACGTGAAGGGAGCGACGCAGCGTCATCCGGACATCGACGACGACCTGCGCGGCACCTACGCGGGCATCGCCCACCCGGCGTTCGTCGACCACCTGCAGCAGCTCGGTGTCACCACGCTCGAGCTGCTGCCGGTGCACCAGTTCGCGCACGACGCACATCTGCTCGAGAAGGGGCTGCGCAACTACTGGGGTTACAACACGCTCGGGTTCTTCGCGCCGCACCACGAGTACGCGCACCGCGGCCAGCAGGGCCAACAGGTGCAGGACTTCAAACTGATGGTGCGCACCCTGCACGAGGCCGGCATCGAGGTGATCCTCGACGTCGTGTACAACCACACCGCCGAGGGCAACCACCTCGGCCCGACGCTGTCGTTCCGTGGGCTCGACAACGCGGCGTACTACCGCCTGGTCGACGACGACAAGCGGTACTACATGGACTACACGGGCACGGGCAACACGCTGAACATGCGCCACCCCTACGTGCTGCAGCTGGTGATGGACAGCCTGCGGTACTGGGCCGAGGAGATGCACGTCGACGGCTTCCGGTTCGACCTCGCCTCCACCCTGGCCCGCACGCTGCACGAGGTCGACCGGCTGTCGGCGTTCTTCGACCTGGTGCAGCAGGACCCGGTGATCAGCCGGATGAAGCTGATCGCCGAGCCCTGGGACGTGGGTGACGGTGGCTACCAGGTGGGCAACTTCCCGCCGCAGTGGGCCGAGTGGAACGGCAAGTTCCGCGACTGCATCCGAGACACCTGGGCGGGTGCGCCGCACACGCTCGGCGAGTTCGCCTACCGCATCACCGGCTCGAGCGACCTGTACGAGGCCGCCGGCCGTCGCCCGCACGCCAGCATCAACTTCGTCGCCGCCCACGACGGGTTCACGCTGCGCGACATGGTGAGCTACGACCAGAAGCACAACGAGGCCAACGGCGAGGACAACCGCGACGGCGAGTCGCACAACCGTTCGTGGAACGGCGGGGTGGAGGGGCCCACCGACGACGTCGACGTGGTGCGCCTGCGCGGCCAACGGTCGCGCAACCTGATGGCGACGCTGCTGCTCTCGCAGGGGGTGCCGATGATCCTCGGCGGTGACGAGATGGGTCGCTCGCAGGGCGGCAACAACAACGCGTACTGCCAGGACAACGAGATCTCGTGGTTCGACTGGGACGCGGTCGACGCCGACCAGCTCGCGTTCACGCGCCAGGTGGTCGCGTTCCGCAAGGCACACCCCACGTTCCGCCGACGGCGCTTCTTCCAGGGCCGGTCGCTGCACGGCGGCGACGTCACCGACCTCGCGTGGTACGCCCCGGACGGCGAGGTGCTGAAGGACGAGTCGTGGGACAGCGGCGAGCTCGGCGCACTCGCCGTGTTCCTGGGTGGCGAGAGCATCGAGGTCGACGCTCGCGGCGAGGTCGTGCACGACGACGACGTGCTGTGGTTCGTGAACCCGTCGCCCGACGACGTGGTGTTCGCGGTGCCCGGCGACCACGCCGGCACGTGGACGGTGGCCGTCGACACCGCCGCCGACCCGGCGCCCCCGGGCGAGCCCGTCGCTGCCGAACAGGTCGACGGTGAACGCACCGTGCCCGGCCGTTCGATGCTGGTGATGCTGCGTTCGCGTGACCAGGGCACCCAGGCCGCGGAGGTGGGGTCGTGAGCCATCCCGTGCACACGCTGGCGGTGTGGGCCCCGGCGGCGGGTCACGTCGACGCCGAGGTCGGCGGCAACCGGGTCGCGCTGCACCGTGACGACGACGGTTGGTGGGCCGCGCCCGAGGTCGCGCTCGTCGGCCCCTACCGGTTCGTCGTCGACGGCGACCCGATCCCCGACCCGCGGTCGTGCCGCCAGCCGGAGGGTGTCGACGGCGCCTCGTGGCCACTCGCGCCGTCCACGTGGAACGACGGCGGATGGATCGGGCGGCCGCTGGTCGACGAGGTGATCTACGAGTTGCACGTCGGCACGTTCACCGCGCAGGGCACGCTCGACGGTGCCGTCGCCCACCTCGACGAGCTGGTCGACCTGGGCGTGACGGCCGTGGAGGTGATGCCGCTCGCGACCGCGCCGGGCACCCGAGGCTGGGGCTACGACGGTGTGCTCCTGTACGCGGTGCACGAGGCCTACGGCGGGCCCGACGCGTTCCGCCGCTTCGTCGACGAGTGCCACGCCCGGGGGCTCGCCGTGGTGCTCGACGTCGTCTACAACCACTTCGGCCCGTCGGGCAACCACCTGCACCGACTGGGTCCGTACACGACGTCGGCCCACGAGACCCCGTGGGGTGCGGCGGTCAACCTCGACCAGCCGGGCAGCGAGGAGGTGCGCCGCTTCTTCGTCGACAACGCCCTGATGTGGGTGCGCGACTTCCACGTCGACGGTCTGCGGCTCGACGCGGTGCACGCGTTCCGCGACGACTCGGCGGCCGCGGGTCGCGAGCCGTTCCTGGCGCAGCTCACGCGCGAGGTGCGCGCCGCGGCCGACGAGCTCGGCCGGCTGGTGTGGGTGATCGGCGAGAGCGACCTGAACGACCCGACGTTGATCGACCGTGGCGTCGACGCACCCGCCGCACTCGACGCGGTGTGGAGCGACGACCTGCACCACGCGCTGCACGTCGCGCTCACCGGCGAGCACGAGGGCTACTACGAGGACTTCGAGGGCTGGGCCGACGTGGCCCGTGCACTCGAGCGCGTGTACGTGTACGACGGCCGGGTGTCGGTGCATCGTGGGCGCGAGCACGGTGCCGCCGTCGGCGACCGGCCGCGGCGCGCCTTCGTGGTGGGGACGCAGAACCACGACCAGGTGGGCAACCGGGCCACGGGCGACCGGCTCGGCACCCTGACCGACGAGCGTCGGGTGCAGTCGGCCGCGGCGATCGTGCTGTGCTCGCCGTTCGTGCCCTTGCTGTTCCAGGGCGAGGAGTGGGCGGCGTCGACACCGTTCCTGTACTTCACCGACCACACCGACCCGGCGATCGGCGCGGCCGTCACCACGGGCCGACGGCGCGAGTTCTCGTCGTTCCTGGCCTTCGCCGACGAGGTACCCGACCCGCAGGCCGAGTCGACCTTCACCGCCAGCGTGCTCGATCGCGACGAGCGCGACATCGAGCCGCACGCGAGCGTGCTGCGCTGGTACCGGCACCTGCTCGAGCTGCGCCGCACGCACCCGTCGCTGCGCACGCAGGGCCCCGAGGACACGGCGGCGACCTTCCACCCCGATGCCGGCGCGTTCGTGATGATCCGGGGTCGACGGCTGATGGTGGTGGTCGCGGTCGGCGACGAGCCCGTCGACGTGCTCGCGCTCGCCGGCTCGGGATCGGTGCTGCTCACCAACGACGGCACGTGGGGTGACGACGGCCTGCTCGAGGGCGGCTGCACCCTCGTGGTCGATCTCGCACCCGACGCACCCGAGGCCTGAGCACGAGTCACACGGCCGGGGGGTGTCGGCGGGTCGCACACGGGGAATCACGAGCCGTGCCGTCACCCGCTCCGTCCGTCCCGCCGACACCGTCCCGACCGCTCGCGACCTGCCGCATCCAACTCACCCCCGAGTTCGGCTTCGCCGCCGCCGAGGCCGTCGTGCCACACCTCGCCGAGATGGGCATCACGCACGTGTACCTGTCGCCCGTGCTGCGCGCCGTGCCGGGCTCGCGCCACGGCTACGACGTGATCGACCCGCACCACATCGACCTCGACCGTGGCGGCGAGCACGCGTTCGCGCACCTGCTCGACACCATCCGTGCGCACGGCATGGGCGTGTTGCTCGACGTGGTGCCGAACCACCTCGCGGGCGATCCGCGCGGCCCGGCGTGGGCCGACGTGCTGCGGCACGGTCGGCAGAGCGGGTTCGCCCGCTGGTTCGACCTCGCGTGGGCGTCGGGCAACGGGCGGGTGCGCGATCGCATCCTGCTGCCCGTGCTCGGCTCCGAGCTCGACGACGCGGTCAGCACCGGTGACGTGCGGCTCGGCCGATGCGCGGGCGAGGTGGTGCTGCACGTGTACGAACAGCAGCTGCCGCTCTCGAACGAGTCGGTCGCCGAGATCACGTCGGCGGTCGCGAGCAGCGTGTCCCACGAAGGTGACGCTCCGGCCGGTGACCTGCGCGGTGGCGCGCACGTGCGCGAGCGCTACGCCGCACTGGCCACGGAGTTGCGCTCGTCGGTCGACGGTCGCCCCGGGGGATCGACGACCACGCTGCAGGTGCAGCACGACCAGCGCCTCGCGGCGATGCTCGCGTCGTTGGCCGACACCGAGCGCACGATCGGCGACGAGCTCGACGCGCTGCTCACCGCGATGTCGCGCGACGTCGCCACGATGCGGTGGGTGCTCGACCAGCAGCACTACGAGCTGGCGCACTGGCGTGAAGGCACGCGCCGACTCGACCGCCGCCGGTTCTTCGACGTCGCCGAACTCGTCGGTGTTCGCCAGGAGGATCCCGAGGTGTTCGACGCCACCCATGCGCGACTGGTCGCACTGGTGCGACGCGGCGCCGTCGACGGGTTGCGGATCGACCATCCCGACGGCCTCGCCGACCCGACGGGCTACCTGGTCCGGCTGCGTGAGGAGATCGGCGACGCGTGGCTGCTGGTCGAGAAGATCCTCGCCGAGGGCGAGGAGGTGTCGTCGTCGTGGCCCGTCGACGGCACGGTCGGGTACGAGCACGGGGCCGTGCTCGACCGCCTGTTCGTCGACCCCGACGGCGAGGGTCCGCTCACGGAGCTGGTGCGCCGGCACGTGCCCGAGGCCGACGGTGTGCCGACCGACGACCTCGACGCGGTCATCGACCGCGCCGAGCGCGACGCGCTCGCGATGCTGTTCCGCCCCGAGCTGTCGCGCCTGGTCGCGCTCGGCGGTCTGGTCTGCGCCGACACGCCGAACTGCACCCCGTCGGACGTGCGCCGCGCGATCGAGGAGATGCTCGTGGCCTTCCCCGTGTACCGCAGCTACGTCCGGCCCGGCGAGGAGGCCGACGTGATCGACGCGGAGGTGCTCGACGACTGCGCGGCGCAGGCGGGTGCGTCGCTGCGCGAGGCGGGCGAGCGGGCCGCGGCCACGATGGTCGACCGCTTGCGTGCCGTGTTCGACCACGCCGACCGTTCGGCGGCCGAGGAGTCGTTCGTCCTGCGGTTCCAGCAGCTGTGCTCGGCGGTCACCGCGAAGGGCATCGAGGACACCGCCTTCTACCGCATCCCGCGCCTGCTCACCCTGAACGAGGTGGGGGCCGACCCGCGGCACTGGTCGGTCGCCCCCGACGAGTTCCACGCGCACCGCGCGCTCGCCGCACGCCGACAGCCGATGGGTCTGATGGCCACCTCGACCCACGACTCGAAGCGTTCGGCCGACGCACGCTTCCGACTGGCCGCACTCTCGGAGGTGCCCGACGAGATGGCGGCGGCGGTGGACGCCGTGCTGGCACGGTTCGACGAGGTGCTCGACCCGGCCACGCCGCGCGATCGGCTCCTCGAGCTGCTGATCGTGCAACTGGTGATCGCGGTGCACCCCGCGTCGGCCGAACGACTGGTGCCCGTCGCGCACAAGGCGGTGCGCGAGGCGAAGCGGCTCACCACGTGGCACGACCAGGACGAGGCGTACGAGGCCGGTGTCGCGCGCATCGTCGAGCTGCTCACGACCGACGCGGCGTGCGTCGCCGCGTTGCGTCCGGTGCTCGATCTCGTCGTGCCGGCCGGTCGGCGAACGTCGCTCGCCGCCGCCCTGCTCACCTGGGCCGGCCCCGGTGTCCCCGACCTGTATCAGGCGTGGCCCGGCTGGCAGCTCGCGCTCGCCGACCCCGACAACCGCGACGACATCGATCCGGCCGCGCTCGGCCGGCTGCTCGCCGCTGCCGGAGCTCGTGAGGCGTCGGTGTGGTCGCCCGACGCGATCGACGCCGACGACGACGGCCTCGCGAAGGTGCACGTCGTGCGCGCCTGCCTGCAGGTGCGCCATGCACACGCACGGGCGGTCACCGGCGATGCCATCGAGGGGCTCGCGGCCGACGGTCCCGCAGCCGCGCACGTGGTGGCCTCGGTGGCCGTCGACGGTGGCGTGCCCCACGTGGTGACGGTGACCTCACGCCTGCACGTGCGACTCGCCCGTGAGGGCGGCTGGCGCGGCACCACCCTGACCCTGCCGCCCGGCCGGTGGGTCGACGCGCTGCGACCCGGCAGCACACCGCTCGAGGGACTCGTCCTGGTGGACGACCTGCTCGGTGGGCTGCCGGGTGCGTTGCTCGTGCCGGCCTGAACCGGCTCGTGCCGGCCTGTGCCGGCGTGGACCGGCGGGGGCTCGGGTCGTGTCAGGCGTCGGCGGCGTTCGTCACCGCACCCGACCCGTGCACCACGAGCACGGGCAGTGCCGAGTCGCGCACCACCTCGTTGGTGATCGAGCGCGAGAACAGCCGGCCGAACCAGCTGCGCTCGTGCGAGCCGACCACGATCACGTCGGCGCCGCACTCCTCGGCGGCGCGCTGGATGGCGTCGGCAGGGTCGCCCACCTCGCCCATGGTGTCGGCGCCGTGCAACGACGCGGCGACCTTCACCTCGTCGGCCTGGCGTTCGGCCACGTCGACGGGCGTGGTGTGGGGCGCGCTCGTGGGTTGCTCGAACACGAGGGGCGGTCCGGGCACGCCCGCGGGCGGGATCGCCATCGTGTACGGCACCCCGAACTCCATGGCGGAACCCGACCAGAGGAACGCCTCGGTGCGAGCGACGCTCACGACGGTGTAGTGGGCGGTGTCACCGAACAGGGTGCGGGCCGTGCGGGCGGCGTGCACGCTCTCGTCGGTGTCGTCGGCTGCGATGAGCACATGTGTCATGCCACCAGGGGTTCCCGTGGGCAACGCCACCTGAACGGGTAACTCGTCCCCCTCTCGGGTTTGTCGCCGCGGGCGTCGAGGGTACGTGGGCCCGTGATGCCCGACCGGAGCGACAGCGCGCGCGACGACGAGGCCTGGCTGAGTGCGGCGCTCGAGCGCTTCGCCGAGGACCGTACGGACGAGGGACTGCGCGACCAGATCTTCCGCCGCGCCCGCTGGCTCGCGGTGCGCGGTGCCCGCCGCTTCTCGGACCGCGGCGAGCCGTTCGACGATCTCGTCCAGGTGGCCAGCTTCGGCCTGCTGAAGGCGATCGAGCGCTTCGAGCCGTCGATGGGTGTGCCGTTCGGTTCGTACGCGACCCCCACGATCCTCGGCGAGCTGCGCCGCCACTTCCGCGACCACACGTGGAGCGTGCGGGTGCCTCGACGTGCGAAGGACCTGCGGGCCTCGGTGAACGCGGCGAGCGACGAGCTGTCGAGACGGCTCGGTCGCTCGCCGACGATCGCCGAGATCGCCGCGCAGCTCGAGCTGAGCGAGGACGCGGTGCTGGAGGTGCTCGAGGCCAACAACGCGTACCGGTCGCGACCGCTCGACCACGCGACGGTGGCCGACCAGGTGACCGTCGACGACGACGCCGACCACGTGATCGATCGCGAGATGATCGTCTCGCTGCTCGAGCACCTGCGCCCACGCGAGCGGACGATCCTGTACCTGCGCTACTTCGAGGAGTTGAGCCAGGCGCAGATCGCCGAGCGCGTCGGCACGAGCCAGGTGCACGTGGGTCGGCTGATCGCGTCGAGCCTCACGCAGCTGCGCACGCACCTGACGACCGAGTTCGACGACCTCGCCGGTGACGAGCGCGGTGACGAGCGCAGCGACGACGTGGCGCGTCTGGCGCCCTCCGACAGGGGGTATCGGTCGCGTCGACCCGGACGGCACGAACCGCCGTCCCGGACGACCCGATCGCCATCGCCATCCAGAGAGGAACCCATGAGCCAGATGACGGGCACCCCCACCGACACCACCGACCACGCCGATCGCGCCGGCAGCAACGGCAACGGCACCGGCGGCAGCGTCACCTCGACCCGCCAGGCCGTGTTCACCGTGCCGTCGCTCACCCTCGGCCAGGGCGCCGATGTCGCCGAGCGGCTGCAGCAGCGGCTGGTCGCGCTCCTCGACCTCGGCCTCACGCTCAAGCACATCCACTGGAACGTGGTCGGCCCGCACTTCATCGGCGTGCACGAGATGCTCGATCCCCAGTACGCCGGCGTGCAGGCGATGATCGACGAGATCGCCGAGCGCATCGCCACCCTCGGCGCCACGCCGAGCGGCCTGCCGGGCCGCCTCGTCGCGCAGCGCACGTGGGACGACTACGAGCTGGACCGTGCCGACTCGATCGCGCATCTCGGCGCGCTCGATCTCGTGTACCAGGGCGTCATCGCCGATCACCGCGAGCAGATCTCGGCGCTCGACGAGCTCGATCCGGTCACGCAGGACCTGCTGATCGGGCAGACCGCGGTGCTCGAGAAGTACCACTGGTTCGTCCGCTCGCACCTCGAGAACTGGGCGGGCGGCATGTCGAACGCCGGCGCGGCCTCGGAGGCCGGTGCGGCGAAGGCGGTCGCCGCCAAGTCGCACCAGCCGACCGGCTCGCACACGGCACGACGCGGGGAGGGCTGACATGGCGTTCCGTCCGTTCGGGCGACGTCGGCGAGGGCTGCTCCGCCGCATCGGCTGGGTCGGCATCGCCTCGGCGCTGTGGACCAACCGGCGCGACGTGAAGCGCTGGGTCAACTTCGTGAAGCGCGCCGCCACCGGTCGCGACCGGCGCCCGCTCGCCGATCTGCTCACCGAGGCCAAGGTGCGCGCGACCATCACGAGCGACCCGATCCTGCGACACGACGAGGCGATCGACGACCTGCGCGTCGACAACGGGGTGGTGACGCTGCTCACCAACACGGCGAGCTGGCCCGACCCGCGCGACCAGATGGTGAAGCTCAAGCAGGTGAAGGGCATCACCGACGTCACCGCCCGCCCGGCACCGGTCGACGTGCGCGACTCCTCGCGCCCGATCGCCACCGTCGGCGAGGCCATCGGCTCGGTCGGGGGGAGGTGAGAGCATGGATGCAGTCCTCTGGATCATCGCCGTGATCCTCGTGATCGCCGGCGTGGTGTCGCTCATCCGTGGCGAGATCGCCTGGGGTGTGGCACTGATCGTCATCGGCCTGCTGGTCGGCCCCGGCGGGGTCAGCGTCTTCAGTTGACGCGGCCCACCGCCGACACCACCGCGGTCCCCCTCCGGCGCACTCGACCCGTCACGACGTCGCAGCCGGAGGGGGACCGTCCTCGCGCCCGGGCCCTCGAGCTCGCCGCCGACCTCGCAGCCGCGCTCGACACGCCCGTCGAGCTGGTGCACACGTGCGACGCCGATCCGGGCATCGTGCGCCGGGGCACGCGTCGGTTCCGCTACGAGCACGCCGACGGGCGACCCGTCCGCGACGCCGAGACGCTCGCGCGCATCGCCTCGTTGGCGATCCCGCCCGCGTGGACCGACGTGTGGATCTGTGCCGACGCGTGCGGGCACCTGCAGGCCACCGGGCGCGACGCGAAGGGGCGCAAGCAGTCGCGGTACCACCCCGACTTCCGCGCCGAGCGCGAGCGCACCAAGTTCGATCAGCTCGTGCACTTCGGCGACCTGCTCGGACCGCTGCGCACACGTGTGGCTCGCGACCTGTCCGAGCGCCGACCGACCGAACGGCGTCAGCTCGCGCTGGTGGTGCACCTGCTCGACCGCACCGGCATCCGCATCGGCAACGAGGTCTACGCGAAGACCAACGGTTCGTACGGCCTGTCGACCCTGCGCACCCGCCAGGCCATCGTGCACGGTGCCGACATCACCTTCCGCTTCGTCGGCAAGAGCGGACGCAAGCACACCGTCACCGTCGAGGACCGCCGGCTCGCACGGATGGTCGCCCAGTGCCAGGACCTGCCCGGTCAACGCCTGTTCGTCTACCTCGACGACGAAGGCCACGCGCGCACGATCGACTCGGCTCAGGTGAACGCCTACCTGCGCGACATCACCGGTGCCGACACGACGGCCAAGACCTTCCGCACCTGGATCGCCACCTCGGCTGCGAGCGGACATCTCGCGCTCGACCTCGGCACACGTGCCGGCCGGCCCACCAAGCAGGCGTTCCTGCGTGCGGTCGACCACGCAGCCGAGCGCCTCGGCAACACGCGATCGGTGTGCCGCAACAGCTACGTGCACCCGGCGGTCGAGCAGACGTACCTGTCCGGCGCGTTCGACGACGTGTGGCGGTCGGGACCGAACCGGCCGACCGCAGGGATGACCACGGGCGAGCGTCGCACGCTGCACCTGTTGCGCACCACGGCCGACCGCACCGCGACCGTCGAGCCGGCCGCCTGAGCCACCCACCGTGCGCCTCGGGGTGGCACGACGTCGTCGCGTGTGACGGCACGACGCCGTGGGTACGCCAGCAGCGGATCACCCTCACGAGAAAGGAGTCGGGACGTGCCACGAGCATGGAGCGCGAAGCGCGAACGGCAGTACGAACACATCAAGGAGGGGCTCGAGGCCCGGGGCGAGGACGAGGACACCGCCGAGGAGATCGCCGCGCGCACCGTCAACAAGGAACGGGCACGCCACGGCGAATCGAAGACGGCGTCGAAGAGTTCGACCGACGACATCAGCTCGGGCCGTCGTGGTGGGCTCCGATCACACCGAGGGCCCGGCGGGCGCACCTACGCCCAGCTCTACGCCGAGGCCAAGCGCGCCAACGTGAAGGGCCGCTCCTCGATGAACAAGGCCGAGCTCGAACGGGCGCTGCAGCGCTGACCCGTCCGGGCGCGGCCAGGCGTGTCGTTCAGCCCCGCCCGGCCTGCGGCGGGTCCGCAGGCCCGGGCATGGGCGGATCGGTCGGCACCGGGGTGGGCGCCGGCTGGTCGGGCAGGTCGGGGAGCGGCCGCGTGGGCGGCGCCGGCTGCGGCTCCTGCGGCACGGGCTGGGTCGGATCGGGTGAGCTCATGGCGGCCTCCGTCGGTGTGTCGGTCGTGTCGGTCGTGTCGGGTCAGTCGCGAGCGACGTCGCCGTGGTCGTTGCCGGGCAGGGCGTGGTCGCGGCCGATCGCAGCGCTCACCACCGACGCCAGGCGACCGAGCACCCCGCCACCCGGGGCACTCCAGTACGAGCCGTCCAGCACCGACACCTGCAACGCACGGATGCCCGGGTCGTCCTTGCCGTCGAAGTAGGCGGCAGCGGCCGGGTTCCAGAGTCGGTCGATCGTGGTGCGGTCGGCGCTCACCGACGGCCGACCGCGCAGCGAGATCCAGTCGTTGCGGCCGTTCGCGATCGTCAGGTGCACCTCTGCTCCGGCACCCGAGCCGGGCTCGACGTCGGTGAACCACGGTGCGGTCGCGTCGACCAGGAACGTCAGCACGCCACCGTGCGCCTCGGCGACGGTGAGCGGGCGGCTCGACGTGGTGCCCTGTGCGTCCGAGGTGACGAGGAAGGCGATATCGCCGCCGCGCACGAGGTCGTCGATCGACTTGGTCTCGTCGGAGTGGGGGGTGGTCGCACGCGTGTTGGTCATGCAGACGGGGTACCCGGGGCATCGTCGGCGGAGACGCCGGCCATGCCGAGCAGGTCGTCGACGCGGGCGGCGACGTCGTCCGCGACACCACGTTCACGCGCGAGCTCACCGATGCTGCGCCCGGAGTCGGATGCCTCGTGCACCAGTGCCGCAGCGGCGTCGTAGCCCATCACCGGTGCGAGCGCGGTCACCACCGCGGGCGATCGGCGCGCGTAGGTGGCCATGCGTTCGGTGTCGACCTCCAGGCCACCGAGGCACCGCTCGCGCAACACGGTGGCCGCAGCGGCGAGCAACCGGAGCGACGACACGGTGGCGCGGGCCACGATCGGTCCGGCGGTGCTGAGCTGCAGCGTCGACAGGGTCGCGGCGAAGGTGATGGTCGCGTCGTTGCCGACGATCTGCGCCGTCACCTGCTGCACCGCCTCGGGGATCACCGGGTTCACCTTGCCCGGCATGATCGAACTGCCGGCCTGCAGCTCGGCGAGGCGCAGCTCGGCCAACCCTCCGGTCGGTCCCGACGACAGCAGGCGCAGGTCGCCCGCCACCTTGTGCAGCGACAGCGCGACCGTGCGCACCTCGCCGCTCAACTCGACCAGAGCGTCGTGGCTCGACTGGGCCTCGACGTGGTCGGTCGCCTCCACCACGGCGAGTCCGGTCCGGTCGCGCAGCACCGCCGCCACGTCGGCACCGAACCCGCGGGGCGCGTTCAGCCCGGTGCCCACGGCCGTGCCGCCGATCGGCAGTTCGAGCACGCGGTCGAGCGCCGCCTCGACGCGCACCACGCCCAGCTCGATCGCGCGCGCCCAGCCGTCGACCTCCTGGCCGAACGTCATCGGCACGGCGTCCATCAGGTGGGTCCGTCCCATCTTCACGGTGGTGCGGTGGCGCGCCGCGAGCGCGCGGAGTTCGGTCGCCAGCAGCGCGAGGGCGGGCACGACCTCGTCGACGATCAGCGCCGCAGCGGCGAGGCGGATCGCGCTGGGGAACACGTCGTTCGACGACTGCGACCGGTTCACGTGGTCGTTCGGGTGCACCGCTCGGCCGAGCAGTTCGCCGGCACGGTGTGCGATCACCTCGTTGACGTTCATGTTCGTGCTCGTGCCCGAGCCCGTCTGGAACACGTCGACGGGGAACTGGTCGGCCCACTCCCCGTCGGCCACCTCGTCCGCGGCGCGCATGACGGCGTCGGCGAGTTCGGCGTCGATCGAACCGTGGCGCTCGTTCACGACCGCGGCCGCGTACTTGATCTCGCCGAGCGCGCGGACGACGTCGGCCGGCACGGGCTCACCCGAGATCGGGAAGTTCGCGATCGCCAGATCGGTCTGGCGGCCCCATCGCCGACCGCCGGCAGGCTCGGCCACCGCCCGGTTCACGCGTCACCTCGACGCGCCACCACCACGCCGGCCACGAGGTCGCCCGCCACCGCGTGGCGTTCGAGGTGCTGCTTGTCGGCGCGCCACACCGCGTAGGCCGGGTGGTCGTGGTGGTGGTCGTCGATCCACGCGTCGACGCGTCGCGCGGCGTCGGCCCACCTGGCCTCGGGGGCCGGTGCACCGACGCCGACCTCGACGACGCGCCATCCGCGCACCGCGAGCAACGAGGTGAGCTGCTCGATGCTGCGGAACACGTTGGGACCGCTCGCGATCGACCGGTCGGTCGACGAGCACAGGTCGGCGATCGCGAGCACGGCACCGGGCCTCATGATCCGCTCCGCCTCGGCCAGCACCGGGCCCACGTCGTCGATCAGCGACAGCACGCCGCACAACACCACGGCGTCGGCCAGCGCGTGGTCGAGCGAGGTGTGCTCGGCGGTGCCCGATCGGACGTCGAGCTCGGGGAAGAGCATGCGGGCAGCAGCCCGAGCGCCGGCCGCCGGTTCGACCGCCACGACGGTCGCGCCGGTACGCCGGTGCAGCCACTCGCCGATGCCGCCCACGCCGGCGCCGAGATCGACGATCCGGTCGAGCCGGCCGTCCGCGGGCCGCAGGCTCGCGAGCACCGACGCCAGCACGGCCGGGCAGCCGGCCGCCGGACTGACGGCGGCGACGAGTTCGTCGCCGTGCAGCTCGAGCGCCCGCGCCGCCTCGGCCCGCCACCGCGACGGCGCGTCGAACAGCTCGGGCGTGTCCTGCTCGGGTGGATCGGCGATCGCCGCTCCGGTGTGGGACCCGGAGTGGGGCCGGGTGTGGGACCCGGTGTGGGACCCGGTGTGGTCGGGGACGGGTGGATCGAGGGGGGCGGTCGACGCGTCGTGCACGACCGCACGATCCCCGGACGGGCGACGGACGAAACGGCCGCCACCCGCACGGGTCGGCTCATCCGGGCTCGTTCGGCTCGGGGATCGGATCGTCGGTCTCGTCGAGACCGCGACCGGGTGCGTCCGGGTCGCGGATCACCTGCTCGCGAGCGGGGTCCTCCTCGGGTGCCGGCGGGGCGTGGGGCTGCGGGTCGAGGTTCATCACACCGAGGTGCCCACCACGGCGGGATCGACACCGGGTTTCGGGAGCAGGTTTCGGGCGGGCCGCTCGCGGGTACTGATGCCCGTTGGCCGGGAGTCCCCGGGCCGGTGCGGCGAGATCCCCAGGAGGAGCAATGACGGGTTCGATGAGCGACGAGTCGCTGACCATCGACATCGACGACGGCGGTGCCATCGTCGTCCACGGCGACATCGACATGGCCGGCGGGCCGGTGCTCGAAGCAGCGATCCTGCAGCGCGAGGCCGAGCTGCCGCTCGTCATCGATCTCGACGACGTGTCGTTCATCGACTCGTCCGGTCTGCGCAGCCTGCTCGGCGCGAGCCGCCGGGCACGTGCTCGCGGTGCCGAGGTCGTGCTCCGATCGGTCGGTCCCGAGGTGGCTCGTCTGCTCGACATCACCGGCACCACGTCGCAGTTCGCGATCGAGAGCCACCGTGGCTGAGTCGTCCGCCGCCACCGCCATCGGTCCGGTCCGCCTGTCGGTGCCGCCCGAGCCGAGCATGTCGCGCGTCGCCCGCCTCGCGGCGAGCGGTCTCGCGTCGCTCGCCGGCTGCACCGTCGACGAGATCGAGGACATCAAGATCGCCGTGAGCGAGGTGCTGATCGCGCTCATCGAGCACGGTGACGGCGCTCGCGTCGACCTCGAGTTCGAACTCGTCGACAGCGGCCGCGACCCCGACGAGGGCGGGCTGCCCGGTGCCACCGCGTTCGTGGTGCGCGCCAGCGCGCCCGTCGACCGGTTCGACCTCGATCATCCCGATCTCGTGCTGTGCCGCACCGTGCTGCAGGGCGTGTGCGCCTCGCACCGGCTGCACCTCGTCGACGGCACCGCGTTCATCACCGCGTCGGTGGCGCGCCTCGATCTCGACTGGACCGGCGACCTCGACCTGTCCGACGACGACACGCCCGGTGCACCCGATGTGCCGGGCGCACCAGGGACGGATGCGTGACCATGCTCGAACGTGACGCCGATCGGGCGCACGAGGACGACGCGTGGCTGGCCGAGGCGCTCGACCGCTTCGTCCGCGACCGCGACCCGAAGCTGCGCGCCGAGATCATCGAGCGCGCCAACTGGTTGGCAGTTCGCGGTGCTCGTCGCTTCGTCGACCGCGGCGAACCCTTCGACGACCTGCTGCAGGTGGCGCGCCTCGGACTGATGAAGAGCGTCGACCGCTTCGACCCGTCGCTCGGCGTGCCCTTCGGGGCGTACGCCACACCGACGATCATGGGCGAGCTGCGGCGCTACTTCCGCGACCACACGTGGAGCGTGCACGTCTCGCGACGCGCGAAGGACCTGCGGCCGATGGTGAACGCCGCGAGCGACAAGCTGGCCACCGAGCTCGGACGATCACCGCGCGTGTCGGAGATCGCCCAGGTGCTCGACGTCCCCGAGGACGCGGTGCTCGAAGCGCTCGAGGCCAACAACGCCTACCGTGCCCACACCCTCGACCCCGCCGGCACCGGACACACCCCACCGGTCGACGGTGGATTCGAGGGCGTGCTCGACCGCGACGTCGTCGAGCAGCTGCTCGACCGGCTGCCCGAGCGCGAGCGCACCATCCTGGTGCTGCGCTTCTTCGAGGGCATGACCCAGTCGCAGATCGCCGAGCGGATCGGCACCTCGCAGGTGCACGTGGGCCGGCTGATCACCTCGAGCCTCGCCGTGTTGCGAGCCCATCTCACGGCGGCCGCGCGCGCCGAATAGGTCACCACCCGGACGGGCGAGGAATTCAGGGTTGGAGTCGCGTGCGAGTGGGTACCGCAGCGCGGTGAGCTCACGCATCCCCACCGCCGCGCCCCTTCCCGTCGGACTCCGCCCGCCCACCAACCGCACCCGCATCACCCCCCGACAGGCAGCCGAGCGAGCGAAGCGACGGTGGCGTGCCCCGGCCTGGGCCGAGCAGGCGAAGTGTGCAGGACAGACCGACCTGTTCTTCGGCAGCCCCACCGAGCAGGACCGCGAGCGGCTCGAGCGCGAGCGTGAGGCACTGGCCGTGTGCGCGGTGTGCCCGGTGATCGAGCCGTGCCGAGATCATGCACGACGGTTCCGCGAAGCGGGTATCTGGGGAGGCGAGAACGAGGCGCAGCGCCGGGCGGCACTGCGCGTCGAGAAGCCCGCCGCAGGCGACATCGCCTGACAGACCGCCCGGGGTCCCTCCCGGTCACGGAAGGAGATCCCCATGAAAGCCCTCGTGTGGCACGGCCGTCGCGACGTACGCGTCGACCAGGTGCCCGACCCCTCGATCGAGCAGCCCACCGACGCGATCATCCGTGTCACGACCTCGGGGCTGTGCGGCTCCGACCTGCACCTGTACGAGGTGCTCGCGCCGTTCATGACGCCCGGCGACATCCTCGGCCACGAGCCGATGGGCGTGGTCGAGGCCGTCGGCAGCGCGGTCACCGGTCTCGCGCCCGGTGACCGGGTGGTGGTGCCGTTCAACATCTCGTGCGGCCACTGCCTCATGTGCTCGGTCGGTCTGCAGAGCCAGTGCGAGACGACCCAGGTCGACGAGCACGGCACCGGTGCCGCGCTGTTCGGCTACACCAAGTTGTACGGCGGGGTGCCGGGCGGCCAGGCCGAATACCTGCGCGTCCCGCACGCCGACTACGGACCGATCAAGGTGCCCGACGGACCGCCCGACGACCGGTTCGTGTACCTGTCGGACGTGATGCCGACGGCCTGGCAGGCGGTCGCGTACGCGCAGCCGCTCGTCGGACCCTTCCGATCGCTCGTCGTGCTCGGCCTCGGCCCCATCGGCGACATGGCCTGTCGCGTCGCCCAGCACGGCGGCATCGAGCGCGTGATCGCGGTCGACCTCGTGCCCGAGCGCCTGGCCCGGGCGCGTGCACGAGGGGTCGAGACCATCGACCTGTCGGCCACCTCGGGCGACGAGCTCACGCAGGCGGTGCTCGACCTCACCGATGGTCGGGGCGCCGACGCCGTGATCGACGCGGTCGGTATGGAGGCGCACGGATCGCCCGTCGCCCGTGCCGCGCACAAGATGACGGCGCTGCTGCCCAACGCCGTCGCCGAGAAGCTGATGCAGACCGCCGGCGTCGACCGGCTGGCGGCGCTGCACTCCGCCGTCGAGCTCGTCCGCCGCGGCGGCACCATCTCGATCGTCGGTGTGTACGGCGGCATGACCGATCCGATGCCGATGCTCACGCTGTTCGACAAGCAGGTGACCATCCGCATGGGCCAGGCCAACGTGCGCCGCTGGGTGGACGACCTGTTGCCGCTGGTGATCGACCGCGACGTCCTGGGCGTCGACGAGTTCGCCACCCATCGCCTGCCGCTCGACGACGGCCCGTCGGCGTACGCGATGTTCCAGCGCAAGGAGCACGGTGCGGTGAAGGTGCTCTTCGACGCCGCAGCCACGCGGACCGCCTGATCGTCCGTCGGCGCCACCCGGGCGAGGGGGTCTCGTCACGCTCCTCGCCCGGGTACTCACCCGACGTGAATCGCCGAGCCCATCCTCGTCGGGTCTCGCGTCGGACGGTCCGGCTCGGCACGATCAGCGAGATGCCCTTTCCCGGGGCCGACATGATCGACGCGTCGGCGTCGGGTGTGCTGCTGTCGTTCGCCGAGCCGGTCGTCCTGGCGCCGGGTCAGCGGGTGTGCCTGTCGGTGCCCACCCGCGAGGGTGCGCTGCACCTGATGGCGAGCGTGGTGCGCGTCGAACGCGGTCACGACTTCCACACCTACGTGGGCCTCGTGCTGTGCGAACGCCCGGGCACGCCCGAGGTGGCCGATCCCGATCTCGAGCGCTGGCGGGAGTGGCTGGACGACGACCGCTTCGAGCGCCTCGTCGAGGACGAGCGCACCACCGATCAGCGGCGACCCAGTCGCAGCCGGTGATGCGCGATCGCGGCGCGTGCCGCGTTCGCGCCGCATGCGCCGTGCACCCCACCACCCGGGTGTGCCGACGCCGACGCCAGGTACAGGCCTGGCACGGGCGTCTCGGGTCGCCCCCACCCCGGGATCGGTCGGAACACCAGCTGCTGGTGCAGCTGGGCCGTCCCACCACCGATGTCGCCTCCCACGAGGTTCGCGTTCGTGGCCTGCATCGTCGAAGGCGTGGTGACCTGCCGCGCGATCACCCGCTCGCGGAACCCGGGGGCGACGGCCTCGATGCGGTCCTCGATGCGTGCGGCCATCAGATCACGGTCGTCGTCGTCCCAGATCCCGCGCACCGAGCTGCCCTCGGTGGCACCGGCGTCGCCGCGCACCTCCTGGGGCACGTGGGTGTAGGCCCACAGCGATTCGGTGCCCGCTGGTGAACGTGACGGGTCGGCCGTCGTCATCTGGCCGACGAGCACGAACGGGTCGCGGGGCACCAGCCGGCGCGACAGCTCCGACGCGGTGACGGTGAGTTCGTCGAGGCTCGCCGCCAGGTGCACCGTGCCGGCACCGTGCACCGACGGGTCCGCCCACGGCACGGGCGACGACAGCGCCCAGTCGACCTTCACCGTGCCGGCGCCGCGTTGGATCGCAGGTAGCCGCTGCACGGTGCGCGACGGCAGGTGCTCGACGCCGACGAGATCGACGTACAACCGGGTCGCCTCGGTGTCGGCCAGCACCGCGCGTCGTGCGACGTGTTCGACCCCATCCGCGGTGCGCACCCCGACGGCACGTCCGTGGCGGATCAGCACGCGCTCGACCGCCCGACCGCAGCGCACCTCGCCGCCGGCGCGCTCGAGCCGGGTGACGAGCGAACGGGTCAGCTGCCCCGCACCCCCGACGGGCACCGGGAAGCCGACGTCCTGGCCGAGGCCCGTGAGCAGCCAGCCGAACAGCGCGCTGCCGGCGGTCTCGGGCGTCAGATCGGCGTGCAGTGCCATGCCCGCCAGCAGCATCGTCGCCTGCTCGCCTGCGAAGCGCTCCTCGACGTAGCGGCGCAACGGGACGAGCGCGAGCCGGATCAGGTCGCGGCCCCCGTCGATCCGGGCCCGTGCCGCCACGCGCAGCGCAGCGCGCACGGGCGGGAACGGGCGCAGCAGCAGATCGATCATCGCCGGCGACACCCGCCGGTACTGCTCGATCACGGCACGGTAGGCGTCGGCGTCGCCTGCGTGCCCGGCGGCGAGCGAAGCGCAGGTGCGCTCGAGATCGCGGTGCAGCACCGCAGCCGGTGCGTCGGGCAGCGGGTGCGCCAGCACCGACGGGGCGTGCGTCCACTGCAGACCGTGGTCGTCGAGTGCGAGGTCGCGCAGCACGGGCGACGCCGCGCCCAACGGGTAGAACGCCGAGAACAGGTCGTTGCGGAATCCGGGCGCGGTGATCTCGCCGGTGCGCACGGCCCCGCCGGGCTCCGGCGCGGCCTCGATCACCACCACGTCCCAACCCGCGTCGGCGAGCACGTTGGCGGCCACCAGACCGTTGGGTCCGGCACCGATCACGATGGCGTCGGCCAGGTGCGACCCGGCGGGCCCGGCCGTCACGACGTCCCGCTCGGCGATGATCCGTCCGCGGCGCGCTCGAGCCGGTCGAACTGCGCCTCGAGCGCCCGCAGCGATCGGCTGTTGCGCAGACGGACGGCCGGTGAGATCAGCGGTGACAACACGCGGAACACGCCCCGCGGCACCTCGGTCATGCGCAGGCGCGTGCCCGAGCCGGACGGCGCGAGGTCGAACCGCACGTCGGCCACCAGGAACGGGCGGGCGCGCACGACGAGATCGAGACGACGGCGGGGTTCGATGCCGGTGACCGACGTGGCGTCGTGCACCTGGATCGGGCCCGCGCCCACCTCGTGGTGGAAGCTGCTGCCGGGCGCCGGCCAGCGCGGGTCGTCGACGACCACGCGGCGAGCGCCGACGAGCCAGTCCGGGTAGTGCTCGGCGGCCGTCAGCACCCGGAACACCCGGTCCGGAGGCGCGTCGAACCGACGCTCTGTCACCGCGGCGAACACCGGCGCGCGATCAGCTGGCTGCCGGGCGGCGCTCGGTGGCCGGCTCGAGGCCGAGCACCCGGGCACGCACCGCGGCCTGCGTGCGGTTCTTGACGCCGAGCTTCTGGTACACCTGCCGGACGTAGGTGCGCACGGTCTCGACGCCGAGGAACAGTTCGTTGGCGATGTCGCGGTTCGACAGGCCGAGGCCCAGCATGGCGAGCACCTCCTGCTCGCGGGCCGTGAGGTTGGCCTGCAGGTCGAACTGCGGCGTCATCGTCGAGCCCATGTGGTGCCCGGCGAGTTTGAGCGGTGCGTCGAGGCCCACGCGCTCGCCGGCGGCGATGCGCTCGAGGCCGTCGACGAGCTCCGACGCGCCGGCGGCCTTCGACAGCACACCCGACACGCCGCTCGCGCGGGCGATCGAGAGCAGGTCGACGTCGGCGCTCCACGTGTAGAGCACCACATGGTCGACGTCACGTTCGGCGACCATCTCACGAGCCCGCCCGAGGATCGTGCGATGGCCACCGAACGTGTCGAACAGCGCGATGTCGGCGTGCTCGTGCGAGGTGTCGTTCTCGCCGACCTCGGTGTCGACGACGACCACGCGATCGGCGAACGGGGCGAGCATGCCGGCTACACCGCGCACGATCACCTCGTAGTCGTTCACCACGACCACGCGCAGCGGACCGGTGCGCGTGATCGGCGTGCGCGATCCCGCGTCGAGTGTCTCGTCGGTCTCGCCGACGGGGCGACCCTCGCCGGGCCGCGCCATCGCGCGGTCGTCCATGTCGCTGGTGTCCCCGATCGGGGCGTCGTCCAGCGCGTCCGTGTCAGGTGTCGTCGGATCCATCGTCGTCACGTTTCCCTCCCGTGCCGTGTCGTCGTCGGGTTGGCCCTGCCGTCGTTCAAGGCGCCCCGATCACTCGTGCGTCGACCGCCTGGTGCAGTTCGCTGCGCCAGACGTCGAGCAACGCTCGTTGATCCGCCCCCACCTGGTGCAGGTGCAGGGCGGTGAAGCCGGCGTCGGCGAACTCTCCGACGGCGTCGACCACGGCACCGAGGTCGTCACCGACCACCAGTGCGCGGCGCACGTCGTCGACGGTCACCATCTGCGCGGCCTGTTCGAAGTGGGTCCACGTGGGCAGGTCCTGCGAGAGCTGCCCCTGCACCGCGGCGTTCGGCCAGATCTCGTGCGCCGTGCGCGCCGCCTCGTCCTCGGGTCCCCAGCACAGCGTGAGCTGGCCGATGACGGGCCCGGTGCCTCCCGCGTCTCGGTAGGCCTGCACCGTGTCGGCCGAGGGGCTGGTCACCCACAGGCCGTCGGCGTGCTCGGCCGCGAGGCGAGCCGAGGTCTCGCCGGCGGCCGCCCAGACGATCTCGATCGGGTGCGGCGACGCCGAGAAGAGCTTCGCGTTCTCGACGGTGAACCAGTCGCCGTGGTGGTCGACCGTCTCACCCGTCCAGAGCCGGCGCATCACGCCGACCGCCTCGGCCAACGCCTCTTGACGCAGGTCGATCGGTGGCCAGCGTTCGCCGGTGACGTGTTCGTTGAGCGCCTCGCCGGTGCCGACACCCAGGAAGAACCGTCCGTCGCTCAACTCCGAGACGGTGGCGGCCGCCTGGGCCACCACGGCCGGGTGCTGGCGGATGAGCGGGCAGGTCACGCCGGTGCCGAGTCGCACCGAGTCGGTGCGCGCGGCGATCCCGCCGAGCGTGGTCCAGGCGTACGGGCTGTGGCCCTGCGACGAGGTCCACGGATGGAAGTGGTCGCTCACCGTGACGAACGAGAACCCGGCATCCTCCGCGTCCGCGGCGAAGCGGACGAGGTCGGACGCCTCGAACTCCTCACTCGAACAGGTGTAGCCCCACTGCATGACTTCCCCGGTACCACCGTCGGGCCTCCCCCAAACGCGAGAGCGTCACGACGGGTGGCTCGTGACGGGCGTCTGTCGCCGAAACGGGGTACAGGCGATCACGTGCCCGCTGCCGACGACATCACGATCCCGATTCCGATCACCGCCCCGAGCCCCGTCCCACGGGGGTTCCTGTTCGACCGGGACGGCACCCTGGTGCACGACGTCCCCTACAACGGCCAGCCTGCGCGGGTGCGGCCGCTGCCGACCGCCGCCGCAGCCGTCGCGCTGGCCCGGGCGGCCGGCTGCCGCACGGCGATCGTGTCGAACCAGCGGGGTGTAGCGCTCGGACTGCTCACCGTGGCACAGGTCGAGGCCGTCAACGCCCGGGTGCAGCGCCTGCTCGGGCGGTTCGACGCCGTGTTGTGGTGCCCGCACGACGACGTCGACGACTGCGACTGCCGCAAGCCCCGGCCGGGCTTGGTGCTGGCCGCGGCCGAGCGACTCGGGCTGCGGCCCGACGAGTGCGTCGTCTTCGGCGACACCGGGGCCGACGTGGGCGCGGCGCTGGCGGCGGGTGCGGCCGCGGTGCTCGTGCCCAACGACGCGACCGAGCCCGACGAGGTGGACGCGGCACCCTGCGTGGCGCCCACGCTGTCGGCTGCGGTGCGCCTGGCGCTCGCCGGGTCGGTGCCGCCCGCCCCGCGGCTCGATGCGGATCCGGCCGCTCGGCTCAGCCGGCTCAGCCGGCCAGCGCCGTCCCGCGGCGACGCTCGGCGAGCATCCGGTCGAGCCGCGAGGTGACGTGCGCGAGGTCGACCGACGCCTGGCCGGTGGTGCGCACGGTGGCGTGCCGGCGTTGGTCGATCGGTCCCCAACGTTCGAGGTCGCTGGTGGTGCCCACCACCATGGTGGGCACGTCGACCGCGACGCCCAGGTGGGCGACGCCGGTGTCGTTGGCCACCAGCACCGTGGCGCGTCGCAGCAGGGCCGCGAGGGCACCGAGCGGGGCGTCGAGCAGCACCCACGGCCCGACCGTGCAGCCGTCGGCCACGGCACCGACGACGCCGAGCTCGGCCGAGGTACCGGTGATCACCACCTGGTAGCCGTGGTGGTGCAGGTGGCGGGCCACGGCGGTGAAGCCGTCGGGGCTCCACCGGCGATCGGGTCGCGACGCGCCCGGGTGCACCACGGCGATCGGGCGACGGGGACGGGCGAGGGCCGACGGCAGCGCGGCGTGGTCGTCGGGGTGCACGGGGAACTCGAGACGGGTGCCCGTGTCGGGGAACCCGAGCGCCCGGACCAGGCCGGCCATCCGCTCGATCTCGTGACCGTGCGTCGGCCACCGACGGGCGAACACCGCCCGGTCGTCGGGGACGATCACCCGTTCGTGCGGCTGCACGTGCACCGCGGCGACGTCGGAGGTGAGCTCCTCGGCCAGCCGGTTGATCGGACCGCCCGAGCCCTGCAGCTGTACGGCCAGGTCGAACCGGCCGCCGACCGACGCGAGCAGTCGCACCGTGTCGGCGGGATCGCCGGTGGCCTCCGGGATGGTGGGCCACGCGGGCAGGTCGAGCCACGCGTCGATCAGCTGCGGGTAGCGCTCGAGCATCCAACGTCCTGCCGGGACGCCCAGGCAGGTGATGTGCGCGTCGGGTGCGCCGGCTCGCAGGCTGCGCAACGCCGGGACGACGCACAACATGTCGCCGAGCCCGCGCAGTGCGCGGATCACCACGATCCGCTCGTGGCCCGGCTCGGGCGGGCGCGTGCCGTGCACCCGTGGTGCGCCCAGCCATCGTCCACGTTCGGAAGCCGTCCGCTCGAACCCGTGCATCGGTGTTCCTTCCTCGGTCCGGGTCGCCCCGGTGGGACAGCCGACGCGGCGCGTCGATCCGTTCGCCAGCTCTCCTGCTACCCGCAACACCCGGGTGGTCGAACGTCCATCGACGAACGGCCCGATCACCAGGCGCCCGCCCCACTCGTCGAGCACGTCCTGCTCGGGCAGGCGGCGACCCGTGTAGTCGCCGCCCTTCACGAACAGCTGCGGCCGGACGGCGCGGAGCGCCTCACACGGGGTGGGCTCGTCGAACACGCGCACCTCGTCCACGCACGCGAGCCCGAGCAGGAGCGCCGCCCGGTCGTCGTGGCCGTTCACCGGCCGGCCCGGCCCTTTGAGCGCTCGCACCGAGTCGTCGCTGTTCACCAACACCACGAGCCGGTCGCCGAGGGCGCGGGCATGGCGGAGCAGCTGGAGATGACCGATGTGCAGCACGTCGAAGCAACCGCTGGTGGCCACCACGACGGGTGCCCACGGAGCGCATCACGCGCCGGTCCCTCGGCGGCCGGTGCCCACGGCGGAACCGGCGATCACCTCGGCGTACACGTGCTCCATCGCGCGGGCCACCACCGACCACGCGTACCGCCGGCGCGTGCGCCACGCGGCACGCTCCCCGTGCGCGGCCAGTCGCGACGGATGGTCGACGAGGTCGCGCACGGCGCGGGCCAGCGCGTCGGGGTCGTCGACGGGCACGAGGGTGCCGGTGCCGCCGTCGATCACGGTGTCGAGCATCCCGCCGACGGCCGTGGCCACCACCGGGGTGCCGCAGGCCATCGCCTCGACCGGCGCGATGCCGAACGGCTCGTACCGGGGCGCGGCGACGAAGACGTCGGCGGTGCGGTCGATCGCGGCGATCGCGGTGGGTGCCACGCCACCGACGAAGCGCACCCGTCGACCGAGGCCGAGCTCGTCGGCGAGCGAGGCGAGCTCGGCGTGGCACGGGTCGTCGGCCAGCTGGTCGACGGGGGGACCGCCGGCGACGATCAGTTCGGCGTCGGGCAGCTCGGCCATCGCGCGCAGCACGACGTCGAGTCCTTTGCGTGGCACGAGCCGGCTCACGGCCGCCAGGAGCGGTCGGTCGCTGCGCGGCAGGCGTTGGCCGCACTGGCGGAACACCGACGCGTCGTATCCGCACGGCACGACCGCCACGCGCGCCCACGCCGCATCGGTGGGATCGTGTTCGCGCCCGGCCATCGCGCGCAGCTCGGCCACCTCGTCCGTGCACGTGGCGACCACCCGGTCGACGTGGCGCAACAGCTGGTGCTCGAGTCCCAGCCGCTCGGGCGGGCTGCCGTCGGCGTCGCCCTGGTGGCGCTGCTTCACCGTGCCGAGCGCATGGAAGGTGTGCACCATCGGCGTGTGCACGGTGCCGGCCGCGGCGAACGCGGCGTAGCCCGACATCCAGAAGTGGCTGTGCACCACGTCGGGTCGTTCGCGTTCGAACCAGTGGCGCAGGTCGGCGGCGAACTCGTCCATGTAGGGGAACAGCGCGTCCTTGTCGATCGGCGTCGCCGGGCCGGCGTGCACGTGCACCACCTCGTACGAGCCGGTGGTGCCGGGCCGCACCACCACGCGCATGTCGCCACGCGGATCGTCCCGCCGGGTGTACACCACCACGTGGTGTCCGCGGGCGGCGAGCGCCGAGGCCAGGCACGCCACGTACACGTTCTGGCCGCCGGCGTCGGTGGTGCCGAGCGCGGCGAGCGGGCTCGCGTGCTCGGACACCAGGGCGATGCGGCTCATGCGCAGCGTTCCATCGTGCCGATCCCGCCCGCCAGCACCGAGCGCACGGCCGCCACCACGTCGGCGGGATCGAGCTGCAGGCACGGTTGGCCCGGCCGGTCGCACACCCGCAGGTGGCACCCGGCGCACGGCACGTCGTGACGTCCGAGCAGCAGGTGGGGCACCATCCACGGTGACCACCGGTCGATCGGCACCGTGGCGGCGAAGGGCGCGACCACCGGCGTGCCGACGGCCGCGGCCAGGTGCATCGGGCCGGTGTTGCCCACGCACACCGCGCCAGCCTCGCCGGTGGGCCCGCACAGCAGGGTGACGGGGGCGGTCGCGGCGAGCGCGCGGACGGCCGGGCCGGTGAGGAGCACGTCGCCCGCACTGTCGCTCCGCACGGCGAGGATGCGTCGGGTCATGGGTCGGCAGTGCCCCCGCCGTCTGCACGAGTAAACACGTCCGAAACCGGGCGCCGCACGAGCCGGAACGCTCGGACCGGGTGGGCCGCGTCTGGGCTACGGTGACGTCCGGGCATCACACAGCGGGCACACGAACCGGCCGACCCGTCGCGGGGTCGCGACGGTGTCGTCCGAGCGCGCTGGGGGTGACGAATGGGATCGACGCGGGGGCCGTCCACGCTCCAGACGCTGGTGCGCGACCGACATCCCGACCAGGTGCTCGAACCGCTCGACGCCACGGCCCCGACCGACCTCGCGCTGGCCGGGCCGACGGTGATCATCGAGATCGTCGGTGCGCGCGAGGCGCTCGACGCATTGCTACGCGTGCGCCGCGTGGCCGCCGATGCGCCCGTGGCCGCGGTACGGGTGGCACCCGCCGACCCGACGCCCTCGGCCTCGCGCCGGCATCTCGACCTCCGCTCCGGCGCGGCGATCCTGGTGATCGCGGTGTGTGCCCTCGGCGCGATCCTCGCCGCTCGGTGGGGCAGCCCGGTGGTGAGCACCGTCATCACCGTGGCGGTGCTGGTGCTCGCGCCGGTGCTCGCCGTGGCCGCGGTGGTGTGGTTGCGTCGCGTCCGGCGTGCGCCGATGGTGCGGCGGCGCTACTTCGAACGTCGGCGCAGCATCGCCGTGATCGCGGTGGCGTCGCCCGACCCTCCGGCGGCGCTGTCGCTCGCGTCGTCGGTGCGACGCGAGCTCGAGACGGCGCGCTCGGGCGACGGGCACTACGACGTGCGGGTGTTCGAGCCGGTCGCCGATCCGCCGGTCTGACCGGCGGTCCGACGGGTCGGTCAGGGGCGCGGGTGCCCACCGTCGGGCTGGGCCACCTCGTCGGGCGCGACCGATGGGGGCAGCACGTCGTCACCGCGTGTGTCGCGCATCGCGAGGAACACCTCGCCGTCGACGGCCGACGCCATCGGGCCGAAGCCCACGACCAACGTGCCGTCGGTTCCGCACACCGGACACGACGTGGCGACGACCGACATCATGTCGGCGGGATCGGAGGCGCCCTCGAGCCGGCGGATGCTGTGGGCCTCGAGCCGGCGAGGGTCGAGCGCCGACGCGCACCGGCCGCAGCGCACGATCGCGCCGCCGTCCGGGCCCTCCTCGGCGAAGAAGTCGCCGGCGAACCCGCTCGCCCGATACGCATCGAGCACGGCGGTCAGCGTGGTGCGATCGGACGGCCCTTCGTCGGGCGGCTGCGGGGCGTTCGGGGCATCGGTCATGTCCTCCGGTACCCGTCCGGGTGCCGGCAAGAAACGGTTTGCCACCGTCGGAGCCGGGGCACCGCACCCCGAGGCGGGCGGACACCCCCATCCAGCCCCCTGTCCACACCTCAGCGTGAACACCTGAAAGGACCCCCTGAATGTTCCGATCCCTGCACACGTCCTCGTCGCTCGCGCCCGACGCGCCCCGTGGTCCCCGTGCGCGCCGCCGCGGTGCTCGCACCGTCGCCGGCGTCGCGCTGGCCACGGCGCTCGTCGGCGGGCTGGCCGCCTGTGGCGACGATGACGACGACGACATGAACCCGTCCGACGTCTCGACCGAGATCACCGACCTCGGCAGCGTGCCCGGCACGATGACCGGCAACTCGACCGGCATGACCACCGGTGACTCCACCATGACCACGCCGGTGAGCGGCAGCGTCAGCAACGACGACGGCGGCTCCGACGCCACCACCGCACCCTGACCCCGATCCCTGATCTTGCGAGATCCTCTCGAGGGCGCCGCGACCACGGTCGCGGCGCCCTCGTCGCGTCCGGGCACGCGGTTCGCTCCCTGATCGACCGGGTATCGCTCGGCCGTGGCAAACCTCCTCGACTACACCCAGACCGAGTTCCCCAACCACACGGTCGAGCTGTGGCGGCCCGGCGGGTGGACGATGCCGGTGGGGGCCACCCGCGCCGCGACGATCGAGCCCGGCAGCGATCCGACCGTCGACCCTGCGCGCGACCCTGCGCTCGACCCCCGGACGTCGTCGACGGCGACCGAGCTCGAGCTCACCGATCACACGGTGGTGGCGCACGTGATCGGCGCCGACGCCACGCTCGCCTTGCTCGAGCGGCTGCGTGCCGCCGGCTGGGACCGGGCCGCCGCGGTGCTGGTCTGCCCCGCTGCCCCGTCCGTGGTGCCACACGGTGACGAGGATCGCGACAGCGTCGCCGACCTGCCCGATCGGCGATGGATCCTGTCGGCCGCGATCGGCGCGGTGATCGGTGGGGTGCTCGGCGCCGTCGCCGGGTGGGCGTTCTCGGACACCGCCGCGGTGGCGGTGATCGGCGCCGGTTTCGCTGCGGTGCTCGGTGCCGTGATCGGTGCCATGCTCGGCGGTCTCGGCCGCCACGCCGGCGAGCGAGCCTGGAGCCAGCCGCACGCGCCGGGCCGCACGATGGGTGTGGTCGCCGCGTTCGCCACCGACCCGACGCGAGCGCTCGACGCCGTGCACGAGATGGAGGCCACGTCACCGCACGACGTGCGGCTGGTGAGTGCCGCCGGCGCGTGGCGCAGCCCCAGCGGCTGACTCGCGAATCCGGGTTCGCATGTTTGGTCACCCGGCGATCCGGGTACGGCTGGCGCCGATGAGGTGGGATCTGACGCGGACGGGTGTGACCCGGCATGCACCGGGCCGACGTCGCGCGGGCGTCCTCCGAATCGGGATGCGGCGTCAGGAGGCATCGTGACGGGGCGAGCGGCATGGACGTCATGACCCGCGCCTCGTCGGGTGACGGCCGGTCGCGGCGCGATCGCCGCGCCTTTCGCGCCTCCACGTCGAGCGCCCGCGCCATCCGTGGGTTCGTGCGCGACACCCTGCGACACGCCCAGGCGCCCGCGCAGGTCATCGACGACCTCGAACTCGTCGCCAGCGAACTCGCCGCCAACGCGATCGAGCACGGCACCGGCACCGAGCTCACGATCGAGGTCGACGGTTCGCAACGCCGCTGGTGGGAGCTGGTGGTGATCAGCTCGCTCGACGTGTCGCGCGATGCGGGGCGGATGCGGGCCACGCGCACCTGGGAGATCGCCGGCGCCGAGGCCAGCTCGGGTCGAGGGCTCGGCATCGTCCGGCGGCTGATGGACGACGTCAGCGTCGAGCGCGACCACGACCGCCTGGTCGTGCGCTGCCGGCTCCGGCGTTCGTGACGCCCGGGATGTCCGGGGTGTCCGGGGTGTCCGGGGTGTCCGGGATGTCGCCCGAGCGGCGGCCGGTTTCGACCTCGCCGACCGTGGGTAGTGGATCGGTCACGCCGCGCACGACGCGGTGGCCCAGGACCGGGGGCGGTGCACTCCGCCCGCTGCGCCGCCCCCACCTGAGCCCGTCTCGGCCCGGTGCCACCCGCCGCGTGTCGCCGACGTCGCTCGCGGTGCTGGTCGTCACGCTGCTCGTCACCGCCGTCGGCACCATCGGTGCCTTCATGGCGTACGAGGACGCCGAGGATCGCCTGCTCGCCGACCGCACCGCGGCCGCCGGGGCCGTGCTGTCGTCGGCGATCGCCGTGGTGCAGACGCCGCTCGCGTCGGCCACCGAGTTGATGGAGTCGTCCGGCGACCCGTCGGTGGCCGGGCAGTTCCTCGACGACGCGGTGGTGCAGGAGCAGCTGTTCGTGGGCGCCGCCGTGTTCGCCGTGGACGACGCGGCCTCGGATGCCCCGGCTGCCCCGGTCGTCGCGGTCGGACAGCCGCTGGCCCTCCTCGACGGCGACGCCGCTGAGACGGCCGCCCGCGTCGAGGCGATGATCGTTGGCACGCTCGCGGCCGACGGGCTGTCGGTGCACGACGTGCTCGACGGTGGACGGGTGGGCTACTCGTGGTCGACCACGACCGGCGAGGCGCACTACGTCACCTACGCCGAGGGGGCGTTGCCCGCCGATCGCACCGCGGTGCCCCGGCCGCCCGGGCCGTACGACGACCTCGACTTCGCCCTCTACCTCGGCTCGACCCCGACCGTCGACGGGTTCCTCTACGGCAGCACCGACGACCTGCCACTCGGCGGCCGGCACGCGTCGACCGTGGTCGACTTCGGCGACACCGACCTCGTGCTCGAGATGCGCTCGACGACGCCGATGTCCGGCCGGCTCTCGCAGACGCTGCCCTGGCTGATCGGCGCGGTCGGCGTCCTGCTCGCCTGCGCGCTCGCCGTGCTGGTCGAGCGTGTGTTGCGCGGCCGCGACCGGGCGCAGTCGTTGGTGGACGAGGTGGGCGCGTTGTACGCCGAGCAGCGCCGCATCGCCGACACGTTGCAGCGCAGCCTGTTGCCGCCGAGCCTGCCCGAGCCGCCCGGCCTCGAGGTGGTGAGCGGGTACTGGCCCGCGTCGGACGGGTTGTCGGTCGGCGGCGACTTCTACGACGTGTTCGCGATCGACGACCGGCGATGGGGCGTGGTCATCGGCGACGTGTGCGGCAAGGGTGTCGACGCGGCAGCGCTCACCGCGCTCACCCGCCACACCATCCGTGCTGCGGCGCGGCACCTCACCTCGCCCTCCGGTGTGCTGCGGTGGGCGCACGAGGCGATCGACGCGGCGCACCACGGCGCCACCTACGCAACGGCCTGCATGGGCGTGCTCACCACGCCCGGGCCCGACGTGCCGGGCGGCGCGGTGCGCCTGCAGCTCTCGCTCGGCGGGCACGAGCACCCGGTGGTGTGCCGCGCCGACGGGCGGGTGGAGGCGCTCGGCACCTACGGCTCGTTGCTCGGCGTGGTGGTGCCCGACCTGCGCGACACCGACGAGGTGCTGTGGCCCGGCGACCGGCTCGTGTTGTTCACCGACGGTGTCACCGATGCGCCGGGCACGGGCGCGATCACGCTCGACGCGTTGATCGCGTCGTTGACCGCGCTCGGCCCGGCCGACCCCGACGCGATCGTCGAGCACATCCGTTCGCTCGTCGAGTCGCGTCGTCCTGACGGTGTGGGCGACGACACGGCGATCGTCGTCGTGGGCGTGCGCGCCACGACGCTCGAACCCGACGGCGCCGACGGGATGGAAGGTCCGGTGTGGTCCGGCGTCTGAGCGGGTATCTCGTCGTGTCCCCAGCGGCCACCGAAGGAGTCGGACGATGACGAGTACGCCGGACGAGGTGCCGCACGATGTGGCTGCCTGGATCGACGAGCACGATCCGCCCGAACTGGCGGTGCTCGACGACGTCGCGCCGGCGGAGGCCCTGGCCGAGCAGCGGGCCGAGCACGAGCCCGACCGCACGGCCGTGACCGAGGTGAACCAGGCGCTCGGCCGGCTGGTGAACAACACCGGTGACGACGGCGGTGCGGCCACCGGCTGACCGCCGTGCTACGACCGGGCCGACCGGAGGGTTCACCCTGACGGAAGTGGGGTACTGGTGTGCGTGCAATCCGCGCCGGACCTCGAACTGCGTGTGCTCGACGCGACCTCGCCCGGCATGGTGCGGCGCGCCCTGCGCGACCTGCTCGGTCCGGCAGCGGCCGAACCGATCGGCCATGCCGCGCAGTTGGTGTGCAGCGAGCTGGTGAACAACGTGCTGGTGCACACCGATGGCGGCGGCTGGCTGACGGTGTGGTGGATCCCGCACGGTCTGTTGCGGCTCGAGGTGGAGGACACCGACGTGCGCATGCCCGAGCTGCCCACCGTGCCGTCGCCGGCACAGCTGCACGGTCGCGGCCTGCACATCGTCGACACGGTGGCGAGCCGGTGGGGCATGTTCCGCTCGTCGCGCGGCAAGACGGTGTGGTGCGAACTCGACGCGATCGACGCGTGACGACCCACCCGGACGGGTGAACTCCACCCATTCGTGTTTCGGCCGGTGGGCAGTCGGGTAGCGACGGGCCCGGTGGTGTGAAGCCGTCCCCCACACGGCACACCTCCGTCTGCCCGGGGTGGTTCCGCACGACCACCCCGGGCACCTTCGCGTGCGGGGCAGCGTGGGATGCGGTTCAGGCGGAGCGGCGGCCGCCGGCTTCGAGGAACCCCGCCAGGATCGTCTCGGCCGTGCGGTCCTCCGACATCAGGTCGATGCCCATCACGTCACTGCTCTCGCGGCCCGGCGTGAACACCCGTACCGGCATGCCGCTCGGCAGCGACTCGAGCTCGCGATGCAGCGTCTGGCGGATCCGGCGGTGCACCAGTGCCGTCGGCGGACGACGGAACGTCGAGCCCGCCATCGGGGCGACGATCCACACCTCGTCGATGGGGTGCTCGCGAGAGGCGACGTCGAGCGCGTCGACGTTGGTCACCGACCACACGCCACCGTCGACGAGGTGCTCGTCGCGCACGTGCTGGGGCCGGAACATGCCGGGCACGGCACACGAGGCCGCGACCGCCTGCGACAGCCGCACACCGCTCGAGCCGTCGAGGACCCGGCGTCCGCCGTCGGCGGCCGACGCGGCGCAGATGCGCAGATCGCGTTCCGGCCAGGTGCCGCCGCACAGGGTGTCGAGTTCGGCGAGCAGCGGCTGCAGGTCGAAGCGCGCGTGCCGCGACCACGATAGCAGCCACGGCCACGGCGACCGGTGCCGCAACGTGTTGGCGACCGCCCCCAGCGTGGGCGGCCGCATCGAGAACAACATCCCGAGCGGCGTCGGCGCGTCGGCCACCGATGCCTGTTGCAGGCCGCGCAGGTGCGAGGGCACCGGCAACGCCGGATCGCGTCGGGCGAGTCGCACGAGATCCTCGGCCGACACGCCCGCGCGGAGGAGGGCACCCACCAGCGAGCCGGCGCTGGTGCCGACGATCTGCGCGGCGTCACGGGGATCGAAGCCCGTGTGGTGCTCGATGCTGAACAGCACCCCGGCGTGGTAGGCCGCGCCCACGGTGCCGCCCGCGCCGAGGACCAGACCGATGCGGGGCGTGCTGCGCCGATCGGCGGCGCGGCGGGCGGAGGTGGGTCGTTCGCTCATCGATCTGCGATACCCCTGCTCACGACGCGACAAACGGGTGAGGGCCAAACGGGTGAGAGCCACCGGCACCGCCGACACCGCCGGGACGGCCGAGCGATCAGGGGTGGACGAGGCCGCACAGCAGCGCAGCGCCGTCGGCGACGGCCTGTGCCCGGATCTCGTCGGGATCGCCGGTGTAGTGCCGAGCGAGCACGGTGGCGCGTTCGTCGGCGCGAGCGGCGATGAACACGGTGCCGACCGCACATCCCTCCTGCGTGGCCGGACCGGCCACCCCCGTGAACGCGAGCGCGCATCGGGCGCCGATCAGCCGCTGCACCCCCGCCGCCATCTCCTGCGCGCAGCGGCCGGTCACCACCGGGCCGTCGCTCACCCCGAGCACGCGTTGCTTGACGGCCGAGTCGTAGGCGACCACCGCGCCGAGGTGCACCTGCCCGGAGTCGGGGCGGTCGACGACGAGGTGGCTGGCGAGGCCGCCGGTCAGCGACTCGGCGATGGCGAGGGACAGCTCGCGCTCGAGCAGCGCCGCGACCAGACGGCCGGCGGCGTCGCGAGCACGCTCGAGGTGGTCGACGTGGGTGGTGGGCACCTCGGCGCGATGCCCGTCCCCATGTCGGATCAAACCCGCGGTCACCCGGCCGGGGTGCGCGGTGCGGGCCAGGCGCGGTGCCAGTCGGCGAGCAGTTCGCGGTATCGGGTGTCCCAGGCGTCGTACCGGGCGCGCAGTTCGCGACCCGGCCAGCCGCCGGGCAGCAGCGCGCCGGGCAGCAGGGGGTCGGCCTGCAGGTGGCGGAGCACCGCTGCCGAGAGCACGAACCCGTTCGCGAGTGCGTCCGCGTGCGGTGGCTCGGCATCGAGCCGTGCCAGGAGTGCCGAGCTGCGGGCCGCCCAGTCGGCGAGCGGCCAGAGCTGTGCTGCCAGCGTCGCCGGTCGCTCGGGCCGCGACACGAGTCGGTGTGCCCGGTCGGTGAGTGCCGCGGGCAGCGCGAGCTCGAGGTTGGCGGGTCGCATCCACACGCCCTCGCGGAGCTCGGCAAGCCGTGCGGCCATCAGGGCGCGGCGGTGCTCGGCCCGCTCGCTGGCGCTGCGTCGCTCACCGTCGAACACGAGCACGGTCCAGTCGCCCGTCCACCGCGTGGCGCCGGTGCCGGCGCCCCGGCGGCTCTCGCGCTGGCGCCGTCCGCGCTCGGCGAGCCGGCCCGTCAGGCGGTACCGGCCGTCGACCGCCGTGGCCTCGCCGGCCTTGACCATCCGCGTGAGGGCGACCCGGGCACGGTTCTCCCCGATGCCGAACAGCGCGGCCACGGCGACGAGTTGGGCGACGGGCAGTTCGGGTGGGTCCATGCCGAGCAGCGTGCTGGCGAGCACCGACCGCGCCGTCATCGGTGCCCCGTCGGGCGAGCCGTCGCGTGGTTCGGGCGGGATCACGGCGGCACAGACTAGAGGACATTACGTCTGTTCGACAGCTGTCGGCTGCATGTAACATGACCGCATGGTCGCGACGATGCTGCCCGACGACTCGCTCACCCCGTCGGTCCTGCCGACCGATCGGCTGCTGCCCAACGGGGTGCTGCGACCCGATCTGCGTCCCGCCATGCGCCGCACCGCGAACGCTCGCAACGCGCTCACGATCGTGGTGCTGTACCTGCATGCCGCGGTGGTGGTCGGCGGTGCGATCTGGCTCGGTCACCCCCTCGCGTACGCCGTGTCGTTCGTGCTCATGGGGCCGGTGTTCGCCCGCATGCTCATCCTCAACCACGAGGCCGCCCACCGGATGCTGTTCAGCAACCGCAAGGTGAACGACTGGGTCGGGAAGTGGTTGCTCGCGTACCCGGCGTTCACGCCGATCGATGCATACCGGCGCGGGCACATGGCGCACCATCGCGAGGAGTTCGGACCCGACGAGCCCGACATCGCCTTCTATCGCGGCTACCCGACCACCCGCGCGTCGCTCCGGCGCAAGCTCACTCGCGACGCCGTGGGCATCTCCGGCTACAAGAACCTCGTGCCGCTGTTCCGGGCGCTCACCAAGCCCAGCACCCGGCGGGTCGCGGCGTCGATCCTCGGTGTGCAGGTGCTGATGATCGGGGTCTCGATCGCGGCCGGCGTGTGGTGGGTGTACCCGGTGCTGTGGTTCGGGCCGTGGATGACGGTGTGGCGCGTGATCAACCGCCTGCGCTCGATCGCCGAGCACGGCGGCATGACGCAGAACACCGACCGTCGCAAGACCACGCACGTGGTGCACCAGAGCTGGTTGGCCCGTTGGTGGATCGTGCCGTACCACACCGGCTGGCATCTCGCCCACCACGTCGACATGGGCGTGCCGTGGCGCAACCTGCCCGCGTACCACCGCGAGCTGGTGGCCGCCGGGTACGTGACGCCCGGGCTCGAGTACCCGAGCTATCCGGCCCTGTGGCGGGCGCTGAGCAGCAAGCCTGCGTGAGTTCGACGAGCGGTCAGCGCTGGCCGGGGGTCATGTAGAACCACACCGGGAACTTGCCGCCCGCATCACGAATGGCCGCGCGAGCGGCCAGCACCGTCCTGCCGGCCTCGGTCTGCTCGAAGAACCAGTCCTCGACGGCGCGACCACCGGGGGCCGGGCCGTCGGCGAGCTCGAGCGCGGCCTCCTCGTAGTAGGTGCGGATGTCGTGGCACACCGCGGTGGTGTTGCCGCCGGGGATGCCCGCTTCCTTCCAGTCGGTGCCGTCGGCGATCGACTGCAGCACGGCGAGCGCGCCCGGCACACCGTCGGCGTCGATCACGCGGCCGACCGAGGTGACGCCACGACGGGCGAGCGCCCGGTCGTACGCCTTGCGCAGGCCGCGGGCCTCGTCGACGGCGGGCGGCAGCGACGGATCGAACCGTGGTGGTAGCGAGCACGCCAGCGGCGCGGCGTCGTCGGCCTCGATCACCGTCGGGTGATCCACCAGCACCGGTCCCGACGCCGCGTCGAGCAACGCGAACGCGCGGGCCAGCACGTCGTGCTGGAAGGCCGGGTCGTTCGGGACGCCGAGCGGGCGGCCGAGCGGGAACTCGCAGTGCAGGGCGCGGGGCGGGGCCGTCTTCTCGGCCATCGCCCGCACCGACGACAGCACGATCGTCGCGATCCCGGCGGCCTCGAACACGTGGGCGAGCACACTCACGGTGCGCGTGCAGAGCGGTCAAACGGGCGTGAGGATCACCACGTCGACGCCGTCGGCGCGCAGCTCGGCCGCAGCGCGTGGGCCGCTGTCGAGGCGGATGGTCGACACGTCGTCGGGCTGGTTGCCGGCGAACGACACGTGCCGCGGCGCCACACCGCCGATGACACCCTGCGCGGCGAGCTCCTCGAGCCGGTCGATCGGGTACACGACGTTCAGGTCGAGCGCGACGGCGGCGCGGTCGAAGTTGGGGCTCCAGTGGCCGAGCACCAGGTCGTGCCGCTCGCGAGGGATGAGCCGGTAGCCGGTGTCGGTGGCCGAGAACGCCTCGTCGTCCGACACGTACAGTGCCGCCGACGTGACGATCGCGACCGTCGATTCCGACAGCGGTTCCGGCGTCACCCACGCCGGGTCGTCGAACACCGGCCCCGGCAGCGTGGCCGAGTGCATCCGCATCGCCTGGTCACCGTTCACGTGCGTCCCCCTTCGATTCCGTTGCCGTCCGTTGGTTCAGATGCCGAACTCGCGCTCGGGCGGGTTGGTGCCGTCGAGGATGGCGCGGTAGCGGGGCTCGAGCGCGGCGACCATGTCGCGGTCGGTGAAGATCCAGAACGTGTTCGACACGATCGCGTCGTGCACGAGGTCGGCCACGTTCGACGGGTCCATGCCCGAACGGATCTGGTCGCGCACGAACGCCTCGATCATCACCTCGATCTCGTTGGCCTCGACCCCGAGCTTGGGTGCCGCCCACTCGGGTCGGTTGCGGGCCGAGTCCATGATCGCCGTGTTGACCCAACCGGGGCACAGGCACGACACGCCCACGCCGGCGGCGCGCAGGCGCTGGTCGTGGTAGAGGCCCTCGGTGATCGCGACGACCGCCCACTTGCTCGCCGAGTAGGCCGAGTGCCCGGGGAAGTGGCCGGCCATCGAGGCGGTGTTCACCACGTGTCCGCCCTCGCCGTGCTCGGTCATGTGCGGCAGGAACGCGCGGTGCCCGTGGATGACGCCGAACAGGTTGACCTCGAGCACCCAGCGCCACTCGGGCTCGTTCACGAACGCGCCGCCCGAGGGTCCGCCGCCGCCCACGCCCGCGTTGTTGCACAGCACGTGCACGTTGCCGAAGCGCTCGATCGCCGCGTCGCGGAGGGCATCGACCGCCGCGCCGTCGGTGACGTCGGTGGGCACGCCGATCGCCGATGCCCCGGTCGCCGTGATCGCCGCCACCGCCTCGTCGAGCTTGGGGAGTTCGACGTCGGCGAGCACCACGTTCATGCCCGCCCGTGCGAACCGATCGGCGAACGCCCGCCCCATGCCCGATCCTGCACCCGTGACGACTGCGGTCTTCCCGCTCAGCGACTCCATCGCCGGAGCGTATCCACGCGGGTCCCGTCAGCTCGGCCCGAGCGGTTCTGGGCGCCACCCCTCGTCGACCACCAGCGCCGGTGAGATCTCGTTGGCGCCCAGGACGATCGGGGCCGGCTCGGGAACGGGTCCCGGGTGCCGGGGATCACCGCCGCTCAGGCGGTTCGCGGGCGCGTGGCGCCCAGAACGTCGCGGTCGGATCGAGCGGGTGACGGGAATCGAACCCGCGTTCTCAGCTTGGGAAGCTGATGTTCTACCATTGAACTACACCCGCATCGCCGCAGGTCAGGCGGTATTTTCGCTCGCACGAGCGGGCCCGACCAGCAGGAGCGACCGCCAATCTAGCGGCCCCCGGAAAATTCTTCCGACGAATCGCTCAAGCTGCAGCCGGCACCTGCCGATACCGATGCGTGTTCTCCCGACCCCTGCGCCTCTCGATCGCCCTGCTCCTCGTCGTGGCGGGTGTGCGCTGGATCGTCAACACCAACCCCTGGAGCGGTCCCACCCTGCTGCGTCTGTCGGCGACGCACGGCGTGCACCTGAACGACTGGGTGAGCTTCGTGCTCTGGGGCGTGGCACTGCTCGTCGCCTCGCCCCGCCTGGTGCGCCGGCCGATCCCGGCGCTGCTGCGCCTCGGCCGCCCCGGCCAGCGCTGACACGCGACCGCTGAACGAGCCCGGCGGCACTGCGGGCGCTCCGGCGGCGCTCCACTAGCTTTGCGCCGTGATCCTCTCCGACCGGAGCCTGCGTGAACAGATCGACGCCGGGCGCATCGTCATCGAACCGTTCGACCCGTCGCTGATCCAGCCCTCGTCGATCGACGTCAAGATCGGCAACCTGTTCCGGGTGTTCCGCAACCACACGGCCGCGGTCATCGACGTGAAGCAGAACCAGGAGGATCTCACCGAGCTGATCACGATCCGCGAGGGCGACGCGTTCATGTTGCACCCGGGCGAGTTCGTGCTCGGCAGCACCGTCGAGCGCATCGGCGTGCCCGACGACCTGGTCGGCCGTGTCGAGGGCAAGAGCTCGCTCGGCCGTCTCGGGCTGATCATCCACTCGACCGCCGGTTTCATCGACGCCGGCTTCGACGGCCACATCACGCTCGAGCTCACCAACATCGCCACGCTGCCGATCACGCTCTACCCCGGCATGAAGATCGGCCAGGTGAGCTTCATGCAGATGACCACCCCGGCCGAGAACCCCTACGGCAAGGGTGCGCGCGGCTCGAAGTACCAGGGCCAGCGCGGGCCGACGCCGAGCCGCTACTGGGAGAACTTCAGCGAGGGCTGACCGGCGCGGCGAGTCGCCCATGACACGCGCCGACTGAACACGAGCTGAACGACCCACGGGGGATTTCGACTCGCCCGCGGAACGGTTCGCACGTCCCGTGCGTGGAACCGGGCATGTCGAACGCATTCCCCCTCCGTTCCTCCCGGTCCGGCCGTCGCTCGCTCGCGCTGGCGGCGACGCTCGTGCTGTCGCTCGCCGCGTGCGGTGGCGGCGACTCGTCCGGTGACGAGGGCACCAACCCCGACGATCCGCGCAACAGCCCCCTCGCGCAGCTGCTCGGCTACGACAGCTCGCCGGCCGAGCAGCGCGCGAAGGACCTCGAGCTGCAACAGGTCATGGTCGAGTGCATGAAGGACGAGGGCTGGGAGTACCAGGCCGTCGACTGGTCGGCGCAGGGTGGCGACTTCATGGCCGAGTACGAGGAGCAGATGGCCGACCCCGAGGGCTACGGCGAGAAGTACGGCTACGGGGTCGTGCGCAACTACGAGATGCAGGGCGACCTGGGCTCGACCACGTTCGAGGACCCCAACCAGGACTACGTGAACTCACTCGACCCGGACGAGCAGACGGCCTATTACGAGGCGCTCTACGGTGCGACCTCGTCGGCCGAGCCGATCACCGACGACACCGAGTTCGTCATGCCGAGCCTCGACGAACAGGGCTGCAGCGGCAAGGCGCAGCTCGAGGTGTACGGCGACTCGCCGATGAACGACCCCGACATGCAGGAGCGGCTGAACGAGCTGTTCGAGGACGAGCAGAACGCACCCGAGCTGCAGGACGCATACGACGAGTGGGCCTCGTGCATGGCCGACAAGGATCCGAGCTACGAGTGGACGACCCCGGAGGAGGTCGTCAACTCGTTCTGGGACCGGATGAACGAGCTCCAGGGGTTCCAGACCGAGGAGGGTGACGGGACGGCCACCGGAGCGGTCGTCGTCGGCGGCTCGACCGACGGCAGCGAACGGCCCGAGATCGACGAGGCCGACCTCGACGACCTGCGCGCCGACGAGATCGCCACATGGACCGACGACTGGGCGTGCCAGCAGGAGGCCGACATCGCGCAGGTGCGGCGCGAGGTCGAGCAACGACTGGTCGACGACCTCGTCGCCGAGTTCCCCGAACTCGGGAAGGACTGATGGGCGCCCGGTCCACCGCCGGGAGCCGCCGGCGGAACCTCGCCCTCGTCGTCGTGGGCGCCTCGATCCTGTCCGCCGGGACCGGCGTCCTCATCGGGCGACGGCTGCAGTCACCGGCCGACGCGGCCGCCGACGCGGCTGCGCCCTCGCCGTCGCGCATCACCGTGCCGGTCGAACGTCGCTCGCTCGAGTCGCGCCTCGTCGCCAACGGCGAGCTCGAGTACCAGGAACCCGCGCCGATCCGGCTCGCCGGACCGGTCGGGGCCAGCGCGGGCGCGACGCAGATCGTCACCAAGGCACCCGTGCTCGACGCGCCGCTCGCCGAGGGCGACGTGTTCATGGAGGTGAGCGGGCGACCGGTGTTCGTGTTCCAGGGCACGCTCCCGACGTACCGCAACTTCGAGCCCGGTGTCACCGGACCCGACGTGCAGCAGCTCGAGGAGGCACTGGTGCGACTCGGGTTCGACCCGGGTCCCGTCGACACCGTCTACGACGACGCGACCGAGGCCGCGCTCGACCAGCTGTACGCGTCGAAGGGCTACCAGAGCGAGGGGCCGAGCAGCGAGCAGCGCACCCAGCTGCGCTCGGCCGAGAAGGCGGTCACCGACGCCGAGGCCGCGCTCACTCGCGCCAAGACCGACCTCGCCAACGCGGGCAAGCCGATCGCCGGCTCCGAGCTGCTCCGCCAGCAACAGGCGCTGCAGAGCGCCAAGGACGCGGTGCCCGCCGCCGAGGCCACGGCCACGCGCCGCAACGCCGACGCGGTCGCCGCGGTCACGGCAGCCACCACGGCGCGTGATGCGGCGAAGACGGCACGCGACGCGGCGAAGACCGCGCGCGACGCCGCCAAGGCGCCGGCGGCGGTGAACCCGTCGACGGGCCTGCCGTACACGACCGACGAGCTGAAGCCGCTCGAGGACGACCTCGCCGCCAAGGAGACGGCGCTCGCCCAGGCCGAGACCGAGTTGCGCAAGGCCATCAGTGATCGCGATACGACGGCCACCGAGGTCGCGGCAGCGATCAAGGCCGCGGAGGACGCACTGTTGCTCGCCCAGCTCACGTACAACGAGGCGGTCGCGCCGAAGGACACCGGCGCGGCGGGCGAAGCCGTCATCACGGCACAGCAGGCGGTCGACCAGGCGCGTGCCGACCTGATGATCCAGCAGTCGCAGGTCGGCACGAAGATGCCCGCCGGCGAGATGGTGTTCCTGCCGACGCTGCCGACCACGATCACCGAGGTCGCCGCCGTGCAGGGCAAGGCACCGGCCGACCCCGTCGCCACGGCCTCGAGCACCCGCTCGCAGATCAGCGGCCGGATCAGCGCCGACGACGCGGACCTCGTCCGCGTCGGTACCCCGGTGTCGATCGAGCTGCGCGACGCGAACATCGACACCACCGGGGTCGTCTCCGACATCCGCGAGCCGGCGAAGGACGACAGCGGCAACGGCAACGGCAACGGCAACGGGAACGGCAACGGCGGCGACGACCGGCTGACGATCGTGGTCCAGCCCGACGACCCGAAGCTGCTCAGCGACTACATCGGCTTCTCGGTCCGGCTCGTCATCACCGCGAGCTCCACCGACGGCGAGGTGCTCGCCGTGCCGGTGGCCGCGCTGTCGGTCGGCGCCGACGGCGAGTCGCGGGTCGAGGTCGAGCGCTCGTCCGGCGACGAGCCGGGTGCCGTCGAGACCGTGCGGGTCACGGTCGGCCTCAGCGCCGACGGCTACGCCGAGGTCACGCCGGTGGGCGGCTCGCTGGCCGAGGGCGACCGCGTCGTCGTCGGCACCGACAGCGGCCGCGACACCAGCGCCGCCGACGACTCGAGCGACGACTCGGGCGACGACAGCGGGTCGGGCGGATGACCGCGCTCGACGACCACCCCGACACCACCACGGCCGAGCCGGTCCCCCCGGTCGTGCTGCTCGACGAGGTGTCGCAGGTCTTCCCGACCGACCCGCCGGTCGAAGCGTTGCGCTCGGTGCACCTGCGCGTCGACCCGGGCGAGTACGTGGCCATCATCGGTCCGAGTGGGTCGGGCAAGTCGACGTTGCTCAACGTGCTCGGCCTGCTCGACCGGCCCACGTCGGGCACCTACCTGCTCGACGGCATCGACACGGCGGCACTCGGCGATCGCGCTCGCGCCGCCGAGCGCGGCCGCCGCATCGGCTTCGTGTTCCAGAGTTTCCACCTGCTCTCGTACCGCTCGGTCGAGGAGAACGTGATGCTCTCCGAGCTGTACCTCGGCACGTCGCGCAAGGACCGCCGGCGCCGCGCGGTCGATGCGCTCGAACGCGTCGGCCTCGGCCATCGGCTCGGGTTCGCGCCGATCCGGCTGTCGGGCGGCGAGCGCCAACGCGTCGCGATCGCCCGCGCCCTGCTCGGCGAGCCGAGCCTGCTGCTGTGCGACGAACCGACCGGCAACCTCGACTCGGTCAACACCGCCGCCGTGCTCGACCTGTTCGACGACCTCCGCGCACAGGGCCTGACGATCCTCGTCATCACCCACGACGGCGACGTCGCGCGCCGTGCCCAGCGTCGTGTGCGGATGGTCGACGGTCAGCTGACGGAGGTCGAGTGATGGCCGTCGCAGGCCTCGCCCGCCGTTCCCGTCGCAGCTCGTCGGCGCGCGTCCGACCGCGACTGCGGCTCGTCGACCTGTTCGACGAGACGCTCGCCGGCGTGTTCGCCCGCCCGGCACGCGCCGCGCTCACCACCCTCGGCACCGTGCTCGGCATCGCATCACTCGTCGCCACGCTCGGCATCTCGCGCACCGCCGGCGGCCAGATCGTCGGCCGCTTCGACGAGCTCGCCGCCACCCAGGTGACCGTGTCGGCGCGCACCTCGGGCAGCGGGTCGTCGAGCCGCGCGGCGGCCGCCCTGCCGTGGGACGTCGAAGGACGACTCGACCGGCTCAACGGTGTCGTGGCCGCGGGCGCGGTCGCCGAGGCGACCGACCCGGGCGCCATCCGCACGGTGCCGCTCATCGACCCCGAGAACGTCACCGAACGACTCGTCCCGGTGTTCGCAGGTTCCGTCGGCTACCTCGACGCGGTCCGCGGCACGATCGCCGAGGGCCGCTGGTTCGACCAGGGACACGTCGACCGCCACGACCGCGTCGTCGTGATCGGCTCCGACGTCGCCGCCGAGTTCGGCATCGACCGGCTCGACCGCCAGCCGGGCATCTTCATCGGCGACCAGGTCTTCACCGTGATCGGCATTCTCGATGCCGCCCCGCGCGACACCGGTCTGCTGCAGAGCGTGATCGTGCCCTACACGGCAGCACAGGACCGGCTCGGCGTGGCACGCCCGCAGCGCGTGGTCGTCGAGACCGACATCGGCGCGGCCCAGCTGATCGCCGAGCAGGCGCCGATCGCGCTCAACCCGAACGGCGCCGAGGGGCTCAAGGTCTCGGCACCGCGCGATCCCACGCGCACCAAGGACGCGGTGCAGAGCGACGTCAACCAGCTGTTCTTGCTGCTCGGCCTGATCTCGCTCGTCGTCGGTGCGATCGGCATCGCCAACGTCACGTTGGTGACGGTGATGGAGCGCACCGGCGAGATCGGCCTGCGCCGCGCCCTCGGCGCGTCGCGACGGCACATCGCGATGCAGTTCCTGGCCGAGTCGATGGTGATGGGCCTCGTCGGCGGCATCGTCGGTGCCACGGTCGGCATCGTCACGATCGTCGCCGTCGCCGGCAGCCGGGACTGGACCCCCGTGCTGGACCTGTGGCTGCCGCTCGCCGCACCCTTCGCCGGCGCCCTCGTGGGCCTCGTCGCCGGCCTCTACCCGAGTGTGCGCGCCGCCCGGATGGAACCGGTCGACGCCCTGCGCGCCGGCACCTGACGGCCCGTCGCGACGGGTGACACCCGAGGTCAAACTTCGATCAAGTTCGTCGCCGTGCAGTGGCGCGTTCGCGGTCACTCGGCGACACTGATCGCCATGCAGCGGGCGACGACCTTCCGGCACCTCCACGTGCTGCCGCAACCGGCGGTGTGCCCCGCACCGGTGAGCGAACGGACGATCGAGCGCCTCTTCGGGCTCTCCGAGCAGTTCGCCCCCACCGAGCGGCACGACGTCGCCCAGGTGGCCGCGGCGCTGCGAGCCGTCGCCGACCGCGCCTGATCACGCCTGATCACGCCTGACCCCGGACGCGACAGCGGGCCGGCCCACCGGACCGACCCGCTCGTGTCGTGCGCCCGGTCGAGCCGGGCCCTCGTGTCGTCAGACGATCACTCGCCGGCCACCACCGGGGGCACCGTCGCCTCGTCGTTGGCCGCCGCGGCCGCGAGCGGGGCGTCCTGGTGGCCGAGCTTGCGCTCGCCCGCCTCGATCGCCTCGAGCAGGTGGATCGCGATGTCGGCCACCTTCACCTGGTCGTCGTCGGCACCGGCCGCCTTCACACCGTCATCGAGCATGATGTAGCAGAACGGGCACGCCGTGGCGACGCGGGTGGCGCCGGTCGACAGCGCCTCCATCGCACGCTCGTCGTTCACCTTGGTGCCGATGGATTCCTCCATCCACATCCGGGCGCCACCGGCGCCGCAGCACATGCCCTTGGTGCCGTTGCGCTGCATCTCGACGATCTCGATGCCCTTGATCGAACCGACCACCTTGCGCGGGGCGAGGTAGACGTCGTTGTGACGACCGAGGTAGCAGCTGTCGTGGTAGGTGATCCGCTCCTCGAGCGTCGCCTGGCTGACGTCGAGCTTGCCCGACTCGATGAGCTGCTCGAGCAGCTGCGTGTGGTGCACCACCTCGTAGTTGCCGCCGAGCTGCGGGTACTCGTTCTTCAACGTGTTGAAGCAGTGCGGGCACTGGGCGATGATCTTGCGCACCCCCATGCCGTTGAGCATCTCGATGTTCGGCATCGCCAGCATCTGGAACAGGTACTCGTTGCCCGAGCGGCGGGCCGAGTCGCCCGTGCACATCTCGCTCGGCCCGAGGATCGCGACGTCGATGCCCGCACGGCGGAGCAGCTTGGCCATCGCCTGGGTGACCTTCTTGTTCTTGTCGTCGAACGAGCCGGCGCAGCCCACCCAGTACAGGTACTCGGCCGTGATCGGCTCGCCCGGGTCGAGGATCGTGACGTCGTCGAGGCCCTTGGCCCAGTCGGCGCGCTCGCCCTGGTTCATGCCCCACGGGTTGCCCTGGTTCTCCATCGCGCGGTAGGCGTTGCCCAGCTCGGCGGGGAAGTTGCTCTCCATCAGCGACAGGTAGCGCCGCATGTCGAGGATCTTGTCGAGGATCTCGATGTTGACCGGGCAGATCTCGTCACACGCCTTGCAGCTCGTGCAGCTCCACACCTCCTCCGCGGTGATCCGCTCGAACAGGCTGTTCGACGAGATCGTGATCTCGGCATCGGTGCCGAGCGGCGGGCTCACCTTGCCGTGCGGCGCCGAGGCGGCCATCACCTCGCCGGTCTTCAGCACGATCTCGCGCGGGTCGAGCGGCTTGCCGGTGGCGTGGGCCGGGCACACGCTGGTGCAGCGGCCGCACATCGTGCAGGCATCGGTGTCGAGCAGCTGCTTCCAGGTGAAGTCCTCGACCACGCTGGCACCGAAGGTTTCGAGCGAGGTCTCGGTCAGGTTGGGCATCGCCCGCATCGCACCCTTCGGGCGCTCGCGGTCGCGCAGGTACATGTTCAGTGGCGAGGTGAACATGTGGCGCAGCATCGTCACCGGCAGGATCGCCAAGAAGGCGAGGAAGCTGACGACGTGCACGCCCCAGAAGATCTGGTGCCACCGGCCGAGCGTCGTCTCGGCCAGACCGTCGAAGATCGTCGCGATCGGATAGCCGACGAAGCTGAACTTCTCGTACGACGGCATGCCCTCGTGGGCGATGCGGAAGCCCTCGGCCACGAAACCCGACACGCCGAGCAGCAGGAACACGCCGAGGATCAACGCGTGCTCGGGCTTGGTCTTGATGCGGATGCGGTACGGGCGCTGCACGTAGCGGCGCAGGATCGCCCACACGATGCCGACGAGGAACACCGTGCCGAACAGATCGCCCATGAAGGCGTAGGCGCGGTACACGTCGCCGTGCAGGAACTTCAGGTCCTCCGGCAGCTGGTGGTCGACCTCGAGGGTGGTGGTGACGCCGAGCAGGCCGAGGAAGCCGAAGTAGATGAGCGAGTGCATCAGGCCGGCGGCCGAATCGCGCAGCAGCGTCTGCATGTAGACGCCGGCGCGGAAGTCGCCGAGGCGCTTCTTCGCGTTCGTCGGGGTGAGGCGGCGACGGTCGCTGACGCCGCGCTCCCAGTTCTTGACCCGGTCGGCGAACACGAAGGCGCCCCAGATGATCATCGCCGGCATCACCGTGTAGAAGGCGATCTTCAGCGGGCCGGGGATGTTCCCGAAGACCTCGCGGTGGACCGCGTTCTCGTTGTGCCACTCGGTGATCAGCGGCAACACACCCGACGCCAGGGTGAACACGCCCATGGCGCATCCGATCCCGATGACGAGTTGGTGGGGCTTGAGGCGCTTGGGGCCCTGGTCGGCGGAGTCGGCCGGGGCGGAAGACGAGTGCGTACTCATGGCGTCGCGAACTGTAGTTCGCGCGCTGTCGTCGCCCATCCTCCGCCGACGCCGGTCACCCGGCGGTGGCGGGACGCCCCCGGCGGGGCGTCGGCGGGGTCAGCCGAAGTACTGGCGGTCGAGGTCGCGGATGCGGGTGGCGAGCGACGCCAGCAGCTTGTGCGCGAGGGCCGGCACGTCGTCGACCACGCCGAGGAAGGTGCGCTGGCTGAGCAGCAGGAACGTGCAGTCGGTCTCGCAGGTGACCGTCGCGGTGCGGGGACCGTGGTCGAGCAGCGAGAGCTCGCCGACGATCGTGCCCGGACCGAGCGACGCGACCTTCTTGCCGTTGCGCTTCACCTGCACCGTGCCCGAGAGCACGACGAAGGCCTCGCGACCGGTCTGACCCTGGTCGACGATCAGCGAGCCGGCCGGCATGGTGACCTCGTCACCGGCCTTCGCGATCTTCTCGAGGTCCTTCTGCGAGCACGCCGAGAACAGCGGGATGTTCTTGAGGTGCTCGACGTGCGCCTTCTTGCTTGCCATGGGCCGGGAGCTTAGACCGCACGCGCGCACGCCGGTGACGTGGACGACACACGACGACACGACCACGACACGACGACGACACGCAGCGTGACCAGGGCCCGGGGGACCGCCGGACGGGCCGGTCGTACACTGGTGGCGTGACGCTCTCACTCGACCGAAACCCCTCGTTCGCCGGTCGTCCCGGACCGCTGCTGCTCGTGATCGCCGACGGCGTCGGCATCGCCCCACCCGGTCCGTCGAACGCCGTCACCGAGGCCGACACCCCCACGCTCGACGCCATGCTCGCGTCACCGCTGTCCACGTCGTTGCGAGCGCACGGACCCGCCGTGGGTCTGCCGTCCGACGACGACATGGGCAACAGCGAGGTCGGCCACAACGCGCTCGGTGCCGGGCGCGTGTTCGCCCAGGGCGCCAAGCTCGTCAACAAGGCGCTCGCCAGCGGCGCGCTCTACGCCACCGACGTGTGGCGCACGGCGATCGAGCACGCCCGGCAGCACACGCTGCACTTCGTCGGCCTGCACTCCGACGGCAACGTGCACTCGCACAACGACCACCTGTACCAGATGCTCGAACGGGCGGCCGAGGAAGGCGTCACCCGAGCCCGCGTGCACATCCTGCTCGACGGCCGCGACGTGCCGGCCCGCTCGGCGCTCGACTACATCGCCCAGACCGAGCAGGTGCTGCAGAAGATCAACGAGCACGGCGCCGCTGCGGGTGTCGACTTCCGCATCGCCAGCGGCGGCGGCCGCATGACGATCACGATGGACCGCTACGGCGCCGACTGGGCGATGGTGCAGCGCGGCTACGAGTGCCACACCCACGGCGTCGGCCGGCCGTTCCCGTCGGCCGCGAACGCGGTCGAGACGATGTACGCCGAGAGCGATCTCGGCGACCAGTACCTCGCCTCGTTCGTGATCGTCGACGACGCCGGGGTGCCCGTCGGCACGATGCACGACGGCGACGCGGTGGTGCTCTACAACTTCCGCGGCGACCGCGCGATCGAGATCTCGCAGGCCTACGAGGACCCCGCCTTCGACCGGTTCGACCGCAACGCGGTGGCCCCCCATCCGCAGGTGTACTTCTGCGGGATGCTCCAGTACGACGGCGACGCGCTCGTACCGAAGCACTACCTCGTCAACCCGCCGGTGATCGAGCGCACGATCAGCGAGTACCTGTGCGCCGAGGGCGTGCGCAGCTTCGCGATCAGCGAGACCCAGAAGTACGGCCACGTCACCTACTTCTGGAACGGCAACCGGTCGGGCTACATCGACCCGTCACTCGAGACCTACGTCGAGATCCAGAGCGACAACGTCCCGTTCGACACCACGCCGGCGATGAAGGTGCGCGAGATCACCGAGCGCACGATCGAGCTGCTGCGCAGCGGCGAGTACCGCTTCGGGCGTCTCAACTTCCCGTCGGGCGACATGGTGGGCCACACCGGTCACCTCCACGCCACCATCGACGCGATGGAGGTGATCGACGAGTGCATGGCGAAGCTGCTCGCGGTGATCGACGAGCTCGGCGGCGTGCTCGTGTACACGGCCGACCACGGCAACGCCGACATCATGTTCACCGAGACCGCCGACGGCGTCCGCTCGCCGAAGACGTCGCACACGTTGAGCCCGGTGCCGTTCGTCATCCACGACGCCGCCTGGTCGGGCGAGTACCGGATGGCCCGCCCCGACGGCGCCGGTCTCGCCAACGTGGCGGCCACGTTGCTCGATCTGCTCGGCTTCGAGCCCCCGGCCGACTACGAGCCCGCCGTCATCGCCTTCGGCTGAACCGGTGACGCGGCGCCAGTAGCGTCGGGCCGATGGACTACGGCTTCGATCGATACCTCCGCCACGCCGAGCTGACGCAGTGGCTGCACGACACCGCGGCGGCGCACCCGGACCTGGTGACGATCGAGTCGTACGGTCGCTCACACGGGGGGCGCGAGCTGTGGCTCGCCACGATCACCGATCGATCGACCGGCGAGCACCACACCAAGCCGGCGCACTGGGTCGACGCGAACATCCACTCGGTCGAGGTCACCGGCGGCGTGGCCGCGCTGCACCTCATCCACCACCTCGTCACCGGCTTCGGCAGCGACGACACCGTCACACGTGCGTTGCGCACCCGCACCTTCTACGTCGCGCCGCGGGTCAATCCCGACGGCGTCGAGTGGACGCTGGCCGACTCGCCCCAGTACCGCCGTAGCAGCGTGCGCGCCTGGCCGTGGCGCGACGCGCACCGGGCGCCGGGTCTGCACGAGCGCGACATGGACGGAGACGGCCGGGTGCTGTCGATGCGCATCCCGGACCCGAACGGCGCGTGGATGGTCAGCGACCTCGACCCTCGCGTGATGAAGGCGGTGCCGATCGACGGCACCGCCCCGGGTGTCGCCCGGTACCGCCTGATGTTCGAGGGCGAGATCGTCGACCACGACGGCTTCACGATCCCGACGCCGCGGCCCCCGCAGTCGCTCGACATGAACCGCAACTTCCCGGCCGGCTGGGGCACCGAGGTGCGCGGCAGCGGCGACCATCCGCTCAGCGAGCCCGAGATCGACGGGCTCGTGCGGGCGATGGTGGCCCGGCCCAACATCTGCGGGTACAACGCCTACCACACGAGCGGTGGCGTGCTCCTCCGGCCGTCGAGCACCAAGAGCGACGGCGACCTGTCGCCGGTCGACGTGTGGGTGTGGAAGCAGCTCGGCGAGCGCGGCCACGCCCTCACCGGCTACACGGTGCACTCGGTGTTCGAGGACTTCACGTGGGACAAGAAGGTCACCATGAGCGGCGCCGCCGACGACTGGGTGTACGAACACCTCGGCGTGTACGGCTGGACCACCGAGTTCTGGGACCTCATCCACGCGGCCACCGGCACCAAGCAGAGCACCCACTTCTGGTACGTCGGGCCCACCGAGGCCGAGGAGGTCGCGGTGCTGAAGTGGGCCGACGAGCACGGGCATCAGGGCGTGTACGTCGACTGGTACCCGTACGAGCATCCCCAGCTCGGCCCGGTCGAGCTGGGTGGCTGGGACGACATGTGCTCGTGGACCAACCCGCCGCTCGCGTTGCTCGCCGCCGAGGTGCGTCCGCACGCCGAGTTCGCCGTGTTCCAGGCACTCGCCGCCCCCGAGCTCGAAGTGCTGCACACCCGCGCCGAGTCGCTCGGCGGCGACACCTGGCGACTCGAGGTCGGCATCGCCAACACCGGCTTCCTGCCCACCGACGTGAGTGCACATGCGCGCTCGACGCGGATGGTGCTGCCGATCGTCGCCCAGGTCGACACCGGCTCGGGCGTCGAGGTGCTCGGTGGCCCGGCACGGCTCGAGCTCGGCCAGCTCGAGGGTCGTTCGGAGGCGCGCTTCAGCGGTCGTCACGACGGCACGCCCGACCGCACGCTCGCCACATGGGTGGTGCGCGCGTCGGCCGGCGCCGAGGTGCGGGTGCAGGTGTCGCACCAGCGCGCCGGCAGCGTCGAGGCCGCGGTGGTGCTCGGCTCGTGACCGTCGCCGCGGGCGCGTCGTCCGACGCGGTCCGCCGACTGCTCCCCGCCGTCGAGGTGCGCGGCGACGAACGACGGGTCTCGACCGACCAGGCCAACGTGTCGATCGCGGTCGACGAGCGGTGGCTGGTCAAGTGGTTCACGCGACCCGTCCGTCGCGCCGACCTCGAGTGCGTCGAGCAGCTCGCCCGCGTGCGGTTCGCACACATGCCCGCGCACGTCGGTGCGCTCGAGGGCGACGGCGGCGCTGACGGCCGCGTCGTCGCGGTCGTGAGCGAGCTGGTGGCCGACGCCACCGACGGCTGGCAGTGGTACGTCGACGACGTGCTCGGCTGGCTCGACGGGCACTCACCGCTCGGGCCGCTCGTGTCGACGGCGGCGCGGATGGGTGCGATCACGGCCGAGCTGCACCACGCTCTCGCGCTCGACCAGCCGCCGGTGGCGGCGCCCGCCGACGACCTGCGGCGCACCGTCGCCGAGCGGCGTGCGCAGGCACTGGCGCACACCACCGGGACCGCCGGCGACCGGCTGCGCGAGCGGATCGACCGGATCGACGCCGTGCTCGCGCAGCTCGACGACGTCGACGAGATCCAGGTGCAGCGCGTGCACGGCGACCTGCACGCCGGCCAGTTCCTGCGCGCCGGCGACGTGCGCGACGGTCGCCTGCTGGTCATCGACTTCGACGGCGACCCGATGACCGACGCGTCGCGACGCCTGGCGCGCCAGCCCGTCGAGCGCGACCTCGCCGGGCTGCTGCAGTCGCTCGACCACGTGGCCCGGGTGGCCGCGAAGCGTCGGCCCGGTGCCGACGTCTCGGCGTTCGTCCGCGGCGCGACCCAGGTGGCCGAGGCCGCCTACCGCGACGCGCACCCGGTCGACGACCGGCTGCTGCTGCCGCTCCGCGTGGCCCAGGAGCTGCACGAGTTCGCGTACGCCGGCCTGCACCTGCCCGTGTGGACCTACGTGCCCGAGGCGGCCATCCAGTCGCTGTTCCCTGCCACCGATCCACAGGAGTGACCGTGTCCGAGCTCGACCCCGCCGGCTTCCGCGCCGACCTCGACGCCAAGCCCCGCGTGCTGCGCGCGCTCGCCGACGCGATCGACGACGATGGGCTGCACTGGCCGGTCGATCGAGCGCCCGAGCGCGTGCTGCTCACCGGCATGGGCTCGAGCTGGTTCGCCGCCCAGAGCGCTGCGCTCCGGCTGCGCCGTGCCGGCGTCGCCGCGGTGGCCGAGCTGTCGTCGGCCGACACCTCGTGGCCGGCTGCGCCCGGGCTGTTGGTGGTGGGCATCTCGGCGAGCGGTGGTTCGGCCGAGACACTCGACTTCGTCGCTGCACATCCGGGGTACGTCGCGCTCACGAACGTGCCGGGCTCGCGCATCACCGAGGGCGCGTCGTCGGTGGTGCCGATGCTGGCCGAGCCCGAGGCGGGCGGGGTGGCGTGCCGCAGCTTCCAGCACACGCTGGTGGCGTTGCTCGCGCTCGAGGAGCAGCTGACCGGTGGCCCGCTCGGGCTGGCCGACCGGGTGCGCCGCACGGCGGACGCCACCGAGGCGCTGCTCACCGACACGACCTGGCTCGACCGCACGGTCGAGCTGCTCGACGGCCCGCACGGCGTGTACGCGATCGCCCCGGCCGACCGCATCTCGAGCGCGCTGCAGGGTGCGCTCATGGTGCGCGAAGGGCCGCGCCGTCCGGCCGACGGCTGCGAGACCGGCGACTGGAGTCATGTCGACGTGTACCTCACCAAGACGCTCGCCTACCGGGCGCTGCTGTTCTCGGGCAGCCGGCACGACCCCGCGGCGCGCGAGTGGCTCGCCTCGCGTGGTTCGACCGTGGTGGCCGTCGGCGGTGGCGCCCCCGGCGACGCAGGTGCCGTCCGCTTCGCCGGCGACGACGACCCGGTCGTGGCGCTGCTCACCGAGATCGTCGTGCCCGAGCTGGTGGCCGCGAGGTGGTGGGCGGCGCAGAGCGCCTGAGCTCGCGCGCCACGCGCGATCGACCCGATCCAGGCACCCTGCGCGCGACGGCACCGCCGCTGCGTGGGATCGACGCTGGGTCACTCGGCTCATCCACCGTTCGCCGCGGACACCTCCGTGCGGCGCGTCGTTAGCGTGCGACAGATGCGAAGGACCAGGACCGTGGCGGCACGTCTGGGCGGCGCGATCGCCGTTCTCGCAGTCGCCTTCGTCACGCTCGGGAGCGGCGCCGCGAGCGCCGCCACGACGGCGTTCGTCGGCCTCACGCCGGCACGCCTGCTCGAGACCCGGTCCGGTGCCGGACTCACCACCGTCGACGGCCAGTTCCAGGGCGGCGGTGCCGTGGGACCGGGTGCGACGGTCGACCTGCCGGTGCTCAACCGTGGCGGCGTGCCCGCGAGCGGCGTGGCTGCCGTGGCGCTCAACGTCACCGTCACCTCACCCACCTCGTCGAGCTACGTCACCGTGTACCCGAGCGGCCAGGGTCGTCCCAACGCCTCGAACCTCAACATGGTGCCGGGCGACACCAAGTCGAACATGGTGATCGTCGCCGTCGGCGGCAACGGCGCGATCTCGCTCTACAACCAGAGCGGCTCGACCGACCTGATCGTCGACGTGCTCGGTTGGTTCCCGACCAGCAGCGGCTTCGGCGGCCTCACCCCGGCCCGACTGCTCGAGACCCGCGGCGACGCAGGCCTCGCCACCGCCGACGGTCAGTACCTGGCCGGTGGCGCGATCGGCCCCAACGGCACGATCGACCTGCCCGTGCTCAACCGGGGCGGCATCCCCGGCAGCGGCGTGGCTGCCGTGGCGCTCAACGTCACCGTCACCGGTCCCACGGCCGGCAGCTTCGTCACCGTCTACCCGACGGGCCAGGGCCGCCCCAACGCCTCGAACCTCAACATGGCACCCGGCGACACCAAGTCGAACATGGTGATCGTGCCCGTCGGCGCCAACGGTTCGATCTCGCTCTACAACCTCGCCGGCTCGACCCACCTGATCGTCGACGTGCTCGGCTGGTTCGCCACCGGCAGCACGTTCGGCGGCCTCACCCCGGCCCGTCTGCTCGAGACCCGGACCGACCCCGGGCTCGGCACGGCCGATGGTCAGTACCTGGCCGGCGGCGCGCTCTCCGGCGACCGCACCCTCGACCTGCCCGTGCTCGGTCGCGGCGGCGTGCCGGCCAGCGGCGTCGGCGCCGTGGCGCTCAACGTCACGGCCACCCAGCCGTCGGCGGGCAGCTTCCTCACGATCTACCCGACCGGCCGCACCCGGCCGACGGCGTCGAACCTCAACACCTCGCCCGGCAACACCGTGTCGAACATGGTGATCGTGCCGGTCGGCGTGAACGGGATGATCTCGCTCTACAACCTGGCCGGCTCGGTGCACCTCGTCGTCGACGTGCTCGGCTGGTTCCCGACCGATCAGGGCTCGGGTGGTCCGACCACCACGACCACCCCACCCGCCCCGACCACCGGCACCCGCCTCGTCAACGGCCTCACCGGTCTCGACACGAGCAGCAACGGTGGTGCCGCCGGCGTGGCGATCAGTGGCAACGGCCGGTACGTGGCGTTCGAGAGCACGCAGAAGCTCGTGCCGCAGGACAACAACGTCAACACCGACATCTACGTCCGTGACCTCGTCTCTGGATCCGTCATCCTCGCCAGCGTCCCTCAGGCCGGGGGAATCGCGACCTCGAACTCGTACGAGCCGAGCCTCAGCTACGACGGCACCCGCGTGGCGTTCTACTCCAACGCGGTCCTCAGCGCCGACGACAAGAACGGCAGCACCAGCGACATCTACGTCCGCGACCTCGTCGGCAACACCACCACGCTGGTGAGCATGGCCGTCGGCAACGCCCAGACCAACGGCCTGTCGAACTGGCCGGCGATCAGCGGCAACGGCCGCTTCGTGGCGTTCAACTCGGCGGCGAGCAACCTGGTCGCCGGCGACACCAACAACTCGATGGACGTCTTCGTCCGCGACCTGCAGACGCAGCAGACGGAGCGCGTCAGCGTGTCGAGCAGCGAGGCCCAGGCCACCGGCGGTGGCGGCGGCTCGTTCGACCCGGGCATCAGCTTCGACGGCAGCCGCGTCGTGTTCGACTCGAACGAGACGAGCCTGTGGGCGCCGAATCCGCCGAGCCCGCTCATCCGGCACGTCTACATGCGCGACCGCAACGCCGGCACCACCACGCTGCTCACGATGGCCACCGACGGCCTGCCGTCGGACACCATCCCGTCCGGTCTGACCGACGCCGCCTCGCAGGACCCGTCGATCAGCTCCGACGGCCAGTGGGTCGTGTTCCACTCGCAGTCGCCCGATCTGGTGAACGGCGACGGCGACGCGGTCGAGGACCTGTTCCGTGTGCCCGCCACCGGCGGCACCATCACCCGCATCGCCACCAACGTCGGCGAGGGCATGGGCGAGGGGGCCAACGTGCAGGTGAGCAGCACCGGTCGCTACGTCGCCTACAGCAGCGCCGCCTCGGGCGTCCGCCAGGTGTACCGCTACGACGCCACCAACGCGAGCACCACCGTGTTCAGCGTCAGCACCGGCGGCGCCACCGGCAACGACGACTCGCAGGATGCCGTGATCTCCGATGACGGCAAGGCCGTGGCCTTCATCTCGCACGCCACCAACCTGGCCGGCACGATCACCGGTGTGTACAACGACCCCAAGGTCGGCAACGTCTACGTGCACACGGTGGCCTGATCGGCACGAGCCGAGCACACACCGTCGGCGCTGCGGGTGCCGCGATCACACCGGGGCGGGCTGCGGGCCGCGCACGAGCCCGCCGGGCAGCTGGCCCGTGTGCTCGCCGTCGGCGAAGGTCTCGACCCCGCGCTTGAACGTGTGGCGGTAGCCGCTCGCGTCCTGCATCAGGCGCCGCCCGCCTGCGGGCAGGTCGCGCACGATGTGCGGCGGGTGCGCCGCGAGGGTGCTCATGTCGATCACGTTCAGGTCGGCCAGGTAGCCCGGGGCGACCACGCCGCGGTCGAACCAGCCGACGTGCTGCGCGCCGCGCTGGGTGAGGTGGTGCACCATCAGCTCGATCGGCAGCGGATCGCGATGACGGTCGCGGGTCCACAGCGCGAGCGCGGTGGTGGTCATGCTCGCGTCGCTGATCGCACCGCAGTGCGCACCGGCGTCGCTGAGGCCGAGCAACGAGTTGGGCGCCATCAGCATCTCGCGCACGTCGTCGAGGTTGCCCCTCGCGAAGTTGAACAGCGGCATGTAGAGCAGCTGGTTGCCGTCGCGCTCGACCAGCAGGTCGAGCACCACCTCGACCGGGTTGCGGCCCGACGCGGCGGCGATGCCGGCGATCGACGACTCGGCGGTCGGCTCGTAGTCGACGGGATCGCCCATCGGGAACAGCTTGTGGAAGCCGTTGGTGATCTCGTGCAGCATCCCGTCGATCTCGCGGGTGGCGTGCTCGGCGACGATGCGGGCGCGACGGTCGGGATCGCGCAGCGCGTGCACCAGCTCGGGCAGCGGCAGGCGCGCGACCTCCTGGAAGCTCGGGCACAGGATGAGCGGGTTGAGCGTGGCCGTCAGGCCCTGCAGCACCCCGATCGGGCGGGCCGACACCTGGGTCTTGAGCGGCAGGCCCGCGGCCACGCACTCGTCGACCCACGCCTTCATCTCGCGCCAGCGGTCGGGCAGCGGCTCGGGCTGCTGCACGGTCATGCTGAGCGGACGGCCGGTCGCCTCGACGAGCGAGCGCATCATCGCCATCTCGGCCGTCGTGTAGTCGACGTCGGGCGACTGGTACGCGTCGCTGATCAGCTGGATGACGCCGCGGCCGGTCTCGGCCATCGCGCCGGCCAGCGCGGTGAGCTCGTCGATCGAGCTGTACCGGGTGCCGAGCGGCGCGCCGTCGCGCGTGCGGTGGATGTAGGTGCGGCTGGTGGTGAAGCCGACCGCGCCGGCCCGCATGCCGAGCTTCACCTGCGCGGCCATCTCGGCCAGCTCGTCGGCGGTCGGCAGCTCCATCGGGTCGGCACCCCGCTCACCCATCACGTATGCGCGGAGCGGTGCGTGGGTGACGTGGGTGGCGACGTCGAGCGCGTACCGGCGACGGTCGAGCGCGTCCATGTAGTCGGTGAAGGTCTCCCAGTCCCACGTGAGGCCCTCGGCGAGCGCCGTGCCCGGGATGTCCTCGACGCCCTCGAGCATCGAGATCAGGAAGTCGTGGTGCTCGGGGCGTGCCGGCGCGAACCCGACGCCGCAGTTGCCCATGACGATCGAGGTGACGCCGTGCACGCTGCTCGGCGCGAGGATCGGGTCCCACGTGGCCTGGCCGTCGAAGTGGGTGTGCACGTCGATGAAGCCGGGCGTGACGGTGAGGCCGTCGCCGTCGATCTCGCGGTGACCGCGACCGTCGACCGAACCGACCGCGGTGATGCGGTCGCCCGAGACGGCGACGTCGGCGACGACGGGTGCGGCACCCGTGCCGTCGACCACGGTGGCGTTGCGGATGACCAGATCGTGCTCGCTCATGGATCCATTGTGGTGCAGCGGCGCGACGCGTCCGGCAGCGGGCGGCGCGCGACGGCTGGCGCCGTGTCACGCCCGAACCTGGAGGTGGCGTCAGAATGTGGCCGTGACGAGCGATGGGTGGCCGCTGATCGGGCGAGCATCGCTGGTCGACGAGGTCGTCGAGTTCCTGGCCGACCCCACGTGCGAGGGCGTGTTCCTGGTGGGCGAGCCGGGCGTCGGCGCGACCCGCCTGCTCGACGAGGTGCTCGAGCGAGCGCGCAGCGAGGGGGCCCGCATCGCCCGATCGGTGGCGTCGCCGGCCATGCAGTCGGTCGCGTTCGGTGCGATCGCCCCGAACGTACTCGTACGCCCCGTCGCTCTCCGCCGACGGCCGCTACCTGCCGTTGAGCGTCGCCGACGCGAATGCGTACGAGGACGTGTACGTGCGGGTCCTGACGCACTGACGATTGAGTAGGGATCACTCATGCCGCGGCTCGGTCGGGCACGCACGATGGGGCTCGAACCCGAACCCCTGGAGGAACGATGACGCTCTCGCAACTCGCACCGGCCGATCTGGCCGCGCTCGGCACCCTGCTCGACCAGTACCAGGCCGCTCGCGGCGACGCCGAGGCCGCACGCTGGCGCGAGTTGTTGTTCGACGAGGTGCGCCGTCGGTTCGTGGCCGAGGACGAGGCGCAGCGGATGATGGCCGAGGCGCGGGCGGCCCGCGGCGGCTGAGCCCGGCTGATCGACCGGTCAGCCGAGCAGCGGGGCGATCTCGTTCGCGATCAGGTCGAGGTGGTCGAGGTCGTCGAGGTCGAGCACCTGCAGGTAGATGCGCTCGGCGCCGGCCTCGGCCCAGCGGCGGAGGGTGGCGGCGACCTCGTCGACCGTGCCGGCCGCGCCGTTCTGGCGCAGCTCGCCGGGCTCGCGTCCGATCGCGGCGGCACGACGGGCGACCTCGGCCTCGTCGCGGCCGGCACACACCACCAGCGCCGCGCTGTACACCATCGGCTCGGTGCGACCGGCCTCGTCGCACGCGGCGCGCACCCGGTCGCACTGCTTGGTGAAGAAGTCGAGCGGCACGAAGGGCGTGTTGAACTCGGTCGCGTACCGGGCGGCCAGCTTCGGGGTGCGGCTCTTGCCGCCACCGCCCATCACGATCGGCAGCCGTGCCTGCGCCGGCTTGGGCAGCGCGGGCGAGTCGACCACGCTGTGCACCGTGCCGGTGTAGGTGAACGTCTCGCCGATCGGCGTGCGCCACATCCCGTCGACGATCGCGAGCTGGTCGGTGAGGTCGTCGAAGCGCGCGCCGAGCCCGGGGAACGGGATGGCGTAGGCGGTGTGCTCGAGCTCGTACCAGCCGGCGCCGAGGCCGAGCTCGACGCGGCCGCCGCTCATCTGGTCGACCTGGGCGACGCTGATCGCGAGCGGTCCGGGGAACCGGAACGTCACCGGCGTGACCAGCGTGCCGAGGCGGATCGTGCTGGTGTCGCGGGCCAGGCCGGCGAGCGTGATCCAGGCGTCGGTCGGGCCGGGCAGGCCGCTCACGTCGCCCATCTTCACGTAGTGGTCGCTGCGGAAGAACGCTCCGAAGCCGAGTGCCTCGGCGCGCTGTGCCACGGCGAGCAGGGTGTCGTAGGTGGCGCCCTGCTGGGGTTCGGTGAAGATGCGGAGGTCGGCGAGCTGCATGACTCTGACGCTACGCGCCGGCAGGCACCAACCGGTCGGGCGTCCGCACCGGCGCCGGCACGAGCACCAGTGGCTCCTCGACCGGCTCGGCACCGCGCGCCAGCCGGATGCCGCCCCACAGGGGCAGGCCGGTGAGCACCGCGGTGACCACGAACAACGCTGCGGCCCCACCCGCCGCGTAGAGCGGAGCGGCCGTCGCGGCCACCAGCGCGGCGGCGATGGTGGCGAACGCCTCGCCGATGCCCTGGGCCGTCGCGGCGCGGCGGCCCGGCACCGCCCAGCCCATCGCGGCCGCCGCTGCGGCACCGACGAGCGTCTGGCCGGCCGACTCGAACAGGCCGACGACGACGATCACCATCGGCAGTCGCACCACGGCGTAGGTGAGCAGCACGGCGATGTTGGCCACGCCACCGTGGCCCGCGGCGCGGAACGCACCGAGCCGGTCGACGCGGCGGCCTGCCCAGCCCGCCAGGAACATGCTCGGCACGGCGAAGGCGGTCATCGCCGCGCCGATCATCAGATCGCTCGAACCGATGTCGGCCAGGAACCGCGGGAACAGCGCGTCGTAGGCGCCGATCGGCACGAAGTAGGCGGCCATCACCAGCGAGGCGGCGAGCACCGAGCGGTGGCGCACGAGGGCGAGGCCCTCGAGCAGCGAGGTGTGCTCGCGCTCGTCGTCGTCGGTGGTGGCGTTCGAGGCGGTGGCAGCGGACGCGGCATCGAGCGGCGAGGCGCCGGCCAGGAACGCGGGTGCACCGGCCACGAGGGTGAGCACGGCGGCGGCGTGGATGGTGGGCACCACGCCGATGGTCGACTGGCCGGCGACGGCCAGCACCGGACCGAACGCCATACCGGCGAGCTCGACGGCGTGCAGCCGGCCGATCTGGCGGCCGGGCATGTCGGGGAAGCGTCGGATGACGAGGCCCTTGGCGGCGGGCATGAACGCGCCGTAGGCGAGGCCGGCCCCGAGGCGGCCGACGATGAACCACTCGACCGAGTCGCCGAGCGCGTAGGCGAGCGTCGACAGCGCCATCACCAGGATCGAGCCCTGCAGCACCAGCCGCTCGCGACCGCGGTCGGCGTGGGGGGCGATCAGGGTCTGGGCGACGAGGGCCGCGACGAAGCCGGCCGTGGCGATCCACCCGAGCTGCGCCGTACCGATGTGGGCGCGCTCCTGGAGCGCAGGCAAGAGCGGGAACACCACCATGAACGACGCCGAGATCGCGAACGCGCCGAACTGCAGCGCCCTCGTCTCGGTCGTGCGCTCGTCCCGGCGCGCCGGTGTGCCCTGTGTTGACCACATGGCCAATACTGTATTGGCCATCTGGTCAACATTCCACTGTGGTGTTCGTCACCTCTACGATCGACGGCGAATGGCCCGCATGCAGCCCGCCCAGCGACGCACCGCGATCCTCGACGCGGCCGTGGCCGAGATCACCGAGCGCGGCTTCGCCCGCACCACGTCGCGCCACGTCGCGGCGCGTGCCGGTGTCACCCACGGCCTGTTGCACCACTACTTCCCCGACCACGACTCGCTGCTCGCCGCCGCGTTCGAGAAGCTCGCCCTCGAGGAGATCGACGAGGTGAACGAGGCGCTCGCCTCCGACCGCGACCCGCTCGCTCAGCTGCGCGAGCTCACCGAGCCCTACGGGCCGGGCGGCGGCGAGGAGGCGTACCGGTTCTGGCTCGAGGCCTGGGCCGAGGCCTTCCACTCGCCCAAGCTGCGCGACACCACGCGCCGCCTCTCGCAGGCCTGGCACGACCTGGTGGTCGGGGTGATCGAGCGGGGCAACGCCGCGGGGGTGTTCCGGTGCGAGCACCCGCACGAGACCGCGTGGATGGTGGTGGCGCTCACCGACGCGTTCGCGCTGCAGACCCAGATCGGCTCGGCACTCGAGCCGTCGGAGATGAACGCGGTCAGCTGGCGGCTCACCGAGCGCGAGCTCGGCCTGCCCGCCGGCACCCTCACGCGACCGACCTGACCGCGACCTGAACCCGATCGGTCGCGACGGCCGGGGGGGGTCGAGGCGGGGCCGCCCGCCGGAGCGGCCCCACCTCGGATCTCGTCGTTCCGCCGACGACTCGACCGTGAGGAGCACCGTAGGGATGCGCCGATGCGCGGGCAGTCGGCGGGCCGACACATGGGCTGCGACGGGCGTCACGCGTGGCCGCGGCGGTGGGCCCGGACGACGGCGAGCCGGGTCATGGGTCGGGGATCAGAGGTCGGGCACGAACGGTCGACCGGTGCGACCGGGCTCGGACGACGACGGACGACGCAACCACACCGCCACCGGGCCGGCCGGATCGGCCACGGTCCAGGACTCCCAGCCGCCAGGCACGAACGCCTCCGCCCGCTCGACCACCCACGCCGCCGCCTCGTCGGCGAGCTCGGCCAACGGCGCCATCGCGACCACCTCGGCCGCACCGGGCCGGGGCGCGAGGCGCGCCAGCGCGGTCCACACGTGCACCGTCATCAGCATCGGCCACTCGCCGGGCCACCGCAGCTCGGGCAGGTGGTTGCCGCGACGCACGTTGCAGCGCCGGTGCGCGAGGCGCAGGTTGGGGGCGTCGTTCGAGCCGCCGCGCGAACGCGGCACCAGGTGGTCGATCGTGGCCCCGGCCGGGCTGGTCGACGGCAGGTGCGGATCGATGTCGCCACCGCACAGCCAGCAGGTCCAGCCGTCGCGCTCGGCCAGCCGGGTCACCTGCATCGGGCCAGTGTCGCAGTGCGAGGCATGGTACGGCACCTCGGGCCCGCGCAGTATTCTCGGTACATGCGTACCGCGATTCTCGCCGACCTCGCGCAACGGCTCGAGGGGCTGGCGCACGAGGGGCTCACCAAGCACGAACGGGTGATCACCTCGCCCCAGTCGGCGCACATCCGGCTCGCCGACGGCCGCACCGTGCTCAACCTCTGTGCCAACAACTACCTCGGCCTCGCCGACCATCCGGCCCTGGTCGAGGCGGCCCGGCGAGCGGTCGTCGACCACGGCTACGGCATGGCGAGCGTGCGGTTCATCTGCGGCACGCAGGACGTGCACCGCGAGCTCGAGGCACGACTGTCGGCGTTCCTCGGCACCGACGACACGATCCTGTACTCGTCGTGCTTCGATGCGAACGGCGGGCTGTTCGAGACCCTGCTCGACGAGCACGACGCGGTGATCAGCGACGCGCTGAACCACGCGTCGATCATCGACGGCATCCGCCTGTGCCGGGCCCAGCGGCTGCGCTACGACAACAACGACATGGCCGGCCTCGAGGCACGGCTGCAGGAGGCCGCGGGAGCGCGGCACCGGCTGATCGCCACCGACGGCGTGTTCTCGATGGACGGCGTGCTGGCCGACCTGCCCGCGGTGTGCGACCTGGCCGAGCGCTACGACGCGACCGTGATGGTCGACGACTCGCACGCCGTGGGCTTCGTCGGTGCCCACGGCCGCGGCACGGCCGAGGCGTTGGGCGTCGCCGGTCGCGTCGACGTCATCACGGGCACGCTCGGCAAGGCGCTCGGCGGCGCGTCCGGTGGCTACACGTCGGGTCCGCAGGAGGTGGTCGACTGGCTCCGTCAGCGCAGCCGGCCCTACCTGTTCTCCAACTCGCTCGCGCCCGCGATCGCCGCCACCACGCTCGCGGCGCTCGACCTGCTCGAGCGCAGCGACGACCTGCGCGTGCAGCTCGAGCGCAATTCGGTGCGCTTCCGCGAGGCGATGACGGCCGCCGGCTTCACGCTCGCCGGTGCGGGGCACCCGATCATCCCGGTGATGCTCGGCGACGCGAAGGTCGCGGGCGAGATGGCCGAGCGGATGCTCGCCCGCGGCGTGTACGTGATCGCCTTCTCGTACCCGGTGGTGCCCCAGGGTCGGGCTCGCATCCGCACGCAGATGTCGGCCGCGCACACGGACGCCGACATCGACGAAGCTGTCGCTGCATTCGTGGCCGTCGGCCGCGAGATGGGGGTGATCGGGTGAAGGCGTTGGTGAAGGCCCGGCCCGAGCCGGGGCTGTGGATGCAGGAGGTGCCCGAGCCGTCGCCGGGACCGCGCGACGTGAAGATCCGGGTGCACAAGACGTCGATCTGCGGCACCGACCTGCACATCCGCCACTGGGACGCGTGGGCGCAGGCGACGATCCCGGTGCCGATGGTGGTCGGCCACGAGTTCATGGGCGAGATCGTCGAGGTGGGTGCCGCGGTGGCCGGGCTCGCGGTCGGACAGCGGGTCGCCGGCGAGGGGCACGTCACGTGCGGCCACTGCCGCAACTGCAAGGGCGGCCGTCGCGAGTTCTGCCACCAGCACACGGGCGTCGGCGTCACCCGGCCCGGTGCGTTCGCCGAGTACGTCGTCATCCCCGCCGAGAACGTGTTCGTCGTACCACCGCACATCTCCGACGAGGTGGCAGCGATCCTCGACCCGCTCGGCAACGCCACCCACACCGCGTTGCGCTTCGACTGCGTGGGCGAGGATGTGCTGATCACGGGCGCGGGTCCGATCGGTGTGCTCGCGGCGGCGATCGTCCGGCACATCGGCGCGCGCAACGTCGTGGTCACCGACGTCAACCCGTACCGGCTCGCGATGGCGGCACGGCACGGCGCGAACCGGGTGGTCGACGTGCGATCCGAAGGTCTCGGGCCGGTGATGGCCGAGCTCGGCATGACCGAGGGCTTCGACGTCGGGCTCGAGATGAGCGGCGCCGAGGCCGCGTTCAACCAGATGCTCGACGCGATGAACCACGGCGGACGGATCGCGATCCTCGGCATCCCCGCCGGTCCGATGACGCTCGACGTGAACGACGTGATCTTCAAAGGCCTCGAGCTGCAGGGCATCTACGGCCGCCGGATCTTCGAGACCTGGTACAAGATGGCCGCGATGCTCCAGAGCGGGCTCGACGTGGCCGGCGTGATCACCCATCGCATCGCGGCCGATGCGTTCGAGGACGCGTTCGCGGTGGTCGAGACCGGCGAGTGCGGCAAGGTGATCCTTGACTGGCGGTGATGCCGCGACATCGTCGTGCGAAAGCTGAGTCGTGACGACTCAAGTTTTCTGATCTCTGAGTTGGCGGTCGGCGTCGCCGGTCGTAGAGTTGCGTCAGGTTCGCTCAACCTCGCGACCCCCCTCTACCCGTCAACCACAGGAGATCACCATGGCCAAGGCAGTCGGCATCGACCTCGGCACCACCAACTCCGTCGTCGCCGTCCTCGAGGCCGGCGATCCGGTCGTCATCCCCAACTCCGAAGGCGCTCGCACCACCCCCTCGGTCGTCGCGTTCTCGAAGGCCGGCGAGGTGCTCGTCGGCGAGGTCGCCAAGCGCCAGGCGATCACCAACCCCGATCGCACGTTCCGCTCGATCAAGTCGAAGATGGGTCAGTCGTGGAAGAGCGACGACATCGACGGCAAGCGGTACACGCCCCAGGAGATCAGCGCCCGCACGCTCATGAAGCTGAAGCGAGATGCCGAGGCGTATCTGGGCGACACGGTCACCCAGGCCGTCATCACGGTCCCGGCGTACTTCGACGACGCCCAGCGCACCGCCACCAAGGAGGCCGGTCAGATCGCGGGCCTCGAGGTGCTGCGCATCATCAACGAGCCCACCGCCGCGGCGCTCGCGTACGGCCTCGACAAGGGTGCCGATGACGAGACGGTGCTCGTGTTCGACCTCGGTGGCGGCACGTTCGACGTGTCGGTGCTCGAGATCGGCGACGGCGTGTTCGAGGTGAAGAGCACCCACGGCGACACCCACCTCGGTGGAGACGACTGGGACCAGCGGATCATCGACTGGCTGGTGAAGCAGTTCAAGGCCGCCCACGGTGTCGATCTCGGTGCCGATCGCATGGCCGCGCAGCGTCTGAAGGAGGCCGCCGAGAAGGCCAAGATCGACCTCAGCCAGGTGCAGCAGACGCAGATCAACCTGCCGTTCATCACCGCCACGCCCGAGGGCCCGCTGCACCTCGACGAGACGCTCACCCGCGCGAAGTTCCAGGAGCTCACCGCCGATCTCCTCGAGCGCTGCCGCATCCCGTTCGAGCAGGCGATCAAGGACGCCGGCCTGTCGAAGGGCCAGATCGACCACGTCATCCTCGTGGGTGGCTCCACCCGCATGCCCGCCGTGCAGGACCTCGTGCAGAGCCTCACCGGCAAGGAGCCGAACCGCACGGTGAACCCGGACGAGGTCGTCGCCGTCGGCGCCGCGATCCAGGCCGGCGTGCTGAAGGGCGACGTCAAGGACGTCCTGCTGCTCGACGTCACCCCGCTCAGCCTCGGCATCGAGACCAAGGGTGGCGTGATGACCAAGCTCATCGAGCGCAACACCACGATCCCCACCAAGCGCACCGAGGTGTTCACCACCGCCGACGACATGCAGCCGAGCGTCGAGATCCACGTGCTGCAGGGCGAGCGCGAGATGGCCGCCTACAACAAGACCCTGGGCAAGTTCCAACTCGTCGACCTGCCGCCCGCCCCGCGTGGCGTGCCGCAGATCGAGGTCACCTTCGACATCGACGCCAACGGCATCGTGCACGTGTCCGCCAAGGACCGCGCCACGTCGAAGGAGCAGTCGATGACGATCACCGGCCAGTCGACGCTCGACAAGAAGGACATCGACCAGATGGTCCGCGATGCCGAGGCGCACGCCGAGGAGGACCGTCGCCGCCGCGAGGAGGCCGAGACCCGCAACAACGCGGATTCGCTCGTGTACCAGACCGAGAAGGTGCTGCGCGACCAGGGCGACAAGGTCACCGCCGACGACAAGGCGCCGGTCGAGTCGGCCCTCGCCGAGCTCAAGTCGGCACTCAACGGCAACGACATGGGCGCGATCAAGGCCGCGCACGACACGCTGATGGGCGCCACCCAGGCGTTCAGCCAGAAGCTGTACGAGGCCGCCGCTCGCGACCAGGACGCGGCCGGCAGCTCGGCCAGCGGGCAGAGCGGCACCGGTTCGGTGAACGACGACGAGATCATCGACGCCGAGATCGTCGACGAGAAGTGAGCCGACCGTCATGACCGATCACGACCTCGGTTTCGAGGACGAGCGCGGCAGCGAGATCGACGACTTCTCCGGTGCCCAGCCCCGCCCCGTCGACGCATCGGCCGATGCCGATGCGGCGGCGGCCGTGGCCGAGGCGGAGGCCGTCGTCGAGCACGACGTCGTCGCACTGCTCGCCGAGCGCGACCAGTTCAAGGACATCGCGCTGCGCCTCCAGGCCGACTTCGAGAACTACCGCAAGCGCGTCGCCACCCAGCAGTCCGACGAGATCGATCGCGCCACCGGCAAGATCGCCGAGTCGCTGCTGCCGGTGCTCGACGCGTGCGAGGCCGCCTTCGCCCACCAGGTGCAGGGCATCGAGTCCGTGTGGAGCGCGCTCATCGGCGCGCTCCAGAAGCAGGGTCTCGAGGCGCTCGACCTGGCCGAGCAGCCCTTCGATCCCGCCGTCGCCGAGGCCGTCATGCACGAGCCCGGCGAGGGCGGCGACGGTCCCGTCGTCGCCGAGGTGCTGCGCACCGGCTACCTCTGGAAGGGCAAGGTGCTCCGCCCCGCGATGGTGAAGGTGCGAGGCTGAGCCATGGCTGCGCAGCGCGAGTGGTTCGAGAAGGACTACTACCGAGTGCTCGGCGTGGCCGAGACCGCGACGGCCAAGGAGATCACCAAGGCCTACCGCAAGCTCGCGCGCGACAGCCACCCCGACACGCACCCCGGTGACGCTGCCGCCGAGGAGCGCTTCAAGGAGGTCAGCGCCGCGTACGACGTGCTCGGCGACGACACCAAGCGCAAGGAGTACGACGAGGTGCGTCGCCTCGGTCCCGTCGGGGGCTTCGGCCCCGGCGGGCCGGGCGGCGGCCCGGGCGGCACGACGTTCAACGTCGGCGCCGACGGCCTCGGCGACCTGCTCGGTCAGATGTTCGGACGAGGTCGGCGCGGTGGTGGCGCGTCGGCCGCCGGCGGTCCGCAGCGCGGTGCCGACGTCGAGGCCACGCTCACGCTCGACTTCGCCGATGCCGTGCGCGGGCTCACCACCACCTTGTACCTCACGACCGATGCGCAGTGCGGCACGTGCAACGGGTCGGGCGCGAAGCCCGGCACGTCGCCCAAGGTGTGCTCACGATGCGGCGGTCGGGGGGTCATCGACGACAACCAGGGCTTCTTCTCGTTCTCGTCGCCGTGCCCCGCCTGCGCGGGTCGTGGCGTCACGATCGAGTCGCCCTGCCCCACCTGCCGGGGCACCGGCGTCGAGAAGCGCCAGCGCGAGGTGCAAGCACGCATCCCCGCCGGCGTGGCCGACGGCCAGAAGATCCGGCTGAAGGGCCGGGGTGCGCCCGGACGCAACGGCGGTCCGGCGGGCGACCTGATCGTCGAGTGCCACGTGGTCGCGCACCAGCGCTTCGGCCGCGACGGCAACAACCTCACGGTGCGCGTGCCCGTGAGCTTCGACCAGGCCGCGCTCGGCGGCGAGATCGAGGTGCCCACGCTCGACGGCACGCCGGTCACGCTGCGGATCAAGGCCGGCACCCAGCCCGGGTCGCGCCATCGGGTGCGCGGCAAGGGCGTGGTCACCCCCAAGCACGAGGGCGACCTGATCGTCACCGTCGACGTGCAGGTGCCCACCCACCTCACCGCCGACCAACGTGCGGCGATCGAGGCGTTCGCCGCGGCCACTCGCGCCGCCCAGAGTTCCGCAGCCCATGGAGAAAGGGTCTGATCGACATGCGTTCACGCAGTCACGGTGTCTACGTCATCTCGGTCGCGGCCGAACTCGCCGGCATGCACCCCCAGACGTTGCGCATCTACGAGCGCCGCGGGCTGGTGCAGCCGCAGCGCACCCAGGGCGGCAACCGCCGCTACAGCGACATCGACATCGAGCGCCTCCGCCGCATCCAGGACCTGGCCGCCGAGGGGATGAACCTCGAGGGCATCCGTCGGGTGATGGAACTCGAGGCCGAGGTCGAGCGGCTGCGTGCCGAGAACGACGAACTGCGCCAGCGCGTGGCCGTCGTCGAGGCCGACGCGCAGCGCCGCTCGCCGCGCCGCGACCTGGTGCCGCTGCGCCAGACGGTCGCGATCTTCGGCGGTCCTCGCCTCGGCGATCCCCGCCGCTGACCCCCGATCGCTGCTGGTCGCGCATCTTCTCGATCTGCGAGAGGATCCGCGACCAGACGTGCGCTGGCCGGCGGTCAGGTGTCGTCGCGGCTCGTGAGCCAGGCCTCGTGTGTTGCGTGCACGCGGCGCCACAGGCGGTCGCGGCCGTCGGGGCCGAGGTCGTCGAGCGGCAGTTCGAACACGTCGCGGAGCGCGTCGAACCACTGGTCGCGCGTGTCGAGCGTGACGCCCTCGCCGTGTTCGTGCGCCACCCGGCTGAGCACCTGTCCGCGCAGGATGTCGACGCCGCCGGTGTCGCGTCGCTGCGCGGTCGCCGTGCGCGTGAACGACGAGTCCGGTGAGGTCGACAGGTGCACGTTGCGGGCGGCGAAGCGTTCGATCGTCGTCGGGGTCGCCTCGAAGGCCATGCCGTCGAACGAGCCGAGCGTGTGGTGGCGCAGCGCCCAGTCGGCGTAGCCGAGCTCGACACGCCGCAGCTCGAACTCGAACGGCCCGTCGGTGTAGGTGCCCGGCATCAACGGCAGCGGTGCGTGCAGCGCATCGCCGAGGCCGGCGTCGAGGTACCAGTGGCCGTCGGGGTTGGCGTCGGTCGGCAGACCGTGCACGAGCAGCACCAGGTGGTTCTCGATCGCGTCGGGGGTCGGGCCGTCGGGCCCGTGCACGCCACCGGCGTGCAGTGTGACGTCGTAGCCGAGGGCGCGCAGCAGGCAGCTGAACGCGCCGTTGACGTGGAAGCAGTAGCCGCCCCGCCGTTGGTGCGCCACACGATGGACCGAGGCGGCGAGGTCGACGCTCCACAGGTCGCCTGCGTGGATCCACATCGTCTCGTAGGGCACGTGTTCGAGCTGAGCGCGGTGCAGCCGGTCGAGCGCCTCGGCCGAGGGCGGTTCGCGGTCGAGTCCGAGCCGCTCGAGATAGGCGTCGACGTCGTCGTCGGTGATCGCCCGGTCGGTCATCCCGACAGCCGTTCGAGCGCAGCGGTCGCGACGAACTGGTAGCGGGGCCAGCAGGTCTCGAGCCACGCGGGATCGTCGTCGAGGAACGCGCCACGCACCGCCTGACGCACCTCGGCCGCCGCGGGCGCGGTGGGGTCGCCCGAGGCGTGCAGCACGGCGTCGGCCCGCAGGCTCTGCAGCACGGTGATGCCGTCGACGGTGCCGTACTCGATGGTGATGCCGGTGATCTCGGTGTCGGGTGCGAAGCCGTGGGCTGCGGCGAGCCAGTCCCCGGCGACCACCGCCGAGACGCTGTCGTCGGCGTCGAGGCCGGTGACGTCGTGCCACCAGGCCACCTGCCGGGCGAACGCCTCGCTGGCCGGCGGGTCGCTGCTGAGCAGCGAGCCGTGGGCCCACGGCCCGAGCCCGGTGTGCAGGTCGATGATCGCGGCTCGCGACACGCCCCTCAGGCGACGCGCGGCGAACTCGCGCAGCCAGCGGTGCGACCACGTGGGCCCGGTGCCGCCGTAGAACACGCCGGTCGGGTGGTCGAACTGGCCGCCCTGGATGATCTGCTGCAACCGCGGCATGCCGAGTTCGTTCAGCTTGCCCATCAACGCGAGCACGGTCTGTTCCTGCACCTCCGGGGTCCACGACGACGGCACGAGGATGTCGGCGAGGTCGGCGTAGTCGGGGTTCGCCGGTGGCGGTTGGGTCCAGTCCACGAAGTTGCGGTTGAGGTCGACGTTGTCCTCGTTGACGCGACGCACCCACGAGAAGCCGTAGGGGTTGAGCGCGTGCACGAACACCAGCGTGGGGCCCGAGACGCGGTCGCGATCGAGCGTCTCGAGGTGGTGGCGCTGGAGCGCCGAGCCGAGATACCCCTCCACGCCGTGGGTGCCCGACACCACCACGATCACGTGGTCGGCCTCGGCGGGGCCGACCTCGGCCACGTCGACGAACAGCTCCTCGCCCTCGAGCCCGAGCTGCGGGTGCGGGTGGGATTCGATGCGGGCGCCGGCTGCGGCGGCGGCCTCGAGGAACGCGGTGCGGGCCTCGACGTACGAGCGACTGAGCGGTGCGATCACGTCACGGCACCGTAGTGCTGCACCGGCGACCCGTCGTCGGCGTGCCGATGGGCGGATCAGGATCGGTCGGCTTCGGCCGCCCCGTCGAGGAACAGCCGGTCGACGTCGAGACCGACGTGCTCACCGCTGTCGACCCGCTGCTGCAACTTGCGGCGCACCGACGAGCCGAGGCTGTCGACGGCGAGCACGCGCCGGGCGGTCGCGAGGTCGTTCCGGTCGACGTTCACCACACGCCCCGCGACCGCGACGGTGACCCCGTGGTCGTCACGCTCGACGAGGTGCACGGTGTCACCGGCCGCGATCGACCCCGGCTGGAGCACGCGCAGCAGGTAGCCGGTGAACCCGGTGTCCTGGACGAGCATCGGCATGTCCTTGCGGCCGAAGCGAGCGGCGAGCTTGTAGCACGGCGTGCGCGGCTGGCACACCTGCACACGGCTCGTCCCGATCGAGAACACGTCACCGAGGTGCACGTCGCTCTCGCGCAGACCCGCGACGGTCAGGTTCTCGCCCAGCGCCCCGACGTCGGGGAGTTCGAGGCCGAGTGAACGCCAGTGGTCGTAGTGCTCGACGGGGTAGGCGAGCAACGCCATGTCGGGTCCGCCGTGGTCCTCGTAGACGTGTTCGTCCCCGGCGATGCCGAGCGGGCCGATCGCGACCGGACCGACGATCGGGGTCTTCACGAACGCGGTCTCGACGGTACGGCGCCCGTGGGTGAGTGCGGCCGCCCGCCCGGCGCAGACGCCCACCACGGTGCCGGTGAGCGCAGGGGTCGAGGTCATCGGCCGACGATACCCAACGCACCGACCCGGGTGGTCGGGATCCGGATCACCCGCGACGGGTCGGCTCGTCGGTGAGGAGGCGGGCGGCGCGGTCGTAGGTGAGGTAGTTCCAGGCCCAGTTGACGAGCACGTTGGCCCGGTTGCGGAAGCCCATCAGGTAGACGATGTGGAGGCCGAGCCAGGCGATCCAGCCGACGAAGCCGCTGAGCCGCTGCCCGCCGGGGAAGTCGGCCACCGCACGGTGGCGGCCGATCGTGGCCATCGAGCCCTTGTCGACGTAGCGGAACGCCTCGGTGGGCCGTCCTGCGAGCCGGTGAGCGATCTGGCGGGCGACGTGCTTGCCGCCCTGGATCGCCGGTTGCGCCACCTGCGGCAGCGGATGGTCGCGGTCGGTGGCGATGTCGCCGATCGCGAAGATCTCGGGGTGCGACGGCACCGACAGGTCGGGGTCGACGACGATGCGGCCACCGCGGCCGAGCTCGACGCCGAGTGCCGCCGCGAGCGGATGTGCGCGCACGCCCGCCGCCCACACCAGTGTCTGCGCGGTGATCTGTGTGCCGTCGGTGAGCACCACGCGCTCGGGCGTCACGTCGGCCACGCCGGTGCCGGTGATCACCTCGACGCCCACCTTGGCGAGCCCCGACCGTGCGTGCTCGGCGCTCTGCTCGCTGAACGCGGCGAGCAGCCGCGGCCCGGCCTCGACCAGCACCACGCGGGCGCGCCGCACGTCGAGGTGCGGGAAGTCCTTCGCGAGCACCTTGGTGAACAACTCCATCAGGCCGCCCGCCATCTCCACACCGGTCGGGCCACCGCCGCACACCACCACGTCGAGTGCTCCTCGCTCGACGAGCGACGGGTCGGTGGCGGCTGCCTCGAAGCGGCCGATCACGTGCTGGCGCAGCGCGACCGCATCGGCCGCCGACTTGAGCGGGAAGGCGTGCTCGTCCACACCGGGCACGCCGAACGACGTGCTCACCGCGCCGGCCGCGACGACGAGCGTGTCGTACGAGATCGGGCCGCCGGCATCGCAGTGCACGATGCGCGTGTCGACGTCGACACCGGTGACCGTGGCCATGCGCACCTCGACGTTGCGCTGGCGGCGGAAGATGCCGCGGATCGCAGAGGCGACGTCGTCGACGTCGAGACCGGCCGTGGCCACCTGGTAGAGCAGCGGCTGGAAGGTGTGGAAGTTGTGGGCGTCGATCAGCACCACGTCGACCGGCTCGTGACGCAGTCCCTTCACCACCGCGAGCCCGCCGAAGCCCGCGCCGATCACCACCACGCGATGTCGTCGACCGGGGCTCGTCACGTCAGCCTCGCAGCATCCGCTCGAGTGCGACGGCGACGCCGTCGTCGAGGTTGCTGACGGTGACCTCGTCGGCGATCGCCCGCGTGGCCTCGGGTGCGTTGGCCATGGCCACGCCGTGTCCGGCCCACATGAGCATCTCGTGGTCGTTGTACTCGTCGCCGAACGCGACCACCTCGGTGCGATCGACCCCGAGGTGATCGCACAGGAAGCGGAGCCCGTTGGCCTTGTCGATGCCTGCCACACCCACTTCGACGCAATCGGCACCCATGTGTGTGACGGACACGTCGTGGCCGAGGATGGTGGGCAGCAGTCCGAGCAGCTCGTGGGCCCCGTGGCGGCGGTGGAAGACCATCAGCTTGATCGCCTCGGTGGCACCGGCGGCGGCGATCATCACGTCGTCGACCGGCGGCGACGGGGTGGGCGCCGGCATGCGCTGCGCGAAACCGTTCTCGTGCGCGAAGCCGGCGTCGGTGGCGAGCGCGAATCCGTACTCGTCGTCGATCGCGCGCAGCCGCTCGACGACACCGGTGGCGAGGCCGATCTCGAACCGCATCGCCCGCAGCACGTGCAGGTCGGGCAGCGTGGCCACCACCGAGCCGTTGGCCATCACGCCGTGGGTGGCGATCGCACCGAGCTGGGGCATGAGCAGCTCGACCATGTACGGCGGCCGGCCGGTGGCCAGCACCACGTACCAGCCGGCGTCGCGCGCCGCTTGCAACGCGGCGATCGTGCGCTCGGTGACGGCGCCGCCGGGGCCGAGGAGGGTGCCGTCGAGGTCGGTGGCGAGCATCCGCATCCCACCAGTCTGGCGCGGTGTGGCCTCAGTGCACCTCGCCCACCACGGCGACGGTGCGATCGATGCACGCGCGCAGTTCGTCGCGCTGCACCGGCGCCAGCTGCGCCGCACGAACGGGATCGGCCAGCTCGCTCACCGCGGCGTGCACGCTGCGATCGAGGCGCGAGGTGCACACCACCACCGGCCACGACTCGGCGACGAACCGGCCGGGTCGCGACTCGGTGAACCGCACCGTGGCGAGCAGCCCGTCGAGGGTTCGCAGATCGGCGTACTTGCCCGAGCCGGCGGTGCCCATGCCCGACACGAGATTGCCGACGCTCCAGTAGACGAGCGTGCCGTTCACGCGCTCGACGGGCTGCACGACGTGCGGGCCGTGGTGCACCACCAGGTCGATGTCGGCCATCGCGGTGAGGGCCGTCGCGAACGCTCGGTCGTCGGGCGAGGGTTCGCGCTGCATCTCGAGGCCGAGGTGGATGCTGACGATCACGATCTCGGCGCCGGCGGCGCGCACGGTGGCCACGTCGGCGGCGATCTCGTCGGGGGTGGTCACGCTGCGGAGCATCCAGCGGTCGCGGGGCAGGTTGGTGTTCCACGCTCGCGTGTACGACAGGTGCGCCACCCGCACACCGTTCACCACGAACACCTCGGGTCGCGCCTCGTCGGCGGTGCGTGCCGTCCCGGTGTGCGAGATGCCGGCCGCGTCGAGCGCGTCGAGGGTGGAGGCGATGCCGGGTGCCCCGGTGTCGTTGCTGTGGTTCGAGGCCGTGCTGCACCGGTCGAAGCCGCTGGCGGCGAGCGCCGACGCCAGTTCGTACGGGGCGAGCAACTGGTTACCGCCGTAGGGCGACCGCCCGTACTGGCCGGCCCGCGCGCCGGGCGCACCGATCGGCAGCTCGGCATGGCAGATGGCCAGGTCGGCCGAGCCGAGCACGGGTGCGATGGGGGCGAACACCGGGCGGAAGTCGTAGCGCTCGCCCGGCGCGGCGGCCGCCGCCCCGGCTGCGTTGACGGCGTTCTCGTTGAGGATGTCGCCGCCCATGGCGACGAGCAGGGTGCGCAGCGGCGGCTCGAGCCGGTCGGCGGCCACGGCAGCGGCGGCGGGTGTGGCGTCGAGTGCGAGCTCGATCGGGGGCCGGGCGGCGTCGTGCACCGCACGCGGGGCGGCGGGCGGATCGGTGGCGGTGGCAGCCTGCCCGGCCACCCGCTCGGCCGTCCGGTCGACGAGCTCGGTGGCCGGCCGCGAGGGCGAGGCGGCGGGATCCGTGCCGCAGCCGGCGGCGAGCGCGAGCGCTCCACAGGCACCGCACACCGCCGTCAGCCGAGTGATCGCCCCCACGCGCACGGGCGCATGGTAGGTGGCCGCCCCACCCCGTCCGGAGGGGGAAGGTCTCGGTGCGCGGGCGCGCGGAGGGTCCGCGCCCGCGCCCCGATGTGGCCCGATGTGCCCGAGCGGGTCGGGCGCCGGCTCAGGCGGCCGGCAGGATGACGGTGTCGATCGCGTGGATCATGCCGTTGTCGGCCGGGATGTCGGCCTCGACCACGGTGGCGCCACCGATCGTGACCGTGTCGCCGTCGACGACGACGGGCAGCGAGGTGCCGGCGGCGGTGATGACGTTGCTGAAGACGGTGATCGCCGCCGCGTCCTGCGGCACCGGCAGCAGGTGGCCCTGCAGCACGGTGGTCAGGGTGGCCGGGTCGGCGAGCAGCGCCGACAGGGCGGCCGGGTCGACCTTGGCGAAGGCGTCGTCGGTGGGGGCCAGCACGGTGAACTTGCCGCTGGCGAGGGTGTCGGTGAGGCCGGCGGCCTCGACCGCGCTGAGCAGCGTCGTGAAGTTGCCCTTCGCGGTGAGCACGTCGACGATCGAGCCGAGGGCGGCCTCGGTGGTCTCCGGCGCGGCCTCGGTGGTCTCGGGGGCGGCGGTGGTCTCGACGACGGCCTCGGTGGTGGCCGGTGCCGTGGTGTCGGCGGCGGCGGTGGTCTCGGGGGCGGCCTCGGTGGTGGCGGCCGCAGCCGTCGTCGTGGTCGTCTCGTCGTCGTCGCCACCGCAGGCGGCGAGCAGCAGGGTGGTGGCGATCAGGGGCAGAGCGAGGGTGCGGACGCGCGACATCGGGGACTCCAGGGGGGAAGAAACCGGGGGGTGCCGGTGGGGTGTGACCCGCACCGGGCGGGTACTGCATGTTGCCGCCTCGTTGCACGATGCAACGAAGCCATACCGCCGTTGTGCCCGATGTCATAGTCGGCCGACTGAGCAGAACTTGATACGTCACGTGTCAAGTTTGTTGCGTGGGATTACACTGCCGTCCATGGCGATCGACCCCAAGAAGTGGACCATCAAGACCCAGGAGGCGGTGGCCGCGGCCATCGACCAGGCGCGTTCGCTGTCGAACCCCGAGCTCACGCCCGACCACCTGATGGCCGCCCTCGCCCGGCAGGACGACACCCTCACCCCGGCGGTGCTGGCCAAGCTCGGCCTCGCGCCGCTCATGGTGCGCAACAAGGCCGACGAGGCGGTCGCCAAGCTGCCCAAGGCCTACGGCGGCGACGAGCCGCGGATGAACCGCGAGCTCAACAACGTGTTCGAGAACGCGGACAAGTACCGCAAGGACCTGAAGGACGACTACCTGTCGGTCGAGCACCTGCTGCTCGCGATGAACGCCCGACTGGGCGTCGGCAGCGAAGAGCTGCTGCAGGCACTCAAGGACGTGCGCGGCAGCCACCGCGTCACCGGCCAGAACCCCGAGGAGCAGTTCGCCGCGCTCGAGAAGTACGGCCAGGACCTCACCGCCCGGGCCCGCGAGGGCAAGATCGACCCGGTCATCGGTCGCGACGACGAGATCCGGCGGGTCATCCAGGTGCTCAGCCGACGCACCAAGAACAACCCGGTCCTCATCGGCGAGCCCGGCGTCGGCAAGACCGCCATCGTCGAGGGTCTCGCCCGCCGCATCGCCGACGGCGACGTGCCCGAGGGCCTGAAGGACAAGCGCCTCATCTCGCTCGACATCGGTTCGATGCTCGCCGGCGCGAAGTACCGCGGCGAGTTCGAGGAGCGGCTGAAGGCCGTGCTGAAGGAGATCACCGACTCCGCCGGCGAGGTGATCACCTTCGTCGACGAGCTGCACACCATCGTCGGCGCCGGCGGCGCCGAGGGCGCGATGGACGCCGGCAACATGATCAAGCCGATGCTCGCCCGCGGCGAGCTGCGCATGATCGGCGCCACCACGCTCGACGAGTACCGCAAGTACGTCGAGAAGGACCCGGCGCTCGAGCGTCGCTTCCAGCAGGTGTACGTCGGCGAGCCGTCGGTCGAGGACACGATCGCCATCCTGCGCGGCCTGAAGGAGCGCTACGAGGTGCACCACGGTGTGCGCATCCAGGACTCGGCCCTCGTCAGCGCGGCCGTGCTCTCGAACCGCTACCTCACCAATCGGTTCCTGCCCGACAAGGCGATCGACCTGATGGACGAGGCGGCCAGCAAGCTGCGCATCGAGATCGACTCGCTCCCGACCGAGATCGACGTGGTCGAGCGACGCATCCTGCAGCTCGAGATCGAGCAGGTCGCGCTCGCGAAGGAGACCGACGCGGCCTCGAAGGAGCGGCTCGAGGCGATCGAGACCGAACTGGCCGAGCTGCAGGAGCAGACGGCCGAGATGCGACGCCACTGGGAGGGTGAGAAGGAGGCCATCTCGGCCATCCGCATCCTGAAAGAGGAACTCGAGCAGCTGCGCACGCTCGTGGAGCGCGAGACCGATCTCAACCTCGCGGCCGAGATCCGATACGGCCGCATCCCCGAGCTCGAGCGCCGCATCGCCGACGCCACGGCCCACCTCGACGAGCTGCAGACGGGCAACCGGATGCTGAAGGAGGAGGTCGACGCCGAGGACATCGCCGAGGTGGTCAGCAAGTGGACCGGTGTGCCCGTCACCCGCCTGATGGAGGGCGAGATGGCCAAGCTCGTCCACCTCGAGGATCTGTTGCACCAGCGGGTGGTCGGCCAGGACGACGCCGTCGTCGCAGTGTCCAACGCGATCCGCCGCTCGCGTGCGGGCCTCAGCGACCCCAACCGGCCGATCGGTTCGTTCATGTTCCTCGGCCCCACGGGTGTCGGCAAGACCGAGCTGGCCCGCGCCGTCGCCGAGTTCCTGTTCGACGACGACAAGGCGATGGTCCGCATCGACATGGGCGAGTACATGGAGAAGTACTCCGTGTCCCGCCTCATCGGTGCGCCTCCCGGGTACGTCGGCTACGACGAGGGCGGCCAGCTCACCGAGGCCGTGCGCCGGCGCCCCTACAGCGTGGTGCTGCTCGACGAGATCGAGAAGGCGCACCCCGACGTGTTCAACGTGCTGTTGCAGGTGCTCGACGACGGCCGGCTCACCGACGGCCAGGGCCGCACGGTCGACTTCACCAACGTGGTCATCGTGATGACCTCGAACCTGCCGGGCGACCCGCTCGCGTTCTTCAAGCCCGAGTTCATCAACCGCGTCGACGAGATCATCCGCTTCCGCAGCCTCACCGAGGCCGACCTCCAGCACATCGTCGGCATCCAGCTCGCCCATCTGCGCAAGCGGATGGCCGACCGGCGGATCACGCTCGAGATCAGCGACGAGGCGATGGCCAAGCTCGCCCACGAGGGCTACGACCCGAGCTTCGGCGCCCGGCCGCTCAAGCGGGTCATCCAACGCGAGATCAGCGACCCGGTCGCGGTGCTCATCCTCGAGGGCAAGGTCGGCGACGGCGACACCGTGCGGGTCGAGGTGATCGACGGGCGCCTCGGCGTGCAGAGCTGATCTGGACGACCACACCGCGTCGCCACCTGCTCGACAAGCCGGGGTCGGGCAGGACGGTCGTCGGCAAACTCACGGACATCGTGAGCGGTGCGACGCGAGTCGCGCCGACGATCGAAACGGCACGAGGTGGTCGGTATGACGAAACGGTTCGGCACCCCGAGGGCGCACGTGGACGACACGACCGAGCGGCGGCCGGGCGATCCGCAGCTGGCCCACGCGCACGAGATCGCCGACGCCGCGGCCGGCCTGCGCCCCTTGTCGCACAGCGCCGCGCAGCTCGTCGCGATCAACGGCACCGACCAGGCGTCGAACGGCGACGTCGCCGGCATCGTCTCGCACGACCAGGTGCTCGCGGCGTCGGTGCTGCGCGAGGCCAACTCGGCCGCGTCGGCAGCGGCGAGCGAGATCACCACGGTCGACCAGGCGATCGTCCGGCTCGGCATGCAGCGCGTGATGTCGACCGCGTTGCGCCTCTCGCTGTCGTCGGAGATGAGCGCCCCGGTGCCCGAGTACGGCATGAGCGACGGCGAGCTCGGCCTGCTGTCGGTGACCGGTTCGATCGCCGCCGAAGTGGTGCGCGAGCGCGCCTCGGTGAAGCTGCCGCCCGAGGTGTCGACCGCTGCGCTGTTGCGCGACATCGGCCTGCTCGTCCTCGCACGGTTCCTCGACGCGCCGCACCGGCTGCTGCTCGAGGTGGTGCGCGAATCGGGCGCCGGCCTGGCCGAGGGCGAGCGGATGGTGCTCGACGCGAACCACGGCGAGGCGGGTGGCCTGCTGTGCCAGCAGTGGCGCCTGCCCGAGACCGTGCGCCTCGGCGTGCAGTACCACCACGATCCGTTCTCGTGCGACGACCCGATCGCGCACGGTGTGTTCCTGGCCGACGTGCTGGCGCACCGCGTGTGCGAGCGCACCGGCGGCGCCTGGTCGCACAGCGCACCCGACCCCGATCGTGTGGCCGAGTCGGCCGTGGCGCTGGGTCTCGATCTCTCCGACATGGACGCACTGGTCGACACCGTGATCGAGCGCTTCCAGTCGCGCGCCACCGGCCTCACCCTCTGATCCGCCGATCCGGCGTCGGCTCCGCTCGGGCGGGGATCCGGCGGTGTGCGTAGTGTCGGGCAGCGATGGATCCCGACGGGCCGTGGTCGAGCTTCGAACCGCTGGGCGTGCCGGAGGGGCGTGACGCCCCGCCACCGAAGGCGGTGATCGACCCGAACCGCGAGTACCGGTGGCTGCGCCGGATGTGGCCGTTGCTGGCGGCACGCAAGTGGAAGTTCTTCGGTGCCCTGTTCGCCGCGCTGATCGCGATGGTGGCCGGCGTGATGATCCCGCGGGTGACGATGGCCGCGATCGACCAGGGGCTGCGGTCGCGCACCACGCCGATCGAACACTTCGTGTGGATCCTGGCCGGTGTGGCCGCGGTACGGGCGGTACTCACCTACTGGTACCGCACGACGCTGTACACGGTGGCGTACGACCTCGAGAGCGACCTGCGCACCTCGATGTTCGGGCACCTCACCCGGATGGACTTCGCGTTCTACGACCGGGTGCAGGCGGGACAGCTGATCTCGCGGGCCAACAGCGACATCCGCTCGGTGCAGATGTTCCTGACCTTCACGCCGCTGATCTCGCTCAACCTCGTCAGCTTCTTCGTCGCGTTCGGCCTGATGCTGTCGATCCACGTGGGGCTCACGTTGGTCGCGGTGGCCACGTTGCCGTTCACGTACCTGAGCGGCTCGAAACTGCGCAACATCTCGTTCCCGATGAGCTGGATCGTGCAGGGGCGCACCGCCGAGATCACGACGATCGTCGACGAGAACATCCAGGGCGTGCGCGTGGTGAAGGGCTTCGCCGCCGAGGGGCGAGAGCTCGACAAGCTGGCCCGTGCGGCGACTCGGCTGCGGTGGGCGAACGTGAAGCTCAACGACGCCCGCGCCGCCTGGGGTCCGCTGACGGAGAACCTGCCCCGGCTCGGGCTGGCCGGCGTGCTGCTGTACGGCGGCGTGCTCGCCATCCACGGCGACGTCACCATCGGCGCGATCGTGGCGTTCAACGCCTACGTGGTGCTGCTGCAGGCGCCGTTCCGGTTCCTGAGCTTCATCCTGATCATGGGCCAGCGAGCCTCGGCGTCGGCGGGCCGCATCTTCGAGGTGCTCGACGAGCGGCCGAGCGTGGTCGACCGGCCCGGCGCGATCGACCTGATCTCGCCGCGCGGCGCGGTCGAGTTCGACGACGTCACCTTCGCCTACGCCGCCGGCGAGCCGGTGCTGCGCCACTTCGATCTGCGCATCGAGCCGGGCGAGACCGTGGCCATCGTCGGGCGCACCGGCAGCGGCAAGAGCACCGTGGCCCGCCTGCTCACACGCTTCTACGACGTGCAGTCGGGCAGCGTGCGCATCGACGGCCACGACGTGCGCGACCTCACGCTCACCAGCGTGCGCCACCACGTGGGCGTGGTGCTCGACGACCCGTTCCTGTTCAGCGCCTCGCTGCACGACAACATCGCCTACGCCCGACCCGACGCGTCGCGCGCGGACGTCGAGCGTGCAGCTCGCGCGGCCCAGGCCGAGGAGTTCGTGGTCGATCTCGGCCAGGGCTACGACACCGTGGTGGGCGAGCGCGGGTACGACCTGTCGGGCGGGCAGCGCCAACGCGTGTCGATCGCTCGGACGCTGTTGGCCGATCCGGCCGTGCTGGTGCTCGACGACGCGACCTCGGCGATCGACGTGCACGTCGAGCAGCAGATCCACGCCGCGCTGCACGACCTGCTCGGCTCGCGCACCACGATCCTGATCGCGCACCGTCTGTCGACGATCGCGCTGGCCGACCGCGTGGTGCTGCTCGAGGACGGTCGGGTGGTCGCGTCGGGTACGCACGCCGAGCTGCTCGCCAGCGAACCGCGCTACGGCGCCGTGCTCGCGCAAGTGCGCGCCGACGAGACCGCCGACGAGACCGCCGACGACGCGACCTCGGCCGAGGGGGTGGCGGGCGCGTGATGTTCGGACCCGGTGGTGGCGGCTTCGGGCCGGGCGGGGCGCAGACCAGCGCGGCCGCGGGCCTGCCCTTCGCGGGCGTGCCCGCCGAGCTGCGCGAGCAGGCCGACGCGATCCTCGCCACCGAACCCGTGCACCCCGACCCGGACGTCCACTACGACCCGATCGGCGGCGAGACCCGACCGTTCACGCTGCGCAGCTTCCTCGGCGGTCACCGCTGGCGGCTCGCGATCGCGCTCGTGCTCGTCGCGGTCGAGACGCTGGCGCTGCAGGCCGGTGGCGTGCTCACCCAACAGGGCATCGACCACGGCATCACCCCCGACCGCACCGGCGTGGTGGTGCTGGTGGCGCTGCTCTACATCGGCTCGGTGATCGTGGCCACCGGTGCGGGCGCGTGGCGCGTGTCGTTCACCGGTCGGCTCGGCGAACGGCTGCTGTACGAGTTGCGGCTGCGTGTGTTCTCGCACCTGCAGCGGTTGTCGATCGACTTCTACACCGACGAGCGCGCCGGCCGCCTGCTCACCCGCATGACGAGCGACATCGACGCGCTGCAGCAGCTGTTCCAGGACGGGCTCGTCAACCTGGCGGTGCAGGGGCTCACGCTCGTCGTCGTCACGGTCATCCTGTTCGTGCTCGAGCCCACGCTCGCGCTGATCACGGTGCTCGTCGTCGTGCCAGCGCTCACCGCGATCACCCTCTGGTACCGGGCGGCGAGCGACCGCTCGTACGCCGAGGTGCGCGACCGCATCGCCGACGTGCTGGCCGACCTGAGCGAGACGTTGCAGGGCGTGCGCATCGTCACCGCGTTCAACCGCCGCCGGCACAACGTGGTCGCCCATCGTCGCATCGTGCGCCGCTATCGAGACGCCAACGTGGTCACCGCCCGCCAGGGCGGTCTGTACGGGCCGGCCGCCGATCTGCTCGGCGCGATCGCGCAGGTGGTGATCCTGTTCGTCGGCGGCCGCATGGTGCTGCGGGGCGAGCTGTCGATCGGCACCCTCGCTGCCTTCGTGCTGTACCTCACGTCGTTCTTCGCGCCGATCCAGCAGCTGGTGCAGCTGTACACCACGTACCAGTCGGGCCAGGCAGCGGTGACCAAGCTGCGCGACCTGCTCGGCACGCAGCCGTCGGTGCCCGAGTCGCCCGCCGCTCGCGAGCTGCCGCCGATCGAGGGTCGGGTCGAGCTGGTCGGGGTGTCGTTCGGCTATCGGCCCGACGTGCCGGTGCTCCGTGACGTCGACCTCGCCATCGAGCCCGGCGAGACGTTCGCGCTGGTGGGCGCCACCGGCTCGGGCAAGTCGACGATCGCGAAGCTGGTCACCCGGTTCCACGACCCGACCGCCGGGGCCGTGCGCATCGACGGCCACGACCTGCGCGACATCACCCTCGCGTCGCTCCGCCGCCAGCTCGGCGTGGTGCCCCAGGAGCCGTTCCTCTTCGCCGCCAGCCTGCGCGACAACGTCGCGTTCGGCCTGCCGGGCGCCACCGACGACCACGTGCGCGCCGCGTGCGACACCGTCGGGCTGGGCGACCTGCTCGATCGCCTGCCCGACGGGCTCGACACCTTCGTGCACGAACGCGGCGTGTCGCTGTCGAGCGGTGAGCGCCAGCTCATCGCGCTCGCCCGCGCGTTCCTCGCCCGACCACGGGTGCTGGTGCTCGACGAGGCCACGTCGAGCCTCGACCTCGAGAGCGAGACGGTCGTCGAGCGGGCGCTCGACGCCGTGCTCGAGGGCCGCACCGCGATCGTGATCGCACACCGCCTGGCCACGGCCATGCGGGCCGACCGCATCGCCGTGGTCGAGGCCGGCCGGATCGTCGAGCTCGGCACCCCGTCCGAGTTGCGCGCGCTCGGTGGCCGCTGGGCGGCCATGGAAGCCACGTGGCACCGCCACGCAGGCGACCTGACGAATCCCTGACGACCTCTGACGAAGTCTTGGGCGCCGCCGGACTCCAGGACGGCCCGTGGATGCCGATACCTCTGTCGGTCCCGTTCGACGGACCCTGCCTCGATCCCGCATCGATCCCTGGAGCCCGCCGTGGCCGACGCCGCCGACATCGCCCACCTGCTTCGCCGTACCGAGTTCGTGGCGCGCCCGGCGCGAGTGGCCGAGCTGAGCGCGCTGTCGATCAGCGACGCGGTGAACAACATCCTCGACTTCACGCCCAACGGCAACCCGACGGTGCCGCCCGAACTGGCGGTGCAGGCGAGCGACAGCTACACGCAGGGCCTCGCGTGCTTCCACTGGTGGTACGACATGATGGCCACGCGGCCCCGGCCGCTGCAGGAGAAGATGACCCTGTTCTGGCACGGTCACTTCGTCAGCGAGGCCGACGTCGTCGGCCGCAACGACCAGATGATGGAGCAGAACCAGCTGTTCCGGTCGATGGCCGTCGGCGACTTCCGGGCGCTCACGCACGCCATGTCGCTGCAGCCGGCGATGCTGATCTACCTGTCGAACGCCGTGAACGTGAAGGGCACGCCGAACCAGAACTTCGCCCGCGAGCTGTTCGAGCTGTTCACCCTCGGGGTCGGCAACTACACCGAGGACGACGTGGCCGAGTCGGCGCGAGCCTGGACCGGCCACAACTACAACTCGACCACCCGCACCTACGAGTTCCGCTCGACCAAGCACGACTACGGCGACAAGACGATCTTCGGCACCCGCCGCAACTGGGACGGGCCCGAGGTGATCGACGAGGTGCTGCTCAACAACGTCGACAAGCGGCTGATCGCGGCGAAGTACATCTCGAAGAAGCTGTGGGAGTTCTTCGCCCACCTCGACCCGGCGCAGAACATCGTCGACGAGCTCGCCGCCGTGTTCGTCTCCAACAACCTGTCGGTGCTCGAGCTGTTGCGTGCGCTGTTCAACCGCACCGAGTTCTACTCGCCGCAGGCCAAGCAGGGGCTGGTGCGCACGCCGACCGAGTGGGTCGTGGCGCTGTTGGTGCAGACCGGCCTGTCGGCCGCCACCGTGAAGGTCTTCGACTACTCGGGGATGCTCGGGCAGCGCATCTTCGATCCGCCCAACGTGGCCGGGTGGAAGGCCAACACCTACTGGCTCACCACCAGCGCGCTCAGCGGACGCGCCAACCTCGCCAAGCGGGTGGCGTCGCTCGTGCGAGCCAACGGCGCGTTCGACAACCTCATCACGATGTCGGTCGCCGACTCGGTCGACGCGATCGCCACATACCTCGGCATCGCGCTCGCACCGGTCACCCGCCAGGCGCTCATCGATGCACACCAGGCCGAGCGCATCGCCTCGAACGGCAGCAACGCGAAGGCCATCACCAACCTCTTGGTGATGGCGATGCTCACCGCCGAGATGAACGTCCCGAGCTGACCGGGCCGAGCAGCGAGACCGAGACCGAGAGACCAGAGGAACGACGATGCTCGACCCCGACATCTCCACCGAGGACGCGCTGCACCTGTTGTCGCGGCCCGACCTCGACGACACCGAGCGACCCGGCCCTCGCGGCTGGACGCGTCGCCGGTTCCTGCAAGCCATCGGCGCCGGCGCGTTCGGTGGTGCTGCGATCGGCACGATCGCCGACGACGTCTTCGGCGGTGACATCCCCGAGGCGTGGGCAGGCACCCCGATCGGCGCGAACGACGGCATCGTCGTGGTCGTCACCCTGTACGGCGGCATCGACGGGCTCAACACGTTCGTGCCCTACGGCGACGGCAACTACTACTCGCGCCGCGCCAACATCGCGATCCCGCAGAACCAGGTGCTCGCGGTGAACGCGAACGTCGGCTTCGCCCCACAGCTCACCTACCTGAAGACGCTGTACGACGCCGGCATGGTCGCCGCGGTGCAGGGCACCGGATACGCCAACCCCGACCTGTCGCACTTCACGTCGATGGCGATCTGGATGAACGGCCGCTTCGGCGGCGGTCCGGCCTCGACCGGGTGGCTCGGTCGGTGGCTCGACGGGCAGCCGGCCGGCGTGGCCGATCTGGCCGCGGCCTCGCTCGACTCGTCGGTGCCGTTGCACATGCAGGGCGCCGTCCGCCGGGCCGCCGGCATCCCGCCGAACGGCGGCATGTTCGGCTTCGACAACACGTCGTCGGATCAACGCATGTACGCGGGCCTGCGGGCGATGTCGTCGGCGTCGGGCGGCCGTGGCGAGCTGCACGACCTGTTCAACCAGACGATGAAGCGCCAGCTCGACCTGGCCGGCGAGGTCGCTCCCGCCTTCCGTCAGGCGCTGCCCGGCGGTGGCGAGCTCACCCGCGAGCTCACGATCGCGGCGCGCCTCATCAACGCGAACCTCGGCCTGCGCGCGTTCGACGTGTCGCGTGGCGGGTTCGACAACCACGACAACCAGAACAACCAGTTGCCCGGCCTGCTGGTCGACCTCAACTCGGGTCTGCAGGCGTTCTACGCCACGCTGCAGCCGCAGTGGCTGAACCGGGTGATGGTGCTGGTGATCTCCGAGTTCGGGCGCACGCCCAACTCGAACAGCTCGGGCGGCACCGATCACGGCACGTCGAACACGTCGTTCGTGATCGGCACCAACGTGCGCGGCGGCCTGTACGGCCAGATGCCGTCGCTCGTGAACGTCGACCGCAACGGGCGGATGCTCTCGTACGTCGACTTCCGCTGGATCTACGGCACCCTGCTCGACCAGTGGATGGGTGGCGGCGCGACGACGATCCTGAACGGCGGCTACCAGGACCTCGGCTTCGTGCAGAGCGGACCGGGCCAGGCGTCGACCAACGTCACGCCGGTGGTGCTCGGGCCGTCGGTGTCGAGTGGCTTCGTGTCGACCAACCCGATCCGCCTGTTCGACACGCGTGACGGCACGGGCGGTCGGGCCGCCCCGATCTCGGGTGGCGAGTCGTGGAGCTTCCCCATCGCCGGCTCGTTCGGCGTGCCGACCGACGCGACGGCGGTCGCGATCAACCTCACCGCGGTCGATGCGACGATGCCCACCTACGTGTCGGTGTGGCCGGGCGGCACCGTGAAGCCGTTCACCGCGAACCTCAACCCGGTGCCGGGCATGGCCGTGCCCAACCTGGTGATCGGCCAGCTCGGCCCCGGCGGCAACCTGAGCTTCTACAACAACTCGGGCACCGTGCACCTCGTCGCCGACCTGGTCGGCTGGTTCACCCCGTCGAGCAGCCTGCGGCTCAAGGCGCTCACGCCCGCCCGCCTGCTCGACACCCGCGACGGCACCGGCGACGTGCTCGGCCAGGTGGGCGCTGGCCAGACGATCAACCTCAAGGTGACCGACCGGGGTGGCGTGCCCACCAACGCGAAAGCCGTCGCGCTCAACGTCACCGTCACCGAGCCGACGAGCGGCAGCTACCTCACCGTGTTCCCGGCCGGCGACACCCGACCGCTCGCGTCGAGCGTCAACATGGTGCGCGGCCAGACCGTGCCCAACATGGTGCTGGCCCGCGTGGGTGCGGACGGCAAGGTGAGCATCTACAACAACAGCGGTGCCACCCACGTGGTGGCCGACGTGGTGGCCGCCTTCGCCGACAACGCGTCGGGCCGCCTGGTCGCGGTGTCACCGGTGCGCGTGCTCGACACCCGTGAAGGCCTCGGTGCCGCCAAGGCCAAGGTGGGCCAGACCCCGCTCACGATCAAACTCACCGGCGCCGCCGGCATCCCCGGGTCGGGCGTGAGCGCGGTGCTGATGAACGTCACCGCGGTGACGCCCGATCACGACACCTTCGTCACCGTGTACCCGACCGGCGGCGACCGTCCGCTCGCCTCGAACCTCAACGTGGTGCGCGGGCAGGTGATCCCCAACATGGTGCTGGCCCGCGTGGGTGCCGACGGTGGGGTGGCGATCTACAACAACGCCGGCGAGGTCGACATCGTCGCCGACGTGATGGGCTACTTCACCGGCTGACGGCACCCGACGCGACGAAGGCGATCGAGTTGGCGAGCAGGCGGCGCACGTGCGGATCGGCGTAGCTGCTCGGCCCGTCACCGGGTTGCAGGTACACGACCCGTGACCGCTCGACGACGTGGGTCCAGCCGATCAGATCGGGTCCAGCAGGATGCGACCAGCCGTCGCGCGAGTGGCGCCGACCGCGGATCGCCTCGTCCGCCGAGAAGAACCGGTCGTCGGTCATCGGGTGCGTCGTGCGCAGCAGCGGTGTCACGTCCGGCAACACCGGCGGCGTGAGGTAGAGCTCGTCGCGCAGTGCGAACGACGGCGGCAGTCCGGCGCACACCGGGTGGTCCGGTGCGACCACCTCGACCGTGTGCTCGACGTCGAGCAAGTACCCCGAGTCGGGCCACGGCCGGCCCCACAGGTCGCCCGGCTGGTACAGGAACCGGGCGCCCACCACCTCGGCGTAGCGGGCCCACGACGGCCAGCTCGCCATCGCGTGGTGCAGGAACAGCATCCCCGTGCCGGCCGCCAGCAGGGCCTCGAACCCGGCGACGTACTCGTCGGAGGGCTCGACGACCGCGAGCGGCGGCTCGGCGCGGGTGAAGTGCAGGCCGGGCATGTCGTAGAACACGACCACCTCGGCCGGCGCGAGGCGATCGGGGTGCAGCCGGGCCTCGACGTCGGGGTGCTCGACGTGCTCGTAGGTGATCAGCCCGGTCTCGACCAGGTGGTCGAACATCGCGAGGAACGCCTCGCGCTCGAACGGGTGCCCCTTCGTGACGAGCAGCACCGGCACGGTCATGCGGCCACCGTAGGTCGGTCGATCAGGCCCGGCGGTACTTGGCGATCGCGAGCGGCGCCATCACCGCCATGATCCCGAGCGACCACAGGATCGACGCCGTGACCGGACCGGCGGTGGGCCCGCCGAGCATCAGTGCGCGCACGGCCTCGGTGGTCTTGCTGAGCGGCTGACGACGTGCCCACCACTCGAGCCAGCCGGGCATCGACGCCGGGTCGACGAAGGCGCTCGACGCGAAGGTGAGCGGCGCGAGGAGTGGGAACGCCGCCGCCTGTGCCGCCTCGCCGTTGGCGACGCTGAGACCGATGAAGACGAAGATCGATGCGAGCGCCACGCCGAAGAACACGAGCACGCCGATGCCTGCCAGCACCGCCAGCACGTTCGTGTGCGTGCGGAAGCCGACCAGCATGCCGATCGCCACCATCAGCAGCACGATCACGACGTTGCGGACGGTATCGGCGAGCACGCGCCCACCGAGCACGGCGGCGCGCGACATGGGCAGCGAACGCAGCCGTTCGAGCAGGCCCTTGCCCTTGTCCTCGGCGAGGCCGACGGCGGTGTTGATCGCCCCGAACGACACGGTCTGGGCGAAGATGCCGGGCATCAGGTAGTCGACGTAGTCCTGGCCGGGGATCTTGATCGCGCCGCCGAACACGTAGCGGAACATGAACACGAAGATCACCGGCTGCACGAGCGAGAACACGAGCACCTGCGGCACCCGACGCATGGCGGTGAGGTTGCGGCCGGTCATCGCGATCGTGTCGCGGATCGCCCAGCCGATGCCGCCGTCGGACGTGCCGACGGGCGGGGCGAAGGTGGGCAGGGAGGCGGAAGCGGTGGTCATGATGCGGCGGCTCCGGTGAGGCTGATGAACACGTCGTCGAGCGTGGGCTCGTGCAGGTCGATGCGGCCCACGTCGATCGAGCGGGCGTGCAGCAGGTTGAGCGCGTCGCGCACGGTGTTGGCGCCGCCCCGCAACGGCAGGGTGACGACCAGTTCGTCGGTGGGCGGGCGGCTCGCCCCGAAGTCGGCGAGGGCGTGGGCCGCCTCGGCCGCAGCGTCGGTACTGCGGAACGACAGCACCACCGTGGTCTCGCCGAGGCGCGACTTCAACTCGGCTGCCGTGCCCTCGGCCACGACCAGCCCGTGGTCGATCACCACGATGCGGTCGGCGAGCCGGTCGGCCTCCTCGAGATACTGCGTGGTGAGCAGCACGGTCGTGCCGTCCGACACCAGGGTGGCGATCACGTCCCACAGGTCCTGGCGGCTGGCCGGGTCGAGGCCGGTGGTGGGCTCGTCGAGCAGCAGCACGGGTGGATGGGTGACGAGCGCCGCGGCCAGGTCGAGCCGGCGGCGCATGCCACCCGAGTAGGTGCGGACAGGTCGGTTGGCCGCATCGGTGAGGTGGAACTGCTCGAGCAGCTCGACCGCTCGCTGCTGTGCGTGCGACTTGGCGAGGTGGTTGAGCTTGCCGACGAGCGTGAGGTTCTCGCGCCCGGTGAGGTTCTCGTCGACCGCCGCGTACTGACCGGCGAGCCCGATGCGGCGGCGGACCTCGTTGGGGTGCGCGGACACGTCGACGCCGGCCACCCACGCCTGCCCGCCCGTGGGCTTGAGGATCGTGGTGAGGATGCGGACGGCGGTGGTCTTGCCTGCGCCGTTGGGGCCGAGCAGACCGAGGACCGAACCGGTGGGCACGTCGAACGAGACGCCTTGCAGTGCGTGCACGTCACCGAAGTGCATCACCAACCCGTCGGCCACGATCGCCCTGGAGGGTGGGGGAGTGGAGGACATGTGCTTCAACCTAACCGATGATTGACCGAAGTCAAATATCTTTCCAGATGAACTTTCGACACTGATCGACGGTAGGATGACGCCATGGCAGGCCGAGAGTCATCGGACGAGCAGCTCGAACAGCTGTGGTCGCGGATGATGACGCTGTTCGCCACCGCTCGCGACGAGATGTTCTCGATCCTCGCCGCACACGGGCTCACACCGCCACACGGTTTCGCGCTGAAGATGCTGCACGAGCACCCGATGCGCATGCGCGACATGGCCGACCGGATGGTGTGCGACGCGTCGTACATCACGTCGGTCGTCGACCGGCTCGAGGAGCTCGGCTTCGCCGAGCGACGCGCCAGCACCTCCGACCGTCGTGTGAAGGAGATCGCGCTCACCCGCTCGGGCGAGAAGGTCGCGCATGCGATCACGCGCGCCATGGGCCGCCCTCCGTCGACGATCGAGCGCCTGTCGAACGCCGAACTTCGCACGCTCGTGTCGCTGATGGCCAAGGTCGTACCCGACGACGAGGTGGTCGTCGACGCGTTCCGTATTCCGCCGCCCCGAGTGTGATCCGTCTGCCAACATCGGACCGATGAGCCGGGCCGGCCCGGCACGTCTTCCCGGTCACGATGCACGTCTTCCGCCGCCTCCTCGCCAACGCCCTCGTCGGGGGCGTCATGAGCAGCTTCCTGTGGTTCGCGCTCACGTTCTGGACGTACCTGGAGACACGGTCGGTGATCGCGACGTCCGTGATCGGCGGTGCCTACGCGATCGCATCGGCGCTGTTCGGACTGCTGTTCGGCACCTTCGTCGACCGGCACCTGAAGCACACCGCGATGGTGGTCGCCTCGGCATCGAGCACGGTGTTCTTCGCGCTCGCCGCGGCGGTCTACGCCATCGCACCCGACGACGACGTGCACCGCTTGCGGACACCGTGGTTCTGGGCGCTCGTGGCGCTCGTCATGGCGGGCTCCGTCGTCGGCAACCTTCGCGCCATCGCGCTCTCCACCTGCGTCACCCTCCTGGTGCCCGAGTCCGAACGCGACCGAGCGAACGGCATGATCGGCGCCACGATGGGGGTCTCGTTCACGATCACATCGGTCTTCAGCGGCCTGGCGATCGGCCAGCTCGGCATGGGATGGGCCCTCGGCGTGTCGACCGTCGTCAGCGTGGCCGCGCTGGGGCACCTGCTCCGGATCCACGTCCCCGAGGACCGGCCCGCCCCGGCCGGCGACCACGAACCGGTCGTCGACGTGCGCGGTGCGATGGCCGCCATCCGCCAGGTGCCCGGCCTGCTCGGGATGATCCTCTTCGCGGCGTGCAACAACCTCCTCGGTGGGGTGTTCATGTCGCTCATGGACGCCTACGGTCTCGAGCTCGTCTCCGTCGAGACGTGGGGGATCCTGTTCGCCGTGCTCAGCCTCGGGTTCATCGTCGGCGGCCTGGTGGTGTCGAAGCGTGGCCTCGGCACACGGCCGCTTCGGGTGGCGCTGATGTGCAACCTCGCCAACTGGGCCGTGTGCAGCGTCTTCACGCTGCGGTCGTCGATCGTGCTGCTCGGCATCGGCATGTTCGTGTGGCTCGCGTTGATGCCGGTGATCGAAGCGGCCGAGCAGACCGTGCTGCAACAGGTCGTCCCGTTCGAGCAGCAGGGTCGGGTGTTCGGTTTCGCGCAGACGATCGAGAACGCGGCGTCGCCCGTCACCGCCCTCGCGATCGGTCCGGTCGCACAGCTGTGGGTGATCCCGTTCATGACCGACGGCGCCGGTGCCGAGTCGATCGGCAGCTGGTTCGGCACCGGGGCGGCCCGGGGCATCGCGCTGATCTTCACGGTGGCCGGGCTGCTCGGCATCGCGCTCACCACGGCCGCCTCCGGGTCGCGGTGGTACCGGTCGATCAGCCGAGCCGCACGGCTCGAGCCCTCCACCGCCTGACCGAGTCGGTCAGCGGGCCTGGCGCTCGCGGATGGCGTTGCCGTGGGCGGGGAAGCCCTCGTGGTCGGCGAGCGCCAGGATCGACGGCGACATCCGGGCGAGCGCACGGGCGTCGGCGCGCGCCACGGCGGTGCGCTTCAGGAACGCCTCGGCGGTGATGCCCGACGACACCTGTGCGAAGCCGCTGGTGGGCAGCGACGCCGGGCAGCCGATCACGAAGTTGGCCGCACTGAACGGGGTGTGTTGTCCGACGAGGATCTCGCCCGCGTCGGTGAGCAGCTCGAGCGTCGCCTCGACCGCCGCGTCGGCCACCGCCAGCTGCAGGTGCTCGGGCGCATATGCGTTGGCCACCGACGCGGCCACGGCGAGGTCGTCGACGAACACACACCCGCCGTTCGCACCGAGCGACGCGCGTGCGGCCTCGGCGCGCACGGCCGGCAGTACGGCCAGCTGGCGCTCGAGTTCGAGGTCGACCGCGTCGGCCAGCGCCGACGACGTGGTGATCAGCACCACGGCCGAGTCGGTGCCGTGCTCGGCCTCGATGAGCAGGTCGGCGGCCACCAGCAACGGGTCGGCCGAGTCGTCGGCCACGATCACGCTCTCGGTGGGGCCGAGCAGCATCATCGTCGCGACACCGTGACGCTGCATCTCGACCTGCGCGCAGGTGACGGCCGGCGAGCCGGGGCCGACGATCTTGCGCACCCGCGGGAACGAGTCGGTGCCGAAGCCGAGCGCGGCGATGCCGGCAGGGCCGTTGGCACGGAACACCTGGGCGATGCCGAGCTTGCGGCACACCGTCAGCACGGCCGGGTCGACCTCGCCGCGCCCACCCGGGACCGGCGGCACCACCAGCGCGATCTCGGCCACCCCGGCCACCACGGCGGGCACGCCCAACTGGTAGGCGACGCTCGGGTACGACGCCTTGCCGCTCGGCACGAACAGCCCGGCCGACGTGATCGGCGTGACCTTCTCGCCCACGGTGAGACCCGGCTCGCTCTCGAACGACCAGTCGGACGCCCGTCGCACCAGGTGCTCGTTGAACGAGCGCAGGTGGGCGATCGCGTCGTCGATCGCCGCGTCGACCTCGGTCGACACCTGCGCCGACTCGAGCTCGTCGGCGCTCACGCGCAGCTGGTGCGGCTCGAGCTCGATGCGGTCGAAGCGGGCGAGGGCGCGGCACACGGCCACGTCGCCGTGCTCGCGCACGTCGTCGATCAGCTCGCCGATCGACCGGCGCAACGCCGGGTCGAAGATCTCGTCGATACCGCGGTGCAGCAGCGCCGCCCGGTCGTCGGCCGACATCTCGGCCCATCGCATCCGTCGCATCACGCCAGTCGCCATGTGGCCCGACGGTAGCGGCGTTCCCGGCGAGACCGCCGCCGTCCGCTGGTAGTCCGATCGACCCGTTCCCCCGGGTGGCCCTCCCAACGGGAATCGACCTTGGGTAGCGTCTCACGGGTGCGGCCACCGAAGGCGACCTCCGAGGGGAAGGCGCTCGAGGCGGTGCGGAGCCAGCGGCTGCTGGTGATCGCGCCTCACCTCGACGACAGCCCGCTGTCGGCGTTCGGGCTCATGCGCGCCGCTCGTGCGGCCGGCTCGCCCGTCGAGTCGGTCACCGTGTTCACCGGCGTCCCCGCCGACGGCGCACCCAGCCACTGGGACGTCAAGCAGGGCTTCACGTCGAGCACGGCGGCGATGAGCGCACGCATGGAGGAAGACGCCTGCTCGATGGCCAAGGTGGGCGTGCCCACGCGCTACCTCGGGCTGCCCGAAGAGCTGTACCGCGCCGAGACCGACACCGACCGCGTGCTCGACGAGGCCGAACGCCTCGTGCGCGAGCTGGTCGCCGAACACGACGGACCGACGATCCTCGCCATCCCCGCCGGCCTCGGCGAGGTGCCCGGCTGGGTGCGCCTGCGCCGCCACAAGCTCACGCTGCCGGTGTTGCGGGTGCGCCCAGGCGGCCTGCCCCACACCGATCACGTGCTGCTCCGCCGGCGCATGTTGCCGCTCGCACTCGAGCTCGCCCCGCACGTCATCGTCTACGAGGACCTGCCCTACGCGTGGGGCGGCGGCTACGCCGGCCTGATCGCCGAGATGCGCCGCGGCGGCCGGCGAGCCGTGCGCGAGCACGTCCCGGTCGACCTGGCGGCCAAGGTCGCCGCCATCGAGTGTTACCGGTCGCAGCGCCCGGGGTTCCTGCCCGTGTGGACCAACCGTCTCGAGGACGTCTTCGAGGACCACGAGCACGTCTGGTGGGTGAGCAGGCCCTCGGCCGAGTAGGCTCGCCACACGTTCCGGAACCGCCGGACACCGTGCGAGCCAGGGCTCGTGGAAAGCGTGTGAGGAGCGTGCCATGCCGGTCACCGTCGTCGTCGGCGCCCAGTGGGGCGACGAGGGCAAGGCCAAGGTCATCGACCTGCTCTCGAAGGAGCACGGCTACGTCGTGCGCTACCAGGGCGGCCACAACGCCGGCCACACCGTCGTCGTCGGTGACGAGCGCTACGCCCTGCAGCTCATCCCGAGCGGGATCCTCTACGACCACGTCGTCCCGGTGATCGCGAACGGTGTGGTGGTCGACCTGCCCACCCTGTTCCACGAGGTCGACACGCTCGAACGTCGCGGCATCAGCTGCGAACGCCTGGTCGTCAGCAGCCACGCGCACCTGATCTTCCCCTGGCACCAGGCATGGGACGCCCTGCACGAGCAGGGCCGCGGCGACGCCAAGATCGGCACGACGCTGAAGGGCATCGGCCCGGCCTATGCCGACAAGGCCCGCCGCGTCGGCATCCGCGCCGGTGACGTGCTCGACGCACCGGCCTTCGCGGCCGCCGTGCGCGAGCGCGCCGAGGCCGAGAGCGCCAACCTGGTGGCGGCGGGCGGCCACCCGCTCGACGTCGACGAGATCGTCGGCCGCTTCGCCGAGCTCGGCGCCCGGCTGGCCCCGTACGTGGGCGACACGGTCAATCTGCTCCACGACGCGCTGTCCGGCGGGCACCACGTGCTGCTCGAGGGGGCGCAGGCGACGTTCCTCGACCTCGACCACGGCACCTATCCCTACGTGACGTCCTCGAACCCGACGGCCGGCGGTGCCTGCGCCGGCACCGGGCTCGGGCCGCGCGACATCGACCGGATCGTCGGCATCACCAAGGCGTACACCACTCGCGTCGGCGCCGGCCCCTTCCCGACCGAGCTGCTCGACACCGACGGCGACCGCCTCGTCGAGATCGGCCGCGAGTTCGGCACCGTCACCGGTCGCCGTCGCCGGCCCGGCTGGGTCGACTGCGTGATGCTCCGCCACGCGGTGCGGATCAACTCGCTCACCGAGCTCGCGCTCACCAAGCTCGACGTGCTCGACACCTTCGACACCGTCAAGGTGTGCGTCGGCTACCGCGTCGACGGCCAGCGCCTCGCCGGTTATCCCGACCGCGTCGAACTGCTCGGCAAGGTCGAGCCCGAGTACGTGACCCTTCCGGGCTGGAACCGCGAGCTGCGCAGCGTGCGCCGCACCAGCGAGCTGCCCGCCGCCGCACGCGCCTTCGTGCAGCTGATCGAGGCCGAGGTCGGGGTGCCGATCAACGTCGTGGGCGTCGGCGCCGAACGCGACGACTACCTGCACTGGGCATCGGCGTGATCCCCCGGTACACCACGCCGGAGATGACGGCGGTGTTCTCCGACACCGCCCGTTTCGGCCGCTGGCTCGAGATCGAGCTGCTCGCCACCGAGGCCCACGTGGCGCTGGGCCTGGTGCCCGCCGATCACGCCGCGGCGTGCCGCGCGAACGCGCCGGTGGTCGACGACGCGTTCGTCGCCGCGGTGAGCGAGCGGGAGCTCGTCACCGATCACGACGTCGCCGCCTTCGTCGACGTGGTGCAGGCCGCGATCGGCGCGCCCGCCGGCGCCTGGATCCACTACGGCCTCACGAGCAGCGACGTGGTCGACACCGCGTGGTGCTGGATGCTGCGCGACGCGGCCGACCTGCTGATCGACGCGTCGACCGCGCTGTTGGGCACGCTCGTCGAGATGGCCCGCCGCCACCGCGACACGGTGATGATCGGCCGCACCCACGGCGTGCACGCCGAGCCCACCACGTTCGGCGCCAAGGTCGCCCTGTGGGCACTGCAGGTCGAGCGCGACCGTCAGCGGCTGCGCGCCGCTCGCGACACCGTCTCGGTGTGCAAGCTCAGCGGCGCCGTCGGCACCTACTCGAACATCGACCCGAGCGTCGAGCGTTTCGTCGCCGACCGGCTCGGCCTGCGTCCCGTGCCGGCCACACAGGTGATCGCCCGCGACCGCCACGCCGAGTACCTGTGGGCGTGCGCCGCCGTGGGCGCCACGCTCGAGCTGATCGCCGTCGAGCTCCGCCACCTGCAGCGCACCGAGGTGCGCGAGGTGCAAGAGGGGTTCAAGGCCGGCCAGAAGGGTTCGTCCGCGATGCCGCACAAGAAGAACCCGATCTCGTCCGAGACCATCAGCGGCCTGTCGCGCGTGCTGCGCGGCAACCTGCAGGCGGGCATGCAGGACGTGGCGTTGTGGCACGAGCGCGACATCTCGCACAGCTCGGTCGAGCGGATCGTGCTGCCCGACTCGTCGATGCTCGCCCACTACGTGATGCGCCGCGGGCAGCGGCTGCTGTCGGGGCTGGTCGTCGACGCCGAGCGGATGCGCAGCAACCTGTGGTCGAGCCACGGACTGGTGTTCAGCCAGGGCGTGCTGCTCGCGCTGGTGCAGGCCGGACTCACGCGTGACGACGCCTACCGGATCGTGCAGGGCGCAGCGATGCGCTCGTGGGACGAGGGGGTGGCGTTCCGCACGCTGCTCGAGCAGGACCCGCAGGTGGCGGCGCTCGGCGCCGAGGTGCTCGACACCGCGTTCGACCTCGACCGGTCGCTGCGCAACGTCGGCGCGGTGTTCACCGCGCTCGACGAGCTGAGCGTCTGATCAGGCGGCGCCGCGGCCGATGCCGGCAGCCTTGAGCACGGCGGCCTCGACGCCGACCTCGCGCCACGTGGCGTAGCTGATGCCCTGACGCTCGCTGTACGACTTGGCGACCTTGACGAACTCGGCCTCGAGCTCCGCCATGTCGACCTGGGCACCCATGCTCTCGAGCTCGGTCGTCAGGTTGCGACGCTCCTGCAGCAGCCGCAGCTCGTCGAGCGCGTCGGCCACGGCCAGCTCTTCGTCGATCTTCGCGAGGCGCGCCTTGATCGAATCCGGCGTGCGCTTGCGGCCTCGCTTGGGCTTGTTCGAGCGCAGCGCATCGAGGTATTCACGCACGGCGCGACCCTCGGTGCGACCGGCAGCCATGGCTGCCTTGTGCTGATCACTGAGTGGATTCTTGGGGCCCTTCTTCGCCATGAACGGGCATGCTACTGCCGTCTCTTGATCGCGCGCTGCATCGATCCATTGTTTCCAATTCGATGGGAATCATCTTCGGGAATTGGGATCAACTCGGGTGACGACCACGCGATCACCACGGCGGCCGATCAGGGGGTTCCACGGCACGGGCGGCGGCTGCTCGTCGAACGACGCCAGAAAGCGCTGCTGAGCCTCGGTGAGCTCGACCACGTCCTGGTCGAGATCCGACCACGGGTCGGGCGCCGTCTCGCTGTGGGCGTCGAGTTCGTCCTCGAGCAGTTCCCACCACTTCTTCATCAGCTGGCGACCCTCCGGCTCCGCCGATCGTCGCCGACGATCAGCACGGCCAGCTCGGTGCGGGAACGCACACCGAGCTTGCGATAGATCTGCTGCAGGTGGAAGTCCACCGTCTTGACCGACAGGAACAATGACGCCGCCGCTTCACGATTGGTCACCCCGGCCCCGACCGCCTCGGCCACTCGGCGCTCGGCCTGGCTGAGCCGCGACAGATCCACCTCCGCCGACCGCCGCGCCCGCTCGTCGAGCGCCGTGAGCCGGGCGTCCCAACCGTGCACGCCGAGCGCCCAGAGCTGGGCCCCGAGGGCCTCGAGCTCGGTCGGGTCGATGCCCTCGCCGGTGGTGGCCGCCACCTCGAGCCGCACGAGCTCGGCCTCGGCGGCCTCGACCACCAGGCCGAGCGACGCCGCGTGGCGCACCACGTGGCCGAGGTGCTCGAGGTCGCGGGCCCGGCACCCGCGACCGATCGCACCCCGCACCGCGGCCAGCCGATCGGTGGCGACGTCGACACCGGCACGACCCGTCCACGACGACGCGGTCGGATCGGTCGCGGCTGCGACCCTGCGCCGCACCCACTCGAGCGCGTGACGGGTCCACGGATCGACCGGGTGACCGACCGAACCGAGGCGGGCCTGCGCGTCGGTCAGCCGACCGACGAGATGGTCGAGGTCGGCGTGCAGCACCTGCGACACGGCGACCAGCTCGGTGCAGCCGGCGTCGAGCAGCCCGTCGAGGCGCACGAGCGCGTCGCGCGCCGCCGCCAGCCGACCGGCGTGGCGGTGCTGCAACGCCGCGGCCACCAGCGAATGGGCCAGCGGCACGCCGGTGCGTTCGGGCTGCACCTCCGGCGTCAACACCCCACCGCGGGCGCTCGACAGCAGTGCGAGCCGGGCCCGCCGCCGCGTGGCCCAGGGCCCGTCGCCGTCCTCGAGCCAGGCCGCCAGCGGCCGGCCCGACACCCCGAGCAACTCGTTCGCCTCGGCGACCGCGATCGCCACGTCGGGCGTGGAGGTCTCGAGGTGCGCGACCAACTCGCGCACCGCCGCCACGTGCTGGCCGTCGATCGCGACGCCCAGCGCAGCGAGCCGCAGGCGCTCGCGCACCGCCGAGCTCTCGCCGTACTCGAGTGCGATCCGGTAGGTGTCGATCGCGGCGGCCGTCGACACGCGGCGGGCCGCGTCGGCGGCCACCATGCCGAGGGCCTCGGCCACCCGGTCACTCGGCCCCACGGCTGCCGCGGCCAGCTGCCAGGCGCGGGCCACGGCCTGTTCGGGTGCGTCGTAGCTCTCGGCCAGCGCACGGTGGGCGGCGCGACGGCTGGCCGGCGCCACCAGGTAGTAGGCGGCCGGTCGCCACCAGGGATCGCTGAAACGCACCGTGGGACCGTCGATCTCGATCAGCCCCTCGGCCTCGACGTCCTCGAGCGCGCCGTCGTCCTCGCCGAGGATCCGCAGTGCACGGCGCACCGCAGCAACCTGGCCGAGTTCGTCCGCGGCCACCACCACGAGGGCCCGTTGGAGACGCTCCCCCAACGACTCGAGCACGGCGTGCTGCTGCTCGACCAACGACCGGGCGGGGCGGATCATCGCGGGCAGGCGCTCGTGCCCGGCGCGCTGCGCCCGGGTCAGCCCATCGGCGAGGGCGATCGCCATGCCCGGGAGACCACGGGCGGCGCGTGCACAGGCACGTGCGGGTCCGGCGGCGAGGCCACGGCGGGCGAGCACCTCGGTGACGTGCTCGTCGGGCAGCGGGTCGAGCACGATGCCGACCGAACGTGGCACGTCGGGCGAACGACGCCCGCTCATCACGGTGGCGATCCGGTGGTGGTCGAGCCGCTGGACGACGAACAGCAGCGCGCCGGCGCTCTCGGCGTCGAGGAGGTCGAGGTCGTCGACCACCAGGCACAGCGCTGCCGAGGCGCTGACCGTGGTGACGAGGTGCAGGACGGCCAGGCGCACGGCCCCGGCGTCGAGGCCGGCGACCCGACCGTTCGCCACCCGCCGCAGGGTCTCGGCGTGATCGGACGTCGACGACTCGAGGTACGTGGCCAGCGGGCGGAGCAGGTCCTGCACGCCCTGCCACGCCGTCGGGGTCGGTGCCACCGACCCGCGCACCACGATCGTGGTCATCCGCCGCGCCTGTGCGGCGGGCAACACACGGTCGAGCAACCTGGTCTTGCCCGCGCCGCGCACACCGGCGACCGAGACGACGCCCGGCTGGCCGTTCATCGCCCGGTCGAGCACGGTGGCGATGGCGGTCATCGGGTCGGGCGGAGCGGCGGGGCGAGGGGCGTCGGCGTGCGCATCGGTCATCGAGCGAGCGTGAGCGCGACGACCCCCTGGTCGAATCGGGGGAACCCCTGGATATCGACCGTCGACACGGCAGCGGCGCCGGGGTTGGCGGCGGCCACGACTGCGGCCGCGGGTCACGGCAGGTCGACGGTGATCGACTGCTGCAGGTCGGCCCGGTCGACCGGGCCGATGCGGAGCACCACCGGGCCGGGGGTCGCGGGCACCGAGAACGTCAGGATGGTGTCGAAGGTCGAGTCGGGCGACAAGTACTCGCCGAACGCGTTCTCGGCCTCGATCGGCGTGTCACCGACCAGCACCCGCACCATCGTCGAGTCGACCGCGAAGCCGCCGCACGTGCAACTGCCGGCCACGATCGACAGCGGCACGTTCAGCCACCGGTGATCGGTGGCTGCGCGGCGGGCGTCGGTGCGCTGGTAGGGGGCGTCGGCGGATTCGTAGGCGGCATCGAGGCCGAGGGTGCCGTCGCCGACGTTCCACTGCACCGTGTTGCCGTCGGCGTCGGCCACGGCGAGGGTGGTGGCCATCGTGACCGGTAGGTCGGCGGGCGGGGTGGCCGGATCGCCGTCGAGCGGCACCGACGCCACCTGGTCGTCGGCGTCGCTCACCTCGAGCACCGCCCCCGCGAACACCGCCGCGTCGAGCGGGGTGCCCTCGGGCAGGCCGAAGGCGAGCACCGTGGCGACCGTCGCCCCGGGCGCGGCCGAGCTGGCGCCGTCGACATACGTGGCGGGGAGCGAGGTGCCGTCGGCGAGTCGCAGGTCGTAGGCGGTGTCGGCGAAGTCGACCTCGGTGGCGCTGAGGCCGTTGGTCGAGGTGACCTCGAGGTAGGCGTACGGCGGTGCGTCGGGGGTGGACTCGAGGCCGCCGAGATACGACACCGGGTCGACCCTGCGGATCACGAGCCGGGTGACCGTGATCGACAGGTTCGCGTAGGTGGTCGCGCGGGGGAGCGTGCCGGCGAACGGCTCGAGCTCGGTGGCGTCGCCGGCGGCCGCCGTGGCTGACGTGGTCGGCGCCGCCGCCGGGTCGGTCGCCGGCACCGTCGTGGGGTCGAGCGGCTCGTCACCCACCGCCGCGAGGTCGGTGGCGGGCACGGTGGTGTCGGGCGAGGCATCGCCGTCGTCCCCGCCGCGTGTGACCAGCACACCGATCACGACGACGGCGATCACGGCGAGGACGCCGGACGCGATCAGGCCCGTGCGTCGACCGGTGGCCGCCGGCTCGGGGTGAGGCTCCGGGGACGGGTCGGATCCCTGGCCCGGGGTCGTCGTGGGCAGGGCCGGCGGTGCCGGCGGGGTGCTGGCCGTCGGCGGGCCGCTGAACGGCGCGGCAGCCGCCGCAGCCGCCGCGGACACGGGGGGTGGTGCCGCGGCGGCCGGTGGGGGTGGCAGCGCGCGCACGCCGGCGCGGGCTGCGGCGAGCGAGGCGGCGCCCAGGGCGACGCTGTGCTTGGGGTGGACGTCCACCGTGGCGGGTCGACCCGTGACGTCGTGCACCATCTCGCGCACGAGTGGGATCCGGGACGTGCCACCGACGAGCAGGATGCGAGCCACGTCGTCCATCCCCAGTCCGGCCGAGCGGACCGCGCGCTGCAATGCGTCGATGGTGTCGAGGATGCGCGGCCGGATCATCGCCTCGAACTCCACCCGCGTGAGCCGCACCTGCGTCATCAGCCCGGGGAGCGACACCGGGATGGTCACGTCGGCATCGCTCGACAGCGCCTCCTTCGCAGCGCGGCAGTCGTCGCGCACGCGTGCGAGTGCCGCGGCGGCGTCGGGGTGCTCGCGCACCAGCTCGCTCGGTTCGAGGCCGAGCGCGTCGATCACGTGCTGCAGCACGGCGTGGTCGAGATCGATGCCACCCATCCGCTCGAGGCCCTCCGGATGGCCGAGACCGGTGAAGCCGTCGGCCGTTCGGCGGAGCAGCGCGGCGTCGAACGTCCCCCCGCCGAAGTCGTACACCGCCACCACCTGGCCGACCTCGATCCGCTCGAGCGTCGCGTAGTGCACCGCTGCCGCCTCGGGCTCTGTCACGAACGAGACCGGCCCGATGTCGGCCTGCTGCGCGGCGAGGCGCAGCAGGTCGATCTTGTACGCGCCGAAGGGCGCGGGATGGGTGAGCACGATCGACGACGGCGGCGCGCCCTGCTGTTGGGACACCTGGGCGACGATCCACGACAACACGTGCGCGGTCAGCGTCTCGGCCCCGTACGGCGAACCGCCGAGCACCAGCGGTGTGGGATCGCCGAGGCGCCGCTTGAACCCCGCGGCGGCGCGGCCCGGCTCGTCGAGTGCCCGCCGTTCGGCGGCGTCACCCACCAGCACGTCGCCGGGGCCACGCACGAACACGACGCTGGGGATGGTGGCGGCACGGGTGCCCAGGGTGCAGATCTCCGCGCCGCGAGCGGTGCTGACCGCGGCGGCGCAGTAGGTGGTGCCGAAGTCGATGCCGAGGCCGTACTCCATGACCGCGGACTGTATGCAGGCCGGTTTCGGGCTGACCACGGGTCGACGGAGAACCGGGGATGTTCCCGGTACCCGCTCCGAGGGGCCCGTTCTACCGTCGCCGACGTGGACACTTCTCACCCGCGCCGCCTCGCCGTCGACCTCGGAACCACCTGGACCGCCGCCTGGGTCAGCGACGGCGACCGCACCGAACCCGTCGTCCTCGGAGGCGATCACCCGTCGATGCCGTCGGTGGTCGCGCACGACGGCGACCGGTTCGTCGTCGGCGACGCAGCCGTCGAGCTGATGGGACGCCGCCCCGACGCCGGGGCCCGCGAGGTGAAGCGCCGCTTCGGCGACACCACCCCGATCGTCGTCGACGGACGCCCGTTCGGCGCCGACGCCTTGATGGTCGAGATGCTCCGCCACGTGGCGAGCACCGCCTTCCCCGACGGGTGGGGCGACGTGCAGGTGATGCTCACCCACCCGGCCAACTGGGGCCAGTACAAGCTCGAACTGCTCCACAACGTGGGCGAGCAGGCCGGCTTCGGCCAGGTCTCGATGCTGCCCGAGCCGGTCGCGGCCGCCCTCCACTTCGTCGCCTCGGGCCGGCTCGAGCGCGGCGCGGTCGCTGCCGTGTACGACTTCGGCGGCGGCACCTTCGACGCCGCCGTGGTGCGGGTGGACGACGCGCCGGCGGTGCTCGGGCAGCCCTCGGGACTCGAGCGTCTCGGCGGCATCGATCTCGACCAGCTGATCTTCACGCACGTCACGTCGGCACTCGGGGAGTCGCTGCGTGGACTCGACTCGACCGACCCGGCCGTGCGCGCCGGCATCGCCCAGCTGCGCACCTCGGTGACCGCCGCCAAGGAGACGTTGTCGACCGAGTCGGACGTGTCGATCCCGGTCGCGCTGCCGGGCCTGCACACCGAGGTGCGGCTCACCCGAGCCGAGTTCGAGTCGATGCTCGCCCAACGGGTCGACGAGACCCTCTCGGCGCTCGACCGGGCGGTCGTGAGCAGCGGTGTGCCGATGGACCAGGTGGCGGGCATCGTGCTCGTGGGCGGCAGCGCGCAGATCCCGATGGTCGCCGAGCGCGTGCGCACGCACACCGAACGTCCGACCCTGTTCGCCGCCGACCCCAAGTCGGTCGTCGCCGGTGGGGCGTTGCTCGGCATGGTCGAGGCCGCCGCGGTGGCCGAGGCCGCTCGCGATGCCGCCGAGGCGGGCGACGCCGGCGTGCCACCGGAGGTGGCGTCGCGCGGTGCCGTGGGCGGTGCGGCGGCCGGCACGGGTGCCGGTGACTCGGGCGGCACCGGCACCGTGACCGACCTCGCACCGACCGCAGGCCCGAAGGTGTCGGCGGCTGCCACGCTCGGGCGGCCGTCGGCGCCGCCCCCGCCACGCGAGGTCGCGTCGCCGACCGTGGTGAAGGTGGCCGTCGGTGCCATGGCGACCGCGGCCGCCGTGACGGCGGCGATCGTCTTCCACGAGCAGGTCGCGTCGGCCGTCGGTCTCGGCGGGGGGTCGGGCGATGCCGCGCCGTCGGACGGTGCCGATCCCGATGCCGTCGCTGCACTGCGCACGGCGGTGCAGGACGCGGACGACGACCTGGACGACGTGGACGACCTGGACGACGTGGACGGCGGCGACGGCTCGGCCGGCGCGGCCACCGGCGACGGTGCCGACGACGGGGCGGACGCGGCGACGACGGCCGACACGGCCGTCACGGCCGTCACGACCGACGCATCGTCGGGCTCGACCCTCGATCCGTCGGCCGGTGTCACCGATCCCGCGGTGACGGCGGATGCCGCCGACGCCACCACGACCGCGACGGCCGACGCCGCCGACGCGGCTGCCCCGCTCGACCCCGCCGTCGCTCCCGACCTGCCGGGGACGACCACCCCGGTGGCCGACGCCACCGCCGCAGCGACGGCTCCCGCGCCGCCACCGGCGCCCGCGCCGAGCGTCGACCGGCCGACGTTCGAGCGGCCGGCGCCCGCGATGCACGCCGACGACGGGCCCGCCGAGCGGTCGGCGCCGCGAGCACCGCAGCACCACGCGACCGCCCCGGCACCAGCGCCCGACGACGACGGCATGGACGCCTTCGACGAGTCGCCGGTCCCTGCCGCTGCGCCGGTCGAGAGCGTCGACGTGGTCGAGGTCGCGCCGCCGTCCGATGCGCCGGATGCACCCGTGACGACGGATGCGCCCGACGACACGTCGTTCGCCGATGCCAAGGCCGTCCTGCTCGAGCGTGTCACCTCGTTCGAGCCACCGGTCGGGGCCACCGAGGCCGAGGCCCAGGCGCTGCGGGCCGAGCTCACCGGCATGATCGACCGGTACGAGCCACGCCCGGATCAGTCGACCGAGGAGGCGCTGGCCGGCCTGCGCGACGAGTTCGACGAGCGGATCCAGGACTTCACCCAGGACCAGAAGATCGACGCCCTCATCCAGGAACAACTGCGCGACCGCGAGGCGCGCGACGACCGAGATGCGGCGACCGACGCGACCGCCCTGGCCACCGACGCGACCGGCACCGACGACGCCGCCGCAGCGGCCACGGTCGCGACGACGAACGGGACGGGCGACGATGCGACCTCGACGGACGAAGCGACCGACACGACCACCACGTCCACCACTGACGCGACCGCGACGGAACCGGCGACGACGGGCGCGGTGGCGACGGATGCGACGACCGACACGACCGCCACTGACGCGACCGCGACGGAACCGGCGACGACGGGCGCGGTGGCGACGGATGCGACGACCGACACGACCTCCACTGACGCGACCGCGACGGAACCGGCGACGACGGGCGCGGTGGCGACGGATGCGACGACCGACACGACCTCCACTGGCGCGACCGCAACGGAACCGGCGACGGGCGCGACCGCGACCGACTCGCCGTCCACGACCACGACGACGACCTCGACCTCGACCGGCGCCGCGACCGACGCGCCGGCGACGGCGGCAGCGGCCCCGGAGACCGGCACGTCGGCAGATGCCTCGGAGCACGCGGCGACCGCAGAGCCGGCCGCGTCCGCTGAGCCGGCCGCGGTCGGCCCGGTCGAGATCGTCGACGACCCGGTGACCGGTGATCCCGTCCTGCGCGAGGCGGTGATCACCGAGCCGAGCGATGCGTTCGTCGCCCCGAACGGCAACACCGGGATCGTCGGCAACCGGGCCGAGATCGCGCAGGCCCTTGCCGAGGACAGCAACCTCACCAACGCCACCGCCGCCACCACGGCGCCGATCGTCGACGTGTTCGACGAGGTGGCCGCTGCGCCCGCCACGGAGATGGCGACGAGCGCCGGGAACGTCGAGGTCGAGATCGGTCCAGCGACGATCGAGCCGACGCCGACGATCGAGGTCGAGATCGGTCCGGCGACGATCGAGCCGACGCCGACGATCGAGGTCGAGATCGGCCCCGCCACGATCGAGGACCCGTCGGCGATCACGCCCGGTGCGGCGGCGGAGGGCCCAGCGGAGTCGCCGGTGGATGCTGGTCCGTTCGCGGGTGCGGCGGCGGAGGGTCCGGCGGAGTCGCCGGTGGATGCTGGTCCGTTCGCGGGTGCGGCGGCGGAGGGTCCGGCGGAGGCGCCGGTGGATGCTGGTCCGTTCGCGGGTGCGGCGGCGGAGGGCCCCGCGGCTGTGGGCGTGGCGGGCGCGGCCGGGTCGACCTCGCCGCTGCCCGATCTGCTCGGCACGAGGGTCGACATCGCAGAGCACCTGCTCCTCGACAACCCGGCGGTTCCCGACCCGGCCGCTCCGGTGCAGGTGCTCGCCGAGAACGCGCCGGCCATCATCGACGCCGCACCGGCCATCGTCGACGCGACGGCCGAGGCGATCGAGAACACACCCGTCGTCGCGCCCCTGCCCGACCCCTCACCCGCGTTGGACGAGTTGCCCGACCTGCCCGACCTGCCCGACATGCCGGACGTGCCCGACCTGCCCGAGATGCCGGCGCTCCCGGACGTCCCCGATCTCCCGGACCTGCCCGACATCGGCTTCGCCGAGGACATCGCCGGCGACATCACGCCGAACGACCCGAGCTCGCTCGAGTTCTGAGGCAGCCATGACCGACCAGGCACCTGCCTCACGCCCTGCGACGCCCACCACCGCCGACGTCGTCACCGAGCTGGCGAAGTGGCTCCAGCAACAGGGCCGCCCCGATCTGGCACAGCGCGCCTCGGTGTCCGCGTCGCGGCTCCGACGTCCCAGCACCATCGTGTGCGTCGTCGGCGAGTTCAAACAGGGCAAGAGTTCGCTCGTCAACGCCCTGCTCGGACGCGAGCTCTGCCCCGTGGACGACGACCTCGCCACGTCGGCGATCACCATGGTGCGCTACGGCGAGGCCGAGCGCGCCGTGGTGCGGCTGAAGGACGGCGACGCCACCGTCGATCGCGACATCGCGGTCGACGACGTGAAGGACTGGGTCAGCGAGGTCGGCAACCCCGGCAACGCGAAGCACGTCGAGCGGCTCGACCTGGTGTCGACCAGCGCCGTGCTGAAGCAGGGCCTGGTGCTGGTCGACACCCCCGGCATGGGTGGCCTCGGCGCGGGCCACGCCGCCGCGACGCTCGGGTTCTTGCCGTTCGCCGACGGTCTGATCTTCGTGAGCGATGCCTCGGCCGAATTGAGCGCGCCCGAGATCGCGTTCTTGCGCCAGGCACGCGACCTGTGCCCCACGGTGCTGTTCGCGCTCACCAAGATCGACCTCTACCCGTCGTGGGAGAGGATCCTCGAGCTCGATCGCGGCCATCTCGAACGGGCGGGTCTGTCGATCCCCATCGTCCCGATCAGCAGCGCACTGCGGCGCCACGCGCTGGAGCGCAAGGACCGCAACCTCAACGCTCGCAGCCGACTGCCCGACCTCGTCGCGCACCTTTGCAGCGATGTGGTCGGCCCGGCCAAGGCCACCGCCGCGGCTCGCACCGGTGCCGAGGCGAGTGGGTTGATCGGCCAGGTGCGCAACGGGCTCGAGGTCGAGCGGTCGATGCTCGTCGATCCCGCCGGTGCCGCATCGTCGCTCGCCGAGCTCGACGCGGCCAAGGAGCGACTCGAGCACCTGCGCGGGCCGGGCGCGAAGTGGAGCCAGGTGGTCGGTGATCGAGTCGGCGACCTGTCGGGCAACGTCAACTACCGGTTCCGCGCCGCGTCCCGCACGATCCAGAAGCAGATGGACGAACGGATCGAGCAGCTCACCAAGGGCGCCGAGTGGGACGAGCTCGCGCGCTACGTGCAGACCGCCGTCGCCGAGCAGGTGACCGCGGCCTTCGTCGACCTCGAGCAAGGACGCCACGACGTGCGCGCCGAGGTGGTCGACCTGATCCGCGACGAGAACCTCGAACTGGCGCCGGAAGCGGCGTTCAACAGCACCCTCGACGTGAGCGAGCTCTGGCAGGGCAAGTCGCTCGACGCCAGCGCCGACCGCGCCGGCAAACGGGTGTTCAACACCGCGGTCACCACCATCCGCGGCGCGCAGGGTGGCATCTACATGTTCGGCATGCTCGGCTCGTTCCTGCCCGCTGCCGCCGGTGTGCTCATGGCGTCCAACCCGGTGCTCCTCGGCGTGGGCGCGGTGTTCGGCTCGATGGGGCTGATGGACGATCGCAAGCGCAAGGTGCAGACGCGACGCCAGGCCGCGCGCACGCAGGTTCGCCAGTTCCTCGACGACGTGCAGTTCGAGATGGGCAACCAGATCACCAATCTCGTCAAGGAGATCCAGCGCGACCTGCGCGACGAGTTCACCGGGCGGTTGGCCGACCTGCAACGCACCTACGCCGAGACCGTCGCTCGGGCACAGGCCGATGCGCAACGCACGACCGCCGAACGCCAGACCCGCCTGAAGCAGGTCGACTCGATGCTGTCCGACCTCGGCAAGTACGAGAACGCACTCCGCAACACGCTCGCAGCAGAGGTGGCACCGTGACCGACACCACGCAGACACCCGCCAGGTCCGTGGCCGACGACGTCCTCGACGTCGCCCGACGCCTGGTCGGTCAGGCACCCGACGACGCCACGCGCCACGACGCGCAGGTGATCGTCGACCGCCTCGAGGGCCCGTTGCGAGTGGCCATCGCCGGTCGGGTGAAGGCGGGCAAGTCCACCTTGCTCAACGCGCTCGTCGGCGAGCGCCTCGCGCCCACCGACGCCGGCGAGTGCACGAAGCTCGTCACCGTCTACCAGCGAGGCGCCGGCTACGAGGTGGTCGCGCGGCGGCTCGACGGCACCACCCGTGCGCTGTCGTTCCGGCGCAACGACGGCGCGCTGTCGATCGAGCTCGGTGGTCTGGCCGAGGCCGACATCGAGCGGCTCGAGGTGAGCTGGCCGACGTCGACGCTGCAGACGATCACCCTGATCGACACCCCGGGGCTCGCGAGCGTGAACGACGAGAACTCGCGGCGGACCCGCGACTTCCTGGAGACCGACGGTGACGCGCCCGGCGACGCCGACGCCGTCGTGTACCTGATGCGCCACGCCCACCGAAGCGACATCGCGTTCCTCGACGCGTTCATGGATCGCTCGGTCAGCGCGGCCTCACCGGTGAACGCGGTCGCGGTGCTCAGCCGTGCCGACGAGATCGGGGCGGGCCGGCTCGACGCGATGAGCTCGGCGGCCCGCATCGCCGGTCGGTACGCGGCCGATCCGCAGCTGAAGGGGCTGTGTGCCACCGTCGTGCCCCTGTCGGGATTGGTGGCCGAGACCGGCCTCACCCTGCGCGAAGACGAGACGGCAGCGCTGCGCACGCTCGCCGGCACCGACGCAGCGGTGCTCGAGCAGATGCTGATGTCGGCCGACCAGTTCTGCGAGGTGTCGGCCAGTGAGCTGACCGTCGAGTGGCGTCGACAGCTGCTGGGACGCCTGGGGCTGTTCGGCGTGCGCTTCGCCGTCGACGAGATCCGCAGCGGTCGCGCCACCACGGCGGCACAGCTCGGCAACGCGCTGGTGCAGGTGTCGGGGCTGCCGCGGCTGCGCGACCTGTTCCTCTCGCACTTCGCGCCGCGAGCGCGTGTGCTGCAGGCCCGCTCGGCGCTGCTGGCGCTGCGAGCCGTGCTCGCCAAGGTGGCCGCGGTCGACGCCGCGCTGGCGGCATCGCTCGACCGCGAGCTCGAACGGATCGAGGCCAGCACGGTCGAGTTCGCCCGCATGCGCGCGCTGCACCTGACGGGCAGCGGCGTCGTGTCGCTCGACCAGGCGGCGCTGCGCGACCTGCACACGTTGCTGTCGGCAGCCACGCCGGCCGAGGCCTTCGCGCTCGCCGCCGACGCACCCGCCACCGCGGTGAGCGCAGCGGCGCTCGCGTCGATCGGTGCGTGGCGCACCCGGGCGGCCGATCCGCTCGCGGATCCGACGACGATCGAGGTGTGCGAGACCGCGATCCGCTGCGGCGAGACGTTCTACGCCGCCGTCGCCGGCTGAACGGCCGGCACGCTCGCGTCGATCGGGCCCGGCACGCGACGACGCCGCCGACGGATCCGTCGGCGGCGCGGTGGTGGGGCGAGCGAGGTGGGCCGAGCGAGGTGGGCCCAGGCCCTCAGGTGAAGCGGAAGCTGCGGATCAGCTCGAGCACGTCCGGGGCGATCGAGTCGACGTGCTCCACCGGCGCCGTGCACACCAGCTGGAAGAAGTCGACCACCTTGCCCGGGCCGTGCACCGGGCCGAAGAAGATCGCCTGCAGCTGCGAGATCCGGCGGCCGGTCTGCGCGGCGTTCATGTCGGCGGCCCGCACGTAGATGGGCAGCCGACCCACGCGGATCATCTTCTCGAACCGCATCGTCGCGTCGGGCGCGTGCTCGGCGAGCTTCAACCACGTCACGAGCGCGGCCTGCTTGAAGTCGACCGAGCGCGCCACCTTGTCGTGGCTCAGGATCGCGTTGATCCAGAAACCGTCGACGGCCTCCTTCGGCCGCACCACCGCGAGCGCCCCCGGCGCCTCGTCGAGCACCCAGTCCTGCGGGACCGAGAAGATGAACGGCGGGATGCCGGGGAGCATGGCACTCGGGTGCGTCACCACACCGGCGGTGCGAACAGGGATCATCGTGGGTGCTGCTGCCATGGAGCGGACTGTACGCACGCACCCCCAGGTGGGGAACCGGGAATGTTCCCGGTGAAGCAGCGATCACCCCCTGTCACCATCGACTGCGTTCGTACACGACCGCCGCAGGCCGGACGAGAGGAGCGCACGTGGGCTGGGGACTGATCGACGACATCGGCGGTGCCATCTCGGACGGAGCCGACGCTGTGGGCAGCGCGGCGGGAGCTGTCGGTGGGGCCATCGTGAACGCCGCCGGCGATCTGGTCGACGCCGCCGGCAAGGTCATCCACGAGGTCGGTCAGGTGCTGTCCGACGGCGCGATGTACGGCGTGAGCATCGCCGGCAACGCGGCCGCAGCGGTCGCTGCTCCCGTCATCGACACCGCGGGCATGGTGGAGGTCTGGGTCCAGGACACCGTGAACGGCGGCTTCTTCAAGGACTTCGTCAGCGCCGCCGAGTCGGCCGGCTACGCGCTCGTGTCGGACGCCGCGGCCACGGCACGGATCCTCGGCGAGCCGATCGTCGACACCGTCGTCGAGGTGGCCGAGACCGCCGTGGAGACGGCGGCGCCGATCGTGGCGCCCGTGGTCGACACCGTCGTCGAGGTCACCGAGGAGAGCGTGGCGGCCATGACGTCGGCTGCCGACGCCCTGGCGCAGCAGGCGGCCGCCGCCGCGCAGCAAGCGGCCATGCTGCCCGGCTTCGCCGCCGATGCGGCGCAGATGATGGCGCAGCAGATGCAGGCTGCGGCAGCCGCTGCCGCAGCGGCGGCCACCGCCGCCGCGGAGCAGCTGGCCGAGACCACTGCCGCCGTCGTCACCGAGGTGGTGCCCGATCCGATCCTCGAGACCGCCGAGGATCTCGGCGACACCGCGGTCGACCTCGGCGAGGCCGCGCTCGAGACCGCCGAGGACGTCGGCGAGGCCACCGCCGAGGCGGCCGCCGCGATCGGCGAGGGCACCGGCGACCTGGCCGGCGAGGCGTTCGACACCGCCGGCGAGGCGGCCGACTGGGGCCTCACCGTCGCGGACGACACCGCGTTCGACACCCTCGAGGCCGGCACCGGTGGTCTGGTCAAGATCGACTACACCAACGGCAACCTGTCGGCCGAGGCAGGCGTGCCCGACGTGCTGTACGCCAGCGCCTCGATCGGCACCAACGGCGTGTCGGCGCGGGCCGAGAACCTCGTCACCGGTGTCGGCGGCCGGCTCGGCACCGACGGCAGCTTCGGTCTCGACGGACGCGCCGGGGTCGACTGGGGTCCGCTTCCGCACGCCGACGGTCACGTCGACGTGGCGCCGGACGGCACCATCAGCGTGGGTGGTGAGATCCAGGCCGTGATCCCCACACCCGTCGGCATCATCGACGGTTCGATCGACGGCGGCTTCGAGCGCAACCCCGACGGCAGCTGGGGCACCAACCTCGACGCCGACGCCACGTTGTACACCCCGTCGGGCGCGTACAGCGGCAACATCGACGTCGCCGTCTCGGAGAACGCGCAGGGCGACACCGACGTGTCCGTCGGCCTCGGCGCCGGCTACGACGACTACGCGGGCACCACGATGGAGGCCGACCTCTCGTACGTGCACGACGAGGAGGGCGACACCACCACCGATGGCGTGCGCGCCGACGGGCGCTACGCATCGGACGGCACCGAGATCACGGCCGGGGTCGGCGTGGTGCACCGGGACTCACCCGAGGGTTCGCTCACCACGGTCGACGCGAACGCACATGTGCAGGGCGACGACTTCGAGGCCGGTGGCGAGGTGACCTACCAGCACGAGGAGACCGCCGACGGCACCGTGCGCGACTCGGTCGACGCCGGGGGCGAGTTCGTCAGCGACGACGTGACGGTGCGCGGAAACGTGAACTACGAGAACACCGAGCGCGCCGACGGTTCGGAGACCGAGACGTTCCGGGCGAACGTCGACGCACAGGGCGACGACTGGAGCGCCGAGGGCGGCATCGACTACCGCTACGAGGAGGACGCGCAGGGCCGCGAGCACGAGACGCTGCAGGCCGGCGTCGCGGTGCAGACCGACGACTTCGAAGGCGGCGTCGCGGTCGATCACGAGCGCACCGAGCACGCCGACGGCACCGTCACCGAGCACACGAACGTGAGCGGCAGCGCGCGAACCGACGACTACGCGATCTCGGGCAGCTACGGCGAGCAGACCACCACCGACGCCGACGGCACCGAACACACGACCACCACGGTCGACGGCGAGATCGAAGGTGTCGACGTGCCCGGCCTGCCCGACGGCATCGACCTCGACGACCCCGGCACGTTCCTGCCCGACCCGTCGTTGCCGATCCCCGAGGTGCCCGGTCCCGGCGACCTGATGCCGTCCGTCCCGTCGATGCCGTCCGTCCCGTCGATGCCGTCCCCGGAGGACCTCGTCGATCAGCTCCCCGGCGTCGATCAGCTCCCCGGCGTCGATCAGCTCCCCGGCGTCGATCAGCTGCCGGGTGTCGACCAGTTGCCGGGTGTCGGCCAGCTGCCGGGTGTCGACCAGCTCCCGGCGCTGCCCGACCTCGGCGACATCCCCGAGCTGCCCGACCTGCCGCCCATCGACCAGCTGCCGGTGCTCGACGAGCTGCCCGCTCTGCCGGCCGACGCCGGCCAGGCCGAGATCGTCGGCACGCTCGCAGCCACCGGCGATCTCGACCAGGTGCTCGCCTCGATGGACGCGGCCGGCGGCGGAGCCGTCGAGGCCGTCGCCACCTACGTCGAGCAGGGCAACTTCGACGACTTCACCGGCGACATCGTGGCCGCCGAGACCAACGAGGCGGCCGCCAACGAGCTCTGGGACGACGTCGGCGGCTGAACCGACCGGGTCGGCACACGCCACGGCGATCTAGCGTCGTGAGCGCTATGGACCTCGGAGCCCTGTTCGACCTCGCCAGCCACGGACCCGACACCTTCGTCGGCGTGGGCCCCCGCTACCCGTGGGGCGGGTTGTTCGGCGGGCAGATCGTCGCCCAGGCGCTGCGTGCCGCAGCCCTCACCGTCGACCCCGAGATGGACCCCCACTCGCTGCGCGCGTACTTCATCCGACGCGGCGACCACACCGAACCGATCCGGTTCGAGGTCGACCGCATCCGCAACGGCCGCAGCTTCTGCACCCGCCGCGTGGTCGCCCGTCAGGCGATCGGCGCGATCCTCAACCTCGAGGCGTCGTTCCAGCGGCCCGAGGACACGATCGCGCTGCAGCCGATCGAGGCACCCCGTGGACTGCCCGGCCCCGACGAGTGCACGGGCGACGTGTGGACGACGTCGTTCCAGCGGCGCAGCGTGCCCGACGCAGCCCTCCGCGACGCCGGCCTCGACCGCCCCGGCCGCACGGCCGTGTGGATGCGGGTGGCCGACCCGGTCGAGGACGACGATCTGGTGCACCGGTGCTGGCTGTCGTACCTGAGCGACGACGTGCCGACCGACTCGGTGCGCCGCGCGATCGCGCAGCACGAGGGCGTCACCGACATCGACAGCTGGTGGCAGGGCAGCTTCGCTGCCAGCCTCGACCACACCGTCTGGTTCCACCGGCCGCTGCACATGGACCAGTGGCACCTCTTCGACTTCTCGTGCCACAGCTACATCGGGGCGCGTGGCGTGTCGGTCGGGCACGTGTTCACCACGGCGGGCGAGCACGTCGCGACGGTGGCACAGGAAGTGCTGATCCGTCGCAAGCCCGACTGAACCGGTCGCGGTAACGTCGGAGGTCGTGCCCGACCAGACGCCCGACCTGCCCCCGCTCGATCCCGCCCGCCACGCACTCCGCGAGCACGTCCTGCGTCACAGCGTCCGCCGTGGCGACTTCACGCTGAAGTCGGGCGCGAAGAGCACCTGGTTCCTCGACACGAAGCAGACCGCGTGTCGCCCCGACGGCGTGCTGCTGATGGCCGACGTCGCGCTCTCGCTGATCCCCGACGACGCCACGGCGATCGGTGGGCTCACCGTCGGCGCAGACCCCGTCGCCTACGCCGTGGCCGCGATCGCTGCGACCCGCGGGCGCGCGCTCAAGAGCTTCACGGTGCGCAAGGAGGCCAAGGACCACGGGGTGACCGGCCGGCTGGCCGGAGCGCTCGAACCCGGCGACCGTGTGGTGATCACCGAGGACACGGTCACGCGTGGCACGTCGCCGATGGAGGCCGTCGAGGTGGTGCGCGCCTTCGGCGCGATCCCGGTGCTGATCACCGTGATCGTCGACCGCGGCGGTACCTGCGGCGCGATGGCCGAGGCGGCCGGCGTGCCGTTCAGACCGATGCTGACGGCACCGGATCTGGGATTCCCGTTCGGGAGCTGATCGGCTCGCTCGTCGCGAGCAGCAGCGCGTCCTCGCTCGGCATCGGACGTCCGATCAGATAGCCCTGCACGAGCTGGCAGCCCAGGGTCTTCAACACCTCGAGCTCGGCGCCGGTCTCGACGCCCTCGGCCAGCACCACGTAGTCGAGGCCCTTCGCGAGGTCGACCATCGCCCGCACGATGCACTGATCCTGCGTCGACGAAGCGATCTCGGCCACGAACTCGCGATCGATCTTCACCATGTGCACCGGGTAGCGACGCAGGTAGGCGAGCGACGAGTAGCCCGTCCCGAAGTCGTCGATCGCCACCCGGATACCCGCACGCTTCAGCTCGCGGAGCCGTTCGAGCGCCTTGTCGGGGTCGTCGAGCAGCATCGTCTCGGTCATCTCGAGCACCAACCAGTGCGCAGGGACGTCGTGGCGTCGCAGCGCGTCGCGCACCCGGTTCAGCAGGTGTGGCGACTGCAGGTCGCGACCCGAGATGTTGACGTGCACGGTGAGCGGCTCGCGGCCCTGCTCGATCCGCTCGCGGTTCCACGTCGCCACGTCGCGGCACGCCAGATCGAGCATGCGGTCGCCGAGCGCCTGGATCAGCCCGGTCTCCTCGGCCACCGGCACGAACCGGTCGGGTCGCACGTCGCCGAGCACGGGGTGCACCCACCGGGCCAGTGCCTCGAACCCGACGAGCTCGTCGCAGTCGGCGCGCTTGACGGGCTGGTAGGCCACCGACAGCTCGCGTCGCGCGATCGCGCTGCGCAGCCCACGCTCGAGCAGCACTCGCTCGGCCGCGCTCACGCGCAGGCCCTCGTCGGCGACGTCGACGCAGTTGCGACCGCGCTGCTTGGCCCGGTACAGCGCCAGGTCGGCCTCGTGCAGCAGCGAGTCGGCCGAGGTGTGCTGCGGCCCGGCGTGCGCGATGCCGATCGACACCGACACGTGCGTCTGCTCGTCGTGCAGGTCGAACGGCTCCATCAGCGCCTCGAGGATCCGCTCGGCCACCTTGCGCACCAGCTCGGTGTCGCCTGCGCTCTCGCACAGGATCACGAACTCGTCACCGCCGAGACGGGCGACGGTGTCGATGCTGCGCACGCACGCGAGCAGCCGCTCGGCCGCCATGGTCAACAGCCGGTCGCCGGCGCCGTGGCCGAAGGAGTCGTTGATGTGCTTGAAGCGATCGAGGTCGCAGAACAGCACCGACGGCCACGCGCCCGAACGGCGCGCGCCGACGAGCGCGAGTTCGATCCGCTCGGTCACCACCGCCCGGTTCACCAGGCCGGTGAGCGGGTCGTGCGACGCCTGCCAGGCGAGCCGCTCGCGGGCCGCCTCGCGCTCGGCGTTGTCGGTGACGATGACGAGACCACCGACGCACACGTCGTCGTCCACGAACGGCACGATGGCCACGTCGGCCGCGACCAGCTGCTCGGCGGGCACTTTGGCACCTTCGCCGAGTGCCCGGCCGGCGGCGGCCACGAGCCGCACGTCGTTGCGGGTCCAGCGGCCGGCCAGCAGCACGTCGTCGAGCTCGGCCGCGGGCAGCATCGGGCGTGCCGCGCCGTCGCGTCCCACCATCAACAGGGCATCCGCCAGGTGGTGGTCGATCAGATCGGCCAGGTCGCCGAAGAGGCGCACCGCCTCGGGGTTGGCGTTGGTGATGCGACCGGATCGCTCGATCACCACGAGTGCCGTCGTCACCGAGTCGAAGACCAGCTGCAGGCGGTTGCGCTCGGCCGACAGCACGTGCGCCGCCTGCGACTGCAGCTCGGCGTACATCGACGAGAACTCGCGGGCCGACACCTCGAGGGTCTGCTCCACGAGGGTCTGGGCGCGCTCGGCGTCGAGGTAGCTGCGCTCCACGCGCGACACGAAGTCGTGCCACTGCTCGCTGGTGGGCACGTCGTCGATCGCACACCGCTCGAGCTGACGTGCGAGCAGCGGGTGCCGGTTCGGCTCGCGGACGGGCTCGGTGGTCATGAGGTGGTGTGCTCCTCGGCGTCGAAGGGGGTGTCGGCGGCGACGGCCGCGCGGCCGGGATCGCGTTCGCGCAGCGTCACGACGCAGATCGACTCGTCGTGCACGTCGGTCAGTTCGCCGTCGTGCACCAGCGCGCCGTACGTCCACGCGGCGAGCGACGGCATGCCCGCCGGCATCGAACCGAGCGCGGCGAGCGCCTCGTCGTCGGCTCGCTCGCCGAGCACCCGACGGCGCCCGGCCGAGCTGATCACCAGCGCCGCCGCCGGGCCGTCCATCCAGGCGGCCTTGCCCGCGAGCTCGGCGTCGAGCAGCAGGTCGGCGGCCGAGGCGCGCAGCAGGCGCACCGAGGCGCCCTGCGCCACGTCGCCCGACACGACGATCGAGCCGTCGTCGCGCACGGCGCGCAGCGAGCGGAGCGTGCGGCGATCGTCGAGGTCGCGCACCTCGAGCGGCAGCATCGAACCGTTGGCGACGAACTCGTCGGCGAGCGCCCCGAGGTACTCGCGGTACAGCTCGGCGGGCGGTGCCCCGTCGATCTCGTGCACGACGTTGCCGTGGCTCGAGGTGACCAGGCGCTCGGGCCCGACCGGGTGCCAGCCGGCGGCCACGCCCTGGTGCAGCTCGAGCGCGTCGCCGCACAGGCCGACCGCCACGATCGCGTCGTCCGACGCGACACCGTCGCACAGCGTCCACGTGGCCCCGTAGCGGTCGCCGTCGGCGGCGAGCACGCCCAGCACGGGCACGTCGGGCAGCACGTCGGCGATGCCCGCGGCCAGGATCGAGCCGTTCACGCGCAGGCCGTCGGCCACCACCAGCACCACGCGCAGGTCGGGTGCGGCGAGCGCATCGGCGAGCTCGCGGCCCGCACGACGGGCGGTACCGCAGTCGGTGAGCGAGGTGCTCGCGCTCCGCACCTGCACGTCGTCGAAACGCAGCGTCAGCACGGCGACGGCACCGTCGGAGGGCTGACCGTCGAGGGTGTGACCGGCAGTCGACCAGCCGAGCACGCCGGCACCGGTGCCCGCCCAGGCACGTCCGAGGTCGCCGAGCGGATCGGCGTCGCACTCGGCCGCGGCGGCCAACGCCTCACGGTCGCCCGCCACCAGCACGATCGCGGCGCGCCCGTCCGGTTCGGGGACGGACGGCACCCAGCCGCCGGCGGCGCGCCAGGTGGATGTCTCCGCGATCACGAGGAGAACATCGGCTGCGGCGTGCGCGGTCTTGAGCCGCGCCGCCGGGCTCGCTCCGGGCCCGGTCAGGAGCCGATCAGGGGCTGCTCAGCTGTTCGACACCCGCTCGGCGCCCGCCGGCAGCTGGTCGAGCAGGGCGTCGCTCACCCAGCAGCTCGTCGGGTGCAGCGTGTCGACGATCCGGACGACGCGCTTGGGTTCGTCGAGACCACGGCCGCACATGCTCAGCGCCGCCTTGATGCAGTCGTCGTCGGTGGGCAGCACCATCGGCAGGCGGCTGCGCCGCACGCCGGCCGGCCCGGCGGTGAAGCAGTTGATGTAGGTCTTGACGAAATCGATCTGCTCGGCGACCGACACGGGGATGAAGTCGGCGAAGCCGATGCCGAGCACGTTGCCGCCCGACACGGGCGTGATACCGAGCAGCACGATGTTGGACACCCGCGGCGCGTCGGGCTCGGCCAGCCCGTTCACCCAGAAGCGGCCGGTCACGTTGGGATCCATGGTGGTGCCGCTGATGTCCTTGCCGCCGCGCTCGACGATCAGCACGTCGATCTCGGCGAAGGGCAACGAGGGCACCAACGTGCGTGCCCAGTCGGTGAGCTCCTGCTCGTAGGCGCCGCCCACCTGCTCGCTCGTCATCGCCTCGACGCGCACCACGTCGCCGGTGACCGACTCGATCGAGGCGACGCCTCCGAGCAGCCGACCGGTGCCCCGCAGCGCGGCGATGCCCGCCAGCAGTCGATCGCGCATCTCGATCGGGCCGCACGAGTGGATCTGCGCGGCGCCCGGCTGCTTGCCGAACCCGACCACCGCCATCTTCGTGCAGCCGCTCTCGATCGGGCCCTTGAAGCAGGTGTGCGGCTTCACCCGGTTGACGGGCAGGATCCGGTCGGCCGAGGCCGCGTGCCGGTCGAGGTACACCGGCATGCCCTGCGGCGTGCGCGCCACCTCGACGGTCTCCATCGTCGCCCGGATCTCGGCGCCGACGGCGTCCTCGGTGATGCCGAGCGTCTCGAGCATGGCCCGCTGCCCGTCGGCGGTGGCGCCGCCGTGACTGCCCATCGCGGGCACGACGAACGGCTCGGCACCGAGCTCGCGCAGTCCGCTGATCGTGCCGCGCAACAGCCCCACGCGATCGGTGAGCCCGCGGCTGCCCCCGCCCACGGCCACGGTGGTGCCCGGCGCGACCGCGCCGGCGAGCGAGGCGACCACGCGGTCGTGCGCCGCGGCGGCGACGTCACCGACGGGATCGGGCGTGGGGATCGGCAGGCGCACCTCGTGCAACGCCGGCACGGTGAGATCGGGATGGAACGGCAGGTCGACGCCTGCCATCAGCTGCTCCCACGGACGCATCGAGCTCATGGCCGCACGGTAGCGGTGCGGTGGCCGACGGCCGCGGTGCGGGCGAGATGGAGCCCGGCCGGGTCAGTGGCCGTCGGTGCTGCCGCCACCGTCGGCGCTCAGCACGCCGTCGACGATCCGCACGGTGCGATCGGCGTAGTGGGTCATGCGGGTGTCGTGCGTGACGATCACCGCCGCCGTGCCGCGCGAGCGCATCTCGTGCTGGATGAGCTCCATCACCTGCTCGCCGATCTTGGTGTCGAGCGCCGAGGTCGGCTCGTCGAACAGCACCAGCGCCGGCCGGTTGAACAGCGCACGCCCGATGGCCACGCGCTGGCGCTCGCCGCCGCTCAGCTGACCCGGCAGGTTGCTGGCCCGCTTGCCGAGGCCGAGCTCGTCGAGCAGCTCCTTGGCCCGGGCCTTGGCCTCCTTGCGCGCGCTGCCACGCGCGCCCGACAGTTCGGACACCACCAACAGGTTCTCCTCGGCCGTGAGGAACGGCACCAGGTTGACCGACTGGAACACGAACCCGACCTTCGACCGGCGGAACTCGGTGAGCTCGGTCGGCGAGTGACCGCTGATGTCGTCGCCCCCGACCACGACACGGCCCTCGGTGGCCGACAGCAACCCGCCGGCGATCGACAGCAGCGTGGTCTTGCCCGAACCCGACGGCCCGAGCAGGGCGACGATCTCGCCGCTGCCGACGGTGAGCGTGGCGTGGTCGACGGCGACGATCTCGTTGTCGCCGCTGCCGTACACCTTGCGGACGTCCTGCAGCTGCAGCGCGGGTCCGCCGGCAGCGGTCGCGCTCGGGGCGGTGGCGGGTGCGGTGGGGCTCATGCGGCACTCCCGATGGCTGAGGCGGGGTCGATGCGGGTGACGCGGCGCAACGAGATCGCGCTGCCGAGCACCGCCGCGACGATGAGGGCGACGAAGGTGAAGACGTACCGGCCGGTGGTGAGCTGCAACGGGATGCTCCCCGGCAGCGCGGCCTCGGCGGCGACCGCCAGCACGCCGCTGGCGACGAACGCGACGAGGGCGACGATCACGGCCTGCACCACCACACCGGCGAACAGCCGGCGGGTGCTCGCGCCGATCGCCTTCAGCACGCCGTACAGGCCGGTGCGCTCGAGCGTGAGCAGCGAGAAGAACAGGCCGACCACGGCGAGCACCACCGCGAGGGTCGAGTAGATGATCGCGTTGAACGTGCTCTTCTGCTCCTTCACGCCGGGCAGCGCGTTCACCGCCTCGTCGACGGTCAGCGACGCGGTCGTGCCGGTGGCCGCGTCGATCGCGGCGGGCAGGTCGGACGCGGTGCCGTCACCTCGCACGACCAGCACCTGCACCACCCCGTCGGCGACGAAGGCGTCGGGGCGGTTGGCGTTCTGCACGGTGCGCCAGGTGTCGAGGGTGGTCCAGAGGCCACCCTGCAGCAGGTAGTTGGTGTCCTGCACCCAGCCGTCGACGACGATCGGCGTCGCGGCCGGACCGACGAGCAGGGTGTCGCCGATCGACACCCCCGCGTCCTGCAGCCGCTCGTCGGCCCACGCGTGCCCCGCCGGCGGTACCTCGGGCACGCCCGACGGGGGGATCTCGTAGCCGGCGACGGCCACGTCGGCGAGGTCGCGCTCGCCGGGCACCTGGGCACCCAGCAGCGTGAAGCCCAGGCCGCCCACCTCGGCGACGCCGGCAACGGCCTCGACCTGTGCACGGACGTCGGCGGTGATGCGGCTGCGCAGGAACGAGTCGCGAGCCGAGTCGGAGTAGACGATCGCGTCGGCGTCCTGGGCGCGGATCGCCCCGGTCGAGCCGAGGAACAGCCCGTCGAGCAGACCGCCGAGCAGCAACAGCAGCAGGCTCAGGAAGGTCAGCACGATCGTGGCGACCGCGAAGCGGCCGGGCTTGCGACGCAGTTCGGTGGTCGCCAGGCTCATCAGACCTGCACCCCCGCGCCCGTGGTGGCCGAGATCGGGTCGATGCGCAGCACGCGCCGCACCGCGGCCAACGAGGTGAGCAGCGCGAGCACCAGCACCACCACGAACGTGAAGGTGATGACGCCGACGTCGAACGGCACGCTGAGCGAACCCACCTCACCGCGCGACAGCAGGAAGAACAACCCGATCGCGATCGCGGCACCGCTCACGACCACGATCACCACCTGCAGCAGCAACGACCGCACGAGCACCCCGGCGGGCGAGCCGATCGCGCGCAGCAGGGTCAGCGCGCCGGCCTTCTGGAACGTGACGATCAGGAAGAACAACCCGGTCACCAACGGCACCACCAGGTAGAACAGCAGCAGGATCACCGAGAAGCTCTGCCGCACGCTCGCCACGCCCGGCGAGCCGTCGACGGCCTCCTGGCGGGTGAGCGCCTCGACCCCGTCGACCGCACCGTTCACCGCATCGGCCACGGTCGCCGGGTCGGCGCCGTCGGCCACCTGGATCGCGATCACCGTCGGCAGGATCGTCGTCGCATCGGGGTTGACCGCGCGACGCGCCGACTCGTAGCCGGCGAAGTCGACGAACAAGGTCGGTGCCACCGAGTAGTTGATCTCGTCGGCCAGGCCCACCACGGTGAAGCTCACCTCGGTGCCGCCGGCGTTGGGCACGACCGTGACCGTGTCGCCGATGTCGAAGCCGTCGGGCGCATTGCGGCTCGACGCGACCGCCTCACCGTCGGCCTCCGGCAACCGGCCCTCGACCAGCGTGGTGGGCGCGCCGGGGCCGCCGAGCTGGTAGCCGAAGATCACGGCGTCCTGCTCCTCCGTGCCGGGCTCGCCGGCCTGCACGGTGAAGGTGCCCTCGCCGAGCGGTGCGGCCTCGGCCACGCCCTCGACGGCTGCGATGGCTGCGGCCTGGTCGGGCAGCACGATCGAGCCCTCGAGGTTCTTGCGGGCCTGCGAGTTGTACACCAGCACGTCGGCCGACTGGTGCTTGAGCGCACCGATGAACTGGTCGATCAGGCCGGTCGAGATGGCCTGCTGGAACAGGATGAGGAACACCAGCAACGCCACGGCCCCCGACAGCAGGCCGAAGCGCACCTTGGCGCGACGCATCTCCGTGAGGGCCAGGAACATCGGCCCTCAGGCTGGCAGAGGGTTCAGGCGCGCGCCAACTGTGCGCGGTATGCCTCGACCACCGGGGCCAGTTCGGCCGGGGCGGCGCCGTGCAGGATCACCGCGTCCGCTCCGAGTTCGAGCTGGTGGCGCACCGCGGCGGCGCACTGCTCGGGGCTGCCGGTGGCGGCCGGGGCCAGCCACTCGTCGGGGATCAGTGTCGCGACGTGCTCGAGCTCGGCCGTGGTGGCCTTGCCGTCGAGCGCACCCCGGAAGCCGGCCACGAACGGATCGGCGCGGAACCGGGCGAGCACGTCGGGATCCCAGCCGTTGGTGCTCACCATCAGGTCGCCGTACGCCTGGAGGTACGTGGCGAGCCGACCGACCGTCTTCTTCAGGCGCACGTCCTCGGGCAGCCAGTCGCCCACGACGGCGAAGCAGCTCCACACCGTCACCTGGCCGGGGTCGCGGCCCGCCTGCTCGGCCGAGTCCTTCACCGTGCGCACGCAGCGCTGCAACGTCTCGTCGGTGAAGAACGTGTGCAACAGCACCTGGTCGAAGGCGCGGCCGGCGAGCCGCAGGCTCTGCGGTCCGAAGGCGCTGAGCAGCAGCGGGATGTCCTCGCGGAAGTCGGGGTCGAGCGCGAGGACCGGCCACGAGCCGGCCGGCCCGTCGTGGCCCACCACCACCTCGCCCTGCCACAGCCGGCGCACGAGCCCGGCGAAGTCCTCGAGCTGCGCGGTCGTGATGCGCGGCAGCCCGTACGCGTCGAACATCCGGTCCATGCCACGGCCGAGGCCGAGCACGAAGCGCCCGCCGGTGAGACGGTGCATCGTGGTGGCGTAGCTGGCGGTGACGATCGGGTGGCGGGTGTTGTGGTTGGTGACCCCCGTGGCGATCTTCAACCGCTCGGTCACCGCGCCGGCGACACCGCTGATCGTGCTGATCTCCTTGATGTTGAACCGCTCGCTCAGGAACACCGTGCCGAGGCCGAGCGCCTCGCCGTCGCGGCACTCCTGGATCAGGTCGGCCGGCGACTTGGGGGCGCCGGCCAGGCCGTAGAAGCCGAGCTCGTGGAGCTGGGGGAGGGGTGCTGCGGTGTCGACCATCGGGCCATGTTGGTCGACGGAGGCCGGTCGATCGTCACCGTGCGTGCTGCCCTCCTGCAGCGTCGCACCGCCGGAAACGCCCGTGGGCGTTGGGATTCCCGGGGCGACTTCCCAGGGCGCGCACCGGCGCGCCACGATGGGCGTCGTGCGTGAGTTGCAGGGTGCCGTCGTCGTGGTGGTCGGAGCCACGGGTGGGATCGGTCGCCCGCTCGTGTCCGAACTCGGTCGGCGTGGTGCGGTGGTGCTCGGCGCCGGGCGCCAGGGCCCCGACATCGTGTGCGACCTGCGCGACGTCGATGCCGGTCAGGCGGTGGTGCGCGGCGCGCTCGGACTGCAGGGCCGACTCGACGGCGTGGTCAACGCCGCCGGCATCGTCGCCTTCGGCGATCTCGTCGCCACCGACCCGGCCGTGATCGAGGAGCTGTTCCTCACCAACGCGCTCGGCCCGCTGTGGCTCGCCCGGGCGGTGCTGCCGGTGCTCGCCGAGCGCCGTGGGTTCTTCGCCACGATCACCGGGGTGGTGGCCGAGCAGTCGCTCGCCCACCTGGTGCCCTATTGCGCCTCGAAGGCCGCGCTCTCGCACGCGTTGCCCGGTCTGCGACGCGAGGCGCGTCGGCTCGGCGTGCACGTCGCCGACTTCCGCCCGCCGCACACCGAGACCGGCCTGACCACTCGCGCGATCGCCGGCACGGCCCCGTCCTTCGGCGCCGGTCGCGACCCCGAGGCCGTGGCCCGCCGGATGGTCGACGCGATCGAGGCCGACGAGGCCGAGCTGCCCTCCACTGCCTTCTGATCCGCGCCGTCGATCCGCGATGGTCACGGCGCCGCGCAGGCGTAGCGTGACGGCCATGAGCCCGACCGTCACCCCCCTCGACGAGATCCCCGGCCGCGTCGCCGCCGCCCGTGCGGCCTTCGACGGTGGCCGCACCCGCCCCCGCGCGTGGCGGGTCGACACGCTGCGCCGCTTGCGCGAGCTGTTCGTGAGCCACGAGCAGCGGCTGCTCGACGCCCTCGCCGCCGACTTCGGCAAGCCGACGTTCGAGGCCTGGGCCACCGAGATCGGCTTCGTGCTCGGCGACATCGACCACACCCTGGCCCACCTCGACGCGTGGATGGCGCCCGAGAAGGTGGCCACGCCCGTCGCGTTCCAGCCGGGGACCTCGCGCATCGTGCGCGAGCCGCTCGGCGTGGCGTGCGTGATCGCCCCCTGGAACTACCCGGTGCAGCTGTTGGTGCTGCCGATGGTCGCCGCGATCGCGGCGGGCAACGCGGTGGTCGGCAAGCCGAGCGAGCTCGCCCCGGCGTCGGCCGACGTGGTCGCGGCGATGATCCGCGAGCTCGACGACCCGGCCGTGTCGATCGTGCTCGGCGGCGTGGCCGAGACCACCGAGCTGCTGGCCCAGCGCTTCGACCACATCATGTACACCGGCAACGGCCGGGTCGCCCGGATCGTGATGCGTGCCGCAGCCGAGCACCTCACGCCGGTCACGCTCGAGCTCGGTGGCAAGAGCCCGGCGATCGTCACCGCGAAGGCGAACCTCGAGGTCGCGTCGCGCCGCATCGCATGGGGCAAGTTCCTCAACGCCGGCCAGACCTGCATCGCGCCCGACTACGTGCTGGTCGAGCGCGAGGTGCACGACCGGCTGGTCAGCCAGCTCGGCGCTCGCATCCGCGAGTTCTACGGCGACGACCCGCAGCGCAGTGCCGACTTCGCCCGCATCGTCAACGACGCCCACTTCCACCGGCTCGAGAAGCTGTTGCACAGCGGCACGGCCGCCGTCGGAGGCGAGAGCGACGCCGACACCCGCTATGTCGCACCCACCGTGCTCACCGGGGTCACCCGCGCCGATCCCGTGATGGGCGAGGAGATCTTCGGGCCGATCCTGCCGTTGATCGCCGTCGACTCGCTCGACGAGGCGATCGCGTTCGTGAACGCCGACGACAAGCCGCTGGCGCTCTACACCTTCACCGAGGACGATGCGGAGCACGAGGCGGTGCTGGCCCGCACCAGCAGTGGTGGTGTGTGCCAGAACGGCACGATCATGCACATCAGCAACCCGCACCTGCCCTTCGGCGGTGTGGGCGAGAGCGGCATGGGCGCGTATCACGGCAAGGCCGGTTTCGACACCTTCAGCCATCTGCGCTCGGTACACCACCGGGCCACGCGCCTCGATCCGCCGCTGCTGTACCCGCCCTACACGGCCAAGAAGTTCGCGCTGGTGAAGAAGGGGCTCACACTGCCCGACCCCCGCGACCTGTGGGCCAGGGCGCGGGGGTCGGTGCGGCGCACGCTGCGCGGGCGCAACTGATCGGTCGGATCGACCGGGTCGGCGGGCTCAGCCGGCGGTGGCGTAGATGAGCTGCGTGGTGTCGCTCACGTAGCCGATCTTGCAGTCGGCGTCGCGGCGCACGCAGTTCTGCAACCAGGTGGTGCTCACGGTCGGGTCCCAGGCCGTGACGATGTCGGCGTGCAGCGACCAGCCGCCGGGTCCGCTGTACATGTCGCTCGCGAGGTGCCAGCCGCTGCTCGAACCGGACGTGACCGGCCAGTGGACGTTGTAGGTGATCTCGGGCAGGGCGATCGGGTGGCTGGCCGGGCAGCCGACGCCCCAGGTGCCGTACGCCATGTGGCTCTTGTGATCGGCCGAGTCGAGGTTGACGCCGTCCCAGCACTGCGGGAACCGGATCTGCGCCCACAGGTCGGTGCCGGCCGCGCAGTTCGGGATCGACGACGTCATGCCGGTGATCATCCGCGGTCCGTCGTTCGCCGTCCACACGCCGCACGTCCACTGGACGGCGTCGATGCCGTTGCGCTGCGGTTGTGCCGAGGTCGCCTTGGCGTCACCGGCGATGATCTTCAGCCCGTTCGGCAGGGTCGCGTTGATCTTCCAGTACGGCGTGCCCTGGTAGCCGCTCTTGTAATACACCTGGTTCATGCTCGGCGCGATCGGCCGGTTCTGTGCGTCGAGCACGCTCGGCACCCAGTACGACGAACGGTTGGTCGTGCCGCCGCTGCAGGTGGAGTTACCGCTCGCGAGCAGCGACGCCGGGGTGGACGATGCGTTCGAGCCGGTGTTGCCGAAGTAGGTGTGCAGGTGCGAGGCACCGGCGCGGCCCGGCGCGACGATCGAGTCGTCGGCGTTCATGTGCGAGAAGAAGCACGTCACGCGGAAGTTGCCGGTGGCGTCGCCGCTCGCCTGGATGGGGCCGCCGAAGGGCTGCAGGCCGCTGGCCGAGGTGCCCCGAGCCGGGGTGGGCAACGGCCCGTTGATCACCTGACCGGTCGAGCCGGTCGGTGCCGCGGTGGTGGCCGGCGCGGCGGTCGTGGCCGGCGCGGTGGTGGCCGGCGCGACCGTGGTCGCTGGCGCGGTGGTCGGTGTGGGCGCGGTGGTCGGTGTGGTCGCGGGTGGTGCGGTCGTGGTGGGTGCGGTGGTCACCGGCACCGTGGTGTTCGGTGCGCGTGGTGGCCGCGGTGTCGAGTTGCGGGGGACGCAGCCGTGCGGGGAGAGCAGCAGCGCTCCCGACAGGGCGACGGCCCCGAATCGACCCGCCCGACGACCGGTGCCGCCCCGCACCGTGGTGAGCATGGTGTTTCGCATGTCATCGAATCGTCATCTTTCGCCGCCGGTTCAAGTGCGGGAATCGTCAAGATCACCACGCTTCGATGACCACGGAGCGTCGAAACGTGCCTGATGGCGTCGAACATGTCGATCCGATGACGAACCGAACAACTCGTCGGAGACCGCGGAGCGCGCGATCGAGGCGCGCGATCGAGGCGCGTATCGCCGGTTCAACCGAGGGCGAGCAGGGTGCGCACCCGGTCGCGGAGCACGTCGATCCCGGTGCCCTTCGAGGCGCTCACCCAGCAGATGTCGCCCTCGTGCAGCTTGCACGCGGCGGCCACCTGCTGTCGACGGCCGGCCAGGCGCGACGGCTTCACCTTGTCGGCCTTGGTGGCCACGACGAGTGTGGTGATCCGGTTGTCCCGCACCCAGTCGAGCATCTGCAGGTCGAGCGGTGTGGGCCCGATCTCGCCGTCCACGAGCAACAGCAGCGCCTGCAGCGATTCGCGGCCGAGCAGGTAGCCCTCGATCATCGGTGCCCACTTGGCCTTCTCGCGGGTGGGCACGGCGGCGTAGCCGTAGCCGGGCAGGTCGACCACGGTGGTGCCGTCGGGCAGCCGGAACAGGTTGATCAGCTGGGTGCGCCCAGGCGTGTTCGACACTCGGGCGAGCTGCTTGCGGTTGGCGAGCGCGTTGATGAGCGACGACTTGCCGACGTTCGACCGCCCGACGAGGGCCACCTCGGCGGGCGACTCGGGCAGGCCCGAGAGCTTGCTCGCCGAGGAGACGAAGGTGAGCGCGAGCGGTCCGGCCATGGGCACCGAGGCTAGGCGCAGCGGCCCCGACCGGGCCGGGAGCAGAGCGGGCGGCGCGTCCGGTGCCGTGTCAGGAGCGGAGCTCGCCGAGGAAGTGCGTCACCTCGCGACGCAGCAGCTCGGCCAGCTGCGACAGGCCGGTGAAGTCGGCCGCGTTGCCGAGCCCCGAGCCCTCGACCGCAGCGTTGATCGCCATCACCTGCTCGTGCATGTCGCGCACCGTGGTGGCGATGTGGTCGAGCACCTCGCGCGACGCCAGCGCGGCCGCCTGCACGGCAGCCACCTCGGCCTCGATCTGCTCGGTGGCCGACCCGGTCTGCTCGGCGAGCTGCTTCACCTCGGTGGCCACGACCGCGAACCCGCGCCCGGCCTCGCCCGCACGGGCAGCCTCGATCGTGGCGTTGAGGGCGAGCAGCCGGCTCTGGCCGGCGACCTGACGGATGAGGGTGACCACCCGGCGGATCTGGTGCGACGACTCGTCGAGCGTCGCGATCGTGGTGGCCGCTCGTTCGGTCTCGTCGACGGCGGCGCGCGCCGAGGCGGTGAGCGACGCCGCGGTGGCACCGAGCTCGGTGCTCGCCCCCGACACCTGCTCGCTCGCGCCCAGCACCGCGGTCTCGAACTCGTCGGCCAGCGCGGCGCGGTTGCCATCGGCGGCCTTCAGCGCGTCGTTCGCCGCGGCCATCGCCCGGCGGGCGTCGTTGACGGTCACGGCGCCGCCGCGGAACGAGCCGAGCAGGCCGTTGGGCAGGAACGCACGGTGGAACCGGCCCTCGCCGGCGGCGCGCAGCGACCCGGCGGTCTCGCGCACGAACGCGTCCGACAGGTCGAGCATCCGGTTGAGGTTGGTGCGCACCTCCGAGAACTGCGTGCCGCCCTCGAGCATCGGCACCCGGGCCTCGAGATCGCCGACGGCCGCCCGGGCCGCCACCTCGCTGATCGCGCGGAACGCCGCCCGGTACTGCTCGAGCTCGAGCAGCACCTGCTCGTCGACGCTCGACGACGTGGGATCGAGGTCGAGGCTCATGCCGACGCTCCGGCCAGCGACCAGACGAACTGGTCGTAGGTGACGCCGGCACCGGCGAGCACCTCGCCGAGCATCGCCGTCGACGCCTCCATCGCCTCCACCGGATGGTGGTGGCGCTGTTCCTCGGCCAGCAGTTGGCGGTAGATCGGCTCCACGGCGCGCACGGCCGCCGGATCGGGCACACGGCGGTTCGAGTGGTAGCCGATGATCCGGCCGTCCCGCCAGGTCGGGGTGACGTGGGCGAACACCCAGTAGCTCACCCCGTCCTTGGCCAGGTTGTTCACGTAGGCGAAGATCTCGTTGCCCGCCTGGATCTCGCGCCACAGCAGGCCGAACACGCATCGGGGCATGTCGGGATGCCGGATGATGCTGTGCGGCTTGCCCATCACCTCGTGCTCCTCGTAGGCGGCGACGCGCAGGAACACGTCGTTGGCATAGGTGATGCGTCCCTGCAGATCGGTCTTGGTGACGATCACCTCGTCCGCGCCGAAGGTGCGCGTCCGGCCGTTGGGGCGGTTCGAGGCCCAGGGGCGTCCCGAGGAAGTGTTCACGTCCCGGGATCGTTCGGTCCGAGGGCCAACGCGCCAGTGGGTCGGGGGACCCGCGGGGGAGGGTCGATCCCGGATCGATCCCGGATCGATCCCGGGTCGATCCTGCTGGCACGCGGCTCCCGCACGGCGAACTGTCACCCGCATGGTGAGTGTCCCGAGCCGCGTGTCCGTCGACCCGCTCGATGCGCTCGCGGACAGCGCCGCGGCGATCAGCGTGCCGGTGCTCACCGTCGGCACCGACGGCGTGGTCCGCTCCGCCAACGACGCCGCCGGACGGTTCTTCGCGCGCGCGTGCGCGGACGTGATCGGCCGCCACCTGATGGAGCTCGTCCCCGAGGAGGACCGCCAGCACGCGGTCACGGTGCACGACGATCAGGGCGAGCCGATCGGCTGGGTGATCACGCTCGCCGACGCCAGTGCGATCGAGCAGGCCACGTCACAGCTCTCGGCCAACGAGGACGACCAGGTGGCGGTGCTGCGGTTGCTGCCGACCCCGGTGGTCGTCACGGTCGACGAGGTGGCGGTGTTCGCCAACGACGCAGCGATGGACCTGCTCGGCGTCGACGACCTCGGCCGGTTGAGCTCGCGGCTGGCCGCCGGCGCGCATCTCGATCCGAGCGACCGTGCACGCGTCGACGCGAACCTCGCCGCGATCGGTCGGGGGGAGACCCCACCGCCGGGCACCTACCGGATCATCCGGCCCGACCGCAGCGAGCGCCTCGTGGAGTGGACCGCGATCCCGATGACGTTCGGCGGCCGGCCCGGGTTGCTGTCGGCGCTGGTCGATCAGACCGAGCTGCTCGAGGCACGCGACACCGTGGCCGGCAGCGAGGCCCACCAGCGCCAGATCGTCGACTCGCTCGCCGAGGGCGTGATCGTCGTCGACGCCGGCGGTCGGTGCACCGACGCCAACCAGGCCGCCGCCGATCTGCTGCGCCTGCCCAGCGTCGAGCTGCTGATCGGGACCGCGCTCGAGGAGCTCCGTCTGATCGACGACGACGGTCACGAGCTCGCCGACGAGCACCCCCTCGGCCGCGCGCTGCACCACGGCGAGGAGGTGCACGCCGCGGTGCACCGAGTGCTGCTGGGCGACGAGCGCCGATCGCTGCGGCTGTCGGCGCACCCGGTGCTGACCTTCGGGCAGGAGCACCCGACGGCGGCGGTGCTCACGTTCACCGACGTCACCGAGGAGCTGGCCAACGCCGAGGCGGTGGCCGCGAGCGAGGCCCGGTTCCGCAACCTGGCCGCCTTCGCGCCGGTCGCGATCTTCGAGGCCGACGCCCGGGGTCGCTGGACGTACGCCAACCGACGGTGGAGCGAGTTCACCGGACGCGTGGTCGACGAGCTCGGTGACGACGGCTGGCTCGAGACCGTGCACCTCGACGATCGCGCGGCCGTGGCCGACGCCTGGTGGGCGGCCCTCGACGGTGGCTACGCGTTCACCCGCGAGGTTCGCCACCGCCGTCCGGACGGCCGCACGGTGCCCGTGCAGATGGAGGCGACGCCGCTGCGCGACGACACCGGCCGGGTGATCGGCTGGCTGGGCACCGCGACCGACCTCACCGTGCAGTTCGCACTGCGCCGCGAGCTCGAGGCCCGTGAGGTGCGCTTCCGCCAACTGGCCGAGCGGTCGCCCGACGTGATCATGCGGATCGCGTTCGACCCGTTCCGGTTCGACTACATCAGCCCGGCGATCGGCGGTCTCCTCGGGGTGTCGCCCGACGACCTGTACGCCGATCCACTCCGATTCGTGCGCGCGATCCACCCCGACGACGCGACGTTCGTGCTCGGCGACGTGCTGAGCGGCCGACCGCGCGAGGTGCTGCAGTTCCGGGTGCTCGGCAACGACGGTGCGGTGCGCACGGTCGAGGTGCGCAGCCACGTGGTGCTCGACGACGACGGTCGTGCGACCGCGCTCGAAGCGACGGCGCGCGACATCAGTGCGGCCGCCGACCTGCACCGGCACCTCGACACGCTGGCCCACCGTGACACGCTCACGGGCCTGCTCAACCGACGGGCGCTCGCGACGGCGCTCGAGGCACGGCTCGGTGACGGCACACCGACGTCGGTGCTGTTCTGCGACCTCGACGGGTTCAAGGCCGTCAACGACACCCGCGGGCACGAGGCCGGCGACGCGGTCCTCGTCGAGGTGGCGCAGCGTCTCGGCGGGGCCGTGCGCGACGGCGATCTGGTGGCGCGCTTCGCCGGCGACGAGTTCGTGATCGTCGCCCGGCCCGAGGGCGCCGGGCACATCGCCGACCGGCTGCTACGGCGCCTGGTCGAGCCGATCGTGTTGCGGGACGGTTCGTCGGTGCACGTGGGCACGAGCATCGGGATCGCCGACGCGCTCGACCCGGGTGTGGATCCGGTCACGGCGGACGACCTGCTGCAACGGGCCGACGCAGCGATGTACACGGCCAAGCGCAACGGCAAGGGCCAGGCGGTGCGGGCGTCGCGCTGAGCCTCCCCGGTCGTGCGGGGGCGACGGGGTCACGGGCAGAAAAACGAAGGAGCCGCCGGCCACTCGCCTCTGGCGAGCACCGACGGCTTCGTCGTGGTCGAGACCGGCGTCGATCCGGTGACCCCACGCTTTTCAGGCGTGTGCTCTGCCGACTGAGCTACTCGACCGAGTGACGGACGGCGAGGGTGCGGGACGCACCACTCACCTTCCACCGCACGAGCTGACGCTCGTAGCGGTCCCGACGGGACTCGAACCCGCGACCTCCGGCTTGACAGGCCGGCGTGAACTCCAACTTCACCACGGGACCAGGGATACTGGTCTGCACCCCCAACGGGATTCGAACCCGTGCCGCCACCTTGAAAGGGTGGTGTCCTAGGCCACTAGACGATGGGGGCAGGACGTCTCCGGTTGAGAGCGCCGAAACACTAGCACCACGTCTCGCGATTCCCACCAGCCGTTCCGAGCAATACGGTGGGCGCCCGTGCGTCTCGACGTCGACCCCTCCCTCGACCCCGGTGCCTACGCCTTCGTGCACCGCATCCGGGTCCGTTTCGCCGAGACCGACGCCATGGGCATCGTCCACCACAGCAACTACCTCCTCTACCTCGAGGAGGCCCGGGTGGCGTACCTGCGGGCGCTCGACCGGCCCTACACCGAGCTGCGCGCCGAGGGCGTCGACCACGCCGTGCTCGAGTGCTTCGTCCAGTACCGCAGCCCGCTGCGCTTCGACGACGAGGTCGACGTGCACCTGGTGCTCGCCCGCACCACACGGGCGACGTTCCAGATCGCGTACCTGCTCACGGTGGCCGGCGAGGCCAGGGCCACCGCCGTCACCGCCCACGGTGCCGTCAACGCCGCGGGCCAGCCCGTCCGGCTGCCCGCCTGGCTGGCCGAACTGGGCGCCGCCGGCTGACCGCGCTGCGGCCCGACCGGCCCGGCGAATCCCACGCTCCGTGGCATCTCGGCGTGATCGGTGTCGCACCGGATGACGAGTCGGTGTCGAAGCGATGACGCCGGGTGACGTCCGGGGGGACCGGGCGTACCGTCGGCCCCATGACGGTCGATCGGCCGCGGATCGGGCTCTGCACCGACTCGACCGCCCAGCTGCCCCCGGCGCTGGTCGAGCGGTTCCGCGTCGCCGTGGTGCCGGTCACGATCACCTACCTGGGTGCACCGGACACCGTCGGCCACCTCGCACACGTCGACCACGCGTCACCTGCGGATCACGCGGATCACCTCGTCGAGGCGCTCGAGGGCGTCGAGCTCGACGTCGACGAGTGGTACCGCCACGACCACCCGGCGATCGTGGCGGCCTCGGCGAGTGCGCCGAGCCCCGGCCAGTTCGCCCTCGCGATCGAGACCCTGCTCGACCAGGGCTGCTCGGAGATCGTGTCGCTGCACGCCGCCGGCAGCACCTGCGCCGATCCCGACGTGCCCGCACACGCCGGCTCGCTCAACGCGGTGCGCCTGGCCGCCCACCGGCTCGGCGTGCCCGTGCGGGTGGTGGAGCTGCCCGCGGCCGGCTTCGGCATCGGGTGTGCCGCCTGGGCCGCCGGCGAGGCGATCGAGGCCGGCGCCGGCGTCGACGAGGTGGTCGCCTGCGCCGAGCGTGCCGTCGCCGCACTCGGCCACCTGGTGCTCACCGCCCCGCTGCACGTGTTGCGCACCGGTGTCGCCGATCCCGCTCGCGGTGAGGCGATCCGTGTGCAGCGGATCGTCCGGGGCGTGGTCGAGCCGTGGTGCGACGCCGACACGGTGCTCGACGCCGTCAACGCGATGGCCGGCGCGGTGCTCGACTGGGCACCCCGCGCTCGCGTCGCCGTCGGCCACGGTCACCCCGACACCGAGCCGATCGCCACGGCGCTGGCCCTGTCGGTCGGCGAGACGGCCGTGGTGGACGAGGTGTTGCGCTACCGGGTGGGCCCGTCGTCGAGCCTGCACACCGGTCCCGGCGTCGTGCGCTGTTTCGTCCTGCCGGTCGCCTGACCGGTTCAGTCCTGCAGCGTCGAGGCGAGTGCGCGCACCGTCCACTCGAGCAGCCAGCTGAGGAAGCCGTACAGCTGCTGCTCGGCAGCCAGCGGGTGATCGGGATCGACGTCGTCGGGATCGTCGTCCTCGCTCACGTCGAGCACCGTGCCGAGCACCAACCGCAAGCCGTTCACGGCCTGCAGGAACGCCATCATCTGCGCCTCGGTGAGCGGCGGCTTCGCATCGAGCGCCCCCATCACCGTCTCGATCCCCGCCAGCCGCGAGGCGACGAGCTCCTCGCGCATCAGCCGCTGGTACTCGGCGTCGTACTCGGCGTGCTCGGCCTGGTGGTAGGCGGCCGGGAAGATCCGGGTGAGGGCGACGTGGTCGCTGGGACCGGTGAGCAGGTCGCGCATCTCGGCCAGCAGGCGACGCACGACGTCGCGCTCGCGGTCGGCGATGTTGAGCCGATACCCGTGGCGCGTGCGCTCGACGGGTGGCCGGAACTGCCAGCGCGCCATGGTCAGCCGAGCCGCCGCATCAGTCGTCCTGCTGCATCGTGGCCCACAGGCCGTGTTCGTGCAGCCGGAACACGTCGAGCTCGGCCTTCTCGCGGGTGCCCGAGCTGACGGCGGCCTTGCCCTTGTGGTGCACGTCGAGCATCAGCTCGGTGGCCTTCTCGAGCGAGTAGCCGAACAGTTTCTGCAGCACGAAGGTGACGTAGCTCATCAGGTTGATCGGGTCGTTCCACACGATCACCACCCACGGACGGTCGGGTTCGACCGTCTCGTCGGTGGTCGGACGCTCGACCACCCGGGGTGCTGGCGCCACCGGCATGCGACCATTCTGCCGTCGCCCGCCGGTTGGAGGCACTTCCCGGCGACCCGTACGATGACGCAATGGCTGCCGGCACCCGTCCACTCGTCCCGTCCCGGCTGGCGCCGGGCGGTGTGGTGCACGGATCCACCCGCACCCCCACCACCAAGCTCCGTGGCTATGTCGCGCTCGCGAAGCTGCGCGTCGTCGAGCTGCTCCTCATCACCACGGTGCCGACGATGGTGCTGGCCGAGCGTGGCTGGCCGTCGACGTGGCTCGTCGTCGTCACGCTCGTCGGTGGCACCCTCGCCGCCGGTGGCGCCAACGCGATCAACATGGTGGTCGACCGCGACATCGACGCCCTCATGGACCGCACCAAGGGGCGTCCCCTCGTCACCGGGCTGATCACGCCCCGTGCGGCCCTCACCTACGCGATCTCGCTCGAGGTGATCGCGTTCGCGGTGCTGTGGGCCGGGGCCAACCTGCTGTCGGCCTGCCTCACCATCAGCGCGACGCTCTTCTACGTCTTCGTCTACACGATCTGGCTCAAGCGCACGAGCCGCCAGAACATCGTGATCGGCGGCGCCGCGGGCGCCGTGCCGGTGCTGGTCGGCTGGACGGCCGTCGCCGACCACGTCAGCTGGAGCGCCGTGGTGCTGTTCGTCCTGATGTTCCTCTGGACACCCCCGCACTTCTGGGCCCTCGCGATCCGTCACGTCGACGAGTACCGGGCGGCCGGCGTGCCGATGCTGCCCGTGGTCGTGCCGATGGAGCAAGCGGTCAAGAACATGGTCGTCTACACGGCGCTGTTGGTCGCCACGAGCCTCGTCCTCGTCCCGGTGGCCGACCTCGGCTGGATCTACGGCGTGACGGCGGTCGTCGCCGGCGGACTGTTCCTGTGGGGCACGATCGACCTCGGTCGCCAGCCCTCGCCCCAGCGATCGATGCGGGTCTTCGCCTTCTCGATCACCTACGTGACGGTGCTGTTCGTGGCGATCACGGTCGACGTGCTCGTCCGTTTCGGCCCCTGATCGTCGGTCGGGCGTTCCGCCGGACGGCATGATTTCCGTCCGCGGGCCGCCCTGTGGGTAATCTCGCTCCAGCAATCCGTCAGCACCCGGCCCGGGCACGCCCGGGACACCGCAGATCCTCCTGCCAGATCCACACCGGGCCGACCCGTTCGGCCCGAGACGAATCGAGTTCGTTGCACATGACCACCATCGATCCTCACGTTGCCGGGAGCGGCGCCGCCGTTTCCGGCGAACGCGCCGATGGCTTTCTCGCCACGGTGGCCGACTGGGTCACGTCGACCGATCACAAGAAGATCGGCCGGCTCTTCATCGGCTTCTCGCTGCTGCTGCTCCTCGGTGTGGCCGTCGTCGCGGTGCTGCTCGGTGTCGAGCGGATCGACGCGACCGAGGACATGCTCGACGCCGGTGCGCTGCCGCAGCTGTTCTCGCTGTATCGAGTGGTGCTCACCTTCGGTGTGGTCGTGCCGTTCGGTCTCGGCCTCGCGATCGCCGTCACGCCGCTCCAGCTCGGTGCGCGGGCGCTCGCCTTCCCCCGCCTCGCCGCGACCGGGTTCTGGGCCTGGCTGTTCGGCACGGGCCTGGCGATCGGTGCGATCTGCGCGAACGGCGGCCCCGGCGGCGGTGACGCCGACATGGTGCAGCTGTTCCTCGTGTCGCTCGCGTTGGCGGTCGTCGGTCTGATCGCCGCGGCCGGTTCGGTCGCCGCCTCGGTGCTCACCACCCGGGCGCCCGGCATGAACATGCGGCGGGTCCCGCTGTTCTCGTGGTCGGCGCTCGTGTACGCCCTCGGTCTCGTGCTCGCCCTGCCGGTCCTCGTCGGCGTGCTGGTCCTGCTGTACCTCGACCACAACTACGGCCGCACGGTGTTCGGCGGCAACAAGGGCATCGGCGAGTGGCTGCACGTGTCGATGTCGCAGCCGGCCACGGTGCTGTACTCGATCCCGGCGTTCGGCCTGCTGCTCGACGCCGCCGCCACGGCCACCCGTTCGCGCCTCAAGCTGCGCGGCATCGGCCTGCTCGGCCTCGGTCTGCTCGGCACGGCGCTGTTCGCCGGTGTCGCCCAGGTCGACGCGAACCTGTCTCGCAACCTGGTCGATCTGCAGGGCAGCGATGCCGCCCGCGAGATCGTGCCCTTCCTCGTGATCAACGGTCTGCCGCTGCTCGGCGGTGCGGTCGTGTTCCTGGTGCTGCTCGCCAACCTCGTCCGCAAGCCTCGCGTCCAGTCGCCGCTGCTGTTCGGCTTCTTCGGCGCCGGCATGGCCTTCGTCGGGCTCGTCGCCAACGCGGTGTACCACGTCGGCGACGCACAGGTGCTCGGCACCGTGTTCGAGGAGGGCGCGTGGGTGTACGTCTCGTACGGCACCGTGCTCGCACTGCTCGGTGGGGTCGTCTACTGGGGCCCGAAGCTCTGGGGTCGTTCGATCCCCGACAAGCAGGTCCTGCCGCTCGCGCTGCTCGGCGTGCTCGCCACGATCCTCGCCTCGCTCCCGCTGCTGATCGCCGGTTTCGCCGACCAGCCCGCCGACGCGACGCTGTTCTCGTACAGCGGTCCGCAGGAGCTGTGGAACACCCTCGCGGCCGTCGGCCACGGCCTGATGGCGCTCACGGTCCTCGGCTTCGTCGCCCTGGCGCTGCGCTCGTTCACCTCGGGCGAGCACGCCGGTGACGACCCGTGGGACGGCCAGACGCTCGAGTGGGCCACCTCGTCGCCCGCCCCGGCGGACAACTTCGCCGAGGTGCACGTCATCTCGTCGGCCGAGCCCCTCCTCGACCTGAAGCCCGCTCGCACGGAAGGCGCCGCCTGATGTACGCACTGCCCGCTGCACCCCCGTCGGCCCCCCGTCGGCAGCTCTTCGTCGGCACGGCCCTCGCCTGCGCGGCGGGGACCACGCTCTACGGCGGCCTGATCGCGCTGTTCGTCCGCTATCGCCAGGAGGCGCTCGCCATCACGGGCGGCGAATGGAAGCCGGCCGACGTGAAGATCCCCGAGGTGCCGACCAACGTCAACCTCCTCGCGTTCCTCTTCATCGGCATCTTCGCCCAGTGGGGCGTCTACGCCGCCAAGCGCCAGCACAAGGGCGGTGTCGGCATGTCCGTCGGCCTCGTCGGCCTGCTCGGCATCGCGGTGATCAACTCGCTGTCGTTCGTGTACTTCCAGATGGGCATGGGCATCGCCGACGGCACGTACCAGCTGTTCTTCTACGCCGTGACGGGCACGTTCATCGCCCTCACCGTCGTCGGGGTGGCCTTCTCGGTGGTCACGGCGTTCCGGTTCCTCGGCGGCCGCTGGTCCGAGCGCGAGATCGTCTCCGCCCACGCCATGTACTGGTACTTCCTCGGCGCGATGTACATCGTGCTCTGGTTCGTCGTCTTCGTCACGAAGTGATCGGGTAGCGCATGTTCACCACGGGTTCCAAGCTCTTCCTCGGCGGCACGGTCCTGTCGATCGTCGCGGCCGTCGTCATCAGCACGAGCTACGACGGCAACGCGGCCTGGACGGCCGGCGTCGCCCTCATCGCGGTCGCCCTCGCATTCGTCTTCCTGACGACGATCAACTTCCTCGTCCGCGACTCCAACGTCGGCGGCATGCAGGCCGACGCCACCACGACCTCCGAGGCCGCCCGACCCCGCCCCGGCAACAGCATGTGGCCCGTCGTCGGCGCCTTCGGTGCCGCGTTGCTCGTCATCGGCATCGTCGCCACCCCGGTCGTGTTCAAGGCCGGTGTGGTCGTGCTGCTGATCACGCTGTTCGAGTGGCTCGTGCAGGCCTGGTCCGAGCGGGCCTCGACCGACCGTTCCTTCAACGCCAAGGTGCGCGGCCGTCTCCTGCATCCGCTCGAGTTCCCGGTGCTCGGCGCCGTCGGCCTCGCCGTCGTCATCTACTCGTTCTCGCGGATCATGCTGTTCGCCTCGAAAGAGGCCGGCCCCGCGGTGTTCATCGTCATCGGTGCGCTCATCACCGTCGGTGGCTTCCTGTTCGCCAACAAGTCGACGATCAAGACCAGCGTCATCGCCGGCATCTGCACGATCGCGGCGCTCGGCCTCGTCAGCACCGGTGCGGTGATGGCGATCGACGGCGAGCGCGAGATCCACGAGCACCCCACCACCTCGAGCGAGCCGTCGGTGTGCAACAGCAACGACGTCACCGAGGTCGACGAGGACGGGTCGCAGAACGTGGCCGCCAAGAGCAACGTGGCCGCGACGGTGATCTTCAACGCCGACGACCAGCTCTACGTGCAGCAGATCGGCATGCAGGACTACTCGCGCACGCTCACGCTGCAGCGCAGCAACCCGTCGAACATCATGTTCCGCAACCTGAGCGACCGGACGGTGCGCCTCACCGCTCGGCTCGGCGCCTTCACGGTCGACCAGAACGGCACGCCGGTCACCACCAAGCCGGTCGTCTGCACCACGCTCGTCGAGCCCGACGGCCGCCAGTTCCTCACCCTCAAGTACGACAAGTCGAGCGCTGCGACCAGCGAGCCCTACACCTTCGAGGTGCCGGGTGTCGAGGCGGCGAGCGTCGAGGTCGTCGTGCCCTGAGGCACTTCGTCCTCATCCCGATCCAGCCCTAACGTGACCTCGCCGGGCGGCGACATCACACGAGAACCCATCCATCCGAGGGCCGCACTCCCGCAGCGCCTCGACCCACCACCACCCTGACGACCGTTAGGACCAGCCTCACATGCTCCATCGCAAGCCTCGAACGCGTGCTCGCGTGTTCGCTCTCCTCGGCAGCGTCGCTGCCGCCGCGCTCGTGAGCGGCTGCGCGAAGAACGCGCCCCAGGACACCTGGAAGCCGAAGGGCGAGAACGCCCAGAAGATCCAGGACCTGCAGTGGCCCGTGTTCCTGGTCGCCGGCATCGTCGGTGTGATCGTGTTCGTCGTCGTCGCCTACTGCGTGATCCGCTTCAAGGACCGCGGCCAGCCGATGCCCGAGCAGACCCACGGCAAGCCGGCGCTCGAGATCGCCCTCACCATCCTCCCAGCGCTCATCCTCGCCGGTGTCGGCATCCCGACCGTCAAGACGATCTTCGACCTCGCGAAGGACGACGACACCGAGTGCATCGTCAACGTCACCGGCCAGCAGTGGTGGTGGGAGTACGACTACCCGGTGCAGGACGGCTGCGGCGGCATCTCGGCCCCGATCGTCACGTCGGGCCAGCTCGTCATCCCGGCCGACACCAACGTGCTGCTGCGCATCACCAGCCGTGACGTCATCCACTCGTACTGGATCCCGGCGCTCAACGGCAAGAAGGACGCCGTTCCCGGCCGTGTGCACACGCTGCGCATGGAAGCCGATCAGCCCGGCATCTACGCCGGTCAGTGCACCGAGTTCTGCGGACTGAGCCACGCCAACATGAAGATGGAGGCGGTGGCGCTCTACCCGGACGACTTCGCCACCTGGGTGGCCAACCAGCTGGAGCCCTACCAGAAGCCCGAGGAGGGTTCGCTCGCCGCCACCGGCGAGGCGACCTTCACCGCCAACTGCGCCTACTGCCACCAGGTCAACGGCCTGAGCACCACGGCGCCCGACGGCACGGTCACCCCGGTGCTCGCCAACCCCGACCAGTTCATCGTCTCGGGCGCGGCACCCAACCTCACCCACCTGATGACGCGCAACACCTTCGCCGGCGCCACGTGGGACCTGCTCACCGACGAGTGCCGCGACAAGGTCTGGAACGCGTCGCCCGAGGAGTTCGGCGCGCTGTACCTGCAGGGCGTCACGCCCGAATGCCTCAACGAGGTCGACCTGCGCGAGTGGATCCGCAACGCGCCGGACAAGAAGCCGATGTACTCCGGCGAGAACCAGAAGGCCGACAATGGCGGGCTGTACCGCGGCATGCCGGCGCTGGGCCTGAACGAGACCCAGATCGACCAGATCATCGCCTACCTCCTCGAGCGGAACTGACGGGAGTCCAACAGATGGCCATCATCGAACGTCCCTCCTCCACGCCTGCGCTGGCCGGTGCCGGCGCCCCGGCCGTGGTCACGCCCGCCGAGGCCTACGGCGTCTTCCGTCGCCCGGTGAGCACCACCGGCTGGCGCTCGTGGGTCTTCACGGTCGACCACAAGAAGCTCGGCATCATGTACGGCGTCGTCGCGATGTTCTTCTTCCTCGTCGGCGGTGTCGAAGCGCTCCTCATCCGAGCCCAACTCGCCGGTCCCAACGGCACGGTGCTGAGCGCCGGTCTCTACAACGAGATGTTCACGATGCACGCCACCACCATGGTGTTCCTCTTCGTGATGCCGATGGCGGCTGCGTTCGCCAACTACCTGGTGCCGCTGCAGATCGGCGCTCGCGACGTGGCGTTCCCCCGCATCAACGCGTTCGGCTTCTGGTGCTTCCTGGCCGGCGGCATCTTCCTCAACACCTCGTGGTTCCTCGGCGGTGCGGCCGACGGCGGTTGGTTCATGTACCAGCCCAACGCCAACAGCCTGTTCTCGCCGAGCCACGGCATCGACTTCTGGGGCCTCGGTCTGCAGATCACCGGTATCGCCTCGCTCACCGGTGCGGTCAACCTGATCGTCACGATCCTCAACATGCGTGCCCCCGGCATGACGCTGATGAAGATGCCGATCTTCACGTGGATGATCCTGGTCATCCAGTTCCTGCTGCTGTTCGCGATGCCGGTCATCACGGTGGCGCTGTTCCTGCTCATGTTCCAGCGCGAGTTCGGGGCCACGTTCTTCGACGTGAACGCCGGCGCCGACCCGCTGCTCTGGCAGCACCTGTTCTGGATCTTCGGACATCCAGAGGTGTACATCATCGTCTTGCCCGGTTTCGGCATCGTCAGCGAGGTGCTGCCGGTGTTCGCTCGCAAGCCGCTGTTCGGGTACCGCTTCGTCGTGTTCTCGGGTGCAGCGATCGGCTTCGTCGGCTGGGGCGTGTGGGCGCACCACATGTTCGCCTCGGGTCTCGGCCCGATGAGCGTGGCGGTCTTCTCGGCCGCCACGATGCTGATCGCCATCCCCACCGGCGTGAAGATCGTGAACTGGACCCTCACCCTGTGGGGCGGCAAGCTCTGGTTCACCACCTCGATGCTGTTCGCCATCGGCCTGATCATCGAGTTCACGATCGGCGGTCTGTCGGGCGTGACCCACGCGATCTCGCCGAGCGACACCCAGCAGACGGACACCTACTACATCATCGCCCACTTCCACTACACGATCTTCGGCGGCGCCGTCCTCGGCCTGTTCGCCGGCTTCTACTACTGGTGGCCGAAGATCTTCGGCAAGCAGCTCAGTGAGAAGCTCGGCAAGTGGAACTTCTGGGTGATGATCATCGGCATGAACCTCACCTTCGGCCCGATGCACATCATCGGTCTGCAGGGTCAGCCCCGCCGCATGATGAACTGGACCGAGGCTCGCGCGGGTGAGGGCTTCTTCAACCTCGGCTTCTGGAACCGGGTCGCGAGCACGGGTGCGTTCATCCTCGCCATCGGCGTCGCACTGTTCGTCGTCAACGTGTTCCTCACCCACCGCCCCGGTTCGAAGACGCCGAAGGCGCCGCTCGACCCGTGGGATGCCCGCAGCCTCGAGTGGATCACCCAGAGCCCGCCGAAGGAGCACAACTTCGACGCGATCCCGACGGTGCACGCACTCGACGAGTTCTTCCACCGCAAGTACGAGGTCGACCACGACACCGGTGCCGTGGTCAAGGTCGCGACGGCCGAGGAGATCCTCGCCGCCGAGGAGGCCAAGGCCGACTCGCACATCCACCTGCCGTCGCCGTCGTACTGGCCGATCCTGCTCGCGGTCTCGCTGCCGATCATGGCCTACGGCGTGATCTTCCAGCGCTTCCTCATCGTCGCCGGCGGCCTGCTCGCCCTCGCGTCGATGTTCGCCTGGGCGATCGAGCCGTCGGTGGCCGACGACGACGACTTCGACCCGCCGGCCGACGGTGGCGGGCACAACAAGGAGCTGGCGACCATTGGCTGAGATGACGGTCCACTCGCCCGTCGCGGACGGGCACGACGACCACGGAGCCCACGGGGATCACGGCGCCCACGCCACCTCGACCGGGTTGTCGAACAACAAGATGGCCATGTGGCTGTTCCTCGGCAGCGAGTGCCTGCTGTTCGGCGGCCTCATCAGCACCTACATGCTGTACCGCGGCCGTCACTCGGCCGACACCGGTCCCGATGCGATCTTCGACATCCCGTTCACGTCGGTGTCGAGCTTCGTGCTGCTGATGAGCTCGCTCACGATGGTGCTCGCCGTGTCGGCCGCCTCGATGAAGGACGACCGCCGCACCAACCTGTGGCTCACGATCACGGCGCTGCTCGGCGCCACCTTCGTCGGTGGCCAGGTGTACGAGTTCACCAGCTTCTACCGCGAGGGTGTGGGCTTCACCTCGAGCCTGTTCAGCTCGAGCTTCTACACGCTGACCGGCTTCCACGGCGTGCACGTCACGATCGGCATCATCATGTTGATGGCCCTCGTCGGCATCAACAAGCGTGGCCGCATCCCCGGCAACAAGGCCGAGGTGGTCGAGCTGATCGGTCTCTACTGGCACTTCGTCGACGTGGTGTGGATCATCATCTTCACCCTCGTCTACCTGATCCCGTCCTGAGCGAGGTCGCGATGAGCACCACCACCGAACACGCAGATCACGCCGATCACACGGGGCACGCCGATCACGCCGGTCACGCCGAGGGTCACGACGCGAACGAGTTCGCGCACAAGCCCGACAGCTACTACATCAAGGTCGCGCTGATCCTGGCATTGATCACCGCGCTCGAGACGTCGACCTACTGGATCGACTTCGGCCCGTTCTTCCTGCCGGCGCTGCTCACCATGATGGCGATCAAGTTCGTCATGGTCGCCTCGCTGTTCATGCACCTGAAGTTCGACAACAAGATCTTCAGCTTCATGTTCTATTCGGGTCTGCTGCTGGCGATCGGCGTGTACGTCGCATTCCTCGCGACGTTCCGCTTCTTCACCTCGACCTGACGCTTCCCGCACCCCTCCACCCCCCCCACGTCTGGAGGCGACGTGTTCGCCGAGACCCTGACCTACGCCAACCCGTGGGCCTGGCAGCCGCACCCCGAGGTGTGGGTGCTCGTCGTGTTCTTCACCGGCGCGTACGTGTACATGGCGCGCGTGATCGGCCCGCGAGCGGTGCCCGTCGGCACGGCACCGGTGTCGAGGCGCCAGGTCGGTGCGTTCGTCGGCGCGATGGCGCTGTTCTGGTTCGCTGCCGACTGGCCCGTGCACGACATCGGTGAGGGCTACCTCTACTCGGTGCACATGTTCCAGCACATGGTGTTCAGCTACTTCGTGCCGCCGCTCGCGCTGCTCGCCACACCCGAGTGGATGCTGCGCACGCTGATCGGCCACGACCGCACCGCCCGGCCGTACCGGGTGTTCCGGTTCGTCAGCTCGCCGGTGATCGCCGGCGTCGTGTTCAACATGGTCGTGATGCTGCTGCACGTCCCGGCGCTCGTGAACGCCAGCACCGAGAACGGGCCGCTCCACTACACGCTGCACCTGCTGGTCGTCACCACGGCGCTGCTCATGTGGATGCCGGTGGTGAGCCCGTTCGAGGAGCTGCGCATCGGCTACCTCGGTCGATGCATCTACCTGTTCCTCATGAGCGTCGTGCCCACGGTGCCGGCCGGCTGGCTCACCTTCGCCGAAGGCACGGTGTACAAGCACTACAACGAGCCGGTGCGGGTGTGGGGTCTGAGCCCCACCCACGACCAGCAGCTCGCCGGGGCGATCATGAAGATCGGCGGCGGCTTCTTCCTGTGGTCGATCGTGATCTTCCTGTTCTTCAAGCGGTTCTCGCGCAACTTCGAGCACGACAACACCTACGTGCGTGTGGTGCGGATCCCGAGCGCCGAGATCACCGGCCACGACGAGCAGCCGCTCATGTACGCCGACGTGCAGGCCGTCTTCGACCGGACCAAGCCGCCGACGCCGTCGGCGACGGCCGACGGGTCACTCCCAGCGGAACAGCCGACGCGCGACGACCGGTGAGGCGACGGCCCACACGGCCAGGACCACCCAGCTGGCATCGGGCCGTGACCCCGCTCCGGTGAGGGCGTCGCGCAGCACGTCGGCGAGCGCACCCGAGGGCAGTACGTGGGCGATCGCCCGCATCGCGCCGGGCAGCTCCGAGAACGGGATCACCATCCCGCCGAGGAGGAGCAGCACCAGGTACAGGCCGTTCAGCGCGGCGAGGTTGATCTCACCGCGCAGGCGGCCCGCCATGGTGAGCCCGATCCCGGCGAAGGCCACCGTGCCGACGACCACGCCCGCGATCGCGAGCGGCCAGTTCGGTCCATCGGGGTTCCATCCGAGCGCGAAGGCCACCGGGATCAGGACCGCGAACTGCACCAGCTCGACGAGCACCACGCCGATGATCTTGGCGGCGATCAGCCGACCGCGCCCGAGTGGGGTGGCGCCGAGCCGCTTGAGCACCCGGTAGGTGCGCTCGAAGCCGGTACCGATCCCGAGCGACACCATCGCCGTGCTCATCACGGCGAGCGCGAGCACGCCAGGTGCGAGGAAGTCGATCGGTTCGTCGGTGCCGGTGGGCAGCACGTCGACGAGGCTGAAGAACACCAGCAACAACACGGGGATACCGAGGGTGAGCAGCAGCTGTTCGCCGTTGCGGCTGACGAGTTGCACCTCGGTGCGCACCTGGGTGGCGAGTCGGTTGCTCATCGTCCGGCCTCCCCGTCACGATCCGCGCGCTCGGCCGTCGTGAGGCGACGGAACACGTCCTCCAGGCGCTGCGCGCCCGCCCGTAGGTCGTGCAGCGGGTGCCCGTGCTCGCCCAGCCACGTGGTCAGGGCCGCGACGACACGGGCATCGGTCGTGCCCGAGGCGCGGTACTCGCCGTCGCCCTCGTCGACCACGGCGAGACCGATCGACGTCGACAGCGATGCGAGGTCGAGGCCCACGGCGCTGCGGAAGCGGATCTCGTCGTGGCCCCGGCGCAACTCGTCGAGCGTGCCGTCGGCGATCACCTCGCCCTGGTCGAAGATCACCACGTGATCGGCCAGGCGCTCGGCCTCGTCGAGTTCGTGCGTGGCGAGCACCACGGCGCACCCGCCGGCGGCGAGGTCGCGTACGATCTGCCGGATCGTGTCGCGGCCGAGCACGTCGACACCCGACGTCGGCTCGTCGAGGAACGCGACCTCGGGACGAGCGGCCAGCGCGAGCGCCAGCGACACCCGCTGCTTCTCGCCGCCGCTGAGCCGTCGCCACGTCGCCGTCGCACGGTCGGTGAGCCCCACCGTGGCCACCAACTGGTCCGGGTCGGCGCCGCGGTCGTAGAGGTCGCAATAGTGACGCACGGTGTCGCGCACACGGGCGCTCGGATAGACGCCGCCCTCCTGCAGCATCACGCCCATGCGGGTCGACAGCTCGGTCTGATGGGACGACGGGTCGAGCCCGAGCACCCGCACCGAGCCGGCCGCGGCCCGCCGGTACCCCTCGCACACCTCGATGGTGCTCGTCTTGCCGGCCCCGTTGGGACCGAGCACGGCGGTGACCTGACCGGACTCTGCTCGCAACGACACGTCGCGCACGGCCACCAGGTCGCCGTACCGCACCATGAGTCCCTGCACCTCGACTGCGCTCACGTCCTCGCACGATAGGGGCCCAAGGGCCTGCCAACCCACCGGGGTCGGCGGGGGCGACCGCAGTAGCCTCAGGGTCCTGTGATCGACATCCGACTGCTCCGCAACCAGCCCGACCTCGTGCGCACCGCGATGGCACGGCGCGGCAGTCCCGAGCTGCTCGCTCAGCTCGACGAGACCCTGCACCTCGACGAGCGTGCTCGCGAGATCGTGGCGCGACGCGACGCCATTCGTGCCCAGGTGAACGATCTGTCGAAGCAGGTCGGTCAGCTGCGCAAGAGCGGCGACGCCGCCGCGGCCGAGGAGCTGCAGGCGCAGTCGCGCGGTCTCGGCGACGAGGAGAAGGGCCTCGCCGCGGAGTACGACGACGTGCAGTCGAAGGTGCGCGACCTGTTGCTGCGGATCCCCAACATCCCGCACCCCGACGCACCCGACGGTGCGAGCGACCACGACAACCCGGTGATCAAGGGCCCGTTCGGGCTGCTCGACGAGTACCCCGAGCACCAGCGCGTCCCCCACTGGGAGACGGCGACCGCGCTCGGCATCCTCGACAACGAGCGCGCCACCAAGATCAGCGGCGCGATGTTCACCATGCAGCGCGGCCTGGGGGCGACCCTCTCGCGAGCGCTGTGCCAGTACGCGCTCGACACCAACGCCGATGCGTTCGAGGAGATCCGCCCGCCGTCGCTCGTCACCACCGCCACTCTCACCGCCACCGGTCAGCTGCCGAAGTTCGCCGACGACGCGTACGCGATCGAGCGCGACGACCTGTGGTGCATCCCGACGGCCGAGGTGCCACTCACGTCGCTGTACGGCGGCGAGGTGCTCGACGAGGCGCAGCTGCCGATCCGGATGATGGCCTACACGCCGTGCTACCGCCGCGAGGCGGGCTCGGCCGGCCGCGACACCCGTGGCATGCTGCGCGCCCACGAGTTCGACAAGGTCGAGATCCTCGCGGTCACCACGCCGGCGCAGGGTGCCGAGATGCTGATCGAGCTGCGCGACCGGGCCGAGCGGCTGATCGCCGGGCTCGAACTGCCCTACCGGATCATCGAGATCTGCACCGGCGACATGGGTCAGAGCCACCACCGCAGCTTCGACCTCGAGGTGTACGCGCCCGGCTGCGACAACTGGCTCGAGGTCAGCTCGGTCAGCTGGTTCAGCGACTACCAGGCCCGCCGCGCCGACATCCGCTATCGCACCGCCGGCGAGAAGGGCACCCAGATCGCCAACACGCTCAACGGCTCGGCGCTCGCCGTGCCGCGCGTGTGGGCGGCCATCATCGAGAACCACCGCCAGCCCGACGGCAGCATCCGGATCCCCGAGCAGCTCCGCCCGTACATGCGCGGCGCCACCTCGATCCCGGCCTGACGCCGGACCCTCGATCACCAAGGAGGGCGACATGACGCTCGCCTCACGCCGGCTCGACTACGAGACCGCCGGCCTCGACGTCACCGACGTCGTCGCCGATCCGATCGCCCAGTGGCACGTCTGGTACGAGCAGGCGATGGACGCGGGCTGTGTCGAGCCCAACGCCTTCGCGCTCGGCACCGTCGACGCCGACGGGTTCCCGCAGACCCGGTTCCTGCTCGCACGGGGCGCCGACGAGCGCGGCTTCAGCTTCTTCACCAACTACGAGTCGGCCAAGAGCGTGCAGATGGGTGCGCATCCGCAGGTGAGCATGCTGTTCAGCTGGTTGCAGTTGCACCGGCAGGTACGCGTGCTCGGGGTGGCCGAGCGGTTGCCCGACGACGAGAGCGACGAGTACTACGCGAGCCGCCCTCGGGGCAGCCAGATCGGGGCCTGGTCGTCGCCGCAGTCGACGGTGCTGGCCGACCGTGCCGAGCTCGAACAGCGCGTGGCCGACATGACGCGCACGTTCGCCGACGTGCCCGAGGTGCCCCGGCCCGTGTTCTGGGGCGGGTGGCTGGTGCGTCCGACGTCGTTCGAGTTCTGGCAGGGCCGTCCGAGCCGTCTGCACGATCGCCTGCGCTACCGCCCCGACGGCGACGGCTGGATCGTCGAGCGTCTCGCCCCCTGACCGCGGTCCTGGTCGGTGGTGGGTCAGCGGGTGTACGTCTGCAGCTGGCCGCCGTCGGCAGCCAGGCGCTCGAGCAGCGGTGACAGCTGCCAGTGGCGGCCGCCGAGCGTCGACGAGTAGTGGCGGATCCGCTCGACGATCGAGGCGAGGCCCACGTGATCGGCCCACCACATCGGGCCGCCGCGGTACAGCGGCCAGCCGTAGCCGTTCACCCAGATCACGTCGATGTCGCTGCCGCGCACGGCGATGCCCTCGTCGAGGATCTTCGCCCCTTCGTTCACCATCGGATACAGCAACCGCTCGATCACCTCGGCGTCGGTGACCTCGCGCTGCTCGAACCCCTTCGCGATCGCGAAGTCGCGGATCAGCTGCTCGACCTCGGGGTCGGGTGTCTTCTCCCGCGTGTCGGGGTCGTAGGTGTAGTAGCCGCGCCCGTTCTTCTGGCCGCGGCGGCCGCTCTCGCACATCAGCTCGCGGATGGTCGATCCGGTCGACGTCTCGGCCTTCCACCCGATGTCGAGACCGGCGAGGTCGCTCATCGCGTACGGGCCCATCGGGAAGCCGAAGTCGTACAGCGCCTGGTCGATCTGCGCCGGCGTGGCGCCCTCCATCAGCATCCGCTCGGCCTCGGCGCCGCGCATGAACAGCATCCGGTTGCCGACGAAGCCGTTGCACACGCCGACGAGCGCAGCCACCTTGCCGATCTGCTTGGCGACCGCCATCGACGTCGCGATCGTGCTGGGCGAGGATGCTGCACCGCGCACGACCTCGAGCAGCTTCATCACGTTGGCCGGCGAGAAGAAGTGCAGGCCGATCACGCTCTCGGGTCGCGAGGTGACCGCGGCGATCGCGTTGACGTCGAGCGCGGAGGTGTTGGTGGCCATGATCGCCCCGGGCTTGCAGATCGTGTCGAGCTCGCGGAACACCGATTGCTTCAGGTCCATGTTCTCGAACACCGCCTCGATCACGAGGTCGCAGTCGGCGAAGTCGGCCTTGTCGACCGAACCGGTGAGCAGTGCCATCCGCTGCTCGACGGCAGCGGCGGGGATCGAGCCGCGCGACGCCGAACGCTCGTAGTTCTTGCGCACCACGCCGAGGCCCCGGTCGAGCGATTCCTGGTCGCGCTCGACGATGGTGACCGGGATGCCGGCGTTGGCGAAGTTCATCGCGATGCCACCGCCCATCGTGCCGGCGCCGAGCACACCCACCTTGGCGATCGGCAGCACCGGTGTGTCGGCCGGGATGTCGGGGATCTTGTTCGCGGCACGCTCGGCGAAGAACGCGTAGCGCTGGGCCGACGACTGCGGCCCCGTCATCAGCTCGCGGAACAGGCGCGCCTCCACCTCGAGGCCCTCGTCGAACGGCAGGTTCGCGGCGGCCTCGAGCGTCTGCACGTTGTACTCGGGGGCCAGGAAGCCACGGGTCTTGTGTGCGATCGAGGCGCGGAACCGGGCGAACAGCTCGGTGTCGCCGCGCGCCTCGGCCACCTTGTCGTCGCGGTCGCGCACCCGCACGAGCGGCAGTCCTTCGGCGACCGCTCGTCGGGCGAAGGCCACGGCCGCGGCGCGCAGCTCGGGCAGGCCACCCGATGCGACCTCGTCGACCAGCCCGCACGCGAGCGCTTCGTCGGTGCCGATGTGGCGACCGGACGTCATCATCTCGAGCGCCTTGGGGATGCCCGTGAGCCGGGGCAGGCGCTGGGTGCCGCCCGCGCCGGGCAGCAGCCCGAGGTTCACCTCGGGCAGGCCGAACTTCGCCGAGTCGAGCGCCACCCGGTAGTGCGCGCACAGCGCGACCTCGAGTCCGCCGCCGAGCGCCGTGCCGTGGATCGCCGCGATCACCGGCACGGGTGCGCCCTCCATCGCGTCCTGCGTCTCGCGCAGGCCCGGACCCTTCGGGGCACCGCCGAACTCGCTGATGTCGGCGCCGGCGATGAACGTGCGTCCCTCGCAGATGATCACGACCGCGCTCGCGCCACCGGCGACCGCCTCGGTGATGCCGCGGTACAGGCCCTCGCGCACGTGCCAGCTGAGTGCGTTGACGGGCGGGTTGTCGACGATCACGAGGGCGACGTTTCCCTCGGTCTCGAGGCGGACGGACTGCGTGATCTCGGGCATGCGCCCAGTCAAGCAGTCGGGTCACGGCGCATCGAACCCGTGAGCGGCCGCTGGCTATCGTCCGATTCGGCATGGTTCGAGCTGGAACAGACAACACCGCAGCGTACGACGTCACCGTCGTCGCGCTCACGGGCGCCCTCGCCTCGGCGGTGGTGGTGACGATCGACGTGCTGCGCACCGCCGCGAAGGTGGCCGGGCGCGTGGGCGCTCCACCGCTCACGCACAGGGTGGTCTCGCCCGACGGCGGGCCGGTCGTGCTGGAGAACGGGGTGCAGGTGCCCACCCGCCGCATGGGCCGCCGCGGCGACGGACGGTCGACGTGGGTGGTGCCCGGCCTCGGGTTCGACGACGCCCGCATGGTCGACCAGGGCCTCGCACGCAACGACGTGCGCACCACGGCGACCGCACTGCGACGCCACGTCGAGGGCGGAGGACGTGTCGCCGCCGGGTGCTCGGGCGTGTTCGTGCCGGCGGCCGCCGGCCTGCTCGACGGTCGCAGTGCCACCACCGCCTGGTGGCTCGCCCCGGTGCTGCGCGACCGGTTCCCGGACGTCGACGTGGTGGCCGATCGCATCCTGTGCGCCGACGGACCGGTCGTCACCGCCGGCGCGGCGATGGCGCAGATCGACCTGATGCTCCACGTCGTCGAGCGCCACGGTGGGCCCGAGCTGTCCGGGTTGGTGTCGCGGCTGCTGGTGGTCGACGCACGCGAGGCACAGGCGCCCTATGTGGTGCCCGACATGCTCGTCGCCGGCGACGGGCTCGTGCGCTCGCTCGTCGACGCGATCGAGGGATCGATGCCCGACATCCCGTCGGTGGCGGCGCTCGCCGCTGGTCTCGGGGTGTCCGAGCGCACGCTCACCCGGCACGTGCAGCGCGCCACGGGCCGCTCGACCTCGGCGCTCGTGCAGCAGGTGCGGTTGCAGCGGGCCCGCCGGCTGCTCGCGACCACACGGTTGTCGGTGGAACAGGTGGCCGTGGCCGTCGGCTACACCGATGCGACCGCGCTGCGCCGGCTCGTCCGCCGCACCAGCGGCCTGTCGCCGCGGCAGTACCGAGGCACACACGCCGTGGGTGCCGATCGCGCGTCGACGCGCTGACCGGAACGGCCCGCACGTCGTCCGGTCGCGCACCTGACGCCGGCCGCAGGGCGTGGTCCGATCGGAGGATGCCGACCTCATCAGCGCTGCCCGCACGCGACGACCTCGCCGACTTCGACCACGACGTCTTCCACCACGGTGACGACGCGTACGTCGTGCACCGCAGCGGGACGGGTCCGGCGGTGCTCGTGCTCACCGAGATGCCGGGCATCAGCCCCGAGGTGGCGCGCCTGGCCCGCTGGGTGCGCGACGCCGGGATGCACGTGGTGATGCCGTCGCTGTTCGGCACCGACGGCGAGACCCGCTCGGTCGACGAGGCCGTCGACGTGTTCCGCCGGACGTGCGTGCACCGTTCGTTCGTGTCGCTCGGCGGCGTGGCCGACACACCGATCGTCGGCTGGCTCCGAGCGCTGGCGACCGACGCGCACGAACGGTGCGGCGGACGCGGCGTCGGTGCGATCGGCATGTGCTTCACCGGCAACTTCGTGCTCGGCATGGTGCTCGAGCCGCCGACCACCGCCGTCGTGATGTGCCAGCCCTCGTTGCCGCTCGACCGGCCCGACGAAACGGGGTGCACCGACGACGAGCTCGTCGGTGTGCGTCGCCGGCTCGAGCACGACGGGTGCGCTGCGGCGCTCGTGCGTTTCGAGGGTGACCGGTGGTCGAACGCCGAACGCGCCCGCAGATACCGCGAGGCGCTCGGCGAGCGGCTCGCGGTGATCGAGCTGCCCGACGCCTGCGCGAACCCGACGCCGCCACCGTTCTTCGCCGACGTCGTCGGCTGTGCCCACAGCGTGCTCACCGCGCACCTGGTCGACGAGCAGGGACACCCGACCCTCGCTGCTCGCGACGCGGTGCTCGCGTTCTTGCGCCGCGAACTGGGGGTCGGCCCGGGCTGAGGCGTCAGTGCGGCCAGGTGTCGACGGCGTCGACCAGACCGTCGACGAGCGCCTGGGTGTGCGGGGTGAGGCCCGGCCCCTCCCAGTCCCAGAACAACGGAGTGGTGCCGCGCACCCGCGGTGGCAGCTCGATCTGCACGCCCTGCCGCTCGGGCAGGTTCACCGGGTTCTTCGCGTGCAGACCCTGCAGTTCGCGCGGGATCCGGTCGAGGTCGGTCGCGATCTCGTACGCCGGCAGACGGCGACGCAGGTGATCGCCGACGTGGTGGGCGAGCAGACGGTTGCGGCCACCCACGAGCAGGGTGTGGAACATGCCGCGCCGACCGAACCCGTGGATGGTGATCACGGTGTGCACGTGCTCGACGAACGAGCGCAACCGCTCGGACACCGCCGGGTCGAACCGAGTGGACGGGATGTGCCGCTCGAGCCCCTTCGGCTGGTGCACCCCGTAGTAGCTGGCGCCGGTGCGTTCGGCGGCGGCTCGGGCGATCACGTCGGTCATCTCCTCGAGCGCCCCGCCGTGGAAGGCCATGAACCCGAATCGGCTGCGCAGCTCGCAGACCTCCTCGACGCCCGGCGTGGCGAGGAGCTGTGCGAACTGCTCGCTCACGAGTCGGCGTGCGGGGGCTGGTGGCGGTTGCCCAGGGTGGAGACCACGACGGCGCCGCCGATCACGAGCAGCATCACGAGCGCGACGGGTTGCCAGTGGTCGTTCAGGAAGTTCTGGATGTCGTTCTGCCACCGTTGCACGGCATCGGTGATCGGGTCGCTCTCCTCCTGGATGTCGACCTTCCAGAAGTACCAGAGCAGGTAGGTGCCGGCGATCAGCACGAACGCACCCGACAGCATCTCGACGTACTGCATGCCCGAGCGCAACCACTTCATGAGCCCGGTGTTGGCGAGGCTGAGCGACACCGTGAGCGCCGTGACGACCAACGCCATGCCGGCGCCATAGGCGATCACCTGGCCGATGCCGGCGACGTACCCCTCGCGCTTGGCCGCGCCGAAGAGCACCACGGTGATGAACAGCGGCAGCGTGCAGCCGATCGAGGCGACCGCGTAGGCGATGCCGTACACGAACATGCTCATCACGGTGCGGTCCTTGCCGCCGGCGTCGAGCTTGGGCGTGTTGATCGGCAGCTTGTAGCCGAAGAGCATCGCCACACCGAGTACCACGAAGGCCAGGCCGATCACACCCGTCGCGTACTTGGCATTGGCGGTGACCCAGTCGGTGAAGAAGTTGGCGATCGACCCGGTGATCAGGAACACGAGCATGAAGCCGGCCGACACGGCCCCGCTGACGAGCAGCGCTCGGGTGATCGACGCGCGCTGGCGGCCGGCGTCGGAGCTCGACACGCCGAGGAAGTACATGAGGTACGTCGGCAGCAGCACGAAGCCGCACGGGTTGACGGTGGCCACCATGCCGAGGATGAGCGAGTACGACAGGTTCATGCGAGCAGCTCCTCGACGTACGTGCGCAGCTGGTCCTCGTCGAGCACACCGGTCTGGCGGACGATGGTGCCGTCGGCGGCGACGAAGAGGGTGAACGGCGCCGTGGCGATCCGGATGGCGGAGAGGTAGGCGCCGTCGGGGTCGCGCAGCAGTTCGTACTGCACGCCCTTGTCGCGAGCGAACGACTCGTTGGTGCTCGCGGTGTCGTACGGGTTGACCCCGACGAAGCGCACACGGTCGGCGTACTCGGCCGACACGGTGGCGAACGCAGGCAGCTCGTGCTTGCACGGGGCGCACGTCGAGTACCAGAAGTTGAGCACGAGCGGCCGGCCGAGCAGGTCGTCGGTCGAGACCGATTCGCCGTCGTTGGTCTGCAGCTCGACGGTCGGGAGCCGGTCGCCCGACACCTCGGGGTTGGTCTCGATCGAGGGGATCTGTGCCGTGCCGGGCGTACCGAGCTCGACGACGGTGTCGTCGCTGCCGTCGGCGCCGGCATCGTCGTTCGAACCGTCGCGGCTGAGGGCCCAACCGCCGACGACGCTGACCGCGACCGCGCCGGCGAGCGTCGCGGCGAGCAGTCGGCGGTTCACGGCCACTCGGACAGGCTACCGGTGGGGTTCGCAGCGGTGGGGGGCCCTAGGGCCCGAAGCAGGTCACACGAGCAGGCCCGGACGCCTCCTGCCACGGCGGGGGGTCCGGTGGCAGGAGGCCGGGCGTCGGTCGGGGGCTCGATGAGCCGTCACCCTCGACCGGAGAACGGGGTGTGGAGGGGTGCAGGAGTGCGTGGTGTGTGAGGCCGGTCCGACATACCCGGCCGAGAGGTGTACGAGACACCTCGCGACCGGGGATGTCGGGCCGAGCGCCCGGTCTCAGGCGACCAGGTGCGGTGGGATCGGGACCTCGTCGACGACGAGGACCGGTCTGGGGTGTTTGGGTGGACGGCCACGTGGGCGCTTGTGGACGACGATCCGCCCGTTGTCGAGCAGCTCACCGCCCCACACGCCCCAGGGCTCGGCACGGTCGAGCGCGTCCTGCAGGCACGACGCCGTCAGCTGGCACTTCGAGCAGATCGCCTTCGCCCGGGCGATGTCGATGACGTCGTCGGAGAAGAACAGGTGCGTGAGGGTGCCGTGGCCGTCGGCGCAGCGGGCCTGCGGGGCGCGCAGCGTGACGGGCGCCTCGACGAACCGGTCGTCGAGGTCGTCGAGACGGTCGTCGAGGTCGTCGTGCCGGTCGTTCGCAGGGAGCGGGGTGCGCGTTGCGACGAGGGTGCCGGCGGACGAGAACGTGTCGAGGGTGATGGTGGCCGGGATCGTGTCGATGCTGGCGTACATGGGTTGGGTTCCTCTCGGGTGTCCGATTCGGTGCGGTCAGGGGGACGGGTGCGGTGTGTGGAAAAAGCGAAAGGCCGCCGGGATCTCAGATCCCGACGGCCTCGGAGCGGTTGCTTCCGATGTAAGCGATGCTTACGACGGAGGAGCTCCGAGGTGTCGGGCCGGGCGACGCTTGGTGGTGAAGGTCTCGTGAGCCGCATCGATCGCGGTCATGGCCATCCCCACCGACGCATTCCACACGTAGCCACCGAGCACGCCACTGCACGGGCGCGCGCCAGCGGCCATGCGGCCCTGCTGCGGTGCGGTCGTGCAGATCATCTCGGTGAGTTCTCCTGGTGCGTCGAAACGGGTTGGTCTGGTCCGCCGGACAGCGAACCGTGTGACAGGCAACCATGCCCCGTCCGGCGGGGTCAAGTGATTTACGCGATCGGTCCGAGAGTTCTGCTGATCGATCCGATCAGCAGCGCTGCTCGTGCCGGCGCGGTGGACGACCGTCCGAGGTCGCGACACACTCGCACGGTGCTCGGACTGCCCAGCTCGGTGTCGCTCGCACTGTTCGTGGTGGGCTGGCTCGCGGGCTGGCTGCTGCTGTGGCGTGCGCAGCAGCTGCCATCCGGACCGGCCCACACGGTGACGGTGTCGGTGATCGTGCCGGCACGCGACGAGGCCGGGTCGTTGCCCGCGCTGCTCGGGTCGGTGGGTGGCGAGCTGCGACTGGGCGACGAGCTGATCGTGGTGGACGACCACTCGACCGACGCCACCGCCGCGATCGCGCGCGATGCGGGTGCCCGCGTGGTGGCCGCGCCCGATCTGCCGCCCGGGTGGGCGGGCAAGCCGCACGCCTGCCACGTGGGTGCGGGGCACGCCGGGGGTGAGCTGCTCGTGTTCGTCGACGCCGACGTGTCGCTCGCTCCCGGCACCATCGACGGCCTGGCCGCCCGGATCGCCGCCGATCCGGCGACGATCGTCTCGGTGCAGCCGCACCACCGCACGGTTGCTGCCCACGAGCAGGCGAGCCTGCTGTTCAACCTGGTGGCGCTGATGGGCGCCGGCTCGTGCACGCCGGCCGGCGACCGGGTGGCCACGCACGTGGCGTTCGGGCCGGTGCTCGCGATCGCTCGGGCGACCTACGACTCGATCGGCGGGCACGCCCACCCCGACGTGCGCGCCGCGGTGCTCGAGGACATCGCGCTCGCCCGACGTGTCGAGCGCACGCACCTCTACGTCGGCGGGCGCGACGGCACGTCGTTCCGCATGTACCCGCGCTCGTTCGGTCAGGTGATCGAGGGCTGGACCAAGGGGATCGCGATCGGGTTCGACGCCACGCCGTGGTGGGCGGTCGCGGGCGTGGCGACGTGGGTCGCGTCGCTCGCGGGTGGCTGTGTCACGTCGGCGTGGTTCGTGCTCGCCTCCTGGTTGCAGCTCGCCGTGCTCGCCCGCCGTGTGGGCCGGTTCCGGTGGTGGGCCGTCGCCGTGTACCCGGCATGGGTGGTCCTGCTGGTCGCCGTGCTGGCGCGCAGCACCTGGCGGCGACGACGAGGTGGCGAGGTGACGTGGAAGGGCCGTCGGCTCCGGCCCGATCAGCAGGCCTGAGCGGGTTCAGTCGGCCGTCGTGGTCGGCGCGGTCGCCGGTGCGGTGGCCGGCGTCGCCGCGGGAGCGGTCGAGGGCAGGAACACCTTCTCGCGGTAGAACCGCAGCTCGGCCACGCTCTCGCGGATGTCGTCGAGCGCCCGGTGCGTGCCCACCTTGTAGGGACGCCCGTTGGTGAGGCCGGGGTACCAGCGGCGCACGAGTTCCTTCACGCTGCTCACGTCGATGCTGCGGTAGTGCAGCCAGTTCTCGATGTCGGGCAGGTAGGCGTCGAGGAACCGGCGATCCATCCCGATCGAGTTGCCGCACAGCGGCACCTTGCGCGCCTCGGGCACCCACTGCTTGATGAACTCGAGGGTCTGGGCGCCTGCGTCGTCGAGGGTGACGGTCGACGCCCGGATCGCGTCGAGCAGCCCGCTCTTGGTGTGCATCTCGACGACGATCGGCTCCATCAGGGCGAGCTTGTCCTCGGGCTGGTGCACCACCAGGTCGGGACCTTCGGCCACGACGTTGAGCTCGTCGTCGGTGACGAGCGTGGCGATCTCGACGATGACGTGCTTCGAGGGCTCGAGTCCCGTCATCTCCAGATCCATCCAGACCAGCACGAGCGGCAAGACTACGCCACCGATGAGCGATCGCAGCCAGCAGGAACCCGTGCCCGTCCGACCCGCCGCCACCGTCATGCTGGTGCGCGACCGCGAGGACGGCCTGCCGGGGCTCGAGGTGTTCATGCTGCGGCGCACCCTCAACGCCGCGTTCGGGAGCGGGATGTACGTCTTCCCGGGCGGCAAGGTCGAGACCCACGACGGCGAGGACGTCGAGCGGGCCCATCGCCTGGCCGCCATCCGCGAGTGTTTCGAAGAGGCGGGCGTGCTGCTTGCACACGACGCCGACGGTGGCACCGTGGTCGACGGCCACCCGGCGCTGGCGGCTCGCACCGGGGTGCACGCCGGCGACGTCGACCTGCTCGAGCTGTGCGCCGAGCACGGGCTCACGCCCGCGATCGAGCAGCTGGCCTGGGTGGCCCACTGGATCACGCCGAAGGGCGAGGGGGCTCGCCGGTTCGACACGCGCTTCTACCTCGCGCCGGCGCCGGCCGGTCAGCACTCGGTGCACGACGACAACGAGACGATCGCCAGCATGTGGGTGGCACCCGGCGAGGCGCTCGAGCGCGCCCAGGCGGGTGAGCTGATGATGATGCCCCCCACCGTGGCCAACCTGCGGTTCATCGCCGACTTCGCCACGGTCACCGACGCGATGGCCGCGGCCCGCGAGTTGCCGCCGCCGCCGTGCATCCTGCCGAAGATCGTGTTCGTCGACGGCAAGGTCGCCGGCATCAAGCTGCCCGGCGACCCGGGCTACGACGAGATCGCCGACTGATCCGCCGCGCGAGCGGCGTCGCGTTCGTCGAGCGCGCGGCTCACCTGCTGCAGCAGTCGGGCCGAACAGCCGGACATGTTGGTCGGCGGGGCGATCTCGTCGACCAGCCGGGCGGCGATCGCACGGAACGCCTCGGCAGCCGCACCCGTGCCGCCGAGCGCGACCGGGGCACCCGCGTCGCCGCCGGCCGCGACGGCCGGTTCGAGCGGCACCTGGCCGAGCAGCGGCACGCCGACCTCGTCGGCCAACGCCTGCCCGCCGCCCTGGCCGAACAGTGCGTACGACTCGCCGTGGTCGCACACGAACGCGCTCATGTTCTCGATGACGCCGCACACCCGCAGGAAGCTCCGCCTCGCCATGTCGGCCGCCCGCGCCGCCACCTTCTGCGCGGCGAGGGCCGGGGTGGTGATGATCAGCAGGTCGGTACGCGGCAGCATGCGGGCCAGGCCCATCTGCACGTCGCCGGTGCCGGGCGGCATGTCGATCAGCAGGTAGTCGAGCTCGCCCCATCGCACGTCGCGGAGGAACTGCTCGACGGCCTTGGTGAGCATCAGCCCGCGCCACATGAGCGCGGTGTCCTCGTCGACCAGGAACCCGGTGCTCACCACCTTGAGCAGTCCCTGTCCGACGGGCCGTTCGTTGGGCACGATCTTCGGGCGATCGCTGCCCTCGACGCGTTCGGCCTCGAGCCGCTCGTCGATGCCGAGCAGGCGGGGCACCGAGAAGCCCCAGATGTCGGCGTCGAGCACGCCGACGGTGAAGCCCTGCGCGGCGATCGCCGCCGCGAGGTTGACCGTGACCGAGCTCTTGCCCACGCCGCCCTTGCCGCTCGCGATCGCCAGCACGCGGGTGGTGATCGGCACCTCGGTGTCGGGTGCCTGCTCGCGGGCGTTCCAGCGGGCCTTCAGCATCACCTCGCTGCGCTCGTCGCTGGTCATCTCGCCCCAGTCGATGCGCACGTCGGTGACACCGGGGTGCACCGCCACCCGGGTCTCGACGTCGCGCTTGATCTGGGCGCGCAGCGGACAGCCGCCGATCGTGAGCTTCACCCCGACCGTGACCTGGCCGTCGTCGCCGACCGCCACGCCGGACACCATGCCGAGCGTGACGATGTCGGACCCCAGTTCGGGGTCGATCACGGCCCGCAGGAGGTCGAGGACCTGCTCCTCGGACGGGGCACCGGACGCACCGGCGGGGGGAGCCACGGGAAGATTCTACGGGGAGCGGGCGTTAGACTGCCCGTCCGAGACCCCGGTACCGGGGGATCGACCCCGGTTCAGCCGACCTCGAGGAGAACCCCACCGTGATCACCCTCACCGACACCGCCGCCACCAAGGTCAAGGAACTGCTCGACGCCGAGGGCGCCGCCGAACTGGCGCTCCGCGTGGCCGTCCGCCCGGGTGGCTGCAGCGGTTTCTCGTACGAGATGTTCTTCGACGGCGACATCGCCGCCGATGATGAGAAGGCCGTGTTCGGTCCCGAGGGTCGTCAGGTGCAGGTCGTCGTCGACCCGGCCTCGAAGCAGCTGCTCGAGGGCGCGACGCTCGACTACAAGGACGGCCTCAACCAGGCCGGCTTCTCGATCACCAACCCCAACGCCACGCGCACCTGCGGCTGCGGCAGCTCGTTCAGCTGACCCCGGCCACCGTCGTGCCGGCGGGCGTGCCGGCGGGCGTCAGCTGATCGACGCGCTCAGCATCTCGCGCAGCTCGTCCTCGTCCCAGACGATGTCGATGCGGCGCACCACCTTGCCCGTCGCGTCGGTCACCCAGATCACCGGCTCGTAGTCGAGGCCGTACTCGGTGACGGCGGGTGCGATCTCGGTGGCGTCGGCGTCGGCGTACACCTCGGCGTGCACGAACACCGCACGATCGCCGAGCTCCTTCGCGACGTCGATCAGGAAGTCGAGGCCCGGGCCGCAGGTCGCGGTCTGGCAGTGCGCCGGCGTGCCGATCAGGTACACCACCGGCTTGCCGGAGGCCAACGCGTCGGTGAGCGTCACCTCGTGGAACGGGCAGACCTCCTGGCCGATCTGCGTGCGGCTGCAGATCGGGTCGACCCCGCGGGCGTCGTCGACGGTGGGCGTGTCGAAGGCCGGGAGCGGCACGCCCGGGTACGGCAAGGTGATCTCGGACGGGTCGTAGACGTAGAACGGCACGGGGTCACCGGCCGCCCCCTCGAAGGTGATGTCGTAGAGGCCGACCTTGGGGATCGTGGTGGTGATGCTCCAGTAGGGCACGCCGAGGCCGGTGCCGCGCCGGGGGGCCGCGATCGTGTCGATGCGCAGACCTTCCTCGTTGCGCATCACGCCGTTCAGCACCTCGGGGCCCTCGGTGAGCAGCGAGCCGTCGGACGTGGCGAGCGACACGGCCAGGCGGATCTCGCCGGGGGCGATCATCTTGCCGCCGGGGAAGCGTTGGACGACGACGAAGCCGTCCGTGGTGTCGGTGCCGTTCGCGTTCGAGCCGCTTCCGGACGTGGCGTCGGAGCTGCCGGAGTCGTCGGCATCGTCGTCGCTGCTGCAGGACGTCCCGAACGCACCGAGCGCACCGAGGGTGACGGCACCGCCGAGGGCGAGCAACCGCCGGCGGCTGAGAGACGACGGGAGGTCGGGCACAGGATGCATCGACGACGAGCCTACGAGCGACGTCCCCCGCCGGGCACGCGCCGCGCACCACCGGTGCACGACAGCAGTGCTCCGTGAGCCGGGTCGCGTGTCGACGCGATGGATTCGAGCCGTCGAACGCGCGACGATTCCCGGTGCCCGACGTCAGGGAGAGTGCGCCGGGGTCCCGTCCGCCGCGCGTCCGAGGATCCGCCCGTGCCACGCCGAACCCGAGCTCCCCAACCGACCGCCCCCGACCCCACCGTGGTGTCGGTGGTGCGCGGCACCTCGGCACGGCACCAGGGTGCGCCGCCGCCCGCTCGCCGTCGAGGCTTCGTGGTGGCGCTGTGGTGCTTCCCGCCCCTGTTCGGTGCTGCGGCCGCACTCACCGTGGTGCGTGTGCAGCACGACCTCGAGCAGCGCGCCACCGCCGCGCTGCGTCGCGCCGGCGCGGTGGGCGTGACGGTGAGCTTCCGGGGTCAGGACGCCCTGATCGACTGTGGCGTGCCGGTCGACGACCCGCCTGCGCTGGCAGCGCTGGTGGCCGACCTGCACGGCGTCCACGCCGTGCGCCTGGCCGACACCTGTGGCGGGCCGGGCGTGGTGACGACGGCTGCCCTGGCAGCGCCGGCCCCGACCACGGCCGTCCCGGCCGTCGCCGGCGGTGACGCCTCGACCGACGCGCCCGAGGTGGCGAGCGAGGCGCCGGTGCCCGGCGACGCCACGACCGACGCGACCGACGCGACCGACGCGGCCACCGCGGACGCCGAACTGGTGGCCGAGCTGCTCGACCGGATCGTCACCGCCCATCCGCTCCAGTTCGCACCGGGCGGCGCCGAGTTCACCGAGTCGGCCGACGGCGTGCTCGACCAGATCGCCGCGGTGGCCACCCGCTACGACGAGGTCGCGATCGAGGTGGTCGGCCACACGGATTCGCGCGGTGACGCCGACGACAACCTGCTGCTCAGTGAGCAACGTGCGGCCGCGGTGGTCGCCGCGCTCGAGGCCCGCGGGGTCACTGCACCGCTCACGTCGAGCGGTCGCGGCGAGCTCGACCCCGTCGTGGTCGGCGGGGTCGAGGATCTCGAGGCGAGCCGTCGCGTCGAGTTCGTGGTCGAGGGCGTCGCCCCGTGACGAACGCGAGGTGCGCGTGCCGTACACGGTGACCATGACCGTGCTCTGGATGGTGCTCGCGGCAGCGCTGGGCGCGGTGGCGGGCTACCTGTTCCGCGGGCGCACCCCGGCGCAGCACGCCCGTCGCCGACACCGTGCGGCCACGCCGCCGCCGAGCAGGTCCGACGAGCTCGCCCGACTGACGGCCGAGGTCGACCGGCTCGCCACCCAACTCGCGATCACCCGCACCGAACGAGACCGGCTGCGCCACCTGGCCACGGCGGACGACGAGCCCGACCGCGAGCCCGACGAAGAGCGCGTCGAGGAGCCCGACGAAGAGCCGGCCGGGGACGAGGAGGCGGTCGCGGGTGCCGACGTAGAGTGAGCGCCATGTCGAAGCCTCTCGGTCCCTACACCCCGGTCGTCCGCGCCGGCGACTGGATCATCGTCAGCGGTCAGCTGGGCATCCGCGACGGTGCCCTCGTGCCCGGTGGCGTGTCCACCCAGACCACCCAGGCGGTCGAGAACCTGAAGGCGCAGCTCGCCTCGGTCGGCGCCACGCTCGCCGACGTCGCGAAGACCCTGTGCTTCCTCACCGACATGGACACCTTCGCGACCTTCAACGAGTCGTACGTCGCCGGCTTCGGCGACAGCCGTCCCGCCCGCAGCACGATCGGCGTGGCCTCGCTGCCCTTCGGCGGTGCGGTCGAGATCGAGGCCTGGGCCTTCAAGCCCCTCGCCGACTAGGATCCTCCTCGTGCCCGGAGCCATCGCCATCGTCGTCGCCCTCCTCGTGTTCCCGGTCGTCGCGCTCATGGGCTCGGCACTGTTGGCCGTCGCCCTCGGCGGCGTGCTCAACAAGGACGCCGAGGTGCGCAACGAGGGCAGCGAACTGCTCGACCTCAACGTCTGAGCCCGACGGTCGACCGTCCGGGCCACGATCCGATGCACAGACACGACACCTCGACCGAGGTGCTCACCCAGGCGGTGCTGCGATACGCGGTCGAGCGCATGCGCCTCGACCCGCCGCCGCTCGATGCCTCCCGCCCCGCGGTCGAGCTGTCCGCGATGGCCGGTCGTACGGTCAGCCCGCACGGCATCGGCGGGCTCGAGGCCCTGCGGGTGTTCGGTGACGTGCTCGCCCCCGCCTGCATCAGTGTCGACCACCCCCGCTTCTTGAGCTTCGTCCCGGCCGCGCCCACCGAGGCGTCGATCCTGTTCGACCTCGTCGTCGGGGCGTCGAGCATCTACGCCGGCTCGTGGCTCGAGGGCGCCGGCGCCGTGTTCGCCGAGAACGAGGCACTGCGCTACATCTGCGACCTCGCCGGCTTCGGCCCCGACGCCGGTGGTGTGTTCGTCAGCGGCGGCACCGGCGGCAACCTCTCGGCGCTCATCGCCGCTCGGGCACGATGGCGCGAGCGTGCCGGTGGCCGGCTCGATCGGGTCCGCGGGCTGGTGATCGGCTCGTCGAACGCACACTCGTCGATCGTCGCCGCCGGGCGCGCGATGGACGCCGACGTGATCGAGGCCGCCGCCGACGAGCGCGGTCGCATGAGCGCCGATGCGGTCGAGGCGGTGCTCGCCGGGCTCGACCCCGCCGACCTCGAGCGTGTGTTCGCGATCGTCGCCACCAGCGGCACCACCAACGCCGGCGTGATCGACGACCTCGACGGGATCGCGTCGATCTGCGAGCGGCTCGGTGTGTGGCTGCACATCGACGGTGCCTACGGCGGGGCGGGACTCGCCGCGCCGAGCGTGCGTCCCAGATACCACGGCATCGAGCGCGCCGACAGCTTCATCGTCGATCCGCACAAGTGGCTGTTCGCCCCGTTCGACTGCTGCGCACTCGTCTACCGAGATCCGCTGCAGGCCCGTCGCGCGCACACCCAGCACGCCGAGTACCTCGACGTGCTGCACGGCGACGACGGCGACGGCCACGACGACGACTGGAACCCCAGCGACTTCGCGCACCACCTGTCGCGACGCGCTCGTGGCCTGCCGTTCTGGTTCAGCCTCGCGACCTACGGCACCGATGCCTACCGCGACGCCGTCGAGACCACGTTGCAGGTGGCCCACGCGGGCGCGCAGCTGATCCGCGACGCCGATCACGTCGAGCTGATCATGGATCCCGAGCTGAGCGTCGTGCTGTTCCGCCGGCTCGGTTGGCACGCCGCCGACTACGCCGCCTGGAGTGACCGGATGCTGCGCGACGGGGTCGCGTTCGTCACACCAACCGGATGGGCCGGCGAGACCGTGCTGCGCTTCTGCGTCGTCAACCCGCGCACCACGATCGACGACCTGGCGGCGATCGTCGAGTCGCTGCGCGCACCGTCGGGAGCCGAGGCGCCGTGACCGATCTGCTCGTCCGCAACGCGCGGTTGCTCGTCACGATGGACGCCTCGCGGCGCGAACTGCCCGGCGGTTGGGTCGCGATCACCGACGGTTTCGTCGAGGCGGTCGGTGCGAGCACCGATCCCGAGCCGGCGGCCGCTCGGGTGATCGACGCCACCGACTGCCTGGTCGTGCCCGGCCTGGTCAACACCCATCACCACATCTACCAGAACCTCACGCGCGCTTATCCGCCGATGACGCACGCGCCGCTGTTCGGCTGGCTGCAGTCGCTGTACCCGCTGTGGGAGGCGATCGACGAGGAGGCCGTGTACGCCTCGGCGTACGTCGGCCTGGCCGAGTTGGCGCTCAGCGGCTGCACCACGAGCACCGACCACCTGTACCTGCACCCGCGCTCGGGCGGCGACCTGCTGTCGGCCGAGATCGCGGCCGCACGCGAGCTCGGCATCCGGTTCCATCCGACCCGCGGCTCGATGAGCCTGTCGGTGAAGGACGGCGGCCTGCCGCCGGACTCGGTGGTGCAGACCGACGACGAGATCCTCGCCGCCAGCGAGGGGGCCGTCGCCCGGCACCACGACCGCAGCCACGGCGCGATGGTGCGCATCGCGCTCGCGCCGTGCAGCCCGTTCAGCGTCACCGAGCAGCTGATGGTGGCGAGCGCCGAGTTGGCCGAGCGGCTCGACGTTCGGCTGCACACGCACTTCGCCGAGAACGCCGAGGACGACGCCTTCTCGCTGGCCACGTTCGGCTGCCGGCCGATGGAGTACCTCGAGCGCACCGGTTGGTGCACCGACCGCGCATGGGTGGCCCACTGCGTGATGCCGAACGACGACGAGGTGCGTCGCCTCGGTGCCGCCCGCATCGGGGTGGCGCACTGCCCCAACAGCAACATGATCCTGTCGTCCGGGATGTCGCCGGTCACCGCGCTCCGTGCCGCCGGGGTCAAGGTCGGCCTCGGTGTCGACGGCTCGTCGTCGGCCGACAGCGCATCGCTGTGGCTCGAGGCACGCCAGGCGATGCTCGTCGCCAAGCTGCGCGACGGCGCGCACGCGGGCACGGCGCGCATGGCGCTCGAGTGCGCCACGATCGGCGGCGCGGGATGCCTCGGTCGCGAGGGCGAGATCGGATCGCTCGAGCCGGGCGCCGTCGGCGACGTCGCCGTGTTCCGGCTCGACGGTGTGCCGTTCTCGGGCGCCGTCGCCGATCCGGTCGAGGCATGGCTGCGCAGCGGCCCGGCCAGCGCATGGCACACGATCGTGCACGGCCGGTCGGTGGTGGCGGACGGGTTCCTCGTGCACCCGCAGGTCGACGAGATGCTGCGTCTGCACGATCGTCACGCCCGCCGCATCCAACGGCTCGACGTCTGAGCCGGCCGTCGTGATCACCGCGTTCTTCGTCGCGTTCGGCACCGTGTTCCTGGCCGAGCTGCCCGACAAGACGATGGTCGCGTCGCTCGTGCTCACGACCCGCTACCGGCGTCCGCTCGCCGTGTGGACCGGCGTGTCGTGCGCGTTCGTGCTGCACGTCGTGCTGGCCGTCAGCATCGGATCGCTGCTGCGGCAGCTCCCCGAACGGCCGGTCCAGCTGGTGGTGGCCGTGCTGTTCCTCGTCGGAGGCGTGGTGCTGCTGCGAGCCGACGACGAGGACGACGAGGTCGGCGGCGGCGTGCCTGCGGCGTCGTTCCGCACCGTGGCGATGACCGCAGCGTCGGTGGTGGGACTCGCCGAGTTCGGCGACCTCACCCAGTTGGCGACGGCCGGCATCGCCACCCGCTACCACGCCGCCGTGGCGGTCGCGCTCGGTGCGTGGTGCGCGCTCGCGTCGGTGGCGGCACTCGCCGTCACCGCAGGCAGCTGGATCGTCCGGCGGGTGCCGCTGCACCTGGTCCGGCGCATCGCCGGCGTGGTGTTCCTGGTGTTCGGCGTGCTCACGGCGGTGAACGCGCTCACCTGAGCCCGCCCGGGTGGCGTCCGGGGATCGCGTGACCGATGTTGCATGACGCCGCGCCGACCGCGCGGCCGACCACACTGGACGCTCATGGCCGCCACCCCCAGCGACCCGAACCCCTCGTCGCACCACGTCCGCTACTTCGACACCCGTCCGTCGCCGCGTCGGTTCGCGCTCATCGGCGCACTGGGTGCCGTCGTCGTGGTGTTGGCAGCCGTCGTCGCCTGGATCGCCACCGACGGCTTCGGTCGCGACGACACGTCGTCGGCCTCGCAGCTCGGCACCAACGGTCTGCCCGTCGGCGAGGCAGCCGCGCCCGACGCCACCGACGCTCCCGACGACGCGCCGGAGGGCCTGGGCGTGATGAGCGAGGACGCCACCTCGGTGGTGATGGTGGGCGACTCGATCACGCAGGGTTCGACGAAGGAGCTCGAATACGTGCTCACCGCCGACGGCTTCACCGACATCACCATCGACGGGGTCACCAGCCGCCGCATCGTCGAGGGTGGCGGCAGCGAACCCGAGTCGGGCGTGCAGGCGGTCACCCGGTTGCTCGCCGACGGTGCCGACCCGGATGTGTGGGTGATCGCGCTCGGCACCAACGACATCGCCAAGTACGGCTCGTCCGACGAGTACGGCGCGGTGGTGCAGCAGCTGCTCGATCTGCTGCCCGACGACGTGCCGCTCGTGTGGGTCGACGCGTACCGCGACGACTACCCGGACGACAGTGTCGAGTTCGACGACGCGCTGCGGGCACGTCTCGGCGATCGCGACGGCACCGTCGTGGCGTCGTGGTACGACGTCGCCTCGGCCGACCCGTCGATCCTGCGGGACCGTGTGCACCCCAAGCCGGACGGCCGGGCGAAGTTCGCGTCGGTCGTCATCGAGGGCCTGCAGCTGCTCCGCTGAACGGGGGTCAGGCGCCCCAGCGGCTCTGACCGAAGCGGTAGCCCACCGAGCGCACCGTCTGGATCAGGTTCGCGTGCTCCTCGCCGAGCTTGGCGCGCAGCCGCCGGATGTGCACGTCGACGGTCCGGGCACCGCCGTAGTACTCGTACCCCCACACGCGTGACAGCAGCATCTCGCGGGTGAACACCTTGCCCGGGTGCTGGGCGAGGAACTTGAGCAGCTCGTACTCCATGTACGTGAGGTCGAGCGGCCGGCCGGCGATCGACGCCTGGTACGTCTCGAGGTTGAGCGCGAGCCCGCTGTACTCGACGAGGTCGGGACGCACCCCGTCGCCACCCCGCCAGAACAGGTGCTTCAACCGTGCCTCGACCTCGCTCGGGTGGAACGGGGTGAGGCAGAAGTCGTCGAACAACTCGTTGCGCATCTCGAGGTCGGCGAGCTGCGAACCGCTCACCAGCACGAGCAGCGGCGACACCGGGGTGTCGCGTTTGCGCAGCGCGCGGCACACGGCCCACGCACCCTCGGGATCGCTGTCGACGGCGATCACGGCACCGGACCACCCGCTGGCCGGTTCGTGGCGTGAGGCGTCGTCGGGCGAGCCGACGGCCTGCCACTTGTACCCGGCCAGGTCGAGCGTGCGCGCCAGCTCGGGTGGCGGGGGATCGGGGAAGACGGCCACCATCTCCATGTCGGGTCCTCCGTCAGAGCGCCCGCAGGTAGCGCTCGAGCTCGAACGCACTCACGTGGGTCTTGTAGGCACGCCATTCGCTGCGCTTGTTGCGCAGGAACCACTCGAAGATGTGCTCGCCGAGCGCTTCGCGCACGAGCTCGCTGCCCTCCATCACCCTCAGCGAATCGCTGAGCGACTGGGGCAGCTGGTCGATGCCGAGCTTGGCCAGGTCGGCATCGCTCATCTCGAACAGGTTCGCGTCGGCCTCGGGCGGCAGCTCGTAGCCCTCGCGCACGCCCTGCATCCCGGCGGCGAGCAGCACCGCGAAGGCGAGGTACGGGTTGCACGCCGGGTCGGGCGAGCGGTACTCGATGCGAGTGGCGCTCGGGTTGCCGCGCTTGGGGATCGGCACACGGATCAGGCCGCTGCGGTTGTTGCGGGCCCAGCTGACGTGCACCGGTGCCTCGAAGCCGGGCACCAGCCGCTTGTAGCTGTTGACCGTCTGGTTGGTGATCGCCGTGATCTCGGCCGCGTGGCGCAGCAGGCCGGCCATGAAGCTCTTCGCCACGGGCGACAGGTGGTTGGCGTCGTCCTCGGCGTAGAACGCATTGTCCTCGCCGTGGAACAGCGACAGGTGGACGTGCATGCCGCTGCCCTGCACGCCTTCGAGCGGCTTGGGCATGAAGGTCGCGTGCACGCCGTGGGCGGCGGCGACCTCCTTCACGACGAGGCGGAACGTCATGATGCTGTCCGCCATCGTCAGCGCATCGGTGTGGCGCAGGTCGATCTCGTGCTGGCTCGGCGCGTCCTCGTGGAAGCTGTACTCGACCGGGATGCTCATCGTCTCGAGCGTGCGGATCGTCTGCTTGCGCAGCGAGCCGGCGACGTCGGTGGTCGTGAGGTCGAAGAAGCCGCCCTCGTCGAGCGGCACCGGCGCCTGGCCGCGCTCGGGGGCCGCGAAGTAGAAGAACTCGATGTCGGGTGCGACGAAGAACGTGTAGCCCATGTCGTGGGCGGCGTCGAGCTGGCGGCGCAGCACGCCGCGCGGGTCGCCGTCGAACGGGCTGCCGTCGAGATGGTGCACGTCGCAGAACACACGTGCCTCGGTGGCCTTCGGGTCGCCCCACGGCAGCACCTCGAAGGTGTTGGGGTCGGGGATCGCGAGGACGTCGCTCTCCTGGATGCGGGAGAAGCCGTCGATCGACGAGCCGTCGAAGCTCATCCCGTCCTCGAGTGCGTTCTCGAGCTCCGCGGGGCTGATCGCGAAGCTCTTCAGGTTGCCGAGCACGTCGGTGAACCAGAGGCGGATGAGCCGCACTCCACGTTCCTCGACCGTGCGAAGCACATAGTCACGTTGCTGTTCGAGCACGCCCATCTCTCCAGTCTGGTCGCCATCCCGGGGCCGGGGACAGCGGATCACCGCGATTGTTCAGGATCTCGTCACCGCCGCCCGAAAAACGCACAGGGGGCCGACGGCGTCGGCCCCCTGTGGTTGTCGAGCGTTTGGGAGGTGCTCAGCCGCCGCAGACGGCGTCGAGGAGGAGGCGGGTCACCGTGTAGGGATCGCAGTTGGCGTTCGGGCGACGATCCTCGGCGTAGCCCTTGCCGTCCTTCGCGACCTGCCACGGGATGCGGATGCTCGCACCGCGGTTGGACACGCCGTAGCTGAACTTGTTGTACGGGGCGGTCTCGTGGGCGCCGGTGAGGCGGCTCTCGATGTCGTGGCCGTAGCCCTTGATGTGCAGATCGACGCGCTTGCCGATCGCCTTGCAGGCGGCCTCGATCGCGGCGTAGCTCTCGCGCATCGCCTTGGTCGAGAAGTTGGTGTGCGCACCGGCGCCGTTCCAGTCGCCCTTCATCGGCTTCGCGGCGAAGCTCACGACCACGTCGTAGTCCTCGGCGATGCGGTGGAGCAGCCAGCGAGCGACGTACATGTGGTCGCTCACGGTGAGGGCGTCGGCGGCGCCGATCTGGAACTCCCACTGGCCGGGCATGACCTCGGCGTTGGTGCCCTCGATCATCAGGCCGGCGTCGATGCACGCCTGAGTGTGCTCCTCGATGATCTCGCGACCGATGACGCGGCCGGTGCCGACGCCGCAGTAGTACGGGCCCTGCGGGGCGGGGAAGCCACCGGCGGGGAAGCCGAGCGGCGTGCCGTCCGGCTTGAGGAAGGTGTACTCCTGCTCGATGCCGAAGATCATCTCCTGCTTGGCGTACTTCTTGGCCGACTTCTCGGCCGCCGCACGGGTGTTGGTCGGGTGCGGCTTGCCGTCGACGGCGTTGTACACTTCGCACAGCACGAGGACGTTGGCGCCACCGCGGATCGGGTCGGGGCAGGTGAAGACGGGCTTGAGCATGCAGTCGCTCGACTCGCCGGTGGCCTGCTCGGTCGACGAACCGTCGAAGCCCCAGATCGGCGGGGTCTTGCCGTCGGCGAGGATCTTGGTCTTCGAGCGGAGGAGCGGCGTGGGCGACGTACCGTCGATCCAGATGTATTCAGCTTGGTAGGCCACAGGAGTTCCTTTGATTGGGTGCGTCAGGGGCGGCGGCATGCTTCCAGCGGTCCGTTGCTCATCCGTTGCCCCTCTGTGAACGCTGTGTGAAGCCGTCCGGCGACATCAGGTCGCCGGACGCGCCCGCCACCACGCCACGGTCGCCGCGGCCGCCTCGTCCCAGGACGTCGCCTCGAGGCCGAACGTCTGCCGGGTGTGCGTGCTGTCGGCGACGAACGGCCGGTCGAACTGGTAGCGGGTCTCCTGCAGCTCGCGCATCATCGGCACGAACAGCCCGGCGAGGCGCACCATCGCCCACGGCACGGTCGACACGGCGACCGTCGTCCCCGCGGCACGGGCGAGGCGGGCGACGGCGTCGCGCTGGGTGAGGGTGGTCGGGTTGGGCACGTGCCAGGCGTGACCCCACGCCCGCTCGTCGGTGGCGATCGTGACGAGTGTGCGCGCCACGTCGGGCATGTAGCTCATGTCGTGCGGCTCGTCGATGGCGCCGAGCAGCGACACCTTCTTGCCCGCGAGCACCTTCGGCATCACCCGGTCGCCGAGCATCGAGCCGAGCACCTCGGGACCGAAGAAGTCCGAGGCGCGAGCGAGCGTGGCGCGGAACCGGCCGGCGGCATGTCCGTCGAGCAGCTCGCGCGCCATGGTGGCTCGCATCGAGCCCTTGGTGCCGGTGGCGCGCATGGGGTCGTCCTCGCGCATCGGCATCGGTGCGTCGGGTCCGAAGGCGTAGAGGTTGTCCATCATCACGAGCACCGCGCCCGAGCGCTGCGCGGCGGTCATGAAGCCCTGGTGCATCGGGGGCCAGTCGGTGGCCCAGCGGTGGTACGGCGGGTTGACCGCGTTGACGATCGAGGCGGCGCCGGTGGCGAGCTCGGTGAGGCGGGTGGCGTCGGTGGCGTCGCCGCGCTCGAGGCGGATCGCGGGGTGCTGCGGGCCGATGCCGCGGCGGGTGACGACGGTGACCGTGTCGCCGCGCTCGACGAAGGTGCGGGCGGTGGTGCTGCCGACGGGGCCGGCGCCGACGACGACGTGGTGTGCCATGAGTGGGTCCTTCCGAGACGTTCTGTGACTGACGCTCCGTTGCGAGAGCAGCGCTCACATTAGCGAACTCGATCGGAAAAGCAAGAGCATTGCTCTCGTTTCGGAGTGACGCTCGCTACACTGTCGACATGACCGGTCTCCGCGCCCGGGTCCGGGCCGAGCTCACCTCCGAGATCAAACGGCTCGCTCGTGAGCAGATGGCTGTCGACGGACCCGCCAACCTCAACCTGCGCGCCATCGCCCGCGACCTCGGCATGGTCAGCTCGGCGATCTACCGCTACTTCGCGTCACGCGACGACCTGCTCACCGCGCTGATCGTCGATGCCTACGACGAGCTCGGCGACGTGGCCGAACACGCCGACGCCCAGGTGCCGGCCGACCGGCCGATCGACCGGTTCGTCGCCGTCGCGATGGCGGCCTACGGCTGGGCGCGTGCGCAGCCGAGCCAGTACCTGCTCCTGTTCGGCACGCCCGTCCCGGGCTACGCGGCGCCGGACGACACGATCGGTCCGGCCACCCGCGTCACCACCGTGCTCCAGCGCATCCTCGACGAGGCCGGACGTCAGGGTGCCTCCCCGGCCGTGCGTCCCCGGGTGCCCGCGACGGTGCAGCCCGATCTGGCCGTCGTCCGGTCGCTCACCGACTCGACGGTGCCCGACGAGCTGCTCTTCGCCGGGCTGCAGGCGTGGACCGCGATGTTCGGTGCGATCACCTTCGTGTTGAACGGCCAGTTCCGCAACGTCGTCGGCGACGTCGACGCGATGTTCGGCGAGATGGCGTCGATGCTCGCTCGGCAGGTGTTCGGACGCGACGACACCGCGGTCGGAACCGATCCGCCCGGTGCCGACGTCGAACGACCATGACCGTGAACACCACCCCCACGAACCCCACTGCTCTGCCCGTGACCCCGATGAGTCGCCGGCGGCTCCTCGCCGGACTCGCCGGCACGCTCGTCGCCGTCCCCGCCTTCGCCGCGGTGCTCGCCGCCTGCGGCGACCCCGACGACGAGCCCGCCGGTACCACGCCCGACACGTCGGGCACCACGACGCCCGGCTCCACCCCGGGCACGGGTGCCGACGGCTCGATCGAGCACGGCACCGACGCCACCGCGGCGATCATCCGCCTGTCGTACGAGGGCGGCTTCGTCGCGCCCGACACGTTGTTCGTCAACGTCCCGGCGGTCGTCGTCGCCGGCGACGGTCGTGTGTACAGCCCGGCCCCGGTGACGGCCATCTACCCCGGTCCTCTCGTGCAGCCGTACACCGTGCGCACGATCAGCGAGGCGGGTATCCAGATGCTGCTCGCCGACGCCAGTGCGCAGGGACTGCTCGGCGCAGCGCCCGACTACTCGGCCGAGATGATGATCGCCGACGCGCCCGACACGGTGGTGCGCATCGCCGCCGGCGGGGGCACCTACGAGCACCGTGCCTACGCGCTCGGGATGGGCATCGACAGCGCCGGCAACCCCGCCGACGAATCGACCGAACCGCGTCGCAAGCTGTGGGCCTTCGTGCAGCAGTTGACCGACCTGCCCGCCACCGTGGGCGCGGCCGCGCTGGGCGCCGAGAGCCTGTTCACGCCGGCCGCCTACCGCCTGCGGGCCACCGCCGTCGACGAGGCGAGCCTCGGCGGACTCGACGTCGAGCCCACGTTCGTCGACTGGCCGTCGTCCACCGGCGTGTCGCTGGCCGCCTCGGCCGAATGCGCCTCGGCGACCGCCGAGCAGATCGGCACCCTGTTCGCCGACGCCACCCAGACCACGTATTTCCGTGAGGGCGGCACCACCTATCAGCTCGCCGTCGCCGTGGTGCTGCCGGGCGACGCCGGCTGCTGACCCCGTCCCGTCGCGGGACGGATCTGCCCGAGCTGGGCGGCCTCGTCCCGCGACGACCGGGCTAGGGTCGCGGGCGGGCGGCGTGACTCGAGGAGACCTCCGTGCACCGACGCACCCCCGGACGTAGCTCCGGACGCCCGCACCGACGTTCGTGGCGACGACTCGTGATCGGTTCGGTTGCCGCGCTGTCGGCACTGCCGGTCGCTGCGTTCGACACCCCGACGGCCGCAGCCCTGCCCTACGGGTTCCGCGACGACCTCGTCGCCACGGTCTCGGCGCCCACCACCGTGCGGCGGTTGCCCACGGGCGTGGTCGCCGTGCTCGCCAAGGCCGGCACCGTGCACCTCGTGCGCGACGGCCAGCTGGTCGCCACACCCGCGCTCACGCTCGCCGACGTGTGCACCCAGAGCGAGCGCGGCCTGCTCGGCATCGCCGCGGCACCCGATCTCGCCACCACCGGTGCCGTCTACCTGTACGCCACACGCGTCGCGCCGTCGGCGCCCGGTGGCTGCGTCAACCGGGTGAGCCGGTTCACCATGACCGGCGACACCATCGACCCGTCGAGCGAGGTGGTGCTGATCGACGGCATCAGCTCGGTGAACGGCAACCACAACGGCGGCGATCTCGAGATCGGCAAGGACGGCATGCTGTACGTCGCCGTCGGCGACGCCGGTCGCGACCCGCGTGGCGATTCGGGCAGCGCGGGTGCCAACGACGCGGCGCAGGACCTGTCGCTGCTCAACGGCAAGGTGCTGCGCGTCGATCCGGCCACGGGCGCGCCCGCGCCGGGCAACCCCTACAGCGGCCCCGGCACCGCGAGTTGCCGCACACGCGGCAACACCGCGTCGACGCCGACCACCACCTGCCAGGAGATCTACGCCTCGGGCTTCCGCAACCCGTGGCGGTTCGCGTTCGACCCCAATGCGCCCGGCGTGCGCGCCTTCGTCAACGACGTCGGCCAGGGCACCCGCGAAGAGGTCGACGAGCTCGCCGCCGGCGCCAACTACGGCTGGCCGATCCGCGAGGGCGTGTGCCCGCAGGGCCAGAACCCGCCGTGCGCCGGTCCGTCGGCCGGGCTCACCGACCCGATCACCGACTACTCGCACGCGCTCGGCACCTTCGTCACCGGTGGCGCCTTCGTCCCCAACGGATCGTGGCCGAGCTCGTTCGACGGGGCGTACGTCTTCGGCGACGGCGGCAGCGGCGACTTCTGGGTTCGCCGGGCCGATGGCACGGTCGACTACACCCAGCCGTTCCACACGGCTCAAGGGATGAGCGACATGGACTTCGTGCCGGCGTCGGACGGCCTCGGCCTGTACTACGTGAACACCGGCAGCGGTGAGGTGCGGCGCGTGTCGTTCCCGACGCAGCCGATCCCGACGGCGTCCGCGCCACTCAGGTACGAGCCGCTGGCCACGGCGCAGCGCGTGTTCGACTCGCGCCGAGCCGACGACGGTGCGGCACCGCTCGTCGGCAACGCGGCGCGCACCATCAGCACCGGTGTCGCGGCCGGCACCCGTGCCGTGCTCGTGAACCTGGCCTACGTGTCACCGGCCACCGACGGCTTCCTCACCGCGTGGGCGCAGGGCGCGGCCCGCCCGTTCACGTCGAACGTCAACGCACTGGCCGGCGAGGTGGTGGCCGACGCGGCCATCGTGCCCGTCGACGACCAAGGGCGCATCCAGCTCCTCACCAACACGCCGGCCCACGTGGTGGTCGATCTGCTCGGCAGGTTCGTCGACGCCCCGTCGGCCGTGGCGGCCGGGCGTCTCGTGCCGCTCGCACCGCAGCGCCTGGTCGACACCCGCGACCCCTCGACCGCCGAACGCCCGTACGCCGAGCGCGTCGAGGATGGTCTGCCCGTGGTGAACACCGTCGTCGCCGGACGTGCCGGCGTGCCGAGCAGCGGTGTGTCGGCCGTGGTGCTGACCGTCACGGCGGTCGCCGCCCCGTCGGCCGCGGGCGGTTGGGTCGCCGTGGCTCCCGGCGGCAGCCAGCGCCCACCGACCTCGAACCTCAACAGCAACGGCCGAGGCGACATTCGGCCCAACCTGGTGGTCACCCCGGTCGGCGCCGACGGGTCGATCGACCTGCACCTGTTCGCGGTCGACGACGTGGTCGTCGACGTGACGGGCTGGTTCACGGACGCCACTGCGCCAGCGGCCACGGCCGGCCGGTTCCGTGTGCTGAGCAACCCGTACCGCGAGGTCGACACACGCACGCCGTTCGGCTTCGACGCCTATCCGGCGCCGGCCACGCGCACCCTCGACCCGGTCGTCGTCCCGGCGGGCGCGGCGGCGCTGGCGCAGAACGTCACGATCGTCGACAACGCCGGTGCCGGCTTCGTGACGGCCTTCCCCGAGGGCACGCTGCCGCTCGCCAGCACCGCCAACGCGAGTGGCCCGTCGCAGCTGCGCTCGGCCGCGGCGTTCACCCGGATGGGCTCCGACGACCGGCTCCGCTACTACTCGATGGTGGCGACCGATCTGGTGGTCGACGTGACCGGATGGTTCGAGAGCTGACCGCGGAGGGCGCCGGGGGTCAGAGCGACTCGGGGACGTGCGCCTCGAGCTCGGCGAGCCACGTGGTGGCGGCGGTGTCGGACGGTGCCCGCCAGTCGCCGCGCGGCGACAGCGACCCACCGGCCGACACCTTGGGACCGTTGGGCATCGCCGACCGCTTGAACTGGCTGAACCCGAAGTAGCGGCGGCAGAACACCACCATCCACCGGCGGATCGTCGCGAGGTCGTACGACACGCGCTTCGTGGCCGGGAACGCGGGTGGCCACTCGTGCTCGTCGACGTCGCGCCATGCGTGCCATGCCACGAACGCGATCTTCGACGGGCGGAACCCGTACCGGAGCACGTGGAACAACGTGAAGTCGTGCAGCGCGTAGGGCCCGATCGTTCCCTCGGTGCTCTGCACCGCGCCGTCGGCCCCGGCCGGCACCAGTTCGGGCGTGATCTCGGTGTCGAGGATCGCCTGCAGCGTCACCCCCACGTCGTCGGCGAACTGCCCCGACGAGATCACCCAGCGGATCAGGTGCTGGATCAACGTCTTCGGCACACCGCTGTTGACGTTGTAGTGGCTCATCTGGTCGCCGACGCCGTACGTGCACCAGCCGAGCGCGAGTTCGGACAGGTCGCCCGTCCCGAGCACGATGCCGTCGCGCTGGTTGGCCAGACGGAACAGGTAGTCGGTGCGCAGCCCGGCCTGCACGTTCTCGAATGTGACGTCGTACACCGGCTCGCCGTCGGCGAACGGGTGGTCGATGCGGTCGAGCATCAGCCGTGCCGTGTCGGTGATGTCGAGCTCGGCGGCGGTGACGCCGAGGGTGCGCATCAGGTCGTGCGCGTTGCCCTTGGTGTGATCGCTCGTCGCGAAGCCCGGCATCGTGAACCCGAGGATGTCGGTGCGGGGACGACCGAGCCGGTCCATCGCCTTGGCCGCCACGATCAGCGCGTGGGTCGAGTCGAGCCCGCCCGACACACCGATGACGATCTTCGGGTTGCCGATCGAGCGCAGCCGCTGCTCGAGCCCCGACACCTGGATGTTGTACGCCTCGTAGCAGTCGAGCTCGAGCCGGGCGTCGTCGGCCGGGACGAACGGGAAGCGCTCGAGCCGGCGGCGCAGCCCGAGGTCGGTGGACGGCGGCGACAGCTCGAACGGCACGGTGCGGAAGGCGTCGGTGCGCGCCGCGTGGGTGCGACGGTTGTCGTCGAACGTGCCCATCCGCAGCCGCTCGGCCACCAACAGGTCGAGATCGACGTCGGCCACCGAACGACGCGGCCCGTCCGGGAACCGCTCGGTCTCGGCCAGCAGCACCCCGTTCTCGTAGATCATCGTCTGGCCGTCCCACGACAGGTCGGTGGTCGACTCGCCCTCGCCCGCCGCCGCGTACACGTACGCGGCGAGGCAGCGCGACGAGGCCGACCGGACGAGCAGCCGACGGTCCTCGGCGCGACCGACGGTGATCGGCGAGCCCGACAGGTTGACCAGCACCGTGGCCCCCGCCAGCGCGGCCTCGGCACTCGGTGGCACGGGCACCCACATGTCCTCGCACACCTCGGCGTGCACCACCAGACCGGGGACGTCGTCGGCGGCGAACAACACGTCGGGCCCGAACGGCACGTCGTGCCCGCCGAGGCGCAGGGTGGCGCCGCGCAGGTCGTCGCCGGGCGCGAGCTGGCGGCGCTCGTAGAACTCGCGATACGTGGGCAGGTAGCTCTTCGGTGCCACGCCGAGCACCCGGCCGCGGTGCACGACGACCGCGCAGTTGTAGAGCCGGTGACGGTGGCGCAAGGGTGCGCCCACCACGACGAGCGGCAGCAGGTCGATGGTGGCCGCCACGAGCGTCTCGAGCGCGTCGACCACGGCGTCGAGCACGGCGTCCTGCAGCAGCAGGTCCTCGATCGAGTAGCCGGTGAGCGCCAGTTCGGGGAGCACCGCCACCGCGACGCCGTCGTCCGAGGCGGCGCGCAGCTGCTCGACGACGGCCGCGACGTTCGCGTGCGGGTCGGCCAGCGTGGTGCGCGTGGTGATCGCAGCGACCCTCGCGAACCCGTGGGCGTACAGGGAGCGGAACTCCATGCCCTCATCCTGCCTGGTGATCGGCCGTGTCGCGCGCGTCGCTCGGGGGATCGAGCCGGGCGCGTGCCACGTGCGAGTGGTGGAGGATGAGCATGCCGACGACCGTTCCCGACGCGGCGATCGCCGCCATCAGGGCCGGGCGTCCGAACCCCGACCGCTCGTACAGCGCCGTCGCGGGGATCGAGGCGACCGCACGACCCGCCGTACCGGCGCCGATCATCATCCCGACGCCTCGTGCCGGCGATCCGGGCACCAACCGCGACCCGATCGCGAGCGAGCTCACAATCGCGAACTCGAAGCCCAGGATCGCGATCACCAGCATCACCAAACCGACGGCCAGCTGGTCGTGCCACCACACCAGCACGAGCGACGTCGGTACCATCAGCGCCGCTCCGAGCGCGGTGCTGCGCTCCTTGCCCCACGTGTCGGTGCGCTGCGCCGACGTGAGCGACGCGCCGAGCTCGCCGAAGCCGAGCACCACGGTGATCGCGGCGAGCCCCACCGCGCCGATGCCGAACGTGTCGTCGAGCCAGCTGCCGAAGGTGACGAACAGCACCTGGCTCGCCCCCATCAGGCACACGGCCGACGCGATCGCGATCCAGCCCCATGAGGGAATGCGGCCACCGGCCGCGACCACGGTGCGCTCGTGGTGGGGTGGCAGTGGCGCCACGCGGCGACCGACCGCGCCGGCCATCACGAGCACGGCCGCCGCGCCGGTGAGGTAGCCGACCCGCCACGACGTCGCGGCGGTGACGAGGCCCATCAGGCTCACCCCGACCAGCAGGCCGAGCGCCCACGAGGTCTCGGTGAGCCCGACGATCCGGCTCCGGCGCTCGTACGGCACCTGGTCGGCGATCCACGAGGTGAGGCCGAGGTCGAACAGCACCTTGCTCTGCTCGAGCACGATCAGCGCGGCCGTGAACCAGACGAGGTGCTGCGCCGACGCGGCCAACGTGGTGCCGACGGCCAACACCACCAGCCCGCCGGCCATGGCCTGCCGCTGGCCCAGGTGATCGGCGAGCCGACCGGTGAGCGGCGACAGCAACCCGGCGAGCTCGGCGATCGCGAGCGCCACGCCCATGCGCTGCAGCGACACGTCGAGGCCGCTGGCGATCAGTGCGACGAACGGGTAGGTGAACCGGTAGCAGGCGTTGCTCGTGAGGCGCGCCACGGTGAGCGGCACGAGGTTGCGGTGCACCTCCGGCCCGTCGCGTTCGTCGAGCAGCCGTCCCAGCACGTCGACCGACGCTAACCGCCGGGTCGGCCACAAGGCGGGCCGGTAGCATCTCCGTCCCGTGGCACTCATCGTCCAGAAGTACGGCGGCACGTCCGTGGCCGACCCCGATCGCATCCGGGCCGTCGCCGAGAACGTCGCACTCACCAAGCGCCGGGGCAACGACGTCGTGGTCGTGGTGTCGGCGATGGGCAAGGCGACCGACAACCTGATCGCCCTCGCCGACTCGGTGTCGAGCGTGCAGCCCGGACGCGAGATGGACATGTTGCTCACCACGGGCGAGCGCGTGTCCGCGGCGCTCACCACGATGGCGCTCCATGCGCTCGGGGTCGACGCCGTCAGCTTCACCGGCAGCCAGGTGGGCATCATCACCGACAACGCCCACCGCAAGGCCAAGATCATCGAGGTCAAGGGCGACCGTGTGCGCGAGGCGCTCGCCGAGGGCAAGGTCGCCGTGGTTGCCGGGTTCCAGGGCGTGAGCCTCGACCGCGAGATCACCACCCTCGGCCGCGGGGCGAGCGATCTCACCGCCTCGGCGCTCGCCAAGGCGCTCGACGCCGACGCCTGCGAGATCTACACCGACGTCACCGGGGTGTTCACCGCCGACCCGCGCATCGTGCCGCAGGCCCGCAAGCTGCACCGGATCAGCTTCGACGAGATGCTCGAGATGGCCGGCGCCGGCAGCAAGGTGCTGGCGCTGCGCAGCGTCGAGTTCGCCCGCAACCACAACGTTCCGCTCCACGTCCGCTCGAGCTTCACCTGGGAGCAGGGCACGTGGGTCACCGACGAGCAGGAGTCCAACATGGAAGAGCCGATCATCTCGGGTGTCGTCACCGACCTGTCCGAGAGCAAGGTCACGATCGTGGCGGTGCCCGACCGTCCGGGCATCTCGGCCGCCCTGTTCGAGCCGCTCGCGGCGGCCAACGTCAACGTCGACATGATCGTGCAGAACACGAGCCACGACGGCACCACCGACATCAGCTTCACGATGCCGAAGGCCGACATGGCGACGGCGCAGTCGATCGTGGGCCGGATCGCGAGCGAGATCGGCGCACGGGGCGTCGAGCACGACAGCGAGATCGCGAAGATCAGCCTGGTGGGCGCGGGCATGAAGTCGAGCCCGGGCATCGCCGCCAAGATGTTCCGCACCCTCGCCGATCTCGAGGTGAACATCGCGATGATCTCGACGTCGACGATCCGCATCAGCGTGGTCACCTCGGCCGCCGATCTCGAGAAGGCGGCCCGTGGCCTGCACACGGCGTTCGGCCTCGACTCGGGCGAGGCGTACTCGGCGCCGCTTCCCGAGCGCAAGTAGGGCGTGCCACACTGAACGCCACCATGAGCCGCCGGAAGCAGCACGTTCCCTGGACCGCGGCAGGCACCGCTTCCGAGCAGCAGCACTCGGCCGACGACGTCGTGCGCGAGACCGGCTGGGTCTTCAACAACCAGACGGGTCGCGAACTCGACCTGGCGGCGTTCGTCGAGACCGGCGACCACGAGACGCTCGCGTACCTGCAGGCGTTCGGTCTCGACGCCGGCATCGAGCAGCAGACCCTGGTCGAGATCGGCTCGGGCATCGGTCGGATGACCGCCAGCTTCAGCCGGATGTTCCGCCGCGTGGTGGCCTGTGACCTCGACGGGGCGTTCCTCGAGCGGTGCCGCGAGACCGTCGCACAGTTCGGTCGTCCCGAGCGGTTGCAGACCTGCCACGTCGACGACGGTCGCACGCTGCTCGTCGCCGACCGCTCGGCCGACCTGGCGTTCAGCTACATCACGCTGCAGCACTGCCATCCCGACGACGCGCTGGCGCTCACCCGCGAGGCCGTGCGGATCACCCGTCCCGGCGGGCACGTGGCGCTCAACTACCGCACCTGGACCGGTGCCGATGCCGTGCTCTGGCCGGTCGGCAAGCTGGTGCGGGCGTCGTTCCGCATCCCCGGCATCGGGCCGTCGCTCGCCCGCCAGCGTGCGACCGCTCGGCTCGGCTGGCAGGCCAACCGCCTCGCACCCGGCCGCGTGCTGCCCGTGGTGGCCGATCACCTCGACGACGTCCGGATCGTGCGGTCGCCGTCGCGGTCGCCGTTCGGGCTGAGCGGCACCGAGGAGTCCACCTACGTCGGGGTGCACCCCAGCCACTGGTGGCTCATCGGCACGGTGCGCTGACTCCAGGCACGGCGCCTGGCTGGAGCGCTATTTCCGGCCCTCCGCGGGGCACCCCTCGGTAGCCTGACCGGCATGAAAATCGGTGTCGTAGGTGCAACGGGTCAGGTCGGCGCGGTGATGCGCGAGATCCTGGCCGAGCGGAACTTCCCGGTCGAGCAGATCCGGTTCTTCGCGTCGGCGCGTTCCGCCGGCAGCACGCTGCCATGGCAGGGCACCGAGATCACCGTCGAGGACGCGTCGCTCGCCGACCTGAGCGGTCTCGACATCGCGCTGTTCTCGGCCGGTGCCACCAGCTCGCGCGAACTGGCTCCCAAGTTCGCGGCAGCGGGCGTCACCGTGATCGACAACTCGTCGGCGTGGCGCATGGACCCCGACGTGCCGCTGGTCGTCAGCGAGGTCAACGGCGACGAGATCGTGAACGCTCGCAAGGGCATCATCGCCAACCCCAACTGCACCACCATGGCCGCGATGCCGGTGCTGAAGCCCCTGCACGCCGAGGCCGGCCTCGTGCGGCTGGTGGCGAGCACCTACCAGGCCGTCAGCGGTGGCGGTCTCGCCGGTGTGGACGAGCTCGACAAGCAGGCTCGCGAGGTGGTCGACCGAGCCCGCGAGCTGACGCACCACGGCGACGCCGTCACGTTCCCGGCGCCCGCCAAGTTCGCGAAGCCGATCGCGTTCAACGTGCTGCCCTACGCCGGCAAGTACGTCGACGACGGCTCGCTCGAGACCGACGAGGAGCAGAAGCTCCGCAACGAGAGCCGCAAGATCCTGGGCATCCCCGACCTGCGGGTGAGCGGCACCTGCGTGCGCGTGCCGGTGTTCACCGGTCACTCGCTCAGCCTCAACGCCGAGTTCGCCCGTCCGATCAGCGTCGAGCGCGCCCTCGAGGTGCTGGCCGCCGCACCGGGTGTGGTGCTGAGCGACATCCCCACGCCGCTCGAAGCGGCCGGTGCCGATCCGAGCTACGTCGGTCGCATCCGTCAGGACACCTCGGTCGACGGGGGCAAGGGCCTCGCGCTGTTCGTGAGCAACGACAACCTGCGCAAGGGTGCGGCGCTCAACGCGGTGCAGATCGCCGAGCTGCTCGTCCGCTGACGCGAACTCGCCGGCACGTCCGGCGAGGAGGAACTCGGGTGCCAGCGCGTGGGGCCCGGGCGATTGGGAGAGGGCCCGGGCCCCACGCCTGGCTGCCGATGCTTTCGGGCGGAAGGCATCGACAACCGGGAGTCTGACGCCGACGGCCATCGGTTCGTCGCGTCGAGACGACAACTTTTCTCGAATCCCCCGATCAGTCCCCCGTGACCTGGGAGGGGTCCGTCGCGGCAGTGGCGCCGTGGGTGCCCGCAGCGGTGCGGCGCTCGAAGGCGAGTGGCCCGTCGTGCACCACCGAGTTGCGCAGTGCCACCGTGCCGTCGGCGGTGCGGACCACCACGACGGTCGGTTGCAGTGCGGCGATGGTGCCCGAGGTGGTGCCGACACTCACGTGGTCGCCCACCGACAGATAGCGAGCCAACGCCCGGCCGGCCGCGATCTCGCCCGACACCTCGCGCCCGCCGATACCGATGAGCAGCGCGAGCGCCAGTGCCGAACCGAAGGCGATCGCGGCGACGAGGATGTTGAGGATCGTCGTGTCGATCCCGAGCTGCCCCGCCGCCACCAGGCTGACGAGGGCGATGATCGACACCTCGAGCGTGCGGAGCACGCCCTTCGGCTGCTTGCCCGTGGCGCGCAACATCGCTCGACCCACGGCGGTGACCACGAGCCCGGCGACGATGCGGCCGCCGATCACGAGCAGCCCGGCCACGACGGCGCGCGGCACGAACTTCGCCATGTCGCCCGGCAGCGGCTTCAGGCTGTCGGGGCTGGCGACGCCGAGCGCGCCGATCAGCCCGAGGGCGACGAACAGACCGAACACGAAGCTGCCCGCGCTCTTGGCCGAGCTGCGGATCGCCTCCTGCGGCCGCGCGGCGAGCCACTTGCGGGTGATCGGGGCGAGAATCGAGCCGACCACCAGGCCGCCCACGGCGAGCCCCAGCGCGATCAACACGTCCTTCATCGGTCCTGTCCTCTCGTCCCGTCGTCCATGTCACGGTCGTCGACGCCAGTGATGCCCTCGGTCTCGTCGGGACCGCCGAACACGATCTGCAGCGTGCGGAAGCCGAGGGTGAACATGTCGGCGAACACCGATCCGGCCTCTTTCAGCTTCGGGTCGACCTTCATCCGCGAGATCACCCGTTCGGCCATGTCGTCGGGCGCCGAGGTGCGGTCGGCCATCGCGGCCACCTGCCGGTCGTCGAGCGCCGTGAGCCGCTCGAGCCGTTCGATGTCCTCGGGGTGCCGGTCGAGGTGCCGCTCGAGCCGATCGGGCTTGGTGGCCAACCAGCCGAGCAGGGTGGCGTCGCTGAACGCGGTCATGCCACACCTCCTTCGACGCCGGCCTCGAACGCGGCTCGTGCGCTCGACGACCGCACGAGCTGCTGGCGCGCGCGGAACAGCCGGGTGCGCACCGTCGCCGCGGGCAGGTCGAGCACCTCAGCGATCTCCTCGTACGACATGCGGTCGACCTCGCGCAGCACGACGATCGCCCGCGACACCGGGTCGAGCCGGCGCAGCGCCTCCCAGATCTCGTCACGGTCGGCCTGCACCAGGGCGGAGTCCTCCACCGAGGTGTTGCCGGCCCGCTCGGGGAGATCGTCGGGTGGCACCACGTCATCTCGACGCTTGCGGAGCGCAGAGATCGCGGTGTTGTGGGTGATCCGCAACAACCACGTGCGCACGCTGCTGTCGCCACGGAAGCCGGACAGTGCCTGCCAGGCCTTGACGACGCTCTCCTGCACGACGTCCTCGGCGAGCGCGTGGTCGTGCACCACCGAGATCGCCACGCGGTACATCGCGGCCGAGTGTTCGCGCACGATGTCCTCGATCCCGGGCATCGGTGAGGGATCGGGTTCGGTCGCGTGTCGGGCGACGGGATCGGCGAGCTCGGTCACGGGCGCCTCACGGGCACGAGCACGGGAGATCGTGGCAGCGGGGGCAGCCGGTGGCATAGCGGGCGATGGCCTCGGTGAGGTCGATGCCCATCTGGTTCGCGAGGGACGCCACCCAGGCGAGCACGTCGGCGAACTCGTGCGCCTGTTGCTCGGGTGTTCCCTTGCGCACGGCCTGGGCGAGCTCTCCCAACTCTTCCGCGAGCCATGCGACCGTGGACGGCACGCCGCGGGCGCGATCTCGCGCGCCGTAGGTGCGCTCGATCACCTCCTGCAGGGTCGCCAACTCCACGGCCGGGCAGCGTACTCGGTGGGGGTCGATACCCTGCGGGCCCGTGCCGTCCGATCACGTGAGTCGTCACCACCCGGTGCTCGGGACGGTGCTCGAACTGCGGGTGGCAGGCCCCGACGACGAGGCAGGTGCTCGACGCGTCGAGGACGTCGTGCTCGCCGAGTTCGATCGGCTGGAAGCGTTGTTCTCGGTGTACCGCGTCGACAGCGCGCTGGTGCGGTGGCGCACTGCGGCGATCGACGGTCCGGGGCCGGAGGTGACCGACGTGCTGGCGCTGGCCGAGCACTGGTGGCGTGTCGGGGACGGCGCGTTCCATCCGGCCACGGCGGCGATGACGGCCTGCTGGCGACGCGCCGCGACGACCGGTGTGCCGCCGTCTGACGACGAGCTCGACGCCCTCGCCGGCGGGGCGGCGACGTTGCCGTACACGGTGGTCGACGGACGGCTCCGGCGAACGGGCGACGCCACGGGGGTCGACCTCAACGCGCTCGCCAAGGGCTGGATCGTCGACCGTGCCGTGCGCGCCGGGCGGGCGGTCGACGGGGTGACCCGGCTGGTGGTCAACGCCGGTGGCGACCTGGTGCACAGGGGTGACGGCGAGGTGGTGGTGGCGATCGAGGACCCGTCCCGGCCGCACCAGAACGCTGCGCCGATCGACCGATTGGCGATCTCGAACGAGGCGCTCGCGACCAGCGGCTCGGCACACCGCGGCGTGCGGGTGGCGGGCCGTTGGTACGGGCACGTGATCGATCCGCGCACCGCCCGTCCGGTCGACCACGTGCGGTCGGCGAGCGTGGTGGCGCCGGATGCCGCGACGGCCGATGCGGTGGCCACGATCGTCGGTGTGTGGCCCGTCGATCGGTCACTGGAGCTGGTCGACACCCTCGACGGGGTGTCGTGCTGCCTGGTCGACGCCGACGGCAGGGTGCACACCGACCCGACCTGGGCGGTACGCCGGGTGCGGTGACGCGTCAGCCGCGGCCGATGAGCATCAGCACGACGCCGACGACGGTGAACGCCGCGGCGAGCGCGAGGGCGCTGCGGCGGCGCTTGCGGTAGACGAACTGGATGACGAGCCCGGTGAGCGCGACCACCACGAGGAACACGCCCGAGAGGTCGATGACCCACTTCCACGACGAGGTGGTGTCGCGACCCTTGTGCAGGTCGTTGAGCACCCCGACCCACCCCTGCTGCTCGACGTCGAAGGTGTACTCACCGGTGGTGGTGTCGAACAGCAGCGTGGCGGCGTATCCCGCCGCCTGGTAGGTGATCTCGCCGGAGGTGCCCGACGTGCCGTAGTCGCCGATCGAGCCGTGCGCACCGAGGGTGTCGCGGGCGTACTCGGACACACCGAGGTAGTCGACGTCGCCGCCGTCGGCGGTGAGCAGCTCGGCCGGCAGGGTGCCCGTGGTGGAGGTGCTGTCGGGCGCGTCGCCCAAGGTCCACGACGGGTGGTTCAGGGTGATGCCCGTGAGCCCGAAGAACAGCACGAGCAGCAGGCTGATCATGCTGGTGTACACGTGCAGCCAGCGCATCCACCGCTGGGTGCGGACGCTGCGCCGTGTGCCGCGGATCGGGCTCGTGGCGGCCGGCTCGGTGGGGTCGAGGGGGTCGGCGGGGTCGAGGGTGTCGGCGGTGTCGTCCGGCCGGGTCGAGGCCGTCGTGTCGTCGTAGGGGCTCACGGGCGACGAACGCTAGACCGCGTAGGTGACGGCGACGGCCGTGAGTTCGCTGTCGGCGCCGAGATCGGCGGTGAATCCCTCCGTGCCGAGGGTGACGGGCGCCGACACCAGCTCGTACGGGCCGTGCTCGCGGGCGGCTTCGACGCAGACGACGTAGTCGCCCTGTGCGACGGCGGCACCCGCGACGTCGGTGCCGTCCCACGCGAGCGAGTAGCTGCCCGCCGGCTTCGTGGCGCTCGAGACCGTCTCGAGGGTGGTGTCGCTGCCGTCGACCGTGGCCCAGCGGCTGAGCTTGTTGAGGTACTTTGCTTCGCGCTCGCGGTACCAGACCGCGATCGGCTTGACGAGCGCACCGTCGGTGTCCTCGATCCACACGGCGATGTACGGGTTGCGCACCCGTCCGCCGCCGTCGGGCGTGAAGGTGAAGTCGATCGTCAGCGAGGCACCTGCGGGCAGTGCGTCGCCGGTCGGTGATGCGGCGGCCGTCGTGGCGCTCGTGTCGGCCGCGACCGTGGTCGGGGTGGCGGTGGTCGCGGCGGTGCCGGCGTCGCCGGTGGCGGTGGTGGCGGGCGTCGCCGTCGTGTCGCTGCTGCCCGACTCGATCACGTCGGCGTCGGACGAGCCACCGCAGGCCGCCAGCACACTCGGCACCGCGACGACGGCGCCGAGGGCCAGCGCTCGGCGCATCACGTCACGGCGGCTCAGTTCACGGACGGACAGATCGACGAGTCGGGAACGGCTGGACGACATGGGGGGACCTCGCAGTCGGGGGAACGGCCCGCCACGCTAGGGAGCCGTCGGCCCCGATCAGGACCCACGAGTACGTGAATCGGGTGAGAATCGAGCGCATCCAGCCGGAGACACCACGCGCCGGATGGCTCCCACGATCCCCGACAATGACACGAGCCCCTGGCCGGGCCGCTTTCGCAAGCCTGTGACCAGGGGCTTCGTGGTCGGGGTGAGAGGATTTGAACCTCCGGCCTCCACGTCCCGAACGACGCCCTTTCGTGCCAGCGTGTCTCCGGCCGTCCCATCGCGTGCCGATCTAGCTGGTCTTTTGCGACGGAGTCGTTCAACCGGTTCCGTTTGGTCCCACTGCGTGCCAGACAGTTTGGCTCCCAAGATGGCTCCCAAGATCTGACAGCCCAAGTCATCGACTCGGGTCGAGCGCGCATGCGACGCACGACGAGTCGAACCGCTCGATGGGCACCGCGTTTACCGCTATTGGATCGACTGCGTCCGGTAGTGCGGCATGCAAGTTTCACCGCGGGGCACGCGGCGCGTCCAGTTGTCTCGTATGGAGGTCTCGCGTCGACCGGGATGGTCGCCGGGCGTGCACACACGCCCGGCGGCTCACGCGCGCTCGGCGGAGGTCGGGTCAACACCACGGCGTGACCGCGTCCAGTTCTTCGGTGTGGGACTCGCGTGTCGGGGTGTGTGGTGATGGGGGCGTCGGCGTTCGTGCCGGACTTCTTCACGTTGCCGGAGGCGGGGCGGATTCTTCGGATCGGTCGGAACTCGGCGTACAAGGCAGCGGCGGAGTTCGAGCGGACGGGCGGCCTGTCGGGCTTGCCGTTCGTGAGGATCGGGAAGCTGAAGCGGGTTCCGCGTCTGGCGTTGGAGAAGCTGCTCGGTGGCCCGGTGACGTGGCCGCTCGTCGACGACATCACAGACGAAGCTGACTCGCCCGGCGGCATCGCTCCGTGTTCCGACCTTCCGTGTCGTGAGCGCGTGAGCTGCGATGCCGATGTCGATGCAGATCGTGGTGTGGTCGAGCTGGCGTCGACGTTCCCTCCGGATCAGCAGTCGCTGTCGTTCGAGGCCTGACCGATGGTCGTTGCTCGTGTTCTTCCCGGGTTCTTGGGCTGTTGGTTGGACAGACAGGTGCCCGTTTGGGGCGGTGATGTGTCGTGATGCGTGTGACCACGTTGTATGCGTCGTCGGCCGCGTCGTCGGCTGCGTATTACACGAAGTACCTGACGGCCGCTCCGGGTGAGGTTCCCGGGGTGTGGATGGGCGCACAGGCCGACGCCCTTGGGTTGGTCGGGAACGTCGACGGCGAGCAACTCCAGGCGCTCCTGGGTGGCCTCGATCCCGTGACGGGTCGGAGCCTCGGGAGGGCGTTGACGGACCGGACGACCGCGGACGGTCGGGTCGTGAAAGCGGTGGCGGGGTTCGACGCGACCCTGTCGGCCCCGAAGTCGTTGTCGGTGCTGTGGGCACTCACGGGCGACGACGGTCTGCTCGAGTGTCATGACGTCGCGGTCCGTGCGGTGGTGGATGCGTTCGAGCGGTGGGCGGCGACGACGCGTGTCCGCTCGAGTGGTGGCCGGTTGCATTTGGACACCCGGGGGTTGTCGGTGGCGGGGTTCCGGCAGACGACGTCGCGGTTGGATGACCCGCAGATCCACACGCATCTCGTGGTGTCGGCGAAGGTCCAGACCGTCGATGGGCGGTGGATGGCGTTGGATGCGCGGGTGTTGAAGCAGCACCAACGCACCTTCGGTGGCCTGTACCAGTCGGTGCTCCGCTCCGAGGTCACGGCGAAGTTCGGTGTCGGGTGGGAGGCGATCGTGAACGGCCAAGCAGAGATCGCCGGTGTCCACCCTGACCTGTTGGCAGCGTTCTCGAAGCGTGCAGCGCAGGTGGATGTCGAAACGGATGCCCGGGTGGAGGAGTTCGAGGCGCGTGAGGGGCGGGCGCCGTCGCGGTTCGAGCGGGCTGCGATCGAGCGTGAGGCCGCGGCGGACACGCGTGTGAAGAAGACCGGCACCGCTGCCGCAGAGTTGCGGAGCGTGTGGCGCAAGGAGGTGGCCGATCTCGGCCACACCCCGAGGTCGGTGATCGACGCCGTGAACTCGGCCGGCCGCGCACAAGCAGAGCAGGCGAAGACCACGGTCGCCGAGATCGTCGCGGCGTTGTCAGATCGCAAGAGCGTGTGGCACGACCTCGACGTGCTCCGCGAGGTCACCGACTGGTTCCAACCGCGACGAGGGATTCCGGGTGAGCGATGGTCGGGTGTGTTGGATCGTGCGCTGGACAGGGTGCTCGAGCAGTGCGTCGGTCTCGACCCCGACAGCGCCGGTGACGAGGGCAGAGGGTCGGATGGACGGTCCGTGTGGATCGAACCGGTCGCGCCACGCTGGTCGTCGCAGCAGGTAATCGATCAGGAACTCGACCTTCTCGCATGGACCCTCGCCGCCCAAGGCCTCGAGCCGTCACCGTCGCAGTCGGTCGAACGCGGACGGCTCGACGTCCTCCAGGCCGCCGCCGCGGCGGAGGTGGCGGGTGGGGATCGGCTGGTGGTGATCATCGGCCCCGCCGGCGCGGGCAAGACGAGCATGCTCACCGCAGCGATCGACGACCTCCACGCCCAGGGCCGGCAGGTGTTCGGGGTCGCCCCGACCGCGAAGGCTGCCCGTGTCCTGGAAACCGAGACAGGCATGCCTGCGGACACGCTCGCAAAGTTGTTGCACGAACACGCCCGTAAGGGTGGTCCGCGACCCGAGTGGCGGCTGAAGCGCGGGACGACGGTGATCGTGGACGAAGCAGGCATGGTCTCGACACCGGACTTGTGGCGGCTCACGGACCTCGCCCAACGCCTGGATCTACGGGTCGTGTTGGTCGGTGACCCGCACCAGTTGCAGGCCGTGGCTCGCGGTGGGATGTTCCCCGAACTCGCTGCGACTGCGACGCGGACGGCCGAGCTCGAACAGGTCCACCGGTTCAGCGAAGCTTGGGAAGCCGCCGCGTCACTCCGGCTGCGTCGAGGTGATCCGGCCGTGCTGTCGGAGTATCTGTGGCACGGACGCGTCGAACCCGGCACCCTCGACCAGCACCTCCGAACGATCGGGCGAGAGTGGGCCGAAGCGCAAGCGAAGGGGCGGTCGTTGGCGATCACGACCACCACCAACGAACACGCCACCCTCATCAACCACCACATCCAGAAGGCGAGGCTCAATGCCGGCGCCCTTACCGGCGTGCCGGTCGCTGCGGCCGACGGCGCCATCTACATCGGAGACGTCGTGATGACCCGCCGCAACGACCGCACCCTCACCACCACCGCAGGCGATCCCGTTCGCAACCGCGACCGTTGGACCGCCACCGCGACCCATGACGACGGGTCGATCACCGCCCGCTCACACACCAGCGACGCGACCGTGGCCTTGCCGGCGACCTACGTGTCCGAGTTCGTGCAGCTCGCCTACGCGACGACCGAGCACGGCAACCAAGGCATCACCACCGACCAATCGATCACCCTCGTCACCGGCACCACCACCGGCCGAGGGCTCTACGTCGGCGCGACCCGCGGCCGCGACGACAACCAGTTCCTCGTCGTCACCGACCAGTACTCAGAACGCGAAGCAATGGAGCTGCTCGGACGGGTCCTCGCGACCGATCGGGCGGACACCTCAGCTGTCACCCACCGCCGACACCTCGCCGAACGCCAACCCGCTCGGGCACCCGGGCCGAAGCCTCGTGCGGTCGAGCCAGGTTGGCTGAATCAGTGGCAATCCGATGTGCGGGAGCGGGTCCCGACGATCGGCGGCCTTCTCGACATCATGAGCGAGGAACGCCATGCCCTCGAGCAGTCCGTCGCGAACGCCCGAGACCGCTACGACAAGGCCCTCGCCCTCCCGGCACCCGACCAGCACGACCTGTTCCACGCCCGTCGTGAAGCGAACCTCGACGCGGCCGCCGCCCGCTTCGCCCGTACCCAGGCCGGCAACGCCACCTGGCGAACACGTCGCTCACTCGAACGCGCCGCGACCGCTGCGACCGAACGAGCAGCCGTGAGCGCCGGTCACGTCGACGAACTCGAAGCCATCCACCAACCCGTCGCCGAACAACGACAGGCAGCGCGTTGCGAACTGTCCGCCGCTACCCAGCGGCTCGACACCCACGACCGCCGAGCCGCCGATCTCCGCAACTACCGCGTCGACGACATTGCGCTCGACCAGGCGATCACCACCTGGCGCAACTGGGCCGCCGGCCACACCGTCACCGGCTCCGACCTCGACCACGCCCTCGACGAGTTCGCCCGATACGCCGACACCGTCCCCGAAGCCCGTGCACTCCTCATCTCCGTCACCCCCGACCACCCAGCGCTGAACCCGCCCGTACAGCACGTGGACCGAGCCGAGGTCGACTGGGGTATCGAGCCCTGAGCTGAGCGCTCAGTTCCTGGCGAGCTGACCGGTATCAAGATAACTTGATGTGTGGATTCTGTCGTTCTTGCGAGCGCTCGCAAACACGGCGTCGCAGACGACGACATCATCCACGCCTACCACCAGCCGATCCGCGTGCTCGTGCTCGACGCCCTCACCATGCTGATCGGACCCGACCTCGCAGGCCGACTCCTCGAGATCGGCATCAGCACCCGTGAGGGAATCGACTTCATCGTCCACGCCATGCCGGCCCGACCCAAGTTCGTCAGGTGAAACCTCATGCCTCGATCGATCCAAGACATCCTCGACCACGCCGACCAGCTCGCCGAGCGCTTCGAGAACTTCGATCCCGACGATGCCGTCGAGATCCCGGTCGAAGAACACCTCCTCCAGCGCGCCGTCATCGCCCGCGCCCGCAGCGAGCAGCAACTCTTCGACGCCGTCGCGAAGGCACGCATCGCAGGCATGTCATGGCAGAAGATCGGCACCCTGCTCGGCACCTCCGCACAAGCCGCCCAACAGCGCTACAGCGCCGCCCTCGAGTCCGCCTGACTGTACGGACGAACGGGACGGTCGTCGGTCGGCGTGCTCGAGGCGGCTCTGAAACGGGACGACGCCTTAGGCGCTCGAGTTGCACCGATCGACGCGAGTCTGACGTCGGGCGCGAAGGCTTTGCGATGGCCGGCCGAAGGGTCGATGCAAGGGGGTGGGTGTGGGTGAGGCTCCACGAGACGATGTTCCTCGCGCGGTCAACTGGGCTTTCGCCCGCTGAGTGAGATTCTCAGGGTCGAGATGCGCGTCTTCTTGCCGGATCCTGAAATGGTCCTCACAGGACCGGTTCTTCATACTGACTGACACCGCCTCTCATCTTCTGATGTGACGGGGTCTGGCCGCTTCTCGTTGGCGGTCGGCAGGTCTGGTCGAACGGCCTTCGGGCCACCGCCGAGTTCGGAGGATCATCGTGTCTGCACGTCTGCTTCGTCGCGCCTTGTCGCTTGCGTTGTTGTTGTCGTTGGTGTCGGATGGGTTGCCGTTCGACGCGGTCGTGCCGTCGGTGCCGGATGTCGACGCTGCGCCGGTTGACCCTCAGGCGCCGGCGCCCTCGGATCCTCTCGGTGCTGTCGCGCCGCTCGGTGTTACCGGTACGCCGAACGGTGAGGATCTGAGCGCGCCGACGGATGGTGGCCGGACGATCCTGGATCCTCCGGTGGACGCGGAGCCTGTTCATGAGTCGTTCGAGGAGCGGGTAGCGCGTGAGCGTGCGTCGGCGCCGAAGCCGGTGTCGGTGGGGTTCGATCCGTTGCGGTCGGTGGAGGATGTGTCGGAGCGGTCGAGGTTCGGGACGGTGTACGACAACCCGGACGGCACGAAGACGGTGACGATGGACGTCGAGGCTCAGCACTTCCAGCGCGCCGACGGTCGTTGGGTCGACATCGACCCGCGCCTCGTGGCGGTGAAGGATCAGCCCGGCGTGTATCGGACGGCTGCGTCGTCGATGATTGTCGAGGTGTCGTCGGCCGGGTTGCGGGTGACGGGGGAGAAGGGTCAGACGATCACGATGGCGCCGGGTGACGGCTCGGCACGGTTGCCGGTTCCGACGATCTCCGAAGATGGATTGACCGCTACCTACCCCGAGGTGTGGCCGGGTGTCGATGTGCGGTTCGTGGTGACGAACTCGTCGGTCCGCAAAGAACTCGTGCTGACCCGCCCAGGCACCGACGCAGCGTTCGACCTCAACGTCGCCGGCGTCGTCCTCACCCAGGATGACACCGGCCGGATCACGACCTCGAAGGAGTCGGAGTTCACGATCGGTCAGGTCGCCGTGTACGACCGGAACGGGCTGCCGATCGACGGTGGCGCGAAGCCGACCCAGCAGCTGACGAAGACGGACGGCGACACGAGCGTGATCCGGGTCGGTGTCGATCCGGTCTGGCTCGAGAAGGTCCCGGTGAAGGAGTTCCCGATCGTGATCGATCCGTCGTGGTCGTCATGGTCGTTCAACGGGTACTCGGTCGGTTTGGCCAACAGCGGCACGGTCGCCTGTTCGAACAACAACTCGTGCACCCCGATCTCGGTCGGGAACAACTACACGGGGGCGTTCGGCGACATGGTGTGGCGGCACATCATCGCGTGGGATTACTCGTCGATCTTGCCGACATCGACGGTGGCGTCGACGTTGACGAACGCGACGATCAACTTGCAGTACACGGCCGGGTCGACATCGAACCGGTGGATCGTGCTTCGCCGTGCGACGGGTTTCGATTGGTGCGGGTTCAACACCGGCGACAACTGCGGCAACGGCTACTCGACGCAGCTGGCGTCGGGGTTGATGACGAACGGGTCGCTCGCGTTCGACGTGACGAGTTTCATCAACAGTGGCGGCTTCTGGGCGGCGGGTCAGCCGGCGATCGCGTGGGCGTTGTCGTCGGAGGAGAACTCCGGTGTGAACACGTTCAAGCAGCTCGGCGGGAATCTGTCGCTCACGTTCGACCGGCTGCCGGTGATCTCGCAGTCGGTGATGTCTCCCGCGAACGGCTACACGTTCCACGAGCATCTCGGCGGCGTCGATCTGTCGGTGCCGCAGCTCACGGACCCTGATGGTGAGACGCTCTACTACCGGTTCGTGCTGTGCGATTTGAGCTGCACGAACATCTACCTCGACACCGGTGCCGACGGGGTGTGGGACTCGGTCGGCAATCCGGATTCGACGCCGTGGAACATCACCTATGCGATCGGGGTCGGTCTGCCGGCGAGTTGGTACAACAAGCAGCTGTACTGGCAGGTGATCGTGTCGAACTCGTCGAACGGCAGCGGGTTCACGTCGGCGTCACCGCGGAACTCGTGGATGCTGCAGAACACCTGCCCGTCGACGCCACAGTTCAACTCGCCGGACCCGAACTTCGTGTGGGCGCCGAACAGTTCGCCCACGTTCCGGATCACCCCGTATCTGGACAACGACGGTGACGCGGCGCAGTACCGGCTGGTGATCCGGGAGAAGGGCGCTGCGGGGGCGCTGTGGCGGTCCGAGTGGACGTCGATGACGACATCGACCGCGCCGATCGACTTCACGGTGCCGAGCTCTGCGCCGTTGCAGGCCGGCGTCGCCTACGAGTGGACCGTTGAGGCGCGTGACCAGACGACGTACTTCCACTGGTACTACTTCGAAGGGGCGCCGTGTTCTGCGGCGTCGACGTTCCGTGCCGCAGAGTTCGACGATCGTCTCGGTGCCGGCGGACCATCGCCGATGCAGAACCTCGGCCCGGTCACGGTCAACCTCGCGACCGGCAACTTGACGACCGCGGTGTCGACGCCGCAGGTGTCGACACTCGGCGGGGCGATGGGCGTGTCGATGTCGTACAACTCACGTGCGAACGACATCGGTCTGCGCGGCCGACTGTTCAACGACGCGAACAACAACGGTGTCGCCGACACAGGCGAGCTCGTCACCTCGAGGGTCGATCGTGGTGTGACGATGCAGTGGACCTCGCCGGGTGCTGCGCCGGGTATCACGAACTTCGTCGGCACCTGGACCGGCTACCTGACGATCCCAACGGCCGGCACCTATCAGATCGCTGCTGCGGTCGGCGCCGACGAACGAGTCGAGGTGAAGGTCGGGACCTACACGACACAGGCCAACTACTCCAACGCCGTGGCAGTCCCGGTCAACGTGGTGACGGGCATGGACCCGACGGTCTACAACGCCCGCACGAACGTCTCGACGACACCGTCGACCGGCTTCACCGCGACAGCGGGTCAGGTGTTCCCGATCACCGTCACGTATCGCAACCCGACCGCGGATGGCTACCTGTCGCTCTACATCAGCAACGGCGGCTCCTACACGACCTTCCCCGTCACCTGGCTCTCCCCGGAAGCACGCGTGTTGCCGCGTGGCTGGACGTTCAACAACCTGGACTCGTTGGGTGCGGAGTACTCGGCGGCGCGTGTGGAGGCGACGGAGATCGTGTTGACCCGTCCTGACGGTTCGACGGTCGGGTACACGAAGAGCGGCACCGGCTACACCCCGCCCGCTGGCGAGGATGATGTCGTCGCGTTGGTGAACGGTGTCGTCACGGTCACGACCACGTCCGGGACGGTTCACACGTTCCGCGCCGACGGCCAGTTGGACTCGGTCCGTGCGCCGGTCGACGCGAAGACCCCCGCAGCGCCGACACCCGCGTGGACATCGACGACGCTGTCCGGGTGGACGCAGCCGACGTTCCGGATGACGTCGATGACCGATCCGATCTCGAGCACCGCGGTGCAGTTCAAGTACCAGGGGATCGGCGCAGGGACGTGTCCGACCGGGTCCGGGTTCACCACCCCGGCGGACGGGATGTTGTGCCGGGTCACGTATCCGGACGGGTCCGTGACCGAACTCTGGTACGCGTCGGACGGGCAGGGCAGTGTCGTGTTGTCTCGGGTGACGAACCCGGGGAACTCGACGATCGGCTACCCGACGGTCGACTTCGGGTACACGTTGACGGCGATCCCTGCGCCGATCTCGGGCACGTTCACGGTGCCGATGATCACCTCGGTCCGCGACCCGCTCGTGAACGATGCGATCGCTGCCGGGCAGATCAGCAACACCACCGACTTCCAGACCTTGATCTCGTATGACAGCGACGGTCGAGTCTCGACCGTGACCGCACCGAAGCCCTCGACGTCGGCGTCGGGCCGTCAGCAGATCGCGATCAAGTATCAGGGCTCCGGGAACGTGGTCTACAACGAGACCCGCACCGAGATCACCGGTCTCGACAACGCCGGCTCGAGCAGCGACTGGGACCGTCGCGTCCTGTTCGACTCGACCGCCCGCACGACGGCTGACTATCAGGCGCTCGACTCGACGAGCTCGACGTTCATGTTGACCGAGACCGGGTGGGACAACCCGGCTGACCGGGTGCTGTGGACCAGGTCGAACAAGCAGATGACCGTCAACCAGTACTCGACCGAGGGTTGGTTGACCGACAGCTACGGACCTGCGAACGACTCGTGCTTCCAATCCGCGACTGCGCCGAGCGGCGCGTCGACATGGACACCGATCACGGGTGGCAGCGCGTGTTCGCCGACGGTGCCGCACACCTCGAACGTGTACGACGGCGGCATCAACGGTCTGTCCGGCACCTATTGGCCGAACACCAGCTTCAGCGGGCCACCATCGAACTTCGCGACCGGGCTCGGCCCGAACACCACCACGATGTCGAACAACTGGACCACCAGCGGACCGCCACAAGCCGTCGCGACGAACGGCACCCAATTGAGCGACAACTTCTCGTTCCGGCTCACCGGCTCGATCGTGTTCCCGTCGACGGGCACGTACACGATCACGACCACCAGCGACGACGTCGCAGCCGTGTACATCGAAGATCAGTTGATCACCTCGAGCTCGTGCTGCACCGCGGTCGCCGGCACGGTGAGCGTGGTCAACACGACCACCAAACGGATCCGCATCGACTACATCGAGTACACCGGCGGCGCGTCGCTCGACATCAAGTGGGCCGGTCCCGGGATCAGCGGGACGGTCGCGATCCCGACCAGTGCGCTGCGTCCCCGCTACGGGCTCGTCACCTCGACCACCACCGACGACGCCGGTGCCACCGCAACGACGACCACCACGAGCTACACCGCGACCGGCCTCGACCCTGTCTACGGGCTCGCGACCTCGACCACGACCGGCGGGCTCACCACGACCACCGGCTACGAAACCTCCAGCGGCTACCGGCGACGCATCTCGCGCACCCTCCCGGGCGGGAACACCTACACGTACAGCTACTACACCGACAGCGGCACCGGATCGACCGCCGCGGTCGATGTCGCCTGCACCAGCCAGAACGACACCACTGTCCACCAAGGCGGCCGGCTCCGAATGACGATCGCGCCGACCGCTGCGGACGGTCGTGCGTTGCTGACCGAAGCGGTCTACGACTCGTGGGGCCGCACCGTCGCCACGCGCCGCGGCTACCGGCTCAGTGGCACCGACACGTGGGACACCACATGGACGTGCACCAGCTTCGACGCACGCGGCCGACAAACCACGATCAACATCCCTGGCCGCGGCACGATCTCCGCCCGCACCGTCACCACCACCTACAACGTCGCCGGGAACCCGCGCACCACCAGCGTCGCCGACAGCGCCGGCACGATCACGACCACCACCGACCTCGTCGGCCGCACGATCACCACCACCGACGTGTGGGGCACCACCCAGACCTCCGCCTACCACGCGACCACCGGCCGGCTCACCAGCACCAGCGGCCCGAACGGCACGGTCGGCTACAGCTACGACCGCGCCGGACGACTCACCCAACAAACCCTCGACGGCAACGTCATCGCCGTCCCCACCTACGTCACCCCGGGCCAACCGAACGAGCACACCATCGCCTCGGTCAACTACCCGGCCGGCGTCGGCAACGCCGGGAACAACACCACCGGCACCTATGTGCGCAACACCAACGGCCAACTCACCAAGATCACCTGGACCGGCCCCGGAGGCACGATCACCTCCGACGAAGTCACCCGTTCCCAATCCGGCCGGATCATCGACCAGAAGATCGACGGCGTCGACCCCTACACGACCGGCAACAACTACACCTACGACACCGCCGGCCGGCTCACCGCAGCACGCGCACCCGGCGGCACCTACTACCAGTACGGGTACGCCACCAGCGGCGGCTGTGGCGCCAACACCGCCGCCGGCGCGAACAGCAACCGCACCACCGCCACCGTCAACGGCACCACCGTCGCCACGTTCTGCTACGACAACGCCGACCGGCTCACCTCACTCACCTCCACCACCGCCCCCTACAACGCGTACACCGGCACCATCACCTACGACCAATGGGGCAACACCACCGTCATCGGTGGCGACACCCACGTCTACGACGGCGCCGACCGGCACATCGCCACCTACACCCCCAACCCGACCAGCCCCACCTCCAGCGTCATCTACACCCGCGACGCCACCGACCAGATCGTCGCCCGCGCCGCCACCTGGCCCGGTGGCAGCGAATCACACCGCTACAGCTTCGGTGCCGTGCTCGACACCTCGAACAACGTCATCGAACGCTCCATCGGCCTCCCAGGCGGTGTCTCACTCACCATCCGCGGCAGCGCACCCGCCCCCACCGCCATCGCATCCAAGAGCTTCGATACGACGACCGACGGGATGACCGGCTGGTACAACGCCACCACCTCCGTCTCCACCACCACCAAGCGCACCGGCGCCGGCGCACTCAAGGTCACCGCCAGCGACGCATGGCAAGGCGTCGTCGACGCCAACATGCAAACCATCGTCCCGGGCACGAATTACAACTTCACCGTCTACGCCCGTGCCGCGTCGGCGGGGGCGTCGATCAAGATCGTCGCCCGCTGGTTCGACTCGAGTTGGACACAGCTCGGCTACACCTGGGCCAACCCCGGCGGCACCGACACCACCACCAGCTGGACCCCGATCACCGCCTCGATCATCGCCCCACCCGGCGCGACCATGGTCCTGTTCGGGTTGCAGATCGACGACGCCAGCACCACCGCCGTCCACTACTTCGACGACTACACCCTCACCTCCAGCGCGGTCACCACGACCACGACCGCGGCGAAAGGCTTCGAGACGGGGACGGACAACATGATCGGCACCTGGGCCGCGACCACCTCGTCGAGCACCACCTACGCCCACGGCGGCACGCACAGCCTCAAAGTCGTCCCCACCGACTTCTGGTACGTCGAAGACTCCACCGGCGGCATCGCCATCAGCCCGACGAGCAGCTACCAGCTCACCGGCTGGCAGAGGTACCCCACCGGTGGTGGCGCCACCATGTACGCCGCGATCGACTGGTACGACGGAAGCGGCACCTGGCTGCGCTCCGACGACATCGTCCAATCCGAGAACTACAGCGGCGACTGGGTCCCGTTCGCCACCCAACAGATCACGCCACCCGCCGGCGCAACGAAAGCGGGCATCCGGCTCTCCGGCGACGGCACCGGCACCTGGTACATCGACGACCTCACCCTCGCCACCGTTGCCCCAGTGACTACGACGCAGGTCTGGTCCTACCCCAACATCCACGGCGACATCCAAGCCACCGCCGACGCGACCGGCACCAAGCAAGGCGGCACCGTCACCTACGACCCGTACGGCAACCCACTCACCACCATCCCCGACAACATCACCGGCGGCATCGACAACACCTGGCTCGGCCAACACAACCGCTGGAACGAACACAACACCGGCAGCCGCCCCCTCACACAAATGGGAGTCCGACCGTATGACCCAATCCTCGGCCGATTTCTGAAGGTCGACCCTGTCGAGGGCGGCACGGCAAACGCCTACTCCTACGTAGATGACCCAGTAGGGAGCAATGACCTCGACGGACGGTGCGATCGGAAGAAGGGCAATTGGTTCAAGCGCAAGGCGTGCGCGATCGCTTCAGGAGTCGACTCGGCGTGGGACGCCACCGGTGGTAAGGGAGCGACCGCAGTGCGCAACGTAACCTGCGCCCAAACGAACCAATTCTGCCGGGACGGAGGTCGAGCGGTTCCCAAGGGTGGCAGCCGGCCAAGCCTGCAAGTCACCGCCATCAACACGGCATCGGAGATGGCGCAGCGAGGGTCCTGCGCTGCGGCCCGGCTGCCCGTCGTCGGGTCGGTTATCCCTCACGGAGGCAAGGCGTGGGGTTGGGTATGGTTCGATGGAACTTGGGCCTCCAATCTCATCGGGTCGACAGCAGAGTCGCTCGGCTGGGGCGGCGAGCCCCTTTCGGTGGCGAATGAGGCTTCCCTCTACGTGAGCGGTGCTGCATCGCTCTATGACATCTGGTGCACCTTCGGGATGAACAAGTAGGTAGGCGAATGTTTCCGATAGTTGCTGTTGGACTTGGGTTGATCGCCCTCGCATTTCGTTTCTGGGTGGCAGAGGGGGACTACTGGCAGAACCTGCGCTCCGAACGTCGACGACGGCAACGCGACTCCAAAGGTCGCTCTCGTTAGAGCCCCAGGGATTGCACAGCCCCTCAACCCGGCGTGGGTCCGTTGCGAACGGGGGCTATGGCCCGGCCAACGCACCGAGCACGGCGACGTGGGACTTGACCACCCCTTCGGTGCGGTGGCGGTAGCGCTTGACGACCATCTCGAGGTCCTTGTGGCCGAGGAGATCGGCCACTTCGCGAAGTGGGATGTCGGCATCGACCATCAGCGAGGCGACCGTGTGCCGCATCTCGTAGAGCGACAACTGCGGCACGTCGGCAACAGAGCACACTTTCTTGAAGTCCCGTCGCGCGTGGGATGGATCGATAGGTGTGCCGATCTCCGAGGTGAACACCAGATCGACCCACCGCGGATCTGACGTCCACAACGGACCGGCCGCGAGCCGTCGCTCGGCTTGCAGCACCCGATGCCGGCGCAGCGCTGACGCCAGGAGATCGGTGATCTCGAGGTCGCGTCGATTGCCCGACTTGGTCGCGCCGATGCGGATCGGTTTGCCGCCATCGGACCGCTTCATCGCGAAGTCGAAGGTGATCGATCGGCCCCCGAGGTCGACCTCGGCCCAGCGGAGTCCGTCGATCTCGCCCGGCCGTGCGCCGGTGTTCAGCATGGCGATGAAGTAGGCGCTCGGCGTCGCCGTCCTCGGCGCATCGTCGGCAGTCGAGGTGAGCACGGCGATGAGCCGGGCGTACTGCTCGCGTGTGAACGACTCCTTCGCCTTCGACTCCTTGTAAACCGACGGCGCATCAGGGTTGGTGGCCGAGCGGTCCTTCGGCAACTTCGCGAGGCGCGCCGGGTTCCAACTGATGTAGCGCCGGGCGACCGCCCACTCGAGCATCTCGCCGAGGATCTGCTTGTAGTCCCGGCAGGTCACGCGTGCCTGAGGGTTGCCGCCCTTGCCGCCGGACTGAGCTTCACGGCGGAGCCATTTCTCGATCTGCGCGACCGTGAGCTGGTCGAGCTGGTGGCCGCCGATCCGGTTGGTCGGGATGATGTGGTTTGTCACACGTGGACGGAGGCGAAGGATCGTCCCTTCCTCCTTGGTGCCTTCGTTGTTCTCCAGATGCCCGAGCCATTCGTGCGCGAGGTCGGCCACGGTCATCGACTTCTTGCGGAGATCGACCTTGGCGTCCTGCTCGCGTTGCAGCTCACGGAGCTTGTCGGCGACCGCTTTCCGGGTCGGACCGGTGACCTTCTTCCGGAGCCGCTTCCCGTCGGGTCCGACGCCGAGGTCCACGGACGCGATCCACCGTTCGACCGTCACGCCGCTCCCGGGACGGACGTAGTCGCTTCGGTAGATCGATCCCTCACCGTGCGAGCGGGCGTTCGTCTTCCTCGGCATGACAGGAACCCTTCTCTCGACGTGCCGTCAGGTTAGACACCCGAATGGCTCCCAAGATGGCTCCCAAGATCCTCGAAAACGACAAGAGCCCCTGGCCCGGCTGCCTTTGCAAGCCTGTGACCAGGGGCTTCGTGGTCGGGGTGAGAGGATTTGAACCTCCGGCCTCCACGTCCCGAACGTGGCGCGCTAACCAAGCTGCGCTACACCCCGTAGCTGTGCACCCCTCGCAGGATGCGACTGCGCATGCTATCCGGCGGTGACGGGTTCTTCCTCAGCCGAATCGGCCGCCGGCTCGGCACCGTCGGCCTCGACCGTCGCCGCCGTGTCGGCCGGTGGGTGCAGGATCCGGTCGACGGCCAACTGCAGCGTGAGCGCGTCGAGCGGCTTGACGATCCAGCCGTCGGCGGCGCTGCGCTTCGCGAGGTGCAGGTCGGCCCGGCGGTCGAGCAGCATCAGCACCGGCACGTGCGGCAACAGGCCGGCGCTCTCGTCGAGCCGCAGCGCCATGGTGACCGCCATGCCGCCCATCGAGCCGATCTGCAGGTCGAGGATCGCGAGGTCGGGCGTGCGCGAGGCGATCACCTTGGCCACGTCGCGGCCGTTGCGGCAGACGGTGAACGAGGTCTCGGGACCGGCGAGGGCCGCCGTGATCTCGTCGAGGACGAAATCGGCGTCGGTGGCGACGAGGATGTGCACGTCGGCAGGTTATCCCGCGACCGGCTCGGGCCCGAAGAGCAGTCGGCGGATCTGGTGCAGCCCGTCGAGGTCGTGCACGTCGCCCGACAGCATCGGCACCCAGCACACCGGTGCTCCGCCGGCGTCGGCCACCAGGGGGGCCAGCTGCTCGTGCTCGGCCTCGGAGATGGCGACGAGCTCGTCGAGGTTGGCCCACAGCGCCGCCTCGGCCTTGGTGCGCCGGCCCGCCGGCCGGCCGAACCGGGGCGTCGACCGGTTGACCACCAGGGCCGACACCGCGAGCGACGCCTCGCCGAGGCGTCCCGCGAAGTAGCGCGCCTCGTCGATGGTGTCGCGCTGCGGTGCGGCCACCAGCACGTAACGCGTGTGGCCCGAGCGCAACAGTGCCATCACCTCGTCGGCGCGGTCGCGAAAGCCGGTCTCCATGCCGTCGAAGGCCTGGAAGAACGCGATCGCGTCGGCCAGCACGTCGCCGCCGACGACCTTGCCGATGGTGCGCAGCACCGGCTGGGCGGCGACGTTCAGCACCTTCAGCCCGCGGCGGGTGGGCATCATCAGCAACTTGAACAACGGGTGGTCGAGGAACCGGGCGAGCGTGCCGGGTGCCTCGAGGAAGTCGAGCGCGTTGCGCGTGGGCGGGGTGTCGACGATCACGACGTCGAAGCGCGGGTCGTCGTGCAATGCGTGCAGGCGCTCGGCCGCCATGTACTCCTGGGTGCCGCTGAGCGCGCCGGCGATGTTGCGGTAGAAGCGGTTACCGAGGATCCGCTCGGCCTGCTCGGGGGTGGGGGCGTGGGCTCGCACCAGCCCGTCGAAGGTCGCCGCGGTGTCGAGCATCATCGCCCACAGCTCGCCGAGCGCTGCCGTGCCGTCCGAGCCGTCACGGGCACCGAGGTCGAGCTGGGCCGGGTCGTTGCCCAGGCCGCCCGGCATTCCGAGGGCGTCGGCGAGGCGCTTGGCCGGGTCGATCGTCACCACCACCACCCGGCGACCGCGGCGGGCGAGCTCGAGCCCGAGCACGGCCGCCGTGGTGGTCTTGCCCACGCCACCCGACCCGCAGCACACCACCACCTCCGCGCCGTCGAGCGCGCCGGCCAGGTCGAGCGCGCTCACGACGCCAGCTCCCGTGCCAGCTGGCGCACGTCGTCGGCATCGAGGCCTGCGGTCACCACGTGGGGCAGGCGCAGCTGCGGCATCGCCAGGGCGTCGCCCAGCCGCTCGACCTCGCGACGGTGCAGCGCCCGCCGGGCGTTGCGGAACGCGGCGGCCGCGGCCAGCGCCGGATCGGTGGTCGGCCCGACCACCAGCTGGTCGCCGTCGTCCACCCCGTTCACCACCACCGGCCCCAACTGCACGCCCACCTGCTCCTCGAGCGCGTAGGCGGTCTCGACGAGTTCGTTCACGGGCGTGGTCTCGGGCAGGGTGACGAGCACCACCTGACAGCGCGCCGGATCGGCGAGCATCTCGAGCACGTCGAGCGCCTGGGTGCGGATCGGGCCGCCGCGCACGGTGTCGAGCAGGCCGCGCGCGGCGAGCAGGAACGTGATCGCGTGCCCCGCTGCCGGCCCGTCGACGACGATCAGGTCGTAGTCGTCGCTGCGTTCGAGCTGCTTGAGCTTGCCGAGCACGACGATGTCGTCGATGCCGGGCGCGGCCGTCGACACGACGTCGATGATCCCGCTCGCGGCCAGTCGCCGGGCCACCCGCTTCAGGCCGTGGCTCTCGAGGTACTCGGCCAGGGCGTCGGGCGCGGTGAGCGACAGGTGCGGCAGCTCGTCGACGAGATGGCCGAGCTGGGGCTTGCCGTCGAGGTCGACGGCCAGCACCCGAAGGCCTGCATCGTTTGCGGCGCGCGCCAGAACTGCCGTTACCGTGGTCTTCCCGACACCTCCCTTGCCGGCCACGACGACCAGCCGGGTGGTGCCCAGGAACTCTCGTGGATCCAGCCGCTTCGGAGGCACTCGTGCGCAGACTAGTCATCGCCCTCATCGGCGGGCCCCTCCTCGCGGCGGGCCTGTTCGGCGGTGCCGCCGGTGCCAGCCCCGACACGACCGCCCCTGCGACCACCGACGCCACCGACACCACGGTCGAGACCACCGCCGACGGCCTGGCACCGGTCGACGTGCTGCAGGTCAGCGGTCTGTTCGACGACGTGGTGATCGATGCGATCGACGACGCGATCGAGGCGGCCGACGCCGATGGTTCGCAGGCGTTGATCCTGCAGGTCAACTCGGGTGGTTCGATCGCCTCGGCCGACGACATGCGCGCGCTCATCCAGCGCGTGGCCGACTCGCCGGTGCCGATCGGCATCTGGGTGGGGCCGGCTCGCAGCGCCCGGCTCTACGGCTTGCCGGCACAGCTGATGGGTGTGGCCGACGTGACCGCGATGGTGAGCGGCAGCCGCATCGGCTACACCGGCCGGCTCGTCGAACTCGAGGGCGGCGCCACCGTCGACTTCGGCAACGCCGCCGACCGTCTGCGCCGGGACTCGCTGTCGTTCCAGGACGCGCGCAGCCTCGGGGCGCTCAAGCTCGACACGCCCGACGTCGGCGTGCCCACCATCCGCAGCATGGTGGCGGCGATGGACGGTGTCGCGGTCGACGGCACGGTGCTCGACACGGTCACCGAGGGCGTGAACGACGAGGGCGGCGCCGAGTTGCAGGCCACGCTGGTGCGCTTTTCGAAGCTCGGCCTGCTCGCCCAGCTGATGCACACCGTGGCCAGCCCACCCGTGGCCTACCTGATGCTGCTGATCGGCCTGAGCCTGCTCGTGTTCGAGTTCTACACCGCTGGCGTCGGTGTGGCCGGGGTGGTGGGCGCGGCCTGCGCGTTCCTCGGTTGCTACGGCCTGGCCGAGCTGCCGGCGCGGTCGTGGGCGGTGGCGGTGCTCGTGGCCGCGTTCGTCGCGTTCGCGGTCGACGTGCAGGTGGGCATCCCACGGTTCTGGACCGGGGTGGGTGTGGTGCTCACCACGATCGGCAGCCTGGCGCTGTACGACCCGTTGCCCGGCACGTCGCTGCGCATCGGTTGGATCACCCTGCTCGTCGGCATCGGCGGCACGCTGCTCACGTTCGTCGTCGGGATGCCGTCGATGACCCGCACCCGCTTCGCGACCCCGACGATCGGGCGCGAGTGGATGATCGGCGAGCTCGGCACCGCCGTCGGCGACGTGTCGCCGGAGGGCGTCGTGGTGGTCGCCAACGCCCGCTGGCGGGCCCGCACCAACCGAGCCACCCCGGTCGTCGCCGGCGAGTCCGTGCGCGTCGTCGCGATCGACGGCGTGACGCTCGAGGTCGAGCCCGAGTCGGGTGGTGCGCGCGACTACCGCGAGCGTCGTGCGCCGGCCGATGCCTGAACGCACGATCCGGGTCTCGTGCGTCGTGATTCCCCACCCGATCGGCCATTGTCAGGCACGCTTCACACCGCCTAGGGTGAGCCCCGAAAGGGGTGGATCCGGTGGCGTTGCGACGCGACGAGATCGGCGGGGACGACCCGCACGAAGGATTCGACTGGCAGCGCGAGGCTGCCTGCCGTGGCGAGCACGCACCGCTGTTCTTCCCGCCGCCCCACTTCGAGCGCAAGGAGCTGCGGCTGATCCGCGAGCGGCGGGCGAAGTCGATCTGCCGCACCTGCCCGGTGGCGGCCACCTGCCTGGCCTACGCGCTCGAGTTCCGCGAGCCGCACGGGGTGTGGGGCGGGCTCAACGAGATCGAGCGGCGCGAGCTGCTCGTGCAGGCCGAGGCCGTCGATGAGCCGGCCAGCGGCCGTGGTCGCGGTCGACAAGCGCACCTGGGTGCAGGGCCGACCGGCGGCGTACAGCACCGCCGGTGACGGCCTGCCCGTCGTGCTGCTGCACGGCTGGGCGCTCGGCCAGCACACCTATCGCGACGTGGTCGAACGGATCGCCGCCGAGGGCGTACGCGTGATCGCTCCGTCGTTGCCCGGGTTCGGCGCCACCGGTGAGCTGCCCGACGACCGGTTCTCGCTCATCGGGTACGCCCAGTGGGTGGCCGACCTGCTCGACGCACTGGCGATCGAGGAGCCGGCCGTGGTGGTCGGCCACTCCTTCGGTGGCGGGGTCGCCGCCCGCTTCGCCCACGACCACGCCGCACGGGCGCGCTCGCTGGTGCTCGTCAACTCGATCGGCGGCTCGTCGTGGCGCAGCGGTGCCGGCCTGCGGTCGATCACCGAACGGCCGCTCTGGGACTGGGGTCTGCACTTCCCGGCCGACGTGTGGCCGATCCGCCAGGCCACACGCGTGCTGCCGGTGATCGCCGAGGACCTGCTGCCCAATCTGGTGCGCCACCCCCGCGCGCTGGTGAAGGTCGCCAACCTGGCTCGTCGGGCCGACCTGCGGGCCGAGCTCGAGGACCTGCGCGACCGGGGCACGCCGGTGACCATCATCTGGGCGAGCCGCGACGGCGTGATCCCACGCGAGTCGTTCGAGGCGCTGTGCGTCGCGAGCGGCGTGGAGGGCACGGTGGTGGAGGGTTCGCACAGCTGGTTGCTCGCCGACCCCGACCACTTCGGCGAGGTGATCACCAACGACGTGCGCGTGGCCAAGGCGGCCCGCGACCTCGAGCGTGACGCACCGACCGAACGGCGTCGCGGCGTGCGGCGGGTGCCGTCGCTCAGCCGGCGGGCAGACGTGGCCCGCCGATCCGCAGATCGCCCCGACGCCGGGTGACGCCTCGCGCGTCGAGCTCGTTGACGAGCGGCAGCGCGTACTTGCGGCTGATGCCGAGCTCGTCGCGCAGCTGGGCGACGGTGATGCCGTCGGGGTGACCGGCGAGCAGGCGGGCCGCCGTGCGCGCGGCGCCGTCGATCGCGTCGACGTGGAAGACGATGCCGTCGCGCTCGACGAGCACACCGCGGCGGATCAGCTCGCGGAGGCCGGCTCGGTCGATGCCGGTGGGCTCGGGCGGCGCCGCCCCGCCCTGTCGCAGCAGCTCGATCACCGGGTGATCGGCCAGCGGATCGACGGCTTCGATCGGCAGCAGCCGCGTGCCGTCGACACGCACGTCGTCGAACGTACCGACGAGGGCGCGCTCGCGCTCGTCGAGCGTGGCCAGGTCGAGGCCGAGCGCGCCGGCGGCGGCGATGCGCTCACGCACCGATGCCTCGGTGGCCGCACGCGCCGCGGGCGAGACGACCCAGCGGGCCACCGATGGTGCGATCCGCAGGCCGGTCCAGGCCTCGAGGTCGTCGGCGAGCACCCAGCCGCGCTCGGAGACGATCGTCTCGATGGTGCCGTCGGGCCGGGCCCGGCTGGCGGGGAGCACCGGTGCGACGTCGAGCACGGTGCCACCGCCGACCGTCTCGTTGCGACCCGACTCGCGCAGCACGTAGCGGTCGCCGGTCGACAGCGGCAGGGGCGTCGACAGGTGCAGCCGCACGAGGCCGGTCTCGCCGGGCACGATCGCGGCGGGGCCGAGGATGCGCACCTTCACCGGCCACTCGCCCGACCCGATGTAGGCCACGTAGGCGCCACGACGCGACACCTCGTGGTCGAGCGCGGCGAGCACGTCGAGGGTGGCGTCGACCCGCGAGCTCGGCCGCCACCGACCTGGGGCGACGATGGCATCGCCGCGAGTGACGGCGTGGTGCTCGACCCCGGTGAGGTTGACCGCGACGCGGTTGCCCGGGCCGATGCTCGTCTCGCTGCGCCCGTGGCGTTGCAGCGAACGGATGCGCACCTCGCGTCCGCCGGGCGCGAGCTCGACGCGCTGGTCGGCGTGCAGCGACCCACCGGTGAGCGTGCCGGTGACGACGGTGCCGCTGCCGCGTGCGGCGAAGCTGCGGTCGACCCACAGGCGTGGGCGGTCGCGGTCGGAGGCGGGCGCGGTGCGGTGCACCAGGTCGACCAGCGCGGCGCGCAGATCGTCGAGCCCTTCGCCGGTGTGTGCGCTGACGGCGACCACCGGCGCGTCGGCCAGGAACGTGCCGGCCAGGTGGTCGGCCACCTCGAGGGCTTGCAGCTCGAGCCACTCGTCGTCGACCAGGTCGCGCTTGGTGAGCACCACCACGCCCTGGGTGTGGCCGAGCAGTTGGAGGATGCGCAGGTGCTCCTCGCTCTGGGGTTTCCAGCCCTCGGTGGCGGCCACGACGAACAGGCAGGCGTCGACGCCGCCGACGCCCGCGAGCATGTTGCGGACGAAGCGCACGTGCCCGGGGACGTCGACGAAGCTGACGTCGACCGGCTCGTCGGGTCGCGCGGGATCGACGATCGCGGCGTGCGCGAAGCCGAGGTCGATCGTGAGCCCTCGTCGCTTCTCCTCGGCGAACCGATCGGGATCGGTGCCGGTGAGGGCGAGCACGAGCGACGACTTGCCGTGGTCGACGTGGCCGGCGGTGGCGACGACGCGCATGTCAGCGGGCAGCCAGGACGGCGGCCACGTGGGGGTCGTCGGCGGGATCGACGGTGCGCAGGTCGACGAACGTGCGTCCCTCGCGCGTGCGAGCGACGATCGGCGGGTCGGCGGCGCGCAGGTGGCGCAGGTGATCGCCGGGCACCTCGAGGCCGACCGAGGGCATCGTCGCGCCCGGAGCCGAGCCGGCCCCCGGGAGCGCCTGCAGTTCGACGACCCGCACGTCGGCGAGCCCGCTCGCGAGCGCCTCGGCGCGGCGGCGCAGCTCGGCCACCGGTGTGGCCACCATGCGCCAGAACGGCACGTCGCGGGTGGCCCGCTTGTCGAGGTAGGCGAGCGCGGTCGTCTGCAGCGCGCCGAGGGTGAGCCCTCCGGGGCGCAGCGCCCGGGCGAGGGGGTGGCGCGCACACGCGGCGACCAGATCCGCTCGGCCGGCGATGATGCCGGCCTGCGGGCCGCCGAGCAGCTTGTCGGCGCTGAAGGTGACGAGCGCCGCCCCTGCGGCGAGGGTCTGCACGGCCGCGGGCTCGTCGGCCAACCATGCCGGGGGTGCGCCGTGCAGCCACGGGCAGGTGGCGTCGAGCAGCCCGCTGCCGATGTCGGCGACCACGGGCACGTCGAGCGTGGCGAGTTCGGCGACGGTGGTGTCCTCGACGAAGCCCTCCACCCGGTAGTTGCTCGGGTGCACCTTGAGCACGAACGCGACGTCGGCGTCGCGTCGCCCGAGCGCGCGGCGGTAGTCGGCGAGGCGGGTGCGGTTGGTGGTGCCGACGTCGACCAGGCGCGCACCCGACTGCTCGATCACCTCGGGCACCCGGAAGCTGCCGCCGATCTCGACGCTCTCGCCGCGGCTGACGAGCACCTGGCGGCCGGCAGCGAGCGCCGCGGTGACCAGCAGCACGGCAGCGGCGTTGTTGTTGACGATCATCGCCGACTCGGCACCGGTGAGCCGTGCGAACAGCTGACCGACGGCGCGTTGGCGCGAGCCGCGTTCGCCGGTGGCGAGGTCGAACTCGACCGTCTGGGCGCGCTCGTCCTGGTGGTGTGCCACCGGGGCGCGTCCGAGGTTGGTGTGCAGCAGCACCCCGGTCGCGTTGACCACGGGTGTGAGCAACGTGCGGCGGAAGGCCTCGGCCCGCGCCGGGGCGCCGTCGACGTCGCCCGCGGCGATGGCCTCGCGCGCCAGGTCGACGCAGATCGGGTGGGGCAGACCCGAGCCGGCGAGCGACCGGGCGAGCGAGTCGACGCTCGGCGGACGGGGGGTGCTCGTCATCGGGTGCAGCGTAGGCTCGACGAGCGATGTTGTCCGTCCCGATCGTCCCCCTCGATCCCGATCTGCCGTTGCCGTCGTACGCCCACCAGGGCGACGCCGGGCTCGACCTCCGCGCACGCGAGGACGCCGTCGTGACCGCCGGCGGCGGCCGTGCGCTGGTGCCGACCGGCATCGCCATCGCGATCCCCGTCGGCTGGGCCGGCTTCGTGCTGCCGCGCAGCGGTCTGGCGCTGAAGCACGGCATCGGCGTCGTCAACGCGCCGGGACTGATCGATGCCGCGTACCGCGGCGAGATCAAGGTGATCCTGCTCAACACCGATCCCGAGCACGACTATCACGTGCAGCGCGGCGAGCGCATCGCGCAGCTCGTGCTGCAGCGCGTGGAAGAGGTCGCCTGGCAGGTGGTCGAGACGCTCGACGGCGAGGATCGAGGCGGCGGCTTCGGCCACAGCGGGCGGCACTGATGATCGCCGCGGACGACCCGCGCGTGGTGGCCTTCACCGACGCCGTGCAGACGGGTGACCTGCCCGAGATCGATCGGCTGCTCGCACGGCATCCCGAACTGGCCACCGAGCGCTATGGCGACGCTCGCATGTCGCGCACGGCGCTGCACGTGGCCACCGACTGGCCCGGCCACTGGCCGCACGTCGGCGCGACGATCGCACGGCTGGTCGCCGCAGGTGCCGAGGCGCGCGCTCGCTTCGCCGGCCCGCACGCCGAGACGCCGCTGCACTGGGCGGCGAGCAGCGACGACGTCGAGGCGATCGACGCGCTGCTCGACGCGGGCGCCGACCTCGAGGCCGACGGCGCGGTGCTGACCGGAGGCTCGGCGCTCGACGACGCAGTGGTGTTCGCGCAGTGGCAGGCGGCCCGACGGTTGTACGAGCGCGGTGCCGCGGTCGCGTTCTGGCACGCAGCCGGGCTGGGGCTCACCGACCGCGTGCGCCACGACCTGGCGGTCGGATCGGTGCCGCCGAGCGAGATCACGGGTGCGTGTTGGCACGCGGCCCGGGCCGGACACGTCGACACCGTGGCGGCACTGGTCGAGGGCGGTGCCGACCTGCACGAGGTGCTCTGGGAGGATCGCACCGTGCTCGACGCAGCCGTGGCCGCAGGGCACGACGACGTCGCGTCGTTGCTGCGGTCGTACGGCGCGTCGTCCGCCGGGTGATCCGGGCACGCCCGCCTAGTGTGGGCGGCGAGTTCGTGAGGAGGTGACGATGCGACGGTGGACCACGGCCATGGCGATCGCGGCGGTGCTCGGCGCGTCGGCGCTCGCGGGCTGCAGCGATGGTGACGACGGCGGTGGTGGTGCTGACGGAGGGGGCGGCGACTTCTGCGCCGCCGTGCGTGAGTTCGAGGCGTTGCAGACCGAGGGCGACGCCCTGTTCGCGTCCGACGACGCGACCCCCGAGCAGCTGCGCGACGTGTACTCGCGGTTCAGCGACAGCATCGACGACCTGCTCGCCGCGGCCCCCGACGACATCGAGCCCGATGCCCGCCTGGTGGGCGAGACCACCCAGCAGTTGATCGCGGCGTTCGAGCGGGCCGACTACGACTTCCAGGTGTTGGCCACCGATCCGCAGTACGCCGAGGTGCTGGCGAGCCTCGACACGGCGCGTGTGACCGAGGCCAACGATCGCCTCGCCACCTACGTGCGTGACGAGTGCGGCGCCCCCGCCGGCACGACGGACACGACGGACACGACGGGCTGACGGTGCGTCAGCGCCAGGCGAACACGGGTTGTTCGAACTCGTCGACGCGTTCGTGCAGGCGGCCGTCGAGCGCCACCCAGCGGAACTGCACCAGCACCGCGCCCGTCGGTGCGTGGATCAGGTCGCGCCCGAGCGGCACCTGCACCACGGGCCGAGGGCTCTCGGGGATGGTCACGAATCGGGGCGAGTCGTCGCGGCACAGCTCGTGCAGACCGATGCGATACGCATGGGCGACCTCGTCGGGATTGGGGACGAGCTCGATCCCCGCACCGGCCCACACCACCACCGGGGTCATCACGTAGCCCGAGCGCGTGGGGTAGTCGTCGAGCAGGCCGAGCACGCTGGTGTCGTCGAGGCGCACGCCGAGCTCCTCGTCGAGCTCGCGCAGCGCGGTCTCGACGGCTGTCTCGCCCGGGTCGACGCGGCCGCCCGGCAGCGCCCACTGGCCGCCGTGCCGGTTGAGCCGCGCGGCGCGACGGCACAGCAGGAACGCCGCGCCGCCCGACACGCCGAACACCGTGCCGTCGAGGCCGGTGGTGTCGCCGGGGACGATGCTCATCTCGTCGGGACCGATGGGGTACGGGTCGACGTCGTCGTCGGGTTCGCTGTCGACCACGACGATCGCGACCGCGGCCCGCTTGCGGTCGTCGTGCGCGACCTCGCGCCGGTCGTGCGCGGCGAGGTGGGTGCGCATCCGTTCGCGCAGGTCGTCGGTGAGCTCGATCACGGTGCCTGCTCCTCGGGCCGGGGGTCGTCGTGTGCGTGGCCGTTCCCGTCGACGTGTCGTTGAGGCCGGAGCACCTGCGCAGCCAACCACGTGGTGATCGGCACGGCCGAGACGAGCCCGATCGAACCGACGAGCGACCGCACCACCTCGACCGCGACCACCTCGCGCGTGACGATCTCGCCGAAGCCCTGACGGGCCTCGCTGAACAACAGCAGCAGCGGCAACGACGCCCCGGCGTACGCGAGGAACAACGTGTTGACCGTCGACGAGATGTGGTCGCGGCCGATGCGCAGGCCCTGGCGGTACAGCTCGGCGGACGAGGCGTCGGGCTGCGCGGCCCGCAGTTCGGACACGGCGGCCACCTGGGTGACGGTCACGTCGTCGAGTACGCCGAGCGAGCCGATCACGATGCCGGCGAGCAGCACGCCGCGCGGGTCGATCGGGATCGCGAGCGCGTCGAGCATCGAGGTGGCGTCGTCGGTGTAGCCGGTGAAGTTCGCGAGATGCACGAAGATCCACGACAACACGCCGGTGACGACGAGCGCGGCGAACGTCGACAGCAGCGCCACCGTGGTCATGGTGTTGACGCCGTGCGCGAGGTAGAGCGCGACGAACGCGACCACCGAGGCGGCGACGAGTGCCGTGAGCACGGCCTGACGGCCGTCGAGCAGCGCGGGCAACAGGAACACGACGATCACCAACAGGCTCACCGCCAGGCCGGCGAGCGCTCCGGCGCCGTGCCAGCGGCCGAGCACCACGATCGACACGCCGAACATCATGGTGAGGAACAGCAGCGGCGTCGAGCGCTCGTACTCGTAGAACGTCCAGGCGGTGGTGCCGTCGGGGAGCGGCGTGGCGAGCACCTGCACGTCGTCGCCCGCGGCCAGCCGTTTGCCACGGCCGCTGGTGAGTTCTTCGAGGGTGAACACCTCGCCGGCGCGCTCGCCCTCGGTGGCGGTGAGCGTGGCGAGCGAGCACTCGCTCAACGGGTCGTACGAGCACGGCTGCAGCTCGGCCGACACCACCCGCGCCCCGATCGGGTCGGCGTCGAGCAGCGCGGGATCGGTGCCGCGGTGGTCGCCCGAGGGCCAGAGCGCGACGAGCCCGACGAGCGTGAGCACCGCACACACGATCGCGGCGATGCGCAGCAGTCGCTCGATGGGCGAGGCGACGGTGACGTCGGCGTGCCCGTGCGAGTGCGAATGCGAATGCGAGTGTCCGTGCTCGGCGCTCATCCGAGCGCCGCCGCGGCCGACAACCCGCTCAGCGCCGCGCCCTCGACGCGGGGCCCGGCGAACGCGTCACCGGCGACCGCCAGGCTCGGCTGGTCGTCGGGGCTCCAGTGCGCGTCGGGCCAGATGCGGCGCGGCGTCGCGAAGCGCCACCGCTTCAGCTGGCTCGCGACGATCGTCGCGTCGCCGAGGTACGGGCGGGCCAGCTCGACGAGCAGGTCGTGTGCGGTGACCGGGTCGTCGTCCCAGTGCTCGTCGCTCCAGGCCGGCGCCGCGTGCACGGTGAGCGCCGGCACGGCGCTGATGCCCTTGGCCTGGTTGTCGCCGACGAAGGTGAACGACGGGTCGGTCTGCACCCCGCCGGGCTCGGGCACCGCGCTCGGACGGTCGAGCACGGCGAGCAGGCTGAGGGTGCGGTCGTAGTCGGTGCGCCACAGCTCCTCGGGCATCGCGACGTCGGCCGACACCAGGAGCGAGAACGTCTGCGGCAGCGGGCAGGTGACGAGCAGCGCGTCGGCATGGTGCAGGGTGCCGTCGTCGAGCTTCACCTCCCACGGATGCGCCCCCGAGCCGCGGTGCAACGAGAACACCAGGCTGCTGCAGCGCACGTCGAGGTCGCGCGCGAGGTGCTTGGCGAGTGCGTTCATGCCGCCGTGCACGGCGTAGCGGGGGTAGCCGTCGCCCGTGCCCGAGAAGCCGCGGCACCACTCGTAGACGAGCCCCGCCTCGGTCCACGCCTCGACGTGCGTGGCGAAACGATCGGAACGCACGGTGAAGAACTGGGCACCGTGATCGAGTCGTGCGATGCCGCCGGCCGGGTGGTCGATCCGGCGGGTGGCGAGTCGGCCGCCGGGCGAGCGGCCCTTGTCGAACAGCACCACGTCGTGCCCACGTGCCCGCAGTTCGTTCGCGGCCATCAGACCCGACAGGCCCGCGCCGACGATCGCGACCCTCATGCGGTCGACTTGAGCGGGGTGACGTTCGAGGCGGCGCGCTGCTCGGCGGTGACCCGGTCGAGGAAGCCCAGGAGCACGCGGTTGAAGGTGGTGGCGTGTTCGACCATGAAGCCGTGCGCGGCACCGGAGATGACCACCAGCTCGGCGTCGGGCAACCGCTCGGCGATCTCCTCGCTGTCGCCGCGAGGCGTGAGGATGTCCTGATTGCCCACCATCACGAGCGCCGGCACGGTGATCTCGTCGAGCCGCTCGGCCATGGTCTCGTCGGTGGCGAGGATCGCGCGCACCTGGGCGACGAAGGCGTGCGACGTGCGGCCCATCGCGAGCGGCCCGAGCCAGCCGAACGCGGGCAGCAGGCGGCGGAACGACCGTGGCCCGATCACCCAGCGGGCGGCCTCGCGGGTCATCGAACCCATGCCCTGCTCGCTCGCCGCGGTGGCCCATTCGGTGAGCAGCTCGCGGCGCCACGGATGGTTGCGGCACGCGGTACAGGCGAGGGTGAGCGACCGGACCCGCTCGGGGTACTTGAGCGCGACGATCTGCGAGATCGCTCCGCCCATCGACGCGCCGACGACGTGCGCCTGCTCGACCCCCACCTGGTCGAGCACGGCGATGGCGTCGTCGGCCATCTGCTCGAGGCTGTAGTGACCGAACGGCTTGTCGCTGCGGCCGGCACCGCGGTTGTCGAGCGCGATCACGCGGTAGCGGGCGGCGAGCACGAAGCGCTGCATGTCCCAGCCGTGCTTGTCGGCGCCGAGGCCCTGGATCATCAGCACGGCGGGCGCGCTCGAGCGGCCGAGCACCTCGTAGTGCAGGCGGATGCCGTCGGACGAGCGGGCGTACGCCATGTCAGCCCTCCCCGAGCCAGTCGATCGCGACCATGCCGGTCTGCATGCCGCCGAGCTCGTCGAGGATGCGCTGCAGGTGTCGTTGCACGGCCTCGGCGATCTCGATCTCGGCGAGGGGACCGCGGCGCTTGCGGCGCAGGCGCACCGGCGGGCCGACCTCGGCGCGGGCCGTGCGGTTGAACGGACTGCTCATCGACGCCACCGGGATGACGGCCACCCCGGCGGTGACGGCCGCGCCGACCAGCTCGTGGTCGACCGAGCCGGCGTGACGCGGATGCGTGGTGGCCTCGGCGCCCATCACGACGAGCTCGCCGTGGCGCAGCGCGCCGTGCACCTCGGTGGGGTCGTCGAGGATCGCGCCGACACGGCGCAGCGCGGCACCGAACGGGGCGTGATCGGGACGGCCGACGAACCGCACCGGGCGACCGGTCGCGTGCGACAGCGCACCGGCCACGTAGAGCGGGCTCGACGACCAGCGACGCTCGTTGGTGACGAGCAGCGCACCGGAGCGGGCCGGCAGGTGGTCGAGGCCGCCGACGCTCACGTTCCAGCGCAGCCGGGCGAGTGGCCAGAGCAGCCGTACGAGGTGGTCGTCGCGGCCCCACTCGTCGACCGAGTGGTCGGGCAGGAGGGGCTTGAACGGGCTGGTGACAGCAGCCGCGGTGGTGGCGACGGCGCGGCGCGGGAGCTCGACGATCTGGGCCATCAGGCCACCTCCACCGACGAGGGTGACTGGTCCTTGGTGATGCGCACGACGCTCTCCCAGGCGAAGAGGCGGTCGATCACCTGCGGCGTGGTGCGTGCCGGCACGAAGCCCAGCACGTCGTGCGCACGCGTGCCGTCGGCGAGGCGGCCGCGGTGCAGCACCTCCATGACGTGCTCGGGGATCGGTGCACCGCCGAGGTGCGACAACTGGCGGGTGACCCACCACTCGGGACCGACGAGCGGCAACGGGATGCGCTTGCCGCGGAGCACCGCCTGCAGCCCGGTGATCGCGCCGGGGGCGACCACGTTGAGCGGGCCGGTGAGGCGCAGTTCGGCGGCGCGCACGAAGGCACGGGCCGCATCGGCATCCTCGACGACGGCGAAGGGCGGGTCGGCCAGGATGCTGAACGGCACGACCGGCTGGCGCAGCAGGCGTCCGAGCGGGCTGGGCACGTGCGGCCCGAGGACCGGGGCCAGGCGCAGCGCGCCGACGGCGACGCCGATTCGGCGCGCCACGGCTTCGGCGACCGACTCGATCCGCTCGACCATGCGGCCGTACTCGCTGGTGGGGTCGGGGGCCACCGACTCGTCCGGACGGGTGAGCGAGTGCCGGTTGCGGCCGTAGATCTCGATGCCGCTGCGGACGACGATGCTCTCGAGCGACGCACACTCGGCCGCGGCGCCGAGGATCGCGGTGGTGGCGTCGGCGGTGAACTGCTTCGCGTGCGCGGTGCCCGCGCGAGCGTCGGGCTCCCACACGGCCAGGTGGATCAGCACGTGCGGGTCGAACGCCGTGACGACGTCGACGATCCGGTCGCGATCGCTGGGGGCGATGCGGTGGAACTCGGCCATGCGAAGCCGCCGGCGCGGCGGGTCGACGTCGATCCCGCAGAGCGCCCCCACCCAGGGTTCACGCTCGAGCAGTGATGCGACGAGGGAGCCGAGCTCCCCGCCCATCCCGCTCACGAGCACTCGTTGCCCGCTCACGGGATCACGCTATCCCCTCAGCCACCCGACGGGAGGATCGCGAACCGGACGTGCACCTCGGCACTCAGCTCGATCCGGCCGCCGCTGACCGCCAGGTCGGGGGTCGCCTGGGCCTTCATCGCCCGGGCCATCGGCATCATGTCGGCGTACGGGGCGGGCCCGGGGGCGGCGGCGATCGGTGCCTCGCTGACCAGCTCGACCGCGCCGAGCTGCAGCCCGAGCGCCGCGGCGTAGGCCTCGGCTCGGCGGCGAGCGTCGCGGGCGGCGCGGCCGAGCAGTTCGGTGCGCACCGGGTGGTCGCGGTCGACCTCCCACAACAGATCGCGCACCTGCGCACCGGCGTCGCCGACGGCCAGGCGGATCAGCGGCGCGAGCCGGTCGAGTTGCTCGACGGTGACGGTGACGGCCGTCGAGGCGCGGTGTCCGACCAGGGTGTTCTGGTCGCGCTTGTACTCCCATTCCTCGGCCACGGTGACGCCGTCGGTGACCCAGTCGTCGGGCCCGAATCCGAGGCCGGTGAGCCGTTCGCGCAGGGTCGCGGAACGCTCGCTCACCTGGTCGAGCGCGCTGGCCGCGTCGCGCGCGACGACCGTCAGGCCGAGTCCGATCACTGCTCGATCGGGCTGCACCTGCTGAGCGGCGCTGCCCGTCACCACCACCGACGACATGACCGCAGTCTGGCACGGTCACCTCAAGGCGGGGCCGCGCGGGACCGATACCAACGTGTCATGGACGAGCGGACGGGCGCCGAGCCGTTCCCGCCGGGAACGGGTTCCTCCACGTCGCGCAGCCGCCGGCTGCGTGGGGTGCTGCGTGGCGTGCTGGGCCGCACGTGCCGGCCCGGCCGCCTGCTCGCCACCTCGTCGCTCGCACTGCTGTTGCCGGCGTGCCCCGCCGCCGCGCCGAGCGCCGGTCCGGCCCCGGCCGCCGCACCGGCGTCGTGCACGTCGATGTACACGGTGGTGTCGGGCGACTCGTGGTTCCAGATCGCCAAGAAGTCGTCGGTGTCGATGGACTCGCTGCTCGCCGCGAACAGCGCGACCACCTCGAGCGCGCTGTTCCCCGGGATGCAGCTGTGCCTGCCGCAGGGGTCGACCGCGACCACCGCCGCACCCGGCTCGGCCAGCACCACCACGGTGGCCGCCGGCAACCTGCCGGTGCAGCTGGCGGCGTTCCCGGCACAGGGACCGTGCTGGTTCATCGATTCGTGGCACGCCCCTCGCGGCGGCGGTCGTCTGCACGAGGGGGTCGACATCATCGCCACCGCCGGGCAGTACGTGTACGCCGCGGCCGACGGCAAGCTCAGCAAGCAGACGCTCGACAAGGCGGGCTCGCTGTCGGGGAACGCCTGGTGGCTCACCGCCGACGACGGCACCTACTTCTTCTACGCGCACATGTCGGCGTTCGCGCCCGACCTGAAGGTCGGGTCGCGTGTGGTCGCCGGGCAGATCATCGGCTACGTGGGCCGTACGGGCAACGCGTCGGGTCCGCACCTGCACTTCGAGGTGCACCCGAAGGGTGGCGCAGCCGTCAACCCGACGCCGATCGTGCGCGCGGTCGACGGGTGCAAGAACTCGACCCCACCGCCGCAGCCGAGCGGCACGCTGCCGCCGCCGCCCGCCACCGCGGCCCCGGCCGGCTCGTCGGGCTCCAGCAACACCACCGCCCCGGCCACCACGGCACCGGCCACCACGACGCCGGCCACCGCGCCGCCGACGACGGCCGCTCCCGTGCCCGTGAACACCGCGCCGAGCGCACCCGCGGCCGGCGCGCTGTGGCAGTTCGTCTCGCCGAAGACCGCGTACGACTCGTCGTGGAACGGTGGCTACCTGGCGGGCAACACCCGCCAGACCGTGAAGGTGAGCGGGCTGAGCGGCGTGCCCTCGGGGACGGCCGGCGTGCTGGTGCGGCTGACCGCGAGCGACGCCTCGTCGGGCGGGTTCGTGGTCGCGTATCCGTGCGACAGCGGCATCGCGGTGGCCTCGGTGCTCAGCTACCGCCAGGGCGGTTCGGCCGTGGGTTCGACCATGGTGCGCGTGGTGAAGGGCCAGATCTGCGTGCTGTCGAGCGCGAGGGTGAAGGCCAAGGTCGAGGTGCTCGCAGCACAGTCGTCGGCGGGTGTGGGTCTGCAACCGGTGACCGCGACGCGCGTGCTCGACACCCGCAGCACGGGTCGGCTCACGCCGGGCACGCAGGTGCAGCTCTCGAACGCGGCGCTGGGCGTGCCGGCGGGCGCACAGGCGATGACGGTGTCGGTGACGTTCGTGAACCCCGACGCCGCCGGCACGTTCTCGCTGGGGTTCTGCGGGCAGGGCCTCTGGAACTCGCCGATGAGCGCGGACGGGGTGTCGTCGTTCTCGATGACGATGCGGGTGAGCTCGTCGGGCTGGTGCCTCGCCAGCACGGTCGGCACCGACGTCGTGATCGACGTGACGGGCGCCTGGGTGGGCTCGTCGAAGGTGTCGACGGTCGATCCGCTGCGGGTGTTCGACTCGCGCGACAGCGGTGGCGTCACCTCGGCCGGTCGAGCGGTGCCGATCGCCGGGCTGGGCGGTGTGCCGTCGGGTGCCGGCAGTGCGCTGGTGTCGCTCACGCTCGTGACGGGCGCGCAGGCCACCAGCATCTACGCGTACCCGTGCGGCGAGGCGTGGTCGACCGGCGCGGTGATCGCTGCACAGCCCGGACGCGTGACCACGGCGGTGGTGCCGGTGCGGCTCGGCGGCGGGCAGCTGTGTCTCGCGAGCATCCTGCCCGCGGACGTGATCGTCGACGTGGTGGGCGCGGGCTGAGCCCGGCGCCGGTCAGCCGAGGCCGCGGCTGTCCTGCTTGAGCGCGGTGTCGACCGACAGCGCCGAGGCGACGACGAGCGCGTTGAGCGGCTGGGGCAGCCGGGTGTGGATCTGCACCACGTAGTTGTCGGCCGTGGTGAACAGCGTCTTGGCCACGCCCTCGAAGGTCTTGGTGATGCGGGCGACCTCGGTACCGGTGTGGTCCTCGATGCGGAAGTTCCAGGCTCGCCAGTTCTCGGCCTTGATCGCACCGTAGGTGTGGCCACCGGCTTCGAGCGTGAAGTGGATCTTGCCGAACACGTTGTCCTGCACGATCTTGCCGATCTCGTTGCCCTGGCCGTCGCTCACGACGACCGTGCTCTTGAACACCTTGGCCGGGCGGGTGAGCCGCAGCTGCACCGTGCCGGCAGCGTCGGTGATCTGCAGCTGGTGGGTCATGAACTGGTCGAGGTTGCTGACCAGACGGAGCACCTTCTTGGCCGCGCTCTGGCCCACCTGGTTGACCGCGGCCAACTGTCGGCCGTTGCGGTCGAACACGCCGTACTGGTTGTTCAGCTCGATCAGCTTGGCCTTCTGGTTCACGATCAGGATCGGCTCGTCGAAGATCGAGCCGCTGCCCTGGAACGCGACCTGGCCGACGTCGGCGCTGCGCCACGTGCCGTCGCCCGACACCTGGCGGGCGATCAACGCGGCGTCACCCTCGTTGCCGACGCTCAGCGCCGAGTCGACACGGTCGAGCTTGGTCTGCTGCGGCTGCTGCTGGGCGGGAGCGCTGCCCTGCACGGGATCGGTGCCGGTGACGCCGCGGTCGCTGACGTGGTCGGTCCACGCGTTGCCGTCCCAGTAGCGGTGTTCGTGGCGACCGGTGGGATCCGGGTACCAGTTGGGGGCCGGGTTGCTCATCGCAGCTCGTGCACCATCAGGATGACCTCCCTACCGAAGGGGTCGAGTTGGCGGCCGGCGATGCGCTCGATCACCGTGATCGCGGTCGAGGGATCCTCGACCAGCCCGGCCCAGCGGATGTAGCCGCCCATGATCCCGACGAGACGGTCGTCGACGTTCTCGTTGTGGACGATGACCTTGACGCCACTGTCGAGCAGGTGGTGCAGCTCGGTGTAGAAGGTCTTGAGCCACAGGCCGAGGTCGTCGACGCCGGTGAAGGGGCGGTGCCGGTACGGGAGCGAGAGCTCGTCGTAGTTGTGCAGGTTGTGCGGTGCCGGGATGATGCTGATGAGGCAGCCGAAGCCGTTCTCGCGCAGCCAGATGATCTCCTCCTGGCGGCGGACGCGGCGGTGGTTGTCGCCATAGCCGCCGGGACGCTCGCAGATGGCGAGCTTGTCCTTCATGATCCAGGTGAAGTTGCGGGGCGTGATCCCGAGGGCCCACTTCCCGCGCAGACGGGGTGGCATCAGGACCTCACTCGCTCGCACAGCACGAGCGTCCAATCTAGACGAGACGGTGTCGGAACGTTTCAGCCGATCGGGCGGCGGGCGAGGATTCGGGCGGTTCGAGCCGCAGCAGTTGGTCGCGACGGCGCACCTGGCGACCCGCGCCCACGTCGGTGCCGAGTGCGCGGCCGGTCGCGACGTCGAGCACCCGCTCGACGGTGGCCGCATCGGGTGGGTGCCGTTCGGGGTCGGTGTCGGTGAGCCAACGGCGCACGGCGCGTCGGGCCAGTGGGGGCGGGGCCGCGGCCAGCGCTCGGGCGTCGGTCGGGTCGAGGGCGCGGGCCAGCTCGTCGAGCAGGTCGCTCTCGTCGCGCAGCAACGCTGCTTGGCGGGCGAGCACCGGCGCCAGGTCGCGACCGGCGATCGCGTCGAGCAGGGGCAGCAGCTCGTGGCGCACGCGATTGCGGACGAAGCGGGGGTCGTCGTTCGACGGGTCGGCCACCGGGGTCCACCCGAGCGTCTCGACGAGCGCCCGGCAGTCGTGGCGTCGCAGGTGCAGCAACGGCCGGCGGTCGTCGGCGCGCATCCCGGCCAGCCCGGACGATCCGGCACCGCGCAGCAGGTTGATCAGCACGGTCTCGGCCTGGTCGTCGGCGGTGTGGCCGGTGAGGGCACCGGGCGGCAGGGCGGCGTAGCGAGCCGCGCGGGCACGCGCCTCGAGGTTGGGGCCGGGCGCCACCTCGACCCGCACGCTGCGGGCGGGCACGTCGAGGGTCGCGGCGGCGTCGGCCACGACGGCGAACTCGAGGTGCGAACCGGGGCGCAGGCCGTGGTCGACGTGCACGGCCTCGGCACGGCAGCCGGCGGCCACGGCGAGGGCGAGCAGGGCGAGCGAGTCGGCGCCGCCCGACACCGCGCAGACGACGGGCGCGCCGGGGGGCGGGAAGTGGCAGCGGGGCAGCAGGGGCGCCGCCGCCTGCTGCAGGGTCACACCGGTACGGGTGGTCGACGGATCGCCGAGGGGCTCAGTCGTCGCGGCGGTTGCGGCGGCCCGGGTAGCGCTGCGAGGTCACCTGCTTCAGGTAGCCGCCCACCACGGTCACCACGGTGAGGATGGCCGCGAAGGTGAGGATCAGCCCGATCCAGAAGTGCCAGATGACCGCGAACATGGGGGCCAGCGTAGCCAGCCGGGGCCCCGGCGAGGCCAATCGGTGTCAGGCGCCGTCCGGACCGGCGTCGAGTTCGTCGGTGGCCGCCCACTCGTCGTCCTGGCCCGAGTGCTGGCCCGAGTGCTGACCCGAGTCGGCCACGACGTCCTCGGGATCACCGAAGCAGGCACGCAGCTTGCCGAGCAGGCCCTCGGGCATCTCGTCGTTGCGGCACTTCTGCGCGACCACGATCTTCAGCTCGGCGTGGAAGTCGAACGCCTGCAGGCAGTCGGGGCAACCGTCGAGGTGGGCGCGGATCGCGAGGCGCGTGTCGTCGGACAGCTCGCTGTCGAGAAAGGCGTCGAGCTCTCGCAGTGTCTCGTTGCAGTCAGCCATGGTGGTGCCCTGGTGCGATCAGCCCTGGTGGGTCGGTGTCGGTGCGCCGGCGAGTCCTCGTGCCTGCGCGTAGTCGAACAACCGCTTCTGCATCGCCCTTCTTCCCCGGTGCAGCCGCGACATCACGGTGCCGATCGGGATGTCGAGCATCTCGGCGATCTCTTTGTACGAGAACCCCTCGACGTCGGCGAGCAGCACCGGCAGGCGGAAGTTCTCGGGCAGCTCCTCGAGCGACTGCTTCACCTCGTCGTCGGTGAACAGGTCGAACATCTGGTCCTCGGCACTGCGCGAGGCGCTCTGCAGGGTGCCGATGCGCCGGTACATGTAGAGGTCCTCGACGTCGTCGAGATCGGTCTCGATCGGCCGTCGCTGCTTGGCCCGGTACGCGTTGATGTAGGTGTTGGTGAGGATCCGGTAGAGCCAGGCACGCAGGTTGGTGCCCTCCTCGAACCCACCGAAGCTGCGGTACGCCTTGAGGAAGGTCTCCTGCACGAGGTCCTCGGCGTCGGCCGCGTTGCGGGTCATGCGGAGCGCCGCGCTGTAGAGCTGCGGGGCGTACTGCATCGCCTCGTCGGCGAATGCGCTCCGGTCGGCCATGGCTCCGACCATAACGCAACGGACTCGGTCGTGCTCCGGCCTTCGGGGCGGTGGGTGAACGCGCGGGTGGTCGCCCGTCACGTCCCGCCGTCGGGAACGGCGTCACCGACGTACTCGTCGACGCCGGCGACGAAGCGCTCGAGCAGGTCGGCGAGCACCACGCGTTCGTCGGGGCTGTACCGGGCGAGCAGGAACGCCATGAGCCGTCCGCGTCGCTCGGCCACCTCGGCGTGACGGCGGACGCCGGCGTCGCTGATCGCCACCGTCACCACACGGCCGTCGTCGTCGCTCGGGCTGCGCGTCGCGAGGCCGGCGCGCACCAGCCGCTGCACGGCGCGGGTGGCCGTCGAGGGATCGACGCGCAACGCCTCGGCCAGCTCGCTCATCCGCCAGCTCGGCTGCACGGCGAGCAGGTCGAGGGTGTCCATCTGCCCTTGCTCGATCGCGTCGTCACCGGTGCCGAACAGCTGGTCGCGCAGTGCGCTCATGGCGGCGCCGCGACGCAGCTCGATCCACGCGACCCCGATGCGGACCGCCAGCTCGAGCTGCGCCGGATCGCTCAGGTCGACGGGCTCGGAGGTCGGCGACATGCGGCCAGTAGGGTACCGAAGATGAGCGATGCGGGTGAGCCGTCCGGCGGTCCCGGCGTCGCGGGTGGCACCCCGCTCGACCTGCTCGGCGTACTCGCGAGCCAGGACGTGATGCTGACGCCGAACCTGCGCCACGTCGAGATGTTCACGATGCGCGGGCTGCTCACGCTGTTGTGGCACGAGCCCGACGGCGACGTGGTGCCGCCGGCCGCGCTGGTGCTGTGCGGTGGCGCGATGGGTGGTCTGCTCGGTCCGGCCGACGGCCTGTACCACCGGCTCGGCGTCGAGTGGGCTGCGCGCGGTGTGCCGGTGCTCCGGGTGAGCTACCGCCGCCCCAACGACCTCGACGCCTGCTGCCTCGACGTCGCCGCGGCCGTGCAGTTGGCGGTCGGCGGCGCCGGCGCCGAGCGCGTGGTGGTGATGGGCCACAGCTTCGGCGGTGCGGTCGCGGTGCGCGTGGGCGTGGGGCTCGATGCGATGGTGGCAGGGGTGGTGACGTTCGCGACACAGTCGGCGGGTTGCGAGGTGGCCGGTGGTCTGGCGCCTCGACCGCTGTTGCTGTTCCACGGCACACGCGACGAGATCCTGCCGTTCGAGTCGAGCGAGATGGTGCGGATGATCGCCGGCACCGGCGAGATCGTCGCACTGCCCGGCGACGGCCATCTGCTCGCGAAGAGCGGCGACGTGCTGTGGGAGACCCTCGAGGGCTGGCTGCCCCCGGTGCTCGGCCTCGCCTGAGGCGGTGCGGGTCAGGGCGCCTGCGGGTCGGTCGCCGGCGGGTCGGTGGGCGGCGGGTCCGTCGGCGGGGGATCCGTCGGGGGCGGTGCCGTGGCCGGTGGGTCGGTGGTCGTCGGCGGATCGGTCGTGGCGGGTGGTGGCGTCGTCGGTGGTCGCGTGGTGGTGGGCGCGTGGTTGGTGGTCGGCGCAGCCACCGTCGTCGCCGTGCCGTTGCCGGTGCCCGACGGGGAGGTGGTGACGGTCGTGGGTGCGTCGGTCGTGGTGGTGCCGGTGCTCGGCGCGGCAGTGGCGCCGGGCGTGGGCTCGTCGACGGGCGTCGGGTCGGTCGTGCCGACGGACGACGTGGTGCCGGGCGTCCGTCGGTCGTCGGCGGCTCGCCGAGTGGTGACCGTCGGGCCGGAGCCGGAGGTGCCGTCGGCCGCAGGGACCGTGGTGTCGGCGACGGCGATCGCGCCGGCGTCGTCGGGGCCGGTCGAGGGCGCCGGTGCGGCGGACGCCACCTGGGTCGTGGTCGTGCCGCCCGCAGCGTCGGCTCCTCCGGGCGCGGGGAGCGCTGCGATCGACACCGTCGCGCCGGTCGCGCCGGTCGACGGCGCGGTTCCAGCGGGCACCGCCGCAGCACCGGGTCGTGCGACCGCGGCCGTCCGTGCGCGTCGCACGGCTGCGGCGACGGGGTCGTCGCCGCCCGCGGCGTGGGCCAGCGTGGCGAGGCCCGCCACACACGCGAGCGCCATCAGACCCGCGGCCGCGGTGCCGGACCGCGAGCGTGAGGGCGTCGGGGCGCCGTCGGTGCCGAGCAGGGCGGCGACCGGGTGTCGGCGCGCGCAGGCCCGGCACTCGCCGCCGCGGCGCGGCAGGTCGGCGCCGCACGTCACGCAGATCGGGATCCTGAGGTCGGCCATGTCGTCGTGTGCGGAGCGGCGCCCGGGGGCGCGACTCGTCGCACCGACGACCGTCCGGTTCGTCAGGGGATCGTCAAGCCGGTGACCGAGCGCGCGTGCGGCTGCGAGGTCTTTGGTCCCTGGTCGATCCGGCACGTGAGCAGGCACGATGGCGCGACGCCCGTCCCGACGGGCCGGCGCGCACGGGGAGGTCTCCACATGGGTCAGCGCTCGACGGGCGGTCCGGCGTTCCAACACCTCGCGTTGATGGTGCGCGACATCGAGGCGTCGCACCGCTTCTACACCGAGGCGCTCGGGTTCGAGCAGTGCGGTCGGCTGACGACGGTGCCGGGGGTCGACTTCCGCTTCTACCGCGGTGCCCCCGACCGGCACCACGACGTCGCGCTGGTGCAGGCGCCGGATCCCTCGCCGTTCCCGCCGGCCGACACGGCCTGGGACATGTTCGCCAACAAGGTCGGCATCAACCACATCGCGGTCTGCTACCCGGACCGAGAGGAGTTCCTCGATCGGCTGCGGATCCTGCAGGACCTCGGGATCGAGTTCCGCCAGCGCGGCAACCACGGGATGACCCACAGCGTGTACGTGTCGGATCCCGACGGCAACGGCATCGAGGTGCTGTACGAGTTGCCCGAGGAGCTGTGGCTGGGCGACGTCGACGCGGCGCTCAACCACTGGGAGAACCTGCCGCTCGAGGGCGAGGGCGCGCTCGCCGACCCGGTCGACAACCCGACGTTCGCCTGAGCTGCGCCCGACGTCGGCGCCCGACGTCGGCGCCCGCCGTCCGCCGCGCGGCCGGACCGTACGATGCGGCCATGACCGCCGCACACGACGCCGTCCTCCGCCGCGAGGACCCACCCCTGCTGCGTGGCGAGGGCACGTTCATCGGCGGCCTGCGCCTGCCGGCGCTCGACGGTGCGTTGCACGCGGCGTTCGTGCGTTCGATCGAGCCGCACGCGCGCCTGGTGTCGGTCGACGTCGACGACGCGCTGGCGATGCCGGGTGTGGTGGCGGTGCTCACCGGCGAGGACCAGCGCGACGAGCTGTGGCCGTTGCCGCCGCGGTTGCCGATGATGAACCAGGGCATGCAGCGCTCGATGCTCGCCGTCGACGTGGTGCGCTTCGTCGGCGAGGCGGTGGCGATCGTGGTGGCCGAGACGGCGGCGCAGGCGGCCGACGCGGTCGAGGCGGTGTACGTCGACTACGAGCCGTTGCCCGTGGTGGTCGACCTCGACGACGCGCTGAGCGACCGGGTGGTGCTGCACGAACGCGCCGGCACGAACGTGTCGTGGCAGTGGTCGCTGCCCGCACCCGAGGACGATCCGTTCGCGTCGTGCGACGTCGTCGTCGAGTTCGACATCCGCCACACGCGCCTCAATCCCGGCCCGCTCGAGCCACGGTCGGGTGCCGCGGTGTGGGGTCCCGACGGTCGGCTCACGAGCTGGGTGTGCTCGCAGCGGCCCGCCGGTGCCAAGCACGTGATCGAGTGCTCGCTCGGGCTCGAGCCGGGCACGGTGCGGGCCGTCGCGCCCGACGTCGGCGGTGGCTTCGGCGCCAAGGGCGGGTGGGGGTGCTACCCGGAGGACGTCGTGCTGGCGTGGGCGGCCCGCCGCGTGGGCCGGCCGGTGCGCTGGACCGAGTCGCGCAGCGAGGCGATGGTCGCGATGGGCCACGGTCGGGCGTCGCGTCACCACGTGCGCATCGGTGGCACGAGCGACGGACGCGTGCTCGCCTACGAGGCGATGGCGTTGCAGGACAGCGGCGCGTACCCGTCGATGGGCACGTTCATCACGAGCAACCTGCGCAACTCGGGCACCGGCGTGTACGACATCCCGTGGGCGCGTGTGGGCGGCACCAGCGTGGTCACCAACACGACGCCCACGGTGGCGTTCCGTGGCGCGGGCCGTCCGGAGGCGGCTGGGTCGATCGAGCGTGCGATCGATCGCTTCGCGCTGGCGGTCGGGCTCGACCCGGTGGAGGTGCGGCTGCGCAACGTCGTCGCCGACGACGCGTTCCCGTACACCACGGCGGTGGGTGCCGAGTACGACAGCGGCCGCTACGCCGAGTCGATCCGTCGGGCGGTCGAGGCGGGCGAGTACCACCACTGGCGCGCCGAGCAGGCGCGCCGACGTGCGGCGGGCGACGTGCTGCAGCTCGGTGTCGGGCTCAGTTGCACCGTCGAGGTGACCGGCGGTGGCGAGGGCGAGTCGGCGTCGGTGACGGTGCACGCCGACGGGTCGGTCACGGTGGTGGTCGGCACCTCGCCGCACGGCCAGGGCCACGAGACGGCGTTCGCCGAGATCGTGATGGCCGAGCTCGGCATCCACCGCGACCGCATCGAGGTGTTGCACGGCGACACGGATCTGTCGCCGTTCGGTGGCGGCACGATCGGCTCGCGTTCGGCGCAGCTCGGCGGGTCGGCGGCGCACGGCGCCGCCGTGGCCGCGGTCGACGAGGCCACGCGGCGCGCCGCCGAGCAGTTCGAGGCCGACGTGGCCGACGTGGTGTTCGACGCCGCGGTCGGCCGGTTCCACGTCGCGGGAGCACCGGCGCGGTCGATCGGGTGGAGCGATCTCGGTGGCGTGCACGCCGATCACACGTTCCGGTCGCCGGGCACGTTCGCGTTCGGCGCGTGCGTGGCCGTGGTCGAGCTCGACACCGACACGGGGCTGATGCGCGCGATCGCACTGACCTCGGTCGACGACGCGGGCCGGATCCTGCACCACGCCTCGGCCGAGGGACAGGTGCACGGTGGCCTCGGCCTGGCCGTCGCGGCCGCGCTGTACGAGGAGATGTACGTCGACGACAGCGGCGTGCCGAAGACCACCAACTTCGCCGACTACGGCCTGGTGTCGGCGGCCGAGCTGCCGAGCTTCCGCACGCTCGAGATGGAGACGCCCACCCCGCACAACCCGCTCGGGGTGAAGGGCATCGGCGAGTCGGGCACCGTGGTGGGCACCCCGGCGCTGCACAGCGCGATCGTCGACGCGCTCGCGCCGTGGGGCGTCGACCACCTCGATCTGCCCGCCGCGCCCGAGCGGGTGTGGCGGGCCATGCACGCGCCGCGCTGAGCGCGGCGCTGCGGGACGATCAGTTGCGGACGAGCACCGTGCAGGTGCTGAGGCCCGGGGCGCCGTACACCTGGGTGAAGGCGGTGCGGGGGTCGCCGGGCACCTGGCGGTCGCCGGCGCGGCCGAGCAGCTGGGTGGCGCACTCGATCACCTGACGCAGGCCGCTGGCGCCGATCGGTTCGCCGTTGGCGATGCACCCGCCGTCGGTGTTGACCGGCAGCTTCCCGCCGATCTCGAGCGCGCCGCTCATGATCAGGTCGGCCTGCTCGCCGTGCTCGCAGAACCCGCACTCGGCCAGGTGCATCAGTTCGGCGCCGGCCTCGGTGTCCTGCAGTTGGGCGACGTCGATCTCGTCAGGGCCGACCCCGGCCTGCTCGAAGGCGGCCTTGGCCGCGTACACCGTGGCGCCCGGCGTGAGCTCGTCGGCGAGCCAGGGGCTGAACACCTCGAACGTGCCGAACTTCCGGGTGCGGAAGGCGACCGAGCGCAGCTCGACGGACGGCACGCCCATCTCCTCGGCCTTCGCGGTGGAGGTGAGCACGATCGCCGCGCCACCCTCGCTCGGGCTGCAGAACATGTACTTGGTGAGCGGGTCGTTCACCATGGTGCCCTCGGCGATCTCGTCGACCGAGAGCGGGTTGCGCCGCCAGGCGTGCGGCGTGATCGAGCCGTTGCGGAGGCTCTTCGCGATCAGCTCCGACAGCAGGCGGGGATCGAGCGAGTGCTCGTGCAGGTAGCGCTGCAGCTTGAGCGCGAAGAACTGCGTGGTGACCATCATCCCGGCCTCGCCGTACCAGTCCTCGAGGCCGTACTCGGCCGGGGTGCTGGCGAACGATCCGCGTTCGTGCTTGTCGAACCCGATGGCCATCGCGATCTCGGCGGCGCCCGACTCGATCGCGTACGACGCGGCCAGCAGCGCGCTGCCGCCCGTGGCGCAGCCGTTGTAGACGCTCATGAACGGCGTGCCGGCCAGGCCGAGTTCTTTCACCAGTGCGTCGGCGTGGCCGCCGTCGCGGCTGCCACCGGCGGCGAAGTCGACCTGGTCCCAGGTGATGCCCGCGTCGGCCATCGCCTCGCGGGCCGCGATCAGGCCCATCTCGCGGCCCGAGATCGGGAACCTCCCGAACGGGTGCAGGCCCACCCCGATGATCGACACGCCCATCACACGGCTCCCTTCGGCTCGAACCAGAACGACAGGTGCGGGTGGGCGGGCCCGCTGGCGAGGCGCACCTCGTCACCGATCGACCAGGCGTCGATCGGCAGCCCGAACAGCGGACTCTCCACCTTGAGCGGACCGAGGTCGACGTAGGCGACCACGAACGGCTCGAACGGTTGCGGCCCGGCGTAGGGCGGCTTCACCGCGATGCGCTGCACGGTCCAGCTCCACACGGTGCCCTCGGTGGGCAGCTCGACAGTGTCCATCGCGCCGCCGCAGCGGGCGCAGCTGACCTCGCGCGGGAAGCTGGTGGTGCCGCACGACGTGCACCGGCCGCCGAGCAGGCGTACGCCCTGGCCGTCGTCGCGCACCGGTCGTTCGGTGGCTGCCTCGGTCGACATGGATCCCCTCCGTTCCCGCGTCGTGGCGACACTATCGGCCGACTGTTCGAGCACTCAAGTAAGTGCAGGACTTAGGGCCCTAGGCCGCCCACGCGGCGACTTTCTAGAGTTCGTCTCTACTCACCGCCCGGGGAGGGACCGCCGGGTTGCACGGAGAGGGGGAGAGATGAGGACTCGCGTCCATCCGCTCAGCGGCGCCACGTACGACGTGCGCCCCGACGGTCTGCTCGACATCACGAAGAACGGTGTGACGGGCGTGTTCGACCGTGAGGGACGGTGGGTGTCGGGCGACCTGCGCTCGTGCGATCCCCAGCTGTGCGGCTGGCTCGCCGGTCCGCAGCTGCCCGCCGGCGCCCCCGGCAACTCGAAGGACTTCGCCCCCGTGGTCGACGACGAGAACGGAGCCATCCCATGAGCCAGACGCTCGACGCGACCACCCAGGGCGGGCTGTACCAACAGCTGCTCGACGGCGACTCGCGCCCACGCCGGTCGTGTTGCGCCGCCAGTCACCGATCCAGGGTGACGACGTTGCGTGCCCGGCCCGCCGCTACACCGATCCCGAGTACCACCGGCTCGAGGTCGAGAAGCTGTGGAAGAAGGTCTGGGCAGATGGCCTGCCGCGAGGAGGACGCGTCCTCGAGGTCGGCGATCACGTCAACTACGAGATCGCCGGCATCGACGTGATGGTCGTGCGCAGCGCTCCCGACAATTATCCAGGCGTTCCGCAACATCTGCCTCCATCGTGGTCGCTGAAGGAGTACGACGGCCGCGACAGTGAGCTGCGCTGCGCCTTCCACGGCATCGCCTGGAACCTCGACGGCACGCTCAAGCACGTGCCGTGCAAGTGGACTTCCGCAGGTGGGCGAGCAATGGTCGCCGCCCGAGGTGAAGGTCGGCCGCTGGGGCGGCTTCGTGTTCATCAACCTCGATCCCGAATCGGCGCCGCTCGAGGACCACCTCGGCGTTGATGGAGCACTTCGAACAGTGGCCGCTCGAGCAACGGTTCAAGCAGGTGCACGGGCAAGATCCTGCGCTGCAACTGGAAGCTGGCGCAGGCGCTGCTCCGCGGAGTCGTTCCACGTGGTGGCGACGCACCCACAGCTGCTGGCCGGGATGGGCGACACGATCACCCAGTACGACGACTTCGGCAACTTCGTCAAGGCCTCACGCTCCAACGGCATCACCAGCACGCACGTGAAGGGATGGGTGCCGACCGAGCAGGACATGATCGACGCGCTCACCGATCGCACGCTCGACATCGATCCGCTGATCGTGGTGCCCGAGGGCGAGCGCTCCCGCAAGGTGCTCGCCGACGTGCGCCGCGCCGGCCTGGCACCGGTGATCGGACAGGAGGCGGCCGACCAGCTGTCGGACGCCGAGGTGTGCGACAGCATCGTCTACACGATGTTCCCCAACATGCACCCGTGGGGCTCGTACAACCGGATCGTGTACCGGTTCCGCCCGTACGGCAACCACCACGACATGAGCATCATGGAGTGCATGTTGCTGAGCCCGTTCAAGGGCAAGCGTCCGCCGGCGGCCAAGCTGCGCATGCTCGGCGTCGACGACGACTGGACCGAGGCGTGGGAGCTCGGACTGCTCACGCGAGTGTTCAACCAGGACGTGTACAACCTGCCCCGCGTGCAGCAGGGCCTCGCGTCGGGTGCGATCGACGAGGTCGTGTTCGCCCGCTACCAGGAGACCAAGATCCGCATGTTCCAGCGCGAGCTCGAGCGCTGGGTCGGCTGCTGATCCGCTGCTGATCTGGTGCTGATCGGCTGCTGAACGCGGTCGGGGCGATCGCCTAGGGTTGGCGGCCATCGAGACGCCCACCCCCACCCGACGTCCCGCGCACCGACCGTCGCGACGCACGGCCGTGGTCGACGCGGCCATGGAGCTGTTCGCGACCTTCCCGGTCGACGAGGTCACCGTCATCGACATCGCCGGCTCGGCCGGCATGACGGCCGCCGCCGTGTACTACCACTTCGCGTCGAAGGAGCAGATCCTGCTCGAGGGCGTGCAGCGGTTCACCGACGCGATGCTCGACGAGGTGCGCACGCAGCTCGACTCGGTGGCCGACGTCGCCGGTCTGCAGGACCTGATGCAGCACCTGCTCGGCTGGTCACGGCGCAACCGCAGCTCGGCCACCGTGTACTTCGTCAACTCGGTGGGGCTCAACCTGCTCGTCGAGGGCTTGCGTCGCGACGTGCGGATCGAGCTGATCGAGCTGCTCCAGACAGCGGTCCGCCGCGTGCTGCCGAAGTCGAAGAAGGTCGAGGCCGCGGTGATGGCGGTCGGGTTGGTGTCGCTGCTCGAGACCGCGGCGGTGAGCAACCTCGCGCAGGACCCGATCTACCGCGCGCTCGGCGCGCGCCGTTTCGCCGCCGAGGTCGAGCGGATCCTCGGCCTCATCACCGGCACCGGCGCGGCCTGAGCCGACACCGCCGACACCGCCCGGGTCAGACGGGCCAGGTCGTGTCGAGGCGCACCAGGGCCTTGCCGATGTTGTCGCCCTTCAGCATCCCGAGGAACGCGTCGACCGCGTGATCGATGCCGTCGGCGACGGTCTGGTGGTTGACGACCTCGCCACTGCGCAGCCAGGCGCTCACCCGCTGCTCGAACTCGGGCCGCATGTCCTCGTGGTCGCGCACGATGAAGCCGCGGATCGTCACGCGACGGAGCACCGATTCGATGAGCCGGTTGATGTCGTACACGCGGGCCGAGGTGTCGAACTGCGAGATCATCCCGCAGAGCGCGATGCGACCGTTGATGCGCATGTTGTCGAGCGCCGCGACCAACTGCTCGCCGCCGACGTTGTCGAAGTAGACGTCGATGCCGTCGGGGGCCACGCGGCGCAGGGCCGCCTTGGCGCGCTCGCCGCGATAGTCGAACCCGTCGTCGTACCCGAGGTCGTCGATCAGGCGCTGCACCTTGGCCGCACCGCCGGCGCTGCCGACCACGCGCGACGCGCCGAGCAGCTTCGCGAACTGCGCGGCCGCGGTGCCGACGGCGCCGGCCGCGGCGCTGACGAACACCACGTCGCCTTCGCGCATCTCGGCGATCCGCTTGAGGCCGACCCAGGCGGTGAAGCCGGTCTGGCCGAGCACACCGAGCCACGAGCCGGCAGGTGCCGCATCGGTGTCGACCGCAGTGGCGGTCGAGGCGTCGATCACGGCGTGGTCGCGCCAGCCCATGCGGTGCCGCACGACGGTGCCGACGGCGACGTCGGGGGCGGTGCTCGCGAGCACGACACCGATCGCCGAACCGTCGAGCGGCTCGCCGATCTCGAAGTTGTACGTGTACTGCTTCTCGGTCGTCTCGAGCCGGCCGCGCATCGACGGATCGACGCTCATCACGATGTTGCGCAGCAGCAGTTGGCCGGGCGCGAGGTCGGGGATCGGGCGCTCCTCGACCGCGAAGTCGTCGGCGACGGGACCGCCCGCCGACGGGCGGGCGCGCAGCGTGACGAGGCGGGTGGTGGTGGGGAGGCTGGTGTCGGTCATGTCGGTTCCCGGGTGGTGATGGGGGTGGGTCATTCGAAGTCGGCGAGCAGCGACAGGCAGTCGAGCTCCTGGACGGCCGCGGCCGAGCGGGTGACGATCGCGCGCATCACGCGACGGGCCCGTTCGTTCGAGGGGTCGAGCGCGCCGCTGATGATGACGGCGTACATCCACAGATACAGCACACAACGGCGGTAGTCGCGCCACACCTCGTCGGCGGTGCCCGCGTCGACGCCTGCGGCGGCGAGCCCGATGCGCCAACGCTCGACGAGTGCTCGCTCGCACCCGCCGCGCTGCTCGGACGGCACGCTCTGCGAGAGCAGGAACGCGACGTCCTCGATGCCGCGCGAGCGCAGGACGCCCTGCCAGTCGAGGGTGACGACCGGGGGCTGGTCGGCCCCGACACCGAGCATCAGGTTGTCGAGGCGGTAGTCGCTGTGGATGAGCGTGGTGGGCGCGCCGCCGAGCCACGCGTGCATCGCGGGAACCGCGTCGAGGAACCGATCGCGCACCTCGTTCATGAACGCCGGCACCGCGTCGCCGTGCACGGCGTTCATCGCGTCCCAGCTCGCGGTCGCGATCGCGTGCATCTGGTCGGCCTGGCCGACGGCGTCGACGCGTGGGGCGAAGTCGTACTCGCCCGTGTCGACGCGATCCCAGAAGGGCGCGTGGAGCAGCACCAGCTGGTCGATCGCCGCCTCGGCGCGTTCGGGCGCGAGACCTTCGACCTGGTCGCCGGTCTGCATGCCGCCGAGGTCCTCCATCAGCAGCGCGAACGACTCGTCGGGGTCGATCTCGGCGACGTAGACGCGCGGCAGCGCCATCGAGGTCCGGGCGGCGGCCACGCGGTAGAACTCGACCTCGCGGCGGAACAGCCCGAACTGCGCGGCGATGGCGAGGTTGGCCTCCATCTGGCCGGCGAACTTGACGACGAGCGCGGCTGGACCGCTGCCGGACGAGTAGGTGAGCAGCAGCCGGTGCAGCGTGGCCATCTGCCCGACGCCGTCGCCGATGAGGGTGGGTTCGAACGAGGCGACCTCGGCGTCGACGCCGGCGCCCTGCAGCGCTGCGGTGAGCCATCCGGTCGTCACGTCGTCGAGCCGTCGCGGATGCTGCGCCGCGAGGGCGCCATCGGTTTGGGACATGCCTTCCCCCAAGGTGTACGTTTGAACCGGAGTCAAGTTACTACACGACTCCGCCCGTGTTCACAGGGGGGACGCGGGAGAGGTGCTGGAGGTCGTCATGGCTGTCTCGTCGCTCACCGACATCGCTCAGCGTCTGCTGACGAACGTCGAGCTGGACCACGGAGATCTGGCGGAGGGGGTGATGCACGTCCCCACCGCGATGTACACCGACCCGGCGCAGTACCGGCGGGAGATCGACGAGATCTTCCTGAAGGTGCCGCTCGTGACGGCGCTCAGCGTCGACATCCCGACACCCGGCAGCTACCGCACCATCGACCTGGTCGGTCGTGCCGTGCTCACCGTGCGCGGCGACGACGGTGTGGCTCGTTCGTTCGTCAACGCGTGCCGGCACCGCGGTGCGCCGGTCGCCCTGGACGACAAGGGGTGCACCCGCCGGTTCACCTGCCCGTACCACGCGTGGGTGTTCGACACCAAGGGTGCGCTCGTCGGCGTGCCCCAGCGCGAGACCTTCGGCGAGATCCCGTACGACTCGTTGATCGCGCTGCCCACCGTCGAGCGGGCCGGCCTCGTGTTCACCGTGCTCACGCCCGGCGCCGACCTCGACATCGACGCGTTCCTGGGGGAGATGCAGGAGGCGCTCGAACTGCTCGAGCTCGACCGCCTGCACCCGTACGAGAAGACCACCACGCTGCAGAGCGGCAACTGGAAGAGCACCGCCGACGGCTACCTCGACGGCTATCACATCGGGTACCTGCACAGCGGCAACCTCGGCCTCAAGCAGGTGAACAACCGCAACACGTGGGACCTCTTCGGGCCGCACGTCCGGCTCGGCTTCGCCAACAAGGTGATCACCTCGATGAAGGACACACCGGTCGCGGAGTGGGAGCTCACCGAGGCGATGAGCCTGGTGCACTACGTGTTCCCCAACGTCTCGATCTCGGGGCAGCCGGGGCGTACCACGATGGTCAGCATCATCCAGCCGGGCGAGGCCGTCGACCGGTCGGAGGTGCACCAGACCCAGTACAGCCGGGTGCCGATCGACTCGCCCGAACTGGTGCAGGAGCTCGAGACACGGCGCAAGGTCTATGCGACGATCACCGGCGAGGAGGACTTCGGCACCGTGATCGGCATCAATCGTTCGCTGAAGGCCATGGGCGGTACCGACTTCCTGTTCGGCCGCAACGAGAGCGGCAACCAGAACCTGCACGGCTGGGTGCAGCAGCTCACGGCGAACTGACCCACATGGACCAGACACAGCGACGGATCGAGATCGCGACCCGCTTGTTCGCCGGCTGGAGCTCGGGCGACGCCGACGCACCCGAGCCGTACTTCCACCCCGAGGGCGTGTTGATGGACGTGTGCAGCGGCACGTTCGAGGGATGGCCGGCGATCCGTGCGTACTTCGCGTCCGCGCTCGCGCGATCGCAGGATCTGCGCCTGATCCCGGACGGCTTCTGGTCGCGCGACGACGGACTCGCCGTCCACTACGTCATGTCGGGCACGGTCGCGAACCCCGCCACGTTCGGTCCCGAGCACGTCGGGCGCACGTGGCAGGTCGAGGTCGTGTCGCTGCTCACCTTCGACGGCGACCGCGTGATCCTCGAACGCGACTACCACGACCGTGGCTCGCGGGCGCGATCGCTCGGCCTCACCCCCTGAGGCGAGCGGACCACCCATCCGACACGACGCGGGTTTCTTGGCATCCACTACAGTTCGGAGTCGATGAGCGACGCACCGACGGCCAGATCATCGGGCATCTCCTACCAGGAGCTGCTCGACACCGACACCCACCCGGTGCCCGACGTCCTCCGGCTCGAGTCGCCGCGGTCGTTCGGCACGGCCGACATCGCCAACGCTCGCTACATCTCACGCGAGTGGCACGAGCGCGAAGTCGCCCACATGTGGTCGAAGGTGTGGCAGTTCGCCTGCCGCGAGGAGCAGATCCCCGACGTCGGCAGCTACGTCGTCTACGACATCGCGAACCTCTCGTTCATCGTGGTGCGCTCGGCGCCCGACACGATCAAGGCGTACTACAACGCGTGCCTGCACCGAGGTCGTCAGCTGAAGGACGTCGACGGTCGCTGCAACGAGCTGCGCTGCCCCTTCCACGGCATCGCATGGAACCTCGAGGGCGATCTCGCACAGGTGCCGGCCCGCTGGGACTTCCCGCAGATCGACGACGGCGAGTGGCACCTCCCCGAGGCGAAGGTCGGCCGCTGGGGCGGCTTCGTGTTCATCAACCCCGATCCGAACGCCGGCTCGCTCGAGGACTACCTCGGCGACCTGCCGCAGCACTTCGAGCGCTGGGACATGGAGGGCCGCTACATCCAGGGGCACGTGTGCAAGGTGGTGCGCGCCAACTGGAAGGTCGTGCAGGAGGCGTTCTGCGAGAGCTACCACGTGGGCGCCACGCACCCGCAGGCGTCGCCGTACCTCGGTGACGTCAACAGCCAGGTCGACGTGTGGGACAACTTCTCGCGGGTGATCACGCCCGGTGGGACGGTGAGCCCGCTGCTCACGTGGCAGCCCACCGAGGAGGAGATCCTCCGGTACATGCTCGACATCCGCGTCGACGAGGACAGCTTCGTCACGCTCGGCCCCGGCCAGAACGCCCGCACGGCCTCGGCCGCCGCGGCCCGCGAGCGCTGGCGCCCCACCGTCGGCGACCAGGTCGACCAGTGGAGCGACGCCGAGTTCATCGACAACATCGACTACACGGTGTTCCCGAACTTCCACCCGTGGGGTGCCTACAACCGCATCGTCTACCGATTCCGCCCCAACGGCGACGACCACACGACGGCGCTGCACGAGATCTTCCTGCTCGCGCCGTTCAGCGGCGCGCGGCCGCCGGCGGCGACGATGACGTTCCTCGGGCCCGACCAGTCGTACACCGAGGCACCCGAGCTCGGCATGCTGGGCAAGGTGTTCGACCAGGACGGGTTCAACATGCCGATGGTGCACAAGGGCATGGTGCAGAGCGCCAAGACCACCAGCACGCTGTCGGTGTACCAGGAGTCGAAGATCCGTTGGCTGCACTCGCGGCTCGGCGAGTGGGTGGAGGGCTGAGAGATGCTGGGGATCGTGCACCCGTTCACCCGGGCGCTGTACGAGCAGGACGGGCACGGCCACGTGCGCGTCACTCGCGACGGCAAGGTGGGCATCTTCACGACCGAGGGCCAGTGGCTCGACGGCGAGCTGTACGAGGCCGACCCGCACCTGTGCGGGTGGGTCGGTGGTCCGAAGCTCGCGCACCACCGCATCAGCCACAGCTCGTGAGCCCTTCGTAACTGGAATCCGACTCCAGTAATGTCCACCGGCATGGACGTGCTGGTGCTCGGGGGTTCCGTCTTCGTCGGCAAGCACCTCGTCGACCTGCTGGTCGCGCGAGGCGACCGCGTGTCGGTGCTCAACCGTGGCGTCACACCGGCCGCGCTGCCCGACGGCGTCGAGCACCTGCGGGCCGACCGCACCGACCTCGAACAGCTGCGGGCAGCGATCGGCGGCAGATCGTTCGACGCGGTGTTCGACGTGTCGGGGTTCGTGATGGCCGCCGGGGGCGGCGACATCGACGGCCTGCTCGACCTGCTCGACGGGCGCGTCGGCAGCTACGTGTACGTGAGCAGCATCATGGCCTACGACCAGTCGCTCGCCGGTTGGTTCCCGTGGACCGAGGACCTGCCCACCAACCCCGACGGGCCGACGAGCTACGGCGGCTTCAAGGCGCTCAGCGAGACCGCGACGCTGGCGCGCCACGCGGCGACGGGGTTCCCCGCCAGCGTCGTGCGGCCGGCGGCCATCTACGGGCCCGACAACAACATCTACGACATGGAGACCCCGATGTTCCTGCGGCTGCTGCAGGGACGTCCGGTGTTGGTGCCGCACGCCGGTCTGGTCGTCGGGTCGTACGGGCACGTCGACGACCTGTGCGAGGCGATGCTCGTGATGGCCGGGCACCCCGCCGCACGCGGCCACGTCTTCAACGTCACGGGCGACTCGCTCGACGTCAACCGCTACGTGCGCGTGCTGTCCGAGGTCGTCGGCCGTGACGCCGACGTGGTGGCCGTGCCCGACGAGCTGCTCGCCGAGGTGACGGCGCCCGGCGCGCCCCCCGTGTTCGGCCACCTGTTCAAGGTGCGCCACCACGCGACCATCGAGAACGACAAGATCACGGCGATGCTCGGTTGGCGACCCCGATACGACGTGACGAGCGGGCACCGCCACACCTACGACTGGTTCTGCGCGCAGGGCTGGGCCGACCTCGACACCTCGCTCGCCGACCCCGTGTGGAAGGCCTCGTGGGACTTCGCGGCCGAGGCCGCGCTGGTCGATCGGATCCGTCGTGGCTGAGCCGTCGCGGCTCACCGATCGCGAGCTGTGGCGCGGCGTCGAGGTCACCGTGCGCGACGTGCTGCTGCCCGCCATCGGCGACGAGTGGGCGCGTGCTGCGGCGATCCAACTGGTCGGCGTGGCGCGATACGCGCAACGACGCCCCGACGACCCGTCGGCGGAGCGGCTCGACGAGTTGATCGCCGCACTCGACCGGCTGGCCTCGAATCCGTTGGTGCCGACACGCACCGACGACGAGGCGCCGTCGGTGCTGGCGGCTGCGGCCGCCGCGCTGGTGGCAGCCGTGGGCGACGCCGGCGCTGCGGGCGACGAGGTGCGGGCCGTGCTGCGCCCCGTGCTCCTCGCCCACCTCGACGCCGAGCTCGACGTCACCGCCCCGCTGGTCGACGCGTTCCGGGGCAAGCTCGATGAGTGACGTCCACACGGCGCGACGCGCCGCGCTCGAACGCTGGCTCGGCGAGCGGTCGGGCGCCCCGGTGGTGGTGAGCACGCTCCGACGCATCGCCACGGGCAACTCCCGCGCCATGTGGTACGTCGAGCTCGCCGACGGCCGCCGCCTCGTCGCCCGGGTCGAGCAGGGTGGGGTGTTCGGCACCCGGAGCGCCGACGAGTACCGGTTCATGCAGGCGGCGTCGCGCCTCGGCTGCCCCGTGGCGACCGTGCGCTGGTTCGACTCGACCGGCGAGGTGCTCGGCCAGCCGATGTTCGTGATGGACTTCCTCGAGGGGGCTGCCACGGGCCGCGACGACCGGTCGATGTCGGACGAACTCGCTCGCGAGTTCGTGGCCCGGCTGCACGAGCTGCACCACGTCGACTGGTCACGCGAGGTCGACGCGGACGTCACCGCAGCCGATGCGACGCACCACGAGATCGACCGCTGGCTCACCGTCGCCCGAGCCGCAGCCGGGCCCGAGCCGCTGCTCGAGGAGGCCGCGGCGTGGCTGCACGCGCACGCACCCGTCGCCACCCACGTCGGCATCGTGCACGGCGACCCGGGACCGGGCAACTTCGTGCACGACGGCAGCCGGGTGATCGCGTTCACCGACTGGGAGTTCACGCACCTCGGCGACCCGATGGAGGACTGGGCGTACCTGATCACCATGCGCGGGTCGCGCACGATGAGCGCCGAGCAGTGGCGAGCCCTGTTCGCCGAGGTCGCCGGCGTGCAGCTGAGCGATCGCGACCTGCACTACTGGAGCGTCTTCAACCACTTCAAGGGTGCGTGCGCCAACCTCACGTGCCTGCCCGTGTTCCGCACCGTCAACCCGGCGCCCAACATGGTGCTGATCGGTACCGCGCTGCACCAGACGTTCCTTCGTCGTACGGCGGCGCTCATCGACGAGGCGCGCTGACTCGAACGGTCAGTGCGCGGCGGGGCGGATGCACACGGCCTCGTGGTGCGCCATGCCCGGTCCGGCGGGGGTGTCGAGCAGCGTGAAGCTCTCGGCCCAGTCGTGGTCGAACTCGAACGACCGGCCCGAGGCGTCGACGATCGTCGTCGGGTGGCGCACGTCCCACACCTCGCCCTCGTCGTGGTACTCGCCGCGGTACACGCCCTGCCCGAGCCCGTCGTCGAACCCGCCGAAGTAGCCGCCGCCCTGGCAGTACACCCAGCCCAGGTCGTGCAGGGTGTACTCGCGCTGCACGCCGTCGACGTCGGTGAGCCGGTAGTGGCCGCCCCGCAGACGCCGATCGCCCGGGTGGAACTCGAGCTCGTGCTCGACGCGCACCACCGGCACCACACGGTCGTCGGTGAGGATCGCACCCTTGCCCGAGGCGGCGCGACCGCTCGGATCGTCGAAGAAGAACCCGCCGTGGTCGGGCGTGTGGAATAGCACCCACTGGCGCAGCCCGGGCACGCGGCGGCTCGGCGTCGGCGCGCCGTACAGGCGCGGACCGCCACGGCCCGGCTGGTGCCCCCACGAGTGGTTGCGGAAGAACGAGGTGCTCGCTCGGTCGAGCACGATCCGCTCGTCGCCCACCTGCACCCAGCCCTCGCACTCGCCGGGCTGCTCGTAGGTGATCCGCTCGCTGATCAGCCGACCGTCGATGCGGGTGAACTCGGCCGGACCGAGGTAGGGCACCGTCGTCGAGTGGCAGGTGACGTCGAGCGACACGCCGAACCGGTTGTCGTCGAGCACCAGTCGCACCGTCTGCAACGGCTCGACGATCTCGAGTCGCAGCGGCCCCACGCGCAGGTCGTCCATGCGCGGGCGCAGCTTGCGCGACACGCGCACGTTGTACTGCCGGCCGTCGACGCGGAGGCACACGAAGCCGTCCATCACGTCGTTGTTCGCATAGAGCCGGAGGTTCGACGTGAACGCCATCCGCCCCGCCTGGTCGGCGGCGCAGACGTAGTGGCCGTCGTTCCACGACGGGTCGCCACCCACCACGCCGGCGAACGTGTGCGTGAACTGGTGGAAGGGGTACTCGTCCATCCCCAACAGCACGGGCGTCTCCTCTGGCACGAACTGGGGGCCCGGACAGCCCTCGGGTTACGATAGTTCGTCACCAGTAAGTGCGCGCCGTTCCGCGACGCGCTCCGCGAACACGAGGCCTCCGATGTCCGACGCGATCGAACCGATCGACTCCTTCCGCCGACGCGCCGAGGCGTGGGTCGCCGAGCGCAAGCCGCGACGTGCAGCGGCTCGTGAGCGGGTGTGGGGCGAGGGCGAGTTCGACGTCACGGTGTTCCACGACCGGCCGCTCGAGGAGGAGCTCCGCTACCTCGCCGAGTACGTCGAGTGGCACCACGAGAAGCTCGCCGCGGGCTTCGCCTCGATCACGTGGTCGAAGGAGGCCGGCGGCGCCGGGCTCACCGCAGCGCACGACCGTGCGTTCAAGGAGATCGAGGCGCAGTACCAGTGCCCCAACGACCACGAGCTGATCTCGGTGACCACCAAGCTGATCGCCCCGACGATCGAGAGCTTCGGCACCGCCGAGCAGAAGGAGCGCTACGGCCGACCGTTCATGCGGGCCGACATGTTCTGCTGCCAGCTGTTCAGCGAGCCCGGAGCCGGCAGCGACCTCGCCAACCTGTCGTGCAAGGCGGTGCGCGACGGCGACCACTGGGTGCTCAACGGCCAGAAGGTGTGGAGCAGCAACGCCCACATCGCGCCGTGGGGTTTCGCCATCTGCCGCACCGACGTCGACGTGCCCAAGCACGCCGGCATGACCACGTTCCTGGTGCCGTTGCAGCACCCCGGTGTCACGGTCCGACCGATCCAGCAGATGAACGGCGGCGCGTCGTTCAACGAGGTGTTCTTCTCCGACGCCGTGCTCTCCGACGAGTACCGCGTGGGTGCCGTGGGCGAGGGCTGGAAGGTGGCGCTCACCGTGCTCGGGCACGAGCGCAACAGCAGCGGTGGCTCCGGCCGTCGCGGCGGCGACTTCGTCGACCTGCTCGGCCTCGCCACCGCAACCGGACGGCGTGACGACCCCATCGTCCGCCAGGGCCTCGCCCGCGTGTACAGCCGCCAGCGAGTGCGCGACTGGGCCCGCTCGCGTGCGGCTGCCGCCGTGCGCCTCGGTGGCTCGGCCGGCCCCGAGGGCAGCATCGGCAAGCTGCTGTGGACCAACGCGATGCAGGAGATCAGCCAGGTCGCGTCGACGATGCTCGGCCCTGCGCTGCTGGCCGACACCGGCGAATGGGGCACCTTCGGCTGGAACGACCACGTGCTCGGCGCACCCGGCTATCGCATCGCCGGCGGCAGCGACGAGATCCAGCGCAACATCATCGGCGAGCGCGTCCTCGGCCTGCCCGGCGAGCCGCGCGTCGACCGCGACGTCGCGTTCAAGGACGCGCCCCGCTGAACACTGGCACCCGACCAGAATCGAGGCTCACATGACCGGAGTCGGACTCACCCTGCCGCAGCTCGGCCCGCACGTCACCCGCGAGGCCGTGCGCGGGTTCTGCGAGTCGGCCGAGGCGCTCGGCTTCACGAGCCTGTGGGTGCAGGAGCACCTGTTCTTCGCGCTGCACCCGCAGGCGCCGTACGCGGCACGACCGGGCATGCCGGTGCCCGAGGCGTACCGCACCACCATGGCCGCGACCGAGCTGCTCACCGCGGCCGCTGCGTGGACCGAACGCCCGTTGCTCGGCACCGGCATCCTGGTCGGTGGCTACCACCGGCCGGTCGAGCTCGCGCAGCGGCTCGCCGCGATCGACATCCTCTCGAACGGCCGCCTGATCGCCGGCCTGAGCGTCGGTTGGTCGAAGGACGAGCACGACCAGATGGACGTGGAGTTCACCACCCGTGGGCGTCGCATGGACGAGCTCGTCGCCGCGCTCGAGGCGTGCTGGGGTCCCGACCCCGTGAACTTCGACGGCGAGTTCTTCCACATCCACGACGCGATCGTGAGCCCCAAGCCGCTGCAGCAGCCTCGACCACGGCTGCTGTCGGGCATGCGCAGCGGCCCGGGCCTGCGGCGCACCGCCGCGCAGTTCGACATCTTCAACCCGGCATCGGGTTCGGTCGAGCAGATCCAGGAGACCCGGGCTGCGATCGACGCGATGCGCACCCCGGAGCAGGGCCCGATCGAGGTGATGCAGCGCATCTTCACCGAGCCGCCGTTCGTGGTGGCGGGCCTCGCGCCACTGACGATCGACGCGATGCAGACCGCCGTCGCCGCCGCCCGCGACGCCGGGTTCAGCGAGGTGATCATCGACACGGCGTTCACCACCGAGGTGTCGTCGCCGGCCGACTGGGTGGCCTTCCCCGAGCGGCTCGCACCCGTGCTCGACGCCCTGCGCTGACCGCGACCCGGGTCAGCTCTGCAGCAGCAGACGCCCGGCCATCTTGTGCACCTCGGCCCGCAACGCCGAGGGAGACAGCTCGCTCAGCGGACCGTCGCCCAGGCGCATCGCGTGCACGGCCATCAGCAGGTCGATCAGCGTGCGCATCGTCAGCGTGCCCGCCGCGGTGCGCACCGCGGCCGGCCGCTTGTCGCCGTCCGGATCGCCCAGGTAGTCGGCCGCGCGGCGCTCGTGGCGCTCGAGGAAGTCGTGGCGGATGCTCGACAGCTGCGGCGTGGCGCCCGGCAGGTGGATGTGCACCAGTGCCGCCCCGTGCGGGTTGTCGTCGATCCAGGTCCACACCGCGTCGATCGCCGCGCGCAGGCCGTCGGCCGCGGCCGAACCGGTGGTGGTGCGAGGCCGCGCCTCTTCGACCACGTCGGAGATCGACTCGAGCGACGAGCGCATGGCCGCGGCGAACAGGTCTTCCTTGCCGCTGAAGTGGTAGTACACGGCCGTGACCGCCACCTCGGCGGCCTCGGCGATGTCGCCGATCGCGGCCTCGTGGTAGCCCTTCTCCGCGAACACGCGCACGGCCGCGGCGAGGATCTCGTCACGGCGCGACGGTCGGTGCGGTGGTTGCTTGCTCGTGGCCATCGGTGGCGGGGACTCTACCGAACCGCCTGCACCGCCGCCGGTGCCTGCCCGCCTCAGCGCAGCGTGTAACGGATCGGGAGCCGCTTCACGCCGCTGACGAAGCCCGACTTGGTGAGCGCCGACTCGCCGGCGTACTCCACCGACGCGAGGTGCGGCAGGATCTTCGCGAACAGCGCCTTCAGCTCCATGCGAGCGAGCATCGCCCCCAGGCAGTAGTGCACACCGAAGCCGAACGCCAGGTGCTTGTTGGGCGTGCGGCCCACGTCGAAGCGGAACGGCTCGTCGAACACGTCCTCGTCGCGGTTGGCCGACCAGTACGCGAGGTACACGTCCTCGCCCGCCTTGATCGTCTGACCGCCGAGCTCGTAGTCGACCGCGGCGGTGCGCATGAACTGCTTCACCGGCGAGGTCCACCGGATCATCTCGTCGACCGCGGTGCCCATGAGCGAGGGGTCGGCCTGCAGCCGGGCCAACTGGTCGGGGTGGTCGAGCAGTGCCTTCATGCCGCCCGCCATCGCGTTCGACGTCGTGTCGTGACCGGCGGTGGCGGCGATGATGTAGTAGCCGATCGTCTCCATGTCGCCCATCGGGTTGCCCTCGATGCGAGCGTTCGCGATCACCGACGCGAGGTCGTCGGTGGGGTGGGCCCGCCGGTCGGCCGTGAGGTTGGTGAAGTACGTGTAGAGGTCGAACAGCGTCTGCATCAGACCCGCCATCGCGTCGTCGTCACGCTTGAAGTCGCTGTCGTCCGGGGCGAACATCTCCTGTGTGAGCCGCAGCATGGTCGTGTAGTCGCTCTCGGGCAGACCGAGGATCGCGAGGATCACCTGGAGCGGGTACTGCATCGCGATCTGCGCCGCGAAGTCGCACTCGCCGTCGAAGTCGCGCAGCTTCTGCAACGCCAGGTCGGCCAACTCGTCGAGGCGACCCTCGAGCTTGGCGAGGTTCTTCGGCAGGAACCACTCGGACGTGACGTTGCGGTGCAGCCGGTGCTCGGGATCGTCCATCTGCACGAGCGACTTCACCAGGTGGCCGTCGGTCTTGAGCTTCGCGTCGGACTCGGCGGTGCCCATGATGCAACGGGGTTCGCTGAGGAACTCGTTGTTGTGCAGCTCGACCTCGAGGATGTCCTTGTGCTTGGTGAGCGCCCAGAACGGGGTGATGCCCTCGCCCTCGACCCAGGAGATCGGCGCCTCCCTGCGGAGCAGCGCGGCGGCCTGGTGCCAGCGGTCCTCGTCGATGTAGCCCTCGGGGCTGTACAGGATCTGTTGCGCGTCCTGGATCGTCATGGCGTCGGCGCCCACGGGTCCTCCCTCGGATCGAAGCGTCCCCCACGGACGCCCACGTCGGCGACCATACTCCGAGGTATGGCGACCCGAGGCAATCGGCCTTTGGTCCCGAAAACGACGACAGACCGAACCCGATGGGGGTTCGGTCTGTGAGCGATGTCTCGCGACATCACACGGAGCCCAGAGAGGGAATCGAACCCTCGACCTTTTCATTACGAGTGAAATGCTCTGCCGACTGAGCTATCTGGGCGCGACTCGGGAGTCTAACGAGGCGCGTCCCGGGATTCACACGGCAATCGGGTCGCCGGGGGCGACCGGGACGGGCACCGTGAGCGCCGGCGACCCGTCGGCCAGCGCGACGCACAGCAGCGTCTCGGCGACCTCGACACCGCTCGCCGCACGCAGTGCTGCGGCGTAGGCAGCCAGCTGCGGGCGGTAGCGGGCGGCGAGCACGTCGGCGGGCTCGAGCACGTGGTCGGTCTTGAAGTCGACCACCACGAAGCGGCCGTCCTCGCGCCACACGGCGTCGATGATGCCGTACACGCCCTCGCCGTCGACCTCGGCACCGACGTACATCTCGCGGCGCACCGTGCCGACGGCCGCCGCCCTCGCCATGCGGGCGAACGCGTCGCTGGTGGCGATCGAACGCACCAGTTGCTCGACGTAGGGCACGAACCGCTCGGGGACCTCTTCGGCACGGCACTGTTGCACCACCAGTGCCGGGACCGGCGGCAACGGGTCGTCGAAGGGCAGCACCTGCACGACCCCGTGCACGGCACGTCCGACGCGTGTGCCGTAGCGGCCGATCTGCTCGGGCAGCGCGGCGAACGAGCGCGGCGGCTTGCTGTGCACGCTCTCGCCGGGTGCCGGGCCGGTGTCGTCATCGAGTTCGGGCTCGACCGGCAGGTCGACGATCGGCGCCGGATCCGGACCGGCTGCCATGGCGCGAGGCGCCACCGGCACTGCCGCCGGCGCGTCGTCGTCACGGTGGCGCATCTGTGTGGCCGACCAGCTGGAGCGCACCTTCCACTCGCGGGTACGCCGTTCGGGGCGGTCGGCGCGGGTGTCGAGCGGCGACACCTCGGGCGGCGGCACGAGCGCCACCGGGGCCAGGTCGGGCAGGGGTTCGGTGGGCGGCAGGTGGGGGGCGAGCTCGGCGGCGGTGATGCTGCGCGCCTTGGCGCCGTGGTGCAGGCACACGACGAGGTGATCTCGCGCTCGGGTGCACGCGACGTACGCGAGGCGTGCCGCCTCGAGACGGTCGAGCACGGCGTCGCTCGTGCTGTCGAAGTCGGCCGTGCGCAGCCGGCCGAACTTGACCGCCACCGTGGCCGAGCCGTCGGCAGCCCGCCCGAACGAGGCACGAACGTGATCGCCACCCGGGCGCTGGCGGCCGAGGCCCGCCACCAGCACGATCGGGAACTCGAGGCCCTTGGCGGCATGCACGGTGAGCACGTGCACCGCGTCGTCGTCGGTCTCGTCGGTGGTGACGTTGCTGCGGTCGTCGTTCTCGACGCGCTGCGCGACCCACGCGAGGTACTCGCCGAGCGACCCGCCGGTCTGCTCGTACCACCAGCGGGCCTCGTCGAGCACCAGCCGCAGACGTCGCCACGTCGTCGTGGCCGCGCCGTCGACCAACGACGCGGCTCGCGTGGCCGAGCGGCGGGCGACCTCGTCGAGCAACTCGGGGACCGGCGTGCGGTGGCGTTCGTCGGCCCACCCGCGCAGCGCGGTGAGTGCCTGCACCACGGCCGGGTGCCCGACCGCCGCCGTCTCGCCGTGCACCCGCCACACCCCGCCCGCGTTGCGGTGGGCCACCAACTCGACGTCGCTGAGCGCCAGCACCGAGGTCCGCAGTGCGGTGACCACCTTGATCGGCGAGGCCGTGTCGTTCACCGCGGCGAGCACCCGCAACAGGTCGCGCACCTCGCGGGTGTCGTACAGCAGCGCGCCGCCCTCGACCACATACGGGATGCCGGCACGGCGCAACGCCGGTTCGAGGTGCGTGAGGTCGGCACGCGTGCGCACGAGCACCGCCATGTCGGTGTAGCGGGCGGCGCGCTCGCCGTCGCCGGCGCGCACCACCCACGAACCGTGCGCGGCAGCGATCGTGCGAGCGAGATCGCGCGCCTGCGCACGGGCCGCCAGCTCGGCAGGCGCGTCGATCGCACCACCGACGACCGTGATCGTCGCGGGAGCGTCGGCCACGTGGTGGTCGAGCGGTGCGAACGGCACCTGGCCGGCGGGCGCGTCGGCGTCGAACCAGTCGCGGAACAGTTGGTTGATCCAGCGCAGCACCGACGGGCGCGACCGGAAGTTGGTGGTGAGCTGGCGCTGCTCGAGGTGCGGCAGGTCGTGCAGCGCGGCGAACAGCCGCACGTCGGCCTCGCGGAAGCCGTAGATCGACTGCTTGGGGTCGCCCACCGCGAACAGCACCGGCGTGTGCACGTCCGGCTCGTCGGGCACCGGCGCGGTGAGGGCCTGGACGATGTCGTACTGCACCACGTCGGTGTCCTGGAACTCGTCGACGCACAGATGGTCGATCTCGCCGCGCAGTCGCTGGCGGATCGCCGGGTGCCGGTCGAGCAGGCGTCGGGTGAGCACCAGGATGTCGTCGAACGAGATGCTGCCACTGCGGTAGCGGGCGTGTGCCTCGTCGAGCACCAGCGGCACCACCAGGTGCAGCACGTGGCGCACGGCGTGGTCGTGCACGATCGACTTCACCGACCCGAGCGCAGCCTTCACCGTGTCACGGGCGAGTTTGCCGTCGCCGCCGCCCAACGTGCGCAGGTTGTGCGACGGCACCGACGTGATCGCCTCGAGCGGCGACTCGGCGGCCAGGCAGGCGTCGACTCCCGGCAGCAGGTCCTGGATCGCGAGGCGCAGCTTGAGCGGCACCTCGCGGTCGCCGGCCAGCACCCGGATCGGTTCGAGCACCTCGCGGCACCGCTGCTGCCAGGGCGGTGGCGGCTCGACCACCACCTCGTCGAAGCGGTCCCACTGCTGGTCGATCAGCTGCACCAGCCCGTCGAGATGGATGATGCCGTTGTCGTTGACGATCACGTCGATCGCCTGGCGGACGACCGGGTCGTCGAGCTCCGCGATCCGCTCGAACATGCGATGCCGGATGCGCAGCACACGCTCGAAGGCGTCGGTGCCCGACAGCAACTCGTCCTGCGTGCTGAACACCGGCGGCAGGCCGGCCTCGAGCGGGTGGCGGCGAAGGATGCCGAGGCAGAACGAGTGGATGGTGCCCACGGTCATCTGCTCGACGGCCGGGGTGAGCGCCGCGGGCAACTTGGCCCGCAGCTTCGCGACCAGGTCGCGCGCGGCGCGTTCGGTGAAGGTGATCGCGACGATGCGCGACGGATCGCCGCCCCGGTCGAGCACCTGCTCGAGCCGGCGGATCAGCGTCTCGGTCTTGCCGGCACCGGCGCCGGCCGACACCACGAAGCTCGTGTCGATGCGATGGATCGCGTCGTCACGCGCCGGTTGGTCGGCCAGCACGGGAGCGGCGAACAGGTCGAGTTGCTCGGCCGTCACGGCGCCGCCTCCGGTCGATCGAGCAGCTCGTCGAGCTCGTCGAGCGCGCCGCTCCACTCGATGCGCCGTTGGTTGATCTCGAACGTGCCGAGGCCGTCGGGGGCGCACACCTCGCATCCCCAGTTGCCGACCTCGCCCGGCTCGAACCGTCCGCCGTCGATCGCATCGACGATCTCGTGCAGCCGGTGGTGCAGTTCGTCGAGCACCTCCGGTGAGAGTTCGAGCACGACGTCGTGCTCGGCCTCGGGGCGACCGACGAAGCGGTAGGTCGACGACGCCACCCGCTCGCCGGTGAGCTGCTCGACCGCCCAGCCGTAGAACGCGAGCTGCAACTTGTCGCGATCGGCACCGAGCGGCGTGAGCGCCTTGATGCCCGTGTAGCTGGTGGCGGCACCGCTCTTCAGGTCCATCACCCGCAGCGACCCGTCGGGCAGCCGGTCGAGCCGGTCGATCGCGCCGGTGAACGCCACGGTGTGGCGACCGTCGGCCGACGACCATTCGGGCGCTGGTCGTGCACCCTGGCTCTGTCGTCCGAACCGGAACTCGGCGGCCACCGGCACCACCTGGTCGTCGCGTTCGAGCTCGAGCCCGCGTCGCAGCGCGTGCACGATCTGCGACCGACGCGCACGCCACATCTCGGGGTGGCCGAGGTGGTGCGCGGCGAGCAGCGGCGCTGCACACTCGTCGATCAGCTCCTCGGCCCGGGCGAGCATCCGAGCCACGTCGTCGTCGCTGCGGATCCACGCCGTGGTGCCCTCGGGGTGCGCGCCGAGCCACTCGTCGATCAGCCGCTCGTACACCTCGTGGATCAGCGTGCCCTTCTCGCGGGCGTCGATGTCGGTGATCTCGGACGGGTCGAGCTCGTCGGTGCGCGCGTCGAGCACGCGGGTGACGAAGTAGTGCAGGCCGCACCGCACCCAACCCTCGAGCGAGGTGATGCCCACCTGGGCGCGACCACCGTCGGGATCGACACGCCGCAGCGGGTGGGTGCGGCCGAGCTCGCCCACCTGGCCGTCGAACTCGCCGGGGAGCGGCTGCAGCCGCGACGTGATCGACCGGCGGCGACGCGACAGCCGGGGCGTGCTGCGATCGGGGTGTCTCGCGAACCACTCGTCGGCGTCGAGCCAGGGCAGCTCGTCGCCCTGCACCCGCGCGGCGTGGGACGCGACGTGCTCGTGCACCGCGGGCAACGCGGCCACGACCGGCGACACGTACTGCTCGCCGCCGGCGCGCACATCCCAGCGGGCCCAGGTGACGGTGACCGACGCGGTGGCGCCGTCGACGGCCGCGAGCAGGCCGCGTTCGTCGCGGCGAGGCCGGTTGGCGGGACCGGTGAGCACGCCGAGGGGCTCGGCACCGTGTCCGCGGACGAGCACCAGGTCGTCGGCGATGCGACCCGGCAACAGGTGGTCGTTGCCGCCGAGCACGAAGGCGTGGTCGAACACGGCGCCCGTGGCCCCGACGATCTGGTCGACGAACACCCCAGCGCCCTTGCTCTCGGTGGTGACGACGTCGGTGTCGAGGAAGGCGTCGACCAGGCGCGCGAGTGTGGCGGTGCGGAAGGGCAGACCGAACTGCTCGATCTCGGCCAGCACGCCGAACACGCCCTCGAGCTGCTCGGCAGCCTCACGCTGCCAGACGGGGTACGCCGACCACTGCTCGAGGCGCCAGTCGACGGTGCCGCAGTGTGTGGTGAACCACGCCTCGAGCGCCCGAGCGACCTCGGGCCACGACCCGGCCGACCGCACCGCGTCGCGGTGGTGGCGCTGCAACCGCACGAACCCGACGAGCGACCGGTGCGTGCCGTGTTCGGGGTGGTCGTCGGCGAACTCGAGCGCCTCGAACGTCGACCAGTCGCGCTCGCCGACCACGCCGGCGCGCACGGCCAGCCGGTTCCAGCGGTCGGCCCGCCGGGCGAAGGTGCGCACGTCCTCGACCCCGGCCTCGTCGACCACCGTGTCGCGTCCGAACGGCGCGAGCCGGGCGAGTTCGACGACGGTGCGCCGATCGAGCCCCTGGCGCACGATCGCCATGAGCAGCCGCAGCACCTGGCCGGCCACGGCGCCCTTGAGCCGTGGCGTCACCTGGCCGCGCGCTGCCACACCGGCCGTGGCCAGCGACGCGGCGATGGCCGACCGGTGGGGACCCGCCGGTGGGTAGAACACGGCGATCCGGTCGGCGACCACGCCTTGTTCGAGCAGGGCCACGATGCGACGAGTGACCTCGCGCACCTCCTCGTCGTGGTCGGGGCACGACACCACACGCACCTCACGGCCTGGAGCATCGGGTACGTGGTGCGGTGGTGCGGCGACCTCGGTGCCGACGAGGCGCGACACGTGCTCGGCCACCGACAGCCCGGGGTTGCGGCTGGTGGTGGCGACGACGATCGTGCCGGGTGCCCGCTCGACCAGTGCGCGCAGCATGCCGACGTGTGCCGGGTTGAACTGCTGGGTGACCACCAGCACGGTGGGTGCGACACCGAGTCGGTCGGGCGAGATGCTCGGATCGGTGAGCCGGCGGGTGGCGATGCGCACCAGCTCGGCCGTGTCGACGAGCCCGCGTTCGAGCAACCGGGCGCGCACCGCCGCCACCAACTGCACCACCGCCGTGGCGCTCTCGCGCCCCACGGCCAGGCTGCGCAGGGCGGCGACCGGGTCGTCGAGGGTGAACGCGCCGACCAGCGTGGCGTACGACCGCACCACGGCGTCGTGCGTGGCGGGGTGGTCGGCACACGTGGCGAAGGCAGCCGGACGCGTACGAGGGTCGGCGAGCAACTGCTGCACCACGGCCAGCACGGCCACGTCGGGTGCCGTGCGCCGGCCGTCGAGCTCGGGGGCGGCCACGAGCCCGGCGAAGCGCAACGTGCCCCCGATCTCGGCGCCGCACGAGCCGCCGTCGAGCGGCAACGCGCGGCGCAGCCCGTCGACCGTCGCGCTGTCGGGTGCGATCACGCGCACCAGGCGCAGCGGGTCGTCGCCCTGCAGATCGCGGATCGCCCGCCCGACCGCTGCCGCCATCGGTCGGCCGGGCGCGCTGAAGCGCACCTCGACGTGCGGACGGTCCGCGGTGAGCGTCATGGTCGGCCTAGACGTAGTAGCGGGGATGCCAGATGCCCCGAGGGTCTTCGCCCGCGAGCGGCATGCGCCACGTGCGGAGGCGGGTGGTGGGCGCGTCGAGCCGCACGGCGCACAGCGCCCTCGGCTGGTCGGCGGTGCCGTCGACGTAGCTGTCGGCCCAGTCGTCGCGGGTGTAGCGCTTGGCGATCTGCCGGTAGAGCGGCTGCCAGGCCAGGTCGTCACCGGGCTGGTGCAGCACCTCGACGACGCCCTGCACCACCACCTTGCGGTACGGGCTGGCCGCCTCGTCGATGCTGATGCCGACACGCGGGTCGCGCACGATGTTGCGCCAGATCACCGCCGGCTGGCGCGGTGTGAAGCAGATGGCGCCGTCGTGCACCACGAACCACAGCGGCAGCACGCGAGGCATGCCGTCGTCGTCGACCGTGCCGATGCGTGCGAGGTGACCGGGTTCGGCGAGGAAGGCGTCGACGTCGGCGTGACTCAGTGCGGGCACGCTGCGAACCTACCGCGCCGGTGTGACAGCCCTCAGACGGACGGCAGCTCGAGGAGCAGGTGCTGCAGCAACAGCGCCTCGTTCGGGTTGCGCTCGAGTGCCTCGAGCGCCTCGTGGATGCGGCCGACGGCCTTGGCGGCGGCATCCGGGCGGGCCGCGTCGCCGCGCACCAGCGCGTCGCGGTACACGCCCGCCATCACGGCCAACCCGCTGCGCAGCTCGTCGGTGCGGTAGCGGCGGATCTCGCGCTTGTGACGGTCCTCGAGCGACTTGCGACCGCTGCCACGCTCACCGGCCGCGGCCACCCGCGCGTCGAGCTCGGCGATCTCGCGTTCGTGGATCGGGCCGAGCGAGGCGGCTGCCTGATCGGCGAGCTTGGTGATCTCGTCGACGAGTGTGACGACCGTGAAGCCGCTGCCGTCGAGCCGGGTGGGCACGGCGGCGAACGCCGCGCGCCGAGCGGCGAGGCCCGGGTCGCTCACGAGCACGCGGGCGCGGTCGAGGTTGCCGGCCGAGGCGGCCGCCGCGGCGGCTGCCACGTCGTGCGTGTGGCCCTCGCGCACGAGCACCTCGGTGATCGCGGTGTCGGAGATCGGCGCGAACTCGATGCGCACGCAGCGCGAGGCGATGGTGACGAGCTCGGTGTGCACCTGATCGGCGAGCACGACGAACACGGTGCTGGCAGGTGGCTCCTCGAGCGTCTTCAGCAGCCGGGCGGCACCCTCGGCCGTGAGCAGGTGGAACTCCTCGAGGATCATCACCTTGCGGTCGCTCTCGACGGGCGCGAGCGAGGCCGTGCGGATGATGTCCTCGATCTGCTCCTTGGCGATCGCGGCGCCCACGCGGCGAACCTCGCGCACGTCCGGGTGCTCGCCTGCGAGGGCGAGCCGGGCCGAGCGGTCGTCGGGGTGATCACCGCCGGCGAGCAGCGCCGCGGCGAAGGCGCGTGCGGCCTGATCCTTGGTCGATCCGGCCGGCCCGACGAAGAGGTAGGCGTGCACCGGATCGACGAGGCACGCGCGCAGTCGCGTGAGCGCACGCTCCTGGCCGACCACGGCGTCCCACACGCTGTCGACCGCGTTCACAGCCCGGTCCGATCGCGCACGGCGGTGCGGATCGCGTCGTACACGCCGTCGAGGGGGCCGCTCGCGTCGATCACCACCCAGTGCTCTGGGTCGGCCGCAGCCATCGCCGTGAAGCCGTCGCGCACCCGCTGGTGGAAGGCGTCGTCCTCGCGCTCGAAGCGGTCGAGCTCGCGGCCGTGCATCCTGCTCGCCTGCACCGACGGGTCGACGTCGAGCAGCAGCACGAGCTGCGGCCAGGTGCCTTGGATCGCCCAGCCGTTGATATGGCGCAGCTCGTCGACGTCGAGCATGCGGCCGTAGCCCTGGTAGGCGAGCGTGGAATAGACGCTGCGGTCGCTCACGACGGGCCGCCCGGAGGCCAGGGCGGGGAGCACCACCTGGTGCAGGTGCTGCGCCCGATCGGCCGCGGTGAGCAGCGCCTCGGCCCGATCGGCCAGATCGGTGACCTCGGTGTCGTGGAGGATCGCCCGGATGCGCGCGCCGATCGCGGTGCCGCCGGTCTCGCGGGTGAGGACGGCGTCGAGCTCGGCGGCCAGGCGCGCCGCGTGGGTGCTCTTGCCACAGGCCTCGGCGCCCTCGAGGGCGACGTAGACGGCCCCGGGGTGCGGCTCGGGGCTGGGCGGCGGAATCATCGTGGCGACGCTAGCGGCGCCGGGTGTACGCTGAACATGAGATAAGCATCCCATATATTGGGATTCGACGACAGGGCGAGGCAGCGATGATGTGGATCCCGGTGACGATCGGTGCGGCGGCGTTCCAGACCGCACGCACCGCGATGCAGCAGCGGTTGCGCAGCCTGCTGTCGGTGAGCGGCGCCGGGTTCGTGCGCTACCTGTACGGCGGTCCCATCGCGCTGGCCGCCGTGGCGGTGGTCGCGTCGCTCGACGGGCTGCCGCACGTGCCCGCCCGCTTCTGGCCGGTGATCGCCGGCGGCGGGCTGGCCCAGATCGTCGGCACCATCGCGATGATCCATGCGTTCGACCTGCGCGACTACGCGATCGGCACCGTCTACACCAAGACCGAGGTCGTGCAGGTGGCCGTGTTCTCGCTCGTGTTCCTCGGCGAGCCGCTGCGTCCGCTCGGTTGGCTGGCCACGCTGTTCTGCTTCGCCGGTGTGGTGGTGCTGGCCGGTGGCCGCCGTGTGTGGCAGGTGCGCGACCGAGCGGTGCTCTTCGGGCTGGCCGCAGGCGGCGCCTTCGCGATCGCCTCGGTGGCGATCCGCGCCGCGTCGCAGTCGTTGCTCGACGGCTACACCGACGGTGGTGATCACGTCGTGCCGCGGGCGCTGATCACGCTCGCGGTGATGAACACCATGCAGATCGTCATGCACGGTGCGTATCTCGCCTGGCGCGAGCGGCCGCAGCTGCGCCTTGCGGTCGTGCACTGGCGCTCGAGTGCGGTGGTCGGTCTGCTCAGCGTGTGCGGCTCGGCGTGCTGGGGTCTGGCGTTCACGCTGCAGAACGCGGCGAGGGTTCGCACGTTCGGTCAGGTGGAGTTGCTGATCACGTTCGCGGTGGCGCACTGGTGGCTCGGCGAGCGCCACGGCCGGCGCGACTACCTCGCGAGCGGCCTGGTGCTGGCCGGTGTGGTGGGTGTGATGGTGGCCGGCTGAGGCTCAGGCGCGCGGCGCGGCCTTCTTGGCCGCCGCCTTCTTCGCCGGCGCGGCCTTCTTGGCCGCGGCCTTCTTCGCCGGGGCTGCCTTCTTGGCCGCTGCCTTCTTGGTGGCGGCCGCCTTCTTGGCCGCGGGACCGCCGCGCTCGATGATCTGTTCGCGACGGATCGCGAGCAGTTCGAAGGCGCGCTCGGGCAACATCGTCTCCAACCGGTCGCCCTTGCTGAGCGACGCATTGGTCTCGCCGTCGGTGACGTACACGCCGAACTTGCCGTCCTTGGCCACCACCGGCTTGCTGCTCACCGGGTCGGTGCCGAACTCGCGCAGCGGGCCCTTGGCCGCCATGTTGGTGGCACCGCCGCGGCGGAACACCTTGGGCTGACGGAAGATCTCGACGGCCTCGTCGAGGGTGATGGTGAGCAGCTGCTCCTCGGTCGAGATGTTGCGGAAGTCCTTGTCCTTCTGGACGTAGGGGCCGTACCGACCGTTGTTGGCCACGATCGCCACGCCGTCGGCCGGATCGACGCCGAGCGTGCGCGGCAACTGCAGCAAGTCCTGCGCGTCCTTCACGCTCACGCGTTCGAGCGTCATCGTCTTGAACAGGCTCGCCATCTTGGGCTTGTCCATGCCGGGCGGCGGCTGGTCGGCCGTACCCCATTGCACGTACGGGCCGTAGCGACCGTTCTTCGCGAACACGGGCAGGCCGTCGATCTCGCCGATCGGCTCGTCGCTCTTCGGCATCGCCAACAGCTCGATCGCCTTCGAGACCGTGAGCTCGTCGGGTGCCAGGTCGTCGGGCACGCTGGCGGTGTCGTCGCCCCGCTTCACGTAGGGGCCGTACTTGCCGGGCTTCACCACGATCTCGACGCCGTCGGGGTCGTGGCCGATCGGGAAGGTGTTGATCTCGGCCGCGTCGATCTCGTCGAGGTTCTCGGCGACCAGTCGCTTCAGGCCGGGCAGCTGCTCGTCCTCGTCGCCGAAGTAGAAGTCCTCGAGCCAGTCGACCTTGCCCCGCTCGGCACGGGCGATCGAGTCGAGGTCCTCCTCGACGCGTGCGGTGAACGCGTAGTCGACGAGGTCGTCGAAGTGCTTCTCCATCAGGCCGACGACGGCGAAGGCGGTCCACGTGGGCACGAGGGCCTGGCCCTTCTTCCACACGTAGCCGCGGTCCTGGATGGTCTGGATGATCGACGCCCACGTGCTCGGACGGCCGATGCCGAGCTCTTCGAGCCGCTTCACGAGCGAGGCCTCGGTGTACCGGGCGGGCGGGGAGGTGGTGTGGCCGTTGGGCGTCAGCTGGTCGACCGCGACCGGTGCGCCGACGACGAGGGGCGGCAGCAGCGCCTCGCGCTCGTCCTCGGAGGCGTTGTCGTCGTCGGCCGACTCGACGTACACCTGCCGGTAGCCGGGGAAGGTGATGGTGGTGCCGCTGGCGGCGAACTCGGCATCGGTCGAGGTGCCGGCGACGCTGGTGACGGCGCCGAGGCGCACGCTCACGGTGGTGCCGGTGGCGTCGGCCATCTGCGAGGCGAGGGTGCGCTGCCAGATCATCCGGTACAGCAACAGCTCCTGGCCGTTGAGCTCGTTGCTCAGCGAGTCCGGCGAACGCAGCGGTGTGGTGGGGCGGATCGCCTCGTGCGCCTCCTGGGCGTTCTTGATCTTGGTCGAGTACTGGCGCGGCGCCTGCGACAGGAACTGGGTGCCGTACGTGCGGCCGACCTCGCTGCGCACCGCGGCGAGCGCCTCGTCGCTGAGCACGACGTTGTCGGTACGCATGTAGGTGATGTAGCCGCGCTCGTACAGGCCCTGCGCGAGGCGCATCACCTGGCTGGCGCTGAGGCGCAGCTTGCGGCCGCCCTCCTGCTGCAGCGTCGAGGTCATGAACGGTGCCTTCGGCGTGCTGCGGTACGGCTTCTCCTCGACCGAGCGCACCGAGAACGACGCCGAGCCGAGCGCGTCGGCGAGCGAGCGGGCACGGGCCTCGTCGACCACGACCACGTTGCGCTTGGGCTGGCCGTCGGAGGTGAAGTCCTTGCCGGTGGCCACCTTGGTGCCGTCGACCGCGACGAGCGTCGCGGTGAAGGCCGGCGACGTGCCGGTGAGCAGGTCGATGTCCCAGTAGTCGGCGGTGACGAACGCGATGCGCTCGCGCTCGCGCTCGACGATCAGGCGCACCGACGGGCTCTGCACGCGACCCGCCGACAGGCCGCGGTTGACGCGGCGCCACAGCACGGGCGACACCTCGTAGCCGTACAGGCGGTCGAGCAGACGGCGCGTCTCGGCGGCGTCGACCAGGCCGTAGTCGATGCCACGCGGGTTGTTGACCGCCTGGTCGATGGCCGACTTGGTGATCTCGTGGAACACCATCCGCTTCACGGGCACCTTCGGCTTCAGGTACTCGAGCAGGTGCCAGCTGATCGCCTCGCCCTCGCGGTCCTCGTCCGTCGCGAGGTACAGCTCGGAGGCGTCCTTCAGCGCCGCCTTCAGGTCCTTGACCACCTGCTTGCCGCGCTCGGTGAGCTCGTAGGTGGGGGTGAAGCCGTGGTCGACGTCGATGTTGAGGCCCTTGCTCGGCAGGTCGGCCACATGGCCGACCGAGGCGCGGACGTCGAACGTCGACCCCAAGAACTTGGAGATGGTCTTCGCCTTCGCGGGCGACTCGACGATGACGAGGGGCTTGGCCATTGGGAGGTATCGCTACGGCATGCCGGAGGGGCTTGTCAAGCCACCCCCGCTCGGGGACGTGCGGACAGGTGCGTCGGATCGTCCGGGAAGACGGCGAGCCGTCACGCAGTCGGCGGACGCGTCGTGCCTGCTCAGCTGGGTGGTCGCGAGCGTGTTCAGGCCGCGTCCGAGGTGGCCGACACCTGGTCGAGGGTCTCGCACACGGCACGGGCGCCGTCGATGCCCACCTGCACCCGCTCGCCGGGGCCGAGGTCGGCGACACCCGCCACGTGCACCGACGTGAGCACGTCGATCGTGTCGAGGCGCACCCCGAGCACGGTGCTCGCACCCTGGAAGGTGCAGGTGACGACCGTGCCGGGCAGGCCGTCCTCGGCGAGGTGCAGATCTTCGGGGCGCACGAGCAACCGGATGGAGGTGCCGTCGGGCTGGGTGGTCTGGGGCACCACCACGGGCTGGCCGGCGACGGTGACGGCGTGGTTGCCGTTGACCACGGCGGGCAGCTCGTTCATCGAGCCGACGAACCGGGCGACGAATGCGCTGGTCGGGTGGCGGTACACCTCGCGCGGGGTGCCGAGCTGCTCGAGCCGACCGTTCGACATGACGCCGATCCGGTCGGAGATCGCGAGCGCCTCCTCCTGGTCGTGGGTGACGAACAGGGTGGTGATCCCGAGCTCGGTCTGGATGCGCCGGATCTCGTCGCGCAGCGTCGTGCGCACCTTCGCGTCGAGGGCGGACAGCGGCTCGTCGAGCAACAGCACCGACGGCCGCACCGCGAGCGCACGGGCGAGGGCGACGCGCTGCGCCTGGCCGCCCGAGATCTGGTGCGGGTAGCGGTCGGCCAGGTGGGTGAGCTGCACCAGCTCCAGCATCTCGGCCACGCGGCGGTGGCGCTCACCGCCGTCGAGCTTGCGGGTGCGCAGACCGAACTCGACGTTCTTGGCCACCGTGAGGTTGGGGAACAACGAGTAGCTCTGGAACACCATGCCCATGTTGCGCTTGTGCGCCGGCGTGCGCGTGATGTCGGCATTGGCGACCATCACCGCCCCGGAGTCGGCGAACTCGAACCCGGCGGCGATACGCAGGGCCGTCGTCTTGCCGCAGCCCGAGGGGCCGAGCAGCGAGATCAGCTCGCCCTGCTTGACGTCGAGGTCGAGGCCCTCGAGCGCCACGGTGGGCCCGAAGGTCTTCCGGACGGAGACATACGTCAGGTTGGTCACAGGTGTCCCGGCTTCTGTACCAGGGCTGCGTCGGCAGCCATGCGGGCGAACGACTTGCGCTTGGGGTCGCGCTTCTTGGTGAGCACGCTCAACAGCACGAACAGGCCGGTGGTGGTGACGAGCGCGAGCAGGTTGAGCGCGTAGCCGGCCTGCGGTTCGCGGCCGACGAACGTCGCCTGGAAGCGGGGCAACGTCTCCTTGAGCAGCACGTTGGCGATCGTGAACTCGCCGATCACCACGGCGGCCGTGAGGAACGACGCCGAGATGATCGCCGTGCGCAGGTTGGGGATCAGCACCCGCCACAGGGTGCCGCCCCAGCTGGCACCGAGGCTGCGCGATGCGTCGACGAGCGTGCGCAGGTCGAGTGCCCGCAGGCCGGCGTCGATCGAGCGGTAGGTGAACGGCAGCGCCAGGATCACGTAGAACGGGATCAGCGAGTAGTCGCTGTTCAGGAACCAGCGGGCGTGCGGCTTGACGATGATGATGCCGGCCACCATCGCGATCGGCGGGATCATGTAGGGCAGCACGGTGAGGAACTCGACGAGCGCCCGCGCCTTGGGCACCCGCAGGTGCACCCACACCGCGGTGGGCAGCAGCAACGCCAGCGTGAGCGCCACCGTGCCCACGGCGAGCTTGAGGCTGAGGCGCAGCGCCGGCCAGAAGTTGGGCTCGTCGAACGCCTTCCACAGACCGCTCAGCGACCACTTCTTGAACAGGGTGTCGCGGCCGAGCAGGAACGCCGGGACGTTCTGCAGCGAGTGGCGGGCCAGGGTGAGCAGCGGGGCGATGAAGAAGAACCCGCAGACGATCACCACGATCGTCGGGACCAGCTTGGCGAAGCGCTTGCCGGGTCGGCCCGCCGTGGGCGGGGCGACGGCCGTGGGCGCGGTGGGTCCGCGACCGAGCTCGGGGTCGATCGGGACGTGGATCGTCGGTTGCGCCATCAAGCCCTCCAACGTTCGGCGCGCTTGCGGGCCACCCAGTACAGCGCCATCGAGATCGCCATGATGATGATCATCCAGGCGGCCAGCGAGAAGCCGACGGCGTCCTCGCCGATGCTGACGTCGCCGCCGAGGAAGAACGAGATGCGCAGCGACACGATCTTGGAGTTGTCGGTCAGGATCGCAGCGGTCGCGTAGGCGGCGAAGGAGTTCGCGAACAGCAGCAGGAACCCGCCGAGCAGCGACGGGGTGAGCACCGGCAGGCCGACACGGCGCCAGTACGTCCACGTGGTGCCGCCGAGGTTGGCGCACGCCTCGCGCCACGCGGGCTTGAGCCCGTCGATCGCCGGCAGCGTGATCAGCAGCATCAGCGGGATGTTGAAGTACGAGTAGACGATCATCAGGCCGCGCTTGGAACCGAGGTCGAAGTCGCCCGAGTAGATGTCCCAGCCCATCCACTTGAGGATGTTGGTGAGCACACCGGCGCGGGCACCGAGCAGCGTGATGAACGCAAAGGCCAGCGGCAGGCCACCCATGTTGGCGGCGACGCCGCTGAACGAGGTGATCAGGTTGCGCAGCCAGCGCGGCCGGGTGAGCGAGGCCGCGGCGTAGGCGAGCAGGGTGCCGAACACCACGCCGATCGCTGCGGCGCCGGCGGAGAACAGCACGGAGAACTTGAACGCGGCGAGGTTCTGTCCCGAGAAGGCCTCGCGCATCGCGTCGAACGAGTAGCCGTCCTCGGTGCGGAGCGCGTCGCGGAACACGCTGATCGCCGGGACGATGAGGAACAAGATGAGGAAGGCGAAGAACGGCACGAGGCCGAGCCACGCCCAGTCCCGCCTCGCGGCGGGGGCCGCACCGGTGTCGGTGCGACCCCCGACCACGGGGGTGTCTCGATCGATGACGAGACCGGTCATTGCGGTGCGGTGGGACGCCCGATCAGGCGTCGGCCACCATCGGGCCCCAGTTGTCGGCCAGCACCTGCTTGGCGGCGGCGATCTGGGCCGGGGTCAGGAACGACACCTGGTCGAGCAGCTCGTCCGGGGGCAGGTTGGCCTTCATGTCGTCGGTGACGAGGCCACGCTCGGTCAGCGACACGATGCGGGCCGGCACGGCGCCACCCTCGAGGTAGCCGAGGGCGCCCTCGTCGCTGAAGATGTGCTCCTGCCACAGCTTCGAGCAGGCCTGGTGCGGGCTGTCCTTGATGACGCCCTGGCCGTAGAAGCCACCGTAGACACCGTCGCTCGGGAAGTTGACCTCGACGGTGAGGCCGGCGGCCTCGAGGTCGGCCTTCAGACCGGGGACGTTGTAGCTCCAGTCGATGGCGATCGGGGTCTCACCCGAGAGCACCGTCTCCTTGGTGACGTCGGTGCCACCGAGGTTGCCCGAGGCCTTCAGGTCGGCGAAGAACTGGATGCCGGGCATGATGTCGTCGGCCGAACCGCCGTTGGCGATGCTCGCGGCCATGACGGCGGCGAAGGCCGAACCGGCCTCACGCGGGTCGCCGTTGAGCGCCACGAGACCCTTGTACTTCGGGTCCTTCAGGTCGGCGAAGCTGGTCGGCGCCTCGGGCACGATCGTCGTGTTGGTGACGATCGCCATGATGCCGTAGTAGGCGGCGGTCCAGTTGTTGTCGGCGTCCTTCAGACCGTCGGGGATCTCCGAGTCGGTCGACAGCACGTAGGGCTCGAACAGGCCGGCATCGACCATCTCCTGCGCGATGGCGGGGCTCACGTCGACGTTGTCCGGCATGTCGTCCTGACCGGCGAGGGTCTGGACGGCCTCCATCTCCTCCTTCGACGAGGCATCCGGGCTGGCGACCGGGTTCTCGACACCGGGGTACTTCTGCCGGAAGCTCTCGAGGATGCCCTTGTAGTTGGCCCACTCGTCGGGCAGCGCGATCAGGTTGACCTTGGCACCGTTGTCGAGGCACTCCTGGTAGAGCGCGGCGAGCGGGTCGTCGCCCTCGGCCATCGTGGTGCCGGGCTCCATCGCCATCGTCGTGTCCGAGGCGCCGGCCTCGGTGGTGTCGGTGGCGGCCGCGGTCGTCTCGGCGGCCGCTGCGGTGGTGTCCGCTGCAGCAGCCGTGGTGGACGTGCTCTCCTCCTCGTCGTCACCGCAAGCCGCCAGCACGATGCCGGTGGTTGCGAGGACGGCGAAGACCTTCCTCGTGTTCCTTCTCATTCGAAGACTTCCTCCGTGTTCACGTTCGGGTGGAACGCGGCGACCGTAGCAGTCGGACACGGAAGCGGATGACAGGACGGGGACCGGCGGGTGACCGGTCGATGAACAGCCGGTGAACCGGGCCGGCCCACCAGGGGCCGACCCGACTCACGGGGTCACACGAGTTCGGGCTCGCGCTGGTCGTCCGGGTCGCCGTCGGGGGCGGTCGCGTGGGCGTGGCCCTCGACGTCGATCTTCGGGATGAGGCGCTCGAGCCACGCCGGCATCCACCAGTTGCGGGCGCCGAGCAACTCCATCGTGGCCGGCACCAGGATCATGCGGACGATGGTGGCGTCGACGAACACCGCGACCGCCATGCCCAGGCCGAACAGCTTGAGGTTGCGGTCGTTGCCGAGCACGAACGCTCCGAACACGCACACCATGATCAGCGCGGCGGCGGTGATCACGCGGGCGGTGGCGGCCAGGCCGTCGGCGACGGCGATCTCGTTGTCGCCGGTGAGGTCGTACTGCTCCTTCATGCGCGAGAGCAGGAACACCTCGTAGTCCATCGACAGGCCGAACACGATCGCGAACAGCATCATCGGCGCCCACGCCTCGACGGGGCCCTCCTTGCCGATGCCGAACAGGTCCTTGCCCCAGCCCCACTGGAAGATCGCGACGATCACACCGTACGCGGCACCCACCGACAGCAGGTTCATGATCACGGCCTTGAGCGGCACGAGGATGCTGCGGAACACGGCCATGAGGAGCAGGAACGACAGGATCAGCACCGAGCCGATCAACAGCGGCAGACGCCCGCCGAGATAGCTCGAGAAGTCGATCGAACCGGCGGTGAAGCCACCGACCTTCACGTCGACCCCGGTGGCCGGGATGACGTCGTCACGGAGCCGCTCGACCAGCTGTGTCGTCGCCTCGTCCTGCGGGGCGCTCACCGGGTACACCTGCCAGATCCAGATGCCCTGCGGGGTCTGCACGCCCGGTGACGCGAATGCGACACCCTCGGCGCCGGCGAGCGCGGCGTCGACTGCGGGCACCGACTCGGCCGTCGCCGCCGGATCGGTCGACACCAGGAACAGCGGGCCGTTGCTGCCGGCGCCGAAGCCGTCGGCCAACAGGTCGAACGCACGACGCGCGGTCTGCTCCTCGGGCAGGTTGCCGTTGTCGCCGAAGCCCATGCGGATCGAGAACAACGGCAGCGCCAGCACCACGAGCACCAGCGCACCGAAGGCGAACGACGGCCACGGACGGTGCTGGATGAAGCGGCTCCAGCGGAACCAGAACTGCTCCTCACGCGGCTTGCGCGCACGGGTGGGGATCGGCCGACGGAGCGCCTTGCCGAACGACAGGAAGCTCACCAGCACGATCACGACGGCGAGCCCGGCTGCGATCAGCAGCGCGACGCCGACGTTGAGACCGGTGAAGATGCCGACGAGCGCGAGGCCGACGAAGAGGCTGACGGCGATGGCAGCGGCCCGGGTGGTGACCTCGATGCGGTGCTGCACGAACCCGAGCAATGCGGGCAGCAGCGTGATCGCGGCCAGCATCATCATCAACACGCCGGTGGCGCCGGCGATCGCGAGGCCGCGCACGAACGCCACGCCCATCACGAACAGGCCGAGCAGCGAGATCATCACCGTGATGCCCGCGAACACCACGGCACGGCCGCTGGTGTCGACGGCCTCGACCGTCGCCTCCTCGGGGCTCATGCCGTCATGCATGTTCTCGCGGAAGCGGGTGACGATGAACAGCGCGTAGTCGATGCCGACGCCGAGGCCGATCATCGCGGTCATCTGCGACGAGAACTCGGGCATGCGGATGATGTTGGAGCCGAGGCCGACGATGCCGAAGCCGACGCCGAGACCGAACAACGCGGTGCCGATCGGCAGGCCCATCGCGAGCACCGACCCGAACGCGATCAGCAGGATCAGGATCGCGGCCAGGATGCCGAGCAGCTCGCTCTCGGGGAACTCGAAGGTGGCGAACAACTGGCCGCCGTACTCGATGGTGAGGCCCTGTACCCGGATGCCGTCGTCGAGCGCCTGGATCTGCTCGCTCAGCTCGAGGTAGCCGGCCTGGTCGCGCTCGGCGAACGACAGCTGCGCGAACGAGATCGGCGCGACCTGGCTGTTGAACTGCGCCCCTTCGGGCGAGTACGGGCTGGTGACCTTGATCCCGGGGATCTTCGCGACCTCGTCGAACAGGCCCGTCATGGCCGCGACCACCTCGGGGTCGTCGGTGCCCTGCGGTGCCGTGAACACGATCTGTGCGACGTCGCCGGCCTCTTCGGCGCTGCCGCCCGACGTGAGGATGTCCTGCACGTCGCGTGCCTCGCTGGGCGGGAGGTCGAAGCTGGTGCTGTAGCCGGTCCCGACCGCGCCGGAGATGACGCTGAGGCCGATCAGCAGCGGCAGCCAGATGCCGAAGACCATGAGCTTGCGGCGGCGGAAGCTCCACCGCGCGAGACGAGCGAGCATGAGGGGGGTCGCTTCCTGTCGAGGGGTGACGGGGGTGTGGGGGGATGACGAGGATGAGGGGGGTGGTGCAGACGGTCCGGCGGAGGCCGCTGCGGGCAGGGAAACACTACCGTTCCGTCCATCGTGGAGCCGTTGGAGATGTCGCACGAGCGACCGGACGTACGTCTGGGCTGGAACTCATCGCTCGAGGTGTCGTGGCACGAGCTCGGTGACCCCCGACGCCCGGGCCGGGTGTCGCGACTCGACCGCGGCTGGAGCACGATCGTGCACGACGTCGACGCCCCGCCGGTGCGGGCGCGCAACATCGGTGCCGACGTCGCGGTGGGCGACTGGGTGATCGTGAGCGACGACGGCGAGCGCGTCGACGAGGTCGTGCCTCGGTTCAGCGCGTTCACCCGGCGTGCCTCGTTCGAGGGCAACCGCGCCGTCGCGCACACGATCGCCGCCAACATCGACACGGTGGTGCTCGTGCACGCCCTCACATCGCCGCCCAACCAACGCCGGCTCGAACGCGAGCTCGTGCTCGCGTTCGACAGCGGTGCCACGCCGGTCGTGGTGGTCACCAAGAGCGACCTCGTCGACGATCCGGCTGCCACCATCGCCGCGCTCGAGGCCGTGGCGGTCGGCATCCCGGTGATGCGGGCCAGCGGCAAGAACGGCGAGGGCGTCGACCGACTGCGCGACCTGGTGCCGCCGGGCCGCACGATGGCGCTGCTCGGCGCGAGCGGTGTCGGCAAGAGCACGCTCATCAACGCGCTCGTCGGCGGCGACCTGCTGCGCACCAGCGAGGTGCGCGAGAACGACCAGCGCGGACGCCACACCACCACCGCCTGCGAACTGGTGCAGCTCCCCGGCACCGACCACGGCTGGCTGATCGACACACCGGGCGTGCGCGCCGTCAGCCTGTGGAGCAGCGGGCACGGCATCGAGCGCGCGTTCTCCGACGTGTTCGACCTGTCCGAGCAGTGCCGGTTCCGCGACTGCAAACACGAAGACGAGCCGGGGTGCGCGGTGCAGGCGGCGATCACGGCCGGCACGCTCGACCCACGGCGACTCGACGCGATGAAGCGGTTGGTGGCCGAGGAGGCCGCCCTCGAGGACGAACAGCGCGCGTGGGAGAAGGCACAGGACCGTCGGGGTGTGCGCAAGCAACGCCCGCGCTGACCCCGCGCGATGAGACATGAGTGGCGGTGGCGACCGCATCCCTCATCGCACGGGGACTCGTAGTCTCGGCGGCATGCGAGCCGACCAGCGAGACGTGACCTTCGGAGCGATGTTCCGGCGCGAGCGCGACCCCGACCAGCTGGTCGGTTTCGCCCGGACGTCGGAGGCGATCGGGCTCGACGAGATCTGGATCGTCGAGGACTGCTTCTGGGCCGGTGGGCTGACCGCGGTGGCGACGTCGTTGGCCGTCACCGAACGACTGCACGTCGGGATGGGCATCGTGCCGGCGGTGGCACGCAACGCCGCGATCACGGCGATGGAGATGGCCGGGCTGTCCCGCATGTTCCCGGGGAGGTTCGCCGCCGGCTTCGGTCACGGAGTCGCGTCGTGGATGCGTCAGATCGGTGCGCTGCCGGCCTCGCAGCTGGCCGCGCTCGACGAGACCGTCGACGTGGTGCGCCGCCTGCTCGACGGCGAGCGCCTCACGGTCGACGGGCGCCATGTGCGGTTGGACGACGTCCAGCTCGTGTTCCCGCCGGTGCCGCGCCCGCCGATCGTCGTCGGTGTCACCGGGCCGAAGGGGATCGACGTCACGGGTCGCGTGGCCGACGGGTTGCTGCTGCCCGAGGGCTCGAGCCCCGACTACGTGCGCGCGGCGGTGGATCGCCTCGGCCGGCCGCGCGGGCAGGCGCCCGAGTGCGTGGTGTACGTCCTGTTCGCCGTCGACGACGACGGCGACCGTGCCCGGTCGGTCGTGGCCGACTCGGTCGACGAGTTCGCACCTGGCGAGATCGACGAACGGCTCGCCAAGCTGGGCACCGTGGTCGAGGTGCCCGCCGCCGAGCGCATCGATCGCTACGCGGTGGCCGGCACGGTCGGCGACTGCGTGCGGGGCGTGAGGGCGCTGCTCGACGCCGGCGCCACGAGCGTGGTGGTGGTGCCGCGCCACGACGATCCGGCCGACCAGGACGCGCAGATCCGGCGCTTCGCCGACGAGATCGTCCCGCTCGTGCTCGGCTGACGACGCGAGATCAGAGCGTGCCGGCATCGAGCCGGCGCAGCACCTCGACCGCACGTTCGCGCACTGCCGGCAGGTCGCTCAGCCGCTGTGCGGCGCGCACCTGCTGCACGATGCGCGGGTTGCGCGCGAAACGCTGCTCGTGCCGGGCGAGGAAGTCCCAGTACAGGGTGGTGAACGGGCATGCGTCGTCGCCGGTGCGCTGCTTGCGGTCGTAGCGGCAGCCGCGGCAGTAGTCGCTCATCTTGTCGATGTAGTTGCCGCCGGCCGCGTAGGGCTTGGTGGCCATCCGCCCGCCGTCGGCGTGCAGTGCCATACCGACCACGTTGGGCACCATCACCCATTCCGCGCCGTCGACGAAGCCCGCCCACATCCACCTGGTCATCGCCTGCGGGTCGATCTCGGCCAGCAATGCCAGATTGCCCAGCACCATCAGTCGTTGGATGTGGTGCACCCAGCCGTGGTCGTGCAGGCCCTGCAACGTCGTCGACAGGCAGCGCATCTGTGTGGGCGCCCGACCCTCGAACGCCGGGGGGATCGGGCGGTGCGCGCCCAGCGCGTTGGCGGCCGCGTACTCGCGACCCCACAGCCAGTAGACACCCCACACGTACTCGCGCCAGCCGATCACCTGACGGATGAACCCCTCGGCGCTGGCGATCGGGACGTGGCCGGCGCGGTAGGCGTCCTCGGCCGCGTCGGCCAGTTCGCTCGGGTGCAACAGCCCGATGTTGAGGTACTGCGCGAGCATGCCGTGGGCGAGGTGCCAACTGGCCGTCAGCATCGCGTCCTCGTGCGGGCCGAAGCGGGGCAGCAGGTGCTCGACGAAGTGGTCGAGCCGGCGCAACGCCTCGGCGCGCGACGTGGCCCAGCTGCCGTCGGGCGGAGCGCCCCACGCCGTGTCGGGCAGGTCGTCGAGCACCGCCCGGTCGACGTCGTCGAGCGGCGTCACCAGCGGAGCGGGCCAGTGGTTGCGACCGTCCTTCGGTGGCGACTCGCGGTTGTCGCTGTCGTAATTCCACCGCCTGGTGACCGGCTCGTCACCGTCCATCAGGTAGCCGAGACGCCGTCGCTGCCAGCGGTAGAAGTCCTCCATCTTGAGCTGCCTGCGGCCGCCGGCCCAGGCGGCGAACTCGTCGGGATGGCACAGGAACTGGTTGCTGCGCACCAACCGCACGCCCAGCCGCTGCAGCAGTTCGAGCCCGTCGCGGCTGGCCGGCTCCATCGCCACCACCTCGTCCGGGTGGTACTCGTCTCGGTGCGCGGCCAGGCCGGCCGCCAGCGACGGCGCCACCCGGTGGTCGACCTGCCAGCCCTCGGCGCGACGCTCGTCGACGAAACGGCGCAGCGCCGTGACCACGAGATGCAGACGTTGCACGTGCCAGCGGTGCTGGTGCAGCTTGGCGCGGCTCTCGACGACGAGCAGCCGGTGCGTGGCGGGGGACGCATCGGCCAGCGCCGATTGGCGCGGATCGAGCTGATCGCCGAGCACCCAGACGGTTGCTCGCGGAGAGGTCATCCCGAGAGACGGTCGCGCACCTCGATCGCACGTGCCAACCCGGACAGGGTGAACCGCTCGAGCAGTCGGGGCGTGGTGCACACGAGCACCAGGTCGCCACCCGCTTCGCGGGCGCGCCCGGCGGCGCCGAGCAGGACGCCCGTGCCGGCGTCGTCGAGGACGTCGAGGCCGTCGAGATCGACCGCCACCGTGCGACCGCGCTCTTGGAGCAGCAGTCGCGCCAGCGCGTTGTGCAGGGTGGGCACCGACGCCAGGTCGAGATCGCCCTCGAGCACGAGCGCGCGCAGCTCGCCGAACTGCGCGGATCGGCACGTCAGGACCATGCGGCGTGACGATACCGGTACGGCCCGCCCGGCTGATCAGGGCGGTTCGAGCACCATCTCGGCCGATGCCGTGTGAGCGACGTCGCCGATGAGCGCGCCGATCAGCGGCACGTCGGTGCGGGTGACGGCGCGCACCACGACGCGCACGGTGGTGCCACCCACCGACGCGCCGACCGAGGTGCCCGCCAGGCCTGCGGGTACGAGCGCGCGAGACGCGGCAGCCGTCGCGGCCCCGCCCGGCGACGCCGACACCGAGGCAGCTCGCGCGGCCTCGCGGGCTGCGTGCTGCACCAGCAGCTCGTCTCGCACCACCACGGCCACCTGCACGACGCCGAGCAGCAGCACGAACACCACCGGCAGGCACAGTGCGAGCTCGACGGCGGCCTGACCCGCGTCGGGCTCACGCCGTGCCCCGCCGTCGTGGGCGTGCGGGTCAGACGCGGCCGAGCACCGCATCGATCACGCGGTCGAAGAGCCGCCCGATGCGGCCGGCACCGCCGCCCGCCGTGGCCCAGGTGACGACCAACAGCGCCACCGCCGCGGCCCCGAGCATCACCAGCGCGTACTCGGTGGTGGCCTGGCCGAGGTCGCGGTCGACCGCACGATCGGGATGGCGATCGTGACGCGAGGACTCGCGCGTGGCGCGGGCCGAGGACGCGCGCACGTACGTGCGCAACAACAGGTGGTTCATCGCAACCTCCGGAGCGTGATCGTGCTGTGGGGCGCCGTCCGGCGCGAGCGGGTCGTGCGCGGGTCAGACCGCACGCAACGACGAGAGGGCACCGACGAGCAGCGGACCGATCGCGATGCACACGAACGACGGCAACGTGCAGCACACCAACGGCACGGCGAGCTGCACCGGGATGCGACGTGCGTCGATCTCGGCCGCGCGTCGCCGATGGGCGCGAGCGTCGTCGGCGAGACGGTCGAGCGTGGGCGCCAGGGGCAGTCCGTCGCGCTCGGTGGCGCCGATCGCGGCCACCAGTGCCAAGGCTCGGGTCCCGAGCCGATCGACGAGGGCATCGATCGCGTCGACCAGGCGCTCGCCGCGATCGACCCGGTCGAGCACGGCGTCGATCGCCGGCACCACCACGGGCGGCACGGTGTCGCGGATGGTGGCCAGCGCTCCGGCGACGGGCAGACCTGCCTGCAAGCTGACCACGAGCAGGTCGAGCAGGTCGGGCATCGCCGCGTCGACCGCCCGCTCGCGCCGCCCACGGCGTCGGTGCATTCGGCGCGCGTGAGTCCGGCGCGGCGCACCCGGATCCGGGACCGGCCTGACAGCACGCTGTCTGCCGGTGGCGAGCACCAGCGCCAGCGCCGCGGCCACCCCCGCCAGCGCGCTCACCGGCCCGACACCACGGCGCGCATCCAGATCCAGCCGCCGAGGTTGAGCCCCAGCCCGAGCCCCACGATCGCCGCGGTCACCGACGAGGTGGCCAGCGTGTGGCGAACCTGCGGGCTCGTCGCCACGCCCCAGCCGGCGAAGACGAGCGGCAGCGCGGTGAGCACGCGAGCGCTCGCTCGTGCCTGCGCCGCCTGCACGCGCCGCTCGGCGCGCCACGCGCGTCGCTCGCGGATGGCGTCGCCGGTGCGCGCCAACACCGAGGGCATCGCCGGTGGATGGGCGGCACCGAGTCGCAGCGCGTGCACCACGAGCCGTGCCTCGTCGTCGACCGGGCGGTGCTGCGCGAGCGCGACGTCGAGCGGCACCTGATGGGCGAGCGCCTCGGACACGTCGGGGAGCAACGTGGGTGCACCGGCCAACGCGTGCTCGACGGCGACGGTGACGCCGATGCCCGACCGCAGGTCGCGCGCCAGCCGCTCGAGCACATCGACCGGGTCGAGCTCGGCAGGCGAGCGCGGCGTCGCAGCGGTGCCGTCGAGCCGTCGCACGAGATCGCCGCCGAGGGCGAGACGTGTGAGCGATCCCAGCACGCCGACGGTCGTCAGCGCCGCGACGATCCCGACCAGGGCGCTCACGCGCGCCGCCGTACGAACGGACGGTGCGAGCCGGCGTAGTCCCACACGACGTGGGCGCGCCGGCCGTCGGCGTCGACCTCGCTGATCGAACGCACCGCACGACGCCCACCCGTCCGAGCCACGTGCACCACGGCGTCGATCGAACGACCCACCTGTGCCTGCACGTCGCCGAGCGGCCAGCCCGGTGCGGCACGCACGACGAGCGAGGCGAGGCGTGCGAGGGCGTCGTCGGCCGAGTTGGCGTGCAGCGTCGCGAGCGAACCGTCGTGCCCGGTGTTGAGGGCCTGCACCAGATCGACCGCCTCGTCGCCGCGGATCTCGCCGACGACCAGCCGGTCGGGCCGTAGCCGCAACGCGGTGCGCACGAGCGCGGTGGTGTCGACGGCAGCGACGCCCTCGTGCCCAGCCGGCCTGGTCTCGAGCCGCAGCACATGGCTCGACGCCAGGCGCAGCTCGGCGGTGTCCTCGATGGTGATCACGCGCTCGAGCGGGTGCACCCGGCCGGCCAGCGCGTTGAGCAACGAGGTCTTGCCCGAGCTGGTGGCCCCGCTGACGAGCACGTTGGCCCGACCGTGCACCAGGTCGTCGAGCAGCGTCACCGCGTCGGTCGGTGCGAAGTCGTCGAGCCGCAGCTCGCGTCGCGAGAACTTGCGGAACGCCAGGCACGGCCCGTCGGGCGCCACCGGCGGCAGGACGGCGCACACGCGTGTGCCGTCGGGCAACCTCGCGTCGACGATCGGCACGCTGCGGTCGAGCCGCCGCCCGAGCGGTGACAGCACGCGTTCGATCACCACGTCGATCACACCAGGCTCGAGTCGTCCGACGTACTGCACACCCGGTCGATCGCTGCGCTCGACCCACACCTCGCGACCGGCGTTGACCAGCACCTCGTCGACCCCGTCGTCGTGCACCCAGCGGTCGAGTCCGCCGAGGCCGAACACCGCACCGCTCATGCCCGCACCGTCGCCAGCAACGTGCGCTCGACCGTGCGCGCCCAGGTGAGCGGCAGCCGCGTGGCGAGCAGACCGGCGTCGGCGGCGCGGGCGACGGCCGGATCGCAGATCGCGTCGAGCACCACGGGCGCTGCCACGGCACCTGCGACGTCGGCGGTGGAGTATCCGCCGCGTCCGTCGCGCAGCACCACCACCCCGGTCGCGAGACCGGGCCGCAGCAGTGCCCGTCGCAACGACAGGTAGGTCGGCCGCACCACCAGCAGCGAGCGCGACGCGCACGAGTGCAGCACGGCGTGCCGGCCGTGCGGGCCGGCATCGACGACGACGTCGGTCTCGCCGTGTTCGAGCGCGTGGGCGATGCGCTCGGCGTGCACGTCGTCGACGTGACGACCGTCGGCCAGCGATCCGGCCGCCAGCAACTGCAGCTGTGGTGCGACCTCGGTGGCCAGCCGACGCAGGGACTCGGCGGTGGCGCGCGGCGAGCCGAGCCAGTCACCCACGCCGGGCCCGGTCGGGGTGGGGACGCCGAGCAGGCCGGGTTGGTCACCGCCGAGATCGACGAGCAGGGTGGGCCGTTGTCGGGCCGAGAGGATCGCCAGCGAGGCGGCGACGAGCGAGGTGCCCGATCCGCCCTTGGCGGACCAGCAGAGGGTGTACATCGGGGGACCTCCGGCGAACGGTTCGACCGCGGGAGGGGGACGCATGGCGGAACCTATCGAGGGGGTGTGCGACACCCAACCTCGCGCTGGGTCCGGCCCGGCGACGGGTCGCCGGTAGCGTTCGGGACACACGTGGTCGGGGAGGTGTCCGGGCACCTGGTGGGCTCCACCGCCTTCAAAGCGGCTGGGACGAGCGATCCTCGTCCGGCGGGTTCGATTCCCGTCCACCTCCGCCACGTGCTCACCGGCCGGTTCGGCCGAGACGCCGAAATCGGCTCTGAGCTGGTGCGACGTTCGCCGACGTTCGCCGACGTTACCGCGGCCGGTAGACGTCGGACCGGTGGTCGATGCGGAGCACGGTGACGCGCTGCTCTGCGTCGTCGATCTCGTAGACGACGCGGTAGGCGCCTCGTCTCGCGGACCACAGTCCCGCCAGTTCACGCTGCAGCGGATGACCGACCCGGCGTGGGTTCTCGCACAGCGGGCCGAGCATGAACTCGACGACGGCGGCAGCAATGCGTTCCGGAAGTCGGCCGAGCTGACGTTCGGCGGAGGCGGCGACGCGCAGCTCGAAGCTGCCGTCGCTCATCGCCGGAGGAACTTGGCGCGGAGCTGTTCTGCGGACACCGTGTCGCCGTCCGCGACTTCTTGACGGGCCCGGGCGATGTCGGCCATCGCAGCCGGGTCGGACAGGAGCTCGAGGGTGTCCTCGAGCGCTGCGAGGTCGTCCGCGCTCATGAGGACGGCGGCGGGTCGTCCGTTGCGGGTGACGGTGATCCGGTCGTGCTGCTGCTCGACCCGGTCGACCATTTCGGAGAACTTCGCTTTGACCTCGGCGAGCGGCAAGACGTCAGACATGACCAGAATTGTAGTCAGCGATCAGAAGTCGTCAACCGGTCGAGCCTTCCCTTTGCGGTGAGTTGGCCCGAGGCGTGAACAACGTCGGTCCGGTAAGGGCGGTCCACCGCCATATCGGCAGTTCGGAGCGGTGCTCTCCGGCCTAGCGGTCCGCTGGGCGGGGTGAGGCGCGGGAGTCGCTGCCATCCGTTGCGTCTAGGGCCGACGTTGGTTCCCAGGCTGGCGAGTCTGTCCCGAGACACTGGAAGTCCGAGAGCGAGCCGACCGTTCCATCGACATTGACCTGACCCAGTGCCAACTGAAACCGCTGATTGAGTCCAATGTCAGCGCTTCCCGACACATCGACGCTGTCGCCCGGCCCAAAGGCCCGGACGACGAGAAGCAGGTCCGGCAACGGCGGCCACGGCGCCGTCGAGAACATTGAATCCTCGCTGACCTGCGAAGAAGAGATCAAGCTGATGACCTTCGATCGGCGCCTGGAGAGACAACGTCCGGCGCAGTCGACACCACGAGCGAACGCGGACTGATCGGCGGGTCAAACGTTTCCCGCATGATCGGATCGAACGCCTGGCTGCTCGTGCTCAACATCCCGACCTCGACCGTGGCGATGCTGTTGTCGCCGCAGGGATAGATCAGCAATCCAAAGTCAGGACAGAGCCGAGCGACTCCGCTCGTGAACTGCGGACCAACGACATGCCGATCGACGGACGAGCAGCCGGGCAGCAGGCACGCGACCGCCGCTACTACACATGATGCTGAACGTCTCAGGTCGATATCGGAAACCGTAACGGCACGAGGTCCACGACGGAGGTCGATGTTTGCCACACGCCGTCACTACTGCAGGCGGCGCCGTCGGCGCAGGAGCGCTCAGCCGGCCCCTGAGCGAACACCGCTGACAACGCGACCCCCCAACAAAGGGCCCGAACCACGACGGCGAGCGCGAGGCGCCACGCCATGCCGATCGGCCTTTCGGAATGCGGGTCGCACGTCGTGCGCGCTCCGGTGCGTTCAGCGAACGGCAGCGCACGCGACGTCCGGACCATCAGAGCAACCCGCTCGAAATGCCCTGATAGAGGATCTGATGCAAGGCGTTGACGGGTTTCCGTAGCGTCGGGGGTCTGGTCGGGTGTGTCTCATGAATGCCCTGTCGCCGTGAGGTTGGCTTTTGAGCGAAGCGACCGCCTGGCCGGATCCTGTCGCGGCGTGGCTCGAAAGAGGAACGGCATCAACCACGCATCAGGTGTGCCCGCCGTGGCGAACTCACTCCACGACGAAAGGACCACATCGATGTTCATGATCGGGATCGACCCGCACAAGGGGTCCCACACCGCGGTCGTTGTCGACCGCAGCGAAGCGGTGCTCGACACCATTCGTGTCACCGCTGATCGAGATCAACGCGACCGGCTCCGGCGTGGGCGGCACGACGAGCCGCGCACCTGGGCGGGTCGAAGGCGCGACGGGATGGGCGCGATGCTCGCGCAGCAGCTCGTCGCCGCAGGTGAGCGCGGTCGATGTGCCACCGAAGTTGTCGTCGCGCGCAGTGCGGCTGCTCGAGCGCGGCAAGATCGACAAGACCGACCTGAACGATGCCCGGCCCGCGGCGATCGTGGCGTGGCGCACGCCGGCTCTCAACGTCGTCGCCGGCCTCGATGAGCACCGGGTCGTGCTGCGTCTGGCGTCGGTGGACGACTACCTGGATCACCACATCGCACGCGCACCGTGTGCCGCCCACGCCGATGTGTGCTCATCGAAGGCGGCACCACACGATCGTTGACCGCCACGAAAGCCGCAGAACTGCTGGGAAACGTGACGATCACGAAGCCCGGTCATCGCTCAACGGCTGGCGACCTGCCATCAGCTGATCGACGAGATCCGCACCCTCGACTGCCGCGGACGACGCATGCGAACGCACCGCCGCCGCGGTGATCATGAAGCTTGGGCACGACCGTGACCGAGGTGTTCGGCATCGGATCGTTGATGGCCGCGGTGATCGTCGCAGAGGTCGGGGATGTTCGCCGCTTCCCGAGCTCGGGACACTCTGCTCGGCACAACGGCACTGCACTGATCGAGGCCTCTTCGGGCCCGAAGGCGCGCCAACTGAACCTCGCGGGGACCGCCAACTGAACCACGCGATCCACACCGCCGCGCCGACCCAGATCCGCAACGACACCCCTGGCTGCGCCTCTACTACCCGCAAGCAAGCCGAGGGAAAGAGCCGCAAAGAAGCGATGCGCGCGCTCAAGCGACACATCAGCGACGCCGTCTACCAACGCCTCATCGCAGACACCCGCAGCTGACCAGACGGGAGTTGATACGGACGTATCAGTTCGAGCAGGTGGGTCCGGGAGGACAACGCGAGGACGACACTGAATCCAGCGTGGCCGGCATCTCACCTCACACGACCCGGCTCTTCGGAACAGTCACTCCCGAACCCGACAACCACGCTAACCGCACCCGCGCAGGGCCATCTTCGACGCGCCCGCAACCGGCCCCGAACACCGCGCTTGACACAAAGAGGATTCGGTATGTGCGCTGTCTGCAAGGGCGGTGGGCGCACAGATCAGCGGATCTCTACGGGCAAACTGGGCGTCCGCAAAGGGCTCCCATGCACCACTTGGCTCTCACGGTAGCTCTCTCCCGGCATCTGGCCGGAGGGTGTGAGCGGGCTGAGCTGGGGTGACGCGTTCGTGGGCGGAGGCCCGTCCACCTCCGCCACGTGCTCACGAACGGGGTCGCGGGCCGGTCACACGCGGGTCGTCAGGAACCGATCTCCACGACGTAGCCGCCCCATGATCCACCACATCCGATGTTGTTCCACTTGAGGCCGAGCGAGCCGACGATCTCGACGCAGTGCTCACCGCCCAGGTTGTCCGGCTGGTTGCTGAACCAGTTGGCGTAGCGCCCCGACGTTGCTGCCCCCGAGAAGCTGCCGGACCAGAACTGCTGTCCTGCCTCGGGGCCCGTCACCCAGGTCCACGTGCCGGTCGCCGCGGTGTCGGACGCCCCGAGCGCCCCGCGCCCCGACGGCCCGACGAGCCCCGCCACGAACGTCTGCTCCGCAGCGCTGGTGATGGTGGCGAGGTAGCCCGACTGCCCGCCGACCATCGTCGCAGCGGCGGCAGTACTGGCGGCGGTCCAGGTCATGACGGTCGGGACGTATTGGTACAGATGACCCGTCGGACCGACCGAGAAGCCTGCCGGTGGATCGGCGAAACACGTGAACGCCGGCGCGTTCTGCGCCGCGCTCCCCATCGTCAGCACCCAACCCGAGGCCTTCAACGCCATGCCGCTCGAGTCGACGACGACCCCGTTCGGCACCGTCAGCGCCGGTGATGCACCGGCGGTCAGTTGCGTCATGGTCGTCGGATACGAGCCAGTGTTCACCAGGTAGACCTGCGAACCCGCCTTCGCCGCATCGAGCGATGCCGAACATGCAGCGCCTCCGCCTTTCGAGGTGAGGTTCGAGACACCCACGACCACGACGGAGGACGCGATCCCGACCAGCACGATCGCGACCAGGATCTCGACCAGCGTGAAGCCGCGATCGAACGGCCGTCGGGAGGAGCCCATGCCGGCAATCGTTCGGCCGACCGAACTCGACGCAAGGTACCTGGTGCTTCGGGCTCCAGCCGACGCACCACACGTCAGGCGTGCGGGGTCGGACGGGCCGTGGTGTTCAGCGGACCTCGCGGTCGAAGGGTTCGCCGGCCAGCCAGTGGGCGAACTCGGCGAGGAAGAACTCCCGGGCGCGCCGACGGCTCGAGGTGGTACCGGCCGACGAGTGCGGCGTGATGATGACGTTCGGCAGATCCCACAGCGGGCTGCCGGCCGACAACGGTTCGACCTCGGTGACGTCGAGGCCGGCGGCGCCGACGTGCCCGCGCCGGAGCGCGTCGACCAGCGCCGGCTCGTCGATCAGCGTGCCGCGGCCGACGTTGATCACGTGGGCGCCCGGCGGCAACAGCGCGAGCTCGGCGGCACCGATGAGGTGATGTGTCTCGTCGGCTGCGGGCAGCGCGAGCACCAACGTGTCGAGGCGTGGCAGCAGCTCGTAGGCGGTCGAGCGTCCAGGTCTCGCACGGCTCGTCACCCGACACCGTGCGGCGCATGCCGATCACCTCGACCCCGAGCGCCTGTGCGAGCCGCGTGGTCTCGAGGCCGATCGGGCCCATGCCGAGCATGCCGAGCGTGGTGCGCTCCAGGTCGTCGACCGGCCGCTGCCGCCACACGTGCGCCGCCTGGTCACGGCCGAAGCCGGCGAGGTCGCGACGCAGTGCGAGCATCACCATCACCACGTGGTGGGCGATCGACGTCGCGGCCGCGCCCGACGAGTTGGTGAGCCGCACCCCGCGGTCGAGCAGCATCCGGAACACGGGGCTGTCGACGCCGGCGCTGCCCGAGTGCAGCCATCGCAGGTTCGGCGCCTCGACGCACACCTTCATGAACGGACCGCTCGACGTCGGCCACAGGTCCATCGACAAGAACGCGACGTCGATGCGCGCCGCCTCGTCGGATGACACCATCGTGCCCGGTGTGAACGGCACCCGTTCGACCTCGGGAGCGATCTCGCGCAGGCGGTCGGCGACCGCGTCCCACACCTCGTCCGACACGAACACCCCGACCATCGCCTCAACGTAGGCGGTCGACGCGCAGGCGTGCTCGCCCGAGCGACGAAGGCGTCGGTCAGTGCGACAGCTTCGGGTCGACACGGCACTCGACGTGCCGATCGGTGCCCACCTCGTAGCAGTGGATGTCGTTGGGGTTGCCGGCGTACACGGCCAACGGGTCGACGACGTCGGCACGGGTGTCGGGCCACGAGCACGGCACCTCGATCGCACCGCCCACCGTCCACGGCGCCGGGCACGGCTCGCCGTACAGCGACGACACGGCGCGCGAGATGTAGTCGGCCGCACCGTAGGCACCCTGGATCGTGAAGTGGATGCCGTCGCTCGTGAACCAGGCGTCGCGGTCGGCGGTGTACGCGTTCCAGTCGAGCAGCGTCACGTCGGGGTACGAGCCCGAGGCGATCTTGGCGCGGATGATCTCGTTCTGGATGTGGAAGCCCTCGGCCTGCGAGGTGCCACTGGTCGGGTTCGAGTAGGTCGTGCGCTCGCGGTAGGTGAGCCAGATGATCTCCTCGGCGCCCTTCGTGCGGGCCGCCGCCACCACCTGGTCGAATGCGGCGTCGAAGTTGGTGTACCAGTCGTTGTAGCCGGTCATCACGACGAGCGTGTCGAACGAGCCCGGGATCGCGCCGATCGCGTTGACCGCGTTGGGGGGCTGTCGTCCCTCGCGGCCTCGGCACGAGGCGCCCACCAGCCGGCGGCACGACTCGGCGTCGAGCACGAACGTCGACCCGCCGAGCGCGTGCTGCGAGTTGGTGTACCAACGCACGCCCGCCAGGGTCGAGTCACCCATCAGCACCACGCGGCGGTCGAGGTCGGCCACGGGGGTGTTCGGCGCGGGCGACGCCGCCGTGGTGGCCATCGGCGAACCGGTGAACCATCCGGTCACGTCGACCACGAGGTCGGTGCCGGCGCTCGAATAGGCCTCCACCCCGGCCGTCGACGTGGCCGAGATGCCGAACTGGGCGACGTCCTGGTGTCGGCGGTCGGCGTTGGCGGTCGAGGCGAAGGGCCGCGCGGTACGGGCCGGGTGCGCGGTCAGGTACCCCGCCTTCCACGTGTGGGTCAGGGTCCAGTTGGCGGCGATCGCGGCCACCGGCGCGCCGGTCACCGACACGGGGTCGAGCTCGATCGTGCCGTTGCGGAACAGCGGGCCGTCGCCCCGTGTGTCGACCAGCCGAGTCGGCGCCGTGGCCACGAACAGCCCCTCGGCCGACCACGGTGCCGACGGCCCGGTGAACCAGCCGGTCATGTCGACGATCAGGTGCTCGCCGGCCTGGCTGAAGACGGTGAACCCGCCGGCGCTCACCGGCACCAGGGCCCCGGTCGCACGGATCTGGCCGCGCCCGTCGGTGTTGAGCGCGCTCGACAGCGGGCGGCTCGTCCCCGTCGGATAGGCGGTGAAGAACCCGGCGGCCACGGAGTCGCTGGTCGCGATCGTGACCGCGACGGCGGTCGCATCGGCGGGCACGCCCGCCGGGAGCGGCACGGTCACCGCACCGCCTGCGGGCAGGCGGCCGTCGCCCTCGCGTGTGTCGAGCAGGCGGGTGGGCGAGGTGGGGACGAAGCGTCCGGCAGTGGCGCCGTCGGTCGCCACGAACGCCCCCGTCACGTCGATCACCACGTGCAGCGGCACGCTGGCGGCGACGGCGATCGAGCCGTCACCGCCCAGACCGATGATCGCCCCGTTCGCGCGGGTCTCACCCCCGGCGACGTTGAGCGTCGAGGTGGCCGGGCGCGCTTGGTCACCGGGCCACACGGTCACGTAGCCGCCCTGCACCGGCTGGGTGGCGGTCACCGACAGCGCCAGCGCGACGGTCCCCTCGGGGATGCCGCAGCGTCCGGTGGTGGGCACGGTCACCCCCTGGTGGCTCGCGAGGCGCGCACCCGAGTCGCGTGAGTCGAACAGGCGGCACGGGTCGAGCGGCTGGAACGCCGACGTGGCAGAGCCGGGGGCAGGTGCGGCCTGCGCGGGCGCAGTCGGCAGCGTCGCGACCGTCAGCGACAGCGTCGCCGTGGCGAGTGCCGTGGCGACCGCGCCGATCCGACCCCCGAACCGGCGAGTCGTCGCGTTCACGACGTGCGCAGGCCGTCGAGGTAGTGCAGCTCGTGGCGCAGCGTGCCGTCGGCCCGCCACTTGCGCACCGCCGCCTCGCCGTTCGGGCCGTCGTGACGACGTCCGGCCCGGTAGCGCTCCTCGTAGTGGATGGCGCCGCTCGCGTAGAACCCGCGCACGGCGGGTGTGCGGGCATCGGGGTCCTGCAACATCCCGGCCGTGTAGTGCATCTCGTACTTCACCTGCCCGTCCGACCGGTGCACCCGGTACGCCGGATAGCCGCGTGTCGGATCGTCGAGCGCGCCGCCCGTGTACCAGGCGACGTAGCGCTGCAGGCTGGGGAAGGTGCGGCGCACCCGGCCGGTGAACTCCGCCGGTATCTGCTCGTCGTCCTCCACGTCGAGGGTCGTGATCACGCGGAACGACATCGAGTTCGGCAAGAGCTCCATCACCGGACCCCCATACCCACGGCGCGTCGAACGGACACCACGGTTGAGTGATCGGCCACCCGAGGGGGCGACTTGAATCGAGCCCTGCCGGGCGAGGTCAGGGGGCGGCCAGCCCGATGCGGTACTCGACCTCGGGCACTGCCCCGCCGGGGCCGTCCCAGCTGGTCTCGCGGCCGGTGGGCGACCACCCGCTCTTGGCGTAGAAGCGCCGAGCCCGCGGGTTGTCTCGCAGCACCCACAGCACGGCGTGGGCATGGCCGTCGGCGGCCAGGAGGTCGACCGACCGTGCCATCAGCGGCGTCGCCGCACCCGATCCCCAGGCCCGGGGGTCGAGGTAGAACGCGTACACCTCGCCGACGTCGTCGAGCAGCCGGTCGCCGTCGCGTGCCGGACCCATGAGCGAGAACCCGACCACGTCGCCGTCGAGTTCGCTCACCAGCAGATGGCCGCGCCCGTGGTCGTTCCAGGTCCAGCCCCGCCACATGGCGATGCGGCTGCTGCGGAACTCGTCGCCGTCGAGGAACTCGTCGCTGAAGACGCCCCGGTAGCCACCCCGCCAGCCCTCGACGTGCGCTGATGCGATCGCGTCGGCGTCGTCGGGACGTGCGTCGCGGACCTCGATCATCCGATGATCGTGCCAGACATCGACCGGCCGTGTGGCCGGATGATCAGACCGCGAGGAGGTCGCGGGCGCCGGTGTCGCTCGACGGGTGACGCAGCTTGCTCATCGCACGCGCCTCGATCTGACGGATGCGCTCACGCGTGAGGTTGAAGTGCTCGCCGACCTCTTCGAGGGTGCGAGGCTCGCCGCGGTCGAGACCGAAGCGCAGCTTCAGGATCTCGCGCTCGCGCTCGTCGAGCGGGGCGAGCAGACGGGCGATCTCCTCGGGCAGCAGCGCAGTGGCGGCGACCTCGAACGGGCTCTCGGCCGAGCGGTCCTCGACCACGTCGCCGAGTTCGGCGTCGCCGTCCTCGCGGAGCGGCTCGCTGAGCGACAGGGGCTCGGCGGCGAAGCGCAGCGCCTCGGTCACCTTGTCCTCGGGCATCTCGACTTCCTTCGAGAGCTCGGCCAGGGTGGCGGGGCGGCCGTACTTGAGCTCGAGTCGGCTGCGTGCCTTCTGCAGCCGGGCGAGCGTGTCGCCGGCGTGGACCGGGAGACGGATCGTGCGGCCGGTGTTGGCGATGCCGCGGGTGATCGCCTGACGGATCCACCACGTGGCGTAGGTGGAGAACTTGAAGCCCTTGCGCCAGTCGAACTTCTCGACGGCGTGCATCAGACCGAGGTTGCCCTCCTGGATGAGGTCGAGCAGCGGCAGGCCGGACGCCTGGTACTTCTTCGCGATCGACACGACGAGACGCAGGTTCGACTGCACGAAGGCGCGCTCGGCGTCCTCACCCTCGCGGGCCAGGCGGCGCAGCTCGCGCTTCTTGGTGGGCGACAGGTCCTTGCCGCCGTCGAGTTCGGCCACGGCCTGCTTGCCGGCCTCGATCTGCTTGGCGAGGCGGACCTCGTCGTCCTTGGTGAGGAGCGTGTACTGGCCGATGTCGGACAGATAGAGCCGGACGAGGTCCTCTTCATCGCGCTCGACGCGATCTTTCGCCACAGAAGTCCTCCGGTGTCTCGTTCGGCCGGCCCGGCCGTGTGTCCCACCGACCCGTGACGGATCGAAACGGGCGGTGGACGTCGGCCGTGTGAGAGGTGAACGATACCGACGGCCATCACTCCACCACACACGTCAAGGCCAAACGGCCCAGGCATCAGGAATCCTGATCAGCGGGGCACGGGTATCGCTCGGGCCGCGACGGTGCGCGCGGGACGTGCCGTGCTCAGTGCGGTTGCGTGAGCGAGATGTCGAGCGAGGCGAACAAGAACGCCTCGTGGCCCGGCTGCATGGTCGTGCCGACCGGCGCCCACGAGATCGCGTGGAACACCTGCGCCCGAGCGAGGTCGACCCACACGCGCACCACGCCCTGCACCCCCACGCCGTCGGCCTGCGTCGCACTGAACGTCGCGTCGTACGACACCACCTCGCCTCCCTCGCGTGAGGGGGCGAAGCCACCGAGCACGGCACCGGGGAAGGCGGTCTGCAACTCGGTGAACGACTCGTCCTGCGCGCTGAGCGGATCGGCCGTGTCGCCCAGGCGACCCGCCGCGAACCGCTGCCCGGTGGGGAACGACACCAGGACGCGCCCACCCGCCGCGGCCTCGACCGTCCATCCGGCCGGGGGCATCACCGCGACCACCCCGTCGACCACGGCGACGGGATGCGTCGACGCGAGTCGCGACGCGGACACCGGCACGAGATCGGCCTCGGGCCCGACGGCCGGTGTGCCGAGGAACGAGGCGTACAGCTCCTCGGCCACGCCCGACGGCAGGGCCGACCCGGTCTCGTCGGCGAGATCGGTGAACAGATCGGTCAGCACCACCAACCCGTCGGCGCGTCGGGCGACGTCGACCACGCCCTTGTAGCCGGTGCCGTCTGCGGCCATCACGCGGTAGTACACGCGTGCCCCGTCGGACGGGGCGGCACCCGAGGTGTCGACCGTGCGAGGGATCACCTGCGAGTAGGCGGCCGAGGGGTACAGCGCGTCGAAGCCGTCGACGTACTCCTGCATCACGGCCCGCGGGTCGTCGCCCGGCGGGCGTGTCCCCACCTGCGCGTAGTAGTGCAGCCGCCCGTCGGTGATCTCGAAGCCCGACCCCACCGCGCTGGCGCTGAACCCCTGCGGCAGATGGAACCGCACACCCTGACCCACGTCGACGACGGTCGGGTCGGCCGTGGTGCTCGGCGCGACCGTGACGGCGACCGTCGGTGCGACCGTCGCGGGAGCTGGCGTCGTCGACGCGGTGGCGATCGTGCCCGGTGCGGTGTCGGCGGCGTCGCCGCCGTCGTCGAGCGCGTCGTCGCGCACCACCACGAACGCGATCGCTGCAGCACCCGCCACCAACACCGCCGAGGCCACCGACGCGATCACGAGACGACGCCGTCGAGCTCTCGGGGACCGTCGCTCGGTACGACGCCGGTCGGGCGCCGGACCGGACGACAACACGACGGGTCGGTCGTCGGTGACCGAGCGACGCGGCGCGTCGGACGTCGGATCGGGCGCCGGATCGGGCGTCGGATCGGGCGGGGTGCCGAACGGGGGCGGCGGCAGGTTCGACATTCGCCCGGGGACGGTACCGCGGCACCACTAGCCTGCGCGGTCGTGAGCGGCGACGGCCTCCCGGCAACCGGACCCGACCGCGAGATCGAGCTCGCGATCGTGACGCTGCGGTTCGACGCAGCCGATCCCGCAGCGCTGGTCGCCGTCCTCTCGAAGTACGTGGTGCTCACCCGGATGGTGCCGGGATGCCGCAACGTCGATCTGTGTGCGTCGGTCACCCATCCGGGTCGCTACCTCGTGATCCAGAAGTGGGACGACACCGACGCACAGCGCGCGCACTTCGACAGCGAGCTCATGGTCGACATGGCGCGCTCGTGCGCGGGTCTCCTCACCGGCCCGCCCGACGTCGATCTCTGGGACGGTCCGAGCGCTCACGACCTGCGCTGAGCGCGGTGTGCCCGGGACCCCGGCTGAAGCCTCGCTGAAGACGGCGCTCGCGCCTCGCAACGCAACCGTTCCCATGGCCGGATAGCGTTCGCGCGTGAGCACGCCGGCTGGCGTGCACCGTCAGCACCGAGGAGCGTGCGATGTCCAACCCGTACTTGAACGACAAGGCGATCGCCACCGCCGCCCAGGCCGGCTGGGCGGCCCCCGATCCCACCACCGCCGTCCGCAGCACCCCGATCACCGACGGTCCCATCTCGTCGTGGCGGCCGCGTGTGATGACGGTGCAGGGCACGATCACCGCCACCGGCGTGTTGATGGTGCTGTTGCTCGCGTCGGCCACCGCCGGCTGGATGGCGGCGCCCACCTACGGCGAGGACCAGGTGGGCCTGCCCGGCCTCGCGCTCGTCGGCATCCTCGTCGGTTTCGCGTGTGCGATCGCCGTGCACTTCAAGCCGATGTGGGCACGTGTGCTCGCACCCGTCTACGCGCTCGCCGAGGGCTTCTTCCTCGGTGCGCTGTCGAAGGCGTACGAGAGCTACCAGGACGGCATCGTGGTCCAGGCCGTCGGCGCCACGCTCGGCGTCGCCGTCGTGATGCTCGTGCTCTACCGCCTGCAGATCATCAAGGTGACCGATCGGTTCCGCCGCATCGTCGTCACCGCCACGCTCGGCCTGATGGTGTTCTACGGCATCTCGCTGCTGATCAACCTGTTCGGCGGCAACGTCACGTTCCTGCACTCGGCGAGCCTGCTCGGCATCGGCTTCAGCATCTTCGCCGCCACCCTGGCGGCGATGAACCTGGCGCTCGACTTCGACTTCATCGAGAAGGGCTCGCGCCAGGCGCTGCCGAAGGGCATGGAGTGGTACGCGGCCTTCGGTCTGCTGATCACCCTGGTGTGGCTCTACCTCGAGTTGCTGCGCCTGCTCGCCAAGCTCAACCGGCGCTGACGTCGGGTCGTCTCGACGAGTGGGGCACGTCTCAGGGCGTGCCCCACTTCGTCATCAGGTACGAGCGCACCAGATCGTTCTCGCCGTCGCTGAGCGCACGGTTGTAGATCAACACCTCGGCGATGTCGCCGGTGAGCGACGGCTGCAGACCGTTGCCGCGCCCGCCGAGCGTCAGCCCGTTGTTGCTCGGCAGGATCGAGCTGCTGCACGGCGAGGCCGCACTGGTCACGCTGCCGCTGTCGAGGGTGAACAGCCAGCTCGGGCTGTACCGGAACGTGCCCGTATGCCACGCGCCGGCGGTGGCGGGTTGGGCGCCCACCCAGGTCCAGCACCCTCCCTGGACGGCGGCCGTGAACCCGCCTCCGGTGCCACGCTCGCCGACCTCCCAGGTGCTCTCCTTGTTGACGAACGCGTACAGGCCGGTCACCGCGGTCGCCCGGTACACGACGATGATCGTCAGCCCGGTGCCGGTCACGTCGAGTGATGCGCTGTCGGGCGCGAGCAGCGTCGACGCCCCGTCGAAGCGAACGACGTTGCTGCCGTTGCGAGCCGCCGTCGCGTAGGTCACCGTGCCGAGCGAGGCCACGGCGTGGTTGCCGTTGCCGCTCTTGTCGGACCATCGGGTGACGGTCGATCCCGACGTCGTGACGCTCGACGCGTCGGCCGCGTCGTACCAGGCGACCAGTCCGCCGGTGACGGGTGTGTCGGTGGCACCGGGGACCGAGCACCGGAACGTGGGTGGATTGCCCCCGGTCCCGGGCGTGAGCGCGAGCACCCATCCCGAGCCCGAGGCGTTCGTGCCCGATCCGTCGATGGTGACACCGCTCGGCAGGCTCAGCGCCGAGGACGAGACGAGTTGGGTGAACGTCGTCGGGAACGCGCCGTTCGACGTGAGGTACACGGTGCTGGCGGCGCGAGCGGCATCGGCCGACGTGGCGCACGACGCGGCCGATCCCTTGGTGGTGAGGTTCCCGACGCTCACCACGACCACGGCCGAGAGGATGCCGACGACCACGATCGCGACGAGGATCTCGACGAGCGTGAAGCCACGGTCGCGGCGAGCGGTACAGGTCACGCCCCCGGACGGTCCGGGCAACCGGCGGCGTGTCAGCCAGCGGTGGCCCCGCCGGGATCAGAGCGAGGCGAGATGTGCCAGCAGCGCGGCGTTGAAGGCGGCGGGCGACTCCTGCTGCACCCAGTGGCCGGCGCCGGGCACGATCGTGTAGCCGCGGAAGTCCGGCAGCGTGGTCTGCATCCGCTCGATGCCGGTGGGGTCCATCAGGTTCACCCCGTCGAGCTCGCCGGTGATGAAGTACGAGGGCATCGACAGCCGCTCGGGCCCGAGGTCCTTCACGACCTCGTAGTTGGCGTCGAGGTTGCGGTAGTAGCTCACCGGTCCGAAGAACCCGGAGTGCGCGAACTCGTCGGCGTACTCGCGGAGGTCGTCCTCGGTCAGCCACGCGCCCTCGGGCCCCGTGTAGGGGCGTGCCGGGGGCTCCTTGCCCATGACGTCGAGGAAGCCGGTGCCCTCCATCGGTGGCAACTCGGTCGGCATCTCGCGCCCGACCATCGCCGCGCCCGACGCGCTGTACAGGAAGCTCGCCATGGTGGTGTACGGATCGGCCTCGAGCTCGCGCTCGGGCGGCCCCACCTGCTGGAAGTAGAGGATGTAGAAGAACCGGTCGGCGTAGACCATGCGCATCATCGCGGTCGGCGGCCCGGGCCAGCTGACGAACGGCACGCTCACCCCCACCACCGAACGCACCCGCTCGGGATGCAGCCGGGCCGTCTCCCACACGATGAGCGAGCCCCAGTCGTGGCCGACGAACACGGCCTGTTCCTTGCCGGTGCGGTCGAGCAGCGCGATCAGGTCGCCGGTCAGCTCGCGCACGCCGTACGCGTCGACCTCGCGAGGTGCCGACGAGTGGCCGTACCCGCGCTGGTCGGGACAGATCACGTGGTAGCCGGCAGCGGCGAGCGCGGGCAGCTGGTGCCGCCACGAGTGGGCGAGCTCGGGGAAGCCGTGGCTCAGGATCACGGTCGGGTTCGCCGGATCGCCCGCCTCGTGCACCCGCAGGGTGACCCCGCGGTCGGGGAGTTCGACGTCGTGCACTCGGATCTCGGTCATCGGCGCAGTCTCGCGAACCCCGCACGCGCGACGGGCACCGGAGCCACAGCCCCGGTGCCCGTCGCCGAGCGAGTGATCAGCGAGTGATCAACCAGTGATCAGAGGTAGTAGCCCATCACGTCGACGATGAAGTCGGCGGTACCACCACCGCCGACCGTCACGTCGATGGTCGCGCCGGCTCCCGCGCCCACGGTGACGCCGTTCGCGACCACGGCACCGTTGGCGCTCCAGTTCAGCGTCGACGTGCCCGAGAAGCCGGCGCCGCCGGGCGACACCGAGAGGTAACCGTTGGCCGACGCGGCGATCGCCGTCACGTTGAGGACCAGACCGGTGGCAGCTGCCGGGACGCCACTCGATCCGTTCTTGCAATCGACGGTGCGGGTGCCAGCGGAGAGCTGCGTCTTCGGGCCGACGGCCACCGGCTCGTCTGCAGCACGGGAGCTGTACACACGCTTCGGAGCCGCCAACAGGTGCAGGGAGCCTGCTGTGCCGGTGCCGGCGAGCTGACGCCAGGTGCCGGGCGAGCCGGCCGTGACGCACACCCACACGCCGCCGTCGGTGTCGCACACGATCTCGCCACGGTTGTGCGCGTCGGCGCGGGCGATCGGCGCGGTGCCGTTCGGATAGAGCTCGACGTTGGCCTTGGTGCCGCGCGCGAGCACGCCGGTGCCGGCTGCGTTCGAGGCATACCCGACGACGCCATAACCGGGCATGTCGCTGTAGCCGTAGACGCCGTTGGCAACGGTGCGATACGAGTAGCCACCGACGGCCGCCGGGTAGCTCGAGGCGTTCTGCGAGAACAGCAGCACGCCGCCCGCGGTGTCGCGGACGGTGAACAGGTTGGTGTTCGACGTGAAGAAGCCGAACGTCGCGGTGGGCACCGCGGTGTTCGAGTAGACGAGACCGGTCGTGGCGGTGGATCCCGCCGTGGTGCTGGCCTGGTTGCTGGCGGTGATGGGATCACCGTCGGCGGCCGCCGCGGGCAGGGCGTTGGCCGCGACGGCGGCAGCAGTCCCGGCGGCCGCGGCACCGGCGAGCTTGAGCAGACCACGACGCGAGGCGCGTGGTGCCGGCTCGGCGATGGTCGCGACGGACGGCACGTGCACCGTCTCCGTCGCCATGGCCTCGATCGGCTGGGCGGCGGCCAGCGCCTGTGCCTGTGGCACCAGGCGTTCGACCAGTGCGGTCAGTTCGGCCACCTTGGCTTCGAGTTCCTGGATCTTCGCTTCGCTGTTCAATGGTCCTCCCAAACGGACGTCTCGTGCGCCAGCTGAACGCACGCTGCACATGATCGGTCACCGTACGGGCGCGATGGAGGATGGTCCTGAGTACCGGCTACTCAATTCCCCTGGACATCACCCCGCGCGACCACGGAGGGTGCGGGAATCGTCAAGACGTCGCGGCGGTGTTGCTGATCCGGTCGAGCTCGGCCCACGTGAGGGCGTCGGCGTCCCAGAGGCGGTCGAAGGCCCGATCGCCGGCGTCGCTGAACCCGTGGCGGTTGCGGAAGTCGTAGCGGAACCTCTGCGGGTTGATCTGCACACCCAACCGCTGCAGGCGCCCGGCGCAGTAGGCGTTCCACGCCGACACCTGAGCGAGCGTCAGCTCGTCGTCGGCAGGTGCCTCGCCGAAGCCGCCCGTCAACCGGTCGCGGGCACGCAGCAGCACACGTCCGAGCGATGCCGCGGTGGCCTGCTCGCTCTGGTGACGGGGATGCCGGGTGTCCTCGAACGCGCCGCTCTGGGCACGGATCCGCACCGTCGCGCCGAGCTCGACGTCGATGCGGGCGAGCGGCGTGGTCTCGTCGACCTCGATCTCGACCGGCACCTCGAGCCCGAGCGCGTCGACCAGCGTGGCGGCCACCCGACCGATCAGGTCGGCGTCGAAGTGGACGTACTGGAACTCGCGGGGCGAGACGGAGACACTCACGCGGTGGCGCCTGCCTGCATCCGGGCGACGGCGGCCTTGCGCTCCTCGAGCGCGGCGAGGCTCACCTCGGCGATCTCCTCCACCTCGTCGTCGGTGAAGCCGGCGAGCTCACGGAACCGGCGGGCCAGCCCGATCGGCGACTCCTGGCTGTCGGAGCGCGTGCCGCCGTAGCTGAACAGCTTGTCGACCACGTTCTGGAACTCGAGCGCCTTCTTGCGGCGGTCGGGGTCGTGCTCGGTGACGCGGCGCAGCCAGTCGCTGCCCATCTTCACGTGGGTGACCTCGTCGGCCAGCATCCAGTCCTCGCAGAACTCGAGGAACGGGTCGCCCGCCAGGTCGCCGAACTCCTTCATCGTCGTGAAGACGTCGATCGCGAGCCCCTCGAGGGCGCGGTTGACGCCGGCGAGGCGCAGGATCGGGTCGGTGCTGCAGGCGGCCTGGAACAGCACGGTGTTCTCGGCGAACTCGCCGATCTCGCTGCCCATCCAGTCGCTGAGCTTGACGCTGATCTCGACGTGGCGGGCCTCGTCCCACGCCTGGCGGGCCATGTCGAGCTTGAGCGCGAACGGCACCGCCTCGTCGGCGTCGGTGCCGCCGTGCGCCTCGTCCTGCGCGCGCCGGGCGGTGTCGCCCTGCGTGCGGAAGTCGTGGCAGGTGCGCCCGGCACCCTCGAGCGCCTGGATCTCGCCGACGAAGATGCCGTGCATCAGGCCTCGGGCGGCCTGGCTGGCGTCGGGACGGCTGGGCACCAGACGGTTCGAGCGTGCCCGCTCGCCGGTGGGTGCCGGGATCGCACTGCGCGGATCGGCCATGCGGTCCTTCATCGTCACCTGGTGGAACCGCTCGTCGCGTGCGAGCTCCTCGACCGGGAAGAACTTCCTCATGTGACGTACCTCCTCTGACGTGCCGGTGGCTACGGCTGTGCGGTGCGGGTGATGCCGATCGAACCGGGGCCGGCGATGCCGCCCGCCTCGAGCATGAGCTTCTCGAGCCGGGCCTGGTGTGCCGCGGCTCGGTCGACCTCGTCGGGTGTGTCGATGAGCGACTGCAGCAGCATCTCGCCGTCGCGCCAGCACTCGAACTCGTCCTGCAGCACGAACCCGAGCGAGCGCACCGTGGGGGCGTCGGTGATCTGGCTCGTGTTGTTCTTGTGGAACGTGTAGGCGGCGATGAAGTGCGGGATGAACACCCGGTACACGCCGACCAGCTTCTCGATCGTCTGCTCGGGTGCCTCGGGCTCGGTGAGCACCTCGACGAACCGGACCATCGCGTCGTTCGGCGGCTCGGTGAGCCGGTCGGGGTTCATCTCGCGCAGCTCGGGCAGCCGCTTGTGCCACAGCTCGGCATGCCACGCGTGCTGGTAGCAGTGGGTGCCGAGCCGCATCTTGACGTCGAGCTCGGGCACGGTGGCGACCCAGCCGCCGAGCGCCTCGAAGAGCTTGATCTCGGCCCACTTGTAGTTGCCGATCCGGCGGGCGCTGTCGGCGACGTCGAACATCCCGGGCAGCTCACGGCGGTCCCACGGCGCGAACGGCGCTCTCGGCTGCTTCGGATCGGCCACCAGTCCCCCTCGTCGGATCGTCGGCGGGCCGCCCCCGGGCCACCGACGTCGGTCGTGTGACGCGACTGTATCGGGTCGCGTCGCTCGGTCAGGCGCCGGCGACCGGGAGCGGGCGGTGCGTGACCACGAAGTCGAGCAGCGCCTCGCACGTCATCGGGCCGCCGACGTGGGTGCCCTGGACCTGGTCGACCCCCAGGTCGATGAGCTGTCGGAACGTCGCTTCGTCGTCCACGCCGTCGGAGGCGATGGTCAGCCCGAGGCCGTGGATCTGCCGGACGATCGTCCGGATCAGGGTGTCGTCCGAGCCGGCGAACTCGACGATCTCGCGTGCTTCGACCTTGATCGCGTTGACGAGGTTGGTGCGCAGCGCCTGGACCCGGGTCTTGCCGCTGCCGAAGCGGTCGATCGTCAACCACAGGCCGGCTTCGCGGAGGCGACGCAACGCCTCCGGCGACGAACCGTCGTCGAGGCGCAGCTCGCGTTCGTCGATCTCGACACCGATCGCGTGCAGCGGTAGATCGGCCTCGCGGACGACCGCGATCATCCGTTCGACCAGCGCGGCGTCGTGCAGCGTGGCGCCGTCGACGTTGATCGACACCGGCGTCGGCGCGCCGGCGCGGGCCCACGTGCCGTAGTGCCGGACGGCTTCGCGGAGCGCGTGCACGACGATGTCGGCGTGCAGGTTGCTGAGCCGGACGACCTCGTCGAGCTCGGTCGTCGGGATCGCCCCCAAGGTCGGGTGCCGCCACACCAGCAGTGCCTCGGCCGAGCTGACGCGGCCCGTGCGGGCGTCGACCGCTGGCTGGTGGTGCAGTTCGAGCTCGCCGCTCACCAGCGCTCGGCGCAGCTCGCCGAGCAGCATCATCCGGTGCGGTGCCGACGTGTCGGCCTGCGGGTCGTAGACGACGTTGGTGTTGCGATGGATCTTGGCCTTCTTGAGCGCGACGTCCGCCTGGCGCAGCAGCTCGTCGGCAGGGGTGTCGGCGCGCAGCTTGGTGGTGATGCCCATGCTGATCGACGCCTGCAGCGCCAGGCCGTTGGGCAGCTGCATCGGTCGGCTGAACGCCTGGAAGATGCGTGCGACGAGCTCGTCGCGCTGGCCGACGCTCGGTGGGGTGAGGATGCCGAACTCGTCGCCGCCCATCCGCGCCACCACGGCGCCGTCGGGCGCGTTGGACAGCACGTGCGCCACCTCGATCATCAGCTCGTCGCCGCAGCTGTGGCCGAACGCCTCGTTGACGTCGTTGAACCGGTCGAGGTCGAGCACGAACAGCATCGAGCCGACGGGCGCCTGACCGATGACCTCTCGGAGGCGGGCACGGTTGGGCAGTTCGGTGAGCGGATCGACGAACGCCAGCCGCTCGAGCTCGGCGCGGGCGAGGACGAGCTCGGTGACGTCGTGCATCACGACCGCGCAGTGCCGGTCGGGCAGGGGGCTCACGACCGTCGAGAAGTAGCGCATCTCACCCCGCAACCGGATGTGGGTGTCACCGATCGACCACGTGGGTGCGCCGAGCGCGACCTCGGCCATCTTGAACCCGACACCACGGTGGCGTTCGGTGTCGAAGGCGTGGCGGTTGAAGTCGACGACTCGCTGACCCTCGTGGCCACCCGCCGGGTCGGTGCGTCGTGCGGTTTCGTTCTCCCACACCACGGTGAGCGATCGCGGGTCGTCCGGGTCGGGCAGGTGCAGGATCGAAATGCTCACGTCGACGAGCTGGGCCAGCTCGTCGAGTCGTCGCAGCTGTTCCTCGCGCGCGACGAACTCGGTGACGTCGCGGGTCATGCCCGACACGTGTACCTGGTCGCCGACGCGTTGGACTCGGCCGATCTCCTCGATCCAGCGGTAGTCCGTCCCGTTGGTGCGCTGGCGATAGCGCACGTGGTAGTCGCGGCCCTCGAGCACGGCGTGGTCGATCTGCTCGGAGACGGGCAGGTCGTCCGGGTGGAGGATGTCGAGCCACTCCTCCTCGGTCATCGTCGGCTCGAACCGGCGCGAGGCCGGCGCGTAGAGGTGGATCATCGTGCTCGGTTCGCCCGGCACACCGGCGCTCTCGAACATCGCGACGCGGAGTTCCTCGGCGATGCGGCTGTTGAAGCTGATCGAGCGCTGCATCGTGCCGGCCAGCAGCTGCGACGGGAGCACCAGTGCCAGGACGGCCAGCGGAAAGAAGGCTGCGGCGACGACGGCCGTCTCCTCCCGCACGATCGCCGCAGCGATCGCGACGGCCACGACGGCGACGATCGAGGTGGAGATCACCATCCGCCGGACGACGGTGTAGTTGAGGAAGGCGATGATCGCGATCGAGCCGAGCAGCGCGGGCACGAAGTACATCGGCACGATCGCGGCGAACACGGCGAAGCTGACGACGTCGCGCAGCCACAGGTGCGGGGGGAGCACCCCTCGGCACCGCCGGTAGGTGATCCAGGTGACGACGATGCCGGGGTACATCCACACCCCGGCCGCCACCATCACCCACGCGCTGTGGTCGCGCAACGAAACGACGATCACGGTGCCCAGCAGCGCGATCGCGATCGACCGGATGATCGCTGCCATCCGGTACAGGCGATGCTGGTCGTGGGGCGCGAGCGGCAGGAGCCCTCGGACGGACAGCGCCGCCAACGTGCCCAGGTTGCCGTCCTTCATCCGTCGTCGCGCCCGTCCGAATCATCCCCGCGATCGCGGGGCTCGAAAGTCGAAGGGTAGTACGGGTTTGTCACCCGAATGGTGCATGGTCGGTCACCCGCGGCGCCACGCGAGCTCGGCCTCGCCGAGCGGTGTCGCGGGCGGGGCGTCGGCGCGGTACTCGAGCAGCATGGCCCGCCAGGGACCCTCGAGCTCGAGCTTGCCGAGCAGTGCGCTCACGCCCCACACCACGCGATCGAGCATCAGGAACGACGGCGGCATGTCGAGCTGTGCGATCACGAGCGCATGCGGTCCGTTCACGTCGACGAGCCGCTGCAGGGTGTCGCGCATGAACTCGCGGGTGAACCGGAACCGGTCGGTCAGGTACGGCCGGTACGGACTGCTGACGTAGTCGTACACCGCCTGTGGGTCGAGCCCGTGACCGGGTCGCAGGAAACCCGAGTGCTCCATCGCCGCCACGAGTGCCACCGGATCGCGGTCGACGATGATGGCGTCCATGCACGGGGCGAGCTGCTCCCACTCGCCGGGCGCCCACCGCTTCACCATCCCGAAGTCGAGGAAGGTGACGTCGCCGTCGGGCGAGAACCGGTAGTTGCCGGGGTGCGGGTCGCCGTTGAACAGGCCGAGCCGCAGGATCGCGTGCTGCGCGAAGCGCCAGATGCTCTCGCCGGCGCGCTGCTTGGCGGAGGGCGTGGCCTGTGCGACGAAGTCGTTCCATCCCAGGCCCTCGACCCACTCGGTGGTGATCACGGTCGTGCGGGTGTACTCGTCGAGCACCTCGGGCAGGTGCACGAACGGGTGGCCGGCGAAGGCGCGACGCACCTCGTGCAGGTTGGTCGCCTCGATGCGGTAGTCGAGCTCGTCGCGCATGCGCGTGCGGAGTTCGTCGACGAGGGCGCGGGTGTCGAGGCCCTTCAGGGTGAACGCGCTCACCATCCGGTACAGCAGATCTGCGTTCGACAGGTCGGCCTCGATCGCGGCGCCGACGCCCGGGTACTGCACCTTCACCGCGACGTCGCGGCCGTCGCGGGTGACGGCCCGGTGCACCTGCCCGATGCTGGCGGCGGCGACCGGATGCCGCTGCCAGTCGAGGAACACCTGCTCGGGATCGCGACCGAACGCCTCGCGCACCACCGACGCGGCGAGCTCGGCGGTCATCGGCGGTGCGTCGCTGTAGAGCTGCGAGAGCGACTGCTGGGCGGGTTCGGGCAGGGCCTCGACGACGAAGCTGATCAGCTGCCCCGCCTTCATCAGCGCACCCTTCATGTTGCCGAGCTCGCGGGCCACGTCGTCGGCGGTGCGCAGTGAGAACGCGTCGTCGAGCTCGGCGCGCCGGTGTCGCGGCGCGAGGCGGCGGCGCACCCGGTGGGCGACGAAGCGGACGCCGTTGCGCGCGGTGAGGCGCCAGACCCGAGCGGTCCGGCGCAGGCGGCGGACGTCGGGACGGACGGTCACCGACCGCCGGCGCGGCGTGCGGTCGGGTGGGTGGCCAGCTCGTCGTCGGGGATCGCGGCGCCGGTCACCTCGTCGGTCCAGTACGCGCCGCTGTCGAGCCGGGCGAGCGCGAGCTCGACGTCGGCCAGGTCGCGCTCGATCGCGTCGAGGTCGAGCACCGCCGCCTCGGCGTCGGCGTCCGACGTGTCCTCGACCACTCCGTCGACCGACGAGGCGACCGACGAGGCGACCGACGAGGCGTGGTGGGGCGTGTCGGCGGAGTCGTGGACGTCGGACATGGCCGCGAGGCTACCGAGCCGTGGCGAGCTCGCCCAGGCGCCGCAGGTCGGCTTCGGTGCCCACGGCGATCACCACATGGCCCGCCTCGATCGTGGTGTCGGGGTCGGGGTTCGAGTGGAACGCGCCCGAGTCGTCACGCACCGCCAGCACCAGCACGCCGGCCTGTTGGCGCAGGTCGAGGTCGCGCAACGACCGCCCGGCGAAGGCCGAGCCGGCCGGCACCGCCACCTCCTGCATGCGGAACTCCATGCTGCGCTCGTGCATCACCACGTCGACGAACTCGGCCACGTGTGGCCGCACGACGAAGCTCGCCATGCGGGCGGCGCCGAGCGACTGCGGGTTCACCACCCGGTCCGCCCCGGCGCGGGCGAGCTTGTCGACGCTGTCCTCCTGGCGGGCGCGGGCGACGATGAACATGTGCGGGTTGAGCGTGCGACCCGACAGCGTGACGAACAGGTTGGCGGCGTCGTCGGCGAGCGCTGCCACCAGCGCGCTCGCCCGTTCGATCCCGGCCGCGCGCAGCGTGTCGTCGAGCGTCGCGTCGCCGAGCACGGTGGGGTAGCGCACGCCGGCGAGCCGCTCGGCGTCCCCGTCGACCACCACCACCTCACGTCCCGACGCCACCAGGTCGGCGGCCACCGCACGACCCACGCGGCCCCAGCCGCACACCACGACGTGGTCCTTCATCCCGGCGATCGTCCGATCCATCCGACGCCTCCCCATGATCTCGCGCAGCTGCCCCTCCACCACCACTTGCACCATGAGCGTGAACGTGTAGAGCACCAGCCCCACACCGACCACGATCAAGAAGATGGTGAACACCTGCTCGCCCGTCTCGAACTCACCCAGCTCGCGGAAGCCGACCGTGGTGACCGTGGTGACGGTCTGGTACAGCGAGTCGACGAACGACAGGCCGAAGGCCATGTAGCCGGCCGTGCCGAGCACGAGCACCAGCGCCACACCCGCCACGGCCAGGCGGAGCCGACTCAGCGAACTGGTCACGACCGGGACGTTACCGAGCCCCGATCGGGGGGTCGTAGCCGGTGGAGTTCGCGAGCCGTTCACCCGGACGTGACCTGCGTCCCTGGGGCGACGCGACGCCGTGTCCTACTGTGCGCTCGTGGCCGACGTTCGACTCACCTCGCTCACCAAGGTCTTCGACGACGTGACCGCCGTCGACGACGTGAGCCTCCACATCGGCGATCACGACTTCATGATCCTCCTCGGTCCCTCGGGGTGCGGGAAGAGCACGCTGCTGCGGATGATCGCCGGCCTCGAGGACCCGACGGCCGGTGACGTCACGATCGGCGGGCGTCGGGTCAACGACGTCGAGCCGAAAGAGCGCGACGTGGCGATGGTGTTCCAGAGCTACGCGCTGTACCCGCACAAGACCGTGCAGGCCAACATCGAGTTCCCGCTCAAGGTGCGTGGCGTGGCCAAGCCCGAGCGGGCCGAGCAGGCGCGGCAGGCCGCGGCGACGCTCGGTCTCACCGAGTACCTCGACCGCAAGCCCGGTCAGCTGAGCGGCGGCCAGCGCCAACGTGTGGCCCTCGCCCGGGCCATCGTGCGCCGGCCCGCCGTGTTCTGCATGGACGAGCCGCTGTCGAACCTCGACGCCAAGCTGCGCGGCGAGACCCGTGCCGAACTGGTGGCGCTCCACCAGCGGCTCGACTCGACGTTCGTCTACGTCACCCACGACCAGGTCGAGGCGATGACGATGGGCTCGCACGTGGCGGTGATGAGCCGCGGACGCGTCGAGCAGGTGGGCACGCCGCAGGAGGTGTACGCCCGCCCGGCATCGGTGTTCGTCGCCCAGTTCATCGGCACGCCGCCGATGAACGTGCTGCCGGCCGGCGTCGCCGAGCCCGGCGAGCTGCTCGTCGGCGTGCGCCCCGAACACGTGGTGCTCGGCGGACCCGGTGACTCCGGCGCCCTGCGCGGCACCGTCGCCCTCGTCGAGCACCTCGGCCACGAGACGCTCGTGCACGTCCGCCTCGGCGAGACCCCGTTGATCGCACGGGTCGATGCCGGTGGTGCCGACGGCGCGATCCCGGCCGTGGGCGACACGGTCGGCGTCACGCTCCCCGCCGAACACCGCCACCGGTTCGATCCCGCGACCACCCGACGGGTCGACGGATGAGCGGCACCACGCGCCGGCGATGGCGCGACCTCCCGCTCGCGATGGCGATGCTCGCGCCGTCGCTGGTGGTGCTCGTCACCTTCGTGCTCTATCCCCTCGGCCGGGCGGTGTGGCTCGGCCACCAGCGATGCGACGCGACGGGCGGCAACTGCCGCAGCAACGGCTGGGACCAGTACGTCGACGTGTTCCGCAGCCGTGAGTTCCAGCAGTCGTTCGGGGTCACGGTGCGCTTCGCGCTGATGACGGTGCCGGTCGGTCTCGTGCTCGGCCTCGGTCTCGCCGTGCTGGCCGACAAGCACCTGCGCGGCATGGGTGTGTTCCGCACGATCTTCTCGTCGACCGTCGCCACCAGCGTGGCCGTCGCGTCGCTCATGTGGTTCTTCCTCCTCAACCCGAGCGTCGGTCTGGTGGCCGACTGGATCGGTGGCGTCGCGAAGAACCCGGGCCTCTTGCGCGACGAGGGCACCGCCTTGTGGGCCGTGGCGATCAGCAGCGTGTGGGCCAACCTCGGCTTCACGTTCATCGTCGTGACCGCCGGGCTGCAGAGCATCCCCGCCGAGCTGTACGAGAGCGCCTACGTCGACGGTGCGAGCGGGTGGACCAGGTTCACCAACGTGACCGTGCCGATGCTCGGTCCGACGCTGCTCTTCGTCGGCGTGGTGCTCACCAGCCGGGCGTTCCAGAGCTACGGCGAGTTCGACCTCCTCACGGGTGGCGGCCCCAATGGCGCCACCACGTCGCTCACCTATCTCGTGTACGGCAACAACTCGATCATCCGCAACAACAACGGGCTGCAGGCCGCCGTGGCGGTGCTGCTGTTCCTGGTGCTGCTGGTGTTGAGCGTGCTGCAGCTGCGTGGTGTCGAACGGCGGGTGCACTATGCCGATTAGCGGAACCACTCGCGGGCCACGAGTGGTCGGTCGGTACGTGCTGCTCGTGCTGATCGCGATCGTGGTGCTGTTCCCGATCTACGTGATGGTCGTCGGCGCCTTCAAGCCCGGCAACAAGGTGCTGCAGGACCCGATGATCCCGTCGTCGTTCACGCTCGACACCATCCGCGAGGCGTGGCGCGACGGCAAGCTCGGTCGCGCGTTGCTCAACTCGACGGTGGTCGCGTGCATCGTCACCGTGGCCCAGCTCGTCACCGCCGTGCTGTCGGCCTATGCGTTCGCGTTCCTCCGTTTCCCCGCCCGCACGTTCCTGTTCGGCGTGTTCCTGTCGACGCTGCTCGTGCCGTTCGAGGCCACGGTGGTGGTCAACCGCGAGACGGTGCAGTCGTTGAACTGGCTCAACTCGTACGCCGGCCTCGCGGTGCCGTTCCTCGCCACGGCGTTCGGCACCTTCCTCGTGCGCCAGGTGTTCCTGCAGCTGCCCAAGGATCTGCGCGAGGCGGCGCGCATGGACGGGCTCGGGCACCTCGGCTTCCTCCGTGAAGTGGCGATCCCGCTGGCGCGGCCCACGCTCGGGGCGCTCGCACTGTTCAGCTTCCTCAGCTCGTGGAACCAGTACCTGTGGCCCACGCTCGTCAGCACCGACGACGACTGGAACACCGTGCAGAGCGGACTGCGTGCACTGTCGCAGGCGCAGATCGACAAGCCCAACCTCGTCATCGGCGGCACCGTGGTGGTGGCCCTGCCGATCTTCGCGGTGCTGTTGGTGTTCCAGCGCCAGCTCATCCGTGGGCTCACCGCCGGGGCGGTGAAGGGATGAGGCGTCGCCGTCAGCGGCCGGTGCCGGCGATCGCCGCGGGCCTCGTCGTGTGCCTCGCGCTCGCCGCGTGCGGTTCGGGAGAGAGCATCCTGCAGGCGGGCAACGATCGCCCCGCCGCCACGCCGCCCGCCACCACCCAACCCACCGGTCCGACGGTGCCGGGCCAGACCACGCTGCCGCCGATCACCACGGCGCCACCCACCACCGAGCCGCGCCTGCTCGACTCACTGCCCCCGTGCCACACCGACGCGCTCGATGCCGCGGCCTCGTCCGGCCCCGTCGAGATCACCTTCTGGCACGGCATGTCCAACGAGAACGGCCGCGTGCTCGAAGAGGTCGTCGCCGCGTACAACGCGTCGCAGTCGAAGGTGAAGGTCAACCTCGAGTTCCAGGGTGGCTACGAGCAGACGATCGACAAGTACCTGCAGAGCAACACCGACAACCGACCCGACCTCGTGCAGGTGCCCGAGTACGGGGTGCAGCTGATGGTCGACACCCGCAGCACCGTCCCGGTGCAGGCGTGCATGGAGGACGCGGGCTTCGACACGAGCGACCTGCTGCCGTCGGTGCTGTCGGCGTACGCCACCGAGGGCGTGCAGTACGCGATGCCGTTCAACCTCAGCAACCCGGTCCTCTACTACAACAAGAAGATCTTCCGCGACGCCGGACTCGACGACTCGAAGCCGCCGCTCACGCTCGACGAGGTGGCGGCCGCCGGCCGCGCCATCCAGGACAGCGGTGCCGCGGCGTGGGGCATGGTCTTCGACAGCGCACCCGACGGTGGTGGCGGCTGGTTCCTCGAGCAGTGGCTCGCGAAGGAGGGCCAGTTCTACGCCGACAACGACAACGGCCGCAGCGCGCCGAGCACGCGGGTGCTCTTCGACGGACCGAAGGGTGTGGAGCTGCTCACCGAACTGCAGCAGGTGGTCCAGACCGGTGGCGGCCTGTACGTCGGCGACAACCCGAGCGGTCAGGACGCCTTCTTGAAGATGGCCGACATGTCGAGCCAGGGCTCGATGACCATGGCCACCTCAGCCGGGCTCGGCGCCGTCCTGGCGTTCGTCGAGGGCGGCATCATCCCCGGCATCACCACCGACGACATCGGTGTCGGCCCGATGCCCAGCCCCACCGGCGCGCCCGGCGTGCTGGTGGGCGGCGCAGCGCTGTGGATCGCGGCCGACAAGGGCGATGCAAAAGCGGCGGCCGCCTGGGACTTCATCACGTACCTGATCTCGGCGCAGACCCAGAGCACGTGGGCCACCGGCACCGGCTACGTGCCGATGAACCGCGAAGCCGCGAACCTCGATCCGCTGAAGACGGTGTACGCGAACGACCCTCGGTTCAAGGTGGCCTTCGACCAGGTGGCGGCGACGCCCGAGGTCGCCACCTTCGTCGGCCCGGTGCTCGGGCCACAGCGCGAGGTGCGCGTGGTCGCCGCGGCGGCACTCGGGCAGGCGCTGTCGGGCACCGACCCGCAGACGGCGCTCACCGACGCCGCCGACCTGGCCAACGCGCTGCTCGCCGACTACAACGCCCGTCGCGACAGCGGCGGATAGCCTCGTTCGCCATGGCAACTCCCTTCCCGCCCCTCGACGGTTCCGCGCCCAAGCAGCAGCAGTTCAAGGAGGCGCCCGAGTTCGGGATCGACACCTCCAAGCGCTACACGGCCACGATGGAGACCTCGATGGGCACGCTCGTCATCGCGCTCGACGCGGTCAACGCGCCCAAGACCGTCAACAACTTCGTCTTCCTCGCCGCGCACCACTACTACGACGGCGTGATCTTCCACCGGATCATCAACGGCTTCGTCTGCCAGGGTGGCGACCCCACGGGCACCGGCCGTGGCGGCCCCGGCTACCGCTTCGACGACGAGCCCGTGAAGCAGCGTTACCAGATCGGTTCGCTCGCCATGGCCAACGCCGGCCCCAACACCAACGGCAGTCAGTTCTTCCTCATCAGCGGCCCCAGCGGCGTGCAGCTGCCGCCGCAGTACAACCACTTCGGCCAGGTCGTGAAGGGCCTCGAGATCGTCGACGCCATGCAGCGCGTCGACACCGATCGCAGCGATCGCCCGCGCGAGGACGTCGTCATCGAGTCGGTGACGATCACCGTCGCCGACTGAGGCCCCGCCTCGTCGTCCGGTGACCGTCGAGCTGTCCCTCGCGCAGGCGCGCCGGATCGCGCTCGCTGCGCAGGGATTCGCCGACCCGCGTCCCACCGGTCGTGTCGACCGTCGCCATCTCCGCAAGGTCCTCGACCGAATGGGCGTGGTGCAGATCGACTCGGTCAACGTGCTCGTGCGCAGCCAGGAGCTGCCCCTGTTCGCGCGCCTCGGGCCACATCCACGTTCGCTGATCCCCGACGCCACCCGCGCCGGTGAGCTGTTCGAGTACTGGGTGCACGAGGCGAGCCACGTGCCGACCGCCCACCACCACCTGCACCGGTGGCGGATGGCCCGTCCGCACAAGTGGAGCAAGTACTGGGATCTCGAGCAGCGTCGCCCCGGCTTCGTCGACGAGGTGCTGCGCCGGGTCGAGGCCGAGGGGCCGCTCGCGTCGGGCGACCTCGAACAGCGCGACGGCACGAAGGGCCAGTGGTGGGACTGGGACGACGGCAAGGTCGCGCTCGAGCACCTGTTCTGGTCGGGCCAGGTCACGGCGGTCCGTCGAGCCAGCGACTTCGCGCGCATGTACGACCTCGCCGAGCGAGTGCTGCCCGCCGACGTGCTGGCGCGACCGACGCCCCCCGAATCCGAGGCTCGCAAGGAGCTGCTCGTGCTGGCGGCCGCGCACCACGGCGTCGGCACGCTCGAGGACCTGGCCGACTACCACCGCCAGAAGAACTACGACGCCCGGCCGCTGCTGGCCGAGTTGGTCGAGGACGGGCGGCTGCTCGCGGCGCGGGTCGAGGGCTGGACCAAGCCGGCGTTCCTGCATCCCGACGCCGCCCGGCCCCGCCGTGTGCGCGCCCGCGCGTTGCTCAGCCCGTTCGACCCGTTGATCTGGTTCCGCGATCGCACCGAGCGGCTGTTCGGCTTCCGCTACCGCATCGAGATCTATACACCCCAGCCCAAACGCCAGTACGGCTACTACGTGCTGCCGTTCCTGCTGGGCGAGCACCTCGTCGGCCGGGTCGACCTCAAGGCCGACCGCGCCGCCGGCGCGTTGTCGGTGCCCGGCGCGTTCGCCGAACTCGGGGTGCCCACGGCGGACGTGGTCGAGGCGCTGGCCGCCGAGCTGGCGTCGATGGCCGGGTGGCTCGGCCTCGACCGGGTGGTCGTCGGCACGCGCGGCGAACTGGCCTCCCCGCTGCGGCAGGCCGTCGCTCACTACGCTCGCCGGTGATGCCCGACCGCGACCCGTCCGACGACCCGCGCGACGTCCCGCGGGACGACCAGCGCGGCGCGGTCCCCACCCCACCCACCGGTGCGGGCGGCGAGTTGGCGGCCGGGATCGGTTCGACCGTCGAGCGCGCCGTCGACGGCATCCGCGACAGCGCAGAGACGCAGGTCGACGACGACCAGTCGGACGACGCGATCGACCCGCGCGACCGCATGCCCCGGTGGGTCTGGCGGGCCGTCGCGATCTTCTGGCTCGGCTTCCTCGTCGCGATCGCCACCCGGAGCGTGTTCGGCAAGCTCGCCGACTTCCTCGTCATCGTGCTGGTGTCGCTGTTCCTGTCGCTCGCCGTCGAGCCCGGGGTCAACCGTCTCGCCCGTCGCGGCTGGCGGCGTGGATCGGCCACCGGCGTGATCCTCGGCGGCGTGGTGACGGTGTTGCTCGTGTTCGTCGTCGCGATCGGCACGCTGGTCGCCAGCCAGATCGCCGACCTGCTGCGCAACTCCGAGACCTACGTCACCGACACGGTCGACTGGCTCAACGACACCTTCGACACCAACATCGACCCTGCCGACGTGATCGCCGAGATCCAAGATCCCGACGGGCGCATCCAGCAGTTCATCACCGACCAGGGCGACGAGGCCGTGCGCGTGTCGCTCACCGCGGTGGGTGTGCTGTTCCAGGGGTTCACCGTGCTGCTGTTCACCTTCTACCTCGTGGCCGACGGACCCCGCCTGCGGCGCGTGATCTGCAGCCGGCTCCGGCCGTCGCGCCAGCGGCGGGTGCTCGAGGCCTGGGACCTGGCGATCGAGAAGACCGGCGGCTACCTCTACTCGCGCGCGTTGCTCGCCGGCCTGAGCGCAGTGTTCCACTGGGTCGTGTTCCAGGCCGTCGGCACGCAGGCACCGCTGGCGTTGGCCGTGTGGGTGGGCCTGATCAGCCAGTTCCTGCCGGTGGTCGGCACCTATCTGGCCGGCGTGCTGCCGGTGGTGATCACGCTCATCGATTCGCCGGTCAAGGCCGCCGTGATCGCCGTCGCGATCATCCTGTACCAGCAGGTCGAGAACTACGTGTTCGCGCCGCGCATCACCGCCCGCACGATGGAGCTGCACCCGGCGCTCGCGTTCGGTTCGGCGATCGCCGGCGCCGCCGTGCTGGGTGCCGTGGGCGCCGTGCTCGCCCTGCCCGCCGTCGCGATGTTCCAGGCGTTGCTCGGCAACACCGGGCCTCGCTTCGAGGTGGTCGACGACCATCTCACCCGCTTGCCTCGACGGCGCGGCGAACGAACCGCGGGCCCACCACGTCGGCAACCCGTCCGACCGGAGCGACGCCCGTGAAGCGCGCCATGATCCGATCATGAGCCGACCCGACGCCTTCGTCCCCGTGGCGATCACCACCCGCAGCGGCTTCGACGAGTCGGTGCACTTCGGCGCGCTGGTCGTGCTCGACCGCTCTGGCGACGTCGAGTTCGCCGTCGGCGACCCGACCGTCATGATCTACCCGCGCAGCTCGAACAAGCCGATGCAGGCCGTCGCGATGGTGCGAGCGGGCCTGCAGCTGCCACCCGATCTGCTCGCGCTGGTCTGCGCGAGCCACGACGGCACCGAGCGCCACCTCGAGGGCGCCCGCCGGATCCTCGCCGGCGCAGGCCTCGACGAGACCGCCCTCGCGAACACACCGTCGCTGCCGCTCGACGAGGCGTCGGCGCAGGCCGTGCTGCGTGCCGGTGGCGGTCGCACGTCGCTGCAGATGAACTGCAGCGGCAAGCACAGCGGCATGCTCGCGACCTGTGTGTGCAACGCGTGGGCGCACGACCCGAGCTACCTCGAGTTCGACCATCCGCTCCAGCGACTGATCACCGAGACGATCGAGGAGCTCACCGGCGAGCCGACCGCACACATCGGCATCGACGGCTGCGGCGCACCGGCGCACGCGTTCTCGCTCACCGGTCTCGCTCGTGCATTCCGTGCGATCGCCACCGGCTCGGCCGGGGCCGCCGGCGACGAGGTGTTCCGTGCGATGACGTCGTACCCCGAGATGGTCGGTGGCGAGCGCCGCGACGTGACCACGTTCATGCGTCACGTGCCGGGGCTGATGGCCAAGGACGGGGCCGACGGCGTCTTCGCCGGGGCACTGCCCGACGGGCGGGCGATCGCGCTGAAGATCGCCGACGGCGGCGACCGAGCCCGGCCACCGCTGATGCTGGCGGCGCTCGAGCGGCTCGGGGTCGCCGGACCCGAACTCGCCCCCGCCGTCGCCGAACACATCCGCGGACACGGCAGGGTGGTCGGCGAGGTGCGGGCGATCGTGTCGTGAGCGGTCCGGCGCCGATCCCGTTCGTCACCCTCGACGAACCCCGCTACGGCGAGGTGGTGCCGGTCGCGCCGCTGATCCGCCGGGTGATCGCGAACAACCCGTCGAAGTTCACCTACCACGGCACCGGCACGTATCTGGTCGGCAGCGGCGACCACGTCACCGTGATCGACCCTGGGCCGAACGACGACGCCCATGCCGCAGCGTTGCTGGCGGCGGTGTCGGGCGAGCGCGTGCGGGCGATCGTGATCACGCACTGCCACGCCGATCACTCCCCGCTGGCCGCGCGGCTCGCCGCCGAGACCGGTGCCCCCACCTACGGCTTCGGTCCGCACCCGCGGCTCGACGACCCCGACGCCGACGATCCGATCACCGGCGACACGGCCGGAGACACAGCAGGTGACACAGCCGGCGACACGCCCGGCGAGGGCGAGCCGGTGAAGATCGAGGAGTCGACCGACCACGACTTCGACCCCGACGTGCGCGTGGTCGACGGCGAGGTCGTGGTCGCCGGCCCCGGCTACACGCTGCGCGCCGTGCACACGCCCGGCCACACCTCCAATCACCTCTGCCTCGCGTTCGACGAGCAGCGTGCGCTGTTCAGCGGCGATCACGTGATGGGCTGGAGCACCACCGTGATCGGTCCGCCCGACGGTGACATGCGTGCGTACCTCGAGTCGCTGCGCAAGGTGATCGGGCGCCGCGACGCAGTGCTCTGGCCCACCCACGGCTCGCCCGTCACCGATCCCGGGACATTCCTCGACGCCTTCCTCGCCCACCGGCTCGACCGCGAGGCACAGGTGCTCGCGGCCGTGCGGTCGGGGCAGACCGACGTGGCTCAGATGGTGAAGGTGCTGTACGCCGGTGTGCGCGAGGAGCTGCACAAGCCGGCGGGCCGCAGTGTGCTGGCGCACCTGATCAAGCTCGTCGACGACGGCGTGGTCGCGATCGCCGACGACGCCCGCCCGTCGCTCAAGGCCACCTACCTGCCGGTGTAGCGGCCGGATGCCGCGGCGGACGACCCTCAGCTGTACTGGTCGAGGATGCTCGTCTCGGTGAGACGGTCGAGGGTGTCCTTGATCGACGCCGCCAGATCGTGATCGACCCCCGCCACCGAGGTGAGTTCGCCGATGGTGGCCCGCTGCAGGCGGGCGAGCTCGCCGAAGCGATCGACCACGGCGATGGCGGTGGCGGGCGTGACCCGAGCGACCCGCGCGAGCAGCCGCAGGCCGCGTGGCGACGCCGGGGCGTCGGCATCGAGGCCGGCACCTGCGTACCCGGCGGCGATGCGCGGATAGTCGGCGCCCACCAGATCGAGCTCGTCGTCGACCTCGCCGTACACCTCGTCGAGCTGCAACCGCAGCAGCCGTGCGTCGACGCCGAGCTCGACGATCATCGTCTCGAGCTCCGACGCGATGCGGTGCACCATGTCGCCGCGCTGCATCACCGCCGTCACGTCGCGCACCGTCACCACGTCCTCGAGCTCGTTGGCGGTCAGCGCGCTCAGTGCGTCGTCGAGGCGCACCTTGTACCGCTCGAGCGTCTGCAGCGCCTGGTTGGCACGGTCGAGCAGTCGCGAGATGTCCTGCAGCTGGTGCTTGACCCCGCCGGCGTACACGTTGATGACGCTCATCTCCTCGCTGACGCTCACCACCGGGACGTGCAGCGAACGGGCCACGCGCTCGGCGGTGCGGTGGCGGGTGCCCGTCTCGCTGGTGGGCACGGTGGGATCTGGCACCAGGTGCACGTTGGCGCGGGCGATGCGCGTGGAGTCGGTGCTGACGATGATCGCGCCGTCCATCTTGGCCAGCTCGCTCAGGCGCTGCGGGCTGTAGGGCGAGTCGAGCAGGAACCCGCCGCTGCAGATCGCGAGCACCTCGGGCCCGTCACCCACGACGACGAGGGCACCCATCTTGGCCCGGACCACGCGGTCGAGACCGTCGCGCAGCGGGGTGCCGGGGGCGACGGCGGCGAGCGCGGCGTGCAGGTCGTCCGGTGCCGGCCCCAGGGTCATGCCCGGGGAGTCTACGGACTGCCGAGCCCGGCTGCCGTGAGCGCTTCGGCCACCGTGGCCACGCGCACGAGCCGCATGCCCTCGACGCCGTCGGGCGAGTGCGCCGGCACGATCGCTCGCTTGAAGCCCAGGCGCGCGGCCTCGCTCAGCCGGCGCTTCGCGTGCGGCACCTGACGTACCTCGCCGGCCAGGCCGACCTCGCCGAACACCGCCAGGTCGGGCGGGATCGGGTGGTTGGTGAGCGCGCTGCAGATGGCCAGGCACAGCGCGAGGTCGGCGCCGGGTTCGGCGAGCCGGACGCCGCCGACGGCCGAGGCGTACACCTCGACCCCGGCGGTGAGCACCCGGGCACGACGTTCGAGCACGGCGAGCAGCAGCGCGAGCCGACCCGGGTCGATGCCCTGCGCGCTGCGTCGCGGTGACCCTCCGCCCGACGTGGCGGTGGTGAGCGCCTGCACCTCGACGAGCAACGGGCGCTGCCCCTCGAGCGTGGGCAGCACGGCCGATCCGGCCACGCCGGTGCGGCGGTCGGCCAGGAACAGCTGGCTCGCGTCGGGCACGCCCACCAGACCCTGCTCGGCCATCTCGAACAGGCCGAGCTCGTCGGTGGGACCGAAGCGGTTCTTCACCGCACGCAGCAGGCGCAACGAATGGTGCCGCTCGCCCTCGAAGCTCAGCACCACGTCGACGACGTGCTCGAGCGTGCGCGGGCCGGCGAGGCCACCTTCCTTGGTGACGTGACCGACCAACACCACGGGCACGCCACGGCTCTTGGCCTCGTGCACCAGCCGGGCCGCACAGCCGCGCACCTGCACGATGCTGCCGGGCGCCGAGCTGAGCTCGGGATCGGCGACCGTCTGGATGCTGTCGACGACGACGAGGGTGGGCTTCACCTCGTCGAGCGCCGAGATGACGTGCGGCAACAGCGTCTCGGACAGCAGCCACAGGTCGGGTCGCAGCGCGCCGAGCCGCTCGGCGCGCAGCCGCACCTGCGGTGCGCTCTCCTCGGCGCTGACGTACAGCGTGCGGCCCTGCCACGACGCGAGCAGCTGCAACAGCAGGGTGCTCTTGCCGATGCCGGGCTCGCCACCGAGCAGGGTGACCGATCCGGGCACGAGGCCGGCACCGAGCACGCGATCGAGCTCGTCGATGCCGGTGGGTCGCGGACCGCCGAGCTCGGCCGACACGTCCGCGATCGGCTGCGCCACCGCGGCCGGCCCCAGCAACGACACGCTGGCGATCGGCTCGGGACCCTCGACGTCCTCGACGAGCGTGTTCCAGGCCTGACAGACGGTGCACTGGCCGGCCCACTTGGGGAAGGCGGCGCCGCAGTCGCTGCAGCGATAGACGAGTCGCAGTTTGGCCACGGGGAGAACCTACGCGGAGGGTGTCACAGGGTCAGCGGTGGGTGTCGTCGAGCACGCGCTCGTACAGCCCGCGGTTCAGTCGGTGCGCGGCCCGGTTGCGCCGACGCTGCCGGCGGCCGACCGCGACGATCGTGGCGATCGCGACGAGCACCCACACGATCAGGGCGATCAGCAACACGGTCGCGAGCAGCGACCATCCGCCGCCCCGGTCGAGCGACTTCACCGTGCGTGCCTCGATCGCCGTGTCGCTGCCGTCGAGCGCGATCGGGAACGACAGGGTCCGGCCCTCGGCCACGACCGGCTCGAGCGTGACGGGGCTCGACGGCGCGACGGTCGTGTCGGCGCCCTCGCCGGCCTGGGTCGTGTCGGTGGCCCCGTTCGGGTCGACCTCGACGAGCGACGTGGGCGGCGCCTCGTCCGAACCCGGCACCGGTGCGGTGTCGTCCTGCACCTCACCGGGCAGGTTCACACGGAGCACGACGCTCACCGCGTCGGTCGGCGCCACACCGGCGGCGGCGAGCTCGGCGGTGTACGGCACGCCGCCGACCGCCGCCACGAGATCGGTGTCGGTGAACGCGGCGAGGCCACCGTCGAGCCGTCCGGTGCCCGAGACCGTGTAGGTGATGTCGTGCAGGGTGGCCGTGCGCTGGAAGGCGATCGCCTGCAGCGGACCGGCCGGTCCGTTCAACGTCGACAGCAGCGCGGTCGCCTGCTCGGGTGTGTCGAACGCGTGCGTGAGCACCACCACGAGACCGCCCACCGGCGTGGCCCGCGGCCCGTCGACCGTCCAGCCCGCGGCGACCAGGTCGGCGGTGCGCAGGTCGTCGGCCAGCCCGGGTGCCTGGTCGACCACGGCCGCGTCGACCTCGACGGTGACGGCCACCTGACCGCTGCCGTTCTGGCGCATCGTCACGTCGACCGCGACGTCGACCCGGCACGCCGAGAGCACGAGCACGCACACGAGTGCGAGCAGCGTGACGGGGCGTCGGGCCGAGCGGGGCACGGCTGCGATTCTGACATCCGGCGGTGCCCGCAACGGCGACGGCCCGGGCGGTGCGTGTGCACCACCCGGGCCGTCGGCCTGAGGTTCGTCGTCAGGGACCGGTCACTCGACCGGCGGCTCCTCGGCGCCGGTGGCGGCCAGTTCGACCGTCGACGGCGGCTGGAAGCCCTCGACCGCCCGGAAGGCGATGCGCTGCTCGCCCGGACGGTCGGGGTCGTCCTCGGTGTCGACGACGACGATCTGACCGGCGCGGAACTCCTTGTAGAGGATCTTCTCGCTGAGGGCGTCTTCGATCATGCGCTGGATCGCACGACGCAGCGGACGAGCGCCGAGCTGCGGGTCGTAGCCCTTGTCGGCGAGGAGTTCCTTGGCCGACTGGGTGAGCTCGATCCCGAGGCCCTGGCTCTCGAGCTGGGTGGTGAGGCGCTTGGTCATCATGTCGACCATCTGCATCACCTCGCTCTTCGCGAGCTCGTGGAACACGATCAGCTCGTCGATGCGGTTGAGGAACTCGGGACGGAAGTGGCTCTTCAGCGCATCCATCACCTTGTCCTTCATCCGCTCGTAGCTCATCGCCTTGTCGCCGGTGGTGAAGCCGACGTTGGCCTTGCGGAGGTCCTGGGTGCCGAGGTTCGAGGTCATGATCAGCACGGTGTTGCGGAAGTCGACGGTGCGACCCTGGCTGTCGGTGAGCCGGCCCTCTTCGAGGATCTGCAGCAGCGTGTTGAACACGTCCGGGTGGGCCTTCTCGATCTCGTCGAACAGCACCACGCTGAACGGCTTGCGCCGCACGGCCTCGGTGAGCTGGCCACCCTCTTCGTAGCCGACGTACCCGGGGGGCGAACCGACGAGGCGGCTCACCGTGTGCTTCTCCATGTACTCCGACATGTCGAGCGCGATCAGGCTGTTCTCGTCGCCGAAGAGGAACTCCGCGAGCGTCTTGGCGAGCTCGGTCTTGCCGACGCCGGTGGGGCCCAGGAAGATGAACGAACCGCTCGGGCGCTTCGGGTCCTTGAGGCCCGCACGGGTACGGCGGACGCTCTGGGAGACCGCCTTGATGGCGTCCTCCTGGCCGATGATGCGCTTGTGGAGCTCGGCCTCCATGTTGAGGAGCTTGGCCGTCTCCTCCTCGGTGAGCTTGTACACCGGGATGCCGGTCCAGATGCTGAGCACCTCGGCCACGGCCTCCTCGTCGACCTCGTCGAACAGGTCGACACCGCTCGCCTTGACCTCGGCCTCCTTGGCGGCCTTCTCCTCGAGCAGGTTCTTCTCCTGGTCGCGGAGGCGGCCGGCCTCCTCGAAGCGCTGCTCCTCGACCGCCCGCTTCTTGGCCTCCTGGACGTCGGTGAGCTTGGTCTCGAGCTCCTTGAGATCCGGCGGGGTGCCCATGCGCTTGATGCGCAGACGGCTGCCGGCCTCGTCGATGAGGTCGATGGCCTTGTCGGGGAGGTGGCGGTCGCTGATGTAGCGATCGGCGAGGTTGGCCGCGGCGACGATCGCCTGGTCGGTGATCGTGACCCGGTGGTGCGCCTCGTACTTGTCGCGCACGCCCTTCAGGATCTCGATCGTGTGGGCGAGCGTGGGCTCCTCCACCTTCACGGGCTGGAAGCGGCGCTCGAGCGCAGCGTCCTTCTCGAGGTGCTTGCGGTACTCGTCGAGCGTGGTGGCACCGATGGTCTGCAGCTCGCCACGGGCGAGCATCGGCTTCAGGATCGAGGCCGCGTCGATGGCACCCTCGGCGGCACCCGCACCCACGAGGGTGTGGATCTCGTCGATGAAGAGCACGATGTCGCCGCGCGTCTTGATCTCCTTGAGCACCTTCTTCAGGCGCTCCTCGAAGTCGCCGCGGTAGCGACTGCCGGCGACGAGTGCGCCGAGGTCGAGGGTGTACAGCTGCTTGTTGCGCAGCGTGTCCGGGATGTCGTTCGACACGATCTTCTGGGCGAGGCCCTCGACGATCGCGGTCTTGCCGACGCCCGGCTCGCCGATCAGCACCGGGTTGTTCTTGGTGCGACGGCTGAGGATCTGCATCACGCGCTCGAGCTCGCGCTCGCGGCCGATCATCGGGTCGAGCTTCTTCTCGCGTGCGAGCTGGGTGAGGTTGCGGCCGAACTGGTCGAGGATCTGGCTCGAGCCCTTGTCGCCCTGCTCCTCCTTCGGTGCGTTGCCGGTGCTGGACGACGCCGCCTGCGGCTCGCCCTTGCCGCCCTGGCCACCCTGGTAGCCGGACAGCAGCTGGATCACCTGTTGGCGCACGCGGCTGAGGTCTGCGCCGAGCTTGACGAGCACCTGGGCAGCCACGCCCTCGCCCTCGCGGATGAGGCCGAGGAGGATGTGCTCGGTGCCGATGTAGTTGTGACCGAGCTGCAGCGCCTCACGCAGCGAGAGCTCGAGGACCTTCTTGGCCCGCGGGGTGAACGGGATGTGCCCGGAGGGGGACGATCCGCCCTGGCCGATGATCTCCTCGACCTGGCTGCGGACGGCTTCGAGCGAGATACCGAGGGATTCGAGCGCCTTCGCGGCGACGCCTTCACCTTCGTGGATCAGACCGAGCAGGATGTGCTCGGTTCCGATGTAGCTGTGGTTCAGCAGTCGTGCTTCTTCTTGGGCCAGCACGACCACCCGACGAGCCCTGTCGGTGAAGCGTTCAAACATGGGGGAAGTGTATCGGCGCCTGCCGGAAGCGTCGTGCCAGGCGGATGGGCCGAGCGGCCCAATCCCGGTGACACATTCGACCGTTCCAGCGGGAATACGGGCGGGGACAGGGATGCGCACGCCTCGCGGACGGCGCGTGATCGACGATCATCGCCGGCGACTGTGACGGGTGCCCCCGGAAGTTCAAGGAGCACCTGTTCGTGGAGTGCCACCCGCCTGACCTAGCCTTGCGGTCCATGGCGCAGCTGCCGTTCTTCTCGCTCCCGGGCATGACCGGTGACGTCGAACGCATCGAGGCGGCGCTCGTCGAGTCGGTGCGCACGCCCGACGCCTATCTCAACGAGATCGCGTCGCACCTCATCGTCGCCGGCGGCAAGCGTCTGCGCCCGGTGCTCACGATCGTCGCCGCACAGATCGGCGGTGGCCCCTCCACCGACGACGCGGTGCAGGGCGGCATCGCGTGCGAGCTCGTGCAGACAGGTTCGCTGTACCACGACGACGTGATGGACGAGGCGCCCACGCGCCGGGGCGTCGAGACCGTCAACGCGAAGTGGGGCAACCTGCAGGCGATCCTCGCCGGCGACTTCCTGCTGTCGCGCGCGTCCGAGATCGCGGCCTCGCTCGGCACCGAGGTCGCCGCGTTGCTGGCGCGCACGATCGGTCGGTTGTGCGAGGGCCAGATCGAAGAGCTGCGGCACACCTACAACGCGGCCCGCCCCGAGAGCTCGTACCTCGCCTCGATCGCCGGCAAGACCGCATCGCTCTACGCCACGTCGGCACGCATCGGCGGCATCGTCGCCGGCTTCGACCGGCCCACCATCGACACGCTCACCGCGTACGGCGAGGCGTTCGGCATGGTGTTCCAGATCGTCGACGACCTGCTCGACGTGACGGCCACCGACGAGGCGCTCGGCAAGCCGGCCGGCCACGACATGGTCGAGGGCGTGTACACGTTGCCGGTGCTGCGCACGTTGCAGGCCGGTGGCATCGCCGCGGCCTCGTTGCTCGACATCCTCGGCAAGCCGCTCGAGCCGAGCGAGCGCGAGAAGGCACTCGAGATCGTGCGGTCGCGCGGTGGTGTCGACAGCGCGCTCGAGACCGCTCGCGAGTGGGCCGCCACGGCCGAAGCCGCCTGCGATCCGCTGCCCGCCAGCGCCGCGACCGACGCCCTCCGCGCCGCCCCCGCCGCGCTGCTCGCCACGCTGTCGGCCTGACGCACGTCGCCACGCCGCGCCGTCCGTGAGCCGGCGGTCGCTGGGCGGGCCCTCTGACTCACGGACTGCGTGGTGCGTGAGCCGGCAGTCGCCGTGCGGGTCCTGTGGCTCACGGAGCTCGCACCGCGTGGGGTGCGGGGCGTGGTTCGGGTCGGCCGGATGGATGCTCTGGAGGGTGGGTGTGGGCCTGGGTCCGTGGTCGGTTCGGCCGTGCGTGAGCCGGAGGTCGTCCTGAGGGGCCTGTGGCTCACGGACTGCGTGCTGCGTGAGCCGGAGGTCGTTCGACGGGGCCTGTGGCTCACGGACCGGCCCGTCGCGGGCGGTGCGTGCCCGACGCCTTCGAGAGCATGGGTTTGGGGTGACGTCGCACTGCGCCGGCGGCCCAAGCTGTCCGTGAGCCGGCAGTCGTCATGCGGGTCCTGTGGCTCACGGAGCTCGCACCGCGGGGGTGTTGGGTGCGGTTGCGGTCGGGCGGATGGATGCTCTGGAGGGTGGGTGTGGGCCTGGGTCCGTGGTCGGTTCGGCCGTGCGTGAGCCGCAGGTCCGGCCGGTGTCCCGCTGGCTCACGGTGGTCGGTGTACGTGAGCGTGAGGTCGTCATGCGGGGCCTGTGGCTCACGGACTGCGTGCTGCGTGAGTCGGAGGTCGTTCGACGGGTCCGGTGGCTCACGGACCGGCCCGTCGCGGGTCGCGCGTGCCGGCATCTTCACGAGCACGGGTCGGGGTGACGACCCTCAGCGCGCCCGGGTGGCGAGGCGCTGGAGGCGGCGGTCCCAGGCGGGGCCGGTGGTGAGCAACCACGACACGGCCTGCCCGAGGCACTCGGTGGTGGCTCGGTAACGCACGTCGCGGCCCTCGCGTTCGCTCGCCACCATCCCGGCCTCGAGCATCACCTGCAGGTGCTTCACGACGGCCTGCCGCGTGATCGTGAAGTCGCCGGCCAGCTCGGTCGCGGTGCGCGGGCCGTCGTGCACCAACGTCTCGAGCAGACGCCGGCGTGTGGGGTCGGCGAGCACGCCGAACAGCCGGTCGAGCAACCCGGGATCGGGCGCGCCGGCGGGCGTGGCGCGCGGGCTCACGTGCGTGCGAGCGCGCAGGTGGCGAGGTGCAGCACGAGCAGCCGCACGTCCCACGACACTTCGGCGCGAGCCGATGCGGTGCCGGCGCATGCGAACGTCTCGGTGACGCGGAGCCCGGTGCGGTCGCCGTCGCGCACGACCTCGAGCTCGACGTGCGAGCGATCTGCGTGTTCGTCGTCGGCCCACCAGTCGAAGGTGACGCGCTCGCCGTGCTCGATGGTGTGCACGTGCACGTGGCGCGTCGTGCCGTCGTCGACCACCACGCCGTCGGCGCCGGGTCGGAGCACGAGCTGTCCGTCGTCGACCAACCACTCGGCCCACCGATCGCCGTCGGCGAGCAACGACCACAGCTCGTCGGGGGAGAGGTCGAGGTCGATCTCGCGAGTGATGCGCACCGGTGCGTCCATGGCGCGACTCTATCGCAACCTCGTGGTTGCACATCCTGGCAACGCGCCGTAGCTTGATGTGCAACCCATTGGTTGCACAGAGGAGGTCCCGTGCTCGTCCCCACCGTCATCGAGTCGACCAGTCGTGGCGAACGCGCCTTCGACATCTACTCGCGTCTGCTCGCGAACCGGATCGTCTTCCTCGGCTCCGCGATCGACGACCACGTCGCCAACCTCGTCGTCGCCCAACTGCTGCACCTCGAGTCCGAGGCGCCGGGCCAGGACGTGCAGCTGTACATCAACTCGCCGGGCGGCGACATGACCGGGCTGTTCGCGATCCACGACACGATGCGGTTCGTCTCGTGCGATGTGGCCACGATCTGCGTGGGTCAGGCCGCGAGTGCCGCCGCGGTGCTGCTCGCCGCGGGCACGCCGGGCAAGCGCTTCGCGCTGCCGAACGCGCGTGTGCTCATCCACCAGCCCCACGGTGGTGCACAGGGCCAGTCGACCGACCTCGAGATCCAGGTCGCCGAGGTGGTCGAGATGCGCACCCGGATGCTCGACATCCTGCAGGCCGCCACCGGACAGTCGAGGGAACGGCTCGTCGCCGACATCGACCGCGACTACATCGTGCGCGGCGACCAGGCGGTGGCGTACGGACTCGTCGACCACGTCATCGACCGGCGCGAGCTCGCCGACCCGATGGTGGCGATCGCCCGGTCGACCACGCCCGAGCTGCCCGCCGCCTGACGAGGCCTCGGCATCGCGATCCACCTCCGGGTGGAACCCTTCGGGCCGAAAGGTGGATGCGCCCGAACGTGCCTCGGGTGTTGGATCAGCACATGACCGCGCACTTCCCGATCACCCACCACGGCCCGTACCGGTGGATCGGCCTCGCCGTCGGAGGCCGCCACGCGCACCTCGACGTCGGCGAGACCGAGGTCGAGGTGCGCTACGGGCCCTGGTTCCACGCCCGGTTCCCTCGCTCGGCGATCGCGCTCGTCGCCCCGGACGACCGTCGCTTCCTGTCTCGCGGCGTGCACGGTTGGCGCGGCCGCTGGCTCGTGAACGGTGCCGGGACCGGCCTCGTGCGCGTCGTGCTCGACCCCCTGCAGCACGCGCGATCGATGGGCATCCCGATCCGGCTGTCCGAACTGATCGTCAACGTCGACGACCCCGACGCGTTGGTCGCTGCCCTGCAGCGCTGACCCGGCGTGGCTGCCCGACGCTCAGGCCTCGGGCGCCACGGTGAGCACGGTGCTCGCCAGGCGGGCGACGGTCTCCGGTGCGCCGAACTCGTCACGGCGCAGCGAGCCCGACATGATCCGCAGCAACGTGTCGCCGACCAGACGCGACCGCACGGCGGCACCCGACACGCGCGACATCACGGCGGGACGGCCGAGCAGCCGGTCCCACAGGCGAGCCATCTGGTACTGCTCGGCGTAGGTGTCGGCCATCTGGCGGGGGAACGCCTGCAGCGCCGTCGGCCCGGCCTCGGTGAGTGCGCGGTGCAACACGTCGGCGGCCATGCGCCCCGTCTCGTACGCGGCGTCGATGCCGGCGCCGGTGAAGGGGCTGGCCACGCCGGCGGCGTCGCCCGCCACGAGGAACGTGGGCCCGGCCGTCGGTTGCACCGAGCCGCCCATCGGGATGCGCGCCACGCGCACCCGACCGGTGGCCTCGGCCGGCTCGACCTGCCAGCGCTCGGCCACCTGCTCGACGAAGGTGTCGAGCAGGTGCGCGACGTTGGTGCCCTTGAAGTCGCGTGCCGAGCTGAGCACGCCCACGCCGATGTTCACCGTGCCGTCACCGGCCGGCGCCACCCAGCCGTAGCCGGGCAGCGCGTCGCCGTTGCGGTCGACCAGGTCGAGCGCGACCTCGAGCTCGTGCTCGCCGGCACGAGGTGACGCCCAGTACGAGCGGATCGCCGCGGCGAACGGCCACCTTCGGGTGCGGAAGGTGCCGAGAGTACGGCCGAACGGGCTGTTGGCACCGTCGGCGACGACGACGTAGCGGGCGTGCAGCGGCCGCAACTCGCCCGACGCGCCGCGCACCATCGCGCCGCGCACGAACCCGCGCTCGACGATCGGCTCGACCGCTTCGAGCCCCTCGCGCACGTCGGCGCCGAGTGCGCCCGCGTGGTCGAGCACGATGCGGTCGAGGTCGCGGCGGCGCACCACCAGGCCGTGCGTGGCCGTGTCGTGGTGCTCGGGCCAGGCGAGCCGTCGCGACCGCTCGCCGCGCACGAGACGGATGGCGTCGATGTGATGCCAACCGGCGACGGCGTCGGCGAGTCCGAGGTCGACCAGTTGGCGGACGGCTCGCGGCGTGACGACGTCGCCGCACGCCTTCGAGCGGGGGAAGTCACGTCGTTCGACGACCGTGACGTGGTGGCCGCGCCGTGCGAGCCAGGCAGCGGCGGACGCGCCCGCGGGCCCACCACCGACGATCAGGACGTCGGGGACCGACGCGGGGGAGGCGGTGTCGCCGATCGGAGCCCCGATCAGGGCGTCGCGTCGGCGCTGTGGCCCTCGGCCGGCTCGGTGCCGACCGGGAAGGTGCCCTCGAGCTGGTCCGCGATGTCGGCGAACGTGAAGGTGCCGTCCTCGAGACCCACCCAGGCGGGTGCCTCGGGCGAGCACCACTTCTCGTACTCGTCGAGGTAGTCGCCCGCCGGGTCGGCCCCCGCCAGCGTGTAGCGCTCGTGGCACACGACGGCGAGGATCTCGGCGTCGGTGAGGGCGCCACCGGTCTCGGAGCCGAAGTTGGGCATGATGCCCTTGGCACCGGCCTGGTGCGCGCCGCCCGGACGGTCGGGGTTGCCGTAGACGGCCACACCGGCGGTCTGGTAGCGCTGGGTGCCGTTGTAGACGAAGCGCAGCTGGTCCTCGATGTGCGGGAAGGTCTTCAGCACCTCACCACCGGCGAACTGGTAGCCGACGCCACCTTCGCCGTTCGCGCCGTGGCAGCCCGTGCAGGCGGCCTTGACGTACACCTCGGCGCCGGTGCCGAGCGGACCGGCGGCCTTGTGCTCTTTGTAGGTGAGGCCACGCACGTACATGAAGGCCCACAGCGGCAGCAGCGACAGGGTGGCCATCGCCCAGAACGGCACGCGCTTGCGCGACTTGGCGGCGGCCACGACGGGGATGTCCGGCTTGGCGGGCGGGGGGCCGGCGGGGGCAGCGGGGGCGGCAGCCTTCGCGGCGACGGCCGGCGCAGCGGACTCGGCCTTGGCGGGGGCCGACGAACCAGCCGGGGCAGCCGGAGCGTCGGCGGGCGGCTCGGCGCCCTCGGCCTTGGCCTTGGCGGCCTTGCTTCGCTTGAGGAGGTGCTCCGGGATCTCGGTCACGGGCGAGAACGATAGACGCCCCACGGCTCGAAAACGGAATCTGTGCGGAGACGCTCCACCGTTCGGACGAGTTGCAGACGTCACGCGTCGCACGAGTTCACGAAGATGGCCCTCGCCACACGGCGTGGTAGACCGATCCCCGCACGGTCGACAGCGTGGTCGACCGCCGGCGAGCACCGGCGACCACCGTCAGCGCTCCAGGTCGCGACCCCCGTTCCTCGGTGAACTGGTGTCACCCCTGGGTCCGGTGACTAGTGTTCGTGCAGCGGTCCCCGACTCGCGCGACTCAGCCTGTCCGCCGACAGGTCGCGTGGTCGATCCGTGACAACGCCAGGGAACCCCCGTGCACACGAGGTGCACGGGAGCCGAAGGAGAAGCCACGTGCTTGCAATCGATGTCCTGACATGGCCGGGCATGAACCAGGCTTTCCTGTTCTCGTTCTTCCTGTCGACCGGCCTGGCGCTGCTCGCCGTCCCCTACGCGAAGCGCCGCCCGGTGGGCACGCCGTTCACGTGGGGCGAGGCGATGGTCGCCTCCGTGTGGACCTTCGCCCTCATGTTCCTGGCGTTCGGCGTCGTGCCCCACCAGTGGCTCACCCACGCCGACAAGGACCTCGGCTGGAACCGCACCAAGATCATCTACGGCCCGTGGGACATCCTGAAGCCCAAGGCGCTCGGCGGGAACTTCCCGATGACGCTGCAGTACGAGGCCATCCGCGACGTCATCGTGGTCGTCATCCACCTGTGGTACTTCGGGCTCGTCATCTACCTCTGGACGATGTGGCAGAACCGAGGCAAGAAGGCCGAGGCCGCCGCCAAGGAGATCGCCACGTCCAGCTACGGCCGCCCGCTGGTCAAGAAGGCCTGACGGAGGAGCACCCATGGCACGCACCGATGCCAACCCGCCGCTGATGCCCTACACCGACGCGTATCAGCTGGTCGAGGTCGACGCCGACTACCTCACCAAGGCGGTGAAGCCCAAGCAGTTCATCCACATCGACCAGACCGAGTGCATCATGTGCGAGGGCTGTGTCGACATCTGCCCGTGGAAGTGCATCCACATGGTGAGCCCGGAGATCATCACCGAGGCCACCGGCACCGAACAGCCGGGCACCGACCCGAGCGACAACGTCGTGTTCATCATCGACGACGACATCTGCACCCGCTGTGCCCTCTGCGTCGATCGCTGCCCGACGGGCGTGATCATCCTGGGCAAGGTCGGGACGCCGGACAAGAACGGCAACTCGCACCAGCGCACCCCCAACCACGGCTATGCCTACGGCATGCGCCTCTGACCGCTCCCACCGCACCCAGAACTGCACCGACCGAGAGCACTGAAGGAACACCACCGAGATGGCCAAGATCATCGACGAGACGCCTCGTCCCACCGTCAAGGACCGGGTCAACAAGCTGGTCAACGACACGCAGGGCAGCCAGGCGTGGAACAGCATCTTCCGACCCGGCTCGATCTTCCGCAAGGGCTACACCGACAGCCCGCGCAACCGCAGCTACGTCGTGATGAACTCGGTGCTGTACCACCTGCACCCGGTCAAGGTGAAGCGCCATGCGGTGAAGGTCAGCTACACGCTCTGCCTCGGCGGCCTGAGCTTCTTCCTGTTCATCCTGCTGACGGTGACCGGCATCTTCTTGATGTTCTTCTACCGTCCCGAGGCCACCCAGGCCTGGAACGACATCTCGAACCTGCAGACCTCGGTCACGTTCGGGTTGCTGGTCCGCAACATGCACCGATGGGGCGCACACCTGATGGTGCTCAGCGTGTTCCTCCACATGGCCCGCGTCTTCTACCACGGTGCCTACAAGGCCCCTCGCGAGTTCAACTGGGTGATCGGCGTGGTGCTGCTGATGCTCACCCTGCTGCTGTCGTTCACCGGCTACCTGCTGCCGTGGGACCAGCTGGCGATGTGGGCGGTGGCCGTGGGCACCAACATGATGGGCTACACGCCGGTGTTCGGCCCCGAGGTGCGCTTCGTGCTCCTCGGCGGCAAGGAGATCGGTGCCGAGACGTTGCTGCGCTGGTACGTGCTGCACGTGCTCATGCTCCCGTTCGTCATCGTGATCTTCATGGCGATCCACTTCTGGCGAGTCCGCAAGGACGGCGGCATCTCGGGGCCGCTGTGATGCTCGAGACCCTGACGCTTCGCGTCGCCACCACCGTCCGCCTCGAAGGGAGTCCGTCGTGACCGAGATCCCCGAACACCTCCTGAAGCGTGCGCAGGCCGCACGCGAGAAGGCTGCCGCGAGCAGCGATCAGCCGGCGGAGGCCGCACCGGCCGGGGGTGCCGCCGAACCCGCCGCCGCCGCCGATCCGCGCATCCCCGCGCACCTCCTCGAGCGCTCGAAGTCGGCCAAGGCGCGTGCCGCCGGTCAGGCCGAGTCGTCGGGTGGCGGCGTCGCGGTGCAGGAGAAGGTCGCGAGCGTCGTGCAGGCCGCGCCCACGGGCGGCGGCGTGCCGATCGGTGCCGGCCCGGGTGGCAACACCCAGCGCCTGCTCACGGTCGTGAAGAGCGGCTCGATCCAGGAGGTCAAGGCCTCGCCGATCGACAAGGTGCACACGTGGCCGCACCTGCTCGCCGCCGAGTTCGTGGCGGCGCTGGTGTGCCTCACGTTCCTCTTCCTGTTCTCGGTGTTCGTCAACGCACCGCTGCTGCAGCTGGCCAACCCGAACCAGACGCCCAACCCGTCGAAGGCCCCCTGGTACTTCCTCGGTCTGCAGGAGCTGCTCACGATGTTCCACCCGATGGTCGCCGGTGTGACCATCCCAGGTGTGGGCCTCATCGTGCTCATCCTCGCCCCGTACATCGACAAGAACCCGTCCAACAAGCCCGAGGATCGCAAGTTCGCGATCTCGCTCATGACCGTGCACCTCATGTTCTGGGCCGTGCTCGTCATGATCGGCTCGTTCTTCCGTGGACCGGGCTTCAACTTCACCCTGCCGTGGCGCGACGGCCTGTTCTTCGAGTTGTGAGGTCCGCGTGAGTTCAGCAGCAGTCATCGCCATCGTCGTCGCGGCCGTCGTCGTCCTCGGCGCCATCTCGTTCCTCACGGTCGCCCGCCGCACCGATGTGCGCGGCGCCGGTGCCCTGTCCCGCGAGACCAAGCGCCGCGACCGCGACGCCGAGATCGATCTTCCCGCCGGTCCCACCGGCAAGGAGGTCGAGCGGGCCGCCTCGAGCGCCCGCAGCACCTCGCTCGTCAAGGCCGACGACATGGCTCCGGCCGTGTTCGTCCCGCCGGATCCCGAGGCGCTCGGCGTGAGCCGTCGCCAGTTCTTCAACCGGGCCACCGTGGGTCTCACCACCACCGGTCTGCTCTCGTTCGCGGCAGCCGGCTTCGTCGCGTTCCTCTGGCCGATCGCCAAGGGTGGCTTCGGCGGCAAGGTCAACGTCGGCAAGCGCGACGAGATCATCTCGAGCATCCGTTCGAGCGGTGGTTTCTTCTACGCCTCCGAGGCCCGTGCCTGGATCACCGAGTACCCGTCGTCGGCGCTGCCGAAGGCCGAGGGCGTCTACCAGCCGGCCGTGCTCGCCTCGCTCGAGCAGGGCCTGATGGCCTCGTACCAGAAGTGCCCGCACCTCGGTTGCCGCGTGCCCAGCTGCACCAGCAGCCAGTGGTTCGAGTGCCCGTGCCACGGTTCGCAGTACAACAAGGTGGGCGAGAAGAAGGCCGGCCCGGCGCCGCGCGGTCTCGACCACTTCGCGTTCACGGTGTCGGGCAGCGGCGACGTGGTCATCGACACCGGCACCATCTACCAGGGTCGCCCGATCGGTACGAACACCACCGGTCAGGAAGCGGAAGGCCCGCACTGCATATGAGCCCGCACCCCTCCGCGTCCCGCACGAAGTTCCAGATCAAGGAAGGCGAGTAGTCCATGTTGGCTGCCAGTACCACGGCGATCGGCTGGTTGATCTTCACGATCATCACGCTGGGCTGGGTGGTGTACTTCTTCGCGAACCGGCGTTCGGCACGTGCCGAGCTCGGCTCCGAGGTCGAGCTCGCCCCCAACCGCAAGCCGTACTACGACGACGAGACCCTCGAGGGTCCGCGTCTCGAGCGCGTCCAGCTGTTCGGCGTGCTGCTGCTCGCGGTGCTCGTCATCGCCCTGCCGCTCTACTGGGTGTTCGAACCGCATCGCCAGGCCGGCGCCCAGTCGGGCAAGGAAGGTCGCTTCGTCACGTGGGGCGGCAAGCTGTTCGCCACCACGGCCGAGGGCGGCTTCAACTGCGCCGGCTGCCACGGTGCCAACGGTGGCGGCGGTGTTGCCAGCTACTCGGTGACCGACCCCAACACCGGTGAGGTCAAGGCGGTCAGCTGGATCGCACCGGCGCTCAACACCGTGCTCTACCGCTACGACAAGAGCGAGGTGAAGTTCATCCTGGTCTACGGCCGCCCGTTCTCGCCGATGTCGCCCTGGGGCGTCGCCGGCGGTGGCCCGATGAACGACCAGCAGATCGACACCCTGATCGCGAAGATCGAGTCGCTGCAGATCCCGCAGGACGGCTGTGCCGAGGGCGAGATCATCTGCGACACCGGCACGCTCCCGCAGGCCGAGAAGGACCGCATCTCCGAAGCCGCCGACGCCGCCGCGAAGGCGCTGGTCGACGCCGGCAAGTACGCGACGGTCGACGAGGCGATGGGCGAGGCGCTGTTCAACCTCGACTACTCGAGCGGTGCCTACAGCTGCGCTCGCTGCCATACGCAGGGCTGGAGCTACGGCGACCCCGGCGTCACCGGACAGGGTGCGCTCGGCTGGAACCTCACCGGCGGCGCCACGGCGAAGCACTTCCCCGACCAGGCCGACATGGAGGCGTTCATCTCGAACGGCTCCGAATACGGCAAGCGCTACGGCATGCAGGGCCAGGGCAGCGGTCGCATGCCCGGCTACGGGAAGATGCTCACCCCTGAGCAGATCGAAGCCATCGTCGAGTACGTCCGGAGCCTGTAAGTGAACCTCGTCCACACCCTGAGCCACAGCATCGGCCTGCTGGCCACCGAGGCAGGGCCCAACAACGGTCCCGGCGCCTGGATGCCCGAACTCCGCGGCATCCTCACCGTCATCATCGGCGTGTTCGTGCTGATGGGCAGCGTCTACTTCATCCTGATGACCAACATGGGTGCGCGGCTCGCGTTCCTGGTGTCGTTCTCGGCGCTCGCCGGCTGGATGTTCCTGATGGGCGCGATCTGGTGGACCTACGGCATCGGCCTCAAGGGCGCCGAGCCCTCGTGGGACCCGGTTCCCGGCCGCACCGTGCTGCAGGATCCGCAGGCCCTCGTCGAGTCGGGTGCGCTCGACTCACCCGTGACCGTCGACGCCGATCCCAACACGACGGCCACCAACGTCCAGAAGCAGTTCGTCGCCGAGGGCTGGACCCAGCTCCCGTCGTCGGCCGCGGCGTTCGGCCAGGCCTCGTCGGCCGCCGAGACCTACCTCATCGACTCCGGCGCCTTCGCCGGCGGCGACTACAAGGTGATCAACGTGTTCGACATCGGCGGCGAGCGCTACCCGCGCTTCGCCGACGGTGCGGTCGACTTCATCGCGTTCTTCCACAAGCCGCGCCACATCGTCGTCGAGGTCGCCCCGGTGATCCCGCTGCGCGACGAACCCGGCCGTGCACCGTCCACGCCGCAGATCGACCAGACCCAGCCGCACCAGTACGTGTACATGGAGCGCAACCGTGGCTCGAAGCGGCATCCGGCGGCGTACATCACGATCGGGTCGATGATCGTGTTCATCATCTGCGCCTGGCTGTTGCACCGACGCGACAAGACCGTGCAGGCCAACCGCAGCCTCCCTGCGCTGCCGGCGAAGGCATAGCCGCATGGGCCAGTACCTGCCGGTGCTCGCGCTGCTGGTGCTCGCCGTCCTGTTCGGCGCACTGAGCTTCTTCGCCTCGCGCCTGCTCGCCCCGCGCCGCCCCTCGGCGGCCAAGGAAGCGCCGTACGAGTGCGGCATCGTCCCGAGCCGCGAACCACCGGAGCGCTTCCCGGTCACGTTCTACGTGGTCGCGATGCTCTTCATCATGTTCGACATCGAGATCATCTTCATCTACCCGTACGCGGTCGACCGGGCGTTCCTCGGCTCGTACGCGTTCTGGGAGATGCTCGCGTTCAGCGTGGTGTTCTTCGCGGCGTTCGTCTACATGGTGGCCCGTGGGGCACTGGACTGGGGTCCGGTGCAGAAGTACCGCCGCCTCGACGAGTCGGTCTCGATCAACCGCACCACCACCAGCACCATCCGCCGTGTCGGCCTCGACGGCCGGCTCGATCTCGACACCGACGCCGAGGAGGCCGCCTGATGGGCATCGTCCAGGACGTGCGCGATCAGGGGTTCGGGGGACTCCCGCACAACTTCATCACCGGCAAGCTCGAGGACCTCGTCAAGTGGTCGCGCAGCCGGAGCAGCTGGCCGGCGTCGTTCGGCCTCGCGTGCTGCGCGATCGAGATGATGGCGACGGGCGCCGCGCACTACGACCTCAGCCGATTCGGTATGGAGGTGTTCCGCGCCTCGCCGCGTCAGGCCGACATCATGATCGTCGCCGGCCGGGTGAGCCAGAAGATGGCGCCCGTGCTGCGCCAGGTGTACGACCAGATGATGGAGCCCAAGTGGGTCATCTCGATGGGCGTGTGCGCCAGCAGCGGCGGCATGTTCAACAACTACGCGATCGTGCAGGGTGTCGACCAGGTCGTGCCCGTCGACGTGTACGCGCCGGGTTGCCCGCCCACGCCCGAGACGCTCATCCACGCGATCGAGACGCTCCACCAGCTGATCGAGGACGGCGAGATCACCCGCCGTCGTGCGGCCACCGGTGGCGGCGCCGACGTGCACGTCACCGAGATCCCGGCGGCGGCGCAGCCGGTGCCGGTGCTGCTCGGGGTCCGCTGAGCCATGGCCGACACCGCTGATCTCGCGCAGGAGTCTGCGCCCGAGCCCGTCACGCTGCACGGCTGCCCGCTCGTCATCGCCTTCGGCCAGCAGGTGCTGTTCGTCCCGCGCGACCAGTACACGAAGGTCGTCAAGGCGCTGCTCACCGACGGCTACGAGATGGTGAGCGACCTCACCGCCGTCGACTACCTGCTCGTCCCGCAACGCCCGCTGCCGGCCGGCGTGGTGGCCGAGCGATTCGAGGTCGTCGTCAACCTGCTGTCGCTGAAGGACCGCCAGCGCATTCGCGTGCGCGTGCAGGTCCCCGAGTCCGACGCCAGGATCCCCACGCTGTTCGACCTGTACCCGGGCACCGAGGCGATGGAGCGCGAGGTGTACGACATGTTCGGCATCGAGTTCACCGACCACCCCGACCTCAGCCGCATCCTGATGCCCGAGGACTGGGACGGCCACCCGCTCCGCAAGGACTACGAGGTCGGCCGGATCCCGGTGCAGTTCAAGGGAGCGCCCAACTGATGAGCATCCTCGAGACGATCGAGCAGGGCAACGAGCCCGCACAGGGCCTCAAGCCCCGCGCCGAGCTGACGGCCCGCGAGCTGCTGCGCGAGGTCGGCGCGGTGCTGCGCATGAGCGAGGCCGAGGCGGCCAAGCTCGGCGACCTCCCCGTCGATCCCTCCGAGGATCAGACGATGATCATCAACATGGGGCCCCAGCACCCGAGCACGCACGGCGTGCTCCGGCTGATGCTCGAGCTCCAGGGCGAGACCGTGCTGCGCTGCAAGCCGATCATCGGCTACCTGCACACCGGCATGGAGAAGACCGGCGAGCAGCTCACGTACCTGCAGGGCGGTACCAACGTCACGCGCATGGACTACCTGAGCCCGCTCAACAACGAGCTCGTGTTCAGCCTCGCGGTCGAGAAGCTGCTCGGCATCGAAGACGACATCCCCGAGCGCGCCGTGTGGATGCGCATGCTGCTGAGCGAGCTCAACCGCATGAGCAGCCACCTGCTGTTCATGGCCACCAACGGCATGGACCTCGGCGCCGTGTCGATGATGATCTACGGCTGGCGCGAGCGCGAAGAGGTGCTGCGCTTCTTCCAGAAGGTCACCGGTCTCCGGATGAACCACAACTTCATCCGACCCGGCGGTCTCGCCGCCGACCTGCCGGCCGGCTGGCGCGACGACGTGCTGCGCCTGCTCGACATGATCGAGCCCCGCCTCGACGAGTACGACGTGCTGATGACCGGCCAGCCGATCTGGCGCGACCGTCTGCAGGGCGTCGGCGTGATCACGCCGCAGGAGGCCATCGCACTCGGCGCGACGGGCCCGATCCTGCGTGGCACCGGCGTGCCGTGGGACCTGCGTCGCGATCAGCCGTACCTCCGCTACGCCGAGATGGACTTCGACGTGATCGTCGGTTCGTACGGCGATGCGTTCGACCGCTACGCGATCCGTCTCAACGAGATCCGCGAGAGCATGAAGATCGTCCGGCAGATCCTCGACCGCATGCCGTCGGGCGACTACCGGATCCAGAACAAGAAGGTCACCCCGCCGCCGCGTGCTCGCATCGACGAGTCGATGGAGGCGCTGATCCACCACTTCAAGATCTTCACCGAGGGCTTCAAGGTGCCCGAGGGCGAGGTGTACGTGGCGATCGAGAGCCCTCGAGGCGAGATCGGCTGCTACATCGCGAGCGACGGGTCGCCCACGCCGTACCGCATGCACGTGCGGGCGCCATCGTTCGTCAACATCCAGTGCCTGCCGCACATGATGCGCGGTGGTCTCGTGGCCGACGCCGTGGCCGTGATCTCGAGCGTCGACCCGGTGCTCGGAGAGGTCGATCGATAGAGATGGCACGCCTGAACGACGACAACGTGCGCCTCGCGCACGAGATCCTGTCGCGCTACCCCCGGTCGCGCTCGGCGACGATCCCGTTGCTGCACCTCGCGCAGGAGCAGGACGGGTATCTCACCAACGACGCGATCAAGCACGTGGCCGAGCTCGTCGGCGCCACCGCGGCCGAGGTGCTCGGCACGGCGACGTTCTACGAGATGTTCAAGTTCGAGCCGGTCGGCAAGTACCTCATCAACATCTGCGGCACGATGTCGTGCGCGCTGATGGGGGCCGACGAGCTGATGCACCACGCCGAACAGAAGCTCGGTGTGCGCGTCGGTGGCACCACGCCCGACGGCCTGATCACGCTCGAGCACGCGGAGTGCCAGGCCGCCTGCACCGAGGCGCCGTGCCTGCAGGTCAACTACCGCCACCGGTTCCGTGTCACCCCGGCCGATCTCGACCGGTTGATCGACGACCTCCGCGACGGCGCGCTCGACGGCGAGATCCCGCCGCACGGCACGCTCGCTCGCGTGCGCCAGTCGATCCCGGCCGACCGCGCCGCCGGCGTGGTGGCCCCCGAGCAGGTCGGTGCCCCCGCCTGGTTCCCCCCGAAGGATCCCGCATGAGCAGCTACCCCTGGGCAGCCGGCTACATCGACGACGGCGACCGGCCCAAGATCGTCACCTCGCGCTTCCACCTCGAGGACAGCTACACCCTCGACCGCTACCACGCCACCGGCGGCTACGACGGTCTGAAGCGTGCGCTGTCGAAGGCACCGAACGAGGTGCACGACGAGGTGCGTGGCGCCACGATCCTCGGTCGTGGCGGCGCCGGCTTCCCCGCCGGCACCAAGTGGGGCCTGATGCCCGCCGACAAGTACCCGCGCTACCTCGTCGTCAACGGCGACGAGAGCGAGCCGGGCACGTACAAGGACCGCCTCCTCATGGAGCGCGATCCGCACCAGCTGATCGAGGGCTGCCTGATCGCCGCCTACGCGGCGGGGCTCGCGCAGGTGTTCCTGTACATCCGTGGCGAGATGCCGCTCGCGCACGAGCGCGTCGGCCAGGCCCTCAACGAGGCCTACGCCGCCGGCTACGTCGGCAAGAACATCCTCGGCACGAACTTCAGCGTCGACATCGTGCTGCACTGGGGCGCCGGCGCGTACGTCGTGGGCGAGGAGACGGCGCTCATCGAGAGCCTCGAGGGCAAGCGTGGCGAGCCGCGGCTGAAGCCCCCGTTCTTCCCCGCCGCCATCGGTCTGTACGGCCAGCCGACGATCGTCAACAACGTCGAGACGCTGTCGAACCTGCCGTGGTTGCTCACCAACGGCGTCGAGGCCTACACCGCGATCGGCACGCAGACCAGCCCCGGCACCCGCATGGTGGCCGTCAGTGGTCACGTCAACCGGCCCGGCGTCTACGAGATCGTCAACGGCACCACCACCTTCCGCGACCTGTTCTACGGCGACGAGTTCTGCCAGGGCATCCGCCACGGCAACGAGCTCAAGGCGTTCGTGCCCGGCGGCGGTTCGGCCCCCTGGTTCACGCCCGAGCAGCTCGACCTGCCCTTCGAGGGTCGCCTCGTCGGCGCCGCCGGCTCGATGCTCGGCTCGGGCGCCATCATGGTGATGGACCACACGACCGACATCCCCGCCGCTGCGCTCACGCTCACGCGGTTCTACGCGGCCGAGAGCTGCGGCCAGTGCACGCCGTGTCGCGAGGGCGGCACGTGGCTCGAGCGCGTGCTCAGCCGTGTGGTCGAGGGCAACGGCACGCCGGCCGACCTCGACCAGCTGCTCGAGATCGGTGAGTCGATCTGCCCGGGCAACTTCCCGCACGCGGCCAGCTCGGCGCTCGGCCTCGAGGCCACGCCGTTCCCGTACAAGATGACCACGATCTGCTTCGTCGGCCCGTCCGCGTACGCGCCGGTGCACTCGGCGCTCACGCTGTTCCGCAGCGAGTTCGAGGCGAAGATCACCCGGCGCAACACGATCCCCGTCACCGCCGTCCACGAGCCCGCAGCAGCCACCGCTGGAGCCCACTGATGACCGCCACCGATCCCGCCGTCTCCGACGAAGAGGCGCCGCCGCCCGACCCCAACGCGGTGCAGGTCACCATCAACGGCGTGCCCCACACGGCGCGCAAGGGCCAGCTCGTCATCGAGGCGGCCGAGGACGCCGGCGTCTACATCCCGCGCTTCTGCTACCACGACCGGATGACGCCGGTCGGCAAGTGCCGCATGTGTCTGGTCGAGGCCGACAGCGGCCGTGGTCCGGCGGTCACCGTGTCGTGCATGGTGCCCGTCGCGCCCGACATGAAGATCGAGACCGAGTCGCCCACCGCGAAGCGGATGCAGGAGGGCGTGCTCGAGCTGCTGCTCGCCAACCACCCGCTCGACTGCCCGGTCTGCGACAAGGGCGGCGAGTGCCCGCTGCAGGACCAGACCATGAGCCATGGTCCGGGCGAGAGCCGTTTCGTCGAGGAGAAGCGCCACTACGAGAAGCCGATCGCGATCAGCGACCTCGTGTTCCTCGACCGCGAGCGCTGCATCCTGTGCGACCGCTGCACCCGCTTCGCCGACGAGGTCGCGGGCGACGCGCTCATCCACTTCATCAAGCGCGGCAACTCCACCCAGGTGATGACCTTCCCGGACGAGCCGTTCTCGAGCTACTTCAGCGGCAACACCGTGCAGATCTGCCCGGTGGGTGCGCTCACCGCCAAGCCGTATCGCTTCAAGGCCCGCCCGTGGGACCTCGAAGAGGTCGAGAGCACCTGCACCACCTGCGCGGTCGGCTGCCGCACCGTCGTGCAGTCGAGCCGCGACCAGCTGCTGCGCTACCAGGGCGTCGACAGCGATCCGGTCAACTGGGGGTGGCTCTGCGACCGCGGCCGCTTCGGTTTCGAGGCGGTCAACGCCGAGTCGCGCGTGACCGAACCGCAGGTGCGCACGGCCGACGGCCTGGCCACCACCGGCTGGAACGCCGCGCTGTCGGCCACCGTGCAGCTGATCGCCGACGCCAAGGCCGCGGCCGGCGCGTCGAGCATCGGCGTGATCGGCGGCGCACGCGGCACCAACGAGGACGCGTTCGCCTGGGCCCGCCTGGCCCACGAGGTGATCGGCACGCCCAACGTGTCGGCCCAGCTCGGCGACGGTCTGCCCGTCGGGGTGCTCGCGATGCCGCGAGCCACCATCGCCGACGTCGCGTCGGCGTCGACGATCGTGCTGCTGGCGCCCGACCTCAAAGAAGAGCTGCCGGTGCTCTACCTCCGCGTGCGCGACGCGGTCGAGAAGCGCCGCGCCAAGGTGATCGAGTTCGCCCCCAAGCAGGGTGGCCTCACCCACCTCGCGTGGAAGAGCATCGTCACCGAGCCCGGCACCCAGGTCGACGCCGTGCGCACCGCGCTCGCGGATGCCGACATCGCCGCGCAGCTCGCCAAGGGCCCGGTCACGATCGTCGTCGGCCGTGCCAACCTCGCCGAGTCGTCGGCACTCACGGTGCAGGCGCTGCAGGCGCTCACCGCCGCGCTGCCGGGTGCGACGGTGCTGCCGGTGCTGCGGCGTGGCAACGTGCGCGGCGCCATCCAGGTGGGCATGCGTCCCGGCCCCGGCGGTCTCGACAGCCGCGGCATCCTGCAGGCGGCCGCCGACGGCAAGATCGAGTGCCTCGTCCTCGTCGGTGCCGATCCGCTCGGCGACTTCCCCGACAACGACCTCGCCCGTCGCGCGATCGCGGGTGCCCGCCGCCTGATCGCCGTCGACACGCACCTGTCGGCCAGCTCGTCGCGCGCCGACGTGGTGCTGCCGGCCGCTGCCTACGGCGAGAAGTCGGGCACCACCACCAACGTCGAAGGCCGCGTCACCACGGTCGGCCGCAAGGTCACGGCCGCCGGCACGAGCCGCCCCGACTGGATGATCGCCGCGGCGATCGCCCAGGGCCTCGGCACCGACCTCGGCTACCGCACCGCCGATCAGATCACCGACGACATCGCCGCCAAGGTGGCCGGTCACGAGGCGATCACCCGCGAGGCGCTCGCCGCCTCGCCCGACGGCCTGCTCACCGCCCCCGCCTCGCTCGACCCGGCGAACGCCGTCGAGGTCGAGGTGCCGGTGCGCAACAGCTACGACTTCCGCCTCGTCGTCAGCCGCAAGCTGTACGACGCGGCGATCGGCACGGCCAACAGCGCGTCGATGGCGCACCTCGCGCCCGGCCAGGCCGTGTACCTCCACCCGCTCGACCTGGAGCGTGCGGGCGTGGTGGCCGGCACCGACGTCAAGGTCCGCACCTCGCGGGCCAGCGCGATCATGCGCGTCGAGCCCGACGCCACCGTGCTCCGCGGCACGGCGTGGGTGCCCTTCAACCAGCCCGGCGGCAACGTCGGTGACCTCATCGACGTCACCGCCGCCGTCACCGACGTCCGAATCGAGAACCTCTGATGCTGGCGATCGATCCCCTCCTGATCGGGGACCTGTCCTTCGGTGACGTCCTCGTCGTCGTGATCAAGGCCGTGGTCGTCTTCGTGGTGGGCCTGGTCAGCACGATGATCATGGTCTGGTTCGAGCGAAAGATCATCTCGGGCATGCAGAACCGGATCGGTCCCAACAAGGCCGGCCCCTGGGGTCTGCTGCAGACGCTGGCCGACGGCACGAAGCTGTTCTTCAAGGAGGACCTGATCCCCGAGAAGAGCGACCGGTTCGTGTTCAAGCTCGCGCCGTACCTGTCGTTCGTGCCCGCGTTCTTGGTGTGGACGGTGATCCCGTTGGGCGGCGACTTCACGGGCGACAAGACCGGCCTCGTGACGCTGCCGGGCGATCACGTCACCCGTCTGCAGCTCGCCGACCCGCAGGTCGGCGTGTTGCTGCTGCTCGCGCTCAGCTCGATCGCGGTGTACGGCATCATGCTCGCCGGCTGGGCCTCGGGCTCCAAGTACCCGCTGCTCGGCTCGGTGCGCGCCTCGGCGCAGATGGTCAGCTACGAAGCGGCGCTCGGCATGAGCATCGGTGCCGTGCTGCTGCTCGCCGGCACGCTCAGCACCAGCGGCATCGTCGACAACCAGGACGGCTTCACCAACTGGCACCTCGTCAGCACGGGGGTGCTGCCGTTCGTGATCTTCCTGATGGCCGCCACGGCCGAACTGAACCGGCCGCCGTTCGACCTCGTCGAGGCCGAGCAGGAGCTCGTCGGCGGTTTCAACACCGAGTACTCGAGCATCCGGTTCGCGCTGTTCTACCTCGCCGAGTTCATGAACACGATCACCATGAGCGCCGTGATCGTCACGTTGTTCTTCGGCGGCCCGCAGCCGCTCAGCATCGACATCGGTGGGCTCGAGTGGAACGGCGACCTGCACCTCGGTCCGGTGAACGGCACCGTGTGGTTCCTGCTCAAGCTGGTGGTCTTCCTGTACATCTACGTGTGGTTCCGCGCCACCCTGCCCCGTCTGCGCTACGACCAGCTGATGGACCTCGGCTGGAAGCTGTTGATCCCCGTGTCGCTCGCCTGGTTCATGCTGCTGGCCGCGTTCAAGCTCGGTCAGGACGAGGGCTGGAACCGGGTGGTCGTCGGTGCGGTGGGTCTCGGTGTCATCGGCCTCGGGGCCGCGCTGCTCACCACCGCCACCAAGGTGAGCGCCCGCAACCGTGAGCGAGAAGGGGCGATGTTCTGATGGGCTACCTCGAGGGGTTCGGCGTCACCCTGCGCCAGCACCGCCTGTTCGGCGGCAAGCGGGTGACCACCTCGTACTCCGGCGGTCGCGTCGCTCGCAAGGGCAAGGCGGTCGAGGGCAAGGACGAGAAGATCGACAAGCCCGAGCGCCTGCACGGGCGCCACGTCCTCAACCGCTACGAGGACGGTATGGAGAAGTGCATCGGCTGCGAGCTCTGCGCCGGTGTGTGCCCCGCCAAGTGCATCTACGTGCGCGGCAAGGACAACGATCCGGAGAACCCGACCTCACCCGGTGAGCGGTTCGGTTTCGTGTACGAGATCAACTACCTGCGGTGCATCCACTGCGACCTCTGCGTCGAGGCGTGCCCGACGGAGGCGATCACCGAGAGCAAGATGTTCGAGTTCAGCTTCACCAACCGCAAGGACGCCATCTACACGAAGGCCGAGCTGGTGGTCGACGACTCGGGCAAGCCGAAGCAGCTGCCCTGGGAGGACTGGCGCGAGGGCGAGGACCTGCTCACGAGCGGCTGGATGCGCGCCACCGCCGCGGCCGGCGACGCCGACTTCGTCGGACAGGTCGGGTGGAGCAACGAGCTCGGCTACGGCACGCGGGCCGCCGAGCCCACCCAACCGGTCGCCGACACGCCGAAGACCGTGCGGACGATCAGCCGCGGCCCGGCGGGCGGAGGGCACTGACATGACGGTCGAGTTCGTCGTCTTCGTCTGCGCGGCCGCGATGGTGTTGGTCGGCGCCGTCGGGGTGATCGTGCGCAACCACCCCGTGCACGCCGCGCTGAGCCTCGTGCTCACCTTGTTCGGCATCGCCGTGCTCTTCGTCGCGCAGGAGGCCCACTTCCTCGCCGCGGTGCAGGTCATCGTCTACGCCGGTGCGATCGTGGTGTTGTTCCTGTTCGTGATCATGCTGCTCGGCGTCGACAAGGCCGAGGACCTGCGGATCGAGCCGATCCCGATGCAGCGTCCGCTCGCATCGGTGGTGGGTGCGGGCACGCTCGCGATGCTGCTGCTCGCGATCGTGCAGGGGCGCGACGCGATCCGTACCGGCACCGGTGCGGGCATCGACGTCGCCACCGCCGAGGTCGGCACCGACCCCGACAGCAACATCCGTCAGATCGCCCGCGACCTCTTCAGCGACCACGTGTTCGCGTTCGAGCTCGTCTCGGTGCTGCTGGTGGTCGCGGTGGTCGGCACGGTGCTGCTGTCGCGCCGACCCGACAAGCTCGGGCCCAACAGCGCCACCGCCGCCAAGGCCGGCGCAGGAGCTGCCAAGTGAACGCCGTCCTGCTCGCCGAGTTGCGGCCCACCGCCACCTGGTACCTCGTCCTCGCCGCCGTGCTGTTCTGCGTCGGCATGGTCGGTGTGATGGTGCGGCGCAACCCGCTCGTCATGTTCATGTGCGTCGAGCTGATGCTGAACGCGGTCAACCTCACCTTCGTGTCGCTCGCTCGCGAGCTCGGCGACATCAAGGGGCAGACGATCGTGTTCTTCGTCCTCGTCGTCGCCGCCGCCGAGGTCGTCGTCGGCCTCGGCATCATCGTCGCCATCCTGCGGCGCCGCCCGGCGGCCACCGCAGACGACCTGGCCGAGTTGAAGGGCTGATCCCGTGGTCGACGTCGTCTGGTTGATCCCCGCACTGCCGCTCGCCGGCTTCCTGCTCATCCTGCTGTTCGGTCGCAAGCTCGGCGACCCCAAGGCCGGCTATCTCGCCACCACCATGATCGGTGCGGCGTTCGTCGTCACCGTCGGCGTGTTCGCCGACCTGATGTCGATGGACGCCGAGGAGCGCCGCCACGTCGCCACCCTGTTCCACTGGGTGCCGGTCGGCTCGTTGCGCATCGATCTCGCCTTCCTGGCCGACCCGCTCAGCATCACGATGTGCCTGTTCGTCACGGGCATCGGCACGCTGATCCACCTCTACGCCGTGGGGTACATGCACGGCGATCCTCGGTTCTCGAAGTTCTTCCTGTACCTCAACCTGTTCGCGCTGAGCATGTTGGTGCTGGTGCTCGGCGAGAACCTGCTCGTCACGTTCCTCGGCTGGGAAGGCGTGGGCACCTGCTCGTACTTCCTGATCTCGTTCTGGCACGAGCGCGAGAGCGCGGCCACCGCGGGCAAGAAGGCCTTCGTCACCAACCGAGTCGGTGACTGGGGCGTGATGATCGCGATGTTCCTGGCGTTCCAGGCCGTCGGCACGATCAGCTACGGCGGGCTCAACGCGGCTGCCGAGAGCGGTGCGCTCAGCCACACCACCGCCACCGCCATCGCGGCGATGCTCTTCATCGGCGCCTGCGGCAAGAGCGCACAGCTGCCGCTCTACATCTGGCTGCCCGATGCGATGGAGGGCCCCACCCCGGTGAGCGCCCTCATCCACGCGGCCACGATGGTGACCGCCGGCGTGTTCCTCATGACTCGCGTCAACCCCGTCATCCACGCCGCCGACGAGTGGGTCACCTGGCTGATCGCGATCGTGGGCTGCGCGACGGCGCTGTTCGCCGCCACCATCGCCGTGGCGCAGAACGACATCAAGAAGGTGCTGGCGTACTCGACCGTCAGCCAGCTCGGGTACATGTTCCTGGCCGTCGGCTCGGGCGCGTACGTGGCCGCGATCTTCCACATGGTCACCCACGCCTTCTTCAAGGCGCTGCTGTTCCTCGGTTCGGGCTCGGTGATCCACGGCATGCACCACGAGCAGGACATGCGCAAGATGGGCGCGCTCCGCAAGCTGATGCCGATCACCGCCGTGACGTTCATCATCGGGTGGCTCGCGATCGCCGGCGTGCCGCCGTTCGCCGGGTTCTGGAGCAAGGACGAGATCCTGCTCTACACCTACGCGAAGAGCCCGGTGCTCTACGTGCTCGGGCTCGTCACCGCGCTGCTCACCGCCTACTACATGACCCGTCAGGTGATCATGGTGTTCTTCGGTGAGGCCCGCTGGAAGGACCAGGCCGAGGAGCACGGCGCCCACGGCGATCTCGCCGGTCACGGCCACGACGACCACACGCCGCACGAGAGCCCGTGGGTGATGTTGATCCCGCTGGTGGTGCTGGCCGGTCTGTCGATCGTCGGTGGTGCGCTGCAGCTGCCGTTCTCGTCGAACGTCCACTTCCTCGAGAAGTGGCTCGAACCGGTCGTCGAGGTCGGTGAGGCCGACATCCATGGCACGTGGGCGTACGACAACAAGTACGTGCTGCTCGCGGTCGCCGTGGTGGTGGCCGCCATCGGCATCGCCGCCTCGGTGATGGTCTACGCGAAGAAGAAGGCCAAGCCCGTCGAGCCGGTCGTGCTCGAGCAGGGGTGGTACTACGACAAGGCCGTCTCGGCCTTCATGGGCGGCCCCGGCCGCCAGGCGTTCGACGGTGTCGCCTGGTTCGACGCCAAGGTGGTCGACGGCGCCGTCAACGGCGTCGCCAAGGTCGTGCAGGGCACGGCGGGCCAGGCCCGCAAGGCCCAGAGCGGCTACATCCGCCAGTACGCCGCCGCCGTCGGGTGCGGTGTCGTGCTGGTCCTCATCTGGTTCGTGGTGATCCGGGGGATCCTCTGATGTCGTTCCCGATCCTCACCACTCTGGTGCTGCTCCCCGCCGCCGGTTCGCTCGCGGTCGCGCTGCTGTCGGAGCGGCGCAGCGAGTGGATCAAGCTCGTCGCGATCCTCGTCAGCGTCTTCACCGGCGCGCTGTCGGTGTGGGTGCTCTCGTCGTTCGAGACCGCCGATGCCGGGTTCCAGTTCGTCAGCAAGCACTCGTGGATCAAGCCGTGGGGCATCTCGTGGCACCTCGGCATCGACGGCATCTCGCTGTTCCTCGTCGTGCTGACGGGCATCCTGTTCCCGCTCGTGATCCTGGGCGTCGACCCGCACCACGACCACAAGCGCTACCTCGCGTGGCTGCTGCTGCTCGAGGCCGGGATGATGGGCAGCTTCCTCAGCCTCGACCTGTTCTTGTTCTTCGTCTTCTTCGAGATCGTGCTCGTCCCGATGTACTTCCTCATCGGTGGCTGGGGCTACGAGGGTCGGGTGTACGCGGCGACGAAGTTCTTCCTCTACACGATGGTCGGCTCGGCGTTCATGCTCGTCGGCATCGTGTCGACGGCGTTCCTCGCCAAGTCGCACGGTACCGGTCACCTCACCTTCGATCTCGTCGAGATCGCCGAGAAGGCCGACTTCGCCGCCACCACCGGTCGCTGGTTGTTCTTCGCCTTCGCGATCGCGTTCGCGGTGAAGGTGCCGATGTTCCCGGTGCACACCTGGTTGCCCGACGCGCACACCCAGGCGCCGACGGGGGGCTCGATCATCCTGGCCGGCGTGATGCTGAAGCTCGGCACCTACGGTCTGCTGCGCTTCGGTCTGTACCTCTTCCCCGAGGCCGCCCGCTGGAGCCGCCCGCTGTTCCTCACCCTCGCAGTGATCGGCATCATCTACGGCGCGATCGCGGCGACGATGCAGAAGGACCTCAAGCGACTCGTCGCCTACTCGTCGGTGGCGCACCTCGGCTTCATCGTGCTCGGCACCTTCGCCTTCACGAGCCAGTCGATCAGCGGCGCCACGATGCAGATGATCAACCACGGTCTCAGCACCGGCGCGCTGTTCTTGCTCGTCGGCATGATCTACGAGCGCCGTCACACCCGCCAGATCGCCGAACTGAAGGGCATCCAGAAGGTGGCGCCGATCTTCGCCGCCGGCTTCATGGTCGTGATGCTCTCGTCGATCGGCGTGCCGGGGCTCAACGGGTTCATCGGTGAGTACCTCGTGCTGATCGGATCGTTCCTCACCGCCCGGTGGTGGACGGTCGTAGCCGCCACCGGTGTGATCCTCGCGGCGCTGTACCTGCTGTGGGCGTACCAACGCGTGTTCCACGGCGAGCCCGACGACGCCAACCGCTCGTTCCCCGAGCTGCGCGCGAAGGAGGCCGCGGTGCTGCTGCCGTTCATCGGCCTCATCGTGTTCACCGGCGTCTACCCCAAGCCGATGCTCGACCGGATCGAGCCCAGTGTGAAGGCGTTGATCACCCACGTGAGCGAGCGCACCGGATACGAGGAGCCGACGGTTCCCGAGCCCGTCACCGAGTCGGCCGACGCGGCCGAGGGCGACACCGGCGAGGAGGTGGCACCGTGACCGCCGAGAAGCTCGTCGGACCCGCCATCGCGTGGTTCGACCTCAGCCCACTGCTCATCCTGCTCGGCGCTGCGCTCGTGCTGCTCGTGATCGCAGCGCTGACGCCCGCCTGGCCGCGCGGTCTCTACGCCGCGTTCACCGCGACCGCTGCCGGCGCCGCGATGGTGATGTCGTTCGTGCTGTGGGACGACGTCACCGACCAGGGCGCGCGCACCCTCGTCGCCGGCGCCGTGAGCCTCGACACGTTCGCGCTGTTCGCGACGATCGCGATCGCCGCAGCGATCCTGCTCGCCTGCCTCATCACCGACGACTACCTGCGCCGCGAGGGCATGGACGGACCCGAGGTGTACGCCCTGTACCTGACGGCCGGCATCGGCGGCATCGTCATGGCGATGGCCGACGACCTCGTCGTGCTGTTCCTCGGTCTCGAGGTGCTGTCGCTGTCGTTCTACGTCCTGGCCGCGAGCCACCGTCGCCGCATCGAGAGCCAGGAGAGCGGCATCAAGTACTTCGTGCTCGGTGGCTTCGCCTCGGCGTTCTTCCTGTACGGCGTCGCCCTCGTCTACGGCGGCACCGGGAGCACCCGCTACAGCGAGATCGTCGCCGCGGTGAACTCGTCGGTGCTGACCGAGCGCAAGGACGCCTTCGTGCTCGCCGGCGTGGCGTTGTTGCTGATCGGTCTGGCGTTCAAGGTGTCGGCGGTGCCGTTCCACTTCTGGACGCCCGACGTGTACCAGGGTGCGCCCACGCCGGTGACCGCGTTCATGGCGAGCGCCGGCAAGATCGGTGCGTTCACCGCCATGCTGCGCGTGCTCACCGAGGCGCTGCCGCACTGGCGTGACGACTACCGGCCCGTCGTGTGGACCCTCGCCGTCGCGACGCTCGCGATCGGCTCGATCCTCGCCGTCGTGCAGACCAATGTGAAGCGGATGCTCGCGTACTCCTCGATCAGCCACGCGGGCTTCATCCTCGTGGGCGTCGAGGCCGCTGCGCACACGGCGGGTCAGTCGGGTCCCGCCAAGGGTGTGTCGGCATCGTTGCTGTACCTGCTGCTGTACGCCGTGCTCGTCATGGGTACCTTCGCCGTGGTGTCGCTCGTCGGTCGCACCGGCGACTCGCAGACCGATCTCGATGCCTTCCGCGGGCTCGGGCGCACGCGTCCGGCGCTCGCGCTCGGCATGACGGTGCTGCTGCTCGCTCAGGCGGGCGTGCCGCTCACGTCGGGTTTCGTCGCCAAGTTCGGCGTGATCGAGGCCGCCGTCGACGAGCACAGCTACGCGATCGCGATCATCGCGATGCTCGCGTCGGTGATCGCCGCGTTCTTGTACCTGCGGATCATGATCAGCATGTGGATCGCCGACCCGCAGCCGGGTGACGATGCTCGCGAGGCCGTGCGGACCCCGCTGTCGACCACGCTGGCCGTGGTGCTCTCCGTCGGGTTCACGCTGCTGGTCGGCTTCGCGCCGGGTTGGCTGGTCTCGGCCGCCGATCACGCGACGCTGTTGACGCCCTGATCGGTCAGCCGGCGGCGTGCGCCGCCGACCGGCGGATGAACTCCTCGAACAGGCCGAGCTGACCGGCCTCGATGCCGATCGTGTCCTCGGGGTGCCACTGCACACCGACGATCCAGCTGGCTCCCTCGTACTCGACCGCCTCGATCAGGCCGTGCTCGTCATGGGCGACGGGCACGATGCCCTCGCCGAGCGCGTCGAGTCCCTGGTGGTGCACCGAGTAGCAGTGGCGCAGATGGGTGGTGCCAACCGCCTGCGCGAGCTTCGACCCCGCGACGATGTCGACCGGGTGCTCGTTCATCCAGTGACCCTCGCCGCGCTCGTCGCCGGAGTCGAGGTCCTGCACCAACGTGCCACCCTGCGACACGTTGAGCACCTGCATGCCTCGGCAGATCGCGAGCACCGGCAGGTCGCGCTCGATGGCCGCGTGCACCAGCGCGAGGTCGAACTCGTCGTGCAGCCCGACCATGCCGTACAGGGCGTCGGTGTTCGGTTGCTGGCCGTACCGGTGCGGCTCGACGTCGCCGCCGCCGGGCAGGAGCAGGCCGCCGAGGCGATCGAGATAGGTGTGCACCTGTCGCGGCGCGGTGGGCAGCGGCGGCAGCAGCACCGGCAGACCGCCGGCCTTGGCGACGGCGCGGCTGTAGGGCTGGCTGCTCGAGAACGCGTCACGGCGACCTTCGTCGGCGAACGACAGCACGCGCCCGCAGATGCCGATCAGCGGCGGCGCGCCCGCCTCGTTCACCGCGACACCTGGCGGAGGAGGGCGTCGAACAGCGCCTGCTGCTCGGGGTCGGTCGCGGCGGTGTCCTCGGGGTGCCATTGCACGGCGACGGCCCACGACGCACCGTCGACCTCCATCGCCTCGGGCATGCCGTCGTCGGCCTGCGCCACGAGCCGCAGCCCGTCGCCGAGACGACCGATCGACTGGTGGTGCACGCTGTGGCAGGCCGACGGACGCTCGGTGCGCAGGGCGGCGGCGAGGCGGCTGTCACCGTCGACCGTCACCGGGTGCTTCACGAACCAGTGGTCCTCCGAGCCGATGTGCTGCACGAGGTCGCCGCCGAGCGCGACGTTGAGCACCTGCATTCCACGGCAGATCGCGAGCATCGGCTTGTCGGCGGCCAGTGCCAGACGGACGACGTCGAGCTCGACCTCGTCGTGCTCGGGCACGATGCCGTACAGCTCGTCGGCCGATGGCTCCTGGCCGTAACGGCGTGGGTCGACGTCACCGCCGCCGTGCATCACGATCGCGTCGAAGCGCTCGATGAGTTCGGGCAGACGGTCGTGCAGCGCGGGGATCGGCGGCAGCATCAACGGCACGCCGCCGGCCCGCTCGACCGCACGGAAGTAGCCCTGTCCGGCGGCGAAGCTCTCGCCACGCACACCCTTCGACTCGGGGCTGAGGCGACCGACGATGAGCACGTGAGCTGGCACGCCCGCCATTCTGCCGGGCGCTCAGGGCCGAGCGACGCGACGTCGCGCCGGTACCGTGTGGCCGATGCGTGCGCTGCTGATCGCCAATCAGAACGACTGCGACCCGGGCTTCGTGGGCGAGCGGTTCCGCTTCCACGGCTACCGGTTCACCGAGGCGTTCCGCGAGTCGCCCGACGAGTGGCCCGACCTCGACGGCTTCGATCTCGTGATGCTGCTCGGCAGCGAGTGGAGCGTCTACTGGCCGCACGTCGCCGACAACGTCGCGGCCGAGGCAGCGGTCATCCGCGAAGCGCACCGGCGCAACCTGCCGCAGTTCGGCATCTGCTTCGGCAACCAGTCGATGGCGTACGCGCTCGGCGGCACCGTCGAGCGGGCGCGCACGCCCGAGATCGGTTGGTACGACGTCGTCTCCGACGTCCCTGCGGCGATCGCCGAGGGCCCGTGGCTCCAGTGGCACTACGACGTGGTCACCGTGCCGCCGGGTGCCACCGAACTCGCGCGTAGCGCCGTGGGGCCGCAGGCGTGGCGGATGGGGCGCAGCTTCTGCACCCAGTTCCACCCCGAGGCGCATGAGGCGATCATGGCTCGGTGGACCCAGGGCCCCGGAGCCACCGAGCTCGGCAATTTCGGCTCGTCGGTCGAACAAGTCATGGCCGAGACCCGTGCCAACACCCCGATCAGTCGCGAGCACACCGAGCAGCTCGTCGACTGGTTCCTCGACTTCGACTGAGGGCGCGCCACCTCGATCGGGTCCCTCCGTCCGGAGGGGTTCTCCAGACCTGCTAGAACCTCGCCACTCGAACGCTGACCGTGGGGCCAGCGTCGAGCCATCGGGGAGGTCGGTCTTGACCGGACATCATCACGACGAGGATCGCGATCACCTGCACTCGTTGGGCTACGCCCAGGAGTTGCACCGCGGCCTCAGTACCTTCAGCAACTTCGCCATCAGCTTCTCGATCATCTCGATCCTGGCCGGTGGCATGACGAGCTTCTGGCTCGGCATGGTCACCGGTGGTCCGCGTGTGATCACGCTCGGGTGGATCATCGTCGGCTTCTTCGCCCTCCTGGTCGGCATGGCCATGGGCGAGATCTGCTCTGCGTATCCGACGGCCGGTGGCCTCTACTACTGGTCGGCCAAGTTGGCCCGCAAGAACCCGGCTCGCTGGTCGTGGTTCACGGGCTACTTCAACCTGATCGGCCAGATCGGCGTGATCTCGAGCGTCGACTATGCGCTCTCGATCTTCATCGGGTACTTCATCCGGATGTTCGATGACGGGTTCCACCTGAACACGACGAACATCTACGTGATCTACCTCCTGGTGCTGATCGCCCACGGTCTGCTCAACACCTTCAGCGTCAGCCTGGTGAAGATCTTCGGCGACATCAGCGTGTGGTGGCACGTGGTCGGCGTGGTGATCATCGCCGCGATCCTGTTCATCGCCCCGGACAACCGCCGTGGCCTCGGAGGGGTGTTCGACGAGGCACCGGCCGGGCTCACCGGCTGGACGGGTGGCGCGTTCATCACGATCTACCTGTTCGGTCTCGGCCTGCTGCTCGCGCAGTACACCATCACCGGGTTCGACGCCTCGGCCCACGTGAGTGAGGAGACCGTCGGTGCCCGCACCGAGGCCCCGAAGGCGATCGTGCGCTCGATCTACATCTCGGCCATCGCCGCCCTGGTGATGAACGTGGCGATGATCGCCGCCCTGCCGAAGAAGGGCGACGACTCGTACGGCGCCCTCATCTTCGGCGACGCCAACGACCCGTTCCTCGTCAACGCCGCACCTCGTGTGATCTCTGCGGCCGTCGGCGACGCGGCGGCGAAGCTCATCGTGTTCATCGCGATCGTCGGGCAGTTCTTCTGCGGCCTCGCGTCGGTCACGGCCAACAGCCGCATGATCTACGCGTTCAGCCGAGACGGTGCGCTCCCGGGTTCGAACATCTGGCACAAGATCAACCCGAAGACCCGGACGCCAACGAACTCGGTGTGGCTCGGCGTGGTCCTCTCGGCCATCGTCGGCGCGACGTCGCTGTACGTGAAGGGCACCGGCGCCGGTCGGTTCTCGACGGCGTTCTTCGCGATGACGGGCATCTGCGTGATCGGTCTGTACATCTCGTACGCGATCCCGATCTACCTGCGGCTCACCAACCCGGACTTCCAGGTCGGCCCGTGGAACCTGAAGGGCAAGCACAAGCTGGTCGGCTGGACGTCGCTCGTGTGGATCGTGTTCATCTCGGTGCTGTTCGTGGCGCCGGTGTTCTGGCCGTTCTGGACGCCATGGGGCAAGGACAACATGTTCCTCGACGACGGTGCCGGCAACACCTTCTACAAGTTGAACAACTTCAACTTCACCGGCCCGCTGATCCTGCTCGCGGCGGTGTTCGTGCTCGGCTACTGGAAGTTCAGCGGCAAGCAGTGGTTCACCGGCCCGAAGGTGCAGGGCACCAAGGAAGAGCTCATGGCGATCGAGCGCGAACTCGACGCCGTCGAGCACGGCCGGGCGGTCTGAACGCTCGATCCGTTTCGTGACATCTGTGTGAACGAGCCGGCCTCCGGGCCGGCTCGTTCGCGTGTGTCGACTACCGTCGACAGCGGTGCGCCGGGAAGTCTGGTCGGCATGACATCGTCACGCCCCCACACCTGAGCATGCTCCTCCTCGTCCTCCTCCACGCCGTCGCCGGCACCGTCGTGCTGGTCGCCACTCGCGCTCGGCCGCGCCTCGGCGTGGCGATGGGCGTCGTCGTGCTGGCCGCGACGGCGGTGACCGCGGCGGTGCTCGGCATCGGCGCCACGGTGCACGAGGAGCGCTGGACGTGGGTGGGCGCGCTCGGATTGCGACTCGCGCTGCGGCTCGACGGATTCGCGGTGTTGATGGTGCTCGTCGTGAGCCTGATCGGCGCCCTCGTGTTGATCTACGCCGCGAACTACTTCGAGCACGACGCGACCTTCACCCGGTTCACCGGGTTGTTCGTGCTGTTCGCGGGCGCGATGACCGGCCTCGTCGCGTCGGCCGACCTCTTCACGATGTTCGTGTTCTGGGAGCTCACGTCGGTGTGCTCGTTCCTCTTGATCGGCCTGAACGACCGGTCGGCGGCGGCTCGTGGCGCCGCGCTGCGCGCACTCCTCGTCACCGGTGCCGGCGGGCTCTGCCTGTTGGCCGGTGTGGTGCTGTTGCAGGTGGCCGTCGGCACCACCGAATTCGTCTCGCTCGCCACGGCCCGACCGGGTGGCCCGATGGTGACCACCGCGGCGATGCTGGCGCTCGTCGGGGCGTTCACCAAGAGCGCGCAGTTCCCGTTCCACTTCTGGCTGCCCGGCGCGATGGCGGCACCGACGCCGGTGAGCGCGTACCTGCACTCGGCCACGATGGTGAAGGCCGGCATCGTGTTGATGGCGCGGCTCGCACCCGTGTTCGGCGACCTCGACATCTGGCGTTGGGCGGTCGTCGTCTGCGGCGGCACGACGATGTTGCTCGGCGGCGCGAGGGCGATGCGCCAGACCGACGGCAAGTTGCTGCTCGCACACAGCACGGTGTCGCAGCTCGGGCTGCTCACGGTGCTGGTCGGTCTCGGCGTGCCGGGAGCCACCTACGCCGGCGTCGCGCACCTCGTGGCCCACGCCCTGTTCAAGGCCGGACTGTTCCTCGGCGTCGGTGTGGTCGATCATGCGACCGGCACGCGCGACATCCGGCGTCTGAGCGGCCTCTGGCGGGAGATGCCCGTCGTCGCTGCAGCGATGGTGCTCGGTGCTGCCTCGATGGCCGGCCTGATCCCGCTGCTCGGCTTCGTCACCAAGGAGAAGGCACTCGTCGCCCTGCTCGACGCGGACGCTGGTGCCGCCGGCACCGCCGCGCTCGTCGCCGTGATCGCCGGGTCGGTCCTCTCCGTCGCCTACAGCGTGCGGCTGATCCACGGCATGTTCGGCACCGACCCCACCGTGACCGACGTGGCGCACGTCCATCACGCCCCGGGCACGATGCTCACGGCGCCGGCCGTCGTGTTCGCGGCCGCCTCGGTGCTCGGAGGTCTCGGCGCCGGTGTGTTCGGTCGCTGGCTCGTCGCACCCGGTACCTCCCTCGACCCTGCGGCGTCGAGCTCGCTGCACCTGTGGCCGGGCATCCACACCGCATTCCTGATCTCGGTGGCGGTGATCGCGATCGGTGGCGTGGTCGGCGCGCGCGTGCCGGAGGTGATCGCACCGACGGTGCTCCCGCTGTCGGGCGAGCGTGCGTTCCAACGATCGTTCGACGGGCTGCTCGACGGTTCGAAGCGGATCACGGTCGTCACCCAGAGCGGGTCGCTCCTCGCGTACCTCGCCGTGGTGATGACCGTCGTCGCCACCGTGCTGGTCGTCGCGATCGCCGACGACCCCGGCGCCGGGCTCGATCGTGTGCGATGGGGCGATTCGTGGGTGCAGGTGGCCGTCGCCGGGCTCGGCGTCGTCCTGGCTCTCGCCGTCGTGGTGGCACGGGAGCGGTTCGTGTCGGCGCTCCTCCTCGGCGGGGTGGGTTTCGCGTGTGCCGTGCTCTTCGCGTTGCACGGTGCGCCCGACCTCGCACTCACCCAGTTGCTCGTCGAGACGCTCACCATCGTCGTGTTCCTGCTCGTGCTGCGACACATGCCGCGCGGTTTCGACGCCGACCCCGTGTGGGCCCCGAAGCTCGTCCGCCTGGGCATCTCGGTGGCCGTGGGCGTGGCGGTCGCGTGGTTCGCCGTGATGGTGTCGGCGGCGCGCACCGCGCCGTCGGTCGGCGAGGCGTACACCGAGCGATCGTTGCCGGAGGCCGGTGGCAAGAACGTCGTGAACGTGATCCTCGTCGACTTCCGCGGCTTCGACACGATGGGCGAGATCACCGTGCTCGGCACGGCTGCGCTCGGGGTGACCAACCTCGTCCGCATGGCGCGCCGCCGTCGTCACGCCGGTCCGGTGTCGACGGTCGGTCCGGTGGAGGAGGCGTCGTGATCGGACGTCGGACCCCGATCCTCGACGAGGCCGACCGCTGGCTGTTCCCGGTGATCCTGTTGGTGTCGGTGTACCTCACCTTTCGCGGGCACAACGCGCCCGGTGGTGGTTTCGCCGGCGGGTTGGTGGCCGGTGCCGCGTTCGTCCTGCGCTTCCTGGCGGGCGGATCGTTGCGGGTCCGTCGTTCGGTCGTCACCCAGCCGACGACGCTCATCGGCTGCGGCATGTTCCTCGCAGCCGCGACCGCCGTCGCCCCGGTGGTGGTCGGCGACGCGTTGCTCGAATCCGCGATCTGGCAGCCCGACCTGCCCGGCATCGGCACGGTGAAGCTCGTGTCGTCGACCTTCTTCGATCTCGGCGTGTACCTGCTCGTGATCGGCGTGGTGCTGTCGGTCCTCGTCGCGCTCGGTGCCGACCCGATCCACACCGAGCTCGCCGACGCACGTCCGGACGGGCAGTCGGAGCCGGCAGAGGAGCTGCGACCGTGAGCGCCGCGTACGTGGTGCTGATCGCCGTGCTGTTCGCCACCGGCACGTACCTCGTGCTGCAGCGCACGCTCACGCGGATCGTCCTCGGCGTCGCGATGCTCGGCAACGGCGTCAACGTGGTGCTCGTGGCCACCGGCGACCGACCCGGCTCGCCCCCGATCGTCGGTCGCGACGACGCGACCGATCCCGTGCCGCAGGCACTCGTGCTCACGGCGATCGTGATCGGCTTCGCCGTCGTGGCCTTCCTGCTCGCCCTGGCGTGGCGCAACTGGACGATGGACGGCAACGACGTGGTCGAGGACGACGTCGAGGACCGCCGGGTCGCTCGCGACGAGGAACGCCGCGCGGCCGACATCCCGAGCTCGGAGGACGTGCTCCCGTGAACGCGTTGCTCGGTCTGCCGCTCGGGCTGCCGCTGTTGGGGGCCGCGCTCACGATGATCGTGCGGCGGCGCGCGGTGCAACGCATCGTCAGCTTCGTGGCGCTGAGCGGCTCGCTCGGCGTGGCCGTCGCGCTGCTCGTGCACGTCGCGCGCACCGACGAGATCGTGTCGTCGCGCCTCGGTGGCTGGCCGGCCGACATCTCGATCACCCTGGTGGCCGACCGCCTGGCGGCGATGATGCTCGTGATCTCGATGTCGTTGCTCGCGGTGGTGCTGGTGTTCGCCATCGGCCAGCGCGCGTCCGACGAACGGTCGGTGGTGTACCACCCCGTGTACCTCGTGCTGGCCGCCGGGCTGGCACAGGCGTTCCTCGCCGGCGACCTGTTCAACCTCTTCGTCGCGTTCGAGCTGATGCTGATGGCGAGCTACGTGCTGCTCACGCTCGAGGGCACCGACGCGCAGATCCGCTCGGGCACCACGTACGTCGTGCTGAACGTCATCGAGAGCACGGTGCTGCTCACCGCGGTGGGGCTCGTCTTCGCCGCGACGGGCACCGTGAGCATGGCCGAGCTCCCCGAGCGTCTCGCCGCCCTGCCCGACGGTGTGCGCAACGGCCTCAACCTCTTGTTGCTCGTCGCGTTCGGCATCAAGGCGGCGGTCTTCCCGCTGTTCTTCTGGTTGCCCGACTCGTATCCGACGGCGCCGAGCTCGGTCACGGCCGTGTTCGCCGGACTGCTGACCAAGGTCGGGGTGTACTGCCTGATCCGGACCGAGACGCTGTTGTTCCCGGGCGGTGAGGCAACGCTGCTGTTGTGGATCGCGGGCTTCACGATGATCATCGGCGTGCTCGGGGCGATGTCGCACATGGAGATGAAGCGCATCCTGAGCTTCCACATCGTGAGCCAGATCGGGTACATGGTGATGGGCCTCGGCATCGGCACCGAGGCCGCGCTCGCCGCCACCGTGTTCTTCCTGTTGCACCAGGTGCCGGTGAAGACGGCGCTGTTCCTGGTGCAGGGCATCGTCGAACGCGAGACCGGCACGACCGCGTTCGACGACGTCGGCGGCCTCGCCCGACGATCCGGTGTGCTCGCCGCGCTGTTCCTGCTGCCCGCGCTCAGCCTCGCCGGGTTGCCGCCGTTCTCGGGCTTCCTGGGCAAGCTCGCGCTGGTGCGCGCGGGCTTCGACGACGGTCGGCACGTGATCGTCGCCGTCGCGCTCGCCGGCAGCCTGCTCACCTTGATCTCGATGACGAAGATCTGGATCGGCGTGTTCTGGGGTGACGTGCACCCTGCGGTGCCGGCGGGCCGGCTCGGGATCCTCCGGCACCATCGCCTCATGTCGGCGAGCACCGTGGTGCTCGTGATCGTCACGCTGGCGATCGCTGCGTTCGCCGGGCCGCTGTACGACTTCTGCGTGCAGGCTGCCGAGCAGCTCGTCGATCCCGGCCGTTACCGCACCTCGGTGGTGGGGTCGTGATCGCCCGCACGGTCACGCTGCTCGTCCTGTGGGTCGCGCTGCAGGGCGAGCTCACCGTCGGCAACGTCGTCGGTGGGCTCGCCGTCATCGGCGCGATGTGGTTGCTCTTCCCGCCGGCGCGCCGGACGACGCACCGTGTGCACCCGGTGGCCGTGGTCGCCTTCGTCGCACGGTTGCTCTTCGACCTCGTCGTCTCGTCGATCACCGTCGCGCGTGCGGTGGCGCGGCCCACACCGTCGCGAACCGCCGCCACGGTGGTGTCGGTGCCGCTCGAGACCGGCTCGCGACTCGTGTCGTCGATCGTCGCGAACGCGATCACGCTCACGCCCGGCACGATGACCGTCGACGTGCACACCGAGGGCGGCCGTCAGGTGCTCGACGTGCACGTGCTCGGTGAGTTCGAGCACGACGAGTTCGTCGAGTCGATCGCCGCGCTCGAACGTCGTGTCACGCGAGCGATCACGCCGATCGACCGGCAGGCAGCGGCACGGTCGACCCGGGAGGTCGCATCGTGACCGCGACGTCGTGGGTGTCGCTCGTGCTGCTCGTGCTCGCCGCCGTGGTGATCGTGTGGCGCGCGGTCCGTCCGAGCTCGCTCGGCGATCGCGCCGTCGCGTTCGACGCGCTCGCCTCGGTGATCCAGTGCGGGCTCTTCGTCGGCGCGGTGCTGATGGGCGACGGCATCCTCGTCGAGCTCGCGCTCGTGCTGGGGTTGCTCGGCTTCCTGAGTTCGGTCACCGTGGGCCGCTTCCTCGAGCGCCGGGGTGACCCGGTCGGTGCAGCGGGGACGGACGGCGCATGAGCACCGTGCTCGACGTGCTGACCGCAGTGCTGTTCGTGAGTGGCGCCGCGCTCGCGCTGCTGGGGGCCGTGGGTCTCCACCGGTTCGCGGACACCCGGTCGCGCATGCACGCCGCGACGAAGCCGGCGACGCTCGGCGTGCTGTGTTGCGCCGTCGGCGCGGCGCTCCAGGTCGACTCGGTGAGCCTGGTGACGAAGCTCGCGGTCGCCGTGGTGCTGCAGTTGGTGACGGCGCCCGTGGGGGCGCACGTGCTGGCGCGTGCGGTCACACCAACGGACGAGCCGCGTCCTCCAACCATGTCGTGAACTCGGGGCGCGCGACGAGCTTCTCGCAACTGCCGAGCCGCTCGTCGGCATAGGCGACGAAGTCGGTGTCGAGGGTGCTGATCGCCTGCTGCACCACCGCCCACATGCCCTCGCGGAACTCGCTCATCACCTTCATCAACTGCAAGCGCGCCCGGTGGGCAGGTGAGTCGGTGCCGAAGTAGAGCCGGATCAGCTCGTGGTCGGCAGCCTCGGTGAGTCCCGCGTTGATGCTGAGGTTGCCGAGGTCGAAGAACACGTCGTTCATGCCCGCGTACTCGAAGTCGAGCAGCCAGACGCGACCGTCGTCGAACAGCACGTTGCCGGGCAGCAGGTCGTTGTGGCACGGCACGAGGGGCATCGGCGACGTGGCGAAGGCCTTCTCGATCCGGCGGCTCGCCTGGTGCAGGCGCTCGTAGGCGCCTGGTGGCATGACGCCGTGGGTGGCGGCGTCACGGGCGTGCCACTCGACCACGCGGTGGATGGGGAACGCGCCGCGCAGCGGACCGCTCTGGTGGAACGTGCGCAACAACGGCACCACGTCGGCGAGCCGCTCGGTGAACGCCGTCGCCTCGAGGTGCTTACCCGGGACGAGCTGGGTGATCAGCGTGCGGACGCCCGGCAGTTCGCCCAACACGGGCGGGCCGATGCCCAGCTCGGCCGCCCGCTCGGCGGCCTCGCGTTCGTTGGCCCGATCGATGCCCAGCAGCTCGGTGCGCTCGCCGGGCACCCGCACCACCCAGTCGACCCCGTCGACGTCGACGACGTAGTTGCGGTTGGTGATGCCACCGTGCAGGGGACGGATCTGCGGGTCGCGGCCGGCCCATTCGGGCACACGCGCGACCAGCGCTGCCACTCCGTCCGGCTTCATGGGAATGCAGGTGTAGCACGTCGTCGGCCATGACGGCGACGGCCGTGACGGGGGGTGGTGCTCGGGTGACTCGTCAACGGGGCCGTTCGACGGCGGTGCGGTAGACGTCGACGACGGCGTCGACGAGCCGGTCGGCGTCGAACGTCCCCTCCGCCACGCGCCGCCCGGCCTCGCCGATCACCGCCCGGCGATCCGCGTCGGCGAGCAGTTCGACCAGCGCGTCGGCCATCGCTCGGGCGTCGCCGACGGGCACGATGCGAGCGCTCTCGCCGTCGACCAGGTGGCGTGTCACGGTGCCGACCGCGGTACTGACGAGCGGGGCGCCGATCGACAGGCACTCGGCGACGGCGAGCGGTGATCCCTCCCACACCGACGACAGCGCGACCACGTCGGCTGCGTGCATCTCGTCGATCGGGTTGGGCCGATGACCGGCGATCACCACCACGTCGTCGAGCCCGAGCCGGTGCCGCTCGGCCTCGACCGTCGGGCGTTCGGGGCCGTCGCCGACGATCACCGCCCGCACGTGCGCCACGCGCTCGCGCACCTGCGCCATGGCCGCCAGGAACATCGGTAGGTCCTTCTGCGGGTGGTGGCGGGCGACGACCACCACCAGCGGCGAGTGGTCGGCGATGCCGTGCAAGGCACGCACCTGCTCGCGCGTGGACGTCACCTGGCGGCGCGGCGACACCGGCAGCACGTCGTGGCGCCGGTCGGCCGGTTGCAGCGGGGCCACACGCTCACCGATCTCGGGGCTGATCACGATCACGTCGTCGACGTGGGCGACGATCCACCGCTCGACCGAGCCGAGCACGCGTCGGGCGTAGCCCCGCTGGGTGCCGACCACCAGGTTGTGCACCGTGAGCACGACGGGCGGTCGGTGTCGGATCGTGAGCGCCACGAGCGCGGCCTTCAACCCGTGCGCGTGCACCACGTCGACGCCGGCCAGCAGCGCGGCGAGTTGCCGGCGCGCCCGTCGCAGCGCGAGTGGATGCCACGACGTCGGCACGTCGACGACGTCGGTCCCGTCGGTCCCGTCGGTCCCGTCGTCCACCCCGTCCATCACACCGGGCGGACCCGCGACCGTCACCTGCCAGCCGCGGCCGCGGAGCCGGCGCGTGAGCTCGCCGACGTGCACGCGGATGCCACCGGTCGACGGACCGAGGAGTTGCAGTACGGCGGGCACGCGGCCCTTGATACCAGACACCTACGCTCGGCCGCATGGACCACGGCGACGGATGCGTGCTGGCGATCGACCTGGGGACCGGCGGGCCGAAGGTGGCGGTCGTCGACCGGAGCGGCCGCACGCTGGCCTGGTCGTCGCAGCCGGTGACCACCACGTTCGTCGACGGCGGCGGGGCCGAGCAGGACCCCGAGCAGATGTGGATCGCGATCGTGGCCGCCACCCGCGCGACCCTCGCCGCGCTCGAGCCCCGTCCCCCACTCGTCGCGGTGGCGGTGACGAGCCAGTACATGAGCACGATCCCGGTGGCCGCCGACGGCCGTCCCACCGGTCCGTGCATCCTCTGGATGGACACCCGCGGCGCAGCACACAACCTCACCCGCCTCGCGGTCGACGGCGCCTTCGCCCTGTTCGTCGAACGGCACGGGTTGATCCCGTTGCCGAGCGGCAACGACAACGTCGCGCACGCGCACGTCGTCGAGACGTTCCACCCGGACTCGTTCGCGGCGGCTGCCGCGCTCGTCGAGCCGATGGACTACGTGACGGCGCGGCTCACCGGGCGTGTCACGGCCACCCAGTCCACGGCCTTCGGTCAGCTCGTCTGCGACAACCGCACGTGGGGGTCGGTCGAGTACGACCCGGAGTTGGTGGCGGCCACGGGGCTGCGACCCGACAAGCTCGCCCCGCTCGTGCCGATGCGTGGTGTCGTCGGCGAGGTCGTGTCGCGGGTGGCCGACCAACTGGGTGTGCCGGCGGGTCTGCCGGTCGTGCCCGGCACGATCGACTCGATCACGTCGGCCGTCGGCACCGGCGCTCTCGGACCCGACACCGGCGCGGTCGTCATCGGCACCACCTCGGTGATGGTCACGCACGTCGACCAGCCGCGTGGCGACCTGCGCAGCGGATTGCTGGCGGTGCCGAGCCCGGTGCCGCAGCGCTACTACGTGATGGCCGAGAACGGCGTCGGCGGGCGCGCGCTCGAGTGGGCGGCCCGGCTGTTCGGGTACGGCGACGACATCGCCGGCGCGCTCGACGACCTCGGCTCGTTGCCCGACGGCGCCGACGGTGTCGAGTTCGCACCGTGGCTGCTCGGATCGATCGCACCGGAGCCCAACGACGACGTGCGCGCCGCGTTCACCGGTCTGCACCTGCGCCACGATCGCCGTCACCTGGTGCGCGCAGTGCTCGACGGCGTGGCGCTCAACCTCGGCTGGTTGCGCCCACCGATGGAGGCCTTCGTCGGCACCACGTGGCCGTCGCTCGCGTTCGGCGGCGGCGGTGCCCAGAGCGCGCTGTGGGCGCAGGTGCTCGCCGACGCGCTCGACCGGCCGGTCCGTCGGCTCGCGCAGCCGCGCGCCACCAACGCACGCGGCGCCGCGTTCCTCGCCTTCGCCGACCTCGGGGCGATCGCGCTCGACGAGGTGCCGTCGCTGCTCGACGTCGCCGCCGTGCACGACCCCGATCCGGCCAGACGTGAGCACGTGGCGGCCGCGCTGCGCCGCCTGCAGGCGCTGCACCCGGCGTTGTCGCTGCTGCCGACCACCTGACCGCCGGCGAGGCCGTCGTAGGCTCGGCCCATGGGCCTGTATCCGTACGCGAACCGTTATGACGTCCACCGCGAGCTGCCGCGCACGGGAGTGCCGCGCGAGCAGATCCTGCGCGAGATCGAGGAGATGTCGTCGGCCGAGGACGCCGTCGCGTACCAGGGCAAGATCAGCGGGTCGATCTACTCGGGCGACGTCGAGCACTACGAGTTCCTGAACGAGGTCTTCGGCCACTTCAGTCACGCCAACGTGCTGCAGCGCGACGTCTACCCGAGCGCCACCCGGTTCGAGGGCGAGATCATCGCCATGGCCGCCGAGCTGTTCCACGCGCCGCAGCCGTGCGGCGTGCTCACCAGCGGCGGCACCGAGAGCTTGATGAACCCGATGCTCGTGTACCGCGAGTGGGGCCGCGAACGCGGGATCACCAACCCCAACGTGGTGCTGCCCGAGACGGCGCACCCGGCACTGCACAAGGGCGGCCACTACTTCGGCATCGAGATGCGCCGTGCCGCGGTCACCGACATGCACGTCGCCGACATGGACTCGATCCGCTCGCTGGTCGACGAGAACACCGTCGCCCTGGCCGGCTCGGCCGGCACCTACCCGCACGGCCTGATCGACCCGATCGGCGAGATGAGCGACCTCGCGCTCGAGCGCGGCATCAACCTGCACGTCGACGGCTGCCTCGGCGGCTTCATCCTCTGCTGGGCCGAGGAGCTCGGCGTGCCGGCGCCCGTGTTCGACTTCCGCCACCCGGGCGTCACGTCGATCAGCGCCGACACGCACAAGTACGGCTTCGGGCTCAAGGGCTCGAGCGTGCTGCTGTACCGCACGCCCGAGCTGCGCCAGCACCAGTACTTCGTGATGCCCGACTGGTCGGGTGGCAACTACGCCTCGCCCGGCATGAGCGGTTCGCGTTCGGGCGGGATCATCGCCGCGGCGTGGGCGGCGATGGTGTCGCTCGGCCGCGAGGGGTACCTCGCCATCGCCGCTGACATCTTCGCCACCGCCCGGCGCCTCCGCGAGATCATCGGCGAGCACCCCGAACTGCGCGTGCTCGGCGACCCGCTGTTCAACGTCGCCTACGCGGCCACGCCCGGCGAGCAGCTGGGCGACGACCCGATCGACATCTTCCACGTCAACGACGCGCTCGCCGCGAAGCAGTGGCGGATGAACGGACTGCAGCACCCGCCGGCGCTGCACTTCTGCATCACCCGCCCCAACACGCTGCCGGGGGTGATGGACCGCTTCGCCGAGGACCTCCACGCGGCCGTCGCCTACGCCCGCGAGCACCGTGGCGAGCAGCCCCGTTCGGGCGCCACCTACGGTGCCGGCGGCCTGGCCATCCCCCGTGACACGGTCGCCGCCGGCATCGCCGGATGGCTCGACGCCACCAACGCCCTCCCCCCGGCCGGATGAACGATGCCGCGGCCCGCCGCGACAGCTCGGGGTCTAGGGTTTGTGAGGCGATTCACGCGGCGTAGTAGCGTCGGCCGCGATGTCTCAGTTCCTTCGCGACTACCTCACCGTGGTCTGGTTCGGCGCGATCGCCCTCGTGCTCGCCGGGTTGCTGCTGGGGATCTCGGCCGTGGTCCGGCCCAACAAGCCGACCGCCCAGAAGCTGATCGCCTACGAGAGCGGTGTCGACCCCGTGGGCGACGGCTGGTCGCAGAGCCAGGTCCGCTACTACATCTTCGCCCTCCTCTTCGTGGTGTTCGACGTGGAGGCGGTGTTCATCTTCCCGTGGGCCACGCAGCTCGAGCGCTATGCGGGCTTCGGCCTGGTGGAGATGGGTATCTTCGTGTTCGTCCTGCTCCTTGGCCTCGTGTACGCGTGGCGCAAGGGCGTCTTGCGCTGGGTGTAACCACATGGGTCTTGTCGACAAGGGGCGGATGCCCAAACCACTGACGTCCCTGTTCAACCTGGGCAGGTCGTATTCGCTGTGGGTGTACCAGTGGGGTCTCGCGTGCTGCGCGATCGAGATGGGTGCGGCGTTCGCGTCGCCCCGCTACGACGTGATGCGGCTCGGCGTCATCCCGCTGCCCGCGAGCCCCCGCCAGGCCGACCTGGTGGTCATCTCGGGCACCGTCACCGACAAGATGGCGCCGGCGATCAAGCGCCTCTACGAGCAGATGCCCGAGCCGAAGTACGTGATCTCGATGGGCTCGTGCGCCAACTGCGGTGGCCCGTACTGGGACAGCTACTCGGTCACCAAGGGCGTCGACCAGATCATCCCGGTCGACGTCTACGTGCCCGGTTGCCCGCCGCGGCCCGAGGCGTTGCTCGAGGGCGTGGTCCTGCTGCAGCAGCGGATCAAGAACGAGGACATGGGCGCCCGGTGGCGTGGCGAGGGCACGAAGGCCCTCGTCAAGGATCCGATCGTGGTGGGCGGTGGTCCCGTTGAGTGACAGCACCGACACGCCGGCCCTGGCGTCGGACACCCTCCGCGAGAGCATCGTCGACAAGCTGCGCGCCGTCCTCGGCGACCAGCTCGTCGCCGTCGAGCTGAAGCCCAACGTCGACCTGTGGGTGCGCGTCACCCCGGGCGCCTGGCGCGACGCCGGCCTGGCGCTGCGCGACATGGGCTTCCACTACTTCTGCTTCCTCTCGGCGATCGACTGGCTGCCCAGCCCGTTCGGCCGCGGCGAGGACGACCCGAGCCAGCCGGCCCCCGAGCGGTCCACCGAGATCCGCCAGGGCGTCACCGGTGGCGACACCCGGTTCCAGGTGTTCGCCCGGGTCACCGACGTCGAGCGCCACGTCGGCATCACGATCAAGACCGACGTGCCCGACGACGCGCAGGTCGTCGACAGCTGGGTCACGGTCTACGCGGGTGCCAACTGGCACGAGCGCGAGACCCACGAGATGTTCGGCATCGGCTTCGCCGGCCACCCCGACCTCCGCAACATCTATCTGCCCACCGATTTCGAGGGGCATCCGTTGCGCAAGGACTTCCCGCTGCTCGCCCGCATCGTGAAGCCGTGGCCCGGCATCGTCGACGTCGAGCCCCTGCCCGGCGAGGGCGACGACGGCGAAGGTGGAGGGGACGAATGACCGACCTGATCGATCGCCAGAAGCTCGGCTACATCGCCGCGCAGGCCGCCGATGCGCGCCTGAACGTCGAACTCGAGACCGAGGGCATGACCCTCAACATCGGTCCGCAGCACCCGGCCACGCACGGCACCCTGCGCATCGTCGTGCGCCTCGACGGCGAGCAGGTGGTGTGGGCCGACCCGTCGGCCGGCTACATGCACCGTGGCTACGAGAAGCTCACCGAGGTGCGCACCTTCCCGCAGGTCACCACGCTGATCAACCGGATCGACTGGCTCGGCAGCTTCGCCAACGAGGTGCCGTTCATCCTGGCCGCCGAGCGGCTGATGGACATCGAGGCGCCGCCGCGCGCCCAGGTGATCCGCACGATCCTGTTCGAGCTCAGCCGCATCTCCAACGTCGGCCTGTTCCTCGGCGACCTCGGCGTGCAGCTCGGTGCGGTCACCCCGGTGTTCTTCGCCTTCCGCGACCGCGAGTACGTGCTCAACCTGATCGAGGGCGCCACCGGCGGCCGCTTCCATCCCAACTTCGACCGCATCGGCGGCCTCAAGGACGACCTGCCTGCGGGCTGGATCGACGAGACCCGTCAGGTGATGAAGAAGCTCCGCGGCTTCTGCGACGAGATGGAAGACCTGCTGTTCGGCAACAAGGTGTTCCAGGACCGCACCCGCGGCATCGGCGTCATCCCCGCCGCGGTCGCCCAGCAGTACGGCCTGTCGGGCGCCAACTTGCGCGCCAGCGGCGTCGACTGGGACCTGCGCCGCGACCAGGCCCTGCCGCTCGCCTACGACAAGGTCGACTGGAAGGTCTGGACCCACCCGGACGGCGACAGCTTCGCCCGCTGCTGGGTGCGTCTGCAGGAAGTGCGCGAGTCGACCAAGATCGTCGACCAGCTGCTCGACATCCTGCCGTCCGGCCCGGTCATGGCCAAGGTGCCCCGCATCATCAAGGTGCCCGAGGGCGAGGCCTTCGTCAGCACCGAGAACCCGCTCGGCGAGATGGGCTACTACGTGGTCAGCCAGGGCGACCTCGGCCCGTTCCGCGTGCGCATCCGCACGGCGAGCTTCAACAACATCTCCATCGTGCCGTGGGTGCTGCGTGGTGTGTACGTCCCCGACGTCATCACCATCCTCGCCTCGCTGTACTTCATCCTCGGAGACATCGACAAGTGATCGCCGTCGACCTTCCCTACTGGGCGCAGTCGTTGCTGCGGGTGCTGGGCGGCACGGTCGCCGTCCTGCTCCCGGCCGGCACGATCGTGTACCTCTTCCTGTTCAAGATGATGAGCTTCATGCAGAGCCGTCTCGGCCCCATGGAAGCGGGTCCGTACGGGTCGATGCAGCTGTTCGCCGAGGTCGGCAAGTGGCTGCAGAAGGAGGACATCCAGCCCGAGCTGGCCGACAAGCGGGTGTTCAAGATCGCCCCGCTGATCGTGCTCGTCAGCACCTTCCTGCTCGTGGCCGTCGTGCCGTTCGGGCCCGACGCCTACTTCACGAACTTCGAGGCGGGCATCTTCTACGCCCTGGCCGTCAGCTCGGTCAGCACGCTCGGCATCCTCATCGCCGGCTGGTCGAGCGCCAACAAGTACTCGTTGCTCGGTGGTCTGCGTGCGGCCGGTCAGCTGATCGCGTACGAGCTCCCGATGGTGCTCGCCGTGATCGGCGTGGTCATCCAGGCCGGCACGCTCAACCTCAACCAGATCGTGGTCCAGCAGAACGGTGGCTCGATCTTCGGTTGGGACGGCCTCGGCAACCCGTACCTGCTCACGCAGTTCGTCGGGTTCGTGGTGTTCATGATCGCCGTCCAGGCCGAGCTCACGCAGACGCCGTTCGACATGCCGATCGCCGAGTCCGAGCTCGTGTCGGGCTACATGACCGAGTACTCGGGCTTCCGATTCCTCATCTTCTTCATCGCCGAGTTCGCGACGGTGGGCGTGTTCAGCCTCATCGCCAGCGTGCTGTTCCTCGGCGGCTGGGGCATCCCGTTCAGCTGGTTCGGCTGGAACGGTCTCGACGACATCGACAACTGGATGAACGTCGTCGGCCCGCTCGTGATGATCACGAAGATGCTGGTGCTGTCGTTCATCATCATGTGGGTCCGCTTCAGCTACCCACGTCTGCGCGAGGACCAGCTGCAGCGCTTCGCGTGGAAGGTCCTCATCCCGGTGTCGCTGGTCAACATCATGATCACCGCGATCTTGAAGGTGGCGTTCTGACATGGGCTTTCTGAAGGACCGCTACAACGAGTACGGCAAGGGTCTGCAGGTCACCCTCAGCACGTTCGTCGAGACCGTCAAGCCGCGGAAGCTGGGCGGTGGCCCGGCCACGGTGCAGTACCCGCGCGAGAAAGAGGCGCCGCCCACGCGTGCCCGTGGCGTGATCGCCCTGCGCGAGGACAACTGCACCGCCTGCATGCTCTGCGCCCGCAGCTGCCCCGACTGGTGCATCTACATCGAGGGCCACAAGGAACTCGCCCCGCCGCGCCGTGCCGGTGGTGCCCCTCGCAAGGTCAACAAGCTCGACCGCTTCGACATCGACTACGCGCTCTGCATGTACTGCGGCATCTGCGTCGAGGTGTGCCCGTTCGACGCGTTGTTCTGGAGTCCCGAGTACGAGTACAGCGAGCCGCACATCGCCGACCTCCTCCACGACAAGACCAAGCTCGGCGAGTGGATGGAGACGGTGCCCGAGGCTCCCGAGCTCGAGGCGGGCGCGGAGAAGAAGAAGAAATGAGCGCCGTGGTCCTCGCAGACGACATCTACGTCGCCCAGAACATCGGCTTCGGCATCATCGCCGCGGTGATGATCGTGGGTGGCCTCAAGGTGGTCACCAGCAAGAACGTGGTGCACGCGGCGCTGTCGCTCGTGCTCGTGCTCGCCGGTGCAGCCGCCCAGTACCTGCTGCTCGCCGCCGAGTTCGTCGCGGTCACCCAGGTGCTCGTCTACATCGGTGCCGTCATGGTGCTGTTCCTGTTCGGCGTCATGCTCACCCGCGCCAAGCTCGGCCACGAGGCCGAGCTCAACAACAAGAACGCGGCGGTCGGCATCCCGGTCGCGCTGCTCATGCTCGGCGTGATGGGGTGGGTGCTGATCGACGGGTTCCGCGACACCAAGCTGCCCCAGGGCGACCAGGCGTCGCAGGTGTCGATCCAGGCCGTCAGCGACAGCATCTTCCAGCCGTACCTGCTGCCGTTCTGGGCGCTGTCGTTCGTGCTGCTCGCCGCCGTGATCGGCGCCATCGTGCTGGCCAGGAAGGACTGAGGTCGCGATGTTGATCAACAACTTCCTGCTGCTCGGCGCGGTGCTGTTCTGCATCGGCGTCTACGGCGTGATCGCCCGCAAGAACGCGGTGATGGTGCTGATGAGCATCGAGCTGATCCTCAACTCGGTCAACATCAACCTGCTCGCGTTCAGCCAGCTGCACGGCAACGTCGACGGCAACACGTTCGCGCTCTACATCATCGCGGTGGCGGCGGCCGAGGTCGGCGTCGGCCTCGCGATGGTGCTGCTCATCTACCGCAACCGCAAGAGCATCGCGCTCGACGAACTCTCCGAGATGAAGGGCTGATTCCGTGCTCGCCCACGAAACCGCAGCTGTCGCGTCCGGCTGGTTCCTCCAACACGCGTTCTTGATCCCGATCATCCCGGCGGTCGGGTTCGCGCTCATCATCCTGTTCGGCAAGAAGCTGCCGATGCACGGCAGCGAGATCGGCATCGCCGGCATGATCGCGTCGCTCGTCATCGCGGCCGGCACCGCCTACCAGTGGATCGACTACGTCGGCTCGACCGAGCACGCCGAGCCGGTGATCCGCAGCTGGGTGTGGTGGCAGAGCGGTGGCGCCGAGTTCGGACTCGGCCAGCACATCGACGGCCTCGCCGTGATGCTGCTGCTCCTCGTCACGTTCATCTCCACCCTCGTGCAGATCTTCTCGCTCGAGTACGTGCGTGGCGATCGTCGGTACACCCACTTCTTCGCGTCGCTCACGTTGTTCTCGGCCGGCATGCTCGCCATGGTCCTCGCCGAGAACATGGTCCAGCTGATCCTCGGCTGGGAGATCATGGGCCTGTGCTCGTTCATGCTGATCGGGCACTGGTGGGAGGAGGAGGCCAACAGCCGGGCCGCCCTCAAGGCGTTCTTCACCGTGCGCGTCGGCGACATGGGTCTGCTGATCGGCACCGCGATCCTGTTCGGTGCCTCGCAGACGCTCACCATCACCGGCATCAACGAGTGGGCCACCAGCGGCGAGGCCAGCCACCGTGTGATCTTCTGGGCGGCCGTCGCGCTGTTCATCGCCTGCATCGGCAAGAGCGGTCAGTTCCCGCTGCACACCTGGCTGCCCGACGCGATGGCCGGCCCCACGCCGGTCAGCTCGCTGCTGCACTCGTCGACGATGGTCGTCGCCGGCGTCTTCCTGGTCGCCCGGCTGTACCCGGTGTTCCACACCGGGCTCGACATCAACATGGCCGGCCAGCACTTCAACCTGATCGCCGTGATCGGTGGCATCACGATCCTGATCGCCGCCGCGCTGGCGTTCGTGCAGAACGACATCAAGAAGGTGCTGGCGTACTCCACGGTCAGCCAGCTCGGCTACATGATGATGGGCCTCGGCGTCGGCGCCTGGGTGCCGGCCGTGTTCCACATCTTCACCCACGCCTTCTTCAAGTGCTGCCTGTTCCTGTGCGCCGGCTCCGTCGCACACACGGGCTCGCACCACAGCTTCGACATGAAGAAGGACATGGGCGGCCTCCGCACGAAGATGCCGATCACGTTCTGGGCCTGGATCCTCAGCACCGCTGCGCTGTGCGGCGTCCCGCTCTTCTCGGGCTTCTTCTCGAAAGACGAGATCATCGACGGCGCGAAGCACAACCACTACACGGTGTTCTTCATCGTCGGTCTGATCGGTGCGTTCATGACGACGGCGTACATGACCCGCGCCACGTACCTCACCTTCTTCGGCACCGCCCGCGGTGGGGCCGCCGGTCACCACCACGGTGACGAGCACGGCGAGGAGCACGAGCTCGAGGCCGAGGGCCACGACGACCACGCTCACGCCGTCGGTGCCGCCCACGGTCACGACGCCCACGATGTGCACGGCGCGCACGGCCACGACGACCACGGCTCGGGACACCACCCGAAGGGCTTCATCTTCGCCACCGAGTCGCCGCTGCTGCTCGTCGGCCCGATCATGATCCTCGGCGTGCTCGCCGTGATCTCGGGGTACCTCAACGCGGCGCCGTTCCACATCGAGAAGTTCCACGAGTGGATGCACTCCTCGATCGGTGTCGAGGTGCCCGAGGCCGCCGAGTTCAAGTGGATCAACGCCGTGCCGTCGATGGCGCTCGTGGCCGCCGGCTTCGTCGTGAGCCTGCTGCTCTGCAAGGCCGTCTTCGGTGATGCACCGAGCAAGCTCAAGGGCCTCACGCAGCGCAACGCGCTGCTCGGCGCGGGCCACAAGTTCCTGGTGAACAAGTACTACCTCGACGCCCTGTACGAGAACGTCATCGTCAAGGCCGTCGCCCACCCGATCGCCCAGGCGGCGTACTGGGTGAACCAGCACCTCATCGACGGCATCGTCAACGGTGCCGGCAAGGGCGGCCGCAAGGTCGGCGACGCGGTCTACAAGTACGTGGATCAGGGTCTCATCGACGGCATCGCCGTCAACGGCAGCGGCAAGGCCGCTCGCGGCACGGGCGGCGCGCTGCGTCCCCTGCAGTCAGGCAAGGTCAACCAGTACGGAGCGTTGCTGTTCGGTGCCGCAGCAATCGGTGCGCTCGTGCTCGTCATCGTCAACATCTGAGGACAGCTGAACCATGGACGTCATCTCCGATCAGAACTGGGTGCTGAGCGTCGGCACGTTCCTGCCGCTCGCCGGCGTGCTGGTCATGCTGCTCATCCCGAAGAAGGAAGAGCTGCTGCACAAGCAGGTCGCCCTCGTGACGGCACTCGCCACGCTCGGCGTGGGCATCTACACGCTCACGCAGTTCAAGTACGACCAGGCCGAGTCGCTGCAGTTCTACGCGAACACCGAGTGGATCAAGGTCATCCACAGCGGCTACACGATCGGCCTCGACGGGATCAGCCTGCCGCTGTACTTCCTGTCGATGGTCATCACGGTGCTCGTGATGATCTACAGCTGGGACCACATCCCGTCGCCGGGCAACCCCAAGGCCTTCCTCATCCTCATGCTCATCCTGCAGACGGGCATGGCCGGCACCTTCATCGCACAGGACCTGATCCTGTTCTTCGTGTTCTTCGAGGTCGTGCTGCTGCCGATGTACTTCATGATCGGCGTGTGGGGCGGTGAGCAGCGCCAGTACGCGTCGCTCAAGTTCTTCCTCTACACGATGTTCGGCTCGGCCCTGATGCTGGTCGCGTTCCTGGCGCTGTTCTACAAGACCGGTGCCGAGAGCTTCTCGATCCCGTACCTCGTCGAGCACGGCATCAACATCGACGAAGACGTCGCCGTGTGGATCTTCGCCGGCATGTTCATCGGCTTCGCCGTGAAGGTGCCGATGTTCCCGTTCCACACGTGGCTGCCCGACGCCCACACCCAGGCGCCCACGCAGGGCTCGGTGATCCTGGCCGCGATCCTGCTGAAGCTCGGTACCTACGGCTTCGTGCGCATCGCGATCCCGATCCTGCCGCAGGCCGCCGTCAAATGGGCCCCGGTGATCGGCGTGCTCGCGGTGATCGGCATCATCTACGGCGCGCTCGGCTGTCTCGCCCAGAGCGACATGAAGCGCCTCATCGCCTTTTCGTCGGTGGCGCACATGGGCTTCGTGATGCTCGGCATCTCGACGCTCACCGCGACGGGCATCAACGCCGCCCTGTTCGGCATGGTCGCCCACGGTCTGATCACGGGCATGCTCTTCTTCTGCGCCGGCTCGATCAAGGAGCGCTACCACACGCTCGAGATCCGTCGCCTGAGCGGCATGCTCATCCAGATGCCGAAGCTCGGCTGGATCCTCGGATTCTGTGCGATGGCCTCGCTCGGCCTGCCCGGCCTGGCCGGCTTCTGGGGCGAGTTCCCGGCGATCCTCAGCGCCTACAGCCCCGCGCCGCAGCTGAGCGAGGGCCTGTTCCGCACGCTGATGGTGATCGCCGCCCTCGGCACCGTGCTCGCCGCCGCCTACCTGCTGTGGCTGTACCAGCGCACGGCGTTCGGTGAGCCCAACCCCGAGTTCACCGGTGGCGGCCACGCCCACTCGGTCGGCGCCGCGGGTCACGACGAGCACCACAGCGACATCCACGACGTCAACACCTACGAGTGGATCGCCTGGACGCCGCTGCTCGTCTCGATCGTCGTGTTCGGCGTCTACCCGCAGCTGATGTTCAAGATCATGGACCCGGCTGTCTCCCAGCTCGTGGAAGTGTTCAACAAGTGATCGCCACGCTCCTCGCTGCGGACTTCTCGGCGCCGACGGTCGACTACCACGCCCTCGCGCCCGAGATCGTCCTCGCCGCGGGCATCTGCCTCGTGCTGCTCGTCGACCTGTTCGTCGAGGAGCGTCAGCGGTGGGTCACCTCCACCCTGTCGGGGTTCGTGCTCCTCGGCGCGTTCATCCCGGTCGTCACGCTCGCGGTCATCGGTGACGACACGCGCAGTGCCCTGTCGGGCGCCGGGCTCACGGGTCGCTATGTGATCGACGAGTACGCGCTGGTCCTCAAGGCGTTGTTCCTCATCACCGGCTACGTCGTGGTGCTGCTCAGCTCCGACGAGATCGAGCGCGGCCGTTATCACCAGGGCGAGTACTACGTGCTGTTGCTCACCAGCGTGCTCGGCATGGTGATGATGGCGTCGTCGCGCGACCTGATCAGCATCTTCGTGGCGCTCGAGTTCCTCTCGATCCCCGCCTACATGCTCGCCGCCTGGAACAAGCGCAGCAGCAAGAGCAACGAGGCCGGCGTCAAGTACTACCTGCTCGGCGTGTTCGCCTCGGCGCTGATGCTCTACGGCATGAGCCTGCTCTACGGCGTCACCGGTTCGACGTTGCTGTCGGAGATCGGCGCGGCGATCAAGGTCGACGGCGACTTCAGCGGTGTCGAGGCGCTGGCCGTGGTGTTCATCGTCGTCGGCTTCGCCTTCAAGATCTCGGCGGTGCCGTTCCACCAGTGGGCGCCCGACGTGTACGAAGGTGCGCCCACGCCGATCACCGCGTTCTTGAGCGTCGCGTCGAAGGCGGCCGGTTTCGTCGCGCTGGTCACGCTCACCTTCGTCGCCTTCCCGCAGGCGAAGGACGTGTACCAGCCGTTCATGTGGGTGCTCGCCGCGGCGTCGATGACGATCGGCAACCTGCTCGCGCTGCGCCAGACCAACATCGTCCGCATGCTCGCCTACTCGAGCATCAGCCAGGGTGGCTTCATCCTGATGCCGCTCACCGTCGCCGGCGTGGCGGGGGTGGGCGACGCGGCGCTCAAGGCCGTCGTCGTGTACCTCGTCGTGTACGCGGCCACCAACCTCGGTGCCTTCGCCGTCGTGATCGCCGTCGCTCGCAAGACTCGCAGCGGCGAGATCTCGAGCTACGGCGGTCTGTTCGGGTACGCGCCGGCGCTCGGCGTGCTGATGACGGTGTTCCTCGCGTCGCTCGCCGGCATCCCGCCGCTCGGCGGCTGGTTCGCCAAGTTCGGTGCGTTCAAGGCCGTCCTCGACGCCAACACCGGCTGGGGCTACTCGATCGCCGTCATCGCCGCGATCAACACCGTCGTCTCGGCGGCGTACTACATCACGGTGATGCGCGAGATCTGGATGAAGCCCGAGCCCAACGGCGACACGACGCCGATCCGCACGCCGTCGTCGATCGGCGCGGCGCTCGTGATCACCTGTGGCGCCACGATCGTGCTCGGCGTGCTGCCCGACCTCGTCGGCCGCTTCGGCGACCTGGCCGACCTCACCGGTGCCCTCGGGCGCTGACGCCCACGCCGGGCTGCTCTCCGAGATCGAGCGCGCCGGCGGCGCGCTCCGGTTCGATCGTTTCGTCGAGCTCGCGCTCTACGGCGACCACGGCTTCTACACCGGCGCGGGACGCGCCGGACGGCGCGGCGACTTCCTGACCTCGCCCGAGGTGGGGCCGCTGTTCGGGACGGTGCTCGCGCGGTGGATCGACGCCGAGTTCGAGCGGCTCGGCCGACCGGACGGCTTCCAGGTGATCGAGGTCGGTGCCGGACCCGGCACCCTCGCACGGTCCGTGCTCGCCGAGTGGCGTGCGGCCGGACGACCCGGCCACCCGTACACGGCGGTCGAGCGCAGCCCCGCGCAGCGGGCCACCCATCCCGACGGTGTGACGTCGAGCGACGAGATGCCGGGCGGTGACCTCGTCGGTGTGGTGCTCGCGAACGAGTTGCTCGACAACCTGCCGTTCCGGTTGCTGGTGTTCGATGGTGGCTGGCGCGAGGCGTACGTGACCGCGTCGCAGGGTCGGTTCCTCGAGGTGCTGGCACCGCTCGAGGAGGCGCCGGCGTGGCTGCCGACCCACGCGCCGCACGGTGCTCGGGTGCCGTGGCAGCAGGCGGCGCACGACTGGGTCGCCGACACCCGAGCGCGACTCCGGGCGGGACGTGTGCTGTGCATCGACTACGTCACGCCCACCACGGCAGAACTCGCGGCGATGCCGTGGCGCGAGTGGCTGCGCACCTATCGCGGCCACGAGCGTGGCGGTCACTACCTGAACCAGCCGGGCGAGCAGGACGTCACCACCCAGGTGGCCCTCGACCAGCTCCCCCCACCCGACGCAGTGCGCACCCAGGCGCAGTTCCTGCAGCGGTGGGGGATCGACGAGCTGGTCGACGAGGGTCGCACGGCCTGGGCCGCGGCAGCTGCGGCGCCGACGGTGGCGGCGATGAAGATGCGCAGCCGGGTACGCGAAGCAGAGTCACTGCTCGATCCCGCCGGGCTCGGTGCCTTCCTCGCGCTCGAATGGGCACCACATTCCCCCGGGTGACACTCGGGCGCGATCTCGCCACAGCCGCACCGTTCCTGGCCATGACGGATGGTTCCCCCGTGCCCGCTCCGCTCGGCCCTGCCGACCCGGTCGCCCCGAGCGACCAGCCGGTGGTCACGTCGCCCCCGACCACGAGCGTCGAGTACACCGTCGACGTCGCCACGGCGCCCCCGCCCCTCGCCCAAGCCGCGACGTACGCCTCGTCGTCGATCACCGCCACGGTGTCGTCCCACTCGGTCGCCTCAGCCGGCCCTCACACGCTGCCGACCACCGGAGCCGGGCACCTCGGCACGCTCGGTGCTGCGTCGGCGGTGCTGCTCGTGGGGGTGGTCGCCACCCGCCTGGCCCGTGGTCGCCGGCCCGTCGCCGACCCACGGGCGCGTGTGTCGGGCGTGTGAAGAGCCGTCGTCACCCGATCGGCGTTCCCACCTGGTGTTGCCGCATCGGTACGGCCCGGGAGTAGCGTCGTCGCCCTGTGGGATCTGATCAGACGGCCGGACCCGAATCGGTCGCCCTCGCGAAGTCGCACGACGACGCCGCGCATGCCGGCGACGCGCACGACGACGACGGCGCACACGGACACGGACACGGCGAGCACGGCAAGGCCGGCACCCTCATGCTGGCCCTCGGCGCGTTGGGCGTGGTCTACGGCGACATCGGCACCAGCCCGCTCTACTCGCTGAGAGAGGCCTTCAACGGCAAGGGCCACGAACTCCTGGTCGACAAGACCAACGTCTACGGCGTCTGCTCGCTCGCGTTCTGGTCGCTGCTCATCATCATCTCGGTCAAGTACCTGCTGTTCGTCATGCGGGCCGACAACAAGGGCGAGGGCGGCATCCTGGCCCTCACCGCGCTCGTGATGCGCAAACGCGAGCCGCAGGTCACCAAGGCCGGCCTCCTGGTCGCACTCGGCATCTTCGGCACGTCGCTCCTCTACGGCGACGGCGCGATCACGCCGGCGATCTCGGTGCTGAGCGCGGTCGAGGGCCTCGAGGAGGTCAGCACCTCGCTCGCCGACGCGGTCATCCCGATCGCGATCGGCATCCTCGTGTTGCTGTTCCTGGCCCAGAGCCGTGGCACCGGCGGTCTCGGGAAGATCTTCGGCCCGATCATGATGGTGTGGTTCGCCACCCTGGCACTGCTCGGCCTGCCCCACATCGTCGACACGCCGGCGATCATCGGCTCGATCAACCCGATCCACGGGATCGAGTACTTCACCCACCAGCCGCTCAAGGCGTTCTTGTCGCTCGGCTCGATCTTCCTGGTGGTCACCGGCGGCGAGGCGCTCTACGCCGACATGGGCCACTTCGGCCGCAAGCCGATCACGTGGGGTTGGTACGGCATGGTGTTGCCGTCGCTGATCCTCAACTACTGGGGGCAGGGCGCCTACCTGATGGCGAACCCCGAGAACGTCGACAAGCGGTTCTTCTTCCTGATGGCGCCCGAAGCGCTGAAGCTGCCGCTCGTGCTGCTCGCCACGATGGCCACCGTGATCGCCTCGCAGGCGCTCATCTCGGGTGTGTTCTCGCTCACCGCCCAGGCGGTGCAGCTCGACTACCTGCCCCGCATCGCCATCCGCCACACCTCGCACCAGCACTCGGGCCAGATCTACGTGCCGCTCGTCAACTGGGTGCTGATGGTGGTGTGCGTCGGGCTCGTGCTCGGCTTCCGCTCGAGCGAGCACCTCGCGGCGGCGTACGGCATCGCGGTGACGATGACGATGGGCATCACCACCCTCATCTTCTTCAAGGTGCTGGTCGACCGGTGGAAGTGGGCGCGCTGGAAGGCCTACGCGATCTGCGTGCCGTTGTTCGTGATCGAGCTCGGCTTCGTCGGCGCCAACATCGTGAAGATCCCCAAGGGCGGCTGGTTCGCACTGGTGGTCGCGATCGTGCTGATGGTGCAGATGCAGACCTGGCGCCGCGGACGGTCGTTGGTGGCCGCCCGCATCCATCGCGGCGAGCGCCCGATCGCCGAGGTGCTCGACGAGTTCAGCGAGATCAAGCGCGTGAGCGGCAGCGCCGTGTTCATGTTCAAGGACCTGGGCAAGGCACCGCCCGCGCTGGTCAACAACCTGCGTCACAACAAGGTGCTGCACAAGCAGACACTCATCGTGTCGGTCGACACCGACGAGGCACCGCGCGTCGAGCCCGAGGAACGTCACCGGATCACCAAGGTCGAGCCAGGGGTGTTCCAGGTGTTGCTCACGTTCGGCTTCATGGAGGAGCCCGACGTGCCGTTGGCGCTGTCGCAGATCACGCATCGCGAGATCCACTTCGATCCCGAGCACGCCACCTACTTCATCGGTCGTGAGTCGATCGTCGCCGGCAAGGCGCCCGGCATGCACCCGGCGTTGGAGCACCTGTTCGTGCTGCTCAACCGCGGCGCCGACAGCGCGAGCCGGTTCTTCAACCTGCCCGCCGACAAGGTGTTCGAGGTCGGCAGCCAGGTCGAGATCTGACGATCAGCTCCGGCGGGCCGGCTCGGGTCGGCTGGTGAGCACCGCGCCCACCAGCACCACCACCATGCCCACCAGCGCGAGCGGGTGCAGCACGTCGTCGCGGAACGCGACCCCGAGCACCACCCCGACGATCGGCGTGAAGAAGATGCCGATCATGCCGCGCACCGGCCCCGCCTTCACCAGCAGGAGTCCGTACATCGCGAATGCGATGCCGGTACCGACGAACCCGAGCGCGAACAGTGCTCCGAGGGCCGTCCACGAGGCGTCGCTGCGGGCCAGGCCGACCACGCCGAGCGGCATCGACCAGAGGGTGCCGCCGATCGTGATCCAGAGCATCGAGCCGAGCGGGCCGTAGGCGGCCTGCAGCGGGCGGGCGATGTTGGCCGACACCGCATATCCGATCAGTGCAACGACGAGCAGCATCAGCCCGCGCACGTCGGCACCGGCGTCGTCCTCGAGCGAGGCGAGCGAGATGAGCGCGATCCCGGCCGCGCCCACCACCACGGCCAGCGAACGCAGCCGGCTCGGCAGCGTGCGGGTGAACAGCGCGGTCACCACCGCCGTCACCACCGGCAGGCCGCCGTTCACCATGCCGGTGATCGACGAGCTGACGGTCTGCTCGGCGATGGGGTAGAGCAGGAACGGGATCGCCATCCACAGCAGGCTCGTCACGGCGAGCAGCCGGAGGTCGCGTCGGTGCAGCCGGCGGCGGGCCGACGGGAACATCACCAGCGCCGCCGCCCCGAACGCGCACCGGGCGAGCGGCACGACCGTGGCCTCGACGTGGTCGACGGCGATCGCGATCCACAGGAACGAGCTGCCCCAGATCAGCGCGAGACCCGCCGACAGGCCCCACTCGGCGGGACCGAACGAGTGTTGCTGCTCGTCGATCACGGCCGTGGACACGACGGCCAGTCTGGCCCGGCGCGACGGTGGGCCGCTGGCGATTTCCGGCCCCTTTGCTACGGTGCGCCCCAGCGGCGTCCGTTCGCACGAACGGCCGTCCCACACGTGTCCGCCTGAGGGGGTTCCAGGTCATGAGCGACAACAGCTCGAACGCGATCGACGCACTGCAGTGGGAGAACCGACGGTTCGCGCCGTCGGACGAGTTCAAGAAGCAGGCGCTCGTCACGGGCACCTTCCTGTACGACGAGGCCGCGCAGGACGACCAGGGCTTCTGGGCCCGCCAGGCCGCCGATCTGATCGACTGGTCGACCGAGTGGCACACGATCTGCGAGTGGGACCTCCCCTTCGCCAAGTGGTTCGTCGGTGGCGAGCTGAACGTCTCGTACAACTGCCTCGACCGCCACGTGCTCGCCGGTCGGGGCGACCGCGTCGCGTTCCACTGGGAGGGCGAGCCCGGCGACACCCGCACGGTCACGTACGCCGACCTGCTGGCCGAGACCCAGAAGTTCGCCAACGTGCTGAAGGGCCTGGGCGTCGGCAAGGGCGACCGGGTGAACATCTACCTGCCGATGATCCCCGAGGCAGCCGTGGCGATGCTCGCCTGCGCCCGGATCGGCGCCGCGCACAGTGTGGTGTTCGGCGGCTTCTCCGCGCACTCGCTGCGCGACCGCATCAACGACGCCGAGGCGAAGGTGCTCATCACCGCCGATGGCGGCTACCGCCGTGGCGACGTGTTCGCGCTGAAGCCGGTGGCCGACGAAGCGCTGGCGGCGACGCCGAGCATCACCGACGTCGTCGTGGTGCGCCGCGGCGGCAACGAGGTCGACATGCAGGACGGCCGCGACCACTGGTACCACGAGCTGATGGCCACCGCCGACGCCGACTGCCCGGCCGAGCCGATGGACAGCGAGCAGCTGCTGTTCCTGCTGTACACGTCGGGCACCACCGGCAAGCCCAAGGGCATCATGCACACGAGCGGCGGCTACCTCACCCAGGTGGCGTTCACGCACAAGTACGTGTTCGACCTGCACGACGACGACGTCTACTGGTGCACCGCCGACGTCGGCTGGATCACGGGCCACAGCTACATCGTCTACGGCCCGCTCGCGAACGGCGCGACGCAGGTGATGTACGAGGGCGTGCCCAACTTCCCGGGCAACGACCGCTTCTGGGCGATCATCGAGAAGTACGGCGTCACCAAGTTCTACACGGCGCCCACCGCCATCCGGACCTTCATGAAGTGGGGCACGCAGGAGCCCGCCAAGCACGACCTGTCGAGCCTGAAGGTGCTGGGCTCGGTGGGCGAGCCGATCAACCCCGAGGCGTGGATGTGGTACCACGAGCACATCGGCGGCGGCCGCTGCCCGATCGTCGACACGTGGTGGCAGACCGAGACGGGCGGTGTGATGATCAGCCCGCTGCCGGGTGCGACCACCACCAAGCCCGGCTCGGCGACGTTCCCGCTGCCGGGCATCGGCGCCGAACTCGTCGACGAGAACGGCGAGCACGTCGAGCGGGGCGGTGGCTACCTCACGCTCACCCGACCGTGGCCGAGCATGCTGCGAGGGATCTGGGGCGACCCGGAGCGCTACCGCGAGACCTACTGGAGTCGTTTCGACGGTCGGTACTTCGCCGGCGACGGCGCCAAGCTCGACGACGACGGGTACCTGTGGCTGCTCGGCCGCGTCGACGACGTGATGAACGTGTCGGGCCACCGGATCTCGACCACCGAGGTCGAGAGCGCCCTCGTGGCCCACCCCTCGGTGGCCGAGGCCGCCGTCGTCGGTGCCAACGATCCGACGACCGGCCAGGCGATCATCGCCTATGTCACCCTGCGGGGCGGCGCCGAGGTGGACGAGCAGGCCTTGCGCAACTTCGTCGGCGACGAGATCGGTCACATCGCCAAGCCGAAGACGATCTACTTCACGCCCGACCTGCCGAAGACGCGCAGCGGCAAGATCATGCGTCGTCTGCTGCGCGACGTGGCCGAGGGACGCAACCTCGGTGACACCAGCACGCTCGCCGACGCGAACGTGGTCACCGAGTTGCAGCGCCGGGCGTCGGAGACCCCCGCCGAGGACTGAGCCTCGCCGCCGGTCGGACCGCCCGCGACCTGGGCGATCCCGCTCAAGACGAGATCAAGGGATGCCGATGACACCCACGTGGTGGACGGCACCGACAACCGAGCGCAGACCGGCGCGGGCCCGGGTGAGGCCGCAGACGGACACGACGACGCGCCTCGTGCTGCGTCGCCGCGCAAGCCGGTCAGCTTCGACTTCAAGCTGCGACTGACCTCGCCCGACGACGGGCCCACGTCGACGCCCCCGCGCGAGCTCGGGGTCGAGCTCGAGCCGCTCGACCTGGCGGCGATCACCGGCGTGCGTCCCGACGAGCCGCGTGCCTATCAGACCGACGGCGACCTGCAGTCGCTGATCGTCGAGCTCGCCAACCAGATCGCGGATCCGAACACCGCGTCGACGCCGGTGGTGCGGGTGACCGCCTCGGCGACGATCGAGAAGTCGCGCAAGTCGCGGCCCGAGCCCGTCGCGCCGTCCGTGCCGGCCTCGCGTGTGGCCGACGCGCCGTCGGCACCCCCGGCCGCCCCCGTCGCTCCCACCGTCGCGGCGTCGGCGCCGCCGCTCGCCCCGACGCCGCCGCTCAGCGCGGCGCCGCCGGCGATGCCCACCCCGCCGATCGTCGTGCCGACGCTGCCGAGGATCGACGTGCCCACGCCGGCCCCGCTCGCTCCCGTGCCCGACCCGGCGGCTGCAGCGGCCCGACCCGAACCCGATCCCGAACCCGATCCCGAACCCGTCGAGCTGGCGTCCGTGGCGGTCGGGGAGCAGGTCGAGGAGTCCGTCGAAGAGTCCGGGGAGGCCCAGCTCGTCGACGCCGAGGTCGTCGCCGAGGAGCAGGTCGAGCAGCCGGTCGAGCCGGTCGAGGTCGAGCCGGTCGCCGAGCAGCCCGCGGTGGTGGAGCAGTCAGTCGCCGCCGAGCCCGTGGCGGCCGAGCCCGTGGCGGCCGAGCCCGTGGCGGCCGAGCCCGTGGCGGCCGAGCCCGTGGCGGCCGAGCCCGTGGCGGCCGAGCCGGTGGCGGTCGCGCAGCCCGAGGTGGCCGAGCCCGCGCCGGTCGCGCAGCCGGTGCTGGCGCAGCCGGTGCTCGCCGCGCCCGTCGAGGCACCCACGGTCGCCGAAGCACTCGCCGCGCCCGCGGTCGGACACCACACCCACGAGGTCATCGCCCCGCCGCCGCGCCCGGTGCGTCACACCACCGAGGTGCCGGCCGTCGCTGCACCGGCTCCCGCCGCAGCGTCACCGGTCGCCGCCGCATCCACCGGCCCGGTCATGGTGTCGAACGCTGCGGCGATGGCGGCTGCTGCTGCCGTGCCCACCGCACCGGCGGCGCCCGCCGCACTCAACCTGGCCAAGATCGAGCGGCGCCCGGGTGCCGAGCGGCCGAACAAGCCGGTCGACTTCCACGCACTGCTCGGTCAGGCCGGCCTCCAGCCGCAGGCGAAGCGCAAGAAGAAGCGCCATCCCTTCCGGTTCTTGTTCAAGCTCGTGGTGCTGCTCGGGATCGTCGGTACGGGCCTCTACTTCGGCAAGATCTACGTGCTCGACAAGCGTTGGGATTCGGAGCTGAAGCCCTTCGCCGAGGACGTGTCGCGCGAGCGGGGACTCGAGTGGACCAAGGCGCTGAAGATCGAGACGCTCCCGCCCGACGAGTACGCCGTCAAGCTCGCGGCCACGCTGTGGCCGGCCGAGGCCGAACACGACACCGTCGGCGAGTGGCGGGCGATGGGCCTGGCCGAGGGTGACGTCGACTTCGAGACGATCGGGTCGGCCGCCATGGCCAGCGTGCCGGTGTTCTACGACCCGGTCGACCAGAAGCTGTACCAGCTCGACGGCGTGCCGCGCGAGCTGCACGAATGGGCGCTCGACCAGGCGCTGACGGCCGCGCTGCTCGACCAGCACGTGCACTGGAGCGAGGGGCTCGCCGAGCAGGCGCCCGGCATCCGCACCGGGGTGCGCGCCATCGTGAGCGGTGACGCGCTGATCACCGCGACCGGTGTCGTCCGTCCCGACAGCGACGAGGCGACGACGATCGCCGACCAGACCGACGAACTGCTCACCGAGTACGCCGACGCCGCGACCGGTGCACCCGCCTACGCGACGCACCTCCTCCAGCCGCAGGGTCCGCTCCCCACCACCCTCGCGAGCGACGTCGACGAACGTGACGACCTGTACGTCGTGCCGATCGAGAGCGACGCCGCAGTGTTCGACCCCGCACGCGGGTTGCGCGCACCGTCGCCCGAGGCGGGCGACCCGGCGGCCACGCGCGGGATGATGTACTGGTACTACGTGCTCGCCGGACGACTCGGCTCGGCCGAGGCGTGGGACGTCGCACGGCTCTGGCACGACGACGAGGTGCAGGTCGACGGCGAGTCCGCCAACGGCACCTGTGTGACGGCGACCGTCTCGGCGGTCGACGCCGCGAGCGGCCCGGTCCTGTTCGATGCGTTCACCCGGTGGGCGGTCGCCGGCCCGGTCGCCGCCGGCACCACGGTCGAGATGCTCGGCACCGAGCAGGTGCGGATCTTCGCGTGCGACCCGGGGGCCGAGGCCGACACCGTCACCAGCGACTCGATCCAGTTCTTCGGCGAGTCCGGTGCCGAGTGGTCGGCGCTCACGGCGGCCGACGCCACCACGGCGGAGTTGCGCGACTGCGTGCTCAACGCCGTCCGTGCGTACGACGCGGTGGGTGTGCAGTTGCGCGGCGACCGGGCCACCTACGACCAGTTGATCACCGACATCTCGACGGCCTGCCACAACCCGGCGCCGGCCCCGGCCGACGCGGCGGCGCCCACCGAGAGCGTGCCCGCGGCTCCCGCCTCCGTCGCGCCGGCGCCCTGAGGCACCGGCGACCGCGACTCAGTCGCGGAAGTTGTTGAACTGCAGCGGGATCTCGAGATCCGCGCCCTTCAACAGCGTGATCACGGCCTGCAGGTCGTCGCGCTTCTTGCCGGTGACCCGCACGGTGTCGCCCTGGGTCTGGCTGCTGACGCCCTTCGGGCCCTTCTCCTTGATCATCCGGTTGATCTCGCGAGCCTTGTCGCTCGAGATGCCGACCTTGATCGTGGCGACCTGGCGGACCGTGTTCTGCGTGGCCTCCTCGACCTTGCCGTAGTCGAGCCCCTTCAGCGACACACCCCGCTTGACGAGCTTCTCCTCGAGCACCACCCGCAGCGCGGCGAGGCGGTCCTCGGTGACGGTGCGCAGGGTGACGACGAGCTCGTTGTGCTCGATCGAGGAGTTGGTGTTCTTGAAGTCGAAGCGGTTGGCGATCTCGCGCTGCGCCTGGTCGATCGCGTTGCGGACCTCCTGGCGGTCGACTTCGGACACGACGTCGAAACTCGGCATGGCGCCCATGGTACGCGGTTGGTCCGGTGATCCCCCGGCCGGTAACGTGTGTCGCCGCAGCCGGGGCCCGTCCCCAGCAGCGATGGGTCGGTGCCCGAGCGGCCAAAGGGAGCAGACTGTAAATCTGCCGGCATTGCCTACGGAGGTTCAAATCCTTCCCGGCCCACCACGTTCGATCGCCAGGTCCCCCAGCGGGCCTGGCGATCGTGGTTTTTCGCCCCGCCACCTCGGCCTCCCACGATGATCCTCCTCGATGCCTCCCGACTCGCCGCCAGCCGGCCCGACCGGCCGCTGTTCGCCGACGTGTCGCTGACGGTGAGCGACGGTGACCGGGTGGGTGTGGTCGGCATCAACGGCTCGGGCAAGACGACGCTGCTGCGCATGTTCGCCCGCGAGATCGACCCCCAGCCCAACCCCGACGGCACGGTCGGCACGGTGCGACGGGGCCGCGGCGTGCGGTTCGGGGTGCTGTCGCAGCAGCCGGTGCTGCCGGTCGGCACGGTGCGCGACGCCGTCGGTCACGGCTGGCAGGGCGAGGCGATGCTCACGCGGCTGGGCATGGGTGACATGCTCGACGCCGACACCTCGGGACTCTCGGGCGGGCAGGCCAAGCGCACCGCGCTCGCCCGGCTGCTCGCGACCGAGCTCGACCTGCTCGTGCTCGACGAGCCCACCAACCATCTCGACCTCGACGCGATCGCGTTCCTCGAGCAGTGGCTCGCCGGGTTCCGGGGTGGGCTCGTGATGGTCACCCACGACCGCCATGTGCTCGACCGGGTGACCAACAAAGTGCTCGAGCTCGACCGCGGCACCGCCTACGTGCACGTCCCGGCCGGATGGCATGCCGGGTCGGGCTACGCCGCCTACCTCGACGGCCGGGCCGAGCGCGAGGCCCGGGCCGAGGTCACCGAGCAGGCGCGCCGCAACCTCGCGAAGCGCGAGCTCGCGTGGCTGCGGCGAGGTGCGCCCGCGCGTACCAGCAAGCCCAAGGCGCGCATCGCCGCGGCGACCGCCGTGGTCGAGGCACGCCCGGACGCGCCGGCCCGGGCGGGCGACCTGACCCTGGCGATGGGCTCGCAGCGCCTCGGCTCGAAAGGCGTCGAGCTCCGCGACGTGTCGTTCGCCTGGCCCGGTGGGCCGTCGGTGCTCGAGCACGTCACGGTGCAGCTCGAACCCGGCGACCGGATCGGCATCGTCGGTCCCAACGGCGCGGGCAAGAGCACGTTGCTCGACCTCGTCGCCGGACGTCAGGTGCCCGATGCCGGCTCGGTCGAACTCGGCAGCACGGTCCGCATCGGCTACTACGACCAGCTCGGCCGCGAGCTCGACCTCGGCCAGCGCGTGCGCGAGGCCGTCGCCGGCGACAAGGGTCAGCCCTCGCTCGACGACCTCACGCTCATGCGTCGATTCTGGTTCGACGGTGACGCCCAGTACGCACCGATCGGGCTGTTGAGCGGTGGTGAGCGCCGCCGTCTGCAGCTGTTGCTCACGCTCGTCGAGCAACCCAACGTGTTGCTGCTCGACGAGCCGACCAACGACCTCGATCTCGACACCTTGCGGGCGCTCGAGGATCTCCTCGACGACTGGCCGGGCATCGCGGTGGTGGTGAGTCACGACCGGGCGTTCCTCGACCGCACCGTCGACGAGGTGTGGGCGGTCGAGGGCACCGGCACGGTGCGCGCGGTCCGGGGCGGTGTCGCCGGCTGGCTCGCGGAGCGCGAGGCCGCCGCGTCGGCGGCGTCCGTACCTGGTCCGACGGCGCCGGGGACCTCATCCGGTGCGGGCCGTTCGGCGGGCTCGAGCGTCGCATCGCCGCGGACGAAGCCGGCAGCCGGGCGCAGCCCGTCCACCGTGCGACGTCAGCTCGGCCAGGTCGAGCGCGAGGTGCACACCGCCACCGAACGGCGCGATGCCGTGGCCGCCGAGCTGGCGCTGGCGACCGACCACCGCGAGCTGACGCGGCTCAGCGAGGTGCTGGCCGACGCGCAACACGTGCTCGATGCCGCCGAGGAGCGTTGGCTCGAGCTGGCGGCCGAAGCCGAGGACCTGGGTCTCGATCTGTCGAGCTGAGCGTCTGCCGCACGGCGCGCCGTGCGGCAGGCCGACGCGACGTGGGATACGGTCGCGAACGCCGTCGACGACGGCGCGGGCGGCCCGTGGCGCCGAGTCGAGGAGCGGTCGACACCCGATGAGCAGTCCGTGGCCGATCACACGAGCCGGAGATCCCGACCGTCCCCACGGGATGGAGCCGAGTTCGACGGGGCCCGGGGCGGGTTCGCTCGAACGCCTGCTGGACCAGCTGGGGCTGTCACCGCGCCGGGTGACCGCAGTGTTGTTCGTGTGCTGCGGGGTGCTCACGGCGCTCGGTGCCGTCGCCGAGTGGTTCGCTGCCGAGGACCGCTGGAAGTACCTGCTGTTCGACCTGAACAACGAGGCCAACGTGCCGACCTGGTACAGCGCGGGCCAGCTCTGCGTCGCCGCGCTGCTCGCGTGGGCCTGCGGGTCCCTCGGCCAGGCCCGGGGCCTGCCCGGCCGCCGGTCGTGGTCGGTGGTCGCGGCGGCGTTGCTGTTCGTGTCGGTCGACGAGGTCGCCCAGATCCACGAGCAGGTCAGCTACTACGTGCGCCGCGACCTGCACACGGGCGGCCCCGAGTGGTGGGCGTGGGTACTGCCCTACGGCGCGGCCACGGCGGTGCTCGCCGTCGTGCTGTTCCGGTGGTGGCGCTCGCTCCCGCCGATCACCCGGCGCCGGCTGACGATCGGGGCGACCGTGTTCGTCGTCGGGGCTGCCGGGCTCGAGGTGGCCGAGGCCGCCGCCGAGGCCGTGCTCGACGGCGACGCCGTGGTCCGGGCGCTCACGGTGGTGGAGGAGGCGATGGAGATGTACGCGGTCGCCTACGTGATCGGCGTCCTGCTCGCGCACCTGTGCCTGATCGACGCGACCGCCGACCCGGTCAGTGACGCTCGTGCAACAGGCACTGCATGAGGGCCACGTCGAGCCAACGGTTGAACTTGCGCCCCACCTGCCGTTCGATGCCGACCAGCTGGAACCCGCAGCGTGCGTGCAGCGCGCGCGACGCCTCGCCCGAGGCCTCGATACGTGCGAACACGGCGTGGAACCCGCTGCCCTCGGCGATGTCGAGCAGCTCGGACAGCAACAGGCGCCCGATGCCCTGCCCGCCCCGGTCGCGCCGGACGTAGACGCTGTCCTCCACGCTGGTGCGATAGGCAGCCCGTTCCTTGTAGGGCGACAGGGCGCCGAAACCGACCACCTCGGGACCGCCCTCGGCGTCGAGATCCTCGGCGACGATGGCCGTGAACGCACCGGATCGGGCCTCGAGCCAGTGCTGCTGGTCCTCGAGCGAGCGGGGCACGAGATCGAACGTGGCGGTGGTCGACAGGACCTCGTGGTTGTAGATGCCCCGGACCGCCTCGGCGTCGGTGAGGCGGGCGGCGCGCAGCGCGATCGTCACGGCGAGCGAGGGTACCGGGCGTGAATTGACGCGAATGCCGCGAATTGGCCGCGATCGACGTTGGAGCCAGCCCCTCGCGCGCCGCTATGCTGTTGCGCTGACCTGCGGGCCTGCCCGCGCGTCACTGCCCTCTTAGCTCAGTAGGTAGAGCAACGCCATGGTAAGGCGTAGGTCGTCGGTTCGACTCCGACAGAGGGCTCGACCAGCCGGAACGTGTTCGCGCCCCGGACGGCAAAGCCCTGGCGGCGTAGCTCAGATGGTCAGAGCATCCGGCTCATAATCGGAAGGTCACCGGTTCGATCCCGGTCGCCGCTACCACACGTCCACATCCACCACTGCAGGAGAGGGTCTCCCATGAGCAAGGCCAAGTTCGAGCGCACGAAGCCGCACGTCAACATCGGCACGATGGGTCACATCGACCACGGCAAGACCACGCTGACCGCGGCGATCTCGAAGACGCTGGCGGATCGCGGCCTGGCGCAGTACACGCCGTTCGATCAGATCGACAAGGCGCCGGAGGAGAAGGCGCGTGGTATCACGATCTCGATCGCGCACATCGAGTACGAGACCGCGAATCGTCACTACGCGCATGTCGACATGCCGGGTCACGCGGACTACATCAAGAACATGATCACCGGTGCGGCGCAGGTCGATGGTGCGATCCTGGTCGTGGCGGCGACGGATGGTCCGATGCCGCAGACCCGTGAGCACGTGCTGCTGGCTCGTCAGGTGGGTGTGCCGTACATCGTGGTGGCGCTCAACAAGGCCGACATGGTCGAAGACGAGGAGCTGCTCGAGTTGGTGGAGCTCGAGGTTCGCGAGCTGTTGAACGAGTACGAGTTCCCCGGTGACGACGCCCCGGTGGTGCGTGTGTCGGCGTTGAAGGCGCTCGAGGGTGACGCTGGGTGGCAGGACAAGGTCATGGAGCTGATGGAGGCCTGTGACACGGCGATCCCGGAGCCGCAGCGTGATCTGGACAAGCCGTTCTTGATGCCGATCGAGGACGTGTTCACGATCACGGGTCGTGGCACGGTCGTGACGGGCAAGGTCGAGCAGGGCAAGGTCCACACGGGTGACGAGATCGAGATCGTGGGTCTGCGTCCGACGCAGAAGACGACGTGCACGGGTGTGGAGATGTTCCGCAAGCTGCTCGACGAGGGTCAGGCCGGTGACAACATCGGTGCGCTCCTTCGTGGCACGAAGAAGGACGAGGTCGAGCGTGGCCAGGTGTTGTGCAAGCCCGGCAGCATCACGCCGCACACGAACTTCGAGGGTCAGGTGTACGTGCTGACCGCCAGCGAGGGTGGCCGTCACAAGCCGTTCTTCAACAACTATCGGCCGCAGTTCTTCTTCCGTACCACGGACGTGACGGGCACGATCCAGTTGCCGGAGGGCACCGAGATGGTGATGCCCGGTGACAACATCACGATCCAGGTCGAGCTCGGCAAGCCGATCGCGATGGACGAGGGCCTGCGCTTCGCGATCCGCGAGGGTGGCCGTACCGTGGGCGCCGGCCGCGTCACCAAGATCACCAAGTGAGAACTCGGTGACCGCCGGTCCGCCGGCGGTCACCTCCTGAACGGAGCATCCGATGCCCAAGAACGACAAGCGGGTGAAGATCACCCTCGAGTGCACCGAGTGCAAGCGGCGCAACTACATCACGATGAAGTCGAAGATCAACGATCGCGAACGGCTCGAGATGAAGAAGTACTGCTCGCACGACCGTCGTCACACGGTCCACAAGGAGACTCGCTAGTCCCCGCGGGTCCCTCGGGCAGGCGTCGCTGGTAGCGTTGCATCGCCCTTTCCCGAGGGCAACCGAGGGCAGTAGCTCAGTTGGTAGAGCATCGGTCTCCAAAACCGACGGTCGGGGGTTCGAGTCCCTCCTGCCCTGCGTCTTTGCCAGAAAGGCACACCGTTCGATGTCACTCGACGACCTGAATCGTGAGCAGAAGCGCTCACTGAAGCGCATGGGCGCCCTGAACGACCAGGGGACGCCCACCCGCGCCCAGCCGCAGGCTCGTCGCAACGACGAGCGGGTCGGACCGGCGCAGTACCTGCGCGAGGTTCGCGACGAGATGCGCAAGGTCGCGTGGCCGAAGTGGCCCGAGGTGCGACGTTTCTCCATCATCGTGTTCGTCACGGTGGTCCTCTACACCGCCTATGTCGGCGGTCTCGACGCACTCTTCGGAGTGTTCTCCAGCTGGTTGTACGACTGACATGACTGACGACTTCAACGACGACGCGACCGAGCTCGAGACCCTCGAGGCCACCGACACCGCCGACACCCCCGACACCGAGACCGATGCCCCGGACACGCCGGACGCCTCGTTCGACCTCACCGAGGACGGCGAGTCGACCGAGGGCGAGGGCGACGAGCAGATCGTCGACGACCCCTGGACCCGCCCGGGCGCCTGGTACGTCGTGCACACCCAGAGCGGCTACGAGAAGAAGGTCACCGCCAACCTCGGTGCCCGCATCCAGTCGATGAACATGGAAGACCGCATCTTCGAAGTGGTCATCCCCATGGAAGAGGTCGAGGAGTTCAAGAACGGTCGCAAGCAGACCGTCCAGAAGAAGGTCTTCCCCGGCTACATCCTCGTGCGTTGCCTCATGGACGACGAGAGCTGGTACTGCATCCGCAACACGCCCGGTGTCACCGGGTTCGTCGGCCAGAGCCGTCACGGCCAGAAGCCGACCCCGTTGTCGCGGCGCGAGGTGCAGACCTTCCTCGCCGCCAAGGGCGACGGCACGGGCGGCATGCCCACTCGCAAGAAGCCCAAGCTCGAGTACGAGGTGGGCGAGAGCGTCCGGGTGAAGGAAGGCCCGTTCGCCGACTTCGCCGGCACGATCGCCGAGATCAACGCCGACCACATGAAGCTCAAGGTGCTGGTGAACATCTTCGGTCGCGAGACCCTGGTGGAGATGGACTTCAGCCAGGTGTCCAAGCTCTAGATCCGCAGCGGATCCCCCCAGCACGAAACGAAGGAAGACAGTCATGGCAAAGAAGAAGGTCGCTGCGATCATCAAGATCCAGATCCCGGCGGGCAAGGCCACGCCGGCGCCGCCCGTGGGTACCGCGCTCGGTCCCCACGGCGTCGCGATCATGGACTTCGTCAAGCAGTACAACGCGGCCACCGAGTCGCAGGTCGGCACGATCATCCCGGTCGAGATCACGGTCTTCGAGGACCGCACCTTCACCTTCGTGCTGAAGACGCCGCCGACGCCGGTGCTGCTGCGCCAGAAGGCCGGCCTGCCGAAGGGCTCGTCGGCTCCCGGCAAGACCGTCGCCGGTTCGGTCAGCGAGGCCGACATCGAAGAGGTCGCCAAGATCAAGATGCCGGACCTCAACGCGTACGACCTCGAGGCGGCCAAGGAGCAGGTGCGCGGCACCGCCCGGTCGATGGGCCTCAAGGTCAACGCCTGATCACCTGGTCTCGCCGCCGTCCGGCGGCGCACCACCCGAGCCGGGAGCACCTCGCCCGGCCATCACGGGTGCCACACGAGGGAGTCCCACGAAGGAGACGACGGCCATGGCCGGCAAGAAGTACACCGATTCGCAGAAGACGTTCGACCGCGACGCCCTGTTCACCCCGACCGAGGCGCTCGCCAAGGTGAAGGCGACCGCGAAGGCGACCTTCGACGAGACCGTCGACGTCGCCGTCCGTCTGGGCGTCGACCCCCGCAAGGCCGACCAGATGGTGCGTGGCACCGTGTCGCTGCCCGCCGGCACCGGCAAGGACGTCCGCGTCGCCGTGTTCGCCTCGGGTGAGTTCGCCGAGGCCGCTCGCGCCGCCGGCGCCGACAAGGTGGGCGCCGACGACCTGGCCGCCGAGATCGAGAAGGGCCAGATGGACTTCGACGTCGCCATCGCGACGCCGGACCTGATGCCGCTCGTCGGTCGCCTCGGTCGCGTGCTCGGTCCCCGTGGTCTGATGCCGAACCCCAAGACCGGCACCGTCACCCAGGACGTCGCCCGCGCCGTCGCCGAGTTCAAGGGCGGCAAGGTCGAGTACCGCACCGACCGCTACGGCAACGTGCACGTGCCGCTCGGCAAGGCGAGCTTCGCCCCCGAGGCGCTCGAGGAAAACTTCCGCGCCGTGCTCGACGAGCTGCAGCGCGCCAAGCCGGCCGCCGCGAAGGGCCGCTACCTGAAGAAGATCACGGTCAGCTCGACCATGGGCCCCGGCGTCAAGATCGACACCAACCGCCTGCGTCCCGAGGCCTGAGTCCCGGCCCCGACATCTCGTCCGGGTGGGAGCGGCGCCGCCGCTCGCTAGCCTGGACGCCCGACAACTGAACCGGTCGCTCGCCGGAGACAGCTGGTCCATCGAGTCCCTCGGGACGAGAGGAGAATGCGCAAGCGCCAGCCGAGGTGGATGCTGCCGAGTCGCTTGAGTCGTACGTGCGATGCACGTCGTCCTCTCGCTCCTCGCGGTGTTCGCTCATGCGAGCACCCCGAGTCGAAGCGAGAGGAGGTGCAACACACACATGGAGAACCCCCGTTCAGAGAAGGTCGCCGTCGTCGACGAGGTGACGGCCAAGCTCGAGGCGTCGTCCGCGGTCATCGTCACCGAGTACCGCGGCATGACCGTGGGCCAGCTCGCGGCGCTGCGTCGCCAGCTGCGTCCCGCCGGTGGCGAGTACAAGGTCTACAAGAACACCTTGGCCCGCTTCGCCGCGGAGAAGGCCGGCATGCCCGGCCTCGCCGACCTGCTGGTCGGCCCGAGCGCGATCACGTTCGTCACCGGTGATGCCGCGGCTGTGGCCAAGGCATTGCGCGACGCGTCGAAGACCACGCCCCTGCTGGTGCTGAAGGGCGGTGTCATCGGCGGCAAGGTCATCTCGGCCAAGGACGTCGAGGCGCTCGCCGATCTGCCCAGCCGCGAGGTCCTGCTCGCCCAGTTCGCCGGCGCCCTGCAGGCCCCGATGGCCAAGATGGCCGGCCTGCTGCAGGCGATGCCGCGCAACCTGGCGTACGGCCTCAAGGCCCTCATCGATCAGAAGTCAGCTGCCTGAGAGCCGCTGATCCACACCACATCACACGAAACAAGAAGTCTTAAAGGAGACAGATCATCATGGCTCTCAGCAAGGAAGAGATCCTCGACGCCATCGGCGCCCTCACCGTCATCGAGCTCAGCGAGCTCCTCACCGCCTTCGAGGAGAAGTTCGGCGTGACCGCCGCTGCTCCCGTCGCCGTCGCCGCTGCCGGCCCCGCCGCTGCCGCTGCTCCGGCCGAGGAGGAGAAGGACGAGTTCGACGTCATCCTCACCGATGCCGGCGCGCAGAAGATCCAGGTCATCAAGGTCGTGCGCGAGCTCACCAGCCTGGGCCTCAAGGAGGCCAAGGACCTCGTCGACGGCGCCCCGAAGCCCGTTCTCGAGAAGGCCAACAAGGACGCTGCCGAGGCCGCCAAGGCCAAGCTCGTCGAGGCCGGTGCGGGCGTCGAGATCAAGTGATCTCGTGCCGCTCGTCCGAGCGGCATCAGCACTGCTGAACTGATCGAGGCCCGGGGCGCACGCCCCGGGCCTCGTCGCGTCCGGGGTTGCGTCGGCGGTCGCGTCGGGGGTCGCGTCCGGGTCGCGTCAGGCGCGGCCGGCGCGGCGGGCGGCCTTGTCGGCGAAGGCGAGCGAGTCGGCGGCCGCGAGCGCGGCCTCGACGTCGTCGAGCGGCGGGCACGACGCGGCGCCGATCGACACCGACACCGGGGTGCCGTGCACCGGCGGGGTGCGCAGCATGCGCTGACGGAGGTCGGCGACCAGCTCGGCCGGCTGCACCGCCGTGCCGACGACGAGGATGCCGAACTCGTCGCCACCGAGTCGGGCGACGAGCGAGCCGGCCGGGGCGGCATCGGCGAAGATCCGGGCCGCGGCGCGGATGAGCTCGTCGCCGGCGTCGTGGCCGTGCAGGTCGTTGACGGTCTTCAACCGGTCGAGGTCGCCGAGCACCACCGTCACCGGGTTGCCCACCGGGTCCGCGGCGAACTGCACGGCGGCGCGGGTGGTGGCCTCGTTCCAGGCGCGCCGGTTGCCGATGCCGGTGAGCGCGTCCTGCCGGGCGGTTTCCATCGCGTCCTGGAACGCCTTGCTGATCACGACCGCCTGTTCGAGGTGCTCGGCGCGGTCACGGGCGAGCAGTGCGAGCAGCCCGATCGGCAGGCTCGCGAACAGCACGCTCCACAGCGAACCCTCGCAGGCGATCACCGACACGAGGCCGACGGGGGCGAGCGTGGCGTCGACCAGGTAGGTCCACGCCATCGGTCGGGGCAGCACTCGCCACGACATGCCGAGTGAACGCACGCGCACCACGGCGACGAGCGAGTCGATCGCACACTGGGCGGCGAGGGCGGCTGCGTACCACGGCCAGTCGCGCAGGTCGGCCCCGTGGTCGCCGTGCACCGCCAGCACCAGCACGGGACCGAGCGAGTTCCACCCCGACAGCGCGGGCACGAGCAGGCGGTGGATCCCCGATTCGCCGCTCGAACCGAACGATCCGATCAGCAGCCCGATGAGCACGATCACGGGGACGAGCGACAAGGGCGCGACGAAGATCGCCGCGGCGACGATGGGTGCGGTGGGCACCGCGGCCCCACCGCTCGACTCGAAGACCACGCGTGACGCCACACCGTGCGCCAGGCCGAACAGGGCGACGGTGGCGAGGGCGCGCCAGCTGGGTTCCGGCCAGGTGATCGCGAGCACGAGGCACAGCAGGACGAACCCACCGCCCAGCAGCAGTTCGCTCGCCCAGGCCCCCTGCGACCTGCGGCTGCTCGAGCGGGCCTCGGCCATCTCGCGGACGTCGGCCACGGCGCGTGCCACGCCCTCGTCGGGTGCGGCGGCAGCCGGTGCGGGCGCGTGTGCCGGCGCGGCGGTCTCGGACGGCTCGGGAACCACGGGCGCGGCCGACGACACGGTGCTCAGCGCTCCGGGCGCGCACCCGGTGAGGGTGCCGTGTCGAGGGTGGTGGTCATCGATCCTCCCGACGGCGGGTCACACGCCGGAGGAGCGGTCCGTCCTCGCCGGGTCGGCGTGCGCGGGTCGCGGCCGCGACCCCGCACTGTTCTTCGGCCGGTCGGCCCAGTGGCCCGAGAGATCCGTCGGGATCTTGACGAAGCCGAGACGGATCGTGCCGAGGGCGTTGAGGCCGAGGGTGCCGAGCGCGTCGTGACCGGTGTGTGCCGGCCGCTCGCGGCGAGGGCGACGGCCGTGGGTCACCGGCTCACCCACGGGTCGATCATGATGTCGTCGAGGCGCCAGGTGGCGGCGGTGCTGACGGGCGTGATGGTGAGGGTGATCGTCTGTTCGCCGTTCGCGTCGCGCTTGTTCGGCATCGGGATCTGCGGCGAGACCTTCCAGCCGGCGCTCCCGGCGTTGATCCGGTACTCCTGCGCCACACGGCCGGCCGAGCTCCAGGCCTCCATCTTCACGAGCAGCTGGGCGCCGCTCACACCCGGGTCCTTGTAGAACAGGCGCAGGAATTCCTCGTTCGAGTTGATGCACATGTTCGGCGGCATGGCCGTCGAGTAGGCCGGCATGTTGAGCGCCTTGGTGTGGGTCGAGCCGTTCACCTTCCAGGGCTCCTGGTCGGTGACCACGCTCGGCGACCCCTGGCCGGCGTAGAACACCCAGCCGCTGGTGCCCGACTCGAAGTTGGCGCCCGGCACGAGGAAGTACTGGTTGGTGTCCCCCCAGTTCTTGAACGCCTGGGTGGTGGCGCGGGCGCCGCACGTGCCGGCCGCCGCGGCCGTGCCGGGGAGGGCGCCGCTGCCGACGGCCGTCGCGGCCGTGGTGATCGCGGTGGCGAGGAGGAGCTGCTTCCAGTGCTTCATGTCCGACGTTCCTTCGAGACTCCGGCAGGCCCGATCAGGGGGGTGGCCTGCGCTGTGCGTGAGGATGCGGACACCGAGCGGACGAAGGCAAGCGTTCCGCGGCGATCTTGAGACACCTCTGAGTGATGGGGCCCGCGCGAGGGGTCGAACTCGGACCAGGAGCGGTGGTCCATCACGAGGAGTCGAACATCACCCGTTCGGGCGACACGACCCTGACGCAGGTGCGGCGACCACGTGTGTTCGGCGGATCATCCTGGTCCGACGCGCCCGTCGACACACCGCCGAGACCGTGCAAAGCCTTGACTTGACGACAGGCGAGTGCTTACCGTTTGCCTCCTGACGAGCCGTCCGGCCACGCGCCGGCCACGGTTGACGTTCGCCGTCCCCTGTGGATATGATCGTTCGTTGCCGTGCGTCTCGTCCCCGCCCTCTCCAGAGTGCCGGTGACCTTGCGCGCCCTGACGCCGTTTTCGCCGATTGCACTTGAGGAGCACCACCGTGGCCAACTCCACGTCTCGTGAACGCTATTCCTTCGCCAATCTGGCCGAACCGCTCGAGCTGCCCGATCTGATCGCGGTCCAGCGCGAGAGCTTCGACTGGTTCTTGAACGAAGGCCTGGCGGAGACGTTCCGCGACATCTCGCCGATCAAGGACTTCAGCGAGGCCTTGCAGCTCGAGCTCGAGCTCGACCCCGACGACGAGGACCTGCGCCCGCCGCCCAAGTTCACGGTGGAGGAGTGCAAGGAGAAGGACATGACCTACAGCGCGCCGATCTTCGTGCGCGCCCGGTTCATGAACCGCAACACCGGTGAGATCAAGGAACAGACCGTCTTCATGGGTGACTTCCCGATGATGACGGAGAAGGGCACCTTCATCATCAACGGCACCGAGCGCGTCGTCGTGTCGCAGCTCGTCCGCTCGCCCGGCGTCATCTTCGAAGCCGGCGAGCGGTACCGCCTCCGCAACCTGAGCAAGCACCAGCTCGTCAAGGGCACCGTCCACCCGTACCGCGGTGAGTGGATGGAGTTCGACGTCGAGCACAAGCCGGGCAAGGACGTCACCGCCGGCACCCGCATCGCTCGCAAGCGCCGCATGAGCATCTTCATCCTGCTGCGCGCCCTCGGCTACGACGAGGAGCACGCGCCGGGCTTCATCGATCGCTTCGTCAGCCACTTCGACTTCCTCGAGGGCCAGTGGGAGAAGGAGCGCCACATCGCTCCCACCCAGACCGAGTCGCTGATCGAGATCTACAAGCGTGCGCGCCCGGGCGAGCCGCCGACCCCCGAGTCGGCCCGCGCCTACTTCCGCAACGCGTTCTTCGAGAACCGTCGCTACGACCTGTCGAAGGTCGGCCGCTACAAGCTCGACCGCAAGCTCGGCGCCGAGGTGGCCAAGCTCGACGAGCTGTTCGGTGCCGGCACCATCGAGATGGGCGAGATCTTCACCACCGACAACGACGACCCGGCCAAGATGCCGGCGTTCAGCGACGAGGTGCTGCGCCCGAACGAGGTCGTGGCTGCCATCAGCTACATGCTCCACCTCGTCAAGCAGGAGCCGGGCTACAGCCTCGACGACCAGGACCACTTCGCGAACCGCCGCATCCGTTCGGTGGGTGAGCTCATCCAGAACCAGGTGCGCATCGGCCTCAGCCGCATGGAGCGCGTGGTCCGCGAGCGCATGACCACCCAGGACGTCGAGGCGATCACCCCGACCACGCTGGTCAACATCCGCCCGGTCGTCGCGGCGATCAAGGAGTTCTTCGGTACCTCGCAGCTGTCGCAGTTCATGGACCAGGTGAACCCGCTGTCGGGCCTCACCCACCGTCGCCGCCTGTCGGCGCTCGGCCCGGGTGGTCTGAGCCGCGAGCGCGCCGGCTTCGAGGTCCGCGACGTGCACTTCAGCCACTACGGCCGCATGTGCCCGATCGAGACCCCCGAGGGTCCGAACATCGGCCTCATCGGTGCGCTGTCGACCTTCGCCCGCGTCAACGAGTTCGGCTTCATCGAGACGCCGTACCGCGTGGTGCAGAACGGCAAGGTCACCGACGAGATCCGCTACATGGCCGCCGACGAGGAGGAGAAGTACGTCGTCGCCCAGGCCAACACGCCGCTGAAGGCCGACGGTTCGTTCGCCGACGAGCGCGTGCTCGTGCGTCGCAGCCCGCAGGCCGCGAGCCTCGAGGACCTGAAGCGCATGCTCGAGGCCGAGAGCTTCTTCGGCGCCACCACCGACATCGCGTCGGTGAGCCCGCAGGAAGTGCAGCTCATGGACGTGAGCCCGCGCCAGATCGTGTCGGTCGCCACGGCGCTCATCCCGTTCCTCGAGCACGACGACGCCAACCGTGCGCTCATGGGCGCCAACATGCAGCGCCAGGCCGTGCCGCTGCTGCGTGCCGAGGCCCCGTACATCGGCACCGGCATCGAGGACCGCGCCGCTCGCGACGCGGCCGACCTCATCCAGGCCACCGGCTCCGGCACGGTGCTCGAGGTGAGCGGCGACTCGATCACGGTGCAGTACGACGACTCGGGCAAGCGGGTCTACCGGCTGTCGAAGTTCCGTCGCTCCAACCAGGACACCTGCATCAACCACCGCGTCCGCGTCACCGAGGGCCAGAAGCTCGTCAAGGGCACGATCCTCGCCGACGGTCCGAGCACCGATCACGGCGAGCTCGCGCTCGGCAAGAACCTGCTCGTCGCGCTGATGCCGTGGGAGGGCTACAACTTCGAGGACGCGATCATCCTCAGCGAGCGTCTCGTGAAAGACGACGTGCTCACGTCGATCCACATCCACGAGCACGAGGTCGACGCCCGTGACACCAAGCTCGGGCCCGAGGAGATCACGCGCGACATCCCGAACCTGTCGGACGACATCCTGCGCGACCTCGACGACCGCGGCATCATCCGCGTCGGCGCCGAGGTCGGCCCCGGCGACGTGCTGGTCGGCAAGGTCACGCCGAAGGGCGAGACCGAGCTCACCCCCGAAGAGCGCCTGCTCCGCGCGATCTTCGGTGAGAAGGCGCGCGAGGTGCGCGACACCTCGCTCAAGGTGCCCCACGGCGAGAACGGCAAGGTCATCGACGTCAAGGTGTTCAACCGCGAGGACGGCGACGAGCTGCCCCCGGGCGTCAACCAGCTGGTGCGCGTGTACGTCGCCCAGAAGCGCAAGATCTCGGTCGGCGACAAGCTCGCCGGACGCCACGGCAACAAGGGCGTCATCTCGAAGATCCTGCCGCTCGAGGACATGCCGTACACGGCCGACGGCCAGGCCGTCGACATCATCCTCAACCCGCTCGGCGTGCCGAGCCGCATGAACGTCGGTCAGGTGCTCGAGGCCCACCTCGGTTACGCCGCCCGCTGGGGCTGGACCGACGTCAAGAACGGCAAGGTCGTCGGCGACGCGCCGATCCGTGGCACCGAGACCAAGACCCGCCCCAACACCAAGCCGGCCACGTTCGTGGCCACACCGGTGTTCGACGGCGCCCACTGGGACGAGGAGGAGGCCGCGGGCAAGCACCCGACGATCCAGAGCATCCTCGAGAACCTCAACCCCGAGTCGGCCGACGGCGTGCGCCTCATCGGCACCGACGGCAAGACCACGCTGTACAACGGCCGCACCGGCGAGCCGTACGACAACCCGGTCACCGTCGGCTACATGTACATCCTCAAGCTGGCCCACCTGGTCGACGACAAGATCCACGCTCGTTCGACCGGCCCGTACTCGATGATCACCCAGCAGCCGCTGGGCGGTAAGGCGCAGTTCGGTGGTCAGCGCTTCGGTGAGATGGAGGTGTGGGCCCTCGAGGCCTACGGCGCGGCGTACTGCCTGCAGGAGCTGCTCACCATCAAGTCCGACGACGTGCTCGGTCGCGTGAAGGTGTACGAGTCGATCGTCAAGGGCGAGAACGTGCCCGAGCCGGGCATCCCCGAGAGCTTCAAGGTGCTCATGAAGGAGATGCAGGCGCTCTGCCTCAACGTCGAGGTCCTCCAGGCCGACGGCACCGAGATCGAGATGCGCGAGATCGACGAGGACGTGTTCCGTGCGGCCGAGGAGCTCGGCATCGACATCAGCCGCCCCGAGCGCGGCACCGACGACGACGATCGCGAGCGTGCTGCACGCCGCGAGCGGGCGTACTGACCTCTCCGTCCCTCGACGGATATCCGAACTGACGACTGAACGACGACGACCGACGCGAGAGAGACGAGAGAGAACCGATGCTTGACGTCAACATGTTCGACCAGCTGAAGATCGGTCTGGCCACCGCCGACCAGATCCGCACGTGGTCGCACGGCGAGGTGAAGAAGCCCGAGACGATCAACTACCGCACGCTGCGTCCCGAGAAGGACGGCCTGTTCTGCGAGAAGATCTTCGGGCCAACCCGCGACTGGGAGTGCTACTGCGGCAAGTACAAGCGCGTCCGCTTCAAGGGCATCATCTGCGAGCGCTGTGGCGTCGAGGTCACCCGCTCGAAGGTGCGTCGCGAGCGCATGGGCCACATCGAGCTGAGCGCGCCCGTCGTGCACATCTGGTACCTCCGCGGCACCCGCAGCTGGCTGGCGTACCTGCTGGCCGGCATCGAGCCGAAGGAAGAGCTGAAGGCCAAGCAGCTCGAGAAGGTCATCTACTTCGCGGCCAACCTCGTCACCTTCGTCGACGAAGACGCGCGCCACGCGAACATGTCGACCCTCGAGGCCGAGTACCTCGAAGAGCGCGACGCGATCCAGAAAGAACTCGAGATCGCGATCGACCGTCGCTACAAGGAGCTCGAGGACGAGGCCGCGAAGAGCGAGGCCGAGGGCGCCGATGCCCGCAAGCTGAAGAACACGGCCGAGAAGGAGATCCAGGCGATCCGCGATCGCTACGAGATGGAGCTCGACCTGCTGCAGCGCACGTGGGACGAGTTCCGCAAGCTCCACGGCCGCCTCATCATCGACGACGAGCTGCTGTGGCGTGAGCTGCGCGACCGCTACGGCGACTACTTCGAGGGTGGCACCGGCGCCGACGCGATCAAGGCGCTCATCGACCGCATCGACTTCGACGAGGAGGAGCGCAAGCTCCGCGACGCGATCGACACCACCACGTCGGGCCGCAAGCCGCTCAGCGCCCAGCGCAAGCAGAAGGCGATCAAGCGCCTGAAGATCGTCGCCTCGTTCAACAAGCGCGACGAGAACGGCCGTCGGATCAACGATCCCAAGGCGATGATCCTCGACGTGGTGCCGGTGATCCCGCCCGAGCTGCGCCCGATGGTCCAGCTCGACGGTGGCCGCTTCGCCACGTCGGACCTCAACGACCTGTACCGCCGCGTCATCAACCGCAACAACCGTCTGAAGCGTCTGCTCGACCTCGGCGCGCCCGAGATCATCGTGAACAACGAAAAGCGCATGCTGCAGGAGGCCGTCGACGCGCTGTTCGACAACGGTCGTCGTGGCCGCCCGGTCACGGGCCCCGGCAACCGTCCGCTCAAGTCGCTGTCCGACATGCTGAAGGGCAAGCAGGGCCGCTTCCGTCAGAACCTGCTCGGCAAGCGCGTCGACTACTCGGGCCGTTCGGTCATCGTGGCCGGCCCGACGCTGAAGCTGCACCAGTGCGGTCTGCCGAAGCTGATGGCCCTCGAGCTGTTCAAGCCGTTCGTGATGAAGCGTCTGGTCGACCAGGAACTCGCGCAGAACATCAAGAGCGCGAAGCGCATGGTCGAGCGTCGCCGCCCGCAGGTGTGGGACGTGCTCGAGGACGTCATCAAGGAGCACCCGGTGCTCCTCAACCGTGCACCCACGCTGCACCGCCTCGGCATCCAGGCCTTCGAGCCGGTGCTGGTCGAGGGCAAGGCCCTGCAGATCCACCCGCTGGTCTGCACCGCCTTCAACGCCGACTTCGACGGTGACCAGATGGCCATCCACGTGCCGCTGTCGGCCGAGGCCCAGGCCGAGGCCCGCGTGCTGATGCTCAGCGCGAACAACATCCTCTCGCCGGCGTCGGGTCGCCCGATCGTCACCCCGAGCCAGGACCTGATCATCGGTGGCTACTACCTCACCGAGGAGCTCGACGCCGTCGGCACGGCGCCTCGCGTGTACCGCCACCTGTGGGAGGTGCTGCGTGCGCTCGACGAGGGCTCGCTGAACATCCACGAGAAGATCACGATGCGCCGCAACGAGATCATCAAGGGTGTCGAGAGCAAGCAGTTCGACACCACGCCGGGCCGCCTGCTGTTCGAGGAGGCGCTGCCGGCCGACTACCCGTCGCGCTTCGGCCACATCGACGAGCTCGTCAAGAAGAAGGAGATGGGCGTCATCGTCGAGCGCCTCTCCGACAACTACAAGAAGAGCGAGGTCGCTGCGGCCCTCGATGCGATCAAGAACGTCTGCTACCGCTGGGCGGCGCAGAGCGGTCTCACCGTGTCGATCGACGACGTGAAGACGCCGAAGGCCAAGAAGGAGATCCTCGACAAGCACGAGTCGCAGGCCGACAAGGTCGAGACGCAGTTCAAGCGCGGCATCATCACCGACGGCGAGCGCCGCCAGCAGGAGGTCCGCATCTGGACCGACGCCACGGCCGAGGTGCAGAAGGCGATGGAGGCCGAGTTCAAGGCCCAGCGCTTCAACCCGATCGACATGATGGTCGGCTCGGGTGCCCGAGGGAACATGACCCAGATGCGCCAGATCGCCGGCATGCGCGGCCTCGTGGCCAACCCCCGTGGTGACATGATCCCGCGCCCGATCAAGAAGAACTTCCGTGAGGGCCTCGAGACCCTCGAGTACTTCATCGCCACGCCGGGCGCCCGCAAGGGTCTGGTCGACACGGCGCTGCGTACCGCCGACTCGGGCTACCTGACCCGCCGTCTCGTCGACGTCGCCCAGGAGCTGATCATCCGCGAGCTCGACTGCGGCACCAACCTCGGTGTCTGGATCGAGCACGTTGCGGCCGACACGGCCAACAAGCGTGCGTACCTCGAGACCAAGCTCTTCGGTCGTGCCCTGCTGCAGGACATCACCCTCAGCGACGGCACGGTGCTCACGAAGAACACCCTCGTCGGCGATCCCGAGATGGCCGCGCTGCGCGACGATCCGGCGATCAACCGGGTGCGCGTGCGCTCGGTGCTCACCTGCGACGCCGAGCTCGGCGTGTGCGCGCTGTGCTACGGCCGGTCGCTCGCGACGGGCAAGGCGATCGAGCTCGGCGAGGCCGTCGGCGTCATCGCCGCCCAGTCGATCGGTGAGCCCGGTACCCAGCTGACGATGCGTACCTTCCACACCGGTGGTGTGGCGGGCAAGGACATCGCCGGTGGTCTGCCCCGCGTCGTCGAGCTCTTCGAGGCTCGCACGCCGCGTGGTTCGGCCCGCCTCGCCCGTGCGTCGGGCGTGGTGCGCATCGCCGAGGACGAGGGCAAGGGCATCCCCGTGACGGTCGTCGACGACCAGGGCGAGGAGCACACCGTGGTGCTGCCGACCGGCAGCCGCCCGATCGTGGTCGACGGCCAGGAGGTCAAGGCCGGCGATCCGATCACCGACGGTCCCTTCGATCCGAAGGAGATCATGGAGATCAAGGGCATCCGCGAGACCCAGCTGTACCTCGTGGAAGAGGTCCAGAAGGTGTACCGCGACCAGGGTGTGTCGATCCACGACAAGCACATCGAGCTGATCGTGCGCCAGATGACCCGCCGCATCGGCGTGCAGGAGCCCGGCGACACCGGCTTCCTGCCCGGCGAGCGTGCCGACGCCAAGGTGTTCCGTGACACCAACAAGCGGATGGTCGAGGAGGGTCAGAAGCCCGCCGAAGGCCGCCCGGAGATCATGGGCATCACCAAGGCGTCGCTCGCGACGGAGAGCTGGCTGTCGGCCGCCTCGTTCCAGGAGACCACCCGAGTGCTCACCGAGGCCGCCATCGACGGTCGCGGCGACAGCCTCCTCGGTCTCAAGGAGAACATCATCATCGGCAAGCTGATCCCTGCCGGTACGGGCATGATGCACTACCGCCAGTTCGGCATCGACGCCCCGGAGTACCAGCCGATGACGTCGTACTCGAGCGACTTCGACGAGGATCCGGCTGCCTGGCTGAGCAACATCCACGGCACCTATTCCACCGACGAGCCCGCCGTCGAGGCCTGAACCGGCCTGATCACGCGCTGATCTGCTCGAACGGGGCACGCATCCGAGGGGTGCGTGCCCCGTTCGGCGTTTTCGGTTCCGCCACGGCCGATCTGCTGCGAGACTGTGGGCTCCGTCCCGCTCGACAAGGAGAACCGCCGTGGGTTTGCTCGACAAGGTGAAGGGCCTGGCCAAGGGCCGCGAGAAGCAGATCAAGCAGGGCATCGACCAGGTCGCGAAGGTGGTCGAGCAGAAGACCCCCGATCAGCACGACGGCAAGGTCGACCAGGCGGCCGAGAAGGCCAAGCAGTTCGTCGACAAGCTCGACGACAAGTAGGAGCCGAGGCGGGAGCCGCTCTCGCACGATCTCCTCGACATCCCAGCTCATCTCACCTGCTTGACACGCCGATACCGCACCTGGACGGTCGCGGATCGTCGGGTGGCCTCACGGCTCCGGCGTGGACGAAGGGGCGAGCATGCGGGCATTCCATCACCAGGGTCATTCCGGGCACGGCCACGTCGCCGCTGACCCGCTGGCGCACCACGACGCACGGCAGCACCACACCGGCCGGGCCACGCCGTGGTTCGTGCTCGCCGCCGTGGCGTTCCTCGCCGCGCTGAGCGTCCACTGACCGTCCGCTGACCGTCCGCGTTCTGCGACGCTCCCGGACCGTCACGCGACCCCACTCGGCTCGCGGGACCTCGCGCGACATCGCGCGACATCGCGCGGGGTCGCGGGTTGGCGCGGTCGATCGCGCGCCTCTAACATTGCAGGGTCCTGCGCGGAGGTGTCCGCGCCCTGTCGCCCGACAGACGTTCGCAGAGGTAGACGCGTGCCCACGATTCAGCAGCTGGTCCGTCAGGGCCGGTCCACGAAGTTCTCGAAGACCAAGACGCCGGCCCTGAAGGGGTCTCCGCAGCGTCGTGGTGTGTGCACCCGCGTGTACACCAACACCCCGAAGAAGCCGAACTCGGCGCTCCGCAAGGTGGCCCGTGTCCGTCTGTCGAGCGGTGTCGAGATCACGGCCTACATCCCGGGCGAGGGCCACAACCTGCAGGAGCACTCGATCGTGCTCGTGCGTGGTGGCCGTGTCCGCGACCTGCCGGGCGTCCGTTACAAGATCATCCGTGGCGCGCTCGACGCCGCCGGGGTGAAGAACCGCAAGCAGGCCCGTAGCCGCTACGGCGCCAAGGCCGCCAAGTAATCGGCCCGGGTTGAGAAGGAAGATCGAAGATGCCTCGTAAGGGTCCCGCCCAGCGCCGCGAACTGCTGCCCGATCCGCTGTACCGGTCGCTGCTCGTCTCGCAGCTCGTCAACAAGGTGATGCTGCACGGCAAGCGCACCGTCGCCGAGCGCATCGTGTACGACGCGCTGAAGATCGTCGAGGAGAAGAGCGGCGCCGAGCCGATCGCCACCCTCAAGCGTGCGATCGACAACATCAAGCCGCCGCTCGAGGTCAAGAGCCGCCGCGTCGGTGGTGCGAGCTACCAGGTGCCGGTCGAGGTTCGTCCCCGCCGTGCCAACACCCTCGCGATCCGCTGGCTGGTCGACTTCAGCCGCAAGCGTCGTGAGAAGACGATGGCCGAGTGCCTCGCCGGTGAGCTGCTCGACGCTGCCAACGGTCTGGGCGCTGCGATCAAGCGTCGCGACGACATGCAGAAGATGGCCGAGAGCAACAAGGCGTTCGCCCACTACCGCTGGTGATCGCCGGCCCCCGGGCCAGCCACGAACTCGACGAACCCGCCCGCGAGGGCGGGTTCGTCCGTTTTCCGGGTTCCTCGGAACCGCCGGGCCTCGGCGTGACGTCCAACGCCGCATGATGCGCACCCGCACTCCTCGAACCGGCCGGACGGCCCCGCTCACGTGGGCGGCGATCGCGGCGGTCGCCGTCGCCTCGCTCGCCGGCTGTGTGGCGGACGATCCCGACGCGGCTCCCAGCACCACCCACTCGACGGGCACCACCGACGGGTCCGACGCGACCGGCACGACCGACGGTTCGGGCACGACCGACACCACCGATGGTGCGGTCACCGATCCGACCGTGCGACCCACCTTCGGCCGGTCGCGGCTGACGTTCTTCAGCGACTGCCCGGGACTGCTCGACTACCTGCGCACCGAGTCGTCGGCCCGCGTGACCGCCTGGGGACTCGGATACGGCGGCTACCCGTACTGGCGCGGCGGCCCGATGCCGATGGCCGCCGCCGAGGATGCGGCGAGCACGGTCGGCGGCATGGAGGCCCCGACGGCGGTGCCCGACACCACGGCGGCGGGCGCCGGTGGCTACTCGACCACCAACACCCAGGAGGTCGGCGTCGACGAGGGCGACATCGTCGAGACGAACGGGTCGCAGGTGTTCGTCGCCTCGACCGACGGCGTGCGCGTGATCGACGTGGCGAGCTCGCGGGTGATCGACACCCTCGACCTGCCCGACGGTACGCATCAACTGCTGCTCGACGGCGACCGCCTCCTCGTGATCACCACCACCTGGACCGGTGTGGAGGACACGGTCGTGTCGTTGTTCGACGTGGCCGACCCGTCGAACGCGTCGCTCGTGCGACGCACCCACCTCGAGGGCAACATCGTCGCCACCCGCGCCGTCGACGGGACGGCCCGTCTGGTGCTGTCGTCGTCGATCGCCGCGCGGTTGCCGTTCGTGTACCCCGACCAGTTCGGCATGAACGAGGACCGGGCGCTCGCCGAGAACCGTCGGATCATCGCCGAGAGCTCGATCGAGGAGTGGATGCCGCGCTGGTTCGAGGAGGGCGCCGACGGCTCGTTCGGCTCGATGAGCGCCTCGCTCGACTGTGTGAACGTCGCAGCACCGCAGACCTTCGCCGGGCTCGGTATCTCGTGGATCGCCACGGTCGACCTGCACGCCGACACCAGCCCGGTGGGCACCGCCGGCATCGTGTCGAACAGCGACACGGTCTACGCGTCGGCGTCGAACATCTACCTCGCCACCCAGCCGTGGGACTGGTACAACCCGATGGCCGACGTGGCGTCGCCATCGGAGCAGCCGCCCACGCTGATCCACCAGTTCGCGCTCGGCGACGACGGTTCGGCCCGTTGGGTCGCCTCGGGTGAGGTGCCGGGCCGATTGCTGAACCAGTTCGCGATGAGCGAACTCGACGGCGATCTGCGGGTGGCCTCGACGCTCGACGACTGGACCGGCAGCGGCACGAGCGAGTCGATGGTGACCGTCCTGCGACCGGCCGACGGCGAGCTGACCCGGATCGGCCAGGTGACCGGTCTCGGCACCGACGAGCAGATCTACGCGGTGCGATTCCTCGGCACGCAGGCCTATGTCGTCACCTTCCGCCAGGTGGATCCGCTGTACGTGATCGACCTCGCCGACCCGACCAACCCGACGGTGACCGGCGAGCTGAAGATCCCCGGCTACTCGGCCTACCTGCACCCCGTGGGCGACGGGCTGCTGCTCGGTGTCGGTCAGGACGCCGACCTGTCGGGCAGCACGAGCGGCACCAAGCTGTCGTTGTTCGACGTGTCGGACCCCGCCAACCCGCAGCTGCTGTCGTCGCTGAAGATCGGCGGCTACAGCGAAGCCGAGTGGGACCACCACGCGTTCCTGTACTGGGCCGAGGACGGCACGATCGTGATCCCGGCCTCGCCGTGGTGGGGCTCGTGCGGCTTCGGCGAGGCCTGCCTGGCCGATCAGCTGAACCGCAACGGCGCCGGTGGTGTGGTCGTCGCGCAGGTGCAGGGCACCCAGCTGGTGGGCCGTGGCGTGATCGAGCAGAACCCGACCAGCACCGACGGCTGCTGGAACGCGCTGCAGCGCTCGCTCGTGATCGGGTCGGAGATCGTGACCGTCGGCCTCGACCAGGTGCAGTTCAACGACCGGTCGACGCTGGCCGTCCGCGACAGTGCCTCGTGGGGCGACGCCGACCAGTACGGCTGCATGTACTACGCCGCCTGAGCACACGTCGATGCCCGGCGAGCGGTGCGGGCCGACTGCCAACATGGGGAGATGACCTCCCCGTGCCGGCGTCGGACCGCACCGTTCGTCGCGTCGGTGCTCGCGGCCGCCCTGCTCGTCGGGTGCACGACCGACGAGGCGGCCGACGTGTCGACCACCCTTTCGACGCCGAGCACCGCCGCCGCAGCGACCACGGCAGAAGCAACCACCACGGAGGCGACCACCCCGGAGGCGCCGACGACGACCGAGGGGCCCACGACGACCGTCGCGCCGACGACGACCGAGGCGCCGACGACGACCGAGGCGCCCACGACGACCGTCGCGCCGACCACCACGGTGCCGGCGGTGATCGAGACCCGCGAGCTCGGCCGGTCGGTGCAGGACCGGCCGATCACGGCCGTGCGCCGCGGGACGCCCGGCGGCCGGGTGGTGCTGGTGATCGGGGTGATCCACGGCGACGAGGCAGCGGGCACCGCGATCGTCGACCTGCTCGAGCGGCAGGACGTGCCGGCGGGGGTGGACCTGTGGCTGGTCGAGTCGATGAACCCCGACGGCCAGGCCGCGAACGACCGGCACAACGCGAACCAGGTCGACCTCAACCGCAACTTCCCGGCCGACTGGGGACCGATCGGGGTGCCGGGTGACGGGCAGTACGCGGGACCGTCGGCGGCGAGCGAGCCCGAGACCCAGGCGATGGTGGCGTTCATCGAGGAGATCCGCCCCGACCTGATCGTCTGGTACCACCAGGACCTGTACCGGATCGCCCCGGGACGGGGACGCGACGGCGCGATCCGAGCGCGCTACGCCGAGCTGACCGGACTGCCGTTGGTGAGCATCACCGGTGGCACCTACACGGGCGTGGCCGCCACGTGGGCCCGTCGCACGATCGACCCCGGCGTGGCCTTCATCGTCGAGCTCGGCCCCACGCTGAGCCCCGAGGAGGCCCAGCTGCACGCGAACGCCGTCCTCACGATCGCCGCCGAACCCGGCTGACGCGATGAGCGGCGGTGGCGACCGCATGTCTCATCACGGGAGCCTCAGGGCTTGGTGTTGACCGCGATCAGCTCGCCGGTGTCGTACGTGACGTCGAGGCTGGTCCACACGTAGTCGTCGTCGGGGGCGGTGAAGCCGTTCACCCAGAACGTGATCGTGTACGTGATGCGGGCGGTGACGGTGACCTGACCGGGACCGGGCGGGGTCCAGGTGCACGGACCGTTGACGCCCGGCTCGCTCTGGTCGGGCAGGACCGGGAAGGCGGGGAGCGAACCCTCGCCGGATGTGGGCGGTTCGTCGGGCACGCAGGTGACGATGCCGCGGAACGGTGCCGACGGCTTGTCGGGGTCGGGGACGAAGTCGACCACGAAGTCCATCTCGCGGGGCTGTGCGACCAGCAGCAGGGTGGCGCCGCGGTAGACGAGCGGGTTGCCGCGTTGGGTGACCCACGCATCGGGCTCGATCGCGAGCCAGCTGGGGTAGCGCGTGACGAGGCCGCCGTACTCGTCGACGATCGGGTTCTCGAACACGACCGGTCGTTGCAACTGCAACAGGTTGCGCAGACGGGTGAGCTGCGTTCGAGGGTCGAGCAATGGATCGGTGAGGGGCACCTGCACGATGTCGATCCGGTTGATCTCGTAGAACGCTCGGTCGCAGAAGACCGTGAACGTGCGCAGCCCGGTGTCGAGCGGGCCGCTCGAGCCGAGGTCGGTGACGTCGGCCGGGAGCGTGCGGGGTGGGAGGTCGAACGCGACTGCCACGCCTTCGACGAACAGGTAGCGCGAGGTGACGAGGGTGCCGCGTGGGACCCGGGTGCCGTCGGAGAGGAGGAAGTCGTCGCGATCGGTGGTGAACGAGCAGGTGGCGGCCGGACCACCGGCGTAGCGGGCGAACGCCGAGGTGGCCGGGATCGCGGTGAGCCGCTGGATCCCCCCGTTCGCATCCCGCACCGACACCGACCGCGCCCCCTGCAACACCGCCGGCGGCGGCTTGTCGCCGGAGGCGCCCCCGTTTCCGACCCCTGGAGGTGGGGGCGGAGCCAGCAGCAGCGCCACGGCCGCTAGTGCCTTTACAAGCACGCTTCGGGCTCCGCAGCGATCAGATCCACTTTCCAGGTGCCGTTTACGCGAACCATTGAGGCGACCGTCCCCTTGGGCACAAGGTCGCTCAGTTCTGGTGAGGACCCTCGCTGAATGAACTGCTCATTCTGGAGGTAGCAGTCGAGCACGACAGCCGAGTCGGGGCCCTCGCTGTCCGCGGTTACATACGGACGAAGCACGACGCCGCTCCCGAGAGATACGACGTAGTTACCGTCCTTTGCCTGCGCGAAGTTCGCTTCATACTTGGCACCACCATCGACGAAGTACTGATCGAAGGCGGGGTCGGATGTGTCCAACGTGGTCAGGGCTGCGCGGTAGTACGCGAGCGAGGCGTTGGCGTAGGCCTCGAGGATCTCGATGTCGTCGGGTTGGACGGTGAAGACACTCGGGTCGTCGGGGTCGGCTTCCCAGGCGATGTGCACGTAGAGGCCCTCGGGCAACAACTGGCGGGTGTCGCCGCGCGTGTGCACACCGGGTGCCGAGTCGACCGGCACACCGAGCGCGTCGCTGAACATCGGCCCGATCGGTCCGTCGTCGGCCACGGTGGTGTCGACCGCCGCCGTGGTGGCCGGCTCGGTGGTGGCGGGGTCGGTCTCGGGCACGGTGGTGTCGACCGAGTCGCTCGTGGTCGGTGCCGCGGTGGTGACCACGGGTGCCGTCGCGACCGTCGTGAGGTCGGCCACCTCGTTGTCGCCGGCGCACGCGCCACCGACGATCGCCGCCAGGGCGATCGCGACGACTCGACGTGCGTGTGCGGTGCTCATCCGAGCGACTCCTCTCCGACCGGGTGGTTCGCGGGCGGAGCCTAACGAACCGGTTCGAGAACAAAGATCGACATCGGCGGACCGGATCTGGAAAACAAATCCGAGACGGGACGGCATCGCCCGCGCTGGGCCGTTCGGTCCCGGCACCGGCCGCGTACGCTCGCCGGCATGGTCGACGTCGCCGAGATCGCCGCTCGTTGCGCCGCTCGCGGCATCGATCTGCACGGCGTGACCGGCGCCGGGGCGTACGACGCACTGGTCGACGAGCCGTTCCGGCTCGGCGCGCCGGCCGATGCCACGGTGCTCGTCCTCGGCAACACGCGAGCGCTCTGGCCGCTGCTCGACGCGTGGGAGCAGTCGGACGGGCCGCACGCCGATCCGGTCGACACCTACGTGATGCGGGCGGTGCGCGAGGCGACGGCCGATGTGGACGACGTCGTCGACATCCGCTTCTCGCACGAGCCGCCGCCCCGCCGGGTCGCGATCCAACGCATGGCCGATCGGGCCGGGCTCGCGTGGTTGTCGCCGAGCCACCTGTGTGTGCACCCCACGTACGGCCCGTGGATCGCGTTGCGGGCGGCCGTCGTGCTCGCACGGCCGTTCGCCGGGCCTGGCGCTGCTGCGTCACCGACGTGCGACTGCGCGGGGCACTGCCTGCCCGAGTTGCAGAAGGCCATCGCGGCCGGCGAACCGACGAACAACGCGGAGATGGTGGCCGAGTGGGAGCGATGGGTGGCGATGCGCGATGCGTGCCCGGTCGGGCGGGCCCACCGGTACGACGACGAGCAGATCCGCTACCACTACATCGGCGAGCGTCCGGGCCGGTGGCCGACGCTCAGGTGACGTCGAGGATCCAGCCCTCCTCGTCGAGCACCACCTCGACGATCGCCGGATCGATCGTCGGGGCGAACCGGTGCACCAGGTCGCCGGCCGCGTCGAGCGCGGCCAGGCGGCTGGCGATGGCGATCACCTGACCGGCGTCCTTCACCGGGTGCAGCGCCGGATCGGGCCGGCCGAGCGCGCTGGGCCAGATCTCGGCGTGCACCACCGCGGCCGGACGTCCACCGGCGGGATCGTCGGTGAACCCGCACTCGAACGGCCACACCACCGACCGATCGCGCAACGACGGATGCGTGTGCAGCTCGTGCACGATCGGGATGCCCATCAGGGTCTGGCTGCCCACGCTGCCCGCGCCGGCGAGCTGCCACACGCTGAACGGTCGCAGACCGGTGCGTCTGATCACCTCGAGCTCGGCGTGGCGTCGTTCGGCCAGGGCGCCGTGCGGGAAGCCGGGTGCCTTGGTGCGCGACAGCGTGGGGCGCACGTGCCGCTCGGATGTGGTGCCCCAGAACGGGCCGGGTCCGTCGCTCACCGTGGCGTTCAACGCTGCTGCGACGTCGAAGCGGTTGTTGGCGTTGTCGGGCGCGTCGGTGATCGAGCCGGCGAGGTGGCACCAGGTGCGCCACCAGGTGGGCGCGCCGGTGATACCGGCCGCGGTCGCGAATCCCGCAGGGAACCCGTACGGCATGTCGAAGCCGACCAGCACCCGATCCGACGGGTGGGCCAGCAACAGCTCGACGAGGTACGACCGCGCGGCGGCACGCGTGGGGTGGTTCCGCGGCGCCTCGGGGCTCAGCCCGGTGCGGCACACGCACGTCCAGATCGAATCGGCCCCGACCTTGGGTGTCGACGACGCGCTCCAGTCGACCACCACGTGGAGATCGAACCCCGAGCCTCGCATCGACCCATTCTGTAGGGTCCCGTGCATGACCGGTATCTCTCGCGACGCGGTGTCCGACGCCTGCGCGTACTTCGACCAGTGGCTCGCGTTCCAACGTCGGCAGTGGCGCGTGCCGGGCGTGCAGGCGGCCGTGCTGCACGATGACGAGGTGGTGTTGTCGACCGCGCACGGCGTGTCGAGCGTCGAGACCGGCGAGCCGCTCACCACCGATCACCTGTTCCGCATCGCGTCGCACTCGAAGACGTTCACCGCCACGTGCGTGATGCAACTGGTCGAGATGGGCCTGCTGCGCCTCGACGACACGGTGGGTCACTGGCTCGACGGGTTGAGCGGCGCGCCGATCGCCGGGGTGACGTTGCGCGAGCTGATGGCCCACGCGGGCGGTGTGGTGCGCGACGGCTGGGACGGCGACTTCTGGCAGCTCTTCCACGCATTCCCCGACGACGACGAGCTCGTGCGCATCGCCGGCGACGCGTCGTCGGTGCTGCCCCGCAACGAGCGCTTCAAGTACTCGAACATCGGCTACTCGCTGCTCGGCATGGTGATCGCCGAGGCGAGCGGCCGTCCGTACAACAGCTACGTGGCCGAGGAGGTCGTCGTCCGTCTCGGCCTGCGCAACACCGGCCCCGAGCTCGACCCGTCGCGTGCGCACGAGTACGCAGGCGGCCACGCGGCGCTCGACTACGCCGACGCTCGACTGCCGATCGAGCACGTCGACACCCACGCGATGGCGTCCGCGACCGGCTTCTACTCGACGGCGTCCGACGTGGTGCGCTACGCCGCGGCGCACTTCCACGGCGACGACCGCCTGCTGTCGGACGACTCGAAGCGGCAGATGCAGAAGACCGAGTGGGAGGTCGAGGGCACGGGCGGCACGTCGTACGGCCTCGGCTTCGCGATCAGCACGATCGGTACGCGCCGCGTGCTGGGCCACGGCGGTGGCTATCCCGGCCACATCACCCGCACCTACTTCGACCCCGTCGATCGGCTGGCCGTGTCGGTGCTCACCAACGCGATCGACGGACCGGCGATGGGCATGGCCGGTGCCGGCATCTCGTTGATCGACCTGGCCGCGAAGGGGCCCGGCCGTTCGGCCGACGACCGCAGCCGGTTCTGCGGACGGTTCGCCACGCTGTGGGGCACGTTCGACGTGGTCGACCTGAACGGCACCCTGTACCAGCTCACCCCCTCGCTCGCGGATCCCACCGCCTCGTACGCCGTGCTCGAGGTCGACGACGACCGCACGCTCCGCATCGCGCGCAGCAACGGGTACGGGTCGCGCGGCGAGGTGCTGGCCTACACCTTCGACGACGACGGCTCGGTGCGGTCGATCCGCGGCGGCAGCGCGAACACGGCATATCCCTTCGAGCGGTACCGTCAGCTGGCCGCAGCGGCCGATCGCGTCACGCTCGGTGGTGGCTTGCGCGATTGATCACGCCGTCTCTCAAGTCTCGGTCAACCGACTCGTCGGCCGGGCGGGGCACCGGACGGTCAGGATCGATGGACATCTCGTCGTCGACCGCGGCACTCGCCAACCTGGGGACCGGACGGTTGCAGACCGAGGTGGCCACCAAGGTGCTGGCCAAGGCGCTCGACACCCAGACCGAGGCGGCCACGTCGTTGATCGAGGCGCTGTCGGTGTCGGTGCCCGCCGGGCTGACGTTCTCGCCTCAGGGTGGCTTGTCGGCCGGTCGCGAGAGCCGCTTCATCGCCGACCTCTGAGCTCGACCTCTGAGCTCGACCTCTGGGCACGGCCCGCCGGTCGGCCAGACTGGGCAGGTGAACTGGCGTGGCGGACGATCGGGTGACGGCTTCGTGCGCTGCAGCGACGGTCACGTGCGCTGGGGTGTGTTCGGTGCCGCAGGTGTGCTGTTCGTGTACCGGCCCGCGGAGGGTCCGGCCGAGGTGATGCTGCAGAAGCGCTCGGCGTTCTCGCACGAGGGCGGCACGTGGAGCGTCGCCGGCGGTGCGATCGACGAGGGCGAGACGCCCTACGAAGCGGCGCTGCGAGAAGCGAGCGAAGAGGTCGGCAGCGCGCCCGACGACCATCACGTCGTCGGCGAGTACGTGTTCGCGCCGGCCGTCGACTGGTCGTACACCACGGTGGTGGTCGAGGTGGGCGAACGCTTCGGCGAGTCGATGAACTTCGAGACCGACGCCGTCGAGTGGGTGGCCGTCGGCGACGTCGACCACCGGCCGTTGCACCCGGGCTTCGCCGCGGCGTGGCCGCACCTGCGCGCCCTCGTGACCGGCTGACCCGGCCGTTCGCCGGCGTTCAGCCGCAGTCGGCGGCACGACCCAGCGTGGCCAGGCCCGCCAGGTCGCCCGCCTGGTAGTGATCGTGGCCCGCCGCGTAGGGATACATCACCTGCGCCCGATCGCCGACGTGACCGAGACCGATGGCGTGCGCCAGTTCGTGTGCGAGCACGAACCGCAGCAGGTCGACACCGTCGCTGCCGATGCCGAGGGGCACGTCGTCGCGGACGACCACCTGGCCCCACACGATCGCCTGATCGGTGTAGCCGAAGCCGCCCAGGCCGACGACGTCGCCGCCGAGCCCGGCGATCGCGCCACCGGCCGCCCATTCGACCGTGATCGCGCCGTCGACCGGCGCGCCGGTCACCCCGGCCTCGAGCACCCGCAGGTCGAAACCCGTCGCCGCGCGCAGGTCGTCGACCGCTGCGTCGAGCACGCCACGAGCTCGCAGCTGCGCATCGCTGAAGTCGACGATCACCGGGATCGAGCAGGCATCCCATCGCGCGGGCCGACCGTCGGGATGCGTGACGGTGGGGACGAACGTGCCGCCGGCGCCGGGCACCGGCACCGGCAGCGGCGCCAGCGAGCGTGCGGCGATGGTGAACCAACCGGTGACGTCGACCACCAGGTGGCTACGCGCCTGGGTGAACACCGAGACGCCGCTCGCCGACGTCGGCACGATCGCGCCAGCGGCGAGGATCTCGCCGGCCTCGACGTTGGCGACGCTCGTGTCGAGTCGATGGGCGGGAGCCGTCGCGAAGGCCGACAGGTAGCCGTCCGTCTGCGGCCGCACGCTGGTGACGTCGAGCGCCACCGCACCGGCCGACGCGATGTCGAACGGGAACGACCGGACGAGCAGCGTGCCGCGCTCGTCGACCGGCGGGCTGGTGCCGTGCGAGCCGCGTGTGTCGGCGAGGCGGGTGGGCGTGACCGGCACGAACAGACCGTCGGTCGACGCGGGCGCGTCCGGCCCGGTGAACCATCCGGTGACGTCGAGCACCACGTCGCCGCCGCGCGAGCCGGTGATCTGGAGCACGCCCTGGCGCACCGGCACGATCGCAGCAGCGCTCACCGGGGCGCCCGACGGGCCGGTGTGCACGGTGCTCGTGCCGTTCCAGGGCTCACCGTCGGGCCAGGCCGCGAACCAGGCGTCGGGGGCGATGCCGGTGACCACCAGTGCGACGGCGGTGGCGTCCGCGGGGACGCCGAGCGGCGTGGTGTCGACGCGGCGTGTCTCGTGCGCGGCGAGCGGCTGCGGTGCGTCGCGCGTGTCGAGCAGGCGGGCCGGGCCGAGCGGCACGAGCCGGCCGGCGGTGGCGGACGTGGTCGGGCGGAACTCGCCGGTGACGTCGAGCACGAGGTGCACGTCGCCCTGCGTGAACAGCCGCACCGACCCGTCGGCACCGATGGGGACGATCGCGAAGTTGGTGCGGGTCTGCCCCGCGGCGTCGAGGTTGATCGTGCTGGTGCCGGGTCGCTCGCCGTCACCCCACGCCGTGACGTAGCCGGCGCCGCCGGAGTCGGTCGCGGTCAGGTTGGCCGACACCGCGACGGCGTCGGGGTGCACGCCGGCGATGCCGCGAACGGGTACCGCGAGCGTCGTGCCCGCCGTCGGTCGGGGGCCGAGCGCTCGGGTGTCGAGCAGGCGTGCCGGCCCGACCGGCGCGAAGGCGGAGGTGGGCAGCGCCACCACCCCGTCGGTCTCGACGCGGACGTCGCGAGGCGAGGTGGTGGGAGGAGTCGAGGGTCGGGAGGGGACGACCACGGACGTGAGGGGCCACGCGGACGCTGCGGGAAGTGCCGACACGGAGAGGCACAGCGAGGTGGCGAGTCGGACGAGCGTGTGCGGCCACCGTGCCGTCCCGGGGCGGGGGAGCTGGTGGATCTCGTTCACATCCGAGGGATCGACGCCGTCTCCACGAAACTGAAGAGATCTTTGGAAATCAGGACCTCGGTCCGGGCCGATCGGGTGACCGACCGGGACCCCCGGGTGTCACCTGTGACGGGCGCACGCCAGGGCCTCTCAGTCGTGGTGGTCGCCCGCGACGTCGACGATCTCGACCGACCCGATCGGGTCGGGCAGGCTGGTCGGACCGTTCAGCCCGTTGAGCCGCGTGATCGGGTAGACCAGGCACGGCTGGTTGTGACCGAGCAGCGACAGCCCCGTCAGGTCGCCCGCCTGGTAGTGGTCGAGCCCGTTGGCGTACGGATACATCAGCTGCGTCGAGTCGTTCACGTGCGCGAGGCCCAGGGCGTGGCCGATCTCGTGGGCGAGCGTGCCCGTGAGCAGATCGGCCGGACCGGAGCTGGCGTAGGTGAGGTCGGAGCGCAGGAGCACGGTGCCGCGCACGATCTGCGACGTCGAGTAGCTGAAGCCACCGATGCCGAGCACGCTGCCGGTGAGCGAGCTGTTGTCGGCGCTGGTGCCCCAGCGGACGATCAGCTGACCGTTGGCCGCGGTGGTCGCGTTGGTCTCGATCACCGGCAGGTCGAAGCCGGTGGCGGCCCGGGCCTGCTGGATCGCGTTGTCGAACGACGCACGAGCGCGGGGCTGTGCGCCGGCGAAGTTGACCAGCACCTGGATGTCCTGGCACGGGTTCCACCGCGGGTACGTGCCGTCGGGGTTGACCACGCTGATCTTGTACGACGTCGACACCACCGGCGTCGTGTCGGTGGTGGCCGGCACCGGGCGCTCGGCGGTGACGAACCATCCCGTCGTGTCGATCACGAGGTGCGTGCGGGCCTGGGTGTAGATGTTGACGCCGAGCGCCGAGGCGGGCGTGATGGTGCCGGCCGCGAGCACCTGGTGGCTGAGCGCGTTGGACACCGCGGCGTTGGGGCGACTGGTGCCCGACGGATAGGCGGTGAGGAAGCCGTTGGCGACCGGTTCGACGGTCGTGATGTTGAGCGCCACCGAACCGGCGGTCGTGACGCTGAACGGGAACGCCGACGTCTTCAGCGTGGCCGCCGGACCGATCGGCGGCATGTTGCTGCCGTCGCCGCGGGTGTCGGCCACGCGGTACGGCGTGACGGGCACGAACAGACCCTCGGTGCTCGACGTCGCGTTGGCGCCCGTGAAGTAGCCGTTCACGTCGATGACGACGTCACCACCGAGCATCGAGCTGATGTCGAAGCGCCCGTTGGCGAGCGGCACGATCGCCGACGCCGTCGCCGGCGCGCCGGGCAGTTCGGTGTTGACGACGCTGGTGCCCGGCCACGGCGTGCCCGACGGCCAGGCGGCGAACCAGCCCGGCAGGCCGATCCCGGTGAACGAGATCGCGACGGCGTCGGCCGATGCCGGCACGCCCACCGAGGTCGCGTCGATCGTGCGCACCTCCGACGGAGCGAGCGGGTTCGACGACTCGCGGGTGTCGACGAGGCGAGTGGGACCGAGCGGCACGAGCCGACCCGCGGTGGCCGTCGCGGCCGGGCGGAACACACCCGTCAGGTCGACGACGAGGTGGGTGCCGGCCTGCGTGTAGACGCGGATGCTGCCGTCGGCGCCGATCGGGGTGATCGCGAAGTTGGCGCGGGTCTGACCGGCGCGATCGAGGTTGAGGACGCTGGTGGTCGGCCGGTCGCCGTCGCCCCACACGGTGACGAACCCCGGACCGCTCGAGTCGGTCGCGACGATCGTCACCGACGCGGCGACCGCGTCGCCGGGCACACCGGCTCGCGACCGCACCGGCACGACGACGGTCGCGCCGGCACCGGGCGCCGCGGCGCCACCGTCGCGAGTGTCGACCAGCCGGATGGGACCGACGGCGTCGAACGCGGTGGTGGTGACCGCCGCCGATGCGTCGCGTGGCGTCGCCGTCGTGACCGTCACGAGGCCGAGCGCCGCACAGATCAAGACCAGGAGAGGTGTCCGCCGCCGAAGCACGAGCGAGGTTTCGGCACGCGGTCCGTGTCGTCTTGAGTCAAGACCGGTCTGGTTTGCCTCAAGATCCGACCGCGCGAGGTGGTGGTGCGTGCGTCGACTCCCCCGATCGCGGGTGACGACTACGCTCCCCGCCTCGCACGACCGACTTCGATCAGCGAGGGCAGACGCATGGACACGACGACAGCGGACGCGGGTCGCACCCCACGGATCACGTGGGCGGTGGTGCTCGGCTTCTTCCTCGTGCACACCGCCGTGTGGATCGGGCTCGTGCGTCTGGTGCCGGGCGACGACTTCGTCGACTACGACGACCTCGGTGTGCTCGGCCTGCCCTGGGTGCGTCAGTTCGTCGTCGCGCTGGTGGTCGTGCTCGTCGTGCAGCTCGCGTTCATCGGCCGACTCGGCTGGTGGCGCGAGGTGTGGCGCGACGCTCGGCCCGGTCGCTGGTGGATGTGGCTGCCGGTGGCACTGGTGGTGCTGGCCGCCGTCGGCACGATCGCGCGCGAGGGCGTCAGCGACGCCCCGACCCACTACTGGGTGGGGATGACCCTGACGATGGTGTTGGTGGGCGCGACCGAGGAGCTCACGTTCCGCGGGATCCTGCTGGTGGGTGCTCGCGAACTGGTCGACGAGCGCCGGGCGTGGCTCGTGTCGTCGGCGCTGTTCGGTCTGTTCCATCTGCCGAACGCGATCCTCGGGCAGAGCCTGGCGTTGTCGCTGCGTCAGGTGGTCGCGACCGCGGTGATCGGATCGGCGTTCTACTGCCTGCGCCGCGCCGGCGGCTGGCTGCTGCCGTGCATCGTGCTGCACGCCGCGTACGACTGGTGCGTGATCCAGGGCAACGCGCTCGGCTGATCGTTCGACCGCGCGGGAATGCGAACGCCGGCTCCGGCGGTTGACTGGCCTCATGAGCATTCCCGCATCGCACGCCGACCTCCTCGAGTCCACCGCCCTCGCGCACGTGGCCACCATCGGGCCCGACGGCACCCCGCAGAACAACCCCGTCTGGTTCGGCTGGGACGGCACCCACGTGCTGTTCAGCCAGACGACGGGCCGTCAGAAGTACCGCAACCTGCAGGCCAACCCGGCCGTCGCGCTGTCGATCGTCGACCCCGCCAACCCGTACCGCTACCTCGAGATCCGCGGCACCGTCGTCGAGATCGTCGACGATCCGGGCAACGCGTTCATCAACTCGATGGCGAAGAAGTACATGGGCCAGGACGTCTACCCGTGGCACCAGCCGACCGACCACCGCGTGGTCGTGAAGGTCGCGCCGACCAAGACGAGCCAGATGGGCTGACCCGTTCGCGAGCGGGCCAGGACCGAGGGTCCGGCCGTCGACCCGTGGCAGCTGCCTAGGGTTGGTGCGTGCCGGACCCGGTCCTCCCCGAGGGCAACCTCGACCGCTTCCTCGGCTTCGCCGATCTGTACGACGCGAGCCGTCCCTCGCCGCCCGTTCGACTCGGGCCGTTGCTGGCCGCGTACGCAGGCGTGGCCCGACCCGACGTGGTCGACCTCGGCAGCGGCACCGGCCTGTCGACCCGGTGGGCCGCCGGCTGGGCGGCCTCGGTGATCGGTGTCGAGCCCAATCCCGACATGCGCGCGCAGGCCGAGACCCGGCCGCTGCCCAACGTCCGCCATCTCGCCGGCACCAGCTTCGACACGACCCTGCCCGCGGCGAGTGCCGACGTCGTGCTCGCGGTGCAGGCGATGCACTGGATGGAGCCCGTGGCCACGCTGGCCGAGGTGACGCGGGTGCTGCGGCCCGGTGGCGTGTTCGCGATCGTCGACGCCGACTGGCCGCCCGTGACCGGTCGCGTCGCCGCCGAGCTCGGATGGGCCGAGGTGCATCGGCGGATCCGTGTGTTCGAGGCGCGCCTCGCCGCGGGTGAGACGGGCGAGACCCTGCACCGGCCGGTGCACGCGGACGATCCGGCGTTGCGCGACGACGACCTGCACGATCCGCACCGCAACCGGGTGATGCCGATGGGCGGGCAGAGTTGGTCGAAGCGTGAGCACCTCGAGCGACTGCGCACGAGCGGTCGGTTCGCGTTCGTGCGCGAGTTGCTGTTCGACGAGCCCGTCGAGTTCGCACCCGACGCCGATGCGACGGCGGCCGGCGAGCGCGTGATCGCGCTGATGCGCAGCCAGGGCAGCTATCAGCAGGTGCGGCGCGCCGGCATCACCGACGACGACCTCGGCATGCCCGGGTTCGAGCAGGCGGTGCGCGACGCGGTGCTCGGGGCGCTGTCGTTCTCGTGGCGGGTGCGTCTCGGCGTGGTGCCCTGAGCGATCGTCGGGTCAGGGGACGACCGCCATCTCCTGCACGAGCAGCTTCGAGTCGGCACGCGGTGTCCAGCGCAGCCGGGCCGACATGCCGTACAGGTCCTCGTTGTTGACCAGCCAGACGAAGTACGCGTTGTCGTAGGCCACGCGCACGGCCTGCTGGTACAGGCGGTCGCGTTCGGCCTCGTCGAGTTCGGAGCGTCCCCGCTCGATCAGGTCGGACAGCACCGTGTTGGAGTTCGACGCGCCGATGCCGTTGCGGTCGTAGTAGGTCTGCAGCTGACGGCTCGGGTCGAGCAGCTCGTTGGAGCTCGACACGAAGATCGCATCGGGCCGGTCGGGCTGGCCGAACAGCACGTCGAGGTAGTCGGCGAACGGCGGGAGTTGCAGGTCGACGTCGAGCCCGACGGCACGCCAGTCGGCGGCGACGGCCTCGACGAGCTCGCGGTCGTCGAGCCAGCGTCCCGACGACTCGCCGACCAGCGTGATCCGGTCGCCGACCGCGCCAGCGGCGTCGAGCAGCCGTCGCGCCTCGTCGGGGTCGTACGGGTAGGCCTCGAGCGTGTCGTCGTGACCGATGATCGACGGGCTGAGCACCTGGCCCGGGTCGACCACCGCGTTGCCGCCGTACACGTCGTCGACGATCGCCTGCTTGTCGACGGCGAGGTTGAGCGCGCGGCGCACGCGGGCGTCGGCGGTGATGCCCTCGTCGGCGTCGAGGACCAGCACCGGGTGCTCCTGTCCTTGGCGAGTGGCCGGCTGTGGCACGCGGCCGAGGTCGGCGGCCGACAGGTTGGTCGCGAGGTCGTACGTGCCGTCGCCGAGCCCGGCCACGATCGCGTCGCGGTCGTCGACGAACGCGAAGGTGACGTTCGCGATCGACGGCGTGCCGCCCCAGTACGAGGGGGACGCGGCGAGCTCGATGCTGCCGTCGGCGTCGCGGCGCACGAACCGGTAGGGGCCGGTACCGATCGGCGCTGCCGACAGGTCGGCGTCGGCGGTGGCGGTGGGCGGCACGATCTTCAGGAGGTACATGCGGGCGGGCAGCGCGCCGTCGGGGCCCTCGGTGGTGATCCGGACGGTGCGGTCGTCGACGGCATCGGCACCCGTGATCGACGAGAAGATGTCGCGTTGCTCGGTGGCGTCGCCGGCGATCAGCCGCATCATGCGCTCGACGGACGCGACCACCGCGTCGGCGCCGAAGGGTGTGCCGTCGTGGAACGTCACGCCGGCGCGCAGGTGGAACTCCCACGTGGTCGGATCGACCTGACGAGGCAGCTCGTCGGCGAGTAGCGGCACGAGCACGCCGTCGGCGTCGCGGCCGAGCAGGGCCTCGTAGACGTTGTCGTCGATCGCTCGTTCGCTGCCGTCGTCGACGGTGTGCGGGTCGAGGCTCGTCGGTGCCGACGTCAGCGCGATCGTGATCGACGCGCCGTCGAGCACGACCGGGTCGGGCGGGGCGGAGGTGGACGGCGCGAGGCTGGTCGCCGTGGTGCGTGCGGGCTCGTCGGCGGCGCAGGCCGCCAACGCCCACGTGGCGGCCGACAGCACGAGGACGGCTCGGGCGGCCCGTGCACGAGCGGAGGCGCCGGCCGTGGCATGCGGGGAGTACGTCAACACACCTCCTGCGATCGAGACGTCGATCCGATGGTCGTTCCGTGGCTGCCCATGTGCAGTCTCGCACGGTTCAGAGGAGCCGGTAGACCTCGTAGGTGACCTCGTCGTGACCACCGGTGCCGATGCCGACGGCCTGGACCGAGTTGAGCCACTCGTACTGGCTGGCGCCGGTGTGGAAGGTGAACGCCACTCGTGGCTGGCGGCCGTCGACCAGGCGCGAGATGCCCGATCCGGTGATCGTGATCGCGGCGTGGTCGTCGGTGACGAGGGGGATGGTGTAGTCGAAGCGGGCGAAGCCCTGGCCCCGGAGGACGGCGCGGGAGGTGCCGATCAGGGGGACCACACGGCCGTGCAGCCGCGGTCCGTCGAACGTGCCGTCGATGATCCCGAGGAACACCTCGGCACCTTCGGGCCCACCGGGCGACACGTGTCGCTTGGTGAGCTCGAGGTGGAGGCGGAACAGGTACTCGACCGGGAGTTCGGTGACCGCCGCCGGCAGCGAGGTCGCCGCTCGGGTGGAGGGGGAGGCGGTGCTCATGCCGACGACGGTGCGCCGGGGCTGACCATCGGTCAAGGAAATTGAGCACGAAAAGTGGAGGACCTAGGTCCTGCGATCTCCCCCGATCGAGGGAACCCCTGGTCAGGGGATCGACCCCCGAACGAGTGATGACCCGACGTTGACTGCCCATTGACCCCCTCGGTGTCGGATGGCCGTCGCACCTCCGTCGCCGCGACGGCACCGCGCAGGGAGAGCACGGTGCTCGGGACGGCAGCGGGGCTGCGCGATCGTCGGGGGCGACGTGGCGGCGAGTCCTCGACGTGCGAGCGCAGGGGGTGGGCGGGCTGCCCCGCTCGGCCCACCCCCACTCGCGAACACACCGGTCCCGGTGGTCGACCGCCCCCCGGCCGACCACCGGCGGCCCCACTCGTACGCTCTCCCCGCCGTGAACACGCCTCGACCCACCAGCGCCGTCGCACCACATCCCTGGTTCCGCTCCACCACCGACACGGTCGTGATGAGCCATCACGGACGCGTCGCCCGCTCGGACCGACCGGGGAGCCACGAGGCCATCCGGGCGGCGTACCGCGCCGGGTATCGCTGGTTCCAGATCGACGTCGTGGCGTGTCGGGACGGGCTCGTCTCGCTGCACGCCGTGTTCGGCCGTCGCTTCCGGTTCCGGTCGATGACGGTTGCTCAGGTGCGCGCCAAGCTCGGCTACGAGGTGCCCACGCTGGCCGAGCTGCTCCGTGACGAGGAGCTCCGCGACGCACGGTGGAACGTCGAGATCAAGAGCCGCACCGCGCTGCCGCAGCTGATCCGCACCCTGAAGGCCGCGCCGTCGGTGAGCCGGGTGATGGTGTCGGCGCCGGTGCACCCGTCGATCATCCGTGAGGTGCGCGAGACCTTCGGCACCCTGGTCGCGGTGACGGCACCGCTCCACCACGGCGGCACGCTCGGCCGGATCTTCCTGACCCCGAAGGTCGAACACGACGGGATGCAGGTCTTCCACTGGTTCGGTCGCCGCACGCACCGGCGCCACGGACGGGGGCGGACGAGCATCCAGTCGTGGACCATCGCGTCGCGCGCGCAGCTCGACGAGTGCCTCGCCGACGGGTGCCACCCGGTGGTGCGCGACTCCGACGAGGAGACCAAGGCCTACCTGCAACAGCGCGGCAAGTGGCCGGTGGTGCCGCCCGAGCTGCGCCGCATGCCGGCCGGCGTGACGCTGCACCACCCTCGTCCGAAGCGCGTGCCCTCGACGCCGATCGAGGTGCTGCTGCTGGGCGGCGGCGGATGGCGCGGCGCGTTCGGCTCGATCGGGACGGTCGCCTACCTCCAGGTGAGCGGACGCTGGCAGCACATCCGCCACGTCGTCGGATTGAGCGGCGGCTCGTTCGTGCCCGCGGCGCTGGCCGGCGAGTCGGCGATCGACGACGCCGACCCCACGCCGCGTCTGGCGACGTTGACCTCGCGGATGATGGGGCTGGGTGCCCGGATGAACGTGGCGCTGTTCCTGGCGGTGGTGCCGCTGTTCGTGATCTCGGTGCTGATCGCGTGGCAGCTGCCCGGTTGGTGGCTGGTGCTGCTGCCCACCGCGGCCGCGTTCGCGTTCCGTGGTCTGGTGAGCGTGCAGTGGCGCGCCATGATCGCGAGCCTGTTCGACGACGAGCAGCCGGCGACCCACGGGTCGCGTCGGTACGTGGTGTGCGCCACCGGGCGGTCGTCGGCGAGGCCGCACTTCTTCGTGGCGGGCGACGTGGACGACCTCGAACAGCCCGAGGCCGATCCGACGACCGGCGAGCAGTGTGGCCGCATCCTCGGCTCGGGCTGGCGCTGGACCGATGCGGTGGTGTCGTCGACCGCGTTGCCGTGGGTGCAGGGCTACGTCACCGAGAGCGACCCGACGCTCGGCGACGCCGGTCGGTCGGAGCGGCTGATCGACGGCGGCGTGGTGGGCATCTTCGGCCAGCAGTGGTTCGAACGCAGCCTGCTCGGGCCGTCGCTCGACGACGGCCACCGCACGCTCGCGGTCGACACCGGACGCAAACACCGCACCGGCGGGCGGTTGGTCGAGCGGCTGATGGGCGTGTCGACCGTCGGGCTGATGTCGCGGTGGGTGCAGATCGCGCTCGATGCCTCGTTCCGCAAGGAGATCGAGCGGGCGAGCCGGGCCGAGGCCGAGACGCCGGACGGGGTCGAGCCGATGATGACGCTGGTGCGTGTGGCCGAGACCGACGCCGCCGACCACCACGAGTTCAAGGCGCGTCGGGACGAGGTGTTGCGTCGGCTCGAGCACGCGCGCTGCATCGTGCGCCGTTTCGGCCTCACCGGTCTCGGTCGGCGCAACGCGCGGGTGACGATCGTGGCCGCAGTGGTGGCCTGCATCGCCGACCTCGAGCACGAGCCGACGGTCGACTCGGTGCGTGCGCGGCTGGTGCAGGTCGGCGCAGCGCTGCGGCTGGGTGACGAGCTGGCGGTCGAGTGGGACGAGCTCTGAGTCGAGCCGACGCGGTCGAGGGCGGTTGAGGGCGGTCGAGGGGCGGTCGAGGGCGGTCGAGGGCGGTCGAGGGCGGTCGAGGGCGGTCGAGGGGCGGTCAGTGGTCAGTCGTAGGGGAGCTCGTCGAGCACCGGCCACCACAGGTGCGGGGCGTCGATGCGCGCCACCAGCTGACGAGCGAGCGTCTTGTGCCGCAGCGCTGCGTCGCGGTCGCCCAGCACGTCGGCCAGCAGCGCCAGCGCGGCGTCGATCGGCCCATGGGTGCTGAGCCCGTTCCACGACATCTGCCCCTCGTAGGGCGAGAGCCGCTCGTACAACACGGTGGCCAGCTCGTGGTCGGCCGCACGCCACACGGGGATCGCGAGCATCGAGCTGACCGCGGTGTACGTGGTGTCCTCGACGAGGTCGAGCTTGCGCTCGCGCAGCAGGGCGAGCAGCTCGTGCGCGGTGGCGTGATCGCCGCGGGCGTCGGCCATCGGTGCGGCGAGCGCGTGCCACGACGTGAACGCCGGTTGCAACCGCATGCGCTCCTCGACGAGGGGCCACAGCTCGCCGAGTCGACCCTGTGCCTGACGGACCGGGATGAGCAGCGCGGCGTAGATGGCGAGTGCCCACGACTCGGAGTACCCGGCGAGTCCGGCCTCGAGCGAGTGGTTGGCGAGCTGCTCGGCCGCGGCGAGGTCGCCGCGCACGAAGGCGTCGACCGCGTCGACCTGCATCAGGCTGCGCGCGCGGCTGCGGCGACGCACTTGCGGCGTGAGCTCGCGGATGCGCGAGACGCTGTCGTCGAACAGGTGCCGATCGGCGGCGACGAGCGCGAGGTTGGCGTGCAGGAACGCGGCCTCCCAGCGGGCCTCGACGTCGTCGAACCCGGCGAGGGTGTCGGCGGCGTGCCAGCGCAACCCCAGGTCGTCGGGATGCGCGAGGCCGAGGTGTGCGTTCATCAGCACCGTCCGGACGAGGCGTTCGTTCTCGCTGCGGATCGCGACGTCGCGGGCCTCGTGGTAGAGGCTGCGGCCGAGGTCGGCCTCGGGCGACGAGGCGAACAGCGTGGCGGCCGCAGCGAGCAATTCGGTGCGCTGTGGTGCGGCGAGGTCGAGCGAGAGTGCGTAGTCGAGATGGCGTCGTGCGCGGTCGTCGACGTCGCCGACGGTGCTGGTGAACCCGTGCAGGCACAGCTCGGTGACGGTGGCGACGAGCAACGGGTCGTCCTCGTACTCGCTCGCGAGGTCGGCGGCGCGGAGCAGTTCGAGATCACTGCCCGGTCGGTTGGTGCGGCGCAGCGCGGTGCCGAGCAACGAGCGCAGCTCGCCCTCGATGCGCTGACCGGTCATGTGGAACCGCTCGACGACGTCGAGGCCTCGCCGGGCCCAGTCGGCGACGAGTTGCCACTCGAACAGGGCCGCGTGCTCGGTGGCGGCGTCTCGGCAGGCGTCGGCCGCTCGGATCGGGTCGAGGTCGGCGGCGCCGACGGCCTGCGGGGCGACGGCGACGGCGCTGAACCGACAGGCGATCAGGGCTCGGCACAACTCGTCGTGCCACGACACCCGCGAACCCGAGGGCACCATCGCAGCGAGCGCGTCGGCCACCAGGCCGTGCACGAAGTGCCCGGTGGTGGGACCGTGGTCGTGGCTGCCGGGCACGGGGCCGAGCTCGAGCTGCACCAGGCCGTCCTCCTCGGCGTTGACGAGTTGCTCGCCGGCGCGTCGGCGCAGCTGGCGCAGGGGCTGGACGGGGAACGAGCGGCCGAGCAGCGACGCGAGCTGCAGCAGCTCGCGGGTGGTGCGGGCCAGGGCGGCGGTGCGTTCGGCGACGGCGGCCTGCAGCGTGAGCGGCACCTCGGCGCCGAGTTCGCCACGACCGAGCACGTCGAGCAGCAGTCCGAGGAACAGCGCGTTGCCGCCGGTCTGCTCGTGCAGGCTGCGCGTGAGGTCGTCGGTGGCTCGGAGGGGCAGCGCCAGCCGCAACAGCTCGTCGACCTCGTGCTGGTCGAAGGCGGGCAGGTGCAGCACCAGGGTGCGCGGCGGCTCGTCGAGCAGCGGGTGCGTGGGTGCCCGCGAGGTGGCGAGCAGGTGGATGCCGCTGCGTTCGAGCAGCCCCACGAGTATCTCGGCCGAGCTGGCATCGAGCCACTGCAGGTCTTCGATCACCAGCACCGCGCCGGTGCCGCGCAGCGACGTGGAGATCAGGTCGGTGAGGTCGTCGAGCAGCTCGTCGCGAGTGGTGGCGGGCACCTGCGCCGCGTCGGGCCCGCCCATCAGCCGGGTGCAGGCGTGCACGAGTCGCTTCGACCGCAGGGCACGGGCGGTGCTCTGCGGCAGCACCTCGCGCAGCTGCTCGACGACGGTGGCGATCACGTCCATGGGGCGGAACGGGTCTTCGAGCACCGAGGCGCGGACCACGCGGATGTGCTTGGCGGCGAGCCGCTGCTCGACCAGGCGGGTGAGCGTGCTCTTGCCCACGCCCGGGTCGCCGATCAGCAGCACCGGCTGCGACGCGAGCGCTCCGACCACGCGGTCGACCCATGCGTCGCGTGGCAGCAGCGCGGGCGTGACGGCGAGGCGGTCGACGGGTGGCAGCACCCGCAGTTCGTGGCGCAGGATCTGCGACTCGAGGGCCTGTACGTCGGGCGCGACGATGGCGCCCACCTCGGCGAGCGCGTCGCGGTGCGCGGCGAGCGCGCGGGTGCCTTCGAGCTGGCGGCCGGTGAGGGCGTAGAGCTTGGCGAGCCGCAGCGCGAGGTCGCCGCGGGTCGGGTCGTCGGCGAACATCGACTCGAGCATCGGCAGCGAACTGCTGCCCACACGGCTCGCGATCTCGGCGTCGGCCAACTGCACCACCACGTCGTCGCGCAGCGCCTGCAGCCGCCAGGCGGTGGCGTTGACGAGGTCGTTGTCGACGTCGGCGAACGGCAGCGTGCCGCGCCACTGCTCGAGGGCCAGCGCGTACTGGCGGGCCGCCTCGTGTGCGGGCAGTTCGCGTGCCTGGGCGACGAGCTGCTCGAACCGGGTGGAGTCGAGCAGGTCGAGCGGACCCTTGAGCCGGTAGCCGCCGTTGTGGTTCTCGATGGTGAGCCCGCGGTCGAGCGACTTGCGGATGGTGTGCACCTGCTGTTTGAGGCTGGCGCGGGTGCGGTCGTCGTCGCGCCCCCACAGGGACTCGAGCAACCGGTGCTGGGGCACGACGGCGCCGGCGTGGGCGGCGATGATGGCGAGGATCTCGCGGCGCTGTGGGCTGAGCGGGGCCTCGTGGCCGTCGGCGTCGCGCACCAGCACCTCGCCGAGCACACCGATGGCGGGCCTCGGCAACACGGTGTCGCGGACCCTGCCCTCGTTCACGCCCAGTTTCCTGTGCGCCGCATGTGAGCATGGTACGCATCGGGTGTGCGGACCCGGGGGTCGGTCATCGAACTGCCACGAACGCTGCGGCCCATGGTGCACCGGATGATCCGACCGGCCCATTGGTGCGGGGCCACCGGAACGGAACACTTGCGAGATGGATTGGACGACCGTGGAGCGCGCTCGACGCGACCTGCACCAGGTGCGCCCGGTCGTCATCCGTGGCGACCACGAGTTGGACGGGTGCTGGGCGCTCGACCGGATGAGCGAGTCGTCGAGCTCGCACGGTCCGGTGCGTGTGCTGCTCGACGTGGTGCGCGAGTACCCGATGCACCGATCGAGCGCGGCGATCGCGGCTCGCATGGTCGACGTGCTGCGACGGTTCGAGTGGCCCGACGACCTGGTGGTGGTGCCGGTACCCACGAACGAACTGGCCGACGTGTTGGCCCGTGCGGTGGCGTCGCTGCTCGAGGTGCCCTACGAGCGGGTGCTGCGTCATCGCGGCAACGGCGTGGGCAACACGCCGCGACTCGCGGTGAAGGGCAAGCAGGTGCCCGCGAACGTGTTGTTGATCGACGACATGGTGCACACCGGCCTGACGCTGCGGATGTGCGCGCGGGCGCTCGGTGAGCGGGGCGCGGTCGGGGTGTGGGCGATGGTGGCGGCGATCGAGGAACGTCGTCACGACGAGCGCCGTGCCGACGAGCGCCGCGCCGTCGAGCGCCGTGCCGAGGCGGTCGAGCACGACGAGCGTCGTCACGACCAACGTCGTCACGACGAACGGCGACACGACGAACGCCGGCACGAGGACACGAGGGTCAGCACCCGCTGAGCGGTGCCGGGCGGGCTCGCTCAGAGCTCGTGGCTGTCGATGATCCGGTAGTCGTAGCCCTGCTCGGCCAGGAACCGCTGACGGTTCGCGGCGAACTGCTGGTCGACGGTGTCGCGCGTGACGATCGTGTAGAAGTGCGCCTGGCTGCCGGACTGCTTGGGACGCATGATCCGGCCGAGACGCTGGGCCTCTTCCTGGCGGCTGCCGAACGTGCCGCTCACCTGGATCGCGACGTTGGCCTCGGGCAGGTCGATCGAGAAGTTGGCGACCTTCGACACGACCAGGGTGGAGATCTCGCCGTTGCGGAACGCCTCGAACCGGGCGTCACGCACCTTCTGCGCGGTCTGGCCGGTGATGAGCGGCGCGTCGAGCTCGGAGGCGATCTGCTTCAACTGGTCGACGAACTGGCCGATCACGAGCACCCGGTCACCCTGGTGCCGTGCGCACAGTTGCTCGACCACCTGGGTCTTGCGCGGGGTGCTGGCGGCCAGTCGGTAGCGCTGCTGCGGGTCGGCCATCGCGTACTCCATGCGCGCGTCGTCGTGCAGGCCGACGCGCACCTCGGTGCACACGGCGGGTGCGATCCAGCCGTAGTGCTCGAGCTCCTTCCACGGGATGTCGAAGCGCTTGGGTCCGATCAGGCCGAACACATCGGCCTCCTTGCCGTCCTCGCGCACGAGCGTGGCGGTGAGCCCGAGGCGTCGCACGGCCTGGATGCGAGCGGTCGCGCGGAACACCGGCGCGGGCAGCAGGTGCACCTCGTCGTAGACGATGAGGCCCCATTCGGTGCGGTCGAACAAGCCGAGGTGTGGATACAGCGTGTGCAGCACGTCGCTCTCGGCGCCGTCGGTGAGCTGCGCGACGGCGTCGGCCTCGAGCGAGTCGGGCACGTCGGGCACGTCGGCGAGCAGGTCGTCGTCGCCACGCTTCTTCTTGCGCACCGGCGACCACGTGAGCACCTGGTAGGTCGCCACCGTGACCGGCTTGATCTCTTTGCGGTCGCCCGAGTACTCGCCCACCTGGTCGCTGGTGAGCGTGGTCTTGTCGAGGATCTCGCGGATCCACTGACGGGCCGAGGTGATGTTGGTGGCGATGATCAGCGTGTGCGATCCGGCGGCGGCCATCGCGGCGAGTCCGATGACGGTCTTGCCGGCGCCGCAGGGCAGCACCAGTACGCCGTTGCCGGCGGCGTCGATGCCGTCCTGCCACCAGGCGCTGACGGCGTCGGCCTGGTAGCCGCGCAGCTCGCAGGTGAGCTCGGCGTCGGCGAGTGCGCTGCCCTCGGTGTAGCCGGCCTCGTCGGCGACGGGCCAGCCGAGCTGCAGCAGCGCCTGCTTGAGCGCGCCGCGGTCGCCGAGGCGCACGGCGAAGCGGTTGCCGTCGAGGCGTTCGCCGAGCAGCGCGGCGACGTGCTTCTCGCGGGCGACCTCGACGAGGAGCGGGATCTCGTTGCTGACGAGCGCGAGGCCGCCGCTGTCGAAGTCGCGCACGAGTCGCAGCCGGCCGTAGCGGCCCATCTGGTCGTGCACCTCGGCGAGCACGCCGGAGGGGACCGGGTACTTGGCGAGGGTGCTGAGGGTGGATGCGACCTCGCCGGCGCTCATGCCGGCCACGGCCGCGTTCCACAGCGACAGCGGCGTGATGCGATACGTGTGGATGTGCTCGGGCGCCTTCTCGAGTTCGCTGAAGCGGGCGAGTGCGGCGCGGGCCTCGTCGGCGCGCGGGCTGGCGAGCTCGAGCATCACGGTGAGGTCGCTCTGGACGATGAGCGGGTTGGTGGGGTCGGGTGCGCTCACCACGACTCCAGCAGCGATTCGAGGTGTGCGACGGAGGGGTGCAGCACCTCGGGGACGTTACGGGGACGGGCTGCGGGTTGCACGCGGCTGACGATCTCGTCACCCGTGGCGGGCTCGCTGTCGTTGCCGGGGGCGAGGCCCGCCTTGCGCAGCGCGGCGAGCACCTTGTCGAGCGACAGCTCGCTGATTGCGACGGTGGGCGCGACGAGCGTGAGCCGGGCCGACTTGACCTTGACCGCGGCGGCGAGGCCGAGGACGTCGTCGGCGGTGACGACGGTGGCGGCGGCCCGCGCGGTGAGTCCGCCACGCTGGCGCTCGACGTCGACGAGCATCTGCGCGACGACGTTCGCGATCGGCACGCTCGAGTGCTCGGTGAGGAAGTCGAGCAGCGACTGGGCGGTCTCGCCGGCGGCCATCTCGGCGGCGATGCGCGTGCGGTCGAGACGCAGCACGGTGACCGCGCCCTTCGACTCGGCCGTGCACAGCCGATCGAGGCGACCGCGGACGGCGGGGTCGAGTGCGGGCGGTGCGATCACCGACAGGTCGGCCTGCACGACGAAGGTGAGGTCTTGCTCGGGCAGCAGGGAGTGCAGCGAGACGGGCTCGGTGAGCACGGTCCGGGCGAGCGCGCCGAGGCCGGCGGGACCGTCGGCCGGGCAGAGCCCGAGTGTGACGAGTTGGGCGTGCAGCTGGTCGAGGTCGACGCGCTCGGCCATCAGGTGTCGACCGCGCACCCACTCGACGAGGCGGGCGGCGGCGATGCCGTGGCCGTCGGGCAGGTCGAGCAGGTCGGCCACCATTTGACGGCGCACGACGGCGTCGAGGGCACGGCTGTCGCCCGGGGTGTCGAGGGCGTCGATCCACGCGTCGACGAGCTGGATCCACTGGTCGGCGATGCCGGTGCGCCGCCACTCGGCGGCCCGCTCGGGGTTGACCTCGAACCGGTGCACCCATCCGGCGGTGCGACCGCGGCCGACGAACTCGCTGAGTTGCGTGAGCAGCCCGAGTCCGAGCGCGAGGTGCACCAGGGGACCGAGCTGCTCGGCGGGCGTGCCCATGCGCTTCGCGAGGTCGCGGATCGCCTTGACGCCGATGCCGCCGGTCTTGAGGCCGGGCAGCGGTTCGGTGCCGACCTGACGCAGCAGGCTCTGCAGGGTGCTGAGCGCATCGGGGTGGGTGTGCGCGTGTTGGTGCAGCGGCACGGGTGCGAGCTCGGCGCGATCGCCGAGCGCGACGGGCCAGGCGGCGAAGGTGCGGCCGTTGACGGCGACGAGCGTCTCGAGCCACAAGCCGACCTGTCGGATCTCGCGTTCGACCCACACGAGCCCCTGGTCCATGAACGCCTGCAGCGCTGCGGCTTCTGGGGTGAGGTGCGGCCGGAGGTAGGCGGGTCGTTGGTCGACGGGGTGGTACAGGCGGAGCTGCCACCAGTTGTTGGTGAGCCGGTCGCCGGCGGTGCCGCGGCCGCCGGCCTGGACGAGCCGTTCGAAGAGCGCGAGCTCGGGCGGGGTCATGCGGGCGACGACGCGTCGCAGCCCGTCGGGGGTGCCGATCGCGTCGCGGAGCGCATCGATGCGCTTGCCCTTGGCCATCGGGATCTTGTCGACCTCGAGCCGTTCGAGCCAGATCCCGAGGGTGTCGCGCGTGATGCTCTGGTCGAGCACGAGGCGGTCGAGCGGGCGGCCCGGCCGGCCGATCAGGTCGGCGACACCGGGCCGCAGCCGCAACGGTTCGCCGGGCTCGGGATCGGCGACGAGGAACCGGTCGACCAGCGTCGTCACCATGCGGCGGCGTTCGTCGGGCGCCACCGGTGCGAGCTCTTGTTCGAGCTGCGCCTCGGTGATGCTGCCGCCGCGGCTGGCGATCACGACGAGCAGTTGCGCCGCACCCGGGTCGAGCAGGTCGATGGTGAGCCGCTGCACGTGCGGGTTGGCGAGGGCCCCGGCCAGTTGCTTGCGGCCGGGGTTGCGCGTGGAAGCGCCGAGGAACACTCGCAGGGGTCCGGTGCCGGTGCACCAGGCGGCCACGTGGGGCAGCCGTGCCAGGCGGTGGGCGAGCTCGCGGCCGTCGAGCGCGGCCAGGGCTGCTGCTCGGTCGGCCACCACCTCGTCGATCACGGGGGGACCTTACCGGCGTGTCACGAGGATGATCCGGGCGGCCCATCGACGCGGAGCGTCGACGATGTTGAGATTTCCCTGAAGAACACGGCGGACGCGAGGAGAGGCGGATCCACCATGACGACACATGTGGTCATCCCATCGGAACTGACGGTCGAGGGCATCGAGGGCCTGGACGGGTGCTGGGCACTCGACCGGTTCGCGCATCCCGAGTTGGGGCTCACGCGCACCGGGCTGCTGCTCGGTCGGGCGAAGGTGTCGGGCATGGGTCCGGCCGGCGCACAGCTCGGCGAGCGGATGGCCGCGGTGATGGCGGCGCGCCGGTGGGCCGACGACGTGGTGGTGGCGGCGGTGCCCTCGGCGTCCGACCTGAGCCTCGATCTGGCGCGTCGCGTGGCCGAGGGGATCGATCGCCCGCTCGAGAAGTTGCTGGGCGTGCGCACCGGTCTGCTCGGTCGGCTCGACGGTTCGGTGCGCGGGCGGATCAAGGCTCGCGTGGCGTCGTCGCCGAAGCGCGTGCTGCTGGTCGACGACGCGATCCGGTCGGGCGAGACGCTGCGTGCGTGTGCCGCGATGCTGCGGGCCCGTGGCGCCGACGAGGTGTGGGCGATGACCGCGGTCGCGATCCTCGACGTGCCCAACTCGGCATCGCAGGACTTCCTGCAGCCGACCAGCTGAACCCGATCGGCGTCTGCCCCGTCAGCCGCGGGTCATCGTGTCGACGAGGTGATCGACCGCGCCCTGGTCGTAGGTGAACGGGCGCTCGTTCAGCCAGGCGGTGAGCCGGCGGCGGTGGAGCACGGTGACCTCGTCGGGTCGCACAGCCAGATGCGCGTCGTCCTCGATCACGACGACGGGTGTGCACCGCACGTCCCAGCCGGTGGCGTGACTCAGCAGTTGTGACACGAGCGCAGCCGTGAGTTGAGCGCCCGAGCTCGATTGACGACGCTCGCCGTGCCACGCGGCCACGCGTCCGAACGACGCCGCCGTGTCGCGGGCGAACAGCACGAACACGCCACCGGCGCCGATGACGACCGGCCAGGCGACACCTGGCAGCCGCACCTCTCGCCATCCGGCGGGCAGGTGGTGGGCCTCGCTGGCGCGAGCGGCGGAATCGAGCTGGTCGTGGGTGGTCGGGGTGGTCACGACGAAGTCATCGGCTCGTCAAGGGACCGTCTGGAGCAGATTCTGTGCGGCGCCTCCGGGAATCCCCTGACCTGGGGCGATCGGCTCGACGGCACGTGATGCGGCACTACGGTGCGTGGCCGTGGGCAGCAGGGACGAGACCCTCGAGGCGATCACGCGTCAACGCAACCTGCTGCTCGACACGTTGGAGGGCGTCGGACCGGAGGCGTGGTCGACACCGTCGCTGTGCGAGGAGTGGACGGTGGCGCACGTGCTGGCGCACCTGTTGAGCCTGCTCGAGGTGCCGACGGCGACGTGGGCTCGTCGGTCGGTGACGTCTCGCGGGTTCAACCGCGAGACCAAGCGGCTCGCCACGGAGTTCGCAGCACGCCCACCCGCGCAGCTGATCGCCGGCTATCGCGAGCGTGCCGGGCAGCGGTTCGCTCCGCCGGTGATCGGCCCGATCGCACCGCTGATCGACATCCACGTCCACACGCTCGACATCGAGGTGCCGCTCGGGATCGCGCCGTCGAACGACGAGTGGGGTGTGCGTCGGTCGCTCGACTTCCTGGCGACGCCCAAGCTGTTCGGGCTGGTGCGCCAACGGGTGATCGACGGGGTGCGGCTCGAGGCCGACGACCTCGACTGGTCGCACGGCAGCGGCCCGCTCGTCTCGGGACCGGCGAGCTCGTTGCTGCTGCTGGTGAACCAACGCCGCGCGGGCCTGGCGGCGTTGCGTGGGCCGGGCGTCGAGACGCTGGCCGGACGGATGCGCTGAGCGGGAGCCACCTCGCCCGAGAACGGCGCAGGGGTGCCGATCCGTGACGATCGACACCCCGTGCGTGATCGCCGGTCGTGACGCCGGCAGTTGGTGACGTCGTCGCGGCCTCACTCGCTCGGACGTCGGTTTCCGAAGAGGAGGTCGTCGCGTCACCCGGTCGAGTTCCCGACCGGCGGCGAAGATCTCAGATCGCGAGCAGTTCGCCGCTGACGTCGACGTGTTCGAGCACGATGCCGATCGTCTCGTCGTCGAGTTCGTGCGGCAGGTGCGAGAGCCAGCGGGTGAACGCCGACTCGTGCACGACGTCGACCCCGTCGGGGCGCGACGCCGGCTCGGTCTCGTGGCCGACGACCACGACGACGGGGGTGCACGCGACCGGGATGCCGCAGGCCCAGGTGAGCAGCTGCGACGCGAGCTCGGCGGTGATCTGCGGGGTCGACATCTGGTTGCGGTGGTCGTGTGTCCACGGGCGGTCGGGCGCGCCGTCGTGCGGCAGGCCGACCGCGAGCGTGGCGGCGTGACGGACGACGAGCACGAACACGCCGCCGGGCCCCATCACGACGGGACGGCCGACTCCGGGCACCTCGATCTCGCGCCAACCGCCCGGGAGCAGCTCGGTGACGGAGGCGGCCTCCGTGGCGAGGTCGTCGACGAGGTGGTCGAGGAGATGGCCGGCGGCGCCGGTCGGGTCGGTGGGACGTGCTGAACTCACGTCGGTCTTCATCGGTTCGTCAAGGAATCGTCTTGAGCCCTTTGTCGAGATCGATGCTCACCGACGGCCAGGTGTGCCTGAACCGGATCACGAGACGTCGGTGAGGGCGGCGCCGAGGCGTTCGGCGGCGGTGGTGAGCGTGGCGACGTGGTCCTTCGCGAACGCGAGGCGGACGTGGCCGGTCCGCTGCTCGGTGAGGTGGTAGGTGCGCCCGACCGTGAGGCGCACCCCTCGGCCGGCGGCGGCGTCGGCGAACGCGTCCTCGTCCACGCCGTCGGGAAGCTCGCACCACAGCGCCACGCCACCGCGAGGCGGCGTGCAGTGCAGGTCCGGTGCCGATCGCGACAGCGCATGGACCAGCGCGTCGCGTCGTTCGGCCAGTGCGGCGCGCAGGGCGAGCAGGTGGCGTTGCCAGCCGGGGGCGAGGAGCAGCTCGGCCGCGGTGGCCTGCACGATCGGGGCGACGAAGAAGTCGGTGGCGAGGCGGGCGTTCACCAGGCGGGCCAGCACCGGCCCGCGTGCGGTGACCGAGGCGATGCGCAGCCCGGGCGCACTGGCCTTGCTGAGCGAGCGGATCGACACCACGTGGCCGGCCTCGTCGTCGGCGGCGAGGGGTGGGCCGGTGGGCCCGTCGAGGTCGAGGTCGCGGACCCAGTCGTCCTCGACCACGAAGCAGCCGAACTCGTGGGCGATCGCGAGCACGACGGTGCGCCGCTCGGCCGACAGGATCGACCCGGTGGGGTTGGCGTGCCGGGGCTGCAGGATCACCAGGCGTGCACCGGTCCGGGTGAGCACGTCGGCCAGGGCGTCGGGCAGCACGCCGTGAGCGTCGGTGGGGACGGGTGTGGGAACGAGTCCACTCGCCGTCGCAGCGATCACGGCCCCCGGGTAGCACGGGTCCTCCAACACCACTGGATCGCCGGGGCGGCCGAGCGTGCGGCACACGGTGTCGATCGCCGCCTGTGCCCCCGGGGTGATCAGCACGTCGGCCGCGGTGAACGGCGCGCCGAGCTCGGCGGCCATCACCTCGCGCAGGTGTGGCAGACCCTGTGGCCGGCAGCGGTCCCACCACTCGGGGCGGCGCACCACGCGGGCGGCGGCCTTGGTGAGCAGGTCGTGTGCCTGCAGGCTCGGGTCGGGGAAGGCGTTGTCGAGCGAGATGGTGCCGGTGGTGCGTTCATGGGTGAGGTGCTCGAGCCCTCGCGGCAAGACGGGCGAACGGCCGAGGATGACGGTCTGCCACGAGTGGTCGATCGGCTGGCCGGCCGCCACCGGACGGGCGACGTAGGTGCCGTCGCCGGGGCGGGTGATCACGCGCCCCTCCATCACCAGTTGGCGCACCACCCGTTGCACGGTGACCGGACTGACAGAGAACTGCTGCTGCAACTCGCGCACGCTGGGGAGCCGCGAGCCCGGGGCCGCCGTGGCACACAGCGAGCGCACGAATCGGTCGAGATCCCCGGGACCGGTGTTATCCTGAATCGTGACCATCATGGATAACGCTACTCATGCGGATCGGGAAACGCGCGGCCTCGTTCTCGGCTTCTTCGGCGTGGCGATGTTCAGCGCATCGTTGCCGTTCACGCATGTGGCGGTGCGCGAGTTCGGGGTGATCTTCCCGTCGTTCGGTCGAGCGGTGATCGCCGGCGTGCTGGCTGCGATCGTGCTGCGCGTCACGCGCACGCCGTTGCCGCCGCGTCCCCTGTGGGGGCGGCTCGTGCTGGTGGTCGGCGGTGTGGTGGTGGGCTTCCCCGGCTTCACCGGGCTCGCACTGCAACACGCGCCAGCGGGGCACGGCTCGGTGGTGATCGGTCTGCTGCCGGCGGCGACGGCCGGGTTTTCGGTGCTGCGCACCGGTCACCGGCCGTCCGCCCGCTACTGGGCGTTCGCGGCGATGGGCGGTGCGGCGATCGTGGTGCTCACGATCGCCCGCGGGTCGAGCAGCCTCGCGCTCGGCGACCTGTACCTGTTGGGGGCCGTGGCGTCGGCCGCCGTCGGCTACACCGAGGGCGCGATCGTGAGTCGCGAGATCGGTGGGTGGCAGACGATCAGTTGGGCGGTGGTGCTGGCGATGCCGGTGACGCTGGTGCTCGCGATCGTCGGGCTCGGCCCGGTGGGATGGGACGAGCCGGCGACGGCGTGGATCAGCCTCGGCTATCTCGGAGCGGTGTCGATGTTCCTGGGCTTCTTCGCGTGGTACGCCGGCCTGGCGATGGGCGGTATCGCGCGTGTGAGCCAGGTGCAGCTGCTGCAGCCGATGATGTCGCTGGTGTGGGCCTCGTTGTTCCTGCACGAGCACCTCGACGTGTTGATCGTCGTGGTCGCGCTGGTGGTGCTGGTGAGCGTGGCGGGCTCGAGGCGGTCGGCCATCGCCTGACGTGCGAGCATCTCGGGATGCTCGTGACTCGTGCGTCGGTGCGGTGATGGCTCGTCCGTTGGTGGGGTTGGTCGCACATCGCGGGGTGCTGTCGGGTGGTGATGCGCGCATGGGCCATCACGTGACGGCCGAGGCCTATGCGCGTGCGGTGGCGCGGGCCGGCGGGCTGCCGATCGCTCTACCGCTCGTCGAGCCGGGCGACATCGCCGATCTGCTCGGTCGCGTGGACGCCCTGGTGGTGACCGGCGGTGCCGACGTCGATCCGTCCGAGTACGGGCACGAGCGCGACGAGCGATGCGGCCCGTCGGATCCGGTGCGCGACGCCACCGACATCGCGTTCGTGCGGGCGGCGGCCGAGGTGGGGCTGCCCACGCTGTGCATCTGCCGTGGCGTGCAGGTGCTCAACGTCGCGTTCGGCGGCACGCTGGTGCAGCACCTCGACGACCACATGGTGGTCGAGCGCTACAACGCCACCACGCACGACGTGCGGATCGAGCCGGGCACGGCGTTGGCCGGTGTGATGAACGGCGCGGCGTCGTTGGGTGTGAACAGCCTGCACCACCAGGCGATCGACCGGGTGGGCGAGGGCCTGCGCGTGACGGCGTGGGCGCACGACGGCACCGTCGAGGCGGTCGAGCTGGTCGAGGTGCCACAGGTGCGTGGCGTGCAGTGGCATCCCGAGATGTTGCGTCACCGCCCCGAGCACCTGGCCCTGTTCGAGGCGCTCGTCGCCGGCTGATCACGCGCACGCGTCGAGCGCCGCCACCACGCGACGGCACACGTCACCGACCTCGTCGACCGAGTCGGTGAACATCGACGGCTTGAAGCAGATGCTGCGATAGCCCTCGGCCACCTTGGCCGGGATGGTGGCCAGTGCCTCGTCGAGGTCGGCCACGTCGTCGGTGCCGGTGAACCGGCCGCGGATGCCGCCGACCAACTCGACCTCGTCGAGCGTGCGACCGGCGGCGCGGAGGGCGGCGTCGAGCCGGGCGAGCTCGTCGGGTGTGGGCGTGCCGAACGGGTGGAAGCCGATGCCGTGGCGGACGATCCGGTCGATCAACACGTCGTGCAGTCGCTGACCACCGAACCACATCGACACCGGCCGGCCGCGTCGTGGCTCGACCCACACGTCGGTGTACGAGAAGTGCTCGCCACGGTGCGACGTGGGCGCATCGGGCGGTGCGGTCCACGCGGCGCGCATCGCGGCGAGCTGCTCGTCGAGGATCCGGCCGCGCTGGTGGAAGGGCACGCCGAGCGCGGCGTACTCGCCTTCGCTCCAGCTCACGGTGGGCTGCACCACCAGCCGGCCACCGGCGAGCAGATCGAGCGTGCCGAGCTGCTTGGCGAGCTGCAGCGGGTGGCGGAGCGGCGTGATCACCGCCGCGAGCGCCACCCGCAAGGTGGTGGTGGCCTGCGCGATGGCGGCGGCCAGCACCACGGTGTCGGGCCACGGGGTGTGTGGGTGCTGGTTGCCCGGCGCGGCGTAGTCGCGAGGGTTCACCATCGGCCCGTCGGCGGCCGAGTCGGTGGACAGCACGATGTGCTCGCTCAGCATCACCGTGTGCACACCGCACGACTCGGCCACACGTGCGAGCTCGACCACGCCCGCCAGATCGTCGGGGGCGACGAGCGTGAAGTTCTCGCTCAGCACCATCACGGCGCGCGGACGGTCGTGAGCGGGAAGGGGCGTCGACGTGGGCTCGGGACCGGCCATCGCCGGCGACCGTATCCGGTGAGGTGCGACATGTGGCTCGTCCCTTCGCGGAGGTGGTTCACCGTTGAGTACCGTGAGCACCGATGTCCGCCGACGCCGAAGTGCTCTACGACGTGTGGGCCGAGACGGCCGCAGCGTTGTCGGAGCGTTGGCCCGACGGCACCGGCACGAGCACCACGACGATGAGCAGGAAGCAGCGCACCCCACCCGCACGGCAGCGACCCGGTCGCGTGGCCGATCCGTTCCAGTGGTGGCGACGACTGTGTTGGGTGACGCCACAGCTCGCGCTGTGCGGCGACCTGCCCGACGGTGATGCTGCCAAGCACCGCGCGCTCGGCGAGTGGGTCGATGCGGGGATCACGCACATCGTCGACACGCGTCTCGAGCACAGCGACGAGCGATTCGTGCGGATGCACGCACCGCACATGGGCTACACGTGGGCCGGTGTCGACGACCACGGTGGCCGTCAGCCCGACACGTGGTTCGACGAGGGTGTCGAGCAGACGCTCGAGGCGCTCGAACAGCCGACGGCCAAGGTGGTCGTGCACTGCCACATGGGCGTGAACCGTGGGCCGTCGATGGGCTTCGCAGCGATGCTCGCGATGGGCCACGACCCGCTGAAGGCGTTGCACACCATCCGTTCGCAGCGGCCGATCGCGGGTGTGCTCTACGCCGAGGACGCCGTCAGTTGGTGGCACCGTCGGCAGGGCAGCGACCGCAAGGCGATCTACACCGACACGCGTGCGGTGCGCAGTTGGCACCAGGCCAACCCGATCGACACCGACTGGATCACCAGCCGCATCTGGCGGTCCGGCAGCTGAGCGCCCTCAGGGCTGCAGCAGACGCAGCACGTGCGCGGCGACGTCGTCGACGCGTGCGGCCACTGCGGGGCTGAGCGCACTGCCGGGCGTCGTCCCGGCCGATTCGACGCCGAGCACGTGGATCTGTCGGGGCCGGGTACCGCGGACGTCCGACAGCCGAAGCGGGTCGGCCACTCTCATCGCCTGCGCTGCGGCGCTGGCGGCGAGGAGCACCGGGTCGAACTCGAGGAGCGTGCCGGGTGCTGCGCCGGTGGTGACTGCGTCGATCACCACCACCCGGTCGTCGGGACGCCACAGCATCGCGAGCGTGGTGGGGTCGGCCTCGAGGATCCACACGTCGACCGTCGAGTCGAGCCGTCGGATGCGGTCGCACACGACGGGCCCGAGTGCGTCGTCCCCGCAGTCGCGTGTCCCGATGCCCACGGCGACGCGCCGGGGTGGTCGTGGCGCGCGAGGACTGGGTGGAGGCGTGATGGGTCGGTTCACGTGCGTCGGTCACTGGCGCACGGGGATGGGGTCCCGGGCGCGAGCGTGGCGATGGTAGCGAGCGCTCGTCGCTCGGCCGACCGTCAGCCGGCCCGCACGCCCGGCGGCGGGGTCGGGAACCCCCGCCGCCGGTGCATGGCGTGAGGCGATCGGTGTGGTCCCTCTCGTGCGCCGCGAGCATCGGAGCACCGTGCGCTCGCTTCGCAACCCACGTCGTCGCTCACGTCGGCCATCGTGTGCCCGAGCGTGTCCGGCGCGACAGGGGCCAAGGTCATGCCGCGCCAGGACGTGTGCACCGGGCGTGCCCTCGCTCGGGGCGTCGGCGGTGACGATGGCGCCGTGCGGCGATGCGTAGCGTGGGCGCCATGGGACGGGCTGAGCGGATGGCACGGCGCGATGAGCGACGGGCGGAGCGTCGGGCGGCGTGCGAGGCGATGCAGGCGGCGGCCACGACACCGCGGCCCGCCGAGGGTCGCGCCACGGCGGGGTCGATCGCGACGGCCGGATCGACGGCGACGGCGGGGTCGATCGCGACGGCCGGTTCGACGGCCACGGTCGGGTCGATCGCGACCGCGGGGTCGATCGCGACCGCGGGCAGCGTGGCCACTGCCGGCTCGATCGCCACCGCCGGGTCGGTGGCCACCGCTGGCTCGATCGCCACGGCGGGCAGCGTGGCGACGGCGGGGTCGATCGGCACGGTGATGAGCGTGGGCGTGATCGCCAGCATCGCGGTGCGCCTGTGCGTCGGGGTGATCGCCTGCCTGCGGTGCACGAGGTGCGTGGGCTGCATCGCCTGCGTCGACTGCGAGAACTGCGTGGGCTGCATCGGCTGCGTGGGGCTGCGCAACGCGGTCGGCGTTCGAGGGGTGCGGGTCGCTCGGGGTGCCGCATGAGCCATCCCGAGGTGATCGAGATCTGCTGGCGTTACGACGGTGCGGCGGCCGACGACCGCTTGCCGGCGACGTCGGTCGAGGCGCGTGACGCGCTCGATGCCGGCAACGACGGCTTCGCGGGCCTCGTCGACACCGACGAGCGCGAGGTGCACCGGGTGGTGTCGATCAGCGCGGCCGATCTGGGGCTGGCCTTCGACGGCGCGCCGCCGGCACAGGAGCCCTTCGCCGCCGTGCTGGGCTGTGCCGATGCCCGGGTGCCGGTCGACCTCGTCTTCGGTCAGCGGGTCAACTCGCTGTTCACGGTGCGCGTGGCGGGCAACGTGTTGGGCACCGAGTGCGCGGGCAGCCTCGACTACGCCGTCGAGCACCTGTCGACGATGCGGCTGGTGGTGGTGATGGGGCACACTCGCTGCGGGGCCGTCGCCGCCGCCGTCGACGGCTACCTGGATCCCAGCGGGTATCTCGGTGTGGCGGCCAACCTGCCGTTGCGTTCGATCGTCGATGCGCTCACCCCGGCGGTGCGCGGCGCCGACGTGGCGTTGCGAACCGTGCACGGCGACGAGGTGGTGCGGCATCCGGGATATCGCGTCGCGCTGACCGATGCGGCCGTGGTGCTGCACGCGGCACTGACGGCTGACGTGACCCGGCAGACGTTCACCGCGCACCTCGATCACATCGACGTCGCGTGGGGTGTGTACGACCTGACGACGCGGCGGGTCGGGGCTCCGGGTGCCGACGAATGGATTCGGGGTCTGCGTGCAGCGCCCCACGGTGTGGCCGAGTTCGAGGCGCTCGCCCGCGATCTGGCGAGTTCGGCCCACGTGCGCGACCAGCTGTCCTGATCGGCGTCTGATCGGGGACGTGGGTGTGCGGTGCAGCCGTGTGTGGCTGCACCGCTGGGGTGGTTGCTCGACGTGGTCCCCGGTGGTGGTGGGGGTGTGGTGTGGTGTGTCGAGCGTCAGGCCGCCGCCTGGGTTCGTCGTTGGTGGATGCCTGTGGTTGGGCAGTCGATGACGCGTCCGTTGGGGAGCCGGAGTTGGAAGTGTTCGGCGTCTCCGATGACCTGGACGCCGGGGGCGTGTTTGAGGTGATGGTGGTGACTGCACAGCAGCGCCATGTTGATCAGGTCGCTCGTCCCGCCCTCACTGACCGGCACGAGGTGGTCGACCTCACACCAGGCGGCGGGGATGGAGCATTGATCGACGCGACAGCCCCCGTCGCGGATCATCAACGCCTGGAATTGTGCGTCGGTCGCGAACCGGACCTTGTCGCCGAGTTCGATGATCGTGTTCCCGGTGTGGACGATCCGGCGGATGATCGCGTTCTCCGCGAGCACGCGGAGCACGTCGGCGGGGATCCGATCCCCGTGTGAGGTCCAGCCGGGTTCGTCGGAAAGGCCGGCCATCGTCTCGGCGGTCGCGCCGATCAGCAGCGTCGCGCGTTCGCGTCCGCCGGTGACGTTGCCGGCGGCGTAGGCCTTGCCGAGTTGGATGAGTCCGTCGGCCATGCGTTGTGCGTGGGTGCGGTCGTCGCCGTCGAGGTGGTTGCCGGCGGCGGCGTTGATCGCGTTCATCACCTGACGGTGCTCGGTCTCCGGCAACACCAGCGTCGATTCGACCAGCCCGTCCGACGCCGGCTTCGACGTCAACGAACGCTTCGCGAACCTGCGTGCGGACCGTTCTTCCGGGGTTTCGTTGGAGTGGATCTCGCGCCAACGGTCCGCGGTCTGACGGGCCTCGTGGGGCTTGGAGCCCTTGGCTGCGTCGATCAGATCGTCCACGTCACCGTCGTCGGTCCCTTGCGGCGGGTTGACGATCGCGTCGTGCAACTGCTCGGCTGAGGCTGCCGACAGTTCGCCGTCGTTGACGGCGTCGTCGAGCGTCTTCGACTTCTCCAACGCTTCACCCAACCGCTTGCGTGACTTGGCCTGTCCTTTGGAGGTGCCGGTCTTGTTCGACAGCCACTCCTCGACATCCCTGGCGCCGTCACCGGCCCACGCGCGACGTTCGTCGGCGGCGTGCACGACCTTGCCGTGATACGCGGTGAGCCGGTCGATCCCGCGTCCGAGTTGGATCGCGAGCGCCCCCAACTGGTCGGTGGACATGACGGTGAGGTCGATCGTGGCGAGCTCGTCGAAGAGCTGCCACATCGTGACCAACGGTTCCGCCATGCACGGAACTCTAATCGAACAGGTGTACGTGATCGACTCGAACGTGCAGTTCCCCGCGATCGCGGGATCCGTGAGTCAGCGGCTCTCCGAATGACCAGACCGAGTGCAACCGACGACGGCGTCGTCCGTCGTGGCACACGTGTCGACTCCGTTGCCTCCGCCCACGTCTGCCGCCCCGACCGCGTCGGCGCGTCGCCCGTCGATCGACGTGATCCTCATGGCGGGACTGTTCGCCGGAGCGCTGATGCTGTTGATCGGCGCGACCATCACCGCCGACCTGCTGGTGGCCACGACCACTCGTCACGCCGAGGTCACCGACACCGACCGGACCAGGCGGGTGGAGGACGGCGTGCGCAAGGAGCGCTATGCGATCCGCGGCGTGGACGACGAGGGCGGCACGTTCCGCATCGCTGTGGGCGAAGCGGCGTACCTGGCCGTTGCCGTGGGCGACGACATGACGATCGAGCGCTCGATCCTGACGGGGCGGGTGGTCTCGGCCGTGGGCGACGGCTGGTCGAAACAGCGGTCGTCGCTGCGGCTGATCGTGGCGTCGGCACTGGGGGTGTCGGGGCTCGTGGTGCTGGTGCTGTCGGCACGTGCCGTGCGGCGCGAGGTGCGCGCCGGGCACGAGCAGGGCCAGCCGATCGCCGATGCCGGCCTGCGCGTGACGGCGATGGTGTTGGCCGCGCTGCTGGCGACGATCGTGTGGGTGTCGATCGAGCGGCTCGTCGCCTCGTAGCGCGGAGGGCGTCAGGCGGCAGGCGGGTCGAACACCGGGTGCGCGCAGCGGACGATGCGGGCGATCTCGCCGGCCCCCAGGGCATCGGGCAAGCCGGACAGCCACCAGTGCAGGTGATCGCGGTGCACGACGTGCACGCGGTCGGGGCGATCGAGCACGAGTGTGTCGACGGTGTCGATCACCACGACCGGCCGCACGCGGACCTGGATGCCGGTGCGTGCGGCGAGCAGTTGCGAGGCGAGCTCGGCGGTCACCTGCGGGGTGCTCATGCGACCGCGACGGTCGGGCCACGGGCTCGGGTCGTCGAGGCCGATCGGCATCGACGACGGGTGGCGTGGGACGAGCACGAACACCCCGGCCGGGCCGACCACCACGGGTCGCTCGACGCCGGGCACGTCGATCATGCGCCAGCCGCGGGGCAGCCGCGAGGGGAGCTCCGACGCGAGATCGACGATGCCGCCCGCAGGGTGCACGATCGTCTCCGAAGTCGTGTCCGACATCGGGTCCACGGGAGTGATGGTGCAGCAGACGGCACCGCCTGTCTCGGGGATGACCGATCGTTCGCCTGTCGTTCACCTGGCCCTCAACTCGGGTTCAGCGGGCACTGCGACAGTTTCCCGCACGTCCTCCCATCGGGTGGGCGGGAGGTGGGAACGGCATGGCGTGCGCGGAGGGCGGATCGTGGTGAGTCGCCGGGAGTGGACCGACGACGAGCTCGAGCGGCGCGCTCGGTCGATGGCGTTGCACCACCGGCGCCGGATGCGCGTGCTGCTCGACGATCTGCACCGCGCTCGTCAGGCGATCATCGAGCGCACGCATCACCACGCCGCCGACGAAGCGCCGTTCGAGAACCTGGTGTGGCCCGAGTACACCGAGGCGGCCGACGACCTGTACGTGCTGCTGTCACGAGCCGGGTTGGTGGTGCCGTTCGACTGGCGCGGTTGGGCGCACGCCGTCGGCTTCCGCCACGAGCACCCGCCGCACCACTTCGGCGTGGCCGATGCCGTGAGAAACGTGACGACGATCATTCGTCGCGACCACAGCGGCGACGGCAGCTATGCGACGGCGATCATCAACGGCTCGTTGTTGCACGCGGTCGAGGTGATCGTCGCCGCCGACTGAGGAGCGGCGTCAGACGCGACCGACGCGACGGCGAGCACCGACGAGCGCGAGCAGGCCGAGCAGGCTGGCCGTGAGCGCGATGGCGATCGACGGCACGGTGGTGCGCCCCGTGGCCGGCAGGGTGCCGGCGCCACCGACGAGCGGCACGGTGGTGGTGGGCGCGATCGTGGTGACCGGTGCAGCCGTGGTCGTCGGTGCAGCCGTGGTCGTCGGTGCGGCCGTCGTGGTCGGTGCCGCGGCCACGTTCTGGGTGAAGTCGGCGGAGATGCTGCCACCGCTGACGCTGTTGCCGACGTAGAGGGCCCGCAGTGTGTGCGTGCCGGCGGTCAACGAGCTGATCGTGAGCGTCGCGTTGCCCGATCCGTCGACGATCCCGGTGCCGTACGTGGTCAGCCCTTCCCGGAAGTCGACCTGGGCACCGGCGGCGCCGGTGCTGGGCGTGACGTGGGCCGTGAGGGTGATCGTCTCGCCGAACGCTGCGTTGGGGTTCGACGACTGCAGCGTCACCGTCGTCGGGTACGACGCGATGAGCGTGACGTCGTTGCCGTCGTTGCCGGTGTAGCTGATCACGTAGGTGGTGCTGCCGACCACGAACGAGGCGCCGTCGGGCAGACCGTTGAACGTGCCGGTGACGAGGTCGCCGCCGTCGTTGCGGATGATCGTGAACACGGTGCCACCGGCCGGCGTGATCGACGAGCTCACCGACAGGTCGCCGGTGAGCGACACCGTGCCGGTGACGTCGAGGCGGTCGTAGCCCGTGCCCGGGGACGTCCCGTCGAGGTCGACGAGATAGGTGCCGTTCGTGGCGATCGAGAGGTCGCCGGTGCTCAGCGTGCCCGGGCCGCTGTGGCCGGGTTCGACGGTGCCACCGACGTTGACGGCGAGCGCGCCCATCGAGCCGGTGCCCTCGATCGTGCCGACGAACAGCGAGGTGGGTGTCGAGGTCATCGAGCCGTCGACCACCGTGGTGCCGCCGGTGATCGAGGTGGCACCGGTGTAGGTGTTCGCGCCCGACAGGACGAGGACGCCACCGCCCTGCACGGTGAGGTCGCCGGACCCGGTGATGTCGCCGCCCATCAGCATCTCGGCGCCGGGATGGATGTCGAGGGTGGTGGTGCCGTTGTCGCTGATGTCGACGTCGAACGTGGACGAGCCGACGTAGTCGGCGGTGACGGTGCCGACGCTCATCGGGGTGGCGGTCGAGGTGATCGTGTAGCCCGAGTCCTGGATGGCGAGCGAGGTGAGGCTCGAGCCGGCCACGTCGTGGAACGAGGTCTTCGAGGTGGGGCTCGCGGGGAACACGACGTCGTCGCCGGCCTGGGGTGCGACGTTGCCGACCCAGGCGCTGTTCACGCTCCAGTGCGTGTTGTTGCCGGCCCAGGTGACGGTGGCTGCGTGTGCGGTCGGCATGCCCACCGGCGCGGCGACGAGCGCGACCGCGCCGGCCGTACCGACGAGCGCTGCGCCGAACGCGACGAACTTCCCACGAGTGCTGGCCATGCCGTCCCCTTCTCGGACGCGGATCGTCCGATCGGGTGAGATGGTCCGGGGTCGGGGCGAGTCGACCGGGAAGTGCGGCTCAGACCAGCAGTGCGTCGGTGACGACGTCGACGAGGGCCGGGCCGGGATGGGCGAGCGCCTCGGCGATCGCGTCGTCGAGGTCGGCGCGATCGGTGACGCGTCGTCCATGGGCGCCGCAGAGCTGAGCGAAGGCGGCGAAGTCGGGGTTGTGCAGCGAGGTCTGCCACACGTCCCAGTGGGCGGCGCGCTGCTCTTTCGAGATCTTGCCGAGCTCGCTGTTGTCGAGCACGACGTGGGTGATGTTCATGCCGTACTTGACGGCGGTGGTGAGTTCCATCGCGTACTGGCCGAGGCCGCCGTCGCCGCTGACCGACACGATCTGACGGGTGTCGCCGACGGCCGCCCACGCACCCATCGCGGCGGGCAGCGCGAAGCCGATCGAGCCGAGGTAACCGGACATCACCACGTCCTGCCGACCGGACGCTTCGAAGTAGCGGCCGAACGAGTACGTGTTGTTGCCGACGTCGACGGCGATGACCGCGTCGTCGGCGACGAGCCGCGTGAGGCTGTCCATCACAGCGGCTGCGCTGATGCCGTGCATCGCATCGTCGCCGATGCGGCGAGCCTTCTCGGCCCGCCAGATCTGCCAGCGGCTCGCCACGTCGCCGGTCTGGTCGGTCGCGGCGACCGGGCCGCGCGCGACGAGCGCGTCGAGGATCGCCGCGGCGGTGACGGACACGTCGCCGAGCAGGCCGACGTCGACGGCGTGGAACCGGCCGATCGAGTCCGGGTCGTCGTCGATCTGGATCAGCGGCTTGTAGGTGGCGATGCCGGTGTGGTTCGAGAAGCTGGCCCCGAACACGATCAGCAGGTCGCTCTCGTTCATGCACCAGCTGGCGACCGGCGTGCCGCTTCGTCCCATCACGCCGGCGCCGAGCGGATGCCGGTCGCTGACGAGCCCCTTGGCCTTGAACGTGGTGCCGATCGGGGCGCCGAGGTGTTCGGCGAGCGCGACGATGCCGGACGTGCGGCCACGGGAGCCGGCGCCGACCACGATCATCGGGCGGCGCGCTGCGGCGATCATGTCGATGGCACGAGCGAGGTCGTCGGCGGCGGGCAGCGTGGCGCGCGACGGCAGGCGTCCGGCGGGCGAGCCGGCTCGGGCGCCGGCGGCGGCCGGGTGGTGTTGCACCTCGTCCGGCAGGATCAGGTGCGCCACGCCGCGCCCGACGATCGCGTGCTTCATCGCGAGCGACGCGAGCTCGCCGTGATCGGATCCGAGCGCGACCGTCTCGCTCGAGATCGCCACGTCGCTGAACGCGGCTTCGAGGTCGGTGTCCTGGAACGCGCCGCGACCGCGCACGCTCGAGGGCACCTGGCCCGAGATCGCGAGCACGGGCGAGCGGTCTTCGCGGGCGTCGTACAGCCCGGTGAGCAGGTTCGTGGAACCGGGGCCGGCGATGCCGAAGCATCCTGCGGGGCGGCCGGTGAGCTTGCCGTAGGCCGACGCGGCGAAGGCGGCGGCGCCCTCGTGGCGGATGCCGACGAAGGTGAGCTCGCCACGCGCCTCGGCCTTGCGGAGTGCATCGGCGAAGCCCAGGTTCGAATGCCCGACCATGCCGAACACGTGGGTGAGACCCCAGTTGGTGAGCGTCTCGACCATCACGTCGGCGATCGTGCGCTCGGGCTCGGGGTCGGGCGGCAGCGCCACGTACACGCCGTCGGCGCGAGCCTCGACCGGGAAGCACGCGGGTGCGTCGCTGAAGCCGGCGGGTGGCTGCCCGGTGAGCGGCGAATAGTCGTAGCCGTGCCACGGGCAGCGCAGCCATCCGTTCTCGATCGAGCCCTCGCCGAGCGGACCGCCCTGGTGCGGGCACGCGTTGTCGAGGCATCCGTAGGTGCCGTCGTGGTGGGTGACGGCGAGCGAGCGGCGGCCGACCGAGACGGTGGTGACGCGGCCCTCGGGCAGCTCGTCGCGGCCGAGGATGCGATGCCAGGTGTGCGCTGTCGGCGCGTCGTCGGTCACGGGTTCAGGCCTCCGTAGGCGATGCCGGCGAGGTGGTGCATCTCGCGGTCGAAGGTGGTGAGGTCGTCGAGGCAGAGCTCGGAGAGGTGGTGGTGGCCGCAGGCGCGTGCGAGCACGGTCATCAGCTCGACGGTGGCCTGCAGGAATCGTGTGAGGCGCTGCGCGGACTCGTCGATCACGAGCCGCTGGCGCAGGCCCGGCTTCTGGGTGGCGATGCCGACCGGGCAGTTGTCGCTGTTGCAGGCGCGCATGCCGATGCAGCCGATCGCCTGCAGCGCGGCGTTGGAGATCGCGACGGCGTCGGCGCCGAGCGCGAGCGCCTTCACGAAGTCGGTGTGGGTGCGCAGGCCGCCGGTGATGACGAGGGTGACGCTGGGGTCGGTTCGGTCGAGGTGCCGTCGTGCTCGCGCGAGCGCTGGGATGGTGGGCACCGAGATGTGGTCGCGGAACGTCGTGGGTGCCGCGCCGGTGCCGCCGCCGCGGCCGTCGAGGATCACGTAGTCGACACCGATCTCGAGCGCGGCGTCGAGGTCGGCCTCGATGTGTTGCGCCGACAGCTTGGCGCCGATCGGGATGCCGCCGGCGGTGTCGCGCACGGCGGCGGCCACCTCGCGGTAGTCGGCGACGGTTCGCAGGTCGGGGAACGTGGCGGGCGAGACGGCGGGTGTGCCCTCGGGCAGGTTGCGCACCTCGGCGATCCGGCCGACGACCTTGTTGCCGGGCAGGTGTCCGCCGGTGCCGGTCTTGGCGCCCTGTCCGAACTTGAAGTGGAAGGCCTGCACGCCGGCGACCTTCTCGAGCGCCCAGCCGAAGCGGGCCGAGGCGAGCTCGTAGAAGTAGCGGCTGTTCTCGGCGTGCTCCTCGGGCAGCATGCCGCCCTCGCCCGAGCAGATCCCGGTGCCCGCGCCCTCGGCGCCCTTGGCGAGCGCGACCTTGGCCTCGAGCGACAACGCGCCGAAGCTCATGTCCGACACGAACAGCGGGATGTCGAGCCGCAGTGGTCGGGCCGCGTTCGGTCCGATCACCACCTCGGTGCCGACCGGCTCGTCGTCGAGCAGCGGCCGGGTGGCCAGCTGCGCGGTGACGAGCTGGATCGAGTCCCAGCTGGGCAGGCGATCGCGGGGCACGCCCATCGCGGCGACCGGTCCGTGGTGGCCGAGCTTGCTGAGGCCGTGTGTGGCGAGTTGGCGGATCTGACCGACGAAGGGCTCCTCGGGCGCGCCGTGCGGGTCCTGGTACGCACCCTGGTAGGCGGCGCGGTCGTAGGGCTGCGGGTGTTCGAACGCCCAGGCGGCGATCTCGTCGGCGTCGACCATCACCTGGTCGGTGTCGGGGTCGAGCCACGACGTGAACTTGTGGAGCTGCTCGTTGTTGTCGTACGCGCTGATGCCCGAGCGGATCGAGTAGTCCCAACCGTGCAGCCCGCACACGAGGTCGTCGCCGCGGACGGTGGCGTCGGCCATGAGCGCGCCGCGGTGCAGGCAGCGGCCGTACAGCACGGAGTGGTCGTCGTCGAAGCGGACGACGACGAGGTCGACGCCGGTGACGAGCGCACCGGTGGGGACGCGGTCGGCGAGCTCGCCGAAGCGGGCGACGGCAACGGGTGTCATCGTGCGGCCTCGAGTCAGCGCAGGCGGGCGTAGCCGTCGAGCAGGAACGCGACCCCGGCGGCGACGACGCCGGCAGGGTCGGCGGCGAGCTCGCTCAGCGTGCGCTTGGCGCCGTAGGGGGCGTTCCAGAAGTCGGGGTCGCCGGGACGGTCGGCGGTCCACGGCCCGACGTACAGGTAGGGCTCATCGCCGGGTGCGTCGCCGGGCGAGCCGCCGAGGTTGACGCGGCGGTCGGCGGTGGCCTGTGCCTCGATCGCGACGTCGAAGTGCTCGGGCCACAGCCGGGGCAGCGTCGGGATGGCGTGCTCGGAGAGCGACGCGAGCACGCGGTCGAGGATCGCTGCGGTGTCGCCGTACCAGCGCGCGAGTTCGTGTGCGCCGGCGCCGTCGAGGACGATGGGGGCGTCGACGTCGCCGATCGGCGGGGTGTCGTGGCCGACGTCGATCGACTCGGTGAGGTCGACGCCGGCGAGTGCGGCGAGTTGCGCGAGGGACGAGCCGGCGATGGGCAGGGTGCGGACGGATGCCGCGCCGACGGCATCGGATTCGACGACGAGGTGTGCGCCGGACACGCGGACCCGCCGGCACACGGAACCGTTGTCGGGGGTGCCGAATCCGCCAGGGGTGACACGCAGCGAGAAGCGTCCGGTGGCCTCGATACGGGCGCGGGCCACGATGTGGACCGCGACCCGGTGCAGTTCGATGCGGGCATCACTGAGGGAGCTCATGGCCGGCAGTCTTCCAGCGTTCGCGAAGGCATGGTCACCGTTCGGAGTCCTCACCCGTTCGGATGGGTCGGACCATCTCGGGTACTTCGACACTGTGTCGAGCTTGTTGGCAGCATGAGGGTGGTGACGGTCGGAGGAGTCCCTCGATGCCCTGGCGTCGTGTGTTCGCAGTGATGGACGCAGCGGTCGATGGTGGCGGTCAGGTGTGAGGACGGGAGCGAGGTGCGACCGATGAACGTGTGGAGACGACTCGTGGTGGTGGCGGCGTTGCTGGTCGGGTGCGTGCCGGGCGGACCGTCTGTGCGCGCCGAGACGATCGACGGCGAGTTCGACGGCATCGGTCAGCTCGAGCCGGGCAGGGTGTACGACCTGCCGGTGCTCGGACGGGCCGGGGTGCCGGCGACCCACATCGATTCGGTCGCGTTGAACGTGACGGTGACCAACCCGTGGGCACCGGGCTATCTGACGGTGTGGCCGACGGGCGAGCCGCAGCCGGCGTCGTCGAACCTCAACTTCGTGCGTGCCCAGACCGTGCCGAACACGGTGGTGGTGAAGGTGGGTGTGGACGGCAAGGTGTCGCTCGCCCTCTTCGGCAGCCGGGCCGACGTGATCGTCGACGTGCTCGGCTGGTTCACGACCGGTGGCGGGTTCACGGGCCTGACGCCGGCCCGGCTGATGGACAGCCGTGCGGACGGTGTGACCGTCGACGGCTCGGCCCGCGCGACGGGGAAGCTGCTCGGTGGCACGAACTTCGAGCTGACGGTGGGCGGTCGCGGCGGTGTGCCGGCGGACGCCGGGACCGTGGTGTTGAACGTGACGCTGACGAACCCGACGGCGTCGGGATATCTGACGGTGTGGCCGACGGGGCAGCCGCGGCCGAACGCGTCGAACCTCAACGTGGTGCCCGGTGAGACACGGCCCAACCTGGTGATCGTGCCGCTCGGGGCCGGCGGGCAGGTGTCGATGTTCCTGTTCTCGGGCGCGGCCGACGTGGTGGTCGACGTGTTCGGCTGGTTCGAGCAGGGTGGCGAGTTCCGTGGTGTGACGCCGGCGCGTCTGATGGACAGCCGGGCGGACGGAACGACCGTCGACGGTGCGATGCGCGCCACCGGGGTGCTGCGTGCCGGTGAGCCGATCGATCTGCTGGTGACCGGGCGGGGTGGTGTGCCGTCGAACGCGACCTCGGTGGCGTTGAACGTCACGGTGACGAACCCCACCGACGCCGCGTACCTGACGGTGTATCCGAGTGGTGCGCCGCGGCCGACCGCATCGAACCTGAACGTGCTGCGCGGGCAGACGGTGCCGAACCTGGTGCTGGCCGGGGTGGGCGACGGCGGGAAGGTGTCGGTGTTCCTGAACAAGGGCAGCGCCGACGTGGTGATCGACGTGCTCGGCTACGTGGTCGCGCCCACCGGCTACGCGGGCATGAACCCGACGCGCCTGATGGAGACGCGTGGTGAGTGGATCACCTACCCGATGCCGGTCGGCTCGGAGCCTGGCTCGATCGCGTTCGACGGCTCGAGCATGTGGGTCGCGTCGCGGGTGTACGGGGGACTGTCGCGGGTCGATCCGGCATCGGGGGCGACCGAGCGGGTGGCGATGCCGAACCCGCTCGACACGCCGCAGGTGGTGCTGTTCGACGGTCGGTACGTATGGGCGGCCGGCTCGAACTCCTCCTCGATCGCGAAGTTCGATCCGGTGAGCGGTCGTTTGTCGACCTTCTCGGCGCGTGGCGCGCACCCGCGGTACCTGGCGTCGGACGGGCAGTACCTGTGGTTCACCGATGCGCAGCAGGCGGTGATCGTGCGCGTCGACCGATCCACCGGCTCGCAGCGCAGGTTCACCGTCCCGTTCGATCCTGCGTCGATCGGCCAGCCGGTCGCGCTCGGCGGGTGGCTGTGGTTCCCCGTGTTCGGGCCCGGCAGTGGCACCGGATGGATCGGCGGGCTCGACATGACGACGGGTGCCGTGACGCGCTTCGAAGTGCCGGGACTCTCGAGCTGGGCGCTCACGACGGACGGCGCGTTGCTGTGGGCGGTCGCCGTCGATCGCACGGGATATCTCGGGTTCTCGTTGATCGATCCGATCACCGGCGTGACCGTGCGCTCGTCGTCGTTCGGCGCGACGCAGACGTTCTTCGCCCGCCAGTTGATGTTCGACGGGAAGTACGTGTGGGCCGTGAGCGACTTCGGGAGCCAGCTCGCCCGCGTCGACGTCGCGAGCGGTCAGGTGAAGCTGTTCGCTCCGTACGTGGATGCGCTCGCGCCGAACGAGCTGCCGTTGCCGTACGTGCCGAACAGTCCGTATGCGATCACCACCGACGGCACGTACCTGTGGACCGCCAATCTGGGGGACAGCCTGACGCGGGTGCCTCGCAGCCTGTGACGACCGCGACCGGCCGGCCTGCGCGTCAGACGGGGCGCAGGTGGGTGGCCGTGCGAGACGGCGTGTAGCCGAGTGAGCGCGACAGCTCGTTCGCGGCGTCGACCACCGCGTCGGCCATGGGCTCGAGCCCGTCGGGCCAGTGCGCCTTCGCGGCGGCGACGTTGATCGCGGCCACCACGCGGCCGGTGTGGTTGCGCACCGCGGCCGAGGCACCCACCCAGCCCTGCGCGAACTCCTCGTCGACCACGGCGCAGCCGCGCTGGCGGGCCTCGGCCACCACGTCCCACAGGCTGGCGACGTCGACCACGCGGGCGCCGTCGGCAGCGCTCGGGAAGGTGACGTCGGCGAAGCGTGACTCGACCTGGGCGCGGGTGAAGTCGACGAGCAGGATGCGGCCGGCCGACGTGCTGACGGCGGGGACGAGTTGTTCCTCCCAGCCGATCACGCGGGTGACGACGTTGTCGGGGGTGCTGGTGGCGAGGGTGCGCACGTTGGTGCCGACGAGCGTGCAGAGGTGCACGGGTTCGTGGATGCGGCCGGCGAGGGTCTCGATCGTGGTCATGCCGTGCCGGTACAGGTGGTCGTCGGCGCTGTGGGCGGCGAGGGCGAACACGGCGGGACCGATGCGGTAGTTGCGGTTGGCGTCGCGCTCGACGAGCTTCGCGGTCTCGAGCGCTCGCATCACCCGCGACACCTGACTGCTCTCGCGCTTGGTGGCCTCGGCGAGCTGGGTGACGCTGAGCCCGCCGTTGGCGAGCGAGAAGGGCGTGGCCAGGCAGCGCAACAGCTCGACGTCGCGTGCCAGACCGGACGCTCCGCCCGCCGGATCCTGTCGACGGGCCTCGTCCTCGATGCCGGCGGTCATGTCCTGCCAGGACTGCATGGGCGGCGAGCGTACTCCCATGGCAGGGGGATGGGAAGAGCCGAGAGCACATTCGGATGCATTCAGCGCACGTAGCCGTGCGCTGAATGCAATTGTGCTTGCGCGCGGACGCCTCCGTCCGTACAGTGACCGCAGCCGGGCGTTCGCGTGGGGACCGCCGCCCGGCACTTCGCCGGACGTCAGGGGGCATGCGATGGCAATGCGAGTTCCGTTCAACAGGCCGAACGCCGACCAGCTGGGCAGCGGGTTGTCGCGCCGGCGCTTCCTGCAGGGTGGTGTCGCGCTCGGCGGCGCCGTGCTGTTGGGTGCGTGCGGTGGTGACGACGACGCCTCGTCGCCGTCGACCGCAGCGCCCGGGTCCACCGGTGCGCCCGGTTCGTCGGCAGCACCCGGCTCGACGGCCGCTCCGGGGTCGTCGGTCGCCGGCTCGACGCCGGCGAGCACGGCGCCGGCCAGCGCGGCTCGGAAGGGCGGCCGGTTCCGCGCGGGGATCGCCAACGGCGGGTCGGCCGACACGCTCGACCCCGCCCGTGCCACGTCGGGTGCCGACTTCTTCCGCACGCAGAACCTGTTCGAGGCGCTCACGCGCACCACGCCTGACATCCGCAACGAGCTGTTGTTGGCCGAGTCGATCGAGCCGAACGAGGACGGCACCGAATGGACGATCCGGCTGCGGTCGGGCATCACGTTCCACGACGGCAAGCCGCTCACGATCGACGACGTGATCTACAGCCTCAACCGCACGCAGGAGATCCAGATCGTCGGTCGTAGCGCCACGTCGGTGATCGACTTCGCGAGCCTGTCGAAGATGGACGACCTGACGGTGCGGGTGCCGCTGATCCGTCCTCGCGCCGAGTTCCCGTCCGACCTCGCGTCGGTCAACATCGTGCAGGACGGCGCCGACGACGCGTCGTTCCAGAGCCCGGTGGGCACGGGGCCGTTCGCGTTCGATTCGTTCACGCCGGGCCAGAGCAGCCTGTTCAAGCGGTTCGACGGCTACTGGCAGGAGCCGGCCTACCTGGACGAGCTCGAGTTCATCACGATCGCCGACGGCACGGCGCGGTTGAACGCGCTGCTGGGTGGTCAGGTGGATGCGGCCGATCAGATGCTGTACACGCAGGCGAAGCAGTACGAGGGTTCGGACGAGGTGGTGGTCAACGTGTCGGCTCCGGGCAACTGGGTGCCGATCACGATGGCGTGCGACACGCCGCCGTTCGACGACGTGCGCGTGCGCCAGGCGATGCGGTTGATCGCCGACCGTGCCGAGATGGTGGCCAACGCGCAGCTGGGCTTCGGCGAGGTGGGCAACGACCTGTTCGCCAAGGGGCTGCCGTTCTACAACGACGAGCTGCCGCAGCGCGAGCAGGACCTCGAGCAGGCGAAGTCGTTGCTGAAGGCTGCGGGCCAGGAGGGGTTGAAGGTGACGCTCGACGCGTCGTCGGTGTCGCCGGGCATGCTCGAGTCGGCCACGTTGTTCGCCGAGCAGGCCAAGGGCGCGGGCGTCGAGGTGACGATCAACAACGTGCCGCCGGGCGACTACTACGGCCCCGGCTACCTGAACTACACGTTCGGCCAGTCGAGCTGGGTGGCCGGCACCGTGACCGGCCTGATGCAGGCGTCGGTGGGCCCGGATGCGACGTACAACGAGACGCACTTCAGCGACCCGACGTTCGACGACCTGTTCACCCAGTCGCAGGCCACGCTCGACGAGGCCAAGCGCAGCGAGATGCTGTTCGAGTGCCAGAAGATCCTGTACGAGACGGGCGGCTACATCATCTGGGGCCTGTCGCCGTACATCGATGCGCTGTCGCCGAAGGTGCAGGGCATGGAGTCGACGCCGACATATCCGCTCGGCGGTGGTGAGTTCCGTCAGGTGTGGCTCGACGAGTGAGCCTCGTCGACTCGCTGCCGCTGTCGTCCGACACGGCGGGCGGTGATCGACCCCGGGTCGCCGCTCGCCGTGCTCGCGCGCCGCGCCGGCATCCGCTGCTCTGGTACGCGTTGCGCCGACTGGCCACGGGTGTGCTGTTGGCGTTGGCGGTGTCGGTGCTGATCTTCGCGGCCACGCAGGTGTTGCCCGGCGACGCAGCGCGGGCGATGCTCGGGCGCGAGGCCAACCCGGTCGCGCTCGAGCAGTTGCGCGATCAGCTGGGCCTGAACCGGCCCCTGGTCGAGCAGTACGGGTCGTGGTTGTGGGATCTGCTGCACGGCGACCTCGGCACGTCGTACGCGTCGCGTGGTCCGGTCACGCAACTGCTCGCGGGTCGCACGTTCAACACGTTGGTGCTGTCGCTGGTGGCGCTGGTGGTGATCGTGCCGTTGTCGCTGGTGCTCGGTGCGATCGCCGGGGTGCGTCGGGGCAAGCCGATCGACCATGCGATCTCGGGCACCACGTTGGCGGCGGTGGCGATCCCCGAGTTCGTGGTGGGCACGTTGCTGGCCGCGCTGTTCGCGGTGCGGTGGGGGTGGTTGCCGGCGGTGTCGCTGGTGCCGTCGGGTGGCAGTCCGCTCGACAAGCCGTCGATCCTGGTGCTGCCGGTGGTGACGCTGGCGATCTCGGGGTTGGCGGCCAACATCCGGATGGTGCGTGCGGGTGTGGCCACGCAGATGTCGGCCGAGTACGTCGAGGCGGCGCGGTTGAACGGTGTGCCCGAGGGGCGGGTGATCCGCCGTCACGTGTTGCGCAACTCGCTGGCGCCGAGCATCCAGACGTTCGCGATCACGGTGCAGTGGTTGGTGAGCGGTGTGATCGTGGTCGAGGCCGTGTTCCAGTACCCGGGGTTGGGCAACTCGCTGGTGGCGGCGGTGGGCCTGCGCGACGGCGCCGTGGTGCAGTCGTTGGGGTTCCTGATCGCGCTCACCTACATCGTGGTCAACATCGTCGCCGACCTGGCGGTGGTGTTGCTGATCCCGAAGCTCAGGACGTCGGCGTCGTGATCCGTCGGGTGATCAGGCGGCTGTCGGGTGGCTCGGTCGCGGGTGGCATCGCGTTGGCGGTGGTCGGTCTGGTGCTGGCGATCGCGTTGGTGGGTCCGTTCGTGTCGCCGTACGGGCCGTCGGAGATCGTCGGTCCGCCGTTTCAGTCGCGATCGGGCGACCACTGGTTCGGCACCGACTTCCTGGGCCGTGACGTGTTGACGCGCGTGTTGCACGGCGGGCGCACGGCGGTGTTCCTGGCGACCGCGGCGACGGTGGCGTCGTACGTGGTGGGCGCGACGATCGGGTTGCTGGCGGGCTTCCGTCGTGGGCGGTTGGACGCGGTGTTGATGCGCACGGTCGACGTGCTGCTGGCGTTCCCGCCGATCCTGTTCCTGTTGGTTCTGGCGGCAGGCGCGGGGCCGAGCATGTTCACGTTGGGTCTGGCGATCTCGGTGATCTTCATGCCGAGCGTGGCGCGCGTGATCCGGTCGGCCACGCAGGCGGTCAGCCAGAGCGGCTATGTCGAGGCGGCGGTGGCGCGTGGCGAGCGCACGTCGTGGGTGGTGTTCCGCGAGATCCTGCCCAACATCCGCTCGACGGTGGTGGCCGACGGGGGGCCGCGGTTGACGTTCGCGATCCTGTTGGTGGCGGCGGTCAACTTCCTGGGGGTGGGGTTGCGTCCGCCTGCTGCGGATTGGGCGTTGATGATCAGCGAGAACCGGGCGGGGTTGAGCCTGCAGCCGTGGGCGCTCGGGGTGCCGGCGGTGCTGATCGCGGTGTTGACGGTGGCGATCAACGTGGTGGCCGATCAGCTGAGCTCGCGTGCCGCGGCCGAGAGCGACGTGAGCGAGCCGGCGTGAGCGTGCCGACCGATCACCTGCGGCTGGTGCCGCCCGTCGACGACACGGCAGCGCTGTTGCGCGTGCGGTCGTTGCGCGTGGCCACCGAACGCGGGGCCGACGTGGTGGCCGACATCTCGTTCGACCTACGCGCGGGCGAGGTGCTGGGCATCGCCGGCGAGTCCGGCTGCGGCAAGTCGACCGTGGCACTCGCGCTGCTGGGCTACTGCCGGCCGGGCCTGCGGATCGAGGGCGGGTCGGTCGAGGTCGACGGTGTCGACCTGCTGTCGCTGGACGAGGCCGAGCGCCGCCGGTTCCGTGGGCGTCGGGTGGCGTACGTGTCGCAGGACGCGAGCAAGGCGCTCAACCCGTCGTTGCGCGTGCGCGACCTGATCGGCGAGGTGATGACGGTGCACGGCACGGGCGGCACCGATGCCGATGTGGAGCTCGCGTTGCAGCGGGTCGACCTGCCGTCCGACCGTCGATTCCTGCGGCGTTTCCCGCACCAGTTGTCGGGTGGCCAGCAACAGCGGTTGGCGATCGGGGTGGCGTTGGCGTGCCGGCCGTCGGTGATCGTGCTCGACGAGCCGACGACGGGTCTCGACGTGATCACGCAGGCGCACGTGCTGGACGAGGTGCGTCGCATCTGCCACGACGAGTCGGTGGCGGCGGTGTTCGTGTCGCACGATCTGGCGGCGATGTCGTCGTTGGCGTCGCGGATCGCTGTGCTGTACGCGGGTCGTGTGGTCGAGGAGCAGCCGCCGCTCGATCTGGTGCGTGCGCCGCGGCATCCGTACACGGCCGGGTTGATCGGCTCGGTGCCGGTGCACACGCGTCCGGAGCACCTGACCGGCATCCCGGGTGTGGCGGTGGGTGTGAGCGAGCGGCCGACGGGGTGTGCGTTCGCGCCGCGGTGCGCGTTGCGCACCGACGAGTGCGAGCAGGCGATGCCGCCGCTCGAGCCGATCGGCGAGGTGGCGTCGGTGCGGTGCCTGCACTGGCGTGAGACCACGCCGTCGCCGCGGTTCGCGCGTGATGCGCGTCGTGACGAGCAGCGCGAGCACCTGCTCGAGGTGTCGGGTCTGCAGGCGGTGCACGGTGCGGGTGCGACGACGGTGGTGGCGGCGCGCGACGTGTCGTTCACGATCGCGCCGGGCGAGTGCGTGGCGTTGGTGGGCGAGTCGGGCAGCGGCAAGTCGACGATCGCCCGGTGCGTGGCCGGCCTGCACGTGCCGGCCGCGGGCAGCATCACGTTCGCCGGCACGTCGTTGGCGGGCGCGGCGCGTGATCGTGGCGTGGACGAGCGGCGGCGGATGCAGGTGGTGTTCCAGAACCCGTACGACTCGCTGAACCCCACGCGCACGGTGGCCGAGAGCGTGAGCCGCCCGATGGAGCTGTTCCTGGGGTTGTCGCGTGCGGAGGCGAAGCGACGGTTGCCGGCGCTGATGGAGCGTGTGCGGCTGCCGGCACGGTTGGCCGATCGGTACCCGCGCGAGTTGTCGGGTGGCGAGCGTCAGCGTGTGGCGATCGCACGTGCGTTGGCGGCCGAGCCCGATCTGATGATCTGCGACGAGGTGACGTCGTCGCTCGACGTGTCGGTGCAGGCGGCGGTGCTCGACGTGTTGAGCGAGCTCGAGGTGGCGATGTTGTTCATCACCCACGATCTCGGTGTGGTGGCGAGCATCGCCGATCATGTGCTGGTGTTGCAGCGCGGCGAGATCCGCGAAGCGGGCGACGTCGAGCACGTGTTGCTGTCGCCGTCGAGCGACTATGCGAGATCGTTGTTGGCGGCCATCCCCGAGATGCCGCTCCCGTCCCCGATGTCCGAACCGGAGGTTCCCTGATGCCCGTCCGTCCCCTGCGCGACGTCGAGGTCGTGCGCGACGAGTGGGTCACGATGAGCGACGGGTGCCGGATCGCGTTGCGGATCTGGCTGCCGGTCGACGCGGCCGAGCGTCCGGTGCCGGCGGTGCTGGAGTGCCACCCGTACCGGCGCACCGATTGCACCGCGCCCACCGACGAGAGCCGTCACCGCTACACGGCCGAGCACGGCTACGCGTCGATCCGGATGGACATCCGCGGGTCGGGCGACTCCGACGGTGTGCTGCTCGACGAGTACCTGCCGCAGGAGCAGCTCGACATCTGCGAGGTGATCGAGTGGGTGGCGGCGCAGCCGTGGTGCACCGGCAAGGTTGGCATGTACGGCATCTCGTGGGGTGCGTTCAACAGCCTGCAGGTGGCGGCGCGCCGGCCGGCGGGGTTGGCGGCGATCGTCAGCGTGTGCGGCACGGACGATCGGTACGCGGACGACGTGCACTACATGGGCGGCTGCGTGTTGGGGGCGGAGATGCTGTCGTGGTCGGCGACTATGTTGGCGTACAGCGCTCGCCCGCCCGACCCGGCGGTGGTGGGCGCGAGCTGGCATCGGATGTGGATGGAGCGGCTCGACCAGTCGCGACCGTTGGTCGAGACGTGGTTGTCGCACCAGCTGCGTGACGACTACTGGAAGCAGGGGTCGGTGTGCGAGGACTACGACGCGATCGAGTGCCCGGTGTTCGTGGTGGGTGGTTGGGCCGACGGCTATCGCAACTCGGTGTTCCGGATGCTCGACCGGTGGCCGCAGGGCGTGACGCGTGCGCTGGTCGGGCCGTGGGGCCACATGTATCCGCAGAACGGTGTGCCGGGCCCGGCGATCGGGTTCATGCAGGAGATGATCCGGTGGTGGGACCATTGGTTGCTCGGGCGCGACACGGGGATGATGAGCGAGCCGCCGATCCGGGTGTGGATCCCCGAGGCGGTCGAGCCGCAGGTGACGATCGCGCACCGGCCCGGCCACTGGATCGAGCTGCCGAGTTGGCCCGATCCGAACGGTGAACTGCTGACGCTGTACCCGACCGAGCGCGGCCTGGCCGACGAGCCGGTGGCCGAGTCGTTGGTGACGCAGCACCTGTCGTCGGTGATCACGGCGTCGCATCCCGGTGCGTGGTGTGCGGCCGGCCGCGACGGCGACTTCCCCAACGACCAGCGCGCCGAGGACGGCCAGTCGCTGACGTACGTGACCGGTGCGCTCGAGCAGCAGATGAGCCTGTTGGGCGTGCCGGCGGTGACGTTGCGCGTGGCGTCGACCGAGCCGGTGGCCAACCTGGTGGTGCGCCTGTGCGACGTGGCGCCCGACGGCACGTCGACGTTGATCACGCGAGGCGTGCTCAATCTGACGCACCGCGACAGCCACGAGCACCCGAGCGAGTTGGTGGTCGACGAGTTCGTCGACGCGACCGTGCGTTTGGGTGCGATCAGCTACGTGATCCCGGTGGGCCATCGGTTGAGGTTGGCGGTGGCGACCGCGTCGTGGCCGCTGATCTGGCCGTCGCCGCGCCGATCGGTGTTGTCGCTCGACCTGCAGGGCTCGTCGGTCTCGTTGCCGTTGCACCGTCGTGCGTTGGACTCGGCGCCTCGCCCGTTCGGTGAGCCCGAGGGTTCGCCGCCGTTGCCCGTGGAGTACGTGGGCGAGCCGAGGCGCGAGCCGCGCCTCGAGGTGCGCGACATCGTGGCGGGCACGCAGACGGTGACGGTGCCGCGTGGGTATCCGGTGGTGGTGCGGTTCGTGGAGAACGACCTGACCTACGACGACGCCGGCTCGGACGTGTTCGAGATCTCCGCCGGCGACCCGCTGTCGGCCACGGCGAGGTCGGACCGTTCGGTCACGATGACGCGAGGCGACTGGTCGGTGAAGCTGGACGTGCAAGCGACCATGACGTGCACCGAGACCGAGTTCGTGCTGGAACACGCCCTGGACGCCTTCGCGGGAGACGACCGAGTGGCGAGACGCACGTGGGAGCTGAGGGTGCCGCGCCAGTCGGTGTGACCCGTGCATCTTCGTACGGTTGTTCTCTCACCGGCCCTCCTTCATCCACGAGTTCAAGTGCCACGCTGCGATCGCCAACACGATCAAAG
>JAXLRF010000005.1:0-618889 GCA_046331225.1 Acidimicrobiales bacterium
GAGGGCGTGCTGTTCTCGCTGCACATGAAGGCCACGATGATGAAGGTCTCCGACCCGATCATCTTCGGCCACGCCGTGAAGGTGTTCTTCGCCGACGTGTTCGCGAAGCACGCCGACGCGCTGACCGCCGCGGGTGCCAACCCCAACAACGGCCTCGGTGCCGTGCTGTCGGCCATCGAGTCGCTGCCCGCCGACCAGAAGGCCGCGATCGACGCCGACCTGCAGGCCGCCATCGCCGCCGGTCCGGCGCTCGCGATGGTCGACTCCGACCGCGGTATCACCAACCTGCACGTGCCGAGCGACGTGATCGTCGACGCCTCGATGCCGGCGATGATCCGCACCTCGGGCCACATGTGGAACGCCGAGGGCAAGGAAGCCGACACGCTCGCCGTCATCCCCGATTCGAGCTACGCCGGTGTGTACCAGACGGTGATCGACTTCTGCCGCGCGCACGGTGCGTTCGACCCGTCGACGATGGGCTCGGTGCCCAACGTCGGCCTCATGGCCCAGCAGGCCGAGGAGTACGGCTCGCACGACAAGACCTTCGAGATCGCGTCGGCAGGCACGGTGCGCGTGGTCGACGAGGCCGGCACCGAGCTGATGAGCCACCGGGTCGGTGCGGGCGACATCTGGCGCATGTGCCAGGTGAAGGACCTGCCGATCCAGGACTGGGTGAAGCTCGCCGTCACGCGGGCCCGCCTGAGCAACACGCCGGCCGTGTTCTGGCTCGACGAGGACCGTCCCCACGACGCACAGCTGATCGCGAAGGTTCGCCAGTACCTGCCCCAGCACGACACCTCCGGCCTCACGATCGAGATCATGTCGCCCGAGCGAGCCACGCAGTTCTCGCTCGAGCGCATCGTCGAGGGCAAGGACACCATCTCGGTCACCGGCAACGTGCTGCGCGACTACCTCACCGACCTGTTCCCGATCCTCGAGCTCGGCACCAGCGCCAAGATGCTGTCGATCGTCCCGCTGATGAACGGCGGCGGCCTGTTCGAGACCGGTGCCGGTGGTTCGGCGCCCAAGCACGTGCAGCAGCTCGTCAAGGAGAACTACCTGCGCTGGGATTCGCTCGGTGAGTTCCTCGCCCTGGCGGCCTCGCTCGAGCACCTCGCCCAGTTCTCGGGCAACCAGCGAGCGCAGGTGCTGGCCGATGCGCTCGACGCGGCCACCGGTCAGCTGCTCGACAACGACAAGTCGCCGGCACGCCGCGTGGGCCAGATCGACAACCGCGGCAGCCACTTCTACATCGCGCTGTACTGGGCGCAGGCCCTCGCGGCGCAGACCAAGGACGCCGAGCTCGCCGCCCGGTTCGCCCCGCTGGCCGAGCGCTTGACGGCCGACGAGGCCACCATCAACGCCGAGTTGCTCGCGGTGCAGGGCTCGCCGGCCGACATCGGCGGCTACTACGCCCCGATCGCGTCGAAGACCTCGGCCGTCATGCGCCCCAGCGCCACCCTGAACGCCGCGATCGACTCGTTCTGACGTCCGTCTTCTGGGCGCCAGTGATCGCCGCTGACCTGCAGCGGTGAGTCCTCACTGGCGCCCGGGACCTGTTCCCGGTCTTCCTGGGTGCCGGTGAGTGCGCTTCCTCAGGCGATTCGCGGGCGAGTGGCGCCCAGAACGTCCGGGCTCGACCGTGGCGTCAGCGCGATCTGGCGCGCTCACGCCGCTCGATCGTCTCGCTGACGGCGAGCACGATCGCGGCGGCACCGACACCCCACCAGGCGCCGACGCCGACGCCGACGATCACGCCGACGACGATGATCGCGATCAGCCAGATGATCTGGGACCGGCGGAGGCGGAGGCTGCGTTGCTTCGGCACGGCCTCATCATGGTCGCGACCGCGATCTCGACACGATCATCCCGACGTCGTACGGAGTCCCAGCGAGGTCAGACCGACTCGAAGGCGGTGATGGTGCCGGGGAAGTTGCGCACCTTGGCGCCGGCGGCATCGCGAGCCACGAGCGCGAACGAACCGGCGGACACCTCGGTGACCACGCCGTCGGCGTCGCGCACGAGCACCGAGCCGGCGTCGGTGGTGATCGTGACCGCGACCACCTGTCCGCTCTTGGGGGTCACCTGCGCGCACTTGACGCCCTTGCTCGCACGACCCTGCACCGGGAACTCGCTGATCGCCACGCGCTTGGCCGTGCCCTTCGCCTGCACCACGAGCAACCGGTCGTCGTCGGCGGCCGGGTGCACCGCACCGACCACCTCGTCGCCCGGCACGAGCTTGATGCCGCGCACGCCGGCGGCCGAACGGCCCATGGGGCGAACGTCGTCGGGCACGAACCGCACCGCCTGGCCGCCACGGGTGGCGATCAACACCGGTTGGTCGCCCACGAACTCGAGCACCCGCACCACCCGTGCCCCGGCTGCGACCTTCACGAGCGAGATCCCGCCCTTGCGGTCGCCGCCGGCCAGGTCGTCGCCCTCGATGCGCTTCACCTGGCCGTCGCTCATCACCAGCAGCAGATCGGTCGGCACCGAGGCGTCGGTGTACCAACCGAGCACCTTGTCGCCCGGGTCGAGCCCTGCGAACACGTTGACGGCAGCCGTCGGCTTGTCGGTCGGGATGGTCGCCCCGAGCGCGCGGTGAAGCTGGCCCGATGCCGTGATCACCACCAGGTGCTGGGCCGTGGACGTGTCGAACGAGCGCAGCGGCTCGAGCTTCGGCTTGGCCTTCGAACCGGCGCGCATCGCCTGGACGTACCCGTTGGCGTCGACCATCACCGTGATCGGCTCGTCGAGCACCATCGCCGCCTTCGACACCCGCTGCACCACCTCGGTGGTGATCGTCGTGACGCGCGGCGCGACGCCGTCGAACTGGGGGAGCACGGCCTCGAGCTCGGTGCCGACCTGCCGGCGCAGCGCCGTGGGCGAGCCGAGCAGCTTGCGCAGCTTGGCGGCCTCCTTCTCGAGTTCGATCGCCTCCTTCTTGAACTCGATGACCGCGTCCTCGGTGAGCTGGCCGAGGCTGAGGTCGAGCACCGCGTTGGCCTGGCCCTCGTCGATCGAGAACTCGGCCATCAACGACGTGCGCGCGATCGCACGGGTCTTCGACGTGCGCACGATCTGGATGGTGCGGTCGATGTCGAGCAGCACGGCGAGGAAGCCCTGCAAGCGGTGCAGGCGGTCGTCGATCTTGGCGAGGCGTCGCTCGGACCGGCGGATGACGACCCGCACGCGGTGGTCGATCCAGGCCTGGATCACCGAACGCAGGTTGTAGAGCCGCACCGAGCCGTGCTCGTCGAGGAAGTGCATCTGCACCTTGTTGGTGACCTGCAGGTTGGTCCAGCGCAGCAGCGCGGGGATCACCTGCTCGGCCGTGATGCCCGACGCGAGCCCGAGCGTGAGCCGGGTGGCGCCGTCGCTCGACTCGTCGTTGTAGTCGACGATGCCGGCGAGGTTGCCCTCGTCGAGGGCATCGCCCACCGCGGCGATGAACTTCTCGGTGGAGCCGGTGGTGGTGTCGGCGTAGGGCAGCGACGTGATCACCAGCTGCTGGCGACCGCGGCCGAGCTCCTCGACCGTCCAGGCGCCGCGCACCACCACGCGGCCGACGCCGGCGCGGTAGATGTCGGTCATCTCGTCGCCGTTGGTGATCGTGCACTCCTGCGGGAACGACGGGCCCGGCAGATGCTCCATCAGCTCGTCGACGGTGGCCTTCGGGTTGGCGATCAGGTGCAGCGTGGCCGCGATCACCTCACGCGGGTCGTGGGGCGGCAGGTACGACGACAGGCCGACGGCGATGCCGTTGGCGCCGTTGACGAGCAGGTTGGGGAACGCGGCCGGCAGCACCACGGGCTCCTCGGTGCTGCCCTCGTAGTTCTCGACCATCGGCACCGTGCCCTGGTCGATGTCGTCGAGCAGCAGCACGCCGGCGAAACCCAATCGGGTCTCGGTGTAGCGGGCGGCGGCCGGCGAGAAGTCGGGGCTGCCGTAGTTGCCGTGGAAGTCCAGCAGCGGCACCAGGTTGGCGAACGGCTGGGCCAGACGCGTGAGCGCATCGGCGATCGACTGGTCGCCGTGCGGGTGGAACAGCGCCATCGTGTCGCCGACCACACGGGCGGTCTTGACGAAGGGGCGGTCGGGGAGCAGCCGCTGCACGTGCATGTCCCACAGGATGCGGCGGTGCACGGGCTTGAGGCCGTCGGCGGCGGACGGCACCGCGCGGTCCTCGATCACCTGCTGGCCGTAGGCGAAGTAGTCGCGGTCGAGCTGCTCGACCGCCGGCAGGTCGACGACGACCTCCTGGAAGTCGATCGTCGGGACCACCCGGTGCTTGCCGGCGCTCTTCTTGGCTGCCATCAGTTGCTCCTCGCCAGCTCGAGCGACTCGCCGGTGCGCTCGAGGAACCATGCCTTGCGGGCCTCGCTCTTGGGACCGAACAGCTTCTCGGTCAGCTTGGCCAGCCCCGCCGGGTCGTCGACCACGACGCGCCCGATGGTGCGGCCCGAACCGATCACCAGCCGCAGCTCCTGGTGATCCATCTCGCCCAGCCCTTTCATGCGGCTCACGTGGGCCCGGTGGTCGGGGTGCTCGGCCCGGAACGCCGCCAATGCCGCATCGTCGGCCAGGTAGACGCGCTCGCCGCGCAGCATGGTGGACCACAGCGGCGGCAGGGCGTAGAACAACCGGCCGCTCTCGATGAAGCCCGGGCACCACGTGTAGAGGAACGCCTTGATGAGCGAGCGGATGTGCAGCCCGTCGTTGTCGGCGTCGGCCACGACGACGATGCGGTCGTAGCGGAACTTGTCGAGGTCGAAGTCGTCGCCGATGCCACAGCCCATCGACAGGATCAGGTCGGCGAGCGACTTCACCACACGGTCGACGCTCTCCTTGTAGGTGTTGAGCGGCTTGCCGCGCAGCGGCAGGATCGCCTGGAACGACGGGTCGCGGGCGTCGAGCGCGGTGCCGCCCGCCGAGTCGCCCTCGACGATGAGCAGCTCCTTCGGCCGGTCGGTCTTGCCGGTGCAGTCGCGCAGCTTCGGCGGCAGGCCGTTGCGCGACTTCGAGCCCTTCGACAGCAGCGCGCGGGCAGCCTGCTGCTCGGCGTTCGACTTCGTGCGGGTGCGCATCGCCGACACGGCGAGGTCGGCCACCCGCTTCGCGTCGGCGGGGTTCTCCTCGAGCCAACGCGTCATGATCGGCAGCACGATCGCTCGCGTGCGGGCGCTCGCCTCGGTGTTCATCAGCTTCGACTTCGAGTTGCCGGCGAACTGCGGCCCCGGGATCATGATCGACACCACGGTCATCGCCGCGCCGAAGATGTCGCGCGTGGTGGGCACCTGTTCTTTGTCCTTGAGCAGGCCGCGATCGGTGACGTAGCGCTGCACGGCCTCGGTGATCGCCGTGCGGAAGCCGTTGATGTGCTGGCCGCCCTCGGGCGTGCTGACGCCGTTGGCATAGCCGATCGAGGTGTCGCGGCCGTCGACCGTCCAGGCCATCGCGGCGTGCACGGTGGTGTCGTCGGTCTCGCCGACGAAGCCCAGCACGGGCGACACCGCGTCGCTCTCGGAGGTGAGCTCGGCCACCAGATCGGCCACGCCACCCTGCGAGCACCACTCGGTGACGACCGGGTTGGCGGGGTCGCGCTCGTCGCGCAGCTCGAACGCCAGGCCCGGGTGCACGAAGCTCTTGTGTCGGAACCGCTCGGCGATCAGGCGGGTGGACCACTGGGGCTTGGTGAACGGCACACCGTGCTCGTCGCTGAACAGCGACAGGTCGGGCCAGAAGCGGATGATCGTGCCGGTGGTCGACTTCGAGCGGGCCGGACCCACGTCGCGCAGCGGCTGGTCGACCACGCCCGGCGTGAGGCTGCCGTTGCGCTCCTTCACCAGCCGCAGGCTCAGCGCGTGACGACGGCCGTTGCGCCACACCTCGGCGTCGAGTCGGGTGGACAGGCCGGTGACGACCGAGGCGCCCACGCCGTGCAGGCCGCCGGACACCTTGTACGACCCGCCGTCGAACTTGCCGCCGGCGTTGGTCTCGGTGAGCACCACCTCGAGCGCGGAGCGGCCCTTGTGCGGACCCTCGGTGAACGGATCGACCGGGATGCCGCGGCCCTCGTCGCGCACCTCGACGGAGCCGTCCTTGTGCAGGATCACCACGATGCGGTCGCCGTGGCCGCCCATCGCCTCGTCGACGGAGTTGTCGACGATCTCCCAGATCAGGTGGTGCAGGCCGTTGACGCCCATGCCCGCCGACCCCAGGTACATGAGGGGGCGGTGGCGGACGTGGGCCAGGCCGGAGAGCGCCTGGATCGACGACGCGTCGTACGCGTGGGTCGAACTGGTCGCGGTGGCGGTGGACATGTGGGGCGGTTCCTCGGAGAGCGGACGGGACGTGGCGGGATGCGGGCTCGCGGCGGCCCGGTCACCGTCGCCGCCGGGAATGGTGCCTCACCGGTGTGACATCGAGCCGCAGCCCCCGATTCCATCACAGCGGACGGCTCGTGCCGGGGCATGCCGGGGTGCCGATCTCCGGTCGTCCGCCACGCCAGCGCACGCTCGCGAACGCCCGACTACGCTGCTCCGGACCCCCGGATCCCGACGATCCCCGATGCACCCCCGAGAGGACCGCTGATGGCTGGAGGCCTGGTCGGCCTGCTGGACGACGTCGCCGCGCTGGCCAAGCTGGCCGCGGCGTCGATCGACGACGTCGGCGCGGCCGCCGGGCGTGCCAGCGTGAAGGCGGCGGGTGTGGTGGTGGACGACACCGCCGTCACCCCCACGTACGTCCACGGTCTGGCGGCCGAGCGCGAGCTGCCGATCATCAAGCGGATCGCGAACGGCTCGCTGCGCAACAAGCTGCTGTTCATCCTCCCTGCGGCGATGGTGCTGAGTGCGATCTCGAAGGACCTCGTCGAGGTGATCCTGATGTGTGGCGGCACCTTCCTCTGCTACGAGGGCGCGCACAAGATCCACCATCGCCTCGCCCACCGCGACCACCACGACCCCGAGGACGACCTCCCCGCGGTGGCGGTCGACACCGACGCCGAGGAGACCACGGTCGCCAGTGCGATCCGCACCGACTTCATCCTCTCGGCCGAGATCATGGTGATCTCGCTGAAGGAAGTGCTCGACGAGAGCGTCGTCATGCGAGCCGTGATCCTGGTGATCGTGGCGCTCGTCATCACCGCCGCCGTGTACGGCGTGGTGGCGCTGATCGTCAAGATGGACGACGTCGGGCTCAAGATGGTGCAGTCCGGTCGGCCGTCGGCGGTGAAGGTCGGGCGTGGACTCGTGAACGGCATGCCCAAGCTGCTGGCGCTGCTGTCGACCGTCGGTACCGCGGCGATGCTGTGGGTGGGTGGCCACATCCTGATCGCCGGTTCGCACGAGCTCGGATGGCACTGGCCGCACGACCGGGTGCACGCGCTGTCCGAGCCGGTGCACGGCGTGGCGGGTGTGGGCGGCGTGCTCGCGTGGCTGGTCGAGACCGGCGTGTCGGCGGTGCTCGGCCTGGCTGTCGGATTCCTCGTCGTCGCGGTGATCGCCCGCCTGCCGAAGCGCTCGAAGGGCGCGGCCCAGGCACCCGCCGCGCACTGATCGCTACTGCTGCAACCAGCCCGTCGTGTCGCTCGTGCCGGCGAGCACCTCGACCAGCGCGTCGAGCAGTCGAGCCGTCATCGGCCCGATCGGCGCACCGTCGGGGGCCTGCAGGCCGGGGTCGAACTCGACCCACGGCGACACCGGGGCGAGCTCGGGTGCCAGCGGTCCGCCGGTGAGGCGAATCATCCGATCGTTCGGCAGACCGAGCACGGCGATCAGCACCATGGCACGCCCGGCGGCGGTGAGCGGCAGGCCGGGCATGCGGATCCACGACTGCGCCGCGGCACCACGTTCGGGCTGCGCTGCGTAGGCCTCGCGCTTCTTGAACATCCCGTGCTGCCCCTGCGGGACCAGGTCGCCCGAGGCGACGAGCGCGGCGTCGACCTGTGGCCCGAGGTCTCGCAGCGCCCGCACGGCACGGTCGACGTCGAGCTGCTTGGTGACGCCGGCCAGCGTCTGTTCGACGACGGCGGTGATCCCGCCCACCGGCGGGCCGGGCACGAGCGACAACCGGCGGGCGCCGGGGCTCTCGTCGTCGGCGGCAGGCGCGACGGCGAGTCGGCGGGCGAGCGCGAGGTCGGCGAGCCCGGCGATCGCGAGCCGCTCGAACCCCGAGTTGCCGAGCACCTTCCAGGGGTCGCCCTCGCCACCGGCCCACGCTGCGAGGTGGATCGTCGACAGGATCACGCGGCACCGCCGAGCACCGAGCGGTGGAAGCGGAGCATCTCGTCGCGGAACAGCTCGGGCTGACCCGCCGTGCCGCCCAGCCGGGCACCCCGCTGCCCGAACCCTGCGGCCACCGCGGCGCGGAACTGGTCGACGTCGGTCCGCGCCGGATCGGGCACGCCGGTGGTGGGGTCGATCATCGAGCCGTCGTCGGCGAGGAACTCGATCGGTGCGTTCGGCGACACCCGCGCCTCGGGCAGGTCGTGCACGTCCTCGTAGCGGTCGAAGCTGTGGTGCGCACCGGGCACCACCCGCATCGTCGCCGCACCACCGGACACAGCGATCGCCTGGATCTGCGCCTGCACGGCCATCACCGAGCACCACTCGTCCTGGTCGCCGATGATCGCCCGCACCACCGTGTCGCCGACGTCGGGGCGAGCGAACTGCTGGCCGCACCAGGGATACGCGGCGAACACGCCGGCCAGCGCCAGGTCGCCCACCACCGGGTCCGCGAACGGTCGCATCGCCGCCATCACCACGGCGGCCCCGCCACGGCTGTGCCCTTGTGCCGACATCCGCGTCGCGTCGACCCGCGGGTCGGCGGCGAGCACCCGCATGGTGGCGAGCACGTCGAACGCGCTGGCGGCGAACGAGTACTGCGTCTGGTTCGCCACCGTCGAGCTGACCGCGCGTGCACCGAACGGATCGACCAGGCACACGCCGAGCCCGGCGCTCGCGAGCGTCTGGGTGTGCATCACGTGGTTGGCCGACACGCCCGAGCTGCCGGGCAGCACGATCACCACGGGATGCGGACCGGACGAGTCGGGCAACGCGAGCACCGCGTCGAGCACCACCGGTGTGCAGTCGTCCGGCGCGGTGATCGCCTGGTGGAAGTTGACCGGGTTCGTGGTCGGGATGCGGATGAGCTCGACGAGGCCGGCGACGAGCTCGCCGGCCACGCCCACGAGGGGGCTGTCCATGCGCGGGATCGTAGGCGCCTCAGCCGGTCGCCGAATCCGATCCGATACGCACGACGAACGGCCGGTACAGACCGGGGTGCTGGCTGGCTCGCTCGGCCGTCCAGTCGTTGGACGACAGCACCACCACCACGTCGCCGTCGTCGACCCACGGCAGCACCAGAGCGCCGTAGCTCGCACATGTGGCGCACAGGCTCTCGACCGGGACGAGCGACGTGACGCGCCACGGTCCTTCGGGGCGATCGGCGGTCTCGACCACGAGGTGGTCGCCGAACCACTCGTCCTGTTTGGTGACCGCCACCCAGGTGGTGCCGAGGTGCCGCACGCTGGTCGCGTGGGAGATGCCGCCGGACATCACGGCGATCGGTGAGCTGCCGTCGGACGACCACCCCTGCATGGTGAAGTACTCGGGGGTGGCGGCGAACTCGCCGCGCGGCACGCGAGCCACCACGGTGGAGGCCGAGCATCGGTCCATCCCCAGCGACACGCCCGCATCGGCCGGGGCGAACTGTCGGTAGCAGTTGCCGTAGAGGTAGCTGTACCGCTCGTCGTTCGCGATCGAGTAGCCGAACAGGTGCGTCGACGAATCGGGTGCCTCGGTGAACGAGCGCAGCTCGAGGGTCGCGCCGTCGAACACCGCCAACCACGTGGCCACCGGCAACGCGCCCTCGGCGGCGCCGGTGCCGTTCAGGTTGTACATCTCGGCGACGAACACGAACAGCTGACCGTCCGCGCCGACCGCGCCGTCGAGCGGCCAGAACCAGTGCATCATCGTGTCCTCGCGGTCGCCGCCGATCCACGAGCGACCCGGCGTGGCGCCGGGCAGCGGGCTCGTGCACAGCCCGTCCTGGACGAACCCACCGTTGTGCGCGAACCGCGCCGGATCGAGCGACTCGCGCGAGCCGACGAAGACGTCCTGGAACAGCCACACGATCCGACCGTCGGCCAGCGGATAGGCATGTGGGTAGTCGCCACCGGACACCATGCCGGCACCGGTGCGCAGTTGCGCGTCGAGTGCGTCCGAGGTGAGCTCGGTGCGGCACTCGTCGGCACCCGCCACGGGCGGGGTCGGCGCGGCAGGATCGACGACCAACGGCGTCAGGCCGGCGGGCGTCAGCGGCGCGTCGTCGTCCCCGTCCGACCCGGGCACGGGGGCCTCGGACGCGACCTCGGGGGCCGCCGGCTCGACCGGCGCACCCACCGACGGCGTGGTCCCAGGCAGGATCGACGCCACTGCGTCGGAGACGAGCGGCGCCGTCTGCCAGCACACCACCGCGACGAGCGCGGCGGCGAAGACGTGGTCGGCGTCGAGCCGGAAGATGCGTCGTCCCACTGCCGGGCCTCCTGCGGCGAACTGAGAGTCGTCCTCGACCGTCCGAGATCGACGTCGTCCGTCACGGCACCGTCGGCACCGTGTGTCCCGGTGCGGTGCGGTGCGGTGGGCGCGGTCAGGCCATGGCGATGAGCGCGTCGACCACCTGTTGCAGGCCGTCGGTCATCCGCGGCGTCGGTGACACCTGGTCGGCCGGGGTGACCACGAACGACGACGACGTCACGGCCCGCAGGTCGGCCAGCGCCGGGTCGGCCGCGAGCTCGGCCTCGAGCGCCGCCGCGGCCTCGTCGGGATCGGCACCGCGGGGCGTGATGATCCAGATGAGATCGGGGTTCGCCTCGGCGACCGTGTCGGCGTCGACGGCACCGTCGCCACCGACGACCGTGAGCCCCACGGCGCGCAACATCGAGTCGACCGGCGTGGTGCGGTCGAACACCACGTCGGCGCCGCCGTAGACCCACACGGTCGCCTGCTGCGCGTCGACCCGGGCGAGCTCGCCGGCCATCTGGTCGACGTGCGCCTGCACCTGGGCGATGATCTTCTGCGAGTGCAGCTGGGCGTCGAACATCAAGCCGAGCTGGGTGTAGTCGTCGTAGAACATGGTGAGCCCGTCGGCATCGGCGGTCGGTGCGTCGCAGCCGGTGCGGGGCACGAAGGTGTGGATGCCGGCGGCGGTCCAGTCGTCACGGGTGGCGACCGCGTCCATGGTGTCGCTGCCCGACGCGACCACCAGGTCGGGCGCGACCCGTTCGACGGCCTCCATCGTGGGGGCGGTCGAGCCGTCGTTGACGATCTGGCGCGAGAGCACCTCGTCGCGAGTGAGCGGCCAGAGCGCGTCGTCCGTCTGGTAGCGCGCCACACCGACGATCGCGTCGCGGAAGCCGAGCTGGATGAGGTTCTCGGCCATCGCCTCGTCGAGGGCCACCACGCGCTGCGGTGCCTGCTCGTAGGTGGTGACGCGGCCGTCGCAGTCGATGACGTCGACCGGGAACGAGGTGTCGTTCTCGCCGACCGGCGAGGTGGCGATCGGGAGCGGCACGGTGGTGGCGGTGGTGCTCGCCGGGATGGTCTCGGCGCCTGCGTCCGAGCCGTCGTCGCTGCACGCGGCGAGGATCGACAGGGCCACGACCGGGGCGACCGCCACGATGAGGCCACGACGGGCACGAGTGGGTTGCACGACATCCTCCTGGGGCGGTCCGGGGATCGACCGCAGGCTCACATCCTGCCGTCTCGGACGGGTTCCGCGCGAGGCAGCCCGGCCGTGACGCCTGTCGACCTAGCATCGGCCCATGGTGTGGGTACGGATCATCGAGATGGACGAGGCCACCGGCTCGCTGCGCGAGGCCTACGACTGGCAGGCGCAGCGGCTCGGCGAGCCCACCGATTTCACGAAGCTCGGGTCGCTCTACCCCGACATCGTCTGGGAGCGGCTCCGCCTCTACAAGGCGGTCGAGGGCTGCCCCTCGGGCCTGTCGCAGATCGAGCGCCAGCTGGCCGCGTTCGTCGTCTCCCGGCTCAACGCGACCACGCACTGCGGCTCGGGGCTCGAGATCAAGCTCACCGAGCTCGGTGCCGATCGCTCGTTGATCGACCTGGTGATCGCCGACCCTGGTGACGTGCGCAGCGGTGACGAGCGGATCGACGCCATCTGTGCGTACGCCGCCAAGCTCACGTCGGCGCCGGCGACCATGACCGAGGCCGACGTCGAGCGCTTGCGCGAGGTGGGACTCGACGACCTCGATCTGCTCGACCTCAACAACATGGTCGCGTACTACAACTACCTGAACCGCGTGTCGAACGGCCTGGGTCTGTTCGACGCGATCCCGGCCGAGCACGCGCTCCGCGCGATGCCGCACTGACCCGTGCGCACCGGCGTCTGGCTGTTCCCCGATGCACCGTCGGCCGAGTTGCTCGATGCGGGCGCGGCGGCCGAGGCGGGCGGCCTGGGCGAGTTCTGGCTCGGTGACGAGGGTCCGGCACGCGACCCGTTCGCCGTCCTCGCCGCACTGGCGGTGCGCACCGAGCGGCTGGTGCTCGGCGTCGGCGTCACCAACCCGTACCTGCGTCATCCGGCGGTCACTGCGGCCACGATGGCCACCGTGCACGAGCTGTCGGGCGGTCGCGGCGTGCTCGGCCTCGGCCCCGGCGGGCACCTGGCACTCGGACCGGTGGGCCTGGCGCCGCGCGACCACCTGACGGCGTGTCGCGCAGCGATGGACGTGATCCGCGCGGTGCTCGAGGGACGTGTCGTCGAGGGCTACACCCCGCCGCGTCACTCGATGACCGCGCCCGACCTGCCGGTCTTCGTCGGGGCGCGTGGCGAGCGCTTCAACCGCTGGGCGTCCGAGGCCGCCGATGGCGTGTTCCTGGCGGGCATCGCCCCGTCGCTGCTCCCCACCGCGATCGCCTGGGCACGTGCCACCCGGCCGGTCGCACTGAGCCTCTACGTGTCGACACTGCTCGACGAGCGCCTGCTCGACGCCACGCGCCCGCGCATGATCCATGCGTTCTCCAACGGCCCCGACGAGCTGCTCGCCCGGGCCGGCCTCGACCGTCGCGAGGCGCAGGAGGCCGCAGCGGCACTGTCGGCCGGCGACGAGGCCCCTGCGTGCCGGCTGCTGCCGGACGAGCGGCTCGACCTGGTGCTCGCTCGCGGTCCGCAGCGGGTGCGCGAGGTGCTCGGCCGGCTGGCCCGTGACCATGCACCGGTGAGCGTCGGCATCGCACTGCTGGGTGACGGACCCGTCGACCAGGTCGAGCGCGCGGCCGCCGCACTGCGCCCGTTGCAGGAGGAGCTCGGATGAGCGTCGGAGTGATCGCTCATCTCGACAACCCGTCGGTCGACGAGATCGAGCGACTCGCCGTGGCGGCCGAGGGGGCCGGGGCCGACTGGCTCGGCATCGCCGACGCGTTCTGGTGGCGCGACACGTGGTTGCTGGCCGCCGCCGCCGGCCGTGCGACGACGCGACTGGCGGTCGGCCCCGTGGTGACGAACCCCTACCTGCGTCACCGCTTCCACACCTACTCGGCCATCGCCACCCTGCAGGAGATGATCGGCCAGCGCGTGGTGCTCGGGCTCGGCGCGGGTGGGTCGGAGGTGAGCGGCGCGGCACACATCCCGCGCGACGACGCGGGCCGTCGCATCGCCGAGCTCGTCGACGGGCTGCGTGCCGTGGCGGGTGGCGCGCCGCTCGATCCCGCGTCGGGCCGCCGCCTCGATGTACCGCTCGTGGCGCCACGAGTCCTGGTGGCCGGCCGCGGCAACGGCGTGCTGCGGGCGAGCGGACGCGTGGCCGACGACGCGCTGCTGTGGGCGATCCCGCAGAGCGATCTGGCGCGGTCGGTGTCGGTGATCACGGGGGCGGCCGGGGCAGCAGGCCGGGCCACGCCGCGGTTGGTGTGGGCGCCGCTCGTCACGCACACCGCCGCCGATCTCGAACGGGCCCGCACGATCGCCGCGTACGGCATCCTCAACGCCTCGACGGCGCTCCGGTCGTCGTGGGACGTGGGCGACGACCTGGTGGCGGAGGTGCGGCGGCGGTTGGTCGCCGGTGGCGCGGCCGCGGGGGCGCAGCTGGTGCCCGACCAGGTGTTGCACGACGTCGCCGTCGCGCCCGACGTCGCGGCGATGCGGGCACGTGTCGCCGAACTGGGCATCGGTGCGATGGCCATCCCGGCGCACACGATCGACGAGGTGGGCGAGCGGGTGGCGTTCGCCCGATCGCTGCTCGACTGACCCCGGCTCGCCCGGCGTAGCTCAGGCGATGCCGGCGGCGCGCAGCCGCGGCAACACGTCGGCCACCAGCGTCTCGACCGTGCGCAGCGACGTCTCGTCGTCCTGACCCGGCACCACCGACAGATCGGTCACCCCGAGCTCGGCGAAGCGCGCCAGCTCGGCGGCCAGGTGATCGGCCGGCCCCGACAGCGCCTGCCAGTCGACGTCGTGCCCCTGCGGCGCACGATCGCTCACCTCGACCCGCAGCCGCAGGCCGAGCTGGCCACCGCCACCCTCGAACCACTGCGCAGCCAGCGGGGCCAGCGCGTCGGGCAGCAGACGCGAGGGCTGGAACGGCAGACCGAGTCGCAGTGCGCGGCGCATCGTGGCCGGGCCACCGGCCAACCAGAGCGGCGGGCCGCCCGGCGTGTGGGGGAGCGGCGACACGACATCGCCGGCGGGCACGTGGTGGAACCGGCCGTCGTACGGCTCGCCACGCCACAGCGCCAGCAGCGCGCCGACGGCGTCGTCGAAGCGCGCGCCGCGCTCGTCGAGCGGGACGCCGCGAAACGCGAACTCGCGGTCCCAGAAGCCGGGGGCGGCGACGAGCACGAACCCGCCGTCGGTGATCACGTCGAGCGATGCAGCTTGCTTGGCCACGTTGACCACGTCGCGCAATGGCAGCACGGCTGCCGTGAGCCCGATGCGCGTCGGTGCCGTGGCGCCCGCCAGCCAGGCGAGCTCGGTGAACGGCTCGAGTGCGCCGGACCACCCCGGGAAGTCGTCGCTCGCCAGCAGCCCGTCGCCCAACCAGAGCGTGTCGATACCACCGGCCACCGCGGTGCGGGCCACCGCGAGCGCACCGGCGCGGGTGGTGGCGAAGGGAGAGACTCCGAGGCGGATCATCCGCCCATCGTCGCACGCCCCGTCGCCGCGCCATCGAGCAGCTCGGGCGGCTGAGGCCTGGCGAAGAAGAAGCCCTGCAGGTTGTCGCTGCCGAGGCCGGCCAACCGATCGGCTTCGACCGCGGTCTCGACACCCTCAGCGGTGATCGTCGCGCCGAGCAGATGGCCGGTGTCGATGATGAGCTTCACGATCGACGCCTCGTGCGGATCGTTGGCCGCGTTCACCGTGAACGAGCGATCGATCTTCAAGATGTCGACCGGCAACGACCGGAGATGCGCCAGCGACGTGTAGCCGGTACCGAAGTCGTCGATCGACACGAGCACGCCTGCGTCGCGAAGCCGCTGGAGCTTCACGGCGGCCGATGCCAGATCGTCCAGGAGCGCGCTCTCGGTCACCTCGACGATCACGCGTCGTGTGGGCACGCCGTGGCGGACGAGCGGCTCGAGCACGTGCTCGACGAACCGATCGTGGGCGAGGTGCCGGCGCGACACGTTGATGGCGATCGGTACGTCGTCGAAGCGACCCTCTCGTCGCCAGCGTGCGATCTGCGCCGCGACGGCCTCGATCACCCAACGGTCGAGATCGATGATCAGGGCGCTTCGTTCGGCGAAGGTGATGAAACGATCGGGCGGGATCAGCGAGGTCTCACCCGGACGCTGCCATCGGACCAACGCCTCGAGCGCGTGGAGCTCCTCGGTGGTGGTGTCGACGATCGGCTGATAGTGCACGATCAGCTCGTCGTGGTCGATCGCATGGCGGATCGCCGATGAGAGGTCGGCGGTCTCGGCCACCTCGTTGCGCAGGTCCTCGTCGCAGATCTCGACGCCGCCACGCCCGACCTCCTTCGCCCGATACACGGCGAGGTCGGCGTCGCGCAGCAGCTCGTCGGCGGTGAGCGAGGCGCCGTCGGCCATGCCGATGCCGATGCTCGCTCCGATCGAGACGCGAATCGCACCGGCGTCGATCGGTTCCTCCAGCACGGCCCGCAGCCGTTCTGCGAGTGCGACGGCCTCGTCGACGTTCGCCACCGGCTCGGCGATCACGACGAACTCGTCGCCACCGAGCCGGCCGACGTGATCGCCCTCGCGGACGTGGTTGACGAGGCGTTGCGCCACCGTGGTGAGCACGGCGTCACCGCACTGGTGGCCGTGATGGTCGTTGACGTCCTTGAACCGATCGAGATCGATGAACAACACCGCGAGGATCGAGCCGGATCGCGTCGTGCGTGCGAGCGAGCGTGAGAGCTGTGCCATCGACGCGTTGCGATTCGGCAGCTTGGTCAGCCCGTCGTGGGCTGCCTCGTGCGCGAGTCGGCGCCGGAACTCGTCCTGCTGCGCCAGCGCGGACCGCAACGTGGCCACCGCCTCCTGCAGCGCGTCGCCCAGACCGCCCGGTGCCACTTCGTCGAGCACCTCGGCGTCGAGGTCGCCGACGGCGAGCGATCGGGCCTGGCGCGTGACGAGGTCGATGTGCGCCGAGGCGTCCCGGAGTGCGAGCGCGGCGGCCTTCACCTCGACCGGGCCGCCGATGCGTCCGGCGAGCTGCTCGTGACCCGACTCGAGATCGCTCGCCGCCTGTCGCAGATCGCTCAGCGGTTGCACGATGAAGCGTGCTGCGAGCAGCGCCGACAGCAGTGTCATCAAGGTGAGCAGCGCCGCCCGCTGGTACGCCCGGTCGATCTCGCGTGTGGCGTCGTCGCGCACGTCGGCGACCGCGTCGATCACCCGCGCTGCGCTCCCGTCGACGAGGGCGAGCATCGCCTTCGACGCGCCGTCGGCCGAGCGGTAGATGGTGTCGAAGCCGTCGTAGTTGGCCATGACGCTGTCGAGCGACATCGCCGGCGCGGTGGCCGGCAGGCCGTTGGTGAACGATGCAGCGACGAGCGCGTCGATCGCCTGGACGAACGAGGTGAGGTGTCCGTCGGCGTCGAGCGCGGCGAGCAGGTCGCGCATGGTCGGGTCGGTCTCGGCCGAGGTGCGGAGCGACTGCATGTCCTGGTCGAACTCGCTGCGCGACGCGACCAGGCGCGACACCTCGACGGTCGGCGAGTCGCGCAGGTCGAACACCGAGGCGAAGTAGCCGTAGAACATCTGGGCGACGGCACCCCGCGCGGCGACCGCATCCCGCATGTCGTCGACGCGGCTGACGAGCGCACGGGTGTCAGTGGCCCCGAGCGGCGACGACGTCAACGCCTCGAGGAGCGTGCCGAGGTCGTCGCCGACGAGGGTCGACATCTGCCGTTGTGCGGCGAGCACACCCGGCATGTCGAGGTCGGAGCTCCTCACACCGGTGAGCGCGGCGGCCACGTCGGTGGCGCCGGCCGCAGCGACCGCCTGATCGGTGGCGGTGGTGGTCCGTGCGATCTCCGCGGCCGGATCGGCGCCGAGGAACGAGGCGACCACGTCCGGCGGCGCATCGAGGGTCGATACCAGCGCGCCGATCGCCCGCCACACCATCTCGTCGAACATCGCGCCGTCGAGTCGGGCGAGGTCGGCCGCTGCCTCGGCGTACTGCTCGGTGGCGGCCGCGGAGGCGTCGACGTCGCGGGCCTCGCGCACGGCGCGCCACGAGACCCATGCGACCCCGGCGAGCGGCACGATCGCGACGAGCAGCAGGATGACGGCCGTTCGAGGGCCGCCGATGCGGCGCGTGGTGTGGGGGCGGAGCGGGAGTGCAGACATGGTGGACGACGGGCCGGTGGACGACCCGCCGGTGGTCTGGATCGGTCGCCGCCGCTCGATGCTCAAGCGTTCGTGCAGAATTGACGAGCGATCGGTCAGATGCCGATCACAGATCGTCGAGGAGTCACCATGACCCGCACGCTGTACGCAGGCGGCACCATCGTCACCAACCTCGCTGGTGCGCCGATCACCGACGCGATCGCCGTGGCCGACGGGCGTGTGGTGGCCTTGGGCGACGAGGCGCGCGGATGGTCGGCCGGGTGGGACGAGGTGGTCGACCTGCGCGGTCGATGCGTGGTGCCCGGGTTCCGCGACGGGCACGCGCACCCGGTGCACGCCGGCGAAGAGCTGTTGTCGCTGAACCTCGCCCCGCTCGGTTCGGTCGACGAAGTGATCGCCGCCGTGCGCGACTGGGCGGCGAGCCATCCGGCGGTTCCCGGCGACGAGTGGATCGTCGGCGGCAGCTACATCTCGTCGATCCTGCCCGACGGCGTCGGCGACGCTGCGTGGCTCGACGCGGTGTGCCCCGACCGCCCGGTCGCCCTGTTCTCGAACGACCACCACGTGATGTGGGCCAACAGCCGCGCGCTCGCGGTGGCCGGGATCGACGCAGCCACACCCGAGCCGGCGACGGGGCAGATCGTCCGCCGGGCCGACGGATCGCCGATCGGCACGCTGCGCGAGTTCGGTGCGATCGAACTGGTCGAGCGCGTGATGCCCGGGCCCGACCCGGCGCGTTCACGGGGAGGGCTCGGCGTGGCGCTGGCGGAGCTGGCACGGCGCGGCATCGTGTGGGTGCAGGACGCGATCGTCGACGAGACGTTGCTCGGCACCTATCTCGCGGGTGCCGATGCCGGGGAGCTCACGTGCCGCTTCAACGCCGCGTTCCGTGCCGAGCCGGGCCGGTGGCTGGGCCAGCGCGACCAGTTCGTCGCCGGCCGCGAGCAGGTGCGCGCCCACGAGGGCGCGCACGGGTGGGTGACCGCCAACACCGTGAAGTTCTTCGCCGACGGTGTGATCGAGGCGGGGACGGGGTTCCTCGTCGAACCGTACGAGGACGCACCGCACAGCTGTGGCCTGCCGAACTGGGCACCTGCCGAGCTGAACGAGGCGGTGCGCATGTTCGACGCCGAGGGGTTCCAGATCCACATCCACGCGATCGGTGACGGCGGTGTGCGCATGGCCCTCGACGCGATCGAGCACGCTGCTCGGCAGAACGGCCCGGCCGACCGACGGCCCGTCATCGCCCACACGCAACTGGTGCACCCCGACGACCGGCCGCGTTTCGCCGCGCTGGGCGTGATCGCCAACTTCGAGCCGCTGTGGGCGCAGCTCGATCCGGTGATGCGCGAACTCACGATCCCGCGCCTCGGCGAGGCACGCTCGGCGCTGCAGTATCCGATCGGTTCGCTCGTCGCCTCGGGAGCCCGCATCAGCTTCGGATCGGACTGGCCGGTCACCACCGTCAACCCGCTCGACGGGCTGGGGGTGGCGGTCTCGCGCCAGACCCCGGACGGACATCCGCTCGAGGGGTGGTGTCCCGGCGAGCGCGTGCCGATGCTGACCGCGATCGCCGCCTACACGGCGGGCTCGGCGTATCAGGCCTTCGACGACGACCGCACCACGTTGGGCGTGGGTGCGCCCGCCGACCTGCTGGTGCTCGGCGCCGACATCACGGCGATCGACGGCAACGAGGCCCGCGACGTCGAGGTGGATCGCACCGTGCTGCACGGTCGCGCCGTGTACCAGGCCGCCTGAGCGGGGTCAGGCGCGGCGACGCGCCATGCGGATCGCGTCGCGCCAGGTGAGCCGGCTGCCGCGGTGCAGCAACGTGCGCCCGTAGATCGCACCGGTGAGCCGCAACATGCCGTAGATGCCGGCGAGCAGCAGCACGATCGCGAGGGCGATCTCGATCACCGAGGCCGAGCCGGTCGCGATGCGCAACGGCATGAGCAGCGGGGCGAACGGCGGGAGCAGCGAGACGATGCGGGTGGCCGTGCCCGACGGGTCGGCGCCCAACGAGAACACCGTGAGGTAGGCGACGAACATGACCGCGGAGATCGGTGCCGCTGCGCCTTGCGCGTCCTCCTGCCGCGACACGAACGAGCCGGCGAGCGCGAACAGGGTGGTGTAGAAGACGAACGCCCCCAGGAACCACACGACGGCGCTCGGCAGGGCCACCCACACGTCGCTCGGCACCGTGCGGCCGGAGATGATCAGTCCTGCCACGCCGGCAGAGAGGGTGATCGTGAACTGCACCAGGGCGATCACCGTGATGCCGAGCACCTTGCCGATGAGCAGTTGGTGCGGTCGCACGTGACCCAGCAGCACCTCGACCACGCCGGTCGACTTCTCCTCGACCACGCCGGTGAGCACCAGTCCGCCGAAGATGCTGATCGACATGAACAGCAGGATCGCGACGATCGTGCCGGCGAACAGCGCGACAGGATCGTCGCCGTCGTCGTGGTCGAGCGTGGCGGTGCCGAGCGGGGTGGGCTCGAGCACGGCCTGCGCCTCGTCCTCGGTGAGCCCCGCGTCGAGCGCCGCCTCGTGCGCCGACGCGTAGCGCCATGCGACGTCGAGCGCCGTCACGATGCCGTCGCCCGTGCCGTCGACGCTGACGACGGTGCCCGTACGCGTCGCGCCCTCGCCCTCGACCCGGAGGACGACGTCGACACGGCCGTCGCGCAGCGCCGCTTCGATCCCGGCCTCGGTGTCGGGCGTGACCGTGGTGCGGCGCAGGTCGACGTCGACCAGCTCACGGGTCGCGGTGATCGCCGTGTCGAGATCGGGCGGCGCGTCGCCCACCACGGCGTAGTCGACGCGCTCGGGCTCGTCGTCGCCCGACACCACCCGATTGGCCACCCCGGCGCCGACCACGCCGATGACGAGCAGCAGCGTGCTGATCGCGAACACCCGCGACCGGATCCGTTGGCGGATCTCGCGAGCCATCACGAGGGGTACCGGCGAGTGGCGCCACGACCTGTTCACGACACACCTCGCACCGTCTCGACGAACACGTCGGAGAGGTCGGGTGGGACGAACTCGAACCCGACCACGCGTCCGACGCGTCCGGCCTCGGTCAGCACGGCGTCGGGTGCGACGCTCGCCGGTACGCGCAATCGGACCGATCGCTCGTCGGTGCCGACCACGTGCCACTCCGGTGCCGACGGCGCCCACGAGACGGGCGCGTCGAACACGACCCGAACGTGTCGCAACGGCGAGCGTTCGCGGAGGTCGCGCACGTCGCCGTCGAGCACCACGCGACCGCGGTCGATGATCACCACGTCGTCGGTGAGGTCGCTCACCAGGTCGAGTTGGTGGCTGCTGAAGAGCACGGCGGTGCCGGCGTGCACCCGTTCGAGCAGCACGCGCTTCATCGTCTCGACGGCCACGGGATCGAGACCCGAGAACGGTTCGTCGAGCACGAGCAACGCCGGATCGTGGACCAGCGAGATCGCCAGCTGCACCCGCTGCTGGTTGCCGCTCGACAGCGACTGCACCTCGTCACCCGCACGTTCGGCGATGCCGAGTCGTTCCATCCACGCAGCCGTCGCCCGTGCTGCTGTTGCGGCGTCCAGTCCGGCGAGCCGTGCGAAGTAGGTGATCTGGTCGCCCACGCGCATCTTGGGATACATCCCGCGCTCGGCGGGCATGTACCCGAACCGGCGACGGGCGGCGTCGTCGATCGGCGAGCCATCCCACTGCACCGCTCCGGCGTCGAGGCTGATGAGCCCCATGATCGCCCGCATCGTCGTCGTCTTGCCGGCACCGTTGGGACCGAGGAATCCGACGACCGCGCCGCGTGCCACCCGCAGGCTCACCCGGTCGAGGGCGACGACGTCGCCGAACCGCTTCTCGATCGAGTCGACGTGGAGCACGTTCTCAGTCTGGCCCAGCCGCCGACGACGGTCGACGCGGGCTCGGTGGCGACGGTTCAGTCGACGTTGCGCAGCATCTCGGCCATGCCGGTGAACGCCGGCATGAGTGCTTCGCGGTACCGGTCGGCCACGCCCGCGTCTGCCATCGCCCCGTCGATGCAGCGCACCCACAGATCGCGAGCCCGAGCGTCGATCGCGTAGGGCGCGTGGGCGCCGGTGATGCACACCCCGCCGGTGCGCTGCACGAACAGCGGGGGCCCACCGAGCCAACCCGACAGGAACTCGAACAGGCCCTGCTTGATCGGGCCGAGATCGGTCTGATGCATCGAGCGGATGGGGGCGTACAGGGGATCGTCGTCCATGGCGTCGTAGAACCGGTCGACGATCCGGTGCAGGCCGTCGGCGCCGCCGAGCAGGTCGTACATCGTGTGCTCGGCCAGCTCGGCGCGCAGCTGCTGGATGGTGGCCTCGTCCATGCGGCCGCACGCTACGAGCGGCCGGTGGTGCCGTCACAGGGACCAAGGTCCGTTCGGCCCTCGCCCACTACGGTCGCCGCCGTGCGTGCTCGATCCTCCCGTGTCCCGACGATCCTCTCCCTCGCGTCGGTGGTCGCGCTCGTCGCGGCCGGGTGCGGCGGCGACGACGGTGCGGCCGGCGTGACGAGCGTGCCCGCGATCGCCGAGCCGGCCACGACCGAGCCCGCGACGACCGAGCCCGCGACGACCGAGCCCGCGACCACAGAGCCGGCGGTGGGGCATCTGCGTGGTACGGCGTACACGTTCAACACGCCCGACCCGATCGCCGGCGCGACGGTGTCGGTGCACGAGCTGCCCGACGTGTCGGCCATCACCGCGGCCGACGGCAGCTACGAGCTCGAGGTGCCGCTCGGCGCCATCGTCACCCCGTTCATCGAGGCGGCCGGGCACCACTCGATCACACTGCAGACCTTCGTCGTCGACGATACGCACGACGGGTCCGAGCTCGACGGCGTCAACTTCCAGACGCCTGAGGACACCATCTACGAGGGGCTGCGCGCGCTGGTCTCGGGCTTCACCGGGCGTGACCCGTTCGAGGGCGGCTGCGTGATCGTCACCACCGTCGGCGACGCCCGCATGGTGGGCATGAACTTCGACCAGTTCATCGACTTCCACCCGCACGGCGTGGAGGGCGCGACGGCGTCGATCGAGCCTGCGGACGCGACGCCGATCTACTTCAACGCCGACGTGCTCCCGGACGCCGCGCAGCAGACCACCTCGATCGATGGTGGCGTGTTGTGGCCCAACGTGCCGCCCGGTGAGTACACCCTGCGCGCCGCCAAGGAAGGCATGTCGTTCGTCGAGGTGCACGTGCGTTGCGACGACGGCTGGGTGGTGAACGCCAACCCCGTGTGGGGTCTGCACGCGATCCCCTGACAGCGGTCGGTCAGTCGTTCGCGAGCCAGGTGTCGGCGACGCCCGACGCCACGCCGAACGAGCGCGGGTGCCCGGTCACCGAGGTGAGGAACTCGTTGCGGTCGACCGTCAGCACCTCGACCATCGTGGTGGCGGTCGCCGTCGCGGTGCGAGGCACGTCGCGCAGCAGGGCGATCTCGCCGAACGAGCGGCCCGGGCCCAGCACCCGGACGTGCCGGCCGCCGATCGTGATCTCGACCTCGCCCGACACCACCAGGAAGTACCGGTCGCCGAGCTCGCCCTCGGTGACGATGCGTCGGCCCGGCTGGTACCGGACGCGCCCGGCCGCGCGTGCGAGCCGCTCGATCACCGGCGCCGGCAACGGCGAGAACACGGGGTCGGCCAGCAGCCGGTCCACGACGACGTGGTCGACCGGGGGGATCTCGTCGCCGTGGCGACGCAACGCGATCACCGCCGCGAGCACCACGGTGGCCAGGACCGCTCCGAGCAGCATGAACGCCGTGCCGAGCGATCGCCACGAGGTGAGCGCCGCCATGGCGGACGAGCCGACGGCGACGCACCCCATCTGCAGCCCCTCGACGATGCCGAACACGCGGGCGAGCACGTCGGTCGGGGCCAGACGTTGGATGGTGACCACCGCCGTGATCATCAACAGGGCGTCGCCGGCGCCGAGCAGCACGAACCCGGGTCCGGCCGTCGCGTAGCCCGACACCACCGCGAGCGATGCCATGCCCGCCGTGGCGATCACACCCGCCACCACGAACGGCGGGCTCACCCGGCGGCCACCGACCAGGCGCGTGATCGACGCCGCGGCCACCAGGCCGCCCACGCCGTACAGCACGGCCAGGTAGCCCGACGCACCGCCGCCGCCGTGCAGCCGCTCGTCGGCGAAGGTGACGAACACGACATCACCGACGCCGCGCACCACCCCGGCGGCGAGCACGAAGGCCAGCAGCAGGCGCAGCATCCGTGCCGAGCGGAGGGCCGCGAACCCGGCGAACAGCTGGGCGACCGCGTCGCGCCCGCTCGGCATCGCGACCGACGAACGTGCGCGATCGTCGCGGTGTTCACGGTGTTCGGGGTGCTCGTCGTGGTCGCCGCGCATCGAGGCCACCGCGACACACCCGCACCCGGTGAGCCCTGCGGCGATCGCGAACACGGCGGCGGGTGAGGCCGATGTCATCACCACACCGGCGAGCAACGGCCCCCCGAACAGGCCGAGTTGCTCGATCCCGCCGGCCACGACGTTGGCCGCGACCAGATCGGACGGGGCGTGGGTCACGGTGGGCAGCAGCGAGCCCATCACCGGTCGCGTGAAACTGATGGCCGTCGCGGCCACCGAACCGGCCAGGTAGGCGAGCAGGTGACGGTCGGACACCATGCACCACGAGGTGGCGGCCATCGACACGCACTGCACGGCGTATCCCGCTGCCAGCGCGCGGCGTGGCCGGAACCGGTCACCCGCGTACGACGAGAAGGGCGTGAGCAGCACGCCCGGCACCAGCTGCAGGGCCGTGACCGCTCCCACCGCCGACGGGCCGCCCTGCTGCAAGGCGTAGAACGCGATCGCGAGCCACGTCGCGTGCTCGCCGACGGAGTAGCCGAGGAAGGCGAGGTTCACCCGTCGCAGCTCGGGTGCGCGCGCCACCCGTCCGATGAGTGCTCCTGTGGTGCTGCCCGACGCCATCGCTCTCCCGGGCGGCGAGCATAGGCGTGGCCGCGAGGCCGCCCGGCCTCCGGGGGAATGCGTCGGGCGTCAGTGGTCGTCGAGCTTGTGCAACGCGACCGCGTTCATGCAGTACCGCATGCCGGTGGGCGGCGGCCCGTCGGGGAAGACGTGGCCGAGATGCGCGTCGCACACCGCGCACACGGTCTCGACGCGCACCATGCCGTACGCCCGGTCGACGTGATAGGCGATCACGTCGTCGTGGATCGGCTGGGTGAACGACGGCCAGCCGGTACCGGACTCGAACTTCTCGGAGGCGTCGAACAGCAGCTCACCGCAGCACACGCACGCGTAGCGGCCGGGGCCGAACAGGCTGCACATGTCGCTGCTGAACGCCCGCTCGGTGGCCGCGTGGCGGGTCACCTGGTAGGCGGCCGGGTCGAGCTGCGCACGCCACTCGTCGTCGGTCTTCTCGACCCGCCGCGGCGGCTCGACGTTGCCGTGGTCGGCACGGCGGATCACCTCGTCCCAGGTCAGCATGCGGCCGACGCTACCGACGGTGCGTCACGAGCGCCACTCGCCCGGGCACGCGCTCAGATCGCCTTGCCGGGGTTGAGGATGCCGGTGGGGTCGAAGGTGGCCTTCACGCGTCGCTGCCACTCGTGGTGCACGGGGTCGAGCTCGCGCTCGAGGAACCGGCGCTTCAGGGTGCCGACGCCGTGCTCGGCCGCGATCGTGCCGCCGAGCGACAGCGCGAGGTCGACGATCTCGGCGAACGCCCGCTCGACGCGGGCGACCTCGCCCGGGTCGCTCCCGTCGAACACCAGCAGCGGGTGCATGTTGCCGTCGCCGGCATGACCGATCGTCGGCAGGTCGACGCGGTGGCGTTCGCCGATGTCGACGATGCCGGCGAGCAGCTCGGCCAGCCGTTCGCGTGGCACGGCGACGTCCTCGGGCAGCATCGACTTGCCGAGACGCTCGAAGGCCGGCCACACACGTCGGCGTACCTCGACGAACATGTCGCCCTCGGCGGGATCGGTCACGTGGAGCACCTCGGTGGCGCCTTGTTCGAGGCACGTCTGCGCCATGTCCTCGATCGCGGGGATCGCTCGGTCGCCGCTCGACTGGATGAGCAGCAGGCACGCGGCCGAGGTGTCGAGATCCATCTGGTAGACCGCGTTCACCTGGCGGAGCGAGGCGCGGTCGACGATCTCCATCAGGCTCGGCTCGTGGCCGGCGCGGAAGATCTCGAGGATCGCACGGCCGGCCGAGGGCAGGTCGGCGAAGTAGGCCACCGCGGTGCACGGCATCGGCGGCAGGGGCACCAGTTTGAGCGTCACCTCGGTGATCACACCCAGCACGCCCTCCGACCCCACGAACACGCCGGTGAGGTCGAGGCCGGCGGTGCTCTTGATGGTGTGCCGGCCGGTGCGGATCACCTCGCCCGAGGCGAGCACCACCTCGAGGCCCATCACGTAGTCGCGGGTCACGCCGTAGCGAACACAGCAGAGCCCGCCGGCGTTGGTGGCGACGTTGCCGCCGATGCTCGAGATCTCGTACGACGCCGGGTCGGGCGGGTAGAACAGGCCGTGCTCGGCGACGGCCCGCTTGAGCGCCCCGTTGAGCACGCCGGGCTGCACGCGCACGAGGCGATTGGCGGTGTCGACCTGCAGCACCTGGTCGAGGCGGTGCAACGACAGCAGCACACAGCCGTCGACGGCGTTGGCGCCCCCGCACAGCCCGGTGCCGGCGCCTCGGGTCACCACCGGCACCCCGGCCGCCCGCGCGGCGTTCATGGTGGCAACGACGTCGTCGGTGTGCCGTGGCATCACCAGGACTGCGGCGGTGCCCGCTCGCTCGAACAGCGCCCGGTCCTGCGCGTACGCGGCCACCACGTCCGGGTCGGTCTGGAGGCACTCGTCGGGCAGACGGGCCCGCAGCTCGTCGAGCAGAGTGGTCATGGCCTCATCATGCACCGGACGGCGCAACACGATCAGTGCCTGCATAGCGGCGTCGTCGAAGGCGTCGTCCTCCGACGTCAGCACCGTGCGCACGCTCTGCCGAGCGCGCGAACACACTCATCGGGGTGATCCTACTGGACCGGTGCGGTGGCGGTACGTGGCGGGGGCGTCTCCGGACCGGACGATCGATGGGGTGTCGTCTCGACGGACGAGAGCTCTCGCGTGCCTCGGCGCGCTCGTGTGTGCGCTGTCCGTCGCGCCTCCGGTGGGGGCGTCGACGCCCTCCGGCCAGACCGTGCCGCGCGGTTCGGTGACCGATCAGGACCGGTTGGCCGCCTACGACGAGGCGCTCGTCTCGCTCACCCAGGAGCTCTCGTACCTGGTGCTGCTCGGCTGGGTGACCGCTCCGGTGCCCGACGACGCCCGCAGCATGCCCGCAGCGATCGGGATCCAGCGGATGGATCCGAACGACATGGTCGAGGCGTTGCGCTACCTGGACGGGCAGCGCGGGCCGGCCGCCCTGCAGCGCCTGCGTTCGCTCGGCGAGACCATCCCGTCGCAGGTCGACCTGGTGCTGTCGCCCAACGTGCGCACCGACTCGGCCACGCATCCGTCGATCGGTGCCAACGCGTATCTGCAGGCCTACGACCTGCTGCTCACCCCGTGGTCGCAGCTCACCGACACCGGGTCGGTGTCGAGCATCGTGCCGCCGCGATCGGAGACCTCGTCGGCGACGACGGCGCCGGCGGCGGCCGCTGCGGACACGACTCCCGCGCCGGCGTCGAGCGGCTCGACCGGCTCGGGATCGAGCACCGTCGTGCTGATGGTGCTCGCGATCGCGCTGATCGCGATCGCCGGGGCCGTGGGTGTGGTCGTCCGGGCGCGGCGCCGGCCGGGGGCGCGGGACGGGAGTGTCGGCGACGACGTACTGGACGCCGGCCGCACGATCATGGCAGCGGTGGACCTCGACGGATTCGGCCGCGCCGTGGCCGATCAAGTGGCGCGGCTCGTCGGAGCGCCCGGCGCCGTGGTGGTCGACGGCCGCACGTTCGTGCCCGACGGGCGACCGATGCCCGATGCAGCGGTCCTCACCCGGGCGATGAGCACCGGTCGCGAGGTGCGCGCGAACGGCACCACCGTCGTGCCGGTGGTGGCGGACGGCCGCGTGATGGGTGCGCTCGTGGCGTGGACCGAACGTGCGGAGGCGGCCGGCGTGCTCGGCGTGTTCGCACCGCTCGTCGGCGCGGCGCTGCAGGGTGTGCGCACACGGCTGGAGCACGAGCACTTGGCCTTCGACGACGGCCTCACCGGGGTGGGCAACCGTCGCCGGTTCGATCGCGACCTCGACGGTCTGCTCGACCGGGCCGGGCGCGACCGTCCGGTCGCACTGGCGATGGTCGACATCGACCACTTCAAGCGCGTGAACGACACGCACGGGCATCCCGTCGGCGACGCCGTGCTGCGCCATGTGGCCACCGTGATCGCCGCCAACGTGCGTGAGGGCGATCTGGTGTACCGCTACGGCGGCGAGGAGTTCGCGGTGCTGCTGCCCGGCGCCGAGCTCGACGAGGCGCTGCGGGTGGTGGAGCGCGTGCGGGCCGCCGTGGCCGTCACGCCGCTGGTCGGCGAGGCGTACGCCGCGGTGCCGCCGGTGACGGTGTCGGTGGGCGTGAGCGCGACGCCGCCCGTCGACGCGTCGGCGATGGTGCGTCTGGCCGACGGTGCGTTGTACGCGGCGAAGTCGGGTGGTCGCAACCGCGTCGAGACCGGCGCGCCCGCCTGATCCGGCGGGCACGCGATCAGCTGCGCAGCAGGTCCTTCGCGATGTGCGTGATCTGTATCTCGTCGGTGCCGGCGTAGATCTGCAGCACCTTGGCGTCGCGGGCGAGCTGTTCGACGCGGAACTCGCTCATGTAGCCGTTGCCGCCGTAGAGCTGCACGGCTTCCATCGCCACCTCGGTGGCGGCCCGTGCCGAGTAGAGCTTCATCGCGCTCGCCTCAGCGAGGGACATGGTGCGCCCGGCGGCGCCCATCTCCATCGTGCGGAACACGAGGTTCTGCACGTTCATGCGGGCGACCTCCATGCGGGCGAGCTTCTCCTGGATCAGCTGGAACTCGCCGATCGGCTTGCCGAACTGCACGCGGTCCTTCGCGTACTGCACGCTCAGCTGCAGGCACTCCTCGATGATGCCGAGTGCCATCGCGGCCACGCCCGAGCGCTCCTGTTGGAACGTGGCCTTGGCGCCGTCGCGGCCGCCGCTCGGCAGGTCCTCGGTCTCGCCGATCAACCGGTCGATACCCACGCGGACGTCGTCGAGGAACAGCTCGCCGGTGGGCGACGAGTGCATGCCCATCTTGCGCAGCGGCTTCGACTGCACCAGACCCGGCATGCCGCGATCGAGCACGAAGCTCAGCACCTTGCGCTGCTCGGGTGGGTTGCCCTCGTCGAGCTTGCAGATGAACACGATCGTGTCGGCGTACGGGCCGTTGGTGATGAACGTCTTCGAGCCGTTGAGCACGTACTCGTCGCCGTCACGCCGAGCCGTGGCGCGCATCGAGCCGAACGCGTCGCTGCCCGAGCCGGGTTCGGTGATCGCCCACGAGCCGACCTTGTCCATCGTCAGCAGGTCGAGCGCCCAGCGCTCCTTCTGGCGGATGGTGCCCTTCGACATGATCGCCGCCGACGTGAGGCCCATGCTCACACCCATCGCGGTCACCATGCCGGGGCACACGCGGCACAGCTCGATGATCGGGATGAGCGACAGACCGCCACCGTCGCCGGCCGACTCCTTGCGGGCCGGCGGTTCCTCGCCACGCGCGATCGCCTCGGCGGTGGCCTTCTCGCGCGCGATCTGCTTGGCGAACCGGTCGCGAGCCATCGCGTCCATGCCGAACGTGGCGAACATCTTGCGGAGGATGTCGTAGGGCGGCAGGTCGCCGTGCTCGAGCTCCTCGACGTGGGGGCGTACCTCCTCGTCGACGAACCGCTGCACCGCCTCGCGGATCATCCGGTGCTCGTCGCTCCACTCGAACATGACTGCCTCGCTCTCGTCGGGGGCCGAAGGGGACGCCGCCGATGGTAGGGACCGAGTGCCCTGCCGAGGAAAAGTCAGGCGTCGGCGGCGAGCACCTCGAGCGCGACGCGCTGGACCTCGTGCACCGCCTGGGCCGCGGACAGCTCGCCGCACAGCGCGGCCCGTATCGATCGCCAGCCGGCGTCCTCCACCTCGGGGAAGCGCACGTGCGGCGGGTAGGTGATCATCGCCGTGGCGATGGTGTCGGCGGTGATGGCGAGGCGTCGCCGGTCGCGGTCGTCGGTGGGCTCCACGTCGGAGAACGCGGCGACGTGCGCGCACACGCTGCCACCGGCGGCGTCGAGTGCGCCGGCCTCGTACGAGGTGAGGCGCCGCACCAGCTCGAGCGCGCCGGGCACGTCGGCGCACGTGGTGGGGATCGCCCACGCGTGGCAGCCCGCGTAGCTGACGCGTCGTCGCGGGCCGGCGGGGTACGGGTGCGGTTCGAGCGCAGCGATCTCGCGGATCGCACCCCAAGCACCCGGCCATGCGCCGGCCGCGTCGACGCGCCCGTCGAGCAGGGCCCGGTCGACCTGGTCGTAGTGCCAGTCGGGCAGGTCGGCGGGGGCCTTGGCCGCGACGGCGCAGAGGGTGTCGACGGCTGCCACCGCCTCGGGCGAGTCGATGCACGGCCGGCCGTCGTCGTCGAACAAGCGGCCGCCGGCGCCGACGACGAGCTCGAAGAAGGTGCCGAACAGTCCCGACTCGCGGCCGGGGAACCCCATCACCACCGACCCGTCGGCCAGTGCAGCCCAGGTGTCGGGCGCCGTGGTGACGCGGTCGGCGTGCGCCCAGAGGATCCGCACGTCGATGAGCCGGGGCACGCAGTACTGGCGATCGTCGAAGCGGCACAGGTCGACGGCGAGCGGGGCGAGCTCGCCGGTGTCGACCAGTCCGTCGAGCGGTCGCAGCCAGGCCGCCTGCGAGGGCGCGTACTTGCTGTGCGTCGCGATCACGTCGAGCCGCTCGCCCGCACCCAACCGGGCGGCCACCTCGGCGTTGAGCGTCGGATGGTCGGCGTGCACCACGATCTCGACCTCGGGCGTGCCGGGCACGTCGAGCAGTCGGTACAGATGGTCGTACATCGGCCCACCGACCAGGGCCACGCGCAGGGTCATCGCCGGCTCACGATCCGCCGACGATGCGGACGCCCGAGATGCCGCCGTCGAGCAGGAAGTCGGCGCCGGTGGTGAACGTGGTGGGGGCGGCGAGGAAGGCGATCGCGTCGGCCACCTCGGTGGTGCCGACAAGTCGGCCGAGCGGTTGGCGCTTGCGCAGCGCGCCGTAGGTGGCGTCAGGGTCGTCGGTGGCGGCGATCAGCCGCTCGACCCACGGGCTCTGCACGGTGCCGGGCGAGACGCAGTTGACCCGCACACCGTGGGCGATCTCGTCGGCGGCCATCGCCTTGGTGAGCGCCAGGATCGCGCCCTTCGACGCGCCGTACACCGCACGCTGCACGAGGCCCACGCTGGCGACGATCGAGCACGTGTTCACCACCACGCCCTGTCGTTCGCGCAGCGACGGCAGCGCGGCGCGCGACATGTTGGCCACGCCGAACACGTTGACGGCGAACACCCGCTGCCACTCGTCGGGCGTCGACTGCACCACGTCGCCCACCGCGGCGATGCCGGCGTTGTTGCACAGCACGTCGATGCCGCCGTGGGCGTCGACGATGCGTGCCACCGCCCGCTCGCAGCTGTCCGGATCGGTGACGTCGACCTCGTGGATCGCCTCGCCGTCGGACATCGCCGCGACGTCGAGACCCACCACGGTGTCGCCGAGCGAGGTGAACCGTTCGACGATCGCCGAGCCGATCCCGCCCGCCGCCCCTGTGACCACCACGATCCGTCCGCTCACGCGTCCCCCTCCGTCGACTCCCCCTCGAGCGCCGTTCGGCGCCGGGCGTGCAGTCTCGCGCCCGCTCGCGCCCGCCGGTAGGGTTCGGCCGCCGGGCAGGGGAGCCCGCGGCCGAGTCGCAGGGGGAGCCATGACCCGCATCACGTCCGTCACCACGCACGACCTCCGGGCGCGCACGTCCGCGTTCTTGCACGGGTCCGACGCGAACCACCCGGATCCCGACTACTCGGCGGCGTACGTGGTGCTGCACACCGACGGTCCGTTCGCCGGGCACGGCATGACGTTCACGATCGGCAAGGGCAACGACCTGTGCTGCGCCGCGATCGAGGCGCTGGCCCCGCTCGTGGTGGGCCGTCAGCTGAGCGACCTGGTCGACGACATGGGTGCGTTCTGGCGGTCGGTGACCAACCACTCGCAGTTGCGCTGGCTCGGCCCCGACAAGGGGGTGATCCATCTGGCCACCGCGGCGCTCGTCAACGCCGTGTGGGACCTGTGGGCCAAGACCAAGGGCGTGCCCGTCTGGCAACTGGTGGCCGAGATGGAGCCCGAGCAGTTCGTCGACTGCATCGACTTCCGCTACCTGCGCGACGAGGTCGACGAGCAGCGAGCGCTCGAGATGCTGCGCGCCGCCCGACCCGGGCGCGACGAACGCCTGGCCCACCTGCGCACCCACGGCTACCCGGCCTACGTCACCTCGGCGGGGTGGCTCGGGTACAGCGAGGACGAGGTGCGCCGCCGTTGCCGCGAGGCGATCGCCGACGGGTGGCGCAGCTTCAAGACCAAGGTCGGCATCGACGTCGTCAGCGACCAGCGCCGCTGCGAGGTGATGCGCGAGGAGTTGGGCGACGACTGCCAGTTGATGGCCGACGCCAACCAGGTGTGGGACGTGCGCCAGGCGATCGACTGGGCCAACGAGTTGCAGGCGTTCGGGCTGCGGTGGATCGAGGAGCCGACGCACCCCGACGACGTGCTCGGCCACGCCGCCATCCGTCGAGGGGTGAAGCCCGTCGGTGTCGCCACGGGCGAGCACGCTGCCAACCGGCTGATCTTCAAGCAGCTCCTGCAGGCCGAGGCGATCGACTACTGCCAGGTCGATGCGTGCCGGCTCGGTGGCCTCAACGAGGTGCTCGCCGTGCTGTTGCTGGCCCACGCACGCGGCGTGCCGGTGTGCCCGCACGCGGGTGGCATCGGCCTGTGCGAGTACGTGCAGCACATCTCGATCATCGACCACCTGTGCGTGAGCGGCTCGCTCGTCGACCGCACCACCGAGTTCGCCGACCACCTGCACGGGCACTTCCTGCACCCGGTGCGCGTGCGCAACGGCGCGTACCTGGTGCCGGACGATCCGGGGTACTCGATCGAGATGCACCCGGAGTCGATCGCTGCGCTGTCGTATCCCGGCGGCTCCGAGTGGCGCTGAGCGCGCTCGACCGCGTCGGCCTCGGCACCGCGCCGCTCGGCAACCTGTTCGAGGCGCTCTCGGACGAGCAGGCGCAGGCCACCGTCGACGCGGCGTGGGACACGGGCGTGCGGTTCTTCGACACCGCTCCGCTGTACGGACACGGACTGGCCGAGATCCGGCTGGGTCGAGCGCTGGCGTCGCGCCCGCGCGACCAGTACGTGCTCGCCACCAAGGTGGGTCGACTGCTGCGCCACGTCGACGGGCTACGGCCCGACACGATCTTCCGCGACGTGCCCGACGTCGACCCGGTGTACGACCTGAGCCGCGACGCCGTGCTGCGGTCGATCGAGGAGAGCCTCGGGCGCCTCGGTGTCGACCGGCTCGACGTGGTGCACGTGCACGATCCCGACGACCACGAGGCCGATGCGCTGGCCACCGGGTTCCCGACGCTGATCGAGCTGCGCGACCAGGGTGTGATCGGTGCCGTCGGCTGCGGGATGAACCAGGTCGAGATGCTCGAGCGGTTCGTCGAGCGTGTCGATCTCGACTGCCTGCTGATCGCCGGTCGCTGGTCGCTGCTCGACCGTCGCGCCGGCGAGCGGCTGCTGCCGCGATGCGCCGAGCGGGGCATCGACGTGTTCGTCGGCGGCGTGTTCAACAGCGGTCTGCTGGCCACACCCTCGCCCGGGGCGACGTTCGACTACGCACCGGCGCCCGCGCACCTGGTGGCCGCCGCGCAGGCGATGGCCGACCTGTGCGCCTCCGCAGGGCTGACGCTGCCCGCCGCGGCGGTGCAGTTCTCGCTGCGTCACCCGGCGGTCTCGCGTGTGGTGCTGGGGGCCCGCTCGCCGGCAGAGATGCGCGACGACGTCGCGTTCGCATCGGCCGACGTGCCCGAGCACCTGTGGGGCGAGCTCGACGCACTGCTCCCCTGAACGGCGACGACCCCGCCTCCAACGGGGGAGACGGGGTCGTCGTCGTTCGTCGGTCGCCGCTCGAGGCGGCGGCGGGATCAGGTGTTGGAGGCGGCGAAGATGCCGGCGATCGCCGTGTCGAGCGCGGCGTCGAACTCGGCGTCGCTCATCTGCGCCGTGAGGCCCTCGGTGAGCGCACGCGAGAAGCTCGCGATGATGCCGTGGTTGCGGGCCAGCTTGGCGTTGGCGTCGTCACGGCTGTAGCCGCCCGACAGCGCCACCACGCGGAGCACCTTCGGGTGCTGCACGAGCGGCAGGTAGAAGTCGTCGACGTTCGGCAGGGTGAGCTTGAGCATCACCTGCTGGTCGGCGCCGAGCTGATCGAGGTGGGCCCGGATCGACTGCTGCAGCAGGTCCTCGGCCTCGGCCTTGGTGGGGCTCTTGATGTCGACCTCGGGCTCGATGATCGGCATCAGGCCGTGCCCGAGGATCTGCTTGCCGACCTCGAACTGCTGGGCGACGACGGCCTCGACACCCGCGGCGTTGGCGTGCTGGATGACCGAGCGCATCTTGGTGCCGAACACGCCGGCCGCGACCGCCCGCTCGCACAGGGCGTCGAGGTCGGGCATCGGCTTCATCACCTGGGCGCCGTCGACCTCGTCGGCGAGACCCTTGTCGACCTTGAGGAACGGCACGACCTTCTTGACGTCCCACAGGTACCGGGCCGAACCCTGGCCCTCGATCTGACGGTCCATCGTCATCTCGAACAGGATGGCGCCGAGCACACGGTCGCCCGTGAAGGCCGGGCTGGTGCAGATGCGCGAGCGCATCGCGTGCATCAGGTCGAACATCTCCTCCTCGCCGGAGTAGGCGCTCTCCTCGATGCCGTACAGGCGCAGCGCCTTGGGGGTGCTGCCACCACTCTGGTCGAGGGCGGCGATGAAACCGGCCCCGCTCTTGACGCGTTCGTACATCTCGCTCATGTGGCCATCGTACGCGCGGGTGGGTCTCACACCGGGGGTGACCTCGGGAAATGGGTCGTACGTCCTGGTGATGGGCCACATCCCTGCGAGTGATCGCGCTCGGCCGGGAACCCGGCACGGAGATCAAGCAGGGATCACGATTCCTCGCCGTTTCGGTCCTGCCCCGGGTGCGGCCGGATTCACGTCGGCACCGTCGGGATCATGCAGGACGTCGACGAGCTCGAAGTGGTGCTCCACGAGCAGAAGCTCGCGGTGATCGGCCAGCTGGCGAGCGGCGTGGCCCACGAGATCAACACCCCGATGCAGTACATCGGCGACAACCTCGGCTTCGTCGACGACGCCCTGGCGGTGCTGTGCGATCCCGAGGTGGCGGCGTCGACCGACCCCGACGAGCTCGCCTTCCTGCGCACCGAGCTGCCCGAGGCGATCCGTCAGGCCCGTCGCGGCGTCGACCGGGTGAACGAGATCGTCAAGGCGATGAAGGCGTTCGGGCACCGCGACGAGGCTCGCCAGCAGTACAGCGACCTCGACGGCCTGGTCCGACAGGCGTTGGTCGTGGTGCGCAACGAGACCAAGTACGTCGCCGACGTGCACACGGCCCTCACCCTCGACCGCCCGGTGGCCTGCTTCCCCGGCGACCTCGGTCAGGTGATCGTCAACCTCGTCGTCAACGCGGCACACGCGATCGCCGACCACGGACCCACCTGCGGTGAACGCGGGACGATCTCCGTGCGGTCGTGGCGCGACGTCGACACGGCCGTGATCGAGATCGAGGACGACGGCGGTGGCATCCCGACCGACGTGCGCGACCGGGTGTTCGAACCGTTCTTCACGACGAAGGAGGTCGGACGCGGCACGGGGCAGGGCCTGCCGATCTCACGGTCGGTCGTCGAAGGCCGCCACGGCGGCACGCTCGCGTTCCGCGTGCTCGACGGGGTCGGCACGATCTTCCGGATCGAGCTGCCGGTCGAGGGTGTGGGGGACGTCGCGTGATCTCGCTGCTGTTCGTCGACGACGAGCCGGAGATCCTCGCCGGGCTGCGCCGGATGCTGCGGGCGCACCGATTCGAGTGGGACATGTGGTTCGCCGACGGCGCGGACGCGGGCCTCGTCTTGCTCGCCGAGCACCAGTTCGACGTGGTCGTCACCGACATGCGGATGCCCGGTACCGATGGCGCAGAACTGCTCGCCTGCGTGCGCCGCCTGCAGCCGTCTGCCGTCCGCATCGTCCTCTCGGGCCATGCCGACGAGTCGAGCGCGCAGCGCAGCCTGCCGGTCGCCCACCAGTTCCTGTCGAAGCCGTGCGAGCCCGACCGGCTGCAGGCCGTCATCACCCACGCGCTCGAGCTCCGGTCGCAGTTGCGCGACGTGTCGTTGCTCGAGCTCGTCGGCTCGGTCTCGGCACTGCCGAGTCCGTCGGCGTCGGTCGTTCAACTGCAGGCACTGCTCGCCGAGCCCGATGCCGATCCCGATCGTGTGGCCGACGTCGTGGCGAGCGACGTGGCGATGAGTAGCAAGCTGCTCCAGGTCGTGAACTCGGCGTTCTACGGGCTGTCCCGTTCGGTCGACGATCCCGCCGAGGCGGTCCGCCTGCTCGGCGCCCCGGTGGTCGGCGAGATCGTGCTGTGCAACGAGCTCCTCGACGGCTTCCGGGCGCGACGGCTCGACCGCGACGCGGAGGAGCGGCTGCGATTGGTGCAGGCCGTGTCGGCCGCGCGTGCGCAGCTCGCCCTGGTGATCGCGATCGAGACCGGTCGCTCGCGGGGCGAGCAGCGACGCATCTGGAGCGAGGCCTTCTTCGCCGACATCGGCGACGTGCTGTTCCTCGGCCTCGACACGACCGGCACCTGTGAGGTCGATGCCCGTACGCGTCGCCTGGCAGGCGCCGCGCTGCTCGAGATCTGGGGACTGCCGCACCACCTCGTCGAGACCGTCGCATCGGCCGACCGCGTGCCGGGCGTCGCTGCGTCGGAGGGGCACGTGGTCACGTGGCTCGCGCAACAGCTCCTCGGCGAACCGGAGCAGCGCGACCCGAATGTGCCGGCCGCGTTCGACCGGCTGCGACTGCCGAACGACGGCGGGGCACGACTGCGCGACGCGGTGAACCAGGTACGTGCCGGACTCGTGGAGGCGATCGCATGAACAGGCTGATGAACCACTTCTCGCACGCGCCCGCGGCGATCGACGGCGACCCCGGATCGAGCGCTCCCGAGCCGGCCGACGCGGCGAGCCCGCTCACCGACGGCGCTCCTCGGGTGCTCTGCGTCGACGACGAGCCATCGGTGCTCGCCGCGCTCGCCCGCACGCTGCGGCACCATGTCGCGCTCGACACCGCGACCAGCGGTGCCGAGGCGCTCGAGCTGCTCGCCGAGCGCGACTACGCCGTCGTCGTCTCCGACATGATGATGCCGGGCATGAACGGCGCCGAGTTCCTGCACGAGGCGCGGGCGCTGCGTCCGGAGTCGGTGCGGGTGCTGCTCACCGGTCACGCCGACGCGCACCTCGCCGCCGCCGCCGTCAACGACGGCGCGATCTCGCACTACCTCACCAAGCCGTGCCCCAGCGCGCAGCTGGTGTCGGTCCTGCGTGAGGCCGCACAGCAGCACGAGCGAGCGCTCGTCGAGCGCGACGTGCTCGAGCGCACGCTCACCGCCTCGCTCCACGCCCTCACCCAGACCCTGTCACTCGCCGCGCCCGGCGTGTTCGCTCGCACCAACCGCGCCCAGTCGATCGTCGACGCGCTGGTGGGTGCCGTCGACCCGGCCGACCGGTGGGCCACGCAGGTCGCCGTGCCGCTGTCGCAGCTCGGCGCCGTGTCGCTCACGTCGGACGTCGCGCGACGGTGGTCGACCGGTGCCACCTTCGATCAGCTCGGCCCGGCGGTGCTCGGGCGGCTGCGGTCGGTCGCCACCACGATCGTCGCGTCGATCCCGCGCCTCGAGCTGACCGCCGAGATCATCAAGGAGGGCATGGTCGACGAGGCACCGCCGGTCGGCAGTCATGTCGGTGCGGTGCTCCTCTGGGTCGCGTTCCAACTCGACGCGTTCGAGTCGCGTGGCCTCGACCGTCAGGCGGCCGTGCGCCACGTCGCCGACCAGCTGTTCCCGTCGCAGCGGATCCTGCTCGCACCGATCGCCGACGAGGACCCGCGGATCATCGAGGAGGTGTCGGTGATCGGGCTGCACGAGGGCATGGTGCTCGCACAGGACGTCTCGACCCCGGAAGGTGTGCTGCTCGTCGGTCGCGGCACGTGCGTGTCGGCCGCGCTGCTCAACCACCTCGCCGGCTTCCTCGGTCCCGACCAGGACCGGGTGTTCGTGTACGGAGGCTGCTGACGTGACGTTCTTCCTGCTGGTCGCGCTCGCCGTCGCGACGTCGGTCCTGCTCGTGTCGCTGCACGCATCCGACCGTCGCCGCCGCGAGCTCGACCGATCGCTCGCCGACCTGAAGGCGGCGCAGGCCCAGCTGCTGCACATCCAGAAGCTCGAGTCGATCGGTCAGCTCGCGAACGGGATCGCCCACGAGATCAACACTCCGATCCAGTACATCGGCGACAACCTGCGCTTCCTCGAGCAGTCGTTCACCGACCTGCTCGCCATGGTCGGACGGGCGACCGTGGGCGACGACGACGAGGGCGAGCTCCGCTATCTGCTGGCCGAGGTGCCCGACGCCCTGTCGCAGACCATGGTCGGCATCGATCGCGTCGCCGACATCGTGCGGGCGATGAAGGGCGTCGCCCATCCGAACAGCGACCGAGCCGCGGGCGTCGAGCTGAACCGGCTGATCGACGACACGCTCACCGTCACCCGCAACGCGTGGAAGTCGGTGGCCACGATCGACCTCCAGCTCGACCCGTCACTGCCGCCGATCCACGCCGCACCGGGCCCCGTCGGTCAGGTGATCCTGAGCACGATCATGAACGCCGTCGACGCGATCGTCGACCGCCACGGGGCGACCGCGGCCGAGGAGGGACTGATCTCGATCGTCACGCGTGGTCGCGGCGACTGCGTCGAGCTCGAGGTCACCGACAACGGATGCGGCATGAGCGACGCCGTGATGGCCCGCGCGTTCGATCCGTTCTTCACCACCAAGGGCGTGGGTCGCGGCACCGGTCAGGGGCTCACCGTCACGCACGCCGTGGTGGTCGAGCAGCACGGCGGCAGCGTCACGCTCGACAGCACGCCCGGCGTGGGCACCACGGTGAGGATCGAGCTGCCGGTCGCGTCCGCTCAGGTGAAGGCGGCGTACCTCGCGAACTCCCAGGCGGTGACGTCGTCGGGGTCGCCGGCGGCGTTGGCCTCGTAGAGCGCGAGCTCGTTGCGGGCGAGCGCCAGGAAGTTGGTGCTGAACGACTCGCCGAGCACGCTCGTGAACTCGCTGCCCTCGAACGCGGCGATCGCGTCGGCGAACGTGGCGGGGAGCGGACGGTGATCGCCGGGCTCGGTGTACAGGTCGCCCGTGCCCATCGGCCCCGGGTCGAGCTGCCGTTCGAGGCCATCGGCACCGGCGGCGAGCACCGCGGCGATGATCAGGTACGGGTTGGCGTCGGCGCCGGCGCTGCGGAACTCGACCCGATTGGCCTGGCCCTGCCCGGTGGTGCACCGGCAGAGCACCGTGCGGTTGTCGCCGCCCCAGTGCACGTGCGTCGGGCAGAACGTGTACTCGCGCACGCGCTTGTAGCCGTTGCCGGTGGGGATGCCGATCAGGCTCATCGCTGGCGCATGGTGGATCAGCCCGCCGACCCAGTGCCGGAACACGTCGTTCAGCGGATGGTCGGCGCCGGCCTCGAAGACGTTGCGGCCGCCCCGGCCGAGGCTGGTGTGCACGTGCATCCCACTGCCCGACTGGCCGGCGAACGGCTTGGGCATGAACGTGGCGCGCAGGCCGTGGCGCTGGGCGATCTCCTTGATCACCATCTTGTAGAGCACCGTGTCGTCGGCGACCTTCATCGGCGACGCGCACGACACGTTGATCTCGAGCTGGCCCGGGCCGTACTCGGGGTTCGACGACTCGACCGGGATGCCGAGGTCGAGCATCGCCTGACGCATCTCGGCGACGCAGCGCTCGAGCGGCCACGCGTCCATCAGCGACGAGTACTGCACGTGCGACTGGATCGGCGACCAGTCGTCGAGGCACACGTAGCACTCGAGCTCGGTGGCCACGACGGCCTCGTAGCCGAGCGCGGCGACACGGTCGACCTGCGACTGCAGCACACCGCGCGGGTCGAGCGGGTGGGGGCGGTGATCGGACGCGATCGCGTTCGACATCACGGTGGCATAGCCGGGCCGGTGGGGTATGACGCGGAACGTCGACAGGTCGGGTTCGAGATGCATGTCGAGGAACCCGGTGCTCATGTTGATCAGCGGGCTGTCGACGATCTCGCACTGCAGGTCGAACACGAAGATCGCGTCGGCGATGTGCGCGCCGTGCTCGGCGACCGTGCGAGCGAAGCGCTGTGCGGGCACGCGCTTGCCGCGCAGGTGACCGTAGGTGTCGACCGTGGCGAGCTCGACGGTGTGGACGTGGTGCTCGGCGATCAGCGTGGCGATCTCGTCGAGACGTGGGGACGGCATCGCGAACTCCTGTGGGTGACGGGCGGATCGGTGGGACGGATCAGGGGACGAGGACGAGTCGGCCCGCGGCGGCGCCGGCGCGCAGGCGTTCGTGGGCGGTCTGCGCGTGGTCGAGCGGCAGCACCTCGACGGTCGACTCGATCGGGTTGCGCGCGGCGAACGCCAGCAGCTCGTGCAGCTCGGCGACCGTGCCCCAGATGCTCGACATCAGCTGCGCCTCGTGCGGCACGGCCCCGAGACCGAACGGCACGCGACCGCCGGCGAGGCCCACCACGACGACGATGCCACGCCGGTTGACGCGCTCGACGGCCGCGGCGATGGTCGACTCGGCGCCGACGAAGTCGATCACCGCGTCGAACCGTCCCTCGAGCTGGTCGGCAGCGGCCGCACCGTGCGCACCGAGCTCGATCGCTCGGGTCTGCTTGCCCGCCGACGGATCGGCCGCCCACACCTCGGCGTCGCTCGACAGCCGTAGGTACTGGAGGCCGAACTGGCCGAGGCCACCGGCACCGATCACCAACGCCCGCCCGGCGCTGCCGCGGCGGCGCAGTGCCTCGAGCGTGTGGCGCACGGCGCGGAACGCGGTGAGGCCACCGCAGGCGAGCGGAGCACTGCGCACGGGGTCGAGGTCGCCGAGCGGCACCAGGTAGTCGGGGTGGCGCACGACCATCTGCTCGGCGTAGCCACCCGGCTCGAACAAGCCCGCCTCGCGGCCGTCGGGGCACATCATCTCGTTGCCGTCGGCGCACAACCAGCAGTGCCGGCATCCCCAGGGGGCGTACACCATCACCGGCCCGAGCCGGTCGTGCACACCGGTCACCTCGTGGCCCGGGACCAGCGGCAGCGGGCTGCCGAACAGCCCGTCGGCGACGTGCAGGTCGCTGTGGCACACTCCGCAGGCGGTGACGCGCACCAGCTCCTCGCCGGCAGCGGGGGAGGGGTCGGGTCGGTCGACCACCACCAGCGGCTGCCCGAAGGCCTGCAGCTCGACTGCCCTCATCGACCCTCCCCAGGGATCCGTTCGTCGCGACGGCCGGGTGGCCGTCCGCGCGAACCTATCATTGATCAAAGATTCAACGAGCCGCCCGGCGGGCGGCCGCCTGTTCGACCAGCCAGGCGAAGATCGGATCGTCGTGGCCGTCGTCCATCATCTCGGGATGCCACTGCACGGCCACCCATGGCCGCGTGGTCGACTCGATCGCCTCGATCGTGCCGTCCTCCGAACGGCCCGTCACCACGAACCCGTCGGCCACCCGGTCGATCGTCTGGTGGTGCAGCGAGTTGACCTCCTTCGGTCGTCCGCCGTAGAGCCGGGCGCACGCCGAGCCCTCGGCGAAGTCGACGCGGTGGACGATCGTGTTGGGTGCCTTGTCGAAGTGCGAGTGCTCGGGCACGTCCTGGTGCAGCGTGCCACCGCCGCGCACGTTGAGCAGCTGCAACCCACGGCAGATGCCGGCCACCGGCAGGTCGTCGGCCTCGGCCAGCGCCAGCAGCGCCAGCTCGAGCTCGTCGCGTTCGGGTTCGATCGGATGGCCGTCGAGGGGGTCGGCCCCGTAGTGCGCCGGGTCGACGTCCGCTCCGCCGGGCAACAGCACGCCGTCGAACACGCCCACGTAGTCGGCTGGGTCGGCATCGAACGGCAGGTGCACCGCGCGGCCACCGGCGTGCAGCACCCCACGGGCGTAGTCGGCGAAGTACAGGTCGACGTCGATCGCGTCGAGGCTGTCGGGGAAGTCGACGATCTGCCGGCCGCGCTTGCGACGCCCCGGGAGGACGATCACGGGTGCGGTGGCTCGGGGCTCGGGACGGCTCACCCGCCCGATGCTACGGCCCGTCGATCTCCCGCACATGGGCCACCGAGCGTCCAAACCTTGAACGCTTCTTGAGCCTGTCCGCGGAAACCGCTGATACAACCGTTGTCGCTCCAGGCGGAGGGCAGGCGGGCCCACGCCGACGGACACGAAGGCGGAACATGAACGCGTCTCGACGTGTGTTGGCGACCCTGCTCGCCGGATCTCTCGCTGCGGCGTGCGTCACCGTGTGGCGCGCTCCCGACGACGCGGTCCGGGCCGACTCGCAGCCGGCCGACCCCACCAACCCGGCGACACCCACCACCGTGGCGGCCGACGCGCTGCCGACCGTGCAGATCGACGGTGTGGTGTGGACCCAGGCCGTGGTCGGCAACACCGTGTTCGTGGGCGGCAACTTCACCAACGCCCGTCCCGCGGGCGCGGCGCCCGGCACCAACCTCGTGCCCCGTTCGAACTTCCTGGCCTACGACATCGGCACCGGCGAGCTGATCACCACGATCGCCCCGGCGTTCAACGCTCAGGTGCGCACGATCACCGCGTCGCCCGACGGCACGCGGCTGTACGTCGGCGGCGACTTCACCACCGTCGACGGCCTGCGCCGCGACCGGCTCGCCGCGTTCGAGCTGCCGTCGATGCGCCTGATCGGCACGTTCCTGCCGCCGATCGGCTACCACGTGTGGGCCCTCTCGGTGTCGCCCGACAACTCGACGCTCTACGTCGGCGGCAACTTCAACGCGGTCGGCAGTCAGACGCGCAACAAGCTCGCCGCGCTGCGCACCACGGACGGCGCGCTGCTCAACTGGGCGCCGAACGCGCAGGGCGGGCTCGTGTCGGCGATCGTCGTGTCGCCCGACGGCACCAAGGTCGCGGTCGGCGGCCGCTTCACGTCGCTCAACGGATCGAACCGACCCGGGTACGGCCTCGGCGCGGTCGACGCGGTCACCGGTGCGCTCGTACCGTGGGCCGTCAACAACACGGTCCGCAACGGCACCGACGGTTCGGGCATCACGTCGCTCGCCACCGACGGCACCAGTGTGTACGGCACCGGCTTCGCGACCGTGTCGCAGAACATCGGCAACTTCGAGGGCACGTTCTCGGCGTCGTGGAACGGCGGCACGATCAACTGGCTCGAGGACTGCCACGGCGACACCTACTCGGTACGGCCGCAGGGCGACGCGATCTACATCGTCGGACACCCGCACTTCTGCGGCAACATCGGTGGCTTCCCGCAGACCGGTGGCGACAACTCCAACTTGTGGACCTACCACCGCGCGCTGGGCTTCAGCCGTACGGCCACGGGCACCGTCGCCCCCAACACCACCGGGAACTACGCGAGCTTCGGCGGGCAGCCGGCACCCTCGCCGCTGCTGTGGTACCCCGACTTCGACCAGGGCACGTTCACCGGTCAGAACCAAGGCCCGTGGAACGTGAGCGGCAACGCCGACTACGTCGTGATCGGTGGCGAGTTCCGCAACGTCAACAACAGCCCCCAGCAGGGTCTCGTCCGCTTCGCGGTCGCCGCGAAGTCGACCAACAAGCAGGGCCCGCGTCTGTTCGGCAGCTCGTGGGTGCCGACGGCCAGCAGCACCTTCGCCGGTGTCGTGCGCCTCTCCTTCGGCGCCAACTGGGACCGTGACAACGCGACCCTCACCTACCGCATCGAGCGCGACGGTCGTACCGTCGGCAGCACGAGCGCGGTCTCGTCGTTGTTCTCGCTGCCCACGCTCGGGTACACCGACACCACGGCCACGCCGGGCTCCACTGCGACCTATCGCGTGGTGGCCGTCGACCCGTTCGGCAACGAGGCACCCTCGCAGACCATCACGGTCAACGTGAGCAACACCGGTGTACGCAGCGCCTATGGCGACACGATCCTCGCGACCACCGGGCTGGTGGACCACTGGCGCCTCGGCGAGGCCAGCGGCACGTTCGCCGATCCGATCGGGTCGCGGCCGCTCACCCTCAGCGGCTCGGCCACCCGCAACGTGGCCGGCGCGATCCCCAACGACCCCAGCACGGCCGTCACCTTCACCGGTGGTCGCGCCTCGACCTCGAACACCGTGGCGGCACCGCAGACGTTCTCGATCGAGGCGTGGGTGCGCACCTCGTCGACGCAGGGCGGCAAGATCATCGGCTCCGACAACAACCCGGGGCTGTTCCAGACGGCCACCCCCGACCGCCACCTGTACCTGTCGAACGACGGGCGCGTGAACTTCGGCGTGAACACCGGGTCGAACCAGCTCGTCACCTCGACGGCGGCGATCAACGACAACCGCTGGCACCACGTGGTCGGCACCGTCGGCGGTGGCACGATGCGCCTGTACGTCGACGGCGTCGAGGTGGCCAACCGTTCGGGCATCGGCACCCAGCGTGCCTACAACGGCGTGTGGCGTGTGGGCGGTGGCGCCCTCAACGGTTGGACCCCGCGTCCGTCGAGCGACAACCTCAACGGCACCGTCGACGAGGCGGCCGTCTACAACGTGGCGCTCGACGCCGCCACCGTCGCCCGTCACTGGCAGATCGGCTCGACCGGAGCGCTGCCCAACCAGGCACCCACCGCGTCGTTCACCGTGTCGGCGCTCGACCTGACGGCGACCGTGAACGGCAGCGCCTCGAGCGACCCCGACGGCAGCATCGCCTCGTGGGCGTGGAACTTCGGCGACAACACCACCGGCACGGGTGCCACGACTGTGCACGCCTACGCGGCCGCCGGCACCTACACCATCACCCTCACGGTCACCGACGACCGGGGTGCCACGGCACAGACCACCCGGTCGGTCACCGTGACCGCCCCGCCCGCCGGGCCGCGGCCATTCGCCACCGACGCCTTCGAGCGCACGGTCGCCAATGGGTTCGGCACCGCCGATCTGGGCGGCGCCTGGACCATCGCCGGCACGCCGGCCAACTTCGCGGTCGGCAGCGGCACCGGTCGGGTCACGATGACCACGCCGGGTTCGAGCGCGGCCGCCACGGTGACCGGCGCCAACACCGACACCGAGGTGCGGGTCACCGTCGGCGCCGACAAGCTCGTCACCGGCGGCAGCCTCTTCACCGCCGTCACCGGACGTCGGGTCGGCACCAGTGAGTACCGGGCCAAGCTGCGAGTGCTGCCCACGGGCGCCACCGAGCTGACGATCGTGCGTACGGCGAACGGCGCCGAGACCACGCTCGTCACCACCGCGGTGACCGGCCTGACGCTGGCAGCCGGCGAGCGGGTGCAGATCCGCTTCCAGGCGACCGGCACCTCGCCCACCACGCTGCGGGCCAAGGTGTGGAAGGTCGGTACGCCCGAACCGGCCGCCTGGCTGCTCACCACCACCGACTCGACGGCCGACCTGCAGGCCGGCGGCGGGGCCGGGGTGTGGGTGTACCTGTCGAGCGCGGCGACCAACGCGCCGGTGGTGGTGTCGTTCGACGACTTCTGGGCGGGCACCACCGCCTGACACATCGGGCGGCGCAGGGCAGCGACGATCAGGGCTCGGTGGCGTTGCTGATGCGCCAGCGGTAGTTGCCGACGGTGGTGGCGTACACCAGGTCGGTGTCCTGCTCCTCCCAGCCCTCGATCGGGAAGCAGATCTCGCGCTGCGCCGGGGCCGGGTCGCCGTACACGTCGGTGTTCGGCGCCCGCCCGGTGTTGATGCCGAGCGCCGGGCCGGTGGCCACGCCACCCGAGATCAGCGTGACCTGCTCGCGGATGAAGCCGAGCGGCACCGTGCCGTCGATCGTGAAGATCACGCACAGGTGGCCGTAGGCATCGAGCGGATCAGATGGGGTGATCGAGATACCGCCGTACTCGATCGCGTCGCCGAAGCCGGGTTGTCCGGTGGGCGACGACGTGGTGGTCTCGGCCACGGTGTCGGCCACGGTGGTGGGGGCGTCGGTGGGCGCCACCGTCGGCGCCACCGTGGTGGGCGCGGTGTCGTCGTCGCCACCGGTGAGCGTGGTGAGCGCAGCGACGCCGGCCACCGCGACGGCAACCGCCGCGACCAGTGCGATCGGCAGCCAACCGCGGCGGCGCACCGGCATGGTGGGCAAGGTCACCTCGATCTGCGGCGCGTCGCCCAGGCGCTCGAGCTTGCGGCCGGTGCCGGCGGCGGTGCGGTCGAGCAGGTGCTGCGCGGCGTCGAGCCGGGCCGCGTCGTAGATGACGGCGAGCTCGTCGTCGGGGGTGACGGGCGAGCGACGTCCCGCGGCACGCGGCATCGGGGCGAGCAGGCCGAAGCCCGCCGGTGGGCGCAGCACCGCCGGATCGGCCGGCGCGCGATAGGTGCCGAAGGTGGCCGACGGATCGGCGCGCTCGAGCTCGATGCGCGCCACCGCCCACTCGAGGTCGGTCACGTCGACGTCGGACCGGTCGCCCCAGCGCACCTCGCGCGAGCGACGGGCGAACGCACGACGCACCTCGCCCGGCGACGCCCCGTAGGGCAGGCCGAGCAACACATACGGGTTGCGGCGGTCGTCGTCGGGCATCAGAGCATCCTCATGCAGGCACGGCGGATGTCGCGCACGGTGCGCAGCAGATCGTCGATGTCGCGGGCCACCGGTGCGCCGGCCACGTGCGGCCGGAACTCGCTGAGCACGTCGTCGGCCGCGATCGCGTCGTCGAGGATCGGCTCGAGCGCGTCGCGCAGTGCGGCGACGTTGCGGCGCTGTCGCGGATCGCGACGCAGACGCCGGTCGAGGTCGTCGACGGCGTGCATCATCCGGTCGATCACCCGGTCGAGGAACCCGACGTGGCACGTGGCGAGCCGCTCCCAGGCGGTCTCGAGGATGTGCAGCATGTGCGGCGAGGGACGGTGCTCGGTCCAGAACGCGTCGGCCTCGCCGAGCAGGTCGAGGTACACGTCGGACGGTGGCTCGGCGCCGATCTCGGACTGCTCGCACACGGCGAGCACGGCGAGAGGCGCGAGCACGGCTCGCTGCTCCACCGACACCGGCATCTTGCGTTGGATCGCGAACAGCGCGAACAGCGCACTCGATCCGTCGTCGTCGAACACGTGGCGCGCCACCACCTCGATCGCCTTGTCGCGCTCGGCCTCGACCCACTCGGGTGCGGGCCCGGTGCGCAAGGCGAACGTGAGCGCGTCGACGTACTCGCGAGGGCCGGTGGCCCGGGCGTGGAAGACCTTGGCCTCGGTGCTCTGACGATGCGGCGATGCGTTGAGGTTGGCGGGACGCGACAGCCAGTCGCGGTCGAGGTTCGACTGCATGCCGAGGATCGACCGGAAGATCCCGGGATCGATCTCCGACACGACGAGCTCGCGCAACGCCTCGACCAGCGCGCCCGGCACCGGACGGTGGCGTCGCACGGTCCAGGGGAGGTCGTCGGTGGCCCACAGGTGCACGGCGCGCATGGCCGCCGCGCAGCGCAGCTCGTGCGAATCCGATTCGCGCACCAGCCGCGCCAGTTCGAGCGCGGCGGACTCGGGGTCGAGGCTCGATGCGACGATCGCCAGGTTGACGCGCAGTGGCACGTCGTCGGTGCCGCCGATCGCCGCCAGCAGCGTGTCGCGCGCCGACTCGCCGTCACCGCGTTGCCAGTGCGCGAACGCCACCAGGTTGAGCGCGTCGCGGCGCTGGTCGTCACCCGCCGCCAGACGGTGCGCGTGGTGGCCTGCTTCGAGCGCGCCGACCCAGTCGCCGTCGACGAGGCGGTCGAAGGTCGCGCGCAGGGCGTACCAGCCGATGAAGCGCTGGGTGGTGGGCTCGAGCTCGTTGGTCCACGAGAACAGCGGCGCGTCGAGCCGGCTGGCCAGCAGCGGCCACAGCGACGGATCGGCCACCAGCGTGGGCGTGAGCGTGGTGGCCGATGGGGTGGACAGGAAGGCCGTGAGCTCGTCGGCGCGCTCGGGGTGCACGGCGCGCAGTTCGTCGCTCACCTCGCCGTGCTCGACGAGGTGCAGGATGCCCCGCACGTGCGGGTCGGCGAGCGCGTGGTCGATCTCGTCGAAGCGTCCGGCGGCCAGTCGGCGGCGGTCGCGTTCGAAGGTGAGTCCGAGCCGTTCGACGTCGTCGTCCGAGAGCGCCTCGGGCCGGGTGCGGGCGACGACGTGGCGGCGCTGCTCGTCCGACAACGTGCCGGGTTCGAGCGGGGTGCCGAGGTCGATGAGGTCGTCGAGCACCGACAGGCTCACGCTCGGACCGACGTCGAGCGGCGCGTCGAGCGTGGCGCCGCGCAGCGCGAGCGCTCGTGACACGCTCGGCACCACACCGGTGACCTGACGCAGTTGCTCGGGCAGCTCGTTGCTCGGATCGAGCAGGAAGCGTGCCAACGGTGTGATGCCGCAGGCGATGCTCACCTGCATGAGCCGCTGCGATGCCGAGCCGTTGAGGCGGCGACCGAGCAGGAACTTGGCGTTGCTCGCAGCGTCGCCGACCCAGCGCTGCGAGGCCCAGCGCAGCAGCACCGTCACGACCGCGTAGCCGTTGGCCGGCAGCTCGCCGAAGTGGTGCGCGGCGTGGTCGCGATCGCCGAGCCGCAGGTACGACAGCGCGGTCCACCACGTGATCTCGCCGGGGCTGAGCGGCAGCATGCCGAGCAGGTCGGGCTGGCCCGCCATCGCCAACTCGCACGCGGCACGTCGCGCACGCGGCACGTCGATCGCCGGTGCGATCCCGATGCGCTGTGCGACGAGCGTGGGCTCGAGATCGGTGCTGCCCCACCCCGCGAGGGCCGGTGTGGAGCAGGCGAGCAGCGCTGCGGCGACGTCGCAGCGCAGATCGGTCAGGCCGTGCACGGGCGCGAAGCCCGTGCGGGCGTCGGGCGCCACCTCGACCGCACGCCCGTCGGAGGTGACGAACAGGTCGGCGGTCGCCAGCCCGGGGGTGTGCACCCACATCGTCGGCACGGCCGTGCCCCCGCGGCCGAGGTAGCCGACGCGGATCGTGTCGTCGCGCACCAGCACGGGCGGCGCCATCGACGTGTCGGTGCCACAACGTGGGCACACGGCTGCCGCCGTGCGATGGCCACAGTGCAGGCACGTCGCTCCATGGAGCTCGACGAACGTGTCCGGCGCCAACCATCCCCCTCGCGTGAGACGCGACCGTGAGCGGCCGCCCGTAGTGCGCGAAGGCTAACCCGCAGCCGCCGATCAGGCGTCGACCACCCACGCCGTCGGAGCGAACCTGCGGCAGGTGCCGCGACCGACGCCCGACGCCCGGCAGACCCCGCCCGAGCCGAGTTCCGGGCCTCGGCGCGCGGTCTCGAGTCGAGGTCCTGGGCGCCACGAGTTCCGGCTGACCTGCGTCGGTGAGTCCTCACCGGCACCCTGGAATCGGCGCCGGATGTCTCGGGTGCCAGGGATCGCGGTTTTCCAGGGGGTTCGTCGGCGGGTGGCGCCCAGAAGATGGGACGGTCCGATCAGGCGTCGATCACCTCGAGGCGGACTCGCTTGTTGCCCTTGCCCTTGTTCTCGAGCTTGATCACCCGGATGCGACCGACCTCGCCCGTGGTCCGCACATGGGTCCCGCCGTCCGCCTGCTTGTCGAGCCCGACGATGTCGACCACCCGGATCTCGGGCACCGACTCCGGGATCAGCGACACCTTGGTGCGGATCAGGTCCTCGTCCATCACCGCGGTCGACCGCGGCAGGAACGACACCTCGATCGGTCGGTCGGCGGCGAGCTCGACGTTCACCAACTCCTCGACGCGAGGACCGAACCCCTCGGGCAGCGGGTCGAACTCGAAGTCCATGCGTGCGCTGAGCGGCTCCATGTTCCCGCCCGTCACCGGAACCCGCCACTCGTTCCAGATCACCCCGCACAGCACGTGCAGGGCGGAGTGCGTGCGCATCAGCCGATGGCGACGGTCCCAGTCGACCGTGCCGTCGACGAGGTCGCCGATGGCGGGCAGCGCACCCTCGCCCACGCGATGCCACACGTGCTCGCCCTCCTTGCGGACCTCCTCGACCGACAGGCCGGCCAGGGTGCCCGTGTCGTGCGGCTGGCCCCCGCCCGTCGGATAGAACGCGGTGCGGTCGAGCGCGATGCGTCGGCCCTCGGTGTCGACGTCGACCACCGATGCGGAGAACTCGGTGAGATATGCGTCGCGCAGGTACAGCAGATCGGTCATCGCGCCGATTCTGCCAGCGCGATCGGCCAGTAGCGTGACGTCCGATGGCACGTCTCGATCCCGCCGGCTCCACCGGCCGCCTGCTCGGCAAGGTGCGCAGCACCGACTGGAAGGGCCGCGCCAAGCAGGCCGTCCAGACGCTGAAGGACGAGTACGAGGCCGGCAAGCGCGGCGACGACACCCCCGCCGAGCCCCTGTGGGCCGGGCCCCGCGAACAGCTCGACGCGGTGCTGACGTTGCTCCGGCGTGCCCCGAACGACACGGCCCAGGCCACCGCCGAACCGACCGACGCGGCGGGCACCGGCGACATGGCCGGCACAGGCGTCGCCGTCGTCGACGACGCACAGCTGCAGGCCGACGCCGACGAGGTGGCCGACGCGCTGCGCGGCGTCGACTGGGCCAAGGTGCGGGCCGTCACGTCCGAACGTGGGGCCGACGCGGCGCGCACCGTGCGCGAGATGGCCGAACAGGTCGACTGGAACAAGGTGCAGCCGGTGGCGACGCAGGTGTCGACGGCGTTGATCGCCGCCGTGGCGTCGGGCCAGCTGGGCATCGGCGGGCGACTCGGCAGCACCGTGGCACGTGCGATCGTCGACCAGGGCGGCCTCGGCCGCCAGGTGGCGGCGCGGGTGACCGCGCGCGAGGTCGACGTACCCGCCGAGGTGCGGCGGGTGATCGACACCACCGCCCGCGACAGCTGACCCGTCGATGCGGTCGGGCCGTCGGGCCCGCGAGCTCAGACGATGTTGAGCGTGTCGAGCACCTGCGAGGCGTAGGCCTCGTCGCCCTCGAGCGTGCTGCAGCTGCGCGAGTCGCAGCGCTTGGTGCCCCAGCTGACGAAGTCGTGCGCGCTCGACGTGATCGTCGCCGCCGCGTCGGAGATGCCCTCGGTGACGGCGAGCGTGCCACCGTCGACGGCCGGCTGGATCGTCCACTCGCCGCCGCCGGGGCCGGTGAGGCGCAGGCCCAGCGGACGGGTCACCACGGGCGGCAACTCGGCGGGCTGCATCAGCGGCAGACCGGCCAGCATCCACTCGATGCCCGGGCGGATCTCGGCGTCGTCGGGCTCGCCGAGATCGACCGACAACGGACCGGTCGGCGCGAGCAGGTCGATGCGCAGATGGCAGTAGTGGTCGAACGCGAACGCGTTGGCCACCATGTGCAACGGGTAGGTGCCGAGGTCGGCGAGCGGCGACATCGTCGACGCCATCGGCTCGGTCTGCATCGCGTCGAGCACCCCGAACCACGCGTCGGTGTAGCGCTCGTACTCGGCCACCAGCTCGGTCGCGTCCCACTCCTTGCGAGGCGCGACGAGCGCCTCCATCGCCTGCTCGGCGGTCATCGCCGGCATCGGCTCCGAGGGCGGCGGCGTCGGGTCGACGAACTCCTTCTGGTTCGACGTCACGTGGGCCAGCATGTCCTTGACGGTCCAGCCGTCGCAGGCGCTCGGCAGGTTCCAGTCGTCGGCACTCAGGCCGTCGAGGACGGTGCGGAAGTTGCGGTGGATCGTGCGGAGCGCATCGACAGCCTGGGTCGTCATGGCCGCGCACGATAGTCACGGCCGGATGCCCTGCTCGTCAGCGGAGCACCACGTCGACGCGCTCGTAGCGATCCATCCGCTTCGGGTCGTGCCGGATGCCGGCACCGCCGTCGGCGAGCGCCAGGCCCGGGCAACGCGAGGCCAGTGCGGCGAACGCCGCGGTGGCCTGCGCGCGGGCCAGCGGCGCACCGATGCAGTAGTGCGCGCCCTGACCGAACGAGAGCGACACCAGCTCGGGTCGCGTGATGTCGAACCGCTCGGGATCGGCCCAACGCGACGGGTCGCGGTTGGCGGCTCCGAGCGCCACGCGCACCGTCGATCCGGCGGGGATCGTGCGGCCGCCGTACTCCACGTCGGCGAGCGCGAGCCGCGGTGTGGTGGTCTGCTGGTTGGGATGGTGGTACCGCAACACCTCGGTCACCGCGCCGTCGAGCAGCTCGGGCCGCTCGCACAGCGCCGCCCACTGGTCGGGGTGGCGCAGCATCAGCAACATCCCGCTCGAGATCATCCGCTCGGTGGTGGTGCCACCAGCCGTGTACATCGTGAGCAACGCGGCGAGGATCTCGTCGCGCGTCAGCACCTCGCCCGCGTCCTCGGCCCGCACCAGCGCCGCCACCAGGTCGTCGCCCGGATGATCACCGGGGTGGTCGCGCCGATCGGCGACCACCTCGGCGATCACGTCGAGCTGCCACACCAGTGCGTCCTTGCCCGCCTGGCGTTGCTCGGGCGTGGCCGTCGGGTCGCCGAGGCGCTCGGTGTCCTCGAACGAGGCACGGAACCGGTCGCGCAGGTCGACCGGCAGACCGATCATCTCCGACGCGACCGTGATGGTGAGCGGGAACGCGAGCTCGGTGACCAGATCGAGACGGCCGTCGCGCTCACCGGCGTCGAGCAGTTCGCCCACCAGCTGGTCGATGCGGCCCCGCCGATCGACCACCGCAGCGCGTGTGAACGCCTGCTGCACCAACCGGCGGATGCGCGCGTGGTCGGGATCGTCCTTCATGTTGAACGACGACAGCACGATCTGCTGCGCCTGCCCGTACGAGTCGTCGAGCGCGATGGCGCGTGGCTTGCGGCGCCACTCGCTCGACAGGCGCGGATCGCGCAGCGCGGCGGCCACGTCGTCGTATCGGGTGAGCAACCAGTAGCCGTGCTCGCTCTCGTGCACGGGGTCGTGCTCGCGCAGCCACGCCAGCGTGGGCGCGGGATCCTCGAGGAACTCGTGCGAGTGCAGGTCGAGCGGTGGGGTCACGGGCACGTCACACCTCCGGTGTGATCAGTTGGTCGACGGGCGCGTACTCGTCGGTGAGCACATCGGCATCACCCACGAACTTCGCGAGTTCGGCATCGGTCGACCAGACCGTGTCGTCGTCGCCGCGCGACGTGTTGCGCTGCTGGATCGCCTCGACCGGCAACGGCGCGTCGCTCGCGGCGATCACGAAGTTGCCGCCGTTCGTCAGGCCGTCGAGCCGGGCGAGCGGCGCGATCACGGCGACGTGGTCGAACACGGCGCGCAGCGTGGCCACCTCGGCGCGGGCGAAACCCAGGTCGCCGTGATCGATCAGGTTGAGCGCGTACACGCCATCTGCACGGAGCGCATCGCGGATCTGCTCGACGAACTCCTCGGTGGTGAGGTGCCACGGCACGGCCTCGCCGCCGAACGCGTCGCCGATGATCAGGTCGAGCGAGCCCGGATCGAGCTCGCGCACGTGCACCCGCGCGTCGCCGGTGACCGCTCGCAGCTCGGGGCTCTGCACCAACCCGAGCCGGTCCTCGGCCAGCTCGACGATCGTCGGGTCGAGCTCGAACACGACGCTCGTCGAACCGGGCCGGGTGGCCTCGATCCAGCGCGGCATCGTGAACCCGCCGCCGCCGACGTGAGCGGTGTCGATCGGGGTGGTGCCGGGATCGATGGCGTCGATCACGTCGCTCATGATCTGTGCGTAGCTGAACTCCAGGTGGGTGGGATCGGCGAGGTCGACATAGGAGTTGCGCAGCTGGTCGAGCACGAGGATCCGTCCCGTGGGCCGATCGGGATCGGTTTTCACCACCGCGCAGAAGTAGGTGCTCTCCACGTCGCACGGCGAACCGGCGGCCACGGCCAGGCCGCCCACGGCGACGAGCATCACCAGGCAGCCGACGACCGCATCGGTGGGCGCGGCCCGGCCGAGCCGCCACCAGATCAGTCCGGCCATCACCACCAGCAGGGCTCCCATCACCAGGATCACCGGGGAGGTGGGGAATGCTGCGACGAACACGAACCCGGTGACGAACACGGCCACCAGCGAACCCGCGGTCCCCATCGCCGACAGGCGGCCGACGACCCGGCCCGTGTGGCCGACGTCGGCCAGCACGATCTTCACCACGAACGGCGACACGGCACTGAGCGCGGCCGACGGCAGGAGGAACGAGATGCCGGCCAGCAGCACGATCGACGGGATGCTGCCGTCGGCACCCGGCCCGAACAGGCGGATCAGCGGGACCGTCGCCACGGCCAGCACGCCGCCGGCGGCCAGCGCGATCGGGAGCAGCCGGCGAGGATCCGACCGGTCGGCGAGCCGCCCGCCGAGGAAGGTGCCGGCGGCGATGCCGGCCAACACCACGCCGATGATGCCCGTGAAGGTCTGCAGCGTGACGCCGATGTACGGCGCGAGCAGCCGCCCGGCGAGGGTCTCGAGCACGAGCACCGCCCCGGAGGCGACGAAGACGGTGAAGGAGGCGAGACGGCTCGACACGGCGTGACGAACGTAGCAAGAGCGCGCTCGGTGGCTCGCGGTCGCGGGGCGTACGCTCCGGCGCCGTGACACGCGGACGGACCCCGACGGCGAGCACCCGGGTGCTCATGATCACCGCGGCGGTGCTGGTGGCTGCGGGGCTGGCCTCGTGCAGCTCGGACGACCAGGCCGCTGCCGGGACCGCCACCACGGTGGCCGCGCCCACCACCGAGACGCCCAGCAGCGACGTGCCCACCACCGACGTGCCGACCAGCGACGCGGCGGCCACCACCGAGGAGCCCACCACGGCTGTCGGCGTCGAGTACCCCACCTCGTTCGAGCAGGTCGCTCCCGGCGGCGACTGCCAGTGCGCCGACGGCAGCGAGTTCTCGCTGTGGGTGCGCGAGGCCGATCCCACCAAGGTGCTCTTCTTCTTCCAGGGCGGGGGCGCCTGCTTCTCGGCCGAGACCTGCTCGTTCCTGAACGGCACCTACAAGGTGACCACGGGTCCCGACGACGACCCGTCCGGCGAGGGCGGCATCTTCGACCTCGGCGACGAGCGCAACCCGTTCCGCGACTATTCGATGGTGTACGTCCCGTACTGCACCGGCGACGTGCACCTGGGTGACGCCACCACCGACTACGGCGACGGGCTGGTGGTGCAGCACAAGGGGGCCGTCAACGGCCAGGCGGCCGTCGACGAGCTCGCCGCCCGCTTCCCCGATGCCGCACAGGTGGTCGTCGCCGGCGAGAGCGCCGGCTCGGTGCCCACGCCGCTGTACGCGGGCCTGGTGTCCGACGTGCTGCCCGAGGCACGGCTCACCGTGCTCGCCGACGGCTCGGGTGCCTACCCCGACGTCCCGACCGTCAACACGCTGATCGGCGGGCTGTGGGGCACCACCAACGCCATCCCGGACTGGCCCGAGAACGATGGCCTGACCGCTGCCGACTGGAGCTTCCCCGACCTGTTCGTGCAAGCCGGCCGGCACGCCCCCGACATCGTCTTCGCCCGTCACGACTACGCCTTCGACCAGACCCAGACGTTCTTCGCCGCGCTCGCCGGCATCGGCTCGGACGACCTGGTGACGCTGATCGACGACAACGAACAGCAGATCGAGGACGCCGGGGTGCCGCTCCTCAGCTTCATCTCGCCCGGCACCAGCCACACCGTGATCGGCAGCACGGACTTCTACACCGAGACCACCGAGGGCGTGTCGCTCCTGTCGTGGGTGACCGACCTGGTCGAGGGCACACCCGTCGACGACGTGCACTGCACCGTCTGCGGACCCTGACGACCGGCGAGGTCAGCGCTCGAGCAGCCGCTCGACCGCGACGACGGGGTCGTCGAGGCCCTTGCGCACCAGGTCGTCGGCGCCCGCGTCGCGCAGCTTGCGCCGCAGCGAGGCCGTCGCCCGCGCGCTGATCGCGAGCACCACCTGCGGCCGATGCGCCAGCGCGTGCAGACGACGGAACAGCGGTGTCTCGCCGGCGGGCAGGTACACGTCGCTCACCACCACGTCGGGGCGCGTCGTCTCGACCAGGTCGACCAGGGCGTCGCCCGTGGCCGCGAGGCCCACCACCTCCCAGCCCGGTCGCGCGCGGAACAGGTCGGCCATCGCGTGCAGCACGCCCGCGTCGTCGTCCGCGATCGCGACGCGGCGCGGGAGGACGCGTCGCGTCCGAGCCGTCGCCGCCGACGTGGGGGTCATGCCCTCATCGTCGTCGCGCCGAGGCGACGGGGCGAGGGACGATCACACCCGGGTGACGTGACGCGAACGCGTCAGCCGCATCCGAGAACGCGCGCCAGCAGGGGGTCCGTTCGTGCCTGTCCGCTCGGCGGACCGAGGACGATCATCATCACCGTGGCACCACCCTCACCGCTCGTCGCGACCCCGTCGCTCTCGGAACTGATCCATGCACTCACCCGCGGCGACATTCGGGCATCGTTCCGTCCGGTCGTGCACCTGGGGACGGGTGCCGCGGTCGGCTGGGAGGCCGTCGGTCGATGGGACGTGCAGTCACGCGGCGTGCTGCGTGAGCCGACGTTCCTGCCGATCGCCGACCGCGGACAGGTGCGCCACCTCGTCGAGGCGGCGGTGCTCGAACGGGCGCTCGGCGAGCTGGTGCAGACCGACCGCACGCAGTCGTCACGCCCGACGATGTCGGTGGCCGTGTCGGTGGGATCGATCCTCGCCGGCGAGACCCTCGCCCTGCTCGACGACCTGCTCGGCTGTCACGACGTCTCGCCGTCGCGGTTGTTCATCGAGGTCGGTGGTCCGATCGCCGACGACGTGATCGCGCCGCTCGGCGAGCAGCTCGAACGCGTGCGCGACCTGGGGGTGCGGGTGACGCTGACCGACGTCGCGTGTGGTGACCACGCCTTCACCAAGCTGCGGCTGCTGCCGCTCGACCGCGTGCAGCTCGGCTCGTGCTGCGTGTCGGGTATCGACGGCCCGCGCGAGCAGGCGATCGTCCGCGCCGTCATCGCCCTCGCCCGCGAGCTCGCGATCGACGTGGTGGCGGACGGCATCACGGATGCGCACCACGAAGGTGTGCTCCGCCGCCTGGGCTGCAAGCTCGGCACCGGGACGTACTTCGGCGAGCACGTCCCGTTCCTGCAACCGCCCATCCACCACGAGGCACCCGCCCGCGTGCGGCGCTCGCACCCCATGCCGGCCAACGAGGTCGCACGGCTCGGCATGGTCTACGAGACCGGCCTGCTCGACACGCCCGACGAGCGGGTGTTCGACGACATCGCCCACGCTGCTGCCGAGGCCTGCGACACCCCGATCGCGCTCGTCACCCTGGTCGACGTCGACCGCGTGTGGTTCAAGGCGACCGTCGGCTCCGCATCACGCCAGGCCGAGCGTGGCCAGGCGTTCTGCGCGCACACCATCTGCGAGCCCGGCCCGCTCGTCGTCGACGACACGTCGGTCGATCCCCGCTTCGGCGACCACCCCCTGGTCGCCGGGCCCGCCGGCATCGCCTTCTACGCGGGTGTGCCGTTGTTGTCGACCGACGGCAACGCGCTCGGCACCGTGTGCGTGATGGACCACCAGCGACGCCATCTCGAGCCCGAGCAGCTCGCCGCGCTCGAGCGCCTCGCTGCGCACGCAGCGAGCGAGATCGAGCTCCGCGCACGGCTGCACCAACTCGACCGCGCTCGTCAGGCGGCTGCGGCGGCCGAGCGCACGGCCGACGAGCTGCGCCAGGCCGTCTCGGTCGACTGAGCCAGGTCGACTGAGCCGAGTCGACTGAGCCGGGTCGACTGAGCCGGGTCAACTGAGCCGGGTCGACTGGGCCTGGTCGGCCGGCAGCTGGGAGAAGGGCAGCCAGCACGTCACCACGGTGCCATGACCCGGCCGTCCCGATCGGTGCCACCAACCACCCGCCGCGGTGGCGAGGGCGCGGCTGATCGAGATGCCGTGCGGCCCGACCGGCAGCGACTCGACCCCGGTGCCGAGACCGTCGTCCACCACGCGGCACTGCACCCCGTCGCCCGTCGAGTGGATCGACACGTGCACCTCGGTCGCCTCGGCGTGCTTGCGCACGTTGCGGATCGCCTCGGCCGTGATGCGGAACACCAGCGTGGTGATCGGATCGGCGTGCTCGACCGGCAGATCGACGTCGAGACCCACCTGCACCTCGGTGCCCTCGAACGTGTCGGTGAGCAGGTCGTCCAGCGCCGCGTACAGACCGTCGTCGTCGAGCCCCGGTGGGTGCAGGCGGAACATCAACGTGCGCAGACGTGCCTGTACGTCGTTGAGCGAGGCGGCCACGGCGCTCGCACGCGGCGCCACCTCGCCGTCGAGCCGAGGGATCAGTGCCTCGAGCTGCCACTGCGCCGAGGTGAGCACCTGGATCGGGTCGTCGTGCAGTTCGCCCGCGAGGCGTGACCGCTCGGCCTCCTCGGCTTCGACCATGCCGGAGGAGAACGCCTGGCGCAGCTCGCCCAACAACTGCACGCGCATCTGCTCGACCGCGTGGGCGACCTCGGCGATCTCGACGGGCCCGTCGTCGGGGATGCGGGTGTCGAGCCGTCCCTCGGCCACCGCGATCGCCGCGCCCGACAGCTGCCTGAGCGGTCGCGCCACGCTGCGCCTCGAGATCGTCCACATCGCGACGGCCGCGGCCGCGGCCGCCAATGCGCCGCCGATCGACACGGCGAAGAGTTGGTCGATGCGGTCGACCAACGCGTCGCGACTCACCTGCCGCTCGGCCTCGATCGCCGAGGCGACGCGATCGACGGTCTCGCGTACGTCGTCGAAGAGCCGCTCACCCTCGCCCGTCTGCACCATCGCGATCGCACTGGCTCGCCGTCCGCTCTTGACCAGATCGATCTCGGGCACTGCCGACGTGTCGCGCCACGTGCGCAGCGCGACCTCTGCCGGCCCGACCAGCTCGTACAGGTCGGGATACGTGTCGGCCAACGAGGACTCGAGGTCGACGAGCGCCTGTCGCTCGGTGGCCAGGCCGCTCTCGTAGGGCTGCAGGAAGTCGGCGTCGGAGGTGAGCACGAAGCCGCGCACCCCGGTCTGTTGGTCGACGGCGGCACGTCGCAACGAGTCGACCGCGTCGATCGCCGGCAGCAGGTGCACACGGCGGGTCGCCTGGACCTGCTCCGCGGCCCGGTAGGTGCTGATGCCGAACACGAGCACCACCACGCCGGCGAGCGCGATCACGACCGCCAGCGAGGCGATCGTGCGCCGGAGCGATCGACGCCGCGTCGCACCCGCAGGCGATGCGACGGACGATGCGACGGACGATGCGACGGACGATGTGGGGCCGAGGTCGGACGCGGTCACCACCGAGCGACCATACTTGCTGCATGGCCACCAGCGACCAGGGTCGGTCCGATCGGGCGGACGACGACACGATCCGTCTCGCGCTCATCGACGACCACCGGCTGCTCGTCGACAGCCTCGCCGCGGCGATCGACGCGCAGGACGACCTGTCGGTGGTGGGCACCGCCGGCTCGGTCGCCGAGGCACTGCCGTTGCTCGAACGGACCCGACCGCACATCGTGCTGCTCGACCTGCGCCTCGACGGCGACGACGCGGTGGCCGCGATCCCGTCGCTCACCGCAGCGTCGGGCGGCGCCAAGGTCGTGCTCCTCACCGCCACGCACGATCGTCGCCACGCGGCCCGCGCGATCGAGGCCGGTGCGTCCGGCTACCTCACCAAACAGCAGCCGTTGCCCGAGCTGCTCGCCGGCATCCGCTCCGTGTGGCGTGGCCATGCCACGGTCGACCCGTCGTTGCTGGGCGGGGTGCTCGAGCAGCTGAGCGGCAGCGACCCCACACGGCTCACGTCGCGCGAACTCGAGGTGTTGCGCATGCTGCACGCCGGCCACCCCGCCGAGCGCATCGCCCGCGAACTGCACATCGCGCCCAACACCGTGCGCAACCACGTGCAGCGGATCCTCACCAAGCTGGGCGCGAGCTCGCGTCTCGAAGCGGTGGCGATCGCACGGCGCGACGGCCTCGTCGCCGACTGAACGGACGCCTCATGGATGCACGTCACCCCGACACGATCGCCGTCAGCGCGGGTCGCCCGCACGGGCACGGTGAGCCGCTCAACCACCCGATCGTCCTGGCGTCGAACTTCCGTGGTGAGGAAGGCGTGTACGCACGAACCCACGGCGTGGCCACCTGGGACGGCCTCGAGGAGGCGATCGGCGCGCTCGAGGGTGGTCGTGCGACGGCGTTCTCGACGGGCATGGCCGCCGCGTCGGCATGCCTGTTCGCGCTGGCGCCCCACGTGCTGGTGCTGCCCGCCTTCTCGTACCTCGGCGTGCGCGCGCTCGTCGACGACCTGGTTCGCCAGGCCCGGCTCGAGGTGCGACCGGTCGACGTCACCGACACCGCCGCGGTGGTCGCGGCGAGCCAGGGTGCCGATGTCGTGTGGGTCGAGACACCCACCAACCCCACACTCGACGTGGCCGACATCGCGGCCGTCGCCGATGGCGCGCACCGCAACGGCGCCCGGGTGGTGGTCGACAGCACCTTCGCCACACCCGTCTGTGCGCGCCCGCTGGAGCTCGGCGCCGACGTCGTGATGCACAGCGGCACCAAGTTCATCGGTGGGCACAGCGACCTGATGATCGGCCTCGCCGTCACCGCCGACGACGAGGTGCACGACGCCATCCGTCACGCCCGGCTCGTCAACGGTGCCACCCCTGGCGCGCTCGAAGCCTTCCTCGCGTTGCGCGGGGTGCGCACCCTGCCGTTGCGCATGGAGCGGGCGCAGGCCAACGCGGCCATCCTCGTCGAGCGACTGCGCGAGCACCCCGCCGTCGCCGAGGTCCGCTGGCCCGGGTGGGGTGCGATGGTGTCGTTCGTGGTGCACGGCGCTGCCGACGCGACCGCCGCCGACCGTGCCGACGCCGTGTGCCGGCGCGTGCAGTTGCTCGTGCCCGCCACCAGCCTCGGTGGGGTCGAGACCACCATCGAGCGACGGCAGAAGTACGCGGGCGACGCGCACGTGCCGCCCGGTCTGCTGCGGATGAGCGTCGGCATCGAACACGTCGACGACGTGTGGGCCGACCTGTCGTCCGCCCTCGACGACTGACCCTCGACGACTGACGCACGACGACTGACGCACGGCGCCGTCGGGCGCCGCGCGAGCCGGACGGCTACGACGCCAGCAGGTCGGCGTAGTCGGGATGCGCGTCGATGAACTGGGCGACGAACCAGCACGTCGGCACGACGGTGCGACCCGACCGGCGGATGTCGTCGAGCACCCGCTCGACCAGGATCGCGGCGATGCCACGACCTCGCACCGAACGGTCGACCACGGTGTGCGGCAGCTCGACCAGGTCGCCGTGCTCGATGTAGTCGGCGAAGCCCACCACCTCACCGTCGACCAGCACCTCGAACCGCGAGGCCGCACGGTTGTCGATGACGACGGGTCCGATGGCGGAGGGGTGATCTCGTTCGTTCATCGCTTGCCCCGTTCGGTCGACCGGCTGCCGCGGACCCGTGCCCACGACCCCAGCATGCCCCATCCGCGACAGCGCTGCGAACGGCCTGGTGACGCCACGCGCCAGAGCCCGGCACCGCAGGTGCGGTGCCGGGCTCGTGGGGCGGGGGTGTGTCGGGGGTGTGGGGGGTGTGGGTGCCCCGGGGTGGATCAGCCGCCGACGGCGTCGCTCAGGAGCGCGCTGCAGCGGTTGATCTCGTCGACGTCGTCGGCGTTGGCCGAGGTGAGCTCGGCGGCCTTGGCCACCAGCTGCGTCGCCTGGGTCGACAGGTCGGCCATGTTGCCCGAGCTCGGGTCGGCCATCACCTTCTTCAGCTCGTCGGCCACCTTCTGGGCCTGATCGCAGTAGTCCTTGACGTCGGCGTTGTCGCTGCTCGAACCGCTGTCGGCGGCGGTCGCCTCGGTCGAGGCCTTGCTGTCGCCGCCGTCGTCGTCGCTGCCGCAGGCGGTCAGGCCGGCGAACATCGACACCGCGAGCAGGGTGGTGGCGATCGTGGTGGTGGTCTTCTTGAACATGTCCGTCCTCATGTGTCGGGGGGTGTCCGCCACGGCGTCGGTGCCGTGTCGGTGTGACTCCATGATCGGGATGCGGGCGGTGTGTCACCTGAGTACGCGCTACGCAGCGCGGACCGGCCGACTACTCAACGATCGGCTCCTCGACGAGCCACCCGGCGCAGCAGCGGCACGAAGTGCTCGAGCGGCGCGACGTCGAGTCCCTCGACCTTGCCGGCGTCGTCCCATCGGCGCAGCTCGGCCGCCTCGGCGTGGCCGGCCAGGCGCTCGAACGCGACCACCTCGTCGGCCGCCATCGGCCCGCCCTGCGTGGCGAGGCTGCGGATCGATCCCTCGCTGAGGATCGCGAGGTAGCCGGGATCGACGCTGCACAGGTAGCGCTTCGCCTCGACGTGCAGACGCACCGGTGCGAGCACCGCCTCGTCGAACAGCGGTGCCAGCGCCTCGGCCGCGATCTGCTCGTGCCACCGGTCGACACCGAGATCGCCGATCGTGCCCTGCGAGCGTTCGAGCTCGAGCAGGTGCCCGATGTCGTGCAGCAGCGCGGCCGCCACCAGTTCGTCCGCGGCGCCGGCGCGCTCGGCGAGCGACGCGCACTGGCGTGCGTGGTCGAGCTGGGTGACCCGGTCGTCGTAGAACACCTGCCCCCAGCGCTCGAGCACGGCCACCACGTCGTCGACGTCGCGGAACACCCGAGTGCCGCCGTCCGGGTGGTGTGACATGGCACGACGGTATCTCGCGGCACCGCGATCAGGGGTACCTTGCCGTCATGGCGAACACCCCGCTCAGCACCAAGGACACCGAATCGGTCGAGCGGGTGATCCCCGCGCCCGCGAGTGCGATCTTCGACCTGCTCGCCGACCCCGCTCGTCACCACGAGATCGACGGTTCGGGCACCGTGCAGCAGGCCAAGGAGGGCTCGCACCGGGTGAAGCTCGGCGACCGTTTCGGGATGGACATGAAGATGGGCATCCCCTACGCGATGGTCAACGAGATCATCGAGTTCGAGGACGACCGTCGCATCGCGTGGCAGACCACCTCGCCGATCAAGGTGCTCGGCCTGGTGATCGGCGGGCGCATCTGGCGCTACGAGCTCGAGCCGGTCGAGGGCGGCACCCGTGTGCGCGAGACGTGGGACATCTCGAAAGAGCGCATCCCGGCACTCGTCCGCCCGATGCGCGCGAAGACCCGCGAGGGCATGGCCAAGACGCTCGCCCGCATCGAGGAGATCACCACCTCGGCGTGACGAGGCGCGCGACGCGGCCCGCGGTCAGGTGATGCTGCAGGCGCTCGGCACCTGCAGCAACGGCAGCGGATTCACCGCCGCGCTGCGCTGACCACCGGGGTGGATCTCGAAGTGCAGGTGGTAGTTGCGGGGCCCGGCGTTGCCGGTGTCGCCGACGTAGCCGATCACCTGGCCTCGCCGCACCGACGACCCGAGCGTGAGCCCGGGCGCGAACCCCGACAGGTGGGCGTAGAAGTAGTACGTGCCATCGGTGGCCGTGAGGCCCCAGGCGTTGCCCGACAGCGAGGCGCTCGCGTCGGCGGTGTCGGTGAGCACGCCGTCGTCGACCGCGTAGATCTCCTGGCCCAGGGTCGCGAGGATGTCGATGCCCTCGTGGGTGCGTCCGCCCGACCGGTAGTCGCCGAAGTTGTCGAGGATCGCGCACCGCGGCGAGGTCTGCATCGGGAACAGCGGTGGCAGGCGACCGAGGCGTGACGCCGCCGCGGTCGGAACGGCCGGATCGCTCACGTTCGAGATCGTCGTGGGCGGCACCGTGCTGGCGACCGTGGTGGTCGCACCGGCGGCCTCACCGGGTGTGGACGGTCGCCGACCCCCGAGCGCGGCCAGGCCACCGACGGCGGCTGCGGCCGTCCCGAGCAGGAGAGCCCGACGCGTCGTCCCTGCTGGGACGGGTCGGGTGGCGATGCCGGGCTGATCGAGATCCATGGTCCGGTGCGTCGGCCGACGGGTGGCCGAACGACTCGGGCAGGCTATCCAGCCCACGCCGGGGACGGACCGCGGCCGGTCTCGACGGCCGGGGCTCACACCGCGTTCTCACCTTCGCACGGTCGCGGTTTCACCTTGCACGCGCAGCATGGTCGACGCCGGGGTTCGGGCCCTCGAACCCCGGCAGGAACGCCCCTCCACCGTGGGTCCACGACGGACCCCGACCCCCAAGGAATCCTCCGATGAACCGAAAGCTCCTCACCGGCGGCCTGCTCGCCGGCCTCATCGCCGGCGCAGGTGCCGGCCTCGTGCTCGAGCAGACCGGCCTGGCCGGCGCCTCGTCGAGCAACGTCGCCGTGATCGGCGCCGACGACCCGACCACCACCGTGGCCACCGACTCGAGCACCGACCCCAGCACCGACACGGCTCGGCCCGATCCGTCGGCCCGGCTGACCGAGATCCTGCAGCCGCTCGTCGACGACGGCACCATCACCGCCGACCAGCTCACCAAGATCGTCGCCGCGCTCGACGCCGCCGGCCCGATGGGCGGTCGCGGTGGTGACGGTGACGGCGACGGCGGCATGGGCCGCATGGGCGGTCGTGGCCTCGGGCTCGAGGCCGCCGCCACCGCGATCGGCATCTCGGTCGACGACCTGCGCACCGCGCTCGAGGGCGGTCAGACGATCGCCGAGGTCGCCGCCGCCAACGGCGTCGACGCCCAGACCGTCATCGACGAACTCGTCACCGCCGCCGGTCAGCACCTGGCCGAGGAGGTCACCGAGGGTGACCTCACCCAGGACGAGGCCGACGCCCGCCTCGCCGAGCTGACCACCCGGATCACCGACATGGTGAACAACGGTCTTCCCGCCGGTGGCCCGATGGGCGGCGGCATGGGCGACATGGGCGGCATGGGCCGCGGCCACCACGGCCCCGGCGCCGATGACGACGACGCCGCCGGCAGCACCAGCACCGACGGCTCGGACGCCTCGGCCTGACCGGACCCGACGAGACACACACGACAGCACACCCACGCCGGCCGCGCTCGATGCGCGGCCGGCTCGGGCGGGAGGAAGCAGAATGGACACGATGAGCGGGCGAGTACTGGTGGTGGACGACGATCGGGCGATCCGGGAGTCGCTCGCGAGGGCGCTCGAGCTCGACGGCTACGAGGTCGAGCTCGCGTCGGACGGCGCCGTGGCGCTCGCCGCGATCCGCGAGCGCCGACCCGATGTGGCGGTGCTCGACGTGATGATGCCCAACATCGACGGCCTCACCGTCTGCCGGGTGCTCCGCGCCGAGCGCGACCGGCTGCCGATCCTGATGCTCACCGCCCGCACCGAGACCCCCGACCGCGTGGCCGGGCTCGACGCCGGTGCCGACGACTACCTCCCCAAGCCGTTCGAGCTCGACGAGCTGCTGGCCCGACTGCGTGCCTTGCTGCGCCGCGCCAAGCCTGACGAGGTCGAGGCCAGTGCCGCCGGCGTGCTGCAGGTGGCTGACCTGAAGGTCGACCCGAGCTCGCGGCGCGTGTGGCGCGGCGACGACGAGGTCGAGCTGTCGAAGACCGAGTTCGACCTGCTCGAGCTGCTCGTCCGCAACAGCGGCATCGTGCTCGACCACACGACCATCTACGAGCGGATCTGGAACTACGACTTCGGACCCGATTCGAAGAACCTGGCGGTGTACATCAGCTACCTCCGCCGCAAGATCGACACGGGCGACCTGCCCAAGCTCATCCACACCGTGCGCGGCGTCGGGTACACCGTGCGCGCCCAGTGAGCCCCCGGTGAGCCCCCACGTGGGCCGGTCGTCATGAGCCTGCGCCTCAAGTTCGCGGTCGCGATGGTCGCGCTCGCTGCCGCGTGCACCGTCGCCGGTGGCGCGGTGAGTTACTTCTCGACCGAACACGAGCTGCGCAAGCAGATCGACGCGAGCCTCGTCGAGGCCGCGCAGCGCGTCGCCAACGGCACCTACCGCCCCGAACGGCCGGGCCCGCTCGACCAGGCCGGTGGCGACGGTGACGACGACGACAAGTTCCGCGGCTTCACCCAGATCCTCGTGCAGGTGATCGACGCCGACGGCAACATCACCGACGCGCCGTACAGCGGCGACCTGCCCGTCACCGAGGACGACCTCGAGGTCGCGGCCGGTCAGGTGCCACGGGGCAACCTGCGCCACGACGTCGAGATCGACGGCGAGCTCTACCGCGTGCTCACCGTCGAGGTGCGCGACGGCGGCGCCGTGCAGTTCGCACGCTCGCTGCGCGAGACCGAGCACCTGCTCCAGAGCATCCGCGACAAGACGCTCCTGATCGTCGTCGGGGTGTCGGCGCTGGCCGCGCTCGTCGGCATCCTCATCGCTCAGCAGGTGACGCGCCGTCTGGTCCGCCTCACCGAGGTGGCCACCAAGGTGGCGGCCTCGGGTGATCTCGAGCACGAGGTGCCCGTCGAGGGTCGCGACGAGACCGGCCGTCTCGGCACCGCGTTCAACGGCATGCTCGCCTCGCTCGCGAGGTCGAAGCGGGCGCAGCAGCAGCTGGTGCAGGACGCAGGTCACGAGCTGCGCACACCGCTCACCAGCCTGCGCACCAACGTGCGGGTGATGCAGCGCTACGAGGAGCTGTCGCCCGAGTCGCGCCAGCGCCTGCTGTCCGACGTCGAGAGCGAGACCAAGGAACTCACCTCGCTCGTCAACGAACTCGTCGAGCTCGCGACCGACCGTCGCGACGAGGAGTTGCCGGCCACGGTGGTGCTGGCCGACGTGGTCGAGCGCGTGGTCGAACGTGCCCAGCGACGCTCCGGGCGCGAGATCACGATCTCGGCCGACCGCAGCCGCGTGGTCGTGCGCCCCAACGGGGTCGAGCGTGCGATCACCAACCTCGTCCACAACGCGCTGAAGTTCAGCGAGGGTCCCGTCGACGTGTCGGTGCGAGCGGGTTCGGTGCAGGTGAGCGACCGGGGGCCCGGCATCGCGCCCGACGACCTGCCCCGGCTGTTCGACCGCTTCTACCGCAGCGATGCGGCACGGGCGCTGCCCGGCAGCGGGCTCGGGCTCGCGATCGTGCGCGACCTGGCGGAGTCGCACGGTGGCACGGTGTCGGCGTCGAACCGCGACGGCGGCGGCGCGGTGATCGGCTTCCAGCTGCCCCTGGCCCCCGAGTTCCCGCCACCGGCGTGACCAGCACCGCTTGACACGGTGAATGGAGAGTGCCACTCTCCATTCACCCATCGACCCGGAGGTCCCGCCGTGAGCACGTCGCGCTACCTGACCGACAACTTCGCACCCGTCACCGAGGAGGTCACGGCCGTCGACCTGCCCGTCATCGGCGAACTGCCCGTCGATCTGAACGGCCGGTACCTGCGCAACGGCCCCAACCCGATCGAGCCCGTCGATCCCGCCACGCACCACTGGTTCCTGGGCGACGGCATGGTGCACGGCATCCGCCTCCGCGACGGACGGGCCGAGTGGTACCGCAACCGCTACGTCGGCGGCACCGCGATCCGTGCGATGCGCGGTCAGCCCGACCTGCCCGGCCCCGACTTCAACGGCTCGGGCCGCGGTCCCAACACCAACGTCGGCGGGTTCGCCGGCACCACGTGGGCGATGGTCGAGGCGGGCGGCACGCCCGTCACGCTCACCTACGAACTCGAGTCGATCGCCCGCGACGACTTCGGCGGCACGCTGCCCGGCGCGTTCACGGCCCACCCCAAGGTCGACCCCGACACCGGTGAGATGCACGCCGTCGTCTACGCGTGGCCGCAATGGCTCGACCACGTGCAGTACGTCGTGGTCGGCGTCGACGGCAAGGTGCGCCGCACGGTCGACGTGCCGCTGCCCGGCATGTCGATGGTGCACGACATGTCGCTCACCCAGCGCTACGCGGTCATCTACGACATGCCCGTCACGGTCGACCTCGATCGCGCCTTCGCGGGCGACTCGTTCCCGTTCGGTTGGAACCCCGACTACGGCAGCCGCCTCGGTCTGCTGCCGCGCGAGGGAGAGGCCGCCGACATCGTGTGGGTCGAGGCCCCGCTCGGCTATGTGTTCCACCCGATGAACGCGTACGACGTCGTCGGCGGACCCGACGACGGCAAGGTCGTGATCGACGTGTGCGTGTACGACCGGATGTTCGCGAACGACCTCCGCGGCCCGTTCGGCGACACGTTCGCCCGGTTCGAGCGCTGGACCCTCGACCCGCGCACGCGCACCACCAGCACGGTCGTGATCGACGACGCCCGCACCGAGTTCCCGCGGCACCGCGGCTCGCTCACCGCGAAGCCGTACCGCTACGGCTACTGCGCGAGCCCCGCCGACGAGCCCACCTGGCCGACGTTCAAGTACGACCTGCAGACCGGTGCGAAGCAGGTGTTCGATCACGGTGCCGGCCGCGCCGCCGGCGAGCCGGTGTTCGTGAGCCGCCCGGATTCGCAGGCCGAGGACGACGGCTGGCTCGTCACGTTCGTGCACGACGCCACCACGGGTGGCGCCGAGTTCGTCGTGCTCGATGCACAGGACCTCGGCCGCGGGTACGTGGCCCGCGTGCCGCTGCCCCAGCGCGTGCCGTTCGGCTTCCACGGCAACTGGGTCAGCGACCGCAGCGTCCCGCCGTCCTGACGAGTCGCCGCGGGACGGAAACGCCCACGCTGGGCCGTCTCGTCCCGGCGTCGCGTGCGACGGGCGTCTGCCAGACTCGCCGGCATGCCGATCGACGTGGATGAACTGCTGGCCTCGCTGACCCTCGAACAGAAGGTCGCGCTCATGACGGGGCACGACAGCTGGCACACCTCGGCCCAGCCCGGTGTCCCCGTGCTGCGGTGCAGCGACGGTCCTGCCGGCGTGCGCGGCACCTCGTGGAGCGGACCGGCGTCCGCCTCGTTCCCGTGCGGCACCGCGCTCGGCGCGACCTTCGATCCCGAGCTCGTCGAGCAGGTCGGCCGCGCGCTCGGCCGCGAGGCCCGCTCGAAGGGCGCGCAGATGCTGCTCGCCCCGACGGTCAACCTGCACCGCACCCCGATCGGAGGCCGCAACTTCGAGTGCATGAGCGAGGACCCGACCCTGACCGCACACCTGGCCGTCGCCTACGTGAAGGGCGTGCAGTCCGAGCGGGTGGCGGCGTGCATCAAGCACTTCGTCGCCAACGACACCGAGTTCGAACGGATGTCCATCTCGAGCGAGGTCGACGAGCGCACGCTGCGCGAGCTGTACCTCGTGCCGTTCGAGGCGGCCGTGCGGCCGGTCGACGAGGGTGGCGCCGACGTGCGCTCGATCATGAGCAGCTACAACCGCGTCAACGGTCGTTACGTGCCCGACAGCACCGAGCTGATGCAGACCCTGCTGCGCGACGAATGGGGCTGGGACGGGGTGGTGGTGAGCGACTGGTTCGCGCACCACGACACCGTCGCATCGGCACTGGCGGGCCTCGACCTCGAGATGCCCGGACCCACGCGCGAGCGCGGCGCGAAGCTCGTGCAGGCGGTGCGCGACGGCGAGGTCGATCCGTCGCACGTCGACGACTGCGTGCGTCGCCTGCTGCGCTTGTTCGAGTGGGCCGGTCTGTTCGACGGCGTCACCGCCGGCGACGAGCGCACCGACGACAGCGACGAGACCCGCGACGTGATCCGCCGCGCGGCGATCGCTGCGAGCGTGCTGCTGGTCAACCGCACCCGAGACGACGGTCGCGCCGCGCTGCCGCTCGCCGCCGGCGCGTCGGTCGCGCTCGTCGGTCCCAACGCCGCTCGCGGCCGCATCCAGGGCGGCGGCAGCGCGCAGGTGCGCGCCAACCGACCCGTCGGTCTGCTCGACGCGCTGCGGGCGCGAGGTGTCGACGTGCGCCACGAGGAGGGGTGCCGCATCGACAAGCGGCTGCCCGCGCTGCGCGGCTCGTTCGACGTCGAATACCACGACGTGAACGGCAACGAGCTGCGCAGCCACGTCGAGCGGCTCACGCTCGTGTGGGGCGAGGGGCCGGGTGGCGGTCTCGACCGCAACCACTTCGGTGCCACGGTGCGCGGCACCTTCACCCCCGACGACACCGGGACGTGGACCTTCGGCGTGGTGGCCGTCGGGCCGGCGACGTTCCGTGTGAACGGGCAACTGCTGGTCGACCTGTCCACACCGCAGACGGGAGGTGCACTGTTCGGCAACGCGAGCCCCGAGATCATGGCCACCGTCGAGCTGACGGCCGGCGTGCCCGTCGAGATCGAACTCGACGTCGCGCTGTGGCACACCCTGCAGATCCGAGGCGTGATGATCGGCGTGTCCGGCCCCGAGCGCACCGACACCGTGGCGCTCGCCGTCGACGCCGCTCGCGACGCCGACGTCGCGGTGGTGGTGGTCGGCACCAATGCCGACTGGGAGACCGAGGGCGAGGACCGTCTGACGATGGACCTGCCCGGTCGGCAGGACGAGCTCGTGCGTCGTGTCTCGGAGGCCAATCCGAACACGATCGTCGTGATCAACGCCGGCTCGCCGGTGACGATGCCGTGGCTCGACGACGTCGCCGCCGTGCTCCAGGTGTGGTTCCCCGGCGAGGAGATGGGCAACGCGCTCGCCGACGTACTGCTCGGCGACGCCGAGCCCGGCGGCCGCCTGCCGATGACCGTGCCGGCACGGCTGGAGGACACACCGGCCTATCTGTCGCACCCGGGGCAGGGTGGGCTCGCCCGCTACGACGAGCACCAGTTCATCGGCTACCGGTGGTACGACGCCCGCGGTATCGAGCCCCGCTTCGAGTTCGGCCACGGGCTCGGGTACACCAGCTTCGAGGTCGGCGCAGCAGAGATCAGCGGCTCGATCGACGCAGGCATCGAGGTGCGCGTCACCGTGACCAACACCGGCGAACGCACCGGCTCGACGGTGGTGCAGTGCTACGTCGAGGCGCCCGACGACGGTCCGCGCCGGCCACGCCGCGAGCTGCGCGGGTTCGCGAGGGTGTCGGCCGACGCGGGCGCGACCGCGACCGCGACGATCTGGTTGCCCGAGCGCGCGTTCGCCGTGTGGGACGTCGACGCGCACGACTGGGTCGTCCCGTCGGGTGCGTACCACGTGCTCGTCGGCGAGTCGTCGCGTGCGCTGCGGCCTGCCGGCTCGATCGTCTGCTGACCCGATCGGGTGATCCGAACCGCCCCTCGGATCTGACGCGATGGTCCCCGGGATCGCGGGACCTACGGCCCGGGCGGAGGTGATTGCTTGCGCAGACAATCAACTCGACGACACAGAGTGTGTCGGGGAGAACAAGGGGTCGACAGAGATGAAGCGTCGCACATTGGACATCGTGTTCAGCATCGGTGGCTTGGTCTTCGGTCTGTTGTTGCTGGTGCTGGGCCTGGTGCTCACCAACCAGTCCAACTTCGCGAAGGACTACGTCAAGGACCAGCTGGGCGAGCAGAAGATCACGTTCACCGCCGCAGATCAGTTGAGCGAGGAGGAGGCTGCGTCGGCCTGCCTCGTCAAGTACGCCGGCACGCCGCTCGACAGCGGCGCGAAGGCCGAGTGCTACGCCAACGACTACATCGCACTGCACATGCGTGAAGCAGCGTCGGGCGCCGGCTACGAGGGTGCCACCTACGCCACGCTCGGCGGGGTCCAGTTCGGTCTGAAGGACGACCTGCAGGCCGCCAAGGACGCCGGCAACCCGACCGACGAGATCCAGGCCAAGCTCGACGCCGTCACCGGTCTCCGTGAGACGATGTTCAAGGGCGACACCCTCCGGGGCCTGCTGCTGACGACCTACGGCTTCAGCATCTTCGGTGAGCGTGCGGCGCTCGCAGCGACGATCGTCTACATCTTCGCCGCCGTCATGGTGCTGCTCTCGATCGCCGGTCTGATCCACGCCTTCACCACCAAGAAGGACGAGAAGGTGCTCTTCGTGGCTCACGAGAACGCCAAGGAGCCGCAGCTGGTGTGATCCACACCGACTGAACGTCCACCATCACGATCCCCGGGGTCCGCCCCGGGGATCGTTCGCGTCTGCGCCACACTTCGTCCGTGCCGATCCGCGCCGCCCACCCCGACGACCTCGACGCGATCGTCGCGGTGACGGCCGCCGCTGGTGGCGACGTCGAGCGACCGGTCGACCGCCACGTCCGCACATTGCAGTACGTGCAGCGCACCGGCGAGCTCCTGGTGGCCGTCGACGCCGGCCGCATCGTCGGCGCAGCAGGCGTGATCGACCTGCCGCACACCTCGTTCGTCTCCGACCTGTTCGTCGATCCCGACCAGCACGGGCGTGGGATCGGCGGCGCGCTGCTCGACCGGCTGCTGGCCGAACGGCCCGTGCGCGCGACGTGCAGCTCGTCGCACCCGGCAGCGCTGGCCGCCTACGCGACACGAGGCATGATGCCGCGCTGGCGGTTGCGGTACCGGCGCGGCCTCGTCACGAGCGATCGGGCGTGGGACGTCCCGGCGGCGACCGTCGCCGACCTCGCCGAGGCGATCGACGACGACGCCGTCTCGCGGCCCGATCTGCTGGCACACCTGATCGACGTGGGAGGTGTCGCGTGGCGGCTCGCCGACGGTGGCACGGCCGTGGTGCGCGTCGAGCCCGACGGGACGCACCACGTGCTGTTCGCGGTCACCGGCGGCGACCATGGCGGTGCGATCGCATCGTTGTTCGCCGCGCTGCCCGACGACGCACCGGTGCTCGTGCACGTGGCCGAATGGAGCCCGGCCGACCCGCTGCTCGCATCGCTCGGCTTCACCGAGGTCGACGCCGACACGTGGTGCTCGACCATCGACGATCCGCTCGGAGGTTGCTCAGCTGGTGGGGTCGGTCTGCACCCGGGGCTCGGCGTCTGAGGGCCACCACGTCGACGTGGCGACCGCGCGGTTGAGCTCGGCGCCCATCAACGCGATGGTGGCGTGCAACGACAACCACGCGAGCAGTGCGATCACGGTCGCGAACTCGCCGTAGATGTTCTCCGCGTTGGCCTGCGACCGCGCGATCACCGACGTGCCGATCAGCTGCAGCAGCGAGAACAGCACGCCGGCGAACACGGCACCCGGCAGCACGTGGCGCCACCTGAGCTCGGCGCTGGTGAGCCACCGGTACGTGAACGACAGCACCCCCGCGTTGAGCACCGCGGCCGCCAGCACGATCCCGATGTTGCTGATGGCCGACAGTCCGGCTGCCGTGACCACCGTGGTGAGGAAGGCGCTCGCCGCCTGCGCCAGACCGATCACGGCGATGGCCGCCAGCGCGCGCACTCGTGTGCCGGCGAACCCCTGTCGATCGTCGACCGCGATCTCGTAGGTGTTGTCGAGCCCGCCCTGCAGCGCGACGAACGCCTTGAGCCCGCTCCACAGTGCGAGCAGCAGGCCGACGACCAAGGCGATGGCACTGCCCTGCAACGCCTGCGGGCTCTGGGCCAGCTTGGCGCCGATCAGCGGCAGGTGGGCGAGGACCGAATCGACGATGTCCTGCTGCAGTTGCTCGTTGCCCTGCAACACGTAGCCGAGGATCGTCGTGAACACGAGGAACAGCGGGAACAGCGAGATGAAGCCGAAGTGCGCGACCAGTGCGGCACTCCGCCCGGTCTGGTGTTCGCGGAAGCCGACGATCGCACCCACGATCGCGTCGGCCACGCGCGACCGCCGGCGCAGCGCCACCACCTTCGGGTGTTCGGTCCAGGGACGTCGGGAGGCCATCGACGCACGATCGTAGGTGCCGGCCCGGCGCGATCAGCCGGGTAGGCGCCAGTCGATCGGGTGAAGTCCGGCCGCTTCGAGCGCGGCGTTGGTGCGGCTGAAGGGTCGGCTGCCGAAGAAGCCGTTGTGCGCGCTGAGCGGCGACGGGTGCGCCGACTGGATGATCACGTGACGTGACGTGTCGACCAGCGCGGCCTTGCGCCTGGCCGGGGCGCCCCACAGCAGGAACACGACCCGCTGCGGCTTGTCGTTCACCACGCGCAGCACCTGGTCGGTGAACGTCTCCCACCCCTTGCCGTGGTGCGATCCCGCAGCGCCGCTGCGCACGGTGAGGCACGTGTTGAGCAGCAACACGCCCTGTGCGGCCCACGCCTCGAGGTTGCCGTGACCGGGCGGCTCGATGCCGAGGTCGTCGCGCAGCTCCTGGAAGACGTTCACGAGCGACGGCGGCGGCTTCACCCCGCGGCGGACCGAGAAGCACAGGCCGTGTGCCTGCCCGGGCCCGTGGTACGGGTCCTGGCCGAGCAGCACCACGCGGGTGTCGGCGTACGACGTCAGGTGCAGGGCCTCGAACACCTGCTCGGCCGGCGGGAACACCGCGTACGTCGCACGCTCGGCGGCCACGAACGCCTGGAGGTCGCGCCAGTAGGGCAGCTCGAACTCACCGCGCAGCAGCGGGTTCCAGTCGGTCCGGGCGTTGCTCACGACGGCCGATTCTGGCACCACATCCGCGCCGGGCGCGGAACCGGGTACGACCGCGCGTCCGCCGCTACGGTGCGTGAGATGAACCCCGACCGGGACCTGATCGTCGCGATCGACATCGGTGGCTCGCGGCTGTCCGCGGGGCTGATGACGTTGCGCGGCGATCTGATCGACCGCACACAGGTGCCCGTCGACCAGGGGCTCAACGACGGCGAGCTGTTCGAATCGCTCGTCGGCATCGTCGACGACATGCTCGTGCGTGCCGACGAGCACCACCAGATGAACCCGCTCGCGATCGGGGTGGGCTGTGTGGGCCCGATCGGCGCCGACGTCGAGACGGTGTCGCCCGTGAACCTCGAGGCGTGGCGCAACTTCCCGCTCCGCGAGCGGCTCGAGGACGCCGTGTCGCTGCCGGTCTACGGCGGGCTCGACGCCACGTCGCTCGCGCTGGCCGAAGGGTGGCTCGGGGCCGCGCAGGGTCGCTCGAGCTTCCTCGCCGTCGTGGTGTCGGGCAGCATCGCCGGTGGGGTGGTGCTCGACGGCCAGCTGCTCGAGGGCGCCTCGGGCAACGCCGGTCACATCGGCCACGTGGTGGTCGAGCCCAACGGGCGTCGCTGCAGTTGCGGTGCCCGCGGATGCCTCGATGCCGAGGCATCGGGACGTGCGATCGAGGTGATCACCGGGCGACCGCCCACCGAGCCGAGCTACGAGATCATGCAGCGCACCGGCGAGCTGGTCGGCCGGGCGGTGGCCTCGGCGTGCAACCTGCTCGACCTCGATCTCGCCGTGGTGGGCGGACCGGTGGCACTGGGTTTCGGCGCGACGTTCTTCAACGCGGCCCAGGCGGCGCTCGACCGGCACTCGCGGGCCGAGTACACGCGCGGTGCGCGCATCACCCCGGCACGGCTCGGCGATCGCGGGCCGCTCATCGGCGCGGGCGCCGTCGGTCTGCGCGGCCTGCGCCGGCAGGGCCTTCGTGCCGTGCCGCCCCGGCGTTCGCTCACCCCGACGGGTCAGCTCGAGGTGCTCGAGGGGCTCGCCGCGCTCGAACGGCAGCTCGACGGTGACGACCTGCACGGCGCCGATGTGGCCGACGTGCCCACCGACGTGCACGAGGTGTTGCCAGGGCGCTCCGGCCCGAGCGACGCGAGCGGCCCGACGGGCCGGGACGGCACCCCGTCGGGGCCGCGCACGCGCCCGCCGTCGGATCCCACGGGCTCGTCGCCCGCCGGCGGCACCCACCGACCCCTCGGCGAGCACCCGCACCACGGCTGATCCGCCGCGACGATCGGACGGTCCGGTTCGTCCGACACGTGTGTCGCACCGTCGGTGCGCATCTGACAAGGTGGAGACATGACGAAGGTTCGTTCGAAGGACGGCTCGCTGATCGACGACCGCCGCGGGCAGGGCGGTGGCGGTGGCGGCTTCTCGTTCCCGGGCGGCGGTGGTTTCCCGTTCCCGATGAAGGCCGGCGGCGGCATCCTCGGTCTGCTCGTCGTGATCGCGGCGATGGTGCTGCCGCAGTTGCTCGGCGCCGGTGACGGCTCGTCGAACAGCCTCGGCGGTTCGAGCGACGCACAGAGCGCCGACGCGGCCGACGGTGCCTGCAGCAGCGACCAGGAGCAGGTGGTGTGTGGCGCCGTCCAGGACGTCAACGACTTCTGGACCGACGCCCTGCCCAAGTTCTTCGGCACCCAGTACGAGCAGACCAAGACCGTGTTCTTCTCGGGTGGCACGAGCACCGGCTGCGGCCAGGCCTCGTCCGAGACCGGCCCGTTCTACTGCCCGAACGACAACCTGGTGTACATCGACCTCGACTTCATGGTCGCGCTCGAACAGCAGCTCATCGGCGCGTCCACCGACCTCGCCGAGCAGTACATCGTGGCCCACGAGTACGGCCACCACGTGCAGAACCTGCTCGGCACCAATGCCGAGGTGCAGCAGGCGCAGCAGAACGACCCGAGCAAGGCCAACCAGTACTCGGTGGCCCTCGAGCTGCAGGCCGACTGCTTCGCCGGCGTGTGGGTCGGCGACGTGAATGCCCGGGGGTTGCTCGACTCGTCGGCCGAGATCAGCGAGGCGCTGAACGCCGCCGCCGGCGTGGGCGACGATCGGATCCAGCAGAAGACGCAGGGTCGGGTGGATCCCGAGTCGTGGACCCACGGTTCGGCCGAGCAGCGCCAGACGTGGTTCCGGCGAGGGTTCGACTCGCAGGATCCGCGCCAGTGTGACACCTTCTCCGAAGTGCTCTGACCGCCAGCCTCGCGTCCGGCGCCGGCGCCGGCGCCGGTGCCGGTGCCGGTGCCGGTCTCGCGACCGACGGTCAGCCGCCGAAGCGGCGGTAGAGACGTTCGAGCGGGCCCATGCCCACGAATCGCTGCCACCACGCGGCGACCAGGAGGGCGACGGCCCAGAACGACACGGCGAACACCAGCGCCGTGTCGAGCCCTGTCGAGCCGACCATCTCGGCCCGGTCGACCAGTCCGCGGAACACGAGGACGTGAGCGACGTAGATCGACAAGGTGGTCTCGCCCGCGGCGCGGAGCAGCCGGACGGGCGGCGACTCGCGCCAACGCTCGGCCACGATCGACACCAGCGAGAACGCCGCGAGCGACGAGCCGAGCGTGCCGAGCGTGTAGAGCAGTCCGCGGTCGTACGGGCGGGTCGACCACACGGTCACCCACACCGTGTCGCCGGCGCGGCCCGAGGTGAGCACGTGGTTGAGCAGGTAGGTGATGGCCGTGGTGGCCATGCCGATCGCGGCGAGCCGCGGCAACCACGTGCGCATCCCCGGCGAGCCGACGAACCGGCCGAGCACCATGCCGGCGCACAGGAACGCGAGCCAGGGGAACAGCGGATGCGTGCCGTTGACGAACGTGTCGAACAGCAGGCCCCGCGGTGACCGCGTGGTGAGTGTGCCGGGATCGACGAGCCAGCCGACGGACCGGCCGTCGACCTCGCGATCGATCACCCACCACTCGATGCCTGCGCCCGCCAGTGCGGCCGCCGATCCGACGACCACCAGCCAGCGCGTCCGCAGCGTGAACAGGAACGCGGCGACGAGGAAGAACGCCCCGTAGAAGAACAGGATCGTGCCGGGCCAGATCCAGTCGAGCACGAAGCCGAACGCGTACAGCAGCAGGCCGCGGCGCACCAACCGCCACCGGTCGTCGCGGCGGGCGTCGCGGTCACCGGAGGTGCGGCTGCGCTCGGTGAGCAGCGACACGCCCACGCCGGCGACGAGCACGAACGTGGCGGCGAAGCGGGTGGAGAGCACGCCGGTCCACGGATCGAACCACCGCTGGGCCAGCGAGGCCTCGGGCCCGGCGATCGCCCCACCCCCGTTGAGGTAGCCGTGATAGTTCATGATCACGACGCCCACGAGCGCGAGGGCACGGGTGACGTCCGGGCCGACGAGGCGTCGGCGGCGGTGAACCACGCGCGCGGTGGCGTGGCCGTCGGTGAGCGCGGCGGGACCGGTGGTGTCGCTCATGCGAACACGACCTCGTCGGGAGCGACGGCGGTGAGGGGCCGCTGCACGTCGACCAGGTCACCCGGCGACGGGGTGGGCGAACCGGCGGGGACGAAGCACATCGACGTGTGCATGTGCGGTGTCTCGAACAGCGCGACACGGGTGCGTTCGAAGTGGAACGGACTGCGGCCGTCGGCGAGTGGCGTCACGCCGTGGGTCGAACCGGCGCCCACCATCACCAGCGTGCCGTCGGCGTCGATCGGTGTGCCGCGGTACCCGGCGATCTCGCCGGCGTGGACGACTCTCGTGTCGACCACGTCGGCCTGCAGGTGCACGAACGACTTGTCGCCGTGCCACAGGGCGGTGCCCGTACGGAGACGCCACCGGCGCTCGGTGCGCCGTGCCGCGAGCTCGGCGAACGCGTCGGACGACAGGTGGCTCACCGACATCGGTACGCCGGCCGGGAGGCGATCGGCCCAGGCGTCGATCTCGGCCACCTGCGCGTGGTCGTCGCGACCACCGGCGAGCAACGGCAGGTGCAGCACGTACTCGTGCACCGCCTTGCCCCGCGCGGCCAGCGCGCCGAGCACGCCCTCGAGCTCGTCGGGCGCGGCGCCGTATCGCTGCATCGACGACCGGAGCTTCACCGACACCGGACCGGTGTGCGCCTCGGCGGCCTGCGCCTGCCGGCGCGTGCCGACGGTGAGCACGACGTTGCGGCCGAGCACGCTCGGACCGACGGGTTCGACGGGCGGGGTGAGCACCTGCACCTCGAGCTCGGTCGACGTCTCGTCGAGGCCGAGCGCGAGCGCCTCGTGCACGGTGCCGACGGCGATCGAGCGGGTGTGCGGCCGTGCCTCGGCGATCAGCCGCGTGCGACCCACGCCGTAGCCGTTGCCCTTCACCACGGCCACCAGGTCGCCGGCGGCCAGCACCTGCCGGGCCACGCCGGCCACGTGCGCGCGCCAGGGCTCGAGGTCGACGGAGAGCCGCAGCGTCATGGGCGGCCACCGTACCGTCGCCGGAGCATCCAGGGCAGGCCACACCGACGCCCCGAAACACCGACGAGCGCGGTAATTCCGACTTGTCTTATCGGAATTGTCCCCGTAGATTGTCGGCATGTCGCTGCGTCGCTGGCTCGTTGCGAGCTTCCCGAACCCGGTCAACGAGACCTCGGCCCGCCTGGTGGCCGCCGGTGCCGTGCTGCAGTCGGTGGCGTTCCTCGCGATCCGCGAGTGGTGGGTGCTCGTGCCCCTCACCTACGGCTTCCTCGCCCGCGTGATCGCCGGTCCTCGCTTCAGCCCCCTCGGACGTGTCGTCACCGAGGTGATCACCCCCCGCCTCGACGTCGAGCACCGCTTCGTGCCCGGCCCGCCCAAGCGCTTCGCCCAGGGTGTCGGCCTCGCCTTCAGCGGCGGTGCGCTGGCCGCGATGCTGGCCGGCAGCGAGGTGATCGCGATCGTGCTGATCGCCGGCCTCGCCATCGCCGCCTCGCTCGAAGCCGTGTTCGCGGTGTGCCTCGGCTGCATCGCCTTCGGTCAGCTGATGAGCTGGGGCGTGATCCCCGAGCACGTGTGCGAGTCGTGCAACGACGTGCGTGCCCACCTCGCCGCCCGGGCTCGCGAACTCACCAACGCCTGACGGTTCGGCGTCGGGTCGTCAGTTCCGACCGCCGTCGCGCGGCGGCCACGACTCGAAGGTCGGCGCGAGCGGCGCGACCGTTCGGTGTCGCCACGCACCCCACCACACCCCGGAGCCGTAGGCCAGGTCGTCCGCCAGGTGCAGCGCGGCGTAGCGCACCGGGTCGAGCGCGGGTCGCTCACGTTTCAGGTCGAGCACGATCGGCACCACCACGGCGGCCAGCACCACACGCCGGGCCCGAGGCGACACCGCCGACGCCAGCGCGGCGATCGGCCACCACACACGCGTGAGCGTGGTGGCCAACAGGCGGCCGGCCCACAGGTTGCCCAGGCCGGCCAGCCGGAGCGCCTCGGCCGCCGGCACCTGGCGGACCTTGCGCACCAACGCCACCGCCGTGCCCACGCCGATGCCGACGCCGACGAGCGGGAACCCGGCCGCGACCGGTGCCCACGTGGCGGCGCTCCAACCACTCATCCGCACGGGCGCCAGCGCACCGGGATGACGCTCGGCCAACGGCGCGGCCGAGGTGCCGTAGCGGACGCGCTGCTCCAGCCACGCCCGCCACGAGCGGCGGGTGCGATGACGCACCACCACCGACGGGTCGTACCGACAGCGCCAGCCCGCCTCGACCAACCGCCACACCAGGTCGACGTCCTCGCCCCAACGCAGCGCCGGATCGAACCCACCGACCGCCCGCAACGCCTCCACCCGCGCGACCACCACGGCCGCGGGCACGTACGACACGCGCGTGGTGGGTGCGACACGCGCCGGCTCGTCGCCGAGGTCGAGCGGGGAGCGCGTGGTCTCGAACCGGGCGAGCGCCGACGTGCCGCCCGCCGCACGGACGCGCGGCGCGACCAGCGCGATCCGCGGGTCGTCGAACCAGGCGAGCAGGCGCACGAGCTCGTCCTCGTCGAGCTCGACATCGGCGTCGACGAAGGCCACGAACGGTGTGGTCACCTCGGCCAGGCCGGCATCGCGGGCCCCACCCGGGCCGGCGTTCACGTCGAGCCGGACCAGGCGGACACCGTCGGGCGCGTCGAGCGGTGGTTCCGAAGCGTCGTCCACCAACACCGACGGCACGCGCCACCGCGGGTGCACCGGTGCGTCACCGGCGGACGAGCGACGGCACGGCACCACGACCGTGAGCAGCGTCGCCGGATCGGGGTGGGTCGCATCGATGCCGGCGTGGGGCAGCGGGTGGACGATGCCCAGGTCGACGAACCGGTCGAGGAGGCGATCGACCCCGGCCCCGCGAGCGGTCACGGCGCCGTCGCGCTCGAGCTGTTCGAGCAACGGCAACGCGGCCTCGGCGACGGTGAGCAGACGCAACGGCGATCCGCCGATCACCACCCGACCGGCTGCGGGACGCCGATACGACGAGTCGAGCCGGAACCGCCGCACCCCGGCGTCGGCGGTCATCGGTCGCGGCCCGACTCGGCCGTCCACCAGTCGCGCGTGGCGGTGCACAGGTCGGCCACCAGCGCGTCGAACAACTCGGCGCCGGCCTCGGCCGACGCGCCCGTGGGATCGCCCAGCACGCCGTTGGGTGACACGTGCCTGGTGCCGTGTGCCCGCAGGTCGTCGATGAGATCGCGCACGGGCTCGACCCGACCGGGTTCGGCGAGCGAACGGCGCACGAGCTCGGGTGCGAGGTGCAGCAACAGCGAGGTCTCGGTTCGGCCGGCGTGTGCGTCGCCGTCGGGGATGCGCGGCCACCACGGGAGCACGCGCCGACCGTCGCGTCGGCTGCGCTCGGCGGCACGTGCGACCGCCGAGGCGTTGCCTCCGTGACCGTTCACCAGCACCACGCCATCGGCCCAGTCGGCCGAACGCACCAACTCGACCAGCACCAGCTCGGTCACCTCGGTGCCGATCGACAACGTGCCCGGGAAGCCGGCGTGCTCGCCGCTCGCAGCGATCGCCACCGGCGGTGCCACGACCACGCGCACGAGGTCGCGCGGCAGGTGCGAGGCGAGCGCCTCGGCCAGCGCGACCGCCACCCGGGTGTCGGTGTCGAGGGGCAGGTGTGGACCGTGCTGCTCGCACGAACCCAACGGCACGGCCACCAGCGTGGGTCCGGACGCCGCGTCGGCGAGGTCGGGCCAGGTGAGCTCGCCGAGGCGCACGTGCATCACCGTCACGCTACTGGGGGCTCACGGCGGCAGGTACTAGCACCATCGGGCAGTGGTGGCGCGCGCCTCGCCACCTCCAGGATGCATTGGTGACGCGGGCCAGCGGACGCGAACATGCACCGGTGCGAGGACGCCGCCGCGACGACATCGGACTCAGCGAGCCGATCTCGGTCGCGCGTGTGGTCGCCCGCTTCGCCGTCGCCGGCATCGTGGTGCTCGCCCTGGTGAGCGCCCTCACGGCCCTCGCGAGCCGGCGGGTCGGGACCGATCAGGCGATCGCCGACGCCCAGCGCGTCACGTGGACCACCGGCCAGGGGATCATCGAGCCCCTGCTCGACGAGCGCCTCTACGACATGGATCGCGACCTGCTCGATCGCATCGATCAGGCGGTGCGCGAGCACGTGCTCCAGGGCTCGCTCGTGCGCGTGAAGATCTGGTCGCCCGACGGTGTCGTCCTCTACTCCGACGAGTCGCGCCTCATCGGTCAGAAGTTCGACCTCGCCGAGGACAAGCAGGCAGTGTTCGCGACCGGCCACGCCGAGGCGGAGGTGAGCGATCTCAGCAGCCCGGAGAACGTGTACGAGACCGAGTCGAAGCTGCTCGAGGTGTACGAGCGGCTCGAGATGCCCGACGGCTCGCACGTCGTGTTCGAGGCCTACTTCCGCTACAGCGGCGTCACGGCCGTCGGTCGCACGTTGTGGGCGCAGTTCGCCCCGATCTCGATCGGTGCGCTGATCCTGCTGCAGGTCGTGCAGATCCCGCTCGCGTGGGGCATGGCGCGACGGCTGCGGTCGGGCCAGGTCGACCGTGAGCGTCTGTTGCGCCACGCGCTCGACGCGTCCGACAACGAGCGACGCCGCATCGCGAGCGATCTGCACGACGGCGTCGTGCAGGAGCTCACCGGCGTGTCGCTCGGTCTCGCCGCGATCGGTCGGGCCGACGAGGTGTCTCGCACCCAGGTGCTCGAGGCGTCGTCGGCGATCCGCAACAGCATCAAGTCGTTGCGCTCGCTGCTCGTCGAGATCTACCCGCCCAACCTGTACGAAGAGGGACTCGAGTCGGCGGTCGGCGATCTGCTGAGCCCGCTCGCGGCACGAGGGATCGCGACGTCGCTCGCCGTCGACCTCGACGGGCGTGAGTTGCCGCGAGAGATCACGGCGCTGATGTACCGCACGGCTCAGGAGGCGTTGCGCAACGTGACTGCGCACGCGCACGCGCAGCACGTGCGCGTCGACCTGCGCGTGGCCGCCGACCATCACGTGCGCCTGGTGGTCGACGACGACGGTCGGGGCTTCTCGGCCGAGCAGCTCGCCGACCGCAACACCGAGGGGCACGTCGGGTTGCGCTCGCTCGCCGGCCTGGTCGCCGACATGGGCGGATCGTTGGAGGCCCGGTCGCAACCGGGTCGAGGCACGACGGTGCTCGTCGACGTGCCCGTGACTGGAGGGATGCAGAAGTGACCGAGGTTCGTGACACCGAGACGTCGAGCGGCGTGATCCGGGTGGTGGTGGTCGACGACCACGTCGTGGTGCGCTCGGGGCTCGAGCAGCTGCTCGCCACCACCGACGACATCCGTCTGGTCGGGACGGCCAACAACGGGCTCGAGGCGATCGACCTGGTCGCGGCCACCGATCCGGACGTGGTGCTGATGGACCTGTCGATGCCGGAGCTCGACGGCGTGGAGGCGACGCGCCGGATCAGCGACCGGTTTCCGCGCAGCCGGGTGCTGGTGCTGACGTCGTTCAGCGATCAGAGCCGCATCCTCGATGCGCTCGCCGCCGGTGCCGACGGGTACCTGCTCAAGCACGCCGAGCCCGAGGAGATCGCCGCCGGCATCCGCAGCGTGCACGCGGGTGAGGCACCGCTCGACCCCAAGGCGGCCCGGGTGCTGCTCGAGTCGCGACGGACCAAGCGCGATGCGGTGACGCTGACGGATCGTGAGCGAGAGGTGTTGCTGCTGGTGCGCTCGGGTCTGGCCAACAAGCAGATCGCACGCAAGCTCGGGATCAGCGAGCGCACCGTGAAGGCGCACCTGACGAGTGTGTTCCAACGGCTGGGCGTGACCGACCGCACCCAAGCCGCCATCTGGGCGTCCGAGCACCTCCGCGACGCCTGAGTGCCTGCCGACGCGACCGCCTGTGCGGCAGGCGGTGCGGTCCGTGTCGTGGCGGTGTGACCTGCAGGGTGGGTCGTGCTCGCGGGCGTCAGCCGTCGGCGGAGGTGCCGCCGCCGGTGCCGCTCGAGCCGGAGCCGGAGTTCCCCGAACCCGAGCCGTTCGAGCCGGAGCCGTTCGAGCCGGAGCGGTCGTCGGGGGCGCTCGTCGTGGGCGCGACCGACGAGGTGGGCTTCACCGTCGTCGAGGTGGTCGAGGTGGTCGAGGTGGTCGAGGTGGTCGAGGTCGTCGAGGTCGTCGAGGTCGACGTGCGCTGGTCGTCCGATCCGTGACCGTGGTCGTCGGTCGTCACCGGAGCGGGCACCGTGCCCGAGGGTGTGGTGGGCGTCGTCGCCGACGGGCCGGGGCCGGTCGAGCCACGCACCGACGTGGTCGGGGTCGAGGCGTGCGGGGTGTCGCCACCCGAGTCGTCGGCGTCGTCGGCGTCGCCGGCGTGGCCGGCGTGGCCGGACCCGTTCGAGCTGCCGGGACGTCCGCTTCGGTCGTCGGCGATCGTCGCCGTCGATGCGGTCGACGGCGACGATGCCCCGCCGGGAAGGGTCGAGATCGTCGGCGTTCCGGGCGTCGCCGGGACCGAGGGGATCGACGGGACCGGTACGGCGGCGTCGAGCGACACCACCGGCGCCGAGCGTGGGGTCGAGCTCGACGTGGTCGACAGCTCGGGTACACGACCGGGGTTCTGCCACACCGACTGGGCCGTGGGCTCGCCCAGGCCCGGGAACAGCGCTGCGTTCACGGCGGTGGCAGCGGCGAACGAGCCGGCGAGCGCGGCGATCACGAGCCCGACCGTCGTGCCCCGCCCCCGAGGCGGGGTGAGGCGCCGCGGCACACGTCGCGGCGGCTCGCCATCGGCCGAAGCGGTCAGCACCACCGGGCGCTGATCGGCACCACGGCCGTCACGCACGGAACGGCTCGACACGGCCCCGACCCCCGGGCGGGCGGACGGATGAGGATCGGGGCCGTGTCGAGTCGCTCCCTGCACGGTCCAAGTGTCCGGGAAACGGCGGACGGGCGCCATCGGACGATGGTCGTACGACCACCCCGTCGGGGGAGGGACTCCTCACCCGCGAGCCATCGCAGCTCACCCGCGTGAGTGAGGTGGGACGCGCCGTCGGGGGTCGGCGCGACCCCCGAGGATCACCCGAGATGGCCCCACTCGCGCAGGGCCGCCACGATGCGGGCCGCCGCCTCCCGGGGCGGCAGCTCGACGGTCTCGCCCCGGGCCGAGGCGGCGCCGGTGTCGGTGAGCGACCGCACCCGATCGAGCGCCGAGCCGTGCGGCGGCGACATCACCCGCGCCCGCGGGCGGTAGGGCGTGACGATCGCCGGTGACGACTTGTGGTGGGCGGGCGGCGCGGTGACCACCTCGATCGTGGCCGTGCGAGCGGCGAGCACGCGTGGCAGCGGCGCCCGCCGCAGCACGGCGACCGAACCCTCGACCGACAGGACGCACGGCATCGGCACCGACAGCACCTCCCGGCGACCGCCGTCGAGGCGACGCACGGCGTGCACCCGACCGCTCGCCGAACCGCTGGCGGCGACGTCGACCGACACCAGACCGAGCGCCTGCGCGGCGCGCCGGTGATGTGCCACGAACGCGGGGACCGAGCCGCTGCCGCGATCGAGCGAGTAGTCGCCGCACAGCACGACCGACGCGTCGCCGAGCAGCTGGGCCAGCTCGAACGCCACGTCGCGCGAATCGCTGTCGGTCGGCATGTCGAGCCGGATCGCACGGCTCGCCCCGGCGGCGATCGCATCGCGCAGGATCCGGTCGGCACCGGCCGGGCCGGCCGCGATCGCGGTGACGGTGTCACCCGACGAGTCGGCCAGCCGCAACGCCACCTCGAGCGCTGCCCGGTCGGCCGGCGACACGTCGGCGAAACGGTCGTCGCCCGGATCGGGACCGAGCGGCCCACCGTCGAGTCGGGACGGGGTCCACTTGAGGCAGACGGCGATCATGCGGGGCTCACGTCCGCCGGAACACGACGCCGTGCCCGCCGTCGGGATAGGTCCACGTGATCGCGCCCTCGACGTTGCACACGAGGTAGCACGTGCCGCACTCGAAGCACTGCTCGTAGTTGAAGACGATGCCCCCGTCGCTGGTGGGCACGAACAGGTTGGCCGGGCACGCCACCACACAGTGCTGCGTGCTGCACCCCTCGCACTTGCTGCCGTCGACGGTGATGTGGGCGCGCTCGTGGACGTCGAAGCGCACCGTGTCCATCCGGTCCTGGAACGAGATCTCGGGCCAGGTGTGGTCGCGTTCGACGTGGGTCATCCGAAGCTCCGCAGTCCGTCGAGGCCGTCGCGTGCCAGGTCGCGTCGGCGGATGCCCAGGCGCTTGCGCTCCTGGGCGACGATGCGACGCAGGCCGGGCTTGGGGGAGGGGTTGTCGACCCGGAACATCCGCTCGACCACGCTGGTGATCAGTTCGGGGTACAGGTGCTGCACCCGGTCGCTCAGCACCAGCTCGGGCGCCCGACGCAGCTTGCGGTGGTCCTGGAGCACGAACGTGTCGTTGAGCCGGCGCTCGTAGCCCGCCAGCCCGGCCGCCGACACGTCACCCGACCGCAACGCCTCGATCGCGGTGCGACCGGCGTACATGCCGCTGGCCATCGCGAAGTTGACGCCCTCGAGCCAGATGCCGGCGGCGAGGCACATCGCGGCGGCGTCGCCGGCGACGAGCAGTCCGTCGCCTGCGAGCTTCGGCATCATCGACAGACCGGCCTCGGGGATGACGTGGGCCGAGTACTCCTTCAACTCGGCGCCCTCGACGAGCGGGGCGATCGCCGGATGCGCCTTGAGCCCGGCGATGATCTGCTCGGGCCGGCGCTGCTGCGCCGCCAGCTTGGGCAGCTTGAGCACCGCCCCCACCGAGACCGTGTCGAGGTTGGTGTACACGAAACCGCCGCCGTTGACGCCGCCGGTGCCGCCGAGGATCTCGATGTCGACACCCTCGCGACCGCGCACGCCGAATCGCTCGTCGATGACCTCCTTGGGCAACGCGAGCGTCTCTTTCACCCCGAGCGTGAAGTTCTTCGCCTCGACCGGCGGATACAGGCCGGCGTCCTTGGCGACGAAGCTGTTCACGCCGTCGCACGCGATGACCATGCGGGCGCGCAGGTCGCCGTCGGGACGATCGGTGCGCACCCCGACCACCCGACCCGAGCCGTCGCGTAGCAGCCCGACCACCGTGGTGCTGCACAGCAACTGTGCGCCGGCGGCCTCGGCGTGCCCGGCGAGCCAGTGGTCGAAGTCGGGCCGGTAGGCGGTGGCGCCGTTGTAGGGCGGGGTGGCCCAGTGCTGGCTGCGGAAGTCGACGGTGAGCGCCTGATCGGGGGTGAGCACCATCGTCGAGCGGCGGGTGACCCAGCGCTGCACCGGCGCCTCGTCCCACCACTGCGGGATCAGCTCGTCGAGGATGCGCGGGTAGACCACCCCGCCGTACATGTTCTTGCTGCCGGGGAACGGGCCGCGCTCGAGCAGCACCACCGATCGCCCCGCCCGCGCGAGCACGATCGCCGCACATGCACCGGCGGGACCGGCGCCCACGACGACCACGTCGCAGTCGACCGAGCCGGTGCCGACGGTGACGTCGACCATGGGCACGGCGTCAGCCACGGTGCACCTCGTCGAGCAACACGAGCAGCTCGGCGAGCACCTCGTTGGCGTCGGCCACGACGGCCAGGTCGGCGAGCTGCATCATCGGGCAGTGCGCGTCGGTGTTGACGCTCACGACGTGGTCGGGGTGGCCGAGCCCGCTGGTGTGCTGCACGGCCCCGCTGATGCCGAACGCGAGGTACAGGTCGGGATCGACCACCACGCCGGTCGTGCCGATCTGGCGCTCGTGACCGACCCACCCGCGGTCGGTGATCACGCGGGTGGCACCGACGCTGGCACCGAGGTGCGCACCCAGTCGGGCCAGTTGGTCGAACTGCTCGGCCGAACGCAGACCCGCGCCACCGCCGACGATCCGTCCGGCCTCGGCCAGGTCGACGGTCGCCGCGTCGGGTGCCAGCACCTCGACCACGTCGGGGTCGGCGACGGAGACGTCGCCGGCGAACACGATCGGACGTGCGATCAGCGTCGCCGCCGCCTCGACCGGTTCGGTACCGCGCACCCCCACCTGCAACGTGGCGACGAACGCCGGAGGTGCCGGCATGGTGTGCATCGCGCGACCACCCTCGCGAGGGACGACGACCGTTCGGTCGGACACCTCGGTGGCGCCGGCGAAGAACGGCCGGTCGAGTGCGGCGGCCAGCCGGGGACCGAGGTCGCGCCCGTCGGGCGATGCCGGCAGCACGATCACCGGTTCGTCGGCCAGCAGCTCGGCCAGCGCGGCAGCCCAGGCGGCGGGCCGGAACACGCCTGCCTCGCAGCCCTCGACGTGCCCGGCCAGGTGCGCGGCCGCGGTCGCGACCTGCTCGCCGACGAGCAGGCTCCGGCGGCCGCATTCGTCGGCCACCTCGAGGGCGCCGGCGGGCAGCGTGCCGTCACGGACGGGGATCAGGGCGAGCACGTCGGCCAGGTTAGGAGTTGTCGTCGCCGGACCGGCAACCCGTCCGGTCGGAGCCGGGCAGAGGGGTAGCGTCGGCGGCGAGCCGTCCGAAAGGGATGCCATGTCCACGCCGTCCGCCGACACCGCCGGTGCACCCCCGATCCCGGGCGGGATCGACCCCCACGTGTACCAACGCCGCTGGGCGATCCTCGCCACGATGTGCCTGAGCCTGGTGCTGATCGTCGCGACGGTCAGCTCGGTCAACGTCGCGATCCCGAGCCTCGCCAAGAGCGAGCTCACCCCGACCGACACCCAGATCCTGTGGATCGTCGATGCATACGCGCTGGTGTTCGCCGCGCTGCTGCTGCCCGCCGGTGCACTCGGTGACCGCTTCGGTCGCAAGGGCGCGCTGCTCGTCGGCCTCGTGATCTTCGCCGCGGCATCGGCGCTCTCGGCCGTGATGACCACCCCGACCGGGCTGATCCTCACCCGCGCGGTGATGGGCATCGGCGCAGCGCTGATCATGCCGTCGACGCTGAGCCTGCTGCAGTCGGCCTTCCCGCCGGCCGAACGCGCGAAGGCGATCGCGATCTGGGCCGGGTTCGCCGGCGCGGGCGGTGCGATCGGGCCGCTGATGGGCGGGTTCCTGCTCGAGCACTTCTGGTACGGGTCGGTGTTCTTCGTCGCCGTGCCGATCGCCGCCATCGCATTCGTCGCGAGCTCGATCCTGGCGCCGCGTTCCAAAGAGGGTGCCGGCGCCGCGCTCGACCCGTTCGGCTCGCTGCTCTCGATCGTCGGCTTCGGTGGCCTGCTGTTCGCGATCATCGAAGGTCCCGAGCGCGGGTGGGGCGACGCACTGGTCGTACTCGGCTTCGTGGTCGCTGCCGTCGGGCTGGTCGGGTTCGTGGTGTACGAGCGCCGCGTCGCTCACCCGCTGCTCGACATGAGCTACTTCGGCACGCCGAGGTTCGCGATGGGTGCGCTCGGCATCACCTTCACGTTCCTCGGCATGTTCTCGATGTTCTTCGTCCTCACGCAGTACCTGCAGTACGTGAAGGGCTACTCGCCGCTCGGCGCCGGGGTCCGTGGCCTGCCGTTCGCAGCGACGATGATCGCGGTGTCACCGCGGTCGGCCGATCTGGCCGCGAAGTTCGGTGTGCGCCGTGTGGTCGGCATCGGCATGACCGTGTTCACCGTCGGTCTCGTGATGCTGTCGCTGGTGGAGGTGGGCACGTCGTACCTCTACGTCGTGGTGTGCCTCGTGATCGCGGCCGCGGGCGTTGCCTCGACGATGCCCTCGCTCAGTGCGGGCATCGTGCAGTCGGTGCCGATGCACAAAGCCGGTGTGGGTTCGGCGGTCAACGACACCACGCGCGAGGTCGGTGGCGCGATCGGCATCGCGGTGGTGGGCACGATCGTCACGTCGGTGTACCGCGACCACCTCTCCCCGGTGCTCACGCAGCTGCCGCCCGAGCTGGCCGAGGTGGCGCGCGACAACGTCGCGAAGGCGCTCGCGGTCGCCGACCAGGGTCGTGCCGTGGTGGGCGACGAGCAGGCCGACCAGCTGGTGCAGGCGGTGCGCGAGTCGTTCGTCGACGGTGCGCACCTCGGCCTGCGGGTGGCGGCGGCATTCGTGTTCGTGGCGGCGATGGTGGTGGTGGCCCGCGTGGGCACCGACGACTCGTACGGTGCCCGGCACCACTGACGACCCGGCGGCGCCGTCGTCGGGGTGTCAGGCGGCGTCGAGTTCGCGGGCGCGCCGCTTGGCGCGGAGGTGGCGCACCACCTCGATCACGATGTTGACGCCGAGCGCGGTGCCGAACGCGACCCAGAACGCCGCGGTGTGGTTGTCCTTGAACGGCTGGCCGACGAGGTAGGCGAGGCCGGCCGCGTAGGTGGCCCAGATCGTGCAGGCGATCGCCACCCACGTGACGAACCAGACCCGTGGCTGACGGGTGATGCCGCTCGACAGGGTGAGCACGGTGCGCCCGCCCGGGATGAAGCGGGCGGTGATGAGCAGCAGGCCACCACGATCGCGGATCTGCTCGGCGGCCCATCGCAATCGGGCGGCGAACTTGGGCTTGCGCTCGGCACGGCGTTCGAAGCGGGGCGAGAACCACCGGCCGATCTGGTACGCCGTGTTGTCGCCGCAGAACGCGCCGGTCGCGCCGCACACGATCACGAGCCACAGCGGGTAGTGCGCCTCGCCGACGCTGACGGCCACGCCGGCGATGATCACGGTGGTCTCGCTCGGCACCACCGGGACGACCGAGTCGAGATAGGCGATCACGAACACGACGCCGAGGAACCACCAGTTCGACGCCCAGTCGCCGAGCGTGTCCGTGAGGTCGGTGATCCAGCTGAAGGCCCCGGCGATCATGATCCGGGGGAGGCTACTGCCCGTCGGTCGAGCTGGCTCGGCGGGCAGCGGCCCGCGCGGCGGTCGCCAGCGCGGCGGCACGCTCGGCCGAGTCGGCGGTCACGGTGAGGTGCCCCATCTTGCGTCCGGGGCGGGGTTCGGCCTTGCCGTACAGGTGCAGGTGGGCGCCGGGCGAGGCGAGCGCCGCGGCCCAGTCGGGGTCGCCGCCGGCCCAGTCGTCGCCGAGCAGGTTCACCATCGCCGCGCCGCCCGAGGTGAGCGAGGCGTCGCCGAGCGGCAGCCCGCAGACGGCGCGCACCTGCTGTTCGAACTGGCTGGTCGCCGCCGCGTCGAGGGTCCAGTGGCCACTGTTGTGCGGCCGCGGAGCGAGCTCGTTGACGACCAGGCGTCCGTCGACGACGAACATCTCGACCGCCAGCACGCCGACGTAGTCGAGGGCCTCGGCGATGGCGATCGCCAGGTCGGCGGCGGCGTGGTGGTCGTCGTCGGCCGCCGGGGCCGGCACCACCGTGAGGTCGAGGATCCCGCGCACGTGGGTGTTGGCGACGGTCGGGAACGAGGCGCACGCCCCGTCGGCCCCCCGGGCCAGCACCACGCTCACCTCGCGGTCGAGCGGCAGGCGCTGCTCGACCACGCACGCCACCTGGCCGAGCTGCTGCCATGCGACGCGCAGCTCGTCGTCGTCGTGCACGGTCACCTGGCCCTTGCCGTCGTAGCCGAGGCGGGCGGTCTTGAGGATCGCGGGGAACGCGACGCCGCGATCCGCGAGCGGGGTGTCGAGATCGGCGGCCGTGTCGATCACCGCGAACGGCGCGACCGGCACCCCGGCTCCCGACAGGAAGCGCTTCTCGGCCCGCCGGTCCTGGGTGATCTCGATCGCCCCGGGCCGGGGCCGCACCAGCGTCGCCTCGGCCAGCTGGTGCAGGGCGGCGGCGGGCGGGTTCTCGAACTCGGTGGTGATCACCGCGCATTCGGCGGCGAGTCGTGCCAGCGCCTCGGGAGCGTCGTATGCCGCGGCGAGGTGCACGTCGGCGGCTGCACCGGCCGGCGCGCCCGGATCGGGTTCCAACACGATCGTGCGGTACCCCATGGTGCGCGCGGCCATCACGAAGTAGCGGCCGAGCTGGCCGCCGCCGAGCACACCGACGGTGGCGGGCGGCAGGATCGGTGCCGGACGGTCGCCGCTCATGTGGCCACTCATGTCGCCGCTCACGTCGCCGCTCACGTGGCCGGGGGGAGCTCGCTGCCGGCGGCCTCGTCGTGTCGACGCTGCCGATCGGCCACCAGCCGTTCGTGCAGCTCGGGGTCGTCGGCCGCGAGCAGCGCCACCGCGAACAGCGCCGCGTTGGTGGCACCGGCCTCGCCGATCGCGAAGGTGGCGACCGGGATGCCGGCGGGCATCTGCACGATCGAGTACAGCGAGTCCTGCCCGGACAGGTGGCGCGACGCCACCGGCACGCCCAGCACGGGCACCGTCGTCTTGGCGGCGAGCATGCCGGGTAGGTGGGCGGCCCCACCGGCGCCGGCGATGATCGCCCGGAGCCCTGCGGCGTGTGCGGCCTCGGCGAAGGCGAACATCTCGTCGGGCATCCGGTGCGCCGACAGCACCTGGCAGTGGTGGGCGACGCCGAAGCGATCGAGCACCTCGGCCGCCTTCGACATCGTCGGCCAGTCGCTGCTCGAGCCCATCACCACCGCGACTCGCGGGGCGTCGGCTGGGGCGGTGGAGTCGATCACGGTGCCATTCTCGCGGTTCAGACCGCCGCGCCGGCGCGCTCGCCGTCGACGATCGCCGCGTGCGCCCGGCGGGGGGCGACACAGTCACCGGCGCGCTCGACGCTGACGCCGGCCGCGACCAGGTCGTGGTAGAGCCACTCGACCGGGTTGGCGGGCACCGCGAGCACGAGCCAGTCGACCACTCGCGTGCGATTCTGCCCGGTGGGGTGGTGGAGCAGGGTGAGCTCGTTGCCGGCGAAGCCCATCGGCACCAGGTCGGTGCTCTGCACGATGCCCTTGGCACCGGCGCGCATCCACCAGTTCTCCATGTCGAGGGTGATGCCGAGGTCCTGGCCGACCACCATGCCCGGCGTGACGATCTCGACCTGACAACCGCGATCGGCGAGCAGTTCGGCGACCGACGTGGCGTGGTGGAAGCCGATCTCGTCGACCACCACCACGGTGTCGCCCGGCTGCGGACCGGTGCCCGGCTGCGACAGCACCTCGCGCACGTCCATCACGTTGGGCGCGTCGGCCGGCACCCACCACGGGCGCTGAGCCTCGGCACCGGTGGCCACGATCACGTGGTCGGGATGCTGCTCCTGCACCAGGCCGGGCCAGACCCCCACGCCGAACTTCAGCGTGACGCCGAGGCGCTTGCACTCGGCGAGCTGATTGCGGATCATGTCGCCGAACTCGGCCCGGTTCGGGACGCTGGCCGCGAGCCGCACCTGACCGCCGGCCTGCGCCTGCTGTTCGTACACGGTGACGCGGTGGCCGTTGCGGGCGGCGGCGATGGCGGCCTGCAGCCCGGCCGGCCCGGCGCCGACGACCATCACGTCCTTCGGCTTCGTGCTCAGCTGCACCGTGCCCACGCCCTGCGCCTCGCGGCCGGTGCGCGGGTTCTCGATGCAACCGAGCCAGCGGTTGAGGCCCATCCGGCCCACGCACTCCTGGTTGCAGCTCAGGCACAGGCGGATCTCGTCGGTCGCGCCGGCACGCGCCTTGGCTGCGAAGTCGGCGTCGGCGATCTGGCCGCGCACCACACCGACGAGGTCGCAGTGACCTTCGGCGAGCGCTCGCTCGGCCTGCAGCGGGTCCTTGAACCGGCCGACGCCGACGACCGGCAGCTCGACCGCCTTGCGGAACGCGCTCGGGATGAACATCGCGTAGCCGGGTGGGATGTGCATGCTCGCCTCGATCATGTAGAGGCTCGCGGTGGCCACGCCGATCGACGTGTTGATGTAGTCGACCTGTCCGGTGGCCTCGACGATCTTGGCGATCTCGACCGCGTCGTCGATCGTGGTGCCGCCCTCGATCAGCTCGTCGCCGCAGATGCGCACACCCAGCGCCAGGCGGTTGCCGATCACGTGGCGGACGGCCGACACGATCTCGGTGAGCAGGCGGGTGCGGTTGACGAGCGAGCCGCCGTAGTCGTCGGTGCGGCGGTTGGTGGCGGGCGACAGGAAGCCGCGCACGATCGACGAGTGGCTGCACTGCAGCTCGATGCCGTCGAAACCGCCCTCGGCGCAGTGCTCGGCCACGAGCGCGTAGCCGGCGACGATCTCCTCGATCTCGGCGTGCGTGACCGCTTTCGGCACCTCGCGGAACAGCGGGTCGGCGACGGCCGACGGTGCCCACACGGGCAGCCGCGAGAACATCGACGACGCCTGGCCGCCGTTGTGGTTGATCTGGGCGAAGATCGGCACCCGGTGGCGATGCACGGCATCGGTGATCCGGCGGTAGCCGGGGATGACGTCGCGGTGGAACCCGTGGATCAGCTTCTCGTACGGCCAGTCGGTCGGGTGGGTGCTGTGCTCCTCGGTGATGATCAGCCCGGCACCGCCCGCGGCGCGTGCGGCGTAGTACGCGGCGTGCTGCTCGGTGGGCTTGCCGTCTCGGGCGTAGTTGGTGAGGTGCGCGCTGAAGACGATGCGGTTGCGCGTGGTCACCGGCCCGAGCTCGAGCGGGGTCCAGAGGTACCGGTACGCCATGGGGCAGATCGTAGGGAGCCGGGACCGCGAACGCCGAACGACGCTCGGGGGAGCCGGCGTGACGTCAGTCCTCGAGGTAGCGCTTCGGGTCGACCGCGAGCAGGCCGGCGTCGATCACCCGGCGGCTGAGGTCCTTGCCGATCGCTCGCAGTGACTCGCACGAGTCGGCGCCGATCGCGGCCCACGGTGCCACGGCCAGGCGGTCGGTGGCGGCCTCGATCCGCTCGCGCTGCGCCCGACCCTCGTCGGTGAACGAGCCGTCGGCGTGCACCAGGCCGCGCTCGGCCATCGACGCCACCCCGGCAGCCCACTCGTCGTCGCTCCAGGCGCGGGTGGCCTGCAGCACGGCCGCGGGCACGTCGCCCGACCCGGCGTGCGAGATCAGCGCGTCGAGCCCACCGAGACCCTCGCCGACGAGCGCGGCGATGTGGCCGTCGCCGCGGAACTCGCGCAGCAGCGTCTGCGCGTGCCACAGCACCAGGTGCGGCTCGTCCGGCCAGGGCAGGCCGGCGTGCCCGGCGAAGAGCGGGCGTCCCTCGGGTCGCTCGCACGCCACCTCGGCGGCACGGCGCAGCGTCGTGGCCGCGTCGGCCAGTTCGGCCGAGGCGAGCACCTCGTCGCCGAACGCGCGGCGCAACGACGAATCGACCGCCGCGAGCCGTGCGGTCAGCAGCTGATCGGGTGTCGTCGCGTCCCACAGACCGGTCGTCACGCGACGCACCAGACCCGGGTGGAAGTTGAAGAACGTGGCGATCACCACGTCGGGCGTCACCGCACCCATCGCCGCGGCCCGCGAGCCGAAGTATCCCGACCGGTGGTGGGTGACGCCCACCTCGGCGTAGCGGGGCGGGGCGTCGGGCGTGAAGTAGATCATCCCGTGCACGGCTTCGAGGCTGCGCCACGTGCGGCGGGCGTCGGCGGGCGAGAACGAGGCGTCGGCGGCTCGGGTCATACGGGGCACCGTAGGCCGTCGTACAGTGCCGCACATGCAGGACCTCAGGGGGAAGGTCGCCGTGATCACCGGCGGCGCGAGCGGAATCGGCAAGGCGATGGCGGTGCGCTTCGCTGCCGAGGGCATGAAGGTGGTGCTGGCCGACATCGACGACGTCAGCCTGCGCCAGGCCGAGGCCGAGATCGCCGAGGGTGGCACCGAGGTGCTCACCGTCGTGGCCGACACCTCGCTCGAGCCCGACGTGCAGGCGCTGGCCGCCGCGACCGTCGAGCGCTTCGGCGCCGCCCACGTGCTGTGCAACAACGCCGGCGTGCTCGGCAAGGGCGATGCGTGGCGCGGCCCGTTCAGCACCTGGGAGTGGATGGTCGGCATCAACCTCTACGGCGTGATCCACGGGATCCGTGCGTTCCTGCCGATCATGGAGGACCAGGGCGAGGGCCACATCGTCAACACCGCGTCGATGGCCGGCCTCGTGGCCGTGCCGGGCAACGCGCCCTACGGCGTCACCAAGGCAGCCGTCGTCGCGCTGAGCGAGAGCCTGTTCATCGAGCTGCGCAGCGGCGGCTCGCCGATCGGCGTGAGCGTGCTCTGCCCCGGCTTCGTGCGCACCAACCTGGTGCAGACGCAGAAGTGGAGCGACCGCCTCGGCGCCGAGCCCGCCCCGTCGACGTCGCCGGTGCAGCAGGCGATCGACGCGCTGCTCAAGCAAGGGGTGGCCGAGGGCATCGACGTGTCGATCATCGGCGACCAGGTGGCCGAGGCGATCAAGGCCGACCGGTTCTGGATCCTCACCCACCCCGACATGCGACACGCCCCGGTCGAGCGGATGGAGCGCGCCGAGCGTCAGGAGAACCCGGCGTGAGCCAGCTCGACATGACCGAGGCCGAGCGCGAGGCGTTCCTCGCCGACGTGCACGTGGGCGTGCTCTCGATCGCCAGGCGCGACAAGGGCCCGCTCGCGTTGCCGGTCTGGTACCTGTACGAGCCCGGTGGTGACGTGCTGGTGTCGATGGACGGGGGCAGCCTCAAGGCCCGCCTGCTCGGCAACACCGGCCGTGCCACGCTGACCGCCCAGGTCGAGACGCCGCCGTACAAGTACGTGATGGTCGAGGGGCCGGTGGTGATCGAGCCGGCATCGCACGACGGGCTCGCCCTGGCCAGTCGCTACCTCGGACCCGAGCTCGGCGCGTGGTACGCCGAACGCAACCCCGCAGGCGCCGACTCGGTGACCGTGCGACTGCAGCCCCAGCAGTGGCTCACCTGCGACTACGGGAAGATGTGATCCGGCGCGCCTGACCCGGTTCAGCCCGGGATCCAGGTGCCGTGGAACCCGTACGGCACGCGCTGCGGCATCTCGATCCATGCCACGGGGCCGGCCGGTACGTCGGTCGCGTCGACGATCGTCAGGTGGGTCACGCCGGTCGCCTCGTCGTGCACGAACCCGAACAACCAGCCCGCGTCGTCGGCGGTGTCGCTGCCACCCGGCACGAACAGCCACTCGCCGCTGTGCGACGTGGGCCCGGGATCCCAGGTCTCGCGTGTGCCGCGCTCGAAGTCGTGCTTGATCAATCCGCCGAGGTCGACGGTCGTCTCGTTCGGCCGGGTGCCGGCCAGGTAGCCGTACCGGTGCTCGCGGCCCACGCGGCGCGGGTCGCGGCTGGGCAGGTCGCCGGGGTTCTCGGTCTCGAGCACGTCGTCGGTGATCGTGCCGGCCACCGTGTCGACCGTCCATCGCCGCAGCGAGCCCTCGCCCCCGAACAGATCGCCGTCGGCGAACATCCGGCTCAGCCGGCAGATGTCGATCACCACCTCGTCGCCACGGCGGAACGCATTGACGCCGTGGAAGGCGTAGCAGGGGTCGAGCTCGAACCACCGCAACTGGTCGGCGCCACCCGCGAGCGGCATCACGCCGATGCGGGCTCCCACCTCGGGCCGCCAGCGGTACGGGAACGCGCCCGAGCTGGGGTCGTCGATGTACGCGATCGCCGCGTCGAGGTCGAACACCACCGGCAGGTCCCAGAACACGGCGTCGGTCTCGGTGATCGCGAAGTCGTGGATCATCGTGCTGTTCGGCAACTCGATCGGCTCGGCATGGCTCATCGTGCCGTCGGGTTCGATCACGTGGTACGTCAGGTACGGCGGGGTGAAGCCGTACCCGAACGAGTGCATGCGCCGGGTGGCTGGGTCGATCTTCGGGTGCGCCGTGAAGCTCGACGTCAGCACGCCGCCGAAGTCGTGCGCGCCGACGGTCGACAGGTCGCCGGGCGAGAGCTCGTACGGGAAGCCGACCTCGCCGCTGGTGAGCAGCCGCCCGCCGTGCCACAGGGCCGAGACGTTCGACTGGTTCGACGCCCCACCCGGTGCGCCCTGCCCGAAGCCGAGCCCGCCGGTGTACAGGGGTGTGCGCACCCACCGGTTGCGGTAGGCCGTCGCCCGCCCGGCGTCGAGGCGTACGCCGTGCACCATGCCGTCGCCGAAGAACCAGTGGGGCGAGTCGCCACTGGCCGGGTTCGAGCCGTTGCGCACATAGGTGCCGGTGAGCTCGGGCGGGATCGCACCGCGCACGGTCAGGTCGGTCGCCTCGACTTCGCGGTCCACCGGCGCGAACCCGCCCTGCATCCACCAGGGTCGCGACGGGTCGACCGGCGTGGTGGTCGGAACCGCGACGGTGGTGGTGGTCGTGATGGTGGTGGCCGAGGTGGTCGTGGGTGCGACGGTCGTGGTCGTGGGTGCGACGGTCGTGGTCGGTGCGCTGGTGCTCTCGTCGCCCGAACACGCGGCCACGAAGGCGGCGATGGGCGCCGCACCGGCGCCGAGCACGGCCCACCTCGCCACATCCCGCCGACTCATCCCCGTGCCACTCCCCATGGCGTGGAGTCTCGCACCCACCCGTGCTCCGGAAGGTGGCACGGGCCGGATGCCGCAGCGGGTTCCGCCGTCCGTGTCACCACACGAACCGACAGTCGCTCCATGTGGTGACACGAACGGCCGAACCCGTCGCCCGCGCGCTCCGTCCCTGCTCGCGCGGAGGGTGCTCGTCTGCGCGCGTGGGATTTCGTAGCATCGGACGAATGGCCGAACGTACGCGCGGGACGAGCACGTCGAACTTCGGCGTCTCCCGGCGTGAGAACCACGACTCGTCGGCCTTCTACGCACGGTTCTCGGCTCCCGACGTCAGCGCCGACGAGACGATCGAGGCGCCGAAGGAACTCGACCGGATCGTGGTCGGCGACGCCCGCGACATGCGCGAGGTGGCCGACAACTCGGTCGCCCTGGTCGTCACCTCGCCGCCCTACTTCGCCGGCAAGGCGTACGAGGAGGCGCTCGGCGAGGGTCACATCCCCGCCACCTACCTCGACTACCTGCAGATGCTGCGCGACGTGTTCGCCGAGTGCGTACGGGTGCTCGAACCCGGCGGTCGGATCGCCGTCAACGTCGCCAACCTCGGCCGCCGTCCGTACCGATCGCTGTCGGCCGACATCACCTCGATCCTGCAGGACGACCTGCGCCTGCTCCTGCGCGGCGAGATCGTCTGGGTGAAGCAGCGCGGCGCATCGGGCTCGTGCGCCTGGGGTTCGTTCCAGCGGCCCGGCAACCCGGTGCTGCGCGACGTGAGCGAGCGTGTGATCGTGGCCAGCAAGGGCCGTTTCGACCGGGCGGTCGACGCCAAGAAGCGCGCCAAGCGCGACCTGCCGTCGGTGAGCAGCCTCACTCGCGACGAGTTCATGGAAGCCACGCTCGACGTCTGGGAGATGCCCGCCGAGAGCGCCTCGCGCGTAGGCCATCCCGCGCCGTTCCCGGTCGCGCTGCCCGAACGGCTCATCCACCTGCACACGTACGTGGGCGACCTGGTGCTCGACCCGTTCATGGGATCGGGCAGCACGGCCGTCGCCGCGGTGCGCACCGGTCGCCACTACATGGGCTACGACACCGACCCGGCCTACGTCGAGGCCGCCGATGCCCGCATCGCCCGCGAGGCCGAGGCCGCGGCGTCGATCCGCGGCGCGGTCGCACTCGCGCCCGGCGAGGGCCGCGACACCGACCCGGTCGTCGGCGGGTGGGCGGCCAAGGACCTCGCCCGTCAGTGCCTGGTCGACGCCGGCTTCACCGACCTCGACGACGACGCCGCGGTCACCACCGGCGTGCAGCCGACGTTCCGCTGCCGCGCCGCCGACGGCACGACGTGGTGGATCGAGGTCGCCGGTGGTCGCACCGGTTCGCGTCCGGGGCTGTTGCGCCTCGAGCACCTGTGGAAGTCGATCGCCAAGGGCGCGGTCGTCGCCGCCACCGACCCCGTCGCACGGTACGCCGTGCTCGCGTGGGGCCTGCCGGCGGCCGCGTCGGGCGGCAAGGCGCTCGACGCCGTCACCGGCCCCGGTCGGCCTGTCGCCGCGGTGATCGACCTGTCCGCGCCCGACTGCGTCGCCGCGCTGCGCGCCCTCGCCTGAGACGCCCGCCCGAGTCAGTTCGGCTGGTCGACCCAGTCGGACAGCAGGTCGGGCACGCGCAGCCCCTCGGGGATCGCATCGGCACCTGCGCCGGCCGTGATCGAGCGGTCGATCGTCGTGTGCAGGTGCCAGATCCGGCGTTCCTGGTAGTTGAGCGGGATGCCACCTTGGGCTGCGCTCTCGACCGAGCGCTGGATCGGCTCGAGGTTCTCCGCGTCCTCGTCCATCACGATGTCGAACGCGGCGAACCGCTTGTCCCACACGGGGTTGCGCTCGGGCTCCACCCCCGAGGCCGGGCCGAGCCAGATGCGCTCGAGCCGGGTGCGGTCGATCGCCTCGGGCCAGAACTGCAACAGCGGGAACCCCGCCTTGTCGAGCGGGCTGATGAGGTTGGGGAAGACGCTGTACGCCGGATTGTGCGTGTCGAACAACGAGCCCAGACCCTCGACGATCGGTAGCCCGCGGTGGCTGTCGCGCCCGCCCGCCATCACCGCTTCGGACAACGGCGTGTACATGCGCGAGTGCCCGTTGGCGATCAGGCTGATGGCCGCGCCGGCGGGGCGCAGCACGCCCGCCACGGTGTTCGTGTGGATCGTCTTGGCGTGGTACACCTCGAGGAAGCCCTCGGCCATGATCTTCCAGTTGCACCGGTGCGTGGTCGTGGTGCGGGCCACCACGCGCAGGTCGGCCGTCACCAGCTCGCGCAGCTCGTCGGCGAGCGGCCCCAGGTACTCGAGCAACGGCATCGCGTCGTCGTCGAAGTTCACGAACAGCAGCCCGCCCCACGCCTCGCAGCGCACCGACACGAGCCCGCGCTCGTCGGGCTGCAGACCGACGAAGTCGCGCTCGTCGGGCACGCGCACCAGCCGGCCCGTCTGGTCGAACGACCACGAGTGGTACTGGCACACCATCAGCCGACAGGTGCCGCACTCGTCACGCACCACCGGCGCGCCGCGGTGCCGGCACGAGTTGAAGAACGCCCGCACCACGCCGTCGTCCCCACGGATCAGCACCAGCGGGCGACCCACCACGTCGATGGTGCGGTAGCTGCCCGCACCGGGCAGCTCCGACGTGTGCGCGACGAAGATCCAGTTGCGCCCGAACACGTGCCGGTGCTCGAGGTGCCAGATGCGTTCGTCGGTGTAGCGCCCGAGCGGGAGGTCGGGCAGCTTCGGGAAGTCGGCGGGCGGCCCGGTGCGGGCGAACTCGTAGGCCGTCTGGGCGTTGATGCGATCGACGAACGCCTGGTCCATGGCTGTCACCATGCCACGATCGACAGAGCGAAGCGTTCATCGGTCCACGACTCGAGGGCGTCGAGCGGATGCAACTCGCTGCACAGCACGTGACGCGCGAGCCGCCCCTTGGCCGCCTTCGCATCGTGGCCGACCACGCGCCCCGCACCACCCCCTGCTCGTTCGACGAACGCCACGCTCACGCCGCGCAGTCCCGCGGGCTCGAAGGTGGCTCGGTGCTCGAGTGGCAGCAGATCGACCACGAAGCGCCGCTTCGCCCAGCGGCCGATCGTCTCGCTGACGGCCGGCCGCCACCACGTGGACAGCTTGCCCATCGGTGCGAGCGACACGCCCATCTTCAGCCGGTAGTCGGGCACCGGGTCGTCGACGCCCACCACACCCATCAGCCCCGACACGACCGCGACCGCACCGTGCGCCCGCTTGCGGGCCGGCTCGGGCAGCGAGTCGAGCCCGAGGTGATCCCACACCACGCCCGTGTAGCGCTCGCCGGCCTTGCGCACCGGGGCGCCGAGCAGGGTGGCGTTCGCGGACTGCGCTCGGGCCAGATGCGCGCCGCCGACGCCGAGCAGCTTCTCGTCACCGCCCCCGATCGCCGCCAGGGCGCGGGCCACCTGCTCGCGCCGGTCGGCCAGACCCCGGAACGCCGCCGTCCCACTCGCCGGATCCCAACGTCCGCGACCGCCTCCGGCCTTGCCCTCCGACGGGGGCAGCAACAGCGACAGCGGCACATTCGTCCTCACGGGGGGTCATCATCCCCGACGTCGGCCCGGTCGCGCGCATCGTCCGCCTGGTTCGGTGGGAGGCGGCTTCAACGAGCCGACGGTCGGTCGCCGGCACGCAGCGACACACGGTGCAGCAACACCTGGGTCGACGCGCTCGCCTCGACCCCGAGCTCGTCCATCGCCTGGCTGAGCCGGGCGACCGACCGGCGCAACTCGGCCGCGTCGTCGAGCCGCAGATCGGCGGCGATCGCCAGCCGGTGCGCCTGCTCGCGGTACGGGTCGACCTCCAGCATCTCGAGTGCCAACCGCTTGGCCTCCTCGGCGGCACCCGATGCGATGTGCAGCTCGCCGAGCCGGAGCAGTGTGCCGACGTGGCGGTTGCGCACGCGCTCCAGCGTGCCGGTCAGGTCGACGAGGTCGTCGAGGTCGGGGTACGGCAGACCACGCCACAGACCGACGAGACGGGTGAGGGCGTCGCGCTCGGCCGTCAACTCGTGCGTGCGTTCGAGCCGCTGCGCCCACTCGTCGGCCTCCCACGCGTCGACGCGCAGGTGCGCCGACGGATGCAGGCCGAGCGACGTCTGGTCGACGCGCACGTGATAGCCGGGCGTGCCCGCCGGGCGGCCGGGCTCGAGCACCTTGCGCAGGTGCGTGAGGGTGACGCGCAGGTTCTTCGCTGCGGCCTCCGCCGGCAGGTCGGGCCACAGCAGCGCCTCGGCCCGATCGCGTGTGATCGATCGCTCGAGCACCAGCAGCGCCAGCAGCTGACGCACCCGCCCCCGGCGCAACTCAGGAGACGCACACGGCACGCCGTCGTGGCGCACCTCGAGCGGACCCAGCACGCACACCTCGGTCACGGTCGACGGCGAGCTCGGCAGGCGCCCGAGCAGCGCCGCGGCCCGGGCAGGTGCTCGTCGCCCGGCGCGGCCCGTCGCGTCAGCTCGTCGGACGCGCGGGCACCGACCACCGCGGCGACGCCCTGCCACAGCGTGTCGGCCCGGGGGTCGTCGCGCTCGACCAGACCGGCGATCAGCTCGACGGTCCACGGTAGGGGCAGGTGGGTCACGACCGCCCACGGATCGGGCACCGGACCCACCGTCGTGCCCGCCCGGACGGCCAGCAGTGCACGAGCCGTGGCGCGCGCACGTTCGTGATCCCGACCGAGCGGCACCGTGTCCCACAGCTCGCGCAGTTCGGGCGCCAGCACGTAGCCGAGCGCAGGGAACCGGCGCAGGTGCCGTTCGCCCAGCCGGTCGTCGACACCGAATCGGGCGAGGTGGTCGCGATAGACACCGGCCGCCGCCTCGTCGTCACCGGCGAGGACGTGACGGGCCGCGGTGGCGTAGGTGAGGTGCGCCGAGTCGCGGGCGTTGTCGAACCCGAGGCCGGCGATCAGCCCGTCGGCCCAGATCGCGGCGACCTCGGCCCGCTGCCCGCGGGAGGCGCAGATCATCGTGACGAAGCAGTTGCCGACGAAGGTGTCGCGGTCGTTGGTGCCGTCGGCGCGGTCGATGCCGATCCCGCTCTCGAACGCCTCGCGGGGATCGCCGGCGAACCAACGCGACAGCGCGGGCAGGCCGCCGAGGAACGACTCGTTGCCGCGGAACCAGGTGTCGGCGAACGCGATCGACTCCTCGGCCCGACCCGCCATCCACAGCGCCTGCAGGTACAGGCGTCCGACGAGTCGTGCGCCTCCCGTTGCCACCCGCGTCCACGGCACGTCGCGCACGGCCTCGATCACGGCCTCGGGCTCGCCGCGCAGGTCGGCACCGACGGCGGGCACGCCCGCCCGGAGCAGCGCGAGCACCGGTTCGTCCGACGCAGCCATCTCCGAGGCCCGCAGCGCCAGAGGGAACAGCTTGCCGAGGTCCTGGCGGGCATGCGCGATGACGGCGGCCGCGCCGATCGCCGCCGACTCGAGCGAGACGTCACCGCTGGCCTGCGCCTCGGCGATCACCCCGTCGATCAGCCCGTCGGCCGTCAGGTCCTTCGCATCGGTGGTGTACCGGACCATCCCGTCGAGCACCCGCATCGCCGGTCCGTGGTGCACGGCGGCGTCGAGCCACGGCTGCACCGTGTCGACGGGGATGTGGTTGAGGTGCGTGCGGACCGTGGCGAGCGCCACCCGGTCGAGGGCCGCCGAGTCGCCCATGTCGAGTGCGATCTGCGCCGCCCGTGCCGTCTGGTCGTGAGCGAGCAGCACCTCGATCGCACGCTCCTGCAGGCGGTGCAGCACCTCGGGCTCGAACGACGAGCGCAGTGCCACGTCCCACAGTTGGTGCGCGTCGTGCCGACCGTCGGGCGTGCGCGACACGAGGGGCACGCCGCGCAGCGCGTCGGCCACCCGCACCGGGCGGCCGACCACCTGCGACACGGTGGTGTCGTCGGCCGGCCCCAGCAGGGCGAGGGCCAGCAGGGTGGTGCGATGCGCCTCGTCGAGCGCGGCCAGCACCTCTTCGACCAGGAAGTCGCGGTCGGCGCCGACGGGCGCGGCGAGCCCGAGCCGCACCAGCGCCGGCCAGCCACCGAGACCGGCCACCTGCTCGGTCGGCCGCCCGGCCGACCGAGCGAGCGCGGCCACCTCGGCCTCGCTGAAGGCGAGGTCGCGTTCGGTGAGCTCGATCACCCCACCGGCGGCACGCAGCCGTGCCAACGGCACGGCCGGCGTGGAGCGCGACAGCAGCACGAGGTGGCCGTTGTCGGGCAGCCGTCGCACCACCTCGGCGAGCAGTCGCTCGGCGGACGACCCGGTGGGCACGAGGTGCACGTCGTCGAGCACGATGCACAGGTCGAGCGGCGACACGTCGGTGATCGCGCGTTCGATCGAGGCGGCGATCGCCGTGAGCCAGGCGGTCCCGGCGGCGGGACCGGCGGGCCGGTCGACGTCGAGTTGTTCGAGCAGCGCAGCGCCGAGCCGCTCGCCGTCCTCGTGGCCGGGCCGACAGGTGAGCCACACCTCGAGCCCGAGCGGGTGCACCTGGTTGTGCCGAACCGCCTGGGCGACCGCGGTCGACTTGCCGAAGCCGGCACCGGCCACCACGCAGACCACGGGCGCGTGGAAACGCTCCTGCAATCGGTGGATCAACTGCGGCCGTTGGAGCTCGTGGTCCACCGGATCGGGGATCACCCGCCGAGGCATCGGGGCATCCTCGCGCGTCTGGTTAGCACCTCGTTAACGACCTCACCGTACGAATCGGTCCCGGGAGGTGACCGAGGTGGGGGAGCGGCAGATGATCGGTGCGGCACGGCTGCACGACGCGGACGACGCGACGCTCGTCGGATGGGCCCGCGAGGGCGACCAGGCGGCGTTCGAAGAGCTGTACCGGCGACACCACGGCGCGGTGGGCCGTGCGCTGTCCGACAACGTGCACGACGTCGAACGGCGTCGCGAGCTCGTGCAGGAGTGCTTCTACCGGGCCTACTCGCGGCTCCACCTGTTGCGCGATGCGGCCCGGTTCCGGCCGTGGCTGCTGCAGATCGCACGCAACGCCGCCATCGACGACCTGCGCGCCCGCACCCAAGCCCGGCTCGAGCCGATCGACGACCACGTGATCGCCGACGACGAACTCGCCGGGCCCGAGTCGACGGCCGAGCTCGAGGCGCTCGCCACGGCGGTGCGGGCGGGCCTCGCCCATCTGTCGGCGCGTGATGCCGCGGCCATCTCGATGGTGGTGCACCTCGGCTTCGGCCCGCACGAGGTGGCCGCCGCCCTCGACATCAGCTACGGCAACGCCAAGGTGGTGCTGCACCGGGCCCGTCAGCGGCTGCGCGACGCCCTGGTGCGTCAGGAGCTGCTCGACCCGACGGTCGCTCGTGGAGGTGGCGAGTGAGCCGCCTCGGATCACAGCCCGCTGATCCGCACGTCGTGCTCACGGATCACGTCGGCCAGGTGAGCCGGCAGCTTGCGGGGCTCCCACGTGTTGGCGAAACCCACCACCTCGTCGTCGCGGTGGGCGAGCGCCACGCCGGGGCCGAGGAGCGCGGCGAACAACTCGCGCTCGTCGGGGTCGAGGCTCGACGCGAACAGACGCACCTTCGCGAGCAGGCGCTCGGCCGCCTCGAGACCCTCGGCCATCTGCTCGTCCTCCATCGCCGGCTCCTTCCTCGGGGTGGCGGTCGTGCACACCCTGCTTCATCCACGACGACGATCGCAGGAGCGGTTACATGAGCGTCACACCTCCCTCGGGTCCTTCCTCGGGTCCTTCCTCGAGTCCTTCGAACCCGGCGGCGTCGACGGCCGGTCGCCCGCTCGGTGTCGGGGTCGAGATCGAGCTCGACGACCCGGCAGGGCGGCGCACGATCCTCGTCGACGCCTCGCTCGAGCTCGGTCGCCTCGAGCCGGCGTTCGTGGTGCGCGACCCGGCGGTGTCGGCCAGGCACCTGCGCCTCGACGTGGTGGACGGCCAGCTGCAGGTGACCGACCTCGACAGCTCGAACGGCACGTTCCTCGACGGTCGGCGCCTCGACCGGACCGCCCGTGTGCCGTCGGGGTCGGAGGTGCGCTTCGGCGGCTCGACACTGCGGCTCGTCGCCCCGCGGAACAACGCTGTCGACGATCGTGCCATCCGCCGCGAGACGACCGACGGTGTGCTGCGCACGACCGGCATCGAGGTCCGCTTCGTCACCGGTACGCACGCCGAGACCATCGCCGCGTCGTATGCATCCGCAGCCGACCGGGCCCGCCGTGCGCTGCGAGGCTTCGGCTCCGAGCCGTGGGGCGTGGTGCCGGTGATCCACCTCGTCGACCCCTACCCCGACGTCGACGGCACCGTGGTCACCGATGCCGCCGTCGACGCCGCGGGCGAACAGGCCTGGGTGGTGGTCACCCCGCAGACGCCGGTCGAGCCACCGCACCGTGTGCTCGCGCTGATCTTCGGCGGCGCGTTCCCGGCTGCCGAACAGCTGCAGCTCGTCGTCGAGGGGTACGGCCTGCACCTCGGCGGCGCGCCCGACACCGACGAACAGCTGCGTGGCGGCGACCTGCCCTCGCTCGACGGCGCCGAGGGCGACGAGCGGGCCGCGATGTCGGTGTCCTTCGTCCGCTTCCTGTTGTCGAAGGAGGGCACCGACGGGCTCACCCGACTGTTCGGTGCGGCACCCGGTCGGCTCGACGAGACCGTGCGCGACGTCTACGGGATGTCGCTCGGGCAGCTCGAACGGCTGTGGCACAGCAAGCTCGAGACGGGCGGCGCGACGGTGCGCATGCGCGACTTCCTGCGGCTGTCGTGGCAGTACCTGCGCCCCTACAAGCTGCGCCAGGTCGAGATCTTCGCCTACATGTTGCTGAGCCTCGCGTTCACGGCCGCGTTCCCGTTCGTCACGCAACGGTTGTTCGACACCGCGCTGCCGAGCGGCGAGCTCTCGCAGGTGCTGTCGCTGCTGGCGGGGCTGGGGTTCGCGTTCGTGGTGTCGCTGGCGGCGAGCGTGCGCCAGGCGTACCAGTCGGCCTGGGTGAGCAACGCGATCACGCGCGACATGCGACAGTCGATCTTCGACCGGCTGCAGGTGCTGCCCTCGCGCTGGTTCGCGGACCATCCGCAGGGCGACGTGCTGTCGCGGTTGTTCAGCGACGTCGCCGCAGTGCAGGGCGGGCTGAGCGAGGCGATCGGTCAGGGGGTGTTCCAACTGGTGTCGCTCGTGGTGAGCGCCGTGATCATGCTCAGCCTCGACCTCGTGCTCGGCCTGATCGTGCTGGCCGTCGCACCGATCGTCGGCCTCGTCTACAAGTCGATGTCGGCCGGAGCGCTGGAGCGGTCGCTGTCGGTGCAGGAGACACAGAGCGGGCTGCTCGGGATCGCTGCCGAGAACCACCGCGCGATGCCGGTGGTGCGGATGTTCGGCCTCGCCGGCCGCGAGCGCCGTCGATTCGCGTCGCAGAGCGAGCGGGTGTTCCGGTCGATGCGCCGGCTCACCGTGTGGGGCGGCATGTTCGGGTTGTCGGTCAACCTGCTCGTCACCTTGCTGCGCCTGACGATCCTGGCCGTCGGCGCGTGGATGATCATCGACGGGCGGTTCACCACCGGTGGACTCGTCGCCTTCTTGTCGATCATGGGCGAGGTGCTGTCGCCCGTCACCGTGCTGGTCTCCCTCGGCCAGGACGTGCAGGCGTCGATGGGATCGTTGATGCGCATCGACGAGGTGCTGCACGCGCCGGCCGAGCCGGACGGCGACCTGCCTGCGCTGGCGCCGTTGGCGAACGAGATCCGGCTGGTCGGCGTGGGCATGTCGTACACACCCGACCGACGAGCGCTCGACGGTGTCGACGTGACGATCCGAGCCGGCACGAGGGTGGCGTTCGTCGGCCCGTCCGGGTCGGGCAAGAGCACGGTGCTCCGGCTGCTGATGCGGTTGCACGAGCCCGACGACGGAGCGATCCTCGTCGACGGGACCGATCTGCGCTCGGCGTCGCTCGAGTCGTGGCGGCACCAGTTGGGCGTGGTGTTCCAGGATTCGTTCCTCTTCGATGCGACGTTGCGCGAGAACATCGCCCTCGGCCGAGCGGGTGCCACCGACGACGAGGTGCGTGCCGCCGGCCGTGCGGCAGGTGTCGAGGCGTTCGTCGACTCGCTCGACCGTGGTTGGGACACGCTGGTCGGCGAGAACGGGTCGAACCTGTCGGGTGGCCAGCGCCAGCGCGTCGCGATCGCACGGGCGCTCGTCCGTTCGCCGCACCTGCTGTTGCTCGACGAGGCCACCTCGGCGCTCGACCCCGCGACCGAGCGGCAGATCAACGAGACGATCGAGTCGATCAGCGTGGGCCGCACGGTGGTGGCGGTGACCCACCGCTTGGCGTCGGTGCAGGAGTACGACCAGATCGTCGTCGTCGCCGACGGTCGGGTGGTCGAGATCGGACGGCATGCCGAGTTGCTCGCACGGCGCGGCGAGTACGCACGCCTGTGGGCCGAGCAGACCGGTGCACCGCTGCCACCCGCGCCGCCGTTCGACCCGATCCCGTCGCTGCGCCGCCTGCCGTTCCTGCACGGTCTCTCCGACGCCGAGCTCGCGACGGTGGCGGCCGGCATGGTGCGGCTCGTGCTCGAGAGCGGCCGCGCCGTGGCGGAGGGCGACGGTGTGATGGTGGTGGCCGCCGGCCGCGGCAGCGTCTCGGCCGACGGCAGCGCACCCGTGCCGATGGCGCCCGGTGACGTGTTCGGGGTGCCGGCCGTGCTGGGTGCACGACCCACTGCGACCCTGGTCGCCGGCGAGACGATGGACCTGATGCACCTGTCGGGCCGTGCCTTGCGTGAGCTGTCGCGCACGTCGCGACCGGTGCACGACGGGCTGTCGCGCGGCACGGTGGTGGCGCGACCGAAACACGCCACACGACTCGGCCGGCTCACCTCGGCGCGCCCGGCCGCGAGCCTCACGCAGGGGTCCGGACCTGCGTTCCCGCCACCCGTCGTGCCCGGCCTGCGCGGCGACGCCGCAGGTCTGCCCGCACCCGTCGGGCCCGCCGTCGTGGCGGCCCCACCCCGAGGAGGTCGACCCTGATGTCCGTCCCTGACGACGCGAACCGCGACGATCACGCAGGTCACACAGGTCACGCAGGTCACGGGAGTCCGCACGTGCGACCCACGCTGCAGGCACTGCTGCGCGGGGCGATCGAGTCGACCGGTGCCGATCGCGGCTGGCTGCTCGCCCTGGTCGACGACCACTTCGAGGTGCTCGCCGCGGATGCCGCGCCGGGCGCCCCCGGCCGCTCGGTCGCCGCGCTCGTCGGTACGCACCGGGATCGGCGCGGCGTCGCCGGTCTGGCGGCCGCCACCGGACAGCCCGCTGCCGTGCGGCCCCGTGCGGGCGACGCCGACAACGAGGGTGCCGGCGGGTCGAGCGGTGTGCCGATGGCGGTACTCGCTGCGCCGTGCCTCGACGGCGACGTGGTGGGCGTGCTCGAGCTGGTGCGCGACGCCAGCGGTTTCGGGTTCGACGACGTCGAGACCGCGTCGATGCTCGCGGAGATCGCCGGGGCAGCGTTGCGCGATCCGTCGATCACCGTGCCTGCACCGCCCAGCCCCGAGCAGTTGGGCGCCGCCCTGGCGGCGCTGGCGGACCGCGATCCCCGGCGCTACGCCGACGTGGCGCGTGTGGTGGCAGGTCTGGTGTGAGCGGGCGTTCGCTCCCGGCGTGGAGCCGCGACTCGATGATGGTGTCGATGCCGGCGCCCGTGTCGCTCGACGACCTCAGCCACGCCTGGGTCTTCGGCGGTGCGACGGGTGCCGGTGTGCGGGTGGCCGTGATCGACAGCGGGATCGACGCCGATCATCCCGAGCTCGACGGCTGCGTCGACCTCGACGGCGGCATCGAGTTCGTCAGCCGTCCCGACGGTGGGATCGACGCACGCCCCGGTCCGCACGGCGACAGCTTCGGGCACGGCACGGCGTGCGCCGGCATCATCCACTCGATCGCGCCCGAGGCGCGCATCACGAGCGTGAAGGTGCTCGGGGCCGGCCTCACCGGCACGGCTGCTGCGTTCCTCGCCGGACTCGAGTGGGCCGTCGAGCAGCGATTCGACGTGATCAACCTCTCGCTCGGCAGTCGCAAGCGCGACACGGCGCTCGAGTTCCACGAGCTGTGCGACCGCGCGTACTTCGCGGGGTCGCTGGTCGTGACCGCGGCCAACAACGCCCTCGCCACCAGCTACCCGTCGCTGTTCGCGTCGGTCGTCAGCGTCGCGTGCAACCTGTCGCGCGACCCGTTCCGGTACCACGTCAACCCGCAGCCACCCACCGAGTTCCTCGCACGAGGCGTCGACGTCGAGGTGCTGTGGACGGGGCACGGCACGTCGGTGTCGACCGGCAACAGCTACGCCGCACCGCACGTCGCCGGGCTGGCCGCGCTGGTGCGATCGAAGCACCCACAGCTGCGGCCGTTCCAGGTGAAGGCGGCACTGTGGGCGCGTGCGGCGAACGTGGTCGAGGCGTCCGAGCCCGAGATCGCCGGTCGGCTCAGCCGGGTGATGAGCGCGACGACGCTGCGTCGAGCACTCAACACCCGTTGACGGTCTCGATCACCTTGTCGCTCGCACGCAGCGAGGCGCGCAGCGTGGCATCTCGCACCTCGAAGGTGACCACCAGGGCGTGACCGAAGTCGGGCACGACGTACGAGATCAGGTCTCCGCCCGCCGGCCCGGCACCGTCGAGCACGCCGATCAGCAGCGTGCGATCGACCACGATGCGAGCGCGCGTGGTGCCGATGTCGACGCCGAGTTGCAGCAGCCGCGAGGCGACCTCGTCGGGGGTGTCGTCGAGGGCGAACTCGCCGGGCACGTTCACCACGCGGAGGTTCGGCACGAAGCCCTCGACCGGTGCGCCGTCGGCGTACAGCACGCCACCAGCTGCGATCAGCGCCTCGAGCCGCTCCTGGGTGGCAGCGGCCTCGGTCGGGCGCAGCTCGACGGCGGCGTCGGCGACCGGCGTCGCGAGCAGGTCGACCGCGTGCCAGGTGTCGGGCAGGATCAGCGACCCGCCGAGCGAGCAGCCACCGAGGTACTGGCCGGTGAGCCGCTCGGTCTGCTGCGAGGCGATGTCGGGATCCCAGGTGCGCACGATCGGGGCGCAGTTGCCCGTGCCGGGCAGCGCTCGGTGATCGGCATCGGCGACGATCACGCACACCTGTCGCGCACCGGAGGCCTCGAGGTCGGCGAGCGAGAAACCGGTGCGTCCGTTCTGGCCGTTGCCGGTCGAGATGGGGTACGGGCCGTCCCACTCCTTCCAGGTGCTGCCGGACACCTCGCTGCCGGCTCGGCGCTCGTCGCCGTCGACGTCGGTGTCGAGGTACACGTGCAGGTGGTAGCCGGTGGGCTCGAGTTCGGGGACGAACCCGGAGGTGAAGAAGTACACGCTGAGGTCGCCGTCATCGGGGTCGTCGGGGACGAGCGGCATCCAGATGCACGCGTGTCGCGGCTGGTCGTCTGGGCAGGGCGTGGGGGCGAACGCGTTGTCGGCGACGGCGAAGTCGATGCCGGGTGGTCGCTCGAACACGAACAGCGGGTCGACCGTGGTGGCCGTGGACGCGGGTGTGGCGATGGAGGTGCCGGAGGTCGTCGTGTCGGTCGTGTCGGTCGTGTCGGTCGTGCCGGTCGTGCCGGTCGTGCCGGTCGTGCCGGTCGTGTCGGTCGTGTCGGCGACGGACGTCGCGGTCGTGCCGGCGACCTCGCCGTCGTCGCCACCCCGAGCGATCACCACGGCCGCCACCACCGCCAGCAACGCCAGCACGGCCACGACGGCGGCGGTCGCCCCGATCAGCGTGCGGCGGCGCCGGTCTCGGCCCGGAGCCCCGATGCCGGGTGGGGGCGGCTGGCCGGGCGAGGGCGCCGACGGCGGCGCAGGGAGCTCGGCGCCGGGCGCCGACGGGGGCGGCAGGGCAGGGGGTGCCGACGGCGCGGCGGGCGGCACCAGCACCGTCCCGTTGGGCGAGGTGCTCGGCACGGGCGCCGACGTCGAGCCGGTGTCGGACGCGTCCGCCGCAGCGGCGCCGTCCGACACCGGCTGGTCGCCCGGGTGGGAGGGCCGGGTGACGACGATCGTGCCGGTCCGCACGGTGTTGGGTGCCGGCCGCTCCGACAGGGCGAGCACGTCCGGCCAGTGCAGCACGAACCGGCGGCGCCGCAGCCAGCCCTCGCCGAACGCGGCGACGCACGCGGAGGTGAGCTCGAGTGCGAAATCGAGCGCCGTCTCCTGACGGCCTGCCAGGTCCTTGGACAGCGCCCGGTCCACCACCGTGGCCACGCCGTGTGGCAGCTCGGGACGTGCGGCGAGCAACGGCGTCGGCGGGGTGACGAGATGGTGGGCGAGGAGACCGGTCGACGTCGATGCACCGGGGAACGGCAGCGAACCGGTGAGCAGCTCGTAGGCCGTCACCGCCATGCTGTACACGTCCGACGCCGGGGAGAGCTCGTCGCCGCGCACCTGCTCGGGGCTCATGTAGGCCGGCGTGCCCATCACCGTGCCCGTCGCCGTGCGGCGGGCGCTGCCGCTGCGCACCCGGGCGATGCCGAAGTCGGCGAGCTTCACGACCCCCTTCGCGTCGTACAGCAGGTTCTCGGGCTTCACGTCGCGGTGCAGGAGCCCGTGGGCGTGCGCCTCGTCGAGCGCCGCGCATCCCGCCAGCACTGCGGCGCAGGCCTCGTCGGAGGCGAGGCCGCGCTGCTCGAGGTCGTCGCCCACCGAGCGCATGCAGCGCTCCATGATGATCAGGCACATGCCGTCGTCGCGATCGACGAAGTCGTACACCGGCACGATGTGGGGGTGGTCGAGCGACGCCACCGACCGTGCCTCGGCGACGAAGCGGGCACGCACGTCGGGGTCGGCGGCGAAGGCCCGGGGCAGCTGCTTGATCGCCACCTCGCGACCCAGTTGCCGGTGCCGGCCGAGGTACACCACGCCGAACGCGCCGCGCCCGAGCTCGTCGAGCACGTCGTACTGCGGAAGGGCGTCCTGCACCGCCTGGTGCTCGCGGGTCGAACGGCTCACGGCGACCCCGACGGCGCCGCCGGCCGCCGGTTACACCGACGAGCGGATCGGCTCGGTCGCGGGCACGACGGGATGGGCGTAGATGCTGTCGCCGCCGGCCACCACTCGGGCGGTGAGGCACACCACCAGCGCCGGCACCAGCGCGTGCGCACCGAACAGCTCGCCCGCCATCACCGTGCACGCGAGCGGCACCTGCGCCGCCGCACCGAACACGGCCACCAGGCCGAGCGCCGCCGACGCCACCGGCGACAGGCCGAGTGGGCTCGAGAGCGCCGAACCCAGGGTGCCGCCGATCACGAACAGCGGTGTCACCTCGCCACCGACGAAGCCGGACCCCAGCGCGATCGCGGTGAACGCGAACTTGAGCGGGGCGTCGTACCAGTCGCGCGTGTGGCCGGCGAACGCGCTGTCGAGCAGGTGCAGCGACAGTCCGAGGTAGTCGGCGCCCAGCAGCAACGTGAGGACGAGGATCACGGCACCCCCCAGCACGGGACGCAGCGGTGGCCACGGCACGAGCCGGGCGCTCAGCCGCTTGAGCGCCGGCACGGCACGGGCGAACCAACGAGCGGTCAGTCCGAACACCGCGCCGAGCACCACCAGCAGCACCAGGTTGCCGAACGAGAACGGCACCTGCACGTGCGGCCGCTCGGTGTGCTCGTAGCCGAGTGCGCGCACGACCGCGTCGCCCACGAACGCTGCGGGCACGCAGGCGACGAGCGCCCGCACGGTGCGGCGTCGTGCCACCTCCATCGCGAACACGACGCCGGCGAACGGCACACCGAACACCGCGCCGAACCCTCCGGCCAACGCGGCCCGGGCGAGCGTGGCGCGGTGGTCGTGATCGAGCCGCACGAGCCGAGCCGCGGCGTCGGTGATCGACGACGACATCTGCACCGCGGTGCCCTCGCGGCCCACCGAGGCCCCGAACAGGTGGCCGAGCAGGGTGCCGCCCAGCACCAGCGGTGCCATGCGTGCCGGCGCCCCCTGTGTGTAGGCGTGCGCCTCGCTGACGGCGAGCGCGGTGCCGCCGCCCGCCCGGCCGGCCCACCGGTGGTACACGACGCCGATCACCAACCCGGCCAGCGGCAGCAGCCACACCAGCCCCTCGTGCCGGTACCGGTACGACGTCACGCGGTGCAGCAGCTCGAGGAAGACGTACGAGGCCAGCCCGGCGAGTGCACCCGACACGGCGCCGAGCAGCGCCAGCTGCAGGTCGCGGACGAGGTGGCGGCGGAACATCGGCGCGGCGCTCAGAGCTTCTTGAGCGGCGCCCAGGCGAGCGACAGGTGCTTGGTGCCGACGCCACGGAAGCGGATGGTGGCCTCGGCGCGGTCGCCCTCGCCGCGCACCTCGACGATGATGCCCTCGCCGAACGTGGGGTGCTCGACGTCGTCGCCCACCTTCAGCCCGAGCGACTCGGCACCCGAGGGTTGCGGCGACGAGCGCCCCGCCCGCATCGCGGCCTCGACCACGCGCTCGCGATGTGCTTCGGCCGCGTCCTCGTCGGGGTCGTACGACGACAGCGCCGTGCGTCGGCGGTAGGCCGGTGGTTCGGAGAAGCTGCGGTCGCGCGCGCCCCGGTCGCGATCGCGGTAGCTCGACCGGCCGCGGATGGTGTTGCCCTTCAGCTCGACCAGCTCGGGCGGGATCTCCTCGAGGAACCGACTCGGCGGGTTGTACTGCGTGCTGCCGAACAGGCTGCGGCTCCAGGCGTGGGTGAGGTGCAGCCGTCGCTGCGCACGGGTGATGCCGACGTACGCGAGGCGTCGCTCCTCCTCGAGCTCGGTCGGTTCGGTGAGGGCCCGCGTGTGCGGGAACACGCCCTCTTCGAGACCGAGCAGGAACACGTTGGGGAACTCGAGGCCCTTGGCCGAGTGCAGCGTCATCAACACCACCCGGTTGTCCTCGTCGAGGTCGTCGGTGTCGGCCACCAGCGACACCTGCTCGAGGAACTCGTCGACCCGCGTGTACTCGCGTGCGCTGCCGACGAGCTCGCCCAGGTTCTCGAGCCGACCGTTGGCCTCGACCGACCCCTCGGCCTCGAGCTCGGCGAGGTAGCCGCTCAGCTCGAGCGCGTTCTGCAGCACGTCGGCGGGACCGGCGGGCGGCACGCCGTCGGGGTCGCCCTCGGCCGGTTCGACCACCATCTGGCCGAGGTCGTCGAGCAGCTGCACGAACGTGGCGATGCCACGCAGGGCCGGGCCGCTGACGCCGGCGTCGGCCGCGCGGCGCATCGCGTCGGTGAAGCTGATCCCGGCCGCCGCGGCCAAGGCGTCGAGCTTGGCGACGCTGGTGTCGCCCACGCCGCGCTTGGGCACGTTCAGCACGCGCTTCACGCTCACCTCGTCGGCCGGGTTGACCACGGCTCGCAGGTAGGCCATCGCGTCCTTGATCTCGCGCCGGTCGTAGAACCGCGTGCCGCCCACCACCTTGTAGGGCAGGCCCAGCCTGATGAGCGCCTCTTCGAGCACGCGGGCCTGCGCGTTGGTGCGGTAGAAGACCGCGATCTCGCGCCACTGCTGTGCCTCGTGCTCGTGCAGCGTGTGGATCGTGCGGGCCACCCACTGGGCCTCGTCGTGCTCGTCGTCGGCCTGGTAGCGGATGATCGGGTCGCCCGTGCCGAGCTCGCTCCAGAGCCGCTTCTTGGTCTTCGACTGGTTGTTCGAGATGACCGCATTGGCCGCGTCGAGGATCACCTGGGTGCTGCGGTAGTTCTGGTCGAGCACGATCGTGGTGAGGTCGGGGAACTGGTCCTCGAGCTCGTTGATGTTGCGCACGTCCGCCCCACGGAACCCGTAGATCGAGTTGTGGACGAGGATCCCGTCGGCCACGTAGGTGTGGGCACGGTCGACCTCGAGGTCGTACACCGGCCCGGAGTGCTCCTCGAACGCCGTCGCCGTGACCTCGTCGAGTTCGAACCGTCCGTCGTGCTCGACGAACACCCTCATCCCCGGACGGACATGACTGATCGGCATCAGGTCGACCACGTCGCTCCCGATCGCGATCCGTCGCCGGAGGGCGAGCCCACCCGCGTCCCCCACCGACCGTGCCAACGCCACTGCCTCGCGATAGCTCTTCCGACTGGTCTCGAAACGGCGATTCGACCCCTTGCCCTGGCGGACCGAATGGCCGGCGTCCTGCAACCTCTCGGCGATGTCGGCACGGTTCGAGGACCACTGGATCCGGTGGTATGCGACATTGCTGCGCTGGTCACCGAACATCGTGAGGTCGAGCGTCTGCCGACGTGCGCCGTTCTGCGGTCGATGATGCGGGAACTCGGGATGGAGGAGTTCGTCCTCCATGAGCGACTTCGCTGCAGTCACGGTGTCGAGGTCGGCGTACAGGCGGGCCAGCAGTGCGTCGTCCATCGCCATGCCGGGTCGGCCGATCGCGTGGAAGCAGGCCGTCGGCAGGCCGTAGCGCGCTGCGTACCACGACTCCCAGTACGCGGCCTCGGCACGGCTGCCGACGACGCGGAGGATCCACATCGCGTCGGCACCCTCCTGGTTCGAACGGACGAAGAAGCCGAGCTCCTGCCGGCCGTAGTGCCCGGACCGCTGGGTGGTGGTGACGCCGATGCGGTAGCCGCGGTCGGCACGGTGCATCAAAGAGACGAACCACTGGCCGGGCCGAGCGTCGAGGCGGACCGGCATGATGTGCCACGGCGTTGCCGCGAGCGACGCGCCGGACGCTGTCGTGATCCGGACGAGCGGTCCGTGGTAGGTGCCGTCCCGGCGATCGCGGACCGACGAGGTGCGAGCTTCGGTCCGGCCCGCGGTCCCGACGACCTCGTCCCCGATCTCGACCCGTTCGATCGTCGACGTCCCAGCGGGGGTCGACACGAGGGTGCCCCACGGCAGGCATTGGTCGCTGTCGCCCACTGCGGTGATCTCGCCGGTGTCCTTGGCGAGCAGCACCGCGAGCTCGTTCTGCGCCATGTTGGTGTCCTGGTACTCGTCGATCAGGATGTGGCGGAACCGCTGCTGGTAGCTCTCGAGCACGTCGGGGTGCTGGCGGAACAGCTCGACGGTCTTCATCAACAGGTCGTCGAAGTCCATCGCCCCGGCGCGCTGCAGGCGCAGCTGGTACTCGCGGTACACCTCGGCGTGCTTGCGGTCGAAGATGTTGTTCGCCTTGAGCGCCGCGTCGTCGGGGGTGACGAGCTCGTTCTTCCAGAGGCTGATGATGCCGTGCACGCCACGCGGGGTGAAGCGCTTGGCGTCGAGGCCGAGGTCGCGGATCACGTAGCCGGTGAGGCGCTGTGCGTCGGCCTGGTCGTAGATGCTGAACGTGCGCGGGTAGCCGAGCCGGTCGGCGTTGGCCCGCAGGATGCGCACGCACGCCGAGTGGAACGTGCTCACCCACATCTTGAGCGCCACCGGCCCCACCAGCGCGGCCACGCGCTCGCGCATCTCGCCGGCGGCCTTGTTGGTGAAGGTGATCGCCAGGATCTGCATCGGGTGCACGCCCTCGTCGATCAGGTGGGCGATGCGATGGGTGAGCACCCGGGTCTTGCCCGATCCCGCACCGGCCACCACGAGCAGCGGCCCGCCCCGGTGCACGACGGCGTCGAGCTGATCGGGGTTGAGTCCCTCGAGCACCACCCGGCCACGGCGAGGGGGTTCGTCGGCCGGCGGATCGTCGAAGAGGCGGAGGTCGGACATGGCGCGCCCATCCTAGGGACGGGGTGCGACGGCCGGGAGAGCGCTTCCCGGCCGACCGGGACCTCGGTCCCGATCTGGTCGGATCGAGCCGTACGCCGGGTCGCGAAGGCGGACCCGGCCGGCCTCACGTGATTGAATCTCCCGTCATGAAGGCAGCAATCCTGGTCGAGAGCCTCACCGGCAACACGTTCAAGGCGGGCGAGAAGATCGGCGCGCTCCTGCAGCAGGAGGGTTGGACGATCACCGGTCTCGACCGGGTGCGCCGCCCCGACCACGCCGCCATCCAGGACGCCGACTTCGTGCTCGTCGGCACGTGGGTGCACGGCCTGTTCGTGGTGGGTCAGGCCCCGTGGGGTCTCGGTGCGATCGACCACCTGCCGATGATGCGCGGCAAGAAGGCGGCGACGTTCTGCACGTTCGCGCTCAACCCGGGCAAGACCCTCGACAAGCTCACCAACGCGGTGATGGGTCGTGGCGCCGACGTGCTCGGCGGCCTGGCGCTCAACCGGGCCAAGCTCGACGAGCACGCCGAGGTCTTCGTCGACCGCCTGCTCGCCAACGTCCCGCCCGCCCTGCGCTGAGTCGCAACGGCCTCGTCAACCGCGGGGGTCGGCCACCCGCCCGACGAACAGCACCGCGCCGGTGGGGCGGTCGCGGAGGACGAACACGAAGGGCCGATCGAAGACCAGTTCGATCGGCTCGTCGGTGGGGGCCGCCGAGCCGGCCACCCCCACCACGGCCGTCGCGGCGGCCGCTTCGGTGCCGTCCTCGCCCACGGTGATGTTCGCCTGGTGGATCACCGCGCCGATCTGCAGTGGCTCGTCGGTGGTGATGCCCGTGAAGTCGGCGGCGTCGGTGAACGCGGTCGGCATGCCGAGCGCCGACAGCTGGTCGGCGAGGTCGAACGACGCCGAGGTGTCCCAGCGCGGGAGGAACAGACGCACCAGCCGTGGCTCGAGGTACTGCGTGGCGTCGGTGACGAGGAAGATCTCCTCGAACGTCGGCAGGAAGTCGGTCTCGGGCAGGAACAGCAGCATCGCCAGTTCGTCGCCCGCGTACGGCAGTTCGACCGCCTGCCACCCGTCGCCGCTCGCATACGCGAACTCCGTCTGCTTCACCATCGTGGGCACGTCGGCGGTGTCGCCGCCCGCGGTCGTGAACGGAGCGTCGCGGGTGATCGAGGGATCGAACGGATCGGCCCACAGCGCCTTCAGGTAGACGGCGTTGACGAGCACGAACCGGGTGAGTTCGTCGACCGTCCCCGGGGCGAGCAATTCGGGGATCCGGCCCTCGGTGCGGTCGTCGACCCACTCGTTCACCTCGGTGCGTGCTGCGTCGGGGTCGGCCTCGAAGTCGACCGTCCGCACGCCCGAGCCGTAGTCGGCGGCCAGCGTGTCGAGGAACGCCGGCATCACGGTCATCCGGTCCTGCAGCCAGGTGGCCTGCGCGAGCGAGAGCGTGACCTGGTCGCCGTTGCGAGCTGCCAGTGCGGTGTCGAGCGCGTTGGCCGAGGCGTGGAGGTCGAGCTCGACGGCGTGCAAGGTGGCGAGCATCTCGTCGAGCGTGGTGCCGGCGGCACCGGCGGCAGCCATCGCGAGTGCCAGGGCGATGCTGGTCGGTGACACCACCAGGTTGTCGGCGGGCGCAGCCGCCGCGAGCCGCCGGTACAGGTCGATGCCGAACGCCTCGATCGCCGTGGCGAGCGGAGCGGCGAGCGTCGGGCCGGCCGCGGTGCGCGCCGTCTCCGAACGCAACTCGCCACCCGCGGTGCCCGAGTGACCCGACCCGTCGCCGGACGGCTCGAGGTCGTCGCTGCAGGCCTGCAGCACCGCAGCCAGCGCCGGCACGGCGGTGAGCGCGGCGAGGAACCGACGCCGGTCGACCGCCGGACCGCTCATGGTGCCGCCGTCGTGGCGGGGGCCACCGTGGTGGCGCTGTCCTGCGACTCGGTCTCGGCGGCGGCGCCACGCAGGTCGATCACCACCACGTCGCTGATCAGCGGCCGCACCGTCTCGGGCCGTGCGAGGTCGTCGTACGACACGGTGCGACCGTCGCAGTCGGTGAAGGTCGCAGTGCCCTGGATCTGGCTGACCTTGCAGCTGTCGGTTCGGTCGGCGGGAAAGGCCCAGCGGACCGACCAGTTGCGTTTCGGGTCGTCGCCGGTGTGGTTGAGCACGATGCTGCGATCGGCCTCGTCGCCGACCAGTCCCTGGAACAGCAGCGGCCCGCCGTCGGCGATGCGTCCGGCGACGAACTCGACGCCGCCGACCTCGAAGGTGGTGGCGGCCAGGCGTTCTTCGACCTTGTCGTCGTTGCGTGCCAGGACCGCGGCGATGCCCCAGGTGGCGAGACCGAGCACGACGAAGAAGACGAGGCCGCCGGCCACGGGGACGACGGCTCTGCGGAAGGTCGATCGTTCGCGCCAGCGGGGTTCCACGCCGCCAGTCTGCTCCACCGGGTCTCCGGACCCAACGCGCCGTTCGGCCCGACGGTCCACGAGGTGGGGACCAGTTGGTCTGGACGCCGTTCGACGGCGTAGGGTCACGCACTCGTGAAGCGCACGTACCGAGTCGTCGTCGCGAAGCCGGGCCTCGACGGCCACGATCGCGGAGCCAAGACCATCACCCGAGCGTTGCGTGATCACGGCTTCGAGGTCATCTACACCGGCCTGCACCAGACGCCCGAGCAGATCGCGGAGACCGCGCTGCAGGAGGACGTCGACGCCGTCGGCCTGTCGCTGCTGAGCGGCGCCCACCTCACCCTCTTCCCCCGGGTGATGGAGGAGCTCCGCAACCGCGACCTCGGTGACGTGATGGTGTTCGGTGGTGGTGTGATCCCCGACGCCGACGCCCGGATCCTGCGCGAGCAGGGCGTGGCCGAGATCTTCGGTCCCGGCGCCTCGCTCAAGGGCATCGCTCAGTGGTTGGAATCGGCGCTCGACGCCAGAGAGGACTGAACCAGTGGACCTGTTCGAGTACCAGGGCAAGCAGTACTTCGCCCGCTTCGACATCCCGGTGTCGCCCGGCGACGTCGCCTACACCGTCGACGAGGCCGTCGCCGCGGCCGAGATGGCCGGCTACCCGGTCGTCGTCAAGGCACAGGTGCAGGTCGGCGGTCGCGGCAAGGCCGGCGGCATCAAGCTCGCCGACAACGCCGACGAGGTGCGCCTGCACGCCGGCAACATCCTCGGGATGGACATCAAGGGCCATCTCGTCAAGCGGGTGTGGGTCGAGCACGCGAGCGACATCTCGAAGGAGTACTACGCGTCGTACTCGCTCGACCGTGCCGCCAAGAAGCACCTCCTGATGCTCAGCGCCCAGGGTGGTGTCGAGATCGAGGCGGTCGCCGAGAGCGATCCCGACGCGATCGTGATGCTGCACATCGACCCGGTCGACGGCATCTCGCTCGAGACGGCCCGCGACGCGGCGGTGCGCGCCAAGATCGACGCCGAGGCCGTCGACGGTGTGGCCGACATGCTGGTCAAGCTGTACCGCTGCTTCACCGAGGGCGACTGCGACCTCGCCGAGATCAACCCGCTCATCCTCCGCCCGGACGGCGGCGTGCACGCGCTCGACGCGAAGGTGAGCCTCGACAACAACGCCGGCTTCCGTCACCCCGAGTGGGACGAGTTCCGTGCCACCGAGGAGCTCGACGAGCGCGAGCAGCTCGCCCGCACGCACGACCTGCAGTACATCGGCCTCGATGGCACCGTCGGCATCATCGCCAACGGTGCCGGTCTGGCGATGAGCACGCTCGACGTCGTCAACCAGGTGGGTGGCAAGGCCGCCAACTTCCTCGACATCGGTGGCGGTGCCAACGCCGACGTGATGGCCGCCGCCCTCGGCGTCATCAACTTCGACGAGAACGTCAAGAGCATCTTCATCAACATCTTCGGCGGCATCACCCGCGGCGAAGAGGTCGCGAAGGGCATCGTCGAGGCGCTCAGCCGGGTCGAGCTGCGGGCCCCGATCGTCATCCGCCTCGACGGCACCAACGCCGAGCAGGGCCGCGAGATCCTCGCCGATGCGGGCATCCCGGAGAGCAAGCTCACCTCGAAGCCCACCATGCTGGAAGCCGCTCGTGCGGCCGTCGCGATCGCCAACGGGAGCAACTGATCATGGCCATCTTCGTCAACGCCGACACCAAGGTGATCGTCCAGGGCCTCACCGGCGGCCAGGGCAAGTACCACGGTCTGCGCAACCAGGCCTACGGCACCCAGGTCGTCGGCGGCGTCACGCCCGGCAAGGGTGGCACCGATGTCGAGGGCATCCCCGTGTTCAACACGGTTGCCGAGGCCGTCGCCGCCACCGGCGCCAACGCGTCGTTCATCGCCGTGCCGCCCAAGGCGGCGGGCGCCGCGATCCTCGAGGCCGCTGCGGCGGGCATCGGGTTCGTGGTGTGCATCACCGAGGGCATCCCGGCCCAGGACGAGGCGAAGGTCTACAACACCCTCGTCCGCGACTACCCCAACACCCGCCTGCTCGGCCCGAACTGCCCCGGCATCATCAGCCCAGGCAAGTGCAACATCGGCATCACCGCCGGCGAGATCGCCGAGCTGCCCACGGCGTCGGGCCCCAACGTCGGCATCGTCAGCCGCTCGGGCACGCTCACGTACCAGGCGCTGTACGAGTTGAAGCAGCGCGGCATCGGTGTGAGCACCTGTGTCGGCATCGGCGGCGACCCGGTGCCGGGCACCAACTTCATCGACTGCCTGAAGGAGTTCCAGGCCGACCCCGAGACCCACGCGATCATCATGATCGGCGAGATCGGTGGCTCGGCCGAGGAGGAGGCCGCCGAGTTCATCAAGGCCAACGTCACCAAGCCGATGAGCGCCTACATCGCCGGCGTCACCGCGCCGGAGGGCAAGAAGATGGGCCACGCCGGCGCGATCACCTCGGGCGGCAAGGGCACGGCCAAGGGCAAGATGGAGGCCCTCGCCGCCGCCGGTGTGAAGGTGGGCCAGAACCCCACCGAGGCCGGCGACCTGATGGCCGAGATCGTGGCGGCCCTGAAGGGCTGACGCCCACGAACGAGCCGGAAAACGTGAGGAGCCCCGCCGAGAGGCGGGGCTCCGTCGCGTGTGGCCTCGTGTGCGCCGAGTGGCTCAGCCGACGGGCGGCGGAGGCGGCGGGGGCGGCGTGCCCGGAGCCGGCGGAGGCGGCGGCGGGGGAGCAGCAGCGGGCGGCGGCGGGGGCGGCACGGCGCCGAATCCCGGCGGGGGCGGCGGGGTCATGCCAGGAGCCGACGGACCACCGCCGGTGTTGAACTGGCTCTTGATCTTGTTGACGTCCTTGAGGTCGTTGATGTCGCCACCGGACTCCTTGAAGCCCAGGAACGCACCGACGAGCACGACGGCGCCGGCGATGAACGACAGGTAGAGGCCGATGCCACGGCCGACGTCGACCCCGACATCGCCGAAGTCGAAGCCACCGTCGTCGATCGGGTTGAAGAGCAGCCGGATGAGCAGCAGCAGCACCGCGAGGGCGCTGGCGAGCAGCAGCACGAGCGGCCACGGCAGCATGTCCTTCTTCAACGTGCCCTGCACCAGCAGGAAGCTCACGACGCCGACGGCCATGATGAGCAGCCACGGGATCGTGCCCGTGAAGAAGAAGCTGAAGACGTTGTTGCCCGATGAGGTGACACCGAAGCCGGACACCTTGGTCCAGTGCAGGAAACCGAAGATCAAGAAGCCGAGCGCACCTCCGATCTTCAACCAGTCACTGGTCTTGAACTTGCTGAAGTCCATCCGAAAATTCCTCCCAGAACGTCGTGGCGATGTCACCCCGTCCGAGCGTCGACCGTACACCTTGTCAAAGCGCCTCTCGTGCGATCGCCACCGTCTCGTAACGTCGGCCGCATGCCCATTGCGCTGCTCTCCGTGTACGACAAGACCGGCATCGTCGACCTGGCGACCGCCCTGCACGAGCTCGGCTGGACCGTGGTCAGCAGCGGTGGCACGGCCAAGGCGGTGGCCGCAGCCGGGGTGCCGGCGATCGACGTCGCCGACCTCACGGGCGTGCCGGCGATCCTCGACCACCGCGTGGTGACGCTGCACCCGAAGGTGCACGGCGGACTGCTGGGCGACCCCACCAAGCCCGAGCACCAGGCCGACATGGCCGAGTACGGCATCCAGCCCATCGACCTCGTGGTGGTGAACCTCTACCCCTTCTCGGGCGACCCGAGCATCGAGCTGATCGACATCGGTGGCCCGGCGATGGTGCGGGCCGCGGCCAAGAACCACGCACACGTCGCGGTGGTGGTGCACCCGTCCGACTACACGCCGGTGCTCGACGAGATCCGTGCCGAGGGCTCGGTGTCGGCCGCGACACGTCGGCGGCTCGCGCGCGACGCGTTCGCCACCATCGCCGCGTACGACGCGCAGATCGCGAACTGGTTCGATGCCAGCGGCGACGAGCTCGGCGACGGCCGGGGCGAGGCGTTGCCGCCGGCGCTGCAGCTGTCGCTGACACGTCAGCAGGTGCTGCGCTACGGCGAGAACCCGCACCAGCAGGGCGCCCGCTACCTGGCGGACGGGATGCGCAGCTGGTGGGACCACATGGTGCAGCACGGTGGCAAGGATCTGAGCTACCTCAACCTGTACGACACCGAGGCGGCGTGGAAGATGGTGCACCGCTTCGACCGGCCGGCGTGCGTGATCGTGAAGCACGCCAACCCGTGCGGTGTGGCCGTCGCCGACGACGCGACCACCGCCTACGTGCAGGCCAACGCCTGCGACCCCGTCAGCGCGTTCGGCGGCATCGTCGCGCTCAACCGCGAGGTCACCGCCGATCTGGCCGAGGCGCTGGCCCCGGTGTTCACCGAGGTGGTCGTCGCCCCGTCGTACACCACCGACGCGCTCGAGGTGTTCGCTCGCAAGGGCAACCTGCGCGTGCTGTCCGGCCCGGCGCCGTACGGCGCTGCGCTCGACCTGCGTTCGATCGACGGCGGGCTGCTCGTGCAGCAGGCCGACACGATCGACCTCGACCGCAGCCACTGGCAGGTGGTCACCTCGACCCAGCCGAGCGCCGAGCAGTGGGACGACCTGGCGTTCGCGTGGACGGTGTGCGCGTCGGTGAGCAGCAACGCGATCGTCTTCGCCAAGGACCTGCAGGCGTTCGGCATCGGGGCGGGTCAGCAGAACCGCGTCGACAGCGTCCGCATCGCCGCCACCCGGTCGGCCGGCCGCGCCGAGGGCGGGGTTTGCGCCAGCGATGCGTTCTTCCCGTTCCGCGACAACATCGACGAGCTCGCGAAGGCCGGCATCCGCACCGTGATCCAACCGGGCGGCAGCGTGCGCGACACCGAGGTGATCGAGGCCGCGAACGAACTCGGCATCGCGATGGTGTTCACCGGCGAGCGCCACTTCCGCCACTGACGCGGCTCGCTCGCGTCGGCACCTCGGGCGTATGGTGCGGCCATGCGCGCGTACGACAACGTCTACATCAACGGCAAGTGGGTGCCCTCCAGCGGTGAGGGCTCGCTCGAGGTGACCAACTCGGCCACCGAGGAGGTCATCGCCTCGGTGCCCAACGGTTCGGCGGCCGACGTCGATGCCGCCGTCGCCGCGGCCAAGGCCGCCTTCCCCGCTTGGAGCAACCTGTCGCGCGAAGAGCGCGCCGGCTACCTGCTCAAGATCCACGCCGGGCTCGAGGCCCGCACCGACGAGCTCGCCCAGACGATCGCGCAGGAGGTCGGCATGCCGCTCATGCTGTCGAACCTCGTGCAGGTCGGCCTCCCGAAGGCCAACTTCCAGATCGCGGCGGGTCTCGCCACGGGCTACGAGTTCGAGAAGCAGGTCGGCAACTCGCTCGTGGTGCGCGAGCCGATCGGCGTGGTCGGTTGCATCACCCCCTGGAACTACCCGCTGCACCAGATCGCGCTGAAGGTCGCCCCGGCCCTCGCCGCCGGCAACACCGTCGTGGTCAAGCCCAGCGAGGTCGCCCCGATCAACGCCTTCATCCTCGCCGAGGTGATCGACGAGGCCGGCCTGCCCGCCGGCGTGTTCAACCTCGTCACCGGCGTCGGCCCGGTGGTGGGCGAGGCGATCGCCGCGCACCCCGACGTCGACATGGTGAGCTTCACCGGCTCCACCCGCGCCGGCAAGCGCGTGGCCGAGGTCGCCAGCCAGACCGTCAAGAAGGTGGCGCTCGAGCTCGGTGGCAAGAGCCCCAACGTGATCCTCGACGACGCCGACCTCACCAAGGCCGTCGCCGACGGCGTGGGCAAGTGCTTCCTCAACTCGGGCCAGACCTGCACGGCGCTCACCCGCATGATCGTGCCGCGGGCCAAGCTGGCCGAGGTCGAGCAGATCGCCGCCGCCACCGCCGCGGCGTTCGCGCCCGGCGATCCCTTCGGTCAGGGCACCCGCCTCGGGCCGCTCGTGTCGGCCGCCCAGCGCGACCGCGTCCGCGGCTTCATCCAGACCGGCATCGACGAGGGCGCCACCCTGGTCACCGGCGGCGTCGACGCTCCCGAGGGCCTCGAGCAGGGCTACTTCGTGCAGCCGACGGTGTTCTCGAACGTCACCCGCGACATGACCATCGCCCGCGAGGAGATCTTCGGCCCGGTGCTGTCGATCATCCCGTACGACACCGAGGAGGAGGCGATCGAGATCGCCAACGACACCATCTACGGCCTCGCCGGCGGTGTGTGGAGCGGCGACCCCGAGCGCGCCAAGCAGGTGGCCCGCAAGGTGCGCGCCGGTCAGGTCGAGGTGAACGGCGGCGCGTTCAACGTGATGGCGCCGTTCGGCGGCTACAAGCAGAGCGGCCTCGGCCGTGAGGCGGGCAGCTTCGGGCTCGAGGAGTTCCTCGAGGTGAAGTCGCTCCAGCTCTGAGGCCGCCGGCCCCACTGCTCGTACGTTCCGCACCCGGCTTCGGGCGCTCTGCCGCCGGAAGCCGGGTCGGAACTGGAAGAATGTCCCCCCGATGACCGACTGGTCTCCACCGCGCTCGCCCCGAGTTCAGATCAGCCGAGTCCCGCACCTCCCGGGCCTCGATGGTCTGCGCGCCCTCGCGGTGGTCGCGGTGATGATCTACCACGCCAACAAGAACTGGCTGCACGGCGGGTTCCTCGGCGTCGAGGTCTTCTTCGTGATCTCGGGCTACCTGATCACGCTGCTGCTCATCGCCGAGCACGAGCGCAGCGGCCACATCGAGTTGAAGCAGTTCTGGATCCGGCGCGCCCGCCGTCTGCTGCCGGCGCTGTTCACGATGCTCGCGCTGCTGATGGTGTACCTGTCGCTGTTCAAGCGGGTGGCGCAGGGACGCGTGCGTGGCGACATCATCGGCGGCCTCGGCTACGTGTCGAACTGGTACCAGGTGTGGGTCGGTGCCGGGTACACCGCGGCCGAGGACTTCGCGCCGTTGCGCCACCTGTGGTCGCTCGCGGTGGAGGAGCAGTTCTACCTGATCTGGCCGCTCGTGATGGTGGCCATCCTGCGCCGTGGTCGCTCACGGCTGCCGCAGGTCGCGCTCTGGTTGTTCGGGGTGTCGGTGGCCATCACCGCGCTGATGGCGTTGCTGTTCGTGTCGGGCGACATCAACTCGTCGTGCACGCCCGACGCGCACCGCGGCTACTGGATCGTCGCCGACCGCTGCATCAGCATCAACGACACCCTCTACCTCAGCACCATCACGCGTGCGGGTGGGCTGATGTTGGGCGCCGCGTTCGCGATGGTGTGGCGTCCGCTCGCGATCATGCGTGGTCCGATGCGCGGCCGTGGCCGTCAGCTCGACGTGCTCGCCGTGATCGGCATCGCCGGCATCGCCGGACTGATGTGGGTGATCCACCTGGCCGACCCGGCGCTCGAGATCCTCACCGGCAGCCGGTTCGACCCGTGGCTGTTCCGTGGCGGCATCTTCCTCACCGGCATCTTCACGCTGTTCGTGATCGCCGCGATCACCCACCAGCGGGCGGCCACCGGTGTGCTGCTCGGCAACCCGGTGCTCACGTGGATCGGCACCCGCAGCTACGGCCTCTACCTGTACCACTGGCCGATCTACCAGATCATCCGCCAGGAGGCCGGCAAGACGCTGAACCTGTGGCAGTTCCTGTTCGCGATGGGCCTCACGGCGTTCATCACCGAGGGCAGCTACCGCTACATCGAGATGCCGATCCGCAAGGGCGCGATCGGCGAGTGGATGCACGGCGAGCGCCGTCGGCCCTCGCACGAGGCGCTGGCGCGTCGTCGCCAGCTCACCGGAGTCGGTCTGGTCGCGGCGATCCTCGTCGGCTGGGCCGGTGTCAGCATCGCGATGGCACCCAACCAGTGCGTCGGACAGCTCGAGTGCGACCTGCAGGCAGGCCAGGACGCGATCGAACAGGTCACCACCACGACCGTCGATCCGGGTGCCGCGGCGGATCCCTCGCAGACCACGATCGATCCGGGTGCGGGCGTGGCACCGGGCAGCACCGACCCCAACGCGACGCCCGCGTCGACCCTGCCGGGTGAGACGGTGCCGCCGTCGACCGCGGCGCCCACCACCGTGCCCGAGACCACGGTGCCGCCCGAGCTGCGGCCGATGGTCGCGATCGGCGAGAGCGTGATGCTGGGTGCGGCACCGCAGTTGCAGGCGGGCGGGTTCGTGGTGAACGCGGCCGAGAGCCGTCAGGGCGATGCCACCGCGAACGTCGTCGGACAGCTCCGCGCCTCGGGTCAGATCGGTCAGGTGGTGGTGCTGCAGGTGGGCACCAACGGGCCCGTGTCGCAGGAGACCTACGACCTGATCATGTCGTTCCTGCCCGCGGCCGAGGTGCCGACCGTGCGGTTCCTGACGGTGCACGCACCGGGCAAGAGCTGGATCGAGGGCAACAACGCGCTGATCTGGGGTCTGAAGAGCAAGTACCCCAACGTCGACGTGCTCGACTGGGACGGCCTCGTCACGAGTGGCCAGGTGCCCGGCATGTCGGGTGACGGCATCCACCTTCGCACCGGGGCGGCCAAGCAGTTCTACGCGAACTACGTGTTCGGCATCATCAACCGCAACGACCTCGTCCAGCCGCTGCCCGAGGACTGACCCGCCGCGGTCGACGCGTGGCTTGGTGGGCGGCCACGCACGAGGCGTACGCTCGCGTCCATGACTTCTCCTGTGCGCGTCGCCGTCACCGGTGCTGCTGGCCAGATCGGCTACAGCCTCCTCTTCCGCATCGCCTCGGGCTCGATGCTCGGTCCCGACACCAAGGTGATCCTGCAGCTGCTCGAGATCACCCCGGCCCTCAAGGCGCTCGAGGGCGTGAAGATGGAGCTCGACGACTGCGCCTTCCCGCTGCTCGCCGACATCGTGTGCACCGATGACGCCAACGTCGCGTTCGGTGACGCCGACGTGGCGCTGCTCGTCGGCGCGATGCCGCGCAAGGCCGGCATGGAGCGCGCCGATCTGCTCACCGCGAACGGCGGCATCTTCAAGCCCCAGGGTGCGGCGCTCAGCGCCAGCGCCAAGAAGGACGTGAAGATCCTCGTCGTGGGCAACCCGGCCAACACCAACGCCTACATCGCCCAGCAGAACGCACCCGACCTCGACCCCAAGCGCTTCACCGCGATGACCCGGCTCGACCACAACCGTGCGATCAGCCAGCTGGCCGCCAAGACCGGCACGACGGTGAACGACATCACCAACATGACCATCTGGGGCAACCACTCGGTCACCCAGTACCCCGACCTGTTCCACGCGAAGGTCAACGGCCAGAACGCGTACGAGCTCGTGAACGACCACGCGTGGGTCGACGGCACGTACATCCCGACGGTCGCCAAGCGCGGTGCCGCGATCATCGAGGCGCGAGGTGCGTCGTCGGCCGCCTCGGCCGCCAACGCCGCGGTCGACCACATCCGCTCGTGGGCGCTCGGCACCCCCGAGGGCGACTGGGTGAGCATGGCCGTGCCGAGCGACGGCTCGTACGGGGTGCCCGAGGGCCTGATCTCGAGCTTCCCGTGCGTGTGCAAGGACGGCGAGTACTCGATCGTCCAGGGGCTCGACATCGACGACTACAGCCGCGGCAAGATCGATGCGTCGGCCGCCGAGCTCGCTGAGGAGCGCGACGCGGTCAAGGAGCTCGGCCTGGTCTGAGCCGGTCGTCCCGACCGCACCACAACTCGAACACACGGATCCGGCCGGTGTCGACGAATCGCCCCTCGTGGCGGGTCGTCGGCCCGGCCGGACGTGTCGTGGTGCCCTGGGCCAACGGGCTCGGCACCACCGCCGTGGTCGCTCGCGAGCCCGACGACGACGCGTGGACGTGGCGGCTCAGCCTCGCCGACGTGGTCGAGGACGGCCCGTTCTCGTCGTTGCCGGGCGTCGACCGCTGGATCGCCGTGGCGCGTGGCGGCCGGATGGAACTGTCGCTCGAGGGGGTCCCGTCGTGCTCGCTCGACGTCGGTGGCGAGGCGTTCGCGTTCTCCGGTGATGCCTCGACGTCGTGTCGGGTGGCGGACGGGCCGCTCGTCGATGTGAATCTGATGCTGCGACGGGGGAGCGCGACGGGGTCGATGACGATCGTGCCCGTCGCAGCTGGGGATGTGCTCACGGCCGACGACGTGCGTGCCGTGGTGGCGTTGAGTGGTCGCGTGCGCGTGGGTGTGGACGGCGGCGACCACGACCTCGACGGTGACTCGCTCGACGCCCTCGTCGGCGCCTCGAGCGCCTCGATCGTCGTGCGGGCCGTCGTCGCGTCGAGGATCGCCCTCGTGCGCGTCGCGCGTGCCTGATTCGACGTCACCCCTGCTCCGGGAGGTGGATGCGGGTCGGCCGGGCGGTCGGTTCGGCCGTTCGTGTCCCTCCCGCGTCCCGGTGGGCGGTACGCCGGAGGGACACGAACGAGGCCGACTCGTTCATGTCGTACGGATCGGCCGTGCGGTGATCGATTCGTACGTCACGAACGAAGTGAGCGGCTCGGGTGGGGCCGGAGGCCCGAGGGGTACGCTCGCCGGCATGCCGATCCACGTGCGTGCCAACCCCGGTGACTTCGCCCCGGCCGTCCTCGTCCCGGGAGACCCGAAGCGGGCCAAGTACATCGCCGAGACGTTCTTCGACCCGGGTGCGAGGCTCGTCAACGACGAGCGCGGCGAGCTCGGGTACACGGGCACCTTCGGTGGCAAGCCGATCAGCGTGCAGAGCGTCGGCATGGGCGGCGCCAGCGCGGCGATCTACTACACCGAGCTCACCCAGCAGCTCGGTGCGACGCGGCTCATCCGCGTCGGCACCGCGGGCGGCCTCAAGACCGGCCTCCGCATGGGCGACACCGTCGTGGCGGTCAGCGCGACCAGCGACGACCCGATGATCGACATCCTCACCGGCGGCGACCCGCACGCACCGACGGCAGACTGGCGCCTGGTCGAGCTCTCGTCGCGCCTCGCCCGCGAGCGCGGGGCCACGGTGCACGTCGGGCCGATCGTCACGAGCGCGGTCTTCTACGACCCGCGTCCCGGGATCATGAAGCGCTGGAAGGATCGCGGCCACCTCGCCGTCGAGATGGAGGCCAGCATCCTCTACACGCTCGGCGCGATCCACGGCTTCGAGGCGCTGGCGATCATGACCGTCAGCGACATGATCGGCGAGGAGGGCGACACCGTGCGCATCAGCGACGCCGAGCTGAAGGCGGGCGTCGACCAGATGATGCGGGTCGCCTGCGACGTCGCCGTCGCCGACCTCTGACCCAGCGATCCGAGTCCCGGCGGTACACCCGAGTCCCACCGGCACACCGGAGTGACAGCGGCACACCCGAGGGCCGAGTGCACCCCCGGGTGGACGCGTACCACTCGGATCGGACGGGAGCCGGCGCGGGGCTACTTGAGGAACTTGCTCGTGGTGTTGTCGGCCAGCACCTTGCCGCCCGTCTGGCACGTGGGGCAGTAGGCGACCGTGTAGCCGCTGTAGCTGACCGACCGGATCGTGTCGCCGCACACCGGGCAGGTCTCGCCCGCCCGACCGTGCACCGCGCCCGGCCGATCGGCCGACGAGCTCATGTCGCTGCGCGTGCGCTCGTACGCGAGCCCGTCCTCGACGCACGCATGGATCGCGTCGCGCACCAGGTGCGCGCCCTCGGCACCGAGCTTGCCGGTCATCGCGAAGGGCGACAGCTTCGCCCGATGGCACACCTCGTTGGCGAGCATCCGGCCGAGGCCGGCGACCATGTGCTGGTCGCGCAGGAACCCGTGCAGCCGCATGTTGTGCGCGGCGAATCGCTGCGCGAGTTGCTCGTCGGACAGCTCGAGCGCCTCGGGCCCCAGCCGGTCGAGCGGCGGGCCGTCGAGACGGTCGCTCGCCACGCACCACACCCCGGCGCGCCGCTCCTTGCCGGCCTCGGTGAGCAACAGCGCCGGACCGTCGTCGAACACGAACCGCGCCTGGCCGTTGCGCGGCTTGAGCGAGAGCTTGTCGTCGACCAACAACCGGCCGCCCTGCATCAGGTGCACCACGAACGTCACCGGCTCGAACCGCAGCAGCAGGTACTTGCCGCGCCGACCGACCTCGATCAGTGGCAACCCGTAGGCGGCGTCGGGGGGCGGCACGGCGGTCTTGAGCGCGGTGAAGTTGAACGGCACGAACTTCGTGAGGATGCGGCCGCGGAACTGCTCGGTGAGCCGTTCGGCATGGGCCTGCACCTCGGGGAGCTCGGGCACGTCAGGTCCTCGACCTCGTCGTCACACGTACTCGGTGCGCTCGCGCACCGTGGCGAACACGGCGTCGAGCGCCTTGAACACGGGCTGCGACGCCATCAGCTTCTGCTGGTCGCCGGTGAGCAGGATGCGCCCACCGATGAACGCGTCCTGCGGATCGAGCTCGCCGGTCGCGACGGCGACGGCGGTGTCCCACGTCTGCTGCATGCGCACGTGCTCGGGCCAGGCAGCACCCGGGCCGAACGACGCCGCGCCGTCACCCACCTGCAGGTGGTACACGACGTCGCCCTCGGGACCGGCGGTCACCACCTGGGTGACACCGATCTCGTGATCGGCGGCGAGCGCCTCGAGTTCGGCGCTCGCAGCCACCTCGGCCGTGAGCGCCTCGATCCATTCCAGGCTGAGATAGCGGACCATCGCTGCCTAGTCTGCCCGATGATGGCCGCGATCGTCCCAGGCTCCGTGCCGGCCGGCCCGCCCGCCACCGGCCGGTGGACCGCGGCCGACGAGCGCCGCCACGTCGACTCGCCCGTCGAGGCCTGGTGGTGGTGGGGCTCGGGTGCCGATCCGGACACGGGCGCGCTCGTGGGCGTGTACGTGGGGTTCGAGCTGCGCGGCCGCCGCTTCGACTACTGGGCCGGCCTGGTGCGTGAGTCCGAGGCATACCTCTACGTCGAAGAGCTCGACGGCACGGGACTTCGACATGGGCTCGAGGTGAAGCCGCCCGAGATGTGGGCGGGTCACGAGTGCGACGTGCCGTTCGGCCAGTGGAGCTTCGGCAACGAGGCGCACGGCGTGCTGCTCGACGACCCGCTCGAGGCGTGGCACCGGGCGCACGGCACGCTGGTCCCGGTGACGTTCGACGTCGAGTGGTACGCCACCGGCGCGCCCGACGAGCTCGCCGAGCCGTCGTCGCCAGGGGTCGAGGGGTATCGCCAGGACGGTGAGGTCGACGTGCAGATCGAGCTCACCGAGGGGCTCCTCACGTTCCGCGGCCCGGCCGAGCGGGTGCACGTGTGGGGCGCGCCGTACCTGCCAACATCGTTCGCGATGCCCAACGACACTCGTGGCCTGCGCGCCCCCTACCGACGACACGACGGGATCCACGTCGACCAGGTGCTCACCACCTCGCCCACGCGAGGCAGCCGCTGGTGGGTGAGCCGCTGATGCGCGACATCCTCGACGAGTTCGAGCAGCAACGCACCAAGCCCCGATACCGCGAGGTGCCGGTGCGTACGGGCATGGTGGTCGAGGACCGCTCGACCGGGTTCTGCGGCGACGTGGTGAAGATCACCGTCGAGGCGGTCACCATCCGCGACCGCACTGGCAACCACCGTCACTTCCGGTACAAGCCGGGCGGTTTCCTGATCGACGGCAAGCCCGTCTCGCTGATCCGGCCGGCCACCAACGCGGCCGCCACGGCGGCCACCACCCGCGTGACTGCGAGCGGTTCGATCGCGTCGGCTGCCCCGGTGCGCGCGCAGGTCGCCAAGGCGAGCCGCATCTGGGTGGAGGGCAAGCACGATGCCGAACTGCTCGAGCACGTGTGGGGCGACGACCTGCGCGAGCTCGGCATCGTCGTCGAACCGATGCACGGCATCGACCACTTGGTCGAGATGGTGGCCGAGTTCGGCCCGTCTCCGGATCGCCGGTTGGGCGTGCTCGTCGACCACCTCGTCGACGGCTCGAAGGAGCACCGCCTGGCCGCCCAGGTGATGCGCGCCCATCAGCACGTGCTGATCACCGGCCACCCGTTCGTCGACGTGTGGGAGGGCGTTCGCCCGAAGGTGATCGATCTGGATGCCTGGCCCCGCGTGCCCCGCGACCGTCCGTGGAAGGACGGCATCTGCGCGGCGCTCGGTGCCAACCCGCAGACGTTCTGGCCGCAGCTGCGCAACCGCGTGCGCACCTACGCCGACCTGCAGCACGAGCTGGTCGGTGCGGTCGAGCGGCTGATCGACTTCCTCACCTGATCCGAACGGCGAGTGTCCACCGCCGCCCGACCGCACCGGCCGGGCGGCACGGGATCAGCCGGTCGAACCGGCAGGATCCACGGGCGCCGGATGCGGCCGACGACGAGCGACACGACGCAGCACCAGCAGCACCACCAACCCGATCGCCAGGAACGGTGCGGTGTACCCGATGAACATGAGCACCGCGGTGCCGGCGACCACGAACGCGTGACCACCGCTGGCGAACGCGTCACCGACGGTCTCGTCCGGCACCGGTGCCAGCGTGGTGGTCGTGGTCGGTGCGACGGCCTCCTCCACCGTCGCCGTCGACAACTCCACCGTCAACGTGGCGAGGGCCGTGCGACCCGTCAGGTTGCGCTGCTGGGCGAGCAGCTCCTCGAGGGCCAGCTGTCGCGTGGTGAGCTCGCCCTCGAGCATCACCACCTCGCCGAGGTCCTTCGCGTCGGCCAGCATCGCCTGCACCCGATCGACGCTCTGCTGCGCCGACAGGATGCGGGTCTCGACGTCGGTGACTCGATCGGTGACGTCCTCGGTGTCCTGGAACCGACCGACGAGACGGCCGAGCGCCGAGATGTCGACGATCGCCGCCTCGACCTCGTCCGGGGGCAGCTTGATCACCACGCTGCCCTTGGCAGTCTCGGGATCGCCGAGCGAGACGTCCGATCCGTACACCTGGCCCTGGTGCCGGCCGGCGATGTCGACCACCTGCGACAGGGCGGTCGACACGTCGGCCACCTCCACCGCAGCGGTGACGTCGACGGCGAGCAGGCGGTCGGGTGCGACGTCGATCTGCACGCCGGTGAAGCCGTCGCCCTCGAACCCGCCGGCGGCCGTGGTCGTCTCGCTGGCGGCGGCCTCGGTGTCCTCGGTGGCGCCGTCGTCGGCCGAGATCGCCTCCCCGGCTGCGAGGGTCTCGGCGGGTGCGGCGGTCGGTGGTCCGCCACCGTCCGGGGATTGGTAGGTGGTGGCCATGCTGGCGCTGTCCTCGTCGTCCCCTGCGCACGCGACGAGCGCGAGCAGCGAGACGAGTCCGATCACCGACATGGCACCCACGCGGCGGTTGCTGCGGTGGTTGTTCACGTGTGCCATGGGCGTTCGACGTGCCCGGGGTCACGTCGGTTCCCGGTGATCCGAAGTCCTTCCCCGGACGGCTGACTCAGCCGAGCGGTGCGTGCGGCAACCGGGACAGCACCAGTCGCGCCACGCGCTCGCACTCGTCGAGGTGGGGGTAGCCCGAGAGGATGAAGGCGTCGACTCCCACCTCGCGATACGCGTGCAGCATCGCGACCACCTGGTCGGGGTCGCCGACGATCGCTGCGCCGGCCCCGCTACGGGCCCGTCCGATGCCGGTCCACAGGTGCCGCTCGACGTACCCGTCGTCGTCGGACGACTCGCGCAGCGCCGCCTGGCGCTGCACGCCCACCGACGCTGCGTCGAGCGAACGCCCGCGGATGGCTGCACCCGTGGCGGCGTCGAGCCGCGAGACCAGCCGTGCAGCCGCGCCCCGGGCTTCGTCCTCGGTGTCGCGCACGATCACATGGGTGCGCAGCCCGTACCGCAGGGTGCGCCCGTACGCAGCGGCCCGCTCGCGCATCTCGGCGATCGTGGCGCCGACCGCGTCGACGGTGTCGGGCCACGTCAGGAACACGTCGGCAGCGCGTGCGGCGGTGTCCTTCGCATCCTCGGAGAATCCGCCGAAGTACAGCCTCGGCGCACGGCCCGAGGTGGTGCTGATACGCGGCGGGTCGAGATCGAGGTCGACGAACTCGCCGTGCAGCTCGAGGTGTTCGCCGTCGAGCAGGGTGCGCAGCGCGGTCATCATCTCGACCGTGCGCCGATAGCGCGGTGCGCTGTCGAGCTGCTCGCCCGGCATCTCGCTCGAGATGACGTTCACGTCGAGCCGACCGCCGCACATCCGGTCGAGCGTGGCCACCTGTCGGGCCAGCTGCGGCACCCACAGCTCGCCCATCCGCACCGCCAGCAGCAGCCGGATCCGGGTGGTGAGCGGTGCGATCCCACCGGCGAACGCGACCGGGTCGATGCCGAGCTGGTAGCCCGACGGCAACAGCACCCCGTCGAAGCCGTGACGGTCGGCGGCGAGGACGATGTCGCGGCAGTGCTCCCACGAGCTCTGCAACGCCGGGTCGGGCACCCCCAGGAACTCGTGGTCGTCGTCGCACAGCGCGGCGAACCACGAGATCTCCGGCGGCTCCATCGGCCACAGCATGCCAGCCGCGCGTCGACCGCTGGTACCTTCGCCGCCGATGGACGAGATCCGCTACGGCGTCATCGGGACCGGGATGATGGGCGTCGAGCACATCGCCAACGTCAACGCGCTGCCGGGTGCGCGTGTGGTGGCGATCTCCGACCCGCACGCGCCGTCGCGCGATGCAGGCGAGGCTGCGGCCGCCGGTCCGGTGTCGGTGTACGCCGACCACCGCGACCTGCTCGCGGCGGGGGAGTGCGATGCGGTCGTGATCGCCAGCCCCAACATGACCCACGTCGACGTGTTGGCCGACGTGCTGGCCTCCGATGTGCACGTGCTCGTCGAGAAGCCGCTCTGCACCACCGTCGACGACTGCGAGCGTGTGCTCGAGATGGCGGCCGACCGGCGGGCGATGGTGTGGGTGGGGCTCGAGTACCGGTACATGCCACCGGTGGCCGCGCTGGTGCGGGCCGTGCGCGAGGGCGCCGTCGGGCGTCCGCACATGATCGCGATTCGCGAGCACCGCTTCCCGTTCCTCGTGAAGGTGGGCGACTGGAACCGGTTCAACCGCAACACCGGTGGCACCCTCGTCGAGAAGTGCTGCCACTTCTTCGATCTCATGAACCTGATCGCCGACAGCCCCGCCACCCGCGTGTACGCCTCGGGTGGTCAGGGCGTCAACCATCTCGACGAGCGCTACGACGGCGAGACACCCGACATCCTCGACCACGCATTCGTGGTGGTCGACTACGCCAACGGCATCCGGGCGATGCTCGACCTGTGCATGTTCGCCGAGGCGACCCACCACCAGGAGGAGCTGTCGGTGGTGGGCGACGCCGGCAAGGTCGAGGCCCTCATCCCGCAGAACGAGCTGCGCCGCGGCCGTCGCGGCCGGCACTGGATCGGTGGGGTCGAGAGCGAGATCGTCCACGACGAGGGGATCGCGCACGAGGGGTTGCACCACGGATCGAGCTACGTCGAACACGCCCGCTTCTGCGAGGCGATCCGGCGGGGCACCGGCCCCGAGGTGACGCTGGTCGACGGGTTGCGGTCGGTCCAGCTCGGTGCCGCCGCGCACCAAAGCATCGACGAGGGCCGGCCGGTCAGCCTCTGACGGCCTGGCGGCGGTGCTTCCAGAGCTCGAGCGCGATCGGGGCGAACGACACGAGCACGATCACGATCGCCGCGATCTCGATGTTGTTCTTCACCACGTCGATCTCGCCGAGGAAGAACCCGAGCGTCGTGATGCCCGCACCCCACAGCACACCGCCGATCACGTTGAACGTCACGAACGTGCGGTAGTGCATGTTGCTCACACCGGCGACGGTGGGCACGAAGGTGCGGACGATCGGCACGAACCGGGCGAGCACGATGGTCTTCGAGCCGTGCTTGGCGAAGAACATCTCGGCCTTCGCCACGTTCTTCGGGTCGAACAGCTTGCTCTGCGGTCGGTCGAACAACGCCGGGCCGAACTTGCGGCCGATCATGTAGCCGACCTGGTCGCCGGCGATCGCCGCGAGGGCGCACACGAGCGCCACCACCGGCAGCGCCGGCATGTAGTGCTCGCCGAACTGTTCGAAGGCCGCGTCCGACGCGAGGAAGCCGGCGAAGAACAGCAGCGAGTCGCCGGGGAGGAAGAAGCCGACCAGCAACCCCGACTCGGCGAACACGATCGCGGCGAGCGCGATCCATCCGCCGTTCTTGATCCAGTCGTTCGCGAAGTCGAGCAGTGCGAGCACGGGGCACGACGCTACTGCCAGCCGGTCGGAGAACGACGACGGCCCGGGCACGAGGCCCGGGCCGTCGAGGGATTCGGGCCGGATGGCCCAGTCCGTGTGGTGATCGTCAGCTGGCGATCAGCGAACCCTGCTTGCGGCTCGAGAACACGATCGCACCGATCAGCACCACCAGGGCGGCGGCGGCGATCGCGAAGCGGGCGCCGTCGTTGTCCTGCAGGCTGATGATGGCCGGGAGCGTCAGAAGGCTCACGAGGTTCATCACCTTGATGAGCGGGTTGAGCGCCGGGCCGGCGGTGTCCTTGAACGGATCGCCGACGGTGTCACCGATGACAGCTGCCTTGTGGGCGTCGCTGCCCTTGCCGCCGTGGTGCCCGTCCTCGATGTACTTCTTCGCGTTGTCCCACGCGCCACCTGCGTTGCTCAGGTAGTTGGCCATGAGCTGACCGACGAGGATGACCGCCGCGAGGAACGCACCGAGCGCACGCCAATCGATGCCGAACCCGATGATCACCGGGGTGAGCACGGCGAGCAGCGCCGGGGTGGCGAGCTCGCGGAGCGAGGCGGCGGTGCAGATGTCGATGACCGGGCCGTAGTCCGGCTCCTTCTCGCCCTTCATGATCTTGCCGTCGGCGAACTGCTTGCGGACCTCCTGCACCACCACGCCGGCGGTGCGACCCACCGCGCGGATGGCCAGCGCCGAGAACAGGAACGGCACGGCGCCACCGATGAGCAGGCCGATGAAGACCTTCGGGTCGGCGACGTTGATCGGCAGCTGGTCGAACACGCCACGCTTGACGTCCTCGGCCTCGATGCCGAGCTCGCTGCCGACGGTCTCGATGAACGAGGCGAACAGGGCGACGGCCGCGATGACGGCCGAGCCGATCGCGAAGCCCTTGGTGACCGCCTTGGTGGTGTTGCCCACCGCGTCGAGGCTCACCATGATCCGCTCGGGCTCGCCGTGGAACTCGCCCGACATCTCGGCGATACCTGCTGCGTTGTCGGACACCGGGCCGAAGGTGTCCTCCGAGACGATGACGCCGGTGGTGGCGAGCATGCCCATGCCGCACAGGGCGACGAGGTAGAGCGAGAAGGTGAGGTTGCCGTTGCCGAGGGCGAGCGCCACGCCGATCGCGATCGCGATCGCGATGACGGCGTAGACCGAGCTCTCGAGACCACTCGAGGTACCGGAGAGCACCACGGTGGCGGGGCCGGTCTCGGCGGACTCGGCGATCTCCTTCACCGGCGTGTAGTGGGTGCCCGTGTAGTACTCGGTGAGGCGGCTGACCAGCTGGGCCAGCACGAGGCCGATGGTGACGGCGCCGAAGCACTTCCAGCCGGCGTTGGCGTGGTCGTTGCCGACGTAGAACATGGCCAGCAGGAAGATGCCGATGACGGTGAGGACACCGGCGACGAGGAAGCCTCGGTTGATCGGCTTGAGTGCGTCGGTCTCGTTCTCGCGGGCCTTCACGGCGAACACACCGGCGATCGACGCGATCACGCCGATGGCGCGAGCGGCGAGCGGGAAGATCAGACCGAGCGCCGGGTTGGCGCCGATCGAGTTGAACGCGGTGACGCCGAGGATGATCGAGGCGACGAGGGTGACCTCGTAGCTCTCGAACAGGTCGGCGGCCATGCCGGCGCAGTCACCCACGTTGTCGCCCACGTTGTCGGCGATGGTGGCCGGGTTGCGGGGGTCGTCCTCGGGGATGCCGGCCTCGACCTTGCCGACGAGGTCGGCGCCGACGTCGGCGGCCTTGGTGAAGATGCCGCCGCCGACGCGGAGGAACAGGGCCAGGAGCGAACCACCGAAGCCGAAGCCGACGAGGATCACCGAGCTCGTGTTCTGGAAGATCATGATGATCACCGTCGCGCCGAGCAGACCGAGACCCACCGTGAACATGCCCGCCACGCCACCGGTGCGGAAGGCGACCGTGAGGGCCTTCGGCATCGAGTTGGTGAGGGCGGCGGCGGCGGTGCGCACGTTGCCCCGGGTGGCGAGGGTCATGCCGATGTAGCCGGTGAGGCCCGACGCGAGGCAGCCGAGCACGAACGCGATGGTGCGGAACGCACCGGCCGCGCCGAACGACAGCGCCGACGAGCCGTCCGGCTTGTCGATCGCCGACGACGTCACGAACACGATGACGGCGAGCGGCACGAGGATCACGGCGATCGTCTTGAACTGCCGCTTGAGATAGGCCCACGCGCCTTCCTGGATCGCCGCGGCGATCTCCCGCATCTTCGGGCTGCCCTCGTCGGCGGCCATGACCGACCGGACGAGGTAGAAGCCGACGGCGATGGCGAGCAGCGCTGCTGCTGCGGACAGGAACAGGACGGCCCATTCACCGCCTTTGAGCTCGAATACTTGGTAGCCGCCTTCGGCGGCGAGGATGGATGCTGGCACGTCAGGCCCTTGTGTGCTCAGGGCGCGCCCCACGCTGGACACGCCGTTGGTGGAAACGTGCAGAGTGTAGGGACTTTCGCGTGTGACCGACGAAACGTCCGTCGCGACGTACGCGGAGTTCGTGCGTGAGCTATGTCGGGATTAGCGTTCGCGGCCATGGCCCAGACACTGCAGCCGGCGAACCGCCGGGGGCCCGTCACCGGAACGGCGACGGGATCACGACGCAAGAAGTTCTTCCTGCTCGACCTCTACCAGACGGCGGTCGGCAAGAAGTACGTCATGGCGATCACCGGCATCGCGATGATGGGGTTCGTCCTCGCCCACATGATCGGCAACCTGAAGATGTACCTGGGCGAGGAGGACATCAACCACTACGCCGAGTTCCTCACCCGGCTGCTCTACCCGCTGGCGCCCGAGAACGTGGTGCTGTGGATCATGCGCGGCGGGTTGATCACCTGCCTGCTGCTGCACCTCCACGCCGCGTACTCGCTCACCCAGATGAACCGCCACGCCCGTGCGGTCAAGTACCAGGGACCCCGCGACTACCAGATCGCCAACTTCGCCAGCCGCACCATGCGGCTCACCGGCCTGGTGGTGCTGCTGTTCCTCGTCTGGCACATCCTCGACTTCACCCTCGGTGTCACCAACACCCTCGGCGACGGCGACTTCGACAAGCACCAGGTGTACGACAACATCGTCCGCAGCTTCGAGCGGGTGCCGGTGTCGGTGTTCTACATCCTGGCCAACCTGGCCCTCGGCGTGCACCTGTACCACGGTGCCTGGAGCATCTTCCAGAGCCTCGGCTGGAACAGCCCCCGCTTCAACACGTGGCGCCGTGCGTTCGCCACCGGTTTCGCCGCCATCATCGTGGTCGGCAACGTCTCGTTCCCCGTCGCCGTGCTCGCCGGTGTCGTCGGCTGATCGTCAGGACCCATCACCATGAACGATTTCCCCACCCACGAGAAGCTCCAGTCGCGGGCTCCCCAGGTCGCCGTCCCCGAGATGTGGCAGACCTTCAAGAGCGACATGAAGTTGGTCAACCCCAACAACAAGCGCAAGTTCAAGATCATCGTCGTCGGCACCGGCCTCGCGGGTGCCTCGGCGGCGGCCACGCTGGCCGAGCTCGGTTACCAGGTCGATGCGTTCACGTTCCACGACTCGCCCCGCCGTGCGCACTCGATCGCCGCGCAGGGCGGCATCAACGCCGCCAAGAACTACAAGGGCGACGGCGACTCGATCCACCGCCTCTTCTACGACACCATCAAGGGCGGCGACTTCCGTGCTCGTGAGAGCAACGTGCACCGCCTCGCCGAGGTGAGCGTCGACATCATCGACCAGATGGTGGCCCAGGGCGTGCCCTTCGCTCGCGAGTACGGCGGTCTGCTCGACAACCGCAGCTTCGGTGGCGCGCAGGTGAGCCGCACCTTCTACGCCCGTGGTCAGACCGGCCAGCAGCTCCTGATCGGCGCCTACCAGCAGATGGCGCGTCAGATCGGTCTCGGCAACGTGCGGCTCTGGAACCGCACCGAGCTGGTCGACACCGTCGTGGTCGACGGCCGCTGCGCCGGCATCGTCACCCGCGACCTCATGACCGGCGAGATCGTGTCGCACGCGGCGCACGCGGTCGTGCTCTGCACGGGTGGCTACGGCAACGTGTTCTTCCTGTCCACCAACGCGATGGCGTGCAACGTCACCGCGGCGTGGCGTGCGCACCGCCGGGGTGCGTTCTTCGCGAACCCCTGCTACACCCAGATCCACCCCACCTGCATCCCGCAGGCCGACGACACCCAGTCGAAGCTCACCCTGATGAGCGAGTCGCTGCGCAACGACGGTCGTGTGTGGGTGCCCAAGCAGGTGGGCGACGAGCGTGCGCCCGACCAGATCCCCGAAGACGAGCGCGACTACTACCTCGAGCGCCTGTATCCGAGCTTCGGCAACCTGGCGCCGCGCGACATCTCGTCGCGTGCGGCCAAGCGTGCGGTCGACTCGGGCCGCGGTGTCGGCCCGCTCAAGAACGGCGTGTACCTCGACTTCTCGGCCGCCATCTCACGCCTCGGGTACGACACGGTCTGGGAGCGCTACTCGAACCTGTTCGAGATGTACGAGCGCATCACCGGTGAGGACCCGACCAAGGTGCCGATGCGCATCTACCCGGCCAGCCACTACACGATGGGCGGCCTCTGGGTCGACTACGAGCTGATGACCACCGTGCCGGGCCTGTACGCCGCGGGCGAGGCCAACTTCAGCGACCACGGCGCCAACCGCCTCGGTGCGTCGGCGCTCATGCAGGGTCTGTCGGACGGCTACTTCGTGCTGCCGTACACGATCGGCAACTACCTGGCGCCGTTGCTCAACAAGCCGATGCCCGGCACCGACCACCCGGCGTTCAAGGAAGCCGAGAACGAGGCGCGCCAGCGCTTCCAGCGCTACCTCGACATCAAGGGCACCCGGTCGCCCGACTGGTTCCACCGCGAGCTCGGCAAGATCATCTGGGACTACTGCGGCATGGAGCGCACCGAGCAGGGCCTCGAGAAGGCACTCAGCGAGCTGCCCGCGCTGTACGACGAGTTCCAGAAGGACCTGCGCGTCACCGGCGACGGTGCCTCGCTCAACCAGACGCTCGAGAAGGCCGGCCGCGTCGACGACTTCTTCCAGCTCGGCATGCTGATGTGCCGAGATGCGCTCGAGCGCAAGGAGAGCTGCGGCGGTCACTTCCGTGCCGAATACCAGGACGACGAGGGTGAGGCCAAGCGCGACGACGAGCACTTCGCCCACGTCGGCGCCTGGGAATGGACCGGCGACCCGATGCAGTCGAACCGGTTCATCGAGCCGCTCGAGTTCTCCACCGTCCACCTCGCCACCCGGAGCTACAAGTGAGCCATCTCTCCGACATCAAGCTCAAGATCTGGCGTCAGGCCGGTCCCGACGCAGGCGGCCGGTTCGAGACCTATCTCGTGCCGTCGATCAGCGACGAGGCCTCGTTCCTCGAGATGCTCGACGTGCTGAACGAGCAGCTGATCACCGAAGGCCGCGAGCCGGTCGTGTTCGACCACGACTGCCGTGAGGGCATCTGCGGCACCTGCTCGCTCATGATCGACGGTCAGGCGCACGGTCCGCAGCGCGGCACGGCCACGTGCCAGCTGCACATGCGCAAGTTCCAGAGCGGCGCCGAGATCGTGATCGAGCCGTGGCGTGCCTCGGCGTTCCCGATCATCAAGGACCTGATGGTCGACCGCTCGGCGTTCGACCGGATCGTCGAGTCGGGTGGTTTCATCACCGCCGAGACCGGTGGTGCGCCCGACGCCAACCTGATCCCGATCCCGAAGCCCGTGGCCGACGCGTCGATGGACGCGGCGGCGTGCATCGGCTGCGGTGCCTGTGTGGCGGCGTGCCCCAACGGTGCGGCCAACCTGTTCACGGCCGCCAAGGTGGCGCACCTCAACCTGCTGCCGCAGGGTCAGCCCGAGCGGTACAAGCGCGTCGAGGCGATGGTCGAGACGATGGACTCGTACTTCGGTTCGTGCACCAACCACGGTGAGTGCGAGGCGGCGTGCCCGAAGGAGATCTCCATCGACACGATCGCCCTCATGCATCAGGACTACCGCAAGGCGAAGTTCGCCAACCGCAAGTCCCTCGCCCGCAGCTGACACCACCAAAGACCTGACCGAGATGAGAGATGAGCGGCCGTGGGCCGCTCATCTCTCATCGCGTTCGGGGGGTCAGCGGCTGACGATGGCTTCGTAGCGGTTGGAGGCGATCTCGTCGCCGTGCTCGAGCACCAGGTCGAGCCACAACCCACCCGGCGCGTCGGGCACCACGAACTGGATCGTGCCGATGCGCACGCACGCGTCGGCCGGCACGTCACCGGTCCAGTGCCAGCGATGACTGCCACCCGGCCAGCGCAGCAGCGCCGTGCAGCGCACCTCGTCGAGCGGTCGGTGCAGATCGCTGATGGCGTGCACGTCGAGCGCGATCGCGTCGCCGACCTTCACCTGATCGGCCAGGCGTTCGGCCACCACGATCACGGGACGGCACGCGTCGGTGACCGTCGCGTAGGCCGGCTTCGGCCGGCGCAGGTGGTCGAGCAGCGAGGTCGACACCCGCGGCGTGGCGTCGGCGAGCGACGACAGGCAGAACCCGCCGGTCGGCCGGTACTTGAGCCGGCGCAGCGTCTCGATGTGATGGCGCAGCAGCGTCGCCTGGTACCGCTGCGTGTAGCGCACCCAGTGGTCGAAGGTCGGATGGCCGAGCGGCAACAGGTGCCGCTGGATCTTGTCGACGTCGGCCCCCGCCGCGTCGGCGAGCACCTCCCAGTCGAGGTCGGGCCAGAGCGACGTGTCGATCCACCCGGATGCGCCGTCGGGCACCGACTGCGAACCGAACGCGCCGACGAAGCGCACCATGCGCGGGATCGACGCGGCGAACCGCGGCAGGTCGCGCTCGTCGCCCCGGCCCCACCCGAACGACAGGTGGGTGTCGGCCCCGTCGAGCTGCGACAGGTGGGGCGGGACGCCGCTGTTCGCGAGGGCCGGGCGCGACTCGTCGGCCTGCTCGAGCGCTCGCTTCGCCCACCGGTCGAGGATCGTCTTGTTCCACGTCGGTGCCTGCTGTCGCAACCGGCCCGACTCGGGTTCGTCGTGCGCACACCACACGGCGATCGACGGATGGTGGCCGAGCTCGTCGACGGTGGCCCGCGCCAGCGCGACGGCCTGGCGGCGCACGGTGCGCGCGTACGACCCGCGCAGCGGCAGGTCCTGCCACACCAGCACGCCGAGTTCGTCGGCCGCGTCGTACAGCTCGGGTCGGGTGACGTGGGCCCGGCAGCGGACGAGGTCGAGACCGGCGTCGCGTGCGAGCACCACGTCGCGGCGGAACACCTCGGCCGGGGCGCCGGCGAGGTCGAGGGCCGACGGTCCGATGTTGACGCCCTTGGTGAAGAGCCGCTCGCCGTTCACCGAGATCGTCCAGTCCTCCATCGCGATCTCGCGGAAGCCGGTGCGCCGCTCGGTGCGATGGCTCGGCGCGCCGTCGACGAGCACCTCGACGACCACGTCCGACAGCGGCTGGTCGCCCATCGACCACGGCCACCACAACCGCGGCTTGGCCACGTCGAGGTTCCACGCGATCTCGTTGGCGCCCTTCGCGAGGGAGTGGTCCTGCTCGGCCAGCACCACACCGTCGACCAGCGTGCGCACTCGCACCGAACGGGCGGCGTCGCTGTCGAGCCGGGCCGCCGCGCGCAGGTGTGCGCGCGTGTCGTTGGCGTCGCGGCACAGCACGCGGCAGCGGTCGATCCGCACCGGTCCGGTGGTCTCGATCCGCACCGGCCGCCACAGGCCGCCGGGGTTCCATCGCCGGTCGAACGCCGAGCCGTCCTGCAGCGCTCCGGTGAGCGTGCGGCGAGGGCCGTCGCCCGACGGGGTGGGGCACGACACCTCGACGGCCAGCACGTGGTCGTCGCCCAGGCGGGCCAGTCCAGTGATGTCGAACGCGTGGGCCGCGACGTAGCCCTCGGGGTCGCCGAGGTACGCGCCGTCGAGCCACACGTCGGCCTGGTACATCACGCCCTCGAACACCACGAACACGCGCTCGTCGTCCGCTGGCGCCGGGTGGTGCAGGTCGGCCCGGTACATCACCGGTCCGTTGCTCTCGGCGAACGCGGGCTCGAAACGCCAGTGGCCCGGTACCTGCACGAGATGCCAGTCGTGGTCGTCGTAGTCGAACCCGACACCGTCGCGGCGCACGTCGTCGTCGGCTGCCGTCGCACGCCAGCGGCCGATCGGATCCATGGGCGCGAGCGTATCCAGGTGAGTGTCGAGCACGACCGGAGCGCGCCGCGACGACCCGCGGTAGGGTCGGCCCATGACGACGTCGCATCCCGCCCCGGCCACGCTCGGTCAGTTGAAGGCTTCCGGTTGGGAGTCCGTGCCGGTCAAGGAGGAGATCCGTCGCAACGCCGTCGCTCGCATCTCGGCGGGCGAGCCGCTGTTCGAAGGGGTCCTCGGCTACGAGCACACCGTGATGCCGCAGCTCGAGAACGCGTTGCTGGCCGGCCACGACGTGATCTTCCTCGGCGAGCGCGGCCAGGCCAAGACGCGCATGATCCGCTCGCTCACCGGTCTGCTCGACGAGTGGATGCCCATCGTCGCCGGCAGCGAGATCAACGACGACCCGTACCACCCCGTCAGCCGTCACGCCCGCGACCTGGTCGCCCAGCACGGTGACGACACGCTGATCAGCTGGGTGCACCGCGACGACCGCTTCGGCGAGAAGCTCGCCACGCCCGACACCTCGATCGCCGACCTCATCGGCGAGGTCGACCCGATCAAGGTGGCCGAGGGCCGGTATCTGAGCGACGAGCTCACGCTGCACTACGGACTCGTCCCGCGCACCAACCGCGGCATCTTCGCGATCAACGAGATCCCCGACCTCGCCGAGCGCATCCAGGTCGGCCTCCTCAACGTGCTCGAAGAGCGCGACGTCCAGATCCGCGGCTACAAGATCCGCCTGCCGCTCGACGTGATCCTGGTGGCGAGCGCCAACCCCGAGGACTACACCAACCGCGGCCGGATCATCACGCCGCTGAAGGACCGCTTCGGCAGCCAGATCCGCACGCACTACCCGCTCGACCCCGAGACCGAGGTGCAGATCATGCGCCAAGAGGCGCGTCCCGCGTCGGTCGGCGACGTGCAGGTCAGCATCCCCGATTACCTCGAGCGTGTCGTCGCGATGTTCAGCCAGATGGCGCGCGCGAGCAACCAGGTCAACCAGCGCAGCGGTGTGAGCGTGCGTCTGTCGGTGAGCAACCTCGAGGTGCTCGGTGCCAACGCGTTGCGTCGCGGCCTGCGTGCCGGTGAGCGCACCGTCGTGCCTCGCGTGTGCGACCTCGACGCGCTCGCTGCGTCGTCGGGCGGCAAGATCGAGATCGAGTCGCTCGAGGAGGGTCGCGACGGCGTGATCCTCGAGAACCTCGTCAAGGGCGCGGTGCTGACGGTCTACAAGGAGCGGGTCACGCCCGACCAGGTGCGCGAGGTGATCGGCGCGTTCGAGGAGGGCATCGTCGCCCACACCGGCGAAGACATCGCCTCGGTCGACGAGGCGCAGCTGGTCGAGCGCATCCCGGCGATGCGGGCAGCGGTGCAGTCGCTCACCCAGGGCGACGAGTCGCCCGCCGCCGTGGCCGCCGCGGTCGAGTTCGTGCTCGAGGGCCTGCACCTGTCGAAGCGGCTCAACAAGGACTCGTCGGCCACCGGGGCCACGTACCGCAGCCGCAGCTGACCCGGCGTCGCGCTCAGCGCAGCACGGTCACGTTGGTGACGCCCGTGTTGGGGATGCCGCCGATGGCGGTGACCGTCCCGGCGGAGCACCAGGCGCCCACCTTCACGGTGTGCGGACCGGCGACGATCGAGTTCGGCGTCGTGCCGATGAACGCGGTGCGGCCGGCGGTCGTCCCGGTGATCGCGACCATCGTCGACGCGACGATCACGTCGTCGACGAGCAAGAACGCGACGTAGCCGGTTCCCGACGAGCACGCGACCGACAGGTTCCAGACCGAGCTGATCGACCACCGTCCCGTCGTCGTGGTCGTCAGCGACGCGATCTGTGTCGACAACTGAGCCGTCACGTTGTTGGGCACGCTGATCGGGGTCGACACGATCTCGACCGGCGACTCGAGGGTGCTCACCCGCGTCTGGATCGACGACACGGTGTTGCCCAGCGCGGCCAGATCGCTCGAGAAGTCCGACGCCTGCGCGTCGGCCGGCAGGTAGTAGCCGACGACGTCGACCGACAGCTCGACGGTGCCCGCCAGGTTGAAGAACGCGAGCGAACCGTCGGCGCCGAGACCCGATGTCACGGCGTTGGGTGTCGGATCCTGGCCGGCGACCCAGTTGAGGTTCGCGGCGGTGGGGCGCGCGGCATCGCCGGGGTACACGGTCAGGTACGACGGCTTGCTCGGGTCGATGATCGCCACGTTCATCGAGAGCGCCGTCGCGGTCGTGGGGATCGTGCACGCTCCGACCTGCCCGCGGCCGGGGGTGACGTAGATCTCGCCCTGACCGAGCGGGGTGGCGCGAGGTCCGACGTTGGTGATGCCCGCCCGGGTGTCGAGCAGTCGGCAGGGCGTCATCGGCACGAACACCGACGGCGCGGGCGAGGTGGACGCGAGGCTGGTGATCGCCCCGCCGGCTCCGAGCGTGACCGCGACGGCTGCGCCGATCGCCGCCCAGCGGGACCGACCGGCTCGGGCGCCGGTGTCGGGGCGGGGGCGTTCACGCAGTAGGTCGAGCACGACCGGCGATCGTACGGAGATCGGGTTCGTGCGCCGGGGACCCCGGCCCGGGTCAGCCGAGTGCGACGGCCGTCGCCTCGAGATCGGTGCACGTGAACCGCTCGAGCGGCATCGACGTGGCGAGCCGGCGTGCCTGGCGGACGACGTGGTCGAGCGTCTCGGCGCGTGCATCGCGATCGGGTCCGAGCGGCCGGAACGTCACGGCCAGCGGACGGTCGGGTCCCTGCTCGGCCACCCGGTGCAGCAAGGGCTCGAGGTCGACGCCGGTGCCCGAGCCACTGGTGGCGATGCCGAGCTGGTCACAGGCGCCGGCCATGTCGGCGAGTTCCCGGTCGGCCCGGCCCGGGATCGTGATCGTGCCGTCGCGCAGCGCACGCAACCAGGTGTGCCAGCGCAGGTGCTCGTCCCGGCGGGCGGCCTGGGCGGCCACCACGTCGTCACGCGGGATCGGCACCACGCGCACGTCGAGCGACGTGGCCACGGGTCGTGGTCCGTGCAGCAACCGCCAGGCGTCGCGCCACGCGGTCAACAGGGTGTCGACCAGCACGCCGTGACGGCGAGGATCGTGCGGCTGCAGCCGCTGCGCCATCGCGAACGGTGCCTCGAACGGCACCCAACCGTCGACGTCGTCGCCGACCGCGTCGGCGATCGTCTCCACCCAACGCGGCCACCAGTGGCGGGCGGTCGCCTCGTCGGTGAACCCGCCCTCGTTCTCGAACCAGCGGGGCACCTCGGGCGAGAGCAGGCACAGCCACAGACGACCGCCCGCGGCACGCACCACCTGCGCGGCGCCACGCACCTGCTCGACCACCCCGCCGTCGAGCGTCGCCGGCTTGGGTTGGGCCACGGCCCACGGCACGGTGAGCCGGACGTGTCCGAGGCCGAGGCCCGACGCGATCTCGAGGTCGTCGGCGAGCGCGGTGTCGCTCTCGGCGAGGCGCGCGCCGACGACGGCACCGAACGACGGCAGCGACGGGGGAGCAGGCGACGGCTCGACGGCGTCGGGCGCGTCGTGCGATCCGGGGTCGGTCGGGGCGCTCACCCGAAGGGCGTGCGCGTCCAGAGTTCGCTGGTGTCGTTGTTGTACGTGGACACCGGCGTGCCCCCGAGCTCGAGCACCTCGATCGGGCCCGGGAAGCCGCGCAGCTCGACCGGTCCGTGCGGGTTGGCGGTGACACCCTCGGGCAGGCGCTCGAGCTGCATCGTGGGCAGCAGCACCTCGAACGGCCCGGCGAGGTCGCACAGGCGTGACGCCATGTTGACCGCCGAACCGATGTAGTCGTCGCCCTCGAACAGCAGGGCGTAGCCGGTGGCGATGCCGACCCGCAGCGAGAGCGGGGCGCACACCTCGGCCGAACGGTTCTCGAGCTCGAGGGCGAAGGCGATGCAGTTGGTCTGGTCGACCGAGACGATCATGCAGCCGTCACCCAACCACTTGGCGATGCGCACACCGCGCTCGCTCGCGATCTCGCGCACCAGGCTCCGGAACGCACCGAGGATGCGGCCCGCGGCGTCGTCGCCGAAGGCGGCCGTGTAGTTCGTGAAACCGCTGAGGTCCACGAAGGCGAAGGTGCGGGGGACTCGCATGACGTCCTCAGGGTATCTCGCTGGAAATGATCGTTCCTGATCGGGTGATCGCTTGTACAGATGCTTCATCGGCCGTTCACGGATCGGGCTGAAGCTCGTTCCCGAACGGTCGTGTGGTCGTCGCACCGTGGATTCGCCCGGGCGGGCGCCCACGTCCGACGAGGGGTACAGTCCCCTCATGGCAGCTCGTTTCACGTATTCCCGCTGGGACGGCACGCAGAAGGGGTTCGACCTCGACGCCGACGCCCTCTTCGACGAGCTGAACGACGACCTCCTCTACCACGGCGACATCAACTCGGCGCTGCGCCGGCTGATGCAGCAGGGCATGAACGACCGCAACGGCGAGCGGATGCAGGGCCTGCGCGAACTGATGGAGAAGTTGCGCCAGGAGCGCCAGGACCGACTCGACCGCTCCGATCTCGGCGGCGTGTACCAGGAGATCGCCGACGAGCTGAACGACATCGTCGACGAGGAACGCCACGCGATCGAGAACGCCACCCGCGACGCCGAGAACAGCGGGGACGAGCGCCGTGCCGACGCCGCACGCAACTCGGCGATGGATCGCAACTTCCGGCTCGACATGCTGCCGAACGACCTGGCCGGCAAGGTGCGAGAGCTCAGCGCCTACGACTTCGAGTCACGTGAGGCGGCGCAGCGGTTCGAGCAGCTGATGGACAAGCTGCGCGAGCAGCTGATGCAGCAGATGGTCGACCAGATGTCGAGCGCCGTCCAGAACATGACGCCCGAGGACATGGCGCGCATGAAGGACATGATGGCGGCGCTCAACGAGATGATCGAGCGTCAGCAGCGTGGCGAGGACCCGCAGTTCGAGCAGTTCATGGAGCAGTTCGGCGACTTCTTCCCCGAGAACCCGCAGAGCCTCGAGGAGTTGCTGCAGCAGATGGCGCAGCGCATGGCCGCGATGCAGGCGATGCTCAATTCGATGACGCCCGAGCAGCGGGCACAGCTGCAGCAGCTGAGCGACCAGTTGCTCGAGGACATGGACCTGCGCTGGCAGATGGACCAGCTCGGCCAGAACCTGCGCGGCATGTTCCCGCAGATGCAGTGGAACCAGAGCTACGACTTCGAGGGCCAGGACCCGATGGGCATGGCGCAGGCGATGCAGACCATGCAGGAGCTCGGCGACCTCGACCAGCTCGAGAACCTGCTCCGCAACGCCACCAACCCGGGCGCGCTGGCCGAGGCCGACATGGACCGGGTGCGCGAGCTGATGGGCGACGACGCGGCCAAGTCGCTCGAACGTCTGGCCGAGCTCACCAAGATGCTGCAGGACGCCGGCCTGATCGAGCAGAAGGAGGGTCGGCTCGAGCTCACGCCGAAGGGCCTCCGCAAGATCGGCTCCAACGCGCTCAAGGACCTGTTCAGCAAGCTCGACAAGGACAAGACCGGCCAGCACCAGATGGACCGCTTCGGCCAGGGCCACGAGCGCACCTACGAGACCAAGCAGTACGAGTACGGCGACCCGTTCAACCTCGACCTGCAGCGCACCATCCGCAATGCCGTGCGCCGCAACGGCGCCGAGACGCCCGTGCGGCTGTCACCGGACGACTTCGAGATCGAGCGCACCGAGCACACCACCAAGTCGTCGACGGTGCTGATGCTCGACCTGTCGCTGTCGATGCCGATGCGCGACAACTTCCTGCCGGCCAAGAAGGTGGCGATGGCGTTGCACTCGCTGATCACGTCGCAGTTCCCGCGCGACTACATGGGCATCGTCGGCTTCAGCGAGACGGCGCGCATCCTCACCGCGGCACAGCTGCCCGAGGTGAGTTGGGACTTCGTCTACGGCACCAACATGCAGCACGGCTTCGTGCTCGCCCGCCAACTGCTCAGCAAGCAGACCGGCACCAAGCAGATCATCATGATCACCGACGGCGAGCCGACCGCACACATCACGCCACGGGGCGACGTGTTCTTCAACTACCCGCCCGTGCAGGAGACGGTCGAGGCCACGCTGCGCGAGGTCGTGCGGTGCACGCGCGACAACATCCGCATCAACACGTTCATGCTCGACGCGAACAGCTACCTCAAGACCTTCATCGAGAAGCTCACGAGCATCAACCGCGGTCGCGCGTTCTTCACCACCAACGAGAACCTCGGCGACTACGTGCTCGTCGACTTCATCGAGCACAAGAAGCAGTTGGCGCGCGGCCGAGGGGCCCGTCGAGCGGGCTGATTCCTGCACCGGCCGGAACCGAACACCCGGTTCGAGGCTCTGAGTCGGTGTGAACGGTGTGAACCCCGACCGGCTCGATCCGGGCCTGCACGCTCCGGTCGAACGCTTGGTGGCGCGATCCAGGTCGGAGATCGTCGAGGCGACGGCGCGCGAGGTCGACGCGCCGCGGTCCGCCCGTCGACCCCTCGTCGGCCCCGATCCGGACCCGGTGTCGGTCGAGGACGACCTGGCCGCCGAGTACCGGCGTCTGTACCCCTCGCTCGTCCGCACCGCGTACCTGCTGGTCGACACGCGCGAGCAGGCCGAGGAGGTCGTGCAGGAGGCGTTCGCCAAGGCGTTCCCGAAGTGGGAGCGGCTGCGTGTGCCCGAGGCTTACGTGCGCACGTGCGTGGTGAACGGGTGCCGCCGCGTGCAGCGCCGCCGGGGCCTGGCTCGCCGGCTGGTCCTGACACCGGACGCAGCACCGGCCAGCGAGCACGACCACATCGCCGATGCCGTGCGCGCCCTGCCGTCGCCACAACGAGAGATCGTGGTGCTGCGGTACTACCTGCAGGCGACCGACGCCGAGATCGCCGACACGCTCCGGCTCGCGCTCGGCACGGTGAAGTCATCGCTGCACCGTGCCCGCGCGACGTTGCGCGCCCAGCTGATCGCGAACGAGGAGGACCACCGGTGAACGAGTTCGACGCATTCGACGAGGCCGTCGAGGCGGCACTGCGGCGGCGTGCCGGTGAGGTGCCGTCGACGCCGCTCGGCTACACCGACGTGCAGCGCCGCATCGTGCAGCGCCGCCGTCGCACGGCCACGTGGGCGACGGCCGCGGTGACGCTGCCCGCCGTGGTGGGTCTGGGATACCTGGCGGGTCGGCGCGACACCGGCGGAACCCCGATCGGCGGGCCGGTGTCGACCGCCCCCTGGGAGGTGACGACGACCACCTACGACCCGACGCTCGGGCCTGCAACACCGATGACGACGGTGATCGGCGAGGCCGTGCCGGGCGCGGCCTTCTACCGATGTCAGGGTCCCATGGTCGCGGCGGACGAGGCGTGGGACTACTACGGATACTGCGAGTACGTCTGGCCCTCCGATCAGGTCGAGCCGTCGTTCGTCCCGCAGACCACGACGACCGACGTCGGGCCGACCACCACCACGATGCCCCCGGTCGCCACGACCGTCGTCGCGCCGATCGAGCCGGCGACGCTGGTGGAGCAGGTCCTGGTCGTGGATGCCTCCGGGGGATCCGTGCCGATGACCGATGTCGCCTCCGTGCTCGGTGCACCGCCTCGCTACGCCGTGGTGGCCACTCGCACGGTGGACGAGACGCAGGTGATGCCGCTCGGCGCCGACGTCGGCGCGGCCTTCGATCTGCTCCAGCGCTTCGGCGTGGGCGGGTTCGACACGTGGACCCCCGACCTGATCGGCGTCGAGATCCCGGCCGGCGTGACGGTCGTGCTGGTGATCGGCACGAGCGGCGTGGTGCCGTGGACGCCCTGAGGACGGAAGGTGTCGAGCAGTTGAACGGCGGGTGACGTCGGGGTCGACGGCGGACGAAGAGTGCGCGACGGCCGTGGTGACACCGGAGCTCATCGAACATCATCGGAGCCCGTGAGCACCGAGATCCACATCTTCCGACACGCCCGAACGACCCGCGACCTCGCGGCAGGTGAGACGCTCTTCGCCGTCGGCGACCCGGGCGACACGATGTTCGCCGTCCTCGAGGGCGGGATCGAGCTCCGGCTCGACGGTCGGGTCGTCGAGACGGTGCGCTCCGGCGGCATCATCGGCGAGCTCGTCCTCATCGAACCCGCCCCGCGCAGCCTCGACGCCGTGGCCGTCGAGCCGACGAAGGTCGCCGTGGTCAACGAGCGCGAGTTCATGTACCTGGTGCAGGAACACCCGACGTTCGCGCTGCAGGTGATGCAGATCATGGCCGAGCGGATCCGTCGCAACTCCGGCACGGCTCCCGGCGGCGTGTGAGCCGGATGTTCACCGAGGGGCCCCGCGCCGTTCAGCTCGCAGATCTCCGGCGGTCACCTGCGCAGCGCACGATGACGCCGATGTTCGCCTCACGGACGTGGCTCGCCACACGCATCGGACACTGGCTCGAGCGATGGGGCTCGGCGATGGTGATGGAGGCCGAGTGCGACGACGGCACCCGCCTGCTGATCGGCCTCGATCCGAGCTGCCACGTGGCCGTGACGGTGGCCGTGACGGGCGAAGATCGCCGTTGGGCGGATGGCCTCGTGGTGCCCGACGACCTGAGCGGCCTGATCACCCGACCTCGGCGCCCAACTGCTCCCACGCGCGGAGCCGGCGGAGGAGGCTGCGCTTCTTGTGCTGGTGGTCCTGCATCCGCGTGATCACCGAGTCGAGCACGCGTACGGCGTGCACGACGCTCGGGCCCTTGTTGAGCATGACGCACTCGGCCCGCTCGGCCATCGCCGCATCCGTGATCTCGGCTCGTGAGGGGCGACCGGTGCGGGCCATCGTGTCGAGCACCTGCGTGGCCCAGATCACGGGGACGTGAGCTGCCTCGCAGACCCACAGGATCTCCTCCTGTACCTCGGCGAGCCGCTCGAAACCCAACTCGACGGCGAGATCTCCACGGGCGATCATCACGCCGACGACCGGCCCGACCATCGCTTCGAGCAGGAGGTCGGGGAGCCGCTCGAACGCCGCGCGGTTCTCGATCTTGAGCACGATGCCGATGTCGTCGGCGCCATGGTCGGCGAGGCGTGCGCGCAGTTCGGCGACATCGCTCGGCCGTCGGACGAACGACAGGTTCACGAAGTCGGCGTGTTCGACGACGGCGTCGAGGTCGGCCAGGTCCTGCGGCGTGAGCGCGCCGAGGTCGAGGTCGGAGTCGGGCAGGTTGATGCCCTTGTCGGCGCGGAGCTTCGCACCCCCGGGCCGGACGTCGGTGACCCGGATCTCGACGCCCGCCGCCCCGACGTCGCTGACGATTCCCCCGATCTTGCCGTCGTCGAACCACACCCGATCTCCGAGGTGGACGTGATCGAGCGCTTCGGGCAGGGTGCAGCTCACCTCGTGTGGGCCGCCGGGTGACACCGGTGCCGTCGGCCGATCGTGGCGCAGCAGCACGATCCGATCGTGATGCTGCACGCGGTGCCACTGCTCGGCGGGTGGGAGCGGCGCGACGTGGACGTGGTCCTCGCCGACGACGAGCGCCGTCCCCGCGGTGAGGTAGGAGGTGGTCGTGCCGGTCACCGTGCAGACGGCCGCATCGCTGTCGACGACGTCCCAGTGGCGCTCGGCACCGCGAGCGTCGACGAACGAGATCCGTTCGCCCACCGTGCGCCGACGTATCCACGACGAGTCGTCCAGCGGCACCACGCTCGCCGGGTCGGCCGGCCCGGGCTCGGGCGCCTCGGTGCCGACGAGTCGCACGAGGGCGGGCGACGTCACCCGTCCGTATCGGTCGCGTGTCGGTGACACCCGGACGACTCCCGGCGCCGGCAGGATCGGGCCGGTCCGCAGTTTCGGCCCGGCGAGGTCCATCGCGACGCGTGGACGTCGACCGTTGGTCGTCGTGGCCTCGCGGACTCGCGCGGCGATCGCCGCCCAGGTGGCGGGATCGTCGTGTGCACAGTTGATGCGCGCCAGGTCCATGCCCTCGTCGGCCAGTCGATCGACGAGGTGCGGGTCGTCGGCGGCGTCGCCGGGCATCGTGACCATGATCCGGGTCGTCCGGTGCGGAGGCGGTGGTCCCAGCAGCGCGGTGGTGTTGACCTCCAACCGGCTGTGGCCGCCGAGCAGGTCGATCGGTGCCGTCGCCGGCGGGGCGTCGTGACCTCGCAGGCGGGCGACCACCCCGAGCACGGTCTCGACGGCGTCGAGGACGTGTGACTCCGAGCGACCGAGGGACGACAGCCCGTGTGCCGCGAGTCGGGCCTGCAGCCCGCGTGCGTCGCGGCGGCGGAGTTCGACGTACTGGACGAGGTTGGCCGCCGACGACCGGTGCGACGGGTGGACCCGAGCGATCGCGTCGGCCTGCTCGACGACGGCTCGAGCGAGTGAGCTGCGCAGGTCGAGCAGGTCACGCTCGAGCTCGGCGAGATCGGACGTGCACTCCCGGCGTGACACGGCGCCACGCTAGAACCGCCGATCGAACGGCAGTTGAACGCCGGAGGAACATGCGGCCAACGTCGTCGGCACCGTGCCCGACCCCCGCGATCGAGGGGGTTGTGAACGCGCACCGCGCGCCCCTCCGTCGGGTGATCCTGGACCTTCGCGACCCGCGCGCCACGCTTCGCGGTCGGCTTGACGTCGCCTTTCCGAATCCCCGCTTGCAATCGACCGTTGTGATAAGGGACAATGACACGGTTGTAATTACAGCGGAGGCAGCCGTGGCGTCGGGTTCGAGCGGATCGAGCAACAGCATCAGTACGAGCAGCGCGTCGGGTCCCGACGCGGAGCAGGAGCTCATCGAGAAGAACTGGCAGGACGAGGCGAACTGCCTCGGGGTCGACCCCGACCTCTTCTTCCCCGAGCGGGGAGCGTCCACGCGTGAGGCCAAGGAGGTCTGCCGTGGCTGCGTCGTGCGCCTGGAGTGCCTCGAGTACGCGCTCACCAACGGCGAGAAGTTCGGCATCTGGGGTGGGCTGTCCGAGCGTGAACGTCGACGGCTCCGTCGCCAGCGTGCCCTCGCCGCCCGCAAGGTCACGGCCTGATCTCGCGCGGTTCCATCACCGGAACCTGGTGCTAGCCTCCACGTCATGCTCGCTTTCCTCGACCCGCCCGAGATCGTCCTGATCCTCGTCGTCGTGCTGGTGCTCTTCGGCGGCTCGCAGCTGCCGAAGCTCGCGAAGAACCTCGGCAAGGCCCAGCAGGAGTTCAAGTCCGGCTTGGCCGAGGGCCAGAAGGAAGCGGCTGCCGAGCCGAAGTCCGACTCCAACAGCTGAGTCCCCGGCCGCCGACGGCCGTCGCACATCTCGTTCACGAAGGCGCCACCCCGACCGGGGTCCGGCGCCTTCGTCGCGTCGCGAGCCGGGGTCGCGAGCCGGCGCCCGATCACGATGAACCGATCGGTGCCGAGCCGACGTACCTCCTCTCGTCCCACATCGACGGAGGAGCCATGTCCCGTTCGTTCTCGTTGCCCCGGCCGCAGCTACCCAGCTCGGGTCGACTGGCCCTGCTCGTCGCCTTCGCACTGTTGGCGTCGTTGGCCGGTATCGCCACCCCGCGACGTTCCGCACCACCTGCTGCTGCGGCTGCCAGCGATCCCGGGTTCACCGTGGTCGCGAACTTCGTCGCCGGGTTCCCGAGCACCGTCGGGTTGCCGGTGACGGTGTCCTGCACTCGCGGCGGTGCGTCGATCGGCGGTGGCGTGTTCGCAGGGCTCGCGATCGGGTCGGGGTCGATGACCTTCACCTCGATCGCCGGCGTGGCGCTGCAGGTGGGCGATGTGTGCACCCTGACGCCGACGAGCAACGTCGGCGGCGCGCTCCCCGAGGGCGTCGGCACGTCGCCGGCGGCGCGCACGGTCACGGTGACCGGCGCTGCGTCCAACACGACCGTGAGCTTCACGGTCTTCGTCCCTGGCTTCACCGTGGTGGCGCACTTCGCCGCCGGGTTCCCGAACACGGTCGGCGCGCCGTTGAAGCTGTCGTGCACCCGCGACGGCACGTCGATCGGTATCGCCGTGTTCGCGGGGCTCTCGATCGGAACGGAGACGAAGACGTTCGCGTCCTTCGGTGCTACCGCGTTCTCGGTCGGCGACGTGTGCACCGTGACGCCGACGAACGGTTTCGGTGGTCCGCTTCCCGACGGGGTGACCGCCACGCCGACGTCTCGAACGATCACCATCAACGGGCCGGCATCGACGACAGGCGTGGGTTTCGATTTCGGGTTCACTCCTGGGTTCACGCTGTCGCTCGACTACGACGCCTCGGTGCCGGTCGACACCACCCTGGGCGTGTTGCTCAGTTGCGCTCGTCGTGGCACGGGCCTCGGAGCAGGTGTGCTGAGCCCGTTCACGAAGAGCGCCGCGGTCCAGCAACGCACCCTCACCCCCGTGGGCGACCCGTTCGAGGTCGGGGACGTGTGCACTGCCACGGTCACCGATCAGTTCGGCGGCCCCGTGCCGACCGGGCTGACGGTGTCCCCCGCGTCGCGGACCGTGACGATCACCGGGATGGCGTCACAGTCGGTGCTCACCTTCTCGCTGGTGTTCGACGCCGGCACCACCACCACGAGCACGACGACCACGACCTCGAGCACGACCACCACCTCGACGACACCGCCGACCACGTCGACCACCTCGACCACCTCGACCACGTCGACCACGTCGACCACGTCGACCACCTCGACCTCGACGACCTCGACGACCTCGACGACGCTGGCATCCCAACCGCGGCTCGACGTGTCGGACGCCTCGGTGGTCGAGGGCGACCAGGGTGAGCGCGCACTCGTGTTCACGGTCCGGCTGTCGGCACCACCCACCGGCACCGTCAAGGTCACTGCCCGCACCTGGAACGGCACGGCGACCGCCGGCAGCGACTACCTGCCGCTGGCGACGACGCTCACGTTCAGCGGCTCGACACGCGAACAGCAGGTCGTCGTGAAGGTGAAGGGCGACCGCATGGTCGAGCCGGACGAGACACTCTCGCTCGATCTCAGCTCACCCACGGGCGCCGTCGTCGGGGACGGACACGGTGTCGGGACCATCCGCAACGACGACCGTCCGTGCCAGCCCAAGCCGCGGCGGCACTGACCTCCCTCATCGACTGGGCGCGCCCCGGACGCGCGAGTGGCGGACCCCCGAGGGGTCCGCCACTCGTTCGCGTTCGGTTCGGGGACTTGCGGTCGACGTCAGCTCTCGGCGGCGACGCGGCGACGCTTCAGGATGCGGCGGCGCTCGCGCTCGCTGGCGCCACCCCACACCCCGTGCTCGATGCGCTGCTCGAGCGCGTACTCGAGGCACTGTTCGGCGACCGGGCAGTCGGAGCAGATCTTGCGGGCGCGGTCGACGCCGACGCCGTCGCTCGGGAAGAAGACGGCGGGCGGGTAGTTGCGGCAGTTGCCGCCGCTCATCCAGGACGTGACGGAATCGTCGTCCGACGGGCGTGACGCGATCGAGCCCTCGAGCGGGGTCTCGGCGGCTGCAGCCCGCGCGGCGGAGCGGGAGGAACGGCGGGCGAAGTCGTGCAACGGCATGGGCTTGGAATTCTCCTTGTCGGCATCGCGACACGTCGCGACGTCTGGTGTGCGCCCGCACGAGGCCCCGAGGGGTCTCGACAACCGACGCACCATCTGGAACATCACACGTATTGACGCACCAGATGACGAGACGGTTCCCGAATTCCTCGACAACCTAGCAGCGGGTCGTCGCCGCGCGCCGCATACGAACGGGAGGAGTTCCCACTGTGGCGAGAAGGTCCAGCTCAGCGGGGTGTCGAGCGGGCGGGGTGCGCGGCCGTTCGCCGATCGTTCGTCCACTCGTCGCCGAGCCGTCACCCCGGTCCCGGCGGTCGGGGCCCCCGCTGCCGGTAGACTCTCGGCCCGTACGTCCGACGCGTCGTCTCGACAGTCACGGCCCGTCACGACCCGTCACGACCACCAGAGGGATCCCATGACCGACATCGCCACCGAACAGCCCCGGGCCCACGCCCGGATCGTGTACCTCGGTCCCGTGTCGCCGCACTGGGAGGTCTACGGCGACTACGGCGACCGCACGCTGCTCGACGAGTTCCGCGCCCGGGTGCTCGCCCGCCTGGTGTTGCTGCCCCGTGACGACCCGCAGTTCCGGCGCAACCGCGAGCGCATCATCCGCGACGCCGAGCGCGAGCGCATCAGCATCGAGTGGGACCTCGGCCTGCCCGAGGCCGAGGGCTGACCGGGTCCGGGTCGGCACCACCGCTTCGGTCGTCGGTCGCGGACACGACCATGTCGCCTCCGCCGTCGCCGCGAGCGCGGCCACGCGAGCTGCTGAACCGCGAGCTCAGCTGGCTCGACTTCAACGAGCGGGTGCTCGCGCTCGCCGCCGAGGTGGGCATCCCGCTGCTCGAGCGGGTGAAGTTCGTCGCGATCGCGTCGAGCAACCTCGATGAGTTCTTCCAGGTGCGCGTCGCCGCGCTGAAGGACCAGGTCGCCGCCGGCCTCATCACGCCGGCACCCGACGGGCTCACCCCGATGCAGCAGCTCGCCGCGATCGGCGAGACGGTCAGCAGCTTCGTCGCTCGCCAGGAGAGCCTCCTGCTCGGCAGCCTGCTGCCCGACCTGCGCCGCCACGACATCGTCGTCGTCGACTGGGTCGAGCTCGAACCGGCCGACCGCGCCGAGCTGTCGGCCCAGTTCGAGCGGCGCATCTTCCCGGTGCTCACACCGCTCGCGGTCGACCCGGCGCACCCGTTTCCCTACATCTCGAACCTGGCGCTCAGCCTTGCCGCGATGGTGAGCGACCCCGAGACGGGCGAGCGACGGTTCGCCCGAGTGAAGGTGCCCAACGTGTTCCCACGGCTCGTGGCCCTCTCGGACGGCAAGCGCTTCGTCCCCGTCGAGCAGGTGATCGCCGCCCACATGCACCTGCTCTACAGCGGCATGGTGGTCGAGGAGTGTGCGGCGTTCCGCGTCACCCGCAACGCCGACCTCACGCTCGAGGAGGAAGAGGCCGACGACCTGCTGGCTGCGGTCGAGATGGAGCTGCGCCGCCGCCGCTTCGGCCGGGCCGTGCGACTCGAGGTGCAGTCGGGCACCAGCGCGGAGATGGTCGACCTGCTGGTGCGAGAGCTCGACCTCGAGCCGGCCGACGTGTCGTACCACGCGGCGATGCTCGACCTCACGTGCCTGTTCCAACTGGCCGGCCTCGAGCGGCCCGACCTGAAGGACACACCGTGGCCGCCGGTCACCGCCGGGCGCATCGCCGCGGCCGAAGAGGCCGAGCGCAGCATCTTCTCGGTGGTGCGCGAACGACCGCTGCTGGTTCACCACCCCTACGAGAGCTTCGCGAGCAGCGTCGAGAACTTCATCGCACAGGCGGCCGACGACCCGAGGGTGCAGTCGATCAAGATGACGATGTACCGCGCCGGTGGCGACAGCCCGATCGCCCGCAGCCTGATGCGGGCCGCCGAGCGCGGCGTGCAGGTGGCGGTGCTGGTCGAGCTGAAGGCCCGCTTCGACGAGGCCACCAACGTCAACTGGGCCAAGACGCTCGAACGATCGGGCGTGCACGTCGTGTACGGCCTGGTCGGCCTGAAGACGCACGCCAAGTGCGTCCTCGTCGTGCGCAACGACGAAGACGGGCTCCGCCGCTACTGCCACATCGGCACCGGCAACTACAACTCGAAGACGGCTCGCATCTACGAAGACGTCGGGTTCATCACCTCCGATCCCGACGTCGGCGCCGACGTGACGCAGCTGTTCAACCACCTCACCGGTTACAGCCGTACGCACACGTTCAAGAACCTGCTCGTCGCCCCGCGCGAAATGCGCAACCAACTGCTCGATCTGATCGAGCACGAGTCGAGCTACGGCACCGAGGGATCGATCCAGGCAAAGCTCAACTCGCTGCAGGATCCCGGGATCATCGAGGCGCTCTACGAGGCCTCGCAGGCCGGCACGCAGATCGATCTCCTCGTCCGCGGCATGTGCTGTCTCGTGCCGGGCGTGCCCGGGGTGAGCGACACGATCCGGGTGCGTTCGCTGCTCGGTCGCTACCTCGAGCACTCGCGCCTGGTCCGCTTCGCCCACGGCCATCGTCAGGGCGACGGCACCGACCAGCCGCTGTTCCTCATCGGATCGGCCGACTGGATGCCACGCAACCTCGACCGGCGCATCGAGGTGATGGTGCCCGTCACACATCCCAAGCACCAGATGTGGCTCGACAAGGTGTTCGAGTTCACATGGGCCGACGACGTGGTGCGCTGGGAGCTCGATGCCGAGGGCCTGTGGCACCGTCGCGGCCCCGCCCGTTTCGATCTCGGCGACGCGCAGGAGCGCTTCTACCGCTGGGTCGCTGCCACGCAGCGCCGCTGACCCGGGGACGGTTCGTCGAGCCGTTCCCGATCGTTCACCTCTCGTTCACCTGGGCCACAGGAACACGTCAACTCGGTTTCCTACGGTGCGTCTCGTCACCCCCACCTGCACCGCAGGGACACCCCCGAGACACCCAGGAGACACCGTGAACCTCTCGATCCGCACCCGACGCAGCCGCCGGCTCGCCGTCGTCGGTGCCGTCGGCCTCGCCCTCGTCGCCACCGCGTGCGGCGGCGAGAAGGACGACCTCAGCAGCGCGACCACCGCCGCTGCCGCGACGACGGCTGCGTCGGCCACCACCGCCGGCGGCGCTGCCACCACCGAGGCGCCCACCGCCACCGAGGCCCCCACCACGGCTGCCGAGGGCACCGAGGCGCCGGCCGACCTCGAGGCCGAGCTGAACGGCTCGGGCGCCACCTTCCCGAAGACGTTCTACGAAGAGGCGATCGCCGAGTTCACCGACGCCAACGACGGCGTCACGATCAACTACGCCGGCGGCGGTTCGGGCAAGGGCCGTCAGGACCTGGCCGACCAGATCGTCGACTGGGCCGGCACCGACTCGACCATCAAGGACGAGGACCTGCCCGGGTTCAAGGGCGGCGAGGTCCTGTACTTCCCGACCGTCGTGGCCCCGATCACGGTGAGTTACAACCTCGACGTCGACGGCCTACAGCTCAGCCCCGAGACGCTCGCCAAGATCTTCCAGGTGCAGATCACCAACTGGAACGACCCCGCGATCGCCGCCGACAACCCCGGCGTCGAGCTGCCCGACCAGGCCATCACCGTCGTGCACCGCAGCGACTCGTCGGGCACGACGAGCAACTTCACCAAGTTCCTCGACAAGGCCGCCGGCGCCGACGCGACCGGCACCTGGACCCTCGGCGCCGACTCGACCGTCGAGTGGGACCCGAACACCCAGGCCGGCGAGGGCAACAGCGGCGTCGCACAGATCGTCCAGTCGACCGCCGGCGCGATCGGCTACGTCGACCTCTCGGACGCCACCGACGCCGGGCTGCAGGTGGCCGCCGTGCAGAACAAGGCCGGCAACTACGTGCTGCCCACCATCGAGGCCGCATCGGCTGCCGCTGCCGGTGCCGAAGTGAAGGACAACCTCACCTTCAGTGCCGTGTGGGCCGACGGCGATGACGCCTACCCGATCACGGCGCAGACCTGGATCATCGTCTACGCCCAGCAGACCGACCAGGCCAAGGCCGACGCCCTGAAGGCATTCCTGCAGTACGTGCTGACCGACGGCCAGGCCCTCGCTCCCGAGGTGAACTTCGCCCCGCTGCCCGGCGAGCTCGACGACCTGGCACTCGCACAGCTCGACCGGATCACGGTGGGCTGATCCCCCGGGTCCACCGATCAGGTCGAACTCGACGGCCGGGCACGCCTCTCGTGCCCGGCCGCCGAGCCGACCCGGACCCGTCCGGCCAGCGACACCCCCGGCACCCCGCACCACCGACACCATCGCCGACGAAACGGAACCTCGCCACGATGACCACATCACCTCTCGAACCGGACACCAGCGGTCCTCCGGTCGACGCCGCCGGCACGGCGGCGTCGTTGCGCGTCGGGCTGCACGGCGGCCGGCACGCGTCGGACCGCGCCTTCGGCGGGCTCACGCGCAGCTCGGGCGCGCTCGTGCTCGCCGTCCTCGCGCTCATCGCGATCACCATGGTCGGTCGCAGCGTCGACGCCATCCGCTGGATGGGCACCGACTTCTGGGCGTGGCGACGGTGGTCGCCGCCCGACAGGTACTACGGCATCTTGTCGTTCGCCTTCGGCTCGCTGTACACGGCCGTCATCGCGCTGGTGCTGGCCGTACCGATCAGCCTCGGCATCGCCCTGTTCATCACCCAGATCGCGCCCACGTGGCTGCGCAAGGTGATGGTCTACGTGATCGACCTGCTCGCCGTCGTGCCTTCGGTGGTGGTCGGACTCTGGGGCCTGCTCGTGCTGGCGCCCAACATCACCGGGTTCTACGGCTGGCTGTCCGACACCTTCGACGGCTGGCCGGTGCTGGGGTCGATCTTCGGCGAGAACCCGCAGGGCAGGTCGTTCCTCACCGCCGGCATCGTCCTCGCGATCATGATCACGCCGATCATCGTGTCGCTCTCGCGCGAGGTGATCGAGACCACCCCGCAGAGCGAGAAGGAAGCGGCCCTCGCGCTCGGTGCCACGCGCTGGGAGATGATCCGCGGCTCGGTGATCCCGCACTCGAAGGGCGGACTCGTCGGCGCTGTGATGCTCGGTCTCGGTCGGGCGATGGGCGAGACCATCGCCGTCGCTCTCACCATCGGCAGCGCCCTCGGCCAGATCACCCTCAACGCCCTCGCCAGCGGCAACTCGATGCCCGCCCTCATCACCGCCGAATGGGGTGAGGCCGACGCGCTCAAGAAGTCGGCGCTCATCGGCATGGCGATGACGCTGTTCGTGATCACGATCGTCGTGAACACCACCGCCACCGCCATCGTGCAGCGCAGCGAGCGTCGATCGCGAGGTGGTGTATGACCGCCGTCCTCGACCACCTCGACGCCCACGAGGTCACCGCGAGCGACCTGGCGCCGCGACGCACCTGGCGCAGCACCAAGAGCACGATCATGAGCGTCCTCATGGGCCTCGCGTTCGCCGTGGTGTTCGTCCCGATCGTGACGATGATCTTCACGGTGGTGTCGAAGGGCGTCGGCGTGGTACTCACCGACTTCCCCGCCTGGTTCACCGATCGGATCCCCGTCCGGGGCCGCGAGATCGGGCCGGGCATGGCGCCGGCCATCGTCGGCACCCTCGTGATCACCTTCACCGCCTCGCTGATGGCGATCCCGCTCGGTGTGCTCGGTGCGGTGTACCTGCACGAGTACGGCAAGCGCTCGCGCTTCGCGACGGTGGTGCGGTTCTTCGCCAACGTGATGACCGGCGTGCCCTCGATCGTGATGGGCCTGTTCGTCTACGTGATCTTCACGCTGCGCTTCGGGCTCTCGGGCCTGGGCGGCGCCATCGCCCTCGCCTGCCTGATGCTGCCGGTCGTCATCCGCAGCACCGAGGAGATGCTGCGCCTGGTGCCCGACCACCTCCGCGAGGCCAGCTACGCCCTCGGCACGTCGAAGAGCCGCACGATCCTCACCGTCGTGCTGCCCGCAGCGTTCCCCGGCATCGTCAGCGGTGCGCTGCTCGCCATCGCTCGTGCCGCCGGCGAGACGGCACCGCTGTTCTTCACGATCGGTATCGTCACCAAGACCAACCCGAACGTGTTCTCGGGCGCCAACACCGCCCTGCCGGCCCAGATCTACTCCAACGCGTTCACGATCTTCGACGGCGCCAAGGAACGGGCCTGGGGCGCGGCGCTCACCCTGATCGCCATCACCTTCGCCTTCACCGTCGCCGCCCGCCTGGTGACCGGCCGGATCCAGAAGCGGCGGGCCTCGTGAGCGCCTCGCCGTACACCACCATCCCCGCACATTCCGACACTTCCCACTCCGCACACGAGGAGGACCCCGTGGACACCCGCATCGCGGTGGGCACGACCGAGGCCACCGGGGCCGAGGCACCTACCGCCACCACCACCGTGCTCGAGCTCGAGGACCTCGAGGTGTACTACGGCCCGTTCCGGGCCGTGCGTGACGTCAACCTCAAGATCCGCCGCAACGAGATCACGGCGTTCATCGGCCCCTCGGGCTGTGGCAAGACCACGGTGCTGCGTTGTCTCAACCGCATGAACGATGTCATCCCCACGGCACGTGTCGGCGGCAAGGTGCTGTACCACGGCATCGACCTGTACGGGTCCGACGTCTCGGCCACCGAGCTGCGCCGCCGAGTGGGCATGGTGTTCCAGCGACCCAACCCGTTCCCCAAGAGCATCTACGACAACGTCGCGTTCGGCCCCAAGGTGAACGGCATCAAGTCGAAGAGCCAACTCGACGACATCGTCGAGAAGTCGCTGCGCGGCGCCGCGCTGTGGGACGAGGTGAAGACACGCCTCAAGTCGTCGGCGCTCGGCATGTCGGGCGGCCAGCAGCAGCGCCTCTGCATCGCCCGTGCCATCGCCGTCGAACCCGAGGTGATCCTGATGGACGAGCCGTGCTCGGCCCTCGACCCGATCGCCACGGCGCGCATCGAGGACTTGATGCAGGAGATGAAGTCCACGTACACACTGGTGATCGTGACCCACAACATGCAGCAGGCCGCACGCGTGAGCGATCGCACGGCGTTCTTCACCACCGAGGTGAACCCCGAGAGCGACCGTCGGACGGGCACGCTCGTCGAGTTCGCCCGCACGCGCACGATCTTCTCGAACCCGCGTGACGAGCGGACCGAGCAGTACGTGACGGGGCGGTTCGGCTGATGGACGAGCTGCGTCGCTCCTACCACGACGACCTCGACCACGCGAAGGACGAGCTGGTCCGCCTGGCCGCCGTCGTCACCGAGTCGATCCCGCGCGCCACGGCGGTGCTGCTCGAAGGCGACCTCGAGGGCGCCGACTACCTGATCCGCGGCGACGACGAGATCGACGCCCGGTGCATCGATCTCGAGGAGCACTGCTTCGAGATCCTCGCCCTGCAGGCGCCTGTCGCTCGCGACCTGCGGCAGGTGATCGCGCTCATCAAGATGGTGGCCGAGGTCGAGCGCAGCGCCGATCTGCTCTGCAACATCTGCAAGGCGGCTCGACGCATCTACGGCCACGAGCTCGACCCGAAGCTGCGCGGGATCATCGCCCGCATGGGCGAGCAGGCCCAGCAGCTGTACGACGCGGCGATCGAGAGCTTCGTCGAGAACGACGCAGCCAAGGCCGCGGCGATCGACGACATGGACTCGTACCTCGACGGGCTGCAGAAGCAGTTCGTGCAGGCCATCTTCGAGAGCCACGCCGCCAACCGCATCGACCTGCAGGTCGCGGTGCAACTGGCCGTGGTGGCCCGCTTCTACGAGCGGATCGGCGACCACGCGGTCAACATCGGCGAGCGCGTGCGCTACGTCGTGACCGGATGGCTGCCGGAGCACAAGGGCGCCGAGCGGTTCCGCACCCGCGTCGAGAACACGGGCGAGATCCCGCGCATCCCGGTCGGCCCTGCGACCGAGCTGCCGCAGGCCGACGGCTGACGGTGGAGCGGATCCACGACACGATGAAGCCCTGGTCGAAGCTCCGCCGCGTGTCGGGCGACGCCGCAGCGGCGCAGCACGCAGCGCTCGCCGAGCAGGCCGCAGCCACGGCGTCGCGTGCCGAGCGACTCGAGCTGTCGCTGCGCCGCGCCCAGGCGGCACTCGACGGTCTGCCGATCGGCGTGGTGCTGGTCGATGCCGACGGCCAGGTGATCAGTCGCAACCGGGCCACCAACGTGGGCGGTCACGGCGACGTGCTGCTGCAGGAAGCCGTCGACCGGCAGGTGGCGCAGGCACTGCAAGGACGCGACACGGTTGCGAACGTCGAGTTGTTCGGACCGCCCAAGCGGGTGCTGCAGGTGCGCGCCACCCCGCAGCCCGACGGCGGAGCGCTCGTGATCGTCGAAGACGTGAGCGAGCGGTCGCGAGTCGACGCGGTGCGCACCGACTTCGTCGCCAACATCAGCCACGAGCTGAAGACGCCGGTGGGCGCGCTGGCCGTGCTGGCCGAAGCGCTCGCGGACGAGGACGACCTCGAGGTGGTGCACCGGCTGGCGAACAAGATGGTCGACGAGGCGCATCGCGCCGCGACGTCGATCGACGACCTGCTCGAGTTGTCGCGCATCGAGCTCGGCGGACGGTCGGTGCGCGACCCCGTCGCCGTGCGCGACGTGCTGCGCGAGTCGGTCATCCGCTCGCTCGCCGGCGCCGAGCAGCGAGGTATCCGGATCGACCTCGACGAGCCCGACGACGGCATCACCGTGATCGGCGACCGTCGTCAGCTCGTGTCGGCCGTGAGCAACCTGATCGACAACGCAGCGAAGTACAGCGAGGCCGGCTCGGACGTGCTCGTCACCGCACTCGTGGCGGGTGGGACGGTCGAGATCTCCGTCGAGGACCGCGGCATCGGCATCCCGGCCAAGGACCTCGACCGCATCTTCGAGCGCTTCTACCGTGTCGACCGAGCCCGCAGCCGCGAGACCGGCGGCACCGGCCTCGGTCTCGCGATCGTCCGCCACGTCGCCACCAACCACGAAGGAGAGGTGCAGGTGAGATCCACCGAGGGCGAGGGCAGCACGTTCACACTCCGGCTGCCCGTGGCGGTGGCGTCGTGAACACGCCCACGGTGCTGCTCGTCGAGGACGAGGAGAGCTTCGTCGACGCCCTGCTCGTCGGGCTGAAGCGCGAAGGCTTCAAGGTCGAGGTCGCCCGCGACGGCTACGAGGCGCTCGAGCGCTTCGACCTGGTGCGGCCCGACATCGTGCTGCTCGACGTGATGCTGCCGCGCATCAGCGGCATCGACGTGTGCCGGCAGCTGCGCAAGCGCACCCAGGTACCGATCATCATGGTCACCGCGAAGAGCTCGGAGATCGACACGGTGGTCGGGCTCGAGGTGGGGGCCGACGACTACGTCACCAAGCCCTATCGCATCCGCGAACTCGTGGCCCGCATGCGCGCCGTGCTGCGTCGCAACGCACGAGAGAACGAAGGCGTGGCCGAGCTGAGCGGCGGATCGATCGTCGTCGGCGACGTGGCGCTCGACCCCGAGGAGCATCGCGTCACCCTGGCGGGCGAGCCGCTCAACCTGCCGCTCAAGGAGTTCGAGCTGCTGCACCTGCTGATGGCCAACGCCGGGCGCGTCCTGCCCCGCGAGACCCTGATCGACCGGGTGTGGGGGAGCGACTACGTCGGCGACACCAAGACCCTCGACGTGCACGTGAAGCGCCTGCGCAGCAAACTCGAGGACGATCCGGCCAACCCGACGCGCATCGTCACGATCCGCGGGCTCGGCTACAAGTACGAACGCTCGAAGGCGCCCGCCTGACCGGCGGGTCGCCGCGCCCACTGCGTCGTACGATGCCCCTGTGAGCTCACGTCGACCCGCACCCGCCCGCGGGTCACGTCCGGCCGCCCCCACCTCACGATTCGGACGCCTCGCGCGCACCCACGCGGCGATGGCCGCGGGCGACGCGGCGATGGCCGTGGCGTTGGCCGACTCGGTGCTGTTCAGCCTCGACGCGGATGCCGCTCGCGGGCGCGTGCTGATGTTCCTGGGGATCAGCTTCGTGCCGTTCCTGTTCGTCGCGCCGCTGATCGGCCCGGCGATCGACCGCATGGCGGGCGGCCGCCGACTGGTGATCCAGATCATCACGGTGCTGCGCGTGCTGTTGTCGGCGGCGATGGCGTTCAACGCGACGAGCCTGCTGCTGTTCCCGCTCGCGTTCGTCGCGATGGTGGCTCAGAAGACGTACGCGATCTCGAAGAGCGCGCTGGTGCCGACGGTCGTGCGCAACGACGCCGAACTGGTCGAGGCCAACTCGAAGCTCGGCCTGATCTCGGGCCTGGTGGGCGCGGTGGCGGTGGTGCCCGCCGGCATCATGCAGAAGACCATCGGCGCCACCGCGACGCTGATGTACTCGGCCGTGATCTTCGGTGTCGCGTTCGTGATGGCCAACCGGCTGCCACGAGAGGTGATCGCGTCGCGGGCCCCCGGCCACGACGAGGAGGTCGAGCTCAACTCCGACGGTGTGGTGCTCGCCTCGAACACGATGCTCCTGCTCCGGGCATGCGTCGGGTTCACGTTCTTCCACCTGTTCTTCTGGTTCCGTGCGCAGGACGCCGGGCTGGTGTGGTTCGGCCTGTCGCTGGGCTTCGCCAGCATCCTCACCATGGGCGGCAACGCGGCTGCTCCGTTCATCAGATCGCGCCTGCGCGAGGAGACGATGCTGGTGGCCACCACCGCCGTGGTCGCGCTCGCCGGGCTGGGCACCACGTTCCTCGGCGGTGTGGTGTCGGGCATGCTGCTGGCCGGCAGCGTCAACTTCGCCGCCGCCATCGGACGCCTCGCGTTCGAGGCGATCGTGCAGCGCGACGCACCCGACGCCAACCGGGGCCGAGCGTTCGCCCAGTACGAGACGCGGTTCCAGCTCGGCTGGGTGGGTGCGGGTGTGGTGCCCGTGCTGCTGTCGATGCCGGGTCGCCTCGGATTCGTGATCGTCGGGTTCGTCGGCGTGGCGACCGCGCTGTACTACGCGGCCGGCACCCGCGCCGTCGAGCGAGGGCACGCGATCCCGCACCCGATCGCCGCGCTCGGCGTCAAGGACGCACTGCGCCGCCGCGCGGCACCGGCGCGGCCACCCGCTCGCCAGGTCCGCCCGGTCAGGCCGGATGCAGCGCTTCCGGCGCCAGGCGCCGGGGCGCGCCCGGGCGTTCCGCCGCCGCCCCCGCCGCCCCCACCGGGTCGTCGAGGTCGTCGGGCGGCACCGCGTGCGGGTTCGTCGGGAGGCCCGGACGCAGGTCGATCGCCGCGAGATCGTGCACCACGTCGAAGTGGTTCCGACCGACCACCTCGACCGTCGGCACCCCCCACGACGCGGCGAGACGGGCGCTCTGCGCCTTGAACGCCGCGGTCTCGTGCTCGCCGTGCAGCACGAGCACCTGCATGTCGGGACGAGGGTCGAGCGGCACCGACCACATGGTCGCCGACGACTCGTCGAGCCCGAGCGCGTCGTTGACGTAGGTGTCGACGAGCGGCCGCAACAGGTAGATGCCGCTCAGCAGGATCAGGCGATCGATGCGCACCCGCGCCCGTTGCGCGACGTGAGCGGCCAGGTGGGCACCGGCCGAGCTGCCCGACACCGTGACGTGCGAGGGTGCCAGCTCGCGCACGACCAGTTCGACCGCGGCGACGCACTGGTCGATGATCGTGCCGATCGTCGCCGCCGGCGCGAGCGTGTAGTCGACCGCGGCGAACGACCGGCCCGCGTCCAGCAGCTCGGCGGCCGGGAACAGCGAGTCGGCAGCGCCGAGCGCCTGCCAGTAGCCGCCGTGCACGAACACGTGCAGCGGCGCACCGGGCGCCGCTTCGAACACCACCACCCGGTGCGACGGGTCGTCGCCGTACACCAGGTCGCGCGACGGGAGCCGTCCGGCCACGTCGGCGCTGCGGTGTGCGTAGACCGCGAGCTCGGCTTCGAGCGACGGGATGCAGCTCGACGGCGAGTACTCGAGCTCGTGCGGCGTGCGCTCGTCGGTCACAGCTCGATGCGGGCGAGCCACAGGCCGGGTGCCTCGAGCTCGGCCGGGGTGGGCAGCGACGTCGCCGTGGCGAACAGCTGCGCCAGCGCGCCCTCGCCCGCGCGGTCGACGACGCCGGCCACGAAGTTCTTGCCCCGCTGCACCAACGCCGGCGTGACCTGCAGACCGAGCAGGCGCTCGATGAACACGTCCTCGGCGCCGGCCTCGATGCGACGGCGGCGCACGGCCTCGGCGATGCGCAGCGCGTCGCCGCCGATCAGACGAGCAGCGACCGCGTCGACCATGTAGTCGACGTACCCGACCACGGCGGCGGTCGACGCGTCGAGCACCGGAGCCATCTGCACCTGCTCGTTCGAGCGCACCGCACCGAGCAGGACCTCGGGGTCGGAGAACGCACGCTGGATCGCCGACATCGGATCGCCCGACTCGTCGAGGTCGAGCTCGGCGAGCTTCTGCGACACGCTCGTCGGGTCGGGACGGAACGCCCCGACGTGACGCTGCACCAGCGAGATGATCGCCTCGCGGGTGGCGTCGTTGGCGTAGACGGTGTGGCCGATCAGCTCCTGCGACAGCACCCACAGGCGCATCTCGTCGATCGGCAGGCTCCACTCGTCGGCGAACTGGTCGACGGTGCGCGGCACCACCAGCAGCGCCGAGGTGGAGCGGGGGACCGGCAGGTCGTACTGACCGAACGCTCGAGTGCCCAGCCGGCCGACCATCGAACCGATCGACATGCCCATCATCGCCGGGGCCATCATCTGGCTCAGGCCGGCCATCATCGCCATCATCGGGTCGTCGGGTGCGGCCAGGTCGTCGCCCGGCTCGGGCGGACGTGCGAGCGACACCGCCAGTTGCGTGAACAGCGGCCGGTAGTCCTCGAGCGTGCGCTGCGCCCACGCGGCAGGCGACACCAGCTCGAGCCTCGGTGCCGCGCCCTCGAAGCCGGTGACGTCGCGGACGTGCATCTCGGCGATCGGGAGCAGGTGCTCGTACGCGATGCGCACGGTGGGATCGACGTTGGCGTCACCGGCGCCACCCGGACCACTCGAGGTGGCCAGCGCGGCGAACTGCTTGGCCGCATCCCAGTTGAGCGGGCCCTGGCCCTGCAGCGCCTTGGCCAGGTCGCCGAACAGGGGCAGGTTCGCGAACGGATCGAAGGGGGGCTCACCCCGGCCGGAGCCGGCGTCGTCATCGGCCATGACGGCATGCTACGGCCGCCACCGCAGTAGCGTCAGCGCGCATGACGACCACGGTGCTCACCACGGGTGTGTGGGTGAGCGACGCCGAGAGCGCGCTCGGCACCCGGGTGCTCGCCAGGCTGGGCACGCACGACGACATCGCGTCGGTACCGCTCGCCGAGGCACAGGTGGTGGTGTTGACCGGTGGTTCGGACCCCGATGCGCGCGCCCGGCGCCGCGAGAGCGTTGCCGCCGGCGCCGCGGCCACCTTCGCCGAGCTCGGCGCCGCCGAGCACCTCGTCGTCGTGTCGTCGGCGATGGTGTACGGCGCCTGGGACAACAACCCGGTGCCGCTCACCGAGGACGCAGCGCTGCGGCCCGACAACCGGTCGCGCTACGCGAGCCAACTGGCCGCCGTCGAGCAGATGGCCGACGACTGGCGGCGCAGCGCGCCCGGTCGCACCGTCACCGTGCTGCGGCCCGCCGTGACGATGGCAGCAGACGGCACGTCCGGTCTGGCCCGCGCGCTGGCGGCGGGCATGGGGCAGCGGTTCGCGGTCGACGATCCACCCGCGCAGTTCCTGCACCTCGACGACCTGGCCGACGCCGTGGTGCTCGCCACCGAACGACGGCTCGACGGCGTGTTCAACGTCGCGCCCGACGGCAGCATCCCGGCAGCGTCGGTCCGAGCACTCGCCGGTGCACGACCTCGCGTGCAACTGCCCGATCGGGTGGCCGAGGTGTGGAACTCGCTGCGCTGGCGGTTCCAGCGCGGGCCCATTCCTCCCGGTCTGCGGTCGTACACGCAGTCGCCGTGGCTCGTCGCGAACGACCGGCTCAAGGCGGCGGGCTGGCGGCCGACCGTCACCAACGAGCAGGCCTACGTCGAGGGCACCGAGGCCAAGTGGTGGACGATGATCACGCCCAAGCGCCGACAGGAGCTGGCACTCGGCGGGATGGTGGTCGCCGCGGTGGCGCTCGCCGTGGGCGGCGTGTGGGTCACACGCTGGGCGAGGCGGCGGCGAGCACGACGCTGACCACCCGCGTGGCGGGTGTCGCGGTCGGCGAGCCGGGTGACGAGCCCGAGGTGCCGGAACCGGCCGTGCCGGCGGTGTTGCCCGTGTTTCCGGTGGCGGGCACCGTGGTGCTGGTGGTCGTCGTCGACGTCGAGGCCGTCGTGGTGCTGGTCGACGACGACGCCACCGTGGTGCTGGTGGTCGTCGTGGTGATCGTGACGCCGGCCCTGGCCGCGAGCGTGAGCTTCACCACGTCGCCCGGCGTGTGCCGTCGCAACGCGTTGACGACGTCGTCGACCGTGGTGACCGGCGTGCCGTCGACCGCCACGAGTCGCTCGCCGACCATCACCCCGGCGGTCATCGCGGGGCTCCCGGCCGCGACCTTGGCGATCGTGAGCGGCGAGGTCGACGAGGCGCTGTCGAACGACAGGCCGATCCACGCGGTCGGGGCCACCGTGGTGGAGGTGGCGCCACCCGTACCCGTCGTGGCACCCGTGACCGCCGTGGTGGTGGTCGCGTCACCTGCGACGGTGTCGTCGGTGGGCACGGACGTGTCGGTGGTGTCGTCGGTGGTGGCGGGGACCTCGCCGGTGATCGGCACGAACTCGACGCGGGCACCCTCGCCGTCGATCACCACGGTGCAGAGCGCGACGAGCGCGCCGCTGTCGTCGATCACCGGCGTGCCCTCGACGATCGTCGACGCATCGAGCTCGGTGGCCACGTCGCCCGGGGCGTAGGCAACCTCGGTGGGCGTGTCGGACAGCACGGTGACCGGCTGGCCCGGGGCAGCGGCGGCCGTGGCGGCGAAGCTGACGACCTCGATGCTGGCCGACGGTTCGAGATAGGCGAGATCGCCGTCGATCGACAGCAACTCGGCCGACAAGGGCGACACCTCGTCGGGAGCGCCCGGGCCCATGAGGGCCACGCCGTCGTTGCTGGTGTCGATCGACGACAGCGCGTTGGCGGTGGTGACCACGTACGAGGCGCCCTCGATCGCGACGGCGACCGACACGGGGTGCACGTCGGGGTCGTCCTGCACCGCGTTCGACATCACGAGCACCGTGCTCGGGACGTCGATCGGCGGCAGCGTGAGACCGGGGCTGTCGATCCAGAGCTGGCTCGTCGAGGTGACGTCGCGTGGCGACGTGAGCTCGGCCTCGCCGGCCTCGGCGACGATCGTGGAGCGCACCGTCACGATCGACGATGTCGCCGTGGGTCCGGCGTGCGGCGTGCCACCACCGGTGGGTGCCAGCAGGTAGAGCACCGCCACACCGAGCGCCGAACCGATGGCGCCGCTGGTGACCAACAGGCCACGTCCGATGTGCACCGGCGGTTCGCTGCGCACCCACGCCGCCTGACCCATCTCGGACGGGTGGCGCCAGGTGCGCTCGTGCGGGGGAACGGGGGCAGCGGGATAGATCGGGTCCGACTCGTCGTCGAACTCCCACGCGTCGTCGCGCGCGTCGTCGGGGCCACTCCGCTCCACGAAGGAGACAGCGTACCGAGGTGGTCGGGACGGGTGGGATCGCGCGGCCCCCACGGACCTCGAGCGGCGGGCCGATGAGTCGAACGGCCCATGCCGACGGCGTGACGAGCCCCGGGGCGTCGGGCACTCGAACGGCTACGATGCGAGCCGTGCAGCCCCCCGCCGACCGCGACACCTGGGTCGCCCTCACCGACGGCGAGCTGCCGGTCGCTGCGGCGTACGACTGGGCCGTGCTGCCCACGTGCGGCGCCGTCGTGCTGTTCAGCGGCACGGTGCGCGACCATGCCGTCGAGGACGGGGTCCTCCGGTCGGACGTGACGTTCCTCGAGTACGAGGCCTACGAGTCGCAGTGCCTGCCCGTCTTCGAGTCGATCGTCGGCGAGCTGCGCACGCGCTGGCCGCACACCGGTCGGGTCGCGTTGCTGCATCGCCTCGGCCGCATCGAGCTCGGCGACAGCTCGGTCATCGCCGTGGTCAGCTCGCCCCACCGGCCGGAGGCCTTCGAGGCGGCCAGCTACGCCATCGACGCGCTCAAGGCGAGCGCACCGATCTGGAAACACGAGACCTGGGGCGGCGGGACCGCCGGCGCCGGCTCGGGATGGGGCACCAACGCCCACCAACCGATCGACCCCGCTGCAGTGCCGACGGTGCGGGGCCCCGAGTGAACCCGATCGCCGTCGTCGCGCTCGCGGTCGTGCTCATCGTCGCCGTGGTGATCTTGGGGTCGCGTCGCCGGCCGAGTCAGGATGACGGCATGCAGACGTTCCGTCGTCACATCGACGCGCTGTCGCCCGAGGCACGGCGCGAGTCGATGGACCGGGCGCGGCGGCACGAGACCGGACGCGACGTCGTCGACGACCCGGGCACCCGCCGTGGTCCCGACGCGCAGGCCGCCGGTGGCGGCGTCACGGAGGGCAACGGCTGATGGCACGCGACCTCGCGATCGACCTGGGCACCGCGAACACGCTGGTGTACATGAAGGGCAAGGGCATCGTGCTCAACGAGCCCTCGGTCATCGCACTCAACCGTCAGACCGGTGAGGTGCTCGCCACCGGTCGCGAGGCATGGCAGATGATCGGTCGCACGCCCGGCTACATCGTGGCCGTGCGTCCGCTGCGCGGTGGGGCGATCACCGACTTCGAGATCACCGAGCGCATGATCCGACTGCTGTTGCAGCGCGTCGGTGTCAGCCGGTTCACGCGTCCCAAGGTGGTCATCTGCGTGCCCTCGGCCATCACCGAGGTCGAGCGACGCGCCGTCACCGACGCAGCGCGTCGCGCCGGCGCAGCCGATGCACAGCTGATCGAGCAGCCGATGGCCGCGGCGATCGGCGCCGACCTGCCGATCGACGAGCCCGTCGGCAACATGGTCATCGACATCGGTGGTGGCACCAGCGAGACCGCGGTGATCAGCCTGGGCGGCATCGTCGCGCTCGAGGCCGTGCGCGTGGGCAGCTTCGACATCGACGCCGCGATCCAGAGCTACGTGCGTCGCGAGCACGGCATCGCGGTCGGCGAACGCACGGCCGAAGAGGTGAAGGTCGCGATCGGTTCGGCCGAGCCCTCGGAGGACGAGAACCAGGCCGAGGTGCGTGGTCGCGACCTGATGACCGGTCTGCCGAAGACCGTGGTGCTCTCGCCCGAGGAGATCCGGTTCGCGATCGACGACGTCGTGAGCAGCATCGTGTCGTCCGTGGTGCGCTGCCTCGCGAAGGCGCCGCCCGAACTGGCGCAGGACTTCCTGGTGCGCGGCATGTACCTCGTCGGCGGTGGCGGTCTGCTGCGTGGCCTGGCGCGGCGCATCGAACGCGAGACACAGGTGCCGGTGAAGATGTCGAACGTGCCGCTCGAGGCCGTCGTGCTGGGTGCGGGTCACTGCATCGAGCACTACGACGCGCTCAAGGGCATGTTCATGGGCGCCCGCCGCTGATCCTGGCCGGCGGACGGCAGCTGGTCCGCCGTCCCGGTGGCCCATCTCGCACGGCGGGACGGACCGGCCACTACGGTCGGAGGCATGCCCGACGAGACGCCGGTGACCTGGGAGCTCGGTGACGACCATGTCGGCGTCATCACGCTCAACCGCCCCGAGGCGCGCAACGCGCTCACCTGGGGCATGTACGCCGAACTCGAACGGCTGGTCCGCGAGGCGGCCTCGGCCGGCGCCCGCTGTCTGATCGTCACGGGCGCCGACCCCGCGTTCTGCAGCGGCGACGACGTGCGCCAGGTGATGGGCGGCGGCGAGGAGGGCAAGGCCCCGCTGACGACCGCCGAGCGCCAGCCACGGCTCACGCCTGCCGCCGATGCGCTGCTCCACACCGACGTGCCCGTGGTGGCGGCGGTCAACGGTGCCGCCGTCGGGTGGGGCATGGAGCTGTCGATGATGGCCGACATCCGCGTCGCCAGCGAGAAGGCCAAGTTCGGCGAACTGTTCGTGCTGCGCGGTCTCGTCAGCGACGTCGCCGGACTCGGCCGGCTCGCACAGCTGGTGGGTCGCGAGCGCGCGGCCGAGCTGCTGTTCACCGGCGACGTGATCGATGCGGCGACGGCCGAACGCATCGGGCTCGTCGGCCGTGTGGTGGCGCACGACGAGTTGCTGCCGACGGCCCGTGCGATCGCCGCACGGATCGCCGCCAACCCGCCGCTGGCCGTGCAGCAGCTCAAGGCGGGGCTCCGTCGGGCGCTCGACCCCGACTGGAACGACCTCGGCCGTTGGGTGAGCGCCACCCTCGGCGAGCTGTTCCGCACCGACGACCACCGCGAGGGTGTGCGCGCGTTCCTCGAGAAGCGCCCGCCGCGGTTCGTCGGTCGCTGATGCGCACCGAACGAGCGACGTCGGCCGAGGTCGACGAAGGACTGCGCCGGATCCGTCACGAGCTCGAGCTCCCCGACTCGTTCGCTCCCGACGTGCTGGCCGCCGCGGAGGAGGCGGTGCGACGTGGCCTCGGCGACGAGCACGTCGACCGCACCGACATCCCGTTCGTCACGCTCGACCCCGCGTCGTCGCGCGACCTCGACCAGGCCCTGCACCTCGAGCGTGCGGGAAGCGATCTGCGCCTGCACTACGCGATCGCCGACGTCGGCTGGTTCGTGCGCAGGGGCGACCCGCTCGATCGCGAGGCATGGCGTCGTGGCACCACGATGTACGTGCCCGACGGCAAGGTACCTCTGTATCCGCAGGTGCTGTCCGAACAGGCGGCGAGCCTGCTGCCCGACGGACCGCGCCCGGCCGTCGTGTTCCGGGTGCTGCTCGACGAGTCCGGCACGGCGCGGCTCGACGGCGTCGACCGTGCGGTCGTGCGCAGCCGGGCCAAGCTCGCGTACGACTCGGTGCGACCCGACGACCTGCCGGCCGAGATCGTCGAGTTCGCCCGCCGGATGGACGCGGCCGACGAACGACGCGGCGCGATCCGCATCGAGGCGCCCGAACAGGAGATCGAGCGCGACGACGGTGGGTACCGACTGTCGTTCCGGCCCCGCCTCGCGTCGGAGGACCAGAACGCGACGCTGTCGCTCGCGACCAACCTGGCCGTCGCCACGGCGTTGCACGACGCGGGCACCGGGCTGTTCCGCGTGATGGACCCGCCCGACGAGCGTCAGCAGCAGCGGCTGCGCCACACCGCACGCGCCCTCGGCATCGAGTGGCCGAAGGGCGTCGGGCTCGACGCGTTCGAGCGCACCTTGCGTGCCGACGACTCCCGCCACGCGGCGATGGCCCTGGCGATCCGGCGGGCGGGCGGTGGCGCGCGCTACGTGCCGTTCCAACCGGGCGTCATGCCGTGGCATGCGGCGATGGCGGCCTGCTACGCACACGCGACGGCGCCGCTGCGGCGTCTGGCCGACCGCTACGTCGTGCTGGCCGCGCTCGCCGTCGCCAACGGTCGGCCCGTGCCCGACGACGTGACCGAAGCCTTCACGCAGCTGCCCGAGGTGATGGAACGCGCCGACACCACGGGCAACCGTCTCGACCGGTTGGTGGTCGATCTGGTCGAAGCGGTGGTGCTGCACGGTCGCGAGGGCGAGACCTTCGGCGCGCTCGTCACCGACGTCGACGACCGCGGCGCACGCATCCAGTTGCGCGAGGTGGCGGTCGTGGCGCGCGTCGACGCACGTGGCGTCGAGCCGGGCGACGAGTTGCGCGTCCGTCTCGTCGAGGCGTCGCCCGAGCAGCGTTCTGTCCGCTTCGAGCGGGTCGCGTGATGCACGACGGCTACCGCATGCGGCTGGCCACGACGGCCGACATCGAGGCGATGCGCGACGTCGAGCGCGACGCAGGTCGGCGGTTCCTCGAGTTCCCCGCCGAGACCAAGCTGCACGAGATCGCCGACGACGACCCACCCGCCGCCGACGTCCTCGAGGCGCACATCGACAACGAGGCCGCCTGGGTGGTCGTCGACGCGTTGGACGCGGTGGTGGGCTACGCCGTCGCGTCGATGATCGACGACGACGCGCACCTCGACCAGGTGAGCGTGCGCTGCGACCACCAGGGGCACGGCATCGGCACGGCGCTGATCGACGAGGTGTGCAGGTGGGCGGCGTCGCTCGACTTCGGAGCGATCACGCTCACCACGTTCCGCGACGTGCCGTTCAACGGGCCGTACTACGAACACCTCGGTTTCGTGGTGGTGCCCGAGCGCAGCTGCGGTGAGGAGCTGCAGTCGCTGCGCGACCACGAGCGGTTCATCGGCCTCGACGTGCAACCCCGCGTGGTGATGCGCCGCGCCCTCGTCTGACGCGTCGATCGACGTGGTCAGCCCGCGGCGATGCGGGTGACCTGGCCACCGATCGAGATCGCCCAGAGCTCCCCATCCGGGCCCTGACGGACGGCGACCAGTTGGTCGAGTCGACCGAGGGTGAGGTCGCGCACGACGGTGCGGTCCTGCACCTGCAGGCCCGCCAGGCGGCCGCTGCAGTAGTCGCCGAACACGTACCAGCCGGCGAGCGCGGGGATCTCGGTGCCGCGGTAGACCGCGCCGCCACTGATCGAGCAGCCGAGGTCGCCGTGCTCGTACTCCCACACCGGCGGGGTCACGCCGTCGGCCGGCTGGTCCTCGTTGAACCGGTGCGTGCCCTCCATCGCGCTCCAGCCGAAGTTGAGGCCGCGCCCGGCGCCGTCGGAGGCCCAGGCCGCGTCGATCTCCTCCCACTGGTTCTGGCCGACGTCGGCGACCCACAGGTCGCCCGTCGCCGGGTCGAACGAGAAGCGCCACGGGTTGCGCAGGCCGACCGACCAGATCTCGGGTCGGGCACCGTCGATGCCGACGAACGGGTTGTCGGCCGGGATCGTGTACGGCTGGTCGCCCGACGGCGTGGGATCGATGCGCAGGAGCTTGCCGAGCAGGTTCGAGACGTTGAGCGCTCGGCGTTCGGGGTCGTTCGCGTCGCCGCCGTCACCCATGCCGATGTACAGCATCCCGTCGGGACCGATCGTCACGTCGCCACCGTTGTGGTTGGCGTAGGGCTGGTCGATCGTGAGCAGCACCCGACGCGACGACGGATCGAACGTGCCGTCGGCCGCGACGGCGTACTCGGCCACCACCGTGTCGCCGTCGTCGTCGGTGTGGTTCACGTAGGCGAGGGAGCCGTCGGCCGAGAACGTGAGGCCCAGCAGCCCCCGCTCGCCCTCGCCCTCGGTGAGGTCGGTGATGTCGAGCACGGGCGCACCCGCCTCGCCGTCGCGAAGCGGCGTGACCCGCCCGACGCGTTCGACGACATAGGCGGTGGTGTCGCCCGTCCGCACGGCGAGATCGACCGGCTGCTCGAAGACGGGGCCGACCGGCACCAGCGTCACGACCGGGTCGCCGAGCGGGGCGGTGCTGGCCGGCGCCGTGGCGGGCACCGACGTGCCGGCTACGGCGGTGGTGGCACTCGACGCACCCGTCGCCTCGCTCGTGGTCACCTCGGTGGTGGGTGCCACCGTGTCGCTCGGGCGGCTCGGTTGGGTGGCGAAGGTGACCGTCGGGCCCTCGGTGACGTCGTCGGCGTCGTCGCCACCACATGCGGCCAGCACCAGCGCGACGCTCACGAGCGCGGCACCCGTCGCGCCGAGGCGTGGCCTCACGGCCGCTCGTTCCGGCCGACGCGGGCGAGGCCCTCTTGCACCACGGTCACGGCCAGCGTGCCGTCCTGCTGGAAGATCGCGCCACCGGCCAATCCGCGCCCGGCACCGCTCGAGATCGCACTCTGGTCGTAGAGCAACCATTCGTCGGCACGGAAGTCGCGGTGGAACCACATCGCATGGTCGAGCGAGGCCATCTGCATCCCCGGTGATTCCCACGACAGACCGAACGGCAACACGGTCGTGTCGAGCAGGGTCATGTCGCTCGCGTAGGTGACCACGCAGGCGTGCAGCGTCGGATCGTCCGGCAGCCGGCCGGCGGCACGCATCCACACCCGCTGGCCCTGCGCCGGATTGCCCTGGCGGCTGAACGGATCGCCGTCGATGTAGCGGATGTCGATCGGCCGTGGCCGGTCGTACCACTCGCCCATGCGCTCCTTGTACGGGGCCATGCGCGTCTTGAAGTCGGGCAGCGACTCGGGATCGGGCAGACCCTCGGGCATCGAGATCTGGTGATCCGGGCCGTCCTCGTGCACGTGGAAGCTCGCCTGCAGGTTGAAGATCGCTCGACCGTGCTGGATCGCCACCACGCGTCGCGTGGTGAAGCTCTTGCCGTCGCGGATGCGGTCGACGTCGTACAGGATCGGTGCCGTCGGATCGCCCGGGCGCAGGAAGTAGGCGTGCAACGAGTGCACGAACCGGTCGGGCTCGACCGTGCGCGTCGCGGCCACCAACGCCTGACCGGCCACCTGCCCGCCGAACACACGCTGACGGTTCTCGTCGGGTGAGCGACCACGGAACAGGTTGACCTCGATCACTTCGAGGTCGAGGAGGGTGACGAGGTCGTCCAACGCTGCCTGCACGTGGTGCAGTCTCGCATCCCCACCCGGTCGGAGCACGGCCGAACCGTGGAGCGGGCCGCCGAGTACTGTGCCGCTCCATGTCGTCCACCCTGCCGCTCTCGCCCGACGAACTGCTCTCCACCACCCGTGCCGTGCGCAAGCGGCTCGACTTCGACCGGCCGGTGCCCGACGAGGTGATCCGCGAGTGCGTCGAGCTCGCGATGCAGTCGCCGAGCGGCTCGAACAACATGACGATGCAGTTCGTCGTCGTGCGCGACGAGGCCAAGCGCAAGGCGATCGGCGAGGTGTACCGCCAGTGCTACTCGATGTACCAGACCATGGACGGCGTCTACATCCGCACGATCGACAAGGGCGAGGAGTCGGCCAACGCACAGCAGCAGCGCAGCGCCGACTCCGCCGACTTCCTCGGCGAGCACATGGGCGACGCGCCGGCGCTGATCATCCCGTGCAACGCGGGTGGCCGGCTCGACAGCATGCCCGCCATGGTGACCGCGTCGATGGCCGCCAACGTGATGCCGGCCATGTGGAGCTTCATGCTCGCCGCCCGAGCGCGAGGCCTCGGCACCTGCTGGACCACCGTGCACCTGTTCATGGAGCAGGCGGTGGCCGACATCGTCGGTATCCCGTTCGACAGCGTGCAGCAGATCTGCCTGAGCCCGCTCGCCTACACCAAGGGCACCGACTTCAAGCCGGCGAGCCGCCCGGCCGCCGACTCGATCATCCACTGGGACCAGTGGTGACGATCGACCCGGTCATGCGCGCCCACGCGCTGGCGGCGAAGGGCTTCATGCCCGCCGACGAGGGCGACGCGCTGTACGACGCCGCGATCGAGGCCGGGCAGGCGTTGCCCGGTCTGCCCTTCGTCGAGATCGGCTCGTACTGCGGCCGGTCGACCGTGTGGCTCGGCGAGGCCGCGCGGCAGTGCCACACGGTGCTGTTCGCCGTCGACCACCATCGCGGCAGCGAGGAGAACCAGGCCGGCTGGGAGCACCACGACGCCACGGTCGTCGACCCGCGTATCGGCCGGATGGACACCCTGCCGATCTTCCGCTTCACGATCTACGAGGCCGGGCTCGAGGACCACGTCGTGGCGATGGTGGGCCAGTCGCCCACGGTGGCCGCGTACTGGCGCACCCCGGCGGCGTTCGTGTTCATCGACGGCGGCCACGGCGAGGCGCCCGCCCGGCTCGACTACGAGGGCTGGACCCCGCACGTGGCGATGGGCGGCACCCTCGCGATCCACGACGTCTTCCCCGATCCGGCCGACGGCGGACGCCCGCCCTACGAGCAGATCTTCCGGCCGGCCGTCGAGAGCGGTCGGTTCCGGCTCGTGTCCGCCACCGGCAGCTTGCGCGTCCTACGCCGGGTCGACTGACCACGCGAGCGGATCAGACGAACTCGACGCCCTGCGCGAGCGGGAGGTCGTTCGAGTAGTTGATCGTGTTGGTGGTGCGGCGCATGTAGGCCTTCCACGAGTCGCTGCCGCTCTCGCGACCACCGCCGGTCGACTTCTCGCCGCCGAAGGCCCCGCCGATCTCCGCACCGCTCGGTCCGATGTTGACGTTGGCGATGCCGCAGTCGCTGCCGTCGGGCGCCATGAATCGTTCGGCGTCGCGCACGTCGGTGGTGAAGATGCTGCTCGCCAGGCCCTGCGGCACGCCGTTCTGCAGGGCGATCGCCTCGTCGAACTCGTCGTAGGCCATCACGTACAGGATCGGCGCGAACGTCTCGGTCGCCACGATGTCGGTCTGACCGGGCATCGTGACGATCGCCGGGCGCACGTAGGCGGCATCGGGTGCCTCGTCGGCGAACAGCCGCTCGCCGCCCACCACCACATGGCCGCCGTCGGCCATCGCCGTGTCGAGCGCTGCCAGCATCCGATCGTGCGCTGCGGCGGTGACCAGCGGCCCGACGAGCGTGCCCGCCCGCAGCGGATCGCCGACGGGCAGCGACGCGAACGCGGTGCTCACCTTCGACACCACCTCGTCGAGGCGCGAGCGGTGCACGATCAGGCGCCGCAACGACGTGCAGCGCTGACCCGCGGTGCCCGCCGCGGCGAACGTGACGCCGCGCACCACCAGCGCCATGTCGGCCGACGGCGTGATGATCGCTGCGTTGTTGCCGCCGAGCTCGAGGATCGACCGCCCGAAGCGGCCGGCCACCACCGGCGCGACCTTGGCACCCATCGCGGTCGAACCGGTCGCGCTCACCAGCGGTACCCCGCGGTGCGCCACCAGCTCGGCGCCGACGCTGCCGTCGCCCAGCACCACCTGGTTGACGTCGGCGGGCGCTCCGACGGCTGCAGCCGCTCGCTGCAACAGCGCGTGGGTGGCGAGCGCGGTCAGCGGCGTCAGCTCGCTCGGCTTCCAGATCACCGTGTTGCCGCACACCAGGCCGAGCGCCGCGTTCCACGACCACACCGCCACCGGGAAGTTGAAGGCGGTGATCACCAGGTTGGGACCGAGTGGATGCCATTGCTCCATCAGCCGGTGACCCGGCCGCTCGGAGGCGATCGTCAGGCCGTGCAGCTGGCGCGACAGGCCGACGGCGAAGTCGCAGATGTCGATCATCTCCTGCACCTCGCCGAGCGCCTCGCTCTCGATCTTGCCGGCCTCGAGCTGCACCAGTCGGGCGAGATCGGCCTTGTGGGCCCGGAGGAGTTCGCCGAGCACGCGCACGAGCTCGCCGCGGCGCGGGGCGGGGGTGGTGCGCCACGCGGCGAACGCCTCGGCGGCACGACCCACGGCCTCCTCCGGCGCAGCCGTGCCGGCCACCTCGCCGAGGGGGCCGCCCGTGATCGGCGAGCGGGCGAGGTGCGGCCCTCCCTGGTGCAGGGCCGGCGCACCGCAGGCCGCGAGGGCGTCGGTGGCGAGGCGGACGAGCTGATCGGACGTGGTGATGCTCACGCCGCCATCATGCCAGGGGCCACCCGACGTCCTGGGTGCCACCCCGTCGCCCGTACCTGCCCCGGTGAGTCAGCCGCGGCGCCCAGGACACCGACCTCGCGCCGATGGTCGTACGACTCACGTCCAGTGGCGGCGCGACCGCCGACGAGCGCATCGTGCGCGGCGGTGCCGACGTCCGGCGCCATCGTCACGAAAGAGTTCCGCCATGTCACGAACCATCACCCGCCGCGGCCTGAGCGGCCTGAGCGGCCTCGCCGTCGCCGTCGCCCTCGCCCTCGCACCCGCTGGTGCCGCGTTCGCCCAGGGAGGCAGCGGCGGTGGCGGTGGCGGCGGAGGCGGCACGGGTGGCGGGGGTGGCGGCGGCACCACGACCACCTCCACGGGCACGATCAAGGGCACCTACGGTTCGGCCGTGCCGTGCGACGGCGGCAGCGTGCTCTCGGTGACCATCGGCAAGAGCAGCACCAAGGGTGTCGAGACGCTGCTGTTGATGTCGGGCACCACCGCCGGCTGGTGGATGTTCGAGCTGCGCGAGGACACCACGGGCAAGCTGTGGCAGGGCCACGGCACCACGATGACCGAGCTCGGCTCGACCGTCGCCCGCCTGACCACCGCCACCGGCGCCTCGCTGCCGAAGGGCACGTGGAACGTCACCTACGACGCGGTGCGCCACGACGGCGCCTTCGACGGCCCGGTCCTCGAGAGCTGCCAGGCCACCTTCACGATCCTGGTCGCCTGACCGACGACCCACGCCCGCCGCAGCCCGAGCGACCCCCGGCTCAGCCGCAGGCGTACTCGGGCTCGGCGGTGCGTGGGTGGAACACCGCCACGGTGCCGACGTCGGCGACCGAGAACTCGACGGTGTCGTCGGCGGTCTTGGTGACCGTGCCGAACACGTAGGCGGTCGGTCCGTCGGCGATCTGCACGTCGCGCACCGGCCAGGTGGGCGGTGGCGGATCGGGCAGCGGCACCTCGGGCTCCCAGGCGCGCCCGTCGAGGTACATGCCTGCGCAACCGCCGAGTCCGAGCGGGTATCGACCGACCTGGCCGACCGACATCGACGCGCTCGGATCGACGAGCGGCACGCTGCGGTCGGGCGGCTCGTACGGTGCCGGATCGACGGTCGGTGGCGGCGAGGCGCCGGTCCACTCGAGCAGCCGCACCCCGCCGGTCGAGTCGTCGGCGGCGGTGACGAGGATCGTCCCGTCGGGCCGGGTCCACAGGGTCGTCTGCGACCCGAGGCGCATGTCGTCGAGCTCCGGCACCACCACATCGGACCACTCGACGCCGTCGTCGGTGGTGACCATCACGAACTCGTGCTGCCAACAGCCGTCCGGGTCGTCGTAGCAGTAGTGCACGCTCGCGAGCCGTTGCCGCCCGACCAGACCGTAGAAGCGTCCGTCGATCGTGCGCGGGGCGGGGGTGGTGCGCCACGCGGCGAACGCCTCGGTGGCACGACCCACGGCCTCGTCCGGCGCAGCCGTGCCGGCCACCTCGCCGAGGGGGCCGCCCGTGATCGGCGAGCGGGCGAGGTGCGGCCCTCCCTGGTGCAGGGCCGGCGCACCGCAGGCCGCGAGGGCGTCGGTGGCGAGGCGGACGAGCTGATCGGACGTGGTGATGCTCACGCCGCCATCATGCCAGGGGCCACCCAACGTCCTGGGTGCCACCCCGTCGCCCGTACCTGCCCCGGTGAGTCACCCGTGGCGCCCAGGACACCGACCTCGCGCCGATGGTCGTACGACTCACGTCCAGTGGCGGCGCGACCGCCGACGAGCGCATCGTGCGCGGCGGTGCCGACGTCCGGCGCCATCGTCACGAAAGAGTTCCGCCATGTCACGAACCATCACCCGCCGCGGCCTGAGCGGCCTGAGCGGCCTCGCCGTCGCCGTCGCCCTCGCCCTCGCACCCGCTGGTGCCGCGTTCGCCCAGGGAGGAAGCGGCGGTGGCGGCGGTGGCGGCGGCGGTGGCGGCACGGGTGGCGGTGGTGCCGGTGGCACCACGACCACCTCCACGGGCACGATCAAGGGCACCTACGGTTCGGCCGTGCCGTGCGACGGCGGCAGCGTGCTCTCGGTGACCATCGGCAAGAGCAGCACGAAGGGTGTCGAGACGGTGCTGTTGATGTCGGGCACCACCGCCGGTTGGTGGATGTTCGAGCTGCGCGAGGACACCACGGGCAAGCTGTGGCAGGGCCACGGCACCACGATGACCGAGCTCGGCTCGACCGTCGCCCGCCTGACCACCGCCACCGGCGCCTCGCTGCCGAAGGGCACGTGGAACGTCACCTACGACGCGGTGCGCCACGACGGCGCGTTCGACGGCCCGGTCCTCGAGAGCTGCCAGGCCACCTTCACGATCCTGGTCGCCTGACCGACGACCCACGCCCGCCGCAGCCCGAGCGACCCCCGGCTCAGCCGCAGGCGTACTCGGGCTCGGCGGTGCGTGGGTGGAACACCGCCACGGTGCCGACGTCGTCGAGCTGGATGCCCCGACGCAGTCTGTCAGAGACCGCCGCGATCCGTCCGTCGGACGTTCGCGCGTCCGTTCACGTCTGCAGCGCGGTCAGTCGAGGGTGCGGGGGACGAACACGCCGCTCGCCGGGGAGGCGCCGGTGATCGCGTCCGCAGCGAGGATCACCGCGGCCGCCGTGTACGCCGAGGTCTCGCCGAACGGGAAGCGCTCGAGCGACGGGTACACGATGCCGGTCCAGTACGAGCCGTCGTCCAGTCGGTGCGACCGGGTCCACGCGAGCAGATCGGTCGCCGTCGCGAGATCACCGATCGCCGCGTACGCCATCGACGCCTCGGCCGTCTCCGACGCCGTGATCCAGGGCTCGTCGCTCACGCAACGGATGCCCTTGCCCTCCATCGCGAACACGTCCCACTTCTCGGCCAGGTGCGCCTTGGCAGCCTCGCCCGTGACCGCGCCGGTGAGGACCGGGTAGTACCAGTCCATCGCCCAGCGCTCCTTCGGCTCGAACGCCTCGGGGTGGTGCGCCACCAGCGCAGCCATGCGATCGGCCGCCTCGATCCAGTCGGCGCGCGGCTCGTTGATCAGCGCCGCCAACTGCGCACCACAGCGCAGTGCGTGCTGGATGCTCGACGAACCCGTCAGCAGCGCGTACGCCCACGGCACCGCCGCCTCGGTGCGGGCCCACAGCGCGAGCCCGTTCTCCTTGCGCATCCCGAGAACCCAGTCGAGCGCCCGCTCGACCGTCGGCCACAGGTGGTCGACGAAACCCCGGTCCCAGGTGCACAGCCAGTGGTGCCACACGCCCGTCGCGATGTACGCGCACACGTTGGTGTCGAGCTTGGCCTCCTCGACCGAACCGTCGGGCAGGTAGTAGTTCCACCAACTGCCGTCGGCGCGCTGCATGTCGACCAACCACTCGTAGGCGCGTTCGGCCTCGGCGTGGAACCCGGCGACGTCGAGCGCCATCGCGGTCTCGACGTGGTTCCACGGATCGCAGTGGCCGCCGACGAACCACGGGATCATGCCGGTGTCGAGCTGCAGACGAGCGATCGCCTCGGCGCTCTCGTGCACCTCGTCGGCGCTCAACACGCCGTCGAGATGGGGGACGGTGGTCATGCGCTCGCTCCGACCGCGACCGGCTTGCGCCCGTAGACGATCAGGCTCTTGCCGAGCACCGGTGCCAGACCGCGCTCGACCAGCTTCATGCCGGCGGGCTGCTTGACGATCTCCCACTCGAGCAGCTTCTGGTAGGCGTTGACAGCCTTGCTGTCGGTGCGGCGCGGGCCGACCGCGCACTTGAGCCACCAGTACGGGGAGTGCAGCGCGTGCGCGTGGTGCGAGCCGAGCACGTCGAGGCCGGCGGTGCGCAGCTTGGCCTTCAGCTCGGTGGCGCTGTAGATGCGCACGTGCCCACCGACGCTCTTGGGCGCGTGGTACTCGTCGCTCAGCATCCAGTTGATCTTCTCGGGGAACCAACTCGGCACCGTGGCCGCGAAGGTGCCGCCCGGCCGCAACACGCGCACCAATTCGGCGATCGCGTCGACGTCGGCCTGGATGTGCTCGAGCACCTCGCTCGTGATCACACGGTCGAACGACCCGTCGGCGAACGGCAGCCGGGTGGCGTCACCGCGCAGCACACCCACGTAGCGCTCGGCCTCGATCTCGCCGCCCTCGAGCATCGCCCCGAACACGTTGCGGGTGGCGATCACCTCGTCGGCCGCGTAGTCGAGCGCGACGACGTTCGCGCCGCGACGGGCGAGCTCGAACGCGTGACGGCCGAAGCCCGCGCCCGCGTCGAGCACGAGGTCGCCGGGCTGCACGCCCAGTCGGTCGAACCGGATGGTGAGCACGGGATCAGATCCTGCCGTTGCGGCGGAGCTTCTCGACGTTGTGCGGCATCTGCAGCACCTCGCGGTACTGGTCGACCGTGAGCTGCGCGCAGTGCTTCCAGCTCCACCGCTCGACCACACGCTGGCGACCCGCTGCACCCACGCGGGCGCGAAGGTCGGCGTCGTCGAGCCCGCGGCGCAGGGCCACCGTGAGCGCCTCGACGTCGCCGGCCTTGCACTGCAGGACGGTCTCGCCGTCGGTGCCGGTCACCTCGGGCAGCGCGCCGCCGTCGGTGGCCACCAGGCAGATGCCGGTGCACATGGCCTCGATCGCCGGGAGGCTGAAGCCCTCGTACAGGCTCGGCACCACGGCGAGCTCGGCCTCGGCGTACAGCTCGACGATGCGCTCGTCGCTCACGCCCGACACGAAGTCGATGTAGGGGCGCAGGCCCAGCTGGTCGATCAGGTCGGCGCTGTGGCCCTCGCGGGGCTTGCCGATGATGGTGAGGCGCACGTCGCGCTCGGTGCGCAGTTTGGCCATCGCCTCGAGCAGGTAGCTGAGGCCCTTGAGCGCCACGTCGGCCGACGCGGTGGTGATCAATCGACCGGGCTGACGGGCGACCTCGGGTCGCGGCTGGAACAGGTCGGGGTCGACACCGACGGGCACGAGGCGCATGCGGTCGAGGCTCACGCCCATGTCGGCGTTGATGTCTTTGATCGAGTTCTCGCTCACCACGACGATGCGCGGCATCTGACGCGCGACCTTGCCCTGCATCTCGACGAAGCGGTACCAGCGGCCGAGTTGACGGCGCTTGCGCTTGGTCTTGGCGTGCTCCATCTCGAGCGCCCGGTCGCGGGTGATCGGGTGGTGCAGTGTGACGACGGTGGGGATGAGCTTCTCGACGCCGAGGATGCCGTAGCCGAGGCACTGGTTGTCGTGCACGAGGTCGAAGTCGCGGGTGCGTTGCTTCAACTCGCCGAGCACGCGCGTGCTGAACGCCCGCGGCTCGGCGAACGTACCGCGCAGGTGGGTGAGCACCTCGACCAGGTCGCCCTTGGTCTTGATCTCCCAGTAGCCCGGCAGGCGCGCGGGGTAGTGGTCGTTCCAGATGTCGAGGCTCGGCAGCTTGTGCATCGCGATGCGCTCGTCGAGCACCGGGTAGGGCTGACCGCCGTACACCTCGACCTCGTGGCCGAGATCGACCAGCGCCTTGGTGAGGTGGCGGGTGTAGACGCCCTGTCCGCCCACGTGCGGCTTGCCCCGGTACGTGAGGTAGGCGATGCGCAGCGGCGCATCCGGATCGAGCGGCGAGCGCCGTGCAGACATGGGTGAAGAGGCTACCGGTCGGTAACCACTTTGCCGGAACCGCCCTGGTCAGGACCCCCAGGAGATGGTCATCGTGCGCTGGAGCATCTCGCCCGGTTCGAGCACGGTGGCGGTCCCGAGGTTCACCGCGTCGGGTGGCCCGCTCTGGGGTTCGACGCAGGTGGCGTGCTCGGGCTCGGTGTACACCACCCAGTGGTCGCAGTCGCTCGCCACGGTGACCGCGACGTGCGGGGTGATCTGCATCACGAGCGGCCCCTGGGGCTCGACGAAGCAGTCGTCCCACGGCTGCGGGCGCGGTTCGACCAGTCGGCCCGTCGGGATCCCGGCGGCGTCCTTCTCGTACATCTGCTCGAACCGCAACTCGGCCGACAGCGGCTTGCGGAACCAGGGGTGCCATCCGAGCGTCACCGGCATCGCCTCGCCCTCGGCGGTGACGGTGAGCACGCACACCAGCGCGTCGCGGGTGAGCTGCAGGTGCTGGTGCGCCCGACCGCCGAGCGGCCAGGTGAGCGCGCACTGCATCTCGACGTGGTCGCGGCCCTGGTCGAGCACGTCCCACGCGCTGGTGAGGCCGGTGCCGTGGATCGCGTGCGGCTCGAGGTTGATCGGCAACTGGACCGTGCGGTCGCCCCAGGCGAAGCGGCCCTCGCGGATGCGGCCGGCGAAGGGCACCATCGGGTAGCTGCCCCACAGCATCGGGTCGTCGCCGGGCATGCCCGTCACCAGCAGCTCGTCGCCACCCACCTCGATCGACGCCACGCGCCCGCCCGAGATCGGACTCACCAACACCGTCGCCTTGCCGGCCTGCAGTTCCACCATGGCCGCCGAGTCTGGCAGCTGGCAACATGGCCGACCGTGCGTGGCTTGGTGCAACGGGTGCGACAGGCGTCGGTGACCGTCGACGGCGAGGTGGTCGGGCGGATCGGTCAGGGGTTGTGCGTCCTGGTCGGCGTCACCCACGGCGACACCGACGCCCAGGCGGTGAAGCTGGCCGACAAGATCTGGCACCTGCGCGTGATGGACGACGCCGAGGGTGTGATGAACCGATCGGTGGCCGACACCACCCGCGAGGTGCTCGTCGTCAGCCAGTTCACGCTCTACGGCGACGCGAGCGGCGGCCGCCGACCGAGCTGGATCGCCGCGGCCCGGCCCGAGCACGCCGAGCCGTTGGTCGACCGGGTGGTGGCCCGCCTGCGCGAGCTCGGCGCCACCGTGGCGACCGGCCGCTTCCGAACCGAGATGCTGGTGGCGATCGACAACGACGGCCCCGTCACGCTGATGTTGGAGGTGTGACCTCGCTCGCCGCGCGGCGCGCCCGGTCGGCGCGATCGGCCCGGTCGGCCATGCCGACCGACAGCACCAGCACGGCGGCGGCCAGGAACCAGAACGGCAGGTTGCCGAGCGATTGGTACCAGGTGTCGCCCGACCGCAGCGAGATCTCCTGTTCGATCACGGCCCGCTCGCTCACCGACGTGCGCTGGTGCACCTTGCCGTCGGGGTCGACGAACGCGCTGAAGCCGGTGGGCGCCGCCTGGGTGACCCAGCGCCCGGTCTCGACCGCGCGCAGCCGGCTCGACGCCACCTGCTGGGTCTGCAGGATCGTGCCGGTGTAGCTCGAGCCGTTGGTGGGGTTCATGACGAACTCGCCGCCGTGGCTCACGCCGTTGCGCACCCGCGCGCCGAAGAAGATCTCCCACGAGATCGCCACCGCAGCACGGGTGCCGTCGGGCAGTTCGACGTACGCCGGACCGGTGCCGGCGACGGCATCGCGCGGGATCTGGTCGACGGGTGCACCGAAGGCCTCGAGCACCCCGCGCAGCGGCACGTACTCGCCGAACGGCACGCGCCGCACCTTCTCGTAGCGGCTGACGATCGAGCCGTCGACACCCACCACCACCTGCGCGTTCAGGAACGCGCCCGGGTCGTCGTCGCTCGTCGGGGCGACCTCCTCGGTGATGCCGACCGCGAACGGCGCACCGATCCGCTTCGCCTCGGCGGCGATCTCCTGGTGCTCGACGCTGCCCTCGAAGGTGTCGACGTCGATCACGTTCTCGGGCCAGAGCACCAGATCGGTGCTGCCCGGCTGGATCTCGCCGGTGGCGGCGAGGTGCCGTTCGACGACCTCGCGCGAGTCGGTGTGGATCGCGTGCGTGCCCTGTGGTCCACCACCCTGCACGATCGTCACCCGCATCGTCCGACCGGTGTCGTGCCCCTCCGGCGCCACGGCGGCCAGCACGATCACGAGCACCGACGCGAGGAACGCGATGCCGCCGTGCAACTGGCGGCGGGCGCCGCGGCGCTTCACCATCGCCGGCACGTACGGCGACGGCCCGGCCAGCGCGAAGCCGATCTGGAACACCAGCCACGACAGCAGGATCACCCCGCCGACGCGAGCGACGCCGAGCAGCGGGCCACCCGCCTGGCCGATCGCCAGCGTCGCGAGCGGCACCCCGCCGAACGGGAACACGAGCCGCAGTGCCTCGACGACCGTGTGCGCCGCGGGGCGGCCGATCACCCGCCACGGTCCGGTGGGCGCCACCGTCGCCGCGAGGCCGTGCAGGGCGGCGAACAGCAGCCCGGCCACCAGATACCCCGGCGCGGTGAGGAACCACATCCAGCCCATGCCGGGGAACAGCCAGCCGATGCCGAACAGCAGGCCACGCCACCACCGGTCGCGTCGCGACGGCGTCTCGCCGAGGGACACCTCGAAGAGCGCGACGCCGACGAAGGCCAACGGCCAGAAGCCCCAGGGCGGCAGCGACATCGCCACGGTGAAGCCGGCACCGAGCGCGAGCGCGGGCGCGGCGAGGCGTTGACGACGGGTCCGGTCGGGCACGGCGGGCCACACTACCGGCGCGCCCGGCACGCGGCCGGGCGCTCAGGCGCCGGTGCTCGCAGGGGTGCTGGCAGGGGTGCCGGCAGGGGTGCCGGCAGGGGTGCTGGCCGACGGGTCGAGGTCGAGGTGCACCACGATCCGCTCGCGGGTCGAGCCCGGGGGATGGCACGCGAACAGCGTGGCCGTCGGCTCCCAGGTCTGCTCGATGATGTACATCGCGTCGGGCTTCACCACCGTGGTCTCGCGCACCCGGTAGGTGAAGGTGCCGTCGGCGGTGGTGAAGATCACCTCGTCGCCGGCGACGAGCTGGTCGATGTTGCGGAACACCTTGTTGTGGCTCGTGCGGTGACCAGCGATCACCACGTTGCCGATCTGGCCCGGCATCGCCGTGCCGGGCCAGTGGCCCGGGCCCTCGTCGAGCGTCGTGAGGCTGATGCCCTGCAGGAACGTGATGTCGACGCCGATCTTCGGGATCTGCAACCGGCCGAGCTCGGTGCGCGGCTCGTCGGCTCGCGGCTCGGGCGGCGGTTCGGGAACCGGCAGGGTCTGCACCACCGTCGGCGGCGACGTGGTGACCGGCACGGTGGTCGTCGGCGCATCGGTGGTCGTGGGCGCCACCGAGGTGCTCGAGGGTACGACCAGGCCCGGATCGTCGGCCGCGGTGTCGGCGGCCGCGGTGTCGGGCGCCTGCAACTCGGCGAGCGGTGCCGCCGTCGACCCGTCGCCACCGCACGCGGCGAGCATCAGCACCGACGCGCCGGCCACGAGCCAGGACGCCGGGCGGGCGAGCGCACGTGGCGCGCAGGAGCGTGTGGGCCGCCGATGCACGTGGTGGATGGTACCGAGGACGCCCCTCAGGCGCTCGGCACCCCCACCGCGAGCAGCCTCGTCGCGGCCTGCTGGGCCGACCGCACACAGGTGGGGATGCCGATGCCGTGGTAGCTCGCGCCCGCCAGCGCCACGGTGGGTGGCAGGGCATCGGTGATCGCCGCGACGGTACGGGCATGATGCGGCCGGTACTGGGGGAAGGCCCGTTGCCAACGGGTGAGCCGCACGTCGGTCGGCTGCAGGTCGACACCGATGTGACCGCTCACCTCGCTCACCGCCGAAGCCACCAGCCGGTCGTCGTCGAGGTGCATCACCGGCAGCCCGTCGCGGCCGAGCGAGATCCGCAGGATCACCTGGTCGGGGCGGCCCTCGGCCGCCGGCGCGCGCCAGTGCGCCCACTTCTGGCTGCCGAACGACGCCGCGGTCACCAGGTGCTGCACGGGCTTGGGCACCAGGTAGCCAGACATGCCACGCAGCCGCTCGGGCCAGCCGGCGGCGGGCACGGCGACGGTGACCATCACGACGTCGGCGTACTCGATGCGCTGCAGCCCGTTCGCCGCCCCGCTGTCGAGACCCGCACCGGCCACCAGTCGCGCCGCCTGCGCCGCCGGGCAGGCCAGCACCACGGCGTCGAACGGCTCGCCGTCGACCCGCCAGCCGGCACCGTCGGTCTGCAGCGTGGTGCACGGATGACCGAGCCGGATCGTGCCACCGAGCTCGGAGATCACACGCCGTGCCGTGTCGACCAGCTCGCCGAGCCCACCCTCGGGGGCGTAGAACACCGGCCCGTCCGTGGGCGCTGGGGCAGGGCGTGATCTGGCCGTCAGCAGCACGCTGCGACCTGCGCCGGCCAGGTCGGCCAGCTGTGGCACGGCGGCCAGGCTGAACCGGTCCGTGTCGGCCGCGTAGATACTGCCGACGAGCGGGTCGACCAGACGCTCGTGCACCTGGTCGCCGAACCGGCCACGCACGAACGAGCCGACCGAGTCGGCGTCGAGCGAGGTGGCAGGGCGGAGCACCTCGGTCGCGGCGCGCAGCTTGCCCGGCCAGCTGAGCAACTTGGTGCGGGCGAGCTTCAGCACGTCGGTGGGCAGCCCGAGCATCAGCCCCTCGGGGATCGGTTGCAGGCCGTCCCACCACACGGCCGCCGAGCCGGGCTGCGGCGACGTCAGCCGATCACCGAGGCCGAGGGTGCGGGCGAAGCCGGTGGCCCACGGCAATCGGGCCAGGAACGCGTCGGGACCCTCGTCCACGGCGGGGATCCCGGCGAAGGGCGTGGTGCGGATCTTGCCGCCCAGCCGGTCCTGCCCCTCGTACACCGTCACCTGCATCGATCCGGGAGCAGCGCCGGTGAGCAGTGCGTGTGCAGCCGCCACCCCGGTGATCCCGCCGCCGACGACGGCCACCCGCGCGGGTCGATCGTTCACGGTCGCTCCTGCCGCCCGCGCGGCCTCAGCCGGCGACCGCGCCGACGACGCGGCGCGCCAGGGCGGCGATGACGGTGGGGTCGTCGTTCACGCAGGCCGTGCGGGCGAAGCGCAGGCCGTGCTGAGCGGCTCGGTGGGCGGCCTCGATGTCGAGGTCGTACAACACCTCGAGATGGTCGGCGACGAACCCGCACGCGCACACGACGACGCCGCGCTCGTGGTCGGCGTCGTTCTCGCTGGCGGCGAGCTCGTCGATCACCTGCAGGATGTCGGGACCGAGCCACGGCTCGGGCGTGCGGCCGGCCGACTGCCAGGCGATCGCCCACTGGCTCCACGACGAGAGCCCGGCCGCGGCGGCCACGGCCGTGGCGGTGCTGCGCAGCTGGTCGGGATACGGGTCGCCGGCAGCGACGATGCGCTGTGGCAACGAGTGCGCGGTGAACAGCACCTTGGTGTCGGCGGGCAGGTCGGCCAGCTTGCGGCGCAGGTCGTCGGCCAGGAACTCGACGAACGCGGGCTCGGTGGCCCAGCTGTCGATTCCCAGCACCTGCACACCCTCGGGTGCGGCGGCTCGCACGCGGTCGAGGTACTGGCCGATGGAGAACGCCGAGTAGTGCGGTGCGAGCACGAGGCCGACGATCCGGGTGAAGCCCTGTGCCACCACCTCGGCGACGGCCTGCTCGATCATGGGTGCCGCATGCTTGAGGCCGAGCACCACGCGGTAGCCGCCGGGATCGATCGCGTCGAGCGCGCCCTGGAGCGCGTCGCGCTGTGCGTCGGTGCGAGCCGCGAGCGGCGAGAGCATGTCGCTGCCGGGCGGGGCGATCGCCTCGTAGCGGGCCACCAGCTCGGCCAGTTGCTCGTCGGTGGGCGGGCGGCCGCGCCGGATGTCGGTGTAGTAGGGGAGGATGTCGTCGCGGGTGCGTGGCGTGCCGTACGCCATGAGCACCACGGCCGTGTGCGGGGTCGTCATGAGGTCACCTCGGTCGCAGTACGGGCGTGCACCCGGCGCACCACCTCGTGCAGCACGTCGGGGTCGCTGTCGGGCTGCACGCCGTGGCCCAGGTTGAACACGTGGCCCGGGTGGCCGGCGTTGTCGGCGAGCACCGCGTCGGTGCCGCGCAGCGCGACCTCGGTACCGGCCAGCACCAACGCCGGGTCGAGGTTGCCCTGCACCACCAGGTCGGCGCCGAGCCGACGGCGAGCATCGGTGATCGTGGTGCGCCAGTCGAGCCCGACGACCGGTGTGCCCCGGCCCTCGCCCGACGCGGCCTCGTGCATCGCCTCGAGCAGGTGATCACACCCGATGCCGAAGTGGATGCCGGGCACGCCGGGGTGGCGTTCGCCGAGGCGGGTGAACACCGATCGCGAGTGTGGCAGCACGAAACGCCGGTAGTCGGCGGCGGCGAGCGAACCGGCCCACGAGTCGAACAGCTGGAAGGCGCGGGCTCCGCTCGACAGTTGGGCCGAGATGAACGCGACGGCGTGGTCGGCGAGGCGCTCCATCAGGCGGTGCCACAGCACCTCGTCGGTGTGCATCAGCCGCTTGGTGTGCTGGTAGGTGCGGCTCGGGCGGCCCTCCACCAGGTAGCTGCCGACGGTGAACGGGGCACCGGCGAACGCGAGCAACGGCACGTCGGCCGGCAGTTCGCGAGCCAGGGTGCGGACGGTCTCCTGCACGTACGGGGTGTGCGTGTCGGGGTCGAGCGGGACGAGTCGGGCCAGGTCGTCGACGCTGCGGAACGGGTGCTCGGCGACCGGACCGGTGCCGGGCGCGACGTCGATCCCGAATCCCACCGCGTGCGCCGGCACGACGATGTCGCTGTACAGCACCGCTGCGTCGACCCCGTAGCGACGCACCGGCTGCAGGGTGAGCTCGGTGGCCACGTCGGGTTTGCGGATCGCCTGCAGGATGCTGCCCTCGCCGCGCACGGCGCGGTACTCGGGCAGGCTGCGGCCGGCCTGGCGCATGAACCACACCGGGGTGTGGCGAGCGCGGTGGCCGAGTGCGGCGGCCAGGAACGGCGCCTCGGCGGAGGTGGGGCCGGGGCCCTCGGACGGGCGCGACGGGCTGGTCACGGACTCGGACATGCGCCTCGCACGCTAGCGGGACACCCCATCTGGGGCCCCTGCCCACCGTCGAATCCCCCTCAAGATCGCCACGCGGGGCGCCGATGGTCGCGAGTGGCGCTGGGCAGGCGCGGACCCAAGAGCGGTGCGATGACGACGGAGACCGAGACCCCACCCGTTCCGAGAACAGGAACCGACGAGAGTGGGGACAATCGATGGCAGGGACGTCCCTGGCTCGCACGCGCCGTGCGCTGGTCGGTGATGATCGTCCCGTTCCTGGCCTCGGTGGCCACCGCGTACGTGCTGTCGACGGTGCTGCCGGCGGCTGCCAACGGATGGTGGCTGATCGCACGTCTGCTCACCATCGCCGTCGTCGCCACGGTCGCGCTCAAGCTGACCGACCGGTTGATGCGCCGGTTCCTGCCGCTGGCCGCACTGCTCGATCTCACCCTGCTGTTCCCCGATCAGGCGCCGTCGCGCTACAAGATGGCGCTGCGCAACGGCGCGTCGAACATCGAGCTGCACGAGCGTGTCGAGCGTTACGTCAACGCCGGCCGGCGCGACAACGCCGCCGCCGCCGAGCACCTGCTCGACCTCGTCGCCGCGCTCAGCCGCCACGACCGCATCACCCGCGGCCACAGCGAACGGGTGCGTGCCTACACCCAGATGATCGCCGACGAGATGGGCATCTCCGGCGCCGAGCTCGACAAGCTCCGCTGGGCCGGCTTGATCCACGACGTCGGCAAGCTGCGCGTGCCGATCGAGATCCTCAACAAACCCGGCAAGCTCACCGACGCCGAGTTCGAGATCATCAAGAAGCACCCGGCCTGGGGTGCCGAGCTCGCTGCGCCGTTGGCGCCGTGGCTCGGTGGTGCGGTCGACGCCGTGCTGGAGCATCACGAGAAGTGGGACGGCACCGGCTACCCGCGGGGTCTGCGCGGTACCGAGATCTCGTCCGCCGGCCGCATCGTCGCCGTGGCCGACGTGTTCGACGTGATGACGTCGGTGCGTTCGTACAAGCACGCGAAGTCGCCCACCGAGGCACGCGCCGAGCTCGCTCGCTGCGCCGGCACCCACTTCGACCCCGCGGTCGTCCGTGCGTTCATGAACCTCTCGCTCGGCCGCTTGCGCATGGTGATGGGCCCGCTGTCGTGGCTCGCACAGCTGTCGCTGTTCCCGCAGTCGTTGTTCGCCACGGCCACCAACTCCGCCGCTGCCGCGGCGTCGGGTGCGGGCAGCGTCACCGGTGCGTTCCCCGCGCTGCTGTCCACCGTCGCGGCCACCACGGCCGGCATCGCGACCACCCTCGGGGTGGCTGCCGCGTCGGATCAGATGACCGTGCCCCCGCTCCCGGCGGCGATCGCCGTCGTCGAGGCCGGGCAGGAGGCCGGTTCGTTCGGTGTCGAGGGCGTGTCCGACATCGGTGACGGCGAGATCGGCGTGGCGGCGCGCGTGCCCGAGATCTTCGTGCCCGACCCCCTCGCCGACGCGGCGGACGCCGAGCAGACGTCGGGCTCGGTGGTCGACGCGGCCAGCGCCTCGTCGGTCGCCCCGACCGACGACGCGGCGGCCGACCAGGGTATGGCCGGCGCGACGCCGGACGACCCGGCGGTGCCGGCCGACCAGGCCCCGCCCGACCTCGCGCCGGCCGAGCAGGCGCCACCGCAGCAGGCGGCGCCCGGTGACACCGTCGCCACCACCGTGCCCGCACCGATGCCGACGGTGCCTCCGGTCGCACCGGCCACGACCACCACGCTGGCCCCCGCCCCGGCGCCCACCACGACGGCGGCGCCGGCATCGAACGTGATGACCAACAAGGTCCTGATGCTGGCCTCACCGGCGGTGGGCGACACGGTCTCGGCCCCGGTGCTCCCGCTGGCCGACCGCGTGGTGTCCCAGCAGGTGTCGTTGCCCAACTACGACGTCGATCGCGACGCCGTGGTGGGGCTCCACTTGCAGCCGGGTGGCAGCTTCGACGCACCCGACCCCACCAAGGTGCAGCGCTTCGCGTTCGACACCGGCGGTGCTTTCACCATCGACGGCCGTCATCGCATCACCGTGTGGGCCGAGCCGAGCGACGGCCGGAGCAAGCTCAAGGTGCGCGTGGCGATCGCCCTGTGCGACGACGCGACCGGCGCGTGCTCGATCCTCGACGCCGGCTCGGATTCGAAAGACGGCGACGGCGGCGGGTTCAAGTCGTACAAGATCGACTTCGCGAAGCGCCAGATCGTCGTCGCCGCCAACCAGCACGTCGAACTGTGGGTCGCCCTCGACGGCGACTCCGAGAGCGCCGCCGAGATCGCCTACGACGCCGGCCCGTACCTCAGCACCTGGTGGTTCCGCCCCTGAGCGCGCTCACCCGGGCGGACCGCTGCGCTCCACGTGGCCCGTCCGAAGGCGCCCGGTAGGCTTTTCCGACCCATGACGCAGCAGCATCCCGATCTCGCGGAAGAGCAGGCGTACATCGACCACGCGTACGACTGCCTCGAACAGAGCCGCTCCGACGCGTGGAAACTGCGCGACCTCAGCGAGGCCACGCTCGGTGGCACCTTCCAGGCCCGCTACGAGCGCGACGTGTTCGACGAGGCCCTGGTCAACCGGCTCACCAAGCTCGACCTCGGCGACGCCGCCCTGGTGTTCGGCCGGATCGACCGCCTGGCCGAGACCCCCGACGAGATCGAGAGCTTCCACATCGGCCGTCTCGCCGTGGCGGACGACAACAGCGAGCCGGTGGTGGTCGACTGGCGGGCTCCCGTGGCCGAGCCGTTCTACCGCGCCACCGGCCGCGAGCCGATGGGCCTGCGCCGCCGTCGTCACTTCGCGGTGCACAGCCGCACCCTGCTCGGGCTCGAGGACGAGCTGTTCGGCGAGGGTCACCTCGGTGTGGGCGACGACGAGGGCATCGCCGCCGTCGAGCCCGCCGGGCCGACGTCGCTGCGCGGCTACTCCACCCTGCTCGCCGCGCTCGAGCGCGGCCGCACCGGACAGCTCGGCGACATCGTCGCCACCATCCAGGCCGAGCAGGACGAGATCATCCGCAGCCCGCAGGCCGGGGTGCTCGTGGTGCAGGGTGGTCCCGGTACGGGCAAGACCGTGGTGGCGCTGCACCGTGCCGCCTACCTGCTCTACACGTACCGGTTCCCGCTCGAGGACCAGGGCGTCCTCGTCATCGGTCCCAACCGCGTGTTCCTGCGCTACATCGAGCGCGTGCTGCCGTCGCTCGGCGAGGCCGGCGTCGAGCAGGTGGTGCTCAACGACCTGGTGCCCGACGTCGAGTGGGCGCGCTACGGGGTCGATCCGGCCGACAGCGCCGACGCGGCGACGGTGAAGGGCGACCTGCGCATGGCCGACGTCATCGACAAGGCCGTCACCGACCGCGAGCGGCCGCTGCGCGACGACCTCGTCGTGCCGTTCCGAACCGGCTTCCTCCGGCTGCGCGCCGAGGAGACCGGCCGCATCGTGCGTGCCGCACAGCGCCGCTTCCGCCGCCACAACGCAGCACGCAAGTGGGTCGAGGGCGAGGTGTGGTCGGCGATGGCGGCCACGTGGCGCGACGCCGACCTGCACCCGACCGAGGTGCGCGACGCGATCCGTCCGCTGCCCGAGGTGCGGATGGCGCTCGAGCGGATGTGGCCCGTGCTCACGCCGGCCGAGCTGTTGCACGACCTGTTCGGTTCGAAGGCGCTGCTCAAGCTCGCGGGCTCGCGGTTCCTCGACGAGGACGAGTACCTGGCGCTGTACCGAGCGCGTGCCGCCGACGTGTCGGAGGTCCGCTGGACCGACCACGACGTCGCGCTGCTCGACGAGGCCCGCAACATCCTCGGTCCGCGGCCACCGCGCAAGGGCGTGCCCAACGACGAAGAGGAGATCCGCACCTACGGTCACATCGTGATCGACGAGGTGCAGGACCTCACGCCGATGCAGCTGCGCATGGCCGCTCGCCGGTCGCTCAACGGCAGCATGACGGTGGTCGGCGACATCGCCCAGGCCACGGGCGCGCTCGCGCCCGACGACTGGGACGACGTGCTCGCCCACCTGCCCGACAACAAGCCGTCACGCGTGATCGGCCTGAGCGTCGGCTACCGCATCCCCGACCGGATCATGGAGCTCGCCAACCGGGTGATGATGGCGGCCACGCCGCAGCTGCGTGCGCCGATCAGCGTGCGCGCGGGCGACGAGCATCCCGAGTTCGTCACCGTCGAGGGCGCCGGCCGCCTGTTCGACGAGGTCGCCGCCGCCACCGCGTCGATGAGTGCCGCCATGCCCGACGGCAGCATCGCCGTCGTCGCGGCCGACGCGATGGTCGAGCAGGTGTCGCAGGCACTGGCCGCAGCCGGCATCGAGCACGGTCGCGCCACGCGCAGCGGCCTCAGCGCGGCGATCACCGTCGTCCCGGTCAGCGTGGTGAAGGGCCTCGAGCTCGACGGCGTGGTCGTGGTCGAGCCGGCGGCGATCGTCGAGGCCGAGCAGCAGGGCCTGCGGGCCCTCTACGTGGCGCTCACCCGCAGCACCCGACGGCTGACGATCGTGCACGCACGGGCGCTGCCCGACGCGATGCGCTGAGCCCGCCCGTCGCAGGTCAGCTGCCCAGGTAGGCCGTCACCAGCGCGTCGAAGTTGCGCGACGCCTTGTCGGCGTCGGCCGCCCGCGAGAACCGTGCCGCCTTCTGCGCGAGCGCGACGTTGGCCTCGAACGAGGCGAGCAGGTCGGGCCGGTTCGCGCCCACCTCGTCCTGCACAGCGTCCCAGAGCGCAGCGATCCGCTCGGCCACCGCGGTGGCGTCACCGTCGTCGAGCAGCTCGGCCGACAGCAGCGCGGCCTCGCCCCGCAGGCGGGGCAGCAGCTCGGCGGCGGTGCCCGACGGCAGCGTGGTGGTGGTGGCCGCGACGCTCGACGCGGGGGTGGCGAGCGAGGGGTCGTAGGTGGTGGCCGAGCAGCCGACCGCGACCGTGGCGACGGTGGCGAGCAGTGCGAGCAGACCCGGGGTGGCGGAGTGGCGGAACACGAGGGGGGAGTCCTGGTGGCGGGAGGTGGGGGACGAGCGGGGTTCGGCGCTGCGAGCGGCTCAGGCCATCACGAGGATGCGTGCGCTCGCGAACGCACCGACGCCGATGTGGCGGCCCTCGATCTCGACCGTGACGGTGCCGTCGGGCGACGCTGCGGTGAGCACCCCGTTGCGGCCGGGCTGGATGGCCGACGCCTCGAGGAAGTCGAGCATGCCCGGTGTGAACTCGAGCTCTTCGGGGATGCGGCTGACGGTGAAGCGCTGGCCGATCGTGAGCGTCGCGAGCGGCGTGCTGTCGGGCGCGGCGTAGGCCGAACCCGGGATCGGGTTGCCGTGCGGGCAGGTGTCGGGGCTGCCGAGCACCCGGTCCATCGCGGCCTCGACCGCGTCGCTCATCACGTGCTCCCACTTGCCGGCCTCGTGGTGCGCCTCGGCCCACGACAGGCCGAGCATGTCGGTGAGGAAGCGTTCGGCGAGCCGGTGGCGGCGCACCACACGCTGGGCGAGCAGTTGCCCGGTGGCGGTGAGCGTGATCCCGTCGGTGAGTGTGACGAGTCCTTCGCCCTCGAGCCGGCGGATCATCTCGCTGACGGCCGGACGGCTGACCTGCAGGCGCTCGGCGATGCGCGCCTGGATGACGTCGACGTCGTCCTCGGCGAGCTCCCAGATGCACTCGCAGTACTCCTCGAAGGCGGGGTGGTGCTCTCCGGAGGCGGCCATGTCGCGAAGACTACCCCCGGTCGGCCCCGGCTCAGCGGCCGCGTGCCCGACGCAACCACGATTCGGCGTAGCGCAACCGACGCTCGAGCTGGTCGGTGGTGGCGGCGCTCACCTTGGCGATGCCGGCCAGCCGGTTCATCTCGGCGTTGACCTTGCCGTGGCTGAGCCCGGTGAGGTCGACGAGGCGCTGCGCGACGAACGCGTTGCGGGCGCGCAGGTCCTCCTTGATCTCGGCGGTGCTGCGCTGTCCCTCGAGCACGTAGCCGGCGTCGGTGGGGATCGCCGGCAGGTGCAGGTCGAGCGGCGGCCGGTCGGCGGGATCGGTGCCGTCGTCGCCGTCGAGCGCCCAGTCGGCGAACTCGGGCTCGTCGTCGAACGCGACCCCTTCGGCCGTGACGGTGTGCACCGACATGCCGGTGGCCACGGCGCTCAGCACCGAGAACAGCGACAGCTGCTCGGGGTCGTCGCGGGTGGCGGTGGAGTCGAGCTCGGCGGCGGCCTCGCCGTCGACGGTGGCCAGGTCGTCGTTCGCCGCCGGCGGTCGCAGCACGTGGCGGCGTGCCTCGGCGATCTGGAAGGCGTGGGTGCGCAGGCGCGGATCGTCGGGCAGGAACACGTACGCCTTCTGCGAGCCCTTGCCGGCCTGCCATCGCACGAATCGGCCGACCGCCTGCCGGAAGAACAGCTCGGTGCTGGTGGTGGTCGCGTAGACGCCGACGCGCAGACGGGGGATGTCGACGCCTTCGCTCACCATGCGCACGGCGACGAGCCACGGCGCATCGCTGGCGGCGAACTTCTCGATGCGGCTGGACGCGGTGGGGTCGTCGCTGACCACCACCTCGGCCGGCACGCCGAAGTTGCGGCGGATCAACGCTGCGATGCCGTGCGCGTGCTGTTGGTCCATCGCGATCACGAGGCCGCCTGCGTCGGGTTGACCGCCGGGCGCGTTGCGGATGGCCATGAGTCGCTCGTGTGCCTGGCGGACGACAGCGGGGAGCCAGTCGCCGTCGAGGCTCAGCGCGGTGCGGAGCCGTTGGGCCATCTGGTCGCGCGCGAGCTCGTCGTGGAAGTTGGCGCTGATGACGCTGCCGTCGGGGGCGCTCCACTCCATCACGCCGTCGAAGCGCGGGAAGTAGACGGGCCGCACCACGCCGCCGTCGCGCAGGGCGTCGGCGTAGCCGTAGGTGTAGTGGCTGAAGGCCATCTCGCCCTCGGCGGTGGTCTCGTACTGCACGAACGGGATCTGGCTGGCGTCGCTGCGGAACGGCGTGCCGCTCAGGCACAGGCGGCGGTGCGCGGGCTCGAACGCGAGCCGCACGCTGTCGCCCCAGGCGCGCTCGTCGCCGGCGTGGTGGATCTCGTCGAGGATCACGAACGCGTCGTGGGCGAGGCCGCGCAACACCTTGGCGGTGCCGGCGGTGGCGACGTGTTGGTAGGTGGTGACGAGCCCGTGGACGTCGCGCGCGAGGCCACCCTGCGGGGTCCAGTCGGGGTCGAGTTCGAGCCCGAGGCGGTGGGCGGCGAGCGCCCACTGGTGCTTCAGGTGGCTGGTGGGCGCGACGACGATCAGCCGCCGGCGTTCCTGGCCGAGGGCCCACCGCGCGCAGGTGAGCGCGAAGGTCGTCTTGCCGGCGCCGGGCGTGGCGACGGCGAGGTAGTCGGGGGCCTCGTGCGCGGTGAACCGGTCGAACGCGGCGCGCTGCCACGGGCGCAGCCGCACGCTCGGGGCACCGCTCGCCGGCGAGGGCGTGCTGGCGGTGGCGGGCGTGGCGGACGCGGCGCCGGGCACGGCGGACGAGGGGGATCCGGACGTGGCCATGGGGTGCACCAGTCTGCCAAGTGCGATCGCCGTTCGGAGCGGATCGCGGAGACCGGTGGCCTCGTCGACGTGATCACGCTCCGTGACCAGCGATCTCAACTTCTGCTCAGATTTCGGCTCGAGTTCCATGACGTTCCACGACGACCGGGGACTGTTCTCAACGTGACCAGGTGCTTCGCCGCCCGGATGGTCGCCGCACCCCCCTGAATAGGGGGTATTCCATGGATCGCACCCGCGCGTCCGTGCGTGACGGCCGGCGGAGCGGACGGTCAGGATCGTGTTGGCACCCGTGCATCACGTCGACGAAGCGGCGCGCCTCGAAGCGCTCGCCCGTCTGCGGCTGCTCGACGGCGGTGACGAGGAGCGGTTCGACCGGCTCGTCCGACTCGCCGTGGCGATGTTCCAGGCGCCGATGGGCATGATCAGCCTCGTCGACGAACACCGACAGTGGTACAAGTCCCGCCTCGGCCTGCACGAGCCCGCCGTCGCCCGGCACCTGTCGTTCTGCGCCCATGCGATCAACGAGCCGAGCGGCCGGCTGGTGGTCGAGGACGCGACGAAGGACGCCCGCTTCGCCGATCACCCCTTCGTCACCGGCGAGCAGCACCTGCGCTCGTACGCCGGGTACGTGCTGCACGACCCGAGCGGGCTGCCGCTCGGCACGATCGCCGTCGCCGACCGGATGACGCGGCGCTTCACCGAGGACGAGTTGGCGACGCTCGCCGACCTCGCCGCGATCGCCGAGCGCGAGATCGCGTCGACCGCCGACGTCGACGCGCTGCGTCGCATCGAGCGCGTCGAGCAGCGCAAACGACTCGCGATGGAGGCCCTCACCGAGGGCTTCGTCTTCCAGGCACCGTCGGGTGAGATCCTCGAGTGGAACGCGGCGGCCGAGCGGGTGCTGGGGTTGGACGCCGACGAGCTGGCCGGCCGCAGCTCGATCGACTCGCGATGGCGCTGCGTGCGCGAGGACGGCACCGACTGGCCGGGCGACACCCACCCGGCGATGCAGGCCATGGCCACCGGGGATCCCGTGCACGACGCCGTGATGGGCGTGCACCGACCGTCCGGCGACCTCGTGTGGCTGCGCGTCAACGCCCGACCGCTCGTCGACGACGACGGCCTGCTGCTCGGTGCGTTCACCGCGTTCCAGGACATCACGACCGAGCTCGAGGTCGAGCGACGCAACGTCGCGCTCGCCGAGCGCCTCACCGCGGCGATCGAGGCCGGCGGCATCGGCACCGCGCTGCTCGACGGGAGCGGTCGGATCACCTTCGCCAACCAGGCGCTGGCGTCGATCCTCGACGCGGCTCGTCGCGAGCTCGACGGTGCGCCGCTCACCCACTGGTTCCAGCAGAGCGACCCGGTGCACCGCCAGATGGACGAACTGCTGGCCGGGACGCGCCACCAGATCTCGGCCGACGTGTGCCTCGCGCCGCTCGACGACAGCACCTCGTCGCTGCTCGCATCGGGCCTCACCGCGCCCGACGCCCGCTGGATCCGGCTCAACCTCAACCGTCTGCCCGGCATCGCCGGCGACGAGGCGACGATGATCGCCCAGGTCACCGACATCACCTTGCGTCGCCACCTCGAAGCCGATCTGGCCCGGAGCGAGGAGCTGGCCCGGGTGTCGCTCGACGTGCTCGAGCAGGGTGTGGTGTTCGTCAGCCCCACCCTCGGCACGCTGCGCGTGAATCCCGCCGCCGTGCGCCTGCTGGGCATCGCCCCCGAGGACGACTACTCGATGGCCTTGACGTCGCACGACTGGGCCCTGCTCGACGACTCGCTGCGGCTGATCCCGCCGGAGGAGAACCCGGTGAACGTCGCGCTCGAGTCCGGCGAGCCGGTGCGCGACCAGGTGCTGTGGCTGCGCCGGTTCGACGGTGCCTACCTGCGGGTGCGGATGTCGGTGATGCCCTTCGGCTGGACCGACGAGGTGGTGATCGCGTTCAGCGACATCACCGCCTACACCCGACTGGGGCAGCCCCGACCCGAGCAGGTGCACGCCGGCACGGTGTGACACCCCCGTCGTAGCCTGGGGGCGTGGCTCACCATCCCGTGCTCGACCGGTTCTCGCCGGCGGTGCGCGCCTGGTTCGCCACCTCGTTCCCCGAGCCCACGCCGCCACAGGTGCAGGGCTGGCCGCACATCGCGCAGGGCGAGCACACGCTGATCTGCGCGCCCACGGGCTCGGGCAAGACCCTCACCGCGTTCCTCGCCTCGATCGACCGGCTCACCACCACGCCGCCGCCCGACGCGAAGGCCCGCACGCGGGTGCTCTACATCTCGCCGTTGCGCGCCCTCGCATTCGACGTCGAGAAGAACCTGCGCTCGCCGCTCATGGGCATCGCGCTCGCGGCCGAACGCCTCGGCGAGTCGTTCGTCGAGCCGGTCGTGGCGATGCGCACCGGCGACACGTCGGCCAAGGACCGCCAGGCGCTCATCCGGCGACCACCCGACCTCCTCATCACCACCCCCGAGAGCCTGTACCTGATGCTCACCTCGTCGGCGCGCGACACGCTCGTCAACGTCGACACGGTGATCATCGACGAGATCCACGCGCTCGCTCCCACCAAGCGCGGCGCGCACCTGGCGCTCACGCTCGAACGGCTCGAAGAGGTCACCGTCGCCCCGCCGCAGCGCATCGGCCTGTCGGCCACCCAGCGCCCGCTCGAGGAGGTCGCGCACTTCCTCGGCGGTCACGCCGACGACGGATCGCTGCGACCGGTCGTGATCGTCGACGCCGGCATCCGCAAGCCGCTGCTCGTCGACGTGGTCGTCCCGGTCGAGGACATGGGCGACCTCGGAGGATCGTCGGCGCCGGCACCCGAGATCCGCAGCGGCCCGGCCGGCTCGGTCGCCCCGGCCCGGTCGAGCATCTGGCCGAGCATCTACCCGCGCATCCTCGACCAGATCCTCGAGCACCGGACCACGATCGTGTTCACCAACGCCCGGCGGTCGGCCGAGCGGCTGGCCGCCCGGCTCAACGAGCAGTACCACGACCGCCGGCTGATGGCGGGCGAGATCGAGCCCGGCGCGCCGGTGGTCGAACTGGTGAAGGCTCACCACGGCTCGCTCGCCCGCGAACAGCGCGTGGTCATCGAAGACGAGCTCAAGCGCGGTGCACTGCGGGCGATCGTGGCCACCTCGAGCCTCGAGCTCGGCATCGACATGGGAGCGGTCGACCTGGTGGTGCAGGTCGAGTCGCCCGGTGCCGTCAGCCGCGGCCTGCAGCGCATCGGGCGTGCCGGCCACTCGGTCGGCGAGCCGAGCAAGGGCACGCTCTACCCCAAGCACCGCGGCGACCTGCTCGAGGCGGCGGTCGTGGTGCGCCGGATGATCGACGGCGACATCGAGACCACCCGGTTCCTGCGCAACCCGCTCGACGTGCTGGCCCAGCACCTGGTGGCCCACGTGTCGATCACCGGCGACGTCGCGCTCGCCGACCTGGCCCGGCTCGTCCGCCGCTGCGCGTGCTTCCACGAGCTGAGCGACGAGCTGCTCGCCAACGTCCTCGACCTGCTGTCGGGCCGCTATCCGAGCGAGGAGTTCAGCGAGCTCCGGCCGCGCCTGGTGTGGGATCGCGTCAACGACACGGTGCGCGCCCGCGAGGGGTCGCGTCGGCTCGCCGTCACGAGTGGCGGCACCATTCCCGATCGCGGTCTGTTCGGCGTGTTCCTGCCCGACGGCACGCGCGTCGGCGAGCTCGACGAGGAGATGGTCTACGAGAGCCGGCCCGGCGAGACCTTCGTGCTCGGCGCGTCGACGTGGCGGATCGAGGACATCACCTTCGAACGGGTCACCGTCACCCCGGCACCGGGCGAGCCGGGCAAGATGCCGTTCTGGCACGGCGACCGCCCGGGTCGGCCGCTCGAGCTCGGGCGAGCGCTCGGCGCGTTCCAGCGCGAGGTGCACGCCGCCGAACGCGACCAGGCCCTCGCCACCTTGCAGTCGGCCTACGCGCTCGACCCGCTCGCGGCCAACAACGTGTTGCTCTACCTCGACGAGCAGGCGCAGTCCACCGGCGTGGTGCCCGACGACCGAACGGTGGTGGTCGAGCGGTTCCGCGACGAGATCGGCGACTGGCGGGTGTGCATCCTCAGTCCGTTCGGCACGCCCGTGCACGCGCCGTGGGCGATGGCGATCGAACGACGGCTGATGGACCGCTACGACCTGCCGGTCGAGACGATGTGGGGCGACGACGGCATCGTGCTGCGCCTGCCCGAGGCCGCCGACGAGATCCCGATCGACGAGCTCGTCATCGATCCCGACGACATCGACGAGCTGGTGCTGTCGTCGCTGCCGCAGACGTCGCTGTTCTCGGCCCGGTTCCGCGAGTGCGCGGCCCGGGCGCTGTTGCTGCCGCGCCGCCGACCCGACCGTCGCACCCCGCTGTGGCAGCAACGCCAGCGTGCCGCCGACCTGCTGGCCGTGGCCGCCAAGTACCCGAGCTTCCCGATCCTGCTCGAGACCTCCCGCGAGTGCGTGCAGGACGTGTTCGACCTGCCGGCGCTGCGCGAGGTGCTCGGCCAACTGCGCAGCCGGGCGGTGCGCGTGGTCACCGTCGACACCGCCAAGGCGTCGCCGTTCGCGCAGAGCCTGCTGTTCAACTGGATCGCCGCCTACATGTACGAGGGCGACGCACCGTTGGCCGAGCGCCGTGCGGCGGCGTTGGCGCTCGATCGCGACCTGTTGCGTGATCTGCTCGGCGCCGAGGAGCTGCGCGAGCTGCTCGACCCGGGTGTGCTCGCCGATCTCGAGCTCGAGCTGCAGTGTCTCACCGAGGGCCGGCGCGCCCGCGACCCCGACGAGCTGCACGACGTGCTGCGCAAGGTGGGCGACCTGTCGGCGGCCGAGATCGACCTGCGGTGCGAGGGCAGCGACGGTCGCGAGTGGGTGGCCGAGCTGATCCGTGCGCGTCGCGCGGTCGAGATCGGCATCGCCGACGAGATGCGCGTGATCGCCGCCGAGGACGCGTCGCGCTATCGAGATGCGCTCGGCTGCTCGTTGCCGCTCGGGTTGCCACGTGCGTTCACCGACCCCGTGCCGCTGCCGCTCGAATCGCTCGTCGCCCGCTGGGCACGCACCCATGCGCCGTTCGTGGCCGACGACCTCGCCAAACGGCTCGCGGTGCCGATCACCCGGATCACCGGTGCGCTGAGCGCGCTCGAGGCCGACGAACGCGTGGTGCGCGGCGAGTTCCGGCCCGACGGTGCCACTCGCGAGTGGTGCGACGTCGACGTGCTGCGCCAGCTGCGGCGGCGGTCGTTGGCGGCGTTGCGGCGCGAAGTCGAGCCGGTCGAGCCCGACGCGTACGCGCGATTCCTCACCCAGTGGCACGGCATCCCCGGCGAACGGCGTGGACTCGAAGCCGTGGTCGAAGCGCTCGGGCTCGTGCAGGGCACCGCGCTGGTGGCGAGCTCGCTCGAGACCGACGTGCTCGCGAGCCGGGTGCGCGGATACCGGCCGGCCGACCTCGACGAGCTGTGCACCGCAGGCGAGATCATCTGGATCGGGGCCGGTTCGGTGGGGGCGCACGACGGTCGCGTGCGGTTGTTCTTCGCCGACCAGCTCCCGCTGCTGGCCCCGTCGATCGAGCCGCAGGAGGCGCCCACCGGACCGGTGCACGACGCCATCCGCCTGCTCCTCGCCGAGCGAGGCGCGAGCTTCTGGACCCAGCTGCGTGCCGCCGCCCCGAGCGCCACCGAAGCCGAGCTGCTCACCGCGCTGTGGGACCTGGTCTGGGCCGGCGAGGTCACCAACGACACGCTGGCACCATTGCGCGCCGTGGTGGGCGGGGCGCGTACCACGGGCCCGGCGCGGGGCGCCCCGCGCACCGGTCGTCCCCGTCCGGGACGGCTCACGCGCATCGGTCCACCCGCCGGGCAGGGACGCTGGAGCCTGGTGGCGCCGATGCTGCAGCCCGCGCCGCGGCCCACCGAGGCGGCGCACGCCGCGGCGTTGCAGATGCTCGAGCGCTACGGCGTGGTCACCCGCGAGGCGGTGCTGGCCGAGAACGTGGTGGGGGGCTATGCCGGCGTGTACGGCGTGTTGAAGGTGCTCGAAGAGCGTGGCCAGACCCGACGCGGCTACTTCGTCTCCGGTCTCGGCGCGGCGCAGTTCAGCGTGCCGGGCGCCGTCGACCGGTTGCGGTCGGTGCGCGAGGCGCCCGATCCCGACCTGCACCCCGACGACGTCCCGCCGGCGATCGTGCTGGCGGCCACCGACCCGGCCCAGCCGTACGGTGCCGCGCTGCCGTGGCCGGTGTCGAAGGGCCGGCCGGCGCGCAGCGCCGGCGCACTCGTCGTGCTGTGGCAGGGGCTGCCGCTCGTGTGGTTCGACCGCCGTTCGCACCATCTCGTCACCTTCCCCGACACCCTCGACACCTGGGGTGGGCCGGCGTGGGCGGAGGCGCTGGCTGCGAGGGTGAAAGACGGCCGGGCGCGATCGGTCGAGGTGCGCAAGGTCGACGGCGAGGCCCTCGACCCGAAGAGCCCGATCGGCGACCTGCTGCGCCGCGCCGGTTTCGTCGACACCTATCGCGGCGTCGTGTTCCGCGCCACCTGACCGGCTCGGCGGGATGGATCGGCCCAGATCGGGCGTTGTCGTCCCGCGATCGCCGACGGGCGCCGATCCGGGTGGGCGTCGGTTACCCTTGGGTAACCGTATGAACACCCGCCTCCCCGCCGGCGAACGCCGGGAGCAGATCCTCGAGGTCGCCGTCCAGGTCTTCGCCCGGCACGGCTACCACGGCACGTCGATGAACGACGTGGCCGAGGCGGCAGGGGTCACCAAGCCGGTGTTGTACCAGCACTTCGACTCGAAGCAGGACCTGTACCTCGCGCTCATCGACGAGGTCGGCCACCGGATGATCACCGCGATCGCCAAGGCCACCGCGGGTGCGACGAGCGGCAAGATGCAGACCGAGCTCGGCTTCCAGGCCTACTTCCGCTGGGTCGCACAGGACCACGACGCGTTCTTGCTGCTGTTCGCGACGCAGGCCAACCGCGACGCGGCGGCCACGAAGGCGATCCGCAAGATCACCAGCGAGGCCGCCTCTGCGATCGCCCCGCTCATCGCGGTCGAGATCGATCACGAGAAGCAGCGCACCCTGGCCCACGGCCTGGTCGGCCTCGCCGAGGGCGTCTCACGTCGGCTCGTCGAGCGCGGCGAGGACTTCGACCCCGACGAGCTCGGCCGTCTGGTGGCCAACCTCGCGTGGGCCGGCCTGCGCGCCCTCGGCCCCGCGAGCTGACCACGCGGGACCGCAGCGCCCGTCGCGGGCGTTCGTGTCCCGGCTACTGGGCGCGGAACTGTGGGCGGCGCTTCTCGAGGAAGGCGCGGCGTCCCTCCTCGGCGTCGTCGCTCGCCCAGGCCGCCAGCCGCGACGGCTCGAACACCGGGTCGATCTCGGGCGCCGGTGCCAGACCCTCGAGGCCGAGCTTGTGGGCGCGGATGGTGAGCGGTGCCAGTTGGGCGAGCTCGTCGGCCCACACCAGTGCCTCGGCCAACCCGCCGGTGCGGTGCACGCCACCGGTCACGTGCAGCTGGTCGGCGCTGTAGGTCTGCGCGGCGAGCAGCATCGCCCGAGCGATGCTGGCACCGAACTCGCGCGACAGCCGGTCGATCGTCCAGCGGTCGACCGCCAGGCCCAGCTTGGCGGCCGGGATCCCGAAGGGGCTGCTGCTGGTGGCCACGCGGAGGTCGCACGCGATCGCGAGCTGCGTGCCGGCGCCGAGCGCCGGACCGTCGACGGCGGCGATCGTCACCATCGGCAGCTCGGTGAACCCCCGCAGCGCGGCGACGAGGGCATCGACGAACTCGCCGCTCTCGACGCCGGTGAGATCGGCGCCCGCGCAGAAGGCCGGCGGCGCGCCGGTGAGCACGAGCGCCCGGGCGTCGCCGGCGACGGCGGCGAGCTGGGCGTCGCGCAAGGCGAGCAGGGTCTCGTGGTCGACCGCGTTGCGGCGCTCGGGCCGATCGATGGTGACCACCACGACGCGATCGCGCCACTCCACACGTACCATGGCGGCGACTGTATGCCCGCCGACACACACCCCACCGATCCCGCACTCGATCCCGTGCGAGCGCGCCGCCGGCAGATCGCGCGCTGGACGCTGATGGCCAACCGCATCGGCTATCTGTTCTTCGCGCTGGCGATCGTGTGCTTCGTGCTCGCGTTCGCGCTCGGCTTCAACTCGACGATGTCGTCGATCATCGTCGGCTCGCTGGTGGTGGGGTCGATCCTGCTGGCCCCGGCGATCGTCCTCGGCTACGCGGTGAAGGCGGCCGAGCGCGACGACCGCGAGCGCGGCTTCTGAGACCTGGCGGGACGGATCTGCCCGGCGTGGGCGTTCCGCTCCCGCGGAGCCGGGTCAGAGGTTGGGTGGCAGCAGGCGGTTGACGTTCTCGAAGAAGAAGTAGAGGACCACGACGAACGGGCCGATCCCGACCAGCGCGCCCACCCAGTTGCGGCGCACACGGCGGCTCAGCCACGTGGCCCCGAGTGCGAGGAACGTGAGCAACGCTCCCCACAGGGCGACCTGCGGGAATGCCGCCGGGTCGCTGAACCACCGGTTCGCGAACAGGTCCTCGCCGGCGTCGGTGGGCGGGTCGGCGACGGCGGTGTCGGTGCCGGTGGGTTGCGTGGTGCCCGGATCGGTGGTGGCGGGTTCGGTGGTGGCCGGTTCGGTCGTGTCGGTGGTGCCGTCGGTGGTCGCGGTGGCATCGGTGGTACCGGTCGACCCGGCGGTCTCGTCGTCGCCCGGCAGCACCCCGGTGTCGCCGGGGGCGGGCGCCACGTAGGGGAGGGTGACCACGTCGGACCGGACCGGATCGAGGGTGGCGGTCACGACGATGCGCTGGCGAGCGCTGTACTTCGGATGGCACGAGGTGAGCGTGAGCGTCGCGACGCTGGGGTCGACGGTGGGGATCACGGCGGCGTAGTCGTCGGGGCTGACGATCTGCTGGCCGTCGACGACGTAGGTGTAGGTGCCGACGACGGTCTGGACGACGATGTCGTCGCCGGGCCGCAGCTCGTCGATCCGGATGAACGGCTGGCCGTGCGTGGTGCGGTGACCGGCGATCGCCGCGTTGCCGTACTGGCCCGGCAGCGGGGTCTCGGGGAAGTGCCCCGGCCCGTCGGCGAGCTGCTTCGCGTCGACACCCTCGACGACGGTCCAGTCGAGGTCGATCGCCGCGATCGTGAGCTTGGCCAGCGGGTCGCCGACCAGGGGCGGGGTCATGCGAGCGGCCGGCAGCGTCGACGACGTGGAGGTGGTGGGCGCCGTGGGTGCGGTGCTGGCCGGCGCGTCGTCGGGCGCCGTGGTGGTGGGTGCCTCGGTGGTGCTGGGCGCCGACGTGGTGACGGTGGTGCCGTTGTTGCCGGCGCCGGTGCCGGCGCTGCCGAGCAGGTCGTCGAACTCGTCGGAGAGGCGGTCCTGCGCCTGGGCGGTCTGGATGCCCGTGCCCCACAGCTGGTAGCCGACGAAGGCGAACATCAGCACGCCGATCGCGATGAGCACCCGGCCGATCCAGCCGATCGCCCAGCGCCAGTCGTGAGGTTCGGGCGGGCGGTCCCAGCGGCTCGGCCGTGAGGTCGCGGCGGGCCGGGGGATGCCACCACTGCGGTCGGCCTCGAGTTGCTCGAGTCGTCCGAGTGCGTTCGACGGCGCGTGCTCGGGGAGGTCGTCGCTCGGGGCGTCGGGCAGATCCGACGGTGCCTCGACGTCGGGCGGCGGGGCCGCCGCATCCGGGCCCGTCGGATCGAACGAGGGTGCATCGTCGCCCGGCGTCACGGCGCAGACGCTATCGGCGGTATGGAGGCTGCGAGGGTGCGCCGCTAGCGTCGCGTCCCGTGCACCCGACCGCCTCGTCCCGTGCGGCCGACGGCGCGCCGGATGCCGTCGTCGAGCTCGACGACGTGGTGGCGGTGCTCGGCAGCTTCCCCGCCCTCGCCGGGCTGAGCCTCACGGTGCGGCGCGGCGAGATCGTGCTGCTGCGCGGCCCCAACGGCGCGGGCAAGACCACGCTGCTGCGGGTGTGCGCCGGCCTGGTGCCGCTGTCGCGTGGCACCGGCACGGTGGCCGGTTGCGACCTCGTCACCCAGCGGGCCGAGGTGCGTGCTCGTGTGGGTCTGCTCGGTCACAGCAACGGCCTCTACGCGGATCTCACCGTGCGCGAGAACGTGCGGTTCTGGGGTGCCACGGTGGGGGCGAGCACGGCCGAGATCGACGCGTCGCTCGAGCGCATGGGGCTGGCCGCACGCCTGGCCGACGTCACCGTCGGGAGGCTGTCGGCGGGTCAGAAGCGCCGCACCGCGCTCGCCTGCCTGGTCGCGCGACGCGCACAGCTGTGGCTGCTCGACGAACCCCACGCCGGGCTCGACGCCGCCGGCCGCGACGAGCTCGACCGCACCCTGCACGCCGCAGTGGCGGCCGGCGCCACCGTGATGGTGGCGAGCCACGAACTGGAGCGGGCCGGCACCCTGGCCACGCGGGTGGTCGACGTGGTGGGCGGGCAGGCCACCGACGCTGCGGTCGGAGGCGGCTCGTGAGCGGGGCGGCCGGCAGCGTGTGGCGCACCGCCCGACTGGTCGCGGCCAAGGACCTGCGAGTCGAGCGGCGCAGCCGCGTCGTGGTCAACCAGGTGCTGCCCTTCGCCGCGCTGGTGATGGTGTTGTTCGCCTTCGCGCTCGACAACGACACCGTGTTGCAGCGCACCGCCCCCGGGCTGGTGTGGCTCGGCACGATCTTCAGCCTGTTGATCGTGGTGCAGCGCACCTTCGCGGTCGAGACCGCCGACGGGGCGCTCGACGCCCTGCGCGTGGCCGGGGTGAGCCCGCCCGGCATCTTCCTCGGCAAGTCGATGTCGCTGGCCGTGCAGTTGCTGGTGCTCGAGGTGCTGATGCTGGTGCTCGCGATCGTGCTGTACGGCTCGTCGGTCGACGGGCTCGGGGCCGTGCTCTTGGTCACCACCCTGATCCCCGCTACCACCGGTCTGGCATTCGTCGGTACGCTCTACGGCGGTCTCGCTGCCGGGGCCAGAGGGCGCGAGACCCTGCTCCCGCTCCTGCTGTTCCCGGTGGTGGCGCCAGTACTGATCGGTGCGACCCGAGCGACGGAAGCAGCCTTCGGTGCCGGTGGTGCCGCGACCGACGAAGGGTGGCCGTGGGTCGGCATGCTCCTCGTCTTCGCAGCCCTGTTCGGCGTCGGCGGCACCCTGGCGTTCGGGGCGCTCGTCGAGGATTGACCCCGGGTTCCCCACCAGTCGGACGACAGAACGAGACGAGGACAGCGCAGTCGTGGCCACCACCCCCTCCACCCCGCCGTCGTCGGGTGCCGTCCCCCGACGCGACCGGGGCACCGGCACCACGTTCACCCGCTGGTTGGGCGTCGCGACGATCGTCTCGCTCGGCCTGCTCGCCCTGTTCGGCCTGGTGTTCTCGCCGGCCGACGTGGTGCAGGGCGAGAGCGTGCGGATCCTGTACGTGCACGTCGGCACCGTCTGGGTCGCCTACCTGGCCTTCGTCGTCACGGCGGTGTCGTCGGCCGCGTATCTCTGGAAGCGCACGTCGTCGCTCGCCTGGGACCGCATCGCCGGTGCGAGCGCCGAGATCGGTGTGGTCTTCATGGCGGTCACCCTGCTGAGCGGGTCGCTCTGGGGTCGGCTCAGCTGGGGCGACTTCTGGGTGTGGGACGCCCGTGTGACCACCACCGCGTTCTTGTTCATCACCTACGTCGGCTACCTGGCCGTCCGCGGGCTCGGTGGCAGCCACCAGCAGCGCGCCCGTCGATCGGCGGTGGTCGCACTGCTCGCGGTGCTCGAGATCCCGCTCGTGCACTTCAGCGTCAAGCTGTGGCGGTCGGTGCACCAGGACGCGAGCGTCGCGGGTCGTACCACCGACGTCACGCTCGACGGGCTGATGCTGTTCTCGTTGCTGCTCGGCACCGTGGCGTTCACGCTGCTGTACGCGTGGTACGTGCTGCACCGCCAGCGGGTGATGGCGATGGAGGACGCACTCGACGACAAGGGCCTCGACCTGGCGCTCGCCGAGCGTCGCCGCGAGGCCGCGGCCACCTCGCCCACGGGTCTCGCGATCGGGGACAACCACTGATGGACGACATCGGATTCATCTCGCTCAGCTACCTCGCCGCGTTCGGCGGGGCGCTCGCGCTCGCGTGGCAGGTCGTGCGCCGCGGCAAGGCGCTGTCGCGGCAGTTGCCGGACGAGGACAAGCCGTGGACCTGAGCCCCCGCGTCGATCAGGCCGCGCCCGAACCGCCGAAGCGTCGCGGCAAGCGCTGGCCGGCGATCGCCGTGCTCGTGCTGGTGCTGGGTGGCGGCGTCGTGCTCGTCACCCAGTTCCTGTCGAGCGCGATCGACTACTACTGCAACGTCGACGAGGTCGGTGTGAAGGACGGCTGCGAGGCGGGTCGCCGCCTGCGCATCCAGGGCAACGTCGTCGAGGGCTCGGTGGCCCAGGACGGTGAGGTCACGCTCTTCGACGTCGAGTTCAACGGTGTCACGATGCCGGTGCGCTACGACGCCGGTGATCCGGGCGGCATCTTCCAGGAGTGCGTGCCCGTGGTGGTGCACGGTCGGCTCGACAACGGTGTGTTCGTCGGTGACGACATCGAGGTGAAGCACTCCAACGAGTACGAGGCCGCCAACAAGGATCGCCTCGACCAGGCGAGCAACGCCTGCGCCGAAGAGGCCGCCAAACAGGCACAGGCGCAGGAGCAGCAGGGGTGATCGGCGCCAGCGTCAACGGCCTGCTCGGCCACTCGGCACTGATCATCGGCCTCGTCGCCTCGCTGTTCGGCGCGCTCGCACTCGGCTACGCCACGGTCACGAACGATCGGCGTCTGCTGCGTACCGTGCCCAACTACGCGTGGATGGCGGGTGCGGCCGGCGTGTTGGCGTGCGCGTTCATGCTCAACGCGCTGCTCACCTACGACTTCGACCTCGCGTACGTGCAGAACGTGGGCTCGCGCAGCACACCGCAGCTGTTCAACATCGCGGCGATGTGGAGCGCGCTCGAGGGCAGCATCCTGCTGTGGCTCACGGTGCTGGCCGGTTACACGGTGGTGTTGATGCACCGGTACCGCAAGCGGCTCGACGACCCGCTGATCGCGTGGGCGATGGTGACGATGTTCGTCATCTCGGCGTTCTTCTTCTTCCTCGCCTTCGGCCCCACCGACGTGTTCGCCACGGGCGCGCCGGGCGTCACCGACGGCCGGGGCCCCAACCCGCTGCTGCAGAACCACATCCTCGTGATGTTCCACCCGCCGATCCTGTACCTCGGCTACGTCGGGTTCGCGGTGCCCTTCGCGTTCGCGATCGGCGCCCTGGTCACCGGTCGGGTGGGCGAGGGCTGGCTGCTCGAGACCCGTCGCTGGGCGCTGATCACGTGGGGCCTGCTGAGCGTCGGCATCATCCTCGGTGGCTGGTGGAGCTACGAGGTGCTCGGCTGGAGCGGCGTGTGGGCGTGGGATCCGGTCGAGAACGCGAGCTTCCTGCCGTGGCTCACCGGCACGGCCTACATCCACTCGGTGCTGGTGCAGGAACGGCGCGGCATGCTGCGCGTCTGGAACATCAGCCTGCTCGTCGCGACCTTCTCGCTCACGATCCTCGGCACGTTCCTCACCCGGAGCGGCGTGATCAACAGCGTGCACGCGTTCGCCGACGGCTCGATCGGTCCGTGGCTCCTCGGGTTCTTCGGTGTCACCGTGGTGGTGTCGCTGTCGCTCATCGCCTGGCGTGGCGACCGGTTGCGGTCGCCCGGCGCGATCGATTCGCCGATCTCGCGCGAGGGCGCGTTCCTGGCCAACAACGTGATCCTCACCGTGTTCGCGTTCGTGGTGCTGCTCGGCACGGTGTTCCCGCTCGTGATCGAGGCGTTGCAGGACCGCCGCATCGCGGTCGGTTCGCCGTTCTTCGACCGGCTCGGCATGCCGATCGGTCTGGTGCTGCTGTTCCTCATGGCCGTGGCACCGGTGCTGCCGTGGCGCAAGGCGAGCACCGAGTTGTTGCGCGACCGGCTGTTCGTCCCGGCGTGCGTGGGTGTGGTGTGCCTCGCGGTGGCGGTCGTCGTCGGCGCCGACCAGTGGGCGTCGCTCGCCGCGTTCGGCCTCGGCGGGTTCGCCGCCGGTGCGGCCGGCCGGCAGCTCGTGCTGGCCACGCGCCGGCAGGGTTGGCGTGGGCTCGTCGGTCGTGCGAACGGCGGCATGATCGTGCACCTCGGCATCATCGTCATCGCCGTGGCGCTGGCCGCCAGCAACGGCTACACGCGGGTGGCCGAGTTCACGATGAAGGTCGGCCAGCCCGTCGCCTACGACGGTCACACCTTCGAGTTGTTGGCGGTCGAGGCGTTCGAGACCGAGCGCAGCACGGGGCTGAAGGCGCAGGTGAGCATCGACGGTGGGCAGGCGTACGCCCCGGCGATCACCCGCTACACCAAGATGGGCACCGACATCGGCACCCCCTCGGTGCGGACGGGGCTCACCGAGGACATCTACCTCACGCTCGAGAAGGCCACCGAGGCGGGCGCCACCGAGGCGCAGGTGAAGGTGTTCATCAAGCCGATGATCCTGTGGATGTGGGTGGGTGGGGCGCTGGTCGCGATCGGCACCGTGCTCGCCGCGTTCCCCGGCAAGCGTCGTCGCATCCCGATCGCGCCGGTGTCGTCGCCGGTGCCGACCGGTGACGGTGGCGACGACCGGGACGACGACCGGGACGAGGAGACCGTCGATGCCTGACACGATCGACGCTTCGGTCGCCACGACCGATGGGTCGGCTCCCCGCCGCCGTCGGGTGGCGCCGTTCGTGGCGCTCGCGGTCGCGATCGTGGTGGCCGGTCTGTTCGTGGTGCTCGCCGGCAGCGACACCCAACAGGGCGACACCGTCGAGTCGTTCCTGATCGGCCGGCCCGCGCCGGCCGTGGTGAGCACCACCCTCGACGGCCAGCCGTTCGACCTGAGCCGCCGCAAGGGCAGCTGGGTGGTGATCAACTTCTTCGACCCCACGTGCGTGCCGTGCGTCGACGAGCACCCCGAGCTGATCGAGCTCGCCGAGCAGCAGTCGCAGATCAGCGACGGCGCCGAGCTCTACACGATCATCAGCACGCGCAACGGTGACGAGGGCGTGCAGGAGTTCTTCGACGCCAACGGTGGCGACTGGCCGGTGGTGAGCGATCCCACGGGCGCGGCCACGGTGGCGTTCGGTGTGGCGCAGGTGCCCGAGACGTGGATCATCGATCCCTTCGGTGTGGTGCGCGCTCGATATGCGGGCGAGATCACCGCCGAGAAGGTCGGTGCGCTGCTGCAGGCGATGCGTGAGGGCCGGGCCTGATGGCTGCCGCCACCGGATGGCAGCGGGTGAAGCGCGGCCCGGGATGGATCGTGCTCGGTGTGCTCGTGGTCGCGCTGATGGCCGTCGGCGCCGGGCGCACCAACGAACGGCTCACACCGCAGGAGCGCGTCGAGGAGATCAGCAAGCGGTTGGCGTGTCCGATCTGCGACGGCGAGAGCGTGTTCGAGTCGAGGGCCAACGCGTCGATCGCGCTGCGCAACGAGATCAAGGCGCAGGTCGAGGCCGGCCAGGCCACCGACGATCAGATCATCACCTACATCGAGCAGCGCTTCGGCGCGCAGGTGCTGCTGGTCCCCAAGGCCGAGGGGGTCGACGCGCTGGTGTGGATCCTGCCGGTGGTGGCGCTGGTGGCCGGGGTGGCCGGGCTGATCGTCGCGTTCCGCCGATGGCGGGCCAACGCCGGAGGCACCGCCACCGACGAGGATCGTGAACTGGTGGCGGCGGCACGCCGCGCCGGCCTCGACGCGTCGGCCAGCCCGTACGACCGGATCGACACCGGCACCGCCGCGGACGACGTCGCGAACGACATCGCCGACGACCTCGTCGAGACGACCGAGACGACCGACGCGACCGGCCGGGAGGCGTGACCGTGGCGATCGACCCCGACGAGCTCGCCCGGCTCGAGGAGGAGCGGCGGTTCCTGCTGCGCTCGATCGCCGATCTCGAGCGCGAGCGCGACGCCGGCGACGTCGACCCGGACGACTTCGACGAGCTGATCGAGGGCTACACCGCGCGTGCGGCCGCCGTCCTGCGCACCATCGAGGAGGGCCGCTCGAACCTGCCGCCGAGGCGAGGCCCCAACCCGGCTCGTGTCGCGGCCTGGGTGGTCGGCACGTTGGTCGTCGCGATCATCGCCGGGTGGGCGGTCGCCCACTTCTCCGGGCAGCGGACCGCCGGCCAGACGATGACCGGCGGCCAGCCGGCCGACGAGGTGGCGCTCGCGCTCACCGAGGCGCGCAGCCTGCTCGGCCAGGGCGATCTCGGCGGTGCGTTCGAGCGATTCCAGCGGGCGACCGAGCTCGACCCGACCAATGCCGAGGCGCGCACGTACACCGCGTGGATCCTGGTGCTCAACACCCGGCTCACCGACGACGAGGCGGGCAAGCAGGTGGCGCTCGACACGGCGATGACCGCGTTCGCGGGCGTCGTCGCGGACGATCCGGGGTACGCCGACGCCCACTGCCTGTACGCCGTGACGGCCGCGAACTTCCTCGCCGAGCCCGAACTCGACACGGCGCGCGAACAGGGGCAGCTGTGCCTCGCGAGCAATCCGCCGGCCGACATGGAAGGACTCGTGCAGGAGTTCCTGGCGGGCCTCGACGCGACCCCCGGCTCGACCCCCGAGACGAGCCCTGAAACGACCGCCGGCACGAGCGACGACACGACGGCGACGAGCACGGCCCCCTGAGCGGGTGGGCTAGGTTGCCGCGGCATGAGCATGCCGCCGCCCCCGCCGCCGAGTGATCGGCCCCCGCCCGGCTGGGGCGGCGCGCCCGGTGGGCCCCCGCCGCCGCCCCCGGTGTTCGGCGCCGCGTCGTACGCGCCGTACGGGCAGCCGCCCAAGCAGGGGACGAGTGGCATGGCGATCGCCGGGTTCGTGCTGTCGCTGGTGGCGTTGGTGCCGTGTTTCTGGGTGTGGTTCCAGCTGCCCGGTGTGCTGGCCATCGTGTTCAGCGCTCTCGGCATGCGCGCCACCCGGCACGGCGCGCGACCGGGGCGCGGTCTGGCGATCGCCGGGCTGGTGGTCGGCATCATCGCCGTCGCGATCGCGGCGATGTTGACGATCTACGTGTACACGTCCGACGACTGCGACACCGACGGCTTCCAGATCAGCTGCAGCTTCGACGGCAACTGATCCGCGTCAGCGCCACCGTCGGCGACGTCAGTCGGGCGGCGGGGTGACCGACGCCGCGACGAACGAGCCGTCGGCATCGCGTTCGAGCCGCCACACCGTCGCCTTGCGCCAGTCGGCTCGCCCGTCGATGCGGCACCCGCGCCGTTCGAGCGCAGCCATGGTGTCGGGGATGACGTCGCCGTGGCTGCAGAGCACGGCACCGTCGGGTACCTCGGCGAGCAGGTCGAGCACCTGCTCGAACGGGGTCTCCTCGGCCAGCCGTGCGTCGGGCACCACCTCGAGGTCGCAGCGTTCGCCGAGCGGTTCGAGCGTCTGCACGCACCGCACGTACGGGCTGCTCACCAGCGCGGTGACGCCTTCGCCGGCCAACGCCTCGCCGATCCGGCGGGCCTGCTCGCGGCCCTTGCCGCTCAGCGGTCGCAGCGCGTCGTCGCCCTCCCACCGGTCGCGGCTCCCGGCCTTGGCGTGGCGCACCAGGTAGATCGTCATACGGTCAGCCGCGCACTTCGCCGGTGGCCCGGGTGTGCCGGCCGGCGAGACCGCGCATCATCAGCAGGTACACGATCGTGGTGCCGACACCGACGAGGGTGAACACGACGTTGATCGTGACCGAGTCGACCATCCGACGGGCGAGCTCGCGGTCGCCGAGGTTGCGCAACCCGGCCACGAAGTTGGCCGACGAACCGAACCCGACGATGGGGACCAGCCCGTACAGCACCCACCACACGTTGACGAGCGGACTGACCGGCCGCTGCTTCCAGCTCGGGTCACCAGGCGCCAGTTCGGGATCGGAGCCACGCCAGAGCTCGCGGAACATGAGCCACGGGATCGCGTAGATCACGCACGGCGGGCAGAACCACCCGCCGATCGCCCACCCGGGCTTCCACGTCTGGCCGTGGCGCCCGAGGTGGCCGAGGTTCGCGGCCATGCGGAACATCACGATGATCGTCAGCACCGCGATCGGGATCACGAGCAGACCCGACAGCGACGACAGGTTGAGCTGGGTGGCGCTGCGGAACGACGAGGCGCTGCGCTCGCCGTCGAGGAACTCCTGCGCCGCGCTGCGCAGCTGCACCAGCCCGACGATCGACAGCAGTTGCAGCGGCACGGTGATCATGAGCAGCACGTCGATCGCCTTCGCGAGGCCCTTGACCGGCTTGAAGGGGCCGTGCATCACCGAGCCCGGCCCACCGTACGAGACGTACCCGGGCGGGGGACCGGGCACAGGTGGCGGCATCGCGGCTCCGCCTGCGAAGGGAGGCGGTGTGAGCGAGGGCGGCGGCGGTGGGACGCGCGGCGCGTCGGAGGGCGGCTGCCCGGAGTCCGTCATGCGTGCGAACGCTACTCAACCGGGTTCCGTCGTGCAGGCCGTCCGATGCCGGTGCAGACTGTGCCGATGGGCTTCTTCGACCGCAACCGCAAGGAGTTGGTCGCGCGCGGGCTCGATCCTGCGCGTCTGCCGCCGGGCCAGTACCTCACCGATCGCTTCCCCGTGCTGCACGTCGGTGACGTGCCCGAGTACGCGCCCGGCCAGTGGGACCTCACCATCACCGGGATGGTCGACCGACCCTTCACCGTCGACCTCGAGCAACTGCGCGCGATGCCGGCGGTGACGCTCACCTTCGACATCCACTGCGTCACCAAGTGGAGCAAGTTCGACACCACGTGGACCGGGGTGCGCGTGCGCGACCTGCTCGAGCGTGCGGGCGTGCAGTCCGGTGCCACGCACGTGATCGAGCACGCCGAGTACGGCTACACCACCAACCTGCCGATCGCCGACATCACCACCGACGAGGCGATCGTCGCCTACGAGTTCGAAGGCGAGCCGATCGAGCCGATCCACGGTGGACCGGTGCGCATCGTGGTGCCCCACCTCTACTTCTGGAAGAGCGCCAAGTGGGTGCGTGCGCTCGAGGCGAAAGACCGCGACGAGGCCGGGTTCTGGGAACGCAACGGCTACCACATGTACGGCGACCCGTTCACCGAACAACGTCACTGGGGCGACTGACCGCTCGCCCTCCAGGGCCGGGCACCCGGCTCGGCGGAACGTTCTGGGCGCCACCCGCCCACGAACCTCCTGGACGTCGGCAGTCACTGGCACCCAAGACATTCCGCCCAGGTTCCTGGGCGCCGATGAGAACTCACCGACGCAGCTCAGCCGGACGTCGTGGCGCCCAGAACGAGCGGCGCCCACCGTGCCCGCCCAGAGCAGGGGCCGGCCCGCCGGCGCTCAGTTGATGCGCAGGCTGGGGCTGAAGATCTTCTTCGGCTTGAGGTCGACGGCGATGCTGCGGGCGATCTGCTGGAACGCCTGCGCAGCTTCGCTGTCGGGCAGCGCGACCGTGATCGGGTTGCCCTCGTCGCCGCCCTCGCGCAGCGCCGGGACCAGCGGCAGCTTGCCGAGCAGCGGCACGCCGAGCTCGTCGGCGAGCTCCTCGCCGCCGCCGGCACCGAAGATCTCGTAGCGCTTGCCGTCGTCGCCGGTGAACCACGACATGTTCTCGATCACGCCGCGCACCGGCAGGTTGACCTTGGCGGCCATCGCGGCCGACAGCGCCGCCACCTTCTGCGCCGCGGGCTGCGGCGTGGTGACCACGTACACCTCGCCGCGCGGCAGGTACTGGCTGAGCGACAGGGCGATGTCGCCGGTGCCGGGCGGCATGTCGATGAGCAGGAAGTCGGGCTCGTCCCAGTAGACGTCGGTGAGGAACTGCTCGAGTGCCTTGTGCAGCATCGGGCCGCGCCAGATGACCGCCTGGCCTTCGGGCACGAAGTAGCCGATCGAGATGCAGCGCACGCCGTGCGCCTCGGGCGGCAGCAGCATCTGGTCGATGACGACCGGGTCGCGGTCGGTGCCGAGCATGCGCGGCACCGAGTAGCCGTAGATGTCGGCGTCGACCACGCCGACCGAGTACCCCTGCGACGCCAGCGCGACCGCGAGGTTGACCGTGACGCTGCTCTTGCCCACGCCGCCCTTGCCGGACGAGATGAGCAGCGGGCGGGTCTTCGAGCCGGCCTCGCTGAAGGGCACCTTGCGACCCTCGGCGTGGCCGTGGGCCTGACCGTGGCCGGCGGTGGCGGCGGCGTTGCCGTGCAGCATGAGGCGCACGGCCTCGCGCTCCTGGTCGGTCATCACCGTGAAGTCGAGCGCGACGTCGCTCACGCCGGCCAACGAGCCGACCGCGGCGGTGACGCGCTGCTGGATCTCGTTGCGCAGCGGGCAGCCTGCGACGGTGAGGGCGACCTGCACCGACACGCGGCCGCCGTCGATGCCGACCGTGCGGACCATGCCGAGATCGACGATCGAGCGGCGCAACTCCGGGTCCTCGACCGGTCGGAGGGCGTCGATGACCTGGTCGGTGCTGAGCGTGCTGGACATGGGCGACTCCGGGGGTGAAGGGCTGCGTCGAATTACCACTACGCGCGTAGGTAGAATACCGGCGTGCCCCGGAACCAGCCCATCCCGAGCACCGACGCGCCGGTCACGTCCGGCACGTCCGGCACCGTTGCCCAGGACCGGGACGCCGGCGCGTTCACGGCCACCGTGTCGGCGATCACCAACGCGTTCGGCGACCCGACCCGCCGGGGCATCTACCTGTTCGCCCGGTCGGCCGAACGCGGCGTCACCGCCGCGCAGGTGGCCGGCGAGTTCGGCCTGCACCCCAACGTCGCCCGCCACCACCTCGACCGCCTGGCCGCCGGCGGCTACCTCGAGGTGGCGGTCGAGCGAGCCGAGGGATCGGGTGCCGGCCGCCCGTCGAAGCACTACCGCGCCAGCAGCGAACGGCTGCCCGACGTCCCCGTGCGCAGCGACGACCTCGTGCTCACCCTGCTGGGCAAAGCGCTGTCGTTGCTGCCCCGGGCCGAGGCCGAGGCGATGGCCGAGGAGGTCGGTCGCGAGTACGGCGCCACCATGGCCGCCGGGCTCACCGGCAACGACCTCGCCGCCGGCCAGCGCTCGCTGCGCTCGGCGCTCGCGGCCGTCGCCGACGCGCTCACCGCACACGGGTTCGCCGCCCATACCGACCAGCGCAACAACCAGCTGCGCATCGTCAACAACCACTGCCCGTTCGGCGACGTGGCGATCGAGCACCCGGTGATCTGCGCGGTCGACCGCGGGATGGTGAAGGGGATGCTCTCGTCGTTGTACCAGGGCGACGCCCGCCCGTCGCTCGAGGCGTCGCTGCCGCAGGGCGACACCTTCTGCGCCACCGCCGTCTGACCGCCGTCTGACCGCCGTCTGACCGGCCCGCGGTCGGCGCGCTACGGTTCCGGCCGTCGAGGGGGCGACCGAGTGTGTCGCCCCGCAGTCGCGAAGGAGCGAAGACGTGGCGCAGCAGGTTCGTGGAGTGGTGGCCAAGGGCAAGGGTCAGCCGGTGTCGATCGAGACGATCGTCGTCCCCGACCCGGGTCCCGGCGAGGCCGTCGTCAAGATCCAGGCCTGCGGTGTCTGCCACACCGATCTGCACTACCGCGAGGGCGGCATCAACGACGACTTCCCGTTCCTGCTCGGCCACGAAGCGGCCGGCATCGTCGAGTCGGTGGGTCCCGACGTCACCGGCGTCGCGCCCGGCGACTACGTGATCCTCAACTGGCGCGCCGTGTGCGGCAACTGTCGGAGCTGTCTGAAGGGCAAGCCGCAGTACTGCTTCTCGACGTTCAACGCGACCCAGAAGATGACGCTGCTCGACGGCACCGTGCTGTCGCCGGCGCTCGGCATCGGCGCGTTCGCCGAGAAGACCCTCGTGGCCGCGGGCCAGTGCACCAAGGTCGATCCGGCGGCACCCGCCACCGCGGCCGGTCTGCTCGGGTGCGGCGTGATGGCGGGCATCGGTGCGGCGATCAACACCGGCGGCGTCACTCGCGGCGATTCGGTCGCGGTGTTCGGCTGCGGCGGCGTGGGTGACGCGGCGATCGCCGGGGCGCGCCTCGCCGGCGCAGCCACGATCATCGCCGTCGACCTCGACGACCGGAAGCTCGAATGGGCCAAGGACTTCGGCGCCACCCACACCTGCAACGCGGGCACCACCGACCCGGTCGAGTACATCAAGAGCGTCACCAACGGCAACGGCGCCGACGTGTGCATCGAGGCCGTCGGCCACCCGGCCGTCTACAAGCAGGCGTTCGAGGCCCGCGACCTGGCCGGCACGGTGGTGCTCGTCGGCGTGCCGCGGCCCGACATGACCATCGAGTTGCCGTTCATCGAGGTGTTCGGCCGTGGCGGCCAGTTGAAGAGCAGCTGGTACGGCGACTGCCTGCCCACCCGCGATTTCCCGATGCTCATCAGCCTCTACCTGCAGGGCCGCCTCGACCTCGACCGCTTCGTCAGCGAGACCATCGGCCTCGACGACGTCGAGGAGGCGTTCCACAAGATGGAGCGCGGCGAGGTGCTCCGCAGCGTCGTCGTCCTCTAGCCGATCCGCCGACCGGCCGCCGCCCGCGGCCACCCCGGGCATCTGCCCGATGCGCAGCTGACGGGCCGCGGTGTTTGCTGGTCCCACCGGGTCGACGTCCGACGAACCGGTGGGGGTGGCGAGGATGGCTGGGAATCAGAGCGACCGCGCGCGCACGAGCGGCCAGGGAGAGGGTGCTCGGCGAGCGACGCGGCGTCTCGTCCGCGTCGTCGTCGACCTCTCGGTGGCTGCCGTGGCGTTCACCTCGACCCTCGTCGTCGGGACGACCGCGGTCGAGGTGAGCGCCGGCGAGCAGGTGCCCTGTGGCTACGGCTTGTACTGCGGCCCGCTCGACATCACCACCGCACCGATCCGTACCTGGGAGCCGTGGGACCGGATCATCCAACCGAACACGCCGGCCGAGACCGCCGACGGTCAGGTCGATTCGTCCATCGCGTGGGAAGGGCTCGAGGCCGAAGCCCGCGCCGCGGTCGCAGCGCTCCACGGGGTGCCCAACGATCGTCGCATCGTCGAGAACGCGCGTGACGAGGTGATCGCGTACATGTTCGACCAGCTGGTCTCGATCCTGGCGCGCGAGAAGAACGGACAGCCGGTCACCGCCGTCGAACGTGGCTGGGCCGATCATCTGCAGCGCGAGGTGAAATCGGCTCGCATCGCCGAGGCCGAACGTGCCCTGAGCGAGTACGCCCGTTGGCAGTCGGATCCGTGCAACTTCCAGCCGCCGAGCGGTTTCGGGTTCGCCGCATACGTCCCCGGGGCGTTCTCGAAGTGTGCCGAGAACGGCACGGGGTCGACCATCCTCCCCGCGCCGCCGACCGCTGAGCAGTTCGCTGCGTACGGTGCGGCGCTGTCCCAGGATCCCGGGATGTCGAACGCGGACGCGGCGGCGGCGTGGGTGAACGCCGGACAGACGATCCTGATGTTCGGTGGAGCAGCGGCCGGCGCGAGCTACGCCGCGATCCTGGCCGAGCTGATCGCGATCAGTCCCGAGTTCGCGACGGCGATCGTCAACGCCATCGGTTCGAGCGCTGCGTCCGAGTTCGTGATCGTCGGCGCCGGCGGCGGCACGATCCCGGTCGACTCGGCGGCGGTCGCTGGTGTCGCGACGGCCGCTGCGTTCAGCGCTGCCGTCGCGATCGCGGTCGCCGTCGCGGTCACGATCGCGGGCACGTGGCGAGAGATCGCCACCGCAGAGGTGCCGGTGAAGCTCGACAAGTTCCGCACCGACGCGGAGGCCGCCGTGCCGACACCCGCGGCGATCCTCGCGAACGACCACAGCCTGAGCGAGGCGTTCGGCGTGCTCTTCTCCGAAGCGGCGCCGACGTTCGAGGCCGAACGGCTGGCGGCGAGCACTCCCGCGGCACACGACCCGGCGAGCGACCCGGAGTGGATCCTCGGCAATGGCACACGGGCGGCGGAGCTGCGGTCGATCAGCTGGGACGGTCTGGTGCAGCGCACGTACATGGCCGACGGCTGGTTCGTCACCAGCACCGACTTCGGTCCCTACGAATGGACGGGCACGCTCAGGTTCCGCGGGCCGGGCGGTGGCTTCGACTCGGCGTTCCTCCAAGGAGACCGAATGGTGGTGGATCGAGCGCCGCGTTCGACAGCGGAGGCCCGCAGCGTGGTCCTGAGCGACACCATCGTCGTCGACGATCTCAGCCCGACCGGCCAGACCGTCCGCATCGTGGGCAACCACGCGCCCAGCTTGGCGCCGACGATCACGTCGGACGTGCAGGAGGGAACCTCGTTCACCATGCGCGCGAACGCGACCGATGCGGACGGCGACCAGGTACAGGTGCACTGGCTGTTGCAGCCGCAGTGGAACACCGCATTGATCAAGAGCTGCGTCGACAGCCCGTACTCGGCACCCGGCGTCTCGACCTGCGCATGGGCTCGCGCCGACGGTGACACCCTGACGTGGACCTACGACCAGGAGGGCCGCTACCTCGTCCGCGTGTTCGCAGTGGACGCCACCGGCGCCACCACCGAGCAGCGGTTCGACGTCCTCGTCGGCAACGTCGCGCCGACCCTCACCGTCGACCCGACCACCGCCATCGCCGAAGGTGGGACCGCGAGGATCTCCGGCTCGTTCACCGACCCCGGCGACGACCAGATCCGGCTCCGGATCGACTGGGGCGACGGCTCGCCGGAGTTCTCGACCCGGTTCCCGTGCCCGGTCGCGCTCGCGGCCGACGGCACCTGTCCGGCTGGGCAGTCGGTGTTCGCCGGCGCCGCGGACCCGACCACCTGGTTCGCGACCCATCGGTACGTGGGCCCGCCACCGGCGAGCGGCATCTACCCGGTCACCGTTCGCGTGGACGACGGCGTCGCCGTCACGACCCGGTCGGTGACGCAGGCCGTCGATCGCAGCGGGATGTCGATCGAGGTCCTGTCCGCCTGGGATGTCGCCGAGGGTGGCACCTCCTACATCGGCGGGCGGCTCCATCACGCCGCACGCGACGCATTCGACTTCGAGGTCGACTTCGGCGACGGCTCACCGCCGGCGGTGTATTCGTACCCGTGCAGCCCGGGCACGTCGTGCGTGTTCTCGCAGACCCCCACCGAGGTGAACTTCTTCTGCAACGACCCGTGTGAGTACTACTGGTTCGCGATCCCGCACGTGTTCGCCGACGGCCCGAGCAACCCCACGATCACCGTCCGAGCGGTTCGTGGCGGGCTGGTCGCCGCCACACGCACCACCTCGGCGGCGATCACGAACGTGGGGCCGACCGTGCAGCTGAACCCCAGCGGCCTCGACCCCGACGCCACCTCCGTGCTCACGAACCACGACCTCGTCGTGCGCGGCTTCGTGACCGATCCGGGCGTGGACGCGGGCGTGCTCACGGTGTCGTGGGGCGATGAGAGCACCCCCGTGCAGTACCCGTACCCGTGCAGTGGTGACGGGTGTGTCTTCTCGACCTCACGTCCCTACACCGACGTCTGTCCCACCGGTGGGTGCGACAACGGCAAGCTGTTCTTCACGCTGCGCCACCGGTACTCGGCACCGTCGGGCACCGGTGGGTACCGCATCGCGCTCGACGCATCCGACGAAGACGGCGGGCCGGCGGCGCAGCGGACGCGCTCGGTGGAGGTCCTGCCGGCCTCGAACGGCGCGCCGACCGCGCAGTCGACTCGGCTCGGCACGCCCGAGGACACGCCGCTCGACGGTTCGTTCGCTGCGCTCGTCGACGACGACGTCACGGCCGATGGTGGCCTGACGCTCACCATCACCGATGCGCCAGATCACGGCACGCTCACGGTGGCCGGCCTGACGTTCCATTACGTACCGGCAGCGGACTACGCCGGGCCCGATTCGTTCTCGTACCGGGTCACCGACACCGGCTCGCCGGCAGGGTGCGGTGCCCCGAGCGCCGTGTGCTTCGCACCGTCGTCGGCGGAGGCACGCATCGACGTCGACGTGTCGCCCGTCCCCGACGCCCCGGTCGTGTCGCTGAGTGGGCCGACATCGGTGTCGGAGGGCACGACCGCGACGTTCACCTACGGGGTCACCGACGGCGATCCCGGCGACACGATCGGTGCTCCGGCGCCGGTGGTCTCGTGCGGCGCCGCGGGCACCCTGGTCGCCGGTTCGGCCACGGTCAGCGCGACCGGCGGAACGTTCCGCTGCAGCTTCCCGAGTGGTCCCACGACCTCGACGGTGCGCGTCGACCTCGTCGACTCGACGGGTCTCGCCGGCTCGGCCGGCACGACCGTGACCGTCGACGACGCGGCGCCGACGATCACGGTCGTCACGGTCTCGCCCGCCCGCCCGGTCGTCGGGGAACGATGGACCGTGACGGCACGGGTGGACGATGCGGGGGGTGACGCTGCGAGCGTCTCGATCCTTCCCGGTGACGGCGCTCCGGCTTCGGTGTCGCAGGTCGCCGCCGGTCAGGTCACGACGTTCACGTGGGTCTTCGCCCGGGCCGGTCGGTACACGACGACGATCACCGCGACCAGCCAGGGTTCGTCGACGACGCGCGCGATCCAGGTCGAGGTGCTCGGGGGCGGTGCGGCGCTCGACGACCTCGCCGCCCGGCTCGCCGCGATCCCGACCGGGTCGATGTCGCGCTCGCAGCGCGCGGCGCTGACGCGGGCGATCGACGGACTGCGCGGCGCCGACGGCGGCAGGCGAACCGGGGCGGCCGATCTCGTGGCAACTCGTCCGGCGGAGGCGCTCGAGCGTCTGGTCGCGGCCGTCGACGCCCTCGGCTCGGTGCCGGGCGCCGACGTGTCGGCCTTGCGGATCCTGGTGGTGCGCGTCGCTCAGTCGATCGCCGTCGATCAGATCGCTGCGGCGAAGGTCCGTACGGGATGCACCACGTACACGGCCCGCACGTGTTCGAACTCGGAGGCCAGACACCTGCGCGCGGCCGAGACCGCGCTGGCCGCAGGCGACGCGTTCATCGCCCTCACACCGCCGCGGGTGCTCGACGCAGCGCGGCGCTATGCGACGGCGGTCGATCAGGCGATCGACGCCTGATCAGCCGTCGGTGGCCGCGACGGCGTCGCGGCCACCGACGAGACCGAGCCGATGCGCCAGCGCAGCAGCCTCGGTCCGACGACGCACGCCGAGCTTGCGATAAATCGATGTGGTGTGGTGCATCACCGTCTTCGACCGCATGCCCAGCGCGGCGGCGATGTCCTTGTTCGTGCCCCCGGCGGCCAGTTCGCGCAGCACGTCGAGCTCGCGCGGGGTCAGCGAGGACAGGTGCGATCGCTCGTCCGGTTCGCCGCCGGGGTGTCCTTCGGCCAGTTCGTGGGCGAGGCGACCGAGTTCGACGATGGCGACCGGCCAGCTGAGCGACGAGCCCTGCCGCACGAGGCGATCGAACTCGCCGGCACCCAACCGCTGGCGCACAAGGTCGATCGCCCCGGCGTACATGGCTCGGTGACTCGGGAGGAGGTGACTCTCGATCAGCCGTCGGCGATCGGCCAGCATGCCGTGGATCCGTGCCGCATCGGCCGGGCGGTCGGCCGCGCACATCGTGACGAGCACGGCGGCGCACACCGTGCCCGTGTCGACGCCTCCCCACGGCGGCGCGGCGAACGAGTCGGCGCAGAACCGAGCGGCGCGAGCCACGTCACCCCGGCCGAGCGCCTCGAGGGCCAGCATCGGGCGCAACCATTCGAGCGTCTCGGGATCGCCGAGCCGGCGGGCGGCCGCGTGCGCCTCGTCGAGCGTGATCGACGCCGGCCAGCCGAGCGCGTGCTCGACCGGGAACAGCAGGATGCCGGCCCGCACGACGTCCTTGTCGTCGTCGAGCCGACGTGCCCGATCGAGGGCGCGACGTCCGAGTCGGAGCGCCTCGTCGAGATCGCCTCGCATGCTCGCGAGCATGCCGACGATCGCCTCGGCACGAGCTGCTGCGGCATCGTCGCGACCGTCGACCGCCTCGAGCGCGAGCCGGCCGATCCGCCACGCCTCGTCCAGGTCGTGGGCGAGGGTGAAGGCGCGGATCGTCAGCACGTGCCTCACGAGGTCGGTGACGTCGGGTTCGGCATCGGTGATCGGCTCGGGTGCGTGTCGGTCGAGGTCGTGCAGACGCGCAGCGCTCGCACCCGAGAGCGCCTCGAGGGTGAGCCGCCACCCGTGCAGCAGCACACGCGAGCGCCGGGACGCGCCGGAGCTGGCGACGAGGTCGGCCGCTCGCTCGAGCTGGTTCCGGTGCACACCGAACACCCGCCGGTACGACCAGACCCAGGCGAGCGCTGCGCCCAGCTCGGCCGCGTGGTCGGCGCGTCCACCGGTGATCGCCCGGTCGAGCGCTGCGGACAGGTCGGCACGGGCCGTCTCGAGCACCGGCAGCCAGGCGTGGCCGCCCGGCTCGTCGTGGGCGGCGAGGGCGGTGGCCGCCAGCTGGCGGAGGCAGCGCTCGTGCGCGAGCAGCCCGGCCTCGTGGATGCCTCGGTCGCTCACCCACGCGAGCGCGACGTCGCGCACGGGCGGCAGCATGCGGAACCGGCTGTGGTCGGCGTCGTGCCAGACCTCGAGCAGGTGATGGTCGACGAGCGTGTCGAGCGCGCCGACGAGGTCGATGGTGGCCGCGACACCGAGGTCGCTCGTGAACGCCTCGATCAGCTCGAAGGTCGCCCACGACTCGAACACCGCCAGGTGATGGAACAGCACCTTCGCCTCGGGGTCGAGATGCTGGTAGCTCCAACCGATGGCCGACTCGAGATGGCGGTCGCCGCCCTGGCCGCGTCGCGACCGTGCGTCGTGGCCCTCGTGGCGATCGAGTTCGCGTCGGAGGGCCGCCGGTCCGAGGCGCGCGCAACGCGCCGCGGCCAGCTCGATGGCGAGCGGGTGCCCACCCAGCCGCCGGCAGATCGCGACGATGTGCTCGCGTGAGACGCCGTCGACCGTGAACCTGCTGTCGACCGCCTGAGCCACGGCGCGGAACAGCTGCACGGCCCCGTCGTCGTCGACGTCGGCCCCGGTCTCGGCGACCATCTCGTCGCCCGGTACGCGCAGCGGCTGGGTGCGCCACAGGCGCTCGCCTGCGAGGCCGAGCGGTCGTCGACTCGTGCCCAGGATCGCGAGGCCGGGCACGGTGGCCAGCAGCGACTCGACGATCGCGTGCACCCCGACGAGTTGTTCGAGATTGTCGAGCACCAGCAACGTCGGGCGCCGGCCGAGCGCCACGGTCACCTCGTCGTCGGCCTCGGGGCCGGCGTTCGGCAGCTCGAGCGCACCAGCGATCGCCGGGATCACGTACGACGGGTCGGTGATCGCGGCGAGTTCGAGCACGATCGCATGCCGTCCGACGACCCGGGCCGCGACCTCGACGGCGAGTCGGGTCTTGCCGATGCCGCCGAGGCCCGTGATCGTCACGAGCCGGCTGTCTCGCTGGTCGATCAGGCGCACCAGCGCGTCGAGGTCCCGGTTCCGTCCGACGATCGGCAGGCGGGGCGCGTGCAGTGACATGACGCGCGAGTGCTGGTCGGTCATCGGACCTCCCACCCCTCTCCCGCGTGAACGATCCGGCTTCGCGGCACCGGTCGGGGCCGCGAAGCCGAATGTAGCGTCAGGACTCGCGAGCGGCCATTCGAGCTACTGGCGCAGCTGCGCGTACTCGATCACGCGGGTCATCACCGTGTCGTCGGCCTTCGGCACGGCGCCGCAGTCGAAGGGCGGCTGCGGGTCGTACTCGATCATCAGCTGGCTCGCCTTGGCGGCGGTGTCGTCGAACAGCAGCTCGACCAGGCGCAGCGCCATGTCGATGCCGCTCGACACACCGGCGGCGGTGATGATCCGCTCGGGCAGGTGCTCGACCACGCGGGTGCCGGTCGGGATCGCCCCGGTCTCCTCGAGCTGCGGGTAGCAGCTCCAGTGCGTGGTGGCGGTGAGACCACGCAAGAGGCCGGCGGCGCCGAGCACCAACGAGCCGGTGCACACCGACGTCGTGTAGCGCGTGGTCGGGTGGGCGTTGCGCACCCAGTCGAGCACCCGCTCGTCGTGCATCAGCGGCCGCGTGCCCACCCCGCCGGGGAACACGATGATGTCCGGGTGCGGCATCTCCTCGAAGGTCGCGTCGCGGGTGACGCCGAGGAAGCCGTTCTCGCTTCGCACCTCGCCACGCTCGTGGCCGATGAAGGTGACGTCGAGTTCGGGGATGCGCTGCAGCACCTCGTACGGGCCGATGCCGTCGAGTGCGGTGAAGTGCGGGAACAGAGGGATCGCGACCTGCACGTGTGGTCCTTTCGGGATGTGAGTTCTGAGGTGGGATCGGGTGATCAGGCGGCCGAGCCGAAGCGGCGGCGGTACTGATCGGGCGGGACGCCGAGGCGTCGCACGAAGGCGCGGCGCATCGTCTCGGCGGTGCCGAAGCCGCACGCCCTGGCGATGACGGCGACGGTGTCGGTCGACTCCTCGAGCCGCCGTCGGGCCGCTTCGACGCGGATGCGCTCGACGTACTGGCCGGGTGCCTCACCGACCTCGTCGGTGAAGACCCGCGAGAAGTGGCGCGGACTCATCGCTGCGCGGGCGGCGAGCCGTGGGATCCGGTGGTCGCCGCCGGGATCGTCCTCGATCGACTGCTGCACCGTGCGCACCGTCGAGCGTTCGGCCCGTGGCATCCACACCGGCGCGGCGAACTGGGTCTGACCACCCGGCCGGCGCAGGAACATCACGAGCCACCGGGCGACGGTCTGCGCGACCTCGGTACCGAGGTCGTCCTCCACCATCGCAAGGCTCATGTCGATGCCGGCCGTGACGCCCGCCGACGTCCACAGGTCGCCGCAGCGGGTGTAGATCGGGTCGGGGTCGACCGTGAGCTCCGGGAACTCGGCGGCCAGCTGCTCGGCGCGAGCCCAGTGCGTGGTGACGGTGCCGTCGCCGATCAGGCCGGCCTCGGCGGCCAGGAACGTGCCGGTGCACACCGTCGCGATCCGGCGCGAGTGGCGGGCGGCGCGGCGCACCCAGTCGACGAGCTCGTCGTCGCGTCGGGCCTCGTGCACGCCGAACCCGCCGGCGACGAGCAGCGTGTCGATCGGCTGATCGGGGTCGGGGAGCGGCTCGGTGCCGAGCGGCAGGCCGCTCTCGGCACGCACGCTGCCGCCCTCGCGTGACACCAGGTGCACGTCGTACACGGGTGTCGCTGCGCGGCGCCGGCCGGCGACCACGTCACTCGCCCCGGTGAACACCTCGAACGGGCCGACGGCGTCGAGCGACTGGATGCCGGGGTAGGCGACGATCAGCACTCGGCGGGGGAGCGGGTCGGACGTGGCCACGGGGTCGAGTGTGGGCGCGACGGCCGATGGCGTCAATGCCACGGTCCCCACCGATCAGGACACGACGCCATCGCGGCGCCGACGGCCGACGGCCGTACACTCGCCGCCATGGATCTCCGCATCGGCGTCACCCAGTCCCCGCGTGAAGTCGCCGTCGAGCTGTCGGACGACACCGACCGCGAGGCGCTGAAGGCCCAGGTCGAGGCCGCGCTCACCGGCGCGGTCGACGTCCTCTGGGTGACCGACAAGAAGAACCGTCAGGTCGCCGTCTCGGCCGCCAAGATCGCGTACGTCGAGATCGGCACGGCCGAGGGCGAGCGCAAGATCGGCTTCGGCGGCTGACCTGACCGCCTCCGCGCGCCCCTCGCTGCTCGACCGCCACCTGCTGTTCGTCACCGGCAAGGGCGGGGTCGGCAAGACCACGACGGCCGCCGCGCTCGCCGAACTCGCGGCGAGCACGGGCAGGCGCACGCTCGTGTGCGAGATGGACGCGAAGGGCGCCCTTGCGAACGCGTTCGACGTCGCCTCGCTCGGGTTCGAGCCGACCGAGCTGGCCGACGGGCTGTGGGCGATGGAGATGAACACCGAGGACTCGCTGCGCGAGTACCTGCGGCTGTTCGTGCGCATCCCGCTCGTCGGGCGCATCGGTCCGTTGGCACGCACGTTCGACTTCGTCGCCGACGCCGCGCCGGGCGTGAAGGAGATCCTGGCCGTCGGCAAGCTCTGCTACGAGGTCCGTGAACGCCACTACGACCTGGTGATCGTCGACGCCGAGGCGAGCGGCCACATCGTCGCCCAGATCGGGGCACCGCGGGCGATCCGCCAGCTGGTGCAGGTGGGTCTGGTGCGCGACCAGACCAGCTGGATGCTCGACATCCTCGACGATCCGGCGCAGACGGGGCTCGTGATCGTGACCACGCCCGAGGAGATGCCGGTCACCGAGACGCTCGAGCTGGTCGGGCGCGTCCGCGACGAGACCGGTGTCGATCTCGCCGCGGTGTTCGCCAACCGCGTGCTGCCGGCGTTGTTCTCCGAGCGCGAGCACGAGGTGTTCGATCGGCTCTCGTCCGGCGCGTCGCGCGACCTGCTCGTCGATCGGCTCGGCAAGCCGGTCGGCACCGTGCTCGACGCATCGGCGTCGCTCGAGGCACGCCGGCGCGTGGGCGCCGGTCACCTCGAACGGCTGCGCACCGAGCTCGCCGCGATGGGCACGGCCGATCATGCCGTCCCGGTGGTGATCGTGCCCGAGCTGTTCACCCGCGCGACCGGCCGACGGGTCGTCAGCCTGATGGCGCAGTCGATCGAGGACGAGATCGGCTGATGGCACGTCGCACCCGCCCCGACGTCCGACCCGGTCTCGACGCGCTCCTCGCGTCGAAGGAGATGTTGGTGGTGTGCGGCAGCGGCGGCACCGGCAAGACCACCGTGTCGGCCGCGCTCGGCACGATCGCCGCCACCCGGCTCGGTGCCCGCGTGCTGGTGCTCACCGTCGACCCGGCGCGCCGCTTGGCGACGGCGCTCGGTCTCGACCCCACGGGCATCGGCGGTGCGGCGCCTGGCACCGAGGTGCAGGTCGACCCGGCACTGCTGCGCGCCGCCGACCCGATGGTCGACGCCCCGGGCGCTCCCCGCCACGGCGAGCTGTGGGTGGCGATGCTCGACACCAAGGCCGGCTGGGACGACCTGATCCGGCGTCACGCCCCCGACGCGCAGCTGCGCGACCAGGTGCTCGCCAACCCGCTCTACCAGAACATCACCGGCCGCTTCGTCCACAGCCACGACTACCTGGCGATGGAACGGCTGCACGAGCTGCACGCGAGCGGCCGGTTCGACCTCGTCATCATCGACACCCCGCCGTCGCGCAACGCGCTCGACCTGCTCGACGCGCCCGGCCGGATGAAGGAGTTCTTCGGCAGCCGCCTGTTGCGCTGGCTCACGGTGCCCTACCGGTCGCGGCTGTTCACCGTCGCGTCGAAGCCGTTCTACCAGGTGGCCGATCGGGTGCTCGGCTCTCGCTTCCTGCAGGACATCGCCGAGTTCTTCGTGCTGTTCCAGACGATGGAGAAGGGGTTCGTGCGACGCGCCGACGAGGTCGAGCGACTGCTCGTCGACCCACGCACCTCGTTCGTGGTGGTGTCGACGCTCGAGGCCGCACCGGCCTACGAGGCCGGGTTCCTCGCCCGCGAGCTGCAGCGTCGCGGCATGCACCTCGGCGCCGTGCTGCTCAACCGCACGCTCGCCGCCGACCTGCGCAAGCCGGCTGCGGCTCGTGCGGCGCGCGACCTGCGCGCCCGGGTCGACGACCGCGAGTTCGTCACCGAGATCGCCGCCGCGGCGTCGGCCGACGACGCCTCGGTGCGCACCGTGCTGGCCGAGGTGGCCGACCGGTTCCACGACGTCGCCGTGGTGGCGAGCCGCGAGGCCGAGCGTCGCGCCGAGCTCGAGTCGATCGGTGCGCTCACCGTGGCCGCGCCGGCGTTGGCGCGCGACGTGACCGACCTGAGGGCGCTGGTCGATCTCGGCCGCCACCTGCTCGACGCCGGCTGAGCCGTCTCGTCCCCACCCCTGACAGCGCGAGGGGCGAACGCTGCGGCGAGTACGGGGATGTCCCCGATGCCCCGATGTCACCACGGGTGTTCTCTGACGTCATCAACACCGCACGGGGCCAGGCGCCCCCGGGACACAGGAGCACCAACGACATGAGCACCACCACCAACCTCGTCGACATCTTCCGGGCCCTCTTCGGGGATCCCGCCGAGGCCGCGGCCTTCCAGGCCGATCCGCAGAAGTACATCGCCGATCACGACCTCGAGGAGGTCGGCGTCGACGAGATCAACGAGGCCGTCGTCCTCGCCGTCGACGGGCCGGTCAGCCAGGGCGCCGTCGTCACCGGCGGTTCGGCGAGCGCCGCGGTCGGTGGCGTCACCTCGACGGCGCCCAGCTCGTCGGGCTCCGGCTCGTCCGGATCGGGCTCGTCCGGCTCTGGCTCGGGATCGGCGCCCGCAGCCCACACGCCGCCCCCGCCGCCTCCGGCCCCGCCCGCCGACATGCCGCCCGCCCAGGCGGTCGAGCAGGTGATCAACCACTACGTCACGCACGTGTACGAGACGACGAACGTGGATGATCGTGACACGTACACGGACAACTCGGTGACGACGAACGTGAACGCCGAGGACGGTGCGCACGTCGACATCACCAACGACAACGACACGGTGACCGCGTCGGGTGATGGTGCGGTGGCCGGTGGCGAGGACTCGGATTTCGAGGGTGTCGCCACGGGTGATGGTGCGGTGGCTGCTGGTGACGACATCGATGGCAACGTGAACACCGGCACGAACACGGGGGTGATCGGTGACGACGCCGACATCGACGACTCGATCTTCGGTGACGGCAACACCCAGGTGAACGATGCGGAGGGCACCGTGGTGTTGGGTGACGACAACGTGACGGCGACGGGTGGTTCGCAGGCCGCCGGTGACGATCTGTCGGATGACGACATCACGATCGACGATTCGGACCTGAACGGCTCGAACGTGGGTGGGAGCGGGAACACGGCGGTGCAGGACAACGACACGAGCATCTCCGACGACGACGTGACCACGACGGTGACCGACATCGACACGACGGTGACGACGGACATCGACAACTCGGTGGACAACTCGATCGACGACAGCTTCGACGTCGAGGACAGCTTCGACACCGACAACAGCGTGAACGACAGCTTCAACGCGACGGACAGCTTCGACACCGACAACTCGGTGAACGACAGCTTCACCGCCGAGGACAGCTTCAACACCGACGCCTCCACCGACATCGACGTCGACGACGTCGAGATCGACCTCTGATCGATCCTCCGACCCACCGCCGAACATCAGACAGGGATCCCGGGCGCCCGCCCGGGATCCCTGCCGCGTGGGGGGTCGTGCCGGACGGTGTCAGGGGCCGGCGCCACCGGCATGGCACACTCGGAGCACTATGGCAACTCTCGTGGAAGTCGCCCGACAGCGGACGTCGCTGGCGAACGACCAGGTCGAACACCTCCAGCAACTCGTGGCCGAATGGGGGTTCCTCGCCGACCTGTCCTTCGCGGACCTGTTGCTGTACGTCCCCACCAACGACGGGCGGTGGGTGATCCTCGCCCAGGTGCGCCCGGCCACCGGCCGCACCATCTACCCGGCCGACTACGTCGGCGAGTACGCCCGGTTCTCCGGCGAGGTGCTCGACCAGGTGATGGCCACCGGTGGGTTGTGCGAGGGCGACATCGCCGTCGACAACGAGGTCGAGCCGGCACGCCTGCTCGGCGTGCCCGTGCGGTTCCGTGGCGAGTGCATCGCCGTGCTCGGCCGTGAGTCGGGCAGCCGCCAGACCCGCATGTTCGGCGAGCTCGAGCGCACGTACCTCGCGATGTTCGAGCGGTTCGCGGTGATGATCGCCGAGGGATCGTTCCCGAGCGAGGGTCCGCTCGAGGACTCGAGCGCGGCCCCGCGCATCGGTGACGGCACCATCCTGCTCGACGAGGACGCCCGTGTGCGCTACGCGTCACCCAACGCGATGAGCGTGTTCCACCGCGTCGGCATCAACTCGAACGCCGTCGGCATGCGCCTGGCCGAGATGGGCTTCAACGACGGCTGCGCCCGCCGTGCGCTCGAGACCCGCCGCCCGGTCATCGAGGAGTTCGACCAGACCAACGACGTCACCCTGCTCGCCCGGTGCCTGCCGATCATGGCCGGTGGCGAGGTCACCGGCGGCCTGCTGCTCGTCCGTGACGTCACCGAGGTGCGCAAGCGCGACAAGTTGCTGCTCTCGAAGGACGCGACGATCCGCGAGGTGCACCACCGCGTCAAGAACAACCTGCAGACGATCTCGTCGCTGCTGCGCCTGCAGGCCCGCCGGCTGCAGTCGGCCGAGGCCAAGGCCGCGGTCAACGAGTCGGTGCGTCGCATCCGCACCATCGCCGTGGTGCACGAGACGCTGTCGCGCGAGGCCGGCGACGACGTCGCGTTCGTCGACATCGTGCGTCCGTTGCTGCGCCTGTCGGAGGAGGGGCTGCAGTCGCAGGACCGCCCGATCCGCTTCACCGTGCAGGGCGACGGTGGCCGTCTGCCCACCACGGTGGCCACGCCGCTGTCGGTGGTGTTGATCGAGCTGTTGCAGAACGGCATCGACCACGGCTTCCCCGAGGGCAGCGCCGGTGGCGACGTGGTGGTGCAGCTCAGCCGCACGCCCGGGATGCTGTCGATCACCGTCGTCAACGACGGCGTGGGCCTCGACCCGACCTTCGAGCTCAACCGGGCGACGGGCCTCGGGTTGTCGATCGTCCGCACCCTCGTCACCACCGAGCTCGGCGGCACCATCGTGATGCGCGCCGGCACCAAGGCCGACTTCGAGGCCGTGGGCATCACCGACGTGCGCGACGGCATGGGCACGGTGGTGCACCTGACGGTGCCGATCGGGGCCTGACCGGCGCTCGCCGGCGACCGCTCGATCAGCGCGGAGCGAGGCTCAGGCGAGCAGGCGCTGGCGTGCCGCGTTCTGGCGGCGGATGGTGCGGCGCTGCTCCTCGTCGAGGCCGCCCCAGATGCCCGAGTCCTGGTTGGTGTCGAGCGCGTACTCGAGGCACTGGGTGCTCACCGGGCACTCGCCGCACACCTCCTTCGCCTTCGCGATCTGCAGCAGCGCCTGCCCGGTGGTACCGACCGGGAAGAACAGGTCCGGATCGGTGTCGCGGCAGATCGCCTTCCCACGCCACGTGTAGTCGGCGTTGGCGAGGGCGAGGCTGGAGGCGAGGATGGTCACGATGGCTCCCCTGATGAGCAGTGCGAAAGGGCAACTGACGTGGGACGGCGGCCGTCCGGGCTGCTGCTGGACAGCTGTCCGGCAGTCGTGCTCGGATTCACGAGGTCGTCGTACACCGTTCGGAAACGCTAGGAAACAAAGGTCGCCCGGACAAGAGCCGAAAGCCACTTGCGTCATCTGGGTTGGGTGGGGGGTCATCCCCCGGACAGATGGACACCCGTGGGATGATCACCGATCCGAAAGGTCCGAGATGGGTCGTGTGACGCGCGGCGGCATCGTACACACAGCAGGAGGGGCACCGTGACCACGGTGATCGCACATCGCGGGGCGTCGAAGGCGGCGCCCGAGAACACCGTCGAGGCGTTCGCGCTCGCCGGCCGGATGGGGGCCGACGGCGTCGAGCTCGACGTCCGCCGCAGCCGGGACGGGGTGCTGGTCGTGCACCACAACCCCGACCTCGCCGACGGGCGGGTCATCCGCGACGTGCTCGCCGCCGACCTGCCGGCCTCGGTGCCCCACCTCGGCGTCGCGCTCGACGCGTGCGCCGGCATGTGGGTGAACGTCGAGATCAAGAACGACCCGACCGAACCCGACTTCGACCCCGACGACGAGATCGCCGACCGCACGATGGAGCTGCTGCTCGCCCGTGGCGAGCCCCAGCGCTGGCTGATCTCGTCGTTCCGCATCGAGACGATCGACCGGTGCCGCGAGCTCGCCGACGCCGTGGGTGCGCCGATCCGCACCGCCTGGTTGGTCGGGCCGGTGCCCGAGGACGCCGTCGAGCTGCTCACCGCACGCGGCCACGTCGCGCTCCACCCGTGGGTCAAGCTCCTCGGCCGTCACGTGATCGACGCGTGTCACGCCGCCGGGATCGAGGTGAACACCTGGACCTGCGACGACCCGGTGCGGATGGCCGAGCTGATCGAGTGGGGCATCGACGGGATCTGCACCAACGTGCCCGACGTGGCCCTCACGGTGCTGGAGCGGGGCGCACCAACCTGACCGCATCCGGTCGGTGACGGAAGCGCAGCTCGCGCGTGTCGCCGAGGAAGTCGCCGTCCACCTGGTAGGGGAACGGTGATTCGTGGCGGATCACCAGATCCGACAGGTCGGTGCGCAGGTCGAGGTGATCGCTCGGCTCGACCCCGCCACCGTGCAGCGCACCGGCCAGCGACCGCAGGATGGCGGTGGCGCTCATCGTGCGGAACGTCACCGCCACCAGCCCTCGGTCGAGGGTCGCCGCCGGTGACAGGTCGAGCGGGCGGTTGCCGAGGTACGTGTACGGGTTGGTGTTGAGCACGATCGTGAAGTAGCCGTCGCCGACCTCGAACGGACGACCGCCGGGGTCGGTGCCGGTGAGCCGGAAGTGCGGCGCCTTCCGGTCGTAGCCGACACTCCAGGTGCGCAGCGAGGCGTAGATGAACAACGGGTGGCCGAGCCACCGCTTGAGGCCGGCGTGCCGCTCGACCTCGTTCACCACCGCGGCGTCGTAGCCGACGCCGGTGTGGAAGCAGAAGTAGCGGCCGTTCACCTGGCCGAGGCCGATCGGCGAGATGTCACCCGCGGCGATCCCGGTGGCCAGCCGGCCGGCGGCCTGCACGGGGTCGTTCGGCATGCCGAGCGTGCGGGCGAAGACGTTGGTCGACCCACCTGGGAGCACCCCGAGCGCGGTGTCGGTGCCGGCCACCCCGGTGGCCACCTCGTTGAGCGTGCCGTCACCGCCGAAGCCGATCACGACGTCGAGGCCCCGGCGCGCGGCGTCCTGGGCGAAGCGCGTCGCGTGGCCACGGCGGTTGGTCTCGACCACCTCGACGTCGTTGCCGCGGCTCAGTTCGCGATGCACGACGACGGTGTTGCGGGCCGTCACCGAGCTGGCGAACGCGTTGACCACGAGCAGGATCCGCAAGGCACCGACGTTATCCGGAGTGACCTGGCGCGACGGCCGGTTGGGCGGAACGCGTACCGGTCGGTAACAATGGTCGCCATATGAACGTGATCGTGTGTGTGAAGCAGATCCCGGATCCCGCCACTCCTGGTGCGCTCGATGCCGGTACCAAGACCCTGAAGCGCGACGGCAAGCTCATCCTCGACGAGTCCGACAGCTACGGCGTCGAGATGGCGCTGCAGCTCGTCGACGCCAACGGCGGTGGCGAGGTCAGCCTCGTCTCGATGGCTCCCAACGGTGAGGTGTCGGGCATGCGCACCGCCCTCGCGATGGGTGCCGCCAAGGGTGTGCTCGTCAGCGACCCGGCGCTGCAGGGCAGCGACGCCCTCACCACCGCCAAGGTGCTCGCCGCGGCCGTGCAGAAGCTCGGCGGCGCCGATCTCGTGATCGCCGCGACCGAGTCGAGCGACGGCTACACGGGTACCGTGCCCGAGCAGATGGCCGAGGTGCTCGGCCTGCCGTCGGTGACCTTCGCGAAGAAGGTCGTCGTCGACGGTGGCACGCTCAAGGTCGACCGCCAGACCGAAGAGGGCTACGACGAGGTCACCTGCCCGCTGCCTGCGCTCATCAGCGTCACGGCCGGCGTGGTCGAGCCCCGCTACCCGAGCTTCAAGGGCATCATGGCCGCCAAGTCGAAGCCGATCGACACCGTGACGGCCGGCGACCTGGGCGTGAGCCCGGCCGGTTGGGCCGGCGCCGGCCAGGAGATCACCGAGGTCGCGCAGGCCGAGGCCCGTGCCGCCGGTGAGATCGTCGAGGACGACGGCGAGGGCTTCGCCAAGATCGTGGCGTTCCTCGAGAACCTCAAGGTCATCTGAGCAGCGAGACACGGACGAAAAGGAACGAACTGACATGACGAACGTATGGGTCTTCGCTCAGGAAGCCGCCGGTGCGCCCACCTCGGGCACGCTCGAGCTGCTCACCAAGGCTCGCTCGCTGGGCACCGTCACCGCCTTCGTGGGCGGCGACGCCTCGGCGATCGCCGGCGCGCTCGGTGAGTACGGCGCCAGCAAGGTGTACGCGACCGGCGACCTCGGCGGCAAGCTGCCGGGTGTGGCCGTGGCAGCGGCGATGAAGGCCGTCATCGACGGCGGCGACTCGCCCGACCTCATCCTCTTCCCGCAGAACTACGCGGGCCGCGACGTGATGGCGCGCCTGTCGGTCAAGCTCGACCGCACGGTGCTCACCAACAACATCGACGTCGCCGTCGACGGTGGTTCGGTCACCGTCACCACGCCGATCTTCGGCGGCAACACCCTCGTCACCACCAAGTTCTCGGGCTCGGCGCCGTACCTCGCGTCGTTCCGCCCGAAGAGCTTCGCGGCCGAGCCCGCCGGTGGCGGCGCGGCCGAGGTGGCGGCGGCGCCGGTGCCCGAGCTGGGCGCCACGGGCGCGGCGGCGGTCACCGCGGTGCACGTCGAGGCGAGCACGGGTCCGAAGCTCGACGAGGCCAACGTGGTCGTGTCGGGTGGTCGTGGTCTCGGCGAGGCCGACAAGTACCAGCTGGTCGAGGAGCTCGCCAAGCTGCTGAAGGGTGCGCCGGGCGCGTCGCGTGCGATCGTCGACGCCGGCTGGGTGCCCTACAGCTACCAGGTCGGCCAGACCGGCAAGGTCGTGAAGCCGGGCGTGTACATCGCCGCCGGCATCTCGGGCGCCACCCAGCACATGGTGGGCATGAAGGGCTCGAAGAACATCATCGCGATCAACAAGGACAAGGAAGCCCCGATCTTCGGCATCGCCGATCTCGGCATCGTGGGCGACGTGCACAAGGTGCTGCCGAAGCTGATCGAGGCGCTGCAGTCGCGCTGAGCCACGGCTCGCACGCACACGTCTGACGGGGCGGCCGCGAGGCCGCCCCGTGGCGCGTCCCGGCCCGGGTGCGGCGTGGCGGTGCGACGTGGCGGCGCGACGTGGCGGCGCGACGTGGCGGTGCGACGGCTAGTGCGCGTCGCGGGCGCTGACCGCCCACGCGAGGCCCTCGACGGGATCCTCGATCGCCAGCTGCAGCTCCCAGCCGAGCGACGGCTCGCCGGCGTCCCACCACCACCAGCCGAGCTCGCCCGCCAGGTCGCCCAGCTCGTCGGGCTCGACCGGCCACTCGTCGCACAGGTCGCCGAGCGCGGCGAGCACCCACCAGGCGCCGAACCGACCGATCGCGTTGCCGCGTCGCCGTCCGTGGGCGCCGCCGCTCGCACCGGCCCACGCCAGCCAGGCGAGCGCCTCGGCGGTGGTGAGCGGCGCCATGCGTGGCTGGACGATGCCGAGCGTGGCGAGCGCGTCGGCCGCGGTGCCCTCGACGCACACCACCTCGGCACGGCCGTTCGAGCTGGCGGTCCACGGTTCGAGCAGCTGTCGCACCGCGGGCGTCACCTCGTCGCCGTCGGCCTCGGTCACGCGTCGGCGCACCGAGCCCTCGACGACGGCGAAGCGATCCGCGTCGGGGCGGTTCGGGGCCGGTGCCTCGAGCCCGTCGTCGCCGTAGGTCGCGAGCTCGTAGTCGGGCTCCCACGACTGCAGTGAGAACGGCAGGTCGAGCACGTCGACCAGACCGTCGGGATCGACGTCCTCGCCGCGCAACACCCGCTCGTGGGCGACGAAGCCGAGTCGGGGCCCGGCGGGCAGCAGCGGTCGCAGCTCGGCCAGCGTGTGATGTTGCGCGACCACCTCGGTGAGCGGTCCGATCGTGAACCGGCCGCTCTCCTCGTCGAGCACCCGGGCGGCCCACTCGGCGGGCGCCCAGAGCGCGAGCCGGTACTCGGCCAGGGTGGCAGCCGGCCACAGCTGGCGGCCGGTGAGCACGGCCGTGCGGGCCCGGTCGCGCAGTCTGAGCAGCCCGGCCCACTCGCGCGAGGCGCAGCGTGCGTCGACGAGCCGGACGAGCCCGTCGAGGTCGGCCCGGTGGATCAGCGCGTCGAGGTCGTCGTCGAACCCCTCGAACTCCGTCGGCGAGCGGTCGCTGGACGACCCCGAGCCGACGAAGTTCGGATCGTTCGCGTTCACACGAGCGGCCAGGGGTAGCGGCGGCCGGTGGCGTCGGCGGGCAGGACCGGGTGGTCGAGCACCCACTGGGCCCGTTCCTGCACGGCGACCACCTCGTCGTCGGCCAGCAGCGCGGTCAGCTCGGCCGGCACCTCGCGGGCGATGCGGCCGACCGACTCGAGCAGTTCGGGCGCGACCGGGTCGCCGGCGAAGTCCCACACGACGGTGCGCAACTTGAAGTCCGACGCGAAGCACAGCCCGTGATCGATGCCCCAGACGTGGTCGTCGTGGTCGATCAGCACGTGACCGCTCTTGCGGTCGGTGTTGTTGGCGATCAGGTCGAACACGGCGATGCGCCGCAGCACGTCGTGCAGGTCGTCACGCGACTCGTGGATCGTGAAGTAGTGCTGCTGGTGGTCGGCATCGACGAACCACTGCACGCTGCCCTCGCCGATCGGGCCGTCACGGATCACCGTCGGCGGCACGAGGTCGATGCCCAACGCCGTGCTCAGCACGTACGCGCCGAGCTCGCGGCGGTGCAGACCCGGTTCGAAGTCCCACAGCGGCCGCTCGCCGCGCATCGGCTTGTAGATGCCCTGGGCCGTGCGGTCGCCGAGCGTGAGGTTGACGAGGAAGGTGGCGTTGCTGCTCCAGGGCATCCGGCCCTCGATGTCGAGCTCGCCCTCGGCCAGCAGCTCGAGCTGGTCGCTGCGATCGGGTGCCGCAGGCGTGGCGGACACGAGCGTCGCGTCAGTTCATCCGCGGGCAGATGTGCCCGTCGGGATCGATCGGGAGGCTGCACCACATGCACGGCGGACGCCCGGCCGCCACCAACGCGTCGGCCTGCTCGCAGAACGCCTGCACCTGGCCGCGCGTGAGGAACACGCGCACCCGGCTGCGGTCCTCGAGCGCTTCCATGTCGGGCTCGCCCTCGTCGTCGACCGGGATGAACTCGTCGAGCTGCACCAGCACGCGGTCGGTCGAGCGCTCGTAGCCGAGGCCGATCGCCCCGAGCACGAACGCCGGCTCGATCGGGCCGGCCAGCTCCATCGCACCCGGCATCGGCTTGTCCTCGGCGGGCGGCAGGTCGTTGAGCACGGTGCGCAGGTGCTCGGCGATCGCCGCCGCCTGCTGCTTCTCGCACTTGACCGTCACACGCTCGCCGGCGCGGCGGGCCTGCAGCAGGAACACGCGCTGGCCGGGCTTGCCGACCGTGCCGACGGTGAACGCGTCGACGTCGTCGAAGTCGAACGACAGCCCCATGGTCAGCTCACGAGGGACGCAACTCGGCGAGCGAGCCGCCGGTGCTGTTGACGGTGAGGACGATCGGCGCGCCGTGCCCGTACGCGATCGCGCTCACCGAACAGGTGCTGATGACGATGCGCTGGAACAGGTCGATGTGCGTGCCCATCGCGTGGGCCACCGCGGCCTTGATCGGGTCGGCGTGCGACACGAGCACGATCACCCCACCGGGGTGCTTGGCGCGCAGCCGGTCGATGGCCGACACCATGCGGGTCTGCATCTCGGTGAAGCTCTCGCCGCCCGGGAAGCGGAACGTGCTGGGGGCTCGCTGGACGGTGCCCCACTCGGGCAGCTTCATGAGCTTCTTGAGCTCGGCGCCGGTCCACTCGCCGAAGTCGCACTCGAGCAGGCCCTTGTCGATCTGCACCTTCTGGCCGACGGCCGCACCGATGGGGGCAGCGGTCTCGCGTGCCCGCTCGAGCGGCGAGGCGTACACCGCGTCGACCTGCTGCAGGGCGGCGATGCGCTCGGCGGCGCGGCGGGCCTGCTCGTGACCGACGTCGGCCAGGTGGAGGCCGGGTGCTCGTCCGGGGAGGAGCTTGCCGGTCGTGGGGGTCTGCCCGTGGCGCACCAGCAGCACCACGGTGCCGGTGGGCGGAGGGGCGGGGGGTGTCGTTCGCGCCATCTCGACAGGGAAACCTAACGTGCTGACGATGGATTCACTCGACCGCCTGCGGGACGACGTGTGCGAGTGCCGTGCCTGCCCGCGGCTCGTCGCGTGGCGCGAACTGGTGGCCGTCGAGAAGCGGGCCAGCTACCGCGACCACGACTACTGGGGCCGCGGCGTACCGGGCTTCGGTGATCCACGCGCCCGGGTGCTGGTGCTCGGCTTGGCGCCGGCGGCGCACGGGGCCAACCGCACCGGCCGGGTGTTCACCGGCGATCGCTCGGGCGACTGGCTGTTCCGTGCGATGCACCGTGCCGGGCTCGCCAACCAGGCCACCTCGGTGTCGGTCGACGACGGGCTGCGGCTGCGCGATGCGTGGGTGACCGCCGCGGTGAAGTGCGCCCCGCCCGACAACAAGCCGCTGCCCGACGAGCGCGACGCGTGCCGCCCGTTCGTGCGACGCGAGCTCGCGCTCCTCGACCGGGTGAAGGTGGTGGTGTGCCTCGGCGCGTTCGCGTACGAGGCGGCGTGTGTGGAGTACGGCGTGCGGCCGCGCCCGAGGTTCGGTCACCTGGCCGAGGTGCCCACGCCCGACGGTGGTCCGGTGCTGCTGTGCTCGTTCCACCCGAGCCAGCAGAACACGTTCACCGGACGGCTCACCGAGCCGATGCTCGACGCCGTCTTCGCCCGCGCGGTCGAGCTGGCCCGTCAGCGGCGCAGGAGCTGAAGCACACGCTCGACGGGGAGGCCCGGTGCGACGTTGCCGTCGACGCCGACCACGGTGTCGGCCACGAACAACGCATCGGTCACGGCTTCCTCGGTGGCGTCGACCACGGCCGTGAACACCTCGTCGAGCGAGCCGTCGCCGAGCAGTTCGACCTGCACGCGGCCCGTGGCGCGGCGGTCGAGGCGGTTGGCCGTCGACACGGCGCAGAAGATGTCGCCGCTGCCGTGGTGGGCGACGCTGCCCATACGTGCGAGGCCGAGGCCCACCCTCCGTGCCACCCGCTCGAGCTGACGGGCGTCGAGCGGCACGTCGGTGCACACCACGCCCAGGCAGCTGCCACCGGTGTCGAGCGTCGGCGCCGAGCCGAGCCGGTCGCGGTGCAATGTCTCGCCGACCAGGGCGCCGCCGACGCGCAGCTGCCTGAGGCCACCGAAGTTGCAGAGCAGCAGCACGCCCACGGTGCCGATGCCGTCGATCATTCGCGACGCCGTCCCGATGCCGGCCTTGTGGCCCATCGTGATCATCCCGGTGCCGGCGCCGACGACCCCCTCGGCCACCGGTCCGTCGGTCGCCTCGTCGATCGCTCGGCGCACGTGGTCGACCGTCACCGATCGGCGGTACATGTCGTCGAGCCACGAGTCGTCGCACTCGCCGACCACCGGGATCACGACCTCGTCCGAGCCGGCGGCGAACATCGCGTCGACGACCGCGTCGTAGGCGCGTCCCACCGACGACGTGCCCGTGAGCACGATCGGCGTCTCGAGCACGCCCCACTCGCGCATCTCGACCGAGCCGGTCAGCTCGCCGGCACCGTTGAGCACCGCCGACGCCGCCGCCATCGGCCGGGCGAACAGCGCGTCGAGCTCGTCCGGAACGATCGCGGTCACACCGGTGCGCACGACCGGCGTGCCGGCGCCGTGGTCACCCGACCAGAGGGTCACGTGACCAACGCGCACACCCGGCACGTCGGTGATCGCGTTGGACACGCCGGTCGGCAGTGCGCCGAACGTGAGCCCGTGGGCGCGGGCGCGGGGCCGGGGAGTTGGCGGCGAACCCGCCGACGAGGCGCTCACCCGAACGGCCGGTCGCCGCGGTCGAGCACCTTCTTCAGCGCCGCAGCTGCGAGCGCGTTGGCGGCTGCGCCGTCGTCGACGAAGTCGCCGAGCGAGAAGAAGCCGTGGAACATGCCGCCGAAACGCACGTGGCTGGTGGCCACGCCCGCGGCGGCCAGACGGCGGGCGTAGTCGTTGCCCTCGTCGCGCAGCGGGTCGAACTCGGCGGTGATCACCAACGCGGGTGGTGCCGCGGCGAGCGTGGCGTCGTCGGCGAACAGCGGCGACACGTCGGGGTGATCGGGCGCCCCCTCGCCGCCGCTCAGGTAGTGGTCGATGAACCAGCCCATGCCGTCGCGGGTGAGGAAGTAGCCGGTGGCGTTCTCGGTGTAGCTCGGCCGCGAGCGGGTGGCGTCCGTGACGGGATACACGAGCAGTTGGAACACCAGCGGCACCACGCCCCGGTTGGCGACCGCGGCAGCGAGGTTGCCGCCGGCCGAGTCGCCGCCGATCGCGAGCCGGTCGGCGCGACAGCCGAGCGATGCGGCATGGGCGTGCGCCCAGCGCAGACCCGCGATGCAGTCGTCGAGCGCGGCCGGGAACGGGTGCTCGGGCGCCAGCCGGTAGTCGAGGCTCAGCACGGCGTGCCCGCTGCCGTTGGCGAGTGCACGACACACGTCGTCGTGCGACTCGAGGTCGCCGAGCACCCAGCCGCCGCCGTGCAGGTACACGAGCAGCCCGAGGTCGTCGCGGTCGCTCGGTCGGTACAGCCGAGCCGGCACCCCGCCGGCGTCGAGGTCGCGACAGTGGTGGATCGTGTGGGTCGGCGGGCGTCGCCGCGCGTTGCGTGCGGCCCTGGCCTCGTCGGGTGAGACCGTCTCGATCGGTGCGTCGCCGATGGTCGCCATCAGCTCGAGCAGCGACACGGCCTGGGGATGCAGCGGCATGAAGCGCAGTGTGTCACAGCGATAGCGTGCCCCGACGTGGCCGACCAGCACCTGCACGTCCCCGATCTCGATCGGCTCGAGACGGCGCTGCTGGAGGCGATCGAGCAACTGGTCGCGCCGACCGCACCGGCGCGACGGCGAGCTGCCGACCCCGTGCGTGACGGTGCCCGCCTCACCGTCGAACAGGCCGACCGGCTGTTCGACGCGCAGCTGCTCAGCCGCCACACCGACCACGCGGCCCGCTGGCTGCGCGGCAAGGGCATGGGCTACTACACGATCGGCTCGTCGGGTCACGAGGGCAACGCCGCGGTGGCCGCTGCACTGCGTCCCAGCGATCCGGCCCTGCTGCACTACCGGTCGGGTGGCTTCTACCTCGCCCGCTCGGGCGCCGTGCGCCAGGCGCGCCTCGCCGGTGTGCGCGACGTGCTCGCCGGCATGCTCGCGTTGGCCGAGGAGCCGATCGCGGGTGGGCGGCACAAGGTGTTCGGCCACCCCGACCTCGCCGTCATCCCACAGACCTCGACCATCGCCTCGCACCTCCCGCGTGCCGTCGGTGTGGCGTTCGCGATCGAGCGGGCGCGCCGGCTCGGCGTCGAGTCTCGCTGGCCCACCGACGCCGTGGCCGTCTGCTCGTTCGGCGACGCGAGCGTCAACCACTCGACCTCGCAGGGTGCGCTCAACACGGCCGGCTACACCGTGCACCAGGGGCTGCCGTTGCCGCTGCTGTTCGTGTGCGAGGACAATGGCTGGGGCATCAGCGTGCCCTCGCCGGCGCGGTGGGTGGAGGCGACGCTGTCACAGCGCCCGGGCATCCGGTACGCGGCTGCCGACGGCAGCGACCTGGCCGAGGCGTTCGAGGTGGCGAGCGAGCTCGCCGACTTCGTCCGGCGCGAACGACGACCCGCGGTGCTGCACCTGCGCACGGTCCGGTTCATGGGTCACGCCGGCACCGACGTCGAGAGCGGCTACCGCAGCGCGTCGTCGATCCGTGCCGATCAGGCGCGTGACCCCCTGCTCGGCACGGCCCGGCTGCTCGTCGACGCCGGCGTGGCCACGCCGACGCAACTGGTCGAGCGCTACCTGGCCGGGCGCCGCGAGGTGCGGGCGCTCGCGGTCGACCTGGCGGGCCGGCGCACCCTCGAGACCGCGGCCGAGGTGATGGCACCGCTGTCGCCGCGCCGTCCCACCACCGTGGCGTCCCGAGCGCTGGCCGCGGCGCCCGCCGACGAGCGGCGCCGGTTCTTCGGCGGCAGCCTGCCCGAGGAGGAGGGGCCGCTCACCCTGGCCGAGAGCATCAACCGGGCGCTCGGCGACGTGCTGCTCGCGATGCCTCATGCGTTGGTGTTCGGCGAGGACGTCGGTGTGAAGGGTGGCGTGTACGGCGTCACCCGCGGCCTGCAGAAGAAGGCCGGCGCGGCGCGTGTGTTCGACACCCTGCTCGACGAGCAGTCGATCCTCGGGCTCGCGCTCGGGGCCGGCGTGAGCGGCATGCTCCCGATCCCCGAGATCCAGTACCTGGCCTACCTGCACAACGCCGAGGACCAGTTGCGCGGCGAGGCGGCGAGCCTCGCGTTCTTCTCGAACGGCGCGTACCGCAACCCGCTCGTGGTGCGCATCGCCGGGCTCGCCTACCAGAAGGGCTTCGGCGGGCACTTCCACAACGACGACGCCGTGGCCGTGCTGCGCGACATCCCGGGGCTCGTCATCGCCTCGCCCGGTCACCCGAGCGACGCAGCGCCGATGTTGCGCACGCTGGCAGCCGCAGCCGACGTCGACGGCACCGTGTCGGTGTTCCTCGAGCCGATCGCGCTGTACCACACCCGCGACCTGCACACCGCCGACGACGGCCAGTGGACCGCGCCGTACGTCGCGCCGTCGCGGTGGTCGGGAGCGCACGTGCCGATCGGTCAGGGCCGCGTCGCTCGCCAGGGCGACGACGTCGTGATCGTCACGTGGGCCAACGGGTTGCACCTGTCGCTGCGCGCCGCGCGACGACTGGCGGGCCGGGGGATCACCTGCCGTGTGTACGACCTGCGCTGGCTCGCGCCGCTGCCGATCGACGACGTGCTCGCGCATGCGAACGAGGTCGGTCGGGTGCTCGTGGTCGACGAGACCCGCCACAGCGGCGGCGTCGGCGAGGGCGTGGTGACCGGGCTCGCCGAGCGTGGCTACCGCGGTGCGCTCGAACGGGTGGCGGCGCGCGACTCGTTCGTGCCGCTCGGCGACGCGGCCAACCTGGTGCTCGTGAGCGAGGACGAGATCGTCGACGCGACGCTGCGCCTGCTCGGGCTCGGGGGCGCGTGACGCGTCGGCCGGTCGTCGTGGCAGTGGCGACCGGCCTGGTGCTGTCGTTCGCCACGTCGGCATGCGGCGAGTCGCGCTCACGGCAACGCGCGCGCAGCGATCTGGTCGAGCAGTTGGTCGAGGGCGGCCTCGAGCTTCAGGTGGCCGAGTGCGTGGTCGAGGGCTTCTTCGACGCACGCAACGACGACGAACTGCGCGCGTTCTTCGACCGCGACGAGCTCACCGCCGACGAGCGCGACGAGTTCGCCCGGCTCGGTGAGGCCTGCACCGACGACGCACCGCCGCCGGCCACCACCACCGTGTGATCAGTGCGCTGCCGGGGCGCTGCCGTCGGCCTTCTTCTTCGGCGGCGGCACACCGATGCTCGGGCCCTTGTCGGCCCACTCGGGCCAGCGTCGACGGCTCACGATGCTGAGCGTGCGGAGGAGCTTCATTGCGACCTCGTCCTCCTGGGCGGGACGGGCGATGATCTTGCCCTCGGCGATCATCCGGTTGATCACTTCCTCACCGAGCTCGGTGCGCACGATGGTGAGCGTCCAGTCGTTGTCCTTGCCGATGCCGCCGGTGGCGATGTCGGAGTGTTCGGCCGCGAAGTCGGGGCAGCTCTTGCAGCCCTCGCGCGTCCACTGGTGGCACTCCTTCAGGTCGATCTCGTGGTACGAGCCGTCCTTCATCCAGATCTGGAAGACGCCCTTGATGTTCATCTTCACCATGTCCTGCTTCTTCAGGCCGTACTTGGCCTCGAAGAGCTCGGGGAAGATCGCGTCGTCGAAGGTCTTGCTGCAGAGCAGGCCGATGTTGAACAGGAACGGCTTGCTGACCTTGCCGGCCTTGCGGTCCCACATCACCGGCGGCGACGACGTCTGGCAGCCCATGCCCACGAGGGCGAGGCGGCTGAAGCCGCGCTCTTTGGCCTCGCGCAGGGCGAGCGGGTTGGCGCAGTAGGTGTAGCGGCTGCCGGCGGTGGCCAGCACCTCGTCGCGGTTGGTGACCACGACGGGCTTCGCCTTCCAGGCGTCGTCGGCCTCGACACCGCTCACCAGCGCGGCCTCGATGTAGTCGTTGTCGAGCAGCCAGTTGAGCATCGCCGAGACGAAGCCCCCGTCCTGCCCCTTCTGGTGCTCCTCGTCGTTGGCCGCCCGGGTGAGCAGCAGCTGACGCCAGATCCCGCTCATGTCGTTGGGCTCGCGCACCTTGCCGAACAAGTGCATGTCGGCGGCCGGCTCCCAGGCGCGAAAGCGCGGGCAGGCACGCGTGCAGGTGGTGCAGCCCTTCTCGCCGTGGATGCAGTTGTCGAGGCCGAGCTCCTCCTCGAGGTGGAAGGGCTTGTACTTGCCCTCCTCGTGCTCGTACCCGATCACGTCGTGCGGACACGTGACGACACAACCGGCGCAGCCCGTGCACAGGCCGGTGGTGATCACCTCGGCGTAGAGCTCCTTCCACTGCGCGGTCCAGCGCTCGGCCTTGGCTTCGGGTGCGTTCTCGGTGACGGTCACGTGGGCGACTCTAGGCGGCGGCCGCCGACCGGTGCCCCGTCGAGCAGGCGGCGGCCGCGCGACCGGTCGGCCGGTCAGTCGACGGTGGGCGCGTCGGCCGCGAGGTCGTCGTCGATCTTGCAGCTGTTGGTGCTGATGTAGTCGTCGATCGCGTCGTCGGTGAGCCCGTCGCGCACGAGCTGACCGTGCCGGGCGGCCAGGAACGGCGACCGGTCGAAGGCCGGCCAGGTGTCGGGACGCCACACGCCGCCGCGGCGGAACGCCTTGGCGCAGTGGGTGAACACGTGCTCGACCTCGAGCACGATCGCCACGCGTGGGCGGCGGAGTTCGTCGACGAAGCGGTCGAGCACGTCGTCGTCGGTGGTGACGACCGCCGTGCCGTCGACCCGCAACGTCTCGTCCTGGCCGGGCACCAGCACGAGCAGACCGGCGTGCGGGTTGACGACGATGTTGCGCAGCGAGTCGATCAGGTGGTTGCCGTTCAGGTCGGGGATCGCGACGTGCCGGTCGTCGAGCACCTTCACGAATCCGGCCGGCCCGCCGCGGGGCGACACGTCGCACCGGCCCTCGGTGTCGGCGGTGGCGAGCAGCACGAAGGTGGACGACTCGACGAGACCGCGGGTGCCCTCGTCGAACGCGGCCTGCTTCTTGGTGCGCACCCGCTCCGACGGTGACGGGTACAGGGCGACGAGCTGGTCGAGGGTGCTGATCCGCGCCATGGGCCGACCGTACCCGTGCGGGCCGCGGCCGTCGGGTCGCGTGCGTGTTCATCGTCTGCACCACGGCCGGAAACGTTGGTGTAACAAATCCGCGGAAAGGTGCGCACCCGACTCGCCCGACCCCACCTCTGGAGACCACATGGACAGCGGAAACGTCGCCTGGGTCCTCGTGTCGGCAGCACTCGTGCTGTTCATGACGCCTGGCCTCGCGTTCTTCTACGGCGGCATGGACCGGGGACGCAACGTCCTCAACATGCTGATGATGAACTTCTACTGCGTGCTCGTGGTGCCGATCGTCTGGGTGGTCGTCGGCTACTCGCTGGCGCAGGTGCCCGTCGAGCGCGATCTGATCGGCGGGTTCGACGCCGCGTTCCTGAAGGGCATCACCATCACCGGCGACGACGGCGGCATGACGCTCGCGGTCGTCGCGTTCCTGGGGATGTTCGCGGCCATCACCCCCGCGCTGATCTCGGGTGCCGTCGCCGACCGCATGAAGTTCTCGACGTGGGCGATCTTCGTGCCCGTGTGGTCACTGCTCGTGTACGTCCCGGTGTTCAAGTGGGTGTACGGCGGCTGGCTCGGCCAACGCGGGTCGATCGACTTCGCCGGCGGCACCGCCATCCACGTCAACGCGGGCATCGCCGCGCTGGCGTGCGTGCTCGTGCTCGGCAAGCGCCAGGGCTGGCCCCACGAGGGTCATCCGCCGCACTCGATGCCGCTCGTGATGATCGGCACCGGCATCTTGTGGTTCGGCTGGTTCGGGTTCAACGCGGGCTCCGCGCTCGCCGCGAACGGCCAGGCGATCCAGGCGTTCATGAACACCTTCCTGGCCGCGGCCGCCGCCGGCCTCGCCTGGGTGCTCGTCGAGTGGAAGCGCGACGGTCATCCCACCAACCTCGGCGCTGCGTCGGGCATCGTCGCCGGTCTGGTGGCGATCACGCCGGCCGCCGGCTACGTGAGCGGCATGGGACCGATCTGGATCGGCCTGATCGCCGGCGCGGTGTGCTGCTACGCCGTGCGCCTCAAGACCAAGGCGGGGTTCGACGACGCGCTCGACGTGGTGGGCGTCCACTTCGTCGGCGGTCTCGTCGGCTCGCTGCTGATCGGCTTCTTCGCCGACCCCGAGTTCTTCGGCGGCGCATGGCGCGAGGGCATCTTCTACGGTGGCAGCGCGCGGCTGCTGGTCGAGCAGGCGATCGCCAACCTGTCGGCGATCGTGTGGTCGTTCGGCATCACGTTCGTCCTGATGATCGTCCTGAAGAAGACCATCGGTGTCCGCGTCGAGGCCGAGCACGAGGCCACCGGCCTCGACCTGGCGCTCCACGGGGAGACCGCGTACCACTCGGGCGGGCTCGGCTGAGGCCGGTCGCACGCACATCGGAGGGCAACACATGCAACTCATCACCGCCATCGTCAAGCCGTTCAAGGTCGACGCCGTCAAGGACGCGCTGAAGGCCATCGGCGTCAACGGCATCACCGTGAGCGAGGTCCGTGGGTTCGGCCGTCAGGGCGGCCACACCGAGACCTACCGCGGTGCCGAGTACAAGATCGACTTCGTGCCCAAGGTGCGGTTCGAGATCGTGGTCGACGACGAGTTGACCGATCGGGTGATCGGCGTGATCGTCGAGAGCGCGGCCACCGGCAAGATCGGTGACGGCAAGATCTGGGTCACCGACGTGGATCGCGTCATCCGCATCCGCACCGGCGAAGAGGGCATCGCCGCCATCTGACCCGGTGCGTCAGACCGCCGTCGGATGATCGGGATCGCCCGTCACACGGCCCGAGCGAGCACTCCGGTCGGTCGCCGTCACGACCGGCTCGCGAGCGTCGATCGCGAAGCCCCGCGCGTGCGCGCTGCGCACCACCAACCCCGAGCCCGCCAGGCGACGGCGCAACCGGAACACGACACCGTCGAGCGCCTTCGGACCGGGAGCGCCCGCCGGCCACAGCGCCGCCTCGAGCTCGGCCCGCGACACGATCTGCGACGGGTGCGCGAGCAGCAACTCCATCACCTGCGCCTGTGCGGCGCTCAGCACGACGCTCACGCCGCCGTAGTGCACGATGTGGCGTTGGTCGAGCACCGGGTGGTCGTGCTGCAACGTCTCGATCACACGGGCGAGGCGCTGGATGCGTGCCACCACGTCACCGCGCTCGGCGGGCAGCCGCACCCAGTCCTCGTCGATGCCCACGCCGACGGGCGCCTCGACACCGGGCGCGACCAGCAGCAGGCGCGGCACGCCGGCGCGGGCGAGGTGTTGGCGGCGGTCCTCGCCGTCGGGCCAGGTGACGATCTCGACCCCGGTGCGCTCCGCGAGGTCGTCGAGCACCGCGGGATCGGCAGGATCGGCAGCGGCGTCGGGTTCGGATGGGTGAGGCGACGTGCCGTCGAGCATCACGCCGGCACGGTACGAACGAAGTGTTTCGTCAGCGAGAAGCAATGGTGAACGCGATGGACAGAATGGTGCGCTGTCCCGGCCAGCGGGAAGACTGGTGCACCGCAGCGAGGAGGGACTGAGTGGCCAAGCCGATCGACGCCGCGACGATCAAGCGCGTGCGTTCACAGCTGGTGAACGACACCGATCTTGCGGGCCGCACGCTGGCCCGCCGGTTGTCGCAGCAGGCCGACTCGTGGTTCGAGAGCCTGGCCGGCGGGTTGCCGGCCGGCTGGTCGTTGGTGGCCACGGGAGGGTACGCGGGTGGGGTGCTGTGCCCCGGCAGCGACGTCGACGTCGTGCTGCTGCACCCCCACAAGGCGAGCGATGCGCAGGTGCGCGAGGTGGCCGAGGGCCTCTGGTACCCGCTGTGGGACGGCGGCATCAAGCTCAGCCCGAGCGTGCAGACCGTCAAGTCGATGCTGGCACTCGCGGCGGACGACCTCGAGACGGCGACCACGATCCTGCGCCTCCGCTGCCTCGCCGGCGATCCCGAACCGGTCGCCCGCCTGCAGGCCGATGCACTCGACCAGTGGCGCCGCAAGCCGATGGTGTGGCTGCAGCGGTTGCACGAGTCGGCGCAGCTGCGCTGGGAGCGGTTCGGCGACATCGCCTCGCTGCTCGAACCCGACCTGAAGGACGGGCGAGGTGGCCTCCGCGATCACGACATGATCCGATGGGCGCTGGCCGTCGATCGTCCCGACGTGACCGCCGCGCTCGAGGGACCCTTCGAGGATCTGGCCGGTCCCGCCGAGGTGCTGCTCGCCACCCGGTGCGAACTGCACCGCGCGACCGGTCGGTTCGTCAACACGTTGTTGCTGCAGGACCAGGACCGGGTGGCCGAGGCGCTCGGCTTCGCCGACGCCGACGCGCTCATGCTCGACGTGTCGGGTGCGGCCCATGCGATCGAATGGGCCACCGAGCGGTTCTGGCGCCGCATCGAGCGACTCACCAAGCGTGGCGGTCGTCCGACCGTGAAGGCGTTGCCCGACGCCGTGGCGGGCGTGACCGTGGTCGACGACGAGGCGCAGCTCACCGCCGACGCCGACGTGGACGAGCAGTCGTTCGTGTTCCGCATGGCGGCTGCAGCCGCGCACGCGGGCATCCCGATCGGGGCGCGCTCGCTGCGGATGATGGCGAGCCGCGGCCCCAACCCCGGCGAGCAGTGGACCGAGCGCACGCGCCGCGCGTTCTTGTCGCTGCTCGGCGCCGGCACGCCGATGGTGCACGCCGTCGAGGCGCTCGAGCGCTACGACCTGTTCAGCCGCTACCTGCCCGAGTGGCGAGCGGTGCGCAGCCTGCCGCAGCGCAACGCGTTCCACACCTACACCGTCGACCGCCACCTGTTGCAGACCGTCGCCAACGCGAGCGAGTTGATGCGCAGCGTGTCGCGCCCCGACCTGCTGCTCATCGGCGCGTTGCTGCACGACATCGGCAAGGGCTACCCGGGCGACCACACCGACGCCGGCGTCGAGCTGATCGACGTGATCGCGACGCGCATGGGCATCGACGAGGCCGACACGGCGGTGGTCAAGTCGCTCGTGCAGCACCACTTGTTGATCTCCGAGACCGCCACCCGTCGCGATCTGTCCGATCCCCGCACGGCGCAGAACGTGGCCGAGGCGGTGGGCGACGCCGACACCCTCGACCTGCTGCTCGCACTCACCGAGGCCGACAGCCGCGCCACCGGACCCGCGGCGTGGTCGTCGTGGAAAGCGACCCTGATCGACGAACTCGCGCACACCGTGCGCCTCGCCCTGCGCGGCGAGCGCCGCCCGCGCGAGGCCACACCGCTCGACTCCCGTTTCGGCCACCTGGTCGACCAGGTGCAGGCGGGTGGTGGCGTGTTGGTCGAGCACGAGTCGGTGGGCGACTTCGAGATGCTGCGGATCGCGAGCGCCGACCGTCGCGGTCTGTTCTCGCTGATCGCGGGCACGCTCGCGCTGCACGGGCTCGACGTGGTGGGTGCCGAGGCGTTCACCGGTGCCGACGGCACCGCCGTCGACGAGTTCCGCATCCTGCGTTCGAACGGCGAGGTGCCCAACTGGTCGAAGCTCGTGAACGACCTGCGCGGTGTGCTGAAGGGTGACGTCGACATCGACGCCCGGCTCGAGCAGCGGATCAAGAGCATGGGACGTCGTCGCCGTGCGCTGGCGGCCGCGCCGCCTCGGTTCGAGGTGATCATCACCAACGACGCGTCCGACTCGACCACCATGATCGACGTGCGGGTGCCCGACGCACCGGCCACGCTGTATCGACTCTCGCACGCGCTGGCCGAGGCCGGCTACGACATCCGTTCGGCCAAGGTCGCGACGCTCGGCCACGAGGTGGTCGACGTGTTCTACGTGCAGTGCCCGGCCGGTCAGCTGCCACTCGACGACCACGACGGCGTGCGCGAGCGGCTGAAGGCCGCCCTCGTCTGATCCGCCCGGGTGTGCGGCTCGTCGCGTCCGGCCCCGAACGCGAACGAGCGGCCCGGCCGGAGCCGGACCGCTCGTGCAGACCCGAAGGGTGATCGCCGGATCAGATCGCGGCGACGCCCTCCTCGCCGGTGCGGATGCGGATCAGACGCTCGACGCTGGTGACCCAGATCTTGCCGTCGCCGATCTTGCCGGTGCCGGCCGCGGTGGTGATCGCGTCGATCGCCCCGTCGACGGCTTCGTCGTCGACGACGAGCTCGACCTGCACCTTGGGCACGAAGTCGATCTTGTACTCGGCGCCGCGGTAGGTCTCGGTGTGGCCGCCCTGACGGCCGAAGCCGCGGACCTCACCGATCGTCATGCCCTGGATGCCGATGGCCTTGAGCGCGTCTTTGACGTCGTCGACCTTGAACGGCTTGATGATCGCTGTGATGAGTTTCATGGTGCTCGGAAGCCTCCGTGTGAAGAAAGAGTGGTTCGCTGTCGGGGAACGCCCCCGGGCCGCCACTGGAGCGACGACCCGGGGACTGCCCCTACCGAGGACCGGCGTTTCCGGTTCCGGTCCTCGTGCGCATGAACGGCAGGCCGTTCAGCTCGTGACCCCGTCCGCCGGCGGGGTCGAGGAGGAGTCGTCGGAGGGTCAGTCGTTGTACCCCATGACGCCCATCTCGGGGATGTCGAGACCGGAGATCTCGACGTCCTCGGTCACACGGATGCCGCCCTTCTGCAGCGCGTTGTTGATCTTGAAGAAGGCGAAGGCGATGCCGAAGATGATCGTCCAGATGACGATGGCACCGAGCGCCTGGGCCCCGAACTGGCCCCAGTCGCCCTGCAGGATGCCCTTGACGCCTTCCGACGACGAGCCGTTCCAGCCGGCGCCGTACTTGCCGTTGGCGAAGATGCCCACGGCCAACACGCCGAAGGTGCCGGTGCCACCGTGGACGGCGACGGCGCCCACCGGGTCGTCGACGCCCTTCTTCTCGAGGAAGAACACGAGCTCGATGGCGATGACCGCAGCGACGGCACCGATGACGACGGCGGCCCACGGCGACACGAATGCGCAGGGCGCCGTGATGGCGACGAGGCCGCCGAGCATGCCGTTCACCATCATGCCCGGGTCGGGCTTGCCGGTGCGCTTGGTGATGTAGAACATCGCCACGGTGGCGCCGACGGCGCCGGCGATCGCGGTGTTGGCGGCCACCGTCGCGAACTGGATGTCGGTGGCGGCGAACGTCGAGGCGGCGTTGAAGCCGAACCAGCCGAACAGCAGGATGAAGCAGCCGGTGATGGCCATCGGGATGTTGTGGCCGGGGATGGCCTTCGGCTTGCCGTCGGCGCCGTACTTCCCGATTCGGGGACCGAGCACGATCGCACCTGCGAGCGCCGCAGCACCGCCGACCGCGTGCACGACGCCCGAGCCGGCGAAGTCGACGTAGCCGGCACCGAGGCTCATGGTGTCCCAACTCTTGGCGAGCCAGCCGCCGCCCCAGGTCCAGGCAGCGAACAGCGGGTAGAAGATGGCCCCGCAGAACAGGCCCCAGATGACGAAGCTGCTCCACCGCCACCGCTCGGCCATCGACCCGGTCGGGATCGTGGCGACGGTGTCCATGAAGGCGACCATGTAGAGGAAGAAGCCGAGGAGCGCCGGCGTCGCGCTGCTGCCGAGGTGGTCGTACCCCCAGTAGAGCAGGCCCCAGTTGTCACCGCCGACGAGCGGCAGGCCGTCGCCGTTCATCGGCGTGCCGAGGCCGAACGCCGAGTAGCTGAAGCCGCCGAAGGCGAGCGGGAAGCCGATGAAGAGGAAGCCGACGAAGCCGAGGCCGAAGATGGCGAAGTTCATCGACATCACCTCGGCCGCGTTCTTCTTCTGGGTGAAGCCGGTCTCGACGAGCGCGAAGCCGGCCTGCATGAAGATGACCAGGACGGCGCCGATGATGACCCACAGGAGGTTGGTGGCCTCGCCGAGTGCGACGACGGGATCCACCTCCTCGGCGAAGGCCTGACCGGTGACCATCAGAGCTGGAATGACCGCGCCGACGAGACCGCCGACGACGTATTTGAGTGCGGGACGAGAACGCACTGGGACCTCCCTGTGGAACGCATGTGTAGGGGCTTGACTGGGGTTCGCTCGACGCAGCGCTGGGGCGAGACGGCGGCACCGTAGAGCTGGGACATTTCTCGGCCGTCGCCGGATTGTTTCCGGCGCGTGGCGATCGCGTGCGTGCGACCGGCCGCCGTCGTGTCGGCGATGTCAGTGGCGGCGACGACGGCCGGCGTGGCCGGCGAGCGCAGCTCGAACCCGCTCGACCGCAGCGTCGTCGAGCTTGTGGCCGAGCCGGTCGCTCACCGTGAACCGGTTCACCACGCGTCCGTCCTCGCTCGCGAGTCGCGCCGAGTGCACGACCACGCCGGCGGCCGCGAACGCCCGTGACACCGCGTGCAACAGCCCGGGGGCGTCGTCGGCGTACACCGTGCACACCGTGTGCCAGGGCAGCGCGTGCTGATCGGCCACCACGGTCACCGCCACCGGTGTCAGCTCACCGAGCGGGCGCTTCATCGCCTGCTCGAACGCGTCGCCGAGGGTGCGCGCGCTCGGTCGTTCGTTGCTGACCACGACGAAGGTGTCGACCACACCGCCGTCGGGCCACGTCGCGATGTCGGCTCGGGCGACCTCGAGCCGGTGTTCGGCGAGCACGTCGGTCAGACGCGAGAGCAGGCCGTCGGTGTCTCGGCACGCGACGTCGATCGACCATCGATCGGGCCACTCGGTCGGCGTGACCGCCACCCGCACCACGCCCGGCCTCGGCAGCGGTTCGATCAGACGTGCCTGACGCGCCAGCACCTCGGGATCGTGCGACAGCAGGTGCGTCGTCGCCGTGTGCCGCAGCCGCTCGATCGGCGCCTCGTCGTCGAGCAGTCGCTGGGCGGATGCCAGGCGGGCGGCCGCGAGGTTGCTGGCGTCGCTGCCCACCATCTCGGGATGACCGAGCGCCTCGTGCACCAGGTCGTACAGCAGGTCGAGCCGCTCGCGCTGCACGGTCGTGAGCTCGCCGAGCGCCTGTGCGAGCACGTACGCCTCGCGTGCGTAGACGGTGTCGGCCAGATGCGTCGCCAGCTGCAGCACCTCGGCCTCGTCGAACCCGACCGAGTCGTGCGCTCGGCGCTGCAGCACCCTGGCGTCGTCGACGAGCGACGCGACGCGCTGTGCTTCGACCTCGGGCGCGAGCCGGGCACCGAGCTGGCGCTGCTCGAGCGAGGTGCCACCGACGTCGGCCACGAAAGCGGCGAGGGCCAGGTGCTCGTGGGAGGGCGACGAGAGCGATGCCTCCGACCGCTCGATCAGCGTGGTCAATCGGTCGACGATCGGGAAGCGCAGCGCGCCGAGCGGATCGAGATCGGTCATGTCGGCGCGGCGTCGGGCCATCGCCGACGACACCTCGGGCAGGGCTCGGTCGAGCACCCCGGTGACGTCGAGGAACCGCCAGGCTCGGGGCTCGTCGAGCTGCAGCACGTGCACGAGGTCGGTCGTGTCGGCGGCGGACCACTCGACCGTCGCGTTGCGGTGCGTGCCGAACCAGTCGAGCAACTCGTCGGACGGCCGCGCATCGCCTGCGAGCCGCGCACTCGCCAGCGCCACCGCCACGGTGGCGCTGACCGGTGGCGTCTCGCGCAGCCGGATCTCGCCGTCGACCACCTCGACCCAGCCACCGTCGGGCACCGGCACGTCCGCCGCGAGATCGGGCGCGTCGGGAGTGCGACCGAGACGCCAGCGCAGCAGCGGCGGAGTCATCACGGTCGACAGCAGGATCACGATGAGCAGCGCGCCGTACTGCTCCTCGTCGAGCACGGCGTTGGCCAACCCGATCGACGCGAAGATCAGGCCGACCTCGCCGCGCGGGATCATGCCCATGCCGATCAGCAACCGGTCGGCGCGACGACCGCGCACCGCCCAGCCCGCAGCCACCTTGCCGATCACGGCGATGACGGTCATCACTGCGGCGAGGCCCAGCACCGACGGCTTGGCCATCGCCTCGAGATCGGCGTCGAGGCCGATGCTCACGAAGAACACCGGTACGAGCACGTTGGACAGCGCGCCCAGCTCGCCGGCGATCTTCTCGTGGTGCTCGGTGCGACCGAGCCCGAGGCCGGCCATGAACGCGCCGATGATGAACGCGAGCTTGGCTGCGTCGGCCAGTTCGGCGAACGCGATCATCAACGCGAAGCCCGCGACGACGAGGGTGCCGGTCGACGAGACGAGACGCCCGAGCCACGAGAACACGCGAGGCACCACGAACACGCCGACGATGCCGGTGCCGATGAGGAACAGCACGGCGAGGCCGAGCGTCTCGCCCACCACACCGACGCCGATGTCGCCGCCGGTCACGAGTTTCACCACGACGGTGAGGATGATCAGGCCGAGCACGTCGTCGGCGACGGCCGCGCCGAGGACGATGCGTGCCTCCACCGTGGCGAGCGCACGCAGGTCGCCGAACACACGTGCCGTGATGCCCACGCTGGTGGCGGTGAGCGCCGCCCCGAAGAAGATCGCCGCGTTGCCGTCCATGCCGAAGCCGAAGGCGGCACCGGCGCCAGCGGCGAACGGCAGCACCACACCCACCACGGCCACGGCCAGCGCTGCCGTGCCCACCTTGCCCAGTTCGGCCAGGTCCATCTCCATGCCGACCGAGAGCAACAACAGCAACACGCCGATCTCGGCCAGCATCGACAGTGACACGCCGCGCTGTTCGGTCAGGTCGACCAAGCCCAGCACGGACGGTCCGATGAGGATGCCGGCGGCGATCTCGCCGAGTACCCCGGGCACTTGCACCTTCTCGCACAGTTCGCCGGCGAGCTTGGCCGCGACGAGGACGATCAGCAGATCGAGCAGCAGGCGTGCGAGATCGACCGAGACCGTGGTGGCGAACATGCGCCCCCGATCAGAGCAGATCGGCGGCGGCGTCCTCGGCAGCGGGACTCAGCATCCAGCCGCGCGAACGCACCGTGATGATCGCGTCGGCGCCCAGGCGCCGACGCAGACCGACGAGCACGCTGTCACACCGGCGCTCGCTCAGGTCGGCGAGGCCCGCGTGGCGGGCGAGTTCGCGACGGCTGAGCACGCGGCCCTTGTGGGTCAGCAGTGCAGCAAGAACCGCCCGCTCCTGCACACCGAGGGACGCCGTTCCGAGGGGGTTGGAGGTGGCATCGACCTGGGTGGCAGGAGCGGGCATGGCCATTGACGAGCAACCTAGGGATCGTTCGTTGCGTGGACATTCGCGGTCTGTGAACGGGGTGTGAACCGGCCGAGGGTCCGGTCCGGTCAGCCTTCGACGGTCGTCACGAGGCGGTAGCCGACGTTGAGATGCGTCTCGATCAGGGGTCGACGAGGGCCGGTCCCGAGCTGTTTGCGGATCTTGCTCACCGAGATCCGCCACGCGTTCCGGTCGGCCTCACCGGGTGACGTCACGCCGGTCGCGCGCCCCAGGGCGGCGTAGGTGACGACGCGGCCCTGGTTGCGCACGAGGATCGACAGCAGCTCGAACTGGCGCGCGTGCATCGGTGTCGGCACGCCGTCGACGATCAGCTCGTGCGACGACAGGTCGAGCACCACGTCGCCGGCGCGCAGCACCTCGGTCTCGACGATCGCCGCGGTGCGCGTGCGGTGCCGCAGCGCCACGCGCAGCCGTGCCAGCAACACGTCCATGCTGAAGGGCTTGGTGATGTAGTCGTCGGCCCCACTGTCGAGCGCCCGCACCAACCGGGCATCGTCGGCGTCGGACGTGACGACCACGATCGGACACCGTGCCACCACCTCGAGATGGCGGCACAGGTGCACGCCGTCGGCATCGGGCAGACCGAGGTCGAGGAGGATCGCGTCGGGCCGGATCGCGGCGGCGAGCTCGAGGCCCTGCGTGCCCGTGGCCGCGAGGTGCACGTGGCACCCGGCCGCGCCGAGCGCGGCGTCGAGGACGTCGCGCTGCGCTCGCTCGTCCTCCACCACGAGCACGGTGGCACCGCGCAGTCGGTCGTCGGTGGATGCGTCGGTCATGTCGGCTCCGGATCGGCGGGGGAGAGGGGGAGTCGCACGCGGACGAGGGCACCTCCGTCGGGGTGCCCCGTCAGTTCGAGACCGCCGCCGTGCGCCTCGGCGATCGCTTCGCACACGGTGAGGCCGAGGCCCGAGCTGCCGCCCTCCGAGCGGAAGGCGGCCGGTCCGAAGCGGCGCAGGTCGTCGGAGAAGCCGGGCCCGTTGTCGCGCACGTCGACGACCACGGTGCCGGGCGGCGCCGCCGGTGGCACCACGGCCGAGAACTCGACCACCACGTCGTCGGGTACGTACCGGATCGCGTTGTCGACGAGGTTCGTGAACAGCTGGTCGACCTGTACGGCGTCGACGTCGACGTCGACGTCGAGCGAGCCGTCGGTGGTGATCGACACGTGGTCGGCGAGCCTGGCGTAGCGGTCGCGCACCCGGTCGACGATCTCGTCGAGCGCCACCGGTCGACGGTCGGGCACCAGCGCCCCGGCCTGCAACCGGCTGAGGCTCAACAGGTTCTCGACGATGCGGTCGAGACGCGAACTCTCGTCGACGACCAGGCCGAGCAGTCGCGTCCGGGTGGCGGGGTCGTGGCGGTCGTCGGCCAGCAGGGTGGTGGCAGCGAGGTTGATCGAGTGCAGCGGGTTGCGCAGGTCGTGCGACACGCTACGAAGCAACAGCATCCGCTCCGTGCCGATCAGCTGTGCCTGGCTCAGCACCGAGCGGCGGCTCGCCACGAGGCTCACCACCATCGCGACCGCTGCGAAGGTGACGAGCACGAGCGTGTCCTGCGTGTACCCGAGGCGCACGCTGCCGATCGGCGGGATCAGCGTGAAGGCGTGCACCACGGCGGCGACGACCGCGACCGGCAGGCCGGCCCGCAGGCCCCAGAGCGCGCTCACCGCGACGATCGGGATCAGCAGCACGAGCGCCGGGATCTCCTCGGTCACGTGATCGCGCACCGCCCAGGACACGACCGACACACCCACCACGCCGACGATGCCCAGCGCGAGCCCGAGTCGCCACGACGCGGAACGGAGGCGGATCACGTCGATCAGTCTGCCGAACCGACACCGCGAGCGCGGTGCACATCGACACGGCGGACCCTCGACCCGAGGGCGCGCACACTGTTCACATCACCGACACGCCCGGCACAGGTGGGCGACACGCCAACTGGGGTTTCGCGACGTCGGAAACGCCTCGTTCACACTCCCGCCCATCGCGAGAAATCCACCACTCCAATCATGTCCGCTCGTCCACCCCTACGGACACGACTGGAGGAGTCAACAACGTGAACACACTCACCCTGCGTTCGAGGTTGCGGGACAAGGAGCGGCAGCGCTTCTTCGTCGCGTACCTCGGCGGCAAGATGATCGGCCTGGCGTGCGCCGTCGGGCTGGTGCTGTCGGTCGGGTCACTGATCGTCGGCCACGTCGCCCACGCCGACGAGGTGCAGGACCAGCTGACGAGCGTCATCAACGGCACCAACACCGCATGGACGCTCGTGGCGGCCTTCCTCGTGTTCTTCATGCAGGCCGGCTTCATGATGCTCGAGGCCGGGTTCGCGCGCACCCGTGAGGTCGTCAACGTCCTCCAGGAGTGCATCGTCGACACCTGCCTCTGCGCGCTGCTGTTCTGGGCCTTCGGTTTCGCCTTCATGTTCGGTGTCGGCAACGGCTTCATCGGTCACCAGTACTTCTTCCTGAACGGTGCCGAGGCCACCTACACCTTCGGTGGCACGTTCGACACGGGCGTTGCCTTCATGGCGTTCTTCCTGTTCCAGTTCGCCTTCGCCGACACGGCGTCGACCATCACGTCGGGCGCGATGGTCGGCCGCACCGACTTCAAGGGCGACCTGCTCTACAGCATCGGCGTCAGCGGCTTCATCTACCCGATCGTCGGTCACTGGATCTGGGGCCCGGGCGGCTGGCTCGAGACCCCGCGCTTCGGTGGCGTGTGGATCCACGACTTCGCCGGCTCCACGGTCGTGCACACCGTCGGGGGCATCATCGCCCTCGCAGGTGGCATCGTCCTCGGGCCCCGTCTCGGCCGCAAGTTCAAGCGTGACGGCGGCGGCCTGCCCCCCGGTCACGACCTGACGGTCGCCTCGATCGGTGGCGTGATCCTGTGGTTCGGGTGGTACGGCTTCAACCCTGGCTCGACGCTGTCGGCCATCGACGCGGCCGGCATCGGTCGGGTGGCCACCAACACCACACTCGCCGCGGCCGCCGGTGGCCTGTCGGCGTTGGCCGTGATCTACCAGCGCATCAAGAAGTGGGACATCGGCATCACGATCAACGGGTTCCTCGGCGGCCTGGTGGCGATCACCGCGCCCTGCTACTACGTGAACGCGACGGGCGCCGTGATCATCGGTCTCGTCGGCGGTGTGGTCGTGGTGTTCGGCATCGACCTGATCGAGCACCTGCGCATCGACGACCCGATCGGGGCGGTGGCCGTGCACGGCATCACCGGCATCTGGGGCACGTGGGCCGTCGGCATCTTCGCCACCGGCCAGTACGGCGGGGTCGAAGGGCTCTGGAGCGGCGACGGCGGCAAGCAGCTGTGGGCGCAGTTCTGGAGCAACGCAGTGGTCGTCGTCGTGGTCTTCGCCGTGGCGATGGGACTGATGTACGCCGTGAAACTGACCGGCTGGCTGCGCATCAGCGAAGAAGGAGAGCTCGAAGGCATCGACATCCACGAGCACGGCGCCCCGGCGTACCACCCGGAGGCGGCGTTCATGGGGAAGGGGATCTGAGATGTTGGAACTCATCACCGCGGTGATCAAGCCGCACAAGGTGGACGACGTGAAGGAGGCCCTGCTCGCGGCCGGGGTGCAGGGCATGACCCTCACCGAGGTCCGCGGCTTCGGTCGCCAGCGCGGCAAGACCGAGAGCTTCCGTGGCGCGGAGTACAAGATCGACTTCGTGCCCAAGGTGAAGCTCGAGGTGATCGTCGACACCGAGCTCGCCGAACAGGTGATCTCCGTGATCGCCGAATCGGCCAACACCGGCAAGATCGGCGACGGCAAGGTGTGGCGCATCCCCGTCGGCGAGTTGCTGCGGGTGCGCACCGGCGAGACCGGCACCGCCGCCCTCTGACGGGGGCACGTCCCATCCACACCATCTCCTGCGTCGCCGCACCCCGCCCTCGTCGGGCCGGGTGCGGCGCCCGCAGGTCCCCTGTGCGGTAGGGGCACACGCTGCCGTGACCCGTGGCGCCCCGGAACGGCGCTGCGGGTCACGGGGCGGCCGCGACGGCGGATCCCCGGCTCGGTTTTGCCCGACTTGACCCGCGGGTCAATACTGGTGACATGGACCTGAGCTACCCCGCCGACGCCGAGGCGTTCCGTACCGAGATCCGCACCTGGCTGGAGGAGAACCTCCCTGCCGGCTGGATCGACGCCGCCGAGCGCGGCGAGTCGCTCGAGATGACCGCCGACGAGCGCAAGGCGTTCAACGAGGGCTGGCCGAAGCGGTTGTTCGAGGGCGGCTGGATCTGCGCCACCTGGCCGACCGAGTACGGCGGCAAGGGCCTCACCACCATGCAGGGCGTCGTGCTCTCCGAGGAGTTCGCCCGGGCGAAGGCGCCGTTGCGCGCCGATTTCTTCGGCGACACCCTCGTCGGTCCCACCATCCTGCAGTGGGGCACCGAGGAGCAGAAGAAGGAGTTCCTGCCCCAGATCCTCAACGGCACCATGCGTTGGTGCCAGGGCTTCAGCGAGCCCAACAGCGGCTCCGACCTCGCCTCGTTGAAGACCCAGGCCGTCCTCGACGGCGACGAATGGGTCATCAACGGCCAGAAGGTCTGGACCACCGGCGGTCACCACGCCGACTACTGCTTCCTCCTCACCCGCACCGATCCCGATGCGCCCAAGCACAAGGGCATCAGCTACCTGCTCGTGCCGATGCGCCAGCCGGGCGTCGAGGTGCGCGGCATCGTGCAGCCCGACGGCACCGCCGAGTTCTGCGAGGTGTTCTTCACCGACGCGCGCTGCCCGAAGGACAACGTCGTCGGCGGTGTGAACAACGGTTGGAAGGTCGCCAACTCCACCCTCGCGTTCGAGCGCGGCATGAGCGCGACCACCGGCTACCGCCGCTTCGAGGAGGAGTACAAGCAGATGGTCGCCATGGCCGAGGCCAACGGCACCATCGACGACGCCGGCATCCGCCAGCGCCTCATGGAGTACTACACCAAGATCCAGATCCTGCGCGTGAACGGCCTGCGCTCGCTGTCGGCCACCCTCACCGGCTCGAAGGACCTCGGCGTGATGGCGCTCGGCGCCACCAACAAGATGTTCTGGAGCGAGATGCACAAGGCTGCGATGGAGCTCGCGCTCGACATCAACGGTGCGCACTCGATGCTCGTCGACACCGCCTCGCCGAGCGGCTCGTGGCCCGGCACGGCCCGCGAGAAGCGGCGCGAGGGCTACCCCGTGAGCCCCATGATCAGCGCGTTCTTCTTCAGCCGCAGCGAGACCATCTGGGGTGGCACCAGCCAGATCCAGCGCAACATCGTCGGCGAGCGCGTGCTCGGCCTGCCGAAGGAGCCCCAGGCGGGCTGACCCGCATGCCACCCGGGCCCGGTGCCCGGATGCGAAGCTCGTGCCCATGAGACGCCCGCTCGTCGCCCTGTTCGTCCTGCCCGCGTTGTTCGTCGTCGCCTGTGGCGGTGACGACGAGCCCTCCCGTGCCGACACCGCCGAGAAGGGATCCGAGTTCTGCGACCGTGCTGCCGTCGCCGAGACGCGCGGCGACGAGGTGAACCAGGTCGGGACCGACCCGGCGAAGGTCGAGCCCGCGGTGAAGGCGGCGCTGGAGTCGGCCGACGCCGCGCTCGAGCTGGCGCCCACCGACGTCGTCGAGGTGATGACCCGGGTGGTCGACTACCAGCACCGGGTGGCCGACCTGCTCGAGGCCAACGGCTGGGATCTCGTGGCCACGTACGCCACCGACGAGGGCGCGGCCCTCTTCGGTGACGACGCCGCGCAGGCCGACCGCGACTCGGTGCGTGCCTACCTCGAGGAGAAGTGCGGCATCGTCGACGACAGCACGACCGACACCAGCGACACGACCGCGACCTCCGACGCGTCCGGTTCGTCGGGCTCCGACGTCGACCTGCCCGACGGCGATGCCGGCATCGACCGGTTCATCGACCTGTACGCGATCGGCGCCGGCACCGAGGTCACCGACGAGCAGCGCACGTGCGTGAAGGACGAGTTGCGCGACGAGGTGACCATCGAGCAACTCGAGCTGCTCGTGGCCGGAGGTGTCGACGAGGACACGCAGGTGGCGGTCGGCCTCGCGTTCATCCGCTGCGACATCATGCAGGCCGGCTGAGCGCACGCGATCGGTCACGACAGTTCACGCGGCTGACATAGTTTGGTGATCGTGCGGCAACGGGGCTCGGCCAGCGTGGGGCGATGACCTTGGCACACGTGCGCACCTCGTCGAGCACCTGGGACGAACTGATCGCACCCGACGGGACGCCGCGCGCCGCTGCCCGCGAACTCGTCGAACAACTCGCCGCGCTCGAACACGCCGAGCTGCAGGAGCGCCAGACGCTCGCCGAGCTCGACATCCTGACGATGGGCATCACGTTCACCGTCTACTCCGACGGTCGCGGCATCGACCGGGCCTGGCCGTTCGACATCATCCCGCGGGTGATCGCCGCGTCGGAGTGGCGTCGCATCGAGGACGGGCTGAAGCAGCGCCTCCGAGCGATCAACATGTTCATCGACGACCTGTACCACGAGCAGCGGATCGTCGCCGACGGCGTGTTCCCCGCCGAGCTGCTCGAGCACTCGAAGAACTTCCGGCCCGAATGCGTCGGCGCGAACCCCGTGCACGGCGTGTGGGCGCACATCTCCGGCAGCGACCTGGTGCGCGACGCGAACGGCACCATGTACGTGCTCGAGGACAACCTGCGCGTGCCGTCCGGCGTGAGCTACGTGCTCGAGAACCGGGCGATCAGCAAGCGGGTGTTCGCCGACCTGTTCGCGAAGCAGAGCATCCTGCCGGTCGACAGCTACACCGACGAGCTCAACCGCATGCTCGTCTCGCTGGCACCCGACGGCATCGCCAACCCGACCGTCGCCGTGCTCACGCCAGGCATCTACAACTCGGCCTACTTCGAGCACTCGTTCCTCGCGCAGCGCATGGGTGCCGTGCTGGTCGAGGGCGCCGACCTCGTCGTCGCCGAGGACGAGTGCGTCTACATGCGCACGATCAGCGGTCTCGAGCGGGTGCACGTGATCTATCGACGGATCGACGACGCCTTCCTCGACCCCGAGGTTTTCCGGCCCGACAGCCAGCTGGGGGTGCCCGGCCTGATGCGGTCGTGGCGCGCCGGCAAGGTGGCGATCGCCAACGCGCCCGGCGCGGGGGTGGCCGACGACAAGGTCGTGTACGCGTGGGTGCCCGACATCATCCGGTACTACCTCGGCGAGGAACCGCAGATCGCGAACGTGCCGACGTACCGGTGCCACTACCCGGACGAGAAGGCCTACGTGATCGAGCACATCGACGAGCTCGTCGTGAAGCCGGCCAACGAGAGCGGCGGTTACGGCCTGCTGATCGGCGACCGCGCCACACGCAGCGAGCTCGACGCGCACATCGCGCTGATCGAGGACGACCCGCGCAACTGGGTGGCGCAGCCGATCCTGTCGCTCAGCACCGTGCCCACGCTGTGCGACGGCGAGGTCGAGCCGCGCCACGTCGACCTGCGCCCGTTCATCCTGAGCGGCGAGCAGAGCTACGTCACTGCCGGAGGCCTCACCCGCGTGGCACTGCGCAAGGGATCGCTGGTCGTCAACTCGTCGCAGGGCGGCGGCAGCAAGGACACCTGGATCGTCGAGGACGAGTGATGCTGCTGTCGCGCACCGCCGACAACCTGTACTGGGGCGCCCGCTACCTCGAGCGGGCGGAGGACACCGCGCGCATCGTCCGCGCCTACACCGAGCTCGTGATCGACCTGCCGACCAGTGCGCTCAGCACGTGGGAGCCGTTGCTCGCCGTGTCGGGCAGCAGCGCGTCGTTCCACGACGCGCACGAGGCGTCGGGCGAGCTGCCGATCGTGCGGTTCCTGGTGGCCGACCAGCACAACTCGGGCAGCATCGCGAGCTCGGTGGACCGTGCCCGCGAGAACCTGCGCACCACCCGCGAGATCATCCCGCGCGAGGCCTGGCAGACCGTCAACGACCTGTACCTGTACGTGGGATCGAACGCGTCGAGCGGCGTCGAGCGTCGCAGCCGGGCCCGGTTCCTCGGCCACCTGATCGCTGAGAGCCAACAGCTCGACGGGGTGCTCACGACGGTGATGATCCGCGACGAGGCATACGAGATCTGGCGGCTCGGCCAGTCGATCGAGCGCGCCGACATGACCACGCGGGTGGTGGGCGTGCGTGCCGCTGCGCTGCTGGCCGCCGAACGCCAGCAGGCACGAGCCCGCGAGGCCGACGAGCCGTTGGCCGACATCCACGACGACGTGCAGTGGATGGGCCTGTTGCGCTCGGTGAGCGCGCTGCAGATGTACCAGCGCGCCACCCGCGGCCCGATCGACGGTGCGGCTGCGGTGCGGTTCCTGTTGCTCGACCCGGCGTTCCCGCGGTCGGTCGCGAGCTGCGCGCAGCGCATCCGCGAGGCGCTCAGCCGGCTGCCCCGGTCGATGCGCACCCTGCCGGTGGTCGACGAGCTCGACGCCGTGATCGCGAAGTCGGTCACCGACGCCGCCGACGGCGCTGCGCTCGACGCGGCGATGGACGACGTGCAGCTGGCCCTGGCGGCGGTCGACGAGGCCGTGTTCGACGCCTTCGTCCGCTCGGCCGTGTGACAACCTGCCCTGCGATGTTGCACGAGGCGCAGTACCAGCCCCAGCCCGGGCGGTACGACGAGGCGGTGGGGGCCGACGGGACGATGCGCCCCACGTGGGCGACGATCGGCCGGGCGCTGCAGGAGATGCGTCCGATCGACCTGCTCGACCAACAGCGTCAGGCCGACCGCCTCCTCGACGCCGAGGGTGCCGGCCACCTGGTGCACGAGCTGTCGTCCGACGGCACCCACGCCGACGGCGAGCCGGTCGTGGTCGACAGTCGTCCGTGGCGACTCGATCCGCTGCCGCTGATCATCGGCCACGACGAGTTCCGACAGCTCGCGCGTGCGGCGGTGCAACGGGTGAGGATGTTCGAGGCGCTGCTCGCCGACCTGTACGGCGAACGCCGGCTGGTGCGCAGCGGTGTCGTGCCGCCCGAGGTGGTGTTCTCGGCGAGCTCGTTGCGCACCACGGTGGCGTCGAACGCGCCGACACGTTGGCTGTCGCACTACGCCGTCGACCTGGTGCGCCTGGCCGACGGCACGTGGCGTGTGGTGCAGGACGCCACCGACGCGCCGTCGGGTGCGGGGTACGCCATGATGAACCGCTCGGTCGTGGCCCGCGTGATGCCCGACGCGATGCGCTCGGCGGGGGTCGCGCCGATCAACGCCTTCGCCGCCGTGATGCGCCGTGCGCTCGCTGCGCAGGCACCGCCCGGCCGCAAGAGTCCGCGCACGGTGGTGCTGACGGGCGGCCCGACCCACCCCACCTACGTCGAGCACTCGTACCTGGCCGTGCAGATGGGCTTCCACCTGGCCGAGGGCGGCGACCTGGTGGTGCGCAAGAACCGGGTGTGGCTCCGTGCGCTCGACGGGGTGGAGCCGGTCGACGTGATCTATCGCCGCGTCGAGGACGCCGGTCTCGACCCGCTCGACGCCCGCACCCGCGGCGGGGCCGGCGTGCCCGGCATCACGTGGGCGGCGCAGTCGGGCGGTGTGTCGTTGGCCAACGCGTTCGGCACGCGGCTCGCCGAGGAGCGCGCGCTGGCGCCGTACCTGCCCGACGCGGCACGGGCGCTGCTCGGCGAGACGCTCGATCTCGAGCCGCTCGCCGTCGACGACCACTTGGCGTCGGCGCCCTGCCTGTCGTCGTGGACGCCCGGCGCACTCGTGCCGGGCACGGTGGTGCTGCGCGTGCACGTGGCCGTCACCCCCGACGGTGTGACGGCGATGGAGGGCGGTGTCGGACGGGTGCTCGCCCCGGGTGACGACCCGCGGCATCCGACGGCACAGCTCGTGAAGGACGTGTGGGTGGTCGGCGGCCCGGCGCCCACCCGGTTGCCGGTGCGCACGTCGCACCCGCAGGTCGACTTCGGTGCGTCGGTGCCCAAGCGCGCCGCCGACGCCCTGTACTGGATGGGGCGTGCGGCCGAGCGCGCCGAGGTCGTCGCCCGCGCCACGCGGGTGGTCGGGGCACAGGCCCAGCAGGACCCGTCGCTGCTGTCGGTCGGTGGCGGCGGTTGGGCGATGGGTGCGATCTCGTTGCTGCGGGCGGCGCAGGCACGGCCGATCGCGGTCGACGACCAGTCGGGCGTGCCCTGGGTCGACCGGTTGCAGCACGAGCTGCACGCAGGCCAGCTGGCCGCAGCCGCGCAGATCGGCGCGCTCGCGCAGGAAGCCGTGACCGTCCGCGAGTTCCTGTCGACCACCACCGGTCGCGTGCTCGGCCGGCTCACCCGCATCCGGGCCGACCTGCTGTCGTCGGTGGCCGCACCGGACGACCTCGACATCGTGCTCGTCGACCTCGCGGCGTTGGCAGGCCTGGCGATGGAGAGCACCGTGCGCGGCCCGGCGTGGCGGTTCCTCGATCTCGCCCGTCGTGTCGAGCGAGCGGTGGCGTTGCTGGGGTCGGTCGAGGCAGCGCTCGGCCTCGCGGTCGAGCCGCTCGCGTTCCAGCCGCTCGCCGAGTCGCTGCTGTCCACCAACGAGAGCCTCGTCGCGTACCGCCGCCGCTACCGCAGTGACGTCGAGCTCGGTGCCGTGCTCGACCTGCTGGTGCACGACGACGCGAACCCGCGCAGCCTCGCGTTCCAGCTCGACCGGCTGCGCGAGCACATGGCGTCGCTCGCGTGGCAGGAGGGCGCCGACCTGGTGCAGCGCGCGTCGCTGGGTGCGCTGACGATGCTGGACGACACCGTGGTCGGCGGTCGCCGCATGTCGATCGACGGGCTCGTGCTCGCCGTGCGTGGTCCGTTGCTCGAGCTCGGTGACGCCGTGGTCCGTCGTTGGTTCGCGGATCCGGTGAATCCGATGATGATGGGGAACTCCTGACCCATGACCGAGTCCGCCATCTGCTTCGACGTCGTGCATCGCACCGAGTACCGCTACTCGCTGCCGATGAGCGACGGCTACACCGTCGCCCACCTGCTGCCCCGACCCACCCCGAGCCAGCGCGTGCTGGCCGCCGCCGTCAGCGTCACCCCCGAGCCCGACGAGTACGAGGAGCACGTCGACCTGTTCGGCAACCGCGTGGTGCGCCTCGGTGTGCACCGGCCGCACGACGAGCTCACGGTGATCGGCCACTGCACGGTGGAGGTGTCCGCCGTGCCCGACGACGGCGGACTGCCGCTCGCGTCGACGCCCTGGGATCAGGTCGCCCAGCTGTTGCGGACGGCCCGCGGTGACCGCGCCGACGAGGTCGGGCCGTTCACCGCTCCGACCGCCGCGACGCCGGCGCTCGCCGAGCTCGACGAGCTGGTCGGCGACCTGTTCGTGCCCGGCGCACCGATCGTCGACGTGGTGCGAGGCCTCAGCGCCCGCATCCACACCGAGTTCGCGTTCGACGCCTCGTTCAGCGACGTCTCGACGCCGATCAGCGCGGTGTTCGCGGCGCGACGCGGTGTGTGCCAGGACTTCGCACACCTGATGATCGCCTGCCTCCGGTCGAAGGGCCTGGCCGCTCGCTACGTGAGCGGGTACATCGAGACCGAGCCGCCGCCCGGACAGCCCAAGCTCACCGGTACCGACGCGTCGCACGCGTGGTGCTCGGTGTGGGTGCCCGAACTCGGCTGGCTCGATGCCGACCCGACCAACGACCAGGTGCCGCCGCGCCGCCACGTCACCGTCGCCTGGGGGCGCGACTACTTCGACGTCACGCCCGTCAGAGGTGTGGTGATCGGCCCGGCCGCGACGCAGACCCTCGACGTCGGGGTCGACGTCACCAGCCGGCCCGCCTGAACGACGCGTCGGCGGTTTTCGGACGGGGCGCCGCCGTGTCCGATTCCCGCTGGTGGCCTGCGGTCGCGACCGACACACTGGGGGTCGTGCAGGACGACCAGTGCTACCGAGCGGTGCAGAGCCGCGACAGCCGCTTCGACGGCTGGTTCGTCGTCGCCGTCCACACGACCGGCATCTACTGCCGTCCGTCGTGTCCGGCGACGACACCCAAGCGCGAGAACGTCTCGTTCTTCCCGGCGGCGGCCGCGGCCCAGCAGCGCGGATTCCGCGCGTGCAAGCGATGCCGGCCCGACGCCTCGCCCGGCTCGCCCGAGTGGAACGTGCGGGCCGACGTGGTGGGCCGAGCCATGCGGTTGATCGCCGACGGGGTGATCGACCGCGAGGGCGTCGGCGGGCTCGCCCGCCGACTCGGCTACAGCGAGCGGCACCTCCATCGGTTGCTCGCCGACGAGATCGGCGCCGGCCCGCTCGCCGTGGCCCGTGCCCAGCGGGCACAGACCGCTCGCACCCTGATCGAGACGACGTCGATGCCGATGACCGACATCGCCTTCGCCGCCGGCTTCTCGAGCGTCCGGCAGTTCAACGACACCGTGCGCGAGGTGTTCGCCTCGTCGCCGTCCGAGCTGCGCGCCGATCGTCGACGCCGCGACCGGACGAGCATCGCCGACGACCTCGGTCCTGGCGCGATCTCGCTGAGATTGCCGGTGCGCCAGCCGTTCGCCGCCGAGCCGCTGTTCGCCTTCCTGGGGCTGCGCGCGGTGCCCGGTGTCGAGGCCTGGGACGGCGAGTGCTACACCCGCACCCTCCGCCTGCCGGGCGGCCCGGCCGTGGTGCGGCTGCGGCCCGCCGACGGCGCGGTGTCGTGCACGCTGTGGTTGAGCGACCTGGCCGACCTGCAATCGGCCGTGCACCGTTGTCGGCGGCTGCTCGACCTCGACGCCGACCCGATGTCGATCGAGCAACAGCTCGGCGTCGACCCGGCCATCGGACCACTCGTCGCGGCCACGCCCGGTCTGCGGGCCCCCGGCGCCGTGGACGGTGCCGAGATGCTCGTGCGCGGTGTGCTCGGCCAGCAGGTGTCGGTGCGCGGTGCACGCACGATCACCGGCCGTCTGGCCGATGCGGTGGGCGAGCGGGTGTCGGTGGCACCGGCCGAGCTGGGGTTGCCCGGCCGCCTGTTCCCGTCGCCTGCGGCGCTGGCCGCGATCGACCCCGAGTCGCTGCCGATGCCGGCGTCACGCCGGCGGGCGCTGATCGGTGCCTGCCGTGCGCTGGCCGACGGCGCAGTGGTCATCGATCAGGGTGCCGACCGTGCCGAGCTGGTCGAGCGCCTCGTGACGCTGCCCGGCATCGGACCGTGGACCGCTCAGTACGTCGCCATGCGCGGACTCGGTGACCCGGACGTGTTCCTGCCGACCGACCTGGGCGTGCGACACGGGCTCGACCGGCTGGGCCTCGAGTCGTCACCAACAGCTGCGACGGCACTGGCCGCCCGGTGGAGTCCCTGGCGCTCGTACGCACTGCACCACCTCTGGCACTCGCTGTCGCAACCCGCCTCGCCGACCCCATCGCAACCCGCCTCGTCGCCCGCCCCGGAAGGAACCCGCACGTGATCGCCACCACCACCCTCGACACCCCGGTCGGCCAGCTGACCCTCGCCGCGAGCTCGCACGGCCTGCGCCTCGTGCTGTGGCCGGGTGAGCTGCGCACGATCGACGCCGGCGCCGACGACGGCGCGGGCGGCCTCGACCCGACCGAGGTGCTCGACCAGGCAGTTCGCGAGCTCACCGAGTACTTCGCCGGCGATCGGCAGCAGTTCGACCTGCCGCTCGACCCGGTCGGCACGCCGTTCCAACAGTCGGTGTGGCAGGTGCTGCGCACGATCCCGTACGCCGGGACGATGAGCTACGGCGAGCAGGCCCGGGCGCTGGGCGACCCCAACAAGGCACGCGCCGTGGGCGCGGCCAACGGACGCAACCCGATCAGCATCATCGTCCCGTGCCACCGGGTGGTGGGCAAGAACGGTTCGCTCACCGGCTTCGCCGGCGGCATCGACGCCAAGGCCTGGCTGCTCGACCACGAACGCCGGGTGCTCGCCACCCGGTGACCGGCGTTGCCGGTCGGCAGATGTGGCGTGAGGTCAGGCGCGGTTCTTGGCGCGGGCAGCCTGCTCGCGGCGAGCCTTCGCCTCGGCCTGCTTGCGCTCCTTGGCCGCCTTGCGGCGGGCCTTGGTGTCCTCGTCGGCCTCGCGCACCAGCACGGTGGGCGCCGCGGCCTCGGGGGCCGGCGGCAGGCCGACGACCTCGTCGTGCTTGAGCACGCGGGTGAGCATCACCGACGCGGCCGCCTCACCGGCGATCGACGCCGCGATGGTGAGCCGCACGGTCGCGAGTCCGTGCTTGTCGATCATGCCGGGCAGGATCCCCTGCAGGTCGTCCTCGCTGGGGTTGTCGCTCTTGTCGCCGAGCTCGGTGATGAAGTCGGCGAGGCAGGGGTCGCTCAGCACCGTCGTGATCTGCTCGAGCACACCGCTCATGCGACCGCGGGCCACGGCCGCACGGATCGCGACCGTCCGACCGGCCGGGTCGTCGAAACCGCCCTCACGGGCACCAGCGAGCTTGTCGATCGCCGCCACGTGGTCCTCGGGCAGCGAGGCGACGAGGGCCTCGAGCTCGGCGTCGGTCATGGTCGCCATCGCGCGATCGAGCAGCGACAGCGCCTGCAGGCGGTTCTTCATCTGATTCACGGGCAGCCAGGCTACCGATGAACCGGCCGAAGGGGCGGTGGCAGCGGCGGCCGGGCGCGACCGACGCTGCACACCGCTCGGTCGGGAGGATCAGGCCTTCGGTGCCTGCTCGGCGATCTGGCGGCGCACCTCGTCCATGTCGAGGGTGCGCACCTGGCCGATGAGGTCCTCGAGCGCGTGAGCGGGCAGCGCACCGGCCTGGTTGAACACGAGGATGCCGTCCTTGAACACCATCAGGTTCGGGATCGAACGGATGCCGGCCGCGGCCGACAGCTGCTGTTCGGCCTCGGTGTCGACCTTGCCGAACGCGAGGTCGGGGTGCTTGCCGGCGGCCTCTTCGAAGATCGGGCCGAACATCCGACACGGCCCGCACCACTCGGCCCACCAGTCGACGAGGACGATGCCGTTGCTCTCGATGGTCTCGTTGAAGTTCTCGGCGGTGAGCTGCAGGGTGGTGGCGGACATGGGGTGACTCCTTCTCGGCGCTCGGGGGACGCACCGAGCAGGTCGTACAACCGACGTACCCCGGAGGGTATTCCCGACGAACGCGCCGATCGGGGACTGCACGACGCGGGGGAGAGGTCGCTATCCTCACCGCATCCCGCCCTCGTAGCTCAGGGGATAGAGCAACGGTTTCCGGAACCGTGTGTCGGAGGTTCGAATCCTTCCGGGGGCGCTGAACGCACCGGGGTCTCCGGGCGGGTGACGGATACGATCGGGTCTCCCATGGCCGATCCCCTCGTCACCGTCGCGTCGCTGCTCGCCCCCGCCTTCGACCTCGTCGCGGGTCGTGCCGGCGTCGATCCCGTGGTCCGTCCGAGCGACCGCGCTCACGCCCAGGCCAACGGGGCCCTGCCGCTGGCGAAGGAGCTCGGTCGCAACCCGCGCGAGGTGGCCGAGGCCGTGGTCGCCGCGGCGGCGCTCGACGGCGTCGCCTCGCTCGAGGTCGCCGGTCCGGGCTTCATCAACGTCACGTTCTCGCCGGAGTTCGTCGCCGCACAGGTGGCCGAGGTCGCCACCGATGCCCACGTGGGCGTGCGCCCCGTCTTGCACCCCGAGACCGTCGTCGTCGACTACTCGGCGCCCAACGTCGCGAAGGAGATGCACGTCGGGCACCTGCGCACCACGCTGATCGGCGACGCGCTCGTGCGGCTGCTCGAATTCGTCGGCCAGCGGGTGATCAAGGAGAACCACATCGGCGACTGGGGCACGCCGTTCGGCATGCTCATCGAGCACGTGATCGACCTCGGTGGCGAGGTGGGCGAGATCGACCTCACCGATCCGGGTGCGCTGTACAAGCAGGCCCGCCGGAAGTTCGACGCCGACGACGCGTTCAAGGAACGGGCACGCCATCGCGTCACCTTGCTGCAGAGCCGGAGCGATCCCGCGACCATGGAGCTCTGGCAGCGGCTGGTCGACCAGTCGGCCGACTACTTCGACGTGGTGTACGGCAAGCTCGGCGTGCTGCTGCGCCGCGACGACATCGTCGGCGAGAGCTTCTACCAGCCGATGATGCCGGCGGTGATCGAGCGGCTCGACGACGCCGGCCTGCTCGCCGAGAGCGACGGCGCCAAGGTGGTGTGGGTGCCCGGGTTCCAGAACCGCGAGGGCGAGCCGCTGCCGCTGATCGTGCAGGCCCGCACGGGTGGGTTCAACTACGCCACGAGCGACATCACCTGTGTGATCGACCGGGTCGAACGGCTGCACGCCACCCTGCTCGTGTACTGCATCGGCACGCCGCAGAGCCAGCACCTGCAGATGGTGTGGAAGGCCACCGAGATGCTCGGTGTGCTGGTGCCGCCGGCACGTGCGGTCCACGTCAACAACGGCAACGTCCTCGGTGACGACCGCAAGATCCTGAAGAGCCGCAGCGGCGAGCCGGCCATGCTGCTCGACCTCGTCGACGCCGCGATCGAGCGTGGCCGGGCGATCATGGCCGAGCGCGTGCCCGAGATGCCCGCCGACGAACGCGACGAGCTCGGGCGAGAGATCGGCATCGGTGCGCTCAAGTACGCCGAGCTGTCGACCGACCGGATCAAGGACTACGTCTTCGACTGGGACCGGATGCTCTCGTTCGAGGGCAACACCGCGCCGTACCTGCAGTACGCGCACGCCCGCATCCACAGCATCTTCCGTCGCGCCGAGGTGGCACCCGCCGACGTCGCGTCGATCACGCCGCAGCTCGACGCGCCGCAGGAGATGCAGCTGGCGCTGAAGCTGCTGCAGTTCGACGGCGCCGTCGCCGAGACCCTCGAGCGCTGGGCGCCGCACCGGCTGTGCACCTACCTGTTCGAGCTGGCCCAGGACTTCACCTCGTTCTACGACGCGTGCCCGGTGCTGCGCGCCGAGACGGAGGACCAGCGGCTCGGCCGGCTCGCGCTGTGCGGGCTCACCGCACGCGTGCTCGCGACGGGCCTCGGATTGCTCGGCATCGACGCACCCGAGCGGATGTAGCGGCACCGTCCGCGACGACGATGACCTCGCTCCCCCTGCATCTCCTGCCCGACTCGGCCGCGGTCGACGACCAGGGCCACCTGTTGCTCGGTGGGCTGCGCGTGGCCGACCTCGCGGCCGAGCACGGCACCCCCGTGTTCTTGTACGACGAACTGCACCTGCGCCGCCGCTGCCGCGAGGTGGTCGACGCGTTCGGTCACCAACGCGCGGTGTACGCCACCAAAGCCTTTCTCTGCAAGGCGATGGCCCGTCTCGCGTACGAGGAGGGGATGCTGCTCGACGTGGCGAGCGGCGGCGAGCTGCACGTCGCGCTCGCGGCCGGCGTGCCCGCCGATGCGATCACGTTGCACGGCAACAACAAGAGCCTCGACGAGCTGCGCTACGCACTGCGCGAGCAGGTGCGGTACGTGGTGGTCGACTGCGACGAGGAACTCGACCGGCTCGAGCAGTTGCACGCCGAAGGGCTGCCCGTGCCCCGCGTGGTGCTGCGCATCACGCCCGGGGTGCACGCACACACGCACGAGTACATCGCCACCGGTCAGGACGACTCGAAGTTCGGCTTCAACCTCGCCAACGGTTCGGCGCACGCGGCCGTCGAACGCGCCCGCAGGTCGAGTGCGGTCGACCTCGTCGGCGTGCACTCGCACATCGGTTCGAACGTCTTCGCGGTCGACAGCTTCGCCCGTGCCGCCGAGGTGATGGCGCGGTTCGCTGCGCCGCTCGATCTGCCCGAACTGGTGCTCGGTGGCGGGCTCGGCGTGCCGTACGTCGGCGGCGAAGAGGCACCCACGCTCACCGAGTGGGGGCGGGTGGTGCTCGACGCGTGCCGATCGCTCGACGTGCGCAGCCGGGTGAGCGTCGAGCCGGGACGCTCGATCGTCGCTGCTGCGGCGATCACCGTGTACACGATCGGCGCGGTGAAGCACATCCCCGGCATCCGCACCTACCTGTCGGTCGACGGCGGCATGAGCGACAACCCGCGCCCGGTGCTGTACGGCTCGGGCTACGAGGCCTTCGCCCCCGCACGAGTGCTCGACCCGCGCGAGGCCCGGGCGCGTGTGGTGGGCAAGCATTGCGAGAGCGGCGACGTGTTGATCTTCGACGGCGCCGTCCCCGCGGGCCTGCGCGCCGGCGACCTGCTGGCCACACCGGTCACCGGCGCCTACGGCCATTCGATGGCCAGCAACTACAACAAGCTCACCCGTCCGCCGGTGGTGTTCGTCGGCGACGGCACCGCCCGCGTGGTGGTGCGACGCGAGACCTGGGACGACCTGTTGCGATGCGATCTCGACTGACGACCGGACGGATCCTCGACCTGGTGCAGCGCGCCGTGCGCGCGCTGTCGCCGTCGACGCGTCGCCCACCCGCCCCGACGCCGTCGACCTCGAAGCCGTCGACCTCGAAGCCGTCGACCTCGAAGCCGTCCGCCCCCTCGGGGGGCGGGCGCGAGCCCGCCGCGGTCGACATCGAGCTCGACGGCACCCGCTTCGAGTACTCGCCGTCGATGGACGGCGACCCCGACCCGGGCGAGGTCGTCTGGACCTGGGTGCCGTACGAGGACGACCCGAGCCAGGGCAAGGACCGCCCGGTGGTCGTGGTCGGCCGGCGCGGCGACCGGCTCGTCGGGGTGGCACTCACCTCGAAGCGCCACGACAACGAGCCGCAGCTCGAGGTCGGCACCGGTCCCTGGGACCACGAGGGACGCACCAGCTACGCCAAGCTCGACCGCGTGCTCGCGCTCGACCCCGACCAGGTGCGCCGCGAGGGGGCGGTGCTCGCGAAGGGTCGCTTCGACGACCTGGTCGAGGCGCTCCGCCGGGTGCACGGGATGGTGCCCCGCCCCCGCTGACGCCCGGTGGGCCGTTCGGCTCATCGACCGCCTCGCGCCTTCACAGGCAGCCCGGCGATCCGTATGGTCGTGCTGCATCGGGGAGCCGGCAACGGCCTCGGCGATCAGGAGAGTGAGCACGGGACGTCGATCCCGTCGCTGCGTTGGCGGACTGCAGCGACGATCAATCGATCGACGGACATGGCGGGCGCCGCTCTCCTGATCGCCCCCGAAGAACGCCCCGAACCACGCAACGGGACGACACCGATCGCGGGAACCACACCTCGGCCCGGCCGGCTGGCACCACGCCCCGGCCGGGCCGAGGCGCGTCCGGCCACCGGACGGCCACCGGAATGGAGGCGGTCCGTCGTCGCCGTCGTCCCCTAGCCTCACGCCGTGACTTCAGAGGCGAACAGGACGATCCGCATCGGCGTGCTCGGCTGCGGCAACGTCGGCGCACCGCTCGTGCAGCTGATCGAGCAGCAGGCCCCGGCGATCGAGGCCCGTACCGGTATCCGGCTCGAGGTGGCCACCGTGGCGGTGCGCAACCTCAGCAAGGACCGTGGCATCACCCTGCCCGACGGGGTGCTCACCCGCGACGCGCACGCCGTGGTGGCCGACCCGTCGATCGACCTGGTGGTCGAGCTCATCGGCGGCATCGAGCCGGCCCGCGAGCTGATCTCCACCGCACTCGCCAACGGCAAGCCCGTCATCACCGGCAACAAGGAGTTGCTCGCCAACGTGGGCACCGAGCTGTTCGCGGCCGCCGATGCAGCGGGGGTCGACCTGCTGTTCGAGGCGTCGGTGGCCGGTGGCATCCCCCTCGTGCGAGCCCTGCGCGAGAGCCTGCGTGGCGAGCCCGTCAGCCGGGTGATGGGCATCGTCAACGGCACCACCAACTTCATCCTCACGAAGATGACCGAGGAGGGCGCCGACTACATGGCAGCCCTCACCGAGGCACAGGCACTGGGCTTCGCCGAGCGCGATCCGACGGCCGACGTCGAGGGCTTCGACGCCGGCGCCAAGACGGCGATCATCGCCACCATCGCGTTCGGTGTGAAGGTGGTGGCCGGCGACGTGTACCACGAGGGCATCAGCCGGATCACCGCGTCGGACATCGCGGTCGCGCAGCGCCTCGGCTACGTGGTCAAGCTGCTCGGCATCGCCGAACAGCTGCCCGGTGGCGAGGTGGCCGTCCGCGTGCACCCGGCGATGGTGCCGGTGACGCACCCGCTCGCGAGTGTGCGCGAGAGCTACAACGCGGTGTTCGTCGAGGGCGGCGCCGTCGGCAACCTGATGTTCTACGGGCGTGGTGCGGGCGGGTTCCCCACGGCGAGCGCGGTGCTCGGCGACGTCATCGACGCCGCGATCAACCTGTCGCAGGGCACGCACGGTGCGATCGGCACGTTCGGCCGGGCGACCACGTTGCCCATCGACGAGACCTCGGCCGAGTACCTGCTGAGCCTCGACGTGGCCGACAAGCCCGGCGTGCTGCACGCCGTCACCGGCGTGTTCGCACGCCACGACGTGAGCATCCGTGCAGCCGAGCAGGAGGGCATCGCCCCCGACGCCCGCCTCGTGTTCATCACCCACGCGGCACGCGAATCGGCCGTGCAGGCCACCATGCGCGAGCTCAAGGAGCTCGACGTCGTGCGCAGCATCGGCGGCCTCCTGCGCGTGATCGGGGCATGACGATGCGCTACGTCAGCACCCGTGGCAGCGCCCCCGAGCTCGGCTTCGCCGACGTCCTGCTCGCCGGTCTCGCCAACGACGGCGGGCTCTACGTGCCGGCCGAGTGGCCGGCGCTGCCCGAGGTCGACCGCGACGCCAGCTACGCGCAGCTCGCGGCCGCGGTGATCGCCCCGTTCGTCGGCGACGACATCGATCGCGCCACGCTCGATCGCCTGTGTGACGACGCCTACGCGACGTTCCGCCATCCGGCCACCGTGCCGCTCGTGCAGATCGACGACCACCACTTCGTGCACGAGCTGTTCCACGGCCCGACGCTCGCGTTCAAGGACGTCGCGCTGCAGCTCGTCGGTCGCATGTTCGACCACGTGCTGTCGCAGCGCGGCGAGCGCATCCGCATCGTGGGTGCCACGAGCGGCGACACCGGGTCGGCGGCGATCGACGGCGTGAAGGCGTGCAGCAACGTCGAGATCGTCATCCTCTACCCGCACGGCCGCACGAGCGACGTGCAGCGCAAGCAGATGACCACCGTCGACTCGCCCAACGTGCGGACCGTCGCGATCGAGGGCACCTTCGACGACTGCCAGGACCTCGTGAAGGCGATGTTCAACGACGCGCCGTTCCGCGAGTCGCAGCGGCTCTCGGCGGTCAACAGCATCAACTGGGCCCGCGTGATGAGCCAGGTCGTCTACTACGTGGCGGCCTGCCGTCAGCTCGCCACACCGCTCACGTTCTGCGTGCCGACCGGCAACTTCGGCAACGTCCTGTCCGGCTGGATCGCGCAGCGGATGGGCGCGCCGATCGAGCAGTTCGTCGTCGCCAGCAACACCAACGACATCCTCACCCGGTTCCTGCGCGACAACGACATGAGCACCGCCGAGGTGGTGCCCACGCTCAGCCCGAGCATGGACATCCAGGTGTCGTCCAACTTCGAACGGCTGCTGTTCGAGATGAACGGCCGCGACGGCGGTCTCACCGCCGAGCAGCTGCAGCGCTTCCGCGCCACGGGCACGCTGGCGGTCGAGGCCGACCAGCGCGCCGAATGGCTCGACGGCGTGTTCCACGGCGTCCGCGTCGACGACGCCGGCACGCTGGAGGTGATCGGCCGCACCCACGCGGCCACCGGCATGCTGCTCGACCCGCACTCGGCGGTGGGCGTCGGGGCCGTCGACGAGCTGCGCGCCGCGGGTCGCCTCGACGGTCCGGTCGTGACCCTCGCCACCGCGCATCCCGCCAAGTTCCCCGACGCGGTCGAGCGCGCCACCGGCGTGCGACCCCCGCTGCCCGCTCACCTGGCCGACCTGTTCGACCGCCCCGAGCACACATCGGTGCTGCCCAACGACCTCGCCGCGGTCCAGCAGTTCGTCGCCACCACCTTCGGTCACTGACACCGGACGTTCACCGGCCCGCCCTGCCGCATGCGTTGCGGCAGGGGGTCGTGGTCGCTACAGTGCAGCCGTTCGGGTTCCCGAACCGCTCCGTCTCCGGCTCGCGCAACCGCCCGCGCCGATGACCCGATGGAGTCGATCTCTGTACGGTGGTGGGGCCGCCGGCTGTGCTCGTCACGTGAACGACGACGGCGCAGGCCGAGTCCCGCCGCCCCTGTCAGAAAGCAGGTGGCCAGTGGCCGCGGAAGCTCTCGAACAGTCGATGCTGGAGTCCAAGGACAAGGACCAGCTGCTCGCCATCGCGCAGGCGCTCGGCATCAAGACCAACGCCCGTGCGGCGAAGGCGACGCTCATCACCAAGATCCTCGAGACCACCGGCGGTGTCCCCGCACCGGCCAACGGCTCGAGCCCGAACGGCGCCAACGGCAGCGCCGAGGCGGCGGCCCCTGCCGCGCCCGAACTGCCGCTCGAGCCTGTTGCCGAGCCGGCTCCTGCCGCCGCGGCCCCGGCCGCGCCTGCCAAGCCGGCCCGCGCCGAGCGCCCGGCACCGGCCGCCGCGGCCGAGCCCGAGGTCGTCCTCGGCCCCGACGGCGAGCCGCTCGCCGACTGGGAGGTCGACCTGCTGCGCGCCGGCGAGCTCGCCGCCGACGAGACCACGGCCGGCTCCGCGGATGCGCCCGCCGCCGACGGCGAGGCCGGCGAGGGTGACGACACCGACGGTGACGACGACGGCGACGAGCCGTCGGGCCAGGACGGCGGTGACGGCGAGAGCCGCACCAGCCGCCGTCGCCGTCGTCGCCGCAACAAGAACCGCGGGGACGGCCCGCAGGGCCAGGACCGCTTCGAAGGTGGTGCCGGCGGCGGCGGTGGTGGTGGCGGTGGTCAGCGCGACCGTCAGGACCGCCAGGATCGCCAGGACCGTGGCGATCGCCAAGAGCGTGGCGACGGCGAGCCCACCGGTCAGGAGCCGGTGAAGGTGAGCGGCTATCTCGACCTGCGCGACGAGGGCTACGGCTTCCTCCGGGTGCACGGCTACCTCTCGAGCAAGGAGGACGCCTACATCCCGGTGAAGCTCACCCGCCAGTACGGCCTCCGCAAGGGCGACCACGTCACCGGCCTCAGCCGTCCGGCCGGCCGCAACGAGAAGAACCCGGCGCTGCTCGAGATCCACACCGTCAACGGTGGCGACCCCGAGAAGGCCAAGAACCGCAAGCGGTTCGAGGATCTCACCGCGCTGTTCCCGGACGAGAAGCTCCGCCTCGAGAACCCGTCCGACCCGGCCAACATGACGGCGCGCATCATCGACCTGATCTCGCCCATCGGCAAGGGTCAGCGCGGCATCATCGTGTCGCCGCCCAAGGCCGGCAAGACCACGATCATGAAGACGATCGCGACGTCGATCGAGAAGAACCATCCCGAGGTGAAGCTCATCGTGCTGCTCATCGACGAGCGGCCCGAAGAGGTCACCGACATGCGCCGCACGGTGCAGGGCGAGGTGATCGCCAGCACGTTCGACCGTCCGAGCGACGAGCACACCCACGTGGCGGAGCTCGCGATCGAGAAGGCGAAGCGCATGGTCGAGCAGGGCGACGACGTCGTCATCATCCTCGACGGCATCACCCGCCTGAGCCGTGCCTACAACCTCGCCGCCCCGGCGAGCGGCCGCATCCTGTCGGGTGGTATCGACGCCGGTGCGCTGTACCCGCCGAAGAAGTTCTTCGGTGCGGCCCGCAACGTCGAGGAGGGTGGCTCGCTCACCATCCTCGCCACCGCGCTGATCGAGACCAACAGCCGCATGGACGACGCGATCTTCGAGGAGTTCAAGGGCACGGGCAACATGGAGCTGCGCCTCGACCGCAAGCTCGCCGAACGCCGCATCTACCCGGCGATCGACGTCGACGCGTCGAGCACCCGTCACGAGGAGCTGCTGTTCGACCGCAAGCAGCTGCAGATGGTGTGGAAGCTGCGCCGCGTGCTGAGCGGCCTGGCCGCCGACGGCAACGCCGCTCCCGGCCTCGAACTGCTCGTCGACCGCCTGAAGACCTTCCGCACCAACGACGAGTTCCTGAACGAGATCGCCAAGCAACCCAGCATGTGACCCATCTGCTCCCGCTGGTGGTCGTCCACGACCGCCAGGGGGAGCAGACAGCGTTCACCCGGGTCCGAACAGCGACGGGCGTCGTCGTTCGACGACGAGAACGAGGTCGCGAGCGACTTCGTCGATCCGGTCGAGATCGGTCCACCAGACGTCCACGATCTCCCAACCGAGTTCGCGCAACCGACGGCGGCGGCGATTGTCGCGGTCCTTCGCAGCCGGGGTGGCGTGCCATGCCCAGCTCTGGCACTCGACACCGACCTTCAGCGCTGGGATCGCGAGGTCGAGTTCGGCGAGGAGTCGTGTGCCGTCGTGCACGGGCCACTCGTCGACGAACACCCATTCGTCGGTGGAGAGCGCTCGTTTCGCGAGTCGTTGGAACCAGCTTCGGGGCAATCGTCGGTCGACACGTTCGCTGAGCAGACGGACCACGGTCGCCGGCCCGGAGAGACCCGGCCGCGCCAACTCCCCGACAACGGTCGTGATCCACCTCGGGTTCGCCCCCGAACGCAGCACACCGTCGAGCGCCCGGGCGGCAGCGTCGGCGCCGTCGTCGGCCGCCACCTGGACCAGCGCGACAGGAATGCACACCACTGCGAGGCCGTTCGGCAGCTCGAGTCGGTGCCGTGACGTGACGGTACGGGTCCGAGAAACGCGGGTGCCCTCGGGCGCCTGGATGTGGGCGCCACCGATCGAGCACACCGACACGACCTCGTGGCGGTCGTATCCGTCGAACCGATGCAGCCGCGCCGCGGTGCCGTGAGCAGCCAGCGCCCTCGGCCCGGCCGCCAGCAGCGCGATGCGGACCCGTCGCTCCCAGGTGATCGGGCCTGGCAGGCCGATCACGCCGGGCGCCGGTCGGATCCATTCGCCGGTCGCGAGGCGGTGGCGGACCACACCGCGCGGGACCTGGATCCCGCGGAGCTGAGCGGTCGACACCAGGGCGTCCTGGCGATCGAGGAGGTCGATGAGGTCGGTGATCCACGTCGTCACACCCGAAAGAGGTACGGCGAGATCATCGAATCGGAAAACGACCTCGTCTGATCCCCCAGATGGTCGTCCACGACCATCGGAGGGATCAGACGTGCCGGGCTCGCATCTCGCCTGCTCAGCACGCAGGACGGCCCTGGTCAGGGGCTGGTGGAGGCGGGCGGGGGTGGCGGTACACTGCTCCGTCCTTCTCTTTCGCAGGAGCGCAGCCATGAAGACCGACATCCATCCGAAGTACGCCGAGATGACCGTGAAGTGCTCGTGCGGCAACACGTTCGCCACGGGCTCGACCAAGGGTGGCGAGCTGCACGTCGAACTCTGCAACGAGTGCCACCCGTTCTTCACCGGCAAGCAGAAGCTGGTCGACACCGGTGGCCGCGTCGAGCGCTTCAACAAGCGCTACGGCGCCCGCAAGACCAAGTGATCTCGCACTGATCCTGCGCTGACCCGACTCGGAGGACCCGGCCCGCGAGGGCCGGGTCTTCGTGTTTTTCCCGTCTGATCGTCGACGCAGCGTGGCCGTCGTCACCCGGATGCCTCAAGGGGTGGCGATCGGGGCCGATCCCCTTGGTGACCGAGTACCGATCCGAGGAGTCCCGTGGCCGATCCCGCCGACATCGCCCACCTGCTGCGCCGCACCGAGTTCGTCGCCAAACCCGCACGGGTGGCCGAGCTGAGCGCGCTCACGATCAGCGCCGCCGTCGACAACGTGCTCGACATCGCGCAGAACGGCAGCCCGACCATCCCGTCGAACCTCGCCGTGTACGACGAGGCGAACGGCTGGGAGCAGTACGTCGCCGCCGTCGGGTGGTGGCTCGACCAGATGAAGACCCGGCCCCGGCCGATCCAGGAGAAGATGGCCCTGTTCTGGCACGGCCACTTCACGAGCTCGTGGTGGGACGGCGTCGGTCGCTCCGACCACATGATGCACCAGAACCAGCTCTACCGGTTGCAGGGGCTCGGCAACTTCCGGGCGCTGACCCAGGCGATGGCGCTCGAGCCGGCGATGCTCGTGTACCTCAACAACAACGTCAACGACAAGGACGCCCCGAACCAGAACTTCGCCCGCGAGTTGATGGAGCTGTTCACGCTCGGCGTCGGCAACTACACCGAGAACGACGTCGTCGCCGCCGCACGCGCCTGGACCGGGCACAACGCCGACTGGCCGGCGTACCAGTACCAGTTCTTCCCGAGCCGTCACGACAACGGCAACAAGACCTTCTTCGGCACCACCAAGAACTGGAACGGGCCGGACATCATCGACGAGATCCTGCGCGACAACGCCGCGAAGAAGCAGATCGCCGCTCGACTGATCACGAAGAAGCTCTGGGAGTTCTTCGCCCATCCCGGCATCCCCAGCAACGTGCTGAACGAGCTGAGCGCCGTGTTCCTGGCGAGCGACCTCGACATCCGCGCGTTGATGAGCGCGTTGTTGAAGCGGACCGAGTTCTACTCGACCACCGCGAAGCAGGGCCTGGTGCGCACGCCCGTCGAGTGGATGGTGGCCCTCGGTCACCACACCGGCATCAGCTTCGACGACCTCGGTGCGTCGTGGATCGGCGAGCGCATGGGTCAGTCGCTGTACAACCCGCCCAACGTCGCCGGCTGGAAGTCGAACGCCTACTGGCTCAACACCAGCGCGCTCAGCGGACGCGCCGAGGTGGCCCGTGGCGTCACCTGGCGCCTGCGCCAGAACGACGGTTTCGCCAACCTCTCGTCGATGACGGTGGCCGACGCCGTCGACTTCGTCGCCAACTACTTCGGCCTCACCCCGCTCAGCACCACCACGCGCAACGCGCTGATCGCCGCGCACCAGGCCGAGCGCAACGCCCAGCCGTGGGTGAGCTGGTGGGCCCCGACGAACCTGCTGACGATGGCGATGCTCAGCCCCGAGATGCACATGGCGTAGCGGTCACGGACGACGCCCGACCCGCACCGCACCCCCAGGACGAAGGACACTCATGCTCGACCAGGACATCTCGACCGCCGACGCCAAGCGACTCCTCAGCCGCCCCGCCTTCCGCGGCATGCCCGCCCACGACCTCGCCGGACCCGGCGGATGGACCCGCCGGGGGTTCCTCCAGGCCGTCGGGATGGGCCTCGGTGCAGGGGCGGTCGTCGGCTCGCTCGGCGAATCGCTGATCCCCGGCGACGTGCACGACGCGTTCGCCAGCCCGCCCATCGGGGCGAACGACGGCATCCTCGTGACGATCATGCTGTACGGGGGCAACGACGGGCTCAACACCGTGATCCCGTTCACCGACGGCAACTACTACGCGCAGCGTTCGAACATCGCCGTGGCTCCGTCGGCAGCGCTCGGCATCACGCCGACCCTCGGACTGCACCCGCGCCTGCCGTACCTGCACCAGATGTACCAGCGCGGACAGATGGCGATCGTCCAGGGCGTCGGTTATCCCGACCCCGACCTGTCGCACTTCACGTCGATGGCGGTGTGGATGCACGCGAAGTTCGGCACGAGCGCGCCGACCAACGGGTGGATCGGGCGCTGGCTCGACGGGCTCTCGCCCGCGGCCGCCGAACTCGGGGCCGCCACGATCGACTCGTCGGTGGCGCTGCACCTGCTGGGCGACCAGCGCCAGGCCGTGGGCATCTCGCCGTGGGGCGACATGTTCGGCGTCGACAGCCAGGCGCACGACCTGCGCATGTACGACGGCATCCGCGCGATGGCGGCCGCCGGCTCGGGCCGCGGCCAGTGGCACGACCAGTTCGCGTCGACGATGAAGACCCAGCTCGACATGGCCCAGCAGGTGGCACCCGCGTTCGTGCAGACGCTGCCCGAGGGCGACCTGTCGAAGAAGCTGACGATCGCCGCCCGGTTGATCAACGCGAACATCGGGCTGCGCATCCTCGATGTCGGGCTCGACGGATTCGACAACCACGCCGACGAGTTGGGCAATCACCCCGATCTGCTCGGCGAGCTCGACACCGCGATCGCGACGTTCTACGGCACCCTCTCGCCGCAGTGGCGCGACCGGGTGACGATCATGACGATGAGCGAGTTCGGTCGCACCTCGTGGTCGAACGAGTCGGGGGGCACCGACCACGGCACCGCCGCCCCGCTGTTCGTGATGGGCACGCACGTCCGCGGCGGCCTCTACGGGCAGGGACCCACCCTGGCCGGGTTGGGCCAGTGGGACCGCTTGCCGAACTACGTCGACTTCCGCTGGGTGATCGGCTCGGTGCTCGACGGTTGGATGGGCGGTGGCGGCAGCACGATCCTCGGCGGCAGCTTCGAGGACCTGCAGCTGTTCAACGGCACCCCGGGCACGCCCGGCAGCGACATCCCGGTGATCGTGCTGCCGGCGGCCACCCCGAGCGGGTTCGTCGCCACCGCGCCCCAGCGGGTGTTCGACACCCGCGACGGCACGGGTGGGCGCGAGGCGCCGCTCGGCGCGGGGGAGACCTGGCGGTTCACGATCGCCGGCAAGTACGGCATCCCGCTCGAAGCGGTGGCGGTCGCGATCAACCTCACCTCGGTCGACGCGACCGCACCCACCTACGTGACGGTGTCGCCGAGCGGTGAGCTGCGGCCGTTCGCGTCGAACCTCAACCCGGTGCCCGGTGCCGCGATCCCCAACCTGGTGCTCGCTCGCGTGGGCCTCGGCGGCTCGATCGACCTGTACAACAACTCCGGCACCGTGCACCTCGTCGGCGACGTGGTCGGCTGGTTCACGCCCGACAGCGACGTCGGTCTCGAGGCGCTCGCGCCCGCTCGCCTGCTCGACACCCGTGACGGCACCGGTGGCGTGCTCGGCGCGATCGGACCGGGTCAGGTGGTCGAGCTGCAGGTCACCGGCCGCGGTGGCGTGTCGGACGAGTGCGAGGCGGTGGCGCTCAACGTCACCGCCACCGAGCCGAGCGCGGCGAGCTACCTGACCGTGTGGCCGAGCGGGCAGGACAAGCCGCTCGCCTCGAGCGTGAACATGGCCCCGCGACAGACCGTGCCCAACATGGTGCTGGCCAAGGTGGGCGACGGCGGTCGGGTGAGCATCTACAACCACTCGGGCACCACGCACGTGGTGGTCGACGTGCTCGGGTGCTTCGGCGCCGGCGTGTCGTCGAAGTTCGTGTCGTTGTCGCCGTCGCGCGTGCTCGACACGCGTGAGGGGACCGGTGCACCGAAGTCGCCGCTCGGCCGGGGGGCGCTCACGCTGCAGCTCGCCGGTCGCGGCGGTGTGCCCTCGGGTGGCGCGTCGGCGGTGCTGCTCAACGTCACTGCGGTCACCCCGACGGCGGGCACGTTCGTCACCGTGTTCCCCACCGACGTCGAACGGCCCAATGCGTCGAACCTCAACGCGTCGGCCGGGCAGGTGGTGCCCAACATGGTGATCGCCCGACTCGGACCGGACGGCGCGGCCGAGATCTACAACAACAGCGGCAGCGTCGACCTGGTGGCCGACGTGATGGGCTACTTCACCGGCTGATCACCGGCTGATCACCGGCCGATCTCCGATCGATCATCGGCCGCTCGCCACCCCGGTGCGAGGGCGCGACGCAATAGCCTGCGGTCGATGGCCGCCACCCTCGACCCTGCCCGCCGCGCCGCGCTCAACGAGGTGCGCCTCACCGCACTCATCGGTGACGACGGCGGATCGGCCACCGACGCGCGTGCACCGCTCGGCGCCGGGGCCGGTGTGCTCGCCGCCGACGGCACCGCGTGGGTGCTGCTCGCCGACCTGCCCGACCGGGGGCCCGATCGACAGCTCGGCGCCGCGCTCGCGTTCGCCGTGCGCAACGACGCCGCGGCGCTGCACGTGGTGGCCGAAGCGGGCGTCGGCGTGCTGGCCCGCCGGGCCAGCTGGTTCGCGCTGCCCGTGCGCGTGTCACGGCTCGAGGGCCGCAGCCTGGTGCCGGCCGAGGCCGAGGCCCTGCCGGCGGGCACTGCCGCACGCGACGACCATCGGGCACTGCGCGAGCTGATCGCCGAGGGCGGCGCGTCGCCCGTCGAGGAGCACGGCGTGGTGGCCGGCGAGGTCGACGGGCTCGAGGTGTGCCGAGTGGTGGACGACCCGGTGTCGGGCGAGGTGCGCCTCGAGGTGGGGGTCGGTGCGCACGACCGCGAGACCTTCCAGCTGATGCACGGCGACCGCCCCAAGGTGGAGGCGCTCGCCGACGTCGTCCGCTCGGTGGCACAGCATCGTCGCGACGGGGCACCGCAGCACCCGCTCAACCAGTTGGCCGCGAGCCGCCGCCTACGCGCCCGGCTGATCGACGACCCGTCGCCCCTCGGCCTGGCCGCGCTGGTGCCGGTCGATCCGCCGCTGCCGCGCACCAACCTCAAGGACCAGGTGCCATGTGCGGCCGTCGAACCAGGCACGGGCACGCTGGTCGTGTGCACCACGGGCATCGACCTCGACGTCGTGCCGTGGGCGGGCGACGCGATCGCCCGTCACGGCGCCGACCGCTGCCTGATCGCCGCCCCCACCCGCGACGTGATCGACGTCCAGCAGCGCCTCGCCGCGCTGCTGCGCGTGCCGACCTCCTTCGTCGGCGTCTGACGCCCCGCCCAGCGCCCACGCCGACCCCTGCGACCATCTTCGAACCCGGACCGATCGTCATGCGCCACCGCACCCTGCCCACCCTCGCCGCCATCGCCGCCACCGCCGCGCTGTCACTCGTGGCCGTCGCCTGCTCGGACGATCCCGCCGGATCGGCCGACGTGCCGTCGGCCACCACGACGGCGGGTCCGGCCACCACCGTCGCCGACGCCGAATCGGCCCCGGACACCACGGTGGCGCCGACCGACGACACGTCGGCCGATGCGCTGCCCGTCACGTTCACGGTGCGACCGGGACCGCTGCAGGTGACGGTGCTCGACGCCACGCCGGGCCTCGAGGTCGAGCTGCGCCAGAGCGAGTCGTCCATCGCGTCGGGCGAGGTCGACGAGCAGGGCTCGCTGCTGTTCCGCGGCGTCGATCCCGGTTCCGGCTACCGGCTGTACTCGGACGAGGGTGCGAGCGACACGTTCTCGGTTCCCGACGTGAACGAGGTGCCCGACGCCTCGTTCTACGCCGACCAGGAGCTGGCCGCACCCGGGTTCGGGTACCTGACGGTGCGCGACGGCACGACCCTCAGCGCCAACGTGCTGCTGCCCGGTCCCGTCGAGGACGGACCGTACCCGACCGTGGTCGAGTACAGCGGCTACTCGCCGAGCAACCCCGACGATGCGGCGCTGGCCCAGCTGTACACCGGCCTCGGGTTCGCCTACGTGGGCGTCAACATGCGCGGCACCGGGTGCAGCGGCGGGTCGTACCGGTTCTTCGAGCCGGTGCAGTCGACCGACGGCTACGACGTGATCGAGGCCGTGGCCGCGCAGCCGTGGGTCGAGGACCACCGGGTGGGCATGGTGGGCATCTCGTACCCGGGCATCAGCCAGCTGTTCGTCGCCGCCACCCAGCCGCCGTCGCTCGAGGCGATCACACCGCTGTCCGTACTCGACGACGCCTATCGCTCGACGCTGTACCCCGGCGGCATCCTCAACACCGGCTTCGCCGTCGACTGGACCCAGGCCCGCCTCGACCAGGCCGAGCCCTTCGGTCAGGGTTGGACGAAGGACCGCGCCGACGCCGGCGACGACGAGTGCGCCGCCAACCAGCGGGTGCGGTTGCAGAACCCCGACCTCGTCGCCGAGATCGAGGCCAACCCGTACGACTCGGCGGAGCTCGGCGACCCGCTCGCACCGGCCACGTTCGTCGATCGCATCGACGTGCCCGTGTTCCTGGCGGGCGCGTGGCAGGACGAGCAGACCGGCGGCCACTTCGCGACCATGCTCGACCGGTTCACGTCCGCACCACAGCTGTACGTGACGCTCACCAACGGTCTGCACACCGAGTCGCTCGCGCCGCCGGTGATGCAGCGGTACGTCGAGTTCCTGCAGCTGTACGTCGCGCACGAGACGCCCTCGATGGCGGCGATCAACGGCGCGATCACGGTGCTCACCGACGCGCTCTACGGCGTGACCGACGTCGCGCCGTTCGACGACCGGTTCGCCGGCGACACCTACGAGGAGGCCCTCGCTGCGTTCGAGGCCGAACCTCGCGTGCGGGTGCTGCTCGAGCAGGGCGCCGGCGGCGAGGTGCCCGGTGCGCCCGAGCCGCGATCGGTGGCCGAGTTCGACGCGTGGCCGGTGCCGAGCGCCGTCGCCACGACGTGGCGGCTCGACGACGGCGGCGCGCTGGTCGCGGCCGGGTCCGACGCCACCGACGTGTCGACCAGCGGAGCCGACGACTACACCGCCGACCCCGACGCCCTGCCCGACACGTTCTACGACGGCAGCGGTGACGGCATCTGGCGCGCCGACGTGCAGTACGACTGGGAGCCGCTGCCCGACGGCACGGGCATCGGGTTCGTCACCGAGCCGCTCGCCGACGACACCACCGTGATCGGTTCGGGATCGGTCGACCTGTGGATCAGCGCCGATGCCGACGACACCGACCTCGAGGTCACCGTGTCGGAGGTGCGTCCCGACGGCACCGAGATCTACGTGCAGAGCGGCTGGCTGCGCGCCAGCCAGCGCGCGCTCGACACCGCGGCGTCCACCGACCTCCGCCCCGTGCAGACCCACCTCGAGGCCGACGCCGCACCGCTGGTGCCGGGCGAGGTGGTGCCCGTGCGCGTCGAGTTGTTCCCGGTGGCCCACCCGTTCCGAGCCGGCAGTCGCATCCGCCTCACCATCGACGCGCCCGGCAACGCCCGTGGGGTCTGGGTGTTCGACACCCTGAGCGACGGCGAGACCGTCACGGTCGTGCACGACGACGCACATCCGTCGGCGCTCGTGCTGCCGGTGGTGCCCGACGTCGACCTCGCGTCCGGCGCGCCGCCCGCGTGCGGGGCCCTGCGCGGCCAGCCGTGCCGGGCCTACGAACCGGCCGCCAACGGCGGCTGACGGCCGCACGCCAGTAGCCTCGCACCACCGTGATCGATCGCCTGGCCGCCGTGGAGGACGAGTACGCCCTGCTGGAGACCAGCCTGGGCGATCCCGACGTGCTCGGCGACCCGGCCCAGTTGCGCTCGATCTCGAAGCGCTACAAGGACCTCACCCCGTTGGTCGAGGCGATGCGGGCGTATCGGGCCCGCACCGCCGACGTCGACACGGCCCGCGAGCTGATGAACGCGTCGTCGGGCGAGGAGCGCGAGCTGTGGCGCGCCGAGCTCGGCGAGGGCGAGGCCGACGTGGCCGAGCTCGAGGAGCGCATCCGCACGCTCATGCTGCCGAAGGATCCCAACGACGGTCGCGCCGTGATCGTCGAGATCCGCGGTGCCGAGGGCGGCGAGGAGGCCAACCTGTTCGCCCGCGACCTGTTCGAGATGTATCAGGGCTACGCCTCGCGCTCGGGCTGGAAGCTCGAGGTGTTGTCGAGCGACCCGAGCGACCTCGGCGGTGTGAACCAGGTGACGTTCGTGGTGCGCGGCGACTCGGCCTGGTCGCACCTCAAGTTCGAGGGTGGCCCGCACCGCGTGCAGCGCGTGCCGGTCACCGAGAGCCAAGGGCGCATCCACACCTCGTCGGCCACCGTCACGGTGCTGCCCGAGGCCGACGAGATCGACGTCGACATCGACGACCGCGATCTCGAGGTCGACGTGTACCGCAGCAGCGGTGCGGGCGGGCAGAGCGTCAACACCACCGATTCGGCGGTGCGCATCACGCACAAGCCCACCGGGCTGGTGGTCACCATGCAGGACGAGCGCAGCCAGCTGCAGAACAAGGCACGTGCGATGCAGGTGCTGCGCGCCCGCCTGCTGCAGCTCAAGCAGGACGAACACGACGCGGCGATGTCCGTCGAGCGTCGCTCTCAGGTGGGTGGTGGCGGCCGCAGCGAGAAGATCCGCACCTACAACTTCAAGGAGAACCGGGTCACCGACCACCGGATCGGGTTCACCATCTATCGCCTGGCCGACGTGCTGGCCGGCGATCTCGACGACGTGGTCGACGCGCTGCTGGCCGACGAACGTGCCCGCCAGCTCGCCGACGGCGAGGGCTGATCGCATGGCTGCCGACGGCACGCTCGAGTGGCGCGAGCTGTGGGCCGAGACCCAGCGGCGCGTCGGCGACCGGCGCGTCGCCCGCTGGATCTGCGAGACCGCGAGCGGCGCCGACGGCGACGACTTCCTCGACGTGCTCGAGGACCCCGCGACCGAGCGGATGGTGGCGCGCCTCGACGCGATGGTCGATCGCTACCTCGCGGGCGAGCCGTTGCAGTACGTGCTCGGCCGCTGGGCGTTCCGCATGCTCGACGTGCTCGTCGATCGGCGGGTGCTGATCCCCCGACCCGAGACGGAGCTGCTCGTCGACCACGCGTTCGCCGCGCTGCGCGAGCAGCCGCGGCCCTGGCGGGTGGCCGATCTGGGCACCGGCAGCGGCGCGATCGGGCTGTCGATCGCCGCCGAGCGCTGGCACGACGGGATGGAGGTGTGGCTCACCGACGTGTCGCCCGACGCGGTCGACGTCGCCCGGGCCAACACCGCGGGCATCGGGCGTGGAGCAGCGGCCGTGCGCATCGCGACCGGGTCGTGGTACGAGGCGCTGCCCGACCACCTGCGCGGCTCACTGCACCTGATCGCGAGCAACCCGCCCTACATCGCCGACGACGATCCGCTCGTCGAGCCGATCGTCCGCGACCACGAGCCGCCGATGGCGCTGTTCGCCCCCGACGACGGGCTGGCGCATCTGGCCGAGATCGTGCGTGGGGCGGGCGAGTGGCTGGCGCCGGGCGGCACCGCGATCGTCGAGCTCGGCAGCGGCCAGGGTGAGCGTGTGGCGACGATGATGCGCGACGCCGGGCTGGTCGACGTGCAGGTGCACCTCGACCTGTCCGGACACACCCGCTTCGCTCAGGCGAAGCGCGCCGCCACCTGAGCGAGCAGGCTCTCCTCGGCCGGGGCGATCGAGTGGTCGACGCCTGCGACGTCGCGGGCCGCGGAGAACAGCGAGTGGCGCAGCACGCTGCTGGTGATGCGGTGGTCGATGTCGTCGAGCAGCGCGTCGATCGAGTCGTCGCCGATCGCCGATCGCACCTTCGCCATCGCGAGCCCGAGGTACTGGTCGAACGAGAACGTGTCGGACTCGAAGCCCTGATCCTCGCTGATCGTGCGGATCTCGTCGATCTCGGCCTGCCCGATGTGGTGGTCGGCCACCATGACGAGCAGCAGCAGCTCGATCGCGGCCTCGTGCTCGCGGTCGGCGGTGGCGTGCACGGACACGCCGTCGTAGAGATCTCTCAGCTGCTGGCTCATGGCTGCGATTCTGGCACGCGGCCCCGCCGGCACGCCCGACGGACACGTGTCGCGGGTGAGGACCCGGTCAGTGGGGGAGCGAGCGCCGCAGGAACTCGAGTTGGTGCAGCAGCAGGTTCTCGGCCACGACCTCCTGCGGGGTCATGTGCGACACGCCCACCAGCGCGAGCAGCTCGTGCGGCTTGCCGGCGGCCAGCAGCGCGGACGACAGCTGCAGGCTGTGGGCGGCCACGACGTTGTCGTCGGCCAGGCCGTGCACGAGCAGCAGCGGGCGCGTCAGCTTGGGCGCGAGCGGCAACAGGCTCGTGGCCGCGTAGGGGGCCGAGTCGATCGTCGGGTCGCCGAGGTAGCGCTCGGTGTAGTGGGTGTCGTACAGCCGCCACTCGGTGACCGGAGCGCCGGCGACGGCGGCGTGGAACACGTCGGGCCGCAGCAGCACGGCGAGGGCGGCCAGGTAGCCGCCGAAGCTCCAGCCCCGGATGGCCACGCGCGAGAGGTCGAGCTCGGGGTGCTCGCGGGCGGCCGCCTGCAGCGCCTCGACCTGGTCGTCCAGGACGGCCGTCGCGAGGTCGTGGTGCACCGCTCGCTCCCACTCGCTGCCACGTCCGGGGGTGCCGCGCCCGTCGGCGACGACCACGGCGAACCCCTGGTCGGCGAACCACTGCGACGAGGTGAACGCGAGGTACGACTGCACGACCCGCTGGGCGTGCGGTCCGCCGTACGGGTCGAGCAGCACGGGCAGCTTCGAGCCGTCGTGGTCGCGCGGGAGCAGCACCGCGGTGGCGATCCGGCGTTCACCGAGCTCGTGCAACGTCACCCGCGGCTGCACCAGCGGGGTCTCGGCGCACGACGCGAGCGTGCGTCCCGACGCGGTCGTCCACCGCGCGCCCGGCGTCTCGAGCGACGAGCGGCGGGTGAGCAACGGCTGGCCGTCGCTCACACCGTGCACACCGGGGTCGGTGGTGAGCTGGGTGACGTCGACGCCGTCCCAGTGGTACACGTGCATCACCGTCGCGTCGCCGAGCGGGTTGCCGAGGAACGTGATGCCGGTGTCGGTGTGTGCGATCGAGCGCACCTGCACCTCGGGTGGGGTGGCCACCACGCCGTCGACCAGCAGGCAGCGGCGTCCCTCGCGATCGGCGGCCACGACCAGCCGACCGTCGTCGAGCACGGCCGGGCTGCCCGGCACCAGCTCGACCCACGCGTCGTCGACGTCGGTGAACAGCGGCGCCGTGTCACCCGTCACCGGATCGGCCTCGAGCACCACGAACGTGCGCTGGTCGCGCGACTGCACGCCCAGCACCAACCGGTCGGCCGCCGCCCACGCCACGGTGGCGAGGTACGGATACGCCTCACGGTCCCACATCACCTCGACCGAGCCGCCCTCGAGCGCGAGCACGTGCAACGTGACGTCGGGGTTGGGAGTACCGGCCGCCGGATAGCGCACCGCTTGCGGCTCGCGCCGCGGGTCGGCCGGATCGCCGATCCACCACTGCTGCACCGGCGAGTTGTCGACCCGGCACGCCGCGATCGCGTTGCCGTCGGGGCTCCACCAGTAGCCGCGGAAGCGGTGCATCTCCTCGGCGGCGACGAAGTCGGCGCTGCCCCAGGTGACCTCGGGATCGGGTTCGCCGGCCAGCTCCCAGCTGCTGCCGTCGAGCTCGGCGATGCGCAGCTTCGAGCCGCTCACGTACGCGAGCCGTCGTGCGAGCGGGTCGGGGCGCGGGTCGAACACGGGCCCCTCGACCGGCAGCTCGCGGGCGGCCGCACTGACGAGCCCGGCGACGAACAACCGGCCCGCGAGGGTGAACGCGGCCACGGCACCGGCGCGGTCGGTGGCGTACGCGGTGATCCCGCCCGCGCCCTCGCGCATGCGCTCGCGGCGTGCCCGTTCCTCGGGCGGCAACTCCGCCTCGACCGCGGCGTCGGCCGAGGCGAGCAGCGCCACCGGATCGGCCACCAGCGTCTCCGACCCGTCGTCGAGCGACGCGGTCCACAGGCAGTTCACCGGGTCGTCACCCGCGCGGCTGCGCAGGAAGATCGCGCGTCGCCCATCGGCCGACACGACGACGTTGCGCGGCTCGCCGAGCGTGAAACGCTGCGTACGCGCGTACTGCCGCGGGAAGGTGTCGCTCATGGCGGGCAACCTACCGCGGACCGTGACCCACCGTCGGGGGCGTGCCCGACCGTCGACCCGGTGAGGCCGTCAGCCCCCGGGGACGACGAGGATCTTGGCGTGCGCTTCGGGGTTGCCGAGGTCGTGGAACGCCTGCGGCACCCCGTCGATGCCGACGGTGCCGGTGAGCCAGGGCGACAGGTCGACCCGGCCGTCGGCGATGTCGGTGAGGGCGCCGGCGAACTCGTCGGGGGCGTAGCCGAGGACGAATTGGATGTTGAGCTCGCGGCCGATGCCGAGCATCGGGTGGATCCGGTCCTCCTGCATGCACGCGCCGACCACGAGGATGCGGGCGTCCTTCGGGGCCATGCGCATCGCCTGCTCGATCATGCCGGGCACGCCGACGGCTTCGAAGATCACGACCTGGCGCACACCGTCGACCTTGCGCCACGCCTCGATCGCCGGGGTGTCGCGCGGGTCGACCACCACGTCGGCACCGAGCTGCTCGGCGAGTTGGCGACGCTTGGGCGAGAAGTCGGCGGCGACGATCGGGCCGATCCCGCGCAGGCGCAGCTCGGCGATGCACGCCAGGCCGACCGGCCCGCACCCGAGCACGATCGCGCTCTCGCCGCTGACGATGCGGCTCTTGACCACGGCGTGCGCGCCGACCGCGAGCGGCTCGGTGAGCGCCGCCATGTGGGCCGGCAGGCCGCTCGGCACCTTGATGCCGAGCAGTTCGTTCAGCACCATCAGCTCGGCGTAGCCGCCGTTGTAGACGTTGGAGTAGCCGAGCGGGTGCACGCCGGTGGCGTCGAAGTTGACCGGCATGCTGACGACGACGTCGCCCACCTTCAGGTTCTCGACGCCGGCCCCGAGTTCGACGACCTCGCAGCAGAACTCGTGACCCATCACCGTGTCCTGGTGCGGGTCGAACATCTTGGGCGACATCGGGTCGGCAGGCTGCCCGGCCGAGAGCTCCTCGCTCAGCCGGCGGCTCTCCTCGCCGTGCACCAGCATGTGCAGGTCGCTGCCGCAGATGCCGCAGGCGAGCACCTTGGTGAGCACCTGGCCGGGGCCCGGGGTGGGGTCGGGCAGGTCGTCGACCCGCAGTTGCCAATCACGCATCACGGCTGCACGCATGGCCACGAAGGTAGCCACCCCGTGCCGGGCGGCCGTCAGCGGGCGGACGTCAGCGGGCGGACACGTGCGCGATCGCCGTCAGCGCGAGAAGTGGGCGATCGCCTCGTCGATCACGGCGAAGCCCGCGTCGGCGTCGATGCGGTCGATCACGGTGCAGTTGGCGGCGGGCCGGTCGAGCAGCCGTCGCTGGTCGATCACGGTCATCCCTCGCGTGTACCGACCGCGCGTCTCCACCACCACGTGTGCGTCGTAGCTCTCGAACAGGTGCGGATGGGTGAGTGCCATCACCGCGCACGGGTCGTGCACCGGGGCCCCGCGCAGGTTGTCGTGGCGCGACGTGTAGGTGCCGCTGAAGAAGTCGAACAGGTCGGCCAGCACGGCGGCGAGCCGTCCCGGGATGGCGCGCACCTGCGCGATGCGCTCGGGCGTGGCCTGGAACCCGTGGGTGAGCTGCAGCCCGCACATGCGCAGTGGGCCGCCGTAGTCGAACACCGCGGCTGCGGCCTCGGGGTCGCACCAGATGTTGAACTCGGCGGTGGCCGTGCGGTTGCCGAAGGTGCCGCCGCCCATGAGCGAGATGCCGGCGATGCGATCGGCCAGATCGGGTGCGGCGCGCAGCGCGAGCGCGATGTTGGTGAGCGGTCCGGTCGGCACCAACCAGACGCCCTCGTTCGCACGGCAGGTCTCGATGATGAACCCGACGGCGTCGTCGCTCTCGGGCGGCCGCGACGGCTCGGGCAGGTCGGCGCCGTCCATGCCGCTCTCGCCGTGCACGTAGTCGGCGTGCTTCGGCTCGGCGATCAGGGGACGGGCGGCACCGGTGTGCACGCCGACGTCGATGCCGAGCAGGTCGCGCACGATGATCGCGTTGCGGGTGGTGCGCTCGAGCGGAGCGTTGCCCGCCACGGTCGTGATGCCGAGCAGGTCGGTGTGTCGAGCGGCGACGACGATCGCGATCGCGTCGTCGTGGCCGGGGTCGCAGTCGAGCAGGACCTGTGGTCGTGCCGCGGGCTCGACGGGGGAGGGGACGGGGTTCGACATCGCCTCCGAGTATGCCCTCACTACGCTTCGGCAGGTGGGTGCTGCGGGACCGAGACGCGGACGGGTCGCACGAGCGGGTTCGTGGACGTTGGCGGCGATCGTCGCGCCCTTCGCCATCGGGCTGGTGGCCTGCAGCGACGGTGACGTCTCGTCCCGCTCACCCGACGGCGGCTCGGTCGACGTCGGCCCGCTGCCGCGACCTGACGACACCGACCCGGGAGCGACGACCCCGAGCGGTGCCGCCGCGGACACGACCGCCGAACCGGGGACGACCGAGGTGACGGCCACGACGGAGGTCACGACCGACACGACACCGCCCACCGTGCCCGTCAGCGGCGTCCCCGGTGTCGACGACAGCGGCGCGCTCTGCGAGTCGTGGTCGCGGCTGGCCGGCACGCGTCAGGTGCTCACGCTCGCTGCCAACTTCGGCGAGCTCGGCGCCGCCGGCATCGCCCGGCTCGAGGTGATCGCCGCACCGCTCGTCGCCGCTGCGGCCGAGCAGCTCGACGCCGCGCTCACCGAGGTCGGGCTCGAGGTCGCCGCCGTGGCCGACGAGCACGACCTGGTGATGGACGACCTGCTCGGCCGCGTGGTGCGCCGAGCCGAGGGGGCGCAGGCGGCCCTCGACGAGCTCGACCCGCCCGACGGCACCGCCGAGCTGCTGGCCCAGGTGTGGCTCGACGGCCTGCGGAAGCTCGGCCCCGACGACGTGCGGCCGCCGCTCGCCGACCTCGGTCCCGAGATCGGACCGCTCGTCGAGCAGGCCGCCGCGGTGTTCGCCGACGACGCCCCGCGCTGGAACGAGGATCCCGACCTCGACGTGGCCGACGTGTCGATCCCGGCCACCACCGCGTTGCTCGCGTCCCGCTGCCCCGACCTCACGATCATCGGCGTCGGCGACGCCGTCTGACCGCACGTGGCGGGACGGAAGCGCCCGGGATGGGCGCGTTCGTCCCGCGAGCGCCGGTGGGTCAGGCGGGGGTGAGGGCGCCCTCGCGGTCGAGGACGACCGTCCGGCCCACCCACTCGCCCTCGCACATGGCCGCGGCGATCGCCGGGTCGACCGAGTCACCCCACGCCCGTCGGCCGTCGGCGAGCAGGCAGGCGGCGATCGCGCGCTCGGGCAGCCCCTCACGCGAGAACATCACCGTGTACGCCTCGATGGTCGCCGGGCCCGCGGCGTCGTCGCCGATCGCCAGTTCGCGGCGGGGCATCGCGTCGATGCGGTCCTGCGGATATGCGTGGCGGAAGGGCTGCGCGGGCTCGGCGGTGGAGTACACCCCGAACGCGTGCTTGGTGGTGTAGCCACCGTTGGCCCACACCAGCCCCTTGGCGCCCGGCTGTTCGCGCAGGCGCTGCATCATCGTCGCGATCGCGTGCATCACGTAGTTGTTCCAGGGACCACCTGCGAACGGCAGGCCACCGGTGAGAGTGAGCTGACCGTCGATCGGCAGGCCGAGGCTCTGGGCGCCCAGCTGCACGGCCGCCGGGAAGCACGAGTAGAGGTCGACCAGGTCGACGTCGTCGATCGTGAGGCCGGCCAGCTCGAGCGCGAGCGACCCGCCCAGCTCGATCGCCGGGGTCTCGTGGAACGACCAGCGGTTCGAGATGAACTGGTGCTCGTGGCAGTCGGTGCCCGAGTGCGGGAACACCCAGCGATCGCGGGGCACGCCGAGCCGCTCGGCCGCCTCGACCGACATCATCAACAGCGCCGCACCCATGTCGACGTCGTTGTTGGAGTTCATGTACTTCGCGTACGGCAGGCCGATCATCCGGTTGTCGGGGCCGACCGTGCGGATCTCCTCGGCGGTCTTCGCCTCGCGCAGCCACGCCTTCGGGTTGTCGGCGGCCACCTGACTGAAGCGCGACCACAGCTCGCTGATCCGCACCAGTTGCTCCTCGGGCGTGCGGCCCGCCGCGGCCCGGATCGCCGTCTCGAACATCGGGTACACCTGCACGGGCATCACGATCTGGCGGGCGATCTCGTCCGGGTGGTTCATCACCAGGTCCTCGCCCAGCACCACCGGCACCGCCTCGTCGGGCGCCTTCGGCCAGTCGAGCTCGACGCCCTGCTTGCGGGCGCGCATGCGGGTGCGCCACGACTCGCCGCCCGACAGCAGCGCCACGTCGAGCTCGCCGCGCTGGATCGCGAGCGCCGTCGAGTTGACCAACGTCTGCGGGCTGTTGCCGCCCATCGTCGTGACCGCGTACTCGCGGCTGGCGATGCCGAGGCGCTCGCCGAGCACCAGCGACGGGTTGCCGTAGCGCCAGCTGAGCAGCCCGACGACGCGGATCGAGTCGACGTCGGAAAGCGAGGCCAGACCGGCGTCGGCCACCGCCTCGTCGACGGCGAGCGCCATCAGGGCGACGGGGTCGAGGGCGTCGTCGAGGCCGCGAGCGCGGTGCAGCGACTGGCCGGCGCCGACGAGGACGGGGGTGCGCGGGTCGAGGGTCACGGGCGCCGAGGCTAGGGAACGGCCCGGCGCGGGGAAGAACCGGGACCCGCCCGGACGGGCAGGACCCCGCCGGATGCCGCGTGCGTAGACTCGCTCGACGTGTCCCGCATCGCCATCGGTTCCGATCACGCCGGCTTCGAGCTCAAGCAGCACCTGATCGAGGTGCTCCGCGGCCAGGGACACGACGTCGACGACCTCGGCACCGACTCGACCGAGAGCGTCGACTACGTCGAGTACTGCGCGAACGTCGGTCGGGCCGTCCGCGACGGGCGCGCCGAGCTCGGCATCGTGCTCGGCGGCAGCGGGCAGGGCGAGCAGCTCGCCGCGAACAAGGTGCGCGGCGTGCGCGCCGCCTTGTGCAACGACCTCTACACCGCCCGCATGGCCCGGGCCCACAACGACGCGAACGTGCTCAGCATCGGGGCGCGGGTGGTGGGTGTCGGGCTCGCCGAGGAGATCCTCGCTACCTTCTTGTCCACCCCCTTCGAGGGTGGCCGCCACCTCCGCCGTGTGCAGCAGCTCATGGCGCTCGAGCAGGAGTTCTGACATGCCGTTCCCCAGCGACACCACCCCGGACACCGAGGTGTTCGGCCTCATCGAGCGCGAGGTCGAGCGGCAGTGCACCGGCCTGCAGCTGATCGCGAGCGAGAACTTCACGTCGCCGGCGGTGATGAAGGCGGTCGGTTCGGCCCTCACCAACAAGTACGCCGAGGGCTATCCGGGCAAGCGCTACTACGGCGGCAACGCCGTGGTCGACGACATCGAGGCACTCGCGATCTCGCGCGTCAAGGCGCTGTTCGGCGCCGACCACGCGAACGTGCAGCCGCACAGCGGCGCCAACGCCAACATGTGCGCCTACCAGGCGGTGCTCGACGCGGGCGACACGGTGCTCGGCCTGAGCCTCGACCACGGTGGTCACCTCACCCACGGCTCGCCGGTCAACGCGAGCGGCAAGCTGTACCACTTCGTCGCCTACAAGGTCACCCCCGGCGACGAGCGCATCGACATGGACCAGGTGCGCGACCTCGCGCTCGAGCACCGCCCCAAGCTGATCGTCGCCGGCACCACCAGCTATCCCCGGCGTCTCGACCCGGCCGCGTTCAAGTCGATCGCCGACGAGGTCGGTGCGATGTTCATGTTCGATGCCGCGCACATCGCCGGTCTGATCGCCGGTGGCGTGCACCCCAACCCGGTGCCGTACGCCGACATCGTCACCTTCACCACGCACAAGACGCTCCGCGGTCCGCGCGGTGGCTGCATCCTGTCGAAGGCCGAGCACGCCGCGGCGATCGACAAGGCGGTGTTCCCCGGCTGGCAGGGCGGCCCGCTCGAGCACGTGATCGCCGGCAAGGCGGTCGCGTTCCACGAGGCCGCGCAGCCGAGCTTCGCCGACTACGCCCGCCAGATCGTGCTCAACGCGAGCGCGCTCGCCGACGCTCTGGTGCAGCAGGGCTTCCGCCTCGTCAGCGGCGGCACCGACATCCACCTGATGGTCGTCGACCTGCGCCCGTTCGACGCCGACCTGTCGGGCAAGGAGGCCCAGTCGGTGCTCGACGAGGCCGGCATCACGCTCAACAAGAACACGATCCCGGACGACCCGCGCAGCCCGTTCGTCACCAGCGGCGTGCGCATCGGTACCCCGTCGGTCACCACGCAGGGCATGAAGGAGCCCGAGATGACGCAGATCGCCGCGCTCATCGCGCGTGCACTTCGGCACCGCACCGACGCCGCCGAGCTGGCGGCCGTCAAGGCCGACGTCGCCGCGCTCTGCGGCCGCTTCCCGGCCTACTGATCCGTCCGGCGAGGACCCCACCGTCGTGCCCGGCATCGGCGCCTACCTGATCATCGGGGCCGTCGCCGCCGTCGTCACCTTCGTCGCCACGCCGCTGGTGAAGTGGCTCGCCACGCGCATCGGTTGGGTGTACGAGCCCAACGAGCGCACGGTGCACACGGTGCCGTTGCCCGACGTCGGTGGCATCGCACTGTTCGTCGGCTTCGTCGTCGCGTTCGCCCTGTCGCGACTGATGGACGGCTTCGACCCGTTGTTCGCACGCAACTCCGAACCGCTCGGCGTGCTCGCCGCCGCGTCGGTGATGTTCCTCGTCGGCCTCGTCGACGACGTGCGCGACATCTCGGCACCGGCCAAGGTGGCGGGCACCGTGGTGGCGGGCGCGATGCTCGTCAACTTCGGCGTGACGATGTTCTTGTTCCGCCTGCCGTTCCTCGGGGTCACCTACCTCGGCAACGACTGGGTGCCGCTCGTGACGGTGCTGTGGATCCTCGGCATGAGCCAGGCGATCAACCTGATCGACGGCCTCGACGGGTTGGCCGCCGGCATCGTCGCGATCGGCGCGTTCTCGTTCTTCCTCTACAGCCAGCACCTGAGCGATCAGGGGCTGTTGCTCGAGCCCAACATCGGACCGCTCATCGCGATCATCACCGTCGGCGTGTGCATCGGGTTCCTGCCACACAACTTCAACCCGGCACGCATCTTCATGGGCGACAGCGGGGCGCTGTTCCTCGGGCTGATGATGGCGGTCAGCACCAGCGTGGTCGGTGGCCGCGAGGCGCCGGGTCAGGTGGAGGAGTCGGCGGGTCAGGCGTACTTCTTCCTCGCGCCGCTGTTCATCCCGCTGTTCATCCTCGGCGTGCCGATCCTCGACACGCTCTGGGCGATCATCCGTCGCGCCCGCAGCGGCCGCGGTCTCGCCACCGCCGACAAGGGCCACCTACACCACCGGCTGATGGAGATGGGGCACGGCCAGCGCCGCAGCGTGCTGATCCTGTGGGGCTGGACCGCGCTGCTCAGCGCGTTCGTGCTCTACCCGGTGATCACCGGCAGCGGTGTGTCGTACATCCCGGTGGGCGCGGCGATGCTCGGCCTCGCCCTCTACACGGTGCTGCACCCGCAGATCCGCCAACGCCGCGCCGGCGACTGACCCACCGGCCGTGTTCGTCGGTGACGCAGCGCGGCTACGGTTTGGCGTCCGGCCACCGGTGTGGCTAGATTGTGTTCGCGTTCACAAGCTCCCCGTGACCCGTCACGAGGGCTTCCACACAATGTCGTGCCCCGTGAATCGCGCCCCAGGTCAGGACCCCGTGAGACTCGTTCCCCGCAACAAGCCGATCGACGCCGACGACAACATCGGCCGCGGCATGGACTTCGCGCTGGTGACGCTCGTGTTCCTCGGGATCGGCTGGGGCATCGACCGGGCCGCCGGGACCCGACCGGTGTTCATGGTGGGTTGCGTCGTGTTCGCCGTCGTCGGCCAGTTCGTGCGCATGTACTACGCGTACGAGTCCCGCATGCAGGCCCACGAGACCGAACTCGCCGCCGAACGACAGGCCGCGCCTCGCGCCACGGTGGTGCTCGACGACCTCTCGTACGAGCCGCTGCAGATCCCGAGCGAGCGCGACACCCGCGACCAGCAGGACGAGGTCGACGCGTGAACCAGCCGACGCCGATGCTCACCCGGCTCGAGGGCCCCTCGACCGAGGTCGCGATCTCGAAGGACCTCGTGCGCCGCGGCCTCATCGTCGCCCCCGTGCTCGTCGCGATCTGCGGCGTCATCTGGGGTCTCGACGGCGTCTGGTCGAGCCTCTACGCCATCGCCCTCGTCCTCGTGAACTTCGCGCTCGCCGCCGCGATCGTCGCGGCCACCGCTCGCATCAGCCTCGGGCTGATGATGGGTGGGGTGCTCTTCGGTTACCTCATCCGCCTCGGCCTGATCTTCCTGGCCGTGTTCCTCGTCCGGGACGCCGACTGGATTTCACTTCCGGCCCTCGGAGCGACCATCATCGTCACGCACCTCGGGCTCCTGCTCTGGGAGCTCAAGTTCGTGGCGATCTCCCTCGCCCATCCCGGCCTCAAGCCCACGGCTCCCGGCCAGGCAAAGACCGCCCGCCCGTAACACTCACACAGGAACGGATCCAACGTGCTCGCAGAATCCTTCGAGTTCCCGGAGATCAACTCCATCCTGCGCTGGCAGGACTTCTTCACGTCGTTCAACAAGATCGCGTTGATCGCCGTGGCCGCAGCCCTGATCGGCATCGTCGTGTTCCTCCTCGCGGGCAACAAGGACGCCAAGGTCGCTCCCAAGGGCGTGCGCAACCTCGCCGAGACCACGGTCGAGTTCATCGAGGACGGCATCGTCATGCAGACGATGGGCAAGAGCGGCCTCGGCTGGACCCCGTTCCTGCTCAGCCTCTTCGTCTTCATCTACCTCTGCAACGTGCCGGGCATCATCCCGTTCCTGCAGATGCCGGCCACCGCCCGCATGGCGATCCCGATGTTCCTCGCCCTGCTCGTGTGGGTCGTCTACAACGGCGTCGGCTTCAAGCACCAGGGCATCGCCTACCTCACCCACACCATCTGGCCCCCCGGGGTGCCGGTGGCCCTCAAGCCGCTCGTGGGCGTCATCGAGTTCATCTCGAACATCATCGTCCGCCCGTTCTCGCTGACGGTCCGACTCTTCGCCAACATGCTGGCCGGTCACATCCTGCTGGTCACCTTCGCACTGCTCACCCAGTCGCTGATCACCGCCGAGACCAAGGTGCTGCTGCTGAAGCCGATGGCCGTGCTGCCGTTCTTCATGCTCGTGTTCCTCACGGCCTTCGAGGTGCTCGTCGCCTTCCTGCAGGCCTACATCTTCACGATCCTCACCGCCGTGTACATCGGTGGCGCTGCTCACCCCGAGCACTGATCGATCGTCCGACCCTTCTCCACATCCCAGAACCACTCACAGGAGACAGCAATCCCATGGAAGCTTTCGCCCACCTCGCCGCCGCCACCGGGCTCGACGCCGACGGCTACAAGGCCGGTCAGGCCGCCAGCTCGGCCGGTTTCGCCTACGGCCTCGCGGCCATCGGCCCCGGCATCGGCATCGGTTACCTCGTCGGCAAGTCGGTCGAGGCCATGGCCCGCCAGCCCGAGGCCGCCGGCATGGTGCGTACCACCATGTTCCTCGGCATCGCCTTCACCGAGGCCCTCGCCCTCATCGGCTTCGTGGTCTTCATCCTCATCGGTCTCTGACCGTTCCTGAGATCACGTCCACGTCCGAACTCGTCTGTGCACCCACCCGAATGGAGCTGATGTGTTGACAGCCGTCAATCATCTCCAGGGGCTCGCCGTCCGTCTCGCCACCGAAGCCGGTGCCGAGGTGAAGGAAGGGCCCGGTCCGATCGTCCCCGAGGTGAAAGAACTCATCTGGGGCGCCGGATCGTTCATCGTCTTCGCCCTCTTGATGCGGTTCTACCTGTTCCCGCGCCTGAAGAAGGGGATGGACGCCCGCTACGCCGGCATCCGCGCCGATCACGAGCAGGCCGACGCCGAGCGTGCCTCCGCACGCAAGGAGGTCGCCGACTACGAAGCCCAGCTCGCCGCCGTCAAGGCGGAGGCCGCGGCCAAGGTCGACGCCGCCCGGCAGACGCTCGAGGCCGAGCGCCAGGAGGCACTCGCCGGGCTCAACGCCCGTCTCGCCGACAAGCGCGCCGCTGCGGCCGCCCAGGCCGAGGCGGCGAAGGCCGCGGTGCGCGACCAGATCCACGCGGCGGTCGCCGACGTGGCCGGTCGAGCGGGTGAGCTCGCGACGGGACGTACGCCCGATGCGACCGTGGTCGCCCGAGTCGTGAGCGAGGTGATGGCGCGATGAGTGTTCTGGGAACCATCGTCCGCCTCGCCGGCGGCGAGGAGCTGCACTTCGACAGCGAGGGCATCGTCACGCACAGCCCGCTGCTGCCGGAGACGGCCGAGATCATCTGGGGCGGGCTCGCCTCGCTGATCATCTTCGGGTTGCTCGTCAAGTTCGCCGGTCCGGCGATCAAGAAGAGCCTCGCCGCTCGCACCGAGCGGATCCAGAAGGAACTCGACGGCGCCGCGGAGGCCAAGTCCACCGCTGCCGCCGAGGCCTCGCAGATCCGCCAGGCCAAGGGCGACATCCAGGGCGAGCGTGCCCGCCTCCTCGCCGAGGCCGACGCCCAGGCGGCGACGGTCCTCGAGGACGGCCGCGCCCGCCTGGCGCAGGAGCTCGCCGACATGGAGGCACGAGCCGACGCCGAGATCGCCGCCGCGGGCAGCCGCGTCGGTGACGAACTGCGGGCCGAGATCGCCCGCCTGTCGAACGCCGCCGTCGACCACGTGGTCACCGGCTCGCTCGACGACGCGACCCAGCAGGAGCTCATCGAGAGCTTCATCGCACGAGTGGGGGCTGCCAAGTGAGCGACAACCGCATCGACGGATACGCACGGGCACTGTTCGAGGTCGCCCGCGCCGAGGGCACCCTCGACGAGGTCGAAGACGAGCTGTTCCGGTTCGCCCGCAGCTACGAGTCGTCCGACGCGCTGCGCAACGCCCTCACCGACGAGCAGATCCCGGCCGGCAAGCGCCAGGCGATCGTCGAGGACCTCCTCGGTGGCAAGGCCACCAGCACCACGATCCAGCTCGTCAGCATGGTGGTCGGATCGGGCCGCGGACGCGACCTCCCGGCGATCATCGACAAGCTCGTCGCTCGGGCCTCGTCGGCGAAGAACCTCGAGCTCGCCGAGGTCCGTACCGCCGTCGCCCTCACCCCGGACCAGGAGACCCGTCTCGCCGCCGCGCTGGCGAACGCCACGGGCAAGCAGGTCAACGTCAAGGTGGTCGTCGACCCGTCGATCCTCGGCGGCGTGGTGGCCACGATCGGCGACACCGTCATCGACGGCAGCGTCCGTACCCGCATCGACCAGTTGAAGTCGCGTCTGTAGAGCGCGTGAGCCCGAGAAGACAAGGAACACCAGGACCATGGCAGAACTCACGCTGAGCGCCGGCGACATCGCTGCGGCGCTGAAGAAGAACCTCGAGGGCTTCGCGCCCTCGCTCGAGGCCCGCACCGTCGGACGCGTCACGGAGATCGGCGACGGCATCGCCCGCGTCAGCGGCCTGCCCGACTGCGCCGTGAACGAGCTCCTCGAGTTCGAGGACGGCTCGGTCGGCCTCGCGCTCAACCTCGACGAGGAGTCGATCGGCGCCGTCGTGCTCGGCAACGCCGACGCGATCGAAGAGGGTCAGACCGTCAAGGCGACCGGCCGCATCCTCTCGGTGCCGGTGGGCGACGCGATGCTCGGCCGCGTGGTCAACGCGCTCGGCCAGCCGATCGACGGCCGCGGCGACATCATCGGTGGCATCGAGCGCCGCGTCGAGATCCAGGCGCCCGGCATCATGGGTCGCAAGCCCGTGCACGAGCCGCTGCAGACCGGCATCAAGGCCATCGACGCCATGACCCCGATCGGCCGTGGCCAGCGCCAGCTGATCATCGGCGACCGCAAGACGGGCAAGACCACCGTCGCGATCGACGCGATCATCAACCAGCGCGGCCTCGGCGTGAAGTGCATCTACGTCGCCATCGGCCAGAAGGGCTCCACGGTCGCCCAGACCGTCGAGACCCTGCGCCAGTACGGCGCCCTCGAGTACACCGTCGTCGTGGCCGCCCCGGCCAGCGACCCGGCGCCGTTCAAGTACCTCGCCCCCTACGGCGGCTGCGCCATGGGCCAGCACTGGATGGAGAACGGTGAGCACGCGCTCATCGTGTACGACGACCTCTCGAAGCAGGCCGAGGCCTACCGTCAGGTGTCGCTGCTGCTCCGCCGTCCCCCGGGCCGCGAGGCGTACCCCGGCGACGTGTTCTACCTGCACAGCCGTCTGCTCGAGCGTGCCGCCAAGCTCTCCGACGAGCGCGGCGCCGGTTCGCTCACCGCCCTCCCGGTCATCGAGACCAAGGCCGGCGACGTGTCGGCGTACATCCCCACCAACGTGATCTCGATCACCGACGGCCAGGTGTACCTGCAGGACAACCTCTTCAAGTCGGGTGTGCGCCCGGCCGTCGACGTGGGCATCTCGGTGTCGCGCGTGGGTGGTGCGGCGCAGATCAAGGCGATGAAGAGCGTGTCGGGCACCCTGAAGCTCGACCTCGCCCAGTTCCGTGAGCTCGAGGCGTTCGCGACCTTCGGCTCCGAGCTCGACGCGATCTCGAAGGCCCAGCTCGAGCGTGGCTACCGCCTGGTCGAGCTGCTGAAGCAGCCGCTCAACAGCCCGCTGCCGGTCGAGGAGCAGATCGTGTCGGTGTTCGCCGGCACCAAGGGCTACCTCGACAGCCTGCCCGTCAACGAGGTCCGCCGGTTCGAGAGCGAGCTGCTCGAGCACATGCGCTCGAGCCAGGGCGGTCTGCTGGCCGCCATGCGCAGCAACCCCAAGGCCGACGTGCCGGGCGAGCTCGGTGACATCATCGCCGCCTTCAAGGAGCGCTTCGTCGCCGCCCTCGCGAGCGGCAAGGTCGCCGACCCGTCGGCCACCGATGCCGAGGCCCTCGGCGACGCCCAGAGCGCCAAGACGCTCGCGACGGAGTAGTCATGGCCGGAGGTCAGGAGCGCATCCTTCGTGGACGGATCCGTACCGTCCAGGCGACGAAGAAGATCACGCGCGCCATGGAGCTGATCGCGGCGAGCCGCATCGTGAAAGCACAGCAGCGCGTGGCCGCTGCAGTGCCCTACAGCGAGCAGATCACCGAGGTCGTGAAGGACCTGGCGGCCGCGGGCGGCAGCTCGCAGTCGCCGCTCCTGGCCGGTCGTGACGTCGTCAAGACCACCGCCTACGTGGTGATCACCGCCGACCGCGGTCTGTGCGGCGGCTACAACGCCGGCGTGCAGCGCGCGGCCGAGGGCGAGATCAAGCAGGCCGTGCTGAACGGCAGCGACTACGCCGTGGTCGCGGTCGGCCGCAAGGCCGAGGGCTACTTCCGCTTCCGCGGCTACCAGCTCGCCAGCACCTTCGCCGGCTTCTCGGACAACCCCTCCTACGCCAACGCGAAGGAGATCGGCCAGTACGTCATGGACCTCTACGTCCGTGGCGAGGTCGACCGGGTCGAGCTCGTCTACACCCGCTTCATCTCGGCCGGTTCGCAAGAGGTCGTGCAGCGCCCGCTGGTGCCGCTCGACCGCGACGTGGCCGCCGGCGGCGACGGCAAGGCCCCCGACGCGTCGGGCGCCCCGGCCGACTTCGAGTTCGAGCCCGATCCCGGCACGATCCTCGACACCCTGCTCCCGCGCTACGTCGAGGCCCGCATCTACGCGGCACTCCTCAACGCGGCGGCGAGCGAGCACGCCTTCCGCCAGCGAGCGATGAAGAGCGCCACCGACAACGCCGAGGAGCTCATCAAGAGCCTCAGCCGGATCATGAACCGCGCTCGTCAGGACTCGATCACCACCGAGATCATGGAGATCGTCGGCGGTGCCGAGGCCCTCGGTGGCGACGCCAAGAAGGTCCGGCTCGTCGAGCTCGGTCCGCTCACCGACGACGGCTTCGACGGCTACCTCGACATCCGTCCGGCCAGCGCCCTCGCGGCCACTGCCGTCGGCGTGCTCGAGCCGGACGACATCGAGGAGATCGTCGGCATCGGCCCGGTGATCGGCGCCCACCTGCGCGAGCAGGGTGTCACCACCTTCGCCCAGATCGCCGCCTGGACCCCCGAGGACGCCGCCCGCATCGGCGACGAGATCGACTTCCCCGGGCGCGTCGAGCGTGAAGAGTGGATCGAACAGGCCCGCCAGCTGCAGGCCAAGAAGTACGGCAACTGAATTCGAGAGCGAACGAGAGCAAGGAACCCAATCCCATGACCATGACGGAAACGGACCACAAGGACGGGCGCGTCGTCGGCATCGCCGGCCCCGTGATCGACGTCGAGTTCCCGCGCGGCTCGCTCCCCGAGCTGAACACCGCGCTCGAGTTCACCGTGACGGTGGACGGCAAGGACGTCAACGTCCTCGCCGAGGTCGCCCAGCAGCTGGGTGACAGCCGCGTGCGTGCGGTCTGCCTGAAGCCGACCGACGGCCTCACCCGTGGCACCTCGGTGCGCAACACCGGCCGCGGCATCAGCGTGCCGGTCGGCGACCGCACCCTCGGCCACGTGTGGAACGTGTGGGGCGAGGTGCTCGACGCGGACAACGCCGACTTCGCCGACATCGAGCGCTGGGAGATCCACCGTTCGGCGCCCGACTTCGCCGCCCTCGAGCCCTCGAAGCGCATGTTCGAGACCGGCATCAAGGTCATCGACCTGCTCACCCCGTACCTCGCCGGTGGCAAGATCGGTCTGTTCGGTGGCGCCGGCGTCGGCAAGACCGTGCTCATCACCGAGATGATCCGCCGTGTGGCGCAGAACCACGGTGGTGTGTCGGTGTTCGCCGGTGTGGGCGAGCGCACCCGTGAGGGCACCGACCTCCGTCTCGAGATGGAGGAGTCGGGCGTGTTCGAGAAGGCCGCCCTCGTGTTCGGCCAGATGGACGAGCCGCCGGGCGTGCGCCTGCGCGTGGCCCTCTCGGCGCTGACGATGGCGGAGTACTTCCGCGACGTCCAGAACCAGGACGTGCTGCTGTTCGTCGACAACATCTTCCGCTTCGTGCAGGCGGGCTCCGAGGTGTCGACGCTCCTCGGCCGCATGCCCTCGGCCGTGGGTTACCAGCCCACCCTCGCCGACGAGATGGGTCAGCTGCAGGAGCGGATCACCTCGACCCGCGGTCGTTCGATCACCTCGCTGCAGGCCGTGTACGTGCCCGCCGACGACTACACCGACCCGGCGCCGTTCACCACGTTCACCTTCCTCGACGCCACCACCGAGCTCAGCCGTCAGATCGCCTCGCTCGGCATCTACCCGGCCGTGGACCCGCTGGCGTCGACCTCGACGATCCTGTCGCCCGAGGTCGTCGGTGACCGTCACTACTCGGTGGCCCGCCGCGTGCAGGAGATCCTCCAGCGCTACAAGGAGCTGCAGGACATCATCGCCATCCTCGGTCTCGACGAGCTGTCGGAAGAGGACCGCCTCACCGTGGCCCGTGCCCGCAAGGTGCAGCGCTTCCTCAGCCAGCCGTTCTACGTGGCCGAGGTGTTCACCGGTGTGAGCGGCGAGACCGTGCCGGTGGCCGAGACCGTCGAGAGCTTCGAGGCCATCGTGCGTGGCGACCTGGACGACGTGCCCGAGCAGGCGTTCCTGAACGTCGGTGGCGTCGACCAGGTGCTCGCGAAGGCGAAGGCCCTCCAGGAAGGCGCTGCCTGATCATGGCCACCATGCAGGTCGAGGTCGTCTCCCCCGAGCGCGTGCTGTTCTCGGGCGAGGCCACCCAGGTCATCACCCGCACGCTGGGCGGTGGCGAGATCGCGTTCCTGCCCGGTCACGCCCCGTTCCTCGGCGCCCTCGTCGAGAACCACACGCGCATCTCGCTCGCCGACGGTTCGGTCCTCGACCTCGCCGTCCACGGCGGATTCGTGCAGGTGAGCGGCACCACGGTGAGCATCCTGAGCGACCAGGCCGAGATGGCGGGCCAGATCGACCGCCAGCGAGCCCAGCGAGCCAAGGAGCGTGCCGAGGAGATCCTCCGCAAGGAGCACGACGCCGAGGCTGCGGCCTCGCTGGCTCGTGCGCACGCCCGTCTCAACGCGACGGGCGGCATCGGAACCGCCGCCGGCGCCCACTGATCCAGCGGCGTCCGCGGACGTCACCCATCCTCGACGACGAGCCCGGCACCCAGGTGCCGGGCTCGTCCGCGTGTGCGGTCAACTCGCGAGCGCCAGCCGGCCGCGCATCGAGGCGAGCGCGGCGAAGGTGCGGGTCTTCACCGTGCCGAGCGGGATCGACAACGCCGCCGCGATCTCCGACTGGCTGAGACCGTCGAGGTACGCCCGGCGGATCACGGTGCGTTGTGCCTCGGTGAGACCGAGCACCGCGCCGTCGACGACGAGCCGGTCGCCGATCGCGTCGGCCGCGTCGTGTACCGCCCGCCGCTGCCCGGACGTCGCCGCGGCCAGGTCGGCATCGGCGACGCACTCGACGCTCAGCGGGCCGAGCCCGCGTCGCGAGCGCCGGTGCAGGTCGACGCTCGCGCGTCGCGAGATGCCCGACAGCCAGGCGCGCACGGTGCCTCGGCTCGGGTCGTACTGCGCGGCGTGCCGCCAGACGAGCAACCAGGTCTCCTGCACGACGTCGTCGCGGTCGTCGCGCGCACCGAGCGCTCCCAGGTGCCCGCCCACCTTGGCTCGGAGCCATGGTTCGTGACGGACGTGGAGTTCGGTGAACGCGGCCGATGCGTCGTCGCCACGGCCGGCGATCCGCCCCACGAGCGCTGCGTCGTCGGCCGCGCCGACCGGCCCCGTCTGGTCGGTGTGATCGGAGCGGTCGATGTGATCGATGTGATCGATGTGGTCGATGTGGTCGGTGATCGAGCGCCGGAGCATGGTGGGAGCGTGCGCTCGTCCCGACGGGGCGACATCGGAAGCCCTACGTAGGGATGCGAGCCCCACGCCCGGCCCTGCCCGGCACCGACGACCTACGTAGGGCACGCGCGGTCGCCCTAGGATCGCCCGCCGTGGCGGCGCCGCTGGGCAGGGAGCGCGAACGAGCGGCACTCGACAGCGTGGTGTCGCGCGCGGTTGCGGGCACGGGCTCGTGCGCGGTGGTGGTGGCCGATCCCGGCCTCGGCAAGTCGACGCTGCTCGACGACCTCGTCGCCCGAGCCGAGGTGGCGCACGTGGCGCTCGCCGAGGCCGACGAACTCGAGCAGGGGCGACCGTTCGGCGTGGTGCTGCGCGCACTCGGCTGCTCGCCGTCGTCGCCGGACGAGCGCCGGCGCCACGTGGCGTCGTTGCTGCACGCGGTGCCCCGCAACGAAGCCGACGAACTGCTCGGCACGCTCGCCGGCGATCGGTTCGTGATCCAGGACGCGATCGTCGAACTGGTCGAGGACCTCGCCGCCGAGCGGGCGCTGATGATCGTCGTCGACGATGCGCAGTGGGCCGACGCGGCATCGCTCGCGGCGCTCGCCGTGCTGGTGCGCCAGACGCGGAGCCTGCCCGTCGGCATCGTCGTCGCCGCGCGACCGTGGCCGGTGCGGCCCGAGCTGACGATGCTGGTCGAGCGCGTCGAGCGGGCCGGTGGCACGCACCTGCGTCTCGACGGACTGCACACCGAGGCGATCGACCAGCTGGCCCGGCGCGAGCTCGGGGCCGAGCCGGGCGATGCGCTCCGCGAGGCGTTGCACTCGGCGGCGGGCAACCCGTTCTACGTCGTCGAGTTGCTGCGCCACGCACGGGCCGACGGCCGTCTGGTCGAGCGCGACGGGCGCGTCGAACTCGACGGTGCGATCGGCACCGGTTCGTTCGGCGACACGATCGTCCGCCGCCTCGACGCGATGGAGCCCGTGGTGCGCAATGTGCTGCGGGTCGCCGCGCTCTACGGCCCGACCTTCGACGTCCGCGACCTGGCGGCGCTGATCGGCGAGTCGACCTTGACGCTGCAGGACGTGCTCGACGAGGCGCGGCACGCCGGCATCGTGCGTGCCACGGGCGACGGGCACCTCGCGTTCACGCACGACCTGTTCCGCGAGGCGGTGGCGGCCGGCCTGCCGTCGTCGGTGCGCGACGCGCTGCACCGCGACATCGCCCAGTCGTTGATCGACCGGCGGGCGCCGGTGCAGGACGTGGTGCCGCACCTGGTGATCGGAGCCCGGCCGGGCGACGAGGTGGCGGTCGACTGGCTCGAGGCCGCGGCGGCCGACACGTCGACGGTCGACCCGATCGGTGCCGAGCAGTTGCTCGCTCGCGCCGCCGCGCTGGCACCCGCCGAGCGCCGCGATCGCCTGGCCGCCGATCGTGTCCGCCTGCTCAAGTGGGCAGGCCGGCTCGACGAGGCCTCGCTGCTGGCGCACGAGGTGCTGGCCCGCCACCCCGACGAGCACCTGGCGCTGCGCATGCGCATCGAGATCGCCGAGGCCGACCTGTTGCGCGGCCGCTCGTCGCAGGCCCTGCCGCCACTCCTCGCCGCGGCCGAGCAGGCCGACGTGAGCGACGAGACCCGTGCACAACTGTGGTCGGAGGTCGCGTCGAGTTCGCTGTGGACGCTCGACTTCGCGTTGTGCGAACGCGCCGCCGCAGCAGCGATCGAACTGGCCGGCGACACCGCCCCGACGGCGGCGGCGCTCGCACACGGGCTGCTCGCGAGGCGGCACTCGTTCAGCGGCGATCTCGGTGCCACCACCCGCCACGCGCGACTCGCTGCCGACCTGGCGCGCCGATTCCAGCCATCGGCACGCAGCGTGCCGATGTTCTACGCCGGCCTCGGGCTCATGTGGCTCGATCCCGGTCTGGCGCTCGACGTGCTGCAGCGCGGCCTCCGCCTCGCCGAGCAGCAGGGGCTGTCGTGGTCGCAGCCGGTGTACTACCAGGGACTCGTCAGCGCAGCGTTCGATCACGGCCGATGGGACGACGCGCTCGTGTACTACGAGACGGGCCGCGACATCTCCGAGGAGCTCACCGAACTCGGCGAGCCGTCGATCGACGCGTTCGTCGGGATCCTGCACCTGTGGCGCGGCGACGATCGAACGGCCAGCGCGGTCCTCGACGCCGCCCTGACCGAGATGCAGCAGCCACATGCACGGCAGGGGAGCCTGCTCTACGTCAGCTGGTTGATCGCCCACCTGCGCGCACACGCCGGAGCGCCACACGAGGCAGGTGCGATGGTGCTCGAGTCCTTCGAGCTGGCCGACGGGTTCGGCGCGGCCAATGCAGCCGTGGTCATGGCGCCCGACGGCGTGGAGTGGTCGGACCGGACCACCGATCTCGACCGGATGGTTCGCGTGACCGAACGGGTGGAGGCGTTGGCCCGGCTGGGCGGCGCCCCCGTGCAGCAGGCCGCCGCCTGGCGTTGCCGTGCGGTGGTGGACCAGCGTCCGCAGTTGGTGGTCGACGCGGTCGAGGTGCTCGATGGCACGGGCCGCGAGCGCGATCTGCTGCAGACCTGCCTCTCGGGGGCACGTGGACTGGTGGCAGCCGGCGAGTTGGCGGCCGCTCGACCGCTGATCGACCGCGGCCTCGACGTCGCCGATCGGTTGGGCGCGGCCGGTATCGAACGTCAGCTGCGCGCCCTCGCCCGCTCGGCGGGCATCACCAAGGGGGTGCGCGGTCCGCGGCGCCGCCCGTCGTTCGGCTGGGACAGCCTCACCGAGACCGAACTGCACGTCGTGCGCCTGGTGCGCGACGGGCTCACCAACGCCGAGATCGCGATCAAGCTCGTGGTGTCGCGGCGCACGATCGACACCCACCTGGTGAACGTGTATCGCAAGCTCGGATTCTCGTCGCGAGTGGCGCTCGCATCGATGGCCAACGAGCAGCTGCGCGACGAGCGGAGCTGAGCGGCGCGATCCCCGCGTGGCAGATGATCACCCGCCCGCTCCGGGTCTCGACCGGCGGGCACGCTCGATCAGGTCCCGTCGCAGCTCGAGCAAGAACTCCTCGACGGTCACCGATTCGTCGACCGCAGCCGGTGCGCCAGGCGCCGGCAGTGGCGCCGGTGGTGAGGGTGGTGCAGGGTCGCGGGGCTCGCTCGTCGGCACCATCCGTCCTTCCACACGCGACACGTCGCCCGCCGGCGCGAGCGCTGCCGAGCGGTACGTCGCAGCGAGCCGCACCGGTTCGCCCGCGAGTGCGGGGATACCCTCGGCGCCATGACCGATCGCTTCCCGTTCACGTCCGCGCTGGTGACGGGCGCCTCGTCCGGCATCGGCGAGGCCATGGTGCGTCTGCTCGCGGCGCAGGGCGTGCCCGTCGTCGTGGTCGCGCGCCGTCGCGAGCGACTCGACGAGCTGGCCGGCGAGCTGACGGGCGTCGAGGTGCTCGCCGCCGACCTCACGACCGACGACGGGCTCGACGCCGTCGTCTCCCGCGTCACCGACGGCGACCGGCCGGTCGACCTCGTCGTGAACAACGCCGGCTTCGGCACGTCGGGCGCGTTCCACGAGCTCGACGCCGACCGGCTCGACCGCGAGATCGGGCTCAACGTGCGAGCGCTCACCCGCCTGAGCCACGCAGCACTGGGGACGATGCTGCCTCGCGGCCGCGGGTACCTGCTGAACGTGAGCAGCGTGGTCAGCTTCCAGCCGGCACCGAAGCTGGCCGTGTACGCCGCCACCAAGGCGTACGTGACCAGCCTGACCGAGAGCCTGCACGAAGAGGCGAGGGGCACCGGGGTGCACGTGACGGCCCTCTGCCCGGGACTCACGCGCACCGAGTTCCAGAGCGTCAGCAACAGCGACGACTACGCCGGCCAGTACCCGGCATTCGCGTGGCTCACGGCCGAGCAGGTCGCCGAGGGTGGGCTGCGCGATGTGGCAGCCGGGCGTGCCACGTCGGTACCGGGCGTGCTCTACAAGGGCATGGTGGGTGTCGCCGGGGTGACGCCGCGCGGGGTGCTGCGCCGTCTCTCCGGGCTCGTGCAGCGCTGATCGCGTCGAGGGCGATCAGCCACCGCTCGGGCGGGCGTGCTCGAAGGCCCGCTCGAGTGCCAGGTCGGCGGTCTGGGTCACCAACGTCGGGTCCTCGGACTGCAACTGGTCGATCACGCCCAGCACCTCGTCGAACGTCGCACCCGTGGCCGTCTCGAACGCGACGCGCGCGTTCGCATCGCCCGCCGGGTCGAACAGCTCGCGCAACAGGTAATTGCCGGTCTCGGTGGTGACCAGCGAGCAGTACACGGCTTCGGGCGTGTCGATCGAGCCCGGGAACGCGTCGTCGTCGGTGGCCGAGAACGCGGAGGCGAGGCCCTGCGCGATCGTCGCCAGGTAGGTGTTGTCGTCGAGCGATGCGTCGAGCGCCGCCGTCGTGTCGCCGTGGTCGATCGCGTCGATCATCGACAGCATGTGGTCGATGTGCGTGCTCAGCAGCCCGCGAACCGAGTCGGCGGGCAGGCCGCCATCGGTGGCCGTGGCGAAGAAGCTGCCGGAGTCGGTGGCGTAGGCCTCGAGCTTGGCGCGGGCCTCGGCGGCACCGTCGTCGTCGCCGTTGGCGATGGCCACCGCGTAGTCGACCAGGAACTGCGTGTGCTGCGCCCACTGCTGGTTGAACGCGAACGCCTCGTCGCGGCCGAACACCACGCCGATCGCCGCGGTGAGGTCGTCGGTGTTGGTGGTCAGCTCACTCACCCACGCGTCGAGCGATCCGTCGCCCTCGTGGGCGGCTCGCATCACCTGGACGAGTGTGATGCCGTGCCAGGTGAGTTCCTTCTCGAGCCGGCTCCGCAGCAGGTCGGCGGGCATGAGGTCGACGCGTGCTGCCGGATCGACGTCGGGGATCGCCGAGGTGGGGTCGTGTGCGAGGTCGAACACGTGCGGGATCTCGACCTTCGCGCTGGCGTCGTCGCCGCCACACGCGGCGAGCGTGGCGAGGCCCACGACGCCGAGGCTCACCGGGACGACGAGGCGACGGCGGGTGCGACGGGTTCGGCGGATCTGGCTCATGACTCGTCCTCCGTGGTGCCGTCGAGTGGCGCCGGCGCGGGCAGCGACGTGGCGTCCGACGGCTGGTCGATCGCCGGTTCGATCGCCGGTTCGATCGCCGGTTCGATCGCCGGGCCGGCCATCGGTGCGGGCGTCGGGCCGATCGGCAGGCGCAGCGACATCGACGGCGGCGCGTCGGCCGGTGTGCGCTGGGTCGAGGGCGTGCGCCCGAGCGGCGAGAGCGAGATCGACGGCCACGATGGGGTGGGTCCCGACGCGTCGGGGCCCGACGCGGTGGGCGCGGCCGGTGGCGCGAACCCCGCGGGTGCATCGCGCACGGGGGCGCCGGGCACGGGTGCGTCGATCGCAGGGGCCTCGAGCAGGGGAGCGGCCACCCTCGGTGCCGTCGGTGCCGTCGGTGCCGTCGGCGGCTCGTCGCCGTCGGGTCCGGTCTCGTCGTGCTCGTCACCCCACACGTCGTCGTCGAGCAGCGGACGGGCCGCGAACGACGGCAGGGCCCCGATCGTCGGTGGCACGGTGAGCGGCATCCGCGTGGTCGCGGCATCGGCGGCCCGCTGCAGTGCCTCGGGCGCCGCGGGCATCGCGTACGGCGAGGCGGCGAGGGTGAACTGCGGCACCGGGGGCAACGCACCGAGGTCGTACGGGCTGACGGCCACGTCGGCGGTCGTCGACGGCGCGCCAGCGGTGACGAGCTCGCGCTCGCCCGTCGTCTCGTCGAGCTCCCAGGCCTCGCGACCGCGATACGTGGTCTGCGAGGCGAGGAACCGGTCGGCCAGCTCGGGTGCCACGTCGCGCGGCGTGAGGTGGCGGGTGCTCCAGGCGAGCAGCCAGTGCAGGAACTCGGTCGACCCGAGCGGGCGGCTGATGAAGTAGCCCTGCCCCTGATCGCAGCCGAGGCGACGCAGCTCCTCGAGCGTCGATTCGTCCTCGATGCCCTCGGCCACCACCTGCAGCCCGAGCTGCTTGCCGAGGCCGAGGCTGAAGTTCACCACGGCGGCCGAGGCCTCGTCCGAGAACATCCGATCGACGAACGTGCGGTCGATCTTCACCGCCGAGATCGGCATCGTCGTGATGTAGCCGATCGAGGCGTACCCGGTGCCGAAGTCGTCGATCGCGATCCCGACGCCCAGCTCGCGCAGCTTGGCGACGTTGTCGGTGGCCATGTGCAGGTCGCCGAGCAGGGCGCTCTCGGTGAGCTCGAGCTCGAGCGACGAGGGCGGGAGGTCGTGACGTTCGAGCGCCGCGCGCACCCGGTCGACCAGTTCGGTCGAGCCGATCGTGCGACCCGAGATGTTCACCGCCATCTGGATGTCGATGCCGTGGCGGCGCCACGAGGCGCAGGTCGACAGCGCCTGGTCGAGCACCAGCCAGGTGAGCGGCGAGATCAGTTCGGTGTTCTCGATGATCGGCAGGAACTCCGCCGGCGGCACGAACCCGCGTTGCGGGTGCTTCCACCGCACCAGGCACTCGACCCCGGCGATCTCGTCGCGGCGCAGGTCGAGCTTGGGCTGGAACGCCAGGTGCACCTCGCCGTTCGCCTCGGCGATCGCGTCGCGCAGCTCACCCGCCAGCTGCAACCGGTCGGGGCTGTAGTGGTCGAGGTTGCGCGAGTACAACCGGCGCACCGAGCCCTCGCGCTTGGCGACGTACATCGCCACGTCGGCGTGCTGCAGCAGCTCGTCGGCCGTGCGACCGTCGTCGGGACCGAGGGCGATGCCGATGCTCGGCCGCACCGACACCGAGATGCCTGCCACCTCGAACGGCTCGTGCAGCACCTCTTCGATGCGGGTGGCGACGGCGAGCGACGCCTGGGCGTGCGGCAGGTTGTCGGCAGCGATGCCGAACTCGTCACCGCCGACGCGAGCGACGACCGCGTCGGGCATCTGCGTACGGAACCGATCGGCGATCGCGTTGAGCACCACGTCGCCGCTCGGGTGGCCGAGTGCGTCGTTGATCTCCTTGAACCGGTCGATGTCGATCAGCGCGAGCGCGACGTACTTCGAGCCGTGGCGACGATCGAGCATCCGCTGCAGCTCGGTCACCAGCTGCTGCCGGTTGGGCAGGCCGGTGAGGTGGTCGTGGGTGGCCTGGTGTTCGTTGGTCGCGGCCTGCACGCGGAGCTTGCTCGAGGCCTTGGCGACCAGTCGGAACAGGCCGAGGTACAGCACGGCGAGGCCGATCGCGAGCGAGACCCACAGCAACCGCACGTCCCGGTCGAGCGCGGCCTGGATCGGGGCGTAGGGGACGTAGATCTCGAAGGCCCCGACCACGGTGCCCGACGGGTCGTCGGTGAACTGGCGGGTGGTCTCGTCCATGCGCAGCGGCACGTACACGGCGAGGAGGCGTCCGAAGTCGCGCTCCTCCATCTCCTCGGGGCGGCTGAGGTCGGTGATCAACGAACTGGTGGTGCCGGCCAGCGCCTGCTCGAGCGCCGGATCACCGACGAACCAACGGCCGACCAGCTCCTCCTTGTCGCTGTAGACGATCCAGTGCTGGGCGTTCCAGACCTTCACCCGCACGAGGGCGTCGCTGCCGGTGGCGCGGCCGATCTCGGCGTTGAGTGTGGCGCGCAGGTCGTCGTCGAGCGGCTGGAAGTCGGTCAGCAGCTGCTCGGGGTTGAGCTTGGGCTGGATCGCCGCCTTGGCGACGATCTCGGCCGACCGAACGCCGTCCTCGAGCGCTCGTTCGCGTTGGATGTGCCCGAACCATTGACCGAGGACGACGCCCACCGCCAGGAGCAGCACGAAGCTGATGATCGCGAAGCGCACGAGCAGGCTGAGCCGCCGCGTGCGTCGCAGGTTGGGTCGCCGTCCACGCATAACGAACCGTTCATCGGCACGCGACGACACCGGCTTGAGAGCGCCTTGACAGCCGGCCGCCCGGCCGGAGCGGCGGACCCGCCGCGGCGGGCCTACTTGTAGTCGACGGCGGCGAAGCTCGTCAGCTTGTCGAGGCGGTGGTAGGCCTCGATCAGGCGGACCGTCCCGCTCCGCGAACGCATCACCAGGCTCTGGGTCTGGGCACCCCGCTGGGTGAACCGGACGCCGCGCAGCAGCTCGCCGTCGGTGACGCCGGTGGCGGCGAAGAACGCGTTGTCGCCCTGCACGAGGTCGTCGGTGGTGAGCACCTTGTCGAGGTCGTAGCCCGCGGCGATCGACGCGTCGCGCTCGGACTCGTTGCGCGGCCACAGGCGTGCCTGGATCTCGCCGCCCATGCACTTCAGTGCTGCGGCGGCGACCACGCCTTCGGGGGTGCCGCCGATGCCGAACAGCACGTCGACGCCGGCATCGGGCCAGGCCGTCGCGATCGCACCGAAGATGTCGCCGTCACCGATGAGCTTGACGCGGGCGCCGCTGGCGCGCACCTCGGCGATGAGGTCCTCGTGACGCGGACGGTCGAGGATCACGACGGTGAGGTCACGCACGCTCTCGCCCTTGGCCTTCGCGATCCACCGCAGGTTCTGCGTCGGCGTGGCGGTGATGTCGATCGAGCCGGCGGCGTCCGGACCGACGGCGATCTTGGTCATGTAGAAGCACGGACCCGGATCGAACATGCTGCCCCGGTCGCTCACCGCGATCACGGAGATCGCATTGGCGCGGCCGAGGGCGGTGAGGCTGGTGCCGTCGATCGGGTCGACCGCGACGTCGACCTCGGGCTTGGTGCCGTCGCCGACGCGCTCACCGTTGTACAGCATCGGCGCCTCGTCCTTCTCGCCCTCGCCGATGACGACGAGGCCGTCCATCGGGACGGTGCTCAGCACGGTGCGCATCGCATCGACTGCGGCGCCGTCGGCGCCCAGCTTGTCGCCGCGTCCCACCCACCGCGAGGCGGCCATCGCTGCGCTCTCGGTGACACGGACGAGTTCGAGGGCGAGGTTGCGGTCGGGCGCGTTCATCGCGCCACGGTACAACGCGCTCCGTGGTGACGCGAAGAGGCCCGCACCAGGATGGGACCTAGGGCCCATCCCGGCGCGGGCCGGGTCGCCGGATCCGCGTCAGCGGGTGCGGTGGTGAGGTCGCTCGTGTTCGCGCGGTCGCAGCCGGGTGAGGCGACGCAGGCGGGTGGCGCCGAGTTCGCGGCGGAACTCGCGACGGACCTGATCGTGACGATCGCGGACGAGCTGGTCGGTGAGGTTCGGGTGGAGGTGCACGGTGGTGCCTTTCTGGTGGTTCCTCCGATGTCGGAGGGGTGTGGAGGAGATCTTCGACGCGCGGGTCGGCGACGACGGGACGCGATCGGGACGCCATCGGGACGCGATCGGGACGCGATCGGGAGCGGTCGGCAGGCCGAACGGATCGACGAGCCGGCGCGCGGGCGCGGCTCAGCCCTGACGACGGGCAGCGCCCCCGCGGCAGGCGACGCCGATCCCACGGAGGGCAGCGGCGGCGCGGGCCGTGAGGCGGTCGCTCGGCTGCTGGATCATGACGTCACCTCCTCTCGGGTCGTCGCGCACCGGTGTGGTGGCGAACGTGCTGCGGTCGTGTGTGCTCGTGGAGGAGCTGGCACCGAGGTGCTCGCGCGCTCCGTCGAGAACGTCAGGAGTGTCGCAAGTCGTGCGCCGGCGGTGCAACCGAATTTCGACGGATGGGTACATTCGCGGTCGTGACCCCCCGAGCACGGACGATCCCCGTCGACGCGTGCGTGGGCGGGCGCGATCTCACCGAGCCGCGGCTCGACCGCAGCGGTCGGCGGCTGGTGGTCGCGTCGTCCGATCCCGACGCCAGTTCGTTGGTGCTCGTCGAGCTCGACCCGACCGGTCGGCCGGCGTCGACCCACACCGTCGTCGCGAATCCGGCGCCGCGTACGGGCCGTGGTCTCGGCGGCGGCTGCTGGAGTTGGTCGCACGACGAGCGAGCCGTGGTCTATGCGGCCGTCGACGGCAACCTGTGGTGGCAGCCGCTCCCCGGCACCGCCGGCGGCGATCAACTCGAGCCGGCTCGGCGGCTCACCGATCACGGACCCGAACGCGTCGCCCAGGCACCGCACGTCGCGCCCGACGGCAGCGGGGTCGTGTACGTGCTCGACCAGTCGGAGGTGTGGTGGGCGCCGCTCTCCGGCTCGCCGTGCCGCCGCCTCGACGACGGGCGCGCCGACTTCTGCTTCGACCCACAGGTGCACCCCGACTCGACGAGCGTGGTCTGGCTCGCGTGGAACGTCCCGCACATGCCGTGGGACCACGCGCGACTCGTGCGCGTGCCGGTCGTGAGCGGAGGGACCACGTCGGAGTTCGTGCCGCCGTCCTCGGTGCAACAACCGCGGTTCGCTCCCGACGGCACGCGCGTGTGCGTGCGCGACGACACCGGGTGGAACAACGTGTGGTGGGGTGACCGGCCGTTGGTGGACGAGCCGTTCGAGCACGCCGGTCCCACGTGGGGTCTCGGTCAACGGTCTTTCGCGGTGTCGCCCGACGGCGACCGTGTGGCCTTCACGCGCAACGAGTCCGGCTTCGGCCGGCTCTGCATCGTCGACGTGGCCTCGGGCCGCGTGGTCGAGGTGGGTCGCGGCGTGCACGGCCAGCTGTCGTGGGCGGGCGGACGCATCGCCGCGCTGCGGTCGGGGGCTCGCACGCCCACCGAGGTGGTCGTCTACGACGAACGAACCGGCGATCGCCGCCAGGTGATGGTGGCGTCGACGGTGACGTGGGACCGCGAGCTGCTCGTCGAGCCCGAGACGCTCACGGTCGACGCGATCGACGAGGGTCGTGTGCACGCGCGGCTGTACCGCACCGATCCGGCGGCTCGCGGGGCGGAGGAACCGCCACGCATGATCTGCTGGCTGCACGGTGGGCCCACCGACCAGTGGCAGGTGACGTTCATGCCGCGCATCGCGTACTGGCGGGCGCAGGGATGGGACGTGCTGGTGCCGGATCACCGTGGCAGCACCGGACACGGACGCGCGTACCAGCAGGCGCTGCGCGAGCGGTGGGGTGAGCTCGACGTCGACGACGTCGCGGCCGTGCTGCGCCACGCGCACGAGACCGGGCTGGCACAGCCGTCGCGCACGGTGCTGATCGGCGGTTCGGCGGGGGGCTTCACCGTGCTCAACGTGGTGCGTCACCATCCGGGTCTCGTCGCCGCAGCTGTCGTGGCCTACCCGGTGGCCGACCTGGCCGACCTGGCCGAGCGCAGCCATCGGTTCGAGCGTCACTACACCCGCACCCTGGTCGGCGAGCCGCCGCCACCACCCGAGGTCGACGAGCGTGCTCGCGATCGCTCGCCCACGTGGTGGGCGGACCGGATCACCACGCCGTTGCTGGTGCTGCACGGCGAGGACGACCCGGTGGTGCCGGTGGGGCAGAGCCGGGTGTTGGTCGAGCGCATCCGTGCCGCCGGCGGCGACGTCGACCTGGTCGTGTACCCCGGCGAGGGTCACGGGTTCCGCCGGCGCGAGCACCAGCTCGACGAGTACCGGCGCATCGCGTCGTTCCTCGAGCGCCACGTGGCCCCCGCGACGCATCAGCGATAGCGTCGCCGCGTGGACCTCGACTGGAACCCCAACGACCCCGATGCCACCCGCGTGCACTACGACCTCGCCGCCTGGGACTTCGACCAGCAGGCCGAGCTCGCGGCGGCGATGGCCGAGGCCGACATCCCACACACGTGGGAGGGCACCGAGTTGGTGGTCCCCGAAGAGCTCGAGGACGAGACCGACGCGCTGATCGCTCGGGTCGAGGCCGAGCTCGGCATCGAGTCGGCGCCCCTGTCGGAGGCCGGCGAGCGGCCGGTGCCGATCGAGCTCGCGAGCGGTGTGCCGACCACCGAGTACGACCTGGCCGACTGGTCGGCCGCCGAGATCGACACGGTGGGCGCGGCGCTCGCCGACGCCCGCATCCCGTTCCGCTGGGAGGAGCAGGTGCTGCTGGTCGCCACCGCCGACGAAGGCGTGGTCGAGGCGCTGCTCGACGACGTCGAGAGCGGCGAGTACGTCGAGGTCGGCGCCCCGCGCGACCCGAGCACGCAAGAGGTCGCGAGCGCCGAGGCGCTCACCGAGTTCTTCCTCGCGGCCGAGCGGTTGTCGAAGGACCCGCTCGACGCCGACGGGATCGACCACCTGCGCCGCGCCACCGACGAATCCGATCCCGACGTCGCCCCGTTCGGCGTGACGCCCAAGCTGTGGCGTCGCACCTGCGAGCTGGCCGACGAGATCGTCGACGCGCTCGTCGACGGTGACGTACCCGACCACGACGCGGCGATGGACGCCGCGGCGCAGCTCCTCGAGCTGCTCCGTCCCCACGTCTGACCGGCCGAGGCGCCTCGCCGCATGCTGCTCGCCGAGCTCGAGGTCTGGCACTCGCGTCCCACGACGCCCACGCGGCGCGTGGCGTTGGGGCACCTGGTGCTGCCCACCGATCCCGCACCCGGGTTCGGCGGGCTGCTGCTCGGTGCCGTGATCGCGAAGCACCTGCCCGAGATCGATCCCGACCTGGTGGCCGACGTGCACCGTCTGCTGCGCCAGGTCGAACAGGGCGAGCGTGTGCCCCAGCCGCGTTTGCGTCACCGCTACCAGGTCGACCGCCACGGCCTCGCGGTCAGCGTGCACCGGGCCGTGGGCGACGGCGACAACGTGCGGTTCGACCTGCACGCGCAGGGCAGCGCGCTCGCGCAGGTGCTCGGCGCGGTGTACGCCGTCGAGCGCCTCGACGCCGAGTCGCGGCACCGGCTCGTGCCCGTGCTGCAACGTGCGATGCGATGGCGTGGCCCGATCGGCCCGTCGTTCGTGGCCAACCTGGCCGGCACCGCGCACACGTCGTTGGCGGCGATGGCCGATCCGCGTGCCTGGGCGCTCGAGCTGCTCGGGTTCCCGCCCGGCACCGGCAAGGTGTCCAAGCGCGAGGTGACGAGCCGCTACCGAGAGGGCCTGCGCAAGGTGCATCCCGATCACGGCGGCGAGCAGTCCGGCGCGAGCAAGGCGATCGCCGATCTCGGCGAGGCACGGAAGATCCTGTCGTCGTGAGCCCCGCACGTCCGAAGGCCCGTCCGAGGACCGGCGCGAACGCTGCGTCGCTGCTGCTGTTCCCCGGCGCGGGTTCGAACCGCGAGCACTCGTCGCTCGTCGCGCTCGAGGCGGCGGTCGCGCCGCGAGCGTGCGTGCGTGCCGACTTCCCCTATCGCAAGGCCGGCCGACGAGCGCCCGACCGAGCACCTGTGCTGCTGCAGGCGGTCGAGGACGAGGCCGCCGCGATCGACGGGCCGTTGGTGCTCGGTGGCCGCTCGATGGGCGGACGGATGTGCTCGATGGCGGTCGCCGAGGGCCGCGTGCCGAACGCGGTCGGCCTCGTGCTGATCAGCTACCCGCTGCACCCGCCGGGCAAGCCCGACAAGCTGCGCGTCGAGCACCTGCCGCAGCTCGCCGTGCCCTGCCTGTTCGTGCACGGCACCAAGGACACCTTCGGCACCCGCGACGAGCTCGAGCGATGGACGGCGACGATCCCGGGCGAGGTGACCCATGTGTGGATCGAAGGCAAGGGCCACGACCTGAAGGGCGCCGACCAGCGCATCGTCGACGCGGTCACCACCTGGCTCGCCGGCCGCTGACATCCCGAGGCGTCGGCAGGCATCCCGCAACGTCGTCAGGCGTCGTCAGGCGTCCTCAGGCGTCCTCGGGGTTGATCTCCTCGAGCGTCTTGTGCGCCGTCTCGGGATAGGTGACGAACACGATCGCCGCGGTGACCACCTGAGCCGTCGCGAGCACCGCCATGGTGGCGCCGTAGCTCCACCCGCGGTCGACCAGGAACCCCGCGAGCAACAGCCCGAGGCTGCCGCCGATCAGCGCCGACGCGACGATCAGACCACCCGCCTGGCCGCGCCGGCCGGTCGGGAACATCTCGGTGCGGTACACCGAGAACGCGGGGTAGGCGATGCCGGCCAGCAGACCGCCCATGAACGCCGAGATCCACATCACCACGCCGCCCACCGTGAACGACACGACGAGGCCGATGGTGGCGAACGGGATCGAGGTGGCCAGCACCCGACGTCGGCCCGCGGTGTCGGCCAGGCGGCCGCCGAGCACGAAGCCGAGCGACGCGGGCGTGGCGGTGGTGAGCGTGAAGATCGAGATCGCCGCTGCGCTGTACCCGCGCACGTCGTCGAGGTATCGGTTCTGGAAGTACGACGCCGGTGCGATGAACAGGTTCGCGAGGAAGGCGACCCCGGCGATGATCGCGAACCGGCGTTTGTCGATGTGCGCGTCGCCGACGTGGTGGGTCTCGACGATGTGCTCGAACCGGGGGGTCTCGGTGAGCCGCCGGCTCGCGGTCACGGCGGCCGTGAGCCAGATCAACGCCACCACGTAGACGAACCGCCAGCCGCCCTCACCGAGGTCGGCCAGCGGCAGGGACATCACCGCGATGCCGGCACCCAGGCCGCTCGCCATCGCCAGCACGCTCACGGCGTAGGCGCGGCTGTTGCGCGGCATCTCCTCGGCGGCGGCGACGGCGATCAGCAGGTCGAGGGCCAGGCCGAGCGGCCGGGCGACGGTCTGCGTGGCGGTGAGCACCCAGAAGTTGGTGGCGAGCGCGCCGAGCGACGCGAGGGTGGGTGCCAGCCAGGCGAGCAGCACGATCATGCGCCGTCGGCCGATGCGGTCGGCCAGCACGGCGAAGGGGAGCGCGAGCACGATGCCGCAGCGCACGATCACGCCGGCGATGCCCTGTCCCTGTTCGCTGATGCCGAAGTCGTCGGCGGCGAAGTTCACCGTCTGGGTGAACAGCGTGTTGACGAAGGCCGACGGCATCGACACCGCGGCGAGCAGACCCAGCACCAGCACGTGGCGTGGCTCGAGCCGATCGGGCGGCGCCCAGGCCGGCTGCGTGCCGTCACCGGGTGCTCGCTGGCGTAGTGCGTGCCGCAGCGGCCAGCGGAACAGCCACCCGAACCACGGGATGTCGATGCGATACGTGGTGGTGTCGACCACCTCGTCGCCCTGCACCTGCAGGGTGCGCTCGTACGTGCTGAAGGGCCCGGCCTGCTGTTCGTAGCGTTCGCCGTCGGGACCGGCCCCCACGGCGCGCTCGGCCACCACGTGGTCGCGCGGGCGGCGGGCGAGCTCGAGATCGGAGGCAGGCCAACGCCGGACGACTCGGCGGGGGGACCTGAGCACGCGTCGACAGTACTCGCGGGCATACTGGTGAGCCATGTCGTCGACCCCGCACGAGTCGAGCGCGCCCGACGCGCGGGCGGTGCCCGAACGGCGCATCTCCGACGCGTCGATCCTGGTGCACCGCTCGGGTCCGTTGCACGGCGAGGTCGTCGTGCCCGGCGCGAAGAACTCGGTGCTCAAGCTGATGGCGGCGACGATCCTCGCCGACGGCGAGTACCACCTGCGCAACGTGCCCGACATCGTCGACGTGGGCATCATGGCCGAGCTGCTCTCGGCCATCGGCATCACCACCACCTCGACCGGCCCGGGCGAGTTGACGATGGTGAACCACGGCCGGCTCGTGCCGGTCGCGCCCTACGAGCTGGTCGAGCGCATCCGTGCGTCGATCAACGTGCTCGGACCGCTGCTCGGCCGGGTGGGCGAGGTGCGGCTGTCGCTGCCGGGTGGCGACGACTTCGGGTCGCGGCCCATCGACATGCACCTGAGCGGCCTCGAGGCGATGGGGGCCGAGATCGCGCTCGAGCACGGCGACGTCGTGGCCCGCGCCGACCGTCTGCACGGCGCCGACATCACCTTCGAGTTCCCGAGCGTCGGTGCCACCGAGAACATCCTCACGGCAGCCGTGCACGCGAAGGGCACGACCGTCATCGACAACGCCGCCCGCGAGCCCGAGATCAGCGACCTGTGCGCGATGTTGATCTCGATGGGCGCCGACATCGAGGGCGTCGGCACGTCGCGGCTCGTGGTGCACGGGGTCGAGCCCGGCGCGCTGCACGCGACCGACCACGTCACGGTGCCCGACCGCATCCAGGCAGCCACCTACCTCGCTGCTGCGGCGGTCACCGGTGGCGAGCTGTTCCTGCGCGGGGCGCGGGCCGACCACATGGACATGCTGCTGCGGCGCTTCACCGACATGGGGCTCTCACTGGTCCCGCAGCACGACGGCCTGTCCGTGCACGCGCCCGAGCGGCTGCGCTCGATCGACGTCGCCACCCTGCCGTACCCGGGCATCGCGACCGACTACAAGCCACTGGTCGTCACGATGCTGGCCGTCGCCGACGGCGTGGGCATCGTCACCGAGAACCTCTACCCGGGCCGGTTCCGGTACGTCGAGGAGCTGTGCCGGTTGGGTGCCGACATCCGCACCGACGGCCACCACGCCGTGGTGCGCGGCCGTCCTCACCTGAGCGGTGCACCGGTGCGCGCGCCCGACATCCGCGCCGGTGCGGCATTGGTGGTGGCCGGGCTCGTCGCGGAGGGCACCACCACGATCAGCGGTGTGCACCACGTCGACCGCGGCTACGACGACCTCGTCGGCCGGTTGGCGGCCGTCGGAGCGTCGATCGAACGACGCTCGCCTCGCGGCTGACGTCGGGCGGAGGTCAGCCGATTGCGCCGTCGCCGTCGGTCGGCGTGGTCGGCGTGGTCGGCGTGGCAGGAGCGACGGGTGGTGCGGATGCGGCGGGCTGCGCAGGCAGGTTGCGGTCGACCCGGCGCTTGGCCAGTCGGAGCAGCAGCACCACCACGGCCATCGGGCCGACGATCAACAGCATCTCGTCCCAACCGCCCTGGTGGGCGAGGAGTCCCATCGCTCAGACCACCTCGAGGATCATGAGCACCTCGCCGGTGGCGTGACTCTCGAGCTCGAACGAGCCGGCCTGGTCGGCGACGAAGGTGAACGTCTCGGTCTGCCCGGCCGGCATCTCGACGCCGTCGCCGAGGTCGAAGCCGTGCAGGTGGAACTCGTCGGCGGCGGTCGGGTTGGTGACCGCCAGTGCGATGGTGGCGCCGAGCGGCACGCGCTCGATCCGCTCGGGGCTCGAGTCGAGTCCCACCGTCACCGACAGTTGGTAGGGCAGGTCGGCCGTGACCGGAGGCAGCGGCAGGTCGCCGGTACCGATCGGCGGGAGGTCGCCGGTCCCGATGGGGGGCAGGTCGCCCGTGCCCACCGGCAGCACCGACAGGTCGGCCGTGTCGCTGGTGGCGACGACCGTGGTGGTGGAGGCCGTCGTGGTGGCAGGGGCCGGTGCACCCGTCGAGGCGGCGACCGAGGTGGTCGCGCCGTCGGCGTCGTCGCCTCCGCCGCACGCGGCCGCGGCCAGCGTGAGCACCACCACGAGCGGGGCGGTCACGAGCAGCCGGCGGCGGGTCGGGGTGGGGCGACACGTCATGGGTGGCCATCGTACGAGGGCGGCTGGTTGAATGGGCGCCGCATGCGCACCCTCGTCGAGCAGACCATCGAGGTCATCCGGCCGGCACTCCAGGCCGACGGGGGCGACATCGAGTTGTGCGACGTCGACGAGGTGACGGGCATCGTGACGGTGCGGTTGACCGGTGCGTGCGGCACCTGCCCGGCCAGTACCCAGACCCTCAAGGCCGGTGTCGAACGGATCATGAAGGACCGGGTCGAGGGCGTCACGGAAGTTCTCCAGGTGGGGGACGACCATCTAGCGTCGGACCCTGCATGAGCCGCCGTCACCGTCCCACCGCCGACCTCTTCGCCGACGCCCGTACCGGTGACCGGGCCGCCGTCGCCCGCCTGCTGTCGCTCGTCGAGCGGGGCGGTGACGAGGCCCGCGAGATCGCTCGTCTGGCGTCGCCGCTCGGCGGCGCGGCCTACACCGTCGGCCTCACGGGCGCTCCCGGGGCCGGCAAGAGCACGCTGACGAGCGCCACGATCGGGCACCTGCGCCGCCAGGAGATCGAGGTCGCGGTGCTCGCGATCGATCCGTCGTCGCCGTTCACGGGCGGCGCGATCCTCGGCGACCGCGTGCGCATGCAGGACCACGCCACCGACCCCGGCGTGTTCATCCGCTCGATGGCGACGCGCGGCCATCTCGGCGGCCTGTCGCTCGCCACCCCCGAGGCCGTGCGGCTGCTCGACGCGATCGGCAAGCAGTGGATCCTCGTCGAGACCGTCGGCGTGGGGCAGGTCGAGGTCGAGATCGCCGGCAAGGCTGACACCACCGTCGTGGTCGTCAACCCGGGCTGGGGCGACAGCGTGCAGGCCAACAAGGCCGGTCTGATGGAGATCGCCGACGTGTTCGTGATCAACAAGGCCGACCGCAAGGGCGCCGACGAGACCCGCCGCGACCTCGAGCAGATGCTCGACCTGAGCGATCTGCCGCACGACGCGTGGCGCCCGCCGATCGTGCCGGTGGTGGCCACCGAGTCGAAGGGGGTCGACGTGCTGTGGGACACGGTGCTGCAGCACCGTGCATTCATCACCGACTCGGGTGAGCTCGCCCGCCGTCGCGCGTTCCGCCTGCGCGAAGAGCTGCGCGAGATCGTGGCGCGACGGTTGGAGCAGAAGGCCCGCGAGCTCGCCACCGGCGAGCGCTGGGACGACCTGCAGCAGCAGGTGCTCGATCGCTCGCTCGACCCGTGGGGTGCCGCCGACGCGATGCTCGAGGGCGTCGGGGCCTGACCCGCGACCAGCGGGCGGGCCGACCGGCGCGAGTAGCGTCCGCCGCATGTCCGGACTGGTGCTGCTCGAACGACGTGACGACGGCGTTGCCGTCGTCACGCTCAACAACCCCAAGGTGAACGCCCTCTCGCAGGAGGTGCTCGCCGACCTGCACGACGTGGTCACCGAGCTCGCCACCGATCTGCCCGGCGCGGTGGTGGTCACCGGCGGCGAGCGCATCTTCGCGGCCGGTGCCGACATCTCGCAGTTCGGGGGGACGGCCGAGGCGCACCGCATCGGCATCGGCTTCCACACCGCACTCGACGCACTCGCCGCGCTGCCCCGGTTCGTCATCGCCGCGGTCAGCGGCTACGCGCTCGGCGGTGGGTGCGAGCTCGCGATGGCGTGCGACTACCGCATCGCCGGCGAGAAGGCCGTCTTCGGTCAGCCCGAGATCCTGCTCGGCATCATCCCCGGTGGTGGCGGCACCCAGCGCCTGCCCCGGCTCGTCGGCCCGTCGCGCGCGAAGGAGCTGATGATCACCGGCCGTCAGGTGAAGGCCGACGAGGCGTTGCGCATCGGCCTCGCCGACGAAGTGGTGCCGAACGAGCAGCTGCACGAGCGGGCGCTGGCACTGGCCGCCGAGGTGGCACGAGGCGCGCTCGTCGCGCAGGGGCTCACCAAGAAGGCGGTCGACCGTGGGCTCGGCCTGCCGCTCGCCGACGCGCTCATCTTCGAGCGCCACCTGTTCACCGAGGTCTTCGCCACCGACGACAGCCGGATCGGTGTCGCGAGCTTTCTCGAGCACGGGCCCGGCAAGGCCACCTTCACCGGCAAGTAGCGATCAGGAGGACCCGATGACCGGCACCGACATCGACCGCGACGGAGTGCGTCGCCACGTCGAGCTCGACGGCCCCGAGGGCGCGCCACCCGTCCTCGTGCTGCACGGCATCACGTCGTGCACCGCCACGTGGGACTGGCTCGTGCCCCTGCTGTCGGGCACGCATCGCGTGGCCCGCCTCGACTTCCGTGGTCACGGTGGCAGCGATCGCACACCCGGCGAGTACCACTCGCAGGGCTATGTGTCCGACGCCGTCGCGGTGTGCGAGGCGCTGTTCGACCGTCCGTGCACCGTGATCGGCCACTCGCTCGGTGGCATCACCGCGCTCGGCCTCGCGCAGTCACGCCCCGACCTGGTCGAGGCGCTCGTGCTCGAGGACCCGCCCATGGGTGCCACCCGAGATCCGCTCGAGGGAGGCAACTCGTTGCTCGATGCGTTCCGGATGATCCGTGAGATGGTGCCCCAGCTGCAGGCGTCGGGCATCGACGCCACCACGCTGACCGGGGTGCTGGCACAGGCGCCCGGCCCGACGGGCGAGCCGATGGGCGAGCGGTTGCACGGCGATGCCGTGGGGGCGATGGCTGCAGCGTTGCTGCAGCTCGATGCCACCGTGCTCGACCCGTTGTTCTCGGGCGCGCTCGGCGAGTGGGTGTACGACGTCGACCGCCCCGTCGTCCAACGCGGGGTGCTGGTGGCCGCCGATCCGGCGTCGCCCGACTGTGTGTGCCGGCCGGACGACATCGCTCGGGCGCAGGCCGGCGGGTTGGCGCTCGACGTGCGGGTGCCGGCGGGCTCGGGTCACCTGATCCACGACTCGCTCGCGCACCGCGATGCGATGGCACAGGCCGTGCGAGACGTGCTCGGCCGGTGATCGAACGTGGTCGGCAGCGGGTCGCTCGGCGACCCGCAGCCGACGACGTTGCAGGAGGTGGGGTCGGGGTCAGCCGGCCCAGGCGGCCTTGCCGAGCTCGACGGGCGAGATCAGCGCGGGGTGCGTCGGCACCACGCGGACGGTGAACCCGTACGGGCCCGCCGCGTCGACGCGGTAGGTGCACGAGTAGCGGTCGTCGCCGTCGTGGTGCATCGAGATCGACTGCGGCCGACCGACGAACTCGCCGGTCTGATCGGTCGAGCCGTGCAGCAGCTGCACGTCGACGTCGCTCGCCGACAACCCGTCGAGCTGCACCGTCGCCGATGCCGAGCGCTCGTCGCCCTCGTGCGCGGCACCCGTGTCGCCGTCGACGGACGTGATCTGCACATGACCCCAGCTCGAACCGACACGCGCCTTCCACGAGGCGAGTGAGCGGGCCTGCGCCCAGTCGCCCGCCGAGGTGGCGGTGGCACTCGCGGCGGCCGGCTCGTACAGCTCGGTGACGTAGTCGCGCACCATGCGGGCCGCGGTGACGAACGGGCCGAGCGAGGTCCAGTTGTGCTTCATCGCGTCGATCCAGCCGTGCGGCACGCCGTGCGCGTCGCGCTGGTAGAAGAGCGGCACGATCTCGCGCTCGAGCAGTCCGAACAGGCTGGTGGCCTCGCGGCTGTCGCGGCGCCCGGTGTCGGGATCGTCGTCGGCCGAGGCGATCGCCCAGCCGTTCGCGCCGTCGAAGCACTCGTCCCACCAGCCGTCGAGGATGCTGCAGTTGAGCGCACCGTTGAGCGCGGCCTTCATGCCGCTGGTGCCGCAGGCCTCGAGCGGTCGGCGCGGGTTGTTGAGCCACACGTCGCAGCCGTGGTACATCAACCGAGCGACGGCCATGTCGTAGTCGGGGACGAACACGAACCGGTGGCCGACGTCGAGGTGCCGGGCGAACAGCTCGATGTCGCGGATCATGTCCTTGCCGGGCTGGTCGGCGGGGTGGGCCTTGCCGGCGAACACGAACTGCACCGGCCGGTCGGCGCTGAGCAGCAGCTCGCGCAGACGGTCGGGCTGCGAGAGCAGCAGGGTGGCGCGCTTGTAGGTGGCGAATCGGCGCGCGAAACCGATGGTGAGCGCGTCGGGGTCGAGCAGCGCGTCACCGAGGCGCGACCGCACGAACTCGACCAGCTCGGCGCGGCCGACGCGGCGTGCCGCCCAGATCTCGTCGTCGGGAGCCGACTCGACGCCCTTCCACGATGCCGCGTCAGCACCGTCCCACACGCCGCCGACCGAGCGGCGCAGGATCGCGTCGATCGGATCGCTCACCCACGTGTGTGCGTGCACGCCGTTGGTGATCGCCCCGATCGGCACCTCGTCGACGGGGATGTCGGGCCAGAGGCCGGCGAACATCTCGCGGCTCACGGCGCCGTGCAGTTGGGCGACGCCGTTCGACCGGCCGCCGAGGCGCAGACCCATGACCGCCATGTTGAACCGGCTGTCGTCGGGTTCGTCGGCGCGGTGCCCGAGGCTCATCAGCGTGTCGAAGTCGGTGCCGCACGCCGTGGCGAAGGCACCGAAGTACTTCTCCATCAGGCCGCGTTCGAAGCGGTCGATGCCGGCGGGCACCGGGGTGTGGGTGGTGAACACGCCGCCGGCGCGCACCGCCTCGACGGCCTCGGCGAAGGTGAGCGGGGCGTTGCCGGTCTCGCCGGACACGAGTTCGCGGATGCGCTCGAGCGACAGGAAGCCGGCGTGACCCTCGTTGGTGTGGAACACCTCCGGCTGCAGCCCGAGTGCGCGCAGCACGCGCACGCCGCCGATGCCGAGCACCATCTCCTGGCGCAGGCGGTGTTCGGCGTCGCCGCCGTAGAGGCGGTTGGTGATGTCGGCGCCCTCGGGGCTGTTGCCGTCGACGGCGGTGTCGAGCAGGTAGAGCTTCACGCGGCCGACCTCGACCTGCCAGGCGCGCACCTGCACGGGATCGCCGGCGATGTCGACGGTGACGACGACGCCGGTGTCGGTGATCGCGAGGCCGCTCGTGTCGAGACGCGGGAAGCGCTCCTCCTGGTAGCCGTCGGCGTTGAGCCGCTGACGGAAGTAGCCCTCGGCGTAGAGCAGACCGATCGCGACGAGCGGCACGCCGAGGTCGCTGGTGGCCTTCAGGTGGTCGCCGGCGAGCACGCCGAGGCCGCCGCTGTACTGCGGCAGGGTCTCGCTGATGCCGAATTCGGGCGAGAAGTAGGCGACGAGGTGCAGTGGGCTGTCGGCGCGGCTCTGGAACCAGCGGGGCTCGTCGAGCGCGGCGCGCAGCCGTGCCTCGGCCTGGCGGGTCTCCTCGACGATGCCGGCGTCGGCGGCGAGCTCGGCCCACCGCTCGGGCTCGATCGAGGCGAGCAGGCGCAGCGGGTCGTTGCCCGACGCGGCCCACTGTGCCGGGTCGAGCCGCTCGAAGAGGTGCTTGGTGTCCCGGTCCCAGGTCCAGTGCAGGTTGGTGGCGAGCTCGCGCAGCGCTTCGAGCGCGGGCGGGATCGCGGGCACGACGGTGAAGTGTCGGACGGCACGCATGGCCACCGAGGGTAGTGGAACGTCCGGACCCTGCTCGTCAAGAGCGTGTGAAGAGTGTCGGAAGATGCGCACGGACCGTGGTCGCCGGGAGTCGGTGCGACGACCCGGGCCATGTCATGAAAGTGTGTCTGAGCAGGGACGACGCGCCAGCAAACGCGGCCTGTGGTCGAGACGCGACCCGCCGCATGTGGTGGAAAGACGTGGAACGAAGTGGAAGACGTGACGGAAATCCGAGCCATTTCCACGGAGGACGTGGAAACCGCGCCCTCCGTTCACCGTCGCGCGTGCTCGTACACCTGCGCGGTGGTGGCCGCGATCGCGTCCCACGTGTAGTGCTCGGCGATCAGCGTCGCCGCCGTGGCCGTCATCGAACCGGCCAGCCCCGAGTCGGTGAGCACCGACTCGATCCGGCCGGCGAGGTCGTGGTGGTTGCCCGGCTCGAACAACAGGCCGGCGCCCGTGCCCTCGACGATCTCGGCCAGCCCGCCGGTGCGCGCCACGATCGTCGGCGCGCCCGCCGCCATGCCCTCGAGCGCCACGATGCCGAACGGCTCGTAGAGCGAGGGGATGATCACGCACCCGGCCCGCTGCAGGATCGCGCGCAGGTCGTCGTCGGGCACGAAGCCCGCCAGGTCGACGATGTCGGTGACGCCCTCGACGTCGATCTGTGTCTGCAGCTCGGGCAGGTAGCTGCCGCGGCCGGCGATGATCGCGCGCACCTCGGGCAACCGCTGGCGCAGTTCGGCGATCGCCCGCACCAGCACCTGGAACCCCTTCTCGTACTGCACGCGGCCCCACGCCACCACCAGCGGCTCGCGGGCGGGCGGCGTGCCGTTCAGCTGCCAGAGCGCCGGGTCGACCCCGTTGGGGACGAGGTGCACCTTGTCGCTCGGCAGCTCGAAGCCGCTCACCACTTCGCGCACCATGAATCGAGAACAGGCGATCACCTCTCGCGCCTGGTACGTGAGCCACCACTCGACCGCGTTGATCGCAGCCGGCATGCCCGGCGGCACGTGCCCACCGTGCCGCCCGCGTTCGGTGGCGTGGATGGTGGCCACGAGCGGCAACCCCCACAACGACTTCAGCGTGTCGCCCGCCCACGCGACCAGCCAGTCGTGCGCGTGCACGACGTCGGGCCGCCACGACCCGAGCTTGGCCGCGACCCCGACCAACTGGTGGTTGGCCGAGGCCATGCGGGCGACCAGATCGCCCTCGGGCAACCACGGCAGATCGGCCGACGCTCGCAGCACGCGCACCCCGTCGACCACCTCGTCGTCGGGCACGGCGGGCGAACCGGGCTCGTGGCGCTGCAGCGTGCAGACGACCACCTCGTGACCGCCGCGGACCATCGCCCGTGCGAGGCCGTCGACGTGGGCGGCGATCCCGCCGACGACGAACGGCGGGTACTCCCAGGACAGCATGAGCACGCGCATCGATCGCACCGTAACGCGGCGGGGTCCCCCGCCGGGGTGCGCACGGGACGGGGGCCCGCGGGATCACCTACGCTCGGGGTCGTGCTGCTCCAGGACCTCGACCTGTACCTCCTCGGCGAAGGGACGCACCGACGCCTCTGGGACGTGCTCGGCGCCGTCGAGCTCGACGACGCCACCGTGCGCTTCGCGGTGTGGGCGCCCAATGCTCGAGGCGTCGAGGTGATCGGCGACTTCAACGGCTGGACCCCGCAGGCGCTCGCACCGCAGGGCAGCTCGGGCGTGTGGGCGTTCGTCAGCCCCGACGCGAAGCCCGGCCACCGCTACAAGTACCTCGTGCACGGCGCCGACGGTCGCACGGTGATGAAGGCCGACCCGATGGCCCGGGCCGCCGAGATGCCGCCGTCCGACGCGAGCATCGTCACCGGTCGCGCCGGCTACGACTGGGGCGACGAGACGTGGCTCGAACGTCGCCGGGCGCTCGCCGAGGGCGAGCGGCAGCCGATGCGGGTGTACGAGGTGCACCTCGGCTCGTGGCGCTACGACCTGAAGGACTACCGGTCGATCGCCGACTCGCTCGCCGATCACGTGAGTTCGCTCGGCTTCACCCATGTCGAGCTGCTGCCCGTCGCCGAACACCCCTTCGGTGGCTCGTGGGGCTACCAGGTGACCGGCTACTACGCCCCCACGGCGCGTTTCGGTTCGCCCGACGACTTCCGCTACCTGGTGGACACGCTGCACCGGCGCGGCATCGGTGTGATCCTCGACTGGGTGCCGGCCCACTTCCCCAAGGACGAGTGGAGCCTCGCCCGCTTCGACGGCACCGCGCTGTACGAGCACGCCGACCCCCGCCAGGGCGAGCACCCCGACTGGGGCACCTACGTCTTCAACTACGGCCGCACCGAGGTGCGCAACTTCCTCGTCGCCAACGCCCTGTACTGGGTCGACGAGTTCCACATCGACGGCCTGCGGGTCGACGCGGTGGCGAGCATGCTGTACCTCGACTACTCGCGCAAGGACGGCGAGTGGGTGCCCAACCAGTACGGCGGTCGCGAGAACCTCGAGGCGATCGAGTTCCTGCGCCAGGTGAACGGCATCGTGCACCACGAGTTCCCGGGCGTGATGACGATCGCCGAGGAGAGCACCTCGTGGCCGAAGGTGACGCACCCCGCCGAGTACGCCGGCCTCGGCTTCAGCCACAAGTGGAACATGGGCTGGATGCACGACACGCTCGGCTACCTGAAGAACGATCCGGTGTACCGCCGCTGGCACCACCGCGACCTCACCTTCGGTCTGCTCTACGCGTTCAGCGAGCGCTTCGTGCTGCCGCTCAGTCACGACGAGGTCGTGCACGGCAAGGGCAGCCTGCTCGCCAAGATGGCCGGCGACGACTGGCAGCGGTTCGCGAACCTGCGCGCCCTGTACGGCTGGATGTGGGCGCTGCCCGGTGCGCCGCTGGTGTTCATGGGCGCCGAGCTCGCCGCGTGGACCGAGTGGAACGACGCCGGTGGGCTGCCGTGGCACCTGCTCGACCACGCCGCGCACCGTGGCACTCGCGACCTGCTCGCCGCGGTGAACCACGCGGCCGACGAGTGGCCCGCGGTGTGGGAGCGCGACGACGAGGCCGGCGGCTTCCAGTGGCTCGACGCCGACGACGCCGACTCGTCGATCTACGGGTTCCTCCGCTGGGCGGTCGACGGCAACCACGCGGTCGCCTGCGTCGCGAACTTCACACCGGTGCCGCGCGCGGGGTACCGCGTCGGTGTGCCGTGGGCCGGCACGTGGGAGGTCGTGGTCGACACCGACGCCGCAGGATTCGGCGGCAGCGGGTTCGCCGGTGGCCGGGCCGCGATCGAGGCCGAGGCCACGCCGTGGCAGGGGCAGCCGTGCTCGGCGCTCGTCGACCTGCCCCCGCTCGCCACCGTGTGGGTCGCGCGTCACCGTCCCTGAGCCCCGCACCCTCGACGTCCTCTCGGCGGCTCTCGTGATCGATCCCCGTGCCGCGTGGCGCGATCCAGCGCTGCGCCCAGCGTTCAACGCGAGCATCACCCTCGGTCTGGCGATCGGGGTGTTCGGTCTGTCGTTCGGTGTGGGAGCCGTGAGTGCGGGCGCCTCGGTGGCGCAGGCGTGTGCCATGTCGCTGCTGGTGTTCACCGGCGCGTCGCAGCTGTCGGCCGTGAGCGTCATCGGTGCCGGCGGCAGCATGGCCTCGGCGCTGGGCGGCGCGCTCGTGCTGGCCGCGCGCAACGGTGTGTACGCGTTGACGATGGGCCGTCGCGTGCAGGGGCGGATGGGCACGCGGCTGGTCGCCGCGCAGCTGACGATCGACGAGTCGACCGCGATGTCGCTCGCACAGGACGACCCGGTCGCGCAGCGAGCCGCGTTCTGGATCACCGGCGTCACGGTCTACGTGTTCTGGAACCTGTCGACGCTCGTCGGCGCGTTGATCGGCTCGGCGATCGACCCCGTGGCCTTCGGGCTCGACGCCGCCTTCCCGGCGGCCTACGTGTTCATGGTGTGGCCGCAGTTGCGCACCGAGCGGGGGCGGCTGGCCGCCGCCGTCGGGTCGGTGCTGTGCCTGGTGCTCGTGCCGTTCCTGCCGGTGGGCGTGCCGATCCTGTGCGCGGCGCTGGGCGTGTTGGTGGGCGTGCCGGCCGATCCGGCGCACCCGCAGCTCGACCGGAACGCCGGATCCGGAGCGGTGTCGTGACCTGGACGCTCGTCGTCGTGCTCGCCGTCGGGGCGTTCGCGTTCAAGTCGATCGGGTTCTTCCTGCTCGCCGGGCGCTCGTTGCCACCCGTGGTCGACCGGTGCCTCGCGCTCATCCCCGCCGCACTGGTGGCGGCGCTCGTGGCGAAGGACACCTTCAGCAGCGGTCAGCACCTGGCGATCGACGCACGCGTGCTGGGCGTGGGTGCCGCACTCGTGCTGGTGTGGCGTCGGGCGCCGTTCGTGGTGGTCGTGGTGGTGGCCGCGATGGCCACCGCGCTCGCCCGCCGGGCGGGCTGGAACTGACCGAACCGGCCGGAACGGCTCGTCGGCGAGTGCTCAGCCGGCTTCGACCAGCCGGGCGAGCTCGCGCAGGTTGCGGCGCCAGATCGCCTGCAGCACCACCCGGCCACCCACGAACGCACCGATGGGGCCGCCGAGCCACCACGGGAAGATCAACTCCTCGGCCCACGTGAAGCGGGTGCGGCGGTCGAGGTCGATCGGGGTGAGCGTGAAGCGACCCGTCCCGGTGACGAGCCCGATGTGGCGCACGCCCATCACCTCACCCGGCACCCATTCGGTGATCTCCATCCGGTCGACCAGCTCGATCGGCCCGACCTTGGTGTCGCACAGGAACTCGGTGCCGACACCACGTGTGCGGTCACTGGTGAAGCGGATCGCCACGGCGTCGTGCATCCAGTCGACGTGACGCTCGATGGGCTCGACCACCTCCCAGACGCGTGCGACCGGGGCGTCGATCTCGATCGAGACCTGGATGCGTGCCATCGCCGTCGGGCCGGTCTGGGCGGCGTGCTCGCCGCGATCAGGCGTGGACGGCGACGTCGCGCAGGTGCGCGGCGGCCGTCTCGGGCGGCACGATGTTGATCAGCACGCCCGTGCCCCGCTCGAACCCTGCCGTGGTGACGAGCTTCGGCCAGATGCTCACGTACCAGTGGAACGCACCGGTGTAGTGGTGCGGGGCGGTGCGGAACACGAGGTTGAACGACACGTCGCCGACGGCCTGGCGCAGGTGCTGCACCGAGTCGCGGATCGCGACCCCCATCGCCGCCAGGGTCTGATCGTCGGAGTCGGTGAGGTGCACGTCGTGGCTGCGCGGGATGATCATCATCTCGAACGGCGAGCCGCTCCAGAACGGGCAGATGCACACCACGTCGTCGTTCGCGAACACCACGCGCTTGCCGTCGACCAGCTCGGCCTCGACGGTGGCGCACAGGATGCATCCACCCTCGAACCGGCTGAACCCACGCTGCTCCTCGAGCACCTCGCCCGGCACGAACGGCAGCCCGAGCAGCTGCCCGTGCGGGTGGGCGAGCGACGCGCCGGCCTCGCGGCCGTGGTTGATGATCGCCTGGGTGAAGCGCAGGTTGGCGGCCTGGGCGTGCTCGTGGAAGCGACGCTGCAGCACGCGCATGAGATCGGCGGCATCGGTGTCGCTCAGCGAGTGCAGGCCACCGTCGTGGTCGGGCGTGTAGACGAACACCTCGTGGATGCCGCTGGCCTCGGCCTCGACGTGCACCGGACCGAGGTGGTGCACCGAGAACGGCTCGTCGCCGTAGAACGCCGGATAGAGGTTGGGCACGACGCGCATGCGCCAGCTGCCGCCCTCGTCGAGGCGCTCGAGCGCCGGAGCGGTCTGCTCCTCGTTGCCGGGACAGAAGGGGCACGGACGGTGCGGCTCGGCCTCGATCTCCTGGATGCGCGGCGCGAAGTCACTGGGCCGCTCGGCCCGCTCGGCGACGATGGTGACCCATCGGCCGGTGAGGGGATTCAGGCGAAGTTGACTCACAGCGGTACCACCTTAGAGCGATTGTCCGAGGGATGTACGAACGCGGCCCGGATTTCGTGCACACGTGTAGACCGTCACATGACGATCGCTCGCGGGTGCGTCGATGGGGTCGGGACGCGAGTCGTCGTGGCCGTCGGTGGCCTCGTTGCCGCCGTGGAACGGCCGCCGATCGTAGTCGCCCCACCGCTCGCTCACCACGAACCCGGCGGCCGCCGCCATCGCGTCGAGCTCGGCCGGATCGGCCCAGCGGATCGACCAGGGCCGCAGCCGCACCCCACCCGACTCGGTGATCTCGACGAACTGCCCCTCCGCCGTCTGGGTGGCCGAGTCGTGCACGCTCGCGCTGAGCACCACCGAATCGACGGTCATCGACCTCACCGTCACCTGCGACCCGCGCGGGTGGTCGGGGTCGTCGCGCGGCACGAACGCCTCGACGACGAACCGGCCGCCGTCGGGCAGGCGATCGGCCACCCGCTCGAACAGGGCGCACTGTCGTTCGGCGGTCGTGAGGTTGAACACGGTGTTGTACGCGGCGAGGACCACGTCGAACGGCCCGTCGGGCAGATCGTCGACCATGTCACCCTGCACGCCGACGACGGTCCCGGCGTCGTCGGCCCTGGCCAGGTGGTCGAGCATGCGGGCGCTCGTGTCGATGCCGACCACCCGCGCGACGCGAGCGGCGAGCGGGATCGCGAGCCGACCGGTGCCGACGCCGAGTTCGAGCACCGAACCGTCGGGCCCGGCGAGGTCGGCGACGAAGCCGACCGTGGTGTCGAGATCGGTGATGTCGGCGTACCAGTCGTCGTACACGTCGGCGAACGCGTCGCCGTAGCTGTCGGATCGGAAGCCCCGCACCCCCGCATTGTCGCCCGCCGATAGCGTGCGACGCATGTCGGGGCCCACGCTCACCTACCTCGACCATGCCGCCACCACGCCGATGCGGCCCGAGGCGATCGCCGCGATGCTGCCGTTCCTCGACGGCCAGTACGCCAACCCGAGCGGCTCGCACCGCTTCGCGCGACAGGCGCGCGCCGCGCTCGACGACGCACGCGAAGTCGTCGCGGATGTGCTCGGCTGCGCTCCGGGCGAGGTGATCTTCACGAGCGGCGGCACCGAGAGCGACAACACCGCGGTGCTCGGCACCGTCGCGGCGCGCGGTGGCACCGCCGTCTGCCCCGCTGTCGAGCACCACGCGGTGCTGCACGCGGTCGAGCACGTCGGCGGGCGCCTCGTCGCGGTCGACGCGTCCGGACGGGTCGATCTCGACGCGCTCGTGGCGGCCGTCGACGGCGACGTGAGCGTCGTGTCGGTGATGACGGTCAACAACGAGGTCGGTACGGTCAACGACCTGGCGGCCGTGGCCGACGCGGCCCGCCGCGCGCACCCGGGCGTCAGCGTGCACACCGACGCGGTGCAGGCCGCGTCGTGGATCGACCTGCGCACGGTCACGCCCCACGTCGACCTGCTCTCGCTGTCGGCCCACAAGTTCGGTGGACCGAAGGGTGTGGGCGTGCTGGTGGCGCGCGGCAACGCGAGGTTCGAGCCGCTGCTCATCGGCGGCGGGCAGGAACGCGAGCACCGCAGCGGCACGCAGAACGTCGCCGGTGCGGTCGCGCTGGCCGAGGCGCTGCGCTTGGCCGACGCCGAGCGCGAGGGCGAGCGTGTGCGGCTCGCAGCCCTGCGCGACCGTCTGGTCGACGCGCTCGTGGCGCGCCTGCCCGGCGTGCGCGAGACCGTGTCGCGCGAGCACAAGGTGGCCGGCTCGGCGCACGTGTGCATCGAGGGGGTCGAGAACGAGGCGCTGCTGTTCCTGCTCGACGAGGCCGGTGTGTGCGCCAGCGCGGCCTCGGCGTGCGCAGCCGGCGCGATGGAGCCGTCACACGTGCTGGCGGCGATGGGGGTCGAGCGCGGCTGGGCCCTCGGCGCGTTGCGGCTCACGCTCGGCCGAACCACCACCGAGGCCGACGTCGACCGGGGGATCGAGGCCGTGGTCGAGGCGGTGACACGCATCCGCTCGCACGCGAGCGCTCGCACCGGGGTCACGTCGTGAAGGTGCTCTGCGCGATGAGCGGCGGTGTCGACTCGTCCGTCGCCGCCGCCGAACTGCTGGCCGCCGGTCACCACGTGGTCGGCGTGACGATGCGTCTGTGGGGCGGTGACAGCGACTCGGGGTGCTGCAGCATCGCCGATGTCGACGACGCTCGCCGTGTGGCACAGCAGCTGGGCATCGACCACCTCGTGTTCAACTTCACCGACGACTTCGATCGCCACGTGGTCGATCCGTACGTCGAGGCGCACCGTCACGGGATCACGCCCAACCCGTGCATCGAGTGCAACCGCCACCTCAAGTTCGAACGGTTGAGCGAACGCGCCGACCTGCTCGGCTTCGACGCGATCGCCACGGGGCACCACGCCCGGGTGATCGAGATCGACGGCGCCCGCCACATCGCCCGCGGCGCCGACCCTGCCAAGGACCAGAGCTACGTGGTGCACATGCTCCCGCAGCGCGAGCTGGCCCGCACGCTGTTCCCGGTCGGCCATCTCACCAAGGCCGAGGTGCGACGCCGCGCCGAGGTCGCCGGGCTGCGCACGGCCACCAAGCCCGACAGCCAGGACGTGTGCTTCATCACGCACACCGGCGGCCGAGCGCAGTTCCTCGGCGACCGGATCCCGCTGCGACGCGCCGAGGTGGTCGACACCGCCGGGGCGCACGTCGGCACCGTCGACGCGGTCGAGCTCGTCACCGTGGGCCAGCGTCGTGGCGTCGGACTGCCGGGCGGCGGGCCGAAGCGCTACGTGGTCGACGTCGACCCCGACGCCGGCCGCGTGGTGGTGGGCGACGACGCCGACCTGCACGTGCGCGAGGTGCGCCTGCGCGACGTCGTGTGGCCGGCCGTGCCGGTGGTCGGCGAGGTGCTGGTGCAGTGCAGTGCGCACGGTGTCACCCGAGCCGGGGTCTCGACGATCGACGGTGACGACGTGGTGGTCACCTGGCACGAGCCGCAGCGGCGCGTCGCTCCGGGGCAGACCGTGGTGCTGTACGACTCGACCGACCACTACGTGGTGGGCGGGGGCATCGCTCGCTGAGCGGCGCCGCTCGCGGCTCAGCCGACGGGCAGCTTGCGATCGCCCGCGGCGCGCAGCAGCTTGCCGGGACGGCTCGGCGCGCACAGGAACGACAGCACGTGCACGGCTGTGCCGCCCGGCTTCGCGCGAGTGCCGGCCAGCACCACCGTCGCCGCCTCCCCCAGACCGACCTCGACGGCGTGACCGCCTGCCGGCCCGGTGAGGTCGAGCGCCTCGGTGCCGGCCAGCGCGAGGTGGGCGCGGCTCACCTGCGCCGAGCGCAGCATCACGGTCTCGGCGAGCACGACGTGGTCGTGCAACACGAACCCGGCCGGCACCAGCACGATCCACCGGCGTGACAGACGGTGGAAGCGGGGGAGCAGCAGCCATCCGAGCGCGACCGCCGCGAGCGTGACCGGCACGCCGAGCACCCACGAGCGGGCGGCCAGCAGCAGCGGACCACTGAGCGTGGCCGCGCACAGCACGGCCCAGCTGACGGCCGACGGCACGAGGAACGCCGCGGGCGGTCGGAGCACGAACCGCCACTCGTCGCCGTAGGCCGACGCCTGCACCATCTCCTGGCCGTACTCGCCGCTCGCGACCACCAACGCCGCCAGCGCCGTCGATGCGATCGCCAGCACGGTGCCGGTCGTGACACCGGCCTCGATCGCGGCCGCGACCGCGGCGACCACACCCATCGGCACCAGCATGCGCGTGAGCGTCAGGCCGAGGGCCGACGGCAGCGACAACACCACCGCGACCACACCCCAGCCGACCCACAACACGGTGGTGCCGGTGAGCTGCACGGCTCGACCGTGCGGGGCGAACGCGTCGCCGAATCCCGAGCCACCCAGCACCGCGACGACCAGCCACAGCGCGCGAGCGATCCACAGGACGGGCGATTTGGCCGGAGCGTGCACGAGCCGACAGGGTATCCAGCGACCGTTGTTCACGAACCGTTGACGAACTCGTCTCGTCCCCGACTCGGACCGCGTGTCACCATTTGTCCAGACGAACGGCAAACGTACGCACACACGGAAGGGAGGGCGTCGGATGGCAGCACTGCAGATCGCGAACGGGATCACCGTCGGCATCGGCAGCCTCCCGCACCGCGAACTCGACGACGGTGTGCGCTTCGCCCTCGACGCCACGACGATCCCCACCATCCCGTCGCTCCCCAAGCGGTCGACGGCCGAGGGCATCATCGTGCAGGCGATGCTCGGGATCGAGGGCGTCGCCGTCGGGCAGTACGGCGCGATCTCGGTCGACGTGTCGCGCGTCGACCCGCTCGCCGACGTCACCACCGATCTCGGCCACGACGCGTTCGGCGCGTTCAGCCGGTTCCTCGAACTCGCCGCCGAGCGTCGTGCCGCCGGCACCGAGCCGCCGATCGAGGCCGTCAAGTGGCAGCTCGTCGGTCCGGTCACGCTCGGTCTCGCGCTGCTGCGCGCCGGCGTGCGCTTCCACGACGCGTTCGACGTGTCGGTGCGCGCGGTCCGCTCGCACGTGCAGTCGCTGCTCGACGCCGTCGACGCGGCGCTGCCGGGCTGCACCCAGCTCGTGTTCATCGACGAGCCCGACATGGCCCACGTCACCGACGCCGACTTCCCCATCGCCCCCGACACCGCGATCGATCTGGTGTCGGGCGCCCTCGCCGCGATCGAGCCCCGCGCCCTGTCGGGTCTGCACGTCTGCGGCGATGCCGATTGGTCGTCGTTGATCGCCACCGGACCGCAGATCCTGTCGGTGCCGGTCGGTCCGTCGATCGTCGCGTCGGCCGGCTATCTGCACCAGTTCTTGTCGCGCGGTGGACTGGTCGCGTGGGGTGCGGTCACCACCGACGGCCCGATCTCCACCACCGCCGAGCGCCCGTGGCGGCAGCTCACGCAGCTGTGGTGCCAGCTCGCCGAGCGCGGGTGCGACCAGGTGCAGCTGCGCACGCAGAGCCTCATCACGCCCGAGTGCGGGCTGGGGCTGCACAGCCCGTCGGTGGCCGAGCGCGTGCACCGCATCACCCACGAGGTGAGCCGGCGGGTGCACGACCAGGCGGTCGCCACGCGCTTCGCGTTCGGCGCCTGAGCGCCCGGACGGGGCGTCGCACCCACTGCCTACACTCGGCCTCGTGACCGCTCCGTCCGATCAGGCCGACTCGCAGCACCCCCAGCACCCGGCGCTCGCCGGCGACCCGCAGGCGCAGATCGCCGAGCTCACCCGCCAGATCCGGTACCACGACGAGCGCTACTACGCGAACGACGCGCCCGAGATCCCCGACGCCGAGTACGACCGGCTGGTGCGCGAGCTACGCGCGCTCGAGGAGGCCAACCCCGACCTGGCCTCGCCCGAATCACCCACCCAGCGCGTGGGAGCCGGCAGCCTCAACGCGTCGTTCGCGCCGGTCACGCACCGGGTGCCGATGACGAGCCTCGACAACGCGATGGACACCGCCGAGCTCACCGCGTGGGGCGAGCGCGTGGCGCGCGGCCTCGGTGGTGCCGCGGCCAGCTACGTGTGCGAGCTGAAGATCGACGGCCTCGCGATGAGCCTGCGCTACGAGGGCGGGCGGTTCGTGCAGGCGGCCACGCGCGGCGACGGCCGGGTCGGTGAGGACGTCACCGCCAACGTCGCCACGATCAAGGGCCTGCCGCACCGGTTGCCGGCCGGTGCCCCCGAGGTGCTCGAGGTGCGTGGCGAGGTGTACATGTCGCTCGCCAGCTTCGAGGCGCTCAACGAGCGGGCCGAGCAGGCGGGGCAGCCCCGGTTCGCCAACCCCCGCAACGCCGCCGCCGGCAGCCTGCGGCAGAAGGACGCGCGCATCACTGCACAACGCGACCTCAGCTTCTGGTGCTACCAGTTGGGCGAGGTGGTGGGCGGGCCCACGTTCACGACGCACCACGCCACGCTCGAGTACCTGGCCGAGCTCGGCTTCCCGGTCAACCCCGAGATCCGCACGGTCACCGACCTCGAGGGCGTGTACGCCTTCTGTCAGCAGTGGCAGGAGCACCGCCACGACCTGGCGTACGAGATCGACGGCGCGGTGTGCAAGGTCGACGACCTCGCCCAGCGCGAGGTGCTGGGGTTCACGTCACGAGCGCCCCGATGGGCGATCGCGTACAAGTTCCCGCCCGAGGAGCGCACCACCGTGTTGCGCGACATCCAGATCTCGATCGGTCGCACCGGTCGCGCCACGCCGTTCGCCGTGCTCGAGCCGGTGTTCGTCGGTGGCTCCACCGTCGGCATGGCCACGCTGCACAACCAGGACCAGGTGCGCGCCAAGGACGTGCGCCCCGGCGACACCGTGGTGGTGCGCAAGGCGGGCGACGTGATCCCCGAGGTGGTCGGACCGGTGCCGTCGTTGCGTCCCGAGGGATTGCCCGAGTGGCAGTTCCCGACCACGTGCCCGTGCCCGCTGCAGAGCACGCTCGTGCGACCCGAGGGCGAGGCCGACACGCGCTGCGTCGAGCCCGCGTGCCCGTTCCAACGCGATCAGCGGATCATCTACTTCGCGTCGCGCGGTGCGATGGACATCGAGGGACTCGGCGAGCGAACCGTGTTCCAGCTGAGCGACGCCGGGCTCGTGCGCGACCCGGCCGACATCTACTTCCTCACCGTCGAGCAGTTGCTCGAGCTCGACGGGTTCGCCCGCATGAGTGCCGAGAAGCTCGTCGCCTCGATCGCCGGGTCGCGCACGCGGCCCTTGCCGCGTCTGCTCACGGCGCTCGGCGCGAAGGGGCTCGGTCCGTCGGCGTCGGAGGCGATCAGCTCGGCGTTCGGCAACCTCGACGCGGTGATGCAGGCGAGCGAGGCCGACCTCGCCACCACCGAGGGCGTGGGGCCGACGATCGCCGCGTCCATCGTGCGCTGGTTCTCGCAGCCGGCCAACCGCGAGATGATCGAGAAGTTGCGCGCCGCAGGCGTGGAGTTCGGCAACGTCGAGGTGAGCCGGCTGCCCCAGGTGCTCGCCGGCAAGGCGGTCGTCGTCACCGGCTCGCTCGACGGCTTCTCACGCGACGAGGCCGAGGCCGCGATCAAGGGCCGTGGCGGCAAGAGCCCGGGCAGTGTGAGCAAGAAGACGTACGCCGTGGTGGTGGGTGCCGAGCCGGGTGCGAGCAAGGTCACCAAGGCGACCGAACTGGGCATCCCGGTGCTCGACGAGGCCGGCTTCGTCGCCCTGCTCGAGACCGGCGAGCTCCCGGACGGCGCCGCGACCGACGGTGCCGCGACCGACGGTGCCGCGACCGACGATCAGACGGCGTAGAACGACCAGATGAACGTGCGGTAGGTGGCGGGGCCGTCGATCGTGCGCCAGTAGCGCACGAGCACCTGGTGCTCGCCCGTGGTGAAGCTCTCGATCGCCTGCGACGTGCCGGGCTCGAAGGTGAGCGTCGCGTTGCCGGGCTCCCACAGCGCGCCCGGCGGGATCTCGACCTGCTCGCCCTCACCGAGACCGGGAGCCGCCTGGTTGACGTCGTCGAGCGACACCGTCGGCAGCTCGACGCCGTCGATGAACATGGAGGCTTCGTAGCCGACCACGAGGTCGACCTGCACCCGGGTCTGCTGCGGCACCTGGGTGGCCTCGCGCACCGGATCGATGCTCTCGATCGCGTCGGGCAGGCCCTGTTGTTCGCGACCGGTGACCGATCGGGCGACACCGAGCACCACGAGCACCACACCGACGGCGATGCCGAAGCTGGCGAGGAGCAGCTTGAGGTCGAACCGGCGACGGCGAGCGGGCCGGCCGTCCCTGCCGCTGCGCCCTGCCCGCCCGCCCCGGGCGGGCATCGAGGCCTCGACGGCTTCGAGTCGTGCGAGCGGATCGTGGCGGACGACGGCGTCATCGGTCGCGACGGCGGCGAGGTCGCCGTCGTCGCCGCCGACGGGATCGGGCTGCGAGTCGGTGGAGGCACTGGTGCCGGACACGCTGCACAGTCTCTCGCACCGGCTGCTCGATTCCACCGGCGTGCTCACGGTTGCGTCGCGTGACGTCCGCCCGAGACGGTGGTGCCGGTGGGTGCCAACGGGTGCTGGTGGGTGCCTGTGAGAACGATGGCCGACTGGGATGGACGCGTCCGGGTGTCGGGGGTGAACCGCTAGCGTCGCGGTTCCGATGAGCGAGCAGCACGGAGGCCCGACCCCGGGACCCGGCGACGGCACCGGGCCGATCGAGCGAGCTCAGGGCAACAACCGCGTGTTCGCCGACCGGTACCGGTTGCTCGCCCGCCGTGGACGGGCCACCGACGTCGCGCTGTTCGAGGCCGTCGACGACGCCACGGGACGCACCGTGGCCGTCAAGATCGTGCATCCGGAGATCTGCGCCCGCCCCGGCTTCGACGAGCGCTTCCACGACACGATGGCCCGGGTCGCCGCCGTCCGCCACCCGAACCTCACCGAGGTGATCGACGTCTCGACGGCCACGTGGGGCGGCCGCGCCGTGCACTACGTGGTGTGCGAGAACCTCGTCGGCGGCAGTCTGCGCGACCTTCGCGACCGTGGCCGGCTGCTCAGCGCGTCGCAGGCCGTGATGATCGGGCTCGAGGCCTGCCGTGGTCTCGACGCCGCGCACCGCGCCGGGCTCGTGCACGGCGACGTGCGCCCGAACACGCTCGTGTTCGGTGACGACGGGCGCCTGCGCGTGGTCGACCTCGGGCTCGCCGCCGTGGTGAACGAGGCCTGGTGGGACGACCCCGCCGGGGTCGAGATCGAGAAGGCCAAGTACGCCTCACCCGAACAGGCCCGCCGCGACGATCCGGCTGCCAAGAGCGACGTGTACTCGCTGTGCCTGTGCCTGCTCGAGTCGGTGACCGGGCACCTGCCCTTCGTCGGCGAGTCGTCCGTGGCCACCCTGGCCAACCGAGTCGACAAGCTGCTGCCCGTCTCGGCCGACCTCGGTCCGCTGGCGGCGGTGCTCGAGCGAGCGGGCCGTCCCGACCCGGGTGACCGCTCGTCGGCCGCCGAGTTCGGACGGGCCCTGCACCAGGCCGCCGAGCGCCTGCCCCGCCCGGCTCCGCTGCAACTGCTGTCGGGTGGACTCGCCGCGGCGCCCGATGCCACGGCACCGGGCGGCCTGCGTCGGCCCGCTGCGCCGGTGGGCGACGCGGAGACCGTGGCCGAGGCGGTGGCCGACGCCGTCGCACCGGCCGCGCCCGCCGAGGTGTCACCTGCCGAGGCCTCGTCCGCCCGAGCGGTGGCCACCGACGGTGCCGCGGCGCCCGTCGACGGCCATCCGCCTGCGCCCGGCACCGCACTCGCCCCGGGGTCCACCCCGGTGCCCGACGCACCGGTCGACGACATGGCAGCCGCCACCACCGTCGTGCTGCCCACGCCCCCGCCCGCCGCGACGACCCACACCGACGCCGGCGCGGCCGCGTCACTCGACGCCCTCGCGGCCGTGCCCGACGCGCCGCCCGCGGCGATGCCGACCGAACTCGTGACCGAACTCGTGACCGGACTCGTCCCCGAGCGAGCCCCCGTCGCGCCCGCGTCGCCGGAGCCACCGGTGACCCCTGCGACTCCTGCGACTCCTGTACCCACGACCGTGGTCCCGCAGGTCGAGCGCCCCGGCCACGCCCTCGACGAGCCCGTGCTGTACGACGACCGGCCCGAGCGCCGCCGTCGCTGGCCACTCGTGTTGGCCGTGCTCGTGCTGCTCGCCGCAGCCACCGCCGGGGCCGTGTGGTGGTTCGGTCGCACGGTCACCCACGAGGTGCCCGACCTCGCGGGGTTCGAGCAAGGTGTCGCGCTCAACATGGTCAGCGAGTACCACTGGCAGATCGCCACGGTCGACCAGGCCGACGACACCGTCGAACCGGGCGTGGTGATCCGCACCGACCCGCCCGCCGGGAGCACGTTGGCCGAGCAGTCGGTCCTCACGATGGTGGTGAGCACCGGGCCGGCACCGCGCACGCTGCCCGAGCTCGCCGGCCGCACGGTCGACGACGCGACCGCGGCGCTCGACGACCTCGGGCTGGTGCTCTCGGTCGGCGACCAACCCTTCAGCGAGGACGTGCCAGAGGGACAGATCGTGTCGTGGCAGGTGCCCGACCAGCCGGCGCTCGTCGCCGGCGACACCGTGCTGCCGGGCACCACGATCGTCGTGTCGGTGTCGGCCGGACCGGCCCCGCGCACCGTCCCCGACCTGACCGGCGCGACGGTCGACTCGGCCACCGCCACCCTGGCCGAGCAGGGTCTCGTGATCACCGTGCTCCCCGACGAGTTCAGCCCCACCGTGCCGATCGGGGGCATCGCCCGGCAGGATCCCGCCGCCGGGAGCGAGGTACCGAAGGGCGCCACCGTCTCGGTCGCCCCGTCGAAGGGTCCCGACCTGGTGGCCGTCCCCTCGCTCGCGAACCTCACCGTCGACGAGGCCCGCGCCGCGCTCGAGGCCGCCGGCCTGGTGCTCGGACAGGTGAAGGGCGACCCGACGGGCGTGAACGTGCTGGCCGAGGTGGCTGGCCAGTCGATCGGCGGCGGTGCGGTCTTCCCGCGGGGCACCGCGATCGACCTCACCTTCGAGGTGCCGACCCCGCCGAGCACCGAACCGCCGCCGGCCTGACCGGGGCCCGACGCCCGTCGTGCGGACGAGCACACGTGTGTCCCAGGAATCGCGTGCGCATCGGTCGGCTCGCTAGCGTGCGGCCGGAGCTCGGATCGCAGCAGAGGGGTTGAGAACATGGGTGCACTCGACGGGCGCGTCGCCATCATCACCGGTGCCGGCCGCGGCATCGGACGCGAGCACGCGCTGCTGTTCGCCGCCGAGGGCGCCAAGGTGGTCGTCAACGACCTGGGTGCCACCAACGACGGCAGTGGTGCCGACATCTCGCCCGCGCAGCAGGTGGTGCAGGAGATCGAGGCGATGGGCGGCGAGGCCGTCGTCAACGGCGAGAACGTCGCCTCGTGGGAGGGCGCGCAGCGGATGATCAACGCGGCGATCGAGACCTTCGGCGACCTCGACATCCTCGTCAACAACGCCGGCATCCTGCGCGACCGGGTGCTCGTCAACATGACCGAGGAGGAGTGGGACGCGGTGATCGCGGTCCACCTGAAGGGTCACTTCGCCCCCACCCGCTGGGCCGCCGCCTACTGGCGCGAGCAGCACAAGGCCGGCATCGTCAAGCCGCGCAACATCGTGCACACCTCGTCGACCTCGGGGCTGTTCGCCAACCCCGGTCAGAGCAACTACGGCGCCGCCAAGACGGGCATCGCCACCTTCAGCCAGATCGCGGCCAAGGAACTCGCCCGCTACGGCGTCAAGAGCAACACCATCGCCCCGGGCGCCCGCACCCGTCTCACCCTCGCGACCCCTGGTCTCGAGGACATCATGACGCCCAAGGACGGCGCGTTCGACCAGTGGGATCCCGCCAACATCTCGCCGCTCGTGGCCTACCTGGCCAGCGAGTCGTGTGCCTTCACCGGCGAGACCTTCCTGGTGCAGGGTGGCAACGTCACGATGATCGAGAGCTGGGCCCGCGGCCAGGGGGTCGACCGCGACTCGCGCTGGACCGTGAGCGAGCTCGCGCAGGCGCTGCAGCCGCTCGCCCGCAGCTGACCGGTGGGGGTTCCTCCCGAGCCCCAGCCGCTGTCGACCGACGCGCCCGACCCCGCCCCGCCCGACGTCGCCGGCACGTCGCTGCGTCCCGCTGCGTCCGACAGGGGCAGCACGGACCACACCGGCCATCACGGTCTGCTCGCCGACTCGGTGCACTCGCGGCCCGAGCGCACGGTGTCCGTCGATGCTGCGGGGGTCGACGAGCTGGGGGTGATCCCCTGGCCGATCCTGCTGCGGCGACGGCTGGCGGCGCGGATCGGCATCGACCGACGCTGGGCGGTGCTGTGGGTGGTGCTCGGCGGCCTGTTCACCGTCAGCTTCACGGTCACCATCCTGGTCGTGTCGCTGCAGCGCATCGCCGACGAGTTCGACTCGTCGGTGAGCGTGCTCAACTGGGCGATCACCGGTCCGATGCTGGCGTTCGGCGTGGTGGGCCCGGCCTTCGGCAAGGCCGGCGACCTGTGGGGTCACAAGCGGGTGTTCGTGACCGGACTGCTCGCAGCCGGCGGGTTCGCCGCGCTCACCGCGATCGCCTGGAGCGCACCGACGATGATCGCGTTCCGCATCCTGTCGGCCTCCGCCGGCTCGGCGTGTGGACCGTCGGCGATGGCCTACATCAACCGGCTGTTCGAACCCGAACTGCGGGTGAAGCCGCTCGGCTACTGGAGCTTCGTCACCGCCGGCGCCCCGGTGCTCGGCGTGGTGGCGGGCGGTCCGCTGGTCGAACACGTCGGCTGGCGTGTGATCTTCGGCGTGCAGGCGCCGCTGTGCCTCGTGGGTGTGGTGGTGGCGCTGTGGCTGTTGCCCGACACCGACCGGCTCGACGGCGTGCGCTTCGACGTCAAGGGTTCGCTCACGCTCGGCCTCGGCGCCACCGCGGTGCTGGCCGGCATCAGCCAGGGCCCCAAGTGGGGTTGGACCTCGCCGGGCACGCTCGCGTGCTTGCTGATCGGGGTGACGAGCCTGGCCACGTTCGTCCGGATCGAACGCCGGGTCGACGATCCGCTGGTGGTGCTCGAGTGGTTCCGCACCCGCAACATCGCGTTCCCGGTGCTCAGCCAGACCCTCACCAACTTCGCCTACATGGGTGGGTTCATCCTCGCCCCGCAGGTGCTGCAGAAGGGCCTGGGTGTGAGCGAGTCGACGTCGGGTCTGATCGTGATCGCCCGGCCGCTGACCTTCTCGCTCGTCGCGCCGCTGGCCGGCCTGGTGACGATCAAGGTGGGTGAGCGGGTCGCGGGCGTGGTCGGTGCGATCGGGGTGGTCGGGTCGATGGTGTGCTGGGCGTTGGTCGGCGCCGACACCGCGATCTGGTTCGTGGTGGTGGCCCTCGCGCTGTCGGGCGCGGGCCTCGGTGTCGCGTCGCCCGCGATGACGTCGCTCACGGCGAACGCGGTGGGTGAGAACGAGCTCGGTGTGGTGGGCGCGATGCAGCAGTTGATGACACAGCTGGGCGCGGTGGTGGGCACCGTGGTGCTGACGACGGTGAGCGTCGACGGTGGCGAAGGCCGACTCGGGCCCTACCAGCACGCGTTCTGGGTGGCCTCGGCCGTGGCCCTCGTCGGGATGTTCGCGGCGTCGATGGTGCGTTCGACACCACGCCGCCCGCCGACCTGAGCGAGCCGGTCGGACGGGCGGTCGACGACCCGCGACGGGTCGCGACCGACCGACCCCCGGACGATCGGTGACGTCGAATGACGTCGAGTGACGTCACTCCGACGTGAGTTCGCTCGTGCCCTCCATGCGCTGCTGGCGAAACGCGATCAGACCGCCCACCGCGGCGATGGCTGCGGCGGCACCGAGCGAGCCGGTCGGGCCCATCGACGACCTCGCGCTGCGACCGGCCGGGATCGAGTCACCGTTGGTACGGCGTACCGCCACCACGGCGTTGCGGCTGATCACGCTGGCCGGGTTCGCCACGGAGGTGACGGCGTTCCACCTGCTCTGCGGCGCCAGGTTGTTCCCTTCCTCGCCCGGATGCTGCACCGACCCGAACAGGGTGCGGTCGTCGGCCGTGAAGAACGGACCGGTGGCCTCGGCCCCGAGGGGCACCGACGCCAACGCCTTGAGGTGGCCGCGCTCGGCTCCGGCGGTGGGCACGCCGAAGTACGAGTCGTTCTTCTGCAGGCCGCCGCCGCTCGCGGCCGACGGCATGCCGTCGGTCGAGATCCAGAGGTTGCCCTTGCTGGCGGGGATGGCGACCGTGGGACGCCGAGTTGAACGGCAGACGAACGAACGCCGAGCCGGCGCCGACCGCCGTGGGATCAGGCGGTGATGTCCTTGATCTCCTTGGCGATGGTCTTCGCGATCTCGTCCTGCGGCATCGAGGTCTGCATGGCCATCATCTTCATCATGTCGCCCTGCACCTTCACCTTGCCGGCCATGAACGCCTGCATCCCGGCCGCCTGGTCCTGCTCGACGAACAGCTTGTAGGCGGTGGCGTAGTCGGTGGTGACGGTGAGGTCGGCGCCCTCGAGCTCGCCGAGGTCCATCACGATGTCGCCCGACGACGTGTCCATGAAGGTCTTGATCGTGGTCTCGCCGTTGGCGACGGTCTCGGGCACCTCGGTGATGACCTGGTTCATGCGGATGCTGGTGGTGACCTTGCTGGCCTCGGCCGCGTACTTCTCGCGGATGCCCTTGGCGGCCTCCATCCAAGCGGGCGACAGGAACTCGTGCGACATCTGATGGACCTCCGGGTCACGAACGGGGCACCTGGTGTCGGGCGGTGCCGATCGGGAAGTTACCCGCTCAGGACGGGTCGGTGCGGAGTCGGTGGTGCAGGTAGGCGACGCGTACGGCGAGCGCCTGGCGGATCTGCGGGGCGACGTCCTCGGCGAACTCGTCGCGGTAGGTGGCGTCGGTGGACAGCACGACCGTGAAGTACATGCCGGTGAACGCGCCGAGGAACCCTGCGACCCGCAGCAGCGGCTCGGTGACGACGAGGGGCCGACCACTGACGTGCCACGTCGCGTAGACGTGGACGTGCTCGAGTGTCGTCCACGCCTTGGCGGTGCGCTCGGGGATCGCGAGGAAGCCGAACAGCGTGAAGAACAACGTGAGGAGCAGTGCGACGAACGTGACCTGCAGCGCCTGGCTGAACACGGTGACGAGCGCAGCGTTCACGCGTTGCCGGCGGCTGAGTGCGAACGTCGCCGGGGCGCCCTCGGTCGGCGAGGCGAGTGCCTCGGCCGGCGTGCCCTGCACGGCGGCCCGTACGTCGGACCACGTGGCGAACGTCGCGAGGCCACGCATGATCCCCGGGATCCGAGAGAGCACGAACACCGCACCGAGCACGAAGAAGATTCCGAGGGTGGCCACGTACGGGGCGCCGGTGAGCGCGCCGGCCACCTGCCACACCTCGGCATTGATGAAGAGGAAGGTGGTGAACAGCAACAGCAGCGGCAACGCCCGCACGACGAGGCTCGCGAGCGACGGCAGCTGTGCCGCGCTGCGTCGCACCGCCCACCCGAGCAGTGCGATCACGGCATAACTGGTGACGACGTAGATGATCGCCAGGACGACGGCGCCCTCGAGGAGCGTCTGGAACGCGTCGCCGCCCTGGCCGAACACGAGCGACGGGATCGTCGGGCCCACCAGGAACAACGCCAGCTCGGGCCACCCGACCACGTCGGGCACCGCGAACACGTCTCGGTGCCGGACGACGTTGGTGGCCATCCACCCGGCGATCAGCACCGCCACCACGACGAACGCAGCCAGCACGTTGCGCTGCCACGACCACTCGTGCAGGTCGAGGGCGTTGAAGCCGCCGGCCACATAGGCGATCACCAACATCGGCAGGCTGCGGTTCCAGATGGCGGTGGTGGGCGCGTAGTCGTCGATGAAGTGGGGCACACCGCGACGGATGAACCAACGCTCGATCTCGGCGTCCCGTGCTCCCACCGGCGAGAGCCTACGGACTGGCCGGATGGGCCGTGTGAACCATGACCGCCGTTGCCGCATGAACGAAATGTTCAGTGGCGTGCCGAAGGACCGGTGCCGACGGTAACGATGGGCGAATGGCTCGCATCCTGGTCACCGAGGAGATCGCCGAGGGCGGTCTCGATCGCCTTCGTGCCGCTGGTCACGAGGTCGACGTGCAGCTCGACCTGTCGCAGTTGCTCACCCACGTCGTCGGAGCTCATGCGCTGATCATCCGCTCGGCCACGCAGGTCACCGCCGAGGTGCTCGAGGCCGGCAGCGATCTCGTGGTCGTCGGCCGGGCCGGGATCGGCCTCGACAACGTCGATGTCGAGGCGGCCACCCGCCGCGGCGTGATGGTGGTGAACGCCCCGCAGAGCAACATCGTCTCGGCGGCCGAGCACACGATGGCGCTGCTCATGTCGCAGGCCCGCAACGTGCCCCAGGCGCATTCGGCGCTCAAGGCCGGCCGCTGGGAGCGCAGCCGTTGGGAAGGCGTCGAACTGGCCGACAAGGTGCTCGGCATCGTCGGCCTCGGCCGCATCGGCAAGCTCGTCGCCGACCGTGCCAAGGCGTTCGGCATGCGCCTCGTCGCCTACGACCCGTTCGTGTCGGCCGACCGCGCCCGCCAGATGGGCGTCGAGCTGATGGCGCTCGACCAGCTGATCGCCGAGAGCGACTTCGTGACGATCCACCTGCCGAAGAACAAGGAGACCACGGGTCTCGTCAACCGCGACCTGCTGCTGAAGGCCAAGCCGTCGCTGCGGGTGATCAACGTGGCTCGCGGCGGGATCGTGGTCGAGCAGGACCTGGCCGACTGCATCCGTGAGGGCATCGTCGCCGGCGCCGCGCTCGACGTGTTCGCGGCCGAGCCCACCACCTCGTCGCCGCTGTTCGAGCTCGACAGCGTCGTCGTCACCCCGCACCTGGGCGCGAGTACTCGCGAGGCCCAGGACAAGGCCGGCGACACGATCGCCGACATGGTGCAACTCGCCCTGGCCGGCGACTTCGTGCCGTTCGCGGTCAACGTCAACGCCGCCGAGGCGAACGAGACGCTCAAGCCGTACCTGCCGCTCGCCGAGCGTCTCGGCCGCCTGTTCGCCTCGCTGTCGGGCGCGTCGCCGTCGACGCTCGAGGTGTGCTGCGACGGCGAGATCGCCGGGTACGACACCCGCATCGTCACCCTCGCGGTGATGAAGGGCTTCTTCGGTCTGGTCAGCGACGAGCAGGTCACCTACGTCAACGCCCCGCAGCTGGCGAAGAACTACGGGCTCGAGGTGCGCGAGACCAACTGCGCCACGGCGGCCGACTTCGTCAACCTCGTCACGGTGCGGGGCGGCGGTCACTCGATCTCGGGCACCATCGTCGGCAAGCGCGGCGAGCAGCGCATCATCGCCATCGACGACCACAACTTCGACATCCCGCCCGCGGCCAACATGATCATGGTCAAGAACGACGACCGCCCCGGCGTGATCGGCGTGGTGGGCACGATGCTCGGCAACGCCGGCATCAACATCGCCGACATGGACGTGGGTCGCGCCGCCGAGCCGGGCACCGCGGTGATGCTCATCGCCCCGACCGCCACCGTGCCCGTCGAGGTGGTGGCGGCCCTGCGTCAGTTCCAGGGCATCATCAGCGTCGACACGCTCGTCGGCTGATCTCGCCGCGGCAGGCCGCCGGTCGCGGCGCCGGTGTCAGCGACGACCGGCGGCGCGGATCGCGTCGCGGGTCTCGGTGGCCACCCGGCGTGCCGCCTCGGCGTAGTCGCTGCCGGCCGATGCGTACAGGATCGCCCGCGACGAGTTGATCACCATGCCGAAGCCCTGCCGGTCGGCGCCGGCGGCGACGACGGCGTCGATGTCGCCACCCTGCGCGCCCACGCCGGGCACGAGCAGCGGCAGGTCGCCCACGATCTCGCGCACCTGGCGCAGCTCGTCGGGGTAGGTGGCACCGACCACGAGGCCGCACTCGCCGAGCTGCGACCACTCGTCGGCCACGCGGCGGGCGACGTGCTGGTACATCGGTTCGCCTCCGACATCGAGCATCTGGAAGTCGCCCGAGCCGGGATTCGACGTACGGCACAGCACGAACACGCCGTGGCCCGCGTGGCGCAGGAACGGCTCGACCGAGTCGGTGCCGAGGTACGGGTTGACGGTCACCGCGTGGGCGCCGTAGCGGTGGAAGGCCTCGCGGGCGTACTGCTCGGCCGTCGGCCCGATGTCGCCGCGCTTCGCGTCGAGCAGCAGCAACACGTCGGGGTGCGACGAGCGGATGTGGTGGCAGATCCGCTCGAGCTGCGCCTCGGCGCGGTGGGCGTGGAAGTAGGCGATCTGCGGCTTGAACGCGCAGACCAGGTCGGCGGTGGCGTCGACGATCTCGAGGCAGAAGCGCTCGATCGCGTCGGGGGCGCCGTCGAGCGGCGAGGGGAGCCGGGCGGTCTCGGGATCGAGCCCGACGCACAGCATCGAATCGGAACGGTGCCAGGCGGCGCGGAGGAGATCGTGCATCGTCATGCCGCGACCGACACTACTCAGCGAGTGGGCCGGATCTCCTGGGTGCCACGCTCGGACGAACCGCCTGGACATCGGCGATCACCGGCACCCAGGACATCGACACCGGATTCCTGGGTGCCAGCGATGCCTCACCGGTGCTGGTCAGCGGTGAGCGCTGGCGCCCAGGAACCTCGCTGTGGGTGCGACGGAAGGCCGGTCGGCGGCAGCGGGACGGCCGTCGGACCGCTCGTGCGTCACTGGCAGTTCCAGACGCCGTTGTCCTCGAGCTGCGGCTGCTTGCAGTTGGCCGGCATCGGGGGGATCGGCTTGCCGGCCGGCCAGTCGGCCGGCACACCGGGGGGTCGCACGGTGGTGGTGGTGAGGTTCGGGGGTGTCGTCGTGGTGGTGGGTGACCGCGGCACGGTGGTGGTCGGCGCGGCCGTCGTCGTCGGCACGGCAACCGTGGTGCCCGTGGAGCCGGTCGTGGTGGTGGGTGAGCGTGGCACGGTGGTGGTCGCCGCCGTGGTGCCCACGGTCGGGGTCGGTACCGGGGTCGTGGGGGTGTCCGTGCCCCCGGGCATCGAGGTGGCCGGTGGAGCCGGTGGGCCGACCGGCGTGATCGGCGCCGGCGTACCACCCCGGGTGCCCGGCGCGGCCGCCATGGCCGGAGCGCCGGGCGGGACGGTGCTGTTCGACACGACGGCGGCCGCCGCGGCACCGTGCGCGGCGCCGGCCGGCAGCATCGCCGCCGATCCGTCCCGTGACGGCGCCTCGGCGAGGTCGAGCGTGAGCGTCGGCTCGGGCGACGCATCGGTCGCCGGCCCGGCCGTGGGCTGGGTCAGTTCGGGAACCTCGTGCGCCGATGGGCGCGACGGTTCGTACACCACCCCGAGGGCTGCACCCGCGGCACCACAGGTGCTCAGGGTCACGATCGCACTGATGACGGTGACGCGGCGGTCCAACGGTCCTCCCCGGATGACGACTTCGTGGTGCCCGCCCGCCCGGAGGATCCGCGCGAACACTCGTTCATCGGCCGGTGGTCACCCGGCTGGAGGAGACTTGACGAAGACTTCCCGCATCCGCCACCGAGCGCGGCGGGTCGGGCAGCCGTGGCTCAGTCGGTGACGGAGATGGCGGCCGTCGGGCACATGTCGGCGGCCTGGCGCACCTTGTCGTGCAGCTCGGCGGGCGGCTCCTCCTGCAGCACGTAGAGGTAGCCGTCGCTGCGCACCTCGAACACCTCGGGGCACACCTGCATGCACGCACCGGTGGATGCACACACGTCGTAGTCGACGGACACCTTCATCGTCTTCCCCCTCGGGTCGAGCTGGTCGGCCCGGTTCAGGCCTTGGCCGCACGATAGCCGTCGGCCGCCGCGGACTCGGCGTCGACGTAGCACCGCTCGGGCTTGGTGCGCTCGTAGAAGCGGCCGCCCGGCACGTGGTAGATGCCCGAGTTGTCGTTGGCCTTCACGGGGTAGCCATCGGGGCACTGCCCATCGACCGGGAGCACCCAGCGCGGCACCTCGGCAGCCGCGTGGACCACCCGCTCGACGACCGGCTCGGGAACTGGCTCGACGACCGGCTCGGTCGGGGCCTGCGCGGGGGGTTCGAACGGAGGCCAGGACGGCGTGGTCGCCGGGACGGGCACCGAACGGGCTGCCCACCAGCGTGCGGCGAACGCGGCGGCACCGCCCAGCAGCGCCAGCCACAGCATCCGACGCACGACCCGCACCACGGGCACGAGCCTAGTGGCCCGGTCCCGTGCGGGGCCGTGAGCCGGATGTCGTCGCCGGCGTTGGCTCGTGGATCAGCCGCGCTGGCTGCGCTCGTAGGCGTTGAGCACCGCGCGGAGGCTCGCGGTGATGGTGCTCGGGTCGGTGCCCACACCCCACAGCACGCCGTGCTCCTTCGAGTGGGTCTCGACGTAGGCCACCGCCATCGCCTCCGAGCCCTGACCGATCGCGTGCTCCGTGTAGTCGGTGACGTCGAGCGTGGCGCCGAGCCCGGTGCGCAGCGCCTTCACGAACGCGTCGATCGGGCCGTTGCCCTCGCCGTCGATCGTGCGGTGCGCCCCGTCGACGGTGAGCTGGGCGACGATCGTGGTGCGGCCGGTCGACGAGTCGCTGCGCAGCTCGTGGCCGAGCAGCTGGAAGCGCGGCTCGGTCGGCAGGTACTCGCCCTGGAAGGCGTCCCACATCACCGACGCCGACACCTCGGTGCCCGAGTCCTCGGTGATGTGCTGGATCGTCTTCGAGAACTCGATCTGCAAGCGGCGCGGCAGGTCGAAGCCGTGCTCGGTCTTCATCAGGTAGGCGACACCGCCCTTGCCGCTCTGGCTGTTGACGCGGATGACCGCCTCGTAGGTGCGCCCGAGGTGCTTGGGGTCGAGCGGCAGGTACGGCACGCCCCACTCGGCGTACTCGCCGCCGTGCTCGGCCGCCTTCTTGTCGAGTGCTTCGAACCCCTTCTTGATCGCGTCCTGGTGGCTGCCGCTGAACGCGGTGTACACCAGGTCGCCCACCCACGGGTGCCGCGGGTGCACGGGCAGCCGGTTGCAGTACTCGGCCGTGCGGCGCAGCGCGTCGATGTCGGTGATGTCGAGCTCGGGGTCGATGCCCTGCACGAACAGGTTGATCGCCAGGTTCACCACGTCGACGTTGCCGGTGCGCTCGCCGTTGCCGAACAGCGTGCCCTCGACGCGGTCGGCGCCCGCCATCACGCCCAGCTCGGCGGCGGCCGTGCCGGTGCCGCGGTCGTTGTGCGGGTGCAGGCTGATGATCACCGAGTCGCGCTGGCGGATGTGGCGGCCGAACCACTCGATCACGTCCGCGTACACGTTGGGCGTGTAGCACTCGACGGTGGCCGGCAGGTTGAGGATCAGCTTGTTCTGCGGGGTGGGCTGGATGACGTCCATCACCGCGTGGCACACCTCGATCGCGTACTCGGGCTCGGTCAGCGTGAAGCTCTCGGGCGAGTACTCGTAGCGCACGTGCGTCCCGGGCACGGTGTCCTCGAGCTTCTTGCACAGCTGGGCGCCGCTGACGGCGATGTCGATGATGCCGCCCTGGTCGAGGCCGAACACGACCTCGCGCTGCAGCGGGTTGGTCGAGTTGTAGAAGTGCACGATCGCCTGCTTGGCACCGGCGATCGCCTCGTAGGTGCGCTCGATCAGCTCGGGACGGCACTGGGTGAGCACCTGGATCGTGACGTCGTCGGGGATCAGGTCGTCGTCGATCAGCTGGCGGACGAAGTCGAAGTCGGGCTGGCTGGCCGACGGGAAGCCGACCTCGATCTCCTTGAAGCCCATCTTCACCAGGGCGTCGAACATGCGCCGCTTGCGCTGGGGGTCCATCGGGTCGATCAGCGCCTGGTTGCCGTCGCGGAGATCGACGCTGCACCACAGTGGGGCCTTGTCGACGACGACGTCGGGCCACGTGCGGTCGGTGAGGACGACCGGTACGAACCGCCGGTACTTGTCGAAGGGCATCTTCTTGGGGGTGACATTGGCGGGAGGCATGACGAGGGTTCTCCTGGGCGAGGCGAGGGCGCGAGGGCGGTCGAGAGCGAACGGGGCGACGGGGGTGCGGGGAACCGGCCGGAAAAAGCAAGAAGCCCCCGGCCGGGAGGCGGGGGCGGGCAAGCGCGAAGTATGCGGCGCTTGCCCTACATAAGGAGGAGCAGCAGGCCGGCGGTGCGCATATCGGTTGGGGACTGTACCCGACCGAGCCCGATTCGGCAATCAGGCAGCGTCGGGGCGGGGGATCGCCGCGATCAGCTCCCTGATCCTCGCCGGGTCGGGGCCGGTGAAGTTGATCCACACGCCATCCCGGCGGATGATCGCGTACGGATCGGCGGCGCCGGTGTCGACCAGCTCGTCGAGCATCGACCCGGTGCAGTCTGGACACGACGCGTCGCTGTTCGTGGCATCGGTGAGCTGGGCGATGCGCAGGACGGTCGACGTGAAGCCGTCGAACCAGCGGGCCTCGAACCACGGCATGCCACCGGTCCCGTCGGGTTGTGCGTTCATGAACGTCAGGGACGTGGTGTCGGGTGCGATCGACGGGAGGAGGAAGTGTTCACCGAAGGCCGCCGCGGCCTGGCCGATGACGTCGACGGCCGGGACGCGGGGCGTGCCGCTGCGTTGCACGACGGCGCCGTCGGGGAAGGTGCCGGGGAAGGTGGCCGGCATCTCGGCACCGATCTCGAGACGACTCAGCTCGGTCGTCTGCGTGGTCATCACGGTCGGGTCGTTGCCGGACGGCGCGGTCACGACCGTACGGATGGTGACGCCGAGCTGCTGGTCGATCCAGGTGGTGGTGGTCTGTTGCATCTCCGGCGTGATCGTGAGGACCCGCACGATCCGCCAGGCGGCGCGGCCGTCGACGACGTCGTCGGTGATCTCGGTGACGTCGTCCGCGTACAGCGGGAACTGCTCGACGATGCCGTTCGGCAGCCCCGTCGGCACCCCGAGTGCGACGCTGTTGTCGGTCATGCCCGCGATCTCCTGGTAGCCCGCCGTGCCGTCGAGCGCGGTGAAGCCGGTGCGGGCGTTCCCGGTCGTGGCGTCGTACGAGCTCCACGAACCGTCGGCCGAGGTGATGGCGGCGGAGCCGTCGTTGCGGAGCACCACGTCGGCTTCGCGGGGCGAGCCCTCGGGACCTGACGGGTCGTCCAGCGTCGTGACGACGTGGAAGCCGATCTGGGTGAAGGTGCGCAATGCGGCGAGACGCGCGGTGTCGATCTCGGCGAGGCGTGCCTCGATCTCGGCCGGCGAGCTGGTCGGTGGCGCGGTCGAGGGTGCGACGGTCGAGGGTTCGACGGTCGATGTGGTCGCGCTGGTGGTCGGCACGGTCGACGGGGCTGCGGTGGTGGACGGCGTGACCGTGGTGACCGGCGTCGGGGCGACGGGCTCGACGTCATCGCCCACGCGCTGGGCAACGGCCACCCCGGCCGCCACGAACACGACGACGCACGCCACCGCCAACAGCACGCGCGACGCTCGACGCGGCGGTCGTCCGGCGACCACGTCGAGTTCGATCGGGTCGTCGATCGGCTCGAACTCGCGAGGACCGGTCCGGGCCATCACTTCGGCCACGTCGATCGCCGGCGACTCGTCGTCCCAGCGCAGCGCCAACGCCCGCAGCTCGCGTTCGAGGTCAACGGACATCGCGCACCTCCTCCACCTCGTGGCCCAGCTCGTCGCGCAGCCGTGCCATCGCCCGGTGCAGGTGTTCGCGTGCGGTCGACACGCCGACGCCGAGCACGTCGGCCACCTCGCGCTGGCTCATGCCGTAGCCGTGCACCAGCACGACGACGGCACGTTGCTGCTGGGACAGCCGGGCGAGCGCCGGCTCGAGCTCGGGGGTGATGTCGGGCGCGTCGACGCTCGGCTCGACCGGCATCGCCCGGCCCCGCTGCGTGAGGTGGCGGCCGGCAGCGGTCTGCCCGACCCGGTACAGATAGCCGACCGGGTTGTCGAACGACACGACCCGGTCCCAGTGCTCCCACGCCCAACTGAGCGCGTCGACGGTGGCGTCGCGGCCCACGGTCGGCCCGTACGTCGCGACGAGCGCACGGCGCAGCCGCTGCTCGTGGGTGCGGACGAACACGGTGAACGAGTCACCAGTGTCGTCGGGCACCGTTCCCATCACCGACGAGAGTGTCGCCGACCCGCGAACGCGCGACGGTGATCGCGAGAAAAGTGCGCGACGTCAGCGGGTGAGGAAATTGGTGAACTGCCAGGGATCGTCGGTGTTCAGTCCGTCGCGCTCGGTGCTCCAGCCGGGGAACACGTCGTTGCGGCTGCTGACCGGATCCCAGTCGGCCGGACCCGAGTACTGGGTGCCGAGGTACGGGCGGGCGTGGTCGAGCACGAACTGCCACGGCAGGTCGTCGGGCACGCACACGCCCTCGTGCGGGTGCTCGATCATCCACGCCACCGCCGACACGATCGAACCCGCCACCTGCAACGTGGTGGCGTTCTGGTGCGAGATCACCGAGCGGGCCTCGTCGATCGACATGACCGAACCGGTCCACCACGCCTTGAACGGATGACCCATCAGCAACACGCCCAACTCGTCGCGACCGCTGACGATCTCGTCGTTGAGGATCCGCTGCTCGGGCTGCATCTCCCAGTTGCGCATGCGCAACTCGAGCACGCTGTTGATGGCCGCGTCCGACGGGTGGTAGGCGTAGTGCACGGTCGGGCGGTACACGGCCGCACCCGTGAGCGGGTCGTCGACCGTGAGGTGTTCGCACATCGTGAAGGCCTCGCCGTGGCGCACCACCATGCCGCGGATCTCGCCGCTCGGCACCCAGCTGCGCACCCAGGTCTCCATGCCCGGCCGGGCGAGGCAGATCTGGTTGCGCGGGCCTTCGCCGGTGTGCACGTAGGCGTCGGGTGGGAGGCGGATCTCGTGCGTGCCCCAGCCCATCTCGGCCGGTGCGATGCCCTCTTCGTAGAAGCCGTCGACGCTCCAGGTGTTGACGAACTCGTTCGGGCGCTTGGGCACGTTGGTGATCTGGGTGTCGCGCTCGGCGACGTGGATCACCTTGGTGCCGGTGAGCATCGCGAGCACGTTGAACCCGGTGCCGCCGCGGGCGGCGTCGAGCGCGCCCTCGAGCATCGGACGGTCGCTCGTGAGGTCGCGTTCGAGCATCGCCTCGGCGATCTCGATGAGCGCCTGCTTGGCGAAGTGGCTGACGAGTCCTGGGTTGGCGCCGTGCTCGAGCACCGCGGTGGCGCCGTCGTTGTCGCCCCAGCGGGCCTTCATGCGCCGCAGGCTCATGTGGCGCACGTACAGGGTGCGGTCGAGCGGGTGCGTGTTCGCCAGGTCGACGTACGGGTCCCACACCTCGACCGAGGTGTTGAGGTACCGGACGTCGTGGTCGCGGCACCACTCGAGGATCGTCGGGTTGTCGATGTTCCAGGCGAGGTCGAGCAGCATGTCGCCACCCCCGACCCGCGCCGACAGGAACTCGTCGAGGTTGTCCGGGGTCACGCGCGCGAGCTCGTAGGTGACGCCGGCAGCGATCTCGTCGGCGATCCGGTCGCGGTGGTCGACGAAGTCGACGACCGTGAGGCGCGACGGATCGATCCGGAGATCACGAACGAGCAGTGGCACCACACACTGGGCCACCGACCCGCAACCGAGGACGAGCACCCGTGACGGGTGCCGGCTCACTCCGCGAACTGCGGCGTGAGCGCCAACCGAGCGAGCTCGGTCTCGAGAGACGCGGACTCAGCCGCGGCGAGGAGGGTCTGCCAGTCGTACGCCACGCCCTTGCGGCCTGCGTTCACCGTTCCGTCGAACTGTTCCATCGGTCCTTCGCCTCCTCATCGAGTCGAGCTGTCGAAAAAGTTGGATCACATCCCTTTGCGAGCACGGCAGGGCGCCGAGCCGGGCGGCAAGTTAACGAGTGCAGCACCGTGATTGCTACTCACTGATGCAACAGTCCGTGGACCTGAGCGGTCCGTCAGTGCTGACTGACTCACCGGTCAGTCATCGGCAGTTCGCGGGCCGGGTTGAGCGTCAGTTGACGTGACGCGCGCGACCTTCCCAGTACGGCTCGCGGAGCTTGAACTTCTGCAGCTTGCCGGTGGCCGTGCGGGCCAGCGAGTCGCGGAACTCGATGCGCTTGGGGCACTTGTACCCGGCGAGCTTGGTCTTCACGTAGGCGATCAGGTCGGCCTCGGTGAGCTCGGAGCCCGGGGTGCGGACGATGAGCGCGAACACGAGCTCGCCCCACTTCTCGTCGGGGATGCCGATGACCGCCACCTCGGCCACCTCCGGGTGGCTGAACAGCGCGTCCTCCACCTCGATCGAGCTCACGTTCTCGCCGCCGGAGATGATCACGTCCTTCTTCCGGTCGCTGATCGTCACGTAGTACTCGTCGTCGATCGACCCGCCGTCGCCGGTGTGGAAGTAGTCGGCACCGCCGACGTCGCCGCTGATCGGGTGGATGGCGTCGGCCGTGGCCTCGGGCTGGTTCCAGTAGCCGGCCATCACGTGGTTGCCGCGGGCGGCCACCTCGCCGTCGGGGCTCACGCGGATGTCGACGCCGATCGCCGGCGCCCCGGCACGGCTGAGCTTCGCGGCACGGTCGGCGGGGGAGAGGTCGTCGAGTTCGGCGCGGCCGCGGTTCATCGTGAGCAGCGGCGTGGTCTCGGTGAGGCCGTAGATCTGGATGAACTCCCAGCCGAGCTCGGTCTCGATCCGCTCGATCGTCTTGGTGGGCGGCGGCGCGCCGGCGCACACGATGCGCACCCGGTCTCGGCCCGGGATCGGACCCTCCCAGGTGGCGGCGGCGTCGAGGATCATGTTGGCGACGGCCGGGGCCCCGCACAGCACGGTGACCCCGTGCTGTTCGATGCGGCGCAGGATCTCGGCACCGTCGATCTTGCGGATGATGATCTGCGTGGCGCCCATGCCGGTGGCGGCGTACAACACACCCCAGCCGTTGCAGTGGAACTGCGGCAGCGTGTGCAGGTACACGTCGCGGTCGCTGATGCCCAGCTGCCAGCCGAAGGTCGCGGCGTTGAGCCAGATGTTGCGGTGCGTCAGCTGCACGCCCTTGGGACGGGCCGTGGTGCCACTCGTGTAGTTGATGGTGGCGGTCGCGTCCTCGTCGTAGGTCCAGGGCTGCGGCTCGACGTCGTAGCGCATCATCTCGTGGTCGGCGTCGCTGCCGATGACCAGCCGGTGCTCGCAGGTGACGTCGGCCAGCGCCTCGTCGAGCTCGGGGTCGACGAGCAGCACCCGGGCGCCGGAGTGCTCGACGATGTAGCGCACCTCCTCGGCGACGAGGCGGAAGTTGATCGGCACGAGCACGCGACCCGATCCGCTCACGCCGAACAGGTAGGTGAGCAGGCGCGCCGAGTTCTGGCTCACCATCGCGACCCGCTCGCCGACGCCGATGCCCATCGCGTCGAGCCCGGCGGCGATCGCGCGGGCCCGCTGTGCCACCTGCGCGTACGTGAGCGATCCCCAACTCTCGGCCGGCTGGTCGGGTTCGTCGACGATGCCGATCCGCTTGGGGTAGACGAGCTCCGCCCGCCGCAGGAAGTCGTTGACCGTGAGTGCCACCTTCATGGTGCGCATCGTTGCAGATCGGTGGCCCGCAGGCCGACGTCGCTCGGACGCGCCCGCCCGACTCAGGCGCTCACGTGGCAGCGCACCTCGATGCCGCCGTTGGTGGTGGCGAACGCCTCGGTGAGCGGCACACCGGTCGCGGCCACGAGGCGCGGGTCGGTGGCGAGCAGCGCGAGGCGGTGGCCGCCGTCGAGCACCCGCCGGCCGAGCGCCGCGTACAGGTCGCGCAGGTCGCCCCCCGATCCGCCCACCCGCTTGCCGTAGGGCGGGTTGGTGATCACGAGGCCCGGCGAGTCGGGCCAGCGCTGCGTGGTGAGCGAGGCGTGCTCGACCCGCACCAGACCCTCGAGCCCCGCGGCACGGACGTGCTCGGCGCACCCCTCGACCGCGCCGGCGTCGCGGTCGCCCGCCACGACCTCGGCCGTCAGCCGGTCGGGCCGGCCGGCGCCGGTGACGCTCGCCCAGGTGCCCGGCTCGAACGACGGCCAGCGCTCGAACGCGAACGGGCGCTCGATCGGTCGCCCCCCGAGCGCGAGCGCGGCCTCGATCGGGATCGTGCCCGACCCGCACATCGGGTCGACGAGCGCGACCGAACCGTCCCAGCCCGACGCCCGCACCATCGCCGCGGCGAGGGTGGTGCGCAGCGGCGACCGGTGCGCCGTGCTGCGCCAGCCCCGCCGGTGCAGCAGCTCGCCGCTGGCGTCGACGCTCATCACCACCCGGTCGCGGTCGAACCGCACGTGCACCCCCTGGCCGCCGGCGGCGACCGGGCGGCCGATCACCTCGGCGACCCGCTCGGCGATCGCGCCCTGGTGGTAGAGCGCCGACCGGTGGCTGGCGACGTGCAGCTCGACCGGTGCGTCCGGTGTCACGAACGCGCCCCAGTCGACGGTGCGGACCAACTGCTGCAGCTCGTCCCACCGGCGGGCCGTGCCCTGCCCCGTGCGCAGCAGGACGCGGGTCGGGATCCGCCCCCACCGGTGCAGGGCGTAGAGCTGTCGGGTGGTGGCCTGCACGTCGAGCCCACCGTGCTGCACCTTGATCCGCCCGGACGGCACGCCCAGCTCGGTGACCTCGGCCGCTGCCAGGCGCTCGAGACCCGGCGCGACCACGACGAACAGCTGGAGCCGGCTCACCCGAGCCGGTGTAGCAGATCCCGGCGCCCTGGGCGGTGCCCGGTACCATGAACAACGACATGTCAGAGAACTCACGCCCGAAGGGCGCACCGCGGCGCCACCGCCGCCCCCCGAAGCCTGCGGAGTACCGCACTCCCGTCAGCACCGCCGCCACCGTCGACACGCCCTACGAACCCACCGGGTTCCGCGACCTCGGTGTCCCCGAAGAGGTCGACATCGGCCTGCACCGCGCCGGCTTCTCGGCCCCGTTCGCGATCCAGACCAAGGCCATCCCCGTCGCCCTCGAGGGCAAGGACGTGTGCGGGCGCGCCCGCACCGGCTCGGGCAAGACGCTCGCGTTCGGCGTGCCGCTGCTCGCCCGGCTCGAGGGTGCGGCCGAGCCCCGCAAGCCGCTCGCCCTGGTGCTCGTCCCCACCCGTGAGCTGGCGCTCCAGGTGGCCGAGGTGCTCGGTCCGGTCGCTGCTGGGTGCAACCGCTCGGTGCTGCCGGTGTACGGCGGTGCCTCGCGCCATCAGCAGATCGACGAGCTGAAGGTCGGTGTCGACGTGGTCGTCGCCACCCCACTCCGCCTGATCGACCTCCTCAAGGAGAACGAGCTCGACCTCTCCGGCATCCAGGTGCTGGTGCTCGACGAGGCCGACCGCATGGCCGACGACGGCTTCACCCCGCAGGTCGAGTGGATCATCCGCAAGTGCACGTCGCCCCGCCAGACGATGCTGTTCTCGGCCACCCTCGACGGCGACGTCGGCCACCTGGTCGCCCGCTACATGAAGGACCCGGTCGAGGTCGCGATCGACGCGCCCACCGACACGGTCGGCACGATGTACCACCTGTTCCTGGCGGTGCACCACATGGACAAGGACCGTGTGGTCGCCTCGATCGCGTCGGGTGTCAACAAGACCATCGTGTTCTGCCAGACCAAGCGCACCTGCGACCGGGTCGAGGAGAAGCTCCAGGACCTGGGCGTCAAGGCCGCGGCCATCCACGGCGACCTGGCGCAGGCCGCCCGCGAGCGGGCCCTCAAGCGGTTCACCGACGGTGAGCTCACCGTGTTGGTGGCCACCGACGTCGCGGCACGCGGCATCGACATCGACGACATCGGTGCCGTGATCCACTACGAGCCGGCCGGCGACGCCAAGGACTACCTGCACCGCAGCGGCCGCACCGCCCGTGCGGGCCGCGACGGCTGGGCGATCACGCTGGCCGAGTACAACCAGCACACCCAGGTGCGCATCCTGCAGCGGGCGCTGCGGCTCGACCTCGCCCCGCCGCAGGAGGTCTTCAGCAACAACCCGAAGCTGAAGGACCTGCACCAATTCCGCGTCGACGCCTGACGGGCGTTCGACGGGGCGTCCGAGGGCACTGCGGCGATGGGCCGCCGCGGCCGGCCAGCGGACGGACCTCTCCCGAGTCCACCCGCCGACCGACCGCGACGATGGGCCGCGTCCGTCCACGTCTCCCATCGCTGGGGTCCGTCCGCTCGTCCGTGGCTCGGGCCGGCAGGTTAATGCAGCTGCATCACGCATGGCCAGCCGTGGGCCGGTACGGTGCGCGCACCTCGCCGATCCGCCCCCAGGATCGCTCGACCGCTGCTGACTCGTGATGACCTCGTGATGACCCTGGCCTGTTCCGATCTCGCACATGACGGTCGTCGTGCGCGACCCTGATCCCCGGACCGACGACGGGCGGACGCGCCTGCTCGACACCGCCGAACGCCTCTTCGACGAGCGAGGTCTCGACGCCGTCTCGTTGCGGACGATCACGCTCGAGGCCGGGCATCGCAACCCGTCTGCGGTGAACTACCACTTCGGCGACCGCGACCAGTTGGTGATGGCCGTGTTCGAACGTCGCCACGTGGTGGTCGAGGCCGAGCGTGCCGCCCGGCTCGCGGCCCTCGACGAGCGCAGCAGCGCCGATCCGCGCGAGGTGATCGCCGCGGTGCTGTTGCCCTCGGCCGAGCTGCTCCGCACGGTCGGCGGCCGGCGCTTCCTGCGGTTGCTGCTGCAGGGCACCGTGCATCCGGCCTTCTACCATCGCACCGCGCTGGCCACGTCGGCGTCGCTCGCCTCGGCCGTGGCGCGCATGTTCCCGCTCGTCGAGCACGTCGCGCCCGATCGGCGGCTCGGCCGCCTGCGCCTGGCCCTCGGCGCAGCGTTGTACGCGCTCGCGGATCAGGCGCGGCTGCTCGACACGGACGATCCGCCCCGGCCGGTGCCGGCGCACGACGACTTCTGCGACGACCTGATCACGATGGTGCTCGGGTCGCTCCGCGCCTGACCCGTCGGTCAGCCGACCGGCTGCGCGACGCCGCCGAGCACCGTGCCCCACACGCCGATCTCGCGGAGGTTCATCGGGTCGACCTCGAGCGGATCGGCGTCGAGCACGGTGAAGTCGGCGTACTTGCCGCACTCGATGCTGCCCATCAGGTGATCGAGGTGCAGCTGGTACGCGCTGCCCTGCGTCACCGCCCAGAGCGCGTCGTGAGCCGAGATCTTCTCGTGCTCGCCGAGCACCCGCCCGCTCGGCGTGACGCGGTTGACCGCACACCACATCAGGTGCAGCGGCCCGAGCGGCGTGACGTTCGCGTCGCTGTGCAGCGCGTAGGGCACCCCGAGGCGTTGCGCGGTCCCGCACGGTTCGAGACGGTTCGCGCGCTCGGGGCCGACGGTCTGCTCGTAGTGGACGTCGCCCCAGTACCAGAGGTGGTTGGCGAAGATGTTCACGCACATGCCCAGGTTCTTCGCCCGCCGGAGCTGCGCCTCGGTGGTGAGCTGGCTGTGCTGGATCGTGTGGCGGTGGTCGAGCCACGCGTCCTCGCGGAGCAGCTGCGTCACCGTGTCGAGCCACAGGTCGATCGTGGCCGTGCCGTTGCAGTGGACGTGGATGGGGATGCTGGCCCGGTGATACGGGCGTGCCCAGTCGACGAACTGTTCGGGGACGGTGAGCAGCTGCCCGTGGTCGGTGCCCGTGTAGTAGCCCGGCCAGTTCATCATCGCCGTCCACCCCTGGATCGAGCCGTCGAGGACGAACTTGACGCCGGGGAACCGGAGCTTGTCGGTCGTGTACGCCTCGCGCATCGTCACCAACGCGGCGGCGGTGGCCTCGTGGTCGCCGTCGGCGCCCGGGGTGACACCGACGTTGTGCATCGTGACGCGCGCCGGGAACGCCGGGTCGTTCACGAGCCGCGACCAGGTGGCCACGTCGTCGGGCCGTTGCAGGAGCTGGCCACCCAGTTCGCCGACGCTCGTGAGGCCGGCCCGATGCGCCAGCCGTCCGAAGTCGGTGATGGTCGACTCGGCCGCGACCGCACGCATCAACGGCGCGAGTGCGCTGCCGACCAGCGCGATCGCCGGCATCTCGTGCAGTTCGCCGTTGGGCTCGCCGTCGGCGTCGCGCATCACACCGGTCGCCGCGGTGGTGCGATCGATGCCGTGTCGGTCGAGCATCGCCGAGTTGACCGTGGCGACGTGCATGCTCGCGTGGAACACGAAGATCGGCCGCGTGGCCGAGACGGTGTCGAGGTGCCGGCGGTTCAAGCGGACGCCGGGCATGTGCACCGGGTCGAATCCGAGGGAGATCAGCGGCTGCGTCGGGTCGGCCATCTCGGCGTCGAGCCGGCGCAGGTCGTCGAGCAGCTCGTCGAGCGTGGCGACGCCCGGCATCCATCGGCCGTCGGCCGCCGACCGCCCGAATCGGCCGTGATAGGGGAACGCGCCGGACAGACCCTCGGTGGCGTGCGAGTGCACGTCGATCATCCCGGGGACGAGGACGAGTTCGCGGAAGGTCTCGTCGAGCTCGTACCGGCCCCAGCCGGCGACCTCGTCGAGCGTGCCCGCGCCGAGCACCCGGCCGTCGCGGACCGCGACATGGGTGGCCGTCGGGTTCGAGTGGTTCATCGTGACGATCCGGCGGGCGGCGAAGACGCGGATGTCGGACATGGGGCTCCTCGGCGTGGGTGCGGTTCAGGCGTCGAGCTGGGCGTCGAGCGCGCGGGCGAGCGTATGTCCCGCAGCGAGGGTCGCCGTCCCCGTCAGGCCGATCACCACGAGCAGCACCGCCGGCCCATCCGCGACGACGGGCGTCGGCGTGATCCGCAGCCGCGCGCCGACGCGTTGGACCAGCACCCGTTCGACGGACCCCGACGTGTCGGCGAGGTCGACGAAGCCCTTCACGCGGACGATGTCGCCGTCGAGGGCGGCCAGCGCCGTGTCGAGCGCGTCGCGCGCCACGGCGACGCCGCCCGTGACCGTGACCGTCGCGTGATGGAGGTGATCGTGCCCGTCGTGCGCGTCGTGCGCGTCGGGCTCGTCGGTGCCGTCGATCGCGGCCGCCCGACGGCCGAGGAGCAGCTCGAGCCCGACCTCGGCCTCGATCGCCGTCACCACCGGCGTGGCCGGTGCGACCGTGCGCACCCAGTCGCGAAGGCGCTCGAGTGCGCCGGCGTCGACGAGGTCGGCCTTGTTGAGCACCACGACGTCGGCGCCCGCGAGCTGCCGGCGCACATGGCGGCCGACGAGCGCGTCGTCGGCGCGGCGCCGTACCGTCTCGGCATCGGCCAGCACCACGACCGCGTCGAGCTCGAATCCGGGGAGGTGCGCGTACTGAGCCACACCGGCCGGGTCGGCCACGCCGCTCGTCTCGACGACGAGGCGGTCGGGTCTCGGGTCGAGGTCGGCGATGCGTCGCAACGCCTCGACGAACCCGCCGGCGAGCGAACAACAGACACAGCCGTTGGCCAACCGGATCGTGTCGCCGTCGGCCGCCTCGATCAGCGTCGCGTCGATCGACACCGACCCGAAGTCGTTGACGAGGACGGCCAACCGCTCGCCGGACGATCCGGCGAGCAGTCGGTTGACGAGCGTGGTCTTGCCCGCGCCGAGGTAGCCGCCGATCACCGTCACCGGGATCGGGGCGACGGTCACGCCGCTACTTGAGCCAGGCGGGACGCGACGACTCGTAGCTCGAGATCGCGTCGGCGTGGGTGAGCGTGATGCCCACGTCGTCGAGGCCGTTGAGGAACCGGTGCTGCGTGGCCGGATCCATCGGGAACGACGCCGAGATGCCGGCCGCCGGCACCTCGACCACGAGGCGCTCCATGTCGACCACGATCTCGGTCTGCGCGTCGGCTTCGATCGCATCCCAGATCTTGGTGACGACGTCCTCCGGCAGCACCACGGGCACGAGGCCGTTCTTGGTGCAGTTGTTGCGGAAGATGTCGCTGAAGCTCGGCGCGATCACCGCGTCGAACCCACCCTGCTGGATGGCCCACACGGCGTGCTCGCGCGACGAGCCGACGCCGAACGCCGGGCCGGCGACCAGGATCGAGGCGCCCGCGTACCGCTCGTCGTTGAGGACGAAGTTGCGGTCGTCCCGCCAGGTGCTGAACAGGCCCTTCTCGAAGCCGGTGCGCTCGACGCGCTTCAGCCACTCGGCGGGGATGATCTGGTCGGTGTCGACGTCGCTGCGCTTCAGCGGCACGCCGCGTCCGGTGACGATCTGCACGGCTTTCACGACACGGCCTCCAGGTCGTCCGGGGTGGCGAAGTGGCCGGCCACGGCGGTGGCGGCGGCGACGGCGGGGCTGACGAGGTGGGTGCGGCCACCGCGACCCTGGCGGCCCTCGAAGTTGCGGTTGCTGGTGCTGGCCGAGCGCTCGCCGGGGGCGAGCTTGTCGGGGTTCATCGCGAGGCACATCGAGCAGCCGGGTTCGCGCCAGTCGGCGCCGGCGGCGCGGAACACCTCGGGCAGACCCTCGGCGATCGCCTGCGCCTTCACCGCGTGGCTGCCGGGCACCACCATCACGCGGGGCACGGTGACCGTGCGGCCCTTCATGACGGCTGCAGCGGCGCGCAGATCCTCGATGCGGCTGTTGGTGCAGCTGCCGATGAACACGGTGTCGACGGCGATGTCGCGGATCTTGGTGCCGGCCTCGAGGCCCATGTACTCGAGCGCACGGGCGACGGTCTCTCGGGTGGTGGGGTCGTCGTAGCTGTCGGGCGAAGGGATCTCGCCGTCGATGCTGGTGACCTGACCGGGGTTGGTGCCCCAGCTCACCTGCGGGCGGATCTCGGCCGCGTCGATCACGACCTCCTTGTCCCACACGGCGCCGTCGTCGGTGACGAGCGTGCGCCAGTCGGCGACGGCGGCGTCCCACGCATCGCCCTGCGGGGCGTTGGCACGGCCCTGCAGGTAGTCGAACGTGGTGTCGTCGGGGGCGATGAGACCCGCCTTGGCGCCGGCCTCGATGCTCATGTTGCACACGGTCATGCGCCCCTCCATCGAGAGCGACCGGATGGCCGAGCCGCGGTACTCGATGACGTGGCCGATGCCGCCGCCCGTACCGATGACGCCGATGATGTGCAGGATCACGTCCTTGGCGGTGACGCCCGGGGCGAGCTCGCCCTCGACCGTGACCGCCATCCACTTCGGACGGCTCTGCGGCAGGGTCTGCGTGGCGAGGACGTGCTCGACCTCGCTGGTGCCGATGCCGAACGCGAGTGCGCCGAACGCGCCGTGGGTGGCGGTGTGGCTGTCGCCGCACACCACGGTCATGCCGGGCAGCGTGCGGCCCTGCTCGGGGGCGATCACGTGCACGATGCCCTGGCCGGGATCGCCCATCGGGAAGTTGACGATGCCGAACTCGGCGGTGTTCTCGCGGAGCACCTCGACCTGGCGGGCCGAGATCGGGTCGGCGATCGGCTGGTCGATGTCGGCGGTCGGGACGTTGTGGTCCTCGGTGGCGACGGTCAGGTCGGGGCGACGGACGGCGCGGCCGCTCAGGCGGAGGCCGTCGAACGCCTGGGGGCTGGTCACCTCGTGGACGAGGTGGAGGTCGATGTAGAGCAGGTCGGGCTCGCCGGGTGCGGCGTGCACCACGTGGCGGTCCCACACCTTCTGCGGCAGCGTCGTGGGCGCTGACTGCGAGGTGCCGGTCATCCGGGGGTCCTTCCGTTGCGGGTGGCGCCCGGGGACGTCTCGACACCATCTCACGATGTGGGATAGCGTTCCCGGGCGTGGACAGTGTAAGCGGCGTCGGGGTGATCGACAAGACGGTGCTCGTGCTGCAGGCGCTCCGCGTGCGACCGATGGACCTCGCCGACCTGCAGCGCGACACCGGCCTGCCTCGGGCCACCGCCCACCGCCTCGTGGTCGCGCTCGAGCAGCACCACCTGGTGCGCCGCGACGCGCTCGGACGGTTCTGCCTGGGCTTCGAGCTCGTCGCGCTCGGACGCGTGGCCGCCGAGCAGTTCGGCCTGGGCGAGGTGGCGCTGCCCGCCATGCAGCAGTTGCGCGACGCGTGCGGCGAGAGCGTGCAGCTGTACGTGCGCGAGGACGACGCCCGCCGTTGCGTGCTCTCGCTGCAGTCGCCACACGCGCTGCGCTGGATCGTGCCCGAGGGCAGCCTGCTGCCGCTCGGCGTCGGCTCGGCCGGGCGTGTGCTCGGCGGGGCACCGGTGGGTCCCGCCGGATGGATCGACAGCGTGGAAGAGCGCGAGGCCGGGGTGGCGTCGGTGAGCGCACCGGTGCACGACCGGGCCCGTCGGGTGATCGCCGCCGTCAGTGTGAGCGGGCCGGTCGAGCGGCTCACCCGCGCGCCGGGCGAGCGGCTCGGTGCCGAGGTCGCGGCTGCCGGTCGCAGCATCACGGCATCGGTCGCCGCCGCACTGCGCTGATCCCGGGTGACACCCGGCGGGTGATCATCGGGGGAGTCGCGGGGGAGCGCGGCCGTCGCTGGATTCACCCCCGTGGATGAGGGGAATCCTTCCGTCCGCGTGTTTCGACCGTGCCTCTCATGGGCATGAACGCCGCCGTACACGCTGCACCCGACCCCTTCTCGCACGACACGCTCGCCCCGCGGCCCCTGCGCCCGCCGGTGCTCGACTGGCTCGCGCCCCGCCTCGCCCGGCGGTCGCCCGTCGCGCCCGGTCAGGTGCGCCTGATCGGTGTGGTGGTGCACGACCCGGCGTTCGCCGATCCCGACACGTGTGCGCGTGCCGCCTGGATCGGCGACGGCACCTGCCCGCGCCAGGTGATGGCCGGCCACGCCGACGACCTCGCCCGCTACGACGTCGTGGTCGGGGTGACGTGGCACGACGACGGACCCGAGCCGGTCGTGGTCCTCGTGAATCCGTGAACAACGTGCCGGGTCGCGCGACACCGATGCGTAGCCTGGCCCCGTGACCACCGCCCCTGCACACGCCGACGAGCTGCCCGCCGACTGGGTCGATCAGGTGAAGCGCCTGGCCCGCGAGCGCGACGCCGTGATCCTGGCCCACAACTACCAGGTCGCCGAGATCCAGGACATCGCCGACCACGTGGGCGACTCGCTGGCGCTCTCGCGTGTGGCGGCGAAGGTCGACGCATCGACCATCGTGTTCTGCGGCGTGCACTTCATGGCCGAGACGGCCAAGATCCTCAGCTACGACAAGACCGTGTTGATCCCCGACGAGAAGGCCGGCTGCAGCCTCGCCGACACCATCACCGCCGACCAGCTGCGGGCCTGGAAGGCCGAGCACCCCGGCGCCGTCGTCGTCAGCTACGTCAACACCACGGCCGCGGTGAAGGCCGAGACCGACATCTGCTGCACCTCGTCGAACGCCGTCGACGTGGTGTCGAGCATCCCGGCCGACACCGAGGTGCTGTTCTGCCCCGACCAGTTCCTCGGCGCCCACGTGCAGCGGCTCACCGGCCGGCAGAACATGCACATCTGGATGGGTGAGTGCCACGTGCACGCCGGCATCAACGGCGCCGATCTGCGCGCCCGGGTGGAGGCCGAGCCCGAGGCCGAGCTGTTCATCCACCCGGAGTGCGGCTGCGCCACCAGCGCGCTGTACCTCGCGTCGGCGGGCGTGGTGCCGGCCGAGCGCACCAAGATCCTGTCGACCGCCGGCATGGTCACCGCGGCCGAGCAGACGACGGCGAGCAAGGTGTTGGTCGCCACCGAGACCGGCATGCTGCACCAACTCACCAAGGCCAACCCGTTGGTGGTGTTCGAACCGATCAACCGTGCGGCCGTGTGCAAATACATGAAGATGATCACGCCGCTCAAGCTGCTGCGCTCGCTGCAGACGCTCACCGACGAGGTCACCGTGCCCGCCGACGTGGCCGAGAAGGCCCGGCGCAGCGTCGAGCGGATGATCGCGATCGGCCAGCCGAGCCGCACCGGCGAGTGATCCGGACCGCCCGGTGAGCCACCACCACCTGCCCACCCGCCTGGCTGCGCCCCCGGCCACGTGGAGCCGCGACGTCGACGTGGTCGTGCTCGGCTCAGGTGCCGCCGGCCTGTCCGCCGCGTTGGCCGCTCGTCCCGTGCGAACCGCCCTGATCGTCACCAAGGACACCCTCGACGCGGGCAGTACGGCGTGGGCGCAGGGTGGCCTCGCCGGCGTGCTCGACCCGAGCGACTCGCTCGAGAACCACGTTCGCGACACCCTGGTCGCCGGTGCCGGCCTCTGCGACGAGGCCAACGTGCGCACCCTCGTGGCCGAGGCGCCCAAGGCGTTGCGCTATCTGATGCGCCTCGGCGCAGCCTTCGACCCGTCGCACGAGGGCACCGGTCCAGCGCTCACGCGCGAGGGCGGACACAGCCACAACCGCATCGTCCACTCGGGCGGCGACCAGAGCGGTGCCGAGGTGCAGCGCACGCTCGACGAGAACGCCGTCGCCGCTGGTGTCGAGGTGATGGACCGGGCGTTCGCGCTCGACCTGCTGGTGGGCACCAACTCCGACGGTCGCCCGCAGGCCGCCGGGGTGCGCATCGCGCGCATCGACGAGGCCGGCGACGTGGTGTCGGTGGGTGTCGTGACGGCCCGGGCCGTCGTGATCGCCACCGGCGGCTACGGCCAGGTGTTCGCCAGCACCTCCAACCCGCCGGCCGTCACCGGCGACGGGCTGGCGCTCGCGTTGCGCGCCGGGTTGCCCGCGCGCGACGTCGAGTTCGTGCAGTTCCACCCGACCGTGCTGTGGCGTGGCCCCGATGCGAAGGGTCAGCAGGCGCTGATCAGCGAGGCCGTGCGCGGCGAGGGCGCGATCCTGTACGACGCGGCCGGCGAGCGCGTGATGCTGGGCGTCCACCCGCAGGAGGACCTGGCGCCGCGCGACGTGGTCGCCAGCGCGATCAGCCGTCGCATGGCGCAGGCACCGGCCGGGGTGGACGACCACGTGTACCTCGACGCGACGCACATGGGCGAGCGCTTCTACACGCGCTTCCCGACCATCACCGCGGCGTGCCGCGACGCCGGCATCGACCCGGCCCGCGACCGCATCCCCGTGGCGCCCGCCGCGCACTACGTGTGCGGCGGCGTGGTGGCCGGCATCGACGGCCGCACCGAACTGGCGGGCCTGTACGCGGTGGGTGAGGTGGCCTGCACCGGCGTGCACGGCGCCAACCGGCTCGCGAGCAACAGCCTCACCGAAGGCGTCGTCGCCGGGACCCGCGTGGGCCGCGACCTCGCGTGGGAACTGCCCGAGGACGTGTCGTGGGTCGAGGACGACGCCGAGCCGTCGTGCTGCCTGGTCGACCCGGCCCGCCGGGCCACGATCCGCACCGCGATGTCGAAGCACGTCGGCGTGCTGCGTTCTCCCGAGGGGCTGGTGGCCGCGGCCGAGGCGCTCGACCTGCCCGTCGATCACCCGACCGCGAGCCGCACCGCGTGGGAGGCCACCAATCTGCTCACGGTGGCGCGAGCCGTGGTCGCCGCGGCGACCGCGCGCACCGAGAGTCGCGGGTGCCACCGCCGCACCGACGTGACCGAGCCCCGCGACGCCTGGCTGCGTCACCTCGACGTCCGCCTCGCGCCCTCGGGCGAGGTGGTCGTGCTCGACGCCCCGTCGCTCCCGTTCGCGGTCGCCCCCACCGCCTGAGATCTCCCACCCGGAGGACCCATGTTCGTGTTCCACCCGCTGTCCGACGACACGCGCCACCGCCTGATCGCCGGCGGGCTCGATCCCGATGCCGTCGCCGCGCTGGTGCGCCTGGCGATCGCCGAGGACCTCGCCGGCGGGATCGACGTGACGTCGACGGCCACCGTGCCGGCCGACCAGCGCAGCGTCGCCGTGTTCGGTGCCCGCAAGCCCGGGGTCGTGGCCGGCCTGGCGCTCGCGGCTGCGGTGATCGACACCGTGTGCGGCGAGACGTCGAGCGACTTCCACTACCTGGTGGCCGACGGCGACCGTGTCGAGGGCGGCACCGCCGTGGCTCGAGTGGAGGCACCGACCCGTCGGCTGCTCACGGCCGAGCGCACGGCGCTCAACCTGGTGTGCCACGTGAGCGGCGTCGCGACGCTGACGCGCCGGTGGGCCGACGCGCTCGAGGGCACCCGGGCCGTGGTGCGCGACACCCGCAAGACCCTGCCGGGCCTGCGAGCACTGCAGAAGTACGGCGTGCGCTGCGGCGGCGGGCAGAACCACCGCATGGCGCTGAGCGACGCCGCGCTCGTGAAGGACAACCACGTGCTCGCGGCCGGGGGCGTGGCCGAGGCGTTCGCAGCGGTGCGCGGGTTGGCCGCGACGATCCCGGTCGAGATCGAGGTCGACTCGCTCGACGGGTTGCGCGAGGCGATCGGTGCGGGCGCCGACGTGGTGCTGCTCGACAACTTCGAACCCGACGAGATGGAGCGCGCCGTGGCGATCCGCGACGAGCTGCGGCCGGGTGTGGTGCTCGAGGCGAGCGGTGGCCTCACGCTCGAGACGGCACGACGCGTGGGCGAGACGGGGGTCGACTACATCGCGGTGGGCGAGTTGACCCACTCGGTGAAGGTGTTCGACATCGGGCTCGACCTCACGACGGTGAGCTGAGGCCCGGTCGCCGCGTCAGAACGCGGCGATCAGGTCGATCACGAGCACCAGGTCGGTCTCGGCGGGCACGCCGAGGTCGGGGTTGCCCTCGGCGCCGAAGGCGTCGGCGAACGGGATCACCATCTGACGGCGGCCGCCGACCTTCATGCCGGTCATGCCGTCGATGATGCCGGGCAGCGAACCGTCGGCGACGAAGGTGATGCCCTGCGGCTGACCGCTCTCCCAGGTGCTGGCCACCTGCTCGCCGGTGTCGCCGCGGTAGGCGATCAGGTGCACGTACGCGGTCTGGCCGAGCTGGAGTTCGGCACCGGTGCCCTCGACGAGGTCGGTGGTGAGCAGCTCGTCGCGGTTGGCGGCGCCCTCGACGGTGATGTCGGGTGCGTCGGACGGGTCGGTCGCCGGGATCACCGCGATGACGTCGACCACGAAGGTGAGCGCATCGCCGGCCTGGATGACGTCGCCCTGCGGGTTGTCGCCGTAGGCCATGTCGGCGGGGATGTCGAGCTGGTACTGGCCGCCCGCCTGCACCCCGACGAGGCCCTCGTCCCAGCCCTGGATGACGCTGCCGGTGCCGAGGGTGACGGGGAACGGCTCGCCGCGGTCGTAGCTGTTGTCGAACTCGGTGCCGTCCTCCGAGCGCACGCCGACGTAGTGCACGACGACGGTGTCGCCGCTGGCCGACTCGGGGCCGTCGCCCGCTCGCAGGGTGGTGACCTTCAGCTCGGTCACCTCGCCCTCGGGGATCTCCACCTCGGGCTTGGGCGGCACGTTCGCCTCGACCGTGACGGGCGTGGCGCCGGCGTCGGTGGTGGCGCTCGGGTCGCCGGCGGTGGTCGCGCTCGAGGCGTTGTCGGCGGTGGTGGCGCCGCTGTCGACCTGGTCGTCGCCGCACGCGGCGAACAGCAGTGAAGCGACGACGGCGAGGGGCGCGAGACGAGCGAGGGAGGGGCGGCGGGGGGAACGCATCGGCGCGACGCTATCGGCCGGGTGCCCCGGACGGCCGTCGGGGCAGGGTCACGGCCCCCGCTGTGGGCGTCGTGTCGGGCGATCGGGTAGAACGGGACGGCCATGTGGACGATGCTCCGAACCAACCGTGACATCCGTTCGCTGTTCGCCGCCCAGGTCGTGTCGTTCATGGGCGACTGGTTCGCGTACGTCGCGTTCGTGGGCCTGGTGCAGGACCTCACCGATGCGCCGATCCTCGTCACGCTGGTGTACGTCGCGCAGGCGTTGCCCGCGTTCTTGATGTCGCCGGTCGCCGGTCCGGCCGCCGACCGGTTCGACCGCAAGCGGATCATCCGCACCGTGTCGCTGGTGCAGACCCTGGCCGCGGCTGGGTTGCTGCTGGTCCACTCGGCTGGCTCGCTGTGGTTCGGTTTCCTGTGCCTGTGCGTGATCTCGGCGCTCGGGTCGTTCGTGGGGCCCGCCTCGCAGGCCGGCCTGCCCAACCTGGCGCGAACACCGGACGAGCTCACCAAGGCGGCGCTGCTGTTCGGCTCGCTGTGGGGCGCGATGCTCGCCGTCGGTGCGGCGCTCGGTGGTGTGGTCGCGAGCGTGTTCGGTCGCGACGTGGCGTTCATCGCCAACGCGGCGTCGTTCGTGCTGGCTGCAGGGTTCGTCACGCTGATCCGCCGGCCGATGCAGGCCGAACGGGACGACGCCGCCGACGGCGCGCCTCGGCCGCGGATGCGACCGATCGCCGACATGCACGAGGCGTTCTCGTACGCGCGCAAGGACTCGGTGCTGCTGTCGCTGCTGGCGTCGAAGGCGACGTTCGCGATGGGCGCGGGCATCGTCGGGTTGCTGGCCGTGCTGGCCAAGGAAGAGCTCGGTGGGGGCGATGCATCGACCGGCCTGCTGGTCGCCGCGCGGGGCGTGGGCGTGGCGTTGGGGCCGCTGATCGCCGCTCGCCTGGTCGGGCCGTCGCTCGCCCGTGTGCTGTTGATGTGCGGACTCGCCGGCATGTCGTTCGGCGTGTTCTACCTGGGGCTCAGCGGAGCGCCGTTCCTGGCGCTCGCCGCGCTGTTCGGCTTCCTCGCCCACCTGGGCGGTGGCGCGCAGTGGACGCTCAGCACGTACGGCCTGCAACGCCGGGCACCCGATCACATCCGCGGTCGCATCCTCGCGGGTGACTTCGGCATCGTCACGCTGATCATCACGCTCAGCAACCTGGCTGCCGGCGCGCTCGCCGGGGTGATGGGGGCCCGCGGCGCGATCGCCGTGTTCGCGTTGCTCGCGATCGCGGCCAGCGCCACCTACTTCGTGCTCACCCGACCGGTGCGGGCCGCGCTGGCGCGCGAGGAATCGGACCTCAACCCGGTCGACGCGACGACAGCGACCTGAGCCACGGCTGTTCGGCCTCGGCCATCGGGGTGCTGGGCGGACCCTGCACGAACGGCCACAGCTCCTCGGCCATGCGGCGGTAGTTGCCGCTGGCGCGCAACTCGCCGAGCAGGGCGTACAGGCCGAGGTTGATGCGCTGGATGAAGACGAACGCCTTCGGCACGGTGGCGTACTGCGAGATCGGGCTGGTGCGGTCGAAGGTGTGGCGCACGATGCGGCTGGCGTACTCGCCCGACCACGTGACGGGTTTGTCCTCGCGCACGCTCTCGTAGAACTGGCTGAAGTACTCGCCCACCTCGGCGTCGGGCACGGGGGCGCCGGGCCGCAGCATGCCGGCTCGCTCGAGGATCTGGCGGAACGCCGGGACGTCGTGCTCGTACGCGGCGGTGCGGACCATCGAGATGAACGTGTCCATCTCGTCGTCGCTGAAGTGCTTGACGAGCCCGTAGTCGAAGAACGTCACCTTGCCGTCGCCGTGGAAGAGGTAGTTACCGGGGTGCGGATCGCCGTTGAACAGGTGCATGCCGTAGAGGCTGCGGAACACGAAGCGGAACAGCGTCTCGCCGACGAGGTCGCGCTGGTGCTGGTCCCACGTGAGCACCTCGGCCCAGGTGTGTCCGGTGACGAGCTCGGTGGTGAGCACGCGGCGTGTGCTGAGCGACGGCAGCACCTCGGGTACGTGGATGAACGGGTGGCCGCGGTAGTGATCGGCGAACACCATCTGGTTGCGGGCCTCGAGCTCGTAGTCGAGCTCGTCGCTGATCCGAGCCTTGATCTCGGCCACCATCTCGTCGGGGTCGAGTCCGCCGAACCCCTGTTTGAGCAGCGCGCCGAGCAGATCGGCGTTGCGCAGATCGGCCTCGATCGCCTCGCCCACGCCCGGATACTGCACCTTCACCGCAACGGCACGTTCGAGCCCGGTCGCCGGGTCGACGACGACGGCACGGTGCACCTGGCCGATGCTCGCCGAGGCGAGCGGCTGGGGGTCCCACTCGACGAACAGCTCGTGCGGCGGTCGGCCGAGCTCGCGCTCGATCACCTCGGCCGCGAGCTCGCTGCTCATCGGGGGCGCGTTGGACTGCAGCTGCGCGAGGGCCTCGCGCATCGGCCCGGGCAGGCCCTCGTCGACGTAGCTGGCCATCTGGCCGAGCTTCATCAGCGCGCCCTTCATGTTGCCGAGCCGCTCGCTGATCGCCTCGGCGGTCTTGAGCTCGCGCTCGGCGTCGAGCTCGATGCGGCGTTCGGCCGACGCGAAGACCTTGCGGGCGGCGGTGCTGGCGTAGGTGGTGCCCACCCTCAGCCCGAGCGAGGCGAGGTCGACGTTGCGGCGCAGCCGCACGTTGTGCCGGTGGCGGGCCCACGTCGCGCCGGCTACGCCGACGAGACCCAGGGTGACGAGCGCGACGAGGCGCGAGCTCGAGCGGGGGAGCGACCGGCGTGGCACGGCGAGAAGGATGCCCACGAACGGCGGATTCGACCACTCGTGCCGTGTGCCATCCGACGCAGTCGTGTGTCGCGCATCGTTCCGACTCGGGTGGGGCGCGTGCGGGTACCGCGAGGGACATCACCGTCGCGGTCCGTCCGACCCACCGATCCACAGGACCCACCGACCCACAGGAGGCCTCCGTGTCCGACGCCCTCGCCATGTTGAACAGCACCCGCGGCCGTACCGGCTACGCGCCCGACGACCTCGCCGCCGCCATCGCCGTGGCCCAGGACTGCGCACAGACCTGCACGGCCTGTGCCGACGCGTGCCTCTCCGAACCGAACGTCGAGGCCCTGTTGTCGTGCATCACCCTCGATCTCGCCTGCGCCGACATCTGCACGGCGACGGCGCGCGTGTTGTCGCGCCAGACGCGCTTTCGCGGCTCGGTCACCGAGGCCCAGCTGGAGGCGTGTCGGGTGGCCTGCGCAGCGTGTGCGGAGGAGTGCGCACAGCACGCGAGCATGCACGACCACTGCCGCATCTGCGCCGAGACGTGCCGGCAGTGCGAGCAGGCGTGCCTGACGCTGCTCAGCGAGGGCTGACGGCGGGTTCTGGTTCGGGTCCTGCGCCGGGTCGGGGGCGGTCGGCGGCGCGCTCGAGCACGCCGTGCGTGGCCCGCAAGAGCGTGGGCAGGAACCGATCGGCGTTGGCCACGATCGCGTCGTGGTCGCCGTCGACGCGGAACGCCTCGGCACCCTCGATCGACTCGAACAACCGCACCTGGCGTCGCACCGGCACCACCCGGTCGCGCATCGTGATGACCACCGACGTGGGCACGTCGACCTCGTGCAGCCACGGGCGTGACGAGAACGAGCCGATCGCCTTGCCGGCCTCGAGCACCATGCGCCAGTCGTGGATGCTCGCCTCCTGCACCGCCCAGGGTTCCCACTGCTCGGTCTTGCGTTGCAGGTACAGCTGGTCGGTGAGCCACTTGCGCGCCTGCAACGGGGTGAGGCGGGCCACGGCGGCCAGGCCCGACAGGCCGAGGAAGCTCATCCGCTCTTCGCGCGAGGTGACGAAGTAGCCGGACGTGGCACACAGGACGAGACCGGGCACACGGTCGCGATGCTGCCGCCAGACGAGCTGTGCGATGGGGCCACCCATCGAGTAGCCGATCGGGACGAACCGGTCGATGCCGAGCACGTCCATCACGGCCACGGCGTCGTCGGCGCAGTCCTCGAGACGGAACGCCTTCTTCGAGCGGATGCCGCGGCCGTGACCGCGGTGGTCGAGCGCGACCACGCGGAAGTGACGACCGAGCGGCTGGTACGCGGTGAACCAGTTGAGGTCGGCCGTGGCGGTCCAGCCGTGGAGCAGCAGCACCGTGGGCGCGCCGGGTGGCCCTTCGACCTGGCGGACGAAGGTGGTCCCGCGCCCCGGCAGCTCCATGGCCGCTCCGGGCGGCAGCACCGGGGACGTCACGCCCCCGCCGTCACGGATCGGCACTACGCGTGCTCCACCTCGAGGACCTTCACCTTGAGCGTGCCGTGCGGGGCCTGGTACTCGACCCAGTCGCCGGGGCCCTTGCCGATGAGCGCGGCGCCGAGCGGCGACTGCGGGCTCATGACGTCGAGGGTGTCGGTCTTCTCCTCCGGGTGGCCGAGCAGGTAGCGCTCGGCCATGTCGTCGTCGTCGCCCTCGTAGACGATCGTGACGATGCTGCCCGGCCCGATGGTGCCGTCGTCGCCGGCCTCGATGATCTCGTGGTTCATCGGGTCGAGCAGGTGCTCGAGGTGGCGGATGCGGCCCTCCATGTGGCCCTGCTCGTCCTTGGCGGCGTGGTAGTCGCCGTTCTCGCTCAGGTCGCCGAGGAGCCGTGCGGCCTCGATCTTGTTGGCGACCTCGATGCGACCACGGGTGGTGAGGTCGTCGTACTCGGCCTGCAGCCGGTCGAACGCCGAGCGGGAGAGGTGGTGCTTCGCCATAGGTCGGCGAGTCTACCGATGGCCTGCGCGCCCCGACCGGAGCCACGCGCCGTGTGAGGAGGTGGTCGCCGGGCGCGACGGAGTACCTTGCCTGGCCTATGGCACATCGCATCGCAGTCATCGGTGGCGACGGGATCGGTCCCGAGGTCACCACGGAAGCCCTGAAGGTCGTGCGCGCGGCCGGTGTCGACATCGACACGACCGACTTCGACCTGGGTGGTGCCCGCTACCTGCGCGACGGCGAGATCCTGTCGGACGCGACGCTCGAGGCGCTCCGCGGCTACGACGCGATCCTGCTCGGCGCGGTCGGCACGCCCGACGTGCCGCCCGGTGTGATCGAGCGCGGGCTGCTGCTGAAGATGCGCTTCGAGCTCGACCTGTACGTGAACCAGCGGCCGTTCGTCGGCACGGCGCCCGGTCACTCGCAGCCGCACGACTTCGTGGTGATCCGCGAGAACACCGAGGGGCCGTATGTGGGCGAGGGTGGCGTGCTGCGCAAGGGCACCCCGCACGAGGTGGCCACGCAGGGGTCGGTCAACACCCGCATGGGAGCCGAGCGCGCGATCCGCTACGCCTTCGAACTCGCCGTGCAGCGCAACGGGGCGAAGCACGTCACGCTCGTGCACAAGACCAACGTGCTCACGTTCGCCGGCGACCTGTGGCAGCGGGCGTTCAACGACGTGGCCGCCGAGTACCCGGGCGTCGGCACCGCCTACAACCACGTCGACGCGGCGTGCATCTACTTCGTCCAGGACCCGCACCGCTACGACGTGGTCGTCACCGACAACCTGTTCGGCGACATCCTCACCGACCTGGGTGGCGCGGTGAGCGGCGGCATCGGCCTCGCGTCGAGCGCGAACCTCAACCCGGCCCGCACCGGCCCCAGCATGTTCGAGCCCGTGCACGGCTCGGCGCCCGACATCGTCGGCACCGGCAAGGCCAACCCCACCGCCGCCGTGCTGAGCGCAGCGCTGATGCTCGACTTCCTCGGCGAGTCGGCCGCGGCCGATCGCATCCGCACCGCGTGCGACCAGGCGGGTACCGGTACCACCACCGAGATCGGCGACCGCATCGCCGCCGTCGTGGCAGGCTGACGCCATGCCGATCACACCCACTCCGAAGATCTGGATGAACGGCGACCTGGTCGACTGGGACCAGGCGCAGGTGCACGTCCTCACCCACACCCTGCACTACGGCATGGGGGTGTTCGAGGGCATCCGGGCGTACGAGACCAAGGACGGCCCAGCGATCTTCCGCCTGACCGAGCACATCGAGCGCCTGTTCCGCAGTGCGCACATCCTCGGGATGGACATCCCGTTCAGCGTCGACGAGATCGTGGCCGCGTCGAAGGCCACCGTCGCCAGCACGGGTCTGCCGAGCTGCTACGTGCGACCGATCGCCTACTACGGCTACGGCGAGATGGGTCTCAACACCCTGCCGTGCAAGGTCGACGTCGCGATCGCCTGCTGGCCGTGGGGCGCGTACCTCGGCGACGACGCGCTCGAGAAGGGCGTGCGGATGAAGATCTCGAGCTGGACCCGGCACGACCACAACACGATGCCGCCGGCCGCGAAGACCGTCGGCAACTACGTGAACAGCTCGCTCGCGAAGGTCGAGGCGCTGAAGGCCGGTTACGACGAGGCGATCATGCTCGCCCCCAACGGCCTGATCGCCGAGTGCACGGGCGAGAACATCTTCGCGTCGCGCAACGGGATCATCATCACCCCGCCGCTGTCGGCCGGTGCGCTCGAGGGCATCACCCAGAACTCGGTGATGACCATCGCACGCGACCTCGGCTTCGACGTGCGCGTCGACAACCTGGCCCGCAGCGACCTGTACGTGGCGGAGGAGATCTTCGTGTGCGGCACGGCCGCCGAGGTGAGCGCGGTGAACTCGGTCGACGACCGCAGCGTGCCGTGCCCGGGCCCGAAGACCCGGGCGATCGCCGAGGTGTACGGCAAGGCGGTGCGCGGCGAGGACCCGCGCTACGCCGCCTGGTGCGAGCACGCCGGCTGACCGGCCCCGACCTCGGGACGGGAACGCCCACGTCGGGCCGATCCGTCCCGCATCGCGCCGTCGGCGATGCCGAAAACGGCAAGACGCCCCATCGAGCGCTGCGGGCCCGGAGGCCTGCGCGCCCGACGGGGCGTCTCAGACGGGGTGATCCACCACTGCTCGATCGCCCGGCGTTAGCCTTCGTCTCGATCAGTATCAACCGCCCGTCAGAGCCTGAGCTCTGGCGGGCGGTTCCCGTTTGCCGGCACGGCCACCCCGGTTGCCCGGTGCAGCTGAGCCGACGTGGCTGGCTCGTCCCCCACGGTCGCCCGTGAGGTCACTCCCCAACCTGCCGACGTCGTCGCCCCAGTTGCCTGGTGGCACGTCGCCGACCGCCGTCTCGCTCGGGTCCCGGTCACCCGGTCCCCTCGGTCGTCGGCTGCCTGCGTCCCGGACCCCGGCGAACCGGTGCCCGATCCGTCGGCTGGCGGATCATCCCTGTGCTCCGGCCCCGCTTCCACCTCGTGAACCCGGTTGGTCCCTGTCACGCCCGGTGGCCGCTGCGGTGGTTGCCCACCGTGGCGTCCCTCGGGTGTTCGAGGCCGTTCCTCGGGCTCCGGTTGGCGTGCGCTCGCCGGTGCGAGGCACACACTGCACCCTGTGTTTTCCCTGGTCAAGGGGTATTTTTCAAGTCACAGGGTTATCCACCGCATTTCCCGGTCGTCCCCAGAACTTTCTCGTTCGTCCACCAGTCGTCCACACCGTTGTGCACATGTGAATGCACAGGCGTGGCCCGTTTGGGGGCACGCAGCGTGTTCGCCGAGCACACCGGATCTTGACGGTCCGACCGGGATGCGGTGTCGGCCGGGTTGACGTTTGGCCCGTCCCCCGACACAATCACCCACATGACGTCGAACTGCGCCGCCCCCCGGCTCGCCGACATCATCATCATTCGATAGCGCACGTGGTCCCACCACGTGCGCTCACAGCCGCCCCCTCGGGGCGGCTGTTTCATTTCTCCGGCACGACACCGCACCCCGCCCGCAGGACAGGAGCACCGACATGAGCAGCAACGAGCACCGCATGGTCGAGGTCTTCGACACCACCTTGCGCGACGGCCTCCAGGTGGAGGGCGTGTCGGCCACCGTCGACGACAAGCTGCGGATCGCCGAGCAGCTCGACCACCTCGGCGTGCACTACATCGAGGGTGGTTGGCCGGGTGCCAACCCGAAGGACATCGAGTTCTTCGCCCGTGCCGCCACCGAGTTGCGGCTCGGTTCGTCGACGCTGGTGGCGTTCGGCTCGACCCGTCGCCCGAAGGGCAAGGTCGACGACGACGTCACGTTGCGCAACCTGCTCGACGCCAACACCTCCACCGTGTGCATCGTCGCGAAGAGCTGGGACTACCACGTGCTCGAAGCGCTGCAGACCACGCTCGACGAGGGCGAGGCGATGATCGCCGACAGCGTCGAATACCTCGCCGGACACGGCCGCCGCGTGATGGTCGACATGGAGCACTTCTTCGACGGGTACAAGCGCAACCCCGAGTTCAGCCTGCGAGCGCTCGAGGCCGCCGTGGTGAAGGGCGCGTCGCACGTCGTGCTGTGCGACACCAATGGTGGCTCGCTGCCCCACGAGGTGTCGCAGATCGTCTCCGACGTGTACCGCCACGTCGGCGCCGACGTCACGATCGGCATCCACTGCCACGACGACACCGGGTGCGCGGTGGCCAACTCGATGGCGGCGGTGCTGGCGGGTGCCGGCCACGTGCAGGGCACGCTCAACGGCCTCGGCGAGCGCACCGGCAACTGCAACCTCACCACGGTCATCCCCAACCTGCAGGTGAAGCTCGGGATGCAGTGCCTGCCGGACGGGCGCCTCGACCGGCTCACCGCGGTGAGCAACCACGTGGCCGAAGTGCTCAACCGGCCACTCAACCCACAGGCCCCCTACGTCGGTTCGTCGGCCTTCGCGCACAAGGCCGGCCTGCACGTGAGCGCGATCAAGCGAGCCCGTGATGCGTACGAGCACGTCGACCCGGCGCTCGTCGGCAACGGCACCCGCTTCGTCGTCAGCGAGATGGCCGGCCGGGCCACGATCGAGGTCAAGGCACAGGAGCTCGGCCTCTCGATGGACGGGGCGGCGGTCAACCAGGTGATCGACGACCTGAAGCGGCTCGAGCACGAGGGCTACCACTTCGAGGCCGCCGACGCGTCGCTCGAGCTGCTGATGCGTCGCGCCGCCGGGTGGGAGCAGAGCTTCTTCAAGGTCGAGAGCATGCGCGTGATCACCGACGAGTTGCCCAACGGCGACTTCACCACCGAGGCCACGGTGAAGACGTGGGTGCACGACGCCCGCACCGTGCACACGGCGGAGGGCAACGGTCCGGTCAACGCGATCGACACCGCGTTGCGGGCATCGCTCACGGCGGCGTACCCGCAGCTCGACCGGGTGCACCTGACGGACTACAAGGTGCGCATCCTCGACGGTGCGACCGCCACCGGTGCGGTCACCCGGGTGCTCATCGACTTCGCGAACGGCGAGCGCAGCTGGACCACCATCGGCGTCAGCTCGAACATCATCGAGGCGTCGTGGCGGGCGCTCGAGGACGGCCTGGTGTTCGGTCTCCTCCACGCAACGGCCTGATCGGGCCGGCGCACGGCGGCGGACGGTCAGCCGATCTCGATCACGTACGAGTACAGGGTGGTGCAGGTGCCGTCGTCCCAGTCGGCGGAGCCGCTCACGCGACGCAGGCAGTCCTGGCCGAAGTTGTCGTTCGGCTCCCAGGTCCGCCACGTGGTGTAGGCGCCGCCCACAGCCGAGCCGGTGTAGTTGCCCGACCAGAACGGGGTCCCGGTCTCGGGGCCCGACACCCAGCGCCAGTCGCCCTCGAGCGCGGCGTCGCTCCCGCCGAGCCAGAGGTTGTCGGTGGTGAGCGCGAGCACGAAGGCGCCTTCCGCGGCGCTGGTGATCGTGGCGAGGTGGCCGGTCATCCCGTTGACGACGGTCGCCTGAGCGGCGGCGGCCGCCGTCGCCCAGTTCGACGGTGTGGCGACCGCGAGGTAGAGGTGGCCGTTCGGCCCGACGGTCCACCCGCTCGGCAGGTCGGTGCTGCACACGAACACCGGCGGTGCGCCGATGCCTCCGGAGAGCATCGCGAGGGTCCAGCCCGACCCGGTGACGACCACCCCGGAGGGGGCGACGGTGGCACTGCTCGGCAGGGAGAGCGAGTTCGAGCCGGTCATCTGGGTGAACGTCGTCGGGTACGAGCCGGTCGAGGCGAGCTGCACCGAGGCAGCGGCCCGGGCGGCGTCGAGCGAGGCAGCGCAGCCGGCCGTCGCTCCTCTCGAGGTGAGCGATCCGACGCCGACGACCCCGACGGCCGACAGGATGCCGACGAGCACGATCGCCACGAGGATCTCGACCAGGGTGAAGCCCTGATCCGTGGAGCGGTGCGACGTGTTGCGGGCGGACCTCACCCGTTCGATGGTCCGTGCGCCACGGGCCGGCGCACGGCGGCGGACGGTCAGCCGATCTCGATCACGTAGCCGTGGTTGTTCGGCCAGGTGCAGGGCACGTCGTTCCAGAGGTTCGGCCAGTTCACGTACATGTGCAGGCAGTGTTCGGTGCCGCCGGCGTTGTCGGGCTGACCCCCGGCCCAGTTGACGTAGCTGCCGCCGACCGACTGGTTGCCACTCGAGAACTGCTGGCCGTTCTCAGGACCGGTGTTGAACCGCCAGACCCCTTCGACGACGGCATCCGTGCCGCTGATCCAGGCGCTGTTCGACCCGACGACCGTCGTCACCACCGCCTGTTCGGCGGCGCTCGTGATCGTGGCGAGGTACCCGGTCTGGCCGTTGATCGTGGTGGCCGCTGCAGCGGCGATCGCGGCCGCCTGGCTCAGGCCGGGTGCCGACACGAAGCGGTAGAAGTGTCCGTTCGGGCCGGCCGTGTAGCCGGCCGGCACCTCGGTGCTGCACAGCAGCGAGGGCGGTGCTCCGCCGGTGCCGGGCGTCAGCGTCAGTGTCCACCCGCTCCCGGTGAGCACGAGCCCGGATGCGTCGAGTGAGGTGCCGGACGCCAGCGTGAGCGTCGCCGGCGTCGTCGCGGTCATCGCCGCGATCGTCGACGGGTACGACCCGGTGGACGCCCAGAACGCGTTGGCCGCCGTGCGGGTCGCGTCCTTCGACGCCGAGCAGCCGGCCGCCGACCCCTTCGAGGTGAGCGAGCCGACGCCGACGACCACGACGGCCGACAGGATGCCGACGAGCACGATCGCGACCAGGATCTCGACCAGTGTGAAGCCCTGGTCGGGGTGCGCGTCGGACGGCCCGGGCCGAGGTGCCATGCCGACGACCGTCCGCTGTCACGCCAGGTGAGCAAGGTGGAACGGGTCGGGGTGGGGTAGAAAGAGGGGCGTATGGCCGCCCCCAAGTTCGCTCCCGTCCCGCCGGTCGACGACGCCCGCTCGTACTCGTCGCCCGACTACGTGCCCCGCATGTGGATGCCGGATCGTCCGGCGGAGATCATCGGCTTCCAGCCGCAGGGCACTCGGCTCGGTTACCAGGGGCCCGACCAGGGCTTCGGCATCAAGATCGCCAACACCTTCCGCCCGAAGCTGCAGCTGCAGACCGGCGAGAGTGCCGACGACGCCGTCACCGGCTGCCTCGGCATCGCGCTCAAGCGAGCGTCGCTGTTCAGCCGGGCCCCCGTCGTCCACGACTTCACGGTGGCCTTCACCGTGTGGGGTTTCCTCGACGCCTCGCCGCCGGCCGATCTGCTGGCGTTGCGACGCGAGCTGTTCCAGGGGATGCACCACCACGGGCACGGCTACCACGCGCAGCGGCACGTCGCCGACATGGTGCCCGACAGCACCTTGCGCATGACCCCGCAGCAGGCGGCGGCCGCTTACCCGGGGCGCTGGCGCGACCTGGTCGGCGCCGATCACGCAGCGCACTGAATCGAACCCACGCCACGCAGGCCTGACGGCCGTGTGAGGGCGCGCTCGCGGCTACCGTGCCCCGCCGATGAACGAGGGCAGGCGTCGGTGGATGCGGATGCTCGTGGGAGCGGGGCTGGTCGCGCTGGCGTCGCTCGGCGCGGCGCTGTCGACCGGCAGCGTCGATGCGGCCGACACGAACGAGGTCGCTGGTCGCACCGTCGTCGTCTCGACCAAACCGCTCGAACCGTTCGTCGTGATCGACGGCGACCGTGCCGACGGCGACGAGATCCCCGCCGGCGACCTACGCGGCTACAGCGTCGACGTGTGGAACGAGATCGCCGACCGGCTCGACCTCACCACGGAGTGGGTGCAGCGTTCGACGGTGGGCGACATCCTGTCCGACGTCGCCGAGGCTCGGTCCGACGTCGCGATCGCGGGCATCTCGATGACACCCGAGCGCGAGGCCGACATCGACTTCACGCATCCGTACGTCGACTCCGGCCTGCAGATCGTCACCGATGGGAGCGACCGGATCGGCGTGTTCGGGTCGATCTGGAACCTGCTGACGAGCCGGGCGATCGTGGTGTCGGTGCTCGTGCTGCTGGTGCTGCTCGCCCTGGTGTCGCACGCGATCTGGTGGCACGAGCGATCGCACAACCCCGACTTCCCGACGGCGTACCGAGAGGGCATCGTCGAGGCCCTGTGGTGGTCGACGGTCAACGTCGTCACCGGTGGCGAGGCGGTGAAGGAGATCCGTCGTCCGCTCAGCAGGTTGCTGGCGCTCGGCTGGATGGTGATCGGCTTGTTCGTGCTCACCTTCATCACCGCACAGGCGGCGTCGGCGATGACCGTGAAGCGCCTCGAGAGCTCGATCACCGGGCTCGGTGACCTGCCGGGCCACGAGATCGGCACGGTCGGCGACACGGTCGCCGCGCAGTACCTCGACCTCAGCAACCTGGGCTACCGGGGCTACCCGGACGTCGATGCCGCGCTGGCCGCGCTGGTCGACGGTGAGGTCGACGCCGTCGTGTACGACGCACCGGTGCTCGCCTACCGGGCGGGCACCGACTACCGCAACCGGATCGAGCTGGCCGGTGCCGTGTTCGCTCCGGACCCCTACGCGATCGCGCTGCAACCGGGCAGCGAACTGCGCGAGCCGGTCAACGAGACGATCCTCGAGATGCGCGAGGACGGCACCCTGCACTCGATCGCAGACAGGTGGTTCCCGGCGTCGACGTGACACGATTGGGCGCATGAGCGACGTGCAATCGATGACCCTCACGGACGAGCAGCGCGAGTTCCGTGACGTGCTGCGCCAGTTCGTGGCCGACAAGATCGTGCCGCTGGCGCCGGAGATCGACCGGACGGCCGAGTACTCGTGGGCGACGTTCGAGGCGCTGAAGTCGATGGAGCTGACCGCGCTCAGCTACCCGGCCGAGTACGGCGGATCGGGTGCGTCGCTGGTGTACCAGGCGATCGCCGCCGAGGAGCTGGCGCGTGGCTGCGCGGCCACCAGCCTGCAGTTCCTGATCTCGAAGCTCGGCATGCTGCCGGTCATCAACTTCGGGTCCGAGTTCCTGAAGCGCACCTACCTGCCCCGCATCTGCAGTGGGGCGAGCCAGTGCAGCTATGGCCTGAGCGAGCCCGACGCCGGCAGCGATGTCGCCTCGATGACCACCCGGGCGGTGGCCGACGGCGACAGCTGGATCATCGACGGCACCAAGTGCTGGATCACCAACGCCGGCATCAGCGACCTGTACACGATCTTCGCCCGCACCTCGAACGACCGGCACACGGGCATCACCGCGTTCCTGGTCGAGGCCGACTGGGGTGTGCAGGTCGACAAGCTCGAGCACAAGCTCGGCATCAAGGGATCGCCCACGGGCGTGATCCGACTCGACGGTGTGCGCGTGCCCGACACGCACCGCATCGGCGAGGTGGGTCAGGGCTTCGCGGTGGCGATGCACACCCTCGATCGCAGCCGTCCCACGATCGGTGCGCAGGCCGTCGGCATCGCCCAGGGTGCGCTCGACTACGCGCTCGGCTACATGAAGGAGCGCACGACGTTCGGCCGGCCGATCGGCTCGAACCAGGGCCTGCAGTGGATGGCCGCGGATTGCGCGATGCGCATCGAGGCAGCGCGCGGCCTGGTGTACAAGGCGTGCGCGATCGCCGACGAGGGCGACCCGCACGGTGAGCTGTCGATGGCGGGCGCGATGGCCAAGTGCTTCGCGAGCGACGTGGCGATGCAGGTCACCACCGACGCGGTGCAGTTCCTCGGTGGCTACGGCTACACCAACGAGTTCCCCGTCGAGCGGATGATGCGCGACGCCAAGATCACCCAGATCTACGAAGGCACCAACCAGATCCAGCGGATGGTGATCTCGAAGAAGCTCGGCCTGTAGGGCCGCCCGTCCGGTTCGCCGTCACGTTCTGGGCGCCAACGCCCTCGGCCGACCAGCGTCGGTGAGGACTCACTGGCGCCCGGGAGCGATTCCCGGATTTCCTGGGTGCCGGTGAGTCGGCGCGATCAGGCGATTCGTGCGAGCGTGGCGCCCAGAACGCTGGCCGTTGGGCGAGCGGGCCCACTGGGTCAGACGGTGACCTCGAGGGTGAACACGACCGTGGTGGTGCCGTTGGTGAGGCGGGCGGTGGTGATGCCGCCGTGGCGGGTCGAGAAGCCGGGGTTGAACGAGGCGGTGCCGTCGTCGGAACCCGGGGTGAACGTGGCGATCGACTCGTCGTCGACCGAACCGGTCCAGCTGGCTGGGTCGTCGGCGTTCACCACGACGACGTTGCCGAGCGGGACGCTGACGGTGGTGCCCTGCACGGTGGTGATGTCGACGATCACCGGGGCCGGGAGCTGGTTGCCGCCGGGCTGGGTGGTCGGCGTGGTCGACGTGGTGGCGTCGGACGTCGACTCGTCGTCCGAGCACGCAGCGAGCGGCGCCGCGGCGAGCAGTGCGATCGCGGCGAACGAGGCGAGATGGCGGCGGGAGGTGTTCACGATGGTCCTTTCGGGGTGTCGCGATCGCGACAGCCATCCGACGTCGGTGGGATGCGGCGCGGTTCCCGGTCGTTCCGTTCTCAGGCGCCGAGCGCCGCGCCGACGACCTCGCGTGCCGCCTGCTGCACCTCGGCGAGGTGCTCGGCGCCGCGGAAGCTCTCGGCGTAGATCTTGTAGACGTCCTCGGTGCCCGACGGGCGGGCGGCGAACCAGGCCGACTCGGTGGTGACCTTCAGGCCGCCGATCGCCGCGCCGTTGCCGGGCGCCGTCGTGAGCTTCGCGGTGATCGGCTCGCCCGCGAGTTCGGTGGCGGTGACCTGCTCGGGTGAGAGTCCCTTCAGGACCGCCTTCTGCTCGCGGGTGGCGGGCGCGTCGACACGTGCGTAGGCGGGCGACCCGTGGCGCTCGGTGAGCGCGGTGTACCGCTCGGACGGGCTCTGACCGGTGACCGCGATGATCTCGGCGGCGAGCAGGCACAGGATCAGGCCGTCCTTGTCGGTGGTCCACACGCGTCCGTCGCGCCGCAGGAACGACGCACCGGCCGATTCCTCGCCGCCGAACCCGATCGATCCGTCGACGAGCCCGGGCACGAACCACTTGAACCCGACGGGCACCTCGTCGAGCCGGCGGCCGAGCTCGGCGGCCACGCGGTCGATCATCGACGACGACACCAGGGTCTTGCCGATGCCGCAGTCGGGCGCCCAGCCAGGCCGGTGTGCGTAGAGGTACTCGATCGCGACGGCGAGGAAGTGGTTGGGGTTCATCAGCCCGCCGTCGGGCGTGACGATGCCGTGACGGTCGGCGTCCGCGTCGTTGCCGGTCGACACCTGGAACCGGTCGCGAGCGGCGATCAGCGACGCCATCGCGTACGGCGACGAGCAGTCCATGCGGATCTTGCCGTCCCAGTCGAGGGTCATGAACCGCCAGGTGGCGTCGACGAGCGGGTTGACGACCGTGAGGTCGAGCCGGTGGCGGTCGGCGATCATCGACCAGTAGTCGACGCTCGCGCCGCCGAGCGGGTCGGCGCCGATCCGTACGCCGGCCGAGCGGATCGCGTCCAGATCGACCACGGCGGGCAGGTCGTCGACGTACCGGCCACGGAAGTCGAACGTGTGCGTGGTGTCGGCGGTGCGCGCTCGCGCGATCGGGATGCGGCGCACGCCGGTGTTGCCTGCCGCGAGCAACTCGTTGGCCCGGTCGGCGATCCATCCGGTGGCGTCGGTGTCGGCGGGTCCGCCATCGGGCGGGTTGTACTTGAAGCCGCCGTCCGTGGGTGGGTTGTGCGACGGGGTCACCACGACGCCGTCCGCCCGGCCCGCGTCGTCGGCCGTACGGCCGGCGTTGTGCGCCAGGATCGCGTGGCTGACGGCGGGCGTGGGTGTGAACCGGTCGTCGGCGTCGATCATCGTGATGACGCCGTTGGCGGCGAGCACCTCGAGCGCCGTGATCCAGGCCGGCTCGGACAGGCCGTGGGTGTCGCGCCCGAGGAACAGCGGTCCGGCGATGCCCTGGGCGGCGCGGTACTCGCAGATGGCCTGTGTCGTCGCGGCGATGTGGCCCTCGTTGAACGAGCCGTTGGTGCTGGTGCCGCGGTGACCCGAGGTGCCGAAGCTCACCCGCTGCCCGGGATCGGACAGGTCGGGGGCGACCGTGTAGTACGCGGCGACCAGGTGGGGCAGGTCGACCAGGTCGGCGGGAAGGGCAGTGGTGCCGGCGCGCTCGTGCGTCATGCGCACACGATGCCAGACGGCGAGGCGTCGTGGCCCACCTCGCACCGGGTTCAACCTGCAGGCTGTGCGAACGCCCAGTCGAGCAGGGCCGACGCGGCTGCCACCCTCGAGTCGTCGCTCGACGATCCGAGGACCACCACGACGATCCTGCGGCCGTCGCGGGTGGCCGACGCGGCCAGGCAGTGGCCGGCGTCGGTGGTGGTGCCGGTCTTGATGCCGTCGGCACCCTGGTACACCGACAGCAGGTCGTTCGACGCCGGGTGGTCGGCGCCGTGCAGGTGCGCCGAGGTACGGGCGACGGTCGCGTCGAACGCCGGGTCCTGCAGCAGCACGCTCGACAACCGCACGACGTCGCGCACGGTCGAGTGCGCTCCGTCCTGGTCGAGGCCGGTCGGATTCGCGGCCACGGTGCCGGTCAGGCCGAGCGCTTCGGCAGCGTCGTTCATCATCGCGACGAAGGTGCTCTCGTCGCCGCCCACGTCGCGGGCCAGCACGCGTGCGGCGTCGTTGGCCGAGACGATCAGCATCGCCCGGAGCAGTACGTCGCGAGGGAACTGCTCGCCCGGTGCGAGCGCGATGTTCGACTCCATCGGGTCGAGTTGCAGGTCCGGCACCGTGACGACTCGTCCGGGGTCGCCCGCCTGCATCACCACCCGTGCGGTGAGCAGCTTCATGATGCTGCCGACGGCGAGCTGGTCGTCGAGGCCCTGGCCGGCCAGCCAGCGGTCGCCGGTGAGGTCGAACACGCCATAGGCCCGTGCGTCGATCGAGACCGGTGCTGCGGCCACGGGATCGCCCGCCGTGCCCGTGCTGGCGGGCACGGCCGCGACGGTGGTGGGGGGTGCGGTGGCCGCCGGGGTGGTCGTCGGGGTGGTCGCCGGATCGATCGCCGTGGTCGGCGCCGCAGCCGACACCGGGGTGGTCGTCGGCGCCGCGTCGGTCGCGACCGGGGGTGCCGAGGCGGGGGACCCGAGTTCGGTCGGCGTCGTGGGGTCGGCGCGTTCGCCGCCACAGGCGGCGAGTGGGACGAGGCCGACGAGCAGCGCGACGGCGGCCGTCGAGGCGCGCCGGCGCTGGGGGGAGTGGGGGATCATCGTCATGTTCCACGTCCGAGACGGCCCGAACGTTCCGTCGGACCCGGGATCATCCGTCCGGGTGGGGGGTCAGGCGTGGCCCTGCACCGGCTGCGGGGTGTACGGCGCCTCGAGCTCGCGGATCTCGTCCGGCGTGAGGCGGATGTCGAGCGAGGCGACCGCGTCGGTGAGGTGTTCGGGCTTGGTGGCACCGACGATCGGGGCGCTCACGGCCGGGTGCTTCGACACCCAGGCGAGCGCGATCTGGGCTCGGGGCACACCGCGCTCGGCGGCGATGCGGGCAACGGCGTCGATCACGCCTGTGTCGGCGGTGCCGTACAACGTCTTGCCGAACTCGTCGGTCTCCTTGCGCGCGCTCGACTCGGCGGGGTCGCGGGTGAGGAATCCGCGGGCGAGGGGGCTCCAGGGGATCACCCCGACACCCTGGTCGAGGCACAGTGGCAGCATCTCGCGCTCTTCCTCGCGATACACGAGGTTGTAGTGGTTCTGCATGGTGACGAACTTCGTCCACCCGTGTGTCTCGGCCACGTGCTGTGCCTTGGCGAACTGCCACGCCCACATCGACGAGGCGCCGATGTGCAGCGCCTTGCCGGCCTTCACCACGTCGTGCAGCGCCTCCATCGTCTCCTCGATCGGCGTGCGGGTGTCGAACCGGTGGATCTGGTAGAGGTCGACGTAGTCGGTGCCCAGACGACGCAGGCTCTGGTCGATCTCGAACATGATCTCCTTGCGCGAGAGCCCGCCACCGTTCGGTCCCTTGCGCATCGGCATGTACACCTTCGTGGCGAGCACGATCTCCTCGCGACGCGCCATGTCGGCCAACGCACGGCCGACGAACTCCTCGCTCGTGCCGTCGCTGTAGGCGTTGGCGGTGTCGAAGAAGTTGATGCCCGCGTCGAGCGCCTGGTGGATGAACGAGCGGCTCGTGTCCTCGTCGAGCGACCACGAGTGCGTGCCTCGATCGGACGCGCCGTAGCTCATGCAGCCGAGGCAGATGGGGGAGACGTCGAGGCCCGTCGGGCCGAGCTTGCGGTACTTCATCGCCGCAGCCTACGAGCCGATGGCAGCACCTTCGGGTGCGAGCTCGCCCACCGGCGCAATGGCCGGTCGGGTGGCGAGCCAGCAACCGCTGATGACCAGCACGAAGCCGATGACGATGGCCATGGTGAACGGCTCGTCGAGGAACACGGCACCGAGCGCGACGGCCACGACCGGGTTGACGAAGGTGATCACGGTGGCGCGGGCGGCGCCGATCTCCTCGATCAACCGGAAGAACACGACGAAGGCCAGGCCGGTGCACACCAGCGCGAGCGCGACGACCGAGCCGGTGGCCTTGGCCGAGGGCATCCGGTCGGGCAACGACAACGCAGCGATCGGCGCGTAGACGACACCGACGATGGTGAGTGACATCGCGATCACGCCCATCGACGGCACGTCGGCGAGGCGTCGGCTGATGATGAACGGCGCCGTGGCGTAGCAGACGCACACGACGATCACGAACGCGACGCTCCACCACGGTGGGGCGCCGTCGCCGCGGAGGTCGTTGCCGACGAGCAACGACACCCCGCACACCCCGAGGGCGATGCCGGCCACACGGATGGGGCGCAGCGCACTCCGGTCGCCGAGGGCGTACGCGGCGAGCGCACCGAAGATCGGCACCGACGAGATGATCAGCGCCGCCAGCCCGGAAGCGAGGTGTTGCTCGGCCGTGGTGAGCAAAATCCACGGGATCGCCATCTCGAGGATGCCGAACGCGGCGATGGGTCGCCAATGGGGGAGGGCCTGGCGCAGGTCGCCGCTGCGGGACGCCAGGGTGAGCAGCACGGCGGCGGCCAGGGCGGTGCGGCCGAACACCACGACCGACGGCTCGAGTTCGTCGACCGCGACGGAGATGAAGAAGTAGGGCACGCCCCAGATGCACGCCATCGCCCAGAAGAGCACCCACCCCCGTTTGGTCACCCGACGATCCTGCCAAGTGGGTGCGCGGTCACACCATCGAGAACCCTGATGATGTCGAACAGCCCCGGTGATCGAGCCTGCCCGATCAGAGACGGCGCCAAGCCGTCGACACCGCGCGCTGCACCGCGGCCTCGTCGGCACCGAGCTGGCGGGCGACGATCACCAGCTGCTCGGCAGCGGCCTCGAGCGCCGCGGTGGCGTCACGCGCCGACACGGCCGCGCCCTCGGCGACGTAGGTGCCGTTGCGTCCGTGTCGTTCGATGACGGCGTCGCCCTCGAGCAGCTCGTAGGCACGCTCGATGGTGCCCTTGGCGAGGCCGAGGTCGGCGGCCAGCTGGCGGATGGTCGGCAGTCGGGTACCGGGCGTGAGCGTGCCCGCCGCGACCATGCGGCGGATCTGCTCGCGCACCTGCTCGTAGACAGGCAGGGCCCGGGTCGGGTCGACCGACAGGATCATCGGCCGGTCACGCGATCACCGGCCCGCTCGCGTTCTCCTTCAGGAAGTCGAGCCCGAGGCGACGGTTCTGCCACCACAGCACGGCCGCCGTGAACCAGCACACGGTGCCGAGGAACGTCGCGAGGTCGCCGAGCAGCGAGGTCAGCGAGTCGGTCGCCTCGGCCAGCATCGCGAGCCCGAGATAGGTGGCGGGGCGAGCGAGGCCTCGCCCGATCGCGAGTTCGCGGGCGAGGTCGTCGGCACGGGTGAGCTCGGGCGACACGGCGGGTCGCGCTCGAGACGCCACCCGCTGTTGCATCAGCCGCGTGAGGGCCAGCACGGCCAGCACGGCGAGGCCCCACCACATGGCGGTGCGGGTGTCGGCGTCCCAGGCGCCGAGGAAGCCGAGCGCCGCCGCCACGACCGCGACGCCGACCATCCAGCGGAGGTCGCGGGTGGTCAGGTAGTCGCTCACCCGGCGCACCTCGAGCCGTGCTGCTCGCGGGCCGGCCGGGCGTCGGGCGTGGTGCAGTTCGGCGATCATCGCCCCGAGGTAGATGCCGGCCGTGCCGAACAGCAGCAGACTGCCGCGGAAGTTCGTGGCCAGCACGCAGGCGACCACGCCGGCGAAGCCTCCGACGAACCGCGCCCAGCGGGCCCGCTCGAGCCAGCGTGTGAGCAGGCGTTGCTGCTCGGGGTGCGCAGCCAGGTGTTGGGCGAGTTCGGGTGCGTCGGCATCGACGCCCGCGAGCTGCACGCCGAGGCTGAGCAACACGTACAACACCAGCACCACGGCGATGGTGAGGTTGAGCACGAGCCACAGGTGCGGCCCGTCGGTGCGTTCGCCACCTGCGCGGATCGGCAGCAGCAGCATCACCGCCAGCACGAGCACGCTCACGACGAGCGCACCACGCCAGCCGGCGATGCGCCGCCAACCCGTCAGCTGATTCCGATTCCCTCTTGACCGTCCCATTGTCCTAGGACAATATGACAAACAGCTCCCGACGACAAGAGGCAATCGCGATGGACACGCTCACCGCCCCGGTCACCGACCCGGATCCGATCGACCTGCTGATCCCGCCGCCGCGCCCGTGGTGGGTGCGATTGCTGGTGGGCCTGGTGGTGGTCGGGCTGGTCGGGGCGACCGCGTGGCTCGTCGGCTTCGGCTACGTGTACCCCCGGCCCGACTGTTGCGGCAGCGGCGGCGGTTCGTCGGACATGGCGTTGGCCGAGGGCGGCGAGTCGGTGTTCGTGTTCGTGTACGCCTACAACTCGAGCGGCCGCGACCTGACGATCGATGCCGTCGACGCGGCCCTGCCCGGAGCGCGCGTGCTGGGTGTGACGGTGAACTCCGCGCTGCACGACGGTCCACCCGAGCTCGGCCCCGGCACGGCGTTGCCTGCAGTGTGGAGAGGCCACGAGGGCGTCCGCCTCGCGATCCGGTTCGTGCCCGAGTCGTGCGCTGCGGGGACGGGTGACTGGGGTTCGGTGTCCGTCCGGCTCGACGTCGTGAACGCGTGGCTGCCGTCGATCGACCGCACCTTCGACGTGCCCGACGCAGTTGTCCGTTCGGGCCAACTCTCAGTGTTCCCGCCCGACGACGGCACCGACTGGTCGAGCGTGCGCGACCCGCTCGAGGCCGCGTGCCGCCTGCTCGGCATCGCCGATTCGTGAGTCGCCGGGCCCGCTGACGGGCCGCTGGCTCACGGAGGTCGGCTGTCGTGAGCCGTCGCGCCCGCTGATGGACCGCTGGCTCACGGAGGTCGGTGCCGGGTACCGGACATCCATGACGGACTACAGCGAACATGGTGCGATCCCGGTCGAGGACGCGGCGGTCGACGATCCGCCGACGGTCGACGAGGTGGCCGAGCGACAGCGCCGCGAGCACCCCGAACAGGCGGCCACGGCGCGGCACGCGTTGCCGATCGACGCGCCCGTCGAGGGTGACGGCGGCGGCGCCTGACACCACTTGGCCGGCCCGGGCGCTCCGCTGACGGGCGTCGCGGGGGCGATTGGCAGAATCGACGACGGATGCACCGGCCGGGGACCGATGCGCCGGGAGGGGATCCGTGGGTGCCGCCGACACCGCGCTGAGCGAGGACGAACGCCGAGCGTTCGAGGACGAGGCCGTCGCCTGGCTCGACGCGCGCGCCGAGCGACGGCCCGAACAGACCGCCGGTACCGCGTGGGGTGAGGGTCAGGAGATCGCGCTCATGGGAGGCGCCGCCTCGATCGAGGCCGAGCGCGAACACATCCGCGTCGCCAAGGCGTGGCGCGCCCAGGTGTTCGACGCCGGCTTCGGCTGGCTCGGAGGTCCCGTCGAGTACGGCGGCGCCGGACGGCATCCCGATCTCGACCACGTCTACCGGGCGATCGAGGGCCGGTACGACGTCCCCGACCAGCGGGCCTGGAACGTGACGTGGGAGATGGTCGCGCCCGCCGTGCTGCACCACGGCAGCGACGAGCTGAAGCGGCGATTCCTGCGCCGGTTCTACCGGGGCGAGCTGTTGTGCTCGCAGCTGCTGAGCGAACCCGAGGCGGGCAGCGACCTCGCCGGCCTGCGGACGCGAGCCGTGCGCGACGGCGACGAGTGGGTGGTCGACGGGCAGAAGGTGTGGAGCTCGTACGCGCACCTGGCCGACATCGGTCAGCTGATGGCGCGCACCGATCCCGACGTACCCAAGCACCAGGGCATCTCGATGTTCATGTTGCCGCTCGACAGTCCGGGCGTCGATCGTCGTCCGCTGCGACAGATGAACGGCAACGCCGAGTTCAACGAGATCTTCCTCACCGGCGTGCGCGTGCCGCATGCCGACATGGTCGGCGAGCCCGGTGGCGGCTGGCGGGCGGTGCTCACGACGCTGATGAGCGAGCGCCGCGCGGTCGGGTCGGGCTCGGGCTCGACGATCGATCCGGTCGACGTGATCACCCGGTTGGCGCAGCACCTCGAGCGAACCGGCGAACCGGTCGTGCGTCAACGGCTCGCCGTGCTGCACACCGACGGCCGCCTGCTCGAGTGGCTCGGCATGCGCCTGGCCGAGGACGTCGCCGCCGGGAACGAACTCGGTCCGCAAGGGTCGGTGATGAAGCTGCTCGCCAACCAGCGCAACATCCGGCTGGGCGCTCTCGCCGGACAGTTGCTGGGCCCGGCCATGGTGGCCGACACCGGCGAGTGGAACACCTACGCGTGGAGCGACTTCGTGTGCAGCGCGCCCGGGCTGCGCATCGCCGGTGGCACCGACGAGATCCAGCACAACATCCTCGGCGAGCGTGTGCTCGGCCTGCCCCGAGAGCCGGGTCGGTCGTGAGTGAGTTCGTCCGCCTCGACGTCGACCCGCCGGTCGCCGTGATCACGCTCGACCGTGCCGACCGCCTGAACGCGCTCACGTATCCGATGATCGGCGGGTTCCTGCGTGCGGTCGCTGCAGCGGTGGCCGACCCGCGGGTGGTGGGCATCGTCGTCACGGGCGCGGGTCGCGCGTTCTGCGCGGGGCTCGACATGGCGCAGCTCGCGAAGTCGGCCGAGGGCGAGGTGCCCGACAGCACCCGAGACCCCGACGATCCCGACGAGCTGCCCGCACTGTTCTCGCAGCTGCTGTCGGCGCCCAAGCCGGTGATCGCCGCGGTCAACGGCGTGGCGGCGGGCGGCGGGTTCGTGCTCGCGATGATGTGCGACCTGCGCTTCGCGGCCGAGACCGCCGGCTCGTTCACCACGTCGTTCTCGAAGCGGGGCCTGGTGGCCGAGCACGGCACCAGTTGGATCCTGCCGCGCCTCGTCGGCACCAACCGTGCGCTCGACCTGCTGTGGAGCTCGCGCCGGGTCGACGCCGCCGAGGCGTACCGGATGGGGTTCGTCGATCGTGTGGTGCCCGACGACCAACTGGTCGAGCAGGCCTGCCAGTACGTGCGCGACCTGGCTACGGCGACCGCTCCCCGCTCGCTCGCACTGATGAAGCAGCAGGTGCTGCGCGGCTGGTCGCAGTCGATCGGTGAGGCACTGCGCCAGGTCGACGCCGAGATGCGCGCGTCGCTCACCCACCCCGACACGATGGAGGGCGTGGTGTCGTTCGTCGAGAAGCGTGCGCCGGTGTTCGCGCCCTGGATGCCCGAGTGAGCGAGCAGCGAGAAGGGAGCCGGTGATGGGTACGTGGGACGAGATCCGATACGAGGTGCGCGACGGCGTGGCGACGCTGACGATGTACCGCCCCGAGCGGCGCAACGCGATGACCAACCGGATGGTCCGCGAGACCGCCGAGGCGCTCACCGCCGCCGCATCGGACGTGTCGTTGCGCGTGCTGGTGCTCACCGGTGCCGGCTCGACGTTCTGCCCCGGCGCCGATCTGAACTGGGTGGCCGACGGCGGCGAGACCGCGCCCGAGGACCGGCTCGACCCCGGCCACTTCCGCATCCCGCAGCTGCTGCACGAGATGCCGGCGCTCACGATCGCCGCGATCAACGGTGCCTGCGCGGGTGCGGCGATGGGGTGGGCGTGCGCATGTGACCTGCGATTCGCCACCCGGTCGGCGCGGTTCAACACGGCCTTCCTCGACGTCGGTGTCGCCGGCGACATGGCGTTGCCGTGGTCGTTGCCCCGGCTGCTCGGCGCGTCGAAGGCGCGCGAGCTGATGTTCGTGCCCGACAAGTTCGATGCGGCCGAGGCGCAGCGCATCGGGTTGGTGGCGCGCGTGTTCGACGACGAGACGTTCGCCGCGCAGGTCGAGGCAGCGATCGAGCGGCTGACCGCGGCGTCGCCCGCCGCGCTGTCGACCCTGAAGCGCAACTTCCTCGACGCCGAGCACCACGACCTCGGCGAGTTCGCGGTGATCGAAGCCGAACGTCACCTGGCGCTGTTCCGGCTCGACGACACGCGCGAGGCGTTCGCCGCCAAGGTCGAGAAGCGACGTCCCCGGTTCACGGGTCGCTGAGTGCCGCCTCAGTCGCTCGCCATGCGGGGCGATCGCTGGTAGGGGGTCACCGAGGCGGCGCCCATCACCAGTTCGGCGGCGACGGCGGCGATCAGGCCCGGCACCACGAACCCGGGTTGGCCGGTGGTCTCGGCGACGAACATCACGCTCGCGAGTGGCACGCGGTAGCCGGCGCCCAGGAACGCAGCGACTCCGACGACGGTGAACAGGCCCGGGTCGAGCGTGTGCACGGCGTGTCCGGTCATGCGCCCGACGAGCGCGCCACCGACGGCGAGGGGGATGAACACGCCACCGACACCGCTCGCGCTCACGGCGAGACAGGTCCCGACGCACCGGATGACCAGCACGGCGGCGAGCACCCACATCGTGTGATCGCCCGTGGTGGCCCAGCGGATGACGGCGTAGCCCGAACCGAGGGTGAGCGACTCGCCCGTGGCCAGTCGCATCAGCACGAACAACCCGATCATCGACGGGCCGACGACGGCCAGGCGCAACCACACCGGCCGTGTCGCCGCGACCGACTTCGCGAGCATGATCCCCTTGGCGAACACCCGGGCGCCGAGCCCGGCGACGATGCCGAGCGCCACGGCACCGGCCAGATCGCGGAACTCGAAGCCGATCTGCTTGGTGTCGCCGAACAGCGGCTCGGTGCCGTTGATCGCGGCGAACACCAGGTAGCCGCTCGCTGCGGCGACCGAGGCGGGCAGCAGCATGCGGCGCGCGAGGTCGTCGCGGTACGGCACCTCGAGCGCGAACACGACGCCGGTGGCGGGCGCCTTGAAGATCGCCGCCACGCCCGCCGCGGCGCCGGCGACGAGCAGGGTTCGATGGTCGGCGTTGCGGAACGGCCGGGGGAGGCGGCGTTGGATGTTGGCGCCGATGGTGGCGCCGGCGTAGATCGACGGGCCCTCGAGACCCATCGGCGCCGCGCCGCCCAGGGTGGCGAGCGCGGCGACGGCACGGATGCCGAGCGCCCGCAGCGACAGTCGGTGTGCAGGGTCGTGGTAGGCGTGCAGGTACTCGTCGGCCGTCGCCGCGTTGAGCCCCTGCCAGCGCAGCAACATCGCACTCACCGACAGGCCCGCCACCGGCGCGATCGCGCCGAGCCACAGCGGTGCGTCGAGCAGGTGCGGCACGATCTCCTCGGCGACCAGCCGGTCGAACAGCGCGACGACGAGGCCGGTGATCGCCCCGGTCACGGCGGCCATCAGCACCACCTCGCGTGAACGTCTGGCCAGCTGCGACAACTCCTCCTGGCGCCGCTGCGGCAGCCGGACCGTGCGCCTCATCGTGGCCACGGCACGGTCGGGTCGTCGTCGGCGATCGACCGGGCGGCGCGGTCGAAGATCTCGAACGCCGCGACCACGCACGACCGTTCGTCGGGGCTGAGGCGCCTGGCCACCGTCATGAGGTCGTGCCGACGCCGGTCGACCGCCCGCTGCACGAGCGCCCGTCCGTCGTCGGTGAGTGTGAGCTCGACCTCGCGACGGCTGTCGGGCGAGGGCGACCGGTTCATCAGCCCCTTGGCGACGAGGCGGTCGCACAGGCGAGTGGCGGACGACGGGTGGACGGCGAGCTCGGTGGCGAACGAGGCGAGCGTGCGGGGCGAGTGCTCCCACAGCGTCACGAGGGCGCGGAACTGCACGACGCTGACCTCGTCCTCGACCGACGCGATCGAACGGGCGGCCACGGCGACGAGGCGGCGCGAGGCGCGTAGCAGCGCCTCGACGGTCTCGGTCGGTGACAGGTCGGCGGACATCGGTTGCAATGATACATCCATTGCACCACTGCAACACTCGCGCCGATGGGTTCAGGCAGCCGTCGGTGTGAGGCTCCAGCGGATCAGCTGGGTGATCGCGGCACCGGCGGGGCGAACCAGCACGGCCTCGCTCACGGGCAGGAACGGCAACCGCAGTGGCCAACGAGCCCAACCGGGCAGCAACGCCACCGCGGCTGCGCCGAGCACCGTGTACGCCGGGCGGGCCGCCAGGGGGAGCGGGGGCTCGAGCAACAAGAAGCGTGCGGCGTCGCGTGCCTCTTTCGTGCCGCGCAGTTCGGGGCGGTACTCGCGAAGCTCGGCGCGCAGGTCGCGCACGGTGGTGGGCGGCTCGTTCACACCGAGCTGCCGAGCGACGAGTGCCGTGTCGGCCACGTACGCGTCGGCCTCGGCGGGCGACAGCGGCTCTGAGCCGAATCGCTGGTGCGCCGCGAGGAAGCTGTCGACCTCGCACACGTGCACCCACCGCAGCAGGTGCGGATCGTTGGCCGAGTACCGGCGACCGTCGGACGCGGTGCCGACCACCCGCTCGTGCACCGTGCGGACGACCGCGATGGCGTGCTCGGCCACCGGGATGGGCGCGTAGGTGGTGGCGGCCAGGAAGTCGGCCGTGCGTTGCAGGCGACCCCACGGGTCGTGGCGGTAGTCGGAGTGCTGTGCCACGCCGGCCATCGCCAAGGGGTGCAGCGATTGCAGCAGCAGGGCGCGCAGCCCGCCCACGAACATCGAGGCGTCGGCGTGGACCCGCCGGATCGGGCGGTCGTCGGCGAACCAGCGCGGGCCGGGGGCGTCCATGATCGCCGCGGCCTTGACGTCGGGCTCGTCGCCGATCACGCGCGAGCGGATCTGCTCGGCGAGCCAGGTGCGGGCGGGTGCGAGGACGTCGGCCATGGTGGGGGTGGTACCCGTTCGATCGGTCACATCTTCGGTACGACGACGAACGCGATCGCGGCGAGGTGACATCCGGCACCGATCACCGTGAACGCGTGGAACACCTCGTGGAAGCCGAACACCCGCGGCCACGGGTCGGGACGCTTGGTGCCGTACACGACGGCACCGAGCGTGTAGGCCACGCCACCGCCGAGCACGAGGCCGAAGCCCACACCACCGAGCCCGTGGAACAGTTGCGGCAGTGCCAGTGCCGCCGACCAGCCGACCACCACGTACACGGCGGTGAACAGCGCTCGCGGTGTGGCGAAGGGCAGCCACTCGAGCAGCACGCCGAGTGCGGCGCCGCCCCACACGGTGCCGAGCACCGCCGGCCGGTGCCATCCGTCGAGCGACATCGCCGAGATCGGTGTGTACGCACCTGCGATGGCCAGGAAGATCGTCGAGTGGTCGAGCCGCTTCATCACCTCGTACGCACGGGGCTGCCAGGTGAGTCGGTGGTACAGCGCCGACACGCCGAACATCGCCATCGTGCCGGCGGTGTAGACGACGAGCAGCAGGCGTTCGCCGGCCGAGGCGTTGGCTGCCGCCACCATCACGACGCCGAGCACGGCGACGGTCGCGAACGCGACCACGTGCGACCAGCCTCGGAGGAGGGGCTTGGGCAGGGTGGCGTGCATGTGGAGGACCGTACCGCCGTCCCGGCCCCCGTGCCCGTCGGCCCGCGGGGTTCCTGTCACGCCGACGGTCAGGCGTCGACGGCGTTGGCCTGCAGATCGGCGAGCGAGCAGTACTCGAGCGCCGACAGATGGGTGGCGGCCAGCCGCACCCGCGGCGCACTGCCGGCCTCGAAGGCCTCCTGCCAGCGGCTGGCGCACAGGCACCACTGGTCGCCGTCCTTCAGGCCGGCGAACCCGTACTGGGGCATCGGGGTGCTGAGGTCGTTGCCGGCCGACTTCGAGAACGCAAGGAACTCGTCGGTCATCACGGCACACACGACGTGCATGCCCGGGTCGTCGCCGCGGTTCTCGCAGCAGCCCGTGCGGTAGTAGCCGGTGAGCGGATCGAACGAGCAGGGCTCGAGGTCGCCGCCGAGGACGTTCAACTGCGCCATGCCCGCACGCTACGACACGCTGACGCCGAGCGCCTTGCCGATGAACCAGGTGACCACGCAGGCGCCCAGCATGATCAGCACCTGACGCACGGCAGCCTTGATCCGGTTGCGTTCCGCGAACTGGCCGATCGTGAACCCGAGGGCCGAGGCGGCGATGACGCCGATGACGACCGAGGCGATCGTCGCGCCGTCGCCCGAGCCGCCGAACCAGGGGATGACGGGCAACACCGCGCCGAGCACGAAGCACAGGAACGACAGGCACGCGGCCAGCCATGCGGACGGCAGGTCGTGCGGGTCGACGCCGAGCTCCTCGCGGGCGTGCACGCCGAGCGCGCGCTCGTGGTCGCGCATCACGTCGGCCGCCGCACGGCGGGCCGTGTCGGGCTCCATGCCGTGGTCCTCGTACATCGCGGCCAGCTCGCGCTGCTCGGCCTCGGTGTTGACGCCGAGCTCGCGTCGTTCGACCTCGAGCTCGCGCTGCACCAGCTCGTTCTGGGCCGAGATGCTGATCCATTCGCCCGCGCCCATGCTGACCGCACCCGCGATCGCTCCCGCCACGCCGGCCAGTCGTACGACGCTCGCGTCGACACCGCTGCCGGCGAAGCCGATGACGAGCAACACGTTCGAGGTGAGCCCGTCGCTCATGCCGAACACGGCGGCGCGGGCCAGGCCACCCGACACCTCGCGGTGCCCGGGGTGCGCCTCGCGGCGGACGATGGTGTGGCGGCTCACGCCCTCGAACGTTATCCGCGGGCGATCGGGAGCGAGCCCAGGCCGCGGCCGAGCACGGTGGCGCCCCACACCAGATCGACGGGGTCGACCGCGAGCTGCCAGTCGCCGAGGCGTCGTACCAGCGCGTCGACGGCCACCTGGGTCTCGAGCCGCGCGAGCGGCGCCCCGAGACAGTGGTGGATGCCGTGCCCGAAGCCGAGGTGGCGGTGCGCGTCGGCCCGGTCGAGCCGCAGCTCGTCGGGATGCTCGAACGCCGCCGGGTCGCGGTTCGCGGCCGCCAGCCCGAGGAACACGGTCCGTCCCGCGTCGATCGCCGTGCCGGCCAGCTCGAGCGGTTCGTGGGCCACGCGCACCATCACCTTCGACGGTCCGTCGAAGCGGTGCAGCTCCTCGACCGCGCCGACGACGGCGTCCGGGTGTGCGACGAGCCACGAGCGTTGGTCGGGGTACTGCGACAGCGAGTGGGTCGCGAGCGTGATGAGGCTCGTGGTGGTCTCGTGCCCGCCGAACAGCAGCAGCGTGCAGGCACCCACCAGCTCCATCGCCCCGATCGGCGGGTCGGCCTCATCGCGGGCGGCCACGAGCGCCGAGATCAGATCGTCGCCCGGGTGCCGCTCGCGGTCGGCGACGAGGGCCGTGAAGTAGTCGACGAAGCGCCGGGTGCCGCGTGCCGCCTGTTCGGCGCGACGCGGGTCGGCGGTGGTGCCGAACACCACGGTGGCCAGGTCGGCGCTCCAGGTCTTGAACTCGTCGCGATCGGAGGCCGGCACGCCGAGCAGCTCGGCGATCACGATCGCGGGGATCGGGAACGCGAGCTCGGCCACCACGTCGACCGTCTCGCCGTCGGCCAGCCGCTCCGCCATCAGATCGACGCACCGGTCGACCGTGTGCTCGACGAACGGCCGCAGCGCGTCGATCGTGCGAGGCAGGAAGGCCCGTCGCAGCGGCAGTCGCAGCCGCTCGTGCTGCGGCGGGTCGTGGAAGACCATCCAGCCGTCGAGCAGGTCGAAGGTGTCGGCCAGCAGCTCGCGTCGGTGGTCGTCGAGGCGACGGCGCACGGGGGTGAGCCGGTCGCTCGACAGCGCCGGGTGCCGGAACGCGTCGAGCACCGCGGCATGCGACGCGACGAACCAGGCGCGGTGCTCGGGCAGCCAGGTCACCGGCGCGTGGTCGCGGAGGGCTCGATACACGGGGAACGGATCGCGGCTGGCCTCGACCGACAGGAGATCCGTGATCACGTCCGGACTGTAGGCAGCGGACCCGTGCCGTCACGAGGTGGCACACTGGAGGTCCCGGACGTGCGACAACGGCGTCGCACCGACTGGAAAGGCATCTCGCATGGCGCTCTCCTCAGCGGTTGGCCAGGCCTCCGACGACTGGCTCGTGGCCACACGTGCCGAGCTCGACAAGCACGGTGCGGGGGCGACGCTCGATCGCCTGGCGCCGGTGCTGCCGGCCGGCTACGACGAGCTCAACTACCCGCCCACGGCGGCACTCGACCTGCCCCGTGTGGTGGCGCTCGCCGATCAGGGCGGCGACGTCACCACGGCCGTGTTCAAGTTCGCCGACGCAGGCCCGGACGAGTGGCGGTTCCGCGTGTACCGGCGTGGCGACAAGATCCCGCTGGCCGACCTGCTGCCGCTGCTCGACCACCTGGGCCTGCGGGCGATCGACGAGCGCGAGTTCGCGTTCCACCTCGACGCCGAGATGGTCGTGCACCTCCACGACGTCGGCGTCACGGTCACAGCCGGCACCGATCTGAACGACGAGCGGTTGGTGGGCGAGCTGTGCGAGGCGTTCGAGGCGGCGTTCCGAGGTGAGATCGAGGACGACGGCTTCAACCGTCTGGTGCTCGAGGCGCGGCTGTCGGCCCGCCAGATCGAGGTGGTACGCGCGTACGCGAAGTACCTGCGCCAGATCGGGTTCCCGTTCAGCCAGCAGTACATCGAGGCGACCGTGTGCCGTCACGCCTCGATCACCTCGGCGATGATCGAGCTGTTCGACCTCAGGTTCGATCCGTGGCGCGAGCGCCGCCACGGCGACGACCAGGAGGTGCGCGAGCGCATCACCGGCCTGCTCGACGCGGTGCCCAGCCTCGACGACGACCGCACCCTGCGTGGCCTGCTCGCGCTGGTCGACGCGACGTTGCGCACCAACGTGTTCCGCAGCGGCAGTGCCCCGGGCGGCCATCGCGAGGTGATGGCGTTCAAGCTCGACCCGTCGAAGGTGCCCGACCTGCCGTTGCCGCGGCCGATGTACGAGATCTGGGTGTGCTCGCCGCGGGTGGAGGGCGTGCACCTGCGCGGCGGTCCGATCGCCCGTGGAGGTCTGCGGTGGAGCGACCGGCGTGAGGACTTCCGCACCGAGATCCTCGGTCTGGTCAAGGCGCAGATGGTGAAGAACGCGGTGATCGTCCCGACGGGCGCCAAGGGCGGGTTCGTGCCGAAGCGGGCGACCGCCACGCCCGACGAGTTCCGGGCCGAGGGGGTGGCTTGCTACCGCCAGTTCGTCGGCGGGTTGCTCGACCTCACCGACGACATCCAGGGTGGGCGCATCGTGCCGCCCCCCGAGACCGTGCGCTACGACGGCGACGACCCGTACCTGGTGGTCGCCGCGGACAAGGGCACGGCCACGTTCAGCGACATCGCCAACGAGATCTCGCAGCAGTACGGCTTCTGGTTGGGCGACGCGTTCGCCAGTGGCGGGAGCGCCGGCTACGACCACAAGGCGATGGGCATCACGGCTCGCGGCGCGTGGGAGAGCGTGCGACGTCACGCCCGCGCGATCGGCAAGGACGCCGACGCCGATCCGCTCACGGTGGTGGGCATCGGCGACATGAGCGGCGACGTGTTCGGCAACGGTCTGCTGCGCTCGCCGCACGTACGGCTCGTCGCCGCGTTCGACCATCGTCACGTGTTCCTCGACCCCGATCCCGATCCGGCGACGTCGTTCGCCGAACGGGCCCGGCTGTTCGCGCTGCCGCGCAGCAGCTGGGACGACTACGACCGTGAGGTGATCTCGGCCGGTGGTGGCGTGTACCCACGCACGGCCAAGCACATCGACATCTCGCCGGCGATGCAGCGAGTGCTCGGCACCGATCGCACCACGTTCACGCCGGTGGAGCTGATCAGCGCGATCCTGCGCGCGCCGGTCGACGTGCTGTGGAACGGCGGCATCGGCACCTACGTGAAGGCGTCCACCGAGAGCCACGCCGAGGTGGGCGACCGCGCCAACGACGCCCTGCGGGTGAACGGCAACGAGCTGCGCTGCAAGATGGTCGGCGAGGGCGGCAACCTCGGCCTCACCCAGCGCGGTCGCATCGAGTACGCGCTCAACGGCGGGTTGGTCAACACCGACGCGATCGACAACTCGGCAGGCGTCGACTGCAGTGATCACGAGGTGAACATCAAGATCCTGCTGTCCGACGTGATGGCGAGCACCGGGCTGTCGCTCGCAGATCGCGACGCGCTGCTCGAGTCGATGACCGACGAGGTGGGCGAGCAGGTGCTCGCCGACAACGTCGCCCAGACCCTGGTGCTCGCGATCGCTCGACGGCAGGCGCTCACGATGGTGAACGTGCACGCCCGCTACCTCAACACGCTCGAGGCGGAGGGCTGGATCAACCGGTCGCTCGAGTTCCTGCCGACCGACAAGCAGATCGCCGAACGTCAGGCAGCCGGTGGTGGTCTCACCACGCCCGAGTTCGCCGTGCTGCTCGCCTACACCAAGACCACCAACATCGACCTGATGGTGTCGAGCAACCTGCCCGACGACCCGTACCTCGAGCCCGAGCTGTTCCAGTACTTCCCGACGCCGTTGCGCGAGCGGTACGCCGAGCAGATCCGCCGTCACCGGTTGCGCCGCGAGATCGTCGCCACCCAGCTCGGCAACCAGATGGTCAACATCTCGGGCATCAGCTTCGACCACCGCGTCACCGAGGACACCGGCGTGGGCGTCGTCGACGTCACGCGGGCCTGGGTCGCGGTGCGCGACGTGTTCGACGTGCCGAACTGGTGGGACCGGATCGAGGCGCTCGGCAGCGACGTGCGACTCGACGTGCAGCTCGAGCTGTTCCTCGAACTGCGTCGCCTGATCGAGCGTGGCGTGATGTGGGTGCTGCGGCACCGCCGGCCGCCGGTGGCGTTCGCCGACGTGGTCGCGCAGTTCCGCGAGCCGATGGCACGCCTGGCCGTCGCGCACGACGAGGTGATGTCGGGTCGCATGCGCGATGTCACGTTCGCCCTCGAGGCGAGCCGTCTGGCCGCCGGCGTGCCCGAGCAGCTGGCGCAGCGCAGCGCGCTGTGGCCGGTGCTCCACACGGCGTTCGACGTGATCGAGCAGGCGCAGCGCAAGGGACTCGACGCGGTCACCGTGGCGCGTACCTACTGGGACGTGTTCGAGGCACTCGACGTCGGCTGGCTGTGGGACGCGATCGGACACCTGCCGCGGTCGGACCGGTGGCAGACCCAGGCCCGCTCGGCGCTGCGTGACGACCTGCTCGCCACGCTGGCCGAGCTGACCGACGACGCGGTCGACGCCGGCGGTGTCGCCACCTGGCGGGCCGCCAACGAACGCGTGCTCGCTCGTCTGGGCGTGATGTTCACCGAGGTGCGTCGCGTCGACGCGTTCGACGTGTCGATCCTGTCGGTGGCGCTGCGCCAGTTGCGCAACGTCGCCCTCACCACCGTCGGGGCGTTGCAGGGCTGAGCCGGCACCGGACCGTTGCCGCGGCCCGCTCGATCCCGGTCGGCGGGACCCTGCGGATAGCGTGACGGTCGCCATGACCGACCACGCTTCCGGCCCTCGCTTCCGCATCGCACCGTCCCCCACGGGCTACTTCCACGTGGGTGGTGCGCGCACGGCGCTCTACAACTGGGCGCTCGCCAAGCAGCTCGGTGGCACGTTCGTGCTGCGCATCGAGGACACCGACGCCGAGCGCAACCGGCCGGAGTGGAACCAGGGGATCATCGACGCGCTGGCGTGGATCGGCATCCATGCCGACGACCCGACGTTCGAGGGCCCCTACTTCCAGAGCTCGTACGCCGATCAGCACGTGGCCGAGGCACAGCGCCTCTTCGCCTCCGGCGCCGCCTACTACTGCGACATGACGCCCGACCAGATCCAGGAGCGGGCCAAGGCCGAGGGCGTCACAGGGTATGGCGGCTGGTCGCGCGACCTGGGGCTCGGCCCCGGTCCGGGGCGCGTGTTGCGGTTCCGGGTGCCCGAAGGGCAGACCGTCGTGCGCGACGTGGTGCGCGGCGACGTCACGTTCGACAACGCGACGATCGAGGACTTCGTGCTGCTGCGCGGCAACGGCTCGCCGATGTTCCTGCTCGCGAACGTCGTCGACGACATGACGATGCGGATCAGCCACGTCATCCGCGCCGAGGAGCACCTGCCCAACACGCCCAAGCAGCAGATGCTGTGGGAGGCGCTCGGCCACGAGCCGCCGGTGTGGGCGCACGTGCCGCTGCTGGTGAACGAGCAGCGCAAGAAGATCTCGAAGCGCCGCGACAAGGTGGCGCTCGAGAGCTATCGCGACGAGGGCTACCTGGCGGATGCGATGGTCAACTACCTGATGACGCTCGGCTGGTCGCCGGGCGATCAGGAGATCCAGCCGTGGGCGGCGATGCAGCAGGCGTTCGCGCTCGAGGACGTCGCGAAGTCCCCGGCCTTCTTCGACCTGAAGAAGCTGGCCGCGTTCAACGGCGAGTACATCCGGGCGATGTCGCCCGAGGCGTTCGCGCTGGCGGCCGAACCGTGGATCGAGCAGTGGCGCGAGGCGCACCCCGATCACGTCTGGGACGACCAGGCGTTCCTCGCGATGGCGCCGTTCGTGCAACAGCGCGCCACCGTGCTGTCGGAGGCGCCGGGCGTCGTCGACTTCCTGATGCTGCCGCACCCGCAGTACGACGAGCCGAGCCTGGCCAAGGCGTGGTCGACCGACGACGCGGCCGCGATCGTGGCCGAGACCATCGCCGCGTACGAGACGTGTGACTGGACGGCCGACGCCTTGAAGGCGGCGTTCGAGGCGATCGCCGAGGCGCACGGCATGAAGGCCGGCAAGGCGCAGGCACCCGTCCGCGTGGCGATCACCGGTCGCACGGTGGGCCCGCCGCTCTACGAGCCGATGGTGCTGATGGGCCGCGACGAGACGCTGCGCCGGTTGCGGGCGATGCCCGGAGGGCCGCACGTCGCGTGAGTGACGAGCTCTGGGCCGCGACCACGGGGTACGACACCCCGCCTGTGGTCGATCCCACGCCGGTCGGTGGCGTGCGCATCGTGCGCCCGCGCCGCAGCTGGCCCAAGCGGATCGCGCTGGCGCTGCTGGCGATCGTGCTCGGGCTCGTCGGCTACTACCTCGTCACCCTGTACCAGGTGTGGTCGACGGGTCGCAGCGACCAGGCGCAACCGGTCGACGCGATCGTGGTGATGGGCGCGGCCCAGTACGACGGCCGCCCGTCGCTGCAGCTGCAGGCTCGGCTCGATCACGTGGTGGCGTTGTGGGGCCAGGGTCTGGCCGACACGGTGGTCGTCACCGGCGGCAACCAGCCCGGCGACCGGTTCACCGAGGCGGACGTGTCGGCCGAGTACCTGATCGAGCGCGGCGTGCCCGAGACGGCGATCCTGCGCGAGACGGTCGGTCGCAGCTCGTACGGCTCGCTCGAGCAGGTGGCCGCGATCCTCCAGCCGCTCGGCAAACGCAGCGTGCTGATCGTGAGCGATCCGTTCCACCTGCTGCGCAGCAAGTTGTCGGCCGACGAACTCGGCCTCACCGCCTACGTGTCGCCCACGCCCACCACGACGATCACCGGTGGCGAGGAGTTGGCCAAGGAGCTGAAGGAGGCGGCCGGCGTGAGCCTCGGCCGGGTGATCGGCTTCGACCGCCTCCTGCGGATCACCGGCTGACCACGGCCGCCTGTGGTCCGTGAGTCAGCGGTACGCCGGCGGTGCCGGTGGCTCACGAAACGGCGGGGCTCGTGAGTCAGCGGTACGCGAGCGGTCCCTGCGGCTCACGCATCGACGGCGGGTTCGGCCCCATGGATGCTCTGGGAGGAGCGGTGGGTTCCAGCGCCGGGAGCGGTCGGCCGGTCCGTGAGTCAGCGGTACGCAGCCGGTCCCTGCGGCTCACGGACGACGGGGTTCGTGAGCGAGCGGTACGTCCGTGGTCCCTTTGGCTCACGCACGCCTTGGTTTGTGAGGCAGCGGCACGCCGGCAGGCCCTGTGGCTCATGCACGGCCGGGTTCGTGAGGACGTGCGCCCCGGTATCGCTTCGAGGAGCGTGGTTGACGCCGGCTCACGGAGGCAGGGGTTCGTGAGCCAGCGGTCCTTCTGCGGGACCTCCGGCTCACGTGGTCCGTGGTTCGTGAGCGAGCGGTCCCCGGGCGGGACCTCCGGCTCACGGATCAACGGGTGGTCGCGGCGCGGGTGAGTCAGGCGGTGAGGAGGAGTTCGCCGTCGACGCGGTCCATCGTCTCGGCGACGAGGCGGAAGCTGCGCAGCCGCTCAGCGGGGTCGAACACGTTGGTGGTGATGAACAGCTCGTCGGCACCGGTGCGGGCGACCAGGTCGAGAAAGCCCCGACGCACGGTGTCGGGCGAGCCGATCACATGGCTCGCGGTGAAGCCGCGGACGATCTCGCGCTCCATCGGCGTGTACTCGTGGGCGGCCGCTTCCTCGGGCGAGGGATAGGTCGAGGGTCGGCCCTGGCGAAGCCGGGCGATCGCCAACGCTCCCGAGCCGGCGAGGTACTGGGCGTGTTCGTCGGTGTCGGCGCAGACGACGTTGACCCCGAGACCGAGGTGCGGTGCCTCGAGCCGGGCCGACGGGCGGAAGTGGCTGCGGTAGGCCTGCACGGCGGCGTCGGTGTTGCCACCGGCGAAGTGGTGCGCGAACGCGAACGGCAGCCCGTTGTGACCGGCCATCGTGGCGCTGTAGTCGCTGCTGCCGAGTAGCCAGATGTCGGGCAGGTAGCCCCGTGCCGGGGTGGCGTGGATGGTGCCGAACGGGTGCGTGTCGGCGAACGAGCCGGTGAAGTAGCCGTACAGCTCGGACAGCTGGCGCGGGAAGTCGTCGACGGCCTCGTGGCCGATGTTGCGGCGCAGGGCGCGGGCGGTCAGCTGGTCGGTGCCGGGTGCTCGGCCGATCCCGAGGTCGATCCGGCCCGGGTGCAGCGCCTCGAGCATCCCGAACTGCTCGGCGATCGCGAGCGACGAGTGGTTGGGCAGCATCACCCCGCCCGAGCCGACCTTGATCCGATCGGTGACCTGGGCGATGTGGGCGATCAGCACGGCCGGCGACGAGCTCGCGATGCCGGGCATGTTGTGGTGTTCGGCCACCCAGTAGCGGCCGAACCCCAGCTCGTCGGCCAGGCGAGCGAGGTCGAGCGACGAGCGAAGCGCGTCGGCGGGCGTGCTGCCGGTGGACACCGGCGCGAGATCGAGGATCGACAGGACGGTTCGGGTCACGTGCACATCCAACCAGGGTGTGTGACCGTGTCTTCCCGCTACACTCATCGATCGCCTGAACGGGTCACCCCGAAGGGCCCACACTGGGGTGTGGTGTAATAGGTAACACAGCAGATTCTGGTTCTGTTATTCAGGGTTCGAGTCCTTGCACCCCAACCACGGACAGCCGGCCACCAGGCCGGCTGTCGTGTTTTTCCGACCGGACCGGGGTCGACCTGGCGTGTCCGGTTGGCGCGACCGATGCCGATTGGTAGTGTGCTCAACCGCTGCTTGGCCCGTTCGTCTAGTGGCCTAGGACACCACCCTCTCAAGGTGGCGGCACGGGTTCGAATCCCGTACGGGCTGCCAAGAAACACCAGGTCAGGGCCGCTCTTCGGAGCGGCCCGCTGGTTTTTCTTCTCACCTTGCCAATCCCGTGCCAATCTACGGATTGGAGAACGGCCATGAAGGGCTTCATGCGGCGGCGGGGCGAGGCGTGGGAACTGCGGGTGTTCCTCGGCGCGGACCCGGTCACGGGGAAGAAGCGGTACGCCAGCAAGACGGTGCGTGGCGGCAAGCGCGAGGCGCAGCGGACGCTGGCCGAGATGATCACCGATGCCGAGCGCGGGCTGACGGTGCGGACGTCGGCGACGGTGGGTGAGTTGCTCGAGCAGTGGTTCGAGCTGGCATCGCGGGACTTCTCGCCGAAGACGGTCAAGGAGACGAGGGGCTTCATGGACCGGAACCTGTTGCCGTACCTCGCCACGGTTCCGCTCGCGAAGCTCCGGGCGAGCGATGTCGATGCGTTGTACCAACGTCTGCTCGCGAGTGGCGGCAAGGGCGGGCGACCGCTAAAGCCGGCGACGGTCCGCCGGATCCACGTGATCCTCCGTCGGGCGTTGGGGCAGGGCGTCAAGTGGGGCTGGATCGGTGCCAATCCGGCGGCTGCTGCGACGCCGCCGAAGGTGCTCGATCCGGACATCAATCCGCCGACGGGTGGCGAGCTGGGCCGGGTGTTGCAGCGTGCCTTCGACGAGCAGCCCGAGCTGGCCTGCTATCTGCTGGTCGCCGCGGCGACCGGTGCTCGCCGGTCCGAGGTGATCGCACTGCGCTGGTCCGACATCGACCTCGAGGAGCGGACGGTGTCGATCCGTCGCGGTGTGGTGATGGGGCTCGACGGGTTGGTGGAGAAGGACACGAAGACGCATTCGGCGCGACGGGTGTCGCTCGACGCCAGGACCGCGTCGGCGCTCGCTGATCACCTCGATCGGATGCGGAACCGCGCCGAGGTGTGCCGCACCGAGGTCCGCGCCGACTCGTTCGTGTTCAGCAACGCAGCCGACTTCTCCGAATCCTGGTTCCCGGACTCGGTGTCGCGATCGTTCAAACGGTTGTGTCGGAGCGAAGGGATGCCCGAGGTCCGCCTGCACGACCTGAGGCACTTCGTCGCGACCCAGCTGTTCGGTGCGGGAGTCGACGCTCGAACGATCGCCGGCCGGCTCGGGCACCGGAACGCGGCGACCACGCTGAACGTGTACGCCCACTTCCTCCAGAGCGTCGACCGTGACGCGGCCGACATCATCGGCTCGGTGATCGAGTTCCCCACCGGCGAGGCCTCGTGACCCAGTCGGATGCCTCTTCGGTTGACCCGGATCACGACGTTCCCCAGACTCGTGCCATGCCGAACGAGCTGACTGACGAACAACGGGGCCACGGTCAGGAGAAGCCACGACGGCTGGTCGACATGATCGCCAGCGGGCTGGCATCAGGCGAGGGGCGTCGTGTGACGGAGCAGCTGATCGACGGCCTTCGGGCTCGCTCGTTCACCGACGATTGATCCCTTCCAATGCCACCGCAACTCGCACTCTGGGATCGGTGAATCGGACCAGCCGCTCAGCCACGATTGGCCCGGCGCTGAGCGCCGAGTTCGCTCGCCGTGGCGAGCACTTCTGCCCGGAACGCATCACTGACGTCGTTCCACGAGGCTGCCCGTCCTGCTTCCACCACGTCAGCACGTTCCTGAGGCGCCATCTTGTCCATCTCGGCGGCGGTGGTGATTCGGCGGACCCGGGCCATGTGCCCAAACCTACCCCTGAGGTCGCGACGGAGTGCTTTGGCGCCAGCGTGCTCAACGATCGCTGCGTCGGCCTCCGGCCTCGTCACTTTCCAACGTTGCGTGGTCGAGACCCGGACACAGCCATGGGTGTGAAGGTCGGTGTGAGCATCTCGGTGAACATCGCGTCCAGGTCGGGTGCCGGGAACTGCCCGACCTCGCTCCCGCCGGACGTCCCGGAGATGGTCCCGATGCCTGCTCAGCAGGGGTGTGAACATCGTCGTCGACCGACTTCACAGGGTGTGAACCTCGCTCCGAGCCGCTGGCGCGATGGTCGCGGCCTCGCCGGGTGAACTGGTCGAGGGTGGGAACATCTCTGGGAACTTGATGTCGTATCGATGACGCCGCTCTGGCCGTAGGGGTCGGGGCTGCGGCAGTGGCCGCACTCCTCGTGGAGGGCGTTCGGTGGCAAATGGGTCCGGTCGTCGCTCACGCCGTGGCGAGCAAGCGCCGGATCTCCTGACCGTGTCCCAGATGGCACAGGTGCTGCAGCTCGGTCGAACCACGGCCTACGCCCTCGTCAGCCGGTTCGTGGAGACCGACGGCGCCGAGGGCATGCCAGCCGTTCGCGTGTGTGGCCAGTACCGCGTGCCCCGCGTGCGTCTCGAGGAGATCGTCGGCGGGCCGCTGTCCTGGCCGCCGGCCGAGCGTGAGCCCCGCGGGCGGTCGCAGACCCACGAGTCGCGACGCTCGGGGGCGTGTGAGGCGCAGGCTCCGTCGGCGAAGGCCCTCGGAAGCGCCGGCCCCGTCGGGGCATCGTCGCACGACGTTGTCGTCGCGGCTGTCCCGGCCGCCGGTGCGATGCCACCCGTCGACCCGGACGGCATGAACCGTTTGACGATCGAAGCCCCGGCATGTCCCGACCATGGGATCTCGACGACCGCCGACCAGACGACCTGTCGTCCCGAGTCGTGGTCCCAGCAATCGCTGCCGTTCGAGGTCTGAGTCGCATGGATGCTCACACGATCTCGATCCAGGTCCGAGGAAGGACAGACGAGTGCACGGACGTCGCGGTGAGGTTCCGGTGACGGTGCGTGTGACGACGTTGAAGGGCGCGGCGGCTGGTGCGTATTACGTGGAGGCGTTGCCGAACTACTACCTGGACGCCGACGAACCCAGGGGCATCTGGCACGGCCAGGCCGCTGGGATGCTCGGCCTCGCCGGGACCGTGGACGATGACGCGTTCCTCGCCCTGATGGCCGGGCTCGATCCTCGGGACCCGGACCGGTTGCTGGGGAACGGGTACTCGGAGAAGTCGGTGCGCGGGTTCGATGTGACGGCGTCGTCACCGAAATCGGTGTCGGTGCTGTGGGCGGTCGGCGACAACCACGTGCGTGCCGAGGTCCTCGCCGCGCACGACGCCGCCGTGGCGGCGGTGGCCGGTTGGATCGAGACGCACGCGCACACCCGGTTCCGGATGGGCGGCGAGGTCGTCGTTGTCGACGCCGAAGGGATCGTCGCAGCCGGATTCCGGCAGCACACCTCGCGAGCATTGGACCCGCAGCTGCACACACACCTCGTCGTTGCGAACCGGGTGAAGTCCCCGGACGGCCGCTGGCTCGCCCTCGACGCCCGCACGTTGAAGCGCGATCAGCGCACCCTGTCCGCGCTGTTCCACGCAGCCGAGCGCGCCGAGCTGACCCGTCGTCTCGGTGTGGAGTGGGGTCCGGTCGTGAACGGGATCGCCGAGATCGCAGGCATCGACCGGCAGGTGATCGAGGAGTTCTCCACCCGCACCAAAGCAGTCACCGCACGGCTGTCGGAGAAGCTGGATCGGTTCGAGCAGACGATGGGCCGCGAGCCGACGCCGCGGGAGCGGTGGCAGCTCGAACGCGAGGCCGCCGTGGACTCGCGGCCGGCGAAGGACCGCGCCGTGAACGCCGACGTGCTGCATGAGCGTTGGTTCGGTCAGCTCCGCGATCTCGGAGTCGATCCAGAGCGGCTGGTGGCCGGGGTGATCACCCGCACGCTCGACGCACAGCTGGACTTCGAGGTGCTCGATCAGCGCGGCCTGGTGGACGCCGCGCTTGAGGTCTTGTCGGAGCAGCAGTCGTCATGGCGGCCGGCCGAGATCGTCCGCGAGCTCGCCGCGATCCTCCCGACCACGCTCGCCGCGACCGCGACAGAGGTGGTCGCAGTGGCCGACCTGCTCGGCTACGGCATCGGCGCCGGCCAGGGGATGGAACTCGGCCATCCCGCACCTGCCGGGGTGGAACGGCGGGTGAGTGATGGCCGGCCGATCACCGAGAGCGCGTCGGATCGGGCGATCACCCAATGGTGGATCCTCCAGGAAGAGGCGTTCGTTCTCGATTGGGCCGCCCGCGGGATCGACCCCACACAGTCGCTGTCGAACCGTGCGACGCTCGAACGCTGCCCGACCGAAGCCACCTCCGCGCAGCGTGAAGCGGCCGCGGCGATCGCCGGCACCGCCCCAGTGGTGGTCGTTGTGGGGCCGGCTGGGACGGGCAAGACCACCGCGATGCGGCCCGCCGTTGCGCAACTGCACGGGGAGGGTCGGGTGGTGTTCGGTGTCGCTCCCTCCGCGATCGCTGCCAGAGTGTTGTCGGCAGAGACTGGGGTGGCGGCGGACACGATCGACAAGCTCCTCGCCGAACACCGCACCGGCCACCCCAAGCCCGCATTCGATCTCCCCGCGGGTGCGACGGTGATCGTCGACGAAGCCGGGATGCTCGCCACCGCGAAACTCGCCGAACTCATCCGGCTCGCCGAGGACCGCTCGTGGCGGATCGCGTTGGTCGGTGACCCGTTGCAGTTCTCTGCGGTCGGTCGGGGTGGGATGTTCGGGATGCTCGTCGACACCCACGGCGGGATCGAGCTCGACCGTGTCCACCGGTTCAGCAACGACTGGGAACGCGCCGCGTCACTCCAACTGCGTCGCGGTGACCCGGCCGTGGCGGACTTGTACGAGCGTGAGGGCCGGCTCCATGGCGGCACCAGCGAGCAGATCGAACGAGCCGCGATCTCCGCATGGTGGCGACACTGGAAACACGACGAATCGGTGCTGCTCATGGCCCCCTCCAACGACACCGTTGACCGACTGAACCAGCGTGCTCAGCAGCGGCGGATCATCGCCGGGGAACTCGACCCGGACAGGTTCGTCGAAACGACGGATGGGGTGAGACTGCATGTCGGTGACGTGATCACGACACGTCGCAACGACCGCAACATCGAGACCGACCGGCACGAAATGGTCCGCAACCGGAACACCTTCACCGTCACCTACCTGCACGACGACGGCGGCATCGCCGCCGTCGGCGACACCGGCTGGGTCACCCTCCCCACGGGATACGTGGCCGATCACGTCGAGCTCGCCTACGCCGTCACCGCGATGGGCGCACAAGGCCGAACCGTCGACCACGCCATCACCGTCATCGACAGCGTCACCGACGTCCGCAACCTGTACGTCCCCATGACCCGCGGCCGCAACTCCAACCACGCCTACCTCGCTGTCGAAGGTGAGGACACCCCGGCGGACGTGTTCGCCCGCTACCTCACCAACGACTGGATCGACCTCCCCGCCCACCAGCGAGCCCGAGAACTCTGGGCACCTGTCGGCATCGAACCCGAGTGGCGCGCACCCGCAGCAAGCCGAGACGACGACTTCGGCATTGACCTGTAGCCCTTGCCCCACCGGTCTCTCCGTGTCACGCGCCGGTCGTCTCGTCGCTGTAACCGCGCAACGTCACTGCTGACCGCTGACCATCACGGTGCTTCGACGTCGGCATCCAGGACTCGAGCGTCCCGCGGTTGGCTCCGTCGAATCTCGCATTCCGTCGGAAGCGCGAAGGATCGCAGGTGCTCGAGGCGACGACCATCGGAGCGCGACGCGCTGGGTTCAGCGGGAGGCCATGGCAGACTTTGCCATGGCGCAGTAGCATGAAGGCCATGTCGACGATGAACGTGTCGCTCCCGGAGGAACTCCGGGCCTACGTGGATGCCCAGGTCGAAGATGGTCGGTACGGCTCGACCAGCGAGTACGTCCGTGAGCTCATTCGTCGGGATCAGGACCGCCAGCGACTTCGTTCCCTCCTCGAGGATGGCGCACGTTCTGCACCAGGGCCGGCGGCGGACGACGCCTACTTCGCAGGCCTACGCGACCGTGTCCGTACCGCTGGCTGATCGGTGGACAAACCTGCGCAACTGCGCGCCGTCGCCGCGAACGACATCGAGCTCGCCGTTGACCACTACCTCGACGAGGCAAACAGTGACGTTGCAGCGAGATTCGTCGACGCCCTCGAACGCGATCTCCGCAGGCTCGCCCGACAGCCGCACCTCGGCTCACTCCGGTTCGCCTACGAACTCGGCATCCCGGGTCTGAGGGCCTGGCCCCTTCATCGTTTCCCGTACGTCGTCTTCTATGTCGAGCAGGGCGAGCAACTCGATGTCTGGCGCGTCCTGCACGAACGCCGGGACATTCCCTCGACCCTCGCGACGTCGAAGGACTGAAACGACCCTTTGGGCTCGGCGTCGCTCCGGCCGCACCCGCCTGATCGAATCGACCGCCCCCTAGACGAAACGCTGGCTGGTGGCATCGTTGTCATGTGCTTTCGGGCGAGAAGAACGGTGTAGCGCCGATCGGCAGATCGGCGCTACGCGCTGGTGATCGGATCGACGACCACGGTTCGTGCGACCTGCGCGACAACGGTCTGCGGCGACAGACCTGCGGCCGAGTTGCCGAGTGGGCCCTGAGCTGTCACCAGCACGGTGATCGGCTTTGCGGTTCCTCTGGCGATGATCAGCGTCCCGTCTTGGGGGCCGGTGTCGTAGAGCTCCCACTGAATGCCATTGGCCTCGAAGTTGTCGGTCATCTCCCAAGCGGCCATCGGTGGTTCCAAGTTCTGCAGGACCACGATGAGAAGGCAACAGTCCGGCACGATCCATCTGGCAGCGCCGACCACGAACTCGGGCAACGGCTCCTCGGGCCTCGGATCAGCGGTGCTTGCAAGCGGGAGCGTGTACGAAACTCGTCCCAGCTCGCTCTCGATCACCGCCGCTTCGCCGGCTGGCGCCAGTGTCGCCGTCGTCGTCGGATCCGGTTCGGCCTGTGGCGAGGCAGAGGTCGTTGCTGACTCCGTGGAGACGGATGGCAGCGCAGTCGTCACCGGTTCCATCGATGGCGCGGTCGACTCGATCGGCTGGCTACCCGTCGTGTCGCTCCCGCACGCCGCGATGACGAGCACAAGGAGAAGCGCGACTGCCGAACGCATTCGTCGATGATGACATGTTGCCGGCACTTCGGCGACGGCAGCGCTGCACCGACGTGTTGTGCGCTGTGGAGCGCTCAGCGCTCCGTAGCGCGCACGACGTCCGCCGAACCCGGCCAGGTAGCGCCTATTGCCCGGACCGGGTGGCGAGCGCAAGGCTTCAACCCCGTGCCGATCGGCAGATCTGGCGCGGGTTCGTCGACTCAGTGGCCTTGTTTGGTTGCTGCCGCGAGCACATCGCGCGGGGACCGGGTGACTTCGAAGACCCGGGTCATGGCGCTCTGCCTCGCCGGATGTCGGGCTGAACGTGTGCGAGTGATGGCGAGCGCACCTTCGGACCAGCAGTCGTCAGAGGTGTCGGCCGCAGATGCGTTGGCGTGGTTATCGAAGGTCGGGTAGCACCGGTCTCATCACATGGAGCGCACTGTCTGCCGTCTTGAGGATCAAGCTGAGAACCCCATCCTGTGATGCGACGAAGGCGATCGCGTCTCCATCGAACTGCTCGACAAACGCGACTGCCGACTGATGCCGAGCCCCGCCGAGCGCCGTCCGTTGAATGGTCCGGTGATTGGCCGGGTTGAGACCGTCAAGGTCGGTGACGTCAGTGGTTCGGGCGTTCTTCATGTCGATGAAGGCTCCGAACCCGAGGACCCGAAGGTCGCTAGCCATCAGTACCGCTCCGTCGACAGCGCTCAAACCGGCGACGAATGCCACCGCCTCTTGGAGTGAGCGTCGCGCCAACGATGCCTGTTTGGCAGCCGTCAAGGCTTGGAAGACATCGAAGCTGGGGTTGATCCAGCCGGTTTCGCTGTGCTTGCTGGCTTCGGCCAACGATGTCTGCAGGATTCGTTCCGCGTCCCCGTGGGTCGGGTAGGTGAGGTTTGTGGTGTGGTTGTCGGATCGGTCGGCTGCCACGACGAGAAGGGTTCCGCCGTGCCCATGGCTGCGCAAGGCCAGAGCAACCTGCAAGATGATTGAGGCCTCTGGTGACGCAGGTCCTCCCATCTCGAGCGCATCGCTGATGAGCCGCACGTAGGTGAACCCACTCGGTCGTTCATCGCGAAGGAGAACTGTCTGGGCTGGTCCGACGAGGAGCACTTCCGAGCTAGCCGATGTGACGGTGATGTGGCCAGGCCCCGCGCCGTGGATGATGACCGCAGGGAGGCGACTCTCGCCGACTTCTGGCTGCGATAGCCGGATGAGTCCCCAGATTTCGAGCCGACCGTCCACATCCTCGACTGCGATGACGGTGTCGCCGCTACCGGCCGTCGGTGCGATTCGGCGAATCGCGTTGACGTCCAACCCGATCGGTTCCGATAGGGCGATTGCCAACCACCCGCTCTCGATGGCGAGCGCCCGTTCGACGAATGCCAATCGAAAGGTGGTCGGCCGTCCCTCCTCAACAGTGAGGGTCGCACGGTACGCGACGTCTAGACCGGCTTTGAGCGAGGCAAGTGAGGGGATGCGATCGAGTCGTTGCACCCACGTGAGGTCCATGGCGGAGTCCTGATCGCGTGCCTGTGCCTTGAGTCGCCTTGAGAATCGTCGCGCTTCGAGCTCGGCGTGCACCTCTTCGATCAGGGCGTCTGGCCAGGCTGGCACACGCGGCGGGTTGTGTTGCTCCGTCATCTCAAAGAAGGTACGCCTTCACAGCGAAGGCACGTCAGGTCCATTGCTGCTTGTTGAAGCGGACCTTGGAGGTGCCGTTACACGCACCGTCTCCGGGCTGGCACTGCGCATAACGTGAGCGCTGTACTAAGGCGGCAGAGTGCAAGAGCCGCACCACTTCGGCCTATACGAGCGGAGTCCGAGCCCGATCGATCTTCCTGTCGTCGCATCGCGCACTGCCAGCGTCGGGGGCGCATGCGTGCTGGGGCGCGCGTACTGCCCCGGTGAGGAAGCTCCCGCAAGTGAAAGGCCCGTGCCGATCGGCAGATATGGCCGGAGTGGGTTGCTATGAGTGGTCGTCGCGGTCGTAGGCACTCCAGTGGAGAAGAAAGTCGCTGTAGCCGCGGATAGCGAGCTCCGCTCCGGTTGGCGAGTACTCACGAAGTGCCGCGGAAATCGCGAGGTGAAAGGCGACGAAGTCTCGGCGCTTGATCGCTCGTGCGATGTCGGCCCACGGCCCGACGCCAGCATCAAGGCGCGGTCGCCAGTCGGTCATGTCCTGAAGCATCGTGGCGAAGGCAAGTTCGCGGCCGACCGATGCGTCAGCGGGCGAGGGCGCGACGCCTGCGGCGTCCACCCACCGGTAGCAGCGGAGTTGCGAGTAGACGACGGTCAGCGCAGGATCACACTCCGCGAACGACTCGTCGACAGTGTGCAGATGTGCGTAGAACTCGTCATCGCGCAGCGCTGCGAAGCCAAGTTGCCCCCAGGCGTCCGGCGGCAGCAGCCAGCCGAACCCGTCGAGGGCCGAGTCCACCGCTATGTCGCGTGATGTGGTCATGTAGCCGGGATGGGCCCAGCCCCACATGCAGTCCTGCGGGGCGACACCATGGCCGACGAGCACGCTCGCCGCCTGCTGCCACGCTTGGCGGATCATGTCGACGCTGACGGTTCGCAAGAAGCGATCCATAGGCCCACCGAAGCAGACCAACAGTGTCCGATCCTCGTACCGTTCGCTTCGGTAGCCCGGATGAGACCACTGGTATGGGACGTCCGACATGCCTCCAGCGTGGCCAATCCGGGGTCACCAGACAATTCCTTTCAGCGACCGGATCGGCAGTTAGGGTCGGCTGCGTGGGACGCCTATTCGCACCGGTGACGGCGGTGATCGTCTCCATCGGGCTTGCTGGCTGCAACGGCGGCGCTGCACAACAAGTCGACACCTCGATCGCGACGGAGCCGAGCGAACCGAAGGCCGTTACGACATCGTCGAGCCTCGCGGCCGACGAGTCAAGCGGCGATGCGGCCACCTGGACGATCGATCCCGGCGAGGCGGTGACTGCGACAACAACATCGTTCGCGGTACTTGTGACTCGGCTGGGTTGCGCCGACGGCGTGACCGGAGAAGTGCTCGAACCAGTCATCGTCACCGAGGCGGACCAAGTCGTCATCACCTTCTCCGTCGATCCTCTCGACCCCACGCTCGCCTACACGTGTCCGACAAACGATGCCAACACCGTCGTCGTGCATCTCGACGGGCCGCTCGGGCACCGCAGTCTGGTGGACGGTGCTTGTCTCGGACAGTCGCCTGCGACGGACACATCGTTCTGCGAGACGGGAGCAGTTCGGCTCAAAGCACCGTCCTGACACGGCGACCGGTGGAGAACACCGATCGGCAGCTGTGCGCTACCAGCCGAAGATCAGCGGGACAGCGAGCACAGCGACAACGAACATGCCTCCAAAGGAAACGGCGTAGGCGACCGCCTCTCGACCGGCTCGGGGCAATCGCCACAGCGCAACGGCCTCTGCGACCAGAACGGCCACGAGCGCAGTTCGAATCCAGACTGTCAACGATCCGTCAGCCTCCGTCGACAGTGCAGCGTTGGCCAGGAGGACCTGAACCGCGAGGAGTCCAACGGCAAGCGCGATGCCAAACCGTCGCTCACCGGTCGTCGTCGCCACAGCCGGATTCTCTCAGATGTCTCACGGCGCCTCGACGTACCGGAGCGCAGAGGTGCTCATCGGGAACCCGCCCGTAATGCGCGCTTCGGCCATCGAGCGCGCCGCATCGGGCCGTGCCGATCGGCAGATCGGGGCCGGCGAATTCAGCGACGGCGCGTGCCGAGTCAGCCGTCGGCTGGCTCGACGCTGCCATCGGGAACGCTGTGAAGGCCACTCCTCGGCCACCACGCATAGACCCAGCCGTCTTCGACGCGCTCGACCACCCCGACCTCGCCGGTGTCGATGATCAAGTCGAACACCGGGGCGGCGACGTAGCGAACGCGGTCGCCCCTGACGTAGTCGCCCATCGACGCAGTCTGGCAGTAGGCCGCCCCGAGCGGCAGATCGGGGCGGCTCATCCTGGTTCCGAATCTTGCGCTCATCGCTGACGACCGACGCATAGCCTCGACATTGATGGGGATCATTGGCCGCCGACTTGCGACGTGCTCGGCCATGTCGGCCCTGCTCGTCGGCTGCTCTGGCTCCGCTTCGCCTGCAGCGCTACCCGCTACGACGACGCCAGTCTCGACGACCGCCCTCTCTGGAGATCTGCTCGCAGTGCGGGCCACTCTCACTCGCTACTTCGCCGCTCTCATCGCAGGCGACTTTCAGGCAGCGATGAACGAGCGTTGTGCGGCAGCGCGCGTCCCCGACGACCAAGCGGAGCTGTTTCTGTCTCAGACCGAGAGCCTGCTCGCGATGGGAGCGATGACGGCAGTCGAGGTGTCTGACAAGCCCGGCCTCCAGGTGCAGCCCCTTCAGGTATCAGCGGACCCGATTCCGTTCGACTACGCGGTCATCAGCGGGCCCAAGCGCAGCGCTTGGCTGCACGGCGTGGCGATCACCCAGGGCGGTGCAGTCAAGCTCTGCGGATACGCACAACCCGAAGTCGACCGTATGACCGAAGAACTCAAGATCGCGGTGCCCGCTGGCGGCGATCTCACGCACGCCCTCGTTGACCTGATCCCGAAGAATGGACCAGCCGGCTACGTGCAAGTCGAGGATCGTGCCGTCTCGAAGGGCGCGACCTCCCCGGCCGGTTGGCAAGAATCGTGGACAAGAGTGTGGCAGCACCCGACGTTCGGAGGGGTCCGGGTGACCGCTGCCCGCTTCGACGCGACAGCATCTGCATCAGCCGCGCTGTCGGCCTCACTCGCCAAGATCGCCAGTGATGCCACTTCGACCTTCAACATCGACGGAATCGACAACGCAATCGGTGTCCGGTACTCGGCAGTGGCATGGACGTGGCTGCAACCGCCCAACATCGGCTACCAGGGTGACCGAGTGCTGATGCTGTTCGGCAACACCCTGATCACCATCGAAGCGACCGGACTCGCCCCCGAGGAGCAACACCAAATCGTGACCGACCTGGCGATCAGCATCGACAACCTGACCTGATTCGCGCCGGTGTCTCGCGCTCACCGGCGGATCGCCGACCAGCGCGCAATGCCCGGATCGGGCGGTGACCGCAGGGGTTCAGGCCAAGCCGATCGGCAGATCTGGGCGAGGTTCACCGGCAGGCGGCGCTACGGATCGCCTCGGCGATGGACTCAGCTCCGTTGACCACGAAGAGTTCTATCGCCCCTTCGAATTCGATCCGGAGGCGTCGCCGCATCGAGCCGTCGAAGGGGTTGCGGCCTCGCTCTGCCAAACCGACGTTGGTGATCGAGCTGAGGTCGCAGGCCCAGTTCTTGCCTCCGGTGCTGCTGTCGAGCCGGTGCGCGTAGAACAGCACTCGTTGGTTGGTGAGAAGCAGATGCCCGCCGACCGCCCGAGAACCCTGTGACCTGTTCGCCCGAGTCGTCTCGATCTCACGCTCGTCGGGATTCAAGACAGGCTTCGGCATCACCGCAGGACGGCCGAGCCGCGATCGCATGTCCACCTACCCGAGCGGGAGTTTCCGCTCACGCGAATGGATCACGCCGTGGTCGGAGGGGTCGGGTGGAGTTTGAGGCTGTCGCAGCCGTATCCCAAACGAGCGGTGCGTGCTGCGAATGCTGCGCTCACCGGGAGGACTGCCCGTCGCCCTGCGGCGACCAGAGTCGCTTCGACGACGACGCTGACTTCTACAGCCTGTTGGGCGTTGCCCGGCGCGGGCGAGTCATACACGAGGCACACCACCCTGAAGTACGCATCTTCTTCAGAGCTGTTGGTCAGCGCGACCTGGCTGAAGGCATCGAATTTGGTGAGCAACGAACCGTCGGACGCCAGCGCCTCTGGCTCGGCAACTTGCCCCAGTTCATATCCATCCGCTGTGGCGACGTCCAAGATCTCGACATCCACGTCAACGACCTCGGCGACCCGATCGCCGGCGAAGGTCAGCACATCGAAGTAGCCAGTGGCAGGAACGACCAGTAACGAACGGTCGGATCCGAATGCGGCCGTGACGTCGATTCCCGGCACGGCGTTCCCGTCGGCGTCCAGAGCTGAATACCTCACCCGAGGGACGAGAGCTACGTCGCCTGGGTTGTTGAAGGAGACCGTCTGGTCGATGAATCCCGCAGCGCCGATGTCCACGTACTTGGCCTCCAAGCGTGCAGCCGATCGAGCAGTCTCGTCCGATGCGGTGCAGGACCCAACGATGAACGCAGTGCCAACGAAGACGGCCATCAGGCGCTGCATGAGAGGAAGTTAAGGGCCGGACCGGTGGAGTTCAACCCAAGACCTCCAGCTGGTCATCGTTCGTCCGAGAGCCAAAGCCCGATAACGAATTTGCAGTCAACGAGCTGAGCGATCCCTCTTTGTGTCAAGGGGGCAGTTCCGGCGGGCTGTCGGGGCGCGTGAGGGCGTGCTCGTGACAGGGGTGTCCGAGCGGGCGTAGCGTTGTGTTGGGTCCGGGAGTGACTTGATCCGAAGTGCCGGTGTTCCAGGGCTTGCCGGCCGCGCTGGATTCAAGAGTCGTCCCCTGGGTTGTCCTCCCGGGCCTACTTGCTCCGGGCGTCGGCGACGAGGTGCTTGTAGACGCGGTCGGAGATTTGCCGCTTCAACGCTCGCATCGCTTCACGCTTGGTGCGGCCCTCGGCGACCTTTCGGTCGAAGTAGGTGCGGCCTTCGCTGCCGGGGTGGCGGATCTGGGTGACGGCGATCATGTGGATCGCATGGTTCAACGTCCGGTTCCCGCGACGCGACAGTCGGTGCACCGTCCGACCCGACGAGGAGAACTCGATCGGTGCGGTCCCGTTGTAGGCGGCGTAGTGACCCGGGGTCGGGAAGCGACCGATGTCGCCGGTGTAGCCGATGATCGTCGCGGCGATGATCGGGCCGATCCCATAGACGTCGATGAGTGTGGTGCCGGAGGCTTTCACGGCTTCGGTGATGCGTTGCTTGGAGCGCTTCATCCGGACGTCGAGCAGCTCGATCTCCTCGAGCGTGTCGCGTGCGAGTTCGAGCCGCTGACGTTGCGTCGCAGTCATCGGAACGATCGCGTCGATGACCTGAAGTGCTTGTCCCGCAACAACTTCCTTGCGGATCCCGCCCGGCACCAACTCACGGACCAACGCGTGCAACCGGCTGCAGGCACGACTCCGAGCACGCGACGCATCGAGCTGCGCTTTGGCCAACAACCGCAACACGCTCACGTGATCCTCAGCCCGCACCGCCGTCACTGATCGTGATCGCAGCGCGGCGATCGCGACCGCGCGGGCGTCGTTCGCGTCGTTCTTGTTCGACCGTCCGGAGCCGAGGACACGCACTCTCGCCGACAACGTCGGAGGCACGTCGAGCACGGTCTCGCCATGTCCGAGGAGCTGTTGCGCGAGGAGATAGCCGAGTCCGCCAGCGGACTCGATCGCCCACGTCCGCTGCTCGAACCGCGCCGCCCACGACAACAACTCGTGCAACTGGCGCGGCCCGGAACGGACCTGCAACTGGCCGAGCTCTTCTTCGCTGCGATCGATCGCGCACGCCGCGTGGAGCAGCTTGTGCGGATCGATCCCGATCATCACTGACATCACGTTCTCCCTTCATCGGTGGTGAGAGACCGTGATGGGCACTCCTGGTTCAAGATGTCCTGCGCGCCTCTTTCGAGCCACACCACGGCCGGTTCAACCCGGCGAGCGGCCTCTCGTTCGAAAGCCAACCCGCAGGCGACAGGCAGATCGTGAGCCAACCCGCCGGGCGAACCAAGACGCTACGAACGGGCCGCAGCGACCACCAGATCATCAACCAGGCAGATCTGGCCCGTCAATCCCCGATGAGCCAGAGCAGGACGTGGACACCGTCAGCGCACCGATCGGCAAGTGCAGCAACCGCAAGAAGCCTTGCTCGGTCTCGTTCATCGGAGGCGGCCGCCGCGAGAGTCGACAGTTCGACGCTGAGCATCCGAGCCTGCTGAGGGTTGAACACCGTGTCGCCGTAGGGGTCAATGAACCGCACTCAGACCGATGACGAATCGCCGAATGACACTCGAGCGCGAGCGATCGCCCCTTCATCGAAGGCTCTCGCGAGTACGTCACCGCTCTCGTCACATAACTCGGCTGTCAGCAACGGCACGAGACCCACATTGCCCGCCGCCCACGGCGTCGTCAACAGCGCGGATCGGCAGGTCGGCGCTACATCAACGTGGAGAACCCCGCGAGCGCGGACAACCCGCCGAGCAAGATCGATCCAATGCCCCATACGAGAAGGAACCGTGGCGTTGCCATGTCGGCGGCCAGGTCTGAGCCAAGCGCGGTAAGTGTCCTCTGGAGGAGACCGGCGAGAGATCTTCGCAACGTCACAACGATGAGGCCGAGGCCGATGAAGATCAACCCGAACACGCCGACCACCGTGTCGTCGGCTGAGTTGGCCAGCAATGCCACGATCCCCTCTACGGCCACGTCGCCTCGCCTTTGTCCCGATAGCGCATAGTGCCCGGTATGTGCGCCCCCTGGCAAGCGATCTGGACGTGTTCTTGAGGCGCCTAGCCTTCGGCCCGTGAAGCCCGTCCGCGAGCCCGACGACGCCACAGTTCGAGCCATCGTGCTCGACGGCCTCGCCGCCGGCGACGACATCACGGCCATCGCCCGCTTGCTACGGGACTTCCACGGCGACCGGTCGACCTACCCGGCCGCCGTGCTGATGGAGCTCGCCGCGGACGCCTACCTCGCCTGCGGATCGACACGGAGTAGCCGACTCGAGCTCGACGGTCTCGCGGAGCGGATGCTTCCCGAAGACCCGGCGCGCGGCAACACCTGGCACTCGAAGCGCCGGCACTGCGTGCACGGAGCGATCCTCATCGCAGCTGGGGCCGAGCCCGAAGACACCGGCTGGTGGCACCTCGACGATCTGTGGCGCCACGCTCTCGATGCGGTCGTCGTGTTCGTCAGGGCGGCCGCTGAGCGTCAAGGGGTCTCGGTCGACACGGCGTGCCGCTCGCTGACCGACCCTTGACCGTCGGGGCCTTGCGGAGAGCGCACATACCGGGCATTACGAGCGGGTTCTGAATCGTCCGGACGTCGTGTGCGCTGCCGTTCGCTGAGCGAACCTGAGCGCACACGACGTCCGCCGACAGAGCCGATGTGCCGTCGGGCCGCGCTGTGCCTACTGCTTGAAGACGCCAGCGAACCTCAGGCTGCCGTATGCGACGACCATGGCCCCTGCGCAGATAGTTGGATCCCAACGCGAGGTGCTGTCCGTGGAGACCGCGGAGACGAACAGCAGCGGGAGGGGGCCGAATGCGAGCCCAAGGCTCCAGCCGACAGGTCGGCTGTCTCGACTGTGTGAATCGAAAGTGGCACGGTCGGGAGCCGTTTGCTCGGTTGCAATAGGGGCCCGTGCGAGGGTGATCAGGTGACGCGGACCCCGTTGGTGCGTTGACAGTTGCCTGAGCCGGTGGGCTTGGGGATGATGGTCGCTCTGATCCTTGAGGAGAAGGATGAGCGAGAAGAGGAAGTACCGGACGTTCACCCCTGAGCAGAAGCTCGAGATCGTCCTTGCCGGGCTGCGTGGTGATCGCAGTGTCCGTGACGTGTGCCGCGAGTACGAGATCGCCGAGACGCTCTACTACCAGTGGCGTGATCGGCTGCTCGAGGGCGGCAAGACCGCCCTGGCGACACCACGCGACACGACGGTGGACCCGAAGGAGGTCGAGCTGCGCGAAGCGAAGAAGCGGATCAGCCAGCTCGAGCGGGCGCTCGGCCGCAAGACCTATGAACTGGAGATCGCGGGGGAACTCTCGCGGGACTGGACGTGAGCGTCCGTGTGTCCAGAGCCCGCGCCGTGGTCGCCACCGGACGCAAACCAGCCGTCGTCGCCCGCGTCGCCGGGATCTCGCGTCAGGCGCTCTACCGGCCGATCAGCACACGGCCCGCAGCGGCAGGGCCGGGGCGTGGCCGGCCCGGTGACGACGGGATCGTCGAGGTCGCGAAAGCGAACCCGACCGACGGGACCCGGATGATCGCGGCGCTCGCCACACGCGAGCTCGGTGAGCCGGTGAACCGCAAACGCGTGCAGCGGGTGATGCGTCAGCATCGACTGCTGCAACCCGTTCGCGGGCTCGACCGGCGACGCCGGCCCGGCTACTTCCGCGTGACCCGCCCGGACGAGTTGTGGCACATGGACATGACCAAGGTGTGGACCGCCGCGCACGGCTGGGTCTACCTGCATGTGATCGTCGATTGCTGCACCCGTGAGATCGCCGGCTGGACCGTCGATGTCCGCACCCGCTCGAACGAGGCGATCGCCTGCGTCGAAGGGGCGCTGCTCGCCCGGAACGTCCCGGCGCGGCGGCTCACGCTGGGCACCGACAACGGCAGTCAGTTCACCGCCCGCGACTTCCGCAAGCATCTCTCCGCGAGAGGCGTGACGCACCGCCGCGGCGGCTACCGCGACCCCGAATCACAAGCGTTCATCGAGTCGTGGTTCGGGCAGTTCAAGAAGCGCTGCGCGTGGCGCAGCGAATGGGAGACCATCGAGCAAGCACGCACCGAGATCACCACCTTCATCGACCACTACCACCACCGACCCCACTCCGGGCTCGGCTACCGAACCCCCGCCGAGGTCGCCGAGACCTGGCGCAGACTGCAACCACTACAAACCGACGCGACCTGAACCGACAACGACCGAGGGGTCCACGTCAGTCGGCGACGAGTCTCGTGAGAATTGAAATGCAGAGAGATCGCATTCGGGGGCGCCGGGGCCCGTTCGCCGCGGCGTGGGCGGTCGGCTTGCTCCTAGTCTCCGCGTGCGGAGATGAAGGCGACTTGGCTGTTGCCCGAGAGGACCCATCGACCTCGGTCACTTCGACGAGTGTGGAGACGGCTCTCGACCTGCCGTCGACCGGATCTGCGACGATCAATGGTGTGGAGCTTCCTGCCGGGACGAACGTGGCCGACCGCTACTGGATCACCGATGCAGCCGTGGACAACGCCGCAGAGGTATGGGAAGCGCTCGTGACTGAGTATCCGCTGTCAGGTTTGTTCCCGGTGCTCGTCGATCCGATGCCAAGCATCAACGGTCAGGTGTGGCTGCGAGCGGAGGAGGAGTTTCCGCCGCTCGAGATCGCAGAGGTTCGTGGAGCCGATGTGTTGGAGCTGTTGCGACAACTGTGGGATGACGCGGACGTGCCCAGCTCGTTGAGAGGGGGTCTTCCTGACGAGTTCCCTCAACTCGCAGAAGCTGCCTCGAACACGGATGTCGGAGTCGTCGCCGCGGAACAGCGAGGAAGCGCGTATCTGGCGCTCGCGAAGGTCGACAATCCGGGAGACATCCTGGCCGTCATCGGCTGGTGGTCGAACGGGATCACGACACTCCAGGCAGCAGCGATCACCGGCTCGTGGTACGACAGATTCGGTGCTCTCCCGTTCATGATCGGGCTCAGCACCTTGGAGATGACATCGGGCAGAGTCCCGCTGGATGACCGGAACCGCCTCCTTCTGGCCGGCGAGATCTACGCATTCACCGCAGACTTGCAGCTGGGCGAGTCGGTTCCCGTCGAATCAATCGTCGATTCACTCGACGAGCCCACCCGCTACTTCTGGTGGGACTAACCGTCCAGAACTGCCGATCGGGACGGCCTCGACGCCCAGCAACGGGCGGTATTGCCGAGCGCTTGAGGGCTCTAGTCCTGCACCCAGAGAAGCGGGATCAAGCTCACGAGGCAGGCGACCGTCGCCGCCAGGCAGGCAAGCGATACAAGGAAGTAGCCACCTGAGTTCGGCCACCTGATGACGTACCTCGTCGCAGCCAACACCAACGCCAGGCATGTCATCGCGGCCGCAACGAACCAGGCGCCCAGTCCGACATGGTCGACGTTGAATGCGGCCCATACGGCGACGAAGAGGGCGTAGCCGAACAGCAGCGCGCTCACCGCCGTGAACGCATACCCGGGAGAACGCGGGAGCGGGGATGATGCCCCGGACCTCATCATGGTGGGAATGTCTAGCAGCGACCGCGCTCCGAACTGCCGATCCGAGCGGGTGACGACGTGATGAACTTGCCAGGACGGGTGTGGCACCTTCCGCTGGAGTGCAGGGTCGCTGACCCGATGTTCAGGATCGGTTGCACGGGAGGACGCCGTTGCGGTCTGCAACACGCCAGAGGGGATCGCCACACTTGATACGTCGGTTGGTTCTCGGCTTCGTCGTCGCCGCTGGGGCGATGTGCTTGCTGACCGGCTGCGATCCCGCCCTCGTACCCCAGCAGCGCGACCGGGTCAGCCTGGACCTGGTCGTGAGCGCCGACGGGGATGCGAACGTTCGGCTCGGCTTCGGTGACGGTCCCGAAGCCGAGCGTCTCATCGACATGGCCACCGACCTTGACGCTCCAGTGTTCGGAAGTGGTCGGTTGAGGGCAACGATCGATGGGAACGGCGCCGGCTATCCGTTCTTGGTCCTTCGCGCTGATGGGGTGTTTCAGCCCGGCAGTGACCCTTCGGTTCGGTTCGATCTTCGTCGGCTGTGTCAGCAGATTCTCGATCTCGGCTACGTCTCGATCGATGCCACCGTGAGTCAGCCAAGGATTCCGCACGACTGGGCGATCGAGCCGGCAGATTCGTGGACGACCAACGTGACGCTCGAGGGCTGTGAGCGTGCCCCCTTCGGGATGCTCGACCTTCGTCCTCAACCCGCGCGGTGGCTGCTCGCAGTGGGCCTCCTGGGTGTGTGTCTCGCGGCAAATCTCCTGCTCGCGAGAGAACAATCACGACGACGTCACCGTCGGCGCAGAGCCACCGTCTACGGGACGGTTGCGATGCTCGCCGCAGGAGCCGGGGTGTTGACGGGCGCAGCTGGCCAAGGAGACAACCTCGTCGCGAGTGGGTGGATCGATGGTGGCTGGATCGCGACAGCGTTGGATGTCGTTCCGATCGGCATCCTTCCGCTCGGTGGCTGGGCGCTCGCTCAGACCCTCGCGCCGTGGACGCAGCCGAAAGACGACCAGCAAACCGCGCCCGGCACTACCGCCCCGTAAGAGAAGTGGCGCACCACGAACCCCCTGCCAACGGCACCGACCATCGTGCGAGCAGCCGTCCAGATCTGCCGATCGGGTCGGGTCGACGCCTTGCGTTCGCCGCTCGGTACGGGCACCATGCGCCCGTGGAGATGCGACCCGTTCCCGGCGCGGCGGAGGGAGCGGCCGAAGCGGAAGCCGTTCCGGCAACAAGGGGCGCTCGGCGTTCGGGGAAGATCGTTGCACCAGCCTTCATTGCGATTCTCTCGATGTTGGCGCTCATCTCGTTCGGCGTCCACTACTTGGACGCGCGGTCCACCAGCTGCGAGTCGCTGCCGATGCCTCAGTTGCGGGTCAACGGGATCACGTACCTCATGTCGAATCAGGATCCTTCGCAGCTGGGTCGGGCAGACCTCGGACCTCCGGTGGGCACCGTTGTGGAGGGCCTTCCTGATGACGCAAGCCGTTGTCGTGACTACATATTGCGCGATGGGCAGGGAACGCCCACGCCAGGGACGGACGTGTTGTCAATCATCGGCGTCGACCCACATCTCTCGGTCGCCACGTTCGAACAGTTCCAGATCACTCGATACGACGCAGTGATCGAGACTTCCTCGACGGAAACGTCCTGACATACACGCCGAGACCAAGTGAGCTCGCTCGCCGATCCGATCTGCCGATCGGCACGGCGTGATGCCTTGCGCTCGCCGCCCGGTCCGGTCATGACGAGCGGCTTCACCGGTTGCGTCCGATCGGATCTGATAGCAGAATGAAAGCATGCCGAATGTGTTGGTAAGAGATCTCCCGGAAGACGTTCATGCCAACCTGCAGAGACGAGCCGAGGCCGAGGGCAAGTCGTTGCAGCAATACCTGGCGAGTGAACTGACCAGGCTCGCCAGCACACCGACACTCAGTGACGTCCTCGACCGGATCGGTCGCCGACGCGGCGGCAAAGTCGGATTCGACACCGCGGTGCGCGATCTCGACGAGGAACGCGAGCGCAGTTGATCGTTGTCGATGCCTCGGTCATGGCCAACCTCGTCGGCGACGACGGGCAGGCTGGCAGGACAGCCAGGGCACGCGTGGCTGGGGAGGCCCATCTCGCCGGCCCGGATCTCGTAGATGTCGAGACAGTCTCTGTGCTCCGCAAGCGGTGGCAAGCAGGCGACCTCACAGCACGGCGATTCAGAGCAGCAGTCGACGACCTCTTGGCCCTTCCGCTCGATCGCTTCCCGACCGGCCCGCTGATGATCCGCGCCTACGAACTGCGCTCCAATGCGACCCCCTACGACGCCGCATACGTCGCGCTCGCCGAGTCCCTTGGCTACCCGCTTCTCACCGCTGACGCCAGACTCGCACGGGCACCAGGAATCCGTTGCCAGGTCGAGCTCTTGAGCACGTGACCGGCGCGGAACTGCCGATCGGGTCGGGGCACATGACTTGCGGGAAGCGTCCTCGCCGGGCATTCTGCGCTCGTGTCAGATGAGGCGAGGGCGAGCGTCGACGCTTGGGATCGATGGGTCTCCGAGTTGGAGGATCATCCGCTTGACGCCTTTGAGTACGACGAGCTGATCGCCACTCGTGGACGCTTGGCGTCTCGGTTGGAACTCGCTGGTATCGAGGCGCTGTGGGTATCCGCCGACGCCATCGACGCTCGCTTCGTGGAGATCACGACTGACAACTCGACGACGGAAACCGCGAACTGGTGGCAGACGAGGTTACCGAGAGATCCGGACGCGCTTCGGTACCTCAGGGGCGACTACTAGAACGGAACTGCCGATCTGGGGCACACCGGGGCAGACTTTGCGAGTGGAGAGATTGGTCTTTGCGCTCGGGCCTGCGACCCGCACGTGCATCGGACCGAAGGGCGACACGTGTACAGCCGAGAACTCCGCGCCGCCCTGGGTGTTGCTGCTGCTGTTCCTGGGAGCTGCGGGGCTCGTCTATCTCGCCGTGACGGTCTCCGACATCGTCAAGAAGGAACCCACTTCCCGGGGACAAGCTCTTCGGCAACCGTCTCCACGCCAGCGGCCCAGAACTCGCTCAGCGCCGAAGTCGACAGCGGACCGTCTGGAACGAGCCGCAGAGGTCACTGGGGCGTGGCAACGCCCGTTCTCGTGGATGGACATTCGAACGATCACAGGGAAGTTGACCCTCGGTGCCTGGCTCAGTCGTTGGTGGGCGTCTGGCAGCTACATGCGGCGACGCCTCATTGTCTCGATCACGGCCGCCGCTGCGATCACGACTCTCCTCGTCGTCGGTGTTCTTCTCTTGGATTGAAGCCAATCCTCGGCGCGGCCAGATCTGCCGATCGGATCGGCGAGTTGCCCGCACCTGACGAGCGAATCGGCGTAGCCCGAGCCGGACGGCACCGCAGAGCAGCATCCGACGCGAAGGTTCTCTCCGTCCGACACACTTGAAGCCGTGGACGCCCCGCGAGACCCACGGCTGAACGGCGAGATGGATGCCTCTCCGGAGGTCGCAGACGTGTTCAGGAGACTTGGTGGAGTCCGCGTTCCTGAGCGGCTGGAGCCGGCGCCGGGCGGTCGGCTGTCGAGAATGAGGGAGAGTCGACTCGTTGCGTACATCGCATTGACGATCCTGCTGCTTTTCGGTGCGGGACTCTGCCTCTGGTCGATCGCAAATCGCGCGTGGGGCGGCCTTACGTGGGGCGGCCTCACGATCTGGATCTCGGGTGGCAGCCTGCTGGCTGTGCGGCGACGCCGAAGTCTCGACAGCGGTGAGACACCGCCCAGCGCATAGCTGTCGACCGGGTCGGCGGGTGCGGCAAGACTGTCAGCGATGGAAGCCGGCGATCGGATGCTCATCCGGTGTCAGGGCGGCCCGAGCATGGGGCGCGCCGTGCACTTCCCGCCGCCGCTCGAGATCGCCGTCGAGGGTGGCATGTACGTCCTCGTCGATGACGGCCCGCCGGAGGCGTGGCAATACACGTTCGTGCGTGAAGCCGACCTGAGCAGGTAGCGCCGAGCTGCCGATCGGCACGGTCGTTTGTTGTCACTTGCCGGGCGTCTATCGAGTCGTAGGGTTCAAGACACATGTGGCGATCGCAATTGAGTGTGTTCGAATGAGCGGGGGTCTGGATGTCGGCCGCAGGTGATATCGGAACGATTGCACTTGGTCTAGTGATGGTCGCAGCCCTCTCTGCCAACCTGACGTGAGGCAGTTCCAGCTGTTGATTCGTTGAGTTGAGGGCGGGAGGAGACCCCGACATGACTATCCGTGATTCGTCGGTCGCGCGCGCCCAGGCTGGCGTGGTGACTGATCCGATTCCTGATCCGCAGGTGCCCGAGCGATCGCGTGGGCGCCGCCAGTTCAGCGCCAAGTACAAGGCGCGCATCTTGGACGAGTACGACGCGTTGGACAAGGCCGGCAAGGGTGCGCTGTTGCGCCGCGAGGGCCTGTACACGTCGTTGATCTCGGAGTGGCGCGGCCAACGTGAGCGTGGCGCGCTCGAAGCGCTCGGCCGCCGCGCCGGTCGCCCGCAAGCCGATCCGCGTGACGCGGAGATCGCTCGGTTGAAGCGTGAGAACGAACGCCTCGTCGATGATCTCGGCAAGGCGCGCACGGTGATCGAGGTGCAGGGAAAGCTCTCAGCGTTGTTGGATCAGCTCGCTTCCGGCAACGCCTCGACGAAGCGGAGCGAGACGAAGTGACCGCGATGGTCGACACTGCGATCGAAGAACTGACTCCGGTCGTCGGGGTCCGCCAGGCGTGCGCGGCGGCCGGCGTCGCGCAGGCCGACTGGTATCGCCGGCACCGCCAGAGCGCGCCCCTGCCACCGAAGCTGACACGGCCTCACCGGCCGCAACCGCGGGCGCTCACCGCTGATGAGCGTGCCGAGGTGCGTGAGGTGTTGAACAGCCCCGAGCATGTCGACGAGGCGCCGGCGACCGTGTGGGCGAAGTTGCTCGACGAGGGCCGCTACCTGGCGTCGGAGCGCACGATGTATCGGATCCTCGCCGACCACGACGAAGTCCGCGAGCGCCGCCGTCAGGCGACGCACCCGGCGGCGCGCAAGCCCGAGTTGATGGCCGACGCTCCGAACCGTGTCTGGTCGTGGGACATCACAAGGCTCGGCGGGGCGGCGAAGTGGTCGTGGTTCTACCTGTACGTGATCATCGACATCTTCTCGCGCTACGTGCCGGGCTGGATGCTCGCCACCGCCGAGAACCACACCAACGCCAAAGCCTTGCTCGACGAGACGATCCGCAAGCAGAACATCGCGGCCGGGCAGCTCTACATCCACTCCGACCGCGGCTCGCCGATGATCGCGAAGCCGGTCGCGTTCATGCTCGCCGAGCTCGGTGTCACCAAGAGCCACAGCCGGCCCCACTGCTCGAACGACAACCCGTTCAGCGAATCCCACTTCCGCACGTTGAAGTATCGGCCCGAGTTCCCCGACCGGTTCGGGTCGTTCACCCACGCCGCCCAGCACTGCGAGGAGTTCTTCGCCTGGTACAACCTCGAGCACCGACACTCCGGCATCGGGCTCCACACCCCCTTCGACGTCCACCACGGCCTCGCCCACGCCGTCCGCGAGAAGCGACAGATCGTGCTCGACGGCGCCTACCAGCTCCATCCCGAACGCTTCGCCAAACGACCGCCGTCGCCACCAGAGCTGCCCGACGCGGTCTGGATCAACAAGCCCAACGAGGAGACACCCACGACTCACTGATTCCCGAACAAACCTGCCTCAAGAAGGTTGACAGGCGCCGCAGTGTGTCTGCGTGGGGACCTGCCGTCCTGGGTCCGCAGGGCACGTCGGAACCGGCAACGCCGCGCGAGTGAGCCGGTGTTTCGCGCGGTGCTGTTGGTCATTGGCGCAGTGTTCGCGGTTTCGGGTCTGGTGAGCCTCATCGCACGTGCATGACCCCTGCGATTCCGCCGCACCTGGCGTCCCGCACGTGGAGGAATTCTGGACTTTGGTCGGGCGACGACGGCCGGTGCAGCACCGAGGATTGCTCGACGACGACCATACCGATGTGCCGATCGGAGTCGCTCGCTGCCGTTGCGTCAGGCAGTCTGAGAACGTGAGCGACGACCCGATCAACCGCGGCGGTCTCTACTGCTACGACTGCATTGCGCGAGTGCTGTGTCCCGAAGCGCATTGCGATCCCAATGACCCGACTCCTGTGCGTCACGATCCGCTAATTGTCGATCTCACGTCCATTGCGCGTGCGGTGTCGGTGTACCACGGGCGCGCCCTCTGCCTGCCGTGCCTCGCGACGTATCTCGATGGCGTCTGACGGCGGGCAGCACCGAACTGCCTGATCGGCGTGTGATTCGACGAGGGTTGCGGGACGCTGCGTGTCGTTCCTCGGCCGAGTCGGCGCCTTGCGGCAGCTGTCGATGACTTGAACGCTGAGAGTCGGTGCGACAAGCTGCGGCGATGCCGAGTGTCGCACGGTGGCCTGACTTCGGTGCGAAAGCGCTTCGGCGATGACGGCCGACTCGCCCCGACGGCAGATGGCGCTGATCATTGTCGTTGTAGCCGCCGCCTTGCCGGTTCTGTGGTGGCTGTTCCCGGACGATGGAGAGGCCTGCGGGGTCGTGCGTCGCGCCGATGTGTCATCGGTCGTCGGGTCGTCGGTGTCCGCCGGCGAGAAGCTGACCGACGATTCTCGATCGGGTGCCAGTGGCTGTGGGTTCAGGACCGAATCGGGGGCGATTGTCAGCGTGTGGATCGGCGCCGACGGCCAGCTCGATCACGTTTTCGACGGTATGCGAGCGAACGGTGAACTGGCGGCGGGACAGCCCGAGGCGTACGTCTACGCGCGGGTCGATGGCGAGTCGGCGGTGACGATGGTCGATGGGCGGGTCGTGCTCGTCAATGTTCCAGGACATCTGGGTGCGGCCGCTCGGCTTGCTCAACTGATCGCGACGAGCGGATAGCCCGCAGCCATGGGCAGGGGCGCCGATCGATCGGCACGCGTGTACGAATGCGGCGGTTCTTTGTCAGGATGTGGCGGTGACACCAGCTGGTCGGGTGCCCGTGGCGAATGAGTGGCACGAGCTGTATCGGTCGGATCGACAGCGTCTCGTGAGCGCGCTGAAGGCCGCGATGTACGCGTTCATCGCAGTGGGTGGTCTCGGGCTTGCGGTTGCCATCGTCGTTGGTGCGCTACAGCGCGACGAGAACGTTCCACTGATCACTGTCCCGCTCGTCGTTCCGTTGGCGGTTTGGGCATCGATCGTTTCTGGAAGACCGCCGTCGTTGCGCTCCGAGCAGCCCGTGCTGCACCTGGACGGATCGGCATCGCCGATCGTGCGCTCGTCATCGAGGACTTCTCCGTCTTCACAGAGCCACTCGTCATTGCTCGGGACGAGATCGAGAAGATCACGCTCCCGCCGGCGAAGCGCAATGCCATTCTCTTCGAAGAGTCCCAAGGGCTGCCGTGGATCAAGCTGAGCCTGCTCGCGGAGTCGCCGAACTGTGGTGTGTTCCTGACGGCACCCATCACCGCGCCAGCGCGGGCCAACGTGATGGAGAGCCCTCAGGGCTGGGGGCCCGAGGTGGGAACCGCACCACCAAGGCCGGGGGCGCCGTTCCAGGTCATCTGGCTTCGGACGGCCGACTGGACCGGCGCCCGCGCCGTGCGCAGTTGGGCGGACAACTCAGTTCCCCCAATTTTCGACTAGCTCCGATCTGCCGATCGGGCGGACTCGGCTGTCCGCCTACCATTGCAATTCGTGGGTCTCGGGTCATCGATTGAGGTTGGGTCGGTCGCCGAACTCGTCTCCGGCGTTGGTGCGCTTGCCGCTGCTGTCGTTGCCTTGTGGGTCGTGTTCCGTCAGGAGCGCCACGCAACTCGCAGCAGCGCCGCGCAGGTGTGGGTTCAGCGCATCGCCCAGTACGGCGATGTCGATGGCAAACCGTGTCCGCGCGACCAGGCCGTGTGCGTCGCGGTCTGGCACCTCATCGTGCACAACGGGGCGAACGGACCGATCCACGACCTTCGTGCAACGTTGACGTTTCCCGACGGACGAAAGCTCGAATCGAGTGGGTCGGAGCCGGAGTTCGCCGCGCTCGGGATCGGCCGGTCAGACGGCGTGTTCATGACAGACGGGGTGTCCTCACCCGTAGATGTTCCGGTGTTGGAGTTCACGTTCCGCACGAACGACGGCATCCGCTGGCACACCGTCGACGGCCAACCACCCACGCGCGTCAAGAGCTAGCTAGGACCGGCGCACCGCCCGTGCTCCGCATGACCCGGCACATCCCCGCCTCGGATGCCTAGTAGCGCGGAACTGTAGATATTCCGGCAATCGAGCGAGGCTGGCGAATGCGGCAAGACTGTCGGCGATGGAGGCCGGCGATCGGATGCTCATCTGGTGTGAGGGCGGCCCGAGCATGGGGCGCGCCGTGCTCTTCCCGCCGCCGTTCGAGATCGCAGTCGTCGGTGGCATGTATGTCCTCGTTGATGACGGCCCGCCGGAGGCGTGGCACTACACGTTCGTGAGTGAAGCCGACCTGGCCAGGTAGCGCGGAACTGCCGATCCTGACGCGCTACGCAGGCGAAGCCGACGCCCAGATCATCTCGTCTGCACTGCCCCCTAGCCGCCGGTCATGAGGGTGATCCGTGGCATCGGCTGGGCGCGCCGGGGTCGTTGAGGGCGCAGAGACGCGACGCTTGCGAGCGAGCCAGCGAGCGCGGTCAGTCGAGACCGAGGCATCGGCCGTCGACGAGGGTGTTCATCGCAGCGAACGCGTTCCCGACCGGATCACCGTCTCCGACTTCGTCGGCTTCGGTGAACGAACCTTGATCGGCGATCGAGGTCGTGAAGTCGATCAGGACCCTCAGATGCGGCAGGGCATCGGCAGAGGCGAAGGGCTCGATGGCTCGGAAGTACTCGCCTGCGACGACCACCTCCTCGAACTCGTCGATGCGCTGTGGACGGCTGTTGATCACCTCGACCGCCCAACAGAACAACTGATCCTCGGCGGCTGGGACGAAACCAGACGCAGGACCCGCTGTGCCCCCCGAGGGGTCGCTGCGACCGAAGTACGCCCCGGCCGATTCCGCCGGTCCCGTGCGAAGAACGACGATCGGGATCACCGTATCCATCTCCGCCAGCGACGCAGGGACAGCTCCGCCACCCGACACCGTCGTCGTCGTGGGTGCAACTGGCGCTGGACTGGTCGGCGGCGACGATGCGTCGACGCCCTCGATCACCGCGATGACGTCATCGAGCGACGGCCTGTTCTGCTCCCGACCCGGTTCCAAGAACTGGGTCGCATCAGGCGCCGACCCCGATGGCGGGGGGATCGTGTAGGCATCACGAAGACCCTGGAAGCTGTCGTCACGGGCGGACACCGTGTCACCGTCGATGTCGAGGACCGCCAACGGACCCGGAAGCAGGACGTGAGCGCCACCGAGGCGCTCGAGAACGTCTGTTGCCTCCTCGTCGAAGGCGGACGGTGTCTCGAGCAGGAACGCGACATGGCGACCCGTCAACGATGCCTCAGGCACCGCACCCTCGGCGGCCCACGCGACCACCGTCGACGCACCCTCGAGCGAGGCGCCGCGCAACACCCGATCGATCGCGAACTCCGCGACGTAGAAGTCGGCGCCGTCCAGCCGGACCCGCTCCAGCACCGACACCGCCGAGGTCAGCACGACGGCATCGCTCGCCCTCGCCAGGTCTTCGACCGTGTACGCCCCATGCCCCGGCTCGTCCGACGCACTCACGCCGGCCTCCCGCAAGACCGGATCTGTCGCGTCCGGCTCTGCGGTCACGGCTGCGGCGACGTCATCGGCAGGCGTGGGGGTCGGTACGTCCGGGTCAGCGGCACCTGTCCCGCATCCAGACAACACGATCGCCGCGACCACGCCGGCCACGGTGACGCCCGTGCGACGAAGAACCTGCATCACGTCGCGTCTCCTCCCTCGATCACCGTCGACGTCGATGAGCAGCGGATCGTAGTGGCGGTGCCGAGCAAGTGATCGATTCTCATGGCGCGGCTGAACAATCGAGCTGGGCCGATCGTGGTTCCGGAGTGCTGTAGCCGCCTGCCGGTGCGAACGATCCTTCGGGTCGACAGCCGAACAGCGACCGATCTCCGAGCGGAGCAGCGAGCTCGATCGTGGTCTCACGCGACCCGAGCGCTGTCGGGCACGACGCTCCCTCGTCACCGGCGAACGCGACCACGACTCGCAAGGTGACGCTCGTGTCCGTCTCGTCGATCTCGACCCGGTCGAGTTCTTCGGAACATCCGGGATCGTTCGCGAAGTAGCGCAAAAGCAACGAAGCACCGTCCACGTGCAGCAGATCCCAGTCCACCAAGGTGCATTCGTCCGCACGGGCGCCGCGCTCGATCGGCACGACGCACTCGGACGCGAAGGCGGGGCTCTCGGGCCGAAGTCCAAGGTCGGGGTCAGACACGATTCGAACGACGTCGTCGACCGGGTAGGAATCCGTGACCGCCTCGGTCGAGACCACGAATGACTCTGACGTGACGGGATCGAATTCGCTCCTCGCGTATTGGGCGTCCGACATCAAGAGGCCGTAGAACTCGCCGCATCGAGACGTGGCGACGTCACCAACGACGTCCAGTATCGAATTGACACCGGGCGTCAACGAGTAGATCGGCGAGTCGATACCCACGTTTCCGACGATCGCCGGATCGGCGACCTCGACGAGGAACACCATCGACGATTTGGCAGAAGCGAGCTGCGGTCCGTGGTCGTCGTCGACGACCACTACGGACCGCGTGAGCTGGTCCCCGCGGAGTACCTGATCGAAATCGACCGAGACCAACCGGCCCGTCACCCCGAACTGGGACATATCGGCCTTCCCGAGATCCTCAGCCGAGCCCACCCGGCCCACCAGATCGCTCGACTTCGCTAGGCCCTCGATCGTGCCGATCGGCCATGCAGGAGGCTCGCCGGCCTCGCCACACAACTCACCGGTCAGCGTAGGAGAGGTCGCCGGAGCGGTGACACTCGACGGACTCGGCGCCGTCGAAGACGCTGTGGATTCGACCTCGTCCGCAGTGCCGCACGCGGCGAGCAGTCCAGCCGTCAGGAGCAGCATCGGGCGAGAAGCACGCAGCACTCTGATTGGACGCAGCCAGGCCTCCATCAGTTCCCCCAGCTACTCCGCAGCGAGTACCGCAGTTGGAAACTCGACGGCATCCGAGAACCGTACCCGCTGGTCCTGGTGAGGGCTGGAGCCCGCGGCGGAATCCGGGAACTTCGCACTGCCCGACGATGCCCCGCAGCTACGGCTTCCGCCACGGACGGCAATCGGGCCGTCGGCCGAAGGGTTTGCCAATCTCTTGCCAATCTTTCGGGCCGGAATCGTTGGTACGGAACGGCACAGCCCGGACGACCCGGCTAGCATTTGCCCTGCTCAGACCATACGGCACGCGACTGGTTGGTACTGGACGGACCGTTCTGCTCACCCTCTCAAGGTGGCGGCACGGGTTCGAATCCCGTACGGGCTGCCAAAGCGTTGGCTCCTGGTTGTTCGGGCGTGAAAACGTCGAACAACCAGGAGCTTCCTCTGGTTCCAATTGCCTCCGCCTCCCAGGTGAGTCCAGCCGGGAACGTCGCTGTCAGAAATTGCGGTCTCGACTCGGGTGAGATGGCCCGCCAGTAGGCCCTCAGATCGCTCAGCACGGCCGAGGCTCGTTCGAAGGTCGAAGCGGCGTCGACGATCTCCTCGGACAGTCCTGCGAGTTCAACCTCGATCGAGGTCAGTGCATCCCCAAGTCGCGACATCTCGCGCTCGTAGACCGCCTTGTCGACGGTCTGCTCGTAGAGGAACGCCTCGACCAATCGAGTCTGCTTCGCGAGCAAGTCGGACCTGCGCTGCACGAGAGCCGTGCGTGCCTCCTGGACGCGGCGATTCGCAGATTGGACTGCGTCCTGGACGACTGCGCCCATCAGGGTCAGCACCTCAGGTCGGGCGCTCCTTTGCGTGAGGAACTCCTCGAACGTCGCCTCCAGCCGATCGTGACGAACGCTCGACTTGCCGCACATCTTCCGAGGACAGCGGTAGTAGCCGTACCGCCCGCCTCTGCCTCTCGACCAACTCGCTGTCAGGGGGGCGTCGCAGACCCCACAGCGAACCACGCGACGCAGCGGGAAGTCGGGGTGGTCGAGCACGTGGTGAGCGCTCGCAGAGGCGCTCCTCCCGACAACCTGAGCCGTCTGGAACTCCTCCGGCGTGACGATCGGTTCGAAGTCGCCCTGTACGTCGAGGTTCCAGCGCTCGATGACAATTCGCCCCTGGTAGATCTGGTTCGAAAGGATCTTGCTGAACATCTGCGCACTGACCCGACTTCCTGAGGGTTGGACCAGCCCGCGCGACGTCAGCCGATCCAGAGCCGTCGCCTTGGGGATGCCCTCGCCGACCATCAGGAATCCGTCGCGGACGAGGGGAGCCATTCGGGGGTCGTGCGTCAGGCTCGGAAGGCCGCGAATGCTGCCGGTGGATCGATAGCCCAGCGGAGGACGCCATACCCATCGGCCCTTCTCCGCCGCGGAGCGCATTCCGTCCCGAGTCCGCTGCGCCCTGGTGTCGTTGTCGAGCTGGGCAAGGCTCGCCGCCAGGTTCTCCATGAACTTTCCCATCGGCGAGTCGTCGAACTGCTCCTTGACGGCCCGCACCTGAATGCCGACCTTCTCAAGCGCCATTCGAATCTGCACGTAGTCGATCGCACTACGGCTGAGTCGGTCGACGCGGTCGATGATGAGGTGCGACACCACGCGTTTGCGATCCGCTACGCAGTCGCGCAGAAGTCGCTGGAGCTGAGTTCGATCGGCCGTCTTCGCGCTCTCTCCCTCCTCGGTATAGATGCGCCGGACAACGAGTCCTTGGCGGGCGCAGAAGTCGACGCACGAGCGCGTCTGATTTTCGAGCGAGTAGTTGTCGACCTGATCCGCTGTGCTCACGCGGACGTAGATGATCGCCTCACCCATGCTTCGGCTCCTCTCTTGGAGCACGTGCCGACTCGTCGATGACGAGTGCCACGACCTGATACAGCTGCGCGGTCAGCGCCGCAATCTCGGCGTCCGTCAACGGACATCCCTTGCCGAGAACGTTCCTCGCCTTCGATACCGAAAGCACCGGGACCTCGCTCTGGGCGAGCTTTGAGCACGCCCGTTGCGCTCGCGAGTCAGGGGCATCCTGTGTCGCGGCCTGTCTTCGGAGTGGTTGTCGACGTGAGGGGCATCCTCTGCGTCAGGTTCGACCACGCGGGTCATGGCTTGATCGACTCCTCGCGCTGAACGGCAACGGTTCGGCCGTCCTTCCGATGAATCGTGATCTTCTGGTAGTCAGCAGCGCGAAGAAGGTCTCTAAGGGACTCGGTCGGGTCCGGACGAGTGAGACGGTTGATCCGTTCGATGGAGCCGTCCTTCATCAGGATTTCAAGGCTCACCACGTCAGGGTCCCGGAGTTCTCGGAGGATCCGCAACTCCTCTTGGGACTGCGCCGTAGATGCGCGGTGAATATCTGCCATTAGCTTTCGCCCGGCCCCGTGCGACGGAAGGAAGAGCGGCTCCTTCAGAGTGGCGAAGAGTCGGTTAACGAGCGGACTCACCTTCACGAAGGCAAACGCGTTGGTCGGACCGCCGAAGAAGCCGTGCGCCCAGAGGTCTGTGAATTCCAGCTCCGAATCCATGACGAACGTCTCCTTGAAGTCGGTCATCAGCCAGACCTCGACGCCGAGGATCACCATCAGTTCGGCAGCGGCCTGGAGATGGTTCGCCCCTTCCTGTGTCATCGAGTTCCGGACGAACCTGAGACCCTCGTTCGAAGCGTTGAACTCCCGGCGAAGCTCCGCCAGAACCATCAACGTGAAGATGTCTCGTGGCGAGAAGCGTCTCCAGGAGGATTCGCGCTCGGTCTCTGACGGCAAGAGACCGCGGGAATCCCAGTCGTTGATCTGGCGATATGAGAGGCCGGTGGCTCGCCCGACGTCGCCTGCTGTGAAGGCCGCACCTTCGTCCGGAGCTGGAGGGGCGGCGCGATCGTCTGCGGCGTCGCCAGACGCTTCCACGCGGTGCTTCTTGCCGTCGCCCATAGCGGCACGCTACCAAGTGAATTGAACGGCCCCGTTCATTTCTCGCCGGAACGCGCTTTCCGGCTCAGACTTACGGAGTCGGCGACGAGCGTCGGCGGGAGGGCCTTTTCGCTGGGGTCGCGAACGTGAGGGCGTCCTGCTCGACTAGCTCGACGTATCGCGCCAGCAGGACCTTGAAACGGGAGCTGTCGCCGTCGTGTTGATGTCGGCCGAAGAACGCATCGACGGCGCGATCGAGCTTTGCGTGCGCAACCGCCAGGGCGGGAGGCATCGTGTTGGCCCCGTAGAGCGAGGCGAGCGTCTCGCCAGGGAAGCTCTCGCGGGCGGTGAGCACAGCCTCGGTCGCTTCACGGAAGCGCGCGAGCTGTGACGTCGATGCTTGTTCGAGGTCCGGGAACGGGAAGTTGTTGTAGACGACTGAAACCGACACGCGATAGTCGCTCTTCAACCGCCCGCCAACGGTTCGGAGCCACGTGTTGAACATCTGGCTGGACAACAGACCGAAGTCATCGTTCGAGGCTCCGTCAATCGTGATGAGTTGCTCCGTTGCGACGATGTCTGCGTCGAGGAATGCGATCGGGAGATAGCGCCGCTCGCCGGAGGTCGAGCGTGGGATGGCGAGGTATCGGCCGGTTGGCTGGCGGCGCTCAGCGAAGAGCGACGGGGTGATGGCAAGTCGACGCGTTGCGTCGCGATCTGAAAGGGCACGGTGCTCGCGCACTCGCTCGATACGCCGTTGCAGGACGGGACTCTTCGCAACTTCGCCAGGCGGAGCGGCTTCGAGCCAGAGGCACCAGCGCTCGATCGAGTTGACCAACTCCTCTCCGCCGAGCAATCGGCGAACGAACCTGGCGGCAATGGGGTCCGCCATGACCTCGTCGATGCCTTCGGGGTAGAAGGGCGTGTAGGGAGGCTTCCCGTGGTCCGCCCGCCGAAGGTTGATGAGCTTGAAGTCCAAGGCGATCCGTTCTCTCATCTCCTCCGTCAAGCTCGCAGGGTCGATGAGCAGTCCTCCGCCGTCGTTGGGCATGCTCCCGTAGATCGCCGTAGAAGCTGTGGGAACCAGCGGCTTTCGTCGCTTCGTAACAACGATGTCAGGTCCTTCGACCAAGTACGGAGAGATGTTCTTCACGTCGGACCTCTCCAACACTGACGGAGTGTCCGGACCAGTGCGGCGCTCTTGGAAGAGAGGTACGGCCGAAGCCTTGGCCCCGTGAGACATGCCGATGATGACGCAGTGGACGGCAGCGAGACCGCGTGCCTCGTTCAGCCACTTGAACGTCCGGTAGGCGAAGTCGATGTGCATTCCCTTTGCGAAGAGCATCGGCCACAGCGTGGAGACGTTCTCTCCTTGGCTCAGGCTGTTCGTCGAGACGAACGCGACGCGAGTGGCGCGATTGGTCGAACCACTGATGTAGTCGGCGCTCTTGATGTACCAAGCGGCGACGTAGTCGAGGACGCCGTGGCCGCTTGCGTTTGCGAACGCGAGTCTCATGTCTGCGGCCTGTTCCGCGGTTCGGTACCCGCGACCGATGAAGGGCGGATTGCCGAACAGGTAGTCGCAGTCGTCAGCCGGAAGGACGTCTGTCTGCCAGTCCGTGCGCAGCGCGTTGCGTACCTGGATATGGGGCGAGGACGGAATTGGGAAGCGCACGACCACCTGGCCGAACTCGGAGGACACCTCTCGGTTGCAGATGTGATCCATGAGGTACATCGCGGTTCGTGCGATCTGAGCGGGGAACTCCTCGATCTCGACGCCGTGGAATTGGCTAACCCGAACCTGGCATTCGAGGCTCACGTCAAGAATGAGCTGTCCCTCCACGGCCAGCAGATCGCGCAGGCGACGGAGTGCCTCGGTCTCGATCTGTCGGATTTCGCGGTAGGCGACGACCAAGAAGTTCCCGCAGCCGCAAGCGGGGTCGAAGAAGGTCAGGCTCTTGAGCTTGTCGAGGAGCGCTCGAAGTCGCGGCTTTGTGGTCGCCGCTGCGAGTTCCGAGCGAAGAGGGTCAACGAAGAGCGGGCGAATCGTGCGGAGGATGTTCTCCTCCGATGTGTAGTGAGCACCGAGTTGTCGGCGCTCCTCGGGCTGCATGACTTCCTGGAACGTTGAGCCGAAGATTGCAGGTGAGATCGCGGACCAGTTGAAGGAGCACGCTCGCAACAGGGCCTCGCGAACATCGCGGTCCGTTGGGGCGATTGTTAACGGCTCTGCGAACAAGTCCCCGTTGATGTAGGTCAGCTCAGCCAGCGAGGATTCCAGACCCGCGGGGCGCTCACTCGGGGACGTGTTCAGCACCTCGAAGATGTGATGCATGACTCTTCCGAGGTCGCTTCCGTCAGGCGCGGTGTGTTCGACGAGGTAGGTGTGGAAGCTGTTGCGCTCCCAGATCCAGGTGTCATCTGCGAAGAGGCAGAACAACGTCCGCACCATCCAGACCCTCAGCGAGTGATCTCGGTAGCCGTTGCGCCTCAGGCGGTCGTGCACCTCGGCAAGGAGCCGGGTTGCTCGAAGGTTTACGTCCTCGTGGTCTTCGACTCGCTCCCTTGGTCCGTGGTAGCCGCCAATCCACCAGAAGAGGTCGAGATGGTCTGCAAGTTCTGCGAGCGCGAACTCCCCTGAGGTTCCGTCGAGGAGGTTCTCCCATCGGAATCGCCCGAAGTCGCACGCGACGAGAAGCCAGGGAAACTCCGCGTCCGTCAGCGACGCGAGGTAGTCCTTCACCTGGCCCATTGCGGCGTCGAGGTCTTCGCCTCGGCTCTTGTGCTCGACGGCCATCTGTGCGGGATAGAGAAGATCGATGAAGCCGTGATTGCCAGTGCTGTCCCGCTTGGCGAGGAACTCATACCGAGCCACAGAGCGGCGGGAGACTGCGAAGCAAGCGAAGAAGTCGTTCCAGAAGCTCTGGCGCTCGGCCGATTCGCTAGAGATAGAGCCCCGTGGGGTGGTGGGGATTCGTAGGTCCACCAGCGAGTGAGCCATCGGCGTGATCCTTGGTGTGTTCCTGCAAGAACTACCGAGGAGAACACACCGATGGCTCTGTCCGAGTCTGCCCTGTCCGACCTTCTTGTCGCGCTCTCCGATCGCGATCGCGGTGTCGATCTTGTGCGCGAGCTGGCCCAGTGGCTGGCGCAAGAACTGATCGAGCTCCAAGCCACCCACGCGATCGGCGCTGCCCGCTACGAACGCTGCGATGAGCGAGTGACGGAACGCAACGGACACCGTGATCGGGTCCTGACGACGAAGGCGGGCGATCTGGAGTTGACGATCCCGAAGCTGCGCAAGGGCAGCTTCTTCCCGTCGATCCTGGAGCCGCGCCGGCGGATCGACCAGGCCTTGTGCGCGGTGGTGATGGAGGCCTACGTGTCCGGGGTGTCGACCCGCTCGGTGGATGCGCTGGTCGAGTCGATGGGTGGGACCGGGATCTCCAAGTCCGAGGTCTCTCGCATGTGTGCGGGGCTCGACGAACGTGTCGCCGCGTTCCGGAACCGCACGCTCGGCCACACCGAATTCCCGTACGTCTACCTGGACGCGATCTACGTCCACGTCCGCGATGACGCCCTCGGCCAGGTCGTGTCCCGCGCAGTCGTCGTGGCCACCGGTGTCACCGCTCAGGGCGGCCGCGAGGTCCTTGGTGTCGATGTCGGCGACTCCGAAGCAGAGACGTTCTGGACAGCGTTCCTGCGGTCGCTGAAAGCCCGTGGGCTGTCCGGTGTGCGCCTGGTGATCTCCGACGCGCACGAAGGCCTACGGGCCGCGATCCGCAAGACGTTGCAGGGCTCGTCGTGGCAACGGTGCCGCGTGCACTACGTCCGCAACCTGCTCGCTCCGGTCCCCAAGGCGTCCCAGGAGATGGTCGCCGCGGCGTTCCGATCGATCTTCACCCGCACCACCCCCGCCGACGTCAACGCGCACTGGGACGAGGTCGCCGCCATGCTCGCCGATCGGTTCCCCAAGGCTGCCGCGCTGATGGACGCGGCCAAGACCGACGTACTCGCGTTCAGCGCGTTCCCACGCGAGCACTGGCGCCAGATCTGGTCGAACAACCCGCTCGAACGCTTGAACAAAGAGATCCGTCGACGCACCGCGGTGGTCGGGATCTTCCCGAACGACCACGCCGTGATCCGACTCGTCGGTGCCGTGCTCGCCGACCAGCACGACGAGTGGGCCGTCGCTCGCCGCTACTTCTCCGAAGCGTCAATGGCCAAGCTCTACACGCGCGATACTGACCCCGCCGTCACCGCCGAGCTCGAGCCCGGCACCTGACAGCCACCAGGGAACGCGTCACGCGAACCCCACCACTCCACGGGACTCATACTCGCTAGAGGCGTCTGCGTACTCGTTCTGGAAGGCGAGAATCGCGGAACGGATCTCCTCCCGAGTTCGCTGAGCTGAAGCCTGGGTAGCGAGGTTGCCAGCGCTCGGACCCTCATGGTTCGACATAGCGGAGAGTCTGGTTCATCCTTGGTCGCCACGGCGGACCGCTCGTTGGGAAGCGATCTAGATTTCTGAGCGTCCGCGGACCACGAGAGGATCTGATGCCCGACTACTTCGACATGGAAGTCGCTGTCACCGTGAAGGCGTATCCCGCCGTGTCGACGAAGCATCGGGAGACGGTATGCGTGGCGGGGATTAGGCCGGGCCTACTCGGGACGGCCGACTTCGTTCGCCTCTATCCCGTCCCGTTCCGTCAGCTGCCGACCGAGCAGAAGTTCAAGAAGTGGGACCTGATCCGTGCACGAGTGACGCGTCCTCGGAACGACACGCGTCCCGAGTCCCACAGCCCTGATGTTCCAAGCATCACCGTGGTCAGCCACCTCGACACCTCGCGAAACTGGGCTTCGAGGAGGGCAATTGTGGACCAAGTGAGGAAGCACTCGATGTGTGAGCTGCGAGCACGTCAAGCGGCCGACGGAACCTCTCTCGGTCTCGTGGTACCGGATGAGGTACTCGACTTCACGATCACCGAGCGCGAACCGGATGAGCGCGAGGAGGCTCGGCGGTTCTTGGCTTCCCAGCCAACGCTCTTCGACATGGATGACCGAGACATCCCTCTTGTCGAGGCGATTCCGTACTCGTTTCGCTATCGGTTTCGGTGCGCCGACTGCCCGCCTGGTCGGGACCACCACATGTCAATCATCGACTGGGAGATCCACCAGGCGTATCGAAGCTGGCGCAGCGAGTACGGGGACGCTGAAGTCGGCGAGAGGCTGCGGGAGAAGTGGCTGGATCAGATCTGCTCGCCCGAACGGGAAACCATGTTCTTCGTCGGGAACATGCACCAACATCCGCAGTCGTTCTTGGTGCTCGGCTGCTGGTGGCCGCGGGCTACACGTTGACGACGTGTAGCGCTGGTCGCGCTGCCTGAAGCGCGGCACTGATGCATGACCGGTGACAGGCGCGATGGTCTCGCTCAAAGCACATCAACACGATCCGGCTGTGTTCGGCCTCTGTGGCCACGGCGTCGAGGTCGGGCCGCCCCTGCCGTTGGAGAAGCGTCTCGAATCTGTCGACCGCACGCGGATCACCGGACCTGAAGCCTTCGCGGTTGTCCTTCGGATTGCCGAGCAACCGCCGATGCTCGTACCCAACTCCGGCTTCGGAAAGAGCAGCTTCGAGGACTCGCTTCGAGAAACCTCGCTTCCGACTCATCGGCGTTTCGCGTACGTCGATCACCTTGGAGAACCTGTGGGTGTGCAGTTCCTCGATGAACCCGTCGATCGTGCGACCCTCATACCCGATGGTCCCGATAGCGGTGAGCGAGTCGTGCGCGAGTCGGTGCACCTTTCCGACCGATAGAGACGCAGCCTTGGCCAGGGCTGGTAGCGAGTAGCCCTCGGCGTGAAGCTTCGCAATTAGGGAGTCACGGTCCGTGGTTCGCCGACGTATCTGCTCCGACAACCGTGCGAGGTCATCGAGCGCACGGTCGGTCGACCTTTCATCTCTTGAAAGCACGCATGGCAGCGTAGACAGCGACAGCGGCCGGAGGCGTGGCAAGCGATGCTAGACCTTGCACGTCACTCGGCCAGTCGTGACCTAATCGCCGCTTCAGCGGCTTCGGCTGTGGGGCCGGACGATGCCAGCATCTGCGACAGAGCATCCGGCAGGGTGCGTCGGACCTCCTCGACGATCTCGTGAGAGGTGAGCGCACCGATCGGAAGCGTCACGAGGGCTGCGCCGGAGCCGAGCCGTAGCCACTTGAACGCCGCGTCCACATCCCCCGCGTCGATGGCCCGGAACACGACGTCGAGCGCAGCTCTGGTCGTCCGGAGCGCTGCGTCCCTCGCCTCGAAAGCCGCATCACGTCTGAGCGTTGCGAGCGCCGAGACGAAGGCAGGATGATGGCTCGCCCACTTGGACACCGTGACGCGGTGCACGCCTGCCGCCTCGGCAGCCTCAGCGTGAGTTGCGCCGGAGAACAGCGCTGCGACTGCGAGGGCCTGCTCCGAAGAAAGCTCGTGTAGCGACGTGTTGCTCTCGGTAGCCATCACCTACTCCTTGCAGTCACTAATGGCAGTGTGCTGGGGGAGCGACACGACGGCTGAGGGGCCGATTTCGGACGATTCCGGCAGCTTTCGAGCGGATTTCGAGAGTCTCGCGACCACGTCGAGCCAACGCTCCAGGCGGTTCCAATCTTCGGCGGTTAGGGCTGCCAAGAAATGCCAGATCAGAGCCGCTCCTCGGAGCGGCTCTCGTCGTTTTCGGCGACCCTGCCGCTCCCGTGCCCATCTTCCGAACCGCCACATGCGTTGGCGAGCGCAGTCGTTCGGCGAGTCGTCGGGTTCCGTGTGGCTGGTACTCCTTCGTCGCCTCGGATCACGTCGACGTCGTCCGCCTCCTTGCCGATTCCCAGGGCCTACCGGCCATCTTCGCCGAGACCGAGCCGACACAGCTCGGACGGTGCGATCGCGCGGCACGGCCGAGCATCCAGCTGAGAGCCGCTCTCCGGAGCGGCTCTCAGCCGTTGTCGGGCCAACGAACGTGCCAGGGCGTGGGCCGGCGTCAGGCCTTGCCGTTGGTGCCGAACAGGTCGGTGCTCGATCGGATGACGGGGGTGGACGGGTTCACAGGGGACTCCTCGGGACGGTGACGGCCGGCGGCCGACGAGGAGCGATCGTGAAGATCGCGGCCTCCGGCGGACATCCCGTTGGTCTGGAGCGGCGAGCCCCCTGAGGTGACGGCGCCGGCACCCCCCAGCAATCTGGGATGGCACGCGCGCGGGCGAGCGACGACAATCGTCGTCATGGTCAGTGCTCTCACGGTCGAGCGGGTCCGCCGCGACATCGACGTGCTCGCGCGGGCGGGCCTCGACCTCGATTCGTTCTTCGCCGAGATGGCCGAGTCGCTCCGGCGTGTCGTGCCGTTCCGGGCGATGTGCGGCGCGCTCGTCGACCCGACCACTCGCTTGTGCACGACCACGTTCAAGCTCGGTGATCTGCGCCCCGATCCGATCGCCGACGCCCGCTGGGGCATGTTCGAGTACGGCGAGGAGAACCCGACCAGCTTCGCCTCGCTCGCCGACCGGAAGGTCCCCGCCGCAGCCGTGCACCTCGAGGACGACCCGTCGGTGTCGCTGCACCGACAGCGCGAGTTCCTGCAGCCGACCTACACCTTCACCGACGAGGCCCGCGTCGCCGCCGTGGCCCAAGGGCGCATGTGGGGCGGCATCGCACTCCACCGGGGCGCGGACGACCGCCGCTTCACCGAGGACGAAGTGGTGGTGCTGGCCGATCTGTCGTCGACGTTCGCCATGGGGATGCGCAGCGGGCTGATGGCCAAGCGGGTGCACGCGAACCGGGCCGCCTCGCACGGCCCTGCGGTGCTGATCGTCGACAAGGACGGTCGTGTGGCGCAGACCAACGCGAGCGCAACGGCGTGGCTCGACGAGATCAGCAGCGTGGGCATGGACTCGGGCGCGGCGAGTGCGATCGCCGCGATCGCCGCGCAGGCACGTCGGTTCGGTTCGGGGCTCGACACCACACCGCCCACGATCCGGGTGCGCGCTCGCTCCGGGCGATGGCTCGTGCTGAACGCCTCGCTGCTGGCGGGGAGCGCCGATCGCGACGGCGACGTCGTCATCACGATCGAAGAGGCACGGCCGCCCGAGATCGTGGCGCTCGTCGTGTCGGCCTACGAGCTGACGCCCCGCGAGCGCGACGTCGTGCGTCACGTGCTGCAGGGTGCCAGCACCAAGGAGATCGCGACCGCGCTCCGCATGTCGACGTACACGGTGCAGGACCACCTGAAGTCGATCTTCGAGAAGGCAGGCGTGCGGAGCCGGCGTGAGCTGATGTCGGTGGTGTTCTTCGACCAGTACGTGCCGCGGATGGGCGCCGACATCGGACCCGACGGCTGGTTCGTCGACTGAGGGGCCCGCTCGTTCAGCTCCGGCGGGCAGGCGTGGGCTGCCGTACGAACGGAGCGACGAGCGAACCGGGTCTCGGGTCCGCCGTCTAGGGTCGCCGCGTGGACTGGGCAGACCGAGTCGTGCTGTGGACGGTGGTCCTCGGCGCGTGTGCCGCGGTCGAACGCATCGACCCGCTCGAGCCCGGCGCCAGACGAACCCGCGTCGTCGGTCGTGACGCGCCCTGGTTCCTGGTGTATCTCGCGGTGTCCCCGCTGGTCGGTCGAGCAGGTGCAGCCGTCGTCGACCTGATCGGCTCGGGCCGGGCGCCGTTGCACCGGGCACCGGCAATCGTGCAGATCGCCGTCGGGCTCGTGGTGTTCGATCTCGTCTCGTACGGGCTGCATCGAGCGATGCACCACTCGCGCCTGTGGGTCCTGCATCGCGTGCACCACGGGTCGAGCGAGCTGAGCTTCTGGACGGCGTTCCGGGCACATCCGCTGTCGGCACTGCTCACGCACGTGGTGCCGCTCGCTGCCGTCGCGCTCGCAGGTGTGCACGGCGACGCGCTCGGCGCCGTGGTGTTCGTGGTGTTCGTCGTCACCCTGCTCGGCCACGCGTCGGTGTGGTCACCGGCCTCGCTCGAGCAGGTGCTGGCGACGCCGACGTACCACCGACGCCACCACGACCCTGCGCTCGCCGACCGAAACCTGGCGCTGCTCTTCCCTGTCACCGATCGGATCTTCGGCACCGCTGCGTTCAGCGGCTCGACACCCACCATCCCGCCGCGAGCGACGCCAGGTTCGCCACGGCGCTGATCGCCGCCGCGGTGCGCCACGACAGCTCGGCCGCACGCGCGTAGACGCCCGCTTCGAACGCCCACACCACCAGTTCGAGCACGACCACCACGGGCACGCGTGCCACGCGGTCGTCGAGCAGCGGCCAGACGATCCCGATCGCGGTCACGTGCGAGACGAGGTTGGCGGTCGCAGCGACGAGCCACGACGAGGGGACGGCGCGGGCGCCCCGACGCCATCGCATCCACCCGCCGGCGATCGGCAGCTCGACCGCCAGGGTGAGCGCCAGCGCGAGCGGGTAGCTCACGAGCGTGGCGGGTTGTCCTGCTGACGCTTGCGGCGGATCGTCCGGGCGAGGATGCCGGCGGCGATGACGGCCGCCATCACGGCGACCACGACCACCACGGTCGAGCTGCCGCTCGACCCGGTGTCCGGCTCGGGTGTGACCACATCGGCCATCTGGCTGCTCAGGATGCCCCAGGTCGCGAACACGGATCGCAATCTAGTTCCGGTCGACCCCGCCGATCGTCCGCTCGTCACTCCTGTCGGCCTTGCGGGACGAACGGGTGTGGGCGAGACTCTGCGGCCATGTCGGCGGAGCGACCCTGTGTACTCGAACGCCTCGAGGTCAGCGAGGTGAAGGACGGACTGATCGTGTTCGATCCCGTCACCGATGTCGTGCACCACCTCAACGCCTCGGCCGCCGTGGTGTTCGCACTCTGCGACGGCGAGCGCGATCTGACGGGCATCGCCGCGGTGATGGCGGAGGCCTACGGCCTGGACGACCCGCCGCTCGCCGAAGTGCGTGCCTGCGTCCGGTCGTTCTCGGAGCAGCGGCTGCTCGCCTGAGTCAACGGGCGCCGGCCGACGCGATCACCTGATCGACCATCGCGACCAGTCGCTCGCCGACCTCGCGTCGGTCGTGATGGCGTTCGACGAAGGCGCGTCCCTCGGCCGCCAGGCGCTCGCGCCGTCGCTCGTCGCGCGCGAGGTCGACGATCGCCTCCACCACGGCGTCGTCGTCCTCGTCGTCGTCGGTGACCACCAGGTGCCGACCGGGCTCGATCCCCAACCCGGCCGCGCCCGTGGGCGTGGCCACCACCGGACACCCGTGCGCGAACGCCTCGAGGATCTTGATGCGGGTGCCACCACCGGCGCGCAGCGGCACGACCGCCAGGTGCGCCACGCGGTAGGCGTCGGTGACGTCGTCGTCCGGGCCGGGGTGCACCAACTCGACCTCGAGGCCGCGCGCCCGGACGGCCGGCACGATGCGTTCGTGCAGTCGGGCCAGCGCATCCGCGTTGGGCGCATAGCCGGCGTGGCCGACGAACAGCAGACGCAACGGCGACGATCCCGCGGTGGTGTGCCGGCGCTCGGGTACCGCGACGGCGTTGGGCAGGTGGACGAAGGGAGCGACCGCGTCGTCGAGCGAGGCGAACGACACACGCTCGAACCAGGGGAAGACCTCGCGTTGGAACGCCTCGAACAGGGGTACCTCGTCGAGCATCGCCGGGTCGAGCCGGCCGAGCGACGCGCACGTGGCAGCGTCGTCGTCGAACGCGTCGAGCACACACGGCACGCCGGCCTCGAGGAACGGGATCGCGAGCCCGGCCGCGTACGTGCCCATCAGCACCGCTGCGTCGAACCCGGTGCCCACTGCCTCGACCAGGTCGTCGCCCAACGCCGGCGGCCGCAGACGGGCGAGCCAGGGCAGGCCACCCGACAACACCCGCCGGCCCCGCTCCGACGCCATCCAGCTCATCGCTGCGAGGCGATCGTCGGTGCAGCAGCGGTCGATCACCGACGCCGCGTGCTGCTCGACCCAGTCGAACGGCGAGGTGTCGTACGGCGAGCGCACGACCGCCACGGTGAGGTCGTGGTGGCGGTGCAGCGCCTCGACCGACGTGCCCGCCCGCATCGCGAGGCCGTTGCGGGCGTCGGCGGGCACGGCCGGCGACACGAACAACACCCTGGACACGGGGTCATGATGCCAGTTCTCGACGTGGTACCCTGCGCCGATGGGCGGAGATCACGAGAGCAACCCGTCGGCGTCGATGGAATCCATCGACCCCTCGCGGCGTCAGTTCATCCGGAAGATGGTCGGGGTGGCGTTCGTCGCACCGGTCGTCAGTTCGTTCGGCATGGCGTCGATGGCGTCCGCCGGTCGCGACCGCGGCCCGCGTCACACGGTGCCCAACCAGACCTACCCGAACCAGACGGTGCCGCAGCCCAAGCCCGAGCCGTGCGACGACGGTCCGCGTCGTCCTCGCAAGCGCCGCTGACCTGTTCCCGTGACCACGGCCGGCCCGCATCGGGTCGTGTCGCGCCCGCCGCTCGTCGGCGCGGCACTCATCGTTCGTGACGAAGCTGCGATGCTCGGCCCGTGCCTGGCGTCGCTCCAGGGACTCGTCGACGAGATCGTCGTCGTCGACACCGGATCCGTCGACGACACCGTCGCCATCGCCACGTCGTACGGCGCTCGCGTCGTCCACCACCCGTGGACCGACGATTTCGCCGCCGCCCGCAACGTCGCACTCGAGCACGTCACCGCGGAGTGGGTGCTGTACATCGATGCCGACGAGCGGGTGATCGACGGCGACCGGACCGCCCTCGAGTCCGCCCTCACCGCCACCGATGCGGTGGCGTTCCGCGTGTGGCTCCGGCCGTCGCTCGACAGCACGCCGTACCGCGAGTACCGCGTGTGGCGCAACGATCCCCGCATCCGGTTCGAAGGCGTGATCCACGAACAGGTCGTGTCCGCCATCCACGAGGTCGCCGACACCGACGGCGCCACGGTCGAACTGCTCGACCTGTTCCTGCAGCACGTCGGCTACGAGGGTGACCAGACGCGCAAGCACCATCGCAACCTGCCGCTGTTGCGGGTGCGCCTCGAACAGCAACCCGACAACCTGTTCGTGCACCACCACCTGGCACGAGTGCTCGACGGCCTCGACCGCGCCGACGAGGCCGAAGCCGTGCTCGTCGGTGCACTCGAGGTGGCGCGGCGCACCGGCCACCCCTACGGCGCGCTCGTGTACACCGACCTCGTCGTGCGGCGCCGCGCCCGGGCCGAACCGGTCACCGAGCTACTCGCCGAAGGGCGCCGCGTGCACCCCGACAACCTCGTGCTCGCCTACCTCGAAGGTGACGACCTGATCGATCACGAGCGCTACGACGAGGCCGCCGCGTGCTTCGAACGGATCCTCTCGACCGACACGTCACGGCTGCCACCCGACAGCCCGTCGTACGAGGAGCGGCTGTTCGGCGACCTCACGCTCGAGCGGCTCGCGCTCGCGCTGTTCCGCGCCGGGCGCTACGCCGAGTCGGCTGCCGCGTACGCCGCTGCAGAGGCAGCCGATCCCGCCCGCCCCGAGTACGCGATCAAACGTCAGCTCGCCGAGCGACGCGCCGCGTCGGGCGGTGGCGCTCAGCCGTTCGGCTGAACGGCTCGCGTCGGCGGCCAGTCGACCGGCAGGGTGCGCCACGACGGGTGCACGATGTCGTCGGAGCGGTCGTTCGGTGGCCGCATGTCCGGTCCGAACCACCGGGCGGGTGCGTACACCTCGGCCTGCGGATCGAGGTACGCACCCCACCAGCTGAAGCTGCTGTTGGCGATCACCTTCACGTCGCACTCGGTCATCATGCAGAGCGACACGGAGGCGTCCTCGTCGACGAACTCCGCGCACTCGAGCTCGAACGTCTGCCGACACCACTCGATGTCGTCGGAGAACACCAGGTACAGCGGGTCGGGACCGATCGCCTCGATCGCCCGCCGGTGGTAGCCGCCGGCGACCAGGTCGCCCCAGCGACCGACGAGGTCGGGGTCGACGTAGTCGCCGCGCCGCACGTGCAGCGACACCAGCGGCCGCCGGTACCGGCGGCGATGCGCGAACAGGAGCGCCTCGGCACGAGCCCGGTGTTCGTTGCGGAAGCGGAACAGGCCGGGCAGTTCGCCGCGCACGTCGTCGAGGTAGCGCCACGACTGGAAGTAGCCGTGGAACTCGGTGCCGTCGGGCTGCTCGAACACCTGCGGGTCGTAGACGATCGACGCCCACTCGAGCTCGTGGTGGCGGTGCTCGCAGGCCGGGCCGGCCGACGCGACGTCGAGGTCGAACGTCTGCCAGATCGAGGCGCCCTCGCGCGTCACCCAGTACTCGTGCCCCCGACGGGCGCGGATCGCGTGCAGCACGGCCAGCTGGAAGATCTGGTTGCCCAGGCGCCCGTGCCGGTCGCCGAACATGCCGTTGGTGATCATCGACGGTCGGCGTGCACCGATCGGATGCGGTGGATCCGGTCGGCGAGCTCGCGGTGCTCGGGGTTGTCGGCCAGACCACGCACCACCGTGTTCTCCGCGACCGTCAAGAAGTGGTCCGACAGTCGCAGGTAGGCCTCGGCACCGGTCCGCGACGCCACGGCCGCCTCCAACTGCTGGCGGGCGGCAGCCGACCAGCCCAGCCGATCGTACGCATGAGCGAGGAGACCGCGCAGGTGGTCGTCGACCGGCCGCCGCGACAGCGCCCACGTCAGGTGCTCGGACGCACGTCCGGGATCACCCGACGCCAGCTCGACCCGAGCCAGCGCGAGATGGATCTGCCACGACGAGTCGTGCATCGGATCGGTCATCACGACCGATCCCTCGTCGCACTCGACCGCGTCGCGCAGCGCGTCGAGCGCGTCGTCGACCCGGCCGGCGTCGAGGAGCGTCATGCTGAGTTCACACCACGCGTGCGCCCAGTCGGGCGCGCGCTTCGTGGCCTTGCGCGCCGACCGCACCGCATCGGCGATGCGGCCCTGGCGGGTCAGCACCCTGGACAGCGACAGGTGCGCGCTCGCCAACCATGGTGCCGAACTCGCCTTGCCCTCGGCGATCGCGCGGCGCAGCAGCGTCTCGGCCTCGTCGTGCAGGCCGACGTCGGCGAGCGCGTTGCCGAGCGCGACGGCGTGGAACGGTTGGTCGGGTTCGGCGCGCATCGCACGTTCGAGCGCCGTCAGCGAACGGCGCGCACGGGCGGGCGGGTCGTGGTCGTCGGGGCGACGAAGGTGCTGCAACACCCGGATCGGCGACGACACCAGCCGGAACCCGGTCGTGTCGGACGTCGGCAACAGCACGCCGTCGACCGGGCCGACGAACCGCAGCCCCGGGTGGTGCGGGAACAGGACCGCGCGTCGTGCCTCGCTCGCGTCGAGCGCTCCGTCGAAGTCGGTCTGCCGTTGCTCGTGTGCCGTGTAGCCGACGAAGCCGCCCTGCGACATCAGCTGGCGCACGGCGTCGTGGCTGGTCGGGTCGAGCGTGTGGCTCGCGTCGAGCATCAGCACCCAGCCGCCCCCGGTGCGGTCGAGCACCTCGTTGCGTGCGGCCGCGAGGTCGTCACCGGCTTCGACGACGGTGACCGTGTCGGCGAGGTCGCCGAGCGACGCGATGCACTGCTGCGCCGACGGCCACGCCGGCGAGGTGACGATCCCCACGTGCAGACGGCGACCGGCGGGCGCGGCACGCGGCGCCAGCCGTTGGGTGAGCGCGGGAGTCGCGGGTGCCGCCGACACGTGGACGGGGTGCCGGTCGATCGCCTCGAGCCGCTCGCGCACGGCCTCGGCGACGCGCTGCCCACTGCAGCGATCGAGCACGTCGACGCGCGCCCGGGCCCCGAGGTCGGTGGCCTCGTCCGGATGGTCGGCCAGGCGGCGCATCGCACGGCGCAGGTCGCTCACCGACGGTTGCGCCCACCGCTGGCCGCGCAGCCAGTCGGTGTCGGGTGCGTCGACCAACGTCGCATCGACGAGCAACGAGTTGTCGTCGTCCATGAACTCGAGGTTGCCGCTCCAGCGGGTGGCGATCGTCGGCAGCCCCATCGCCATCGCCTCCATGTACGGACGGCCCCACCCCTCACCGTGCGAGGGCAGCACGAACGCGTTCGCTCGCCGGTACAGCGCCGGCATGTCGGCGGTGTCCATCAGCCGGTCGATCACCACCACCCGTGCACCCTTGCGTGGGTCGCGGCCGAGGCGCGAGCGGACGAACTGGTGGATCTCCTGCACGCAGTCGGTGCCGGCGGGCGCCAACGACAGGTCGGTCTTCACCACGAGCGTGACGTCGTCGCGGCGGCCGAACTCCTCGAACCACGCCTCGAACAGCACGTCCCATGCCTTGCGCCCGAGCCAGCTGAACACCGACAGGAAGACGAACCCCTCGTCGCCGTCGAGTTCGTCGAGCTCGGGCAGCGCGAGCGGCGTCACGCGGGCCGGGTCGAACATCTCGTTGTCGAACGTCTCGGGCACCACGAACAGCTTCGAGGGATCGACACCGGCACGAGCGAACGAGTAGCGGTTGTGCTCGCACGGCACCCAGATCTCGTCCATCTCGTTGCAGCGTCGCCGCCACTCGGCGGGCAGACCGTCGGTCTCGTACATGGTGCGGCCGACGGTGCGCAGCGCCCCGGGGTGGTGCTTGAACCGGTTGGCGCCGATGTGCTGGACGTGCACGAAGTCGTCCGGGAGATCGCGTGCCACCAGCGACGCGAGCCGCTCGGCCTTGTGGGCGGGCATCGGCGCCCAACGGCGGTCGTACGAGATCGGCGACGCCACCACGTGCAGGCCTGCGTCGTCGAGCGCCTCGACGATCGTGATCGCTTCCTCGGTGTAGCCGCCGTGCTCGTAGAAGTGGCTGCTCCAGGCGATCGCCGGGAGGCCACTCGGCGCGCCGGAGGTGTCGGGGGCCGGCTGCGACGGCTGGGGCAGCCGCCACGAACGGTTCCACGACATGTTCACCTCGACCCCGTCGATGGCGCACACGACCGCGTTCGACCGTGCGGCTGCGGGCCATCTCGTGGTGAACCGCTTCACCGAGGTGCGGAAACGATCGCGGGTGCCGGAGATGGTGGACGGTCGTGAGCGCACCGTCGCCGCCGCCGAGTACACGATCGGCATGCCGCGCGACCGCAACCGCAGGCACAGGTCGGCGTCGGCGAGGTCGTCGCCCAACGACTCGTCGAAACCGCCGACCTCGACGAAGGTGGCCCGGCGCAGCAGCGCACCGTCGGCCGACACAGCGGGCACGACCCGGGTGCGGTTGACGTACGGCACCGAGCCAGAGTCGCCCTGGTGCACGCGGTACGGGATCGCGTCGACGCCGATCACCAGCCCGGCGTGCAGCACCGTGCCGTCGGCCGCGAGCACCCTGCTGCCCACGGCACCCACGCCGGCGTGGCACGACCGCGCGTCGACCAACACGTCGAGCCACCCCGGCTCGGGCACGGAGCCACCGGCCAGGAAGGCGACCAGCTCGCCCGAGCTCGCGCGAGCGCCGGCGTTCCACCGCGCCGCCAGGCCCGAACCCTCGGGGGCAGGCACCCACCGCGCGCCATCCGGCACGCCGTCGGCAGACGGTGCCACCACCAGGATCTCGTGCGTGCCGGCCGTCGACGCGAGCAGCGCCTCGACCACGGGTGCGGCCTCGCCGTCGAACGAGGGCGCGACCACGATCGAGCATCGGGGTCCGGCCGGCGCGTCGACGCGCTCGCCGACCATCACGATGCTCGACGCGGTCATCTCCTCGGCCGCCTCGGCGCGTACGTCGCGCAGCACGAAATCGCCCGACTCGACGATCGAGCCGCGACCGTCGGCGCGCAGTGCGATCGGATCGAGCCAGCCATCGGCGCGCAGCGAGGTCCAACGGACGTCGAGACCCACCGCGGCGAAGCGGTCGGCGAGGTCTCGGCGGGTGCTGCCCGTCGACTCGTCGAGGTCGGTCGTCGCCTCGACACCCAGGGTGGCCGCCACCGTGTGCTCGAGGCGGCGCAGGTTGCGAGCGCTGGGGACCTCGACCACGACCGATCCACCGGGACGGACCGCGGCCGCGAGCACCGACAGGTCGAGCGCGTCGGCGTCGTCGACCGACGCCACCACGGCGTCGAACGTCCCGCCCTCGCCCGCCGCCGACGCGAGGTCGGTGGCGGCCAGCTCCACCACCTCGGCCGTGTGGTGCTCGATCACCGCGCTCCCGATCACCGCCACCCGCCGGGCGTCGGCGGGGAGCAGGGCCTCGAGATCGCGTCGGTTGGTCGTCGCGCGATGGGCCCGCAGCGTGCGGTTGTGGTGCAGCCAGTTGCGCTTCGACGACGACGGCGAGTCGTCCTCGCGCGTCATCTCCTCGTAGCGCAGGTCGTCGTAGAGCTGCTCCTCCTCGGTCTTGTCGTGGATGATGCCGACCTCGTCGAACGTGGCGACGTTGCCCGACGGCACGTTGGCGCCGCCGTGCGGGCGGGGATCGAACGTGGCCCGCGAGCGACGGACGAGCCGCAGGTGCAGGATCGTCCCGGTCTCCTCGCCGTCGATGGTGTTCGACTTGCGGATCCAGTAGCCGTCGGCATCGCCCTCGACCAGGTGGCGCAGTTGCGACTTGAGCGTGTCGTTCATCAGCTCGTCGGCATCGAGGATCAACAACCAGTCGCCGGACGAGCGGTCGGCGGCGAGCTGACGCGAGGGTTCGGCGTGGCCGTGGTGGACGTCGCGGACGAACACGTCGGCGAGGCGTTGCGCGATCTCGGGTGTGCGGTCGGTCGACATCTGGTCGACGACGACGATCTCGTCGACGTGCGGCCTCGCGTCGGCGAGGCACTGCTCGAGTCGCGACTCCTCGTTGTAGACGATGACGTTGAGCGAGATTCGGGTCACGACGGGGGGATCCTCTCGAGCGCGACGGCGATGGGGTCCGCCGACAGGCCGCCGCCACGCCCGTCGCGGTGCGGGATGGTAGTGGAGTCACGACGGTGTGTCGCCTGGTGCGTCGAGGGCTCGACATCGGTCGTCGTCGCGTCTACTGTGCTGCGTCACGTGATCAGTCTGAGTAGACACCCGCCGAGTGTCGAGCGTTCACGAGCACACCGTCGAGGAGTCCCGATGACCCGTCATGTCACGTTGAGCCGTCGCACCCTGTTGCAGGGCACCGCCGCCAGCACGTTGCTGATGCTGATCGCCGCCGCGTGCGGTGACGACACCGACGGCGACACCGGGGGTGACGGCGCGACCGAGGGCACCGGCGGCGGCGCCAGCTCGAAGGAGATCGACACCCTCACCGTCGCGTTCCCCTCGTCGATGACCAACCTGTACCCGGGCAAGGAAGCAGGCATCGTCAACTACAACGTGGCCGCACTGGTGCTCGAGGGTCTCGTCGCCCCCGACGGCACCGGCAAGCTCGTGCCCGCCGTGGCCGAGTCGTTCGAGCAGACCTCGCCCACCACGTACGTGTACACGATCCGGTCCGACGCCAAGTTCAGCGACGGCACGCCCGTCACCGCCGACGACGTCGTCTACTCCGTCGGCCTGTCGAAGGACGAGACGGTGTCGCCCAACACCGCGTACTACTGGGCCAACGTGCAGGGCGCCGAGAAGACCGGCGACAACCAGGTGACGATCACGCTCGCCTCGCCCGACGTCGCGTTCGAGTGGGGTCCTTGCGCCGCCAACGCGATGTGGATCACCAAGCAGTCGTTCGTCGACGCCAGCAACGGCGACATCGGCACGCCCGAATCACTGTTGCTCGGCACCGGCCCGTACAAGGTCGTCAAGTTCGAGCCCGACAGCGGCATCGAGCTCGAGCGGGTCGACACCTGGTGGGGTGGCAAGGTGCCGGTCAAGACGCTGAAGATCCAGTTCATCCCCGAGGAGTCGACCCGGCTGCTCGCCCGCAAGAGCGGCGACATCGACATCGCGGTCAGCATCTCGCTCGACCAGGCCTCGCAGTGGGAGAGCACCGACGCCACCGACGTGCTGTACGCCCCCGACCGCAGCTACGTCGGCATCGACTTCAACACCGCCGTCGAACCCTTCGACGACATCCACGTGCGCCGTGCCGTGGCGTTCGCGTGCAACCGCGACGCGTTCGTCGAGAAGCTGCTCGGCGGTCACGGCGAGGTGGCCAGCGCGCTCACCACGCCCGCGCAGATCGAATCGGTGCTGGGCGCCGACGGCGCCCGCACCAAGCTGAAGGCCGTGCTCGGCGACATCACCTACGACCTCGACAAGGCGAAGGCCGAACTCGCCCAGTCGAAGGTGCCCGACGGCTTCAGCGTCAAGGTCGGGGTGTCGTCGAGCGCACCTCAGGTGTCGTCCGCCTTCCAGGCCCTCGCGCAGGACCTCGCCACGATCGGCATCACGGTCGAGGTCGAGGAGATGCCCGTCGAGCAGTGGTACGACACCATCGGCTCGCCCGACTGGGGCCTGGCCTACATGTGGTACTTCAACACCACCGGCGACCCGGCCGAGCTGTCGAGCTGGTTCCTGGCCGAGGGCAACCCGGCCTCGTACACGAACGACGACGTCGCAGCTGCGCTCGCGAAGGCCAAGGAGGAGACCGACCCGGCCAAGCGGATCGACCTCGTCCTCGGCGCACAGACCACGGCGCTCGCCGAGCTGCCCTACCTGCCCCTGTGGTGGGGCGAGGCCGCCGTCGCGATCGCCGACACGTACGAGATCGAGGACTTCGGTTCGTACACGATGCTGTCGCCCTGGACCCCGCGCATCCTCACCAAGGACTGATCCGCCGATGGCGTCTCGCCTCGGCCGTGGCACGCTCGCCCGGTTCGTGCTCGTGCGACTCGCCGCCACGGCGGTGCTGTTGCTCGCGCTCTCGTTGGTGGTGTTCACACTGCTGCACCTCACCCCGGGCGACCCGGCGCGCAACCTGGTCGGGCCGCGCAACGCCACCCCCGAGCTGCTCGCGTCGATCCGGGCCCAGCACCACCTCGACGACCCGTTCGTCACCCAGTACGTGCTGTGGCTCGGCGACGTGGTGCGTGGCGACCTCGGCGACTCGATCCGGTCCGACACGGCCGTGACGTCGCTGCTGTCGGACCGTGTGGTGCTCACCCTCGAGCTCGCGGTGATGGCGTTCGCGATCACCGTGCTGGTGGCCGTGCCGATGGGTGTGCGGGCCGCGTGGCACGCGGGCTCGGTGTTCGACCGCACCGTCAGCCTCGCGTCGATCGTCGGGGTCGGCGCACCCAGCTACGCGATCGGTCTGGTGCTGCTGTACCTGCTGGGCGTGCGCTTCGAGCTGTTCCCCGTGTACGGCGTGGGCGACGGCGGGCTCGACCAGATCTGGCACCTCGTCCTCCCCGCGATCACCCTGGCGATCGGCATCGGCGCGCTCGTGTTCAAGCTCACCCGCACCGCCGTGCTCGGCGAACTCGAGCAGGACTACGTGGCGTTCGCTCGGAGCCGTGGACTCGCGGAGCGCGACGTGCGTCGACTCGTGCTGCGCAACGCGCTCATCCCCGTCGTCACCTCGGGCGGACTGGTCTTCGCCTTCCTGTTCGGTGGCACGATCCTGGTCGAGGTCACCTTCGCGTTGCCGGGCATCGGCGGGCTGCTGGCGAGCTCGGTGACGTTCAAGGACATCCCGGTGGTGCAGGCGATCACCCTGCTGACCGCACTGGTGATCGCGCTCACGGCGCTGACCGTCGACATCCTCACCTACACCATCGATCCGCGCGTGCGGGCACGCGGCATGCGATGAACCGTCGCCTGCAGCTCACCCCGATCGTCGCGGCGATCCCGCTGGTGGTCGTCGCCGTCTTCGCCGCGGCTGCGCACTGGCTGGCGCCCGACGCTCGCGTGCAGGACATCCTCACCGGCGTGACACCTCCGGGCACGGCGGGTCACCTGTTCGGTACCGACACCAACGGCCGCGACATCGCCCAACTCGCGATCGCCGGCGCGCGCAGTGCGGTGGTGGGACCGGTGGTGATCGCGCTCGGTTCGATGTGCATCGGTCTCGTGCTCGGCACGGTCGCCGGCTACCTCGGCGGCTGGGTCGACCTGCTGCTGTCGAAGTACGCCGATCTGCTGCTCGCGCTCCCGACCACGTTGATCGCGCTGGTGGTCGCCGGCCTGGTCGACGGCGGGTACTGGACCACGGTGGCCGTGCTGATCGTGCTGTTCTCGCCCACAGACATCCGCATGGCCCGTGGCGCGGTGATCGCGCAGTCGACACGGCCGTACATCGAGTCGGCCAAGGCGCTCGGGCTCGGTCGCGGCCGCATCATGTTCCGGCACATCGTGCCCAACGTGCTGCCGGTCGCGTTCACCACCATGCTGCTCAACGTCGCGTTCGCGCTCGTCGCGATGTCGGCGCTGTCGTTCCTGGGCCTCGGCGTCGGGCCGGGCGTGCCCGACTGGGGGCGCCAGCTGAGCGACGCACGCGACCTGCTCGGCAGCAACTGGGCGGCCGCGGTGGTGCCCGGCGTGCTGATCATCGTGACGGCTGCGGCCATCAACCTGCTCGGCGACTGGGTGCAGGAGCGGTTCGAGCGGCGGGGGAGCGGGCGATGAGCGCCGCGCTCGAGGTGCGCGGCCTGCGCGTCACCGGTCCCGCCGGACCGATCGTCACCGGCGTCGACCTGTCGGTCGACGCCGGCCGCACGCTCGCGATCGTGGGCGAGTCGGGCTCGGGCAAGTCGATGACCGCGAAGGCGCTCACCGGCCTGCTGCCGCACGGTGTCACCAGCGTCGGCACGGTCACGGTCGACGGGACGACGATCGATCTCGCCGGGGGAGCCAAGGCGCTGGGGGCCGTCCGCGGTCGCCGCGTCAGCCTGCTGCTGCAGAACCCGTTCACGAGCCTCAGCCCCGTGCACCGCTGCGGGGCACAGATCGCCGCCACCCTGCGCGGGGCGACCGGCTCGGCGCTCGACACCGAGGTGCGCCGCCGGCTCGCCGAGGTCGACCTGCCCGAGCGCGTGGCCGGCATGTACCCGTTCGAGCTGTCGGGCGGCATGCGACAGCGCGTCGCGCTGGCGGCGAGCCTGGCCAGCGATCCCCTCGTGCTGATCGGCGACGAGCCCACCACGGCGCTCGACGTCACCACCCAGCGCGAAGTGCTCGACCTCGTCGCCCGGCTGCAGCACGAGCGTGGCATGGCCTTCGTGTTGATCACCCACGACCTCGGCGTCGCCCGCGAGCGCGCCGACGAGGTGCTCGTCATGTACGCCGGTCGGCTCGTCGAGCGCGGCGCGACCGCCGAGCTGTTCGACACGCCCCGTCACCCGTACACCGCCGGGCTGCGCGACAGCGATCCGCCGCTGGTCGACCGCCTCGAGCGGCTGCCGTCGATCCCTGGCTCGGTGCCGCGTGCGTACGAGCACCTGATCGGTTGCGTGTTCGCCCCGAGGTGCGGACGGGCCGACGACGGCTGCCGCGCCGACGAACCCAGCCTGACCGCCGGCCCGCCCGGCGAAGGCCGCGCCTGGGCCTGTTGGCACCCGCTCGACGACGACGCCGTGGGCATCACCCTCGCCGCCCGCCGCGCCCCGGCCGACGAGTCCTCCCCGGACGCCGAGGCGCCGCTCGTCGTCGTGACAGGTGCCCGGCGACGGTTCCGTCACGACGCGCCACCCGCGCTCGACGACGTGTCGATCGAGGTGCGAGCGGGCGAAGCGGTCGGCATCGTCGGCGAGTCGGGCTCGGGCAAGACCACCCTGGCCCGGTGCCTGCTCGGGCTCGAACGACTCGACGAGGGCACGATCGCATGGCGCGACGAGCGACCGCGGGCGACCCGGGCACAGATCGTGTTCCAGGACCCGAGCTCGGCGCTCAACCCGGCCATGTCGATCGGGGCCGCACTGGCCGAGGCGCTGCGGGCCGGTGGCCGAAACGCCGCCGAGGCACCACGTCTGCTCGAACTCGTCGGACTGCCCGCCGAGTACGCACGTCGGCGACCGCGAGCGCTCTCGGGCGGCGAACAGCAGCGCGTGGCCATCGCCCGCGCGATCGCCCCCCGACCGGAGGTGCTCGTCTGCGACGAGCCGGTCTCGTCGCTCGACGTGTCGGTGCAGGCCCAGATCCTCAACCTGCTCAACGACCTGCGGCGCGAGCTCGGTCTCGCGCTCGTGCTGATCACCCACGACCTCGCGGTCGCTCGCCAGGTGGTCGACCGGGTGTACGTGATGCACCGCGGTCACGTGGTGGAATCGGGAGCGATGGATCGACTCGTCGCCGCCCCCCAGCACGAGTACACACAACGGCTGTTCGCCTCGGTGGCCGGGCGATGACCGACGCCGCACACGATCACACACACGACCGCGCGCACGAGCACGGCGACCCGGCCTTCGACGACGGCCACGCCGTCCGCAACGCGGTCGCGACGCACATGCGCCGCGCACGTCTCGCTCGCGGCATCAGCCTGCGCGAGATGTCGGCCGCCACGGGCCTCAGCACCGCCTTGCTGTCACAGATCGAACGCGAGGTCGCGAACCCGACGGTCACCGTGCTCGTGCGGATCGCGTCGTTCCTCGACCTGTCGTTCTCCGATCTCACCCGCATCACGATCAGCGAGCCCGAGATCATCCGCGCCGACCCCTCGGCTGCCGCCGGCCACCCGCGCGTGCGCACCCTGTTCGACATGCTCGAGCGTCGCCGCTTCGACATCTCCGAGGGCGTGCTGCCACCCAACCAACCCGGCAGCTTCGGCGCGCACGGCAAGGGCTCGATCGAGCACTCGTACGTGGTGTCGGGTCGCGTCACCCTCACCATCGGCGATCGGCAGTGGCAGCTCGGTCCGCACGACGCCGTGCGGTTCGACTCGTCGGTGCCGCACGCGTACAGCACCGGCAAGTCGAGCGCCACGCTGCTGACCGTCGTGACCTTCCAGGAGGACTGAGTGGACGACGCCGACCTCACCGCACGCCTGCTCGCGCGCCGCGCGCCGGTGCACGCCGACGTGTCGGCCGACGGACGCGTGCTGCTCACCACCGTGCGCGTGCCCGAGGGCACCACCGAGCTCGAGGTCGCCCTGTCGGTGCTCGACGTCGCCGACGGCACCGAACGACCGCTCGCCGGTGCTGTCGACGGTGACTCGGCTGCGACATGGGCGCCCGACGGGCACGGTGTCGTGTGGTGCTCGACCGCGGGCGAGCGCCCCGTGTTGCGCCGGGCCGCCTCGACCGACGACGAGTCGCTGGTGGTGCCGGGCAGCGCGGGTGTGCAGGGTCCGGCCGCCTGGTCGCCGGATGGTCGGCACCTGGCCTTCGTCGCGCCGGCCACCGACCCGATCGACCGCAGCCGGCCGTACCGCTGGACGCGGCCGTACCTGCACTTCGACGGGACGGGCCCGTTGGAGACGCCGCCACAGGTGCGCGTGGTCGACCTGGCGACCGCCGAGGCACGGTGGCTGACCGACGACGACTGGCGCTGGGGCACCCTGCGGTGGTCGCCCGACGGCACCCGCCTGGCCGCGTGTGCCGGCCTCGACCCCGACGGGCTGGTCGGCGGTCAACACCTCGAGCTGCTCGGCCTCGACGGCACCCGGGTGCGGCCCGACCTGCCTGCCGGCCGAGTGGTGCTCCCGGCGTGGCATCCCGACGGGCGGCTGTTCGTGCTCGTCGTCGACCCGCACGACCGAGCGATCGGCTCGCCTGCCGCGCTGTACGTCTGGGATGGCGAGCGCGCCGTCGAGGCGCAGGTCGACGGGCTGCTCGGTGGCGACGTGTACGGCGACCAGCAGGCCGAGTTGTGCGACACCTACGACCACGTGCTGCTCGTCGCACCCGACGGCTCGTTCGTCGGGCGCACGTTCGACCGCGGTCGGATGGGCATCGCTCGCCTGTCGATCGACTCGCCGTCGGCCGGGCCGTCGCACGGCCTGCGCGTCACGCTCGACCCGATCGTCGGCGGAGACCGATGCGCCACCCCGGTCGGCGTGTTCGGCGACCGTCTGGTGTTCGTCACCGCCTCGGCCGGCGCCACCGCCGAGCTCGCATCCGTGGGCCTCCACGCCGGCGACGAACGTCGGATCACCGACTTCGCCGTGGGCGCCGCACCGACGGTCGCGGTGCAACGTCTCGCCGTCACCACCGATGCACCCGCACCGGTCGACGCGTGGTTCGTGCACCCGGTGGGCGCGACGCTGCCGCTGCCCACGGTGCTGGTCGTGCACGGCGGGCCCAACTTCGCGTACGGCGACACGTTCAACGTCGACGTGCACGCGCTGTGCGCCGCAGGGTTCGCGGTGGTGTACGCCAACCCGCGCGGCTCCACCGGTTCGGGCGACGCGTTCACCGCGGCCGGCCGTGCCGACTGGACCGAGGGTCCCACACGCGACCTGCTCGCCGTCGTCGACGAGGTCGTCCGCCGCGGCTGGTCGATCGGCGACCGGCTCGGCGTGACCGGCAACTCGTACGGCGGGTTCATGTCCGCGTGGCTCGCCGCCACCACCGACCGGTTCCGTGCGGCCGTGATCGAGAACCCGGTCACCGATCCCGCGTCGATGCACGCGACCAGCGACATCGGTCCCTGGTTTTTCGAGGCGCAGTTCGGCGGCGCTCCGCACGAGGTGCCCGAGCGGTACGCCGCGCAGACGCCGCTGCACCACGCGCACCGCTGCCGGACGCCCGTGCTGTGGGTGGTGGGCGAGGCCGACCGTCGCTGCCCGCCGGCGCAGGCCTTCGCGATGCACCGTGCCGTGCGCCGCGCGGGCACACCGAGCGAGGTGCTGGTGCTGCCTGCGTCGAGCCACGAGGGCAGCACGTACGGTCCGCCCGCCGGCCGTCTGGCACACGACCGAGCCCTGGTCGAGTGGATGCGGCGTTGGGTACTCGCCTGACCCGACACCGCCGCTGCGTCGCCGCCTAGCCTCGCGATCGATCCGGGGGAGGGGCCGATGCCGTATCGCGATGCCACGTCCGACGACATCGAGTTCTTCCGCGAGCACGGGTGGATCGTCGTCGACGACGCGATCGATCCCGCCGACCTCGCCGAGCTCGACCAGCGCTGCGACGAGATCATCGACGACCGGCAGCGCCGCGCGTACGACTGGGCCTGGTCGGACGACGACGGCGACCAGCGCACGTACCGGATCCTGCAGGCGATGCCCAGCATCGGCACCACCCGGTTCGACGCCACGCCGTACCGGCTGTGGGCCGTCGGCTTCGCGTCGGCGCTGATGGGGTTCTCCGTCGAGCACTGGTACGACCAGTTGCTCGCCAAGCCCGCCGCCACCTCGGTGCCGACGGACTGGCATCAGGACGAGGCCTACTGGGGGCGCAACCTCGACGACCTCGGGATCACCTGCTGGATGCCGCTCCACGACGTCGACGTCGACAGCGGCTGCATGCACTTCGTCGACCGGGGTCACCGCGACGGCGTGCTGCCCCACCATCGCCCCGAGCACATCCAAACCGACCTCCTCGTGTGCACCCCCGACACGAGCCGTGCGGTCGCGTGTCCGGTACGACTCGGGGGCGTCACGTTCCACCACAGCAAGACGCCGCACATGACCACGGCCAACTCGACGGTGCCGTGGCGCAAGGTGCTCACCCAACACATGCGACAGGTGGGCAATCCGGGCGAGGGCGACCACTACGCATGGAAGGTGTGGGTCGAGCAGTTCTCCGGTCGGGTCACCCGGCCGACGGACGCGCGCTGAGCGACTTCGACGCGGGCCTCGCGTACATTCGCACCGTGTCGACACTGCGTTGGAGCACCTGGGACGAGCACGACGCAGCGCGCGACCGGGGCCGGCGCGGCGGGGTGCGCCCGGTGGTGGTGGGGCCGTACGAGCGACTGCTCGGCCCCGAGCCCGGTGAGCGGCCCTGGTACGTCAACGACCACACGTTCTTCCGCGACCCGGTCGGCACCTGGCACCTCGTCGGCATCACCCACGACGAACCCTTCGCGCCGTTCGACGAGACGGAGTTCGTCCACGCCACGGCCCCCGACCTGCACGGCCCGTGGCAGCGACACGCCCCTGCGCTCGTCGCCGATCCGGATCACGGCGAGCACCACCTGTGGGCACCCCACGTGATCGACCACGACGGCCTGCTGTGGATGTACTACTGCGCGGGCGGCGACTCGAAGGACCGGTACCGCATCCACCTCGCGACCTCGAGCGACGGGTGGACGTGGACACGGCACCCGGGCAACCCGATGGTGGTCGACGGGTTCGAGGCACGCGACCCGATGGTCCGGCGCGTCGACGATCGATGGGTGATGTACTACACGGCCACCTCGGACCCCGCCGGTGGTGCACACGTCGTCGCTGCGGTCGAGTCCGACGATCTCGTGCACTGGCGCGGTCGCCACGAGGTGTACCGCGATCGCAGCGAGGGCACCGGTGCCGGGCCCACCGAGTCGCCGTTCGTCGTGGAGGTCGACGGCACCTGGTTGCTCTTCATCGGCCCCGACCACGACGGTCTCGTCGGCTCGAAGGAACGCACCGGCCGCTACGACCTGACGTACTACCGGCGCACCCGCGTGCTGGCGAGCGACGACCCGATGCACTTCGAGGCCGACGACGAGGTCGCGGTGATCGAGTCGCACGCGGCCGAGGTGGTCGTCGACACCGACGGGACGCTGTGGGTGAGCCACTGCGGTTGGGGGCAGGGTGGGGTGCATCTCGCCCCGCTGCGATGGGCGGACGACGGTGACGACGGGCGATGAGGGCACCTGCATCGCAGGTCGGCGCGCAACGGTGTGCCACGTGAGCGGGCACGAGCACGGACATCCGCAATCCGCTGCCACCGCGCGTCCGGCAACATGGCGACCATGAGCGAACCCACCTACGACGTCGTCTGGCCGAAGTCGCCGCTCGGCGTGCAGCGTCGCCGGCACGCGGCCCGCCTCGACGACCTGCGCGGCAAGCGCATCGCGTTCGTGTGGGAGTACATGTTCCGCGGCGACGAGCTCTTCCCCGAGCTCGAGCGCCACCTGCGCGCCACCTACGGATGCGAGGTGATCGGCTACGAGACGTTCGGCAACACCCACGGCCCCGACGAGGCACGAGTGCTCGCCGACCTGCCCGCCAAGCTGCGCGACTGGCGTGCCGACGCCGCCGTCAGCGGCGTGGGGTGTTGAGGCAGCTGTACGCCCGCCGTGATGCGGGCATCCGTCGTCGCCGAGACCGCCGGCGTGCCCACGGTCTCGATCGTCTGTGAGGGCTTCCAACGCCAGGCCCTCGCCACCGGTCGCGGGCTCGGGCTCGACGACCTGCCCCTCGCCGTGCTGCGCGGCCATGTCGACACCCAGTCGTACGACGAGATGATCGGGCTGTTCCGCGAGCACACGATCGACCAGATCGTGCGCGGCCTCACCGAGTCGCACGACGAGGACGGCGAGGCGAGCACCGAGCCGAGCGCGCTCGAGGTGGTGGTGTCGGGCGACCTCGACGAGATCCACCGCGCGTTCCTCGACCGCGGCTGGACCGACGGTTCACCGTTCGTCCCGCCGACCGTCGACCGGGTGCAGGCCCTGCTCGACGGCACCGGCCACGACCCGTTCCGCGTGATCGGACAGGCACGTCCATCGGGTCGCGACATCACCGTGTGGTCGGTGGCCGTCAACGCCGTCATGGCCGGCCTCGAGCAGCGCCACCTGCCGGTGGTGCTGGCGCTCGCCGAGGTGCTCGCGAACCCGCAGTACGGCGTCGAGCACTCGGGCAACACCACCGGCGCCGACGCGCTGGTGGTGGTGAGCGGGCCGTCGATCGCCGAGCTCGGGTTCAACAGCGAGGGCGGTGCGCTGCGCGAGGGCACGCACGCCAACACCGCCGTCGGTCGCTGGCTGCGCCTCTACCTGCGCAACGTGTGCGGGTTCACCACGGCCGAGCACGACAAGGCGACGTTCGGCAACAGCACCCGCGTGGTGCTCGCCGAGCATGAGGCGACCCTCGACGCGATCGGCTGGCCCACGCTCGCCACCGACCTCGGCGCGACGGCCGGCACCGACACCGTCGCGGTCGCCCGCATGAACGGCGGCCTGATCGTCGGCAGCGTCTTCGGCAGCTCGCCCGGTGAGATCCTGCCCTACCTCGCCAACGGGCTCGTCCGTGTGACCGGCTGGGAGCTCACCCACGTGTTCGGCCTCGGCCACCGCTCGTACCGCCCGCTGCTGGTGATCTCGCCACTGCTGGCCCGGCTGTTCGCGCGACACGGGTGGAGCAAGGACGACGTGCGCCGCGGCCTGTGGGAGCGGGCCGTGCTGCCGGCGCGCACGTGGGAGGCGTTCATCGGCGAGTGGAGCAACCTCACCGCAGGCCGTCGCACGTTGACCGACCTGGTGGCCACGGGCCTGCTGCCCGAACGGTTCGCCGAGAGCGACGATCCCGACCGGCTGGTGCCGATCGTGGCCGACCCGAGCGAGATCCTGGTCGCCGTCGCCGGCGACCCCAACCGTGCCAACGCGTTCGCGTTCTCGAACGACGGCCGCCACGGCGACTGGACCACCGCGACGATCGACCGTGGCGTGTCGCTCGACCTCGCATGCCGGATCGATCGACCCGATCTCTGCGGCTGAGCCGGGGCGCGGCCGATCCCGTCCCCGTCCGGGTCAGCGGGACGGGATCGGCAGCACGTGGGTCCGCTTCACCACCTTCATCGCGCTCTGCGACGTGAGCGTCTTCACGTGCGGCAGTTCGGCCAGGTGGTCGATGTACACGGCCTCGAAGGCCTCGGCGTCGGCTGCCACCACACGCATCAGGTAGTCGGGCTGCCCCATCATCCGCAGCACCTCCACCACCGCGTCGAGGTGTTGCACGGCCGACTCGAACGCGGTCATCGACTCGCGGGTGACCTTGTCGAGGGTGACCCACACCAGCGCCTCGTAGCCGCAGCCGACCGCCCGGCGGTCGAGCAGCGCGGTGTAGCCCTCGATCACCCCGTCGGCCTCGAGCTGGCGCACCCGTCGCAGGCACGGCGACGGACTCAACCCGACACGGTCGGCGAGCACGTTGTTCTGCTGTCGCCCATCGAGCTGTAGTTGGTACAGGATGCTGCGATCGATCGAATCCACGGCAGCGGATGCTACCGAACGGCGTTCACCCGATCGGGGTGACCTGACACGACGCGAACCGGTCGATACGGTCGCGGACGGGCGGGGAGAGGGAGACCCCGAGATGTTCCGATCGCGTCGCGCGCCGACGATCCAACAGTGCCTGGCCACCTCGGTCGCCGCGCTGCTCGCCACGGGGGCGGCGGTGGTGGGCGCGGCGCTGCCCGCTGCCGCCGCACCTCGCACCTGTGCGAGCGGTGGCGCCGTGCACCAGGTGGCCGACGGCGACACCTGGTTCGGCATCGCCGGCCTCGCGAAGGTGCCGATGGCCACCCTGCTCGACGCCAACGGCGCCACGGTCGCGTCGGTGATCCATCCCGGCGATCAGTTGTGCCTGCCCGCCGGAGCCGACCCGGCCGCATCGACGACCGCACGGAGCGGCCCGTGCACCGCCACCTCGGCGCGCTACACGGTGGTCGACGGCGACGGCTGGTTCGTGATCGCCCGACGGGTCGGCACCACCATGGACGAGCTGCTGCAGGCCAACGGTGCCTCCGTCGACACCGTGCTGGTGGCCGGCCGGCAGCTGTGCCTGCCGGCCGGCGCGAGGACGGTCGCCAGCACCCCGAGCATCGTGCCGCTCGACGCACTCCCCGTGCAGGGCCCCTGCTGGTACGGCGACACCTGGCGCGACGGTCGCGGCAACGGCCGCACCCACGAAGGGGTCGACCTGATCGTGTCGGCCGGCAACTACATCTACGCCGTGGCCGACGGTGTGCTGACACGCCGGCACTGGGACCAGCCCGGCTCGCTGTCGGGGAATGCCTGGTGGCTCACCACGGCCGACGGCACCTACTTCTTCTACGCCCACCTGTCCGACTTCGCGCCCGGCCTGAAGGTCGGGTCGAGGGTGAAGGCGGGTCAGATCATCGGCTTCGTCGGCAGCACCGGCAACTCGGCCACGGCGCACCTGCACTTCGAGGTGCATCCGTACGGCGGTGGCCCGATCAACCCCTACCCGACGGTGCGAGCGGCGGGCGGGTGTCGCACCGGCAGTGGCTACCAGCAGCCCAACGGCTGGGTGCCCACGGACTGAGGTCAGCGGCCGCCGGGGATCCGCTCGACGTGCTCGGCCCGGCGGCCGGCGAGCAGCCGCGCCCTCAGGTTCCACACCGCCACCCATGGCCGGGCGGGCACCCGTGCGGCCGCGTTCCAACGGACCGTCTTCACCGCCAGCACCGCTCGGCGCACACCGGCGTGGTGGAGCAGCCGAGTGCGCACGCCCGAGTCGACGGTGATGCCACTCGGCGACGGGCCCTGCCGGCTGAGGTTGGGCACGCACACCAACGTGTCGCTCGCGGTGAGGAAACGGAACTCGTTGAGGATCCCGTCGACACCGATGCGATGACCGCCCGGCTCGAGCCGCCGCTCGAAGTCGGCGATCAACGCGTCGAGTGCGCTGCGGTGGACGGCGTAGAAGTGCGAGCCGACGAACTCCCAGTGGCGCGACCGGGCGACGTGCGGGGTGATCAGTTCGAGCGGGAACACCTTCGACGGCGACTCGAGCGGCAGGTAGCCGAGCAGCAGCACCGACCACTCGTGGTCTGCGAGCTCGCGCTGCACCTGCTCGAGCAGGTCCGGGAACCGGTGGACGATCACGGCGTCGTCCTCGACGATCACCGCCACGTCGACGTCCTGGTCGCGAGCCGCACGCAGGGCACGCAGGTGGCTGTCGAAGCAGCCACGCTGGCCGACGCTCGCGAACCCGCCGGCATCGGTGGGGCGCTCGGCGATCTGCACCTCGAACGGCAGGCCCGTGCGATCGAGCTCGCGCTCGACGTGACGCTGCCGGTCGGCGCGGTCGGACGTGGAGAGCCCGAAGCACTTCCACACCTGCGTCGACAGGTCGTGCGGTGCGACGAAACGTATGGACATCGTCAAGGAATCTAGTCCTTTCGCGCGTGGCGTGGCTCGGCGCCGACGTGACGTGTGTGTGACGGGCGAGCAACGACGGGGACGGGAGCGGTCACGGGGTCGAGGATCGCTCCGGCAGGTGTGCCCGGCGTGCGAGCCGGGTGAACGTGCGGTGAGACACACCCGTCGCGCGCGATGCGCCGACCATCGTCCTACGTCGGCCGGGGAGCCAGTTGGTAGCGTCACGCCACATGACCACCCCGGGTCCGACGCCCCCCGCCGCCGCCAACTTCGTCCGCGACCTCGTCCGGCAGGACAACGAGCAGGGCACCTTCGGCGGGCGGGTCCAGACCCGGTTCCCACCCGAACCCAACGGCTATCTCCACATCGGCCACGCCAAGGCGATCCACGTCGACTTCGGGATCGCCGAGGAGTTCGGTGGCGTCTGCAACCTTCGCTTCGACGACACCAACCCCGACACCGAGGACACCGAGTACGTCGACGCGATCCAGGAGGACCTCGCCTGGGTCGGCTACACCGTCGACACGGTGCTCTACGCGAGCGACTACTTCGAGCAGATCTACCAGTGGGCCGAACTGCTGATCACCAAGGGTCTCGCCTATGTCGACGACCAGGACGGCGAGACGATCTCGGCCCAGCGCGGCGGCTACGGCAAGCCGGGCGTCGAGAGCCCGTTCCGCTCGCGCACGATCGACGAGAACCTCGACCTGTTCCGCCGGATGCGGGCGGGCGAGTTCGCCGACGGCTCGCGCGTGCTGCGCGCCAAGATCGACATGCAGCACGAGAACATGCAGCTGCGCGACCCGGTGATGTACCGCATCCGCCGCGGCCACCACCACCGCACCCACGACGCGTGGGTGATCTACCCCACCTACGACTGGGCGCACGGCCAGAGCGATGCGATCGAAGGGGTCACGCACTCGCTGTGCTCGCTCGAGTTCGACAGCCACCGGCCGCTCTACGACTGGTACCTCGAGCAGCTGCCGCTGCCGTTCGACCAGCCGCGCCAGATCGAGTTCGCCCGCCTCGAGCTCACCCACACGGTCACCTCGAAGCGCAAGCTCGCCAAGCTCGTCGCCGACGGCATCGTCGACGGCTGGGACGATCCGCGCCTGCCGACGATCCGGGCGTTGCGCCGCCGCGGCTACCCGTCGGTGGCGATCAAGGACTTCTGCAGTTTCATCGGTGTGCAGAAGACCAACAGCCGTCACCAGATCGAACTCCTCGAGAGCTTCGTGCGCGACGAGCTCAACCGCACCGCGCAGCGCCGCATGGCCGTGCTGCGCCCACTCAAGCTCGTCGTCACCAATTGGCCCGCCGGGCAGGTCGAGCACGTCACGTTGCAGAACAACCCCGAGAACGCCGACGACGGCACCCGCGAGGTCGAGTTCACCGGCGAACTCTGGATCGAGCGCGACGACTTCATGATCGATGCCCCGCCCAAGTACTTCCGACTCACGCCCGGACGCGAGGTGCGCCTGCGCGGCGCCTACTTCGTCACGTGTACGGGCTACGAGACCGACGACGCGGGGAACGTCACCGAGGTGCACTGCACCTACGATCCCGACACCAAGGGTGGTAACGCCCCGGACGGTCGCAAGGTCAAGTCGACCATGCACTGGGTGTCGGCCGCCCACGCCCTCGACGCCACCGTCGCCCTGTACCAGCGGCTGTTCTCGGCCGAGGTGCCGGGCGACGCCACCGGCGAGCCGTTCGACGACCTCAACCCCGACTCGCGAGAGCTGCTCGAGCACTGCAAGCTCGAGACCGCCCTCGGCGACACTGCGCCCGGACAGGTGGTGCAGTTCGAGCGTCTCGGGTACTTCGCCCACGACCCACGCGAGCACCTGCTCTTCCACCGCACCGTGGGCCTGAAGGACGAGTGGGCGAACATCCAGAAGCGGTCCTGAGCGACGGACCGGGAGGGGGACGGCGGACATGGGTGTCATCGACAAGCTCGATCTGACCCTGCGGCTCGACAAGGAGCAGTACGAGAAGCGACTGCAGGAGGAACAGCGCCGGCTGCTGCAGCTCCGCCTGCACCTCGGCGGCGAGATGGGCGGCCAGATCGGACCCGGGCTGCTGGTCGTGTTCGAAGGCCCCGACGCGGCGGGCAAGGGCGGGGCGATCAAGGTGATCGTCGGGCACCTCGACCCGCGCCACTACACGGTGGTCAACTACGGCGCGCCCTCGGTGCGCGAGAAGCGGCACCACTTCCTGTGGCGCTTCTACAAGGAGCTGCCCGGCCACGGCGGCATGGCCGTGTTCGACCGCAGCTGGTACGGGCGGGTGCTCGTCGAACGTGTCGAGGGCTTCGCCACCAAGGCCGAATGGGGCCGTGCGTACGAGTCGATCGTCGACTTCGAGAAGTCGCTCGTCACCGAAGGCATCATCCTCGTGAAGTTCTGGATGCACGTGAGCGACGACGAGCAGCTGCGCCGGTTCGAGGCACGCGCCGCCGATCCGCTCAAGCAGTGGAAGCTCGTCGACGAGGACTGGCGCAACCGCGAGAAGAGCCCGCTGTACCGCGTGGCGGCCGAGGACATGTTCGCGAAGACCTCGCACAAGCTCGCCCCCTGGGACGTGATCCCCGCCGAGCAGAAGCGCTACGGACGCATCGCGGTGCTCGAGACGCTCAACAAGCGCATCGAGGAGGGCATGAAGCGCTGGGGCATGCCGGTGCCGGCGCTGAGCGACCTCGACGTCACCGACGACTGATCGCCGGGCGTCCCCCGGACGTGGGGCTACCGTTCCGCGCATGACGACGCCCCGACGCAACATCCCTCCGGGCCTGCGCGAGCAGCTCGACCTCGGCTACGTGTTCGGCAGCGTGCAGACCTTCGGGCAGCGTCCGCTCGTCACCGAGGTGCAGCAGCTCGCCGACTGGCAGGCCGACGTCGCGATCCTCGGTGCCCCGTTCGACCTCGGCACCACCAACCGCCCCGGCGCCCGCTTCGGACCACGCTCGCTGCGCACCGATGCGTACGAGCCGGGCACCTACCACCTCGACCTCGGACTCGAGATCTTCGACTGGCTCGAGGTGGTCGACGTCGGCGACGCCTACTGCCCGAGCGGGATGGTGCAGGAGAGTCTCGACAACATCAAGGCCAAGGTGGCGTCGGTGGTCGAGCTCGGGGTCGTGCCGATCACCATCGGTGGCGACCACACCGTCACCTGGCCGGCCGCCACCGCCGTGGCCGAGCACTACGGCTTCGGCACGGTGGGCATGGTGCACTTCGACGCGCACGCCGACACCGCCGACACGATCGACGGCAACCTGGCGAGCCACGGCACGCCGATGCGGCGGCTGATCGAGAGCGGTGCGATCCCGGGCCGCAACTTCGTGCAGGTGGGCCTGCGCGGCTACTGGCCGGGCGCCGACGTGTGGGCGTGGATGGGCGAGCAGGGCATGCGCTGGCACCTGATGGACGAGGTGCACCAGCGCGGCCTCGACGCAGTGATCACCGACGCGATCGCCGAGGCGATGGACGGCGTCGACCACCTGTACGTGAGCGTCGACATCGACTGCCTCGATCCGGCCTTCGCACCGGGCACCGGCACGCCCGAGCCGGGCGGCCTCACCTCGGCCGATCTCCTGCGGGCGCTGCGACGCCTGGCTCGCGAGACGCCGCTCGTCGCGTTCGACCTGATGGAGGTCGCGCCCGCGTACGACCACGCCGATTGCACGGTCAACGTCGCGCACCGGTGCATCTTCGAGGTGCTCGCCGGGCTGGCGAGCGTGCGCCGCGACGCCGGCCGGGTGAACCCCACCGCCGACGGCGCCACCCGCTGACGCGGGACGGAAACGCCCGGGTTGGGCGTCGTGGTCCCGCGGTGGACGGGCTCAGGCCGGCGAGCCGAACTGGCGGTCGCCGGCGTCGCCGAGACCGGGCACGATGAACGCGTGCTCGTTGAGCCGCTCGTCGACCGCGGCCGTGTAGATCGCGAGGTCGAGGCCCGCCTGCTCGAGCACCTGGATGCCCTCGGGTGCGGCGAGCACGCACACGACGATGATCGTGCCGGTGGCACCGCGCTCGATGAGCTGCTGGCACGCGTGCGCCAACGAGCCACCGGTCGCGAGCATCGGGTCGAGCACGATGCACTGACGACCGGCCAGGCTCTCGGGCAGCTTGTTCACGTACGACTTGGGCTGGAACGTCGCCTCGTCGCGGCTCACGCCGATGAACCCGATGTCGGCGTTGGGCAGCAGCTCCTGCGCTGCGTGCAGGAAACCGAGACCGGCGCGCAGCACCGGCACCACCACCGGCTGCGCCGCGAGCACACGACCCGACGTCTCGGTGAGCGGCGTGGTCACCCGCACGGTCTGCGTGGGCAGATTGCGAGTGGCCTCGGCCAGCAACAGCGAGCCGATCCGCTCGATCTCCTGACGGAAGATCGCGTTGGGTGTGTGGGCGTCGCGGACGCGGACGAGCGAGTCGGCGATCAGCGGGTGGTCGACATGGTGGACGGCGACGGACATGGCACGAGTGTGCCAGACGCGCCCCGGGCCGCCGAAAGGCCCGGCGGGCGCCGGCTCGACTCAGCCGGCGCCGAGCGTGGTCTGCGCTTTCAACAGCGCGTAGCGCGGTTTGATCGTGCCGTTGATGATCCGCAGCCGCTCGGGGAAGTCGGTGAACGCGCTCTTCATCGCGTTGATCGTCAACCACTCGAAGTCGTCGAGGCCCCAACCGAACGACTCGTTCAGCTGTGCCATCTCGTGCGTCATCGAGGTCGCGCTCATGAGCCGGTTGTCGGTGTTGAGCGTGACGCGGAAACGCAGACGACGCAGCATGCCGATCGGGTGCTCGGCGATCGACGCGCACACACCCGTGTTGACGTTGCTCGTCGGGCACAGCTCGAGCGGGATGCGCCGGTCGCGCACGAACGACGCCAGCCGACCGAGCTGCTCCTCGCCCGGCGGCCCCGTGATGTCGTCCACGATCCGCACGCCGTGGCCGAGCCGCTCGGCGCCGCAGAACTGCAGTGCCTCCCAGATGCTCGGCAACCCGAACGCCTCGCCGGCGTGGATGGTCGAGTGGAAGTTCTCGCGCTGGATGTAGTGGAACGCATCGAGGTGGCGGGTGGGCGGGTGACCGGCCTCGGCGCCGGCGATGTCGAAACCCACCACCCCGGCGTCGCGCCACCGGACGGCCAGCTCGGCGATCTCGAGGCTGCGCGCCGCGGTGCGCATCGCCGAGCAGATCAGGTAGATCGTGAGATCGGTGCCGGCGCTGCCACGGCGGAACCCGTCGAGCATCGCCTCGACCACCTCGTCGAGCGACATGCCCGCCTCGGTGCACAGCTCGGGCGCCATACGCACCTCGGCATACACGACGCCGTCGGCCGCCAGGTCCTGCGCGCACTCGAACGCCACACGCTCGATCGCGTCGCGGTGCTGCATCACACCCACCGTGTGGGCGAAGGTCTCGAGGTACAGCACGAGGTCGTTGCGCCGTGCGCCGCGATGGAACCACCGGGCGAGATCGTCGACGTCGGTGGTGGGTAGCCCGGTGTAGCCGTACTCCTGCGCCAACTCGACCACCGTGGAGGGGCGCAGGCCGCCGTCGACGTGGTCGTGCAACAACACCTTCGGTGCGGCCGCGAGGAGATCGGGGGAGATGGAGCCCATCGGCACAGCGTAGGGGCCCACCCCGTGCGGCCGTACCCTGTCGGCCATGGAAACCGCGGCCCCCACGCCCCAGCTGACCGTCCTCGGCAACACGGTCCGGCACGCGATCGACCACGTCGAGGTGTTCCCGGCACCGGCTCACGTCACCACCGTGCGCTTCACCACCGACGAGCTGCAGTCGATGTGCCCGGTCACCCAGCAACCCGACATCGCCCACGTCGTCATCGAATACACGCCCGACGCGTGGTGCATCGAGTCGAAGAGCCTGAAGCTCTACCTGTGGGGCTTCCGCGACCGGGCCGTGTTCGCCGAGGCGCTCACGGCCGAGATCGCGAACGAGGTGATGACCACGGCGCAGCCCCGCGACGTGACGGTGACCCTCACCCAGCGTCCGCGCGGCGGGATCGAGGTGCAGGCGGTCGCCCGCCTGCACCGCTGATCACGCGATCACACGGCGACGACGCGCGCTACTGGCTCTCGTAGGGCTGGCCGGCGGCCTTGGGACCGCGCGACCGGCCGACGAACCCGGCGACCACGACGATGGTCATCAGGTACGGCGTCATCTTGATGAACTCGCTCGGCAACCCGGTGTTGAGCAGGCTCAACTTGTCGGCCACCGAGTCGAACAGGCCGAACAGCAAGGCCGCGCAGAGCGCGCCGACGGGGTGCCAGCGCCCGACGATCACGACGGCGAGCGCGATGAAGCCGCGGCCGTTGGTGATGTTCTCGTTGAACCGGCCGAGGGTGGCGGTCCACCACGCGCCCCCGAACCCCGCGATGCCGCCGGCGATGATCACGTTGCGGTAGCGCAGTCGCAACACGTTGATGCCGAGCGTGTCGGCCGCACGCGGGTGCTCGCCCACCGCACGGGTGCGCAGACCCCACTTCGAGCGGAACAGGAACCACGTGAACACGACCACCAACAGGTAGGCGCCGTAGACGAACACCGTCTGCTGGAACAGGATCTGGCCGAGCACAGGGATCCGCTCGAGCAACGGGATCTTCCAGGCGCCGAGCGTCGGCGTGTCGTTGTAGTCGGGGTTGGTGGTGAGCACACGGCTCGACAGGAACGAGGTGAGGCCGAGCACGAAGAAGTTGATGAAGAAGCCGACGATCACCTGGTCGACCTTGAACCGGATCGCCAGCCACGCGAGCAGCCACGCCAACAGGGCGCTCGTGATCATCGCCGCGAGCACACCGATCCAGAAGCCACTCTTGTCGCCGAGGCCCGGCCAGCCGGCGGCGATCGACCCGACGAGCGCCGAGGTGAACGCCCCGTTGAGCAGCAGGCCCTCGATCGCGATGTTCACCACACCCGAGCGTTCGCACATGATGCCCGCGCAGGCGCCGAAGATCAGCGGTGTCGAGAACGTGACCGCCGAGGCGAGCATGCCGATGAACGAGAAGCCACGGCCGGCGGCAGCCCACGCCAGGAACGACATGAACACCAGCACCGAGGCCATCGCGAGGATCACGTTGGTGTACTTGCCGAACCCACGCCACAGCTGGATGCCGGCCACGACCGCGAGCGATGCCGCGACGAACCAGCCGAGCCCCTGCGCGGGCAGGCCGAACGAGCGACCGCCGTCGAGGTTGAACGTCGCCGTGCCCTCGTGGCGGGTGAGGAAGATCGCGGTGATGCCGGCCAGCACCACGTAGGCGATGCCGAGGTTGCGGGCGTGCCGTCGCTCCTCGAACGTGAGCGCGCCACCCTGGACGACCGACGTGACCGTGGTGGTCGCGTCGGTGGTCGCCGTGGTGCCCTCGGGCGTCTGCGTGCTCATGAACCCCACCCCCGGAACTGCAGCGCGGACGCGCCGCCTTCTTTCTTCAATCGCCAGATCAGGCGTGTGAGTGCCGGTGCGGCGATGAACAGCACGATCAGTGCCCGCAGCACCAGCACGACGTCGAGCGGGATGTCGGTGTCGAGCTGCATCTTGCGACCCCCGGCGTCGAGGATGCCGAACAAGAACGCGGCGAACACGATGCCGACCGGCTTGTTGCGGCCGAGCAGGGCGACCGCGATGGCGTCGAAGCCGATGCTGCCGGCGAAGCTCTCGGTGGCGTAGCCCTGGGTGCCGATGATCTGCGTGGCACCCGCGAGGCCGGCCATCGCACCGGCGATGAACATCGCCAGCGTCGTGAGCGTGGCGGGCTTCATGCCGGCGTAGCGCGCGGCGTCCGCGTTGGAGCCGAACGTGCGCAGCTCGAAACCGATCTTCGACCGTTCGAACAGCCACCACATGAACATCGCCCCGGCGATCGCGACGAGGAACCCCCAGTGGGCCCGCAGCGAGGGGTCGTCGCTCCAGAAGAACAACTCGGGCAGGCGACCGTGCTTGCTGACGGTCTTCGACACCGGGTTGTCCTTGCCCGGTTGCTGGAACGCCGACGTCTTCAACAACCACAGCGTGAGCAGGCCCGCGATGTAGTTGGTCATGATCGTGGTGATCACCTCGTGCGCGCCCGTGCGTGCCTTGAGCAGACCGACGAGGCCGCCCCAGATGCCACCGCCGATGATGCCGGCGAGCAGCGCGAGCGGCACCTGCACGATGCCGGGGCCGTCCATCGTGAAGCCCACCCAGACGGCCGCCATGCCGCCGGCGAACATCTGCCCGGTGGCGCCGATGTTGAACAGACCCGAGCGGGCGGCGATCGCGAAGCACAGGCCGGCGAGGATGAGCGGGGTGGCCGAGACGATCGTCTCGCTGAGCCCGCTGAGGCTCCCGAGCGCTCCCGAGGGCAGCGCCAGGTAGGCGTCCTTGATCGAGCCGAGGATGCCCCCGATGTCGCCTTCCTTCAGGCGGTCGATGTCGGTGAGGCCGATGATGAGCGCACCGACGACCAGTGCCGACACGATCGCGAGGAACGGCAGGAGCAGGTTGTTGTACGAGTCGATCCGATCGAAGAACGCGACCAGCTTCGGCTTCTCGTCGGGGTCGGCCGCGGGGCGCTCGTCGACGGTGGCGGCGGTCATGCTGCGCTCTCCTTGGCGCCGGCCATGTAGAGGCCGACCTCGTTGTGATCGGTGGCGGCGCGAGGCAGGTCGGCGACCACCTTGCCGCGGTACATGACGAGCACACGGTCGGCGAGGGCCATCACCTCGTCGAGCTCGGTGCTCACGACGAGCACGGCCACGCCGGCGTCGCGCAGGGCGACGATGCGCTCGTGGATGTACTCGATCGAACCGACGTCGATGCCACGTGTGGGCTGGCACGCGATGGCGAGCTTCAGGTCGCGGCTCAGCTCGCGCGCCACGATCACCTTCTGCTGGTTGCCGCCCGACAGCGTGCCCACCGGCGTGTCGACCGACGGGGTGCGGATGTCGAACTGCTCGACGAGGCGCTTGGCCTCGGTGCGGGCCTCGCCCCAGTCGATCGTGACGCCGTTGCTGAGCGGCGACGCGTAGTACGCGGTGAGCGCCAGGTTCTCGGTGATGTCGAAATCCTTGACGATGCCCTCGCGCTGGCGGTCCTCGGGGATGTGCGCCACCCCGTGGCGGTGCATGTCGCGGGGATCGGCCACGGTGATGTCCTGTGCGTCGAGGTGGGCCGAGCCGCCGGCCACTCGACGCAGGCCGACGAGCGCCTCGACGAGCTCGGTCTGCCCGTTGCCCTGCACCCCCGCGACGCCGACGATCTCGCCGGCGTGCACCTGGAACGACACATGGTCGACGAGCGCACGGCCACCCGGCTCGCGCACGGTGAAGTCGCGCACGTCGAGCACCACCTGCCCGGCCTCGTGCACATCCTTGGCGACGACGAGGTCGACCGGACGGCCGACCATCATCTCGGCGAGCTCGGTGTCCTTCACCGTCTTCGGATCGGCGTCGCCGACGGTCTTGCCGCGGCGCAGCACCTCGATCCGGTCGGCGATGCGGATCGCCTCGCGGAGCTTGTGGGTGATGAAGATGATCCCCTTGCCGTCGGCCTTGAGCGACTCGACGATCACGAAGAAGTCCTCGATCTCCTGCGGTGTGAGCACGGCGGTCGGCTCGTCGAACACGACGATGCTGGCGTGGCGGAAGAGGACCTTGATGATCTCGACGCGCTGTTGCAGACCGACGGGCATGTCCTCGATCCGTGCGTCGGGGTCGAGGTGCATGCCGTACTGCTCGCTGATCGAGCGCACCTGCTCGCGCGCCGTCGCGATGTCGAGCTTGACCCCGCCCATCGTCGTCGGCTCGACGCCCATCACGACGTTCTCGGCCACGGTGAACACCGGCACGAGCATGAAGTGCTGATGCACCATGCCGATGCCGGCGGCGATCGCATCACGCGGGGAGGTGAAGTGCTGCGGCACCCCGTCGATCAGGATCTCGCCCTCGTCGGCCCGGTACAGACCGTAGAGCACGTTCATCAACGTGCTCTTGCCGGCGCCGTTCTCACCGACCAGTGCGAGGACCTCGCCCCCGCGGACCCGCAGGTTCACGTCGTCGTTGGCGACGACGCCGGGGAACCGTTTGGTGATCCCCCGCAGCTCCAGTTCCATGTCTCCCCTTCGCTGCCGACGCCGCCCGCGGCACCGGTTCGTGGCGCACTCTAGACGCCGGAAAATCGAGGCTTCCGAAAACCGACGAGAGGGGCCCCGCAGGGCCCCTCTCGATCGTGTTCACACGAGTTGAGCGGGTGTGCTCAGCTCGCCTTGAGCTCGCCCGAGGTGAGCTTGGCGATGATGTCGGTGACTTCCGCCTGGAGTTCGGCGGGCACGTCACCGGCCTGGTCGTGGTAGTCGGCGATGCCGACGCCACCGTTGGCGAAGGTGCCGAGGTAGTCGTCACCCGGGTCGCCCGAGTCGGCCACGTTCTTGACCGTGTCGAACACGGCGGCGTCGATGTTCTTCAGCACGGAGGTCAGGTAGACCTCCTTCTCCTTGTCGTTGCTGACGTACATGTCGACGTCGACACCGATGATGCGGATGCCGCCCACTTCCTTGGCGTAGGCCGACGAGCCGAGGCCCACCGGACCGGCGACCGGGAAGATGATGTCGGCGCCCTCGTCGGCGAAGCCCTGGGCGAGCTTCTTGCCGTCGTCGAGGCTCTCGAAGTTGCCGGCGAACGAACCCTCGGTGCCGTCCCAGCCGAGGACCTCGACCGTGGTGCCCTTCTGCTCGTTGTAGTACTTCACGCCGTTCAGGAAGCCCGTCATGAAGATGGTGACCGGCGGGATGTTGATGCCGCCGTAGGTGGCGACCTTGCCCGTCTTGGTCATGCCGGCCGCGAGGTAGCCGGCGACGAACGACGGCTGGTCGGTCGAGAAGTTGAGCGCGCGGACGTTCTCGAGGTTGATGTCGTCCGAGAAGTCGTCCGGCGTGCCGTTGTCGTCGTTGGCGTCCGAGTCGATGATCGCGAACTGCTGGTCCGGGTTGGCCTTCGCCGCAGCGGCGGTGGCGCCACCGAGGAGGAAGCCGACGGTCACGATGACGTCGCAGTCCTTCTTCACGAACGCGTCGATGTTCGGCGCGTAGTCGGCATCGCTCGACGACTCGAGGAGGTCGATCTCGGCGCCCAGCTCGGCCTTGGCCTGCTCGAGGCCGGCGTACGCCGATTGGTTGAAGCCCTTGTCGTCGACACCGCCGACGTCGGTGACCTCGCAGGCCGAGATGCCCTCGCCACCGGCGGCGGCCGTCGTGTCGCTGGCACCGGCAGCAGTGGTGTCGCTCGCGGCGGCCGTCGTCGACGTCGTTTCCTCGTCGTCGTCGCCGCAAGCAGCGACCACGAACAGCGACGCGGTCAGCGCCAGCGCGGCGAAGCGCTTGGTCTTGCGCATGTGGTTCTCCCCCTTGGAGTGTTGTGTGTGGATCGGCGGATCCGTGCCACAGCCTACTTCGGGTCGGTACCCCGGCCGGGGGCGACCGTGTGACGGCTGGGTGAAGCATGGCGCTCGGCGGTGAGGTGCGTCAAGCGCTTGACCGTGGCCTGTGCCGCGGGTGCCGGCACGTCTAGGGTGCCGTTGGTGGCCGGGTCGGACGACGCACAGCGGGACGCACGGGGCGATGTGACGCCCGACCAGCGCGCCCTGCGCGGCCGGGCCCGCGCCGCCGACGTGGCGGCGGCCGCGAACGTGTCGATCTCGACGGTGTCGCTCGTCGTGAACGGCAAGTGGGAGGGTCGTGTCGCGGCCGACACCGTCACGCGCGTGCGCGCCGAGATCGATCGGCTCGGCTACGTGGTCGACGAGTCGGCGCGGCGGCTCGCCACCGGTGCCGCCGGTGCCGTGGCGGTGGTGACGCCTGCGTTCACCAACCCGTTCTACGCGCGGGTGTCGCTCGGCGCGGCCGCGGCGCTGGGCAGTGATCACCAGGTGCTGTTCTCGGTGCCCGAGCTCGGTGACGACCCGGTGGCCACGCTCGCGCGGTTGCAGGGACTCCGCCTCGCCGGCGCACTGGTGGCCGCCCCGTCGCCCGAGCTGTTGCGTGCGCTGCCGCCCGAGCTGCCCACCGTGGTGCTCGACGCGCCGGGCACCGGCAGCGCCCGACCGCGGGTCGACCTCGACGTGGTGGGCGGCGCACGCCAGCTGGCCACGCACCTGCTGGGGCTCGGCCACCGTCGCGTCGCGTTCATGAACGCCACGCCCGAGACCGAGACCTTCTCGGTACGTCGCGACGCGCTGGCGTCGGTGCTCCGCGCCGACGGGGCCGAGCTGGTGCACGTCGACCGCCTGGCGAGCGATGTCGATGCGGGCGCTGCCCACGCCGCGGCGCTGGCCGCGATGCCCGAACTGGTGGGCGCCGACGTCACTGCGATCGTGTGCGCCACCGACCTGCACGCGTACGGGCTGTTGCGCGCCTGCGCCGAGCGTGGGATCGCGGTGCCGGATCACTGGTCGGTGGCGGGATTCGACGACCAGCCCCTGTCGGCCTACGTGTCGCCGCCGCTCACCACCGTGTCGTTCCCCGCCGACGAACTCGGCCGTGAGGCCGGGCGACTGCTCGCCGATCTGGTCGCCGCCGAGTCGCACGGCCCGGCCGGCGAGGCGCAGACCGCGCTCGTGCTCCCGGTGTCGCTGGTGGTGCGGGCGTCGACCAGCCACCCTCGTCGCTGACCGCGGCCCTAGCATGGGCGCCGATCCGTCATGGCCATGTCGTCCCGCCCCGTTCCCGGTCCGCCGCGGCGTCGACGGGTCAGCCGTCGTCGCTACATGGTGCGACGCATCGGTGCGCTCGTCGTGCTCGCGCTGGCCGCCACCGTCGTCGTGAAGATCGGCGGCGCGCTGTTCGGGGCCGACGACACCGAGGCCGTGTCGCCGACCGACGGCACCGGCACCGCTGACGGGACGGCCGACAGCACCGCGCCGGTCGACACCAGCACCGGGTCCACCGTGTCGAGCCTCGCCGCGCTGCCCACCACCACCGCTGCCCCTGCGGCCCCGCACGTGCCCACCGCGGCCGACCCCGCCGTGGTGCTGGTGGCCGGCGACTCCGACGCCGGCACGTTCGGGCCGTACCTCGAGACCCTGCTCGGCGAGACCGGGGTGGCCACGACGCAGATGGACTACAAGGTCTCGTCCGGTCTGGCCCGACCCGACTTCTTCGACTGGCCCGCGCACTTCCGCGAGATCATCCCGCAGGTGCAGCCCGACATCGTGGTCGTCACGTTCGGCGGCAACGACTCGCAGGGCCTCACCGACGGCGCCAACGCGGACGGGTCGCCGCACTTCATCATCGGCGAGCCGACCGGCGACGGCGACGAGGAGTGGCGGGCCGAGTACGGGCGCCGCGTCGGTGAGGTGATGGACTACCTGGCGTCGGAGGGCCGCACGCTCGTGTGGGTGGGCATCCCCAACGACGACAACCCTGACGTGACCTTGAAGTTGCAGGTGCAGGACGAGGTCGTGCGGGCCGAGGCCGCGAAGCGGTCGAACGTGCGCTTCGTCGACACGTGGAAGCGGTTCTCCGGTCGCGAGGGCGGCTGGGCCGAGTTCGTGGTCGATCCCCGCGACAAGGTGGCCAAGGACGTGCGTGCCGACGACGGCTTCCACCTGAACTCGGTCGGCGCCGAGATCCTCGCGCTCGACATCATCGAGGTGCTGAAGACCGAGTTGCGGGCCCGCGGCGCCGCCATCTGATCCGTCGCCCGGCCCGCGTGGGCCGTTCGGACCATCGCTCTCCGTCACCCTGTACCACGGGCCGTGGTGTCCGTACGGTGTCGTCCATGACGAGCGGGACGCACCACCACCTCCACCGCACGGCCTCCCGGCGCCGCTGGGTGCGGCCGGCGCTGGCGATGTGCGCCATCCCGGTCGTCGCCATGGTCTCCGGGGCGACTGCCGCTGCCGACACGTCCGGGGTTGGTCCCACGGCCTCCGACGTGTCCGGCGCGGCGGCCGCCTCGGTGGGGAACTCGGTGGGGTCCTCCTGTGTCGAGGAGACGGCGCAGTGGGGCGGCTTCCAGGTGCTCGACGCGGCGATCCCGTCGTTCGACACCGGGGTCGACGTCGTGCCCGCTGCTGCCGGCGAGACGCTCACGATCGTCGGCGTGTCGGCCGACGGCCTGGATCCCGACGACGTCGCCCACGTGGTGCCCGTGCTGGTCGGTGGTGTGGCCGCCGTCCCCGGCGCGATGGTCGCCGGAGGTGACGTGATCGTCAGCACCGACGGCACCGAGGTGCTGCGCGTGGCCGGCGTGACCGTCGTCGTGTCACGCTGCGCCGAGGTCGCCCAGGTGGCCCAGGTGGCCTCGGCTGCCGAGGCCGCCGAGATCGCCGAGACGCCCCGCACGACCGGCTCGACGAGCGCGTCGGGCACGCCCACGGCCGAGGAGGCCGCCGCAGTGGTGGCCTCGCTGCCGGTCACCGGTGGCGACAGTTGGGCCACCACGCTGCTCGGTGCGGCACTGATCGGCGCCGGCCTCGGGCTGATCTCGTTCGCCCGCCGTCGCCCCGTCGCCTGAGTGACTCGCGTCGCTCTGCAGACCTACTGCTGACGCCCCCGCGCCTGGATCGCGGCTCGTCGCGCCGCCACCTGGTCGGCGCTGAAGTGCTCGTCGCGCCAGCGACGTCCGTCGGCGGCCTCGATCTCCCAGCCCTCGCGCTCGGCCGTGATCAACGCATAGGTGCTGCGGATCTGGCGCACACCCGGCTGGTCGTTGCCGATGATGTCGAGTGCGATGCGCCGTGTGAACGGCATCAGCTCGTCGTGCGCGACCACGTGGTTGACGAGCCCGAACTGCAACGCCTCGTCGGCCGACAGGAAGTTGCCGGTGAAGCTCATCTCGCGGGCGCGGCGCACACCGATCGCCTGCGGGAGCAAGACCGTCAGCCCCCACCCGGGCATCACACCCACACGCGTGTGCGTGTCGCCGAACTTCGCGTGCTCGCTCGCGATCAGGAAGTCGCAGTTGAGCGCGAGCTCGAATCCGCCTGTGATCGCCACGCCGTTGACCGCGCCGATGAGCGGCTTGGTCATCGGCGGGAACGGTCTGCGCACGCCCGACGCGTTCGCGCTGCCGTCGGCGCCGGTGCCCCCGAGGTTGCCGGCCGTCGACCCGAGCTCTTTCAGATCGAGGCCGGCACAGAACGCCGGATCGGCGCCGGTGAGGATGACGACGTCGACGTCGTCGCGCGAGTCGGCCTCGGCCAACAGCCGGGGCAGCAGCCGGAGCACCTCGCTCGACAGCGCGTTGCGTGCCGCCGGTCGGTTGAGCGTGACGGTGGCGATGCGCTCGCTCACCTCGAGCAGGACGACGGGCGGAGTGGGGGAGGAGGCGTCGGACATGCTGCGAGTCTGGCGGCAGGTGATGACGCCGGCCGAAGCGGGGTCAGTCGCCGAGGTCGTCGGCCGGCAGGAACTCGAGCTTCAGGTCGCCGAGCTTGACGAGCGTCGCCGCGATCCATCCGCCGAGCGCACCGAAGTGCTCGTCGAGCAGCGTGCTCGAGCCGTCGGCCAGCGTCTGCTCGGCCAGCTCGTACAGGCCCTCGTAGGTGACCTCGATCGCGTACTCGGCCGTCGCCGGGCCGTCGCCCGCGTCGAGCGGATCGACGTACGCGATCTCGATCGTCGTCCCCGCTCGCTCGAGCCGGCCGTCGCCGATCAGCGGGCTGGTCTCGGTGGCGACCGGCTCGATCACCGACCGGTCGGGTTGGGTCGCCAGCCGCTGCACGCGGAACACGATCTCCATCTCGATCGCCGGCAGCTGATCGAGCACCTCCTCGACGTACCAGCGCCGGTACGAGGTCTGGCTCCACGTCGGCCAGTCGAAGTTGACGTGGGCCACCACCCGCGGCGGCTGTCCCTCGCCCGGCAGGCCGTAGCTCGTCTCCCAGCTGAGGTCGCCGAGCAGGACGTCGACCTGGAAGTGCTCGTCGAACGCCTGGCGTTCGAGGAACGCGGCCTCGAAGGCGTCGCGCAGGGCGCCGATGGCATCGGTGAACACGTGGTCGAGCATGCGGCGACGACGCTAGCCACTCGCCGGCCCCACCCCGGCGGGCGAATCGGCGGGACTGCCGGCCGGAGCGGGGTGTCGTGTCAGAATCGGCGCATGTCGCTCGTGCTCACCGAACTCGTGCCCGCCGATCCGGCCCAGCCGGACGGTCCGGTGTACGCCGTGCTCACCCTCAACAACCCGGCCGAGCGCAACACGCTCACCGCCCCGCTGGTCGCCGAGATCGTCGCGGCGATGGACGCGCTCGAGGCCGACGAGCGGGTCGGTGCCGTCGTGGTCACCGGTGCCGCGCCGGCGTTCTGCGCAGGGGCGAACCTCGGCAACCTCGCCGAGGCCACCGAGGAGAGCCTCGGCTCGATCTACGAGGGCTTCTTGCGCATCGCCCGCAGCGAGCTGCCCACCATCGCCGCGGTGAACGGCGCGGCGGTCGGCGCCGGCATGAACCTCGCGCTCGGCTGCGACCTGCGCATCGCTGCCGCCCGCGCCAGGTTCGACACCCGGTTCCTGCAGATCGGCATCCACCCCGGTGGCGGACACACGTGGATGCTGCGCCGCATCGTCGGCCCGCAGGCCACCTTCGCCGGTGTGGTGTTCGGCGAGGTGATGGACGGCGCCGAGGCCGAACGGGTGGGCCTCGTGCACCGCTGCGTCGCCGACGACCAGTTGCTGGTCGAGGCCGGCAAGCTCGCCGCCCGCGCGGCGCTCGCACCGCGGCAGCTGGTGATCGAGGTGAAGAAGACCATCCAGGCGATGGCCGACGTCGACACCCACCCCGCTGCGGTGAAGCGCGAGCTCGACCCGCAGGTGTGGAGCACCCGCCAACCGTGGTTCGCCGAGCGGCTGGCCGCACTGCAGCAGAAGATCAGCTCGAAGTAGCGAGCCGGCTCAGACCTTCGACATGTCGAGGGTGAGCTGCACCGTGACGTCGTCGCCGAGCGCGAGGTGCTCGGCCTTGCGGACGACGTCCTTGACGGGAACCAGATAGCCGCCCTGTCTCGGGAACAGCGAGGTCGTGTACTCGGTGTCGCCGATCCGGGCCGTCACCGGGATGCACCCCCAGCCGTAGGTGAGCGCCGCCTTGACGTCGCTGATCACCCCTGCTTCGTCCTCGGGCACCCGGACGAAGTGGAACGGCGCCGGGCCGCGCCACTCGATGATCTCGCCGTCGAAGGTGAGTTCGATCGTGGGACGCATCGGCCACGATCGTACGACCTGGGGCGACCTCGGTGTGCGCTCGGCGGCCGCGCACGGTGTTCACGAAGCGCGCAGAAAAGTTACCGGGAACGCCTTCCGGGATCCGGGGGCGAGGCGTATGGTCACGTCACGGGAAGCTCTTCCACCCGGGATCCGAGAGACAACGGAGGTACCGATGAGCCAGCGCCATCGCAGCCAGGACGTGGCACCGCCACCGAAGATGGACCTGCGGGCACACGCCCACAACGAGCGGCATCGCATCAACAGCGAGCTGCACTCCCTCGCCAGTCAGGTGAGCGCCGGGTACGAGCCCGACGACGTGCACGAGCCGGGTCGGGCCTGGGTGCCCGAGCACCATCGCAGCGCTGACAAGGTGAAGTCGCCGACCCGCGAGCCCCGCCACTGGAAGATGAAGATGTGGAAGCGCCGCACCAACGTGCGCCGGGCCCGTGCCCAGGCCTTCCGCCTCGCCGGCGAGTAGCCGGACCCCTCACCGCTCTGCAGCCAACGTGACCGGGTGCGCAGGACTGGGCTGCGCACCCCGTCACGCTGCAGCGGGCCCGACCCGAGCTACGAGATCCAGGCGGCCGTCAGCTCGCTGCGCCGCTGCGCCCACTCCTCGGCCGTGATGCCGAACCGCATGTGGTCCTCCCACACGCCGTTGATCTCGAGATAGCGCTCGGCGACCCCTTCTTCGCGGATCGCCAGCTTCTCCATCACGCGACGACTGTTCGCGTTGCGCGGCACGATGCAGATCTCGAGCCGGTGCAGGTGCAGCTCGTCGAACGCGAACCGGGCGAGCACGGCCACCCCCTCGGCGATGTAGCTGTGACCCGCGCGTGCCCGGTCGATCCAGTAGCCGATCGTGCCCGACTGCAACGCACCGCGCACGATGTTGTTGAGGTTGATCTCGCCGGCGAACGCGTTGTCGACGAACACGGCGAACCCGTACGCCGTGCCGGCCTGGCGTTCGCGATCGCGGGCCGCGCAGCGCGAGCTGAACGCGTCGCGCGACCGGGTGGGATCGGCCACCCGAGTCGAGCGCATCGGCTCCCACGGCAGCAGCCACTGCTCGTTGCGCAGCCGCACCTCCGACCACTGCGGGAAGTCGCCCGGCGTGAGCGGACGCATCATCACCCGCTTGCCGTAGAGGCGAAGGCCGCTCACCGACGGCATCGACGGATGGCCGTACGCGCCCGAGCCGGTCACGGGCGCACCTCGATCGCATCGAGCTGGAGCTTGCGGAGCACGGCGACCACTGCGCACGAGCCTGCCACGATCCGGTCGACCAGCACCGGGTCGAGCCCGGGATTGCGTGCCCGATCGGCGCGGGGCTCCGTGGCGACCGTGCGGAACACGTCCTCGGCGGCGCCGCGCTCGAGCACGAACGGCAGCGGGGGAGCGCCGCCGACCTCGACCGCCACGACCGCGGTGATCTCGGGACCGCTCATCGACACCGGCGCGCCCACCAGATCGGGCCGGGCGCGCACGAGGTCGTCGAGGTGATCGGCCACGGCGCCGACCGCGTTGGTGAGCTCCTCCGGGCGCGGGGGATCGGTGGCCAGTTCGCCCGCGAGGGTGAGCACACCGATCGGCACCGTCCAGTGCCCGTCGGCGTGCCTCGCGGTGATCTCGTCGTCGCCGAGCTCCAGGTGCCAGGTCACGAGCTCGGTGCCTCCGGGCTCGCGAGCCGATCGGCCACCCAGCGACCCACCGGGTCGTCGCCGCCGGCGAGGAACCAGGCGTAGTGGGCGTGGAGGCACTTCACGCCGGTGCGCGTGCCGGCCACGCCACCCGAGGGGCGCGGCCCGACGTGGTCGCCGGGCACCAGCGCGTCGCGCTCGGCGGCGTAACGACGATGCGCGTCGGCCACGTCGGCCGGGTCGATCTCGGCCTCGGCTCGGCGCACGCCGCCGGTGCTCTCGAGCCTGCTGACGGCCAGGTGCTCGTGGTGTCCGACCAGCCAGTAGCGGGTGGGCATCGGCGTGCCATCGGCGAGGATCGGCGCGTTGCGCAGCACCACCGGATCGCCGTCGTCGCGGCGGACGACGATCTCGTACTCGCCCTGCGGTTCGCGGCCGAGCAGTTCGCGCACTCGCGCCCGGTCGGCCTCGGAGACGTCGCTCGTCGCGGCGGGGGTGGGGCGTGCCGGCATGGGGCGGCTGATTACTTGCGGAACCGGCGCAGCACCAGCAGGAACAGCACGAGGCCGCCGAGGGTGGGCAGCAGGCGCTTGAGCACCGCGGTGCCGGCGAGCCCGCCGAGTTCGATCGGCTCGTTGGCCGGACCGTCGATCTTGCGCACCGTGGGCGCACCCTGCGGGGCGGGCGCCGGGCCGGTGGCGGCCGCGGCTGCCGCAGCCGACACGGTGGTGGCTTCGGGCGTGGCCTCGGGCGCGGTCTCGGCGGGTGCGTCGGTCGGGCCGTCGGCGGGTGCCGGCGCGTCGGCCGGGGCGATCGTCGTCGCCGGTGCCTGGGTGGCCGTGTCGGTGCTCGCTGCGGCCGGGGTCGACTCGTCCTCGGTGGCGTCGAGCATCGTGTTGAGGTTGTCGGCGAACTGCGCCATCAGCTTCTTGCTGACATCGGCCATGATGCCGCGGCCGAACTGTGCGACCTTGCCCGTGACGCGCAGGTCGGTCGACACGACGCACTTGGTGCTGGTGTCGTCGATCCGCTCGAGCTGCGCGGTGATCATCGCGTCGGCGTTGCCCTTGCCGGTGGTGTCGCGGCCCTCGCCGTGCAGCACCGCCTTGTGGTTGGCGTCGTCGCGCTCGACGAACTTGGCCTGGCCCTTGAAGGCGGTGGCGATCGCGCCGAGCTTCACCTTCACCACGCCGCGGTAGATGTCTCCCTCGATCTCCTGCAGCTGTGCGCCCGGCATGCAGGGCGCGATCCGCTCCACGTCCGTGAGCACGTGCCAGGTCTGATCGATCGGGCGGTGGACCACGAACTCGTTCAGGAGCTTTTCCATCGCTGCACATCCTCCAGGGTGTCGATATCGGCGGCGGTCCCCGGGCAGGGGACCTCGTGGACCAGGCCGGGATGCTCGCGCAGGAGCGCCCGAGCGCCGTCATCGCGGCCGTCGCCGGCGGGGGCGAGCATCGGCCAGACGGACCGGTGCAGCCGCACCGGGTGTGGACCGCGGCGGCCATCATACGAGGCGATCACCACCGGCCAGTCGGCCGGCGCGCCGGCGATCGCACGCCAGGCGTCGGGCGGCACGCCGGGCTGGTCGCCGAGGCCGACGATCACCGCGTCGGCCCCGAGGGCGCGGGCTGCGTCGAGGCCCACCTCGAGCGAGGTCGCCTGGCCGTCGGCCCAACGCGGGTTGGCTGCCACGGAGACGGCAGCGGCCAGCTCGGTCGGGAGGCCGAGCTCGGCGGCGCCGGTGACGACGACGACGGGTCCGACGCCGGCCTCGAGCGCATGGACGATCGCGTGCTCGACGAGCGGGCGTGTCCCGGCAGCTCCGGACACCGGCGTCACGAGCTTGTGCTCGGCCCCGCGAAAACGCGAGCCGGCCCCGGCGGCGAGCACCACGGCGACGAGCATCCCGCGAGGCTACGTCGGGTCCGTGGGTCCGTTGTCCCTCGGCCCACGGAGCCAGGGGGTCTGGACGCCGCCGATGTACCCGGGCCGGCGCCCCGCTCAGACCGCTGGTGTGACGATGAGGCGACCGTCACATGACGAAAAGATGACAGCGCGCTTGAACATTGCGAAACCGTGACGATAGGGTTGCGGCCGTTACGACGACCCACCACCCGTTCGTGTGGCGCTGGTGGTCCGTCGTGGCGACAGCGGTTGCGCTCTCGTACAGCGCTCCTGCGTGATCGTGGCCGGCCGGCCTCGCGACACCCGTCGCGTCGCCTCCCCCACCGCTCACGAAAGATCCACGTCCGACCGCGCCTCCCCACCCGGGGCCGGCGAGGCCGGGCGGAGACCGAGGAGTCGTCACACGCACATGTCCAGCAACCCGAGCCGGCGCTTCCGCCGTGCCCTGTTCGCCAGCACCATGGCCGTCGCCAGCGGCGCCGGTGTGCTCGCCCTGCCGGCGACCGGCGCGCTCGCCGCGCCCGCCACCGCAGCAGGTGTCAGCGCCACCCACGGCCGCCCTCGCGTGGCCGACCCGATCGCCGACCAGGCTGCGCAGGCGCTCGGCGTCGTCCAGAGCTACGGCGAGACCGGCGACGCCTCGCTGCTCGAGACCTTCGAGCAGACCCGCGACCTGATCGCCATCTCCGTCGCCGAGCGGCTCGGGCTCGACCCGGCCGTCCTGCAGGCCGCATGGCGCAGTGCCGACCTCGAGCACCAGACGGCCCTCGTCGCCGCGCTGAGCCAGCTCGGCGTCTGGTACCAGCGCAACACCAGTCGCGCCGGGGTGAGCTTCGACTGCTCGGGTCTCACCACCTGGGCCTGGGGTCAGGCCGGCTTCGAGCTCAAGCGTCAGAGCACCGCCCAGATCAAGGCGGCGGCACCTCGCGACGTCGAGACGGCGCAGGCCGGCGATCTGCTGCAGTACCCGGGCCACGTGATGATGTGGCTCGGTGTCGACCTCGCCGTGGTGCACGCGATCCAGCCGGGCAAGCCGGTGTCGGTCGACGTGATCAAGGCGCGGCGCAACCTGCGCTACGGCGACCCCACCGGCGACGACCTCGGCGCCTGACCTCGGCGCCTGACCTCGACGCCTGACCTCGGATCCGGGCGTCGGATCCGTGCCTCGGGTCCGGGCCGTCCGGGTCAGCCGTGGATCGGACCGCTCGCGTCGCGCAGCGACGGCGCCCGGCGCCCGGTGCGGCTCGCGATGATCTCCGCGCAGATCGAGATCGCCGTCTCCTCGGGCGTACGCGCCCCGAGGTCGAGCCCGATCGGCGACATCAGCCGCGTCAGCTGCTCGTCGGTGAGCCCGACGTCGTGCAACCGTTCGAGGCGCTTCTCGTGGGTCTTGCGGCTGCCCATCACGCCGATGTAGCCCACACGCGTGGCGATCGCGCCCTGCACGGCCGGCACGTCGAACTTGGGGTCATGGGTGAGGATGCACACGGCGTCGCGCTGGCCGAGCTGCGAGCCACGCTGCTCGAACAGCGGCCCGGGCCAGCTGACCACCACCTCGTCGGCGGCGGGGAAACGGCGGCGGGTGGCGAACACCTCGCGGGCGTCGCACACGATCACCCGGTAGCCGAGCACCTTCGCGACCCGCGACAGCGCGGCGGTGAAGTCGACCGCACCGAAGATCCACATCTGCGGCGGCGGCGCCCAGCTCTCGACGAACACCGACAGCGTCGGTGCGTCGACCAGGTCCTCGGGCGTGGTCTGTCCCTCGGGGCCGTAATGGCGGATGCCCGAACGGCCGGCCTCGAGCTCGGCTCGGGCATCGCGCGTGGCGATGCGATCGAGCTCGTCGTGGCCGAGCGAACCGAGCACCTCGTCGGGCGTGACGAGCAGCTTGCGGCCCGGCACCGGGCCGTCGATCACCGTCACCAGCGCGGTCGGCTCCTGGCGGCGCAGCCGGTCGCGCAGCACCTCGTACAGGCCGCTCACCAGTCGAGCGCTTCCAGATAGAGCCGGATGGTGCCACCACAGGTGAGCCCGACGGCGAAGGCCTCGTCGTCGCTGTAGCCGAACGTGACGATGCCGGGCCCGCGCTCGCCGTGGAGCACACCGAGTGCCTCGGTGACGACCGCGCCCTCGACGCAACCGCCGCTCACGCTGCCGGCCACCTCGCCCGCGTCGTTGACCGCCATCGCGGCACCCGGTTCGCGCGGGCCGGAGCCGAGGATGTCGACCACGCGTGCCACCGCCACGCGCTTGCCCTCGCTGCGCCAGCGATCGATGTCGTCGAGCAGTTCACGCATCGGGACCTCCCATCGGACCGTCAGAGACCATCAGTGCCCTCTCAGCTCAGGGTATGGGCCGAGATCGTCGCCGCCAATTCCTCCATCGCCGCGACCGAGTGCCCCTCGACGAACGCGTCGACGAAGGGCAGCGCGGCGGCCATGCCACGCGCGAGCGGTGCATACCCGGGCGTGACCTTGAGCGGGTTGACCCAGATCGTGCGGAAGGCCACGCGGTGCAGACGCTGCATCTGCTCGCCGAGCAGCGCCGGATCGCCGCGGTCCCATCCGTCGGACAGGATCACCACGATCGACTGGCGCGCCATGCCGCGCACGCCCCACTCGTCGTTGAAGCGTTGCAGGCAGTCGCCGAGACGGGTGCCGCCGTTCCAGTCGAGCACGCGGGCGGCCGCGGCCTGCAGCGCCTTGTCGGGGTCGCGGCTCGACAGCTCGCGGGTGACGCGCGTGAGCCGGGTGCCGAGCGCGAAGGCCTCGACCCGCTGACGACCGGCCACGGCTGCGTGGACGAAGCGCAACATGCCACGCGCATAGGGCTCCATCGACCCGCTCACGTCGAGCAGCAGCACGAGCCGCCGCATGCGTTCGCCCGGTTCGCGCCACGAGCGTCGGATCGGCTCGCCACCGGCGCGCAGCGACGAGCGGATCGTGCCGCGCAGGTCGGGCGTGGTGCCGCGACGCGACCGCTGCATCCGGAAGCTGCCCCGTGGTGGCCCGGCGAAGCGCAGGTGGCTCATCATCTGCTGTGCCATCGCGAGCTCGTCGTCGTCGTACGAGGCGAAGTCCTTGTGGCGCAGCACCTCGGTGGCCGAGAAGCGCAGCTGCAGCGTCGGGTCGTCGTTGGGCTCGGCCGCGTCGGCGTCGCCACCGCTGTCGTCGTCGCCGTCGTCGATCGCGATCGTGATCTTCAGCGGCTCGTCGGGCTCGGGATCGTCACCCGACGGATGCATCTGCTCCCAGAACACCCGGAACGCCCGGTCGTACACGCCGAGGTCCTCGGGCCGGTGCACCAGCGTGCTGCGGCCGGCCCAGTACACGGCATCGCGGGTGTCGACCCCGAGCACGCCGATGGCCTCGACGAAGTCGATGACACTGCCGATCGGGACGGCCAGACCGAGGCCGCGCAGCACGCGGGCGTAGGTGATCGCCAGTTCGTCGGCGGCGGTGCGCACCCCGGGAGCGGACGACGGGGACACGGTGCGGTCGGTGGTCGAGGGGAGGTGGGTCGAGGCGTCAGCCGTGGAACGCGCCGCGTTCGAACGCCTGCTTGACGATGTCGGCGATCCCGCCCTGCTGGCGCACCTTCTCCTGATCTTCGCGGTACTTGAGCACCGCGCCGAGGGTGACCTCGACCGTGTGCTCGTCGAGCTCGCTCACGCCGAGCGACGCGAGCGCGGACGCCCAGTCGATCGTCTCGGCCACGCCGGGCGGCTTGTACAGGCTGCGGCCGCGCATCGCCTCGACCGCGCCCGACACCTGGCGGGCCAGCGGTTCGAGCACGTGGGGCACGCGCATGCGCACGATCTGCACCTCGCGCTCGAACGTGGGGTGCTCGACCCAGTGGTACAGGCAGCGGCGCTTGAGCGCGTCGTGCACGTCGCGGGTGCGGTTCGACGTGAGGATCACGACGGGCGGCATGGTGGTGCCGAACACGCCGAGCTCTGGGATCGTGATCTGGTAGTCGCTCAGCACCTCGAGCAGGTACGCCTCGAACTCGTCGTCGGCGCGGTCGATCTCGTCGATCAGCAGCACCGGCGGGATGAGGCTGCCGTGGTCGATCGCCTGCAGCAGCGCACGCTTCAACAGGAACCGCTCGTGGTACAGCTGCTCTTCGAGGATCGAGGTGCCGACGCCACGCGCCTCGCCCGACGCCTCGGCGGCACGCAGGTGCAGCAGCTGACGCGAGTAGTCCCAGTCGTACACGGCCTGCGAGGCGTCGATGCCCTCGTAGCACTGCAGCCGGATGAGCTGGCCGCCGGTCCAACGGCTGAGCACCTTGGCGACCTCGGTCTTGCCGACGCCGGCCTCGCCCTCGAGCAGCAGCGGCCGCTTGAGCGACAGGGCGAGGAAGATCGCCGTGGCCAGCCCGTCGTCGGGCAGATAGCCGTGCGACGTGAGCGCGTGCGCGACGTCGGACGGGGTGCTGGTGGGCGAGAGCATCGAGGTCCAGGTTAGAGGGGTTTCGCTGCGTGCCCGCCACACGTGCCTGCCATGCTGTGCAGCGTGGCGCCCCCTCCTGACACGCCGGACCGTTCCGACACGGTCGACGACATGGAGTTGGTCGTTCCCGTGCACCCGCCGCACGCGTACCCGCACGCCGGGCTGACGAGCGCCACGGACACGGCGGCATCCGCAGGGGGTTCACCCTCGGCGCACCGGCCCCTCACGGTGTCGGTGCGGGCACCGGACGCCCGCGAGGTGGTGGTCTGCATCCGGCCGGCGGCCGGCGGACCCGTCCGGAGGGTCGACGCCGAGCGGTGGGGCGCGCCGACGTCCGACGACGGCCGCACCGGGTGGTGGCGGGTGGTCACCACCGCCCACGGCGGCGACCACTACTGGCTCGAGGTCGACGGTGGCGCGCCCCTGGTCGACCCGTCGGCCGAGGCGCTCGCGTTCGTGGACGGCCGCCCGATCGGGGTGGTGCGCGGTGCGCCGTGGCCGTCGCGTCCGCAGCTCGGGCACGTCGTGCCGCACCCGGTGGTGTACGAGACCCATGTGCGTGGCTTCGCCCGCACGTTCGCCGGCATGCACGAACGGTTGGGCTACCTGGCCGACCTGGGTGTCGACGTGATCGAGCTGATGCCGGTGCACCCGTTCGACACGAGCGACAACTACTGGGGCTACATGCCGGTGGTGTGGGGTGCGGTGCACCAGCCGTACGCAGCGGGCGACGACGCCGCCACCGAGCTGGCCGACCTGGTGGCGGCCGCGCACGCGCACGGCCTGGCGGTGTGGATCGACGTGGTGTTCAACCACACCGGCGAGGGCGACTCATCGCGCGCCACCTGGTCGTTGCGGGGCCTCGACCCGACGACCTACCGCACCCGGCCCGATGGCACGCCGTTCGACGACAGTGGGTGTGGCAACGACGCCGATCCGGCGCACCCGTGGGTACGTGCCCTGGTGCTCGAAGCACTCGACCGGTACGCGGATCTGGGCATCGACGGCTTCCGCTTCGACCTCGCGTCGTTGCTCACGCGAGACGGCGGCGAGCTGGCGCGGCGCATCGGCGACTGGGCCGAGCAACGGGGCGTCACGTTGGTGGCCGAGGCATGGGACCTGGCCGCGTATCAGGTGGGCGCCGGGTTCCCCGACGCGCGATGGCGGCAGTGGAACGACCGGTTCCGCGACGACGTGCGTGGCTTCGTGCGCGGCGAGGCCGGGCTGGTGGCGGCGATGGCGCAGCGCGTGCAGGGCAGCCCCGACCTGTTCGGCGACGAGGCGTGGCGCACGGTCAACTTCGTCACCGCCCACGACGGGCTCTGCCTGTACGACCTCACCACCGTCACGAGCGACCGGCACCGGTCGTGGGACTGCGGTCCCGACCTGCGGCCGCAGCAGCTGCGCAACCACCTCACGCACCTGTTGCTGTCGGCGGGTGCGGCGATGTTCGTGATGGGTGACGAGTTCGCACGCACCCAGCGCGGGCACGACAACCCGTACGACGTCGACGGGCCGATCAGCTGGGTCGACTGGCACCGGCTCGTCGAGTGGGGCGACCTGCACGGGTACGTGCAGGCGTTGCTGCGCGCGCGTCGGCACCTCGACCACGATCACGTGCAGGTGTACGGCGTGCACGGTGAGGTCGACCTCGGCCACGACTCGCGCTCGCTCGCGTGGTGCAGCGGCGAGGTGTACGTGATGGCCAACGCCTGGTGGGAGCCGCTGGTGTTCTCGGTGGTGGCACCCGGCACGTGGCACCTCGAACTGGCCACTTCACCCGACACGGAGCAGCGCAGCGACGGTACCGTCGTCCTCGCACCCCGCTCGATGGCGGTGCTGATGGCCGCTCCGTCCGGGGGTCGGCCGACCTGAGGGGGTCGCCCGTGATCATCGACATCCAGCTCAACCCGGCCGTCGAGCCGTGGGAGCGTGTGCGCGACGGCGTGCAGGTCGCCGAGGCGGCGGGGTTCGAGACGGCGTACGTGTTCGACCACTTCGCCGGCAACCTGCTGCGTGGTGGTGAGCGGATGCTCGAGTGCTTCACGCTGTTGGGCGCGCTGGCGTCGGCGACCTCGACGATCGGGTTGGGCACGCTGGTCGTCAACGTCGCGAACCGCAATCCGGGCGTCATGGCGATGGCGGCGTCGACCGTGCAGACGATCAGCGGGGGTCGGTTGGTGCTCGGTCTCGGCGCGGGTGCCGCGCCCAACACCCCGTGGTCGGCCGAGCACCGGGCGCTCGGGCTCGAGATCGCGCCGACGATGGCGTCACGGCACCGGCGGCTCAGCGACGCCCTCGACCTGATCGACGACCTGTGGGCCGACGACCGCAAGCCCGAGTTCGAACACATGCACCGTCCGGCGGTGCGGCCGCCGATCTTCCTCGGCGTGAACAGCGAACGGCTCGCGCAGTTGGCGGCCACGCGCACCGACGGGCTCAACGTGCGTCAGAGCCACGACGGCCTCGCGTCGATCGTCGGCGCCGCACTCGAGGCACGTGCGACGAGCGACCGAGCCGATCAGCCGATGATCGTGTCGGTGTGGTCGATGTTCGACCGGGCGCTCGCCGATCCCGACCATCCCAAGCGCCGCGAGTGGGCCGAGCTCGGGGTCAACCGGCTGGTGCTGGTGTGCCTCGACCCGCACGACCCGCACGAGCTCGAGCACTTCTTCGACTGACTCCCCGCCGCGGCGGTGCGTGTCAGGCGTCGACGAGGGCGCCGACGAACTCGCGCGACTCGTGCTCGAGCGCCTGGCCGCGGTCGACCAGCACGTGAGTGGTGGCGGCCAACTCGTCCGAGGCGGCACCGGCCTCGGTGGTGGCGCGGGCCACATCGACCACGGTACGCACCACGCGGTCCATGCCGTTCGCGGCCGAGCCGACGCCCGTGGCGATCTGCTGGGTGGCAGCCGCCTGCTGACCGATCGCCGCGGCGACGGTCGACGAGGTGTCGCTGATCGCCGAGATCGTGCCGTCGATGGTGGTCATCGCCTCGAGCGCACGCTGGGTGGCGTCCTGCACCTCGGCGATCTGCCGGGCGATGTCGCCCGTCGCCGCTGCGGTCTGCCCGGCCAGGTCGCGCACCTCGCTCGCGACGACGGCGAAGCCCTTGCCGGCGTCGCCGGCACGTGCGGCCTCGATGGTGGCGTTCAACGCGAGCAGGTTGGTCTGGCTGGCGATCTGCTCGATCAGCGCGACCACGTCGCTGATGCCGCGCGTGGTGGCGGCGAGCGCCTGGAACTGGGTGCGCATCTGGTGGGCCTCGTCGACCGCCCGGTCCGCGGTTGCCTTCGAGCGCGACATCTCGTCACGGATGCCGTGGATCGACGAGGTGAGCTGCTCCACCGCGGTGGCGACGTGCTGGATGTCCTGCGCGGCCTGCTCGGTCATCGACGCAGCTCGGGCTGCGTCCTCGCTCGTCGACGAGGTGGTGCGGCGCAGTTCCTCGGCGCGGTTGCGCAGTCGCAACGCCTCTTCCGACACCACGGACGTGATGCCGCCGATCTCGGTGCTGAAGCGCTCGGCCAGCACGTGCAGCGACTCGAGCCGCTCGCGCTCGGCTCGCTCGCGCGTCTCGACCTGCTCGGCGAGCAGCCGGGCACGCTCCTCGGTGAGAGCGGCCTGTTCGGCGCGCATCGCCTCGGCCTCGGCCAGCAGGCGCTGCTCCTCGGTGCGGGCCCGTGCGGCGTCGACCAGCGTGGTGCGGTACTGCTCGATCGCCCTGGCGAGGCCGCCGAGCTCGTCGGCACGCTGGGTGTCGCCGACGTCGGTCGACAGGTCGCCCCCGGCGATCCGCTCGACGGCACCGGCGATGCGTCGCACCGGGCGGCCGAGCATGCCGCGCACGCTCAGCCAGCAGCCGAGCACCACGAGCAGGGCCACGATGACGCCCGTGATCAGCAGGCGCTGCATCACGTCGTCGGCGGGTGCCTCGATCGTCGAGACGGGCACCGACACGATCACCGACCAGGTCACGCCGGTGTCGCCGAACGTGACCGGCATCGAGATCGAGCGCATGATCGGTTCGTCCTCGTGGACCGTGCCGGTCCAGGTGGTGCTGGTGGTGACGTCGGCGACCGCGGGCGACAGGCCGGGGACGCTGTCGACGGCCGGACCTCCGAGTCCCACGCCGTCGTGCGACGCGACGAGGAGCCCACCCTGCGACACGAGCGCGACCTCGCCGGTCTCCATCGGATGGAGTGCGACCACCTGGGCCTGCAGGGTGTCGAGCGCGATGTCGACGCCGGCCATGCCGACGATCCGGCCGTCGATTCGCACCGGTGTCGTGATCGACGTCATCAGCACGTCCTCGCCGCCGACGGGATACACGAACGGGTCGAAGATCTGCGTCTCGCCGGTCTGCACCGGCTTCAGGTACCAGTCGCCGACGCCGGGGGTGTCGTAGTCGAGGAGCGGTTCGAGACCGACGTCGCCGCCGCCCCGGTTCCAGTACGGGACGAAGCGACCGGTCGCGTCGTGCCCGGGGGTGTTCACGAAGTCCTCGTCGCGACCGTCGAGCGCATTCGGCTCCCAGCCGGTGTACACGCCGAGGAACTGCGGGTGGCTTTCCAGCTCGCTGCGGAGCAGGGCGTTGAACACGTCACGATCGGTCACGCCCGACTCGGCCAGCGTGCCGAGGGTGGCGGCGACGCCCTCGGCGGTGAGGCGCGCCGCGTCGAGCGTGTCCTGCACCTGTGCGGCCGCCTGCTCGGCGACCTGCTCCTCGTAGCGTGCCGCGCTGTCGTTCGCCTGGTCGGTCGCCAGCTTCGAGACCGTCACGATCATGATCGCGAGGCCGATCACCGAGACGGTGCCGACGATCGAGGTGAGTTGGCGGGACACTCTGCTGCCGAGCAGACGACGCACGAACACGGCCGGACCTCCCTGGGGCTGGGCGCGTCCGACTGTCCACCACCCGATGGGGGTGTCAAGCAATCAGTGCGAAGAGGCTGGAGTGCGTCAGACGAAGTGCATGTCGCGAGCGATGCGGGTGAGCTCGTCGCGGAACTTCGGGTGGGCGACGTTGATGAGTGCCTGGGTGCGCTCGCGGATCGTGCGGCCGCGCAGCTCGGCCACGCCGAACTCGGTGACCACCATGTCGACGGTGTTCTTGACCGTCGTGACGACGTCACCGGGCGAGAGCTGCGGCACGATGCGGCTCAGCTCGCCGTCCTTCGCCGTGCTCTGCAGCACGATGAAGCTCTGCCCACCCGGGCTGTACGCGGCGCCCCGGGCGAAGTCGCTCTGCCCACCCGACGACGAGTAGTACCGGCCGTTGATCGTCTCGCTCGCGCACTGGCCGAGGAAGTCGACCGCGAGGCTCGCGTTGATCGACACGAAGTCGACGTCGCGCGAGATGACGCGCGGGTCGTTCACGTACCGCGCCGACCACATCTCGATCGTCGGGTTGTCGTGGATGAAGTCGTACAGGCGCTGCGTGCCGAGCGCGAACGTGCCGATCACCTTGAGCCGGTTGTTGGCCTTCTTCACGCCGGTCACGACGCCGCTCTCGATGAGGTCGATCAGGCCATCGGAGATCAACTCGGTGTGCACGCCGAGGTCGCGGTGGCCGCGCAGGTGGGCCAGCACCGCGTTGGGGATGGCGCCGATGCCCGCCTGGATGGTGCTGCCGTGGCGCACCCGCTCGGCGACGAACCCACCGATCAGCCGGTCGACGTCGCTGGGCTGGGCCGGCGGCACCTCGAGCAGCGGGTAGTCGGTCTCGATGTAGCCGTCGATCTGGCTGACGTGGATCTGGTTGCGGCCCGACGTGCGCGGCATCTGCCGGTTGACCTCGAGGAAGAACGGGGCTCGCCCGATGAAGCTGGCCACGTAGTCGGCGCTCACCCCGAGCGAGAAGTTGCCGTGCTGGTCGGGCGGCGAGGCGGCGGCGATCACGTACGGGTGCTTCGACCGGCGGCGGATCAGGTCGTACACCTCGGAGAAGTGGTTGGGCACGAGATCGACGTAGCCCTCGTGGAAGCGCGGGCGCGTGATGTGCGACAGGAAGTACGACACGTGACGCAGTCGGTCGCCGTACTCGCCGTGGAACGTCGGACGGTCGCGCAGCGCGTGCATCTGGTGCACCGTCGTGCCGTACAGGCGCTGGGCGTTGGCCTCGAGTGCGTCGAGCAGCGTGACCGGCTCGCCGTTCGCGATCGGGACGATCACCTCGGCACCCGGGTGCAGCTGGTCGATGAACGCCGCCGGATCATTGCTGCGCTTGCTGGTGAGCAAGGTCGCCGCGCTCACGAGTCGAACCCCAGGCCGAAGCGGTCGAGGCCGCGCAACCACAGGTTGCGCTTACCGGTCTTGTCCTCGCGGTCGAGCGACCAGCGGGTGGTCTGGATGCCGATGAAACGGAACGGCTCGGGTGGGAAGGGCAACGGTTTCTCCTGGACGAACTTGGTCTCGGTGGCTCGCGACCGGCGGCCGTCGAGCAGGTCGAGCATCACCTCGCCGCCGAAACGGGACGAGGCGACGCCGAGGCCGGTGTAGCCGATCGCGTACGCGACGCGACCCTGCCATGCCCGGCCCCAGAACACGCAGAACCGGCTGCACGTGTCGATCGCGCCGCCCCACATGTGCGTGAACTTGACGCCTTCGAGCTGCGGGAAGGTGTCGAAGAAGTGCTTGCTCAACTTGGCCCAGGTCTCGGGCCGGCTCTCGAGCTCGCTGTTCACCTTGCCGCGCCAGAAGTAGATGGCGTCGTAGCCGCCCCACAGGATCCGGTTGTCCTCGGTGAGTCGGTAGTAGTGGAACTGGTTGGCGATGTCGCTGAGCCCCTGCCGGTTGGTCCAGCCGATCTCGGCCAGCTGCGCGTTGCTGAGCGGCTCGGTGACCATGCAGTAGTCGTACACCGGTGCGACGTAGTGGCCGATGCGGTTGAGCAACGGCTTGAACGCGTTCGTGGCGAGCGCCACCTTGCCGGCGCGCACGCGACCGAGCGGCGTGTTGATCAGCACGCCGACGCCGTCCTTCTCGATCGACGTGGCCTTGGTGTCCTCGTAGATGCGCACGCCGAGCGACATCGCCGCGGTCTTGAGGCCCCACACGAGACGTGCCGGGTCGACGATCGCGGCGCGGTCCTTGCGCCAGAGCCCACCGGTGTAGGTGGGCGAGTTCACCTGGGCACGCATGCCGTTCGCGTCGAGGAGCTCGACCTTCTGGCCGAGGCTGCGCAACTGTTGGAAGTCGTCGCGGAGTTCGGACAGGTAGGACGGGGAGTGCGAGGTGGTGGCGACGTCGATGACCCCGGTGCGCTCGTAGTCGCAATCGATGCCGTATCGGCGGATCGCCTCCTCGATGCGGTTGAGGTTCTCGAGCCCGAGCTCCTCGAGCAACGGCAGCTCGTCGGGGAATCGCTCCTGACCGTTGGCCACACCGTGCGTGAGCGACGACTCCATGAAGCCGCCGTTGCGCCCGCTGGCGGCCGAACCGATCTCGTGCGCGTCGATCAGGACGATGTCGCGGTTCGGGTCGCGCTCTTTCGCGATGATCGCGGTCCAGAGCCCGGTGTAGCCCCCGCCGACGATGCACAGGTCGCACGTCTCGGTGCGGACCAAGGTGGGGTTGCTGTCCGGCTCGTCGACGTCCTCGTACCAGTACGGGTAGGGGTCGGCATCGGCGATGGCGTCCAGGTGGAACTCCTGGATGCCGTCCTCGGTGTCTTCGATCGCCATCTCGTATCACCAGCCCGGGTCTCTTGGCGTCGGAGCCACAGGCTACCGGTGGGCCCACTACGGTCGGGTGCATGGATCTGGGACTACGGGGGCGTCGAGCCGCGGTGGCGGCGGCGTCGGCCGGACTGGGGTACGCGTCGGCGGCGGCGCTCGCCGCCGAGGGCGTGCAGGTGGTGATCTGCGGACGTGATCGGGCGAAGGTGGACGACGCCGCGGCCCGCATCGGCCACCACTGTGTGGCGGTGGTGCAGGACGTGTCCGACGCGGCCGGTGGTGCGGCGTTCGTGGCGGCGGCCGCCGAGGTGATGGGCGGTGTCGACATCGTGGTCGCCAACGCCGGCGGTCCACCGCCCGGCACGTTCGCGAGCACCCCGCTCGAGGCGTACGAACCGGCCCTCGACCTCAACCTGCTCAGCGTGGTCGGCATGGCCAAGGCGTCGATCCCGGCGATGCAGCAGCAGCGATGGGGGCGGTTCGTGGCGATCACCTCGGTGTCGGTGCGCCAGCCGATCCCGACGATCATCCTGTCGAACACCGCTCGTGCGGGCGTGACCGGGTTCCTCAAGACCGTGGCCCGCGAGGTGGCCCCGGACGGCGTCACGGTCAACACGGTGCAGCCGGGCCTGCACGCCACGGCTCGCGCCGTGCAGCTGGGCGATCCGCAGGCGATGGCCGCGGGCATCCCGGCCGGGGTGTTGGGCGACCCGTCCGACTTCGGGTCGGTCGTCGCGTTCCTGTGCAGCGAACAGGCGAAATTCGTCACCGGTCTGCAGCTGCACGTCGACGGTGGCGCCTACGGAGGTCTGCAGTGATCACCCACGTCGCCGTCTTCACCTGGGCCCCGGGCACGACGCCCGAGCAGGTGGCCGAGGTCGAGGCGGCGCTGCTCACGTTGCCCGGCCGCATCCCGTCGATCCGTCGCTACACGGTCGGCGCGAACGCCGGCCTGGTGGACGGCAACGCCGACTTCGCCGTGGTGGCGACGTTCGACGACGCCGCCGGGTGGCGCGCCTACGACACCGACCCCGACCACGTGCGCATGAAGGTCGAGCTGATCAAGCCGCTGCTCGCGTCGCGCACGGCCCTGCAGTTCGAGCATCCCGACGCCTGACGCGCCGCTGGGTCAACGCCACGGCAGCCGTTCGAACGTGCCGCCGAGCACTGCGTCGGTGAGCCCGCTGTCGGGACCGAGCCAGTCGAGCGCCGTGGCGTAGAGCGACCGGGGATCGACCACCGGTCGCAGGTCGCCGTCATCGGTGTCGGACGGGTCGATCGAGCCGTGCACCACGATCGCGCCGGCCGTGAGTCGCGAGCCGACCACGAACGCCATGCCACCCTTCCCGTGATCGGTGCCGCCGCTGCCGTTCTCCTGCACACGCCGGCCGAACTCGCTCGTGGTGACGAGCAGCACCCGGTCGGCGTCACCGGACTCGTCGAGCCGTCGGCGGAAGCGGGCGATGCCGGTGGCGAGTTCGTCGAGCAGCCGGGCCTGCACCGCCAGTTGGTCGGCGTGCGTGTCGAATCCGCTGGTGCTCACGAACACGACGCGCACGCCGGGCTCGGTGGCGATCAGCTCGGCGGCTGCGGCGAGGCGTGCGACCACGCTGTCGTCGTCGGCCTGACCCGCGTCCTGCCCGTCGCCCTGCGCGTCGCCCTGCTCGTCGGCGAGCCACGACAGATCGAGGGCCGACATCACGTCGACGGCCGACGCGGCCGCGGCGTGCTCCGGGGCGAGCGAGGTCCAGGCCGTGAGCACCGACGGGTCGATGTCGGGCAGCACGAACTGCGAGAGCGAGTTGACGCCCACCGATGCCGACCGTTCGGCCTGCAGCGCGGGCACGGCGCCGCCGAGACCGGTCGAGCGCAGGACGACGTCGTCAGGGGTGGCGGCCGCATCGAGCCAGCGACCGAGCCAGCCGGTGCGGAACGTCTGCCCGGGCGTCGCCGACCACCACATGTCGAGCGCGGCGAAGTGGCTGCGGTCGGGGTCGGGGAACCCGACGCCCGCCAGCACGCCGAGCTCGCCGGTGTCGAGCAGCGGGGCGAGCGGTGCGAGCGACGGATGCAGTCCGTAGCCGGTCTCGCCCGGCAGCGCGATCAGGGTGTCGTCGGCGAGCCCGAGCGACGGCCGCAGGTCGTGGTAGGTGCCGGTGATCGGCACGAGCGTGTTGAGCGCGTCGTTGCCGCCGCTCATCTGCACCACCACCAGCACCCGGTCGGACGGCGTGACGGCCGTGGGTGTCGAGGGGGTCGTGGTGGCCGAGGGGCTCGCCGTGGTCGCGGGTGCGGTGCTCGGCGGGGTGACGCCATCGGTGGTGGCGGGCGCGGCCGTGTCGGCGGACGAGGGCGGGGTGCCGTTCGCCGCCGACGGGCCACCGCTGCGCGAGATCCACGCGGCGACGCCGCCGGCGGTGAGCACCGCGCCGCCGGCGCTGAGCAACAGCACGCGGCGCGACACGCGACGGTGCGCGTTCGTCGGCGCCGACGCCGGCCAGGTGGGTGGCGGCGGGCCGTCGGGGCCGCTTCGGCCCGGGAGGGGAGGGGGCAACGGGGTCATCGGGGCTCCGCGGGTTCGGACGAGGTCAGACGAGGACGACGTCGGGCGAGGTGAGGGCGAGCACGAGTCGGGCGCGAGCGTCGTCGACCGACTCGATCGCGGCTCGTGTGGCGTCGCCGAACGGCTGCGGCAGGCCGAGCAGCGCGCTCAACTCGTCGGACGAGCCGGCGGTGAGCGTCGGGTGATCGGCGGCGGTGGCCGCGACGATGCCGGTGGCGATCTGCAGGCGGGCCACGACCGTGGCAGCGTTCGACCAGGCGGCGCCCGACGGCCAACCGCTCACGTTCGGCGGGAACCACGGCAGTTGGCCGGCCGCGAGCAGCGGCGTCACCAGGTCGCGCACCGAGCCCTGCACGCCGGTGGCTCGCAGCGCGGCGACCACCCACGGGAACGGGCCGGCGACGATCGGGCCTCCGTCGGCACCCTCGGCCACGGCCATCAGCAGCGAGCGCACGACGGCGTCGATCGAGCCGCCGGTGTCGCGGAAGGCACGGGTCGCCGCGTCGAGCGTGGCCGCGTCGACGGCCGGTCCGACGATCTCGCGAGCCAGCACGCCGGTGATCGAGCCGGCGAGCGCCGGGTGGGCGTCGATCGCCGCGACCACCGTGTCGACGTCGTGCACGCCGTCGACGCCGAGGTAACGCTGCGGTGTGTCGTCGTGACGCCGGGGCACGAACTCGGCTGCGGTGCTGCCGACCCGCAGCCGCCACCCCGACAGCGCGCGTGCGCCGGCGGCGACGTCGTCCTCGGTGTAGTTGCCGATGCCGAGCGTGAACAGCTCGAGCAGTTCGCGGCTGTAGTTCTCGTTGGGGGCGGCGCCGGTCGACCGGTTGCCGTCGAGGTACAGCAGCATCGCCGGGTCGACGGTGACGGCCCGCGCCAGCTCGGCGAACGATCCCGACCGTGCGTTGCGGAACAGCCGCCACTGGTCGACCATGAACTGCGGGTCGCGCGCCTGGGGCAGCGCGCTGACGAAGTGCCCGTGCCAGACCCAGGTGAGCCAGTCGTCGAAGGCGAAGGCGGAGCGGGTGACCGCGTCGAGCCAGGCCTGTAGCGCGCCGGCCGCGGCGCGACGTCGTTCGGTGCGGGCCGCGTCGGGCCCGACCGCGTACGAGGTGTCGCCCCAGGGGTCGGTGCCGCCGTGCGCCAGCAGGCGCTCGACGACCTCGGCCGGGGTCAGGCCGGCCAGCGTGGCCAGGTCGCCGTGGCGCACGCCGAACGCCGTGCGCCGCACGAGCCGGGCGACCTCGGGGGAGAGCCGTGTGACGGGGTCCATGGCGGCCAGTCGACCACCGAGGTGTGAGGGATCCGTGAAGTCAGTCGCCGAGGGTGACGAGCGCGACCGCGCGTTCGCGCCGCGCGGTCACGAGCGTGAGCCGCTCGTCGTCACCGATGCCGTCGGGACGCCAGCGGTCCGCCTGCCGCCGGTACTGGCCGGCCACCACGGCGGCGTGCACCGGCGCCAGCACGCCGGCCCGCACGTGCCGTGGCAGGACGGCCAGGTGATCGGCGCGTGCGAGCAACCGCACCCGGTCGGCGACCGAGTCGGCGAGCAGGGGTGCGTAGCGCTCGAGCGCGGGCACGTGATCGGCCGCATCCGCGTCGGCCAGGGCGTGCAACAGGTCGGGACCGAGCACCACCACGGGCGGCCGGCGCGACGAGCGCGCCTCGATCGTCGCGATGTCGCCGACCAGCGGCACGAGCGCCGGTTCGGCGGCCAGTGCGTCGGCGGTGGCCTGCGCACGCCAGCGTCGCTCGAGCCGAGCCCACACGGCGAACGAGGCCGCCACCAGACCCCAACCGGCGACGATGTCGACCACCCAGTGCTCGGCGAAGTACACGAGTGCCACGGCCATCGTGAGCGGGTAGGCGTACAACGCCCGCCGCCACCACGTGCGCCGCACGAACGGGCCGTAGAACACGACGACGAAGAGCGAGAACGCCGCGTGCAGCGACGGCATCGCCGCGACCACGTTGCTCCAGTCGCGGGCCACGCCCCAGTCGTGCACGAAGCCGGTGAAGCCGAGCTCGAGCACCCCGCGGCGCACGTGCCGCACCAGCGGCTCACCCACACCCCACCCGAACCTCGGGTCGCTCGCCATCCAGGGCGGCACGGTCGGCAGCAGCACGAACATCAGGCAGGCGACCAGCACGATCGAGGCGAAGCGGCGCATGAACCGCACCCACGTGGTGTGGCCGAGCGCCCAGGCCGCGCCGATCGCCATCACCGGCACCACGAAGTGCGAGTAGTACACGAGCGACAACACCTCGTCGTGCAGCTGCACCGTGCCCGGGTCGTACCACACGCGCTGCAGCCACTCGGTCGGTCGTGCGCCGAGGAACAGCACCCGGTCGGCGTTGCGCACCGCGGCCATCTGGTAGGGCATGCCCACGTGATCGGCGGCGCCACGCGTCTCTTCGAAGACGAACCACATCGCCGCGTACATCGCCACGCCCGACAGCACCTGGGCCCACCGGTGCCACGGCTTGCCCACGAACGCGCACGTCACGAAGATCGCCACGGCGCACACGGCCGAGATGCGGTCGGTCACCAGCCCCTCGACCCGCGACCACCACAGGAATCCGAGCGCGCAGGTGGCGATCGCCGCCGTGCGCACCCGGAACCACGGGTCGTCGGGCACCTGCGCGAGCAGTGGCGTCGCGGGGTCGCTCACGTGAGCACCCGATGCCGGCGTGGCCCGGCCGGTGGGATCAGCGGTGCGGGCCACGCAACAGGTCGACGGCGATGTCGCTCCACAGCTGTTCCATCAGCCCGAGCGAGTGCACGTCGACCCGCTCGTCCTTGGCGTGGAACATCGCCACGTAGTCGTCGTACGAGAGGTCTCGCGAGAACAGGCCATACCCGTACGAGGTGCAGCCGTGGTCGCGGAAGAAGCGTGCGTCGGTGCCGCCCGGCGTGATCGCCGGCACGCAGCGTGCGTCGGGGTACACCGAGGCCGAGGCTCGCTCGATCGATCGCCACAGCGGCGAGTCGATCGGCGATGCGGTCGACGTGGCCCAGTGAGGGTCGAAGAAGTGGATGTCGACGAACGGCCGCAGCTCGCCGAGGATCTCGTCGAGCACGCGCTGCACGTCGTCGAGCGTGTGGCCGGGCAGGGTGCGGATGTCGACCTCGAGCTCGACGCTCGACGGGATCGTGTTGGTCTTGCCGTCGGCGCGGGCCACGTTCGGCGAGATCGTCAGGTGTGTGCAGGCGTGGCAGTCGGCGGCGAACCCGCGGTCGGGGTGCTGTTCGGCCCAGTCGGTGATCGCCGTCGGGTCGAGCAGGATCGCGGTGAGCTCGGGGTCGAACTCCATCGCCTCGACGTAGCCGCGCCAGGTGTCGTGGATGATGCCCGCGGGGCGGTACGCGGCGAGCCGGCGCACGACCTCGGCGGCCCGGACGAGCGCGTTGTCGGCGATGAGCGGCGTCGACCCGTGGCCCGACGTGCCGTGCACGGTGAGGCTGCACCACGCGGCACCCTTCTCGGCGACGAGGACGGGCAGCTTCATGCCCGAGGGTGTGTGCAGCGGTGTGCCGCCGCACTCGGTGAGCACGTAGTCGGCGATCACCGCGTCGCGGTGCTGCTGCAGCAGCCAGTCGGCGCCCGCCTTGCCACCGGCCTCCTCGTCGGCCACCGCGCAGAACACCACACTGCCGGGGAGCGCCTCGTGGCGCCGGGCGAGGTCGGCGAACGCGACGGCCATCGACGCGGTGACGCACAGCATGTCGATCGCACCGCGGCCCCACACCCAGCCGTCGATCAGCTCGCCGCCGAACGGGTCGTGCCGCCAGTCGGTCGGGTCGGCGGGGACCACGTCGGTGTGGCCGAGCAGCAACAGCGTGGGCGCCGTCGGATCGGTGCCGGGCAGGCGGGCGATGAGCGACTGCCGGTTGGGCAGCGGACCGAGGGTCTGCACCTCCACCCCCGGGAGGTCGACGACGGCACGCAGCAGCTCGGACGCCTTGGTCTCGTCGCCGCTGTCGGCGTGGCCGGTGTTGACGCAGCCGAGCCGGATCAGGTGCTGGACGAGCTCGGTGGATGCGTTGGGCGCAGCTTCGACGGCCATCCCCCGATCTTGCCCCATCCCACGCGGTCCTGGGTGCCAGTGAGTTCGCGTGAACTGCATCGGTGAGTCGGTGTTGGCGCCCAGAACCCGGATGGCGCGGTGCCGGGAATCGGTCCTGGGTGCCAGTGAATTCGTGTGAGCTGCGTCGGTGAGTCGGTGTCGGCGCCCAGGACATGGCGGCCGCGAAAACGGCGACGGCCCGGCGGTGCCGGAGCACCACCGGGCCGTCGGCCGGACGAGCGACGCTGCTCGCGACCTACTTGCTGGCCTCCTCGAGCGCCCGACGCACGAGGACCTTCGCGAGGTGCACGCGGTACTCGGGCGAGGCGTTCAGGTCGCTCTGCGGATCGGCCTCGGCGGCCGCCTGCTCGGCGGCATCGGCGATCGAGGCGCCGCCGGCGAGCGCCGACGACACGCTGGTGGCCAGGATCGGCGTCGAGCCCATGTTGACGAGACCGACGCCGCTCTCGCCGTTGCGGCGCCATGCCGCCACACCGACGATCGCCCAGTCCTGCGCACGGCGATTGAACTTCTGGAAGCTCCACCCCGCACCGTTCATCTTCGGCACGCGGATCTCGGTGAGCATCTCGTCGGCCGCCAGCGCGGTGGTGAGGAAGCCCTGGAAGAAGTCGGTCGCCGCGATCTCGCGGGTGCCGTTCGGGCCCTGCGCGACGTAGGTGGCACCGAGCGCCAACGTGGTGGCCGGCAGGTCGCTCGCCGAGTCGCTGTGGGCGATCGAGCCACCGATGGTGCCGCGGTGGCGCACCTGCGGGTCGCCGACGTGGCTGGCCGCGTGGGCGAGCAGCGGCACGTGCTCGGCGAGCACCGAACTCTTCTCGATGTCCATGTGCCGGGTCATCGCGCCGATCGCGATGTGGTCCCCCGCGTCGCGGATGTACGACAGGTCGGAGAGCCGGCCGATGTCGACGAGCACGCTCGGCTGGGCGAGGCGCAGCTTCATGAGCGGGAGCAGGCTGTGCCCACCGGCGATGAACTTGGCGTCGTCGCCGTGTTCGCCGATCAGGCTGATCGCCTCCTCGGCCGAACCGGCCCGGACGTAGTCGAATGCTGCGGGGATCACTTGCTGGCTCCTTGGGCTGAACGGGCGGAGTTGATGGTCTTCCAGATGGTCTGGGGACTGGCGGGCATCGGGACGTCGGTGACGCCGAGCCCCGAGAGTGCGTCGACGATCGCGTTGATCACCGCCGGGGCGGCACCGATGGTGCCGGCCTCGCCGATGCCCTTCACGCCGAGCGGGTTGGTGGGCGACGGGGTGATGGTGTGGCCCAGGGTGATCGGCGGCACGTCGCTCGCCGCCGGCACCAGGTACTCGGCCAGGGTCGAGGTCTTCGGGTTGCCGTCCTCGTCGAAGACGGCCTCCTCGAACAGCGCCTGGGCGAGACCCTGGATGACGCCCCCGTGCACCTGTCCCTCGACGATGAGCGGGTTCACCTGGTTGCCGCAGTCGTCGACGGCGACGTACTGCAGCACGTCGACCTCGCCGGTCTCGGTGTCGACCTCGACCACGCAGATGTGCGTGCCGAACGGCCACGAGAAGTTGGGCGGGTCGTAGGTGACCTGTGCCTCGAGGTTGGGTTCGAGACCGTCGGGCAGGTTGTGTGCGGTGAACGCCTCGAACGCGATCGCGGCGAGCGGCATGGCCTTGTCGGGCGAGCCCTTCACGGTGAAGTTGCCGCCGGCGAACTCGAGGTCGTCCTCGTTGGCCTCGAGCTGGTGGGCGGCGATCTTCTTGGCCTTGTCGATCACCTTGTCGCACGCCAGCGCGATCGCGACACCACCGACGGGCAGCGAGCGCGAGCCGTAGGTGTCGAGGCCGAGCGGGGCGATCGCCGTGTCGCTGTGCAGCACGTCGACGTCGTCCGGGTCGACGCCCATCTTCTCGGCGACGATCATGCTCCACGCGGTCTCGTGACCCTGGCCGTGCGGCGCCGTGCCCGTGACCACCTGGATCTTGTTGGTGGGCAGCACGCGGACCGTGGCTGCCTCCCAGCCGCCGGCCGAGTAGTTCAACGAGGCGAGCACCCGGCTGGGGGCCAGGCCGCACATCTCGAAGTAGCTGCACACGCCGACGCCGAGGCGCTTGGTGGCACCGTCGACGTTCTGCGTCGCCTGACGGGCGCGCAGGGCGTCGTAGCCGGCGAGCTCGGCCGCCTTGGTGGCCGCCGCGTCGTGGTCGCCGCTGTCGTAGGTGAGGCCGGTCATGGCCGTGTACGGGAACTGCTCCTTGCGGATGAAGTTGCGGCGGCGCAGCTCGAGCGGGTCGATGCCCATCGTGTCGGCGAGGGCGTCCATCGCGCGTTCGATCGCGTAGGTGGCCTCGGGACGCCCGGCGCCGCGGTACGCGTCGGTGGGCGTGAGCGTGGTGAACACCGACGTGCAGCTGAAGTCGTAGGCGACCGGCAGGTCGTACACGCCGCCGTACAGGAACGCCCCGAGGATCGGGATGCCCGGGGTGACCAGCTGGAGGTAGGCGCCCATGTCGGCGAGCAGCCGCACCCGCACGGCGGTGAGCTTGCCGTCGGCATCGGCGGCGAGCTCGATGTGCTGGCGCTGCGCCCGGCCGTGGATGGTGGCCTGGGTGTTCTCGGTGCGCTCCTCGACCCAGCGGACCGGCAGCTTGTGCTTGCGGGCGAGGGCGGTGCAGAGCAGCTCTTCGGCGTACACGTTGAGCTTGGCGCCGAAGCCACCGCCGACGGCGGGGGCGACGACGCGCATCTGGTGCTCGGGGATGCCGAGCGTGAGCGCGGTCATCACCTTCAGGATGTGGGGCACCTGGGTGGAGCTGTAGAGCGTGATGTCGCCGCCGAAGGGCTGGGGCACGGCGGCGACGGCGCGGGGCTCCATCGCCATCGGGATGAGCCGCTGGTGCACGTAGTGCTCGCTCACCGTGTAGGCCGCCGAGGCGAAGGCCTGGTCGACCTGACCCTCGGCGCCCTCGCACTTCAGCTCCCACGTGTAGCTCTTGTTGGTGCCGAGCTCGTCGTGGATGACGACCCGGTCGCTCAGCGCGTCCTCGAGGTCGACCACCGCGGGCAGCGGGTCGTACTCGACCGTGATCGCCTCGAGCGCGTCGCGTGCGGCGGCGTCGCTGGTGGCGAGCACGCACGCCACGCCGTCGCCGACGTAGGCGGCCTTCGACACGGCGAGCGGGTAGTGGGTCGGGTTCTTCATGTCGGCGGTGACCGGCCACGCGCACGGCATCGGCCCGGCCCACAGCGGGGCGAGGTCGGCGCCGCTGTAGGCGGCGACCACACCGGGCACCGCGAGGGCACCCGACACGTCGACGGACAGGATGCGGGCGTGCGCGTACGGGCTGCGCAGCACCGCCAGGTGGAGCGCACCCGGGATGTTCAGGTCGCTCGTGAACTTCGCCTCGCCCGTCAGCAGGGCGGGATCCTCCTTGCGCAGGCGGCGCTTCCCCAGCACCGTGGTCGCAGGAGTGTCGGTCATCGTCATGTCAGGGCCCCCTCCCTCACATGGTCACTGCCCGCCGGCGGCGGACAGGACGGCCTGGACGATGTTGTGGTAGCCGGTGCAGCGGCAGAGGTTGCCCTCGAGCCCGATGCGGACCTCGGCCTCGGTGGGGTTCGGGTTCTCCTTCAGCAGGCTGGTGGCCGCCATCACCATGCCGGGCGTGCAGTAGCCGCACTGCAGGGCGTGGTTCTGCATGAACGCCTGCTGCATCGGGTGCATCTCGCCGTTCTGGGCGAGACCCTCGATGGTGGTGACCTCGCAGCCGTCGGCCTGGACGGCGAGGACGGTGCAGCTCTTCACGGCCTCGCCGTTCAGGTGCAGGCTGCAGGCGCCGCACGAGGACGTGTCGCAGCCGATGTTGGTGCCGGTGAGGCCGAGCACCTCGCGGACGTAGTGGACGAGCAAGGTGCGCGGTTCGACGTCGCTCTCGTGGACCGTGCCGTTGACGGTGACGCGGATCTGCATGGCGAGTGATTTCCCCTCGTGAATCGAACGTCGGGTTCGTCGAACCCGGCGGCCCCCCAGTGGCGCGCCCATCATGCACCATTTCGAGCCGCCGCGCGACACCCGCGCGTCTCGCTCGCATCGGGGCGTGGGGGCGACATCGGCGGCTGCCGTCGTGGTCACCGGACGGTCACCCGCAGGACTGGTTCCGATTGCGGGGGAGGCCCAAAATCCCCCGTGCCTGGTGCGGGGCCGTTTCCGTCGTGGCGTTCGGGTTCGGACGGGCCTGTGTACACTCCGCCCTAGTGACCGACATCGACGACATCGCTCTGCACCGTCTCCGCAAGGACGGCCAGCGGCTGACGACCGGGCGTCAGCTCATCCTCCGCACGCTTCAAGAGGCGAGCGGGCCCGTGACCATTCCGATGATCCTCCAGCGTCAGCCCTCCTTGGCGCAGAGCTCGGTGTACCGCAACCTCGCGGTGCTCGAGCACGCCGGCCTCGTGAGCAAGATCTCGATGGGCGACGAACACGCCCACTACGAGCTGGGCGAGGAGATCACCAACCACCATCACCACCACACCGTGTGCACCTCGTGCGGTGCGGTGCGTGACGTCACGTTGTCGGCCGCGTCCGAGCGTTCGCTCGACCGTGCGCTGCACGACGCTGCGGCGGGGCAGGGCTTCGAGCTCCACCACCACCGCCTCGACCTGCTCGGCCGCTGCGCCGAGTGCGTCGCCGCCGGCAAGGACTGAGCACTCCGGATCGCGCCGCCCGACCCGGGTGGCCCGTCGGGCCCCCCGAGCCGGGCGACCCGGCGGTCAGCAGGTGACGCCCTCGGGCACCGTCAGCTTCACCAGGTACTGGTCGATCGCGTTGTTGATGCAGGCGTTCAGGCCGTAGGCGGTGTGCTGGTCGGCCTCGACCTCCACGAACACGCCCTCCTCGAGCGCCTCGGCCATCCGCTTGCTGCCCTCGAACGGGGTGGCCGGATCGCCGGTGTTGCCGACCACGACGATCGGGCCGGCGCCGTCGCCGGTGATCTGGAAGTCGCCGTCGCCGTCGCCGAGCGAACCGGCGGGGAAGCTGGCGCAGATGAGCACCTCGTAGGCGGCGCTGGTGCCGATGCGCGGTGAGGCGACGTAGAAGTCGGCCCGGGCGTCGACGGCTTCGGTGATCCCCGCCTTCCCGCCGACGGACGGGTCGTCGGCGCACGTGATCGCGAAGTAGGCCTCGAGCTCGTCGCCGTAGCTGCCGTCCGGGTTGCGGCCGTAGTACTCGTCGTAGAGCTCGAGGACGCCCGCACCGTCGCCCGCCTGGGCGTCGGCGAGCGCCTGTGCGAGCTGCGGCCACAGGCTGTCGCTGTAGAGCGCCTGTGCGACGGCGAGTTCGAACACACCCTGGTTGAGGTCGGGGCGGCCGACGGCCGTGGGGATGGCCGTGGTCTCGATCGTGCTCAGCAGGTCGAGGAACGCGCCCTCGGCGTCGCCGTCGTTGTGGAACGCGCAGGTGGTGTCCGACGAGCAGTCGGCGAGGAACGTGCTGAGCGAGGCGTCGAAGCCGGTGGCCTGGAACACGAGCCCGTCGATGCGGCCGACCGTCGGGTCGACGGCGCCGTCGAGCACGGCCGCACGCACGGTGTCGGGGAACAAGGTCGCCCAGGTGGCGCCCAGTTGTGTGCCGTAGCTCCAGCCGAAGTAGCTCACCTGGTCCTCGTTGAGGGCCTGGCGGATGGTGTCCATGTCGGTGGCGGCCTCGACGGTGGTGACGTGCTGCAGCAGGTCGCCCGAGCGCTCGGCGCACCCGGCGGTGAACTCGGCGGCCTCGGCCTGCAGCGCGGCGTCCTCGGCGGCATCGTCGGGACCGGTCTCGACCCCGAAGTACGGGTCGTAGTCGTCGACGCAGTCGATGTGCGGCTCGGACAGCCCCGTGCCGCGGGGGTCGAAGCCGATGATGTCGAAGCTGTCGAGCAGGGCCTTGCCGTAGATGAAGTCGGCCTGCGCGGCGAGGTCGCTGCCGCCGTAGCCGGGGCCACCCGGGTTGACGAACAGCACGCCGAGGCGCTTGTCGGGCTTCAGCGCCCGGTGCCGCACGACGTAGATCTCGATCTGGTCGCCGGTGGGATCGGCGTAGTCGAGCGGCACGGCGATGCGCGCCTCGTCGATGCCGGTGTCGACCTCGGTCCACTCGACGTCGCTGGCCGGCGAGGCGTCGGCGATCGTGGTGTCGGTGGTGGCCTCCGTCGTGTCCGGCACGGCCGTGGTCTCGGGGACCTCGGTGGTGGCCGGCGCCTCGGTCGTGGCGGGGATGGCCTCGGTGGTGGCGGGTGCCTCGGTGGTGACCGCCACGCTCGAGTCGGCCGACGGCACGACGAGCGAGTCGGAGCACCCCGCGGCCACGAGGCCGCCGACGACGGTGAGCACGACGGCGCCCAGCCGGCGACGACGCGAGGAACGGCGGGACACTCGGGATTCGACGACGCGATGCACGTGGGAACAGTACGCAACCCGTGGGCACACCGTGTGCGATCTCCTGGGCGCGCGATCTCCACGGTTCGCCGACGGGTGCCGCTCGTAGACTGGACGAGCCATGTCGACCCCCGCCACCGCCCCGGACGTCGCGCCCGACCAGCTCGCCGCGCGCGACCGGCTGAGCGAGATCCTGCTCGCACCCGACCCGACCGAGGGGCTGTGGATCGCGAACGAGGACGGGTTCTTCACCGAGTACGTGCCCGAGATCGCCGCCCTTGCGATGGAGCAGGACCCGGTGCACCGTCACAAGGACGTGCTGACGCACACCTTCATGGTGACGGCCAACACCTCGCCCCGGCTGCTGGTGCGGCTCGCCGCCCTGTTCCACGACGTGGGCAAGAGCCGCACCCGTCGCTACGCGAAGGGCAAGGTCACCTTCCACCACCACGAGGCCGTCGGCGCACGCATGACCCGCGACCGGCTCACCGTGCTCGGCCACGAGCCGGCGATGGTCGCCGACGTGGCCCGGCTGGTCGAGCTGAGCGGCCGGTTCCACGGCTACCAGCACGGCTGGGAGGACTCGGCGGTGCGCCGCTACGCCCGCGACGCCGGCCCCCTGCTCGGCGACCTGAACGAGCTCGTCCGCTGTGACTGCACCACCCGGCATCCCGAGAAGGTGCGCGGGCTGCAGCGTCGGATGGACGAGCTCGAGGGGCGCATCCGCCAGCTCGCGATCGACGAGGCCCGCAAGGCCGAGCGGCCCGAGCTCGACGGCCAGGAGATCATGGAACTGCTCGGCATCGGGCCGGGTCGCGAGGTCGGCGAGGCCCGCACGATGCTGCTCGAGCACGCCCGTGCACACGGTGCGCCCGACCACGACGAGGCGGTCGAGCTGCTGCGCTCGTGGTGGGCCGCACGCCAGGGCTGAACGCGACGCGTCGCGCCGGGAGCGCCGTCAGGCCTCGTGCGTGTCGGTGCTCCACCGCCGAGTGTTGACCAGCACGTACAGCCACACGAGTGCCGGCACCGCGGTCAACGCCGCGACGCCGAACACGATCACCAGCCCGACGAGGGTCGAGCGTGCGCCGGCCACCTGCTCGATCGTGGCGTGATCGACGAGCACGTCCGGGTACTGGCCGACACCCCAGCCGATCACCACCGACGCGACGGCCACCACCACCGCCAACCGAGCGGGTTGGTACCGGCCGCGCCGCAGCTGCACGAGGGCCACGAGCCCGGCGACGGCCGACAGCACGACGAGCGGGGCGCCCCGCCCCTGCAGGCGGTGGGCGAGCGACTCGGCGTCGAGCTCGAGCGCGGGCACCGCCACCAGCGCCACGGCACCGCTCAGCGCGCCCGACACCAGCGCGCGACGACCGCAGTGCCGCGCGAGCGGTGTGTCGCCGGCCCGCTGGGCGTCGGCGGCGAGGAACGAGGCCGCGAGGAACGAGCAGGTGAGCACCGCCAGCACGCCGCCCACCCAGCTGGTCGGTCCGGTCCAGCTTCGCCACACGTCGCCGCCCTCGAGCGGCACACGGCCGCTCGCGATCGCACCGGCGATCATGCCGAGGAAGAACGGGGTGATCACCGACGAGCCGGCGAACAGCGCGCCGTACAGGCGCGCCTCGTCGAGGGTGGCCGAGAACTTGCGGAACGCGAAGCCGGTGCCGCGCAGCACGATGCCGAGCGCCACCAGGAACCACGGCACGGCGAGCGTGGTGATCATCGCCGCGAACGCCGTCGGGAACGCCGTCCACATGAACACCAGCACGTAGATCAGCCACACGTGGTTGGCCTCCCATACGGGTCCGATGCTGTGGTCGATCTGGCGGCGGAGCGCACCACCGCGTGTGGCGTCGCCGGCGAGCAGGTCCCACACCCCGCTGCCGAAGTCGGCGCCGCCGAAGATCGCATAGGCGACCACACCGACGAACAGCAGCACGGCGGCGACGTCGGCGAGCGTCACGGGTGCAGCACCTCGGCGTCGCTGCGCGCCGATGGGCCGTGCGGCGGCCCGTACGGCGTGGGCAGGTCGGCATCGGCCTGCTCGCGCCACCGCCGGCTCATCGAGCGCAGCATCGCCACCGTGCCGATCCCGAGCGCGAGGTAGAGCACGACCACCACGGCGCAGCTGATCCACACACCACCATTGGGGGTGACGGCGTCGCGCACGCGCAGCACGTCGTGCACGATCCACGGCTGGCGCCCCACCTCGGTGGTCACCCAGCCGGCCTGCAGCGCGACCACCGCCGCTGGTCCGCTCCACACCAGTGCCCGCAACGCCCAGCGCGACCCCTCGGGTGGCCCGCCGCGCCGCCGCATCCACGCGAGCACCAGACCGAGCAGTGCGAGCGCCGAGCCGATCCCCACCATCACCTGGAACGACCAGTGGACGATGTTGGCCGGGGGCCGGTCGTCGACGGGGATGTCGGCGAGGCCGGTGATCGGCCGGTCGAACGCGCCCCGGGCGAGCAGCGAGCCGAGGCCCGGGATCTCGATGCCACCGCGCACCCGGCCGTCGACGAGCACCCCGCCGAGCACGACCGGCGCGTGGTCCTCGGTCTCGACGGCCAATTCCATCGCCGCCAACTTGGCGGGCTGCTCGGTGGCGAGCCGCATGCCGGCCACGTGCCCGACGACGGGCTGCACCAGTGCCGCCACGGTGGCGAAGGCCAGGCCGACGCGCAGCCCGAGGCGGTGCAGGTGGTCGTCCCGGCCGGCGAGCAGGCCCTTGGCCGTGATCGCGGCGACCCCGAAGCCCACCACCATGTAGGCGGCGACGAGCATGTGCACGAACTGCGGCCACAGCGCCCGGTTGAAGATCGCGGCCAGCGGGTCGACGTCGACCACCTCGTCGCCCTCGAGCCGGAAGCCGGACGGGGCGTTCATCCACGCGTTGACGGCCAGGATGCAGAACGTGCCCACCACGCCCGACGCGATGATCGGCACCAGGGTGTGCAGGTGCACCCGGGGCGGCAGTCGGTCCCAGCCGTAGAGGTAGATGCCGAGGAACACGGCTTCGAGGAAGAAGGCGATGCCCTCCATCGCGAACGGCAGGCCGATCACGTCGCCGAAGCGCGACATCAGCCCGGGCCACAGCAGCCCCATCTCGAAGCTGAGCACGGTGCCCGACACGGCACCGACGGCGAACAGCACGGCGGCCACCTTCGACCACCGTCGTGCCAGCACGAGCGCGTCGGCGTCGCCCGCGAGGCCGCGCCGGTGCACCACGTAGATGAGCGCGGGGAACGCCACCCCGACGCAGGACAGCACGATGTGGAAGCCGAGCGACACCGCCATCTGGGTGCGCGCGGCCTGGAGGTTCGTCTCGTTCGCGAGCAGGCTCGCGATCATCGGCTCACCGGTGCCACACGGTCATCGTGGCACGCCGGTGCGCGGCGTGCGCGGCGTCAGGCCTGGGCGGCCTGGATCGCCTGCCACACGCGCTGCGCGGTGGCCGGCATGTCGATGTGCTTGACGCCGAGATGGCTCACGGCGTCGATCACGGCCGACTGCACCGCCGGGGTGGAGCCGATCGTGCCGCTCTCGCCGATGCCCTTCGCGCCGAGTGCGTTGATGAACGTCGGGGTCTCCATGTGGACGACCTCGACGCTCGGCAGCTCGGCGGCCGAGATGAACGCGTAGTCGGCGAGGTTCGACGTGATCGGGTTGCCGTCCTCGTCGTAGCGGACCTCCTCGAGCAGCGCCTGCGCGGTGCCCTGGGCGACGCCGCCGTGGATCTGGCCCTCGAGCAGCATCGGGTTGAGCACCTTGCCGGCGTCGTCGCAGGCGACGTGGCGGAGGTGCTTCACCTGGCCGGTCTCGGTGTCGACCTCGACGACGGCCACGTGGGCGCCGAAGGGGAAGGTGGCGCCGCTGACCGCGTAGTACGCGGCGTGGGCCAGGCCCTCGGGCAGATCGGGGTCGCCCTTGGCGGCGACGGCGAGCTCGGCCCAGGTCTTCGCGACCGCAGGCGTACCGCTCACGTGGAACGCGCCGTGGTCCTTGTCGAGCACCACGTCGGCCTCGTCGGCCTCGAGCAGCTTGGCCGCGACCTTCTTGGCCTTGTCGACGAGGTCGCCCGCGGCGAGGAACACGGCGTTGCCGCCCTGCTGCAGCGAACGCGAGCCCATCGTGCCGTCGCCCTGCGGGACGAGGTCGGTGTTGCCCCACACGACGTCGATCTGGTCCATCGGGATGCCGGTCTGCTCGTGGGCGAGCATGCTCCACGCGGTGACGTGGCCCTGGCCGTGGGGCGAGGTGCCGGTGTAGACGATGGCCCGGCCGTTGTCGAGCACCTCGATGCGGGCGTGCTCGCCGGAGCCGACGCCGCCGGTGATCTCGACGTAGACGCTGACGCCGATGCCGAGCTGCTTCACGTCGCCCGAGGCACGGCGCGCGCCCTGCTCGGCGCGGAGGTCGGCGTAGCCGGCGGCGGCGAGGGCCTTGTCGAGCGCGCCTTCGTAGTCGCCGACGTCGTAGGTCTGGCCGACGACGGTGGTGTGCGGCTGGTCGAACTTCGCGATGAGGTTCTTGCGGCGCAGCTCGGCGGGATCCATGCCGATCTCGAGCGCGTACAGATCCATCGCCCGCTCGGCGGCTGCGGTGGCCTCCGGCCGGCCGGCGCCTCGGTAGGCGGTGGTGACGGCGGTGTTGGTGACCACGCTGGTGGTGCGGCACTCGATGTTGGGGATCGCGTAGACCGCGCTCGACATCGGCCGGGTCATGAACGGGGCGAGGATCGTGCCCATCTCGGCGAAGTAGCCGGCGTCCTGGATGACGTGCAGCTGGTAGTGCGTGACCTTGCCGTCGCGGGTGCCGCCGATGGTCACGTACTGCACCTGGGCGCGGCCGTGGCCGAGCACCATCATCGACTCGCTGCGGGTCTCGCGCCAGCGCAGGGGCTTGCCCACCTTCTTCGCGATCACACCGAGCAGCGACTCCTCGGGGTCGCAGCTGATCTTGGCGCCGAAGCCGCCGCCCACGTCGGGCGCGATCACCAGCACCTGGTCGGGATCGACGCCGTTGGTCTTCGCGATCGTGGCCTTGGCGCCCTGTGCGGCCTGCGTGGACAGCCACTGGGTGAGGCGGCCGTCGGACCAGGCGACGGCCGAGCCGCGCACCTCGAGCGGGCAGGGGGCCACGCGCTGGTTGACGAAGCGGCCGGTGACGACGACCTCGCAGCCCTCGAAGAAGGCCTGGCCGCTGTTCTCGGGGATGCCGAGCACGGTGGTGTCGAACACGACGTTGGAGCCGGCGCCCTCGTGGATGAGGGTGGGGCTCGTGATCGCGGCCTCCATGTCGACGACGGCGGGCAGGACGTCGTAGTCGACGATCACCTGCTCGGCCGCGTCCTCGCCGACGCGAGGGTCGGAGGTGACGACGACGGCCACGGGCTCGCCGACGAAGCGCACCTTGTCGATGGCGAGCAGGCCGCGGGTGACCATCGGGTTGAAGTCCGACGGGGTGGGCTGCAGGTCGAGGTCGGCGGCCGTGTAGACGGCGACGACGCCGGGGATCTCGAGCGCGGCCGACGTGTCGATCGACAGGATCCGGCCGTGCGCCACCGACGAGCGGACGTACGTGACGTGCAGCGCGCCCTCGAGCAACGGCTCGTCGCGCAGGTCGTCGACGTAGACGCCACCCGTGGTGAGGAACTTCGGGTCTTCCTTGCGGAGAACCCGGTTGCCGAGAATGCTGCCGGCCACTGCTACCCCCTGTGCGCGGGCCCCCAAGGCCCACCTCGTGAATCCGCGAGGACACTAGTCATCCGTCACTCGGCCTGTCGCAGCGGCGCGGTCTCGGATACGATACGAAACGGTTTCGTATCCGAATTCCCCCCATCGATCGGAGACCCCCGTGCACGCAGACGCGATCGACGCCTCGCTCGATCCAGGTATCGACGACCGGATCCACGCCCGGCGCTGGTTCACGCTGGCCACCTTGTGTCTCAGCTTGTTGATCATCGTGATGGACAACACGATCCTCAACGTCGCGATCCCCAAGCTCATCGACGAGCTCGGTGCCACCAACAGCCAGCTGCAGTGGATCGTCGACGGCTACACCCTGGTGTTCGCAGGTCTGCTGCTCACCACCGGCAGCCTCGGCGACCGCTTCGGCCGCAAGCTCGCATTGCGGGTGGGCATCGTGATCTTCGCCCTCGGCTCGGTGCTGTCGGCGCTGGCCGGCTCGGCGGTGCAGCTGATCGCCACCCGCTCGCTGATGGGCGTGGGCGGTGCGCTGATCATGCCCTCGACGCTGTCGATCCTCACCAACGTGTTCCGCGACCCGCGCGAGCGCGGCCGGGCGATCGCCATCTGGGCCGGCTTCTCCGGCTTGGGCGTGGCGATCGGACCGGTGACCGGTGGACTGCTGCTCGAGCACTTCTCGTGGAGCTCGGTGTTCTGGGTGAACCTGCCGATCGGCACGCTCGCGCTGATCGCCGGCTTCTTCTTCGTGCCCGAGACCAAGGACCCCACCGCACCCCGGCTCGATCCGCTCGGCGCGCTGCTGTCGATCGTGGGCCTCGGGTCGGTGCTCTTCGCGATCATCGAGGGCCCGTCGAAGGGGTGGACCTCGACCGAGGTGCTGATCGGTGCGTTCGTCGGACTCGTGGGGGTCGCCGCGTTCGTCGCGTGGGAGCTGCACACCGACCATCCGATGCTCGACCTCCGGTTCTTCGAGAACCCGCGCTTCACCGCGGCCAACATCGCGGTGACGCTCACGTTCTTCGCGATGTTCGGGTCGCTGTTCCTGATGACCCAGTACTGGCAGCTGGTGCACGGCTTCACGCCGCTGCAGGCCGGCGTGCACCTGATCCCGTACGCCCTGACGATGATGTTCACCGCGCCCATGTCGGCCCGGCTCGTCGAGAAGCTCGGCACCAAGCGCGTGGTCACCATGGGGCTCCTGCTCATCTCGGCGGCGATGCTCGCCCTGTCGACCATCCAACCCGACTCGAGCTACCTGCGGGTGATCGTCAACATGTGCTTCATGTCGGTGGGCATGGGCCTGACGATGGCGCCGGCCACCGAGAGCGTGATGGGTTCGCTGCCACGCGAGAAGGCCGGCGTGGGTTCGGCCGTCAACGACACCACGCGCCAGATGGGCGGCGCGCTCGGTGTCGCCGTGATCGGCAGCCTCGTCGCCAGCGTGTACGCGGCGGGTATCGACGATGCCGCGCCGGCCAACGGTGTGGCGGGCGCGGCGCTCGCCGAGGCACGTGGCTCGCTGGGCGGTGCGATCAAGGTGGCCAACGGCCTCGGCGACGCCGGTGCGGGCTTCCTCGCCGACGCCCGGCAGGCGTTCGTCGACGGTCTGTCGCAGGGACTGCGCGTGGGGGCGGCCGTCGTCTTCGTCGCCGCGATGGTGGCCTTCCGCTTCTTGCCGGCCCGTGCGCCCGGTCACCGCGAGGTGGTCGCCGAGCGCGCCGGTGGATTCGAGCGCGATCCGGATGTCACCGATTCCACCGTCCCCGTGGCAGGCTCCTGACGTGGACATCGCCCGCCGAGGTCGACCGCGCAACGAGCAGTCGACCACCGACATCCTGGCCGCGACCCTCGACCTCGTCTCCGAGGTCGGGTTGGCCGCGCTCACGATGGATGCGGTCGCGGCTCGAGCGGGCGTGAGCAAGGCGACGATCTACCGCCGGTGGTCGAGCAAGGAGCAGTTGCTGCTCGACGCGTGGATGTCGGCGGTGCAGCGCCCGATCGCGCCCGACACGGGCACGTTGCACGGCGATCTCACGGCGATGTTGGCGGCGCTGGTCGACAACCCGCTGGCCGGTGCCGACGTGCAACGGGTGTACCCGCAGATGGTGGCCGCGGCCAAGGTCAACCCCGACGTGGCGGTGGCGTACCGGGCGTTCATCGCCGAGCGGCGGCGGCCGATGCGCGACGTGCTCGAGCGGGCGGTGGCGCGTGGCGAGCTGTCGGCCGACATCGAGCTCGATCTGGTGCACGACCTCGTGGTGGCGCCGCTGTTGTACCGGTGGTTGATCACCGACGGCCCGGTCGACCAGCGGCTCACGTCGCAGATCGTCGAGATCGTGCTGTCGGGCCTGCAGGCCCTCGCCCACGTCCGCGCCTGACCCGACGCGGCGGGTCAGGGGGTCGGTGCGGCCTGGCGGACGCCGACGATCTGGATGATCGTGTCGTAGGGCCAGCCGGTCGGCAGGGGCAGCGGACCGGCGGCGGGCAGCATCGACACCCGCTCCTCGCCGGGACCGACGACACCGAGCTCGTCGCGGGCCGCTTCCTTCGCGCCCTCGGGCGTCTGCAGGTGGTCGACCTCGGCGCCGAGCTTGCGGTTGGCCTCGGTGAGCACGGCGAGCTCCTGCTGCTTGCGGTCGAGGTCGTCGCGCTGACGCATCCAGGCCTGCACGGGCAGCACGAACAGTGCTGCGCCGAGCGCCATCACCACGGCGAGGCCGAGACCGGCGAGCAGCCAGCGGTGTGGGCGTCGCGAGACCAGCTGGTGCTCCTCGTCGATCACCCGGGTGCCGAACCGCGTGTGGTCGGCGCCGGGGCGCGACGCACGACGGGCGCGCTCGACGCGAGGGATCGACGAGGTCGTGTGGCTGGTGTGACTGCTGTGGCGGGTGCTCATGGCGGCGTCGGCGGGTGTCCGCGCAGGCGGAGCCGTCAGTCTCGCGCCTGGGTCCGCGCGATCCGTGTCACCGAACGCGCGTTCCGCGCGGGCCGGGCCCGCGCGGACGCCGACGGTCAGCGGGGCGCGAGGGCCTTGCGACCGCGGAACGCGGCCGACTCGCCGAGCTGCTCCTCGATGCGCAGCAGCTGGTTGTACTTCGCGACACGGTCGCTGCGGGCCGGGGCGCCGGTCTTGATCTGCCCGCAGTTCGTGGCGACGGCGAGGTCGGCGATCGTGGCGTCCTCGGTCTCGCCCGACCGGTGGCTCATCACACTGGTGTAGCTGTTGGCCGTGGCGAGCTCGACGGTGTCGAGGGTCTCGGTGAGGCTGCCGATCTGGTTGACCTTCACCAGCACGCTGTTGGCGACCTTGCGGTCGATGCCCATGCGCAGGCGGGCGACGTTGGTGACGAACAGGTCGTCGCCGACGAGCTGCACCCGGCCCCGCAGCGCGTTGGACAGCGACGACCAGCCCTCCCAGTCGTCCTCGGCCATGCCGTCCTCGATCGACACGATCGGATAGCTGCTGACGAGGCGGGTCCAGTACTCGACCATCTCGTCGGGACCGAGCACCTTGCCCTCGCCGGCCAGGTGGTAGCGGCCGTCCTTGAACAGCTCGCTCATCGCCGGGTCCATGGCGATCGCGATGTCGTCGCCGGGCGTGTAGCCGGCCTTGGTGATCGCGTCGAGCAGGATCCGGATCGCGTCCTCGTTGGTGGCGAGGTTCGGGGCGAACCCGCCCTCGTCGCCCACGGCGGTGGCGAGGCCGCGCTCGTGCAGGATCTTCTTCAGCGTGTGGTACGTCTCCGTGCCCCAGCGCAGTGCCTCGCGGAAGCTCGGCGCGCCGACGGGCATGATCATGAACTCCTGCATGTCGATCGTGTTGTCGGCGTGGGCACCGCCGTTGATCACGTTCATCATCGGCACCGGCAGCACGTGTGCGTTGGGGCCGCCGACGTAGCGGTACAGGGGCAGCTCGAGCTCGGCGGCCGCGGCCTTGGCGATCGCCAGGCTCGTGCCGAGGATCGCGTTGGCACCGAGGCGGGCCTTGTTGGCGGTGCCGTCGAGCGAGACGAGCTCGCTGTCGATCTGGCGCTGCTGCAGCGCGTCCATGCCGCGCAGCACGTCGGCGATCTCACCGTTGACGTAGCCCACCGCGGTGGCGACGCCCTTGCCGAGGAACCGGTCGCCGCCGTCGCGGAGCTCGACCGCCTCGTGCTCGCCGGTCGACGCGCCCGAGGGCACGGCGGCCCGGCCGAGGGCACCGCTGTCGAGCTCGACCTCCACCTCGACGGTGGGGTTGCCACGCGAGTCGAGGATCTCGCGGCCGACGATGTTGACGATTTCGCTCATGAAAACACACGGTACTCACATCAAGCCGGCCCACGAAGACGACGATCAAAGGACGTGGAGACCGACGACGCCGCCCTCCCATCCGACGGCGAACGGCCCGAGACCACGAGGCCGGAACGCCCTGCACCGATCCTGCCGCCCCGTGCCGCGCCACCGACCGAGGTGACCGCCGAGGTGTGGGAGCAGCTCGCCGCGCAGCTCGAGCACGAGACGTCACCGACGTCGCGGGCGGCGCGCCGGGCGTTGCGCCGACGATGGCTCGTGCCCACGCGCGGTGCGGCGATGATCGCCACCGCCGGGTGGGCCGGTGCCGTGGTCGCGCAACTGCTGTTGCTCAGTGCCCTCGTGCCGTCGTTCGATCTCGGTCGCACTCGCGACTTCCTCGTGCCGCTCGACGAGTCGGCGTGGTTCGGCGGCACGTTCGTGGTGTCGGCGGCAGCGGCCGGATTGGGCTGGCTCGCGTGGACGGTGGCGGCGGCGTTCAACGTGCGCCGTGTGTCGCCGCTCAGCACGAGCCCGCTGTTGCCGGTGGCGGTGTACGTGCTCGGGCCCATCGTCGTGTTGCTGGGGATGGCGAGCGACGGTCCGGAGCGGCTGCCGATGTTCGTCGGCGGTCTGGTGTGGTGCGGGCTCGGCCACCTGACGGTGATCGGCTCGTTCCGCAATGCGGCCAGCCGCATCGGCGCCCAGGCCGACGAGTTCACCAAGCTCGTGTTCCTGCCGATGGCCGGCGTGACGTATCGGGTGTTCGTCAACGTGGTCGTGTCGATGCTGCCCGACGACTGGCGCACCACGCCGGTGCTGTTCGGGCTCGGCGCCGTCGGTGGGTTGTTCGTCTGCGGCATGGTGGCGAGCACCTGGCGGGCGACCACCTCGTTCGACGAGGCGTGCCACCGTCTCAACACCCGCTCGCTCGGAGTGGAGTTGCCCCCGGTCGAGCGGGTCTCGGCGGCCTGGCGGCGGACCCACCAGCCGTGAGCTGAGGCCCGCCCGGCACCACCCGCCTGGCTCACCGTCGGTCATTTCTCAAGGTCGACGCAAGACGTGCCGATCGAGTGGGCATGTCCCGGAGCCCGTCCGCCGTCGAGGTGGAGATCGACCGCGAGCTGGAGCTGGTGCCGTCGGCGATGATCGCCACGGTGGTCACGGCCGCGTGGTTGCTCAACGGCGTGGTCGGCATGTGGCTCGCCGTCGTCGGTGGGCTCGGGCGTGACTCGACCGACACCGTGGCCGACGTGACCGTCGTGTCGATCGTGGTCGGCGAGTTGGCGTACCTGACGTGGTGCTGGTGGTGCACGATCGCGGCGATCAACGCCCGCCGGCTGACGCCGCTCGCGACCTCGCCGCTGTTCCCGCCGATCGTGTACCTGGGTGGTCCGCTGATCGTCGGCGTGTCGTTCGCCGGGACCGGTGAGGTGTACCGCTCGGGGCCGTGGATCGGTGTCGCCGTGGTGGTGCTCGGCCACCTCGCCGTGCTGGCGTCGCTGCGCTCGACGACCCGGCGGCTGCGCGGCGACGGCGCGGTGTTCTCGCACATGCTGTGGGTGCCGTTCGTCGCGACGATGACGGGCAACATGGTCGTGCGGTTGCTCGCCGACGGTTTCGACGACGACCAGTTGGTGCGCGCGCACCTGGCGGTGGTGTCGCTGGTGTCGGTGTTGCAGGGCGGTCTGGTGTGGTCGGCGACGGCGTCGTTCGACCGGCTGTGCCGCACACGCGCCGACGAGCGCAACCAGCGCGGCGTGGCCCCGTCGGCCGACCTGGTGCTGGCCTCGATCGCTCGCGGCGGCTGACGCGCCGTCAGCGCTCGTCGAGCTTGACCTCGTCCCAGAGCGCGTCGAGCACCGCGAGGCCGGCCGTGTGCAGGTCGATCGACCGTTCGCGAGCGAGTCGCTCGACGCCTTCGAAGCGGCTGCGGAACTTGCGCGTGGCGGCACGCAGCGCGGCCTCGGGTTCGACGCCGAGGTGGCGGGCCACGTTGACCACCGCGAACAGCAGGTCGCCGACCTCGTCGGCGGTGTGCGCCTCGTCGCCGCTCTCGTGGGCGGCGAGCACCTCGGCGGTCTCCTCGGCGATCTTGGGTAGCGCACCGTGCACGTCGGGCCAGTCGAAGCCGACCTTGGCGGCCTTGCGCTGCACGGCGTAGGCGTACCCGAGCGACGGCTGGCTGTTGGGGATGCCTTCGAAGATGCTCGTGCGCTGCTTCTCGGTGCGCTTGATCGCGTCCCAGTTGGTGACCACCTCGTCGGCGCCGGAGACCTCGACCGTGTCGCCGCCCTCGGGCGGGAAGACGTGCGGGTGTCGCCGGACGAGCTTGTCGTGCACCTGCTGGGCGACGTCGGCGATGGTGAACCGGCCCTCCTGCTCGGCGATCGTGGCGTGGAACTCGATCTGGTACAGCAGGTCGCCGAGTTCTTCGACGAGCGCGTCGTCGGTGGCGGGGTCGTCGGGGTCGAGCGCCTCGATCGCGTCGACCACCTCGTAGGTCTCCTCGAGCAGGTACTTCACGAGCGAGCGATGGGTCTGCTCCTGGTCCCACGGGCACTGCTCGCGCAGGACACGGGCGAGTTGGTGGAAGCGGACGAGTTCGGCGCCGACCGGTGCGCCGAGTCCGGGCACGTACACGCACGTGAGGTGGTCGGCGTCGACGGTGCGGTCGAGGTCGGCCCAGGTGGTGTGCACGACCGCCTCGTCGTCGGTGCCGAGGCGCTGGAGGATCACGACCGGCTCGTCGCCGGTGGCCTGCTCGGCGGCGAGCTTGATGTCGCTCAGCACCCAGTTGGCGTGGGTGTGCGCGATCAGCATGGGGCCGTCGTAGCCGGCTGCAGCCGTCGCGAACTCGTGGCCGTCGACGAGTTTCAGCCCGGTCTCGACCGGGTCGATGCCGAGGCGTTCGTAGGCGACGTCGAGGAACGAGATCGCCGGCAGCACGTCGCAGTTGATGCGTGGGTCGGCGCGCAGCCGGCGGACCGTGCGCTCGAGCACGAGCGGCGATCCGGGTACCGCATAGAGCACGTGACCGTGCGTCGTGGCGGCATCGACGAGGAGGTCGACGATGGTGGCGTACACGTCGTCGAAGGTGTCGGCCCGCTCGTAGACGTCGTCGAAGCTGGTGGCCCCGTCGACGATGGGGGCCGACGGGTGGCGTGATGTGCGGACGAATCGGACGGGGGTCGACGCGATCGCGTCGCGGACCTGTTGCGTGACCCAGCGCTCGTCGCCCGGGCCGAGGCCGACGACGGTGATGCGGGCTTCGGTCATCCCGCGTCGAGCGACGTACCGAGGGCCTGGACGGTGCCGGTCTCGATGCTCCACACGCCGTACACCGGGTCGACGTAGACGTCCTGCTGCTGGGCGAACTTCAGCAGCTTGTCGGAGCCGTCGGTGTAGTTCTGGTAGGCGGTGCGCACGGCGAGGCTCTCGACCTCGTAGCCGACGACGAAGTCGGACACGGTGATGCCGTCGGACTCGAGCGACGAGCGGATCTGCTCCTCGGCGGTGGCCCGGTCGGCGTCGGTGACGCCCACCTGGTTGGCCTCGAGGTACTGGCGCACCAGCTCGTCGAAGATCCAGCGTTCGATGATCGAGCGGAAGTCGTCGCCGGACAGTTCGGTGGGCGCATCGGCGCTGTCGCGTGCCTCGAGCGCGTCGTGCACGTAGTGCTCGAGATCGGTGCGGGACAGGCCGACGTCGCCGACGCGGGCGGCGTTCGCGTTGTCGGTGAAGGTGGCACACGACGACAGCGACACGGCGGCGACGAGGGCGAGAGCGGCGACGACGGTGCGACGGATCACGGGCGAGACGTTAGCGGCCGGGCCGGTCGCCGACTCAGTCCCCGGGGCGGGGCATGTCGGGGGTGATCATCCGCAGCTCCTGGGTGGCGGGCGGCAGGGTGATCTGCTCGTGGCGGGCCGGTTCGAGCACATGGCGTACGTACGACGCGATCGTGTCGGCCATCCCGACGTCGTAGCCCGCCTGCTCGGAGATGAACCAGCGGTGCTCGAGCACCTGGTGGTAGAGCTCGGCGGGTTCGAGCTTGCCGGCGAGGTCGGTGGGGATCGCGGCGATGGTCGGCTCGTACCGCTCGTCCATCCAGCGCGCTGCGACGACCGGCTCGCGGAGGCGTTTGCCCTCGCGCTGTTCGAGCGTGGTGCCGTAGCGGCGGATGTCGTGCAGCAACCGGCGGGCCTGACGCTCGCCGGCGACGATGCCCGTGAGCGCCTTCAGCCGGTGGGCGTGGAACCCGTGCTCGACCACGCGGGGCACGAGCCGCAGCGTGGTCCCCTCGCCCACGCTGGCCAGCTCGAGCTCGCTGGCGTCGAAGCCGAGCTCGTGCAGGCGGCGGAGTCGCTGGTCGACGCGGAACGTCTCGTCGACCCGGAACTCCTCGGTGTCGGTGAGCTCGGTCCACAGCTTGGTGTAGCTCTCCTCGATCGCGAGTGCCGTCTCGATCGGGTCGATGCCGTCGGCGAGCAGCCCGCCCGCCTGCAGGTCGGTGAGGTCGCCGGCGACGTTCTCGGTGGCGATCTGCAGGTCGAGCATGCGCTGGCCGTCGGTGAGGCTCTCGTGCAGCTCGCCGGTCTCGACGTCGATGATGTACGCCTGCAGTGCGTCGGCGTCGCGTCGGAACAGGGTGTTCGACAGCGAGCAGTCGCCCCAGTAGAAACCGGCGAGGTGCAGGCGCACCAGCAGGCCGGCGAGCGAGTCGAGCAAGCGCTCGCCGAGATAGGGGATCTGCAGGCCGCGGCCCGAGAGCAGGATGCGGTAGGGGAGCGAGTAGTCGAGGTGGCGGGTGATGAGCAACCCCTCGGTGCTGCCGTCGGCGTCGTCGTCCCGCTTCGTGACCACGCCCACCACCTCGGCGGTGGGGAGGTTGAGCTCGGCGAGCTGGCGCAGCAGCCGCCATTCGCGCTCGGCCAGGTGGTCGGGGAGCTCCTTCACCACGTACGCCGCGTCGGGGGTCTCGACCATACGCACGACGTGGCGGTGCAGGCCCATCACCGAGTGGAGCCCCGCGACGGTCCACTCGTCGAGCGGTGTGGTGAGCGGCCATTCGACCACGGCCGTGTGCTCGGTGGGCTTGGCGAGCTGCAGCCGCACGTCAGCGTCCCCGGCTGGTGACGGTGCGGCCCGACGACGGCAGGGTCTCGGCGACGGTGTTGGGGCCACCGGTGGGCGGGCCGTCCGGTGGCACGAGCTCGCGCAGGAACCCGACCAGGAACGCGGCCGGGGTGGCGCCCCGGGCGATCGGCACGACGAGCTGCTCGAGGTCGTCCTTGTAGATCGCGGTGCGCGAGAGGCGCTTCAGGCGCATGTCCTCGCTCACCTTGAGGCGCAGTGGGGCGAGGCGGGCGGCGTTGCTCTGGATGCTGACGTCGCGCAGCCCGAGGCGATGGCACTCGGCGCGCAGGTAGCCGACGTCGAGCAGTGCCGCGGCCGCGTCGGGGACGGGGCCGTAGCGGTCCTCCCACTCGGTACGGATGTCGTCGACCTCGCTCGCCGTGGTGACCGCGGCCAGCCGGCGGTACGCCTCGAGCCGCGACTCCTCCTTGGTGACGTAGTCCTTCGGCAGGAACGCGTCGGTGGGGACGTCGAGCTTGACCTCGCTCGGCTCCTTCTTCGGCTCGCCCTTCATCTCGCCGACGGCCTCGGTGACCATCTGGCAGTAGAGGTCGTAGCCGACCGCGGCGATGTGGCCGCTCTGGCTCTCGCCGAGCAGGTTGCCGGCGCCGCGGATCTCGAGGTCGCGCATCGCGATCTTGAACCCGCTGCCGAGGTCGGTGGCCTCGCCGATCGTGCGCAGTCGTTCGTACGCCTCCTCGGTGAGCCGGCCGTCGCGCGGGTGGAACAGGTAGGCGTAGGCGCGGCTGCCGCTGCGGCCGACGCGGCCGCGCAGCTGGTGCATCTGGCCGAGGCCGAGCAGGTCGGCGCGTTCGACCACGAGCGTGTTCACCGTCGGCATGTCGATGCCGCTCTCGATGATGGTGGTGCACACGAGGACGTCGAAGTTGCCCTCCCAGAAGTCGAGCACCACCTGTTCGAGGCTGCCCTCGTCCATCTGGCCGTGAGCGATCGCGATGCGTGCCTCGGGGACGAGCTCGCGCAGACGGGCGGCGCACTCCTCGATGGTGTTGACCCGGTTGTGCACCCAGAACACCTGGCCCTCGCGCAGCAGCTCGCGACGGATCGCTTCGACCGCGACGCGCTCGTCGTACTCGCCGACGAAGGTGAGGATCGGCTGGCGGTCGGCGGGCGGGGTCTGCAGCAGGCTGAGGTCGCGAATGCCGACGAGGCTCATCTCCAACGTGCGCGGGATCGGGGTGGCGCTGAGGGTGAGCACGTCGACGTTGGTCTTGAGCTTCTTCATCGCCTCCTTGGCCTGCACGCCGAAGCGCTGCTCCTCGTCGACGATCAACAGGCCGAGGTCCTTGAACTCGATGCCCTCGGCGAGCAGCCGGTGGGTGCCGATCACGCAGTCGACCTCACCGCTCTTCAGGCCCTCGATCACCTGCTTGGCCTCTTTCGCGGTGAGGAAGCGGCTGAGCGTCTCGACGCGGATCGGGAAGCCGGCGAAGCGGTCGGCGAAGGTGTTGCCGTGCTGTGTGGCGAGCAGTGTGGTGGGGGCGAGCACCGCGACCTGCTTGCCGTCCTGGATGGCCTTGAACGCGGCGCGGACCGCGACCTCGGTCTTGCCGAAGCCGACGTCGCCGCACAGCAGGCGGTCCATGGGGAACGGGCGCTCCATGTCCTGCTTGATGTCGTCGAGCGCCTTCAGCTGGTCGGGCGTCTCGGCGAAGGGGAACGCGTCCTCCATCTCGGCCTGCCACGGCGTGTCCTGACCGAACGCGTAGCCGTGGGCGTGCACGCGCTTCTGGTAGAGCACGACGAGCTCCTGCGCGATCTCGCGCACGGCACTGCGCACACGCGACTTGGCCTTGGCGAAGTCGGCGCCACCGAGGCGGTGCAGGGCGGGTGCCTCGCCGCCGACGTACTGGCGCAGCGAGTCGATCTGGTCGCTCGGCACGTAGAGCTTGTCGCCACCCTTGTACGACAGCAGCAGGTAGTCGCGCTCGACGCCACCGATGGTGCGCTTGACCATGCCCTCGTACTGGCCGACGCCGTGCTGGTGGTGCACGACGTAGTTGCCGGGCTTCAGGTCCTCGAAGAAGCCGGCGCTCTGGCGCTTGCGCGGTCGGGCCTGGCGGTGGGCGCGCCGGCGGCCGGTGAGATCGCCCTCGGCGACGATCGCCAGCTTCACCTCGGGCATCGAACAGCCGCGGTGCAGCGGTGCGGTGACGACGTAGCCGCCGGGTGACGACAGATCGGTGCCGTCCTTCGCGAACCGGAACTCGAGACCGCGTTCGCGGAGCAGCCCGGCGAGGCGTTGGGCCGAGCCGTCGCCGTCGGCTGCGACGATCACGCGGTACCGGTCGGCGAGCAGCTCGCGGAGGCGGTTGGTGAGGCCCTCGCCGTCGCCGACGACCGGTCCCCAGCCGCTGGCGGAGATCAGCGGTGCGTCTGGCCCCGACGGTGTGGAGCTGATGGTCCACATCTGCTGATCGCCACCGAGCACCCGGTCGGTGGTCGCGTGCAGGCGGGGGAACTGACGCTCGGCGTCGCGCGCCCACGTGCCGGCGAGCGTGCGGGCGAGGTCGTCCTCCTCGGCGAGCAGGTCGTCGGCGCGGTCCTTCATGCGGCGCGGTTCGACGAGCACCACCTTGGCGGCGGGTGGCAGCACGTCGGTGATCAGCAGGTCGGCCTGCTCGGGTGAGACGAGCCAGGGGAGCCAGCTCTCCATGCCGTCGAACAGCGCGCCCTCGGCCAGGCGCTCCCAGTGCTCGCGGCCCCAGGGTTCTTCGGCGATGAGCGCGTCGGCGCGGGCACGCACCTCGTCGCTCGGCACCAGCTCGCGTGCCGGGAAGATCAGCACCTCGTCGAGGTCGCGCACCGAACGCTGGTCGTTGACGGTGAACTCGGTGAGCCGGTCGACCTCGTCACCCCACAGGTCGATGCGGATGGGGGCCTCGGCGGTGCTCGGGTAGACGTCGATGATGGCGCCGCGACGGGCGACCTCACCGCGGTGCTCGACGAGCTCTTCACGGCGGTAGCCCATGTGGACGAGGCGGGTGAGCACCTCGTCGGGGTCGAGCACGTCGTTGGGGCGGACGCGGATCGGCTCGATCGTGGTGGCGTCGGGGCCGAGCTTCTGCAGCAGGGCACGCACGCCGGTGACGACGATCGCCGGCATCCGCTCGGGATCGCGGAGGCGCCACAACACCTCGAGCCGGCGACCCATCGTCTCGACGCTCGGGCTCACTCGTTCGAAGGGCAGGGTCTCCCAGGCGGGGAACAGCACCACCTGATCGGCGGGCATGAACTGCACGAGGTCGTCGTACAGCTGGCCGGCGTCGCTGCCGGTGGGGGTGGCGACGAGCAGGGGACGGCGGCCGCTCAGTTGCGCGAGCGCGGCGATCGAGATGGCACGAGCGGCCTCGGGCACGGCGACGAGCGCCTGCGGGTCGCCGAAGGCGTGGGTGAGCCCGGGTTCGGACCGGAGCAGCGGCGGGAGATCGGCGAGCGACATCGGACCATCGAGGGTAACGCCCAACCATCGCGATGGCTGTGCGAGGATCGTCGTCTCGTGCCTGCTTCCCTCCACGCCCGCCAACTGCGGCTCACCCTCGGCCGCACCCTGATCCTCGACCGGACCGAGCTGCAGCTCGCCCCCGGTTGGCGCGTCGGGCTGATCGGCCCGAACGGTGTCGGCAAGAGCACCCTGCTGCGTGTGCTCGCGGGCCTGCAGCCGATCGACGACGGCACGATCACGGCGATGCCCGCCGACGCGAACGTCGGCTACCTGCCCCAGGAACCCGAACGCAGCGCGCACGAGACGGTGACCGAGTTCCTCGGCCGCCGCACCGGCGTGGCCGACGCGACGATCGAGCTCGACGCCGCCACGGCCTCGCTCGCCGCCGGCGAACCCGGCAGCGACGACCGCTACGCGCACGCGCTCGACCGGTGGCTCGCCCTCGGTGGTCCCGACCTCGAGGCGCGCGTCGGCCCCGTGTGGGCCGAGCTCGGCCTGCCCGAGCGCGTGCTCGACCAGACGATGAGCACCCTGTCGGGTGGTGAGGCGGCGCGGGTCGGCCTTGCGGCGCTGTTGCTCGCGCGCTTCGACGTGTTCCTGCTCGACGAGCCGACCAACGACCTCGACCTCGACGGTCTCGACCGGCTCGAGCGATGGGTCGTGCAGCAGAGTGCGCCGATCGCGATCGTGAGCCACGACCGCGAGTTCCTGCGGCGCACGGTCACCCACGTCGCCGAGCTCGACGAGTTCACGCACCGGATCACCGTGTTCGCCGGCGGATGGGATGCGTACGTGACCGAACGCGAGACCGCGGCCCGGCATGCACGCGAGCGGTACGAGGAGTACGCCGACAAGAAGCAGAGCCTGCTCGGGCGGGCCCAGCGCGAGCGTGAGTGGGCGAGCCAGGGCCTCAGCCGGGCGAAGAAGAAGCCGGACGACAACGACAAGTTCGTCCGCAACTGGAAGATCAACCAGACCGAGCAGTTGGCCGGCAAGGCCGCCCGCACCGAGAAGGCGATCGAGCGGCTCGAGGAGGTCGACGAGCCTCGCGAGGCGTGGCAGCTGCGACTCACCTTCGGTGAGACCGCCCGCAGCGGCGACGTCGTGGTGCGGCTCACGGGGGCGACGGTCGACGTCGGCGACTTCCGGCTCGGACCGGTCGACCTGACGATCGGTGCGGGTGAGCGGGTGGCGATCGTGGGTCACAACGGCAGCGGCAAGAGCACCCTGCTCGACGCGATCCTCGGGCGGCGGGCGCTGTCGTCGGGCGAGCGGTGGTTCGGGCCGGGTGTGGTGGTGGGCGAGCTCGAGCAACGGCGGCTGCAGTTGCAGGGCGACGGCGCTCTGCTCGACGAGTTCATGGCCGCCACCGGGTTGACGATCCCCGATGCCCGCACCCTGCTCGCGAAGTTCGGCATCGGCGCGGGCGAGGTGTTGCGGTCGACGGCGTCGCTGTCGCCGGGCGAACGCACCCGCACCGTGCTGGCGCTGTTGATGGCCAACGGCACGAACTGCCTCGTGCTCGACGAGCCGACCAACCACCTCGACCTGCCGGCGATCGAGCAGCTCGAGGTCGCGCTCGAGAGCTTCCGCGGCACCGTGCTGCTCGTCACCCACGACCGCCAGCTGCTCGACCACGTGCGGCTCGCGCGGCGCATCCGGCTCGAGGCCGGTCGCGTGGTGGACGACTCGCCCGTCAGCTGACGGCGACGGTGCTCGACACCAGCCAGGCGTGGAACGCGGCTCCACCGAGCGGCCGGCTGAACAGGTAGCCCTGGCCGACGTCGCAGCCGAGCCGGCGTAGCACGGCGAGTGCCTCCTCGGTCTCGACGCCCTCGGCCACCACCGACAGCCCCAGGTTGTGGCCGAGGTCGATCGTCGAGCGCACGATCACCTCGTCACCGAGGGCCGTCACCTGACCGGCGAACACGCTGCCGACGGGTGACGGCTCGCCGAGCCCCATCACGAAGCTGCGGTCGATCGTCACCGTGCGGATCGGCAGGCGACGCAGGTAGCTGAGCGACGAGTAGCCGGTGCCGTAGTCGTCGACGGCGATGTGCACGCCGGCGTCATCGAGGCGGCGCAGCAGCTCGATCGCACGGGCGGGGTCGTTCATCACCGACCCTTCGGTCACCTCGAGTTCGAGTGCGTCGGCCGGCATGCCCGACTCGGTGAGCATGCGCAGCACGGCGTCGACGAGCTCGGGGTCGAGCAGGTCCTGCGGCGACAGGTTCACCGCGATCGCGATGTCGTGGCCGTTCGCGCGGGCGTCGGCGACGGTGCGCAACGCGACGGTGATCACGTGATCGGTGAGCCGACGGATCAGGCCGCCGCGTTCGGCGAGCTCGACGATCTCGGGTGGCGACACCGGGCCGAGATCTGGGTGGGTCCAGCGCACGAGTGCCTCGGCGCCGATCGGTCGGCGTGTGGCGACGTCGACCTTGGGTTGGAACAGCACGGTGATCTCACCGCGTTCGATCGCCGCGGGAAGCGCAGCGGCGAGCGCGAGCCGGCGGCGGCCGTCGCCGGTGTCGCTCGTGGCGGCGAGCAGCACGGTGAGACCGAGGCGTTCGGCCTGCGCGGCGGCCGTGGTGGCACGGTGCGTCAGCGCGGCCAGATCGTCGAGGCCGTGCCCGTCGGCGGCGCCAGCGGGGGCGCCGGCGGCGACGCCGACCACGGGCGCGATCACCACCAGGTGGCCGTGCACGTCGAACGGACGGCGCAGCACCTCGACCAGCCGGTCGACGCGTTCGCCGACGTCGCTGCGGTCGCAGTCGGCGACGACGGCGACGAACTGCGACGAGCCCGTGCGCGCGAGCACGGCCTGGGCTCCGAGCTCGTGGCGCAGGCGACGGGCCACCTCGGCGACCACGTCGGCACCGGCGTCGCTGCCGTGCGCCTGCACCAGGTCGTGTGCGTCGGCGAGTGCGACCACCATCGCCGCGTGCGCCGGTCCGGCCGGCTCGCCGGCGAGCACGGCCTCGAGTCCGCGGGCGTTGAGCAGGCCGGTGGTGCGATCCAGCCGGGCGAGCTCGTCGAGTTCGGCCGCGAGCTCCGAGGTGCGCAGCACGGCGGCGAGGTGGTTGACGATGGCCGACCCGAGCGCCACGTCGGTGGCGGCGAACGGTGGACTGGTGCCCACCCGGTCGGCTGCCGCCAGCATCCCTCGGGCCCGCCCGTGCTGGAACGGCAGCACCATCAGGTCGTCGAGCACGGGTCCGTCGGGCAGCAGCCGGTCGGCGCCGAGCAGCCGGCGCACCGCGCTCGCACCGTTCGCGAACGCTGCTCGATCGAGCTGGGCTGCGTACTGCTTGAGCGGGTCGTCGAGCGGCACCTCCGTGACGACCGCGTGGTCGCCGTCGAGCTCGACGCGCAGCGGTGGACGGTCGTCCTCGGCGCGCAGCTGGATGAGGACGGTCTCGACGTTGAGCAGCTCGCGCAAATGGGTCAGTGCGGTCGACAGGGCGCGGTGCTCGTCGGCGCCGTCGAGCACGGCCGTGAACCTGGCGACGGCCTCGAGCTGGTCGACCTTCTGCTGCACGGTGGCCGACAGCCGTGCTGCACCCCACAGCGACAGCACCGGCACGCTGCCCACGGCCGCCAGCCACCAGCTCTCACGGGCGGCGACGACGAGCAGCACACCGAGCAGCGTGTTCGACACGTACACGGGCTGCATCCGCAGCGCGGCGGCCACCACACCGGCGACGGCCTCGCGTCGCACGATGCGGATCACGTTGGCCATCGCGACCAGGTTGACGATGTTGGCCACGATGGTGGCCGCCACCAGGGTGAGCGCGAACTGGACGGTGCCGGGTCGGCCGCCCACGTGTGCGACCACCGCGGCGGCGATGGAGCTCTCGAGCGCGAACACCGACAGGTTGAACGCCGCCTTGTGCGGCGGCACGCGACGCACCGCGGCAGCGAGCGTGATCGCGATGCCGCGCCAGGCCAGCAGCGTGATCGGACTCAAGAACGCGAGCCCGACGACGAAGGGCACCTCGCCGACGGAGAAGGTGTAGGTCTCGCGGCGGAACTGGACGTTGGTGATGAACACCTCGGCCAGCACTGCGCCCACCACGACCACGACCGCCGCCTGGATCGGCACCGCGCCAGCGGGCGCTCGGTCGGCGAGCGCGAGGACGATCGCGATCGCGACACCGAGCTGGCACGCGGCCAGGGCGAGGATCCGGCGGATGGAATTCACTCGTCCGATCGTCCGGGCCGCGGCCCGTTCGTCGGGTCGGTCTACGACCAGCTGCCGCCGCTCCAGGAGCCGCCGCTCCAGCTGCCGCCGCTCCACGAGCCGCCGCTCCAGCTGCCGCCGCTCCAGCTGCCGCCGCTCCACGAGCCGCCGCTCCAGCTGCCGCCGCTCCACGAGCCGCCCATCCACGTACCGCCGCTCCAGCTGCCGCCGCTCCACGAGCCGCCGGCCCAGGTGCCGTTGGTCAACGAGGCGAGCACCCACAGCCGTCCGTTCCACAGCACGCCGTTGGCCGTGCGCTCACCGATCAGCGGGATGCCGGCGAGGGCCACCTGGTCGAGCCCGCGCGAGAGCTGCAGCAGGCCGAGGCCGGTCGAGGGCAGGGCGAGTTGTCGGCCGAGGCCCGAGGCCTTGCGGGCCACGGCCTCGTCGAGGTCGACCATGCCCTTGCCCTGACGGCGCGCCGAGTCCGTCGGCAGGGGGTCGGCGGTCGAGCGCAGCAGTTCCTTCACCTGATCGGGCGTCAGCTTCGGTGACTGCTGCAGCATCAGCGCCACGGCACCCGACACCACGGCTGCCGCCTGCGACGAGCCCGAACCCAGGAACAGGCGGTCGCCCACTCGGGCCGACGGGTACTCGGTGTCGACGCGACCGCCGGGCACGCGCAGGCTCTGGATCGATCGGCCGGGCGCCACGACGTCGGGGTCGCGCAGGCCGTTGCCGTTCGAGGCGAACGACGGCACCTGCCACGTGCCGTTCACCTGCTCGGCCGGGCCGACCGTGATCACGTACGGGTCGGTCGCCGGGGTGGCCAGACCGGTGAGGGCGCGTCCGTCGTTGCCGCTCGCGACCACGACCACGATGCCGGCGAACCAGGCACGCTCGACGGCACGGGCCAGCGGGTCGACGAGCGTCGGCTGTACACCGTTGGTGCCGAACGACAGGTTGACCACGCGGATGTTGAGGCCGTTCTGCGTGCGGTGCTCGACGATCCAGTCGAGTGCGGCGATCACCTGCGACACGTCGACGGCACCCGTGTTGGCGCCGACTTTCACGTTCACCAGCCGGGCGTCGGGCGCGATGCCGCTGAAGCCGTGCGCCGCGTCGTTGCCGGCGATGATCGCCGCCATGTGCGTGCCGTGACCGTTGCCGTCGAGCCAGCGCAGCCGGGCGTCGCCGTTGTCGAACGAGAGGTCCGGGCCGTTGACGATCTTGCCCGGCGCATCGAGACCGGCGACCGGGCTGATGCCGGTGTCGATCACCGCGACGTCGACGCCGCGACCGGCGATGCCACCGGCGCGCACGACATCCGCGCCGATGGTACGCGCGACCTGGCCGAGATCGCCGGCTGATGCGGTGGCGGGCGGGTTGGTCGAGCCGTTGCCGTTGCCGTTGCTCGCCGACGCGGCGCCCGAGCCGATCGGCAGGGCGAGGGCGCTGACGGCCACCGTGGCGGTCAACAGGCCGAGGGCGCCCGGTCGTCGGTGGCGCGTCCGCCGCGCGCGCTCGTGCCGATCGTCGCGATCTGCCATGGGATCCGCCTTCCGTGTGGCCTGCTGTTCGTCCGTGACCCCCGTGATCGCGGGGGTGGATGCAGTTCACCGGACGGAGCGTGGCGAGGCAACGGGGCGGTCGCCAAGGGATCGTCAAGGTCGCGTGAGGACGCCGACGGATCGTGCTCCCCACCCGGCCGTGCTCACCCGTGCGGGGGGAGGGTCCGGACGTCAGGTGGGGTCGAGGGTGCGCGTGTTGTACACGCGCTGCGCAGCGTCGGGTCCCTCGGCCAACAGCATCTCGACCGCGTCGGCGGCGTGCTGCACCGCGACGTCGAGCAGTTCTCGTTCGCGTGGCGGCAGCTTCGACAGCACGTGGCCCGCGCCGTGCTCCTTCGACGGCGGCTTGCCGATCCCGATCCGCACCCGCAGGTAGTCCTGGGTGTGCAGGTGGGCGGTGATGCTGCGCAGGCCGTTGTTGCCGGCCAGGCCACCGCCGGCCTTCACCCGAACCACACCGGGCGGCAGATCGAGCTCGTCGTGCACGACGATCAGCTGCCCGGGATCCGTGAGCCCGTGGCGCTTCATCAGCGGCCGCACGGCCTGGCCGCTCTCGTTCATGTACGTGAGCGGGAACGCGAGCACCACCCGCACACCCTTGATGGTCGCGTCGGCGACGGTGGCCTGGTCGCGACCGGGCTTGAGCAGCACCCCGGCCCGCTCGGCGAGTTCGTCGATCACCTCGGCGCCGACGTTGTGGCGCGTGCGTTCGTATTGCTTGCCGGGGTTGCCGAGCCCCACCACCAATGCCTGGACGGCCATGATGCAGCCTCGACGATCAGCGATCGATCCGCAGGATCAGCGTGGACGGACGGGGCGATGGCCCCGTCGGGTCACTCGCCCTCGGCCTCGCCACCCTCGGCGGCAGCCTCGCCCTCGCCACCGTCGCCCTCGGCGCTGGCCGCAGCGGCCGCACGGGTGAGGATCACGGTGACGACCGGCATCTCCGGGTCGCCCGTGGCGGTGACGCCGGCGGGCATCGGCACGTCGGCCAGGCGGATGACATCGCCGACCTGCATGTCGGTGATGTCGATCACGAACTGGTTCGGCATGTTGTTCGGGGTGGTGAGCACCTCGATGGTGTCGACGGCCGGGTCGACCAGGCCGCCCTCGGCGAGCACGGCCTTGGCCTCGCCCTCGAGGTGCACCGGCACCGCCACGGTGATCTCCTCGTTCATGTTGACCTGGAGGAAGTCGATGTGGTTGACGGTGCGCTTGATCGGGTGGCGCTGGAGCTCCTTCACCACGGCCGGGTAGCTCTTGCCGTCGACCTCGAGCGAGAGGACGGTGTTGACGCCGGCCGGGCCCGACAGCGCGAGGCGCAGGTCGCGGCGCTCGACGGTGACCGACAGGGGCGACATGCCGTGCCCGTACAGGACACCCGGGACGTGACCCTCGGCGCGGAGGCGACGAGCGGCGGCCGAGCCGGTGGGGCGGCCGGAGGTGGCGACGAGCTTGGTTTGCGACATGACAGGCCTCGATCAGATCCGTGCACGCAGGAACGGTGCAGAACGGCTGGCCATGCTATCGGGGCGCGCGGCCGAACCGCCACCCGCCGAGCGGGCTGCCCGAGCCCGGTCAGGCCTGGTTCTCGCCGCCGAAGATCTCGCTGACGCTGGTGTCGTCGAACACGGCGTTGAGCGCATCGGCGATCAGCGGGGCGATCGAGAGCACCTCGATCTTGTCGATCTGCTTCTCCGGGGGCAGCGGCAGGGTGTTGGTGAGCACCACGCGCTCGATGCGGGCGTTCTTCAGCCGGTCGATCGCAGGACCCGAGAGCACACCGTGCGTGGCCATCGCCCACACCTCGGTCGCACCACGGTTGAGCAGCACGTCGGCGGCCGCGACGATGGTGCCGCCCGAATCGATCATGTCGTCGGTGAGGATGCAGAGTCGACCCTCGACATCGCCGATCACTTCCTTGGCCTCGGCCACGTTGGCGGTGCCCTTCGGGCGGCGCTTGTAGATGAAGGCGAGGTCGGCGCCCTTGTCGCTCAGGTGCTGCGCCATGCGCTCGGCCACCTTGATGCGGCCGGCGTCGGGCGACACGATCACCGGGTTCTCGGCGTGTTCGCGGACGTAGTTCTCGAGCACCGGCATCGCCGTCAGGTGGTCGACCGGCCCGTCGAAGAAGCCCTGGATCTGCCCGCTGTGCAGGTCGATCGAGATCATCCGCTTGGCCCCCGCGGCGCGGAACATGTCGGCGACGAGCTTGGCGGTGATCGGCTCGCGGCCCTCGGCCTTGCGGTCCTGGCGGGCGTAGCCGTAGAAGGGGCAGACCGCGGTGATGCGCTTGGCCGAGGCACGGTGGGCGGCGTCGATCATGATCAGCTGCTCCATGATCGAGTCGTTGATCGACCGGCCGTCGCAGCCGTAGTGGGTCTGCATGATGAACACGTCGGTGCCACGGATGCTCTCGGTGAAGCGCGGGCGCACCTCGCCGTTCGCGAACTGCACGATGTTGGCGTCACCGAGCGAGACCCCCAGGTGCGTCGCCACCTCCTCGGCCAGCGCCGGGTGCGTGCGCCCCGAGTAGAGCGACATGCGCTTGGTGGTGACCTTCTCCATCGTGAGGCTGCTTTCGTGGCTCGGCGGGCGGTCGGCGTGACGGGGCGGTTCAGCCGGTGGGCGCAGTGTAGAACGCGCCGGTCGTGACGCCCGCAGCCACCGAGCTGCCGACCGGCAGGTGCGCGTAGGGGCCGACGTGCGCGCCCTCGCCGACCTCGGCGTCGTGGCCGACGGTCTGTTCGACGGTGCTGCTCGCCCCCACGCGACAGTCGACGAGGCGGGTGTCGGGGCCGATGTCGCAGCCGTCCCCGATGACGGTGTCGCCCTGCAGGATCGTGCCGGGGTAGAGGGTGACGTCGCGGCCGAGGGTGACGGTGACGTCGAGGAAGGTCTGGCGCGGGTCGAGCATCGTGACGCCCTGCAGCAGCCAGTGACGGTTGATCCGGTTGCGGAGCTCGCGCTCGGCCATCGCCAACTGCCAGCGGTCGTTGACGCCCTGGGTCTCCTCCTCGGGCGCCTCGAAGCTGCCCACCCGGTGACCCATCGAGGCGAGCACGCCGATCACGTCGGTGAGGTAGTACTCGCCCTGTGCGTTGTCGGGCGACAGGTGGCGCAGCGCCGGGCCGAGCAGATCGCGGCGGAACGCGTACATGCCCATGTTGACCTCGCGCACGGCTCGCTCGTCGTCGGACGCGTCGCGCTGTTCGACGATGCGCAGCACACGCCCCGGGGCGTCGCCCTTGGATGGGGCGCGCAGCACGCGGCCGTAGCCGGTGGGGTCGTCGAGCACGCTGGTGGTGAGCGTGGCCGCGTTGCCGTTGGCGACATGGGTGGCGACGAGCCCCTCGAGGGTCTCGGGCCGCAGCAGCGGGGTGTCGCCGGGCAGCACGATCACGGTGGAGTCGTCGTCGAGGTCGTCGCCGGGGATGACGGTCATGCCGACCATGGCCGCGTCGCCCGTGCCGCGCTGCACGGTCTGCTCGACGAAGGTGACGTTGGCCCAGGCGGGTGCCTGCTCCTGCACCTTCTTCGTGACGCGCTCGGCGCCGTGGCCGACCACGAGCACCGTGCGGTCGACGTCGAGCTGCTCGAGCGCGTGGATGACGTGCATCACCATGGCGCGGCCGCAGATCATGTGCAGCGGCTTGGGGCGGGACGAGCGCATGCGCGAGCCCTCCCCGGCGGCGAGGACGATGGCGGAGACTCCCATGGGAAGGTTCTACCGCACGGGCGCGCGTCGCGGACGGCAACGGTTCGCACCGGGCCCGACGGCCCATGGTTCCGGGGAGAGGACTCGAACCCCTATACGCGGCACCAAAAACCGCTGTCCTGCCATTGAACGACCCCGGACCGGAGGCCTCAGGCTATCGGCGCGGTCCGGCGCGGCCCGGCGCGGCCCGGCTCGACATTTGGCAACACCGGCGACAGCCGGTAGCGTCTCCCGAGCTATGGGTTCTCTGATCAAGAAGCGCCGCAAGCGCATGCGCAAGAAGAAGCACAAGAAGATGCTCCGGCGCACGCGCCACCAGCGTCGCAAGTAGTCCGTCCCGTCCTGCCGGTTGCGCCTGCGCCCGGCCTCACCGTTCCGACCCCCGCGGCCTCGCCGCCGGGGGTCGTTGCGCGTCTCGGGACGGATGTGCCCAATGCGGGCGTTCGCGTCCCGCGTCGCTGGGTCGGGACGGGTTCGGCGGGACGGATGTGCCCACGTCGGGCGTGTGCGTCCCGCGTCGGTCAGATCGGGACGGGGTTCGCCGGGACGGATGTGCCCACGTCGGGCGTGTGCGTCCCGCGTCGATCAGACGCGGGTTCGGGTGAGTTCGACGGTGGCCTCGGGTTCGAGCACACGCAGCGACGGGTGGTGGCCCTCGACGAACCAGGTGGCGCCGCTGCCGGCGAGCGTGGGCCGAACCCCGCACACCTCGGCGATCCGGTCGCGCCAGCGGGCGAGTTCGGGCACGACGGCGATCGCGGCCGGTTCGAGGTCGTTCGGGCCGTCGGCCGTGGGACCACCCAGCTCGTCCCAGGCGCGGTAGGCGGCGGGCGTGCTGACGGCGAGCGGTGGGACCACGAGCGTGAGGTCGAGCTCGACCGTCGGAATCGGGTCGAGCACCTCACCGATGCCACGGACGCGTGCTCGGCCGCCGCGCACGCAGAACGGGATGTCGGCACCGAGCCGGCTCGCGGCGACGAGGTCGGCATCGGCCGCGCCGAACCCGGCCCAGCGCAGGACGGCCGCCGCGTCGGCGCTGCCGCCACCGAGTCCGCCGCCGTGCGGGATCCGTTTGTGCAGGTGCACGTGTGCGCTCACGCCCGCCAGCCGCATCGCCTTGGCGACCAGGTTCGAGTCGTCGAGCGGCATGCCGGCGCTGAACGGGCCGTCGGCCGACAGGCCGGCGCCGGCCGGGTCGATCGTCAGCGTGTCCGCGAGTTCGAGCGTCACCATCTCGGCGTCGATCAGGTGGTAGCCGTCGTCGCGCACGCCGGTGATGCGCAGCGTGCGCGTGAGCTTCGCCGGTGCCTCGACGGTGACGGGTGCCGGGTTCATCGCGGGCGATCGTCCCACGCGAGGGCGAGCCGTCCCCACTCGACCACGTCGAGCTCCTCGGGTCGGCGTTGGGCGTCGATGTCGGCCGCCTCGAACACCTCGGGCGCGACCACGCCGCTCAACGACCGTCGCAGCATCTTGCGGCGCTGACCGAACGCGGTGCGGACGAGGTGGAACATCGAGGCGGGTGCGGCCGTGGTGGCGGGGCTGTCGCGGCGGGTGATCTCGGCCAGCGCGGACTCGACGTTGGGTCGTGGCACGAACACGCTGGCGGGCACGAGCCCGGCGATGCGCGACGTGGCCCAGTACGCGACCTTCACGGTGACGGCGCCGTAGGCGGGGGTGCGTGGCGAGGCGCAGAACCGTTCGGCGACCTCCTTCTGCACCATCACGAGCATGCGGTGCACACGGGGCACGTCGTCGAGCAGGTCGCACACGAGCGGCGTCGCGACGTTGTACGGCAGGTTGGCGACGACGACCCAGCGGTCGTGCGCGGCGAGCAGTGCGTCCCAGTCGGTCTGCATCGCGTCGCCCTCGACGACGGTGACGTTCGGGCAGTCGCGCACGACCTCGCGCAGCACGGGCACGATGCCGCGGTCGATCTCGAGTGCGGTCACCTGTGCGCCGGTCTCGGCGAGCGCCAGCGTCAGCGAGCCGAGACCCGGGCCGATCTCGAGCACGTGGTCGCCGGGGCCGACCTCGGCGAGGCGGGCGATGCGACGCACGGTGTTGGGATCGCCGACGAAGTTCTGTCCGAGGTCGCGGCGGGCCGCGAGGCCGTGGTCGGTGAGGAGTCGTTGGACGTCGGCGCGCGAGAGCACGGGTGCGGACGTGCTCAGTACGAGAGCCGGATGGGGATCGGCGAGTCGCCGAGGTCGGCGATCTGGATGAACAGGTCGGTGTCGATGCCGACCAGGATGCCGTAGGGCATCGAGACGCCGTTGGTGTTGCGACACGTGATCGACAGGCCGTTGTCGATGTTGGTGATCGTGAGCTCGACGCCCGACGGCACGCTCGGCGCCGCGCACTTGCGCTCGCCGGTGTCGACGGGGAAGCGCTTGTAGCTGGCGGTGCCCTCGACCACGGTGCCCTCGGGGGTCATCGGGATCGCGACGTCGATCACCGCGGGCGGCACGACCACGACGGTGTTGTCGAGGAAGATCGGTGCCTCGGGCTCGGTGTCGAGCGTGGCCTGCGACTCGGTGTTGGCCGGGGCGGGCAGGCCGGCGGCCGCCACACCGGGCGACGCAGCCGGATCGTCGCGGTCGAGCAGCCAGATGGCGGGGAGCGCCAGGACGGTGACAGCCGTGGCGAGCACGACCCTCCGCCGTTCGTGCACGTCCATGACGAAAAGGCTACGAACTACAACCGTGAAAGGCAAGGCACCCCGCCACCCACGGGGGTGACGCGGGTGACGCCCGGGGGATGACGCGTTCGCGGGATGGGAACGCCCGGGTCGGGCCGAATCGTCCCGCGACGACCGGCGGGGCGGATCGCGGCGGGATGGGAACGCCCTGGATGGGCCGAATCGTCCCGCGACGACCGGTCGGGCGGCCCCGCTCAGTGGGCGAGGGCGGGGAAGGCGGCGCGGGTGGCGGCGACGGTGGCCGCGGCGAACGCGTCGAGGGGCTCGTCGCGCAGGTCGGCGACGAACTGCGCGACATGGCTCACGAACGCCGGTTGGTTGGTATGGCCACGGTGCGGCACCGGGGCGAGGTAGGGGCTGTCGGTCTCGACGAGCAGCCGATCGGCAGGGCACAGCCGGGCCGCGGCCTGCAGGTCGGTGGCGCTCTTGAAGGTGACGATGCCGCTGAAGCTCAGGAACGCACCGCGATCGAGGCAGGCGCGTGCCTCGTCGGGGCCGCCGCTGAAGCAGTGGAAGATGGTGCGTTCGGGCATGCCCTCGGCGTCGAGCACGTCGAAGGTGTCGGCCCACGCGTCGCGCGTGTGGATCACCAGCGGCAGGTCGCGCTCGTGTGCGAGCTGGATCTGCGCGGCGAACACCTCGGCCTGCGCGTCGCGGGGCGAGTGCTCGTAGTACAGGTCGAAGCCGGCCTCGCCGATCGCGACCACGTGCGCCATCGCAGCCCGGTCGTCGAGGAACGGCAGGATCGTCTCGATGCCGTGCACCGCCTCGTGCGGGTGCAGCCCGACGGTGGCGTACACGCCGTCGTGAGCCGACGCGATCTCGATCGCCGACCGCGTGGTGGCCTCGTCGCAGCCGACGTTCACCATCTGCACGATGCCCGCGGCGCGCGCCGCGGCGAGCACGTCGTCGAGCGCGACGCCGCGGGTGTCGTACAGATGGCAGTGGCTGTCGATGAGCTCGACGGGCACCGGTGCGCTCACTTGCGGGGGAACAGGGGGTCGCCCTTCACCACGGTGGCGCCGCCCGGGTAGCCGCCCCACGTGGCGGCGTCGGGCAGGCGCTGGTCGCTCACCTGGCCGGGCAGGCCGATGCGTTCCCACACGGCCTGGCAGGTGGCCGGCAGCGCGGGCGAGGCCAGGATCGCGACGATGCGCAGCGCCTCGAGCGCGTCGCCCATCACCGCGTCGACCGCGGCGCCGGGTTCGGCCTTCCACGGCTCGTTGGCCTCGAGGTAGGCGTTGGTCGCGCGGATGAGCGACCAGGTGGCCTCGAGCGCACGGTTGGGCTGCACCTCGGCCCAGCCGGTGGCGGTGCCCTCCCACGCGGCAGCGGCGGCGTCTGCCAACGGCGAGTCGGCACGGGGAGCCGGGCCGACGCCGTCGCACTTCTTGCCGACCACCGTCGCCACGCGCGACAGCAGGTTGCCGAGGTTGTTGGCGAGGTCGCTGTTGTAGCGGCTGATGAGGCCCTCGTAGGTGAAGTCGCCGTCCTGGCCGTAGGTGGTGTCGGCCAGCACGTAGTAGCGGAAGCCGTCGACACCGACGTCGTCGATCAGGTCGAGCGGGTTCACCACGTTGCCCGAGGTCTTGCTCATCTTCTCGCCACCGACGAGCAGCCAACCGCCCACGGCCCAGCCGGCGGGCGGCTCGAGCCCGGCCGACAGCAGCATCGCCGGCCAGTACACGCAGTGGTGGCGGATGATGTCCTTGCCGATGAGATGGCGGTCGACCGGCCACCACTGCTCGAACCGCTCCTGATCGCTGCCGTAGCCGATCGCGGTGATGTAGTTGGCCAGCGCGTCGAACCACACGTAGGCGACGTGCTTCGGGTCCCACGGCAGCGGGATGCCCCACTGCAGGGAGGTGCGGCTGACGCTGAAGTCGCGCAGGCCACCGCGGATGAGGCCGAGCGCCTCGTTGCCGCGGAACTCGGGCACGATGGCACCCGGATGCGCGGCGTACCAGTCGAGCAGGCGGTCCTGGAAGCGGCTGAGGCGGAAGAAGTAGTTCTCCTCCTCGAAGTACTCGACGGGCCGCTTGTGGATCGGGCAGAGGTCGCCCTCGAGCAGTTCCTCGTCGGCGTAGTACTCCTCGCAGGCCACGCAGTACTTGCCGGCGTAGACGTCGAGTTCGATGTCGCCGGCGTCGTAACAGGCCTGCAGCAACTGCTGCACGCCCACACGGTGGCGGGGCTCGGTGGTGCGGATGAAGTCGTCGTTGCTGATGTTCAGCCGCTGCCACGCCTCCTGGAACTGCGGGGCGATCTCGTCGGTGAACTGTTGTGGCGTCTTGCCGGCGGCGTCGGCGGCCTGCTGGATCTTGAGGCCGTGTTCGTCGGTGCCGGTGAGGAAGTGGACGTCCTCGCCGAGGAGGCGGTGCCAGCGGGCGAGGGCGTCGCCGATGATCGTCGTGTACGCGTGGCCGAGGTGCGGCTTCGCGTTCACGTAGTAGATCGGGGTCGTGAGGTAGTAGCGGTCGGTCATGAGAGGTCCTTTCGCGGTCGGGGAATGGCGGTACGTCGGCTTCAGGAGCCGGTGCGCATTCGACGGGGCGAGAGGTGATGACGTGCCACGGGCCCAGGATAGGGCGGGGAGGTGCCGTGACGGCAACGACTTCGACGCCTGTCGGGTCGGCGGCCACAATGGCCCCGATGAGCGAGTTCGATGACGCAACGGTCGTGGCGGCCGACGGCACCACCCGGATCCACGACGGCTGGGACATCAACGGCAACGCGAACGGCGGCTACCTGATGGCGCTGGCCGCCAACGGGCTGCGTGGCATCGCCGACCGGCCCGACCCGGTCACGGTCACCGCCCACTACCTGTCGCCCGGTCGGCCGGGCGAGGCCACGGTGACGGGCCAGGTGGTGAAGGCCGGCAAGCGGTTCGTCACCGTGTCGGGCTCGCTCGCGTCGGAGGGCCGCACCAACATCCAGGTGCTCGCGGCGTTCGGCGACCTGTCGTCGAACGCGGCGTCGGAGTTCGTGTCGATGAACGGCGCGCCGCCCGACCTGCCGCCGTTCGACGAGTGCGTGCCCCGCGAGGCCAACGGCAACGTGCCCACCGCGCTGATGAACCGGCTGCTCGTTCGTCTGCACCCCGATCACACGGGCTGGCTGCGTGGCGAGCGCAGTGGCACCGGCGAGATGGCAGGTTGGTTCGGGTTCGCCGACGGGCGTCCGCTCGACACGCTCGCGCTGTTGCTGGTCGCCGATGCGTTGCCGCCCGCGGTGTTCAACCTCGACATCCCGTCGGGTTGGGTGCCGACCGTCGAGCTCACCGTGCACGTGCGTGCGGTGCCGGCGCCCGGGCCGGTGCGCTGCCTGTTCCGCACCCGGTTCGTGCACGGCGGCATGTTCGAGGAGGACGGCGAGGTGTGGGACTCGACCGGCACGCTGGTCGCGTTGAGCCGTCAGCTGGCGCTGCTGCCGCGCTGAGCGGCCCACTTCATCCCGGCCACGAACGAGCCGATCGCGAGCGAACCCGCGGCGACGCCCTGCGAGGTGCGGCGCACCACGGCCTTGGTGCGGCGGCTGAAGATCACGATCGGCCAGCCGCGCCGGTGGGCCACCCGCTCGAGCTTGCTGTCGGGGTTGACGGCCACCGGGTGGCCGACGGCCTCGAGCATCGGCAGGTCGCTCGCCGAGTCGCTGTAGGCGTAGCACTGGGCGAGGTCGAGACCCTCCCAGCGGGCGAGCTCGTGGATCGCATCGACCTTGCCCTCGCCGTAGCAGAACGGCCCGGCGAGACGGCCGGTGTACACACCGTCGACGATCTCGCTGACCGTGGCGATGCCGCCGGTCATGCCGAGCGCTGCAGCGAGCGGGCTCACGAGCTCGATCGGCGACGCCGAGACGATGTAGGTGGCACGACCGGCGTGGCGGTGCATCTCGACGAGCTGCTGCGCCTCGGGCCGCACTCGTTCCATGAGCTTCGGGACGATCTCGGTGTTGAGCCCGACGAGGTCGTCGCGTCGGACGCCCTCCACCGCGCCGAGGATGCGGTCGCGCACGCCGTGCGAGGTCTCGTCGCTCGCACCGCTGAGCCGGAACGCGAGCGCCGAGATCGCGTCCTTCGCGAACTGGCGCTTGGCGATGAGGCCTGCCTTCCACGCGGCCACCCCGAACACGAACGGGCTCGAGCCGCTGATGAGCGTGCGGTCGAGGTCGAAGAACGCGGCGCTCGGCCCGGTGCTCGCGATCGAGGAGTACTCGCTCATGGGGTGGTGGTGGGGTCCGTCGGTGTGGAGGTCTCGTGGCGGGGCAGGCTCGTGGCCAGGTCGAAGACCCGGCGCTTGGGCACGCCGAGGGTCGCTGTCACCGTAGCGACTGCGTCCTTGCGTGTGTCGCCGCGCGAGAGCGCAGCCCGCAGTGCGGCGCGGATGGCGTCGTCGTCGGCAGCCGCCGGTGGTGCGGCGCCGTCGAGCACCAGCACGTACTCGCCGCGCGGCTCGACGCGGTCGACGTGCACGACGGCCTCGTCGAGGGTGCCGCGCCACACGTCCTCGTGCAGCTTGGTGAGTTCGCGGGCGAGCACGATGCGGCGGTGCCCGCCGCAGTGCGTGCACAGGTCGCCGATGGTGCGGACCAGTCGGTGCGGTGCCTCGTAGAGCACGGTGGTGCGTCGCTCGGCGGCCACCTCGCCGAGGCGTTCGGTGCGCTCGCCACCGCTGCGCGGCAGGAACCCCTCGAACACGAAGCGGCTGGTGGGGAGCCCGCTGATCACCAGCGCCATCACCACCGCGGCCGGGCCGGGCACTGCCGACACGGGCAGACCGGCGTCGACCACGGCGCGCACCAGCCGCTCGCCGGGGTCGCTGATGCCGGGGGTGCCGGCGTCGCTGACGAGCACGACGGTCTCGCCGGCGGTGATCAGATCGATCACCTCGGCGATGCGTGCGGCCTCGGTGTGCTCGTTGGCGACGGCCATGCGAGCGCTGATGCCGGCGTGGTGCAGCAGCTTGCCGGTGCGGCGGGTGTCCTCGCAGCACACGAGCGCGGCGGTGCGCAGTGCGTCGACGGCGCGAGGCGAGAGGTCGCCGAGGTTGCCGATCGGCGTCGCGACGAGGACGAGCCCGGACACGGTCAGCGGCGCAGCTCGATCACGAGGCCCACGTGCAGCCCCCACCGTGCGAACGCGCCGGCCTCGGCTTCGATCACCGAGCGGGCCCGCAGCACGGGCGCACCGAGCCGGTTGCGGTGCATCCGCACGGTCTTGAGGACGTTGCCGTCGGCATCGAGGTACGCGACGTCGAGCGGGAACTTCATGCCGAAGGTGTGGATCCAGCGGCACCCCTCCACCACGAGGGCGCCGTCGAGCCCGTCGCGGCCGAGCAGGCCCTTGTTGCGCGCCTTGCGGTCGGACGCCACCTCGGCGGACGCCATCACGATCCCGTCGTCGGTCACGATCCACGCCACGGCCGACAGCCTACGCAGCGCCGCCCGCCGCGGTACCGTCCCCCTCGTGACCGTCGACCTCGACCGCTGCTACTCGTCCGCCGCCGAACAGGCCCGCGCGGTGGCCTCCGGCGAGGCCTCGCCGCTCGAACTGGTCGAGTTGGCGCTCGACCGGATCGGCGAAGTGCAACCGCAGCTCAACTGCTTCGCGCACGTGTGGGCCGACGAGGCGCTCGACGAGGCTCGGGCGGCGGCGAACGTGCCGGCGGCGCGCCGAGGGCCGCTGTTCGGGGTGCCGGTCGCGGTGAAGGAGACCACGCAGGTGGCCGGGCGCCGGTTCACGGCGGGGTCGCGCACGCAGGCGCACACCGTGGCCGACCGCGACGCCTACGTGACCGAGGCGCTCCGCCGGCACGGGGCGATCGTCGTGGGCGCTGCCACGAGCCCCGAGTTCGCGCACACGTTGCAGACCGACAGCCCGATGTGGGGCACCACCCGCAACCCGTGGAACCTCGCGTGCACGCCCGGTGGTTCGTCGGGCGGCAGCGCGGCGGCGGTGGCGAGCGGCTGTGTCGCCCTGGCCGAGGGCAGCGACATGGGCGGCTCGGTGCGCATCCCGGCGTCGTGGTGTGGGGTGGTGGGCCTGAAGCCGGGCTTCGGTCGGATCCCGATGGACGTGCTGCCGGGTCTGTTCGACTCGCTCAGCCACCACGGCCCGCTGGCCCGCAGCGTCGACGACGCCCGGCTGTTCCTGCGCTGCACGCAGGGTCCTGACGACCGCGACCTGCTGTCGGTGACCACGCCGCTCGATCTCGACGGACCGACGCCCGAGCACGTGCGCGGCATGCGCTTCGGACTCAGCATCGACCTGGGCGAGTGGTGGGTGCACCCGGAGATCGAGGCCGCGGTCACCGCCGCGGCCCACGCGCTCGAGGCCGCCGGTGCGGTGATCGAGCCGGTCGATCCGGGGCTCGGCCGCGTCGACGAGGAGCTGTGGATCCAGCTGTGGGGCGTGTTCATGTCGGGCTACTTCGCCGATCGGGTCGACGAGTACGCCGACGTGATGGACCCCGACGTGCTGCGCCTGATCGAGCTCGGCAACTCGCTGAGCGCGACGCACGTGAAGCGACTCGAACTCGCACGCACCGAGACGTGGCACAAGGTGCGTCGCGTGCTCGCCGGTCGTGACGCGCTGTTGTGTCCCACGATGGCCACGCCGCCCGCCCCGGCCGCGAAGGCCGATCGGCAGCGTCCGCAGCCGCACCACGACGACAGGTATCACGCCGAGGACATGACGTCGGTGTTCAACCTGGTGGCGCCGTGCCCGGCCTTGAGCGTGCCGTGCGGGGTGCACACCGAGGCGCCGTACACGGGCATGCCGATCGGGCTGCAGATCGTCGGGCACCGCTGGCGCGAGGACGTCGTGCTGCGCGTGGGACGTGCGGTCGAGCTCGCCCTGCCCGAGTTCACCGGACGCCGTCCGCCCCTCTGACGCCGCACGGACCGCCGGGTCCGTGAGCCAGCGGTACGCCGGCAGTCCCTGTGGCGCACGGACGGCCGGGTCCGTGAGCGAGCGGTCGTCAGGTCGGCCCTGTGGCGCACGGATCACCGACGCGACCGCATGGATGCTCTGGAAGCGAGTGTGGGCCGGCCGTCGGTGGGCTGTCGGTGGTCCGTGAGCCGGCGGTACGCCAGTGGTACCTGCGACTCACGGTGGTCGGGGTTCGTGAGCGAGCGGTACGCGGGTGGTGCCTGTGACTCACGGATGGCCGGGTCCGTGAGTGGGCGGTACGCGGGTGGTGCCTGTGGCGCACGGATGGCCGGGTCCGTGAGCCGGTGGGCGGCTCGGTTGCTTCGTGAGCGTGGGTGATGTCGGCTCACGGTGGTCGGGGTTCGTGAGCTGGCGGTACGCCGGTGGTACCTGCGACTCACGGTGGTCGGGGTCCGTGAGTGGGCGGTACGCGGGTGGTGCCTGTGGCTCACGGATGGCCGGGTCCGTGAGCTGGTGGCGGGTCAGGTGCCCCAGGCGAAGGTCTGCTTGTAGAGGCCGAGGACGGGGAAGGCCTCGACCTCGACGACGTCGCGGCGCTCGCGCAGGTCGCTCAGCAGGTCGAGCAGGTGGCGCTCGCTCTCGACGATCACCTCGAACATCAGGTCGTACCGGCCGGCCGTGGCGACGAGGTACTCGACCTCGGGGAGTTCGCCGATCGAGGCGGCCACCCGTTCGGTGCGGCCGTCGATGCGCATGCCGACCATCGCCACCCGGCGGTCGCCGAGCGACAGCGGGTCGGTCACGGCGACCACCTGCATGTAGCCCGAATCGGTCAGCCGCTGCAGGCGCTTGCGGACGGCCGCCTCGCTGAGCCCGATCTGCTGCGCGATCGTGGTGACCGGGGTGCGTCCGTCGCGCTGCAGGATCTCGACGATCGACCGGTCGGTGTCGTCGATGCGGGTCACCGGCGGATCACCGGCGAGCGAACGCGTCGGACGCGTCGGTGAGCACGAGGCGCAGGGTCGACACGATGAAGTCGAACTCCTCCGGCCCGGCGATGAGCGGTGGGCTGAGGGTGATCACCGGCTCGCCGCGGTCGTCGGCGCGGCAGATGAGTCCGGCGTCGTACAGGCGCGGCGACAGATAGCCGCGCAGCAACCACTCGGCCTCGGCGTCGTCGAACATGCCTTTGGTCGCCTGGTCGGTGACGAGCTCGATCGCGTGGAAGTACCCGGCGCCGCGCACGTCGCCGACGAGCGGGATGTCGCGCAGGCTCTGCAACATCTCGGTGAACAGGCCCTCGTTGGCGAGCACATGGCCGCACAGGTCGTCGCGCTCCATCAGGTCGATGTTGGCGTTGGCGACCGCGCACGACACGGGGTGGGCCCCGAAGGTCTGGCCCTGCAGGAACGTCGACGTGTCGGAGAGGAACGGCTCGGCGATCCGGTCGCTGATCATCACACCACCGAGCGGTGCGTAGCCCGAGGTGACACCCTTGGCGAACGTGATCATGTCCGGCTGGTAGCCATAGCGGAGCGAGCCGAACATGTGGCCGAGGCGACCGAACGCGCAGATCACCTCGTCGCTGACGAGCAGCACGTCGTAGCGGTCGCAGATCTCGCGCACGCGCCGCCAATAGCCCTCGGGCGGGGCGAACGCGCCACCGGTGTTCTGCAGCGGCTCCATGAACACCGCCGCGATCGTCTCGGGGCCCTCCATCTGGATGCGGAGTTCGAGGTCGTCGGCGCAGCGGAGGCTGCACGCGTCGAGGTGGCCGCAGTCGTGGCAGCGGTAGCGGTACGGGGTCTGCACCTTGATCGCGCCGGGCACGAGCGGTTCGAAGGGCGTCTTGATCGACGGCACGCCGGTGATGCTGAGCGCCCCCATCGAGGTGCCGTGGTACGCGAGGAACCGCGAGATCACCTTGGTGCGGCTCGGCTGACCGCGCAGCTTCCAGTACTGGCGGGCGAGCTTCCACGCGGTCTCGACGGCGTCGCCACCGCTCGGCGTGAAGAAGGCCCGGTTGAGGTCGCCGGGTGCGTACTCGGCGAGCCGGGTGGCGAGTTCGATCGCGGGTTCGTGGGCGAAGCTCCACGTGGGGAAGTAGGCGAGGCGATCGCTCTGTGCCTGCGCGGCGGCGCCGAGCTCGGTGCGGCCGTGGCCGACCTGCACGGTGAACAGGCCAGAGAGCGCGTCGAGGTAGCGCTTGCCGTGTCGGTCCTCGACGTAGCAGCCCTCGCCGCGCACGATCACCGGCACCTCCTGGTCGGCGTAGCCGGCGAGGCGGGTGAAGTGCATCCAGAGGTGCCGTGCGGCGCGGTCGCTGAGGTCGGACGTGGTCGTCATGGACGACATTCGTACCACACGGTGCGAAATTCGTCGTCCGAGAACGTGTCGTAACCAGTGTGGGAAACTGCCGTCCGGGTGTCGTCGAGGGAGAAGTCGAACACATGGGGTACACGCTCGGGGTCGATCTGGGGACCACGTACACGGCCGCGGCCATCCGGCGCGGCGATCGGCTCGAGGTGGCCGACCTGGGGACTCGGTCGGCGGCGATGCCGTCGGTCGTCTATCTGCGCGACGACGGGGCGGTGCTCACCGGTGAGGCGGCACTGCGCCGAGGTGTCACCGATCCGAGCCGCATGGCCCGAGAGTTCAAGCGTCGGATGGGCGACACGACGGCGATCCTGCTCGGCGGCGTGCCCTGGAGCGTCGACGGGCTGATGGCCCGCATGCTCCAGTCGGTGGTCGCGACGGTCACCGAGCGTCAGGGCGAGGCGCCCTCGGCGATCGCGGTGGCACACCCGGCCAACTGGGGTCCGTACAAGAAGGACCTGCTCGAGCAGGCGGTGCGTCGCGCCGATCTCGACCACGTCCGGTTCATCACCGAGCCCGAGGCGGCGGCGGTGCACTACGCCACGCTCGAGCGGCTGGAGACCGGCGACACCGTCGCCGTGTACGACCTCGGGGGTGGCACCTTCGACGCCGCGGTGCTGCGCAAGACGGCCGACGGGTTCGAGCTCGTCGGCGAACCCGAGGGCATCGAGCGTCTCGGGGGCATCGACTTCGACGAGGCCGTGTTCCGCCACGTGCTCGCCTCGCTCGGCGGCTCGGTGGCCGAGCTCGACCAGGACGACCCGGTCGTGCAGGCGGCCGTGAGCCGCCTCCGCGACGAGTGCGTGGCCGCCAAGGAGGCGCTGTCGAGCGACACCGAGGTGTCGATCCCGGTGCTCCTGCCCAACGTGCACACCGACGTGCGGCTCACGCGAGCCGAGTTCGAGGCGATGATCCGTCCGGCGCTCGGCGACACGCTCGTGGTGCTGCAGCGGGCGTTGCGCAGCGCCGGGGTGTCGGCCGACGGCCTGCACTCGGTGCTGCTCGTCGGGGGCTCGTCACGGATCCCGCTGATCTCGCAGTTGGTGTCGGCCGAACTCGGCCGTCCGGTCGCGCTCGACGTGCACCCGAAGCACTCGGTCGCGCTCGGTGCCGCGGTGATCGCCGGTGGCTCGGGTGCCATCGGTCGCCCGGCCGCCAGTGCCGCTGCCGCCGCCGCAGCGGCCGCGGCCGCTGCGGCGGCCACCACGGCGGCGATGCCGGCCACGCCTGCCGCCGCCGAACCCGCAGCGACCGCTCCGCTGCCGACCACGTCGCCGGCACCCGCCGCCGCCTCGAGGCCGGCGACACCGTTGCTGCCACCCCCGCCCGCCCCTGCCGCGCCCACCGACACACCCGCGGACACCCTCGCCGTTCCCGCGGCAGCGCCGCCGCCGCCCCCGGTGCCCGCCGGTCCCGCCTTCACCGCCCCGCCGGTCGACCCATCGGGCACCCGCCGGTCGCGCACCGGTCTGTACGTGGGCATCGGCATCGCCGCGGTACTGGCCCTCGGCATCGGCGGAGCGCTCGCGCTGAGTGGTGGCGACGACGACGGTGCGGCGGCCGAGACCACCGAGGCCGACGCCACCGGCACCACGGCCGCGACGTCCGTGGCCACCACCGAGAACAGCGTGGCCGAGACGACCGACCCCGCCACCACGGCGAGTACGGCCACGCCCACGACGCTGGCGGCGACCACGACCACGCGCCCGCCGCGCTGCGAGGGCGAGACGCTGCCGTGCATCGAGCTGACGTCCGTGAAGGTGGTCGACGGCTCGATCGAGGTGCAGTGGGAGCCGGTCAACTTCACGCCGGACGTGAACAACGGGCTCCACGCGCACCTGTACTGGAACACCTTCGACGCCGACCAGTGCAGCACGGACTCGCCCGACGCCCAGCTCTGCGGCTGGGACGCCCACGACGAGACGATCCACACGAGCGCCCAGCTCGTGGTCGCCACCAAGCCGCCCGCCGCCACCGGGGTGTGCGTCACCGTGGGCCTCGCACCCACGCACGTCGTGCCCAATCCCGAGGTCTTCGACTGCATGCCGCTGCCCCCACGCTGACCACATCACCCGGGGTGGATCCCCCATGCCGGCCCGGCCGGAACGGGGATGTCCCCGATGTTCCCCCCATGCCCCCTGGTGTTCGATGACGACATCAACCGAGCGGGTGCCACGAGGCACCCGAACACTCCCGACAGGGACATCAACAAGGAGCATCCACGGACATGAGCACCACCAGCAACCTCGTCGAGTTCTTCCAGGCCCTCTTCGGCGATCCCGCCGAGGCGGCCGCCTTCCAGGCCGACCCGCAGAAGTACATCGAGGATCACGGCGTCGAGGACGCCAGCTACGAAGAGATCAACGAGGCCGTCGTCCTGGCCTGCGACGCCCCGGTCAGCCAGGGCGCCGTCGTCACCGGCGGTACCGCCTCGGCGGTCGTCCCCCAGGTCCTGTCGGGCTCGGTCAGCGCCCCGACCAGCTCGGCCCCCGCCGCTCCGGCGGCCTCGGCCCCGGTCGCACCGCCGCCCCCGCCGCCCGCCCCGCCGGCGTCGATGCCGCCGGCCGAGGCCGTCAGCCAGGTCGTCAACTACTACGTCACCGAGGTGTACGAGACGACGAACGTGGATGATCGTGACACGTACACGGACAACTCGGTGACGACGAACGTGAACGCCGAGGACGGTGCGCACGTCGACATCACCAACGACAACGACACGGTGACCGCGTCGGGTGATGGTGCGGTGGCCGGTGGCGAGGACTCGGATTTCGAGGGTGTCGCCACGGGTGATGGTGCGGTGGCTGCTGGTGACGACATCGATGGCAACGTGAACACCGGCACGAACACGGGGGTGATCGGTGACGACGCCGACATCGACGACTCGATCTTCGGTGACGGCAACACCCAGGTGAACGATGCGGAGGGCACCGTGGTGTTGGGTGACGACAACGTGACGGCGACGGGTGGTTCGCAGGCCGCCGGTGACGATCTGTCGGATGACGACATCACGATCGACGATTCGGACCTGAACGGCTCGAACGTGGGTGGGAGCGGGAACACGGCGGTGCAGGACAACGACACGAGCATCTCCGACGACGACGTGACCACGACGGTGACCGACATCGACACGACGGTGACGACGGACATCGACAACTCGGTGGACAACTCGATCGACGACAGCTTCAACGCGACGGACAGCTTCGACACCGACAACTCGGTGAACGACAGCTTCACCGCCGAGGACAGCTTCAACACCGACGCCTCCACCGACATCGACGTCGACGACGTCGAGATCGACCTCTGATCGATCCTCACCCACGATCGGGGATCCCGGGCCACTCGCCCGGGATCCCCGATCACCCGTCTCCCGCCCGATCCCCCCACGCACGACCTTCTGAAGGAGGTGACTCCGATGGCCACACCGCTCGCCCAGCTCCTGCACGACGTCCTCCACGAGCCCGACGTCCAGGCCCGGTTCGCCGCCTCGCCGGAGTCGTTCCTCGCCGAGCACGGCTACGAACACCTCGACGCCGCCGACGTCCGCGAAGCGCTCTACGTCCTCGCCGACGGTGCCGACCCCGACACGGCGACCACCTACCAGACCGGTGGCGACGCGATCGCCACCGACGACGACGAGTCGACGTTCGCCGATCACGGTGGCCCCTCGGGTCTCGCCGGTGCCGCCTCGGGCCTGCTCGGCGCTCTGGACGCCCTCCTCGGCGACCTGCTGCCCGTGCACCTGAGCCACGACCCGGCCGACCTCGACGACGACACCGACCTCGACGACCACGTCGCGGGCACCGACGGCTCGAACGGCACCGTCGCCCACGACGGCGCCTCGATCGCGGACCACGACGGCGATCGCGACACCGACGGTCGCGACGACGGCGACGACGCCGAGCCGAGCACCGTCCGCGACGCCGAGGGCGCTGACGCACTCGACGACGGTGCCCCCGGTGCGGTCACCGATCTCGGTCGCGTCGGGTTCTCGCACGTCGACGGCGCCGACACCGACACCGATGCCGAACCAGACGAGCTCGACGACCTCGAGCCCGATGCCGGCGCCATCGGTGGCCTGAGTGGTGCCGTGGCCGGCCTCGACCTGTTCGACGGTCTGCCCGAGGTCGGCGATGCCGGCCAGACCTTCGCCGAACCCGCCGCCGAACCCGACCTCGGTGACACGCCCGGCCCGGGCGATGCCGGCGACGGCTGGGACGACGTCATCTAGCCTCCCGCTCGATCATGACCACCCCCGCCACCACGACCCCGTCGACCTCCGCGACCCCCGCGAAGCCCGCGACCCGCCTCGCAGCGCTGCGCCGCGACGTGCTCGCCGTCGCCGCCGACGTCCGGTCGCTCGCCCTCGAGTTCGGACGCGACGATCTCGCCGAACGCGTCGACGTCGCCGCCGGTCGTTGCACGGCCGACGACCTCACCGTGCTGGTCGTCGGCGAGTTCAAGCAGGGCAAGAGCACCCTCGTCAACGCGATCCTCAACGCCCAGGTGTGCGGCGTCGCCGACGACGTGTCGACCATCGTGCCGACCCTGGTGCGCCACGGCGACGAGCCGTCGGCCACGATCGTCTACGAGACCACCGGCTCGGGCGACGAGCCGCGCCGCGAGGTGGTGCCGATCGGCGACGTGGCCAAGGTGGCCACCGAGCAGGGCAACCCGGGCAACCGGGCCGGCATCCGCTCGGTCGAGGTGGTGCTGCCGCGCAAGCTGCTCCAGACCGGGCTCGTGCTGGTCGACACGCCCGGGGTGGGCGGTCTCGACAGCACACACGGGGCCACCACGTCGGGTGCGCTCGGCATGGCCGAGGTGGTCGTGTTCGTCACCGACGCGTCGGCACCCCTCAGCGCGAGCGAGCTCGACTTCCTGCGCACCGCGCGCAGCCGCTGTCCCGACGTGGTGCTGGTGCTCACCAAGACCGACATCCACCCGTCGTGGCGCAGGGTGCTCGAGGCCGACCGGCAGGCGCTCACCGCGGCCGGCATCGACGTGCCGATCATGCCGGTCTCGTCGGTCGTGCGGCAGCGCGCGACGGCCGAGAACTCGAGCGAACTCAACGAGGAGTCGGGGTACCCGCCGCTGCTCACGTTCCTGCGCGACGCCGCCACCGGCGAGAGCGCGAAGCGAGCGGTGCGCACCGCGGTCGGCGACCTCGCGTTCGTGCTCGAGCAGATCCACGCCCCGCTGGCGTCGGAGCGCCAGGTGCTGGAGGACCCCGAGGCGCTGGCGGCGCTGTTGGCCGAGCTCGAGGCGTCGAAGAAGCGGGCCGAGGCGTTGCGCAGCCAGTCGGCGAAGTGGCAACAGACGCTCAACGACGGCGCGCAGGACCTGACCGCCGACCTCGACCACGACCTGCGCATGCGGGTGCGCTCGATCCTCGCCGAGGCCGAGACCGCGCTCGACACCTACGACCCGATCGACGTGTGGGACGGCTTCGAGCAGTGGCTGCACCAGCGTCTCGCGTTCGATCTCGCCTCGCACCACCAGAACATGGCGGCCCGCGCCGACGCGCTGGCCACCAAGGTGGCCGAGCACTTCGCCGCCGACGAGGCCGCGGTCGACATGCACGTCGAGCTGCCGGTCACCCCGATCCACTCGCGCCACTTCGGCACCGAGATCGGTCTCGAGCGTCCCGGCATCTCGGGGAACGCGCTCGCCGCCGTGCGCGGCTCGTACGGCGGTCTGCTGATGTTCGGCATGATCGGCAACCTGGTCGGCATCGGCATGTTCAACCCGATCAGCCTCGTGGTGGGCCTGGGCCTCGGGCGGCGCACCCTGCGCGAAGAACGCAAGCGCCAGCTCACCCAACGCCAACAGGCGTCGAAGATCGCGGTGCGCAAGTACCTCGACGACGTCAACATCGAAGCCGGCAAGGTGTCGCGCGACACCGCCCGCAACATCCACCGCGATCTGCGTGACGAGTTCGCCACCCGCGCCGAGCAGCTGCAGGCCACCATCCGCGAGTCGCTGCGCTCTGCCGAGATGGGTGCCAAGCAGGCCGCGGCCGACCGGCAGGTGCGGCTCAACGAGGTGCAGGCGGCCGAGAAGCGCATCGTCACGGTGCGCCAGAAGGTCGACGCTGCGACTCGCACCCTCGGACCGGTGCCGTCGTGAGCACCGCGCTCGCCCAGCTGCGGCCCCTGCTCGACCGCGTGCGCGCCGACGTGCACGACGTCGTGCGCGACGCCGACGCCGCGGCGAGCCTCGACCGGCTCGCCGCCCGTCTGGACGAGCCGTTGATCGTCGCGATCGCGGGCAAGGTGAAGGCGGGCAAGTCGACGTTGCTCAACGCCTTGATCGGCGAGTCGCTGGCCCCCACCGACGCTGGCGAGTGCACCCAGATCGTCACCTGGTATCGCAACGGCCCGACCTACCGGGTGGTGCTCGAGCTCGTCGACGGCACCAGCCGTCAGGCTCGCTTCCACCGCGACGAGGGCGCGCTGCAGGTCGACCTCGGCGGCCTGCCGGTCGACGCCATCCGGCGCATGGTGGTCGACTGGCCGTCGGCACGCCTGCAGCACATCACGCTCATCGACACGCCGGGGCTCGACTCGATCACCACCGTCAACTCCGCTCGGTCACAGGCGTTCTTCGGGGTCGACGGCGACGGCGACGGCGAGGCCGACGCGGTGATCTACCTGATGCGCCACGTGCACCGCACCGACCTCACGTTCCTCGAGGCGTTCCGCGACGACACCCACGCGGGTGCGAGCCCGATCTCGGCGCTGGCGGTGCTGTCACGCGCCGACGAGGTGGGTGCATGTCGTCTCGACGCGATGAGCGCCGCCCGGCGCATCGCCGCCGGCTGGCGCGACGACCCGCGCCTGCGTCGCCTCGTGCAGACCGTGGTGCCGGTGGCCGGTCTGACCGCCGAGGTCGCGACGTCGTTGCGCGAAGACCAGTACCGGGCGCTCGCCACGCTGGCGGCGATGCCGCGAGCAGAGGTCGATCGGCTGCTGCTCACCGCCGACCGGTTCGTCAACGACGAGCGCTGCCCGGTCACCAACGTCGAGCGCGAGGACCTGATGGCGCGCATGGGTGTGTTCGGTGTCCGGCTGTCGATCAGCCTGATCCGCCTCGGCGCCGCGCCCACCGCAACGGCGCTGGCGCACGAGCTGACCGCGCGCTCGGGCATCGACGACCTGCGCGGGCTGCTCACCAGCGTGCTGGCCGAACGTCGATCGGTCCTGAAGGCACGGGTGGCACTGGCCGGCCTCGACGCCGTGCTGTCGTCGGTGGGCCATCCGGCGCTCGACCCGTGGCGGATCGAGCTCGAGCGCATCTCGGCCGGTGCCCACGAGTTCACCGAGGTGCACCTGCTCAACGCGATGCGGTCGGGTGCGCTCGCCTTCCGACCCGCCGAGATCGACGAGCTCGAGCGACTGCTCGGCACGATCGGCGCGCCGCCCCACGTGCGGCTCGGCCTCGAGCCGGGTGCCGAGCTGCGCAGCCCCGTGCTCATGGGGGTCGACCGGTGGCGCCGCCGTGCGGAGAACCCACTCACCCCGCTCGAGCTCGCCGACGCAGCACGGGCGATCGCCCGCACGTACGAGGGACTGCTCCCGAGCCCCGGGCCGATCACCCCGAGCTGAAGTACTCTCGGATCGCGCCCATCATCTCGGCACGCGACCCGGCGCCGAGCTTGGTGCGGATGTGGGCGACGTGGTGCTCGACGGTCTTGGCCGAGATGAACAGCGACGCGCCGATCTCGCGGTGCGTGTGTCCTTCCAGCACCATCTGCGCGACCCGCTCCTCCTGTTCGGACAGCCGCACGACGTCGCGGTCGATGCCCTCGGCACGCTTGAGCCGGGCCCGCTGCGACCGGAACAGGCGCGAGTGCTTGAGCAGACGTCGGGCGTCGTGCTCGGAGGTGGTGTGCACGGCGGCGACACCGCACAACCTGGCCGCCTCGTGCGGGGAGCCGGCATCGGCGAGGGCCCGCGACACGCGCTCGACCTCGACCACGTCGACGCGGCCCTGATCGAGCCCGACCACCGCGGTGGCCGCGTCGCGCCGGAGCGCGTGGTGCTCGGGGGTGTCGAGCGCGACCAGGCCGCGCGCGGCCCCGACGACCGCATCGGCGTCGTCGCAGCACAACGCCACGCGCAGCCGGGCCCAGGCGATCTCGGCGGTGAGCGCCGGTGGGTGCCCGAGCCGGGCGACGGCCCGTTCGGCGGGGCCGAGCAGGTCGTCGGCCGAGCCCACGCCGGCGCGGGTGGTGGCAGCCGCGATGTCGGTGAGCAACCCGAGGTCGTACAGATGGCGGCCGCTCGAGTCGGCGGCGCGTACCGCGTCGGCCACCGCAGCGGCGAGACCGTCCGGATCGGGATCGCGCAGCGCGATCGAGCACGCGATCCCCGCACGCCACAGCGCCTCGTGCGGCGCGAGGCCCTCGTCGGCGAGACCCGACAGCACGCCGGCGGCGTCGTCGAGACGGCCGCGGATGGCCGCCAACCAGGCCGACGTCAGCAGGTGCGTGCGGTGCATCGCCGGTCCGCCACGACGCTCGGCGAGCGCCTCGTGCACGAGGCGTTCGGCTCGTTCGAGCCGTCCGAGCTGCACTTCGATCAGCGCGGCGGCCCACTCGGGAGTGGCGGGCCAGGTGTGCGCGTCGGGATCGGCCCGGTGGCGCAGGACGGCTTGCTGCAACGCCTCGGAGCACGCGGCGGCGTCTCCGGCCGACCATGCGACCGCCGCTGCGGCGAGCGAGGCAGCGGCCGTCGTGAATGCCGACTCGTCGGGCCGTTCGGCAGCGGCCGCGGTCGTGCTGCCGGCGCCGACGAGCGCCCACGCGGCCAGTGGGGCGATGGGTGTGGCGGCGAGCGCGTGCGCCACGGCGTCGAGGTCGCCGATCGACAGCCACGCAGCCGCTCGCAGCAGCGCGGCGTCCGCCGCGTCCGCTGCGGAGCCCACCGCCGGGTCGTCGACCGACACCAGCGCGCGGTGCGGGTCGCCGGCGGCGAGCGCGGCGCGCGCCTCGGTGATCCGGAGGTCGCCCTCGGGCACCCCGCACGCTCGGGCCGACTCGAGGCGGCGCAGTGCGGCGGCCGGGTCGAGCGACGCGAGCTGGCCGGCGGCGCGCAGGTACACCGGGCCGGCCGCGGCGCTGCGGTCGCCCTCGCCGTCGAGCACCGCGGCCAGGTCGACGGCGAGCACGCCGCTGTCGTCGGCCTCGAGGACGGACAGGACCGCGGCGCGGCGAGCGCTCGTGGTGACACGGCGGACGGCGGCGGCCACACCGGGCGCCATCGTCAGCTCGCCCGGCTCGACCTCGTCGAGCACGCCTTCGACCACCAACGACACGAGTGCATCGTCACCACGGAGATGTGCGCGCACCCGGTCGGCCGGCATCCCGAACGCGAGCAGCTCGGCGGCGTGTCGTGCGTCCGGGTCGACCAGCGACAGACGGGTCGACACGTCGGGCACCAGCGAGCCGTCGAGCTCCCATGCGGCGAGCAGGTCGCACCGGCCGCTGGTGAGCTCGACCCGGCGCTCGGCCTCGGCGGCGTCGACTCCGGTGGCGTCGCGCACGTCCTCGATCGTCGACGGGGCGAGCCTGATCGATGCACCGGCGCGACGGGCGAACATCGTGGCGAGGCCGATCGAGCGGGTCGGTGCGCCGCCCCGGCGGTGGACCAGCACCACCGCGCCGCCGTCGGGTGCGGGTTCGGCCAGTTCGGCGAGCGCGTCGTCGCCCGCCCACTGGGCCTCGTCGACCACCAGCACCTCGCCCTCGACCGGCGGCTGCAGACCGGTGGCGCGACCCGTGCGGCCGATCGTCGCCGTGCGGATGGCGGCGCCACGTGCGAGCGCCGAACGGATCGCGTCGACCGCGAGGTGGGTCGTCCCGCCGGGGCAGGCGACCACGACGATCGCGCCGGGGCGGGCCTGCACCGCTGCCGCGACCACGGCGCCGAGCTGCGACAGTCGCGGTGCGGTGCCGGAGGGGTCGGAGGGCGTCGGTGTGGGGGAGCGTCCGGCCACCGTGCGGATGCTAGAGCACGGGGTCGTCGGGACGGATCTGGAGCAGCGGTTCGGTCCCGGCCGCGGGGAGCGTGTCGGTGGTGGTGGCGTCGATGATCGCCTTGCCCAGGATCGCGGTGAGGATGATCGCGCCGCCGATCCAGGTGGTGACCGGCGGTCGCTCGCCGAGGAAGGTCACGCTCCACACCGGCACCAGCACCATCTCGGTCTGCGCGAACACCGTCATCGCCGCGGCCGGCACCGAACGCGATGCGACGTTGAACATCACGGTGCCCACCACGATGATCACCGCGCCGTGCAGGATCGCGTAGCCGGTGTCGGGCGCCGGCGGCACCAGGGTCTTGCCGTTGGCGAGCGTGACGATGCCGCAGATCGCGATCATCAGCACGCCGTAGCCGGGCAGCACCGGTGACCAGTCCTCGTCGGGGTCGGAGCGGACGCACACCGCGTAGCCGGCGAAACCGATCGCGGCCGACAGGGCGGCGAGGTTGCCGACCATGTTGCCGGCCTCGAGATCGCCGGCCACGGTGACGAACAGGCCCACGAACGCGAGGCAGATCGAGGCGATCGTCACCTTGTTGAACCGCTCGTGCAGGAACAGCCGAGCGGCCAGCACGCCGAACACGGGTGTGGTCGAGCCGAGGAACGCGGCGTTGGCGGCCGTGGTGGTCTTCACCGCGTAGACGAAGCCCAGCGACGCGGTGAGCAGGGCGACGTTGGCGAGCAGCATCATCCGGCCCGACGTGTAGGCGCGCACCAGCTGCGACGGCTTGTGCTGCAACATGCCGACGATCTCGACCACGACGATGATCCCGATCGATCGCCAGATCAGGTACTGGAACGCGTCGGCACCGTCGGCCTTGCGGGCCGTGATGGTGCCGATGCTCCAGATCGCGCCGGCGCCGAGCCCCAACGCGGAGGCGAGGATCGGGAGGCGCTGGCGCGACATGCGTCGGCCACCCTAGGCAACCGGCCGCGAGGGCGACGGGCCGAATCGCGGTACGGACGTGCGGGGAACCCGCGGTCGGCGATCAGCCGGCGAAGGCGGCGAGCTCGGTACGCAGTTGGGCCAGGCCGATGGGGCCGAGCGCGAGGGCGAAGGTGTGGAACCGGCGCAGGTCGAAGCCCGCGCCCCGGCGCTGTTCGGTCTCGGCGCGGGCGCGCAGCCACTCGCGCTCGCCGATCTTGTAGCTGATCGCCTGGGCCGGCCACCCGAGATAGCGGTCGATCTCGCTCGCGAGGAACGTCTCGCCCTGACCGGTCTCGCTGACCGCGAACTCATAGGCCAGCTCTGGTGTCCACACCTCGCCACCGTGGAAGGGGGTGCCGTCGTTGAGCGTGGTGCCTTCGGGGATGCGGTAGCCGAGGTGCATGCCGATGTCGATGATCACCCGGACGCTGCGCAGCATCTGGCCGCCGAGGAAGCCGAGCCGGTAGTCGGGGTTGTCGAACCAACCGAACTCGTCGCACAGCCGCTCGGCGTAGAGCGCCCAACCCTCGCCGTGGCCGCTGATGAACCCGTTGCGCTGCAGTCGCGAGAGCTTGTCGGCCTGCACCTTCGTGTAGCCGAGCTGCAGGTGATGACCGGGGACGCTCTCGTGGTAGCACGTGGTGACGTCGCCCCACTTGGCGAACCGGGTGCGGCCGAGCGTGGGGTACCAGGTGCGGCCGGGCCGGCTGAAGTCCTCCGATGGCGACGTGTAGTACGGCGCTGCGGCCGAGCCGGCGGGCGGGATGAGCGCTTCGCATCGGCGGATCTGGTCGGGGATGTCGAAGTGCTCGAGACTGCGTTCGAGCGCCTCGTCGGTGAGCTCCTGCAGCCACGCGCGATAGGCGTCGGCGCCCTCGACCGAGCGGGCGGGATCGGTGTCGAGCAGCTCGCGCACCTCGGCGAAGCCGGCGCCCGGCAGGATCCGCTCGCACGTGGCGGCCATCTCGCGGCGCAGCTCGTGGTAGTCGGTCCAGGCCCAGTCGTACATCTCGCGCGGATCGAGCTCGGCGCCGAGCATGGCGCGGGCGCCGATGGCGTAGCGCTCGGGGCCGCAGGCGTCGGTGGTGCGCGCGTCGGGCGCGTAGGTGTCGCGCAGGTAGGTGGCGAACGCCGCGTACGCGGCCACTGCTTCGTCGGCGCCGGTGGCGACGTCGGCGCGGAGCGCATCGCCGATGCCCTCGGCGGAGGCGGCCTCGGTGGCGAGGGTGTCGAACCAGCGCTGTTCGGCCCACGTGCTGCACTGCGCGGCCACCGCGAGTGCCTGACGCCGCGCGGCGACCTTGCCGGTGGCACGACCCTGCTCGAACGTGGCGCGCACGCCGTCGAGGGCCGCGCTCACGCGGTGCAGGCGCGAGGCGATGTTCGACCACGCTTGCTCACCCTGGCGTGGCATCAGGTCGAACGTCGAGCGGATGGTGCTGACGGGCGACGCGAGCACTCGCAACGCATACATCCACTCGCCGCTGTCGAACTGGTCGACCGACACGCCGAAGCGCTCGTCGAGGAAGTCGCGGGCGAGCCGGTCGTGGTCGTTCGTCGTGTCGAGCTGGCCGAGCGCCTGGCGTGTGCGGCGCACGTGCTCGGCGCGCACCGCGTGGCCCTCGGGCGAGAAGTCGGTGAGCAGGTGGTCGTACCCGGGGATGCCACGACCGGTGGCCGAGCACGGGTCGAGTGCCGCGCTCTCGTCGACGTGGTCGTGAGCCAGCTGGAAGATGGGGGAGAGGGCCATGGAGCCGACCGTAGTCGTGCCGACGACCTGCCGGAACGGGACCAACGGCCCGGCGCAGGGGTGCGCGGACGCGTGCCAGAATCGCCCTACCGCGAGGGGCCGCCCCCGATGCGACCCCAACAGAGAGGGGAATCATGTCGTTCGATCTGGTCATCGAGGTCGACAACCAGCCCGGCGCCTTGGCGCACGTGGCTGCGGCGGTCAGCGACGCCGGGGTGAACCTGGCGGCGGCCACGTGCCTCGGCAAGGGCGACCGTACCGAGCTGCACATCCTCGTGCCGCACGCCGAGCCGGTCCGCCACGCGCTGGCGCTCACCCACGAGGCCTCGATCACCCGCGAGCGCGAGGTGTGCGTCGTCGAGGTGCACGACGACCAGCCGGGGGTGCTCGCCGATCTGGCCCGCTCGGTCGCCGACAAGGGCATCAACATCGACCTGCTCTACGTCGCCACGCACAACCGTGTGGTGTTCGGTTCGCAGGACCTGGCGGGGCTGAAGGCCGCACTCGGCCAGAGCTGACCGGCTCGTCCCGACGCCTCACCCGACCCTGTGGCAGGGTGGGGCGATGAGTCGATTCCGCCGCGCCCCGTTGCTCGTCGCGTTCGCGCTCGGCGCCCTCGCCGTCGGGTGCAGCGACGACGACGCAACGAGCGAGCCCGCCGCGTCGACCGCCACCTCGGCGCCGGCGGCGACCTCGGGCGACACCACCGCCGTGCCCGACACCACGGCCGCCCCCGAGACGACGGCCGCGCCCAGCACCGAGGCGCCCACGACGCCGGCTCCCACCACCACCCTCGCGTCGCCCACCGGCGACGTGTTCCCCGGTGACGACTGGGCCGTCGGCGAGTTCCCCGCCGACGTCGACCGCGCCGCCCTCGACGCCGCCGTCGACGTCGCGTTCGGAGCGCCCGACGCGACGGCGCGGGTGCGCTCGATCGTGGTGGTGAAGGGCGGTGAGATCGTCTACGAGCGATACCACCCGCTCGACGGCCCCGACACGATCATGGACTCGTACTCGGTGGCCAAGAGCTACACGTCGGCCGTGATCGGGATGCTGATCGGCGACGGGAAGCTGTCGCTCGACGGTCCGGCACCTGTGGCGCTGTGGAGCGATCCGGCCGACCCGCGCCACGAGATCACGATCGAGCAGTTGCTGCACATGGCGAGCGGGCTCGACTGGACCGAGGCGTACGGCGACGGCTCGCAGGTGTTGCAGATGTTCGGCGCCGAGCGCGCGTCGGACGTGCCGGCGAGCGCGCCGCTCGAGGCCCAGCCGGGCGAGAAGTTCGAGTACTCCACCGGGACGACGGCGATCCTGGCCGGCATCGCGATCGACACGCTCGGCGGGCCCGAGGCCTTCGACGAGTACGTGCACGAGCGGTTGTTCGACCCGATCGGCGTGACGAGCCTCGAGTTCACCACCGACCGGAGCGGCCGTTGGTTCGGTGGCTTCGGGGCCAACCAGACCACTCGCGACTTCGCCCGCTTCGGGTTGCTGTACCTGAACGACGGCATCTGGGAAGGACAGCGGCTGATCCCCGAGGGCTGGGTCGAGTACAGCCACACGCCGTCGGCCACCAACGAGCAGTACGGCGCGCAGTGGTGGATGTTCCGCACGGGCGCGTTCGAGGCCCGTGGCCTGTTCGGTCAGGTGATCCTGGTGAGCCCCGAGCACGACCTGGTGATGGCGCTCAACACCACCCAGGGCGGCGACGTGGACACCCTGGTGAGCACCGCCTACGCCTTGTTCACGAACGGGTGAGCCGGACGCCCTGACCCTGCCGCGAGATGCGGATTCTGGTAGCATGGGTGCCATGACCGACACGCAGGACGCCACGCAGGCCGGCCGGCCGCCCGTCAGCGACTGGGCCACCGACTACGACATCTTCGACGAGGCCTACATCTCCGACCCGTACCCGATCTGGGCCGAGCTGCGCGAGCGCTGCCCGATCGCGCACACCGAGCGGTGGGGCGGCTCGTGGCTGCCGACGACGTACGAGGACGTCACGGCCATGGCGCGCGACATCGAGAACTTCCCGTCGGGCAACGGCATCTCGGTGGTGCCGCCGCCGGCGCAGACGGCCACGGGCACGCAGGTGCCGGCCCCGATCCTCAGCTCGGGCGTTCCGCCCATCAGCGCCGACCCGCCGCTGCACACGTGGACCCGTCGCCTGGTGCTGCCGCAGATGAGCCCGGCCCGGGTGGACGAGTACGAGGTGTTCACGCGCGACCTGTGCCGTCGCCTGGTCGACGGCTTCCTCGAGCGCGGCGAGGGCGACGTGGCCGCCGGCTACGCGCAGCAGATCCCGGTGCGCGTGATCGGGCACATCCTCGGCGTGCCCGAGGACATGGCGCCGGTGTTCACCGAGTGGGTGCGCGACGTGCTCGAGTTCGCGCACGACGCCGAGCGGCGCATGCGCGGCATCACCGGGATCCTGCAGTACCTCAACGGGGCGCTCGACGAGCGCATCGCCAACCCGACCGACGACTTCATCAGCGAGCTGCTGCAGAGCGAGCACGACGGCAAGCCCATCGAGCGGCCCGTCGTGATGGGCATGTGCGCGCTGTTGCTGATCGCCGGCATCGACACCACGTGGTCGTCGATCGGCTCGTCGATGTGGCACCTCGCGACGCATCCCGAGGATCGCCGCCGGCTGGTCGCCGAGCCCGAGCTGATGCCGACCGCGATCGAGGAGTTCCTCCGCGCCTACGCGCCGGTCACGATGGCTCGTCGGCTCAGCCACGACGTCGAGTTCAACGGGTGCCCGATGAAGGCGGGCGACCGGATCCTCATGAACTTCCCCGGTGCCAATCGCGACCCCAAGGCGTTCCCCGATGCCGACAAGGTGATCATCGACCGCAAGGTCAACCGTCACGTGGCGTTCGGCGCAGGCATCCACCGGTGCGCCGGCAGCAACCTCGCCCGGATGGAGCTGCGCGTGGCGATCGAGGAGTTCCTGGCTCGCATCCCCGAGTTCGAGCTCGCCGAGGGTGGCGTGGTCACGTGGGCGGGCGGTCAGGTGCGCGGCCCTCGCGAAGTCCCCGTCGTCATCCGCTGATCCGTCCGGGTCGCGGATCTTCTCGGATCCCGAGAGGGATCGCGACCGGAACGACCTGTCGACTGCTGCGACCGGTGTTCGCGAGCTGACGCCTACGCTCGGCCGCGTGGAACCCTGGCGCGACCTCGACCCTGCGTCGGCCGTGGTCGTGCCGTCGCGTCCGAATCCGATCGTGTCGCTCGACGGTCTCACCCGCTCGCGCGACGAGGTCGACGACCTGCTCGACGAGGTGTTCGGCACGCCCGACGACCGCGGGCCCGGGCCGGTGGACGCACTGCTGGTGGCGGGTGGACTGGCCGCGGTGGTGGCCGGCCTGGCGGGTGCGGTGGGCCCCGTGGTGGTGGTCGGTGGCGTGGCCGCGCTGGTGCTCGGTTCGGTGTTGCCGATCCGTTCGGTGAGCCGCCGGTTGGCGGCGATGCGACGAGGCCGCCGACTGCGTGCGCTGATCGGCGACGGGCTGGTGCTGCGCACCGATCACCCGTCGGTGCGAGCGCTGCTCGCAGCCGAGGCAGCGGTTCGTTCGGCACGAGTCGCACCTGCCATCTTCCTGCGGTCGAACACGATCGCCCACGCCGCGGTGCACGAGGTGGCGTCGTTGCTGGCGTGCCGCTCGCCGGTGTCGGACGCCGAGGTCGGCTACGTCGACGAGCGCGCCCGCGCGCTGCGATCGCTGGCCGACGCGCTGACCGATCCGCCGGTGGGGGACGACGACGCCGAGCGGCGTCGCTCGCTGGTGGAGGCGCGGCGCGAGGTCGAACGGATCGACGGTGCCTCGTCGGTGACGGACGCCGAACGGTTGCGGATGGAGTTGCTCGGTGACGACGCCTGACGCGCAGCTGGACGAGCTGATCGAGCCGGCGCCCCCGCCGGGCACGGCGTTCGACGAGCGCGACACGTCCGACGGCGACCAGCTCGGGTGGTTGGCGAAGGTGCTCGCCGTGCCGCTGGCACCGGTGGTCGCGGTGTGGGAGGGCGGTCGCGTGGCCGGTCGGGGCGTGGTCGCCGGCGCACGTGGGCTCGGACGAGTGCTGATGGTGCCGGTCCGGCTGGTCGGTCGCGTGTTCACGGCCGTCACCGAGCTCGTCGGCCGAGCCGTCGCTTCCGTCGTGGGGGTCGTCGAGTCGGTGCTGCGACTGTTCGCCGGTGTCGCTCGCGGCATCGGGCGCCGGATCGCCGCTGTCGCCGCGGCGATCGGTCGTCGACTCGTCTGGCTGTGGCGCGCCGTCGCGCCGCCGGTCGCCGCGCTCGGTCGACGGGTGCTGGTGGCCGTGCGAGGTGCGGCTCGCGCGGTCATCGCGGTGGTGCGCCAGGCGGCCCGAGCGGTCGGTGGCGTGCTGCGACGCGTCGCAGTCGCCGTGCGTTCGGCGGCGCGGGCGATGGCGCTGGCGGTGCGCGGTGTGTGGCGGCGACTCGTGTCGCCGGTGCGTGCGATGGCGCGTGCCGTGGCGTCCGGGTTGCGGAGGGCCGGCCGGGTGCTGACGGCGATGGTGCGTGCGATCGGCCGTCCGGTCGTTCGGGCCGTGTCGGTGATCGGTGGTGCACTGCGGCGGGCTGCGGCGGCCGTGGGTGCCGTGGGTGCCGTGGTGTCCGGGCTCGCCCGGCGGATCGCCGCAGTCGTGCGCGCGGTCGCGCGGACGCTCGGCCGTGGCGTGTCGATGGTGGTCGCCGCGGTGTGCCGTGTGCTCGGAGCGATCGCGAGGCCGATCCGACGAATCGCCACGATGGTTTCTCGTGCTGTCGGCGCCGTCGGGCGTGCGGTGACGGGTGCGCTCCGCTCGGTCGGCGCCGTGGTGCGGGGCAGTGCTGCCGCTGTCGGCCGTGCGGTCGCGGTGATCGTGCGGCCGTTCGGTCGTGCTGCGAGCGCGTCTGCGCAGGCGGTCCGCCAGGGGGCCCGGGCGACCGGTCGGGCGCTGCGACCGGTGGTGTCGGCCGGGCGGACGGCGCGCCGCCGCTTGGCAGCGATCGCCCGAGCCACGCGGGCCGCCGTGCGCAGATCTGTCGCACAGGTGCGCTCGTCGCTTCGCGCCGCCCTTCGCCGGTCGTGACCGGCGTCAGACCTCGCGTGTGTGCACGACTCCACCGAGACGGGGGTGGAGGTGCACGAACGCGGGCGGGTCAGACGTTGAAGCGGAACGTCGGAGCGCGATCGATTCATAGCCGCTGACCTGCGACGCTGCAGCTCAGTCGCGTGGCGGAGTTCGCAGAAAGTACGCAGCCCGTCCCGGGGTGCGCTGCACGTGTCAACGTGGTCGCTTCCGACGCCATCGGGAGTACCCAGCAACGTTGACCTCGACATTGCTCGGCACGCTGGCGCGGACGTCGTCGGCGATGCTCGGTTCCGCCTCTCGCGGTACCCAGACGGTGACGCGCTGCGGATGCTCCTGAACCCGCTGCCGAAGGACTTCGGCAGCATCGTCGATCGCTCCAGCGTCGCCATCAAGAAAGTCGGCGGCGACAAGCCGAAGAAGTTCAGCCCACGCGGCGAGTTGACGGTCGAGTTCGCTCTCGTCCAATCCGCCCGGGGGCAGCTGCTTCATGAGATCTGGCCGTCGGGCCTCGATCACGGTGTCGAGAAGTGTCCAGTTGACGACGTCGTCGGTGATCCAGATCGGGTACGGAGGAACCTGGTCGTCGACGAGGCGGATGAGATTCACCTCGGCTCGGGCAAACTCGACGCTGCGGGCGACTCTGACCGCGACCGCAGGTGCTTTGCAGAGAACAGCGCGCTCCCATTGTGTTGGTTCTTCGGCACTGCCGAGCGTGAATCCGTGCGCCTTGAGGAACCCGAAGTGCCGTTCGACGGCCGAAGTCCACCGATCAAGATTGCCCGGCATCGAGGTCAGCTCGCGGCGGACAGTTCGACGATGACCTTGAGGTCGAGTGCGGCCGCGACCTTCTGGAGCGTCGTGAGGGTCGCACCAACGCCGCCGGCCTCGAGGCGGGCCACGGCGGCCTGGCTGGTGCCCATGCGGCCGGCGAGCTCGCGCTGGCTGAGACCGGCCGCCTCGCGAGCGTCTCGGACCTTCTCGCCGACGTCGAGCGCCAGCCGAGTCGCCTCGTAGGTCGCGTCGAAGTCGGCGCGCTCGTCGGCGCTCATCGCGGCAAGGCGGCTCTTCTTCAGTTCTTCGATCGTCGTACGGGCCATCAGACGTCCTCCTCGGCGGTGTGTCCTTCGGCGATGCAGCGGGTCATCGCCCAACGTGCTCGCTGCACCTCAGCACGTTCGTTCTGTCGTTGCTTGTGGAACACGGTCAGCAGCACGATCCGCCGACCTGTGGCGAAGAAGTACGTGATCCGCCACGCCACTCGGAGCACGTCGAACCGCAGCTCGAACAGCCCGTCGCCGAGCGCTCGAGAGGCCGGCATCCGCAGCAGGTTGCCTCGCTCGGCGAGCCGCTCGACATGCGGGAGCACGACGGCGAAGTCGTGCGGCGACAGATCGCCCATCCACTGCTCCACCTCCGGCTCCAGCTCGACCGACCACATGACATCAAAGATGATATCACGCTGGCGGGTCGATCGGAAGGCGTAACGCCGTGATCCGAAGTCGGATCACATGCTCCGCATGCCGATCATCGGGCCTAGGGTCGGCTCCGATGATCGGTCGAGAGGGCCCGCGTTCGTGACAGCGCCGCCCGCTGAGAAGGCCGCGGCCCGAGCGAACTGGGCGGCGCGACTCGGGCGCGTCGACTCGCACCTCACGCAGGCGTACGTCCATCGGGAGATCTGGCAGGCCGTTCGAGACGAGATCGTCCGGGTCAACCCGAGTGCCGATGGGGGATTCCTGGCGAGCTACACGCAGGTCTACGCCGAAGCGCTGATGACCACGATCCGCCGAATCGCGGACAAGGATCCTTCGACGGACTCGCTCTGGGCCACGTGGGAGAAGGTCCGGCGGAACCCTGCCTTCGCGACTCGTCAGGAGTACATCGACCTCGCCGTGGCCCACTTCGGCCCGGACGAGGCTGAGTCGGTTGCCCGGCAGTCGGACCGTCACTTCACCGAGTCGTTCGGCGTCGGTGACCACGTCGACACCCTGCGCATAGCCGAGTACCAGCAGCGACTTCGCGACGACGCTGACATCGTGAACCGGTTCGTCGACCGTCGCATCGCCCACCTCGATCCCAAGACGGTCGCGGGCCTCGATCTGACCGAGATCCACTCAGCGTTGGACCGTGTCGCTGCCAACGCCAATGATCTTCATCGGCTGCTCGACCGAACGATGGTGGCGCACAACCTGGTCGCCGTGCCTCCGGGTTGGCGTGCCTCCCTGCGTTCGCTCTTCAGTTGAGCCCTCTGTACCGGCCCACCGCGTCGAATGGCGGCTGTCAGGCCTCTGCCCCTCGCTGCTGCGAAGGGCGGAAGAGCTGGCCGATGGCGTCGCGGACTCGGTCTTCCTCGCCGGGCCAGAGGTGGCCGTAGACGTCCAGTGTGACCTTGGCTGACTTGTGACCGAGCGATGCCTGCACCTGCTTCACGCTGCAACCAGCGTGGATGAGCGCGCTGGCGAAGAAGTGGCGCAGGTCGTGGAAGGTCACCGACTCGGGTAGGCCGGCGCGCCGTCGTGCAGCCCGAACCTCGTAGCCGAACTTCGCCGAGTCGAACGGCTCGCCGTCTCGGTGGAGCAGTACGCCGTCAGCACCGAGGCCGTGTCGTTGGATGTGGGCGGCGAGGTGGTCGAGCACCCACTGGTCCGCCGGCACCACTCGCGTACTCGCCTCGGTCTTCGGTGCCACGAACGCGCCGGTCGCCGAGCCGGTCGCCTGCTGCCACTGGCGGTCGACGGTGACGTTGCGTCGCAGGAAGTCGACGCGGTCGACGGTGAGCCCGGCCGCCTCCGACTGCCGCAGCCCGAGGCCCGCGCCGATGACGATGGCGGCCTTGAAGGGCTCTGCAGCAGCGTCGAGCAACTGCTCGACCTGCTCGGTCGTCAGTGGGAAGATCTGCGGCGCGTCGATGCGAGGGAGACGCACGCCGTCGCACGGGTTTCGGCCGCCGATGAGGCCGTCGTCGAGCGCGGTGTTGAACACGCCGGTCACGTGCTGCATCACGACCCGCACGGTGCTCGGTGCGAGCGGAAGGCCACTGACGAAGGCCTGCACGTCGCCCCTTCGGATCGACGCGATCGGACGGTCGCCGAAGTGCTCGACAGCGTACCGCAGCCGCTCCTCGACCGTTCGGTGCGTCCGTGGCCGCCAGTTGCCCCGCTGTCGATAGCGCAGGGCCACCTCGACGAACGGTGTGCGACCGAGCCGTGGAGCGGCGTACGTGCCCGTGAGGAGGCGGTGCTGCACGTCGACGAGGTGCCGCTCAGCGTCTGCCTTGCGCTCGAACGACTTCGACAGCTCCTTGCCCTGCGGGTGCTCGCGCCACATGGCGAGGTAGACGACGGTCTTGCCGTCCTTGAAGAGCCGTCGGCGGACGTACGCCACGAGCTACAGCCTCCCACGCCCCCACGGGTCGTCCGGACTGGGCCGCCGACGAGCGCTGCGGACCAGGTCGAGCAGGGGTTCCCTCGGTACGAGCACTCGCCGGCCGATGTGCAGCGAGGGGATCTCGCCGCGAGCGATCGAGTCGTATGCGCCGGATCGCGAGATGCCGAGAAGCCGAGCCACCTCCTCGACGGTGAACGTGAGCCGATCGCCCGTCCCTCCCATCGCCCCGGTCGTCGTCCCCTCGTCCATCGGCCACCTCCTCCGTCACCCACATACAGAGCCGATTCCGCCCCGAACGAAGCACGGAACAGCAAGATCGTTTCGACCGCACCACACACCTGCACCCGCGTTGCGTGCACGGAATCTGCGACGCTTGTGACCGTGGATTCGGGCTCTCGACCGTCATCGCCCTGGCTGATCGCCGTCGGCTACTGGCTCGGACCGCAAGCACCTGGATGGCCAGACGTTCGGGACTTCGTCGATGAGTTCACCAGTCTCGAAGGGCGGAGTCAGCTGGCCGATGCCCTGGACGACGCCACGCCGACCGACTGGGCCTGCATGGGCTACTCGATGTGTCGGATCTGCGGTGCGAGGAACGGCTCAGGTGAGCGAACGAACGGCCAGTTCGTCTGGCCGGAGGGTCTTGGCCACTACGTCAGGGAGCACGCCGTCCGCCTGCCTTCACTGGTCGAGGAGAGCGTTCTCGCGGGGGTGTCCGACCCGGTGCAGCTCGCTCGGGCCATCGAGGCACCGATCGAAGAACGTGACCACGACTGGTGGCGCGCGTTCGTGCGGGTCGACGAAGACTTGACCGCTCGGCCATCCGGCTGGCCCGGCCAGCTCGCGCGTTCCTACGGCGACGTTCGCGGTTGGCTCGCTGGCATCGCCGAACGTCACCACGCGTTTGGATACCTCGTCGACATCCTCGATGACGCAATCGCTGCCAACCTGGGATCGCTCGTCGGGCTCGGTACATCGATGCACGACCTCGTGTTCGCGCCGTTGCCGGCGGTGCCTCCGTTCGATGCTGTGGTCGTGCGAGCGCCTGGATCGCTCCGACCGCCGCGCGATGGCAACGTCCGGATCGAGTTCGTGGCTGCCGTCGGGCGCGTGACATCGATCGAGCGTCCGACCGCCGACGCGCTCGCGCTCTTCTGGCGCTTCATGAACATCGAGTTCGGCATCACGCGAACGCGTCGCTGACCCAAGAACACCACGCGCTCGCGTGCTCAGCAACACGTCGCGAGTACGCAGAAAGTACGCAGGTTCTGCGTACTCGGGCCGACTGGGCGGACAGCAACAGACACGAACGTCCAGGTCAGAGCGCTCGCGTCACGCGAGCGCAGATCGCGAAACCCCTGCTACACGTTGAAGCGGAACTCCATGACGTCGCCGTCGAGGGGGTGGTAGTCCTTGCCCTCGATGCGGATCTTGCCGAGCTCCTTGGCCTTGGTCCAGCTGCCGATCTCGAGCAGCTCGTCCCAGTGGATGACCTCGGCCTTGATGAAGCCGCGCTGGAAGTCGCTGTGGATGCGGCCGGCGCACTCGGGCGCGCTCGAGCCGGCGTAGAACGTCCAGGCCCGCGTCTCCTTCTCGCCCGTCGTGAAGTACGTGCGCAGACCGAGCAGGTGGTACGCACTGCGCACCATGCGGAACAGGGCGCCCTCGCCGAGGCCGAAGCCCTCGAGCATCTCGGCACGCTCGGCCGGGTCGGTGATGGTGGCGGCCTCGGCCTCGAGCTGCACGCACATGCCGATCACCTCGACGTTGTCGCCGGCCGAGGTCATCTCGGCGCGCACGCGGTCCTCGATCTCGGCGATGCGGTCGAGCTCGTTCTCGCCGACGTTGACGACGACGAGCACGCGACGGTTGGTGAGCAGGAAGTACGGGGCGAGCATCTCGCGCTCGTCCGGCTTGAGCCCGGCGCGGTACAGCGGCTTGCCCTCGCTGAGCGCGTCGTACGCCTTCTGCAGCGTGGCGATCTCGTCGCCGAGGCCCTTGTCGAGCTTGCTCTGACGGGTGGCCTGGTTGAGGCGCTTCTCGACGGTCTCGAGGTCGGCGAGCGCGAGCTCGATCTCGACGACGCGCAGGTGGTCGAGCGGATCGCTCGGGCCGGGCACGTCGTCGTCCTCGAAGGCGCGCAGCACGAGCACGATCGCGTCGACCTCGCGGATGTTGGCGAGGAACTTGTTGCCGAGGCCCTCGCCCTTCGACGCTCCTTCGACGAGGCCACCGATGTCGACCACCTGCACCGAGGCGTGGATGAGCGTCTTGGTCTTGCTCATCACCGCCAGCCGGTCGACCCGGTCGTCGGGCACCTTGGCCACACCGATGTTGGGGTCCTTGGTGGCGAAGGCATAGGGCGCAGCGAGCGCGCCGCCACCGGTGAGGGCGTTGTACAACGAGCTCTTGCCCGCGTTGGGGAGGCCGACCAGGCCGAAGCGTTCCATGACGGTGGTCGAGGCTACCGGCACGCTGCGGCGACGACCGGTAGGGTCGGACCATGACCCCGGTGGAGGCCTTCGAGCGAGTGGTGCACTGCCTCGACCGTGCCCATGCCCAGGGCTTCAAGGTGAAGGCCTATCTGACGGCTCGCGAGACGGTGCTCAACACGCCGGCCGACGAGATCGAACGGCGCGCCAAGGCGGGCACGCTGAAAGAGCTGCCCGGCATCGGTGATGCGACGGCGCGGCTGATCAGCGAGACGTTCACCCACGAGATGCCGCCCTACCTGCTGAAGCTCGAGGGCGAGACCCAGGTCGAGATCGCGCCGCAGGCCGAGCCCTACCTCGAGGCCTTGCGCGGCGACTGCCACATGCACAGCAAGTGGAGCGACGGTGGGGCCACGATCGAGTCGATGGTGCGCACGGCGATCGAGCTCGGGCACGACTACCTGGTGCTCACCGATCACTCACCCCGGCTGACGGTCGCACACGGGCTCAACCGTGAGCGGCTCGAGGCGCAGCTCGACGACATCGAGATCCTGCGCGAGCGGGTGGCGCCGTTCCGGATCCTGACGGGTATGGAGGTCGACATCCTCGAGGACGGCACGCTCGACCTCGACGACGACCTGCTCGAGCGGCTCGACGTGGTGGTGGCGAGCGTGCACTCGAAGCTGAAGATGGAGCGCCGGCAGATGACCGAGCGGATGGTGCGGGCGGTGGCGTCGCCGCACGTCGACATCCTCGGGCACTGCACCGGACGGCTGATCGACAAGCGCCCGCCCTCGCAGTTCGACCCGGACTACGTGTTCGCAGCGTGCGCAGCGTTCGGCACGGCGGTCGAGATCAACAGCCGCGTCGAGCGGCTCGACCCACCGCCCGAGCTGCTCGCGCTGGCGATCGAGCACGGGTGCAAGTTCTCGATCGACTCCGACGCGCACGCGACCGGTCAGCTCGAGTGGCTGCCCCACGGGTGCAAGGTCGCGGCCGACGGCGAGGTGCCGATCGAGCGGATCGTCAACACGTGGTCGGTCGACGAGCTGTTGGCCTGGACCGAGTTGCCGGCCGGCACCAAGTAGCGGCCGCTCAGCTCGCTGCAGCGGCGTTGACGTCGACCTCGATCACGCGGACGTGCACGAACGACTGGTCGGTGTCGGGGAACTGCTGGCGTTCGATCCAGGTCTGCGCACGTTCGGGACTCGAGAACACCGACATCACCGAACTCGGACGCTGGTCCTGGTAGACGCGCTCGACGACGTAGGCCAACATGGCGGTCCCTCTCGGCTTCGGCTCGGGGTGCGACCCTCGGGTCGGACACCACACCCATGTGGCGTCGCGCACATCATGACCGGTGGCACATGCCGGAATCCCGGGACGTAGGTCCCGTTTTCCACGCTTTTCCACGACGTCACGGCGAGGACACCTCCCGTTCACGAATCCACGGGCTCGCGCGGCCTCGAGGGCGGTCGGGCGGTGCGTCGCCTGAGGAAGCCGGGCGCGCGGGCGTTACGATGCAGCCCCTATGTCGAAGAAGACGAAGAAGCGCAAGGCGAAGCTCCGCCGCTCGAAGGCCAACCACGGCAAGCGTCCCAACATGGGGCGTGGCTGAGGCCACCCCTCGTTCCGGTGGCCGATCGCACCCCTCCGCAGGTGCCGCACACGCGGCGTGAGGAGGTGGTCGACGTCCTCCACGGCGTCCGCCTCACCGATCCGTACCGCTGGCTCGAGGCCGGCGAGTCGGACGAGACGGCCGAGTGGGTCGCCGCCCAGAACTCGATCACACGACAGGCGCTCGATGCCCGTCCCGCCAGGGATCGGTGGCACGAGCGCCTTTCCGCGCTCGTCGGCCTGCCCACCGTGCTGTCGAGCGCGGCGCGGGGCGACCGGCTCTTCGTCCTCGAGCGCTCGGCCGGGGCCGACCAGTTCGCCCTCGTGTTGCGCAGCACCAGCGACCCTGCTGCATCGCCGCGAGTGCTGCTCGACCCGGCCGGGTTCGCGGCCGACGCGGCGGTGGCGATCGACTGGTTCGTGCCCAGCGACGACGGCTCGCTGATCGCGATCGGCCTCAGCGAGGGCGGCACCGAGGAGAGCACGCTGCACGTGCTCGACGTGGTGAGCGGCGAACTCGGTGCGCTGCGCATCGACCACGCCCGCCACAGCTCGGTCGCGTGGATGCCCGACCAGAGCGGCTTCTGGTACACCCGCTATCCCGCGGGCGACCACTACCACCGCCACGTGCGCTTCCACTCGCTCGCGGCCGACGCCGGTGCCGACGGCGCGCCCGACGTGGACGACGACCCGGTGGTGTACGGACCCGATCAGCTGCCCACGCCCGAGACGTGGACCGACGTGCAGGCCTCGCCCGACGGCGCGCACCTGCTGCTCACGTTGATGGTCGGTTGGGGCCGCTACGACCTGTTGCTGCTCCAGGTCGCCACCGGCGAGATCACTCCGGTGATCGAGGGCGTCGACGCGATCACCGATCTGCGCTTCGGCGGCGACGGTCTGGTGGGCCGCACCACCGCCGGCGCACCCAACGGCCGCATCGTCACGGCGTCGCTCGCGGCGCCGGGCATGGCGAACTGGCGCACCGTGGTGCCCGAGCGGGCCGACCGGGTGCTCGGCGAGTTCGCCCGCTCCGGCGACGAGTTGGTGGTGGTGGCCGGTCACGCCGCGGTCGACACCGTCGAGCGCTGGTCGATGCAGGGCGAGCGTCTCGCGACGGTCGAGGGTCTGGGTCTGGTGTCGGTGGGCGGGCTGGCGGCGTGCAAGGCGACGGGCGACGTGTTCGCCACGGTGTCGTGGTTCACCGAGCCGACCGCGATCTGGCGGGTGCACGGTGCCGTGGCCGAGCGCTGGGCGCCCAAGCCGGCCGACACCGCGACGGTGCCGTCGCTCGCCGTCTCGCACCACACGTATCCGTCGCTCGACGGCACCGAGATCGGCCTGTTCCTGATCCACCGCGACGACGTCGTCCCGTCGCCCACCACGCCGACGGTGCTCAACGGCTACGGCGGGTTCGCGATCACCGAGTCGCCGGTGTGGGTGCCCAACGTCGCGGCGTGGTGCGCGCAGGGTGGCGTGTGGGCGATCGCCGGGTTGCGCGGCGGGTTCGAGCACGGCGAGCGCTGGCACCAGGCCGGCCGGCGCGAGCACAAGCAGAACGTGTTCGACGACTTCCACGCCGCGGGCGACTGGCTGGTGGCCACCGGCCGGGCGAGCCACGACACGCTGGCGCTCGTCGGCGGCTCGAACGGTGGGCTGCTGGTGGGGGCCGCGCTCACGCAGCATCCCGATCTGGCGCGTGCGGTGTGGTGCGCGGTGCCGTTGCTCGACATGGTGCGGTTCCCGCAGTTCCTGATCGCCCGGTTGTGGACCGACGAGTACGGCGATCCCGACGTCGCCGACGAGTTCGCGTGGTTGCACGCCTACTCGCCGTATCACCGCGTGCGCGAGGGCGAGCGGTATCCGGCGGTGCTGTTCACCACGGCCGAGGGCGACACGCGGGTCGACCCGTTGCACGCCCGCAAGATGGCGGCGTTGCTGCAGCACGCCGCGGCCGACCAGCACGAGCGGCCGGTGTTGTTGTGGCAGGCCGGTCGTGCGGGGCATGGCGTGGGCAAGCCGGCGTCGATGCGTGTGGCCGAGGGCGTCGACGTGTTGTCGTTCCTGTGGTGGCAGTTGGGGGCCGAGGCGTCGTGACGGCGCTGGTGGGCCTCACCGTCGCCGGTCCGTCGGCACCGTGGGAGGCCGTCGGGCTGCGCGTGCGCGACGACGTGGCCGTGGTGGGTGGCATCGTGCTGCGGTTCGTGCCGCCGGTCGATGCCGGTGCGCCGGTGCGGCTGACGGGGTGGACGCTCGCGGGATCGCCCGAGCGGCCCGACGCGATCGACGGGATCGCGACCGAGCACGTCGACGACCTGGGGGCGCTGGTGGGCGACGAGTCGTTCGATCTCGAGCGGCACCCGCTCGGCGTCACCTCGTTCGATCACGTGGTGGTGATGACCTCGTCGATCGAGCGCACGTGCGGCGAGATCGAGCGGGTCACCGGCGAGCCGCTCAAGCGGATCCGCGAGGCGGGTCCGGTGCGACAGGGCTTCCATCGCCTGGGGTCGATGATCGTCGAGGTGGTCGAGAGCGACCGGGTGGTCGAGCCGACGGCGTCGCTGTGGGGCTTCGTGTTCAACCTCGCGAACGTCGACGCGTTGTACGAGGCGGCCGAACGGCTGGGCCCCGAGCTGGTGTCGATGCCCAAGCAGGCGGTGCAGCCCGGACGGTTCATCGCGAGCTTCCGTGCGGCCGCCGGCCTGGGCCTGCCGATCGCCCTGATGAGCCCCCACGTCCGCTGACCGAGGCGCTCAGTCGAAGCCCTGGCTGCCGTCGTCGTCGAGCACGGCCAGGTGGGCGCGGCCCTCGTGGCAGTCGGCGAGGCCCGGGCACCAGCGGCACGACGAACCCATCCGCTTGATCGGCTCCTCACCGTCGACCATCAGCTGTGCATGGCGTTGCAGAGCGCCGTCGAGTCGGGCGAGCGCGGCCTGCAGCACGCTCTCGCTGACGTCTTCGATGTCGGCCTCGGACGAGTCGAGGTAGAAGGTGACCAGGCGGCGCGGCGGCACGCGACGGGCGAGCGTCTCGAGGAGGGCGTAGAAGCGCAGGTCGTGCCGGTGGTTGGGCGACGGCCAGCCGCTCTTGAAGTCGATGACGAGCTTGATGCTCACCCGTCCCTGGGGGCGGCCGATCACCAGGTCGGTCTTGCCGATCAGCTCGACCGGGCCGGTGTGCGGCCACTTGGTGCGTGCTTCGTACGCGGGGTGCGCGTTGCGCGGGATCGGGGGGAAGTCCTGCAGGTAGCGAGTGACCCGCTCGACGGCGCCCGATCGCAGCTCGGCCCGGTCGGCGTCGGAGAGGGCGGCGACGAAGTCGCCCTGGTTGCCGGGATGGTCGGCGAGGCGGGCGAGCGCCTCGTCGACGAGGGTCTGCGGTTCGGGCTCGCCGTGCCAGTTGGCGCCGAGCTCGATCGCCTTGTGTGCGACGAACCCGCGGGCGTTGGCCGGGGTCCAGCGAAAGGTGTCGGGCATGAGGTGCTTGGCCTCGCAGCCGAGCACGTTGGTGAGGAAGTTCTTGCTGACCACGAGCCGTTCGCCGCCGAGGCGCCGGCCCGCCTGTTCGACGATGGCCTGGGCCTGCCGGACGAGGTCGTCGACGAACTCCTCGTCGAACACGAGTGGGTCGCCGTCGCGGCGCAGCTGGTCGAGCAGCCGGCGCTGGGTGGGGGTGAGCTCCGGCGGGGTGTCCACGTGGGGCGAGGCTACCGATGGCGTGTGACACCCCTGGTGCATCATCACGGCATGTCCTCGCCCGCCCCGCAGCACGTGTCGCCGGAGTCGCCGGCCGCGGCGGGCAGCACCGTGCACTTCCTGCAGGCCGCCCGGCTGTTGGGGCGCGAGGCCCGCCGCCGTCAGCTGGTGGCACCGGGGTTCCGCTGCCCGCCTCGCATCGTCGGGGTGCAGCGCACGATCCGCTGGCACGCACAGGGCGCGGTGGTGGCGGTGCAGGTGCGCGGTCGTCCGTGGGCGGCGGTGGTGTCCGACATGATCGAAGGTGTGGTCGTGGCCAACCGGTTGCAGCCGCCCGCGGCCGATCGGTTGCGCACCGAGCTGTGGGAAGCCGTCGGTCTCGAGTGGCCGACCGATCTGGGCAAGGTGGCCTGACCGGCCGGAGCGACCAGGCCCAGCCCGGGGCCCGTCGCCCACGGTCGTGTCAGAAGGCCAGCAGCACCAGCAGCGTCACGTTGGGATCGGCCACCTCGTCGAGGCCGTCCAGGTCGGGGCTCGCGAAGGCGTCGGGGCCGAACGCGAGCACGCTGAAGACCGCGCCGCTCTCGTCGAAGTACACGGCCTGGGGGACGCCGGTGATCGGCTCCTGACGGCCGGCCACGGTCCAGCCCGCCGCCTCCATCGCGGCGTCGTAGGCGTCGAGCGCCTGGTCGACGGTGAGGGTGGACGTGCGCGATTCGCTGAAGGCGAGCGACGGGGTGAGTCCGAGCGTGGCGTTGATGCCGGACGAGTCGATCACGTCGCTCACGCCGTCGGGCACCGGCAGGCCGTCCCACCAGTCGGGCTTGGGGACGTCGGGGTCGGGATCGCACACCGCACCCTCGTCGGGCAGTTCGAGCTCGACCAGCGTCGCGGCCTCGAAGTCGGTGACGCAGGTGCTGTTGAGCACCTGACCGTGGCCCTCGCCGGTGTAGGTGAGCAACCGAGCGCTCGAGCCCATCGCGGCCGTCATCTCCTCGGCCCAGCGGAACGGCGTCGCGGGGTCGTTGGTGCCACCGACGACGAGGATCGGTGCCTCGCCCGTGTACGACAGCGTGGGCGGGGTGACGTCGGGCATCAGGTCGGCGCAGCCGTCGCCGAAGTCGTCGACGGTGGTGCCGGCGGCGAAGCGGGGCGACAGGCGCAGCAGTTCGTCGACCAGGGCCTGTGGGTCGTCGGGCACGCCGTAGTCGATGCCGCTGGCGCAGGTGATGATCTGGAGCGACTGCTCGAGCGTCGAGTAGGTGCCGTCGTCGTCGCGTCCGGCGTAGCCGTCGGCGAGCACGAACAGCTTGTCGCCGTTGCCGTTGCGTGCCTCGGCCAGCGCCGTGCCGAGCAGTGGCCAGTCGACCTCGCTGTAGAGGGCGGCGAAGGTGGCCGACTCGAGCACGGCCTGGTTGGCCTGCCGGCCGTCGCTCGCCGGGACGGGCGTGGCGTCGAGTTGCGCCCGCAGGGCATCCCAGTCGGCGGCGACGTCGGCGCTGCGGAACGCGCACGAGTCGTCGGTCTGGCACCAGTTGGCCCAGTTGTCGAACGCCTGGTCGAAGCCGACGAGCTGGGTGGTGTACTGCTCTTCGATCGAGTCGCCGGTGGGCTCGTAGGCCGAGTCGAGCACCATGGCCCGCACCCGCTCGGGGAACAGCGTGGCGTAGACCGAGCCGAGGTAGGTGCCGTACGAGATGCCGAGGTAGCTGATCTGGTCGTCGCCCAGCGCGGCGCGGATCGCATCCATGTCCTTGGCGGTGTTGACCGTCGAGTAGTACTGCAGCGTGTCGCCGTACTCGGCGATGCAGGCGTCGTCGAACTGGGTGGACGAGGCGTCGAGCGCGGCCTGTTCCTCGGGCGTGTCGGGCGTGTCGTCGAGGTACATCGTGGCGTCGATCTCCTCGTCACTCAGGCAGCGCAGGCCGTTGGAGCGGTCGACACCGCGGGGGTCGAAGCCGATGAGGTCGAAGTCGCCGAGGCCCATCTGGTCGACGAGGGTGGTGCCGGCTTGCGCGATCTGGTCGAAGCCCGACGCGCCGGGGCCGCCGGGGTTGAAGAGGATGGCGCCGACGCGGGTGGACGGATCGGCTGCCGGCACGCGGACCATGGCGATGTCGATGGTGTCGCCGGTGGGATCGTCGGGGTCGAGCGGCACGGTGAGCGTGGCGCAGTCGAGCGTGTCCTCGGTGACCATCGGATCGTCGCACGGGCCCCACTCGAGTGTGCCCGTGGCGGCCTGGTCGGTGGTGTCCGGGGTGGTGTCGGCGGTGGTGGTGTCGGGCGACGGTTCGGTGGTGTCGGGCGAGGCCTCGGTGGTGGCGGGCGCGTCGCTGTCGATGGGGCGGGCGTCGGTGCTGCGTACACCTTGGTCGGCCGAGCAGGCGGCGAGCAGGGTGGCGACGAGCACCAGGGTGGGGGCGACGACTCGACGTCTCACGCACGTCACCGTATCGGCGCGGGCGCGCACGAGGGCGTCAGCCCACGCTCGTGCTGGAGCGGGGCCGACGCCCTCGTGGAGACGTGCGGACGGCCCGGTGCCGGGCCGGTGGGTCAGACCTGGCGGCCGAGGAAGCTGAGGAACTCGGTCTGCAGCGACGAGCCCTCGGGGCAGGGGACCTTGGGGCCGAACACGCCGGGCTGGCGGATCATGGCGTCCATCGGCTTGAGGCCCGAGTAGGCGCCGGCGATCGCGTCCTCGGGCAGCGACTCGTCGCCGCCGACCGCGCGAGCGAGGTCCCAGGTGTGGACCAGCACGTCGGTGGCGACGAGGCGGCCGATGAGCTGCTCGGCGGGCATCGGGCCGAACGGGCCCGGCAGGTTGGTCGACAGGTCGCCGTTCTGGATGCCGGTGAAGAAGGTGTCGCGGGCGCTGTTCCACGCGGCGACGATGTCGTCGTCGGCGCCGACCTCGCTGCCCTCCTGGCCCTGCAGGCCGGCGCCGAGCCGGCCGATGTTGTTGGCGACGTGCACCACCACGTCGCGGGCGGTCCAGCCCTCGCACGGCGCGGCGTTGCCCCACGCATCGGGGGCGGCGGCCTGCACGCGGGCGTCGAACCCGTTGACGAGGGCGGTGACTCGATCGATGACTTCGTTGCTCATAGGTCGCGGACGTTACACCCCGGGTGTGCGGTGTCCGCCGTGCGGCCCTTCGGCCCTGTCGTCGTGGTCGGGGCGGTGATTCGGTGGGGACGTGGAACCCGTCCACTCGCCGGCCATCGTCTCGCCGGCCGGACCCGAGGGACCGGTCGGACGCACCGCCGACGAGGCCGCGCGTGTGCTCGCTCGGGATGGTCCCAATGCGTTGCCACCTCCGATGCGGCGTTCGCCGTGGCAGCAGTTGGCTGCCGAGCTGGTGCACTTCTTCGCGCTGATGCTGTGGGCCGCGGCGGTGCTGGCGGCCGTGGCGGGAATGCCGGCGTTGGCGATCGCGATCGCAGGTGTGGTGGTGGTGAACGCGGTGTTCGCGTTCGCGCAGGAGCATCGGGCCGATCGGGCGGCCGAGCGCCTGCAGGGGTTGTTGCCGTCGCGGGTGACGGTGCGCCGTGACGGCCGGCCGGTGACGGTGGCGGCGGAGCAGGTGGTGGTGGGCGACGTGCTGCTGCTCGACGAGGGCGATCGTGTGCCTGCCGACGCGCGCGTGGCTGTGGCGCACGATGCGAGCGTCGATGCGTCGTTGTTGACGGGCGAGAGCGCGACCGTCGAGGTGTGTGTGGGCGACGAGGTCTTCGCCGGCACGTTCGTGGTGGAGGGGTCGGTGGTGGCCGAGGTGACGGCCATCGGGACGTCGACGCGGCTGGCGCACCTGGCGTCGCTCACCACGTCGACGCCCAAGCCCGACACGCCGCTCACCCGAGGGCTGCACGAGGTGGTGCGCACGATCGCATTCATCTCGGTGGGTGTGGGAGCGGTGTTCTTCGCGGTGTCGGTGGCGTTGGGCAACGGGTGGGGCGACGGGTTCGTGTTCGCGATCGGTGTGACGGTGGCGTTGGTGCCCGAGGCGTTGTTGCCGACGGTGACGTTGTCGTTGGCGTGGGGCGCCGAGCGGATGGCCGAGCGTCAGGTGCTCGTTCGCCATCTCGAGGCGGTCGAGACGTTGGGTTCGACGACGTTCATCTGCACCGACAAGACGGGCACGCTGACGATGAACGAGATGACGGTGCGCGAGGTGTGGTCCCCGCACGCGACGGCGACGGTGGAGGCGGTCGGGTACCAGCCGCGGGCGACGGTGGCGGTGGTGGGTGACCGGGCGTGGATCGAGCGTCTGGCGCTGGTGGGGGCGAGGTGCTCGACGGGGTACGTGCATCGCGAGCGCGGCGTGTGGCGGGCGCACGGTGATCCGACCGAGGCGGCGCTCGATGCGTTCGCCCGGCGGTGCGGGTGGGACACGGATGCCGATCGCGTCGAGCGCCCCGAGCGGGCCCGGTTCGCGTTCGACCACCGGCGTCGTCGGATGTCGACGGTGGTGGGCGACGAGGTGTTGGTGAAGGGCGCACCGGATGCGGTGCTGCCACGGTGCGCGCCGGCCGGCACGGTGGGCGCCGAGGCGGCTGTGGCGTCGATGGGCCGGCGCGGGTTGCGCGTGTTGGCGGTGGCGGTGCGACCGGTGGGTGATGCCGTGCCGGTCGATGCCGACGAGGCCGAGCGTGGGCTCGAGCTGTTGGGGTTGGTGGCGATGGAGGATCCGCCGCGACCCGACGCCCACGAGGCCGTCACGGCGTGCCGCCGTGCACACGTGAAGCTCGCGATGGTCACGGGCGATCACCCCGACACGGCGGCGGCGATCGCGCGTGAGGTGGGGTTGTTCGACCGCGACGGTGGCGAACCGATCGTCGTGACGGGCGACCAGCTGCCCGACGACGATGCCGAGCTGGTGGGGCTGCTCGAGCGTGACGGTGTGGTGGTGGCGCGGGTGTCGCCGGAGGACAAGGTGCGGATCGCGATCGCGCTGCGCACGCACGGTCACGTGGTGGCGATGACCGGCGACGGCGTGAACGACGCACCTGCGCTGCACGAGGCGAACATCGGTGTGGCGATGGGCATGTCGGGCACCGACGTGGCGCGCGAAGCGGCCGATCTGGTGCTGCTCGACGACCGGTTCGCCAGCATCGTGGCGGGCATCGAGATGGGCCGCGCGACGTACGTGAACATGCGCCGGTTCCTCACGTATCACCTGACCGACAACGTGGCCGAGCTGACCCCGTTCGTGGTGTGGGTGTTGTCGGGTGGGCGATTCCCGTTGGCGTTGGGGGTGCTGCAGATCCTGGCGCTCGACATCGGTACCGACACGTTGTCGGCGGTGGCACTCGGTGCCGAGCGCCCGGGCGAACACCTGCTCGACGGCCCGCCGGTGTCGGGTCGGTTGCTGAATCGCACGGTGCTGCGTCGGGCGTTCGGCGTGTTGGGGCCGACGACCGCCGTGACGTCGATGGCCGCGTTCGTGTTGTCGATGTGGGCGCTCGGTTGGCGACCCGATCGTCCGTGGCCGGATGCGACCGGCATCGCCGCCGCGTCGGGTGCCACGTTCATGACGATCGTGCTGGCGCAGAAGGCGAACGCCTGGGCGTGTCGCAGTTCGACCCGTCGACCCGACCAGATCGGGTGGACCACCAACCGTCTGCTGATGGCGACTGCGAGCATCGAGCTGGTGTTCGCGCTGGCGGTCGTGCTGATCGGCCCGGCCGCCGACCTGCTCGACCATGCGTCACCGCCGTTGTGGGGATGGCTGGCCGCCGTCGCGTCGATGCCGGTGATGCTGCTGGTCGACGCGCTCGACAAGCACCACCGGCGCGCCGCCAGTGTCAGAACGGCGCGAGGCCGAGTGCGACGCGGCCGCTGAACTGCTCTTGCTGATGTGCGGGCAAGGGGTGGTACATCGCGCCGTGAGCGTCGCGGTGCAGCCGCTCGATGCCCGGGGCGGTGCCAAAGGCGCGACCTCCTCCGATCTCGAGCGAGAGACGGGTGACGTCGAGGACGGCCTCGGCGACGGCGCTCTTGCGGGCGAGGATGGCCGACGCGTGCTCGACCGTGTTGTCGAACGTGAGGTTCGAGCTCGACGCGATCATCGCCGCGCACACGTCGCGGGCCACGGAGAGCCGGCTCTGCATGCGACCGATCAGCCCGATCGTCGCCGCATCGGCGCGGGTGGAGGCGAGCTCGATCGCACGTGCGGCCGCGGCCTCGGCCACGCCGACGTAGCTCGACATGATGAGCGGCATCGCCGTGCCCATCACCACACTCCACACCGGGTGCCACACGTCGGCGGGTCGGACGAGCGAGACCGAGGCGCTGGGCACGAAGACGTCGTCCAACACGACGGTGTGCGAGCCGGTGCCGCGCATCCCCATCGTGTCCCAGGTCTCCTCGATCGAGACGCCGTCGGCACCGAAGGGAATCGAACAGTGGATGACCTGCGGGCCGTCGGGTGCGTCGTCCCACCGGATGCTGGTGACGAGCACCTGGCCGGCGGGCGCTCCGCTGGCCGGCTGTTTGCGGGCGCTGACGCGGAAGCCGCCGTCGACCTCGGTGGCAGTTCCGGTGGACGACATCCAGTCGGATGCACCGGTCGAGACGAGGACCAGCTCCGAATCGGCCACCTTCGCCAGCACCGGTGCCGGCAGGTCGCGATGGTGACGCCACACCTGTGCCCCGACGAGGTGGCTGTGCATCGACAAGGTGAGCGAGGTGGCGGGGCAGCCGTGCGCCAGTTCGGCGAGCACGGCGCAGGCCTCCGCGTGCGAGGCGCCGGCCCCACCCAGCTCGGCCGGCACGAGGAGCGACATCATCCCGTGCTCGCGCAGCAGCTCGACGCCGTCGGCGACGAAGGTGTTGCCACGGTCGTGCGCGGCGGCGCGCTGGGCGAGCTGGGGGACGAGGGTGCGGGCGAGTGCGATCCACGGGCTGTTCGCCAGTGCGCCGGTCCAGTGGGTCGCGCCGTGTGGGAGGTCGGGGATGTCGATGACGGGTGATGGGGCGGTGAGTGTCATGCGTTCGAAGGTACGGAGGCCCGCAGGTCGCCTCCAGTGCACGATCTGTACTCCGCCGGTACAGAACGTGTACTTCCGTTGCCGATCGTGGGTAGCGATGATGCGGGGAACGATGGGAGGGGTGACATGCGTGCAGGGGAGTCCGATGTGGAGCCGCAGCAGCAGGGTTACGGGCAGTACTGCCCGATCTCCCGTGCGGTCGAGGTGCTCGGCGAGCGGTGGTCGTTGCTGATCGTGCGAGACCTGTTGTGCGGGCACACGCGCTTCAACGAGCTCGCCCGGTGCAACCCGCGCCTGTCGCGCACGTTGCTGTCGAAGCGGCTGCGTCAGCTCGAGCGCGCAGGTGTGGTCGAGCGCGTCGGGGATCGCTACCTGCTCACGCGTGCCGGTCAGGAGCTGGAGCCGATCGTCTTCGGTCTCGGCGCGTGGGGTGCGGCATGGCAGTTCGACGAGCCGCGCGAGGCCGAGCTCGACCCGGAGCTGTTGATGTGGTGGGTGCACACCCGGCTCGACTTCACGTCGGTGCCGCAGGAGCGGGTGGTGCTCGAGTTCCGGTTCCGCGACCAACGGTCGCGCTACTGGATCCTGTGCGATGCGCAGGGCCCGTCGGTGTGCTCGACCGATCCCGGGTTCGAGATCGATGCGGTCGTCGCGACCGACCTGCCGACGATGTATCAGGTGTGGATGGGATCGATCGATCTGCGCTCGGCGATCCGGTCCGAGCGTGTGCAGGTGAGCGGTCAGCCGGCCGTCGTCCGCCGGTTGCCCGAGGTGTTCCAGTTGAGCCAGATCGCCGGTCATGTGGCGGCCGTCAAACAGCCGGCCGCCCAGTAGCGTCGCTACCGGGCCCGGGTGGCGGAACTGGCAGACGCGGGGGGCTTAAACCCTCCTATACGAACGTATGTACGGGTTCGAATCCCGTCCCGGGCACCCGATCTAGCAGGTATTTTGTCGTTGAGTTCGATTCTGCTGCGAGTCGACGCGCACGGAATGCGCACGAACGGTAGCGTTCTTGCATGGCTCGGGGGTCGGTGACGCGCCGCAGCGACGGCTGGTGCATTCGCCTCGACGCGGGCGTCGACCCGGAGACGGGCAAGCGTCGGCAGGTGTCGCGTCAGGGGTTTCGCACGAAGCGTGAGGCTCAGGCGGTGTTGAACGATCTCCTGCTGGAGCGCGAACTCGTCCGTCGGCCGGAGGTGTCGGTGTTCGGTCCGACGGTGGGCGAGTACCTGGAGGAGTGGTTGGCGCGTGCCCGTGTCTCGGTGCGGGAGTCGACGTGGGCGGCGTACCGCAACGCGGTCGGGCATCTCGTCGACGGTCTCGGCGGCGGGTCGTTGCGGTTGCTGTCTGCGTTGGAGGTGGAACGGTTCGAACAGCAGTTGCTGATTTCGGGTCGGTCGCCCAAGACGGTGGCGAACGTTCACGCGGTGCTGCATCGGGCGCTGGCCGACGCGGTGCGCGACGGGCTCGTTGATCGCAACGTGGCGTCGTTGGTGTCGCCACCGCGTGCCGAGCGGCCGGAGATGAGCACGTGGACCGTCGGGGAGCTGAAGCAGTTCCTGCGATCCGTCGAGGGGCATCGGCTGTACGCGGCGTTCGTGGTGTTGGCGACGACGGGGATGCGCCGCGGTGAGGTGCTCGGCCTGCAACGGGTGGACGTCGACATCGCTCGGGCCGAGGTGTCGGTGCGGCGCACCGTCGGGGTGGTCGACGGTCGGATCGACGTCGGCCCGCCCAAGACGGCATCGAGCCGCCGGCTCGTCGCGCTCGACACGACAACCACGGAGGTGCTCACTGACCATCTCGAGCGTCGTGCCGGGCCGGTGTGGGTGTTCCCCGGTGAGGGTGATGGTCCGTTGAACCCGGCGTCGTTCTCGGCCACGTTCGACCGGCTCGTCGCTCGGGTCGGTGTGCCGCGGATCCGGCTGCACGATCTGCGCCACACCTACGCCACGATCGCGTTGCGCGCCGGGGTGCACCCGGCGATCGTCAGTGAACGGCTCGGGCATTCGTCGATCGCAGTGACGATCGACCTCTACTCCCACGCCGTGCCCGGCCTGCAGCGCGAGGCCGCCGGCGTCGTCGGCGACCTCATCCTTGGCGCAGCAGCACCGTCGGTGGGCGGTGAGGGTGATGACGCGTGAACCGTGGTCGATCCACTTCTTCCAACGCCACCCCGATGACGACCCGAACCGGACGGTGCCAGCGATCGAGTTCTTCGACCGACTCCCCGCCAAGCTGGTCGCCGAGTTCCAAGCCGTGCTCGACGCCGTCGCCGAAGCGCCGCCTCCTGCGTTCTCCGGTGGCGGGAAGTGGGAGGCGATGCACGACAAGATGGCCGACTTCTACGGGCAGGCATTGGAGCCCTCGAGAACTCGATCGGAACCCCGGTTGGATAGCGCTCGTCCCAAGGGCCAGACGTCAGACTGCATCTTCAGAAGATCGCGGCCGGATCAGATGGCGGTGTGGTTGCACGGCGACTTCCGAGGCGGGGTTGGTTTCGGCTACGGAGCGGCTGTTCTCGCGAGGGGTACGTTGCGGATGTGTTCGCGCTCGCGGCAGCGTTCGGGTCGTTCGGTG
>JAXLRF010000006.1:0-411720 GCA_046331225.1 Acidimicrobiales bacterium
GAAGAACTTCACGGTGTTGGCGGTCACCCACCCGTGGGGGGGGGGGGGGGGGGGGGGCGGCGGGGGCGGGGGGGTGGTGGGTCGGGGGGGGGGGGGGGGGGGGCGCCCCCCCCCCCCCCCCCGACACCCCCGACCTACACTGCCCCCGTGGACCTGCGATCGGCGGCGAGAGCCGACACACGGATCTACGCCATCGGTCTCGATGTCGGTGGTCCGGCGCTCGAGGTCGCGCAGCGCGGCTTTTCGTCGATGCTGTCCAACCGCATGCCCCAGCTCGGTCGTTGGAGCTTCGAGGGTGGTCGGCCCGAGATCCGTCTGGCCGACGACCTGGTGGTGCACCTGCTCGAACGCGAGCGTTCGTCACGTTTCGAGCGTGCCGTCATCGGCCTGGCGGCGCCCGTGTGGTTCGGCATGGCCGAGCGCACCCATCTGGCCGACGTGATCGACCCGCGCCGGCGCCACGACCTGGTGGCGCTCAGCACACCGGCGGCGCTGGCGCTCGGGCATCGGCTCGCCTCCGCGTCGCCGTTCGAGCCGCAGCTGCTGTTGGCACTCGACCTGCAGGTCGGGATGTCGGCCGCGGTGATCGAGCTCGGTCCGTCCGCGCTGGTCGAGCGGTGCGCCGTCGGTGTGTCGCCACGCCAGCTGCGCGGCGGCGCCGTGCGTCGCGAGATCCTGCCGGCGAGCCGGCGTCGCGACCGGGCGCTCGCCCAGCTGTTCGCCGACGCCACGGCCGCCGGTGCCGCGGGCATCGCGCAGGTCGTGGTGGTGGGCGAGGACGATCCGGCCGAGGTCGAGCGGATGCTCGCCTCGGTGTCCGACCTGTGGTCCGACGTGCCGATCGAGCTGGTGGGGTCGCGTGCACCGGTGGCGAAGGGGGCGGCGTTCGTCGCCGATCCCGGGTCGGACGAGCGCGTCGGGCGCCGGGTCGCGCCGACGGTCGACGACGACTTCGACGATCCGCTCGGGGATCTCGCCGACGGGCCGGCGTTCCCGGTGCGCAGCGTGCTCGCGCGTCGTCTCGGGGTGCTGATGGAGGACCGTGACGGTCGTCCGACGGTGCACCCGGTGATCGACCGAGGCGCGCCCGTGCCGTCGGCCCACGAGCAGCTGTTCGACCTCGGGCCCGACGACGGCAGCGACGTGTACCTCGATCTGCACGAGCAGGCGTCGCTCGGCACGAGCGGCGATCCGGCCGATCACCGGGTGATCGCGACGGCGCACCTGGTGCCGGGCAGCCGGACGGGCCATGAGGTGGTGGTGTCGTTCTCGGTGGGCGACGACGGTCGGCTCACGGTGGCGCCCGAGGCGATCTGGCGGCTCGAGTGGCAGGCACCGGAGATCGAGGTGCTCGGGGTGCGACGCCACCTCGTCGACCGACGTGGTCCGGGCGAGCGTGACGAGCGGGGCACGGTGCGGGCGCTCGTGCCGAGCGGGGTGTCGCGTCCCGTCGAGATCGAGCCGGTGGTCGCGCACGAGGGTGAGGCGCCGGTCGAGATCGAGGCCGCCCGAGAGGCCGAGGTCGAGGTCGAGGTCGAGGCGGCCGTGCACCAGGTGGACGACGGGCTCGTCCAGGTCGAGCAGGTCGAGCCCGAGACCGAACCGGTGGTCGAGCTCGAGACCGAACCGGTGGTCGAGCTCGAGACCGAACCGGTGGTCGAGCTCGAGACCGTCGCGGCCGAGCCGGCCGTCGACGAGGTGCCGCACTCGGTGGTCGAGCCGGAGGCGATGGTCGAGCCGGAGGTGGCGCTCGTCGCCGAGCCGGTGGTCGAGCCGGAGCCGATGATCGTCGCCGAGCCGGAGGCCGAGGTCGCGTCGGTGGCCGAGGTCGCGTCGGTGGTGCGCACCCCGCCGGTGCCGGCGTCGGCGCCGTCGGTGCCCGTCGCGTTGCAGCGCTGCGAGCGGCTGCTGTCGTACGAGCTCGGCCAGATGGTGGCGCTGCGGTCGGTCTTCGCGCTGCTCGACCTGCCCGACGAGTGCGCCGCCGACGAGCTCTCGGCCGCTGCCGACCAGCTCGAGCGGTCGATCGCCGGCCGCGACGACCCGCTGGCCGGCGCACTCCTCGACGCCGCGGCGTCGACGCGTCGTACGCTCGCTGAGGGGCGCACCGACTGGTACTTCGGTGGCACCCGTGGCGAGGTCGAGGCCGAGGTGGCTCGCGTGGTCGAGCATCTCATGGTGGTCGTGGGGATCGTGTCGCCCGCCGAGCAGCGACGCCTGATCCGCGACGGTCAGCTGCTCGGGCTGTCACCGACGTCGGCGCGAACGCTCGTGCACGAGCTGGTCACGCGAGCGCAGGCCGACCGGCTGGCGCAGGAGATGGCCGCGGTCGACGACGGGGCGCGCACCGTGCACCTGCACCCCGACCTGCACCGGTTCGTGCTCGACCCTCGCCCGGCGGGTGCGCTCGGGGGCGCGGCCGGGGTGGTGCGGCGCGACACGGTACGGCTCCGCGTGCTCCTCGACGACTGACGCGACGCTCGCGGGTCGGCGCGTGAGCGCCTCCTCAGGCCGAGCGGGGGACCGCGGCGACCGGGCGCTCGGCCCCATCTGTCGCGTGGTCCGCATCGGCCGGGTCGTCCGCGTCGGCCACGTCGGCGACCGCCGCGAGAGCCACCGGCGCCGGGGTGGCCTCGTGGACCGGCTCCGTCGCCTGGTGCGCCACCTGGGTCGGCTCGCCCTTGACGGCGCGCACGACGCGGCCGAGCAGGTGCTCGAAGGTGTCGAGCATGATGTCGAGATCGCCGGGCACGGTCCAGTTGTCGACGTAGAACAGATCGAGGCGTCGGTAGGCGTCGAACGACGGGGAGTCACGAGCCTCGACCTGCCACAGACCCGTGATGCCGGGCTTGACCAGCTCGCGGCGACGCAGGTCGGCGTCGAACTCGAGCACCTCTTTCGGCAGGGCGGGCCGCGGGCCGACGATGCTCATCTTGCCGCTCAGCACGTTGAACAGCTGCGGCACCTCGTCGAGGCTCGAGAGGCGCAGGATGCGACCGACCTTGGTGACGCGGGGGTCGACGTCCATCTTGAACAGCGGGCCGCTGCGCTCGTTGTTCTTCATCAGCTCGGCGAGCTTCTTCTCGGCGTCGACGACCATCGTGCGGAACTTGAACACCTTGAAGTGCTTGCCGTTCTTGCCGACTCGCTCCTGCTTGAAGAACACGGGGCCGCCGTCGGTCTTGATCGCCAGGGCGATGACCACGAGGACGGGCGAGAGCAGCGTGAGCACCGTGATCGAGATCGCGAGGTCGATGCAGCGCTTGATCAGATGATCCATGCGGCGCGGCTTGGACTGCTCGAGGTAGATCATCGGCTCGCGTGCGATGTGGAGCTGACGGATGCGCTGCACGTCGAAGCCGGCGAGGCCGTTCGACACCTGCACGTGCAGGCGGCGGGCCTGCAGCCGCTTCACCAGCGCGGTGATGTCGGGGTGCTCACTCGCGGAGGCGCTGAGGACGACGCCGGTGACGCCGCTCTCGACGGTGATGCGCTCGGCCTGGTCGATGGTGCCGAGCCACAGGTGGTCGAGGTGGTTGGTGCGGGCGTCGTCGAGGTCGCCGAGCACGCCGACGACCTTCATGCCGTAGTCGGGGTGGTCACCGATGACCGAGACGAGCCGGGCGGCGTGCGAGCCGGTGCCGAGGATGACGACCTCGCGGGCATGCGCGCCACTCTGTCGGGTGCTGCGCAGCACGGCCCGGAACACCGACCGCTCGATGGTGAGCACGACGAGCATCGCGAGTGCGCCGACGAAGGTCTCCTGGAGGAGCAGCCGGGTCTCGAGGTTCGAGAAGAGCACGCGGTCGAGCAGGACGAGGCCGAGCGCGGTGTAGATGCTCGATCGCGCGATGAGGCGCACCTCGATCGAGCGGACCGCGCACAGACGCGAGAGGTAGAGGCCCTCGTAGCGCATGATGAACAGCGCGACCGCCATGGCCGTCATCGCCACGAAGAGCGACTCGGCCGGCTGGCGGTCGGCGTCGGGGAAGACGAACAGCAACAGCGGGACCCACGCGATGACGAGCATCGCGAGGTCCGCGGCGAACAGGGTCGCTTTCAACCCGCGCCGTTCGTGCCCACCCCGTCCGTTGGTTCCTGCCACCCGGGCGACGTTAAGGACGTGGCTGCGTGAACACAATGAAGGCACTGGATGGATTCTCACAAGAGTGGCTCAAGCGGTCGACACAGCGTGGGAAAGCACGCGCGGGTCGTCACATTTCCTGAGATTCCGTTGAAAGGTGCGGGATGATCATGCAGTAGGCTGTATGGTCATGCGAATGACGACGAGTTCTCCGCACGAGGCGCGGTCGTGAGCGCGAAACAGGCAGCGATCGTCGGCGCGTCCGGATACACCGGCGCCGAGCTGATGCGGCTGTGCGCCCAGCACCCGGATCTGCGCCTCACCTACGCCACCGGCGACACCCAGGCGGGCACGCTCGCGAGTGCGCTCTACCCGAGCGTGGGGGCTGCGTATCCCGACCTGGTGTTCGAGGAGTTCGACGCCGACCGCGTCGACGGCGCCGACGTGGTGTTCCTCGGGCTGCCGCACGAGGCGAGCATGGCGCTCGCGCCGCAGCTCGCAGGTCGGGTGGGCACCGTGGTCGATCTGTCGGCGGCGTACCGGCTCAAGGACGCGAGCCTGTACCCGACGTGGTACGGCTTCGAGCACGATCAACCCGAACAGCTGGCCGCCGCGGTGTACGGCCTGCCCGAGCTCGACCGGTCCGCCCTGCGCGGCGCCGCACTCGTCGCGGTGCCCGGGTGCCACGTCACCGCAGCCGCGCTCGCCCTCGAACCACTGGTGGCGGCCGGCCTGATCGAACGGCAGGGCATCATCGTCGACTCCAAGACCGGCATCAGCGGTGCGGGTCGCGGGCTCAAGCACGGGTCGCTGTTCTGCTCCGCGGACGAGAACCTCGAGGCCTACGGCCTGCTCGACCACCGGCACACCCCCGAGATCGAGCAGGCGATCAGCGGCGACGGCCCGGGGTGCCAGGTGCTGTTCACCCCGCACCTCGCACCGCTCAACCGGGCGATCCTGGCCACCTGCTACGCCCGCCCCGCCGCGGGCGCGGCGGTGTCGACCGAGGCGCTGCTCGACGCGATGGCCGCCCGGTACGCGGGGGAGCCGTTCGTCGTGGTCGGCACCGGCTCGCCGAGCACGAAGGCGGCGCTCGGCACCAACACCTCGTTCCTCACCGCTCGCCACGACGAGCGGACCGGCACGGTGATCGCGATCTGCGCGATCGACAACCTGTGCAAGGGTGCGAGCGGCGGCGCGGTGCAGGCGGCCAACGTGGCACTCGGGCTCGACGAGACCGCGGGCCTGCAGCGTGTGGGGTTGTACCCGTGAGCGCGGTGCGGGCGGCCGAGCGGGCCGCGGTGCTGGTCGAGGCGCTGCCCTACATCCAGCGGTTCGCCGGGCAGGTCGTGGTGGTGAAGTACGGCGGCAACGCACTGGCCGGCGCGAGCGACGACGACGCGCTGGCCCTGTTCGCCGAGGACCTCGTGCTGATGCGCGCGGTCGGCATGCGCCCGGTCGTGGTGCATGGTGGCGGACCGCAGATCAGCGATCTGATGACGCGGCTCGGCAAGGTCACCGAGTTCCGCAACGGCCTCCGCGTCACCGATGCCGAGACCGTCGACATCGCGCGCATGGTGCTGATCGGTCAGGTCAACCCGCAGCTGGTGTCGTCGATCAACGTGCACGGACCGATCGCCGTCGGCGTGTCGGGCGAGGACGCCGGACTCATCAAGGCGACGGCTCGCGATCCCGAGCTCGGGTTCGTCGGCGACGTCACGGCCGTCAACCCGACGATCCTCGAGGGCCTGCTCGCCAACGGGTTCATCCCGGTCGTCGCGACGATCGGCACCGACGAGACCGGACAGGCCTACAACATCAACGCCGACACCGTCGCCGGTGCCATCGCCGAGGCGCTGCAGGCCGAGAAGCTCGTGTACCTCACCGACATCGAGGGGCTGCGACGCGTGGTCGACGACCCGTCGAGCCTGATCCGCCAGACCACGCCCGACGAGCTCGACCAGCTGATCTCCGAAGGTGTCATCGCCGGCGGCATGATCCCCAAGGTCGACAGCTGCGTGCAGGCCGTCCGTCACGGGGTGCGCCGCGCGCACATCCTCGACGGCCGCATCCCTCACGTGTTGTTGCTCGAGATCTTCACCGACGAGGGCATCGGCACGATGGTCCGCTCGTCCGACACCGACCACTCGATCAACGTCCTGGAGGGACCGTGACCTCGCACGCCTTCGACACCACGGCCGCCGGTTCCGCCGGCGCCGCCGCCTGTCCGTTCATGCCGGTGTTCGGGCCGCCGCAGGTGATGTTCGTACGCGGCGCCGGCACCGAGCTGTGGGACGTCGACGGCAAGCGCTACCTCGACTTCCTCTGCGGCCTCGCGGTCACGTCGTTGGGGCATTCGAACCCGGCGGTCACCGAGGCGATCAGCACACAGGCCGCCAAGCTGCTGCACGTCAGCAACTTCTTCACCAACGACGCGGCGACCGCTGCGGCGATCGCGCTGCGCGACCTGCTCGCCGAGGCCACGGGTGACCAGGGGCAGGTGTTCTTCTGCAACTCGGGCGCCGAGGCCAACGAGGCCGCGCTCAAGCTGGCCCGCAAGTTCGGCGGTCGTGGTCGTCACGTCGTGATCAGCGCGTACGGCAGCTTCCACGGGCGCACGCTCGCCGCGTTGGCTGCCACCGGCCAGCCGGCCAAGCACGAGCCGTTCTTCCCCATGCCCGACGGTTTCCGCCACGTCGCGTACGGCGACCTCGACGCGCTCGAGTCGACGATCGACCCGAGCGTGTCGGCGGTGATCATCGAGACCGTGCAGGGCGAGGGCGGCGTGGTGCCGGCCGACGCCGACTACCTGCGCGGGGTGCGCCGGGTGTGCGACGAGCGCGGGATGCTGATGATCCTCGACGAGGTGCAAACGGGGTTCGCACGCACCGGGCGCTGGTTCGGCTTCCAACACTCGGGCGTGCGGCCCGACGTCGTCACGATGGCCAAGGCGATGGGCAACGGGTTCCCCGTGGGTGCCGTCTGGGCTCGTACAGACGTGGCGTCAGCGTTCGTGCCGGGCGACCACGGCAGCACCTACAGCGGCACGGCGATCGCCACCGCGGTGGTGCGCACGGTGATCGACGAGATGCGCCGCATCGACGCCCCGGCGCTCGCCGCGTCGAAGGGCGCGTACCTGCGATCGAAGCTCGAGGCGCTGCCGCGGGTGCAGGCCGTGCGCGGGCAGGGTCTGTTGGTGGCCGCCGAGCTCGGCGAGGGCAACGACGCGAAGGCGGTGTACACCGACCTGCTGGCCCGTGGGCTCGTCACCAACGCCGTCACCGCCACCGCGCTGCGGCTCGCGCCGCCGATCACGGTGAGCGAGGCCGAGATCGACGAAGCGGTCGCGATGATCGGCGATTCGCTGGCCGCAGGTGTGGGGGCGGCGTCGTGAGGCACTTCCTCGACATCACCGATCTGTCGATCGACGAGCTGGTCGAGGTGCTCGCGCTGAGCGAGGCGCCGATCGCGTCGCTCGGTCGTCCGCTCGACGGGCAGGGCGTGGCGCTGATCTTCGAGAAGCCGTCCAACCGCACCCGACAGAGCACCGAGATGGCGGTGGTGCAGCTCGGTGGGCACCCGATCTACACGCGCGGCGAGGAGGTCGGCTTCGACGTACGCGAGTCGGTCGAGGACATCGCCCGGATCATGTCGGGGTACCACGCGATCCTGGCGGCCCGGGTGTTCGACCACGGCGTGGTCGAACGCCTGGCAGCGTCGGCGTCGGTGCCGGTCGTCAACATGCTGAGCGACCGCAGTCACCCGTTGCAGGGCCTGGCCGACACGTTGACGATGCAACAGGCGATGGGCCCACTCGCCGGTCGAACGGTCTCGTACGTCGGCGACTACAACAACGTGTCGCGTTCGCTCGCCGAGGCGTCGGTCATGCTCGGCGCGCACGTGCGGCTGGGGTGCCCGTCCGGCTACGACGCGTCGCCCGACGAGCTCGCCCGGATCGACGCACTGGGCCCCGGCACCGTCGAGCAGTTCGGCGATCCCGCTGCGGCCGTGAAGGGGTCCGCCGTGGTGCACACCGACACCTGGACGTCGATGGGCCAGGAGGCCGAGAAGGCCGAGCGGAAGGAGATCTTCGGCCGCTACCAGGTGAACGACGCGCTGATGGCTGCGGCCGGCGACGCGGCGGGCGAGGCGTGGTTCATGCACTGCCTGCCCGCGTACCGCGGCCTCGAGGTCACCGACGAGGTGATCGAGGGCGACCGTTCGTTGGTGTGGCGACAGGGCCACAACCGGATGCACACGGCACGCGGCGTGATGGCGTTCCTGACGGGAGCCCGGCGATGACCACCAAGGTGCAGCGCCAGCAGACGATCGCGAAGCTCGTCGCGATGCACCCGATCACGAGTCAGCCGCAGCTGCTCGACCTGCTCGCCGGCGAGGGCATCTCGGCCACGCAGGCGACGGTGTCGCGCGATCTCGACGACCTCGGTGCCGTGAAGGTCCGGGTGCCCGGCGGTGACACGGTGTACGCGATCCCCGAGTTCGAACCGGCCCGTGTGGCGCCGCAGGACCACCTGCGGCGGGTGATGGGCGAGTGGGTGGCCGAGGTGCGCTCTGCGGGCCACCTGGTGGTCCTGCGCACCCCGCCGGGATGCGCGCACGTGGTCGCCAGCGCGCTCGACCGCTCGAACCTGCCGGCGATCATCGGCACGGTGGCGGGCGACGACACGCTGCTGTGCGTCGCCGACGAGGAGACCGGTGGCCCCGCACTCGCGGCGATGCTGCGCGACCTGGCGGGCCTGTCGTGACGGGCACGACGAACCGACGAAGCAGCGTGGAGGACATGTGAGCGAGCACGACGGCGGCCAGACGCTCTGGCACGGGCGGTTCGAGGGTGGGCCCGCAGCCGAGCTGATGGCCTACACCGAGAGCCTGTCGTTCGACAAGCGGCTGTGGCGCGACGACATCGACGGCTCTCGGGCTCACGTCCGTGGGCTCGCGAGGTCGTCGATCATCAGCGAGGCCGAGTGCGAGCAGGTGCTGCTGGCGCTCGACACCGTGGCGAGCGAGATGGAGAGCGGCCTGTTCGTCTTCCTGCCCGCGGACGAGGACATCCACACCGCTGTCGAACGACGCGTCACCGAGCTCGCCGGCGCCGCCGGAGCCAAGCTGCACACGGGTCGCAGCCGCAACGACCAGAGCGCCACCGACGTGCGCCTGTGGGCCAAGCGCGAGCTGATGGGCATCGCCCGTCGGGTGCTCGACCTGCAGCGTGTGCTGTTGCGCCGCGCCGACGAGCACCAGGGCGTGTACCTGCCCGGGTACACGCATCTGCAGCGTGCACAGCCGGTGCTGCTCGCGCATCACCTGATGGCACACGGTTGGTCGCTCGGACGCCATCTCGACCGCATCCTCGACGCACTCGAGCGCATCGACGTGTCGCCACTCGGTGCCGGTGCGCTCGCGGGGTCGTCGTTGCCGCTCGACCCCGATGGCAACGCGGCCGACCTCGGGTTCGCCAAGCGGTTCGAGAACTCGCTCGACGCGGTCGGGTCGCGCGACCACGTCGCCGAAGCGCTGTTCGTGCTCACGTTGATCGGCATCGACCTGTCGCGGATGGGCGAGGAGATCGTGCTGTGGACCACCGACGAGTTCGGCTTCGCCAAGCTCGACGACGCGTATGCGACGGGCTCGTCGATGCTGCCGCAGAAGAAGAACCCCGACATCGCCGAGCTCGCTCGCGGCAAGGCCGGCCGTCTGATCGGCGACCTCACCGGCTTCCTCGCGACGATGAAGGGCCTGCCGCTCAGCTACAACCGCGACTACCAGGAGGACAAGGAGCCGTTGTTCGACGCGGTCGACCAGGTGCGCCTGGCGCTCGGGGCCGTGACCGGCATGGTGGCGACCATGACGTTCGTGCCCGAACGCATGCAGGCTGCCGCCGATGCGGAGACCACGGCGGCGACCGACCTGGCCGAGTGGCTGGTGCAGCGCGGCATGCCGTTCCGTGAGGCGCACGCGGTGGTGGGCGCCCTGGTGCGCGAGGCACTGCGTGGCGAGCGAACCCTGCGGTCGCTCGTCGACGAGCACCCCGACCTCGGCCCCGACGCAGCGGCGCTGGTGGCCCCCGGCGTGTCGGTGAAGCGGCGGGTCACGCCCGGCGGCGCAGGCCCGGTGCCGGTGGCCGCTCAGCGCGACCGGTTCGCCGACGCGCTCGACCGTTGGGCCGAGGCGCTCGACGCGTCGCCCGAGTGACGCGGGTGCGTCGTCTCGGCGCGTCGTTCTTCGCCCGCGACGCCACCGTGGTGGCGCCCGAGCTGCTGCACAAACTGCTGCGCGTCGCCGGTCCCGACGGTCCGGTCGACGCCCGCATCTGCGAGGTGGAGGCGTACACGCAGGACGATCCGGCCAGCCACTCCTTTCGCGGGCCGACGCCCCGCAACGCCGTGATGTTCGGCCCGCCCGGTCGCCTGTACGTGTACTTCGTCTACGGCATGCACCACTGCGTCAACGTGGTGACGGGACGCGAGGGCGACGGACAGGCGGTGCTGATCCGTGCGGTGGTGATCGACGGCGTGCCGCCGCGCCGCACCGACGGGCCGGGCAAGCTGACCAAGGTGCTCGGGCTCGACCGCACCCACGACGGCGTCGCCGCCAACGTGCTCGACGACGGCTCACCGTTGCCCCCGGCCGTCCCCGGTCCGAGGATCGGGATCACGCGAGCCGTCGACTGGCCACGTCGGTGGCGCGCACCCTGGCCGCCCTCGGCCCGCTGAGCGACGAGACGGACGTCAGCCGAGCCAGCGCACGCCGGCACCGTGGTAGCCGACGTGGGCGAGCAGCTCGTCGACCCCGTCGGCCGAGCCCCGGTCCCAGGTGGTGAGCCGCAGGTCCGCGTGTTCACGCGTGGCGGGCTCCATCCGCAGCCAGAACACGGGGCGGGCTCGGTCGGAGCGCTCGCCCGCCTCGCGCAGCGACACCCGCACGACGTCCTTGGTGCGGTCGGGTAGGTACTGCCAGACGATCGAGTGGAACACCACTGTCGCCACACCGGCCGGTGCCTCGGCGGCCAGCCGTTCGCCGAGCCAGTCGCCGGCATCGGCGGTGTCGACGGTCAACGGATGGGTGCGGGCGATGCCGATCGCACGGTCGAGGCGCTCGAAGCGCTCGAGCTGGTCGGGCCACACGAACGACAGCATCGAGAGCCGCCCGGCGTCGGTGGTGACGTCGATCGGGGTGATGTCGACCGACGCCCGATCGACCACCGAGATCCCGCGGTGCAGGTGTGGCGGGGGAGTGTCGTACCACTCGGGCCCGAACTGCAGCACCGACGCCTCGTCGCCCGTCCGCGACTCGCCGGTGTCGAAGCCGAAGCGGTCCCAGTGCGACAGCAGTCCGGCCGATCCGCCGAGTTCGAAGGTGCGCATCGGCAGCCCGTGACGGTCGGCGATGCACGAGAAGCCGGCGGCCAGCACGGCGGCGCGAGCGACCTCGTTGGTCTGCACGTTGCGCTGGAGGCCGCGCACGAACTCGCCGCGGTGGGTGGCGACCGCGCCGAGGAAGACGTCGGTGATGTCGTCGCCACGCCATGCGCCGCCACACGACGGGTAGCAGGCGGCCAGTTCGGGTGCCTCGCCCGCCAGCGCCAGCCGGTGCGCCGTCGCGAGGTATCGGAGCGGCACGGCGTCGTGCACGGGTCGGTCGCTCACGTCGTCGAGCAGTTCGGCGGTGAGCCCACCCGACAGCAGGTCGCCGGCAAGCCCCGTGAGCAGCGCTGCGTAGAGCGGCGAGCCGATGTGCGCACACGACGCGGCCTGACGCTCGATCGACTCGAGCACGGTGAACTCCGTGACCATCGGCGGCGACGCTAGTGCGACCCGGCGCGTGCAATCGTCAGGGGGAATCGGTGGGCCGAGCTGGCAACATGTGCAACCTATGGATCTGATCGACGACCTCCAGGCGCGTGGCCTCGTCCACGACGCCACCGACCTCGGGGCGCTCCGGGCCCGCCTGGCCGAGGGACCGATCGGGCTCTACATCGGCTTCGACCCGACGGCCGACTCGTTGCACGTCGGTCACCTGGTCGGGCAGCTGTTCATGCGTCGATTCCAGCTCGCAGGGCACCGCCCGTTCCCGCTGGCCGGTGGGGCCACCGGCATGGTGGGCGACCCGGGGGGTCGGAGCGAGGAGCGCAACCTGCTCGACATGGACACGCTGCGGCACAACGTCGAGTGCATCAAGGCCCAGCTCACCAAGCTGCTCGACTTCGAGCCGGGGCCGTTCCAGGCCACGCTCGTCAACAACGCCGACTGGACGATGCCGGTCACGGTGCTCGATTTCCTCCGTGACGTCGGCAAGCACTTCACCGTGAACCAGATGATGGCGAAGGACTCGGTGAGGTCCCGCATCGAGAGCGAGCACGGCATCTCGTTCACCGAGTTCAGCTACCAGCTGCTGCAGGCCGACGACTTCCGCCACCTGTACGAGCACCACGGCGTCGAGCTGCAGGCGGGTGCGTCCGACCAGTGGGGCAACATCGTGGCCGGCGTCGACCTGATCCGCCGCCGTCTCGGCGGTCAGGCGTACGCGGTGACGCACCCGCTCATGACCAAGAGCGACGGCTCGAAGTTCGGCAAGTCGGTGGGCGGTGCCGTGTGGCTCGACCCGGCGCGCACGTCGCCGTACCAGTTCCGCCAGTTCTGGATCCAGAGCGACGACCAGATGGTCGCCGTGTACCTGAAGATGCTGTCGCTGCGATCGCTCGACGAGATCGAGGCAGTGGTGGCCGAGCACCAGGAGGCGCCCGAACGACGCCTCGCCCAACGGGCGCTCGCCGACGAGATGACGGCGCTCGTCCACGGCGAGCCGGCGTCACGTGCGGCTGCCGAGGCGGCCAAGGTGTTGTTCGGCGGCGATCCGACGCAGGCGAGTGCCGAGACGCTCGCGGTGGTGGCGGGTGAGGTGCCGTGCGTCGCGCTCGACGGCGACATCGAGGGACGTCGCGTGCACGAGCTGCTAATCGAGGCCGGCATCGCCAAATCGTCCAGCGAGGTGGGTCGGCTGCTCACGCAGGGTGCGGTCCGGGCAGGAAATCGCGTGCTCGACGCGGACGGTCTGCTGCGGGCATCCGACCTGCTCAGCGGCGGTTTTCTGCTGCTCCGGAAGGGCAAGCGCGATTTTCTCGTCGGAAATTTTCGCGATCGAGGTTGACGCTCTCTGCGTGCGTCGATAGCGTAGCTCCTCGCCCCGGACGAGCCGGAAACGTGCGAGTCACACGGGCAAGGCACCAACTGCAGCCTGGCTGCTGCGTGCCGACAGAGCTTCGGCTCCTTGAAAACAGAAGAGAAGATAGAACGCCAGTGCGGGCAGCACGTCGAGCGATCGCAAGGTCGAGCGATGGAGCTGCTTGTCAATTCACAAGTCCTCCGATCCCATCGGAGGCATCAAGCCGGAGCGTGATGTCATCACCGTGGGCTATTCCCCCACGGCGGCATCACTCGGCTCTTGTAACGGATCGTTCGGTGTCAAGCCGAACAGGTTCTTGTTGGAGAGTTTGATCCTGGCTCAGGACGAACGCTGGCGGCGTGCTTAACACATGCAAGTCGAACGGTCTCCATCCAGTGGCAACACTGGGGAAGAGATAGTGGCGAACGGGTGAGTAACACGTGAGAAACCTGTCCTGGTCTCTGGGATAACAGTCGGAAACAACTGCTAATACCGGATGCCGTCGGAGCGTCGCATGGCGCGCTGACGAAAGGGTTACTGGATCAGGAGGGTCTCGCGGCCTATCAGCTTGTTGGTGGGGTAACGGCCTACCAAGGCATCGACGGGTAGCTGGTCTGAGAGGATGATCAGCCACACTGGGACTGAGACACGGCCCAGACTCCTACGGGAGGCAGCAGTGGGGAATCTTGCGCAATGGGCGAAAGCCTGACGCAGCAACGCCGCGTGCGGGAAGAAGGCCTTCGGGTTGTAAACCGCTTTCAGAAGGAACGAAACTGACGGTACTTTCAGAAGAAGGTGCGGCCAACTACGTGCCAGCAGCCGCGGTGACACGTAGGCACCAAGCGTTGTCCGGATTTATTGGGCGTAAAGAGCTCGTAGGCGGTTCGGTAAGTCGGGTGTGAAAACTTTGGGCTCAACCCAAAGCGTGCACTCGATACTGCCGTGACTAGAGTTCGGTAGGGGAGTGGGGAATTCCTAGTGTAGCGGTGAAATGCGCAGATATTAGGAGGAACACCGGTGGCGAAGGCGCCACTCTGGGCCGAAACTGACGCTGAGGAGCGAAAGCGTGGGTAGCAAACAGGATTAGATACCCTGGTAGTCCACGCCGTAAACGTTGGGCACTAGGTGTGGGTCTCAACCAACGAGATCCGCGCCGTCGCAAACGCATTAAGTGCCCCGCCTGGGGAGTACGGCCGCAAGGTTAAAACTCAAAGGAATTGACGGGGGCCCGCACAAGCAGCGGAGCGTGTTGCTTAATTCGATGCAACGCGAAGAACCTTACCTGGGCTTGACATGTACGGAAAAGCCGTAGAGATACGGTGTCCTTCGGGGTCGTACACAGGTGGTGCATGGCTGTCGTCAGCTCGTGTCGTGAGATGTTGGGTTAAGTCCCGCAACGAGCGCAACCCTTATCCTATGTTGCCAGCGGGTAATGCCGGGGACTCGTAGGAGACTGCCGGGGTCAACTCGGAGGAAGGTGGGGACGACGTCAAGTCATCATGCCCCTTATGTCCAGGGCTGCAAACACGCTACAATGGCCGGTACAAAGGGCTGCAAACTCGTGAGGGTGAGCGAATCCCAGAAAGCCGGTCTCAGTTCGGATTGTAGGCTGCAACTCGCCTGCATGAAGCTGGAGTTGCTAGTAATCCCGGATCAGCACGCCGGGGTGAATACGTTCCCGGGCCTTGTACACACCGCCCGTCACACCACGAAAGTCGGCAACACCCGAAGCCGGTGGCCTAACCGCAAGGAAGGAGCCGTCGAAGGTGGGGTCGGTGATTGGGGTGAAGTCGTAACAAGGTAGCCGTACCGGAAGGTGCGGCTGGATCACCTCCTTTCTAAGGAGCACTCTCGGTCGATGGAAGTCATTCGAACTTCCCGGCTCGAGACAATCCCAGTTGGTGCACTGTCGGGCTGTCGGCGTTCTTCGAATCACGGTCGTAGGTTTCCCTCCCGTCTCGAACAACGGCGTCAGCTCTATCTTCTCTTCTGTTTTGAGGGATCCGGATGGACTCCTCAACGCCCGGCACGATCGGTCGAGCTCTTCTCGAGTTCCCGATCCGCTGCCACCCGTGACCAGCCGGCCCGTCAAGGCCAGCCCACGGTGCGTCGCCCTTTGAGAACTGCAGAGCAAGCACGAGCATCTCGCACGAGAGTTCTGCACTCTCGTGCATACGAAATATTTCTTCCAAGCTACAAAGAGCCAACGGTGGATGCCTTGGCGCCCAGAACCGAAGAAGGACGTGAGTGACTGCGAAAAGCTGCGGGGAGCCGTCGACTAGGCCTCGATCCGCAGATGTCCGAATGGGGAAACCCAGCACTCGTCATGGAGTGTTACCCCGGTCTGAATACATAGGACCGGAGGAGGGAACCGGGGGAATTGAAACATCTCAGTACCCCGAGGAAAGGAAAGCAACCGCGACTCCCTGAGTAGTGGCGAGCGAAAAGGGAACAGACTAAACCGTGTCAGTGCCAAGCCTGATGGCGTTGCTGACGCGGGGTCGTGGGATTTGAGAGATCGAGCATCAGATCGATCACAGAGTTACCAAATTGCTGTGTAGTGGAACGGCTCTGGAAAGGCCGGCCGTAGTGGGTAACAGCCCCGTACACGAAACGCACGCAATCTCTGCTCGAACATCCCAAGTAACGCCGGGACCGTGAAAACTGGCGTGAATCTGCGGGGACCACCCCGTAAGTCTAAGTATTCCTGGGCGACCGATAGTGAACGAGTACCGTGAGGGAAAGGTGAAAAGCACCCCGGGAGGGGAGTGAAATAGTACCTGAAACCGTTGGTTTACAAACAGTCAAAGAGTCGTCGCGCAAGCGGCCTCGATGGCGTGCCTTTTGAAGAATGAGCCTGCGAGTGACGGTATGTGGCAAGGTTAACCAGTGATGGGGAGCCGAAGCGAAAGCGAGTCTGAAGAGGGCGTTGAGTCGCATGCTGTCGACCCGAAGCCAAGTGATCTATCCATGGCCAGGTTGAAGCGGGGGTAAGACCCCGTGGAGGACCGAACACACGTCAGTTGAAAATGGCGGTGATGAGCTGTGGATAGGGGTGAAAGGCCAAACAAACTTGGTGATAGCTGGTTCTCCTCGAAATGTATTTAGGTACAGCGTCGTGCGTTCAGTCTCGGAGGTAGAGCACTGGATGGGCTAGGGGGCCTACAAGCTTACCGAACCCAGCCAAACTCCGAATGCCGAGACTCCAGAGCACGGCAGTGAGTCCACGGGGGATGAGCTTCGTTGGACGAAAGGGAAACAGCCCAGACCATCAGCTAAGGCCCCTAATTCAGGACTAAGTGGAAAACGATGTGGGACTGCTTAGACAGCCAGGAGGTTGGCTTAGAAGCAGCCATCCTTGAAAGAGTGCGTAATAGCTCACTGGTCGAGTGGTCCTGCGCGGACAATTTAACGGGGCTCAAGTCCTGAGCCGAAGCTATGGACTTCAGCATCTGCTGGAGTGGTAGAGGAGCGTCGATGGTGCAGCGAAGCGGCGGGAGAACCCAGCCGTGGAGCGCCATCGAGTGAGAATGCAGGCATGAGTAGCGAGAGAGGGGTGAGAAACCCCTCCGCCGAAAGCCCAAGGGTTCCTGGGGAAGGCTAATCCTCCCAGGGTGAGTCGGGAGCTAAGGCGAGGCCGAAAGGCGTAGTCGATGCACAACTGGTTGATATTCCAGTACCACCGTGTTCGCGCCAAGCCCAAGAGTGAGAACGTGGGGGCTGACTTCGGTCGATCCCACCGCCTTGCTGGCGGGTAGCTGGAGGGGGACGCAGGAGGGTAGGTGAACCGGGGCGATGGTAGTCCCCGGGTAAGCGTGTAGGCGGGTCCCGATGAGAGTTGGGGCCATCAACGCTGAGACGTGATGCCGAGTCGATACAGACGAAGTCACTGATCCCACGCTGCCAAGAAAAGCCCAACAGTGAGTTAGCACGGTGCCCGTACCCCAAACCGACACAGGTGGGCGGGTAGAGAATACCAAGGCGTTCGGGAGAACTATGGTTAAGGAACTCGGCAAATTACCTCCGTAACTTCGGAAGAAGGAGGACCCTAGTAGGGTGAAGGGATTTACTCCTGGAGCTCGAGGGGGTGGCACAGACCAGGGGGTAGCGACTGTTTACCAAAAACACAGCAGCGTGCGAAGCCGCAAGGCGCTGTATACGCTGTGACGCCTGCCCAATGCTGGAAGGTCACGGGGAACGGTTAGTCGAAAGGCGAAGCTGTGAACCTAAGCCCCAGTGAATGGCGGCCGTAACTATAACGGTCCTAAGGTAGCGAAATTCCTTGTCGGGTAAGTTCCGACCTGCACGAATGGCGTAACGACTTCCCCGCTGTCTCAACCATAGACCCGGCGAAATTGAAGTACGAGTAAAGATGCTCGTTAGCTGCGGAAGGACGGAAAGACCCCATGGACCTTCACTATAACTTGGTGTTGAGTCTTGAATTGCATTGTGTAGGATAGGTGGGAGGCTTGGAAGCATTGGCGCCAGCCAGTGTGGAGCCATCGTTGAAATACCACCCTGTGTACTTCGGGACTCTAACCTCGGCCCATCATCTGGGTCAGGAACAGCGCCAGGCGGGTAGTTTGACTGGGGCGGTCGCCTCCTAAAATGTAACGGAGGCGCCCAAAGGTTCCCTCAGGCTGGTTGGCAATCAGCCGTCGAGTGCAATGACACAAGGGAGCTTGACTGCGAGACTGACAGGTCAAGCAGGTGCGAAAGCAGGGCATAGTGACCCGGCCATCACGTGTGGAAGTGTGGTCGCTCAACGGATAAAAGGTACCCTGGGGATAACAGGCTAATCTTTCCCAAGAGTCCATATCGACGGAAAGGTTTGGCACCTCGATGTCGGCTCATCGCATCCTGGGGCTGAAGCAGGTCCCAAGGGTTGGGCTGTTCGCCCATTAAAGCGGTACGCGAGCTGGGTTCAGAACGTCGTGAGACAGTTCGGTCCCTATCCTCCGCAGCCGAAGGTGTCTTGAGGAAGGCTGTCCCTAGTACGAGAGGACCGGGACGGACGGAGCTCTGGTGTGCCAGTTGTCCTGCCAAGGGCACGGCTGGTTAGCCACCTCCGGAAGGGATAACTGCTGAAAGCATCTAAGTAGGAAACCCGTTCCAAGATGAGGACACCCATGCGGTCAACGCAGTAAGGCCCGTGACAAGACCATCACGTTGATAGGCCGGAAGTGGAAGCACAGCAATGTGTGGAGCTGACCGGTACTAATCGGCCGAGGGCTTGGATTGAAATCGCTCGTGCTTGCTCTGGAGTACTCGGAAGGCGCCGTCATGGCGACTCCTTGACAACAGGTTTCGGTGACCATACCGGCAGGGACACACCCGTTCCCATCCCGAACACGGAAGTTAAGACTGCCAGGGCCGATGGTACTTGGGGGTAGACCCCCTGGGAGAGTAGGTCGTCGCCGAATTCATCGCATCGAAGGCCCCCGGACACTCGTCCGGGGGCCTTCGTCGTTTTCGGCCCCGGGGCTCGTAGGCTCGTTCGTCCTATGCCGCCACAGCCCGAACGCCGTCCCCGCCCCCGCCCCGGACAGGCCCGCTCGTCCGGGCCGGCCGGTCGAGGTGCCGGCGCAGCTCGTCCCGGCGGTGCCCGTGCCGGTGGCGCTCGGTCGGGTGGTGCTCGCGCGACGGGCCGCCCGTCGTCGGCCGGCCCCGGTGGGGGCGGTTCGAGTCGGGGGACCGGAGCGCCCCGCCGTCGCGACGACGATCGCCGTCCGTACGGACGTGGCGACGACGGCTCGGGCGATGGCGCACGTCGACCCGTCCGCCGTCCGAGCGCTGCAGGCGAGCGCCCCCGCCGTGACGACGATGCTCGAGACGGCGCCGCTCGCCGTGGCCCCGGAGCCGGCGCGCGGCCCGATCGTGCGCCGCGCGGCCCGCGCGGCGGCGACCGCGTGGCTCGCGGTCCGCGTCCCGATGATCGTCGTGACGATCGTCGTGATGACCGGCCTCGTTCCGATCGCGCCGGGTCGGCTGAGCCGCGTGGCGGCTCGCCGCGAGGAGGTGCCGCACGCGGCGACGGACCACGCGGCGACGGACCACGCAGCGGAGGCCCTCGTTCCGGCGCGCCTCGGTCCGGCGCGCCTCGGTCCGGCGCGCCTCGGTCCGGCGCACCTCGTGGTGAACGGGCAGCTGCACCGCGGCGCCCGCTGACGGCGGCCGAGCAGCGCGCCGCCGAGGTGCGAGCCACACGCGGACCACGCGTGCCCAAGCCGACCGGCGCTGCGTCTGCAGGCCGCTCCACGGCTGCCGCCACCGCGGCGAGCGAGCAGTGGATCGACGAGGGCCCGATCCGAGACGCCGCGCAGGCGGCAGCCGAACGGGCGCAGGCGGCGGCGGCGCCGCGTCGGACGCGCACGCCGGCACAACTCGACCCCGAGGTGGTCGCCGAGGTGGAACGCGAGGCCGGACTCGGCAAGTCGCCCCGGTATCGCGAGCGGATCACCTCGGCCGCCGAGGCGCTCGAGCGAGGTCGCTTCGACGACGCGCGCCGGATGGTGCAGCCGGTGCTCCGCGACCTGCCCAACGTCGCCGCCGCGCACGAGATCGCCGGCCACGCCCTGTACTCGCTCGGCCAGTGGCGCAAGGCCGCCGCCGAGCTCGAGACGGCGCGCCTGCTCGATCACTCGGTGCGTCACCATGCCGTGCTCGCCGACTGTTATCGGGCGATGCGCCGCTACCACGAGGTCGACGAGCTGTGGGCCGAGCTCCGTGCCGCGTCGCCGGATCCCGCGTTGATGGCGGAGGGCCGCATCGTGGCCGCCGGGGCACTGGCCGACCAGGGCGACCTGCGGGGGGCACTCGAGGTGATGAGCAAGGCTCGCACCGTGCCCGCCAAGGTGCGTGAGCACCATCTGCGGCAGTGGTACGTGCTCGGCGATCTGCTCGACCGCTCGGGCGAGATCGTCGAGGCACGACGCTGGTTCGGGCTGGTCGCGCAGCACGACGCCGAGTTCGCCGACGTCACCCAGCGACTGGCGGCGCTGGGTCGCTGACATTGCACGCGGCGGGTCGATCGACCGGGTGTCACACCCGCGTCGTACCGTCGTCGTGCGTCCCCCGACACCCCCGACACCGCCGGGCCACGAGCCCGGTCAGGAGGTCGTCATGAACATCGTCATCCTCGCCGGCCGTCTCAGCTCCGAGCCGCGCCGTACCGAACTGCCGAGCGGCACGGTCCGCTGGAACCTCGAGCTGTCGTGTCCCACCCCCGACGGGCGAGTGCTCGGCGTGCCGATCTCGTGGGAGTCCGAGGTGCCCGACACCTGGGACACCGGCACCGAGCTGGTGGTCGGCGGTGTGGTGCGCCGCCGGTTCTTCCGTGCCGGCGGCGTCACCCAGAGCCGTACCGAGGTCGAGGCGGCGACCGTGGTCGAGATCACGCGTCGGCGCCCCGTCGACACGGCCCTGGCCCGCACGCTCAGGTCGCTCGACGACCAGGTGCGGGCCGCCTTGCGGGCCGCCGCCTGAGGTCGGGCGCGCGGCACCGGGTGCGATCCGGTCGAGGGCTCAGACGAGCGGACGCATCACCAGACCCGTCCGCAGCTTCGGCGTGAAGAACGTCGACTTCGGCGGCATGAGCAGCCCTTCGTGGGCGGTGCGTCGGATCTCGTCGATGCTCGTCGGCCGGATCAGCACACCTGCTGCCGCGTCGCCGCTGCGCACCAGATCGACCACGTGCTGCACCCCGTGCTGGTAGCCGACCTCGGCATCGGTGTCGGCCAGGGCGTGTTCGAGCAGGGCACCGTCGAGCTGCCGCACGCCGTCGAACGCCTCGGCCCGAGGCCGCAGCCACGTGCCCGTGCCGTCGGCGTGGACGAGGCACAGCGACCCCTCGGCGACCACGCGTGTGGCGAACGAGGCGTCGATCGGCCCGGCTGGGGCGAGCTCGAACGAGCGTGCCAGCACGGTCTCGAGCGCGGCCGGCTCGATGCCGCGGTACAGGCGGTGGATCGCGTCGATGCTGAGCTGGCTCTCGACCAGTTCGCCGACATAGGTGAGGGTGAGGTCCCAGGGACCCCGGCCGTCCGCGGCGCGCCGCTCGTCGCGGTACGTGCGACTGATCGCGTAGCGGTGGTGACCATCGGCGATCAACACCGGGTTGGCCGCCACCGCGGCCTCGATCGCCGCGATCCGCTCGGGGTCGGTCACCCGCTCGACGGTGTGCACGACGCCCTGCTCGTCGACGCAGCGGCCCACCATCTCGGCGGGCTCGACCAGCAGGTCGGTCAGTCCCGCGGTGAGCGACAGTCCCCACACCGGCGACAGGTTCGCCTCGGTGGCGCGGGTGAGGTCGAGCCGGTCGGTCTTGGCCTTGGGGGTCGTACGCTCGTGCGGGAGCACCCCACCTGCGCCCTCGTCGACCACCTCGAGCGCGCCGAGCACGCCGACCGTCTCGCGCTCGGTGCCGTCCTCGGTGGTGAAGCGCATCCGGTACAGCGTGAACGTGGGGGACGCGTCGCGCACGAAGGTGCCCTCGTCCCCCCACGCGTGCAGCGTGCGGGCGGCCCGGTGGTAGCGCTCGGGGTCGTCCTCGGGGCCCGGCAGGTCGATCTCGACGATGTTGCGTGGGTGCCGGGCCCGCAGCGCCGCCACATCGGCGGCCGACAGCACGTCGTAGGGCGGCGCCGCCGCGGCGTCGAGATCGACGTCGGGGGCGTAGCGGAGTGCGGGGAACGGTTGGAAGCGCGGCACCCGCACAGGATGGCACCTGCCGTGCCACGATGACACACCATGTCGGAGCCCCCCGCCCACGTCCCGTCCCACACGCCCGGCACCACCGCCACCACGACCACGACCACCACGACCACCGGGCGCGAGCTGCCCGCCGTCGTGCTGCTCGACCTCGACGGCGTGGTGTGGTTGTCGCACCAGCCGATCCCGGGGTCGGTCGAGGGCATCGCCCGGCTGCGGGCACACGGCGTGCGGGTGCTGTTCGTGACCAACAACTCGGGCTCGACGCTCGAGGAGCAGGAGGCCGCGCTCGGATCGATCGGTGTGCCCGCCGTGGGGGACGTGCTCACCTCGGCGCTGGCCGGCGCGTTGCTGGTCGAACCCGGTGAGCGGGTGATGGTGTGCGGCGGCCCGGGCGTGACCCAGGCGATCGAGCGTCGTGGCGCGATCCCCGTCGACGTCGGGCCCTGCGATGCGGTGATGGTCGGCTTCCACCGCACCTTCACCTACGAACGGCTGCGGCTCGCCGCCACCGCGGTGCAGGCCGGGGCACGACTGATCGGCACCAACGACGACGCGACCTATCCGACACCCGACGGGCCGATCCCCGGGGGCGGCGCGATCCTCGCCGCCGTCGAGGTGGGCTCCGGCACGAAGGCCACCGTGGCGGGCAAGCCGTTCGGTCCGATGGCGCAGCTGGTGCGCGAGGTGGTGGGCGACGATGCGGCCGCAGCAGCGGTGATGGTGGGGGATCGTCCGTCGACCGATGGCCGTTTCGCCCGTCAGCTCGGCTGCCGCTACGCCCACGTCTGGTCGGGCGTGACCCCGCGCGGTGCCCAGGTCGACCCGGTGCCCGACCTGGTCGGCGACGACCTCGGGCACGTCGTCGCACAGCTCCTCGCGGGCTGATCGACGGGGGCCGACGGTCCCGCGCCGCAGGTCAGCAGTTCACATCGAACGGTGAACTTGCTCCCACGAGACTCCGACGGACGGTCCGTTCACTGTACGTTCACCTACCGTCCACCGGCGTCCGAGCGGCGCCGACCCCGATCTCGGAGCCCCGCTGATGCCACGTCCGATCCTGCCGCTGCTCGACGCCGTCGCGATCTGCGTCGTCGCCTTCGGCCTGTACCTGCCGCGGCACCGGCGCGGCGACATGGTCGTCGCCTATCTCGTCGTGAACGTCGGCGTGCTCTCGGTCGCCCAGGTGCTCGACAGCCGCGGTGCGACCGCCGGGCTCGGCCTCGGCCTGTTCGGCCTGTTGTCGATCATCCGCCTGCGATCGTCCGACATCGACCACCAAGAGGTGGCGTACTACTTCGGCTCGCTCGCTCTCGGTCTGATGGGCGGGTTGTCGGCCGATCCCGAGTGGATGGTGCCGGCACTCATGGGGGCGATCGTCGTCGCCCTCTACATCGGCGATCACCCCCGTCTGTTCGGCCGTTACCGGCTGCAGATCGTGCAGGTCGATGCCGCCTTCACCGACGAGCGGGCGCTCGTCGCCCACCTCGAGGGCCTGTACGGCACGAAGGTGGCGCGGGTGAAGGTGCTCCGCGTCGACCTGGTGGAGGACACGACGATGGTCGAGATGCGCTACCTGTTGCCGGCTGCGTCGAGGGCGGCGGCCTGATCCGATGACCGCACTCGACGCCCGTCAGCAGGAGGCCGTCGCGTCGTCGACGGAGCTGCGGCGTGCCGCGTCGCGCCCGTCGCGTACGGTGCGGCCCGACAGTGACCTCGACCGGGCACTCGGGCAGCTCGAACCGGTGTCCCTGCCCGAGTTGCTGGTGGCCGCCGAGCTGCTCACCCGCGCCGACCGCAAGTACCTGTTGCACCAGTCGGTCCTGCCCGAGATGGTCGATCACCTCGACGCGAGCGTCCGGGCGCTCGAGATCGACGAGGCACGCACGTTCCGGTACGAATCGATGTACTTCGACACCCCCGACCTGGTCTCGTACCACGAGCACGCCACGCTCCGCCCCGACCGCTACAAGGTGCGCACCCGCGCGTATCTCGACAGCACCACCTGCTCGCTCGAGGTGAAGACCCGCGACCACCGCGGCCTGACGGTGAAAGCGCGCGTCGACCACGCCATCGACGAGCGTGCGGTGCTGACCGAGGCAGGCCGCCGGTTCGTGTCGGGGTTCGAGTTCCCGGCGCGCCACGTCGACCGGTTGGTGCCGACGCTGTGGACCAAGTACCGCCGCGCGACGCTGCTGTTGTCGGCCGACACCCGTGCCACCCTCGACACGGGCCTCGTGTTCGAGACGCCTGCGGGCGAGGTGGTGTCGGCGGGGGAGTGGGCCGTCGTCGAATCGAAGTCGATGGGCAAGCCCACGGTGGTGGACCGCACCCTCTGGGCGATGGGGCATCGGCCGGTGCTGCTGAGCAAGTACGTGCTGGGCATGGCGATGCACCATCCCGACCTGCCCGCACACCGCTGGAACCGGGTGTTGCGCCGCGACCTCGGGTGGGGGGCCGCCGCCCACCCGCAGCGGCCCGTCGTTCGCCGGGGCAGACCGGCCTGACCGTGCTGGTCCGGGCGATCGTCGCGTGGGCGGCGCTGACCGCGCCGACCGCGCTGCCCGCGCTGCCCGCGCTGATCGGTGGTTCGGCACCCGTGTGGCCGGGCACCGCACCCCGCGAGGTGGACGAGGGTGACCTCGGCCGGAACGTGAGTGGGCTCGCGTTCTCGACGGACGGTCGCGTGCTGTGGGCCGTGCGGGACGACCCCGGCTCGTTGTTGCGTCTGGTGCTCGACGGCGACGGCGAGTACGTCGTCGACGACGGATGGGGCGACGGGCGCGAGCTCCGCTGGCCCGACGGTTCGGGGGAGCCCGACGCCGAGGCGGTGACGGTCGCCGACGATCGCAGCGACGTCGTGTACGTGGCGGCCGAGCGTGACAACGACGATGCCGCGACGTCGCGCCTGAGTGTGCTCGAGATCCCGGTGGACGCCGGCGGCGATGCGCACGACGAGCTGGTCGCGACCCGCAGCTGGGACCTGACGATGTCGTTGCCGGCCGCCGACGCGAACACCGGGCTCGAGGGCATCACGTGGGTGCCCGACTCGGTGGTCGTCGCAGCCGGACTCGTCGACTCACAGGGCGTCGCCTACGACCCGGCCGACCACCCCGGGCACGGCAGCGGGGTGTTCGTGGTGGGATCGGAGCACGACGGGGCGCTCGACGTGTTCGTCCTCGGTGACCGGGCCACCCGTCTCGCGACCGTGCCGAGTGGGCTGCCGTCGGTGATGGAGGTCGCGTTCGACGCAGCCACCGGAGAGTTGTGGGCTGCGTGCGACGAGCACTGCGACGGCGCGATCGTGCGGCTCGCGTTCGACGGCGGCGGGCTCACCGTGACCGGTTCGGTCGAGCCGCCCGACGAGCTGGTGGCCCTGAACGACGAGGGCCTCGCGATCGGCCCGTGCATCGACGGCTCGCAGTCCGTGGTGTGGAGCGACGACGCGGCGACCGACGACCACGTCCTGCGTGCCGCCACGATCGACTGCACGGACGCTGCGGAGACCTCGGGCGCTGCGGAGACCTCGGACACCTCGGAGACCTCGGAGACCTCGGACACCGCGAGCGACGCAGCGGCCGGTGCGTCGGGCGGGGACCGGGGTCGGGGGACCGGTGTCGCCCTGATCGCGGGGATCGCGATCCTCGCCGCCGTGGGCGTGGGCATCGCCATCCGGTGGCCACGTCGTCGCTGAGCTGGGGTGGGACCACACCGTCTCGCCGTGGCCTCCTCTCGGACGTGACACCTCGGCAGTACACTGCCGCCATGACCCCGAACACGATCCTGAAGCGCTTGCTCGATGCGGGCATGCAGTTCACGGAGATGTCGCGCACCAACGCCGAGAAGCTCGTCAACGAGCTCGTCAACGACGGCCAGCTCCGCCGCAAGGACGCCGAGAAGACCGTGCAGCAGCTCGTCGAGCGCGGCCGCTCGTCGACCGAGCAGTTGTTCGGCGCCGTGCAGTCCGAGGTCGCGAAGCAGCTCGGTCGCTTCGCCGACCGGATCGACGGGCTCGAGGATCGGATCGAGGAGCTCGCCTCGTCGCTCGGCCTGCGGGGCAACGCGCCAGCGGCACCGTCGGGGCCGGTCGCCGCCACCACCGCCACGGTGGCCGACGCCGCCGCGACCGCGACCGCCGAGCCGGCCGCGAAGGCCACCAAGGCCCCGAAGCCCACCAAGGGCGCTGCGAAGCCGGCCACGAAGACGGCGAAGCAGGCCACCGCGAAGGGTGAGCCCACGAAGGCGGCGAAAGCAGCCAAAGCAGCGAAAGCAGGCAAGGCGGCGAAGCCCACGAAGGGCGAGCCGGCCGGCTCGAGCGGGGTCGCGAAGGTCGCGACCAAGAAGGCCGCGAAGCGCTGATCACCGTGTCGCGTCGTTCGCGTCTCGACGCGGAGCTGGTGCGACGTGGTCTGGTGCCGAGCCGTACCGAAGCTGGACGTGTGATCGAATTGCACCGCGTGCTCGTCAACGGCGCCATCGCCGAGAAGGCGTCGCGTCTCGTCGATCCCGGCGATGCCGTGGTGCTCACCGGTGAGCCGCCGCGCTTCGTGAGCCGTGGCGGCGAGAAGCTCGACGCTGCGCTCGACGCGTTCGGGCTCGAGGTCGCCGGTGCCGACGTGCTCGATGCCGGCGCGTCGACGGGTGGCTTCACCGACTGCGTCCTGCAGCGCGGCGCAGCCCGCGTGGTGGCACTCGACGTCGGCCACGGCCAACTGCACCCGAGGATTCGTCACGACGACCGCGTCGTGGTGATCGAGCGGTTCAACGTGCGGGCGCTCACGCCCGAGCACCTGCCGTTCGTGCCACGGGTCGCCGTCGCCGACCTGTCGTTCATCTCGCTCACCAAGGTGGTGCCGGTGCTGGCGTCGGTGGTGATGCCCGGCGGCGATCTGGTGCTGCTGGTGAAGCCGCAGTTCGAGGCCGGTCGCGCCGAGGTGTCTCGTGGTCACGGTGTGATCACCGACCCCGAGATCCACGCTCGCGTGCGCGGCGAGGTCGAGTCGGCCATCCTCGACGCCGGCTGCACCGTGCTCGGGTGGTGCGACTCGCCGATCGAGGGCGGCGACGGCAACCGCGAGTTCCTGGTGCACGCCCGCACCCGCGACGGGCAGGAGCGCAGCGCATGAGCCGGGTCCTCATCGTCGCCCATCGCCAACGCTCCGAGGCGGCCGCACTGGCCCGTGTGGCCGCGTCGTGGCTGCACCAGCACGGGCACGAGGCCTGGATGCTGCGCGACGACGCGGATGCGCTCGAACTGGGTGAGCTCGCCGCCGATCGCGCGCCGGGCGAGGCCGACCTGGTGCTGAGCCTCGGTGGTGACGGCACCATGCTGCGCGCCGTGCAGTTGCTCGACGGCCGCGCGGCGCCGGTGATCGGCGTCAACGTCGGTCTGCTCGGCTACCTCACCGAGGTGGAACCCCAGTCGATGACGGCAGCGCTCGAACGGTTCACGAGCGGCCCCGACGCCGATCAGGGTGACTGGCACGTCGAGCGGCGGATGATGGTCGACGCGGTGGTGCACCACGTCGACGGCACGCCCGAGCAGTCGTTCCGCGCGCTCAACGAGGGCGTGCTCGAGAAGCTCGAACCCGGCCACACCGTGCGGATGATGGTGCGCATCGACGGGGCGCCGTTCACCTCGTACGCAGCCGACGGCCTGATCGTCGCCACCCCGACCGGCTCGACCGCCTACTCGCTGTCGGCTCGGGGGCCGGTCGTGTCGCCCCGCCATCGGGCGCTGCTGCTCACCCCGGTGTCACCGCACATGTTGTTCGACCGGTCGCTCGTGCTCGACCCCGAGGAGGTCGTCGAGATCGAGGTCGTCGGTCACCGCACGGCGGTGTTGTCGATCGACGGGATGCAGACCGCGTCGCTCGTCGAGGGCGATACGGTGACGTTCCGTGCCTCGCCGGCCGAGGCCCACTTCGTGCGATTCGGCCGCCGCCGCTTCCACCAGATCCTGAAGGCCAAGTTCGGGCTGTCCGACCGGTGACGGTCGCGAGCCACGGGATGCGTCGCCCATGTTGATCGAACTGCACATCGAAGACCTCGGGGTCATCTCGTCGCTCGACCTCGTCGTCGGGCCCGGACTCACCGTGTTCACCGGCGAGACCGGAGCTGGCAAGACCATGCTCGTCGAGGCCATCAGCCTGCTCGTCGGTGGTCGCGCCGATGCCACGATGGTGCGCACCGGTGCCACCGAAGCACGGGTCGAGGGCCGGTTCGTCGACGGCGACGACGAGATCGTGCTCGCTCGCGTGATCCCCGTCGACGGCCGGTCACGCGCCTATGTGAACGGTCGCCTCGCCACGGTGAGCACCCTCGCCGAGCACGGGGTGCGGCTCGTCGACATCCACGGCCAGCACGCACACCAGAGCCTGCTCAACACCGCGGCCCAGCGCGGCTCGCTCGACCGGTTCGCCGACGTCGACCTCGAGCCGCTGCGCGGTGCACGCGCGCGGCTCACCGAGATCGACGCATCGCTCGCCGCGCTCGGCGGCGACGTCCGCACGCGCGCCCGTGAGGTCGACCTGCTCCGCTTCCAGCTCGAAGAGCTCGACGCGGCCGCCGTCACCGGTGCCGACGAGGACGACGAGCTCGAACGGCTCGAGGACGTGCTGTCGGGTGCGCAGGCCCACCGCGAAGCGGCTTCGGCGGCCATCGACGCACTCACCGACGACGGGGGTGCACTCGACACCGTCCGTTCGGCGATCGCGATGCTCGGCGCTCGCGGTCCGTTCACCGAGCTCGCCACCCGGCTGAAGGGCGTGGCGGTCGAGCTCGACGACGTCGCGGCCGAGGTGCGACGCCTCGCCGACGGCATCGACGACGACCCGGCGAAGCTGGCGCAGGTGACCGAGCGCCGCCAGCTGTTGCGCAATCTGCGCCGCAAGTACGGCGACACCCTGGCCGAGGTGCTCGAGTTCCACGAGCGCACCCGCGACCGGCTGCGCGAGCTGGAGGGCTACGACGAGGCGGTCGCCCGCCTCGAGCGTGAACGCGAGGCAGCGATGCGCGACGAGCGCACGGCCGCTGCAGCGGTCGGGGCGGCGCGCCGTGCGGCCTGCGGGCCGCTCGCCACCGCGGTGCAGGCAGGGTTGCGGGAGCTGGCGATGCCGCGCGCCGAGATCGTGGTCGACGTCGGCGACGAGGACCCGGGCGACGAGGTCACGTTCCTGCTGGCCGCCAACCCGGGCAGCCCGCCGTTGCCGTTGCACAAGGTGGCATCGGGCGGCGAGCTCGCGCGAACGATGCTCGCGTTGCGTCTGGTGCTGATCGAGGCGCCGGGCACGCTCGTGTTCGACGAGGTCGACGCCGGCATCGGCGGCAGCGCGGCGACCGCGGTCGGCGCGGCACTCGCCCAGCTGTCGCGCACCCATCAGGTGTTCGTCGTGACCCACCTCGCACAAGTGGCGGCGATGGCCGATCACCAGGTGCAGGTGACCAAGCTGGTCGAGCAGACCGCGGCGGGCGAACGGACCACCGCTCGCGCCTCGGTGCTCGACGCCGACGAGCGCGTGGCCGAGATCGCCCGCATGCTCTCGGGTTCGCCCGATTCGGCAGCCGCACGCGAGCACGCAGCCGAGCTGCTCGCCGCGCGCAGCGGCGGCCAGGGACCCGCACGACGGGGCCGGCGCCGCGAGGCGCGCTGATGGCCACGCCGCGCGCCGAGGTGAGCGTCACGGCGCGCGCCCGCGCCGACCGCCGGACCAAGGATCTGGTGAAACGGCTCGAGCTGGGCGAGATCGCGGTGATCAACCACTCCGACGTCGATCTCGTCGCAGCCGACGGACTGGTCGAGGCCGGCGTGGTCGCGGTGGTCAACGCCGCCAAGTCGTTCACCGGGCGGTACCCCAACCTCGGGCCGTTGCAGATCGTGCGGGCCGGGGTGATCCTGATCGACGACGTCGGAGTGGGGCTCCTCGAACGGGTCACCGAGGGCGGGATCCTGACGATCGACGGCGACCGGATCGTGATCGACGGCGAGGTGGTCGCCACCGGCCACCGCCAGACCGAGGACGAGCTCGTCACGGCGGTGGCCGAGGCCCGGTCGAACGTGGGCGAGCAGCTCGAGCTGTTCGCCGCCAACACGCTCGAATACCTGCGCCGCGAGCGGCACCTCGCCACCGACAACCCCGACCTGCCGCCGTCGTCGGTGAAGTTCAAGGGACGCCAGACGCTGATCGTCGTGCGCGGCATCGACTTCCGCGAAGACCTGGCCGCGTTGCACTCGTCGGGGTACGTGCGCGAGATGCGACCGGTGCTGATCGGTGTCGACGGTGGGGCCGATGCACTGCTGACGCTCGGCCTGACGCCCGACATCATCATCGGCGACATGGACTCGGTGAGCGAGCGCGCGCTGCGCAGCGGTGCCGAGCTGATCGTGCACGCGTACGCCGGAGGTCGCGCGCCGGGCGCCGAACGGCTGCGCGAACTCGGCCTCCAGTACCTGCTCTTCGAGAGCGCCGGCACCAGCGAGGACATCGCGATGTTGCTCGCGTACGAGCGCGGCACCGAGCTGATCGTCGCCGTGGGCACCCACAACTCGATGGAGGACTTCCTCGACAAGGGTCGCCAGGGCATGGCGTCGACCTTCCTGGTGCGGTTGAAGGTGGGTCGCGTGCTGGTCGACGCGAAGGGTGTGAACAACCTGTACCGGCCGGTGGTGAAGGGACGCGACATCGCACTGTTCGCGGTCGCGATGCTGTCGTCGCTGGCGTTGGTGGTGGCCGTCAGCGAGCCGGTCCGGTTGTGGTTCCGCAGCCTGTGGCTGTGGTTGCGCGCCCGTATCGGGTGGTGACCCCTGCAAGGATGGACGAGCCGTGATCAGCCTCCGCCAGCACATCTTCAGCCTCGTGGCCGTCTTCGTCGCGCTCGCGATCGGCATCGCCGCGGGCTCGACCGTGGTGCGGGGTCCGCTGCTCGACAGCACGCGGGCGCGGCTCGAGGCCGCCGAGGAGAACATCTCGATCGAGCGGGCCGAGAACGACGAGTTGGCGGCCGAGCTCGCGCAACTCGACGACTGGGTCGTCAACGGGCCGGCACAGCTGGTGGGTGGCCGGCTGGCCGACACCGGGGTGCTGCTGGTCGTGGCGGGTGACGTCGACGACGACGTCGTCGATGGGTTGGTGCGCACCCTGAAGGCCACGGCGGGGTCGTTGCTGGCCGAGCTGCGCATCTCGTCCGACGTGAGCGATCCCGACCAGGTCGACCGGGTTGCGGGGATCCTCGGCGTGACCGCCGGCGACGACGTCCGGCCGGCCTCGGTGTTCGGCGAGCGGATCGCCGCGCTCGTGCCGCCGGTCGTCGACGACATCGCCGGCGTCGACGAGGTGGTGCCGGCGGGGGTGTTGCGCGGCTCGTTCGGCGATCTCGAGGACGCCGGTCTGGTCGACCTGCTCGAGGTCGATTCGTCGCCGACGACGGTCGACTCGGTCGAGGTGCTGGTGCTCACCGACCGCAACCTGCCGAACGATCCGGCCGAGATGCTGTCGGGACTGATCACCGTCTCGGATCCGACGGGCGCCGCGGTGCCCACGCTGGTGGCCGAGGTCGGTCGGGTCGCGCAGGACAACGAGTCGCCGGTGCCGTCGTTCGTGGGCACCGTGCGCGACGACGGTCGCCTGCGTGACGAGGTGAGCACCGTCGACAACGCTGAGACGTTCCTCGGGTGGATCGCCGCCGTGCTCGGCCTCGAGGCGGGACGTGACGGCTCGGTCGGCCACTACGGGTTCCGTGAGGGGGCCGACGGGGCGATCCCCGAGCGGCGACCGTGACCGGTCCCGACGGTCCTGCCGGATCCGGCGCGGCCGCCCCGGCACTCGAGGGACGGATGGCGCGCGACACCGTCGTGGTGACCGTGTGCACGTTGTTCTCGCGCCTCACCGGGTTCGTGCGGGTGGTGGTGGCCGCCGCGGTGCTCAGCAACGGCCCGCTCGGCGACACGTACCACGCGGCCAACATGATCCCGAACCTCGTGTTCGAGTTGGTGGCCGGCGGCGTGTTGCAGGCGGTGCTCGTGCCGTCGTTCGTGGCGGCGCGCCGCGAGCGCGGCGACGACGGCCTCGGTCGGGCGACGGGGGTGGTGGCCGGCGGACTCGTGCTGGTGCTCGCTGCGATCGCCGCGGTGGTGATGGCGTTGTCGCCACTGGTGGCCTGGGCGCTGACGGCGCTGGGCGACGACCCGGCGCTGGTGGCCGACAAACGACGGCTGATGGTGCCGATGCTGCTGGTGTTCGTGCCGCAGATCGTGTTCTACGGCATCGGGATGGTCACCACGGCAGCGTTGTCGGCCCGCGGCCGTTTCGCCGCTGCTGCACTCGCGCCGGCGGTGAACAACGTGGTGGTGATCTCGTGCTACCTCGGCTTCCGCGCGGCCCGCGACGGAGCGCCGGCCTCGCTGCACCTCGACGGGCTGCAGTTCGCGCTGCTCGCGGGTGGCACGACGTTGGCGGTGATCGCGTTCACCGCGGTGCCCGGCGTGGTGCTGGCGTCGCAGGGTGTGCGCTGGCGACCCGTGTGGGCACCGCGCGATCCGATCGTGGCGCCGCTGCGGGGGACGATCGGCTGGGCGATGCTGTCGGTGATGGGCACGCTGGTGCCGATGGGCGCGGCGATGGTGCTGGGCTCGGGCGCTGCCGGCGGGGTGGCGGTGTTCTCGCTGTCGTTCACGTTCTTCGTGCTGCCCCACGCGTTGTTGGCGGTGCCGGTGGCGACGGCGCTGGCCCCGCGTGTCGCCGACACCTGGCAACGTGGGCGGACGGACGAGACGTCCGAGCTGGTCGACCGGTCGTTGCAGGTGGTCCTGCCATTGCTCGGGCTCGGGGCGGCGGGTCTCGCGGCGTTGTCGTGGCCGATCGCGCACGTGGTGTCGACCATCGGGCAGGCGGGCAGTCAGGGACCGGCCCCGATCGCGCACACCATCGCCGTGTTCGGTCTGGGGCTCGTCGGCTACGGGGTGGCGGTCATCATGATGCGGGTGATGTACGGGCTCGACCGGGTGCGCGAGACCGCCCAGCTGGTGATCGTGTCGGCGCTCGTCGGCGTGGTGGTGATGGCGATCGCCTCGGAGCTGATCGCCGACGCCGACCGGGCCGCGGCACTGGCCGTCGGGTACGGCGCGGCGCAGACCGTCACGGCGGTGCTGTTGTCGGTGCGGGCGCGACGGATCGTCGGCGCGCCCCGCGAGAGCTCGACCGGTCGCGTGGTGGTGGGTGGCGCCGTGGCGGCATCGGCGGCGTTCGTGGTGATGACCGTGGTGCAAGGCCGCTTCGGCGACACTCGGGTGCAGGCCCTCGCTGCGATCGTGGTGGCGGGGCTGGCCGGCGTGGCGGTGTTCGTGGCCGTGCTGGTGCCGCTCGGCGGGGTGCGTCCGTCGGCGCTGTTGCGGCGAGGTGCGGCTCGTGGGTGAGTCGGTCGCGGTCGGCGGACCGTCGTCGCGAGCGCGGCGACCGATGCTCGCGATCGGTGGTGTCGTGGTGCTCGTGCTCGCCGTGCTGGGCGTCGTACGTCCCTCGGGGCCGCGCTCGACGCCGCTCGGTGCGAGCGACACCGTGGTGATCGTGAGCGTGCCGGGGTTGCGCTGGCAGGACCTGGTGGCCACCGACACGCCGGCGCTCGATTCGCTGCTGCGGTCGACGGGGCTGATGAGCGTGCGCGCGATCGGGCCCGAGACCACGCCGCTCGAGGGGTATCTGACGATCGGTGCCGGCAACCGCGTGTCGGCCGACGACACGACGGCCACGCTGGTCGACGCTCGGTGCATCCCGGGCGTGATCGCGGACGCCACCTCGTCGGCGGACGACGACCTGAACGGTGCCGAGCCGGGTGCACTCGGCCGGCAGTTGCGATCGCTCGGTGTGCGCACCAGCGTGCACGGAACGCCGAGCGCGATCGGCGCGCTCATGGACACCGACGGATGTGTCGACGCCTACGACGACGAGTTGCCGACCACGTTCGAGCCGGGCGTCTCGCTGGTCGAGCTGGGCGGGCTGGGCGACACCGACAACGCCGCCGAACGCGCCGCGGCGCTGCACACCATCGACACCTCGATCGCCGCGATGGAGATCGCCGACGACGCGCTCGTGATCGTGCTCGCACCGTCGGCCCCGTTCGACCGCGCCGAGGTGACCGTGGTCGGTGTCCGTCGCCCGTCGTCGGTGACGGGTGCCGCGGCACCAGGCTCGCTCGTGAGTCCGACGACCCGACGGGCGGACTACGTCACGCTGTCCGACGTGGCGCCCGCCGTGCTGGCCGCGGTCACTCGCGGCGACGACCCCTCGGCCGAGCTGGTGCTGCCCGAGTCGATGAACGGCACCGAGATGCGTGCCGTCGCCGAGCCGGGACTCGATGCCGGCGAGCACGAATCGCATCTGGCCGACCTGGCCGAGCGAGTACTGCTGCGCGACCGTGCCGTGGGACCCGTGAGCGTGGTGTTGGTGGTGCTGCTGGTGTTCTGCGCTGCGGCCGCGGCGGCACGCCGCTGGCGGCTGGCCCGCACCCTCGCGCCGATCGTCGCGGCGTATCCGACGGTGTCGTTCGCGACCGGGTTCGTTGCGTATCACCAGTTGCCGCTGAGCTTCGTCGTGGTGATGGTCCCCGTGACGTCGGCGGTGCTGGCGTGGGTGACCGTCGGCGCCCTGGCGAAGGTGGGTCGTTGGGCACCGGTCGCAGCGCTGTGCGCGCTGCTGTGGGTGCTGATGGTCGTCGACGTCGCGAGCGGATCGCACCTGCAGATCCACACGCCGCTCGGCTACACGCCCACGGTGGCGGGCCGGTTCATGGGGTACGGCAACCTGTCGTTCGGCCTGGTCGGCGCGGCCGCCGTCGTCACGGCCGTGGCGGCCATGCACCTCGCCCGACCCGTGGTGCCCGCCACGTGGTGGGCGGCCTTCGTCGGCGCGGTCACCACGATCGCCGTCGCGGCACCCGCGTTCGGCAGCGACGTCGGTGGCACGCTGGCGATCGTGCCCACGTTCGCGGTGATGGTGGCGATGATCGCCGGCAAGCGCATCGGCTGGCGTCGGCTGGTCGTGATCGGGGTCGCGACGGTGGCCGCGGTGGCCGCGCTCGCGTTCGTCGACCTCGCCCGGCCGGCGTCGTCGCGCACGCACCTCGGGCGGTTCCTCGACGACCTGTTGCACGGCGACGGCGGGCTGGTGATCCGGCGCAAGATGCGCGGCAACGTCGCGATCCTCACCTCGAGCTTCTGGTCGTTCGTGCTCGTCGCCGTGATCGCGTTGCTGCTGGTCGTCGCGTGGCGCCGCCGCGAGCAGGTGCTGCCCGAGATCCGGCGTCGTCCGGCGCTGCGCGTGTTCGTCGTCGGCTTCGCGACGGTGGCGTTGCTCGGTTTCGGGCTCAACGACAGCGGGCTCGCGGTGCCCGCGATCATGTTGGCGGTCGCCGTGCCGTGGCTCGTGGCCTCGCTGGTGCCCGTGGTGGCGAGGGCCGGACGATGAGCGCGCTCCTGGCGTTCGTGGCCGGTGTCGTCGCCGCCGCCGGGCTGTGGCGTGCGATGGCACCCCAGTTCCACGAGAGCGAGGTGCTGAGACGGCAGAACTACCGCGGTCACGCACTGCCCGTGGCGAGCGGCGTGATCGTCGTGCTGGCCGTCGTGCTGGTGTGTGCCACCTACTCGGTGTGGATCCGCTTCGGCGCGGACGCGCCGATCGAGCAGGTGCGCCTCGCCAACCTGCTCGCGTACAGCGGCACGGCGCTCGGCTACGGGTTGCTCGGGTTGCTCGACGACCTGGTCGGTGCGACGAGCACGAAGGGGTTCCGCGGCCACCTCGGCGCGCTCGCCCACGGCAGGGTCACCACCGGGCTGGTGAAGCTCGTGTGGGGTGTGCTGCTGGGCGTGCTCGCCGCACCCGGCACCGGATGGGGCGGGTTGCGGGGCGGCCTCGTGATCGCTGCGACGGCCAACCTCGGCAACCTGTTCGATCGTGCGCCGGGTCGCACGATCAAGGTGTCGTTGCTCGGCGGTCTGCTCGTCGTCGCGCTCGGTGTGCCGGCCGGCGAGATCACGTCGATGGCGCTCGTGCTCGGTGCCGGGCTCGCGATGCTGCTCCCCGACCTGCGCGAACGGTGCATGCTGGGCGACACCGGCTCGAACGTGCTCGGCGGCGCGGTGGGCTTCGGTCTCGTGGTGGCGCTCGGTCCGACGGGGGAGTGGATCGCGCTCGGTGCGCTCGTGGCGCTCAACCTGGCGAGCGAGCGGATCAGCTTCACCCGGGTGATCGACGCGACCCCGCCGTTGCGCTGGTTCGACCGGCTCGGCGCGCTGCCCGAGCGTCGCGGGCGGGCCTGAACTCGCCGGAACGCGGCGGAACGTCGTCGTCATCCGCGCGGCCCGAGGGGGTGTCGCGATATGCTGCTCTCCCGTTGTCAGTGCGCCTCACGGCGAGCCTGGAAGCGGAGGTCCGGTCGATGCCCAAGCACATTTTCGTGACGGGAGGCGTTGCCAGCTCCCTCGGCAAGGGTCTCACGGCCAGCTCGCTCGGCCGCCTGCTGAAGCTGCGTGGCCTGCGGGTGACGATGCAGAAGCTCGACCCGTACATCAACGTCGACCCGGGCACGATGAACCCGTTCGAGCACGGCGAGGTGTTCGTCACCGACGACGGCGGCGAGACCGACCTCGACCTCGGGCACTACGAGCGGTTCATCGACGAGAACCTCAGCCGCAACTCGAACGCCACCACCGGTTCGATCTACCAGGCAGTGCTCGCGGCCGAGCGCCGTGGTGACTATCTCGGCAAGACCGTGCAGGTGATCCCGCACATCACCGACGAGATCAAGAAGCGGATCAAGCGCCTCGCCACCGAGGACGTCGACGTGGTGATCACCGAGGTGGGTGGCACGGTCGGCGACATCGAGATCCTCCCGTTCCTCGAGGCGATCCGCCAGTACCGCAAGGACGCCGGCCGTGACAACATCTGCTACATCCACGTCACCCTCGTGCCGTTCATCGGCCCGTCGGGCGAGCAGAAGACCAAGCCGACGCAGCACTCCGTCACCGAGCTGCGCAGCCGTGGCATCCAGCCCGACATCATCGTGTGCCGCAGCGAGGCGCCGCTCAGCGACAACCTGAAGCGCAAGATCTCGAACCTCTGCAACGTCGACGAAGGTGCGGTGGTCAACGCGGCCGATGCCCGCAACATCTACGAGCTGCCGCTGATCCTGCACGAGGAGGGCCTCGACACCACGGTGTGCGAGGTGTTGCGCATCGACGCCCCGATCGACCTGCAGCCGTGGCGCGACGTGGTCGACAAGGTCGAGGCGGCCACCAAGCCGGTGAAGATCGGCCTGATCGGCAAGTACATCGACTTGCAGGACGCATACCTGTCGGTGGTCGAGAGCCTGAAGCACGCCGGGTTCCACCACGGCGCGAAGGTCGAGATCGACTGGATCCAGGCCGAGGAGGTCGAGGGCCTGTTGGCTGCCGGTCGCCTGGCCGACCTCGACGGCATCGTCATCCCCGGTGGGTTCGGCGAGCGTGGGTTCGAAGGCAAGATCGCCGCCGCCGGCTACGCACGTGAGCACGACATCCCGTGCCTCGGCCTGTGCCTCGGTCTGCAGGCGATGACGATCGACTTCGCCCGCAACGTGATGGGCCTCGTCGGTGCCAACTCGACCGAGATGGACCCCGACACGCCGCACCCGGTGATCGACATCATGCACGACCAGCGCGACGTCACCGACAAGGGCGGCACCCAGCGCCTCGGTGCGTTCTACGCGATCCTCGAGCCCGGCACGCGCGTGCACCAGGCGTACGGCGAGCCCGTGGTCAGCGAGCGTCACCGTCACCGTTACGAGCTCAACGCGCACCTGAAGCCCCGCCTCGAGGCGGCCGGGCTTCGCTGCAGCGGACTGTCACCCGACCGTCGCCTCGTCGAGTTCGTCGAGCTCGACGACCACCCGTTCTGGGTGGCCACCCAGGCGCACCCAGAGTTCAAGAGCCGGCCCGACCGACCGCACCCGCTGTTCCGCGATCTCGTCCAGGCATCGCTCGCCCGTCGTGAGACGCGTGCACCGCACCTGGTGATCGTCGAGCAGGTGGGCGAGCCGTCGGTCGCATGACCGGTCCCGATCCGCAGCCGTCGTCGAACCCGTCGACCGGGTTCCGGCACCTGGGCGACCGGCTGGTGCACCAGGGCCACGTGTGGCACGTCGCCGTCGCCACGTACGAGTCGCCCGACGGTGACGAGTTCACGCGCGACGTCGTGCGGTCGCCGGGCGCAGTGGCCGCCGTGCCGCTGTCGTGGGACGCCGAGGGCAACCCGTCGGTGGTGCTGGTGCGTCAGTACCGGCCGCCGTTCGACGAACTGGTGCTCGAGATCCCGGCCGGCATGCGCGACGTGCCGGGCGAGCCGACCGAGGTGACCGCGGCGCGCGAGCTGGTCGAGGAGGTCGGGCTCGAGGCCGGCACCATGCGGCACCTGCTCGACTTCTACCCGTCGGCCGGGATGACCGACTCGATCCTGTACCTGTACCTGGCCACCGATCTCCGGCCGGTCGAACGGTCGACGCACGGGCCGGAGGAGGCCCACTCCGAGGTGGTGCACCTGCCGCTCGCCACGGCGGTCGACATGGTGCTGCGCGGCGAGATCCACGACGGCAAGACGATCATCGGGCTGCTGACGGTCGAGCGCGAGCTGCGCGCGTCGGGGGCGTGGAGCGGCACGTGAGCCGGATGCGTCCGACGCGGGGGATGCTCGGCGTCGACGACGTGCTCGACCCGAGCGCGATGCTGCCCCTCGAGGCCGAGGAGTTCCTCACCTGGATGGCGGCCGAGCGGGGCCGGTCCGTCAACACGCTCGCCGCGTACCGACGTGATCTCGACGCGTACTGGCGGTGGCTGTGCGAGCACTCGCTCGATCTGCAGTCGGTGTCGGGTGGTGACATCGAGGGGTACGTGTCGGCCCGGCGCACCACGGCGGCACCGTCGTCGGTGGCGCGGCAGTTGGCCGCGATCCGCATGCTGCACCGGTTCCTGGCCGCCGAGGGGATGCGTCCCGACGACCCGACCGGCGACCTCGAGGGTGTGCGCGTGCCGGCCGGGTTGCCCAAGCCGCTCGGCGAGGCCGACGTGACGAGTCTGCTCGACGCCGTCACCGGCACCGATCCGGTGGCGTTGCGCGACCGGGCGATGCTCGAGTTCCTGTACGCGACGGGCGCGCGCATCAGCGAGGTGTGCGGGCTGTCGATCGGTGACGTCGATCTCGACCACCGCACCGCTCGCCTGTACGGCAAGGGTGCGAAGGAGCGGCTGGTGCCCGTCGGTCGCGTGGCGGTACGGGCGATGGGCGACTGGTTGAGCGATGCGGGACGGGCACGGCTCGAGCCGATCCGTTGGGCGCGACGTGGGGACGCCGAGGCCGTGTTCCTCAACCAGCGAGGTGGTCGGATGACGCGCCAGCTCGCGTGGTCGGTGGTGAAGCACTACGGCCGGCTCGCGGGCATCGACGAGGCGCACCTGTCGCCGCACGTGCTTCGGCACTCGTGCGCCACGCACCTGCTCGAGCACGGGGCCGACCTGCGGGTGGTGCAGGAGCTGCTCGGCCACGCATCGGTGTCGACCACGCAGGTGTACACCAAGGTGAGCCCCGAGCGGCTGCTGCAGGTGTACCGCACCGCGCACCCGAGGGCGACGAAGCGATGAGCGCGGTCGGTCATGTCGCGCATCTCGCCCGCAGGTTCGCCGGGTCGTTGTCGAACGCCGCCCCGCCTGCGGCCGATGACGCGTGGGCGTCGTCGTTCATGACCGACGCCGAGGCCGAGCTCTGGTTCCGGCTGTCGAACGTCGATCGCCGCCACGCGATCGCCGTGGCCCGTCGGTTCGCGTCGCGCCGGCCGTCGGCCACGCGGGACGAGATGGCGGCCGCGTGTCTGCACGACGTCGGCAAGCTCGAGGCCGGCCTGGGCACGTTCGGTCGGGTGGTGGCCACGATCGTCGGCCCGCGCACGGCGCGGTTCCGGACCTATCACGACCACGAGGAGATCGGCGCTCGCTGGCTCGAGGAGCGCGGCTCGTCACCCGCCACCGTCGCGTTGGTGCGCCGCCAGGGCCCCGCCGCAGCCGACCTCGAATGGTCCGACGACCTGTGACCACTTCTGGTCGCGATCCGTCTCGGAGCCCGAGAAGATCCGCGACCAGAACCGATCGCGTGCGGATTCGCGCGAGCTACGCGTCGCCCGTCGTGCAGGGCAGCGGCGCTCTCGCCCTGATCGGCCTGTCACTGGTGGCGAGCGGGGTGGTGCCGGCTCAGGCGATCGGGGGTTGCGTGTTCGCGTTCGCGTGCGCCGTCATCGCTCGTCATGTGCGGATCGCCGGCGCGTGGCTCGATGCCGACGGCGTCGAGGTGCGGGGAGTGTTCCTGCACGAGCGGATCGAATGGAGCGAGCTTCGCGTGATCCGAACGGATCACATCGTCGACAAGTGGAGCGCAGGCGACGTCATCCGCTACCTCGACGCTCGCGAGCAGCCGAGGTCGTCGAGCTGGTGGGGCGTGCTGCTCACGGAGGCAGCGACGTTCGCGTTCGCCGACTTCTTGATGGGCCACGGCATCCCCGTGCTCGTCGATCCGCCGGACGACCCTCGGGTGAGGTTCGAGGAGTGGCGGGCCGATCCGTTCGACCACGACCCGTTCGAGTCGATCGCGACGGTGCGACGAGCGGTGATCGGCGATCGCGTGGTGTCGGTGCGTCCCCGAGGCGACGTGTTCGTCGCCGTGACGATGGACGAGCGGACGGGCGAACAGATTGCGATCAGCGACGACCAACCCGACCTCGCCCACGCCGTACAACAGGCGTACGTGCAGATCCGAACCGAACAGCAGCGCCGCCGCGAAGCCGGCTGAATGAGCTCGGGCTCGGGCTCGCGCCTCGAGGGCTCGTCAGAGTGTGCCGGGACCGGATGGATGCTCGGGAGGGGGAGCGGGTCGACCGGTCTCGGATCTCGACCGAGTCGGCGGGATGCAAACGCCCTTGCTGGGCGTCATTGTCCCGCGAGGGGCGAGGGCTGCAGGGTCGGCGGGAAGATCCGCCCTTGCTGGGCGGTTACGTCCCGCGGTCGTCGGGGGGCTGCAGGGTCGGCGGGAAGGGAGCGCCCTCGCTGGGCGTTGTCGTCCCGGTCAGCGGGGGAGGAGGCCGATGGCGTCGTAGGCGCGCTGCAGCGTGGCCGACGCGACGGCGCCGGCGCGCTCGGCGCCCACGTGCAACAGTCGAGCCAGCTCGCCCCGGTCGTCGAGCAGCTCGCGATGACGACGCTGGATCGGCTCGAGCAGCGCGACGACGGCGTCGCCCGTGTCGGTCTTGAGCGGGCCGTACTGCGTGTACTTCTCGGCCAGCACCTCGGGACGGTCGCCGGTGCACGCCGACAGGATGTCGAGCAGGTTCGACACACCCGGCTTGGCCGCACGGTCGTAGCGCACCTCGCTGTCGCTGTCGGTGACGGCGCGCTTGAACTTCTTGGAGATCACCGATGGCGCGTCGTCCATGCGGATCAGCCCTGCGTCGGTGGCGGCCGACTTGCTCATCTTCGACGTCGGATCCTGCAGGTCCATCACCCGCGCACCCGCGGCCGGCATGACCGCCTTGGGGATCACGAACGTGTCGCCGAAACGGCCGTTGAAGCGGATCGCGATGTCACGCGTGATCTCGACGTGCTGGCGCTGGTCGTCGCCGACCGGCACCTCCTCGGCGTCGTACAGCACGATGTCGGCCGCCATCAGTGCCGGGTAGGTGAACAGCCCGGCCGAGATGAAGTCGCCCTCGCGCTTCGCGGCCTTGTCCTTGTACTGCGTCATCCGGCTGAGCTCGCCGTGGCTGACGTTGCACTCCATGATCCACGCCAACTGGGTGTGCTCGGGCACGTGGCTCTGCACGAACACGGTGGCCACGTCGGGGTCGAGCCCGATCGCGAACAGCCATGCGGCCAGGTCGACGGTGGTCTCGCCGACCACCCCGGGCGTCTCGGTGACCGTGAGCGCGTGCAGGTCGACGATGCCGTGGAACACGTCCTTCTCGTGCTGCCCCGCCACCCAGTTCCGCAGCGCGCCGAGGTAGTTGCCCAGGTGGACGTCGCCGGTCGGTTGGATGCAGGAGAGCACGCGGGTCACGGGCCCCGAGGCTACCGACGGTCCCCGGTCGGCCGGGGTAGTTTTGTCCCTCATGGCGTTCGACGTGGCCACTCCCGTGTACGAGGGACCCTTCGACCTGCTGCTCCACCTGATCCTCAAGGAGCAGGTCGACATCTACGAGGTGCGCCTTGCGACGATCGTCGACGCCTACCTGCAGGAGATCGAGAAGATGCAGGGCCTCGACCTCGAGGTCGCCACCGAGTTCTTGATGATCGCGTCGACGCTCGTCGAGCTGAAAGCCCGCCGCCTGCTGCCCGGCCGCGAGGACGTCGACCTCGACGACGAGCTCGCCCTGTGGGAAGAGCGCGACCTGCTGCTCGCTCGATTGCTCGAGTGCAAGACGTTCAAGGACGTCGCCGCGGTGTTCGGTCGGTTCGCGGACGACGCCGATCGCAGCTTCCCGCGCGAGTGCGGCCCCGACGAGCGCTTCGCCGAGCTCGTGCCCGACCTGATGGACGGCGTGACCCCGAAGCGGATCCACGCCGCCTATGTGAAGGTCACCACGCCCAAGCCGCCCCCTCCGCGCATCGACCTGTACCACGTCAACCCGATCCGGGTGACGGTGGCCGACGCGCTCGTCGAGCTGATCGACGAGCTGCCCCGCGCCGGTCGGATCAGCTTCAGCCGGCTCACCAGCGGTCTGGTCGAGCGGCTCGAGGTGATCGTGCGGTTCCTCGCGCTGCTCGAGCTGTTCAAGCAGGGCGCGGTCGAGCTCGAGCAGACCGAACGCTTCGGCGACATCGAGATCGTCTGGAACGGGATGTCCCGTGACGACGAGGAGTCGGTGCTCGCGATCGACGACTACGAAGGCTGACCCCCGATGACCCCCGACGACCAGCATCACGACGACCAGCACCACCAGCACGACGCTGCGGATCAGCCCGACCAGCCCGAGCCACCGCGCCTGTTGCCCGGCGTGCCCGACGCCGACACCGTGCGCGCCATCGAGGCGATCCTGATGGTGGCCGTCGAGCCGGTCGCCCCCGAGCTGCTCGCCCAGCTGCTCGAGATGCCGACGTCGGTGATCGAGTCGCTCTGCGCCGAGCTCGACCGCAGCTACACCGAGGCCGGGCACGGGTTCCAGCTCGTCAAGGTGGCGGGCGGCTACCGGTTCCAGACCCACCCGGACCTGTCGCCCTACGTCGAACGGTTCCTGCTCGACGGCCAGCGCGCGCGGATGAGCGCCGCTGCACTCGAGACCCTCGCGATCGTCGCCTACAAGCAGCCGATCTCTCGCGCCCAGGTGGCGAGCATCCGCGGTGTCGACCCCGACGGCGTGCTGCGCACGCTGCAGGCGCGTGGCTACATCACCGAGGTGGCACGCGACAGCGGACCGGGCAACGCGATCCTGTTCGGCACCACGCCGGCGTTCCTCGAGAAGCTCGGCCTCGCGTCGTTGGCCGATCTGCCGCCGATCGCCGAGTTCGTGCCCGGTCCCGACGTGGTCGAGGCGCTCGAGCACGGTCTGCGCGTCGAGCCCACGGTCGCACCCGACCCGGGCGCGGCCGGCTCGCCGTCGTGAGCTCACGCCCCGGCGACCGCGAGCCCGAGCCGCCGCTCTGGGAGCAGTGGGCGGCGGCGTCGGCGGCGATGCCGCAGGGCGAACGTCTGCAGAAGGTGCTGGCGACGCGCGGCTGGGGCAGCCGACGGGTGTGCGAGGAGCTGATCGCGTCGGGGCGGGTGACGGTGGACGGGGAGGTCGCCGTGCTCGGCCGCCGTGTCGATCCCGAGCACGACCGGATCGAGGTGGACGGGGTGCCGATCGGTGCGAAGCCGGGTCTCGTGTACTACCTGCTCAACAAGCCGCTCGGGGTGGTCACCACCGCGCACGACCCGCAGGGCCGGCGCACGGTGGTGGAGCTCGTGCCCGACGATCCCCGGGTGTACCCCGTCGGCCGGCTCGACGTGAACACCGAGGGACTGCTGCTGCTCACCAACGACGGCGACCTCGCACAGCGGCTCACCCACCCGAGCCACGGCGTCGAGAAGGAGTACCTGGTCGAGGTCGACGGTGGCATGGTGCAGCAGGGCAAGATCCGTGCGCTGCGCGACGGCATCGAGCTCGACGACGGCATGACCGCGCCGGCACAGGTGTCGCAGCCGTCGCCGGGCGTGCTGCGGATCACGATCCACGAGGGCCGCAACCGCCAGGTGCGGCGCATGTGCGAGGCGATCGGCCACCCGGTGGTGCGGCTGGTGCGGGTGCGGATCGGCACCCTGTCGGACCGCACCCTGCGGCCCGGGCAGTGGCGCGAGGTCACCCAGGCCGAGCTGAAGGCGCTGATCGAAGCCGCTGGCAGCAGAGGTGCCCAGGTAGATTCGTAGCCCGTGAACGAACCTGCCGCTCCCGTCCGCCGCGCGAACATCGCCGGCCTCGGTCTGATCGGCGGGTCGGTCGGGTTGGCGCTCGCCGAGCGCGGCTGGCACGTCACCGGCGACGACCTCGACCCCGCCCGTGTCGAGCGGGCGCGTTCGATGGGCTGCATCCACGCCGCGGGACTCGATCCCGACGCCGAGATCACCTTCGTCGCCGTGCCCGTGCTCGCCGTCGCCGACCAGGTGAAGCGGGCGCTGGCAGAGACCCACGGCGTGGTCACCGACGTCGGCAGCGTCAAGAACTCGGTGGCCCGCTCGGTCGACGACCCCCGCTTCGTCGGCGGTCACCCGATGGCCGGCTCGGAGCTCGAGGGCCTCGACGGCGCCGACGGCTCGATGTTCACCGGCGCCGTGTGGGTGCTCACGCCCACCGCGTCCACCAGCGACGAGACGTTCGCCGCGGTGGCGGCCGTGGTGGCCGAGCTCGGCGCGGAGGTGATCGCGCTGCCGCCCGATCGTCACGACCAGGTGGTCGCGGTGATCAGCCACGTGCCCCACCTGGCGGCCGCCACGCTGATGGACCTGGCCAGCGGTCGGGCCGAGGAGCACGCCGCCCTGTTGCGTCTCGCCGCAGGTGGTTTCCGCGACATGACCCGTATCGCGAGCGGCCACCCGGCCATCTGGCTCGACATCTGCGCCGAGAACCGCACGGCGATCCTCTCGGCGCTCGACGGGCTGATCGACGGCCTGCAGCACATGCGCGACGTGGTCTCGAACGAGGACCGTGCCCAGCTGCACAGCTTGCTGCAGCGAGCCCGCGAGGCCCGCGCCAACCTGCCGAGCCGTGTGAACCAACCGAACGAGCTGGCCGAGGTGCGCATCCCGATCCTCGACCGCGCCGGTGCCGCGGCCGAGATCTTCACGCTCGCCGCCGAGCTCGGCGTCAACATCGCGAGCTTCGAAGTGGTGCACAGCGTCGAGGGCAACCGCGGCATCGCGGTGGTGCTCGTCGACGCGGGCAGGGCAGATCTCTATCGCGGAGGTCTGATGGCGCGCGGCTTCCGGCCGGCCGTCCAGCGTCTCGGATGAGCCACGGCGACACGTACCGGGTCGCATCGCTCGATCGGCCGCTCGATGCCGACGTGGTGGTGCCGGGGTCGAAGAGCGTCGCCAACCGGGCCCTCGTGTGCGCAGCGCTCGCTGACGGCACGAGCGAGCTCGACGGGGTGGCACCCGGTGATGACACCGCGGCGATGCTCGACTGCCTGCAGCTGCTCGGGATCCCGGTCGGCGCCACCGGCCGACGCGACTCGGTGCTCGTCGACGGTCGGGGCGGCGTGCTGGCACCCGGTCCCGTGGTGCTGCCGACCCGTCTGGCCGGCACCACCTCGCGATTCGTCACCGCTCTCGCCGCACTGGGCCCGGGTCCGTACACGATCGACGGCCTGCCGCCGCTGCGCACCCGACCGATGACGCCGTTGCACGACGCGCTGGCCGCGTTGGGTGCCAGCGTGACGCCGGGGGAGCGGTGGGGACACCTGCCGGTCGACGTCGCGGGGCCGCTCGCCGGGACCGGGTCGGTCGCGATCCGTGGCGACGTGAGCAGCCAGTACATCACCGCGCTGATGCTGATCGGTCCCTACCTGCCAGGTGGCCTGCGGATCGAACTGACCACCCCGCTCGTGTCGGGGTCGTACCTCGGCATCACCGCCGCGGTGATGGCGTCGTTCGGTGTCGACGGGGTCGAGATCGGCGACGGCGTGGTGACGGTGCCGGCCGGTCGCTACCGGCCCACCCGGTACACCGTCGAGCCCGACGCCAGCTCGGCCGGCTACCCGCTCGCCGCCGCGGCGATCGCCGGCGGCACCGTGCACGTGCCCGGCCTGACCGACACCTCGTTGCAGGGCGACGCCCGCTTCGCGCACGTGCTCGGCGACATGGGCTGCGAGGTCGTGGTGAACGAGCGGGGCACCACCCTGTCGCGCCACGGTGCGCTCCGGGGTATCGACATCGACATGGTCGATCTGTCCGACCTGGTGCCCACCCTCGCCGTGGTGGCACCGTTCGCCGTCACCCGCACCACCATCCGCGGCGTCGGGTTCATCCGCGGCAAGGAGAGCGATCGGCTCGGCGACCTGTGCCGTGAGCTCCGCTCGGCCGGCGTGCGCGCGACCGAGACCGACGACGGTCTGGTGATCGAGCCCGGCATCCCGCACGCGGCGCGGCTCGCGACCCACCACGACCACCGACTGGCCATGTCGTTCGCGCTGCTCGGCCTGGTGATCGACGGCATCGAGATCGACGACCCGGACGTGGTGTCGAAGAGCTGGCCCGAGTACTGGACGATGCTCGAGGACCTCACGTGAGCACCGTCCGTCCGGCCGTGGCGGCGTTCGACGTCGACGGCACGCTGACCGTCCGTGACTGCGTGCGGCCGTTCCTCGAACGGCTCGGCGGACGGCGCGGCCTGGTGCTCGCCGCAGCGAAGCGACCGGTCAGCACCGTGGCCGCCGCGGCACGCCGCGACCGTGACGTGTTGAAGGACGTGATCGTGGGAGGGGTGTTCGCCGGCCGCCGCGTGGCCGACGTCGAGGCCGAAGGGCGCAGCTTCGCGTCGCTCGTCAACACCAGGTTCCTGCGACCCGACATGATGGAGCGGCTCCGCTGGCACCAGCGGATGGGGCATCGCACCGTGATGGTGTCGGCGTCGTTGCGGCCATACCTGTCGCCGCTCGCGTCGGCGCTCGGCATGTCGCCGCCGCTGTGCACCGACGTCGAGCACGACGGCGAGCGGTACGGGCGGCACCTCGACGGCGGCAACTGTCGTGCCGAGGAGAAGGCCGTGCGACTGCGCGCCTGGCTCGCTGCCGAACACCTCGAGGGTGCCGAGCTGTGGGCCTACGGCGACAGCCGGGGCGACCGCGAGATGCTCGACATGGCGGATCACCCCGTGTGGGTGGCGGGCACTACGGTGCAGCCCGTGCCCTCGCCGACCACGACGCCGAGCGAACCGCGGGCCGGCTCGTGACCTCGACCGCCGCACCCTCGGTGGCCCGCGCGCTCCTCAAGCAGGCGCGGCCCAAGCAGTGGGTCAAGAACGTGCTCGTGTTCGCCGCGCCCGGGGCCGCCGGCGTGCTCGACAACGGCGACTTCCTCGTCCCGACGCTCGTGATGTTCGTGTCGTTCTGCATGGTCGCGAGCGGCGGCTACTTCTGGAACGACCTGCTCGACATCGAGAACGATCGCAACCACCCCACCAAACGGTTCCGCCCGATCGCGAGCGGCCTCATCCCGTTGGGCACCGCCCGGCTGGTCGGCACCGTGCTGCTCCTCGGTGGTGTGGCGATCGCCGCGCTGGCCGGTTGGAAGGCGTGCATCGCCGCAGCTGCGTACGTGGCGCTCACCGCGGCCTACAGCGCGGTGCTGAAACACATCGCCGTCGTCGACCTGATCGCGGTCGCCGCGTTCTTCGTGCTGCGCGCCATCGGCGGCGCAGTTGCGGCCGACGTGCCGATGAGCACCTGGTTCCTGCTCACCACCTCGTTCGCGTCGCTGTTCATCGTGAGCGGCAAGCGGTTCGCCGAGCTGCGCGAGGTGGGCGACGACGCCCAGACACGCGCCACCCTCGACCAGTACACGCTGCGCTACCTGCGTGACGTCGTGTCGATCAGCCTGGCCGCCGCGATGGTCTCGTACTGCATGTGGGCCTTCGCGACCAAGGAGATCGCCGGGACCACCTGGCCGTTCTACGAGCTCTCGATCGTCCCGATGGCGACGGCCCTGCTGCGCTACCTGCTCATCCTCGAACAGGGGCACGGTTCGGCGCCCGAGGAGATCTTCCTCGCCGATCGCACGATGCAGGTGCTCGGTGTGGTGTGGGCGGTCACGTTCGGGCTCGGGGTGTACGTCTCGTGAAGGAGGATCCGGTGACCGTCAAGCCGTTCGACGAGGTGCTCGCCTCCGTCGCCGACGTCGAGGGGTGGATGTCGCCCGATCAGGCGCGTCGCCTGTACGACGCCGCCCGCACGGCGGCGCCCGGGCAGCGGATCGTCGAGATCGGCAGCTTCCGGGGTCGCAGCACGATCGTGCTCGCCTCGGCCGCCGAGCCCGGCGTCGAGCTCGTCGCGATCGACCCGCACGCCGGCAACGACCGCGGTCCGCAGGAGATCGAGGGCTTCGAGGCCGAGGCGCAGGACGACCACGCGGTGTTCAACCGCAACCTCGCCGCCGCCGGGGTGGCCGATCGCGTGCGTCACGTGCGCGCCTTCAGCGACGCCGCGCTGGTGGAGGTCCCGGGCGCCACGCACGTGTTGTACGTCGACGGCGCGCACCGGTATGCGCCGGCACGGGCCGACATCCGCGACTGGGGTGCCCGGGTCGAACCCGGTGGCACGATGCTCATCCACGACTCGTTCTCGTCGGTCGGGGTCACGCTCGCGATCCTGCGCGAACTGGTGTGGAGCGACCAGTGGCGGTACGTCGGTCGGGCCCGTTCGATGACCGAGTACCGGCGTGATCTGCCGTCCGGTCTCGGCGCCCGCCTGGCCAACGCCGGTCGTCAGCTCGCCCAGCTGCCGTGGTTCGCGAAGAACCTGACGATCAAGGTGCTGCTCAGCGCCAAGCTGGGCGGTCTGCTCCAGCGGGTCACCGGCCGCGAGCCCGAGTGGCCGTACTGACCGGGGTCGGCGTCACTAGCCTGATCACGTGACACGCACGAAGCTCACCGGGTGGGGGCGGACCAACCCGTCCGTCGCCGACGTGGTCGAGCTGTTCCCGTCCGAGATCCCGGCGACGCTCAAGGAGGTCGGCGACCGCGGCGCGCTCGTGCGCGGCCTCGGCCGCAGCTACGGCGACGCCGCGCAGAACTCGGGTGGCGTCGTGATCGAGCTGATGGGCAGCGCCACCGAGGCGGTGCTCGACCGCGAGCGCGGCGAGGTGACCGTGTCGGCGGCCGCCGACCTGGACGAGCTGCTGCGCTACCTGGTGCCCCGCGGCTTCTTCGTGCCGGTCACGCCCGGCACGCGGTTCGTGACGATCGGCGGCGCGATCGCGAGCGACATCCACGGCAAGAACCACCACGTCGACGGTTCGTTCGGCAATCACCTGGTGCGGATGTCGCTGCAGCTCGCCGACGGCTCGGTCGTCGAGGTGAGCCGAGATCGCGATCCCGACCTGTTCTGGGCGACGATCGGCGGGATGGGCCTCACCGGCATCGTGCTCGAGGCGACGATCCGGCTGCTGCCGGTCGAGACGAGCCGGATGTCGGTCGACACCCACCGGCTGGCCGACCTCGACGCGCTGATGGCCGTGATGGACGACGGCGACGACGAGGCGCACCGCTACAGCGTCGCGTGGATCGACCTGGCCGCGAAGGGCCGCCAGATGGGCCGCAGCGTGCTGACCCGCGGCGACCACGCGCGTTTCGACCAGTTGCCGGCGAGGCTGCAGGTCGACCCGCTCGCGTACGGACCGAGCCAGCTCGTGTCGGTGCCGCCGGTCATCCCGCGGCCCGGCCTGCTCAACCACCTGACGGTGGCGACGTTCAACGAGCTGTGGTTCCGCAAGGCGCCCAAGCGCCAGCTCGGCGGCATCGACAGCATCAGCTCGTTCTTCCACCCGCTCGACATGGTGGGGCAGTGGACGCGCTTCTACGGCCGCGCCGGGCTGGTGCAGTACCAGTTGATGGTGCCCTTCGGCGAGGAAGCGGCGATGCGCCGCATCGTCGAGCGCGTCTCGGCCAGCGGGGTCGCGAGCTTCCTCGCGGTGCTGAAGCGCTTCGGGCCCGGCAACGATGCGCCGCTCAGCTTCCCGCAGCCCGGCTGGACGCTGGCGCTCGACATGCCCGCCGGCGCACCGGGCCTCGACCTGCTGCTGCACCGTCTCGACGACATGGTGCTCGAGGCCGGCGGCCGCAACTACTTCGCCAAGGACGCGCACACGTCGCCGCACACGATCCGCCGCGGCTATCCACGGCTGGCCGAGTGGCAGGCGGTGCGCGAACGCGTCGACCCGCACGGTGTGTGGCAGAGCGATCTCGGTCGCCGCCTGCGCCTCGCGGTGCGCGACTGAACCACCCACCACGGGTCGTCACCACTGCAGGAACCATGGACAACGCCTTCGGACAACCCCAGAACATCGTCGTGCTCGGCGGGACGAGCGAGATCGGTCTCGCGATCGCCCGGCGGCTCGTCAGCCCCGTCACGCGACACGTCGTGCTCGCGTGCCGCGACCTCGACAAGGGCGAGCAGGTGGCCGCGGCGATGCGCGGCGACGGTTTCGACGTGCCGGTCGTGCACTTCGACGCAGCCGACACCGCGTCGCACGAGCGGATCGTCGGCGAGATCATCGAGCAGGTCGGCGACCTCGACGTGGTGGTGCTCGCCTTCGGTCAGCTCGGCGATGCCGATGCGGTGGCGAGCGATCCAGAGGCCGCAGCTGCGCTGGTGCACGTGAACTTCACGGGTGCGGTGTCGGCCGGTCTGGCCGTGGCCAATCGGCTGCGCAGCCAGGGCCACGGCACGCTGGTCGTGTTGAGCAGCGTCGCCGGTGAGCGGGTGCGAAAGGGCAACTTCGTGTACGGCAGCACCAAGGCCGGTCTTGACGGCTTCGCGCAGGGACTCGGCGATTCGCTCGACGGCTCGGGCGCCCGTGTGCTGGTGGTGCGACCGGGGTTCGTGCACTCGCAGATGACCAAGGGGCTGAAGGCCGCGCCGTTCGCGACCACGCCCGAGGTGGTGGCCGACGCCACCGTGGCCGGCCTGCGCGCCGGCCGTCGCACGGTGTGGGCGCCGGGCATCCTGCGGTTCGTGTTCAGCGCCCTGCGCCACGTGCCTGGCCCGATCTGGCGCCGCCTGCCGCTCGGCTGACCCGTTCGTCCGAGTGCCAGCTGCTCGTCCGAGTGCCAGCTGCTCGTCCGAGTGTCACCGGTCCCCCGGGTGGCCGTGTGCCACTCGCATCAGGGCGTGCGGCGGAACTCCGGTGGCACACGGAGCTTCACCAGCACCACCAGGCCGGACAACAGCGCCATCCCGGCGGTCGCCCGGAACGCCAGGTGATACGAGCCGATCGGGATCACGTCGTCGTTGCCGACGATCGCGATCACCGTGGCCACGCCGAGCCCGCCACCCAGGTACCGCAACGAGCTGAGCATCGCGCTCGCCTGGCCCATCTGTGCCTCGGCCACGCCGCGCATCGCGAGGGCCATGATCGGCGAGTACACGATGCCGAAGCCCGTGTTGAACAGGAATGCGCCCGGCAGGATGCCGATCAGGTACTGCGGGTCGTCGTGCAGGAACACGGCCTGCCACACCATCCCGGCCGCCGGCAGCAGCGCACCGTACGCGATGATCCGCCGGGTGCCGAACCGCTCGGCGAGGCGACCGGCCACCATCCCGACCAACGCCGCGACCATCGGGAACGGGGTCAGGGCGAACCCGGCACGCAGCAACGAGTAGTGCCAGTGCTGCACCATGAACAGCGGGTACAACAGCCAGCTCGCGGTGCCGGCTGCGGTGATGCCGATGTTGACCAGGTTGACCGCCGTCATGTTCGGCGCGCGGAACAGGTGCAGGTCGAGCATCGGTTCTGGATGGGCCAGCGACCGGCGCACGAACCAGGGCAGCACGACGGCGGCCACGACCGTGCTGGCGACCACGAACGTCGACGTCCATCCGAGGTCGGGCCCCTCGGTGATGATCGCCGCGACGAGCGCCACGCCCGAGGTGCCGAGCAGCGTGCCGAGCAGGTCGAGCCGGCCGACCGGAGCGTGGGTCGGCTTGCCCTCGGGCAGGATCCGGGTCGACAGTGCGAGCGATGCGACCGTGGCCACCAACGGCACGACGAACACCCACCGCCATCCGAGCTGCTCACTGACGATCGCCGAGAACGACGGGCCGATCGCTGCGCCCATGGTGCCGAGCCCGGTCCACGTCGCGATCGCACTCGGCCGACGCGACACGGGGAACTGCTCGAGCACGAGGCTGAGCGACGACGGGCTCGCCAGCGACGCGCCCACCGCCTGACCGATGCGCGCGGCGACGAACACCCACGCGGCCGGGGCGAGCGCCAACGCGGTCGACGCCACGCAGAACACGGCGACGCCGATCACGAAGATCCGCCGACGGCCCACCCGATCGGCCAGCCGACCGCCGAGCAGCATCAACGACGCGAGGGCGATCGAGTAGCCGGTGATGCCCCACGACAACGTGGTGCGGCTCGCGCCGGCGAACTCGGCCTCGATCTCGGGGAACACGACGTTGACCGCCGTGACCGCCATGCCCACCACCATCGAGGTGGCCGACGCGAGCGTCAGTCCCCACCAGGCCCGTGCGTCGACCGGCTCGCGGACGGGGCGGACGGTCGTGGTCATGGCGGATTGCGACGGTACCGAACCGACCGACCTGCGCCCCAGTCGACCGGTCCGCAGGATGGCTAGCGTCGCGCCGATGATCGTGGTGATGGTCCCGAGGGAACGCTGACGTGGTCGACATCGCGACCCGTGTGTACGACCACGCGTGGCGGATCGACCCGATCGTCCGCTCGTTGCTCGACACCGACTTCTACAAGCTGCTCATGTGCCAGTCGGTGCTGCGCAACCAACCGGACGTCACCGTCGTGTTCGAGCTCGTCAACCGAACGGCCGAGGTACGTCTCGCCGATCTGGTCGACGAGGGCGAGCTGCGCGAGCAGCTCGACCACGCCCGCTCGGTGCGGCTCACGCGGGGCGAGTCGACGTGGCTGCGCGGCAACACCTTCGCCGGCAAGCGGCACATGTTCTCGAGCGAGTTCATGGCCTGGCTCGAGCAGGTGCAGTTGCCGCCGTACCGGCTCGAGGTGCGAGACGGCCAGTTCGAGCTGTCGTTCGAGGGCGCATGGCCCGAGGTGATGCTGTGGGAGGTGCCGGCGCTCGCGATCCTGATGGAGCTGCGGAGCCGTGCGGTGCTGCGCGGCATGGGTCGATTCGAACTGCAGGTGCTCTACGCCCGCGCGATGACCCGGGTGTGGGAGAAGGTCGAGCGGCTGCACGCCCTGCCCGACCTTCGCCTCGGCGACTTCGGCACCCGGCGCCGTCACTCGTTCCTGTGGCAGGACTGGTGCGTGCAGGCGCTCGACGAGGGGCTCGGCGACGACCGGTTCATCGGCACCTCGAACTGCCTGATCGCGATGCGCCGCGACCTGGAGGCGATCGGCACCAACGCCCACGAGCTGCCGATGGTGACCGCGGCGCTGGCCGACGACGACGCCGAGCTGCGTCAGGCGCCGTACCGCGTGCTGGAGGATTGGCATGCCGAGCACGACGGCAATCTGCGCGTGCTGTTGCCCGACACGTTCGGCACCGAGGCGTTCCTGCGTGGTGCACCCGACTGGCTGGCGACGTGGACCGGCATCCGCATCGATTCGGGTGATCCCGTGCGGTCGGCCGAGCTCGCGCTCGAGTGGTGGGCGTCGCACGGCGAGGACGTGCGCGAGAAGCTGGTGATCTTCAGCGACGGCCTCGACGTCGACGAGATCGAGCGCCTGCACCACCACTTCGCCGGGCGGGTGCGCGTGTCGTTCGGTTGGGGCACGATGCTGACGAACGACTTCGGTGGGCTGGCAGGGGACCGGCTCGCGCCGTTCAGCCTGGTGTGCAAGGCCGTGTCGGCCGACGGCCGGCCGACGGTGAAGCTGAGCGACAACCCCAACAAGGCCCTCGGCCCGGCCGACCAGGTGGCCAGGTACCGCCGAGTGTTCGGCACCGAGGCCGGCGACGCGCGACCCGTCGTGGTCTGAACCCGACGCAGTCCGAGCTGACCGTCATCCGACCTCTAGCCAGAGGGGGCTTCCCCGAGGACGGTGCCATCCGTCGAGAGCGCGCGCACGTTCGTGATCGCTCCGACGCCACCCGCGTCGATGACGGCAAACGCACCTTCCGCGGGCGCGGCCGATCGAGCATCGACGCTGACAGCCACGCCATCCGGACGCACGTACTCGAAACGCACGGTTCCCTGTTCGCCGAGGAGGAGCCAGGCGGGGCCGATCGCCGGGTCGTCGTCCCACGGCGAGTCGAGTGTCATGGTCCTCACGACCCCGGCGCTCGGTCGAAGGCACCCGTTCGACGCGACGTACTCGCGCAGCACGAGACACGTCCGGCCGTCACCCAAGCCCTCCCAAGTGACGCCCGGCGCGGGCGTGGTGACTCGGAGATCCCACGGGATTCCCGCGGCGTTGCCGGATGCGATCGTCACCGGGTGGCCTGGGAGTTCGATCGTCGGTGCGCCGACCACCATCGCATCGAGCAGCCGACGGAGCGTCGTGAGATCTGCGCCTGACACCTGGACCGTCGCGACGCCCACTCGTCCGATGAGCCAGGCGGAGGATCCGGGCGCCGCCGGCTCGACGCGACCGTTCACCACACGTGCGTCCTCCTGGATTCTCGCTTCGAGATCTGCGTCGTACGGGTCGCCCAACCCTACGTGGATCGCGATGGGGCGCTGGATGCCTCGGCGCAGGGAGTAGTGCCCCTGCCAGTAGCCGAATGTCTCCATCGTGTCGCGCAGGTTCGTCCCGTCGTCCTCGACGCCGGTGACGTCGTCGGGCAGCCAGGTGAGCGTGACCCAGTCGTTCAGGCGCACCTCACCGTCGGCCACGACCAGCACCTTCGGGTCGCGTGCGGACCGCACCGACCACCAGGTGCCACCGAGCCCGGCGACGACGAGCAGCACGGCCGTCGACAGCGCGGCGACTCGCCGGCGATGTCGCTGCTGTGCCCTCGCGTGGACGGCCGCGACCGGCGGGAGCGCGTCGGACTGCTCGGCGACGAAGCGGTCGAGCACGGTGGTCAGCTGATCGGTCACGAGGTCACCTCCGGGTCGTCGACGGACAGCAGGCGCCGCATCGCACGTTTCGCGTCGCTCAGGGTCGACGCAACCGTGCCGTCGGCCAGGTCGAGCAGGGCGCCGGTCTCGGACTGCGACAGGCCGAGCACCAGTCGCAACACCAGCACCTCGCGTTGGCGGCGGGGGAGCGCAGCGATCGCGGCGCGCACGTCGACCGGGAGCCCACCGTCGACCGCCGCCTCGCTCTGCGGGGTCGTGCGCCGCATCACGGCGTGTCCGAGCGAGGTGCGCCGTTGCTGGCGCTTCCACACGTTGAGCGCGACCCGGTACGCCCATCCCTCGGGCGCACCCATCTGGCTCACCCGTCGCCACCGTTCGAGCGCTCGGGCCATCGCCTCGGCGGTGGCGTCGGCGGCTGCATGGGGGTCGCCGGTGACGAGGGTGAGTGAGGTGAGCAGGCGGGGCGCGGCCGTGGCGTACCAGCCGTCGAAGTCGGGCCGCGACACGACGACACGGACGAGGTCGTCGTCGGTCGTCAGGTCGAGCGCTCCCTCCGTCATCACCTCACCGAGTCACGAGCGGCGCGATCCGTTGGGTCGCCCGAGTGGCAGCGGTACACCCGGGTGTCCCCACGCACTCGGGTGGGCGGCCGGCACTCGGGTGGGCGGCTGGCAGTCGGGTGGGCGGCTGGCACTCGGGTGGGCGGCTGGCACTCGGGTGGTCCGTGGTCAACCGGCGGCGTGTTCGGCCAGCTCGTGGTCGAGGCTCGCCCTCCGGTCGGCGCCGATGCCGATGCCGGCGGGGCTCACACCGCTCGGCTGCTCGCCCGGGCCGCACTTCCGGTACAGCAGCACCAACGCATCTTCGTAGTTGCCGACCAGGCAGAACTGGTTGGCGACCACCTGGTTCGGTGCGTCCGATCCGAACTCGCTCGACGCGTTCGGCTCGTACCAGCCGGTCCAGAAGTTGGTGAGCAGCACCCAGTCGGCCGACGCGACGTCGTCGGCCAGGCTCGAACCCTCCTTGTCGGCCAGACCCGGATCCATCTCGATGAAGTAGGTGGCCGGCGTCAGCTCGGGGAACATGAAGTAGAAGACGACGTCGCTGTAGATGGTGCGGCTCAGATCCGCCGGCCCGACCAGCAGTCGCTCGCCCGGCCTCGACGACCGGGCCAGCTCGTCGATCGCCGCCTGGCTCGCCCGCTGCAACGGCTGGTTGCCGAAGTAGAAGCGTCGATCACCGCGGCTCACCTCGTAGCCGCCCACCTTCTGACCGAGGCCGATGCGCGTGTACAGCAGGTACGAGCGGTACGTGTAGAAGGGCATCACCACGAGCATCGTGAGCGCCACCACCGCGCCGACGATCACGTCGCGACGCACACCGGCGAGGCGAGGGCGCACCACGGCGGCCAGCTCGACCAGCAGCGCCGGCACCAGCGCGAACGACACGCACGACCCCCACGCGAGGTGGGTGCTGTCGGGTCGCTGCATCGCCTGCGGCAGCAGGCCGAGCCCGAGCAGGCCGCCGCACAGCAACGCCAGCCGCTGTGCGCTGTCGCCCCGACGGCGCAACAGCACCGCCACCGCCACCACACCGATCGCGGTGGCGATCACGACCCAGAACCACAGCCACAGCTGATGGTTCGCAGCGAGGTGCGGCACCCGCCACCACGGCGCGTCCGCCGGTCCCTCGACCACGGCCTGCAACGCGCCGTCGACCTTGCCGAAGCTGGGCGGCCGCGGCAGCTCGCGCCCGGGACGCAGATCGCGCACCGGCTCGGTGACCATGCCGCGGAACGATCGCGACAGTCCGGCGACCGCCAGGTGGATCCACATCGGCGTGAGGCCGACCACGGCACCGACGAACCACAGCCCGATCGGGCGCGCCCCGCCGGTGCGGCTCGTCCGCCACCACACGAACGCGTGCGTGATCCCGAGCGCGAGCACCAGGTCGGGTCGGAAGCTGAGCGCGAAGCCGGCCAACGCACCGGTGGCCAGCAGGGCGAGCGTGCGATCGCGGCCCGACGTGTGCATCGCCCGCAGCGCGAACACCACGCTCCAGATCGCGAGCGCCACCGCGCCCTCCCACGCCAGCGCGGACAGGCCGATGGGGGTGAGTACCAGCAGCGTCACGGTGACCGCCGAGATGGTCGCGACCGCGTGGCCCCACACACGCGTGAGCGCGTAGATGCCGACGATGATCCCGAGGTGCTGCAGCAGGCCGAACCCGCGCTGCGACTCGAGGGTGTACCCGAACACCCGGTACCAGCCCATCAGCACCTGCAGCGAGCCCGGCCCGTACAGGTGCAGGAAGTCGACGTTGGGCACGTCGCCGGCGAGCATCCGCTTGGGGAAGACGAGCATGAAGCCCTCCTCCATCGAGCTGCCGGTGCCCCGGTACAGGCCGCGCAACGGGATGAGCACCACGGCGAGGATCGCCCCGAACGAGAGCCACGCCGCTCGACCGGGGCGCCGCCACAGCCGGCCGCCCAACACGTACGGCAGGTCACCGGCGGCACCGGCGGCCTCGGTGGCGTTCGCCCGGGGATCGGGATCGGGTGAGGGGTCCGGTGACGTGTCGTCGACAGGTGGGGTCACGTGCTCGTCCGCTGCTGGCACGGTGCGACACTAGTGACCAGGGATAGCCTCGCACCCGCATGTCGGACGGTCCCTCCACGCCTCCCACCTCCGGGCGCGCACCCGAACTCGACGAGATCGACCGGCTCGCCGCCGAGATGATCGAGCGGGGCGTGCGGCGCGTCCACACGATGGCGTGGCGCGACCTCGACGACCCCGACGCCGGCGGCAGCGAGGTGCACGCCGACGAGTTCATGCGCCGCTGGGCCGCCGCCGGGCTCGACGTCACCCACCGCACCAGCGCTGCGCTCGGTCAGCCGGCCGAGAGCCGCCGCAACGGCTATCGCGTGATCCGCCGAGGCAGCCGCTACACGGTGTTCCCCCGCACGGTCGCGAGCGAGCTCACCCACCGCATGGGCCGCTACGACGCGCTGGTCGAGATCTGGAACGGGGTGCCGTGGTTCTCGCCCGTGTGGTGCCGAGCGCCGCGCATCACGTTCCTCCACCACGTGCACGGCCCGATGTGGGGCCAGATGCTGCCCGGTCCGCTGGCCGGGTTCGGACGAGCGCTCGAGGCCCGCCTCGCGCCGCCGTTCTACCGTCGCACCCAGATGGTCACGCCCAGCGAGGCCACCCGCGAGGAGCTGCTCGAGCTCGGGTTCCACCCCGACCGCGTGCTCGCCGTGAACAACGGCGTGAGCGAGGCGTTCCACACGGCCGCCGATCCGGTGGCCGCACGCTCGCCCGAGCCGTTGGTCGTCGCCGTCGGCCGGCTCGCGCCCGTGAAGCGGTTCGACGAGCTGATCCGTGCCGCCGTCGTGGCCAAGCGCGACGTGCCGGCGCTCCGGCTCGAGATCGTCGGCAGCGGCCCGATGGCCGACGAACTCGAGGCGCTGGTCGCCGCCGAGGGAGCGACCGACTGGATCAGCTTCGCCGGGCAGGTGCCCCACGCCGAGCTGGTCGAGCACTACCAGCGCGCCTGGCTGGTGGCCAGCGCGTCGCTGGCCGAGGGCTGGGGGCTGACCCTCACCGAGGCGGCTGCGTGCGGCACACCCACGGTGGCCACCGACATCCGCGGCCACCGCAGCAGCGTCGTCGACGGCGTCACCGGCATCCTCGCCCCGCTCGAACGCCTGGGCGCCGAACTGGCCCGCGTGCTGAACGACCACGAACTGCGCAGCCGCCTGGCCGACGCCGCGCTCGCGCGGGCCCGCACGCTCACCTGGGACGCCTCCGCGCTCGGCGTGCTGCGCGCCCTGCACGCCCAGGTGATGTCTCGCTGAGCGCGCGCAGCGTCAGCCGGGCAGGTGCTGCATCGCCCACTTCACGGCACGCAGCGCGCCCTGCTTGGCGGTGGTGCGGTGGTGCGACGCGCCTGCCTGCTCGGTGATCGCACGGTTCGCGACGAACCAGTCGTAGCTGGCCGCGAACATCTCCTCGTTCGAGAACTTCGGTTGCCAACCGAGTGCCTCGCGAGCGTGGTCGATGTCGAACCACAGCGACTTCGAGTACATGATCCAGTGGTACGGCGCGAACGGGGCGAGGTGCAGCCCGGCCGCCGCCTGCATCGCGAGCGACGTCGCCCGGGCGGGGAGCGACCGGACCTCCGAGCCGGTGCCCGCGTACGCGCACAGCGACTCGAGCGACTCGCGCATCGTGCCGAACCGGTCGGTGCCGGCATTGACGATCATCGGACGCTCGTGCTGCGAGGCGAGCAGGCACACGTCGGCGAGATCGTCGGCGTGCACGAACTGGTAGCGGTTCGACCCGTCGCCGAGCACCACCACGTCGGCGCCGTCGGCGATCCAGTCGAACAGGATGCCGAAGATGCCCAGACGACCGTGCCCGAGGATCGTGCGCGGCCGCACGATGCTCACGTCGAGGCCCTTGGCCGCAGCATCGAGGCACGCCCACTCGGCAGCCAACTTCGCATGGCCGTACGCCTCGACCGGCGACGGCACCGTGGTGGGCAGCACCGGGTTGGCGGCCGGGATGCCGAACACCGCACTCGACGACGTGTGCACCACCTTGCCGACACCCGCACGAGCCGCCTGGTCGAGCAGCAGCTTGGTGCCGTCGACGTTGACCGTGCGCAGCAGATGGTGGTCCTTCGCGAGCGGCACCTGTGCGACGTTGTTGAACACCACGTCGACGCCCTCGAGCGCCGTTGCGACCGTGCCCGCGTCGCGGATGTCACCGAGCACGATCTCGACGTCGGCAGGCCGGTCGTCGGCGTCGTTGAGATCGAGGATGCGCACCTGGTGGCCGGCGGCGCGCAGCCGCTGCACGAGCAGCGAGCCGAAGTAGCCGGAGCCGCCGGTGACGAGCGACCGGGTCACAGCTCGAGCCCCTGCTCGACGCACCAGCGGATGCTGCGGCGCATGCCCTCGTACAGGTCGACCTGCGGTTCGTAGCCGAGGGCGATCCGCGACGCGCTGATGTCGCACGCGATGGTCTTGTCCATCTCGCCGAGCACGTGCAGCTGCTGCTGATACCGGCCGGTGCGTTGGATGATCCGGTCGGCGGTCTCGGCGACCCGGCCCGCGATCGCCGGCAGCTTCATGCCGCCGCCCTTCACCGAGAACCCCTCGTCGCGGAGTGCCCGGCCGACCGTGTCGACGATCTCGTTCACCGTGTACGGCCGGGCGTCGGCGATCCACCAGCCCTTGCCGCGTGCGGCGGGGGTGAGCTCGGCGGCGAGGATGCCGTCGACCAGGTTGTCGACGTACACCATCGACCGGCGCTGCTCGCCGCTGCCGATGATCGGGAACTTGCCCTGGCGCACCATCTTGAAGAACGTCGTCTGCCGCGGCGGCTGGTACGGCCCGTAGAACCACGGCGGCCGAACCACGGCCGCGTCGAGGCCACGCTCGACCGCGGCGAACACGGCCTGCTCGGCCAGCATCTTCGACCGGCCGTAGCCGTAGTACGGGTGATACGGCTCGTCCTGGCGGAACAGATCGGTGGGCAGCGGATTGGTGCCGAAGGGGCTGTTCGACGACACGTGCACCAGCCGGCGAACCCCGGCCGCCTCGGCGGCCGCCACCACGTGCTCCGTGCCGCGCTGGTTGACGTGGAAGAAGTCGGACACCTTGCCCGGGTGGATCACCCCCGCGGTGTGGATCACGTCGACGTCGACACCCGACGGCAGCCCGGCGAACAGGCGGTCGACCACGGCACGATCGCCGATGTCGCCGACCTCGACCGCGATCGCGTCGCCCTGCGGGATCAGCGCCCGGTCGCCGATGTCGTGCACCAGCACGCGCAGGTCGCCACGGCCCTCGGCCAGCAGACGGTGCACGAGCGCCCGACCGAGCCAGCCGGCGGCGCCGGTGACGACGGTGAACGCCGGAGCGGGCCGGCGATCGATCACGACAGGGTCCTTCCCGGGGCGACGGCGCCCACGCGGTGCGTCTCGACGAAGTGCCGGGCGTTGCGGATGGCGAACGCCATCACCGTGGCCTGCGGGTTGACGCCCGGAGCGCTCGGCAACAGCGACGCATCGTTGACGAAGATGCGTTCGCTGCCGAACACCTGCCCGAACGAGTCGGCACCGCAGCGCCGATGGTCCTCGCCGAGCGGCACGGTCGAGCACAGGTGCACGGTCATCACGCTCGCCTTGGTGGCCGCGAAGCGCTCGGTGAGGGTGGCCAGGTCGCGCCGGTCGCGCACCACCGGCGCACCGCGGAACGACGGGTACACCTCGGTGGCACCGGCCTCGAGCATCAGCAACGCCAGCCGGGCCAGGCCGCTGCGCAGCAACTCGCGGTCGCGGTGCGTGAGCCGGTAGGTGACGAGCGGATCGCGGAAGCCCGGCAGTGCTTGCACCAGACCGCGGCCCTCGCTGGTGATCGCCGCGTAGTACACGCTCATGCGGCGCCACTGCTCGACCAGTCCGCCGAACGTGCGCCACTCGTCGCTGAGCGCCAACGCGACCAGCCCGCTGTGGCTCGCCGACCCGCCGAAGCTGAGATCGGGCGCGAACTCCTTCACCTGGTGCACCGGCACGTCGTCGGGCACGTTCACCTCGTCGGCGAACGCCGCGGTGAGCTTCACCGTGGGGTGCACCGCGAGCGACCTGCCGATCCGGTGACGGAAGCCCGACCGTTGCAGCAGGGCAGGGGTCTGGATCGCGCCGCCGCACACGAACACCCAGCGGGCGGCGATCAGCGCGCCCGGCCGAGTGCCCGTGCCGTCGCCGTAGGTGATCTCGGCGTTGACCACGGAGCCGAGCGTGCGGAGCCGGTCGACGCGGGCGTCGACCAGCATGCGAGCGCCCGCGGCGAACGCTCGCGGCAGGTAGGTGCGGGTCATGCTCTGGCGCTGACCGGTGACCGCGTCGCCGCCCGCGGGGTAGCGCATCCAGCGCGGCACCTCGGCGTGACGCCATCCCAGCTCGGCCGCACCGCGACGCAGGATCTCGCTGGCGGGCGTGGGCTTGCCGGGCACGGTGGTGACATGGATCGCCTGCTCGACCTCGTCGGCGATCGTCTCGAGCTCGTCGAGCGACAGCCCCTCGATCCGGTGCTCTCGGCGCCAGCGTTCGACGACGTCGAGCGGCGGTCGGAAGTAGAGCCCGCTGTTCACCTCGGTGCCACCACCGGCGCACCGGCCCTCGGTGTAGGCGATCGAGGGCAGGCCCAGTGCCACCGTCACACCACCCGAGCGGTACTGCCGGTCCATCTGCTCGAGCGAGAACGGCGTGACCGAACCCTGATCGACCCAGGGCCCCTCCTCGACGACGATCACGTCGAAGCCCGCCTCGGCGAGGAGCGCAGCCGTGGTGGCGCCGCCGGCGCCCGAGCCGATCACGAGCACGTCGCAGCGCAGATGGGTCTCGTGCGGGATCACCCCGCTCGGCGCGCCCGTCACGAGGCCACCTCGACCGGGCGGCTCGAACCGTCGACCCGGGTGTCGGGCCAGGTCTCGAACACGAACGCGTACCCGAGCGAACGGACCATGCGCACGTACTCGCCGAACAGCGGCAGGGGAGTGCGGGCGAGGAACCGCAGCGTGGCGTCGTTGCCCGGGAGCTGGAGCAACCCGTGGAACAGCAGGCCGATGAGGGTGACGCCGAAGCGCATCACGCTCGGCAGACCCTCGACGCGGGTGATCGTGAAGGCGACGGCCTGCGCACGACGGTCGTCGGGCAGCGACGGGAAGTCGAGCGCGAGGAGTCGATCGGCGAACGGGCCGACGAACGGGGCTGGCGGAACCGGTCGCATGGGCAGGCCCGAGCGTAGCGCCGGGTGACGGGGCGTCCCCGGCTCCCTCCGGGCCGATCGCTACGATGTCGGGCCGTGCGTGCCGTCGTGGTCGTCCCCACCTACAACGAGGCGGAGAACATCCAACTCTTCCTCGCCGCGGTGCGCGAGGCGGTGCCGGCCGCCGACGTCCTGGTCGTCGACGACAACAGCCCCGACGGCACCGGCTCGCTGGCCGAGCAGTCGGCAGCCGAGCTCGGCCAGGTGAAGGTGCTGCACCGGCCCGGCAAACAGGGGCTCGGCAGCGCCTATCGCAACGGCTTCCAGGTCGCGCTCGACGAGGGCTACGACGTGATCGTGTCGATGGACGTCGACTTCTCGCACGACCCGACCGTGATCCCGTCGTTGCTCGCCGCGATCGACGCCGGCGCCGACGCGGTGATCGGGTCGCGCTACGTGCCGGGCGGCGCCACTGCCGACTGGCCGTTGCACCGCCGGCTGCTGTCGCGCTGGGGCAACCGCTACAGCGGTGTGGTGCTCGGGCTCGGCGTGCGTGACGCCACCTCGGGCTTCCGTGCCTACCGGGCCGGCGCGCTGCGCGACATCGACCCGTCGTCGACGGCCGCCGAGGGTTACGCCTTCCTCACCGAACTGGTGCGCCGCCTCGTCGTGAAGGGACACCCCGTGACCGAGGTGCCGATCGTGTTCCGCGACCGCGAGCGCGGCACGTCGAAGATGTCGCCGCGGATCATCGTCGAGTCGATGCTGCTGGTCACCCGCTGGGGCGTCGCCGATGTCGTGCACCGGCGGCGGCCCTCGCGGCAGCGATGAGCCCGGCCGGATGAAGGGCTCGATCGTCGGCCGGCTGCGGGCTTGGCCGATCCACCGCGTGCAGGCCGCCCTGTGGGGGCTGCTCGCCGTGCCGTTCGTGATCGCCGCCATTCGCCTGATCGGCCGGCACTACCACCCGGTGCTCGACCTGGCGATGACCGAGTTCCGTGTGCGCGACGTCGGCGGCGGTCACACCCCGCTGATCGGCCTGCCGGGCCGCATCGGTGTGTTCCCCGATCAGGGCAGCCACCCCGGTCCGCTCAGCTTCTACCTGCTCGCGCCCACCTACCGGCTGGCGGGTTCGAGCGCGTGGGGTCTGCTCGCCGGGATGATCGTGCTGAACCTGGTGGCCGTGGGCCTCGCGCTGTGGCTCGCCCGACGCCGCGGCGGCCCGGCGTTCGCCGTGGTGATCGCCGCGGTGCTGGTGCTGGTGGTGCGCGGCTACGGCTTCGACGTCGTCACCCAGCCATGGAACCCCTACCTGCCGTTGCTGTTCTGGCTGGTGGTGCTGCTCGCCACCTGGGGTGTGCTCGACGGCGACCGTCGGATGGTGATCGTCGTGGCCGCGGTGGGCTCGCTGTGTGCGCAGACCCACCTGCCCTACCTCGGGCTGGTGCTCGGCATGGCCGGCCTGTGCACGCTGGTGCTGCTGTGGGAGGCGTATCGCCACCCGGTCGAACGCAACGAGGTGGCCCGCGCACTCGGCACGGCCGTCGTGGTCGCGCTGGTGCTGTGGTCGCCCCCGATCGCCGATCAGCTCACCCGGTCGCCCGGCAACCTCCGAATGATCGCGAGCTACTTTCGGCACCCGCCGGAGGAGCCGGTCGGCTACGGCACCGGCGTGCGCCTGCTGCTGCGGCACCTCGACGTGTTCCGGCTGGTGCGCGGCGGCTTCGGCCGCGACGGCTTCGTCACTCGAGCCGGCTTCGACCTCACCGGCAGCGTGCTGCCCGGACTGCTCGTGCTGGTGGTGTGGCTGGGCTGCGTCGGCATCGCCTGGCGGCTGCATCACCGCCTGCTCGTGCGCTTGCACGTCGTGATCGCCTGGGCGCTGGTGCTGGGCACGTTCTCGATGAGCCGCATCTTCGGCAAGGTCTGGTACTACCTCACGCTCTGGGCCTGGACCACCACCACGCTGCTCGCCGTGTCGGTGGTGTGGACCCTCGCGGTGGCCGTGCGGCACTGGTGGCCCGACCGTGCCGGCACCGTCCGTCGGGCGATCGTGGTCATCGGCACCGCGGTGACCGTCGCGTCGTGGGGCGCGCTCACGGTCGAGGCGTTCGGCGCTCGGGCCCCGGAGCAGTACCTGAGCGACACGCTGGGCGAGCTCGTCGACCCGACCGCCGACGCGCTCACCGCCGGGCTCGGCGACGCGGTCGGCCGGGACGGTCGGTACCTGGTCACGTGGAACGACGCCCGCTACTTCGGTTCGCAGGGCTACGGCCTGGTGAACGAGCTCGAACGTCGTGGCTTCGACGTCGGCGTGCCGAACACGTGGCGGGTGCCCGTCACCAAGCAACGCGTGATCGCCGACGCCGACGCGGACGCCGAGGTGCGACTCGCCACCGGCTTCTACATCGACCAGGTGGCCGCACTGCCCGGTGCCGAGCTCGTGGTCGAGTACGACCCGCGCGACACCGGCGAGCGGGCCGAGTACGACACGCTCGAGCGTGAGCTCACCGAGGGCCTCACCGCCGCAGGGCTCGACGACCTGGTGCCGTTGATCGAGAGCAACCTGTTCGGCGTCCAGGTCGACCCCCGGGTGCCGCCCGAACTGCAGTCGAAGGTGAACCGGATGCTCGAGCTCGGCACCCCCACGGCGGTGTTCGTCGTGCCGGTGGGGGAGGGGCGGTGAGCGACTCGCAGCCGACGGCGGTCGCGCCCGACGGCTCGCGCTCGTCGACCCGGCGGACGGACCGGCTCGACCTGCTCGAGTGGCTGGTCCTCGCGGTGTCGGTCGCACCGGTCGTGGCCGCCGTGATCCGTCGCAGTGGCACCCGATGGATCCCCATCGGCGACAACGCGCTGATCGAGATGCGCGCCCGCGACGTGTTCAGCATCCACCACGTGCCGCTGCTCGGCACCTGGTCGTCGGCATCGCTCACCGCCGGCAAGGACCTCAACCACCCCGGTCCGCTGCTGTTCGACATCCTGGCGATCCCCGTGAGGCTGTTCGGTGGAGCCACCGGGGTGGCGCTCGGTGTGGGGCTGGTCAACGCCGCGGCGATCGTCGGCACCGCGCTGGTGGCCCGCCGGGTGGCGGGCCGCACCGGGTTCGTCGCCGGGGCAGCGGTGGCGGCCCTGTTGGCCCACACGCTCGGCAGCGCGATGCTCACCGATCCCTGGAACCCGCACGTGCTGGTGCTCCCAGCGCTGCTGTTGCTCGTGAGCACCTGGGCGGTCGCCGCGGGTGACCTCGGCGCCGGCCCCGTGCTGATGGCGGCGGCGTCGCTGTGCTTGCAGGTGCACCTCGGGTACGTCTACCTGGCGCCCGCACTGGTGATCGCCGGCGTGGCGGGCGCCGTCGTGGTGTACCGGCACCGCTGGCGCACCGATCCGGCTGCACGCACCGCCGACCTGCCCCACGTGCGGCGGGCGACGCTCACGTCGGTCACGACGGTGCTGGTGCTGTGGGCCCAGCCGTTGATCGAGCAGTTCTTCGGCAGCGGTCAGGGCAACCTCGCGCGCATCGCGACGAGCACCGGCGGCGACGAGCCGACGATCGGAGCGCGGCTCGCGGTGCGCATCGCCGGCAGCGTGATGCCGGCACCGTGGTGGTGGGGGCGGCGCTCGTGGGTCGATGCCGTGCCCTACACGCAGTACCGCGACGACGGGGTGACGCTGCAGCCGGTCGGCGTGCGCGGTGTCGCCGTCGCGCTGCTCGGCCTGTCGGTGATGGTCGTCGTGCCGGCCGCGCTCGCCGCGGCGGCCCGTCGACGTCGCGACCGGCCGGCGCTCGTCGCGGTCGTCGTCGCGGCGATCGCCGTCGTGATGGCGCTCGCCTCGCTCACGATCATGCCGATCGGACCACTGGGGCTCACGCCGCACCAGATGCGCTGGTTGTGGAGCATCGGCGCGTTCTGGATGTTCGCCGTCGTCGTCGCCGCAGCGCCCGTGGTGGCAGCGCGGCGACCGGGTGGTGCGGCGCAGGCGAGCGGCGGCCGAGCCGCGTGGATCGGCGCCGCGGTGGTGGCCGTCGTGTCGCTCGCCAACGTGCCCGCCTACGTGCAGGCAGCCGGGCCCGACACGTTCCCCGAGGCGATCCCGGCGGCGCGGGCCCTGTCCGACCAGGTGCGTCGCTACCACACCGATCAGGCGGTCGTGCTCGACGCCTCGAACCTGCGCTACCTCGAGCCCTACTCGGCGGTGGTGCTCACGGCGATGCAGCAGGCCGGGGTCGACTTCCGGGTGCGAGAGGAGGGCCTCGTCCGTCAGGTGGGCGATGCCCGTCGTGCCACCGGTGACGAGCCGCTCACCGTCTTCCTGCTCGAAGCCCGCGCGGCGCTCGACGTCCCCGATGGCAGCGAGCGGATCGCCTTCACGTCACCGCTCACCGCCGACGAGATCGCCCGCCTGCTCGACGGCGAGCAGCAGATGATCGACGAGGTCGCATCGTTCGGGATCGTGCTCAGCGAGTCGGGACGCCAGCAGGTGGAGGCGGGTGCATTCGGGATGACCGAGCGGCAGATCGCCGACGCCGCGGCCGAGGACCCGGTCGGGTTCGTGCAGGGCGGTCTGGCCGCCGAGCTGGTGGCCGCCGGCGCGCTCGACCTCGATCCGAGCGTGGCCGACGTGTTCACCACGACGAGCGAGCTGCGCCGTCGTGTGGGCACGGACACGGTGGCCGTGCTGATCCGACCCGCCTGATCCGACCCGCCTGATCCGGCCCGCCTGATCCGGTCGGTCCTCAGGTGCGGGTGACGATGCTGCGGCCGGTCTCGACCGCCGGCGGTGCCGCGAACACCCACGCCCGCAACAGCGCGAAGCGCCCGATCGCCACCAGCGCCCAGGCGAGCACCAGCGTGACGGCCTGCGCGAGCAACCCGCCGCCCGCCCACAGCGTCACCGCCAACAGGCCCGACGACACGGCGAGCGAGGTGAGCAGCATCGTCACGGCCGCCAGGTAGTCACGACCGCGGTCGACACGGCTGCGATGCCCGAACGTGAAGCGACGATTGGCCCACGCGTTGGCCACCGCGGTGGCGGCGATCGCGATCACGTTGGCCCACACCGGATGCAGTTCGCGTTGCAACAGCAGGAACAGCAGCAGCGACACGCTGGTGCTGAGCAGGCCGACGGCCGCGAAGCCCACCAGCTGGCGCCCGAAGTCCTCCGTGAGCGGCGCCCGGCGCAACGGTCCGAGCTCGAGCCGCCCGCCGCCACGGACGAACGACTTCGCCATCCGCCACACGCCCTTCAGGTCGTCGGTGGCGGTGCGTCGCACGTTCACCCGGCTGTCGGGGTCGTCGACCCAGTCGACGGGCACCTCGTGCACGCGTAGGCCGTTGTGCTCGGCCAGCAGCAGCAGCTCGGTGTCGAAGAACCAGCCGTCGTCCTCGACCGCGGGCAGCAGGTGCCGGCCGATGTCGCTGCGGATCGCCTTGAAGCCGCACTGCGCATCACGGAACCGCACCGCGAACACGGTCTTCAGGATCACGTTGTAGGTGCGCGAGATGATCTCGCGTCGCGGCCCACGAGCCACCGATGCACCGGGAGCGAGTCGCGAGCCGATCGCCACGTCGCTGTGACCCGTGATCAACGGTGCGACGAGCGGCAGCAGCGCGTCGAGCCCCGTCGACAGGTCGACGTCCATGTAGGCGCACACCTGCGCATCGCTGCGGCTCCACGCCTCGCGCAACGCGAGACCCCGGCCCTTGCGGTCGAGGTGCAGCACGTGCACGCCGGGCAACCTCGCCGCGCACTCGTGGGCCACCTCGAGCGTGCCGTCGGTGCTCGCGTTGTCGGCCACCGTGATCCGCCACGTGAACGGGAAGTGCGCGCTCAGGTAGTCGTGCAGCGTCTGCAGGCTCGCCGCCAGCACGTGCGCCTCGTTGTACACGGGCACGGTGACGTCGAGCACCACCGGCGCCGTGCCGGGTGCGTCGTCGGGCGTCGCGACGTGGTGCGGGTGCTCGTCCATGGCGTGCTGCGGAGGCTACTCAGAGCAGTGCGACGGCGAGGAGACTCGCTGCGACCGACGCGCCGAGCCACCCGGCGACGGTGGCCCACGTGCCGGTGCGGGCCGAGCGCACGGGCTGCTCCACGGCGCGGTGCAAGCCGACCGCGAGCACGAACGCGACCGCCGATTTCAACACCACCAGCGCCACGCCCTCGAGGTGCGTGCGGTCCTCGCTCAGCACCAGGAACACCGGCCAGTGCACGAGGTACAGCGAGTAGCTCCACCGCCCGATGGCGACGAGCGGCGGCGCCGACAGAGCCCGGTCGAGCCGCCCGTGCGCGAGCACCCCGACGATCGAGAGCGCCCACACCACCGCGAGCGCAGCGTGGCCACCGCGCAGGAGCCACGGCGCGGTGCCCGCCGTGAGGAAGGCGACCACGGTCGCCGCCATCGCGACCATCCCCACACCGTCGGCCATCGCCGGACGTCCGCGCAGCACCTCGCGCATCCTGACGCTGCGCCTCAGACCGAGCGCCACCAGGCATCCGACGGCGAGCTCGGCGGCGCGCACATCGGTGCCGAACTCGAGTCGGGGCGACCAGTCCGAGACGGTGTTCGACACGACCAGCGACACCAGCACGAGCACGCCGGCACCGGCGGCCAGCACCCGCTCGGGCCGACGGGTGCGCACGGCCAGCCAGGCGCCGATGGCGAGCACCACGTAGAACTGCTCCTCGACGGCGAGCGACCAGGTCGGCCCGAGCGGCCCGACGACGGTCTGCAGCAGCCGGTCCTGGCCCCCTGCGACCACGTGCCAGTTGGTGGCACTCCAGATCGCGGCGAGCGCGTCGCCCGAGCGCAGGTCGAACCACGACGTACGCGACAGCACCGTCACGGCGACCACGACGGTGAGCGACGCGGCGACCAGACGCCGGATACGTCGCGTCCAGAACCGGGCGAGATCGATCCGGCCGGTCCGCTCGTGCTCGGCGAGCAACAGGCTCGTGATGAGGAACCCGCTCAGGGTGAAGAACACCGACACGCCGAGGTTGCCGCCGCGGAACCAGCCACCGAGACCCGAGGTCGCGCACGCATGGAACAGCAGCACCCCGACGATCGACACCGCCCGCAACCCGTCGAGCCCCGGCTCGTACGGGAGGGTGCGGCCCTGGTCGGTCACGGGCGCCGACGCTATCCGTCGTCGCGCCCGTCGGATGTCACGACCGGTCGACGCGCGATACGGTTCGCCGTCGTGCACGAGGGGCGTGACGACGGGCGGGGAGCGGCGTTCGTGCGATGGTGCCGCCGTCACCGCCTGCTGCTCGCACCGGTGGCCGTCGGCCTGGTGGCCCGCATCGTGTGGGCCGCGTACGCCGCCCGCTCGACGCCCGAGTTCCTGGTGAGCGGCGACCAGTACTCGTACTGGGTGCTCGGCCAGGAGATCGGGGCCGGCCGCGGCTACCACATCCCGCCGTTCACCACGCCGACGTCGTACTACCCGGTCGGTTGGCCGGCGATCCTGGGCCTGATCACCGCGATCACCACCCACACGCCCCTGCCCGACAGCTCGGTGCTGTGGACCGCCGTCTGGCAGATCGTGGCGAGCACCGCCGCCATCTGGCTCGTGCACCGGGTGGCAGTGCGCACGTGGGGCGCGCGTGTGGCCCTCGTGGCCGCGTGGCTGGTGGCACTGTGGCCGAACCTGATCATGTCGGTGGCCACCTACTCGATCGAGACGACGTTCGTGGTGTTGGTGCTCGCGTCGGTGGTGGTGCTCGTCGACCACGACTGGAGCACCGGTGCGCCGTCGACACGACGCCTGCTGGTCTTCGGTGCCGTCCTCGCGATCGCCGTGCTGGTGCGACCGTTCGCACTGCCGGTCGTCGTCGGCCTCGGGCTCGCCTGCCTGTGCGCGCACACCGGCTGGCGCACCGCGGCGCGGGCGGTCGCGATCCCGGTCGCCGTGGTGCTCGCCTCGATGGTGCCCTGGACGATCCGCAACCTCGGCGCGCTCGATGCGTTCGTGCCGGTGTCGACCAACCTCGGCGACACGTTGTGCATCGACCGCACCCTCGACGCCAACGGCACGTTCCGTTTCGCGGAGCACGAGGGGTGCGCCGATCCCGACCTGCCGGAGGCCGAGCGCAACCAGGCCAACATCCGCAAGGCCGTCTCGTTCGTGGTGCACCACCCGGTGAAGGAGGTGCAGCTCTGGGGGATGCGCACGTACCGGATGATGATCGACGACCGTGTGGCGCTCCGAGAGGTCGAAGAGCTCGGCGACGGACGGTTCCTGCCCGACCCCGTGCGCACGGTGCTCGGGTGGCTCGCCGACACCTGGTTCTTCGCCGTCGGCACGCTGGCCCTCGCCGGCGCCGTGCTGGCCCGGCGAACCCTGTGGGCGACGCCCACCCGCGTGATCGCGCTGGTGACGGCGGTGTCGCTGTTCGTGATCCCGATGCTGCTGTGGGGCGCCCCGCGTTTCCACGTGCCGCTGTCGCCGTGGCTCGCGATCGGCGCAGCCGTCGCGATCGACCGGTGGCGCGACCGGCGCGGCGGTCAGCCGAGCGACACGCAGGCGCCGGCAGGCGTGTCGTAGCGCACGCTCGACGTCCAACCGCTGCCCGCCCACGCGTCGACCGGCTGTGGGCTCACCCCGGCGAAACGGGCGGCGAAGTCGTCGACCAGCCAGGTGGCGAACCGCGCAGCGCCCTGCGGGCAGACGTGCACGCCGTCGGGCTTGCGGTCGGGTGCGCCGTCGCCGTCGATGTCGAACGACATGGTGGTGCCCCACGCCGGCGTGCTGTCGATCACGACCACGCCGCCCCCTGCGCTCAGCTCGTCCATCACCTGGCGCTGGGTGTCGAGACCCGGGTCGACCAGGTCGTCGCGCACCGGCGGCGGGGTCACCACCACCAACTGCGCGCCACGAGCGCGCACCTGGTCGGCGAACCACCCGAAGCTCGTGCGCATCTCCTCGACGGCGGCGGGCGAATCCCAGTACGACAGCTGCACGACGACGGTGTCGAAGGTGTGCGAGCCGAGCGCCTCGCCCCACACCTCGACCGTGTCGACGCCACCGCCGTGGGTGAGCCGCAGGCCGTCGCCGGCGACGTCGGTCCAGGTGACCCCGGCCGCGCCGAACGCGGCGGTGAGCGCGGGCGCGAGGTCGGCGGCCACCGAGTCGCCCACCCAGAGCACGTCGTGCACGAGCGGGCGTGGGGCGGGTGGCACGGCCCCGGCGGCAACCCCGAGGCTGGGCCCGGCCACCTCGACCGAGGGCCCGGCCACCTCGACCGAGGGCACGACCGAGGGCGCGACCGCGGGCTCGACCGAGGGCTCGACCGCGGGCTCGACCGCGGGCTCGACGGCGGCCGGCACGGCCGCGGGCTGCGTCGCCGCCGTCGACACCGGCGCCGAGATCGAACCGGGATCGAACGCCGCCACGTGCCCTCGACCCGACGGCGCCACCACGGTGGCACCCACCGCCACGGCTGCCACCATCACGGTCGCCAGCGCAGCTCGGCGACCCGCCGCCCAACCGGAGCGGCGGCGGATCGGCTGCTCGAGGATCCGGTACGACACCTCGGCCAGCACCAGCGAGAGCACGACGATCGCCAGATCGGACACAGGATCGGGCAGCCCCTGCCATCGAGGACGAGCCAGCACGATCACCGGCCAGTGCCACAGGTACACGCCGTACGAGCGCTGGCCGAGCCACACGAGCGTCCGGCGCTCGAGCAGCGAGCCGAGCCGGTTGCCGGCCACGTCGCCGCTGCGCGCCACGAGGATGCCGATCAGCAGCGCAGCCATCAGCGAGTGGGCGACGAGGCCACCCTGCAGCAGCACGTCGAGGTGCTCGCCGCCGATCACCCACCAGACGGCCAGCACGACGACGATGGCCGCAGCCAGCGCGTCGAGCCGGGCGGGGCGCCCGTCGGCCACGGCACGCAACCACCGGCGCACCGGCAACAGGGCCACCAGCGCGCCCGCCAACAAGGCCGCCGCGCGGGTGTCGGTGCCGAGGTACACCCGATTCGGGTCGGTGGTCGAGTACATCAGCACCATCGCCGCCGCCGACGCTGCCAGGCACACCGCGCTCACGCGGGCCAGCCGGCGCTCGCCGTCGGGGCGGCGCAGCGCCCACCAGGCCACCAGTGGCCACACCAGGTAGAACTGCTCCTCGATCGCCAGGCTCCACAGGTGCGTGAACACCGACGACTCGGTGGCCGACGCCCAGTAGTCGCGAGCGGTGGCGACGAAGTGCCAGTTGGCCAGGTAGGGGATCGCCCAGCGAGCGTCACCGCGAGCGCCGGCCTGCTCGGCGGGCGTGCCCCAGATCGCGCACCAGGCCAGTACGGCGGCGACGAGCGCCATCACCGCGGGCAGCAGCCGCCGGAAGCGACGGCCCCAGAACGCGACCAGGCCGATGTTCCCCGTGTCACGGGCCTCGCGCACCAGCAGGCCGGTGATCAGGAACCCCGACAGTGCGAAGAACAGGTCGACACCGAGGAAACCGCCCGAGATCCACCCGAGGTGGTACGCCACCACGCCGGCGACCGCGACGCCACGCAGCCCGTCGAGCACCGGCCAGTGCACGCTCGGGGCGGGGAGCACCGACGTCGCGTCGTCGGCACGGGCCTCGACACACACCTCGACCGGTGCGTCGCTCGTCGCGCCGCGCATCGTGTCGGGACGGCGGTCGGGACGGAGATCCGTGGGAGCGTACGAAGGCGTGGTCATGTCGGTCGGCCGGTGGGCGGGGCGAGCGCCGACGACGATGCGTCGGCAGTGCCTCCCCCGAGCACCGGGGACCGACGATACTTCCGGGGACATGCGCCCCGTCCAGGTCGACCCCGATCCGAGCCCGGTCTCGTCCCCCGACGGGGGGATCGACGCCGACGCCTCGTCGGGCCCTGTGCCACGCGTGCCGCGTGGGGTGCTGGCGGCTGCCGTGCTCGGTGCCGTGTGGCGATTCGGTGTGCTGGTGCTCGACAAGTGGCACCAGCCGCTGTTGCTGAACGACTCGCTCTACTACTCGGCGCAGGCGCAACAGCTCTGGGACGGACGCTGGTTCCGGGAGATCTTCACCGACCGTCCGGGCGCCGAACACGGACCGCTGACATCGGTGTTGCTCGCGACGGTGAGCTGGGTCGACCAGCCGGTGCCGTGGCAGCGGCTCGTCACCGTGCTGTGCGGGATCGCCACGATCGTCGTGGTCGGACTCGTGGGGCGCCGTGTCGGTGGCGATCGCGTCGGTACGGTCGCCGCGTTCGCCGTGGCGGTGTCGCCCAACTTCTGGATGAACGACGGCCTGGTGATGTCCGAGAGCGTGAGCATGCTGTGCGTGTCGCTCGCGTTGCTGGTGACGCTCGGGCTCGTCGACCGCCCCACCTGGCGTCGGGGCGCGGTGGTCGGTGTGGCACTCGGGCTGTCCGCCCTGGCCCGCAGCGAGCTGGCGCTCCTGGTGCCCCTGGTGGCCGCGCTGGTGCTCGTCCGCGAGCGGCCCCGCCGATCCGGTCGCCCGTGGCGTGAGGTGGTGCTGGTGCCGGCGATCGTCGCCGGTCTCGCAGGGGCCACGGTGGCGCCCTGGGTGGTGTTCAACCTCGTCCGCTTCGAGCGGCCCGTCACACTCACCACCAACGACGGCACCACGCTGCTCGGCAGCTACTGCGACACCACGTTCCACGGCACCGAACTGGGCGGCTGGTCGATCTTCTGCGTCACCGACGATCCGGACTATGCGATGGACGAGGAGCCGAGCGTGCGCTCCGCCCGACAGCGCGACCTCGCGGTCGACTACGCCCGCGACCACGTCCGCCGCCTGCCGGTGGTGGTCGCGGCGCGGGTGGCACGCACGCTCGACCTGTACGGCCTCGACAGCCTGGTCGCCCAGGACACCGGCGAGGAGCGCTATCGCTGGGCGTCGTGGGCGGGCATCGTCACCTGGTGGGTCACGGCACCGCTGGCGGTGCTCGGCGCCGTACGGCTGCTCCGTCGGGCCGGGGGGCGACGAATGCTCGCGGTGCTGTGCTGCCCGGTGGTGGCCGTGGCGTTCACGACGGTCGTGTTCTACGGCGCACACCGGATCCGGTCGTCGATGGAGCCCTCCGCTGCGGTGCTCGCCGCCCTCGGGTCGGTCTGGCTCCTGTCGCTGCGCGCAACCCGTTCGGCCAGGACCCGATGAGCGCCGAGGGGCGCACCCTCGAGCACCAGCCCGCCCTCGACGGGCTGCGCGCCGTGGCGGTGACGCTCGTGCTGCTGTTCCACGGCGGGTTCTCGTGGATGACGGGTGGCTACGTCGGCGTGTCGGTGTTCTTCACGCTGTCGGGCTACCTGATCACCACGCTGTTGCTGGTCGAACACGAACGTTCGGGCACGGTGCGGCTCGGTCGCTTCTACGCCCGACGGATGAAGCGGTTGCTGCCCGCCAGCCTGCTCTGCCTCGGGGCGGTGACGGTCGCCGCGGCCGCCGGGGCCTTCGACGAGTTCCCGGCGCTGCGCCGCGATCTGCTCGGTGCGCTGTTCCAGGTGGCCAACTGGGTGAAGCTGCTGGGTGATGCCAGCTACGCCGATCTGACCAACGCAACGCTCGGACGGGTCGCACCGCTCGAGCACTACTGGTCGCTGGCGATCGAGGAGCAGTTCTACTGGCTGTGGCCGCTGGTGGTGCTGGGTCTGTTCCGGCTGCGTCGTCGCGGCGGTGGCCGGCTCGATCCGGTCGCCGGCGGCATCGCGGCGCTCACGGCCGTGTCGGTGGTGGCGGCGCCGTGGATCGCACACGTGTGGGGAGCCGACGCCGCCTACTGGGCCACACCAGCCCGTGCCGGCGAGATCCTGGTGGGGGCCACGCTGGCCGTCGCGCTCCGTCACCGCACCGGGTCGGGGGCGTCGTTGCCCAGCGGCGTGTGGTGGTGCGCCGTGGCGGGGCTCGCCGTCGTCGGGTGGGCCGCGGTCAGCTGGCCGTCCGACCACGGGCCCGCGTACGAGGGCTGGTTGCCGATGTTCGCGCTGGCGAGCGCGGCGGTGATCCTCGGACTGCAGGTGTCGTCGCCGGTGCGGCAACTGTTGTCGTTGCGTCCGGTGGTGTGGGTCGGCACGGTGAGCTACGGCCTGTACCTGTACCACTGGCCCCTCTTCGCCGTGCTGACCGCCGATCGGGTCGGTACCGATGGCACGGCGCTGTTCGCCGTCCGCCTCGCGGTCACCGTCGTCGCCGCGGCCGTGTCGTCGTGGCTGGTCGAGCTGCCGGTGCGTCGCTGGAACCCCGACTGGCGCCGACCGCTGCTGGCAGGTGGGGTCGCCAGCGCGCTGTTGGCCGGGGTGATCGGTGTGGCGGTCGTGCCGGTGCGTACGGGAGCGGTCGCTGCGGGCGACGAGGTCGCTGCCGTGACACTCGCCCCGATCGAGGGCTCCCTCGCCCCGTTGGCGACCGTGCCGGCGGCGTCGACCTCGTCGGCCTCGTCGGCCTCGTCGGGTTCCGACGCGTCGACCGCATCGTCGCCCGGCGACACGTTGCCCGGCGACACGTTGCCCGGCGACACGTTGCCCGGCGACACGTTGCCCGACGACACGCCGCCGACCGACACCGCACCGGCGGCCACGGCGGTCGGCGCCGACGTGCCGGTGCCCGCCGTGTCGCGGCCCGTTCGGATCATGGTGGTCGGCGACTCGACCGCACAGCACACCGCCTCGGGGCTCGCGATGTGGGCGGCCGACCATCCGGAGGTCGCGCGGGTGACCGACGCGTCGGTGGCCGGCTGCGGATTCCTGCGCACCGGCACCGTGCCGACCGACGGTGACATCGACTGGCAAGGGCAGTGCGACGAGCTGCTCGACGACCGGCTGCCCGGGCTGCTGGCCGAGCTGCGGCCCGACGTCGTGGTGCTGATGGTGACGATGCGCGACGTCGAGGACCGTGAGTGGCCGGGCGAGGGCCTCGTCACGCCGTTCGACGACCGCTACCGCGCCCGGCTGCTCGACGACTACCGGGCGATGGCCGACCGGCTGCGCGACGCCGGGGTGCCGCACATCGCCTGGGTGCTGCCGCCGTACCCGATCGCGCCGTTCCAGGGCGAGCAGGTGAAGATGCTCGACCCGGCGCGCTATCAGGTGCAGTTCGACGTGATCGACCAGGTCGCCGCCGAGCGACCCGACGTGGTACGGGTGCTCGACCTCCGGGCATGGGTCGAGGCGACGGGCCACGGCAAGGACGGCGGCTGGCGTCCGGACGGCCTGCACTGGAGCGACGCCGCCGGCTACGAGGTGGCCGATCGCTATCTGGCCGGGTCGGTGGTGTCGGCCGCTGTCGGCTGATCGCAGGGATCCGGCGCGGGGTCAGGCAGGGGATCGGCGAACCAGGTGCCGACGATCAACAGCGCGACGACGAACAGGCCCACGCGGTGGAGGTCTTCGAAGTGCGCGGGCCACCCCGCATCGGCGAACCAGAGCCGGTCGCGCTGCCGCCACGCCACCAGCAGCCCGAGCGAGCCGGTGAGCACGGCAGCGGCCAAGGCCGCCGGGGTGACGCGGCGGGTGACGACGAGCACCGCCGCCGGCACGACGGCGACGAGCGCCCACGATGGCGACACCACGAGGAACGACGCGACCACCAGCAACACCGCCGCCGAGACGGCACGGCGCCTCGGCGCGGGCGTCCCCGAGAACGACGTGCCCGGCTCGATCGGCGAGGGCGCCGCGGTCGTGTCGGCGGACCGGCGATCGAGCACCACCATCGCGATCGAGGCGAGCACGCCGAGGATCGCGACGAGCAACGCGATGTTCAGACCGCGCTGGGGGGTCCAGCGCATCTCGACGGTGCGAGCGGCGTCGCTCGCCGGCAGCCACCAGCCGTCGAACCCACCGGCGATCTGCACCGGTGCGCCGATCGAGGTGCCGTCGACCGTGGCCTCCCACGCGTCGTTGTAGCCCTCGCCGAGCACGAGCCAGCACCCGTCGGGGCAGGCGTCGACGGTGACGGTACGGGTGGTGCGCGTGCGGTCGACCGCGAGCGGCGGGGCGACATCGGGTGCCTCGTCACCGGCGACGACGTCACCGGTCGTGAGGCCCGAGCGGAACACCACCTGGTCGACGTCGATGCCGCTGACCAGGCCCGGTGTGGTGGTGAGCCGATGCGAGCCCGCGTCGAGCGTGGTGAGCTCCGTCCCGGTGCACGGGGTGGTGGTGACGCTGCCGCCGTCGGCGAGCGTGGCGTACTGCTCGGCCGAGATCGCCACGGGCAGATCGGCCCCGTCGAGCTGCACCAGACCGGTGCGACAGACGGGCTGCTGGTCGGGGAGCGTGCGCACGGGCCGCAGGCCGCCCACCTCGAGCACCGCGGCGGGCAGCTGCACCTGCTCGGCCCACCGGCGGTCGGTGGTGGTGCGCGAGTCGACGCCGGTGATCGTGATCGTCACCTCGCCGGCCGGCAGCGGCCCGGCGAGGGTGAGCGTGCTGACACCGTCGTCGCCCGGAATGGGCACGTCGACGAGCTGCTCGCCGTCGACCGAGCGCACGGCCACCTGCGTGATCGGGCTGTGCAACCCGTCGACCGGCTGGCGCAGCGTGAGGGTGGGGGTACTCGTCTCCGTGGTGGTGACGGTGATCGCCGAGCCGACCGCCTGACCGAACGGGGTGGTCCATCCGGTCGTCGGATCGCCGTCGAACGCCGATGCGGCCCGGGCGGCGGCCACCCCGGTGAGCCGGCGGTTGGAGGTGGCGAGCGGAGCGTCGCGGCCGGCCAGCTCGACCAGCGCGTCGAGCGCGCCGTCGGGTGCGCGGTCGTCGCGCCGGAGCGTGACGGTGACGCCGTCGGTGTCGAGGTCGCGCTCGACCGGCAGCGTGAAGGTGCGGTCGAGGGCACGTTCCGGGTCGGCCCGCCAGCGGTCGGTGGCCCGCACCCGGTCGCGGGTGAACACCAGCGCCAGCGGTCGATCGGCCGAGAGGGTGTCGAGCGGTGCCGACGGCACTCGCACCGTCTCGGTCGCGACCGGGCCGATCTCGGCGAACCCGACGGCGCTCGGACCCGAGTCGGTGCCACCGTCGAGCGGCGCGACGCCGGTGATGGTGATCGTGACCGGCCGGTCGGCGGTGACGGTGACGTCCTGTCCGGGTGCCGCGAGCGACCGTTCGTCGAGCACCACCGGCACCGGCGGCTCTCCGTCGACCGTGACGGCGATGTCGGTGATGCGTCGGTTCGCGGTCGGCACCTGCTGTTGGACGAGGTGCAGCGTGCCATCGGTCGACGACACGCGCAGCTGCTCACCGACCGGATCGAAGCGGTCGGCCACCCGCCACGCCGTGGTCAGGTCGCCGTCGACCGACATCGCCGGTCGGTCCTCCGGACGGAGCGCGAACGGCTCCCCGTACGAGGTGGCGCTCACCGTGAGCCCGCCGTCGAGTCGGGCGACGGTCTGCTGGTCGGCGTCCTCGGTGGCGAACACCGCGAGGCGCTGGTCGGAGCTGTCCTCGCGCAGCGCGTCGCGCTCGGGACCACCGACCTCGGTCTGGCCGGTCACGTCCTGCGAGCCGCGCCACTGGTACGCACGGTCACGGTTCGAGTCGGTGACCACGAGCACGGCGTCGCCCGGGATCCCCGCGGCGTACCGGTCGGGTGTGGCAGCCAGATCGGCCGCGTACACCACGGCCTCCGTGCCGTCGAGCAGGCCGGCCGAGGTGGCGTCCACCACGCCGTCACCGCTCCCCGCGAGGATGACCACCCGACTGGCCAGACGGACGATCGCCTGCGGATCGTCGACCGGGACCAGCTCGACCGGTGCGAGCGGGGTGCCGATGCGGGCGTCGGCGAGCGTCTGTTCGTCGACCATCGCGAGGTCGGGCACGTTCACCGCGGGGACGCCGAAGGCGATCGGTGTGCCGAGCCCGGCGGGCTCGGCGCCGAACAGCGCCGACACGATCTCGGGGCGTGGTGTGCGGAAGCGGTCGAACGCCAGGTCGTTGGCCACCCAGATCGTGTCGACGCCGAGGAACCGTGCGATCGCTGCGATCGCGTCGGGGTCGACGGTGCCGTTCTGGAACCGGTTGTCGAGCGCGTAGAGCAGATCCATCGCGCCGGGACTGCCGAGGGGCAGCAGGTCGCGGGTGACGAGTGGTTTGTCCGTGAGCCCTGGCAGCGGCGGGTCGACGGTGTAGCCCCAGCGGAAGGCACCGAACTCCGAGCCGGGGAGTTGCAGCACGCGGGCCTCGCTCGACCCGTCGTCGAGCGCGGCCACGGCGTCGGACCACGACGACGGCACGTCCTCGTCGCGCACGAGCGCCTCGTCGACGTAGCCCCCCGAGGTGGCGGCGGGCAGCCCCACGAGCGCCACGAGCACCAGGCCCACCGCGGTGATCGCACCGACCGTGCGGCCATCGAGGCGTGGATGCCACTGCGCCGGCCGTCGCCATCGCGACATCAGGGTCACCAGCGTGCCGGCACCCACCCCGACGGCGAACGCGCTGAGGGGCAGGGCACGGGTGCTGCTGCGCAGCGCGAGCCCGAGCGCCGAGTCCTTGAGCGGTCGCATGAGCGGCGACGGGTCGTCGATCGGGTGCACACCGACCGCGAGCAGGGTGCCTGCGGCGAACATCCATGCGACGAAACGTCGTTGCGACCACCGCACCGTGGCGATGCCGACGAGGCCGAGCACCACGATCAGGTAGCCGGCCAGGATCACGCGGGTGCTGCCCAGGTGGTCGAGCGCGGCCGTGGTGGTGAACGCGTACGGGTCGCGCACGTAGAACAGCCAGTAGCCGAGGCCGCGCAGCACCTCGGTGCTGGTCGACGTGAGCGACACCGCCTCGAGGGTCTCGCTGAACGCGAGCACGTCGGCACCGTGACGGCCCTGCACCATGAGCATCACGATCCACCACAGCGACACGAGGATGCTGACGGCGCCGAGCTTGATCGCCGTGACGATCGCCGTTCGCCAGGTGATCGAGCGCTGCCAGGCGGCGTGCAGCAACCAGAGCACGGGCGCCGGTGCCACCAGCGCGAGCGCGGTCGCGTTGACCGCACCGATGGTGAGCACGACGAGCCCGAACCAGCCGACGTCGCGCCAGCGGCTGCGGGTGGCGGCGCGCACCGTGAGCCCGACGAGCCAGCCGAGACCCATCCACGGCAGCAGCATCACCGACGTGCGCGACACGTAGGGGAGCAGGTACGGCGACAGTGCGTAGACGATGCCGGCCACCCCGGCCGCATTTCGGGCGAGACCGAGGTGCCGCGCCGCGAAGCGGACGCCGAGGCCGCCGAGGAACAGCAACGTGCCGATCCAGAGCCGGTGCGCCACCCAGTCGGGCACGCCGAGCCGATCGAACACCCAGAACCACGGCCCGGACGGCCAGAGGTAGGCGATGGTCTGGTGCGGCACCCAGCCGGCGAACTGCCGGGTGTCCCACGTGAACGGTGCGTCGGCGACCAGGCGACCCGGGTTCAGGTACAGGTACAGCTTGGTGTCGGTCGGCATCTTGCCGGGCTTGGCCGTGAGCGCCGGCAGGTAGGTGAGCGCGGCGAGCACCAGGAGCCCGAGGGGCGGTCGCCGCGAGGGGTGGTGATCGGTCATGTGCCCGCCGGCGCCGGTCAGGGGATGGCGCCGAGCACGCCGTACAGACCCGTGAGCGCGACGAGCCCGGCGGTGCACATGGCGATCGTCAGGGCCCAGCCCTCCTCGTGCTCCTCGGGCCACCAGGCGGCCGCGCTGATGAACAGCGGGAAGGCGGTGAACAAGAAGCGAGGTCGGGCGGTCACGGTGGCGGGCAGGATCATCAGCGCCAGCACCACCAGCGTGTACGCCATCATCGGCGGGGTCGGCTTGCGCTTCCACATGACGACCAACAACGCGACCATCGCGATGACCGACAGCGCGGTGATCGTGTCGGTGGGCGACGACAGCGGTCGGGTGAACGCCTCCAACGTGTTGCGCACCGCCGTCCAGCCGAAGCTCGTGCCCTCGTCCCATGCCTCGCGCTGCACGCGGAACCACGCGAACTCCCCCGTGCGGTCGTGGAGGTAGAGCTGGAACGACACGAAGCCGATCGGGGCGAGCACGGGCGCGACGAGCGACCTCCAGTCGCGGTCGTCCTTGATCGCGAACAGGGCGGCGACCGCGCAGGCGACGATCAGGCCGACGCCGTTGGGTCGTGTGCCCGAGCCGATCGCGGCCAGTACGCCGGCGGCCAGCCACTGCTTGCGCTCGAGCATCAGCAGGCAGGCGGCCGCGAGCGTGATCAGCGTGGCCTCGCTGTAGGTGAGGCTGAGCGCCATGCTGCCGGGGAAGAACGCCATCAGCAGCATCGCCCGGTAGGCGATCCGCTCGCCGAACAGATCGCGGGTGAGCAGGCCGACCAGCCAGATCGCGACGGCGCCGAGCACGAAGTTGAGGAACACGCCGGCGAAGACGTCGCCGCCCGGCAACACCGCGTCGACCGCTCGGACGAGCATCGGGAACACGGGGAAGAAGGCGGCCCGGGCCTCCATGTCGTTGTAGGTGACGTTCACCGGGATCGACGTGGGATACCAGTCGCGGACGATCCGGTAGTACCACGCACCGTCCCACGAGGTGAGGACATCGGTGATGAGCCCGATGGCGTTGCGTGGCCGCGGCAGGTTCTCCCGGTTGGCCTCGGCGACGCGCTGGGCGGCGACGATGGCGGCACCGGCGACGACACACAACCGCGAGACGAGATAGGCGACGCCGGCCTTGACGAGCGAGGTCGACCACGGCTGCGTGGTCACCGGGGTCGTGGTCCGCTCGGTCGTGACGGTACTCATGGGCCGGCCGACGCTACCACCGGTGCATCGGCAGGATGCGTTGCCTCGGCCCGAACTTGGGGGCGGCGTTGCCGTCGAGCAGCAACAGCCGCAGCACCCGCCCGCGCTGCCCGCGGTAGGGCTCGAGCAGGGCGACCATCTCGTCGTCGGTGCCTCGGGGCCGGCCCGCGAGCGCCCACGCCACCACGTTCTTGAAGTGGTAGTCGCCGACCGGCAGGGCGTCGGGCTCGCCGAAGCTGGTGCCGAGCACGGTGCCGATGGTCCACTCGCCGATGCCGGGGAGGAGGATCAGCCGCGACGCGATCTCGGCCGTGGTCAGCTCGCTCCACTGCCACAGGTGGTGGGCGTGCCGGGCGACGGTGATCAGCGGCTCGGCCCGCTTGCGTTCGATGCCGCGCGGATGGAACCACCAGCTCGGCATCGACCCGAGACGCTCGGGGGTGGGTGGCAGCCGCAGGTCGGCGCGCGGGCCGGGTGCCCGCTCGCCGAGCTCGGTGCACAGTCGCCGCCACTGTCGCATCGCCTCGCCGGCGGTGATCCGCTGAGCCAGGATCGTGGGGAGCAGGTCGTGGTACAGCGTGCCGCTGGCGCCCAGGCGGAAGTCGGGGTGGTGGTGTTGCGCGTGCGCGAGGGCGGGCGGTGCGTCGGCGAACACGACGGGACGGTCGAGCGCCCCGGTGAGTGCCGGCACGCGGGCGAGGAGCCAGTCCGCGCCGGCTCCCCAGGCCTCGGCGCGCAAGGCACCGGTGCGCCAGTCGAGGCGCAACGTGCCGGGTCCGTCCGGGGTGAGCGTGGCACGCCAGAACTCGCCGGGTGCCAGCTGCGTGGTCGGGTCGAAGGTGCCGTTGCGCAGCGGGGCGAGCGTCGCCCGGTCGGGCACGATCGCACTCGCGAGCGACGCAGGGGAGGCGAGTGCGGCCGTGGACGACACGCCGCTGACCGTAGCCGCGGGGTGTCACATCCTCGCGGACGGCGTGCGCCGGCGCGGAACGGCTCGGTCGTCAGTAGCTGAATCGACCCACGAGGGCCTGCAGTTCGCTCGCCATCGCGCTCAGCTCGTCGGCGGCGCGCCGGCTCTGGTCGGCACCGGCGGCCGTCTGCTCGGCTGCGTCGGCGACGTCGCGGATGCCGGCGGTGATCTCGTTGCTGCCCTGGCTCGCGTCGGCGACGTTGCGAGCGATGCCGCTCGTGGTCGCCGCCTGCTGTTCGACCGCCGACGCGATGCTGTGCTGGAAGTCGGCGATCTGGTCGATGATCGAGAGGATCCCGGTGATCGACTCGACCGAGCTCTGGGTGTCGCTCTGGATCGCCTCGATCTTGGTGGCGATGTCGTCGGTGGCCTGCGAGGTGGCCTTCGCGAGCTCCTTCACCTCGTTGGCCACCACGGCGAAGCCCTTGCCGGCCTCGCCGGCCCGAGCTGCCTCGATGGTGGCGTTCAGCGCCAGCAGGTTCGTCTGTGCGGCGATGCCGGTGATCACGCGGACGATCTCGCCGATCTCGGCCGAGCTGGCACCGAGCCGCCCGACGGTGTCGCTGGTGACCCGGGCCGCCGCGACGGCCTGTGACGCCACGTTGGCCGCCTGCGTCGCGTTGCGGGCGATCTCGTTGATCGACGCCGTCATCTCCTCGGCGCTGGAGGCCACCGTGTGGACGTTGTCGTTCACCTCGTCGGACGCAGCGCGGACGCGGCCGACCTGGGCCGAGGCGCGATCGGAGGTCGTGCTCATCTGCTGCGCGGTGTGCGACAGGCCGTCGGCGGCGTGGGCGAGGCCGTCGCTGTTGCGGGCGATCGCCGCGATGCTGCTCCGCAGGTCGGTCAACAGCGTCGACAGGCTGTCGCCGACCCGACCGATCGCGTCGTCGCCGGTGACGGTCACCGCGGTGGTGAGGTCGCCGGCAGCGGCGAGCGCCGCCGACTCGAGCAGGCTGTCGACCTTGGCGCGCAGCACGTCGGCCTCGGCTCGCTCGCGAGCCAGCCGCTCGCGTTCGTCGCGCTCGAGTTCGAGGTCGCGTTGGCGGGTGCGACGCTCGAGTTCGGTCGCCTCGCGTTGCACCGCTGCGCTCTCGTCGAGGTTGGCGGCCGCCAGGTTGAGCGAGCGGCTCACCGTCGTCAGCTCGTCGGATCCGGCGTCGGGCACGCGATGGCCGTAGTCGCCCTCGGTGATCCGCTGCAGGCCGGCGATCACGGCGCGCAGCGGGCGGGTGATCGACACGATGAGGACGATCGCCAGCAGACCTCCGACGGACAGACTGGCGGCGAGGAGCATCCACTGCTGGCGCTGGTTGTCCGACGCCGCCTGCGCGATCTCGAGGTTGTGGGCGTCGACGCTGTCCTCCTCGAGCCCGCGGAGTGCCTCGAAGTCGGCGGGCACCGCCAACGACACCTCGGCGTTGTCGACGGTCGCGATGCGGATCGCGGTCTCGATGTCACCGGCCTCGGCGGCGGCGTGGGTCTGCTGGGCGAAGTCGTCGTAGGCCGCGAGGTCGGCCGCGAGCTGGTCGAACGCTGCCATCTCGTCGGCCGTGGCCTGTCCACGGGCCACCGCCAGTTCGGCGACGGCGGTGTCGTGCCCGTCGACGCTCTCCTGCCAGGTGTCGTCCGCCAGTTGCGCCTGCGCGGGATCCCCCAACGAGAGCACGGCGACGTACATGTTCGCCTGGTCGTCCTGCCACTGCCAGCCCTCGTACGCGTGGGCGAGCGCTCGCGAGCTCACGGTCGCCGACTCGCCATCGGCGGACGCCTGTCGGGTGCTCTGGAAGCCGCTCGACGCCGCCAGCGTGGCGATCAGCGAGATCGACGCCATGGCCAGCACCAACAGGACCAGTCGGATGCGGATGGGCACTCGCCGGAGGACGGACACCCCGCGGACCGTCCGATCGGGTGAGTGGCCGTCAACCAGGTGTTTCGCGTGGGTGTCGGTCGCGGCGAGGGTCAGCCGTTGGTGTAGCGCGGCGGACGGCGCTCGAGGAAAGCCTGCATCGCCTCGCGGTGGTCGGCCGTGGCGCTCGCCATGATCTGCTGGCGGTTCTCCAGATCGATCGCGGCCTGCATCCCCGGGATCTCGAGCGCGCTCCACATGCCCTCCTTGGTGAGGGCCACACCGAAGGGGGCGTTGAGCATGATCTGCTCGGCCTTCGCATATGCGCAGTCGAGCAGTGCGTGGTCGTCGACGAGATCGACCACGAGCCCGATGCGGTAGGCCTCCTCGGCGTCGAAGACGCGTCCGGTGAGCATCAGCTCCTGTGCGCGCGAGGCGCCGACCAGACGGGGCAACACCCAGCTCGTGCCGATGTCGCAGGCCGACAGGCCGATACGGATGAAGGCCGCGTTGAACTTGGCCGCTCGGGCGGCCAGCCGGACGTCGCTGCCGAGCACCAGCGCGAACCCGCCACCGGCCGCCGCGCCGTTCACGGCGGCGATCACGGGCTGGGGCAGCGAGCGCAGGTGGGGGATCAGCGAGGCGATGTGCTTCTGCACGGCGAACCCCGCCTGTGTACGGCCGAGGTGTGCGGTGTGGGGTGCGGTGCCGTACCCGCCGAGGTCGAGGCCGGCACAGAACCCACGCCCGGCGCCCGTCAGGACCACCACCCGCGCCTCGGGGTCGACGGCGATGTCGTCGAGGTGCTCGTGCAGCGCCTGCACCAGCTCGCCGGTCATCGCGTTGAGCTTGTCGGGCCGGTTGAAGGTGAGCTGGACGATGCCCGGGCGTGGCGTGGAGCGGACGACGGTGTCGGAGGCGACGGTCATCGGCCCATCGTTGCCGATCGCCCGGGTGTCGCCCGAGGCGAGCGCGTGCCGGTGCCGGTCAGGGCTCGGCGAGCCCCGCCCAGCCGGCGAACGGCAACCGTCGACCGTCGGCCTGCACCCAGTAGTCGAGGTGATCGACGACGAGCCCGTCGTCGTCGAAGGTGAGCACCGTCGTGCCCGACAGCGTGATCGGCGTGCCCTCCTCGTCGAAGCACGCCCACCACTCGACCGCGGCGCGTCCCGACGAGGCCATCGGTGGACCGAACCGGCACCACACCCGGCTCTCCTCGGCGAAGGTGCGGCTCACGTACCCGAGCGCGCCACCCTGTTCGGGCTCGCGGTGGGGATGTGATCGGTACGACGCGTCGGGACGGTACAGAGCGACGATCGAGGCGACGTCGCCAGCGGTCCACGAACGTTCCCAGGTGGTGGCCCAACGGGCAGCGGCGGTGAGGGTGTCCATCACGCGAACCGTACGCGCGGGGTGCGCGACCGGTCCGTCGTGCCTCAGTTGACCGAGACCGGCGTGACGGTGGGGAAGTGGCAGGCGACGAAGTGGTTGGGGCCGATTTCGCGCAGCTGCGGCTCCTCCGAGCGGCAGATGTCCTGCGCTGCCGGGCAGCGCGGGTTGAACCGGCAGCCGGGCGGCGGCAGCACCGGCGACGGCGGCTCGCCCTCGATCGCGGTCTTGGTGACGGCGACCTCGGGGTCGGGCACCGGGATCGAGTTGAGCAGCACCGACGTGTAGTGGTGCGCAGGGTTCTCGTACAGCACGTCGGACGGCGCCACCTCGCACATCTTGCCGAGGTACATCACCGCGACCCGATCGCTGATGTTCTTCACCACGGCGAGGTCGTGGGCGATGAAGATCAGCGTCAGGCCGTACTCCTGCTTCAGGTCCTCGAGCAGGTTGAGCACCTGTGCCTGGACGCTCACGTCGAGCGCGCTGACCGGCTCGTCGCAGATGATCAGCGACGGGTCGAGCACGAGCGAGCGGGCGATCGAGATGCGCTGGCACTGGCCACCGGAGAACTGGTGCGGCTGGCTCTCGCCGGCGCGCACCGGATCGATGCCGACCTCTTCGAGGATCGAGTCGACCTTCTTGGCCCGGTCGGCTTCGGTGCCTCGCTTCCAGATGGTGAGCGGCTCCATCACGATCTGGCGGACCTTGCGCCGCGGGTTGAGCGACGAGATCGGGTCCTGGAAGATCATCTGCATCCGGGTGCGAGCCTCGCGCATCGGGTCGCCCGCGAGCTGGGTGAGCTCGGTGCCCTCGAACACGACCGACCCGCTGGTCGGCCGGGGGAGCTGCATGATCGCTCGCCCGGTGGTGCTCTTGCCGCAGCCGCTCTCGCCCACGAGACCGAGCGTCTCGCCCTTGCGGACGTCGAAGCTGATGCCGCTGACCGCGTTGACCTTGAGGCCGGTGCGGCCGACGGGGAACTCGACGACGAGGTCCTCGACGCGGAGCAGGACGTCGGCGTCGTCGCGCAGGTGCGCCTTGCCGGTGCCGGCCATGTCAGTTGCCTCCTGCGGCGGCCATCGCGCCATGATCGGCGGCCCGGGCCGCGATGCGGACCTTGGCCTCGTGGTACTCGGGGCTGCCCACGGGGAACCAGCACGCGAACAGGTGGTTGGGGTCCTCGGCGGTGGGCACGAGCGGCGGCTCCTCGGCGCGGCACTTGTCCTGGGCGTAGGGGCAACGCGGGGCGAAGCGGCAGCCCTTCGGAGGATTGACGAGATCGGGCGGACGACCGGCGATCGCGTTGAGCCGGGTGTGGCTGCGGTCCTCGAGCTTGGGGATGCTGTTGAGCAGCGCCTCGGTGTAGGGCATCTTCATGTTGGCGAACAGGCCCTTGGTGCTGGCCTTCTCGACGAGCTTGCCGCCGTACATCACGGCGATCTCGTCGGTGTGGCCGGCCACGACGCCGAGGTCGTGGGTGACGAGCACGAGCGACATGTTGCGGTCGCGGCGCTGCTCGCCGAGCAGGTCGAGGATCTGTGCCTGCACGGTCACGTCGAGCGCGGTGGTGGGCTCGTCGGCGAACAGGGCGGTGGGGCCGCAGGCGAGGGCGATCGCGATCATCACGCGCTGGCGCATGCCGCCCGACATCTCGTGCGGGTACTGCTCGAGCCGGCGCTTGGCCTCGGGGATGCGGACGTCCTGCAACAGCCGCTCGGCGGTGGCCCAGGCGTTCTGCTTGGTCATGCCGAGGTGGATCTGGAGCGGCTCGGCGATCTGCTTGCCGATCTTCATGACCGGGTTGAGCGAGGTCATGGGGTCCTGGAAGATCATCGCCATCTCCTTGCCCCACACCGACCGCATCTCCTTGCGCCCGAGGTTGCCGATCTCGCGGCCCTCGAACTTGATGCTGCCGCCGCGGACGGTGCCGCGAGGGGGGAGGAGACCCATGATCGAGCGGGACAGGATGGTCTTGCCCGAACCGGACTCGCCCACGATGCCGAGCGCCTTGCCGCGCTCGAGCGTGAAGCTGACGCCGTCGACCGCGCGCACCAGACCGCGTGCGGTCTTGAAGTGCGTGGTGACGTCGGTGAGATCGAGCAGCGGTCCCTGGATGTCGCGGGACGATGCCTGGATGAGGTCGCTCATACGCCAGCCTGCCGGATGTCGAAGCGACGGCTCAGCCGGTCGCCGATGATGTTGAACGAGAGCACGGTGAGGAACAGCATGAGACAGGGGAACAGCGTGGCCCACCAGGCCACGTCGATCTTGTTGCGGTTCTCGTCGATGAGCTTGCCCCACGTCGGCGTGCCGACCTCGACGCCGAGGCCGAGGAACGCGAGCGCGCCCTCGGCGGCGATGAGGATCGACAGGCCGGTGAAGGCGACGGTGAGGATCGCCGGGATCAGGTTCGGCAGGATCTCGCGGAACATCACGCGGCCGGGTTTGGCCCCGAGGCTGCGGGCGGCCAGCACGAACTCCCGTTCTCGCAGCGACAGCGTCTGGGCTCGCACGATGCGGGTGAGCGGTGCGGTGGCGAGGATGCCGAGGGTGAACACGATCTGCCACTTGCGGCTCAGCCACCCGAGCCACGACTGGTCCTCGGCGTAGTCGGAGAGCCGGTTGACGAGGATGATCGCGAGCAGCAGTGCGGGCAGGGCGAGGAGGCAGTCGGTGATGATCATGACGACCCGGTCGACCCAGCCGCGGAAGTAGCCGGCGATCACGCCGAGGGTGCCGCCGACGGCGATGCCGAACACGGTGGCGAACACGCCGACCTGCAGCGAGGTGCGGGCGCCGTAGATCGTCTTCGAGAACACGTCGTTGCTCACGCCGTCGGTGCCGAACCAGGCGGTCCAGCCCGGACCCCAGTTGTAGCGGCCGGCGCGGCCGTTGGCGCCGAGGATCTTGGCGTCGGGGTAGGGGATGAACGACAGGTAGTCGGCGAAGATCGCCATCAAGGTGAGCAGGACGAGAAACACGACCGCGAACGTGAGCCCGAGGCCCGGCCACTTGAGCTTGCGCTTCTTGGCGGGCGGCTGTGGTTCGACGGCGGGTGCGGCACTCGGCTCGGGTGCCACGGCGGTGGTGTCGATGGTGCTGGTCATGGTCTGGTTCCCCTACCCCTCAGGCCAGTGCCCGTGCGTGACGGATGCGTGGGTCGAGCACGCCGTACATCAGGTCGACGATCAGGTTCACGACGACCACGCTGCCGACGAGGATCGCCGACGCGCTCTGCACCGTGAACAGGTCCTTGCTCAAGATGGCGGTGACGAGCATGGTGCCCATGCCGTCGAGGTCGAAGAAGGTCTCGGCCACGATCGCGCCGCCGACGATGCCGCCGATCTGGAGGCCGACGCTGGTGAGCAGCGAGAACAGCGAGTTGCGCAGGGCGTGCACCCACAGCACCCGCCCGGGCGAGACGCCCTTCGCACTGGCGAGGGTGACGAAGTCGGCCTGCAGGGTCATCACCATGTCGCCGCGCAGCAGTCGTGCGAAGACGGCGGCGATCGGCAACGTGAGCACGAGCGTCGGGACGAAGAAGTTGCGGAAGTGCTCGCCGAGGTCCTGCCACGGATACACCTTGTTGCCGATGCGGGGGAACCAGCCGCCGATGGAGATCTGGTAGTCGCTCAGCGGGCCCGGCAGGCCGAGGGTGTTCTTCTTGATCAGCAGGAGCGTGAGGAGCGGGGCGAGCACGATGGCGGGCGCCGACACGAAGGCGAACGACAGTCCGCTGCCGAGCCGGTCGACGAGGCCGTCGCGCTTGTAGGCCTGGCGCACGGCGAGCGGCACGGCGATGACGAGGCCCCAGAAGATGGCGTAGAAGCCGAGCAACAGCGTGGTCATCACGCGGCCCTTGATGAGCGTCGCGACGGGCAGCGAGTTGGGCACGCTGTAGCCCATGTCGCCGGTGACCATGCCCTTCAACCAGTAGAAGTACTGGACGAAGTAGTTGCTGTCGAGGTGGTACTTCTTGGTGGTGGCGTCGATCAGGGATTGATCCGCCGTGCCACCGAGGAGGGTGCGGGCGGGGTCGCCCGGTGCGTTCAGGCCGAGCCGCATCAGGATCATCACCACGAAGGTGACGATGAAGAAGACGATGGCGAACTGGCCGAGCTTCTGGAGGAAATAGCGCACTCGAGACCTCGCGTAGCTGTTCGGGTGAGTCTCAGTCGAGAGAGAACGAAGGGTGAACGGGCGACGCCGGGCGGCACGCCCCCGAAGGGGCGCACCACCCGGCGGTCACCGAGGTGTGTGGATCAGGCGGCGTCCGGATCGATCCAGAGGGTCTGGGTGTAGAACTGGCCGGAGAAGCCGGCACCGTCACGACCCTTGCTGCCGTCGGGCAGGATCAGCTCGCCGAGACCCTGGACCTTCGGGTTGCGGGGCGTGCCCCACAGCGTCCACGAGGTCGGGATCTGGTAGCACTCCTGCGCCATCTGCTTGTTGACGTTCTGGGCGAACACGGCGCGCTTGTCGGCGTCGAGTTCGCCACGGGCGTCCTCGAGGTTCTTGTCGACGACGTCGTCGCGGACACGGCCGAAGTTGAGGGCGAGGCCGCCATCGGGCGCTGCGGCCGACGAGTGCCACCAGAAGTACTGGTTGTCGATCGTCGTGCCGGCGTGGTTGCGCCAGCCGAACATGTAGAAGTCCGGGTCACCGAAGAGCGCCTTGGTGATGGACTGGTCCTGCGGCACCTGGATCACGTTGGTGGTGACACCGATCTGATCCCAGTAGCCCTTCAACAGCTCGGCCGTCTGGGCGCTGACCGCCGACACCGTGGTGCCGTACTGCACCGAGACGGGGCCGTTCTCGGCCACGTACTCGTCGATGAGCGCCTGGGCACCCTCGAGGTCCTGGGCGGTGTCGAAGCCGTTGTCCTCGAGGTAGCCCTCCTGGCCGGGCGAGAACAGGCCGTTGGCGATCTGCAGGATGCCGCCGGCCGTGAGGTCGATGAGCTCCTGGCGGTCGATCGCCTTCGACAGGGCGCAGCGGACGCGGGCGTCCTGGAGCGGACCCGGCTTGTCGAGGTCGATCAGGATGTAGTTGGTCTCGGTGAAGTCGTCCTGCTCGTTCATCGGGTACTCGTCCGCCATGTCGCGGAACTCCTGGATGACGATCGACGACGAGGTCGAGAAGATGTCGATGTCACCCGACTGGAGCGCCTCGGCGGCGGTCTCGCTGTCCTCGATGACGCGGAACTCGATCGAGTCGAGGTACGGCAGCTGGTTGCCGTTGGCGTCCTTCATCCAGTAGTCGGGGTTGCGCTTCACGACGAGCTTGTCGCGCGGGGCGTAGCTCTCGACCATGAACGGACCCGTGCCGACCGCCATGACGGGATCGCCGGTGCCGGCCTTCACGTCGGCCAGCCACTTCGGCGAGGCCATCAGACCGAGCTGGCCGCCGAGGGTCGCCGGCAGGTTCGGCCACGGGCGCGGCTGGCTGAGGTCGCCGCCCTTGCCCGTCTTGATCGTGAACGTGTAGTCGCCGGTGGCCTCGATCGCGAGGGTGCCGTCGGCGTTCTTGCCGTAGTCGCTGATCGCGGCCGACAGCAGCAGGCCGGTGCCGGCCTCCTGCAGGTTGTAGACCACGGCGGCGGCGTCGAGCGGGGTGCCGTCGTGGAACGTGATGCCCTGGCGCACCGTGAAGGTGAACTCGGTGTAGTCGGCGTTGGCCTCCCAGCCCTCGAGCAGGAAGCCCTTGGGGACGAGGTCGGCGTCGAGCGTGACGAGCGGGTCGTAGAAGCTGCGGGCACGCTGCTGGCAGTACGAGTCGCACTGCATGGCGCCCGGCGTCCAGGGGTTGGCCACCTCGGCCTCGCCGCTGACGATCAGGTTGCCGCCGTACACGGGCTCCTTCGCCGGTGCGGTGGTTTCCGGTGCCGCCTCGGCGGTGGTCTCGGTCGAGCCGGCCTCGGTGGTGGCCGGGGACTCGGTGTCGCCGGATGCGGCGGTCGTGTCGGTCGATGCTTCGGTCGTGTCGGGCTTCGACGTGCTGTCGTCGTCCTTCTTGCTACACGCGCCTGCCACCAGACCGATCGAGACGAGTGCTGCTGCGAACAGCGTGCTCGATCGGCGGCGGGTTGAACGGTGTGGTGTCACCCTGGTCCCCCTTGTTCGTGGATGCATGCCCGGCCGTCACGAGTTACGTGTGGTCTGCGGTGATGTGACCCCCATCACATGCCGGGTGCGCTCACACTAGCCACTTGACTCAGGGTGTCAACGATCGAAGCGCCGCTCGTGCACAAGTGCTCGCGAAGTCCCTGCACGGGTGGCGCACGGCGGCCCCGGGACGGCTCGCAGTACGCTCGGCGCACATGGCCAAGGACCACGGCGACCGATCCCTCGACGACCGCATCGACGCCCTCCGGGTGGGGGAGGACGAGCACCTCGATCTCGGCGAGCGTTCCACCGACGACGACTTCGGCATGAGCAAGGACGAGGCGGAGGAGCGCCTGGCCGACACTCGGGCCGCGATCGACGAACTGCAGCAGCGTCTCTACGCCGAGGGCACCCGCAGCGTGTTGCTCGTGGTGCAGGCGATGGACGCCGCCGGCAAGGACGGCACGATCCGTCACGTGCTCACCGGCCTCAACCCGCAGGGTGTGCAGGTGTCGAGCTTCAAGGCGCCGGCCGGCGCCGAGACGCAGCACGACTACCTCTGGCGTGTCCATCAGGTGGTCCCCCGGAAGGGCGAGATCGGCGTGTTCAACCGCAGCCACTACGAGGACGTGTTGATCGTCCGTGTGAAGGGGTTCGCCCCCGAGCACGTGTGGAAGCGGCGCTACGAACACATCCGGCACTTCGAGCAGCTGCTCACCGACGAGGGCACCACCGTGGTGAAGGTGTTCCTGCACGTGTCGAAAGACGAGCAGGCGCGCCGGTTCCAGGACCGCCTCGACGACCCGACCAAGCGCTGGAAGTTCCGGAAGGGCGACCTCGACGACCGGGCCCTGTGGGACGACTACCAGGAGGCGTACCGCGACGCGATCGCGAAGACGTCGACGAGGGACTGCCCCTGGTACGTGGTGCCGGCCGACCACAACGCCGCTCGCAACATGGCCGTCGGCGAGATCCTGCGCCGCACGCTCGAACGGCTCGACCCGAAGTTCCCCGACCCCGAGGAGGGGCTCGAGGGTGTGAAGGTCGTGTGAACGACGGGCGACCATCGTGCCGGTCGCGGTTTGACGAATTGTAAAGTCCAGCCGATGTCCGTCTCCGTCGCCCACACCCTCGACGAGGCGCTCGCCCTGCTCGCGGGCACCCCGTCGGCCACCGTGCTCGCCGGCGGCACCGACCTGATGGTCGAGCTCAACATGGGGCACCGCCGCACCGACGCCGTCGTGTGCGTCAACCGGGTGCGCGAGCTGCGCACCTGGCGTCACGACCCGACCACCGACACGCTCACGATCGGCGCCGGGGTCACCTATGCCGAGATCGCCGACGAGCCGCTGGCCGGCTTCTCGCCGGCGCTCGCCCAGGCGGCGCGCACGGTGGGGTCGCCCCAGATCCGGCACGCCGCGACGATCGGCGGCAACGTGGGCACGGCCTCGCCGGCCGGTGACGGCTTGCCGGTGTTGGCAGCCCTCGACGCCGTGGTGCACCTGGCCAGCGTCGAGGGTACCCGCGAGGTGCCGTTCGCCGAGTTCGCGACCGGACCGAAGCGCACGGTTCGTCGACCGGGTGAGCTCATCACGGGGGTGTCGATCCCGGTGCTCAACGGCTTCCAGGGCTACGCCAAGGTGGGCGTGCGCAACGCGATGGTGATCGCGACGGCCAGCGCGTGCCTGGCGGTCGACACCAACGGCCACACGGTGCGGCTCGCGCTGGGATCGGTCGGCCCGGTGATCCTGCGCGCGCCCGAGGCCGAGCGGATCGCGGCCGAGGCCGCCGACTTCGAGGCCGGCACGATCAGCGCCGAGGCGGTCGCAGCGTTCGGTGCGGCTGCCGAGGCGGCCGCCCGCCCGATCGACGACCACCGTTCGAGCGCCGCGTACCGGCGCCATGCGATCGGCGTGCTGTCGCGTCGATTGCTCACCCGTGCGTTCCCCGGAGGTCCGTCATGAGCGCCCCGTCGCCCGCCCCCGACACGCCGCCGGCGCCGGTCGGCAGCAACCTCGTCTACACGCTGCACGTCAACGGCGCCGATCACGAGGTGCGCGACGCATGGCTGGGCGAGAGCCTGCTGTACGTGCTGCGCGAGCGTCTCGGTCTGATGGGCTCGAAGGGTGCGTGCGAGCAGGGCGAGTGCGGCAGCTGCAGCGTGCTCGTCGACGACGAGTTGGTGTGCGGCTGCCTCGTGATGGCCGCGGCCGCGGTCGGTCAGCGGATCGTCACCATCGAGGGCATCGCGCCGGTGGGTGCGCCGAGCGACGTGCAGCAGGCGTTCGTCGACGCCGGTGCGGTGCAGTGCGGGTTCTGCACCCCTGGTCTGATCATGGCCACCCACGCGTTGCTCGAACGCTCGCCCGAGCCGTCGGAGTACGAGATCCGCGAAGAGCTGTCGGGCAACGTGTGCCGGTGCACCGGCTACGGCCGGATCATCGACGCCGTGCAGCGCGTGGCGGTGGCCCGCCGCGAGGGGAGCGGGTCGTGACCACCACCACCACCACCACGACCAGCGACGTCCGCACGCAGGCACCGGTCACGGGTCGGCTGGGGCAGAGCCCCACGCGCCCCGACGGGGTGGCCAAGGTGCAGGGCAGCTTCGCGTTCTCGGGCGACCTGTCGGCCGACGGCTTCCTGTGGGGCGCGACCCTCCGTTCACCCCACCCGTACGCGCGGATCGTCTCGATCGACCTGTCGGGCGCATGGGCGATCAACGGCGTCGAGGCAGTGATCACCGCCGACGACGTCCCGGGCAAGCCCACGTACGGGCTGATCGACCAGGACCAGCCGGTGTTCGCGAGCGAGTACGTGCGCTACGTCGGCGAACCCGTCGCCGCGGTGGCGGCGAACCACCCGGAGACCTGCCGGCGGGCGTTGGCTGCGATCGTCGTCGAGTACGAGGTGCTCGAGCCGCTCACCGATCCCGAGCGGTCGATCGATCCCTCGGTCGCACCGATCCACCCGAAGGGCAACGTCTTCCGTCACCAGCGCATCGTGTGCGGCGACCCCGACCTGGTGGGCGAGGTGGTGGTCGAGGGCCACTACGAGATCGGCATGCAGGACCAGGCGTTCCTCGGGCTCGAGGCCGCGTTGGCGATCCCCGATCCGGGCGGCGCCGGGGTCGAGCTGTACGTCGCCACTCAGTGGTTGCACGAGGACCGGCACCAGATCGCGGCCTGCCTGGCGCTCGAGGACGAGCAGGTGCGGCTCACCCTCGGCGGCGTGGGTGGTGCGTTCGGTGCCCGCGAGGACATCAGCCTGCAGGTGCACACGTGTCTGCTCGCGCTGCGCACCGGCCGGCCGGTGCGGGTGGCGTACAGCCGGGAGGAGAGCTTCCTCGGACACGTCCACCGTCACCCGGCCCGCATCTGGATGCGGCACCACGCGACCGCCGACGGCACCCTGCTCAAGGTCGAGGCCCGGATCGTGATGGACGGCGGCGCCTATGCGTCCACCTCGTCCGCGGTGCTCATCAACGCGGTCACCCACATGCAGGGCCCGTACAAGTGCGAGCACGCGGTCGTCGACGGCTGGGCGGTGCGGACCAACAACCTGCCGTGCGGCGCGATGCGCGGCTTCGGTGTGGTGCAGGCCTGCTTCGCGCACGAGGGCCAGATGGACAAGCTGGCCGCGGCGTGCGGCCTCGACCCGGTCGAGATCCGGCTGCGCAACGCGATGCAGACCGGCGACAAGCTCATCACCGGCCAGGTGATCGAGAACGTCGCGCCGGTGCGCGAGTGCATCCTGGCCACGGCCGAGCTGCCGTTGCCGGACGAGCCGATCGGTGGCCACGACGGCGATCCGATGCGGCTGCCCGGCGGTGCCGGGCTCACGGCCGACGTCAGCCACATCCGTCGTGGCATCGGCTGGGGCGTCGCGATCAAGAACCTGATGTACAGCGAGGGCTTCGACGACTTCTCGACCGCTCGGGTCACGCTGCGCGACGGGGTGGCGTCGCTGAAGTTCGCGACGTCCGAGGTGGGACAGGGCTTCGTCACGCTCGCCGGGCAGATCGCCCGCAGCGTGCTCGGTGTCGACGACGTGGTGCTCGAACCGATCGACACCACCGTCGGCTCGGCGGGTTCGACGTCGGCATCGCGCCAGACGTGGATGAGCGGCGGTGCGGTCGACGGCGCCTGCCGTCTCGTGCGCGAGCAGCTCTTCGCCCACGTCGGTCGGCTGCACGGGATCGACCCGCTGCGCCTGGCGATCGACGGCCGCGACGTGATCGACACGATGGGCGAGCTGCGGGTACCGGTCACCGAGGCCAGCGCAGGTCAGGTGTTCGAGGACACCTTCGAGCACCACCACCGCCCGACCGAGGAGCTCGACGAGCACGGCCAGGGCAACTGCCACACGGCGTTCGCGTTCGTCGCGCACCGTGCCGTCGTCGACGTCGATCCCGAGCTCGGTCTGGTGAAGGTGGTGCAGATCGCCACCGCGCAGGACGTGGGCCGAGCGCTCAACCCGCTCAGCGTGATCGGCCAGATCGAGGGTGGCATCGCGCAGGGCGTCGGGCTCGCCGTGATGGAGGAGATCATCCAGGTCGACGGTCGCGTGCGCAACGCGAACTTCACCGACTACCTGTTGCCGACGATGCTCGACATGCCCGACGTGGTGGCCACGTTGATCGAGCAGCCCGACCCGATGGCGCCGCTCGGTGCCAAGGGTGTCGGCGAACCGCCGTGCATCTCGAGCACGCCGGCGGTGGTGGCGGCCATCCGCGATGCGATCGGCAAGGACCTCACGCGCACGCCGGTGCGACCGAGCGACATCGTCTTCTGAACACCCGCGCGCCGGCCACGGGCTTTCCTCGCCGACTGGTGTCATCGTCTAGTTTGGGCGTTTCAGCCTCCGTCCCATCCACGCCGTCGAAAGCGAGTGAGCTGCAGTGTCCTCCGAACGCGAGATCATGTCCTGGGAGATCTTCGGTACCGCTTCCCGTGAGCTGGCACAGCAGGTCGCTGACGACTACGAGCCCGACATGATCCTCTCGATCGCCCGTGGCGGCCTGCTCATCGGTGGTGCGCTCGGCTACGCCCTGAGCGTGAAGAACGTCTACACCATGAACGTCGAGTTCTACACCGGTGTCGACGAGCGGCTCGAGGTGCCTCGCATCCTGCCGCCCGCGCCCGACTTCGTCGATGCGAGCCATTTCAAGATCCTCATCGCCGACGACGTCGCCGACACCGGCCACACGTTGCGCAGCGTGCTCGACTTCTGCGCGGGCAAGGTGGCCGAGGTGCGCACCGCGTGCCTGTACGAAAAGAGCCACTCGGTCGTGAAGTGCGACTACGTGTGGAAGAAGACCGACCTGTGGATCAACTTCCCGTGGAGCGACAAGGATCCGGTCGCCAAGCGCGACTGGAGCGTCAAGGACGCCTGAGCCGAGCCGACCCGAGCCGACCCGAGCCGGTGCCGGGTCCGGGCCGGCGGTCAACGGGTCGGTTGCAGCCGGGCGAGCAGACGGCCGCGCGGCACGACCCCGAGCAGGCGCCCTTCGCGCCACACCGTGACGATCGGCGCCATCGGATCGAGGCGTGGCAACACGTCGGACAGGTCCTCGTCGAGGTCGGCCTTCGCGACCTGCGACACGGGCACCATCAGCTGCGACAGCGACACGTAGGGCCGGTTGCCCTCGGGCACGGACTGCAGGCGTTCCTCGGCGACGATGCCCTCGATCGATCCGTCGGGACGGGTGACCGCGACCACGCCGGCGCCGCCGAGCCGCGACCGCTGCCACCACATGGTGTCGGCATCGGTGTCGCGGGTGGCGTGCGCGATGCCGAACCAGGTGAGGTCGCGCACGCGGGTGCCGTGCAGTCGCTCGGCCACGGCGGTCGCCATCATCTCGGCCTTCGCGTTGACCGCGATGAACAGGCCGGTGATGACGAGCATCAGGCCGGGGCGGCCGTTGGCGATCATCACGGCGCCCACACCGGCGAGCGAGAAGCCGACGGCCTTGCCGGCGTTGCAGGCCTCGCGGGCCGCACGGAACCGGTCGCCGTGGCGGCGCCACCGGGCGGCGCGCAGGATGCGGCCACCGTCGAGCGGGGCGCCCGGCAGCAGGTTGAACACGCCCAGCACGAGGTTGATCACGCCCAGCCAGGCGAGGATCGCGATGCCGACGCCGCTGACGCCGAGGGCGTCGAGACCGAACGCTGCGCCGATCGATCCGGCACCGATCGCGAGGCTGGCGAGGGGCCCGGCTGCGGCGATCCAGGCCTCGCCGCCCGGGGTCGGCGCTTCGCGGTCGAGGCGTGCGGCACCACCGAGCGCCCACAGTTGGATCGACATCGTCTGCACGCCGTGACGGCGGGCGACGAGTGCGTGCGCCAGTTCGTGCGCGGTGATCGACGCGAGGAACGCGACGAGGGCCAGGGCGGCGCCCAGCGTGCCGTACGACCCGGCGAGACCGGATCCGAACAGGACGGCGACGAGCAGCACGCTCCAGTGGATCTGGAACGGGATGCCGGAGATCCGTCCGAGTGAGAGGGAGCCGGAGCTGAACATGTGGGAGGTTTCCTTTCGACACCGGACATGCATCTGGTGCCTCTGGTCTCACCCACCCGGTGTGTCGAAACCTGCGAACTCGCTTCGACACCTCGGGTCTCGGCGGCCGGAGCGTTTCGCTCGTGTTGACGACCGCCGAGTTGGAGGGGTTACTCCCCGTCGGCTGTCCACATCGTAGGGCGTCAGCGACCCGACAACACGGTCATGGCCGCATTGCGACCACTGGCACCCCACACACCCGCACCCGGGAACGTCGCCGCGCCGGTGAGGTAGAGGCCCTCGACCGGCGTCTCGTAGCGGGTGAGTTCGGGCTGACGGTTGAGGAGCGCGGCGAGCGGACCGCCGGCGAAGCTCGTGGCGTGGCCGGCCGGCAGGTGGAACTCGCGCTCGTACCGGTCGGGGGTCATCGCCCGCCACTCGCCGAGCCCGTCGAGGAAGCCTGGTTCGGCGATCGACGCGATCTGCTCGAGCCAACGACGCGGTTCGCTGCTGCCGTCCCAACCGCCGCGCAACCGGTAGGGCGTGTAGATGCACTCGAGGCTGAGGACGTGCTTGCCCTCGGGAGCCATGCCGGGATCGAGCACGGAGGGGAAGTTGAGGAACATGCCGGGCCGCTCGAGCACCTCGCCGTCGCGCATGAGCGAGGTGCCGCGATGCATGTCGGCGAGCGAGGGGGCGACGATGACGGTGCCGGTGAGCGGATGTGGGTGCCCGCCACCCTCGGGCAGGTGCGACATGGCGCGCAGGCGGGGGAGCCGGTCGACGATCGCGTCGATCTTCGACTCGTAGCCCTCGTCGTGCGGTGTGGTGCGCCACCGCTCGATGAGCGGCTTCGCCTGCGGCGGCGGGTCGCGCAGCCAGCGCAGGAACGTGTCGTGCGGGTTGCACGCCGACACCACGACGCGTGCGGTGACCTCGGTGCCGTCGTCGAGCACCACGCCGCGCACCCGTGGCCCCTCGCAGGTGATCGCTGCCACCTTGGTCGACACGCGCAGGTCGCCGCCGGCGGCGCGGAACGCCCGCTCGAGCGTGATCGGCACCATGCCGCTGCCGCCGACCGGCCGGCCGACCGTGCCGACGTGGCGCATCGCGTAGGTGAGCGCACCGAGCCCGGTGCCGGACAGCTCGGGCGAGATGCCCCACACCATCGGCCCGGTCACCATGGCGGGGCCCTGCAGCGCGTCGGTGGTGAAGAACTCGCGCATCACGTCGGCGGCGCTGCGTCGGCTCCAGCGCAGCAGCGTCGACACGCCCGCACCCCGACGGGCGATCACCTTCTTGGTGATCCGGCCGAGCGTCGGCGGGTCGTTCGCCTGGTCGAACACCATGCGCACCGCCGGCATGGCGGCCTTCAGGTACCGCCGGTAACCGTCGACCTCGGTGGGGTGCGATCGTGCGATCGAGTCGATCGTCGCCTCGACGTCGCGGTGCATCACCCAGGCAGGGCTGCCGTCCCACGCGAGGTTGGTCTGCGACGGGTCGACGTCGAGGTAGCGCAGGCCGTGGGCGGCGAGGCCCAGCTCGTCGATCACCGGCGTGGTGCGGAACGTGATGTGGTCGCAGTTGCAGATGTTGACCGTGCCGCCGCCGAACGGTTCGCTGGCGGCCGTGCCCCCGACCGTGGCTCGCGCCTCGACGAGCAGGGTGCGCATGCCCGCCCTGGCCAGATATGCGGCGCACACGAGCCCGTTGTGCCCGGCACCGATGACGACTGCGTCAACATCACGTTCGCCCACCCCGCCATTCTGCTGGGCGGGCCCCGCGTGACCGTACGATGCACGGTGTGACACATCGCGTTCGTCGTTTCATCGATCTGCGCGCTCCCGAGATCGCGGAGCGGATCACCGAGCGGAGCATCATCGTGCAGCCCCTCGGCGCCATCGAGCAGCACGGCCCGCACCTGCCGTTGTCGACCGATTCGCTGGTGGCCACCGCGGTGGCCGAGGCGGCGATCGACGAGGTGGGCGACGAGGTCGACGCCTGGCTGCTGCCCACCCTGTCGTACACCAAGTCGAACGAGCACGCCTGGGCGCCCGGCACCATCTGGTTGTCGGCGACCACGCTGCTCGCCGTGCTCGACGACATCGGGCGGTGCGTGGCCACCACCAAGGCCAAGCGGTTCGTGTTCCTGAACGGTCACGGCGGCAACAGCGCGCTGGCCAACGTGGCGTGCCGCGAGTTGCGTCTCAAGCACGGGCTGGTGACGTTCCTCGCGCATCCGGGCATGCCGGCCGACCAGGGCGGCAAGTCGCCCGCCGGCGAGCTGGGCATGGGCATCCACGGCGGCACCGACGAGACGTCGGTGGTGCTGCACCTCGCGCCCGAGCTGGTGCGCATGGACCTGGCCGAGCGGCGCGTGCCCGAGAAGCTGGCCGACAACAAGTACGTCCGGTTCGGTGGGCGCGTGAGCTTCGGTTGGCTGTCGAACGACTTCAACGACGAGGGCTACATCGGCGATCCCACGCCGGCCAACGCCGAACTGGGCAAGCAGCTGTTCGAGGGCAACGTGCAGGCGTTCTGCGAGGGCCTCCGCGAGATCGCCACGTTCGACTACGGCCGCTGAGGCCCGGCGATGGACACGAGCGAACTGCGCGTCGACGTCGACCGACTCGTCGGTCGGCTCGACGCGCTCGGCGAGATCGGTGCGGTGCTCGGACCGAACGGCGAGCGCGGGTGCGCCCGCCTGGCCCTCACCGATGCAGATCGCGACGGGCGTGACCTGGTGGTCGGGTGGATGCGCGACCTCGGCCTCGCGATCACGGTCGACGCGGTCGGCAACGTGGTCGGGGTGCGCGCCGGCACCGACCCCACGCTGGCGCCGGTGATGATGGGATCGCACATCGACACGGTGCGCACGGGCGGGCGGTTCGACGGCAACCTCGGGGTGCTCGGTGGGCTCGAGGTGATCGAGACGCTCGAACAGCACGGCGTGGCCACCCGGCACCCGGTCGCCGTCGCGTTCTTCACCGACGAGGAAGGCGCCCGGTTCCAGCCCGACATGTTGGGCAGCCTGGTGTACGTGGGTGGGATGGCGCTCGAGGACGCGCTCGACGTGCGGGCCGCCGACGACGGCACCCGGCTCGGTGACGAGCTGGCTCGCATCGGTTACGCGGGGCCCACCCCGTGCCCTGCCGCGACGGCACCGCACGCGTACGTCGAGCTGCACATCGAGCAGGGACCGGTGTTGGAGGACGAGGGGATCACGATCGGGGTGGTCACCGGGGTACAGGGCATCTCGTGGACCGAGCTGACGATCACCGGCCAATCGGCGCACGCGGGCACCACCCCGATGCGGTTGCGCAAGGACCCGGGGTACGTGGCGGCCGAGATCACGGCCGGGGTGCGGGCGATCGCCCGCCAGATGGGCGGCACGCAGGTGGCCACGGTCGGCCGCCTCGAGTTCGTCCCCAACCTGGTGAACGTCGTGCCTGCGAAGGTGACGATGACGGTCGACCTGCGCAACACCGACGAGCACCTGCTGCAGCAGGCCGAGCACCGCTTCGAGACGCTGTGCGAGCGGCTGGCCGCCGACGAGGGTGTCTCGATCGAGCGGCGCACGCTGGCCCGGTTCGAGCCGGTCGAGTTCGACGCCCGCATGGTCGACCGTGTCGAGACCACCGCCCAGCGGCTCGGTCATTCGACGCTGCGCATGCCGAGCGGTGCGGGTCACGACGCACAGATGCTCGCGCGGGTGTGCCCGACGTCGATGATCTTCGTGCCGAGCGTGAACGGGTTGTCGCACAACATCGCCGAGTTCACCGAGGCGCCCGACCTGCAGGCCGGCACCGACGTGCTGTTGCAGGTGGTGCTGGCCCTCGCGAACGGCCACTGAGCCGCCCCGTGGCCACCCGGTTCGACCTCGTCACCATCGACTCGCCGGGCACCGACCGCCTGGCGGTGTTCTGGTGCGCAGCGCTCGAGCTGCGCGAGGTCGAACGCGAGGACGGCGACCGGTGGATCGTGCTCGCGTCGGCCGACGGCGTGCGACGCATCGGTCTGCAGCGCGGGGCCCATCGTCCGGGCGGCACCCATCTCGACCTCGCCTGCGCGATCGACGAGTTCGACGCCGAACTCGACCGGCTGGTCGCGCTGGGGGCCACGCTGCTGTCGCCTGCGCGGCGCGAGCCGTACGGGTCGATCGCCAACCTGGGCGATCCCGACGGCAACGCGTTCGACCTCTGCGCGTACGTGCACTGAGCACCAGCGCGCCGTCCCTGCGCCGGGACGCGACGAGGGGGCCGGTCGCCCGGCCCCCTCGCAACAGGTTGGTGTTCGACGAGCGTCGGATCAGCGACCCGGCGCACCCTCGCAGTACTTGTTCGTGTACAGCGTGGTCACGTCGTCGGCGATCTCGACGCCCTGGGCGTCGTAGATCGCCTTGACGGTGTCGTAGATGCCCTGAGCACGGTCCGGGTCGATCGAGCAGTAGGTGCCGTCGGCCGAGTTGGCCGCGATCTCCTTCTCCTCGACGACCTTCAGGCCCGCGGCGTTGATCTCGGGGCTGAGGTTCCAGAAACCGTCGTGGACCTTGTTGATCTCGATCATCGCGTCGGTGACCGGGGTCGGGTCGGCGAAGAAGTCGACCCAGGCCTGGGCCATCTTCGGGATCAGCAGCGTGAGGCAGGCGTCGAGTTCCTCGGCGCGGCTCTTCATCATCGTGAGGGCCGCCGGGTAGTTGTCGAAGCCCATCTCACCGACGGTGAAGTAGCTCACGTCGGCCGGAGCGCCGTCTTTCCAGTTGATCTCGTTCTCGTACTTGTAGACCTCGTTCGAGGCGAAGCCCTGCTGGATGACCGAACCGTTCTCCGCGACCCACTTGGCGTCCGAGCCGTCGTAGCTCGGATCGTCCTGGTCCTCGGTCATGTACCCCTTGCCCTTCATGTAGTCGATGTAGGCAGCACCGGGGAAGTGGAGGACCTTGGCACCCGTGGCCGCGATGTCCTCGGGCTTCTGGATGTCGTACTGGGTCGGGTCCCACATCACCATCTGCGGGTCCTTGTCGAGGGTCTTCATCACCACGACCATGTCGATCGCGGCCGAGTCCTTGATGACGTCGCCCATGCCGATGTAGGCCATGTCGGCGTCGCCGTCGAGGATCTGCGAGCTGTTCGCCTTGTCGAAGTTGATCGTCTTGATCGTGACGGTCTTCAGGCCGCCCACTGCGTACTGCGGCTGCACGGGACCCGAGTACGAGACCGTGTCCTTGTCGGCGGTGCCGTCGGGGCCGATCAGCTGATAGGTGCCGCCGTGCTCGAGCTCGGGATACCAGTCGGTCTGGATCGTCAGGTTCTCCGGGCACACGGCGTCGCCGCCGGCGGCCGTGGTGTCGGAGCCGGCTGCCGCGGTGGTGTCGGTGCCGCCCGCCGCGGTGGTCTCGGTGGCGGCAGCGGTCGTCGCGCTGCTGTCGCTGCTGTCGTCGTCGTCGCCACAGGCGGCGGCGATCGTGGCCAGCGACAGTGCGGTCAGCACTGCAGCCGTCTTCCTCAGTCTCATCAGGTTCTCCCCCTTGATGGTTGGTGTGGTGGGTTTCGTCCGGGCACGCGAGGTGCGAGCCGGAGGGTGGACGATGGGTGTCAGCGCTTGCGACCGGAGTCGTGCCAGCTGCGGATCGCGCGGTTGGTGATCCAACCGACGATGAGGAACATCACGATGCCGAACAGGGTGGCGACGATCGTGCCGGCGAACATCTCGGGCCGCTGGGCGGCCTTCTGCTGCCGGTTGCGGATGTAGTAGCCGATGCCCTTCTCGCCCTGGGTGAAGAAGAAGTCGGCGACGATCGAGCCGATCACGGCACCGCCGCTCGCGATGCGCACACCGGCCATCAGCGCCGGCAGGGCACTGGGGAGCTCGAGCTTCCAGAGGCGGGTCCAGCGGTTGACGTGGTTGAGCGTGAACAGATCGTGGTGCAGCCGGTCGGTCGACTGCAGACCGAACAGCGTGTTGGTGATGATCGGGAAGATCGCGATCAGCACGGTGACGACCAGACGGACGCCGAGCTCGTAGCCGAACAGCTGGGTGAGCAGCGGAGTGATCGCGAGGATCGGCACGGTCTGGAGCACGACGGCGTACGGGAAGAACGCTCGCTCGAGGTGCTTCGAGAAGTTCATCAGCACCGCGAACGCGATGCCGAGTACGAGCGAGATCGCGAGGCCGAGCAGCGTGACCCGCAGCGTGGGCCACATGTAGACGAGGATCGGGCGCAGGCCGTTGGTGTCGTCCCAGAGCGGGAGGAAGCCCTTCTTCCAGATCTCGTGCGGGTACGGCAGCGTGTTGATGCGCTGGGCGGCGATGTCGTACTTGAGGCCGCTGTAGGCGTACCAGATGCCGATGAACACGGCGAAGGTGAGCGCGGGTGGCAGCAGGTTGAAGAACTTCTCGCCGCGCCGCTTCTTCGGTGTGTGGTCCTCGACCAGGCGCTCGCCCGAGTTGAAGTCCTCGACCAGCATCGCGTCGGCTTCCGAGCGCATGCCGATGCCCTCGACGTCGCCGAGGACGCCGACTTCGGTGGGCGGCGGGTTCATGCGTGTGCGTCCTTCAGGTCGTTGCTGATCTTGCCGCAGAGCTCGGCGAACTCGGCCTCGTAGCGGATGTCGTGGCTACGGGGGAAGCCATAGGGCACCTGGTAGTCGGCGATGATCCGGCCGGGACGCGCCGACATCACGATCACACGGGTCGACAGGAAGACGGCCTCCTGGATCGAGTGGGTGATGAACAGGCCGGCGAACTTCTCGTGCAGGAACAGTCGCAGCAGCTCGTCGTTGAGGCGCTCACGGGTGATCTCGTCGAGCGCGCCGAAGGGCTCGTCGAACAGGAACACGCGCGGGCTGAGGACGAGCGAACGGGCGAGCGAGCACCGCATCTTCATGCCGCCCGACAGCTGCTTGGGGTACTTGTTCTCGTGACCGACCAGGTTGACCAGTTCGATCGCGTCCTTGGCCTTGGCCTTGCGGGTGGCCTTGTCCATGCCCTGCAGTTCGGCGTTGAGCTCGACGTTCTTCTGCACGGTGCGCCACGGCAGCAGGGTCGCGTCCTGGAACACGTAGCCGATGCTCGACTTGTCGAGCACGACGGTGCCGGACGTGTTCTGCTCGAGGCCCGACGCGATGCGCAGGAGCGTGCTCTTGCCGCACCCGGACGGACCCACGACGGTGACGAACTCGCCGGGCTGGACGTCGAAGCTGACGTTGTCGACCGCGTGTGTCCCGTCGGGGAACACCATGGAAACGTTCCGGAAGCTCAGCGCCGGTGACGCGGAACCTACTGCCGTCCCTGCACCGGGCTGCAGGGCATCAGTGGATGTCATCATTCCCCCTGACAGTAGAGGACGCAGATGGGCGGTCCTGCGTCCTCCGTGTGTCGTGTGTGTTAACTCTCCCGGGTGCCTCTGACCTGGTCACGGGGTGTCCCGAAGGGCGTCGGCGGGGAGCTGTCCGGCGACGAGCCGGCCCCGTCGCACGACGATGCGGTCGGGCGGTCCGAACGCGATCGCTTCGCGTACGGTACTCGCTCGCAGGGCCACGAAATCCCCGGCCGCCGGGTCGGCGGGCGGCAGGCCCATCATCCGGCGGGGCGCGGCCGAGATGCTGTGCAGTGCCTCGTCGGGCAGCAGGTGGCTGGCCATCACCATCAGTCCTGCGGTCTCGAGCGCGTCGCCCCGGCCGACCGGGTTGAACGGGTCCTGGAGGTTGTCGGCGCCCGCGGCGACGTTCACCCCGGCGTCGCGGAGCGCCTTCACGGCGGTGAGGCCGCGAGGCATGGCCGCCTGGTGGTCGCGGCCCTGCAGGAACAGGTTGGTGTGGGGGAGCGCGACCACGTGGATGCCGGCTGCCGCCACCTGTTCGGCCACGCGCTGCTGCACGTCGTCGGGTTGCACACCGAGGCTGCAGCAGTGGCTGGCGGTGACCGAGAACGGCAGCTCCATCTCGACCACGCGTCGTGCGAGGTGTTCGAGGTACAGCTTGCGCGGGTCGAGCGTCTCGTCGGTGTGGAGGTCGACGGGCTTGCCGAACTCGGCGGCCACCTGCAGGAACGAGTCGGTGGCCTCGATGCCGTCGTCCTCGAGGTGCGGGCACCCGCCGACCAGGTCGGCGCCGAGCTTCAGTGCTTCGCGCATCAGGTCGAGGTGCACCTTGCCGATCTCGCCGCACGACGGCCAGCCGCACAGCACGACGACCTCGATGTCGACGAGGTGTGCGAGCGAGTCGCGCACGGCGAGCAACGCCTCGACGTTGCGGAGGCCCTTCTCGGCCATGAGGTCGGCGTGGGTGCGGATCGCGGTGGTGCCGTTGGCCAGCATCAACAGCGCGGCCCGGGTGGCGCGCTCGACGATGTCGTCGTAGGTGATGTTCGGGCTCTCGGCGATCATCGCGTCGATCGCGCCCATCAGGTCGCCGGTGGCGTTCTCGCACCGCTCGGCGAGGAACGCCTTGTCGAGGTGCGCGTGGGGCTCGGCGAACGACGGCAACACCAGCCAGCCCCGGTCGGGGGTGAGGTGGCGCAGCGCCGCCGCGACGTCGATCTCGCTGCCGATCGGCACGTTGCTCATCGAGGCCTCGGTGCTCAGATCAGGGGGCGACCGGTGAGCGGGCGCCGCTCGACGGGCTCGCCGAGCTTGGGGAACACCTCTTCGATCATCAGGTGCATCTGCTCGATCATCTCCTGCTGGCCGATGCCGGGCAGGTCGAAGAAGAAGCAGACGTGCTTGAGGTCGAGCAGGTCGCGCCAGAAGCCGAGGGCGTCGACGACGTCGTCGACCGAGCCGATCACCTGCAGCTTCTCGCGGTTGCTCTCCTCGACCGTCGGCCGGTGGTCGAACGGCACCTTCGAGCCGTCGGGGTTGCGATAGCTGTTGAAGCGGCCGTACGGCGACAGGAACTTCACGAACTCGTCGTGGCCCGGTGCGCCGCGCTTCATCGCCTCTTCGCGGGTGCGGCCGACGTGCACGTTGAGCACCAGACAGCGGTCCTCGCCCGGGCCCACCGGCGAGCCGATCTCCTCACGGATCTCGGCGTAGCGGTCCCACTTCTGCTTCTGGCTCTCGGCGTTGGTGAGCCAGTAGACGGCCTTGTGACCGGCACGCGGGACGTACTCGATCGTCTCGGGCGAGCTGATCGGCTGGTAGACGTCGACCTTGCGCAGCGGCTTGGGGATGAGGGTCAGGTCGCGGACGGTGCTGCCGCGGTCGGGCACGTCATCGGGCGGGAACACCCAGTGCTTGCCCCGGTAGCTGAAGCGATCCTCGTACCAGGCGAGCTTGATCACCTCCATCGACTCCTCGAACACCTCGCGGTTGATCCGGTCGTGTTCGGCCGACATCGCGTTGTCGCCGCTCGCGACGACGGTGCCGAGCGCCCACGCCTCACGGGGCACGGTGCCGCGCCCGACGCCGAACTCCATGCGGCCGCCGGTGACGATGTCGGCGAGTGCGAAGTCCTCGGCGAGACGCAGCGGGTGCCACTGCGGCACCACGTTGAACATCTGCCCCAGCCGGAGGTCCTTGGTGAGGCTGGCGAGGTGCTGGCCGAAGAGGATGAGGTTCGGGAGCACCTCGTAGCCCTCGTACTGGAAGTGGTGCTCGGTGAGCCACATCGTGTCGAAGCCGAGTTGGTCGCAGGTCTTGGCCCAGGCGACGAGGTTCTCGTAGCAGGCGACCACGGCGTCGTTGCCGTACCGGCGGCTCGTGGCCGGGACGTTCGGGTCGCCGGCGTCCGGCATGGGCACGGTGCAGAAGAAGTTCGTGTCGACGCGCATGAGCCGGACGCTAGCCGTGGTGCCCGACCGTCACCGCGGCGTGACCGGTGGTCAGCGCCTCGGCCGGGCTGATTTCACATCCCGGCAACAGAGCCGACCCGCGTGCGCGGGTCGGCGGCACCGGCGAGCATGCCGTCGTCACCGACGACGATCGCGTGCGCATGCCCGACGTCGCTCGACCACGAGGGCGTCGCGGTGACGCGGTGGCCGAGTCCGGTGAGGTGCGCCCGCCACGAGCCGGGGACGTGCCCCTCGAGCTGCACGGACGGCCCACCCGCGCCGGTCCAGGTGTCGAAGCCGGTGGTGGGCCCGTCGAGCACCCAACGACCGGCGTTGATCGCCGCGGCGGGGCTCTGGCCGTGGTGGAGGATGCGCGTGAGCAGCTGCAGGAGGATCTGTGGCTGGGCGTCGCCGCCCATGGTGCCGATGACGCTGCGCAACGAGCCATCGGTGCGGGTGACGAGCGCCGGCGACAGCGTGTGCGGCGGACGACGCCGCGGGCCCAGTTCGGCAGGGTGGTCGGCCACCAGCGAGAAGCCGAGCCCTCGATTGTGGAGGTTGATGCCAGTGGACGGCTCGACCAGCCACGATCCGAAGCCCGACGCGTTCGACTGGATGAGCGACACGCCCATCCGGTCGTCGTCGACCGTGCAGAGGTACGTGGTGTCGCCCTGGCGCTGTGACGGGTCGAGCGGTGCCGCCCGGTACGGGTCGATCTCGTCGGTCCGAGCGGCGATCGCCTCGAGCAGCCCGCCGCCGTCGGCGCCCTCGTGCAGCACGTCGGGACGATCACGGCCCGCGGCCTTCGCGGCCTCCACCAGCAGATGCGCCCACTGCGGATCGTCGGGGTCGACGGGCAGCTCGAGCTGGTCGACGAGCGCGGCGGCACCGAGGGTGAGGTAGCCCTGCGAGTTGGGCGGGATCGTGTGCAGTACGTGGCCGAACGCCGGCCACGACAGCGGCGTGACCCAGTCGCAGCCGGGCTCGGCCAGGTCGTCGGCCGTGTACCACCCGGCCCCGAGTGCCAGGAGCCCGTGGCCGAAGTCGCCCCGGTAGTAGGCGTCGCGCCCGTGCGTGGCGACGTCGCGCAGGGCTGCGGCCACGCCCGGCCGGCGCACCCGGTCGCCGGGGCGGCGTGCCTGGCCGGCCAGCTCGTGGAGCGCGTCGCGGGCGCGGTCGTCCAGGGTCGCGAGCGAGCCGACCAGCAGGGGAGAGGCCGGGAAACCGTGTTCGGCCAGCCGGATCGCCGGGGCGAGCAGCTGGGCGAGCGGGAGCCGGCCGAATCGTTCGTGCAGCGCGCACCAACCGTCGACGCACCCGGGCACCGTGACGCTGCGGATGTCGTGGCGGAACGGCATCTCGCGGTGGCCCTCGGCACGGAGCCCTGCGGCGCTGGCCCCGCCGCCGGCGCGGCCGCTGGCGTTGAGCGCGTGCACGTGACCGGCCGTGTGCACGAGTGCGAAGAGGTCGCCGCCCATGCCGCACAAGTGCGGTCCGGTCACGGCGATCGCCGCGTTGGTGGCGATCGCCGCGTCGACTGCGTTGCCGCCCGCCGCGAGCGCCGTCATGCCGGCCTGGGTGGCGAGCTGGTCGGCCGACGCGACCATCGCACCGGGGGCTCGGACCGACGACGTGGGTGGGTGCACCAGGGCGTGGCTGCTCATGCGGCCACCCTACGGCCGGGTCGCCGTACCATCGGCGCCGTGCGCCACCTCGTCCGTCACCGACCCACCGCCCTCGGGGCGTATTCGGTGGCCGGCGCCGCCGTGGTGCTGGCGACGTTCCTGCCGTGGCTGCACTCGGGCAGTACGTCGAGGTCGAGCTACGAGCTGCTCGGGCTGCTCGACCGCTTGGGCATCGCTCCGGACGGGCCCGTGTCGGTGCTGGTGCGCTGGTGGCCGCTGGTGCCGCTGGTGGTCACCACGGCCGTGGTGCTCGCCTGGTGGCAGCGATGGCTGGCCTCGCTCGCGGCGGCGTTGATGGCGGTGCTGTACGCCGGCGGGGTGGGCACCGCGATCGCCTGGGGTGCGCGCGGCACGCCGATCTCGCTCGGCATCGGTCCGTGGGTGTGCGCCGTGGCGAGCGGCGTGTTCCTGGTGACGGCGGGGTGGATGGTGTTCACGCACGCCAGTGCGCGCGCCGTTCGAGCACCTCGCGCAGCACCACCGGTCGATCCGTCATGAGGCCGTCGACCCCGAGGTCGAGCAATCGCTCCATCTCGACCGGTTCGTCGATGGTCCACACGTGCACGTGGATGCCGAGTGAGTGCGCCCGCTCGACGAAGCGCTGATCGGTGACCGTGATCCGACCCTGACGCACGGGCACCTGCGCGGTGAGTGCCGGCAACCGGCGTGGCCGGGCGAAGCGGAGCATCGCGACGTCGCGGGGACCGAGCGCGGTGCACAGCTCGGGGCCGAGCTCGCGGCGCAGGCGGTTGATGCGGGTGTCGCTGAACGCGCCGACGCACACCCGGTCGAGCGCTCGGTGGCGCTTCAGCACCGACACCAACGCAGGGGCGGCGCGGTCGGTCTTGCAGTCGATGTTGACGCGCACGTCGGGCCAGGCGCCGAGCAGGTCCTCGAGCAACGGGATCGGTGCCTCGCCGCCCACGCGGGCCTGCTGGACGTCGCGCCAGGGGAGCTGGCTGATGCGGCCGGGACGCCCGCACGTGCGTTGCAGGTCGTCGTCGTGGAACGCCACGAGCACGCCGTCGGCCGTCACCTGCACGTCGGTCTCGAGGTAGCGGTAGCCGAGCCCGACCGCGTACTCGAACGCCGGCATGGTGTTCTCGGGGGCGTCGCTCGCACCCCCACGGTGGGCGAACGGGATCGGGCCGTCCCACTCGAGGAACGGGTGCGTCGGTGCCGGCATGGCCACATCATGCCCGCCCCCGTGCCCGCCCACGTGCCCGCCCAGGTGCCCGCAGGAGCGCGGCGGAGCTGACGAGTAGCCTCGCCGCCCATGGCCAACACCATCGAAGTCCGTTCCCCCTACGACGGCAGCCTGATCGGCGAGATCCCCAGCCAGACCGCGGCCGACGTCGACCGTGCGGTCGCCACCGCGAAGGCCGCGCTCGAGGCCGGGCCGTTGCCGCTGTGGAAGCGTGCCGACATCCTCGACAAGGCGGCCGCCCGGCTGGCGGCGCGGCGCGACGAGTTCGCCGAGATCATCGCGAAGGAGGCCGCGAAGCCGATCAAGACCGCGCGAGTCGAGGCCGAGCGAGCCGTCGGCACGTTCCAGTTCTCCGCAGCCGAGGCGCGCAAGCTCGCCGGCGAGGTGATCCCGCTCGACGCGATCCCCGCGGGCGAGGGCAAGATCGGCTTCACGCTGCGCGTGCCGATCGGTGTGGTCGGCGCGATCGCCCCGTTCAACTTCCCGCTCAACCTCGTCGCCCACAAGGTCGGTCCCGCCATCGCCGCCGGGTGCCCGGTGGTGCTCAAGCCGGCGAGCCAGACCCCGTTCAGCTCGCTGCGGTTGGCCGAGATGCTGATCGACGAGTGCGGCCTGCCGGCCGAGCACCTGCAGGTGGTCACCGGCGGCGGCAGTACGGTCGGCAACGCGATCGTCGACCATCCCGACGTCGCGCTGATCACCTTCACCGGGTCGCCCGAGGTGGGCTGGGGCATCCGTGCCCGCGCGGCCCGCAAGCGCGTCGGCCTCGAGCTGGGCAACAACGCGCCGGTGATCATCGAACCGGACGGCGACTGGTCGACCGCCGCGGCCAAGATCAAGGTCGCCGGGTTCAGCCACGCCGGGCAGAGCTGCATCAGCACCCAGCGCGTGCTGGTGCACCGGTCGATCGCCGACGAGTTCACGTCGACCCTCGTGACGCACGTCGAGCAGCTCGTGGTCGGTGATCCGATGGACGAGGCCACCGACGTGTCCGCGCTGATCTCCACCAGCGAGCGCGATCGCGTCGAGAGCTGGGTGCAGGAGGCCGCGGCCGAGGGCGCAACGATCGCGACAGGTGGTCGGCGCTCGGCCGACGACGTGCTCTTGCCCACGGTGATCGCCGGTGCCACGCCCGACATGAAGGTGTGCGCGAAGGAGGTGTTCGGGCCGGTCGTCACGGTCACCGCCTACGACGACCTCGACGAGGCGATCCGTATCGCCAACACCACCGACTACGGCCTGCAGGCGGCGATCTTCACGCGCGACATCGCGAAGGCGCTCAAGGCCGTGCAGTCGCTCGACTTCGGCGGCGTGCTCGTGAACGAGGTGCCGACGTGGCGTGCCGATCAGCAGCCGTACGGTGGTCTGCGCGACAGCGGCAACACGCGTGAGGGGCCGGGGTTCACGATCAAGGAGATGACCGAGATCCGGATGGTGGTCATCAATGGCTGAGGCGCTGCGTTGGGGCGTGCTCGGTGCGTCGTCGCGGATGTACCGCACACGGATCCTCGGCCCGATGCAGGCGAGCGACCGCCACGTCGTGGTCGCCGAGGCGAGCCGCGACGCGTCCGGCTCGGAGCAGCCGTACGCCGACCTGCTCGCGCGGCCCGATGTCGACGCGGTGTACGTGCCGCTGCCCAACCTCGGCCACAAGCCGTGGGTGCTGGCCGCGCTCGAGGCCGGCAAGCACGTGTTGTGCGAGAAACCGCTGACGATGTCGGCGGCCGACACCGACGAGGTGTACGAGGCCGCCGCCTCGGCCGGCCGTGCGCTGGTCGAGGCCTACATGTGGCCGCACCACCCGCGACACCAGGCGTTGCTCGATGTGGCCCGCGACGGACTCGGCGACCTGCGGTTCGCCCGGGCCGCGTTCACGTTCCCCTTGCGTCGCCCCGACGATCACCGGTTCGACGCACGTGGTCGTGGCGCACTGTTCGACGTCGGGATCTACTGCCTCGGCCCGTCGGTGCTGATGGCGCCGCGCGAGCCGGTCGCCGTGGCGGCCTCGGCCGTGCGCAACGAACACGGGGTCGACGTGTCGATGTCGGCCTGGGTCGATCTGGGGGAGGGGTTCGCCACCTCGATCGAGGTGTCGTTCGAGACGGTGAACGGCCGCTCGTTCCAGCTGACCGGCACCGGTGGGCGGATCTCGATCCCCGACTGGTTCGCGCCCGGCCCGGAGGAGCCGAGCACGTTGGAGGTGCTGCGACTCGACGACTCGGTGGAGCGCATCGAGTGTGCCGGCGCCAACGCGTACGGCCAGATGCTCGACCAGTTCGCCGACGTGGTGCAGCACGCCGCCCATCCGGTGTGGGGTCCGGCCGAGAGCCGTCGCCTGGCCCGCTGGATCGACGCGGTGCAGGCCGCCGCCGCCTGACCGAGGTTCGTGAGCGAGCGGGCCCGTGTCGCGTGCCCTGGCTCACGAACCTCGGTGTTCGTGAGCGACCGGGCCGGTCGAGGGACCTGTGACTCACGAACCTCCCGGTCCGTGAGGCAGCGGTCGGGATACGAGCCCGGTGGCTCACGGTTCAACCGGACGGCTGGGCCGTGCCGTTCGCTCGAGAGCAGGGGTGACGAGGGGTTCGTGCGTGAGTGGTCCGAATGACGGACCTGTGGCTCACGAACCTGCAGATCAGTGAGCGAGTGGTCCGCAGATGGGGCCCGCTCGCTCACGGGGTGTTGGGGTCAGCTCGCGCGGACCAGCTCCGGGGCGGGATCGAGGCGGTCGACGTCGGGCCGCGCGGTGTGGATGCCGAGCGCGGCCAGCACGGGCACGAACAACAGGGCGTGGCGGAGTCCCACGGCGTCGGCGAGCACGCCGAGCAGGAGCGGACCGATCGTCACCGCCGTGCCCGAGGCGAGTGCGGTGACGAATCCGAGCGACACGGTGTCGGCCCCCTCGCGCTCGTACAGCCGCTCGACGGCCAGGGGATAGAGCGGGCCGGCACCGATGGCGACGATCGTCAACCCGGCCACCCGCGCCCACAGGCCCGGTCCGGTCCACATGAGCAGCGTGCCGACCGCTGCGAGGGCGAAGCAGATCGATCGGGTCCAGCCACCGAACCGGCCGACGAGCGACGGCAGGGTCATCCGGCCGACGAACATGAACATCCCCCAGATGGCTCCGAGTGCGGCAGCTGCGCCGCTCGACGCGCCGCCGACCTCCTTCAGATAGGCGACCGCCCAGATGCCCACCGGGAACTCGACCAGCACGGCGTGCACGATGTGCGCCCACGGCACCCACACGTCACGGTCGCGGAACAGCGGCAGCACGCGCACCGGCTCGGCGTGGGCGTCGGGGATCGCCACGCCGCGACCGACGATCGACACGCCGACGGCGAACGCGAGCGTGATCAGCGCATAGGGCCAGCGCCAGCTGCCCCCGGCACCGATCACCGCACCGACGATCAGCGAGAAGGCGATGCCGGCCAACCCGGGCACCCCGTTGACGGCCGCGAACGCGACGCCGCGCCGGTCGCCGTGGTGGTCGGCGATGATGCCGGGCATCAGCAGCACGAGCATCGAGCAGGCCACCCCGGCCAGCGACGAGCCGAGCAGCGTGAGTGGCCAGGCATGGCCGGTGCACAGCAGCACGAGCCCCGCGGTGATCGTGACGCACGAACCCCAGAAGGCCGCCGGTCGACCGATGCGTGCGAGGAACCCCGAACCGAAGGCGCCGAGGACGAGCATGCCGACGCCGAACGCCGAGCCGTGCGCCGCGGCGATCACGCCCGAGATGCCGAGCTCGTCGCGCAGCTCACCGAGGACGATGCCGACGCTCAGGCCGGCGACGAGCAGACAGAACGACAGCGCGCAGGTGATCGTCAACCGATCCCAGATCCCACCACGCTCGTCCTGCACGTGGATCGACAGTACCGGTACAGACCGTCGCCGCCCGGGTCACTTCGCGCCGTGCCGACGTGACGTGCGTCCTGTCGGGCCAGCGGCCTGGCCGACGGTGCGTCGGTCGCCCGCTGCCCGGCGTTGTGGCAAGTTGGGCAGGTGACCGAGCACCCCGCACGTGCGCTGCTCCGTGTGGCTCCAGGCCAGTACGTCGACGAACGGACCCGGCTGGTCCGCGAGGCGAAGGCGGCGGGCGACAAGGACCTCGCGAAGGAGCTGCACGCGCTGAAGAAGCCGACGCTCGCGATGTGGGCCGTGGTGGCCGCGGGTGACGACGCCCGGCTGATCGACGACCTGTTCGACGCGACGGCTGCGTTGGCCGATGCCCAGGCGGGCGGGGACCGCGACGCGACGGTGGCGGCCACCCGCGACCGCCGAGCCGCGGTGGAGGCGGTGACGGCCGCGGCGGTCGGCGCGCTGCGTGCGCACGACCCGTCGGCCGAGGCCCGTCGACCCGAGATCCGCACGATGGTCGACCAACTGTCGCGCCACACCGACCTGGCGGGTGCCTGGCGCGACGGCACGCTCCGGGAGCTGCCCGAGGGCGACGCGTTCGGCTTCGCAGCCTTCACGGGGCTCGAGATGGCGGCACGTCCGCCTCGCGAGCAGCCCGTGCCCAAGCAGCGCGCCCTGCGCTCGGTGCCCGACGCTCCTGCCGACACCCGACCGGTGCGCGACCTCGAGCAGGAACGAGCCGAGCGGGCCGCTCGAGCCGTGCGCGCCGCCGAGCGACGCGACGCGATCCGGTCGCGGGAGCGCACGGCGTCGGCATTGGCCGCCGCCGAGCGGCGCCTCGCGAGCGTCGAGGAGCTGTTCCGACAGGCCGAGGCCGATCTCGCCGCGGCACGGGCCGAACACGACGCGGCGGTTGCTCGCCACCAGGCCGCGGTGGCCCGCGTGGACGCCCTGGCCGACGGCTGATCCTCTAGCGTCGACGGCGTGCCACCGAGCGACACCTCCGACACGCGAACCGTCCCGCCGTACGAGCCCCGAGGGTTGCGTGCGGCGCACGACGACTTCGCCCGGCGGTTCCCCGGGTTCGACCCCGACGGCACGTTCGACGAGTTGCGTCGCGCCGAGTACGGCCGCCTCGACGACCAGGACCAGGTGTACCTCGACTACACCGGGGGTGGTCTGTACGCCGACAGCCAGCTGACGGGGCACCTCGACCTGCTGCGCACCCGCGTCCTCGGCAACCCCCACTCGAACAACCCCACGTCGCTGGCGATGACCGAGCTGGTCGAAGGTGCGCGCCGCGCGGTGCTCGAGCACTTCGGTGCCGACGAGCACGTATGCATCTTCACGCCCAACGCGAGCGGCGCGCTCAAGCTGGTGGGCGAGTCGTACCCGTTCGGACCCGGTGGCCGCTACGCGCTCACGTTCGACAACCACAACTCGGTGAACGGCATCCGCGAGTTCGCGCGTCGAGCGGGCGCCGAGGTCGACTACGTGCCGGTCACGCGCGACGAGCTCCGCATCGACCGGGCGGCGCTCGACCGCACGCTCGCCTCGGCCGACCCGACGGCGGCCAACCTGTTCGCTTTCCCCGCGCAGTCGAACTACTCGGGCGTGCAACACCCGCTCGGTCTGATCGACGAAGCGCACGCCGCCGGCTGGGACGTGTTGCTCGACGCCGCGGCGTTCGCACCGAGCAACCGGCTCGATCTGAGCGAGGTGCGAGCCGACTTCGTGAGCCTGTCGTTCTACAAGATGTTCGGGTACCCGACGGGCCTCGGCTGCCTGCTCGCGCGTCGCGACGCGCTCGCCAGGTTGCGCCGCCCGTGGTTCGCCGGCGGCACGATCACGATCGCCTCGGTGCAAGGCGCCTCCGGTGACGTGCCGGGCCACTATCTGCACGAGGGCGAGGCGGGGTTCGAGGACGGCACGGTCGACTACCTGAACATCCCCGGCGTCGAGATCGGCCTGCGGCACCTCGACCGGCTCGGCATCGACCGCATCCACGAGCGCGTGTCGTGCCTGACCGCGTGGTTGCTCGACGCCCTGACGGGTCTGCGTCACGCCAACGGCGCGCCGGTCGTGCAGGTGTTCGGGCCCGGCACCATGGAGGCCCGGGGCGGCACGATCACCCTGCTGATGCGCGATCCCGACGGTCGGCCGATCGACGACCGTCGTGTGGAGGAGCTCGCCAATCGGGTCGGCATCTCGTTGCGCACCGGCTGCTTCTGCAACCCCGGCGCGGGCGAGGTCGCGCACGGGCTCACCGTCGTGGAGATGCGCCAGTGGTTCGGGCGCGAGCAGGCGGTGTCGTTCCTCGAGCTGCGCTCGGAGATGCTCGCCTCGATGGATCTGCTGGTGTCGGCGGTGCGCGTGTCGGTGGGCCTCGCGACCAACTTCACCGACGTGTTCCGGCTGATGTGTTTCGTGCAGGGCTTCGTCGACCGGACGGTCGACGACATCGGCCGCGTCGAGTTCGTCAGCGACAACTGCCGCATCGTGCGCGACAGCGCCTGACAGCAGCCGGGCGCGTGGCTGCTCAGATCGTGCGGCCGGCGCCCTTCCAGTACTCGTCCTTCAGCAGGCGCTTGTAGAGCTTGCCGGTCGGATGGCGGGGCAACTCTTCGCGGAAGTCGACGGTGCGCGGGCACTTCACGTCGGCGAGCTCACTGCGGCAGAACGCGATGAGCTCCTTCGCGAGCGCAGCGGCCTCGTCGTCGCTCGCGGGCATGGTGACGGGCTGGACGACGGCCTTGACCTCCTCGCCGAAGTCGTCGTTGGGCACGCCGAACACGGCGACGTCGACCACCTTGGGGTGGGTGACGAGGACGTTCTCGGCCTCCTGCGGATAGATGTTCACCCCACCGGAGATGATCATGTAGGCCTTGCGGTCGGTGAGGTACAGGAAGTTGTCGTCGTCGAGGTAGCCGACGTCGCCGAGCGTGCTCCAGCCCTTCGGGTGACGCGACGACGCCGTCTTCTCGGCGTCGTTGTGGTACTCGAACTGGGCGCCGCCCTCGAAGTAGATGGTGCCGCTCTCGTAGTGCGGCACCTCCTCGCCGTCGTCACCGACGATGTGGACGACACAGCCGATGGGCGTGCCGACCGTGCCCGGGTGCGCGAGCCACATGTCGCTGTTGCAGTACACGAAGCCGTTGCCCTCGGTGCCCGCGTAGTACTCGTGGATGATCGGGCCGAACCACTCGATCATCTGCTTCTTCACCGGGATCGGGCACGGTGCTGCGGCGTGGATGACGCACTGCAGCGACGACACGTCGTACGTGGTGCGCACGTGCTCGGGCAGCTTGAGCATGCGGACGAACATGGTGGGCACGACCTGGCTGTGCGTGACCTTGTGGCGGTCGACGAGCGCGAGGTACTGCTCGGCGTCGAAGTGCTCCATCGCCACCACGGTCGAGCCGACGGCTTGTGCGCCCATCGAGAAGCGCAGCGGGGCCGCGTGGTAGAGCGGCGCGGGGGAGAGGTAGCTGCTGTCGGACGTGAAGCCGAAGAGCATCCCGAGCGTGCCGGCCACGCCGGCCGGGGTCTCGTCGAGCGGTGTGTTGGGGAAGGCCTTGGTGACGCCCTTCGGCTTGCCGGTGGTGCCCGAGCTGTAGAGCATGTCGATGCCGGCGATGCGCTGCTCGGGCAGCGGCGTGGGATCCTGCGCCTCGACGGCGGCCTCGTAGCTCTCGTGGCCGTCGATCGTGCCGTCGATCATCAGGCGGAGACCGATGTCGGGCGTGTCGGCGACGATCTCCGCGGCCTGGTCGGCCTTGTACTTCGAGGTGATGAACACCTTGGCCGCGCAGTCGTTGAGGATGTAGCTGAGCTCGTGGCTGGTGAGCCGGCTCGAGCACGCGGTGTAGACGGCACCGGCGTAGTGGCAGCCCCAGAGCACCTCGAAGTAGCGGTCGTGGTTCTCCATGCAGATGCCGACGTGATCGCCCGGCTGCACGCCCGCAGCGCGCAGCACCCGGCTCAGCCGGTTGGCGGCGGCGTCGAGCTCGGCGAAGGTCTGGGTGAACCCCGAGCCCCCCATGACGACGGCGAGCTTGTCGGGCGTGGTGGAGACGTGAGCGCCTGGGTACATGTCGGGGCACCGTACTCGACGGTACGTTGAGCCCATGGATCCGGCCGCCGCGTTCGCGGCCCTCGTCAGCGGTCCGCCGACCGCGCTGCGACTCGACCGCGCGTGTGCCCTGTTGGCGGCCGCGTTCACGGGACGCGACCGCACCGACGAGGTGCTCGAACGCCTCGACGCACTGGCCGCGCTGGTGGAGGATCGCTCGCTCGCCGGCGTGCTCGGTGTGATGCGGGGCCGGCTTCGTGGCAACCGGGACGACTACTACGACCCGCGCAACTCGTTCCTCGACGAGGTGCTCGAACGCGGGCTCGGGCTGCCGATCACCCTGTCGGTGGTGGCGATCGAGATCGGCCGACGCGTCGGCGTGCCGGTGGTGGGTGTCGGGTTACCGAGCCACTTCATGGTGCGCGAGGCCGGACGCGAGGTGTACGGCGACCCGTTCGGTGACGGCGCGATGTACGACCGCTCGGGCGTGGTGGCGGCGTGGCACCGACTGGTGGGCGAAGGGCACGCGTTCGACGAGCTGCACCTGGCGCCGGTCACCGAGCGCGTGCTGCTCATCCGGATGCTCAACAACCTGCGTGGCGTGTATCTGCGCACGCACGACCCGCGTGGCATGTACGCGTTGGCGGTGATGCGCGGCGGGTTCGCCGAGCTGGCCCACGAGGCCGGCGATCACGCCCAGTGGGTGCGCCACCTGAACTGACCGTCCGGATCCGGCCAGGGTCGAAGGTCCCGACGCATCGGGACCTGGGGGCCTGCCACCGCTGAGACGTTTCGACTCGAATCGTCTCAATCCGCTGGTAGGGGCCGGCGGGCATGGGAGGTCCACGGTCATGACCGTCACGGAGCCTGCAGCCGCGAGCACTCGCGACTACGACTCGTTGCCGAGCACGTCACCGCTCGGCGCGCCACTCGATTGGATGTGGCTCAAGGGTGCGAAGAGCGAATGGGGGGTACGGCCGAAGATCGGGCCGCGCGGCCTGACGATGCTCGACATCGCCGTCAACTCGTACGGCGACGTGCCCGACCACCCGACGCACCGGTCGATGGCACCGCGCGGCGCCGACGTCGATCCCGACACGCCCGACATGGGCTACATCCTCAACAACAAGACCGACGTCTGGGCCGAGAACGTCACCGAGCTCTACGAGGAGGCCGTCGCCCGCCAGTGGAGCGCCACGCGCGACATCCCGTGGGCCGAGCTGCCCGACCTGCCCGACGACATCGAGCACGCGATGTGCCAGGTGTGCACCACGCTCACCGAGGTCGAGATGATCGCCGCCGATCTGCCCGCCAAGTGGATGTGGCGGATGAACCACGACTTCATCGAAGCGAAGATGTTCCTCTGCACCCAGATCATGGACGAGGCACGTCACGCAGAAGTGTTCCGGAAGCGGGCGCTCGCCAACGGCGGTGGTCTGCTCATGTCCCGCGGTTCGAGCGAGGGCCTGCTCCGGACGATCCTCGAGGCCAAGACCTACCACCAGGCGACGGCGCTGATGCACCTGCTCGGTGAGGGGTTCATCCTCGACATCTTCCGCATGGGCGAGCTGATCGCCCCCTCGCCGGTCGAGAAGCGCATGTTCCGCATGGCGATGCAGGACGAGGCCCGTCACGTGGCCTACGGCACGATGCACATCCGCTATGCGGTCGAGCACGACCCGGACATCGCCGAGGAGATCCACGAGGCCCTCGACCACGGCGAGGTGGTGCTCACCCAGTTCGGCACCAACCAGGACTTCGGCACGGCGCTCGCGGTGCTGCTCGGCGGCGGCGTCGACCATGTCGAGAGCAAGGGCTTCGCCCTGCAGGCCGAGATGCAGCGCAAGCAGTTCACCTCGTACCTGGCCCGCTGCGAGCGGGCGGGCATCAGCCGGCTCGAGCGCACGAAGCTGCCGCTCGACCTGCTCGGCATCGACCCGGCCACCGTGCTGGCCAACTGATCGGAGCGACGACCATGACGATCGACATCACCGACATCTCGCTCTACCGGGCGATGGCGGACGAGCTGAACGCTCATCCGGAGAAGTTCACCGTGCTCGGCGAGTGCGACATGGTGCTGGCACTCGTGATGCGCGCCGACGGCGGCGACTTCGCCGTCCGGATCCGCTTCGAAGGGCTGCGCTGCGAGGCCGCCGACGAGGTCGACGCCGCCGAGGCGTCGCTCGCCGACTACTACCTCGACGGCCCGCTGCCGAAGTGGCAGGCGATGTTCGACGACATCGTGGCCAACGGTGCGGCCAGCGGCCGGCTGACGATCAACAGCCTCGCGCTGTTGGCCACCTCGACCGACGACATCCGGCTGCGCGGCGACGACCCGATGGGCACCGACAAGTTCAGCCGCTTCAACCAGACCCTGCAGGAATACCTCGACGGCGCGGCCCGCGTGGCCGTGGCCGCGTGAACGGGAGCCACCGATGAACGCACCGACCTGTCCGAACTGCGGCGCCCCGATCACGCGGGTCGTCGACGTGCCCTACGGCTGGTGGGAATGGGACAAGGCCACCGGCTCGTACCGGATGTGCACCGCCGCCACCCGCGTCGACGTCGCCCCCTGGGTGCACGTCGACTGCATGGGCGAGCTGCGCCACTTCCACCCGCAGAACCCGGTCGTGCCGGCGAAGGCGAGCTCGTGAGCTTCCAGGTCCTGCAGGAGCGCTGCATCGGCTGCGGTGCGTGCGACTTCTCGTGTCCCACCAACGCGCTCACGAAGACGGACTCGTTCCTCGGCCTGTTCGAGATCGACCCGTACACGTGCGACGACTGCGGGATCTGCGTGGGCAAGTGCCCCGAGCGAGCGATCGTGAGCGATGCAGCCTGGCCCGTGTGCCACGGCCACGGCTGCCCGCTCACGTCGACCCGTCTGGCCGAGGTGCAGTGCTCGATCTGGCAGCGGCGCTGCCCCTCGTGCGGTACGACGATGTGGAGCACCGACGGCAGCGAGTTCAGCTGCCCGAAGTGCGACGACGGGCGCAAGGTGAGCTGCCCGAAGACCCGCATGCTCGAGCACGAACACGCACACTGACCGTCGACCGCACAGACTGGGCGGATGATCGATCCCGTCCTGAAGCGCAGCCTCGGCCAGATGATCAAGGGCGTCGAGGTGGTGGGCGCTCACCACGACGGCGTCACGCGAGCGTTCACGAGCCACTGGGTCACCCAGGTGAGCTTCGAGGAGCCGATCGTGATGTCGAGCGTGTCGCCCAAGCACGACACGTATCCGTTGATGGTGGCGAGCGGTCGGTTCTCGGTGTCGATCCTCGCCGGTGACCAGGTCGACGTCGGCCAGTACTTCAGCTATCCGGGCCGCAAGTTCCGCTACCTCGCCGACGAGTACCTCGACGAGCTGCCCGACACGCGGCTGCCCGTGGTGCGCAACTGCATCGCCTGGCTGCACTGCGAGATCTTCCAGCAGATGACGATGCACGACCACGAGCTGCTGTTCGCTCGCGTGGTCGAGGTGGGGCCGGGCCGGTTGAAGGAGCCGCCGCTGCTCTACTCGAGCCGTCTCGGCTGGCGGGTCACCGGTGACAAGGCACGCGAGCCGGGGGGGAGCATCCGCGACGCGCTGCTGGCGCGCCTGGCTGCCGCCGGATTCGACGACAGCGCCGACAGCGCCGACGACGACACCGACCAGTGATTCAGCCGGGCTGCAGCGACGGGTCGGCCTCGCACTCGGCCAACACGCGATCGCGCATGTCGACGAACCCGTTCCAGACGGCGTCGGAGTCATCGGTGTCGGCGAGGTAGTCGAGCAGCGCCTGCTCGTCCACCAGGCGTCGAGCGGCGCACCGGGTGACGCCGTGCGACAGCTCGGGGTTCGACTCGGCCAGGTCGCCGACGAACTGGTTCTCGAACGAGATCGACCACGACGGGGTCATCACCGGCGCGTCGGGCACGGGAGGCCCCACTCGTCCGCACGACGTGAACGTCACCACCGGCTTGCCGTCGGCGAGGCGGTCGCCGACGGTGACCTGGGTTCCTGCGGCCGCCGACCAGTCGTCGACCATCGCCGTGAGACGGGTGGCGTCGTCGGTGGATTCGACGCGCATGTCGACCTTCACGCACGTGTGGATGCCCTGGTGCACCACCACCAGCGCGCCGTCGCGCCAGGCGTCGAGCGTGTCGCGTACCTCCGCCCACGGCAGCCAGGTGTCGAACACGACGATCGCTTCGAACAGACCGAACGGGCGCGACGGCACCACGACCTCGGTGTGGGGCGGCGGTTCGGCCTCGAGCTGGTCGAGGAAACTGATCGGCTCGTCGTCCAGGTACTGCCAGGGATCGAACAGCCGCTCGTCGTCGGGTGGGTTGCGGATCGCCGCGTCGACCGCGGCCGTGCCGCCCTCGTCCTCGAGCACCGCGAGGAACGACGGGCCGACCACGTAGGGCTCGGCCTGCAGCTCGCCGATCGTCCACGGCAGCGCTGCGGTGGCCTCGGCGTCGTCGCCGAGGTAGAGCTCGTCGTTCACCTGCGCCTGCTCGTCGGTCGAGAGCGTCTCGACGTAGCGGTTCTCGATGCGCATCGCGTCGCCCTCGATCATCGCGAGCGAGTTCGGACCGGTGAACGACGACGAGTCGAAGTGCTGTGCCTGCACCGCGTGCGTGAGCTCGTGGACGAGCACGGTGCGCACCGGTGCGGTGAGCTGGTCGCCGCGCACCTTCACCCCGACACCGTCGAAGTAGCCGAGCACCAGCGAAGCGCCCGTGTCGCTCGCCGCATCCGCGTCGTAGTCGTCGGCGAGGCCGAGGCCCTCGTACATCGACCCCGCGTAGACGTCGGTGTCGTAGACGGGGTCGAAGCCGGTGAGGCCGGCGTCGAACTCGGCCGTCGGCAGGAACTCGACCTCGACGGGGTGGTCGAAGGTGAGCTCGCGCTGGTGCTCGACGAACGCCACCAGCGTCTCGATCCGTGAGTCCCACTGGTCCGGGTACGGGCTGTCGGGCTTGCGGCTCACGTTGAACGCCAGGATCGCGAACAGGATCACCGCGGGGAGCAGCTTCGCGATGAGCGCGGTCGTGAACCCGTTGCCGCGCCGCGGGCGCCATCGTCGTCGCGACGGCTGGTCCCACGTGATCGTCGGGACCACCACGCGCGACGGCGGCATCGGTGGGAGGCCGGGGCGCACGGTCGCAGGATCGGGTGCCGCCCAGATGCGCGTGTCGTCCGTCGTCCCGCCCGGTCCCATGTCGTCACATCGGCACGCTGCCCGCTCGAGTTGAGAGCTGTTGCCGACCGGGCCGTCGCTGTCCTCACTCGGGTGATCACGACGACGCACGCCGTCCGTCATGGCCGTAGGCTCGCCGCGTGACGACGTTGTCGGCCGGCCGCCCCCTCGAGCCGCAGCACCACACCGTCGCCCGCCACAGCACCGTGATCGTCGATCCCGAGCGGGACGGCCGGATGCTCGGTGTCGACGTCTGGTACCCGGCACGCGAACCCGCCGACGACGACCTGGCTGCCCGGCAGAAGTCGACGTACGAGCTGTTCCCCGGTGTGTCGTTCGAGTCGGCGGGCGCGTTGCACGACCTGCCCGCCAAGCCCGGGTCGTACCCGCTCATCCTGTTCAGCCATGGTCGCACGGGGATGCGCTTCGCGTACTCGCTGGTGTGCGAGGCCCTGGCAGCACGCGGGGCGATCGTGGTGTCGAGCGACCACCCCGGCGACGTGCTGACCGACTGGCTGCTCGGCACCTTCGCCGACGACCGCACGAACGAGGTGAACCGTGTGGCCGACGCACACCTGTTGCTGCGGGCGTTCACCCACGGTCACCCGTCGATCGGCGTGGGCGTGCTCAACGCGGTCGACCACGACCGGATCGTGCTGATGGGCCACTCGTACGGCGCGTACACCGCGCTGGCCACGGCCGCCGGTGCACGCGGCGTACCGCCCCACGAACGGCTGAAGGCGCTCGTCTGCTTCCAGCCGTACACACGTACCACGAGCGACGGGTTGCTCGGCCGCGTGACCGTGCCCGCCCTGCTGGTCGTGTCGAGTGCCGATCGGGTGACACCTGCGTCGAGCGACGCCGACCGTCCGTGGGCGCTGCTGCGTGGGCGACCGACGTGGCGGCTCGATCTCGACGGTGCGGGCCACCAGGCGATCAGCGACATCGCGCTGTACGCCGAACTGGCCGAGCACGTGCCAGGCCTGCCCGACATCGTGCGCCAGTACCTCGCCTCGAGCACCGCCGACGCCGGGGCCGCCGGCGGGCGCAGCTGGCGCGAGGTGATGCGCCTGCAGGTGCAGGCGGCGTGGGCGTTCCTCGACGTGGTGCTCGACCTGGATCGCGACCGTGGCCTCGCCACCGTCGGCGAACTCGAGGCTGCCCGGTCGATCTCGCTGCGTCGCCGCTGACGTGTGACACGCGGCGCGTCGGCCGGTTGGAGGGTGGTTGCAGACGGCCAGTAACGTGCGCGCACCGCACGACCACGGCACGACAGGGGAGTCACCAGCCATGACCGTCACCGAAACGCTCACCGCCGACGAGCAGCGCGTCAGCGATCTCGTCGATCGCCTGCTGTCGGAGTTCCCGCCGAAGAGCACCTCGCCGACCGAGTTCCTCGGCGCGCAGTTCGACCTCGGCCTCGCCTGGGTGCACTTCCCCGAGGGCCACGGTGGCCTCGGCCTCAACCCGAAGCTGCAGAAGCTCATCAACGAGCGCATCTACGCCCAGGGCGCGCCCAACCCGATGTACCGCAACCCGATCGGCCACGGCATGACCGGCCCGACGGTGGTGGTCTGGGGCAGCGAGGAGCAGAAGCAGCGCTACCTCCGTCCGCTGTTCACCGGCGAAGAGGTGTGGTGCCAGCTGTTCAGCGAGCCCGGCTCGGGCTCCGACTTCGCCGGCCTGTCGTCGAAGGGCGTGCGTGACGGCGACGAGTGGATCGTCAACGGTCAGAAGGTGTGGACCACGCTCGCGCACCTGTCGCGCTGGGGCCTGCTCGTGGTGCGCACCGACCCCGAGGCCGTCAAGCACGCCGGCCTCACCGCCTTCGTGGTCGACATGCAGGCGCCGGGGGTCGAGGTGCGTCCGCTGCGTCAGATGACGGGCGAGGCCGAGTTCAACGAGGTGTACTTCACCGACGTCCGTATCCCGAACAGTGAGATGCTCGGCAACCCCGGCGACGGCTGGCGCGTGTCGCTCACCACGCTCATGAACGAGCGCGTGTCGATCGGTGGTGCGATCCCGCAGAAGGGCTCGGGCACGATCTCGGCGCTCACCGGCGTGTGGAAGGACCTGCCCGCCGAGCGCAAGGACGCGTCGAGCCTCGACGAGGTGATGAAGTTGTGGAGCCGCGCCGAGGTGCTGCGTCTCACCAACATCCGAGCCAACCAGAACCGCAAGATGGGCGACCCGGGCCCCGAGGGCTCGATCGGCAAGATGGCGTCGGCCAACCTCAACAAGGACATCTACGCCAAGGTGATGGACCTGCTCGGCGCCGACGGCATGCTCTACGGCAGCTACGAGATGGTGCGTCCCGAGACGGCGATGGGCTTCGACACGCTGCAGAAGGCGTTCCTGCGCAGCCGGGCCAACTCGATCGAGGGTGGCACCACCGAGGTGATGCTCAACATCCTCGGCGAGCGCGTGCTCGGCCTACCGGGCGACGTGCGCGTCGACCGTGACGTGCCGTGGAGCCAGGTGCCCCGCAACTGAGCGTCCGCCATCGGCGCGACGAACGATGCACACGGCCCGCGGGCGACCGCGGGTCGTGCCGCGTCCGGACCCTGATCTCGGCTCACGAAATGGGAAATCCCCCGAGGCGAGGCCGAGGTGGCGATCCGTACGGTCTGCCTCGTGGGAACCTCGCTGCGTCATCTCCTCCGTCCCGGGCTCGCCGGGCTCCTCGTCGCCTCGTCGCTGTTCTGGGCGCCGTCGCCGCACTCGGTCGCCAGCGAGTTCGAGGCGGTGAGGATCGAGATCATCCAGACCGAACCGGTCGCCGTGGTCCAGATCGACCTCCTCGACACCGACTGTTCGATCGACATCGACAGCCCGGCCTGCGGGCTGACGCAGGGCACCGTCGAGGTGCAGGTCGACGGTGTGCGCTACGACGTTCGCCAGGTGAGCTTCGACTGGATGTCGTCCTACCGGCTCACGATCCCCAATCTGTCGCGAGGCGAACACGTCATCACGGCGATCGGACTCGGATACACGTTCTCGATCCCTCTGGTCGTCGCGAAGGTGCCGTGTGTGCTGGTGCTGTCGGGTGGCTCGCCGAGCGCCGAATCGCTCGACATGGTCGCGGCGTTCGGCGCCGCGGGGCCGACGGGCACGATGTATCTGGAGCGAGACGGCGTGCTGTGGGCGGTCTCAGCCATCTCGGGCACCACCGCTCGGTGGTCGCTCCCCGTCACGGCTGGCACCTACTCGTTCCGGGCCGTGTACCTGGGCGACGCGGGCACGCTCCCGTGTGCGTCTTCGAGCAGCACGGTCACCGTGGCCGCGGCGACGACGGCCGGCGGCTCGGTGAGCGGGCCCCGGATCAGCGATGACACCGCAGTGGTCGAGGAGGGCTCCCGCGTCGACGTGGAGGTGCTCGCGAACGACCTCGACTGGCTGCTCGTCGCCTCGCTCGAGATCGAGGCGGTCCCCCTGCACGGCGCGGTGACGATCCTGCCCGACCTGCGGATCCGCTATGTGCCGGCGGCCGGCTACGTCGGCACCGACACGTTCCAGTACTCGGCATCGAACAGCTCGGGCATCGCCTCCAACCCGGCGTCGGTCCAGGTGACGGTGACCCCCTCGTCGACGACGACCACGAGCACCTCGCCCTCGACGAGTTCCACCACCTCCACGCCGTCGACCACCTCGACCAGCTCGACGTCCTCGACCACCTCGACGTCCTCGACCACGTCGACCACGACGCCGCCGGTGACCCCTTCCTCGACGCCCGATCGACCCAAGCCGCCCCGTCCGCCTCGGCCACCGAAGCCCACCCCGACCACGATCCCGGCCACGTCGACCACGACGACCACGATCCCGGGCACGATCCCGGCCACGTCGACCACGATCCCGGGCACGATGCCGGGCACGACGACCACGACGACGCAGCCGCCTCGACCGAAGCCCGGCCACGACGACGGGCCCCGTCGTGGACCGCGACCAGGATTCGATCCCTGCCGGCGTCGATGAGGGCTCGCCGACGTCGCACCACTGGCGTCGAGCGACCGGCGTCGGGCGCGGCCCCCAGGTCGTCGGAAAGCTCGTGCGGTGAGGTCCGGGGCGGGCGGCTGCCTGTCTCCGGCGTGCTCAGGCCGGCTCGGCCGTGAGGGCGTAGCCGGCCTGGCCGAAGTTGTCCCACACGACGATCTGGTAGGTGCCGTCGACGGTGGCGGTGAACACCGCCTCGGCGTCGAGGCCGCCGATCCCGATGTTCGAGTCGCCGGCGTAGAACGTGTCGGGCCCGAAGGTGGCGCCCGGTTCCAACACGTAGAACTCCATGTCGCCGCCGGCCGACTCGGCGCGGAGGTCGATCCGCTGGCCGGCCACGAGGTCGATCGTGTACCGGTCCTGGATCTCGAGCGGCTCGATGATCCCTCGAACCGTGTCGCCGACCGCGAGGGGAGCCCCGTCGTCGACGTCGTCGACGAGCATCATCCGTCGGTTGGCCTGCACGTCGATCGGCACGCCGTCGCCCGGCGTGGTGCGCACCAGGTAGATCACCGCCCGCTGGTAGGCGGGCAGCGTGAAGCGGTACCGGCCCGACGTGGGGTCGGGGTCGAGGACGTACTGGGCGCCGACGTCGGCGAGACGGTCCTCGACGGTGACGCCGCGCCACTGGGCGCTGACCGGCACCATGCTGCGCGAGGTGAGGTAGGTGCCGTCGTCGAGGAAGATCTCGAGTCCGACCTGCGACGGGTCGACGCCACCCACCGACAGCTCGACATCCTGCGAGGCTGCCGACCACGGGAGCTCGAGTTGCGCCGTCGAGAGGTGCATCGGCAGTTCCAACTCGACCGAGGTGTCGCCGGCGTTGCCGAGCGGCGTCCACGGTTGGCCACCGGCGCGCAGCGAGTCGAGGCGGGCGAGGACGTCGTCGAAGTCGAGCGCGAGCGCGAACGCCTCGTCGAGGCTCAGGCCCGACACGCCGATCACCTGTCCGTGGCCGTCGACGAGTGCGCCGCCGGACTGACCGCCGGCGATGTCGGCGTCGGTCTGGATGAAGTGCTGGTCGAACAGCGGCACGTCGCGGAAGCGGCTGACGATGCCCTGTGAGATGGTCGGGTCGGGTGACGCCTCGGTCTCGCTCGGGTAGCCGACGAGGAACACCTCGTCGCCGCTCTCGACGAGGGGATCGACGACGTAGGGGATCGGGGGCATCGGGTCGTCGAGCGGACCGATGAGCGCGAGATCGGCGTCGAAGTCGACCCCGACCACCGGCACGTCGTACTGCGTACGGCCGCCGGGCGGTGTGACGTCGACGTGGTCGAAGGGGACGACGATGTGCGCGTTGGTGACGAGGTAGCCGTCGTCGATCGCGAGGGCGGTGCCGGTGGCCCATTCGGTGCCGATGAAGGCCACCGACGGTCCCACCAGGCCGAGCACCTCCTTGGCGCTGAGCGGTTGCGCCGGTGCGGCCTCGCTGGTGGCGGGCGCCTCGCCGGTCTCGGGGGCGCTGCTCGTCCCCGAGGCGCCGTCCTGCTCGTCCGAGGTGACGTCGGCAGGGGTGTCGTCCTCGGCGGGCAGCGCGTGCGATGCGGTGGCGACCGGACCGCCCGGCGCGCTGCAGGCCGCGAGCAGGCCCGTGCCGGCGAGGGCGACGACGAGCGATCGGAGACGGTGAGCGGAGCGGGCGGGCGCCATGGATCGACCGTACCGAAGCCGACCAGGGCTGAGAAGCTCTCTCGGGGGCGATGGGCCGACCGGCCCACCACGAGCGACGTGCCGCGACGTGCAGCGACGAGCCGTCAGTGGCCGGTGCGCAGCAGGATGCCGAGGAACAGCGCGGCGACCGAGGCGAGGGCGCCGATCGCACCACCGAGCGCCAAGGCCAGCTTGCTCTTCCCGACCGAGTGCACGGCCACGGCGACGGCAGCCACCATGGCGAGCGCCACCTTCACGAACACCGTCACCTGATAGCTCGTGGAGGTCGACGTGACGTCGATCTCGACCAGGTTCCAGATGCCGGTGATCACGAGGACCGCGAACGACGGCCAGGCCACCTTCGCGAACGCCCGGGCCACCGCCTTGGTGGTGTCCGGTGCCTGCCGACGCAGCACCGGCACCACGCCGGCGAGGGCGAACTGACCGCCCACCCAGATCGTCGCGGCGAGGACGTGCAGGAACAATCGGACGGTCGAAGCGGTGGGCGACAGCACGTCGCCACGGTACTGCCGAGGCCCGCGGGTTCTTCGGTTGTCAAGGAGCCACTGGTGTGCGTGGCCGTGCCGTCCCGCCGTTGTGGTCTGGGAGTGCGCACCTGTTGGTCGGGCCGGGTCAGGCCCACTGGTCGCAGGGTGGTCCGGTGGTCATGATCACCTCCCCGTGTCGTCGGATCGTCAGGCTCCTGTCGGGGTGGAGTTCCACGGTCCAGTGCTCGGCGTGGAGCCGGTCGTGGTGATGTCGACACAACGGCAGCAGGTTCGACAGGTCGGTGGCACCGCCGGCCTCCCAGAACACGAGGTGATGGGCCTCGGTGGATGCGACGTGTCGTTCGCAGCCCGGGATCGCACACGTCCGGTACATCGCACGAAGCGCCCGCCGTTGCCTCGGTGAGGCGGTGCGTCGGGCTCTGCCGTGGTCGAGTGACACGGGGCGGGCGAGGGAGTCCCAGATCGACCGGTAGGCGTCGACGGGGGCGCCCTGTCGGATCACGACCCCGTTCGAGTTGATCACGACCGGCACGAACCTCGATCTCCCCAGGATGCCTCTGAGCGTCTCGAGGGGGACCTCGAGCCCGTGACCGCAATCGACACGTGACCGGCCGTGCGGGCCGTGTTCGTAGGTGTGCTGGTCGATCACGATGATCGCCTCGGGCTCCCCGACCCCGGCACCGAGCCCGTGGAGCAGGTTCGCCATCGCACGACCGCGGAGCCATTCCTGCGCGAGCAACGGATCCTTCGGACACCCATCGGGCCGATCCGCGTGGAAGACCCGTTCGAGCTCGTCGATCAGGCGTTGCTGCAAGCTGATCGCGGTCTCGGGATCGAACCGTCCCGAGATGCACCACATCCCCGTCTTGCGGTCGGTCCACCAACGCGCACCCGACTCCGCCTTCTGACGTTCCAGACGGCCCTTGCCGTCGTCACCCTCGATCCGTTTCGACTCCACCCGCAACCGGTCACGGAACCGGTCGATCGTCCACGACCCGGCGATCGCCTCGCCGACCAGTGCGGTCTCGAGTGCCAGCAGTTCGGGCCGGAACTGCTCCGGCAACAACCCGAGCGCGCTCTGGAACGCGTCGAGGAACTCGGCGTTCAGCTCACCTCGAGTCACCGCGTCGTGGATGGTCTGGAACGCTGCCGCGGCGCGGGCTCGCTTGGCGGCGGCGGCCGCGGCTCGCGCCGGACGACACGTGGCACGGGCGTTGATCTTCTCGGGATCCACGCTGACGTCGTCGTCGGCCAACTGTTCGAGTCGGGCCATGATCGCGACCTCGCGGCCGTCCAGCACGCGTCGCAGGAACGTGATGTCGACCAAGAGGGCTGCAGCGGTCTCGGCGTCGCAGTCGGCGACATCGACGCTGACGAGTCGTTCGAAACGAATCGTGTGCACAGCTCCTCCCTTCGGGCCGAGACCTGGGACCCGACGGTCCTCTCCCATTGATGTTGGGGACCCGTTCGTGGGTCGATCTCGCTCCGGAGGAGCACGTCCGAACCTATCGAACGTCAGTTCGCACCACAACCCCACCCGAAGCATTCCTTCGACGAGCCGAGACGCGACCTCCGTCGGCGACGGAGCGACCGGGTCAGGCGGCGCGCTGGAGGGCGAGCGGGCGGGAGATCACGTGGGCGACCCCCACGAGGCCGATCGCAGCGACGAACACGGCCGTCGGCCCCGCGGCGGACGACACGCCACCGAAGGCCATCAGCAGGATCGCGACCGTGATGTCGAAGCCGGCACTCATGGTGCCGATGATCGCACGGGGAGGGTCGCCGATCTGGTCGATGGTGGTGGTGACCAGGATCGGCCAGGGCAGCGAGTGCCCGAGCGCGCACACCACGATGCCGACCATCGCGACGGGCAGGGTCGGACCGGCCGCGACGATCGCGAGCCCTGTGGCGAGCACCACGAACGCGCCGTTCAGTCCTGCGCGCGGCGGCACCCGGTCGGCCACGAAGCCGAGTCCGCCACGGATGACCAAGAGGCTGAGGCCGAACGTGGTGAGCAACCAGTTGCCGTGGCCGAACCGCTCGTCGGCCAGCAGCACGGCGAAGCCGGTGCTCGCGGAGTAGCCCGCGTTGGTGAGCCCGACCACCACGGCCGGGCGCACCGCGTGCCGCTCGAGCCAGGCACCGCTCGCGTCAGCGGCGCGGTCGCTGCGTGGGAGCAGCGGCACGAGCACCAGGCCGACCGCGGTGAGACCAGAGAACGCCGCGCCGGCGGCGGGCAGTCCGGAGAACAGCGGGCCGGCGGCGGCACCGAGGCTCAGACCGGTCCAGAGCCCGGCGCTCAGCCAGCCGAGCGCCTGACCGCGTCGCTCGGTGGGCACCAGCTCGAGCGCCGCGGCCGCCGCAGCGGTGTAGAGCAAACCGTCGCCGAGGCCCTGGACGGCACGCGCGGCGAGGAGGCCAGCCAGGTGCGGCAGCGTCAGCAGCGCCGACCCGATCGCCGTGAAGGCGATGCCCCACGCCAGCGCCGTGCGGGCACCGATGCGGTCGATCAGCCGTCCCGACACCAGGCGTCCGGCGATCGCGGTGGCCGGGAACACGCCCGCTGCGAAGCCGACTGCCAGGTCACCGTGGCCGAGGTCGCGCACTCGATCGGGCAGGAGGGCGAGTGTCGACCCGAATCCGACGAACGCGATGGTGAGCACCGCCACCACGAAGACGACCCGCCGGTCGCCGCGCGCGGCGGTGGCGGGAGCGTCGACGACGGCCACGTCGGTCAGCGATGGCGCAGAGCGTCGAGCACGTCGCTGGCGGCGCGCTCGCGATCGTCGGCGAAGGTCACCTCACCGACCGGCGCGCCGAGCATCACCGAGATCGCCGTCACGATGGCGACCTGCAGGTCGCGGATGTTGCGGGGCGGCGGGAAGTACTCGTCCTCGTCGGTGACGCGGACGTCGTCGACGCCGTTCCTCGGCGCGAGACGCGCGATCACCGCATCGACCAGTTCCTCGGGCGCCGATGCGCCGGCCGTGACGCCGACCACGCCGGTCAGGTCGTCGGGCAACTCGTCGGCCTGGTTGACCCGGAACACCCGAGGCGCGCCGGCCCGGATCGCCAGCTTCTCGAGCGCACGGGTGTTGGACGAGTTGGCCGAGCCGATCACGACGATCGCGTCGCACCGGTCGGCCATCGCCATCAGCGCCGACTGACGGTTGGTGGTGGCGAAGCACAGGTCGCTGCGACCGGGCGTCCACAGGTCGGGGTAGCGCTCCTTGACGGCGACCGCCACGCCCTCCCAATCGCGGTGCGACAGCGTGGTCTGCGCGAGAAGGGCGACCGGTTCGTCGAACTGGGGGAGTGCCGCCACCTCGGCGACGCTCTCGACCCGGCTGATGGCATCGGGTGCGACGGCCATGGTGCCGACCGCCTCCTCGTGACCCTCGTGGCCCACGTAGACGATGCGGTAGCCCTTGCCTGCTCGCACCTTCACCTCGTGGTGCACCTTGGTGACGAGTGGGCACACGCTGTCGACGACATAGCTGCCTCGGGCACGGGCGGCGGCCACCACGTCGGGGGCCGAGCCGTGTGCCGACAGCATGATCGGACTGCCCTCGGGCACCTCGGCGATGTCGTCGACGAAGACGACGCCCTGCTGTTCGAAGCGTTCGACCACGATCCGGTTGTGGACGATCTCGTGGTAGCAGTACACGGGCGCGGGGAAGGTGCGCACCATCCACGCCAGGGCCTTGATCGCCATCTCGACGCCGGCACAGAAGCCGCGCGGCTCTGCCAGCAGCACCCGGTCGACGTCCACGTGGCCAGGTTACCGGTGCGCACCGAACCGATGCCGGAGCCGGGCGAGCCGATCGGGCCTGGTGACGGGTGTCCCGGGCACGCCCGAACGGCGCCGATAGCCTCGTACGACGTGTCAGCACCGGTCGTCGTCCGCATCGCTGCAGGCTCGGCGGCCGAGACCGCCGGCCTGTGCGCAGGGGACGAGATCGTCGCGCTCAACGGGCAGGTGCCCCGCGACGTGATCGAATGGCGGTTCCTGGTCGACGAGGCCGAGCTCGAGATCGACTACCGCCGCGGCGGCCTCGATCTCACCGCCACGGTGTCGAAGCGGGCCGGCGAGCCGCTGGGTGCCGAGGTGTCGAGCGCGGTGTTCGACCGGGTGCGCACCTGCGACAACCACTGCGAGTTCTGCTTCATCTACCAGCTGCCCAAGGGCATGCGCCGCAGCCTGTACCTGAAGGACGACGACTATCGGCTGTCGTTCCTGTACGGCAACTTCACCACGCTCACCCGGTTCACCGAGGCCGATCTCGAGCGGGTGGTCACCGAGCGCCTGTCGCCGCTCAACGTGAGCATCCACGCCACCGACCCCGACCTGCGTTCGCGCATGCTGAAGAACCCGCGCGGTGGCATGAGCCTGCGCTGGTTGCGGGCGTTGCTCGACCACGGGATCACCGTGCGCGGGCAGATCGTCCTGTGCCCCGGGGTGAACGACGGTGCCGCGCTCGACCGCACGTTCGCCGACGTGCTCGACCGATTTCCCGAGCTCGAGTCGATCGCCGTGGTGCCGCTGGGGCTCAGCCGCTTCAACACCGAGTCGGCGATGCGCCTGCACACCGTCGACGAGGCCAACGCGGTGGTCGACGCGGTGCACGACTGGCAGGAGGTGTACCTGCGCGTGCTCGGCCGCCGACTCGCCTTCGCGGCCGACGAGTACTACCTGATGACCGGACGCCCGTTCCCCGAGGCCGACGCCTACGAGGGCTTCTCGATGCACGAGGACGGCATCGGCATGGCGCGTACGTTCGAGCTCGAGTTCACCGGGCGTGCCGCAGTTGCCACCGGTGTGCAGAGCGGCTTCTTCGCCGCGGTCGACGCCCCGCCGCCCAACCCTGCGGCGTACACCGGGCTTCGTGCGGCCTCGCACGGGTCGGTACTCCGCCTGTCGCCACGCAAGGACGCGCCGATCGGGATCCTCACCGGCGAGTTCGGCGCACAGGTGATCGGCCCGCTCGTGGCGTCGCTCGGCCGGGCCGACGTGCGCGTGATCCCGGTGCGCAACGACTTCTTCGGCGGCAACACGGCGGTGACGGGGCTGATGGTCGGTGCCGACCTCGCCCGAGTGCTGGCCGACGAGCCCACCGGCCATCGCTACCTCTTGCCCGACGTGTGCCTGAGCGAGGGACGTTTCCTCGACGGCACCACCCTCGACGACCTGCCGCGGCCGGTGGAGGTGGTGGCCACCGATGGCCTCGCCCTGCGCGCCGCACTGGAGCCCGCAGCATGAACGACCAGCAGCCCACCTCCGATCTCGCCAACGTGGTGATCGTCGGACGCCCCAACGTCGGCAAGAGCACCCTGTTCAACCGCATCGTCGGTGAGCAGGTGGCCATCGTCGAGGACCGCCCCGGCGTCACCCGCGACCGCAAGGAGCAGGAGGCCGAGTGGCTCGGCCATCGCTTCAACCTGGTCGACACCGGCGGTTGGCTGCCCGGCGGCAGCGAACTCGACGCCAAGGTGTCGCGCCAGGTGGAGACGGCTGTGCGCACCGCCGACCTCGTGCTGTTCGTGGTGGACGGTTCGGTCGGGATCACCGACGACGACGAGCAGATCGGCACCTGGCTGCGCAAGACGAACGTGCCGATCCTGGTGGTCACGAACAAGGCCGACAACGAGCGCCGCGAGGACGCCCGCTGGGAGTTCCTGTCGCTCGGCCTCGGCGATCCGTATCCCGTGAGCGCGTTGCACGGCCGTCGTGCCGGTGATCTGCTCGACGAGATCATCGCCCGCATCCCGACGGTGCTCGACGACGAGGACGAGCCCGCGCTCGACGAGGCGGGCGAGCCGTTGTGGAACCCGCAGGACGCCCCGCCGCCTCGTGTGGCGATCGTCGGCCGGCCGAACGTGGGCAAGAGCACGCTGTTCAACCGGCTGGTGGGGGAGGACCGTTCGGTGGTGCACGACATGGCCGGCACCACCCGCGACGCGATCGACACGCTGGTCGACACGCCGGACGGGCCGATCGTGTTCGTCGACACCGCCGGCATGCGCAAGCGCGGCAAGATCGACGACTCGGCCGAGTACTACTCGATGGTTCGGGCTCTGCGGGCGATCGACGACGCCGACATCGCGCTGCTGGTGATCGACGCCACCGAGGGCATCACCGGTCAGGACCAGCGTCTGGCCGAGCGCGTGGATGCGAGCGGTTGCCCGATCGTGATCATGCTCAACAAGTGGGAGTTGATCGACGACGCCGAACAACGCCTCGAGGTGCAGGCCGAGGTGCAGCGAAAGCTCGGTTTCGTCGGCGAGGCGCCGATCCTGAAGGTGTCGGCGCTCACCGGCAAGGGCGTGCACAAGCTGCGCCCGTTGCTGCAGGACGCGATCACGCAGTACCACCGGCGCGTGCCCACCCGCGACGTCAACAAGGTGATCGCGATGGCGCAGCAGAAGCAGCCGGCCGGCCACGGCCTGAAGGTGCTGTACGCCGTGCAAGGAGCAACCGATCCGCCCACGTTCACGCTGTTCGTCAACCGCGAACTGCCCCACACCTACCTGCGGTATCTGGAGCGGAGCATCCGTGAGGCGTTCGATTTCGGTAACACGCCGATCAAGCTGCGCGTGCGGAAGCGGACGGAGTAGCCATGCCCTACTGCGAGGACTGCGCCAAGTACTGGACACCGTCGGCGATGAACACCGACGGCACCTGCCCGACCTGCGGCCGTGTGGTCGAGGCGCCCGAGCGCCAGAGCACGATCACCGCCAAGAACCTCGACCTGAAGAAGCTGGCGGCCGGTGACGACGCCGATGTGGACGACGTGAAGGCGCCGTGGCACTTCAAGCTGATGATGGTGCTGCTGGTCGTCTACCTCGGATGGCGGTTGGTGCAGCTGTTCACGTGACCGGTAGCATGTGCACTCCGTGCGACCGAGAGACCGGTCAGCGGGTCATACGGGCTGTAGCGCAGCTTGGTTAGCGCACTTGTCTGGGGGACAAGGGGTCGGGAGTTCAAATCTCCCCAGCCCGACACTGGTGGCCAGGGCTCATGCCCTGGCCACTGTCGCGCCCGGGCTCGGAACACGTCGTGTGCCGACGCACATGGCGCAGGCCGAGCAGCCGTTGAACGGCGCACGTTGCTCGCCGAGTCGGTCGCCCGAACGATCAGCCCTCGAACAGGCCCTCGGTGCTCGCGATCTCGTCCACCGCGATCTCCGCCGGCGCTTCGGCGACGTACTCCACGACGGTGTCGGGATCGACCAGTTCGGTCGCACTCTCCAGCCAGCTCGAGCTGGTCTCGTCCGCCGGCGCCGGCTCGAAAGCGACCGGCATCGGATCCTCCACCACGTTCTGGAAGGTCCAGTCGGTCGTCGAGGGCAGTGGCTCGTCGACGACCACCTCGACCGGATCGACGAACACCTCCACCGGATCGACGAACACCTGCGACGGATCCTCGATCGAGAGGTCGAGGCCCGGATCGCTCACCTCCGGCATCGGCTCCTCGGGCGCGTTCTGGTAGGTGATCGGCTCGAAGGGAACCGGCTCGTCGACGAACACCTGCGCCTCGTCGATGATGACCGAGGGGGCGGTGTCGTCCGGCACCCAGTCGACCGGAGGCGCCGACGGCATCGGCTCCTCGGAAGCGTTCTGGTACACGGGCGGCTCGACCGGTGCGGCCACGTCGATCAGCTGCTCGACCGGATCGACGAACACGTTCCCCGAGTCGACCGGCTGCCACTCCGACGGGCTCGCAGACGGCATGGGGTCCTCTGCCGGCATCTCGTACACCGTCTCCTGGTGCTCGAGGATCGGCTCGAACTCGAAGGCGGACGGGTCCGGCTCGGTCTGCACGAGTGATCCGTCGTCCATCGGGTACTCGTCGGGGTTCGTCAGGATGAGAGGCTGCTCGTCCATCAGGGGCTCACGGGGATACTCGTCCGGGTCGACCAGCACGAGGGGCTGATCCTCGACCGGCGACTCGAACGAGGTGCTGTTGCGGATCCACGGCACACGGTCACCGTCCTCGTCACCGACGCCGTCCGACCCTTCGGAGCCGTCCGACCCTTCGGAGCCGTCCGATCCGTCGACGGGCACCTGCAGCACCGACGTGTCGACGTCCCACGTGTCGACGTGCTCGCCCGACACCACGGTCGATCCGTCGGGTGCGGTCACCGCGCCCTGCTCGTTCAGGCCCACCTGTGTGCCCGACTCGGAGAAGGTCACCGTCGCCCCGCCGCCGCCCGACACCTGGCCGGTCATCGGATGGCCGAGCGTGCCGCCCGTCTGGTCGCTCACCACCACCCGCTCGCCCTGCGGACCGTCGATGTCGGTGACCGACACGGTGTTGTGCACCTCGGCCACCTGTTGGCCGAACATCTTGGCCTCCACACCGGTGGTCTCCGATGCCGACAGGGTGGTGGTGCCGTCGACGTCGCTGTAGCCGAGGTCGGCCTGCGCCTTCACCGCACCCTCGACCACGTCGAAACCCGTCCCTCCGCCGAGACCGCCTTCGCCGACCGACAGGCCGGGACCGCCCTTCACCTCGATCCCGCGATCACCGTGGTCGACGACGCTGCCGTGCAGGCCACCGGTGATCTCCACACCGTCCAACGACACGCCGTTGCTCTGGTTGAAGCTCGCCTTGTAGCCGTCGGCGGTCTTCTCGTACGAGAAGCTGTCGTCCACCTTCACGTCGACCTTGTCCTCGACGGGGACGGTGAGCTTCACCGCACCCGACGCCTTGGTGATCTCGCCGTTGTCGTCGGTGCTGATGTCGAGCTTGCCGTAGGGCGCCTTGCCCCAGTCCATACCGCCCTTGGCGTGGAACTCCGAGCCACGACCCGCCTGCCAGTCACCGTCGACGTCGCCGTACACGCTGCGCACGTGCAGCGAGGCGTTGCCGTCCGACGTGTCCGCGTCCCACGTGACCGTCGGTGTGCCGGTCATCTGGTTGACGAACCCGACCGGATCGGCCTGGAAGTCGCGCTCGGCCTTGTCGACCCACTCGCCGACCGCGGTCGCCGCCCGCTGCGCGACCTCGGCCTCCGCGTCGTCGATCTGCTGCACGGCGTCGGCGACGGTCTGCGACGCGCTCGTGGCGGCCTCGCGAGCCGCCACCACCGTGTCGGACTCCCACACCGAGTCGGCCCACCGACCCCACGCCCCATCGGCGTCGTTCGCCTTCACCACCTGGCTCTGCTCGGCCTGGTCGGTCTCGGTCTCGTCGTCGTCGAACCACCCCATCGTCTGCACCCCTTTCGGATCGGCAGGTCGCCGTGAGCCGACGGTAGGAAGGACGGGAGTCGTTGTCGCCGGGAGGATTCCCGGATTGCACCCGAGAGACACGCCGACCGGAGGGGGAGGGGCGCCCGTCGAGTCGGGGGCGACCCGACGGGCACTCCGTCCACGAACAGCGGTGGCCAGCCGGCCCGCAGCTGCAGCTGGCCACCGAGACGGCGAACGAATGCCCGCGGGAGGGCTCCGCCAAACATGCCTCGCGAACCGGGTCGACACGCGTCGAAGCCCCAGGTCACGAGGGACCCGGGGCTTCGACCGAGCGCTCGCCGGAGCGAACGAGCGTGGCGTGCCGGCGGGGGAACAGCGATCGCCACGATGTGGGTTGCGATCTGGATGCCCGCGCCGAGCGGCACGCAAACCGGCAACTGCGCGCCTAGCGTTCGAAGAACCGCCACTCGCCCTCCGACGCCACGGCGACCTCGCCGTCGACGACGCTGATCGCCGTGTCGTCCGAGATCGCGTACGCCGGGCAGTCGAGCTGCGCGAACCACTTCTCGGCATTGGCCATGGTGTTGCTCGGCAGGTTCGGATGATCGAGGTGCGGATAGATCGCGAAGTCGACCACCCCGAGCGCCCGGTCGTCGCCCGACGGCGGCGGCCAGCCCATGAACGACTTCCCGATCCGCGGTGTCATCACCATGCTGCCGCCGCTCAACCCCACCCAGACGCCGTCGAGCGACGGCATCAGGTCGGCGAACCCGCTCTCGCGCATCCAGTGCGCCAAGTACAGCGCGTCACCGCCGGCGGCCAGGAACACGTCGGTCTCGCGGACCAGCGGCACCCAGCGCTCCTCCGGCAGGCTCGGCAACGCGGTCAACTCGAGCAACCCGACCGACTTCCAGCCGAGCTGCGTCATCTGCGACGACTCGTTGCCGGTCACGAACCCCCACGGCTTCACACCCGGCCCGACGTACGGGTGCCCGTACTGCGCGGTCGGGATCGCGAGCGCGGTGCACTCGTCGATGGGCTTCGGCAGCATGGCGACGAGCGCTGCGTGGATGGTCGGGTTGTTCACACCGGCGGCGGTGAGCAGCAGACGCACAGGGAATCTCCTCGTTGGGGCGTGGGTGGGTCGGGGACGTCCGGTCAGGACGCCGGGGGCACTTCGACGACGGCGATGTGGTTGCCGTCCGGGTCGCGCATCATGAACAGGTGCGGTGCCCCGGGCGCGGTCATCGGCTCCGAGTCGATCTGGATCCCCTCGATCGACGACAGGCGCTGGTACTCGCCCATCAGGTCGGGCGTCTCGATGCCGATGCCGCCACCGCCCGGCGCGCCGTCCATCGGCGGGTTGAGCGCCAGCCGGGCCGTCGACCCTGGCGGTGCGACCTCGAGCCAGCGGGCCTCGCCGTTCTCGCCGAAGCGGACGTCGGCCCGCAGCTCCCAGCCGAGCTTCTCGGTGTAGAAGGCGAGGGCGGCGTCCTGGTCGGCCACGGTGAACATCGCGACGCCGAGGTTGTTGACGGTGGTGGGTGTGCGGTGATCGCTCATGCACGTTCGACGGTACGTGCCGGCCGGACTCATCGCCAGCACCCGAGCATCTCGTCAGCGCCCCCGGTGCGCCGACATCCACTCGACCGCGAAGTCGATCAGCGGGCGCATCGCACATGACGTCACCGTCGCGTGTCCCAACGGCGCTCGTCGCTGCTCGCCACCTGCTGCCTCGAACGCAGCGGCGATGGTCTCGAAGTCCTCGTCGTCGTGCGCGAGCCGCCCGTACTCGACCCAGTGCCGCTCGCCGTCGACCGTCATCGGCGCTCCGTCACGTCCCCACGGCTTGCCCGGCCAGTCGGCCCGGTGCTCGGCCAGGTGCAACGACGTGTCGTTGCCGTGCCCCACGCCGATCAGCACGATCCGGGTGGCGCGCTCGTACAGCCGGCCGAGTGGTGAGTCGTCGCCGAGGCCCGCCTCCAGGTCGTGCGGGTGCATCAACTCGCCGGCGAGCGGACCGTGCGCGACGAAACCCACTGCCGGGTGACCGCTGTGCACCGCCTCGGGCAGGCGGGCGAAGCACTCGGCGACCGCACCCATCGCACGCATCGGCGTGAGCCGTGGATCGAATGCGGGCCACGTCGCCCGGATGACCGGCCACCACGACTCGGGCACCGGCGGGTTCTGCCACGTCGAGGGGTCGCTCACACCGGTCTGTGCCGGCATCACGATCGTGCCGTCGGTGCCGACGGCGTCGAGCAGTCCCGACACCACACCGATCGCACCGCCGACCACCCATCCGACCCTCGACAGCGAGCTGTGCACGATCACCGTGCTGCCCGGCTCCACGCCGACGGCTCGAATCGCCACGGCCACGTCCGCAGGCGTGACGGGGCGCTCGCTCGCGGCGACGACCTCGGCTTCTCTGCTCACGGGCGCGAGCCTCGCACCACCTCGATCGCCTCGGCCACCGTGAGCTCCACGGCAGCGACCGTAGCCATCGCCCCGGCCCGCCCCGACCGGTTTGTCGACGAGATCCGCCGACCGTGTCACCGCATGAACCGACGGTCGCTCCATGTCGTGACAGCGTCGACCCGCACCCGAGCACCACTCGGCCGGATGCTGCGCGACGATGAGGCGCGTGGCCGATCGATGGAACTCGAACCTGCACGCATTCGGCCGCCTGCTCGAACGGATCCCGACGGGCGCTGCGCGTGGCCTCGACGTGGGGTGCGGCGAGGGCGAGACCGCACGGCGGCTGCGGAGCAAGGTCGACTCGGTGGTCGGTGTCGACCCGGACCTTGCGAGCATCGATCTGGCCCGTCGCTTCGACGACGGCATCACCTACCTCGTCGGCGACGCGCTCACCGTCGACCTGCCCGCTGCGTCGTTCGACGTCGTGACGGCGGTCGCCGTGCTCCATCACCTCGACCATCAGGCCTGCCTCGAACGGCTGGCGTCGTTCGTGCGCCCCGGCGGACGACTGCTCGTCGTCGGCCTGGCCCGCAGCCGATCGATCGGCGACCTCGCACGCGACGCATTCGACTCGATCGCCGTGCGGCGGTACACGCTCACCACCGACGTGTGGGAGACACCGGCGCCCAAGGTGTGGCCTCCTGCGGTGACGCACGCACAGGTCCGCGCGATCACCCGCGCCACGCTGCCCGGCGCGCTCGTGGAGCGCCTCCCGTACTTCCGATACGGGATCACCTGGACCCGCCCCCTCGACTGACGGTTGCGGCGTGCACGAGGTCGGGGCAGCATCGCTGCATGGCTGCCTCGGACGTGTTCACCGTCATCGTCTCGTCGGGTTCGCTGCGACCCGACTCGCACGACGGGATCGTGATGCCGCACCGCTGGACCGACGCCGGTGTCGTCGTCGAGGCCGAGTTCACGGGCGCGCATCTCTACCAACTCGCTGCTGCGGGATGTGTGCTCAACGACGTGCACCGCGAGGCCCAGCGACTCGGCATCCCGGTCGACGGCGTGCGCGTGTCGGCGAGCGGCGCGTTCGACACCACCACCTGGGCGTCCCTCGGAGTCGGCTACTCGGTCGAGGTCGACTCGAGCGCGAGCGAGGACGACATCGCCCGGCTGGTCGCCGTCGTCGAGCAGGTCGCCGAGATCCCGAAGGCGCTCGCCCAACCCACCACGGTCACGCGCTCCATCGGCCCGTGACCCGGTGCCGACCGGTCTGAACACGCGGAGTGCGATCACTGCGACGACCGCCACCAGAACGGCGATCGTCGTGGCTCGGGCCCACAGGGGACGGCCGACGGGGCACGGGAACCGCACTCGATCCGAGACGTCCGGCCCATGGCCATCCGGACACGGTTCGTCCGGAAGCGGGTCTACGTTCGTCGCATGACCGAGTTCGTCGACCAGGACCTCAGCGGATCGACCTTTCGCCGCACCACGCTCTCCGGCTCCACGATGCACGAGGTGAGGTTCGAAGACGGCGACTGCCGCCGCATGCGGCTCAACCGCACCGAGTTCCGAGGCGTGATGATGCACGGCACCAAGCTCCTCGGGGCCGAACTCTGCGACGTCGTGATCAACGGCGACCTGCAGAACGTGGTGATCAACGGCGTCGAGATCTCGGCGTACGTCGAGGCAGAGCTCAACCGTCGTTCGCCCGAACGCGCGCTGATGAAGCCGACCGACCCGGCCGGCTTCCGCACGGCGTGGGACGTGCTCGAGCAGAAGTGGGGCGAGACCGTCGAGCGCGCCCGTGCGTTGCCGCCCGATGCCGTGCACCGATCGGTCGACGGCGAATGGTCGTTCGTGCAGACCCTCAGGCACCTCTCGTTCGCATCGTCCGCCTGGGTCGGCCGGATGATCCACGGTGACCCGTCGCCCTGGCATCCGCTCGAACTGCCGTGGGACGAGGCACCCGACTGGGACGACATCCCGTGCGACCGCGCATCCCGTCCCGGACGCGACGCCCGCCCCTCGCTCGACGAGGTGCTCGAACTGCGGCGAGCGCGGCAGGCGATGGTGCGCGACGTCATCGAACACCTCACCGCGGATCAGCTCGCCTCCACCGTCACCCGCCTCGAGCCGGGCTGGCCGCAGGAGGAGGACTTCTCGTTCGCCGAATGCCTGCTGATCGTGCTCAACGAGGAGTACGAACACCGGCGCTTCGCCGAACGCGACCTCGATCAGCTCTGAACGCTCAGTCGAGCGAGGCGAGCAACTGCTCGGCCACCTCGCGCACACAGGCTCGCAGTTCGTCGCCACCCGCCGCCCGGAACGGCACGGGCAGTGTGGCGAGCTGCTCGGCGTACCACCGGGGATTGCTCGTGGTGCCGACCAGGCGGCACCTGCCGTCGTCGATCGGCTCGACCTGCCCGAGCGTGCGCGGCAGCCAACGCGCCACCCGATCGGCCGCGGCCTCGATCGTCACCTCGGTCGTGTACTCCCAGCCGCTGCCCAAGTTGGCCTCGAGCGTCGCGACGGGATCGAGTTCGTCGGGCACGTCACACGTCTCGTCGAGCACCTCGACGGCCGACACCCGGTCGATCCGATAGGTGCGTGCCGCGTCGGCGGCACGCGACCGGCACAACAGGTACCAGCGACCGTGACGCACCACCACCGACCACGGCTCGACCTCGGCCGTCCACTCGTTGCCCGACTCCGACCGGTACCCGAGCCGCACCACCCGCTGCTCGGCGACCGCACCGACGAGGGTCGCGGTCGTCCCGGGATCGGGACGGGCAGCCGCCCGGTCGGGCGCGGCCGCGGTCATCCGCCGCACCGCCTCGGCCCCACCGGCCACGCGCTCGGGCAGCGCCCGCACGATCTTGTCGAGCGCACTGCCCACCGGGTTGGTCGGGTCGGCGGCGTCGTGATGGCCGTCGAGCACCGCCATCACCAGCGCGAGCGCCTCGTTGGCGCTGAACACGAGCGGCGGCACGCGCAGACCGCGGCTCACCGTGTAGCCGCCGTACTTGCCCCGGGTCGAGTCGATCCGGATGCCCGCCTCGCGCAGCATGCCGATGTAGCGGCGGGCGGCGCGCTCCGACACACCGAGCTCCCACGACAGGCGATCAGCCGTCACCCCCGGCGTGCTCTGCACCAATTCGAGCGTGCGCAGGGCCCGGGAGGTGGGGGAGTCGTCGTGCATGCCCACAGTGTCGCGTGCCATCCGGAAGCAGAACGTCCGGAACGGCTCGTACGGTGCCGACATGCGCGATCCACTCGACACCACCATCGACGAGCCCCCGTTCGACGCCGACGAGGCCACCCACCTGCTGTTCTCCGTCGACCGGTCGCGGGCACAGTTCGCCTGGAAGGCCGGCGGGCTCACCGCCGACCAGTTGCACCTGCGAGCCGTGCCCACCTCGGCGCTCACCCTCGGCGGCCTGCTCAAGCACCTCGCCCTCTGCGAGGACCGGTTCACGGCCGAGTTCCTGCGCGGCGAGCCGTATCCCGAACCGTGGGCGTCCGTCGACGGCTCGCCCTGGTCGTGGGGCTGGTCGTCGTCGCTCGACGACACCGCCGACGACCTGTACGGCGCGTGGTCGCGGGCGGTCGAACGCGCACGAAACGCCTGGTCGGAGGCGCTCCTCGACGCCGGCGCGGCCGGCCTCGGCGCGCCCTCGAAGCTCGAGTTCGGCGACGGCATCCGACCCACACTGCGCCGAGCCCTCGTCGACCTCAGCGACGAGTACGCCCGCCACGTCGGACACGCCGACCTGCTGCGCGAGGCGATCGACGGGCTGACGGGCGAGGACCCGCCCCAGCCCTGACCCGCTGCTCGACCGGCGGACGGTCTGGTCGCCGTCAAGACATCGGCAAACGATCGACCGGGCGCGTTCGTCAACGGTTCTTGACTCAGGTTTCGCTCCGTGGCGGATTACAACGGCCGTGACCAGGCGGAAGGTCACCGGAACCGATCGGCGTGTCTCAAGTTCGTCAAGAGATCGTCCGATGACTCCTCCGTCATCCACCCGACGGAGCGGACATGAGGCGGCACAGGACGAGTCGAGCAGGGGAGCGGATGCGCGGCGTCCCGGCGCGCCGCGATGCTCGCGACCGCGATGCCGGCAACACCCTCGCCGAGCTGCTGATCACCGTCGTCGTGATGGGCATCGTCGTCGCCCCCGTCATGAACTCCGTCATGCAGGTGGTGAAGGCCTCGGCGATCAACCGTGGCCTCTCGCAGGTCGAGACCGTGCTGACGAACGCGTCCGACCAGGTGAACCGCGCCCCCAAGAGCTGCGACTACACCGTCTACGCCCAGTACGCCGCGCAGCTGAGCGGCTGGAAGGACACGGACGCGTGGGTGGTGCAGCGCCACTACGTGCCCGGCGCGACCCCACAGGACGCCGGCAGCTGGGTCGACGGCGCCTGCGTGGGCGCGCAACCCGACGACCTCCTCGTCCAGCTGGTCGAGATCACGGTCCGCAACCCCGAGACCGGCACGGTCCGGTCGATCCAGGTGGTGAAGAGTGACATCTGACGTGACGCCGGATCCGGCCCCGACCTCGTCGCGCGGCGAACGCCGCCGGCGACGCGACACGGGGTCGACCCTGCCCGAGCTGATCATCACCGTGATGATGCTCGGCCTCATCGTGACCAGCCTGGCCGCCGCCGTCATCGTGATGGTGAAGCAACAGGCCAACACCAAGGGCCGACTCAACGTGTCGCGTTCGGAGACCAGCATCGGTCTGTGGCTCCCGGCCGACCTGGCCTCGGCCGAGGACGTCGACGTCACCCCTGGCGCCAGCCCGTGTGGCACCTCGTGCCCGCCCGGCACGCAGCTCGGCGGCTCCAACACGATCATGCTCAGCTGGGACTCGCTCGAGGCCGGCGTCACCGACGCGATCGCCTCGCGGATCAACGTCTCGTACCGCTACGTCAAGGTGGGCACCGAGTACCAGCTCGTCCGAGTGCAGTGCTCGCAGACCGGCACGGGCCCGTGGTCGTGCGGCAACACCATCGTGCTGCACAATCTGTCGGCGCCGCCGCCCGCCACCAACTTCGTCCCCGGTGTCACCTCACCGAGCTGGGTGATCAAGGTGAGCGAGCCGCTCGACCCGTCGTCGCCGATCGACGACGGCTCCGGCACCACCACGACCACCACGCCGGTCGACCCGTCGGCACCGGTGAAGAACGCGCAGCGCGTGATCGTCACGGTCAACGGCGGTGGCACCGCGGCCGGCGCCGGCGGTGGTGTCAACACGATCAGCCTCAGCGCCGGTGGGACCACCCGCACGATCATCGACTCGACCAGCACCGCCGGCACCCCCACCTTCAACGAGGCCCGAACCCGGTGCGGCGGCAACTACGGCCTGATCATCGACGACTCCGGCTCGATCGGCAGCGGGATGGCCTCGGTCATCCAGGGCGCCCGTGCGTTCGTCGACGCGTTCGCGGGCACGCCGATCAAGATCCAGGTGGTCCGCTTCGACACCACCGCCTCGGTGATCGGCGAGAACCCGCGCAGCCGCTACTACGACATGCTCGTGGACAGCGACGTCACGGCGCTGCGCAACCTGCTCGGCGGCCTCGTCGCCAACAACAGCACCAACTGGGAGGACGCACTGCACCGCATGTTCTTCCAGGCCGACGGCACCGTGCAGCAGACCCTGCCCGACACCGTGCTGTTCTTCACCGACGGCGAACCGACCGTGAGCCGCATCGAGGCCACCTCGTCGCCGCTCGCGCCGACCAACCCGCCCGCACGCCAGACCCAGCTCGCCAGCTCGGGCACCGGGAGCTACGACCAGGAGGCGTTCAACCGGGCGAAGTACATCGTCGACCAGTTCCGCTCGAGCGTCGACTTCATCGGCGTCGGTGTCGGTCCGGCGTTCAACAACTCGAGCACCTGGCTCGACTACGGGCCGGGCTGGCACTACAACTACGAGCGCGGCTTCCACTACGAGAAGCGCAACTCGACGAGCAGCTCGTGGTACACGGTCGACAAGGCCACCTACGACGCGGTCACCAACGCCAACCTCAAGCGCATCCAGTACTCGTCGCCGTACCAGTACTGGGAGAGCACGACCAAGGCCGTCTACGACGTCACCTCGTCGTCGGGTCGCCGTCGCACCCAGGACTACAGCCCGCCGTACGACAGCTACGACACCGTCTCCAGCACGGTGCCCAACAGCACGATCCTCACCCGCCTGATCACGGGCAACGACTTCGGCGTGCCCGCGCAGTCGGTGAACGGTTCGTACGTCAACGCCGACGTGGCCAACATGTACCTGCTGCCGAACTGGTCGCAGTTCACCGGTGCGCTCACCGCGGTGGCGCTCGCCGAGTGCGGTGGCACGGTGACCATCCAGACGAAGGTCGGCAGTGCGTCGGCCAATGATCCGTTCGAGTACCAGCACACTGCGACCACCAACTCGACCGGCCTGCCGGTGACCCCGAGCCTCGAGGTGGTCAAGACCACTCGCTCGTACCCGAGCGGCACGTTCGACTTCGCGATCCCCGACGGTGAGTACCTGACCGTCGAGATCCAGCCGATGATCCCGGCCAACACGAAGTACGCGCCTGCCGGGTGGAGTTGCAAGGTCGGCCCGAACACGAAGTCGATCCAGACGTTCCCGGTGAACGGTGGTCCGTGGACCGGCATCCGTGTGCAGGTGCGACCGAACGAGGCGATCTCGTGCGTGATGCAGGTGACGCGCTGATGCGAGCCCTGCGGCAGCGGCTCACGGCCGGGCGGGCGGCGCGCCGCGGCACCGACGAGGGCTCGGCGCTGGTCATCGCGCTCGTGATGATCATCCTCTGCGCGCTCGTGGTGCTGCCCGTGCTGCAGTACGCGCAGACGGTCAGCCGGCAGAACCGCGTGCTGCAGACCAAGTCGGCCCGGCTCGAGGCCGTCAAGGGCGGACTGCGCACGGCGCTGGCCGACCCGCTGGAACTCTACAAGACCTGTGACGACGCCGGCCTCACCGTGCCGGTCTCGCTGGCCGGCCCATCGCTCTCGACGGCCGTGTCGACCCAGTGCTGGAAGATGTCGTCGGCGCTCGCGGAGGACCCGAACACGATTCGGTACGGCACCGCCACGACGCAGGTCGGTGCCACCGTGCCGTCGGGCGTGGTGGGCACCGTCATGCCCAACAGCGGCCAGTCGCCGGCCAACAAGTGGCTCGACGTCGTGTCGACCGGACCGACCGACGACAAGGTGTGGCTGCCCGAGTTGCCCACCCGTCACGTCAACGTGCGCTCACCCGCGGGCTACTCGATGCCGGCCGGCTACCCGGCGTGCACCGTGTACTTCCCCGGCACCTACATCGACCCGGTCACCATCACCGGCACCACGCCCGTGTACTTCACCTCGGGCGTCTACTACTTCGAGAACACCGTGCGCTTCTCCGGCGACGCCAACGTCGTGGTCGGTGGCGGCGCGGTCGAGGGCTGCACCACCGACCAGGAGGCCGCGTTCTACGCCACCGGCGCGCCGGCCGTGCACAACATCACCGGGATCGGCGCCACCTGGGTGTTCGGGGCCGCCGGTCGCCTGGTCGTCGACGACACGACGGCCGGGTCGTCGATGAGCATCCGGTTCAACAAGCGCTACGTGGGTGCCGCAGACGTCAGCACCGCACCGACCGGCGGCGTGTCGATCGAGTCCGTCAACGGCGAGCTCACCGGCGCCGGTTACGTGCCGCTCGACCGTTCCGGCAGCCTGTACGTCCCGATCTCCAACGTCGCGGGCAGTCCGCCGTCGCCGGCCACCTCGTCGGGCTTCAAGCCGTCGACGCTCGTACCCAACGCGCCCACCAGCGTGCCCGGTCGCTACGTGCGTGTGCAGCTCGCCTCGAGCACGGACGCCCTGTCGCTCGCCGAGGTGAAGGTCAGCGGCGTGGCGCAGAACGGCACGCCCGGCGAGCTCGCCACCAACAAGGCGGCGACCCAGTCGAGCACCGAGGGCACGGGTGCCGCATCTCTCGCGGTCGACGGCAACACCAACGGCGCGTTCGCCTCGGGTTCGGTGTCGTCGACCACCGAGGCCGACGAGCCCAACCCGTGGTGGCAGGTGGATCTGGGCAACGCGAACCTGAGCGTGAGCAGCGTGACGCTCTTCAACCGCACCGACGCCTGCTGCCAGTCGCGGCTCGCCAACTACACGGTCTTCGTCTCGACCACCGACATGACCGGCCGCAGCTACGCCGACCTGCTCGCCGACCCCACCATCCAGAAGGTCACCAACGCGGCCGCGGCGGGCGCGTCGGTGACGATCCCGTTCAACGGCGGCGCGGCCGCGGTGCCGGCGCCGATCGTCGAGGTCAACCTCACGACAGCACGTCCGGTGGTGCTCGACATCCCCGGCTACACCGCCGTGCCGCAGGGTCGCGTGGTGATCAACACCGCCGCGGGCGCCGAGGTGGGCAAGGACATCTCGATCGGCGGTGGCATCCTCGCGGCCACCATCGAGATCTCGCCCGCACGCCCGGCGACGTTCGCCTTCGGCCTGGTCAACCCGGTCGTGCTCCAGACGCTCAAGATCGTGACCACCACCACGTCCGGCTTCCCGGTCGTGACGTCCACCGCCATCGTGCAGGTGAAGGAGAACGGCGCCTACGCCGTCAACAGCTGGTCCACCAGCTGAGCGCCTCCGGTCGGGTGCGACACCCCGCCGCTACGGTGGCGGTCATGTGCGGGCGCTTCGTCTCCAGCAACACCCCCGACAAGATCGCCTCGTACTTCGGCGCGACGTTCGACACCGAACCGATCGGCGACAACTTCAACGTCGCACCCACCAGCGACATCTACGCGGTGGTGGCCGACAGCCAGGCCCAGCCCGTGGTGCGCGCGTTCCACTGGGGTCTCGTGCCGTCGTGGGCCAAGGAGGTGAAGATCGGCTCGAAGATGATCAACGCACGCGCCGAGACGTTGGCCGAGAAGCCTGCGTTCAAGGGCCTGTTGAAGTCGAAGCGCCTGATCGTCCCGATGGACGGCTTCTACGAGTGGAAGGCCGTTCCGGGCCAGAAGACCAAACAGCCGTACTTCATCCACCGCCGCGACGGCGAGCCACTCGCCGCTGCCGGCCTGTGGACCGTGTGGCGAGACAAGGCCGAGGGGCCCGAGGCGCCGTGGCTGCACAGCTGCACGATCATCACCACCTCGGCCAACGCGACGATGGCCCCGGTGCACGACCGGATGCCGGTGTTCCTCCCGCCGTCGGTCTGGCACGAGTGGCTCGACCCCGACCAGCACGATCTCGAGGCGCTGCAGCGCCTGCTCGTGCCGGCGCCCGACGACCTGCTCGAGATGCATCCCGTGTCGACGTCGGTCAACAACGTGCGCAACAAGGGGCCCGAACTGATCGAGGTGATCGACCTCGACGAGACGGGCGACCGCCTCGAGCTGGCCGAGTGACGATCATCCGTCGGTGCTGATCACCCACGAGTTCACGGCGTGGCCACCGGTCTCGTTCACCTGGACGAGCGCGGTCGCCGACACCTTCGGAGTGCCCGACACGGTTTCGGTGACGATCTTGAACGTCTTCTGCACGACCGGGTTGAGCAGGCCGAGTTGCAACGAGGCCGGCGGCTCGCCGGTCACCACCATCTGCGCAGCCAGCACGCCGCCACCGAACGACACGGTCTTGTTCACCTCCGACCCTGCGGTCGAGGCGATCGACACCGACCCCTGGGGCACACTGATGTAGCCGGGGATCTTCACGTTCACCGTCGAGGTGTTGGCGAACTGCACGTCGATGATCGGGCACGCCGCGGTCACACCGCTGAGCGGCAGACCACAGCCGACCGGTGCGGTTGCGGTCGAGACGAGGTTCGAGGCCTTGTAGAACTGGCTGTACGGCTCGGCGGAGTAGTCGGGGCCGTTGAACACCGGCGACACCGGCACGTTCAGTTGACCGGGGATGTCGAGCGGCAGGGTGGTCGAGCCGGTGAACACGCCGTTGACCGACATGATCGAGATGTCGTTCAGGGCCGACAGCGGGTCCTCCTGGGCCACGAGCCGCCGGTTCATCACGAACTTGAGGTTGGTGCCCGCGGTGTTCGAGTCGATCACGAGGCGGCCGTTGGCACCGAACACGAACGTCGCACCCACCCCGCTCGAGCTCGCGTCGAACGGCGCACCGATGGCGTCGGCCACTGCGACCGCGTCGCTCTCGACGCACCCCGGCGTCGAGCCCGTGCCGGCCACCACCTGGGCGTTGCCCGAGATCCGCAGCGCCTTCTCGAAGTAGTACACACCCGACACGAAGTACACCGGGGTGGTGCCGGTGAGCACCACGTCGTCGGTGTACTTGCCGGGGAAGTACACCTTGCACGGGCCCGAGTCGCCGGTGGGCATGTTGTAGCCACCGGCGAACGCCAGGTTGTTCGAGAACGGCGGCAGTGCCGGGAAGAAGATCTTGCTGCCCGCCGTGGTGGGCGACGTGTCGGCCTGCCACGCCGTGGTGGTGGCCGACCCGTTGTTCGGATACGCCTTGCCGCAGGGGATCGGCTCGGTGGCGAGCACGCTCGTGCACCACGCCGGGCCGACGGTGCCCTCGAGGTCGGGCCGGTCGGGCGGAGCCGTGTAGTTGGCGGGCAGGTAGGCGTTCGAGCCCGCCTGGGTGGTCGTGATCGCGTAGCGCTGATCGCTCGGGACGTCCTGCAGCGCGTCCTTCGTGGTGGTGCAGTACGAGCGGATGCCCAGACCCGGCGGCACGGCCAGTTCGATCTCGGTGGTACGGCCCGACTGCACGCACGCCTGGTAGAGCGCGACCGGGTCGTACAGCGCCGTGCGCAGACCGCCCTTCACGGCTTCGGTGCGGTCGGTGATGTTGCCGCGCACCTCACCGGCCTTCACGACGGTCATCGTGTACTCCATGATCGGGAGCACGACGAGCGCCGCGAGCAACATGGTGATGAGCGCGAAGATCAGCGCGCTGCCCTCGTCACGCACGGGACGCTCGTCCCGTGCCACGTCCCGATCGGGTCGGATCACGTCAGCACCACCTGCTGGATGCACGACACCGCCTGGTTCGGGTTCACGGTCAGCTCGATCGCCGTCCACGGTGCGTGGTCCTGCACCGGCACCGTGGTGAAGGGGTACGACACGCCACCGCTCTTGCAGCTCCAGCCGGCGGGGGAGTAGCGCACGAGGTTGGTGAACTGCTGCGGCTCGATCCGCACGGTGGTCGCCGAGCCGCCGGGCAGCGCGATGTCGAACGTGCCGCTGCGATAGGCCGCCGAGGTCTGCACGATCTCGTTGGTGCTGGTGTTCTCGTAGGTGAACGGGTCCTGCGCCGGCGACGAACCGACACGGGTCTGCACCGTGACGGTGCCGCCGCACTGGCCGAGCGCCACCGAGGCGAGCGCCGAACCGAAGTTGCTGTAGTTGGGCAGCACGAACAGGTCGGCGGCCGCGGCATTGGTGTACGGGCCGCCGCGGGGCAACGCCTCGACGAAGCCACCCTCCACACCGGAGGTGTTGCCCACGACGATGTTGCCGATGGTCGCGTAGTTCTTGATCGGGCCGACGGCACCGTTGTCGTAGTAGTCGTACGGCGGCGCGAACACCTTCGTGGTGCGCCAGCCGTCGGTGCTGTCGCCCGTGGTGTTGCTCGCGTCGTACAGGCTCTTGGCCACCTCGACCCAGCTCGTCGCGCTGCCCGACGTGGCGGTGCGCCAGCCGTCGGTCTCACCGGCGACGGTGTTGTTGGCGGCGTACAGCGCCTCGGTCACGTTCGTCCACGTGGCGGTGCTCTTTCGCCAGCCGTCGGTCGAGTCCGAGGTCGTGTTGCTGCCGTCGTAGCGGGCCTGGGTGACCGCGATCCACGAGGTGGCCGACGTGCTGTAGCGGGTGCGGAACCCGTCGGAGATCGTGTTGTTCGCGTTGGCCGCGTAGTACTGGGCCTCGGTGATGCTGGTCCAGTAGCTGTTGTTGCTCGTGATCGAGCCGATGGTGCGTGTGCGCCACCCGTCGGTCGAGTCGGGCGTGGTGTTGCCGGCCAGGAAGTTCGAGCGCGACTGGGTGGTCCACACCCCTCCGATGAGGCGTTCGAACACGAGGTTCGACGACGTGCTCACCTGGAACGTCAAGGTGTTCGCCCGCTCGTAGGTGGTGATGCCCTGCTGGAACTGCACGTTGTTGCCGCGCTCGTAGGCGAGGTGGTAGCCCGTGCGGGTGACCCAGTTGGACGTCGCGTTGGTGTCGCTGTTGACGTAGACACCGATGAGGTTGATCGAGCCGCGGTCGCGCAGGATGCGCTCGGCGCGGTTCCAGCCGATCTGCGAGAAGTTCTGGCCGTCCGACGCCGGCAGACCCGCATCGTCCGGGCTCGCGACCACCGCAGCGGTCGCCGACGTGTAGTCGATGCGGCTGAGGGTCGGGATGCCGTCGGTGAAGAACAGCACCGTGTTGGGCAGCTGGCTCTGCACGGTGCCGTCGCTGTTCCGCAGCATGCGGAACATGCCGTCCTCCCAGTTGGTGCCACCGCCCGAGGCCACGCCGTCGACGAGGGTCTTCAGCGCCGACACGTCGCTCTCGACGAGCATGTCGTAGTACTTGGTCCAGGTGGTGTTGTCGGCGCCGAGCGTCGCGGCCGTCGAGCTGAAGGTCACCACCTGCAGCTTCACCGGTGTGCCGGCGAACGCGTCGATGAACGACTTCACGCCGGTGCGCACCGTCCCCATGTCGCTGCCGATCGAGCCCGACTTGTCGATCACCAGACCGAAGTTGCCGCCGCAGCGGCTGCGGCTCGCGGTGAAGGTGGGCGCGCCGCCGAGGTCGTCGGTGCTCAGGTTGGTCTGCCGGTTGGTGCCACCGGCGCTGAGGCTGATCTGGTTGCGACCACCACCCGAGCCGTCCGCGTCACCGCCACCGTTGATCGTCACGACCACGCGCTGGGCGTTCTTGTTGTTGTATCCGGGGTCGGCGCCCGCCACCGTCGTCGTGGGTGCACCGTCGATCGCATCGGCGGCTGCCGCGGCGGTCACCGAGATCAGCCAACTCGGCCGGGTGGTGCCGGGGAACCACTCGACGTCCGCGGGCGGCGGGTCGAGGTCGCGCAGCACGGTCCGAGCGGCGCAGGTGAGCTCGTCGCCGACGATGCCCGAGCACTCCACGCGGACGAGGATCCACTCGCCGCCGGACTGGGTGACGCGGTACGAGACGTTGGTGACGGTCTCGACGATCGAGTTGGTGGAGACGTCGAACTCCTGCCCGGTCCAGGTGAGCATCACGGCGTTCGAGCCGTCGAGCGACAGCCCGTCGGGGCAGGCGGGGTCGGGGCCGCACGGGAGGGCACCCGGTTCGACGTTCACCTTCTCGGCCGACGACAGGTCGGCCGGCATGAACACGCCGACGTTCTGCTCGGATCGGGCGTTGTTGGTGCGGCCCTTGGTGTTGTCGGCCTGTTGCATGATCGCCCGCGTGGCCATGGCCAACGTGGTCGTCATGAGGCCCATGATCACGGTCGCGATCAGCACCTCGGCAAGGGTCATCCCCTGGTCGCGTCGGCGTCGCCTCGGCGTGGCGTCGTCAGACATCGCTCTTCACCACCTTCACCGAGCGGTTGATGTCGCCGCTCGGGCTCGTGATCGTCACGGTGACGAGTTGGATCAAGCGGGGCGTGCGGCCGCCGGTGGGGCAGGCGCCGCTCGCCCAGGTGCCGGGATCGCTCGCGAGAGCGCTCGCACCGGGCACGTAGTACTGGTAGTCGATCGTGACCGATTCGGCCGCCCAGCCCTTCGAGAGGGCTGCGGCCTGCGCGTAGATCAGGTAGTCGCACTGGGTGGGTGCGCGGTTGACGCGGTCGGCCGCGTTGGCGAGCACCGTCTCGATCTCGGCGCCTTCGCGGGCCATCGTCGAGGCGCGGATCGACTGGATCGTGGCGTTCATGATCGGCACGATCGCGATCGCGACCAGGGCGATGGCGACGACGATCTCGACCAGGCTGAAGCCGCCGTCCCGTGCACCGTGGGCGACCGGCGGCGCGTCGGGGCAGACGTCGAGCTCGACGTCACTCACCTCACGCTGCGCCGCGCGCTCCGTCCTCGGCCGGTCCACCCGAGTTTCCTCCGCTCCCACATCTCCCACGTCGGTCGCATGGGGCATCGGCACGAGCGGCCTGGAGCTTGACGGCGGGGGTGGCAAGACCCCCTCAAGAAGGTGAGCGCACCTCACGGGGTGCGTCAGAACCCACCCATGGTGGGCCAGCCGACCGGCCCGACGGCGTGCTCAGGGGGCGATCAGGGTGGGATCAGGCGGCGATCTGGTCGCGCATCAGCTGCGCGTTCGCCTCGAGCTCGTCACGCTCGACCGACGACGCCGCGTTGGCGAAGTTCAACTGGCTCATGTCGGTCGACGGGATGAGGTGGATGTGCGTGTGCGGCACCTCGTACCCGGCGATGATCATCGCCACCTTCTCGCAGGGGAACGCCGTGCGCTGGGCCTGCGCGATCTGATGCGCGACCGTGAAGAGATGGTTGGCCTCCTCGGTCTTCAGGTCGACCCAGTGATCGACCTCGCGGCACGGCACCACCAGGCAGTGACCCGGCGCCAGCGGGTTGATCGACATGATCACGGCGCAGTGCTCGTCCCGGTACACGAACGTGCCGGGCAGCTCACCGTCGAGGATGCGCGTGAACACCGTTGACATCAGACGAAACCTCCAGATGCGGCGAAGACGTCGCCGTTGCAGTAGCTACTGTCCGGCCCCGCCAGGAAGCGCACGAGTTCTGCCAGCTCATCGGCGGTCGCGAGCCGGCCGCGGGGGATCTGCATCACGATGCCGGCCATCAGCATCGGGTCCATGGGCGCGAGCAGCGGGGTGTCGACCCACCCGGGGCACACGGCGTTGACCCGGATGCCGTACGGGGCGACCTCCTGACCGACGCTCTTGGTGAGGGCGATGATGCCGGCCTTCGCCGTCGCGTAGTGCAGGGCACCGGCCATGGGGCGCAGCCCGAGCACCGACGAGATGTTGACGATCGAGCCGCTGCGCGCCGGGGTCATGTGCCGCAACGCGGCGCGGGTGCCGTAGAACGTGCCGTACAGGTGGATCCGGATCATCCGGTCCCAGTCGGCGTCGCTCAGGTCGACCGTCGAGTTGGGCGGCACCAGCTCGTCGAGCTTGCCCTCCATGCGCTTCATCTGGTTCTCGATCGACAGCTGCGTGCGTGCCGGGTCGGGCGGCGGCGCGATGCCGGCGTTGTTGATCATGATGTCGAGCCGCCCGTGCCGCTCGACCGCCTTGTCGACCTCGGCGTCGAACGCCGCCGAGTCGCACACGTCGAACACGGCGGTGTCGCCGTCGATCTCGATCGCGACCGACGAGGCCGCGTCGGCGCTGATGTCGTTGACGATCACGGTCGCGCCGTCGGCCGCCAGCCGTCGCGCGAACGCCGCGCCGAGACCCGACCCACCGCCCGTCACGAACGCGACCTGCCCCGCCAACTGACCTGAAGTCCCCCTGCTCATGAGGCGCACGATACGACCTCGGTCACGCCCCGATCGGGACCAGAGGTGCTGCCCGTCGCGCGAACCGCCTTGTACAGTCCGCAGCGTGAGCGGATCGCGTACCCCGACGTCGGCGGCCGGAGCAGATCCATCGGCCGATCAGCTCTCGACCCACCGTTTCCTCACCGCCCCCAACGTCTTCACGCTGCTGCGGTTGTGTTGCATCCCGATCTTCTGCTGGCTGCTGTTCGGCAAGGACGACCAGGTCGCGGCGGCCTGGCTGCTCGGCGGTCTCGGCGCCACCGACTGGGTCGACGGCTGGCTCGCCCGCAGGTTCCACCAGGTCAGCGAGTTCGGCAAGATCTTCGACCCGACCGCCGACCGTCTGCTGTTCATCGTCGCGATCGGCAGCATCATCGGTGCCGGCATCCCGCCGGCGTTCGTGATGTGGGCGATCGTGCTGCGTGAGGCCGTCGTCGGCATCACGATGGCCGTCGCCACCGTGGCGTTCGGCATGGAGCGCTTCGACGTCACCTACTGGGGCAAGCTCGCCACGTTCCTGCTGATGTTCGCCGTGCCCGGATTCATGCTCGGCGACCCCGACTCCGGGTCGTGGGGGCAGCAGGGATTCCTGATCGCCTCGTGGATCCTGGCCGTCCCCGGCCTCGCCCTCAGCTACTACACGGCCGTCGCGTACGTGCCGAAGATCCGCGCCGGCGTCCGCGCCGGACGCACCAAGCGCTCGGCGACCCCCGCCGAGCCATCCCCCGGAGGCCCCCGATGAAGGCCGTGATCATGGCCGGCGGTGAGGGCACGCGCCTGCGCCCACTCACCTCGAACGCCCCCAAGCCGATGCTCCCCGTGGCCAACCGGCCGATGATGGAGCACATCATCCACCTGCTGAAGGAACACGGCTTCGACGAGATCGTCGTCACCGTCGCCTTCCTCGCCAACCACATCAAGACCTACTTCGGCGACGGCTCCGAGTTCGGCGTGTCGATCCGGTACGCCGACGAGCCGGTGCCCCTCGGCACCGCCGGCAGCGTCGGCAACGCCCGTGCGTTTCTCGACGAGACGTTCCTCGTGATCTCGGGCGACGTGCTCACCGACATCGACCTCGCGAAGGTGCTCGCCTTCCACCGCGAGAAGGGCGCCGTCGCGACGATCGGTCTCACCCCGGTCGAGAACCCGCTCGAGTTCGGCATCGTCATCACGCGAGAGGACGGCTCGATCGAGCGCTTCCTCGAGAAGCCCACGTGGGGTCAGGTGTTCAGCGACACCATCAACACCGGCATCTACGTGCTCGAGCCCGAGATCTTCGACCACATCCCCGAAGGACGCAGCGTCGACTTCTCGGGCGAGGTCTTCCCGTCGCTGCTCGATGCCGGCAAGCCGCTGTACGGCTGCGTCACCGAGGGCTACTGGGAGGACGTCGGCACGCTCGAGGCGTATCTGTCGTCGCACAAGGACGTGCTCGACGGCAAGGTGCGTGTCAACGTGCCCGGCTTCCTCGTCAACGACGGTGTCTGGCTCGGCGAGGGTGCCGAGATCAGCCCCGACGCGCAGGTGCAGGGCCCGTGCGTCATCGGCCCCGGCTGCAAGATCGAGTCGGGCTGCAAGGTGGGGGAGTACTCGGTGCTCGGCTCGAACGTGCGCCTCCTCACCGACGTGCAGATCGAGCGCACCGTGCTGCACGACAACGTCTACGTCGGCAACGGCTCGCGCATGCGCGGCGCGGTGATCGGCCGCAGCAGCAGCATCCGCAACGCCGTGCGCATCGACGAAGGCGTGGTGGTCGGCGACGAGGTGTTCGTCGGCAACGAGGCCGTGCTGTCGAGCGACGTCAAGATCTACCCCTTCAAGACGATCGAGGACGGCGCCGTCGTCAACTCGAGCATCGTGTGGGAGAGCAAGGGCGCGCGCAGCCTGTTCGGCCGCGACGGCGTGAAGGGCCTCGCCAACGTCGACGTCACGCCCGAGCTCGCCGTCCGCGTCGCCATGGCCTACGGCACCGCCCTCCGCAAGGGCACGACGGTCGTCACCTCGCGCGACTCGAGTCGCGCTGCTCGCATGCTCAAGCGGGCGATGATGGCCGGGCTCAACGCGGCCGGGATCGACGTGCTCGACCTCGAGGTCGCGAGCGTGCCCGTCACACGCTTCCTCGTGCGCTCGCCTCGCGCGTTCGGTGGGCTCACGGTGCGGCTCGACCACGACGACCAGGAGCGTGTGGTCGTGCGGTTCTTCGACTCGGCCGGCACCGACATCAGCGAGGAGCAGCAGCGCAAGATCGAGCGGCTGTTCCAGCGCGAGGACACGCGCCGCGCGCTGGCCGAGGAGGTCGGCGACATCCAGTTCCCGCCACGCGCGCTCGAGGAGTACACCGTCGCGCTCGAGGCCACGGTCGAACCGGCGGCCATCCGCGAGCACCGGTTCAAGCTGGTCGTCGACTACTCGTACGGCGCCGCCAGCACGGTGATGCCCACGCTGCTCAGCAAGCTCGGTGCCGACGTGCTCGCGGTCAACCCGTACGTGTCGACGGCCGGCCGGCTCGTGTTCGACGTCGAGCAGGCGTTGCAGCGCGTCGCCGGTCTGGTGCGTGCCTCCGGCGCCCACCTCGGTGCGGTCATCGACGCCGACGGCGAACGGCTCCGCCTCGTCGACGACCAGGGCCGCGTGCTGAGCAACACCGAGGCGCTGCTCGCCTACGTCGAGCTGGTCAGCGACCACCTCCTCGGCGACACCATCGCCCTGCCCGTCAACACCACCCGGTGCGCACGCGACATCGCGATGGCCCACGGCGTGCACGTCACGCCCACCAAGCTGTCGACCCCGGCGCTGATGGCGGCCGCCAACGACCCCGCGGTCGGGTTCGCCGCCGACGGCGCCGGTGGCTACATCCTCCCCGGCTTCCTCCCCGCGTTCGACGGTGCCGCAGCGCTGCTCAAGATGCTCGACCTGCTCGCTCGATCGCACCGGTCGCTCAGTGCGGTGATCGACGGGCTGCCCAAGGTGCACCTCGTGCACGAGACCGTCGTGACCCCCTGGGAGCAGAAGGGCATGGTGATGCGCTCGCTCATGGAGATGGGCTCGCGCAACGTCGAGCTGGTCGACGGCGTGAAGATCAACCACCAGAACGGCTGGATGCTCGCGCTGCCCGACCCCGAGGACCCGGTCACGCACATCTGGGCGGAGGCCGGCACCGACGCCGAGGCACGCCAGCTCGCCCAGGAGTACTCGCGACGCATCCGCCAGCTCGTCCGCTGACCTGCACCGACGCGCGACGTGCGCCGCACCGGCGGTCGCGTGCGCGGGCCCGACCGGGACTAGATTCTCGGGCATGTCCGCCTCCGACGTGCCCGACCAGCTCAAGTACTCCACCGATCACGAGTGGATCAGCGTGTCCGGCACCACGGTGCGCATCGGCATCACCGACTACGCCCAGGACGCGCTCGGCGACGTCGTGTACGTGCAGGTGCCCACCGTCGGCTCGGCCGTCAGCGCCGGCGACACGATGAGCGAGGTCGAGAGCACCAAGTCGGTCAGCGACATCTACGCGCCGGTGAGCGGCACGATCGTCGCGGTGAACGGCGCGCTGGCCGACGCACCCGAGACGATCAACAGCGATCCGTACGGCGCCGGGTGGATCTGCGAGATCGAGGTCTCCGACCCGTCGCAGCTCGACCAGCTCCTCGACGCGAGCGGTTACCGCTCGCTGGTCGAGGGCTGACGGACCCCGACCCCGACGACTAGCATCGGCCCCCGAGATGGCGTACGTGTTCTGCAACCAGTGCGGCCACCGCAACACGAGCGACGCGGTGTTCTGCTCGTCGTGCGGCGCACTGCTCGACCGCCCGGCCGACCAGACGATCACCCTCGCCAAGGTCGACCCGCTGCAGGACGCGCCCGGCGCCGCCGACGACACCGTCGTCCAGCTCGATCAACTGCCGTCGGGTGCCGCCGCGCTCGTCGTGCGCAGCGGGCCCCAGGCGGGCGCCACGTTCGCGCTGCGCGGCTCGCTCACGCGCCTCGGCCGTCATCCCGACAGCGAGATCATCCTCGACGACATCACCGTGTCGCGTCGTCACGCCGACATCAGCCGGTCGGGCGACCGGTACGTCGTGCGCGATGCAGGCTCGCTCAACGGCACGTACGTCAACCAGGAGCGCGTCGACGAAGCGGTGCTGCGCCAGGGCGACGAGCTGCAGGTCGGCAAGTTCCGTCTCGTGTTCTTCGAGATCGGGGCCGGTGCCCCGTGACCAGTGGCATCAACGAACGCCCCTACCTGTCGATCGGCGAGGTGCTCGCGCTGCTGCTCGAGGAGTTCCCCGACGTCACCATCTCGAAGATCCGGTTCCTCGAGAGCCAGGGTCTGATCGAACCCGAGCGCACGGCGTCGGGCTACCGCAAGTTCTTCGACGCCGACATCGAGCGGTTGAAGCTCATCCTGCGCGAACAGAAGGAGAACTTCCTCCCGTTGCGCGTGATCCGCGACCGCCTCGACAACGGCACCATCGACGACTCGGGTTCGCTCGCGATCCCGACCCACCTGCCCTCGCAGGACACCACCGGCCCGATGGCGACGCCGGTCGCCTCGGCGGTGTCGCAGCCGAGCAACGTCAGCCAGCTGCACCGTGGCATCCGCAACGTGCGCGTGGGTGATCCCACCAAGCAGGGCGCGCTGGTGCTCGACGACACGGGCCCGATGGGCGCCCCGCACCCGGACGACACCGACGGCATCGTCCTCGACGACCCGACGGGCACGATCAGCCCGCACGCGCATCTCGTCGACACCGCCCGCCATCCGGCGGCGCGACGCCACGTGCCGGGCTCGATCCAGGACGGCGACGGCGACCACACCACGTCGCTCCGTCTCGTCGCCGCCGTCGGTCCGAGCGACGTGTTCGACCGCAGCGAGCTGTGTCAGCTGGCCGGGATCACCCAGACCCAGCTGCAGGAGCTCGAGTCGTACGGCCTCGTCACCGGACGAGGCACCGGCAGCAGCACCACCTTCACCGAGAGCGACCTCGCGATCGTCAAGGCCGCGGCGGGATTCCTGCAGCGCGGCATCGACGCCCGTCACCTGAAGGGCTGGCGGCAGAGCGCCGACCGCGAGGCCGGGTTGTTCGAGCAGCGCATCCTGCCGCTGCTGCGCCAGCGCAACCCCCAGGCACGCCAGGAGGCGGTCACCCTGCTCGGCGAGCTCGCCGACCTGGGCGCCGAGCTGCGTGCCGCGCTCGTGGTGTCGATGCTGCGCCACCACCTCGACAGCTGACGCCGGGCGCTGCTGAATTTCCGGACTCGACAGGGTACAGATCGACTGCGAGGGGTATGGTCCTTGTCGTGGTCCCCATGGAGCTCGTCGGCGTCCGGGTGGAGGTGCCTGCCAACACCCCGGTCGTGATCCTGCGCGAGCAGACGGGAGCGCAGCGGCTCCTCCCCATCGTGATCGGCACGCCCGAGGCGTCGTCGATCCATGCGGCGCTCGAGGGCATCGAGTCGCCCCGGCCGCTCACCCACGACCTGATGGTGCAGGTGCTCGAGCAGCTCGACGTGCAGCTCACCAAGATCGTCGTCACCGAGATCAAGGACCACGTGTTCTACGCCGAGTTGCACCTCACGACCAAGGGCCACGCGCTGGTGGTGTCGAGCCGGCCGAGCGACGCGATCGCGATCGCGGTGCGCACCGGCAGCCCGATCTTCGCCACGGAGCACCTGCTGGCCGAGGCGGGGCAGCACCCGGTCGAGATCGCCGACGAGAGCGAAGAGGCGATCATCGACGAGTTCCGCGACTTCCTCGACGACCTCGACCCGGACGACTTCAAAGCCGACGAGTGACGGCAACGCCTTGCGCGCGATCCGCGCGAGGCTTCGCGCGGTGTGTGCTTGATCTGTCGGCGGGTGCTCGGTAGCGTGTGCCTCCCACGACACCGGCGTAACTACGCGCCTGTCGTGCCACCGATCGCCGGCGTCCGCCGGCCCGACCCGACGAGGGCGACGCGATGACCCAGCCCGCAGCGCAGGAGACCGGCTACAGCGGCACCAGGGCCGCCAAGATCGTCGGCATCTCGTACCGCCAGCTCGACTACTGGGCGCGCACCGGCCTGGTGCGCCCGTCGCTCGCCGACGCGAAGGGCAGCGGCAGCCGACGCGAGTACAGCTATCGCGACCTGCTCGAGCTGCGCGTCATCAAGAGCCTGCTCGACGCCGGGATCAAGCTCGAGTCGGTCCGCACCGCGTTCGACTACCTGCGCGAACACGTCGACACCGACATCGCCGCGGCCCACCTGGTGATCAGCGGCAGCGACGTCGTGCTGTGCGACGGCGATCAGCTCATCGACGTGATGCGCCGTGGCCAGGGCGTGCTCAACATCCTGCCCATCGGCGGCGTGAAGGATCACCTCGACGCGGCGCTCGCTCCCGAGCAGCCGGTCACCGCCGGCGAGCCGGCCCGCGTCGCCCTCTGACCTCGCGGGACGAACACGCCCGACCCGGGCGTTTCCGTCCCGGCTACTGCTTCGCGACGAACGGGAGCGGCACCACACGCCCGGGCAGCTTCGACCCGCGCACGTCGATCGCGACCTCGGTGCCGACCGCCAGGTCGGGCGGCAGGAACGCGAGCGCCACGCCGTGCTCGAGCACGGGGGAGAAGTTGCCGCTCGACACCACACCCACCGGCTCGCCCTCGACGAGCACCTCGCACTCGGCCCGCGGCGGTCGACGGCCGTCGGTGGCGATGCCGGCCAACAGCCGGCTCACCCCTCGCTCGCGCTCGGCCAGCAGCGGCTCGCGGCCGCGGAACTCGTCCTTGCCCCACGCGACCACCCAGCCGAGGCCGGCCTGCAGCGACGTGATGCCCGGGCCGAGCTCGTGACCGTGCAGCGGCAGACCGGCCTCGAGCCGCAACGTGTCGCGAGCACCCAGGCCGGCCGGCACGATGCCCGCCCCGAGGATCGCGTCCCACAGGTCGGTCGCGGCGGCGTTGGGCACGGCGATCTCGACGCCACGCTCGCCCGTGTAGCCGGTGCCCGCGACGGTGCACTCGATGCCTTCCCACGTGCAACGGGCCACACGGAACCGGCCGACGGCGGCGGCATCCGGGAACACCGTCGCCAGCCGTTCGAGTGCGCGAGGTCCCTGCACGGCCAGCACCGCACGGTCGTGCGTGGTCTCGGTGCCGCCGATCGCGGCCCGTACCCGGTCGGTGTTCGACGCGTTGGGCATCACGTCGAACACCTCGGGCTCGAGCCACCACACGATGATGTCGTCGAGCACCGACGCGTCGACCTCGTCGAGCAGGTGCGTGTACTGCGCCCGCCCGGGTGACACCTTGGCGAGGTCGTTGGTGAACGCCCACTGCAGGCGCTCGTCGGCGTCGGCGCCCTCGACGCGCACGGTGCCCAGGTGTGAGACGTCGAACACCACGGCATCGCCTCGGCAGGCGAGGTGCTCGTCGAGCGTGCCCGCCTCGTACGACAGCGGCATCTCCCATCCGCCGAAGGGCACCATCTTCGCCCCGAGGCGGCGGTGGGCGGCGTCGAGGGGACTGAACTCCGCGGCGGCCGGTTCGATCTCGTTCATCGCGCCTTCTTCGCCGCGGGCTGCTTGGTCGCGGGCTTCTTCGCCGCGGGCTGCTTCGCGGGCTTCTTGGCCGGGGGCTTCTTGGCCGGGGGCTTCTTGGCCGCAGCGGGTTTCGCTGCCGGCCTGGCCGGCTCGTCGGCAGGCGGCGGGATCACCGGACGCGACCCGGCACCGGCACGCAACGAGGTGAGTGGCCGCAGCCCGAACAGACCACCGGCCGACTCGGCGAGCTGCCCGAGGGGCTGCAGGCGCTTCGCGACGTCGCCCAGCACGCCGAGCACATCGCCGAGCTGGGCGGGGAACGCGCTGAGCTGTGGCGACGAGAGCGTGTCGGCCAGCTTCGCGAGACCAGGGGCCACCCGCTCGATCGGCGCGCTCATCTGCTCGACCAGCTGATCGGCGGTCTTCAGCGTGCGGGTCACCTGAGGCATGAGCGCGCGGACGGGCGGCTCGACGTCGTCGAGCAAACGGTTCACCCGTGCGGTGATCGCGTTGAGCTGCTCCATCGACTGGTTGAAGTTCTCGACCGCGGCGAGGAAGTCGCTCACCCCACGCTGGAATTGGGCGATCGACTTGCCGATGCCCGACAGCGGGTTCGACCCGCCGAACAGACCGAGCAGGTCGCCGAGACCGGGAGGGACGCTGGAGTCAGCCATGGGCGGTCACCGTACTCGCGCCCGCCGCCGCCTGCGGTTGGGCCTGCGCGTGCGCGTAGGCCTCGAGCGGCTCGCAGCTGCACACCAGATGGCGATCGCCCGCGGCCGCGTCGATACGCGACACGGGCGGGAAGTACTTGTCGGCCGTGCGACGCCCCGTCGGATACGCGCCCAGCTCACGCGGGTAGGGCCGGTCCCAGTCACCGAGCAGGTCGGCCGCGGTGTGCGGCGCGTGCCGCAACGGGCTCTCCGCCACCGGCCACGTGCCTGCGGCGACCTCGTCGATCTCGCGCCGGATCGACCACATCGCCTCGCAGAACCGTTCGATCTCGGCGAGGGTCTCGCTCTCGGTCGGCTCGATCATCAACGTGCCCGCCACCGGGAAGCTCATGGTCGGCGCGTGGAAGCCGTGGTCCATCAGCCGCTTCGCGACGTCGTCGACCGTGACACCCGTGGCCTTGGTGATGGCCCGCAGGTCGACGATGCACTCGTGGGCGACCCGGCCACGCTCGTTGGTGTAGAGCACCGGGAACGCATCGTCGAGGCGGGCGGCGATGTAGTTGGCGCTCAGGATCGCCGCCGACGTCGCGGCGCGCAGCCCGTCGGCGCCCATCAGCGCGATGTACACCCACGAGATCGGCAGGATGCTCGCCGAGCCGTACGGCGCCGACGACACGGGACCCGTCGCGTGCTCGCCGCGCTCGGACAGCGGGTGCGACGGCAGGAACGGCGCCAGATGGGCGCGGGCGGCCACCGGGCCGACACCGGGACCGCCACCGCCGTGCGGGATGCAGAACGTCTTGTGCAGGTTGAGGTGACTCACATCGGCGCCGAAACGGCCGGGCCGGGCCAGGCCGACCAGCGCGTTGAGGTTGGCGCCGTCGACGTACACCTGGCCGCCCGCGTCGTGGACGAGTTCGCAGATCTCGCGGATGCGCTCCTCGAACACACCGTGCGTCGACGGGTAGGTCACCATGATCGCCGCGAGGGTGCTGCGGTACTGGTCGATCTTGGCGCGCAGGTCGTCGACGTCGACGTTGCCGTGGTCGTCGCAGGCCACGACCACCACCTGCATGCCCGCCATCACGGCGCTCGCCGCGTTGGTGCCGTGCGCACTCGACGGGATGAGGCACACCGTGCGCTGCGCGTCGCCGCGGCTGCGGTGGTAGCCGCGGATCGCGAGCAGGCCGGCGAACTCGCCCTGGCTGCCCGCATTGGGCTGCAGGCTCACGGCGTCGTAGCCGGTGATGTCGACGAGCATCGACTCGAGCTGGCCGATCAGCGCCCGGTAGCCGACCGTCTCGTCCTCGGGGGCGAACGGATGCACGTCCGCGAACTCGGGCCACGTGATCGGCAGCATCTCCGCCGTGGCGTTGAGCTTCATCGTGCACGAGCCGAGCGGGATCATCGTGCGGTCGAGCGCGAGGTCGCGGTCGGCGAGGCGACGCAGATAGCGCAGCATCTCGTGCTCGCTGTGGTATCGGTGGAACGCGTCGTGGCGCAGGATCTCGTCGCTGCGACGACGGGGGAGTGCGTCCATCGACCCACCGAGATCGGCCGCGTCGAGACCGTGGGTGTGCACACCGAGGACGGCGAGCACGTCGTGCACGGTCTGCAGATCGGAGGTCTCGTCGAACGAGATGCCCACCACGGTGTCGCTCACGCGTCGCAGGTCGTAGCCGGCCTCGCGGGCTCGTTCGTGCACCAGCGCGGCGTTGGGCACCTCGACCTGGATCGTGTCGAACCAGGTGTCGTTGACGAGCCGCAACCCTCCGGCCGACGCGGCGCGGGCCACCACCGACGTGAGCCGATGGGTGCGCTCGGCGATGCGGCGCAGCCCGTCGGGACCGTGCCAGCTCGCGTAGAGACCGGCGATGTTGGCGAGCAGCACCTGTGCGGTGCAGATGTTGGACGTCGCCTTCTCGCGACGGATGTGCTGTTCGCGGGTCTGCAACGCGAGGCGCAACGACGGGCGCCCGGCCGTGTCGGTGCTGACGCCGACGATGCGACCGGGCAGCGCGCGTGCCACGGAGTCGTCGGCGGCGATGAACGCGGCGTGCGGACCGCCGAAGCCCATCGGCACCCCGAACCGCTGCGCCGACCCGATCGCGATGTCGGCACCCAGTTGCGCGGGTGGCGCCATCAGCACGCACGCCAGCAGGTCGGTCGCCACGACGGTGAGTCCGCCCTGCGCCTTCACGCGCGCGATCGCGTCGGTCCAGTCGGTGACGGCGCCGCTCGACGTGGGCAGGCTGAACAGCGCACCGAAGCAGCCGCCGTCGGCCTCGATGTCGTCGACGTCGCCGACGACCAGGTCGATGCCGACCGGCTCGGCGCGGGTGGCGAGCACGGCGATGGTCTGCGGATGGGTGTCGTGGTGCACGACGAAGCGGTCGCTCGCCGACTTCGACAGTCGACGGGCCATCGTCATCGCCTCGGCCGCCGCGGTGCCTTCGTCGAGCAGCGAGGCGTTGGCCATCGCGAAGCCGGTGAGGTCGGCGACCATCGTCTGGAAGTTGAGCAGCGCCTCGAGTCGGCCCTGGCTGATCTCGGGCTGGTAGGGCGTGTACGCGGTGTACCAGGCCGGGTTCTCGAGCACGTTGCGCTGGATCACCAGGGGGGTGCGAGTGCCGTGGTACCCCATGCCGATCAGGCTGCGACGCGAGGTGTTGAGCGAGGCGATGTGGCGGAGCTCGGCGAGGACGTCGTCGACCGAGCGTGGGCCCGGCAGCGGCAGGGTGCCGTCGGCGATCGCCCCGGGCACGGTCTCGGCGAGCAGGGCGTCGAGGCTCGGGGCGCCGACGACGTCGAGCATCAGCTGCTGGTCGGCGGAGGTGGGCCCGATGTGCCGGCCGACGAAGTCGGTGGTGTCGAACAGGGTGTGGTCGACCAGCTCGGCGAGCGGCGAACGGGCGCTGGGATCGGTCATGGAAGCCTCCGTGAGAGGACCCGTGGGTCCGTCGGGTGGTGCTTCCCCCGCTGTCATCGATGCCTGAGAGCTTCGTCCCGGTGACCCGGGCCTTTCCCCGTCGGCGACCGGTCGGTGGCGATCGTCGATCACCGCGGCCGGTGCTTTCCAGCGGCGCCTGCTCGGTCGGTCCGTTCGCCTGAGAGATTCCGGGGAGGTTGCTCCTTCGGCGCCCCGACGCTGGCGACGTCGTGACTCTCCCGGCCGAGGGTGTCGGCGCACGCGTCAGGGTACCCGCGCGACGGGTCGGAGAGCGCCATGGGCGTCGACTGCCGCCGCATCGGGGCCGCGGGCACGTGAGCCCCCGTCGGCGCCCGGAGTCAGGGGGCGGCGACCGAGGTGGCGGTGACGGTCGGGTCGAGCGCCGGGTCCGGCACCGGATCGGGTGGCACGAACGAGCCCGACGACAGCTCGGCCACGTCGATCGAGAACACCGCGACGTCGCGTTGGGTCATCTCGAGCCCCCAGATCATCCCGTACTCGTCGACGGTCAGGTCGAGTGCGTAGGTGTTCTTTGGCACCCCCGCCGGGTCGAGCGTGCCGCCGTCCTCGGAGCCGATCGCCATCGCCTGGGTCCACGCGCGGTAGCCGTCGGGGTCGTCCTCGGCGAACGCGGCGAGGTCGAGGCCGATCTCGTAGCGCGTCAGGTCGCCGATCTGACCTGCTTCGGGATCGGCCGGCACGACCGAGCTGCCGAGCACCTCGGCGAACGGCGCGAGGGCGGGTGTGATCACCCGGCTGAACGTGCGCAGCCGCGAGTCGTGGTCGTAGAAGGTCCACTCGCCGAGGGTCGCCGGATCGATCGCGGCGACCGCGCCGGTGGCGCGATCGAACGTCCACAGTCCGTGCTCGCTCATGAGGTAGCTCTGGCCGTCGCGCTCGCCGAAGCCATGGGTGAGCTCGATCACGATCGAGGGCGACCCGGGTGCCCGCTGGATGCGGTACTCGAGCGGCTCGCCGCTCTGCTGCCGAGCGGTGTAGGTCATCCAGTAGCTGGTCGGTGTCGGCAGCAGCTCGGTGAACGACGGCACCCCTTTGCCGCGCTGCTCGTACCACTGGTAGCCGTACCAGCCGCCGGCGCCGAGCCCGCCGAGCAGCACGAGCACGAGCACCGCTCGCCGCAGCGCACGGCCGACCTTGCGCTGCCGCTTCGCCACGGGAGCCTGACGGCGTGCGTCGGCGAGCAGCTGGTGGAACGGCACGGCGACCGGAACGCCCGGCGACACCGGTGAGCCCACGGAGGCCGCCGGGCGCGCCGGCGCCGCGGGCAACGACGGCAGTGCCGGCTTGGCCGCAGGCGCGCCGGCGAGCGTCGGGGTCGCGACACCGGTCAGGTCGTCGGGCACGGGAGCGGTGGAGGTCGTCATCGGTGGGGCACGCAGGTCCGGTTCACGGTGCGACCGCGGCGGTCTGCTGGAGTGGGTCCGGCGGGATGAACGGTCCGTCCGACAGCTCGGTGAGCAGGTAGCCGAGCATCTCGGACACGCCGTCGGCCGCGATCATCTTCCACCCCCACACCACCCCCGCAGGGGGCGGCGACACTCGATCGCGCGGGCGGCGACACTCGGTGGCGCCGGTGGCGACGGGAGCGACGGGAGCGACGGGAGCGACGGGAGGGTCGGCGACGCCGGACGAGCAGGCCCGCCCGTGGCGAGGTCGTCCTGGTCGGTACCGACGTTCATCCCCCGATCATCGGCGGCCACCCTGCGTGGCTTGAGAGCCGAACTCACCCGATCGGACTCGTCCGACCAGGTGGGGGATCCGGGCGGAGGGGGCGGGGCCCGGACGATCAGCCGGCGAGCGGGCTCTCGAGCCGGCGACGCACCGCGGCCCGGATCTGCTCGTCGAAGCTGCGGATGTGCGCTTCGGTGAGCGACGCCGACCGATCGGTGTCGCCGGCCTCGAGGGCCTCGAGGATCCGCATGTGCTCGTCGACCGCCTGGGCCATGTCGTCGACGTCGGCCAGGTACATGTGCCACAACCGGTCGCTCTGCGCGTAGAGCATGTCGAGGGTGTCGGTGAGGAACCGGTTGTCGGCCGCCTCCCAGACGATCTCGTGACACTGACGGTCGTGTTCGATGAGGCTGCCGCCGGTGATCCCCGGCGCGTGGGCGTCGGCCAGCACGGCGCGCATGCGCTCCCAGTGCTGCGGCCTGCCGCGCACGCTGGCGAGCCGGGCGGCGTAGGGCTCGATGATCGCTCGGGTCTCGTAGAGCGTGGCCAGCTCGCCGACGTCGATCGACGACACGAACATGCCGCGGCGGGGGAGCACGACGACGAACTGGTCGCGCACGAGGCGCTGCAACGCCTCGCGGATCGGGGTGCGGCCGAGGCCGAGCCGATCCTGCAACTCGTCCTCGCGGATGACGGCGCCGGGCGCGAGATCGAGCCGGACGATCATGTTCCGGATCTCGGTGTAGGCGCGTTCGCTGAGGCTCGTCGGGGCTGTGATATGGTGAAGATATATCAATCGTCTGGCAGGTGCAACGCGCCGCCACTGTCGGGGAGACACCACAGGAATGAGCGAACAGACCGTCCCCACGCACGCCAAGGTCGTGGTCATCGGCGCCGGCATCGTCGGCAACTGCCTCGTCGGCCACCTCAGCCGCCTCGGCTGGACCGACATGGTGCTCCTCGACAAGGGCCCGCTGCCCAACCCCGGTGGTTCCACCGGTCACGCCTCGAACTTCATCTTCCCGACCGACCACAACAAGGAGATGGCGTTCCTCACGGTCGAGAGCCAGAACCAGTACATCGACCACGGGCTCAACAACACCTGTGGCGGCATCGAGGTGGCGCGCGAGCCGCAGCGCCTCGAGGAGTTCAAGCGCCGCATGACCTCGGCCAAGGCGTGGGGCATCGACGCCCGCCTGGTCACCCCGGCCGAGATCAAAGAGATGGTGCCGTTCATCAACGACGAGATCCTGCTCGGCGGCTACTACACCCCGAGCGTGTCGGTCGTCGACTCGCTCGCGACCGGCACCCGCATGCGCGAGGAGGCCATCGGCAAAGGCGTGCTGCAGGTGTTCGCCAACACCGAGGTGCTCGACCTCGAGACCACGGAGCAGCCCGGCGGACTGCCGAAGATCACGGCCGTCGTCACCGACAAGGGCCGCATCGAGGCCGAGCACGTGGTGGTCGCCTGCGGTGTGTGGAGCCCGCGCATCGCCGCCATGGCCGGCGCCAACATCCCCCTCACCCCGGCCGTGCATCAGATGGCCGACGTCGGCCCGATCGACGTGCTCGTCGAGAGCAACAAGGAACTCGCGTTCCCGATCATCCGCGACATGGACACGTTCTGCTACGAGCGCCAGTCGGCCGGCTCGATGGAGGTCGGCAGCTACGCCCACCGCCCGATCCTCATGCGACCGGACGACATCCCGAGCAACGAGGCGTCCGCGCTCACCCCGACCGAGCTGCCGCTCACGTACGACGACTTCGAGCCGCAGATGGAGCAGGCCATCGACCTGATGGAGATGCTCGGCGACGCCGAGATCAAGTACGCGATCAACGGCCTGCTCAGCCTCACCCCCGACGCCAACCCGGTGCTCGGCGAGACCCCCGAGGTGCAGAACCTCTGGAGCGCCGCGGCGGTGTGGATCAAGGAGGGCCCGGGCATCGCCCAGCTCGTCGCCGAGTGGATGACCTACGGCTACCCGCACATGTGCGACCCGCACGGCAGCGACATCAGCCGCTTCTACCCGCACGAGAAGACCGAGTGGCACATCAACGCCCGGTGCAACGAGCACTTCAACAAGACCTACGGCATCGTCCACCCGCGTGAGCAGTGGGCCAGCCAGCGCGGCATCCGTCGCAGCCCGTTCTACGCCCGTGAAGAGGCACTCGGTGCGGTGTTCTTCGACGCCCGCGGCTGGGAGCGCCCGCAGTGGTACGAGAGCAACGCGAAGCTGCTCGAGAAGTACCCCGAGGCCAACACGGTCCGCAGCCACGAGTGGGACGCCCGCTGGTGGAGCCCGATCACCAACGCCGAGCACCTGCAGATGCGCGCCAGCGTCGGCATCGTCGACCTCACCGCGTTCAACGAGTTCGACTTCGAGGGCCCCGGCGTCGTCGACTACCTGCAGTACATGACGGTCAACAACGTCGACGTGCCGGTCGGTCGCAGCGTGTACACCCCGCTGCTCACCCCGCACGGCGGCTTCCGCGGCGACCTCACCATCCAGCGCCTCGGCGACCAGCACTACCGCGTGATCACCGGCGCCTTCGACGGTGGCCGCGACAATTACTGGTTCCGCAAGCACCTGCCGACCGACGGCAGCGTCACCTTCACCGACCGTTCGCAGGGCATCTGCACCGTCGGCGTGTGGGGTCCCAACGCGGTGGCCACGATGTCGAAGATCGTGACCGACCACACGACGGCGCCGTACGACCTGAGCCAGGACGGCTTCCCGTACGGTGCGGTGCGAGACGTGATCATCGACGGCGTGCCCTGCACGATGTTCCGCATCAGCTACGTCGGCGAGAGCGGCTGGGAGATCTACACCCGCATGGAGCACGGCCTGAAGCTGTGGGACGCCATCTGGGCCGCCGGCCAGGAGTTCGACATCTGCCCCGTGGGCATCGGCGTCTACGCCGTGACCGGCCGCATCGAGAAGGGCTACCGCCTGATGGGCGCCGAGCTCGAGAGCGAGTACAACCCGGTCGAGGCCGGCCTCGCCCGTCCCAAGGTCAAGTCGGCCGACTTCATCGGCAAGGCCGCCTACCTGGCCGCCCGCGAGGAGACCCCTGCGGCGATCATGTGCACCCTGTCGATGGACAGCCAGCGCTGCGCCGACGGCTACGACCGGTTCCCGACCGGCGGCAACGAGCCGATCCTCACCCTCGACGGCGAGCGCATCGTCGACGCCAAGGGCCGCGTCTCACGCGTCACCACGGCCGGGGCCGCCCCGTCGCTCGGCAAGTACCTGCTGCTCGCGTACCTCCCGCCCGCGCACGCGGTCGAGGGCACCAAGCTCCAGGTGATGTACATGAACGAGCTCTACCCGGTCACCGTCGAGCGGGCCGGCGCCACGCCGCTGTTCGACCCCACCGATGCACGGATGAAGAGCTGACGATGCGCGTCCTCGTCTGCGTGAAGCGGGTGCCGGCCCCCGGCGCCAAGATCAACATCACGGCCGACGGTCAGGCGGTCGACACCGCGTACCTGGCGTTCACCACCAGCCCGCACGAGGAGTGCGCGGTCGAGGCGGCGGTGCAACTGGTCGAGGCGCACGGCGGCGACGCCACCGTGCTCACCCTCGGCCCGGCCGAGGCCGAGGAGCAGCTGCGCTACGCCGCCAGTGTCGGCGTCAACACCGCGGTGTTGCTCCCGATCGACGCGGCCGACTGGGACCCCCAGCGCACCGCAGGCGCGCTGGCCGAGTCGATCCGCACCATCGAAGCCGCCGACGGCTCCTTCGATCTGGTGCTGTTCGGCAACGAGAGCGCCGACTCGGGCAACTTCCAGATCGGTGTGCGTGTCGCGCACGCGCTCGGTCGCCCCATGGTGAACGGCATCAAGGGCATCGAGGTCGACGGCTCGTCGGTGCGTGCCAAGCGCGAGGCCGACGCGGGCGTCGAGGTGTACGTGCTGCCCACGCCGGCGGTGCTCGGCGTGAAGGAGGGCATCAACCTGCCCCGCTATCCGACGATGAAGGGTCGCCTCAACGCGAAGAAGGTCGAGGTGCGGCGGCTCACGCCGGCCGGCGAGCCCGGGGGCCAGCAGATGGTCACCCTGATGTCGGCCGCCGAGCAGGTGAGCGAGACCACCATCCTCGGCACCGGACCGGAGGCTGCGCCCGCCGTGGTCGACCTCCTCGAGGAACTGGGGTTGCTGAAGTGAGCGTGCTCGTCGTCGTCGAACACGACCGGGGGACGCTGTCGCCCGCGTCGCTCGAAGCACTCACCGCCGCCCGCACCCTCGGCGGCGAGGTGCACGCGGTCACGCTCGGCACCGCGGCCGACGCCGTCGCACCCGTCCTGGCCGCGCACGGCGCCGCCGTCGTCCACCAGGTGCACCACGACCTGCTGGCCGACTACGGCCCCGAGGCGTGGGGCGAGGCCGTCGCCCAGGCCGTGCGCACACTGTCGCCCGACGCGGTGCTCGCGTGTGGCACCGACCGCGGCAACGAGGTGATGGCACAGGTGGCCGCCCGGCTCGATCTGCCGTTCGTGGCCAACGCGACCGAGCTCACGCCGGGCGAGCCGTGGTCGATCGTCCGGGTGCGCTGGGGCGGCTCGCTGCTCGAGCGCTGCACGCTCACCGCGAGCACCAAGCTCGTCTCGGTCGCACATCACAGCGTCGAGGCCTCGGAGGCCCCCGCGGCCGGCGCGGTGCAGGCACTGTCGGTCGACCTCGACCCGTCGCTCGCCCGCAGTGTCGTCGCCGAGCGCGTCGAGCGCGCGGCGGGCGTCACCCTGGCGACTGCGCCGTTGGTCGTCGGCGGTGGTCGTGGCGTCGGCTCGGCCGAGGGCTTCGCCCCGCTGCAGGAGCTCGCCGCCGAACTCGGTGGCGTGGTGGGCTGCTCGCGTGCGGTCACCAACAACGGGTGGCGCAACCACACCGACCAGGTCGGCCAGACCGGCACCCGCATCGCTCCCGACCTGTACATCGCGTGCGGCATCTCGGGCGCGATCCAGCACTGGGTGGGCGCGATGGCGTCGAAGAAGATCCTCGCGATCAACACCGACAAGGACGCCAACATGGTGTCGAAGGCCGACTACGCGGTGATCGGCGACCTGCACAAGGTGGTCCCTGCGATCACCGACGAGATCCGCCGCCGTCGCGGCGCGTGACGCGCCTCCGAGCCCACCCGATCACGGCATCGGGCGTGCGCCCGGTCGTAGCGTGAGCGGGGTGAGCACCGGGAGCTACGAGACGCACCACGTCGACGCCGGCCCCGCGTTGCGGCGCGATCTCGCGCTCGCGACGTGGGGGCTGTTCGTCGGCCTGGCGTGCTTGCTGCTCGCCGGTGGACTGTTCGGCACGCTGCTCGGCGTGCGCGCCGAGACCGAGGGGCTCGCCACCGGCGTCACCGGCCTCATCAGCGCGTCCTACTACCTCGGCTTCGTCGTCGGTTCGCGACTCACGCTCGCCGCGCTCGGCAAGGTCGGCCACATCCGCGTGTACGCGGCGCTCGCGGCGTTGCTGACCGCGGCGATGCTCGGCGTGGGCCTGACCGACCAGTGGGTGCCGTGGGCGTTGCTGCGGCTGGTGACGGGGCTGTGCTTCGCCGGTCAGTACGTGGTGGCCGAGAGCTGGCTCAACGACCTGGCCACCAACGCGAACCGCGGGCGACTGCTCGCGGTGTACACGGTGATCACCACCGGCGCGTTCGCCGTCGGCCAGGCGGTCGTGTTCGCCTTCGACGCCGTGCTGGTGACGGGCTTCGCGGTGTGCGCGATCGCCGCGTCGCTCGCGGTGGTGCCGGTGACGTTGTCGGAGGAGGCGGTGGCGCCCCGGGTCGAGGAGAGCGAGCACGTGTCGTTGCGTCAGCTCGCCGAGGTGGTGCCGACCGGGGTGGGCTCGTGCTTCCTCGTCGGCATCGCTCACGGGGCGATCGGCGGCCTCCCCGCCGTGTATGCCACACGCGTGGGGCTGCCGCTCGGTTGGGTCGGTCTGTTCGCCGCCGCACCGAGCGTCGGTGGTGTGCTGCTGCAGTGGCCGGTCAGCGCTGCGAGCGACGACCTCGATCGTCGAGCCGTCGGGCTGGCTGGCGCGCTCGGGGCGATGGGCACCGCGATCGTGCTGATCCTCACACCCGAGACCCACTGGATGGTGCTGGTCTGGTTCGCGGTGCTCGGCGGGTTGAGCTATCCGCTGTACTCGATCGCCGCGGCCTACACCAACGACTGGATCGAGGCCGAGCACGTCAACGCTGCGGCGTCGCAGTTGGTGACGCTGTACGGCATCGGCGCGGTGGTGGGCCCGTTCGCGGCGGCCGGTCTGATGATCGGGCTGGGGCCGGTCGGGTTCTTCTGGGCGCTGCTGATCCTGCACGGGATGATCGCCGTGTTCTTCGCGTACCGCATGCGCGCGTGGCGCTCGCCGCTCGCGAAGCGACCGTGGGACGAGGTGTCGCTGCCGGCACGTGCGTTCTACGTCCCGGCGACGATCGTGGCGCACGGCCGGCGCCGGCGGCGTCGCGCACCCGATGCCTAGGGTCGTCGCATGACTTCTGACGCCATCCCGTCTCGCGTGCACGACCGCGACGCCAGTTCGCATCCCGATCTCGCCGGCTGGCGGGTGGTGCGCAAGGGGCTCGAAGCCCGGTTCCGGGCCGACCACCCGTCGGTGATCGCCGCGTTCGTCACCGCGGCGCTCGCGCTCGACACGGGTGGCGAGGTCGACGTCGACGTGCGCAACGGCTCGCTCGTCGCGATCCGCCTCAGCTCGTTCGAGCAGATGTCGCTCGGCGACGGCGACGTCACGGCGGCAGCGACGCTGTCGGCCCGCGCCGCCGAGCTCGGCCTGGTGTCCGACGGCGTGGCGATCGCCCGCACCGAGGTCGGCATCGACGCGCTCGACATCGACCTCGTGCGGCCGTTCTGGGCGGCGCTGCTCGGCTACGTCGACGAGCCGACGCCGGTGGGGGAGCAGGTGACCGCGATCGTCGATCCCGACCGGATGAACGCCGGGGTCTGGTTCCAGCAGATGGACGCACCGCGTCCGCAGCGCAATCGGATCCACCTCGACGTCAACGTCCCGCACGACCAGGCCGAGGCCCGCATCGCCGCGGCGCTGGCGGCAGGCGGGCGGCTGCTCGACGACAGCCACGCCCGTGCGTTCTGGGTGCTCGCCGACCCCGAGGGCAACGAAGCCTGCGTCTGCACCTGGCAGGACCGCGGCTGACCACAGCGCGTCCCGGTTCGCTCGACGCGATCAGGTCGGTCGAGCGCCGCCCCGCAGCGCGAGCGCGGGGCGGCGCACGACCGCTCGTCGGAGCGCAACGTGGCGCCCGATCGGGTCACCTCCTCAGGCGTCGCCGTGGCCGTAGGTGCCTTCGACGTCGATGACGACGTGGGTGGCGGCCGAGCTGTAGACGCACACCCGACCGTCGTCGTCGGCGGCCACGGTGGTGTGGCCGCTGATCGTCTCGCCGGCGCGGAAGTCGATCGTCGACACCCACGGCATGGTCGACCCGCACGGATACACCGTGACGAAGCCGGCCCGCTCGGGCTCGGTGACGGTGACCTTCAGCGACACCGCCGACGTGCCGGCCGGCGCCGCCTCGTCGCCGACCACGGTCCAGGCCCGCACCTCGCCGGCGGCGACCTTGGTGCCACCGGTGAGCCGGGTGTCGGCCAGACGGCCGGGGACCAGCGCCGTGAACCAGTCGGTGGCAGCCGGGGTGACGGCGGCTTCGAGGTCGACCACCAGATCGGTGGCGGAGCGGGTGTACAGGCACACCTTGCCGCCGTCGCCGACCTTCACGACGACGTCGTTGCTGATCGTCTCCCCCGCACCGTGGTTGAGGCTCGAGGCCCACGGTCGCTCGGTGCCGCAGGGGTACGCCGTCACGAAGCCGGCCCGCTGGGGGTCGACCGTGCCGACGTTCAGGATCACCGCGGTCGACCCGACGGGGGCACGGCCGTCACCGATCACCGTCAGCTCGAGCACGCCGTCGGCCGCGACCGGCGCGGTCTCGCGGGTGTCGACGAGCCGCGTCTGGGTGAGCGGCTGCAGGTGGCCGGTGCCCGAGGTGTGGTGGGCACCGACCAGGTCGACGACCAGGTGCGCATCGGCGGTGACGAAGAGGCAGAGCTCGTCGCCGCGCTGGTAGCGGGTCTCCACCGTGGTCGAGATCGACTCGGCCGCGGCGAACGTGATCGACGACGCCCACGGGCGATCGGTCGCGCACGGGTACACCGTCGCGAAGCCGGCGCGGGTGGCGTCGGTGACGGTGAGGTTGGCCGTGATCGCGGTCGTGTCGGCGGGGATCAGATCGGCCGGCACCACGAGTCGGCGAGCGGTCCCGGCGGCCTGACGGCCACCCGACTCGCGGGTGTCGAGGATGCGGGTCGCGACGATCGGGGTGTAGCCGCCGTCGGGTTCGGGCTCGCCGAGCGAACCGGCCCAGTCGACGAACAGCGGGTGCTCCGTGCGCACCTCCTGGTCGTCGGGCCGCACGCCGATGGCGATGATGTCGTGGTTGCCGGGCGGCACGATCTGCGGCAGGTACACCGTGGTCTCGAAGGTGCCGTCCTGCTGCACGACGGCGGTGCCGAGCAGCACCGGGTCGGAGTGCAGCTCGACGCGCACGGTCGAGCCAGGCTTGAGGCCGGCGCCGCGGACGGCGATCGGGCTCGAGCTCACGGGCTTGCCCGCCTCGAGTGCGAGCTCGAGTTCGAGCCGCGGTGGCTGCACCACGAACGTGACGGTCGTGGAGCCCGGTTCGTGGCTGTCGTCGCCGGCCTGGTTCGCCGTGACGGTGCACGTGCCCTCGGCGATCAGCGACAAGACGTTGCCGTCGACGCTGCACACGTCGGCCGGCGATGCGGTGTAGGTGAGCGGCAGGCCGTCACCGGTGGTGGCCGGCAGCGTCACCGGGCCCTCGTCGATCGGGATGTCGCCGAGGCCGGGGATGGTGATCACCTGGACGGCCTTCGCGCTGACGACGATCGACAGCGTCGCTGCGGCACTGCGGCCGATCACGTTGGTGGCCTTGAGCTCGAACGGGTACGTGCCGGGGGTGAGACCGGGGATCGTGAACGTGCTGCGGCCGTTCGGCAGCGTGCCGACCGTGGGGGTCGCCCACGTCTGCCCGCCGTCGATCGAGTACTTGTACTCACGCAACTCGGCGCCACCGTCGTCGAGCGGCGGTAGGAACGTGATCGTCGCGGTGCCACTGCTGACGCTGCTCTGTGGGTCGCGTGGTGCGCTCGGCACGGTCTGCGGGACGATGTTCTCGGGGCAGAGCGACACGTCGGTGCCGACGGTGAACTCGCGGTGCACGGCGAAGGTCTGCTGTTGCGGACCGGTGCCGTCGAACAGGTGGCCGTCGAGGCCCACCACCACCGGGCACTGGAGAGCGGTCGCCAACTGGGTGCGGACGCAGAGCTCGGGGCCCTTGCCGGCGTAGTCGAGATCGATCGTGGCCGTCGTGATGTTGCCGCCGGTCACGCCACCGAAGGCGAAGCTGAACGTGGGGCGTGAGCCGGACTGCGTGACGTCGAGGCCGGTCATGTCGAGCGGTTCACCGATCTCGACCGGCTTCGCACCCCAGCCGGGCACGATGCCGCCCTGGGCGTTGCGTACCGTCAGCGTGACGGTGCTGGGCGTGCCGGTGCCGGCGAAGCCGACGAGTTCGAGGCTGCGCCACTCGTCGATGCCGTTCTGGGTGGAGCACGTGAAGCGCGGCGCGAACGACGACGGCTGCAGCGTGATGACCGGGTTGGCGGTGCACTCGTTGGCGCCGGAGAACGCGTCGAAGACGCGGATCTGGCCGCCGTCGGAGTTGATCCACATGCACGACGGGTTCACCGGGTCGACGCGCACCGCGTAGATGATGTTGAAGTACCCGGGATACGTGATCGGGAAGTTGGGGCAGGCGCTGTTCGTCGAGTAGTCGAAGCAGTTCACCTGGTACTGGTCGTTGCCGACCGAGAAGAAGCGGTCCTGCGTGTACGCGCCCACCATCGCGTGCATCGCCCAGTTGTTGTCGCCGAGCGACCACGGGTTGGTCCATGCGGCGGTGGCACCGGTGAGGTCGATGCAGCCGCCGTACCAGCAGACGCCGTCCAGCTCGCCCTGGCCGTCGCTGTGCGGCGCGATCGGCGTCTTCTGGTTGCCGTTGATGGTGGCCGGCCACGTGCCCGCGCAGGGAGTGAGGGTCGTCGCGTCGAAGCAGTACATGCGGGTCTGGGTCTTCGCGATGATCCGGTCGCCGAGTGCGAGCACTCGCGATGCGCCGTCGTCGCCGGTCGTGCCGACCGCGCCATCGAGGGCGATCGGGCTGCCCGGGCATGCGGTGCCGAGTGCGGCGTCGAAGCACAGCAGCGAGCCGGTGCCGGCGGTCTCGATGCCGAACACGCGGCGACCGATGCTCTCGGCTTCGCTGAGGTAGCCGTAGTAGGTCACCGACGTGTCGGCGCTGAGCGCCGTGAAGCCGCACGACGTCGGCGTGCTGGTGATGTCGATGCAGAGCACGCCGGGACGTCCGGTGGCCGTCTCGGCGGTGAAGGCGTAGAGCTCGCCGCTCACCGTGTCGACCCAGCCGCCCGACCGCATCCCGGCGCGGTAGCCGCTGAAGGTGGCGGTGTATCCGGCGCAGCGGTTGCCAGTCGTGCGCGAGTGGCAGTCGAGCACCACCGCACCGTCGTTGTGATGGAAGATGTTGAACACGAAGTCGTCGGAGAAGAAGACGTCCCAACCGTCGCCGCCGGTGCTGCCCGTGAACGTGCTCGACGGGATCGCCGCGACCGTGCTGCTCGTGTAGCGCTGCGAGTAGCCGGTGATCGCACCAGCGGTCACCGAGGCCGAGGCTCGCACGTCGGTGACGTCGGCGGCCGGCGTGGGCTCGGTGCCCGTCCAGGTGTCACCGTCGTCGGTGCTGTACTCGATGTTCCAGCCCTCGGGCGCCTCGGCACCGCCGGCGGTGTACTTCATGCCGTCGTCGAGCGACGCCTGCAGCACCCGGGTCGCGGTGCCGGGCGTGAGGAGGCCGCTGACGCCGACGTTGACGGTCGTTCCCTCGTCGATCACCGAGCCGTCGCGGACGGGTGTCCCGCCGACGGTGATCGCCATCTCGGCGCTCGGCTCACCGGCCGCAGCGTCGGCGGCAGGTGGCGAGGCGGCGGAGACCACGATCACCGAGGCGGCTGCAGCGGCGGCCGAGAGGAGCGCCCAGGCCAGACGGACGCGCCGGGAACCACGGCTCGTCATCGTCTGTTCGCAGGGCACGTCGGAGCGGAAGGGGCGGAGTGCTCGTCGTGTCACGTGCCATGACAGTTCACCGTCGACCCCGTGTCCGCCAACAGCTTCGACACTTTGTAGTTGTGACCTGCAACAACATCGGTCGGCACACCCGCCGAGTGCGCCTGTCGCCCCGCGCCGGGCGATCGGTCAGGTCAGCTCGACTTCGCGAGCTGCTTGCGCTGCCACTCGGCGGTGGCCTCGACGTTGTTGAACGTGAACAGGTGCAGGCCCTCGATGCCGAGGTCGCGTGCGACCTTGCTCATCGGGTTGACGACCTTGCTGGGGTCGTACCCGCTCGGCGAGAACAGCTTGAAGATCGTGCCGGAGTTCTTCTTCACGAACCGCATCGACGACCCGATGCCCAGTCGGGCACCCATCGTGAGCAGCTTCGCCCGGTCGATCACGCCGGGCACCCCCAGGTGCAGCGGCAGGGTGAAGCCGGCGGCGCGTTCGGCGGCGGCCCACGTCTTCCACTGATCGATGTCGAAGCACATCTGCGTGCTCGCGAACCCGGGCACGCCGGCCTCGGCGAGCAGCGCCTGCTTGGCGTGCAGCGCCTCGTGCACGATCGCCTGGTCGATCAGCGCGTGGCCGTCGGGGTAGGCGGTGATGCCGATGCGCTGCAGCCCGTGGTCGGTGTCGAGGAAGTCGCGCAAGAACGCGACCACGCCGTCGTACGCACCGACGGGCTCGGGTGCGTCGCCGGCCACGAGGAACACCTCGGTGAGCCCCTTGTCGCGGCAGTACGCCGCCAGACGCTGCACGTGTGCCCGGTCCTCGGTGAGGCGCGCCGAGAAGTGCGGCACCGCGGTGTAGCCCTGGTCGAGGATCTTCGACGTCAGGTCGAGCGTGGCCTGCAGGCCTTTGGCCGGCGAGCACGTCACCGACACCGAGCTGCCCGTGGGCACGAACGCGATCTGCGCATCGACGTTCTTGAGCGGGATCAGTTCGTAGCGGGCCTCCGCGACGAGGTGGCGCTGGACGGCGGACGTGGTGGTGGGCAGCGGGCTGGTGGACATCGTCGTCCTGGCTTTCTCGGTGGTGCTGTTCGTACGAAGTGATGAGGTGGGCGGAGTCAGGCGAACTCGTCGGGGAGCTCGGCCTTGCGACGGGCCACGAACTCCTGCAGTTCGGCGTCGATCGCGTCGTCGAGCGCGGGCGGCTCGTACTCGGCGAGGCGCCGCTTCCACAGGGCGTTGGCCCGCTGGGCGGCGTCGAGGCCGCCTTCCTCGGTCCACTGCTCGAAGCTCGAGTTGTCGCTCGTGTCGCTGCGGTAGAACGCGGTCTCGAAGTTCGCGAGCGTGTGGGCGGTGCCGAGGAAGTGGTTGCCGGGCGGGTTCTCGCGGATCGCATCGACCGCGAGGCCGTTGGCCGAGGTGTCGAGGCCACGCACGAACGTGGCCATCATCCCGAGCTGGTCGCAGTCGAGGACGAACTTCTCGTACCCGATCGCGAGGCCACCCTCGAGCCACCCGGCGGCGTGCAGCACGAAGTTCACCCCACCGAGCACCGTCGGCTGCAGGGTGTTGGCGCTCTCGTACGCGGCCTGGGCGTCGGGGAGCTTCGACGCGGTGAGCGAGCCACCGCTGCGGAACGGCACGCCGAGGCGGCGAGCCAGCGCCCCCACGGTGTAGAGCACGAGCGCCGGCTCGGGGGTGCCGAAGGTGGGCGCACCCGTCTGCATGCTCATCGAGCTGGCGAACGAGCCGAACACGACGGGGGCCCCGCGGCGGCACAGCTGCACGAAGGTCATGCCGGCGAGTGCCTCGGCGAGCGTCTGTGCTGCCACACCGGCGCTGGTGGCAGGGGCCATGGCACCGGCGAGGATGAACGGCGTGATGATGCAGGCCTGGTTGTTCTCCGCGTAGCACTGGGCTGCGGCGAGCATCGTGCCGTCCCACACGAGCGGCGACGAGGCGTTGATGAGCGAGGTCATCACGGTGCGGTCCTGCAGGTCGCCACCGAACGCGATGCGGGCGAGATCGACGCTGTCCTGCGCACGCGAACCGGCGGTGACCGACCCCATGAAGCCCTTGTCGCTGTACTTGATGTGGCTGTACACCATGTCGAGGTGCCGCTTGCTGACGGGCACGTCGACGGGTTCGCACACCGTGCCGCCCGAGTGGTGCAGCCACGGGCTCATGTAGGCGAGCTTCACGAAGTTCTGGAAATCGGCGAGCGTGGCGTACCGACGGCCCTGGTCGAGGTCGTGCACGAACGGCGAGCCGTAGTTGGGGGCGAACACCGTGTGCGGGCCACCGATCTCGACCGAGTTGCGCGGGTTGCGGGCGTGCTGGGTGTACTGCGCGGGCGCGTGCTGCGACACGATCTCACGGCACATGCCCCTGGGGAACCGAACGCGCGTGCCGTCGACGTGCGCGCCGGCGGCGGCGAACATCGGCAGCGCACTCGGGTAGTCGCGCACCTCGATGCCGACCTCTTCGAGGATCGTGTCGGCCGCCTGCTCGATGAGCGACAGCCCTTCCTCGCTCGCGACCTCGAACGGCGGCAGCGTGCGGGTGAGGAACGGCACGCGCTCGATGACGTGCGAGGCGCGCATCGCGGCGCGGCCGGCGCGTCCACCGGACCGGCGGCCACCGCCACCGGCGGAGCTGGGCGTCTCGGTGCTGGTGTCGGTCATGACGATTCCCCTCGGGCTCGACGGCGACGGCCGCCACGGCCGGCGTCGGTGGACGGTGTGGTGCGCTCGGGGAGCGTCACCACCTGCGACAGGTTGGGCGACGGTGCGGTGGCGTGGGGGAACGCCATCGCGGCGACGAACTCGGCCTGGAACTCGGGCTCGGTCGCGGTCTCGATCTTCTCGACACCACGCACCGCCTGTTCCATCTCGCGGCGGGCGGCCATCGACAACAGCGCCCGGACGGCACCCGCACCGGCCGCGTTGCCGACGCTGCGCACACCGTCGACGGGGCAGTCGGGCACGAGGCCGAGCACCAGTGCGTAGACGGGGTCGATGTGCGAGCCGAACGCACCGGCGAGCCGGATGTCGTGCACTTCGGTGACGCCGGCGTGGCGGTACAGCAGCTCGATGCCGGCGCGCAGGGCCGCCTTCGCGAGCTGGATCGCGCGCACGTCGTTCTGGGTGATCGACAGCCGGACGCCGTCGCGCTCGTACACGAGATAGCGGAAGGTGCGGCCGTCGGCGACGATCCGCGACGTGCGCTCCGCGAGCGACCCCTGCACCACGCCGTCGGTGTCGATGATCCCGGCGAGGTACATCTCGCCGATCACCTCGATGATGCCCGAGCCGCAGATGCCCGAGATGTCGAGATCCGCGGTGGCCTCGTCGAAGCCGGGCTCGTCGCTCCAGCGATCGCAGCCGATCACCTTGACGCGGGCCTCGAGCGTGACCGGGTCGATGCGCACGCGTTCGACGGCTCCGGCGGTGGCGCGCTGGCCGCAGCTGAGCTGGGCGCCCTCGAAGGCCGGCCCGGTGGGGCTCGACGCGGCGAACTGTCGGTGCTGGTCGCCGACGACGATCTCGGCGTTGGTGCCGACGTCGACGAGCAGCTGCATCGTGGGCGAACGATGTGGCCCCTCGGACAGGATGACCGCGGCGGTGTCGGCACCGACGTGGCCGGCGATGCAGGGCGCGAGATACACCCGGGCGTTGCCGAAGGCGAGCTCGAGGTCGCTCGCCGGCATCTCGATCGCCTCGGCGGTCGCGAGCGTGAACGGCGCCTGACCGAGCGGGGTGGGGTCGATGCCGGCCACGACGTGATGCATGATCGGGTTGCCGACGAGGACGATGTCGAGCACGAGGTCGTGGGCGATGCCGGCCTCGTGGCACAGCTCGGCGATCAGCTCCTGCAGCGCCTCGCGCACGGCGACGGTCAGGTTGCGGTCGCCGCCGGGGTTCATCATCACGTACGAGACCCGGCTCATCAGGTCCTCGCCGAAGCGGATCTGCGGGTTCATCCGGCCCGACGAGGCGAGCACCTCGCCGGTGCCGAGGTCGCAGAGATGACCGGCGATGGTGGTGCTGCCGATGTCGATCGCGGCGCCGACCACCCGTTCGACGAAGCCCGGCCACACGGCCACGACCTCGTCGCCCCGCACGGCGACGGTGGCCGCACGGTCCTGTCCGGCGAACGCACGGTGCACCTGCTGCAGCACGGGCAGCGACAGCCGACGGGCGGGCAGGTGCATCCGGTCGTTCAGCTCGGCGAGCACCAGATCGCTCATCGACGCGGCGTCGCCGAGCACCGACGGGGGCAGCTCGAGATAGGCCGTGTGCACGTCGGGGTCGAGCACGACGTCGGCGAGGTCGAGGCTCTTGCGCACGACGGGGCGGTGCACCTGGCTCTCGGGAGGTACGTCGACGACGAGGTCGTCCTGCACGAGGGCGCAGCAGCCGAGGCGCCGGTCGGGCTTCAGTCCCTTGCGGCCGGCGTAGGTGCCCTCGGTGTCGGTGAAGGCGGACAGCGACTGCTCGTCGACCTCAATCGCCCACTTCGGGTAGGTGCCGGGGTGGAACTCGATCTGGCAGCGTCCGCAGATGCCTCGGCCGCCGCACACCGAGTCGAGGTCGACGCCGAGTTCGCGCGCGGCATCGAGCACGCTCGTGCCTCGGGCGACCTCGCCATCGAGGCCCGACGGGGTGAAGACGATCCGTGCCATCGAGACCGGGTCAGCTCGCAGGGGTCTCGGGAGCCGGCGCGGCGGCAGCGGCGCTGTCGCCGCCCGCCTCGCCACGACGACCGCGACGGCCGCCGCGCTCGCGGCCCTCGCGGGCACCGCCGGCGGCGTTGGGATCGCGGTTGTCGCGGATCCAGGCCATGCAGTCCTTGTCGTTGCCGGCGAGCACGTCGGCGGCCATGATCGCCTGCTTCACCTCGGGGTGCAGCGGGTTCATGATCGCCGAGGTCATGCCGTTGGCGATGGCCATGGTGAGGAACGTGCCGGTGATCGCGTTGCGGTTGGGCAGGCCGAAGCTGACGTTCGACGCGCCGCAGGTGGTGTTGACCTTCAGCTCGCTCACGAGTCGGCGCAGCAGCTTGAACACCTGCTGGCCGGCGGTGCCCATCGCGCCGATCGGCATGACGAGCGGGTCGACGACGATGTCGCTGGCGGGGATGCCGTAGTCGCTCGCGCGGTTGACGATCTTGCGGGCGACCTCGAAGCGGACGTCGGGGTCCTCGCTGATGCCGGTCTCGTCGTTCGAGATGGCGACGACGGCGGCCCCGTACTTGGCGACGAGGGGCAGCACGCGCTCCATCTGCTCGTCCTCGCCGGTGACGGAGTTGACGAGCGGCTTGCCCTGGTACACGGCGAGGCCGGCCTCGAGCGCCTCGATGATCGACGAGTCGATCGACAGCGGCACGTCGGTGACCGACTGCACGAGCTTGACCGCACGGGCCAGGAGGGCGGGCTCGTCGGCGAGCGGGATGCCGGCGTTGACGTCGAGCATGTGCGCGCCGGCCGCGACCTGCGCGAGCGCGTCGGCCTCGACACGGCTGAAGTCGCCGTTCTTCATCTCCTCGGCGAGGAGCTTGCGGCCCGTGGGATTGATCCGCTCGCCGATCATCACGAACGGCCGGTCGAAGCCGATCACCACCTCCTTGGTGGCAGAGCTGATGACGGTGTGGGTCATGACGCGGGTCCTTCCGGATCGGAACTGGTTGCGGGTGCGGTGTCGGTGGGCGCCTCGGGCGAGGCGGGATCCCAACCGCCGTTGGCGACGAGGACGTGCAGGCGCTCGTTGGTGAACTCACGCTCGATCGACTCGGCGATCTCGTCGACGGAACTCACCAGGTCGCCGGCCAGCGGGTGCTCGGTGCGGCGCCACTCGCCGATGTAGTCCTGGGCGGTCTTCTTGCCGGCCACCATCGCGGCGCGGTCGATCGCCTTCTGGAAGCGGTGGGGGAGCATCACCTGGTGGCGCTCGTCGCCCTGCTTGCCGTTGATCTGTGCGGGGATGTCGCGCCACATGATGACGACGACCTCGTTGCCGCCGCGACTGCGGCGGCCGCCTCCTTCACGAGGCATGGGACGACCTCCCGGGGGTGGGCTCGGTGGAGCGGCTGAGGTGGACGGTGACGGCGTCGGCGAAGTGGTCGAGGCCGACGTGGTGGTGCTCGAACGCGAGGCCGAGCCGTTCGGCGCCGGCGCGGCCGGCGGCGACGACGGACTCGTCGAGGGTCTGGCTGAAGAGCACCACACGCGAGTAGTTGCCGAAGTACGCGTCGCGGAGCTCGGGGTGGCGGTCGAGGCCGAGCGCTCCCCACACCAGCGCGTCGAAGTGCTTGGCGAGGAAGTCGGTGAGGTAGAAGGTGCCCGGGTCGGCGTCGTGGAGCCGGGTGAACAGCTCGGTGCCGGCGAAGAACTCGTAGCAGTGCGCACCGGGCAGGCGCGTGGCATGGGGGAGCTCGGCCAGGTAGGTGTCGAGCTGGCCACCGGTGCCGCAGTCGGCGTAGCCGACCAGGATCGGCCGGTCGGGGTCGTCGGCGGTGTGCTGGGCGACGAGCTCACGCAACGTCGGCACGATCCGTTCGGGACGGTTGTGGAGGTTGGCCGGGAGGTAGCCGACCTCGATCGCATCGGTCAGCGAGTTGGCGGCCAGCACGGCACGCAGCTCGCTGACGAGCGCACCACACGCGAGCACGAGCGGACGCGACATCGCAGATCGGGCGAGGGGCGTCGGGTCAGACCGACGGTCCGGGGGGCTCGGTGCGGCCGCGGCGGGCGCCGACCAACTGCTTCGCGGTCTCGGCGGCGATCGCCGCGTCGCGGCAGTAGGCGTCGGCGCCGACGGCCTGACCGAACTCCTCGTTGAGCGGTGCGCCACCCACGAGCACGACGTACTTGTCGCGCAGGCCACGCTCGTTGAGCGTGTCGATGACCACCTTCATGTACGGCATGGTGGTGGTGAGCAGGGCGGACATGCCGAGGATGTCGGGCTGGTGCTCCTCGAGCGCGGCGAGGAACGCGTCGGCGTCGGTGTTGATGCCGAGGTCGATCACCTCGAACCCGGCACCCTCGAGCATCATCGCGACGAGGTTCTTGCCGATGTCGTGGATGTCGCCCTTGACGGTGCCGATCACGACCTTGCCGATCGGCTCGGCGCCGGTCTCGGCGAGCAGCGGCCGCAGGATCTCCATGCCGGCCTTCATCGCGTTGGCCGACAGCAGCACCTCGGGGACGAACAAGATGCCGTCGCGGAAGTCGATGCCGACGATGCGCATGCCCTCGACGAGGGCGTCGTTCAGCACCTTGTCGGGGGCCCAGCCACGGTCGAGGAGGATCATCGTGCCCTCCGCGATCTCGGGTGCGAGGCCGTCGTAGAGGTCCTCGTGCATCTGGGTGACGAGCTCGTCGTCAGGAAGCGAGGCCAGGTCGAGATCGTCGTCGCTCATTGCGCGTTCCCCAGGTGCTGTCGTCGTGGTGCCCACGACAGGTGTTTCACGATGCGGAATCAATCCGCAATGTGGAACTCTACCACATCACCCGGCCCGGATCGCGTCCAGATGTGCCTGGTAGTCCGGGCGATCCATGAGCGCACGGCACCGCTCGAAGCGGCCGGTCGCGTAGGCCCAGAAGTCGTCGGCCGGGTTGCCGTTGACGTGCTGGATCACCCCCCACAGCGTCCACAGCAGGTCGCACATCGCCTGGTAGGCGACCATGCGTCCGACCTCGTGGGCGGGCGGGTCGCCGCCGAAGTAGGCGCGGAGGAGCGCGGCGTCCTGCTCGGGGCCGAAGCCGCCCTCGACCGACAGGTCGCCGAGGTCCCACATCGGGTCGTTGTTGCCCGAGTACTCGTAGTCGATCACGTACATCCGCTCGCCGGTGTCGAGGAAGTTCTCGCAGAGCGGGTCGCAGTGCGACGGCACGACGGGTCGGGCGGTCGCCTCGAGCGCACGGCGGGTGGCGTCGGCACGGGCCTGCAGTTCGTCGTAGCCGTCGGGCAACGTGGCGCCCTTGCTCGCGAGCAACGCCTTGTACTCGTCGATCATCGGGAACAACTGGAAGTCGGTGGCGAACGGGGCGGCCGTGGTGTGCAGTTGCCGGAACGCACGACCGGCACGTGCGACGGCGTCGAGATCGCGGAACCGCTCGGCGTTCATCGTCGCCGCGCCGTCGACGAACGCGGTCACCATCAGCCCGTCGGTCGCGTCGAAGAACACGACCTCGGCGTTGACACCGGCGGCGGCAGCCGACCGGGCTGCGGTCTCCTCGGCCCGACGGTCGATGTACTCGCTGGTGCCTGCGCCGGGCATGCGCAGCACGTACTTCCTGCCCTCGTGCTCGAGCAGATGGTTCACGTTGGTGAGCCCGGCCAGACGCGTGGTGGCCGTATCGGCCGGGAACCCGGCCCGGGTGAGTGCGTCGGACAGCTCGCTCATACGTCGCCAGAGTCTGTCAGCCAGGGCGGTGCGGATGGCGGTCTTCGAGGGCGTCGAACCCGTCGAAGCCGTGGTAGTCGTCGGGGATCGGCAGGTCGAAGCGTTCGCACAGCAGCCGCACGTCGTGCCAGTCGTCGGCATCGACCTCGTAGCCGGTGTGGTATCGGACCGACGTGGCGGCGCCGATGCACGCGACCTCGCGGTCGCCGATCGTGCCGCGACCGTCGAAGCCGCCCGCCTCGTAGGCGAGACCGTCGCCGCCGTGGCGGGCGATGCCGTCCGCGTCGGTCGTCACGACGGTCGGGTCGAACGCGTGCAGGTCGACGATCCGGCCCGCACGGTCGGCGACGACCCGGTTGTGGCGCCCGTCGTCGCGCACGATGCGGAACCCGTGTGCGTCGAGGGCGTCGAGGGCCGGGTCGAACGACGCGCGTTCGACGGCGAGGTCGAGATCCGCGTGGGCGCGGGTCGGTCCGCCGAGCAGCGCGTCGACACCCCATCCGCCGTCCACCCACACGTGAACTCCTGCCTTCGCGAGGAGGTCGAGGACGTGCTCGACGTCGTCGGCCGTGCAGCCCGGGGCGAGCCGGCGCAGCAGCGGCATCCACGGGTGGCCGGCGCGCAGCTGGGCCGCGAGCAAGGCGAGCCCGCCGCCGTCGAGCAGCGGGGCGACGACCTCGACGTCGACGGTGTCCTTCGGTCGCACGTCCTTGCTCTTGAACAGCAGCTGCAGCTCGGGCGCCAGGAAGCGGACGCCGTCGCGGACGAGCACGGCCTCCGCCCACGACCGGGTGATGGCCCGGTCGCGCCGGTACACCCACCGGTGGTCATCGCCGTCGCCGACGGTGACGTCGAGCTGCCACGGACCGCCGGGGCGTCGGCACCACACGTTGTTCTGGTGGGCGTCCTCGAGCAGCGGGCCGCCGTGCCAGGGCGAGAGCGTCCCTGCCGCGGCGATCACCGGTTCCCACCCGTGGGAACGCAGGTGGTCGAGCACGGCCGTCGCGTCGTCGCGGCGGATGCCGACGTCGAGGTCGTCGTGCGCTCGCCAGCTGCGGCCGACGAACAGTTCGAGCGCATGGCCGCCCGTGAACCACCACGGGGCACGGCAGCCGGCGAGCTCGCGGCGGGCGTCGTCGAGGCTCATCGGCGCCCACGGCCCGGAGCGGTCGTCAGCCACCTGCGGCCTCGAGGGGTTTGGCCCACACCGTCACGTGCGACCTGCTGTCGGCCGTGAACGGCGAGCGGTCCCAGTCGGCCCAACGTTCGCGCAGTTCGAGACCGGCGAGACGGGCCATCAGGTCGTACTCGGCGGGCCAGGCGTAGCGGTGGTGCGACCGGCGGAAGGGGCGGCCGGGGAAGGCGTGGTTCGACACCAGCCGCTGCTCGACCACGTCGTACTCGTCGACGCCGATGTGACCGTGGGTCGAGTCGAACGCGACCAGCCGCTCGCCGACCGGCAGCCGGCGCAGTTCGGGCACGAACACCTCGATCACGAAGCAGCCGCCGGGCGCCAGGTGTGCGGCGGCATTGGCGAAGCAGGCGACCTGTGCGTCCTGGGTGAGCAGATTCGAGATCGTGTTGTACACGAGGTACACGAGGCCGAACTCGCCCGGCACACGGGTGGTGGCCATGTCACCGATCGTCAGGTCGACCCGGTCGCCGCCCGGCTTGGCCCGCAGCCGTGCGGCCATCGGTTCGGAGAGCTCGATCGCCGACACGTCGATGCCGGTGGCCGCGAGCGGCAGCGTCACCCGACCGGTGCCGGCGGCGAACTCGAGCACGCGCCGTCCTGCGGCGAGCTCGACGAGCAGTTCGATCGTGGGCCCCAGCACGTCGGGCGAGAACATCGCCGCGTCGTCCTCGTCGTAGGTGGCGGCGGTGCGTTCGCCCCAGACGTCGTCCATCGCTTCATCGTGTCACCGCGACTCCGCATCGAGCCGACGGGTTTCGCTCGTGCTGCACGGGGGCGGGTCGACCGACCCGGCCCGGCTCGTTCAGGCGAGGCGTTCGGTGAGGAGACGGCGTTCGGCGGCGTTCGATGTGCGGTGCAACGCCTCGGCGTCCGCGGCCCGGGCGTCGTCGTGGCGTTCGAGACCGCGCAGCAGGTGCGCTCGGACCGCGTGGAACAGGTGGTACTCGGCGAGCTCGGGGCGGAGCGCGTCGACGTCGCGCAACGCGACCTCGGGCCCAGCGACGTGAGCGAGCGCCACCGCCCGATTGAGGCGGACGACGGGGGAGTCGTCGTGACGGCGCAGCAGGTCGTAGAGGACGACGATCTGCGCCCAATCGGTGTGGTCGACCGACTCGGCCTCGCAGTGCACCGCGGCGATCGCGGCCTGCAGCTGGAACCGGCCGGGCCGGCCCACGGCGCCGGCCCGCTCCACCAGTGCGATCCCCTCGGCGATCGCGGCGCGATCCCACCGACTGCGGTCCTGGTGCTCGAGGAGCACGATCCGGTCGCCGTCGAATCGGGCGCCCACGCGTGCGTGCAGCAGCGTCAGCAAGGCGTGCAGGCCGAGGGCCTCGGGCTCGTCGGGCAGCTGCTCGCTGACGAGCGACGCCAGCCAGCGGGCGTCCTCGGCGAGCTCGCGGTCGTGCCCGGCCCGTCCCTCGGTCGACAGGTAGCCCTCGTTGAACGCGAGGTAGACGACCGTGAGCACCTGGTCGAGCCGTTCCGCACGTCGGTCGTGCGGTGGGACGACCAGCGGGATCTCGTTGGCGACGAGCTTGTGCTTGGCTCGGGTGATCCGCCTGGTGACCGCGGACTCGTTGCTGAGCAACGCACGAGCGACCTGTCGTGTCGTCAGTCCGATCACCGCTCGCAGCGTGAGTGCGAGCTGCGAGTCCGGTGCGAGAGCAGGGTGGCAGCACGCGAACAGCAGCGGGATCCGGTCGTCGCCGCCGTCGAAGGGACGGGGTTCGGAGGGCGTGTCGGCCAGGAGCGGCAGGCGTTCGGTGTAGCGCTGCAGCCGACGCAGGCGGTCGAGCGCGCGGCGCCTCGCGACCGTGTGGAGCCAGGCGCCCGGTCGCTCGGGGACGCCGTGCCGACGCCACTCGCTCACGGCCGCCTCGACCGCGTCGGCCACCGCCTCCTCGGCGACGTCGAGGTCGCCGCACCAGCGGGTGAGCGACGCGACGACCTGGCCGACCGCGTCGCGGACGGCCAGGTCGATCGTTCGGTCGGCGGTCGGCTCGATCACCGCTCGCGGGCGGGTCGGACCTCGATGCTCTCCCCCTCGACCTGCAGGGCGGGCCACGTGCGGGCGATCGCGAGGGCGGTGTCGAGATCCGGCACCTCGAGGATGCCGAAGCCGCTCACCTCCTCCTTGGCCTCGATGAACGGGCCGTCGATGGTCTGCAGCGACTCGCCGGCGAGACGGAACGACGTCGCCGTGCTGCTGCCCTCCAGCCACTCGCCGTCGAGGAGATGACCCGCCGCGGCGTGCTGGCCCCACCATGCGCCGATCTCGCCGATCACCTCGTCGCGTCGCTCGGCGGGCAACGCGGCCCACGCCGCGCCGTCTGCGGTACCGGCGAACAGCATCACGTACTTCATGTCTTCCTCCATCGGATCTGGGTGACGAACCACTCGGTTCGGACCATCGACGAACGGCGGTGGTCGATCCGGACACGCGTCGCACGAATTCTTCCAGGCGGTCGCGCGACCTCGGTAGGGTCGCCGGCCATGGAGATCCGCAAGTTCGTCACCACCTGCGAGGACACGCTGCTCGAGGCCGGTCGGCCCACGGGGCGTGTGGTGCGCAAGGCGGTCTGCACCGCCGTGGTGCGCAACCCGGCCGCGGGGTCGTACCGCGACGATCTGTCCGAGCTCGAAGCGCTCGGCGCCGAGGTCAGCGGCCAGCTCGCCGAGCGCGCGCTCGCCGCCCTCGGGGTGGAACCATCGGCTGTCACTGCCTACGGCAAGGCGGCCATCGTGGGCACCGACGGCGAGCTCGAGCACGCGGCCGCCGTGCTGCACCCGCGCTTCGGTGCACCGGTGCGCGCAGCCGTCGGGGGCGGCGCCGAGATCATCCCCTCCACCAAGAAGGTCGGGGCTGCGGGATCGTCCATCACCTTCCCGCTGCTGCAGAAGGACGACCGCTGGCAGTTCGACGAGATGGACGCCATCGAGGTGTGCATCGGTGATGCGCCGAGACCGGACGAGATGATCATCAGCGTCGGGCTCGCCGTCGGCGGCCGTCCCCTGGCTCGGACGAGGAAGCCGTCGTGAGCTGCAAGGCGATCATCCTGCTCACGCGCCGGGCCGATCAGACGCACGACGAGTTCGCCGCGTGGTGGCTGGGTGAGCACGCCCCGCTCGCCCGACAGCTGCCCGGCGTCCGGCGTGCGGTGTTCAACCTCGTGGACGATCCGGCCGACGGCGATCCCGACGGCGTGAGCGAGTTGTGGTTCGACTCCCGCGACGACTTCACCGCCGCGTACGCCACCGAGATCGGGCAGGCGGTCGTCGCCGACACCCTCGCCCACGTGGCGAGTCGGCAGCGGATGTTCGTGGAGGAACACCCGATCACCGGTTGAGCGCTCAGCGGTCGAGGAAGCCGTTGACCGCGGCAACCGTGCCGGGGAAGTCCTCCCAGTAGACCATGTGGCCGCAGTCGAGGCGGACGAGCGACAGCTGATCGCCGAGCTGGGCGCGCAGGTCGGCATCGATCTCGGGGGTGACGAACGGGGCACCGTTGGCCGCGACCACCAGCGTGGGCGGCGCGGCCGGGAGTCGTGGGACCGGGCTGCACAGCTCGCCCCAGCCGGTGATGATCGCCGGCGGGTGGAAGCGGTACCGCCAGCGGCCGTCGTCGCCCTGCACGAGGTGTTCGTCGAGGTCCTCCTGCACTGCGGCGCGGATCGCCTCGTTGCCCATCAGTCGCGCCTGCATCGCCTCGTCCGGGGAGTCGAACCCCGGAAACGTCATCGCCGCCAGCGCGTTGGCCGAGCCGTTCTCGGCGGGCGTGTGCAGCGCCGGATCGAGCAGCACCAGCCGCCGCACACGCTCGGGCGCTCGGGCGAGCAGCGCCAGGGCGATCGCACCGCCGTAGCTGTGGCCGAGGAGGTCGACCGAGCCGAGCCGGTGCGCGTCCATCGTGTCGAGCAGGTCGGTGACGTGCTGGGCGATGCTCCACGGCCCGTCGCTCGTGGAGCGGCCGTGACCGCGCAGGTCGACGGCGATGGTGTGGCGCGACGGCCAGCCCTCGTCGCCGCTGCGGCGGAAGCGGCGGCCGTGGCCGGTGATGCCGTGGACGGCGAGCAGTGGCTCGCCGGACGGGTCGCCGAAGTGGTGGACGTGCAGTGCGGTCATCAGCTGCGCAGTTTCGCGTTGTCGGGGTCGTAGAGGGCGCGGTCGTGACGGATGGCCGGGACCGGCTCGCCGTACACCTCGATCACGAAGTCGGTGCGGTCGGTCAGCTCGACGGGCAGGTAGCCGTAGGCGATCGGCTTGCCGACGGAGTGGCCGTAGTTGGCGCTGGTGGTGAACCCGACCACCTGGCCGTCCGCGATGATCGCCTCGCCGCTCACCGGGTAGGCCATCTGCTCGAGCGTGAAGGTGCACAGCTTGCGGGTGATGCCCGCCTCATGTTGCGCGACGAGTGCGTCGCGTCCGCAGAAGTCGCCCTTGTCGAGGTTGACGCGCCACCCGAGCCCGGCCTCCCACGGCGTGGTGTCGGGCGTGATGTCGGTGCTCCAGTACAGGTAGCCCTTCTCCATGCGCATGGTGTCGATCGTGCGGTAGCCGGCGTCGACGATGCCGTGTGGCTCGCCGGCCGCACGCAGCAACTCGTACACGTGGGCGGCGTACTCGGTGGGGATGTGGAGCTCCCAGCCGAGCTCACCCGTGTAACCGATGCGCAACGCCAGCACGGGGGCCGAACCGATCGTGATCTCGCGTGCCCGGGTGTACTTGAAGGCAGCGTTGCTGACGTCGTCCTCGCACACGGCCTGCAGCACGTCACGGCTCTTCGGCCCGCACAGGTTGATCACCGCCCGTGCCGACGTGAGGTCGCGGATCACGACCGAGCCGTCGTCGGGCGAGTTGGCGCGGATCCAGCCCATGTCGTGGGCCCCGAACGCAGCACCGGTCACCACGTACCAGCTGTCGGGCGCTGTGCGGATCATCGTGAGGTCGCACTCGATGCCGCCGCGCTCGTTGCACAGCTGCGTGTACGTGATCGTGCCGACGCTCTTGTCCATGTCGGCGACGCTGAGCCACTGCACGGCCGCCAGCGCGCCGGGGCCGGTGATCTCGAACTTGGCGAAGCTCGTCTGGTCGATCAGCCCCACGCCGTTGCGGATCGCATGGTGCGCAGCACCGACGTGCTCGAACCAGTTGGGCCGCCCGAACGACGGGCGGTCGACCGGCTCGACACCCTCGGGCGCGAACCAGTTCGGCCGCTCCCAACCACCCCGCGACCCGAACACGGCGTTGCGTGCCGCGAGCGTGTCGTGCAGCGGGCTGCGGCGGATGCCGCGCGCAGTCACCTTCTCCGAGCCGGGCGCCGAGAGCTTGTAGTGGTGCGCGTACATCTCCACCATGCGGTCGCGCATGAAGTGCCGCGTGGTGTGATGGAACGCGAAGCGGCGCACGTCGAGCGGCCAGAGATCGAGCGACGGCCGGCCCTCGAGCATCCACTCGGCCATCATCTTCCCGGCGCCACCGCCGGCGGCGATGCCGTACAGGAAGCCCGTCGCCAGGTAGAAGTTGTCGAGCTCGGGTGCCCGGCCCATCACGAAGTCGGCGTCGGCGGTGTAGGGGATCGGGCCGTTGATCAGGCTGCGGATGCCGGCCTGTTCGAGCACCGGGGTGCGCTTCTGGGCGAGCTCGGCCAGCTGCGCGAAGCGGTCGAAGTTCGGGTCGAACAGCTGGCGTTGGAACGGCTCGGGGATCTTCTCGTCCACGCCGAACGCGATCGTGTCGGGCTCGTAGCCGCCGACGAGCAGACCCGGGCCGTCGGGCTTGTAGTACACGAGGTGGTCGGGGTCGCGCATCGTCGGCATCTTCCCCAGCTCGACCGGCGTGTAGCCCTCGATCGGACCCGACAGCAGGTACTGGTGCTCGACCGCGACGGCGGGCACGCGAGCACCGACGAGCTTGCCGACCTCCATGCCCCACATGCCGGCGGCGTTCACCACCATCTCGCACTCGATCGCCGACTCGGTGCCGTCCGCCGCGATCGTGTGCACCCGGGTGCAGCGGCGACCGTCGACGTCGATCTTCACGACCTTGGTCTGCTCGCAGATCGTGGCGCCGCGCATGCGTGCACCACGCGCGATCGCCTGCGTGACGCTCGACGGGTCGATGTAGCCGTCCGTCGGCAGGAAGGCCGCCGCCAGCACGTCGGTGGTGCTCATCAGCGGGAAGAGCTCCTGCGCACGCTGCGGCGAGATGACCTCCATCGGCAGGCCGAAGCTCTTGGCCATCGTGGTGAGCCGCTTCAGCTCCATCACGCGCTCGGGCGAGCAGGCGAGGCGCAGCGATCCGGTCTCGTGCCAGTCGACCGCCTGGCCGGTCTCGGCCTCGAGCCCGCGGTACATCTCGACCGACTGCTCCAACATGCGGGTGGTGTTGCGCGACGAGCGGAGCTGGCCGACCAGGCCGGCCGCGTGCCAGGTGGCACCGTCGGTGAGCTGGTGCTGTTCGAGCAGCACCACGTCGGCCTCGCCCATCTTCGTCAGCCAGTAGGCGACGGAGCAGCCGAGGATGCCGCCGCCGATGATGACGATGCGGGCGCGCTGGGGGACAGGGGTGCTCATGCGGATCAGGCCTTCACTCGGGCGTTGGTGGGGTCGTACAGGGGCTTGAGGCTCACCTCGGCGGGCACGCGCCCCGTGGCGACCTCGAGCTCGTAGGTGCCACTGGTGACCCACTGGCCGAACTCGCCGACAGGAGCGGGTTGCTGCGGGCGGCGGACGTAGCCGTACCCGATGCTGCGATCGATCGTGTAGCCGAAGCCGGCGCTGGTGAGCCAGCCGACGCGCTCGCCGTCGCGGAAGATCGTCTCGCGTCCGAGCAGCACCACCGACGGGTCGACGGTGAACGCGGCGAGCAGCTTGGGGATGCCCCGCTCGCGCTGGGCGACGATCGCTTCGCGGCCGAGGAAGTCGATGTCGGTCTTGGTCTTCACCGCCCAACCGAGACCGGCTTCGAGCGGCGTGTGGTCGGGGCCGATGTCGCTGCCCCAGGCGCGGTAGCCCTTCTCGAGGCGAGTGCTCTCGATGGCGCGGTACCCGGCGTTGACGAGGCCGTGCGCCCGGCCCGCGGTCATCAGCGCGTCGTACACACGCTTCGCGTACTCGACGGGAAGGTGCAGCTCCCAGCCGAGCTCGCCCATGTAGGTGATCCGCAGCGCACGCACCGGGCTGCCGGCGATGCCGATGGTCTGCATCGTGCCGAACGGGAACGACTCGTTGTCGAGCGCGGTCGTGGTGACCTCGCCCAGGATCGCCCGGCTGTTCGGGCCCATCAGCGTGAGCACCGACCAGGCCGACGTGACGTCGAACAGTTGGGCGTTGGCGCCCGCCGGGATCGTGCGCGAGATCCAGTCGAAGTCGTGCGTGGCGAAACCGGTGCCGGTGACGACGTAGAACTCGTCGGTCGCCACGCGGGCGACGGTGAGGTCGCACTGGATGCCGCCACGGGCGTCGAGCATCTGCGTGTAGGTGAGCGAGCCGACCGGCTTGTGCACGTCGTTGGCGCAGATCCAGTCGAGCGCCGCCATCGCGTCGGGACCCTTCAGCGCGAACTTGGCGAAGCTCGTCTGGTCGATCAGCACCGCCGTCTCGCGGCACGCGCGGTGCTCGCGGCCGACGGCGGCGAACCAGTTCTGCCGCTCGTACGTGTACACGTCCTCGGCCGTCTCGCCGAGCGACGCGTCGGCGAACCAGTTGGGCCGCTCCCAGCCGAGCTTCTCGCCGAACGCCGCGCCCTGCGCGAGCAGGTCGGCGTAGAGCGGCGACGTGCGAGCGGGACGGCCGCTGTGGTGCTCCTCGAACGGCCAGGCCATCGTGTAGTGCTTGCTGTACGCCTCGAGCGTGCGGGTGCGCACCCAGTCGGTGTCCTGGTGCGGGCGACCGAACCGGCGGATGTCGACCACCCACAGGTCGTACGGCGCGACGCCCTGGTGCACCCACTCTGCGAGTGCCATGCCGGCACCGCCGCCGGCCGCGATGCCGAACGCGTTGAAGCCCGCACCGACGAAGAAGTTCTTCAGCTCCGGCGCCTCGCCGAGGATGAAGTTGCCGTCGGGCGTGAAGCTCTCCGGCCCGTTGATCAGCTGGCGGATGCCCGTGTTGGCGAGTTCGGGCACACGGCCGATCGCGAGCTCCATCGTGGGAGCGAAGTGGTCCCAGTTGCTGTCGAGCAGCTGGAACTGGAACGGGCGAGGGATGCCCTTCGTCGCCCACGGGATCGGGTTCGGCTCGTAGCCGCCCATCACCAGACCGCCGACCTCCTCCTTGTAGTACGTGAGGCGGTCGGGGTCGCGCAGCGTGGGCAGGTTGCGCGGCACCTCGGGGGAGAAGGGCTCGGTGATCACGTACTGGTGCTCGACCGGCACGAGCGGCACGTTCACACCGACGGTCGAGGCGAGGGCACGGGTCCACTGGCCGCCGCACAGCACCACCTTCTCGCAGGCGATGCGACCCCGGTTGGTGACCACGGCCTCGATCACGCCGTCGACCACCTCGATCCGCTCGACCTCGGTCTCCTCGGCGATGGTGACGCCCTGCATGCGCGCACCCTTGGCGAGCGCCATCGTGATGTCGCTCGGGTTGGCCTGGCCGTCGGTGGGCAGGAACGCGGCACCCACCACATCGTGCACCTCCATCAGCGGCCACAGGTCCTGCGCCTCCTTCGGCGACAGCAGGTGCATCTCGAGCCCGAAGCTCGTCGCCGTGGTGGCCTGTCGTTTCACCTCGGTCCAACGCTCCTCGTTGCAGGCGAGGCGCAGGCCGCCGTTCATCTTCCAGCCGGTCGCCTGGCCGGTCTCGGCCTCGAGCGTCTTGTACAGCTCGACCGAGCTGCCGAGCAGCTGGGTGATGTTCGCGCTCGTGCGCAGCTGCCCCACCAGACCGGCGGCGTGGAACGTCGAGCCGGACGTGAGCATGTGCTTCTCGACGAGCACCGTGTCGGTGTAGCCGAGCTTGCCGAGGTGGTACGCGGTCGAGCATCCGACGATGCCGCCGCCGATGACGACGATGCGTGCCTGGTCGGGCAGTTCTGCCATGGGGTGGTGCCTCCTGGTACGGCGCGTGCGGCCGCGACCGTAGTCCCGCGTATCGCCATCGATGGCGTTTTCTGTTGATTTCGGGTTGGATGTGGTCGTGGGCCGCTACGAGCACGAGGTGATGAACGCGGTCGGCCTGCGCGGCACGGTGTCGGTGCGCGAGCTCGCGACGCTGCTCGACGTGAGCGACCAGACCATCCGACGCATCGTGAAGCCGATGGTCGAGCGCGGTGAGGTGCGCAAGGTGCACGGCGCGATCACAGCCGTCACCAGTGCGCCCACGGTCGGGGAGGCCCCGTTCCTGAGCCGGATGAGCGAGCAGCGCGACGCCAAGGTGGCGATCGCCGCCAAGGTGGCCGAACTGGTGCGCGACGGCGACTCGCTCGTGCTCGACACCGGATCGACCACCGGGTACGTGGCCCAGGCGCTGCGCGGGCACCGCGGGCTGACCGTCGTGACCAACTCGTCGTTCATCGCGACCACCCTGGCGACGATCCCCGGCAACCGGGTGCTGATGGCGGGGGTGGAGCTGCGCAACCACGACGGTGCCGCGTTCGACCGGTTCGCGTTCGAGGTCGTGCGCCGGATGAAGGTGCGGATGGCGGTGTTGTCCGCATCGGCGATCGATCCCGAGCGTGGCGCGATGGTGCACGAGCACGCCGAGGCCGAGATGTCGGCCGCGATGGGTGAGATCGCCGACGTGCGCGTGCTCGCGGTCGATGCCACGAAGTTCAGCCGCAAGGCGCTGGTGGCGCTGCCGCCGCTGCGCACCGGCGACCTGGTGGTCACCGACCGCAGGGTGCGTGCGAACGTGCGCCCGGCCCGCCTGGTGGTCGCCTCGGGTCCGTGAGCGAGCGGTCCCGTCGACGTACCGCCGACACACGGACCCGAACGTGCGTGAGTCACAGGTCCCGCCTGCGTACCGCTGGCTCACGCACTCCGACCTGCGTGAGCCGGCGCACCCCCGGCTCACGGACACGGCGACCCGTGAGCCGGACGTCCGTCCGCGCACGGAGTTGTCGCATCGTCGACGACCGATAGGTTCCGGCCCGCGTCCCCCGACGATCTCCCGACCCGAGGGGTGGACCATGCCCGCATTCACCGGCGCGCTCGCGCGTTTCGTCGCCGACAGCTACGGCGTCGTCAGCGACGACCAGCTCCGAGAGCTCGACATCAGCATCCGGCAACGCAAGGCGCTCGTCGCCGACGGGGTGCTCGTCACCGAGTTCGACCGCGTCTACCGCGTCGCTGCGGTGCCGCCGAGCCTGCTCGGCCGATCGCTCGCCGTGTGCCTCGCTCGCGGCGACGCCGCCATCACGGGCCGCGCGGCCGGCCGGCTGTGGGACCTGCGGCGCACGGGACCGGTCGACTCGATCGAGGTGCGGCTCCCGCACTTCGCGCAGACGCTCTCCGGGCCGGACATCGTGCTCCGGCGGTGCAACGTCCTCGACCCGGTCGACGTCGTCCACCGTGCCGACGGGATCCGGGTCGTCAGCCCGCCGCGGCTGCTGTTCGACCTCGGCGCGGTGCTCGACGACCTCGACCTCGAGTCGGTGATCGAGCAGGTGCTCGACCGCGGTTGGGTCACGATGCCCACCCTGTTCGCGACCGGTCGGCGGCTCGGTCATCCCAATCGGCCGGGCTCCGAGCGGTTCGCCCGCGTGGTGCAGAGCCGGCCCACGTGGATGAAGCCGGCCGACTCGCACCTCGAGGTCGAGCTCTGCGATCGCTTGCGGGTCGCCGGGGTCGACGGGCTCGAGCGGCAGTTCCCGATCGCACTGCCGAACGGCGTGACGGTGCACGCCGACATCGCCGTCCCCGAGCTGTCGTGGGCGATCGAGGTCGACCACGTCACGTGGCACGGCGGTCGCATCGCGAGCCGTGAGGACAAAGCGCGCGATCGGATGGTCCGCAAGGTCGACTGGCAGGTCGACCGCGTGACCGACGACGAGATCGCGCACCACCTGCCGGCGCTCGTGGCCGAGCTGCTGGCGATCCACGACCAGTTGCGCGGCCAGCGCCGGCTCGACCGGCGCGTCCGCACCTGGCCTCGCGCCGGCTGACGACGCCGGCTGACGACGCCGGCTGACGACGCCGGCTGACGGCGCCGCTGCCCGACGGTGAGCCCGCCGGTGAGTCGTGTGCGCCCGGCACGACCGCGCACGAAAGCTCGGCGTCCGTGAGCCACCGGCACCCCCACAGGACCTCCGACCCACGGACGACGAGGTCCGTGAGCCACCGGGCCTCGTGCGCGACCTCCGACGCACGGACCACACGGGCCGTGCGTCGGCGTCGCGAGGGCTCACGGACGGGCGCGCCGGATCGTCACGCGCCGAAACCGGAACGCCTGTTCAGGGGATTCGCGTGGGGTCTATGCTCCCGGGCCGATGGACTCCGGGGGAGGGGCACTGTGTCGGATCCGATGATCTCGGTGCGCGGGCTGTGGAAGGTCTACGGCCACAAGGCCGAGCGCATCGTCGGCTCGCCCGAGGCCGACCTGCCACGCCGCGAGCTCGAGGCCAGGACCGGGTGCGTGGTCGCGATGCGCGACATCGACCTCGACGTCGCACCCGGCGAGGTCTTCGTCGTCATGGGCCTCTCCGGCAGCGGGAAGAGCACCCTGGTGCGCTGCCTCACGCGTCTGATCGAGCCCACGGCCGGCACCGTCACCATCGGCGGTGTCGACGTCACCACGGCCGACGCCGACCGGCTGCTCGACATCCGCCGCCACAAGGTGTCGATGGTGTTCCAGCACTTCGGTCTGTTGCCGCACCGCAGCCTGGTCGACAACGTCGCGTTCGGCCTCGAGCTGCAGGGCACCGACAAGGCCGCACGGCGCGAGACCGCCGCGACCACGCTCGAGCTGGTCGGCCTGCACGGCATGGGTGCGTACAAGCCGCACCAGCTGTCGGGCGGCCAGCAGCAGCGCGTCGGCCTCGCCCGGGCGCTCGCCACCAACCCCGACATCCTGCTGTTCGACGAGCCGTTCTCGGCGCTCGACCCGCTCATCCGCCGCGAAATGCAAGACGAGGTCATCCGCCTGCGCAGCGAGGTGCGCAAGACGATGGTGTTCATCACCCACGACCTCTCCGAGGCACTGCGTCTCGGCGACCGGATCGCGATCATGCGCGACGGCCGGTTCGTGCAGGTGGGCACGCCGGCCGAGGTGGTGCTCGAACCCGCCGACGAGTACGTCCGCAACTTCGTGCGCGACGTGCCCCGTTCGCACGTCGTGCCACTCGACGCGATCATGGAGCCGCTCGGCGACGGGCCGTTCGCCGGCGACGTCACCGCCGACACCAAGGTGCGCGACATCGTCGGGCGGGTGGCCACCAGCGAGCTGCCGCTGCGCGTGATCGGCGCCGACGGCACGCCCGTCGGGTCGGTCGACCGGATCGGTGTGCTCTCGGTGATCGCCAACGAGGACCTCTGACCGATGGCCGTCGCCACCGCCCCGGCTCCCACGTTCGGCACCGCCGTGCCACGTCGCTGGCTCGTCCCGGCGCTGGTGTTCGCCGCGCTCGTCGTGGTGGCGATCGCGGTCGACCCGAACGTCCCGGGCTGGCTCGACATCGGCCTGCAGAAGTGGGTGCGCGACCGGTACATGTGGACGATCCAGCACCGCGACTCGCACTGGTTGTTCGCGGGCGTCTTCAACCCGTTGGCCGACGCGATCGACTGGTGCGTGCACGAGGTGCAGTGGGTGCTGCGCACGCTGCGCTACCCGGGTGTGCTGGCACTCGTCGGGGCGATCGGCTGGATGACCGGCGGCATCCGCGCCGCGTGCAGCGGCCTCGCGGCGATGCTGGCCGTCGCCGTGCTGGGCGTGTGGGACCCGGCGATGGTGACGCTCTCGATCATGCTCACCGCCGTGGCGATCTCGCTGCTCATCGGTGTACCGCTCGGCATCTGGACCGCACGGTCGGATCGCGCCGAGCAGTTGCTGCGCCCGCTGCTCGACACCGCGCAGGTGATGCCTGCGTTCGTGTACCTGATCCCGGCGACGGTGTTCTTCAGCATCAAGTACCCGCCCGCGGTGGTGGCCACGATCGTGTACGCCGTGCCGCCGGCGGTGCGCCTCACCGACCTCGGCCTGCGCCAGGTGCCGGTGGTGATGAACGAGGTGGGCGAGTCGTTCGGTTGCACGTCGTGGCAGCAGCTGATCAAGGTGCAGCTGCCGATGGCACGGCGCACCATCCTGCTCGGCCTCAACCAGGTGATCATGATGGCGTTCGCGATCGTGGTCATCGCGTCGTTGCTCGGAGCCGACGACCTCGGCAACCTGGTCCTCAAGGGACTGCAGAAGAACGACGTGGGGGCAGCGTTCGTGCCCGGCCTCGCGATCGTGCTGCTCGCCGTCGCGCTCGACCGGATCACCACCGGCGAACGCAAGGTCAGCACCCGCCCCCCGTTGGTGAGGCTGCCGTCGGTGCCGTGGCGCACCGGCGCGCTGATCGGGCTCGGCTGCGTGGTCGTCGCCGCCGTCGTCGCGAAGCTCGCCGACCTGACCGCATGGCCCGACGCGCTCACCGTCGACATCAGCGGCACCATCAACGACGTCGCGAACTGGGTGCAGGACCATCTCCGCAAGGGCGTGCCGATCATCGGCGGCACCCAGGCGATCAACGACTTCCTCGTCACCGACGTGCTCGAGCCGCTGCGGAAGTTCCTCGTGTGGTTGCCGTGGCTGCTCGTCGTGGTCGCGATGTCGGTCGTCGCCTACCTGAGCAAGGGGTGGCGACTCGCCGGCGGCTGTGCGGCCTGCCTGCTGGTGATCGGGGCGATGGGCGAGGTGCCCGGCGGCGAGGGCGGCCGGACCCAGCTGTGGGACCTGGCGATGGACACCTTCAGCCAGGTGCTCGTCGCCATCCTGATCAGCGTGATCATCGCGATCCCGCTCGGCATGTGGGCGGGACGCTCCGATCTGGCCGACCGGGCCATGCGCCCGTTCCTCGACTTCGCGCAGGTGATGCCGCAGTTCGTGTACCTCATCCCGGTGCTCGTGCTGTTCGGCATCGGCCGTGGCGCCGGGGTGATCGCGTCGATCATCTACGCGATCCCGCCGTGCATCCGGCTCACGAGCCTCGGCCTGCGTGAGGTGCCGTACACGCCTCGCGAGGCGGCCATCAGCTTCGGCGCCACCAAGCGCCAGGAGCTGCTGAAGGTGCAGCTGCCGCTCGCGTTCCGGGCGATCATGCTCGGCATCAACCAGACGATCCTGATGGTGCTCGCCACCGTCATCATCGCCGCCCTCGTCGGCGCCGGCGCGCTGGGTCTCGTGGCCTACGAGGGCTTCGCGAAGCCGATCCAGAAGATCGGCCAGAGCGCCGCAGCGGGCCTGAGTATCGTCTTCCTGGCGATCGTCCTCGACCGCATCACACAGGCCTGGGGCCGCGGCCCCGACCAGCCACGGCGGACGTGAACCCGCCGGGCGACATCAAGCCACTCGGTCCACCAGGACCACCAGGGGAGGAACCAACCACATGAGGAACACACGACGCAGCGTGAAGCTCGTCGCCGCCGGGCTCGCGCTCGCCGGTCTGCTCGCCGCCTGCGGCAGCGACGACGACGAGAGCAGCAGCACCGAGGCACCGTCGGCCACCACCGCCGCCGGCGACACGGGCACGACGGCCGCTTCGGGCGGCGACACGCCGGCCACCGGTGAGGGCATCACCCTGGCCGCCAACCCGTGGACCGGCTCGGCCGTCAACGCGAACGTGGCCAAGGTGGTCCTCGAGTCGCTCGGCACCCCGGTCGAGATCCTCGACATCGACGAGAACGCCACCTGGGTCGGTCTCGACGACGGCAGCATCGACGCGACGCTCGAGGTGTGGCCATCGGGTCACGCCGCCGACTACGAGACCTACATCACCGGCAAGGGTTCGGTCGTCGACCTCGGCAAGCTCGGCCCGAGCGCCAAGATCGGCTGGTACGTGCCGACGTTCGTGATCGACGAGCACCCCGAACTCGCCACGTGGGAGGGCTTCCAGGATCCCGAGCTCGCCAAGCTGTTCAGCACCGCCGAGTCGGGCCCCGACCTCGGTCAGTTCCTGATGGGCGACCCGAGCTACGTCACCTACGACGAGCAGATCATCGCCAACCTCGACCTGCCGCTCAAGTACGTGGTGGCCGGCTCGGAGGCCGCGCTGATCACGGCGATCCAGACCGCGATCGACGAGAAGACCCCGCTGCTGCTGCAGTTCTGGCAGCCGCACTGGCTGCAGTCGAAGGTCGACCTCACCGAGGTGAAGCTGCCCGACGTCACCGACGAGTGCCTCGCCTCGGCCGCCGCCGGCGACGGCGGCTACGCCTGCGACTACCCGGTCGACGAGCTGTACAAGGCCGCCAACGCGAACCTCGAGACCAAGAACCCGCTGGCGTTCAAGGTGCTGTCCAACCTGACGCTCACCACCGAGCAGCAGAACGAGATCGCCGCGATGATCGACAGCGACGGCATGGCCCCGCTCGACGCCGCCAAGGCATGGGTCGCGGCCAACCCGGACGTCGTCGCCGCCTGGTCGGCCTGACACCGGTCCCGCACCTCATCCGAACCCACCAGTGACGGTGGCCGCCGGCCGAACGCCGGCGGCCACCGCCGCGCCAGGAGCACCTCATGACCACCACACCGAGCTCGTCTCCCGCACGGGTCGGCTACGTCGGCCTCGGCAACCTCGGCTATCACCTCGCCGCGTGTCTCGTGCGCGCCGGCCATCACGTCACCATCACCGATCTCGACCGTGCGCGCGCCGAAGGCCTGCTCGCCCAGGGCGCGCACTGGGCCGACAGCGCCGCCGACGTCGCCCGGCAGTGCGACGTCGTGTTCACCTGCCTGCCGTCGCCGGCCGCGGTCCGCGCCGTCGTCGAGGGCGCGGGCGGCATCTTCGACGGGCTCGCCGCCGGCGGCACCTGGATCGACAACAGCACCAACGACCGCGACGAGACCCTCCGCCTCGCCGAGGTCGCCGCGTCGCGCGGCCTGCGCATGCTCGAAGCACCGGTCACGGGTGGCGTGCACAAGGCGGCCGCCGGCGACATCACCGTGCTCGTCGGCGGGCCGACCGACCTGGTCGACGAGCACCGCCACCTGCTCGAGGCGATCGGCTCGCCGGTGCTGCACATGGGTGAGCTGGGGGCCGCAGCGGTGATCAAGGTGATCACCAACATGCTGGCGTTCATCCACCTCGTTGCCGCCGGCGAGGCGCTCATGCTCGCGAAGCGCGGCGGGCTCGACCTCACGATGGCGTTCGAGGCGATCAAGAACAGCTCGGGCAACAGCTTCGTGCACGAGACCGAGAGCCAGGTCATCCTGAACGGCAGCTACATCATCAACTTCACGATGGACCTGGCCTGCAAGGACCTGGGGTTCGCCACCGATTTCGGTCGCCAGTTCGGTGTGCCGCTCGACCTCGCCTCGATCACCGAGCAGACCTTCATCCGCGCACGTCAGCAGTACGGGGGTGGCGCGTGGAGCTCGCAGGTGGTGAAGTTGCTCGAGGACGCGCTCGGTACCGACCTGCGAGCGCCGGGCTTCCCCGCCGAACTGCAGTAGGCCGCACCGGCCGAGGAGGACACGATGGCCGACACCACATCAGGCTCCGACGAGGCCCGCACCCGCCGCGAGCTGGCGGCCGTGTTCCGGTGGTCGGCACGCCTCGGCATGAACGAGGCCGTCGCCAACCACTTCAGCGCCGTGGTGGGCGACGGCTCGACGTTCCTGCTCAACCCCGCCGGCCGCCACTTCGCCCGCATGACGGCGAGCGACCTGCTGTTGCTCGACGCTGCCGAAGCGGGGACCGGCCACGAAGCCACCGGTGCCGACATCACGGCCTGGCACCTGCACGCCCACGTGCACGCGCACGTGCCGCGCGCCCGGGTGATCCTGCACACCCACATGCCCTACGCCACGGCGCTCGCGTGCCTCGACGGCTACGAGTTCCAGATGCTCGATCAGACCGCATGCCGCTACCACGGCCGGGTGGCCTACGACCGCGAGTACGGCGGCATGTTCATGGATGCGAGCGAGGGTGACCGCGTCACCCGGTTGCTCGGCCCCGACGCGAGCGTGCTGTTGCTCGGCAACCACGGGGTGATGGTGGTCGCCGACACGGTGGCGATGGCGTGGGACGAGCTCTACTACTTCGAGCGGGCGTGTCAGGTGCAGGTGCTCGCGATGTCGACCGGCCGTCCGCTCGCGGTGCTCGACGAGGCGGTCGCAGCAGCGACCGCCAAGCAGTGGCACGACTACCCGCACGCCGCCGCCGACGCACACCTGGCCGAGGTGATGGCGATGCTCGACGAGACCGAGCCCGGGTACGCCCGGTGACCGCGATCGAGGTCACGCCCGTCGCACCCGCATGCGGCGCCGACATGCGCGGCGTCGACCTCCGTCACGCCGACGACGCTGCGCTCGCCCTGCTGCGGGGCGCGCTGGCCCAGCACTCGGTCGTCTTCGTGCGCGACCAGCAGCTCGACCCCGACCAGCAGGTCGCGCTCACCGCCCGCCTCGGCCAGGTGCTCCGCGTGCCGTTCGTGCGCCCGCTCGACACCCACCCCGACGTGATCGCGGTGCTGAAGGAGGCCGACGAGCGCAACATCTCGGTGTTCGGCGGCACCTGGCACAGCGACTTCTCGTTCCTCGACGAGCCGCCGAGCTACACGCTGCTGCAGTCGGTCGAGCTGCCACCCTTCGGCGGCGACACCATCTGGTCGAGCCAGTACGCCGCGTACGAGACGCTGTCACCCGGCCTGCAGCGGCTGTTGCGCGGCCTCGACAACGTCCAGACCGGGTGGCCGCACGGCACGCGCGGCCCGGGAGCCGGCGCGGCGGTGAGCAGGTCGGTGCAGATGACCCGCAACGACCCTGCGGCCGACCGCGAGGTACGGCACCCGAGCGTGCGACGCCACCCGGTCACCGGACGGCCGGCGCTGTTCGTCAACCCCGTGTACACCGACCGCTTCGCCGACATGTCCGCCGAGGAGTCCTCCGGGTTGCTCGCCCATCTGTTCGACCACGCCGTGCGGCCCGAGTTCACGTGTCGGCTGCGATGGGAGCCGGGCACGTTGGCGATCTGGGACAACCGCTGCCTGCTGCACCTGGCGATCAACGACTACGACGGCAGCCGCCGCCTGTTGCACCGCACCACGGTGGCGGGGGAGCGACCCGTCGCCGCCTGACGGCGCCCGCCGCCGCCGGCCCCTCACCGCGACCCGGGCTCGTTCGTTCGGCGCACGGTGAGCACGATCTTGCCGACGTGGTCCTTCGCGGCGAAGCGCTCCTGCGCGTCGACGATCCGCTCGAGCGGGAAGGTGGCCGCCACCACCGGCCGAACCTCGCCTCGCTCGACGCGACGCACGAGCGCGGCGAACACGCCCGGGTCGAGCACGGTGCACCCGTGCAGCACGAGGTCCTTCAGGTAGAGCGTGCGCAGGTCGAGCGCGACGACCGCGCCGGCGATCGCCCCCGACACCGCGTACCGGCCACGCGGCCGCAAAACGTCGAGCAACTCGGGCCACCGGTCGCCGCCGACGACGTCGATCACCGCGTCGACCGAGTCGGCACCGCACACCTCGGCCGGCACGGCGGCCCGGTCGATCACCTCGGCCGCGCCGATCGAGCGGACCGCCTCGTGCTTGGACGGGCTCGCCACGGCGATCACGTGCGCACCACGCGCTGCGGCGAGTTGCACGGCCGACGACCCGACGCCACCCGACGCACCCGTCACCAGCACACGCTCGCCCGCCCGCACCGCGGCACGGGTGAGCAGGTTCTCGGCCGTCGACCACGAACAGGGCAGTGCGGCCAGCTCGACGTCGGTGCAGTCGCTCACGATCGTGTGCGCCGCGGTCGACGGCACCACCACGTAGTCGGCGAACGCCCCGTCGACCTCCGACCCCAGGAACACCGTGCGCCCGGACCCGTCGGTCCAGCACGGCTCGACCACCACCCGCTCACCGACCCGCGACGGGTCGACGTCCGCACCGACGGCGACGACCCGACCGCACGCGTCGATGCCCTGGATGCGCGGGAACTCGAACGAGCCGGTCCACCCGCCGCCCGCGTACCAGCCGACGCGAGTGTTGACGTCGGTCTGGTTGACGCCCGCGGCGGCCACCTCGATCAGCACGTCGCCCGCACCGACCGACGGCACGGGCACGTCGTCGCGCACCTCGAGCTGCTCGGGCCCGCCGTGGCCTCGCAGCACCACGGCCCGCATGCGGGCAGGGATCACGACTTCTGGTGGCGGTAGAACTCGGTGTGCTCGGGCGGCAGCGGCGTGTTGCCGAGGATCAGGTCGGCGGCCTTCTCGGCCATCATCATCACCGGCGCGTAGATGTTGCCGTTGGTGACGTAGCGCATCGCCGACGCATCGCACACGCGCACCCCGTCGACGCCCCACACCTTCATCGTGAGCGGATCGACGACACTCGAGTCGTCCTCGGCCCCCATGCGACACGTGCAGCTGGGGTGCAGTGCGGTCTCGCCGTCCTTGCGCACCCAGTCGAGGATCTCCTCGTCGGTGTCGACCGAGGGACCCGGCGAGATCTCACCACCGTTGAACGGCGCCATCGCCGGCTGGTTCAGGATCGTGCGTGCCAACCGGATCGCCTCCACCCACTCGCGGCGGTCCTCGGGCGTGGACAGGTAGTTGAACCGCAGCGTGGGCTTCACCGTCGGGTCGGTCGACGTGATCGTCACCGAGCCCTCCGAGTTGGAGTACATCGGCCCGATGTGCACCTGGTAGCCGTGCTCGACGCCCGAGTCGGTGCCGTCGTAGCGCACCGCGATCGGCAGGAAGTGGAACATCAGGTTGGGCCAGTCGACGTCGTCGTTGCTGCGTGCGAAGCCGCCCGACTCGAAGTGGTTGCTCGCCCCGGGACCCTTGCGACGGAACAGCCAGTCGGCACCGATGAACGGCCGCCGCCAGAACTGCAGCGACGGCTGCATCGACACGGGCTGCGTGCACTTGTACTGCACGTAGACCTCGAGGTGGTCCTGCATGTGCTGACCGACGGCCGGCAGGTCGTGCACCACGGGGATGCCGAGCGAGCCGAGCAGCGATGCATCACCCACGCCACTCAGCTGCAGCAGCTGCGGCGTGTTGAACGCTCCGCCGCACAGCACCACCTCGCCGGCCTGCACGGTGTGCGTGCGCCGCCGACCGACGACGTCGTGCACCGTGTACTCCACACCGGTCGCGCGCGTGCCGTCGAACAGCACGCGGTTCACCATCGCCCGGGTGGTGATCGTGAGGTTGGGGCGCTGCTCGACCGGGTGCAGGTAGGCCTTCGACGCCGACAGGCGACGGCCACGACGGATGTTGCGGTCGAAGCGGGCGAATCCCTCTTGCCGGTAGCCGTTCACATCGGTGGTGCGCGGGAAGCCGGCCTGCTCGGTGGCGGTGAGGAAGGCCTCGATCAGCGGGTTCTGCGACGGCCCCCGCTCGAGCTCGAGCGGACCACTGCCCCCACGCCACTCGTCGGCACCGGCCAGGCAGTTCTCCATCTTCTTGAAGTAGGGCAGGCAGTGGGCGTAGTCCCAGGTGTCCATGCCCTTGTCGGCGGCCCAGCGCTCGTAGTCCATCGGGTTGCCGCGCTGGAAGATCATCCCGTTGATCGAGCTCGAACCGCCGAGCACCTTGCCGCGGGCGTGGTACACGCGGCGTCCGTTCATGAACGGCTCGGGCTCGCTCTCGTACTTCCAGTCGTAGAACCGGCTGCCGATCGGGAACATCAGCGCCGCGGGCATGTGGATGAAGACGTCCCACGGGTAGTCCGGGCGACCCGCCTCGAGCACGAGCACCCGGTTCCCGGGGTCGGCGCTCAGGCGGTTGGCGAGCGCGGAGCCGGCGGAGCCCCCACCCACGATGACGTAGTCGTACCGGTCGGACATCTGCTTCCTCGAATGGTGTCGTTCGTCGGTCAGTCGATCCGCACGCGGGCGGCGGCGTCGACCACCAGGGCGCCGAGCGCCTGTGGATCGCGTTCGGCGTGCAGACGATAGGTCGGGCCGTACACGTGCAGTGCGCCGATCACGCGGCCGCTGGTGTCGTGGATCGGGGCGGCGATCGAGCTCAGCCCGTCGGCGTACTCGTCGACCGCCATCGCGTAGCCGTCGCCGCGCACCTGGACGAGTCGAGCCCGCAGCGCGTCGGCCGTGGCGATGGTGTGATCGGTGAACACCGACAACGGCTGTGCCAGGTACTGCTCGAGCTCGACGGCGGCCATCGCCGCCAGCACCACCTGGCCGGACGGCACGGCGTGCATCGGGATGCGGGTGCCGGTCCAGTCGCGCACCTGCAGCTCGGTGTCGGGGTTCACCTGGTCGAGGTAGAGCATGTCGGCACCGTCGGGCACCGAGACCCCGGCGGCCTCACCGGTGAGCCGGGCGAGCTGCAGCAGTTGCGGTCGGGCGGCGGCGACGAGCGTGGGACCGGGGCGAGCGGCGGCGGCGATCTCGGCGAGGCCGGCACCGATGCGGTAGCCGCCACCCACCTCGATCTGCTCGACCGCACCCAGTTCCTCGAGCGTCGACAGCAGTCGCGAGACGGTGCTCTTCGGCAGGCTCACCCGTTCGGCGATCTCGGTGACCCCGGCGTTGCCCTGGGTGAGTGCCCGCAGCACGGCGAACGCGCGGTCGATCGACTGCACCGTCGACATCAGGCCCTCCCCGCCGTCACGTGTTCCATCATACGGCATCGTTCCGAGTCGTGGAACACGCCGGCGTCCGGTCAACCAGACCGCCACGGCGACCGGCATCCCGCCATCCGAGGGGGTCGTGGTCCGACGCGGTCCGGCACGGACCGGCGTCGGGGGAGGAGCCGTGATCAGGCGGGGAAGGCGCCCTGCATGCGGGCTGCGCTCAAGGTGTTCTCGAGCAGGCACGCGATGGTCATCGGACCGGTGCCTCGTGGCATCGGCGTGATCGCACCGGCGATCACCTGCACCGCGTCGAAGTCGACGTCACCGACGATGCCGGCCTCGCTGCGCGACACGCCGACGTCGACCACGCACGCACCGGGCTTCACGTGGTCGGCCGTGATCATGCGTGCCTGACCGGCGCAGGCGACGATGATGTCGCTCTCGCGGCACACGTCGATCATGTCCTGCGCGCTGGTGCGCGAGTGGGCGAGGGTGACGGTGCAGTCGACACCCTTGCGGCCGAGCAGCAACACCTGCGGCAGGCCGGTCAGCGTCGAGCGGCCGATCACCGTGGCGCGACGACCCGACGTGGGCACGCCGTAGCGCTCGAGCAGGCGCATGACGCCGAGCGGGGTGCAGCCGACATGCCCCGGCAGGCCCCGCACCAGACGGCCCATCGACCGCTCGGTGAGACCGTCGACGTCCTTCTCGGGCGGGATCAGCGCGAGCACCGGCTCGGGATCGAGACCCGCCGGCAGCGGCAGCTGGCAGAGGATGCCGTGCACACCGGGATCGGCGGCCAGCTCGGCGACCGCCTCCTCGACCTGCTGCTGCGTCGCGTCGACGCCGAACTCGACGTGACGGCTGATCATCCCCGCCTCGCCGGCGAGCTTGCGCTTGTTGGCCACGTAGCTGTGGCTCGGGCGGTCGTCACCGACGAGCACGGTCGCGAGGCACACCGGCGGCGAGCCGGCGCCCTCGATGGTGGCGCGCAAGCCGGCGATGATCTCGCCGCGCAGGCGGATGCCGTCCATCAGCACGGCGCCGCCGGGCGTGCGCTCGTACTCGCCCGACGGACTGATGGTGAACGGCGTGCTCACGACAGACCCACGATCTGGCCGTGTTCGTCGAAGTCGATGATGGAGGCGGCAGGAGCCGAACCGAGACCGGGCATGGTCGTCATGTCACCACAGATCGGGTACACGAAGCCCGCACCCACGCTCGCGCGGGCCTCGCGCACGTTGATCGTGTGGCCCGTCGGTGCGCCCTTGAGCGACGCGTCGGCGCTGATCGACAGGTGCGTCTTGGCGATGCACACGGGCAGCGAGCCGAAGCCGTTCTTCTCGTAGCGGGCCAGCTGGGTGTTGGCCGCCGCCGAGTAGGTGACGTTCGCAGCGCCGTAGATCTTGGTGGCGACGGCCTCGATCTTCTGCTTGAGGGTCATCTCGCTCTCGTAGCAGAACTGGAAGGTGCTCGGCTCGTCGCAGGCCTCGACGACGGCCTGGGCGAGCTCGGTGGCGCCCTTGCCGCCCTCGCTGAAGTGGGTGCACACGGCGACGCGGGCGCCGACGCTCTCGGCGATCTCGCGGATCGCCTGGTGCTCGCTCGCGTAGTCGCCGGGGAACGCGTTGATCGCGACGACGGGGGAGACACCGTGCACCTTCACGTTCTCGATCTGCTTGATGAGGTTGGCTGCGCCGGCGCGCACGTCGTCGGGGTTCTCGGCCAGCAGGTCGGCCGGCAGCGGCTTGCCCGGCACAATCTTGAACTTGCCGCTGTGTGCCTTGAGCGCGCGCACCGTCGCGACGAGCACCGCGGCGTCGGGGGTCATGCCCGAGTTGCGGCACTTGATGTTGAAGAACCGCTCGGCGCCCATGTCGGCACCGAAGCCGGCCTCGGTGATGAGGTAGTCGCCGCCGCGGATGCCGATGAGGTCGCCGACGATCGAGCTGTTGCCGTGGGCGATGTTGCCGAACGGGCCGGCATGCACGATGACGGGTGTGTGCTCGAGTGTCTGCAGGAGGTTGGGCTTGATCGCCTCGCGCATGATCACGGCCATGGAACCGGCCGCCTTGAGCTGCTCGGCGGTGATCGGCTCGCCCTCGCCGTTGTAGCCGACGACGATGCGGCCGAGGCGGGCGCGCATGTCCTCGAGCGAGGTGCTCAGGGCGAGGATGGCCATCACCTCGGACGCGGCGGTGATGTCGAAGCCGGTCTGGCGGGGGACGCCGTCCATCTTGGTGCCGAGGCCGACGATGATGTTGCGCAGCGCGCGGTCGTTGACGTCGAGCACGCGACGCCAGGTGATGTTGTGCAGGTCGAGGCCGAGCTCGTTGCCCTGGTGCAGGTGGTTGTCGACCATCGCCGACAGCAGGTTGTGGGCGGCCGTCACGGCGTGGAAGTCGCCGGTGAGGTGCAGGTTCAGCAGCTCCATCGGGATCACCTGGCTGTAACCACCGCCGGCGGCACCGCCCTTGATGCCGAAGGTGGGGCCCATGCTCGGCTGGCGCAGGCTGATCACGGCGCGCTTGCCGATGTGCTTCATCGCCTGGCCGAGGCCGACCGTGGTGGTGGTCTTGCCCTCGCCGAGCGGCGTCGGCGTGATGGCCGTGACGACGACGTACTTGGCCTTCGGCCGGTCGCTCAGCTCGTCGATCGCCTCGAGGCGGATCTTGGCCAGCTCGTCGCCGTGCTGCTCGAGCAGGTGCGGGCCGATGCCCATCTGCGCGGCGATGTCCGTGAGCGGCGCGAGCGACGCGGCGCGGGCGATCTCGAGATCGGACGGAAAGGACACGGTGACCCCCTGGTATCCCGGTACAACCGTCCCGGGAAGTCCGGGACGAACGGCGGGAGACTAGCGCACAATTCCACGAAGTGGAATCAATCCACGATGCGGAACAGTGCAGGCCAGAGGGGTCAGAACTCCATCGACGCGATCCGCCGGTGCGCCGTGTGCAGCGACGGTTCGTGACCCGTGACGGCGGTCAGGAACGGGTCGCGGGCGATCTCGAAGGTGTGGGTGAGCTCGGCCGCCACGACGCTCGCTGTGCGCGGCGTGTCGAGCAGCAGCGCGATCTCACCCACCCCGTCACCCCGGCCGACCGAACGCACGTGCCGCCCGTCGACGTCGACGTCGACGCGGCCACCGGCGATCGCGTGGAAGCTCTCGCCCGGGTCGCCCTGGTGGATCAGCACCTCGCCCGGCGCGAACGATCGCTCGCGCGCCGCTCGTGCCACCGCTTCGAGCGCCGGTGCGGGCAGGGGAGCGAACACCGGCATGCGACGCAACAGCGCCACGGCGACGACCGGGACGTCGGCGCCACGGTCGGCCTGCCAGACCCGTGGGCCGATCAGCGCGAGCGCGACCACCAGCGCCAGCCCCATCACCACCAACCCGCCCGGCGCACCGATGGTCGCGGCGACCACCTGCGAATAGACCGTGCCGACGAACAGCCCGACCGCGGTGATCACCTCGATCACCGCGAAGGTGGCCGAGAGCAGCTGCGGAGACACCGTGCGCTGCACCAGCATCCGGGCGCTCACGTCGAGCAGGCTGCGTGCGAAGCCGAGCAGCGCCAGGCACACCAGGGCCGTCGGCACCTCGGTGATCGACCCGAGCACCACGGCCGACGCGGCCATCGCACCGACGCAGGTGACCGCGACCGGTGCCAGTCGGCCTCGGCCCGCCAGCACCGTCGCACCCAGCCCGCTCAGTACCGCCCCCACACCGAACGCGATGTTGAGCACGCCGGCGCCCGAGGCGCCCATGCCGAGCTCGTCGGTGGCGAGCACCACGAACATCAGCCCGATGGCGCCCATCACGAGGTGTTGCAGGCTGAGCAGTGCGAGCAGCACACCCACGCGGGGTTGGTGCCGCAGGCCCCCGACGAGCGACCGCCACGAGCCCGATCGTCCCGTCGCCGCACCGTCGGCGCCGGACCCGGCACCGTCGGCCGCAGTCGACGCGTCGTGCACGTCGGCGAGCGCCGCCTCCTCCGACGAGCGCAGCGACGCCGTGGCCACCACACCCAGGACGGCGAGACCGGCGCAGCACGCGAGCAGCGCCGCCGGGCCCCCGAGCGCCAGCACGGCCGTGCCGATCAACGGTGCCAGCAGCACGCACCCGCTCTCGCAGTAGCCGACGACCAGGTTCGCCGCGGTGAGTTCGCGCGCCGTGCGCACCACGGTGGGGGCGAGCACGGCCTGCCCCGGACGGACGAACGAGATGCCGCCGGTGGCGACCGCGGCCGGGATCGCGGCCGCGAGCAGCGGTCCGCCCGACGCGGTCACCGCGGCAGCGATCGCCAGCGTGACCGCCTGGACCGTGTAGACCACGCCGAGCACCCGCACCGGTCGGGTGCCACCGAACGCACGACCGGCGAACGGCGCGGCCACCACCGAGGGCACCAGCAGGGCGAGCGCCATCCAGCCCGCGGCTGCGCTGCCCGAGCGCTCCTGCGCGTCGACCAGCACCGCGAGCCACACCGCCCACTCCGACACGGCCGCGCCGAGATAGGCGACCAGCAGCCGTCGCAGCGCGCGGTTGTGCCACGCGTCGCGGAGACCGGTGGCGGCCCGCGCCTCAGCCACGATCACCCCTGCTCGATCGTGCCCGCACGCCGCTCACCCATCCGGGGCATCCTGGCACGGCGGCCCGCGAGCGCGTCGGGCGGTCGGCGATTCAGAGGTCCTTGCAGAGACGTAACGCGTCGTAGATCGCCGCGTGGATGTTGCGTCCTGCCACCGCGTCGCCGATGCGGAACAGCCGGAACCGGCCGTCGGCGTTGCGGATCACCGTCTGTGGGCGCCCGTGGATCAGCGCGTCGTGGTCGACCTCGCCACCGTTCGACGACCGGGGGACGAGCTCGTGGTACAGGTCGTCGTTCGCGAGCACCCCGTGGTCGACCACCACGGCGTCGACCACCCGGGTGCTGCGATGGTCGCTGTGGTCGCTGCCGATCTGCACCTCGAGCCGCCCGTCGACCCGGCGGACCGACCGCACCCGCTGGTTGAGCGTGATGCGTGTGTCGGTCTCGTTGAAGGCCCGGGCGTAGGGGACGAGGTTGAGCCCGCCGACGTCGATGCCCACGGTGCGTTCGGGGGTGACGATCTCGAGGCGGGCGCCCGAGCGGGCGAGCAGCTCGGCGGTGGTCATCGCCGAGTGCGAGCCGTCGTCGTCGAAGAGGATGACGTCGCCGGCGAGGCGGGCGTCGCCGCCCACCACGTCCCACGCCTCGACCACGAGGTCGTCGCCGGCCTCGAGCTCGGGGTGCTGCGGCAGGCCGCCGGTCGCGACGATCACCACGTCGGGCGACAGCGCCTCGACGGTCGCCGCGTCGGCGTAGGTGTCGTAGTGCACGTCGACCCCGAGCCGCTCGAGCTCGGCGACGCGCCACTCGACGATGCCGAGCAGGTCCTTGCGGCGAGGGTTGCGGGCGGCGAGGCGGATCTGGCCACCCGCCCATGGCATCGCCTCGAACACCGTGACCGAGTGCCCGCGCTCGGCGCACACCCGTGCCGCTTCCAACCCGCCGGGGCCGGCACCGATCACCACGACGTGGCGGCGCACCGCGGCCGGTTCGATCACGTGAGGCATCGTGAGCTCGCGCCCAGTGGCGGCGTTGTGGATGCACAGCGCCTCGCCCGCCTGGTAGATGCGGTCGAGGCAGTAGGTGGCGCCCACGCACGGCCGGATGGTGTGCTCGACACCGAGCTGGATCTTGCGCACCAGGTGCGGCTCGGCCATGTGGGCGCGGGTCATGCCGATCATGTCGACCAGGCCTTCGCGGATCGCGTGGCGTGCGGTGGCGACGTCGTCGACCTTCGCGGCGTGGAAGACCACGAGCCCGGTCTCGCGACGCACGAGGCCGGCGAAGTCGAGGTGCGGGGCCGAGGCCATGCCGTGGATCGGGATGACGTCGCTCAGCTCGGCGTCGGTGTAGATACGCCCGCGGATGACGTTGACGACGTCGACGAGCCCTTCGGCGGCGACGCGGCGCAGGATCGTGAGGCCGGTCTCGGTGTCGATGCCGTTCGGCAGGGTCTCGTCGACGGCCATGCGGATCGACACGACGAACTCGGGGCCGACGCGCTGGCGCACGGCGCGCAGCACGCGCATCGGGAAGCGCATGCGGTTCTCGAACGACCCGCCGTACAGGTCGGTGCGCCGGTTGGTGGCCGGCGACCAGAACTGGTCGAACAGATGGCCGTAGGCCTCGATCTCGATGCCGTCCATCCCGCCCGCCTGCATGCGCTCCGCGGCATCGGCGTAGTGACCGACGATGCGGTCGATGTCCCACTCCTCGGCGGGCTTGGGATGCGAGCGGTGCGCGGGTTCGCGGATCGGCGACGGTGCGATCACCGGCAGCCAGTCGTCCTGCCCCCAGCCGGTGCGGCGGCCGAGGTGGCTGATCTGGATCATCGCCGCGGCGCCGTGCTCGTGGATCTCGTCGGTCATCCGGCGGATCCAGGGGACGATCTCGTCCTTGTACGCGAACAGGTTGCCGAACGCCGGTGGGCTGTCGGGCGACACCACGGCGGTGCCCGCCGTCATCGTGAGCGCGAGCCCTCCCTTGGCCTTCTCGACGTGGTACGCCCGGTACCGGTCCTTGGGCATGCCGTCCTCGGAGTAGGCGGGCTCGTGCGACGTGCTCATGATCCGGTTGCGGAGCACGAGGTGCTTCAACCGGAACGGCTGCCGCAGGGGATCGTTGGTGCCGGTCATGTCGCGGTCATCTCGGTGCTGTCACTCCCGCCCGGTCAGTACCACTGGTCGGGCATCTCGGCCTTGCGTCGGGCGACGAAGTCTCGCAGGGCCTCGTCGATCGAGTCGTCGATGGGCGGCGCCTCGTAGTTGGCCAGCACGTCGCGGCACATCTGCGCAGCACGGTGCTCGGTGTCGGCCGAACCCGCGTCGCGCCACTGCTCGAAGCTCGTGTTGTCGCTGAGCGCCGGGTCGTAGAAGGCGGTCTCGTAGTGGCGCAGCGTGTGCTGCGACCCGAAGAAGTGCTTGCCAGGTCCCACCTCGGCGAAGCCGTCGAGCGCGAACTGGTCGTCGCTCAGGTCGATGCCCTTCAGGTAGGTGTGCGCCGCGCCACAGAGGTCGAGGTCCATCATGAACTTCTCGTAGCCCATCGCGAGTCCACCCTCGAGCCAGCCGGCCGAGTGGAGGATGAAGTTCGCCCCGCAGAGCAGCGCCGCCATCATCGACACGGCCGACTCCTGCATCGCCTGTCCGTCCGGGACCTTCGACGACGTGAACGCGCCCGAGCACCGCAGGGGCAGCCCGACGCGACGGGCGAGTTGGCCGACGATCAACGAGCCCAGCGCGGGTTCGGGCGTACCGAACGTCGGACTGCCGCTGCGCAGTGCCATCGACGACAGGAAGTTGCCGTAGATGACGGGGCTTCCCGGCCGGACGAGCTGGCCCAGCGCGACGCCGACGAGCGTCTCGGCGTGTGCCTGCGCGACCGCTCCGGCGGTGGTGACCGGCCCCATCGCGCCACCGAGGATGAACGGCACCACCACGGGCGCCTGGTTGGCGCGGGCGTAGGTCTTGAGCGCGCCGGTCATGGTGGCGTCCCACACCAGCGGCGAGTTGACGTTGACGTTGCCGAGGATGACGCACTCGCGCTCGACGAACTCGGCGCCGAACGCGATGCGGGCGAGCTCGATCGAGTCGGCGGCACGCGAGGGTGCCGTGACCGACCCCATGAACGCCTTGTCGCTGTAGCGGAGGTGGCTGTACACCATGTCGAGGTGCCGCTTGTTGACCGGCACGTCGGTCGGCTCGCACACGGTGCCGCCCGAGTGGTGCAGCCACGGCGTCGCGTACGAGAGCTTCACGAAGTTGCGGAAGTCCTCGATGGTGGCGTAGCGACGTCCGTCGGCGAGGTCGCGCACGAACGGCGAGCCGTACGTGGGGGCGAGCACGACGTTGCCGCCACCGATCCGCACCGACCGCTCGGGGTTGCGTGCGTGCTGGGTGAACTCGCGCGGCGCGGTGGCACACAGGGCTCGCACGTGGCCGGGGTCGAAGCGCACGGTGAGTCCGTCGACCGTGGCGCCGGCGTCGCGGAACAGCTGCAGCGCTTCGGGGTCGTCGTGGAACTCGATGCCCACGGTGGCGAGCAGTTCGTCGGCCTTGGCCTCGACCAGGTCGAGGCCCTCGTCACCGAGCAGCTCGTAGGTGGGGATCTGCCGGCGGATGAACGCGGGGGCCGTGGGGCGGACGCCGCCGGCACGCGCGGCGAGCCGCGCGGCGCGGCCCGAACGGCCGGCCCGCGGGGTCGACGTCTGGTCGTCGATGGTCATCCGCGCACCGTACTGCCGACCCTCGGGGCCGAAAACGAGATCTTGTAGCATGCGGCCATGAGCTCAGGTCATGGCGCGTCGGGCGCCGACGGCGGGGTGCGCAACGCCGGGGACGGCGCCCTGCGCTCGTTCGTGGCGGCGGCGCGGTACGGCAACTTCTCGATCGCCGCGAGCGAGCTCGGCGTCACCCAGTCGGCGATCAGTCACGGGGTGGCGCGCCTCGAACGGCAGGTCGGCATGCGGCTGTTCGAACGCCGGTCGTCGGGCGTGGTGCTCACGGTCGCGGGCGCGAAGCTGGCCGAGGAGCTGCGCCGGGGGTTCGACATCGTCGATCGCGCGGTGGCCTCGGCGATCACCGCCGCAGCCACGGCGACGGCGCGCCCGAGCACCGTGACGTTGTCGGTGTCGAGCTCGTTCGCCGCCCACTGGCTGCTCCCGCGGCTCGGCGAGTTCCGGCGCAGCCTGCCCGGCATCGACCTGCGCTACCTCACCCACGACAACGACCGGCGCGTCGGGCGCGACGGCGCCGACATCTGGATCCCGCTCGGCAGCGGCGAATGGTCCGACCTCGAGACCCACCACTTCTGTGACGAGGAGATCCTGCTCGTCGCCGCACCCGACCTCGCGGGGGAGTGGCACGACCGGCCGATGCAGCAACTGGTGCACGCACCGCTGCTGCACCTCGACGAGCGCTATCCCTCACGCTTCACGTGGGCGCGTTGGTTCGAGCACTTCGGCGTCGCGATCGACGGTCCGCTCGGGGGCGACCACTCCAACGACTACGCGGTCGTGGTGCAGGCCGCGATGGCCGGGCAGGGGATCGCCCTCGGCTGGTCGCACGTGGTGGCCGATGCGCTCGATCGCGGCAGGTTGGTGCAGGTGGGCACCGAACGTGTGCGCACCGAGCGGCCGCTCACCCTGCTCGTGCCGCCCGGCACCGACCCCGACGGGCCGATCGCGACGGTGGTCGCGTGGTTGCTCGAGGCCGTCCGTGGGACGGTTCCGTATCGTGGAACGTTCGTACCGTGAAAAGTTCGTTTCGGGGACCGAAGGGCCTTGACCCTCCGAGCATCGGTCGATAGTTTGCGCGCGCCGCGACGGACGCACCGTCGCGTTGGTGAACCTCGGGGGAACAATGGATCTATCTTCGCTCGGACGCACCCGCAGCCGCCTGGGCAAGCTCGAGAACGAGCTCATCGACGAGTTCGAGTCGGGCCTCATCTCGCGCCGCGGCCTCCTCGTGAAGGGCTCGGTGCTCGGTCTCAGCCTCGGCGTGATCGGCTCGATCATCTCGGCGTGCGGCGGCGACGACGACAGCGGTGACAGCACGGGCACGACGGCTGCTGGTGGCGACACCGGCACCACGGCCGCCGGCGGCACCGACACCACGGCCGCGCCGGCCGGTGGCATCAAGAAGGGCGGCACGCTCAAGGTCGCCTCGCAGCGCCCGGGCAGCCCGCTCGACCCGGTGGGCATGGACAACCTCGGCACCTACACCATCGTCGCGACGCCGCTCGAGTACCTGTGCGGCAAGGGCGAGGGTGCGGCGCTCGCGCCGATGCTCGCCGAGTCGTGGAGCCCCAACGACGACGGCAGCGTGTGGACCTTCAAGCTCCGCTCCGGCGTCACGTGGCACGACGGCTCGCCGTTCACCTCGGCCGACGTGGTCGCCACGCTCGACCGCCTCGCCCCCGGCAACCTCGCCGCCTACATCGTCGAGGGTGCCGCCAAGGCGATCGACGACCTCACGGTCGAGGTCACCCTCAACGCGCCGGACGGCCAGTTCCCGTACCAGGTGTCGCTGTGGAACCCGCAGTCGCTCATCGCCCCGGCCTCGTTCGCCTCGGGCACGACGCTCGACAAGACCCCGGTCGGCACCGGCCCGTTCAAGCTCGACAGCTTCGACGTCGCCACCGGCGCCAAGTTCGTCCGCAACGACACCTGGTGGGGCGGTACGCCGTACCTCGACAGCGTCGAGTACGTGTTCTCCGACGACATCCAGACCCAGATCACCGGTGTGCTCGGCGGTCAGGCCGACGCCATCGTGCTGTTCGCCGTACAGGGTGGCGACGCGCTGCTCAACAACGACGACGTCACCGTCGAGTCGATCCCCGGCGCCTCGCACCGCCAGCTGTGGATGAACACCCGCGAGGGCACGTTCACCAACAAGGCCCTGCGTCAGGCGATCGCCTACGCGATCAACCGCCAGGAGCTGCTCGACACGATCCTCAAGGGTCGTGGCACCATCGGCAACGACCACCCGATCGCCCCGGTGTACGAGTTCTTCGACCCGTCGCTGGCCCAGCGCGAGCAGGACCTCGACAAGGCGAAGTCGCTCATGGAGGAGGCGGGTCTCGCCGACGGCCTCGACGTCACGCTGTACGTGCCCGACCTGATCGAGATCCCGCAGCTGGCCGAGCTCATCCAGACCCAGCTCAAGGAGATCAAGGTCAACGTCACGCTCAACGTCGAGTCGACCGACACCTTCTACGACGAGTGGTGCAAGGTGTACGACTCGAAGACCGAGCCCGCGGGCTGCGACGGCGGCCAGGAGTTCGGCATCGTCGACTACGGCAACCGTGGTACCCCGGACGTGTACCTCGTCAAGGCGTACGCCACCGGCGAGTGGAACTCGGCGCACTACATCTCGGAGGACTTCCGGGCTGCGGTGAAGGAGTACCAGGCGTCGCTCGATCTCGACGGCCGCAAGGCAGCCGTGAAGAAGATCCAGGCCATCGCCAACGAGGACGTGCCGTACGTGATCCCGTACTTCTACGACTCGCTGTTCGCCTACAAGAAGGGCGTCCAGGGCATCGTCGCCACCGGCCTCGGCCACTTCTACCTCGGGGCCGCCGGCTTCGCCGAGTGAGTTCCGCTCACGTCCATCACTGAGAACGCTGTGGCGTCACCCGAGCGGTGGCGCCACAGCCGTTTCTCGGCATCTGCCGGATTCGGGGGCCCATGCGCAGATTCATCCTCCAGCGACTGTTGTCGATCGTGGTCACGTTGTGGCTGCTCGCGACGATCGTCTTCCTGCTCGTCAACGTGCTGCCCGGCAACGTGGGACGGCAGATCCTCGGGCCGTTCGCGCCCCAGGTCGAGGTCGACAAGTTCAACGAACGGCTCGGCACCGACCGACCGCTGATCACCCAGTACGTCGACTCGATCGGCAACGTGTTCACCCTCGACTTCGGTGACTCGTACCAGAGCGGCCAGCAGGTGACCGACGTGATCCTCCCGGCCCTCGGCCGCTCGGGCAAGCTCGCGCTGCTGGCGTTCGTGATCACCATCCCGCTGTCGATCGCCGCGGGCGTGTTCGCGGCGAAACGTCAGGACAAGCTCGCCGACCGGGTGATCGTCAACGCCGGCCTCGCGTCGTCGTCGATCCCCGAGTTCGTCACCGCGGCGCTGTTGCTCGCCGCGTTCGCCGTGCACTGGAAGCTCGGCAAGGCCTACGCCAACCCACCCGAGGGCACGAGCATCTTCGGCCAGTTGCAGTACCTGCTGCTGCCCGCTCTCGCGATGGTGGTGGCCTACTTCGGCTACATCGCCCGCATGACCCGCGCGGGGGTGATCACCGCGCTGCAGGCCGACTACACCCGCACGGCCACGATGAAGGGTCTCTCGTCGGGTCAGGTGATGCGTCGTCACGTGCTGCGCAACGCACTGGCGCCCACGATCACCGTGATCAGCGTGCAGATCGGCTACCTCATCGGCGGCATCATCGGCGTCGAGAAGGTCTTCAACTACGCCGGACTGGGCTCGACGATGCTCAACGCCGTCGGTGCCAAGGACATCCCGGTGCTGCAGGGCGCGGTGCTGCTCGTGGGCATGGTCTACATGCTCTCGACGCTGCTCGCCGACCTGCTGATCGCTGCACTCAATCCCCGCGTCCGACTGGAGGCCAAGCGATGAGCCTGACGAGCAGCGGCGGTGGCGGCGCCCGGATGCCCGCCGTACCGGCCACCCCTGCCACCCCGGCCTCCACGCCGCCCGTGGCGCCCACGGCCGGGGTGAGCGAGCGCAAGCAGGCCCGGCGCGAGAACTGGCGCGTCATCCGCCGCCGGCCGTCGTTCATCGTCGGCTGTCTCATCGTGATGGTGTGGGTGGTGTGCGCCGCGCTCGGCGACAAGATCACCCCGCACCACCCGCTCGACTTCCGCGACGACTCGAACCTGTCACCGCGTGCTGCGTTCCCGTTCGGCACCGACTCGACCGGGCGCGACGTGTTGTCACGCGTGATGGCGGGCGCCCGCGACGTGCTCCAGATCGCACCGCTCGCCGCGATCCTCGGCGTGCTGTTCGGTGTGGTCCTCGGCCTGTTCATGGGCTACCTCGGCGGCGTGCTCGACCTGATCGCGAGCCGCATCGTCGAAGCGTTCCTCGCGCTGCCGGTCGTGCTGATCGCCCTGCTCGCGATCACCACGCTCGGGCACTCGAGCTGGGTGGTCATCGGTGTGGTCGCGACGCTGTTCACACCGATCGTGGCCCGCACCGTCCGAGCCGCGGTGCTCGCGGAACGCGATCTCGACTACGTCACCTCGGCCAAGCTCCGAGGTGAGGGCAAGCTGTTCATCATGTTCCGGGAGATCCTCCCGAACGTGACCGGCCCGATCATCGTCGAGCTCACCGTCCGCATCGGCTATGCGGTGTTCACCGTGTCGACGCTGTCGTTCCTCGGCGCCGGCCCGCCGCCGCCTTCACCCGACTGGGGCGCCCAGGTGAGCGAGAACTTCAACTTCATCGTGGCAGGGTATTGGTGGACCACGTTCTTCCCGGCCGCTGCGATCGCCAGCCTGGTGATCGCCACCAACATGATCGCCGACTCGGTGCAGTCGGTGCTGGAGGCGTCATGACCGACACGTCGAGCTCGTCGGGTGCCGGCACGGCCACCGCGCCGGCCGCGGCACTGGCGGTCGAGGACCTGCAGGTCGTCTACACGGTGCGCGGCATCGACCGCGCGGTCATCCGAGGCGTGTCGTTCGCCGTCGCGCCGGGCGAGGCGTACGGGCTCGTCGGCGAGTCGGGTTGCGGCAAGTCGACCACCGCGTACGCAGCGCTGCGCTACCTGCCCCGCAACGGCAAGATCACGGCCGGCCGGATCCTCGTGGGTGGTCGCGACGTCACCGCGATGTCGTCGTCCGACCTGCAGGAGTTCCGGGCTCGCGAGGCGTCGATGGTGTACCAGGACCCCGCGCAGGCGCTCAACCCGACGCTGCGGGTGGGCCGCCAGGTGATCGAGAACTTCCGGCTGCTCGGGCAGTCGAAGGAGCAGGCGGCCGCCTCGGCGATGGAGGCGTTGCGCAAGGTGCGCATCGCCGACCCGACCCGGGTGATGGATCGCTATCCGTTCCAGCTGTCGGGCGGCATGCAGCAGCGCGTGGTCATCGCGATGGCGCTGGCCTGCAACCCCAAGCTGCTGGTGCTCGACGAACCGACCACCGGTCTCGACGCGACGGTCGAGGCCGAGGTGCTCGACCTCGTGCGTGTGCTCCGCCAGGAGAGCGATGCGGCCGTGCTGATGATCGCCCACAACCTGGGCATCATCCGGTCGCTGTGCGACCGGGTGGGCGTGATGTACGCCGGCAAGATCGTCGAGGAGGGACCGAGCGGCGAGGTCTTCGACGACCCGCAGCATCCCTACACCGTGGGCCTGCTCCGCTCGCTCCCGCGTCACGGCGTCAACAAGCGCGAGCGGGCGCTCGCCACCATCCCGGGCATCCTGCCGCTGATCGGCAGCGACCTGCCCACGTGCGTGTTCGTCGACCGCTGCCCGCTCGCGGACGACGTGTGCCGCACGCAGGTGCCGCCCGAGGTACCGGTCGGTCTCGGCCGGATGACGCGCTGCCACCACGCCGACCGCATCCCGACGCTCGACGACGCCACGCCGGCGCCCGACATCACGATGCTCGCACCGTCGGACGAGCGGCCCGACGTGCTCGAGCTCACCAACGTGTCGAAGACGTTCCGGCAGCGCAACCACGCGGTGCCGGCGCTCGTCAACGTCGAACTCGGTCTCGCCGAGGGCGAGACGCTCGGCATCGTCGGCGAATCCGGATCGGGCAAGTCGACGCTCGCGAAGACGATGCTCGGCATCGAGGCCGCCGACTCGGGCGGCACGGTCGCGCTCGACGGTCACACCGTCGCCCCGTCCACCACCGAACGGTCGGCCGACGACAAGCGCAAGATGCAGATGGTGTTCCAGAACCCCGACTCGGCGCTCAACCGCAGCTGGTCGGTGCGACGGATCCTGATCCGCAGTGTCGAGAAACTCACCGGCATCAAGGGCGACGAGGCCAACCGGCGGGTCGAGACGCTGGCCGCGCACCTCAGGCTCACGCCACGTCACCTCGACCTCAAGCCACGTCAGCTCTCGGGCGGTCTGAAGCAGCGCGTCGCCATCGCCCGTGCGTTCGCGGGCGACCCGGGCATCGTCGTGTGCGACGAGCCGACGTCGGCGCTCGACGTGTCGGTGCAGGCAGCGATCCTCAACCTGCTCGCCGACCTGCAGGCCGAGCAGCACACGAGCTACGTGTTCATCACCCACGACATGGGCGTGGTGCGGTACGTGGCCGACCGCATCGCGGTGATGTACCTCGGCCGGATCCAGGAGATCGGTCCCACCGACACGATCTTCGAGGGCCCCAACCATCCGTACACCGAGGCGTTGCTCTCGGCCATCCCCAGTGTCGACGGCGAGGAGAAGACCCGCATCCGGCTCGACGGCGAGATCCCGAGCCCGGCCAATCCGCCGAAGGGGTGCGTGTTCCACCCGCGCTGCCCGCGCGCGATCGAGGGCGTGTGCGAGGTGACCGAACCCGAGCTGCGCGAGATCGAGCCGGGCCATTCGATCCGTTGCCACATCCCGGCCGAGACGCTGGTCGAACTGCAGGGCGTGCGCCGCACCCTCGGCAGCTGAGCCCGGACGTCGCCGGACGTCGCCGGACGTCTGGATGGCGCCGGCCGGGTCAGTCGACGAAGCGGTCGATCGAGGTGTCGCGCCGGTGGGTCGACCACCGGTGACATCCGGCGTCGTGGAACCAGCGTTCGGTCTGGACACCCTCGGCGTTGGTGAACATCCACACCTGGTCGAGGTCGCGGTCGAACACGTCGGTGAGGTGCGCGGGCGGCTCGGGGATCTCGCCGCCGAAGCGGAACTCCTCGACCGGCCGCGGGCCGCAGTGTGGGCAGGTGACGATGAGCATCAGCGTGTCCCCGTGGATCCCTGGTCGGCCATCGCGTGGTCGGCCGCGAAGCGTGAGAGCGCGAACGGTGCGATCAGGTCGGGCGTGCGGCCGGTGGCGATCAGCTCGGCCATCGACTCACCACCCGCCGGGATCGCCTTGAACCCCCAGGTGCCCCAGCCGGTGGTGATGACGAAGCCGTCGACACCGGTGAAGCCCATGATCGGCGAGAAGTCGGCCGAGACGTCGCAGCGGCCCGTCCACTGCCGGAGGATCTTGAGATCGCGGACGAAGGGCAACAGGTAGCTCATCTTCGCCGCGTTGGCCTGCAGGAACTGGAACGACGACTGCAACGAGAAGCTGGTCTCGCGGTCGTACTCGTGACCGATCAGCATCTGCCCGCGTGCGGTCTGGCTGATGTAGCAGAGCAGCTCGGTGTCGCTGATGATCGGTGCGAAGCCCTGCGCGTAGCCGTTGGTGACGAACGCCTGCAGCGGATGCGTGCGCACCGGCAGGCGCACCCCGGCATGCGCGGCGAGCTGGCTGACGTTGCCGCCGACGGCGCTCATCACCGTGCCGGCCGCGATGTCACCGCGATCGGTACGCACACCGACCACGCGGTCGCCGTCTCGCAACAGCCCGGTGACCCGGGTCTGCTGCAGCACGTGCACACCGGCGCGCATCGCGCCCTGGGCGTAGGCCCACACCACCCGGTCGTGGCGAGCCGTCGACGCGGGCACGTGGTACGAGGCGCCGAGCACCGGGTAGCGACCGCCGCCCGACAGGTCGATCTGCGGGCACAGCTGCTTGATCTCGGTGGGCGTGACCATCACCGTCTCGGCGCCGCACGCGGTGTTGAGCAGCGAGCGGGCCCGCTCGGTGCGCATCGCCGACTCGGTGTGCGCCAGCCACAGCAGGCCCTTCTGGGCGTGCATGATCCAGCAGCCGGTCTCCTGCTCGAGCGACGCGTACAGGTCGATGCTGTGCTGGTAGAAGCGGATCGACTCGGGGATGCCGTAGTTGGCTCGGATGATCGTGGTGTTGCGACCCGAGTTGCCCGAGCCGATGTAGTCGGCCTCGATCACCGCGACGTTGGTGATGCCGTGCCGGGTGGCGAGGTAGTAGGCGGTGGCGAGGCCGTGACCGCCGCCCCCGACGATCACGACGTCGTAGCTCGACCGTGGCTCGTGCCACGTGAGCTCGAGCAGCGTCTCGACGAACTCGTTCACGAGCGTCCTCCTTCGGCGAGGGCCGGCACACCGAAGCGGTCGACCGCCTCGTGCACCAACCCGCTCGACACGAGCAGCAGCACCCGGTCGTGCTCGAACCACAGCTTCACCGGCATGCCGGCCGCGAGGCCCTGGGCCAGCGCGGGCCGGGCGGTGGGCAGGGCCCATTCGACGTGCCGGGCCACGTGGGCGTCGAACTCGGCAGGGGAGAGGCCCCACCCGACGAACGCGGTCTCGCGCTCGATGATCGCGTGCTCGTCGGTGACCTCTGCGGCAACGGCACCGAGGGCGAGCACCTCGTCCGCGGCGATGCGCAACACGGTGACGTCGCCCTCGAACCAGGCGTGGTCGAGTGCGTCGGGGGTGGCCACCACGCGGAGGCCGTCGAGTCGATCAGGCGCGCGCACGGGCACCCTCCGGGTCGTAGAACGGGGTGTGCGCCACACGGGCCGTGCGGCCGTCGACGGTGACCTCGTCGGCCCAGGGCGTGTGCTTCTGCCAGCCGAGCATCACCGTGGTGCCGAGCACCGGCGACGCGAACGTGGACGACACGTGGCCGACGATGCGATCGCCGACGTACACGGGACTGCCCTCGGTGGGAGCCGGGCCGTCGATGGTGAAACCGAACAGGCGACGCTCGTCGGGCAGGTCGGCGGTGCGTGCCAGCGCGGTGCGCCCGACGAAGTCGGGCTTGTCCATCTTCACCGCCCAGTCCATGTTCAGCCGGCGCGGGGTGGAGTCGAGCTCGGTGTCCATGCCGACGATCACGTGCCCCTTCTCGAGCCGCAGCGCGAACAGCGCCTGCAGCCCGTGCGGGGTGACGTTGAGGTCGCGACCGGCATCCATGAGCGCCCGCCACAGCTCGACCGAGTGCGCCACCGGATGGTGCAGCTCGAAGCTCGCCTCGCCGGTGAACGACAGCCGCATCACGTGACAGTCGATGCCCGCCACCGTGGTGTGCACGTGCTGCAGGAACTTCGGTGGCTCGCCCACACCCACCCGACGCAGCAACTCGCCGGCGAGTGGACCGGTGACGTTGATCGCGCCGAGGCTGATCGTGCGGTCCATGATCCGCACGTCGAGGCCCCACGTCTCGATCCAGTCGCGCACCCACGCCTCGGCGAACGCGGCACCGCCGGACGTGAAGGTGAGCACGAACCGGTCGACGCCCTCGGCGGTGACCTCGCGGCACACCATGCCGTCGTCGATCAGGTGCCCGCGTTCGTTGAGCAACAGCACGTACCGGCTGCGGCCGGGACGGATGTCGGCGATCGTCGTGGGGTAGAGGCGTTCGAGCGCCTCGATCACGTCGGGCCCGGTGACGATCATCTTGCCCAGCGTCGACACGTCGCCGAGCGACACGCCTTCGCGCACCGCCCAGTACTCGCGCATCGGATCGCCGTAGTTCCACGGGCGCCACCAGCCACCGAAGCGATCCATGCGGGCGCCGAGGCGGAGGTGCTCGTCGTGCAGTGCGGTGCGGCGGAACGCGTCGAGGTGGACGTCGGCGGCGGCCTCGGCGATGGTGAGCTGACGCGACGCAGGGCGGCCGGTGAACGGCGCCGCCTCGCTGCCCGACCGGTCGGTGACGAACGAGCGCAGGTGCGGCATGCACACCCCGCCCTGGCAGGTGCCGGTGCCGCACAGCGCAGCTCGCTTGACGAGCTCGAGGTGCTGGAAGCCCTTGTCCCACACCATCTGCAGGTCGCCGACGGTGATCTTCGAGCACGGGCACACCACGCCGTCGGTGGGGGCCGGCGGCAGGTCGAAGCGCTGCGCCGCGGGTCCGACGACGCGCACGTGCGGGTCGCTCACCATGCGGGCGAGCAGGTCGCGCGGCGCCTTGGTGGCGCTGGTGACGATCGCCGTGTCGCACGGCTCGCGGCGGCCGTCGGTGAACACGACGTGCGTGACCCGACCGTCGCTGCCCTCGAACGAGGCGAGCTCGGCGAGATCGACGGTGACGGTGGTGCCGAGGTCGACGCCGTGCGAGCGCAGCGTGTCGGCCGCGCCGGCGAGGACGATGCCGCGCAGCATGTTGCCGGGGCACACGGGGTGCACCTCGGCGGCGCCCGTGGCGATGACCACCTCGTGCGCCTCGACGTGCAGCACGTGGTCGTCGGTGCGCACCACCACGACGGGGCCCGGATACACGCCGACGACGTCGTGGCCGAGTGCGCCGTCGAGCACGAGCACGTCTCGTCCGGCGGCGCGCAGTGCGGCTGCCTCGGCGGTGCCCGAGTCGCCGGCCCCGACGACGACGGCGTCGGCGTGGCGGCGGCGTACCTCGACGGTGGCGTGGACGGGGGAGCGGGAGGGGTCGGTGGGCGGGTCGAGGTGCAGCGGCGGGCCACCGACGGCCGGGTGCCGCGAGACGCGGAGCCCGGGTCGGGCGGCCGTGAGGCAGGTGCGGGTGAACGCCACCCCGTCGATCTCGGCCACGCAGTTGCCGCAGTCGCCGGTGAGACAGAGCGACCCACCGTGCTGGGGGTGCTCGCCGGCGCGCACCACGGCCACCGCCACCGAGTCGCCGTCGACGTAGTCGATCGGCCGGTCGTCGAGTGCGAAGCGCATGGTCCGCGCACTGTAACGCAGCTCGCGGGGCATTCACGGCACGATCGTTCTGGGAAAGCACGGCGCCCGTCCGAGGACGTCGCGACGGATTCCGCACGGCCCGGACGACGTAGCGGATGCACCTCGCCTCGACCTCGGGGACGAGGCGCGACCAGGACGTCGATGACGAGTGGAGGGGTAGGGTCGATCCATGGGGGACACGATGGAGGTGCCGTTCCGGGAGCGGCAGGAGGTGCGCTTCTTCCGGTCGTTGCGCCGCGCCGCGCCGGGCCTGAACGCGCTGTGGTGGGTGCTCGTCGTGCTGCGTGGCATCGTGCCGGCGATCGTCACGATCGCGTTCGGTTGGCTCGTGTCGTCGATCCAGGACGACCGCTCGCTCACCGGGCCGCTCGCGCTGACCGGCACGATGTTCACCTTGTCGATGGTGCTGCACCCGTTGCACCAATTGCTCAGCGCCAACCTCGGCGAACGGATGGCCGGCCACCTGTACGACCGGCTGCTGTCGGCGACGCTCGGCCCCGACGGCATCGGCCATCTCGAGCGACCCGAGCTGACCGCCGACCTGACCATGGCGCGCGACTTCGACCTCGGGATGATGGGGCCGCCACTGTCGATCGCGATGGACTTCCTGGCGAACGGGCTCGTCCAGGTGATGGTCGGGATCGCGGCGTCGACCCTGCTGTTCGGCTTCGCCTGGTGGGCCCCGTTCGTGATGCTGGCCGCGTGGGGTTCGACGCACTGGTTGCTGCGTGAGAGCGGCGTGTGGCGCGACCGCAACACCGACGAGGTGCGCCGAGCGCAGCGCCACGCCGAGTACGCGTACCGTCTGGCCGTCGACGCCGCGCCGAGCAAGGAGCTGCGGCTGTTCGGGCTGGCGGGGTGGGTGATCGACCGGTTCGTCGGTGCCCGCACCACCCTGTACGACCTGCAGTTCCAGGCCACCCGACTGCGCGAGAAGTCGGTGGCCGGCTGCCTCGCCATCGTGTCGGCAGCCAACCTGCTCGTGTTCTGGCTGATCGCCCGCGCCGCGATCGACGGCGACCTGTCGACGGGCAGCGTCGTGGTGTACGTGCAGGCGGCGCTCGGCGTGTCGGCCCTCGCGTTCGGCGGGCTCAGCTGGGTGCTCGACGGGGCCGGCGCACCGGTGATGGCGCTCGAGCGACTCGAGGCCGCCGTCGCGGAGGCCGGTTCGCTGCAGCCCGGCCGCGGCCTCGACAGGGCACCCGGCCCGGTCGATCTGCGGTTCCGCGACGTGGGGTTCGCCTACGACGAGGGACGCCTCGTGCTCGACGGCTTCGACCTGCACGTGCCCGCGGGCAGCTCGATCGCGATCGTCGGCGTCAACGGCGCGGGCAAGACCACGCTGGCGAAGTTGCTGTGCCGGCTGTACGACCCGGTGGCGGGTGCGATCGAGGTGGACGGCACCTCGCTCACCGACCTCGACGCGCGGGCGTGGCGACGACACGTCACCGCGGTGTTCCAGGACTTCGTCCGGCTCGAGCTGCCGCTGCGCACCAACGTGGCACCTGAGGGTGCTCCCGACGAGGTGATCCGCGAGGCGCTCGCCGACGCCGGCGCGAGCCATCTCGCGGGCGGCGACCTCGACACGATCCTGTCGAAGGGCTATCCGGGTGGCACCGACCTGTCGGGCGGGCAGTGGCAGCGCATCGCGCTGGCCCGGGCGCTGTGCGCCGTGAAGACCGGGGCGGGGCTGTTGCTGCTCGACGAGCCGACCGCGCAGCTCGACGTGCGGGGCGAGGCCGAGATCTTCGAGCGCGTGCTGGCCGCGGCGCGGCACTGCACCACCGTGCTCATCTCGCACCGCTTCTCGACCGTGCGCCTCGCGGACCGCATCTGCGTGATCGAGGCCGGCCGGGTGGTCGAACTCGGCTCGCACGACGAGTTGATGGCCCTCGGCGGCCGGTACCGGTCGATGTTCGACCTGCAGGCCTCACGCTTCGCCGACGGCGGCGAGGGCGACGGCGAACCCGAGTACGACGACGATGGCAAAGAGGTGCTCCGTGACCGGCTCTGAGCAGCGCGACCGCACCGACGACGACCTGCCCGGGGCGATGCGCTCGCTGTGGCGCACCTTCCGGCTCGGGGCCAAGGCCGAGCCACGCCTGTTGGCGCTCTCGCTCGGACTCGCGCTGCTGATGATGCTGCCCGACGCCTTGCTCGCGCTGTGGTTGGGTCTGCTCGTCAGCGGCATCGTCGACGACCACCACACCCGCGTGACGGTCGCGGCCATCGGGCTGGCCGCGAGCGCCACGGCGACCTGGTACCTGTCGGTGCTGTCGCAACGGGTGCAGCGGCGGTTCCGCGACCGGATCGCGATCGCGCTCGAATCGCACGTCGCACGGCTGCAGGCCTCGGTCGCGACGATCGAGCACCACGAGCGTCCCGAGCACCTCGACCGACTGGCCATGCTGCGCGACCAGGTGTTCGCGCTCGACCACATGTTCATGTCGCTGTTCAGCACGCTCGGCTGGCTGTTCCGTCTGGTGATCACAGGCGTGCTGCTCGCCTCGGTGCACCCGATGCTCGCGCTGCTGCTGCTCTGCGCCGTGCCGTCGTTCGTCACCAGCACGTGGCGGCCCGCGGTCGAGCGCCGGGTGGAGGAGTCCGTGGTCGCCAACTCACGCCTCGCACGTCATCTGTTCGTGCTCGGCACGAGCGCGCCGCCCGGCAAGGAGATCCGGGTGACCGGCACCGAGGAATGGCTCCGCGAGCAGCGGTACGCCGCATGGGCCCGCTGGTACGGCCCGGTGTCGAAGGTGCGCACCGCCACCGCGCTGTGGCATTCGGCGGTGTGGGCGCTGTTCGGTGCGGGCTACGTGACAGCGGTCGTGTACACCGCTGCCGTGCTCGACCGCAGCGTCGGCGAGGTGGTGCTGGTGGTCGCCGCGGGCACGCGCCTGTCGTCGTACATCGGCGCCGCCGCGGAGGAGCTCGGGTTCCTGCGCGGGTTCTGGCTCGACGCGTCGCGCCGTCTGGTGTGGCTGGAGGACTACGCCGCGGCCCGAGCCAACCGAGCCGGCGTCGCCCCGCCGTCGGCGCTGCGCGAGGGCATCCGGTTCGAGCACGTGTCGTTCGCCTATCCGGGCACCGACCGGCTGGTGCTCGACGACGTCGACCTCCTGCTGCCCGCAGGCGCCGTGGTCGCGGTGGTGGGCGAGAACGGTGCCGGCAAGTCGACCCTGGTGAAGCTGCTGGCACGCATGTACGCGCCCACATCGGGACGGCTGACCGTCGACGGCACCGACCTCGCCGACCTGGCGACCGATGCGTGGCGCGACCGGCTCGCCGGGGCGTTCCAGGACTTCTTCCGCTTCGAGTTCCGTGCTCAGCAGACCGTCGGCCTCGGGCACCTCCCACGCCTCGACGAACGCCCGGCCGCCGAGACCGCCGTCGGACGCGCCGGCGCCGTCGATGTCGTCGACCGGCTCGCACACGGTCTCGACACCCAGCTCGGGCCGACGTGGGACGAGGGCGCCGAGATCAGCTTCGGGCAGTGGCAGAAGCTCGCGCTGGCCCGTGGGTTCATGCGCGACGACCCGCTGCTGCTGGTGCTCGACGAGCCGACCGCTGCGCTCGACGCCGAGACCGAGCACGCGCTCTTCGAACGCTTCGCCGAGGCGGCGCGCCGCGAGGGCGCCGGGGGTCGGGTGACGGTGCTCGTGTCACACCGGTTCTCGACCGTGCGGATGGCCGACCTGATCGTCGTGCTCGACGGCAGCCGCGTGGCCGAGGTGGGCACCCACGACGACCTGATGGCGCGAGATGGCCAGTACGCCTCGCTGTTCCGGATCCAGGCCGCCGCCTACCGGAACTGACGCCTCAGCGGAACGGGGCCGACGGAGCCGGCGGGGCGCCGACGGGCGGTAGCGCCGGTCCCTGGCCGAGCGAGATCACCGGTGACACCGGCGCCTGCGGGTGCGTCGGCGCCGAGGCGGGCATGTTCGCCTCGATCATCGCCCGCATCGCACCCTCGTGCTTGCGGAAGACGCGGGGCAGGAACAGACCGAACCAGGCGCCGGCGAACAGCAGCACGGCGCTGCCGGCCAGCGCGAGGGGCATGTCGACCGCGCCGTCGACGGTGTTGCCGACGCGCCGATCGGTGCGGCTGACCACGTGGGCGATCGAGTGTTCGAGCGCCCACTGCTTGGCGGGGGTGGCGAGGAGGACGAGCATCACGGCGCCGTACAGCGCCAGGAGCCCGCCGAGGATCCTGAACGTCTTCATGTCGTCATCGTGCGCCCGTCGATGCCCGCTGCCCTGAGTAGCCCCTACTCAGCCCGTCGCGTGCAGTACGCAACGGTCCGAGTCCCAGCCGCCGGTCCGAGTCCCAGCCGCCGGTCCGAGTCCCAGCCGCCGGTCCGAGTCCCACCCGCCGGTCCGAGTCCCACCCGCCGGTCCGAGGGTCGATGGCCGCCTCGTGCGGCCGCTGACACTCGGACCCCACCTCGTCCGTCGCGTCACGCTACGGTGCCGGTCATGAACGTCGTCGACGCCGTGCACGCCCGAACCTCGATCCGCGACTTCGTCGACACGCCGGTCGACGACCAGGTGCTGCGCGACCTGCTGACCGACGCCGCCCGGGCCCCGAGCGGCGGCAACGTGCAGCCGTGGCGCATCTACGTCGTCAACGGTGCGTCGATGGCCCGGCTGCGCGAGTTCCTGCCGACCCAGCCACCGATCGAGTCGCCCGAGTACGACATCTACCCGAAGAGCCTCACCGAGCCCTACCGCACCAGCCGGTTCACGGTGGGGGAGCAGATGTACGCCCTACTCGGCATCCCTCGCGAGGACAAGCCGGCCCGGCTCACCCAGTTCGCCCGCAACGGCGACTTCTTCGGTGCCCCGGCGGCGCTCTTCTGCTTCGTCGACCGCCAGATGGGCCCGCCGCAGTGGAGCGATCTCGGCATGTTCCTGCAGACCTTCATGCTGCTGGCCACCGAGCGCGGCCTCAGCACCTGCGCGCAGGAGTACTGGTCGGTGCGCCACGGGGCGATCCGCTCGTTCGTCGGCGCCCCCGACGACGAGATGCTCTTCTGCGGGGTGTCGATCGGCCACGCGAACCCCGACGCGCCGGTGAACGCACTCCGCAGCGAGCGGATGCCGCTCGACGCCTGGGCCCGCTTCGTCTGACGCCGTCCAGCTCCGCGGGACGGACGCGACCATCCCGGGCGTTTCCATCCCGCACTGGCGTGCGACGGCCGTCGGGTGCATGCTGTCGGCGTGGGAACCACTCGCAATGACAGTGACCGCGGCGACGGACCTGTCGGCATCGGCATCGGGCTCGACGGACAGCCGGACCTCACGTGGACCGGGTGGAGCAGATCGATGCGGTCGGCGGTCGCCGGGGTGCGTCCCGGCACGGCACGCGGTGCCCTGCCCGTGCTCGCCTGGTGGGCGTTGTTGCTCACGATCGTGGTCGGCGGCCGGTTGCTGTGGCCCGGCCTCACGCTCGTGTGGCTGGTGATCGGCATCGCCGTGATGCTCCCCGTCGCGGCCTGGTGGCCGAGGCGTCACCCACGCAGCCACGGGACTCACGACCAGACCCCTTGACTCCGTACCGTGGTACGGGTCGTAGGGTCGTCGCATGGACGACACGATGACGATCGGACGCCTGGCCGAGCGGGCCGGGGTGCACGTCGAGACGATCCGCTTCTACGAACGCCGTGGCCTGCTGTCCACGCCCGAGCGCTCGTCGGGCTATCGCCGCTACGGCGACGACCACCTCTGGCGGCTCGAGTTCATCGCCCGAGCGAAGCAGCTCGGCTTCACCCTCACCGAGATCGCCGATCTGTTCGGCGCCGAGCACGACCGCTCGGCCGACCAGGTGCTCGAGGCCGCACACACCAAGCTCGCCGCGGTCGAGGCCGAGCTGCGCGAGCTGGCCGAGCGCAGCTGCCGGTTGCGACGCCTGGTCGAGGTGTGTCGCCACGGCGACGGCACCGCCTGCCTCGCGTTGCTCACCGACTCCACGCTGCTCGCATCGCTCGCGCCGTCGATCGCCCCGTCGTCGAGCGAGGCGCGGTCGTGAGCGTCGGCGCCGAGCTCACCTCGTCGACGTTCGACGAGTTCGTCCGGTCGTCGGACCGGCCGGTGCTCGTCGACTTCTGGGCCGAGTGGTGCGCGCCGTGCAAGGTGTTCGACCCGATCCTCGCCGACTTCGCGACGCGTCACCCTGGGGTGGCGCTGGCGTCGGTGGACATCGACGCGAACCCCGAGCTGACCGTGCGGTTCGGGGTGATGAGCGCACCGACCGTGTTGCTGCTCACACCGGACGGCGACACCCGCTGGCGCGCCGTCGGCGCTCGCAGCCTCGGCCGACTCACCGACGAGGTCGAACCCCACCTCGGCTGATCCGTGCCGGCGGCGAGACCGACATCCGAGTGCCACGCGTGCACCCGGGGGTGCGCAGAACCCTCGGGCGGACCGCTGGCACTCGGGCGGACCGCTGGCACTCGGGCGTACGGCTGGCACTCGGATCGCGGGCGGGGTCACGCACGCATGCGGAGGCCCTGGGGGTCGAGCATCGGCTCGTGGCGGATCGTCGCCGGGCGGCGGCGGCCGATGATCTCGATCTCGAAGCCCGACTCGGCCGAGACCAGCTCGGTCGGGATGTAGCCGAGGGCGAGCGACACGCCGCTGTAGTGCGCGTAGCCGCCGGACGTGATCCAGCCGACCACCTCGCCGTCGTGCCACACCGGCTCGTCGCCGATCACGTCGGCCGGTGCCTCCGGATCGACGTCGACCTCGAACATCACGAGCTTGCGCTTCGGGCCGCCGGCGGCGATCTCGGCCTCGACGGCCTCGCGGCCGATGAAGTCGTGGTCGAACTTGAGCACGCGATCCATGCCCGCCTCGAGCGGGGTGTAGATCGGGCGGTACTCGCGGAACCAGGTGCCGAAGCTCTTCTCGAGCCGCATCGTGATCAGCGCACGGAAGCCGAACAGGCGCATGTCGAACTCCTGGCCGGCCTCCCAGATGAGGTCGAACAGGTAGCGCTGGTACTCGGGGGCGCACCAGATCTCGTAGCCGAGGTCGCCGGTGTACGTCATGCGACTCAGCCACACGGGCGCCATGCCCAGGTCGACCTGCCGGAACGCCATGAAGGGGAAGTCCTTGGTGGCGAGCGAGGTGTCGGTGAGCTTCTGGAGCACGTCGCGCGAGCGGGGGCCGGCGACGGTGAGGCCCACCATCGACAGCGAGAGCACCTCGAAGCGGATCGGCGAGCCGGCCGGCAGGTGGTCGAGGAACCAGCGCGGGTGGTGCACCTCGGCGGCCTGCGAGCCGAACAGGAAGAACTCGTCGTCACCGATGCGGCTCACCGAGAACTCGCCGACGATCTTGCCCTGCGGGTTCAGCATCGCCGTGAGGTTCGTGCGGCCGATCTTCGGCAGCGCGTTGGTGAAGAGCGACTGCAGCCACGCGGCCGAGCCCTCGCCGGACACCTTGTACTTGGCGAAGTTCGAGGCCTCGCTGAACCCGACGCGCTCGCGGACGGCCGTCGACTCCTCGGCCACCACGTCGAACGCGTTCGAGCGGTAGAAGGTGACGTCCTCGACCGGCTCGAGACCGGGCTTCTGGAACCACAGTGGGTGCTCCAGACCGAAGCCGGCGCCCCACACCGCGTTGTGCGCGGTGAGGCGGTCGTAGATCGGCGTGGTGTGCAGCGGACGGGCGGCGGGCAGTTCCTCGTTGGGGAAGGTGATGCGGAACCGGCGCGAGTAGTTCTCGCGCACCTTGGCGTTCGTGTACGCCAGCGTGGCGTAGTCGCCGTAGCGGGCGACGTCCATCGCCCAGATGTCGGCGCCCGGGTCGCCGTGCACCATCCACTGGGCGAGACTCAGGCCCACGCCGCCGCCCTGCGACAGGCCGGCCATCACGGCGCATGCGCTCCACATGCCGCGCATGCCCTTGATCGGGCCGACGAGCGGGTTGCCGTCGGGGCTGAACGTGAACGGGCCGTTGACGAACTTCTGGATGCCGGCGCGGCCGACGGCGGGGAAGTGCTCGAAGGCGCGCTCGAGCTCGGGCGAGATGCGGTCGAGGTCGTGGGGGAGGAGCTGGAACACGAAGTCCCACGGGGTCTGCTTGGCCGACCACACGCGGTTGTCCTGCTCGTAGGTGCCGAGCAGGATCGACTGGCCCTCCTGGCGGGCGTAGATCTCGCCGGCGAAGTCGATCATGTGCGGGAGCTCGCGACCGTTGGTCTGGTTGTAGTCGATGACCTCCTGCATGGGCTCGGTCATCAGGTAGTGGTGCTCCATGGCGAGCACGGGCAGTTCGAGGCCGCACATGCGGCCGACCTCGCGAGCCCACAGGCCGCCGGCGTTCACGACGTGCTCGGCGTGGATGACGCCCTTGTCGTCACCCGTCGACGGGTCGTAGCAGTGCACGTCCCACGTGCCGTCCTGACGCTGCGAGAGGCCGTTCACCCACGTGTTCTGGTACACCTCGGCGCCACGGTTGCGGGCGCAGATCGTGTAGGCGTGCGTGACGCCGTAGGGGTCGACCGATCCCTCGTCCTCGTCGTAGAGGGCGCCGACGAAGTACTTCTCCTCGAGCAGCGGGTTGAGCTCCTTGGCCTCCTTCATGGAGACGATCTCCATGTGCATGCCGAGGTAGCGACCGCGGGCCTGCGCCATGCGCAGCCAGTCGAGGCGCTCGGGCGTGTCGGCCAACTGCAGGCCTCCGGGGAGGTGGATGCCGCAGTTCTGGCCGCTCTCGGCCTCGATCTCGCGGTACAGGTTCACCGTGTACTGCTGCAGCCGGGCGACGTTGGGATCGCCGTTCAGCGTGTGCATGCCTCCCGCCGCGTGCCACGTGCTGCCCGCGGTGAGCTGTGCCTTCTCGACCAGGACGACGTCGGTCCAGCCCTCCTTGGTGAGGTGGTACAGCACGCTGGCGCCGACGACACCGCCGCCGACCACGACCACCTGCGCGGATGACTTCATGGCATTACCCCTTGTGTTGCGAAGACTCAGAAATCGGTGGCCACGCCGCCCTCGGCGACGCGACGGTCGACGAAGGCTCGCAGCTCGGCCTGCACCTCGGGATCCATCGCGGGCGGCTCGTAGGCCGCGAGGAACCGGTCGGTGAGCGAGTGGGCCTTCTGGTCGGCGGTGGGGCTGCCGGCCTCGGCCCAGGTCTCGTAGTTGCGCCAGTCCGACAGCAACGGTCGGTAGAACGCGTCGCGGTAGCGGGCCTGGGTGTGCGCGGTGCCGAAGAAGTGACCGCCCGGCCCCACCTCGTCGATGGTGTCGATCGGGATCGCGTCGGCGTCGACCGCCACCGGCTCGAGCATCTTGGTCACCATGTGCAGCAGGTCGGCGTCCATCAGCATCTTGTCGAGGCTGGCGTGCAGGCCGCCCTCCATCCAGCCGGCGCCGTGCATCAGGAAGTTGACGCCACCCATCACCGCACCCCACAGCGAGAACACGCTCTCGTACGCGGCCTGCGCGTCGAGCGCGTTGGCGGCGCACACGTTGCTGCTGCGGTACGGCACGCCGTAGCGGCGGCACAGCTGACCACTGATCATCGCGGTGCGCACGTACTCGGGTGTGCCGAACGCGGGCGCTCCCGACTGCATGTCGACGTTGCTGGTGAAGCCCCCGTACATCGCGGGCGCACCGGGGTTGACGGTCTGGATGAAGGTGATGCCGGCGAGCGCCTCGGCGTTCTGCTGCGCCAATGCGCCGCCGAGCGTGATCGGCGCCATCGCTCCGGCCAGCGTGAAGGGTGTGACGACCACGGGCTGGTTGTGGCGTGCGAACTCGATGATGCCCTGTGCCATCGGCACGTCGAGCCGCAGCGGCGAGTTGGTGTTGACCACCGTGATGATCGACGGCTCGCGGTCGAGCTGTGCCATGTCGACGCCGCGAGCGATGCGGACCATCTCGAGGCAGTCGAGGTTGCGCTGCCGGCCGAGGCTGTAGCAGTGGATGCCCTTGTCGGTGAGCGTGAGGATGTCGTAGCTCGCCTCGAGATGGCGGATCGACGCATGGATGTCGACCGGCTCGACCGGGTAGCCACCCACGTAATGCACCGAGTTGAGCATTTGCGCGAGCTTCAGCAGATCGCGGAACCCCTCACGGTCACCGGTCTTCCGCACGCCGTTGCGGTCGATGTAGTGCGGCGCAGACGCGACCGTGCCGAAGGTCATCCAGCGGCCGCCGACACGCACGTCGCGCGCCGGGTTCCAGCTGTGGAGCGTGAACTCGCTCGGCGCCTTCGCGACCGACTGCTCGATCAGCTCCCGAGGGAAACGGACACGCATCGTCGACTCGTCGACCTCGGCGCCGGCGGCGGCCATGATGCTGCGCGACTCGGGGCAGAGGAACTCCATGCCGATGCGTTCGAGGATGGTGAGCGACGCCTCGTGGATCGACTCGATCTCGTCGGTCGAGAGCACCTCGGTGTGGTTGAGGCGCATGTACGGCTGGCGGAACGGGAGCTGCTCGGGCAGCCGGTTCCGCGAGCCCTCGTTGCGTTCGCGGCCACGTCGCCGGGAGGCGGTGGGAGCGCCGCCGGATGCGTCGGGGTCGGTGTCGGTCACGTCGGCCGACACTACACCGAGCACCAGGATTCCTTGTACGGTCGTCACGAGAATTCCTGGCGCGGTCCCGAGCCTCCGCCGCTGGTCAGGGCTCGACGATCGTGCCGGCCCGTCCCGCCACCACCGCCTCGGCGTGGTCGAGCGCGCCGATGTGTGCCGTCCGACCGGTGCGCTCGACGAACCGACAGGCCGCCGCCACCTTCGGGCCCATCGAGCCCGACGCGAAGTGCCGGGCGCGCATGGCTGCCACGCTCGTGCGGCCGATGGGGCGGTGACCCGACGTGCCCCAGCCGTCGTAGGCGGCGTCGACGTCGGTGAGCAGCACCAGCCGCTCGGCCCCGAGCGCGACCGCCAGCACCGCCGACGCGGCGTCCTTGTCGACGACGGCCTCCACCCCGCGCAGCCCGCCGTGACCGTCGGGCGCGACCGGCACACCGCCGCCACCACCGCACACCACGAGCACCCCGGCGTCGATGAGCGTGCGGATCGAGTGCAGCTCGACGATCGACCGTGGTTCGGGCGACGGCACCACCCGCCGCCAGCGCTGGCCGTCCCGGGCGATGGTCCATCCGCGGTGCAGCGCGAGGTCGGTGGCGGTGGTCTCGTCGTAGACCGGCCCGACCGGCTTCGTCGGGTGCTCGAACGCCGGATCGTCCGGGTCGACCACGACGCGGGTGACGAGCGCCGCGACCTCGCGGCCCGGCAGTGCGTTCGCGAGCTCCTGGGTGAGCAGGTAGCCGATCATCCCCTCGGTCTCGGCGTCGAGCACGTCGAGTGGCACCACACCGTCGAGCCCTCGAGCACCACCGGCGGTGGCCGCGACGGCCTCGGCCCCCAGGGCCAGCATCCCCACCTGGGGACCGTTGCCGTGTGTGAGCACCACGCGCTGGGTCGCGGCGACGGGCGCGAGCGCGGCGGCGGCGCGTCGCGCGTTGGCGAGCTGGGTCGCCCAGTCGAGCGGCTCACCGCGGCGGGCCAGCGCGTTGCCGCCCACGGCCACCAGTACCGGTTGTTGCGTCGGACGAACGTTCACGCGTGCTGCCACGTCGCGATCGCGGGGGCGAGCAGTTCGGCGAGACCCGGGGACGACACCTCGCGCAACGAGTACGAGGCGTGCCGGACCGGCCGCACGATCGGCACCACCCGCGCCAGGTCGATCGGCGTGCCCGTGACGACCACGTCGCACGGGGTGGCCTCGATCGTGGCGGCCAGATCGGCCAACTGGTCGTCGCCGTAGCCCATCGCCGGCAGTACCGGCCCGATGTGCGGGTACCGGCGGTAGGTGTCGGCGATCGACCCGACCGAGTACGCACGCGGGTCGACCAGTTCGGCCGCACCGGCGGCCCGAGCGGCGACCGTGCCGGCACCGAACGGCATGCCGCCGTGGGTGACCGTGGGGCCGTCCTCCACCACCAGCACCCGCGCACCGGCGAGCGACGGGCCATCGGCGAGCTCGACCGGCGAGGCCGCCTGCACGACCGCCGCACCCGGGGCCAGCCGGCGCACGTTGGCGAGCACGGTGCCGACGTCGTCGGGCGACGCGCTGTCGATCTTGTTCACCACCACCACGTCGGCGAGGCGGAGGTTCACCTCGCCCGGATACCAGCCGCACTCGTGGCCCGGCCGCAGCGGGTCGACCACGGTGACCATCAGGTCGGGCCGGTAGAAGGGCAGGTCGTTGTTGCCGCCGTCCCACACGATCACGTCCGCTTCGGCTTCGGCCGCCCGCAGGATCGCCTCGTAGTCGACACCGGCGAACATCACCATGCCCTCGCGCACGGGTTGCTCGTACTCCTCGCGCGCTTCGATCGTGGGGTGCGACGCGGCGATGTCGTCGAGCGTGGCGAAGCGCTGCACCCGCATCGCCTCGAGATCGCCGTAGGGCATCGGGTGCCGCACCAACGCCACGCGGAGTCCGGCGTCGAGCAGGATCCGGCCGATGCGTCGGGTCGTCTGCGACTTGCCGGCGCCCGTGCGCGATGCGCAGACGGCCACCACCGGCTTCGACGAGCGCAGCATCGTCGCGTCGGGGCCGAGCAGTCGGAAGTCGGCGCCGGCGGCCATCGCCTCGGCGGCGAGGTGCATCACCTCGGCGTACGACAGGTCGCTGTACGCGAGCACCACCTCGTCGACGTCGTGGGCGCGTACCAGCTCGGTGAGCTCGGCCTGGGGCCGGATCGGGATGCCGTCGGGGTACGAGGGCCCGGCGAGCGACGGCGGGTAGCGCCGGTGGTCGATGCCGGGGATCTGCGCCGCCGTGAAGGCCACCACGCGGACGTCGGGGTCGTCGCGGAAGACGACCGCGAAGTCGTGGAAGTCCCGTCCGCCGGCGCCGAGGACGAGGACACGTCGCATGACGCGACTGTCGCGCCGCGTCGCGCCGAGCGATCGGGCCGTTGGGCCCGAAGTCGCAGGTCAGGTGTCGTCGGGCGGCGGCGCGGTCAGCTGAGGAAGCCGGCGTAGAAGTACAGCGTCTGCGTGCCGTCGTCGGCCACACCGAGCGCGGTCAGGTAGATCGTCTCGACCGAGATCGACGGGGCGACCACGACCTTCTGCTGGGCGTCGTCGTACATGCCGAGCAGCTGCAGCAGGATCGTCGGGCCGGCCGAGCCCTGCCACTGCAGTGCACCGGCCGCGAGGCACGGCACGCTGAAGCCGTCCTGTGGCGTGGCGAACAGCGTCTCGTAGTCGCCGTACGGGGTGTCGGCGGCGACGAGCGGCGCGACCGTGCGCTGGTACGCGGCTTCGTACTCGGTCTGCAGCTGGGCGAACAGGGTGCCGTTGCCCGCCTGGTGGTCGACGTCGTAGCTCGCGTCGGCGCCGCATCCGAAGCCACCGATGACCACCTGGATCTGGTCGTCGAGCGGCATCGTCACCTCGCGGGCCACGGGTCCGACGGCGACATCGGCGTCGGTCCATCCGTCCTCGCAGAACACGTCCGGGGTGCTGCACGGGACGAACGGGGCGAGCGAGAAGGTGATCGTCGTCGGGTCCCAGGCCTCGAGCGGTGACGGCGACTGGCGGAACGCCTTGTACACACCGGGTTCGAGCGCCGCCGACGGATCGGTCGGGATCGCGGGGGAGGGGTCACCGGTGTAGTTCGACGCGCAGCACGGCAGGTACGCGAGGTCGGGCATGCGGTCCGTCGGGGTCCACACCGCCGGCGCCACCGTGGTGGTGGGTGCTTCGGTGGTGGTCGGCGCCGCCGTCGTGGTGGGCGCGGCCTCGGTGGTCGTCGGCGCGGCCGCGGTGGTGGTGGGCGCGGCGGCCTCCGTGGTCTCGACCGCTGTGGTGACCGCGGCGGACGACTCGGCCGAGGGCTCGCTGTCGTCGCCGCAGCTCGCCGCGATCGACCCCACGAGGGCGAGGGCGGCGACGGTGCGGAGCAGGCGTGCGTTCATGACCGGTCAGTGTCGCGCAGCGACCCTGCACTCCTGCGGCATCGCGACCGGGACGGGCCCGGCCGGGTCAGCGGCCGGGTCAGCGGCCGGATCAGCGGAGGGTCAGCGGCCGGCGAGGCGGCTGAGACGTTCGGCGTGCTCGGCCACCGCCGTCCTCGCCGCGTCGAGCGCGTCGCCGACCAGACGGAACGACGGGCCCACCACGCTGACCGCGGCCACCACCTCGTCACGCGCGTCGCGTACGGGTGCCGACACCGCGGTGATGCCCGACTCGACGACGTCCTCGCGCACGGCAACACCGTCGGGATCGACGTCGCCGACCAGCGCCCGACCGACGGCCGTGCCCCGGCGCGGCACCGTGTGGCCGAGCCAGCTGACGTGGCGCACGGCGTGGGTGCCGGCCTCCATCGCGACGTACACGGCGTGCGTGGCATCGGCCGCCTCGGCCAGGTACGCCGACTCGCCGAGCGTCTCGGCCAGCGAAGCCAGCACCGCCTCGGCCAGGCGGGGGAGCGTGGCCGTCGCGGCGAGGTTGCGGGCGATGCGCATCAGCTCGGGACCGGGCACCCACAACCCATCGGCGCGCCGCACGGCGAAGCCCGCCGCCTCGAGTGCCCGCAGTTGGCGCAACGCCGTGCTGGCACTCAGCCCGACGGCTCGCGCCAGGTCGGCGAGTGGCAGCCCGTGGGGATGATCAGCCACCTCGCGCACCAGGCTCAGCCCGCGGTCGGTGGCGCGAGGGGCGTCGGGCGCCGGCGGGGACACCGTGTCGGGCGAGGTCTTCCGAGATGCTTGCGGCACGTGCCACAGTCTGGCAGAGTCTTGCGTCAGATGGAAGTACCTGCCACCACACGAAACACGTCCGGTGCCGTGCCCGAGGTCGCGCTGCACGGTCGCGGCCTCCGGATCGACGACGTCGTCGCCGTCGCCCGTCACCACGCCACCGCTCGCCTGGCCGGCGACGCCCGCGACGCGATGGCCCGTTCGGCCGCCCTTGCCGACGGTTTCGTCGCCGGCGACCGGCCCGTCTACGGCGTCACCACCGGATTCGGCTCGCTGGCCCACACGGTCATCCCGGCCGACCGCACCGCCGAGCTGCAGGTGGCCCTCGTGCGCTCGCACGCCACCGGCATGGGCGACCCGGTCGAGCCCGAGGTGGTGCGGGCCCTGCTGCTGCTCCGCGCACGCAGCCTGTCGATGGCCCACTCCGGTGCTCGCCCCGAACTCGTCGACCTGCAACTCGCGCTGCTCGAACACGACCTCACGCCGGTCGTGCGCGAGCACGGTTCGCTCGGCGCCAGCGGCGACCTCGCACCGCTCAGCCACTGCGCGCTCGCACTCATCGGCGAGGGCGAGGTGTGGGGCCCCGACGGTGTGCGCGTGCCCACGGCGGTCGCGATGGAGCGCGCCGGGCTCCGGCCGGTCACGCTTCGCGCCAAGGAAGGCCTCGCGCTGATCAACGGCACCGACGGCATCCTCGGCATGCTCTGCCTCGCGTTGCACGACCTGTCGGCGCTCGCCCGCCTCGCGGACGTGACCGCTGCGATGACCGTCGAAGGCATCCTCGGCACCGATCGCGCCTTCGCCGCCGACCTGCAGGCGTTGCGCCCGCAGGTCGGTCAGGCCGTCAGTGCGCGCAACCTCACCCGGCTCCTCGCCGGCTCGCCCATCGTCGCGAGCCACCGCGAGGGCGATGGCCGGGTGCAGGACGCGTACTCGCTGCGCTGCACGCCGCAGGTGCACGGCGCCGCGCTCGACACGATGGCCCACGCCCGCACCGTCACCGAGCGCGAACTCGACGCGGCGATCGACAACCCGATGATCCTGCCCGACGGCCGCGTCGAGAGCTGCGGCAACTTCCACGGCGCGCCCGTCGCGTTCGTCTGCGACTTCCTCGCGATCGCCGCGAGCGAGTTGTGCGCGATCAGCGAGCGCCGCACCGACCGGCTGCTCGACGTGGCCCGCTCGCACGGGCTGCCTCCGTTCCTCACCCCCGACGCGGGCGTCAACAGCGGGATGATGATCGCCCACTACACGCAGGCCGCGATGGCGATGGAGGCACAGCGCCTCGCCGTGCCCGCCAGCACCCAGTCGCTGCCCACCAGCGCGATGCAGGAGGACCACGTCTCCAACGGCTGGGCTGCCGCACGCAAGCTCCGCCGCTCGGTCGACACCCTGCGTCGGGTCCTCGCCGTCGAGCTGGTCTGTGCCGCCGCGGCGCTCGATCTGCGGGCGCCCCTCGTGCCCGGTGCCGCCACCGGCGCCGCACTCGCCGTGCTCCGCCGCGACGTGGCCGGCCCCGGCCCCGATCGCTGGCTGTCACCCGATCTGCGCACCGCCGAACAGCGTCTCGCCGACGGCTCGGTGCTCGCCGCCGTCGAATCCACCATCGGTTCCCTGGAGGTCCTCTAGATGTCCGGTCCCCGTCCCGTCCGCGCCGCGCGCGGCACCGATCTCACCTGCCTCGGTTGGCCACAGGAAGCGGCCTACCGGATGCTGCACAACAACCTCGACCCCGAGGTGGCCGAGCGCCCCGACGACCTCGTCGTGTACGGCGGCACCGGCCGGGCGGCGCGCAGCTGGGACGCGTTCGACGCGATGGCGCGCACCCTCACCACGCTGAAGGCCGACGAGACGATGCTCGTGCAGAGCGGCAAGCCGGTCGGTGTGTTCCGCACCCACGAGTGGGCGCCCCGCGTGCTGCTCGCCAATTCGAACCTCGTGCCGCAGTGGGGCAACTGGGACGAGTTCCGTCGGCTCGAGGCGATGGGTCTCACCATGTACGGCCAGATGACCGCCGGCTCGTGGATCTACATCGGCACCCAGGGCATCCTGCAGGGCACCTACGAGTGCTTCGCCGAGATCGGCCGCAAGAAGTTCGGCGGCTCGCTCGCCGGCACGATCACGCTCACCGCCGGACTCGGCGGCATGGGCGGCGCCCAACCGCTCGCGGTCACGATGGCCGGCGGCGTGGCGCTGTGCATCGAAGTCGACCGCTGGCGCGCCGAGCGACGCGTCGAGCACCGTTACCTCGACGTGATCGCCGACTCGGTCGACGACGCGATCGCTCGCTGCATCGAGGCGCGCGACGCGAAGCGCGCGCTGTCGGTCGGTCTGGTCGGCAACGCCGCCGTGCTGGTACCGCAACTGTTGGAGATGGACTTCCCGGCCGACATCGTCACCGACCAGACGAGTGCGCACGACCCGCTCAGCTACGTGCCCGCCGACCTCACGCCCGAGGCCACCGCCGAGATGGCACGCAGCAACCCGCAGGAGCTGATCCGCAGGTCGCGCGAGTCGATGGCCGCGCACTGCCGGGGCATGGTGGGTTTCCTCGACAAGGGCGCCGAGGTGTTCGACTACGGCAACAGCCTGCGGGCCGAGGCACAGCTCGGTGGCTTCGAGCGGGCGTTCGACTACCCGGGCTTCCTGCCCGCGTACATCCGTCCGCTGTTCTGCGAGGGCAAGGGCCCGTTCCGCTGGGTGGCGCTGTCGGGCGATCCGGCCGACATCGCCGCCACCGACCGGGCCGTGCTCGAAGAGTTCCCCGACGACGTGCACCTGCGCACATGGATCGAGATGGCGGGGGAGCGGGTCGCGTTCCAGGGCCTGCCCGCGCGCATCTGCTGGCTCGGCTACGGCGAACGCCACCGCCTCGGCTTGCGGTTCAACGAGATGGTGCGCCGCGGCGAGCTGAAGGCGCCGATCGTGATCGGCCGCGACCACCTCGACTCGGGATCGGTGGCGTCGCCGTACCGCGAGACCGAGTCGATGATCGACGGCAGCGACGCGATCGCCGACTGGCCGTTGCTGAACGCGCTGGTGAACACCTCGAGCGGTGCCACGTGGGTGAGCATCCACCACGGCGGCGGCGTGGGCATCGGCCGCAGCATCCATGCCGGCATGGTGTGCCTCGCCGACGGCACCGATCTCGCCGCCGAGAAGCTCTCGCGCGTGCTGCTCAGCGATCCCGGCATGGGTGTGATCCGCCACGCCGACGCCGGCTACGACCGGGCGATCGACGTGGCTCGCGAACGCGGTGTCCGCGTGCCCATGATGGAGGGGTGAGCGAGATGCCGTCCACGACCGAGTTCCAGATCGAGGGCGACTTCTGGCGCGACGGTGCGGTGTGCGTCCGCGGCGCCTTCTCGCCCGAACACGTCGACCTCGCCCGTCGCGCGATCGACGCCAACCTCGCCGACCTGTCGCCACTCGCCAAGCGGGCCAGTGGCGCCGACGACGGCGCGTTCGTCGAGGACTTCTGCTCGTGGCAGCGCATCCCCCAGCTGCACGAGTTCGTGCGCACCTCGCCCGCCGCAGCCATCGCCGCGCACCTGCTGGGCGACACCCACGAGGTGCGCTTCTACCACGACCACGTGCTCACCAAGGAGCCCGGTACGCGCCAGCGCACGCCGTGGCACCAGGACCAGCCGTACTACAACGTCGAGGGTCGCCAGAACCTCAGCGCCTGGATCCCGGTCGACCCCGTGCCGCGCGAGTCGGTGCTCGAGTTCGTCCGGGGTTCGCACCTCGGCCCGTGGTACATGCCCCGCACCTTCCTCGACGGCCAGGCGAAGTGGTTCCCGGAGGGTTCACTCGTCGAGCTGCCGCAGATCGACGGCAACCCCGAGTTCGAGATCATCGGCTGGGCGCTCGAACCCGGCGACGCCGTGTTCTTCCACGGGCTCACGCTCCACGCGGCCGGGCCGGTGCTCGGTCAGCACCGCCGGCGGGTCGTGTCACTGCGGTTCCTCGGCGACGACATGCGCCACGTGGTGCGCCCGTGGACCACCTCGCCGCCGTTCCCCGGCCTCGCCGACGAGCTGCCCGACGGCGCGCCCCTCGACCACCCGCTGTTCCCCGTGCTCTGGACCGACGCCAGGAGCGCGCCGTGACCGTCCGCGACATCGTCACCGTGGGCCACCCCGTCCTGCGCGAGCGAGCACGCGAGGTCACCCGTGACGAACTCGCCTCGCCCGAGGTGCAACAGCTGATCGACGACCTGATCGACACGATGCACGCCGCCAACGGTGCCGGCATCGCCGCCAACCAGGTCGGCGTGCCGCTGCGCATCACGACGATCGAGGTGAACGACAACCCGCGCTACCCGTACAAGCCACGCATCCCGCTCACGATCGTGGTCAACCCGGTGATCGAACCGCTCGACGACGAGCTGGTCGAGATCAACGAGGGCTGCCTGTCGGTGCCGAACCTGCGCGGCAACGTGATGCGCCACGTCAACGTGCGCGTCCGCTACCTCGACCGCGACGGTGTCGAACACGACGAGATCAAGCGGGGCCTCACCGCCGGCACCTTCCAGCACGAGTGCGACCACCTCGACGGCACGATGTTCCTCGACCGGGTGACCGATCCCACCACGTTCACCACGTGGGAACAGTTCGAACGGTTCCACCGCGCTGCCTTCGTCGAGCGCATCACCGAGTTCGTGCACCGCGTGGGGAGCTGACGCACCGTGCCGGCTCGCGCCACCTACCACTGCGAGCTCGCGTGGCTGGGCGGCGACCACGCCGTGGCCGACGTGCAGATCGACGTCGACGGCGATCGCATCGTCAGCGTCACGCCAGGGGTGTCAGCACCGGGTCACGCGGTACGTCTGTCCGGGCTCACGCTGCCCGGCCTGGCCAACACCCACAGCCACGCGTTCCACCGGGCGCTGCGCGGCCGCACGCACGACGGCGTCGGCTCGTTCTGGACCTGGCGCGACCAGATGTACGGGCTCGCCGCCTCGCTCGACCCCGACACGTACCACCGCCTCGCCCGTGCCACCTTCGCCGAGATGGTCATGGCCGGCGTGACGTGCGTGGGCGAGTTCCACTACCTGCACCACCAGCCCGACGGCACCCCGTACCGAGATGCCAACGTGATCGGCGAGGCGCTGTCGGCCGCAGCGGCCGACGCCGGACTGCGGATCACCTTGCTCGACACCTGCTACCTGCAGGGCGGCATCGACCAGCCACCCAACCCGGTGCAGCGACGGTTCAGCGACGTACGGGTCGACGCCTGGGTCGAGCGTGTCGAAGCGCTGTGCGAACGGACCACGAGCCCGACAGCGCGTGTGGGCGCCGCCGTGCACTCGGTGCGCGCGGTCGACCCCGAATCGATCGCACGGGTCGCCGCGTGGGCGATCGAGCGGGGCGTGCCGTTGCACGCGCACGTGAGCGAGCAACCCGCCGAGAACCATGCATGTGTCGAGGCGTTCGCGCTCACACCCATGGAGCTGCTCGCCGAACGGCACGCGCTCGACGCCGCCTTCACGGCGGTGCACGCCACCCACCTGACCGAGCACGACGTGAGGTTGTTGCAGATGCACCGATCGACCGTCTGCATGTGCCCGACCACCGAACGCGACCTGGCCGACGGCATCGGCCCGACCGCACGGTTCCTCGAGGCCGAGGTGCCGATCGCGCTGGGCAGCGACTCGCACGCGGTGATCGACCTGTTCGAAGAGGCACGCGCCGTCGAGCTCGACGAGCGTCTCGCGTCGCTGGTCCGAGGCAACCACACCGTTCCGTCGCTGCTCGAGGTGGCCACCGTGCACGGACACCGCAGCCTCGGATGGGCCGACGCCGGACGTCTCGCGGTCGGCGACCTCGCCGATCTGGTGACGGTCGACCTGCGATCGGTGCGCACCGCAGGTGCGTCACCCGATCACGCGCTCGCCACGGTCGTGTACGCCGCTGCTACCGCAGACGTGCGCCACGTGGTGATCGGCGGCCGTGTGGTGGTGCGCGACGGCCGGCACGTGTCGATCGACGTGGCGGGGGAGTTGTCCGACTCGATCGCCGCAGCGTGGCGGGCCGTCCCGTGAACGCCTCCGACCCGACCGGCACGCTCGTCGTCGACCACATCGGGCTGCTCGTCACCAACGACCCCACCGTCGGCGAAGGGCCGCTCGGCGTGGTGCGCGACGCAGCGCTCGTCGTGCAGGACGGCCACGTGGTCGCGATCGAACGTGCGGGCCGCACCTCGGCCGCCGCCGACACCTGTGTCGACGCCGGCGGACGGTGCGTGCTACCGGGCTTCGTCGACAGCCACACCCACCTGGTGTTCGCCGGCGACCGCGGCGACGAGTTCGTCGCACGCATGGCCGGCGCGCCCTACGCGGCCGGCGGCATCCGCACCACCGTGGCCGCCACCCGCGCCGCGAGCGACGACGAGCTGCGCCGACTCACCGCCCTGCGACGCGACGAGGCCGCGCGGGCCGGCATCACGACCCTGGAGATCAAGTCGGGCTACGGCCTCGATCCCGAGCACGAAACCCGGTGTCTGCACGTGGCCGAGGGATTCACCGAGCACACCACGTTCCTCGGTGCGCACGTGGTGCCGGCCGAGTTCGAGGGTCGCACCGACGACTACGTGCACCACGTGTGCACCGAGATGCTCGACGCCGCGGCGCCGCACGCGCGCTGGATCGACGCCTTCTGCGAGGTGGGTGCGTTCGACGCCGACCAGTGCCGGGCCGTGCTCGCCGCCGGGGCGGCTCGCGGGCTCGGCGGTCGGCTCCACGCCAACCAGCTCGGCCACGGCCCGGGTGTGCAACTCGGCGTCGAGACGGGCTGCGCCTCCGTCGACCACTGCACCTATCTGTCCGACGCCGACATCGAGGCGCTCGCGGCCAGCACCACGGTGGCGACGTTCCTCCCCGCCGCCGACTTCTCGACCCGTCAGCCGTACCCCGACGCCCGCCGGGTGCTCGACGCCGGTGCCACCGTCGCCCTCGCCACCAACTGCAACCCGGGCAGCAGCTACACCACCTCGATGTCGTTCTGCATCGCGCTCGCGGTGCGCGACCTCAGGATGACGATCGAGGAGGCGATCCGGGCGGCCACCGTCGGTGGAGCGGCCGCGCTGCGTCGCCCCGACCTCGGCGTGCTGCGGCCCGGCAGCCGTGCCGACCTCGCGGTGCTCGACGCCCCGTCGTACACGCACCTCGTCTACCGACCCGGGGTGCCGCTCGTCGCGGCCACCTTCCGGGCGGGCGAGCGCCTCGGGTCGCCCGCGAGAACGGAGGGGCCCGCGCGTTAGGGTGCTGGCCACATGGCCCGTACCCCCGACCTCGAGCGCCGCCAGGAGCTGCTCGACCGCATCGTCGTCTACCTGGCCGAACACGGATTGGCCCAGGCCACGCTGCGTCCGATGGCGGCGGCACTCGACGTGAGCATCAACCGCCTCGTCCACCACTTCGGCTCGAAGGACGAGCTGGTCGCGACGGCGCTCGCCCGGTCGATCGAGCAGCAGATCGAGGTGCAGGAGACCTGGATGTCGCGCCGTCGCGACATGGGCACCGTCGAGTTCTACCGACGCTGGTGGAAGTGGATCAACGCGTCGCCCGCCAACCTGGCGCTCGTACGGCTCAACTACGAGGCCGCTGCGCTGAGCGCCGAGGTGACCGGCCTCACCGGCGACGTGCGCGCGGACCAGATCGGTGTGTGGCGTCACGACGTCGAGCAGCGCCTCCGAGCCGAAGGCGTGCCCGAGGGGCTGATCGAGGTGGAGGCGAGCCTCAGCAAGGCCATGTTCAGCGGGCTGGTGATGGACCTGCTCGCCACGGGCGATCGCAAGCGGCTCACCGTCGCGCTCGACACGTGGCTCGGCCGCCTTTCCCAGCGCATTCGTTCCGTGAATCCCTGACATCGGATATTCTCTGACCGTTCCACCACGGGGAACGGTTCCACGATGTGGAACGCCCCACGGAACCGGAGTGATCGGGAAGGGGGTGATCATGAACCAACGTCGCTACACCCACGCCCCGATGCAGCGCATCACCCAGCCGCTCGTCCGCCAGGACGGCGTGCTGCGCCCCGCCACCTGGGACGAAGCGCTCGACCGCGCCGCTGCCGGCTTCGCCGCCGCACGTGACGCACACGGCCCGAACTCGGTCGGTGTCTTCTCGTGCTCGAAGAGCACCAACGAGATGAACTTCGTCGCCCAGAAGTTCGCCCGCGTCGCGATCGGCACCAACAACATCGACTCGTGCAATCGCACTTGACACGCTCCCTCCGTGGTCGGTCTGGCCACAGTCTTCGGAGCAGGTGGTGGCACGTCGAGCTACGCCGAGATCGAGGAGGCCGATGTCATCGTCCTCTGGGGATCGAACGCGCGCAACGCCCACCCGATCTTCTTCCAGCACGTCCTCAAGGCCGTGCGCCGCGGCGCGCGCCTCTACGCCGTCGACCCACGACGCTCGGAATCGGCCCAGTGGGCCGACCTCTGGCTCGGCAACCACGTCGGCACCGACATCGCGCTGTCACACACGATCGCCCGCGAGATCATCCACGCCGGGCTGGCCAACACCGACTTCATCGAGCGCGCCACCACGGGCTTCGACGAGTACCGGGCGACGGTCGAGGAATGGACGCTCGAGCGCGGCTCGCAGGTCACCGGTGTGCCCGCCGACGCGATCCGCGAGCTCGCACACGCCTACGCCACCGCCGACCGCGGGCAGCTCTGCTGGACCCTCGGCATCACCGAGCACCACAACGGCGTCGACAACGTGCTGTCGCTCATCAACCTCGCGCTGCTGTGCGGTCACGTCGGCCGGTACGGCGCCGGGCTCAACCCGCTGCGCGGGCAGAACAACGTGCAGGGCGGCGGCGACATGGGCGCGATCCCCAACCGCCTCGCCGGGTTCCAGGACATCCTCGACCCCGAGGTGCGCGACAAGTTCGGCACCGCCTGGGGCGTCACCATCCAGGACCGCTACGGCTGGCACCTCACGCAGATGTTCGAAGCCATGGAGCGCGGTGACATGCGCGCCGTGTACGTGATCGGCGAGAACCCCGCGCAGAGCGAGGCCGACAAGGAGCACACGGTGCACCTGCTTCGCGGCCTCGACCACCTGGTCGTGCAGGACATCTTCCTCACCAAGACCGCCGAGCTGGCCGACGTGGTGCTGCCCGGCAGCGCCAGCTGGTGCGAGAGCGAGGGCACGGTCACCAACAGCGAGCGTCGCGTGCAGCGCACCCGCAAGGCGCTCGACCCGCCGGCCGGCGCGCGCGACGACATCGAGATCATCCTCGACGTCTGCCGCCGCCTCGGCCACGACTGGCACTACGGCGACACCGCCCGCGAGATCGCCGAGAGCGTGTGGAACGAGGTGCGGTCGTTGTCGCCGATGCACGCCGGCATGAGCTACGCCCGGCTCGAGGAGCTGCAGGGCATCCAGTGGCCCTGCTACCACGAGGACCGCCTCGAGCCCAGCTATCTGCACGGCCGGCTGTGGGCCGACGACCCCGCCGAGCGCGGGCGCCTCGCGCCGTTCAGCTCCGTGGTCGACGACCCGCCGGTCGAAGCGCTGAGCGAGCAGTTCCCGCTGCGGCTCACCACCGGCCGCCGGCTCGACTCGTACAACACCGGCGTGCAGTCGGGCGGCTTCAGCAACCCGCTGCGCTTCGGCGAGTCGATCGACGTGTCGCCCGAGGACGCCGAGCGGATGCAGCTCGCCGAGGGCGAGTGGGTGCGGGTCAGCTCGCCCCGAGGCACCGTCGAGGCCCCCGTGCGCATCGACCCCGTGCTGCGACCCGGCCTGGTGTTCATGACCTTCCACTTCCCCGAGCAGGTCGACACCAACGTGCTCACCATCGACGCCACCGACCCCAAGGCCGGCACCGCCGAGTTCAAGGCGGCCGCGGTGCGCATCGACAAGATCGACCCGTCGCAGACGGTTGCCGGCGCCGCCGCCGGCGAGTGAACGGAACCCGATGGACCTGAAGCTGAGCTCGCACACGCCCACGGCCGCCGAGGTCGAGGCGATCGAGTCAGTGCTCGGCGCCGCCGGGTCGTCGTGGTTCGGTGGCGACCGTACCGCCGACGACCACCACGTGGCCCGCGGCGGGCACGACGTGCGCGCCGAACGCCACCGCCTGCTGCCCGTGTTGCACGCGGTCAACGACCGCGTCGGCTGGATCAGCCGCGGGGCGATCAACCACATCGCCGAGCGGCTCGACGTCGCACCGGCCGACATCCACGGCGTCGCCACCTTCTACGGCCTGTTCAGCGTCACCGAGCGGCCGAGCCGCCAGGTGCACGTGTGCATCGACCTCGCCTGCCAGATCGCCGGCGCCGAGGTGCCCGATGGTGCCCACCCGTCACCGTGCCTCGGCCTCTGCGAGCGGGCGCCGGCGGTGTTCGTCACCGATGCCGGCGAGCAACCGCGCAAGGGCGTTCTCGCACCCGCCACGCCCGTGCAGGTGCGCGATCTCGTGGCCGGCGCCGAGTTGCCGGACGAGACCGCGCCCGACGTCGCCACGCCCCAGGTGCACGACGACCGCAGCGAGTTCGTGCTGCTGCGCCGCGTCGGCCTCGTCGACCCCTCGAGCCTGCACGCCTATCGCGCCCACGACGGCTACCTCGCACTCCGCCGGGCGATCGAGATGGGCCCCGAGGCCGTGGTGCGCGAGGTGCTCGAGTCGAAGATCATGGGCCGCGGCGGTGCCGCCTTCCCGGCCGGTCGCAAGTGGGACACCGTCGCCCACCACCCCGTGCGCCCGCACTACCTGGTCTGCAACGCCGACGAGAGCGAGCCCGGCACCTTCAAGGACCGCTCGATCATCGAGGGCGACCCGTTCAGCCTGATCGAGGCGATGACCATCGCCGCCTACGCCACCGGCTGCGAACGCGGCTACGTGTACCTGCGCGGCGAGTACCCGCGAGCCGAGCGCACCCTGCGCCACGCGATCGCGGTCGCCGAGGAGCACGGCCTGCTCGGCCACGACGTGATGGGCGCCGGGTTCGCCTTCCACCTCGAGGTGTTCGTGGGCGCCGGCGCCTACATCTGCGGCGAGGAGACGGCGATCTTCAACTCGATCGAGGGCTTCCGCGGCGAGCCGCGCAACAAGCCGCCGTTCCCCGTCGACGCCGGCCTGTTCGGTAAGCCGACACTGATCAACAACGTCGAGACGCTCGCCAACGTGCTGCCGATCGTGCTGCACGGCGGCGAGGCCTTCAGCCGCACCGGCACCCCCGGCTCCACCGGCACCAAGCTGTTCTGCGTCTCGGGGTCCGTCACCACGCCCGGCGTGTACGAACTGCCGTTCGGCGCCACGTTGCGTCAGGTGATCGAGGCCGCCGGTGGTGTCGCCAACGGCCACCAACTGCGCGCCGTGCTGCTCGGCGGCGCCGCCGGATCGTTCGCGCTGCCGGGCGACCTCGACGTGCCGCTCACCTTCGAAGACCTGCGCGCCAATTCGCTCACCCTCGGCAGCGGCGTGGTGATGGTGCTCGACGAGCACGTCGACCTGGTGCAGTTCGTCCACCGCATCGCTGCGTTCTTCCGCGACGAGAGCTGCGGCCAGTGCGTGCCGTGCCGCGTCGGCACGATGCGCCAGGAAGAGGTGCTGCAGCGCATGGAGCACCACGGACCCGACTTCGAGGCCGACCGGCAGCTGCTCACCGACATCGGTCGGGTGCTGCGCGACGCGTCGATCTGCGGGTTCGGCCATTCCGCCCACGGCGCGATCGAGAGCGCCATCGCCAAGCTGGGGGTCTTCTCGTGACCACGATCGAGCCGCGACCCGGCACCCCCGTCGCGCCGCCCAAGCACGCCGTCGAGCTCACGATCGACGGCGAGACGGTGAAGGTCGCCGAGGGCACCACCGTGTTGCAGGCCTGCCGCAGCAACGGATGCGACGACATCCCCACGCTCTGTTACGGCGAGACGCTCACACCGAAGAACGCCTGCCGCGTCTGCATGGTCGAGGTCGAAGGGTCTCGCACGCTCGTGCCGTCGTGCTCGCGCAAGGTCGAGCCGGGCATGGTGGTGCGCACCGACACCGAACGCGTGCAGCACAGCCGGCGCATGGTGCTCGAGTTCCTCGGCTCGTCCACCGACCTGTCGCTCACCCCGCACGTCGATCGCTGGAACGAGCAGTACGCCGTCGACACCGATCGCTACGGCGACGAGCGCGCCACCAAGGCTCAGCCGGTCAAGCGCGACAACGAGCTGTACGTGCGGGACTACGAGAAGTGCATCCTCTGCTACAAGTGCGTCGACGCGTGCGGCCCTCAATGGCAGAACACGTTCGCGATCGCTGTCGCCGGCCGCGGCTTCGACGCTCACATCGCGGCCGAGTACGACGCCGAGCTGCCCGACAGCGCGTGTGTGTACTGCGGCAACTGCATCGCCGTGTGTCCCACGGGTGCGTTGATGTTCACGAGCGAGCACGACATGCGCGCGGCCGGCACCTGGGACGAGGACCGCCAGACGCAGACCGACACCATCTGCCCGTACTGCGGCGTCGGGTGTCAGGTCACCTTGCACGTGCAGGACAACTCGATCGTCAAGGTCACGAGCCCGTCCGACCACTCGGTCACGCACGGCAACCTCTGCATCAAGGGCCGCTTCGGCTTCCAGCACGTCCAGAACCGCAGCTGACGCCGATCTTCTGGGCGCCACGCCCCGCCGAACGACCTGGTGATCCGGCCTCACCGGCACCCAGGACAACGAGGGCAGATTCCTGGGCGCCAGTGTCGACTCACCGTCGCAGCTCAACCCACACGACCGGCGCCCAGGACATCACGGGTCAGCGCTTCGCGCGCTCCTCTTCGTAGTTCGCGATCGCGGTGAGCTGCGCGTTCAACGTCGCGTCGACCCAGCGGCTGCCGGCGCCGACCACCCGGTCGTAGCTGGCCTGCACGGGGGCGAGCTGACCGGTGAAGTGCGGCATCACCTGTTCGGCGAACAGTTCGTAGCTCCGCAGCGTGGCCGGGAAGTCGGCGAGGTCGGCACCGAGGAACAGGTAGCACCCGAACCCGCCCGTCTTGTCGACGAGGCGCTCGAGCTGTTCGATCGCCATCTCCGGCGTGCCGATCACCATCCGGCCGCTCTCGTTCACGTAGTCGATGAAGTCGCTGTAGTCGCTGGGCGGAGGGGGAGCGCTGGGGTCGCCCGTCGGGATGATGTGGCTCAGGTACTCGAACACCCATTGCAGGCCGTACTCGCAGTTCTTCTTCGCCTGCTCGACGGTCTCGGCGATGTGCATCGGGCCCATCAGGCGCCACTGCTCGCGAGGCGCCACGTGACCGTGACGGGCGGCCTCCTCCTGCCAGACGGTGTAGTTGTAGTCGAGCACCTGGAACGCGGCGGGCTCGGTGGCGGCGATCGACAGCATGCCCGTGCCGTAGCGACCGGCGAGCTTCGACCCCGACGGCGAGATCGACGACGCGACCGCCACGTCGAAGTCGCTGTAGGGGCGGATCTGCAGCACCGCCTCGTCGCACGTGAACCAGTCCGTACGCTCGGTCACCGTCTCACCGGCGAACAACCGCATCATCACGTCGAACGCCTGCTCCATGCGCGGGCGCTGCTGCAGCGGATCGATGCCCAGCATCGCCGCGTCGCTGGTGAGCTGGCCGGGGCCGGCGCCGAACATCATCCGTCCGCGCGTGAGGTGGTCGAGCATCACGATCCGGTCGGCGAGGATGAACGGGTGGTGGTAGGGGAGCGAGTTGACCCCGGTGCCGAGCTTGATGTGCGAGGTGCGCTGGGCGGCCGCGGCGATGAACACCTCGGGACTGGCGATCAGCTCGCTGCCGGCCGAGTGGTGCTCGCCGATCCACGCCTCGGCGTAGCCCAGGCGGTCGAGGTGCTCGATCAACTGCAGGTCGCGGTGCAACGCCAGGGTCGGGTTCACCCCGGTCTTGTGCATCGGCGGCATGAACACGCCGAAGCGCAACGGGTGGGCGGCGGGCTGGAAGCGGGGCATGCGCGCATCGTGCCACATCACCCGGACCCATCCGGGCGCCGGACGGCCCCGAACCTCCGACGACCGATGCGATCTCGCGCGACGTCACGGCGCACTGCTGCGTCGGATGCCACGTGAACGCATCGGTGTGCAGGGCGGGGGAGGACGGCATGGCCATGGCCACCGACGGGCACGAGCGTCAGTCGCACGGCGACGGCGTCGAACAGCTGATGCAACCGATCGCAGGGGTGAGCCTCGAGCTCTACGCCCGCATCGTGCGTTCGATCGCAATGGTGAACCACGACCTGTCGATGCTCGAGCCGATGGCCGCGCTCCACGGCGTCGCGCGTGACGCCTGGAACGAGGCGCGCCGAGGGTGGAACCTCCGGATCGGCGCCGAACCGGCCGTCAACCACCTGTTCCTCGTGCTCTACCACTCGGCGGTGTCCTAACCTCGCCCGGTGCCCGACCGATCCCCGTTCCTGCTCGAACCCGACGTCGTCTTCCTCAACCACGGCAGCTTCGGAGCCACCCCGCAGCCGGTGTTCGACGCCTACCAGCAGCTGCAGCGGACACTCGAGGCACAGCCCGTCCGATTCCTCCAGCGGGAAGCCGACGAGCGCCTCGGCGCGGCGCGGGCACGCTTGGCCCGCTACGTCGGCTGCGCCGCCGACGAGCTGGTGTACGTGCCCAACCCGACCACCGCGGTCAACATGGTGGCCAAGAGCCTGCGGTTCGAGCCCGGCGACGAGATCCTCACCACCGACCACGAGTACGGCGCGATGGATCGCACGTGGCGGTGGATCTGCAACCGCAGCGGCGCCCGCTACGTACGCGCCCACATCCCCTTCGGTGTCACCGCCGACGAGTTCGTCGAGCGCGTCTGGGCGGAACGCACGCCGCGCACCAAGGTGCTGTTCCTCAGCCACATGACGAGCGCGACCGCGATGCGGTTCCCGGTCGACGAGCTCGTGCACCGCGGACGCGAGGCCGGCATCCTCACCCTCGTCGACGGCGCTCACATCCCCGGCCACGTACCGCTCGACCTCGACGCGCTCGGTTGCGACATCTACACCGGCGCGAACCACAAGTGGATGTGCGCGCCCAAGGGATCGGCGTTCGTGTACGCCCGCCGCGACGTGCAGCCGATGCTCGAACCGCTCGTCGTCAGCTGGGGATGGGAGAGCGACCACCCGAGCGGCTCGACCTTCGTCGATCACCACGAGTGGCAGGGCACGCGCGACCTGGCGGCGTACCTGGCCACCCCAGCCGCGATCGACTGGCTCGAGAGCCAGGACTGGGCGGCGGTGCAGCGCCGCTGCCACGAGCTGCTCGTCGACACCTGTCGCCGCATCGACGACCTCACCGGCCTCGCTCCCGTGTATGCCGACGACGGCTTCCCGTGGACGGCGCAACTGGCCGTCGTCCGGCTGCCCGACGTCGACCCGGTCGTGTTGAAGCAGCGGCTGTACGACGAACACCGCGTCGAGACGCCCGTGCACCGATTCGGCGACCAGGTGCTGCTGCGCATCTCGATCGCCGCCTACAACACCACCGACGACGCCGATGCGCTCGTCGAGGCGTTGCGGGATCTGCTCCCGTCGACGAGCTGACGCGTGGCCCTCGTCTTCGCCGTCGTCTCCGCCGTGCTGCTCGGCGCGTCCGACTTCTTCGCCGCGCGCGCCGCCAGGTACACCCCGTCGATCACCGTGACGCGCAGCGCTGTCGCGGTGTCGACCGTGCTCTCCCCGCTGCTGCTCCTCGTCGTCGACTGGCGATGGATCGGTCGCGACGTGGTGATCGCCGTGCTGTCCGGGCTGGGCATGACCACGGGTCTGTTGCTGCTCTACCGCGGCTACAGCGTGGCACGGATGGGCATCGTCGCCCCGATGTCGTCGGTGCTGCTCGCCGCCGTGCCGGTGGTGACCGACCTCGTGCGCGGCGAGGCGCCCGGGGCGCTCGGCAGCGCCGGCATCGCCGTCGGCCTCGTCGCGCTCGTGCTCACCGGGTACACGCCGGGCGGCACCGGGAGCGTGCGCCTGGGGGCGATCCTCGGTGTCACGTCGGGCGTGGCGTTCGGCATCGCCTTCACGCTCATGGGCGAGGTGCGCGAGGAGAGCGGGCTGCTGCCCGTGGTGCTGCAGCGCCTGGCCGGCATCACGATGCTGACCGTGGTGGGCGTGCTGGGCTCGGCGCCGTTCTTCGCAGCCGAACGGTCGTCGCGACGCAACTCGCTCGCCGCCGGCTCGTTCGCGGTGATCGCGATCGCGTCGCTCCAACTCGGCTTCCAGAAGGGGTCGAGCGGCCCGGTCTCGGTGGCCGCATCGCAGTTCGCCACGGTCGCGGTGATCCTGTCGGTGCTGTTCAACCGCGAGCGGATGCGTTGGTGGCAGGGGGTGGGCGTGGCGGCAACGGCCGTCGGCGTCGCCCTCATGGCCGCCGGTTCGTGACCCTCGCCATCACGCCGCCCGCCGGTGCCGTCGTCGCCAGACCGGTCGGCTCGGGCGCCACGGGAGACACCTGCAGATCGACCCGCCGTGCCACCTCGACCGCGATCGCCTTCAGCTCGGTGACCGCCATCGCGAAGCCGAGGCAGCGGCGGGCGCCGCCACCGAACACCACCCACGACGACGGCGCGATCTGCTGGTGTGCGGGATGTCCCTCGATCCAACGACCCGGCTCGAACCGCAGCGGGTCGGGCCACCAACGAGCGTCGCGCTGCGTGACCCACGCCGAGTACATCACCATCCGACCCGCCGGCACGGTGACCCCACAGATGTCGACGTCGCGCTGCGCCTTGCGACCGCTCACCGCGCCGGGCGGCCACAGCCGCAACGCCTCACTCACCACACCGTCGAGCCATCGCATGCGCTGCAGCGCGCCAGCGTCGAGCGGCGCACCGCCGGGCAGCTCGCGATCGATCTCGTCGCGCAACGCCGACAGCACGTCGGGACGACTGTGGATCGCGTGCAGCATCCAGGCTGCGGCCGCCGCAGTGGTGTCGTAGCCGGCGGCGACGATGCTCACCACCTGATCGCGCACCTCGACATCGGTGAGCAGCTCGCCCTCCTGCGCCTCGAGCAGCCACGACAGCACGTCGTCGCCAGCTGGTTCGCCGGCGGCGTGCGCGACGCGGCGGCGAGCGATCTCGGCGTACACCAGCTGGTCGGCGGCGTCGCGCGCCCGCATCGCCGACCGGTAGGGCGGGAACCAGCTGCGATCGAACCGTTGCCACGGCGAGCGGTTCACGTAGGCGAGGGCCGGCTCGAGCAGTTCGCCGAACCGTTCGGCCTGCGCGGCGAAGGCATCACCGAACAGCGAGCGCATCACGATCCGCCGGATGCATCCACGCATCGACGCGTGCACCTCGACCGTGGTGCCAGGTGCCCACGTCGCGGCGGTCGCCGCGGCTTCGTCGGCCATGATCGTCAGATAGCCGTCGATCCGGCGGCGGTGGAACGCGGGCTGCACGAGCTTGCGGCGCCGGTCGTGATCAGGGCCGTCGGTGACGACCAGGGCCGTCTCACCGTCGACGGGCACGAGCGTCTGCAGGAACTCGCCCCACGTGAACGCGTCGGCGCTCGACGACAGGATCGTCTCGTTGGCCTCGGCACCGAAGGTGTAGACGAATCGCATCGGGCCCCACCCGACGTCGACCACGTCGCCGAGTCGTGCCAGCTGCTCGAGCCCGCCGTGGAAGTCGGTCGCCAGCGAGCGGGCGAGGCGCAGGCTCGTGAGGGGCGAGGGCCGGACCGGGGCGCTCACGACGCGCCACCCGGCGCGAGCAGTCCACGGTCGGCCGCCGTGGCCGCCGCTGCGCCGAACACCTGGGCCCACGCTCGGGCGAATCGCTCGTCGTCGACGTCGTTCGGTGTGCGGCCGGTGAAGGCCTGGATGATCTTGAAGTTCACGAGCGCGCCGAGCGACACGGCTGCCAGCGCCTCGGCGTCGACCCCCGGGGCGAGCGACGCATAGTGCGCCGCCGTCTCGCGGTAGGTGCGCTGGATCAGTTGGTCGACGGTGTGCTCGAACAGCTCCGGGAACGCGTCGAGGTCGCGGAACATCACGCGCATCAGATCGCGCTGGCGGTCGAGTGCCGCGAGCGCGCGGCGGGCGCCGTCGAGGATGCCGTCGGCGTCGGCCGGCGCCGGCATCGTCGAGATGTCGTCCCGGGTGGCGACCATCTCGGACTCGAGCGCGGCGTCGAGGATCGCTCGCTTGGAACGGAAGTGGCGGTAGGTGCCGCCGGTGCGCGGCTGGAAACCGGCGGCCACCTCGATGTCGGCCATGGTGGTGGCGGCGTAGCCCTTGTCGGCGAAGCAGCGCATCGCCGCCGTCAGGATCCGCGACTTGGGGTCGTCGGCAGCTGTTCGTTCCATACGCAAACACTTGCTTGCAACGCGCGGTTCGGTCAAGTCCGGACCCGGCGCGAGCCGTCTGCCAGGATCGACGCCATGAGCCAGGTCACCGTCGCCGAGATCAACGACTTCCTCGAACGCGACTTCCCCGGCAACGGCAACCGCTGCGACGAGGTGGGGGAGGGGTGGGCGGTGGCGGTGCTGCACACCGACGGCATCAACCTGCGACCCGGCGGCATCATCAGCGGCCCCACCGTGTTCGGTGTGTGCGACGCCGCGCTGTACTACGCGTGTTTCACACGGATCGGCATCGAACCGATGACCCTCACCAGCGAGCTGTCGATCCGGTTCCTGCGGCCGGCGCGGGGACGCGAGCTGCGCGCCCGTGCCGAGCTGCACCAGGTGGGTCGCCGATCGATCATCGGATCGATCGTCGCCTGGACCGACGACCCGTCGAAGCCGGTCGCCGTGGCCCAGGGCACCTACGTGCGCCCGAGCGCCTGACTCACGCCGGCACCAGCACCTGGTCGCCGGCGGCCAGCTCGTCGCTCCTGATGCCGGCCCTCCCGCCGGTCACCGCCACCAGCTCGACCGTGACGAACACCCCGTCGCCGGTCTGCACCGTGAGGGTGCCGCCGATCTTCGACACCAGTGCCTCCGACGGCACGACGAGCACGTCGCTCGCGAGCGTCACGTCGAGCTGCACCGTCACCACGTCGCCGGGTCGTGCATCCAGCGAGCCGGTCTCGCCGACCTGGCCGGACGGTTCGATCACGGCCTGGACGGTGACGCTGCCGTCGTCGGCCTCGGCCGACCGCAACAGGGTGACGGTGGCCGGCACGTCGCCGACGGTGACGGCGGTGCCCGGAGCGAGCGCCGACTCGAGCTCGTCGGGCACCTCGATGACCACCTCGAGCGACGTGCCGGCGAGCTCGACGATGCCGTCGCCGTCGCCCACCTCGTCGCCGGCGCTCGCGATCACCGAGCGGATCTCGGTCTGGCTGGGGACGAACACCACCTGCCCGAGCGTGATCTCGCCCGTGACATCGACCCCGAGCTCGGCCTGCCATCGCTCGATCGCCGCCTCGGTGTCGTCGTCGAACGCCTCGTCGATCGTGATCTCCCGATCGGGATCGGCGCCGAGCGCGACGAGGTTCTGCTCGAGCTGGAGCACGTCGGCGCCGTCGTCGACGCCCGAACGCAGGCTGCGCCACGCGGGCAGCGTGCCGTACATCGCGACCACCGGGCTGCCCTCGACGGTGTAGATCGGGTCGCCCGACCCGATGGTGGTGCCCACCGGTGCGACCCAGGTGACGAGCTGGGTGAACCGCGTGCTCGACGAGGTGCTCACCGAGGTGCTCGACCCCGACCCCGAGCCACCGATGGTGCCGCCCGTGCTCCCGGATGGTGCGGCGCCGGTCGGCGCGCCCCCGCCCGTGGGCGCGACGCCGGCACCGCCCGCCGAGGGGGTGGCGGGGATGGTGGTGGCGGTGGTGTCCGACGGCGAGGTGGCGGTGGTGTCCGACGGGGCCGTGGCGGTGGTGTCCGCCGGGGCCGTGGTCGCCGTCGTGTCGGACGTGTCGGCCGGTGCCGCTGCTGCCGCAGCCACGAGTGACTCGGTCTGCGCCGCAGCGGCGGACGCGAGCGTCTCGGTCTGACCCGACGCCGACGGCGCCGCGCCGGCCGGCACAGTGGATCCGCCCGACGAACCGGTCGAACTCGAGCCGCCGTTGGTGGCACCGCTCGAGGACTGGCCCTCGATCCGGTGCACCACGGTGCGGCCGCCGAGCTCGTCGACGGTGCCGTCGACGCGTTGGCTCGTCACCAGGTCGCCCTCGGCGACCTCGGCCGTGTCGAGCAGAGGCGCGGTGGTGGTCGGGGCAGCGGTCTCGTCGGCATGGCCGGCCTCGGACCACACGGCGGCGCCGACGGCGGCGAGCACGGCGAGCACCCCGGCGAGGCGCAGCAGGCGTCGGGGGCGAGAGCGGGGATGGGTCCTCATCGGTTCCTCGGTCGTCGGGGTCAGGTGGAGCGGAGCGCTTCGGTCGGGGGGAGTGCGGCCGCGCGAGCGGCCGGATAGGCACCGGCGAGCGCACCGATCACCAGCGAGGCGACGATGCCGCCCGCCATCGCGATCGCCGGGACGACGATCGTCCAGTCCTGCGTCTGCGCGTAGATCGCCGTCACCCCCGCGCCGAGCCCCACGCCCACCAGGCCTCCCGCGCCGGCCAGCAGCAGCGCCTCGGTCAGGAACTGGCGGCGGATGTGTGCCTTGGTGGCGCCGAGCGCTCGGCGCAGCCCGATCTCGGTGCGCCGCTCGATCACGGCGATCACCATCACGTTGGCGATGCCGATGCCACCCACGAGCAGGGCCACGGCACCGAGGCCGAGGAACAGCGCGGTGAAGGCGTCGTCGGCCGCGTCCTGTGCGGCGAGCGCATCGCTCGGGCGCGACACCTCGACCTCCTCGGGCGTCTGCGGGTTCACCGTCGCAGGCAACACGTCGCGCACCGCCTCGACCTGGTCGTCGAGCGTGCGCAGATAGATCACCTGCGGCGGCACGTCGTCGCCGATCACGAAGGTCTCGGCAGCCCCGTACCCGATCACCACCGCACGATCGAGCCCTTCGGCCACCGTCGAGGTGCCGAGGATGCCGACCACGTCGAACCAGGTGCCGCCGACCATCACGCGCACCCCGTCGGCCACGTCGGTGACCCCGAGCAGGCGTGCCGCCTCGGTGCCGAGCACCACGCCCGGGTACGCGCTGGTCGCCGCGTCGAGGAAGGTGCCGTCGGCCATCTCGAGATCGAGCACGCCGAGCAGGCCGGCGTCGGCGGCGAACACCGAGATGCCGCCGGTGACGCCCTCGGAGACCGCGTCGGTGCGCCGAACCGTGGCGTCGAGCTGCGCGATCGAGCTCACCTCGGTGACGGGTCCGATCCGGCCCACCATCGCGACCGCCTCGTCGGGCAGCTCGCCCGACCCACGACCGAACCCCTCGCCGGCCTCGACCTGCAACAGGTTGGTGCCGAGCGCGGCGATGCGTGCGTCGAGGTCGGCCTGCGACGAGGCCGACAGACCGAGCACCGCCACCATCGCGGCGATGCCGATCGCGATGCCGACCGTGCTGAGTGCGGTGCGCAACGGTCGGGTGCGCAGCCCCGACGAGCCGACGCGCAGGATGTCGGCCGCACGCAGGCGCGAACGTTCGAGGCCCGAGGCACGTGCCGGCTCCGGACCCGGCACCACCGCCGGCTCGTCGATCACCGCGCCGGCGCTCACGCCGCCACCTCGACGTCGGCTTCGATCCGGCCGTCGCGCACGGCGATGCGGCGGGGGAGCGATGCGGCGAGCTCGCGGTCGTGGGTGATGATCAGGATCGTGTGTCCCTCGGCGTGCAGCTCGCTGATGAGCTCCATCACCGCGCCCCCCGACGTGCTGTCGAGGTTGCCCGTCGGCTCGTCGGCCAGGATGATCGACGGCCGGTTGACGATCGCACGGGCGATCGCCACCCGCTGGCGCTCGCCACCGCTCATCTTGCTCGGCACGTGGTGCAGACGGTCGGCGAGGCCGACGCGAGCGAGGGCGTCGGCCGCCTCGGTCCGCCGCCTCGCCTGCGGCACCCCGCGATACAGCAACCCGTTGGCCACGTTGTCGAGGGCGGTCATCCCGTCGAGCAGGAAGAACTGCTGGAAGACGAACCCGATCAGGCGGCTCCGCACCGCCGACAGCTGACGGTCGCGCAGCTCGCTCACGGGCACACCGTCGATGCAGACCGTGCCGCTGCTCGGCCGGTCGAGGCTGCCGATCACGTGCAACAGCGTCGACTTGCCCGAGCCGGACGGGCCGACGATCGCGGCGAGCTCGCCGTGCTGGATGGTGAGCGACACGCCGTCGAGCGCCTTGATCGGCGGGCTGCCGGCGTACTCCTTGCGGACGTCGACGAGCTCGAGCGCCGGAGCGCCCTGCGGTCCCGGGGTGCGGCTCACGACGGCACCACCACCTCGAGACCGTCCGACAGCTCGTCGCCGGAGACGACGACGTAGCCCTCGGTGAAGATGCCCGTCTCGACCGGGATCAGGTGTGTCACCTGTGTGCCGTCGGCGGCCGTGCCGTCGACCACCTGCAGCGCATAGCCGCCCTCGGCGAGCGCCAGCAGCGCGCTGGTCGGCACGAGGAAGGCGTCGGGGATCTGCTGGTCGATCACCTTCAGTGTGACGGGGATCGACACGAACTGGTCGACCGACGCGGGGATGTCGTCGACACGGATGCCGATCGACACGGTCGGGGTCTGCCCCACGCCTGACGACGTGGCACTCGTCCCGACGTCGTCGACCACACCGCTCGCGACGGTGCCGTCCGGGAACTCGACGTCGATCTCGGCGCCGAGGGCGAACGTGTCGTCGCCGACGGGCGCAGTGGTCGTCACCCGGCGGGCGGGTGCCGTCAGCTCGGCCACGACGGTGTCGCCGCCGGTGGTCGTGCGGTCGCCGACGAGCAGGTCGGCGGTCTCGAGGCCGGAGGGCACCACCACGTAACTGCCCGCAGGCACCACCAGGTCGGCCGGGTCGACCTGGATCGCAGGGTCGACCGACTGCCACCACGCGAGCACGGCCGTGGCGGTCGCGAGGTCGAACTCGTCGTCGACCACCAGCGCACCGTCGGCGGTGAACCCGCCGGCCGACAGCATCTGCTCGAGGAGCCGCACGTCGCGTCCGTCGTCGGCACCGACCGACAGGTCACGCGACAGCGTCGGGATGCTCGAGCTGTCACCCTCGATCGCGACGACCGGGAGGTAGTCGCTGCGATAGAGGACGGTGCCGCTGACGACCGGTTGGCCGGCGGTGGCGGCGTTGCTGATGAAGTCGTCGCCGCCGTTGCTCACGAGGAACGCCCGGCGGGTCTGGCGGGCGGTGACGAGCGCGCCGCCGGACGAGGCGGCACCGCCGACGTCGACCGCGACGCTGTCGACCGACAGCTCGCCGGGCACGAACACGATCCGGGCCTCGGGCACCTCGCCGGTGGTGTCGAGGCCGAGTGCCGTCTCCCACCGTTCGACCGCAGCCTCGGTGGCATCGTCGAAGGTCTCGTCGATCACGATCTCGCCGTCGGGGTCGTAGCCGAGCAGCACGAGGTTCTGTTCGAGCTGGAACACGTCGACGCCGTCGGACGAGTCGGTCGACAGGTCGCGCCAGGCCGGCACGTCGCCGAACAGCGCGACGAGCGGGTCGCCGTCGAGGGTGGCCGTCACGGTGCCGGCCGTGATCGCGTCGCCCTGACCGACGATCGAGGTGACGGTGCCCGCCACCGGCGACGACACGGTGACCGACGTGGTGAACTCGAGCGTCGCCGACGCCTCCGACATGGTGGTGACGTCCTGCTGCACCACCTCGGTGGTGCTGAGCGCCTTGGTCGGCACGTCCGAGCCGGCGGCGCCGGTGTCGTCACGGGTGACGAACACCGCGGTGCCGGCGGCGGCTGCGACCACCACCACGCCGGCGGCGAGCCACGGTGCGCGGCTCATGCGTCCGCTCCGGACGCCGACGCATCGGCGGTGTCGCTGGTGTCGGTGGTGCCGGTCGTGTCGCCCGACCCGTCGGTCGGCTGGAACGCCTCGTCGAGCAGCGACTGGCAGGCGTCGAGTGCGGCGCTCACCGTCGGGTCGTCGGCGTCGAGGCCGAGCTGTTCGATGATCCGGTCGGTCGGGTCGAAGCCCTCGCCACCCTGCGGCGGCCCGCCCTGACCGCCCTGACCGCCCTGACCGCTGGTGGCGCCGTCGGGCGGCGTGCCCGTCGCGCCGTCGGGGGCACTGCCGTCGGGCGGGGCACCGAAGCCTCCCGCCGGCACCGACCCGTCGGTCGCTTGACCGTCCGGCGCGCCCTGGGCGCCCTGGCCGCCTTGCGGGCCGAAGGTGATGTCGTCGACGTCGAGGCCCTGATCGCGGAGGCACGCCGTGTAGTCGGCGAGCGCGATCTGCATCTGGTCGGGATCGAAACCGCCACGGCCGCCGGGACCACCGAGGTCGAGTCCTTCGATCAGGTCGCTGCAGGCGTCCATCGCCGCCTGGGTGTCGGCGTCACGTGGGTCGATGCCCGAGTCGGGCCCGAACCCGCCCTGGACGTTGCCGTCGGCGTCGAAGGTGGGGTCCTGCATGTCGACGCCGTTGTCACGCATGCACTGGGCGAAGTCGAGCCACGCCTGCTGGGTGTCGACGGGGGCCGTCGTGTCGGAGGCAGCATCGACGTCGACGGCGTCTGTGCCGATCGACGCGACCTCCGCCGCGCTGCTGGTGGTGCCGCCGCCGCAGGCGCCGAGCACCAGGGCACCGACCGCCGCGACGGCCGCGACGGCCGCGCCCGACCGTCGTCGGGCGCGGCGGGGGAGCGGCGGCGAGGCGAGCGGGGTGAGGGGAGCGAGGGGGCGGGACGAAGGGGAGGTGCTGCGAAGGCCCATGGGGGCGATGCAAGACCCGCCGCTTGCGAGCATCCTGCGGATCGTCTGTGAGTTCGCCGTCGGCCGTCAGCCACTAGGGTCGACGGACATGACCGACCGGACCAAGCCGACCATCACCATCCCCGAGGGCGAGCCGCCCGCCGCCTTGCAGATCGAGGACGAGATCGTCGGCGACGGCGACGAGGCCACCATCGGCAAGCGCGTGATCGTCCACTACGCCGGCGTGGCGTGGAGCACCGGCCGAGAGTTCGACGCCAGCTGGAACCGGGGGAGCACCTTCGACTTCCGTCTGGGTGCACGCGAGGTCATCGAGGGCTGGGACAAGGGTGTCGCCGGCATGAAGGTCGGCGGCCGCCGCCGGCTCACCATCCCGCCGGAGATGGGCTACGGCAGCCGCGGCGCCGGCGGTGTGATCAAGGGCGGCGAGACGCTCGTGTTCGTCGTCGATCTCGTCGCGGTGCGCTGACGGCTCGATCGACCACGCCGCCGAGGATGGGCCGAACGGCCGGTTCGCGGCGCTGCCCGGGCGGCACACGGTCCGGTCCCGTAACCTCGGCCGGGTGACCACGGTCGACCTCCCGCGCGCGGCCTCCCGCCGACTCGATCCGGCGGGCCCCGGCGCGGCCGACGTCACCGGGGTGCGTCTCACCTTCGGCTCGCTCGCCCGCTGGTCACCGCTGGTGCTGGTCGCCGTGGTCTTCGGGTGGAGCCTCGGATCCGCCGTCCCGTCCATCGGCCACCACGACCGGGCCACGGTGTCGCTGGCGCTCACCGACGAGGTCACCTGGCCCTACTACGACGCCGTCGTCGCCCGCCAACCGGCGCTGTTCGACGAGGCGGGCGTGCGTGCGGCCGCCGAGGCGTCGGTCGGGGCCAGCGCCGACCATGTCGACGTGATCGGCGACGACTCGCAGACCAACGCCTTGTTCTGGCTCACCGTCGAAGCCGCCGACCCCGATGACGCCGTTGCGCTCGCCGCGGCGATGGGTGACGGCCTCGTCGCCGCCAACGTGGCCGAGCAGCGGGCCGGCGTGCAGGGCTGGATCGACGACCTGACCCGGCAGATCGCCGAGCGCGAGCAGGCGATCACCGAGCTGCAGCGCCAGCTCGACGTGGCGAAGTACACCAACGACACCGCCGCGACGACCCGCGCCGAGGACGACCTGTCCGCCGCGTCGGACACGCTCGCCGGGTTGAAGGACCAGCTGATCACCGCGCAGGCAGACCTCGCCGACGTGCAGCCGCAGGTCGAGGTGGTGGCGCCCGCCGAGCTGGGCGACGACCGCAGCGACGACGTGCGCGCCGGGCTGATCACCGCCGCGGTGCTCGGGCTGCTGGCGATCGCCGTGGTGCCGACGCTCGATCGCCGCGTGGCCCGGGCTCGTTCGGTGCCACAGCTGCGCCGCATCTGGCCGGACGTGCCCGTGGTGGCCGAGGGGCCGGGCACCGACCTGATCGGCGACGACCTCGCGTCGATGGTCGAGCTGGTGGCGTTCGGGGTCACCCCCCGCCGCGATCGAGAGCCGCACCTCGCGGTCGACGACCTCGAGGAGCCCGGCGACCACGGCGCCCCGGACGACCACGACGACCACGACGCGCCGGACGACCACGACGAGCCGGACGAGCCGGACGACACAGCCGACGCCGACCACGCCGACCACGCCGACCACGCCGACGACGTCGACGAACGCGAACCGGTCGGCGAGCTCGCGCACGACGAGACCGGCGGCCCCGCCGTACCCGTACCCGTCGCCGTCGCGATCGACGGTGAGCGATCCCCGGTGGCGAGCCACGCCCAGCACGCCTCGGGACTGGTGGTGCTCACCACCCATGCAGCCACCGCCGCGCGCATCCCGGCCGGCATCGACGTCGCGCTCGTGGGTGCACCGGGTGCCGCCGCCCTCGTGCGCGGTGCCCAGCGGCTCTTGGTGGTGGTGCCCCGCCATCGCACCCGGTTGCGCCGCCTCGACGCCCTGGCCGACGAGCTCGCCGTGCTCGACGCGCCCGTGCGGGCCGTGGTGCTCGCGCGGCGATGACCGCGGCGGTCGCCCCCGGACGCACGACGCCGGGCCTGCGCCGCGCGCCGGACGGCCGGCCCGCCGATCGGGTGCTCGTCGGTCTGCTCGTCCTCACCGCCGTCGAACCCGAGCACACGCCCTTCGGGTCGCTCACCTCGGTGGACGGTGCCCGATGGTGGTTCCTGGTGCCCGTGTGGATCGCGGTCGCGGTGGTGGGCCTGGTCGACGGCCGCGGGCTGCGACGCGCGGTCCGCGCACCGTCGCGCTGGCTGCTCGCCGCCGCCGTCTGGATGATGATCACCAGCCCGATGGGCCTGGTGCCGCACCTCGACCTCGTCACGGCAGCCGGTTTCGGCGCGTTCGTGGTGGCGGGGGCGGCGATCGTCGATCGTGGCGGCTGGGCGCACGTGCGCGCCGCGCTGTTCCCGGCGTCGGCGATCCTGCTCGTGGCCAGCGTCGCCGAGGAGCTGTGGCGGTTGGGCGACGATCGCTGGTACGGCGTGTTCCGCGATGCCAATGCGCTCGCGTTCGGATGTGTGGTGGCCGCCATCAGCGGCATCGACCGCTGGATGCGTGGCGGCGGGGGAGGGCTGGTCCTCGCGATCGGCTCGCTGCCGGTGCTCGTGCTCACCGACGGGCGGATCGCGATGGTGGCCCTCGGCGTGGCGGTGCTCGCCCTCGTGCGCCCCGCGTTGCCGAAGGCCGTGGTGCCGATCGCGTTCGGCGGCGCCCTGATCCTCGTGATCCTGCTGGTCACCGACCAGTCGCTCGGCGAGCGGGCCGGGAGAACGGTGGCCCGGAGCGGCGACGTCACCGAGATCACCACCGTGACCGGTCGCACCGACATCTGGCGGGTGGTGCTCGACCAGGTCCGCGACCGGCCGCTCTCCGGCGTCGGCGCCGGGAGCACGCCCGAGGTGTTCGTCCAGGCGCAGTCCGCCGGGCGGCTCGACTGGACCGTCACCCACGCTCACGATCTCTGGCTGCAACTCGCGATGAGCGGTGGGGTGGTGGCCGCGGCGCTCGTCGCGCTCGGGGCGCTCGGCTACACCGTGCGTGCCGTGGCGCGGCCCGTGCGCGACCGCGATGCCCTGATGCTGGCACTGCTGGTGCACGGGCTCACCGAGGACGTGGTGGCCGAGCCCCGGTTCACCCTGCTGCTCGCCGCGGCGGCGATCGCGTCGACCGCCCGCATCCGGCCGCGGCGCGTGGCCGGCGTCCTGGACGCCGGCGAGCATCCGCCCAGCTGAGGGCCGTTCTCGACCGTCTCGACCCCCTCAAGTGCAGGGGTGGCGAGGCCGATGACTTCCTTCGATGGTCGACGACACGCGACGGGACGACGTCCCACGAACCAACGGTCACCGCAGGCGCGGCGTGGCACTGGTGGCCGCGCTCGTCCTCGGATCCGCAGGCGCCGGTGGCGCCGCGTTCGCCGCCCGGGATGCGGCGTCGTCGGCGCGTGTCGCCACCGAGGCCGCCGATGCGGTCGACGTGATCGGCATCCGCAGCGATCTGCGACGGGTGCACCTCGACGAGACCAACCTGTTGATGCTGCACCTGTTCGACGCGGCGAGCGACGACGAGATCGAGGCCGCCCGCGACGAACGCATCGCCGTGCGCGATGCGGCGATCGACGAGCTGGCGGGGATCATCGGACGCGGCGGCCGCACGGCGCCGGAGGCGATGTTCCTGCGCGACCTGCTGCTGACCGACGGTCTGCAGGGTGTGCGCGAGGCCGATCCGAGCGTGCTGTTCGACACCGGCCGCGCCGCCGCTCGTGACAGTCGCCCGCCGGTGGAGCAGAGCACCGACGACGAGCTCGCGCTGTACGACCTGATGCGCACCGACGCCGCCGGCGCGCAGGTGTTGAACGACGCGATGGACGCGGCCTACACATCGCTGCAGCCCGAGGCGCCCGAGCTGATGGCCGACTACGTCAGCCGCTCCGAGCCGTACATCCGCAGCGACGGCGGCTACCTCGGCCCGGACGCCGACTCGCCGCTGGTCGACAGCTACGTGTACGACCAGACGGCGCCCGAGCCGCTGCCCGAGGTGGCCGAGGTGGACGACCGGCTGGCAGCCAGCCGTCTGTGGACGTACGACCAGTGGATCGTGTCGTGGCAGGACGGCACGCCCGGTCCGGCGCCGCTCACGATCGATGAGCTCGTCGACGAGGTCCGCTCGGTCGAGAGCGACGTGCGAGGCATCGTCGACGGTCGCCTGGACGAGACCTCGTCCGTGCACCACCACGAGGCCGACGGGCTGCACCAGCGGTCGCTGATCTGGTGGATCGCCGCGGCCGTGCTCGCGCTGGTGGCCTGCTCGTCCCTCGTCATGCTGGCCGTGGGCCGCTGGCGAGCGGTTCGGCACCAGGTGGTGCGTGGCGCGACCGATCCGCTCACCGGTGTGGGCAACCGGCACCAGCTCGACGAGCTGGTCGCCGCCGACACCCGCAACCCGTCGTTCGGCTGGCACCTCGTGGCGGCGATCGACATGGACCGCTTCAAGATGATCAACGACACCTGGGGCCACCACGTGGGCGACAGGGTGCTCGTCGAGGTGGCACGCCGGTTGAGCGCCGTCGTCGACGGATGGCGGGGGAGCGCTGCCGGCACCACCGGCCAGGTGATCCGCATGGGCGGCGACGAGTTCCTGTTCGCGCTGCACGCCAAGACGGCGATCAACGACGCGATCGTCCGTCAGCAGCTCGAGGACATCCGCCAGGCGAGCATCCGGGTGTCGACCGGTGACGCCGAGCCCGACGCCGCCGACGAGCGGGTGCAGCTGATGTTCAGCGTCGGTGTGGCCGTCGCCGAAGGTGTGGCCGATCTGGACGACCTGGTGCGCATGGCCGACCTGGCGTCGTACGAGGAGAAGGCGCAGCGGGCGATGGCGCTCGGCGATCGCCGCAAGCGTCCGTACCTGGGCCGCCCGGCCGATCAGCCCGAGACCACCAGCGTCGACTGAGCGCAGCCATGCCCCTCGATCAGGGGGGGCGCTCCTGCCGCCGTTTCCATCCGGCGTGATTGACATAACGCCGATTATGGGCGTTGAGGCCGAACCGGCCGAGACGCTGGGAGCGCGTCCTGGGTGCCAGTGAGGACTCACCGGTGCAGCTCAGAACGGTCGAGCGGCACCCAGGATCTCCGTCGCGACGACGTCGGCCGTCGCCCGTCGACGTCCTGGGCGCCGGCGAGATCTCACCGACGCAGCTCGTCGCGTCGAGTCGGCACCCAGGACGGTTCGCACCGGTCGAGCGCACCTCGATGCCCCGCCCCCGTCACCCATGCGCGCATAACGTCATGACGATATGGATGGGTGGCCGGTCCCCCCGGTGCACCGAGCTTGCGCTCGGCCAGGGGTGCCGCAGCGTCGAGCAGCCAGCGCAGCGCCGTGAGCAGTTCGGCCTTCGTCATCTCGTGGGCCAGATCCCGTCGCGTGTCGGCGACCGCGCACTCGAGGACGTACAGGTCGTCGTGCAGCGCGTCGAGCTCGGTGCGCGCCATCACGAGCTCGCCGTCGCTCAACGCGAGTTCACGTGCACGCTGACGCGACACCCAGTCCCACTGGCGGCACCGCTGCGAACAGAACTCACGCGGCCGCCCCGGACCGTCACGCCGTTCGAGCGGGAACCGGCACCACCGACAGCGCCGCTCGCTCCCCCCACCCCCAGGCTCGACCGCGTTTTCCGTCATGACGAAATACTTCCACTCGAACCCCGAGCGGCGGCGGATCCTCGGCGTCGGCGTCTAGCGTCGCCGCCGTGTTCTGCCATCTCGCGCCGATCGGTCGGTGTCGATGACGTTCGAGTTCGACGTCCACGTCCGGCCGGGCGCGCGACGCGCCTCGGTCGGCGGTAGCCACGACGGGGTGCTCGCGGTGGCGGTCACCGCTCCCCCGGCCGACGGCAAGGCCAACGACGCGGTGTGCGACGCGCTCGCACGCGCGTTCGGCGTGCGCGCCTCGGCCGTCGGGATCGTGCGCGGCCACACGTCGCGCCGCAAGCACGTGCGCGTCGAGATCGAACCGGTGGCCGGGCGGGCGCGTCTCGACGAGCTGCGCGCCGGCTGACGCGCCGAGGGCCGAGGCTCGTCGCCCCGGCCCTCGACGTCCGTGCCCGGATGATCGTCAGTTGCCGTTCGACCCGGCGGTCACCGGCGAGATGCCGCCGCCCACGTCGGGAGCGAGCCGGCGGATCAAGGTGGCCGCGAGGCCTTCGATGCTGCCGCCCGAGGTGACGAGCACGTCGGGCATCACGTCGATGCGACCCTCGGCGATCGCGTTGATCGCCGCGACGATCGCCGTGGCCTGCGGGCCGAGGGCCTCCTTCTGCGCCTCGAAGCCCTGCGCCCGGGCCAGACCGAGCGCCTCGGCGGCCTTCGCCTCGGCCAGACCCACCGCCTCGGCACGAGACGCCTCGGCACCACCGACCGCCGCGACCTTCGCGGCCTCGGCCATGCCGAGCGCCTCGATACGGCTGGCGTCGGCCTTGCCGAGCACCTCGACCTTGGTGGCCTCGGCACGTGCCGTCGTCTCGACGTACGACGCCTCACCGCGGGCTTGCGCCGCCTTGGCCTCGGCCTGGTTCTGGTTGATCGCGATCGACACCTGCGAGGTGGCGAGCTGGCCCTGCATGTCGGCCGTGCCTCGCGCCTTCTCCACCTCGATGCGGGCGAGCTGCGCCTCGCGCTGCTCGTGGAACGTGGCCTTCTCCTGTTTCGCGATCTCTCGTTCGGTGAGCACCTCGACGAGCTCCTTCGGGAAGATCACGTCCTGGATGTACACACCACGGGTCTCGACGTCGTACGACGCGAGGTACCCGGTGATCGCCTGCAGCGCCGCCATCTGCACCTCGTCGCGGGTCTCGATGAAGCGCACGGCCTCGAGCCGCTGCAGGGTGTTGCGGAAGTGGTTGCCGACGGCCGACTGCAGCACCTCGTTGACGAGATTCTGCATCGTGCCGACCATCGAGATCACCTTCGGCGCCTTGGTGTCGCTCACGTGGATCTGCACCTGCAGGTCGATCGAGAACACGAAGCCCTCACGGCTCTTGCCCTCGATCGGGCTCAGCGATGCGTCGAGGTTGTGCGCCTGCGACACCGCACGCGCCCAGTTGAGCGTGAGGATCGAGGTGGGCACGATCTCGGCCGCGTAGATGCGCGGGTTGATCGGGTACTTGCCGGTGCGCAGCGGCTCCTGCCAGATGCCGCGGCGTCCGGGGTGCACGATCGAGCCGAACTTGAACTCGGTGCCGCTCGTGTCGAGCGTCGGCAGGCCGACGAAGCTCTTGATGACCGCGACCTCGCCCTGACGCACGACGAGCATGGGCACCATCTCGACACGCACGAGGAACGGGTTGAGCAGGTAGGCGCCGTACAGCAGCGGGTCGTGCTGCAGGCCGATGCGACCACCCTGGGCCAGGAACTCCTGGAAGTCCTGGTAGTTGTTGTGCAGCTCGTTCTTGCGGCCGAGCAACGCGTCGATGACCTCGGCGTCGGTGGCACCGGCCTCCTCCATCGAGCGGACGTCGTCGAAGCCGCCGAGGCGGCTGGCGATGTCGCCGGCCGGCAGCGGCTCGCCCTCGAGCGTGGTGACGATGCCCACCATGTCGGTGGTGCCGTTGGGGGCGATGACCGTCACCTCGAGCTGCTGCGGTGACAGCCCGAACACCTCGGGCGAGATGCCGCGGTGCTGACGGACGATGGCCTGCAGCTCGCTCGACACCGGCGACCCGTACACACGGGTCGCAGTGATCACCAAGAACGCGGCCGGATGGATCGGCACCAGCGTTCCCGGGGGCAGCACGGGACGCTGCACACCCTTCTGTCCGCCGTGCTCGACGAAGGCGCGCACGTCGCTGAAGTTGCCGAACTCCTCACGGTACTCGGCGCTCTTCGAACCGATCGCGATCGGCTCCCCCACCTGCGCGAGGACGACGCCGATCTCACCGGCGGGGACCTGCACCCAGGGGTGCTTGCCGACCGTGTACACCGGCCAGAGCTTGAACCTCAGACCCGGCATCAGGAGCTCGGCCTGATAGCCGGCTTCGCCGTGGAAGGCGACAGGGTTGCCGTCGGCCAGGCTGCGCCGGGCGAACCGCTTGTTGACGAGACCGATCTCCGACGGGCCGATGACCCGCAGCGATCGGGCGATCACCAGAGCGATGATCGCGATGAGACACAGTGAGGCGACGAGGATGATCAACACCGCCCCACCTCCTTTCCGGCCCCGCACGAGGCCACGTGAGATGGAATCGAGTTGCCGACCAGACTTCCCGGCGCACCAGACGAGGTGGCTTGTATCGCACCTGTCTGCAACTCGTCCTACTCCTGTCGGGTGATCTCGTCAAGCAACATCGTTCCCAGCGCGCGTCGTGCCTGCTGACGCGACGATCGACCGGCGCCCGTGCGGCCGGCGCGTTCCACCCGTTCCACACCCGCCCCGCATAGGGTCGTGGCGTGGAGTTGTCCCTGCCGCCCGGGTATCGATCGCGCCCGTACCGCGGCGCGGACGACCACGAGGCGATGGCGACGATCCTGTCCGCCGCACGGCGAGCCGCCAGCGACAACGAGTTCCCCACGGCCGAGTCGATCGGTGTCACCTACGCCACGTTCCCGCCCGCCGACTGCCTCCCCGAACGCGACGCCGCCCTCGTCCTGACCGACGACGGCGAACCCGTCGGCTATGCCCGCACCGGGCGAGAGGCGTTCGCCAACGGCGACGTCACCTGGCTCTGCTTCCCCGTGCTGCACCCCGACCACGAGCACCGCGAGTTGGTCGTGTCGATCGTACGGTCGATGGAAGGCCATCTCGGTGAGGTCGAACTCGAGGGCGCGCAGCCCGCATGGTTCCTGACCTTCACGCCGCACCCCGGTCCCGGGTTGCCGGCCGAGGGTCGCTCGGCGTGGCTCGAGTCACTCGGCTACGCCGGGTTCCAGTTCGGCGCCACGTTGGTGCGCCCGCACCTCGACGACATCCCCGACCTCGCCCTGCCCGCCGGGCTCGAGGTGCGTCCGGTGCGACCGGAGGACGTGCGGCCGATCCTCGAGGCGCACCACGAGGACTTCCGGGGGCAGTGGGACTTCCAGGAGCTCGGCGAGCAGGCGTACCGCCGGTTCCTCGACGACCCGTCGGTCGACACCTCGCTCTGGCAGATCGCCTGGTCGGGCGACGAGGTGATCGGCCAGGTGAAGACCTTCGTCAACCATGCGGAGAACGCGAGCGAGGGTCGCCTGCGCGGCTACACCGAGTACATCTCCACTCGCGCCGACTGGCGCGGCAAGGGCGTCGCCGCTGCACTGATCTGCGCGAGCCTGCGCGATCTGCGGCGACGCGGCTTCACCGAGGCGGCGTTGCGGGCCGACGTGAACAACCCGGCGGCGTTCGGGCTGTACCTGCGGCTCGGGTACGAGGTCACGTCGTACGACGCGGTGTACCGCAAGCCGATCGTCTGACCGGCGCCGCCGTCGGTCGTACCCGGTCGTGACCGGCGTGTCAGACCTCGAGGTCGAACCGCGTCTTCAGGCCGTCGGCCATCTGCACGAGACGATCGCCGGGCTGCGGCGGCAGCATCACACGGCCGACGCCCATCGCCTGCAGCTGCTCGATCCGGGTGCACAGCTCGTCGAAGTCGCGGCCGCCACCACCGGCCGTCAGCTCGACCTCCGACGGGTCGCGGCCGATGGCTGCGCACTCGGCGCGCATGGTGTCGAAGGCGGCCTGCAGCTCGTCGAGGCCGCCGCTCCCCGGGAAGAACCCGTCGCCGATGCGGGCGGCACGCTGCGCGGCCTTGGTGGTGTGTCCGCCGATCACCACCGGGATCGTGCCGTTGGCGGGCACGGGTCGGCTGATGCACTTGTCGAAGTCGGCATAGGTGTTGTGCACGCTGGCGCGATCGCCCTTCCACAACGCGCGGAGCGCCTCGACGTAATCGTCGTGGCGACGACCGCGATCGGCGAACGGCACACCGAGCGCGTCGAACTCCTCCTTCAACCAGCCGACCCCGGTGCCGAGCAGCACGCGACCGTTGGTGAAGGCATCGAGTGTGGCGAGCTCCTTCGCAACGACCAACGGGTTGCGCTGCGGGAGGATCAAGATGCCGGTGCCGAGCTTGATCCGTTCGGTGACCGCGCCGGCGTAGGTGAGCCAGATCAGCGGGTCGGGCAGGTCGAACTCCTCGAGCCCGCCGGCCATCTTGCCGCTCTTGTCGTACGGGTACTTCGACTCGTAGCCGCTCGGCACGACGACGTGCTCGACGGTCCACAGCGACTCGAAACCTGCGGCTTCGGCGTTCTGGGCGAGTTCACGGGCGCCGGCGGGCGTCGAGCCCATGCCGGTGTTGACGAAGATGAGGCCGAACTTCATGGCCGCACTGTAGGTGGGCGCCCCTCGGCGGCCGTCAGCGTGCGACCACCGCGCATCCGCAGGCGGCGCGGCGAGGTCAGCGGTCGGTGAGCGAGTGCCGCCAGACGGTCTCGAGCCGATCGAGCCGCTCGGTGGCCACGGCACGGAGCTGGTCGGCGACGCCGGTGACGAGCACGTTGAACACGGCGAGCGTGCCGACGTGGCTGTCGAACGGACCACCACCCGCGGCGGCGACGACGAACGTGCGCGCCGCGCTGGCCGACAGCGGCGACAACAGGCTGTCGGTGACGGCCACCGCCCACACGCCGGCGGCCGCGGCGCGGGCGGCCGCGTCGACCACCCAGCGCTCGTACCGACGGAAGTCGAGCGTGACGAGCACATCGGTGGGCCGTAGCAGCGCGACCTGCCGGCTGACGGCGATGTCGTTGCCGTCGAGCGCGGCCACGTCGTCGCGCAGCGCCCCGAGGTCGACCACGAACTGCTGTGCCACGCCGCGAGAGTTGTCGCCTGCCAACACGAACACGCGGGCGGCGGGATCGGCGAGGTGCTTCACCGCATCGGCCAGCGCGTCGGCGTCGATCGCCCGCAGTGTGCTCTGCACGTTGGCCTGCTCGAGCTGCAGGTGTCGCCCCACCACGTCGCTGCCGACCGGTTCGCGGATGCGCTCGGCGGCCGGGCGGAGCTGGTTGGCCAGGTCGTGCTGCACCGACGCCTGCAGAGCCGTGAACCCGTCGAAGCCGAGCTTCGAGGCGAGCCGCACCACGGTGGCTGCGCCGGCGTCGGCGGCGGCGGCGAGCTCGGCGACGGTGCCGAACGCGACGAGCTGCGGTCGCTCGAGCACCACCTCGGCCACGCGCCGCTCGGCCTTGGTGAGCGAGGCGCCGAGCCGACCGATGCGTTCTGCGGATTCCACGGGCGGTGAGCATAGATCCCACCGGGTTCGTGGACCCGGTGTTCCATTCGACGCTAGACTCTGGAACATGCGTTCCGATCTGGCCCTCTCCCCGACCCACGCACTGCCTCCGGTCGTCGTCCACGACGGCAGCCCGTTCGCGCCGGTGCCCGCCACCGATCCGCACGGCGAGGCCTTCGTCTCGGCCGCCGGTCACGCCGCACGCCTGCTCCCCGCACACGTGCACGACGCGCTCGTCGACTTCGTCGACCAGCCGCACCGCAGTGGCGCGCTGCTGCTGAAGGGCATGCCGATCGGTGAGCTGCCGCTCACCCCGGCCACCCCCACCACACCGACCGCCAAGGACCACACGAGCGAGTTCTCGCTGCTCACGGTCGCCCGCCGGTTGGGCCAGCCGGTCGGCTACGAGCCCGAGCACGGCGGCGACATCGTCCAGAACCTGGTGCCCGTGCAGGGCACCGAGCACCGCCAGGTGAGCACCTCGTCGAAGGTCGAGCTGATGTTCCACACCGAGGCGGCGTTCCACCCGCACCGACCGCGGTACCTGCTGCTCATCTGTCTGCGCGGCGACCCGTCGGCCATCACCACGCTGTCGTCGATCCACGAGGTGCTCCCCCACCTCGCGCCGGCCACCCGCGACGTGCTCTTCGAGCCACGGTTCCGCACGGCGGTCGACGAGAGCTACCTGCACGGTCGCCAGAACGTGCTCGGCGCGCCGATGCCGGTGCTGAGCGGCGATCGCGAGCTGCCGACGATGGTGTTCGACGCCGACCTGATGGTCGGCACCGACGAGGTGGCCGAGGCCGCGCTGCTCGAGCTGTCGCACGCCGTCGAGGCGTTGCAGACGGGGGTCGCACTCGAGGCGGGCGACCTGCTCGTCGTCGACAACGCCGTGGCCGTGCACGGGCGCAGCCCGTACAGCCCGCGTTTCGACGGCACCGACCGCTGGCTGCAGCGCGCGTTCGTCGTCAGCGACCTGCGCCCGAGCGCCGCCGAGCGTCAGGGCCGCGTGATCACGACCGTCTTCGGCGCCTGACCCCCGACCGGCGGGACGGTCAGCGCACCCGGACGAACTCGCCGGGCTGCGCGACGCCGTCGATGGTGACGACCCGATCCGGCGAGATCGAGCGTGACGTCGTCGGGGTGATCCACAGGCTGATCGACGCGTTGGGCACCTCGGGACCCACGATCGGCACCAGGGTCGACCGGTCGAACGCGAGCACCTGGTCGTTCGCGTCGTCGAGCACCAGATAGGCCTCGTCGGTCCAGCCGGCCAGCGACATCGGCGTCTCCGCTGTCCACGGCACGTCGGCCACCGTGGCCGAGAGCTGCATGTCGCCGCCGCCGGCCGGGAAGACCCACAGCTGGGTCTCCGTCGGCGTGGCGAGCAGCACGACGACCCGCTCACCGTCGGGGCCGGGCACCACCGCGAGGTCGTCGATGCGCGAGTCGACCGGGAACTCGTGCAGGGTCACGCCCACGGCACCGGTCGCGTCGCCGAGCAGCACGACCGGGTTCAGTTCCCCGGTGTCGGTCGAACCGAGGCCTGCCCACACGAGGTTGCCCAGCTCGGTGAAGGCCGGCAGATGGCCGAACCCGATCACCTCGTGCTCGCCCGTGGCGACGTCGACCGCGATCAGGTCACCAGGGAAGGGTTCGCAGCAGTCGCTCACCACCAGGGTGCCACGCTCGGGTGACAGCGCCATGCCGTCGACGAGGACGAACTCGCCCTCGGTCGGTCGCTCGTCGGGATCGAAACCGTCGTACAGGGTGCGCATCCCCTGGGCGTCGACCAGCCGCACGTCGCCCGCCCCGTCGAGCAGCAGCACCGTGCCGTCCGAGCCGACCGGCACGCTCGTGGGCGGCACGGTCGGCGGCGGCACGATCCCCGTGGTGGGCGGCGCGGTCGTCTCGACGCTCGTGCCGGTCGACCCGTCGTCACACGGCGCAGGGGCCTCCACCGGGCCGTCGCTCGCCACCGACGGCGACACCCCGACGCGGTGCACCTCGCCGTCGGGCGTGGTGACGGTGCCGCACCACGTCTCGGTGGCGGGGACGAGATCGACCACACTCACCAACGAGGTGCCCGGGATCGGGGTCTCCATCGACAGGCGTGAGCGTGGTGACACCACGTCGTCGGCGCCCACGATCAACTGCACCACACCGACCTCGCCCCGCAGGGTCGGCGGATCGCCGCTGTCGGCCGGGCCGACGATCTGGTACGCGGCGCCCTGGGGACCGTCCGCCGCCGACGTGTCGACCGCCGCGGCCAGGACGCACGCCACGCGCCGCCCGAGCACGTCGGCGCACCAGCCGTCGTCACCTGACGACGGTCCGCTCGCCGACGCGGCGATCGTCAGCTGATCGACCAGTGCCGCACCCCAGGATGCGGCGCCCTCGGGGTCGCCGCCGACCAGGAAACGTGCCACACAGTTGCCCGCCCGGCGCCAGATCACCACCTCGTGCGAATCGACGCCAGGCACCTCGTCGGTGACGCGCAGGCCCCACATGTTGCCCGTCGGTGGCAGGTCGAGCACGTCGGTCGGGGCGGGCAGCTCCGCCAACACGCCGTTGCCCTGGGCGTCGGCCCACGTCCGAGTCTCGACGAACTCGCCGGACGACGGATCGATCGCCGACGCGACGTCGGGTTCACCGGCCACTGCGCCGTTCGGCAGCCACACGGGATCGGTGAGGCGCCCGCAGTCGGGCACCGGCGCGGACGTCGAGGCGGTGACCTCGGTGTCGTCGGCAGGCTCGATCCGGTCGGCGTCGCGGCCGGGGATCACGATCGCGAGGGCGACGATCGCGACCGCAACCGCTCCCCCGCCGAGCATCGCGGTGCGGCGACGCCGGATCGTGCCGGCCCGCTCGCTCACCCGCGCGAGGGCGTCGAGGCCGGCGGTCGGCGGATCGGGATCGTGCAGGTCGTCGAACACCGTCAGTCCTCCCAGGCCCAGGCGGGGCCGAGGTCGGCCCGCAGTCGTTCGAGGCCCCGCGAGGTGGCGCTCTTGATCGTCCCGACGCTGCAGCCGAGGGCGCTCGCAGCGTCGGCCTCGGGCAGATCGGCCAGATAGCGCAGCGCGACGGCCTCGCGTTGGCGTTTCGGCAGCGCCTTCAGGGCGGCGACCAGGTCACGCCGCCGGTCGGCGATCGACTCGTCCGAGCCGGCGTCCGCCGGGCGAGGTGGCTGGCGTCGCTCGCGACGTACCCGGTCGAGCGCGAGGTTGGTCGACACCCGGGCGCACCAGGCCGGGGCGTACTCGCTGACGGTCCGCCAGCGCACGAGCGCCCGGGCGAGCGCCTCCTGCGCGCAGTCCTGGGCGTCGGTCCGGTTGCCGAGGACGGCGTAGGCGGCCCGGTACGCGACCCGGTGCAGCTCCTCGAAGCGGTCGACGAACGACACATCCACGTCGTCGAAACGCCCGACCACCCCCAAAGGTTGCCTCACCGCACCGATCTCCCCCGGTGATCCGTGAGCCACCGGTCCCGCCGAGCGACCCGTGACGCACGGACCAGGCCGTCGGTGAGGCTGCGGGACCGCCGTGCGACCGCTCGCTCACGAACCGCGACCGCCGTGAGCCGCCGGGCAGACCAACTCACGAACCGCGACCGCCGTGAGCCGCCGGGCAGGCCAACTCACGGACCCGTCCGTCCGTGCGTCACCGGGACCGCCGAGCGACCCCCGACGCACGGACTCGGCCGTCGGTGAGCCGGCGGTCCCGCCCGGCGACCTCCGACACACGGACCACCGTCACCGTGAGCCGACCGCATCGCCAACTCACGGACGGGGTCAGGGCGGCGGGGCCAACTCGGGGATCAGCTCGCCGGCCACCACGACCGGCTCGCCGTCGAGGGTGACGGTGCAGTGGCGCATCGGGAGGTCGAAGTGGCCGGCCGTGAACCGGCCGGCGGTCTCGTTGGCGCCGGTCGAGTAGACGACGTTGCCGGCGAACGCGCGCAGCTCGGTCCCCCACGTCTCGCGCTTGTCGTACAGCTCGAGCGCGTCCCATCGCGCCCCCGGGTTCATGCCCCATCCGACATGGCTGGTGGCGTAGCTCTCACGGTCGCCGAAGGCCGACAGGTACGACCGCATCAGATCGGCGTCGAGGCCGTCGCCGGCGATCTCGACGATGTGGTCGTCTTCGATGACGAGCTCGACCCTCGACCTCAGGTAGAGGTTGAACGTGAGGTTCAGATCCCCTGGTGAGAGCACCAATCGCCCCTGCACCGCGTTCGCCGCGGGGAACACGAGCACCAGTCCGCCGGGCCAATGTGCGATCGAGCCGGGGCCGTCGGTCAGCCCCGTCGACCCCGCCGTGAACCCACCCTCGAGCCGCACTCGAAGGTCGCTCCCGGCCTCGCTGGTGATCCGCATCTCGCTCGCGGCACGCAGCCGGGCGTGACCGAGTGCGACCCGGCGCGGCAGGTCGGGATCCCAGCCGAGGCGGTCGAAGGTGTCGGGGTGCTCGTTCGAGATCATGAGCACCCGGCACCCGCCGTCGAGGATCCGGCCGAGCTCGGGTGCGTGCAGCAGTCCTTCGACCGTGCAGTCGATCACGAGGCCCGACGACCGGAGCGCGGCGATGACGGCGGGGTTGTCGGCGATCGCCTGTGAGGCGCCGGTCGACCGGATGGGGACCGGGTGCTGCGACCGAGGCGTCGGCACGACCACTTCGCTCACCCGCCCACCGAGCGACTGGGCGGCCAGGCGGGCGGTCTCGACCAGGACGGGGCGGCTCTGGGTCTCGGACAGGATCGTCACGACCTCGCCCGAGACCAGTCCGCAGCGCACGAACTGCTCGCGGAAGGCGTCGACGTAGCGCCACTCGGTGGACATCAGGAGCTCCTCTCGAGCTGGTCGGTGATCGCAGCGTTCACGGCGTCGGGGGCCTCGACGTTGAGCAGGTGTCCGGCGCCCGGCACCACCTGCACCCGAGCGCCGGGCACCAGCTCGGCGATCGCCCGTGAGTAGGCGACGGGCGTCTCGTCGTCGAGCTCGCCGACGAGGCAGACGGTGCGCGCCCGAACCGAGGGCAGGACGGGCCGGCTGTCGTGGGTGATCAGGCAGTCGATCGAGCGCCGCAGCGCCGCTGCGGAGATCCGCGCCATCGCGGCTCGCTGACCGACCATCGCCTCGGGCGAGATGTGAGGTCCGGCCAGGGCGTTCAGCACCCGATCGGCGAAGTCGACGGGCTCGAGACCGGCGTCGAGCGGCGCGAGTCGGGCGGCACGCCACTCGCCGGGCAGCGTGCCGTCGAGCCCGAACTTGGGGCTCGTGGCGAGCAGGGTGAGGCTCGCGACCCGGTCCGGGTGCGCTGCCGCGGCGTACTGGGCGATCATCCCGCCGAAGCTGATGCCGACGACGTGCACCACGTCGGCGCCCAGTTCGTCGGCGAACCCGCCGGCGCCGAGCACCGAGTCGGCCAGCGCGGCGAACGTGGTCGGGCCGTCGAGCGGGGGCGATGCGCCGTACCCGGGCAGGTCCCAGGCGGCGACGTGGGCGCGCTCCCCCAAGCCGGCGAGCTGCGGTTCCCACGAGATCCGGCTGCCGCCGAGGCCGTGCAGGAGGACGACGACCGGCAGCGGCCCACCGCCCACCCGAGGTCGCGCCTCGCGCCAGGCGATCCGCTCACCCTGCACGTCGGTGATCACGGGACGGGACATGCGGCGATGCTACTCCTGGTCCGAGCGTTGTCAACGCTGTTGACCACAATGTTGACCACGCAGATGTCCACAATGTTGACAACGCCGTCGCGGGCCGCGCATGATCCCCCGCATGACGCTCGCCGACACCGTCGCCGCCACCGCCCACCTCGAACCCGGCACCCGGGCGTTCCGCGAGCACCTCGTCGGCCTCGTGCGCTCGATGGCGCCGCAGATGACGGCACGGGCGGTCGAGGTCGACCGGACGGCCACCTTCCCGTTCGAGAACTTCGCCGACTTCCGCGAGCTCGGCCTGCTGGCCGTGTGCGTGCCCCGGGCGTACGGCGGGCTCGGCGCCACGTATGCCGACTACGTGCGCGTGAGCGAGGAGGTCGGCCGGTACTGCGGTGCCACCGGGCTGACCTTCAACATGCACAACGCCACGATGCTGTGGACCGGTCAGGTGAGCGATCTGCTCGACCTCTCCCCCGCCGACCGCGAACAGCACGAGCGGATCCGCACCGAGATGTACCGCGGCGTGGTCGAGGACGGGATGATCCACAGCCAGCCCTTCAGCGAGGGGCTCGCACCCGGGGCCACGACCGGTGTGGCCACCCGGGCCGTGCCGGTCGACGGTGGCTGGCTCGTGACCGGCCGCAAGATCTTCGCCTCGTTGTCGGGCGCGGCCGACTTCTACAACGTCACCTGCCAGGTGCCGGGCGAGGACGTGATCCGCCTCCTCGGCGTCCCCGCCCGCGCCGACGGCGTCGAGATCGTCGACGACTGGGATCCCCTCGGCATGCGCGGCACGGTCTCGCGCACGCTGTTGATGAAGGACGTGTTCGTCCCGAACGACCACGAGTGGATGCCGGCCGGCACCTACAACCAGGCGGCGCTGCGCTACCCGTGGCTGTTCTTGTCGCTCACCCCGAGCTACCTCGGCCTCACCGGCGGCATCCTCGACGCCACCGCCGCCTACCTGCGCGGCGAGCTGCCCGGCCAGGTGACCGGCCCCCGCCGCGATCACGCGATCAAGCAGGTCGGCTGGGCGACCATGCAGTTGAAGCACCAGCAGAGCCAAGCCCTGCTGTACCGGGCGATCGACGAGGCGACGATCGATCCCGCCGAGGCCGATCTGGTCACCGGCTGGGCGGCGGCGATCACGGTGATGGAGCACGCGGCCGAGGTCGCCTCGCTCGCGATCAAGGTGTGCGGCGGCCAGAGCATGCAGAAGACGATGCCGCTCGAGCGGATGTACCGCGACGCACGGCTCGGCTCGACGATGCTGCCGTGGAGCGCCGAGGTGTGCACCGAACGCCTCGGCCGGGCCCGGCTGTACGACGCGTCGGAGGCGGCGCAGTGAGCCGCGCCACGCTCACCCGCGAGACGATCCTCGACACCACGATCCGGATCATCGAGGAGCAGGGCACCGAGGGCTTCACGATGCGGGGCCTCGGCCAGGCGCTGGGCACCGACCCGACGGCGGTGTACCGGCACTTCCGCGACAAGGCCGAGTTGCTGCGTGCCGTGAGCGAGCGGCTGCTCGGCACCGTCACGGTCGACCTGCCCGCGAGCGACGACGGCTGGCGCCCGGTGATCGTCGAGGTGTGCCGCCGGCTGCGGATCGCGCTGCTCAACCAGCCCCAGCTCGCCACGGCCCTGCAGTTCGGACCGCCGTTGCAGCCGACCGAGTTCGCGATCACCGAGACGTTGCTCGCCCAGTTCCGCAGCGCCGGCCTCGACGACGGCACTGCGGCGCTCGCCTACCACAGCGTGATCGAGCTCACCGTCGGATCGGCCGCGATCGACGCGGCGCTGCACTCGCTGTCGAACCGCGAGCGCTCGCAGCAGTACTTCCGTTGGCGATCGGTGTACGCCACGCTCGATCCCGTCGAGTACCCGCACACGGTGGCCGCGTCGAGCCATCTGTACCGCGGGACGGCCGAGGAGCGCTTCGTGCACGCGCTCGAACGGCTGCTCGACGGCATCGAGCGCCGCCGCGGCTGAACCGGGCCCGACCGGCGATACTGGAGGCATGTCCCAGGTCGAGATGCCTCCCGCTCCCGCGTGCGCGTTCGCGAGCGACAACGCCGCCGGCGCCCACCCCGCCGTGCTCGAGGCACTGGTGCGTGCCAACGAGGGCCACGCCCTGGCGTACGGCAGCGACCGGTGGACGGCCGAGGCCGAAGGACGCTTCCGCGACCTGTTCGGCTCGCACGCCACGCCGCTGCTCGCCTGGAACGGCACCGGCGCCAACGTGCTCGCACTGGCGACGATGATCCGGCCCGCCGACATGGTGCTGTGCAGCCGTTGGGCGCACATCGCGGTCGACGAGACCGGCGCCCCCGAACGGATCCTCGGCAGCAAGCTGCACACCCTGCCCAGCGCCGACGGCAAGCTCGTCCCCGACCAACTGCTCGAGCTGGTGCACTACATCGGCGACCAGCACCACGCGCAGCCCGGGGTGGTGTCGATCACGCAGAGCACCGAGCTCGGTGCGCTCTACACGCCCGACGAGGTGGCCGCCCTGTGCGACACCGCGCACCGGCTCGGCATGAAGGTGCACCTCGACGGCGCCCGCATCGCCAACGCCACGGCGGCGCTCGGCGGCACGGTCGAGGCGCTGCGGAGCTTCACCGTCGACGCCGGGGTCGACGCGGTGAGCTTCGGCGGCACCAAGGCCGGCATGGCCTTCGGCGAGGCGGTGGTGCTGCTCGACCCGTCGTTGGCCGCCCGGGCCCCGTTCATCCGCAAGCAGGTGACGCAGCTGCCGTCGAAGATGCGATTCGTGGCCGCACAGTTCAATGCGTTGCTCGACGACGGGCTGTGGATCCGCCTGGCCGAGCACTCGAACCGGCTGGCCACCCGCCTCTACGAAGCCACCAAGGACATCCCGAAGGTGAGCTACGACGCGGCGCCGCAGGTGAACAGCGTGTTCCCGATCCTGCCGGCCGAGGTGGTCGAGCCGCTGCAGGACTGGTGCTTCTTCTGGCCCTGGGATCCGAGCCGCGGGCAGGTGCGTTGGATGACCGCGTGGGACACCACCGAGGACGACGTCGACCGTTTCGCCGCCGGCGTGCGCGCCCTCTGCACCGCCTGAACCACGGTCCCGGCCGACGCTCGGCCGCCCCTCCATCACCCCTCCGAGGAAAGTTTGTCGAGTGCAATTGACCAACTGATCAATTCTGCCTAAGCTCGTCTCGTCGTCGGCTGTGGGGGCCCGGGACACCACGCCCGGGGGCATCCGAGGGGGATGTCGCCGTCCGCCGATCGACACGCCGATAGCTCGCAACGTGCGCAGGACGAGGGGGTCCCATGGCCGCAGTAGAGACGCTGTTCCATCGTGAGCAGACCGACGATCGCTGGATGAACACGGCGGCCTGCAAAGGGCTGACCCACCTGTTCTTCCCGCCGCCGGCCGAGCGTCCTCAGGCCCGCGAGCGCCGCGAGGCCATGGCCAAGTCCGTCTGCGCCTCGTGCACCGTCAACGCGACGTGCCGCGAATTCGCCCGCACCAACCACGAGTACGGCTTCTGGGGCGGCGAGAGCGAGGACGAGCGCCACGAGGCCGGCTTCCGTCTGATCGCCCCGATCGGCGTGCGCGCCCGCGACGCGGTCTGATCATCGGCCGGGTCTCCCCCGGCTCACGTACGCTCGGCTCCATGATCGACGCCGGGTCGTCACCCGAACACCGCCGTGCGGTGCACGCCGCGTGGGAGGCCTACGGCGATCCCCGACGCCTCGTCGCGCTCGACGAGGTGAGCGCCAACGTCTCGACCAACCGTGTGTTCCGCCTTCACCTCGACGACGGCGCGACCCTCGTGTCGAAGGTGTCGTCGTACGGCTCGTACTTCTTGTTCGTCGAGGATCACGAGCGGCTACGCCTGTGCGCGTCGCTGCTCGACGACACCCGCTTCGCCGGCATGTTGGCCGACGTGTGGACCACACGCACCGAACGCCTGCATCCCGGCGAACGGCCGCACATCTTCACGTGGTACGACCGCACGATGTGGGCCGTCTTCTACGACGACGTGCCTCGCGGCGAGTCGCTCCCCCGGGTGCTGACCGAACCGATGATCCGCAACCTCGGGCGCGAGATGGCCGAGTTCCACCTCGCGTGCACCGACCTGGCGCCGCGCATCCCGGGCGGCTCGAAGACGATCAAGAGCGATGCGATCCACCTGCTCGAGCTGCTGGAGAGCCCGTTCGCACCGCGCAACTACGACCTGCCGCCCGAGGCGATCGGGCTGCTCTGGAAGCACACCCACGACTTCCTCGAACGGCTCGTCGCGCTCGGGTACGACGAGTGGACGAAGATCCCGGTGCTCATCGACTGGAACCTCGGCAACTTCTCGGTCGCACCGGTCGACGGCGGGTTCCGGCTCTTCAGCCGGTGGGACTACGACTGGTTCCGCATCGAGCCGCGGATGCTCGACTTCTACTTCCTGTCTCGTGTGTCGAGCAGCACCGGCGACCGGACCCGGTTCACCTACGGGGCGCACACGCTGCTCGAGCCGACGTTCCTCGCGTTCCTCGACAGCTACACCGACGTGTTCCCGATGAGCCGCGACGAGCTCGAGTTCGTGCCCGAGGTGTACCGCTTCTTCATCCTCAACTACGTCGTGCGCGAAGGCGCCCGCTTCTTCCGCAGCGACCTGTGCGCACAGTTCCGTCGCGACGCGGTGCGCAGCTACCTGCCGGCGTTCGAGCGCACCGACTTCGCGCCGCTGGTGCGTGCCGCCTCCTGAGCCGGGCTCGGGCAGGCGACACGCACCGGCGCGCCACGTCACGGGGCCGTCGTTGCCTCGGTGCCCTCTGCCGGGACCACCGGACCGGCTGGACCGGCCGGCGTGGCAGGCACGGCCGGGACGGTCGGCATCGCCGTCGTCTGCTCGAGCAGCGCCGCGCACTCCTCGGGCGTGCCCTCGCGCACCTCGATCGGCGCCGCGTCGGCGGGGACCGGGGCGACGCCGGCGGGCAACTCGCCGGCGGTCGACATGATCACGGCACCGGAGTCGTCGATCGACACCGTGCCCGCGTCGCCGACCGCCACACCGATCTGCACGTCGCCCGCGTCGATCGGGTTCCCGTCGGCATCGGTCGCGACGATCTGGCCGTCATCACCGATCGTCACGCTGAACGCACCGCCCCCGGGCGGCAGCGGCATGGCATCACCGACGTTCGTCACGATCTGCGTCCCGTCGCCACCGGCACCGGCGATGTCGCCGCCGGCCACGACGACGCCGACCTGCGCGTCCGCGCCGTCGACACCGGCGGGCACCACGGGCATCGTCGACACGTCGATCGCCGGCAGCTCGAGATCGTCGAACTCGCACTGGTAGGCGTCGCCGTCGGCCGACGCCGAGCCGATCACGACCGCGTTCGCGGTGGGCGTGTCGCCGGCGTCGTCGGCGGCCATCGCACCGGAGGTGATCGAGGCGCCGCTGGCGATCGCACCACCGGCGATCATCAGCGCTCCGACGATGTTGGCCTTGCGGGTGAGCTTCATGGAGAGGGGTCCTTTCGTGTCCTGCCCCGGTGGTTCCGGAGCACGACCGACACGGTGCGCGACCGCAGGCTGAACTCGACCACGAACGAGTCTGAACACCGACTGAACGGCGTCGGTTCGAGTGCCACGACGACGGGCCGTCACCTCGGTACCGTCACCACCCGTGCGGGTCTTGGTGATCGAGGACGACGAGGCGATCCGGAGCGTGCTCGAGCGCGGGCTGCGCGCCGAGGGTTTCGAGGTCGACGCCTGCGCCGACGGCTCGACGGGTCTCACGCGGGCGCTCGACCGCAGCCACGCGGCGATCGTGCTCGACCTGCTGCTGCCGGGCCTCACCGGCTACAAAGTGTGCGAACACCTGCGGGCCGAGGGGGTCGACACCCCGATCCTCGTGCTCAGCGCGAAGAGCGGCGAGTACGACCAGATCGACCTGCTCGACGCCGGCGCGGACGACTTCCTGACGAAGCCGGCGAGCATCGAACTCGTCGCCGCCCGGCTGCGCGCGCTCGTGCGCCGCGGTGCCCGAGCGGCGAGCAACACCGTGGTGCGCGGGCCACTCTCGTACGACCTCGGCTCACGGACGTGCGAGCTCGCCGGTGCGCCGGTGGCGCTCACCATGCGCGAGGACCAGATGCTCCGACGCCTGCTGCTCGCCAACGGCGCGTGTGCGACGCGGCAGGAGTTGCTCGACGACGTGTGGGGTGTCGACTCCGGCACCGACGCCACCATCGTCGACATCTACCTCCGCAAACTCCGCACCAAGCTCGCACCGGTCGAGATCGAGAACGTCCGGGGCGTCGGCTATCGCATCGTGGACCGGGCCGTCGACCGGGCCGTCGACCGGTGAGGATGCCGACGTGACCGGCGTCCGCGGTCGGGTGGTGCTCACCGTGCTCGTCGTCAGCGCCGTGCTGTACTCGTTGCTCGCCACGGTCGGTTTCCTGCAGCTCGCGCACTCGGGACGCGACGCCACCCGCGAACGGATCGGCGAGGTGCTCGACCAGCTCGAGGCGTCGGTACGCGCCGGCGGCACCACGGTCCGGTTGACCACGCCGGACGGTGTGGAGGCGATCGTCGCGAGCGACCCGTCCGAGGGCGACGCCGGGTCGGGAGAGATCCTCGTGCGCCGAGACGTCACCGTGCGCGGCTCGGTCGTCCGTCTCGAGGGGCGGGCATCGGAGGCGCCGCTGTCGGACAACCTCCGCCGTCTGCACCGCGGGTTGTGGATCGCGGTGCCGATCGCGGTGCTGCTCACCGCCGGCGCCGCCGGCGCCGCGATGCGGCGCGCCTTGCGACCGGTGTCGGAGATCACCGCGCTCGCCGCCACCATCGGACCGAGCGACACGACCACCCGCGTGCCCGTACCCGACACCGACGACGAGGTCGCGCATCTCGCCACCACCGTGAACGGGATGCTCGACCGGATCGCCGAGGGACGCCTCGCCCAGCACCGGTTCACGAGCGACGCCGCGCACGAGCTGCGCACACCGCTGATGGCGATGCAGGGCGAACTCGAGCTCGCCCGCCGCCATCCGTCGACCGTGGACGACGGCTTCGTCGTCCGCCTCGAGCGCGAGGCCGCCCGGCTCGCCGAGCGCGTCGACGATCTCGTGCTGCTCTCCTCGCTCGACGAGCGCCCGCCGCTCCGACTCGAACCTTTCGATCTGCGCGAACTGGTCGTGCACGAGGCGGGCGACGTGGATGTGAGCGGCGGGGCGATGTGGGTGCAAGCCGACCAGCGGTTGGTCGCACGGGCCGTCCGCAATCTCGTCGCGAATGCGCACCGCCATGCGTCGGCGCACGTGTCGGTCGTGATCGAGACCGAGGGCGGCGACCGTGTGTGGCTGCACGTCGACGACGACGGTCCCGGCATCCCGGTCGACGGACGCGACGCGGTGTTCGAGCGGTTCGCCCGGCTCGACGAGGGACGATCGAGCGATCGTGGCGGCGCCGGTCTCGGCCTCGCGATCGTCGCCGGCGTGGCGCAGGCGCACGGTGGCGGGGTGGCTGCCGGCGACTCACCGGCCGGCGGCGCCCGCGTGTCGATCTGGTTGCCGGCGCACTCGCCGTCCGCCTGAGCTTGCGCCTCGGACGATGTCGCGTCACGATGCCGACGTGAACGCGACGGGCACCAGCCGACGGCCGGTGTTCGCCACGTCGTACGTGGTGCTCGTGATGGTGCTGACCGCGGTCGCGACCGCCGATCCCAACGAGCCGCGCACGCAGATGTGGCTCGCCGCCATGGCGCTGTGCCTCCCCGCGCTCGTGCCGGCGTTGCCGCTCTTGTACGTCGTGCTGTCGATCGCGTGGAACGTCACGAACGCCGACGACGGCGGCTCCACCTGGCCGCTCACGGTCGTGTACGTGATCGCCCTCGGCGGCGCCGCGGTGGCGAACGTCGCACTGGTGCGCGGGTGGTGGCATCGCCGTGCTCGCTCGGGTCCGGTCGCGTCGGACGCGGGTGCAACGATGCGGTGATGGAGCTCACGCAGATCACCGTCGAGCGTCGTGGCGCCGACGACGAGATCGTCCTCGTCACGCTGAACCGTCCCGACAAGCTGAACGCCTGGACGCCCACGATGGCCGACGAGCAGGCCCAGGCGATCGAGGCGGCCAACGACGACGCGTCGGTGGGCGCGATCGTGATGACCGGTGCCGGACGCGGGTTCTGCGCCGGTGCCGACATGGAGGCCACGTTCCAGTCGCGCATCGACGGCGTCGATCCCGGCCGCGACACGGCGGGCGGTGTCGGCGGCATGCCGCGCGGTCTCGACTGGGTGGCGCTGCTGCGTGAGAGCAAGCCGATCGTGTTCGCCGTCAACGGCGCGGCCGTGGGCGTCGGCGTCACCATGTGCCTGCCCGGCGACCAGATCGTCGCATCGACGGCAGCCAAGTTCGGCATGGGCTTCATCAAGATGGGCCTCGTCCCCGAGCTCGCGAGCACCCGGCTGCTGGCACAGCGCGTCGGCATCGGCCGGGCGAGCGACCTGATGCTGTCGGGCCGGATCGTCCCGGCCGTCGAGGCGCACCGCATCGGTCTGGTCGACACGCTCGCCGAGCCCGACGATCTCGTCGACGCGGCCGTCGGCGTGGCCGCCAGCTACGCGGCCAACCCCGACCTCCAGCTGCGCATGACCAAGCAACTGCTCACCGCGAACGCGCTCGACACCGATCTCGGTGCCGTGCAGCGTCGCGAGATGGAGATGCTGTCGCAGTGCTGGACCTCGCCCGAGCACAAGGAAGCGGTGAGCGCGTTCCTGCAGAAGCGCCCGCCGGTGTTCCGGCCGGGCCGCTGACACTCAACGACGCAACGTCACCGCGACCCATCCGTCGAGCTCGAGCGTGTCGACCACCCGCAGCGGCGCGAGCGCGGCCAGCACGTGGGCGTGCCGGTCGGCCAGGATGCCGCTGATCACCAGCGTGCCGTCGGGCGCGAGCACCCGCCGCAGATCGGCCGACAACTCGATGAGCGCCGGCGCGAGGATGTTGGCGAGCACCACGTCGTAGTGACCCTCCACCAACTGCAGCGGCGTCGTCGATGCGACCAGCCGGTCGGCCACGCCGTTGCGTTCGGCGTTGTCGAGTGTCGTCCCTGCGGCGGCCGGCGAGATGTCGACGGCCACGGCCGACGTGGCGCCCAGCCGTAGCGCAGCGATGGCCAGCACACCCGATCCGCAGCCGACGTCGAGCACGGTCGACATCCCGCCCGCCGCCGCGATCGCACGCAACGACCGCAACGACAGCACCGTCGTCGGATGGTCGCCCATGCCGAACGTCGCGCCCGGCTCGATGTCGAGCACCAGCACACCGTCGGGCAGGTCGGCCTCGACCCACACGGGCCGCACCACCATGCCCGCGTCGATCCACGTCGGCGTCGCGTGCTCGCGCCACGTGTCGACCACGGCGTCGTCCACCTCGACGAAGCGCGTGCGCCACGACGACGGGAACGACCCGATGGCCTCGCGCACCACGTCGACGTCGTCGCCGAGCGAGGTCCACAGCTCGACGCGTCCGTCCGTGCCCTCCCGCTCCTCGACCGCCACGACGCCCAGACCCCAGAGCGCGTCGGCTGCGAGTTCGGACTCGTCCTCGGCGACGTCGACCACCAGCGCGATCACGACGACCGGCCTCAGTCGATGCGCCGCAACTCGGTGCGGTACCGCTCGGAGCGTGCGAGGTAGCTCGCCACGCCGCGCTCGATGTCCTCGCGTCGGGCCCGACCGGTCTTGATCGCCGCGGGCACGCCGGCCGCCACCGCGCCCGACGGCACCTCCAGTCCGTTGAGCACCACCGCGTTGGCGGCGACGATCGAGCCGGTGCGCACGATCACGCGATGCAGCACGATCGAGCCGTTGCCGATCAGGCACCACGGTTCGATGGTGCAGCCCTCGAGGTGCACGATGTGGCCCACCACGCAGTCGTCGCCCACCACGGTCGGGTACTCGGGTGTGGTGTGCAGCACGCAGTTGTCCTGGATCGAGGTGCGGGCACCGATCGCGATGTGGCCCTCGTCGCCGCGCAGGACCGCACCGGGCCAGATCGAACACCGAGCGCCGAGCCGGACGTCGCCGATGATCACGGCATCGGGATGCACGTACGCATCGGGGTGGATGGTCGGTTCGAGGTCGCCGAGCGCGTAGATGGGCACGCGGCGACGGTAGCGAGCGACCCGTGCGTGTGCACAACACCGACCTCGCCGGATACGGTGGTGGCCCTATGTCCCGAAGGATCGACATCGAACTCACCTCTGCGCGCCCCGACGGGTCCTGGACCTGGCGCAAGGCTGGTGCCAAGGAGCCCAAGGGCGTGCTCGCCGGCTCCCTGCTCCCCGCCGGCGCTGCGCCCGGACAGGTGCTGCGCGCCGAGGCGGAGATGGAGCTCGACGGGATGACGATCATCTCGGTGACCGACCCCAAGGGCAAGACGGCCCGCACGGGACTGCTCGAGTTCATCCCGTCGTCGACGCCGTTCGAGGCCGTCACCCAGCAGCTCGCGCGCCGCGAGCGTGGTGAGCGCGGCGACCGGCGCGACCGCGGTGATCGCGGCCCGCGTCGCGACCGTGGCGACCGCCCGGGTGGCGAGCGCGGCGATCGCCCGCGTGGCGATCGTCCCGGCGGCGACCGTGGCCCGCGCGGCGAGCGCGGCGATCGTCCGCCTCGCGACGGTGAGGGCGGCGAGCGTCGCGGTCCGCGTCCCGAGCGTCGCGGCCGCCCCAACTTCACCCCGCCGCCCGAGCTGCCTCAGCGCCCCAAGGCCAAGCGGCTCAAGCCGGGCCGTGCCCATCGCAACGCGGTGCTGGCCGAGCTGCCGGAGGCGCAGCGCCCGGTGGCCGAGCGTGCGCTGCAGGGTGGCATTCCTGCGGTGCGCACCGCGGTCAACGAGCAGAACGCGCGTCTGAAGGCCGAGGGCAAGGAAGAGATCCCCGCCGCCGGTCTGCTGGCGATGGCCGAGCAGCTGTTGCCCAAGCTGCGCGTGGCCGAGTGGCTCGACCGTGCCGATGCCGCGAAGTCCGATCTCGAGGAGCTCGACCTGCGTGATCTGCGCAGCGTCGTCGCCGCAGCGGACGACCCGATGGTCGCTCGCGACGAGAGCACCCGCGAGCTCGCGGAGGAGTTGAAGCAGGCGCTCGTCACCAAGCAGGAGAAGGAGCTCCAGCTGTGGTACGGCGACATCGACGCCGCGATCGGTGTGGGCCGTGTGATCCGTGCGCTCAAGCTGTCGTCGCAGCCGCCCAAGGCGGGCGTGCGCTTCCCGGCCGACCTGGCCAAGAAGCTCGCCGACGCGGCCACCGCGTCGCTGACGGCCGACTCGCTGAGCGACCGCTGGTCGGCGCTGCTCGAAGCCGTGGCGTTCTCGCCGGTGCGCACCCTGGTGCAGCCGACGGCCAAGCCCGAGCAGCCGAGCGACGAGCTCACCGCGACGGTGAAGCGCCTCGGCCCGCTGCTGCCGCAGGTGGCCACGCTGTTCGGCATCGAGGTGCGTGAGGGCGCGCCGGCACCGAAGCCGCTGCGTCCGACCAAGCCGGCCGGCCCGGCCAAGAAGGCCGCCCCGGCCCCGCGCCCGCCCGCTCCCCCGGCCCCCGCTGCAGCCGCCGCCGCCGCCCCGGCCGCTGTCGAGGCCCCGGCCGCCGAGCCACCCGCCGCCGAGGAGACCCCGGCTCCCGAGGCACCCGCTGCCGAGGAAGCGCCCGCTGCGCAGGCACCGGCCGCCGAGCCCCCCGCCGCCGCCGACGACGCACCGGTCGCCGAGCCCCCTGCGGCCGAGGCCCCTGCCGCCGACGACGCGCCCAGCACCGACGAAGCCTGACGTCACTGCGGGACGGACACGCCCACCCTGGGCACATCCGCCCCGCGGTGTCGCGTCCGGGCAGGCGTCGCGGGACAGACACGCCCACCCTGGGCACATCCGCCCCGCGAGTTCGTCGGGCGGTCGCGACGACACCTACCCTCGCGACCATGGCTGACAAGGTGCTCTACGAAGTGCAAGGACGCGTCGGCGTCATCACGCTCAACCGTCCCGACGCGCGCAACGCGGTGAACGGTGACGTGGCGAGTGACATGGAGGCCGCGATCGATCAGCTGGAGGGCGATCCCGAGGTGTGGGTCGGCATCTTGCGGGCCAACAGTGAGGGCCAGGAGAAGCCGGTGTTCTGCGCCGGCGCCGACTTGAAGGCGATCAACAGCGGCGCCGCCGGCGGGCTCAACACCGCCAAGGGAGGCTTCGCGGGCTTCGTCTACCGCGAGCGCACCAAGCCGATCATCGTCGCCGTCGACGGCCTCGCCACCGCCGGTGGCTGCGAAATCGTGCTCGCCGCCGATCTCGTCGTCGCCACCACCCGTTCGTCGTTCGGCCTCGCCGAGGTGAAGCGCAACCTGATCGCCGGTGCGGGCGGCCTGTTCCGCCTGCCGCGCGCGATCGGCCAGGCCGCAGCGATGGAGATGATCCTGACCGGCGAACCCCTGCCCGCGGCCCGCGCCTACGAACTCGGCCTCGTCAGCCGTCTGGTCGAACCGGGCCAGGCGTTCGACGAGGCGATGAAGCTCGCCAACCAGATCGCGCTCGCCGCGCCGATGGCCGTCGCCGAGAGCCGCAAGGTCGTGCTCGCCGCGGCCTACGAGGACGACGAGACGCTGAAGAAGATGACCAACCAGGCGATGGCGAAGGTGATGTCGTCAGAGGACATCAAAGAAGGGCTGGTCGCGTTCATCGAAAAGCGCGCCCCCGAGTGGAAGAACCGCTGAGCCGAGACCGTCGGCTCAGTCGAGCCGCTTCGACACGACGAGCTTGCGGGCGGTGACGCCCGCTCGCTCGAACAGGTTCTTGGTGTCGCGGTCGCCCGGCAACGCCCAGGATTCGACCACCCTCGCGCCGCGCTCGCGCAACCAGTCGATCGCCGCCGCCAACAGCTCGTCGCCGAAGCCGAGCTCGCGCGCCTCGGGCTCGACGTACACCTGGCGCACCACGCCGGCCGGCGTGCCGCGGGTGTGCGCGACCTGCAGGTAGCCGACCACGACGTCGTCGATGGCGGCCACCACCACGTGCTCGGCCGGGTCGGCGAGCAGCGCGTGCCACTCCCCCACGGCCGGCTGTTCGGCCAGCGCCGCGGCGCCGCCGCGGACGTCGGTGATCGCCGCCCGTGCGGCCATCTCGAGCTCGTGCAGCTGTTCGGCATCGGCCGCACTGGCGGCGCGCACCGACCATCCCGTCGGGAACGGACGGTGCGGCTGATCGGTCATCCGCCCTGCTGCAGCTGGTCGATCTTGGCGAGGATCGTGCGTCGACCGCGGTGCGCGACCTCGAAGCGGCGGACGAGCTCGATCTCGTCGGGGCTCATGCTGCGCAGCCGCTCGACGACGTTGATCGCCGGGACGCTCTCGTAGTCGCGGATGGGCAGGTCGGCGGCGGACGGCACGTCGTCGACCACGGCGGCGTGCGTGTCGACGGCTGTGTCGACGGCTGTGTCGACGGTGGTGCCGAGGGGAGCCTCCGTGGTGCCGGCGGTGTGATCGGCCGTCTCGCCGTCGTGCGACACGTCCTGTTCGACCTGCTCGATCTGCACGAGGGGATCACCGCCGCCGGCCGACCCGGTGTCGGCCGCCTCGCGCTGTTCGCGCTGTTCGCGCAGGCGCTTGGCCAGCTCGCGCTGGCCGGTCTGCACGGCGAGCTGACCGATGAACCGGGCGAGCTGCACCCGGTTCTCGAGCGCCTGACGGCCCTGTCTCACGTGCTTGGGCAGCTCGCTGCGCAGCGTGATCGCGGCACCCACCGGGGCGTAGAGCGCGAGGTCGAGCAGGAGCTCGAACGGATCGCGGGACCCGCCGCCGGTGGGGTCGCTCGTGGTCATGTGGCCGTGGGCCGTCGGGTTCGGCTGCCGGTCAGCGGCTGAACAGCGGGCACTCGTCGTCGCCGACGGGGCACATCGGGGCGCTCTGGCGCACCAGGAGGAAGCAGCTCGGGCAGAGCTGCTCGTCGGCCCGCTTGGGCTGCAGGCGATCGGCCTGCTCGCCACGTTCCTCGGGCTCTTCCTCGTCCTCGTTGGTGTCGTCCTCGGCCGCGACCAGGCGGTCTTTCAGGATCGTGTCGAGGTCGGCTTCGACGTCGTCGGGGGCGAGCATGTCGTCGTCCTCGTCCTCGTCCTCGCTCGACACCGAGCGGCGCACGGGGCCGGCCTTGGCGGCTGCTTCCTCGTCCTCCTCCTCGTCGACGTCGAGCTCGTCGTCGAGGCCGCCGAACTCGTCGTCGCCCTCGTCGAGGTCCTCTTCGCCGATCTCGTCCTCGAGCGCCTCGTCGTCCAGCTCGGGACCGTCGAGCTCGTCCTCGGTCTCCTCGACCTCGAGTTCGTCGTCGGGCTCCATCATCTCGTCGTCGTCGTCAGCGGCCATCGCTCGGAACCCTCACTCCTGTCATCGTCTCGACCCCCCGCCGGACCGTGGTCGCGGCGAGGGATCACGTTCGTGTCGAACCCCTGTGGGCCGCGGATGATACGAGGGTCACCCGCGCCGTCGACCCCCTCCTTCTGTGACAACGGTCACACGGAGGTCGACGTGGCCGACTGGCCTGCGCCCGTACTGCATCGCCACGATCCAAACGTGACCTGTGACACAACGGCGCAGGCCCGATGTGGCCCACCGTGCGTCAGGACAGGATCAACGACCCCGGCGCAGCTCGGCCCGGCGCTCGGCCTCGAGGCGTTCGAGCTCGGGCGCCTCGGTGGTGATGTGCGACATCGCGTCGGCGATCGCAGTGTGACCGGCCTGGTCGCGGATCAGCCGGTGCATCTCGAGCGCCACCCGCCGGTACGCGGGATGCCCCTGCGGCGACGACCGCAGCTCGAGCATGTGGATCGCCTCACGCGCGTTGAACTGCATCGAGTAGCGCAGCCGGTACGCCATCGAGACCGCATAGCTGGCCTGCTCCGGGAACTCGTCGTGCAAGGCGTCGTACAGGGCGGCCGACCGGGCCATGGCATCGTCGAACACGTCGGCCATGCCGGCCTCGTCGATCAGCTCGGGCCGCACGTAGCCGTGGTTGGGCGTGAGCTTCTGCCACTCGATGGTGAGCATCCGGTGCCGCTGCATGTCGCGGAACGCGCCGTAGTCGCTCAACACGTCGAAGCGGTAGTCGACGCGCTCGAACGCACGACCCGGCTTGTGCCGACGGTTCTCGCGGGCACCCACGTACGCCCGTACCAGCGCCGCCCGTTCGTCGGCACCGAGGTCGCGCACGCGCTCGGCCACTTGGTGCTCGGGCAGGTTGCTGTAGGGGTAGCAGATCGCGGTGACGAGCTTGAGCTCGGCGTCGGGATCGAAGTCGACCAGCTCGACCGACTCGGCATGGTCGACGGGCGTCTCGCCGAACAGGCTGCGCACGAGGTCGCTCGTGCGGGTGCGGGTGTCGTCGAGATAGTCGATCCAGCGGCCACCGCGGTCGGGCAGGTCGACGCGGCGCAGGAAGCTGGGGATGACCTTGCGCAGCTCGTGCAGCATGAGGTCGGCGTAGTGCTGCGCCTCGGGCAGCGGGTGCGCCTTCATGCGCAACAGCAGCGCCTCGAACGCCTGGCCCGTGCCGTAGATGCCGACGTTCGAGAGCGACGACGCCGGCAGCACGCCGCGCACGGCGTCGAGCGCCTTGGCCCGGGTGGCCTGGCGGTAGACGAAGTCGCTGTCGTCGGGATGGCGCGGCACGGTGTCGCGCACGTGCTCGGTCACCTTGGTGAGCAACAGGCTGTAGGCGTCGAACATGCGGTCCATGTCGCCCACGTAGCGGGTGCCGAAGCGGCTCGACAGCAGCGCCGGGTCGCGGAAGTAGCGGTACCGGCCACCGAGCCGCGAGTCGTAGCCGATGTAGCGGGTGCTCTGCTCGAGGTAGCTCATCAACCGACCCCACTCGAGGATCTTGGTGAGCAGATTGCTCGACTGCTCGCAGGCGAGGTGCACCCCGCCGAGCTGGGCGACCGAGTCGTCGCCGTACTCGAAGAACACCTTCTCGTACAGCTCCTCGGCCCGCTCGAGGCCCATCGTCGCGTCGACCGAGTCGTCACCGCTGATGTCGAGGTCGTTGACGAACTCGTCGAGGAACAGCCGGCGCAGGCTCTTCGGGCTGCGGCTGTACCGCGCGAACAGGGCACCCTTCACCACCTCGGGGAGGTTGACGAGGGCGAAGACGGGGCCGTCGAGGTTGGTGAAGTAACGCCGGAGGATGTCGGCCTCGGCGGGTGTGAACTCCTCGGGGACGTAGACCGTCACGACCGCAGAGCCTAGAACCCGGGCGCCCAGGGCCCGCGGATCACCCGGGCGGACGGCCGCCGGTCACAACGACCCACGCGGTGTGGCCGGCCGCTCACATCGTCGTGTCGACCACCATGCCGCGACCCATCCCGGTCCCGAGTCCCGAGCCGATGGCGTCGAGCAGCGCGGCGGCCGAGACGTCGTGCCGGGCGGCCAGGTCGGCGAGCGACGTGCCGCCGGTGAGGGCGCTGATCACGTCGTCGCTGGTCATGTCGAGCAGGCTCGCGATCGAGTCGAGGGTCTGCGTGTCGGCCTGGTTGACGCCGTGCGCAGGACGGCCACCGTGCGGCCCGCCGGGCGGCGGGGGCGGCGGCGTGCCCGACGCGATCGACTCGGCCATCGCGTCGAGGTCGAACACCCCACTCGCAGCCTCCGGCGCATCGGCCGGCTTCGCGGCCTCGAGACCCTGCTTGATCGCGGCGAGCAGGTCGTCGTGCGAGACGCCCGTCGTGGAGGCGAGCTCGTCGAGGGTGGTCCCGCCGGCGAGCGCGGACTGCAGGTCGTCGACCGACATGCCGAGCTTCTCCGCGACGGGCGCCATCATCGTGTTCACGTCGGGCCCGCCCTCGCCGCGGGGCGGCCGACCGCCACGCGCGCCCTGCATGCCCTGCATGCCCTGCATGCCCTGCATGCCCTGCATGCCGGTGGTACCGGCCAGTCGGGTGATCTCCATGGTGCTCTCCTGGTGTCGGTGGAGGCGACGACGGCCGCCTTCGCAGGCGAGTGTCCGGTCGCAACTGGCCGAACGATCCCGGGAACCTGTCGGTTCCCTGGCAATCACGCCCGGTTCCTGTGAACCGGATCGAGGGCACGACGGCTACAGGACGTTGCCCTCGGCGGGACGGCCGGCGAACTGCTCGGCGACGTCGGCGCGCAACTGGGCGTCGGCCCACAGGTCGATCACGGTCATCGCCATCGCCTTCGCCCCGTCGAGGACGGCACGATCGCCGTGCTCGCTGCGGGCGAACTCGGCGAAGGCGGCGGTGTGGATCGGCACCCCGTCGTCGGCGACCTTGATCATCGGGTGGATCGACGGCACGAGGTAGCTGACGTTGCCCATGTCGGTCGACCCGACGACCGGATGGCCGATCGCGCGTGGGTCCTGCACGGTGCGGCCGAGGCGGGCGGCGTTGGCGACGTACGACGAGACCATCGGCCCGTTGTCGATCATGTCGGCGTAGGTGACGTCCTGCCACGAGTGGGAGCACGAGCATCCCGTCGCCGCAGCCGACGCCTCGAGACAGGCGAGCACGCGGCCCTTCAGCGGCTGCAGCGAGGCGATCGTCGGCGACCGCACCATCCACGTCATCGACGTCTCGGCCGGCACGATGTTGGCCTTGTCGCCGGCGCGGTTGAAGATGCCGTGGATGCGCTCGGTGGGCAGGATGTGCTGGCGCAGCGCAGCGACGTTCATGTAGCCGAGCACCGCGGCGTCGAGTGCGTTGCGACCCTCCTGCGGGGCCGCGGCGGCGTGCGCCGCGTTGCCGTGGTAGTCGACGTACATCTCCTGCACGGCGATCGTGTCCATGCGGATCAGGTCGGCGTCGGCGGGGTGCACCATCATCGCGGCGGCCAGGCCCTCGAAGGCACCCTGGCGGGCCATCAGGATCTTGCCGCCCCCGCCTTCCTCGGCGGGCGTGCCCATGATCCGCACCCGACCGCCGACCTCGTCGGCCACGGCGGCGGCGGCGAGGCCGGCACCCAGGCCGGCGGTGGCGATCACGTTGTGGCCGCAGGCATGGCCGATGCCCGGCAGCGCGTCGTATTCGCACAGCACCGCGATCTCGGGACCCGTCCGTCCGGCGCGCGACTCGAACGCCGTGTCGACCCCGTAGGCGTGACGGGTGGGGCCGTGCCCGAGGTCGTCGAGGATGCCGGTCAGCAGGTCGTGCGCGAACACCTCGTGGTAGTTGAGTTCGGGGTGCGCGTGGATCTGGTGGCTCGCGTCGATCAGCCGATCGGCGAGGCGATCGACCTCGGCGCAGACGCGCTGCTTCAGGTCGTCGACGTCGGTGCTCATGAGGTCTCCTCGAGGTCGTGGCGCAACACGATCTTGCCGAGCTGCTCGCCGTTGGTGAGGCGCTCGATGGCCTCGGGGTACTGCGACAGCGCGAAGGTGCGGTCGACGTGGACGGGCAGACCCTGCTCGACGAGGCGGGTGACCTCGGCGAACTCCTCGTAGCTCCCCATGGTGGAGCCGATGATCTCGTACTGCTTGAAGAACAGACGCGGCAGGGTGATCTCGACCTTGGGCCCGCTGGTGCCGCCGCACACCACCAACCGCCCGCCCGGCTTGAGCGCACGCACGCTCTGCTCCCACGTGGCCGGACCGACGCTCTCGACCACCACGTCGGCCTGCACCGGCCAGCTGCGGTCGCCGCTGTCGTACGCGGCGTCCGCGCCCATTGCGAGCGCCTCGGCCCGCTTGGCCTCGCTGCGGCTGGTGGCCACCACCCGTGCGCCCATCTGACGGGCGATCGCCAGCGCCGCGGTCGACACGCCACTGCCGATGCCGACGACCACCACCGTGTGGCCGGCCTGCAGGCGGGCCCGCCGCAGCATGCGGTAGGCGGTGAGGTACGCGAGCGGGTAGGCGGCACACTCGTCCCAGGTGCGGCCGGCGGGTCGGCGCACGACGTTGCGACCCGGCGCGGTGGCGAACGTGGCGTGGCCACCCCAGCAGTGCTCGCCGTAGATCATGAACCCGTCACCCATCGGGCTGTCGTTGCCGAGCGCGACGATCTCGTCCACGGGCGACACGCCCGGGTTGATCACCACGTCGTCGCCCACTGCGACGTGGGTGACATCGGGACCGACGGCTTCGACCACGCCCGCCACGTCGCAGCCGGGCACGTGGGGCAGCGGCGGCTTGGGCATGCCCTTGGTGACCCACAGGTCCATGTGGTTGAGCGCGCTCGCCACCACGCGCACGCGGACGTCGTCGGCGGCGAGCGGTGGCGGATCGATCTCGCCGAAGCGGTACGTGCCGGGCGACTCGTCGAGGATCCAGGCCTGCATCTCCCCGACGCTACACAGGCGCTGGTGTCAGACGCAGACGACGAAGGCGTCGGGCTCGACGACGAGGCGCAACACGCGCGCCTCGCCCACCTCGACGCCGTCGGCCCACACGCGCAGCGGACGCTCGAACACGAGCTCGACCTCGTCGCGCTGACGGGTCGTGATCGCCGGATGCGGCACGTGCATGCCGGCGGGCAGCCGGCCGCGGGCACGCCACCGGTCGCGCACCGGCATCGCCCGGTCGACCTCGACGACGTCGACGCGCCCGTCGTTGGGGTGAGCTCGCGGGGCCACGTCCCACTCGTCGAGGAACTGGCCGTTCATCGCCGCGACGAGCGGACCCCGCCACCACGACCTGCGGGCCAGCACGTGCACGGCGGCCCACGACACCTCGATGCGCTGTGCGGTCTGCAGCTCCACGCGGACGAGGTCGCACGGCAGGCGGGGCACCTCGCCGCTCAGCCGACGGTCGTCGCCGTCACCGCCGACGGCACGCATGAGCGCGCCGCCCAGCAGCGCGACGGGTGGGATCGCCGCGCCGGCGCGCCGGGCGTCGACGACCAGTCGGTGCAGTTCGGCGTCGCTGCGCACCCGGACGACGTCGTCGGGCACGGGGCCGATGCTGCCCCACTCGCTCCCCTTGCGGATCGTCACGACTCGTCGGTTCCCGCCACGGGCGCCGCGTCTCCGTCGGCCTCGCCTGCGGACTCCCGCTCGGGCTCGGGTTCGGGCTCGGGTTCGGGCTCGGGTTCCGGCTCGGCGTCGATCTCGACCGTCGACGACGCCGACACCACGCCGCGGAACAGTGCGTCGGCCGCACGCTCGGCGTTGCGACGGGTGTCGGGGTGCGGTGCGACGAGCGCGAGCTGGCGGAGCACGTCGATCAGCTGCTTGGTGGTGCGCACGAAGTCGCCGCCCGACAGCTCCTCCTGCTCGACCACCTCGGCGAACCCCTCGCCTGCCGCCCACGCGAACGCGACCGCGACGAACGTCGGGTCGGGTGCCCGGTGCAGCGCGAGCCCTGCTTCCTCCTCCACGTCGTGCAGCTCGGCGCTGATCGCCGCGATCGACAGCCACCGCTTCTTCGCGGTCGGCGAGGGGAACCACGGACGCGGGGCCGGTTCGGGGCTGCGGTGCTCGTACACGAACACCGACACGAGGCCGGCGAGCGTGGCCGGGTCGAGCCCGTCGAACAGACCCTGGCGCAGGCACTCGACGATCAGCAGGTCGCACTCGTGGAAGGTGCGGGCCAGGATCTCGCCGGCCTCGGTGAGCGACCAGCCGTCGACGTAGCCCCAGTCGTCGAGGATGCGCAGCACCCGATCGAAGTCGCGAGAGATCGACTGGCTCCGACCGCGCATCCGCTGTTGCAGCTCGTCGATCTCGCGTGCGACACGATCGGCCTGCGCGGCGGCCTTCAGCCGGTCGGCCAGGTCGGGGTCGTCCTCGACCGGGTGGCCGTCGGTGATGTCGGGTCCGGCTCGGCGCCCCCGACGCGAGTGCGGCTCCACCTCGGCCTGCTGCAGGCGGAACGCGATCTCCTTCTGGAAGTCGTGCCGGTTGGGTGCGTACTGCTGGGGCAGCTCGATCTTGCCGATGGCCCGCGGCGGTTCGTCGAAGTCGAGTTCGCTCAGCTGGATCGGGTCGCGCCGTGTGGTGATGCCGCTCACGCGCATGCCGCCCTTGCGGTGCGCTGTCGCGGTCACCGCCACCCGGCCGGCGTAGCGGCCCTTCTCGGCGTAGACGATGTCGCCGGGCTTGAGCTTCAACAGCGCGAGCTCGATCGGGTTGTCGCGCCCGATCGACACCGAACGCGACGCGTTGGTCTCGCTCCCTCGCTTCAGCAACCGGCGGTACTCCTCGAGGTCGCCGTACGGGCTCGAGGACTCGGCGAGCAGGTCGCGCAGGTGCTGCTGGCGGCGCTCGAGGCGCGACTCGATCTTCACGACGTCGCGGTCGGCCTGGTACTGCGCGAACGAGAGGTTGAGCAGGTGGTGTGCCCGCTCGCTCGAGTAGGCGCGCACCAGGTTGGTGGCCATGTTGTAGGTGGGCCGGAACGCCGAGTTGAGGTGGAACGACCGACTGCTCGCCAGCGCGGCCACCTGGTCGAAGGGCACGAACGGACTCCAGAGCACCACCGCGTTGCCGAGCTCGTCGATGCCGCGGCGCCCGGCGCGCCCCGTGAGCTGGGTGTACTCGCCGGGTGTGAGGAACGCATGGTGGTCGCCGGTGAACTTCGTGAGCTTCTCGATGACCACGCACTTGGCGGGCATGTTGATGCCGACCGCGAGCGTCTCGGTGGCGAACACCACCTTGACGAGTCCCTCGACGAAGCAGGCCTCGACCACCTCCTTGAACGGCGGCACCATGCCGGCGTGGTGCGCGGCGATGCCGGCCTCGAGCTGGGCCAGGAACTGCGAGTAGCCGAGCACCGCCAGGTCGGCGGCCTCCATCGTGCCGAGCCGCGCGTCGACGATCTCGCGGATGCGGTCGCGCTCGTCGCCGGTCGTGAGCCGGGCGCCGGCGGCCAGCACGGCGCGGGCGGCCTCGTCGCACTGGTTGCGGCTGAAGATGAAGTAGATCGCCGGCAGCATCCGCTGCCGGTCGAGCATGTCGACCACGTCGAGACGGCTCGGGGTGTACAGGCGGCGTCGCCCCTGGGTGGTCTTGCGGTTGCGGCCACCCTTGGGCGCGCGCATCCCCTCGCCGTCGAGCCGCAGCGCGTCGTGGTTGGGTCGACCGTTCACCAGCACGGGCAGCAGGTGCAGCCGGTCGTGGGTCTTGTCGCCGACGAAGTACAGGTTCTCGAGCCGCACCGGACGGCGGTCCTCGACGACGGCGGTCGTCGGGCCACGGACGGTCTCGATCCAGTCGGTGAGCTCCTGCGCGTTGCTCACGGTGGCCGACAGGCACACGAGGCGCACGGCGAGCGGCAGGTGGATGATCACCTCTTCCCAGACCGGACCGCGGTAGGTGTCCTGCAGGAAGTGCACCTCGTCGAGCACCACGACGTCGAGGTCGTCGAGCGCGTCGCTGCGCGCGTAGATCATGTTGCGCAGCACCTCGGTGGTCATCACCACGACGGGTGCGTCGCCGTTGATCGAGTTGTCACCGGTGAGCAGACCCACCGCGTCGGCGCCGTGGCGGGCGACGAGGTCGTGGTACTTCTGGTTCGACAGCGCCTTGATCGGTGCCGTGTAGAACGCTCGTCTGCCGGCCCGGCGGGCCGCCTCGATCGCGTACTCGGCCACCACCGTCTTGCCGCTGCCGGTCGGGGCCGCGACCAGCACCGAGTGGCCGCTGTCGAGCGCGTCGAAGGCCCGCAGCTGGAAGCCGTCGAGCGGGAAGTCGTACTGGCGGATCAGCTCCGCACGGTCGGGCCGCACGTGACCCATCGTGTCACGCCGCCGCGTCCCTCGCTCGCTTGCGTTTCTGTGCCATCAGACCGATCAGGATCGAGATGACGTAGAAGAGTGTCATCGGCACGGCGAGGGCCATCATGCTGTACGGGTCGCCGCTCGGGGTGATGACGGCCGCGATCACGAAGATGATCAGCACCGCGTAGCGCCACTGCTTGGTGAGCGTCTGCGGTTGCAGCACGCCGACGAGCTGCAGGAACACGAGCAGTACCGGGAACTCGAACGCGATGCCGAACGCAGCCACCATCAGGCCGACGAGGTTGATGTACTCGCTGACCTTGAAGTTGCCCTGCACGTTGTCGCTCGACCCCGACCAGGTGATGAGGAACTCGAGCGCCTTCTCGAGGGTCCAGTAGGCCACAGCACCGCCGAGCGCGAACAGGCCGACCGAGCTGAGCACGAACGGGATCGCGTACTTCTTCTCCTTGGCGTGCAGCGCCGGCACGACGAAGCGCCAGATCTGCCACATCAGCACCGGCAGAGCGATGAGGATGCCGCCGTAGGTGGCGATCGACAGGCGGGTACTGAAGCCCTCGAGCGGGCTGGTGAACTGGAAGTTGCCCGAGCTGAGCTCGCAGTAGTCGGGCTTCAGCTCGCAGAACGACTTGTACGGATGCCCGAGGAAGTTGAGCACCTGGTCGTAGAAGGCCAGCATCACGATGATGCCGAGCACGATCGCGAGCAGCGACCGGATGATGCGGGTGCGCAGCTCGGCGAGGTGCTCGACGAGCGTCATCCGATCGTCCGGCGTGGCGACCTTCGGTTTGGGCGGCTTGCCGCGCCCGGGCAGCTTCATGCGGGGGCCTGTCCCGGCTCGTCCGGTGCCAGCTCGTCCGGTGCCGGCTCGTCCGGTGCCGGCTCGGCGGCACCCGCAGGGGTCGACTCGGCGACGGCCTCGACGGCCTCGACGGCCGGCTCGGGCTGGGTCTCGGGCTGCGGGTCGGGACGGCGGATCGGCGGCGCGGCCGAGTGGAACGCCGGGCCGGCCGGCGCCACCACGGGTGCGTCGGCCTCGGCGGACGCCGTCGGCGCATCCGAGGCGAGCGGCGGCGCTGCGCCGGCGGCATCAGCGGCGCTCTGGGTCGGGGCAGGGTCGGCGGCCACGGTCTCGGGCGCGGTGGCCGGCGCCGAAGCCGGGTCGGTCGCCTGGTTGACGACCTTCTTCGCGTCCTCGAACATCTCGGCCACCCCGTCGAACGAGGCGGCGTTCTTGAACAGGTCGGCGGTCTCGCGCATCTCGCGCATCGGCTCGTCGAGCGCGCTCTTCAGCTCGCTCTGGAACCCGGTCGTCACCTTCTTGAACTCGGCGTAGGTCTTGCCGAACGTCCGGATCGCCTCGGGCAGCTTCTCCGGCCCGAGGATGATCAGCGCCAGCAGGAGCAGGAAGACGATCTCGCTGCCGCTGAAGTTGAACACGCGGGGCAGTCTAGGAGCAGGATGACGTGGTGCAGCAGCGTCTCCCGTCGAGGCTCGACGAGCCGATCACGTTCGCCCACCGTGGCGCCCGCGCCCACGCCCGCGAGAACACCCTCGAGGCCTTCGCGCTCGCGTTGCGCCTGGGTGCGAGCGGCCTCGAGAGCGATGTCTGGCTCACGGCCGACGGCGAGGCGGTGCTCGACCACGACGGGGTGGTGCCCGGACGGCTCCGCAAGCGCCCGATCCGCGAGCTGCGCCGAGCCGAGCTGCCCTCGCACATCCCCACGCTGGCCGAGCTGTACGACCACTGCGGCACCGGCTACGCCCTCTCGCTCGACCTGAAGGGCCCCGGCACCGGCGAGGCCGTGATCGCCGTCACCCGCGAGGCCGCCCCGTCGATGCTCGAGCGGCTGTGGCTGTGCCACCCCGACTGGCAGGCCCTGCTGGCGCTTCGGGGCCAGGGTGCGCTGCTGGTCGACTCGACCCGGTTGCACAAGATCAAGGAGGGCCCCGAACGTCGGGCCGCCACCCTGGCGAGCGAGGGCATCGACGCCGTCAACATGCACCACAGCGACTGGAACGGCGGCCTCGTCACCCTGTTCCACCGCTTCGAGCGGTACGCGTTCGGCTGGGACATGCAGCACCACCACGAGCTCCGACCGGCGCTGCGGATGGGGCTCGACGGCGTCTACAGCGACTGGGTCGACCGGATGGTCGATGCGTACCGGGACGAGGTGGGCAAGCCGCCGACGGCGCCGCCGCCCGGCTCACCCTGGGCGGGCTAGTCCTGCTACAGCCAGGCCCAGTCGCCGACGGGCCAGATGATCACGAACGCACGACCGATCAGCAGGTCGTCGGAGACCGGGCCGAACGCACGGCTGTCGCTCGACTTGCCGCGGTGGTCGCCGAGGACGAACACCGAGTCGTCGGGCACCTCGATCGGGGCCTGGTCGCTGCCGCAGCCGTCGCGCTCTTGCACGACCGGATCGATGTAGGGCTCGACCAGCGGCTGGTCGTCGATGTACACCACGCAGCTGCGCACCTCGACGGTCTCGCCGGGCAGGCCGATCACTCGCTTGATCAGATCGCGCTCGGCGGCGTTGCCATCGAAACGCTTGAGCACCACCACGTCGCCGCGGCGAGGGTCGTGCAGGCGGTAGCTGAGCCGGTTGACCAGCACCCGGTCGCCGTCCTGCAACGTCGAGAGCATGCTCTCGCCCTCGACAGCGAACTGCTGCACCACGTACGCCCGCACCAGCAACGCCGACGTGATCGCCACGGCGACCACGACCAGCCACTCGACGAGCGGGTTCATCTTCTTCTTCGGCGGTGCGACACGCGAGGTGACGCCGTCGTCGAGGAGGACACCGGGCTGCACCAGCGACGGTTCGTTCAGATCGTGCATCGGGTCGCCGGAGCCCAGGTCATCGGTCATTCGTGCCACACCGTACCGCCCTCCGTGCGGCTCGCGGCGGCACGTCGTGCCGCTGCTGCGACGGTGCGGAAGAACAGCGGATCGTCCGCCGGCCCCCGTCCCATCGTCGTCACCTGCAACCCCGCTGCGTCGAGCAGCGCGGCCACGTCCCCCGGATCGTCCACCGTCACGTGGTGCGGCGCCAGGGAGGTGGCCTGATCGGCCAGCTCCGGCGGCAACGGCACCTCGACCGGCACAGGCGTGAGCGCCAGGGCCGTGCGGGTGTGATGGCTGATCCCCTGGTGCCGCGGGCGACGGTCGGCGCTGCTGGCCCGGGCGATCACGATCGGGCGGCCACCCAGCTGCGCGGCGGCGGTCGCGATCGCCGCGGTCTCGACCGCCGTGGTGCCGAGCGCCCGTCCGGTGCCCACCACACCCGGGCCCATCGCGACGATCACCACGTCGGCGTGCTGCTCCTCGATCGCGAGCTGGAGCGCCGACGGCACGCTCACCGCTTCGAGATCGCCGCCGAAGGCGTGGCCGGCCGTGATCGTGCCGGCCAGCCAGCCACGCTCGCACAGCTCGGCCACCAGATCGCTGAGCGCCAGCGGCAGCGCCGCCCCGTCGGTCATCACGTACGAGACACGCAGCGCCGGATCACCGCCCGAGGTGGGATCGCGCAGCACGGCGGCGGCCACGCCGAGCTCGCTGTGCAGGCTGCCCACCAGCACCGGCACACCGCCCAGCGACGGCAGCCCGCTGTCGGGCGCGAGGTGCTCCTCGGCCGATCCGGTGTCGGTCTGCAGGCTGGTGTAGCGCACCTTCATGATGTGGCCGGGTCCGGGCTCGTGCAGCTCGCGGCGCGACAGGTTCCAGTGCACGACGTGCCACCCGCCGGTGCCGAGGCCGAGCTCGACGGCGGTCGTGTTGACGACGACCTCGTCGCCCACGGCCACGTCGCCCACCAGCTGGGTCAGCACGTAGGCACGGCTCGCATCCGAGAGCCGGACGCGCTGCAGCCCGCGGCGTTCGAGGAGGACTTCCTCCACGGTGAGGGTGCGGAACGACGGCATGCGGGGGTGCGACCCCTCAGAGGGAGGCGATGAGTTTTTCGACCCGCTCGTCGCGACTCTTGAACGGGTCCTTGCACAGCACCGTGCGCTGGGCCTGGTCGTTGAGCTTCAGGTGCACCCAGTCGACCGTGTAGTCGCGCTTGCGTTCCTTGGCCTTCTTGATGAACTCGCCGCGGAGCCGGGCGCGGGTGGTCTGCGGCGGCACGTCGACGGCGGTCTCGATGTCGGCGTCGGTGCAGATCCGCTCGACCAGGCCCCGGTCCTGCAGCTTGTAGAACGGGCTGCGGTCGCGGCTGATGTCGTGGTACTGCAGGTCGAGCAGCTGCACCCGGGCGTGGCCGAGCGGCAGGTCGTGCCGCGCGCGGAACGCCTCGATCAGCCGGTGTTTGATCACCCAGTCGACCTCGCGGTCGAGCTTCAACGGATCGTTCTCGATCGTGGTGATGCAGTGCTCCCACATCTCGAGCGCCTTCTGTTCGAGCGGCGGGAACCCCTTGGTGTCGGCGTAGCGCAGGGCCCGGTCGAGGTACTCGCGCTGGATGTCGAGTGCGCTCACCTCGCGGCCGTTCGCCAGGCGCACACGGCGACGGCAGGTGATGTCGTGGCTGATGTCGCGGATCGCCCGGATCGGGTTCTCGAGCGTCATGTCACGCAGCACCACGCTCGGATCCTCGAGCATGCGCAGCATGCAGGCGGCCGAACCGACCTTGACGAACGTCGAGTACTCGCTCATGTTCGAGTCGCCGACGATGACGTGCAAGCGCCGATACCGCTCGGCGTCGGAGTGCGGCTCGTCGCGGGTGTTGATGATCGGTCGGCTGCGGGTGGTGGCGCTGCTGACGCCCTCCCAGATGTGCTCGGCGCGCTGCGCGATCGAGAACAGCGGACCGCGAGCGGTCTGCAACACCTTGCCCGCACCGGTGAAGATCTGCCGGCTGACGAGGAACGGGATGAGCACCTCGGCGTAGGTGCCGAGCTCGTCACCTCGGCCGGTGAGGTAGTTCTCGTGACAGCCGTAGCTGTTGCCCGCCGAGTCGGTGTTGTTCTTGAACAGGTACACCGTGCCGCGGATGCCCTCTTCGCGCAGCCGCTGCTCGGCCGAGACGAGCAGGTTCTCGAGGATCCGCTCCCCCGCCTTGTCGTGCACGACGACGTCGTAGAGCGAGTCGCACTCGGGCGTCGCGTACTCGGGGTGCGAGCCGACGTCGAGGTAGAGGCGCGCGCCGTTCTGCAGGAACACGTTGCTGCTGCGCCCCCAGCTGACCACCCGTCGGAACAGGTAGCGGGCGACCTCGTCGGGGCTCAGCCGTCGCTGGCCGCGCAGCGTGCACGTGACGCCGTACTCGTTCTCGAGCCCGTAGATGCGCCGCTCCATGGGCACAACCTAGCCATGCCACGGGGGCCGGGCGCGGCGACTGCGGCAACGTGTCGGATGCCTCGCCGCGCAGTTCAGCGGTACGAGCGCGGGATCACGTTGGCGTCACGGGCCTGACGCTCGAGGCCGTCGCGGAAGTCGGGGTGCGCGATCGAGACGAGGGCGCGAGCCCGCTCGGCGAGCGAGCGGCCCTTCAGGTTGACGAGCCCGTACTCGGTGACGACGTACATGATGTCCGTTCGCGGTGTCGTGACGACGTTGCCCGGGGTGAGGTCGAGCACGATGCGGCTGCGGCGCTCGCCTCGCTTGTCGAACGTCGACGACAGGCAGATGAACGACTTGCCGTGCGGTGACGCGTAGGCCCCGCGCACGAACTGCAGCTGCCCGCCGGTGCCGCTGATGTGGCGGTGACCGTCGCTCTCGGACGCGGCCTGGCCCTGCAGGTCGATCTGCGTGGTGTTGTTGATCGAGACCATCCGCTCGTTCTGCATCACGGTGTGCGGCAGGTTGGTGTACTCGATCGGGCAGCACGAGAAGTCGGGGTTGTCGTGGATCGTGCGGTAGGTGCGTTCGCTGCCCAGGGCGAAGCTGTAGGTGGTGACCCCGGGTGAGAGCTGCTTGCGGCTGTTGTCGACCTGACCCGACAGGTACAGGTCGACGAGACCGTCCATGAGCATCTCGGAGTGCACACCCAGGTGACGCACACCGCTGGCGAGCAACGAATTGCACACCGCGTTGGGCATCGCGCCGATGCCGATCTGCAGGCACGACCCCTCGTCGATCTCGGCGGCGATCAGCTGCCCGACCGCGAGGTCGACGTCGGTGACCGGGGCCGAGGGCAGCTCGGGCGTCGGCCGGCCGTCACCGTCGATCACGATGTCGACCTCGCTCACGTGGATCGCGTTGTCGACACCGTGGCAGTGCGGCAGCTCGTCGTTCACCTCGACGATCACGGTACGGGCGACCTCGACGACGGCCCGGTGCCACAGGTTGGCGGCACTCAGGTTGAACCAGCCGTCGGCGTCCATCGAGCGGCACTTCAGCACCACCACGTCGGGAGCGGGCAGGAATCGCCGGTAGCAGTCGGGGATCTCGCCGATGCTCGACGGCTGGTAGTGGGCGATGCCCGCGTCGTGCATCGTGCGGTCGTAGCCCGAGAAGTGCCAGCTGAACCAGGTGACCCGCTCGCCCGTCGGGTCGGCCTCGAGCACCGCCCGAGGGCGCATCGTGATGCACGATCGGAACCGGAGATCGCCGAGGTCGGGTTCGGCGGCGAGTCGCCGGCCGAGAGCTGCGTCGAACGCATCGGGTTGCACCACCGTGGTGCCGTAGTCGATCCAGTCGCCGCTGCGCACGACGGCTGCCGCCTCGTCCGCGCCGAGGTGCCGCACCTGTCGTTCCATGTCCACCTTCCACTCGCCGGTCTCGCCCGTCCCGGCCCGACATGGTGACACGCGCCGCTCCCCCGACCGGGCGATCTCAACGGGCGCGTGTGAAGTGCACCTGGCTGCCGGCCGGTCGTTGGGCGACCTGGCGCAGGTCGGCGGGATCGACCACCGCGATCACCGGGTAGCCACCGGTGGCGGGGTGGTCCGCGAGCATCACGATCGGGTGCCCGTCGGGCGGCACCTGCAGGGCTCCCTCGACCATGCCTTCCGACGGCAGCTCGTCGTGCCGTGCCCGCACCAACGCCGGCCCGTCGAGCCGCAGACCGACCCGGTCGCTGGCGGGCTGTACGTGCCAGATGGCGGTGAGCAGCGCCTCGAACGCGTCGCCGGCGAACCAGTCGAGCCGAGGCCCGGGCCAGATCCGCACCAGGCCGTCGATCGGCCACGGCACCGCAGGGTGCGAGGCGGCCGGATGCTCGGGGTCGGCGCCGATCCGCACGCCGTCGCCGTCGACGCGCACACCACCACGCACGCACACGTAGCTACGAGCGCCGCCGTGCAGCCGACCGATCCGCACCGTGGCTCCCGCGGGCAGCGCCACCGGCACACCCCATCCGAGCGCCGGGCCGTCGTCGACGCGGACGTCGCACGGGCTGCCGGTGACGGCGAGCAGTGCCGGGCGACCGAGGCGCAGCGTCAGGCCGCCGGAGGTCTCGAACCCGGTGGCGTCGGGCGGGTTGCCGACCAGTCGGTTGCCGAGCTCGAGCGAGGCGAGATCGACCGCTCCCCCGCGGCTCCGGCCCACGTGCGCGAGCCCCCGGCGACCGGCGTCGCGGAGCGACCCGGCAACGCCCCACGAGGCCACGACGAGATCGTCGGCTCCGGCTGGATCGGCGACGTTCATCGGGGCACGAACCTCACGCTGGTGCCGGGCGCGAGCAGCGCGGGCTGCGCCCGGGTGTCGTCCCAGAGCACGGCGTCGGTGTGACCGACGATCCGCCAGCCGCCGGGCGATGCCGTCGGGTACACGCCCGCCCACTCCCCGGCGATCGCCACCGACCCAGCATCGACGCGGGGTCGCGGCGTCGCCAGCCGCGGCACGTGCAGTCCTGCCGGCAGGCCGGCCAGGTAGGCGAAGCCGGGCACGAAGCCGCAGAACGCCACCCGGTACGCGGCGCCGCTGTGCTGCTCGATCAGCTCGTCGACGGTGCAGCCCGCGAGCGACGCGACCTCGGCGAGATCGTCGCCGTCGTAGCGCACGCCGATCTCGACCAGCTCACCGTCGTCGAGCGACACCGGCCGCACGTCCGCCAGGAGCGACCGCACCAGATCGAGGTCGGCGGTGCCGTCGTGCACCACCAGCACCGTGCGAGCGGCGGGCACCACCTCCACCACGCCCGACACGCCGGCGGCACGCAGGTGCGCCGCCGCTCCGATCACGGCGTCGAGCGAGTCATACTCGGCGAGCAGCGCACGTGGGCCCGACGGCAGCAACCGAGGCCGGGTGTCGCCGGGCGGGTCGGACACGTGCACGCTCCCGCTCGGCCGTCAGGCGAACGCGGCGATGGGGTGGCCGGCATCCGCGAGGGCGTCGCGCACGGCAGCGGCCAGCACCGCGGCGCCCGGCGTGTCGCTGTGCACGCAGATCGAACGCACCGCGCCGGCTCCGATCTCGCCGCCGACCAGACGCAACGCCTGTCCGGCCACCCGGTCGGGGTCGGTGAGCAGCGCGCCCGGTTCGCCGCGGGGCACGAGTCGACCATCGACGGTGTAGCCACGATCGGCGAACCCTTCGCGGACGAATGCGACGCCGCGCTCGCCGGCGATGCGTTCGACGACGGCGCCGGGCAACCCCATCAGTGGCAGGCCGCCCCGGTGGGCGACGATGGCCTCGACCACCGCCGCGGCCTGTGCCTCGTGGTGCACGATCGCGTTGTACAGCGCACCGTGCGGTTTGACGTAGCGCACCGACGTGCCTTCGACCAGCGCCAGGCGTTCGAGCGCGCCGATCTGGTACAGCACCACGTCGGTGAGCTCGTCGGGGTCGATGTCGACGAACCGGCGGCCGAAGCCACCGAGATCGGGATAGCTCACCTGCGCACCCACCACGACACCTCGCGACGCAGCCACACGGCACACGTGGCGCATGATGTGCGCGTCGCCGGCGTGGAATCCGCACGCGACGTTGGCCGAGGTGATGACGTCGAGCAGCCCCGCGTCGTCGCCCAGCGACCAGCGGCCGAAGCCCTCGCCGACGTCGGCGTTGAGGTCGACCGGTCCGTCCATGGCGGCGCGAGGTCGGCGGCGCCGGCCGGCGTCAGGTCCCGAGGAGGCCGGCGACCTGCTCGTCGCTCAACCGGCGGAAGCAGCGGCGGCCGTTGGACCGCGACAGCACGGCGACCTCGAGGTCGTCGGCCGACAGCGAGCGGTCGGGCCCGCTGAGCGCGGTGGTGGCGGCCTTCACCGCGCCGCCGAGCGTGAGCGTCGACACGTCGACGTCGGCGAGGCGGCCGTTGATCGCCTCGGCGTCGCCGCCGAGCACGCTGTACTGCTTCTCGTCCATGACGGTGCCGTCGTACAGGATGTGGAACAGCTGATCGGGTGCGCCGTGCGCGCCCACCTCGGCGACGAGGATCTCGACCTCCATCGGCTTCATCTCGTGGGTGAAGATCTGACCGAGGATCTGCGCGTACTGGTTGGCGAGGCTGCGTGCGTCGACGTCGTCGCGCGAGTACTGGAAGCCCTTCAGGTCGGCGGCGCGCACGCCGGCGACGCGGAGCTGGTCGAACTCGTTGTACTTGCCCACCCCGGCGAACGCGATGCGGTCGTAGATCTCGCTGATCTTGCGCAGCGTGTTGGACGGGTTCTCGGCGACCAGTGCGATGCCGTCGTCGTAGCGGACGGCGACGAGCGCCCGGCCGCGGGCGATGCCCTTCCGCGCGTAATCGGCGCGGTCCTTCATCACCTGCTCGGGTGCGACGTAGAACGGCATGCTCATCGGCTGCGGACCTCCCGGACCGATTCGGCGATCGCCTGGTAGCGCGCCGCCAGGTCGGCGTCGTCGAGGCGTTCCCACCCGTCGGCGGTGATCGTGGCGACGACCGGGTAGATGCCGCGCAGCGGGTCGGGGCCGCCGGTGGCCGAATCGGCGTCGGCGGCCTCCCACAGCGCGCGGCAGGCGAGCTCGATCGCCGCGTCGCGATCGAGCGATTCGCGCCAGCCGACCTTCACCACGGTGCCGGCGTGCAGGCTGCCCGAGCCGGTGGCGATCTGGTCGTGCTCCTCGTAGCGGCCGCCGGTGACGTCGTAGCTCCAGAGCCGGCCGCTGCCGCGCAGCAGGTCGTATCCGGCGAACAGCGGGACGACGGCCATGCCCTGCATCGCCGCAGGCAGGTTGCCGCGCACCATCATCGAGAGCTGGTTGGCCTTGCCCTCGAGGCTGAGCGCCTGCCCCTCGACCTTCTCGTAGTGCTCGAGCTGCAGCGCGAACAGCTTGATCATCTCGATCGCGGGGCCGGCGGCGCCGGCGATCGCGACGCCGCTGTGGCGGTCGGCCTGCACGACCTTCTCCATCGTGCGGTGGCTGATCAGGTTGCCGCTGGTGGCGCGGCGGTCGCCCGCCATCACCACACCGTCGGCGTAGCGCAGCGCCACGCAGGTGGTGGCGTGGGGGACGTCGAGCTTGACGCCGGCAGCGCCGGCCGCCGCGAGCGCGGCGTCGTCGGGTGCGAGGCCGACGCGGCGCAGGAGTTCGGGGAAGTTGGACCCCGGGTCGTCGCCCGGGGTGAAGAACGGCATCGCCATGTGGACTACTGCCCGCCCTTTTGCACGTACGACTTCACGAAGTCCTCGGCGTTCGTCTCGAGCACGTCGTCGATCTCGTCGAGCAGATCGTCGATGTCGGCCTTCAGCTTCTCGCCGGTCGCGGTCGACGCCGGGGCGTCCACGACCTCCTCCTCGCTGCGGGCGGGTGACTGCTTCTGTTTCTGCGTGCGCTCGGCCATGGATGCGGGTCCTTTGCAGTTGCTCACGCACCGAGCCGGGCGAGGAGCTCGGCTGCGGTGTCGCTGTCGTCGATCAAGCTAGCCACGTGGTCGGCGGTGCCGCGCAGCGGTTCCATCATCGGTACCCGCCGGAGCGGGTCGCGCCCGATGTCGAACACGAGCGAGTCCCAGTTGGCGGCGACGATGTCGGTCGGCCACTTCTGGAGGCATCGGCCGCGGAAGTAGGCGCGGGTGGTGGCAGGTGGTTCGGTGATCGCGCGCTGCACCTCGTCGGCGGCGACGACGGTCTGCAGCCCCACGCGGGTGGCGAGGCACTTGTCGGCGCGCATGTCGTGGTACTGCAGGTCGAGTGCCTTGAGCTTGGCGTCGCCGGGGCGGAGGCCGTGCCGTTCGGCGAAGCCGTCGACGAGCCGCTTCTTGGCCACCCAGTCGACGCAGTCGGCCACCGAGTCGGGATCGCGTTCGAGCCCGGCGAGCACCGCTTCCCAGCGGCGCAGCACGTCGGCACCCACGTCGTCACCGACGGCCTCGAGGCCGTGTGAACGCTCGTACTTACGAGCCCGTTCGAGCAGGCTCCACTGGATCTCCATCGCCGTGGCCCGCCGGCCCGAACGCAACAGCACGGTGCGCTGCAGCGACGGGTCGTGGCTGATCGCACGGATGGCCCCGACCGGGTTGGCGAGCACGAGGTCGTCGCCGAGCACGTCGTCTTCGATCATCGCGAGCACGATCGCGGTGGCACCCACCTTCACGAGCGTGGCGACCTCGCTCATGTTGGCATCGCCGACGATGACGTGCAGCCGCCGGTACTTCGAGGCGTCGCAGTGGGGCTCGTCGCGGGTGTTGACGATCGGCCGCTTCAACGTGGTCTCGAGGCCGACCTCCTCTTCGAAGAAGTCGGCCCGCTGGCTCAACTGGAACGGCACGTCGTCGGCGCTCGCGCCGGGCAGCTCGCAGCCGACCTTGCCCGCGCCGACCACCACTTGTCGGGTGACGAAGTGCGGGGTGATCTGGGCGACGATGCGACCGAACGGGGTGTCGCGCGACAGCAGGTAGTTCTCGTGGCAGCCGTAGCTGTTGGCCTTGCCGTCGGAGTTGTTCTTGTGGCAGAGGATCTCGGCGCCCTCGGGCAACATCTGCCGGGCGGCGGTCATGCTCAGCCGCACGATCTCCTCGGCCGCACGATCGAACACGACGGCCTCGCGGGCATCGCGGCACTCGGGTGTGCTGATCTCGGGGTGGGCGTGGTCGACGTAGTAGCGGGCACCGTTGGTGAGCACTGCGTTGACGAGGTGGGTGTCGATGTCGGGTGCGAGCGCGTCGTCGAGGCTGAAGCCACGGGCGTCGTTGCCGGGGTGCTCGTCCTCGTAGTCCCAGCCGATGCGAGACACCCGCTGACGCGTGTGTGCGGCGAGGTAGCTGTTGATCAGCAACGACGACGCCGTGACCGGGTTGTTGTCCGCGCCACGGACGATGATGCCGTACTCGGTCTCGATGCCGCAGACCTTGGCGATCGCCATGGCCCGGACCCTAGCGAGCCGTTCTCGCCGATGCGCACCAGAGCGCGTGACCGATCGTCACAGGTACTGACCGGTCGCGACCCGTTCGATGGCGCGGCCACCCGCCTTCTCGGCGGGCTCGCGGCCCTTGACGAGGGTGCGGATGAACACGATCCGCTCGCCCTTCTTGCCCGAGATCTTCGCCCAGTCGTCGGGGTTGGTGGTGTTGGGCAGGTCCTCGTGCTCCTTGTACTCCTGCTTGATCGAGTCGAGCAGGTCCTGGGTGCACACGCCGCGCTCGCCGCCGGCGATGACGCGCTTGATCGCGAGCTTCTTCGCGCGGCGAACGATGTTCTCGATCATGGCGCCCGACGAGAAGTCCTTGTAGTACAGGATCTCCTTGTCGCCGTTCTGGTAGGTGACCTCGAGGAACTGGTTCTCCTCGTCGTCGCGGTACATCTCGGCCACCGTCGCGTCGATCATGTCGGCGACCTTCGCGCCGGACGCGATGGGGATCTCGTCGGTGAGGTAGCGGGCGAAGATCTGTCGTGCGGCGTCGACGTTCGGGCGCTCGATCTTGATCTTCACGTCGAGACGGCCGGGCCGCAGGATCGCCGGGTCGATGAGGTCTTCGCGGTTGGTGGCACCGATCACGATGACGTTGCGCAGCCCTTCCACGCCGTCGATCTCGGCCAGCAGCTGCGGCACGATGGTCGATTCCATGTCGGAGCTGATGCCCGAGCCGCGAGTGCGGAACATCGAGTCCATCTCGTCGAAGAACACGATGACCGGCCAGCCCTCCTCGCTCTTCTCACGAGCACGCTGGAACACCAGCCGGATCTGACGCTCGGTCTCGCCGACGTACTTGTTGAGCAGCTCGGGGCCCTTGATGTTGATGAAGTACGACTGGCCCTTCTCGCCGCCGGTCTTCTCGGCCACCTTCTTCGCGAGCGAGTTGGCCACCGCCTTGGCGATCAGCGTCTTGCCACAGCCCGGAGGGCCGTACAGCAGGATGCCCTTGGGCGCCGGCAGCTGGTGCTCGGCGAACAGGTCGGCGTACAGGAACGGCAACTCGACCGCGTCAGCGATCTGCTCGATCTGGTCGTCGAGACCGCCGATGTCGGCGTAGGAGATGTCGGGCACCTCCTCGAGCAACAGGTCCTCGACCTCGGGCCGGGGCAACTTCTCGAGCAGCAGGTTGGTGCGGGTGTCGAGCCGCATGGTGTCGCCGCTGCGCAGGTGCATGCCGCGCAGGCCGTCGGCGAGCTCGCACACGCGCTCTTCGTCGGCCCGGCCGACGACGAGGGCGCGCACGCCGTCGTCCATCAGTTCCTTGATCGTGACGACCTCGCCGGTGATCTCCGACGAGCGGGCGAGCACGATGTTGAAGCTCTCGTTGAGCACGACCTCGGATCCGCGGGCGAGGGTCTCGTGGTCGATCTCGGGGTGCAGGCCGACGCGCATCTTGCGGCCGCTGGTGAGCACGTCGACGGTGCCGTCGTCGTTGCGGCCGACCACCACGCCGTAGGCCGAGGGCGGCTGGCTCAGCTTGTCGACCTCGTCGCGCAGCGTGGAGATGTGCTCGCGTGCCTCGCGGAGGGTGTAGCTGAGCTTCTCGTTCTGGCTGACCGCGTGGGCGAGCTGACCCTTGGTCTCGAGGAGGCGTTCCTCGAGCGCCCGCATCCGCTTGGGTGCGTCGGCGAGGCGTCGGCGGAGGTCGGCGATCTCCTGCTCGAGCACCACGACCTGCCCGCGCAGCACGTCGTGGTCCTCGTGCTCGTGCTCGTGCCCGTGACCGTGGTCGTGACCGTCGGTGGCTGCCATGACCGGAACCTACACGCGACCACCCGGGGGTCGCATGCACCGGACACGCGCGCCACACGCTCGTCACATCGTCGACCCGAGCGGGTGACACACGGTCGTTCGCGGGTCGTCGGACGCTCGGGTGAACCGGGGGCCGAAGGTCCCGGATGCTGGACGGATGCGGAACGGCGGGGACTGGTCCCTGTACACTCCCGTTCGTCCAGCCAACCGCTGACGAACCATCCATTCAGGAGAACGCACCACCATGAAGGTCTGGATCGACCAGGATCTCTGCACCGGCGACGGCCTCTGCGAGGAAATCGCCCCCGATGTCTTCACCCTGCTCGACGACGGCCTCGCGTACGTCAAGGAAGGCGCGAAGGTGTACGCCACCGCCAAGGGCAACCCGCAGGGTGCCGACGGCATGGCCAACATCCCGGACAACCTGCTCGACGCGGTCATCGAGAGCGCCGAGGAGTGCCCCGGCGAGTGCATCTTCATCGAGCCGTGATCCTGCGGCCCTGACGGGCCGGCACACGATCGTCCGAACAGCGACGCCCCAGCGGCGTCGCTGTTCCGCGTTTTCGCCTCGACGCCGACGGTCGACGCGGACGATCGGCGCGGCGTCAGGCGGCGCGCACCACGAGGCTGCGAGCGCAGCGGTCGGCGAACGAGCGGGTGGGTCGCCGGCCGCGCAGCGACGGCACGGGCGACTCGAACAGCATCACGAAGCGGAGCGTGACGAACCCGATGCGGCGTCCGGCGTAGCGAGCGACGGCGCGGCCGAGCGGCACCCGGCCCCCGGTGCTGGCGTCGACCACCCGCACACCCGTGAGCAGATTGCCGATCGACGCCCCGGCTCGCGACAGCGGCACCGCGTACAGCGCGACGTCGGCGGCCCAGAAGCCGAGGGCGATCGCCACGAACGCACCGAACGAGATCGGGCCGTCGGAGGCCGCCATCGCGACGACGAGGATCATCGCGACCGCCATCGCCAACGACACGATCAGGTCGATCAGTGCCCCGAGGAGGCGCCGGTTGTCGTTGGCGGCGAGCCCGACGAGCGCGTGGCCCGTGACGGCCGGCGCGGCGTTCGGGACCGCCGTCCCGAACGGTTCGGCCGGGAGCGTGCCGGCGGTGGGCACGCCGACCGGTCCGACCGTCACGACGAGCGATTCACCGCGCGGCGGCGACACCCGAGGCGGCAACACCGGCAGCCGCAGGGCGGGCGCAGGGTCACCGGCGACCGCGGTCGTCGGTTCGGGCACGGCGATGGCGGGACCGCTCGGAGGCGCCCAGTCGTGTGGGGAACGCACCGCCAACCATCGGCGTGCCGGGAAATGTTCTTGAACGATCCCGCAGGTCAGGGGGTCAGCCGAGGAAGCGGCTGACGGTGAGGAAACCGGTGTGGGCCACCATGCGGTGGTCGGGACGCACCGCGTTGCCCTCGACGTACCAGCCGCGGTGCAGCACCTCGAGGCTGCGGGTGCCGTTCCACTGCTTGGAGTTGATCGCCTCGCGCAACTGGCTCACCTGGATGATCGACGGCAGGTAGGCGACCAGGATGCCACCGGGGCGCAGCGCCTCCATCGCGTGAGGCACCACCTGCCACGGCTCGGGCAGGTCGAGCACCACCCGGTCGAGGTCGCGCTCGTCGATACCCTGGTAGCAGTCGCGCAGCTCGACGTGGTAGTGGCCGAGCGCCTCCTCCCCCAGGAACGCCCGCACGTTGGCCTTGGCACGGTTGGCGAAGTCCTCGCGCAGTTCGTAGCCGACGATCTCGGCGCCCCAGCGCAACATCGTCATGCTCAGCGCGCCCGAGCCGACCCCGCTCTCGAGCACTCGCACACCGGGGCCGATGTCGGCCAGCATGCAGATCGGCGCGAGATCCTTCGGGTAGATCACCTGCGCGCCACGCGGCATCTCGACGACGAAGTCCTCGAGCGTCGGGCGCAGCGCCGTGTACGGCGTGCCCTTGGTGGTGCGCATCACGACGCCCTCGGCCTGACCGACGAGGTCGGCGTGCGGCCACAGGCCGGTGTGACTGTGGAACTCGGCGCCCTCGGCGAGCGTGATGAGGTAGCGACGCTGCTTGTTGTCGAGCAACAGCACCTTGTCGCCGTAGGCGAAGGGGCGGTTCGACGATCGGACGGCGGGCCGTTCGGGGCTGGTGTTCATCCGCTGCTCAGCGCTTCCCTCGGGTGACCAGCTCGACGGGGACCCGCTCGTGGGCGCTGGCGGTGGCCACGAGCCGGCAGAAGGCGCACACGTCGCCCGAGGCGGGTGCGCCGCACTCGGCGCAGGTGCCGAGTGCTTCACGGTCGCCGTCGCGGTGGCCCGCCAGCAGCGGCGCCATGCGTTCGACGAAGTTGAGGTAGAACGACGCCTTCGAGCCCGGCGACTCGGCCTCCATGCCGTTGAGCATCGCCTTGTACTGCAGGTGCTTGTTGCCGACGGCCATCGGGCACTCGTCGACCAGGTAGTCGATGCCGCGCACCACGCACCACGCCGCGGTCTCGCGTTCGGTGAGGCGCACGAGCGGCTTCACCTTCTTGGGGAAACCGTCGCGGGCCGGCAGCAACGGCATCTGCCGGGCCAGGTAGTCGATCTCCCACCGCAGCGTGTTGCCGAGCAGCACGGCCGCCTCGTCGTCGAGGTTGTGACCGGTGACGAGCGCCGTGTAGCCGCCGTCGATCGCGGCCTTGTCGAACAGGTGCCGCTTGCTCAGGCCGCACGCCGAGCAGGGCACGCGCCGGGTGGCCTTGGCGGCCGTCGGGATGTCGTAGCCGTACTCGCCGCGCAGGTTGATCTCGATGAGGTGCAGGCCTCGCTGGCGGGCGAAGCCGCGGGCGTACTCGGCCGACACGTCGCTGTAGTCGCCGATGCCGAGCCCGACGTACAGGCCGTCGGCCTGGTAGCCGAGCTCGATCAGCAGGTCCCACACGGCCAGGCTGTCCTTGCCGCCGGACACCGCCACGAGCACCTTGTCGTCGGGCTCGAGCAGGTGCCAGTGGTCGATCGCCTTGGTGACCTGGCGGCGGCACAGTTCGAGGAAGTGCTCGGCGCAGAAGTTGGCGTTGTGGCGCGGCAGGTCGATGATCGCCGGCTGCCGGCACACGCGGCACTTCGAACCCGGGTTCATCAGGCGCCCCCGGAGATCACGGGACGGATCTCGATCACGTCGTCGGCGTCGAGCTCGCCGTCACCCGGTACGAGGGTGCCGTTGCGGATGACGAGGTGCGACTCGCGGTTGAGCCCGAGCTCGGTGAGGAGCGCGTGCACCTTGCGGCGCCCGGCGATCTCGACGACGCGCGTGGGATTGCGGAGATGGACCTGCATCGCCGAACAGTGTGCCGGATGCGCGCCCGGTGCGGGCACGGCTCAGCCGCGAGCAGCGGTCTTGGCAGCGCGGCGCTGGCGTTTCGCGGCCTTCTTCGCCTTCTTGCGTTGACGCCGCGAGGGCGGCTTCACCGCGTCGATGCGCAGGAACTGCCCCTTCGTGAGCTTCTCGGTGGTGAGGATCTCCTCGTTCTTGCCGAAGGTCTTCTTCAAGAACGACTTGCCCCACACGAGACCACCGACCGCGAGCCACCCCTTGTGCCCGCCGAGCAGGCCCTTGTACATCGCGTTGCGTCGGATGATCACCGACGGGCGCAGGACCCTGGGGACGAGTGGCATCAGATGCGGCGGAGCTCGACGTACGTGGTCTTCTTCTTGCCCGAACGCTTGCCGAGGAAGAACACGATCAGCAGGATCAGCACGCCGCCGGCGATCGCCGCGGTGGTCATGGTCTGCTTCTTGTCGTTGACCTTGTGCTGGACGTCGTCCTGCAGCGCACGGAACTTGGCCTCGAGGTCGTCACGGGTGATGCGTTGTTGCGACATGGCGGCACTCGGTCCTTGTCAGTCCTTGGTCGGGTCGTTGAGCGACGGCTTGCTGATGCGGGTGACGGCGATGCCGATCACGACGAGGCACAGCACCAGCGCGAACACGTAGGGCAGCAGACTCATCCAGCGGCCGGCGAAGGTGGGCGCGAACTCGTTCTGCACCAGGCGCAGCAGGCCGAGCACGAGCAGCAGGGTGCCCGAGCCGATGAGGACGGCGCCGGCGAGGCCGAAGCCGATCCAGCGGCCTGCGCCGCGCACCGGCGCGAGCGTCTCCTGCTTGGCATAGTTCTTGACGAGGTCGATCACCTCGCCGATGGGGACCGCAGGGGGTGCGGGGGTGCTGGGGAGGTCCGACTCGGCCACGCCCCTTTGATAGCACATCCCACCCGGCACGCCGGTGTGCCCGCTGTGGGGTTCGGCGCGTAGGTGCGGTGCGGCCCGTTCGGGCGAGGCCGGGCGTCAGGGGTCGTCGAGGTCGAGTTCGCTCGACTCGAGCGCGAGCCGCATGTCGAGCACGGTCTCGAGATCGTCGAGCATCGCGTGCAGCCGGGCGACGCGCGCCGGCGCATCGGGCTCGCACAGCAACGCCTGGGTGTCGACCGCGCCGACCGGCGCGACCGAGCAGATGGCGTACGACGCCCCGACCGGGTCGTCGATGCGCTCGAGGTCGAACTCGGTGCCGGGCACGGAGTCGCCCAGCTCGGCGGCCAGCGCCGCGGCGCGACCGACCCGTGACGCCGCTGCCGTGAGACGCTCGACCAACGCGTCGCGCTCGGAGGGCTCGACGTCGGGATCGGGCCAGTCGTCGACGTCGGCCAACGGGTAGGGATCGTCGGGCAACCAGGCGTTGATGCGGATGCGGCGGGTGCCGACGCACACGATCGCGTAGCGGCCGTCGTCGAGCTCTGCCACCTGCATCATGCGTGCGACGGTGCCGACGTCGAGCCGGTGGTCGCCGCCTCCGACCTCGTGGCCCCGTGCGATCAACACGATGCCGAACTCGTGCTCGGGTGCCTCGAGGCAGTCGCGCACCAGCGCGCGGTACCGGGGCTCGAAGACGTGGAGCGGGATCACCGCCCCGGGCAACAGGACGGTCCCCAACGGGAACATGGGCAGCACCGCCACGCCCGGATGGTAGGCGCGATCCGCGAGATCACGCAGTCGAGCGGTCAGCGGGGTGCGAGCTGGTCGACCGAGGCGCTGCTCGGGTAGGTGTTCAGCGCGACGCCGAGGACGTCCCAGATCGGCTGATACGTGGCTGCGTCGTTGGCGGTCGGTTGGTTGAGGATCAGCGAGAACTCGATCTCGCCGCCCGAGGTCGACAGGTAGCCCGACAGCGACTTCACGTCGGTGAGCGATCCGGTCTTGGCCTGCAGCCGGCCGGCCATCGGGCTGCCGGTGAACTCGACGTCGAGGGTGCCGCTCGTGGCCGCCACCGGCAGGGCGAGGCCGAGGTCGTCGGTCGCACTCCCCTGGCGCAGCACGCCGATCATGAGCGCGCAGGTGACGCGGTCGTCGCGCGACAGGCCCGACCCGTCGGCGAGCACCACCCCGTCGAGCGGGAGTTCCCACTGGGCGAGCATGTCGCGCACCACGGCGAGCCCGGCGTCGGTGGTGCCGCCGGCGCCGGCCTGCGAGCCCATCTCCTTCACGAGCAGCTCGGCGGTGTTGTCGTCGCTCGTGAGCAGCATCTCCTGCACGATCGCCGACAGCGGCTGCGAGTCGATCGAGGCGATCTCGGGTGCGAACTGCGTGGCCCCGGCGGCGGATCCCTTCGACACCGGGATGCCGCGTTCGCGCAGCAACTGCGTGAACACCTTGGCGGTCTGCGCCGCCGGGTCGTCGGCGAACCCGTTGCCGGCGGAGGGCCCGAGCCAGCTGTCGTTCACCATCAGCGCATCGAGCGGGCCGGCCTCGACGCCGTGCAGCTCGGGCGACCACGACGGGTGGAACCACTGGTCGTCGTAGCGGGTGCCGTCGCCCACCACGCGCCCCTCGACCCGGGTGACACCGGCGGCGACCAGTGCGTCGGCGAGCGCCTCGAGCCGGGTGGTGTTGACGGGCGGATGGGTCTGCTCGGTGGCGGCCAGCCAGTCGTCGGTGGTGAGCAGCGGGTCGCCCCCGCCGACGAGCGCCAGGTCGCCCTGCACCACCCCGTCGGCGCCGAGCGTGCCGTAGGCGGTGGTCTGGAACGTGTAGGCGGGACCGAGCACCGCGAGCGAGGTGGCGGCGACGAGGAGCTTCTGGTTCGACGCCGGGATGACGGGCAGCAGTTCGTTCTTCGTGCTGATCACCGTGCCGTCGACGGCCACCTGGACGCACGACGAACCCCCGATGCGGTCGAGCACGCTCGACAATTGGATCCGGAACTGGGTGCCGTTGAGGCCACGTGACAGCACGCCGGGTGCACGTCGGAACGACAACATCGGCGTGGTCAGCTCGATCGTCGGGTCGGCCGGCGCGGCGATCGCCGGGGCCGCGTCGACGGTGGTCTCGGCGACGGCCCACTGCCACGCGACGAGCAGCGCCATCGTCACCGTCACCGCCATCGACGCGAGGACGACGACCGGGTTGCTGGCACGCCGCGACACGACCCCAGTGTGCCACCCACCCCGCCGGCGATCGGGTCATCATCCGCGCCCGGTCCGTGAGCCACCGGACCCGCCGAACGACCCCCGACTCACGAACCGCCGAGTCCGTGAGCCACCGGTCCCACGAGGCGATCGCCGACTCACGAACCCCGACCACCGTGAGCCGCATCCACCGCAACTCACGAACCCCTGCGTCCGTGAGCCACAGGGACCGTGGGACGACCTCCCGCTCACGAACCCCTGCGTCCGTGAGCCACAGGAACCGTGGGACGACCTTCCGCTCACGAACCCCTGTGTCCGTGAGCCACAGGGACCGTGGGACGACCTCCCGCTCACGAACCCCTACGTCCGTGAGCCGAGATCACCCACTGCTCACGAACGAGCGATGGCGTGAGCCGCCGCCGCACCCGCACACGAGCCACGACGTCCGTGAGCCACCGGTCCCGCCGAACGACCTCCGACTCACGAACCGCCGAGTCCGTGAGCCACGGGTACGTCCACCGGACCGCTCGCTCACGAACCCCTACGTCCGTGAGCCACCGGTCCCACGAGGCGACCGCTCGCTCACGGACCTGACGCGGGGTCAGAGGGCGCGGGTGCGGCGGAAGTCGGCGTAGCGGGTGAGGTGGCCGAGGGCGGTGACCGCCCGGTTGCCGCTGGCGTAGCAGAGGCGACCGGTGGCGCGCACGGCGGCGGGGCCGGCGTTGTCGGGGTCGGCGACGGCGAGCTCGGTCGCTGTAAGGATCGGCTTGTCGTAGCGCAGCGACAGCTCGTGAGCGGCCTCGGCGAACCGGCGGTCCTGACGCTCGTGGTACTCGACGATCCGCTCGAGCCCGTGGCCCGGGTGGAACCCGCCCTCGCGCATCAACCTTGCCTGGTTGCTCTGGATGCCGAGCCCGAGGTAGATCACCGAGTGCACGTCGGGGTGCGACGCGATCAGCTCCATCACCTCGGGGATGGTGTCGCGCACCTCGCCACCGGCGCAGTCGACCGGGTTGTTGCGGCTCCAGCGCGGCGGCAGCTTCGTGTCGATCTGCGCACGCAGATCGTCGGGCAGCGGCATCAGCACCAGGCCGCGCTCGCGGTGGATCGCGTCGCTCGTCACCACACCCCAACCGCCGGCCGTGGTGAGCACCACCACGTTCGGGCCCTTCGGCAACGGTTGCGTGGCGAACGTGGCGGCCGCCTCGAACGCCTCCTCCACCGTGGCCGCACGAGTGACGCCGGCCTGGCGGCAGGCGCCGTCGAAGATCTTGTCGTTGGCCGCGAGCGCACCGGTGTGGCTGGCTGCGGCCTTGGCACCGGCCTCGGTGGCGCCGCCCTTCACGACGACGAGCGGCTTGCGGCGAGCGACCGAGGCGAAGCGGTCGAGCAGCGAGCGCCCGTCGACGATGCCTTCGACGTAGGCGAGCGACACGCCGGTGGCCGGATCGTCGGCGTACCAGTCGAGGTAGTCGGCCGGGGTGACGGCGGCGGCGTTGCCGGCGCTGACCGCGCGGCTGATGCCCACGCCGGTCTGGCGGGCGTAGTTGAGGAAGCTCGAGATGAAGTTGCCGCTCTGGCTGGCCACGCCGATGCGCCCGGCCGGCGGGTACGGGGCGACGATCTGCGCGCACAGCGACGCCGGCGTGCTGACCACGCCCTGCCCGTTGGGGCCGGCGAGCAGGATGCCGAGCTCGTCGGCGAGCGCGACCAGGTCGGCCTCGGCCCGACGGCCCTCCTCCCCCGCCTCGCCGTACCCGGCGCTGGTGAGGAACGCGGCCTTGATGCCCTTGCGCGCACAGGCCCGCAGCAGGTCGGGGTTGGCCGACGCGGGCGTGCACACGAACACGAGGTCGATCGCACCGTCCGGGAGTGCGTCGATGTCGGCGACGGTCTGGATGCCGAGCACCTCCTCGCCCTGCAGGTTGGTGCCGTACACGCCGCCCTGGTAGCCGCTCGCCAGGATGTTGTGCAGGCTGACGAAGCCGAACTTGCCGGGGTGGGTCGACGCGCCGGTGACGAGCACGCCACGCGGTTCGAACAGGGCGCGGAACTGCTCGTCGGTCGGGCGGGGGCGGGCGGCACCGGCGGTGCCGGCGGGCTCACCGATCTCGACCAGCGCGTCGACCGCGATCGGCGCGCCGTCGCTGCGGACGATGAGCGGGTTGACGTCGATGCTGGCGATGTCGGGGCGCGCCTCGGCCGCCTTCGACAGGCCGAGCAGCACGGCGAGCAGCTGGTCGCGGTCGACCGCCGCCTCGCCACGGAACGCGCCGAGCAGCTGCTGTGTGGCGAGCTGGTCGATCATCTCGCCGGCGTCGACGGCCGACAGCGGCACGGGTCGGAACACGACGTCGGCGATGGCCTCGGCGAGGATGCCGCCGACGCCGAGCATCACGTTGGCGCCGAACTGCGGATCGCGCACCACACCGGCGATGAGCTCGCGGTTGCCCGACACCATCGGGGCGACGAGCACCGACACCGGCCCGTCGTCGGGCGTGGCGGCCGCGAGCAGATCGGCGGCCGCATGCTCGACGGCACCGGCGTCGCCGAGTCGCAGGCGCACGAGGCCGCGCTCGGTCTTGTGCGCGATCGCGTCGCCGCACAGCTTGGCCACCACGGGGAAGCCGAGCTCGGCGGCGGCCGACGCTGCCTCGGCCGCGGTGGCGACCTCGCGCTCGTCGGCCATCGGTACGCCGTATTCGCGCAGCAGCGCCTTCGAGGCCGACTCGGACAGGGTGGTGCCGTGCGACGACATGGTCACGACTCCTTCGACGGGTTGCTGGGAGCGGGTGTGCTGGGGATGCTGACGTTGTAGGTGAGGATCGAGCGGGCGATGAGCTTGCCGCTGTTGGCGCCGAGCACCTCGGCCTCGCAGAACACGGTGGTGCGCCCACGCTTGACCGCCCAGCCCTCGGCGACGGCGTCCTCCTCGATGAGCGCCGACAGGTACTGCACGTGCATGTCGACGGTCGAGAACCGCGCGTTCGCCGGCAGCGGCCCGCCGACGACGGGCACGACGACGCTGTCGAGCAGCCCGGCGATGGCGCCGCCGTGCACCACGCCGGCCGCCTGGTTGAGCGACGTCTTGAACGGCATGCGCATGCGGCAGTAGTCGAGCTTCACCTCCTCGACCACCAGGCCGAGCAGCGTGACGTACAGCTCCTGGTTCATCTTCACGAACCGCGACCACTTGGCCTCGGCCTCGGGCGCGAGCTTCTCGAACCGGTCGGCCCGGGTGGGGAGGATCAGGCTCATGCGGCACCCGTCGCAGCGAGATGGGCGCCGAGCAGTTGGGCGACGACGGCCGCACCCTCCTGAATGACGAGGTGGCCGAACGGCACCTCCTCGAGCTGCGATCCGGCGACCGCGGCGGCGACGGCGCGGCTGTGCGTGATGTCGACCCAGCGGTCCTCGATGCCACCGATCACCAGTGTGGGTGCGGTGATCGAACCGAGGCGGTCGGCGATGTCGACGCGCTCGTCGAGCTCGAGGTGGGCGTCGGATCCGGGGGCGATGGTCGAGGCGCCCATCGCGATCACACCTTCCAGCATCGGCTCGAGCGCGGCGATCGCACCGGCGGTGAAACCGTCGGCGACCGCGTAGCGCATGAAGAGCTCGGGGCTCGTGGCGATCAGCTGCCGCCACAGCCCGAACGTGAAGCGCTGGCGGGCGTCGGTGGTGGCCCAGCCGCACAGTGAGGTGCAGCTGATCACCCGGCCGGGCGCTGTGGCGGCGGTGGCGAGCGCGGCGACGGCCCCGAGCGAGTAGCCGGCGACGTGGAACCTGTCGATGCCGAGGTGGTCGACGACGGCGAGCGCCTGAGCGACCAGGTCGTCGACCTCGATCGGCCCGTCGGGCATCGACGACTCGCCCGACCCAGGGAACTCGACCATCACCCATCGGTACGAGCCGGTCACCTCGGGACGCACCATGTCCCATGCCGTCCGGCTCATCGTGGTGCCGTGGAAGAGCAGCACGGGCGTGCCCTCCCCCTCGTCCGCGAACCCGACCGTTGCACTCCCCAGTTGCAGCACCGACATGGACGGCGACGGTAGCGAACCGTTACGGCGACAGCGCCATCCGGTAGAAGCTCGTGATGTGGCGGCGGCGGGCGTCGAGGGCGTCGCGGTCGTACGGATCGACGTCGAGCAGGCCTTCGAGGAACGGGGCGTCGGAGAAGTAGCTGAGCAGCGCGCCGTAGCCGGTGAGCAGCAGCTGGCGCGGGTCGTCGTAGTGGCGGAACGTGCCCGCGTCCATCTCGCGCTGGAAGTAGTTGACGGCCCGGTCCCACATCGGGCGCAGCACGCCGGCGAGGTCGATGCCGAGGTGGGCGCCGTTGTCGAGCGCCTCGCGGCGCACGAGGGTGACGAACTCGGGTTGGTCGGCGAAGAAGTCGAAGCCGGCCGCCAGGACCATCTCGACCTTCTCGATGCCGCGCACCGGGCTGCTGATCGCGTCGGCCAGACGCTCGAACCAGTTGCCGAGCAGCCGCTCGAACACCTCGCTGTACAGCTGCTCCTTCGAGCCGAAGTGGTGCAGCAGGCTCTGGCGGCGGATGCCGACGGCGGCAGCGATGTCGTTGAGCGAGGTGCCGTCGTAGCCCTGTTCGGCGAAGCAGGTGGTGGCCTCGACCAGGATCTGGTCGCGAGTGGAGTGCTGCTCCCCCGAGTGCTCGACCATGAGGTGAGCTTAGGCAGCACCGCGGGCGGCTCGTCGCGCTCGTTTCGGGCATGCTGTCGTCGATGACCTCGTCCGCGACCTCGTCGACCCGGCGCTACGGCGCGTCTCGCGTGCTCACCTCCGACGGCCTGGTCGACCGCGCCGTGGTGGTGGTCGACGTCGACCGCGGTGTGATCACGGCTGTCGAACCAGCCGACGGTGCCGTGCCCGATCGGGTGATCGCACCCGGGTTCGTCGACGTGCAGGTGAACGGCGTGGACGACGTCGACTGCGCCCGCGCCGACGGCGCCGACTGGGAACGGCTCGACGCGCTGTTGCTCGCGCAGGGCGTCACCATGTGGTGCCCGACCCTGGTGACGATGCCGTTACCCCGGTTCGCCGCGCCGCTCGACCGGATCGGCGCGGCCATGCGACGGCCGGCGGCCGGTCGGCCGACGATCGCGGGCGCGCACCTCGAAGGACCGTTCCTGGGGGGCGCACCGGGCGCGCACCCGCCGTCGCAGATCGTGCCGATCGACCTCGATTGGCTGTCGGGGCTGCCCGACCACGTCGCGATGGTCACGCTCGCCGCAGAGCAGCCCCTCGCCGTGGCGGCCACCGAGCTGCTGGTACGGCGAGGGGTACTGGTGTCGATCGGCCACAGCACCGCGTCGCACGACGAGGTGGTGCGCACCCTCGACGCCGGTGCGCTGATGGCGACGCACCTGTTCAACGGGATGTCGGGCCTGCACCACCGCGATCCGGGCGTGGCGGCGTCGGTGCTCACCCACCCGACGGCCTGCGCGTCGCTGATCGCCGACGCCGTGCACGTGCACCCGCGCATGTTGCTGCTGGCAGCCACCGTGCTCGGCCCCGATCGCACGATGCTCGTGACCGACGCCGTGGCCTGGCGCGCCGGCACCGCAGGGTCGATCGGGATGGCGTTGCGCGACGGTGCACCCCGTCTGCCCGACGGCACCCTGGCCGGCAGTGCGCTCACCATGGACGCCGCGGTGCGCACGTGTGTGGCCGCGGGCATCGGTCTCGAGCACGCGCTGCGAGCCGCGGCCACCGTGCCCGCCCGCGTGCTCGGCCGTCACGACCATGGCGCGATCCGCCCCGGTCGCCGCGCCGACCTCGTGCTGCTCTCGCCCGATCTGCACGTCGAGGCCACGGTGATCGGCGGCGTCGTCGCCGGTGCTGCCGGCTGATCACCGGTCGGGACCGCGCGAGCGCGCAGGGATACGGTGACCGCATGGCCACCCCCATCACCGGCACCTGCGATCCGGCGTTCGCCGCCGTGCGCGACGCGTTCGCGGCGAACTTCGCCGAGCGCGGCGAAGTGGGTGCCGCGGTCAGCGTGGTGATCGACGGGCGCACCGTCGTCGACCTGGCGGGTGGCTGGGCCGACGAGGCCCGCACCCGGCCGTGGCAGACCGACACGCTCGTCAACGTGTACTCGGTCGGCAAGGCGTTCATCGGCCTGCTCGCGCTGCAGCTGGTCGACGAGGGCCGCATCGATCTCGACGCCCCGATCGCCGACGTGTGGCCCGAGTTCGCCGCGGGCGGCAAGGAGTCGGCCACCCTGCGCCAGGCGCTGTGCCACCAGGCCGGTGTGCCCGCCATCCGCGAGCCGCTCACCAACGCCGACCTGTGGAACTGGCAGCGGATGACCGACGCGCTGGCCGCCACCGAGGCGTGGTGGGAGCCGGGCTCGAGACACGCGTATCACACCAACACGTACGGCCACCTCGTGGGCGGTGTGGTGCACCGGGTCACGGGTCAGATGCCGAGCGCCCGCCTGCGGCTCGTGACCGATCCGCTGCGCGCCGACGTGTGGTTCGGGGTGCCCGGTCCCGAACGCGAACGGTGCGCCGAGGTGATCTGGGACCCGTCACGGCCGATGCCCACCGACATCGACCCGCAGCAACTCGAGGGCGACGCGCAGATGCTCGTGCTCGGCTACTTCAACCCGCCGGGCTACTCGTCGAACGGGGTGGTCAACACCTACGAGTGGCGGCGGGCCGAGATCCCGTCGACCAACGGCCACGGTTCGGCCAACGGCGTCGCTCGCATCTATGCGGCGCTGTTGCAGGAGGGCCGACTGCTGTCGCCGTCGCTGCTGGCCGAGGCCACCCGGGTGCAGTCGGAAGGCTGGTGCCCGGTGCTGGCCGAGGACTCGAAGTTCGGTCTGGGGTTCAAGCCGACCGTCGCCCATCGCCCCTTCGGCCCCAACCCGCACAGCTTCGGCCACTTCGGCACGGGCGGCGCCGTGGGCTTCGCCGATCCCGAGGCGGGCGTCGCGTTCGGATACGTGATGAACCATGTGATCCCCCGCTGGCAGAGCACCCGCAACCGATCGTTGATCGACGCCGTCTACGCCTGCCTATGACCTCTCCGGTCGGGTGTGGGCCGATCGGCCCGTTGTCGTCGACTCCCGTGCGGGGCGGTGTGTCCTCGTCGTAGGTTCGGTTCCCAGTTCGAGGGAGGAACCGTTGCGCCGCCTGCTCGCCATTGTCGTCACCACAGCGCTGCTCGCCGCCGGCGCCGTCGCGGCGTTCGTCTCACCGCCGGTCGCCTGGGCCGCCCCGTCGTTCGCGTTGGTGCACGGTTCGGAATCCGATCCCCGTGTGCTCGCCGATGTGAGCGACGACGGCAGGTACGTGCTGAGTCTCGCCCTGACCTCGGGCTCCGCAGTGGTCGATCGGCTCACGGGAGCGGTCCATCACATGCCCGATGCCGTGGTCGGCGCTCGTCACCTCAGCGGTGATGGCCACGTGCTGTCGTTCACCACGACGGCAGCTCTGCTCCCTTCCGACACGGACGACACGGTGGACGCCTACAGCTACGACTGGACGACGTCCGCCTTCCGGTTCCTCTCCCCCGGTGTCGGCCCCGGCGTGTACGTGAACGCGGGACCGATGAATGCGGACGGATCGCTCGTGAGTCTCACGATCCTCGACGGCAACTTCACCTCGGTCCGGCCGGTCGTCAGCGACGGCTCGACCCTCACCGAACTCGCGTCGTCGCTCGGCCCTGGTCCGGGCACGGTCACGGGCATCAGCGCCGACGGCCGCTTCGCACTCGTGGCGAAGGTGCCGGGTTGTCCCGACACGCTGGGGTGCGCCCCCTACCAGTTGTTCCGTGTCGATCGAACGACGGGTGCCGTCCAACCGGTCGGTCGACGATCCGACGGCTCGGCGATCTCGCCCGGGGCCTCCACCGAGCTCAGCGCGAACGGCGAGTGCGTGGCGTTCACGGATCAGTCCAACGCCGTCTGGAAGGACTGCGACTTCGGAATCGGAACAGCGCAACAGCTCGCCGCGAGTTCGTACGGGACGTTCGACTACTCCAATCTGTCGATCTCCGTGGATGGGACGACCGTCGGCTGGATCGGCTTCGCAGCGAACGCACCGGTGCCACCGGCCACGACGCCAGGCCAAGCAGCGCACGTCCTCCTTCGGACCGATGGGGGTGCCACCGTCGTCGTCGATGCCCTTCCCGGGAAGACGGCCGACGGCTGGGCGGTCGGCGTCCGAGTCGTCAGGCCGGATCTGGTCGTGATGAACCTCTACAGCACCGACGTCATCGACGGCGCCCCGGCACACCGGATCATCGCGTACGCCGACGGAACGGTGACTCCGACATCCACGACCGCGCCGCCCACCACGACCGCACCGACCACGACCGCTCCGCCCACGACGGCGCCAGCGACCACGACGCCGACCACGACGACACCCGCGACGACTGCGCCGACGACGACCACGACGGTGGTCGGCTCGGGCGGTCCGGTGCCGGGCGGCGCCGGGGCGTTCACGGCTCGCACGCCAGTCCGCATCGTCGACACCCGCTCGGGACTCGGCGCTCCGGCCGGCATGCCCGCGGCGCGCAGCTCGATCACCATCCCGGTCCGTGGACGCAACGGCGTGCCTGCCGACGCGACCGCCGTCGCCGTGCAACTCACCGCCACCGACGGCACGGCGAGCGGCTACGTGAGCCTCGTGCCCGACGCAGCACACCTCGGCCGCAGCTCGACGCTCAACATCGACACGCCCGGCGAGACCATCGCCAACTCGGCGATCGTCCCGATCGGCGCCGACGGCTCGATCGTGATGTACACGATGTCACCGACGCACCTGATCGTCGATCTCGCCGGTTGGTGGACCCCGACCTCCGGCGCAGTGCCGGCCGGCCGGTATCGCCCGGTCGGTCCGGTCCGCGTGCTCGACACGCGTCCCGACAGCCTGGTCGGCGACACGGGCGGCAAGCCCGCCGCCGGTTCGATCACCACCGTCCAGATCAGCGGGCGTGACGGCGTGCCCGCCGGTGGTGTGAGTGCCGTGATCGTCAACGTCACGATCGACGCGCCCGAGTCGCTCGGCTTCGTCCAGGTCTCGCCTGCGGCATCCTTGTCGCCCGGCTCGTCGTCGACCCTCAACGTCGGCCGACCCGGCCAGGTGATCGCCGCCTCGGCCATCGTGCCTGTCGACGCCCAGGGCCGCATCGCGATCTACGCCCAGCCGTCGACACATCTGATCGTCGACGTGGCCGGGTACTTCACCGCTGCCGGCGCCGCCGCCGGTACCGACGGGCTGTTCGTGCCCACAGAGGGCTCCCGCGTCGACACCCGCGGCTCGTCCGGCAGCGACCCACGGCCGGTGGCCGGCACTCGATACGACATCGTCGGCCAGGGCGGCGCGATCGTCGGCAATGTCGCCGTCACCGACACCGCCGGCCCCGGATTCGTGCAGCTCGGTCCGGCTGACTCGATGGTGAACGGCGCCACCTCCAACGTGAACCCGACGCGAGCCGCCGAGACCGTGGCCAATGCGTTCGTGGTGCCCACCGGTGCGAGCGGACGCGTGGGCGTGTTCACCGCGAACGCCACGCACATCGTCATCGACGTCACCGGCTACATGACCAGCTGAGCGGCGCACCCTGCGATCGCGGGGATCTGCACGTTGGAGTCGATCACGTACATCTGTTCGACTAGAGTGCCGTGCATGGCGGAACCGTTGATCACGATGTGGCAGCTCTTCGACGAGCTCGCCACGATCGACCTCACCGTCATGTCCACCGATCAGCTCGGCGCGCTCGCGATCCAACTCGGACGCGGGATCGACCGGCTCACCGCCTATCACGGCAAGGTCGTCCACGCCGCCGACGAACGCCGCGCGTGGGCCGGTGACGGCGCGCGTGACGTGGAGGAGTGGCTGTCGAACAAGACCGGCACCTCCAAAGGCGCCGCGAAATCACGCAAGCGGTTGGGTGAAGCGTTGGAGAAGTCGAAGACGCTCGACGACGCCGTCAACGACGGCGAACTGTCGGCAGCCTCGGCCGAGCAGTTGCACGACGCCGTGATGAACCCGCCGCAAGGGACCGACGACGGTGACGTGGACGATCTGATCGACGCAGCCAAGGGCTCCAAGCCCCACGAAGCGAAGCAGACCGCGGACCGTTGGCGCGAGATCCACTCCAACGAAACCGCGGAGGAACGGTCCGCGCGACGGTTCGCAAAGCGGTCACTCACTTCCAAGCCGGCGTCGGACGGGCTGGTGGAATCGACGTTGGTGTTGCCGGAGACCGAGCACCGTCAGGTGATGAACGCGATCAACGCCGCCGCCGGGGCACACGTCGAGGGTGACGATCGCACCCCGGCCCAACGCATGGCCGACGGGTTGACCCAGTTGGCCAAGGCCTACGCCGCCGGCAACGTCACCGGCGGACGAGAGAAGGCCACCCTGCTGATCGGCGCGACCGCGGAGACGATGGCGGGACTGTCGGACGAGCCGGGTTGGACGTCCTACGGGGATCGGATCCCCGCCGACGTGCTCCGGGTCCTCGCTGAGAACGCGATCATCCGCCGGATCGTGCACGCGGGGAACACGATCATCGAGCTCGGCGACAAGGTCCGGTTCGCGACCGATGCACAGTTCCAGGCGTTGATGATGCGCGACGGTGGGTGTCGGGTCGATCAATGCTCCATCCCCGCCGCCTGGTGCGAAGTCGACCACCTCGTCCCGGTCAGCGAGGGCGGGACGAGCGACCTGATCAACATGGCGCTCCTGTGCAGCCACCACCACCACCTCAAACACGCCCCCGGGGTCCAGGTCATCGGAGACGCCGAACACTTCCAGCTCCGGCTCCCCAACGGACGTGTCATCGACTGCCCGACCAAGGGCATCCACCCACGACGAACCCAGGCGGCGGCCTGACGCTCGACAACCCACACCACACCCCCACCACCAGGGACCACGTCGAGCACACCACCGCCAGCGGTGCAGCCACACACGGCTGCACCGCACACCCACGTCCCCGATCAGAAGCCGTACAGACCGCGCAGGTCGGGCGTTCCTCGCACGGCCGCCACCTCGTCGGGGCTGGCGCATCGCGTCGGCGCCGCCTCGCCCGGCACCCATGGTTGCGGGCAGGGCAGGTGCGACACGTGCGCCACCCACCGGGCGACGTAGTCGGCCGTCGCCCAGGCGCCGCTGCCCTGCAGGTGCACGTGATCGGCGGCGTACCACCCACGCGACCCGCCCGCGTAGGTGCGCCAGTCGGCCAGCACCAGCTCGGGCCAGGCACCGCTGTCACGCAGCTCGCGCAGCACGGCGTTGTTCAGCTCGTACGTGCGGAGCTGCCCGCCCGTGCCCTCGCTGTAGGTGAGCCACACCACCACCTGGGCGTGCCGTTGCCGGGCGGCCGTCAGCACCGCCACCACGCTGTCGCGGAAGCCGACGCTGCCCTCGTTGTACCCGGCCTTCACCACCACCACGGTGGGATCGACCGCTGCACCGCGAATCGCCTCGACCGCGGTGACCGGCACCTTGTTGGTGAAGGCACTGCGGCACGACGGCAGCACGAGTCGCCGGCACGGCGCTGCGTCGAGCGCGTAGGTCGCACCCTGCAGGGCGCGCTGCGACGCCGTGACGACGTCGAGCGCCGCCAAGGTCGAGTCGCCGATCAACAGCGCGTGCACGGGCGGTCGGTCGTCCGGCCGCGCGGGCGACGACGCCACGGCGGCAGCACCGGTGAACCAACCAGTGACGTCGACCACGAGGTCGGTGCCCCAGTTGCTCGACCAGGCGAGCCCTCGGTCGGACACCGCGGTGATCGCCGCGTTGGCCACCACGTCACCGCGGCCTCGGGCGTTCACCGACGAGGTCGCGGGCACCGGCGTGCCGGCGGCCCGGGCGGTGACGAACAGGTCGCGGTCGGGCTCGACGATCGTGACGTTGGTGACGAGCGCGGCCGCACCGGCAATCGACACGGCGAGCTCGCGGTCGCCCCGACCCCACAGGCGCGGTGCGTCGTCACGGGTGTCGAGCAACCGCGTCGGCGCGGTCGGCACGAACAGGCCCTCGGCCGACGACGGTGCCGACGCACCGGTGAACCAGCCGGTGACGTCGACGATCAGATCGGTGGGTGCCGACGTGAACAGCTCGATGCCGCCGGCCGACGAGGGCACGATCACCGACGCGGCGATCGGCGCGCCGCTGCCGTCGGGATCGAGCACCGAGCTGAGCGGCACCGGTTCGCCGGCGGCGAAGGCGGTGACGAACCCGGGCGCCGTGCTGCGGTCGGAGGTGATGTTGACCACCCAGGCCGACGCGTCGACGGGCACGCCCGTGGGACGCGGCACCACACGACGTTCACCGGACCCCATCGGCGTGGTGTCGCGGGTGTCCATCACCCGCTCGGGCACGATCGGCACGAGGCGGCCTGCGCTGGTCGCGGCCGAGGGCACGAACACACCGCTCACGTCGACCACGAGCTGCGTGGGCGCGTTGGCCCACAGGTCGATCGCGCCGCCGGCCGACAGCGGCACGATCGCCGAGTTGGCCACGGTGACGAGACGCCGGAGGTTCACCACCGACGTGGTGGGACGCGCCCCACCCGCGGGCCATGCCGTCACGAACGACGGCTGTGCGCCGGCGATCGCCGTGATCGTCACCGCTGCGGCCGTGGCACCGGCGGCGATACCCGAGCGCCCGGTCACCTGCACGCGCACGGTGCCGTCGGCGAGCACCTCGCAGCCGCACGTGGCCTCGCGCGTGTCGGCCAACCGCGCCGGCCCCACCGCTTCGTAACGCGACGTCGGCCCGCTCGCGACCGGCGCTGCGTGCGCGAGCGGGGCGGGCACCACGACCGAGACGCCGGCGAGCAGCGTGGTGACGAGTGCGAGCCGCGAGCGGCGGCTCATCGAGGCGCGAACGACTGTGACTCGCCGGGTGCGTCGCCGTGCAACAGCTCCATCGGACTGCGTCCACCGTCGACGTACCCGAGCGCGTAGGCGCCGACCTCGTACCCGAGCAGGCGTTGGATCCGCTCGGGCATCGCCCGCACCTCGTCGAGCGAGTACGTCAGGTACTGGTTCTCCTCCTGACGCAGCCAGCCGAGCACGTAGTCGACGTTGATGCCGATGCGCGTGTCGTCGCTGTCGTTGGCGCCGCCCCCGTGCACGGTGGAGCCGAGGTACAGCACCACCGAGCCACGCGGCATCTCGGCCGGCAACGACTGATCGAACGCATAGCGGACGTCGTCGGGCGTGCGATGGCTGTCGGGCACGACGCGGGTGGCGCCGTTGGCCTCGGTGAACTCGGTGAGCGCCCAGATGGTGCTCACCTCGACGTCGACCTCACGCGGGAACGGGAAGAAGTCGAAGCACCAGTGGTCACGGTGCAGCATCTGTGCCGGTGAGCCCGGGCCGATCGCGATCGACTGCGTGAGGTGCAGCTGGAACGTGGTCTTCTTCGGCCACAGGGTGCGATCGACCACGTCGAGCACCAGCGGGTGCGCCACGAGCTCGGCGCTCGACGGCGCCTTGGTGAGCAGACCACCGGTGCGGCGCGTGGTGTAGCCCGAGAACGCATCGCCACCGTTGGGGGTGCGCTCGACCCAGGGGCTCAGTTCGGCCGCGACACGGTCGCAGGTGGCCGCGTCGGCGAGGCGCTCGACGATCACCGCGCCGTGCTCGATCAGCAGTCGGCTGACCTCGTCGGCAGAGGTGTCGCGGTCACAGCGCGGGATCGAGGTGCCGGGTGCGATGTCGGGGGCGACCGTGCTCATGTGCGAACGGTAGCCAGCCCGCCGACCTCGATCGATCAGCGGGGTGCGAGCGTGGCCGCGTGTGCGGCGAGGGCCGTGGTCATGTCGCCGAGCACCTTGGTCATCATCCGGCGGAACAGCCAGCCGGTGCCGGGCAACTTGGGTTCGAACGACGAGGTCCAGCTGATGCGGGTGCCGCCGGACTCGGGCGTGAGGTCGACGTCGGCCCGGTAGTCACGCATCGGCAGGCCCCGCTCGAGCGTGTAGCTGAGGCGGCGATCCGGCACGAGCTCGACGATCCGCTCGGTGGAGCGGATGCCGTTGGTGACGAAGGTGCACACGGCGTCGAGCTCGCCCTCGGTGCCGCTCACGTACTCGTAGCGACCGAGCGCCGACCACGACGGCCAGCTCGGGCGGTCGCGGAGCACCCCGTGGACGGTGGCGGGCGAGGCGGTGGTGACGGCGGTGCCGGAGACGGTGAGGCGACGGCTCATGACGATGAATGTACCACTTGGTACACGAACTGTCCACGGAGTACCGTGCCGCCGTGGCCCGTCCCCGCACCGATGCACGCGACCAGCTGCTCGCGCGTGTGGTCGAGCACCTGGCCGAGCACGGTGTGTCGGGGCTGAGCCTGCGCGAGCTCGCCACCGAGCTCGGCACCAGCCACCGGATGCTCGTGTACCACTTCGGCTCGAAGGCCGGACTGCTCGCCGAGGTGGTGCGCCACGTCGAGGCCGGCCAGCGCGCCCAGTTCGAGGCGCTCGCGACCGACACCATCGACACCGACCACGACGCCCTCACCGACCAGCAACGCATCGCCGAGCGCATGGCGGCGATGTGGGCGCTCTGGCTCGATCCGGCGGTGCAGCCACAGGAGCGGCTGTTCTTCGAGATGGTCGGCATGGCGTTGCAGGGCGACCCGGCGATGCAGCCGCTGCTCGACGACCTGGTGGCACCCTGGCTCGAGCCGATCGCCGCGATCCGCATGCGCCAGGGCGTGTCGCGCGACGACGCGCTCGCCGACGCTCGCCTCTCGATCGCGGTCACTCGGGGGCTGCTGCTCGACGTGCTGGCCACCGGCGACCGCGACGGCGCCACCCGCGCGTTCCAACGCTTCGGGCAGTTGCTCGGCATCGGCCGGGACGCCTGATCACCCGGCCGGGGTACGCTCGCTCATGGCCACCGCGAAGATGAAGCCCTCGAACCGTCTGCTCGTCGAGTGGGCCGTGCTGCTCCGCATCGACGGCGAGAACGAAGAGGAGATCGCCGTGGCCTCGTCGGCCGACGGCGAGGCGCTCATCGACCGGATCGTCGCCGCCGCCCTGGCTCGCGACACGCTCGAAGTGCCCCTCGGACGCTACGAGAACGGCAAGTTCTCGACCGCCGGACGGATGGTGCTCGACCTCGGCAAGCCGACGGCGGTTCGCGTGATGCTGGGCAGCCGCTCGGGTGCGTTCGGCGCCTTCGGCATCAAGAAGTAGCCCTCAGGGCATGAGTCCGCGGCGCCGCGCCTCGTGCACGGCCGCACCGCGGGTGCGCACGCCGAGCTTGGTGGCACACCGCTCGAGGTGCGCGCCCGCCGTGCGCACGCTGATGAACAGGCGCTCGGCGATCTCGCGGTTGGTGAGCCCCTCGGCCACACACGCCAGCACCTCGAGCTCGCGAGCGCTCAGCAACCCGGGCACGCGAGTGGGCGCACGGCGACCGCCGGCCGCACGGAACACCGCATCGGCCTCGGCAACCAGACCCAGGGCGCCCAGCTCGCGGGCCGCGGTGGCGACGGCGTCGATCGCTGCCAGGTCGCGGTCGAGCGCGGCGAGCGCGAGCTCGCACCGCAGCACCTCGAGCGGCGCCGGCACCGCATCCCACGCCTCGCGCGCCGACATCCACCCGGCCACCGACCGATCGCGAAGCGCTGCCACCGTCGCCGCGCTCGCGGCCAACTCGCGGCCCACCACCTCGAGGCCGTCGGTGGCGGGCGGATCGTCGTCAGTGCGGCCGGGCTCGTATGCACGCCACCACACCAGGGCGAGACGCCAGTGCGACACCAGGTCGCCCGCACCGCACCGCTCGAGCCCGATGGCCACGGCCCGACGGGCCGCTGACCTGTCGCCGCGTGCCAGTGCCACCTCGGCCTGCACGGCGTGCAGTTCGCCCGCCACGTCGGGGATCGACCCGATCGGTGACGATGCCACGCGCTCGACCAGCACGGCTGCCCGATCGACCTCGCCGCGCCACAGCGCGATCGATGCGTCGACCAGGTCGAGGTAGGCCACGGGGTCGGCCGACAACTTCATCGCCCGCGCCGCGGCCACCGCGGCCTCGGCCTCGTCGAGCCGACCGAGCGTGCTCGACCCGACCACCCGCGCGACGGCGAGCTGATCGCCGAGGGCCGACAACCCGCGCACCGCGAGTCGATCGAGCTCGCTCTGCGCCGCGAGCACCACGTCGGCCGGCCGGCCCGCACGCCACAGCACGAACACCCGATTGCTCGCGAGGCGCGCCTCGAGCGCGGCGTCGCCCGAACGCGCGGCAGCGTCGAGCGCCACCTCGAAGTGGGCGAGCCCGTCGTCGAGCCGGCCCGCCATCGCCGCTGCCAGGCCCGCGGCACCGGCGGCGTGTGCCGTGGCGGCCAGGTCGTCGAGCGCCCGCGCCTCGTCCCACGCGGTGATGGCCGTGCGACCCGCCGCGACCGGGTCGTCGAAGACTCGCCGCAGCGCGTCGACCACCAGCACGTCGACGTGCGCACGACACGCAGGTGCGGCCAGCTCGAGTGCCCGGTCGAGCGGCTCGTCGTGATCGGGCAACCCGCCCTCGAGCCGCGCCCGGTAGCTGACCAGCAGCACCGCCAACCGGGCCGGCACGTCGTGACGGTCGAGCCTGGGCAGCAGACGTCGAGCGATCGCCTCGGCCTCGTGCCGGTCCCCCGCCACCAACGACAGGTCGGCCGCCCGCACCCCGACCTCGCGCAGCACGGCGTCGCCGCCCAGTTCGATCGCCCGGCGCAACGCCACCGCAGCGGTATCGACGGCGAGACGCGCCTCGGCGTCGCCGGCCGCGGTCACCCAGCGGCTGGCCGCCACGTCGGCCCGGCCCGCCGACTCCCACACCGTCGCGGCCACGGCTGCCGGCGCCGTGGTGTCGAGCAACGGTGCCACTCGCGCCGCGAGCGCCGTGGCGCCACCGGCCCCGAGCGAGCGGCGCGCCGCAGCTGCCCACAGATCGCTCGCAGGCACCGGCACCAGGGCGTCGACGTCGCTCGGACGGAGCACGCGCTGGCTCTGCAGCAGATCCCACACCTCCACCGGCGCGCCGGCGGCCATCGCCGCAGCCGACACCTCGAGGTGTCCTCCGGCCAGGTCGGCCACCACCACGGCCGACGCTGCCGCCGGGTGCAGACCGTCGAGCAACGCGGCCAGCGTGCGCTCGGCGTCGGGGGCCGAGGCGAGCGCGGTGGCCAGGGCCGGACGTCCGTCGGCCGCTGCCACCACCGCGCGCAGCGCGTCGCCGTCGAGCTCGGGCGCGACCTCGCGGGCGAGTGCGGTGACGTGCTCGGGATCGAGCGGATCCATCACCACCACCTGGCCGCGCACGTGCCCGGCCACCACCTGCTCGACCAACGCCTCGAGACCGTGCGCCACGCGGCCGTCGTCGCCACTGCGACCGGCCAGCACCACCAGCACCGGCACGTCGTCGAGCAGCGGCACCAGCCCCGACAGCAACTGCAGGGTCGACGCGTCGGCGCCGTCGACGTCGTCGACCACCAACACCAACGGCCGCTCGTTCGCGGCGGCACGCACACGGCGCGCCAGGCCGGCCACCAGTGCGAGTCCCGCCGCCTCGGCGCCACCGGCCTCGGCGCCCTCCGCCAACCAGGTCGCCACGTCGCCGGGCACGTCGCGGAGCAACCCGGCGACCGGTTCGTAGGCCAGCGGCGCACGCCGCGAACAGCGCCCGAGCCACCAGCCGTGCGCGAGGCGGCGTTCGCGGAGCTGGTCGCGGAACGCTCGCACGAGGGCCGACGTGCCGATGCCCGGCAGACCGTGCACGACCACCACGGCGCCCTCGTGGCGACTGCGGCAGCCTGCGAAGGCGGCGACCAACTGCTCGAGCTCGACCTCGCGACCGTGCAGTCGTCCCGCGGCCGGCGGGCTCCCTCGCGCCATGGAGCGCCAGGTTGCCACAGCCCGGCGGGCGAGCGGAGAGCCGATCGGTGCACGGTCGCATCATCCGATGCCCGCTCGCCGGCGGCATCGGGAGATCTCCCCACTCGCGATGGGGAGATCTCCCGATGTCCGCGACGGCGCGTCGGCGCACCGTGCCGTCGCATGGCACGCCGACCCGACCTCGCACCACACCACACCTCGCACGACACCTCGCACGACACCTCCACCCGCACCGGCACACCCGGACCGACGCGAGCTGCGCGACCGACCGGTCGGCTCCGCGACGACCCGGCGGGGCGTCGGGCCGTCGCCGCGCTCGGGTTGTTCGAGCTCGCCGAGTACGCCGCGTGGGTGGCCGTGCTCGTGCTCGCCTACCGCCGCGGCGGGGTGATGTCGGCGGGCACGGTCAGCACCGCGCTGCTGGTGCCGGCCGCGCTGGTGGCGCCGTTCGCCGCACGCGAGCTCCGCCTGCCCGGCCTCCCCAACTCGCTCACCGCGGGCTACGCCCTGCAGGCCCTCGCGCTCACGGTCGCGACCGTGGTGCTCGCGCTCGACCTGCACACCGTGTTCGTGTACCTGGCGCTGACCGCGGTGATGGTGGCCGCGGTGTGCAGCCGTCCGGCGCACCACGAGTTCCTGGCGGGGCGCGACGCGCCGGCCGAGGTACGCGTCGCCGCCACCGTCGCGACCGGTTCGGTCACCGGTGCCGGCCACCTGCTGGGGCCGCTGGTCGCGGCCGCCACCATCGCGATCGCCGGACCCACCGCCGTGTTCGGCGTGTGCGCACTGCTGCACGCCGTGTCGGCGCTGCTCGCCAGCGCACTGCCGCCCACCGCGATGCCGCCGCACCGCAGCCGCGGTGGCGCACCCGTCGGCCACGGCCGATCGGAGCTCGCCGCCCGCAGGTCGGGCCGCTGCCTCGCACCGCTGGCGATGATCGCCCTCACCACCGTGCTGCTCGGCACCGTCGAGGCGATGGCCACCGAGGTGAGCTGGCGCAACGGCACCGGCGGCGCCGGAACGGGCCTGCTGCTCGGCGCGGCCGGGGCAGGTCTGCTCCTCGGCGCCCAGCTGGCCGGCGTGGCGATGCGACGCGCCGACGAGCACGCCGCGATCCGCCTGGGGGCGGTGGTGAGCGGCCTGGCGCTGCTGTGCCTCGGGCCCCGCGTCGGCACCATCGGCTCGGTGCTCGCGTTCGGTCTCGTCGGCGTGGGCCTGCAGGCGGTGACCGTCGCCTCGTGGGTGCTGCTGCACCGGGGCGCGGGTCCGGGCTGCGTCGCCCGAACCTTCGGTCTGGTCGAGAGTCAGCAGCTCGTCGGCTACGCGATCGGCGCGATGGTGGCGGGGATCGCCGTCGACCGGGTGGGTGTGTGGCCGGTGCTGGTGCCCACCGCACTGCTCCTCCCGCTGGCGGCCGTGCCGCTCGGGCGGGCCCGCTCGCTGGCGCCCGTGCACGTCGCCAGCACCTAGCGTCACGCCCATGTCCGACCCGCGCTTCGCCACCCCGATCACGCTCACCGGCCCGTGGCGGTCCCCCGCCCAGATGCTCGACGAGCAGGAGTACGACGGACACGCGAGCGTGCACGACGAGGAGACCGCCGCTCGGTTGGGCCTGCGGGGCGCACCCATCGAGGGACCCACGCACTTCAGCCAGTTCGACCCGCTCGCCGTCGCCCACTGGGGCACGGCGTGGTTCGAGCACGGGTGCATCAGCTCACACTTCCTCAACATGGTGGTCGGCGGCGAGCAGGTGCAGGCATCGCTCACCACCGGCGACGACCCTCGCCTCGCCCGCATCGACGCCCGCAAGCCCGACGGCACACCGGTGCTCACCGGTACTGCGTCGGTCGGCCCCGAGCACCCCACGACCGAGCTCGAGGAGCGTCTCGCCCGTCTGCCCGACCCGGGCGAGCTGTTCATCGTCGACCGGCTGCACGTGGGCATGACGGGTCGCGACGGCGAGATTGCGGTGCTCACCCACGACGAGCACAACGGCGGGCTGTACCCCTTCTCGCTCGCGCAGAAGCTGGCCCACATCACCGAACCGCACCCGTGGTACACGCCCGAGGGAGGTGCCTCGTCACCGTGGGGCCGCGCGATCGTGCCGATCGAGATGATCAGCGTGCTCGCGATGAAGGCCCCGTCGTCGTTCCCCGTGCGCGGCCCGTCGATCGGGCTGTTCGTCGACCTCGAGATCCGGCTGCTCGACGGTCCCGTGTTCGTCGGGCACACCTACGAGGTGCGTCGGCGGATCGTCGGGCTCGGCCAGAGCAAGCGCATCGAGGGATCGTGGATCGAGACGACCCTGCACGATCCCGAACGGGGGACCGACACGGCACGGATCCTGCTCCACTCGGGGGTGTTCAAGGCGTCGTACGCCGACTACCCGGCCGACCGCCTGGCCTCCTGACGGGCTGCGAGACCGCGCGAGACCGCGCGATCTCGCGCGATCGTGTGACGATCTCGCGTGCACACCGCGCGCTCCCGGAACGAGCGCGACGCGGATGCGATGCTGTGCCCATGGCCCCCGACCGCGACACGTTGCGCAGCGCGTGGCGGGACGAACGGGCGCGGCTCTGCCGTCTGGCCGACGACCTGCAGGTGCGTTTCGACGACATCGTCGCCGGTGCCGAGCTCACCTCCACCGACGACGAGCACGACCCCGAGGGCGCGACGATCGCCTACGAGCGCGCACAGGTGTGGGCGCTGCTGCAACAGGCCCGCGCCGACCTGCACTCGGTCGACGACGCCCTCGCCGGGCTCGAACTGGGCGAGCTCCCCACCTGCGCCTCGTGCCACGGCCCGATCGCCACCGAACGACTCCTCGCGCTCCCCGGAGTGCGCACCTGCATCGACTGCGCCCGGCGACCCGTCCCGTGATCGAACCGGCCGAGACCGTCACCGCGAACGCCGTCGTCACGTTCGCCGGAGCGCAGGGCACACCCGACCGCGCCCTGCGGGTCCTGTCCGACCTCGGCTTCGAACTCGGGCCGGCGCAACCGTCGACGCTGCTGCGGATCGACACCCACGACGGCCGTCTCGCCCACGCGGGGGCCACGCTCGACGCCCGACCGGTCTACGTGCCCGGCAACCACGACGGCGTCGAACTACTGCCCGGCGGTGCGCTGCCCGGCAAGCCACTGGTCGTCGGACGCCTGCCGCGCCGCCACACCGATCTGCCGTCGGGCCAGCTGCGGTTCCAGATCGGCTCGCTCGTCGGCGAGCGTGCGCTGATGGTCCAGCTCGCCGTCACGTCGTCGTGCGCGCACGCGATCTGCCGCGACGCGTCGGGTGCGGCGACGGTGCGGGTCGAACTGCACACCGACGTCGAGGTGCACGACGGCAACGGCGTCGCCCGAGCCGTGCGCGGCGCCGCCTGGTGCCTGGTGATGCACCCCCTGACCGACGCCTCGAAGCAGCCGGGCAAGGTGCGCCGACGGCTGACCGCGATCGGCCTCGAGGCCGCCGACGGCGACGTCCTCACGTGGGCGGGCGACGCGGCCGGCGTCGAACCGCCAGCGCCCGCACCGGCGCGCGCCGAGCTCGGCCGGGACGCCACGGCGGCCGACGCGTTCCGGACCGTCCTGCACCACTTGGGCGACCTCATCGGCGACACGTGGCAGGGCACCGCCGACGACATCGACGCCGAGTTCCTGCACGAGCTGCGCATCGCGCTGCGCACCGCCCGCTCGGTGCTGCACGACGCCCAGGACGTGCTGCCCGATGGCGCGCGCGACGACGCGCTCGACCTGGCGGGGGCGCTGGCCGATCGCACCAGCGCACCGCGCGACCTCGACGTGCACCTGATCGAGTGGGACGACCGGATCGCACCGCTCGGCGCCGCACAGCGCGTGGCGCTCGAACCGGTGCGCGAGCTGTTGCGCCGCCAACGCGACGACGCACATCGCGCGCTGTCGCAGGCCCTTGCCGACGAGGGCCGCGACGCCTGGCTCGCACGGTTCCGCGAACTCGTCGACACCCGTCGTGCCCCCGACGGCACGCGACCCGAGCTCGCGAGGCGCCGCGTCGGCAAGGTGGTCGCGCGACGGGTGCGGCGGGCGCACCGCCGTCTCGTGCACGACGGGCGTGCGGTGCACGACGACACCCCGCTCGACCATCTCCACGAGTTGCGCAAGGACGCGAAACGCCTGCGCTACCTGATCGACTCGTTCGGTTCGCTCGTCCCGTCCAAGGCACGTCGCCGCTACGTCCGCCGCCTGAAGGTGCTCCAGGATCACCTCGGCGCGCTGCAGGACGCACAGGTGCACCACCACGAGCTGCTCGCGGTGCGCACCGCGCTGCTCGACGGTGCCGGACCCTCCCGACGCGACTCCACCGCCGGCACCGCCGCCACCCTCGAGGCGCTCGACGTGCTCGCCGACGAGCTCGCCGGACGCATCGACGAGCTGCGCGACGGGTTCGCAGCCGTGTTCGCCGAGTTCGACCACCCGCGCACGCGCCGCGCCCTCGACGACCTGGTCGAGCGTCTCCGCCGCTGACCTCGACGACCCCGGACCCGATCGGCGCGGGCGTCAGTCGGGCAGGCCCGCCACGAACGTCCGGATCGCGTCGGCCACCACGTCGGCGTGGGTCGACTCGTGCATCGAGTGCCCGCCGCCCGCCACCAGCTGCAGCCGGCCGTTCGGGAGCTTGCGCTCGAAGTACTGACCCGACGCCTGGTACTCGGGGCGGTCCTGGTCGCCCACCAGCACCAGCACCGGCACCGTGAGCTCGTCGATCCGGTCCATCACCAGCGAGTCGGCGTGCAGGTTGAGGTTGGTCACCTGCGGCGGCACGCCGAAGCGATCGGCGTTGCGTCGCGACCGCTCGTTCCACGCCTCGCGCTTGGCCGGGTCGCGGAAACCGGGACCGGTGTTGAGCACCACGAGGCCCCGGTCGACGCCGGGCCGGGTGATCGCGTGGGCGAGCGACAGGTAGCCGCCGAGCGAGTGGCCCACCAGGACGGGGCGGCGATCGAGCGAGGCGAGCACCTCGTCGAGGTCGCGCAGCGCGACGTCGCGCGTGTACTCGTCGGGATCGTCGGGCACCGGCGACGCGCCGTGACCGAGCAGGTCGACCGCGACCACGTCGAAGGTGTCGCCGAGCAGCTCGCCACAGCGCTGCCACGTCGCCGCGCTCGCACCGAGACCGTGCAGGAACACCAGCGGCGCTGCACCCGCCACCCCGCTGCGCACCACGTTCCACCGCATCTGCTCGCTCCTCCTGCCGTCGGTCGGGGGACCGGCGCGGACCCGAGCTTGCCAGCTGCGCTCAGCCCGGGGCGGGGTCGGGATAGCGCTGCACCAACTCGCGACCGATACGGGCCAGGTGCTCGCGCACCTCGGCCGGTTCGAGCACCTCGACGAGCGCACCCCATCCCGCGAGGTGCTGGGCGATCCGGTACGACGACGGTCCGCCGACGATCACCTCGATCACCCCGTCGCTGGCGCTGCCCTCCACCTCGGCGAGCATCATGTCGTCACCGAACTGGGCGCGCAGGCCGTGCACGTACGAACGCTCGATCCGCACGGTCGCCCGCATCGACAGACGGCGCTCACCGACCGTGACGACGACCTCCTGCCACGCCGAACGCAGGTCGAAGTCGTCGGGCCGCACGGCGGGTTCGTCGGTGACCTCGACATGGCGCACCCGGTTGACGCGGAACGTGCGGCGGCCCTTGTCGGTCTCGGCCACCAGGTACCAGACGGTGCCCTTCGACACCAGGCCGAGCGGGTCGACCACGCGCTCGGTCTCGGTGCGGGTGCGGTCGACGTACCCGAGGCGCACGCGCCGCCGCTCGACCACCGCGCGCTGCAAGGCCGGCAGGTGCTCGGGGGTGGGCGCCGCAGCCTTGCCGCCCCACGCCACCGGATCGACCACCACCGCCTGCGCCGCCACCTCGGCATCGGCACGGAAGGTCTCGGGCAGCGCGCGCAACAGCTTGCGCAGCACGCCTCGTGTGTCGGCGTCGAGCGGCAGCGATGCGCCCGCGGCCAGGAACAGGTTGCGCGCCTCGTCGGCGGTGAGCCCGGTCAGATCGGTGGTCGCGCCGCCGAGCAGCTGCCACCCACCGTTGCGGCCCGGCATCGAGTACACGGGCAGACCGGCCATGCCGAGCGCCTCGAGGTCACGACGCGCCGTCTTCTCCGAGACCTCGAGCTCCTCTGCCAGGCGACGCGCCGTGACGCGCCCGCGGGTCTGCAGGATGAGCAAGGTGGCCACGAGGCGATCGGCTCGCATTTTTCCATCGTGACATGGAACCTGGACAGGACATGGCCAGTTTGGTCCGCGACACTGGCCCGCATGTCCCCATCAGTCACCCCTCCCCGTCGTCACGACGGGCCGACGATCGAGGCCGTCGGGCTGCGCAAGCACTACGGCGAGGTGCACGCGCTCGCCGGCCTCGACCTCGTGGCCCCGGCCGGCCAGGTCACCGCCGTCCTCGGCCCCAACGGCGCCGGCAAGACCACGTTCGTCAAGGCCGTCGCCACGCTGCTGCGACCCGATTCGGGCACGCTGCGCGTGGCCGGCATCGACGCCCTGGCACATCCCGAGCAGGTGCGCCGCGTGATCGGTCTGGCCGGTCAGAACGCGGCGGTCGAGCCTGCCCTCACGGGTCGCGAGAACCTGGTCATGATCGCCCGCCTGTTCGGCCACGACGGTGCAGCGGCCAAGGCCGCCGCCCAGGTGGTGCTCGACGAGATCGGCCTCACCGAGGCCGCCGACCGGCCGGTGAAGGGCTACTCGGGTGGCATGCGCCGTCGGCTCGACCTCGGCGCCAGCCTCGTCGGTGCGCCGCGGGTGCTGCTGCTCGACGAACCCACCACGGGCCTCGACCCGCGCACACGTCTCGAGCTGTGGGAGTCGATCCGGTCGCTGGTGCGCGGCGGCACCGACGTGCTGCTCACCACGCAGTACCTCGAGGAGGCCGATCAGCTCGCCGACCACATCGTGATCATCGACCACGGCCGTGTGATCGCGACCGGCACCCCCACCGAGCTGAAGACGATGGCCGGTCAGGACGTGGTCGAGGTGCGCGTGCGCCACGGCGTCGACCTCGCCGCCGTCGCGGGACTGCTCACACCGCTCGGTACCGAGGCGCCACACCTCGACGAACCGGCGCGCCGCGTCGCGATCCCGGTGCTGCAGGGCACCGCGGCGCTCACCGAGGCCGTCCGGCTGATCGCCGATCGGGGCCTCGAGCTCGACGACATCGGCCTGCGCCGCCCCACCCTCGACGAAGTGTTCCTCACCCTCACCGGCGGTCCCGCCGCCCCCGCCCAGGAGACCTCCGCCTCGTGAACACCACCGCCGTCACCAGCATCAGCGCGTCGATCCACCAGCCGGCCCGGCCGCCGGGCGTGTGGGCCACGGCCACCACCTACGCGAGCCGCACGATCAAGCAGTTCATCCGCACCCCGCAGCTGCTCGTCGTGAGCGCACTCACGTCGATCATGTTCCTGCTGATCTTCCGCTACGTGTTCGGCGGCGCGATCGGCACCGGCTCGGTCGAGTACGTCGACTTCCTCATCCCGGCGCTCGCGTCGGTGAGCGGTCTGTTCGCGAGCGGTGCCGTCGGCGTCGCCGAGGACATGGAGAGCGGTCTGTTCGACCGGTTGCGGTCGCTACCGATCCCGCGTCCGGCCGTGCTGATCGGTCGCTCGATCGCCGACACCGCACTCAACACGTGGGGCACCGTGATCACCCTGATCGTCGGCTTCATCGTCGGGTTCCGCATCCACAACGGCGTGCCGGCCGCACTGCTCGCCCTGCTGCTCTGCATCGTGTTCGCCGCGGCCTTCAGCTGGCTGATGATCTTCATCGGCCTGGTGTCGGGCTCGGCGCAGGCCGCGCAGGGCATGTCGTTCTCGGTGTTCCCGCTGATCTTCGTGTCGAGCGCCTACGTGCCGATCGAGTCGATGCCCGGCTGGTTGCAGCCGATCGCCGAGAACCAGCCGGTCACCGCGATGGTGGGTGCCGTGCGGGCCCTCGTGCTCGGTGGCGACACCGAGGCGCTGCTCGGGCACACGACCTCGTGGTTCGTCGTGCGTTCGCTGCTCTGGTCGCTCCTCATCCTCGTGGTGTTCGGCGCGCTGTCGGCACGTCGCTTCGCCAAGCTCTGACGCTCGCGGGCGGGGTGGTCGGGCGTCAGCGACGCCCGGCCACCAGCTGCGCGATGCGGGCGATGTGCTCGGGCTGCATCCCGCAGCATCCGCCCACCACGGTGGCACCGCGGGCGAGCCAACCCTGCACGAACTCGCCGTACGACGAGGGATCGAGGTCGTCGCGGAACGAGGCGAGCTGGGCGTTGGCCTCGCCGCCGTCGGTGTGGCTCGAGACGAACCGGTTGGCGTAGCCACCCACCCGGGCGACGTCGCCGACCAGGTCGAGCGTGGCGTCGATCGCGACGGTGATCGTCTCGGCCTGGCAGCAGTTGAACATCACGGTGCCGGCCCCGAGGTCGAGCGCGGCGCGTGCCGCATCTGCCACCGGCTCGCCCGAGCGGAGCGTCCCGGGCACCTGGTCGTCGAGGGTGTACGAGATCCACAGCTCGCGGTCGCCCTGCCCGGCACGATCGAGAGCGTCGCGCACCGCGCGCGCCTCGGCGATCGAACCCAGCGTCTCGCCCAGCCACACGTCGACGTGCGGCGCCAAGCCGTCGACGAGCGGGTCGATGATCGACGGCGCCCGTGCCGCGTCGAACAGGTCCGGGCGATACGAGCCGAACAGCGGCGGCAGCGAACCCGCCACCCGCACCCGACGGGGGCTCTCGTCGGCCGCACGGCGCGCCAGTTCACCGGACGACGCGGCCAACTCGTGGCCCCGCGCCGCGAACCGCTCGTCGCCCAGGTGGAACGGCACCACGGCGTAGCTGTTGGTGGTGATCACCTCGGCGCCGGCGTCGATGAAGTTGCGGTGCGCGCGCACCACCCAGTCGGGTCCGTCGAGCAGTGCGAGTGCCGACCACTCGGGCTGGCGGAACGGCGCACCGATGCGCATCAGCTCGCGACCCATGCCGCCGTCGAGGACCGTGATGGACGATGGCGACGTCATGACGGTCATTGTTGCATGTGCAACAACATGTCACGGCGCGCAGTTCATGACGATTCGCGCGCTAAACCGCCTGCGGTCGGATCAGGAACTTCTGACCTGTCGCCTGCTTGGCGTACGTGCGGATCGCGTCGAGCGACAACGCCCCGGCGAGCGAGACCTCGTCGGTGTAGTGGCTCGCGAACGTGGTGGTCAGCTCGTCGACCACACGCTGACGCAGACGCAGCATGCCGGGCACGCCGAGCTTCATCAGGAACGGTGTGAGCAGCCAACCGCCGATGCCCCACGCCATGCCGAAGCTGCGGTTGAACTCGGTGGGGCCACGATCGAGACCGCCGTAGATGTACACCTGCTTGTGCACCGACGAGCCGTAGCGGCTGTACTCGGTGGCCCTCGCGTTGATCGCCCGCTCCATGCACGTGAGGATCTGGCCGGCCAGCCGCCCGCCGCCGGTGGCGTCGAACGCCAGCGTGGCACCGGTGTCGGTGAGCGCCGCGGTGAGGTCGTCCATGAACGTCGGTGAGCTCGAGTCGCACACGTGCTCGGCACCGAGGCCGCGCAGCAGCTCGGCCTGCTCGGGACGACGCACCACGTTGACGAGCGGCACCCCGTCGGCCAGGCAGATCTTCACCAGCATCTGGCCGAGGTTGGACGCGGCCGCCGTGTGCACCAACGCGCTGTGGCCCTCCATCCGCATCGTCTCGACCATGCCGAGCGCGGTGAGCGGGTTGACGAAGCACGATGCCCCGTCGCGGGGATCGGTGCCGTCGGGCAGTTCGAGGCACGAGGTCGCCGGCACCGCCCGGTACTCGCCGTAGGTTGCCCCGCCGATCAGTGCGACGGTGCGGCCGACGAGGGCCTGTGCGGCCGGGTCGGACCCGGCGGCGACCACCACGCCCGCACCCTCGTTGCCCACCGGCATCGACTCGCCGACCCTGGCACCCAGGCCGGCCATCACGTTGGCGGCGATCGGCGCGCGCACCACCGGGTCGTCGTCGGTGCCGACCGCGGTGGCCGCCTCGACGTCGGCCATCGCGAGCAGCAACCCGAGGTCGCTCGGGTTGATCGGCGCCGCCTCGATCCGGACCAGCACCTCGTGTGCGGCCGGCTCGGGCATCGGCACGGTGGCGAGCGACAGTTCGAGCGTGCCGTCGGCGGTGACGAGCGAGCGGAGCTGGCGCATGGTGGTGGGCAGGTTCATCGTGACCTCCGAAGGGACGGTGGGGCGTTCGCTGTGGCGGCGGTGTGGTGGCGGCGCGGCGGCCGGTCAGAGCTGGGCGGCCGCGCGGTCGATCAGGCGCTGCAGGTGCAGACCGCGATGGATGTCGAGCTCGTGCGGGCGGCCGGCGCGTACGGCTGCGGCGAACTCCTCGACGATGCGGCGCATCGCGATGCGCACCTCGGCCTGCATCTCTTCGGGCGTGAACGATCCGACGTCGAACCGCACTCGACCCTGCAGGCCGTGCACCTCGACGGCCAGGCCCCCGTCCTGGTTCGACGTCGCCGACAGGGCCGCCTGCGAGATCCGGCCGCCTTCGTGCTCGCACTCGAGCAGCACGATGCGCTGCGCGTCACCGCGGGCCGTGATGTCGACGATCGTGCCGAGCGAGGCGTCGAGGGCGTCGAGCACGTGCGGCCCGAGATCGAGCAGACCTCCCTGCTCGAGGCGCCACGGGGTGGCGAAGTAGGTGCCCGGCACGCACCCGTTGCCGAAGAACGACGCCCGGCCGCCGTAGCTGTCGAACGAGCGGGCCTGGTCGAGGAACGCACGCATGCGGTCGTAGTAGCGGTTGGTGAAGATCACCTGCGAGGTCACCCCGGCGGCGTCGATCGCGCCGGCCAGCTCCTCGGCCTGCGCGGTGGTGAGCCCCACGGGCTTGTCGAGCAGCACGGCCTTGCCGGCCCGAGCGGCCCGGCCGGCCAGGTCGGCCTGCACGTCGGGCGGCAGGCTGAAGGTCACGGCGTCGCACGCCTCGAACAGGGCGTCGAGCTCGGTGTAGGTGCCCACCCCGTGCACCGCGGCCAGTTCGCCGGCGGCCTCGGCACGACGCGCCCACACGCCGACGAACTCGCAGTCCGGCGAGCCCGCCAACATCGGTCCGGTGAACAGGTGCCCCCATGGCCCGGCACCCACGAGGCCGATCCGCAACGGAGGCTGGTCGGTGGAAGCTGACGTGTCGCTCATGGCCGCCACTCTGGCACGCCGACGACGGCCCGTGCGCGGGTACGGTGCGACGTGTCGCCGGGTGGCGGCGTCACGTCGTCCGGGGGTCCGACATGAGCACCGACACACCGTCCGCAGGGGCACCGGTCCCGGGGTCGCAGGCCTGGCTCGATCTGGTGGTCGAGGACGTCGTCGATCCCGATCTCGCGATCGTCGACCCGCACCACCACCTCTGGCCGGCCGGTGGTGCGTTGCCGTACGGCCTCGACGACCTGCACCGCGACACCGGGGACGGACACCGCGTGGTGCGCACCGTGTTCGTCGAGTGCCACGCGTCGTACCGGCCCGAGGGCGATCCCGAGTTCGCGCCGGTGGGCGAGACCGAGTTCGTCGCCGCCGAGGCCGAGCGCGACCCGACGCAACTGATCGGCGGCATCGTGGCGCACGCCGACCTGCGCTCGTCCCGTCTCGACGAGGTGCTCGACGCGCACGAGGCCGCCGGACGGGGACGGTTCCGCGGCATCCGTCACGCACTGTCGTCGCCACTGCACCCCGAGACCCTGCGCATCCCGGGCCGGGCACCGGCCGGGCTCGCGTTCGACGAGGCGTTCCGGGCAGGCGTGCGCCGGTTGGGCGAGCGCGGGCTCACCTACGACACCTGGCACTATCACCACCAGAACCGCGACTTCCTCGACCTCGCCCGCGCGGTTCCCACCACCACGATGGTGCTCGACCACTTCGGCACACCGCTCGGTGTCGGCCCGTTCGCCGGACGCCACGACGAGATCTTCGAGCAGTGGCGCGTCGACATGGCTGCCATCGCCCGGTGCCCCAACGTGGTGGCCAAGCTCGGCGGGCTGGCGATGCCCGACAACGGCTTCGGGTGGGACGCCGCCGAGCGACCGCCCACCTCGGACGAGTTCGTCGCGGTGCAGGCCCGCTACTACCTGCACATGATCGACTGCTTCGGTCCCGAACGGTGCATGTTCGAGTCGAACTTCCCCGTCGACCGCTTCTCGCTGTCGTACCGCACGGTCTGGAACGCGTTCAAGAAGCTCACCGCCGGCTTCGGTGCCGACGAGCGTGCGGCGATGTTCGCCGGCACCGCCCGGCGGATCTACCGGCTCGACTGATCCCCGACGGCCGCGCGGGTGTCGGCGATGCGCCGCGCCAACATCGTCGAGCCCTGCTCGGCGGCGAGCGCGGCGGCGAGGTCGAGCGTCTGGTGTGCTGTGGCGTGATCGCCGGCGCGCGACAGCGCGAGCGCCCGGACGCGCAGCGTCTCGGGCATCCACCACAGCTCGTGGCGGGGCACCGCGTCGGCGTCGGCTGCATCGAGGAACGAGAACACCCGCTCGTCCCCCAGCTCGAGGCACGCCTCGGCCACCAGGGTGAGCAGCGTGGGGCGCAGCGACCGCTCGCCCGCGGCCGTGTACCGCTCGAGTCCCTGGAACACGAGCGTCGCACCCGTCGGATCGCCGGCCTTCACCCGGCACCACCCGACCAGCACGTCGTTGGCGCCGCTCTGCCCGTCGAGGAACCCGAACTCGTGGTCGTCCCCTCGGCTCGCCAGGAAGCCCAGCGCACGCTCGGGTTCGCCGAGCAGCACCTCGAGCAGCCCGCTCGTGAACGCGAAGGCGCCCTTGGCGGCCTCGTCCACCTCGGCACGCTGCGCCAACCAGGCCCGCAGGCGACGGTGGGCGAACGTGCGCGCCTCGTCGGCGTGGTCGCGCAACGCCATCGTGATCGCACCGACGAGCGGCAGCAGCACGACCGGCACGTGTGCCGGTGCCGAGTCGGGGTCGTGCGGACCGACGGCCGCCAGCGACGCGCGCACGTGACGCTCGGCCTCGTCGAGCCGGCCGAGGATCATCTCGTACGAGGCGAGCATGTAGTTGCACATCAGGTGCGCGTAGTCGTCGGTGGTGCGCTCCTCCAGCTCGCGCGCCCGCGCGTACCCCTCGGCGATGTGGCCGGTCGTGAGGTCGTCGGCGACGTCGATGTCCCACTCGAGGAACAGGTGCAGCGACCGGGCCGCGTCGCTGTTGGTGGCCTCGGCGTGGTCGCGCACGCGGGCGATCACCTGCGCCATCACCTCGGGATCGCGGCGACGCACGGCGGCACCGAGCAGCGCCTCGAGCACCTCGGTGTCGGCCATCACCACGTCGGCGGTGCGAGGCACGCCCGCGAGCACGTCGAACGCCCGCTCGAGGAACCATTCGGCGGTGTCGAGCGCGTTGCGCCAGCGCGCCACGTCGGATGCACGTACCGCGGCGCGGGCCACCACCACCGGATCGGCGAACGACGCAGCGGCCAGTCGGTGGTGTGCCACCGGCTCGGCCGCGTCGGCCACGTCGCCGTGCACGGCCAGCACGGCGTCGGCCGCGCGGTGGTGCAGCCGCGCCCGTCGCAGGTTCGGCAGACCGGCCAACACCGCGTCGCGCACGAGCGCGTGGGCGAAGCGGAAACCCTGCGGTTCGGGCACCAGGATGCGTGTGACGATCGCCGCGTCGAGCGCGTCGAGGCATGCGTCGGGATCGCGCTCGCTGGCGGCCATCACCGTGCGGGCCGAGAAGCGCTCGCCCAGCACGGCCGCCACCTCGAGCTCGGCGATCGCCTGGTCGGGCAGGGCCGCGAGGCGCGAGCGGACCACGTCGCGGATGGCGGCGGGCACCTCGCGTGAGCGGTCGATGCCGCGCTCACCGGCCAGACGGGCGAGCTCGGTGACGAACAGCGGGTTGCCGCCGGCCCGGTCGTGCACCCGTTCGGCCACGTCGTCGCTGGGCGCGACCCCGGTGGTGAGCTCGATCAGCTCGGCCACCGCGGCCCGGTCGAGCGGCTCCATCCGCACACGGGTGGTGTTGCGCACCGCACGGTGCAGGCCGGCCATCGCCGGCCCGACCAGCGAGTCGGGCTCGAGCTCGGGCGGGCGCGTGGCCGCCACCACCAGCACGCCTGGGCGGGCGAGCCTCGTCAGCACCACCTGCAGCAGTTCGAGCGTGGCGCGGTCGGCCCAGTGCAGGTCGTCGACCAGCACCACGCAGCCGGCACGGCCCGGTGTCGACGCGACACCGTCGACGAGTTCGACGAAGTGCTCGGCCACCTCGACCGTGGCGAGCGACACCTCCTTGCCGGAGGCGAGGCGCTGCCACGTGTGGCGCGAGCCGACGGCGTCGGTGCCGTCGCCGGCGGACTCGGCCGCGTCGCCGCTCAACAGGGCGCGGGCGATCTCGATGAACGGCCACAGGGTCGGCGCGAGCCCGGGCTCGAGGCAGCGGCCGGTCACCGTGCGCCACCCCGACGAGCGGGCGTGCGCGAGGAACACCTCGGTGAGCGTGCTCTTGCCGATGCCTGGCTCGCCCTCGATGAGCACGAACCCGGGCGCGCCGCGGGCCGCGTCGAGCGCATCGACCAGGGCCTGCCACTCGTGCGGTCGCCCCACCAGCTCGACCTTCGGAGCCTCGACGACCACGGGGACCACGACCGGCTCGGGACGAGTGGGGGTGGTCTCGAGGACGAGCGAGGTGTCGTGCGCCAGGATCCGCTGCTCGAGGTCGCGCAGCTCGGGTCCGGGGTCGAGGCCCAGTTCGTCGAGCAGCACCTCGCGGGCGCGCGACACCGCTCGCAAGGCGTCGGCCTGCCGGCTGCCGCGGTACAGCGCCAGTGCGAGCAACGCCCACAACCGTTCGTGCAGGGGCTGCGCATCGACGGCCGCCTGAAGCTGCGGGATGGCCTCGTGGTGACGGCCGAGCGCGAGCAGGATCTCGAAACGCTCGGCGATCGCCGCGTCGCGCTCCTCCTCGAGGCGCACCACCATCGGGCGCACCAGGTCGTCGTTGCCGATGCCGGCGAGCGCCGGCCCGCGCCACAGCGCGAGTGCCTCGTCGAGCGTGGCGAGTGCACCGGTGTGATCACCGGCCGCCGACGACTCACGCGCCGTGTCGAGCAACCGGCGGAACCGGTGCACGTCGACCTGCTCGGGCGCCACTCGCAGCACGTAGCCCGGCGCCTCCGACACCAGCACCTCGGGTGCGGCCCCGGTGGCGCGACGCGGCTCGATCGCGCGACGCAGACGCGACACGTAGCTCTGCAGCGTGCCGAGCGGCGTGCGAGGCGGTTCGTCGCCCCACAGCCGGTCGATCAACCGCTCGACCGACACGACGTGACCGGCCTCGAGTGCGAGGTGGGCGACGACGGCGCGTTGCTGCGGACCGCCGAGGTCGAGCGACGCGCCGTCGAGACGCACGTCGATCGGACCGAGGAGGTGCACCGTCAGCACCCGGGCAGGTCTACCACACGGGCTCGTGGCCGGTCCCGGGCGTGGTCGCACCCGGACGAGTGGATCGAGCAGGTCGGTGCTCATGCGTCAGTGGGCACCGAGCGTCTGCTGGATCTGTGCCAGCACGGCCTGATCCGGCTGCGGCGGCACGACGGCGCTGTTCGAACGACGTGCCGCCGAGATCGCCTGGTCGATGTGGCTGCGGCCGATGAGCGGGGTGTGGCATCCGGCGATCACCGAGGCGCCGAGCGCCTGCACGCGGTCGACGGTCGCCTGGTACTTCGCGTCGTCGACGATGCCGAGCCACGGCGAGACGTACTGGTTGAACATCAGCATCCCGTCGTCCCAGAACATCGGGTCGAGCGCGGCCACGTCGCGCACCGGCGTGGGCATCGGGGTGGCGAAGCAGTCCGACGCCCAGTACACGCCGGTCGTCGGGTCGAACAGGCCACGGGTGGTGGGCGAGTCGTACACGGGTGGGCGGACGGCCACGAGCGTGCGGTCGCCGAGGTCGATCTTCTCGCCGTCGCCGACCCACCGCTGCCGCAGCGGCGACACGGCCAGCGAGGCACCCATGCGCTCCATGAGGAACCAGTTGCCGACGACGGTCGCGTTCGGCGCGAGCGACATCAGCTCGTTGAGGTTGCCGGTGTGGTCGACGTCGTCGTGGCTGATGAACACCCAGCGGATGTCCTCGGGCTCGACGATCGAGAACAGGTCGGTGAAGTACTGCTCGCGATGCTCGGGCATGCCGGTGTCGACGACGATCGGCTCGGCGCCGCGGATGACCATGCTGTTGAGCGGCACGCACACCGGTGCGGTGCCCTCGCCCTGGTGGTCGTGGATCAGGTAGGTGTCGCTGGCGAGCTTGGTGGGGGCCAGACGGGTCTTGGCGGGGAGGTTCGGGAGGGTGATGGTGGTCTGCATGCTGCACACGGTGCGGCTCGCGACTTGCAGGCGCCTTGCAGCGAGCTGACACGCTGACGGGGTGCGCGTGGTCACCTGGAACGTCAACTCGATCCGCGCCCGCCAGGCCCGTGTGCTGGCGTGGTTGGCACGCCATCAACCCGATGTCGCGCTGTTGCAGGAGACCAAGTGCACCGACGCCCTGTTCGCCGGCGAGGGCTACACCGACGAGTACGAGGCGCTCGGCTACCAGGTCGCGCATCACGGCCGCGATCACTGGAACGGGGTGGCCGTGCTGAGTCGGGTGGGCCTCGACGACGTGCAACGCGGGTTCCCGGGCGTGAACCGGGCACCGTTCGACGAGGCGCGCGTGATCGCCGCCACGTGCGGGGGCCTGCGGGTGTGGTCGGTGTACGCACCGAACGGCCGCGGGCTCGACGACCCGCACTACCTGTTCAAGCTCGTCTGGTTCGAGCGCCTGCGCGCCGCGGTGGCCGCCGACGGGTCGGGCGCGCCGCACGTGCTGACGGGCGACTTCAACGTCGCACCGACCGATCTCGACATCTACGACCCGGTGCGGTGGCGACGGCGCACCCATGCGAGCCCGCCCGAGCGAGCCGCGATCGCCGCGTTCGGCGACCTCGGGTTGGTCGACGTCACCCGGATGCACCTGCCCGACCCGGGCGTGTACTCGTGGTGGAGCTACCGACCCGGGCAGTTCGAGTCGAACCGTGGGCTGCGGATCGACCTCGCACTCTGCGACGCCGCGGTCGCGGCCCGGCTGCGGCGGGTCTGGATCGACCGCGACGAGCGAGCGGGTGCCGTCGCGAGCGATCACGCGCCGGTGGTGCTCGACCTCTGAGCTGGGGTGATGCGACCTGCAAGCGGTCGCCAAGCCCGTTGCAAGGCATCGGCCGCACGATGCCACCATGAACAGCTTCCACGTCCGCACCTTCGCCGTCGCCTTCGCCGCCGGCACGTTCGCCCTCGCCGGCTGCGGTGGGGACGACGCACCCACCGCGACCTCGTCACACGATGCCGAGACCCCCGGCACCGCTGCGGCGCCGGCGACGGACGCGACGGACCCCACGATCGAGGCGGTCGCCACGAACGACACGATCCCGACCGATCCGACCGGCGGGCCGGGTCCTGCCGGCTCGCCGCTGCCCACCGACGACCCCGCCGCGCTCCGCGACGAGTTGCTCGAGCTCGCCGCCGAGGCACCGTTCGGTCAGACCGGTTCGGGCCCCGACTTCACGATCATCGAGGCCTGGCTCGCGGTGCACGCCGACCTCGCGCGCACCCTGTTCGACGACCAGCTCGCCGATGCGACGACGATCTCGTCGTCGAGCGCGTTCTTGATGGAGGACCTCCGAGCGCCCGGCGAGCAGGCCTTCGCCTGGGCGGTGCTCGGCACCGACGGCGACTGCGCCGGTGCCGTGGCGGTCATCCCGGGCAACCCCGACGGCTCGGTGAGCGACAGCGGCCTGCCCACGATCTTCGCCCCGGTGGACGACCTGGCCACCTGTTCCGCGCGCGGCGCCCTCGAGGCGTACGCCGCCGCCGGCTGAGCAGACCCGCTCGGCCCGGCACCCAGGTCGCGTCGTGCTCCGGACGCGAGCGAGGGGTGGGCAGCTCGGCTGCCCGCCCCTCGTCCACTCGTCGGCGTGACGCGAGCCGGTGATCAGGACCGGATCACGTGGCGGTCACACGGTGGGTCCGCTCACGACCTCGGTCGTCGGCATCGGACGCGGACGCCGGCGGGCGACCGGCTTGGTGCCGTTGCGCCTGGCGACCTTCGGCTTCGACGCCGTGGCGGTGGTGGCGGTGGTGGCGGCCTTCGGGGCCGTCGGGGCCTTGGGCATCGTCAGATGGTGGTCGTCGTGGTGCACGGTGTCGACCTTCACGATCACCGGCCGCATCGCCCGCATCATCGAGTCGGCGAACTCGGTCTGCTCGTCGACCAGGCGACGACGGAACGTGAGCCCGGCGTCCATCAGGTCGTGCACCTTCGGCATCCCGGCCATGCGGGCCGGGCGCTCGGGCAGGTAGTCGGCCATGCGGCCGGCCACCCGTGCGGTGGTACGAACCATCGGCATCTCGATCCGCTTCATCAGCTCGAACCAGCGGTCCTGCCAGTCCGGCATGTGGTCCGACGTGTGGTTCGTCGTGCGCGTGTGGCGTGTCTGCGTGCTCATCGGGCACCTCCTGCCCTCGGTGGGCCGAGCACGGGCGGGCGCTCGGCCCGAGATGATGTTGCACCCATTCGCTTGCAGTTGCAAGCAGTATGCGGGTGACACCCGTCGCCCCGTGCGCGCGCAAGCGACATCACGTCGAGCGCGTGAGCTGCGGGAATGCGCCGCCACGCGCCACGGTTGAGATCCTTGTGCGCGCAACAACTGCGCCGGATGTGGAAGGATCGCTCGGATGACTCGGCACGTGGAACTCGGATTGGACACCTTCGGCGACGTCACCGTCGACGCCGACGGCCGCCGCCTCGACGAGGCCACCGTGATCCGTCACGTCGTCGACGAGGCCGTGCTGGCCGACCGTCTCGGCGTCGACTTCTTCGGCGTCGGGGAGCACCACCGCAGTGACTTCGCGGTGTCGTCGCCCGAGACCGTGCTCGCCGCGATCGCCGGGCGCACCGAGCGCATCCGGCTCGGCTCGGCCGTCACGGTGCTGAGCTCGGACGACCCGGTGCGCGTGTTCCAGCGCTTCGCCACGCTCGATGCCGTGTCGGGCGGTCGCGCCGAGGTGATCCTCGGTCGCGGATCGTTCATCGAGTCGTTCCCGCTGTTCGGCTACGAGCTCGACCAGTACGAGGAACTGTTCGAGGAGAAGCTCGACCTGTTCGTCGAACTGCTGCGCGAGCAACCCGTCACGTGGAACGGGCAGACCCGAGCGGCGCTGCGCGGGCAGCAGGTGTACCCACGCACGGCCAACGGGCTCACCACCTGGGTCGGGGTGGGCGGCAGCCCGCAGTCGGTGGTGCGCGCCGCGCGGTACGGCCTGCCGCTGATGATCGCGATCATCGGCGGCGACAGCGTGCGGTTCCGCCCGTTCGTCGACCTCTACCAGCGGATGCTCCGCGAGTTCGACCAGCCCCAACTGCCGATCGGTGTGCACTCACCCGGCCACGTCGCCGACACCGACGAGCAGGCGCTCGCCGAACTGTGGCCGCACTGGAAGGCGATGCGCGACCGCATCGGCGCCGAGCGCGGCTGGGGACCGACGACCACGGCCGAGTTCGAGCACATGGCCGGCCCGAACGGCGCCCTGTACGCCGGCTCGCCCACCACCGTCGCCCGCAAGATCGCGGCGACGGTGCAGGCGCTCGACGTGTCGCGATTCGACCTCAAGTACTCGGCCGGCACCCTGCCGCACGAGCTGATGATGGCGGGCATCGAGCGCTACGGCAGTGAGGTGATCCCCGAGGTGCGGGGCCTGCTGGCCTCCGAACCCGATCCCGCTCGCGCCGGCTGAACGACACGGCACTCAGGTGGGCGGTGGCGGCGGGATCGGGGACGATCGTGGCGGCACCGGTGGCACGGGGCCCGCACCGGGCGCCGGCAGGATCGTCCCGAACGGCACCGACGGCTGCCCCGGCATCCACGGCTGCTCGCCGCCCGGCGGTGACGGTGTGCCCGGATCGGGGCCGCGCCGCCGGCGCCGCACGGCGCCGACGACGACCAGCAACGCCACCAGCACGACGTACAGCGCCGCGCAGGCGACGAACACCAGCACCCCGGGCTTGAACCCGCCCTCGTCGCTCACCTCGCCGCGCTCGTTCATGCAGTAGAGCGTGAAGCTCGTGCTCGTCTCACCGGGATTGGTGTGGTACGTGTCGCGAGCCACGACGGCCTCGTCGTAGCCGTCGGCGCACACCAGCGGTGCGGTGAGCTTCAGCACCCCCGGCCACACCACGGTGAGCACGGCCACGAACGGGATCACCATCACCAGGCCGAACACGAACACCGACACCAGGCAGCCGGCGCCCCGCCCTCGACGCAGCCGCCGTGTGTTGCGACCTCCCAGCACGACCGTCACCTCACGACACCCCGCGCAACGTGCCGTCCGAGCCGAAGACGAACGTCTCGTCGGCGCGGTCGTTGGTGATGTTCACTCGGAGCTCGAACCCACCACCGGGTTCGGCGAACAGTGACGCGGACGACGCCCAGCCGCGCCGCACCGACGTCTGCTCGACGGCCTGGTCGATCGAGTCCTCGAGCGCCTCGACGTCGACGGCCGAGGCGTCGAAGGTGACCGGCGCACCCCCCGAGTCGATGTTCGGTTCGGGATCGGGTCCGAGCAGGTCGCCGTTCAGCAGATACGTCCAGCCGTTCACCTCGTCGTCGAAGTCGGGTGACTGCACCGAGAACGAGACGGTGTTCGAGGTGAGCGTGATCGAGTAGACCGCGACCGAGGGATCGTCGGACTCGTCGGCGATCGCCGTCAGTCCGGCCACGACCAGATCGCCCGAGAGGCCGCCACCACGCTCGTGCACCAGGTCGTCGAACTCCGTGCGGTCGATGCTGCCGACACAACCGGCGACCACCACGACCGACCCCAGTGCGAACGTGGCGACGAGCGTGCGTCGCGCCAGGGTTCCCCGTCCTCGCCTCCCCGTCATCGAGGGAGGACGGTAGTGCAGGCCGTCAGCCGCCCGGCGCGACACCCGGGCCCGACGCCCGCCGCTCGAGCTCGACGCACACGGTGTCGATCACACCGTCCAACTCGTCGAATCGGCCGAACACCGTCCAGGCCACCGCTGCCAACGCGAGCAGCACGATCACGGGCACGACGGCCGTCAACCACCGCGTGCCGGTCGGCCGGGTCGGCCGGGTCGGCGGGGTGGTCGGCGTGCGATCGTCGACGTGCAGGCTCATGGCCGCTCCTCGGAGACGGTGTCGCGACCGAGATCGCGGCAGATGGCTTCGCTCGCCGTGACGACGGCGACACCCCTCCGACGCACCGAACGGTCGAAACGTTCCCAGAATCTCCACGCGGGAACGAGATCCTCCGGTCGAGACCCCACGCAGCTGCCCGACCGGACGCGAAACGACCCGGGGCGGTGCGTCGGGGGGAACGACACACCGGCCCGGGCCGGTCGCTGGGGGACTCCGCTCCGAGGGGGGTTGGGCGGAGTCGAACGCCGTCAGGCGACGACGTTGAACGTGCGGAGGACCTCGTCGAGCGCCACCAGGTCGGCCTCGGTGACCACCTGGACGATCACGAGCACGCCGTAGCTGCTGTCCGGCGGGAACGCCGCGACCACGATCGACGTGGCACCGGTGCCGCCGCAGTTCGTGTAGGTGTCGAACGAGCCGACGAACGCCCCGTCGTCGTAGGCCTCACGGCTGTCGAAGGTGCAGTCCGAGCTGGCGGCCAGATCGAGCAGCTCGTCGGCGGTGTAGCCGGCGAGGGCCGAGCTGGCGACGAACTGCACGCCCGGGACGTCCCAGCGGCTGTTGTAGTCGGCGACGCTGCTGCTGGCGATGATCGACGGTGACGAGACACCGTCGATGTCGATCGGTGCACCGTCGACGTCGGCCCACGCGGTCGGCACCGACACCGTCAGCATGCCGCTGTCGTCGGTGACCGTCATGTAGTCGGTGTACTCGGTCCCGGCGTCGGCGGTGTCGACCTGGTCGGCGAAGCTGAACGCCGTGGTGAGGTAGTCACCGTTGAACTGACCGGTCAGCACCTCCTGCGTCGAGAAGCGGAGCACCTCGACCGACAGGACGTCACCCGGGTTGTGGGTGCGCATCACGTCGCAGTAGTCGGCCATCGTGCCGTCGGTGCCGACGCTCACGCCCTCGAGGCGGGTGATGATGTCGCCCGGCTGGATCCCGGTGTTGTCGGCCGGCGAACCCGACTCGACGCCCGACACCCACAGGCCGGCGATGGTGCCGTCGTCGCTCATCACGACCTGGCCGTTCACGCCGATCGAGTCGACGTCGTTGCCGGCCGTCATGTCGGCGATGATCCCCGCCGCGTCCGACGCCTCGATCGAGAAGAACTGATCGGTGTTGGTGCGGCTGCCCGAGGCGTAGTTGATCGCCACGACCTCGCCGTCGGCGCTCACCAGCGGACCACCGGAGTTGCCCGGTTGGGTGCTGGCGTCGTGCTCGATGACGTGGTCGACCGACGCCCACTGCGTCTCGCCACCGGCGTCGGCCTTCGAGACGATGCCACGGGTCAGCGTGAACTCGGGATCGCCGAGCGGGTAGCCGGCGGCGTACACCTCGAGGCCCGGCTGGACGCTGCCCTCGTACCACGACAGCGAGGGCAGGGGGGCGCCCTCGATGTCGATGACGGCGAGGTCGGAGCACTCCGACACGCCGAGGACCTTGGCGTTGCGGGGCTTGTCCTCGCCCTGCACGTACACCTGGATGAGGCCGGCGCCGCCGACCACGTGGTGGTTGGTGACGGCGATGCCGCTCGGGTCGACGACGAAGCCCGAGCCGCGGCCCACGCTCTCGTACGAACCGAACTCGGGATCGGCGAAGGTGCCCTGGGCGACGATCTGGACGGTCGCTGCCTGGACCTGGTCGAGGCTGCCGACCTGCTGGCCGGCGGTGGTGGGCGGCACGGTCGACTGCGTGGGCAGGCTGACGGGCGGCTTGGCCGTGGTGGTGGGTGCGTCGGCCGATTCGGTCGTGTCCGGCGACTGGTCGCGGGCGATCGACTTCGTGTCGTCACCGCACGCGCTGGCGAGCAGTGCGATCCCGAGGATCGGCACGATCGTCAGCGAACGGCGACGGTTGGTGGTGCGGGTGGACGGGGTGCGCCGGTCGGCGCGCCGCAGGTTGCGGACGTGGTTCATTGCGATGCTCCTGATTGCTCCTGTGTGCTCTTGGCGAGACACACCGTGCGACCGACCGCTTGACGCCGGCTTGGCAGTCGCTTGCAGTCGGTGGCGTCGCGTTGTCAGCGCAGGTCAGCGCAGGTCGGCGGGCATGTCGGCAGGCAGCTCAGCGCGGCGGGCGCGGCACCGACGCGGCCGTCAGGTCGTCGGCGACTCGCCTCGCGACGATCGCCGCACCCTGTTCGGCCGCGAGCTGGGCGGCCCGTGACCGCCACGCGCCGGCGACGAGCCTCACCCGACCAGGTGAACGGATCGCGGGCTGATCGCTGCAAGGCGGCTCCAAGTGCCTTGCAAGCAGCGCAGCCGACGATGCGTCCATGAACACCACCACGTCCACCCTGCCTCGACCGGTCAGCCGGTCGACCACCCCGCTGGCCGGCGCGGGCGAGCGCCTGCTCGTCGTCGTCGCCCATCCCGACGACGAGACCTTCGGCTGCGGCTCGATCATCGCCGCCGCCTCGGCGGCAGGCGCCGAGGTCACCGTCGCCTGCGCCACGCCCGGCGACCGCGGCCAGTCGCGCCTCGACCTGTCGCCCCGTCAGCTCGCGCAGCAGCGCCAACTCGAACTCCACCTCGCCGCGCAGGTGCTCGGCGTCCGTCGCGTGGTCACCTTCGACTACGGCGACTCCGACTTCTCGGGCGACCTGCCCGACGGCTCGCTCTGCGCCGCCGATCGCATGGCCGTCGTGCGCGACGTGCTGCGGGTGCTGCGTGAGGTGGCACCCGATGTCGTCGTCGTGCTCGACGGATGCGACGGGCACCGCGACCACCAGCGCATCCGCGAGGCGACGTACGACGCGGTCGAGGTCGCCCACGTGTGCGGCCAGCAGATCGCGCTGTACGAGTCGAGCCTGCCCAACCACCTGATGCGCGCGTGGCTCGACGAGATGCGCTCGATCGATCCGTCCGCGGCGTACCACTCGATCGACCCGGCGTCGTTCGGCCGCCCCGACGACGAGATCACCCACGTCGTCGACGCCACCTCGGTGCTGCGCACACGCGAGCTCGCGATCTCGATGCACTCGTCGCAGTCGTCGCCCTTCGACGGTCTGAGCCCCGAGCTGCGCCGTGCCTTCCTCGCGACCGACCACCTCGTCCGCGTCTGCTGACCCGCAGGTCGCGATCACCCCCGATCCCCCCTCGTACCAGGAGCACCCATGAACCCCTTCCCCGCCCGCCTCTCCGCCCGCCTCGCCGTCACCCTCGTCGCCGGCGCCGCCCTCGTGCTCGGCGCCTGCGGCGACGACGGGTCCGACGACACGGTCGACGGTGCCGGCACCCCGGTCACCGTCCTCGACACCGCGACGCCCGACACGCCCGACACGGCGAGCTCCGACGACACCGGCACCGACACCGGCAGCGACACCGGCACCGACACCGGCAGCGAGCCGGCCCAGGCGTGCGGCCTGCTCGACCTCGCGGCCGTCGACGCCCTGCTCGGCACCACCGGCGTGACCGCGAGCACCGACACCAGCCTCGGGCTGCTCGACGGCTGCCGGTGGGCCACCGCACCCACCGACGCGGCCGCCCTCATCGTCGGCTACGACCCGACGATGTCCTTCGCCGACATCCGCGACCGCGCCTGCGAGGGCGAGACGCCCCAGCCGGCCACCGGCGCGCACCCGGAGGCGGTGTCGTGCTACGGCGTCGTGATCGCCCCGGCCGGCACCGGCGTGGTGCTCGTCAGCATCGAAGACGGCACCTACCAGTGGGACGACGCGACGCAGGTCGACCTCGCCACCCGCGCCGCAGCCGATCTCCTCGGCTGATCGGTCGGAGCCACTACCCTGGCGTGCGGACACGGTGTCGTCGCACCCGTGTCCGCACGCCGGTGTGCGGGCGAGGCATCCGACGCGTGATGACCGGTGGATGCGTGCACCACTCCATCACGCTCCGAACCATCGAGCCCAGGGAGTGACACACATGACGAGCGCCTCGATCGATCCGACGACCTCCGGCGGCGCCGCCGCCGACCAGACCGCGCATCGCGTTCGCACCGGCCCCGTGTTCGTCGTCGGCAGGTTCCGCAGCGGCTCGACGATGGTGTGGCAGCTGTTCCGCCAGCAACCCGGCTGGACCACCTACCTCGAGCCGTTGCACGAGCACCTGCTCGGACACGTCGCCGCCGAACCGGGACCCGTCGACCCGACGCACCTCGGGGTGAGCGACTACTGGCGCGAGTACCGGGCGCTGCCCCGCACGCAGCTCGAGGCCCTGGCACGTCCGTGGTTCGGCCGCAGCCGGTTCCGCCTGCGCGCCGACGACGTCGCCGACGACCTGGCCGCGTACGTGAGCTTCCTCGTCGCGTCGGCGCCGCGCGTGATGCTCAAGTTCACACGAGCCGAGTTCCGCACCCCCTGGCTGCGTCACGCGTTCCCCGACGCCACGATCGTGCAGTTGATCCGGTCGCCACGCGCGCTGTGGACCAGCTCGCTCGGCCGCTCGCACGAGGGTCACGAACAGGACGCGCTCGCGGCCGGTGGCTACGGCACCTTCCTCGCCTACCACGAGGCGATCGCCGCCGACATCGGCCTGCACGTCGACGGCCATCCCTACCGCCGGTTCTACGCGCACTCGCTGCTCGCCGCCGCCGACGCGCTCGCGCACGTCGACGACACCTGGCGCTACGAGGACATCGTCGCCGACCCGCGGGGCTGGGCCGACCGACATCAGCTGTTCGCCGCCGACGCCCCGGCCACGACGTCGCGGCTGCACTCGCGATCGGTGGCGGCCCGGTTCCACACCGACGACTGGTACGACGCGCACGAGCACGAGGTCGCCCGATGGGTGATCGAGCAGGGCGTCAGCGAGCAGGTGCTCGGATGGACCGATGCCGACCGCCTCGACCGGGCGATCCGGCTGCTGCGGCCGACGGGCACCACCCCCGCGTGACGGTCGCACGCGGGGGCGCCATGCCCTGACGCGGAACGGGAGGGATTCGAACCCCCGGGCCTTGTGAGCCGGCCGCTTTCAAGGCGGCTGCATTTGTCCGCTCTGCCACCGTTCCGGGCGACACGCTACCGGCGCGTGTCGTCAAGGACGGCTGGACGGAGCTCTCACCGCGCTCACACCGATCGATCACGAGTCGATCATCGGTCGACCCGACGGTGTGCGCATGACCTCACGCATCATCACCCGTTCCCTGACCACCCTCGCCGTCGCCGGCATCGTCGTCTCCGCCGCCATCGCGGTGTCGGCCTGCACCACCCCGCCGTCCATCGGCGTCGGCTGGAGCAGCGACGCGAACGCCGACGGCTCGTCCGGCGTCGCGACCACGACGACCACGACGACCACGACGACCACGACGACCACCGAACCGGCGGCGCCGCTCGACACCGGACCCTCGTGGGCGACCGACGGCACGGTCGCGCTGGCCCTCACCGTGCACGTCGAGCGCCACGACACCGAGGTGCGCGACGAGGCCGAGTTCGACGCCCACGTGGCCACGCTCGAGCAACTCGCCGACCTCGCCGAGCGGTACGGGGTGGTGCTGAACTTCGAGCTCTCGAGCCCGTTCGTCGAGGCCGTCGACCGGTGGGACAGCACCTTCGTCGAGGACATGGTCGCTCGCGGTCACGCCATCTCGCAGCACTCGGGCGACCGGTCGACCGACGGCCTCACCGGCGACGCCCGGGTGGCCGAGCTGGTCCGTCAACGCGAGGCGATCGAAGCGCACGGTGTGGACGTCACCTACGTGTCGGGCGGGTGCTCGAACGACGCCGACTGGGTCGAGGACGCCATCGCCGCCGGCTTCGACGCCGTCACCGGCACCACCGAGATCTGCCTCGCCTCGCTCGACGACGCCACCCTGCCCGACGGGATGGACTGGGTGCGCGACTGCACCAACCCGGCCGTCTGCCACGACCCGCTGCACATCCAGGCCGAGCGACTGCTGCACCCCTGGACCACGAGCAGCACGTCGACGTGGCTCGTCGACGACCCGACCGGTCAGCTGGTGATCGTGCCGGGGAGCGAGGCCGGCGGTCTGGCGGCCATGTCGATGACGGGCGACGCCGATCTCGAGGGTTCGCTCGACCAGTGGACCGCGCTGCTCGACGAGGCCGTCGCCGCAGCCGTGCCCGGTCAGGTGAACTCGATGAACGTCGTCGTCTCGGTCGGACCGACGCCCGACTGGGAGGTGCTCGAGGCGATGCTCGCCGCAGCGGTCGAGCGGATCGAGGCCGGTGAGGTCACCTGGGTGTCGCTCGCCGACGTCGTCGCCGCCGCCGTGGCCGAGTCGCCGATGCAGCCGGCCGACCCGGCAGCGGTGCCGACCGACACCACACCCGACCTCGGTGGCACGATGCCGGGCCGCCCGGTCGGCACCACCCTCCCCTGAGGCGCACGCCGGGACCGGTCCGGCCGGACCGGTCCCACGGCGGGCGACGAGCGAGGCGAGCCCGCCGTCAGGCGGACAGGGCGGACTTCACCATGGCGGCGATGACGGCACCGTCGGCGGACTGGCCGGCCTTGGCGCGCACGGCGCTCACGACCTTGCCCATCGCCTTCATGCCGGTGTTGCCCTCGGCGGCCGCGGCGGCGACCTCGGCGTCGACGAGCACCTGCAGCTCGGCCTCGCTGAGCGCGGCCGGCAGGTAGGCCTCGAGCACCGCCGCCTCGGCGCGCTCGCTCGCCACCTTCTCGGCGCGGCCCGCGGTCTCGAACGCATCGGCCGACTCGTGGTGCTTCTTCACCTCGGAGGCCAGCACCTTGAGCACCTGGTCGTCGGACAGCTCGACCAGCTCGGCCCCGGCGGTCTCGGCCACCGAGATGGCCGACAGCGCCTGACGCAGCGCCGACAGCGCGGTCTCGTCACGCGCCTTCATCGCCGCCGTGAGCGCGGTCTTGAGGTCGTCCTTGATGGTCACGGCTGATCGTCCTCCGAGGGGTCACGACGGATCTGGTCGCGCAGCGAGCGCACCCAGTCGTCGGCTTCGCGCCAACGCGAGTCGGCGTGCTCGCGCGCCTCGCGCGCATGGGCACCCGCCGCGGGGTACGAGCCGAGGAACTTCACCTTGCCCTGCTTCGCGCGCAGCGCCCGGACGGCGTCGGCGACCAGCTCGTCGTCGATGTGGCCGTCGGCGTAGACGATGAAGCAGTAGTCGCCGAGGCCACCGTCCTTGGTGGGTCGCGACAGCAGGTTCGACAGGTTGATCCGCCGCGCGGCGAACTCCTGCAGGATCGAGATGAGCGAGCCGGGCTCGTCGGCGCGCTGGTAGATCACGAGTGCCGTCCGGTCGTGGCCGGTCGGCGCCGGCACACCCTCGCGGGCCACGACGACGAAGCGGGTCTGGTTGCCCGGGTGGTCGTTGATGTTGGCGGCGAGGATGTCGAGGTCGTACAGCTCGGCCGACGTGCGCGGCGCGACGGCCGCGTGGCCGGGGCCGAGCTCGCTCGCCAGACGGGCACCTTCGGCGGTCGAGTTGGCGGCGCGCAGTTCGGCCTGACCCACGTGGTTGCGCAAGAACGCATGGCACTGCGCGGTGGCGACCGGGATCGACAGCACCACCTTGACGTCGTCGATCGACGTGCCCTTCGGTGCCATCAGGCAGTGCTCGATGTCGAGCACCGCCTCGCGCTGGATGAGCAGGTCGTGGTTGAACGCGAGCTCGTCCTGGGTGAGGTTGACCGCACCCTCGATCGAGTTCTCGATCGCGACGAACCCGAGGTCGACGTCGCCGGACTCGACCGCGTCGAGCACGTCGGGCATCGTGCGGAACAGCACGAACTCGCCCTGCGCGAGGTCGTGCTGTGCCTTCAGTGCCTGCTCGGTGAAGGTGCCGAGCGGGCCCAGGAACCCGATGCGTGTCATGGCGATCAGGCTACGGCCGTGGTCGGTCGGTCCCGAGGGACTTTCCCGGCATGTCGGGATGCCGGTCCCTTCTGCTCGGGACGCCGCCCCCGTCACCGTGTCGACACCGAGCGGGCACCGTGCCCGCCGGACACACGAAGGAACATCGATGTCCCCCCGACACCTCTCCTCCCCCACCCACGCGGCACACCGGCCGGCCGCACGCCGGCGAGCCCACCGGTTCGCCGTCGGCGGTCTGCTGCTCCTCGCCGCCGTCGCCACGGCGTGCGGCGACGACGACGAGACGAGCGACGACGCGCCCGTCACGACCACCGACACGACGGGCACCGCGGCCGTGGCCGACGGCCTCGAGGCCGCCTGCGACGACTACGCCACGATCACCGGCGGGTTCCTCGCCGGCCAGGCCGACCCGGCCGAGGCACCGGCCGTGCTCGACCGGTTCGTGGCCAACGTCCCGGACGAGATCGCCGACGACGCGGCCACGCTGCGCGACGGCCTCACCCAGCTGTTCGGCGGCGACGACACCGTGTTCGGCGACCCCGCCTTCACCGCTGCGCTGAGCAACACCGGCGACCATCTCTTCGGAGCGTGCGAGTCGGCCGCCAGCGCCGAGGTGAGCGCGAGCGACTACCGCTTCGACGGCCTCCCCGCGCAGGTGCCCGCCGGCCGCTTCGCCTTGCGCTTCGTCGACGCGAGCGCCGCCGGCGAGCCGCACGAGCTGATCCTGTTGCGTCGCCCCGACGGCGACACCACGCCGGTCGACGAGCTCGTCCATCAGCCGATGGACCAGCTGATGGGGACGTACCAGATGGCCGGCGTCGTGTTTGCCGACCAGCCGGGCACCGCCAACACCGCGTTCTTCGAGCTCGAGCCCGGGCAGTACGTCGCGATCTGCACGATCCCGACCATGGCCGACGAGGCCACCACCCACGCGATGGCCGGCATGACCGCCGAGCTGGAGGTGACGGCGTGAGCGCGCTGACCGCACCCCCCGCACCGCGGGCGACCACCGCGCCGGTCGCGGCGACCGGCACCCCCCGCTGGCCGCTCGCCGGTCTGGCGGCTGCGGCCTGCGGCATCACGATGGTGGTGTCGAGCCAGGGCTTCGGCTTCTCGGACGACGACACGATCCTCGCCGACGCCGACCGCTTCAGCCGGGTGCTCGCCGACCAGCGGCACCACCTGCTGCCGTTCCTCGCGGCCACCACGCTCGGGGCGCTGCTGTTGGTGGTGTTCGCGGCCGGCCTGCGTCGACACCTCGCAGCGCAGGAACCCGCGTCGAGCACGCTGCCCGACGTCGCCGGGGCCGGTCTCGTCCTCGTCGCGGTGATGCTGCTCGTGGGCGGCGGCATCTCGACCGAGCTGTGGTGGGGGCTCGGTGACCTCGACCTGGCCGATCCCGATGCCCTCCAGGCCATGTACCACCTCGTCGCTACCATGGCGTGGGTGTGGGCCGGTGCGGGGCTCACGTCGCTCGTGGTCGCGTGGGCAGCGCTCCGCCACGGGTCGGCGGCCAGGTGGATCGGTTGGGTGAGTGCGGTGCTCGGCACGCTCACGCTCGCCGTGTCGGTCCTCCCGGTCCAGTACATGTCGGCCATGGTGGGTGTGGTGTGGCTGTTGATCGTGAGCATCGGCTTCGCACTCTCGGTACGACGCCGGTGACCCACCCGACGCCCCGCACGGAGCACCGATGAACACCACCTCGACGGCCGAACCCGACGTCCGCCCCGCCGTCGGCGCCGTGGCCGCAGCGACCGCGCTCGCGGTGCTGCTCGCCGCGGCGCTGCCGGCGTTCGGCGCGCTGGTGTTCTGCGTCGTCGACCGACCGTCGTGGAACGTCGACACCTGGTTCATGGCGGTCGACGTGATGGTGGCCCTCGTGTACGGCACGGTGGCCGCGGTGCTGCTGCGGCGCACCCGTCACCCGGCGGCATGGGTACTGGCGGTCGCGGCCGTCGGCGGCGGATGGGCAGCGTTCGGCGCGATGTACCTCGGGCACTCGTTCGTGGCCGAGCCGCTGCCGGCCTGGCGCACGATCGGCTCGGCGGCCGGATGGGCGTGGGTGCCCGGCACGCTCGCGCTGGTGGTGGTGCTGCCGTGGCTGGTGCGTCGCGACCGGCTGCCACGTGCCGCTCGCACGATGGTGGTGCTCGGCGTCGTGCTCTGCGCGGTGGTGTGGTTCGTCCGCATCACCAATCCGGCGCCGTGGCCGGAGGACGACCCCTTCATGCCGTTCGCGATCCGCGACGAGGGCTGGGCGCGGTTCTCCGACGACGTGATCCCGTGGCTGTTCGTCGCCGTCGTGGTGCTCGGCGCGATCGCCGCAGCCGACGTGACCCGCCGACAGTTCCGCCGCGACGACCCCGACCGGCGCAGCCTGCGTTGGCTCGCGATCGGCTCGTGGGTGATGGCGCTGTCGTTCGTGCCGCTCACCCTGCCGTCCCACTGGTTCGACGGCAGCGTCGCCGTCACGGCGAGCACGCCGGTGCTGCACCTCGCCGCGCAGGCCTTCCTGCCCGCCGCCACGTTGGTCGCCGTGCTGCGCCAGCGGCTGTGGGGAGTCGACCTGGTGGTGAGCCGAGCGCTGCCGTGGGGGCTGCTCACGGGTTCGCTGGCGGTGGTGTACGCGCTGGTGGCCGCGGCGATCGGGACCACGGTGGGCGATGACGGGGCGTCGACTGCGCTGGCCGCCGCCGGTGTCGGTGCCCTGGTGGTACCGGGGCACCGGTGGTTGCAGCGCCGGGTCGACCTGCTGGTGTACGGCGACGCGTCGGATGCACTCGGCTCGGTGCGCCGGATGGGCCGGGTGATCGGCACGGCCGAACGGGCCGACTCGGGCTCGTTGCTCGAGGGCGTGCTCGGCACGCTGGTCGGGTCGCTGCGCCTCGCCTCCGCAACGGTCGTCACCGTGGGCGACACCACCGACGTGCTCGCGGCGGCCGGCCGAGCTGGAGCCGCCGTCGAGGTGGTGCCGCTGGTGCACCGCGGCCGCACGGTCGCCGAGCTGCACGTGAGCCCGCCGCCGGGCGAGCGGCTCGACGCGCGTGCCCGACGTTCGCTGCACGACCTGGCGCCGATCATCGCCGCCGTCGTGACGCTGGTGCGCCTGAACGACGAACTGGTGCAGGCGCGTCGCCGGCTCACCACCGCCCGGCTCGAGGAGCGTCGCCTGGTGCGTCGCGATCTGCACGACGGGCTCGGGCCGGCGCTCGCGGGCATCGGGCTCGGCCTGCGCGCCACGCGCAACCTGCTCGCGTCGGACCACGAGCGCGCGGCGCGGTTGCTCGACGAGCTCGCGGGCGAGATGGAGCTGCGCGTGGCCGACGTGCGCGAGCTGTCACGTGCGCTGCTGCCGCCGTTGCTCGACGAGCTCGGCCTGTTCGCGGCCGTGCACGACCTGGCCGCTCGCCTGCGTCACGACGGCTTGCACGTCACGGTCGAGACCGGCGAGGTGGGTGAGCTGCCGGGTGATGTGGCCACGGCGGCGTTCGCGGTGGTGTCGGAGGGGGCGATGAACGCGCGGCGTCACGCCGACGCACACCGGATGCGGATCGCGATCGGACGTGATCACGAGGGAGGGATGGTGCTGGTGGTGGAGGACGACGGCGACGGTTGGCCCGAGCAGGCGGTCGACGGGTCGCCGACCGGTGTGGGGTTGCGTTCGATGCGCGAGCGCGCCCTCGAGCTCGGGGGTGACGTCGAGTTCGACCGGGGACCGTGGGGCGGTGCCCGGATCACGTGGCACGTGCCGACCGAGGTCGCCGGTGTCGCCGGTGTCGCCGGTGTCGCCGGTGTCGACGAGGGGGCGGCGCGGTGAGCCAGCCCGACGGCACGCGCCCGGCGGCGGGTGCCCCGATCCGCGTCCTGGTCGTCGACGACCACCCGGTGTTCCGTCTGGGCATGGTGAGCCTGCTCGACTCGCTCGCGACGGTGCAGGTGGTGGGCGAGGCCGCGTCGGCCGACGAGGCCGTCACCGAGGCCGAGCGCACCGAGCCCGACGTCGTGGTGATGGACCTCAACCTCGGCGGCAGCTCGGGCATCGACGCGACCCGCGAGATCTGTCGCCGCCGGCCCGACATGGGCGTGCTCGTCGTGACGATGATGAGCGACGACGACTCGATCTTCGCGGCGATGCGCGCCGGCGCTCGCGGCTACCTGCTGAAGGGTGCCGCACCGGCCGACATCGAGCGTGCCGTCGTCGCGATCGCGCAGGGCGAGGCGCTGTTCGCCCCGGGTGTCGCCTCGCGGGCGCTGTCGTTCCTGACCGGTGGTGCCGGCCGAGCGGCGGCGCAGCCCTTCCCCGATCTCACCGATCGCGAGCGCGAGGTGCTCGACCTGGTGGCCGCCGGCCTCGACAACCTGTCGATCGCCCGCCGGCTCGCGCTCAGCCCCAAGACGGTGCGCAACCACCTGTCGAACATCCTCACCAAGCTGCAGGTGACCGACCGTGCGCAGGCCATCGTCCGGGCCCGCGAGGCGGGTCTCGGTGGAGCTGCCGGCGACAGTTCGGCCTGACGCCCGACAGAATGGGCCGGTGGACGAGGCGCGGCTCCGCCAACTGATCGACGGCATCCGCACCGGTGAGGTGTCGCCCGACGCGGCCGTCGCCGAGCTGCGACGGCTGCCCTTCGCCGACGTGGGCGACGCGCTGGTCGACCACCACCGTGCCCTGCGCCAGGGACTGCCCGAGGCGATCTACGGACCGGGCAAGTCGCCCGAGCAGTGCGTCCGCATCGTCACCGAACTGCTCGATCACGACACCGGGCCGGTGCTGCTCACCCGCACCACCGCCGAGCAACGCGCGGCCGTCCTCGCCGGGCACCCCGACGGGGTCGTGGGGTCCGGCTGCGTGGCGTGGCGGTTGCCCGAGCCGTATCGGCCGTACCGGGTGCTCGCCGTCAGCGCCGGCACGGCCGACGTGCCCGTGTTGGACGAGGCCGTGTTCACCTTGCGGGCCTACGGCTTCGAGCCCGATCGGCTCACCGACGTGGGCGTGGCGGGCCTGCACCGGCTGCTCGCGCATCTCGATCGGATCACGTCGGCCGACGCGGTCGTGGTGGCGGCGGGCATGGAGGGCGCACTCGCCAGTGTGATCGGCGGGCTCACGGCGGTGCCGGTGGTGGCGGTGCCCACCAGCGTCGGGTACGGCTCGGGGCTCGAGGGCGTCACGGCGCTGTTGGCGATGCACGCATCGTGCGCGAGTGGCATCACGGTGGTGGGCATCGACAACGGCTTCGGGGCCGCGTGCGCGATCGCCCGTGCGCTGCGGGTGCCGGGATGACACGCACGGCCTGGTTCCACTGCTTCGCGGGCACGGCGGGCGACATGACCATGGGCGCACTGGTGCACGCCGGCGCCGATCCGGTGCAGGTGATGTCGATCGTCGCGGCGTTGCCGCTCGACGGCTATCTGCTCACCTTCGAGCCGGTGCTGCGCTGCGGCATCGCCGCCACGCACGCCCTCGTGGTGGTCGACGACCACGACCATCACGACCATCACGACCATCACGACCATCACGACCATCACGACCCTCACGACCATCACGACCATCACGACCACGAGCACGAGCACGCGCCGCACCGGCCGTACCGGCTGATCCGCGAGCTGCTCGACGCCGCGCCGCTGCCCGAACGGGTGCGCGATCGGGCCCAGCGCACGTTCCGCGTGCTCGCCGAGGTCGAGGGACGCATGCACCGCATGCACCCCGACGACGTCGAGTTCCACGAGGTCGGTGCCGTCGACGCGATCGTCGACGTGGTCGGCGCGTGTGCCGCGCTCGAGGTGCTCGGCATCGACCGCATCGTGTGCAGCCCGATCACCGTCGGCCAGGGCAGGGTGCGCGCGGCCCACGGCGAGCTGCCCAACCCGGCGCCCGCCGTCGTCGACCTGCTCGCCACCCGCAACGCCCCGAGCCGCGGCATCGACGACCACCGCGAGCTCGCCACCCCCACCGGCGTGGCGCTGATGGTGGCACTCGCCGACGAGTTCGGACCGATGCCTGCGATGCAGGTGGCGTCCGTCGGGTACGGCGCCGGCACGCGCGACGTGCCCGGTCGACCGAACGTGGTGCAGGTGGTCGTCGGCGACAGCGCCGATGCGGCAGCGCCGTCACCGGCGGGTGGTCAGCCGGTCGAACTGCTCGAGTGCAACGTCGACGACGTCACCGGCGAGGTGATCGCGCACACGATCGCCCAACTGCTCGCCGCCGGCGCGCACGACGCGTGGGCCACGCCGATCGTGATGAAGAAGGGCCGTCCCGCCGTCACCGTGCACGCGCTGTGCGACCGCGCCCATCTCGACACCGTGCGCGCCGTGATGGTGGCCGAGACCGGCACGCTCGGGGTACGTGGCAGCACCCTGCACCGCTGGCCGCAGCAGCGCCACGAGTCGAGCGTCGAGGTCGACGGCCACCGCGTGCGGCTCAAGCTGGCGGCCGGCCGCGTGAAAGTCGAGCACGACGACGCCGCCGCGGCGGCACAGGCGCTCGGGTTGCCGCTGCGGGTGGTGATGGAGCGAGCGCTCGCTCAGGCCAACGCCGAGGCGACCAGCGACGCGATGCCGTCCTGACCGAGCTCGCCCGACCAGCGCACGATCACCTTGCCGTCGGTACCGATGATCACGCCGAAGGGGAACCCCGACACGCCGAACGCCTGGGCGGCGTCGTAGTCCTCGCTGTCGGCGAGCACCGGCCATGTCCAGTCCATGGTCTTCACCCAGTCCGAGGGCGGGTAGTTGGGACGGCTGGGGTCGACGGCGGTGGTGACCGCGATCACCTGTAGGTCGGCGGGCACGTCGCCCGAGTCGCGCCAGGCGTTGAGCTCGGGCACCTCGCGGTTGCAGTGCGGGCACCAGTGCGCCAGGAACACCAGCATCACCGGCCCCTTCGACGGGTCGACCACGACCGGCGTGCCGTCGAAGAAGTAGCCGGAGATCTTCGGCGCAGCGGTGCCCACGGCCGGGTCGTCGGTGCCGGGCTGCAGCGGAGCGAGCGGGGTACCCTCGACCGTGACCGGCCAGGTCTGGGCGAGCTGCCCGGGCGCCGCGGTGGCGGTCGTGCCGCCGTCGCTCGCGCCGGGGGCCTCGGTGGTGACGGTGCCGACCGTGACCTCGGTGTCGTCGTCGCCCGCCGTGAGCGCGGCGATCCCGGCCACCAGCACCACCACCGCGCCGAGGGCCACCCACAGCCAGAGCAGCTTGGGCTTGGTGGGCTTCGCGCCGGGCGGCGGCGGGATGTCAGACATCGGTGTCCTCCAACGAGTCGGTGAGGGCGAGCGAGGGGTCGTCGTCGGGGACGAAGATCATCAGCGCCAGGATCGCGGCGAACCCGCAGAGCGCCGAGAACGACAGCGTCACGAAGCCGAACTCCCGGTACCAGATGGCGGTGCACGGCACCGTGAGGCTGCACACGCTGGTCTCGAGCTGTGGGTACCACTCGAGCAGGTAGTGGTAGATCGACACGCACGCACCGAGGCCGGTGAGGCTCACCACGTACCAGCGCACCGACCGGTCGCGCCGGATCGCCGCCTGCAACAGCACGATCGCCGTCGAGTACATCGCGATCCGCTGGTACCAGCACAGCTTGCAGGGCTCGAAGTGCTGCGACTCGCTGAAGTAGAGGCTGCCGACCATGGCCGTCGCGGCGATGGCGAACGCCAGCCAGCGCTTGGCCGGTGCGAGGTGGCCGAGCCATGGCCGACCGGCGGGGACGAGGCGGAGCACCACGATCAGCACGGCCAGCACGGCAGCGACGAGCGCGAGCAACGAGAAGAAACGCTCGGCGGCCGACAACGACATGCGTCAAGTCTGCCTGCTCCGACCCCCGCTGCGTCGCGCGCCCACACCCGATCGGCGGGCCGTGCACCCGTCGGGGTCCGCCCCGGTGCCTGCACCGTCGCGCCGCCGCACTGGCATGATGCAGCCGTGAACACCGAGCACCGGGCGCCTGGCGCGCCCATCGTCCCCGTGGTGGTCGACGATGCGTTCCTGGCGGCGCATCCCGAGGCGGTCGTCGTCGACGTGCGTTGGTACCTCGACGGTCGCGACGGTCGTGCCGCGTACGAGGCCGGTCACCTGCCCGGCGCGGTGTGGGTCGACCTCGAGCACCAGCTGGCCGACCACGGGGCCCCGGTCACCGAGGGCCGTCATCCGTTGCCCACCCCCGCTCACTTCGCCGCGGCCATGGGCTCGCTCGGCATCGGCGACGACACGCTGGTGGTCGCCTACGACGACACGGGTGGGCTCACCGCCGGCCGACTCGTCGTGATGTTGCGGATGCTCGGTCGCGAGGCGGCGCTGCTCGACGGCGGTCTCGGCGCCTGGGCGGGCGAGGTGCACACCGGGTGGGTCGAGCCCACCCCGACGACGTGCACCGCGGCGCCCTGGCCGGCCGACCGGCTCGCGTCGGCCGACGACACCGTGGCCGTGGCCACCGGTGACGGGGTGGTGATCGACGCCCGCGCCCGCGAGCGCTTCACCGGCGAGGTCACCCAGATCGATCCGCGCCCCGGCCACATCCCGGGTGCCTCGTGCGCGCCGTGGGCGGCGGTCCTCGGAGCGGACGGGCGGTTCCGCTCGCCCGACGAGCTGCGCCGCTACTACGCCGGGCTCGGCATCGACGCCGACACCCCGACGGTCGCGTACTGCGGCTCGGGCGTGAGCGCGTGCATGAACATCGTCGCGATGGAGCTCGCCGGCCTGCCGCCCGCACGGCTGTTCGTGGCGAGCTGGTCCGGGTGGTCCGCCGATCCGGACCGTCCCGCCGAGCTCGGCGCATGACCGCCACCACCGACCTGCCCTCGGCCGCACCTGCGGTGCCGGTCACCACGGGTGTGGCCGCGATGCACGAGCTGCGCGCCACCCGCAAACGCCACCGTCTGGGCGATCTCGAGTGGTTCGACGCGGCGTACAAGGTCTACGTCGTCGGCCTGTTCGGCGGCATCGTGCTGCTCTGGCTGAGCGACCTGGTGGGCGACGACGAGCTCACCGTGGCGCAGGCGGCCGACGTGGGCCGCCACGGCCCAGCGGTGTTGGGGATGGTGGCCGTGGTGGCGCTCGCGCTCGGGTTGCGCAGCGGTTCGCAGGGCGGCCCGCTCGCGCTCGAGGCGGCCGACGTGACGCACGTGATGCTCGCCCCGGTCGATCGGCGTTCGGCACTGATGCGGCCGACGATCCAGCGCGTACGCAGCGCGGCGTTCGCCGGCGGCGGCGTGGCCGCGTGCCTCGCGCAGCTCGCCGGCCGCCGCCTCCCCGGCACGCCGATCGCCTGGTTCGCCGCCGGTGTGCTGTTCGGGGTGGTCGTGTCGTTCCTGTGGGTCGGCGGTGCGCTGGTGGCGCACGCGCTGCACCTCCCCCTCGTGGTGAGCACCGTGGTCGGCATCGCGCTGATGGCGTGGCAGGGCGCGGCGATCGGCACCGACGTGCCCGGCCCGGCCGACACGTTCGGCAGCATCGGCCTGTGGGGCTGGCGCCAGCGGGCGATCGACGTGGTGCCGATGGTGGCCGCGGTCGGGCTGGTGGTGGCCGGCGTGGTGCTGGTGGCACGCACCTCGCTCGAGGCGCTCGCACGCCGCAGCAGCCTCGTCGCGCAGCTGCGCTTCGCGGTCACGATGCAGGACCTGCGCACGGTGATCCTCCTGCGCCGCCAGCTGTCGTACGAACACACCCGCAAGCGGCCGTGGATCCGCCTGCGGCCCACCGGTCGCGGCTCGGTGGTGTGGCGCCGTGGCTGGCACAGCCTGTTGCGTCTGCCGGTCGGCCGGCTGGTGCGCATGCTCGGCCTCACGCTGGTGGCCGCCGGATGCCAGGTGGCGGTGGTGCACGGCACCAAGCCGGCGATCTTCGGCACACTGGTCTGCACGTTCGTGCTCGGCCTCGAGGTGCTCGAGCCGCTCTCGCAAGAGGTCGACCAGCCAGATCGCACCGACAGCTTCCCGGTGGTACGCGGCGAGCTGATGTTCCAGCACCTGGCCGCGCCCGCCGTGTTGCTCGTGCCGTTCGTGCTGATCGGTGCGGCCGCAGCGGTCGGCATCGATGCGGTGGTCACCGACGGCGAACGCGTGAGCGCGGCGATCCCGGTGGCGTTGTTGCTCGCCCTGGCTGCGGTGCTCACCGGTGCAGCCGGCGCCACGATCAGCGTGGTGCGCGACGCCCCCGATCCGCTGGCCGGCAACTCGTCCGAGATGTTCATGCCGCCCGAGATGGCCGGCATGACCACGGTCCTGCGCACGCTCATCCCGCTGATCGTCAGCGCGGTCGGTGCGGCGATGGCGCTCGGGGTGCGCAGCGCGCTCGTCGATGGCACCACCGACCCGATCGCCAACGCGGTCCGCGGCGCGGTCGCCGCCGTGCTGGTCGCCGCAGCCGTCGCCACCTGGGTGCGCTTCCGCGATCGGCTGCGCGCCCGCTTCCGTGCCTTCATGGCCGAGGGCCGCGAGGCCACCCAGCAGCAACGAGCCCGGTACTGACGGGCCGGCGAGAGGATCACGATGAACGCCCCACGCCCCGCTCCGTCGAACAGCGCCGCGCTGTCCGTGCGCGGGCTCACCAAGTCGTACGGCGCCCGAGACGAGGACGAGCGCCCGGCGCTCTCGCCGCTCACGCTCGAGGTGCCCCACGGTCAGCTCGTCGCGCTGGTCGGGCACAACGGCAGCGGCAAGACCACGTTCATGCGCATGGTGGCCGGCCTGCTCGATCCCACCGGTGGGTCGGTCTCGGTGCACGGACGCGACCGCGGTTCGATCGAGGCGCGCGCCCACCTCGCCTACCTGGCCGACCAGCCGACCTTCTACGACGACCTCTCGCTGCGCGAACACCTCGAGTACGTGGCCCGCATGCACGGCGTCACCGACTGGCAGGGCGAGGCCGAACGACTGGTCGGCCACCTGGGCCTCGCCGAACGGATGGAGCAGCTCCCCACCACCTTCAGCCGCGGCCTGCGCCAGAAGGCGGCGATCGCGCTGGCGTTCGTGCGGCCGTTCGACCTGCTCCTCGTCGACGAGCCCTTCGTCGGTCTCGATCAGGCGGGCAAGGAGGCCCTGCTCGCCCTGTTCGACGAGGCCCACGCGCGTGGCGCCACGCTGGTGGTGGCCACGCACGAGCTCACGTTCGTGCACCGCGCCGACCGTCTGATCGCCCTGGCCGACGGCGAGGTGCGCTACGACGGCAGCCCCGGTGACGCCGACGTGACGTCACTGGTGTTCCACACCTAGCCCGTCACGACCCCCGGCCACCCGTCGGGACCCACGCGGAGGAGCCACGCTCGGGCGCGACGTGCCCACGCTGAGCGAACTGCCTTGACGATTGCGTTAGCATCCTCGCCCATGCAGGAGTTCACCACCGTCAGCTCGTCCTCGTACGACCCCGCGTCGCTCGCGACCAAGCTCACCGACAAGTCGGCCGAGGGTTGGACCGTGGTGTCGATCGTGTCGACCGGTGGTGACGTCACCGCCTTCCTCAGCCGCGAGTCGTCCGGCGTCGCCAGCGCTCTGGCCGCCGAGGCCCCGGCCGCCGCCGTCACGAGCGGTTCGGTCCCGGTGGTCAGCGGTGCGGTGCCGGTGGTCGAGTCGGCTCCGGCACCCGCGCCCGAGCCGGCGGTGTCCGAGCCCGCCGGGTGGGCCGTCGCCCCCGAGCCGCAGCCCGCCACCACCTACGACCCGCAGCCGGCCGCCACCAGCTACACGCCGGCCGCCGCCACCTACACGCCGGCTGCCGCCGCTCCTGCTGCGGCCGCCACGCCTGCCGTCCCCGCCGGGTGGTACGCCGACCCGGCCGGTCGCTTCGAGTTGCGCTACTGGGACGGTGGCACCTGGACCGAGCACGTGTCGCGCGCCGGCCAGCAGTACACCGATCCGCCCGTGGCCTGATCGTCGGCGCCCGTACGTCGCGGGCTCGCGCTGCGTCGCGCTCGCGCACAAAGTGACCTTCGACCCGGCGTGTCTGTGGGCGCGCTGACGGACACCGCGGCTACGGTCATCGCACGTGCGTGCAACCTCCATCGGTCATGCCGGCATCCTGATCGAGACCGAGTTCGGCTCGATCACCTGCGATCCCTGGTTCGACCCGGCGTTCTTCGGCTCGTGGTTCGTCTTCCCTCGCAACGACCAGCTCGATCCCGAGCTGCAGCAGCGGATCGAAAACCCGGACTACCTGTACATCAGCCACATCCACGGCGATCACCTCGACGAGACCTGGCTGCCCCACCACGTGAGCCGCGACGCCACGGTGCTGTTGCCGGGGTACCCCACGCGCGAGCTCGAGCGACGCTTGCGCGACATCGGCTTCACCAAGTTCATCCGCACGAGCGACGGCGAAGAGGTGCGCCTGCAGGGCGAGCTGCGCGTCGCGATCCACGTCGAGGTGAGCATCACCGACGGTCCCGGCGGTGACTCGGCCCTGGTCGTCAGCGACGGCCGATCGAGGATCGTCAACCAGAACGACTGCCGCACGAGCGATCTCGTCGCGCTGCGGGCGCACGGTCCGGTCGACCTGCACTGGATCCAGTACTCGGGCGCGATCTGGTACCCGATGGTGTACGAGGTGCCGGCCGACGAGATGCGCGAGCTCGTCGACCTGAAGGTCGAGAGCCAGCTCACACGCGCCATGCGCTATGTCGAGGCGGTGGATGCACGCGCAGTGGTACCGAGCGCCGGCCCGCCCGCGTTCTTGGACCCCGAGTTGTTCGGCCTCAATCGGATCGACGGCGACGAGCTCAACATCTTCCCGGACCAGCGGGTGTTCATGGCCCGCCTGCAGCAGGGCGGTCACGAAGGCATCCTCGCGATCCCGGGCACCACGATCGAGATCGGTCCCGACGGCTTCGGCGTGACCCACCCGATGAGCGACGCCGACGTGGCGGCGATCTTCGACCACAAGCGCGAGTACCTCGAGCAGTACCAGGCCGATTACCTGCCCTGGCTCGCCGACATGAAGGCCGGCTGGACGGCGCACAGCGACGACCTGCTCGGCACCGTGAAGGCGTGGTGGGAGCCGCTGCTCGCGATGGCGCCGACGCTGCGCGCCGGTGTGGGCGCCAACGTGCTGTTGCGCGCCGGCGACGTCGACATCCTGATCGACTTCCCCAACGGACAGGTGCGGGCCTGGAACGACGAGCCGTACGACTTCCGGTTCGTGATCCAGCGCGAGCTCGTCGAGACCGTCGTCGCCCAGAAGGCCGTCGACTGGAGCAACTCGCTGTTCCTCAGCGCCCGCTTCAGCGCCTGGCGCAAGGGCAACTACAACGAGTACGTCTACAACTTCTTCAAGTCGCTGTCGGTCGAGCGCATGCGCCGCACCGAGGCCGAGGCGCTGCGCAAGGCCGACCCCGAGCGCAACGGGATGGCCGGCGAGGAGATCCGGATCGGTGACCACGTGTGCGAGCGGCTGTGCCCGCACCGGCAGGCCGACCTGGCGGTGTTCGGCGAGATCGAGGGCGACCACCTGGTGTGCACGCTGCACGGCTGGAAGTTCGACCTCGAGAGCGGTGAATGCCTGAACGCCACCAACCGCAAGCTCAAGATCCGCCGCGCCTAGGTCACCCCGCTGCAACGTTGTCGGCTGGGGGGTCGCTGAGCGACCCCGAGCCGACGAAGATCGATGGGTCAGCGCACGCTCAGGCGGTAGGCGAACTCGTACACGCCGGGCGTGAGCCGGTACTGCGGCAGGGTGTCGGGGCCGCAGCTGGCCGTGCCGACGCCACGATGCGCGACGTCGACGTGCACCACCAGCTCGGGCCGCGGACGCAGCTCGGTCTCGGTGCGCGCCTCGTACAGGTCGTGCACGGTGAGATGCGTGGCCGACACGTGCAACGCACGCGGCTGCACCACGTCGAGGCGGACCGTGCGACCGGTGGACGGCGAGGCGAACTCGAACCAGCGGCAGTCGGTGCGCAGCCCGAACTCCTGGGGCACCAGGTACGGCGGGCGATCGGGCGAAACCTCCCACACACCGAGCAGCGCGCCACGGTTGCGATCGGGGTAGTTCTCGAACGGACCACGACCGAACCACCGCAGCTGCTCGAACCCGGCCGGCAGCTGGAACGTGACGCCCACGCGGGCCAGGTCGCTCAGCTGTTCGGGCACCACCACGCGATGGCGGTACTCGACGGTGTCGCCGCTCGACGCCCGCTCCCACGTGTGTTCGACGAGCTCGTCGGCCGGCAGCCGGTCGAGGCCGAGGTCCTGCCAGTGCACGTACGCGGTGCCGCCCACGCGGATGCGACGCGACAGCTCGGGCATCAGCTTGAAGCCGTCGTTGTCGACCGGCGCGCGGAACAGGCACAGCTCGATCGGTGACGCGAGGAGCTCGTCGATCGCGGCCGGGTCGTGGTTCGGCCGGAAGCGACCAGGCGTCACCGGCTTGGCCGCGCGCAGCTCGCCCTGGTCCCACGCGACGAGGTGGCCGGCGTCGGCGTACCAGGTGGCGCGCTTGAGCGTGAAGCACACCGACAGCAACACCTGACCGGTGCCTGCGGGCACGGCGACCGGCAGCGGCACGTCGACCGACTGGCGGCCGGCGAGCTTCGGCAGCTTGAGCTTGCCGGTCTTCACCGTGGCGCCGTCGACCAGCAGCGTCCAGCGAGCGTCGAAGGCCTCGAGCCCGACGAACGACTGGCGGTTGGTGACGCGCAGCGTGCCCTTGCGACCGGCCTCGACCTTGACCGGCCGGTACACCCAGGCCACCTCGTGCATCGCCGGGTGCGGGTCGAGATCGGCCGACACCAGGCCGTCGGCGACGAAGTTGCCGTCGTGGGGGGTCTCGCCGAACTGGCCGCCGTAGGCGAGGCGCACCGTGCCGTCGGGCAGGGTCTGGCGGATGCCGTGGTCCTTCCACTCCCACAGGAACCCGCCCTGCAGACCGGGGGTCGCGTCGATCACGTCCCAGTACTCGGCGAGCGTGCCGTTCGAGTTGCCCATCGCATGCGAGTACTCGCACAGGATCAGCGGGCGCGTGCCGAGGCCCGACTCGCCGTACTCGCGGATGCGGTCGATCGGCGCGTACATCGGGCACACCAGGTCGCTCGCCATCAGGCCACCGTCGACCCAGCCGTCGTGGAACGGGGCGCCCTCGTAGTGCAGCGGACGACTCGGGTCGTGCTTGCGGATCCAGCCGGCGAGCGCGTCGTGGTTGTCGCCGTAGCCACTCTCGTTGCCCAGGCTCCACAGCACGATCGACGGATGGTTGCGGTCGCGCTGCACCATCCGCGACCCGCGCGCCACCCAGGTGGCGAGGTAGGCGGGATCGTCGCAGAGGCTCGTGTTGTAGGCGTGGCTCTCGATGTTCGACTCGTCGATCACGTACATGCCGAGCTCGTCACACAGGTCGTAGAAACGCGAGTCGTTGGGATAGTGCGACGTGCGGATCGCGGTGATGTTGTGGCGGCGCATCACCTCGAGATCGGCGCGCATGTCGTCGACCGACACGGCCTTGCCCTTGTCGGGGTGGTGGTCGTGGCGGTTGACGCCGAACACCCAGATCGGCTGCCCGTTCACCAGGAACTGGCGGTCGCGCACCTCGACGTGACGGAAGCCGACGACCTGCGAGGTCTGCTGCGCCACGGTGCCGTCGGGCTTCAGCAGCTCGACCACCACGCGGTAGCGGGTGGGCGACTCGGCGCTCCACGGCGCGACGTTCGGGATCTCCCACGTCGCGTCGACGTGATGACCGCTGAAGACGTACGGGATGTCGAACGCGTGCGGCACGTCGCCGGTGCTCGGCTTGGTGACCCGCTTGCCGTCGAGCCGCTCGAGCCACGAGCGCACCTGCCAGCCCTTCACCGGCGTGCGCACGAAACCGACGTCGGTGCGCACCTTCAGCAGGCCGGTGCCGTCGGCCACGCGCAGGTCGGCGTCGACCTGCACGTCGGCCACGTGCACCATCGAGCGGGCCTCGATGAACACGCTGCGGTGCAGACCGGCCATCCACCACTGGTCCTGGTCCTCGACGTAGCTCTGCGCGCTGAACCGCACGACGACGATCGCCAGATGGTTGGGGCCCGACACCAGATGATCGGTGATGTCGTACTCGCTCGGCAGGCGGCTGTCGGTGCCGTAGCCGACGAAGCGGTCGTTGAGGTACACGGCGTGCACGCTCTCGGCACCACCCACGTGCAGCACCACCTGGTGGCTCTTCCAGCCGCGGCCGAGGGTGAACGTGCGCCGGTACACGCCGGCCGGGTTCAGCTCGGGCAGTCGCGGCGGCGGCCCGTCGAAGGGCATCTGCACGTTGGTGTACCAGGGGTGGTCGGGCGTGTCCTGCAGCGTCCAGTTGCCCGGCACCGTCACCTGCTTGCCCGACGTGGGCGTCGCGCCGAGCACGGCCCGCTCGGGGATCGACTCGGGCGTCTCGAACCGCTCGAAGAACCAGTCGCCGTCGAGCGACTTGCGGGCGTCGTCGAGCAACGGCAGCGGCACGTGCATCGGCAGGCGGTGCAACGACAGCAGTTGAGGGTCGGCCCAGGGACGCAGGGCACCGATCACGGGCAGCACGAGGACTCCCTTGGACTCGAAGTGGCGGACACCTCGCAGCCTAGGGACGCCGATCGGTCAGAGCGGCGCGAGCGGGATGTTGCCGTGCACCCACACGACGGACTTCATCGGGATCAGGTCGTTGTCCCAGATGAAGTCCATGGCCGCCGTGCTGACGCGTACGCAGCCGTGCGAGGCCGGGTAGTTCGGGATGTTGTTCGAGCCGTGCACGGCGACGCCACCCCGGAAGTACTTCGGCCGGTAGATCTCGCCGAGGTCGCCCTCCCACCAGCCCTCTTCGCGCTGACGGGTCACCTTGAACAGACCGACGGGTGTGGTGGCATCGCCGGTCTCGATCTTGGTGGGGTCCTTCTTGTTCTCCTCCTCGTACGGCACTTCGCTGCCGGTGGAGGCGTTGATCACCCACAGCGTCTTGCCGCCGCGGACGATGAACAGGAGCTGCTTCGACTTGTCGACCTCGACCAGGTCGCCCGTGTCGGCCGTGCCGTGGGCGCGCTCGCTGAGGTTGGTCATGTACGCCGCCGTGGTCTCGTCGACCGAACCGGTGGCGGGCAGGCCCAGGTACTTCTGGAACGCCATCACGGCCTGCTTGGTGCTGTGGCCGTAGTCGCCGTCGGCGCCCGCGTTCCAGAACCCCAGCTGCAGGAGCCGGTCCTGCATCACCCGCGTGCCCTCGCCGTCGCGGGTGCCGACGGCCTCGATCGGCACGGGCGACGGCGCGATGAGCTCGATGTTGGGCGCCAGCGTGGTGGTGGGCGCGGCCGTGGTGGTGGGTGCCTCGGTGGTGGTGGGCGCGGCCGTGGTGGTGGGCGCCTCGGTGGTGGTCGGTGCCACCGTGGTGGTGGGCGCGACGGTGGTGACCGTGGTGGGTGCGGCCTCGGCCGAGCTGGCCGGCAGCGGCGACACCGGGATCGTCACCGGCGTGCTCGGCGCCTCGGCGCGTGCGGCACCGCCGCCCGAATCGCACCCGGCCGCGGCGAGCGCGAGCACCGGCAGGACGAGCGCGGGCCACCATCGGCGGGCGTGCTGCGAGGTGCGAGGGCGAGCGAGCATCGAAGAGCCTGACGTGCGGGGCGGAACACGACGAGTGACGTCACCCTACCGTCCGGTGGTCGTCGGCAGGTGTCATGCCACCGACGTCACGCGACCCGTCGACGGCCGCAAAGCCGCAGAAAATCAGGGTTTCGTGGCGTGAGCTGGCGCGTCGCGGCAATCCGGCAGCGACCAGCGACGGTCAGATCTGGGGCAGCTCGAACCAGATCGTGAGCGAATACTTCACGCCGCCCGTCAGCCGCACGCACTCGTGCGGGTGGGTGACCAGGCTCGGCCACACCACCAGATCGCCGACCGCCATCTCGGCGTTCGACACGCCCTGGCGGGGGAACACCAGCTCACCGCCGGTGTAGGTGTCGTTCAACTTCAGTGAGGCCGACACCTGGGCCACGTCGTGATGGATCCGCAACGTCTCCTGGCCACCGAGCTCGTACTTGATCACGAACGCGTCGCGCAGCCCGTAGTAGTCGATGTACGGCCAGACGGTGCGCAGGCGGGGGAAGATGCGCATGCCGATGTCGTTCTGCACGTGCTCGAACAGGGCCGGGCTGATCACGGCGAGCGACACCTCGTGGCCGGGCACGGGATCGTCCTCGTCCTGCTCGAACGCGCCGATCGCCTCGGCCGCGCGGATGACGGTGTCGCAGAACGTGGGCGTCCAGAACGACGTGCGGTACATCTCGTTGCCGACCTCGGTGAGCGAGTCGTCGTCGGACTCGGGGATCGCCCCTTGATAGCCGAGGATCTGCTGCAGGTCGGAGAACGAGGTCACGGCGTCATCGTGACAGATCGACCTCGGGATCGACGCGCCACGGCTCGCGGGGCAGCCGAGCGAACGAGAAGCGAGCGGCCAGGTCGGCCGCGCCGTCGACCGCACCGTCGACCGCGTCGCCGGCGACGACCTCGACACCGATGCTGCGGGCCAGCACCGACAGCACGTCGTGGTCGCTCACACCGTGTGCCGCCAGGTCGTCGAGGGTGACCGCGCCGTGTCGCTTCGCGAGCCGCCGGCCGTCGGGCCCCACCACGAGCGGCACGTGGGCGTACGTGGGCGAGGGCAGGCCGAGCAGGCGCTGCAGGTGCAGTTGTCGGGGCGTCGACGAGGCGAGGTCGTCGCCGCGCACCACCTGGGTGACGCCCTGCAGCGCGTCGTCGACCACCACCGCCAGGTTGTAGGCGGGCACGCCGTCGTTGCGCTGCAGCACCACGTCGTCGACCACACCCTCGACGCGCCCGAGCACCAGATCGTCGAAGGCCAGGCGCTCGCCGTCGGTGCGCAGCCGCAGTGCGCTCGGCCGTCCGTCGCGCTCGCGGGTCAGCCGCTCGGCGTCGGTCAGCTCGCGGCAGGTACCCGGATACGCACCATCGGGCAGGCCGTCGCCGTGCGGGGCGGCAGCGGCCTCGCGGATCTCGCGGCGCGTGCAGTAGCAGGAGTACACGAGACCGTCGCGGCGCAACCGCTCGATCGCGTCGCGGTACAGGTCGAACCGCTCCGACTGGGTGACCACCTCACCATCGGGCACCATGCCCATCCGGGCCAGGTGCTCGAGTTGACGGCGAGCATGCTCGCGCGAGGCGGTGACCGGATCGAGGTCCTCCATCCGCACGAGCCACCGACCGCCGATGCCACGCGCCGCACACCACGAGATCAGGGCGGTGCGCAGGTTGCCCAGGTGCAACGGGCCCGTCGGCGAGGGGGCGAACCGGCCGGTCGGCGTCACGACGCCATTCTGGCGGTCGCACCACACCGGATCGTCAAGATTCGTCGAAGCCCGCCACCTCCCGTCGTCCCGGTGTCTCCGATGGCTCAAGATCGATCGCCCTCGTCCGAAGAACAGAGCACGGCCCTGCGTGGGGTCTCCGGCTTCCGGAGTGTCCTCGCGCGGCCGAAGGTTTCCCAGGACGGACGGACAGGTGAGAGGCGGTGACGAGCGCGCGATGGTCGACGACGCCTCTGCTGTCGTGCAGCTCCCCGCGCTGGCGGTCCCCGACCGCAGCCTCGACGACCGCGTCCGCGACGACGCACTGAAACACGTCATCGCGAACCTGGCTCCGCTGCAGGTGCTGCTGCTGCCGTTGGCGTTGCTGATCGCGGCCGTGATGCGCACGACGGTGAGCGAGATGCGCCTGAGCGTGTGGATCGCGCTCGCGATCGCCACCACGGTGCTCGTCATCGCTGCCTGCACGTGGGTGCGCCGCCATCGGGTGGTCAGCTCGGTCACGACGGTGCTGGCCGGCGTCGCGCTGGCGAGTGTGGGCTCGGTGGCCGGCCTCAGCACATGGGTCGCGTCGGAGAGCGATGTCGAGACCCTGGTGATGTTCGCCCTGTTCCCGGCCGTGAGCCTCGCCGTCGGCACCATCGTGTGTGCGGGCCGGCGCGACATGTTCGTCGCCTACGCACTGCCGCTCACGTCGACTGCGGCGTTCGGCCTGATGTCGAACGGTGACGCCCGGATGGAGGCGCTCGCGCTGCTGTACTTCGGCTTCGCGCTGTCGCAGTTGGCGCTGCACCACACCGTGTCGCGATCGCTGCTCGCCTCGTTGCGCCTGCAGTTCACCAGCCAGGCGCTGGCGGTGCGCATGGCTGCGGACCAGTTGGCGCTCACCGACGCCTACGAGCAACTGAGCGAGACCAATGCCCGCCTGTCGCACCTCGCGTCGCACGATGCGCTCACCGGGCTCTACAACCGACGCGGCACCATCGAGGTGATCGACGAACTGCTGGCCGATGACGTGAACCACCCGGTCGCGTTGCTGTTCTGCGACCTCGACCGGTTCAAGGCCGTCAACGACCTGCTCGGCCATCGCGGTGGCGACCAGTTCATCACGGTGATCGCCGACCGCATCGCCCGCACGATCGACCACGGCTGCGTCGCCGGCCGCATCGGGGGCGACGAGTTCGTCGTGGTCCTCCCCCGCCACGACTCGGCCCGTGCCGCCGCGGTCGCGAGCCGCCTGGTCGGGGTGCTGGCGCAGCCCGTGCACGCCGAGAACCGTGCGGTGCCGTCGTCGGTGAGCGTCGGCGTCGCCTCGGCGCCGCTGCACGGCCGCTCGACGAGCGACCTGCTGCGCAACGCGAACGCGGCGCTGTACCGCGCCAAGCACGCCGGCCGCAACCGTGTCGAGGTGTTCGACGGTGAGCTGCACCACGAGCTGCAGGCGATGCTCGACGCCGAGCAGTCGCTGCGGCGTGCGATCGACAACGGCGAGATCCTGCCGTTCTTCCAGCCCGAGATCGACGCGTCGACCGGCCGCGTGGTGGGAGCCGAGCTGCTGGCACGCTGGTTGCGACCCGACGGCACGGTGGCGAGCGCCGCCGAGTTCATCAGCATCGCTCGCAAGGCCGGTCTGCTCGAGCGGCTCACCGAGCGCGTGCTCAGCCAGGCGCGACCCGACATCCGCCGCCTCGCGTCGTTCGGCCTGCCCGACGGCTTCCGGTTCCGCGTGAACCTGGCGCCCTCGTCGACCGACCGGTCGTGGCGCAACCATCCGCTCGACGAGCTGATCCGCGGCATCGACCCGTCGCTCATCACCGTCGACGTGCGCGAGGCGGCCGTGGTGGCCGATCTGCCGACGGCGGCGGCGACCCTGGCCGCGTTCCGCGCCCGTGGCGGTCGGGTGTGTCTCGACGACTTCACCCATGGTGTGTCGTCGTTGAGCCTGCTGCGCAAGCTGCCCGTCGACGAGGTGCGTGTCGATCGTCAGGCGATCGACACGATCACGACCCATCCACACGACCGGGCGATCGTCCGCTCGATCATCGCCGTGGTGCGCGAGATCGGCCTGTCGGTCACCGCCGAGGGCGTCGAGACCGGCGCGCAGGCCGACGCGTTGATCGCCCTCGGCTGCGTCCGTCAGCAGGGTCATCACTACGCGAAGGCGATGCCGGCCGAGCAGTTCGAGGACTACCTGGTCGAGCGCCAGGCCGAGGGCTACCTGGCCGCGCACGAGCCCGCGGTCGAGTGGTCGCTCGACGACCTCACCCCCTGACCGACGTCGCGACCGTCCGCCCTGACCGACGTCGCGACCGTCTGTGAGCCGTCGCCCCGCCGACGCACGCACCCCCGACCTCCGTGAGCCAGCGGTCCCGCAGACGACCCTCCGACGCACGAACCTCGACTTCCGTGCGCCAGCGGTACGCCGACGGGCCCTCCGACTCACGGATCCCTGACGGCGTGAGCGCCTGACGCGATGGCTCACGGATCTCCGGCGGCCTCACCGGACCGCTCACTGGACGGCTCACCGGGACGGCTGCGACCGTCGGCGACGGGACAGCCGGTACCGTGCCGGGCCGTGGGAGCACCCGGGATCGTCGCCGCCGTCGCGGCAGCCGTGTCGGTCGCGGCCAACTGGTGGTCGCGAGTGGCCGACGGACGGCGGGCCGACCTGGTCGAGCTGATCAGCAAACCCGTCGCCACGATCGCGATCGGGGCCCTCGCCGTGGCCGTCGCCGACGGCGACACGCCGACGGGTGCACTGGTCGCCGCGATCGTCGGGTTCGTGCTGTGCCTCGGCGGTGACGTCGCGCTGCTGCCCGCCGTCGACCGGTTCGTGGTCGGGCTGGCGTCGTTCCTGGCCGGGCACCTGGCGTTCGTCGTGATGTTCGTGCTGCTCGGACTCGATCGCTGGTGGCTCGGGCTGGTGGCGCTGGCCTTGGCAGCTGTCGTCGCGCTGCGCGTCGGCCGGCCGATCATCGCCGGCGCACGCCGCAGCGATGCGTCGCTGGTGCGGCCGGTGCAGGGGTATCTCACGATCATCTCGTCGATGGCCGTGGTCGGTTGGGCGACCGGTCGTCCTGCCGCCATCGCCGGCTCGGCGCTGTTCGTGCTGAGCGACTCGATCCTCGGGTGGCGCCAGTTCGTCGAGCCGAAGCGGTGGATGCCGCTCGCGGTGATGGTGACGTACCACGCCGCGTTGCTCGGCCTGGCGCTGACGCTGGCCGGTTGATGCGCGGTCATCTCGGCACGTCGCCGCTCCGGGTCGCCGTCGCGTGCGTGCTGCTCGCCGGGTGCGCCGCCCGCAGCGATGCGATCGCCGAGCTCGCGGCGACGCCCGCGACCACGTCGGCCACGCCCGCGACCACGTCGCCGACGACCTCCGCCTCGATCCCGAGCAGCACCACCTCGACCCCGACCGCGATCACGTCCTCCACCTCGACCACCACGTCGACCAGCACCTCGACCCCGACGGCTCCCTCGGTGCCGACCACGTCGATCGCCGGTCAGCCCGCGTCGTACCCACACGTGGCCGAGGCGCTGTGGTACCTGGCGCTCGACAACGTGGCCGCGTCGATCACGGTGCACCGCGAAGGGTTCGAACCGTGGAGCGTCGCCGCCGGTCGCCGCGCGGACGGCCAGGCCGTCACCGGTGACACCACCTTCGTGGTGGCCAGCGTGAGCAAGCTCGTCACGATGCTGTCGATCGCGCGGTTGGTCGAGCGGGGCGACCTGGCGGTCGGCGACCCGGTGCCGTGGTCGGCCATGGGCCTCGCGCACGATCCGGCATGGGACGGCGTCACGGTGCGCGAGTTGCTCGACCACACGAGCGGCATGCCGATCAACCGCAAGAGCTGGCTCGACGACCCCGGTCCGTGCAATGTCCCGCTCACCGAAGCCCTCGCTGCGCCACCCACCCCAGGTCGTGGCCGTTGGGTGTACTCCAACGGCAACTACTGCGCGCTCGGCCTGCTCGTCGAGCACGTCACCGGGCTCGACCTCGACGAGGCGGCGTACGACCTGGTGTTCGAGCCGGCGGGCGTCGACGGTCCGTACCTCACGATCGACGGCCTGCACGACGACAGCGCACCCTCCCCTCGCGGGATCGCGCGCCTCGCCCGTCTCGGCGGTGCCGGCACGTGGATGATGTCGACCGACGATCTGACCACGATGCTCGACGCCGTCACCGACGCCGACCTCGACGTGCTGCAGTGGCCGGGCATCATCCTCGACCAGTACGGCTGGGGCCACACGGGCACGGTCGATGGCGCCAAGGCGTGCGCCTGGGTGATGGAGGACGGCCGCACCACCGTGGCCGCCGTCGTGTCCGGTCCCGAACCGGCGACGGGCGGCGACGTCTGCGACCTGGTGATCCCTGCGCTCGCGCTCGACCTCGACCTGTACGCCGGCGACCCGGTACGCAACCCGGTCTGACGCGCCCGGGTCGGGCGGGTCGGGCGTGTGATGCCAGGCTGGGTCGGTGCAGTACCGACCCGATGCCGCCGAACTCCTCGACGCGATCGCCTCGCTGCTCGAGGACGACGTGATCGCCGCCGTACCCCCGCATCTCCAGCACCAGGTGCGGGTGTCGGCCAACCTGTGCCGCATCCTGCAGCGCGAGGCGCTGCTCGCCCCGACCAACGACACGGCCGAGCGCGAACGGTTGGCCGCGGTGCTCGGGCACGACGGCCCCCTTCTCGAGTTGCGGGCCGAGCTGGTCGCACGCCTCGACGACGCAGCGCCGCTCGACCCCGATGCCGACCGCGCCATCCGCGAGGCGCTCATCGCCACCCTTCGCGCCGACCTCGCGATCGCAAAGCCCGGCTACGACGCGGCGACGGGTGCACCGTGAGCGCCACCGAGGCCGAAGCCCTGCGCGACTGGCTCGCCGAACGATGGGGCTGCCCGCCGAGCGAGCTCGCCGTCGCGATCACCGGCCAGAGCACGGCCGGAGCGCGACGCCGCAACCTGATGCTGCAGATCGACGGCGGTCCACGACCCGGCCGGTTCGTCGCCACGGTGTTGCCGACGGCCGACATCGCGATCCTGTCGATGGCCGACGAGGCCGCGGTGCGCACGGTCGCCCGCGACCACGGCGTGCCGGTACCCGAGGTGGTGGCGGTGTGCGTCGACGAGTCGGTGCTCGGCGGTCAGTTCTTCGTCAGCGAGTTCCACGACGGCGAGACGATCCCGCGTCGGCTGCTGCGGCTCGTCGCCGAGGTGGACCACGGCCAACACATCGTCACCCAGCTCGGCGACGCCTTCGGCCGGCTGCACGCGATCGACCCGGCGCTCGCACCCGCGGCCATGGCCGCGCCCGACGAGCCGGTGGCGGCCGCGCTCGACGGCGTCACCCTCGCGATCGCCAACCTGCTGCAGCCCGAACCGGCGTTCTCGTACGTGTTGCGCTGGCTGCGCGAGCACCGCCCCACCGAGTCGGCCTCGCGACGCATCGTGCACGCCGACGTTCGCACCGGCAACATCATCGTCGACCGCACGGGCCTGCGATCGATCCTCGACTGGGAGACCGCCAAGATCGGCGACCCGATCGAGGACCTGGCGTGGGTGTGCACCCGCATGTGGCGCTTCGGAGAAGACCACCTCACGGTGGGCGGGCTCGGCACGGTCGACACACTGCGCGATGCGTATGTGGCCGCGGGTGGCACGTGGGACGACGAGCGCTTCCGTTGGTGGCGTGTGCTGGTGACCATGCGATGGGGCACCGGCCTGGCGGGCCAGGCCGCGATGCACCTCGACGGGCGCTTCTCGTCGGTGGTGATGGCGGCGAGCGGTCGGCGCGTGACCGAGAACGCATACGACGCGTTGATGCTCATCGACGCCGACTGACCGGCTGACGACCGATCGGCGCCGACCGATCGACGGTGTCAGCGGTCGTCGACGAACCGACGCACGTTGACGCGGCGGCCCTTCACCTTGGTGGCGCGCAGCGCGTCGATCACCTCGTCGGCCTGGCGCTCGGGCACACCGACCGTGCTGTGGCCGTCGCCGATCCAGATCGGCCCGATCTGCTTGCCGCTCAAGCCCGTGACGTTGGCGATGGTCCACACCAGGTCGCTCGGTCGCACGCCGTCGCGCCGGCCCAGGCCGACGAACAACTTGGCCGTGCCTGCGGGGAGCGGCGGGCGCTCGGGACGATCACCGCGATCGAACCGCTCCGGACGCTCGCTGCGATCGAAGCGCTCGCGTCCTCGATCGAAGCGGTCACCACGGTCGCCGCGGTCACGGGGACGGCCCTTGTCGCGGTCGGGGCGCACCGATGCGTCGGGGATCTCGCCCTCCTCCTCGCCCGCACCCGAGGCGAGGTGCACCAGCCGCACGGCGGCCAGCGCGATCTCCTCGAGGTCGAAGTCCTCGAGCAGCGGGTCGAGCACGGCGTCGAACTCGTCGAGGTCGTCGGCCGCGAGCGACTCGCGGATCGACTCCGACGTGAGCTCGATCTGACGAGCGCGCAGATCGGCGACCGTCGGGATCTTCTCGATCGGGATCTCGCGCTTGGTGAGCCGCTGGATGTTGTCGAGCATGCGCAGCTCGCGCGGCTCGGCCAGGGTGATCGCCACGCCCTCGCGACCCGCACGGCCGACGCGACCGATGCGGTGCACGTACGCCTCGGGTGCGGACGGCACGTCGTAGTTGACGACGTGCGTGAGCGTGTCGACGTCGAGACCGCGAGCCGCGACGTCGGTGGCCATCAGCAACTCGGCGGTGCCCGAGCGAAGCCGACCCATCACGCGATCGCGCTGCTCCTGGCTCATCCCGCCGTGCAACGCCTCGGCGCGGTACCCGCGACCGTTCATCGTCTCGGTGAGCTGGTCGACCTCGTCGCGCGTGCGGCAGAACACCAGCGCAGCGGTGGGCGTCTCGACGTCGAGGATGCGTCCGAGGGCCGCCGCCTTGTGGGCGCGGTGCACCACGTACGCGGACTGACGGATGTTGGGATTGGCCGTGAGCGTGCGCTGGTTGCCCGTCGACACGCCCACCTGGATGCGCAGCGGCTGGTGCAGGTGCTTGGCGGCGATCGCATCGATGCGCGGCGGCAGCGTCGCCGAGAAGAGCACCGTCTGGCGTGTGTCGGGCGTCTGGTCGAGGATCGACTCGATGTCCTCGGCGAAGCCCATGTCGAGCATCTCGTCGGCCTCGTCGAGCACGACCACCTCGATCGACTCGAGCGACAACGTGCCCCGCGTGATGTGGTCGATCGCACGGCCGGGCGTGGCCACCACGATGTCGACACCGTCGCGCAGCGCGTGCAGCTGACGTCCGATCGGCTGGCCGCCGTAGATCGGCACCACCTTGGCGCCGAGGTCGCGGCCGTACTTGTACGTCGCCTCCGACACCTGCACCGCCAGCTCGCGGGTGGGCACCAGCACCAGTGCGTACGGGCGCGGCGCACCCGAGCGGTCAGGCATGCGCTGCAGCAGCGGCAGTGCGAACGCCGCGGTCTTGCCGGTGCCGGTGGCGGCCTGCCCGACCAGGTCCTTGCCTGTCAGCAGCAGCGGGATCGTCTCGCGCTGGATCGGCGTGGGCTCCTCGTAGCCGAGGCGACCCAGCGCGCTCAGCAGGTCGTCGCGCAGCCCGAGGTCGGCGAAACCACCCGTGTCACCGCCGCCGCCTGCGTCGCTGTCGTCGGTCCCGTCCGTGTCGATGGCGTCCATCGCCCGTCACGGTACCTGGGCGGCGGTGCGATCCTCGGAGGCCGTGGTGACGCCACGCTGGTGGATCGCCATCGCGACGATCGGGAACACGATCACCGACAGCAGTCCTGCCCCCACCATCCCCGCCGCGTTGTCGGCTCGCATCTCACCGGTGGACACGCCGATCTGGGTGATGACGACGAGCAAGGGCAGCGCGGCGGCCTGCAGCAGGGCGAGCGACATCACCTCGTGGCGCGCCAACTCGCGTCGGTACAGCAGGGCAGGCGTGCCGCGCACCAGCACGAACAGCACCAGGAACAGCGGCACCTTCACCAGCTGCACCGGATCGGCCAGCGAGCCGAGATCGAAGCGCACCCCGCTCACCACGAAGAACAGCGGGATGAAGAACCCGAACCCCAGCGCCTCGATGCGGTGCTGCACCTCTTCGCGGTGGTCGAACACGTGCGGGTCGGCGTGCGCCACCGCGGGCGCGTCGTCGGGCGCGTCGTCGGGCGCGTCGTCGGGCGTGTGCTCCACCAGGAACAGCCGCGCCACCATGCCGGCGGCGAACGCACCGAGCAGCACGTCGAGGCCGAACTCGGCGGCCGTCCACACCAGCAGCACGCACAACAGCACACAGATGCGGACGCCCAGCTGCCCGCTCGAGTGCAGGGTTCGCGAGATCAGCTGCACGGTGCGCGGCTGCGCCTCGCGCGTCGCCACCCATCCGACGACGAGCGTGATGACGGTGAACACGCCGAGCACCACGGCCGTGCGGGCGGGCGAATCGGTGGTGAGCGCCACCGAGATCGCGACGATCGGACCGAGCTCGCCCATCGCGCCGCTCGCCAGCACGTTGCGCCCGAGGTCGGTGCGCAGCACGCCCGCGTCGCCGAGGATCGGCAGGAGCGTGCCGATGGCGGTGGTGGTGAGCGCGATCGCGACGAACCGGACCGAGGCAGTCACGTCGAGCGCGTGCAGGACGAACGCCACTGCGATGCCGGCGACCAGCGAGACGATCCATCCCTGCACCGCCCGCGTGACCGGCCGCCCCTTCAGCTCGTCCGGATCGATCTCGAACCCGGCGAGGAAGATCAGGAACACCAGCCCCATCTCGGCGAGCACCTCGATCACCTCGTCGAGGTGCGCCCAGCCCAGCACGTGCGGGCCGATCAGCATCCCGCAGGCGATCTCGATCACCACACCGGGGATGGGCACCAAGCGGCGCACGACGTCGGCGACGAACGGGCTGAACACCGCGATCGCCACGATCAGCACGAGGGTGCGCAGCGCCTCCGACGTCACGAGCGGCGATGGTACCCAGCCCTGCGAGACGGGTGCGCGCTCGTGCGGCGTGCAGCGCGCCGCTACTGCGGGGGCTGGATCTCGGCGTCGCTGGTGGGGCTCTCGGGTTCGTCGCGCAGCTCGGCGGGCACGCCGGGGTCGGCGATCGCGTCGCCCGCGTTGAACGCCTCCATCACGTCGTCGAGGGTGACGTCGTCACGTGGGTCGTCGTTGGTGAGACGGCGCGTGCCGAGGTCGTCGGGAAGCTGCTTTGGTCGATCCATGTCGCCCCGATACCCGTGGGCGGCGCGCCGGAGCCCTCAGAAGACGACCTTGCTCCCGAGGGCGTCGCGCACCGAGTCGGGTAGCGCAGCCACGGATGCTGCGTGCAGCACCAGCACCACCACGTCGGTGATGGCCCGCACGGTGGCGTCGCGCGGCTTGCCGCTGAGCGGCGCTCGTTCGCCCACCACCGAGCCGGGGCCGAGGCGTACCAGGCCCGAACGGGTCTCGACCGCGACCGTCCCGCCGAGCAGGAACAGCATCTCGTCGCCCGACGTGCCCTCGACGAACAGCGTGGTGCCGGCACCGAGATCGAGCGGCGAGGTGGCGGCGCGCAGCGCGGCACGGTCGTCGTCGGACAGCCCGGAGAACGTCGCCTCGAGCAGCTGGTCGACCGATTGACCCGCCACCGGCGCAGCGGCGGGCTCACCCTCGCTGTCGATCGCGATGCGGGCGGCGGCGGCGATCTCGACGTCGCGCACGAGGGTGTCGAGCGCCTCGCGGAACGCTGGCCGGCTGGCGCGGGCCACGCCGCGGATGACGGGACGCAGCTGCTTCGAGCGCTGCACACGACCTTCGTCCACCCACGACCCCTCCTCGAGCTGCCAGCGACCGTCGTTGCCGACCTCGACCTCGAGCGTGCTCGACGCCGACGACTCGACCACCAACTCGACCCGCTTGGGACGCCGGCCCTCGTGGTGCAACGCGACGGCGTCGAGGGCGCGGATGATGCGCACCAGCGCGGCGTCGACGAACGCCGTGCGCTCGTTCGGACCCGACCACGACGAGGTCGTGCCGGACGCTTCGGAGATCTCTGCTCGCAGGTCGGGTGCACCGCTGTCGCTCATGGGCGCGAGCGTAGCCCTCGTTTGCTCACGCCTTGGACGAACCGTGGTGAGCTGGCGTGACGAGGCGGCACGAGGCATGCCGCTCCCCCGTTCGGCGGTCGCGTGTCCGACCATCGGCGGACCCGCCGGGGCACAGGATCGGCCGGCGAGCGGACGGGATCGGGTCGCACGGGCGACGACACCGACGCACCCGCGGGCGCACGGTGGACGGCATGCGTCCCCTCCCCACTTCCGCTCGCCGTTCCCTCGCCGTCGCCGGCCTCGCCACGGTGCTGGTCGCCGTCGGCGCCTGCAGCTCGTCCGATGGTGACTCGATCGCCACCACCGCAGCGAGCGCGGTGTCGAGCCCGGCCACGACCGCGCCGCCGACGAGCACGACCCCGGCGAGCACGAGCACCGATGCGCCCACGAGCACCAGCGCACCGACGACCGCAGCACCGACCACCACCGACGCGACCGACGGGATGCTCTCGACGATGCTGCGCACCGAGCTCACCAGCCACGCCGACGACCCCCTGGTCGGCGCGGTGGTGGGCATCGAGGTGCCGGGCGACGATCCGGTGGTGGTCACCGCCGGCGAGCAGTCGACCGAGCCGGGAGCCGCACCGGTCGACCCCTCGATCCCGTGGGCGATCGGCAGCGTCACGAAGACCTTCGTGGCGGTGGTGGTGCTGCAGCTCGTCGACGAGGGCGCGTTCGCGCTCGACGACCCGATCGGCCCGCTGCTCGAGGGCACCGGGATCGAGCTCGCCGACGCCGACACCATCACGGTGCGCGAGCTGCTGCAGCACACGAGCGGACTGCCCGAGTACATCGACGATCCGGCCATCACGTCGCAGGGTGACAAGGTGTGGACCCCGGCCGAACTCGTCGCGGTGGCCGACGCCCACGGTCGCGTCGACGTGCCGGGCGGTGGCCACCACTACGCGAACACCAACTACGTGGTGCTCGGCGAGATCATCAGGCACGCGACCGGCCGGACGTGGGACGACGAGGTGCGCCAGCGCATCGTCGAGCCCCTCGGGCTCGGGTCGACGGGGCCGATCGGTGGCGAGCGCAGCCCCGGCTACGTGGTGGTCGACGGGCAGCCGGTCGAGGTCGTCGACGGCGGCGATCCGAGCGTCGGTGGCGCCGCAGGTGCGATGCAGTCGACCGTGGCCGATCTGTTGGTGTACGTCGGCGCGCTGCGCGACGGCACCCTCGTGTCGCCCGAGATGCGCGAGGCGATGCTGCAGATGGTCGACGTCGGTGATCTCACCGACTTGGGCGTCGAGCACACGTACGGACTCGGCATCGAGCGCTACGCACTCGGTGGCGTCGAGGTGATCGGTCACCTCGGGGTGGCGACGCCCGCCGGTCAGTCGGCCTTCATCGGCTGGGACCCGTCCACCGGCACGCTCATCGCGGTGCAGCTCAACATCGGCGTCGGCGGTCCGCAGGCCTTCATCGCGATCGAAGCGCTGACCGCCGCACGAGCGCTGTGAGGCCTCGGTCTACTCGTGATGTCGGGTGAGCTTCAAGATCTTCAGGTTCAAGGCGACGAATCGAAGGGCCTGATGGAAGATGCTCGAACGGCGTCGCGCTTCGAATCCGGTCGTCGTCGCGGTGGGGTCGTGGCGGGTCATGGCTCGCTCCTCACTCGGGGATCAGCCACCAGCCCGGGCGGGCCTTGGCCTTGTAGATGAACATGGTGTGGAGGAGTCGCTTCAGCCAGTGACCTGCGAGCCCGATCTCGCCGAACGTCGAACTCGGGTTGCGTCCCGTCTGCGGAAAGCGTTGGCGGTCCGGCACGATCGGCGCCATCGTGATGGTCGCCGCAGCGCCCTTCCGCAGACCCGTGCCGATCGAGGCGATACATGCCGCGCCCATCTTGGCCATCGAGGCCGAGTGCGCGGGCCGACGGGGGTCGTCGGAGCCGATTCGATCGATGATCGTCTGCGCGACGACCTTCCCCTGTGTCCCCGACGGCATCCCCGTACGTGGCGGTGCCGGCGCCACCGGAGCACCGCTCGGCGTCTGGTACGGGCGTGAGATCGCGTGGGGTGGCGCGAAGGCGATGCCGACCGCGAAGACGTTCGGATACACGGGCGATTCGTAGGTCTCGGGCCAGTCGCTCGCCTGCCAGGCCTCGTACGGCTTCGGCGCGTAGTCGGCGTCGACCTTCATGAACCCCGACGGCGCGGACACGCGATCACCGACCTCGGTGCCGTCGCGGTCGTACACCGGGAGCCCGACGCCACGGAAGGGCGGGAGCAGCATCGCGAAGTCGAACTCGAGGGTGGCGCTGGTGCCGTCGATCTGCTCGTAGCTCACGAGGTTCGGCATGACCTCGGTGACGTGCGCCTGCAGGATCGTCTCGATCCCGCGCTCGGCGAACAACGACGTCATCCACTGCTCGCTCGTCACCTCTCGGCCGTGCATGTCGAAGGTCATCCCTCCCACACCGAAGTCGCCGAGTTCGTGCTCGTTCGAGAGGTAGACCACCCGGGCCATGTCTCGGACACCCGCTTCCCGCAGCGCGTGATCGACGTTGAAGACGTACTCGAACGCGGCGCCCTCGCACGTACAGGCCCCATGGCCCATGCCGATGACCAACGTCTGGCGTCGACCTGCTCGGAGTCCTTCGAT
>JAXLRF010000007.1:0-408291 GCA_046331225.1 Acidimicrobiales bacterium
CGTCCTCGACCGCGGCGCGGCTGACGGCGGGCGCCACGCGCTCGACGACGCTGCGGTCGAACACGCTCGGCACCACGAACGACGGCGACAGCTCGGCCGGGCCGACCGACTCGGCGATCGCGATCGCCGCGGCGAGCTTCATGTTCTCGGTGATGTCCGTCGCGTTCACGTCGAGCGCGCCACGGAACAGGCCGGGGAACGCGAGCACGTTGTTGATCTGATTCGGGTAGTCGCTGCGGCCGGTGGCCATCACGGCCGCAAGGCCGTCGGCGGCCTCGGGCCGGATCTCGGGGTTCGGGTTGGCCATCGCGAACACGATCGGGTCCTTGGCCATGTTGCGCAGGTCGGCGGCGGTGATGAGGTCGGGGCCGCTGACGCCGACGAACACGTCGGCACCGTGCATCACGTCGCTGATCGTGCCCATCTTGCGCGACGGGTTGGTGTTGAGTGCGAACCACTCCTTGGCGACGTTGAGGTCGCTCCGGCCTTCGTAGATCGCACCGGTGCGGTCGCAGCCGACGATCTCGCCGACGCCCGCGTTGATGAGGATCTTGCCGATCGCCACACCCGCGGCACCCATCCCGGCGATGACGACCGAGAGGTCCTCCATCTTCTTGCCGGTGATCTTCAACGAGTTCCACAGCGCCGCGAGCGTGACCACCGCGGTGCCGTGCTGGTCGTCGTGGAACACGGGGATGTCGAGGCTGGCCTTCAGACGCTCCTCGATCTCGAAGCACTCGGGCGCCTTGATGTCCTCGAGGTTGATGCCGCCGAAGGTGGGCGCGATGCGCTCGACGAAGTCGACCACGTCGTCGGCCGTGCGGGCGTTGATGCACACCGGGAAGCCGTCGACGCCGCCGAACTCCTTGAACAGCAGCGCCTTGCCCTCCATCACGGGCATCGCGGCCTCGGGGCCGATGTCGCCGAGGCCGAGCACGGCCGTGCCGTTGCTGACGATCGCCACCGTGTTCTTGCGCACCGTGTAGCGGTGCGACAGCTTCGGGTCGTCGTGGATCGCCATGCACACACGGGCGACTCCGGGCGTGTAGGCCATCGACAGGTCGTCGCGGTCGTTCACCGGTGCCGACGACACCACGTGGATCTTGCCGCTCTCGTGCATGCGGAACGTGCGGTCCCACCAGTCGACGAGCGTGACGCCCTTGAGCGCCTGCACCGCCTCGACCACCTTCAGTTGGTGCGCCTCGTCACGGCAGTGCACGACGAGGCAGCGGCGCAGCTCGGGGCCGCGCACGTCGAAGCCGTCGAGCGCGCCGATGTTGCCGCCGGCCTCGCCGATCGCGGTGCAGAGCTTGCCGAGCGTGCCGGGCACGTTGTCGAGACGGCAGTCGAGAGTGATGGAGAACGCGGCGGTGGGGGTCGTTGCCATGAGGGGTGGATGCTACGACCAGCCCGTTCCGCACCGCGAAACGATCACGGCTCCCGACCGGATCCGAAGCGTTTGCGGGCTGCGGCCCCATGATGGGGCCGCAGTCCGCACACGCGCGGTCGTGTCCGCCGGGTCAGTGGATGACGCCGGCGGCGCGGAGGGCGGCGGCGTCGAAGCCGAGCTCGGTGGCGATCTCGTCGCTATGTTCGCCGAACCGGGGCGCCGGACGGCTCACCGATGCCGGCGTGGCCGAGAACCGTGGCGCGGGCCGCGGCTCGCGCACGCGCCCGGCCGTGGGGTGCTCGCGTTCGACGAACACGGCGTTGTGGCGTACCTGCGCGTCGTCGTGCAGTTCGTGCAGCGAGTTGATGCGCGACGCGGGGACGTCGTGCTGCTCGGCGCCGGCCAGGAACTGCTCGACCGTCGTGGCCGCGGCCAGGTCGCGCATCATCACGACCAACTCGCCCATGTGCTGCGACCGTGCGGCCGTGGTGGCGAAGCGCGGATCGTCGGCGATGTCGGCGCGGCCGTAGGCGGCGCACAGCCCGCGGAACTCGGCGTCGGTGACGGCGCTGGTGGCCACGTAGCCGTCGGCCAGCGGCGTGACGGCGTAGTTGGAGCCGATGGTGGGCATGCGCACCGCGTCGTCGTCGAGCAGGGCGGCGTCCATCGCCGAGTCGGGCCACAGGAACGCCACGGCCGCGTCGAGCATCGCGAGCACGATGTGCTGGCCCGACGCCCGGCCGGTGGCACGTGCGAAGAGCGCGGCCGTGATCGCCTGCGCAGCGGTGTACGACGTGACCTTGTCGCACAGCAACGTGCGATACAGCGACGGCGCACCCGTCGCGGGATCGGTCTGCACCGATGCGAGGCCCGACGCCGCCTGGATCACGTTGTCGTACACGCGGCGGTGGCTGTAGGGGCCGTCGGGGCCGAAGCCGCTGATGCTCACGTAGATCACGCCCTCGTTCAGCGCACGCACGTCGTCGTAGCCGAGCCCGAGCCGTTCCATCGCGCCGGGACGGAAGTTCTGGATCACGACGTCGGCGTCGGCGACGAGCGCCTTCACGAGCGCCAGACCGTCGGCGTGCTTGAGGTCGACGACCAGGCTGCGCTTGCCGCGGTTGTTGTTGGCGAAGATCCCCGTCATGCCGCCCTTGTTGCTGCCGAGGAATCGCATGATGTCGCCCAACCCCGGCGACTCGACCTTCACCACATCGGCACCTTGGTCGGCGAGCATCATCCCGGCCAACGGCCCGGAGATCATCACGGACAGGTCGACGACCTTCACACCCTCGAGTGGCCCCATGGACCGGCATCGTTTCACGTCCGCCGAGGGCGCTGCGACGCGAGGCGTCGGGAGGCTCAGCGCGCCTCGCGCAGCCCTCGCGTGGCGATGATGCCGGTGGTGGCCGTGGCGACCGCGAGCGCGAAGCACGAGCCGATCGCTGCCCCGAGCGACAGCGACGTGCGGTCGGCCAACGCGACCACCGCACCGCCCACGCCACCCATCAACGAGAACCCCAGCGAGTCGACCAACTGCAACTGCCCACCGGTGTCGCCCTCGCTGCCCTCGGTGGCATAGCTCATCGCCGCGACCGTCGTCGGGTTGAACAGCGTGCCCATGCCCGCACCGCCCACGGCCCACCCGAGGAACGTGGCCCACAGCGGCCACCCGCTCCACAGCACCGGCGACGCCAGCAACGCGCCGGCGGCGAGCAGCGTGAAGCCGATGCGGACCGCGGTGCGCGTGCTGATGTCCTGTCGCTTCGCGATCACCGCCTGACCGGCGGTCCAGCTGAGCGCTGCACCGATGATCGTGAAGCCCTGCGCCATCGGCGACACCCCGTGGATGCGGTCGGCGGCGAGCGGGATGAACCCGTCGACGCCCATGAACGTGGCGGTCGCGAGGAACCGGCACGCCAGCACCGCCGGCTCGCCCGGGCGGGCGAGCGCGACACCTCGCGGCAGCAGACGGCCGAGCATCTTCACCGCAAGCACACCACCGATGACGATGCTGACCGCCACCACGATCCAGCTCGACGAACGGATGCCCACCACGACGAACGCGACGCCGAGCGCGGCGGCGCCGGCGGTGAGCATGCGACGTCGGTCGTCGGCCAGCACCTCCGGGTCGTCGGTCGGTGCCGACGGACCGAACTTGCGCATCTGCGAGCTCGTCACCACCGCCACCGCGACGGCCATCGGGATGATCGACGCGAACACCCATCGCCAACCCAGGTGGTCGGTGACCACGCCACCGAACGCCGGGCCGATCAGGCTGGGCATCACCCAACCCGCCGACAGCCACACGTACATGGTGGCCTGGCGCGACTCTGGATACGCCCGTTTCACCAGCTGGTACGAGATCGGCGAGAAGCCTCCGGCACCGGCGCCCTGCAACGTGCGGCCCAGCACGACGACGGCCATGTTGGGGGCGACCGCCGCGACGACCAGCCCCAACGAGAAGGTGGTCACCGCCGTCAGGAACGTCGGCATCGGGCCCTTGCGATCGGCGAAGCGGCCTGCGGCCACGAGCGAGAGCATGTTGGCCAACGTGTACGCGGCCAGCGCCACGCCGTACAGCGAGTCGCCGCCGAGCTCGTCGGTGATGGTGGGCAGCGCGGTGATCACCGCCGTGGTCTCGAACGCGACGAGCGTCACGCCGAGCACGAGACCGACGGCGAGCAGCTTGAGCGACGGCGAGAGCGGCTCGCGCGAGTCGGAGCGACGCGGGGTGTCGATCGGCGGAGGGCCCGGCTCGACGGGCTCGGCCCCGGCCGTCACACGGGGGCCGCGGGAGCCACCAGCGGCCAGGGGCGCGTGCGCTCGACGGCGAGCGCCAGGTCGAGCAGCGCCTGCTCGGCGTAGTGACGTCCCACCACCTGCAGCCCGATCGGCAGCCCGTCGAGCGTGCCGGCCGGGATCGAGATCGCGGCGTTGCCGTGCAGGTTGGCGGGGAAGGTGAGCTTGCCGTTGTTGCCCGCCCCCGCCTTGATGCCGCCGAACGCCGACGGCAGCGGGCCGTCGGCGTCGAACGCGACGTCGGGGTTGCTGGCCGTGATCACGAAGTCGACACCGGTCGCCGGGTCGAAGATCTCGGCCATGCGCTCGTTCAGCTCCATGCGGCGCCGCTCGATCTTGGCGCGGGCCTCGATGCCGTAGCGCTGCGGCGCGTGCTCGAGACCGCTGCGCATCTCGGGTGTGAGGATGTCGGCGCAGCCGGGCCACGCGTCGCCGAGCTCGGTGAAGATCGAGATCATCCCGCTGATGCTCCAGGCCGCACCCATCGACGGCAGCGACGTGTCGAGATCGACGCGGGTGAGGCCCACCTCGCGCACGAGGTGCTCGCCCCACTCCTCGAGCTGGGCCCACATCGCCGGTGACACCACGGCTCCGCCCCACTCGGGTGCGAACACCACGCGGGCACCGCGCAGACCCTCGAGCGCCGAGCCGAGCTCGCGCTCCCAGCCCTCGACGCGCGGCAGGCTGAACTGGTCGCGAGGATCGTGGCCGTTGCACACGTCGAACCAGCGCGCCACGTCGCGAACGCTGCGTGCCATGGGGCCGACGGTGACCGTGTAGTTGCCGTTCTCCGCGCGGGGACCGCGTGGGATGCGACCGAAGGTGGCCTTCAGGCCGACGAGCCCGGTGAACCCGGCGGGGATGCGGATCGAACCACCACCGTCGCCGCCGGTCGCAATCGTCACCAGGCCGCCGGCCACCGCCGCCGCGCTGCCGCCGCTCGACCCGCCGGGTGTGCGACCGAGCTGCCACGGGTTGTGGGTCGAACCGTGGATGACGGTGCGGGTGACGTTGACGCCGCCGAACTCGCTGGCCGTGGTCTGCCCGGCCAACACGGCACCGCCGCGGCGTCGCATGCGGTCGACCATGAACGAGGTGCGCGTGGCCACCCGGTCGGCGAACACCGCGCACGCCTCGGTGTCGGGCCAGCCCTCCACCTGATCGAGTTCCTTGACGCCGATCGGCACACCGCCGAAGGGCAGCGACACGTCGGCGGCACGCGCCTCGGCCTCGGCGGCCTCACGCGGCAGGTGGCAGAACGCGTTGAGCTCGCTCGCCTCGATCGCGTCGTACGTGGCCTGCAGCTCCTCGAGCGGCGAGCGCCGCCCCGCCCGGAACTCGTCGACCAGACCGCAGGCATCGCCCTGCCACGGAGTTGCTCCCATGACGCCGACGGTAGTGCAGCGCCCGACGCGGGCCCGACCCCCGCCGGCCCGCGCTGCCGACGACGGCCCCCGCAGTCAGGGGTGCGCTCTGCGCGCGGTGGTACCGTCGCAGCGTGGCCGAGCTTCCACCGCCCCCTCCGCCGTCGTCGCCGCCCCCGGGCGGCCCCGCTGGTCCGATGCCGCCTCCCGGTGGCCAGACGCCCCCGCCGTCGGCCCCGCCGCCAGGCGCCGCGTTCCCGGGGGCGATGCCGCCGCCCGGGGCGCCCGGTCCCCAGCCCGGCTGGGGTGGCACGCCGATCACCTCGGTGCAGCCCGCCACCGCGCCGTTCGGCAGCCCTGCGGGGCCCGGCGGGTCGGGCAAGGCCTCGCGCACGTCGCTCTACGTGGTGCTCGGTCTGGTGGCCGCGGTGATCGCCGCGGTCGTGGCCGTCGTCGTGTTCACCGGCGGTGACGACGACGAGGTGGCGAACACCGACGACACCGAAGCGGTCGACGACACCACCGACGAGACCACCGCGGCCGAGACCACCGAGCCCGAGTCGACCGTGGTCGACACCACCACGGCCGACACGTCGGCCGACACCACCGAACCCGAGCCCGCCACCACGGCCGCGCCGCCCACCACCGCCGCCTCGACGGGCGACGTGATCGCCGGCGCTCCGGCCGGTGTGACCGGCACCCCCGACGCGCCGGTGCCCGTCGGCCAGATCGCCGACATCGGTGCCGGGTGGCGTCTGCAGGTGCTCGACGTCGTGCCCGACGCCACGGCCGCGATCGCCGCCGAGAACGAGTTCAACGACCCGCCGCCCGCAGGTGGCACCTTCACGATGGTGCGCATCGCGCTCGGGTACTACGGCCTCGAGGATCCGCAGTCGTTCTTCATGCCGACGATCTCGGCCGTCGGTGCGAGCCGCGTCGAGCTCGACACCAGCTGTGGGTCGATCCCGCAGCCGATCGACCTGTTCACCGATGCGTTCGCGGGTGGCGTCGTCACGGGCAACATCTGCTTCGTCACCACGCCCGCCGATCCGCCGGCGCTGATGGTGTACGCCACGGGCGACTTCTTCAGCGACACCCAGGTGTTCCTCGATGCGAAGGCGCCGGCCTCGCCGGTCGCGCCCATGGCGGCCATCGTCGGCCCGCAGCCGGGCGCCACCGCCACGGCGTTGCGCACCGCCGCCACCCCGGTCGGCACCGCCGCCGACGTCGGCTCCGACTGGTCGTTCGCGGTCGTCTCGCCGGCTCGCGACATCACCGACCAGGTGATGGCCGAGAACACGTTCAACGACCCGCCGCCCGAGGGCTACCGCATGTTCGGCGTCGACGTCGCGATCGCGTTCAGCGGCTCGGGCACCGGATCGGCGTTCGACATCACCGCCAAGTTCGTCGGCGACGGCAACGTGCAACGCGCCGGCTACTGCGGTGTGGTGCCCAACGAGCTCGATGCGTTCGCCGACGTGCTGTCGGGCGGCTCGCTCACCGGCACCATGTGTTTCCTGGTGCCGGCCGCCGAGCTCACCAACGGGGTGCTGTACGTGACGGGCGGCTTCGACAGCGAGCCCGTCTACTTCGCCACCGCCTGACGTCACGGGGAGGCCGTGCGGCCGCCTCGGTAGCATCGCCGAGGACATGGACACTCGAAGCTTCCTCGGCGTGCAGCAGAGCCACAACCCGTACCGATGGAGCATGGAGGTCACCTCCGGCATCAGCACCACCGGCGGGTTCCTGTTCGGTGGATCGGGGTTGGGTGCGGCGATCACGGCGCTCGAGGGCACCAGCGGCCGCCAGACCATCTGGGCCACCGCGCAGTACCTGTCGTACGCGAAGCCCGGCGAGATCCTCGACATCGACGTCATCCTCGCCGTCGAGGGCCATCAGATGACCCAGGCCCGTGCCGTGTGCCACGTGGGCAACCGCGAGATCCTCACCGTGAACGCGGCGCTCGGCGAGCGGCCGATGGAGGTGGCCGGGCAGTTCGAGCGGATGCCCGACGTGCCGCCGCCCGACCAGTGCCACGCTCGCGCGTTCCGCGGGCCCGTCGACGGCACGATCAACGACCGGCTCGAGCAGCGGCTCGCGAAGGGCCGCGACTTCAACGACCTCGACGGGGTGCCCGGCGACGGCCAGACGCTGATGTGGGCCCGCATCCCCGACGTGATCGAGGGCGTCGACGCCGCAGCGCTCGCCGTGCTCGGCGACTTCGTGCCGATGGGCGTCGGCCAGGCGCTCGGGGTGCGCGGCGGCGGCAACAGTCTCGACAACACCTTGCGGCTCGTGCATCTGGTGCCCACCGAGTGGGTGCTGCTCGACATCCGCGTGCACGCCGTCGAGCGTGGGTTCGGCCACGGCCTCGTGCACATGTTCGCCGAGGACGGCACCCTGCTCGCCACCGCCAGCCAGAGCTGCATCGTCCGGTTCTGGAAGGGCTGACAGCACCTCGATCGCCCGAGTGCGCCCCGGGTGGCGCGCATCTGGAAAGGTGTGCGCCATGACCGACGCATCGCCCGCTTCGCTCCCTGTCCGGCCCGGCATGACCGTGCCCCTCCCCGGGCCGTTGCACAGCCATCGTGACAAGCTCGCCGAGCTGGCCGACATGGGCTACACCGACATCTGGTCGGCCGAGAGCGACGGTGCAGACGGCTTCACGCCGCTCGCGCTCGCCGCCGCGTGGGAGCCCCGTCTGCGGCTCGGCACGGCGATCATCCCGGCGTTCACCCGGTCGCCGGCGTGCTTCGCCCAAAGCGTCGCCTCGCTGGCGGACGCCGCACCGGGACGGTTCGCGATCGGCATCGGCAGCAGCAGCAACGTCATCGTCGAGCGCTGGAACGGGGTGCCGTTCGTCGAGCCGTACAAGAAGGTGCGCGACGTGGTGCGGTTCCTGCGCGACGCGCTGAGCGGCGAGAAGGTGTCGAAGGCGTACGACACCTTCGAGGTCAACGGGTTCCGGCTGGGCGTGCGCCCCGAACAGCAGCCGCCGATCCTGGTGGCGGCGCTGCGCGAGGGCATGTTGAAGCTCGCTGCGCGCGAGGGCGACGGGGCGATCATCAACTGGCTGTCGCCCGACGACGTGAGCCAGGTGGCGGGTGTGGTGCGTGACGCGGCCGGCGGCGCGCCCAAGGAGATCGTGGCCCGCATCTTCTGCTGCCCGAGCGAGAACGCCGACGCAGTGCGCGCCGCCGGCAAGTTCGCGATCGCGGCGTACCTGAACGTGCCGGTGTACGCCGAGTTCCATCGGTGGCTCGGTCGGGCCGAGGTGCTGCAGCCGATGTGGGACGCCTGGCAGAGCGGCGACCGCAAGGCCGCCCTGGCGGCGATCCCGGATTCGCTGGTGGACGAGTTGATCGTGCACGGCTCGCCCGAGCAGTGCCGGGGGACGATCCAGCGCTACTTCGACAACGGCGTGACCACCAGCAGCCTGGCGATCATGCCGTTCGATCCCGAGCTGAAGCACTGGGACGCGGTGCGCCTGCTGGCGCCCACCGCCTGATCGGGCCGCGGGACACCCGGCAGGTCAGGCAGCCTCGCGCATCCAGGCGGGGGTGGTGCCCTGGCGGGCGGCGAGCTGGCGCCGGATCTCGGCGATGTGGGCCAGACCGCGTTCGCGGGTGCGGCGGTCGAGCCGGAACTGGAGGGGGACCTCGGTCGGGGCGAGCAGGGTGAGCTGCTCGGGCTGCTCGTCGTGCTGGCGCTTCGTGCTCATGTGGTGATCATGCCCAAGGGGTGTCACACGGAAACCGTGCACCCCGTCACGGCCGCCACCCGAGTGGCACCGCACACACGGGTGTACCCGTACCACTCCGGTGGACCCACACCACTCGGGTGGGCGTGTGGCACTCGGATCAGGGGCGGTGTTTGCGGCGGCCGATGTCGTCGAGCAAGGAGGCGACCGACAAGATCGCGAACCACACGGCCGTCACGAGGCCGACCCACTCGAGCTCGCTCGGCGTCACCGGCACCAGCACCAGGCACACCACCGCGGCGATCGCGAAGAACACCGCCCGGCGATCGAGGCCGGTCACGACAGCACCGCCACGACGCCATAGGTGGCGGCCGCCACCAGCGCACTGCCCGGGATCGTCAGGATCCACGCCCACACCACCTGGCTCGCCACGTTCCAGCGCACGGCGCTGAGACGGTTGGCCGAACCGACACCCACGATCGCACCGGTGATGGTGTGCGTGGTGCTCACCGGGATGCCCTTGTACGAGGTGAAGAACAAGGTGGCGGCCGCAGCGCTCTCGGCGCACACACCGCCCATCGGCTGCAGGCGGGTGAGCTTGTTGCCCATCGTCTTCACGATCTTCCAGCCGCCCATCATCGTGCCCAGCGCGATCGCGCCGTGGCACGACAGCACGATCCACAGCGGCAGTCCATCGGCCTTCTCGAGCACGCCGGGATCGAGCCGGTTCGCTCCCACCAGCAACGCGGCGATGATGCCCATCGTCTTCTGCGCGTCGTTCGCGCCGTGACCGAGGCTGAACGCCGCCGCGGACAGCAACTGCAGGCTGCGGAACGTGCGCTCGACCTTCCGCCTCGCGCGCATCCGGTGCACGATCCACATCACCAGCACCACCAGCGTGAAGCCGAGCGCCAGGCCGATCAACGGTGAGTAGATGATGAACATTGCGGTGCGGCGCACCTTGTCCCAGTTGACGACGTCGGGGCCGGCCTTCGCGATGCCGGCACCGATCATGCCGCCGATCAGCGCGTGCGACGACGACGAGGGCAGACCCAGCCAGGCCGTCAGCACGTTCCAGAAGATCGCGCCCGCGAGACCGGCGAACACGAGGCCGATCGAGACGACACCGCTGTCGAGGATCTTGGCGATCTCGTTGGCCACCTTGAGCGGCAGCACCAGGAAGGCGGCGAAGTTCCAGAACGCCGCCCACAGCACCGCCTGCCACGGCTTGAGCACGCGAGTGGCGACCACCGTCGCGATCGAGTTGGCCGCGTCGTGGAACCCGTTGACGAAGTCGAAGATCAGCGCGATGCCGACCACGATCACGACGAGCAGCAAGGGCGTCGACATCGTCGGCCGATCAGGCGTGCTTGACGGCGATCGACTCGACCACGACGCTCGCGTCCTGGACGGCGTTGATCGCCCGCTCGATCGCCTCGATGACGTCTTTCCACTTCAGGATGTCGAGGGGCTCGTAGGCGCCGTTGAACAGTTCGCCCATCACCTTGCGGTACACGGCGTCGGCCTCGCGCTCGAGCGTGTCGATCCGGTCGATCACGTCGTTCAGCTGCTTCAGCGTCGGCAGCTTGCCGATCAGCTCGACGTTGACCTCGGCGATCTGGCGCAGCAGCGCGACCAGGTCGCTCACACCCGGCAACGGTGTCGACACCTGGTGCACCTGCGCGAGGTCGGCGGCGGCGCGCATCTCGTCGAGCACGTCGTCGAGGTGGTTGGCGAGGCTCTGGATGTCCTCGCGGTCGAACGGGGTGACGATCGAGGTCTCGAGCCGGCTGCGCACCTGGCGCATCACCGCGTCGCCGGCCCGCTCGGCGGCGACGATGCTGTCGACCCGATCGTCGAGGACCGGCAGCGACTTCATCAACTGCTCGAGCTGAACGGCCGTGCCGGCCGCATGCGCGGCCTGCTGTTCGAACAGCGGGTAGAACCCCTCGTCACGAGGAATCAGACGAAAGCGCACGGTGGCCTCCCGGGTCGGTCGTGCGAGGCAAGCGCAGGATAGGCGCGCCCGTTCACCTCCGTGAAACCTGCGATCCACCTGCTCGTCACGGCGCGTTCACCGACACCTGTGCCAGGCTGCGGCCGTGATCGTGGCCGAGGTGGCAGCAGTGGTGGTGGGTGTGGCGCTGGTGCTGTACACCCTCGGTTCGGCCGTCAAGACCGTCGTCGTGCCGCGGGCGTACCAGAGCGGTCTCACGCGCATCCACTTCGTCGTGTGGCGTCGCATCTTCGACGTGGTCGCCAAGCCGGGCCGCTCGTTCGCCGAGCGCGATGCGGTGCTGGCGCTGTACGCGCCGATCGGTCTGGTCACGCTGCCCGCCCAGTGGGTCACGCTCGTCGTGATCGGGTTCTGCGCGGTCGACTGGGGCACGGGTGTGCAGCCGCTCACCGAGGCGCTCGTCACGAGCGGGTCGTCGCTGCTGACGCTCGGGTTCGTGCGCCCGCCCGGCACCTGGCGGGTGCTGATCGCCTTCGCCGAAGCCGGCATCGGTCTGGTGCTGGTGTCGCTGATGATCTCGTACCTGCCGACGATCTACGGCGCGTTCAGCCGCCGTGAGGCGCTGGTGGGCATGCTCGAGGTGCGTGCCGGCCTGCCACCCTCGCCCGCCGAGCTGCTCGTCCGATACCAGCGGGTGCGGCTGCTCGATCAGCTCGACGAGGACCTGTTCCGGCCGTGGGAGAGCTGGTTCGTCGACGTCGAGGAGAGCCACACCAGCCATCCGGCGCTGGTGCACTTCCGCTCGCCGCATCCCGAACGCAGCTGGATCACCGCGGCCGGGTGCGTGCTCGACACGGCGGCGCTCGCGGCCTCGGTGCTCGACCGTCCGTACAACGCACGCGGTCCGCTGATGATGCGCACCGGGTTCTTCTGCCTGCGTCGCGTGTCGGACTACTTCGGACTGCCCTACGACCCCGACCCCGCGCCCGACGCGCCGATCTCGGTGACCCGTCGCGAGTTCGACAACCTGTGCGTCGAGTTGCAGGCCGCCGGCGTGCCGTTGAAGGCCGACCGCGACAAGGCGTGGGCCGACTTCGCCGGCTGGCGGGTCAACTACGACGCGGTGCTGTTGCAGCTGTGCGCGATGGTCATGGCGCCACCGGCGCGCTGGTCGAGCGACCGGATGCCGCCCCGCCCGAAGCCGAAGCTCCGGCCCACGCGACGGTCGCGCGTGGCCGGCACCGCGATCCGCTGAATCGGGCCGCGAAGCGAGCCTCAGTCGGCCAGACCGGCCGCCGCCAACGCACGCTGCTTCGCGCGGTCGAGGTCGTAGTAGCGGCGGGTGACGATCCGCTGCGCGTAGAGGCCACCGCCCGACTGGATGTTGGTGACCGCCTGCCAGCCGCCGAAGGCGTCGGCGGTGAGATCGCGGATCGCGTGGAAGAGCCGGGTGCGGTACTCGCCGTCGACCCCGACGCGCGTGGCCATGTACTTGCGCACGTACGGTCCGGTCTCGGGGTTGTCGAGGTCGGCCCGAGAGGGCGCGGTGAGGATCGAGCCACCGGCGATGTCGTGCAGGTGGCGCACCATGAGGTGGTAGTTGGCGGCGCCCGTGTACTTGCCCGCGTTGGTGTAGAGCTCGCTCGGGAACGCGGCGCCGAGCGGTCCGGACTCGGCGTTCGACAGCGCTGCCTCGAGACAGGCGCGGATCACCGTCGCGTGGATGATCATCTCGGAGATCTTCTCCTTGATGTGCGCCTCGCCGCCGAGGCCGTTCGCCTCGGCGATCAGCTGCGCGAACCCGACCAGCAGGTCGGCCCCGTCGGCCATGCCCGACAGGCCACCGAGCCGCTCCCACAGGCCGAGCGAGTGGGCGAACACCGCGGCGAGCGACACCTCGCCGTCGAGCAGGATCCGGTCGTTGGGCACGAACACGTCGTCGAGGATCACGAAGCCCTCGGGCGACGGCGAGTTGCCCGAGATCGGGAAGTCGCGGATGTCGTGGTGGCGGGTCGCGTACGTGGTGTTGATGATCTTGACGCCCGGCGCGTTGACGGGGATGAGCGCGGCGATCGCGTAGTCCTCCTCGCCGGCCTTCATCGCCTTGGTCGGAATGGTGAGCAGTTCGTGGCCGAGCGACGCCCCGGTGATGTGCAGCTTGGCGCCGCGCAGCACCACACCGTCGGACGAACGGTCGACGACGTGCACGTAGGCGTCGGGGTCGTCCTGCTTGAGCGGCGGGCGCGAGCGGTCGCCCTTCGCGTCGGTGATGCACTGGGTGATGCGGATGTCGGCCGCGTGTGCGTGCTCGATGCGGGCGTTGATCGACTCGATGTACTTGGGTGCCGTGTCGGCGATGCGCCCTGCCGCCGTGGCCAACGTCATGATCGACGTGTAGGTGACGTGGGCCATCATCCCGGCCTCGTGCACCACCTCGACCATGTGACGCAGTTCGTCCGGGTTGGACGGCACCGTCGCCAGCGGACTTCGTCCGTCGACCGCCTTCGACGCGAGCCAGTCGTAGCCATCGGCGACCTGGCGCACCGCAGGGCCGAGCAGGGGATGGCCCGGCAGGTCGTGGACACGCTCGCCTTCGAAGTAGGTGGCCCGTCCGTCGTCCAACGATTCGAGGTACTGCTCACCGGTCAACATGGACCGGTTCTAACCGACGACGAGCAGGCTCCCCAGTACGGAGATGACCGCCACCCCGATCGGAGTGGCCCACCTCGCCCAGGCGGGCACGGGCTTCCACCGCGGCGCCAGCATGACGAACCCGCAGATGACACCGGCCACCGCGCCCCCGACGTGACCGCCGATCGAGATGCCCCGGATCGAGAACGTGAGCACGATGTTGACGAGCAACGTGGTGCCGAGCCCGGTGCTCATCACGTTGACGCCCTGGCGCTGCAACCCGATGGCCGCTGCGGCCATCAGCCCGAACACTGCACCCGATGCGCCACCGTGGATGCCCGACTGCATGTTGCTGAGCAGCAGCACGCCGAACGAGCCGCCGAGCAGGCTCGCGCCGTACAGGAGCGCGAACTTGGCACGACCGAGCGGCCGCTCGAGCAGCTGCCCCAGCTGGTACAGCATCAGCATGTTGAACGCGAGGTGGATGATGCCGAAGTGCAGGAAGCCGGCGGTGATCAGCCGGTACCACTCGTGGCGACCGTCGATCAGGAAGTACTCGTTGAGCCCGAGGTCGAACTGGGCCTTGGTGATGCTGCCGCTGCCGCTGAGCGAGCTCGGGTCCTGCAGCGAGGTGTACAGGAACACGAGCAGGTTGACACCCATGATCACGTAGGTGACGAGGGTGTGCTGCCTGGCGTTCCAGTACCGCGCACGGGTCTGCACGTCGGGACGGGCGGCCTTGGCGCACTCGAGGCAGTGCGAACCGACGGCGGCCTGCACGAGGCAGTCGCTGCACGCCGAACGGCCGCAGCGGGTGCAGCTGCGGCCTGCTTCGCGGTCGGGGTGCCGGTAGCAGCGGGGGAGCGGCGGGGCGCTGGGTGCACTCGGTGCCGGCGGGGGCGGCGGGGGGAGCGACATGACGTGAGGCTACCGAGGGTCACCCGGTGTGGGGTCCGCGACCAGGTCGCCGATCAGACCCCGTTCCCACCAGTCGCGCAGCACGCTCCAGGCGTAGATGCCGGTGCTGTGCCCGTCGGTCCAGTCGATCGAGAGACCCCAGGCGCCGGTGAGCTCGGCGTGCGCGATCGCGACGGTGTCGGGCATGCCCGGACGCGGGAACGCGAGCTCGCCCCGCTCGCGCCATCCGCGGCAGCTGGCGCACGGGCAAGCACCGCGCAGCATCAGCACGGGGAACTCGGCCACCACGTCGTCGGCGAAGGTGACCGTGACGGCGCGTTCGCGCTCGATGTCGATGTCGACGGGCGTGACGGCGGGGGAGGGTTCGGCAGATGACATCGCGTGTGGTGTTTCAGAACGCCGTGGACACGAGTGCCACGAGCACGATGCCGATGATGACACCGTTGTAGACGGTGTGCGCGGTCGTGGACTCGAGCGTGGCGTCGGAGCTCGAGCCGGACCTTGCGTACGCGCGCAGGTAGGTGCGCATGAAGTAGGCGCCGCCCACCGAGAGTGCCAGCGCCGCGCCGATCGGGATGCCCACCAGCGCGTGCACCAGCCCGAACTGCAGCGTCTTCAGCACCCGGCGGCCCGGTGACCAGTACTCGGCACCACGCCGGAAGATGCGCTCCTCGGCGTGCGCGAACAGCGGTAACGCAGGCAGCAGCAACAGCATGAACACGAGCGGCACGAGCCACTCCCACACGGTGCCGGCGGTGCTCTCGGTGCTGCCGAACACGGGGTTGCCCTCACCACCGATCGCCGACCACCAGCCCCAGTCGAGGCCCGGCACCATCAGCAGCGGAGTGGCCACCGCGATCACGGCGGCGAGCACGAACGGCACCGGCCACACGTGGCGCCAATGGATGCGCTGTCGCACGTCGCGCACGATTGCCCGGCCCGAGGCCGAGCGCGACACCCGCACGCCCGTGACGAGGCGCGTGGCCATGAACCCGAGCACGGCCACCGTGAGCACGGTGCTGAGCAGATCGGCGTCCACCTCGGGGGAGTGTACGGACGCCGCACTAGGTTCGGCCTTCGGACCACACCGCGCGCCACACGTGCGCCACGACCAAGGGGGACGCCAGCGATGGCCTGGGATTTCGAGACCGAGCCCGAGTTCGAAGCCAAGCTCGAGTGGATGCGCGGCTTCGTCCGCGACGAGATCATCCCGCTCGAGACGCTCGCCGACGTGTGGCGCACGGCCGAGGGGCGACAGCGGTTCCTGCAGATCACCGCGCCGCTCAAGGAAGAGGTCAAGCGCCAGGGCCTGTGGGCCGCGCACCTGCCGCCCGACATGGGAGGCCTCGGATTCGGACAGGTGAAGCTCGGCCTGATGCACGAGATCCTCGGGCAGACGCCGTACGGGCCGAGCATCTTCGGCAACAACGCGCCCGACAGCGGCAACGCCGAACTGCTCGCCGTCGGTGGCACCGAGGCGCAGAAGGCGCAGTGGATGACCCCGCTGCTCGAGGGCGAGATCCGCAGCTGCTTCTCGATGACCGAGCCCGGCGCGGGCGCCGACCCCACGCTGCTCACCACCAGCGCGATGCGCGACGGCGACGAGTGGGTGATCAACGGGCACAAGTGGTTCTCGTCCAACGCGTCGATCGCCGACCTGCTCATCGTGATGTGCAAGACCGGCGACCACGAGACGCCGTACAAGAACTACTCGATGATCCTCGTGCCCACCTCGACACCGGGCGTCAACATCCTGCGCGACGTGCCCACCATGGGTGAGCCCGATCACAAGACCGGCGAGCCCGGCGGCCACGCCGAGATCCTGTACGAGAACGTGCGCGTGCCGTTCGAGAACGTGGTCGGCGGCGAGGCGGGCATCGGCCAGGGCTTCGCGCTCGCGCAGAAGCGCCTCGGCCCTGGCCGCATCCACCACGCGATGCGCTGGCTCGGGCAGAGCCAGCGGGCGTTCGACCTGCTGTGCGAGCGGGCGCTCACCCGCTACGTGCACGGCTCGATCCTCGCCGAGAAGCAGATGGTGCAGGACTGGATCGCCGAGAGCTACGCCGAGATGCAGGCGGCCCGGTTGCTCACCCTGCAGGCCGCCTGGAAGATGGACCAGCTGCACGCTGCCGGCAAGCACTACAGCGACGCCCGCATCGAGATCGGCGTCATCAAGTTCTGGGGTGCGAAGGTGCTCTACAACGTGATCGACCGCGCGATCCAGATCCACGGGTCACTCGGATACACCACCGACCTCCCGCTCGAGGGCATGTACCGCGCCGCCCGCGCCGCCCGCATCTACGACGGACCGGACGAGGTGCACAAGGTCACCGTCGCCCGCCAGGTGCTGAAGCGCTACCGCCCGAGCGAGCCCTCGATCGACCACGTGCCCACGCGCCGCGCTGCGGCGATCGAGAAGTTCGCCGACGCGCTCGACGGGTTGACGCTCAGCCACTGATCCGGACGTTCACCTCGGTGGGTGAACCGACGGACGACATCGCGCGACGTGTCGCCGCCGGACTCGGCGCCGGCATGGCCTATCCGACCGCGCTCCTCGATCCGACGCTCGTGTTCGTGTGGGTGAGCCCGTCGATCACCGACGCGACGGGGTGGCAGCCCGACGAGCTCGTGGGAACCAGCGCGCTCGACTACGTCGTCGCCGACGACCTCGCCGAGCTGCGGCGTTTGCTCCATCCCGCGCGTGCCGTGCCGAACGCGCCCGGCGAGGACCCGGCCAGGCGTTCCACCAACCGGGTTCGCTTCCGAACCCGCGGCGGTGGATGGGTGGCGCTCGAGTTCGCGGCCAACAGCCAGCTCACCAACCCGGAGGTGCGCGGGATCGTCGTGGTGTTCGTCGAGACCACCGAGCGGCGTCTGATCGACGGGGTCTACGAGGCCATGGCGAGCGGCGAATCGCTCGGTGACATCGCCACCAAGGTCGCGGCGCTGTTGAGCTGGCAGGCGTACGGGGCACGAGCGAGCGTCTCGCTGCCGGGCGTGACACCGCCGGTCGAGGTGTCGGTCGGCCGACGAGACGCCGACACGGTCGTCGTGTCGCACCAGATCGACGAGGTCGGTCGGCTCGAGGTCGAGTATCCGGACACCGTGGTGGTCTCGGACTGGTTCCGTCTGTTGCTCGATCGCTCGGCGGGTCTCGTTCGGGTCGCGGTGTCCCGTCACCTCGGCGAGCAGTTGCTCGTTCGGCGGCTCGCGGAGAAGACGGCGATCATCGCCGCGGTGTCCCACGACCTGCGCTCCCCGATCGCTGCCATCCAGCTCATGTCGAATCTGCTCGACGGTGACGAAGAGCGGCTCAGCGAGGACCAACGCCGCCGGCTGGCGACCCGCATCCGGACCGACGCGCAGCGCACCTCGCGATTGCTCGCCGATCTCACCGCCGTCGATCGGATCCTGCACGGTGCCACCGAGCTGCACGTGCAGCCGGTCTCGCTCGGTGCGTTGACCGAGCGTGTGCTGAACGAGCTCGACGTCGACGGCCGCGCTGCGCCGACGGTCGCGACGGGCGACGTGATGGCCGTCGTCGACCCGGCACTCACCGAACGCATCGTCGACAACCTCCTCTCCAACGCGATGAAGCACACGCCGTCCGATGTCCGCATCCACGTGTCGTTCGAGGCGCTCGAAGATGTCGTCGTGGTGCACGTCGACGACGACGGGCCGGGCGTGCCGATGCACGAACGCGAGCGGATCTTCGACGCGTACGTGCGTGGGGACGCCGAGCAGCGGCATCGTCCCGGGTCGGGTATGGGGCTGTTCCTGGTGCGCACGTTCGCCGAGGTGCAGGGTGGTGCGGCCGACTGCTCCGCCTCGCCGTGGGGCGGTGCCCGGTTCAGTGTCCGTCTCCCGGCTGCACCGACGCAGGTGCGCGACATGCGCGAATCGCCGGTGGTGCACTGACGTATGGTCTGCCGCCATGGACGACCTCGAGGCACGCCTCGCGACCGGACTCACACGGGGCACCGCTCACGTGGTGTTCTTCCTCGACGAGGAGTTCGTGATCCGTTGGGTGAGTCCGTCGGCCGTCGACATGACCGGGTGGCCGCGCGACCAGATGATCGGTCGCTCGGGGTTGCACTTCATCCACCCCGACGACCTCGGTGACATCGGACGACTGGTCTTCTCCGAACTGCAGGCACCGCACGAGTACGGGGCCGACCCCGCCCGCCGCACCTTCGACGAGATCCGTCTCGCCACGGTCGACGGCACGTGGAAGGCGTTCGAGTTCGCGGCCAACAACCTCGTCGCCGATCCCGAGGTGCGCGGCTTCGTCGTCATCGCTCGCGACATCACCGAGCGCCGCATGCAGGACGACGTGTGGGACAGCGTGTCGGCCGGGTCGCCGATCGAGGTGACCGCCGAACTGGTGGCGCACCTGCTGTCGTGGCAGTCCGGCGGTGCGGCGGTGACGATCACGCTGGCGTCGGCGGCGTCGGCGGCGTCGGCGGCGTCGACGGTGCCGATCACGGTGGGCGAGCCCGCGGCTCGCGTCACCCCGGTGATGGCGGAGATCGCCAACGGCGCCGGCACCGTGACCATCCACCACCCGAGCGATCCCGAACCGTCGACGTGGGTGTCGATCCTGGCCGAGCGGGCGGCGGCGATGATCGACGCCGCGATCCGCCAGACGGCCACCGTGGTCGACGAGCGCCTGGCCCGGCTGCTCGCCGGTCTCGAACAGGGCCTCGCGTACGTGACCGCGATCACCGATCCCTCGATGACGATCGAATGGATCAGCCCGTCCGTGCGGGGCCTCACCGGCTGGTCGCCCGACGAGCTGATCGGCCGCAACGCCGTCGATCTCGTGCACGCCGACGACATCGACGGCGTGCTCCGCATCCTCGCCGCCGAGGCCGAGGCGCCGCGGGCGTACGACCCGTACTCGGGGAGCGCCGCGGTGAACCGGCTGCGGTTCCGGACCGCCGACGGCGGGTGGCGTGCGTTCGACATCGGGGCCAACAACCGCACCGACGATCCGCGCGTGCGCGGGTTCGTGTTCGTGCTCGCCGACGCGGCCGTGGCCGGGCTGGTCGACGAGGTGTACGACTCGATGATCCGCAACCGTCCCGTCGCCGAGACGGCCGGGTGCGTGGCCCGCATGCTGGCCCACCAGTCGGGCGGATCACTGGTGCGCGTGCATCTCGAGGACGACGTGTGCGTCGAGGCAGGGCGTCCCCGCGCCGGCGCCGCGTCGTACGAGGTGCCGATCTCACCGGCAGGCACGCTGATGCTCGAGCACGACGCCGACTCGGTGCCGAGCGAATGGCTCCGGGTGCTGAGCGAGCGAGCCGCCGGTCTGGTCGAGATCGCGATCGCGCGCGAGCTCGGCGAGCGCGACCTGCGCCGTCGCCTCGACGAGAAGACGGCGATCATCGCCGCCGTCTCGCACGACCTGCGCTCGCCCATCGCCGCGATCCAGCTGATGTCGACACTGCTCGACCACGGGGCCGTGTCGCCGGTGCAACAGCGCGAGCTGGCGGCCCGCATCGCGCTCGACGCGCGCCGCACCTCGCGACTGCTCGCCGACCTCACCTCGGTCGACCGGATGCTGCGTGGCGACCTCCGCTCACACCCGGCTCGCGCCTCGCTGCGCACGATCGTCGCCGAGGTGCTGGCCGACCTCGACGTCGAGGGCCGCGCACCCGTGGTGCTCGGCCCGGCCGACGTGTCGGCCGTGGTCGACGCGGTGCTCACCGGTCGCATCGTCGACAACCTCGTGGGCAACGCGCTCAAGTACACGCCGCTCAGCTCGCGGATCGAGGTGGCGGTGTCGACCGATGGCGTCGATGCGGTGATCGACATCGACGACGACGGGCCGGGCGTGCCGGTCGAGGCACGCGACCAGATCTTCGCCGCCTACGCGCGTGGCGACGAGCCCGCCGACCGTCCCGGCTCGGGCATGGGCCTGTTCCTCGCCCGCACCTTCGCCGAGGTCCAGCACGGCACGGTGACGTGCGAGCAGTCGCCGCTCGGCGGCGCACGGTTCCGGGTGCGGCTGCCGCTCGCGCCGCGCTGAAGGCGGGACCGGCCCGCGGGTCGGACGGTGCGGGTCAGACGGTGCGGGTCAGACGGTGCGGGTCTGGCGCGCCGCGAACTGCTCGGCGGCGATCGGCTCGCCCAGCAGGTGGCCCTGCACCATGTCGCAGCCGAGCATGCGCAGCCGGTGCAGCTGGTCGGCCGACGTGACCCACTCGGCCACCACCTGCATCTCGAGCGCGTGCGCGAGTTGGATGATCGCCCGCACGATCGGGTCGTCGTCACCGTTCGCGCCCAGGCTTCGCGCCACGGTGCCGTCGAGCTTGAGCACGTCGGCCTGGCACGCCCGCAGCGCGGTGAGCGAGCTGATGCCCACGCCGAAGTCGTCGAGCGCGAGCTGCACGCCGAACCGGCGCAGCGCCTGCAGCGATCGGGTGATGCCGCCCTGCCCGTCGTTGAGGGTCTGCTCGTCGAAGTCCATCGTCAGCTGCGCGGGCGTGAGCTCCATCGAGCGCACGATCGACAGCACCCGCTCGACGAACGTGCCCTCCTGCAGCTGCCGCGGCGACACGTTGACGTGCACGCTGAACGTGCGCTCGACCAGACCGGCGGCCAACCAGCCCCGGGCGTCGTTGCACGCCGTGCTGATCACCCAGTCGCCGATCGGCACGATCGCCCCGGACTCGTTGGCGAGATGTAGGAACTGCGCCGGCAGCAGCCGGCCACGCGTGGGGTGGTCCCAGCGCAGCAGCGCCTCGGCACCCACCACACGACCGCTGTGCGTGGAGATGATCGGCTGGTAGGCGAGCCGCAGCTCGTCGTTCGCGAGTGCCCGCTCGAGCTCGGCGGCGAGCTCCTTCTGCTCGACGCTCGCGGCGCGCATCGCCTCGGTGTACAGCTCGACGCGCGAACGGCCCCGGCGCTTGGCCGTGTACATCGCCGCGTCGGCGTGGCGCAGCAGGGTGAGCGCCGCATCGGCCGAGGGCACGCCCTCGAGGTGCGAGTTGTCCGCCAACGCCACACCAACGCTCACGGTGAGCTCGACCTCGACGCCGCGGATCATCATCTTGCCGCTGAGCGCGAGCCGGATGCGCTCGGCCAGCTCGAGGGCTGAGTGCTCGTCGATCGTGCCGTTGCACAGCACCACGAACTCGTCGCCGCCGATGCGGGCGATCACGTCGGCCGGCCGGGTGGCGTGCACCACCCTGTTGGCCACCTGCGCCAGCAGCGCGTCGCCCACGTCGTGGCCGGCGTTGTCGTTGACGTCCTTCAGCTTGTCGAGGTCGAGGAACAGCAGCGCCACGTGGCCACGCGTGCCGCGGATCCGATCGAGCGCGTCGGCGGTGGTGCGCAGCAGCAGGATCCGGTTGGGCAGCCCGGTGAGGCCGTCGTGCGTGGCCTGGCGCATCAGCTCGGCCTGCATGTGGTTGCGCGCGGTGACGTCGCGGATGACGCCGCCCCAGTACTCGATCACGCCCTGCGCGTCGCGGTGGATGACGAGATCGACATCGAGGATCCGTTCGAGCGCGTCGGGCCCGCGGAAGCCGACCTCGCCCGACCACTGCGACGTGGTCGACGCCGTGAGGACCTCGCGGGGCAGCTGGTCGCGGATGGTCTGCAGCAGGTTGCGCACCGACGGGTCGCGCAGCAGGTCGGCGTCGTCGCCGACGCCGAAGAGCACCCGTGCCGTCTGGTTGGTGTACACCGGCGTGCCGTCGCGGTCGAGGATGATCACCGCGTCGGCCGACGGCTCGACCACGCCGAGCAGGCGCTCGAGCAGCTGACGCTTGCCGACGGTCTCGGTGTCGTCGACGGCCACCCCGGCATAGGCCTCGATGCGGCCGAGCTCGTCGCGCATCGGGCTCGCGTTGACGCGCACCCACAGCAGCCGACCGTCGCGGTGCCACACCCGGAACTCGACGGCGAAGTCGGCGTCGTGCTCCATCGCCTCGCGCCAGGCGCGGTCGGCCGCGTGCCGGTCGGCGGGATGGGCGTTCGACCACGGCGTGGTGCGCGGCGACGGGACGTCACCGCCGAGCGCGAGCGCGCGAAACGCATCGTTGGCCGAGAGCAGTCGGCCGTCCCGGTCGGCCTGGAAGATCGCGACCGGCAACGAGGTCAGCGGCTGATCGATGGCAGTTCCTGACTGTGGATGAGGTGACGGGTCCGTCGTGCTGGTCACGCTCAGCCCTGACTATAGGTGCCGGAGATCGTTCGGCTCTCGAACGTGGCGCCTTTGACGAAGGCTTGAAGATCGGCTCCGGCGACACCGTCGGACAGCTCGGTGGCCTGGTCGAGGAAGTGCACCGTGTACACGTAGGTGTGCGTCTCGCCGACGGGCGGGCACGGGCCCGTGTACTTGGCCAGTCCCTGGCTGTTGACGCCGACGATCGCGAACTCGGGGATCGCGCCCTCGGCGAGCGAGGTGGCGAACGGGTCGATGCCCGACATCACCCAGTGCACGAAGTCGGGCCGGTCCTGGTCCTCGAGCGTGACCGCGATCTCGACCGTGCCGGTGGGCGCAGGTGCCCACACCAGCGGGGGTGACACGTTGACGTCGTTGCACGCGTAGCGCACCGGGATCTCGCCGCCGTCGGTCCACGCCGACTGCAGGCCCTCGACCGGCGGCACGTCGCCCGTGCCGAGCGGCAGGGCGGGCACGTCGCCCGAGCCGACGGGGAGCACCGGCACGTCGCCCGAGCCGACCGGCAGCACGCTGGTGGGCAGGGTGCCGATGTCGGCGGTCTGCAGCGGGTCGAGCGCCACGGTGGTGGGGGCGGCCGTGGTGGACACCGAGCCCACCTGGTCGGGACGAGGGTCGCGGAGGGTGCGGCCATCGTCGTTGCACGCCGTGAGCAGGGCCGTGACGCAGCACGCGACGACCAGAGAGGAGACCACCGCCCGTGCCCGCATGGAGGGGATGTTACGCGAGCCGCCCCTGGGTAGCGTGGTCACGTGACCTTGTGCATCCTCACCGTCCACGCCCATCCGGACGACGAGGCCTCGAAGGGCGCCCCCACGCTCGCGATGTACGGCCAGCAGGGGGTGCGCACCGTGCTCGTGTGTTGTACCGGCGGCGAGGAGGGCGACCTCCAGAACCCGCACCTGCGCGAGCCCGGTCAGCCGTTCCACGGCCTCACGCCCGAGGAGGAGAAGGCCAAGCTGGCCGAGCTCCGCCCGCTCGAGCTGCAGCGCTCGGCCGAGATCATCGGCTTCTCGCGCGTCGTCATGCTCGGCTACCGCGACTCGGGCATGCCCGACAGCGAGGCCAACGCCCACCCCGACTGCTTCGCCAACGCCGACCTCGACGAGGCGATCGGCCGTCTCGTGAAGGTCATCCGCGACGAGAAGCCGCAGGTGATCATCACCTACGGCGACGACCAGCGCGGCTACCCGCACCCCGACCACCTGCGCGTGCACGACATCTCGTTGCCGGCGTTCGACCGGGCCGGCGATCCCGACTGGTACCCCGAGCTCGGCGAGCCGTGGCAGCCCTCGAAGCTGTACTACACCACCTGGAGCAAGGCACGGCTGATGGCGGTGCACGAGGGCATGATCCGCCTGCGTGGCGAATCGCCGTTCGACCAGGCGTGGCTCGACCGGCCCGGCCAGGACCACCGCATCACCACCAAGCTCGACATCGGCGACTACCTGTGGGCGCGCACCGGCTCGCTCAAGGCGCACGCCACGCAGGTCGACCCCACCGAACCGTGGTGGTTCGGGCTCGACGACGACCAGCTCCGCGAGGTGTACCCGTACGAGGACTGGATCCTGGCCAAGTCGCTCGTCGGCGTGCCCGCCGAGGGCGAGGTCGAGACCGATCTGTTCGCCGGGGTGCGCGACCTGGCGATCAGCGGGGGCGACGAATGAGCGCCGTCACGGGCACCGTGCAGTACCGCGTGGTGTTCGGCAAGAAGGACGAGGCGGTCGAGGGTCCCGACGACGCCGACCTGGTGATCACGATCCCGGCGGCCGACGCCGCGCTCGATCCGTCGGTCGCGTTCATGCAGGGCAAGCTCAAGGCGGCCGGGCACACCGGGGTGCTGTTCGACGTGCTGCGCAACGGCGACGCCGGCGCGGCGATCAGCCGGCTCGCATCGCGTCCCTGAGCGACCGGTAGCCCACCAGCACCGCACCGCTGTCGCGCAGCAGTTCGCGCAGCGTGTGATCGGTGGTGACGAGCGCGAGGTCGTCGATCCAGCCCTCGGCCTGCGGCGACAGGGCCCGCACCTCGGGCGTGTCGATCGCCGGCTGCACGTGGATCTCGGTGACCCCGGGCTGCAGAGCACGGATCGCGTCGTACACGCGGTCGCGACTGCCGGCGCGCCAGTCGTGGTCGAAGTGGTCGGGGAAGACCACCCCCTCCTCGGCCGCGAGGCGCCGGAACGGGAACCCGGCCTGGTCGGCGGTGATCGTCGACGGCAGGCGGATCGGCAGCCGGAACTCGATCGCGAGCTCGAGGTACACGTCGAAGAACTCGGGTCGCAGCGTGATCGACGTGAGGTGCGGCGCGAGGTGGGTGACGTCGATGCCCCACGCCAACGCCCGCTCGATCTGGGCGCGGCACTCGCGGAGCACCTCGGCCGGATCGGCGTGCTCCCACAGGTCGGCCACGTCGCGCGGGAACCCGCCCTCGCCCGACTGCAGCGACGGGGCGTGCGTGATCGGGCCGAAGCGGTAGGCGTCGTGCTCGCAGTTGAGCGTGAGGTGCACGCCGAGGTCGTCGCCGTCGTAGGCCGCGGCCGCGTGGCGCGCCCATGGGGCCGGCACCATGAGCGAGGCGCAGGTGGCCACCCCGTCGCGCAACGCCGCGTACACGCCCATGTTGGCGGCGTGGCACGAGCCGAGGTCGTCGCACGAGATGATCAGCAGCTTGGCGTCGGCCGGGTGGCCGAGCCGCGCCGCGAGCGTGGGACCGTCGAGCGAGGGGGTGCTCATCGCGCCGACGTTACCCGGCGGGCGGGTGCGAGCGGCCGAGTTCAGCTGCCGTCGGTGCAGGCCGACCACAGCCCGAGGCCGTCGACGCGGGCTGCCTCGGCGGCGTCGACGAACTCGTCGACGTGGGCGACGTTGGGCGGGAAGGTGAGCAGAGCGGCGTACCCCTGGCGGGCGAGGAGCAGGTTGACGAACGTGCCGTCGCCGGCCAGGTACAGGTAGGCGAGCAGGCGTCCGTAGTCGTCGCGGGCCTCGACGTCGCGCTCGAGCCGCACGAGGGTGCCCTCCGGCAGCAGGTGCTTGGTGAACGCAGAGGCCTCGGGCCCGAAGCACTCGACCGGGCTGTTCGGCTTCACCGTCTCCGGCGTGTCGATGCCGATCAGGCGCACCGTCTCGTCATGGCCGTCGATGTCGACCACGACCGTGTCGCCGTCGACGACGCGCACGATGGTGGCGTTCGACTCCACCATCGTCGAGGCCGGCGCAGCTGCGGGCCGATCGGCTGCCGGATCGGTGCAACCTGTGGCCGTCAGCGCGACCGAGAGGGCCGCGGCGGCGGCGATGGATCGGGCGGTGCGCACGGGTCGGGTTCTATCGGCTGCGGGCGGCTTCGTCCTCCGGACGGACGATCCCGAAACGTTCGTCAAGAACCTGTCAAGGTGTGCGCGCTCGTGGTCGATACCTCCGGGTGCGGCCACCGCCGCCACGTACGAAATGCCGTCCGCCGGAGGACCCGTGTCCGATCAGACCGCCACCATCGAGCGCCCCGCCACGGGGCCGGCCCGCACCCGTCGCCAGCGGTTGCGCTACCGCTTCGACCTGGCGCTGTCGCGCGGCCCCTCGGTGGTGATCGGCTGGCTCGGGCTCGCCACGCTGGCGGTCATCGCGATCGGCGCGGTCATCGTCGCCCTGTTCTCGATGAAGGGCATCAACGGCGGGGGCAAGCTGTCGTTCCCCGACGCCCTGTGGCAGTCGATGTTGCGCATCGTCGACGCCGGCACGTTCGCCGGCGACACCAGCTGGCCGACCCGCCTGCTCGGCCTGGTCATCACCCTGTGCGGCATCTTCATCGCCGGCAGCCTCATCGGTCTGATCGCGAGCGGTCTCGACCAGCGCATCGAGGACCTGCGCCGGGGCCGCAGCGACGTGATCGAGGACGACCACTCGCTGATCCTCGGCTGGTCGTCGCGTGTGCCCGCCATCGTGAGCGAGCTCGTCATCGCGAACGAGAGCCGCAAGCGTGCCGCTGTGGTGATCCTGGCCAGCACCGACAAGACCGAGATGGAGGAGGCGCTGCGCGCCGCCATCCCCGACATGAAGAGCACTCGCGTCGTGTGCCGCAGCGGTGAGCCCTGGATGCCCGGCAACCTGGCGATGGTCAACCTGGCCGGTGCCCGCTCGGTGGTGGTGATCGGCGACGGCGACGGCGACGACTCGCACACCGTGAAGGTGCTGCTGGCCATCCGCGCCACCGTCGGCGACGGCGGGCCGCACATCGTGGCCGAGGTGAACGAGGCCGAGAACGGCCGATCGCTCCAGTCGCTGTTGGGCGAGCGGCTCGTCACCGTCAGCTCCGACGACGTGGTGGCCGAGCTCACCGCCCAGGCCTGCCGCCAGCGGGGCCTCAGCTCGGTGTTCCGCGAGCTGCTCGACTTCGACGGCGACGAGATCTACTTCGACCAGTTCCCCGAACTGGTCGGCCGCACCTACCTCGACTGCCAGCTGTCGTTCGACAAGGCGGCGCTGTTCGGCGTGCGCACCTCCGACGGGGCGGTGCTGCTCAACCCGCCGAAGGATCGCGTGTACGCCCCCGGTGAGCAGCTGATCGGCGTCACCGAGGACGACTCGGTGTTCAAGGTGCTGCCCGTCAGCGTCACACCGACCGCGCTCGAGACGTGGCCGTCGAACTCGCGCGAGGCCTACCGCCGCATCGTCGTGTCGGGCTGGAGCGTGCTCGGGCCGCGGGTCATCACCGAGCTCGACGAGTTCATGGGCACCGAGACGATCGTCGAGGTGCTCGTCGACCCCGAGTTGATCGATCCGAACGACGTGCGATCGTCGGTGCAGGTGCGCAACGTCACCGTCGAGGTGAACGAGCTCGAGGGGGGTCCCGAGGTGGTGGCGTCGCACGCCGCCCGCATCTCGTTCCACGAGGTGATCCTGCTCGGCTACCGCGACATCCCGACCGACGAAGCCGACGCCCGCACCCTGCTGACGCTGCTCGCGTTCCGCCAGGTGCGCCAGACCGAGGACGTCGGCCCGGTGCGCATGGTGGCCGAGCTGCTCGACCAGCGTCATGCCCCGCTCGCCGTGGCCACGGGGGCCGACGACTTCATCGTCAGCGACGAGCTCACCAGCTTGATGCTCGCCCAGCTGAGCGAACGCCACGACCTGCACCAGGTGTTCGTCGACCTGTTCGACCGCGCGGGCTGCTCGATCGAGCTGCGCGAGTCGCTGCAGTACGGCGCGCACAAGGCGGCCACGTTCGCCGACGTGGTGCTCACCGCGGCCGGCCTCGGCCACACCGCGATCGGCTACCGCACGGCCCGCACCGGCGAGGTGACGGTGAACCCGCACAAGTCGGCGCCGCTGCGCCTGACGCCCGAGGACGAGGTGCTCGTCCTCGCCCCCGGCATCGCCTGACGCGGGACGGAAGCGCCCGGGATGGGCCGATCCGTCCCGCCATGACCCGAGACGCGAGCGAGCGCGGGACGGAAGCGCCCGGGATGGGCCGTTCCGTCCCGCGCTCGTGCGCGAGGTGTGACTAGAGGCGCTCGATGATGGTGCCGGTGCCGAGACCGCCACCGCAGCACATGCTGACGAGGCCGTAGCGGCCGCCGGTGCGCTCGAGCTCGTAGAGGGCCTTGGTGAGCAGGAAGCCGCCGGTGCCGCCGAGCGGGTGGCCGAGGGCGATCGCGCCGCCGTTCGGGTTGACCTTGTCGGGGTTGGCGCCCACTTCCTTCTGCCACGCGAGCACGACCGAGGCGAAGGCCTCGTTGATCTCGAAGGTGTCGATGTCGTCGATCGACAGGCCGGTGCGGCCGAGCATGCGCCGGGTGGCGTCGATCGGGCCGGTGAGCATGAGCACCGGGTCGGTGCCGACGAGGCAGGTGTCGACGATGCGGGCGCGGGGCTTGAGGCCGAGCGCGGCGGCCTTCTCCTCGGTCATCATCAGCACAGCGCTCGCGCCGTCGCTGATCTGGCTCGAGTTGCCGGCCGTGTGCACGCCGTTCTCGCGGGCGACCGGCTTGAGGCTGGCGAGCTTCTCCATCGTGGTCTCGCGCAGGCCCTCGTCGCGAGCGACGGTGTGGGTGGTGTCGGCGAGCGAGCCGTCCTCGTTGCGGTCGGGTGCCTCGACGGTGATGTACTGACCGCTGAAGCGGTCCTCGGCCCACGCCTGCGCGGCCAGTTGCTGGCTGCGGAAGCCGAACGCGTCGGTGTCGTCACGGGTGATGCCCCACTGCTCGGCGATGCGCTCGGCGCCCTCGAACTGCGACGTCATCTCGTACTGCTCGAAGTAGGTCTTCGGGATCGGGATGCCGAGGCCCAGGTTCTTGTTGCCGCCGGCGCCGATCGGTACCCGGCTCATCAGCTCGACACCGCAGGCGAGGGCGACGTCGACGACGCCGCTGCCGACGAGCGCCGCGCCGAGGTTGGTGGCCTGCTGGCTCGAACCGCACTGGGTGTCGACCGTGGTGTTGGCGACCGACATCGGCATGCCGGCCGACAGCCAGGCGGTGCGGCCGATGTTGAACGCCTGCTCGCCGACCTGGCTGACGCAGCCGGTGACGACCTGGCCGATCTCGGCCGGGTCGATACCGGTGCGGTCGACGATGGCCTTCTGCACGGTGCCGAGCACCTGCGCCGGGTGGAGGGTGGACAGGCCGCCGTTGCGCTTGCCGATGGGGGTGCGAACGGCGTCGACGATCACGATGTTGGTCATGTCGCGATCCTATGGTGAGGGTCGTGCCCAGCTTCATTCCAGCGTTCCAGCCCGCCGGCGACGTCACCGCGCACCGCTACATCCACGTGATCGGCACCACGGTGTTCGTGTCGGACCGCGTCGAGACCGACGGGGCGCCGCACCATTTCCTCGGGTTCTTCCAGGGCGACGAGCACGAGGGGATCGAGGCCGTGTGGGCCGTCGACGTCCCGCACGGTGAGGACCCCTCGTACGGCGCGGCGATCGACCTGTACACGTACTTCGGTCGTGCCAGCGAGGAGGAGTGGGCCGTCGCCGGTCGCGCGGTGCAGCTGGCCGAGTGGGGGCGCACGCACAAGTTCTGCGGTCGGTGCGGCACGCCGACCGAGAAGCAGGAGAACGACCGGTCGATGAAGTGCCCGGCGTGCGGGTTGCTCGCCTACCCGCGCCTCGCGCCGGCGATGATCACGCTCGTCACGCGCGGGCACGGCGACGACAGCGAGGCACTGCTCGCTCGCGGCGTGCAGTTCCGGGCGCCGATGTACAGCTGCCTGGCCGGGTTCGTCGAGCCCGGCGAGTCGCTCGAGCAGAGCGTCATCCGCGAGGTGCGCGAAGAGGTCGGCGTGCAGATCGGCACGCCTCGCTACGTGAGCAGCCAGCCCTGGCCGTTCCCGCACAGCCTGATGCTCGGGTTCCGCGCCGAGTGGACCGGTGGCGACATCGTCTGCGACCCGACCGAGATCCTCGACGCCCAGTGGTTCCGTAAGGACGCGCTGCCCAACATCCCGCCGCGGATCTCGATCGCCCGCAAGCTGATCGACGGCTGGCTCGCCGAGGACTGACTCGAACTCTGTCGGCTCGGGTTCGCTCAGCGACCACCAGCCGACAAGGTCGGTGAACCGGGCACACTGATCGGTACATGTCCACGCTGCTCGACCTCCTGCCGCCCCCGGGCAGCGATCCGACCGAGGTGCTGCTCGCGTTCGGCGAGTGGGCCGAGTCGGGCGGGCGTCCGCTGTACGCACACCAGGAGGAGGCGTCGTTCGCGCTCGCCGCGGGCGACCACGTCGTGCTCGCCACCCCCACCGGCTCGGGCAAGAGCCTGGTCGCGATGGCCGGCATCGTCCTCGCCCGTAACGCCGGCCGTCGTGCGGTGTGGACCGCGCCGATCAAGGCCCTCGTCGCCGAGAAGTTCTTCGACCTCGTCGACCTGCTCGGCGCAGCGGACGTCGGCCTCGCCACCGGCGACGCGGCGATCAACGCCGACGCGCCGGTGCTGGTGTGCACCGCCGAGGTGCTCGCCAACCACGCGCTCGTCACCGGTGCCGCCAGCGAGTTCGGCTTCGCCTGCCTCGACGAGTTCCACTACTACGCCGATCACGACCGCGGCTGGGCCTGGCAGGTGCCGCTGCTCGAGCTCACCGGATGCCAGTTCCTGCTCGCCTCGGCCACCCTCGGCGACATGTCGGCGATCACGTCCGATCTCGAGCGCCGCTCGGGACGGAGCGTCACCGAGGTGACGTCGGTGCACCGCCCCACGCCGCTGTACCACCAGTGGCGGATGACGTCGGTGGCCGACAGCGTGCTCGACGCCGTGAAGGACGGGCTGAGCCCCGTGTACGTGGTGCACGCCACGCAGGCTGCGGCGATCGAGCGGGCCCAGTCACTCGTCAGCCTGGCCGTCACCACGCGCACCCAGCGCGAGGCGATCGCCGAGTCGTTGCGCGGCGTGCGGTTCACGCGCGGCTTCGGCGACACGCTCGAACGTCTGCTGCGCAACGGTGTGGGGGTGCACCACGCGGGCATGCTGCCGAAGTACCGACGGATGGTCGAACGCCTGGCGGGCGAGGGGCTGCTGCCGGTGATCTGCGGCACCGACACGCTCGGCGTGGGCGTCAACATCCCGATCCGCACGGTGCTGATGACCGCGCTCACCAAGTTCGACGGCAGCCGCGTGCGCGTGTTCACCGCCCGCGAGTTCCACCAGCTCGCCGGCCGCGCCGGTCGCCCCGGCTTCGATCCCGACGGGCACGTGTGGGTGCAGGCGCCCGACCACGTGATCGACAACGCCAAGGCGCTCAGCCGCGCCGGCGACGATCCGAAGGCACGCAAGAAGGCCACCAAGCACAAGGCACCCGAGGGCTTCGTGCACTACGACGAGGCGACGATGAACCGCCTCGTCGGTGCCTCGCCCGAGCCGTTGGTGTCGCGGTTCCGTGTCACCCCCGACCTCGTCGCCTCGGTGCTCGGCCGGCCCGACGGGCCGCACGCGTTGAAGCACCTGCTGCGCACCAACCACGACACCGACCAGCGCAAGCGTCAGCACCGCAAGCGGGCCATCGCCGTGTACCGAAGCCTCGAGGCCGCCGGTGTGGCCGAGCGCGTGCGCGACGAGCACGGCCGGTGCGCCGGCGTGCGCGTCGGCTCGCTGGTCGAGGGCGACGACGAACGCGCCGCACTGCGGTTCTCGGCGCCGCTCGTGCCGTTCGCGATCGAGGTGATCGCCACGATGTCGCACGACGATCCGGCCTACGTGCTCGACGTGGTGAGCGTGATCGAGAGCGTGCTCGACGATCCGCGCCAGGTGCTGTACGCACAGCAGAACGCGGCCAAGGCCGCCGCGGTGGCGCGCCTCAAGGCCGAGGGCGTGCCGTACGAGGAACGGATGGAGCGGCTCGAGCACGTCAGCTGGCCGCAGCCGCTGCGCGAGCTGCTCGACGTGTGCTTCACCGAGTACCGCACTCACCACCCGTGGGTGGCCGAAGCGCCGTCGCCCAAGTCGATCGTGCGCGAGATGCTCGAGTCGGGCGACAGCTTCGCCACGTTCGTACGGCGCTACCGGCTCGACCGCAGCGAGGGTCTGGTGCTGCGCTACCTCACCGACGCCTGGCGCACCCTCGACCGCTCGCTGCCCGACGACGTGTACGTCGACGAGCTCGAGGACGTCGTCGACTGGCTGGGCGCGCTGATCCGCGCCACCGACGCGACGCTGCTCGACGAGTGGACCCGCCTGGCCGGTGGACCGGTGCACGAGCACCACGCGATCGACGCGCCCACCGTCGCCGCCGGACCTCCACCTGCGTGGCGCACCGCGGTGCGCACCGCGGCGTTCGGCTGGGTCGAGCTGCTCGCCCGACGCCAGTACGGCGTGCTCGCCGAGCGCACCGGGTGGGACGTCGACCGGCTGATCGAGGCGATGGCGCCGTACTGGGACGAGTACGACGCGCTCGTCGTCGATGCCGATGCGCGCAGCGCGCGACACGTGCAGTTCGTCGACGAACCGGGGCGATGGGTGGTCACGCAGTTCCTCACCGATCCCGAGGGCGACGGCGAATGGCGCTTCACCGCCGTGGTCGACCTCGAACGGGCCGCCGCCGAGGGCGCCCCCACGCTCGAGCTCAGCTCGCTGGGTTCAGCCGCTCCGTGAACCAGTCGAGCAGGATCTCGGCGCGCTGCACGCGGTGCACCGGCGAGCCGCTCCGACTGAGCTCGTGGCCCTCGGCCGGGAACCGGTAGAAGGTGACGTCGCGGCGCAGCAGCCGCAGCGCCATGAACAGCTCCTCGGCCTGGCCGATCGGGCAGCGCAGGTCGTTCTCGCTGTGCAGGATCAGCATCGGCACCGTGATGTCGCGCACGAAGCGGATGGGGGAGAACGACTCGTAGGCGGCCGGGTCGTCGAGGTGGGTCGGGCCCACCTCGGTGCGGAACACCGAGCCGATGTCGCTCGTCCACTCCTCGCTCAGCATGTTGTTGACGGCGCGCTCGCTGCAGATGCCGCGGAAGCGGTGGCCGTGCTTGCCGGCCAGCCAGGTGGCCATGAACCCGCCGTAGCTACCGCCCAGCATGCCCACGCGCTGCGGGTCGCAGAACGGGTGGTGCTCGAGCACGAAGTCGAGCACCGCCAGCACGTCGTCGACGTCGACGCTGCCCCAGCCGGTGCCCGGCGCGGTGGGGTGCTTCGGCCCCATGATCGCCTGGCCCCACGACTCCTCACGGCCCGACGAGCCGCGCGGGTTGCACATGACGACCACGAAGCCGGCGGCCGCCTGGAACTGGGCCTCGTCGAACAGCCGCTCGCCGTACTGCGTGTGCGGGCCGCCGTGCACGTTGAGCAGCACCGGGTACTGCTGCGCGGGATCGAACCCGACCGGGCGCATCACCCACGCGTCGATCTCGGCCGTGCCGTCGGTGGTGGGCACGGCGAGGCGCTCCCAGGTCTGCGGGTGCGCGGCCTCGACATAGCGGGCCGCGAACGACGTGAGCCGGCGCAGCCCGCCGGGAGCGACGACGAACAGGTCGGTGACCGAGTCGACCGAGCCGATGGTGGCGGCGATCGTGCCGCCGGCCGCGTCGAAGCCGTACACCGTGACGGCACCGTCGGTGACACGCTCGGGCGCGGCACCGTCGAGGTGCAGGCGGAACAGGTGCGTCTGGCCGCGGTCCTCGGCCGTCGCGAGCAGCGTGCCGCCCGCCTCCCACACCGGTGCGCGCGAGCCGGCCGTCGTCTCGAACGTGCGGTCGAGTGCCCGGCTGATCCACCGATGTTCGCCACCGCTGGCCGAGACCACGCCGATCGCCGCGTTCTGCGGCACCTCGGCCGGGTCGTCGTAGCCCAGGAATGCGACCTGGTCGCCGTCGGGCGACACCGACGGCAGCAGATACAGACCGGTTCGGCCGGTGAGCACGGCGACGCTGCCGTCGAGGCCCACGCGGTACAGGTCCTGCGCGAAGTCGAGGTCCCAGGTGTCGTGGCGCTGCGCCGACGTGACCACACCCGAGCCGTCGGCCAGCCAGGTCACACCGTGGTGCTCGCCCGCGTCGGGCGTGAGGTTGCGCGGCTGGTCGGTGCCGTCGGCCCGCACCACGTACACGTGGTTCGGTCGGTCGAACACCCAGCCGACGTCGTCGAGCCGGCTGAAGAACCGATCGATCCTGCGCGGCGGCTGCCAGCTCTCGTCCTTCGCGTCGTAGCGCGCGTCGCGGGTGCGCGAGGTGAACGCGAGCATCGTGCCGTCGGGGCTGAACGCGAGGTCGCCGATGCCGTCGGGCATCGAGGCCACGGTGCGCAGTTCGCCCGGCTGGTCGACCGGCAGCAGGTGCAGCGTGGTGTGACCCTCCTTCTCGCTGCGGCGCGACGTGAACGCGAGCCAGCGACCGTCGGGGCTCCAGTGCGGCTGGCCGTCCGCGGTCCCGGACGTGAGCGGCTGCGGCGGCGACGAGCCGTCGGCCGGCACCAGCCACACCTGCGACCGGTAGGTGTTCTCGGCCAGATCGACCCGGCGGACGGTGAACGCGATCCGGCGGCCGTCGGGCGAGACGGCGGGTGTCCCGGCCGACATCAGGTTGCCGATCACTCGCTCGGCGATCTCACGATGACGCATGGGAGACGACGGTAGTGGCCGCGACGACCGGTCGCCTCGTGTGCCAGCATCGATGCATGGATCGAGTGCAGTACCTGCAGGCGTTGGCACGTGACGGCGAGGCGTTCGCGAGCCTGGCCGCCGACGCCGACCTCACCGTGGCCGTGCCGGCCTGTCCGGGCTGGACGTTGGCCGACCTCGTGTACCACTTGGGTGAGGTGCACCACTTCTGGCGCACCATCGTCGGCGATCGACGCGACTCGTGGGATGGCTACGAGCAGCCAGAGCGCCCGGCCGACGCCGACCTCGTCGCGTGGTACCGGGCCGGCCTGGCCGAGCTCGTCGCGGTGCTCACCGCGGCGGATCCCGCACAGGCCAACTGGACGTGGTCGAGCGACAAGACCGCCGGGTTCGTGATCCGCCGCATGGCGCAGGAGACCGCGATCCACCGGTGGGATGCCGAACAGGCGGCCGGCCTCGACACCGGTGTCGAGCCGCACCTCGCGAGCGACGGCATCGACGAGTTCCTGATGTGGTTCGCCGACGAGCCCCGCGAGGGGGCGCCGGCGCCGGGCGGCTCGGTGCACCTGCACTGCGGTGACGTGCCGGGCGAGTGGACGGTGCGGCTGAACGACGAGGGCACCTACGACATCGAGCGCGCGCACGCCAAGGGCGACTGCGCACTGCGTGGCTCGGCGAGCGATCTGCTGCTGGCGCTGTGGCGCCGGCGGGGGATCGACACGATCGACGTGGTGGGCGACGCCGAGGTGGCCGCCCGGTTCGTCGCCTACCCGGCGTTGGAGTGACCGGCGGCGCCGGTCACTCGTCGATGCCGACCGGCTGACCGTCGATGATCTGGTCGAGGTACTCGCTCAGGCCGTAGCCGACCTTGCCCTCGTACGGCCCGCTGTCGACCGTCCAGCGCGTCATGCCCTCGCTGATGCGGGTCATGAGCCAGTTGCCGTCCGGGTCCTGACGACGGTTGCGCAGCGGGATCAGATCCATCACCTCGCCACGGAACTGCCACTCGCGACCCGAGCGGCTCGACCGCAGCACGCCGGTGATGCGGTCGTGGTAGCTCTCGTCGCCCCGGCTCTCCGTGCTGATCGAGACGTCGTCGCAGTAGTGCATCTGGCCCTGCTCCCACACGAACCCACCGCGAGTGCCGGGACCGTCCTTCTTGGCCACGCGGCTCGCCATGAAGCCGAAGTCGCGGTCGACGTTGGCGGTGAGCCAGCGGTAGTACCACGGCGCCTGCCAGTAGCGCGGACCCCACGAGTGGTCGCGCAGACCGCAGCCGCGGATCTCCCACTCGCGATCGCCGACGCGGATGGTGCCGGCGGCCTCGACCAGCTGCTCGTAGTGGCCCTTCGCGAACTCCTCGCCCGGCGCCTCGTGCGGGGTGTCGGGCTCGCCGCCGAACATGCTGGGCTTGCCCTGACCGGTGAAGGTGATGTGCACCTCGCACTCGGCGTACGGGTTGTTGGTGAACGCGTCCTTGGGGTTGGCCATCTGCTCGGGTTCGTCGAGCAGCACGACCTTGCCGGTGTAGTCGACCTTCAGCTCCTCGAACGGGGTGACCATCGTCCAGGTCATGCCGCCGGCGTCGAAGCGGTCGTTGTTGTCGATCGACGGCCGCTTGTACATGAAGCCGACGCTGCGCCGCTCGGCACCGTCTGCCGGGGGCAGGTAGAGGCACACCGTCATCTCGGCGTAGCCCTCGTTGGCGCGGTTGCCGATGCGGAACCACCCACCGACCTGCTGGTCGGGATCGAAGCAGTTGATGTACATGCTCTCGTTGAAGTTCGACTCGGGGCCGAGCTCGTGCATGTATTCGTCGGACGGTTCCAGTCGCACACCCATGCGAGGCAACGTACCGAAGCGGGTGGGCGTCGCTCTCACCGGAGCGACGTGATGCGCGGGACGTCAGCGTGCGCCGGCGCTGCCGCCTCCGCCGCCGCCGCCACCGCCGCCCGAGAAACCGCCGCCCGAGCCGCTGTTGTTGGGCGTGCTGGCCGACGCCACGTGCGTGCCGAGGCTCTCGATGCGATCGAAGCCGTCGAACCGGCCGTGCGCGCCGGGCGCCGGGGTGTACCACGTCCCGAAGTGCGGGTCGGCCAACAGTTGCGGCAGACGGCTGGCGAGACCCTGCACCAGTTCGGCCGACACGCCGAGTGCCACGGCGTACACGAGGTAGCGCTCCCACAGGACCAGGTGGCCGACCGGGGCGTCCTCGAGGTGGGAGAAGTCCTTCAGGAACCGACGCAGCCCCTCGGCCTTGGCCGCTGCCTCCACCGAGGCCGGGTTGCGGTTCGACAGCAGGTTGCTGCCGACGCCGAAGATCGCCGCTGCGATCGCGACACCCCACCAGCCGACGCCGTGGCCGGTCGCCGACTTCACCACCGCCGACAGCGCGGCCACGCCGACGCAGATCGCGACGAGCAGCACCACCATCGACGTGCGGGTCACCTCGGCGTACCCGCGACGGCGGTACTCGGCCTTCACGCCGCCGGTGAACCCGTCGAGCAGCCGCTTCGCCGTGGTCTGGTTGGCGCGTGCCCAGGCCGACAGCTCGTCGGAGTCGGTCTCGGTCGCGCCGCGGAACACGAACTCGAGCAGATCCTTCTCGTACTCGAGCACGTCGGGACCGAACGGCTTGCCGAGCCAGGTGTAGTGGTGCACGACCTTGTCGGGCCCGAACCGCTCCTCCTTCACCCCGACGATCTTCACGTAACCGCGCTGGGCGAGGTCGACGAGGGTGCCGGCGATCGCATGGCCCGGGTCGACCGTGCCACGTTTCAGATTGGCGATCGCCACCGCCGGCGGGTCGTCGAGCGGCTCACGCCAGTAGTCGCCCTGCACGTCGGCGCTGCGCTGTTCGCGGCCGCCGACGAACCACAGCACGCCGGCGCCGAGCGCACCCACCGCGGCGACGAGCGACGACAGGAACCAGCCGGTGCGTCGGTCGCTCGCCTCGTTCGCACGATCGGCGACGTAGCTGCGCTCCTCGGCCAGGATCGACGGCAGCAACCGCTCGGTGCCACCCGTGTTGAACGTGGCCGCAGGTGCCAGTGCTCGGATCTCGACGATCTCGCCCGGCTCGACGTTGCTCACCTGGACGAGGACCTCTCCCGGCTCGAGTCGAACGTCGCCGGTCTTCGGTCCGTGGGCCCAGGCACGCATCACGTTGACGTCGTCGTCCGCCGCGTCGGGCTGGGCAGGAACGGTCGTGAGCGGGAAGCGCAGGTCGATGTTGACGATGCCGATGCCCGGGTTGTCGTCGCCGACGAACTGCCAGTACACCTCGCTCACGTCGAGCCCGAAGCGCACGATGGGCGCGACGAAGTAGGTGAGCGTGTAGGTGACGACCGAGTCCGAGGTCGGCTGACGGAGCTTCCACTCCCATTCGCCGCTCTCGGACTGGTCCGGCGGGATCACCTCCAGCGGGCCCTGGTCGTCGGCGGCGGCGAACTGGCTGATGTCGTTGCGGTGCGTCTGGAACGACCGGATCCCGAAGTTGAACGGGCCGCCGCGGAAGTCGTAGGTCCACCGCTCGGTCACCTGCATCGAGCCGTCGGTGCGCAACTCGGCGGTGGTCTCGAGCGCCTCGAGCGAGAAGCTCTTGTCGTCGGCACGCGCGACCCCGGCACCGGGCGCCGCAGCACCCAGCAGGCCGGCCGCCAGTGCGGCCAGCAGCGCGATCAGAACAGCTCGAGCTGCTCCCAGGTGACCGCCACGTCGCTCACGAGTTGCCATCGAAGTCGTCCTTTGCTGCCGGGTCGGCGTACCTCGACCACGTCGGGGCGCAGGTTGCGGGCCGACCCGTCGGGGTCGAACAACTTGATGCTGCCGTCGGGTGCGATGCCCGCCATGCGTCCCTCGATCCATCGGCCATGACCCTGCCGGCGGAAGCGGATCGCTTCGCCGGCGCGCAGGCCGAGGCGCTGGAGCAGGACGGGGTCGGTCATGAGCGAGTCGGGGTCGGGGGTGCCGGGAGGGGTGGGGGAGGTCAGGAGCCGAGGTCCGTCACGAGCGGGTCACGAGGTCATCCGGGCCTGCAGCTTGCGCATGCCGGCCAGCCAGCGCTCGACGTCGCCCGCCTTGCGTTGCAGGTACGTGTGCACCTCGGGATGCGGGAGGATCAAGAAGCGCTCGTCGACGATCGCCTGGTGCACCACCTCGGCCACGTCGGCCGGTTCGAGCACCACACCGGCCGAACGGACGACGTCGCCGCCGAGGTTCGAGCCGAGGTCGCCGCCGGTGAGCATGTTGGTGTTGACGCCCTGCGGGCACAGGCAGCTCACCTTCACGCCACGGTCGCCGTAGGTGATCGACAACCACTCGGCGAAGGACACCGCCGCGTGCTTGGTCATCGTGTACGGGGCCGAGCCGATCTGGGCGAGCAGCCCCGCAGCCGACGCCGTCGAGCAGAAGTAGCCCTCGCCGCGGGCCACCCAACCGGGCACCAGGTGCTTGGCCGCCCAGCGGTGAGCGTGCGTGTTGACCGCGAACGCGGTCTCCCACACCGACTCGGGCGTGTCGAGGTCCTGGCCGATGCCCACACCCGCGTTCGCGAAGAACAGGTCGATCGCACCGAACGCGTCCTCGGCCGACCGGATGAGCGCGACGTTGCCGGCCTCGCTGCCCACGTCGGCGCCCACACCGAGCGCCGACCCGGGCCGGCGGTCGTTCAGCTCGGCCGCCGTGCGCTCGGCTCCCGCGCCGTCGAGGTCGGCCGCCACCACCGACGCACCCGCCGCATGGAACCGCTGCGCGAGCGCCCTGCCGATGCCGCCCGCCGCGCCCGTCACCACGACATGCCGTCCGTCCAGATCCATGCGACGGATCGTAGGTCCGCCGCCGCACGCCCCCGCAGCCACCGTCGCAGCCGCCGTTCCACCCCACCAGGTGACACCGGGCCGGTCGGGCTCCGGCCCGGCACGAAACAGAGTCTTCACGGTAGGGTGCATCCGAGGAACCGCAACGGACGGTTAGGTTCGGAAGCACACCACTTCCGTGCTCATGGAGGACGAGATGACCGACACCAACGAGGCCGTCATCACCGAGGCGCTCACTGTGATCGACAAGGCCCTCGCGCAGATGATGTCTCGCGAACTGGTGTCGACCGGCGAGGTCACCGACGTGCTGCTCGACGTGCGCACGCTCCTCACGGCGCCCGCCAAGACGCCGACCCCGGCCTGATCCGGGACTGATGCCGTCGGCCCGCACGGGGCCCGGTTCACACGGCGAGCAGATCGCCGAACGCCGTCTCGAGGCAGCGGCGCAGCAGCTCGGGTTCGGTCACGGCCGCACGGTCGAGGTTCACCCCCATGTCGAGGCTGTGGTTGTAGCTGAGCAGCGTCAGGTTGAACGCCACACCACCGAGCGGCCCCACCGGGTAGTTCTCGAGCACCTCGGCGCCTGCGATGTACATCGGGATCGGCGCGCCACGCACGTTGGAGGTCGCGAAGTCGACCGTCTGCGCCTGTTGGCGCGCCAGCCGGGTGACGAGCGAGGTCGGCAACGTCGCGGCCACCGCGGCCAACGTCTCGAGCGACCCGCCCGCCGTCGACTCCTTCGCCGCGGCGCTCGCCTCGTGGATCGAACGGAACCGGTCGGCGATCGGCATGTCGCCGGTCGGCACCATCATCCGGGCGAGCGAGAACGCGTTCGAGCCCGAGCCCTCGGTGCGGGTGCTCACCGCCATGCTGGCCCGCAACGCGTCGACCGGTGCGCCGAGCTCGCGGTGGTAGCGGCCGGCGGCCTCGGCCGCAGCGGTGAGGAACGCCGTGTTGAGCGTGCCGCCGAGCTTCTTGGCCGCGGCACGGGTCTCGTCGAACGGGGCACGCAGCACCTCCATCCGGCGCTGCAGCGACCGCTCGGTCCACAGCGGCGACGCCGCGGCCTCGGTGTCGCCGAGCTGGTTCATCACCCCGCGGATGGTGTCGGCCGCGGCGTTGCCGGCCTCGGGGATGCCGGTCGGGTCGGCGAGCAGGTCCTTGATCTGGCGCAGCAACCCGAGCGGGAACCGCAGGCTGCCGGCCACCAGGTCGCGCAACAGGTCCTGATTGGCCTGCGCGGTGGTGGCCTCGTCCGGTCGCGGGCGCTCGGCCGGCTCGACGGGCGGCAGCTCGGGGGCGTCGCGCTCGAAATCGAGGAACTGCAACGACATCTGCACGCTCGTCTCGCCATCGGCGATGGTGTGGTGCAGCTTCTGGATCATCGCCGCGCGACCGCCACGCAGGCCCTCGACCACCACGAACTGCCACAGCGGACGGGTGCGCTCGAACGGGTCGACGGCGATCAGGCTCGCGAGGTCGAGCAGCTGGCGCATCGAACCCGGCTTGGGCAGCGCCATGCGTCGCACGTGGTAGTGGATGTCGAAGTTCGCGTCGTCCACCCACATCGGCGCCGTCAGGTTCACCGGCATCGGCTGCACCCGCTGGCGCAGCCGCTCGACCACCGAGGTGGCGCGCTCCATGCGGGCGAGCAGCCGGTCGAAGTCGGGCGCCCGGTCGAGGATCGTCACGTTCGCGAACGCGCTCGACAGGTACGGATCCTTCTCGAGGCGCCACATGAGCCCCTCGGCGTCGCTCATCCTGCGGTCGAACGTGGGCAGCTCCGCCATGGCGGACGAGGCTAGCCGTGGTTCAGTGGAGCAGGTTCGCCGCGCCGGAGGCGATCGCGATCGCCGCGAGCGCGAGCCCGGTGACCATGCCGCCCGCCACGTCGCTCGGGTGGTGGATGCGCACGATCGCACGACTGAGTGCCACCACCAGTGCGATCGCGAACCACAGCGGCGCCCATGGCCAGCTCGACCACCAGGTGAGGAGCGTGGCGGCGAAGAACGCCGACGAGGCGTGACCGCTCGGGAAGCTCGAGGTGCGCGGCTTGCGCACCTGGAACCGGGGATCGCCGGTCTCGGTGGGACGGGTGCGCCGGAACAGCCGCTTGATGCCCTGGTTGACGATGAGGCTCTCGACGCCGATGAGCCCGGCGAACAGCAGCCACTCGCGCCAGTCGCGCCGCACCCCGAGGCCGTAGGCGGCGCCGATCACCTGCCAGATCAGGCTGAAGTCGCCGACCTCGCTGGCACGGTGGAACACCCAGTCGACCCCGCGCCGGTCGCGCCACGGCTCGAGCGCGGCGTCGAGGCGCGCGTCGAAGCGCTCGACGCTGGTGTGCAGGTTCACGCCGCGGCGAGCCGGCCGAACGCGACCGGGGCCTCGTGCTTGGCCAGGTCGGGGTCGCCACCGAAGGCGGGACACCACTGCTGGAACGCGCACGAGTTGCACAGCGGGCCCTGCCGCGGCCGGAAGTCGGCCGTGGTGCACGCCCGCTCGACCGCCTTCCACACCGCCGTGGTGCGGGTGGTGATGAAGCGCACCGACTGCTCGGACGGCTGCACCGTGATGGTCTCGCCCGAGCGGAGGTACATGAGGCGGATCGCCGCGGGTCGACGGCCGAGCACCGACTCGCACAGGAACGAGTAGAAGTGCACACCCCCGAGCTTCGACTGCTCCCACTTGATCCCCGGTGCGCGGCCCGTCTTGTAGTCGGTGACGATCAGCTCGCCGTCGGGGCCGAGCTCGAGCCGGTCGATGATGCCGCGCAGGGTGAGGTCGCCGACCTGTGCCTCGAGCCGCAGCTCGAGGCCGACGTCGCGCACCTGGGTGGGGTCCTCCATCTGCAGGTACGAGTCGACGAGCGTGCGGGCGTCGTCGACGAACGCCTGCTGCTGGGCCTCGTCGAGACCGAGCAGGGTGAACTCGGGATCGACGGCGTACTCGGCGACCGCCTGCTGGAACGAGCGGTCGATCGCGTCGCCCACCCGCTCGTGCGGCTGGTGGGTGAACAGCAGCTCGAGCACCCGATGGACGAGCGAGCCCTTGGTGGCGTGCGGGCTCGGCGGCTCGGGCAGCTTCTCGATGCTGGCGAACCGGAACGCCATGGGGCACGAGGTGAACGCTTCGACCCGGCTGGGCGACAGGCTGGTGGGGACGGGGAAGCTCACGTGCTCAGTGTACGAAGCGGGTGCGCGACACCCGGACCACCTCGGCGATCGGTCAGGCCAGGAATGCAGCGACCAGCTCGGCCATCTCGGCCGGGTGGGTCATCGGCGCGAAGTGGTCGAACTCGGGCAGCTCTCGGTAGGTGGCGCCCGGCAGGCGCTCGGCCACGCCCGCGGCGATCGACGACGGCTGCATCGGCTGCACCACCCCGGCCACCACCAGCACCGGCGTGTCGATCTCGGGCAGCACGTCCCAGGTGGTGTGGGCGCCGCCGCCCTCGAAGGTCTCGGCCTCGGTCTCGGGCCGGCACTTCAGGTGCACCTGGCCGTCGGCACCCTCGGCGAAGCCGTATCGCACGTAGGCGTCGAGCGCCTCGGACGTGAAACCCATGAGCGGCGGCTTGGCGGCGTAGTTGGCGATCGCGGCCTCGTACGACGGGAACGTCGCGCGGCGCCGACGCGCACCGGCGGCGAGCGGCGACTCGTCACCCTGCGGCCGGATGCCCGCGGGCGGGAACACGATCGGCTCGAACACGACGATCCGGCTGAACAGCCCCGGCTCGCGGTGCGCCGCCATCAGCAGGCACGCCCCGCCCATCGAGTGGCCGAACGCGGGCACCGGCTCGCCGGCGGCCTCGCGCATCGCCCGACCCATCGCCACCGCGTCGTCGCCGTAACGGTCCCACACCACCGGTCCCTCGGGCCGGGATGTGTCGCCGTGGCCGCGGTAGTCGAACGCGACGCTGTGGAAACGGTCGGCGAGCGCCGCCGCCATCGGCAGGTAACAGCGGCCGTGGAAGCCGGTGGCGTGGCTGACGAGCAGCGGACGTCCGTGTCCGCCGAGGTCGTGCACGGCGAGCTGCACGCCGTCGGTCGACGCGACAGAGGAGGGGATCGGGAGGGTCATCGTGGTCTGTGCTCGCTGGGAGGTGGGGGGTCTACTTCGCGGTGTCCTTCGCGCGACGGCGGCGCCGCCACCACAGGGTGAACAGGCGGTCGAGCACGACGCCGAGGAAGATCGACACGACGATCGACCACCGCACCGTGGTGTTCCAGTCGAACACCCACAGGTCGATGTCGGTGCGGTCGCCGTTCTGGAAGAAGAACACGGCGGCCAGCACGCCGACGATCACGAAACCGATGAGCGAGGGGCTCACCCCGTTGGAGCCTGCCTTGGGGCTCGTCCGCACCTCGTCGGGCCGCGAGAACTCGCGATCGTCGTTCGACATCATGGACGAACCTTACGCCTTCGGCTCTCGTGGCAGTCCGAGGAGTCGTTCGCCGATGATGTTGCGCTGCACCTGGCTCGTGCCGCCGGCGATGCGGCCGCCGGGGGCCGCGAGCATGCCGAACGCGTCGGGGCCCTCGAGCGTGGCGTCCATGCCGGCCAGATCGCCCCGCAGCATCGACGTCTCGAACATCATCTCGGTGATGCCGAGCTTCATCAGCGAGGCAGCCGTGCTGGCGATCGGTCCCTGGCGCTGCGCCATCGCCTTGTAGCTGTTGCCCTTCGAGATCAGCGTCGCCAGTTGCTGTCGTTCGACGGCCGACAGGTCGCGGCCCTCGGCGAGCTTGGCCATGCTCTCGAGGCGGCGCTCGAGGCCGATGACGCTGGTGCCGATGTGGCCGCGCTCGCTGGTGAGCACGGCCATGCCGACACCCCAGCCGCCGTGCAGCGGGCCGAGCAGGTTGGCTGCGGGCAGGTGCACGTCGGTGAAGAACACCTCGTCGAACTCGGCCTCCCCGGTCATCTGCTTCAGCGGCCGGATCTCGATACCGGGCAGGTCCATCGGGCACAGGAAGAACGAGATGCCCTCGTGCTTGGGTGCCTCCGGGTTCGTGCGGGCCATGAGGATGCCCCAGTCGCTGTAGCGACCGCCGCTGCACCACACCTTCTGGCCGTTCACGATGAAGTCGTCGCCGTCGCGTTCGGCCTTCGTGCTGAGCCCGCCGAGGTCGCTGCCCGCGCCGGGCTCGCTGAACAACTGGCACCACAGTCGTTCGGCGCGCACCGTGGGGCCGAGGTGCTCGGCCTTCTGCTCGTCGGTGCCGAAGCGCTGGATCGCGCCGCCGGTGAGCACCAGGCCGACCATGTTGAACACCGGCGGCACGCCGGCGAGCGCGCACTCGAGCATCCAGATCGAGTTGTGCTCGGGCGTGAGGCCCCGGCCGCCGTACTCGACCGGCCAGTGGATGCCGGCGTAGCCGGCCTCGTGCAGCTTGCGGTGCCAGGCGACGCCATGCTCGACCAGATCGGGCGGGCAGATCGCGCCGTAGTCGCGCGGCGCACCCTCGCGGTTGGCGGCGAGCCAGGCGCGCGCCTCGAGCTGGAAGTCGTCGACGGAGATCACGGGCCGAACGTATCCTCCGCACCCGATGGCGTTCGAAGCGATCTTCCCCGGCGAACGGCCGCACGTGTGGGCCGCGGGCGAACGGGCCGCCGTGGTCGAGGACGAGGCACTCGGTCCGTTGCGCGACGCGTGCACCGGCACGGGTCCGGTCGGTCAGCTGATCACGTGGTCGTGGACCGTCGACCACGACCGCACGCACACCCTGCTCGTGCACCATGCCGACTTCCACCACTGGATGCCTGCGGGTGGACGGTGTGGCGCCGACGAACGACCGGCCGACGCGTCGCTGCGAGAGCTGCACGAGGAGACCGGGGTGCACGGCCGGCTGCTCGACGAGCACCCGCTGCTGCTCGACGTCGTGCGCGGCGAACGCGACGGGGTCGTGGTGCACCACTTCGGGATGGCGTTCCTGGTCGAGGCCGACCGGTCGCAACGGCTCGTCCCCGAACCGGATCAGCCGGCCGCGTGGTTCCCGATCGGCCCCGAACCGCCCGAGGGTGCGAGCGCTCGGCACTGGCAGCGGTTGCTGGACGGGCTGGGACGCGCCACGGGCGCACCCTGAGGGTGCGCCCGTGCGGAGCTCGACGGCTGCGGCTGCGCCGCGCTGCGACTACTTGAAGAACGGCAGGAACATGGCGGTCTCCTCCGCCAGGTTGTTCGGCACGCCGTAGCCCGACTGGTCGGTGACGGTCGCCCAGTTGTCGCGCAGGTCCTCGGGCGAGAGATCGGCCTTGTGGTAACCCTGCGTCTCGGCGATGAACACGTGGGCCACGCGGCCGCCGCCGACCGAGAAGGTCTGGCCGCTGACGGGGCAGTCCTCGTGGGCGAGGTAGGTGACGATCGGCGACACCAGGCCCGGATCGAGCTTGTCGCCGAGGGCACCCATGATCGTCTCGGTCATGCGGGTGAGCGCGAGCGGGGCGATCGCGTTGGCCTTGATGTTGTACTTCGCGCCCTCGACGGCGAGCACGCGGGTGAAGCCGACCAGGCCCATCTTGGCGGCGCCGTAGTTGGTCTGGCCGAAGTTGCCGAAGATGCCGGCGGCCGACGAGGTGCTGATGATGCGGCCGTAGCCCTTCTCGCGCATGATCGTCCACGCCGGCTGGGTGACGTGGAACGCGCCCTTGAGGTGCACGTCGAACACCGGGTTCATCAGGTCGGGCTCCATGTTGTGGAACGCCTTGTCGCGCAGGATGCCCGCGTTGTTGATGACGATGTCGACCGTACCGAACGCGTCGACCGCGGTCTGCACGATGGCTTTGCCGCCCTCGGGGGTGGCGACCGAGTTGGTGTCGGCGACGGCCTCGCCACCCAGCGCCTTGATCTCGTCGACCACGCGCTCGGCCGCGCCCTTGTCGCTGCCGGTGCCGTCGACGGCACCGCCGAGATCGTTGATCACCACGAGCGCACCACGCGAGGCCAGCAGCAGCGCGTGCTGCCGTCCGAGGCCGCCGCCCGCACCCGTGATGATCGCCACCTTGCCGTCGAAACCGAGCTGAGTCATAGGGGCGCAAGCTACTCAGCGGCTCTCGCGACTGTCGAACCCGCTCGGGCGTCGATCCTCCCGATGGCGAGGGTGTGTGGCACCCGGCGGAGGTGGGAACATGGTTCCGATGCGGTGGCGGTGGCAGGACGACTCGACCGACCGATGGCGCCGAGTGGGGCGCGTCGGGGCGGCGCTCGTGCTGGTGGGTGCCACCGTGGGGCTGGTCGTCACCGATCTGCAGCGCGACGCCGATCCCGGCATCCGGTTCTCGGGAGCGCCCGATCCCACCGATCCGTTCGAACCGCCGACCACGTCCGAGCCGGTCGGCACGTCGATCGTGCGGGTCGTGCCGTCGCCGTCGTCGTCGACGAGCTCGGGTGCCGATGACGTCGTCGTGGTGGAGGTCGCGGCCGAACCTGCGGTGCCGCCGCCGACGACGGCGCGCCCTGCGGCGACCACTCGTCCGGCCCCGGTGGTGGCCACCACCACCTCGTCGACCACGACGGTGGCTCCGACCACCACCCAACCGGCGGCCACCACCAGCGTCACCTCGACCAGCACCACCGTCGCCCCCACGACCACCGCGACGACGGTCGCGCCGACCACCACCTCGACGATTCCGGTCCTCACCCTGCCGACGATCACGATCCCGACGATCACCCTGCTGCCACCCGCGTCGACCACCACGGTGGTGCGCGGCAACGGCCGCGGCAACAACGGCAACGGCAACGGCAACGGCGGCAACAACGGCGGCTGACCACGTCGCGTGTGCGGGATCCGGCCCCCCAGAGGGGGCCGCAGTCCGCACACGCTCGGTCGGCCGTCAGTCGTTCTGGTGGAGGGCGGCGTTCAGGCCGTCCCACTTGGCGCTGCGGGGCAGGGCCTCGACCGCGCCGGTCTGGCTGTTCCGGCGGTACAACAGGCCGCTCGCACCGCTGATCTGACGGGCCTTCACCACCTGCACGCCCTCCGGCCCGTGCACCGCGACGAGCGTGCCCGCGGTGACGTACAGGCCCGCCTCGACGATGCACTCGTCGCCGAGGCTGATGCCGATGCCGGCCTCGGCGCCGAGCAGACAGCGCTCGCCGATCGACACCATGTGCGTGCCGCCGCCGGACAGGGTGCCGATGATCGACGCGCCGCCACCGATGTCGCTGCCGTCGCCGACGACCACGCCCTGGCTGATGCGGCCCTCGACCATCGACGTGCCGAGGGTGCCCGCGTTGAAGTTGACGAAGCCCTCGTGCATCACGGTGGTGCCCGACGCGAGGTGCGCACCGAGGCGCACGCGGCTGGCATCCGCGATGCGCACGCCCGACGGGATCACGTAGTCGGTCATGCGCGGGAACTTGTCGACGCCGTTCACGACGAGGGTGCCGCCGTCGCGACGCACGCGCCAGCGCAGCTCCTCGATGCCGTCGACCGGTGCCGGACCGAGGCTCGTCCATGCGACGTTGGCCAGCTTGCCGAACACGCCGTCGAGGTTGATCGTGCGCGGCTGCATCAGCCGGCCCGACAGCAGGTGCAGCCGCAGGTACGCGTCGCTCGCGTCGGCCGGGGCGTCGTCGGTGTCGATGGTGATCGCCACGGCTCGCACGTCGACACCACGCACGTCGTCGTGGCGCTCGGCCAGGCGATACTCGTCGACCACGCCCGGGTTGGTCGGCTCGCCGAGACCGAACTCGCGGAACCAGGTGTCGAGCACCTGGCCGTCCGCGGTCACCGTCGCCAGGCCTCGTCCCCACGCTGCGGTCATGTGTGTCTCCTCTCGTGCGACCGGTCGACCGGTCACCAACGGTTGCGGGCTTCCTCGGCGAAGCCGCGGATCCCTTCGAACTCGACCGGCACGCCGTCGTCGCCGATCACGCGGCCCGACCAGGTGCCGAAGCACTGGTGGACCTCCATCTTCAACACCTTCAGGTCGGTGACGTCGTAGCGGTCGAACGACGGGGTGAGCACCGCGTCGACCTGCTCACCGTCGGGGGTGCGCACCCGCCACGGTCGCATCGGGTGGTCCCAGTCGTAGGTCCACTCGAGCTCGACACCGATCTTGGTGAGGCGGCCGTCGATGCACAGCGCGTTCTCGGTCGCATCCGTACCCTCGGTCCACTTGCCGCCGAACTGCAGGCCGATCACACGACCGTCGTGCGCACGTCCCGACGCGGCCGCCCAGTTCCAGCGGTTGCGGTACGGCCAGATGCCTCGGCCCAGGTCCTGCACGCCCCAGCCGTCGTGCTCGGCGTCGATCGCCCACGACTGCTCGCCCACGCGCACCGTGCCGGTGGCCGGGCGGGTGTTCTGCTTCGAGGTGAACTGGAACCTCCGGTCGCCCCACGGGATCAGCACGTTGAGCGACTCGTGGCCGGCGGGCTTGTCGATGCGGACGTCGACCTCGATCGGGCCGCGTGCCGACGACGGCGCCGACGCCGTGATGCGCGTGTGATCGGCGCGTTCGTCGATCACCAGCGACAGCGCACGGTCCACCACCGACACGACGCCGGTGCACACGTCGTCGGGCAGTGCGATGCCGCGCGCCAGCGGGCGCAGGATGCCGGCCGTCGCCTCGGCCGACGTGGCGCGCTCGAGCACCCACACGCTCGCGAGGCCGGCGTAGTCGACGTCGGCGTACACGAACGACACGACGATCTCGTCGGTCTGCACACACCAGTAGTCCCAGCGCTTCTTCCGGAACGGCGCGCCGCGCAAGTTGGCGGTCAGGTCGGGGTGGCGCGACCAGCCGCGCGCACCGGGGTGCAGGCGGCCGCGTGCGTCGCACAGGTCGACGTGGCCGAGTCGTTCGGGTTCGTGCGTGGCGGGCACCGGTGCCACCGAGTCCTCAGAACACCTCGGGGCGCAACGTCGGGAACAGGATGACCTCCTTGATCGACGTGGTGCCGGCGAGCAGCATCGCCACCCGGTCCATGCCGATGCCGAGACCACCCGTGGGCGGCATGCCGTACTCGAGCGCCCGCAGGTAGTCGTGATCGACGCCCATGCCCTCCGCGTTGCCGGCTTCCTTGCCCGCCTGCTCCTCCTCGAAGCGCTGCCGCTGTTCGACGGGATCGTTGAGCTCGCTGTAGCCGTTGGCGAGTTCGCGGCCGCCGACGAACAGCTCGAAGCGCTCGGTGAGGAACGGGTCGTTGCGGTCGACGCGGGCGAGCGGCGAGATCTCGACCGGGTGGCCCGTCACGAACGTCGGCGCGACGAGCGTGTGCTCGGCCGTCGACTCGAAGATCTCCTCGATGATCTTGCCGCTGCCCCAGCGCTCGAGCACGGGTACGTCGAACCGCTTCGCGAGGGCGCGCAGCTCGTCGACCGGCTGCGACGGGTGCACGGCCACACCGGTGGCCTCCTCGACGAGGTCGATCATGCGGGCGCGGCGCCACGGCTGGGCGAGGTCGACCTCGAGCGAGGCGTCGCCCGGGCCGAGCACGGTGACGACCGAGGTGCCGGTGGCGGCGATCGCGGCATTGGTGATCAGCGTCTCGGTGATCTCGATCATCTCGCTGTAGTCGGCGAACGCCTGGTACAGCTCCATCATCGTGAACTCGGGGTTGTGCCGCGGGCTGATGCCCTCGTTGCGGAAGATGCGGCCGATCTCGAACACACGCTCCATGCCGCCGACGATCAGCCGCTTGAGGTGCAGCTCGAGCGCGATGCGCAGGTACATCTGCATGTCGAGGGTGTTGTGGTGCGTGACGAACGGGCGGGCGTGCGCACCGCCCGCCTCGACGTGCAGCACCGGGGTCTCGACCTCGATGAAGCCGCGGTCGTGCAGGGTGCGGCGGAAGCTCGCGATGGTGGCGTGGCGGATCTCGAAGTTGCGGCGCGCCTCGTCGTTGACGATCAGGTCGGCGTAGCGCTGGCGGAACCGGGTGTCGGTGTCGGTGAGGCCGTGCCACTTGTCGGGCATCGGGCGCATCGCCTTCGACAGCAGGACGAACGAGTCGACCTTCACGCTGAGCTCGCCCTTGCGCGTGGTCATGACGGTGCCGTCGACGCCCACCCAGTCGCCGAGGTCGAGCTGGCCGAAGGCGGCGAAACCCTCGTCGCCGATCTGGCCCTTCGACACGAACAGCTGGATCTCGCCACTGCGGTCGCGCATCGTGGCGAAGATCAGCTTGCCCTGCTCGCGCAGCAGCATCACGCGACCGGCCACCTGCACGCGGGTGTCGGTCTCGGTGCCCGGCTCGAGCTCGCCGTGCGCAGTACGGATCTCGCCGAGCGTGTGGCTGCGGTCGTACCGGTAGGGGTAGGGCTCGACGCCCTCGTCGCGAAGACGGGCGATCTTGGCCGCCCGGCGCCCGGTCTCGGCCGGGAGGTCGTCGCTGATGGGGGCCGGATCGGGCGTCTCGCTCACAATCCGGAGACGGTATCGGCTGCACACCCGGGGGAGACCGCCGTTTGCGCCGAGACGTGCTGCGCGCGTGGTGGTACCGTCACCTTCCGTGAGAGTCGCTCGGCGGATCCGACTCCGGTCACCCCGCGGCGCGGTGCTGGCCGGAGCGCTCCTGGTCGGCACGGCCGTCGTCGTGCCCGCCACCGCAGGTCGCGCCGCGCCCCCCACCCGTGCCGAGGCCGTGTCGACCGCTGCTGCGGGTGCCGCGCCGGCGACGCGGATCACCCCACCCGTCGACGTCGTGTCGATCGGCGTGTCGGGCGTGATGCCACCCGCGGTGATCGCCACCGTCGAGGACGTCGGACGCCAGATCAACGCCCCCAGCGTGCTCGGCCGGTCGTTCAACGTCGGCCTCTGGGCGGTGCGTCGCGCCGAGGCGCCCGTGCAGCTGGCCGGCGAGGGCGCGAGCGGTGTGTGGCAGTTCCCGATGAGTGCCACCGCGCTGCCGGTCGAAGCGATCGGACGTGTGATGACCGCACCGGTGGCCGCGGCGATCAGCCAGGGCTTCGTGGTGCTCAACCGCACCAGTGCCAACCTGCGCGGCGCGCAGGTGGGCGACACCCTCGACCTGATCGCCGCCGACGGCAACGCCCGCCGGTTCGTGCTCGGCTACATCGCCCCCGACGCCGAGGTCGGCGGGGCCGAACTCGTGATGTCGAACGACCAGGCCGACGTGCTCGGTGCCACCCGTGTCACTCGCGTGGTGCTGTTCGGCCAGATCGACCGCGACGCGTTCGCCGCGTCGCTCGCCGCGCACGGACTCGTCGACGGCGAGGGCGTGCGCGTCAACGCCAGCTGGTACCCGTTCAACCCCGACAGCGTGATCGGCTCCACCACCGTGAAGACCCTGCTCGGCGAATTCGACTACCGCGTCAACAGCGACGACAGCCTGTCGCTCGACCCGACGTGGGTGGCCACCAACGTGCAGCGCGTCAACTTCTCGTCGATCGGCATCCGGGCCAGCTGCCACCGGGCGATCGTCGCCGACCTGCAGGCCGCGCTCGACGAGATCGCCGCAGCCGGCCTCGCGTTCGCGATCGACCTCGGCAACACCAACACCTACGGCGGTTGCTACAACCCGCGCTTCGCCCGGGTGTCGGCGATCTTCGGGTCGGTCAGCCGTCACGCTTGGGCGATGGCGATCGACATGAACACCACGGCCAACGCGCAGGGACGGGTGCCCCGCATGGACTGCCGGGTGGTACGGATCTTCCGCAAGCACAACTTCGCCTGGGGTGGCAACTTCCTCGTCCCCGACGGCATGCACTTCGAGTGGGTCGGTGAGCCACGCAACACCGTCCAGTACCCGAGCCGCTACTGCCCCAACGTGCCCGGCGGCGGCATCGAGTCGACACCCGGCACCACCTGGCCCGCCGAGCCGGCACGCACCCAGCGCGACGTGCTGTTCGCCGACCCCGCCGGCGGCGATCTCGGCGGCGACATCGGATGACCGCGAGCGACGCGGTCCGCGGAGGGTCACGGTCACGCCGGTCGACCGGTCGGTAGCCTTCCGCCCGTGGCGACTCGATTCGTGATCATCGGCGGCGGACCGGCGGGCAACACCGCCGCCACCCACGCAGCTCGACTGGGCGCCGAGGTCACCCTCGTCGAGCGCGACGTCATCGGCGGCGCGGCGCACCTGTGGGACTGCATCCCCAGCAAGACCATGATCGCCACCGGCGGTGCGATCGCCTTCACCCGCCGCCTCGAGGGCATGGGCCTCGAGCAGCAGATGCCCGAGGTCGACGTCGACGCCCTCACCGAGCGCATCGAGAGCATCAAGAACCGGTTGCAGCGCGGCACCACCAACCTGCTCACCAGCCAGGGCGTCCACCTCGTGCACGGCTCGGCGCGCATGCTGTCGCCGCACGACGTCGAGATCACCGAGACCGCCGCCGACGGCACCACGAGCACGCGCACCATCACGGCGGACGCCGTGCTGATCGCCACCGGCACCCGGCCGCGCATCCCCGAGTGGTGCCTGCCCGACGGCGAGCGGGTGCTCACCACCCGCGACTGCTACCCGCCCAAGGTGTTCCCCGAGAGCGTCACCGTCGTGGGCTCCGGCGTCACCGGCGTCGAGTTCGTCCACATGTTCAGCTCGTTCGGCGCGAAGGTCACCCTGGTCGTCAGCCGCCAGCAGGTGCTGCCGAGCAAGGATCCCGAGGTCGCGGCCGTGCTCGAGGACGACTTCCTGCGCCGCGGCGTGCAGCTGCTGAAGGGGGCGCGAGCCACCGCGATCGACCGGGTGGCCGACCCCGACGGCAAGGAAGAGGTCGTGGTCCGGTGCGACGACGGTCGCGTGGTGCGCAGCTCGCACGCCGTGCTCGCGATCGGTTCGGTGCCGAACACCGACGGGCTCGGACTCGAGGCCGCCGGCGTCGAGCTCGACGGTGGCGGGTACGTCACGATCAACCGGCACTGCCAGAGCAACGTCGGCCACATCTACGCGGCCGGCGACATCAGCGGCAAGTTGCCGCTGTCGAGCGTCGCCAGCATGCAGGGCCGCAAGGTCGCCGAGCACGTGATGGGTCTGCAGAAGGTGGCCCACCGCCACCTCGACTACGACAAGGCTGCGAGCGCGATCTTCACCGAGCCCGAGATCGCCGACGTGGGCCTGGCCGAGGCGGACGCGTTCGCCGTCGGCCGCAAGATCCGTGTCACCAAGGTGCCGTTCAGCTCGACGCCGAAGGCGCTCATCAACAACGACTGGCGCGGGTTCGTCAAGATCATCTCCGACCCGGCGACCGGTGTGGTGCTCGGCGGGTCGATCGTCGGTCGTCACGCGGCCGAGCTGATCAGCGTGATCGCGCTCGCGGTCACCGCCAACCTCAAGGTCACCGACATCGTCGAGAGCCTGCTCGTGCATCCCGCGCTCGCCGAGGCGCTCGCCGAAGCCGCGGAGTGACCGCTTGATCCCCAGCGACGACCGAACGACGGCGATCCCGTCCGGGGGTGTCCTCGCGCCGATCGGTCGACGCGCGCTCGGCGCGATCATCGACCAGGTGCTCGTGCTGGTGCCGGTGGCGATCGGGGTGCTCGTGAGTGGCTACGAGCCGGGGACGAGCCTCACCGACGAGAGCCTGCTCTGGCTGAACGCGATCTCGGTCGGGGTCGGGTTCGCGTACGAGGCGGTGATGATCGGGATCCTCGGGCGCACCGTCGGCAAGATCGCGACCGGCACGCGTGTGGTGAGCGCCACGACCGGTGGACGGGTGGGCTGGTTCGCTGCCGTGCAGCGAGCGATCGTCCCCGCCGTCGCGGCCGCCGTGCCGGAGGCCGGGATCCTCTTCAGCGCCGTGGTGTATGGCATGGCCGCCTTCGGCCCGCTGCGCCAGGGTCTGCACGACCGTGCCGCCGGCACCGTCGTGATCATGTCCCGCTGACCGTGGGTTCGGCCGTTCTCGTCCCTCTGGCGTACTGCTGAGCGGTACGTGGCAGGGACATGAACAGGATCGGCCGAGTTTCCGGGCGGTGCTGGTCCGGTGCGGCGTCAGGAGAGTCGGTGGTCGTGCGGCAGGCTCGGCCGGGCGTCTGCTCCCACGGATGGTCGTGGACGACCACCACAGGGATCGGTCAGCGGCGGGCGGGGATGCGGCGGGTCGAGCCGCGGTCGCGGGCGGCTTGCATCGAGGGCAGCGACACGTGCGCCTGGCCGCCGGTGTAGTGCTCGACAAGCGCCACCACGGTGGGGTGCGCGAACACGTCGAGCGGGTGCGTCGCGAGTCCGAACCGCTCGCGCAGGTGGTGCGACAGCTTCACGGCGCTGACCGACGTGCCGCCCAGGTCGAAGAAGTTGGCGCCGCGTGGCGCGTCCGACAGCGACAGCAGCTCGCACACCACGGCGGCGATCGCCGTCTCGAGCGCACCGGGGTCGAGATGCGGCCGGGCGTCGGCGTCCGGGCTCGACGACGACAGCACGGCCGGCACGCCGATGGCGGTCGCGTCGGCCGGCACGTCGTCGATCACCAACGTGTTCGCCGCGATCGTGGCGCCGTCGCCCACCCGAACGTCCGGAAGCACCGTCGCGTTCGACCCGACGTACACGTGGTCGCCGAGCAGCACGCGCGCGTTGACGACGGCGTTGGGTGCGATCACACACCCGCGTCCGACGTGCGAGCCGTGACCGACCACCGCGCCGACCAGCGCGACCGAACCGGGCCCGAACTCGCACTCCGCCCCGATCCACGCCTGCGGGTACACGGTCACCTCACGCGCATCGAGTTCGTCGGCCGGTACGTCGAGCGAGGTGCCGAGCAGGTCGACCGACGGGTGCACCAGCGACGCGAACGAAAGGCCGTACCCGGCGATCCGTTGCCGCGCCCGCTCGCGCCCGAGCGTGGTGCGCGTCACCAGGTTCACCACTCGGTCGAGCACCGGGTCGGCCGATGCCAGCACCTCGAACCCGCCGACCACCGGCACGCCGACCTTCTCGGTGCCGAGCCGCACCGGGTCGTCGTCGAGCAGCACGATCCGCTCGAAGCGCGGGCGCGCCCGCTCGACCTGCCGGGCGAGTCGGACGCCCTCACCGTTGCCGGCGCCGCAGAGGAACAGCGTGCGCATGGCGTCAGTGCCGCGTGAGCTCGAGCCGCTGGTAGGTGGGCTCGACCGGCACCGCACGCGCCGGTCGCAACCGCTCGGCGGCGCCGGTCATCCAGTCGGTGCAGGTGTGGCACCGCTCGGGCAGCTCGTCGAAGCGCCGTTCCAGGTGCAGGTCGCGATACGCACCCAGCCGTCCCCACAGTTCGGCCACCGAGTGCTGCCACACGTTGCCGACCCCCTCGTCACCCTCGGTGTCGCCGGGGCAGCGCGGCACGCGGCCGTCCCAGAACACGTGCATCATCGTGATCGCCCACGGGCACGGGATCCGGTTGACGTCGGTCGTGTCGTACCCGGCGTCGCGCTGGCCGCCCCAGCTCAGCTGGCGGCGCACCTTGACGACGGCGTTGCGGGCCAGCCAGAACGCCGTGTACTCGTCGACCTCGTGGGCGTTGTCGTCCATCACGATGAACTGCACCTGGATCGCGAGGTCGCTGCGCTGGCGGTCGCGCGTGGCCAGCAGCCGCTCGACGTTGCCGTAGACGACGTCGCGGTCGGCGCCGACGCGGTTGGCCTCGAACGACTCCTTCGAGAAGCCGTCGATGCCGAACACGATCAGATGTGCGCCGCTGTCGAGGATCGCCTGGTCGAGCTCGGGCGTGAGCAGCATCCCGTTCGTGTTGATGTTGAGCGACTGCAGCCCGATCGAGCGCCCGTACTGCAGACACCGGACGAGCAGCTCCGGTTCGAGCAGCGGCTCACCGCAGAAGGAGAACCAGCACTCGGTGTGCGGCGCGACCGCGGCGATCTCGTCGGCGCACTTCTGCCACAGCGGGAAGGGCATCACGCCCTTGGGCCGCTTCATGTCGGGGTGGTGGCACATCGAGCACGCCAGGTTGCAGTCGGCGCACAGCTCGACCGCGAACTTCTTCGGGAAGGCGAACCGTTCGAGCGTCGAGGCCAGACGCTCGAGGTCGTCGTGCTGCTCCAGGTCGGACATGTCGGTCCCTCCGTCCTGCGGCGGTCGGGGCCGAACCCGCTCCGACCGGGTGCACCGCCGCACTCGAACCTGAGCGCCAGCTTCGACCCACGACGTGGCCGGCTGCAGGGCCGAAGGTCCCCGCGCCTCAGCGATGGTCCGAACGGCCCATCCCGATCCGCCCCGGACGCGACGACGCGGGACGGCAGCGCCCGGCGTGGGCGTGCGCGTCCCGCGTCGGAGGGTCAGCCGATGACGACGACCACGTCGCCGCTGCCGACGGTGTCGCCCTGCTTGACCTTGATCTCCTTCACCGTGCCGGCCTTCTCGGCGGTGATCTGGTTCTCCATCTTCATCGCCTCGAGCACGACGACGGCCTGACCGACCTCGACCTGCTGGCCGACCTCGACCAGGACCTTCACGATCGTGCCCTGCATCGGTACCTCGACGTTGCCCGAGCCGGCCGCACCGCCGCCGCCGCTGCCGCCCGACGCGCGGGCGGGCTTCTTCGCGGCCTTGGCCGGACCGGCCGCCACCATCGGTGTGTCGGGCACCCACATCTTGACGTCGAAGCGCTTGCCGTTGACCTCGACCGTGGTGGTGCGCTGCACCAGCGGATCCTCGCCCTCGCCGGCCGCGGGAGGCTTCGGTGCCTCGACGCCCGACAGGTCGAGCACCTCCTCGACCCACTTGGTCGAGTGCTGCATCGCCTGGAAGTCGGGGTGCTTCAGGATCGCGAGGTCGGCCGGAATGGTGGTGGCCACACCCTCGATCTCCATCTCCTCGAGCGCACGGATCGTGCGAGCGATCGCCGTCGGGCGGTCCTTGCCCCACACGATGAGCTTGCCGACGAGGTTGTCGTAGTACTGGCTCACCGTGTCGCCGGGCATGTAGCCGGCGTCGAAGCGCACACCGAAGCCGTCGGGCACGACGAGCTTGGTGATCGTGCCGGGCGACGGCAGGAACTTGCCGCCGGCCGGGTTCTCCGCGTTGATGCGCACCTCGATGCCGTGGCCACGGCGCAGCGCGGTGACCTCGTCCTGCGTCATCGGCAGCGGCTCGCCGCTCGCGACGCGGATCTGCCACTCGACGAGGTCGATGCCGGTGATGACCTCGCTGACCGGGTGCTCGACCTGGAGGCGGGTGTTCATCTCGAGGAAGAAGAACTCGCCGTCCTGGTAGATGAACTCGACGGTGCCGGCGTTGAAGTAGCCCACCGCCTTGGCGGCCTTGATCGCCGCCTCGCCCATGGCCTCCTCGATGCCGTCGGCCATGCCGTAGCTGGGGGCCTCCTCGATGAGCTTCTGGTGACGGCGCTGGGCCGAGCAGTCGCGGGTGCTGACCCACACGTAGTTGCCGTGCTGGTCGCCGACGAGCTGCACCTCGACGTGGCGCGGCCAGGTGAGGTAGCGCTCGATGTAGATCTCGTCACGGCCGAAGAACGCCTTCGACTCGCGCTTGGCCGAGTCCATCGCGTCCTGCACCTCGTCGGCCGAACGCACCACCTTCATGCCGCGACCGCCACCGCCGAAGGCGGCCTTGATCGCGATCGGGTAGCCGAACTCGGCGCCGAAGGCGAGGATCTCGTCGGCCGTGTTCACGAACTCGGTCGTGCCGGGCACGATCGGGGCGCCGCCGCGCAGCGCCGCCTTGCGCGAACTCACCTTGTCGCCCATCTCGTCGATCGCCGCGGGCGGCGGGCCGATGAAGGCCACGCCCCGCTCGGTGATCGCCCGGGCGAAGTCGGCGTTCTCGGAGAAGAAGCCGTAGCCAGGGTGCACACCGTCGGCACCGCTCTGCTCGATGGCGTTCAGGATCGCCTCGGTGTTGAGGTAGCTCTCGGCCGCCGTCTGGCCGCCGAGGGCGTACGCCTCGTCGGCGAGGCGCACGTGGAGCGAGTCGCGATCGAGCTCGCTGTACACGGCGACGGTCTTGATTCCGAGCTCGCGAGCGGCCCGGATGACACGGACGGCGATCTCTCCACGGTTGGCGATCAGGATCTTCTGCAGCACGGTTGGCAATACTGGCCGAATGGGAGACACCGGTGCCACCTGGCTGGTCGACGTGGTCGACGAGACCGGCAGCACCAACACCGATCTGCTGGCCGCCGCGGCGGCCGGTGCCCCCGATCGCAGCGTGCTGGCGGCCCGCCACCAGACCGCCGGGCGGGGTCGGCTCGACCGGCGCTGGGACGCCCCGCCGGGCAGCAACCTGCTCGTCTCGCTGCTGTTCCGCCGGCTGCCCGAGCACCCGCACGAGCTCACCCAGCGCGTGGCGTTGGCCGCCGTCGACGCCGTCGCGCGAGTGGGCGGGGTGCACGCGACCCTGAAGTGGCCGAACGACCTGCTGGTCGACGGGGCCAAGCTCGCCGGGGTGCTCGCCCAGGCCGGCGTGGTCGACGGTCGGCTCGACCACGTGGTGGTCGGCATCGGGATCAACGTCGGGTGGGCGCCCGACGGCGGGGCGAAGGTGGGGGAGGGCATCGACCCGATGGACGTCCTGCGGGCGATGCTCGACGCCCACGACGCGTTGCCCGCCGACGTACACGAGCGCTACCGCGCCTCGCTCGCCACCCTCGGCCAGCGCGTGCGGATCGAACGGCCGGCCGACGTGCTCGAGGGGCGGGCGATCGACGTCGGCCGCGACGGGCGCCTCGCCGTGCTCGACGCGTGCGGCATCACCCACCACCTCGACACCGGCGACGTCGTGCACCTGCGCCCGGCCTGACGCCGTCGGCGCAGGGGCCCTCACTACGCTCGACGGCGTGCTCACCACCCCTGCGCCCCCGGTCGCGCCCGCACCGGGCCGACGCCCCGGCCGCTTCGGCGTCACGGTGGTGCTCACCCTCGCGATCGCCGTCGCCGGCGCGGCGGGCACGCTGGTCTCGGCCCGATCGGCGGTCGATCGCGTCACCCGTGTCGACGGCGTGGCCGACGTGCTGAGCGCGCAGACCGGGTCGGTCGAGAACTACCTCCTGGTCGGCAGCGACAGCCGCGCCGGCAGCGACCCGAACTCGCCCGACTACGGCGGCATCGGCAGCACCGACGACGTGTCGGGCCCGCCGCGCAGCGACACGATGATGATCCTGCGGCGCGACACCGCCACCGGCGACGCCTCGCTGCTGTCGATCCCGCGCGACCTGTGGGTCGACATCCCCGGTCGCGGCAACCAGCGCATCAACGCCGCCTACAACGAGGGTCCGGCCGTGCTCGTCCAGACCGTGCAGTCGGCACTCGGCATCCCCGTCAACCACTACGTCGAGGTCGACTTCTTCGGGTTCAAGGACCTCGTCGACGCGATCGGCGGGGTCGAGATCTGCACGATGTACCCGATCCGCGACGAGAACACCGGCCTGTACGTCGCCGAGGGTGGGTGCTACCAGTTCGACGGGGTGCAGGCCCTCGCCTACGCCCGCAGCCGGCACTACGAGGAGTACCGCGACGGCGAATGGCACGAGGACCCCACGTCCGACCTCGGCCGCACCAAGCGCCAGCGCGAGTTCGTGAACATCGCGCTCACCACCGCGCTCGCCGAGGTGAAGGCCGACCCGTTCATCGCCGGCGACCTCGTCGAGGCGGCCGGATCCGCCGTCCGCATCGATGACGAACTCGATCTCTTCGCCGCCGCCGCATCGCTGCGCACCGCCGTCGGCGCCGGCCTCGCGTCGTACGCCCTGCCGGTGCGCGGTGAGACCATCGACGGCAACGCGGTGCTGATCCTCGAGGACTCGGCGCAGGGCCTCCTGGACTATTTCCGCGGCGAAGGACCTGCCCCTACACCTCCCGCCTGACCTCAGCGGCCATACTGGTCGGCGCTATGAAGGCCTTGATCCTGGCAGGCGGTGCTGGCACGCGCCTGCGCCCCATCACCCACACGAGCGCGAAGCAGTTGGTCCCGGTGGCGAACAAGCCGATCCTGTTCTACGGGATCGAGGCCATGGTGTCGGCGGGGATCACCGAGATCGGGGTGATCGTCGGCGACACCCGGGACGAGGTGATGGCCGCCCTCGGCGACGGGTCGCGGTGGGGAGCGAAGATCACCTTCATCCCACAGGACGCCCCGCTGGGTCTGGCCCACTGCGTGCTGATCGCAGCCGACTTCCTCGGCGACGACGACTTCGTGATGTACCTCGGCGACAACCTGCTCGAGCAGGACCTCGCCGCGTTCGTGCGTGCGTTCGAGGCGCAGCGCGACAGCTTCGACCCACCGGCCGCGCAGATCCTGCTGAAGCGGGTGCCCGATCCGCACCGGTTCGGCATCGCCGAGCTCGACGGCGAGGGCAACGTGGTGCGCCTGGTCGAGAAGCCGGCCGACCCGCCGACCGATCTCGCGCTCGTCGGGGTGTACCTGTTCGACAAGACGATCAACACCGCGGTGCGGTCGATCGACCCGTCGCCGCGCGGCGAGCTCGAGATCACCGACGCGATCCAGTGGTTGGTCGACCAGGGCAAGCGCGTGCGTCAGGAGGAGCTCACCGGCTGGTGGATCGACACCGGCAAGCTCACCCCGCTGCTCGAGGCCAACCGGTTGCTGCTCGAGAAGATCGAGACCCGGGTCGACGGCGAGGTCGACGAGACCAGCGTGCTCGACGGCCGCGTGGTGGTCGAGGCGGGTGCCCGGATCGTCGACTCGACGTTGCGTGGCCCGCTGGTGATCGGTGCCGGCACCGTGGTCGAGCACAGCTTCGTCGGGCCGTTCAGCGCGATCGGCAACGACTGCCGCGTCGAGCACAGCGAGATCGAGCACAGCGTCGTCATGGACTCGAGCACGATCCGCGACATCCAGCGGCTCGAGGACAGCCTGATCGGCAAGGACGTCGTGGTGTCGCGCACCCAGGTGCGTCCCCGTGCGCTCCGGCTGATGGTGGGCGACCACTGCCAGATCGACGTCGAGTGACCCGCACCACGACGCCCACCCCGTCCCGTTCGACCCCTCGAGCCCCGTCCCCGTCAGGAGCCCGTCATGCCCAACATCCGTGAGAGCGACAAGATCGCCGGCGTCCACATCGTCGAGCCGCAGATCCACGGCGACCAGCGCGGCCTGTTCATCGAGACCTACCGCCGCGAGTGGTTCCCCAACGGTCGCGAGATGATCCAGGGCAACCGGTCGAACAAGCAGCGCAACGCGGTCGTCGGCCTGCATTACCACCTGCACCAGGCCGATTACTGGTACTGCCCGGTCGGCACCATCCGCGTGGTGCTGCACGACCTGCGCGAGGGCGGCCCCACCGACGGTGCCACCGAGTGGTTCGACATCAGCGGCGAGAACCACCTCGGCGTGTTCATCCCGCCCGGTGTGGCGCACGGCTTCGCCGCCCTCACCGACGTCGTCATGACCTACCTGGTCGACTGCTACTACAACCCGGCCGACGAGCTGGGCGTCAAGTGGGACGACCCCGTCATCGGCGCCGACTGGGGCGTCACCGAGCCGATCATGTCGCAGCGCGACCTGTCGAACCCGCTGCGCGCCGACCTGCCGTCCGGCCGCCGCCCCTACTGGCCGATGCGCACCTGACGCGCCCGTCGCGTCCGCCATCGATCTCCTCCGGAGGACCCTCATGAAGCTGTTCGTCACCGGCGCTGCCGGATTCATCGGCTCGAACTACGTGCGCTGGCTGCTCGCCAACACCGACGACGAGGTCACGATCCTCGACGCCCTCACCTACGCGGGCAACCTCGAGACGATCCGCGACCTCATCGACGACCGTCGCTGCCATTTCGTGCACGGCGACATCTGCGACACCGACGTCGTGCTGTCGTCGATGCAGGGCCACGACGCCGTGGTGCACTTCGCCGCCGAGACCCACGTCGACCGCAGCATCAAGGACGGTTACTCGTTCGTGCGCACCAACTGCTACGGCACCAACGTGTTGTGCGACGTCGCGATGCGCGTCGGCATCCAGCGGTTCGTGCACATCAGCACCGACGAGGTGTACGGCTCGATCGAGGAGGGCTCGTTCACCGAGACCGACAAGCTCACGCCGCGCTCGCCGTACTCGGCGGCCAAGGCCGGCAGCGACCTGATCGCGCTCAGCTACTTCACGACCCACGGCCTGCCCGTGCTGGTCACGCGGTGCAGCAACAACTTCGGGCCGTACCAGTTCCCCGAGAAGGTCATCCCGCTGTTCACCACCAACCTGCTCGACGGCAAGCAGGTGCCGTTGTACGGCGACGGTGGCAACGTGCGCGACTGGATCCACGTGCACGACCACAACACCGCCGCACACCTGGTGCTCGAGAAGGGCACGCCCGGCGAGGTCTACAACATCGGGGCCGGCAACGAGATCACCAACAAGGAACTCACCTACCGGCTGCTCGAGCTGTGCGGTCGCGACGAGAGCTTCATCCAGCCGGTCGACGACCGCAAGGGCCACGACCGCCGCTACTCGATCACCCACGACAAGGTCACGGCGCTCGGGTGGCGCACCGAGCACACCCTCGACGACGGCCTCGCAGCGACCGTCGCCTGGTACGCCGACAACCGCGCCTGGTGGGAGCCGCTGAAGGCCAAGGCCGCGTTCTGATGCGGGTGCTCGTCACCGGCGCCGGCGGTCAGCTCGGCCGCGACGTCGTGCTCTCGTGCGAAGCCGCAGGCGACACCGTGGTCGGCGTCGATCGCTCGACCGTCGACATCACCGACCGCGACGCGGTGATGGCCGCGGTCACCTCGGTGCGTCCCGACGCGGTGATCAACTGCGCCGCGTGGACCGCGGTCGACGCGTGCGAGGACGACCCCGACCGTGCGCTCGCGGCCAACGCGCTCGCCGTGCGACACGTCGTCGAGGCCTGCCACCGTGTGGGCGCGCACCTGGTGCACGTGAGCACCGACTACGTGTTCGACGGCACCCTCGACCGCCCGTACCACGAGTGGGACGACACCAACCCGCAGAGCGTGTACGGGATGACCAAGCTGCTCGGCGAGCGCGAGGCCCTCGCGTACGGTCCCGCGGCCGCGGCGGTGCGCACCTCGTGGGTGTGCGGTGAGCACGGCAACAACATGGTCAAGACCGTGCTGCGCCTGGTCGACTCGCACCCGCAGCTCTCGTTCGTGGCCGACCAGGTGGGCCACCCGACCTTCACCGCCGACCTGGCGCCGGTGCTGCGCCAGGTGGCGCTCGACCGGCGCAGCGGCGTGATGCACCTCACCAACCAGACCCCGACCTCGTGGTACGGGTTCGTCTGCGAGGTGGTGCGACTCACGGGTCGCGATCCCGAGGCGATCGTCCGGCCGATCAGCACCGCCGAGCTGCACCCGCCGAGGCCAGCGCCGCGCCCCGCCAACAGCGTGCTCGACAACGCCGTGGCCCGCATGACCGGCATGCCCCCGATGCGCGACTTCCGCGAGCCCATGGCCGAACTGGTCGCCAAACTCCTCGCCTGACCCGAGTCCCACCCGCTGGTCCGAGTCCCATCCGTCGATCCGAGTCCCACCCGTCGATCCGAGTGCCGGCGTCCGTCACGTCCGGCGCGTGGCACTCGAAGGGTCGTCAGCTTCGGCCGAACATCGCCCGGCATTGCTCGACGCCGTGCAGCCGGATGTCGTCGCGTCGCAGCTCGGACTCCCACGTCGCTCGGGGCAGCTCGAAGTGCAGCGTGCGCGCCGCCTGGCCGCGTCGGACGTTGGCCGACCAACCGTTGGCGACGTAGCCGAGCTTCGCCGTCACGCCGAGCGACGGGGCGTTGTCCGAGAACGCCGCCGTGGTGGCGACCTGCGCGTCGAGGCCGGCGAACATCAGCTGCAGCGTGGCGAGCCGCATCTCGGTCCCGATGCGTCGGCCCTGGAACGCCTGCCCCAGCCACGATCCGGTCTCGAACACACCGAGCGTCCCGAAGTTGCGTGCCATCGCACCGGTCGTGCCCACGACCCGACCGTCCACCAGCACGGCGAGCGCCAGGTGCCAATCGGTCGGCGACCACTCGGCGCGGCAGCGCCAGTAGAACTGCATCGTGTTCACGAGCTGCTGAGGGGGCTCGACATCGGTCCACGGGAACAGGAAGGGCATGAACTCCGGGTCGTGGACACCGCGTGCGGCGAGCTGCGCGAGGTCGTGCGCGAGTTGGTCGTCGACGTAGCGGAGCTCGAGCGACGGCGTCGTGACTCGGAGGTCGAACAGCGGCCAGACCGGGTGTGTCATGGCGAGAGTGTGACCCGTCGGTCCGGACCGTGCGAGGGAATTCGGCGGCCGCAGGTCGATGATCCGAGTGCCAGGCGCCGGACGTGGCGGACGCCGGCACTCGGACCAGCAGCTGGGACTCGGACCGGCGGGTGGGACTCGGACCAGCGGCTGGGACTCGGACCAGCAGCTGGGACTCGGTGGGGTGCCACCGGGTGGGGGGCTGTGGCCGCCAGAATGGGCGACCGTGCGCGTCGCCTACACCCTCGAGCAGTGTTGGCACGCCGTGCCCGGCGGCACCGCGGTGGCCGCGCTGCGCGTGGCCGAGGCCATGGAGGAGCACGACGACGTCCGCCTCATCGGTGTCGCCGGCCGCCACCCCCACCTGCCGCCCGACCCGTGGATGCCCGACATCCCCATCGCCTACCTGCCCCTGGCCGCCCCGTGGCTGTACCAGACCTGGCTGCGCGCCGGCTGGCCCAAGGTCGAGCGCGCCACCGGTCCCGTCGAGGTCGCCCACGCCACCGGGCTCATCCCGTGCCCCACCGACGCGCCGCTCGTCGTCACGCTGCACGACCTCGCGTTCGTCCACGAACCGGCCCACTTCAGCAAGCACGGCGTGCGCACCTTCATGCGCAGCCTCGACCACATCCGCGACCACGCGGCGATGGTGCTGTGCAGCAGCCAGGCCACCCTCGACGACGTCTCGTTCGCCGGCATCGGCGACGACCGGCTGCGGCTCGTCCCGCTCGGCGTCGACGTCCAACGCGTCGCCGAGGGCGAGGTCGCACGCGTCCGCTCGCTGTACGGCCTGCCCGAGAAGTACCTGCTCTTCGTCGGCACGGTCGAGCCGCGCAAGAACCTGCGCGGCCTCGCAGCGGCCGTGTCGATGCTCGACGAACCGCTGCCGCTGATCGTCGCCGGTGCCGACGGCTGGGGCGACATCGACATCCACGACGACCTCCGGCGCGAGATCGACCTGCGCTTCGTCGGCTTCGTGCCGGCCGACGACCTCAACCCGCTCTACGCCGGCGCGCACGTGTTCTGCTACCCGAGCGAACGCGAGGGCTACGGCCTGCCGGTGCTCGAGGCGATGGCACAGGCCGTCCCGGTCGTCACCAGCGTGGGCACCGCCACCGAGGAGACCGCCGGCAGCGCCGCCGTGCTCGTCCAGCCGAAGGATCCGGCCGACATCGCGCGGGGCATCACCGAGGCGATCGCCCGCCGCGCCGAGCTGTCGGCCAAGGGCTTCGCCCGCGCACAGAAGCGCAGCTGGCGCACGACGGCCGCGCTCACCGCCGACGTGTACCGCGAGCTCGCCACATGACCTCGATGCGCATCGGCGTCAACCTGATGTGGTGCCTGCCCGACCACGTCGGTGGCTCCGAGCAGTACCTCACCCGGCAGCTCGCCGGCGCGCTCGAGGCACAGCCCGACCTCGACCTCACCGTGTTCGCCACACCTGCGTACGTCGAGCGCTACCGCCGCACCCTCGCCGGTGCCGAGCTGGTGACGTCGCCGGTCGACGGCCATCGCCGGTGGCAGCGCGTGGCCGCCGAGTCGACCTGGCTGTACGCACGCACCGGCGGGTTCGACGTGATGCAACACGGCGGCGGCACCGCGCCACGGCGGGCGCACCGGCCGTACGTGCTGACGATCCACGACCTGCAGTACCGCACGTACCCCGAGTACTTCACGCCGCTCAAGCGGCGCTACCTCGACTCGATGATCCCGCGGTCGGCGCGCCGGGCGGCGGTGGTGACCGTGCCGAGCGAGTACGTGCGCCGAAGCGTCGTCCGCGAGCTCGGCATCGAGGGCGACCGCGTGGTGGTGGTGCCCCACGGCTACGAACCCGAGCTGCTCGTCGAGCGCACCCCGGCCGACGAACTGCGCGAGCGGTTCGCGCTGGGCGACGGACGTGTGCTCGTGTACCCGGCGATGAGCGCGCCCCACAAGAACCACCGGTTCCTGGTCGAGCTGCTCGAGACCGAGTGGCGCGATCCCGACCTGCGCCTCGTGCTGATCGGTGGTCGTGGTCTCGCGGCCGAGGCGCTCGACGCCGCGATCGCCGCCGCCTCGCCGAGCACGCAGCTCCGCATCGTGCGGCCCGGCCGCGTGAGCGACGCCGACAAGAACGGCCTCATCGCGATGGCCGCCGCGCTGGTGTTCCCCAGCACCTACGAGGGATTCGGGGCGCCGCTCATCGAGGCGATGGCGCTCGGCACGCCCGTGCTGTGCAGCAACGCGACGTGCCTGCCCGACATCGCCGGCGACGCGGCGGTGGTGAAGCCGCTGCTGCCGTCGAGCTGGGCCGACGGGCTCGAGCAGGTGATCGCCCGCCGCGACGAGCTGATCGCCGCCGGCCACCGTCGCGTGCAGGACTTCACCTCGCGCCGGTCGGGCGAGGCGTTGCTCGAGATGTACGACTGGTTCGAACGAGAGGTCGCGTGAGCACGCCCACCCCGCTGCGCATCGCCGTGCTGTGCCCGCACTTCGAGCCCGACACGGCGCCCACCGGCACGGTGATGACCCGCATCGTGCACGAGCTCGCCGCCCGCGGTCACGAGCTGCACGTCGTCACCTCGCTGCCGTGGTACCACTCGCACGCGATCGAACCGGGCTGGGAGGGTCGGCGGGTGCGTCGCGACACGGTGGCGTGGGGGACGATCACACGCGTCGACCCGTTCCCCGGCGACGACAAGCGCAACCTGCTCCGGCGAGCCGTCGGCTTCGCCGGCTTCTCGGTGCTCACCGGCGTCACCTCGTGGCGAGGGGGCGAGGTCGACGCGGTGATCGCGATGTCGCCGCCGCTCACCATGGGCCTCACCGGGTGGAGCACCCATCTCGTGCGCCGCGGGCCGCTCGTGTTCAACATCCAGGACGTGTTCCCCGACGCCGCGGTGCGCACCGGTGCGATCACCAACCGTTGGATCATCCGCGCCGCGAGCGTGCTCGAGCGGCTGAGCTACCACCGGGCCGCCGCCGTGACGGTGCTGAGCGAGGACCTCCGCCGCAACGTCGCCGCCAAGATGCGACCCTCGAAGCGCGGCCGCGTGCACGTGATCCCGAACTTCGTCGACGTCGACGCGATCCGCCCCGCCCGTCGCGACGCCCCGCTGCGGGCCGAGCTCGGCATCGGCGACGAACCGCTCGTCGCGTACTCGGGCAACGTCGGGTTCTCGCAGTCGCTCGACCTGCTGCTGCACGCCGCCCGCCACCTGACCGAGGTGACGTTCCTGATCAGCGGCGAGGGCTCGGCCAAGGCGTCCCTCGTCGAGCAGGCCACCGGCCTCACCAACGTCCGCTTCTCGCCGTACCAGCCGGCCGAGCGGCTGTCCGAGCTGCTCGGCATCGCCGACGTGCACGTCGTGCCGCTGCGCGCCGGCCTCGGCAACGTGAGCGTGCCGTCGAAGACGTACTCGATCCTGGCCGCCGGCCGCCCCATCCTCGCCTCGATCGACCCCGACACCGAGGTGCCCCGCATCCTCGACGCCTCGGGGGCCGGGGTGACGGTGCCGCCCGACGACCCCGAGCGGTTCACCGCAGCGCTGCGCGACCTGCTCGCCGACCCCGCCGCGCTGGTGGCGCGTGGTGCCGCCGGTCGGGCGTGGGTCGAGTCGGCCGCTTCGCCGGCCGCCGTCGCCGAGGCCTACGAGCAGCTGATCCTGGGCCTCCGACGCGGGCGCTGATCCCCGGTCGGCCCTGGCACGGGCATCCGGGTGCCGACCGTTCGGGGGTGCCCTCCGGTAGCGTGTCGGACTCGTGGCAACCTCGTCATCGTCATCGTCCGCCAAGAAGGTCGCGAAGCTCGCGCAGCGAGGCAAGGGCAAGAAGGTCCGCTTCCAGGGCGGCACGCTGTTCCCCGTCGCCGTGCTGGTCGTGGTGGTGCTCGGTCTGCTCACCATCGTCTACGCCCGCCAGAGCCGGCCCGACCCGGGCTCGTTCCCGCCACAGGTCGGCGATCACTGGCACGCCGCCTACGGCATGTACGTGTGCGACGGTTGGCTGCCCAAGCTCACCGGCACGCAGGAGGAGACCACGGTCGACGCCAGCACCGGCGCCGAGACGTACGAGAACGCCGACTTCGGCGCGACCGGCATCCACAGCCACGCCGACGGCGTCATCCACTACCACCCGTACACCACCAAGGCGGTGGGCAAGCGGGCCAAGATCGGCGTGTTCCTCGACGTCTACGACGTCGAGCTCGACACCGAGCACCTGAAGCTGCCCGAGTCGCAAGGCGGTGAGGAGTACGACGTCGACGACTACCAGTGCAACGGCGAGGACGTCGAGATCAAGGTGGTCGCGTGGGACAGCTACACCGACACCGGCAAGGGCACCACGTACATCACCGACCTGAGCGACGTCCGGATCACCAACGACGGCATGGTCTTCACGATCGCCGTCGTCCCGGTGGGCACCGACGTCACGATGCCGCCGTGGGCTGCCGAGCTGCCCGAGCTGGGCGCCGCCGACAGCAACAACGTGCCGGCCACCACGGTGCCGTCCGACGGATCGACCGACACGACGACGGGCGGCTCGACCCCCACGTCGACCGGCGACTCGACCGACTCGACCGGCACCAGCACCGCCACCACCGAGGCGGTCACCAGCACCACCGGCGGCTGACGTGCGAGCCGTCGTGCTCGTCGGCGGGTTCGGCACGCGCCTGCGCCCGCTCACGTACTCGGTCCCCAAGCCGATGCTGCCCGTCGGGCACGTCGCGATCATCGAGCGCCTGGTCGCCAACCTGGTGCGCGGTGGGGTCACCGAGGTGACGCTGGCGCTGGGGTTCAAGCCCGAGCCGTTCATGGCCGCGTTCCCCGACGGCCGCTGCGCCGGTGCCGACCTTCGCTACGCGGTCGAGCCCGAGCCGCTCGACACCGCAGGTGCGATCCGCTTCGCCGCCGACGCCGCCGGCATCGACGACACCTTCGTCGTCGCCAACGGCGACGTGCTCACCGACCTCGACATCGGTGCGCTCGTCGCGTTCCACCGCGAGTCCGGCGCCGAGGCCACCTTGCACCTCATCGCCGTCGACGATCCGTCGGCGTTCGGTGTGGTCGCGATCGACGACGACGGACGCATCGAACGCTTCGTCGAGAAGCCGGCGCCCGGCACGGCCCCGAGCAACCTCATCAACGCCGGCACCTACGTGCTCGAGCCGTCGGTGCTGGCCCGCATCCCGGCCGGGCAGAAGGTGTCGATCGAGCGGGTCACGTTCCCGGCGATCGTCGCCGACGGCGGCGTGTACGGGCTGTCGACCGACGACTACTGGATCGACACCGGCAAGCCCGACCTGTACCTGGCGGCCAACGTCGACCTGGTCGCGGGCCGCCGTGACGGCCAGTCGTGCGAGCCGGTCGAGGCCGGTGCCGTGGTGCACCCCGACGCGACGATCGTGCACGCCGTCGTCGACGCCGGTGCCGCCGTCGCCGCCGGCGCGCGGGTCGAGCGGTCGGTGCTGCTGGCCGGTTGTTCGGTGGGCGAAGGTGCCGAAGTGATCGACTCGGTGGTCATGGGCGTCGTCGGCGCCGGTGCCCGCGTGGTCGACGCCGTGCTCGGCGCCGGCGCCTCGGTCGAGCCCGGCGAGCACCTCGTGAGCGCCCGGCGACCCGATCCCGACGGGGCCTGACGTGCGGGTGCTGGTGGTCGGCGGCGCCGGGTTCATCGGCTCGCACCTCGTCGACCGCCTGCTGGCCGAACAGCACACCGTCGACGTCGTCGACGACCTGTCGACCGGTTCGCTCGCCAACCTCGCCGACGCCCGGTCGGTCGGTGGCGAACTCAAGATCCACCATCTCGACGCCGGCGCGCCCGAGTTCCCGGCCCTCGTGTCGATGCGCGAACCCGACGTGATCTACCACCTCGGCTGGGCCCCACCCGGCCATCACGATCCGGCCACCGAGGCGCGAGCCGTGCTCAGCACGCTGCAGGTGCTCGAGGCGGCCAGGGTGAACGAGGTGCGCAAGGTCGTCACGGCGTTGCCGTCGACGGCGTTGTACGGCGACGTACCGTCACGCGAGCTGCCGGTGAAGGAAGGCCGCCCGTGGGCTCCGATCGGTGCGACCGGCATCGTCGCCGTCGCCGTCGCCGAGCTGTTCGCCTGGTACCGGGCCCGCCACGACGTCGAGTACTCGGCCCTCGCCCTCGCCAACGTGTACGGGCCCCGTCAGCGCAGCGACGGTGGGGTGGTGGCGGCGTTCGCCGCCGCGCTCGAGCAGGGCGAGGCGGTGCAGGTGCACGGCGACGGGCGACAGGCTCGCGACTTCGTGTTCATCGACGACGTCGTCGACGCGTTCGTGCGCTCGGCCACCCGCGGCAGCGGCCTCGTGGTCAACGTCGGGACCGGCACGCTCACCAGCGTGCGCGAGCTGTGGGCGCTGATGGCGGGCGGCGCGCCGCTGCCGCCCGTCGGACCGCCTCGCGCCGACGACGTCGCCCGGCTCTCGCTCGCGCCCACGCGTGCCCGCATCCACCTGGCGTGGGCGCCGTGGACCGAGCTCGCCGAGGGGCTCCGCAGCCTGCGCTCCTGGACGAACTAGGGTCGGCCCGGACGATCGGTCCTGATCGAGCACCCCCCTGCGTCGGGCACGGTGCACCCCCATCCGCCGACTCCTCACCACGCCCCATCCACGTCCCCTCCCCCCCAGGTCCTCCAGGTCCTGCACACTCCGTTGCTCCTCCCAGTGGGTCGAACGGATCACTGATCGGCGGATTCCGCCCACGCTCGGTGATCTCGTCGTATCGTCGTCCACGACAGATCAGGGAGGCAGTGATCCGTCCGGCAAGCATGGTCGCGAGTCGCCGGACGAGGAGCCAGTCGCGAAACCGGCCCGACGCATCCATCACAAGGAGAAGTGACTGAGATGAAGAAGGCCCTTTCGGCGGCGATGTTGATGATGGCGGCAGGCACCGTGTCGGTGGCCTCCCTGGGTGGGACGGCGAGCGCCGCCGAGACCTGTGTCTCGGAGACGTACTCGTGGACCAACACCTCGTTCACCAACCTGGCCACGTGGAACCCCTCGATCAACACCGGCCTCACCGTCGCCGCCCCCGGCGCCGGCCAGCGCCTCGTGGTCACCTCGGCCACGTGGACGGCGTACGACCGCATCCTCGGCGAGGACCCGGCCGTCACCCGTGACAACCCCGAGGAGAACAACGAGTACTTCGCCACCTACATCGGTGGCGTGAAGCTCGGCGGCTCGTCGAGCGACCTGCCCGACACCGCGGCCGAGGGCGCCCCGTCGCCGTGGTTCAGCGGCGTCGTCGCCGGCGACTTCGCCGCCGGCGGCACCGTGGTGCCCGGCGGTGCGATCACCGTGCAGTTCACCGGTGGCAGCGAGCTCCCCAACGCCCTGACCCCGAAGGTCGTGACGGTCGTGCTCGACCGCTGCACCGAGGTCGTCCCGACCACCACGGCACCGGCCCCGACCACCAGCGTCGCCTCCGGCGCCCCGACCACCACCACCGTCACCGCGGTGTCGCCCACCACCACCGTCGTGGCAGCTGCAGCCCCGACCACGGTGGCCAGCTCGGGCGCCCTGCCCGCCACCGGTGGCGACATGACCCTGCCGCTCATCCTCGCCGGCCTCGCCGCCGGCACCGGTGCGGCCCTCCTGATGGTGCGCCGCAAGGCCGGCTCGCACTGATCATCCCGGTGATCCGGCCCTGAACGGGCCGTGACATCTCCCAGGACAACCCGACGTCCCGGTGGCCACCGCCACCGGGACGTCGCCGTTCTCGGCGGTGCGTCGGGTGGGCCGGCGGCGGTCAGCGGGCGGCGGCGAGGACGGTGCGGGCCAGGGCCGCGGCGACGGCGGGGTCGGCCATGATCGACGGCTGCACGACACACCGCATGCCGGCGGCCTCCACCTCGCTCGACAGGTGGGCGTCGGCCGGATCGATCACCAGGGTCGCGGCGATGTCGCGGTACAGGCGGGCGACACCGACCACCGAGGCCTCGTGGCCGAGCTCGACCAGCATCCGGTCGGCCGGTCCCTTCAACGCCGCGCCACCGACGATCGGCGAGACCGCGACCACCGACGCACGGCGGGTCGCGAGCGCATCGTCGATCCCGGTGAGTGCCCGCAACGGCCCGATCGACACGATCGGGTTCGACGGCGCCACCACCACCACGTCCGCGTCGGCGATCGCCGTGGCGGCCACCGGCTGCAGCCGCGCCGACGTCGCCCCCTCGAACCGCACCCCGCGCACGGGCACCGCGTGGCGCAGCTTCACGAAGTACTCCTGGAAGCTCACGGTGGTGCCGTCGGCCAGCTCGACCAGTGTGGCCACCCGGTCGTCGGTCATCGGCACCAACCGCTCGGGCACGCCCCAGGCCTGCGTGATCTCGGCGGTCACCTCGGTGAGCGTCGCCCCCTCGGCCAGCCGGGCCGTCCGGTAGAAGTGGGTCGCCAGGTCCTGATCGCCGAGGTTGAACCAGGTCGGTGCGGCCGACGAACCCGCCGGCCGCACGTTGGCGTACCGGGCGAGCGCGCCCATCGCCGTCCAGGTCTCGTCGACGAGCCCCCAGCCGCGCTCGGGGTCGATCGCACCCGCGAGCGTGTAGGTGATCGTGTCGAGATCCGGCGAGATCGACAGCCCGTGCAGCACGGTGTCGTCGGCGGTGTTGACCACCCCCACCACCGCTCGACCCGCGACGGCGTCGGGCGCTCCCCGCAACGCGCGCAGGAACCGGGCGGCACCCACGCCGCCGCACAACACGGTGATCACGATCGGCCTCCGGAGAGCTCGTGGTACAGCTGGACGAACGCGTCGGCGGTGGCCGACCACGTGAGCTGGGCGCGCCGCACGCGACCAGCGGCGATCAACCGGTCGCGTTCGGCCGTGTCGACCAGCGCCCGCTCGAGCGCCGTCGCCAGGGCGGCGACGTCGTCGGCGGGAGCGAGCAGTGCGGCCTCACCGGCGACCTCGGGGATCGACCCGGCGCGGCTCGCGACGATCGGCACCCCGGCGCCCATCGCGTCGAGCAGGGGGAAGCCGAAGCCCTCGTCGAGCGAGGGGTAGGCGAGCACGCGTGCGTGGTGCAGCAGCCACGACCGCACCGGCTCGTCCACGTAGCCGGTGAACATCACGCGCCGTGCCAGGTCGGCGCCGAGCGCGTCGATGGCCGCGTCGATCGCCGGCCGATCGTCGCCGTCGCCGCCGGCCAGCACCAGCCGCAGCTCGGGATGCACGCTCGCGAGCTCGCCGAACGCGGCAACCAGGCGGGGCAGGTTCTTGCGCCGCTCGAGCGTGCCGACCGCGAGCACGAAGTCGCGGCCGTCGAGCTCGGCGATCGGTGCGGCATCCGGCGCGTCGGGCAGCGGCATCGCACCCAGCAGCACCACCCGCACGTCGGCCTCCGGCCACAGGGATCGCACCGCGTCGGCCGTCGCCCGGCTGCTCGCGTGCACCACCGCACCGTGCCGTACGGAGCGTTCGAGCACACGACCGGCGCGTACCACGTCGGGATGCGCACGGTCGGGGTGGTGCAGGAACCAGCAGTCGTACACCGACACCAACCGTGCGGCGCCGCGGGTGGGCGGCACGACGTAGTTGGTGCCGTGCACCACCTGCGCGGCACCGAGCCAGCGATCGACCCGGGGCACGTCGGTGTGCGCCCACACCCGGTGCGCCACCGCGGCCGGCAGCGGCAGGCGGGTGACGCCCGGCTCGGGCCGTGCCCGGAAGCTCAGCAGGTACGGCGACAGCTCGACACGGCCGTCGGCGACCAGTGCGTCGCGCAGCGCAGCGACCCCGGCACCGATGCCCGTACGCCGGCCGGCGAGCGGTCCGACGTCGAACGCGACCGAGAGCAGCATGGGCGATTCACGCTAGCGGACCCCGACTCCTACACTCCTGCGCCATGGCGCGCGCCTTCATCACCGGGATCACGGGCCAGGACGGCCGCCACCTCGCCGAGTTCCTGCACGGCAAGGGCTACGAGGTGTTCGGGATGGTCAAGGGCCAGAACAACCCGAAGATGAACGAGATGCGCGACGAGTTCCCGTATGTCGAGCCGGTGCCGGGCGACCTGGCCGACCTGCCGTCGCTCGTGAAGGCGCTCGACCACGTGCAGCCCGACGAGGTGTACAACCTGGCCGCGATCTCGTTCGTGGCGATGAGCTTCAACCAGGCCGAGCTCACCGCCAACATCACCGGCACCGGCGTGCTCCGCATGCTCGACGCGATCCGCATCGTCGGCGGCAGCCAGGACAACCCGATCCGCTTCTACCAGGCGAGCTCGTCGGAGATGTTCGGCAAGGTGCGCGAGACCCCGCAGACCGAGATGACCCCGTTCCACCCCCGCTCGCCCTACGGGTGCGCCAAGGTGTTCGGCCACGACATCACCGTCAACTACCGCGAGAGCTACGGGCTGTTCGCGTGCAGCGGCATCCTGTTCAACCACGAGGGGCCGCGTCGCGGGCTCGAGTTCGTCACCCGCAAGGTCACCAACGCCGTGGCCCGCATCCACCTCGGGGTGCAGGACGAGCTGGTGCTCGGCAACCTCGACTTCAAGCGCGACTGGGGCTACGCCGGCGACTACGTGCAGGCGATGTGGCTGATGCTGCAGCAGGACGAGCCCGACGACTACGTCGTGGCCACGGGCGAGACGCACACGGGCCAGGAGCTCGTCGAGCGCGCCTTCGCCGAGGTCGGCATCGACGACTGGCAGCGCTACGTCCGTCAGGACCAGAAGTTCTTCCGACCCGCCGAGGTCGACCTGCTGATCGGCGATCCCACCAAGGCCCGCACCCAGCTCGGCTGGCAGCCGACGGTCGACTTCCCCGAGCTCGTCCGGATGATGGTGGCCCACGACCTCGAGCTCGAGGCCGCCAAGCTGCGCCGCCGCTGACGCGAGGTGCTCAGCCCTCGAACGGCATGTCGGTGAGCGCCTCGATCACCGACGCGTGATCGGGCTCGGCGCCCGCCGCCAGCCTGCTGCGCAGCGCCCACGCGAACACCAGCGTGGCCGACGCCGACCCGATCACGAGGCCGAGCTCGACGCGCTGGAACACCGAGCCGCCGAGCAGCCAGGTGCTGAGCACGAACATGGCCATGCCGACCGTCCAGCCGAGCGCCACCTGCGCGTGGCCGTGCAGCGCCAGCACCGCCTGGGCGATCGCGAGGCCGAGCATGTAGAAGCCGCTGCCGAGGGCGAGCATCGCGAGCGTGCGCACCTCGAGGTCGGTGTCGTACATGATCTTGACGGCGGTGGGACCGAGCACCGCGGCGCCGATCGTGCCGGCCACGGCCACGCCGGCCACCAGCACGAGCAGCCGCTTGAAGCCCGATCGGAACTCGTCCATCTGCCCGGCCGCAGCCAGGCGCGCCAGGCGGGGGAGCAGCGCGGCCTGCACCGCCTGGAACAAGAACAGCGGGATGCGCGTGAGGATGACGCCGTTGGCGAACCGGGTGACGAGCGCCTGCTCGCCCTCGCCGGCGAGGATGTTGGTGGCGATCGGACCGGCGTTGACCAGACCGGCGGCCATCAGCGAGCCGAGCAGCAGCCAGCCGAGGTTGGGGGTCACCTCCTGCCAGGTGGCCGGCGGCCCGGGGTCGGCCTGCAGTTGCTTGCGTGACGCGACGGCCGCCACGCCGACGAGCGGTGCCAGCGCGACCGTGAGGCCGTACCAGCCGACCGACTTGACGCCCAGGCCGGCGAGCACGAGGCAGAACACGATCCGCACGACGCCGTCGGACCCGAGCACCACCGAATAGGCGCGGAACCTGCCCGAGCCGCTGCACACACCCTTCGACACGTGTGCCGGTGCGTACGACGCGATCGACACCGCCAGCGCGACCACCATCACCCAGTTGCCATCGAAGTAGTCGTGCTCGAGCCAGCCGCCGAGCGCGAACAACAGCACGGTGGCGGCGAGCGCGAGGCCGGTGCCGAGGGCCGCGACCTTCACCAACACCGGACGGCCGCCCTGGCCGAGTGCCCGGCGGGCCGAGATCGCCCGGCCGAGCTCTTGCTCGAGCGGGAGGAACAGACCGGGCGCGAGCGCGAACGTGGCGAACCACATGCTCACCACCGGCTTGAAGGCCTCCTCGCTGCCCATCGCCACACGGCCGACCCGGAAGAAGGCGAAGCTGCACAGACCTGCGATGAGCAGACCGATGCCGACGGGGATGGTGCCCTCGGGGAGCGGCACGCGAGAGGAGGAGGACGAGTCGTTGCGTGCCACCAAGCGGACGAGGTTATCCGGCGGCCGCTGGCGACGCGCAGCACGTCCCACCGGGTGAACCGGGCCGTGACGCCCGGCCGCGACCTCAAGTCGGGCGTCGCGGTGGTCGAGAATGTCCACATGACCCGTCGCCGTCTCCGTCGTGTCGCGTCCGCGCTCGCCGTCTCGATCGGCGCCGTCGCACCTGTCGTCGCGGCCGTTGCGGTGGTGACGGTGGCCGTGCCGGTGGCCGTGCCGGCGGCGCACGCCGCCGTGTCGACACTCGAGCTCGAAGGCCACGGCAACGGTCACGGCATCGGGATGAGCCAGTGGGGTGCCTACGGCTACGCCGCCGACTTCGGCTGGTCGGCAGCGCAGATCCTCGACCACTACTACGGCGGCACGGTGATGGGGACGACCGACGCGACGTCGATCACCGTGCGCCTCATGAACCTCGACGACCAGCAGACCGCAGTGGTGCACGACAAGGGTGCGCTGGTGGTGGACGGTGTGCCCGGTGGTCCGTGGCGCAGCGTGGTCGTGCGCGAGGTGGCCGACCGGAACTACGGCGTGTGGGTACGCACCGACGCGAGCGTGTGCCCCGCTGCGTCGGACACGTTGGCGTCGGGGTGGACCCTCGTGGCGACCGGCCTGTCGTCGGTGAACGTGCGACCGAGCACCGACACCTCGGCGAGCGCCGATGTCACCGACCTGGCGGCGGTGTGCGAACCGGCGGGCAAGGTGCGCTACTACCGCGGTGTCATCCGGGCCGCCAACGGCACCGACGGCGAGAACCGCACGGTCAACGAGGTGCCGCTCGAGCAGTACCTGCGCGTGGTGGTGGCGTCGGAGATGTCGCCGTCGTGGGCGGCGAGGGGATCGGCGGCGCTGCAGGCGCAGGCCGTGGCGGCCCGCAGCTTCGCGCTCGCCGAGAACCGCTACTCGTACGCGAAGACCTGCGACCAGATCTGCCAGTACTACCCGGCCGCCGCCTGGCGCACGGGCGTGAGCGGGGCGCTCACCCGCACCGAGTACGCATCCACCGATGCCGCCGTGTCGTCGACGGCTGGTCAGGTGCGTCGCGTGGGCAGCACGTCGGGCCCGATCGCACTCACGATGTTCTCGTCGTCGTCGGGGGGCTGGACGGCGGCGAGCACGCTGCCGTTCCCGGCGGTCGAAGACCTGGGCGATGCCACGTCGGGCAACCCGTACCACACGTGGCGGGCCTCGATCTCGGCCGCGACGATCACCAAGGCCTGGCCCTCGATCGGTGAGTTCACCGGCATCACCGTGCTCACCCGGTCGGGTCAGGGCGACTGGGGCGGTCGGGTGCTGACGATGACGGTGGACGGCACGGCTGGTTCGGTGGCAGTGAGCGGCGACACGTTCCGGCGCACGGTCGGCATGCGGTCGAACTGGTTCGGTGCTGCGGGTGCGGGCGCCGTGACCGACCCGTGCGAGGGTCGCACCGAACCGCCGATCGGCGCGACGCCCGCGCCCGCGGCGGCGGCCCGGTTCGAACCGAACGTGCCGGTGCGACTGATCGACACGCGCGACGGCACGGGCACGATCGCCCGACCGCTCGCGGGCGGCTGCACGTTGCAGATCACCCCCGAGGTGCCGGCGGGCACGACGGCGGTGTCGGTGAACGTGGTCACCGTCGACCCGGTCGCGCAGGGCTACGTGACGGTGTACCCGTGCGGCATCGCCCGCCCCGTCACGTCGGCGGTGCAGAGCCAGGTCGGCCGGATCGTGAGCGGGTCGGCGATCGTGCCGCTCGGTGCCGACGGCAGCTTCTGCTTGTTCAGCAACACCACCACCGAGATCGTGGTCGACCTGAACGGCACGTTCGCACCGGCGGCGAGCGCTCGATACGAGCCGATGGTCACCCAGCGGCGGTTCGACAGCCGTTCGTCGGGCCGCATGCTCGCCGCCGGCGAGGTGGTGCGGGTGCACACGCGTGGGTACGGCGGGGGAGCGGCCGATTCGACGGCGGCCTCGGTGACGATCCACGGTCTCGATGCGGCGGCGTCCGGGTTCGTGACGGCGTGGCCGTGCGACAGCCCGCGACCGTGGGCCAGTTCGGCCAACGTGATGGTCGGGTCGTCGATCTCGAACGAGGTCGACGTCGCCGTCGGCCCGACGGGTGAGGTGTGCTTCTACGTGAGCGCGCCGATGCACCTGGCGATCGATCTCAACGGCTGGTACGGGCCGTCGGCCACCACCGACTACCACGCGGTCACCCCGTTCCGCCTGGCCGACACCCGCATCGGGCAGGGCTTCCCGAGCCGGTTCACGCGCAACGTCACCCAGGGCATCCAGGTGGCCGGCGTCGGCGGATTGCCGCCGGCCGGCGCCGTGCGAGCGGTGGCGGCGCAGTTCACCGCGGTCGACGAGGCCTCGAACGGCTGGGTGACGGTGCACCCGTGCCTGGCGAAGGTGCCCGATCTGTCGATGTTGCGCTACCAGACGCGCACCAACGCCGCCGTGCTGGTGAACTCGGTGCTCTCCGACACGGGGCGTTGGTGTGTCACCACCAGCTCGACCACGCAGCTCGTGGTCGACGTGAGTGGCTGGTTCGGCTGACCGGCGCGTGAGCGCCGTGGGGTCAGCTGCGTGATCGGTGCGTGATCAGGCGGCGTTGACGAGCAGGCCGCGCACCTGCTTGCGGGCGGCCTTGGCCACCTCGTGCGCCTGGCCGAGCAGCTGGCCGGCCTGCTCGGGCAGACGGTCGCCGAGCGCCTCGACGGCCTCGTCGATCTTGCCCTCGAGCTGGTCGAGGCGGGTGTCGAGCTGACCGAAGCGGGTCTCGAGCGCCTTGACGAGCTCGTCGACCTGATCCTTGCCGAGGCCGAGCTGCTTGCTCACCTCGTGGTCGGCGAGCTTCGCGGTGAGCTCGCGCCGGCGCACCTGCGCCTGCTGGACGGTGAGCACGCCGAAGCCGATCACGACGTAGGCGGCGTCGCGGAGCACGCCGAGCACCTTGTCGGTGTCGATGCCGGCGACCTCGAGCTTCGAGAGGTCGAGCTTGGTGAGGTCGAGCTTGGTGACGTCGAGCTTCGAGAGGTCGAGCTTCGAGAAGTCGATCGAGGGGAAGGTCGGGAAGGTGGGCACGGGGGACTCCTGTGTCGAGCGGGCGGGCCGTCCGGCGGGGGGACCGGACGATGTGCGAACACCATAGCGCACAGTGCTAGCAATTGCAAGCACGTGACGCACGGGTCGCCCGGATCCGCGAGCACGGCTGACCCGTCCGACGAGGGTCGCACCGCTAGCCTCGCATGCTCGTGGAACCCGCCGGCCCGCTCGCACCGCCCGTCGTGGCCGTGATGGTGGTCCACGATCCCGAGCAGTTCCACGGCGGCACCTGGTTCGACGAGGTGCTGGTCGGTCTCGCCCGCCAGGACTACGCCAACCTGAAGACCCTGGTGCTGCTCACCGGCGACCCCGGCGACCTCGCCGCCCGCATCGCCGCCGCCGTGCCCCGGGCCTTCGTGCGGGCGGTCGACGCCGGCGACTCCTTCGGCCGCACCGCCAACGAGGTGCTCCGACTCGTCGAGGGCGACAACGGCTTCTTCTGCTTCCTGCACGACGACGTCGCCCTCGAACCCGACGCGATCCGCGTGCTCGTCGAGGAGATGTACCGCTCGAACGCCGGCGTGGTGGGTCCGAAGCTCGTCGAGTGGACCGATCCCACCGTGCTCCAGCACGTCGGCTACGCGGTCGACCGCTTCGGCGAGGTCGACACGCTGGTCGAGCCGGGCGAAACCGACCAGGAGCAGCACGACGCCGTCCGCGACGTGTTCGCGCTGCCCTCGGCGTGCCTGCTCGTGCGTGCCGACCTGTTCCGCAGCCTCGGCGGGTTCGATCCCGACATCTCGTTCCACGGCGAGGACGTCGACCTGTGCTGGCGAGCACACCACCAGGGAGCCCGTGTGCTCGTGGTGCCCTCGGCCAAGGCCCGCCACCTCGAGGCGCTCGAGCAGCGCCGCCCCGATCTCGACCACGAGGCGCTCCGCGCCCGCCACCGCGTGCGCACCGTCGCCGCACTCACGGGCATCCGGCGGCTCCCGCTGCTCACCGTGCAGCTCGTCCTGCTCACCGTCGCCCAGTTCGTCGTCGGCATCCTCACCGGCCGCGTCGCACGGGCCGTTGCCGGTGTGCGCGCCATGTTCTCGGTCGTCCCGCGGCTGCCGCGCATCCTGGCCCGCCGTCGGGCCGTCGCCGCCGGCCGCATCGTCCCCGACCGCGAGGTCACCGGTCTGCAGTTGCGCGGCAGCGCCCGGGTGGCCACCTGGTTGCGTTCGCGCGACGCTCGGCCGGACGCCCAGCGCGGCACCGGCCGTGTGTGGCGCGAGCGCGCCGGCGCATCCGGCGCGATCGGGTGGATCGCGATCGTCGCGTTCGTGCTGATCGGCAGCCGCGAGCTGCTCACCGGCGGCGTGCCGGCGATCGGCCAGTTCCTGTCGTTCGGCGACAGCCCACGGCGCCTGCTCGACCAGTTCCTGTCGGGCTGGGATCCGCAGGGCCTCGGCCACACGGGCGCGTCGCCCACCGGGCTCGCGCTCATCGCCGTCGGCAGCACGATCACGTTGTTCCACACCGGCCTGTTCCACACGGTCGCCGTGGTGGGCCTGATCCTCGGCGGTGCGGCGGGGTTGTGGCGCCTCACCGGGGCGTTCAGCACCACCCGCGCGCGGCTCGGCAGCACGATCGTCTACGTCGGCGTGCCGCTGTCGGGTCAGCTGGTGTCGGTGGGTCGGTGGGGTGCCCTGCTGGTGTTCGCCGCGCTGCCGTGGTCGATCGACGCGATGCGCAGCTACGCCGGACTCGGGCCGGGTCCGCGCGACGAAGACGGCGAGCGGACGATCGGCTTCGGTGCCCGCCGCCACGTGCAGCTGCTGGCCGGTGGTGTGCTCGTCGCCGCGGTCGTCACCGCGTTCGAACCCGTCTATCCGGTGCTGATCGTGCTCGTCGCGGTGGTGATCACGCTCGGCACGCTCGTCACCGGTGCCCCGCTGATCGCGCCGGCCCGTCTGCTGATCGCAGGCGCTGCCGCGGCCGCCGGTGCGGTGGCGCTCGACCTGCCCTGGCTGATGCAGCTCGCGGGCGACGGCGGGTGGACGGCGATCGTCGGTCCGTCCACGCCGGGCGACCGGGGCAACTCGCTGCTCGAACTCGCCACCTTCGACCTCGGCAACGGCCGCGCCGTGGTGCTCGCCGTGGCGCTGTACCTGCCGGTGCTCACCGCCGTGCTGCTCGGTCGAGGCTGGCGTTTCGGTTGGGCCGTGCGCGGTGCGCTGCTCGTGGTGACCTTCGGCTGGCTCGCCACGCTCGACGACGGCAACGCGTTGCCGATCCGTCTGCCCGAGGCCGGCATCCTGCTCGTGCCCGTGGCGGTGGGTGTGGCGATCGCCGCCGGTTGTGTGCTCGCCTCGTTCGAGCTCGACGTGCGCGGTGGCACCTTCGGGTGGCGCCAGCCGCTCGCGGTGCTGTCCACCGCAGCGGTCGTCGTCGGACTGGTGCCCGCGGCGTTCACGGTCGGCAGCGGCCGGTACGACACGCCGACCACCACCCTCGTCGATCTGCTCGGCCAGCTGCCCGACCCGCAGGACTCCGGCGACTACCGCGTGCTCTGGGTGGGGTCGCAGCAGGTGTTGCCGGTGGCGCCGTGGGAGTACGCACCGGGCATCGGCTACGCGCTCACCGAGGGCCCGTCGGTCGACATCGGTGACGTGTTCCCCACGCGGCCGGGTGCGGGGTCGGGTCTGGTCCGGCTCACGCTCGACGCGATCGCGACCGGCACGACCACCCGTGGCGGGCGGCTGCTCGCCCCGTTGGCGGTGCGCTACGTGGTGGTGCCGCTGGTCGACGGGGCCGTCAGCACCACCGACGAACCGGTCGAGCCGCCGGCCGGCCTGCTCGACGCGCTGGGCGACCAGCTCGATCTCGCCGAGGTGTACAGCCCGCCCAACTTCCTGGTGTACGAGAACCGGGCCTGGCTGCCGATGCGCAGCGAGCTCACGCCCTCGGGTGCCGAGGCGAGCCTCGACGCGGCTGCGTCCGCGTTGGCGCAGAGCGATCTCAGCGGTGCCACACCGATCATGGTGGGTGCCGATCACCTCGGGGCCGCGTCAGCCGAGGTGGCCGCCGGCACGGTGCACCTGGCGATCCCGCCCGACGACCGCTGGGAGCTGCGCCTCGACGGCCGGCCGGTCGAGCAGCGATCGGCGTTCGGCACCACGACGGCATTCGACGTCGACACCGCCGGCACCGTCACGCTCGAGTACCAGACCTCGCGCACCTACCACCTGGTGCTGCTCGCACAGCTGCTCGCCTGGTCGGTGGTCGGCGTCGCCGCCACCAGCGTGCGCCTGCGCCGTCCGCAGGCCCGGCCGCGTGCGGCCGTCGGCGCGGGGGAGCAGCCCGTGTTCACGATGGACCCGATGATCGGCACGCCGATGCCGAGCGAGGAGCTGGCCCACGAGCTGGCCGCCGACCCGGACGATCTCGACACGACCGGTGCCGCCACGCCGTCACTGACGTTCGACGCGTTCGCCGAGCCGCGGCCGGTCGAGGCCGATCAGCCCCAGCCCGTCGAGGCCGATCAGGCCGCAGCCGATGCGCCCGACGAGGAGGAACCGACGTGAGGCCGCTGCGTCCCCTCGCCGGTCTCGTCGTCGCGGTCGCCCTGGCCGGGCTCGGGCTCACGGCGCGCGACGAGCCGGTGGTCGTCGACCCCGTGTTCGCCGATCTCGGCAACCCGACGATGCCCTTCGTGCCCAACGGTTCGTTCATCACGTCGAGCTGGTTCTGCCCGGGTGTCCCGAGCGGCGCCAGCGACCTGGGTGGCACGTTGTCGATCACCAACACCGCCGACGAACCGATCGCCGGGCGGGTCACGGCGTTCACCACCGACCCCAACCAGGCCCCGGTCGACCAGCCGGTCAACGTCGCGCCGCGCTCGACCTCGACGATCGATCTCGGCGCGCTGCAGCCCACCGGAACGTTCGTGTCGGCGTTGGTCGAGATCGACGGCGGTGGTGGGTTCGTCGAGCAGCGTGCCGTGCACCCTGCGGGCGACTCGGTGTCGGCCTGTGCCAACGCGGCGTCGTCCAACTGGTGGTTCGCCGATGGGTTCACCGTCGACGACAGCACCGAGCGCCTGGTGCTCACCAACCCGTATCCCGACGCGGCGATCGTCGACATCCGCTTCGTCACCACCGACGGCATCCGCCGCCCGTCACGACTGCAGGGCTACCCGGTGCCGGGCAACTCGGTGCAGGTGGTCACCCTCGGCGAGCTCGGGGCGCGCGACGAGCCGATCCTGGCCGCCCAGGTGTCGGCCTCGCGCGGGCGTGTGGTGGTCGGTCGGGCGCAGAACTACGTGGGCGGCGGACGTGTGGGCTTCGCGATGACGCTGGGTGCCCCCTCGCTGTCGAGCCAGTACTACTTCGCCGACGGCGAGACCGGTCAGGGCATCACCGAGCAGTACGCGATCTACAACCCCACCGACACCGACGTCACCGTCGACGCCGTGTTCCTCGGTCTGCCGGCGTCGCCCGACTTCCTCAACGACACCCAGGTCGCGGTGCCGGCCGGACGCGTCGTCATCCTCGACACGGCCGACGTCGAGAACCTGCCGACCGGCCGTCACGGCGCGGTGTTCTCGACCTTCGCCGGCGACTCGATCGTGGTCGAGCGGGTGATCAGCCGGCCGGCCGGCAACAGCGTCGCCACCTCGGTGGTGATGGGCTCGCCGCCCAACCTGGCGTCCACGCGATGGTCGGCGTCGATCGGCACCGACACGGCCACCGATGCAGCGTTGGTGGTGCTCAACGTCGACAGCGTCGACACCACCGTGACCGTCAGCGCACTCGGCCCCGGTGGTCTCGTCCCGGTGCCCGGGCTCGAGGCGCTGCCGTTGCCCGCGGGCGGCATCGTCACCGTGCCCTTCGACGACCCGTCGGTGCTCGGGAAGGCGTTCGTGGTCAGCAGCGGGCAGCGCATCTTCGTCGAGCGCAGCCTGCCTCGCGGTCACGACCTCGACGGCCGGTCGGGTTCGTTCCTGCTCGCAGGCTGAGCCGTCCCGGCGTCGATCTGGCAGGCTGACGGCGATGGACCGACTTCTCCTCGCGCTCGCGATCGCCGCCGTCGCCGCGGTGGTGGCGCTGGTCGCCCGTCGCCGTCGCACGCCCGACGCACCGACCCAGACCGGGCACCACGTGCCCGACCAGCTCGACCTCGCCGACTTCCGTCCGCTCGTCGCGCCCGAGAGCGCCGACGCCGACTGGACCCTGGTGGTGTTCAGCTCGGCGACGTGTCACACGTGTGAGGAGATGGTGCACAAGGCGCAGCCGCTGGCGAGCCGTCACGTCGCGGTGATCGACGTCGAGTACGGCGCGCAGCGCCCGCTGCACGAGCGCTACCGGATCGACGCGGTGCCCACCACGGTGATCGCCGACCGTGAGGGTGTGGTGCGGGCGTCGTTCCTGGGTCGTGTCAGTGCGACCGACCTGTGGGCCGAGGTGGCAGAACTGCGAGAGCCCGGATCGCGCCCGCCCCGTCAGTGCGACGGGCACGGTCACTGATCCGGGCTCCTGGCGAGGCGGGCGTCGGCCCGCAGCGTGGTCAGCCGATCGACTGGCTGGTGTGCTCGGTCGAGTCGCCGAGCGAGGCCTGCACGAGGGCGGCGACCTCCTGGCCGTCGATCGTCTCCTTCTCGAGCAGCGCGTCGGCGACGAGATCGAGTGCCGGCCGGTGCTTCATGAGCAGCGAGTGCGCCCGCTGCTCCTGCTCGAGCAGGATCCGCGAGATCTCCTCGTCCATCAGGCGGGCGGTCTCGTCGCTGTACTCGCGACCACTCGTCATCAGGTCCTCGCCCAGGAACACCTGCTGCTGGCTGTGCCAGGCCATGGGGCCGACCTTCTCGCTCATGCCCCACTCGCGCACCATGCGGCGGGCGATGCCGGTGGCCTGCTCGAGGTCGTTGGCGGCGCCGGAGTTGAGGTGCCCGAAGACGATCTTCTCGGCCACACGGCCGCCCATCGCCTTGCAGATCACGTCCTCGAAGAACTCCTTCGAGTACGTGTGGCGCTCCTCGGGCAGGCTCCACGTGACGCCGAGCGCCATGCCGCGGGGGAGGATGGTGACCTTGTGCAGTGGGTCGGCGTTGGGCAGCACGACCGTGAGGATGGCGTGGCCGCCCTCGTGGTACGCGGTGGCCCGCTTCTCCTCGGCCGAGAGCACGAGGCTCTCGCGGCGAGCACCCATCACCACGCGGTCGCGGGCGTTCTCGAAGTCGATCCGCTCGACCACCTGGCTGTTGCGGCGCACCGCGAACAGGGCGGCCTCGTTGACGAGGTTGGCGAGGTCGGCGCCGCTCATGCCGGGCGTGGCCTTGGCCATCGTGTCGAGGTCGACGTCGGGCCCGATGCGCTTGTCGCGTGAGTGCACCCGCAGGATCGCGAGGCGCTCCTCGGCCTCGGGCAGCGGCACGACGATCTGGCGGTCGAAGCGGCCCGGGCGCAGCAGCGCGGGATCGAGGATGTCGGGTCGGTTGGTGGCGGCGAGGATCACGATGCCCTCGCTCGTCTCGAAGCCGTCCATCTCGGCGAGCATCTGGTTGAGCGTCTGCTCGCGCTCGTCGTGACCGCCGCCGAGCCCGGCACCGCGCTTGCGGCCGATCGAGTCGATCTCGTCGATGAAGATGATCGCCCGGCCCATCTTGCGAGCCTGCTGGAACAGGTCGCGCACCCGGCTGGCGCCGACGCCGACGAACATCTCCATGAAGTCGGAGCCCGTCACCGACAAGAAGCCCACACCGGCCTCACCGGCGACCGCACGGGCGAACAGCGTCTTGCCGGTGCCTGGCGGGCCGACGAGCAGCATGCCCTTCGGCACGCGGGCACCGATCTCGCGGAACCGCTCGGGCATGCGCAGGAAGTCGACCACCTCGGTGATCTCCTGCTTGACGCCCTCGTAGCCGGCGATGTCGGCGAAGGTGGTGCTCGGCTTGTCGGGGTTGAAGGTCTTGGCGCGGCTCTTGCCGACGCTCATGATGCTGCCCGCCTGGCCCATGGCCCGGCGCTGCATCCACACGAAGAAGCCGATGAGGAGCAGGAACGGCAGCAGCAACCCCGCCCAGCTCCAGAACCAGCTGGTGGTCGGGGTCTTGAAGTCGAGGTCGACGCCCTGTTCGCGGAGCAGCGCCTCGTCGGTCTCGCTGAGGCCGCGCTGGCCGCCACCGGTGGTGGTGAACGTGTCGCCGTTGTCGAGCTCGCCGCTGATCTTGTTGTTGGTGTTGTTGATCGTGACGCTCTTGACGTCGCCGCGCTCGACCAGCTGGATGAACTCGGTGTAGGTGAGTTGGTCGCCGCTGTCGGTCGGCCAGAAGCGGGGCAGGACGAACATCGCGACGAGCACGGCGATCATCACCGGCAGGGTCCAACGCGGCCAGCCGCCACCGAACGACGGCTTGCCCCCGTTGTTGCCAGAGCGCTCGGGCGGCTGCTGTCCGGACTGACGGCCACCGGGGCTGCGGCCGGGGGGCGGCGGCGGTGGCGGCGGAGGCAGGTTGCTCATGGACGTATGTTACGGCCATCCGGTCGCAGTGGGACGTCCGCACCCCCACGCAGCGTGGCCGCGACCATGTGGCATCCACCACTCATCCGGGAACCATCAGTACCGTGTTCCGGATGTCCCGACAGTGCTCCCGCACCGGCTGCGCCGCCGTTGCCGAGGCCACGCTGACCTACCAGTACGGCCGCTCGCTCGTGTGGCTCGACGAGCTCACCGCCGAGCGCGACCCGCACGCGTACGACCTGTGCCGCCGTCACGCCGAGCGGCTCTCGGTGCCCAACGGCTGGCGACTCGAGGACCGACGGTCGCGTGGTCACCTCGTGGGCGCGGCGTCGCATCGCCTCGCCGGCTGACCCGGCTCGCCGCGACCGACCAGAGCGCTCACGGGGCCGCTCGTCCGCGACCCGTCGCCGACGGAGCGGCTCGGTACCCTTGTCACTCATGCCCTCGTCGAGTTCTGCGTCCCCGGGACCGGCCGCGCCCGTGCCGCCCGTGCGCCTCGCCGAGGGGCACAGCCGCATCACGGTCGGGGTGGCCGTGCTCACCTGGTGCGCCTGCTGGCTCGGCGGCAACCTGCTCGGCTCGGCCCTCGTCGCCGCGAGCGGTCACGACATCGGCGACGACGCGCCGATCTGGGTGACGTTGCTCGGGGCGCTCGGGCTGTGGATCCCGATCGTCGTGGGCCTCGTGCTCGTGAGCCGTCGCTTCGGCACGGGCAGTGTCACGCGCGAGTTCGGGTTGTCGTTCCGGCCGGTCGACCTGCTCGGCATCCCGATCGGCGCGCTCACCCAGCTGGTGTTGTTGCGGCTCCTCTACTGGCCGCTCGAGTCGATCTGGCCCGACACGTTCTCGAGCCCCAAGGTCGAGGAGTCGGCACGCACGCTGTACGAGCGGGCCGACGGCGGCTGGCTCGTCGCGTTGGTCGGCCTGGTGGTGGTCGGCGCGCCGCTGATCGAGGAGCTGCTGTACCGCGGCCTGCTGCTCGGTGCGTTCCGGCGCCGGGTCGACGACGTGGTCGCGTTGGTGGTGGTGGCGCTGTGGTTCGCGCTCATCCACTTCCGTCCGGTCGAGTACCCGGGGTTGGTGGTGGTCGGGTTGGTGCTCGGCGTGTGCGTGATGCGCACCGGCCGGCTCGGCATGAGCGTGTTCGCGCACATGGCCTTCAACGCGACCGGGCTGATCTGGGTCGCGACCCGGTGACGCCAGGTTCGGGGCCCTGCCTGCGAGAATGCGGGCGATGGTGGACGAACTGATCGCGCGCGCCCAACGGGCGGACGACCCCGACGAGGCCGACGAGTCCGGTCGGCCGGAGGGCCCGGACGACACCGCCGACACGGCGGGCGGGATCGCCCGTCCGCCGGTGCCCTGGCACGTTCGGGCGGGGCGCCGGGTGGTCCGCCGTCCGATGGCCTGGGTCGATCGCCCGTGGCCGACCGACCGGATCATCCGCTTCGTCGTCACGGCGCTGTGCCTCGGCGGCACCACGTGGGCGGCGCTGCAGACGGTGCACCCCGATCTGGTGTTCACGAACAACACGCCCACGGGCGGCGACATGGGCGCGCACGTGATGGGGCCGGCGTTCCTGCGCGACGTGCTGCTGCCGCACTTCCAGCTGTCGGGCTGGAGCAACTACTGGTACGCGGGCTTCCCGATGTACCGCTTCTACATGGTGGTGCCGGCGCTCGCGATCGTGTTGCTCAACGTGGTGCTGCCGTACGGCATCGCGTTCAAGGTGATCGCGGTGTCGGGCATCGTCACGCTGCCGGCGTGCTGCTGGGCGTTCGGTCGTCTCGCCCGGTTCCGCTACCCGATGCCCGAGCTGTTCGCGATCGGCGGGCTGCTGTTCCTGTTCGACGAGAGCTACTCGATCTACGGCGGCAACGTGAAGAGCACGATGGCGGGCGAGTTCTCGTTCTCCATCGCGCTGTCGCTCGGCGTCCTCGGCCTCGGTCTGCTGGCGCGTGGTCTCGAGACGGGCAAGCACCGTTCGTGGGCGGCGATCGTGTTGGCGCTCGCGTTCTTGTCGCACGGCATCGTGCTGATCTTCGTGGCGCTCGGCGCGCTGTTGCTCGTGTTGGTGTGGGCCGACCGTCAGCGGTTGGTGTACGGCATCGGGGTCGGTCTCACCGCGGTGTTGCTCGCGGCGTTCTGGGTGGTGCCGTTCCTGTTCAACCACGCCTACATGACCGACATGAAGTACGGCTACCGCCCCTCGGGTGCGGCCGACTCGTTCTGGGACATGTTCTTCCCGCTGACGACGTTCTTCGACATCTTCATCACGTCGTTCGCGATCCTCGGGTTCGTCGCCTGCATCGCGCGCCGTCACCTCAACGGTGCGTGGATGGGCATCACGACGCTCGCGCTGGTGGCGGGTGTGTACGTCACGCGCGACAGCCTGCCGGTGATCGGTCTGCTGTGGAACCCGCGACTGCTGCCGTTCGTGTACATCCTGCGGTACCTGCTGATGATGGTGGGCATCGTCGAGTTCGCGCTGATCTGCACGCAGGCCGCGATGGCCGTGCGTCGCGTTCCCGAGGACACGTGGCTCAAGGTCGGCACGTCGGTCGCAGCGGTGGTGGGTGTGTCGGTGCTGTGCATCGAGCTGATGTTCTTCCGCGTGATGCCGGGTGCGGGGTTCACCACCCACAACGGCGAGCAGGTGTACAGCTGGGGGCCGATCTCGTTGACGGCCACATCGACCGACGCACTCAGCGACGCGTGGTCGCGCTACAACTTCACCGGCTACGAGGACAAGCCCGCGTACGGCGAGTACAAGGGGCTCGTCGACACGATGGCGTCGCTCGGTGAGGACCCCGCCAACGGTTGCGGTCGTGCGCTGTGGGAGAACAACAGCGAGAACGGCAAGTACGGCACGACGATGGCGCTGATGCTGCTGCCGCACTGGACCGACGGCTGCATCGCCAGCATGGAGGGCCTGTTCTTCGAGGCGTCGGGCACCACGCCGTACCACTTCATCACCGCCGCGGCGATGAGCGAGAGCAGCTCCAACCCGGTGCGCCAGCTGCGCTACGACAACAACGACGCGGCCAAGGGCGTGAAGTACCTGCAGGCGCTCGGCGTGAAGTACGTGATGGTGTTCACCGACCAGGCCAAGCAGCAGGCCGACGCGCAGCCCGAGCTCACCAAGGTGCGCACCAGTGGACCGTGGAACATCTACTCGGTGGCGAACAGCGATCTGGTCGTGCCGCTCAGCGTGCAGCCGGTCGTGGTCGCGAAGCGCGACGGCGACCCGCGCGAGCGCAACCTCGAGCTCGGGATGAGCTGGTTCCAGCACCAGGACGAGTGGTCGGCGCTGCCGGCCGACGACGGTCCGGCCGACTGGCAGCGCATCGAGGTGGCACCGGATCTCGCGCAGCGCCAGGACGACCGCGTCGACATCGTGAAACCGGTCGACGCGATCGATCCCGTGCCGCTGCCCGCGGTGACGGTGAGCGACGTCGATCTCGGCGATCAGGACCTGAGCTTCCACGTCGACCAGGTGGGCGTGCCCGTGCTCGTGCGCATCAGCTACTTCCCCAACTGGAAGGTCGAGGGCGCCGAGGGCCCGTACCGTGTGGCGCCCAACCTGATGGTGGTGGTGCCGACCTCGAACGACGTGCACCTGTCGTTCGAGCGTTCGGGCCTCGACATCCTCGCCTACGTCCTCACGTTCCTCGGGATCGGTCTGTCGGTGTTCTGGCGTGTGCGCGGCGACGTGGTGTTCGCCGCCGACCGGCCGCGCAGCGCGTGGAAGGTGACCGGCGGTTGGTTCGGACGTGACGACGACGACCTCGATCTCGACCTCGACGACGACCTGCCCGGCGACGGACGCACGCCGGCGACCACCTCGACCACGTCGACCGATCACGCGTACGCGCGGTGGCGTCCCGGCAACGCGGACCCCACCGTGCCGTTGAGCGAGCCCGATCTCGAGGTCGAGCTCTCGCAGCCGGTGCAACCACCGCCGGCGCAACCCCCGCAGGTCGCGGGGGACGACCCGGATAGGTTGTAGCCCGCATGTCCGAACACCAGTCCTCGTCCGGCGGCGCGCCGTCGTTCGACCTCAAGAGCATCGTCAAGGCCTACGACGTCCGCGGCACCGTGCCCGAGCAGATGAACGCCGACGTCGCGCACGCGCTGGGCGTGGGCTTCGCACGGTTCGTCGGTGCGTCCACCGTGCTCGTCGGCCGCGACATGCGTCCGTCGGGCGAGGAGCTCGTCGACGCGTTCTCGCGTGGCGTGATGGAGCAGGGTGTCGACGTGATCGACCTCGGCCTCGCGTCGACCGATCTCGTCTACTACGCGGCCGGCATCCTCGATGCGCCCGGCGCGATCTTCACCGCGTCGCACAACCCGGCGCAGTACAACGGCGTCAAGTTCTGCCTCGCCGGTGCGCGTCCGGTCGGCCAGGACACCGGTCTCACCACCGTGCGCGACCTCGCGCAGCAGGTGCTCGACGGCGCCGGTCCGCTGCCGGCCGCCACCGCCGGTTCGCGTGCCACGCGCAACCTGTTGTCGGCGTTCGCCGATCACGTGGTGGGGTTCATCGACACCGCCGCGCTGCGGCCGATGCGCGTGGTGGCCGACACGGCCAACGGCATGGGTGGGCTGGTGGTGCCGGCGGTGTTCGAGCGGATCCCGCAGCTCACCCTCGAGGTGATGTACGGCGAGCTCGACGGCACGTTCCCCAACCACCCGGCCGATCCGCTGCAGCCCGAGAACCAGCGCGACCTGCAGGCGCGTGTGGTGTCGGGCGGGTTCGACATCGGGCTCGCGTTCGACGGCGACGCCGACCGCGTGTTCGTGGTCGACGAGACCGGTCGTGGCCTCAGCGGTTCGACCACCACGGCGATGCTGGCCGCGACGATCCTGCGCCAGCACCCGGGGGCGACGATCCTGCACAACCTCATCTGTTCGCGCGCCGTGCCCGAGGTGATCCGCGAGAGCGGCGGCGTGCCGGTGCGCACCAAGGTGGGGCACTCGTTCATCAAGCAGGTGATGGCCGAGACGGGTGCGGTGTTCGGCGGTGAGCACTCGGCGCACTACTACTTCCTCGACAACTTCCGTGCCGACAGCGGTCTGATCGCGAGCATGTTCGTGCTCGACGAGCTGAGCCGGTCGCAGAGTGCGCTGTCGATCGTCCGCAAGCCGTACGAGCGCTACTCGTCGAGCGGCGAGATCAACACCCAGGTCGACGATCCGCTCGCGGTGATCGAGCGGGTGGCGGCCAGCTTCGCCCACGCACAGCAGGACCGGCTCGACGGGCTCACCGTCGACTGTGGTCGCTGGTGGTTCAACCTGCGCCCGTCCAACACCGAGCCGTTGCTGCGGCTCAACCTCGAGGCGCCCGACCGCAACGAGTGCGATCAGCACGTCGTCGACGTGCTGGCGCTCATCACGAGCGGCTGAACCGTCTCGTCCGTCCCTCGCCCTCGCCCTCGCCCCCGTTCCGACCGTTCCAGGAGACCCCGATGTCGCTCGATCCCCGTCTGCTCGCCGTGCTGGCCTGTCCGGAGGACAAGGGCCCGCTCTACTACCTGGGCGACGACACGGTCACCGGCGGGCTCTACAACCCGCGGCTGCGCCGCAAGTACCCGGTGCGTGACGGCATCCCGGTGATGCTCGTCGACGAGGCGCAGGCCGTCGGCGACGCCGAGCACGCCGAGGTCATGGCCCGGGTGGAGCGCGAGGGGCTCGCGCCGACCTTTTCGGCCTGATCGAGTAGACTGAACGCTTGATGAGGTCGATTCGTCACTCTCTGCGTTCACTGGTCGGTCTGGCCGCGGTCGCGACCGTGGCGGCCGCGCCGCTGGCGCCCGTGCTCGACCTCGTCCCGGCCACCGCCGCGGCGGCGCCCGGTGACACCCTCGGCGCCGGCGGCGAGTACCACGCCCTCGCCCCCGCCCGCATCTACGACTCGCGCGCGTCGTCGGCGGTCAACGAGGCCAACCCCGGTCCCAAGCCGGCCACGCCCGCACAGCCGACGTTCGACATCGACCTGCTCGGCGTCGGAGGCATCCCGGATCGCCCGGCCGACGTGCTCGCGGTGGTGGTCAACATCACCGTCACCGAGCCCACCGCCGCCGGGTGGCTCAACGCGTACGGCAGCGGCGCCAACGGCGGTCTCGCGTCGATCGTCAACTTCGCCGCCAACCAGACCGTCCCCAACCTCGCGATCGTCCGCCCGGGCACCCCGAGCGGCGATCTGACGATCAAGCTGTTCACCCAGAGCGCCTCGGCCACCGCCCACGTGGTGGTCGACGTGTTCGGCTGGTTCTCGACGTCGAACAACGCCGACCACGGCGCCCGGCTCGTGCCGATCACTCCGGGCCGCGTGCTCGACACGCGTGACGCCAACGCCCCGCTGGGCCGTGGCCAGTCGATCGAGGTGCCCGTCCGTGGTGCCACGCTGTCGACCGGCGAGACCGTCCCCAGCGGCAACGACATCGTCGGCGTCGTGCTCAACCTCACCGGCATCAACACCCAGGCGGCCAGCATCGGCACGTTCCTGTCGGTGGTGCCCGAGCTGGCGCCCGGCGCGGTGCCCGGCACGTCCAACGTCAACCTGTCGCGAGGGCAGATCAAGCCCAACATGGTGATCGTGCCGATCGGCGCCGACGGCAAGGTGCGCATCTACAACAACTCGGGCGAGGCCCACGTCGCCGTCGACGTCGTCGGCTACCTGCGCCAGGCGCAGGCCGGCGACGAGACCCGCGCCGGCCGTGTGGTGCCGCTCACCACGCCGTACCGCGTGTTCGACACCCGTGAGGCGCAGTGGGGTGCCGTGGCCCTCGGGCCCGGTCAGGCCGAGGACTGGAGCTTCGCGGACTTCGTCAACTCGGTGAAGATCGGTGGCGAGTGGGTGGGCGCGCAGTCGGCGGTGATCGGCAACCTCACGTCGGCCGAGCTGAAGCGCCAGTACGCCACGGTGCCGGTCAGCAGCTTCCTCACGGTGTACCCGGCCGACGCGGCGCGGCCCAATGCGTCGAACCTCAACACCACCGAGGGCACGCCGGTGCCCAACCTGGCGATCATGAAGTACGGCGCCAACTCGACGGTGCGCGTGTTCAACCTCTCGGGGTTCACGCACTACCTGTACGACGCGAGCGCGGTCGTTCTCGCCGACTGAACCCCTCCCAGCCCTGGTCAGGCGGTACACTCGTCCCGCTTCACGTGGGCTGATCCACCCCTGCCGGGGTGCCGAGCGTGCGCCAGTTGGCGCCGGCCCTCTTCCAGCCGTCGTTTCGCATTCCCTGGAGGAACCCACATGTCGTCTCTCGCCCAGCGCCGCGACTACCGCGTCGCCGACCTCTCGCTCGCGCCCTTCGGTCGCAAGGAGATCCACCTCGCCGAGCACGAGATGCCCGGCCTGCGCGCCCTGCGCAAGGAGTTCGGGCCCACCAAGCCGCTCAAGGGCGCCCGCATCAGCGGTTCGCTGCACATGACCATCCAGACCGCGGTCCTCATCGAGACCCTGGTCGAGCTCGGCGCCGAGGTGCGCTGGGCCAGCTGCAACATCTTCTCCACCCAGGACCACGCCGCCGCGGCGGTGGCCGTCGGCCCCAACGGCACCGAGGCCGACCCGCAGGGCGTGCCCGTGTTCGCCTGGAAGGGCGAGACGCTCGAGGAGTACTGGTGGTGCACCGAGCAGATGATGACCTGGCCCGACGGTGACGGCCCGAACATGATCCTCGACGACGGCGGCGACGCCACGCTGCTGCTGCACAAGGGTGTCGAGTTCGAGAAGTCGGGCGCGGTGCCCGATCCCACGACGGCGTCCAACGCCGAGTTCGCGATCGTGCTCGGTCTGCTGCAGCGCTCGCTCAAGACCGACCCGACCAAGTGGACCCGCATGGCCGCCGGCATCAAGGGCGTCACCGAGGAGACCACCACCGGCGTGATGCGTCTCTACAAGATGCACGAGCGCGGCGAGCTGCTCTTCCCGGCGATCAACGTCAACGACTCGGTCACCAAGTCGAAGTTCGACAACCTCTACGGCTGCCGCCACTCGCTCGTCGACGCGATCTGCCGTGCCACCGACGTGATGCTCGCCGGCAAGGTGGCGGTCGTGGCCGGGTACGGCGACGTGGGCAAGGGCTGCGCGCAGGCGCTGAAGGGCCAGGGTGCTCGCGTGATCGTCACCGAGATCGACCCGATCAACGCGCTGCAGGCGGCGATGGAGGGCTACCAGGTCACGACGATCGACGACGTCGTCGGCACCGCCGACATCTTCGTGTCGGCCACCGGCAACGACCACATCATCACGGCCGAGCACATGGCGGCGATGAAGCACAACGCGATCGTGTGCAACATCGGCCACTTCGACAGCGAGATCGACATGGCCGGCCTCGCCCGCAGCGGGGCCACCCGCGACGAGTTGAAGCCCGGCACCGATCTGTGGACCTTCGACGACGGCCACTCGGTCATCGTGCTCGCCGAGGGCCGCCTCGTGAACCTCGGCTGCGCCACCGGCCACCCGAGCTTCGTGATGAGCTGCTCGTTCAGCAACCAGGTCATCGCCCAGATGGAGCTGTTCAACAACCTCGACAAGTACCCGCTCGGCGTGTACGTGCTGCCGAAGAAGCTCGACGAGAAGGTCGCCGCGCTGCACCTCGACGCACTGGGCGTGAAGCTCACCAAGCTCACCGACGAGCAGGCCGAGTACCTGGGCGTCGACCCGAGCGGCCCGTTCAAGAGCGACCACTACCGCTACTGATCGACCACGATCCCTCGTTCTGGTCGCGCATCGTCTCGGTTTCCGGGACGATGCGCGACCAGTTGCGTTGTCAGGCCGACGCGGCGACCGCTCGTGGCGGCAGCGTGAGCCGGGGCAGGAACACCTGCACGAGCGGGCCGATGCCGAAGGTGAACGCGAGCGTGCCGATGCCGATCGTGCCGCCGAGCAGCACGCCGAACACCAGCACGGTCACCTCGATGACGGTGCGCGCCACGCGCACGCTGAGACCCCGCTTCGCGAGGCCGATCATGATGCCGTCGCGCGGGCCGGCCCCCAGGCCCGAGCCGATGTAGAGCCCCGAACCGATGGCGACCGACAACAGACCGGCGACCAGGTAGCCCACCCGGGGGAGGAGCGCCTCGGCGTCGGGCAGGACCGGCATGATCAGGTCGACGGTGACACCGATCTCGAGGGCGTTGAGGATCGTGCCGAGGCCGGGCCGCTGGCGGAGCGGGATCCAGAGCAGCAACAGCAGCAGGCCCACGATCACGATGACCGTGCCGACGCTGATGCCGGTGTGCTTGCTGACGCCCTGGTGGAACGCGTCCCAGGGGGCGGCACCGAGGTCGGCTTCGAGGATGCACGAGATGCCGAGGCCGAACATCGCCAGCCCGGCGAGGCAGCGCACGAGCCGGTTGGCGAAGTCGGTCGCCGGCGACCGCGGGGTGTAGGCGCGCGTCCGGGCGGCGGGGACGTCGGCGATCGGCACCCGGGCGACGATATCCGGCCGCCCGGTCCGGAGCCCGAGGATTGCGGCCGCCCGTCCGGCCCCGTCCGGCCCCGTCCCGCGCCGTCGGGGGGTGTCACACCCCGGGTGCACCATCGGCTCGTGAGTCGCACGTACGCCACGAACCCCACCAGCCGCACCAGCCGCCTGGCCGACACGGTGCTGCCGCACCGCTGCGCCGGGTGTCGCCAGCTGGGCGCCGTGCTGTGCGAGCCGTGCCGCACGGCCATCGGCACCAGCCCCACCACCATCGTCCCCGGCGGCATCACGGCCGCGCTCACCTTCGACGGGGTGGTGCGCTCGGCCATCCTCGGGCTCAAGTTCCGCAACCGCCGCGCGGCGGCCCGGGCGCTCGCCCAGGTCCTCGTGCGCCGCCTCGGGCTGCGCGGCCCGGGCCGGCCGCACTACGACCTCGTCACCTGGGCGCCGACCAGCCGGCGGCGCGTGGCCGATCGCGGCTACGACCAGGCCGAGCTGCTGGCCCGGGCCGTCGCGGCCGAGCTCGGGGTGCCCTGTCGCCGGTTGCTGTATCGCGTGCACGGGGCGCCGCAGGTGGGTCGCACCCGTGCCGAGCGCCTGGCCGGACCCACCTTCCGGGGCCGTCCCGGCCGGTCGCCTCGCGTGCTCGTCGTCGACGACGTGGTCACCACCGGGGCCACCCTCACGGCCGCGGGTGAGGCGCTCCACCAGGCCGGCGTGCGCGAGGTGCGCCTGGTCGCCGTGGCGGCGACGCCTGCTCGGGCCCGGTTGCACGCCGTGCCGCAGGTGCCCGCCGGGGGTGCGCTCCGGGGCGGTGCCCCCGCCCGGGAGCAGGCCCCCGGTAGGCTCGAATCCGCATGAAACTGCTCGATCGCATCCTTCGCGCCGGCGAGGGGAAGAAGCTCAAGGCCCTGCAGGGCCTCGTCCCGCACATCAACGCTCTCGAGCCGACGATGCAGCAACTGTCGGACGACGCGCTCCGCGGCAAGACCGCCGAGTTCCGCGCACGGCTCGAGCGCGGCGAGGACCTCGACGACCTCCTCGTCGAGGCGTTCGCCGTGATGCGGGAGGCCTCGGTCCGTGTCAGCGGCCAGCGGCACTTCGACGTCCAGCTCATGGGCGGCGCGGCGCTGCACTTCGGCTGGGTCGCCGAGATGAAGACCGGTGAGGGCAAGACCCTCGTCAGCACCCTGCCCGCGTACCTCAACGCGCTCGGTGGCAAGGGCGTCCACCTGGTCACCGTCAACGACTACCTCGCCAAGTTGGCCGCCGACAACATGGGCCGGATCCACCGCTGGCTCGGCCTCGAGGTCGGCCTCGTGGTGCCCGGCTACCGCACCGCGCCGGCCGAGAAGCGCCAGAGCTACGGCTGCGACATCACCTACGGCACCAACAACGAGTTCGGCTTCGACTACCTGCGCGACAACATGGCCGGCACCGCCGCCGACAAGGTGCAGCGCGGCCACAATTTCGCGATCGTCGACGAGGTCGACTCGATCCTCATCGACGAGGCCCGCACGCCGCTCATCATCAGCGGCCGCCTCGCCGACGCCGCCAAGCTCTACTACCGCTTCGCCAGCGTGGTCCGTTCACTGCACCGCGACGTCGACTACGAGGTCGAGGAGGACAAGCGCGTCGTCGTGCCGCTCGAGGCCGGCATCGAGAAGGTCGAGCGGGCGCTCGGCATCGAGAACCTCTACGACGAGGTGCAGCAGAACCTGGTGCACCAGCTGTCGGTCGCGCTCAAGGCCAAGGAGCTGTACAAGCGCGACAAGGACTACATCGTCGCCAACGGCGAGGTGAAGATCGTCGACGAGTTCACCGGCCGTGTGCTCGAGGGCCGTCGTTGGAGCGAAGGCATCCACCAGGCGGTCGAGGCCAAGGAAGGCGTGAAGATCAAGGAGGAGAACCAGACCCTGGCGACGGTCACCCTCCAGAACTACTTCCGCATGTACGACAAGCTCGCCGGCATGACCGGTACGGCCGCCACCGAGGCGGCCGAGCTGATGGGCACCTACAACCTCGCGGTGGTGCCGATCCCCACCAACCGGCCGATGATCCGCGTCGACCAGGCCGACCTCATCTACAAGAGCGAGGACGCCAAGTTCGGTGCGGTCGTCGACGACATCGCCGAGAAGTACGGCCGCGGCCAGCCCGTGCTCGTCGGCACGATCAGCGTCGAGAAGAGCGAGCGCCTGTCGCGCATGCTCGACAAGCGGGGCGTCCCGCACGAGGTGCTCAACGCGAAGCAGCACGCGCGTGAGGCCGTCATCGTCGCCCAGGCCGGACGCAAGTACGCCGTCACGGTCGCCACCAACATGGCGGGTCGTGGTGTCGACATCATGCTCGGCGGCAACCCCGAGGGTCTCGCCCGCCAGGAGGTGCTGAAAGAGGGCGTCGCACCCGAGCTGCTGGTCGAGGACTTCGAGCTGCCCGCCGAGGTCACCGACGAATTCCGCGCGGCTCGCACGGCGGCGCTGGCCCGGTTCGACGAGCTGCACGCGAAGTTCAAGGTCGAGTGCAAGGCCGAAGGTGACGAGATCCGCCAGCTCGGTGGCCTGTACGTGCTCGGCACCGAGCGCCACGAGAGCCGCCGCATCGACAACCAGCTGCGTGGTCGCTCGGGCCGTCAGGGCGACCCGGGCGAGAGCCGCTTCTACCTGAGCCTCGACGACGAGCTGATGCGCCTGTTCGCCACCGGCGCGCTCAGCTGGGTGATGGGCCGTGCCCTGCCCGACGACGAGGCGATCGAGGCGAAGATGGTCACCAAGGCCATCGAGCGCGCGCAGACCACGGTCGAGCAGCGCAACGGCGAGATCCGTAAGAACGTGCTCAAGTACGACGAGGTGATGAACGAGCAGCGCAAGGTGATCTACCAGCGCCGCGACCAGATCCTCGCCGGCATGGACCTCAAGGCCGCGGCGATGGACTACCTCGCCGATGCGATCGACGCGCTGCTCGAGACGCACTGCGCCAGCGCAGCCGACGACGAGTGGGATCTCGAGGGACTGGCCAAGGAGCTCAAGTCGTTCTGGCCGAGCGACATCGACGTCGCCCAGCTCGAGAAGGCCGGCAGCACCGACAAGATGTACGACCTGGTGATGGCCGATGCCTCGGCCTACTACGACAAGCGCGAGGCCGAGCTCGGCTCGGCGGTCATGCGCGACGTCGAACGCCAGGTGATGCTGCGCATCATCGACCAGCGCTGGCGCGAGCACCTCGACGAGATGGACTACCTGCAGGAGGGCATCAACCTCCGTGCGGTCGGCCAGAAGGATCCGCTCACCGAGTGGCAGCGCGAGGGCTACGAGATGTTCGGGGCGATGATGAAGGGCATCGCGCAGGACTTCGTGAAGTACGTGATGCACGTGCAGGTGGTCCGCAAGGAAGCGCCGGCGCCGGTGGTGCAGAACGTGCAGCAGACCTCGAGCGACGACCAGATCTCGGGCGGATTCACGCAGGCCGCTCGCGCCGCGATGGCCGCCGGCGAGCTGTCGGAGACCGCTGCCCAGGAGGTCGCCTCGGCACCGGCGCCCACCAAGCAGCAGACGATCGTCAAGGACGAGTGGTCGAAGACCCCGCGCAATGCGCCGTGCCCGTGCGGCAGCGGCAAGAAGTTCAAGATGTGCCACGGCGCCGACGCCTGATCGGCCATCGCCATGCGTGACTTCTCCGACGACCTGAAAGAGCTGCGCCGTCGCCTCGACGAGGCGAACGGCTACCTCAAGATCGAGCCCAACCGCAATCGGTTGAAGGAGCTCGAGATCGAGGTCGCGCGCCCCGACCTGTGGGACGACCAGGACGCGGCCAAGAAGCTCACGGCCGAGTACTCGAACGTGAAGGGTGACATCGACGGCTTCGACGCGCTGAGCCAGGAGCTCGAGGACGCCGAGGTGCTGCACGAGCTCGCTCGCGAGATGGACGACGAGACCCAGGAGTCCGACATCCAGGCCGCGTGCGAGCACATCTCGACCAGCCTCCGCCAGCTCGAGCTGCGCAGCCTGTTCACCGGCGACCACGACGAGGCCGACTGCATCGTCCAGATCAACGCGAAGGACGGTGGCGTCGACGCCCAGGACTGGGCCGAGATCCTGCTGCGCATGTATTCGCGTTGGGCCGAGCGTCGTGGCTTCGGCATCGAGGTCGACGAGATCAGCCCCGCCACCGAGGCGGGCATCATGTCGGCCGAGTTCACGCTCACCGGTCGGTATGCGTACGGCCTCATGACGTCCGAGCGGGGCACGCACCGCCTGGTGCGCATCAGCCCGTTCGACAACCAGGGCCGGCGTCAGACGAGCTTCGCCGCGGTGCAGGTGTGGCCGGTGATGGACGCGCCCGACGTCGACGTCAACGAGAGCGACATCGAGATGCAGGTGTACCGCGCGAGCGGTGCGGGCGGTCAGCACGTCAACAAGACGTCGTCCGCGGTGCGGCTCATCCACAAGCCCACCGGCCTCGTGGCGTCGAGCCAGGAGGAGCGCTCGCAGCTGCAGAACCGCGAGAAGGCGATGAACCGCCTGAAGGCGATGATCGCGGCGAAGATCGAAGAGGAGCACGCCGCCGAGCTCGACCGCATCGCGGGCCGACAGGCGCAGGTGGGCTGGGGCAGTCAGATCCGCAGCTACGTCGTGCAGCCGTACCAGATGGTGAAGGACCTGCGCACCGAGGTCGAGACCAGTCAGATCGACTCGGTGCTCGACGGCGATCTCGACGAGTTCATGGAGGGCTACCTCCGGTGGCGACGCCGCGAGGCGGAGTGAGCGAACTAGGTTCGAGGCCCGCATGATCAAGCTCGAGAACGTCACGAAGAGCTACAGCACCGAGGTGACGGCGTTGCAGGACGCCAGCTTCGACATCGCCAAGGCCGAGTTCGTGTTCCTCGTGGGTCCGTCGGGTTCGGGCAAGAGCACGCTCTTGCGGTTGATGAACCGTCAGGAGAAGCCCGAGAAGGGCGAGGTGTGGGTCGCGGGTCGCAACATCAACGACATGCCCGACTCGAAGGTGCCGCACCTGCGCCGCAACATCGGCAACATCTTCCAGGACTACAAGCTGCTCGCGAACAAGACCGTGTTCGAGAACGTGGCGTTCGCGCTCGAGGTGATCGGCCGGCCCAAGCACGTGATCCGCCAGCAGGTGCCGGCGGTGCTCGACCTCGTCGGTCTCAACGGCAAGCAGGAGCGCTTCCCGCACCAGCTGTCCGGTGGCGAGCAGCAGCGCGTGTCGATCGCCCGGGCGTTCGTCAACCGGCCGCTGATCCTGCTGGCCGACGAGCCGACGGGCAACCTCGACCCCAGCACGGGCGAGGGCATCATGCGGTTGCTCGACCGCATCAACAAGACGGGCACCACCGTCGTCATGGCGACGCACGACCAGCGCATCGTCAACATGATGCGCAAGCGCGTGATCCAGCTCGACCGCGGCATCATCGTGCGCGACCAGGCACGAGGTGTGTACGAGTAGATGTTCTCCCGTCTCAGCTACACCTTCCGGGAGATGTGGGCGAGCCTTCGCCGCAACTTCACCCTCACCGCCGCGGCGATCATCACGGCCGCGGTGTCGCTGTTCATCCTCGGCCTCACGCTGATGGTGCTGCGTGGCTTCGACAATCAGCTCAGTCAGTGGTCGGGTGGTGTCGAGATCATCGTCTACGTCGAGAACGACGCGTCGCCCGAGCAGCTCGACGTGATCCGCAAGGCGATCGAGAGCACCCCCGAGGTGATCGATGTGACGAAGCTCGAGTACCTCGATGCCGAACAGTCGATGGAGGAGGCGCGGCGGCTGTTCGCCGGCGACCCCGAGACGCTCGGGTTGCTGAGCGTCGACAACATCCCCACCCAGTTCAAGCTCGTGCCGCAGCCGGACGTGTCGAGCGACCTGTTGCAGCAGATCACCTCGCAGTACAAAGAGCAGCTGCCGAAGGTGTTCAGCGTCGCCTCGCCGAGCAAGCAGATCGAGGTGCTCGACACGTTGCGCGGGGTGGTGAGCTTCGTGCTCTACCTGATCACGCTCATCCTGTTGTTCTCGGCGGTGCTGCTCATCTGGAACACGATCCGCACGGCGATGTTCGCGCGTCGCCGTGAGATCGAGGTGATGAAGCTCGTCGGCGCGACCAACTGGTTCATCCGTGTGCCGTTCATGCTCGAGGGGCTGATCCAGGGCCTCGTCGGTGCGGTGTTCGCGAGCGGTGGTGTGCTGACCGCGAACTGGTACTGGACGCGCACCGTCGAGTCGTTCCCGCCCGATTCAGGCTTCGGCGCGTTCGTCGTGACGGGCAACTACCCGCAGTGGGTGGTGCTGTGGTTGATCGTGCTCGGCATGCTCGTCGGCGCGATCGGTTCGGGCACGGCCGCCTCCAAGTTCCTCGACGTGTAGCCCGCCTGCCAGCATCGGCGGATGGACTACGAGCAGATCCTGTACTCGGTCGACGACCACGTCGCGACGATCACCCTCAACCGCCCCGACCAGCTGAACGCGTTCACCGGTCGGATGATGTACGAGCTGGTCGATGCGTTCGACCGGATCGACGCCGACGACGACGTGCGCGTGGTGATCGTCACCGGGGCGGGTCGCGGGTTCTGCGCCGGTGCCGACCTGAGCAGTGGTGGTGACACGTTCGCCGCCGGTGGCAGCGACGTGAAGACGAAGGTCGAGGGCGTGCCGCGCGACGGTGGTGGCATCGTGAGCCTGCGGATCTTCGAGTGCACCAAGCCGGTGATCGCCGCGATCAACGGCCCGGCGGTCGGCGTGGGGATCACGATGACGTTGCCGATGGACATCCGCCTCGTGAGCGAGAACGCGAAGATCGGCTTCGTGTTCGCCCGTCGCGGCATCCTGCCAGAGGCGTGCAGCTCATGGTTCCTGCCGCGCCTCGTCGGCATCAGCCAGGCGACCGAGTGGTGCTACACGGGCCGGGTGTTCGGCCCGCAGGAGGCCAAGGACGGTGGGCTGGTGCGCAGCATCCACGCGCCGGACGACCTGCTGCCGGCGGCGCGTGCGATCGCGAAGGAGATCGTCGACAACACGGCGCCCGTGTCGGTGGCGCTCACGCGGCAGATGCTGTGGCGCTTGCTCGGTGCCGATCACCCGATGGAAGCGCACCGCGTGGATTCGCGAGGCATCGCCGAGCGCGGCAAGAGCGCCGATTCCCGCGAGGGCGTGATGAGCTTCCTCGAGAAGCGCCCGCCCGTGTTCCCCGTGAAGGTGAGCGACGGCCTCCCCGACATCTTCCCCGACTGGGAACCCCGCGAGTTCAGCTGAGTCGTCCCGTCCTGGGCGCCAGCGACGACTCACCGCTGCTGGTCAGGCGAGTTCGCTGGCGCCCAGGACGTCGGGGTGGCGGCGTGCGAGGAGGGCTCGGTTGTAGCGCTGGAGGGCGACGGGACAGCCGTTCATCAGCACGTCGAACCCGAGCGTGGTCGCCGCTGTCGACCACCACCCGATGACGGCCATGACGACGGCGACCAACGCGCCGGCGAGTGCGAGGATCGCATGGCTCGCCTCCGCGTCGCGCATCCGTCGGTCGAGGTGCATCAACGCTGCCGGTGTGCGCCCGGTCGGCAGGTGCAGGTCGGGGTTGAACCACGAGAGCGGGCCTCGGCGGAGCAGCGCCTTCACGGCGCGGATGCCGATGCGCTCGTACACCCGTCCCGAACGCTCCCACGGCCGGAGTCGGTACCAGCCCTCCGGCAGCCGGGGCCGCATCGCCCGGCTCGCCGTTCCCAGCGCAGTCATCGGCGCCCAGACGGCCACGAACGCGAACCAGGTGCTGTCCAGACCCGCGGTGCGGGCCACCGTGATCACCAGCCCCAGCGCCGCAACCGCAGGCACCACCACGAAGCCGAGCCGACGCACGATTCGAGTGTGGATCCGCACGTGACCCTCGGCCCAGAGGCCGTGGTCCCGGAGGTCCGATGCGCGAGGCCGGTCGAGCCGACGAGCGCACGTGAGGGCGTGCCGTCGGGCAAGCTGAGCCGACCCATCGACGAGGGAGGCGCGCATGTCCGAGACGAGCGGCGAGGCAGCCGGCAGCTTCACCATCCGTCGCGCCGATCGGGCCGGCGACCTGGGCTGGGTCGTGATGGCCCACGGCGAGGTGTACCACGAGCAGTTCGGCTGGAACACCGAGTTCGAGGCACTCGTGGCACGCATCGTCGCCGACTTCGCCAATGCACACGATCCGGCGCGCGAGCGGGCGTGGATCGCCGAGGTCGATGGGGCGCGCGCCGGCTGCATCTTCCTCGTCGCCACCGACGAGCCGGCGGTCGCGAAGCTGCGCATCCTCGTGGTCACGCCGGCGGGGCGGGGGAGGGGTGTCGGCAGCGGTCTGGTGGACGAGTGCCTCGCCTTCGCCCGTGCGGCCGGCTACTCGAAGGTGACGCTGTGGACCAACGACGTGCTCGTCGCTGCACGTCGGATCTACGAAGCGGCCGGGTTCGTGCTCGTCGACGAAGAACCCCACCACAGCTTCGGCCACGACCTCGTCGGCCAGAACTGGGACCTCATCCTCTGAACGGGCGCGGTCGGCGTCTGCAGTTCGCAGCATCCTGCCGACCCGGGCTCGTTCGGGCGACACCGACCCGTGCGCTCGAAGCGGACGTGGTCCGGCGCCATCGACGGGCTCGACCGTTCATGTCGTACGAAACGGCCACGAGGTGAACGATCGGCGGGACATGAACGAGCCGGCCGCGTTCGGGGCGCCGTGGCAGGTCCGGCCGGGCGTGTCGCAGGCGGATGGATGCTGTGGAGGTCGGGTGGACCGGCAACGTTCGGAATCTCGACCGGGTTCGGGTCGTCCGGCGACCACGACTCGGTCGAGACCCGGGTCGGTCGTGAAGTGGTCGGGGACATCGTCCGGTGGAACGATTTCCCAGACCAGACCAGACCAGACCAGACCAGACCAGACCAGACCGGGGCGTAGGGTCGACGGGGTGACGGATCGGGCGAGGCGGTCGGTGCCGGACGGGTACGTGTCGGGGCCGGCGGCGGCGACGGAGGCGACGACAGCGGCCCTCCCGCGAGCCGAACGGGCGGACACGGTCGTCCTCGTCGAGGGCATCAGCGATCAGATCGCCGTCGAGGCGCTGCTCGCCGCACACGAGATCTCGCTCGACGCCCTCGCGGTGCTGCCCACAGGCGGCGCCCACGGCATGGGCCGATACGCCCGTCGACTGGCAGGCCGGCGGCTCGTCGCACTGTGCGACGCGCGGGAAGCGCCGATCGTTCGAACTGCGCTCGACCCGCTCGACGTGCCCGTGATCGTGTGCGATCGCGACCTCGAGGACGAGTTGATCCGCTCGGTCGGCCTCGAGCGCGTGATCGAGTTGCTGGAGGCGAACGGCGACGCCCGAGCGTTCCGCACGCTGCAGCACCAGTCGTCGTGGGCCGACCGGCCGGTCCACGACCAACTGCGGCGGTTCCTCGGTGCCGGCGCCACGCGGAAGTCGCGCTACGCCGCGCTGCTCGTCGATCGCGCACTCGCCCTCGACGCCGTGCCCACGCCGCTGCTTGCCCTGATCGGCCACCTCGGCGGGTGATCGTCAAGATCCGTTGAGAACGCGCGCGAGGCGTCCACCAGTCATCAGCTGGGGGTTCGTCGTTTCACGAAAGCACGAGTGGGGGACTTGTGGGAAACCGGAGAATTTGTCGTCAAGGCTGCCACCAGTCGTGCCGAAGAAAACGGTGACTCTGCGGGCGGCACCCCGGTGCGAATGCGGAGCGACAACCGACGCATCTGGATTCCAGGGGGAACAGCGATGAACGTGATGACTGGCGACGTGGTGGAGATCGACGTCGAGGGCGAGGCCGTGTCGGCACTCGTGCTCCTGGCGACGCCCGAGGCCGTGATCCTCGACCCGTGCGACGGCACGATGCCGATGGTGTTCCGCCCGGAGCACCTCACCAACGTGCGCATCTTCGACCCGGCCCTCGCCTGATCCCTCGGCCGTTCCCGGCCGTAGCCTGGCTCGCGTGAGCGAGCAGCCCGAGGCACACACGCAGGAGATCACCTTCTTCGAGCGGGTCGGCGGGCAATCCTTCTTCGACCGGTTGGTCGACGTGTTCTACGAGGGCATCGCCACCGATCCGGTGCTGTTGCCGCTCTACCCCGACCAGCACGACCTCGCCCCGGCCCGTCGGCGCCTCGCGCTGTTCCTCGGGCAGTACTGGGGTGGGCCCATGACCTACAGCGAGGAGCGCGGTCACCCGCGACTGCGGATGCGGCACATGCCCTTCACCGTTGGCCCGTTGGAGCGCGACCGCTGGCTGCACCACATGACGCATGCGGTCGACGTCGCCACTCGCGACATCGCCGACACCGACGAGTGCCTCGACGTGCAACGCACGCTGCTGCAGTACTTCGTGCCGGCCGCCGAGCACCTGCGCAACGACACCGGCCTGCCGATCTCGTCGAGCGACCCCCGCCGCTGACCGGGCCGGGTCAGTGCGACACGATCGCCGCCGCCCCTGCCTCGGCGATGCCGGCGGCCGTCATCCGCTCGAGTTCGCGCTCGAGGCGTGAGGTGTCCTCGAGGGTGAACACCTCGGTGGCACGTCCCCAGCGCAGGCGCATCAACTGCACGAACTCGTTGCCGTAGTCGCCGCCGGCGGCCGACCTCGCGGTCAACTGCACGTGCGTGGCGACCTGTGTGTTCCACGGTGGACCGCTGACGACGACCTCGTCGACGTCGAAGCGAGCACCGGGGAACAGGCGGAACACCCGACCCCACCACGCCGCGATGTCGGCGTGTCGGGTGCGTTCGCCCGAGAGGCAGTGCTCGCCGGCGAAGCGGTAGTGGAAGCGCGGTGCGAGGGTGTGCAGCATCGGTCCGGTGTCGCCGGCGCTCAGCGCGGCGAACACCTTGCGGACCTTCGATCGGACGATGGCGTGATACACGTGGCCTCCTCAGTTCAATACGTGAACCTAGTCGCCGGATCCAATCAGTTCAATCGTTGAACTCGTAGGCTGGCGGCGTGCGTCAGACCAGCTTCGCCGACTTCCACTGCTCGCTCGCAAGGAGCCTCGAGGTGATGGGCGACTGGTGGACCCCACTCGTGCTCCGCGACTTGTGGGCCGGGATCGACCGCTTCGACGACCTCGCGGCCGACCTCGGCATCTCGCGCAACCTGCTCACCCAACGGCTCGAGGCGTTGGTCGCAGACGGCATCGTCACGCGCGAGGCGTATCAGGAGCGGCCCACGCGCCACCGGTACGTGTTGAGCGAGAGCGGTCGCGAGTTGGTGCCGATCCTGGCCGCACTGACGTCGTGGGGCGACCGGGGGGTCGCCCCGGCCGAGGGGCCGCCGCTGCGCTTCCGTCACGGCCGGCACGCGTGCACGCCGACCGTCTGCTGCAGCACCTGCGGCGAGCAGCTCGACGACGACAACCTGGGGGTGCGCCCGGGGCCGGGCGGTCGTGTGGCACCCGGGACGATGCTGCTCGGGGCGCTGCTGGGCGCCCCGTCCGGGACGGGCGATTGATCAGCTGCCGCTGGCGGCGCGGATCACGAGATCGGCGATGCGGTCGGCATCGAGCCGGTCGCTGTTGACCACGAGGTCGTAGTGCGTCGACAGCTCGTCATCGACGCCGTAGAACTGCTTGAGGTAGTTGGCGCGGCCGGCGTCGTCGTCGCTCACGGCCTTCTCGGCGGCCTTCGCGTCGGGCAGATGGGCACCGAGGCGCGACACCCGCGTGTCGTGCGAGGCCGTGACCAGCACGCGCAGCACGTCGGGCCGATCGGCCAGGGCGAACGACGCTGCGTGCGACACGATGACGACGCCACCCTGGTCGGCGGTCTCGTGGATCGACTGCTGGATGCGGCCGCGCAGACCCTGGGGATCGATGAGCGACGGCGCCGTGGGCAGCACGGCCATGCCGGTCGCGAACCCGTCGGCCGCGCCACCGACGGCCAGGCTCTCGAGGATCCGCTGGAAGAAGCCCTTGCGCTTCTCGACCTCCTCGAGCTCCTCGACCGCGACGCCCTGGATCTCGGCAGCGCGCTGCACGATCTCCTCGTCGACGAGGCGGAACCCGAGCGACTCGGCCACCTTCTTCCCGACCTCGGTCCCGACCGACCCACCGACACGAGCAATGCACACCACGCCGAACGACATGGGCCGGAACCCTACCCGGTCGTGGTCAGCGGCGGCGGAGCGCATGACACGCGATCGCGGTGGCGGCCGCCACGTTGAGCGAGTCGACGCCGTGGTGCATCGGGATCCGCACCCGCAGCGTCGCCGCGGCCTGCACCTCGTCGCTCAACCCGACGCGCTCCGCGCCCATGCACACCACCAGCCGGTCGGGCGGCTCGACCGCGTCGATGTCGACCGCGTCCGGCGCCGGGGTGAGCGCAGCGATCGTGAAGCCGGCCGCGGTGAGGTCGGTGATCGTGGCGGCGACGTCGCGAGTGCGGGCGTGCGGGAACACGACGGCGTGACCCATCGACACGCGCAACGATCGGCGTGCCAACGGGTCGGCGCTGGTGGCGTCGACGATCAGTCCGTCCCAGCCGAGCCCGGTGGCGTTGCGCACGATCGCACCGATGTTGGCCGGGTTGTCGACCGCCTCGACGAGCACCAGCCGCGACGCGGCCGCCGCGAGCGCCGCCACGGTGGTGCGCGCCGGGCGGCGGAACAGCGCCACGATCGAGTTGGGCACACCGAGCTTGGTGACGAGGGCTCGCACCTGGTCGCCACCGGCGTACACGGGGATCCGTTCGAGCAGCAGATCGGTGACGGGTGGTGGACGCAGCTCGTCGACCAGCGCGAGGACCGGCTCGCATCCGGCCTCGAGCGCACGCTCCACGACCAGGTCGCCCTCGGCCATGAACAGCCCCTCGCCGTCGTCGTTGCGGCGCTGTGGCCGGCTCGACAGTTGGCGTTCGTTGAGCCGGAACGCGGCGAGGCGGTCGTCGCCGGGATCGTCGACGGGGATCAGGCCGGGCACGAGGTACTGCTCGCCGGACCGGTCAGTAGTACCAGGGGAACGGCGACCAGTCGGGGTCGCGCTTCTCGAGGAACGAGTTGCGGCCCTCCTGCGCCTCGTCGGTGCCGTACGCGAGGCGCGTGGCCTCGCCCGCGAACACCTGCTGGCCGACGAGCCCGTCGTCGACGAGGTTGAACGAGAACTTCAACATGCGCTGCGCGGTGGGGCTCTTGCCGTTGATCTCCTTCGCCCACTGCAGCGCGGTCGCCTCGAGCTCGGCGTGGGGCACCACCGCGTTGACCATGCCCATCCGGTGCGCGTCCGCGGCGGTGTACTCGCGGCCGAGGAAGAAGATCTCGCGTGCGAACTTCTGGCCGACCTGGCGAGCCAGGTACGCGCTGCCGTACCCGCCGTCGAAACTGGCGACGTCGGCGTCGGTCTGCTTGAACCGGGCGTGCTCGTCGCTCGCCAGGGTCAGGTCGCTCACGACGTGCAGGCTGTGCCCGCCACCTGCGGCCCACCCAGGCACCACGCAGATGACGACCTTCGGCATGAAGCGGATGAGCCGCTGCACCTCGAGGATGTGCAGGCGACCGGCGCGACCGGGCTCGATCGACTCGGCCGTGTCGCCCTCGGCGTACTTGTAGCCGTCCTTGCCCCGGATGCGCTGATCGCCGCCGCTGCAGAACGCCCAGCCGCCGTCGCGCGGCGACGGGCCGTTGCCGGTGAGCAGCACGCAACCCACGTCGGTCGACATGCGCGCGTGGTCGAGCGCCGTGTACAGCTGGTCGACCGTGCGCGGCCGGAACGCGTTGCGCACCTCGGGCCGGTTGAACGCGATGCGCACCGTGCCGTGCTCGACCGAGCGATGGTACGTGATGTCGTCGAAGTCGAACCCGGGCACCACGCGCCACGCGGTCGGGTCGAAGATCTCGGAGACGAACGGTTCGTGCTGGTCCTGGAGCGGGTCGGCCATGGCGGCCAGTGTGCCCGGTCGGGCACCCCGCCGCCCACTGCTACGGTTCGCGGCCATGCCCTTCGCCCCGGTCAACGGCCAGCAGATCCACTACGAGGACACCGGTGGCGACGGCCCGCCCGTGGTGCTCGGGCACGGGTTCCTCATGGACCTCACGATGTTCGAGCACCAGGTGGCGGCGCTGCGCGACCAGTACCGGGTGATCACCTGGGACGAGCGCGGCTTCGGCGAGACCGTCTTCGACGGGCAGCCGTTCAGCTACTGGGACTCGGCGAGCGACTGCCTCGGGCTGATGGACCACCTCGGCATCGAGCGCGCGGTCGTCGGCGGCATGAGCCAGGGTGGCTACCTGTCGCTGCGCGTGGCGCTGACCGCACCCGAGCGCGTGCGAGCGCTGATCCTGCTCGACTCGGGCGCTGCGCTCGACGCACCCGAGAAGCTGGCCGCGAACTCGGGCATGGTCGACATGTGGTTGGCGGTCGGACCGGTCGACGAGCTCGCCCAGGCCGTCGCGACGATCATCATCGACGACCCGGTCGAGAACCCGACGTGGATCGCGAAGTGGCAGGCGCGACCGAAGGAACTGCTCGCCGAGCCCGCCCGGTGCCTGCTCACCCGTGACGACGTGAGCCCACGCCTCGGCGAGATCACCTGCCCGGCGCTCGTGATCCACGGCACCGAGGACACGGCCATCACCATGGAGCACGCCGAGGAGATGGCCGCCGGCCTGGTCGGCTGCGGCGGGGTGGTGAAGGTGAGCGGCGCCCATGCGGCCAACCTCACCAACCCCGAGCCGGTCAACGCGGCGATCCTCGATTTCCTCGCCGGGCTGCCCGCCTGATCGGATCGTGCCCATGGCATTGCAGATCTTCGGTGTTCCCGGCCTGCCCGAGATCGTCCCGGGGAGCGACCTCGCGACGATGATCCTCGAGGCGGCCGTCGCCGCGGGCACGCCGCTCGTCGACGGCGACGTCGTGGTGGTCACCTCGAAGATCGTGTCGAAGGCCGAGGGTCGGTTGGTCGAGCTCGCCGACGTCGAGCCGTCGCCGTTCGCCCGCGACTGGTCGGCGCAGTGGGACAAGGACCCTGCGGTCACCGAACTGGTGCTGCGCGAGTCGAAGCGGATCGTGCGTCAGCTCGGCCCGGTGCTGATCACCGAGACCCATCACGGCTACGTGTGCGCCAACAGCGGCATCGACCAGTCGAGCAGCGGCGCGCACGGCCGCGTCGTGCTGCTCCCGGTCGATCCCGACGCGTCGGCGCGCCGCATCCGCGAGGGTCTCGTGGCCGGTGGTGTGAACGCGGCCGTGATCGTGAGCGACACGTTCGGACGCGCGTGGCGCGAAGGGCAGACCGACATCGCGATCGGGGTGGCAGGCATCCAACCGATCCTCAGCTACATCGGCCAGGTCGACCCGCACGGCCACGAGTTCAAGGTGCAGGCGATCTGCACCGCGGACGAGCTCACCGGCGCCGCCGAACTGGTGAAGGGCAACGTGTCGCGCGTGCCCGTGGCCGTGGTGCGCGGCTTCGAGTTCGAGCTCGACGACACGGCCACGATCGCGCCCGTGCTGCGCGACCAGAGCCGCGACCTGTTCCGCTGACGGGACGCAGCGCCGGCCGTCGGCGTGTCAGCCGTAGGCGCCGATGAACATGCTCATCGCGGTGACACCCTGCCGTGGGAAGTTGATGTTGAGCCCGTCGAGGCCCATGTCGAGCAGCTCGCGGTAGCGGTCGAGGTTCTCCCACGCCCGGTCGTTCGGCCACACCCAGATCACGTAGCCGGCCGCGTGCGAGTCGGCGATCAGCTCGGGTGTGATCACCTGCAGTCCGTCGTACTCGATCGGCAACTGCAGGATCCGCATGCCCTCGGGCAGCGGCGTCCGGTCGAGCACCCACCCGGTCGACAGTCCGAGCCCGGGCGTGAGCTCGACCTCGGGTGCCGCGGCGGCGAAGGCATCGACGGCGGCGTCGTCGAACGAGGTGACCACCGCGGCGTCGAGCCGACCGAGCTCGCGCAGCTCGGCTGCCAGCTCGACGGCTGCGGCCGCCGACGAGGCGCCGTCGCCCTTGATCTCGATGTTCAACGGCATGTCGGGCCACTGCTCGACGATGTCGCGAAAGCGCGGGATACGGAAGTCGTCCGCGGTGAACCCCGTCGGCGCCGGCCGGTCGCCGGTGCGGATGCCGCGGTACACGTACGCGTCCTCGGGCTGGTCGGTGCAGACGCAGTCGGCGGTGAACCAGTACGCGTTGTCGAGCTGCGAGATCTCGTCGTAGGTCATGTCGGCCACCGCGCCCGTGCCGTCGGTGGTGCGGTCGACGGTGTCGTCGTGCTGCACGATCAACACGCCGTCGCCGGTCAGCTGCACGTCCATGTCGAGCACGTCGACGCCGGCGTACACGCTGTTGGCGAACGCGAACGGGGTGGAGTGCGGGAACTCGTCCTCGCCACCTGCGTGGCCGAGCACGACCGGGCGGGCGAGCGAGAGGAGTTCGTCGATCGTGGCCGGCCGCGGCAGCAGCGCACCGCTCGTGTCGGGCACGCCCGCGACCGACGACTCGGGCACCGTCGCATCGGGGTCGGTGGTCGGCACCGTCGACGTCAGCTCGGTGGTGGCCGCCGCGGTCGCGGCGGTCGTGTCGACGGTCGTGTCGGCCGCGGGCTCGGTCGTCGCGGTCGACGGTGCAGCGGTCGTGTCGGTGGCCGAACCGTCGCCGCCGCACGCGGCGAGCAACAGCACGGGCAGCACGGGCAGGACGGTGACGAGCAGGGCGCGCCTCATGGGCGGCACCCTACGCGGGCCGTCAGGCCATCAGCTGGCTGGTGACGATCTTGCTGACTTCCTCGCCCGACAGCTCGTCGTTGGCGCACAGGGCGTCGGCGATCGCGATGAGAGCCGAGCGGTGCTCGAGGAGCATGCACGCCACCCGGTCGGCCGCGCTCTCGAGGATGCCCTCGACCTTGGCCCGTGACGGCTCGTCGGCGAGCACCTTGGCGACCAGGTTGCCGCCGAGGCCGCTGGCCGAGGCGTCGAGGCTGATGAGCGTGTCGCACGCACCGAGCTGACCGACCATCTGCGAGGCCAGCGTGGTGGCGGCGGCGAGGTCGTTCGCAATGCCGCTCGACGCCTCGCCGAACTCCTGGATCTCGGCGGCCCGACCGGCGAGCGCGATGGCGATCATGTCGGCCGCCTCGCTCGGCGTGCGCAGGTGGCGCTCGTCGGTGTCGACGTGTGCGACCAGGCCGAGCGCCCCGCCGCGACGCAGGATCGTGGCGATACGGACGTCGCGGCCGACGAGCACGGCCGACAGGGCGTGGCCCGCCTCGTGCACGGCCACCCGGCGGCGCTCCTCGGGGTTGTAGCCGACGGGGTGCGACAGACCGACGTCGTTGGTGAGCTGCGCCTCGACCAGGTCGCGCAGGTTCATGCGGGTGCGGCCGTGACGGATCGCCACCACGAGTGCCTCGTCGAGCAGCCGCTCGATCTTGACCGGGCTGTACCCGGCGGTCATGTCGGCGATCGCGAACTCGTTCACCTCGGGGGTGTGCGCCTTCTTCGCCAGGTAGTAGCGGGCGATCTCGACGCGGTCGGTGCGAGGCGGCAGGTCGAAGTGGATGACCCGGTCGAAGCGGCCCGGGCGCAGCAGCGCCGGGTCGAGGTCGGCGGCACGGTTGGTGGCGGCGACGATCAGGATGTTGGCCGGCGTGGGCTTCGGGCGGGGGAGTGCCTTGTCGTGGGGCAGGAACACGTTGATGCCGTCGACGAACTTGGTCTTCACCTTGTCCTTCGCGGTCGGCATGTCGAAGCTCTGCATCTGCACGAGCAGCTCGTTGACGACGCCGACGATGCCCTCACGCATCGAGCCGGAGTTCATGCCGCTGCGGGCGCCGCCGATCGCGTCGAACTCCTCGATGAAGCCGATCGCACCGCCCTCGGCGCGGGCCGCCTTGCGCAGCGCCTTGAAGAACGACCGGATCTTGCGGTTGGTCTGGCCGTAGTACATCGACTGGAACGCGCTGGCCGACACGAACAGGAACGGCACGCCGGCCTCGGCGGCCATCGCCTTGGCGAGGTAGGTCTTGCCGGTGCCTGGCGGGCCCTCGAACAGCACGCCGCGGCGCGGGGTGCCGCCCATCTCGGACATGAAGGTCTCGTGGGCGAGGAACAGGTTGAGGGTGTCGACGGCCTCACGGCGGGTCGCCTCGGCGCCGACGACGTCGTCGAGCCGCACGCTCGAGTCGCTCGGGCGCAGCAGCACGTGCGGCGAGTGGCCCGCCCCGAGGAACGGGATGAGGATCAGGCACGACAGGATCAGCATCAGGCCGAGCATGGCCGTGGTGGTCGGGTCGTTCGTGAGGAACCCGGGCATGCCGAGCCGGATCGGGTTGCCGGTCAGCTGGCGGAACCAGAACCACGCGAGCGGGGCGCCGAGCAGCACCACCGCCCACCACAGGCGCTTGCGGCGGACCCGTTCGCGGTTGGCGGTCGCGTCGACGCGATCGCCTCGCAGGATCCGTCCTTGGTGCAGTTGATCGAGGTTCATCGGTGCTCCGCCTGTGCCCGTGTGTCGGGGTGTGCCAACTGAGAAGATGTGCGTCACACCGGTCCGGTCGCCCGTGGTTCCGCCTGGTCGGCCGGCGGCGTGATCGGGCCACTGTACCCCGATATCACCCAGCGTGGCAACGGTTCACTTTCCGTGGTCGTGCCCTCGCGGGTGGCGAGACGCCTTGAGTGGGACTTGAACCGCCCTCGGCGGTCGCCCGGTCGCCCCCAGCGACCCGTCCCTGATGGCGGTCGGCCGCCCTGACGAAACACAGCGAGAGCAGGGGCGACACCCGGACGGACGGGGCCGTCGAACGCTCGACTAAGCTCGGCCCGTGGCGCTGCCGACACGTACCTCTCCCCGGCAGGCCCGATCGGCGAAGTCCCTCGATCTCATCCTCGACGCCGCTGAGCGGCTGTTCCACGAGCGCGGGGTGGTGGAGACGTCCACGGTGGACGTCGCCGCCGCAGCACAGGTGTCGGTCGGCCGGCTGTACTACTGGTTCCCCGACAAGGACGCCGTCACCAACGCGGTGATGCAGCGCGCCGAACAGCGGCTGCGCGAGTTCCTCGGCAAGGTGATCGTCGACGGTGACGAACCCACGCCCGACCTGCTCGACCGCGTGGTGCCCGCGCTCGGGGCGTTCTTCCGAGAACACCCTGGGTCGCTCGCCGTGCTGGTGCGCGGCCCGGTCGACCCGGTCGACCACGGCGGCTCGATGTGCGCCTACATGGAGTCGCTCGCCGCCACCGTGGTCGAAGCCCGCGTGCCCGGCATCCCCGCCGACGAGCGCGACCTCGTCGCCACCACGATCACGCGCATCGTGATCGGGATGATGGCCGAGCACGTGAGTGCCGACCTCGAACGCGGCAACGTCCTGCTGACGGAGCTGCGGTACGTGCTCGCCGCCTACCTGCACTGCCGCTACCCGTACGGCACCGATCCCGTGTGGACCAACCCCGACGAGCCGATCCGCCCGTCGCGTCGACCGATCGACTTCGACCGGCCGTCGATGCGCATCCACCCGGCGCTCAGCGATCCGCACTGACCCGCACCGACCTGCACCGACCTGCACGAAACCGACCTGCACGAAACCGACCGATCGACGATGACCGACCTGCTGTTCGCGTACGGCACCTTGCTGCCCGGCGACGTGCGATGGCACTTCCTGCAACCGTTCGTGGTCGACGAGGGCACGCCCGACGTCGCCCCCGGGTGGCTCTACGACACCGGCGAGGGCTACCCGGCCGCACGCTTCGGCGAGCTCGACGGCTCCTGCGGCTCCGACAGCCGAATCCAGGGGCGAGTGTTCCGGTTCGTCGCCGCACGGCTCGACGAGGCGCTGCGCGTGCTCGACGACGTCGAGCGTGCGGTCGCCGGCGACTACCGGCGCGTGCGGGTGGTCACCGATGGCGGGCACCAGGCCTGGGCGTACGCGTACGGCGGCGGGCTCGAGCTCGAGCCGATCGACGACGGCTCGTGGGTGGCGCACCTGGCACGCCGACGCGCCTGACCGGCGCCCCGGGCGGTCCTGACCGGCTCAGACCTCGCTCAGACCTCGCTCAGACCTCGCTCAGACCTCGCTCAGACCTCGCTCAGACCTCGCTCAGACCTCGCTCAGACCTCGCTCAGACCTCGCTCAGACCTCGCTCAGACCTCGCTCAGACCTCGCTCAGACCTCGGCGATCGCCTCGCCGAGCTCGCGGATGCTCGCCTCGGTGATCGGGTCGGCCACCAGGATCAGCTCGTCGGCCCCGGCGTCGGCGAACTCGCGCAGGCGCGACGCGATGACCGACGACGAGCCCGTCACCGCGGGTGCCGACGGGTCGTCGGGCCGCTCGCCGCCGTCGCCCTGACGCACCAGCACGCACACGCTGCGCAGCACCGTCGACGGGTCGCGACCCACCTCGGTCGCGAGCTGCGTCACCCGCTCGCTCAACGCAGCGGCACCCTCGGGTGAGTTGTGCGTCTCGGTGAACCACGTGTTCCACCACTGCGCCGTCGGCAGCGTGATGCGCAGCACGCGCTCGCCGTTGCTGCCCACCATCAACGGCATCGGCCCGGCGGCCGCCCGGGGCGGGTGCAGCACCGCGTCGCCGGTGCGCCAGAAGGTGCCCTCCACCGTCGAGCGACCACCGGCCGTGAGCTCGCGGATGATCGTCCACGCCTCCTCGAAGCGGTCGACACGCCGGTCGAACGGGATGCCGAACGCATCGAACTCGGTGCGGTTCCAGCCCGCGCCCAGGCCGAGCACGAACCGGCCACCACTCACGTCGTCGACGGTCGACGCCATCTTCGCGATCAGGCCCGGCGGGTGGAACCCGGCGCACGAGACGAGCGGACCGAGCGCCACCCGCTCGGTCACGGCGGCCAACGCCGACAGCAGTGTGAACGCCTCCCACGGACCCCGCTCGCCGCCGCGCCCGCCCCGGTACAGCAGGTGGTCGCCCACCCAGATCGAGTCGAAGCCCACCTCCTCCGCGGCGCGGGCCATGCGCAGGTACTCGGGCCAACGCACGACGCGCTCGACCTCGGGCAGCTGGATGCCGAGCCGGGGACGGCGGGTGCGCGCAGGGGACGACGGCTGGTCGGACATGGCGGTCACCGTACCGAGCGCGTGGCGCACGAGACGGGTACGTTCGGCGGCGTGCCCGGGTCGCGCTCGTTCATCGCCACCGCCGACGACACCACGGGGGCGCTGGAGACCGCGGCGTCGTGTGCGGATGCCGGGCACTCGGCGGTGGTGGTGCACCACACGCGGGCGGCCGTACACCTCGGTGCGGCGGATCGCGACGCGCACGTGGTGCTGGTCGATCTGCGCAGCCGGCACCTCGGTGCGCCCGATGCCGCCGCCCGGCTCGGCCAGGTGGCGCGCTCGGTCGGGGCGTTGCAGGCACACAAGATCGACTCGACGCTGCGGGGCAGTTGGGTGGCCGAGGTCGAGGCGCTCGTCGCCCTCGGACGTGCCGTGTTGCTCGTGCCCGCGTTCCCGCGCGCGGGACGCACGTGCGTGGGTGGCGTGGTGCACGTCGACGGGGTGCCCGTGCACGAGACCGCCTTCGGCCGCGACCCGCGCAGCCCGGTCACGTCATCACGGCCCGCCGATCGGCTCCTCGACGCGGTCGAGGTGGGTGACGCCGCGGCCGCAGGGGTGGCGCTCGACGCCGGGGCCCGCGTGGTGGTCGGCGACGCGGCCACCGACTTCGACGTCCGCTCGTACGTCGATCTGCTCGACGGCCGACCCGACCTGGTGGTGGTGGGGCCGGCAGCCGTGGTGGCCGCGGCCGCCGGACGCGGCGAGGGCGATACCTCGCCGAACGACCGCCACGCCGTTCCGGGCGCACGCGCGCTGGTGGTGTCGGCCAGTCGGCATCCCGCGGCGCTCGAGCAGCTCGAGGCGGTGCGGGCCCGCGGCATCGTCGTGGTGCAACCGCCGGCCGACGCGCGGGTGGAGGACGCCGACCGGGTGCTCGCCGAGCTCGCAGATGCGGCACGTCATGCCCTCGCTGCGGATCCCGTGGTCGACGTGCTGGTGGTGATCGGCGGCGACACCGCGGCCGCGGTGATCGGCGAGGCCGACGTGACGGTGCACGGCACGCTCGACGTCGGGGTCGCGTCCGGGACCGTGGTGCTCGACGGCCGCCGGCTGCAGCTGATCACCAAGCCCGGTGGGTTCGGGACGGCAGGTACCGTGACCGGTGTGCTCGACCAGGTGATGCGATGACCGACACGACCTCCCGTCCGGCCCGCTTGCCGCTCGCGATCACGATGGGCGACGCGTCGGGCGTCGGTCCCGAGATCGTGCTGCGGCGCCACGTGTCGCACGGCCTGGGCGACGCCGTCGTGTACGGCGACGCGGCGATCCTCCGGCACGGGATCGACCTGCTCGGCCTCGACCCGGCGTCGGTCGAGCTGACGGTGATCGACACGCCGGCAGCACGCCGGCCCGGCGCGCTCAACGTCGTCGACGCCGGTCTGCTCACGGCGGACCAGCACCGGCCGGGCCAGCTCGATGCCGCCTCCGGCGCGGCCGCTCGCGAGTACGTGCTGGCCGCCACGCGCGGCGCCCTCGACGGGCAGGTCGCAGCGATCGTCACGCTGCCGATGAACAAGGAGGCGACCCAGCTGAGCGACCCGGGCTTCGTCGGGCACACCGAGCTGATCGCCGCCACCTGTGGCGTGAGCCGCTACTCGATGATGCTCACGGCGGGCGACCTGGCCGTCACGCACGTGAGCACCCACGTGTCGCTCACCGAGGCGATCGCCAGCGTGCGCACGGCACGGGTGCGCGAGGTGATCGACCTCACCCATGACACGTTGCGCCGGTTCCTCGACGCGCCGCGCATCGCCGTGTGCGGACTCAACCCGCACGCGGGCGAGCACGGGCTGTTCGGCCACGAGGACGCCGACCAGATCGTGCCGGCGATCGAGGCCGCTCGCGCCGACGGCATCGACGCCACCGGCCCGCACCCGGCCGACACCGTGTTCCACCAGGCCGTGCATCGCCAACGGTTCGACGCGATCGTGTGCATGTACCACGACCAGGGCCACACGCCGATGAAGCTGCTCGCGTTCGAGAGCGGGGTGAACGTCACGATCGGTCTGCCGATCGTACGCACCTCGGTCGACCACGGCACCGCGTTCGACATCGCCTGGCAGGGCGTCGCGTTCACCGAGTCGCTGCAGCACGCGATCGACTGGGCCCGCAAGCTCACCGCCTGAGGCCGAGGATCGGCGGCGATCAGACGAGACGACGCATCGCGGACTCGGCGGGCGCCGAGGCCGTGAGCGTCACGTGCGCGTCGACCACCCAGCAACCCGACGCGCTGACGATCGCCGGGTTGATGTCGAGCTCGTCGATCGACGGATGGTCGAACACCAGGTGCGACACGCGCGTGATCGTGTCGACCAGCGCGGCCGGATCGAAGCCCGCCGACACGAGCGCGGCGGCCAGCCGGGACGAGTGCACGAGGTTCTCGGCGGCGGCCCGCGACACCGGTGCGAGCCGGCTCTCCTGATCGCCGATCGCGTCGGCCATGATGCCGCCGAGACCGACGGTGACGACGGCGCCGAGGCGCTCGTCCGAAGTGCACCGGATGCGCACGTCGATCCCCGGTGGGGCCATGCGCTGCACGGTGATGCACTCCGCATCGGCACCGAGGCTGGCGCGCATCACGGCCGCTGCGTCGCGCACGGCGTCGCCGTCGGGCAGGTCGAGGGCGATCCCGGCCTCGGCCGAACGCCCGGCGCGACGCTTGCCGGCCTTGATGCTGACGGGGTAGCCGACCCGGTCGGCGACGGCCACCACCTCGTCGAGCGAGACCGCGTCGGTGAGCTCGGCACCCGCCACCTGCACCCCGTACGCGCGGAGCATCGCCTCGACGTCGGGGATCGACGCCGTGGTGTGCCCGTCGGCGACCGCGGCGGCGAGCAGTTCGGTGACCGCCCCACCGTCCACACCCTCGAGATCACCGACCGTGGCCTCGGCCTCGGTGTCGAGCCACCGCCGGTACTGCACCAGGTGGCCGAGCACCGCCGCGGCCGGCTCGGGGAACGAGAACGACGGCACCGCCGACCCGTCGCACACCGGCCCGTCCTGGCGGCCGAGCATCACGGCCACCACCGGCTTGCCGGCGCCGGCGGCCGCGGTGTCGATCGCACGGGCCGGCACACGCGCCGACATGATCGGCGGGGCGAACATCACGAGCACGATGTCGATCGCGGGATCGGCCACCGCGGCCGTGACCGCCGGACCGTAGTCGTCGACGTCCGATCGCCAGTCGAGCTCGACCGGCGCGTCGACCACCTCGAGACCGGCCTGCTGCAGGGCCGCAGCGGCGAGCACACCGGGGCTGCGTGAGTTGCTCAGGATCGCCACCCGAGGGCCGGCCGGCACGGGTTGGCAGGCGAGCACCCGCGCCGTGTCGAGCATCGCCCGCACCGTCGGCACCTCGATCAGACCGGCCTGCTGGTACAGCGCTGCCGATGCGGTGCCCAACGCCGCAGCACCCGTGCGCACCGCCACGATCGGTCGACGGCGCGAGACGCGTCGGGCGATGCGCGCGAACTTGCGCGGGTTGCCGAAGCTCTCGGTGTAGATCGCGATCACCCTCGTGCGCTCGTCGTCCTCCCAGAACTGCAGCAGGTCGTTGCCCGACACGTCGCTCTTGTCGCCGAGCGACACGAACCACGAGATGCCCATCGACATCTGCGTCGCGAGCTGCAGCAGTGACGCGCCGAGCGAGCCCGACTGCAGCGAGATCGCGATGCCGCCCGCCGGCAGCTCGACGGGCACCAGCGCCGCCTGCACGCCGACCGAGACCTCGGGCACCTCCGCACCGTCCGCACCGTCCGCACCGTCCGCACCGTCCGCACCTGCGTCGCCGGTGGGTGCCGGCGCCGCCGTGTCGCCCTTCATGCGGCCCGTCGCGATGCCCATGCTCGCCGGCCCGATGATCCGCATGCCGTAGCGGCGGGCACGGTCGACGATCGCCGTCATGTCGACCCCGGTGCCGTCGACCGCGGTGAGCACGACCGCACCGCGCACCTTCTTCTCGATGCACTGGTCGATCACCGCCGCCAGCGCCGCGGCAGGGACGGCGATCACCGCGAGCCACACGTCGTGATCGATGTCGAGCACCGACGCGTAGGCCTGCTCGCCACCCACGGTCGAACGACGCGGGTTGACCGGGAACCGGGGCGACACCGCGCCGGTCGCGACGCTGCGCCACACCTCGTGACCGATCGAGCCGGGCTCGTCGCTCGCACCGATCACGGCGACCGATCGCGGGAGCAGCAGACGTGCGACCGCTCGGCTGTCGGCGCGCCGCTCGCGCGACTCGACGGAATCGACGAACTGCTCGGTGTCGGTGAGCGGGAACTCGAGCTCGACCACACCGCTGTCGAAGTGGCGAGACACCGGCCAGCCCGCACGTGAGAACACGCCGAGCATCGGGCGGTTGTCGGCCAGCACGTCGGCGGTGAACCGGCTGATGCCGTTCGACCGTGCGATGGCCGCGAGGTGTTCGAGCAGCAACGTGGCGATGCCCTTGTTGCGATGCACGTCGTCGACCATGAACGCGACGTCGGCGTCGTCGCGCCCGGGCCACTTCTCGTAGCTCGCCCACGCCGCGAACTCGCCGTGGATCTCGAGCACGAGCGCGACGCGATCGACGAAGTCGACCTCGGTGAAGTGCTGCAGCTCGGCCTCGGTGAGCGTCGGCTTCGGCGAGAAGAAACGCCGGTACAGGTTCTCGCGGGGTTGGCGCTCGTGGAAGGCCAGCAACGCCGGCGCATCGCTCGGCGACATGGCCCGGAGGTAGCCCGACTCGCCGTCGGCCAGCACCACGCTGGTGGCCCAGTCGTCCCGTGTGCGCACCACGCGACGAGCTTGCCACACCCCGCAACGGGGGAGGCGGCTGCCGATGACCTTCGGCCCTGTCACACCTGTCATACCGCTGGCACGTTGTGCACATGGTCACGAGCTCCACCGCACGCACGTATCTCAGCCAGAACGACGCGATCATGTGGACCGTCGAATCCGACCCGCTGCTGCGGTCGACCATCGTGGGTGTGGTGTTGCTCGAGGGCCCGCCCGAGTGGGAACGGTTGCGTGCTCGGGTCGAGCACGTGGTGCGGATGGTGCCCGAGCTGCGCGAGCGCGTGGTGCCCGTGCCGCTGCACCCGACCACCTGGCGTTGGGAGCCGGACCCGGAGTTCGACCTGAGCTACCACGTGCGCCGCGTGGCCGTCCCAGCACCGGGTGCCGTGCAGGACGTGCTCGACCTCGCCCGCACCCAGGCGCAGGCCGGGTTCGACCGCACGCGTCCGCTGTGGGAGTTCACGCTCGTCGAGGGCCTCGCCGACGGTGGTGCGGCGTTCGTGATGAAGGCGCACCACGTGGTCACCGACGGCATCGGTGCCGTGCAGCTGGCGGTGCACCTGTTCGACATGACCGACGTGCCCGTGCAGCCCGTGCGACCCGACCCGAGCGAGGAGCCGGTGAGCGGAGCCCCCGAGGTGCGCGGGCTCGTCGGCCAGGTGCGCGAGGTCGTCGCGCACGATGTCGACGGGATGATCTCGTTCGCCCGCAAGGCACTGCCGTCGCTCGTGCCGTCGTTGCTGAAGGCCGCCCGCGATCCGCTGCACGCCGTGGTCGAGACCGTTCGCACGGCCGAGTCGATCGGACGCACCGTGGCGCCGGTGATGCACACGCTGTCGCCGATCATGGTCGACCGTCACCGCGAGGGCCGGTTCGAGACGATCGAGGTGGGCCTCGACGACCTGCGCCGCGCCGCCGGCGCGGCCGGCGGCACGCTGAACGACGGGTTCCTCGCCGGCATCACCGGCGGCCTGCGTCGCTACCACGAGGCCTTCGACGCCGAGGTCGAGGACCTGCGCATCGCGATGCCGGTGAGCCTGCGCACGTCGGCCGACGACCCCGGCGGCAACCACGTCACCGTGATGCGGTTCCTGGTGCCCGTCGGCGTCGAGGACCCCGACGAGCGCATCCGGCGGCTGCACGACATCGGCAAGCGGATCCGCGCGGAGAAGTCGCTCGGGCACACCGAGGCCATCGCCGGCGTGCTCAACCTGATGCCCAACGGCGTGATCGGCACGATGCTGAAGCACGTCGACTTCCTGGCGAGCAACGTGCCCGGCATCCCGGTGCCACTCGAGCTCGAGGGGCGGCGCGTGCTGCGCTACTTCCCGTTCGGGCCGTGCGCCGGCTCGTCGATGAACGTGACGCTGATGAGCTACGCGGGCACGTGTTGCATCGGCGTCAACATCGACACCGCGGCCGTCACCGACCCCGAGCTGTTCATGCGCTGCCTGCGTGCCGGCTTCGACGAGGTGCTCGCGCTCGGCTGAAGGCCGGCGGCCGGACGCGACCTATCGTCGCCGGCCATGACGCTCGACGATCTGCTCGCCACCGCCAGCCCGCTGCTCCGCGACCACGGGTGGGCGTTCTACTTCACGCCCGAGACCCGAGCCAAGGGTGCCGAACTCGGCCTCGACGGCTTCCAGTTCTACTTCCTCGGTCGTGGTGGCGTGCTCGGCGACGTCGAGCCCGCCGTGGTGTCGGCAGCGTTCGGGTACTTCAAGCCGTCGCTCGTCGCGCGCGTGTGGAACGCCGCTCGCGAAAAGGTGTCGCCACGCGACGCCGGCCGCGCGTTCATGGCGTGTTGCGCCGATCACGGGCGGGCCAAGCTGACAGGGGTGGAAGGTCTGGCCGAGTTCGTCGCCGCCGCCGAACAGGTGAACGTCGCCGCCGATCCCGACGGCCTGGCGCTGTACGCGGCCACGGCCGCCGAGCCGCTCGCCGACGACCTGCCCGCCCGGGCGATGCAGCTCGTCACGATCCTGCGCGAGCACCGCGGCAGCGCCCACCTGATCGCACTGCGCGCGGTCGGCCTCGACACCAGGACGGCCCATCACGCGAAGCGACCGAACGACGGCACGACCTTCGGGTGGAGCGAGGACGAGGCACCGGTGATCGACGACGCGGTGCGGGCCCGGATGGACGAGGCCGAGGCGCTCACCGACCGGATCGTCGCGCCGGCCTACGCGGTGCTCGACGAGGCCGCTCGGCAGGCGTTCGTCACCGGTCTCCAGCGGTTGTGCGCCGCGCTCGCCGCCTGATCACGCCGGGACCGCAGCGGCCCGGGCCGCCTCGATCCGCGCCGTGGTGAGCCGTGAGCGGCCGAACACGAACAACCCGACGTGCACGAGCGCGTCGGCCAGCCACACCGACCGCAGCGCCCAGTCGCGCGACGTGTACCGGTCGACGACGAGCACGATCAGTCCGCTCAGCGCGGCACCGATCGGCATCATGCCCCAGGCGAAGAACCGATAGACGCTGTTCACCCGGCCGAGCAGGTGCGGCGGGATGATCGACTGGCGCAGGCTCACGGTGATGACGTTCCACAGCGTGCCGAGCAGCGCGGTGAACGCGAACATGAGCATCACCACGGGCCAGTACGGGAGAGCGAAGATCACCGTCGCCACCGCGGCCGAGCCACCGAGCGTGATCGCGAGGCACGTGCCGGCGCCGAGGCGTGCCGAGATCGCCGAGGCGAACGTCCCGGCCACGATGCCGCCGAGCGCGAGGCCGAAACCGAGCACGGTGAACATCACCGGCCCGACGTCGAGCACCTCTTGTGCGAACAGCACCATCGTCGCCCCGCCCAGCATCGAGGCGAGGTTCATGAGGCCGAGGATGATCGCCATCGGCCGCAGCAACGAGTGTCCCCACAGCCAGCGGACGCCCTCTTTCAACTCGACCGCCCAGTGCTGGGTGACGTGGTGCTCGGGCCGCTCGGCACGGAAGATGCCGGGGATCAGCGCGACCAGCGCGGCCGCGGCGAAGAACGAGCCGGCGTCGACGAAGAAGGGCAGCGAGAACGCGGCGAACAGCAGCAGCGATCCGAGCGGCGGGCCGACGAAGGTGTTGGCGACGCCTTCGGCCGCCCACAGCCGGCCGTTCGCCTGCTCGAGGTGGTCGGTGTGCACGAGCGAGGGCATCAACGTCTGGCCGCAGTTGTCGGCCAGCACCTCGGCCATGCCGAGCAGCAGCGTCGCTGCGAGCACCACGAGGTAGAGGCCGGTGCGCGTGCCGACGACGCGGTCGATCTCGTCGGGGCCGGGCAGCGAACCCTGCTGCGACAGCACCGCGACGGCGACCACCGTCGTGAGCACCCCACGCAAGGTGTTCATCGCGATCATCGCCTTGCGACGGTCGACCCGGTCGGTGATCACGCCGGCGGGCAGGGTGAACACGAGCCACGGCAGGCGTTGCGCGACCGCGACGAGGGCGACGAGCAGCGGCTGGCGGGTGACGGCCGAGGCGAGCCACGGCGACGCGATCTGCGACACACCGTCGCCGAGGTTGGAGATCGTGGTGGCGGCGAACAGCTTGCGGTACGCGGCACCGAGCCCGCGAGGCGCGGCGGCGCGGGCGAGCGTGCCGCCGGCATCGGGAGCGACGTCCGGCTCGTTCGTGGGCTCGGTCACGGCGTCTCCTTGCGAGGCAGGCGGTTGGTGGGGAACACGCCGATCAGCAGGCCGTACTCGACGTCGCCGCCTCGGGGCAGCTGGGTGAACTCGAGCGCCAGCTGCATCACGCGCTCGGTGAACTCCGCGGCCAGGCGGGCGGGGATGCGGGCGTGCCGGTACGTGAACCCTCCGGGCGTGTCCGACGGCGCGTCGAGCCGCGCCTCGCGGCGGGCATCGGCCACGAACGGCAGGTCGCGCGGGTCGTGCGCGTGGTCGGGAAAGGTGATCGTGCGGGCGGTACGGCCGTAGAAGCGCTCGTCGATCGCCCGGACCCGACGCGTGCGGACCACGCGCAGCATGCCGGCGTCGACGAGCACGTCGACGTGGTGGGCGACCGTGCCGCGCGGCTTGCCCGACAGCTCGGCGAGCTCGGTGACGGTCATCGCCCGCTCGAGCACCAGGTCGACGAGCAGCTGGCGCAGTGGGTGACCGAGGGCCTTGAGCCGGGTGGGGGTGTCGGCCGCGACGACGTCGGCGAGGTCGTAGTCGAGCTGGGTCACGGGAACAACGTCCGACATTTGTCGAACATTAGGTGAAAGTCGGACGAATGTCGACCCTGGCATCATGAGCGGCATGACCGTGATCAAGATCAACGCCCTCACCGTGCCGGCCGAGATGGGTGACGAGGTGGCGACGCGCTTCGCCGCCCGCGCCGGGGCCGTCGACGGCTTCGACGGGTTCGAGGGCTTCGAGCTGTTGAAGCCCGCCGACGACCGCACCACATGGCTCGTCGTCACCCGCTGGCGCGACGAGGCCTCGTTCGACGCCTGGCGTGGCTCGGCCTCGTTCGCCCACGGCCACCGCGGTCCCGACGGCGCCGGCGCGCCCGCGCCGATGCCGATCCAGGCCGAGCTCTGGAGCTACGAGGTGGTCCTCGGGCGCTGAGCGCCCGTCAGGTGCGCGGTGCCGCGGTCAGTGGCCGCGGCCGAGCTTGTGGTTGTCCCACGTCACGACGTGGCTCGGGCTGAACACCACCCACCGCCAGCTGCGGCCGCGTGCCGACGCGGCGAAGACCAGACCGCTCGGATCGTCGGGCACCGGCTCGCCGTGGCCGCCCGCGTACTTGACGCCCATCTGGGCGCGCACCGTGTCGAGCCCGGTGTCGGCCGCTTCGTCGTCGGTGGTCTCGAGGATGCGGGCGACACCTTGCAACATCGCGCCCTGCAACTCGGGGAAGCGCTCGTTGCGATCGACGAGCACGGTGCACACGGGGTTGCGGCGGAGGTTCGCGATCTTCTGGCCGCGGCAGTAGAAGTACACCTTGCCGTCGGCCCACCCGAACCACAGCGGGGTGAGGTTGATCCGGTCGCCCGGCCCGACGGTGGCCACCCGCATGTTCCAGCTGGTGGTCATGAGCTCGTCGAGTTCGTCGTCGGTGAGGCTGACGCCGGCAGCAAGGCTTCCCATGAGGGCATCGTGACAGGCGCGCTCGGCGCGTCGACGAGCCGAGCGCGCGTCGGGCCACGACCGGCCACGACCGGCCGCGACCGGCCACCCCGGAGGGTGGCCGGCCGGACGGCTCGGTGGGTCAGCCCCAGGGCTGGTAGCAGCTGCGGTGGTTCGTCACCCAGAACGTGCAGAGCGCGGCGGCGGCGCGCACGTTCTGCACCGGGTCGGTGAGCGTGGTGCGGTCGACCGGCTCGCCGAGGGCGGTGTTGAGGAACGACAGGGTGATGTCGTTGATCTGCAGCAGGCCGGTGTCCGACGTCGTACTTCGGATCGCCGGCCAACAGTGCGATTCTCGCCAGGCGAGGCGCGACATGCGCAACACGTCCCAGCCCACCGCGGGGGCGTGGATCATGAGCAGGTCCTCGTACTGGGTGCAGCGACCTTCGACGGCGGTGCCGTCGGGGCCCGGGATCACCGTGGTGGTCGTCGCGTCGCTCGAGGCGTTCCCGGCGGTGTTCCCGGCGGTGTTCGCGGCGGCGTTCGCCGTCGGTGTGGCGCCGGCCGCCGTGCTGGGCGACGAGACCGTGTCGACGCCGGGAGCGTCGCACTGGGTGACGCCGAGGAACAGCGAGGCGACGAGCGCCGAGCACCGCTGCAGGTTGCGGCGGCGGCGACGGGCCGGATCGGGCGTCGTGAGGTGGCGTGCGGGATGACGGTGGGGTCGGTTCATGACCGACCGTTGTAACCCAACCGTCACATCTTCATGTGTGCAGGTGACATGTGGCATGAGGGCGACAGTTCCCCATTCGTCCTGGTAGAAGACCATCCGAGGAGGTGAGTGATGGGTGAACGTCGCACCGACGCTCGTCTCGGTCGTGCCGAACTGTTGCGGTTCCATGGCAGCACCGTCGACGACCTCCTGCCGAGCGGTCCGCTCCGCCTGCTGTTCGTCGGGATCAACCCGGGTCTGTGGACCGCGGCGGTCGGCGCGCACTTCGCCCGACGCGGCAATCGGTTCTGGCCTGCGTTGCACCTCGCCGGCATCACGCCGTGGCCGGTCGACGCGAGCCGAGGCATGCGTGCCGACGACCTCGCGATGCTCGACCGACGCGGCATCGGCATCACCAACATCGTGCCCACCGCGTCGGCGCGCGCCGACGAGTTGACGCGCGCCGAGCTCGTCGCCGGCGCCGAGCGGCTCACGGCGCTGGTCGCCGAGCGGCGCCCGCGAGTGGTGGCGGTGCTCGGCCTCACCGCCTACCGGACGGCGTTCGGGCGGCCTCGCGCCGTGGCCGGCCGGCAGCCCGAGCCGCTGGCGTCGAGCGAGCTGTGGGTGTTGCCCAACCCCAGCGGGCTCAACGCGCACGAACGGCTCGACACCCTGGCCGCCGCGTACGGCGACGCCGCTCGTGCCGCCGGGATCGCCCTCGACGACCGAACCGGCTGACGGTCGGCGGCCGGTCGGCGAGTCCGGTCGGTGGGCCTGGTCGGTGGCCCCGTCAGTGCGCCTGGTCGAGCAGCTCGTGCAGGTCGCGCGCCCAGGCGGCCGCGTCGCGGTAGGCCTGCAGGAACCGGGCCAGCTGGCCGGGGCGCAGCCGCTCCAGCTCGTGCAGGTCGGCGCGTTCGTAGGCGCGCACCGCGGCGAGCACGTTCCCGAGCGGGCCGGTGCCCTCGACCAGCGCCTCGGCGACGCTCGGCGCCAGCGGCAGGTCGCCCACCAGTTCGGCCATCGGGATCTGGAACACGACGTCGAGCACCGACAACAGTCCGGCGGTGTAGGCCGAGCCCTCGAGGTCGGGCACGCCGACGGTCTGGCGCATCATGCCGGCGCGGATCGCGGCGAGGTGGATGACCTCCTCGTTGCCCTTCGACCGAGCGGCCATCGTGAGCATCGTCGCCATCTGGCGCACCCGGTCGAGGCCGAGCAGCACGAGCGCCTGGTACACGCTCTCGATGCGGGTGCGCAGGCCGAGGCTGCTCGAGTTGACGAGGCTCAGCAGGCGGAACGCCAGGGTGGGGTCGGCGATGACCAGCTGCTCGAGCCGCTTGATCGTGACGTCGGGCGATTGCACCTCGGCGAGCAGCGCCAGCGCCGCGGTGCTGCTGACGGTCCGGGCCGACTTGCTGAGCACCTCGGGCTTGGCGAAGAAGAAGCCCTCGAACAGGTCGATGCCGAGCGCCATCGCGGTGCGGAACTGCTGGAGTTCCTCGACGTGCTCGGCCATCAGCCGGGCGAAGGGTGCCTGCACGCGCAGGGCCTTCACGACGTGTTCGAGTTCGGCCTCGGGCACCACCGACAGATCGATCTTCACCACGTCGGCCAGGCTGAGCAGGTCGATCGTGGTGGGGCGGTTGCGGTCGCGGATGTGGCAGAGCGCCAGGCGGTAGCCGGCGGCCTTGGCCTCGAGCGCGTGCACGAACAAGATGCCGTCGGGGTCGACGTCGTCGCGGAGCTCGAGGATCACCTGGTCCTGCGGCAACGTGAGGTGCAGGCCCTTCGCGAGGAACACGGCGTCGACGTGCACGTAGCCCGGACGGCCGTTGAGGAGCCGGTCGACACCCCACTGGAGCAGCGTGTGCTCGACCAGTTCCTGGGTGGTGGCCTCGGTGACGGCGACGCCGTCGGGTGCCGGCGCGTCGGACGTGCCGCGATGCATCAGCTGGTACGCGACCGCCTTGCGCGCCCGGTCGAAGATGGGTGCGCGACCGATGAAGATCGTCGGGTCCGCGGTCGGCCCGCCCGCGGCGCTCGCACCCCCGGGGCGCGCGAACTGGGTCGTGTCGGTCATCACCCTGTGATCGGCACCTGACCCCCTCATCTGTAGGGGGATCTTGACGAAGGGCGCACGGTCGTCGCGGCCGTCCCCGCCGGCTCAGCGCCAGCGGTGCATGCCGGCGCGGAGCGAGCCGACGGTGTCGAGCAGGTGCCGACGGTCGAGCTCGGCGAGCGGCTCGAACTGGATGCCCAGGTGGCAGAGGCGGGCGTGCTCGTGGTCCTGGACGTGGCGGACGACGCCGCGGCACGAGATGCGCCCGAGGCGCAGGTCGACCTCATCGCCCTCGGCGAACGAGCCGGCCTCGGTGAGCAGTCGCACCCCGCCGAGCGACAGGTCGACGACCTGCGCGGCGTGTACGTCGCCGCCGAGGTTCGCGAGGCGCAGCGAGCCGGGGAGCGAGGTGGCGATACGACGGCTCGTGCGGCGATCATCCGAGGCCAGATCGTCCGGGCGGCTGATCGTCAGCGTCGATCCGGTGCCACGCACCACGTTGCAGTCGTACAGGCGGCCCTCGTAGAGGAACGACACCGCCGAACCCGAGTTGGGGAAGACGTCCTCGTAGCCGGCGTCGAGCACGATCCGGTCGGTGTGGATGTCGGCCACGACGCCGGTGTACCGGCGGGCGCCGAGCCGGGTGGCGCCGATGACGGTGAGTTCGGAACCTGCGACGAGCGTGGCGGTCATGGCGCACATGCTGCGACCGTCAGATCGACGAGGGCTGAAGCCGAGATCTTTTCTGGATCAAGCCGCGAGGGTGGGGCGCCTGACGTCAGACGGTGCCGTACAGCGCCTGGCGAAGGTCGATGCCGACGGCGCTGCCGTCGACGCGCAGGTGGCGCGGGTTGAAGCCGTCGGCGTGCACCGACACCGACAGCCGGGCCGTCGGCAGGTCACTCGGCGTGGCGAACCCGAACAGACCCAGCGCATCCGTGGTGCCCGAGGCGACCGTGCGTGGCGCCGCACCGGGTTCGTCCGCGGTGATCACCACGTGTGCGCCCTCGACCGCGGGGCGTTCGCCGTGCTCGTCGAGGTCGAGCTCGCTCACCGACACCCGGCCGGTGCGACCGTCGGCCGAGCGCTCGGCCTCGACCGCGAGGTCGAGCAGCCAGATCATCGGCTCGTTCACCACCGCGGCGAGCCCGGCCTCGAGCACGTGCTGGGTGGGGTTCGCGGCGAGTGCCACGTCCTGCGGGGCCATGCCGTGGTCGGCGCTGACGACGAACAGGGTGTCGTCGAACCAGCCGGCGCGGTCGAACAGGGCGAGCACGTGGCCGATGCGACGGTCGGTCTCGTCGAGGGCGGCGCGCAGCCCCTCGCTGTGCGGCCCGAACTCGTGACCGGCCCCATCGGTGAGCGCGAGCTCGTGGTACACGAAGCTCGGCGGCTCGGCATCGGGACGGTCGAAGAGCTCGAGCACCTGGGCGAGCCCGCGGACGTCGAGCAGTGCCTCGGCGGCCACGGGCGGATGATCCGCCCAGAGGGGACTGGTCTCGCCCGCGATGTCGGCCGTGATCGCCTTCACGCGCGACCGGTCGCAGAGGTTGCGGCCTTCGAGCACGGCGTGGCGAGCGGAGCGGCCGAAGGGCGCGTGGATGGCCGCCGTCAGCCCGTCGGGGTGCACGCGGTGGAAGGCCTCGCTCAGGCTCTCGACCGAGGTGCTCGCGAACCGTTCGGTGCCGAGCTGCAGGCCCTGCGGCGACACGGTCTGTCGCTGCTCGCGCACGTAGTACGACGGGTTCACCACGTCGTGGTGGCCGCACCAGGTGCCGGTGCCGATCGCCGTGTGGCTCGGCCAGGTGATCGACGGGAAGTTGACGATCGAACCGCCGGCCAGCACCGCGGCCCGGTCGCGGAGACGGCGCAGGTGGGGGAGCGCATCGGGCTCGCTGTCGAGGCGGTGCTCGAGCTCGGTCTGGTGCATGCCGTCGAGCAGGAAGACGTAGAGGCGGGTCGGGGCGGGTCCGGCCAGGTCGAGCACCTCGTCGAGCGCCCGGCCGTCCTGCCGGGCGAGCAGCACGTCGGGTCCCACGCCGCGCTCGCTGCTGGTGCGTCCGGTGGCGTCGGCGCCGTCGACGAGCGGGAAGCCGAGCGCGGCGAGACAGGTGGGCGCGATGTCGATCGAGCGGGCGGCGAGCTGGTGACGGCCGGGAGTCACCCCCGGACCGCTGAACCACAGCGGCGCCCGCGACTGCCGCACGTGCAGCGCACCGTGCGTGCCGGGCTGGGTGCCCGAGCACCAGTCGCGCGGGCTGACGGCCAGATCGGGGGCGTGGGGCGAGTCGAACAGCTGAGCGACCCGCTCGTGCGCGAACGGGTAGCTCTGGTGCTCGGGTGCGATGAACCGCCGGTCGGCGACCTCGGGATCGAACCCGCTCGCCGTCGCCGCGGCTCGCTCGTCGGCCAGCGTCGTGAGCGCGAGCGGGTCGAGGTTCGCGAGCGGGTCGGTGCCGATCACCTCGATCGTGCGGAAGGTGAGGCGACCCTCGTCGTCGATCAGGCGCTGGAAGCGGCACATGCCGCGCTGCGACCACACCTCGTAGGCCGCCGGCCGGTCGGCGGTGGCGTCGCGCCACGTGAGGACGAGGTCGACCTGGTCGGCCACGCGACCGCTGAGGAGGTGCAGGATCGCCCGGTCGCCGGACTCCTCCTGGTGGGCGTCGAGTCCTTGTCCGGCGAGGCGTTCGGGTCCGTGCACGATCACGAGCGCACCGTACCGCGCGTCCGGCGGGCTCCTGCATGCCCGTCTCGCGAGGGACCCGCGTCCGTCGCCGCCGGTCCGGGCGACCGGCGGCGACGAACGAGGCGAGCCGCCACGCTGCGGCTACGGGCGTGTCAGCGGCGGTCCTGCAGCTTCTCCTTGGCGCTGTCGACGACGTCGCGAAGCTTGTCGGCCGCCTTGTCGAGGCCGTCCTTGGCCTTGCCGGCGAACTCGTCGGCCTTGCCCTCGCGCTTCAGCTGGTCGTCGCCGGCGAGGTCGCCCGCCGCCTGCTTGATCCGGCCCTTCGCCTGATCGAGATCGCTGTCCTTCATGTCGGCCTCCTGGGGGATTGGGGGATGCGTTTGGGTTCCCGCCCGATCGGGGTGCGCAAACCCGCTCACCCGTGTGACAGAAGCACCGGAGAGCGCGAACCGACCCGCAGGCAGCGATCAGGGGGCGACGGGGGTGGCGAGTTCGACGAGGACACCGTCGAGGTCGCGGACGTAGGCGACGGTCTGACCCCAGGGCATCTCGTGGGTGTCGACGTAGGAGGTGGCGCCGGCGGCGAGGGCCCGCTCGAGCGCGGCAGGGACGTCGTCGCAGACGAGCGTGACCGACACGCCGGGCGGTGGTGCGGCCGGGTCGAGCGGGGCGTAGCCGCCGGCGCCGGCGAGGTTCGAGGCGGCCAGCGTGGCCGCGGCCATCGCGAGCGTGGTGGCGCCGGTCTCGAGTTCGCCGTAGTCGCCGTCGGGCGACACGAAGCGCCGCGTGAGTCCGAACGCGCGCTCGTAGAACGAGATGCTCGATTCGACGTCGGCGGTGTAGAGGATGACGTATCCGAGGTGCATGCGGGCACCGTACGATGGCGTTGCGACATCCGACTGTCGGATATTCGCGAACGCTCGGACGATCAGGCGATGAACCGGCTCGAACGCCTCTACGCGATCAACGAACACCTTCGGCGGCACCAGGGGCAGCCGGTCAGCGCGGCGCGCCTCGCCCGCGAGTTCGAGGTGTCACGTCGGACGATCGAGCGCGACCTCGACGCGCTGCGGCAGGCCGGCGTGCCGCTCTGGGCCGAGCGTGGCCGGGCCGGCGGGCAGCAGACGCTCGAGCGTGCCGGCCGACCGGGCAACGTGGTGCTGACGCTCAGCCCGAGCGAGGTGACCGCGCTGCTCGTGGCACTCGCGTCGGCCGGGCACGACATGCCGTTCGCCGATGCGGGCGCGACGGCGACGCAGCGCCTGCTCGACGGACTGCCTGCGGCCACTCGCCTCGAGGTCGACCAACTGCGGGCCCGGGTGCGGACGGCCGAGGGCGACCGCCCGCCTGCGGCCGCCCGTGTGCGGCGCACGATCGAGGAGGCCGTGCGCCGATCGCTCGTGGTGAACCTGGTGTACGTCGACCAGCACGGCGCACGCACGTCGAGGGCCGTCGAGGCCGTCGGCCTGTACGACGGCGGCGACGGCTGGTACCTGATCGGGTGGTGTCGGTTGCGTGCGAGCGGTCGCATCTTCCGGTTCGACCGCATCCGCTCGGCGCGGCTCACCACCGAGGTGGTGGCGCGCCGCGACGTGGACGAGACGCTCCGTTGGGTGCCCCACGCCGTGCACGTCCCCTGAGGGATGGCGACGGCGACGGCGATGTCAGGGTTCGACGAGCTTGAAGAAGTTGTGGAAGACGTCGAGGTGGTCGAAGATCGCACCGGCCGCGGCCACGTCGCCGGCGGCAACGGCTGCTCCGGCAGCGACGGCGTCGGCGAACGTGGTGGTGCCCTCGATCACCTGTTGCAGCACGGGCTTGGCGAGCTCGAGGGTGAGTGCAGCGCCGTCGTCGTGACGGCCGGCGATGCCGTGCAGTGTGCGGTTCGACAAGGTGAGCACCCAGCGTTCGCCGAGGTCGGTGAACGTGAAGTTGACGCTGACCGCGAGCCCACCGACCTCCTCGCTCTTCACGCGCACGGCGAGGCTGTCGAAGATCTGACCGATCGTCATCGCCTCGAGGTAGCTGCTGCGCGTGACCGGCTTGGGTTCGGGCGTGCCGTTGCGCAGCTCCTGCGCGCCCATCAAGAACGCGTTGCGGAACGTCGCCGACTGCGACTGGTAGCCGAGCTGTTCGAAGGTGTCCGCCTGCAGTTCGCGCGCGGTCTGGTTGGTGGGATCGGCGAACACCAGGTGGTTGAGCAGTTCGGCCACCCACCGGTAGTCGCCTGCGTCGAACGAGCGCTGCGCAGCGGCGAGCAGCGCGTCGGGTCCGCCGGCGAGTTCGACGTAGCGGCGTCCGGCATCGGTGGGGGGCAGCTTCCACAGGTTGGCCGGGTTGCCGTCGTACCAGCTGAGGTAGCGCTGGAACACGGCCTTGACGTTGTGGACCAGATCGCCGTAGTAGCCGGTGGTGTGACCCTCGGCGGCGAACTCGGGCGGCAGCTGCAGCAGTTCGGCGATCTCGGTGGCGTTGAGCCCGTGGTTGGCGTGGCGCATCGTCTGGTCGTGCATCCACCGGTACAGATCGCGCTGGCGCGTGAGGTACTGCATCACGTCGGCGTTGCCCCACCGTGGCCAGTGGTGCGACGCGAACATCAGCTCGGTGTCCTTGCCGAACAGCTCGATGAGCTCGCCGATGTACTTCGACCACTTGAGCGAGTCGCGGATCAGGGCACCACGGATGGGGACGAGGTTGTGCATGGTGTGGGTGCAGTTCTCGGCGGTGCACAGCCAGCCGTGGTCCGGGAAGAAGAAGTTCATCTCCGCCGGTGCCTCGGTCTCGGGGGTGAGTTGGAACACGACGCGCACGCCGTCGATGTCGAGTTCCTGACCGGTTGCGGTGATGTCCTCGGTGGGGGCGATGAGTCCCGAGATCCACAGCGGGATCGCCTTGCCGAGACCGCAGTCGACGTGCTGGCGCGGGCCCGGCGGGAGGAGCGGTCCGAACTGGTAGAGCGCGCGGCGTGTCATCGCGTAGCCGGCGATGACGTTCTCGCCGACGGTCTCGCGCAGGAAGTGCTCGGGGGCGATGATGCGACAGCGGCCGGCGTCGACGTCGGCCTGCGTGGTCACGCCGAGCACGCCGCCGAAGTGGTCAGCGTGGCTGTGGGTGTAGATGACCGCCACCACCGGGCGCTCGCCGAGGTAGGCGTTGGCGAGGTCGAGGCAGGCCCGCGCGCACGGCTCGACCGTGAGCGGGTCGATGACGATCCAGCCGGTGCGGCCGGCGATGAACGTGACGTTCGAGATGTCGTAGCCGCGTGCCTGCCACACGCCGGGCGCCACCTCGAACAGGCCGTGGACGCCGTTCAGCTGCGCCTGGCGCCACAGGCTGGGGTGGACGGTGTCGGGGTTGACGCTGCCGCGCTCGACGAAGTCGTAGCGCGAGATGTCGAACACCGGACCGAAGGGTCCGTCGATGCGTCCACCTTCGATGGTGGTGAGCAGTCCGCGCTCGGCGCGCTCGAAGTCGCCCGGGTCGAACTCGAACGAGCGCGGCGCGTTGGCGGCGCGCGTGTGAGCGGATGCGTCCTTCGGCATGGTCCCCATCTTGCGAGCTTCGCACGTCGGCGCCGCCGCGCAGGCACCCGATCAGGCGACGAGCGGTCCGTCGAGGAACGCTCGGGCGGACGGTTCGTGCGCCCGGAACCGGAGGCCGGCCTCGTCGGGCGTGAGCCGGTGCTGGACGACGAGCAGCAGCGACTCCGCCGTGCCCTCGACGTCGCCGGTGGGCGTCCCGGTGCAGCGGTCGACCTCGACGCGAGTGCCGTCGCCGTCGATCTCGGCCGGCCGTACCCGCCACGCGTCGTCGCGGTCGGTGCACCGCAGCACGATCGTGCGGTCGAGCACCTGGCCGCCGTAGCGCCGGGTGTACACGTGCAGCGACTCGTCGACGGCGTCGGCGGCCGAGTCGGCGTCGATCGCGTGGTGCGAGCCGGTCGGAACCTCGAGGTCCCACCGGTGCATCGTGGTCTCGTGGGCCTGGCGTCGGGGCCAGAACGACAGCCGCCCGTCGAGCGTGCGGCGATCCGTGAAGTTCGGGCAGGGGGGATCGTCGGTCGCGAGGACGTCGACCGCGGTGCGGATCGCATCGATCATCGCCGCGCCGGCTGCGTCCCACGCGGCGACGAGATCGGCGTCGCGCTCGCGCGCGGCGACGATGCCGCGCGGATCCCAGGTCCGACCGGTGACGATCGACGTGGCCCAGCGCAGGTCGCCGACGAGGTGGGCCAGGCAGTCGCGCACGCACCAGCCGGGCAGATGGGGGAGCGGCGCTGCGTGGTCGACCGTGCGCGCCAGCGTGCTGCACCGGTCGATCTCGGCCGTCAGCGTCGCGAGATGGTCCGCCGGGTCGCGTCGCACCCGCCGACGGTACGACGGCACCGATCCGGCCGACAAGGACACGAAGCCCACGGATCGGGACCTGTTCCTGCCGGAGTAGCGTCGCGGCGTGCGCAGGCGTGCCGTGTGGGGGCGCGAGGGACGGCACGATCGGGCGTGCGTGCTCGTCGTGGCGGTCGGGGCGATGGCCGTGGCGGCCGCGTGTGCGGGTGACCCGGCGGGACGCATCGGCGTCGTGCCGTCGGTGTCGTCGGTGTCGTCGGTGTCGTCGGTGTCGTCGGTGTCATCGGTGTCGGCTGGCACCGAACCGACCGCGCCGTCGCCGGCCGCTGCGCCCGATCCCGGCTTCGCCGGTGTCAGCGTGCCCGTGGTGACGGTGCCCGTGGTCAGCGTTGCCGGTGTCAGCGTGCCCGACGACGCGACGACGCAGGTACCCGTCACCGTCGATGCTCGGCGACCGGTGCGGCTGGTGTTCACCGGCGACGTCCTGATGCACTCGCCGCTCTGGCGGCAGGCCGAACGCAACGGCGGCGGCACGTACGACTTCACGCCGATGTTCGCAGCGATGCGACCGTGGATCGAGGGTGCGGACCTGGCCGTGTGCCATCTCGAGACACCGGTCGCCCCGCCGTTCGAGCCGTACTCGACGAGCCCGCACTACGGCGTGCCCGCCGAGGTGGTCGACGGGCTCGCGGCCGCCGGGTTCGACCATTGCTCCACGGCCAGCAACCACACGTTCGACCGCGGCGTCGCCGGTGTCGAGGTAACCGTGGCCCGCTTCGCCCGGAACGGCATCACCCAGCACGGCATGGCGGTCACGCCCGAGCAGATCGAGCCGGTGGTCCTCGACGTCGACGGGCTGTGGATCGGGCACGTCTCGGCGACGTACGGCTTCGACGGTTCGAACCCGCCGGCGGACGAGCCGTGGCGCTCGAACCGGATCGACGTCGATCGGCTGTTGGCCGACGCGAGGCTCGCCCGGGACCGCGGTGCGCAGATGGTGGTGGTCTCGTTGCACTGGGGCGACTCGATGTCGCACCTGGTGTCGGCCGAGCAGCGCCGGATCGCCGAGGCGCTCGCCGCCTCCGGCCTCGTCGACCTGATCGTCGGCCATCACGCGCACGTCGTGCAGCCCGTCGAGCTGATCGGCTCGACCTGGGTGGCGTTCGGGCTCGGCAACTTCGTGTCCAACATGCCGATCGCCGAGTCGCCGTTCGACGCCGACGACACGCGTGACGGCCTGGTGCTCGAGGTGGAGATCGAACGACCGGTCGACGGTCCGCCGAGGATCTCGTGCGTCGTCGGCCGGCCGATCTGGGTCGACCACGAGGCCGGATGGGTGGTGCGCGACGTCGCGACCGCCCGTCGCGACCCGGTCATCGCCGCCCGGATCGGCGCCGACCTCGACGCATCGTGGAACCGGACCGCTGCCGTGGTGCCCTGGCTGGTCCCCATCGGCTGACGTCGTCGCCCGTCCACCCCTTCCGGCTCGGTGTCGTCGGGACCTGTGGCCCTGCACTCGTCCGCCGGCACCGCAGAAGCTGGCCCCATGAACCCAGCTGCTGTGATCCCCACCGTTGCCGACATCGTGCTCGCGAACCCCGACGCAGCTCGGGTCTTCGAACAGCACGACATCGACTACTGCTGCCACGGGAAGCGACCGCTCGCCGATGCGTGCGAACACGCCGGGGTCGACGTCGCAGTGGTGCAGGCGGAGCTCGACGAGCTCACCGGGGCGCCGGCCACACCGATGGCGCCGGCGGGGATCGCAGCACTGGTGGATCACCTCGTGTCGACCCACCACGACCACCTCCGGCGCGAGCTGCCGAGGCTGCACGCGCTCATGGGCAAGGTGGTCACCGAGCACGGTGCCCGTCACCCCGAGTTGGCCGAGGTGGCGCAGACCCTGGAGGCCGTCGAGGAAGATCTGTTGCCGCACCTCGACAAGGAGGAGCACGTGCTGTTCCCGCTGGCCAAGGAACTCGAGGCGGCGGGGGCCGAGCCGATCGGTCAGGCGTCGCTGCTGTCGCCGATCCGCGTGATGCACGCCGAGCACGACGAGGTGGGCGACCTGCTCTCCGCCCTGCGCCACCGCACCAACGGCTTCCAGTCGCCCGCCGACGCGTGTCCGACGTGGCGGGCGCTGTACGCAGGGCTGGCCGACCTGGAGCACGACGTGCACACGCACGTGCACCTCGAGAACAACGTGCTGTTCCCGAGGATCCTGTTCCTCGAGCACAGCCGCGCCTGATCTCCACTTGCGCAAATTAGTCAAGGACTGACTATTGTCGGTGGCCATGCGCCGCCACACCCGACTGCTCGCCGCCTCGCTCGTGCTCACGAGCCTCGTCCTCGCCGCCTGCGTCGACGACGACGAGGCCGCGTCCACCACCGCTGCCGCGGTGACCACGGTCGCGGTCACCGAGGCCCCCACCACCGAGGCGCCGGCCACCACCGAAGCGTCGGCCACCACCGAGGCCGCGGCGACCACCACCGAGATGGCGATGCCGATGGCGCAGGGCACGATCACCGTGTTCGCTGCGGCGTCGCTCACGGCGGCGTTCACCGAGATCGGTGACGCGTTCATGGTCGCGAACCCGGACGCCGAGGTGGTGTTCAACTTCGCCGCGTCGTCCGACCTGGTCACCCAGATCACCGAGGGCGCGCCGGCCGACGTGTTCGCCTCGGCCGACCAGAAGAACATGACCAAGCTCACCGATGCCGCCGCCAACAGCACCGATCCGGTCGTGATCGCGACCAACCTCCTCGAGATCATCGTCGGCCCCGGCAACCCGAAGGGGATCACCGGCGTGGCCGACCTGGCGAACCAAGATCTGATCGTGGTGACGTGCGATCCCGAGGTGCCCTGCGGCAAGTACGCCAACGAGATCTTCGCCAACGCCGGCGTCACCGTCACCTCGAAGTCGCTCGAGGAGAACGTGAAGGCCGTGGTCACCAAGGTGACGCTCGGCGAGGCGGATGCCGGCATCGTCTACAAGACGGATGTGACCGCTGCCGGCGCCGATGCCGAGGGTGTCGAGATCCCGGCCGACATCAACGTGCTGGCCGAGTACCCGATCGCGGCCACCGCCGAGGCGACCAACCCCGACGGCGCGCAGGCCTTCATCGACTTCGTGCTGTCCGAGCAGGGCCAGAAGATCATGCAGTCGTACGGGTTCCTCGCGCCGTGACCCACGGCCGGCGCCGGGGCGGGCGAGCACGCCTGCCGGTCCCGGCGCTGGTGTTGGCCGCGCTCGCGGTCACCTTCTTCGCCCTCCCGCTCGTCGGTCTGCTGTGGCGTGCGCCGTGGTCGAGCGCCTGGTCGTACCTGACCGACGACGACTCGCTCACGGCCTTGCGGCTGTCGATGATCTGTTCGCTCTGGGCGACGGCACTGTCGGTCGTGTTCGGCGTGCCGCTCGCCTGGCTGCTCGCCCGGATGACGTTCCCGGGTCGCGGGATCGTCCGTGCCCTGTGCACGCTGTCGATGGTGCTGCCCCCGGTGGTGGGTGGCGTGGCGCTGTTCTTCGCGCTCGGTCGGCGCGGGCTGGTCGGGCAGTACCTCGACCGCTGGTTCGATCTCCGGTTGCCGTTCACCACCGCGGGCGTGGTGGTGGCCCAGACGTTCGTGGCGATGCCGTTCCTGGTGATCACCGTCGAGGCCGCGTTGCGTCAGCTCGACACGCGTGTCGAGGACGCAGCGCGCACGCTGGGCGCGGGCCGTTGGTACACGTTCCGGCGCGTCACCCTGCCGGCGATCCGGCCCGCACTGGTGGCGGGTGCGGTGCTGTCGTGGGCCCGCGCCCTCGGCGAGTTCGGGGCGACGATCACCTTCGCCGGCAACTTCCCGGGCACCACGCAGACCATGCCGCTGGCCGTGTACCTGCGCCTCGAGACCAACCCCGAGGAGGCGATCGTGCTGGCCCTCGTGTTGATCGCCATCTCGTTCCTGGTGCTGGTGGGTCTGCGCGACCGGTGGTTCGGTGCGCGCGCTGCGGTGAGCGCATGACCCTGTCGGTGCAGACGGCGCTGCAGTTGGGTGCGCTCGACCTCGACGTGTCGTTCGACGTGCGCCCGGGCGAGCTGGTGGCGGTGCTGGGCCCGAACGGGGCGGGCAAGAGCACGCTGCTGCGTGCCGTCGCCGGGCTGCAGCCGATCGACCGTGGTCGGATCGTCGTCGACGAGCGCGTGCTCGACGACGGTGGCGCCGTCTTCGTCGAACCCGAGCAGCGCCCCGTCGGTGTGGTGTTCCAGCAGTACCTGCTGTTCGACCACATGACCGTGCTCGAGAACGTCGCGTTCGGGTTGCGTGCCCGCGGCGTCGCGAAGCACGACGCGCGGGTGCGAGCACGCGCGTGGATCGACCGGCTCGGTCTGGGCGAGCACGTGTCGGCACGTCCCCGGCAGCTGTCCGGCGGGCAGGCGCAGCGCACCGCGCTCGCACGTGCGCTGGCGACCGATCCGCGGGTGCTGCTGCTCGACGAACCGCTCGCCGCGCTCGACGTGGGCACGCGAGCGACCGTGCGGCGCGACCTGCGCCAACACCTCGCCACGTTCGAGGGCATGCGCGTGCTCGTCACCCACGACCCGGTCGACGCGTGGGCGCTGGCCGACCGGGTGGTGATCGTCGAGGCGGGCCGGGTGGTGCAGGAGGGCACGCTCACCGAGGTGACGGCACGGCCGCGATCGCGCTACGTGGCCGATCTGGTGGGCGTCAACCTCGTGTCGGGCGAGGTGCGCGGCGGGGTGCTGCACACGGCGAACGGGGTGGCGGTGGTGATCGCCGACGCCGATGCCGGTCCGGCACTCGCCGTGATCCGACCGCATTCGGTGCTGCTCACGCGTGAGGTGCCGTCGTCGAGCGCCCGCAACGTGTGGCCCGGCACGATCGTCGACCTCGACCGACTGGGCGAGCGGGTGCGCGTGGTGCTCGACGGTCCGGTGCCGCTCACGGCCGAGATCACCGTGGCGTCGATGGAGTCGCTCTCGCTGCGGCCGGGCGACGAGGTGTTCGCCGCTGTGAAGGCCACCGACATCGACGTCACCCCGGCCTGAGGCGAGCGTGGGTCATCGCCGCGCGAGCGCTGCTGCGAGCTCGATCAGGTACGGGTCGTCGGGCATCACCGCGAGCAGGCTCGTCACCCGGGCCGGCGTCGGATCGGCGAGCACTGCGCTGCGCAGCGCGACGTCGAGCGCATGGCGGTGTTCCTCGATGCACGGCGACGCGGAGCGGGGCAGCAGGGTGCCGCCGTAGCGGACGAGCGCGTCGTCGACGCGGCCGAGCCGCAGCGCGTCGAGCACCTCGGCGTGGTCGCATGTCCACGAGCCGTCGAGCCGGTACGGACGATTGCCGAGGTGCGAACCCACCGAGCGGCGCAGGTGCGACAGCTCGGCTTTCGTGGTGTTGGGGTTGGCGGGGCGGTCGCCGTGCAGCCGGTCGTGCAACGCCTCGAGCGTGAGGCCGCCGGGGTGGATCGCGAGCAGGGTGAGCAACTCGACCTGTCTCGGTGGCAGGGCGACGCGGGCGCCGTCGATCGAGACGTCGCCTCGTCCGAGCACCTCGAGGCGCAGGGTCGATGCCTCGACGGGTGGCTGCACGCCACCGCGCGCCTCGAGCACCAGCTCGAGGTTGCGGGCGAGCGCGGTGACGGTGCTGAGCGCGAGCGGGTTGGCCCGACGGAACGTGGTCGACAGGTCGAGCACGCCGACGGGCGAACCGGTGACGGGGTCGCGGATCGGCGCCGAGTAGCACACCCAGTCCTGCACCATCGGCGAGAAGTGCTCGGTCGCTCGCACCGCCCACGGACGCCCGCTGGTCAGGGCGAGCGCCAGCGCATTGGTGCCGACGGCCGCCTCGTCCCAGCGGCCCCCGGGCAGGAACGCCACCTCCTCGGCCCGGCGGCGCATCGTGCGTCCTCCGGCGACCCACACGATCGCGCCCGTCTCGTCGGTGACCGCAGCGACGAAGTCGCCGTCGTGTGCGATCTGCGCGACCTCGTCCTCGACGGTGCGGAACGCTTGCGCCATCGGTCCCGAGCGCCACCTGGTGGGCGCGTCGTCGTGGACCGGCGCGTGGTCGAGGTGGGGGACGACGTGTTGCAGCGAGCGTTCCCACGAGGCGAGCACCTCGTCGCGCACCACGTGTCGTACGCCGATCCGGTCACCGGACAGGAACGCTTGGTGGGCGAGCGCGACGTGGTCGCGCTCGAAACGCGGCGACGCGCCGGACGCCGGCGCGGCGTGCTGGTCCCCCAACCTTTTCCCAACCATGCGGCGCTCATCATGCCCCACGGGGACCGATGGGGGAACCCGCACACCTGTCGAGAGGGGAATCGTCATGGGCTTTCCGCAGCCCGGCTCCGCCGCGAGCCACATCACCGTCCTGGACCGCTACGACAACTGGATCGGGGGCAAGTGGGTCGCTCCGGTGAGCGGTCACTACTTCGAGAACGTCTCACCGGTGACCGGTGAGGTGTTCACCCAGATCGCCCGGTCGACCGCGCCGGACATCGAGCTGGCGCTCGACGCCGCACACCACGCCGCCGACTCGTGGGGACGCACCAGTGCGACCGAGCGGTCGAACATCCTGCTGCGCATCGCCGACCGGATGGAGCAGCACCTCGAGGATCTCGCCGTCATCGAGACGTGGGACAACGGCAAGCCGGTGCGCGAGACGCTCGCTGCCGACCTCCCGCTCGCCGTCGACCACTTCCGCTACTTCGCCGGTGTACTGCGGGCACAGGAAGGTGCGATCAGTCAGATCGACGCCGACACCGTGGCCTACCACTTCCACGAGCCGCTCGGTGTGGTCGGCCAGATCATCCCGTGGAACTTCCCGCTGCTGATGGCGACCTGGAAGCTCGCGCCGGCTCTGGCGGCCGGCAACTGCGTGGTGCTGAAGCCCGCCGAGCAGACGCCGTGGTCGATCCTGAAGCTGATCGAGTTGATCGGCGACCTGCTGCCCGACGGTGTGCTCAACATCGTGAACGGCTTCGGCGTCGAGGCGGGCAAGCCGCTCGCGTCGTCGAAGCGGATCGCGAAGATCGCGTTCACCGGTGAGACCACGACCGGTCGCCTGATCATGCAGTACGCGTCGGAGAACCTGATCCCGGTGACGCTCGAGTTGGGTGGCAAGAGCCCCAACATCTTCATGGCGGACGTGATGGACGCCGACGACGACTTCCTCGACAAGGCGGTGGAGGGCTTCGTCATGTTCGCCCTCAACCAGGGCGAGGTGTGCACCTGCCCGAGCCGTGCCCTCATCCAGGCCTCGATCTACGACCGGTTCATCGAGAAGGCGATCGCCCGCACGAAGCAGATCGTCTCGGGCGACCCGCTCGACCCGGCGACGATGATCGGCGCGCAGGCGTCGAGCGAGCAGTTCGAGAAGATCATGTCGTACATCGGCATCGGCAAGGACGAGGGCGCCGAGGTGCTCACCGGCGGCACGCCCCGCGCCGTCGATGGCCGCAACGGTGGCTTCTACGTCGAGCCGACGATCCTGAAGGGCCACAACGGGATGCGGATCTTCCAGGAGGAGATCTTCGGCCCGGTCGTGTCGGTGACGACGTTCGAGCACGAGGCCGAGGCGCTGCGGATCGCGAACGACACGCTCTACGGCCTGGGCGCCGGCGTGTGGACCCGCGACGCGAGCACGGCCTACCGCCTCGGTCGCGGGATCCAGGCGGGCCGTGTGTGGACGAACTGCTACCACGCCTATCCGGCACACGCGGCGTTCGGCGGCTACAAGGGTTCGGGCATCGGTCGCGAGACCCACAAGATGATGCTCGACCACTACCAGCAGACGAAGAACCTGCTCGTCAGCTACAGCCCGAAGAAGCTCGGCTTCTTCTGACCGCCGGAGCCCCCGCGCTCCTGGTCGCGGATCGTCTCGGATCCCGAGACGATCCGCGACCAGAACGAGGCGACGGGGGAGCGCGTGGCAGCATGGCGACGTGGTGCGCACGGCGTCGGACGAACTGTTGCTCGGCGAGTGGGCGTGCCTCGGCATCCTCGCCCAGGGGCCGGCGCACGGGTTCGCGGTGGCCAAGCGACTCGCCCCCGACGGCGACGTCGGTCGGGTGTGGTCGCTGTCGCGAGCGCTCACCTACCGCGCGCTCGATCAGCTCGTCGAGGGCGGTCAGATCCACGCCGTCGGCGAGGAGCCGGGCAAGGCGGGCGGGGTGCGCACCCTCCTCGCACCCACCCGCTCGGGTCGCGCCCTGCTGAAGCGCTGGGTGGTCACACCGGCGGCACATCTGCGCGACGTCCGCAGCGAGCTGCTGCTCAAGCTGGTGCTCGCCGACGGGCTCGGCGTCGACACGCGACCGTTGCTCGTCGCACAGCGCGAGCGGGTGGCGTCGATCGCCGCCGCCCGGGCGCAGGACGATCCGCACGACGTGGTGGTGCTGTGGCGGCGCGAGTCGGCCGAGGCCGTGGTGCGGTTCCTCGACGCGCTGCTGGCGCGCGGACCGCGCTGAGTCAGCGCTTCGCGGTCCCGCTCGCCGGCACGTCGCGGAAGGGCAGGTCGCGATCGACCTCCGGCTCCTTCGGCAGACCCAGGATGCGCTCGCCGATGATGTTGCGCTGGATCTGGTCGGTGCCGCCGCCGATCGAGAAGAAGTACGCGTTCATCTGCGAGTAGTTGTGGTCGCGCGACGTGGGGAAGGCGTCGCCGTCGAGCGTCCCTTCGATGCCGAGCAGGTGACCCTGCAGACGGCCCGCCTGGTGCAGGATCTGCGAGAACGCGAGCTTGCCCAGCGACGCGAGCGGCGACGAGCCGCCCGCCTTCATGACGGCCTTGGCCCGCTCGGCGTTCCAGTCGTTGACCGTGCGATCGCAATACAGCTTCATCAGCCGTTGCCGTACCACCGGGTCGTCGGCGCGACCGGTGGCGCGGGCGAGTTCGAGCAGCGACACGTCGGCCATCGGGATGCGGCCGTGCGACTTCGCGGTGGCACCCATCACGCCGGTGCTCGGTCCGCGACGCGTGGCACCCATCGCTGCGCGCTCGTAGGCGAGCGCGGTCTGGAGCACCCACCAGCCCTTGCCGAGGTCGCCCAGCCGGTGCGAGTCGGGCACGCGACCATCGGTGATGAACACCTCGTTGAACCGGGCGTCGCCGGTCATCTGGCGCAGCGGCCGCACCTCGACTCCGGCCTGCTTCATCGGGAACCAGAAGAACGTGATGCCCCGGTGCTTGGGTTGATCCCAGTCGGTGCGGGCGATGAGCATGCCGTAGTCGGCGTCTCGCGCCCCCGAGGTCCACACCTTCTGGCCGTTGACCACCCATTCGTCGCCGTCGCGCACCGCGGTGGTGCGGATGCCCGCGAGGTCGGAGCCTGCGCCGGGCTCGCTGTACAGCAGGCACATCGCGACCTCGTCCAGCAGCAGCGGCTTGAGGAACCGACCCTTCAGCTCGTCGCTGCCCGCGGCGAGCATCGTGCCCGCCCACAGGTTGGTGATGTCCTGGCCCGGGCCGGGCGCGCCGGCCTCGGCGAACAACGTCTCGACCTCCTTCGCCTCGTCGTCGCCGAGGCCGCGCCCGAACCACTCGCGAGGCCACCGCAACGCCGCCCACCCCTGGTCGATCACCAGCTCGAGCCAGGCGCGGCGGTCGACGTCGGGTGACCAGTGCTGAGCGAGGAACTGGCGGGCGTCGGCGACGGCGGCGGAGGCGGACATGCCGGCACGGTACCCCCGCACCTGCGGCGCTTCTGTGGTCGGACGTGCGCCGTCGGCCCCCGTCTGGTTGAGTGTGCGGCCATGGGAGAGGAAGGGATCGACGGTCGCCGCGCGCGCCCGTCGCAAGCCCGATCGGTGGCGACGCTCGAGCGCATCCTCGATGCGGCGCGCACGCTGCTGGTCGAACGTGGGTTGCCGGGCTTCAACACCAACCAGTTGGCCGAACGGGCCGGCATCAACATCGGGACGCTGTACCACTACTTCGAGGACAAGAACGCCGTGCTGCACGAGCTGTTCGTCCGCGACCAGGCGGTGCGGGCCGCGTTCTTCGAGCGGCAGCTCGCCGTGTTCGCCGAGTCCGACGACCTCGACGCATGGGTGCGGCGCACGGTCGACGGCTTGCTGAAGGCACGCCGGAGCCAGCCGGGCACCGCAGCGCTGCGTGCCGCGTGCCGGGCGGTGCCCGAGCTCGCCGAGGCCGAGCTGCGCAACAGCGAGCAGGTGGCCGCTGCCGTGGCGCGTGCGCTGCGAGCCCGGTTCCCGCACGTGTCGGCACGTCGCGCCGCCGTGGCCGGTCACCTGATCCAGGAGGTGGGCTCGGCCGTGCTCGACATGGCCGGCGGCCGACCGGGTGATGCCTCGATCATCCGCCGCGAGTTGATAGCGCTGATGCGGGGCTACCTGGCCGAGGTGGACGCGGGTCGCTGAACGTCGAGGCCGCGTGCTTCGAGCACCGCGGCCACCGCGTCGACATCGTGCGGGGTGGCCTCGGCGAACCGGCGAGCCACCTCGCGGGTGCCGTCGTGGCGGAAGGCGAGCACCTTCACCGGCGGGGGCACCGACAGGCTCGCGAGCAGATCGGCCGTCGCTGCCACGTGGTCGGATCGGTCGTTCACCCCGGGCACGATCAGCAACCGCACCTCGGTGAGGCGGTCGAGCCGGTCGAGGTGGCGCAGCGCGGCCAGCACCCGCTCGTTGCCGTGACCCGTGAGGTACCGGTGCACCTCGGGATCGATCGCCTTCAGGTCGACCATCGCCCCGTCCATCACCGGCGCGAGCAGCTCCCACACGAACGGCTCGGCGTCGCCGTTGGTGTCGACCAGGAACGTGAGGTGCGACGTGGCCGGGTGCGCACCCAGACGACGGAACAGCTCGTGCACGAACTCCCACTGCATGGTCGCCTCGCCGCCCGACACGGTGACCCCTGACAGGAACGGTGCCGCGTCACCGATCTCGGCCACGAGCGATTCGACGTCGACCCAACGCGAACGCGGCGTGGCGCGGCGGCAGATGGTCTGTGGGTTGTGGCAGGCGAGGCAGTCGAACGAACAGCCCTGCAGGAACACCACGTAGCGGTTGCCCGGCCCGTCGACCGCCGACGACGGGACGACGTCAGCGAGGAGGCCGCGCGTCGAGCTCATGGCTCCGGATCCGGCGCACCGGCTGCACGGTGCGGTCGTCGAGGTGGGCGTTGCCGAACGAGCCGGCACCGAGCACCGAGCTGCTGTGCCGTACTCCCTCGCGCTCGGGGCTCGTCACCTTCGCGAGGTCGCTGCGGCGCGCCAGGTACCCGGTGATGCGGACGAACTCGCCGCCCGCGACCTCGAAGGTGACGTCGCGCATGCCGATCGACATCGCCCCTTTCGCGATGTCGACGCCGGCCTGCGGGTTGGCGGCGAGGGTGTCGTCGAGACGGACGACATCGCTGACGCCCGAGCCGAACCAACGGTGGTGTGGCGCGACGGTCGCGAGGTGCCGATACAGCGCCGGCTCGTCGCCCGGCCGCACACGTGTGCCCGCGGTGACGGCCACGTCGGCCTCGATGCCGGCCTGGCTGTGCAGCAGTGCGTGTCCGCCCGTCGCCGCGCAGTACGGCACGTCGATCGAGCCGACGATCGCCGCGACGTCGGCCACGATCCGCTGTGCGAGCTGATCGGCGTGCGCGTCGTGGCCGTACCTGCCGGGCGCGCCGTCGAGGTCGCAGAGGTGCTCGACGCACTCGGCCAGACCGAACACGCCGAACATCGCCGTGAACCGGTCGAGCGACAGCAGCCGATCGTGCACCAGCCACGAGTGCTCGAAGAACCGGGCCCGTTCGACCAGATGGCGGATGCGTGACGTCATCAACTCGGCGGTGAGCTCGACGAAGGGCGTGAGCGTGTCGGCGACGAAGCGGTCGGCGCGACCGCGATGGCGCAGCGCCGCCTCCTTCAGGTTCAGTCGCACCAGCGTGTGTGCACCGCCTCCGACGGGCAGCGAGTTGTAGCAGCTCACCACGCCGTACCGGGGGCCGAGGTCGCGCACCATCATCGGGTGGTTCACGAGGTGCGGCTGCGCCACGGCGGCCACGGTGCGCATCGCGTCGATCAGCAGGTCGTCCGGGGTGAGCGTCGGGTCGACCCGCAACGTCAGGTTGGGCACCACCTGGCGCACCTCGCGGTGCACGGCCAGCGCGGCGCGAGTGACGCGGCCGTCGCCCGGTCCGAGGTTGGCATGGGCGAACGCGTCGGGGAACAGCCGGTCGAGCAGCACCCAGAAGCGCTTCAGGCGGCGGAGCAGCTCGGCGTCGTCCAGCTCGTCGGCGAAGGGCTCGAGCAACCGGTCGAGATCGCCGAACCACACGGGGTACCCGGTGATCGACGGGACGTTGCCGTACACGGCGAGGAGGAACGTCGTTGCGTCGTCGAACGTGCGCGGTGGCTCCAGCTCGAGGAACCGGCTGCCCTCGAACAGGGCCAGGTCGTAGTCGGGCAGGGTGTAGCGCGGACGGTACGGAGCGGCGCCCTCGTACATGTCGCAGATGATCCGCTTCTCCAACGCCTCGGCACACGCTTCGCCGATCGGGGGCGGGTCGAGGGCGTTCTCGGCCGCGAGTGCCAGTGCTTGGACGCGCTGGCGGTAGGTGAGCGTGGGGTCGTCGACGATGCCGCGCACGACCCGACGGTGCTCGTCGAGCTCCACGCCGCCAGCCTGCCCGTCGCCGGGTGGTGCGGCACAGTGCCGAACGTCCCGGCGGCGGGCGGACGCGGGTGCGCGTCGCGGCTCAGCCGGCGGCGACGGGTGCGGCCAGACGGCGGAGTGCCGCCGCCATCTGCTCGCGGTACGGCACCGACGAGATCGTCATGTCGACCATGGTGAGCGACGTGTGCGTGTGGCCCCGACCGAAGATCACGTCGGCGGACACGCCCGCGTCGCGGAGCGCCTCGGCGTAGGCGAGGCCCTCGTCGCGGAGCGGGTCGAACTCGCAGGCGATGATCACCGCCGGCGGCAGCCCGGCGAGCTCGCCACGCAACGGCGACGCGAGCGGGTGCTCGCGGTCGGCCGGGTCGGCGTAGTGGTGCCAGAACCACTCCATCAGCGCCCGGGTGAGCACGTAGCCCTCGGCGTTCTCGGCGAGCGACGGCGAGGCCGGGTCGTGCACCGTGGCGGGGGTGAGCAGCACCTGACCCGTGATCGTGGGGCCATCGGCGTCGCGAGCGAGCTGCGCGGCCACGGCCGCCACGTTGCCGCCGGCGCTCCAGCCCGCCACCACCACGCTGCCCGGCACGCCGCCGAGGTCGGCGGCGTGCTCGCTCACCCACTGCACGGCGGCGAAGGCGTCGTGCGCTGCGGCCGGGAAGCGGTGCTCGGGTGCGTGGCGGTAGTTGCACGACACGATCAGGCAGTTCGAACGCACGCACAGGTCGCGGCACAGCGGGTCGTCGCTCTGCTCGTCGCCGAGCACCCAGCCGCCGCCGTGGAAGTAGACGACCACGGGATGCGGGCCTTCGGTGGCCGGCCGGTAGAGCCGATACGCGAGCGGGCTGCCGTCGGCCGCCGGGTAGGTGCCGTCGACGATCTCGCCGACCTCGGGTCCGGTCGGACGTGCCGCGGACGAGGCGGCCATGAACTCGCGGGCCTGCTCGGGCGAGAGCGATTCGAGTGGCGGCAGGTCGAGCGTGGCCATCAGGTCGAGGATCATCTGCACGTCGGGCTGCACGCGACGCACGATCCCGTCGTTGCACGACTCGCCCTCGGGGCCGCCGAGGCGGAATCCGAGGTAGTCGCGTGCCCGTACCTCGTCGCACGCGATGCGGTACGTGCCGACGCCGCCGATGTACGGCAGGAACACGCGGCTTGCCGGGCACGTTGGCGCCCATGTACCACGAGTTGGCCTGCGGGTAGAGGGTGATCGCCGCGCAGTCGTTGCTGTGCTGCACCCACCCCTCCTGCGCCGTCTCGGTCGGCTCGATCGTCGTGACGCCGCGGTCGCGCAGGTCGGCCAGGCAGTTCGACACCCATTCGACGTGCTGCTCGATCGACACGGCCATGTTCGACAGCACCGACGGGCTGCCCGGACCGGTGATCATGAACAGGTTGGGGAACCCGACCGACATGAGGCCGAGGTAGGTGTGCGGGCCGTGGGCCCACTCCTGCTTCAACGTGCGGCCGTCCTTGCCGGTGATGTCGACGCCGACGATCGCCCCGGTCATCGCGTCGAAGCCCGTGGCGAGCACGATCGCGTCGAACTCGAACGACTCGGCCGTGGTGTCGATCCCGGTCTCGGTGACGGTGGCGATCGGCGTGCTGCGCAGATCGACGAGCCGCACGTGCGGCAGGTTGAACGTCGCGTAGTAGTTGGTGTCGACGCAGGGGCGCTTGGTGCCGAAGGGATGGTCCTTCGGGCAGAGCATCTCGGCCGTGACGGGGTCGTGCACGATCGAGCGGATCTTCTCGCGGATCAGCTCGCACAGCAGCTCGTTGGCGACGGGGTTGACCATCGTGTCGTTGAAGCAGCCGAGCATCTCGAGCCCGCCGCGCTGCCACATCTCCTCGAACCGGGCGCGGCGCTCGGCGTCGCTGAGGGCCACGGCCGACAGGGTGGTGGGCTCGCCGGGGGCGCCGCCTGCCGACAGCTTGGCCTCCGCCCGGTAGGTGGCCGGGTCGGCGGCGATGCGTGCGAGCCGCTCGGGATCGGCCGGCCCGTTCCACGCCGGCACCGAGAAGTTGGGTGTGCGCTGGAACACGGTGACCTGCGACGCCTGCTGGGCGATCAGCGGGGTCGACTGGATCGACGACGAGCCGGTGCCGATGATCGCCACCCGCTTGCCGGTGAAGTCGACACCCTCGTGCGGCCAGCGGCTGGTGAGGTAGGTGGCGCCGGCGAAGCGCTCGATGCCCACCACGTCGGGTGACTTCGGCACCGACAGGCAGCCCGTCGCCATCACGTAGAAGCGGCTGGTGATCGTCTCGCCCCGGTCGGTGCGGATCTGCCAGTGCTGGGTGGCGTCGTCCCACGTGGCCTGCTCGACCTTGGTCTCGAAGTCGATGCCGTCGTAGAGCCCGTACTTGGTGGCGATGAACTGGGCGTAGCGCAGGATCTCGGGCTGCGTCGCGTACTTCTCGCTCCAGGTCCACTCGGTCTCGAGTGCCGGGTCGAAGCTCATCGTGTAGTCGGTGGTCGGGATGTCGCAGCGCGCGCCGGGGTAGCGGTTCCAGTACCAGGTGCCGCCGACGTCGTCGGCCGCCTCGAGCACGCGGGTGCTGAAGCCGAGCTCGTTCATCCGGTGCAGCAGGTACAGGCCGGAGAAGCCGGCACCCACCACCACGACGTCGACCTCGCTCGGTCGGGCGGGACGGTCGGCCGTCTGCACGCGATCGGACCCTTCGGACATGCGTCGAACCCCCTTGGAGCGGCACGACCCCCAAAGCCGTGCCCGGATGTGGTCATCCTCGCACAGCCCTTCGCCCGGTCCGATGCCGGAGCACCGCACCCCCGCCACCTCACCCGAGCGGGTCGCGGATCAACCCCTGGTCACGATCCGGTCAAGGTGCGGTTCGCCGGTGGCCTCGCGCGCGTGCGGGTCGGACCGTCGACACCATGAGGACCCTCGTCTCTCCTGCGCGCGACGCGCACACCGCGGTCTGGCGCGACCGGTTGCGGAGCAGGACGAGCGACGAGGACCGACAGTTGCAGCTGTGTCAGGTGATGTGGAGCATGCGTCACGTGGTGATCGCCGCCTGGCTGTTGTCGCACGACCACGCCGCCGCGGGATCCGAGCTCGCCGCGCTGCTCGCGCTCGCGTGGCAGGTGCCCGCCCACCTGGTGGTGCGACGGGTGCCGAGGTGGAGCCGTACCGTCACCTTGATCGACGCCGTCGTGCTGGTGGCACTGGCCGCTGCCGGGCTGCCGCCGGTGCTGGTGCTCGTGATGTCGGTGGGCGTGCTCGGGTGGGCCGCGACGTTCCGGCCGCTCGAGGCGATCGCCGTCGCCGTCGGTGTGGCCGCCGCCGTGGCGATCACCTACGTGTCGCACGGCAGCAGCGTCACGCCCGAGGTGGGCGTCGGTGCGTTCTCGCTGCTCGGTGCGATCTTCGTCGTGCGCACGGTGCGGATGAACATGGCCGCCCGCCAGGCGGCCGAACGCGAGCGGCTCGTCTCGAACGGGCTCGACGCCATCCTGTGGGAGTGCCTGCCGGCGGAGCCGGGCGCCGTGGTCGACGACTGGCGCGCCTGTGGCATGAAGGTGTCGGCCGCGGCCGAGCGGATGCTGGGTCATCCCGCCGCCGCGTGGCTGCGGCCCGGCTTCTTCGCCGGTCTGCTGCACCCGGACGACCTGCCCAGGTTCTTCGCCCACCAGCGCGAGCACGTCGACGGGTCGATCACGATCCGCCTGCGCGAGGCCGGCGGCGAGTACCGCTGGATGGAGCATCGGGCGACGTGGATCGGCGGGCGCGACGCCCGCCCGGCGTTCGCGGTCGGATTGCTCGTCGATCGCACCGATCAACGGGCGGCCGACGAGCGCCTGCGCGCACAGGCCCGCCAGGACGAGCTCACGGGGCTGCCCAACCGTCGAGCCTTCCTCGAGGTGCTCGACACCCGCCTCGCCGACCCCGACGGTCGGTGCGGTGCGGTGGTCATCCTCGATCTCGACGAGTTCAAGGACATCAACGACTCGCTCGGCCACGAGATGGGCGATCAGTTGCTGCACCGCATCGGGCGCACGATCGTCGAGCAGGCCGGGCCTCGCGACGTCGTGGCCCGGCTCGGCGGTGACGAGTTCGCCCTGCTGTTGTGCGGCGAGGGACCGGCCGAGACGATCGCCTCGGTCGAGCGGCTCGTCGCCGCGATCAACCGGCCCGTCCTGGTGGGCGACCTGCGGCTCCGCGTCCGCGCCAGCGCCGGGGTGGTGCCCGTGAGCGCGGCGAGTGGCTGTCACGACGCGTCCGAGCTCCTGCGCTGCGCCGACGTCGCGATGTACGAGGCCAAACGCCGGGGCAGCGGGGTCGAGGTGTACGACCGTGGCACCGACGTCGACGACCGCCAGCGCTTCGAGCTCGCCGGCGACCTCGAGCACGCGATCGTGCACGAGCAGCTGGTGCTGCACCATCAACCGATCTACGACGTGGCCACCGGCCGCATGGTCGGCACCGAGGCGCTCGCACGGTGGGAGCACCCGCGGCTCGGCCTGGTGCCGCCGGACGACTTCATCGCACTGGCGGAGGTGTCGGGCCAGATCCGCGGGCTCACGCGCTGGGTGATCCGGCGAGCACTCGACGACCTGCTGGCACTGGGCGACGCCGGCCGCGACCTCGAGGTGTCGGTGAACCTCTCGGTGCGCAACCTGTACGAGGTCGACCTCGTCGACTGGGTGGCGGCGACGTTGCGTCAGCTGGACGTGGCGCCGTCACGACTGGTGGTCGAGATCACCGAGAGCACGGTGATGGACGACCAGCTGGCCGCGATCGAGGTGATCGAGGGCCTGCGCCGCCTGGGGGTGCGGACGTGGATCGACGACTTCGGTACCGGCCACTCGTCGTTCGCGCGCCTGCGCACGCTGCCCGTCGACGGGGTGAAGATCGACCGGGCGTTCGTGTCGGGTAGCCAGGTGTCGAGCAGCGATCGGATCGTGCTGCGAAGCATGGTCGAGCTCGTCGGCGCGCTCGGCATGCACGTGGTCGCCGAGGGCGTGGAGGACCTGGGCACCATGCACCTGTTGCGTGAGCTGCACTGCGACCTGGTGCAGGGATTCGCGCTGCACCGGCCGATGCCGTTCGACGAGTTGCAGGCCCTGGTGGAACGTCGTGTGCGTCAGGCGCGTCGATCGATGACCGCACTGGCGTCCTGACCTCGCGGCCGGCGGCCGGCGGCCGGCGACGTCAGCGGTGCGAGCAGTGTCCACAGGCCGCGCCGGCGCTCGGGCAGCCGCCGAGCGCGCCCGAGTGCGCCGCATCGGCCGAGGAGGCGTCGGCGAGCCGCAGCGACCAGCCGGGACGACCCGCATCGCGGCGCACCAACCAGTCGGCCCCGGCGGCCAGATCCGTGGCGACGGCACGATGCACCTGCGGTGCCAGCGACGACCATCGCTCCGGCGAGGCGGCGCGCACCAGCACGTGACCGTCGAGCACGCACACCTCGACGACATCGCCCGTCACCGTCAGTGCACCGAGGGCGGACGCCGCGCCGGGACGGCAGGCGCCGTCACCCGCCTCGGCCACGCCCGAGTGGTGCACCACCCAGCGCAGCACGGCAGGGTCGTCGGTGCGCTCGACGTGCAACCGCGTCCCTGCGGCGAGGGGCTGCGACGCGATCGTCACGACAGCACCGACGTGAGGGCGTGCGCGATCAGCGCGCCGACGTAGGCGAGGACGAACATCGAGCCGACGGCGGTGAGCGGCCACCGCCACGAGTTGGTCTCGCGGCGGAGCACGGCCACGGTCGACAGGCACTGCAGTGCGTACACGAAGAACACCAGCAGCGCCGCGACCGTCGGTCCGTCGAAGACCCGCTCGCCGTCCTGGTCGCGAAGGTCGTGCAGGCGGTCGGACAGGTCGGCCTCGTCCTGTGCCGTGGTGATCGCGAGCGTGCTGACGAACACCTCGCGTGCGGCGAGGCTGCCGATGATCGCGACGTTGGCCCGCCAGTCGAAGCCGAGCGGCGAGAAGACCGGCTCGAGCGCCTGACCCACACGGCCGGCGACGCTGTGCTCCATCTGGTAGCTGGCGGCCTGCACGTCGTCGTACGACGCAGGCGCCTCGGACGACGGGAAGCGCAACAAGCCCCACAGCACCACGGTGGTGAGCAGGATGATGGTGCCGGCCTTGCGCACGAACGACCAGGCACCGTCGAACACCTGCAGCGCGATCGAGCGCAGCGTGGGCCATCGGTACGGCGGCATCTCGAGCAGCACGGGGCTGACGCCCGTGCCACGTCCGGCCAGCGACATGAGTCCCGCGTAGAGGAGCCCCGACACGGCGCCGAGCGCGTACAGGCCGAACATCACGAGGCCCTGCGATCGGATGGGACCCAGCACGGCACGGTCGTCGACGAACGCCGAGACGAGCAGGGTGTACACGGGCAGACGGGCGGTGCACGTCATGAGCGGCGCCGCCATCATCGTGGCGAGCCGCCGCCGGTCGTCGGGGATCGTGCGGGTCGCCATGATGCCGGGGATCGCACAGGCGAACGACGAGAGCAGTGCGACGAAGCTGCGACCCTCGAGACCGAACCGGCCCATCACGCGGTCGGCCAGGAACGCGGCCCGAGCGAGGTAGCCCACCTTCTCGAGCACGGCGAGGAACCCGAGCAGCAGCACGATCTGCGGCAGGAACACCAGCACGCCGCCCACGCCCGAGATCACGCCGTCGGCGAGCAACTCGCCGAACAGGTTGGGGACGCCGTCGCGCACCTGATCGGCGAGCCAGCCGACACCACCGTCGATCCGGTCGACCAGCGGCGCCGCGAGCGTGAAGATCGACTGGAACAGGGCGAGCATCACCGCGACGAACACGAGCGTGCCGCCGACCGGGTGGAGCAGCACGGCGTCGATGCGGCGCGTGCGGCTGTCGGCGCGCAGGTCGAGGTGGTCGACGCCGGTGGCTCGCTCGAGCACGCTGGCGATCCAGCCCGACCGCTCGAGCACGCCCTCGGGTGGCAACAGCACGGGTCGCTCCCACGAGCCGGGGTCGGCCAGCAGCGTGCGCAGCCGGTCGAGGCCGATGCCCCGGTGGCCGATCACCCCGATGACGGGCACGCCGAGGGCCGCACCGAGCCGGTCGAGGTCGAGGGTGCCGCCGCGGGCCGACAGCTCGTCGACCATCGTGAGCACCAGGCACGTGGGCAGCCCGAGCTGCAGCACCTCGGCCACCAGGAACAGCGAGCGCTCGAGCGTGGTGGCGTCGGCCACCATCACCACCGCGTCGGGCGCCTCGATGCCCTCGACGCGACCGTGCAGCGCGTCGGCCACGACGGCCTCGTCGGGGCTGATCGGGTCGAGCGAGTACGTGCCCGGCAGGTCGACGAGCCGGACGTGGACACCGTCGAGGTCGACGACACCTTCGCGGCGCGTGACGGTGATGCCTGGGTAGTTGGCGGTCTTGGCCCGCAGGCCGGTGAGCGCGTTGAACAGCGTGGTCTTGCCGGCGTTGGGGCTGCCGATCAGGGCGATCTGGCGGGCGTCGGCCTGGACCGCGGTGATGGTGCGGCCCCCGACGTCGTCGTGGCAGTCGCTCACGCCGTCACCGTGGTGCTCGCCGGATCGTGCGCCGTGTCGTCCGGACGCACCTCGACCAGCCGGGCGGTGTCGCGTCGGACGGCGACGTCGGCGCCGCGCACGCGGTACACCGTGGGATCGCCGAGGGGTGCTCGCCGGCCGACCACCACACGGGTGCCGGGGACGAACCCGAGCGCGGCGAGGCGCCGACCTGCCGGGTCGTCCGCCACGGTCTCGACGACCACCGTGGCGCCGAGGCGTGCCTCAGCGAGCTGCACGTCAAGTGAGCCTAAGCCGGAACGGTCGGCTGACCGCAAACCCCGCGGGCGGACACGTGCGCCGTCCGGGTGGTGCATGATGGTCGCCTGCTCGTCCGGGGGGACGGGCCACGACGAGACAGGGGGCGCTCGTGACGACTGGTTCCGCGGGCTGGTTCATGGATTCGACGCCGCACGAGCGGTTCCCGGCGTGGACGCGCGGCAATGCCGCCGACGTGTTCCCCGACCCGTTCAGCCCGCTCGGGCAGACCACCGTGCTGCGCCAGGGCATGTGCCTCGGTCTGCGCGACGGCTACATGAGCATCGGGGCGATCACCTGGGACGAGTTCGTGGATCCCGAGGCGCCCGAGCTGTTCCAGATGTACGGCGGCTACCTGTACAACCCGTTGTCGCTCACCCGGCTGCTCGGTGCCCGCATGCCGGGCGCATCGCCCGAGGCGATCGACAAGGCGTTCTTCGACGAGCGCGCCGAGGTGCCGGTCTACGTCGCCGAGCCGTGGCACGAGAACGACGACCGGGCCGCAGCGCTCGGCGCCTCGATGGCGTGGGCGATGTCGGCCACCGAGCTGCCCGAGCTGGTGGCCGACAAGGCGCTCGCCGAGCACCTGCGCGACACCCGTCCCGACCTGTCGTCGCTCACCGACGCGGCGCTGGTCGCTCGGGCGAAGGCGATGCTGCCGTTCGTGCAACAGACCTTCGAGAACGCGATGCGCATCTCGTCGCTGGGATCGCTCGGCCCCGGCGCGTTGATGGCGATCTGCGAGGGCATCGGCCGGCCCGAGCTGTCGATCAAGCTGCTGGCCGGCATCGACGTCGACTCGGCCGCACCCTCACACGAGATGTGGCGGCTGTCGCGGATCATCCGCGCCGACAGCGAGCTGGACGCCGCCTTCGACGGTGGGGTGGACGACGTGATCGAGCGGCTCGAGGCGTCGGGGTCGGCGACTGCGACGTCGTTCGTGGCCCAGTTCCGCGAGATGATCCGTCTCTACGGCTCGCGCGGGCAGAACGAGTACGACATCCTGGCCGAGACCTGGGAGGTGCGCCCCCGAATCGCCCTGGCGGCGATCGACCTGATGCGCCGCTCGGACGACGCACAGGCGCCGTCCGTCCGTCATGCCGCATCGGTGGCCGAGCGCGACGCAGCGCTGGCCGAGGTGCGCTCGCTGATCGCCGGTGACGCCGAGACGGCGGGCATGTTCGAGGCCGCGCTCGGGTCGGCGCAGCTGTTCCTCAGCGGGCGCGAGCGTGGCAAGACCAACGCGATCATGGTGATCGGCGAGGTGCGCATGGCGGTCCGCGAGCTGGCTCGCCGGCTCGTCGAACGCGGCTCGTTCGCCGCGATCGAGCACGTGTTCATGCTCACCGCCACCGAGTTCGAACAGGCCCGGCACGAGCCCGACGAGCTCGGCCGGCTGGCCGCCGAGCGATGGGAGACCTTCCGAGGGCTGTACGAGCTCGAGCCCGTGTTCGTCGTGAACGGTGTGGCCCCCACGCTCGACCAGATGACGCGGCGCGACGCGAAGCAGGTCGCCACGGCGACGAGCGGCACGGTGTTGACGGGCGCGGCGGGTTCGGGAGGTTCGGCCACGGGTCGGGCACGCGTGATCCGCGACGCTGCCGACCCGGTGGGGCTCGAGCCGGGTGACGTGCTGATCGCGCCGCAGACCGACCCGTCGTGGGTGCCGTTGTTCATTCCCGCCGTCGCGGTGGTGGTCGACGTCGGCGCGATGGGCAGCCACGCGATGATCGTGAGTCGCGAGCTGGGCATCCCCTGTGTGGTGTCGGTGGCCGACGCCACCTACGCGATCCCCGACGGGGCGATGGTCACCGTCGACGGCGCCGCCGGCACCGTCACGGTGCACTGACGCCGACGACCCGGGTCAGGCGCTCACGGCGACGTGGGCCGGGATCCGGCGGCGCAGCGCGAGCGACCCCGCGATGCCTGCCGTCGAGGCGACGAACGGGATCGCCCAGACGAGGCTGAGCGATCGATCCATCACGATGCCGCCCACGGTGTTGGCCAGTCCCATGCACCCCTGGAACACCATCGTCGACAGGCCGAAGTAGCGGCCGACCAGCTCGGGGGGTGCCAGGTCGGAGGTGAGCGGCTGCCGCACCGCCCCGAGGACCGCCTCGCCGAAGCCGCCGAGCACCTGGCCGACGCCGATCAGCACCACCGCCGCGGCGAGTGCGACGTGCGGGGTGAGCAACATCAGCGCGAACGCCAGCGCGAACCACGTGTTCATCAGCGCGAGCGACCGCATCCGCTCGCGGCCGCGCACCCAGCGCAAGGTGGGGATCTGTGTCGCGACCACGCTGGCCGCACCGAAGGTGAACAGCACGCCGATCATCGCCTTGCCCACGCCCAGCGCGGATGCGTAGGCGGGCATGAACGCGAACAGGAAGCCGAAGCCGAGCGCGACAGCGACGTCGGTGCCGAGCAGGCGGACGAAGAAGTCGTCGCGCAACACCGCCGAGAAGCCGGGCGGGTGCTCGTGCGTGCGCTCGACGCGGCCCGACGGCAGCGCCGGCAGCGCGGCCAGGAACACGAGGTAGGTGGCGACGTTGATGGCGAACAGCACCTGGAACGAGCGCAGGCTCTCGTCCTGCACGACGAACCCGCCGAGCACGCCGCCGAGCGCGGCACCGAGGTTGAGCGACGCACGCTGGAAGGCCGACACGGCGGGCCGCTGCTCGGGCGTGACGATCAGGGCCATCAGCGCCGCCTGCGCGGGGAACCACATCGCATTGCCGATGCCGAGCAGCACGCTCACCCCGAGCGCAGCGACGAACGAGTCGACCACGATGTACAGCGAACCGGCGGCGATCGACACGAGGCAGCCGGCGGTGAGCACCCGGCGGGCGCCGAAGCGGTCGCTCAGCGATCCGGCGAGTGGCGTGAGGATCACCATCGTGAAGCTCATCGCGCCGACGGCGAAGCCGGCGCGGTCGAGCGGGATGTGGCGGATCTCGTGGAAGTAGATGAGCACGAAGCCGAACAGCGCGGCGGAGCCCACCATGTTCACCACGGTGGCGAGGAAGAAGCGCTGCAGCGCGGGGGAGAAGCTGCGGAAGCCGGGGGTCGACATCGAGGTCAGGGTACGGGGCGGGGTGTCCGGCGCTCACACCGGTTTCGTCCCGGAGCCGGCACCGAGGTCAGACGGCGTGGCGCGTCACCGAGTTCGCGTTGTAGTTGCCGACCCAGATGGTGTTCGCGGCGGGCATCGGCACGATGCCGTAGGGGTTGGGTGCGGCGACGGCGGTGCCGAGCGCGTTGGTGGTGAGGTCGATCGGGACGAGCATGTTGGCGGCGAACTCCGACACCCAGAGCCTGCCGTTGATCGCCGCGAGACCGTAGGGGTTGGTGCCGAGGTTGATGGTCGCGCTGACGGTGTTGCTGGCCGGGTTGATCTTCGTGATCGAGTTGCCCCAGGTGTTGCCGACCCACAGGTTGGTCCCGTCTCCGAGCATGACGTAGGGGCCCGAGCCGACCGTGATCGTCGCGACCGTGGCGTTCGTCGACGGGTTGATCCGCACGACGGAGCCGGGCGAGGTGGCCTGGGTGCTGACCCAGATGCTGCCGAACGCGTACGAGACGTGGATCGGGCCGGAGATCGGGACGGTCGCGACCACGGCGTTGGTCGACGCGTTGATCTTGGTGAGGCTGTTGCCGTTCAGGTTGGCCGTCCACACGTAGGTGCCGTCGAACGCCACGCTGTAGGGCATAGCGCCGGTGGCGACCGTGGCCACCACCGTGTTGGTGGTGGTGTCGATCTTCGAGACCGTGTTCGAGTTGTAGCCCGACACCCACAGGTACCGGCTTCCGTCGTAGGCGATGCCGAACGCACCCGATCCGACCGTGACGGTGTTGGTCACCGTGCCGGTGGTGGTGTCGATCCGGACGGCGCTCGTGTGGTCGTCGACCCACCAGATCGCGTTGCCGACGGCCACGCCCATGAACGGGGTGGTCATCGCGACGCTGCCGGTCTGCGCGCCGAGCGACACCGTCACCGAGTTCGAGGCGGCACTGGCGACGCTCGTGCCGGCGGCGTTGGTGGCCGTGACCGTGAACGTGTACGAACCGCTCGCCATCGACGAGAACGTGCAGGTGGTGGCGCCGGTGGTGGTGCAGGTGCTGCCGTTCGACGCGGTGACGGTGTAGCCGGTGATCGCGGAGTTGCCGTTGCTCGAGGGCGCGGTCCAGGTGACCGTCGCCGAGCTGCCCGTCGCGGTGGCGGTGGGCGTGCCGGGCGCGTCGGACACCATCGCCGCGCCCCACTTGTTCGCGAGGTAGTCCTCGACGGCGCGTCGTTCGGCGGTGGTCAGCGTGCGGTCGAACAGGACGACCTCGGCGATGTCGAAGTCGGCGGTCGACGACCATGCGACGTGGCGACCGATCGTCATGGCGCGCTGGGTCTGGCTGCCCGAGATGCTGCTGGTGCCCGAGAGCTGGTTGTTCGACCAGATCGACAGCGCCGTGCCCGATCGCTGGGCACTCAACACGTAGGTGGTGCCGGCGGTCGAACCGATCGATCCGATCGACGACTGGTACTGGCCACCGACGTCGTCGCGCACCTCGAGTGTGTTGTTGCCGGTGAACTCGAACAGCGGGTTGTCCTCGGGGGTGCGGTCGACGACGCGCGACGGCGAACCCGACCGCCGGCGGGTGACGACGAACAGCGTGCGGTCACCGGTGATGCCGTACGGGTTGGCGGCCGAGACGCCCTGCAAGGTCGTCGTGCCGTTGAACGTGACCACCGGCAGGCCGTTGAGGGTCTGCGTGGTCCCCGAGGGCCGTTGCGAGGCGCTGGGAGCAGAGGTCGCGTTGCCGCGCCCCGTCTTGTCGTTCCAGGTCTGCACCGCGCCGCTGCTCACGTTGGTCTCGAAGGCAGCGCCCTCGATCCAGCCGTCGGCATCGAGGTCGGCGCCGTCGAGCCACAGCCTCGAGTTGCTGCCGACGAGCAGGGCGGGTCGGGCGACGACGGTGATCGGGACCGACGACGACCCGGTGCCCGTGGCGTTCGTCGACGCAACGGTCACCGAGTACGGGGCGCCGTTGACGAGACCGGTCAGCGTGCACGACGTGCCCGTGGTGGTGCACGTCACCGTGGTGCGGCCGGGCGAGGTGGCCGTCACCGTCGAGCTCGTCACCGCCGAGGTGTAGCCGTTGGCGGCGCGCCACGAGATGGTGGCCTGTGTGTCGCCAGCGGTGGGCGTCACGTTGATCGGGGCGCCGGGTGCCTGCGCCGGCTGCGCCCATTTCGCGGTCAGGTACGCCTGGGCGTCGGTGACCGCCTGGCTGCCGAGGCCGCCGTTGACGAAGACGATCTCGCCGACGCGGCCGGCGAATCCCCAACCGTCCGCATACGCGGTCGCCGCCGTCGCGCCGAGGAGCACGCGTGACCAGTCGGCGGTGTCGGCGCCGCTGCCCGCCACTGCGACCACCCGCACCGGACCACCGGTCGCGGCGTCGCCGCCGCTCGCCAGGTTGGGGTTCACCTGGATGTTCTCCGTCGACTGCCAGTCGGCGGTGGTGCCGAACGACGACGAGACGATGCGGGTGTTGTAGCCGGCGTTCGACTGGAAGACCGCGCCCCAGCCGGTCTGCCGGTCGGCCTGGTACGCGATCAGCATCGTCCAGTTCGCCCCGTGGTCGAAGCGCTGGGTGCCGGTGTTGTCGAGCAGCCACATCCAGTTGTTGATGCCGCTGAACACCACGGCCGATCGTCCGGCCATCGTGCCGAGTGACGGCTGGTCGCTCACCTTGGTCTGTGCGGCGTCGTAGGTGCCGGGCGATGCGAGGTTCGACCACTTCGACACCTGCCACTCGTCGACCGATGCGGCCGAGGCGTCGGCCACGAGCGCCGGCGTGACCGTGACGGAGAGCCCGTCGCGAGCGACGATCGTGTAGGTCTGGCCGCCGACCCGGATCGAGCTGCCGGGGGTGAGCGTCGTGACGATGCGGGCTCGCAGCACCGCACCGCTGCCGCCCCCGCCGGTGACGGTCGCGGTGGGCTCGTTGGTGTAGCCCGAGCCGCGGGTCGGCACGCCGATCGCGGTGAGCGCACCGGAGGTCACCGTGACGTAGCTGCCGACGATCGCCCCCGAGCCCCCGCCGCCGGTCACGGTCACCGTCGGCGTGCTCGTGTAGCCGGTGCCGCCGGTGACGACGTCGATGCGCTCGACGACGCCGGACGACGCGGTGAGGACCGTGCTGCCGGCGCGACCAGTCACGGTGAAGCCCGATTGCGCGACCCACGAGCCGGTGAGCGCGTTGGCGGCGCTGGCGTCGAACCACCACGTGAGTGCGGCGCCGAGACTCTGTGGTGTCCATGCCGGTGTGACCGTCGTCGTGGCAGCCGGGCCGGCTCCGGACGAGTTCGTGGCGGTGACGGCCACCGAGTACGAGACGTCGTTGGCGAGGCCGGTGACGGTGCAGGTGGTGGCGGGGGCGGTCGCAGTGCACGTCGCGGTGGTCTGACCGGTGGCTGTGGCCGTGACGGTGTAGCTCGTCACCGGTGCATGCCCGTTGAGCGAAGGAGCGGTCCACGAGACGACGGCCTGTCGGTTGCCGGAGGTGGCGGCAGGTGAGGTCGGCGCAGGAGGCGGGCCGGGCGTCACCGTGTTCGAGATCGCGGACTGCTCGCCGGTGCCGATCGCGTTGATCGCGTTGACCACGAAGTTGTAGGCCGTCCCGTTGGAGAGACCGGTCACGGTGCACGACGTGGTGGGCGCCGTCGTGGTGCAGGTCGCACCGCCGGGGAACGCGGTCACCCGGTAGCCGGTGATCGCCGAACCGCCGTTCCACGACGGCGTCGTCCACGACACCGCGCTGCTGGCGTCACCGGCGAGCGCGGTGACGTTCACGGGCGCGTCGGGGGTGATCGAGAAGCTCCACTTGCGGGCCAGGTACTCGCGCACGCTGCGCGCCTCGGCCGCGGTGAGCGAGCGCGAGAAGACGATGATCTCGCGGTACCGGCCGTCGCCCTGGCGGCCGCCCGTGTCGTCGGCACCCAGACGGACGTACACGTTCGTCGTCGCCGTCCGGACCTGCCCGGTGAGGGTGAGCGGGGCGAGCGAGTTGCCGTCGAGCGCCGAGGTCGCGACAATCGGGTTCGAGCCGGTCTGGCCCATCTCGTAGAGATGCGTCGAGACGATGCTCGCCGGCGTCACCTCGAGCGGGGTCAGGTAGCTGCCGGCCGAGTTGGTGGCGTACGAACCCACCGTCGTCCCGCCGGGCCACGGATGGATGATCATGCCGTTCGACCGGCGTGAGGCGAACAACCAGCCGTACGTGTTCCAGGTGCTCGTGTCGCTCTGCGCGACGACGAACACCGTCGAGTCGGGACCCACATCGACCGCGGTGTCGTACCAGCCGTTCGCGTCGAAGTTCACCGCGGCCGGCGAGGCGACGTACTTGCCCGCCGCCGACGAGGTCGACTGGACCGCGTCGTGGTTGGCGCTGCTCTTGTCCTCCCACCGGGTGAGCACGTTGCCGGCCGCGGCGCACGACACGCCCGGACTGCACGACTCGGCGCTGCCCTCGGCCGCACCGTCGCCGTCGGGGTCGCTCGCGTCGAGCCACAGGGTGACGCCGCTCACCGACATCGCCGTCGGCCGAGGCGTCACGGTGGTGGTACCGGCGGGGCTCGTCCCGGCGACGTTGGTGGCCGTGACCGAGATCGTGTAGTTGACCCCGTTCACCAGGCCGGTGACGGTGCAGGTCGTCGCGGCGCCGCCGGCCGTGCACGTGCGCGTGGGCTGGCCGCTCGCGGTCGCCGTCACGGTGTAGCCGGTGGTCGCGGGCGCACCGGTGGACGAGCCCGGCGTCCACGTGACGCGGGCGGACGTGTCGCCGGCCGCGGCGGCCACCGACGTCGGTGCCGGTGGCGTGCCGGTGACGACGAGGTCGCGGCGCATCGGGATCGATGCACCGGTCGAGTCGACGGCGACGAACCACACGCTCCAGGTGCCCGACGAGGACGGGGTGCCGGAGATCGCGCCGGACGACGACATCCCCAAGCCGGGAGGGAGACCTTCGGCGCGGTAGCGGTAGGGCGCCGTGCCGCCGCGCACCGACGGGGCGCTCGCCGAGTAGGCCGTCGACATCGACGCCGTCGGCAGCACGTCGCCGCCGTCGGTGAGCGTGGGCATCGGCATGCCGATGCGGACCGGTCCCGAGCCGCCGACGGTCACGTGCGAGGCGACGACGCCCCCGAGGCGCACGCCGGCCAGGCTCGACACGTCGAGCGTCGCCTTCGGCACGTACACCACGCCACCGAGCTCGATCACCTGATCGCTCGACTCGATCGTCACGGGCGTCCCGCCGGCAGACCACAGCGAGAGACCGGCGTAGGGTCCCGAGGCCGGGGCGGCGAGTCGGATCGATGCGTTCGGTGCGAGGTCGACCCCGCCGTCGACCACGTACCAGGTGACACCGTCGCCGGCGACGACGGCTCCCTTGCCGACGAACAGGCCCCGACAGAACACGAACGTGCCGGCCTCGAACGCGACCTTGTCGACGATCTCGACCGGATCGGCGTACACCGTCACGCGGTCGGCGCCCGTGCTCGCACCGATGGTCGGGTTGGGTCCGGTCGCCTTCTCGCACGTATCGGGCGCGAGCAGCGAGGCGAGCGGGTCGACGACGTTCGGCAACAGCGACGTCGAGCCTGCGGTGCGCAGCTGCGAGGCGTCACCCTCGATGGGCGCAGGTCCGCACGCGGTGCCGACGACCGCGTCACCGAGCACATAGGTGACGTCCTTGCCGGCGAGCGTGAGCGCTGGGCAGCCGGACTCGCCGGTGACGACGAGCGGCACCTGGGCGGAGTTGAGCGTGGTCGGCGCCGTCTGCGACTCGGGCCGCAGGCTCGCCGACAGGGTGACGTCGAACGGCACCGCGGTGCTGCCGCCCTGCACGCGCATGTTCACCGACGCAGGGAGGCCGGTACAGGTCTTCGTCGGTGCGCACGTCACCGACACCGAGCGGATCGTGCGGCCGAGCACCGCCGTGGTGGACGTGCCACTCGCACAGGTGCGACGGGCGAGCGAGCCGTCCGGCGAGAGCGCGTAGGTGACGACCACCTTGTCGGCTGCGTCGACGCTGCGGTCGCGCCAGGCGAAGCGCACCGCCAGGTTGCCCGACTGGGTGCAGCCCGCCCAGCCACTCGCATCGGTCGCGGTCGACACGCCGAGCTCGCCGTCGAGCGCCGCCGTCTGCGGGTCGATGCCGCCGGCTGCCTGCGCGTCGGTGGCGAGGAACGCGTTGATCAACTGGGTGTCGATCGAGCCGGCCACCTCGTCGGAGGTGCTGCGGGCTGCGTTCATCGACGTGGTGAGGGTGGCCACCAGGACGGCGCCCACGATCGAGCTCAGCACGACCGCCATCACGATCTCGACGAGGGTGACGCCGGCGTCGCGCCGTGGGCGCGCCGGAACGACGCACACGCGCGCCGGCACGGGGCCGGCGCCCTCGGCACACGGGACGGAGGGGCTCATCGGGGCGGGCGACCGGGAACGGTCCCCGACGACTGTCGCCACCGGGCGCCGCCGCGCCACCAGGTCGAGGGCCTTTCGTCCTGCTCGGAGGGGTCGCCGGACCCCTGGGTCGAGCCGGGGGGTGGCCGTACCGTGGGACTCCGGAGGTGGCACGCGTGACTCCGTTCGCCACGATGATCGGGCCTGGGCTGTCCGACGAGGACGCGGCCGGCCGATGGGCCGAGGACGGTCCCAACGAACTCCCCGTCGACGCCCGACGGAGCCTGGCCCGACAGGTGGTCGACGTGCTGCGCGAGCCGATGCTGCTGTTGCTGGTGGCGGCCGGGGCGATCAACGTGATGCTGGCCGAGTTGCTGGACGGGCTGATCCTGCTGGTGGCGGTGTTCGTGGTGGTCGGCATCTCGATCGCGCAGGAGCACAAGACCGAGAACGCGCTGGTGGCGCTGCGCGACCTGTCGTCACCGCGTGCGCTCGTCGTACGTGGCGGACGGCAGCTGCGCATCGCCGGTCGCGACGTGGTGCGCGGCGATGTGGTGCTGCTGTCGGAGGGCGATCGGGTGCCGGCCGATTCGGTGCTCGTCGACGCCGTCAACTGCACCGTCGACGAGGCGGCGCTCACCGGCGAGAGCGTGCCCGTGCGCAAGTCGGCCGTGCCGGCGGGCACGGACGCGACGGCCGTCGTCGATGGACCGGCGATGGGGCCACCGGGCGGCGACGGCACCCCGTGGGTGTTCTCGGGCACGTTGGTGGTGAAGGGACGTGCGGTGGCGGTGGTGCGAGCGACCGGTGCCCGCACCGAGCTCGGTCGCATCGGCAGTGCGTTGCGCGACATCGAGACCGAGCGCACGCCCCTGCAACGCGAGATCGACCGGCTGGTGCGGGTGGTCGCGGTGCTCGGCCTGTCGGCGGCCGCAGCGGTGGTGATCGCCGATGGGGTGTTGCGGGGCGGCTGGCTCGACGCACTGCTGGTGGGGATCGCGACGGCGATGTCGATGCTGCCCGAGGAGTTCCCGGTGGTGTTGATGGTGTTCCTCGCGCTGGGCGCGTGGCGCATGTCGCAGCGACAGGTGCTGGTGCGCCGATCGGCCGTGATCGAGACGCTGGGGTCGGCGACGGTGCTGTGCGTCGACAAGACCGGCACGCTCACGATGAACCGTATGGAGGTGCGCGAGCTGTTCGCCGGCGCCGAGCGACACGTGCTCGACGACGGCGAGCTGCCCGAGGCGTTCCACCTCGTGGCCGAGTTCGCCGTGCTCGCCTCACCGGTCGATCCGTTCGATCCCGTCGATCGTGCGTTCGCGACGCTCGGTCAGCGGTGGCTGCGCGGCACCGAGCACCTGCACGGCGACTGGCAGCTGGTGCGCGAGTACCCGCTGTCGGAGGAGTTGCTCGCGCTGTCGCACGTGTGGCGCTCGCCCGACAGCAGCCGGTACGTCGTCGCGGCGAAGGGTGCGCCCGAGGCGATCGCCGACCTGTGCCATCTCGACGCCGAGGCGAACGCGGCGCTCGCCGCGCAAGTGGCGAACGCGACCGCGGACGGGTTGCGCGTGCTGGGCGTGGCACGGGCGCGGTTCGACAGCGCCGAGCAGCTGCCCACCGGGCAGCACGACTTCGACTTCGAGTTCCTCGGGTTGGCCGGACTGCACGATCCCGTTCGAGCGGGTGCCGCGGCGGCCGTCGACGAGTGCCGGCGTGCCGGGGTGCGCACCGTGATGATCACCGGCGACGCGCCCGGCACGGCCTTGGCGGTGGCGCGAGCCGTGGGCATCGACACGACGGGCGGCTGCCTCACCGGGCCCGAGCTGGCACGGCTCGGTCACGACGAACTCGTCGAGCGCGTGCCGCACGTGTGCGTGTACGCCCGGATGGTGCCCGACCAGAAGCTGCAGTTGGTGCGAGCGTTGCGATCGTGCGGTGAGGTGGTCGGCATGACCGGCGACGGGGTCAACGACGCACCCGCGTTGCGTGCCGCCGACATCGGCATCGCGATGGGTGAGCGCGGCACCGACGTGGCGCGTGAGGCGGCGGCGTTGGTGATCACCGACGACGACATGAGCTCGATCGCAGGCGGCATCCGACGCGGACGTGGCATCTTCGACAACCTGCGCAAGGCGATGGCGTACATCGTTGCGGTGCACGTGTCGATCGTGGGCATGGCACTCGTGCCGGTGTTCGTCGAATCGTGGCCGTTGGTGCTGTTGCCCGTGCAGCTCGCGTTGCTCGAGCTGGTGATCGACCCGGCCTGCTCGGTGGTGTTCGAGGCCGAGCAGATCGATCCGGAGATCATGAGCCATCCGCCGCGCCGTCCCGGCGAACCGGTGCTCGGGCGGCGGGTGCTGGTGCTCTCGGCGATGCAGGGGTTGTCGGTGCTCGCCGTGACCTTGCTGGTGTACCTGTGGGGCGTGCACCGCGGGCTCGCCGATACCGAGGTGCGCTCGATCGCATTCGCCGCGCTGGTGCTCGGCAACCTGCAGCTGATCCTCGTGAACCGCTCGTGGCGGTTGGGCGTGTGGCGCACGTGGCGCGAACGTCACAACCCGGCGCTGCGCTGGATCCTGATGGTGACGATCGGCCTGCTCGTGCTGCTGCTGTCGGTGCCGCCGTTGCGCTCGGCGTTCGGTCTCGGTCCGATCGGTCTGCTCGACGCGGCCGTGGTGGCGGCCGCGTCGGCGGTGGGTGTGGCGTGGTTCGAGGCCTACAAGCTGGTGACGCATCGAGGTCACCCCGGCGAGTGAGATTTCCTACTCAATCAGCTCGGCGGGTGGGGTCGTGCGCTACCTTGTCGCCGTCCGGTCGGGGCAACCGGATGGAGGAAATCGTGTTCGACAATCTCGAGCAGCGGCGGTCCGCCGAGCTGTTCACGCGCGTGGCCGACGTGGCCGAGGCGCTCACCGCCGACCTGTCGACGTCCGAGATCGTCCGGGCGCTGATGGAGCAGGGGATGGCCGGCCTGGGCGCGCAAGGTGCGTCCGTGGCGTTGATCGATCCTGACGGCTGGTTGGCCTACATCGCCGCCGTCGGTGTGGCGGCCGAGCTGCAACTCAACAGCGGCCTCGTCGAACTCGAACGTCGGATCCCGATGGCGCACGCGGCGCTGCACCTCGAGCCGGTGTTCGTCGAATCCGCCGACGACGCAGCGGTGCGGTTCCCCGACATCACCGCCGACCGTCACGGCTGCCGTGCGTACGCGGCGGTGCCGTTGGTGCTCGGTGGGCGGGCGCGTGCGGTGCTCGGTGTCACCTTCGCCGACGAGCGGTCGTTCGACGAGATCGACCGCCGGTTCGTCGTGACCATCGCCAACATCGGCGCGCGCGGTCTGGTGAGCGAGCTCGGCTTCGAGCCGCGCACGACCGTCGGCTGAGCTCGTCGTCCCGTGCCGGGCGCCGGCTCGCTCCGCGTCGAGGCGAATGCCGGTGGATGAGTACGGTCACGCCATGCGAACGGGACATTGTCTGTGTGGTGCGGTCACCTACGAGCTGGCGGGCGACCTGATCGCCACGGCGATCTGCCACTGTGATCACTGCCAGCGCCAGAGTGGCGGGGCGTTCTCGGTGAACCTGGTGGCGCACGAGTCGCAGCTCACGGTGCACGGTGAGCTGACGACCTACGAGGAGCGCGGCGAACGGGGGGACGACGTGTACGTGCGTCGCAAGTTCTGCCCCAGCTGCGGTTCGCCCGTGGTGTCCGAGTTGGCCAAGACCGCGGGCGTGCTCGCCGTGAAGGCCGGGACGCTCGACGACAAGTCGACCGTCTCGCCCAACGTCGAGGTCTGGTGCGTCGACAAGCAGCCCTGGGTGTCGTTGCCCGGTATGGCGGTGTCGCTCGACCGGGAATAGCCGTCCCATGGCAGTCGAATGGGAGCAGGTGGTCGTCGACGCGCGCGATCCGGTGCGGCTCGGGCACTGGTGGCGCGAGGCGTTGGGGTGGGTGGTCGTGAACGACGACCCGCGAGAGTTCGAGATCAGGCCGACGGCCGACCGGCTGCCGGGCATCCTGTTCGAGTCGGTCGACGATGCCAAGCAGGGCAAGAACCGCCTGCATCTCGACCTGCGACCCGACGACCAGGAGGCCGAGGTCGAGCGATTGCTCGCGCTCGGCGCGCAGCGGGTCGACATCGGCCAGGGCGACGTCACCTGGGCGGTGATGGCCGACCCCGAGGGCAACGAGTTCTGCGTCCTCGGTCGTCGCCCGTCGCCCGTGTGACCGCGCCGTGTGAACGCGCCGTGTGACTGCGCCGTGTGACTGCGCGACGATCGGGACCATGTCGGACACCGGACGAATCGTGACCGCTCGACGCGAGGTGCGCGCCCCGGCGGCGCGCGTCTTCGAGGCGATCGCCGAACCTGCCCGTCAACCCGAGTGGGACGGCAACGACAACCTCGGCCATGCCGAGATCGGGCAGCGTGTGCGGGCGGTCGGTGACGTGTTCGCCACCACGCTCACCGGCGGGCAGGTGCGCGAGAACCACGTGGTCGAGTTCGACGAGGGTCGGCTGATCGCGTGGCGGCCGGCCGAGCCGGGGCGTCCCCCCGTCGGGCACCTCTGGCGGTGGGAGCTCGAGCCGGTCGACGACGAGCGAACGCTCGTGCGGCACACGTACGACTGGACGGATCTGCACGACGAGCAGCGCTACGCCCGGGCGCGCGCGACCACCGAGGACCGACTGGCGGCGTCGATCGACCGTCTCGCCGCGCTGGTCGAACACGACGTGTGACGAGGTCCGTTCGGCCGGCGTCAGGCGAGCGGCTGTGGCGTTCGTCCGACGAGGCGCTCGAGCGAGTCGGCCGCGAGGGCGGCACCGTCGCACGATGCGAGCAGTTCGCCGCGCCGCCGGGCCTCGCCGGCGATCGACCGGTCGGCCAGCACCGATGTCACTGCGTCGCGGATCTGATCGACGCCCGCGTTCCCCGGCAGAGCGCGTCCGACGTGCCATTCCTCGAGCAGACGAGTGATCGGTACCTGATCGGCGCCTCGCGCCGGCATGCCGACGATCGGCAGACCGTGGCGCAGGGCACGCATCGTGGTGCCGTGCCCGCCGTGACCGACCACGAGTGACGCCCGCCGCATCAGGGCGTCGTGGTCGGCGAACCGCACCACCCGGGTGTTTGCCGGGACGATCAGCTCGTCCGGCTCGACCACGTCACCTGTGGTGGCCACGACGAGCACGGGCAGCGGTGCGAGCGCGTCGAGTGCCCGTTGCAGCGCGTCGACGTCGCGCTGCTCGGGAACGGTGCTGAAGCTGAGCAGCACGATCGGCCGGGGATCGTCGTCCGGCCACGGCAGATCGAGCGGCACCGCCCGGCGTTCGGCGGCCAGCACGGGTGCGCCGTGCACCACGTTCGACCACGCAGGGACGGGCGTGCCGTCGAAGGCAGCCAGGGTGTTCACGTGCACGAGGTCGCGTTCGCCCCACAGCACATCGAGCGGGTCGAGCGGATCGAAGCCGGCTCGCTGACGCGAGGCGCTCTGCATCTCGAAGTTGGCCGACCAGCCGTCGAAGATCCGGTGCAGGAACGTGTGCACCATCACGCCGGTCGGTCGCTCGAAGCGGGACGCCACCTGCAGGGCGGCGCTGAACATCGCGTCGATCACCACCGCGTCAGCCGTGGAACGCTGGACCACCTCGACGAGCTCGTCGGCGACGGCGGGGGAACTGGTGAAGCCGAAGACCGTCGGCATCGGGTGGAAGGCGTAGCGATCGACGTGCAGGTACGACGTCGCGAGCGGATGGGCCTCGAGACCCGCCGACTCGACCCGGCTGATCATGTCGGGCCGACCGTGGAACACGACGCGGTGCCCCCGACGTTCGAGCGCTCGGGCGATCCCGAGGCTCGGCGTCAGATTGCCGCCGCCGTCCCAGCACGCCCACAGGAACTCGGCCATGTCATCGCTCCTCGCTGTTCGGCAGCACACCCTCGGCCAGGCGCACCACGACCCGTTCCGCCGCCGCTCGCCCGAGACCGAAGTCGCGGCGTAGCAGCTTCCACACGTAGACGTCGGTGGCGGTCAGCAACGACGTCAGCACCTCGTCGCGCGCTCGCCCGCGTCGCGTGGGCAGTCGCGTCGCGAACGCGGCCTCCACCCACTGGCGGTGCATCCGACGGCCGATGGCAGCCATCTCGCCGAGGTCGGCCACCCGGTGTTCCTCGGCGAGCATCCGGACGACGCGGTCGCCGATCGACTCGTAGTCGTCGAAGAGCGCTGTCACGGCGGCGGCCGTGCTGCCGAACGGTTCGATGTGCACGTGTTCGATCTGCTCGGGGCCGTGCTCGGCGCGCAAGGTCCCGATGGCAGCATGGATCAGGCCGGCGCGACTGCCGAACGCCCGGAGGGCCGTCTGCACGCTCACGCCGGCCATCGATGCCACGCGCTCGACGGTGAAATCCTGCGACGCGTCGGCGAACAACGATTGCGCTGCCGAGACGATCCGTTCGCGGGTGGCGGCCGCTCGCTCGTCCCGGACGGCACTCTGGTACCGCCGCTTCGAATTCATGGATGCATCATTGACACGAATTCGGCGTTCGTGTCAATGGTACGTACACCAATTCACCTCCGTCCTTGCTGCGCGCACGTCGAGCAGGCAGGCTTCGAGGATGACGGCCGATCCGATGATCACGCCCGAGCACGCTGTGGTGATCGTGGGCGCCGGACCGGCGGGGATGATGCTGGCGGCCGAGCTGACGCTCGCGGGGACCGACGTGGTGGTCGTCGAGCGTCGGGCCGATGCGTCGCTCGAGAGCCCTCGGTCGAGAGGCCTGCACGCACGCACGATCGAGGTGTTCGACCAGCGCGGCGTGGCCGACCGGCTGCTCGCCGCGGGCCGGGCGATGCAGGTGCAGGCGTTCGCAGGTGTGCCCCTCGACATCGGCGACTTCCCGACGCGCCACCCCTACGGCCTCGCCCTCGTCCAGAGCGAGGTCGAGCGGATCATGGCCGACTGGATCGACGAGCTCGGAGTGCGCGTCCTGCGCGAGCGAGAGGTGAGCGCTTTCGAGCAGTTCGACGACTGCGTCGACGTCGAGCTCTCGGACGGCACGACGTTGCGTGCGCTGTACCTGGTGGGTTGCGACGGGGCTCGCAGCCTGGTGCGATCGACCACCGGGATCGAGTTCGCCGGGTGGGACGCGACGACGTGCTGGATCCACGCCGAGGTCGAGGTCGACGAACTGCCACCGTTCGGTCTGCGCGGCGGTGGCGGCATCGGCCCCGGCGAAGATGGTCGAGTGGGCGTCACCCTGGTCGAGCCCGAGATCTCGCGTGACGAGCCGACGATCGACGACGTGCGGGCTGCGCTGCGACGCGTGGACGGCACCGACTACGGGGCGCGCAATGCGCGGTACGTCGCCCGATTCACCGACGCCACCCGACAGGCGGTCGAGTACCGGCGCGGGCGCGTGCTGCTGGCGGGCGACGCCGCGCACGTCCACGCGCCGCTCGGCGGCCAGGGGCTCAACCTCGGCGTGCAGGACTCGGTGAACCTCGGGTGGAAGCTCGCCCAGGTGGTGGCGGGCACGTCGCCGCCCGAGTTGCTCGACAGCTACGGCGCCGAACGTCGCCCGGTCGCGGCGCGGGTGCTGCAGAACACGATGGCGCAACGGTCGATCACGGCGGCGGACGATCGGTCGGGAGCGCTGCGGTCGTTCATGGTCGAGTTGTTGAGCATGGACGAACCGCGCACGCGAGTGGCCGGGACGATCTCGGGGCTCGACATCGTCTACGACCTCGGCGGCTCGCATCCGCTGGTGGGGAGGCGCATGCCCGATCTCGATCTCGCGACGGCGACCGGGACGGTGCGCGTGTACGAGCTGCTGCGCGACGCGCGGCCGTTGCTGATCGACCTGAGCGGTCGAGGTGTCGACGAGCTCGACCTCGGCGCGTCACACGTGCGCGTGGTGGAGGCGTCGACCGAGGGACCGTGGGTGTTGCCGGTGGTCGGCGAGGTCGATCCGCCTCGTGCCGTGCTCGTCCGTCCCGACGGTCACGTGGCCTGGGCGGGCAGCGTGGGCGACGACGACCTGCCGCGTGCGATCGGCCGATGGTTCGGGGCCGGCGACGGCTGAGGGCGCCCGACGAGTCACCAGGCGCGGGCGATCACCTGCGCGGCCGCGGCCACGCCCGAACCGCCCAGCGGCGCCCTCATCGACGTGAGCGCGGCCTCGACCGTGCCGAGCACGCCCAGCACCGTGGGCGGATTGAGGTGGCCCATGTGCCCGATGCGGAACGTCTCGCCGGCGAAGGCACCGACGCCGAGGCCGAGCGTGACGCCGGCGCCCTCGAGGCAGCGACGCGCGAGTTCGAGCGGATCGATCGTGCCGGTGCGGATGGTGCTGACCGCGTTCGAGCGCGACGCGGCGTCGACGACGTGCAGCTCGATCCCGCCCGGGGCGGCCCAGGCATCGACCGCGGCGCGCACCGCATCCGCGTGCACCCGGTGGCGGCGCCAGCGGTTGTCGAGCCCCTCCTCGTCGATCATCGCGAGCGCCTCGCGCAGCGCGAACACGTGCGACACGGGCGGCGTGCCGCAGAAGCGGAGGTAGATCGGTCCGTCCTCGGCGCGGTACCCCCAGTCGAAGTAGCGGGTGCGCAGTCCGGCCGTCGCGTTCGCGGCCAGCGCCTTCGGGCCGGCCCACACGAAGCCCAGTCCGGGCGGCGTCATCAGCCCCTTCTGCGAGGCGGCGACGGTGACGTCGACACCCCAGTCGTCCATGCGGTACTCCTCGCACGACAGCGAGGCGATGCAGTCGACCATCAGCAGCGCGGGATGACCGGCCTCGTCGATCGCCCGACGGATCGCGGCGATGTCGTTGCGCGCCGACGAGGCGGTGTCGGTGTGCACCGTCAGGATCGCCTTGATCTCGTGCGCCGAGTCGTCGCGCAGCCGTTGCTCCACCACGTCCGGGTCGATCGCCTGGCGCGGTTCGGCCTCGATCACCTCGACGTGCAGCCCGTTGAACTCGGCCATCTCGCCCCAGATGGCGGCGAAGCGCCCGCACTCGAGCACCAGGACGTGGTCGCCGCGGCTGAGCGTGTTGCCGAGCGCCATCTCCCAGGCGCCGTGGCCGTTGCTGATCGTGACGAACACCCGACCGGACGTGCCGGCGAGCGGCGGCAGCAGCGCCCACGACTCGTGTACCGCGTCGACCACGGCACCGGCGTAGATGTCGACCATCGGCCGCTGCATCGCCTCGAGCACGCGGTCGGGGATGATGCTCGGCCCGGGGATCGCGACGACCTCGCGACCGTGAGCGAGCGAGACGGGCGGGGGAGTGGGGGAGTCCGGAGCCATCGCTGCGTTTCTACACGCCGCCACCGATGCCCCCGCAGTCCGTTGCGAGTGCCCGAAGACGCCGATGGCCCGGACCCAGTGGGTCCGGGCCATCGCGCCGCGAGTGGAGCTGGGGGGAATTGAACCCCCGTCCATCAGGCACCGAGCGCCCGTGCTACGACCATTCCCGACTCACTCCCTGACGCAGGGAGACCGGCGGGTCGGCTGTCCGTCACCCGGAGGTGGCGGACCGCGGATCGTCTTTCCGATCGGTCATCGGTCTTCCCCGACGCCAGCTGTCTTTCCCGCTGTCATCCTCCGCTTCTGTTGCCGGGCTGCGGTGGATCGGCCCCGTGCGCCATTTCTGGTCACGATGTCTCTTCACTCACCTGAGAATCAGGCGGCGAGAGCGAACTGCTCGTTGGCAATTCTTTGGGTTGCCCCGTTTAGCGAGTCTGAGCAACTCGGGTCGCACGTCCGACCGATGAAACTGATGTCGAATCCTGTCAGCCCCGTGGTGGGAACGACGCCAGCCTATCGGTTGCATTGCCGAGGGGCATTTCGGATTGCGGCCGGCGCCGGGCATACGATCCCGCGACGTGGAGCTCGAACGGGCCCAGGTGCGCCACCTGCTCCCCGGTATCCGCCGGGGCTTCGTCATCAGCGCCGCCCCGATCGCCGTGATCGGGGCGCTGTTGTGGATCGACCACGTCCAAGGTGCGACCGGCTGGGTCGTGATGCGCGTGGTGCTGGCCGCGGCCTTGTGGGCGTGGACCACCCGCCTCGGTGACGGTCAAGCCGACCCCCGACGCTCGCTGCGCGTGCTGATCGCGGTGATGGCGCTCAGCAGCTTCGGCTGGGGCCTGCTCGCGGTGATGGTCGACGTGTCCGACACCGATCACCAGATCCTCGTCGTGTTCTCGCTGGTGGCCAACATCGCGATCGTCACGGCCACGTGTGCGGCCGAGCGGCGGGTGTACCTCGCATCGGTGGCGCCGGTGTTCGTGGTCGGACTCGCCGGCCTGCTGATGGGCCGCGACGATGGTCCGGCGTTGCTCCCGGTGCTCTTCTGCCTGGCGTTGCCGTACTCGGCGGCGATCTTCGTGACGGCGCACAACGTGCTCGCCGACGGCTTCGAACTCGAGCAGCGCAACGCGCAGCTGCTCGATCAGCTCGAGCAGCGCCAGCACGAACTCGCGGCCACCAACGACCGGCTGCTCACCGCCACCGCACAGCAGGCGTTGCTGCTCGACGAGCGAACCGCATTGATCTCGTCGGTCGGTCACGACCTCGGATCGCCGCTCGGCGCAGCGATGCTCACGGCCGAGGTGCTCGCGGATCGACCCGACGCGGTGAGCGCCGAGATGCAGCGCGAGCTCGCCGGCCGCATCCGCGCGCAGGTGCACGACGCGATCAGCGTGCTGCGCGACCTCACGTCGTCGCAGCGGCTCGACCGCCATCGGCTCGACGCCGCGCAGGTCGAGCTCGACCTCGCGCAGGTGGTCGACGACGTGATCGCGCGCCACCGCACCACCACCTCGTCGGTCCACAACCGTGTCCCCGACGGGCTCGTCGTGTGGGCCGACCCCGGGTTGCTCGAACGGATCGTCGACAACCTCGTCGGCAACGCCGTCAAGTACGCGCCGACCGGCGGTGTGATCGAGGTGGGAGCTCACGACGCACAGGTCGAGGTGCACGTCTGGGTCGACGACGACGGGCCGGGCCTGCCCGAGGCGCTGCGCGAGACCGTGTTCGAGCCGTACGTTCGCGGTCCGTCACCCTCGTCGACCACCGGTTTCGGGGTCGGGCTGTACCTCGTGCGCAGTTTCGTCGCCCACCACGGTGGACGCGTCTGGTGGGAGCCGAGCGTGCGGGGCGGGTCGAGGTTTGTCGTCGCACTGCCTGCGCGCGATGCCCGGCCGTCGACGAGCATGGTGCCGTGAGCACCGTCACGCGCGCCGACCAACTGGCCACCAAGCGCGACACGTGGCGCGTGTTCCGAGGTTCGCCCTCGGGTCGGGTGATCCTGCCGGTGGTGGCGGTGCTCGTCGTGGTGCGAGTGCTGCTCGGTCGGTGGGGGTGGGCCGACCTGGCGGTCGTGGTCGCGGTCGGGCTGCTCACCGGTCCGGTCGAGTGGACGATCCACCTGCACCTGTTGCACGCGTCGCCCGATGCGTGGACGAGCCGTCGTCTGGGTCTCGGGTCGGGCCATCGCGAGCACCACCTCGATCCGCCCGAGATCCGGTGGCTGATGCTGCCCGGCCTCGATGCCGGCATCTTCCTCGTCGTGCTCGGCGTGTGGACGCTGATGTGGGCGCCGCTCGTGATCTGGGCGGTGACCGCGATGCTGGGCGGCGCGTTCTTCGCGCCGCTCGTCACGGCACTCGCCGTCACCGCGGCCGGTCTCGGTCACTACGAATGGGTGCATCTGCTCGACCACACGACGTACCGGCCGCGCACGCGCCACTACGCACGTCTGGCCCGCAACCACCGCTGGCACCACTACCGCAACGAGCGGTATTGGCTGGGCATCACGTCGCATCTCGGTGACCGCATCATGCGCACCCTGCCCCGCACCGCCGGTGAGGTGCCGCTGTCGGGCACCGCCCGCACGCTCGGCCTCGACCCCGAGCCGGATCGAGGTCCCGTCATCGCCGACTGATCGACCCGGTGCGATCGTCGGCGTGTCGTGCTCGGCCGTTCTCGTCGTGCGCGGGCGACCTCGTCGAGGCTGGAACTTTTTCGTGTCGGGAGGTTGTGGTTGCGAACTGACGTTCGATAAGTTCGGCCGTGCTCCTCCGGAGCCAGATCGACCCACGGGTCCCCAACACGAATGGGAGAGGACCGTCGGGTCCCAGGTCTCGGCCAGGAAGGGAGGAGCTGTGCACACGATTCGTTTCGAACGTCTCGTCAGCGTGGATGTCGCCGACTGCGACGCCGAGACCGCTGCTGCCCTCTTGGTCGACATCACGGTTCTGCGTCGGGTGTTGGATGGCCGCGAGGTCGCGATCATGGCCCGACTCGAACAGTTGGCCGACGACGACGTCAGCGTGGATCCCGAGAAGATCAACGCCCGTGCCACGTGTCGTCCGGCGCGAGCCGCGGCCGCCGCCGCCAAGCGAGCCCGCGCCGCGGCAGCGTTCCAGACCATCCACGACGCGGTGACTCGCGGTGAGCTGCACGCCGAGTTCTTGGACGCGTTCCAGAGCGCGCTCGGGTTGTTGCCGGAGCAGTTCCGGTCCGAACTGCTGGCACTCGAGACCGCACTGGTCGGCGAGGCGATCGCAGGGTCGTGGACGATCGACCGGTTCCGTGACCGGTTGCGGGTGGAGTCGAAACGGATCGAGGGTGACGACGGCAAGGGCCGTCTGGAACGTCAGAAGGCGGAGTCGGGTGCGCGTTGGTGGACCGACCGCAAGACCGGGATGTGGTGCATCTCGGGACGGTTCGATCCCGAGACCGCGATCAGCTTGCAGCAACGCCTGATCGACGAGCTCGAACGGGTCTTCCACGCAGATCGGCCCGATGGGTGTCCGAAGGACCCGCTGCTCGCACAGGAATGGCTCCGCGGTCGTGCCATGGCGAACCTGCTCCACGGGCTCGGTGGCGCGGTGGGCGAGCCCGAGGCGATCATCGTGATCGACCAGCACACCTACGAACACGGCCCGCACGGCCGGTCACGTGTCGAGTGCGGTCACGGGCTCGAGGTCCCCCTCGAGACGCTCAGAGGCATCCTGGGGAGAGCGAGGTTCGTGCCGGTCGTGATCGATTCGAACGGGGTCGTGATCCGACAGGGCGCCCCCGTCGACGCCTACCGGTCGATCTGGGACTCCCTCGCCCGCCCCGTGTCACTCGACCACGGCAGAGCCCGACGCACCGCCTCACCGCGGCAGCGGCGGGCGCTTCGTGCGATGTATCGGACGTGTGCGATCCCGGGCTGCGAACGGCACGTCGCCGCGTGCGAGGCCCATCATCTCGTGTTCTGGGAGCGCGGCGGTGCCACCGACCTGTCGAATCTGCTGCCGTTGTGTCGACATCACCACGACCGGCTGCACGCCGAGCACTGGACCGTGGAACTCCACCCCGACCGGAGCCTGACGATCCGACGACACGGGGAGGTGATCATGACCACCGGACCACCCGCCGACCACTGGGCCTGACCAGCCCGACCAACAGGTGCGCACTCCCGGACCACGACGGCGGGAGGGCACGGCCACGCACACCAGTGGCTCCTTGACAACCGAAGAACGCGAGCGCCCGTATCCCTCCGCTGGAGACGTCGGGTCGGGCACACTGCACACGTGATCGTCGATTGCGCGGCCTACCACGACGGGGTGCGGACACCGGTCGCGGCCGACCCGGCCTCGCTCGCCGAGTGGGCCGCGCACCCCGAGGGCTACCTGTGGCTCGGGTTGCGCATGCCGAGCGAGGCCGAGCTCGACCGCTCGTGCAGCGCACTCGACCTCGACGAGGTGTCGGCGGCCGAGCTGCTCATGCCGCACGCCCGCCCCGTGTTCAGCCGTGACGGGCCGATCACGCAACTGGTGCTGCGCACGGCCCGCTACGACGACCAGGCCGAGGCCATCGTGCTGGGCGAGATGACGGTGATCGTCGGGCCGCATGCGGTGATCACCGTGCGGCACGGGCAGGCGAGCCCACTGTCGGAACTGCGCAGCGAGCTCGAGCGCGACCCCGACCGGCTCGCGCACGGTCCGATGGGCATCCTCGCCGCCGTGGTGGGCCGGGTGATCGCCGACTACCACCCGGCGATCGACGGGTTCGAGAAGGACGCGGTCGAGGTCGAGCGCGACGTCTTCTCCGACACCCGACACCATCCCGTCCAGCGTCTGTACGCCCTCAAGCGGCAGGTGCGCGATCTGCTGATCGCGATCGACTCGCTGCAGGACCCGCTCAACCGGCTCATCCGCCAGCTCGGCCCTCGCCTGCCCGACGAGGTGAACGCCGATCTGGCCGAGGCGGCGGATCAGCTCGACCGCACGGTCACGCGCACCCAGTCGCTCTCGAACCTGCTCGACGCGGCGCTCACGGCGAGCCTCGCACAGATCTCGGTGCAGCAGAACGACGACATGCGCAAGATCAGCGCGTGGGTCGCGATGGCGGCGGTGCCCACGTTGATCGCCGGCATCTACGGCATGAACTTCCAGCACTTCCCCGAGCTCGAGTGGACGCTCGGCTACCCGATCGTGGTGGGCGCGATGGCGGTGATCGCGCTCGCGATGTACCGGGGCTTCAAGAGGAGCGGCTGGCTGTAGGCGATCAGGCCGGGTCGCGCCACATACCGCGAAGCAGCGGACCGTCGTCGGTCGGGCGTTCGGCCCACAGCACCCGGAAGCCGTGCCGTTCGTAGAACGACATGTTCCGCTCACTCGACGACTCGAGGTAGGCGGGAACACGGTCGGCATCGCAGCGATCGAGCACCGGCTTCATCAAGGCGGCGCCGATGCCCTGGCCCTGCTCGGCCGCACCGAGGATGAAGAGGTAGAAGTGCGTCTCGTGCGGATGGTGCGAGCCGACCATCTCGCTCAGCGCCATCAGACGCTCCATGGCCGACATGCCGAGATGCTGCACGATGGCCTCGCCGAACACCTGGCCCTCGTCCTCGCGGAACATGCGCACGTCGGGCGGCGACCAGATCGCCGCGCCGCCCCGGCCCGGGACGGTGTACGTGTGGCCGCGCACGATGCCGGCGGCGAGCGATGGGCGGAAGAAGCCGAGCGCCGTGGCCTCGATCCGGCGGTCGCGGTCGTCGATCTGCGCGACCCACTCGATCATCGGGTCGTCGGCGAAGGCACGAGCGAGCGACACCTCGAGTGTCGGCAGGTCGTCCATCAGCGCATGTCGGGCGATCATCACGAACCCTCCGTTCCGTGCGAGCGGTCACTCGCACGCCGTGCCTCTGCCCACGCCACCACGTCGTCGAGCGCGGTGGGGTCGGCCAGCGAACCGCGGCTCGCCACCCGTTCGGCCGGTTGCCCGAGCAGCAGCCGCTTGATCGGCACCTCGAGCTTCTTGCCCGACAAGGTGCGCGGGATGGCGCGCACCACGTCGACGACGTCCGGCACGTGGCGTGGCGACAGCTCACGGCGCAAGGTGGTGGCGATCCGCCGCCGCAGTTCGTCGTCGAGCTCGCTGCCAGGAGCACAGGCCACCAGCAGGATCAGCGTGCCCGGTCCGCCCTGATCGTCCTCGAGGTGCACCACCACGCTGTCGGCCACCTCGGGCATCGCTTCCACCACGCCGTAGAAGTCGCTGGTGCCGAGGCGCACGCCACCGCGGTTGAGCGTGGCGTCGGACCGGCCGGTGATCTCGCAGGCGCCGTCGTCGTGGAACGTGATCCAGTCGCCGTGGTGCCACCGTCCCGGGAACGCCTCGAAGTACGTGGCTCGGTAGCGCTCGCCGGTCGGATCGCCCCACAACCCCACCGGCATCGAGGGCAGCGGCTGGGCGATCACCAGCTCGCCGGTCACGCCGGGCGGGCAGTCGCCGCCGTCGGGGTCGACCGCACGCACGTCGCAGCCGAGCATCCGCACGCTGATCTCGCCGGCCCGCACCGGCACGGTCGGCGCCGCTCCGACGAAGGCCGTGCACACGTCGGTGCCGCCGCTCACCGAGCACGGCTGCACCCGGGTGCCGACGCGATCGCGGATCCAACGGAAGCCGTCGGCCGGCAGCGGGGCGCCGGTCGATCCCAACTGCCGCAGCGACGACAGGTCGACGGTGGCACCCGGTTCGAGGCCGGCCTTGCGGCATGCCATCACGAACGGCGCGCTCACGCCGAACACCTGCAGCCGCTCGTCGGCGGCGATCCGCCACAGGGTGCCCAGATCGGGCCAGGCCGGATCGCCGTCGAACAGCACCAGCGTGGTGCCGACGGCGAGGCCCGACACCAGGTAGTTCCACATCATCCAACCGGTGGTGGTGAACCACATGAACCGGTCGCCCGGCCGCAGGTCGTGGTGCAGCGCATGCACCTTCAGGTGTTCGACGACGATGCCGCCGTGGCCGTGCACGATCGGCTTCGGCAAGCCGGTCGTGCCGCTCGAGAACAGCACGTACAACGGGTGGTCGGCGGGCACGGCCTCGAACGCCAACGGTCCGGGGGTGGCCAGGCAGTCGTCCCACGACGTCCACGTCGCGAGCGGCGCGGTGGCGTCGTCGTGTGGGCGGGGTTCGTGGTCGAGGTAGGGGAGTCGCACCACATGCTGCAGCGACGGCAGCGACGACACGATCTCGGCGAGCTCGTCACGGCGGTCGATGTCACGGCTGCCGTAGCGATAGCCGTCGATCGCGAACAGCACGGTGGGCTCGAGCTGCGACCAGCGGTCGATCACGGCGCGCACCCCGAACTCGGGCGCGCACGAGCTCCACACGGCACCGAGGCTCGCCGTCGCCAGGAACGCCACGATCGTCTCGTGGACGTTGGGCAGGTACGCCGCCACCCGGTCGCCACGGCCCACGCCCCGCGCGGCGAGGCCGGCGCGGCAGCGTGCCACGGCGTCGCGCAGCTGGTCCCAGGTGAGCTCGAGCGTCGGTCGGGTCTGCGAGCGCGACACGATCGCGACCGCATCGCCTGCCGGCGCGTCGTCGCCCACCCCGACCGGGAACAGCGCGTGCTCCGCGTACGACAGGGTGCCGCCCTCGAACCAACGGGCACCGGGCATCGGCCCCCGGCCGAGCGCGGCGGTCGGCCGGTCGTGCCAGCGCACGCCGATCCAGTCGGCGAACGAGGTCCAGAACGCGCTCGGGTCGTCGAGGGTCCACGAGAGCAGGTCGTCGTACCCGGCGGCGTCGGGCGCGAACCGGCGGCCGAGCGAGCGGCCGACGTGATCACCGAACGCCACCATCCTCGACGCCGCCGCGGACGATGCGTCGGGCTCCCACACGATCTCGCCGCGCGCTGCCCCCGTCACGTGCGCCGACGCTAGACGGTCGGCCGTGTGGCGAGCGTCAGCGCAGCCGACCGTTCAGCCGTCCCTTGGCCTGGCGGCCGAGCTCGCGCTGCACCTCGCGCATCGTGTCGCGCTCGGCGATCGCGTGGCGCTTGTCGGCGCGCTTGCGGCCCTTGCCGATGCCGATCTCGACCTTCACGCGGCCGTCCTTGAAGTACAGCGACAGCGGCACGAGCGACACGTGCTGCTGGCCGACCAGCGCGTCGAGCTTGTCGATCTGGTTGCGATGCAGCAGCAGCTTGCGCGCCCGGTTGGGGTCGTGCGCCCCGACCCCGTGGGCGAACTGGTACTGCGGGATGTGCATCCCGTCGACCCACACCTGGCCACGGATGATGCGGGCGAAGCTGTCGGCCAGCTTCACCTGGCCTTCGCGGCAGCTCTTCACCTCGCTGCCCGACAGCACGATCCCGCACTCGAGCGTGTCCTCGATCGCGTAGTCGTGACGGGCGCGTCGGTTCGACGCGATCACCTTCACTCCGTTGCGGTCCTGTGCAGCCATGGGAGGAGCCAGGCTACCGGGCCACCACCAGCACGATCAGGCCGGACACCACGACGAGTGACGCGATCATCCGGCGCCGCCCGGCCGATTCGCCCAGCACTCGCGAGCCGGCGAAGGCCGCGATCACCACGCTCGACTCGCGCAACGCCGTCACGTAGCCGACCGGGGCCTTGCGGAACGCGAGCTGCACCAGCCCGTAGGTCACCGACGAGGCGATGCCCAGCACCAGGAACCGGCGCCAGTTGGCCGCCATCGCCGACCGCATCGCGGAGGCCCGGCCGGTCAGCAACCCGAAGGTGGTGGTGGTCGTGCCCGTGCCCACGAACGCGGCCAGGGCGTAGAGCGCGTTGTCGGTGCTGCGGATGCCCTTCGCGTCGGACACCGAATAGGCACCGATCGTGGCCGCGACCGCCAGCGCGGCCCACACCTCGGGGCCGCTCGCCCGCCCGGCGAGCAGGAACAGGCCGGCGGCGACGATCACGATCGCGACGATGCCGAGCGGGCTCAGGTGGTCGTCCAGCAGCAGCAGCCCACCGATCGCGGCGAGGAGCGCCCCGCCCCCGCGAGCCATGGGGTACACGAGCGAGAAGTCGCCGTGGTCGTAGGCCCGAGCCAGGAACCAGCAGTACGGCACGTGGATCGTGCCGCTGAGGAACGCCCACTTCCAGCCCTCGCTCGGGAAGCCGCCGACCACCAGGATGATCACCAGGCAGATCGCACCGGCGAGCGTGAACTGCCCCCAGAGTGCCAAGAACCGGTCGCCGCTCTGTTTGACGGCGAGGTTCCAACCGGCGTGCATGACCGCAGCGGTGAGAGCGAGCAGGGTGGCGGCGAGCACAGCGGACCGACGCTACCCTCACGGCGTGCTCGCGGCCCCGCTGGTGTTCCCGTCGTCGGCGTTCGCCGAGATGATCGGCCACATGTACGACGGCTATCCGCTCGAGGCGTGCGGGCTGTTGATCGGCGCGGGCCACACGGTCCACCGGTTCGTGCCCTGCGCCAACGTGGCCGGCTCGGCCCGGGTGTACACGATCGACCCGCGCGAGCACCTGCGTGCCGAGCGGGCCGCCGACGACCTCGGACTCGAGGTGATCGGCGTGGTGCACAGCCACACCCACAGCGAGCCCTACCCCAGCCCCACCGACGTGGCGCAGGCGCCCGACCCCGGCTGGCACTACGTGATCGTCAGCCTCAAGCGCGGGGCTCCCGAGAGCCGCAGCTACCGCATCGTCGACGGCCGGATCTCCGAGGAGCCGATCTCCGTCGCCTGAGCTACGATTTCCGAGGAATCCGATCGGCTTTCGGGTGGTTGTAGCCGGTCGAACCTCGGACTGAAGGAGCGACGGCGCCATGATCCCGGCCCACAACGTGCTCGACCTGATCGGCAACACCCCGATGGTCGACGTCAGCAACCTGTCGCCCAACCCGAACGTCCGCATCTACGCGAAGCTCGAGGGTCAGAACCCGTTCGGCTCGGTGAAGGACCGCATCGCCAAGCAGATGATCGAGGACGCCGAGAAGGACGGGCGTCTGCAGCCGGGCCAGACGATCGTCGAACCGTCCTCGGGCAACACCGGGATCGCGCTCGCCGCGATCGCCAAAGTGAAGGGCTACCCGATCAAGATCCTCATGCCGACGAGCGTGTCGATCGAGCGCCGGCAGATGCTCGAGGTGTTCGGCGCCGAGCTGATCCTCACGCCGGGCGAGGAGGGCAGCAACGGCGCGGTGCGCCGTGCCGTCGAGCTCGCCGAACAGCACCCCGAGTGGTGCTTCCTCTACCAGTACGCCAACGACTCCAACCCGCGTGCCCACTACGAGGGCACCGGTCCCGAGATCCTGCGCGACTGCCCCGAGATCACCCACTTCGTCGCCGGCCTCGGCACGAGCGGCACGCTCATGGGCACCGGCACGTATCTGAAGGAGCACAAGCCCGACGTCAAGATCGTCGCGATCGAGCCGCCGCTCGGCGAGCGGGTCGAGGGGCTGCGCAACCTCGACGACGGCTACATCCCGCCGGTGTTCGAGATGTGGCAGGGCATGGAGGTGCTCGACCGCAAGCGCGTGGTGCGTCCCCGCGAATCGCTCGAGTGGACCCGCCGACTGGTATCGGAGTGCGGCGTGTTCGCCGGCATCTCGAGCGGCGCGGCGATGGCCGGTGCCGCCAAGGTCGCCACCGAGATCGACGAGGGCACCGTGGTGTTCATCGTGTGCGACTACGGCTGGAAGTACCTGTCGACCGGCGCCTACACCGACGACCTCGACGACGCCGAGAAGAAGGCAGAGCAGATCATCTACTTCTGATCGGCGGCCGACCACGCAGCGTGAGGTCGTTTGACCTGGGGTGATGCCCGGGTCGGTCAAGTCTTGACGTCGGGTGCCGATACCTGATCGTGCACGTTCGCCGACACGCTCACCTCTCGCGCCGCGCCCTCGCCGTCGCGCTCGCCCTCGGGACCCTCGCGCCGGCGGTCCCCCTGCTCGACCCGGCCGTGGTCACGGTGGTCGCCGACGACGCCGCGTCGAACGCCGGCCCGTCGGCCTACGTGCCGCTCACGCCGGTCCGCCTGGCCGACACCCGGCCGGACGGCGGTGTGGGCGGGTTCAGCTCGCTCGATCCGCACACGATCCGCGTGGTGGTGGCCGGCCGCGCCGGCGTGCCGGCGAACGCCAGTGCGGTCGTGGTGAACATCACCGCGGTCGACACCCGGGCTCCCGGGTACGTGACGGCGTTCCCCGCCGGCGAACCCGCCCCCACCGCCTCGTCGCTCAACGTCGACCGGGCGGGCCGGGTGATCTCGAACCTCGCGACCGTGCGCCTCGGCCAGGGTGGCGCGATCGACATCACCGCGAGCGCCGACATGCACCTCGTCGTCGACGTCGTCGGCGCCTACACGCCTCGGCCGACGCCCGTCGCCGCCGGTCGGCTCGAGACGTTCCCCGGTGGCGCCCGTCGCGCACTCGACACGCGCGATCTCGCTGCGCCGCTCGCCGCCGGTGAGGTCCGCTCGGTCGACGTCGCCGGCGTCGGCGTGCCCGCCGGGGCGAGCGCGGTGGTGGTCGACGTGGTGGCGACCGAGACCGCCGTCGGCTTCTGGACCGCGTTCCCGCACGGTTCGTCGCTGCCGGTCGCCAGCACGCTCAACATCGACGAGCCCGGCCAGACCCGCAGCGCGCAGGCGATCGTCGCGCTGCCCGCGGGCGCCACCTCGTTCCAGGTGTTCTCGATGGGCGGCGGCCACCTCGTCGTCGACGTCGCCGGCTGGTTCACCGGCTCGACCGCGACGGTCACCACCGCCGGGCTGTTCGTGCCGACGAGCCCGCAACGCGTGCTCGACACCCGCGACCAGTTCCCCCTCGCGCCATGGGGTGGCAGTGAGATCGAGTTCGGTACGGGCTCGCCGTTCGCGTCGACCACCGGGGCCGTGGCACTCAACATCACCGCCACCGACCCCTGGTACGTCGGCTACGTGACCGTGCACCCGGCCGGCGTCACGCGCCCGCTCGCGTCGAACCTCAACGTCACCGCGTTCGACCAGATCATCGCCAACCACGCGATCGTCCGGGCCGGCACACGCGGCCTCGCCGTCTACACGCAGTCGGGCACGCAGCTCGTGGCCGACGTCGCCGGCTGGTACCTCGGCACGCCCGAGCCGAGCACACTGCCCGAGGCCTACACCGCGCCGTCGTCGCCCGTCGCCGCGGTGGGCATCGCCGCGCCGAGCATCGGCCCCGGGGTGATGATCGGCAACCACCGCAACATCGATGTCAACATCAACCTCGGCCAGGCCGGGCTCTGGATGGGGTCGGGGCAGCTCGGCACCAACGAGCACAACGTCTACTTCGCACACCGGACCAGCCACGGCGGCGTGTTCCGCAACATCGACCGGCTCACGCCGGGCACCACGTTCTCGATGGTGGGTGCCGACGGACGCACCTACCAGTACCTGGTCACCCGGCAGGACGTGATCCTGCCCAAGCCGGCCGAACTGCTCCGCGTCGTCGGCGACGCCGGCCCGGTCACCGTCACCCTGGTGGCCTGCCACCCGCCCGGCAAGATCACCTACCGCCTGGCGGTCACCGGTCGGCTGATCGGGGTGTCGGGCTGACGGGTGCGGCCGCCGGGTCGCGCTTCACCCACTGACGACCGAACAGGTAGATCACCGGCAGGGTGAACAGCAGCGGTCCGAGGATCGCGAACGGACGCGTGAGCCACCACCACAGGTCGGGTGACGTCGGCTCGTTGCGTTCGCCCGCGATCGCGTACTTCACGGCCCGGTGCAGCGCCATCCCGGTGGTGTGGAACAAGAACAGCGGCATCGAGAACCGGTTGATCGTCTCGTTCAGCCACGTCCAGCGCGGCCGCTCGAGCCGTCGTTCCATCGACGGCCGCACGATCTCGGCCACGCCTGCCTGGAACATCACCAGCGCCACGATGCAGATCGAAGGCGGCGCCATGTTCGACCGTTCGCCCGGCACACCCACCATCGACCCCGGGTAGAGCCCGCTGAACACGAGGCCGCCGAGCAGGAAGCAGCCGGCCCACAGCAAGGTCCAGTCGATCCGGCGGGTGAGCGCGACGAGCCGGTCGTAGAAGAACCCGGCCTGGTGGCACAGGCCCCACACGAACAGCATGTTCAGCATGCCGAGCCACTCGAGGTCGTAGCGGAACCGACCGATGTCGACCGCCACGGCGGCGCCGGCCATGAACACCAGCACGATCGAGTCGAAGCGTCGGTGCAGCCACAGCATCACCGGCAACAACGCGACCAACGCCAGGTACACGGCCATGAACCACAGCGGGCTCACCACCAGGAACACGGCCCGGCCCACCCACTCGAGGTCGAACACGGCACCGAGCACGGAGCCGAGCACGAACCAGGTGACGAACAGCGCGAGCGCCGGCACGGCGAGCCGCTGCAGGCGCCGCCCGGTGAACGCCCAGATCGACACCCCTCGCGCGTTCGCCTTGGTCCACGCCTGCAGGTGCCCGTAGCCCCCGACGTAGAAGAACAGCGGCATCACCTGCAGCAACCACGTGGCGATCCACAACCCGGTCGTGAAGCCGATCGGGTTGGTCGCGTGTGGCCCGTCGTCACGCCAGATCACGATCGTGAACACCCAGTGCCACAGCACGACGACGATCAGGCTGAACGCCCGCAGGAAGTCGACGTACGCGTTGCGGTCGGTCGTCTCCGTCGGCGTACCCTCGGCCACGTGGGCGATCGTACGCCGCAGCGCGAGGTCGACCGGGCGGTGCCCGCGACGGCGATGGCGTCGGTCGTGGCACTGCTCGCCCTGGCGAACGTGATGTCGAACCGGGTGTTGCCCGCCGAGGCGTACGTGCCGTGGAACCTGGGCGTCGCCGCGCTGTTGCTCGTGATCGCCCGCCGTCACGTCACCGACGGCGAGCTCGGGCTGGGGGAGTGGCGGTGCGGCGCCGCGTTCGGTGGCGTGCTCGCCGCACTCACGCTCGGCGTGATGCTGCTCGCCCTGGCGATGCCGGTGTTCCACCAGCTGTACGAGGATCGCCGGGTGGACGACACGGCGGCCGAGGTGATGTACCAGGCGCTCGTCCGGGTACCGCTCGGCACCGTGCTGCTCGAAGAGCTGGCGTTCCGCTCGGTGGTGCCGGCGATGGCGGCGCGACGGCTCGGCGTGCTGCGCGCCAGCGTCGTCGCCTCGGCGCTGTTCGGGCTCTGGCACGTGCTGCCCGCCTGGAACCTCAACCGGTCGAACGAGGCGGCCGGCGACGTGTTCGGCAGCGGCACGTGGGGCACGGTCGCCGCCGTGGGTTTCGGCGTCGTCGGCACCACGATCGCCGGGCTGTGGTGGTGCTGGATCCGGGTGCGCGCCCGCAGCATCCTCGCGACGGTGATCGCACACACGGCGACCAACTCGATCGGCTACCTGTTGGCGTTCGCCGTGATGCGCTCCCGTGCGGCCTGACCCTTGCGGCTCACCGGCACGTGCGACGTGGCGGCGGCGAGGCCCATGACGGGCATGTTCACGTAGATGCACTCGTAGTCGGCGGCCTTCACGCGGTACGTCTCGTGGTACACGCCCACGTCGCCGCTCGAGCCGATCTTGGCGTTGAACGCCCGCCACGCCGCCAGGTGCGGGTCGTCCTGGTCACGGGCGAAGCGCTCGAGGTCGTCGAAGCTGCGCCAGTACTGGATGAGGGTGACGGTGCGGCCGAACATCGAGCGCACGCCGAGCAGCCCCTTGTGCGGGTGGGTCATCAGCTCGCGGAGCATCGGGCCCATCGCGCCGGCGACGGGGGCCCACTTGTGCACCTTCCACAGCTTGTTGACACGCATGCCGATGACGAACACGACGAACTCGTCGACGGGCTCGCCGTCGGGGCCGAGCACCGTGCTGACGTCGGCGGTGTAGCGGCCAGGGTGGATCGTGGCCATCGGGACTCCTTCGCGTGAAATGGAGAGTAATACTCTCCATTCGGTGGATGGAGAGTGCCACTCACCATGTCGCCTGTCAAGCGCTCTAGGCTCACCCCATGCGCATCGCCGCCCTCAGCTCGGCCACCGGGGTCAGCGTGGCCACGCTGAAGTACTACCTGCGCGAGGGGCTGGTGCACCCCGGCCGCGCCACGGCCGTCAACCAGGCCGACTACGACGACTCGCACGTGCGCCGCGTGCGCCTCGTGCGGGCGCTGCTCGAGCTCGGGCACCTGAGCATCGCCGACGTCGCCCGGGTGATCGCCGCCGTCGACGACGACGCGGTGCCGATCCACGACGCGTTCGGGCTCGCGCAGGACGCGATGGCCCGTCCCGCCACGCCGCCCATCCCGCCCGACGACGAGCGCCTGGCCACGGCCCGCCTCATGGTCGACGCCTTCGTCGACCACCACCAGCTGCTGGTCCGGCCCGAGGCCGGCGTGCGCGACATGTTGGCCGGCGCCTTGGTGACGCTCGCCGAGTTCGGTTTCGTGTCGTTCGATCCCGCCACACCGGCGCCCTACGACGACGGCAGCGGTCACGCCCAGTTCACCGCCTTCGTCGACTTCTTCCGCTCGATGGCCGCACGCGAGCTCGACGGCGTGCCCGACACCGACCGCACGGCGCAGACCGAGGTCACGGTGGTGGGCACGGTGGCGGTCGAGGTGGCGATGAGCGCCATCCGGCGCATGGCGCTCGAGGACGCCAGCCACCGTCGGTTCGGCACCGACCGGTAGCCTCGGGGCCCGATGGACGCTCGTCCGATCGGGATGTTCGACAGTGGGTTCGGCGGGCTCACGGTGGCGCGCGCCGTGATCGACCTGCTGCCCGACGAGCACCTCGTCTACGTCGGCGACACCGGCCGCTACCCGTACGGGTCGAAGCCGCAGCACGACGTCGCCGACTACGCCCGCCAGATCGCGCACTACCTGATCGACGAGCACGACGTGAAGGTGCTGGTCGTCGCGTGCAACACCGCCGCCTCGGCGGTCGACCTCGCCGCCGAGCTGCCGGTACCGGTCGTGGGCGTGATCGAGCCCGGCGCCCGCGCACTCGTGCAAGCCACGCGCTCGGGTCACGTGGGCGTGATCGGCACGGTCGGCACCGTCGGATCGGGCTCGTACCAGCGCGCCGTCGTGCACGCCGCCGATGCCCTCGGTGACGAGCCCGAGATCGAGCTCACCTGCGCGGCCTGCCCCGGCTTCGTCGAGTTCGTCGAACGCGGCGTCGTCACCGGCGACGAGATCACCGTCCTCGCCGAGCGCCTGCTCGCACCCGTCCGCGAGGCCAAGGTCGACACGCTGCTGCTCGGCTGCACCCACTACCCGTACCTCGCCCGCGTCATCGGCGAGGTGATGGGGTCCGAGGTCGTGCTCGTGTCGTCGGCCGACGAGACCGCGTTCGCGCTGCGCGCCCTCCTCGCCGAGGCCGACCTCGCGCGCGCCCCCGGCGACGGACCGGGCCGCCACTCGTTCTTCTCGTCGGGCGACGTCGACTGGTTCCGCGCCCTCGGCCGTCGGCTGCTCGGTCCCGAGCTCGTCGAGGCCCACCCCGTGTCGTTCCCCGGTTCCTGAAGGAGATCCCATGTCCCGACCCGATGGCCGCGCCCCGTCGCAACTGCGCCCGATCAGCTTCGAGCGCGACTACACCGAGATGGCGGCGGGCAGCGTGCTCGTCAGCTTCGGCAAGACCCGCGTGCTGTGCACTGCGTCGATCGACGAGGACGTCCCGCGATGGATGCGCGGCTCCGGCAAGGGGTGGGTGACGGCCGAGTACTCGATGCTGCCCGGGGCCTCGCCCGAGCGCATCGACCGCGAGGCGGCCAAGGGCAAGCAGAGCGGCCGTACCGTCGAGATCCAACGGCTCATCGGCCGTTCGCTGCGCGCCGCGTGCGACATGAAGCTGCTCGGCGAGCGCCAGGTGATCGTCGACTGCGACGTGCTGCAGGCCGACGGCGGCACCCGCACCGCCAGCATCTGCGGCGGCTACCTCGCACTGCACGACGCGCTCACGCGGCTGGTGCAGAACAAGGCGATCTCGAAGCACCCGCTGCACTCGTACTGTGCGGCGATCAGCGTCGGCATCGTCGACGGGGTGCCGGTGCTCGACCTGCCCTACGTCGAGGACTCGCGCGCCGAGGTCGACATGAACGTCGTGATGCTCGGCACCGAGGGCGACGAACCCCGCTTCGTCGAGGTGCAGGGCACGGCCGAGGGCGTGGCGTTCCGGCGCAGCGAACTCGACGCCCTGCTCGAGCTGGCCTCGGCCGGTATCGGCGACATCATGGGCTACCAGGCACAGGTGCTGGCCGACGCCCCGGCCCCACGCCCGCTCGGCCGATGAGCGTGCCGTCACGGTTGCAGTTGGTGTGCGCGACGGCCAATGCGCACAAGGTCGACGAGATCGCCGCGGTGCTCGGCGACCTGGTCGAGCTGCTGCCCCGGCCCGAGCACGTCGGCGAGGTGGTCGAGGACGCCGGCACGCTCGAGGGGAACGCTCGACTGAAGGCCGTGGCGATCTGTGAGGCGACCGGCCTGCCCGCAGTGGCGGACGACACGGGGCTGTTCGTCGATGCGCTCGACGGCGAGCCCGGGGTCGAGACCGCCTACTTCGCCGGGCCGACGGCCACGTACGCACAGAACCGCGAGAAGATGCTGCGGGTGCTCGACGGCGTCGGCGACCGCAGGGCGCACTTCGAGACCGTGGCGCTCGTGCGCTGGCCCGACGGCGGCGAGCTGGTGGTGCGCGGTGTGTGCCGTGGCCGCATCGCCGAGGCCGAGCGCGACGGGCGGGGGTGGGGCTACGACCCGCTGTTCGTGCCCGACGACGACAACCCCACCGGGCGCACCTTCAGCGAGATGACCGACGACGAGAAGAACGCGATCTCGCATCGGGGCCGCGCCTTCGCCGCACTGCGCGACGCGCTCAGCCGCCGCTGACGGCCGGTGGCACCGCCACCTCGAGCACCAGGCCGCGGTGGTCGCTGCCGGGCAGGTCGACGTCGTGCACCTGCACCGGGCTCACCCGGTCGTCGAGCAGCGCGTGGTCGATCCGCACCAGCGGCGGCACGCCGAGGTCGGTGGGCCACGAACGGCTGAAGCCCCGTCCGAGCATCTCGTGGGCGTCGTGCCAGCCGCGGTCGAGCAGCTCGCGGAACGCCGGGTGCCACCGGGTGGCGTTGAAGTCGCCCACGACCATCGTCGGCGGACCGTCGTCGGCCGTCGGGTCGAACACGTCGCGCAGCGCGCGCAGGTCGCCGAACCACGACGAGAGCGACGCACCGTCGGTGCCGGGCAGCGGGTGCACCACCACCACGCGCAGCGGGGTGCCGTCGACGTCGATCGTCGCATCGACCGTCAGCCCGTCACCGAGCCGGGTCACCTGCCGGTCGACGATCGGGAAGCGGCTGTAGATCGCCACGCCGTTGCGATCGCCCGGTGCTTCGCCCGCCTGGAAGGGGTAGCGCTCGGTGCTGCCGGCGCGTTCGAACGCGGCCTGCACGTCGACCGAGAACTCGGTGACGGCCAGCACGTCGGCATCGGTGGCCATCAGTGAAGCGACGACGTCGTCGGCGCGAGTGGTCTGGTAGAAGACGTTGCCCGCGGCGATCGTCAGCCGCGGCGAACCCTCGACGATCGCCGGGGGATCGTCGTGCCACACCACCGGCGCCATCAGCCACAGCAGCACCAGCAGCAGCCCGCCGTGCACGGTGGCGGCCGTCCACTGCCGGCGCCACGCGGCCACCACCGCAGCGGGCAGCGCGGGCAGCAACAGGTAGGGCGTGAACGCCTGCAGCATCCACACCAGTGGGATCCACGTGAAACCCGCGAGCTGGGTGAGCGCCAGGCCGCACATCAGACCCGTCGCGATCCAGAAGACGATCGCGAGCCGGTCCCAGCGGATCACCAGCCGCGCAGGTCGATCGGCCATCGATCGATCACCTCGTCACCACGCACCAACCACGCCACCTCGTGCATCGCCATCGTCGGGTCGATGTGGGCGGGCACCACGGCGATGCGGTCGCCCACGCGCACCGGCTCGTCCGCCGAAGCCGGCGCGAACGTGACGTGCTCGTCCGACAGGAACCACACCGTGCCCGCCGAGGTGGTGGGATTGCCGTGGTCCATGCCCATCGCCTTCAACCCCACGTCGGCCACCGCGTGGCGCCGGCCGACCGAGACGACCGTGCCGATCACGTGGCAGGCCTGGCCGAACGGATGACCGTGCGCGCCGTAGTGGCTGTCCATCAGCGCGTAGCTGCCGGCCTGGATCTCGGTGACGCCGGTGTGGTCGTGCAGGTGGTGCGTGCCGGTGCCGCCGGCGCTCACCACGTCGCCGCCGACGTCACCGTGCGCGGCGCGCAGTCGGGCCATCGCGTCGGCCACACGCGAGCGCTGCTCGTCGGCGTCGGCCATCACCATCAGGTGGCCCTCGTAGCCCATCACGCCGCGGACGGTCATGCCTCGCGAGCGGGCGAGCTCGGCGATGCGCCCGGCGTCGTCGACCGCGCAGCCACAGCGGGGCAGGCCGACGTCGACGTCGACGAGCACCTCGCGGATGCCGGCGTCGGCGGCCGCGGCGACCGTCTCGGGCGAGTCGACGGCCACCGTGATGCGTGCGCCGTGCCGCTCGCCGGCGGCCACCATCGCGGCCAGGCGGCGAGGGTCGACGGTCTCGTTGGCGAGCAGCAGGTCGTGGCCGAGCCCGGCCGCGGCCATGCCCAGCACCTCACGCGGCGTGGCGCAGGTGAAGCCACGGTGACCCACCTCGGCCTGTGCGGCGGCGAGCGCGGTGCACTTGTGCGCCTTCACGTGGGGTCGCAGGGTGTCACCCGGGTGAGCCGCCGCCATCCCCCGCAGGTTCGACTGCAGGACGTCGACGTCGATCACCAGCGCCGGCGTGGGGAGGTCGTGGATGCGCATGCGGTTCGAGACGCTATCGAGGGCACGTCGCCCGATGCCGTCGCGCACCCTAAGGTGCGCACATGGCCGACGCGCCCGACCCGACGCCCGACCCGACCCCTGATCCCTCGCCTCGACGCGAGCTCGTCCACCACCTGCTCGCCGGGGTGGCGGTGTTGGCGGCCGTGGCGATGATGCTCGGTCTGTTCCTCGTGCAGCGCGTGGGCACGACGTATCGCGACGGCCTCGAGATCACCGCCGACGGCGCGTCGCTCGCCGCGCTGAGCGCCACCTCCGCCGAGAGCCTGGCGTCCGACCTGGTCGATCTGTCGTCCACCACCGGCGACGCGCTCGACGAGGCCCGCGACCTCGCGCTGGTGGCCGCCGACACCACAGCCAGCCTGGGCGATGCGTTCGGCACCAACATCGCCGACGCGGTCACGGGCACGAGCAGCATCGCCGACCGTCTGGCCGACCTGGTCGAGGCGATCGAGCGGTTCATCCCGGGCGACCGCGACTCGCTCGCCGAGGACCTGCGCACCCTGTCGACCGGACTCGAGCCCGTCCCCGACCAACTCCGCACCTTGAGCACACAACTCGACGACGGCTCGACCAGCCTCACCGACGCGGCCGACACCTTGGCCACCGTCGTCACCCAACTCGACCAGCTCACCGCCAGCATCGACGAGGCACGCGACCGGCTCACCGAGGTGGAGGGGTTGTCGGCCGACCTGGGTGAGCGGGCGGGTCGTGCGCTCGACCGATCGAGCACCGACCTCTGGCTCGTGCGGCTGCTCGTGGCGGTGGTGGGCCTCGGGGTGATCGCATCGGCCGTGGCGGCCCGGCGCACCCTCGACCGCGTGCTCGCCTGAGCCTGGTGCGGGCGGTGGGACTCGAACCCACACTCCGAGGAACAGGAACCTAAATCCTGCGCGTCTGCCAGTTTCGCCACGCCCGCGGCGACTCCGGCACGCTACCCGCGGGGGCGCACCCGCAGCCCGGCGAGATCGTCCAGGGCGCGGCCCGACGGGCGCAGCACGATCGCCCGGTTCGGCACGAGGCGGCGGGGGAGCGAGCGTCCGACGACGGTCTGGTCGTCACGGAGCTCGAGCACCCGAGGTCGCCACGACGCACGCGCCGCGCGGGCGGCGCGCACCGTCACCCCGCGACCGGTGTGAGCGGCCCACGCCAGCGACTCGTCCACCTCGATCGGTTCCACCCGGTCGGGCCAGCGGCCATCGCGCAGCCACGTCGCCACCGACGCGGCGACACGGCGTCCGTCGAGTGCGCACACGTCGGCGGTCTCGGCCGGATGCACGAGGTTGCCGATCGCGAACACCCCGGTCACCGAGGTGTGGAACCCGGCCGTGGTGGCCGGCGACTTCGAGGCGGCCACCATCACGGTCCCGGCACGTCGCACGAGCTCGTGGTCGGGCACCCAGTCGCCGGTGAACACCACCGTGTCGCAGGCGAGCTCGCGCCCGTCGTCGAGCCGCACGCCCCGCACCCGGTCGCGTCCGACGATCTCGACCACGCGGCGCGACGGGATCACGGGCACGCGACGCACGCCCGCCGATGCCCACCGCATCGGTGCGTACGCCTGCGGCTCGCCGAGGTCGGTCACCATCGCCACCACCTCGCACCCGCCGTGGCGCAACGACCAGATCGCCGAGTAGCTCACGTGTTCGGCGCCGACGACGACGGCACGCCGGCCCACGTCGCGGTGGTGCAGCGCCGTGAGCTGCTGCACGGTGCCGGTGGTGAACACGCCGCGCGGACGGTCGCCCGCGACCAGCCGCGCCGGACGCGGCCGCTCGCGCACACCGGTGGCCACCACCACCGCCTCGGCGGCGAGCCGTGCGCCGTCGGCGAGCACGACACCGCTGCCGTCGATCGCCGTGACGGTCACACCGCAGCGCACCTCGGCACCGGCGTCGATCGCGCCGCGCACCAGACGGTCGGCGTACGCTGGGCCGCGCATCATGCGGTGCAGGTCGCGCCAGCCGAAGCCCAGGTGGTCGGTGTGGCGCGGCACCCCGCCCGCGTGCTGCTCGCGTTCGAGCACCGTCACCTCGATCCGGGCATCGGACGTGCGCAGCGCCGTCGCCGCGCTCAGCCCGGCGGGGCCACCGCCCACCACGATCACCTTCATCGCGCCGGGTCCCATCCGGTCAGCGCGCACACCTCGGCGAAGCAGAAGAACCCCTGGCATCGCCCGGTGAGCGCTCGCGTGCGACGCCGCAGCCCGTCGACGTCGACCGCGGGCAACACCTCGGTGCACGCCGTCGTGATCTCGTCGGCGGTGACCAGTTCGCAGTGGCACACGATCCGCCCGCCCCGACGGTACGGCCGTTCGTCGACCTCGCCGAGCGGGGTGCGGCGCACGCTCACCAGGTCGCCGGCCTGGCGGGGCACGAGTGCGAGCCCGGCGCCGGCCAGCAGCTCGATCGTCTCCTCGCCGAGCGCCATCGACGCGGTCAGGCCGGTCGAGCGGATGCCGCCCAGACACACGTAGCGCAGGTCGGCGTGGGCCGACAGCTGGTAGTCGCTGTGCTCGGTGGCGGCTCGCAGGCCGGCGTACACCGCGGTGACCTCCTCGTCGAGCAGCGCCGGCAGGATCCGCCGGCCCTGCTCGAGCAGCTTGCGGATGCCGGCCTCGGTGGAACCGGTGGCCTCGCGGTCGTCGATGTCGTCGGCGGTGGGCCCGAGCATCACGTTGCCGAACACGGTGGGGGCCACCAGCACGCCCTTGGTGTGCGACGTGGGCACCGGCAGGATCGTGCGGCCGAGCAGCGGGCGGGCGAGGGTGTCGAACACGATGAGTTCGCCTCGGCGCGGTCGGATCGTGAACCCGTCGAGCCCGAACGCCCGGTGCAGCACGTCGCCCTGCAGCCCGGCCGCGTTGACGACGAACCGTGTGCGCAACGAACGCCCGTCGGTGGTGTGCAGCACCGTCGTGTCGACACCCACCTCGACACGCTCGATCGCGGTCGACGTGACCACCTCGGCACCGTTGGCCAGGGCGTCGTGTGCGAAGGCGATCGGTGTGGTCCACGGATCGATCAGGTGCTCGTCGGGCACGAGCATGCCGCCGGTGACACCGGGGCCGAGGTGCGGTTCGAGCTCGCGCACCGTCGACGGGTCGATCACCCGGGCGGCGTCGTAGCCGTTCTTCGTCGCCTTGGCCGCCAGGTCGGGCAACCGGGCCGCCTGCTCGTCGTCCCACGCCACGAGCACGGCGCCCGTGCGTTCGATGCTGATGCCGGCGATGGGTGCGTACTCGTGCAGCATCGCGGCGCCGCGGGCCACCAGCCGCGATTCGACCGAGCCGGGCGTGGCGTCGAAGCCGGTGTGCAGGATCGCGGTGTTGGCCTTGCTGGTGCCGGCGCCGATGTCGGTGCGGGCCTCGGCGAGCAGCACGCGCAGCGGCCCGTCGGGCGTGCGGTGCCGCGACAACGCACGAGCGACGGCACAGCCCACCACACCGCCGCCCACCACGACCACGTCGTACACGACACGGTCCATCGTCAGAGGTCCATCGTGGCTGCGGCGACGCGCTGCCAGGCGTCGAGACGCGAGGCCGCCTCGTCGGCGCCTATGCGGGGCTCGACCACACGAGCGGGCCGCCAGGCAGAGGGGTCGGTGTCGAGCCCGGCACCGCGGGCGGCGAAGGCGGCCACGCCGATCGCCGTCGCGTGCGGCGACGGGTACACCTCGACCGGTGCCTGAAGCAGATCGGCCTGGGTCTGCAGCACGAGCTCGCTGCGGGTGAGTCCACCGTCGACCCGCAACCGGTGCAGCGGCGCGCCGAGGTCGCTGCCGGCCGCCGCTGCCAGCAGCGCCACCTGCGCGGCGATGCCGTCGACGGCCGCGCGCACCAGGTGCCCGCGCTCGGTGCCGAGCGACAGCCCGGTGAACGCCGCCTTGGCCGACGGCTTCCAGAACGGCGCCGCCAGCCCGGCGAGCGCCGGCACGAACGTGGCGCCACCCGCATCGGCCACCGTCGCGCCCACACGGTCGAGGTCGGCGGCGTCGGCGATGATGCCGATCTCGGTGAGCCACCGCACCGCGGCGCCGACCGTGTACACCTGCCCGTCGAGGCACCAGGTGGTGTCCCCGTCGACCCGCCAGGCCGGACAACCCACCATGCCGTGCGACGAACGGGTGGGCGTACCACCGGTCGACGCGAGCAGGAACGCGCCGGTGCCGTAGGTGCACTTGGCCTCGCCGGCGTCGTGGCAGCGCTCGGCGTACAGCGCGGCCTGCTGGTCGACGCATGCGCCGGTCACCGGTACGTCGCCACCGAAGCACGAGGTGCTCCCGAGTGGTTCGGCGTTGCCCACGACGCTCGGCAACGTGGTCGGGTCGATCCCGAACAGTTCGCACGCGTCGGCGTGCCAGGCGCCCGTCTCGAGATCGGTCAGCAGCGACCGGCCGGCCGTCGCGACGTCGGTGACGAACGCGCCGCACAACCGGTGCAGCAGCCAGGTGTCCGTGGTGGTGATCGTCGCCTCGGCCGGCACCTGCGGCCGAAGCCATGCCACCTTGGGTGCCACGAAGTAGGGGTCGAGCTCGAGGCCGGTCAGGTGTGCCAGCCAGGCGGCCCGGTCGGCGCGTCGATCGCACTCGTCGACCGATCGACGGTCCTGCCACACCACGGCGCGACCGAGGGCCTCGCCGGTGTCGCGTCGCCACGGCAGGACGGTCTCGCCCTGGTTGGCCAGACCGATGCAGTCGAGCGACGGTCGTCCCGCTGCGGCGAGCGCCTGTCGACCGGCGGCGAGCACACTGGCCCACAGCTCGTCGGGATCGAGCTCGACGCCGCCGTCGGGGGTGGCGCGCACCTCGACGGGCGCCTCGGCCAACCCGAGCACGCGGTCGCCGTCGAGCACCACCGCCTTGGTGGCCGACGTCCCCTGGTCGAGCGCGAGGATCGCCATGTCGGCCGCCTCAGCCGGCCTGGGTGAGCGGGACGAGCAGCAGGGTGTGCGTGGCGCTGCGCACCGGCACGTCGAACTCGAGCCCGGCGTCGGTGCAGTGGTACAGCACCTCGCTGAACGGGAACTGGCCGAAGAAGCCCTGCATCAGCTCGGTCGCGTCGGTGGGCACGCCGTCGACGGCCGCCTCGGCGGTGAGGCTCGTGCTCGTCGTCTCGGTCTCGAGCGAGGCGGGCTGCACGTCGTAGGTGCCGTCGATCGTGCCGTCGATCGTCAGGTCGATCTGCACGCCGCCGCCACCGTCCTGGTGGATCGTGACCTGGCTGAGCGTGTAGACGAACGTGCCGTCCGGCCGCAGGTCGAGCTGCGCATCGCCCTCGAGGTCGAGCGCCACGCCGGTCATCGCGCCGACGGTGTCGTAGAACGAGCCGAGCTCGTCCTCGCTCAGGTACCACGAGCCGGCCGGGCAGCCATCCACCACCGTCGGTCCGATCGTCGTCGGCAGGTCGCTGGTGTCGAGCGGTGTGATCGGTGGCAGGTCGCCCGTGTCGATCGGCGGCACCGTCGGGACGTCGCCGGTGTCGACCGGGGCGGGCGTGATCGCAGGAGCGGTGCTCACCGGCGCGACGGTGGGCGGCGAGGCCTCGTCGTCCCCGCCGCACGCTGCGAGCACGAGCGCGCTCGACAGGGTCGCCGCGAGCGCGATCACCAGGGGTCGTTGCATGCGCAGGAGTCTCGCAGCTCGGCGCGCGGGCATCGCGGCGCGAGACTCTGCGCCGTGACGTTCCGAGGCATCCCCGAGGCGGCGTTCTCGTTCTACGAGGCGCTGCACGCCGACAACACCCGCACGTTCTGGCAGGCCAACAAGGCCACCTACACCGAGGCCGTGAAGGCGCCGCTCGACGAGCTGCTCGACGAGCTGTCCGACCACGGGCCGTTCCACGTGTTCCGGCCGTACAACGACGTCCGGTTCTCGAAGGGCAAGGCGCCGTACAAGGAGCACCAGGGCGCGTACGGCGAGTCGGAGGGCGGCGCGGGCTTCTACCTGCAGATCTCGGCCGAGGGGTTGATGGTCGGTGCCGGCTACTACGCGATGGCGTCCGATCAGCTCGAGCGGTTCCGGCACGCCGTCGACCTCGAGGCGACCGGGGCCGAGATCGAGCGCCTCACGGCGGCGTTGGCGAGCGGTGGGTTCCGGATCGGTGCCATCAGCGAGCTGAAGACGGCACCGCGCGGCTATCCGAAGGACCATCCCCGCATCGAGCTGTTGCGACGCAAAGGCCTGATGGCCACACGCAGCTGGCCGGTCGCGCGGTGGATGCACACCAAGGCCGCAGCCACCCGTATCCGCGAGGCGTGGGCGGCGTGCGACGACATGAACGCCTGGCTCGACGCGCACGTCGGGCCGAGCACCCTCGCACCCGAGGACGCCGAACGCTGGTGATCAGCCGGTGATCTGCCGGTGATCTGCCGGTGATCTGCCGGTGATCAGGGCACGGGCATCCAGCCGAGCACCAGCTGGGTGACCTTCACGTCGTTCTTCTCGAGCGGCACGGTCACCGTCTCGATCTGCTTCGCCACGGCGGCCCACCGCACGTCGATCTCGGTGACCTCGTTCTCGAGGTCGCCCTGCAGCTCGATCAGCTGGTCGCTGAGCGACTGCACCTTGTCCTGCGCGGCGTCGAGCCGAGCACCGGCGGTCGAGCTCTGGCGGCGCTTGGTGGCGGCCTTGTTGATCGAGCCGAACACGCCGCCGCGTCGGCGCCCGCCGAAGATGCCGCCGAGCACGCTGCCGACGGTGGAGAGCACCTCTTCGTTGCGCTTGCCCTCGCGTTCTTCCTTCAGCACGTCGGCGCGGTTCTCGGCGGTGCGCAGTTGTTCGCGCAGCCGGTTGAAGCGGGTCTCGTAGCCGTCCTTCAGCTTCGCGATCTCGGCGTCGGCGCGTTCGTCGGCGGTGGTGGCGCATCGGGTGGCGAACGCCTCCGGGGTCTCGCCGGGGCGGGCCACCAGCCTGAGCTCGCGGTTCGCGAGCAGTTCGAGCTGGCGCGACCGGACGAGCTGGTCGACGAGGTCGCGCTGCAGCTTGGTCCAGAAGGTCTTGGTGCCGATCTTCGACCCGGGCAGCACGTAGGTGACCCCGACCGGCGCCTCGGTGCGCAGGTCGCGTTCGTCGTGGTCGACCGCAGCGGCGAGCGACACGTCGAGCAGCTCGGGCAGCGGCGTGAGCACCAGCTCGTACTCCTCGTCGTGCACCAGGTCGGCCGTCTCGTCGTCGAACCGCGCGGCGATGCGCGCCACCGCGGCGGCCTGCAACCGTGTGCCACGCGGGTCGCCGCCGGCCGCGGCGAGCCACGGGGCGGCCACGTCGATCCATCGCACCGGCACGCCGTCGGCCACCTTCGGCGCGAGGGCGGTGGCGTCGGGGTCGAGCGCGGGCGATGCCGGCAGCGGTGCCGTGGGTGCGGGCATCGCCGGACCGCTGGGCGGTGCGAACCCGCCGGCTGTCGGCGCCGCAGCGGGCGCGGCCGGGGCGACGGGCGCGGTCTCGGCGGTGGCCGCCTTGTGATCGGCCATCAGCGACGCGATCTGGTCGCGGGTGAGCGGGCCGCGCAGGTAGCTCATCGCCCACCGCGTGGTGAACAGCTCGGGCTGGTCCTTGCCGGCGCGCTTCAGCACGAACTGTCGCTTGCCGAGGCCGCTGATCGTGTCGCTCACGGCGGCGACGTCGACACCACCCGAGGCAGCGCTCATCCCGTCGAGCAGGCGCATCTTGTCGCGGTCGGTCTGCAGCCGGCCGATCATCCAGGTGCCGGCGTTCGACAGCGCCTTGTAGTCGATGTCGACCGGGTTCTGGGTGCTGAGCACCACGCCCACGCCGAACGCTCGCGCCTGCTTCATCAGCGTCATGATCGGCTTCTTCGTGGGCGGGGCGGCGGTGGGCGGCAGGTAGCCGGCGACCTCGTCCATGTACAGCAGCGCGCGCAGGTCGGTGGTGCCACTCTGGCGGCGCATCCAGGTGATCAGCTTCGACAGCACGAGCGTGGTGACGAACTGGCGCTCCTCGTCGCTCAGGTGCGCGGTGGTGACGATCGCGCAGCGCGGCCGCCCGTCGGGCGTGTGCAGCAACGTGTCCATGTCGAGCGGCTGCCCGCTCATCCACGCGCCGAAGCTCGGCGAGGCGAGCAGGCCGTTGAGCCGCATCGCGAACGCGGTGCGGTCCTTCGGCGGGAAGAACGAGTCGAGCTCGAACACGCCGAGCTTGCGGATCGGCGGGGTGAGCGCCATGCCGACCAGCGTGGGCAGGTCGAGGCTGCGGCCCTGGGTCCACTCGTTGAGGATCAGGTTCGACAGCAGGATGTGCTCGCGGCTCGACAGCGGGTCGGCCTCGATGCCGACCAGGCCGAGCAGGCCGCTGACGTACCCCTCGATCTCGTCGCCGACGGTCTCGTGGTCGGCCATGTCGGGTGGTGCCTGCAGCGAGCCGACGATGTTGACGCCGACGCCACCGGCCGAGCCGGGGGTGTAGATCGTGAACTCGACCTTCGAGCGCAGCTCGGCGATCGCCGCGCCCCCGAGGCCCCAGCCCTCGAGGCCGGTGCGCCACGCGTCGGCCTGCGCGCTGGCGAAGTCGTGCACGCTCTGGCCGGCCTTGGCCGCGTCGCCCTCGTTGACCCACGGCTCGAAGTCGGCCGGCGCGAGGTTCGGGAACGTGAGGCACAGGTTGGTCAGGTCGCCCTTCGGGTCGATCAGCAGCGCGGGCACCCCGGCGCGGAGCGCCTCCTCGATGAGCACGATGCCGAGGCCGGTCTTGCCCGATCCGGTCATGCCGACGATCACGCCGTGGGTGGTGAGGTCGCCGGACGCCACGAGCGTGTTCGTCTCGTTGCGCTGCTTGGTGGCGGGGTCGATCTGCCCGCCGAGGAGGAAGTCAGCCATCGGGGCGCACAGTACCCGCCCGCCCCGTGACGATCCGGGCCGCCTCGCTGCCTACAGTGCGGCCATGATCCGAGTCAGCGTCCTGTATCCGTCGGCCGAGGGCAGCACCTTCGACCACGACTACTACAAGAACACCCACGTCCCGCTCGCCGCCTCCACGTGGGGTGTCGGGGCCGAGATCGACAAGGGCGTCAACGGCCCGTACGTCGCCGGTGTGCACTTCTTCTTCGAGACCATGGACCAGTTCCAGGCCGCGATGGGCAACGAGGGCACCCAGGCCGTGATGGCCGACGTGGCCAACTACACCAACATCCAGCCGGTGATGCAGATCAGCGAGGTCGTCTGACCTCGTCCGGCCTCGTCGGGCCGAGGTCCGGTCACGCCGGGGTGATGCGATAGGCGCAGCGGTGGTCGCCCGCGAGCACGTGTTGCTCGCGGCGCACCACCACGCCGTCGCCGAGCGCCCGGCGGAACACCTCGAGCTCGCTGCGGCACAGGCTGTCGCACGACGCGGCCGCGGTGCAGATGGGGCAGTGGTGCTCGACGAGCACGAGGTCGTCGCCGTCCGGCACCACCTCGGCCACGTAGCCCTCGGCGCTGCGCTGTTCGGCCAGTCGGCGCACACGCACCGCGACGCTGCCCGAACCGAGCGAGGCGCGGTAGGCCTCGGCCTGCCGTTCGGCTCGTCGCTCGATGACCCGGTCGAGCGCCTCGTCGCCGAGTTCGCTGCGGATCGAGCCGATCAGGTCGACGGTGAGGTCGACGTGACGGTCGGGGAACATCGATCCGGCCGCGGGGGTGAGCTGCCACCGAGCGGCCGGACGACCGCGACCCTGGGCGCTGCCCTCGGTGCGGCGGACGAACCCGAGTTCCTGGAGTTGCTCGAGGTGCTGGCGAACGGCGGTGTCGGTGAGCTCGAACTCGGCAGCGAGCTCGCCCGCGGTGGCCGAATCGACCCGCTTCAACCGCTCGACCAGACGTCGCTTGGCGTCGGTCATGTCGCTCATGCGAGGCGAGCTTACCGATTCCGCAAGTCGATCCTTCGGTAAAGCAGCTCGCCGTCGCCGGCAGCACCTGCGTGTGAGCTCCCGGGTCGGGCGAACGGAACGGCGTGGGAGTCCGGCCCGGCTTTGACAGAATGTCAAGCGTGACGCTCGCCGCTGACCCTCTGCAGGACGCCCTCGTCAACCAGTTCGGCCTCGCCGACACCGTGGTCGACGAGGCATCGCTCGCCAACTCGGTGGCCAGGTTCCGCGAGCAGGGCATCACCCTGCCCACCTTCGCCCAGCTGGCCGACCCGAGCACGGTCGACGCCTCGGTGGTCGACGGCGTCGACAAGAACGCCCCCGACGCCCGCAACCTCTGGCGGGTGCACTGGTACAACGACCTCGCCGGCGACCGGGTGCCCGTGCCCGATCACGTGGTGCTCGGCAAGGAGCTCACCGGCATCGACTCGCCGATCATCGTCGCCTTCGGCGACCGGTTCCCGATGATCACCGCACACAAGGTGCTCGCCGCCTACGCCTGCCTCGCTCCGCGCGTGGTCACCGGTCAGTTCGACCCGACCCGCCACCGGGCGATCTGGCCGAGCACCGGCAACTACGCCCGAGGTGGCATCGCGATCAGCCGGATCATGGCCAGCCGCGGTGTCGCGATCCTGCCGGCCGGCATGAGCCAGGAGCGCTTCGACTGGCTCGACCGCTGGTGCGCCAACCCGGCCGAGGACGTCATCAAGACCGTCGGCACCGAGAGCAACGTCAAGGAGATCTACGACGCCTGCAACGAGCTGGCCAAGGATCCCGGCAACTTCGTCCTCAACCAGTTCTGCGAGTTCGGCAACCACCTCGGCCACTACGAGGTGACCGGTCGGGCGCTCGGGCACGTGTTCGAGACGGTGCGCGCAGCGAGCGGCCGCGACCTGCGGCTCGCTGCGTTCACCAGTGCCACGGGTTCGGCCGGCACCATCGCCGCCGGCGACCGGCTGAAGGACACCTACGGCACGAAGATCGTGGCGGTCGAGGCGCTGGAGTGCCCGACGATGCTCGAGAACGGCTTCGGCGAGCACAACATCCAGGGCATCGGCGACAAGCACATCCCGCTGATCCACAACGTCACCAACACCGACGTGGTGGTGGGCATCAGCGATCGGGCCACCGACGAGCTCGACGTGCTGTTCAACACGCCGGCCGGTCGCGAGTTCCTGGTCGCGGGGAAGGGCGTCCCGGCCGAGCTGGTCGCCGTGCTCGAGCACTTCGGCTTCTCGTCGATCTGCAACGTGCTCGCCGCGATCAAGACCGCCAAGCTGCTCGGTCTCGGCCCCGACGACGCGATCGTCACGATCGCCACCGACGGTGCGGCGCTCTACCCGAGCGAGCGGGCCAAGACCATCGCCGGTCGCTTCGGCGGCGACTTCACCGCGGTCGACGCAGCGGAGGTGTTCGGCGAGCACCTCGGTCACGTCGACACCGCCGACACGATCGACTGCACCGAGCGCGACCGCAACCGGATCTTCAACCTCGGCTACTACACCTGGGTCGAGCAGCAGGGCACGCCGTTCGAGCTGTTCGAGGCCCGTCGCAGCCAGGACTTCTGGCGCGGCCTGCGCCGCTACCTGCCGGTGTGGGACGAGATGATCACCGAGTTCAACGCCCGCGTCGCGAAGGGCTGAGCCGGTGGAGCGTCCGCTCGTCGCCGGCTGGCGCTGCGCGGTGTGCGGCGCGCACGTCGACATCGCCACGCCGCTCGCGTGGCGATGCCCTCGGGCGGGCGACGACCGGCATCACGTGCTCGAGCTGGTGCAGGGCCTCGCCCCGCTGCGCTCGACGGGCGACCCCAACCCGTTCGTCGGGTTCCGGCGGTACCTCGCGTGGGACTCGTACGCGGCGGCGCTGGGGCTCACCGACGCGGCTCGCGACGCGGTCGTGCGCGACCTCGACCAGCAGGTCGCCGCGGTGGCCGGCACCGGGTTCCGCACCACGCCGTTCGCTCGAGCCGACGAGCTGAGCGACGCGCTCGGCTTCGCGGTCGACGGCGGTGTCTGGGTGAAGGACGAGACCGCCAACGTCGGTGCCAGCCACAAGGCGCGGCACCTGTTCACGATCCTGTTGCACCTCGTCACCACCGAGCTCGCGGGTCGCGCGCCGTGGTCGTCGCCGGCCGATCGCCCGCCGCTCGCGATCGCGTCGTGCGGCAACGCGGCGATCGCGGCCAGCACGCTGGCCGCTGCAGTGGGCTGGCCGATCCGGGTGTTCGTCCCCGAGGCGGCCGACCAGGCGGTGGTGACCGTGCTGCACGGCCTGCGCGCCGAGGTGGTGCACTGTCCGAGGCTCGCCAGCGACCCACCCGGCGACCCGTGCGTGCATCGGTTCCGCGAGGCGGTGGCCGCCGGTGCCGTGCCGTTCGGCGTGCAAGGGCCCGAGAACGCCTGGTGCCTCGACGGTGGACGGACGATCGGCTGGGAGATGGCCCGGGCGATGGAGGAGGAGCTCGAGGGTCCGCCGTTCGACCGGTTGTTCGTGCAGGTGGGCGGCGGCGCGTTCGCGGCGTGCCTGGCGGCGGGGTTCCGCATGAGCGGCATCTCGCCGCGGTTGCACGCCGTACAGACCCGCAGCTGCGCCCCGCTCGAACGGGCGTGGCAACGCTCGTTCGCCGTCGGCGGCCCCAAGGCCGCTGCTGCGCACTGGACCGAGTGCATGTGGCCGTGGGAGTCGGTGGGCGCGTCGGCGGCCGACGGGATCCTCGACGACGAGACCTACGACTGGCTGCCGGTGCTCGCGGCGATGGCCGACAGCCACGGCTCGCCGGTGGTGGTGACCGAGGCGCAGGTGCTCGAGGCGAACGACCTGATCGTGCGCCACACCGGCATCGACGCGTCGCCCACCGGCACGGCCGGCCTGGCGGGTCTGCTGGCCGTGCGCGACCAGCTCGACGCGAGCGAGCGGGTGGCCGTGGTCGCGAGCGGCGTGCGGCGCTGAACGTCGACCCGAGTCACCCGATCGTCGGGCACGACGACCCGAGCGCGACCTCGCCGAGATCGACCACGCTGCCGCCGACGGTCCAGAGCATCACCTGCCGACTCCCACTGCACACGATCAGTTGCGTGTCGCCGGCCCAGCGCATGGCGAGCGACCCGGACAACTCGCCGAGCGGGTAGCTCGCCACGAGCGTGCCATCGAGCAATCGCACGACGGGCGTGCTGCGCGACGGGGGCGGCTCGCTGCTCCCGGGCGGATAGGTGCCCAGGGCGATCCGGGTCCCATCAGGCGACATCACCGTGTCCTTGCCGTGGGGTGGCAGGGTCGTCGTTCGCAGCAACTGACCTGACGCTCGCGCGTAGACCTGCAGGTCGTACTGGCCACTCGTACCGGTCTCGAGCGCGACCACCGAACCGTCGCGAGCGACACCGGCGGTCAGCAGGTACGTACCGGTCGTCGGCACGAAGTACACGTCGCCGGTCGCCACGTCCCACGTCCACGCGCCGACCGATGCCAACACGCGCCCGTCGTCGAGCTGGGTGATCGTCGTGGGGTTCCCGAGCGGGCTCGGCACGATCGCGCCGTAGGTGAACACGGCCCCGTCGAACCGGTAGTAGCGCACCGATGACGTGTTCAGCGACTCGGTGCCGGGCCCGGCGACGAGCAGACCGCTGCAGTCACGGGCGACGACGGGCGCCTGCCCGTCGACGAACCACGGATCGGTGGCGACGAACTGGTCGCCCGTGATCAGGTCACGGATGCGGATCGAGCCGTTGCGGACCGGGAAGATCAGGAGGTCACATGGTGCCTCGGTGTCGATCGGTACCCACGGCACCGTCGTGGTCGTCGTGGTGGAGGTCGACGAGGTGGTCGTCGACTCGAACACCAACGAGGGCGGTGTCGGTTCGATCGACGAGGGCGGTCCCGGGATCGGAACCGGGGCCGGGGCCGGTGGCACGCCGAGTGACGAGCGACTGTCGTACAGCCGTTGTGGCGTCGGCAGCACTCGATGCGCCGACGTGCCGGTGAACCACCCGGCGACGTCGACCACGAGGTGGGTGCCGGCGTTGCTGAGCAGGCAGACGTCGCCGTTCGCGTCGAGCGCCGCGACCACGAGGTTCGCCACGGTCTGACCGGCCGAGTGGTTCAGGTTCGACACGGTCGGCACGTCGCCGCACGGGTACACGGTGACGTAGCCCGCAGCTCCCGACTCGGTGGCCGTCGCGTTGAGCACCACGGCGGTCGCGCCCGTCGGGACGCCCGCACGACCTGCCACTCGCAGGCGCTGCGGCACGTTGCCGGCGAGCGGGTGGGCCGGTCCGCCGAGGCCGAGTCGTGTGTCGAGCACCCGCTCCGGATTGGCCACCAGTTGCAGCCCGGCTCCGTCGCCGACGGCGGCCGTGGCATCGATCACCAGGTGGGTCGACGTCATCGTGAATACGCACGTGCGCCCCTGCGGGTCGAGATCTGCGAGCACCAGGTTGGGCCGCACGTCCCGAGCCACGTAGTTGAGGTTCGACGCGGTGGGGCGCGGTTGGTCACACGGGAAGACCGTCGCGAAACCCGGGCCGTCCGGGTCGACCGCCGTGACGTTGAGCACCGCTGCGCCGGCGTCGGCCGGGATGCCGCCGCGACCGGCCACCTGCACGGTCAGCACGCCGGGGCCGGTCCGTCCGAGTGGTGCGCCGAGTCCCTCACGAGTGTCGACCAGGCGACGTGGGCTGGCGAGTGGTGAGATCGGGCTGCCCGCCGGCACGTATCCGGCGACATCGACGACGACCTGCGTGTAGGCCGAGGAGACGATGCAGATCTTGCCGCCCGTGCCCAGCCTGGCCACGACGGCGTTGGGGACGGCAGGCTCGAGCGCGCGGAAGTTGAGGTTCGACGCGGTCGGGACCGCTTCGCCGCACGGATACACCGTGAGGTAGCCATCGGCCCAGGGCGTCACCGCGGTGACGTTGAGGGTGGCCGCCACGGCGTCGGACGGGATGCCGGCTCGGCCTGCCACCTGCACCTCGAGCACGCTGCCGGCGAGCAGCGGCCCCGCGGCCGCGGCGACGGCTGCGTCCGGGGCGCCGGCTGAGACCAGTACCGACGACAGCGCAGCGGCCGCGGTGATCACCGCGACGGCCCGCCGAGGCATGGTGAGGTGGTCCATCCCGTCGTACCGGGCTCAGGTCACCGGGTTCAGCAGGCCCGAGTGCACGTCGTACACGAAGCCGCTGATGTGGTCCTTGTACTTCACGAACGGGCTGAGCTGGAGGCGTTTCATGCTCTGGCGCACGTCTGCGTACGGGTCGGTGAACGCCTCGAGCGCCCACCACGGGCGGATGCCGACCTCTTCTTCGAGCTCGCGCTTGAAGTCGTCGACGCTCACGCCCTCGAGCCCGCAGTTGGTGTGGTGGATCAGGATGATCTCCCTGGTGCCGAGGCGGCGCTGGCTCAGCACGAGCGACCGGATCACGTCGTCGGTGACCACGCCGCCGGCGTTGCGGATGATGTGCGCCTCGCCGTGTTCGAGCCCGAGCATCTCGAAGATGTCCATGCGGCTGTCCATGCAGGCGACGATCGCGAGCTTGCGTCGCGGTCGCACGTCGAGCGGCGGGTCGCCGAAGTCGCGGTGGTACCCCGCGTTGTTGGCGACGAGCTCGTCGACGTTGGGCGTGAAGTCCTGCGGTTGCTGCGTGTCGGTCATCGAAGCGCTCCGAGAGGGTCGGGGCCCGTGAGGGCCGGAGCGGGTCGCCGCCTCTGCGTCCCGCGGTGCGGCCCGAGTCGACGGTAGCCTGCTGCCATGTCTTCGACCGAAGTGCCCTCCTCGTCGGTGTCCTCGAACATGATCGTCCCGAGTGCGCTCGACCAGGGCTTCGACCCCCGCTCCGACGTCTTCAACCGGCTCCTCAAGAACCGCGTCGTCATGCTCGGCACCGACGTCAACGACGAGATCGCCAATGCGCTGTGCGCGCAGCTGCTGTATCTCGAGGGTGAGGACCCCAACGCCGACATCTGGCTGTACATCAACAGCCCCGGCGGGTCGGTCTACGCCGGTATGGCCATCTACGACACGATGCAGTTCGTGAGCTGCGACGTCGCGACGGTCTGCATGGGCATGGCGGCCAGCATGGGCCAGTTCCTGCTCACGGCCGGCGCCCCGGGCAAGCGCTACACGCTGCCCAACGCGCGGGTGATGATGCACCAGCCGCTCGCCGGGCTGCGCGGCCAGGCGGCCGACATCGCGATCCAGGCCGAGCAGCTCGTCTACACCAAGCGCCGCATGGCCGAGCTCACCGCCCACCACACCGGTCAGGCCGTCGAGAAGATCCAGGCCGACGCCGAGCGCGACCGCTGGTTCACCGCCGAGGAGGCCAAGGAGTACGGACTCGTCGACAAGGTGATCGTCAAGCGCGGCGAGATCCGTTGATCCACTGATCCGCCGATCACCTGACCGGCCGGGCGTCAGCCGCCGGTCGTGGTGGGTGCCACCGTCGTCGCCGTGACCGGATTGGTCGGCGTCGGCGGGGTGCCGAGCGCCAGGCCGCACTCGGCCTGGGTGTACTGCTGGATGCGCGTGTACGCCGGCTGACCCGCCAGCGCGGCGCGGGTGGCCTCGTCGATGCTGGCCTGGTCGCCGGGCACCACGGCGTCCGCAGCCTGCAGCGCGGCGATCGCGGTGCGCCACTCCGGCTCGATCGCGGCGGGGGCGGCGTCGGCGATCGCGGTGTACCGGTCGATGACCGGTTGGACGTCGGCGCCCGTGACGATGCTCGGCGCGCCCAGCGCCTCCAGGTCGGCCGTCACCCGCTCGCAGTAGCCGGCCACGGTGGGAGCGGCGTCGTCACTGCAGGCCACCAGACCGCCCGCCGCGGCGAGCGCGAGCAGGGCACCGCACATCAGGGACGCGCGGCGAGACGGGGGAGCGGCGGCCATGCGCCCAGTCTCGCGAACGAGCGGCCCGCGCCGGCGTCAACCGGCCGGCGTCCACTCGAAGAACGGCGAGTCGCCGGGCCGGCGCAGCTGGTGCGCCCGGCGCTGCACGGCGAACGACTGCAGCGATCGGGGCGGGTCGGTGTGCAGTTCGGTGAAGCCGCCGGTGGTGGCGACGGTGTCGAAGTAGCCGGCCTCCACGTCGCCGTGGCGCAACTCGCACACCGGGGGTGCGCCGAGGTCGATCAACCGCTGGCGTTCGGCCGCGTAGTCGTGCACCAGGAACGCGGTGTGGTGGTGACCCTCCTCGCCGGCGGCGTACAGGTCGCGGTAGATCGAGGGCGTGTCGTCGTGCTGCTGGATGAGCTGGATCTGCAGGTCGCCCAGGTAGCCGAACGCGTACGACACGTCGGCCTCTTGCGGTGTGCCGCGGTACTCGAACCAGTCGGCGCGGTGGTGGGGGACCACACGGAACGGGCCGGCGCCGAACAGCGCATCCCATCGCCGGACCGCCGCCTCGATGTCGTTCACGAGGTACGCCTGCTGGAAGACGGGGTAGCGGTCCTGGGTGCCCATGACGGCCGACGGTAGATCGGCCCGTGATCGGGGTTGCGATCGGCGGAGGCGTCGATAGGTTCCGGCGCACCGTCGTCGGGACCGGTCGTCCCCTCCGTCGCAGCCGTCCGCGCGCCTCCGTGCGCGCTGCTCCGCGGGAGGTCCCCGATGACCGCCACCGTCCTGTCCGCCACACTGCTCGGCGTCACCGGCCAACCCGTCGCCGTCGAGGTGCACGCCGGCGTGGGCCTGCCCGGGTTCTCGATCGTCGGTTCGCCCGACGCCAACTGCCGCGAGGCCCGCGACCGGGTGCGGGCGGCGATCCTGTCGAGCGGGCTCAACTGGCCCAACCGGCGCATCACGGTCAACCTCGCACCGAGCGGGGTGCGCAAGGCGGGCGCCGGGCTCGACCTGGCCATCGCGGTCGCGCTGCTGGTGGCCGACGACCAGTTGCCGGCAGATGCGGTCGAGCGGTTCGCGTTCGTGGGCGAACTCGGCCTCGACGGCTCGCTGCGCGGCCTGCCGGGGGTGGCCCCGATGGTCGCGTGCCGCAACGATCGCATCGTGGTGGTGCCGTCCGACGCGCACGAGCAGGCCACCGCGATCGGCGCGGTCGAGGTGCGGTGCGCGAGCACGCTGCGCGACGTGGTCGACGCGTTGGCCGGTGCGCCGTGGCCCGACCCGCCGCCCGCCGCCGATCACGACGACTCACCGGCAATGCCCGACCTGGCCGACGTGCGGGGGCAGCCCGACGCACGGCTCGCGCTCGAGCTCGCGGCGGCGGGCGGCCATCACCTGTTGCTGGTGGGCCCGCCCGGTGCCGGCAAGACGATGCTCGCCCAGCGCCTGCCCGGGCTGTTGCCTGCGCTCGACCCGGTCGCGGCGCTCGAGGCGACGATGGTGCACTCGGCCGCCGGGGTGTCGGTCGCAGGCGGCGGCGTGGTGCGCCTGCCCACGTTCCGTGCGCCGCACCACTCGAGCTCGATGATCTCGCTGATCGGCGGCGGCACCACCACCTTGCGCCCGGGCGAGGCGTCGCTCGCGCACGGTGGGGTGCTGTTCATGGACGAGCTCGGTGAGTTCCCGGCGCACGTGCTCGACGCCCTGCGTCAGCCGCTCGAGGAAGGGGTGGTGCGGGTGTCGCGGGCGACGGCCACGGCGGTGTTGCCGGCCCGGTTCCAGATGGTGGCGGCCACCAATCCGTGCCCCTGCGGTGGGGGTCGACCCGGCGACTGCGAGTGCGATCTCAGCGCTCGGCTCAAGTACCTGCGGCGGATCTCGGGGCCGTTCCTCGACCGGTTCGACCTGCGTGTCAGCGTGAGCGCACCCACCGCCGACGAGCTGCTCGGCCGCGAGCCGGGCGAGTCGACCGCTGTGGTGCGCGACCGGGTGCTGGCCGCACGCGAGATCGCGCTCGCTCGCTCCGGCAAGCTCAACGCCGCACTCAGCGCCGACGACCTCGAGCGCTGGGCGCCGCTCAGCCACGGCGCCGAGGTGGTGGCCCGTCGCGAGTTCGAGGCCAACCGGCTCACGGGCCGTGGCCTGCACCGGGTGCGACGTGTGGCGCGCACGTTGGCCGACCTGGCGGGTGGTCACGAGCTGATCGGCGAGGACGAACTCGTGCTGTCGTTGCAGCTGCGCGTGTCGTTCGGCGCATCCGCTCGGGTGCGTGTGCCGTGACCGCGGCCGAGCTGCCCCGTGAGCTGCCCCGTGAGCTGCCCCGTGAGCTGCCCGGTGAGCTGCCCGCCGAGGCCTACGCCGCCGCGCTCGCCGGGTTCGAGCTGATGACGATGCGCCGTCTGAGCGCGCTGTTGCGCCACCACGCCCCGGCCGAGGCGTTCGAGATCGCGGCCGGGCGGATGGCCCCGGCCCGTGGTGGTGTCGTCGACAAGGTGCTCGAGGTCGAGGGGGTCCGCTCGGCCTGGCGGCGGTGTGCGCAGCGCACCGATCCGGCGGCGGTGTACGAGCGATGTGCCGAGCTCGGGGTGCAGGTGCTCGTCGCCGCCAGCGACGACTACCCCGACCTGTTCCGGGTCGACGCCGAGCCGCCGCCGGTGGTGTTCGCCCGCGGCGACACCGGGCTGCTCACCGGTCGGCGAGTCGCCGTGGTGGGCACCCGCAACGCCACGGCGGCGGGACGGCACCTGGCGCGCACGTTCGGGCACGGGCTCGCCGCGGCCGGGGTGCACGTCGTCAGCGGGCTGGCCCGGGGCATCGACGGCCAGGCGCACGCCGGGGTGTTCGACGCGCTCGACGCCGTCGACCCCTGCGCCCGGCCCGGGATCGGCCGTCCCGTCGCGGTGGTGGCGTCGGGACACGACGTGGTGTACCCGAAGGAACACCACCGCCTCTGGCACCGGGTGGCCGACGAGGGGCTGCTGCTCAGCGAGTGGCCGCCTGGCGGGCTGCCGCTCGCGTACCGGTTCCCGCAGCGCAACCGCCTCGTCGCCGCGCTGTCCGAGATCGTCGTCGTGGTCGAGAGCCGCGAGACCGGGGGGTCGCTGATCACCGCGCAGCTGGCGGCCGAGCGCGGTATCCCGGTGATGGCGGCGCCCGGCAGCCAGCTGAGCCGAACGGCGTTGGGTGTCAACGCGCTGTTGCGTGACGGGTCGGCGCCGGTGCTCGACGTCGACGACGTGCTCGTGGCGCTCGGCCTCGACCACCGGCGGCAGTCGCCGATGGCGGCCGAGGCCCGGGTGCCGCCCCGGCCGGGTGATCTGGCCGCCTACCGAGTGGTGGCCCGGCGTGCCAGCACCGTGGGTGAGGTGGCCGAGGCGCTCGAGGTCGCCCTGGTCGACGCGGCGATGGCGCTGGCCCGGCTCGAGCAGCAGGGGTGGATCGCCCAGGTGGACGGGTGGTTCGAGCCCCTGGGGTCACTGTTCTCGTGAACGGGAGCGAATACTGTGGCTCGGGTGACAACCGGAGTGCACGGGGCCGGTGGGCGGACCCTGGTCGACGAGCCCTGTGTGGCGTGGCGTCTCGACGCCTTCGCGACCTCGCTCACGGCGTCGTCCGAGCACACCGTCGCCGCCTACGTGGGCGACGTCCGCGACTTCGCGCACTGGGCCGAGCGTGGCGGGATCGACGACCCGGCCCGCGTCGAGCGACTGCTGCTGCGCCGTTGGGTGGCGTTCCTCACGCAGCGGCGCTACGCCAAGCGGTCCGTGGCCCGCAAGGTGTCGTCGCTGCGCAAGTACTTCGGCTGGCTGCATCGCACGGGGGTGATCGCCGCCGACCCCACCTCGTCGCTGCGCGCCCCGGCGGGCGAGTCGCGCCTGCCCCGCGTGCTGTCGACCGGCGAGCTCGACCAGCTGCTCGACGCACCGGCGCCCGAGGACGAGCCGCACTGGCGGCGCCTCCGGGACGACGCGGTGCTCGAGATCCTGTACGGCAGCGGCGTGCGTGTGAGCGAGCTCTGCTCGCTCGACGTCGCGCACGTGCGCCAGGGTCGCGGTGGCTCGGTGCCCGACGCGATCACCGTGTGGGGCAAGGGCTCGAAAGAGCGCGTGGTGCCGCTGTCGGCACCGGCGATCGACGCGTTGCGCGGCTGGCTCGGTATCCGTCACGAGGTGGTTCCCGCAGATGCGGGGGACGCGTTGTTCGGCAACGAGCGCGGCAACCGGCTCACACCCCGCGACGTCCGGCGGATCCTCGATCGCCGGTCACCGTCGCCCACACACCCGCACGCGCTGCGTCACACCTTCGCGACGCATTTGCTCGACGGCGGGGCAGACTTACGAGCGGTGCAGGAGTTCCTCGGACACGCCGACGTCGCGACGACGCAGCGGTACACACACGTGAGCAACGAGCGCCTCCGTTCGGTCTACGCGGAGGCGCATCCGAGAGCATGAGCATCCCCATCGACATCTCCCACTGGTGGGAGCGCTGGTTCGCTTCGCGCGACCAGGTCGCTCGCGACCGCATCATCGAGCACTACTCGCCACTGGTGAAGTTCGTCGCCGGTCGTGTGGGCGCGGGTCTGCCGAGCAGCGTCGACCCCGGCGACCTCGTGAGCGCCGGCGTGTTCGGCCTGATCGACGCGGTCGAACGGTTCGATCCCGAGCGCGGCGTCAAGTTCGAGACCTTCGCCGTGCCCCGCATCCGCGGTGCGGTGTTCGACGGCCTGCGATCGCTCGACTGGGTGCCCCGTTCGGTGCGCAGCCGTGCCCGCGAGGTCGAGGGCGCGTTCAGCGAGCTCGAGGCCAAGTTCGGCCGCGCACCCACCGACGAGGAGATCGCCGGTCACCTGAAGATCAGCTCGACCGAGTTCCAGAAGTGGCTGGTCGCGATCGCCTCCACCACGGTCGGCCCGCTCGACCGGGCGCTGGTGGCGGGCGCCGAGCCGCGCTCGCTGGCCGGCGAGACACCCGATTCGCCCTCGGCGGTGGTCGAGGAGAGCGAGGTGCGCCGCCTGGTCCGCCAGGAGGTGCGCCGCCTGCCCGAGCGCGAGAAGCTCGTCATGTCGCTGTACTACGACGAAGGTCTCACCCTCGCCGAGATCGGCTCGGTCCTCGGGGTCACCGAGAGCCGCGTGTCGCAGATCCACACCAAGGCGGTGCTGCACCTGCGTGCCCGCCTCGCCGCCAGCGGCATCTCCTGACCGGCTCCTGACGCATCGCTCCGATCCGGAGCCACCTCGGCGCCCGCCGCGCCCCGCCGACACCACGTCGTCCCGGAGGTGCCCGATGCTCGTCGCCCTGTTGCTCGCCCTGGCCGCCCCCTGCCTCGTCCCGCCGCTCGAGGCGCCGGTGACCGACCCGTTCCGGATGCCGGCGTGCACGTACTGCGCCGGCAATCGAGGCATCGAGTACGGCCCGGCCCCCGGCACGGTGGTGGTGGCCGTCGCCGACGGCGAGGTCGACTTCGCCGGCACCGTGGCCGGGGTGCGCTGGCTGGTGGTGCGCCACGCCGACGGGCTGCGCGCCTCGTACGGGCACCTGGCGTCGCTGCGGGTCGGTCGGGGCGACCGGGTGCGGGCCGGTCAGCCGCTCGGCACCACCGGTGACCGCTTCTACCTGGGGCTTCGCGACGGCGACCGCCCGGTCGACCCCACCCCGCTGCTCGGCGTGCTGCGCCGCCCACCCCGGCTGGTGCCCGTGGACGGCACCCCGGCCCGACCCGCCCGTCCGCCGCGCCTGGTCTGTGCCAACGCGGGCGTCGCCCGGTAGCATCGCGGATCGGTCTGTGCCCCGGTGGCCCGGACCCATCCGAATCACACGACCCCTCTGCGGTCGCCGGCCCACCGTCAGGTGTGCAGGTGCTCGGGCCCGTGTGCAGCCAACCGCAGAGAGGAGAACCCATGGCCGTCGTCACCATGCGACAGATGCTCGAGGCCGGTGTCCACTTCGGACACCAGACCCGCCGCTGGAACCCCAAGATGAAGCGCTTCATCTTCGGCGAGCGCAACGGCATCTACATCATCGATCTCGAGCAGACGCTCACCCGTGTCGAGGCCGCGTACAACTTCGTGCGCGACCTGTCGGCCAAGGGTGGCACCGTCATGTTCATCGGCACCAAGAAGCAGGCGCAGGATCCCGTGCGCAGCTACGCCGAGAAGGTCGGCATGCCCTACGTGAACGAGCGTTGGCTCGGCGGCATGCTCACCAACTTCGAGACCATCTCGAAGCGCGTCGCCAAGATGCAGGAGTACGAGCGCATGCGCGCGTCGGGTGAGTTCGACGCGATGCCGAAGAAGGAGGCGCTCCTCCTCACCCGTGAGCTCGAGAAGCTCCAGAAGAACCTCGGTGGCATCCGCGGCATGAACAAGCGTCCCGATGCGGTGTTCGTGCTCGACACCAAGAAAGAGCACATCGGCGTCACCGAGGCCAACAAGCTCGGCATCCCGGTCATCGCCGTCGTCGACACCAACGTCGACCCCGACGTCGTGCAGTACCCGATCCCCGGCAACGACGACGCCATCCGCGCCAACGCGCTCATGGCTCGCGTGATCGCCGAGGCGATCGAGGAGGGCCGCTACATCCAGGGCAAGCGCAACCCGCAGGCCGCCCCGGCCCCGAAGCGCAGCGCCGAGGACGAGGCTGCGTTCGCCGCCGCCCAGGCCGACGCCCGCCGTCAGGCCGCCGCCGCCCAGGCCGAGCGCGAGGCACGCCTCGCCGCGTCGAAGGCCGACCCCGCCCCCGAGACCAGCCAGGAGAGCTGAACCACCATGGCATTCACCGCGAAGGACGTGCAGGCGCTGCGTCAGGCGACCGGCGCCGGCATGATGGACGCCAAGAAGGCCCTCGAGGCCAACGACGGCGACATGGAGGCCGCGAAGCAGTGGCTCCGCGAGAAGGGCCTCGCCGCGAGCGCGAAGCGTGACGACCGCGAGAACACCCAGGGCGTCGTCGCCCTCGTGATCGACGGCAACGTCGGCGCGATCGTGAAGCTCAAGTGCGAGACCGACTTCGTCGCCTCGAGCGACCGGTTCAAGGGCGAGGCGCAGACCCTCGCCGAGCTGGTGGCCGCGAAGGGCACCGACGCCGTCGCCGAGCGCAACGCCGAGCTCGAGGACATGAAGATCACCCTCAAGGAGAAGATCGAGCTGGGCGAGGTCGTCCGGATCGAGGCTGCGGCCGGCAACGTGCTCGACAGCTACCTCCACATCCAGGGCGGCCGTGGCGTCAACGGCGTGCTGGTCGAGATGGCCGACGCGTCGCAGGAGCTCGCCCACGACGTGGCCGTGCACATCGGCTTCGCCCGTCCGAAGTACCTGAGCCGCAACGACGTCCCCGCCGAGGTGATCGAGCACGAGCGCCAGACGCTCGAGACGATCAGCCGCAACGAGGGCAAGCCCGAGGCCGCGCTCCCGAAGATCATCGAGGGTCGCATGAACGGCTTCTTCAAGGACGTCGCCCTGCTCGACCAGCCGTACGCGAAGGACGACAAGCAGTCGGTGACGCAGTTCATCGGCAAGGCGACGATCGTCAACTTCGCCCAGGTCGAGATCGGCTGATCCGGCCTCGGCCGGGACACCCACTCACACACTCACACCTCGAGGAGCACCAGCCATGACCTCGCCCCGATGGCAGCGGATCGTCTTCAAGCCGTCGGGCGAGGCCTTGGCCGGTGCCTCCGGGTCGGGCCTCGACGGCGCGACCCTCGACCACACCGCCCGCGAGATCATCGCCGTGCGCGAGCTCGGCGTCGACGTCAGCGTCGTCGTCGGTGGTGGCAACTTCTGGCGTGGCCGCACCGGCGCGATGTCGGGCATGGACGCCACCCAGAGCGATCACATCGGCATGCTCGGCACGGTGATGAACGCCCTCGCGCTGCAGGACTCGCTCGAGCGCTGCGGTCAGGACACTCGCGTGATGAGCGCGATCGAGATGCCCCGCATCGCCGAGCCCTACATCCGCCGCCGCGCGATGCGTCACCTCGAGAAGGGCCGCGTCGTGATCTTCGCGGCCGGCACGGGCAACCCGTTCTTCACCACCGACACCGCGGCGGCGCTGCGGGCCGCCGAGATGGACGCGAACGCGCTGCTGAAGGGCACGCACTCCGGCGTCGACGGCGTGTACAGCGCCGATCCCCGCAAGGACAAGACGGCCACCAAGTACGACGAGATCGACTACATGGACGTGATGACCAAGGACCTGAAGGTCATGGACGCCACGGCCATCGCGTTCTGCCGCGACAACGACATCCCCATCGTCGTGTTCGACATGTCGACGCCGGGGGCGTTGCAGCAGATCCTGTCGGGCGAGCAGGTGGGCACGATCGTGCACTCGAGCGCGCCGCAGATGCGTCTGCGCCGCCACGACGACCCGCCGTACACGGGCGAGCGCTGACCGAGCGCTGCGCGCCACGCCGCACCAGCGGCGGATGGCCACGCTGCGTGCCCGCCCTGGGTAACCTGAGCCGGTGACCGAAGAGACGCTCCTCGACGCCATCGACAAGATGGAGAAAGCGGTCGAGCACGTGCAGAGCCAGTTCACCACCGTGCGCACGGGTCGTGCCACGCCCGCCCTGGTCGAGCGGTTGCAGGTGGAGTACTACGGCGCCCACGTGCCGCTGCAGCAGCTGGCCGGCTTCCAGGTGCCCGAGGCCCGGATGCTCGTCGTCAAGCCGCACGACCGCGGGTCGTTGGCGGCGATCGAGAAGGCCATCCGCGACAGCGACCTCGGCGTCAACCCGTCGAACGACGGTGTGGTGATCCGGCTCAACTTCCCGGCGCTCACCGAGCAGCGCCGCAAGGAGTACGTGAAGATCGTCAAGCACATGGCCGAGGACGGTCGTGTGGCGGTGCGCAACGTCCGCCGTGATGCGCGCAAGCACATGGAAGCGGCGGAAAAGGCAGCAGAGATCTCGGCGGACGACCTCGAGCGGGCGGAGAAGGAGCTCGAGAAGATCACCCACGACCACGTCGACAAGATCGACAAGGCGTTGGCACGCAAGGAAGAGGAACTGCTCGAGGTCTGAGGCCCGCGAGGGCGCGGGTCGTGCGACGTCGCACACCGCGCTGCGTGCCACGATGACGAGCAGCGAGAAACGGGGGATCCCTGATGAGCGATGATGTCTGGCGTCGTGGTCGTCGTGATGACGACGATGACGACTTCGGTCCACCGCTGTTCGGCGACGACATGACGCGCGAGATGGACGACCCGAGCGACGGGTTGTCGTTCGGCACGGCCGACACCGGTCCGTTGCCGCACTGGACCGCGCCGCCGACGGGCGAGATGCCCTCGATGCTCACCTCGCAGCAGCCGGCGCAGCCGGGGCCGGACCCGACCGACGACCTCGACGTGTGGTCGTCGTTCTCGAACGACGCCCCGGTGTGGAGCGACGACCCGGCGCCGACGGGCGAGATGGAGGTGCCGAGCCGTTCGTACGAGCGCGGGTCGCTCGACCGGACGGGCGACCGCCCGGCGTTCGACGACGCGACCGGCGGGGTGGCCTTCGACGACACCGACGACGGGTCGGCGCCGGTGCGCCGCGGTCCGGGCCGGATCACGATCGGCACCGATCCCACCGACGACCGCATGGGTCGTCCGATGCCGAAGAAGTCGAGCCGTTCGGGTCGTGTCGACCCGACGCGCGGGCCGCGCCCGGTGCGTCCCACCACCACCGCTCCCACCCGGTCGGCCCCGGCGCCATCGGGTCGCGACATGCCGACCGCGGTGGCGGTCGGCCTGATCATCGCCGCGGCGTTCATCGGTGCGCTGCTGTTCAAGCCGTGGGCCGTGCTCGCGATCGTGGTGGCCGTGCTCGGCCTGGCCTCGGTCGAGTTCTTCGACAAGGTCACCGAGAAGGGCTACCGGCCCGCCACCGTGGCGGGCATCGTGGCCGTCGTGTGCCTGCCGCTGGCCGCCTACTGGGTGGGCGAGTCGGCGCTGCCGTTGGTGCTCGTGTTCGCGTTCGCTGCGGCGGCGCTCACGTTCGTGTCGTCGTCGGGCCTCGAGTCGAGCCCGCTGCCCAACGCCGCGATCACCATGCTCGGCGTGGTGTGGATCGGTGTGCTCGGCTCGTTCGCCGCGCTGATCCTGTCGGCGTCCAACGTGTCGGGCGGTCTGCCGGTGGCCGACGGGTTCTTGTCGCACTCGGTGGGCACCGACACGTTGTTCCTGCTGGCGCTCGGTGTGGTGGCCAACGACGTGGGTGCGCTGTTCATCGGCTCGGCCGCCGGTCGCACCCCGCTGCGCGCCTGGATCAGCCCCAACAAGACCATCGAGGGTTTCATCGGCGGCACGATCATGACCGTGCTCGCGATGGTGGTGGTCGGCGTGGCGGGTTCGAGCAGCACCTGGAACGGCACCGGCGACTTGCTGATCCTCGGTCTCGTGATCTCGGTGACGGCGCCGCTCGGCGACCTGACCGAGAGCATGTTCAAGCGCAACCTCGACATCAAGGACTTCGGCAGCATCGTGAAGGGCCACGGCGGCGTGCTCGACCGCTTCGACGGCTTCTTGTTCACGTTGCCGGCCGTGTACTACCTGATGTTGGTGCTGGAGCCCTGGGTGACCAAGTGAACAGCGGCCCGACAGGCCGTTGATCCAACCCGCTGCCAGAATGGGCGACATGTCCACCGTCCGCGTCGCCATCGCCGGCAGCAGCGGCAGCATCGGCACGCAGACGCTCGACGTGGTGCGGGCCGAGGCCGGCGCGTACGAGGTGGTGGCGCTCGGGGTCGGCTCGTCGGTCGACGTGTTGATCGAGCAAGCGCTCGAGTTCCGCCCGAAGGTGGTGGCCGTCGGCGACCCGGCGCAGCGGGCGCGGGTGGCCGAGGCGTTGCCGTTCGCCGAGGTGGTGGGCGATCTCACCGCGCTGGTCGAACCGGCCGACGTCGTGGTGAACGCGGTCGTCGGTTTCGCCGGGCTGCCGGTCACGGTCGAGACATTGCGTGCTGGCCGCCGCCTGGCGCTCGCGAACAAGGAGAGCCTGATCGCCGCCGGTCCGGTGGTGCAGCCGTTGCGCGGTGTGCCGGGTGCCGAGATCGTGCCGGTCGACAGCGAGCACTGCGCGGTGCACCAGTGCCTGCGCTCGTCGGTGAACGTCGACCGCGAGGTCGCTCGTGTGGTGCTCACCGCGAGCGGTGGCCCGTTCCGGGGTCGCACCGCCGACGACCTGCAGCACGTCACGGTCGACGAGGCGCTCGCGCACCCGACGTGGAAGATGGGCCCGAAGATCACGATCGACTCGTCGACGCTGATGAACAAGGGCCTCGAGGTGATCGAGGCGCACGAGCTGTTCGGCACCCCGTTCGACCGGATCGAGGTGGTGGTGCACCCGCAGAGCGTCGTGCACTCGATGGTCGAGTTCACCGACGGGTGCACGATGGCGCAGCTGTCGATGCCCGACATGCGCCTGCCGATCGGCTATGCCCTGGCGTACCCGGCCCGCATCGGCACCCCGTTCGGCAAGATCGACTGGTCGAGCCTCGGCCGGCTCGACTTCCTGCCGCCCGACACCGGCACCTTCCGCTGCCTGTCGCTCGCCTACGCGGCCGGCCGCCAGGGCGGCACTGCGCCGGCATGGCTGAGCGCATCGAACGAAGTGGCGGTCGACGCGTTCCTGGCCGGCCGGCTGCGTTGGCCGCAGATCGCCGACGTCGCCGACGAATCGCTCCAGCGCCACGAGCCGGGCGCCGATGCAACGGTGGACGACATCGTCGCCGCGGATGCCCGCGCCCGGCAGGTCGCCGCCCAGGTGATCGACGAACTCGCCCCCTGACCCCCATCACAGGACCCATGAGCCAGACGCTTCCTCCGCCGCCGCTGCCGCCCTCGCCGCCTCCGGCCGGGTCGCGCAGCGGCGAGTCCACGTACCTGAAGTTCCGCAACGAGGTGCTCGCCGGTGGGGCGAGCGACCAGCCGGGCGCCGAGGACGACACCGCCGGCGGGCCGCGTGCCGTCGTCGGCCTGCTCGCGATCGTGGGTCTGCTCGCGCTGATCGGGCTGTGGAGCCCGTGGGCGCTGCTGTTCGTGATCGGCCTGATCATCAGCATCTTCCTGCACGAGGTCGGCCACTTCGTCACGGCCCGCTGGACGGGCATGAAGGCCACCCAGTTCTTCCTCTTCATGGGCCCCAAGCTGTGGAGCTTCCGTCGTGGCGAGACCGAGTACGGCGTGCGCCTGCTGCCGGTCGGCGCGTTCGTGCGCATCATCGGCATGAACAACCTCGACGACGTCGAGCCCGCCGACGAGCCCCGCGCCTACCGCAACCAGAGCTACCCCCGCCGGTTGCTCGTCATCACGGCCGGCTCGATCATGCACATGCTGATCGCGTTCAGCCTGCTGTTCGGCCTGTACGCGACCAAGGGCGTGCAGGAGGACACGGGTCGGGTGGCGATCAGCGAGGTGGTCGAGGGTGCGCCGGCCTCGGAGGCCGGGGTCGAGCCGGGCGACGTGATCCTGAGCTTCGACGGGTCGACACCCACCTCACCCGACGAGTTCGTGCAGCTCGTGCAGTCGCACGAGCCGGGCGACGTGGTGCCGGCCACCGTCGAGCGCGACGGCCAGACGGTCGACGTGACCATCGGGCTCGGCAGCAACCCCAACCAGGGCGACTCGTTCGGCAAGGCGTACGTCGGCACCCGCAGCGAGTCGGAGACCACGTGGGAACGCCAGCCCGTGCTCGAGGCGGTCACCACCGCCGGCAGCGACCTCGGCCGTGGCGCCTGGGAGTCGGTGTCGGGCGTGTTCAAGGTGCTCAACCCGGTCAACATCGTGCAGCACCTGACGGGCAGCTCGAACGACCCGGCCACCCAGCCCACCACGGTCGTCGGAGTGTCGCGCTACAGCGGCGACCTCGGCGAGCAGGCCGGGGTGGCGGGCATCATTCTGCTGCTGGCCGGCGTGAACGTCTTCGTCGGGCTGTTCAACCTGTTCCCGATGCTGCCCTTCGACGGCGGCCACGCGGCGATCGCCACCTACGAGCGCATCCGCAGCCGGCGCGGCCGTCAGCCGTACCGGGCCGACGTGAGCAAGATGGTGCCGGTGACGATGGCGATGTTCGGTCTGCTGCTGTTCTTGATGCTGTCGGGTCTGTACCTCGACATCGTCAAGCCCATCGGCGGCTGACGGCTGGCACACTGGACCCGTGAACGCTTCCGCAGCCCCGGCGGCCCCCTCGTTCGAGCGTCGCCGCACCCGCCAGATCCACGTCGGCAAGGTCGCCGTCGGTGGCGATGCACCGATCTCGGTGCAGTCGATGACCACCACCAAGACCGCCGACGTCGAAGGCACACTGCAACAGATCTACGCGCTGGCCGCGGCGGGCTGCGACATCGTGCGCTGCACCTGCAACGAGCAGGAGGCGGCCGAGGGGCTGGCGCAGATCGTGCCGCGGTCGCCGATCCCGGTGATCGCCGACATCCACCACCAGTACAAGATGGCGCTCGCGGCCATGGAGGCCGGTGTGCACGGCCTGCGGCTCAACCCGGGCAACATCCGCCGGCCCGAGCACATCAAGACCGTCGCCGCCGAGGCCAAGGCCCGCAACCTGCCGATCCGCATCGGCGTCAACGGCGGGTCGCTCGACCCGGCGCTGTACGAGAAGTGGGGCGGCATCCGTCCCGAGGCGATGGTCGAGAGCGCGCTGCAGGAGATCGCCTACTTCGAAGACGTCGACTTCCACGACTACAAGATCAGCGTCAAGGCGTCGAGTGTGCCGCTGATGGTCGAGGCGTACCGGCAGCTCAGCGCGGCCACCGATGCGCCGTTGCACCTGGGCGTCACCGAGGCCGGCCCGCCGCCGGCCGGTCTGGTGAAGGCCACGGCCGGCATCGCCACGCTGCTGATGGAGGGCATCGGCGACACGATCCGCTACTCGCTCACCGCCGATCCGGTCGAGGAGGCCCGCGCGGGACGCCAGCTGCTCGAGGCGCTCGGCCTGCGCGAGCGCAAGAACGTCGACCTCATCGCCTGCCCGAGCTGTGGGCGCGCCGAGATCGACGTGATCGACGTGGCCAACCGCGCGATGCAGGCCTTCGGTGATCGCAAGATCCCGCTGCAGGTCGCGGTCATGGGCTGCGTGGTGAACGGGCCGGGCGAGGCCCGCGAGGCCGACCTCGGCATCGCCGCCGGCAACAAGCGCGGCCACCTGTTCGTGAAGGGCCGCAACGTGGCCGTCGTGCCCGAGAGCGAGATGGTCGACGCGCTCGTCGACTGGGCCGAGTTCATCCACGAACACGGCATCGACGCCGCGCTCGCCCGGGTCGACACCACGATCGCCGAGCGCGAGGCCGCGAAGGACCGCGACCGGCTGCTCGACGACAAGGGCCTCGACGCGAACCACGCCACCGAGAAGATCGTCGAGATCCGCAAGACCGTCAGCGGCAACTGATCGAATGGGCGGGTGACCCGCCTCGATCCCGCCGACCTGCCGCTGCTCGAGTTCGATCCCGCCCACGAGGCGGTCATCAACCCGTCGCGTCACCGGCCGATGCTCGGCTTCCCGGAGCGGGCCGTGATGTGCTGGTTCGGCGATGTCGTGCGCAGCCGCACCGAGGGTCTCACCCCGGTCGCGCAGGTGCCGTTCGAGCACGGCGACCACGACATCTTCGTGGTCACCCATCGCGGCGTCGAGGTGGCGCTCACCAACCCGCCGGTCGGTGCGCCGGCATCGGTCGGGTCGCTCGAGGTGCTGATCGCCCGCGGCTCGACCGGCATCATCGGCTGCGGCGGTGCCGGCATCGTGCGGCCCGGGTTCGACGTCGGCCACGTGATCGTGCCGACGGGCGCGATCCGCGACGAGGGCACGAGCTACCACTACGCGGCCGCCGACGTGGCCGTGGTGCCGCATCCGCGGGCGGTGGCCGCGATCGATCAGGCGCTGAGCGATGGCGGCGTGCCCCACGACCGTGGGCTCACGTGGACGACCGACGCGTTCTTCCGCGAGACGCACGCCAAGGTCGCCCGCCGTCGCGAGCAGGGGTGCATCACCGTCGAGATGGAGGCGTCGGCGATGTTCGCCTGTGCCGCCTTCCGCGGTGCGGCGTACGGCCAGCTGTTGTACGCGGGCGACGACGTGACCGCCGCCGAGTGGGACCATCGTGGCTGGGACGAGCAGCACACCGTGCGCGAGCACCTGCTCGACCTCGCCCTCGACGCCGCCATCCGCCTCTGACGTTCGCCCGCACGTTCTGGGCGCCAGCCCGCCTCGCCGACCAGCGTCGGTGAGCGATCACTGGCACCCAGGTCGATCGGGAATCGGTCCCGGGTGCCAGTGAGTCGAGCCCAGCTGGGGATTCGTTCGAATGATGGCGCCCAGAACATCGGGGCGGGACCGGCGTCAGGCCGGGCGTTCCTCCACGCGGAACACCGTCGCGATGCCGGTGAGACGGACGGTCTCGCCGGGCAGCAGCACGGCGGTCGCGCCACGGGGCAGCACGTCGGTGGCGCCGTCGGCGCACACGAGCAGCTCGCGGCCCGTTGCCGTGTGGTCGAGCGAGCCGGCCACCTCGAGCCGCCACAGCCGGAACGGGGTGTCGGGCGTGTCGTAGCGCCAACGGCCCGGCCCGTCCTCGACGGGGTGCACACGCGGATCGGCGATCGCGCGGATGTCGAGCACGCGCAACAACTCGTCGACGTCGACGTGCTTCGACGTCATGCCGCCCCGCACCACGTTGTCGCTGGCCGACATGATCTCGATGCCCGCGCCCTCGAGGTAGGCGTGCAGGTTGCCGGGGCCGAGGAAGATCGCCTCGCCCGGTGCCAGGTGCACGCGGTGCATCAGCAAGGTGACGGCCACGCTGGGATCGCCCGGGTACTGCTCGGCGAGGCGGGTGACGAGTCGCGGCTCGGCGAGCACGTGACCGGCGCACGCGTCGACGATCGGTTCGAAGGCGAGCTCGCCCCGGTACAACCCCGCGACGATCGCGTCGAGCCCGTCACGCCGCAACTGCGCCGCCAGGTCGGGCATCGCGAGCTCGTCGAGCAGTGCCGCCGACGCGTGCACGGGCCGGAAGCCGCACAGCGCGTCGAACGGCGTGAGCGCACAGATCAGCTCGGGTTTGGGGGAGGGGTCGCGGTAGATGCGGGTGGGCGCGTCGAGCGCCGGCCCCTCGGCCTCCTCGCGTGCGAACCCGGCCTCGGCCTGCTCGCGGCTCGGGTGCGTCTGCAGCGACAGCGCCTCAGCGGCGGCCAACACCTTCAGCAGGTAGGGCAGCTCGCCGGTCAGGTCGGCCAGCGAGCCCGCACCGTCGACCGTGCCCGGCCCACCGCCGTGCGTGCCGAGCCACAGCTCGGCCCACGGGCGACCGTCGGCCGCGACGCCGAGCAGCGAGGGGATGAAGTCGCGATCGCCCCACGCGTAGTGCTGCACGACGCCCGACACGAACCTCATGCCGCCCATTGTGGTGGACGACCGGCTCAGAACAGGCGCAACTCGTCGGGACGCATGCCGCGCAGCTCGTCGTAGTCGACCTCGACCACGCGATAACCGCGCGCCTCGGCCAGCACCCGCGCCTGCGGCTTCACCTGCTGGGCGACGAACACGCCGCGCACCTGGCCGAGCGAGCTGTCGAGGTGCAATCGCTCGATGTAGCGCGACAGCTGCTCGACGCCGTCGATCTCGCCGCGGCGCTTCACCTCGATGGCCACCACCTGGCCACCCTCGTCGCGGCACACCAGGTCGATCGGGCCGATCGCCGTGGGGTATTCGCGGCGCACGAGCGTGAGGCCCACCTCGATCGCGTGCGGCGATGCCGCGAGCAGCTCCTGCAGGTGGGCCTCGACCCCGTCCTTCTGCAGTCCCGGATCGTCGCCGAACTCGTGGCTCGCGTCGCTGATCACCTCGTGCAGGTTGATCGTGAGGGTCTCGCCCTTGGGGTTGGTGACGGTCCAGTGGTCGCCGTGGTCGACCAGCGTGTTGGGTGCGTTCATCCAGTTGAGCGGCTTGTAGGCGCCGCCGTCGGCATGGATGGCGACGCATCCGTCGTTCTTCACCATGATGAGGCGGACGGCTTCGGGCAGATGGGCGGTGAGCCGACCGGCGTAGTCGACCGAGCAGCGAGCGATGACCAGACGCATGACCCGACCACGTTACGCGAGCACGCCGTCGCGAGCCCCGCTACGTTCGGATCGATGTCGAGAAGGATCCTCGGGAACGGACGTCGTGCGGTCGTCGTCGGCATGATCGCCGCGGTGCTGGTGTCGGGTCTGGCGTCGGCCGGCCCGCCGACCGGTGGTGCGCTGCCGAACCAGATGGTGCGCGTCCTGCACGTGGCCGGACGCGGCGAGGTCCCCGCCGACGCGATCGGTGTGGCGCTCAACGTGACGGTCACCAACCCGTCGACGGCCGGCTACGTCACCGTGCACCCGTGTCTGGTCACGCCGCCGCTCGCGAGCAACGTGAACTTCGTCGCCGATCAGACGGTGCCCAACTTCGTGATCGCCGGACTCGACGCGGACGGGGATGCCTGCATCACCACCTCGTCGCTCACCGACCTGGTGGTCGACGTGGCCGGGTACGTGCCGGCCGGATCGCCGATGGTGCCGCTCGACGAGCCGCAGCGGTTCCTCGACACACGCGAGGGCGTCGGCGCACCTCGCACGCGGGTGGCGGCCGGACAGGTGCTGGCCGTCCCGGTGGCGGGCACTCGAGGTGTGCCGTCCGACGCCGGCACCGTGGTGTTCAACACGACGGTGGTCACGCCGTCGGGGCCGGGTTTCGTCACGGTGTTCCCGTGCGGTCAGCCGGTGCCGGCGACATCGTCGGTGAACGTGGTCGGCGGCGATGTCGTCCCCAACCTCACCGTCGCCGGGGTGGGCGCCGGGGGAGCGGTGTGTTTCTACAGCACCGTTGCCGCCGACCTCGTGGCCGACGTCGCCGCATACGTCCCGGGTGGCGCGGCTGGCATCGCCATGCTGCCCTCGCCACAACGTCTCCTCGACACGCGCATCGGGCTCGGCGGCCCGCTCGCGCCGGTGTCGGACTCGGTGCGTTCGATGCAGGTGGGCGGCGTGGCCGGGGTGCCCGCCGGAGCCGCAGCGGTCCTGGTGAACCTGACCGCCACCGAGGGCACCGGTGGCGGATACGCGGCCGCGTTCCCGTGCGGCGTCGGTGTGCCCCTGGTGTCGAACCTCAACTTCGCTCGGGGCCAGAACGTGGCCAACGCGGCGCTGGTGAAGCTCGCGCCCGACGGCACGATGTGCCTTCGAGCCAACCTGCCCGTGCACCTCGTGGTCGACGTGACGGGCTACGTCACCGGCCCGACTGCGCTGGTGCCGATCACCCCGACCCGCCTCATCGACAGTCGCGACGAGGTCGCCCCGCGTTGCGGTCTCGGCATCCGTTCGATCTTCCCGCTCGGGGGTCCTCTCGATACGCCGACGACGTTCGAGGTGTACGACACGCGAACCCTCGATCGTCGCGTCGAGTTCGCGTTGCCGCCCACGATCGACGGCAACGCCTTCGTGATGGGCGACTGCAGCATCTCGCTCGTCGGCACGCCCGTTGGTGGCGGTGGGCCGCGTATCCGTTCGTACTCGCCGACCGGTGCGCCGGTGTCCGATGTGGCCGTTCTCGGGACGGACGTGATCGGTCGGGTCGGCCAACGCACCGTGGCCTCGGCCGACGAGCTGTACTCGATCCGGATCCCCGGCGGTCTGTTCCCGACCGGTCGGACGCACGTGGAGGTGTACCGGATCGACACGGGGCTCGTGCAGTTCGAACTGCCCGACCTGGTCAGCACTCCGGGCGGGCCCACGCGCGAGTGGACGCTCATGTCGGTGAGCCTCAGCGGCCGGGTCTTCGCGCTCCGCACGCTGTCGCCCACGGCCACCGCGAACGACGACTGGATGGTCGCCCTGTTCGCTGCCGACGGGGAGCTGCTCTCGACCGTCGACTACCCGACCGGCGAGCAACCGATCGCGCTGTCGCCCCAGGTGTCGTACCTGCTCTCGTCCGGTGACGGAGAGCTCCGTGTGCGTGCGACCGACGGCACGCTGATCACGTCGACACGTGCTCGCGCGCCGGGCGGGGTGGATCCTGCCTGGCCGATCGGATGGATGTCGGAAGGGGCGGTGCTCGTGTGCGGCGGAGCGATGCCGCCCTTCGGCAGCAGTTACCGGTGGGAGCTCTTCCACTCGGTGTCCACGCTCACCGGCGACCCGTCCGCAGGATCCGTGCCATGCCTCGCGAGCGCCGCCTGAGGGCCTCGGCGGAATCGTCGCGTGACATCTCCCTCCGTTCTGGACCGGTCACTCGATGCGAGCGACCTCGTGCGCGAGCACGCCGTCGCGAGCGCCGCTACGGTCGGATCGATGTCGAGAACGCCACTCACCCGCCTCCTGATCTGCTCGCTCGTGTGCACGGCGGTGTCGATCGTGCCGATCGTCGAGACGGCCGAGGCCACACCCTCGCCCGGCGCGCTGGTCCCGTCGCTGACGCTGCAGCTCGACACACTGGCACTTCCCGACGTGCCGATCGACGCGGTCGGCCTGGCGCTGAACGTCACGGTCACCGATCCCGCCGCCGCCGGCTACCTCACCGTCTACCCGTGCGCATCGGGCCGGCCGCTCGCCAGCAACCTGAACTACCGCGCCGACCAGACGGTCCCGAACTTCGTCATCTCGGCGATCGACCCCGACGGCTACGTGTGCATCGACACGTTGTCGACCACCGATGTGGTCGTCGACCTGGCCGGCTACGTACCCGCCGGCTCGCCGCTCGTCATGCTCGCCGCCCCGGCGCGCTTCGCCGACACCCGCGAGGCGGGCGACGCCGGCGGGATCCGGCTGCGGGCGGGGGAGGTGCGGGCGGTGCCGATCGCCGGCCGCCTCGGCGTCGCCGCCGATGCGTCGGCGGTGGTCTTCAACGCCACGGCGGTGAACCCCGATCGGGCCGGCTTCCTGACGGTGTTCCCCTGCGGGCGGCCGGTACCTCGGACGTCGACGCTCAACTTCACGCCCGGCACCGTCGTGCCCAACCTCGTGACGTCGGCCGTCGGCTCGAACGGCTCGGTGTGCTTCTACGCGATCGCCGACGTCGACATCGTCGCCGACGTGGCGGCATACGTCCCCGCGAGCGGGGCAGGGGTGGCGTTGCTCGACGCGCCGCAGCGGATCTTCGACACGCGCGACGGCACGGGTGGTGCCACCGGTCGGATCGGGTCGAGCAGCAGGGTGCAGGTGACCGGCGTCGCGGGCGTCCCTGCCGGTGCGCTCGCCGCGATCGTCAACCTCACCGCGACGGAGTCGACGCTGGCCGGGTACGTCACGGCCTGGCCGTGTGACCAGCCGCGGCCGCTGGCATCGAACCTCAACTTCCTGGCGGGCCAGAACGTGGCCAACTTCGCGCTCGTGCACCTCGCGGCGGACGGTTCGCTGTGCCTGGCCTCGAACACCGCGGTGCACGGCATCGTCGACATCGCCGGCTACGTCACGTCGAGCGCGGCGTACGTGCCGCTGTCGCCGTCGCGAATCGCGGACACGCGCGACGACGCCGACGCGATCTGCGACCTCGGTGTCACGGAGATCGCCAACGGCGCACGGTCGTGGGTGAGCGTCGCGACCGGGCAGGTCGGGCCCTCGATCACCGGGGGGCCGGCCACGCCGGGCACCTACGCACGCGGCATCGGTCGCGACTGCCAGTCGGCGTGGTTCGTCAACGGCTCGACGGCCTGGCAGGTCGACCGCACCGGGGCGATCGTGGCCACGTACACCCTGCCGCCCGGGTCGTTCGCGACGACCGTCTTCATGGGGGCGTCCGGCCCGTACGCCCTGGCGATGGCACCGTCGCCCGTGGTGTACGACCTGCGCACGGCGCAGCCGGTCTGGGCGATTCCCGCGCTGCAGCCCGCGTCACAGTGGGAGTTCGCCGGCGCCGCGTACGACCTCTCGGCGCTGTGGTTCTTCCGTCGCAACGGCGACTTCACACGCGACGTGCGGGTGTACGACGGCGACGGGGTGATGATCGGCGAGTTCACGCTCGCCAACGGTTCGGACGAGTTCCGCGTGGCGCCGGGCGGCCTCTACATGTCGTACGGCTTCAAGGCGGGCGGCCTCACCGCGCCGAGCTTCGACGAGACCGTGATCGTCACGTTCGCCGGCGACGTCGTCGAGCGTCGACCGGTCGTGCTCGGTGGACAGATCCGGTCGCACCTGCTGTTGTGGCAGTCGGACGGGCGTGCGCTGACGTGCACGAACTCGCTCGACCTGAAGCGGCCGCGGCTCGCCCGCGCCAACCTGTTCGCCCCGACGACCGAGCTGCCGGCGCTGCCCTGTCTGGCGGTGGCCGGATAGCGCCGCAGCGTCGACCGGTCAGCGGGTGGTGTGGTCGCGCATGCGCTTGCTGATCAGCTCGCGTCGCGCCTGCAGCTCGCGGTAGGTGAGGCTCTCGGTCGAGGCGTCCACCCCGAAGCCGGCCTTCACGCCGTCCATGTTCATCTCGATCGAGGTGTGGTCGATGCCGAGCTCACGGCCGAGCCGCTCGCCATGACGCTCGGCGAACATCATCGAGATCTTGGCGATCTCGCCGATCAGGTCGAGGTCGGGCGCGAGCCGCGCCATCGCGCCGTCGAGGAACACCATGTTCTTCACGTAGAGCATGAGTTCCTTCGGCATGCGCGCGCCGTAGCCGAGCAGCGCCTTCACCACGCGCTGCACCTCGGCGACGAGCTCCTCGCCGGTGAGTGTGGTGGGGTCGATCGGCGGCAGGTCGAGGCGCAGGTCGGTGATCACCGCCTCGAGGTCGGTGTCGGGTGGCAGCGCCCCGAGGTCGCGCATCGCCGCCATCTGGCCGCGCACGTCGTTGGTGGTGGCCGAGAGCATCATCCGCAGGAAGGCGAGACGACGCTCGCCGGTGAGCCGGCCGACGATGCCGAAGTCGAGCAGTGCGGTGCGACCGTCGGGCAGCACGAACAGGTTGCCGCCGTGGAGGTCGCCGTGGAACACGCCGTAGACCATGGCGCCCTCCATGAGCGCCACCATCGCGGTGCGCACCACGTCCTCGGTGTCGATGCCGGCGTCCTTCATGCCGGCGACGTCGTCGAAGTTGAAGCCGCGCACGCGCTGCATCACCAGCACGCGGCGCGTCACCAGCGTCGGGTGCGGGCGGGGCACCACGTAGCCCGTCTGGCCGAGCTCGTGCAGCATCGACGCGACGTCGATCATGTTGGCGGCTTCCATGCGGAAGTCGAGTTCCTCGACGATGGTCTCGGCGAACAGCTCGACCAGCGCGGGCGGGTTGGTGAGCGCGGCGATGGGGATGCGGCCGACGAGGTGCGGGGCGAGCCACGCCATCACGCGCAGGTCCTTGCGCACGAAGCGGCTGACGCTCGGCCGCTGCACCTTGACGACCACCTCTTCGCCGGTGCGCAGCACGGCGGCGTGCACCTGCGCGATCGAGGCGGCGGCGAGCGGGGTGGTCTCGAAGCTGAGGAACAGGTCCTCGAGCCGGCCACCGAGATCGCCCTCGACCACCGTGCGCACCACGTCGAACGGCTCGGCCGGCACCTGGTCGCGGCACAGCTTGAACTCGCTCACCAGCTCGGCGGGGAACAGGCCCTCGCCGCTCGAGATGATCTGGCCGAGCTTGATGTAGGTGGGGCCGAGCGTCTCCGCGGCGAGACGCAGCCGGCGTGAGATGTCGGCGCGGCTCGCCTCGGGTGTGGCGTAGCGGCCGCGGCGCTTCGCGATCAGCCAGGGGAGGACGGCTCCGCCGAGGTGGCGCACGACGGTGACCACTCGCGCGCCGGGCGGCACCTTCGACGGCTGCGTGAGCACGGGCACCTCGGCGTGCGCGGCGCGACGCAGCCGTGCGGCGAGCGGCAGCCAGCGGATCGCATCACGGTCGAGCTCCCAGGGGGTGTCCTCGGTGAACGCGCCCCAGGCGCGATCGGCAGGTGCGACCGGATGATCCATGCACCCAGGATCGCAGCATTCGCGCCCGTCCGGCCACGCACGCCCCGATCGGCGGGTCGCGCGCTTCACGTGACCTCAGTCACGTGACTACCATGCACCCCGTCGTCGGGGGACGGCGCAGTGCACGGACGTCTGGGGGGACGCCATGGGTGATCGCTACTACGTGACCGATTCGGACCTGTCGGCCCGGTTCCCGCTCTACACGCGGGCCAACGTGGGGGAGGTGTTCCCCGACCCGGTCACGCCGCTCACCGCCGACACCGCGCTGTGGTACGCCGAGCTCGGCTGGCGCGACGCCTGGGTGCGGATGGGGGCGTTCGAGGCCGACGAGTTCCCGGACGACCAGTACTGCCAGCTCGGTGTGCAGGGCGGCTACTGCTACCTCAACGCCTCGCTGATCCGCCTGTTCGGCGAGCGTGCGCCGGGGCTGTCGTGGCAGGCGATGGACGAGACCTTCTTCGGTGCCCAGCCCGGCATCCCGCCCTACTCGGAGATGGAGGGCGACGTCCGTCCCGACCTGTCGGCCAAGATCGGCGAGACCTTCGGTTGGGTGTTCGCCCAGTCGTCGCTGAGCGACCTGGCCGAGCTCACCGAGGACCGCGACGAGACCAAGCAGCTGCGCGCCGACCGGCCCGACTACTCGACCTGGACCGAGCTCGAGCTGTGGCAGCGCTACCTCGAGCTCGTCCCGGCGCACCGCAAGTACTTCTCGCACCACCTGTTCACCACCTACATGGCCACGGTGCCCGTCGGTGCGATCTCGGCCGTCGCCACCGCCGTCGGCCGACCCGACCTGATCCTGCCGATCCTGGCCGGCATCGGCGAGGTCGACTCGGCCGCGCCGAGCCATGCGATGTGGGCGATGTCGCGCATGGATCCCGACAGCGACGAGTTCCGTGCGGCCTTCGACGAGTTCCTGTACGAGTTCGGCAGCCGCGGCCCGAACGAGTGGGAGAGCCGGTCGCCCACGTGGGAGACCCGCCCGGCGCTCGCGCTCGCCGCCATCGACCGCATGCGCGGCGCCCCCGATGGCGCCGACCCCGCGTTGCAGAACGCCGAGCGTGCCCGCCAGCGCGAGGCCGCGTCGGCCGAGCTGCTCGCGATGGTCGAGGCCGACCCGGCCACGCACGGACAGCTCGCCGCCGCGATCTCGTGCTCGGCGGCCTGGCTGCCCGGCCGCGAGCGCACCAAGACCAACAACATCCGCTGCATCCACGAGATGCGCATGCCGATGCGCGAGTTCGGCCGCCGGATGGTGGAGAAGGGCGCGTTCGACGAGATCGAGGACTACGGCTTCCTGCGCGCCGCCGAGGTCGAGGACTGCATCGCGAACCCGCACGCCTACACGGCCACGATCCGCGAGCGCCGCACCGAGTACCGGCGGCTGCAGGAACTCGTCCCGCCGTTCATCTTCGTCGGCCGCACCGACGGCCCCGATACGTGGGCGCGCCGCGACGCGCCGGCCGAGGGCATGCTCGGCGCCGGCGACACGATGGCCGGCATGCCCGGTTGCCCAGGCCAGGCCGAGGGCATCGCCCGCGTGATCCTCGACTCCAACGATCCCACGGCGCTCGAGCCGGGCGACATCCTCGTCGCGCCGATCACCGATCCGTCGTGGACGCCGCTGTTCGTCCCCGCAGCAGGTGTGGTCGTCGACGTCGGCGCGGCGCTCAGCCACGCGATCATCGTGAGCCGCGAGCTCGGCATCCCGTGCGTCATCTCCGCCACCGACGCCACCCGCCGCATCCCGAACGGCGCCCGCATCCGCGTCGACGGCGGCACGGGTGCCGTCACCGTCCTCGAGCTGCCCTGACCGGGCCGCATACCCCGCCCTTCCACCACCCTCCGGAGGTTCACTCAGATGGTCGCCGATCGCTGGTTCATCGACTGGGACATCAACCCGCGCTACCCGCTGCTCACCCGCGCCAACGCGGGCGAGGTGCTGCCCGACCCGGTGAGCCCGCTCGGCTGGACCCTCACGTGGACCCCGATGCTGCAGGGCTGGCGCGACGCCGGCCTGTACGACTTCGCCTCGATGGAGCCCGACGAGCTGTCCGAGACGAACCCGGAGGTCGTCTGCCTGATCGGGGGCCACCTCTACATCAACGGCTCGTCCACCCGGCTTTTCGGCGTGCGCGGCCCCGGCCTCACGCCCGAGGCGATCGACCTCGCCTACTTCGGCGATCACCCGGACAAGCCGCCCTACGTGCCCGAGCCGTGGCACGAGAACCTCGCCGTCACCGAGCGGATGGGTGCGTGGATGGGCAGCGTGATGACCGCGACCGATCTGCCCGAACTGCGCGACGACCGTGAGCAGTCGAAGGCGGCACGGGCCGCGCGGCCCGACCTCACGGCCCTCACCGACGAGCAACTCGTCGCCCACGCCCGCGGCCTCGCACCGTTGCTGCGCCATCTGTTCCGCCGGCACCTCGCGATCACCGCGGGCTCGTCGATCGGGCCCGGCGTGCTCGGTGCCGTCGCCACGGCGCTCGGCGACCCGTCGCTCGCGCTCACCCTCATCACGAGCCTCGGCGACGTCGACTCGGCGGCGCCGAGCCGCGCGATGTGGGAGCTGTCCCGCCTCGACCCGTCGTCGGCCCAGTACCGCGAGGGCTTCGACGCGTTCATCCGCGAGTTCGGCAGCCGCGGCCCGAACGAGTGGGACATCCGCAGCGAGGTGTGGGAGACCAAGCCCGAGCTCGTGACGGTGCTGATCGACCGCATGCGCGGCGCCGCCGACGACGAGTCGCCGATGGCCCGCAACGACAAGAACGCCGAGGCCCGCGAAGCGGCCACCGCGAAGGTGCGCGAGATCCTCGCCGCCGACCCCGAGACGCTCGCCCAGTTCGAGATGGGTCTCGGCTCGGCGCATGCGTACCTGGCCGGTCGCGAGCGCACCAAGACCAACGTGATCCGGGTGTTGCACGAGGTGCGCATGGCCATCCGCGAGCTCGCCGCTCGTCACGACTACACGACCAGCCAGGTGTGCATGCTGCTCGAGGACGAGCTCGACGCGTTCGTCGCCGGTCCCGACGGCTTCCGCCCGCGGGTCACCGCCCGCGAGGAGCAGTACCTCGAGTTGTGGGAGTACGAGCCGCCGTTCATCATCGACGGCGTCGCCCCGCCCGTGTCGTCGTGGCAGCGCAAGGACGCCGTCTCGGCCGCGGTCGCCGCACCCGGCGACGTGCTCGCCGGCGTGCCGGGAGCGCCGGGCGTGGCCGAGGGCCGTGCTCGCGTGGTGCTGCATCCCGGCGACCCGTTCGCGCTCGAGCCCGGGGACGTGCTGATCGCACCGATCACCGATCCGGCGTGGACGCCGTTGTTCGTGCCCGCCGTCGCCGTCGTCGTCAACGTCGGCGCGGTGGTCAGCCACGCGATCATCGTGAGCCGCGAGCTCGGCATCCCGTGTGTCGTCAGCGTCACCGACGCCACCAAGCGGATCCCCGACGGGGCGCTTGTGAGGGTCGACGGGTCGACTGGTACCGTCACGCTGCTCGAGGGCTGACCAGGGGGTCGGCCCACCACCAGAGCTCTCTGCAGGGGGACCCAGATGACGAAGTGGCTCACCGACACGCCCGCCAGCGCGCGCTTCCCGGTGTACACGCGGTCGAACGCGAGCGACGTGCTGCCCGACCCGATCAGCCCGCTCGCGGCGACGCTGTCGTGGCGCCCGGGTGTCATGGAGGGCTGGCGTGACGGCAACGTCAACAACGGCGCGTTCTCGATGGACGAGCTCACCGCCGAGGGCATCAACCCCACGTGTGGCTTCTTCAACGGCTACTTCTACGTGAACGCCTCGGTGGTGCGTGTGATGGGCGAACGCAGCGGCGCGGGTGCGGCCGGCATCGACGCCGCGTTCTTCGGCAACCGCCCCGACACGCCGCCCTACGTGGCGCACCCCGACGACCAGAGCGCGGAGGCCGGCGCCCGTCTCGGCGAGCGCGTGGGCTGGGTGCTCAGCACCACCGAGTGGCCCGACATGGACGCGAGCAAGCGCATCGCCGACGGCCTGCGCGCCGCTCGCCCCGACCTGTCTGCGGCCACCGATACCGAACTCGTCGATTACGCGCGATCGATGACGGCGCTCAACCGCCGCTTCTTCGACGACCACGTGATCTCGTCGTCGAACACCGCGATCGGCCCCACCATCCTCGGGCAGTTGGTGCCACACCTGATGCTGCGCCTCATCGCCGGCGCGGGCGACGTCGACTCGGCTGCCCCGTCGAGCGCGATGTGGAAGCTGTCGCGTCTCGACCCGTCGTCCGAGCAGTTCCGTGAGGGCTTCGAGTCGTTCCTGCACGAGTTCGGCAGCCGTGGCCCCAACGAATGGGACATCCGCGCCGACGTGTGGGAGACCAAGCCTGCGTTGGCGCTCGGCCTGATCGACGCGATGCGTGCAGCGCCCGCCGAGGCCGACCCGAGCGCTCGCTTCGAGGCCGTCGTCGCCGACCGCGAGGCCGCCACCGCCGAGGCGCTCGCGATCTTCGAGGGCAATGCCGAGGCACTCGGCACGCTGCAGGCCGCCCAGGCGTCGGCGATGCGGTTCAACTCGTGGCGCGAGCGCACCAAGGCCAACTGCATCAAGGCGATCAACGAGCAGCGCGTGGCGATGCTCGAGCTCGGCCGCCGTCACTTCGCCGATGCGAAGGACGTGTTCATGCTGCTCGACGACGAGCTCGACGCGTTCGTCGCCGACCCGGGTTCGTTCACCGCGCCGCTCGCCGAGCGCAAGGCCGCCTGGTCGGCGCTGGCCGATCTGGAGCCGCCCTACTTCGTGCAGAGCGACGTGGGCGTGCCCGAGCTCGAGGACCTGCAGCCGAAGTCCGGCGCGACGATCGAGCCGGCCAAGCCGGGCGACGTGCTCACCGGCGCCCCGGGTTGCTCGGGTGTGGTGCGCGGCCGTGCGTGCGTGCTGCTCGACGCGTCGGATCCGATGGCGCTCGAGCCGGGCGACATCCTGATCGCACCCAACACCGATCCGGCCTGGACGCCGCTGTTCGTGCCCGCCGGTGGCGTCGTCGTCGACGTCGGCGCGCTCAACAGCCACGCCATCATCGTGAGCCGCGAGCTCGGCATCCCGTGTGCCGTCAGCGTGGTCGACGCCACCAAGCGCATCCCCAACGGTGCGCTCGTAGAACTCGACGGTGGCGCTGGTACGGTCACGATGTTGTGACCTCTCCCGCCGCCACACTCGATTCGCACGCTGCGGGGAACGAGCGGCTCGACGTCCTCGGCCGCTCGATGCCCTACAAGTACGTCGTCGCGATCGTCTACGTCACCGCCCTGTTCCTCGACATCCTCGACGTCACGATCGTCAACGTGGCGATCCCGGCGCTCGGTGTCGAGTTCGCCACCGAGAACGCCGAGTGGATCGTGCTCGGTTACACGCTCAGCCTCGCGGTGTGGATCCCGGTGTCGGGCTGGCTCGGCGACAAGTTCGGCACCAAGCGCGTGTTCATGTTCGCGTTCACGTCGTTCGTGGCGGGCTCGTTGGCATGTGCGTTGGCGCAGTCGATCGGCCAGCTGATCGCGTTCCGCATCCTGCAGGGCATCGGCGGCGGCATGCTCACCCCCGTCGGGGTGACGATGCTGTTCCGGGCGTTCCCGCCGGTCGAGCGTGCCAAGGCGAGCACCTACATCATGATCCCGACGCTGTTGGCGCCGGCCCTCGGCCCGATCGTCGGTGGCCTGCTCGTCACGCATGCGAGCTGGCGGTGGATCTTCATGATCAACGTGCCGATCGGCATCGTGGGCCTGCTGTTCGGCATGCGCTACCTGCGCGAGGACCACAACCCGACCACCGGTCGGTTCGACCTCCCGGGGTTCATCCTGTCGGGCTCGGCGCTCGCACTCGTGGTGTACGCGCTCAGCGAGGGCCCCCGCGCCGGCTGGACGTCGGGGGCGGTGCTCGTCACGGGCATCATCGGTGTGCTCGCCGCGATCGCGATGGTGTGGGTCGAGACCCATGTCGAGCACCCGATGCTCGCCCTGCGACTGCTCGGCAACCGCATCTTCCGGCAGTGCAACGCGGTGAGCATCCTGTCGTCGATGGGCTTCATGGGCCTGCTGTTCGTGATGCCGCTGTACCTGCAGTTGCTCCGCGGTCAGGACGCACTGCACAGCGGTCTCACCACGTTCCCGCAGGCGTTCGGTGTGATGATCTCGTCGCAGTTCGCCGGCCGCCTGTACGGCCGGGTGGGGCCGCGGCGGTTGATGGCAGGCGGCATGTTCGCGGCGAGCCTCGTGATCGCGTCGTTCATGGCGCTCGACACCGACACCAATCTGTGGTGGATCCGCGGGATGATGTTCTTCCGCGGCCTCTGCATGGGCTTCGCGTTCGTGCCGATGCAGGCGGCCAGCTACGCCACCATCGCGCCGGCCGACAACGGACGGGCGTCGGCGATCTTCTCGACGCAGCGCCAGGTGGGGATCTCGATCGGCGTCGCGATCCTCGCGAGCGTGCTCGCTTCGTACATGTCGCTCAGCCGTCCGCCGGCGCTCGACGAGGTCGACCACGTGCTCACCGGGTATCGCATCGCGTTCGGCCTGGCCGTGGTGTTCACGGTGCTGGCCGGCATCGCTGCGCTGTTCATCCGCGACAGCGACGCCGAGGCCACGATGGCCGCACGACGTTCGGTCGAGGTGCACAGCGAATGACCGACGGGCCGCTGCACGGCTACCGGGTCGTCGAGCTCGGCGTGTGGGTGGCCGGCCCGGCTGCGGCCGGGCTGATGGCCGACTGGGGCGCCGACGTCGTCAAGGTCGAACCGCCCGCGGGCGATCCGCAGCGCCGCGTGTTCGGCGCACTCGGCATCGCCGACCAGCAGGGGGTGCCCCCGTTCGAGATCGACAACCGCGGCAAGCGCTCGGTGGTGCTCGACCTGCAGACCGACGAGGGCAAGGCGCACATGGAGCGCCTGCTCGCCACCGCCGACGTGTTCGTCACCAACGTGCGGCCGGATGCGCTCGAGCGGTTGGGGCTCGGGCACGAGCAGGTGATGGCTCGGTATCCGCGGCTCGTCTACGCGAGCCTCACGGGCTACGGCCTCGAGGGCCCCGAACGCAACCGCGCCGGCTACGACATCGGCGCCTTCTGGGCGCGCAGCGGCCTGGCACACACGCTGGTGCCGCCCGACGAGCTGCCGCCCTCGCTGCGCAGCGGCATGGGCGATCACACCACCGGCGTGGCGTTGCTGTCGGGCGTGCTCGCCAAGCTGCTCGAGCGCGAGCGCACCGGTCACGGTGGCCTGGTGGCCACCAGCCTGATGCGCACCGGGATGTACACGCTCGGGTGGGACATCGGGATCGTGTTGCGGTACGGCAAGCGCGAGAGCACGCGACCGCGCACCCGCAGCCGCGGTCCGCTGGTCAACTGCTACCGGGCCGGCGACGGCAAGGCGTTCTGGCTGCTGTTGCTCGAGGCCGACCGCCACTGGCCCAAGCTGCTGGCCGCGCTCGACGACCCCGATCTGGCGGCCGACGACCGGTTCACCGACGCCAAGCAACGGTTGGCCAACAGCGAGGCGTTGGTCACCGAGCTCGACGAGGCGTTCGCCAAGTACCCGATGGACGAGCTGGTCGCCCGGTTCGACGCACACGACGTGTGGTGGGCGCCGATCAACTCGATCTTCGACGTGATCGCCGACCCACAGGCGCAGGCCAACGGCGCGTTCGTCGACATGACCCCGCACGAGGGCGAGCAGCCGTACCGGGCGGTCAACGGCCCGATCGACTTCGGCGGCCACGAGTTCCGGCCGGGTCGTGTGCCGCGCCTGGGGGAGCACACCGACGAGGTGCTCGCCGAGCTCGACGACTGACCGACGCCTGGTCACGGTGGGCTGCTAGGAACTCGGCGTGGACCAGCAGTCGAAGCGACCGTTCCGTCGGCCGATCGGCGATGGTGCGCTCCCGGTGCGCGATCCGCTCGAGGCGCTGACGAAGCCGGAGCTGGCGTCGCAGCGCACCGCCGGTGCGGCGATGCTCGGCGGCGTGCTCGTGCTGGTGATCGCCGTCATGTCGCTGGTCGACGCGGTCCGGCACGACCGCTTCCCGTGGCCCGAGCTGCTCGCGATCGCCGCGGTGATCGGCGCGGCCGTCGCCGGCTGGATCGCCTGGCGCCGACGTGCTGGGCGCCGGTGACATCGGCTGAGCTGCGTCGGTGAGTCGGGGCTGGCGCCCGGGAGTGTGGGACGGCGGCGCGCGATGCCGGTCAGAGGCCGGTGCCCGAGCCGTGCTGGTGATCGCAGAGGTGCTCCTGGCCCTCGAGCACCTGGCCGGCACCCACCCCCTCGAGGGCGGCGAACGGGCCGCACGGATGCGGGGTGATCCACACGTGGATCATCGCCGACGGCTTGAACTTCTGCAGACCCGCCCGGCAGTTGCCCTGGCCGTCGACCAGACCGGCGACCGTCGGCGCATCGCCGGTGGTGAAGCACAGGTTGTCGTGGATGTGCCACTGCATCAGCGCGCCGCCGATGTCGGGCACGTCCTCGAGCGCGACGTCGCTCGGCAACATGTACATCGCGCTGACGAGCTTCTTCGACCCGTCGGGTTGCGGCGCGTAGACGAGGCTCTCGGGCTGGTCCGGGTCGAGGATCACGTCGTCGTCGATCCAGTCCCAGTTGATGAAGTGCTCGTGGCCGGTCGCGCCGTCACCGATGCTGTGGAACCCCGCGGCCTCGGCGTCGCGGTAGTCGCTCCACTGCGGCAGTCGCACGAGCGTGACGGCGACGAGGTTCTCGGCGGCCGCCTGCTGCTCGGGCGTGACCCCGGGGGTGCCGCTCAGGTCGATCGGCTTGGTCGGGTCGTACGGCACCGGGGTGGGCGCAGCCGCGGAGCCGTGGTCGTGGCCCGCCTGGCACATGTCGACGCGCTGGTCGTCGGGCACCGAGGCCTGACCGGCGCCGACACCTTCGAGCGCGGCGAACACCCCGCATGGGTTGGGCGTCACCCACACGTGCACCATCGGGTTGGCGCCACCCGAGTTGACACCCCGCGCGCACGTGCCGTTCGCGTCGACCAGTCCGACCACCTGGGCCTTGCCGTTCACCCGGTCCCAGCACAGGTTGCCGTGGTTGTGCCACTGCAACAGCGGGCCGGCGAAGTCGAGCAGCTCCGGGTCGTCGAGCGACCGCGCGCTCGCGATGTACATCGCCCCGGCGAGCGTGCGCTGGTCGCCGTTCACCGTGTAGACGAGCGATTCGGGCGCCTTCGGGTCGAGCAGGTCGTCGTCCTGGACGAGGTCGAGCCGGATGAAGTGCTCGCTGCCCGTGCCCGCGTCGCCGATGGACGTGTAGCCGGCCGCCTCGGCATCGGCGACGTCGGCGTACTTGGCCAGCTCGACGAGCGACCCCTCGACCAGCGCGGTGGCCCGCGCCTCCTGCTCGGGGGTGACGCCCTCGACGCCGCTCAGGTCGAGCGGCTCGTTCGGATCCCACGGGCGCGGCCAGGGCTCGGCGCCCTCCTCGACGGCGACGGCGACGGTGGTGTCGGTGTGCTGGTGCACGGGGGTGTCGGTGGCGGCGGCCGACGCACCGTCCCCGCCGATGCCGGTGGCACCAGCGGTCGCGCCCTGGTCGTGGTCGTGCGAGGCGTCGTCGTGCGACGCGTCGGTGCCGGTGGCCGCGCCGTCGCCGGTGGCGTCGGTCGACGCGCCGGCGGCCTCGGTGTGGTCGTGACCGGCGGCGTCGCCGTGCGCGTGCACGTGGGTGCCGCCGCTCACCATCGCCGGGATCGTGAGCGCGGTCGCGGCCAGCACGGGCACGAGCAGCCGGGGCGGACGTGCCCGCTGCCAGCCGACGAGCACCCCGCCGAGCCCGGCGCCGACGGCCACCGCGCCGAGCAGGGCGCACGCGGCATCGGCGAACTGCGGGGCCTCGGCCACCTCGAGGCCGTCGATCCACGAGATGCCCGACACGCGGGTGGCCACCCAACCGGCGACCGCGCCGGCGTTGACGAGCACCGTCGCCGCGGCGACGAGGCGGTTGGGCCGCAGCAGGCACCAGATGCCGACGCCGAGCTGCAGCACGGCGACGACGACGAAGACGCGCGCCAACTGCGGGTGCTCGGCGTGGATACCGGTGGCGGCTGCGTGCACCGCACCGGCGCCGAGCGATGCCACGCCGGCGACGGCGATGCCGGGCAGGCGGCGCATGAGCGCGCCGTCGTCGGCGAGTGGACGCAGGGCGGGATCGCCCGCGTCCGACGGATCGACCGCGATGGTCATGTGTGAGGCCCCCTTGCGACGCTGCTCCGTCGACCGAGAACCCGAGGCTAGACGGTGTCGTGCCGACCGTCACGGGGTGGAGCGATGGTTCCCCCGGCCGTGGTGCGGCCGGCCGACGGACGCGGCAGCGGTCAGAAGCGTGGTGGCCGCTTCTCGCGCAGCGCCGCCACGCCCTCGCGGTACTCGGCCGTGCGCATCGCCTGGCCGAGCAGTCGCTGCGCCTCGTCGATCGCCGCCGCCGGGTCGGCGCGCAGGGCGTCGTCGTGGATCTGGCGCTTGGTGACCGCCAGGGCGTGCGGACCGACGCCGGTGGCGAGCAGGCGGGCCGTCGCGTACGCCAGCTCGAGCGCGCCGTCGCCGTCGGCGGCCACACCGTTCCAGAGGCCCCATCCCTCGGTCTCGCCGGGCGTGAACACGCGACCCGTCAGCAGCAGGTCGGTCGCCCGGGTGAGCCCGACCAGCCGGGGCAGCTGCCAGCTCATGCCGTACTCGGCCGGGAGACCGAGCTTGGGAGCGGCCGTGGTGCATCGGGCGCCGGCCGCCGCATAGCGCAGGTCGCAGAACAGTGCGAGGGCCAGTCCCACGCCGGCGGTGGCCCCGTTCACCGCGGCGATCACCGGCAGCCGCAGCGCGAACTGGAACGCGAAGTCGGCGTCCCACTCGGGCCGCACGCCGTAGCCGGGGCGTGCCTCGTCGGTGGTGAGGCCACCGTCGTACGCGCCGCGCTCGGCGTGCCCGGCGAGCGCGTCGCTGTCGCCACCCACGCAGAACGCGGGTGGCGTGCCGGTCACCACCACGACTCGCACGTCGTCGCGAGCCTCGAGGTGGGCGATCACCCGCCGGTACTCGGAGTGCATCCGGCCGGTCCACGCGTTGTGACGGTGAGGCCGGTGCAACCACACGGTCGCCACCCGGTCGGTCACCTCGAACCGGATCGCCTTCAGTGACTCGGGGTCGATCGCCGGCACCGCGGCCACCGGCTCGCTCATCGGCGTCGCCGCTCGCCCCAGATGGCGTCGAGCACCGGCTCGGCCAGTTCGGGTCGGCAGATCAGGAAGTCGGGCAACCAGGCGTCGCGCTGGTTGTAGACGAGCGGCGACCCGTCGATGCGGCTGGCGTGCAGGCCGGCGGCCATCGCCACCGCCGCCGGCGCCGCCGAGTCCCACTGGTACATGCCGCCGTCGTGCACGTAGATGTCGGCCTCGCCGAGCACCACCGCCATCGCCTTGGCTCCTGCCGAGCCGAGCCGCACGGCGTCGCACTCGAGCTCGTTGGCGACCCGGATCGCGGCGTACGGCGCCCGGTTGCGCGACGTGATGAGACGCGGCCGCTCGCGGGTGACGGGCGGGAGCGGGGGAGCGGGATCGGTCGAGAACGTGATCCCGTGCGCCGGCAGCGACACGGCGCCGGCGACCAGCGCGCCACGCTCCCACAGCGCCACGTGCACCGCCCAGTCGCTGCGTCCCGGCTCGCCGAACTCGTTGGTGCCGTCGAGCGGATCGACGATCCACACCCGGTCGGCGGTGAAGCGGCGCGGGTCCTCCGTGCCCTCCTCCGACAGCACGGCGTCGTCGGGATGGGCGTCGCGCAGCGCCTGCATCAGGTAGCGGTGGCTGGCGATGTCGCCCGTGTCCATGAGCTGCCACGAGTGGGCACCCTCGGCGATCAGCTGGGCTCGTACCTGCACGAGCAGGTGCCCGGCCTCGGTGGCCAACCTGGCCGCCAGGTGCGCGTCGGGGTGCGCATCGGTGGAGGCCATCGCCGCCATTCTGCACCACGAGCGCGGTGCGAGGCGGTGTCAGCCCACGAAGGTGCGGTCGGGCAGCGCGCCGCTCAGCCACGCGTCGACCGCGCCGATCGGCATCGGCATGGCGATGTGGTAGCCCTGTGCCCGCGTGCAACGCCGCTCGTGCACGAACAACAGCTGCTCCGGTGTCTCGACGCCCTCGGCCACGATGTCGAGGCCGAGGGTGAGCCCGAGCTGCACGAGCACCTCCACCAGCGTGCGGTCGTAGCCGCCCGAGTTGGCCCGGGCGATGAACATCCGGTCGATCTTCAGCGTGTCGATCTCGAGTTGGCGCAGGTAGCCCATCGACGAGTAGCCGGTGCCGAAGTCGTCGACCGCGACGCTGATGCCACGAGCGCGCAGCTCGGTGAGCACTTCGTTGGCCCGTTCGAAGTCGGCGAGCAGATGGGTCTCGGTGAGCTCGACCTCGAGCCCGTGCGGATCGGCGCCCGTCTCGGCGAGCACCTCGTCGAGGTCGCGCACGAGGCTGCCGTCGACCAGGTGCCGCCCCGACACGTTGACGGCGATGTGCAGGTGCCGCCGCTGTGGGTGTGCCTGCCACGCGGCCAGGGTGTGGCACGCCGACCGCAGCACCCACCGACCCAGCTCGATCACGAGCGAGCTGCGCTCGGCCACCGGCACGAACCGGTCGGGCGCGAGCAGACCGTGACCCGGCCGGTTCCAGCGCACCAGCGCCTCCGCGCCCCACGGCCGATCGGTCGTCAGGTCGAGCACCGGCTGGTAGTGCAGCACCAACTCGTCGTCGGCGATCGCCTGCCGCAACGCGAGCTCGATCTCGGCGGTGGCCTCGACCGCCTCCTGCAACGACTCGTCGAAGACCACCACGCGCGATCGGCCGCGCTCTTTCGCGTGGTACACCGCCACGTCGGATTCGCGGACGAGCTCGAGCGCGTCGATCGGCTCGTCGCCGGTGGCCGAGGCGATGCCGACGCTCGCGGAGATCGTGAACAGGTCGTCACCCGACGCATAGGGCTGGGCCACCTCGCGGATCATCCGCTCGCCGAGTGAGCGGGCGGCGTCGACGTCCATCGACTCGCACACCACCAGGAACTCGTCGCCGCCGAGCCGGGCGACGAACTCGCTGCTGCGCACGCACCGCATCAGCCGCCGACCGACCTCGTGCAGCAGCCGGTCGCCGCTCGCGTGGCCGCGGGTGTCGTTCACCGACTTGAAGCCGTCGAGGTCGACGAACAGCACCGCCACCGTGGTGGCGTCGCGGCGCACACGGCGGACGACGCGCTCGAGGTGCTCGAGCGCGGCGAGCCGGTTGGGCAGGCCGGTGAGACCGTCGTGGCGTGCCTGGTGCGCGAGCTGCTCCTCGAAGCGCTTGCGGTCGGAGATGTCACGGGCGAACACGGCGCGGATCGGCTCGGGCTCGGTGGGCACCTCGCTGTGCGAGATGAGCACGTCGATGCGCACCCCGTCGGGGCGCACGAGCTCGAGCTCGCGGACGTCGCCGAACGAGCCGTGCAACCCGAACGTGCGCAGCAGCGACTTGCCCACCTGATGGCGCTCGTCGACACCCAGCAGACGCTCGGCCATCTCGTTGGCGGTGAGGATGCGACCGCGTGCGTCGACGGTCCAGATGGCGTCGGCCGCGGTCTCGATGATCGCTCGCGACAACGCCTCGCTCTCGCGGAGACGGACGGTCATGTCCGACAGGTGTGCCACCTGGGCGCGCAGCGACTGGCCGAGCATGCCCGGCACCACGTCGGCGTCGATCTCGCCGAGGTCGCCGCCGGCGCTCAGCCGGCGCACCTGCGCGTCGAACGACCCGAGCACCTGGGCGACGGTGTTGAACGTGGCCGTCACGGCGCGCACGTCCGACGGTCCGCTGAGTGCGAGCGGCCTCGTGTCGATCACGCCCTCGCTCAGTCGGAGCGCCCGAGCAGTCAGCCTGCTGAGCGGACGCGCGGTGCCGACGACGATCAGCACCAGGAACCCGATGCTGGCCATCGTGATCGCGGTGATGATCGCGATCCACAGCCGCACCTGGTCGTCGGCGTCGCTCGCCACCGAGTCCGAGATGGTCATCGCCTCGGCGAGCTCGATCTGTGCGTAGTCACCGAGGGCCGACAGCCGCTCGAACGCCGCGATCAGGATGTCGGCCATCTCGTCGACGATCTCGGGGTTGGTGACCATGATGTCGGAGTCGGTCGCGTCACGTGGCTGCGACCGCAGATCGGCGATCGGGATCAGCGTCGGGCGCAACGCCCGGTACTCGCTCATCACCAGTGCCACGCCGGCCCATCGGGCGGCGGCCTCGCCCTGCAGTTCGCTCGCGTACTCCGACACCTCGTACTCGGCCGCACCGGCTGCGAGCATCAGGTCGGCCGTGGTCTTCGAGCCGTCCGACGCGCCGAGCAGGAACGCGGTCACCTCGGTCTCGTAGGCGACGGCCTGCACGGTGGTGAGCAGATGCGAGATGTGATCGCCGAGTGCGCCGAGCACCGGTTGCACCGACGTGGCCTGGTGGACGGCGTCGGCGTAGTCGACGATGCCCTCGAGCAAGTACTCGAGCAGGCCCATCGCGTGCTGCACCTCCTCGATGCTCGCCTCGCGTCGGTCGAGATCGGACCGCATCGCGGTGAGCGCGGCACGCACGGCCGCCGTCTCGGTGCCGACCGTCGTGCCGTCGTCGAGCACCACGCCGGCATGGTCGTCGGCGAGGTGGTCGAGCGCGTCGTCGACGAGCGACCGTGCCGACGCCAGGTACGCGTCGTAGTCCACCCCGGTCACCTGGGTGACGATGTCGCGCGGCACGCCGTGCTCGTCCAGCCAGGCCATGCCGACCGACGCTGCGGTCTCGAGCGCGACCGGCGCGTACATCGACCCGACGACGGCGACGAGGTCGATCTCCGCGGCCAGGTCGCGCGCGCCCTGTGCCTCGCGGCGACGGTCGCTCAGGGTGTTGAAGGTGAGCACCTGCGCGGCGACGAGTGGCACCAGCAGCAGCAGGACCAGTCGACCCGACAGTGACCGGACGCCGCGCGGGATGCGCGCGCGAGACGAGGTCTCGTCCGACCGATCGACATGGCTCATCGCGACGGACCGTCCGGTCCGACCGCGTCAGGGCACGACCTTGACGAGGTCTTGAGACCGCGTGTCGGGCCCGTTTCGGCTGGTCAGCGGGCGAGCGGCTTGTACTTGATGCGGTGCGGCTGGTCGGCCGAGGCGCCGAGCTCCTTGTGCCGCCACGCCTCGTACTCGCTGAAGTTGCCCTCGAACCAGCGCACCTGGCTGTCGCCCTCGAACGCGAGCACGTGGGTGGCGATGCGGTCGAGGAACCAGCGGTCGTGGCTGATCACCACGGCGCAGCCGGGGAAGTTCTCGAGCGCGGTCTCGAGCGCCCGCAACGTGTCGACGTCGAGGTCGTTGGTGGGTTCGTCGAGCAGCAACACGTTCCCGCCCGTCTTCAGCAGCTTGGCCAAGTGCACGCGGTTGCGCTCGCCACCCGACAGGTCGCCGACGCGCTTCTGCTGGTCGCTGCCCTTGAAGTTGAAGCTGGCGCAGTACGCCCGGCCGTGGATCTCCTTGTTGCCGATCTTCATGTGCTCGACCCCGCCGGTGATCTCCTCGAACACGGTGGCGTCGGGGTCGAGCGAATCGCGGCTCTGGTCGACGTAGGCGAGCTCGACGGTGTCGCCCACCGTGACGGTGCCCGCGTCGACGGGCTCCTGGCCGGTGAGCATCTTGAACAGCGTGGTCTTGCCGGCGCCGTTGGGACCGATGATGCCGACGATGCCGGCCTTCGGCAGCGAGAACGACAGGTCCTCGATGAGCAGCCGGTCGCCGAAGCCCTTGCGCAGGTTCGCGACCTCGATCACGGTGTCGCCGAGGCGCTTGGGCGCGGGGATGGTGATCTCCAACTTGTCGGGGCCGCGGTCGGCGGCCTCGGCCTCCTGCTGCAGCTTGTCGTACGCCGAGAGACGGGCCTTGCCCTTGGCCTGGCGGGCCTTGGGCGACATGCGCACCCACTCGAGCTCGCGCTCGAGCGTGCGCTTACGGGCCTCGTTGCTCTTCTCCTCGCGGGCGAGGCGTTCCTGCTTCTGCTCGAGCCAGCTCGAGTAGTTGCCCTCGAACGGGATGCCGCGGCCCCGGTCGAGCTCGAGGATCCACTTCGCGACGTTGTCGAGGAAGTAGCGGTCGTGGGTGATCGCGACGACGGTGCCGTGGTACTCCTGCAGGAACCGCTCGAGCCAGTCGACGCTCTCGGCGTCGAGATGGTTGGTGGGCTCGTCGAGCAGCAGCAGGTCGGGCCGGCTGAGCAGCAGGCGGCACAACGCCACGCGACGACGCTCACCACCGGAGAGCTTGGTGACGTCGGCGTCGTCGGGCGGGCAACGCAGCGCGTCCATCGCGATCTCGACGTTGCGCTCGAGGCTCCACGCGTCGGTGGCGGCGATCTTGTCCTCGAGCTCGGCCTGCAGCGCCCCGATCTTCTCGTAGTCGGCGTCGGGGTCGGCCCACATGGCCATCACCTCGTTGTACCGGTCGATGATCCCCTGCACCGAGGCGACGCCGTCCATGACGTTGCCCTTCACGTCCTTGGCCGGGTCGAGCTGCGGCTCCTGCGCGAGGTAGCCGACGCTGAAGGCCGGGTTGAGCCGCGCCTCGCCCGAGTACCCGTCGTCGAGGCCGGCCATGATCTTCAGCAGGCTCGACTTGCCGGCACCGTTGGCGCCGAGCACGCCGATCTTGGCCCCCGGGTAGAACGAGAGCGAGATGTTCTCGAGCACCGTCCGGTCGGGCGGGTAGAAGCGGGCGAGCTTGTAACAGGTGTAGATGAATTCGTGCGCCATGACGGTGGCCCAGGCTACTGGCCGGTCGCAGGCTGCTCCGGTGCGCACCTCGTGTTGCGGTTTCGTGCCGAATGGCGCGAGCCCTCCGGGGCGGGTGCTACGTTCCTCAGCCGTCGGATTTTCACAAGAGAGAGGTACGGAAATGCTCGCTGAATACTTCGGCTTCTTCAGCCGCAACGGATTGGGGTCGTTCGGCTTCCGCTGGCTGCACATCCTCGCCGGCATCACGTGGATCGGCCTGCTCTACTACTTCAACTTCGTCCAGGTGCCGGCGTTCGCCCAGTACGGCGACGAGGCCAAGGCCCGCAACATCGCCATCGACAAGGTGGCGCGCAAGGCGCTGTGGTGGTTCCGCTGGGCCGCGATCAGCACGTTCGTCACGGGCATCCTCATCACCGTCGTCACCGAGAACTACTTCTCGGACGGCTTCGGCAAGTCGGCCGGTGGCCTCGCGATCAGCACCGGCATGATCCTCGGCACGATCATGATGCTCAACGTGTGGGGCGTCATCTGGCGCAACCAGAAGGTCGTGCTCGCCAACGCCGCCAACCTGCTCGCCGGTGGCGAGGCCGATCCCAACGCCGCGGCCGCCGGCCGCCGTGCGCTGATGGCCAGCCGTCAGAACACCATCTTCTCGGTGTCGATGCTGTTCTTCATGGTCTTCAAGAGCCATTCGCTCACGAGCGGTGCCGAGCTGAGCGGCGGCAAGGTCGGCGCCTACTGGCTGATCGCGCTGATCATCATCGCCGTGCTCGAGATCAACGCCCTCGGCCTGATGCCGTGGAAGACCCAGCCGAACAAGGGCCTCAACGTCCTGTACGACGGCCCCGGCGTGCGCAACCCGCTCATCGGTGCGTTCGGCCTGTGGGCGATCTTCCTGATCCTCACGGAGATCTTCTTCAAGTTCTGATCGCTCGGACCTCCAGGGTCCGACCACCGTCCGATCACGTCCGACGCACGACGAGCCGCCCCGCGAGGGGCGGCTCGTCCGCGTCCGGCATCAGATGAAGCCGCCGAACACGTCGACGACCAGTTGCGCGTAGCCGACCTCGTTCGCGAACCCGAGATACGGACCGGTGCGCACGATCGCGTGGTTGGGCACGGTGGCGCCCGGGGTGTAGTTGAGCGTCGACGCGAGCGGGGGCGCCGAACGCTCGTCGGTGTACGGGTAGGCCGTGATGTAGCCGCTGCCGCGCGTGTCGGTGACGGTGACGTTGAGGACGTAGGCCGACAGGATCTCGTCGTCGAACCCCCAGTACAGGACGTCGCCGGGCCACAGGTCGCCGGGCGCGGGGTAGGGGCTGTCCTCGCGGGTGTCGATCGCACGGAACGGTGAGAACGGCACGAACCTGCCGCTGTCGGCCTGCTCGACGTCGTCGTAGTAGCCGACCACATCGACGATCACGTGCGCCGCTCCGGCGAGGTTGAACACGTCGAACGTGCCGCTCGCCGAGAGCCGCACGATCACCTGGTTCGCGATCGTGTCGCCCGCACGGAAGTTCAGGTTCGACACGACCGGACGCGGCACGTCGCTCGGCCAGACGGTGACGAAGCTCGCCGACGACGGCTCGGTGACCGTGACGTTGAGCGCGACGGCGGCCGCTCCCGACGTGGGCACGCCCGCGGTGCCCGCCACCCGCTGGGTCACCGACGTGCCGGCCGCGATCCCGGTGACGGGGCCACCGGCGCCCTGGCGGGTGTCCATGATCCGGAAGGGGCTGAGCGGGTGGAACCGCATCCCGTCGACGCCCTCCTGGGTGCTGTAGAAGCCGGCGATGTCGAACAGCAGGTCGACCCGACCCGACGACACGTAGGCCGACACCGCACCGTTCGCCCCGACGGGCATCGTCACCAGGTTCGCGACCGTGACACCGGGCCGTGTGTTGAGGCTCGAGATCAACGGCCGGATCCCGCCGCTCGGGTACACCGTGACGTAGCCGGCGTTGGTGGGCGACACCGCGGTCACGTTCATCACGACGGCCTGCACGCCGGTCGCGGGCACCCCGGCGAGCCCCGTGACCGTGACGTCGATCGTCTCGCCGCCGGACACCGGTCGCACCGAGCCCGATCGACCGGTTCCGTCGCGGGTGTCGAGGATCCGCTGCGGGGTGAGGGGCGTGTACTCGCCGAACGACGCGAGGTCCGTGTCGGCGACGACGACGCTGCTCGCGCTGCCGAGCCCGCTCTCGAGGAACGCCACGCGCCCTGGGCCGGTGCTCACCATGCGGCCGGGCGGCTGGCGCAGACCCGGCAGGTCCCAGCGGTCGACCTCGAGGTGGCTGTGCAGGTCGTACGCCGCGAGGTAGGCCTCGTCGGCGGTGAGGTAGGCGCGGTACTGCCGCTGCGTGGTCGGGTCGATCGTGAACGAGTGGCTCTCCGGCTGGTGGGCGACCTCGAACGACACCGGCGTCGACACGTCGAGCACTCGCCCGGCTCCCGTGAACAGCTGGCCGGCGGCGTACTCGATGTCGAACCCGGCCAGGTCGTACGAGTCCTCCGTCAGACTCAACCCGGTGGGTGTCACCGCGAACCGCAACAGATCGCGTCCGGTGGTCTCGGCGTTCGAGCCGAACAGCACCGTGCCGGTGGCGTCGAACTCGATCTCGTTCGCGAGCGTCAGCGTCGAGGTGATGTCGGGCCGGGCGACGCCGTCGTCGATGATCACGACGCCGGCATGGCGTGGGCTCAACTGCAGCACCATGCGCGACACCGCGATGGTGGTCGGGTGGCCGGGCATCACCTCGATGTCGTCGGCGAAGGTGTCGAAGTCGAACACGGTGCCGGGCCCGAGCGAGGTGGTCCAGCGCGTGGTGAAGGTCGCGAGGTCGACGCGCGAGACCGAGGCGCCGGGACGGTGACCGACGAACAGCGACGCGCCGTCCGGCGAGATCTCGAGCGCGTCGGGTGCCTGGCCGACGTCGTGGACGGCGAGCACCTCGGCGGTGTCCGGGTCGATCGTGAGCAGCTTGCCGGCGTAGGTGGGATCCTCGTCGTCGGGGCCGACCGAGGCGTACACCACGTCACGGACCGGGTCGTAGGCGAGATCTCGCGCCCGGACGTCGAGGTACCTCGGCCACGCGCTGCCCGCCGCCGAGACGGGCGAGGGTCCGGTGGGGCCGGCGACCACGACGCCGACCGCGGCCAGGATCGAGGCGAGTGCGACCGAGCAACGTGGGCGACGCATCACCGCACGGTACGACGGCACGCCGCGACGCGCCCCGAGCCGTCGCTCGGATGATCCGTCCGGCCCCCCGAGGAAGCCTCCGGGCGCCGTCCGACGTGGCTCAGCCCTGCACGTCGACGTCGGGTGCGTTCAGATCGAACCGCACCAGCTGCAGCTGCCCGTCGCGATCGGTGAAGGTGAGCACCAACTCGGCGGCATCGGTGTTCTCGAACGCAGTGAGCACGCGCACCTGCATCAGATCGACGTCGTCGAGCCCGAGGTCGGGGATCGTGCCCGACCGCAACACCCGGTGATCGTCGATGTCGACACGGCCCTGCCATGCGCCGAACTGCTCGTCGATGCGGCGTCGCACGTCGGACAGGTCGCCGGAGGTGATGGCCTCCGGTACGAACCACGCGAGCACCCCGTCGTCGTCGGAGAACAGCAGCGGCACGATCTGCTCGACGGCGGGCACCACGTCGTCGTCGAACTCGAACCGTCCGATCGTGTCGTCGGGACCCGATCGTGAGAAACCGACAGCCGTCATCGCGACGACCGCGGCGACGGCGAGCACCATCACGACCGCGGTGCGGCCGGCCCGAGCCCGTCCGGCACCCGGCGCGCGCAGGTCGCTCGCCTTCACCACCCGTGTGCCGGCCACGAGATCGCCGACGCGCTGCGTGGTGCCCGTGGCCAGCACGACGACGAAGCCGACCAGGTACAGCGCCGGGAACCCGTCGATCACGCGGAACACGGTGCGGATCGCGACGGCGCCCGCGGTGGGCCGCCGACCGTCGCGGCCGACCACGCGCAGCCCCATCACCCACTTGCCCGGCGTGGTCGCGCACAGCAGTTCGGCCACGCCGTAATACACGAGCCACATCGCGAGCACGAGCAGCAACGGGCCGCCGCTCAGCTCGTAGCGCCGTCCGGCACCGCCGCCACCGTCGACCCGCTCGGTGAAGGCGAAGGCGAGGACGCCGAGCAGCACGACGTCGATCCACGCTGCGGCGACGCGGCGGCCGACCGCGGCGCGCGCGAGTCCGTCGAGCCCGTCGAGCCCGTCGGGCGAGGCCGGCCCCACGGCGACACCGGCGGACGCGCCCGGTGGAGGGGGCGGCGGGACGGGTGGAGGAGGCGGCGGCGCGGACGGGCTCGACCAGTCGGACATGGCGCTCATCTTGACCGAGGGTCCGGACGCGAACGAGCCGCCCGGTGCGGGGCGGCTCGTCGTGATGGGGTCGGGTGCGACGTGTGCGTCAGCTGACGGTGAGCGTGGCCTTCATGCTGGCGTGGCCGGCGATCGTGCAGATCAGCGTGTAGGTGCCGGCCGTGAGCGTGACCGTGTCGTCGACCTCGGTGCCCTTGGAGGGGATGTCGAAGACCTCGGGCAGCTGCGTGCCGTCGGCGGCGACGATGTGCAGGTTGTGCGGCAGCGTCGAGTCGTTCTTGACGGCGATGGTCACCTCGCCGGCGGTGGCCGAGTACTCGGTGGCGTCCCAGCGGAGGCCGTCGAGGGCCTTCACGGTGACGTCGGCCGGCACGGTGGTGCCCGAGCTCGAGCTGTCGCTGCCGCCACCGCAGGCGGCGAGCGCGAGGGACCCGACGAGGAGTGCGGAGGCGAACGCTCGTGTCTTCATGGGCGTGAATAATACAAGTCTCGACTTGTGAAAACATCACGCAGCGTCGAAGTTCTCCGTGGCGCCCGACACGCCTGCCTGCCGGGGATCCTGCCGGGGACCCTGCTGGCGATTTGCCGTGAGCAACGCACGGTCGTCGCGATGAGCGACGGGTACCATCGATCCTGATGACTGCCACCGATCACGCGAGTCAGGACTTCGGCACGAACTCCTGGCTCGTCGACGAGATGTACGGCCAGTTCGTCGCCGATCCCGAGTCGGTGAGCGAGAGCTGGCGCGAGTTCTTCAGCGACTACCGGGGCTCGGCACCGGCCACGTTCGGCCAGCCCGCGCCCACCGCGCCCGCAGCCGCTCCGGCAGCCCCCACGCCCGTCGCGGCCCCTCCCGCCGCGGACGTGCCGGCTGCCGCCGCACCTGCCGCGCCTGCCGCGCCTGCCGCACCCGCTGCGCCTGCTGCACCCGCCGCGCCTGCCGCGCCGGTGGCCGGCGACGACCCGGGCGAGCCGATCCGCGGCGCCGGCGTCGCGATCGCCGCCAACATGGAGCGCAGCCTGACGGTCCCCACCGCCACCAGCTTCCGCAACGTGCCGGCCAAGCTGCTCGAGGTCAACCGCAAGGTCATCAACGGCTACCGCAGCCGCAGCGGCCAGGGCAAGGTCAGCTTCACCCACCTCATCGGCTACGCCATCGTGCGCGCCATCGCCGACGCCGTGCCCGGCATGAACAACACCTACGTCGAGGGCAGCGACGGCAAGCCGCGCCTCGTGCGCAACGAGCACGTCAACATGGGCCTCGCCGTCGACGTCAGCAAGGCCGACGGCTCGCGCACCCTCGTCGTGCCGGTGCTCCGCGATGCCGACACCCTCGACTTCGCCGGCTTCCTCGCCGCGTACGAAGAGCTCATCCGCAAGGTCAAGAACAACAAGCTCGCGGTCGCCGACTTCCAGGGCGCGACGATCACCCTCACCAACCCGGGCACCATCGGCACCGTCCAGTCGGTGCCGCGGCTCATGCCCGGCCAGGGCGTCATCGTCGGCGTCGGCAGCATCGACTACCCGGCCGAGTTCCAGGGCGCCGACGAGCACGCGCTCGGTTCGCTCGGCATCAGCAAGGTCGTCACGGTCACCAGCACCTACGACCACCGCATCATCCAGGGCGCCGAGAGTGGCCTGTTCCTGAAGCGCGTGCACGAGCTGCTGCTCGGCGAGCACGGCTTCTACGAAGGCGTCTTCCAGAGCCTCGGCGTGCCGTACGAGTCGGTGAAGTGGCGGCCCGACGTCAACCCGGTCAACCGCGAAGACGCCATGCTGCACAAGCAGATGCAGGTCGCCACGCTCATCCGCGTGCACCGCGTGCGCGGCCACCTGATCGCCGACCTCGACCCGCTGCGCTGGCGCCAGCCCGAGCTGCCCGCCGAGCTCGACCCGGCCACCTACGGCCTCACCATCTGGGACCTCGACCGCGAATTCCTCACCGGCGGTGTCGGCGGCCAGGACCGCATGACCCTCGGCGACCTGCTCGGCGTGCTGCGTGACGCGTACTGCCGCACGATCGGCGTCGAGTACATGCACATCCAGTCGACCGAGGAGCAGCGCTGGATCCAGGCCAAGCTCGAAGGTGTCGCGTTCGAGCACACCAAGGACGAGAAGCGCCGGATCCTCGAGCGGCTCAACTCGGCCGAGGCGTTCGAGAAGTTCCTCGCCACCAAGTACGTCGGCACCAAGCGCTTCGGTCTCGAAGGCGCCGAGTCGGCGATCCCGATCCTCGACGAGATCCTGTCGCGGTCGGCCGACGCCGGCCTCGAGGGAGCGGTGCTCGGCATGGCCCACCGCGGCCGTCTCAACGTGCTCGCCAACATCATGGGCAAGAGCTACGACCAGATCTTCAAGGAGTTCGAGGGCCACGTCGACCCGTCGTCGGTGCAGGGTTCGGGCGACGTGAAGTACCACCTCGGCGCGAGCGGCAAGTACGAGTCGCCCGCCGGTGCGAGCGTCAAGATCGAGCTCGCCGCCAACCCGAGCCACCTCGAGACCGTCGACCCGATCGTGATGGGCATGGTCCGCGCCCAGCAGGACCAGATCGACCCGCCGAACTCGTTCCCGGTGCTGTCGCTGCTGATCCACGGCGACGCCGCGTTCGCCGGCCAGGGCATCGTGGCCGAGTGCCTCGCGATGAGCGACATCAGCGGCTACCGCGTGGGCGGCACGATCCACCTGATCATCAACAACCAGATCGGGTTCACCACCTCGCCGCAGTACGCCCGCTCGTCGATCTACTGCAGCGACGTCGCGAAGACCGTGCAGGCGCCGATCTTCCACGTCAACGGCGACGACCCCGAGGCCTGCGCCCGCGTGGCCCGCCTGGCCTTCGAGTACCGCCAGGAGTTCCACAAGGACGTCGTCATCGACATGGTGTGCTACCGCCGCCACGGTCACAACGAGGGCGACGACCCGAGCTACACCCAGCCGCTCATGTACAAGGCGATCGCCGAGCGCCGCAGCGTCCGCAAGCTCTACGTCGAGCAGCTCGTCAAGCGCGGCGACATCACGCTCGACGAGGCCGAGGGCGCGCTCAACGACTTCCAGTCGAAGCTGCAGGTCGCGCTCGACGAGACCCGCGCCCACGCGCCCGAGAAGGTGAAGGCGGCCAAGCCGCCGGCGCCGCGCGGTGTGCTGCCCCACGTGAACACCGGTGTCGACCGAGGCACGCTCGACGCGATCTTCGCCCAGCTCACCAACTACCCCGAGGGGTTCACCGTGCACCCGAAGCTCGGCCGGCAGTTCGCCGCCCGGGCCAAGCAGTACGGCGAGACCGGCATGGTCGACTGGGCCACGGCCGAGGCGTTCGCGTTCGGTTCGCTGCTGCTCGAGGGCAACCCGGTGCGTCTCGCCGGCGAGGACTGCCGCCGCGGCACCTTCAGCCACCGCCACGCCGCGCTCGTCGACTACGAGAACGAGCAGATCTTCATCCCGCTGCAGCACCTGCCCGGCAAGGAGGCCGAGCTGTGGGTGTACGACTCGCTGCTGAGCGAGTACGCCGCGCTCGGCTACGAGTACGGCTACGCCCACTCGAACCCCGACGCGCTCGTGCTGTGGGAGGCGCAGTTCGGCGACTTCGTCAACGGCGCGCAGATCATCATCGACCAGTACCTGGTGGCCGCCGAGGACAAGTGGGGGCAGGAGAACGGCCTCGTGCTGCTGCTGCCGCACGGCTTCGAGGGACAGGGTCCCGAGCACAGCTCGGCCCGCATCGAGCGTTTCCTCACGCTCTGCGCCGAGGACAACATCCAGGTCGTCAACACCACCACCGCCGCCAACTACTTCCACCTGCTGCGCCGTCAGGTGCGCCGTGAGATCCGCAAGCCGCTGGTCGTGTTCGCGCCCAAGTCGCCGCTGCGCATGAAGGAGACGATGAGCCACGTCGACGCCTTCACCACCGGCTCGTTCGAGGAGGTGCTCGACGATCCGTGGGTGACCGATGCGTCGGCCGTGCGCCGTGTGGTGTTCTGCTCGGGCAAGGTCGCGTGGGATGCGTTCGCCGAGCGCGACAAGCGCGGCGCCGCGGCGGCGATCGTCCGGGTCGAGCAGCTCTACCCGTTCCCGCAGCAGCAGATGTTCGAGATCCTCGAGCGCTACCCCAACGCCCGCGAGGTGGTGTGGTTGCAGGAGGAGCCCGAGAACATGGGTCCCTGGCACTTCGTCGAGCACCGCGTGTGGCGCGTCAAGGAGCGCGGCTACGACCTGCGCCACGTGGCCCGCGTCGAGAGCGGCAGCCCGGCCACGGGTTCGAAGGCGATCCACGACCAGGAGCTCGCCGACCTGATGGACGAGACCTTCCAGGGGCTCTGAGCCCCTGGCGGTCACGTCCGGGTGACGGGACCGATCAGTCGAGCGAGATGCCGAGGATCGCCGAGAGATCGGCGATCGCCTGGTCGGCGGCGAGCACCTTGATGGTGCGCATGCCCATCGCCGCGGCCGGCTTCAGGTTGATGCCGAGGTCGTCCAGGAACACGCACTCGTGCGGGGTGACGCCGAGCAGTTCGCACGCCATCTCGTAGAACCGCGGCTCGGGCTTGCGGCAGCCCACCTTGCTGCTCTCGACCACCTGGTCGAAGCGATCCATGATCGACGCGATCAGTTCGCTGCGCTCGGACGAGATGTGCTCGCCGCCGACGTTGTTGGTGAGGCACGCGGTGCGGTAGCCGGCCTCGATCACCCGGTCGAGCGCGCGCACCATCTCGGGCCGCACCGAACCGCTCAGCAACGCCAGCACGTCGGCGCCCGGCACCCGGTGCCCGAGCGCCTCGCTCTCGGCGGCGAACGCGGCGTCGAACTCGTCGGGCGTGATGTCGCTGCGCTCGAGCCGCGCCCACGCGTTGGTGTGCGGGTCGGTCGCGTTGACGCCGCGGATGAAGTCGGGCGGCAGGTGGTGGTCGTGCTCGTAGCGGTTGAACGCCTCGAAGGGGCTCGAGAGGATCACGCCGCCGAAGTCCCAGAGGACGGCGGTGATGGGGGAGTCGTGGGTCGGCACGTCGGACGATGGTAGCCACGCAGGCATCCGGTGCTTCGGGTCGTCACCGTGGTTGACTGAAGGCCGTTATGCCACATCACGTCTCACATCACGGTCCTCATCACGTGGTGGTCGACGGCTCGAACATCGCCACCGAGGGGCGTTCGATGCCGAGTCTGGCCCAGCTGAACGAGGCAGTGCTGGCGTTCATGGCCGAGCATCCCGACGCCCTGATCACGGTCGTCGTCGACGCCACCTTCGGGCACCGGATCGACGCGAAGGAGGTCAAGGAGTTCGACGAGGCGATCGCCAACAACGAACTCGTCGCACCGCCTGCCGGCGCGGTCGGCCGTGGGGATGCCTTCGTGCTCTCGATCGCCAACAAGGTCAACGCGACCATCCTCACCAACGACTCGTTCCAGGAGTTCCACGGGCAGTACTCGTGGCTGTTCGACGAGGGCCGCCTGATCGGCGGCAAGCCGGTGCCGCACATCGGCTGGGTGTTCGTGCCCCGCATCCCGGTGCGCGGACCGGTCAGCCGCAGTGCGGTCAAAGAGGCCAAGCGCAAGAAGGCGAGCGCCGATCGCGGGAGCGCCCGGATCGGCTCGCCCGAGGCGAGCCAGCCGATGCCGGTGCCCAAGGCCCCGCCGCCCGGTGCGCGGGTGAAGGGCCAGAAGCCGGCCGCCCCCGCCGCCCCGGCGCCCGCTGCGGCGGTCGCGCCGGCCGCTGCCGCGCCCAAGGCCGGCCACCCCGTCAACGACCTGCTGCCGTTCCTGTCGTTCGTCGAGCACCACCCGGTGGGCAGCAGCGTCAACGCCGTTGTCGAGAGCTACAGCTCGCACGGTGCGTACGTGCGGGTGGGCGATGTGAAGGGCTACGTGCCCCTGCGCCTCATGGCCGACCCGGCGCCGCGCAGCGCCCGAGAGTTCATGAAGATCGGCGACGCGATCACGCTCGTCGTCGACAGCTTCGCCGCCGCCCGTCGCAGCATCGACCTCGCCGTGGTCGGCATGTCGACCGCCAAGCCCCCGGCCGAGCAGCCGTCGAAGCCCGCCAAGGCCGCGAAGACGGCGAAGACCGCGAAGACGGCGAAGACCGCGAAGACGGCGAAGGGCGACATGCCGGCGAAGGCATCGAAGGCGAGCAAGGCCGCCAAGGCCCTGCTGGCCCCGGCGACCCCGACGGCCGACGAGGTGGCGGCGAGCCAGCCCGTCGAGCAGCCGGTCGCCGAGGCCCCGGTCGAGGCACCGGCCCGTGGCGGTCGCCGGGGCAAGAAGGCAGCGGCCCCGGTCGAGGCCGCGCCGGTCGCCGACGCGGCCCCGGTCGAGTCGCCGGCCAAGAAGCGTGGCGCCCGCAAGGCGACGCCGACACCCACGCCCGCAGCCGAGACGCTGTTCCCCGCCGACGAGCCCGCGCCGGCCGCGGCGCCGGCCAGGAAACGCGCCGCCAAGAAGGTCGCCGCCCCGGCTCCGGTCGCAGCCCAGGTCGAGGCTGCCCCTGCGCCCGCCCCGGCACCAGCGAAGAAGCGTGCGGCCAAGAAGGCCGCCCCGGCACCCGAGCCCGCGCCCGCCACGAAGCGCGCCGCCAAGAAGCGCTGATCGAGGGACGGCGGCGCCCATCCCGGGCGTTTCCGTCCCGCCAGCGTCGACCGGAGAGCGTGTCGAGGGACGGCGGCGCCCAGCCCGGGCGTTTCCGTCCCGCCAGCGTCGACCGGACAGCGTGTCGAGGGACGGCGGCGCCCATCCCGGGCGTTTCCGTCCCGCCTCGGCGGGTTGGTCGCTACCGTGGCGGGGTGCGCTTCGCCACCTGGAACGTCAACTCGCTGAAGGTCCGTCTGCCCCGCGTGGAGGAGTGGCTCGCCGAGGTGCAGCCCGACGTCGTCTGCATGCAGGAGACCAAGCTCGCCGACGACGCGTTCCCGGCACTCACGTTCCAGGGCCTCGGCTACGAGTCGGTGCACCACGGTCAGGGACAGTGGAACGGTGTGGCGATCCTGTCGCGCGTCGGCATCGACGACGTCGTCGCCAACTTCGCGCCGGGCTCGGGTGACCCCGACCCCGACGCCCGGATCATCTCGGCCCGCTGCGGCGGCGTGCACTTCACGAGCGTGTACGTGCCCAACGGCCGGTCGCTCGACAACGACCACTACCAGTACAAGCTGCGCTGGCTCGCCCAACTGCAGCGCCACGTGGCCGAACTCGGCTCGCCCGAGGTGCCGATGGTCGTCACGGGCGACTTCAACATCGCACCCGACGACCGCGACGTGTACGACCCGTCGAAGTTCGTCGACGCCACGCACACCAGCCCGGCCGAGCGGGCGCTGCTCGCCGAGCTGCAGGGCTGGGGTTTCGTCGACGTGTTCCGCCAGATGTACGACGCCGACAAGCTGTACAGCTGGTGGGACTATCGGGCGGGCGACTTCCACCAGGGCCGTGGCCTGCGCATCGACCTCGTGCTCGCGACGCAGGCCGTCGCGGAGCGCGTCGCCTGGTCGATCGTCGACCGCAATGCCCGCAAGGGCACCTCGCCGTCCGACCACGCCCCCGTCGTGGTCGACCTGCTCGACTGACCGACGTGAGGACCCGCTCGTGATGATCGACTTCGACCGGCCCCAGGACCCGCACGACGCCCGGTTCCGCCTGAGCGAGGCCGTGCGTCGCATCATCGAGGAGCTCACCTCGTCGAGCGCGTCGAGCGCCGAGTTCGAACAGGCTCGCGACCTCGTCGAACAGGCCGCAGCCGTCCTCGTCGAGAAGGGGCACGAGCGCACCTACACCGGGGCCGAGGCCTCGCTGTCCGACCACCAGGACATGTTCTTCCTCGACTTCAGCCCGCTCGTCGGGCCGCTCAACCCGCTCGCCCCACCGATCACCACGCGGGCGCAGGACGACGGCTCGGTCGTGGGCGAGGTCGTGTTCGGCACGGCCTACGAGGGGCCGCCCGGCTGCGTGCACGGCGGCTTCATCGCCGCGAGCTTCGACGAGGTGCTCGGGTTCGTGCAGTCGATGTCTGGCCAACCGGGCATGACCGCCAACCTGCAGATCGACTACCGGTCGCCCACGCCGCTGCACCGCCCGCTGCGGTTCGTCGGTCGCATCGACCGGATCGAGGGCCGCAAGATCTACACCGAGGCCACGCTGCACCACGGCGACACGCTGTGTGCCCAGGCACGCGGGCTGTTCGTGTCGATGAAGCCCGAGGTGTTCGAACGGCTCATGAAGGGCCGGCCGGCAGCAGGCTGAGCAGCCTGGGTGCCAGGCGCTCGGCGGCCGTGACCCCGAGGCCGAGCCGCTGCGCCACCCCCGGCACGTCGCGCGGGGGATCGGCCAGCATCGAGCGCAACACCTGATCGCTGCACACCGCGGCCGGCGCCACCCCGGCCGCCCGGGCGACGGCCTCGCGCCAGTCCTTCAGCACCTGCAGTGGTTCGGGCGCTCGCGCCGGGCGGCGCCACGCCGGCGGTGGAGGTGCCGCTCGGTCGTCGTCGATCGTGGCCGACACCGCCGCGAGCCACGGGCTCTCGACCGCCACGGCACCCTTGCGCGACGTCGCCCACGTGACCACCAGCGTCTCGCTGGCGCGCGTGAGCGCGACGTACAGCAGTCGTGCCTCTTCGGTGCGCTGCGCCTCGCTCGTCGCCGACGTGTGCGGCACCAGGCCGTCCTCCACCCCGGTGACCACGACGGCCTCCCACTCTCGGCCCTTCGCCGCGTGGAACGTGAGCAACGCGATCGCCCCGTCGTCGTCGGGCTCGAGGTCGTCGAAGGGTTGGCGTACCTCGAGCCATGCGCGGAACCCACCGGGCTCGTTCGACGTGAGGAACCGGTCGACCTCCTCGGCCACCCGGCTGCGCACGGCCGGCACCTCGTCGCTCGCCCACACCGCCTCGACCCACTGCGCGAGCTGCTCGCGTGAGGTGCACCGGGCGGCCTCGGCGATCGTGCGGTCGAGCAGGCTCGTGCCTGCGGCGCGCACCACCGGCAGCCCGGCCGCGGTGATCGCTCGACCCAGGTGCTCGAGTTGGTCGTTGGTGCGGGCCAGCACGGCCACGCGCGTGAGCCCGTGGCGTCGCGCGAGGTCGCGCACCAGCTGCGCCACCCGCCGTGCCTCGTCGTGCTCGTCCGCACACGCCACCACCTGGAGCGGGCGCGTGTCGGGACGGCGCGACTCGGTGTCGTCGTCGATCGACGCGGCCCGCAACGCCGCAGCGCCGGCGCGCACGATCTGCGGCGAGCACCGGTAGTTGCCGGTGAGCGCCACGACGGTGACACCGGGGTAGCGCCGCTCGACCTCGAGCAGCGTCGAGGGATCCGCGCCGTTCCAGCCGTAGATCGCCTGGCGATGGTCGCCCACGAGGCACAGGTCGGGCCGGCCACCGCGGATCGCCTCGAGCACCGCGTGCTGCAACGGGTTGAGGTCCTGCGCCTCGTCGACGAACAGGTGCCGGAACCGCCACCGCACCACGTCGGCGAACACGGGGTCGCGCTCCATCTGCCCGAGCAGATCGGTGAGCAGGTCGTCGAAGTCGACCACGCCGCGTCGACGCTTGAGCGCCGTGTAGCGCTCGAGCACCTTGGCGTACGCCTCGGCCGACAACGCCGGCTTGCGGCGCATCCGTCGGTTGAGCGCGACGAACTGATCGGGCGTCACCAGACGAGCGCGGGCCCAGTCGAGGTCGGCCAGCGCCCCGGCCGGCTCGCAGCGCACCCGCGTCTCGGTGAGCACCTCGCGCACCAGGCGCCCGCGATCGTTGGCCACCACCGGCGGCCCGATGCCCGTGGCGTTGGCCCGGTCGCGCAGCACGCGCAGGGCGACGGCGTGGAAGGTGCCCGTCTCGATCGTCTCGCGGATGTCGAGCTTGCGGAGGCGGCGACGCAGCTCGCCGGCAGCGTCGCGGGTGAAGGTGAGCGCCAGCACGTGGCGGGCGTCGGCGCTGCCGTCGAGCACGCGGCGGGCGATCCGGCGGGTGAGCACCATCGTCTTGCCCGACCCGGCGGCCGCCACGATGGCGAGCGGCATCGCGTCGATGGTGACGGCCTCGTGCTGCTGGGGGTCGAGGCCGCGCAGCACCTGCTGCAGGCGGGTGCGGTCGTCGGCCGTCTCGCCGCTCGCCGCCCTCGCGTCCATTCGGCCACGATAGGGCTACGCTGCCGCGCCATGACGTTCGCGCAGAAGAACCTCACGGCCGACGAGACGATCGCGCTCGATCTGCACCCGCACTGGTGGTACTTCTCCGAGGCGGTGGCCTCGCTGGTCGTCGCGATCGTCGTCGGCATCTGGATCCTCACGGCCGACATCAGCAACGACACGCTCAACAAGGTGCTCACCGCGCTCGCGCTGGTGGCCCTCGTCGGCACCGCGGGCTGGACGATCATCCGCTACCTCAAGTGGATGACCACCCACTTCGTCATCACCTCGCACCGGCTCATCTTCCGCACCGGTGTGCTGGCCAAGAGCGGCATCGAGATCCCGCTCGAGCGCGTCAACAACGTCAACTTCAACCAGAGCATCTTCGAGCGGATGCTCGGCGCCGGCGACCTGCTGATCGAGTCCGGTGGCGAGGACGGCCAGAGCCGCTTCGCCGACATCAAGCATCCCGACCAGGTGCAGAGCCTCATCCACTCGCAGATGGAGATGGTGGCCCAGCGCCGGGCCGGGTACGGCCGTCCCGACATGGCACCGCCCAGCGTCGCCGAGGAACTCGAGCGGCTCGAGGGCATGCTGCACCGCGGCACGCTCACGCCCGAGGAGTTCGAGGCGCAGAAGCGCCGCCTGCTCGGCTGAGCCGCCGGCCGTCCGCCGTCGTGCCCGTGCCGCCCAGCGACCTGTGAGGGTCGTCAGCCTCGTCCCGTCGGTCACCGAGACCCTGCTCGCCTGGGGCGTCGACGTGGTCGCGTGCACCCGCTTCTGCGAGCAGCCGTCGTTGCGCCACGTGGGTGGCACCAAGGATCCCGACCTGGCGGCGATCGCCGAGCTGGCACCCGACCTGGTCGTGCTCGACCGGGAGGAGAACCGTCGCGACGACGCCGAGGCGCTCGTGGCCGCCGGGCTGCGCATCCACGTGACGCACGTGGTCGACCTGGCCGGCGTGGCGGCCACCCTCGACGAGCTCGCCGACTCGGTGGGCGTGCCGGCTCGGTCGCTCCACCTGCCACCGCCCGCCGAGCCGTCGGGTGAGGTCGCGGTGCTGATCTGGCGCCGACCGTGGATGGCGCTCGGGGCGGCCACCTACGGCTCGGCGGTGCTCGACCACCTGGGCCTGCGCAACGTGCTCACCCGTGCCGACGGTTCGTATCCGGCGCTCGAGCTCGACGAGTTGGCGGCCCGACGACCGTCGACCGTGCTGCTGCCGAGCGAGCCCTATCCGTTCGCCGAGCGGCACGTGGCCGAGGTGGCCGACGCATTCGGGCACCCACCGGCACGTGTGGTGCTCGTCGACGGGCGCGACCTGTTCTGGTGGGGCGTGCGCACGCCCGATGCGCTCAGCCGCCTCGCTGCAGGTCTCGCGCCGTCCACGTGACCGGCCGGGCCAGCAGCGCGTCGACGTCGAGCTCGGCGCCCGCCAGGCCGCTGATCACGAACCGCTCCGCAGCGCCGGGCAGCATCGACACCACCTGACGGTCGATGCGCGCACCCGGCACGAGCCGGTCCGGGTGGATCACGAGGTCGCGCACCACCGCCTCGGCCGTCACCTCGACCACGGCGGTGTCGGCATCGACGCGCTCGACGGTGCCGGTGAGGTGTGGTTCGGGCAGGCGCACCGTGTGGTCGTCGGCGAACCACCACCACGTGCGCTCGCCGCCGCACTCGACCACGAGCACCTCGTCGGCCGCGTCGCGCGGCGAGGCGAGGCACGGGTCGAGCGCCAGCCGGGCCACGTCGTGCCCGGCCACCACCAGATCGACCGTCTGGGTGCAGCGCTCCGTGCCGTCCAGTCGCAGCCGGCTGGCGGTGCCCTTCGGCCACCAGCTGGCGCGTGCGTCGTTCACCGCGAACAGCACCAGCTCGTGCCCGCGCGGCTGCACCGTGAGCAGCCGGTCGGCGTAGGCGTCGCGCAGCGCGAACCAGCTCGGCTTGCGCAGACCGTCGCCGTCGACCAACGACCAGCTGGTGACCGGCCAGCAGTCGTTGAGCTGCCACCAGATCGTGCCCATGCAATGGCCGTGCAACGAGCGGAAGTGCTCGATGCCCGTGCGCGCCGCGCGGGCCTGCAGCAGTTGGGTGGCGTACCACCAGCTGTCGAGATCGTCGGGCACGTGACCGAGATGGGTGCGCAGCCCGCGCGACAGCTTGCGGTCGCCGTGCTCGGCCTTCTGGTGGTTGGCGAAGGCAGGGGAGTGGCGGTCGATCGGCCGCTCGGTGACCGAGCGTTCGAGGGTGCTCCACGTCGGAGGTGCCTGCCAGCCGAACTCGGCGACGTAGCGGCACGCGTGGTCGCGGTAGCGCTCGTAGTCGAGCTGGTTCCACACGTCCCACACGTGGGTGCATCCGTGGGTGTCGGCGTTGGGGGCGACGTGCGGTCCGCTGTAGGGGCTGCCCGGCCAGTACGGGCGATCGGGGTCGAGTCGTTCGAGCACGAGCGGGATCTGGTCGAAGTACAGCCCGGCACCCCACGCCCGATCCTCGAGCTCGTCCTGCCAGCCCCAGTCGGCGTGACCCCACAGGTTCTCGTTGTTGCCGTTCCAGAGGGCGAGGCTCGGATGGTGGTGCAGCCGCACGACGTTGTCGTGCACCTCGTGGCGCACCTCGTCGACCAGCAGGTGCTCGGGGTACGCGGCGCATGCGAACGCCATGTCCTGCCACACCAGCAGTCCGAGCTCGTCGCACGCGTCGTAGAACTCGCCCGACTCGTACAGCCCGCCGCCCCACACGCGCACCAGGTCGACGTTGGCGTCGCACGCCTGGTGCAACCGCTCGCGCACCCGGGCCGCGGTGCTGCGCGACGGCAGCGCGTCGTCGGGGATCCAGTTGACGCCACGGGTGAACAGCTCGCAGCCGTTGACCACGAACGCGAATCGTGCGCCGAGCGCATCCGCGCTGGTGTCGAGCCCGATGGTGCGGAACCCGACCGTGCCCTGCCAGCGGTCGAGTTCGGTGTCGTCCGCGGCGAGCAGGCGTACGGTGGTGGTGTAGCGGTGCGGCTCGCCCAACGATCGTGGCCACCAGCGACGCACGGTGCCGGGTTCGAGCACGACGGTGGCAGCGGTGGAGCGGCCCTGGTGCAGCTCGACCTCGGCGCGGCCGGTTCCGAGCACGTCGCCGCCGGGATCGGCGAGGGTGACCTCGACCGTCACCGGTCCGTCGGTGTCGAGCGCCCGTGAGGCGACGACCTCGGCGTCGACGGTGAGCCGTCCCTGGTCGTGCAGGTCGACGTCGGTGTGGGCGAGCACGTCGCCGAGGCGGGCGGTGCTCCAGGCGTGCAGATGCACGGGGCGCCAGATGCCGGCGGTGGTGAGCGCGGGCCCCCAGTCCCAGCCCCAGCTGCAGGCCATCTTGCGGACGTAGTGGTACGAGCGGCCGAACGAGGCCGAGGGCCAGTCGCCCTCGTGCTCGCGGAGCTGTTCGGCGTGGCGGGCGGCCGAGGCGATGTCGACGGTGAGCCGGTGGGCGCCGCCCGGTCTGCCCGGCCCGCCCGGCCCGTCGAGAGGCGCGAGCTGGCCCGTGAGGTCGACGCGGTGCCGGCGATGCATGTCGGCGGTGCGGGCCACCACGCGGTCGTCGAGCCGGACGGTGGCGAGGGTGTCGAGACCGTCGAAGACGAGCTCGACGTGCTCGTGGTCGGCTGCCTCGGCGAGGTCGAGCCGGCAGCTCCACCGCCAGTCGGCCTCGGCCACCCAGGCGACGCGGTGCTCGTGGTCGTCGACGAACGGGTCGGGGATCAACCGGGCGGCGAGCAGATCGGTGTGCACGCAGCCGGGCACCGTGGCGGGCAGCGGGCCGATGCCGGGCCCGCCGTCGTGGCGGTGCAGCACCTCCACGGACCAGCCGTCGTGCACCGGTCGGCGCAGCGGACCCCTCCGGGGGTGGAGGCGCGCTGCATCGTCGGTGGTGACGGCGCTGGGAGCGCTTCCAACGAACGACGATCCGTGATGCACGACAGCTGATCCTGGGGACGACGGAGGTACGTTCGCCCTGATGAAGCGGGTTCCATCCGGGCCGGTTGACCGTCCGACGAGCGCAACCCTAGCATGGGAGCGCTCCCAGTCAACGGGTCACACGACCCGACGGCACCTAGGATCCCACCCGTGAACTCCGTGGCCGTGCCGCTCGGCACCCCCGTCCCCGCAGCGCCCGCCGCGCCGGTCACCCTCGACGACGTCGCACGCCTGAGCGGGGTGTCACGCAGCACCGCATCGCGGGTGATCAACGGCCAGCCCGGCGTCCGTCCCGACGTGCGCGAGCGGGTGCAGCGCATCGCCGACCACGTCGGCTTCCGCCCGAATCGCGCCGCCAAGCAGCTGGCGAGCGGCCGGGCCGAAGCCGTCGGACTGGTCCTGCCCTCCGACGACCTGCGTGTCGACCCCTACGGTGCGTCGCTCACCCACGCGGTCGGCCGCGCCGCGGCCCGCGCCGACCTCGGCCTGATGCTGCACCTGGTGCCCGACGAGCCGGGCCGCACCGTGCACCACATCCTGCGCGACGGGCTGCTCGCCGGCCTGGTGATCAGCTCGGTCGCGGTCGGGCGGCCGTGGGTCGACGACCTGCTCGACTCGTCGATGCCCGCCGTGCTGATCGGCCGCCACCCCGACCGTGACGACCTCGTCACCGTCGACGTCGAGAACGAGCGCTCGAGCGCACGCGCGGTGCAGCACCTCTTCGAGCAGGGCTGCCGTCGCGTGGGCACGATCACCGGCCCGCTCGAGCGCGTCGACGCCCGTCAACGCCTGGCCGGCTACCGACGGGCGCACGCCGAGGCCGGTCTCGAGGTCGACGAGACGCTCGTCGTCACCGGCACCTTCCAGCGCGGCAGCGGTCCCGCTGCGGCCGCGACCCTGATCGACCGCGGCGCCGACGCGATCTTCGCCGGCAACGACGAGATGGCGATCGGCGCGCTGTGGGCGTGCACGGCGCTCGACGTGCGGGTGCCCGGTCAGGTGGCGATCGCCGGGTTCGACGGCACGGGCTCCGGACTCGACACACACGGCGAGGTCGCGCTCACCAGCGTGGTCCAGCCCTTCGACCGGCTCGCGGCCGCGGCGCTCGGGCTGCTGGCCGATCAGGCCGCCGGCCGGATCGCGCCCCGCGCCGCGCACCACGTCGAGATCGAGCCCGAACTCGTCATCGGCGGCACGTCGAGGCGCGACTCGACGCGCTGACCTCGATCCGGATGCAGGCGGTCGGTCAGGGTGTGCCGGCGTGCGGCACCGCGACCTCGGTCACCACCACCTGCGCCTCGCGGCGGGCGAGGCACTCGTCGGGGAGCGAGCTGCGCGACGTCAGCACGAACAGGTGTCGACCCTCGGGGCCGCCCAGCATGCACGCGTAGGCGCGGCGGTCGGTGACCACCACCTGGCGCACCTCGCCGCCCTCGGCCACACGCACGCATTCGTCGCCACCCGCGTTGGCGAACCACACACAGCCCTCGGCGTCGAGACAGATGCCGTCCGGCAGCCGCTGGCCGAGGTCGGCCCACACACGCCGGTTCGACAGCGTGCCGTCGTCGGCCCGGTCGAACGCGGTGAGCCGACGACCCATCGACTCGGCCACGATCAGCGTGCGGCCGTCGGGGGTGATGACCGTGCCGTTGGGGAAGTGCAGGTCGTCGGCCGCGACCGACACCGACCCGTCCGGCTGCACCAGCGCGATCGCCGCCGAACGGATACCCGACCAGTCGCCCGACGTCTCGGCACGGTGCAGGTCGAACCCGAAGTTGCCGACGTACGCGCGGCCGGCGTCGTCGACCGCCATGTCGTTGCAGTGCCAGGTGGCGATGCCGTTCAGGTCGGCGTGCACCACCAGTCGGTCGTGGTCGAGGCGCAGCACCTGGCGCTCGCGCATCAGCACCAGCAGCAGGTCGCCGTCCGGTGTCCAGCCGAGACCGCTCGGCTGACCGGGCACGTCGACCTTCACCTCGAGCCGGCCCGTCAGGTCGACCGCCTTCACCTGGTGGTCGTACATGTCGCTGAACCACAACTTGCCGTGGTGCCAGCGCGGTCCCTCGCCGAAGCGGAGCCCGCTCGCGATGACGTCGACGCTCATCCGACCACCTCCTCGTTCGTGTCGTCGGTGGAGAGCACGCGTGCACCGTCGACGGCGGCGACCTTCCACCCCTCGTCGAGCGCCCCCGGTTCGGTGAGCGCCACGATGCAGCCGCCGAAACCGCCACCGGTCATGCGCACCCCGTGCACACCCGGCAGCGACGCCACGTGCGCGACGGCCTCGTCCATCTGCGCGGTGGAGGTGTCGTACAGGTCGCGCAGGCTCGCGTGGCTGGCGAGCATCAGCTGTCCCGCGCCGGCCAGATCGCCGGCCCGCAACGCCTCGGCGAAGTCGCGCACCCGCTGGTTCTCGGCGACCACATGCATCGCACGCTTGCGCACCACCGGGTCGTCGATCGACGCGGCGGCCGCCGAGGTGGCCTCGCGCAACGGGCCGATCAGGGCTTCGGCCGCCGCGCACTCGCGCACACGATCGGCGTAGGCCGAACCGACGAGTGTGCGGTGTGCGACGAAGCGCACCACGACGTCGACGTCGGCTGGCAGCGGCACCGGGGTGATGGTGAGCGCGCCGCAGTCCATCAGCAGCGCATGGCCGGCCACGCCACCGGCGATCGAGAACTGGTCCATGATCCCGGTCGGCACGCCCGACGCCCGGTTCTCGGCTCGCTGGGTGAGCTTCGCCAGCTCGACGACGCTGCCCTCGAACCCGAGCGCCAGTGCGACCGCGACCTCGAGTGCGTGGCTGCTCGACATGCCGCCACCGATCGGGATGGTGGTGGTGATCGAACCGCGGATGCCGTGCGAGGGCGACATCTCCGACACCACGCCGGCCACGTAGCGACCCCACGCGGGCGAGACGACGGTGGGATCGTCGACGGCGAGCGGCAACGACACCGGCTCGGCCTCGTCGGCCGAGGTGAGCTCGACGCGCTCGTCGGGCACGAAGCGGATGTCGGTCCAGCGGTCGACGGCCATCGGGAACACGAGGCCACCCGTGTAATCGGTGTGGTCGCCGATCAGGTTGACGCGACCGGGCGCGCGGGCGATGCGGACGTTCACGCGCGCTCCAGTCCGAGGGTCGCGCTCAGCCGGTCGATCGCGTCGAGGTCGAACGGCGCTCGCAGCGCGATGTTCACCTGGTCGGCACCGGCCTCGACGTAGCGGCCGATGGTGTCGATCACCTGATCGTCGCTGCCCGTGAGCACGCCCGGGCGCACGAACTCGGCGATCGCGCCGAACTGCTGCTGCAGGCTCTCCTCGGTCCAGGCGAGACCGCAGTTGATCGCCCGCTTGATCTCGCCCGGGTCGCGCCCGTGCGTGGCGCAGTGCTGGTCGAGGACGGCGTTCTTGTGGGCGAACTGGTCGGGCGAGATGAACGGCACGTTCCAGCCGTCGGCGTACTGTGCGGCGATGCGCAGCGTGCGCTTCTCGCCGCCACCACCGATCCAGATGGGCAGCTTGTCCTGCAGCGGCCTCGGCTCGTTGCGCGCGTTCGTGAGCTCGAACCACTCGCCCTCGAAGTTCGTGACCTCGTCGTGCAGCAGCCCGCGGAGGCACTGGATGCCCTCTTCGAGCTGGTCCATCCGGGTCTTCACCGCGGGGAACGGGATGCCGTACGCCTGGTACTCGATCTGCGCCCAACCGGCGCCGATGCCCATGTCGGCACGACCGCCGGACAGCTGGTCGATGGTGGTGATCGCCTTGGCGAGCACGGCCGGGTGGCGGTAGCCGATCGAGTAGACGAGCGACCCGCAGCGCACCCGTTCGGTGCTGCACGCGAGGGCCGCGTGCATCGCGACGGCCTCGAGGCACGCGGCGTCGTCCGGATGGCCGGTGGCCCCGTAGAAGTGGTCCCAGATCGAGATCCAGCCGTAGCCGAGGTCCTCGATCCGCTTCCACACCGAACGCAGTTCGTCGGCGGTCGTGTGCTGCAGACCGGCATGCACGCCGAACACTGCGTCGAACATCGTCATGCCCGCCGACGGTAGCCTGCGCCGATGCCCCGTGCCCTCGTCGCCACCGGAATCGAACTCGAGTACGACACGTTCGGATCGCCCGACGATCCGACCCTGTTGCTGGTGATGGGTTTCACCGCCCAGATGATCCAGTGGGACGAGCGGTTCTGCCGCCTGCTCGCCGACACCGGCCTGCACGTCGTGCGCTACGACAACCGCGACTGCGGTCTCAGCACCAAGCTCGACGGTGTCGAGGTCGACGTCGGTGCCGTGATGGCGGCCGCGTTCAGCGGCGGTGAACTGCCGCCCGTGCCGTACACACTGTCCGACATGGCGGCCGACGGCATCGGCCTGCTCGACCACCTGGGCGTCGAGCGCGCCCACGTGATGGGCGCGTCGATGGGCGGGATGATCGTGCAGATGATGGCGATCGAGCACCCCACCCGCGTCGCGAGCGTCACCTCGGTGATGAGCACGACCGGCGACCCGACGGTGGGTCAGGCCGCCCCCGAGGTGCTCGGCGTGCTGCTGTCGCCGCCTGCCACCACGCGTGAGGCCTACATCGACGAGTCGCCCAAGTGGATGGCGTGGCACTCCAAGAAGTACCGCTCGGCCGAGCGCACCAAGGAGCTCGCCGCGGTCAGCTGGGACCGGTCGAACTACGGCGAGGGCGGCCCGCGTCAGATGGCGGCGATCGTGTCGAGCGGCGACCGCACCGAGCGGCTGCGACAGCTCGACGTGCCCGCGCTCGTGATCCACGGCCGCGACGACACGCTGATCACCCCGAGCGGCGGCTTCGCGACCGCCGAGGCGATCCCGGGCGCGCACCTGCTGTTCCTCGCCGACATGGGCCACGATCTGCCCGAGCCCCTGTGGCCCACCGTGGTGGCCGCGGTCGCCGCCCACACCCAGCAGGCCAAGTAGCGCGTTTGCGGACTGCGGCCCCACCTGTGGTGCCGCAGTCCGCACACGTGTGATCACCCGGTGCCTCGCACGGGCGGTCCGGCGGCTAGAAACGCATCCATGTCTGGACCGCTCACTGGGTATCGCATCATCGAGATCGCCGGCATCGGGCCCGGCCCCTTCGCCGCCATGCTGCTGGCCGACATGGGTGCCGAGGTCATCCGTGTCGAGCGTGCGCAGTCGGTGCGTGGGCCCGCCCCCGAGACCCCGCACTTCGACGTCATGCTGCGCGGCCGCCGCAACATCGCGATCGACCTGAAGCACCCCGACGGCGTCGCCACCCTGCTCGACCTCGTCGAGCGTGCGGACGCGCTCATCGAGGGCTTCCGCCCCGGCGTGATGGAGCGCCTCGGCGTCGGTCCCGAGGTGTGCCTCGCCCGCAACCCGAAGCTCGTCTTCGGCCGCATGACCGGCTGGGGTCAGGAGGGCATGTACGCCCAGGCCGCCGGCCACGACATCAACTACATCTCGCTCGCCGGCGCGCTGGCGCACTTCGGCCGCAAGGGCGAGGCCCCCGTCCCGCCGCTCAACATGGTCGGCGATTTCGGTGGTGGCGGCATGTTCCTCGCCTACGGCGTGGTGTGCGCATTGCTCGAGGCGCAGCGCAGCGGCCAGGGTCAGGTCGTCGACACGGCGATGGTCGACGGCGCCGCCGTACTGATGAGCATGTTCTGGGCGTTCAAGTCGGCCGGCATCTTCGACGAGAACGCACGCGGCACCAACCTGCTCGACACTGGCGCCCACTTCTACGACGTGTTCGAGTGCGCCGATGGCCAGTACATCTCGCTCGGCTCGATCGAGCCGCAGTTCTACGCCGAGCTGATGCGCATCACCGGGCTCGCGGGCGACCCCGAGTTCGCGAAGCAGATGGACCAGAGCAAGTGGCCGCACCTGAAGGAGCGCCTGCGCGAGGTGATGAAGTCGAAGACCCGCGCCGAGTGGTGCGAGCTGATGGAGGCCACCGACGTGTGCTTCGCGCCCGTGCTCACCATGAGCGAGGCCGCCGCGCACCCGCACAACGTCGAGCGCCGCACGTTCATCGACGTCGCCGGGGTCACCCAGCCGGCGCCCGCCCCGCGGTTCAGCCGCACCGTGCCCGAGGTGAAGAGCGCGCCGGCGCACCCGGGCCAGCACAGCCTCGAGATCCTCACCGACTGGGGCCTGCCCGCCGACCGCGTGAGCGCGCTGCTCGAGTCGAAGGCCGTGGTCGACGCCTGATGGGCACCCTCGTGTGCTTCCACGCACATCCCGACGACGAGGCGATCCAGACCGGCGGTTCGATGGCTCGCGCCGTCGCCGAAGGTCACCGCGTCGTGCTGGTCGTGGCCACCAACGGCGACCACGGTGAGGTGCCCGACGACCTGGCACCGGGCGAGACGCTGGTCGACCGTCGCCGCCGCGAGAGCGAGGCGTCGGCCGCGGTGCTCGGCATCCACCGGGTCGCATGGCTCGACTACGCCGACAGCGGCATGACCGGCTGGGACCAGAACGACCACCCCGAGTCGTTCCTGCAGGCACCGCTCGACGAGGCGGCCGAACGGCTCGCCGCGATCCTGCGCGACGAGCAGGCCGACGTGCTCACCGTCTACGACTGGCACGGTGGCTACGGCCATCCCGATCACATCAAGGTGCACCACGTCGGCCACCGCGCCGCGGAGCTCGCCGGGACGCCCAAGGTGTTCGAGGCGACGATGAACCGCGATGCGATCGTGCGGATGATGAACCTGATGCCGGGCGACGCCGAGTTCGACCCCGAGGGCCCGAGCGACGACGGCAACCCGTTCGGCACTCCCGAGTCCGAGCTGCACCTCGAGGTCGACGTGCGCCCGTACGTGTCGCAGAAGCGGGCGAGCATCGCCTGCCACGCGAGCCAGGTGAGCGACTCGTCGTTCTTCCTGTCGATGGACGACGTCGCGTTCGAGGCGGCGTTCGGCACCGAGTGGTTCATCGAGCCGGGAGCCGAACCCGGGTTGCGGCAGGGCTGGCTGTTCGGATGAACCGGCTCTACCTGGTGCGCCACGGGCGTGCGGCCGCCGGGTGGGACGCCGACCCCGACCCGGGGCTCGACGACCTGGGCAAGCAGCAGGCGATCGACGTGGCGGCCCGCCTCGCACCGCTCGGTCCGTTGCACGTCGAGGTGAGCCCGCTGCGGCGGTGCCAGGAGACGGCGGCGCCGCTGCTGTCGGCGTGGCGCTTGCCGCTGATGATCGAGCCGCGCATCGGCGAGATCCCGTCGCCCGAGGGCGTGGCGATGGCCGACCGCGTCACCTGGTTGCGCGAGGCGATGCAGGGCACGTGGTCGCAGCTCGGGGTCCGCTACACCACCTATCGCGACGCCGTGCTGGCGGCGATGCGCACGCGCCGGCAGGACTCGGTGCTCGTGAGCCACTTCGTCGCGATCAACGCGGTGATCGGTGCGGCGCTCGGCGACGACCGGCTCGTGATCCGCAGCCTCGACAACTGCTCGGTCACCGTGATCGACGTCGACCCCCGCGACGGCACGATCCACCTCGTCGAAGGCGGTCACGAGGCCGACACCCTGGTGCGCTGATCGGGGCACGCGGTCCGGAACGTGCGATCCGCTGCCAGACTGCGTGACGTGCACCGCCGACTGCCGAGCGCCTCGTCGATCGCCGCGTCCGTGACGATCGCCTGCTGTGCGTCGCTGTTGGCCGCGTGTGGCACCGAGAGCCGCAGCGACGAGACGATCGCCCCGCTGCTCACCACCACGACCGTGATCGAGCCGTCGCCGGTGTCGACGACGGCGGCGCCGGTCACCACGGTGGCCGCGGCCACGACGGTCGTGCCCACCAGCGCCGAGTCGACCAGCACCACCACGAGCACGTCGTCCACCACGACCACCTCGGTGCCCAAGGCGGCCAAGCTCGCGCTGCAGTCCGACGGGCTCGACGGTGCGCTGTTCGGGGCCGATCCCGAGCAGGTGATCGCGTACGTCACCGCGGTGATCGGCGCACCCACCGACGACAGCGGCTGGATCGACGACACCACCGCGTTCCCCGAATGCCCCGGCACCGAGCTGCGCGTGGTGAGGTGGGGCGATCTGCACCTGCTGTTCGGCGACGAGTCGCCGTACGGCTCGAACCGCCGCCACTTCTTCTCGTACGTCGTCGGCCCCACCGACGGCTCGGAGAGCCAGCCGGTCGGTCTGCGCACGGCCGAGCGCATCGGCGTGGGCAACACGGTCGGCGAGCTGCGCTTCACGTTCCCCGACACGGTGCTGTGGGACGACGAGCTGCGCGGCCCGTCGTTCATCGTCGGCGACACCCCAGACGGCATCAACGGCACGGTCACCGACTTCGGCGACGACGAGCGCATCACGATGGTGATGGCCGGCCCGCGCTGCGACGGCTGATCGACGGTTTCGCACGTGGACGCGCAGCAGCTGTACGACCTGTACCGCACGGGCCTGTGGATCCAGGTGGGCGTGTGCGCGGCAGCGGGCGTGTGGGCCGGCGCCGCGCACCTGCTGAGACCCTTGCGAGGCAAGGCGCTCTGGATCTTCACGGTGATCGCCTACCTGGTGGTCACCGCCGACGTGATCATGGCGTCGATCCTGGTGGCGCACTTCGACTGGGAGTTCCCCGAGCTGCACATGCTGTACGAGTTCAGCGGCATCGTGGCGATCGGGATCATCTACTCGTACGGCCAGCAGCTGAAGGCCCGCCGCTACCTGATCTACGGCGGTGGCGGTCTGTTCCTGATGGGCCTCGCGCTGCGCAGCCTGTTCATGAGCTGACGATTTCCGCCGCGACCGCGACGGAATCGGTCGGCCGGCGGCGCCGAGCATCATGTGGGTCCGATGGTGTCCGGTGATCGCACGATGGACGAGGCGGCGGTGTTGGCGCTCTACGACCGTGCGCTCGACGACGTGTACCGCTACGCGTCGCGGCTGACGGGGAACGACCGGGCCGCCACCGACGAACTGGTGCAGGAGACGTTCCTCGATCTCGTGCGCCACGTGCGTGCGGGAGGGACCGCGCCCGTCGACGTCGGCTGGTTGATCGTGACGTGCCGCCATCGCCATCTCGACGGGTTGCGATCCCGTCGCCGGCGGGAACGCCGCGAGCAGGCGGTGTGGACCGACCGGTCGCGCGACGGCGCAGCCGCCGTCGACGACGAGCGTCTCGACGCACTGGCGCAGCTGCCGGCGGATCAGCGCACGGCGCTGGTGCTGCGCTACGTCGACGACCTGAGCGTGCCCGAGGTGGCGCGAGCGATGAGACGGAGCGTGCACGCCACCGAGTCGTTGCTGGCCCGGGCGCGTGCGGCGATGAGGGCCGGCACACCGATGGCGGGGGAGGAGGCGTGAGCATGGACGAGCGCGACGTACGACGGGTGCTCGATGCAGCCGGTGAGAGCCCCACGGACGGGTTCCGCGACGAACTGCGCGGCACGGTGGTGAGTGCCCTGCGCGGCGAGGTACCGGTGCGGGCGGGGACACCGACATCCGCTCGTGGCACGGGCCGTGGAGCCCCCCGTGGGTGGTGGATCGCCGCAGCCGCAGCCGGGGTGCTCGCCGTGGCGGGTGTGGCCACGCTGGTGCTGCGCGACGACCCGGCCCCGAGCGTGGTGCCCGCCACCGTGCCCCCGACGCCACCGACGACCGACGAGGTGCCGGCCTCGAGCGCACCGCCCGCCACGGCCTCCCCGGTCTCGACCGTGGCGACGGGCTCGGACCCCGACCTGCTGGCGGCGCTGTCGGGGCACCGATGGGTCGTGGTCGCATCCGACGACGGCTCCGACACGTCGGCCGCCGGCGAGGTGGCGTGGATCGAGTTCGCCGACGACCCGTTGATCCACGGCAGCGACGGCTGCAACCTCTTCGGCGCCGACGGCACGCTCGCCGCCGACGGCGCGATCGAGATCCCCGAGGTCGACTCGACGGCCGTCGGGTGCGACGGTCCGACGACGAACCTCGCGTCCGCCCGACAGGTGACGCTGCGATCGCCCGACCAGATCGAACTCGCCTCGTTCGACGGGGCGACCACCTGGACCCTGAAGGCGCTCGATGCGATGCCCGTGCCCATCTCGGACGATGTGGCCGGCAGCTGGGTCGTCGACCCCGCGTCGAGCGACCGGATGGAGCTGCGCGCCGACGGCGTGGTGAACATCGGGACGTGCACCAGCTCGTGGTTCGTCACGGACGGCTTCCTGAACACCGGCTACTCGGCGGCGACACCGTGCTCGACCGCGTCGACGGCCGCTGCCCTGTTCGACGCACTCGCCTCGAGCGCCGGTGTCTCGACGGTCGCCACCGATGCCGACGGACGGCCGGCGACGATCCTGTTGTCGAACCGTGATCACGTCCTCCGCCTCGTCCGTGCCACGCCGATCACGAGCGATCTACCGATCGTGTCGTCGGGCATCCCGACGCCGTTGGTGGCGGCCGAGTCGGTGACGCTGCCGATCGCGCCCGTCGACACGACGGGCGACGATCCCCGCTGGCCGGTCGTGCGGGTCGATCTCGACGGCTCGTTCCAGGTGCTCGACACGGCCGCATCGACCCTGACGACCTACGAGGTGACGGGCGCAGTGCGCTGGACGACGTCGGTGCCGGCCGACATCGACGGCGCACGTCCGTGGACGTTCGCGATCGGCCCCGACCGCATCGCCTACCTGTCGTACCACCGGGTGGTCGACCAACGTGACCAGTTCGTGCTCGCGGCGGTGCCGACCGAGGGGCCGCGAGCCGGCGTGGCGGTCGGGTCGTGGCCGACGGATTGGCAGTGCGTCGAGTCGTTCTGCGGCGACGTGCTGTTCACGGGGCCGGGCATCGAACTCGGCACCACCGCCGACGGCGGCGTGCGGCTGCAGCCGTACGTCGACGACCAGGGCCAGCCGAGCGGCGTGCAGGTCGCGCTGCCCGAACGGCCGGTCGGCGCCGACGACTCGATGCCCGCCGACGTCCGCGCCGGTCTGCCCTCGTTGCCGCCCGGCACCGACCCCTCGTTCCTGTGGACGCCCCGCACCACGGTGACGTACGGCGGCGCGTCGTGGCAGTTCGACGTGTGGTACACCCCGCTCGCCGAGGGCACGTACACGTGGTTCGAGCCCGCCGCCGACGGCGGGGTCGTCGCGACGTTCGCGGTGGCCGACCTCGAGCGTGGCGGCGCGTTCGTGTCGATGTGGCTCGACCTGCAACCCGACGGCCACGTGCAGGCGTGGCGGCTGGGCGACGACCTCGGGATCCTGCAGCGCGCCACACGAGTCGGGGGCGAGCGCTACGCCCTGTTCAGTGCCACCGACGGGTCGTCGTGGCGCATCGTGCACCTCGTCACCGGGTGACCGGCCGACCGGGTGACCGGCTGACCGGCTGACCGGCTGACCGGTCGGCTCCGATCCCGGTGAGCCCTCCGGCCCATCCTCCACGAGCCGCGGGCCGGCGACCGGGTCGCCGTGGCACACTGCCCGGCGTGCGCATGCGGCGAGAGCGTGTCTCGGAACTGAAGCGTGGCCTGGCGGCCCTCGGCATCGCGGTGGCGGTGGTCGCGCCGGCTGCCTGCAGCGGCGACGAGGACGCCTCCACGCCCACCGGGCCCACCACCACCTTGATCTCACCGATCGTGCCGGTGTCGACCACCGAGCCGCCGATGCGGCAGGCCGGTCCGATGCCCACGTCGGCCGACGGGCTGCCGTTGCTGTCGCCGGTCGAGAGCTATCCGGTGCTGAAGGTCGACCAGGACGCACCGATCGCGCTCGCGCCCGCCGACCCGGCCGCGACGGGCGACCTCGCACCTCGGGTGCGTTTCGCCGACGACGGTTCGGTCGAGGTGCTCGACATGGTGGCGCTCACGGCCAACGCGTACGGCGTCGAGGGGCAGGTGCGCTGGTCGGTGCCGCTGCCGCCCGACATCGAGGGTCGTCATCCGGTGTCGATGAAGATGGGCCCCGACTCGGTGCTCTACGTCTCGTACCTGAACGACGTCGACCGCACGCTGGCGCTCGCCGCGGTGGCCACCTCGGGTGAGCGCGGCGGTCAGGTGCTCGGCACGTGGGCGACGGAGTGGATCTGCGCCGAGGGTGCGTGCGGCGACTTCGTGCTCGGCCCGTCGGGCATCCCGATCAGCACCGACGGCACCCGGATCGCCACCTACGTCGACCGGCTCGGCCAGGCCACCGGTCTCACGTCGACCGAACCCGCTCGTCCGCTGCAGGAGTCGACGCCCGGCGCGCCGATGCCGGGCACCTGGACCGTCACCGACGCCGCCGGCGAGACGCTGTCGTCGCTGCGCACCACGGTGCAGCTCGACGCCCGCTCGTGGTCGTTCGAGGCGATGGGCGTGCGGCTCGTCGAGGGCGCCTACGCGACCTTCACGGCAGAGCACGACGGCTCGGTGGTGAGCACGGTGCGTGTGTCGTCCGACGCCAACGGGCAGGGCCTGTTGCTGTGGCTCGACCTGCTGCCCGACGGCACCGTGTCGGCGTTCGCGTTCCCCGACGGCCTCACCGACGTGCTGGCCGCCCGCATCGTCGACGGCCAGCGGTTCGCGATCGTGCGCGACACCAACGGCCTGCGCGTGCTGCGCCTCGTCACCGTCTGAGCCGTCCGAGCCCGGACGCGACAGCGGGACGGTTCGGCCCGTGCCGGGCCTCCCCGTCCCGCGGTCGGAACGTGTGGGTGATCAGGCCCTGATCAGGCGTTGCCCAGCTTGGACTCGAGCTCGTCGAGCGCCAGCGCCAGGCGGGCCGGGAGGCGATCGCCGAACTGGGCGTAGTGGGCGCGGATCTGCGGGATCGCGCCGGCCCATCCCTCGGTGTCGACCGACAGCAGCGTGGCGAGGTCGTCGTCGGACACCTCGAGGCCGTCGGTGTCGATGGCACCCGGCTCGGGCAGCAGACCGATCGGCGTCTCGACGGCACCGGCCGTGCCACCCACCCGCTCGAACACCCACTTCAGCACGCGGCTGTTCTCGCCGTACCCCGGCCACAGGAAGCGGCCGTCCTCGTCGCGGCGGAACCAGTTGACGAAGAAGATCTTCGGCAGGTTCGAGGCATCGGTGTTCTTGCCGACCGACAGCCAGTGGGCGAAGTAGTCGCCCATGTTGTAGCCGCAGAAGGGCAGCATCGCCATCGGGTCGAAGCGCAGGTTGCCGACGGCACCCTGCTGGGCGGCCGTGGTCTCGCTCGCCATGATCGAGCCGAGGAACACGCCGTGCTCCCAGTCGGTGGCCTGGGTGACCAGCGGCACCGTGGTGCGGCGACGGCCGCCGAACAGGATGGCCGAGATCGGCACGCCGGCGGGATCCTCCCACTCGCTCGCGATCGACGGGCACTGCGACGCCGGGGCGGTGAAGCGGGCGTTGGGGTGCGCGGCCGGGGTGTCGCTCTCGGGCGTCCACGGGTTGCCCCGCCAGTCGGTGGCGCGGGCCGGCTTGGTGTCGCTCATGCCCTCCCACCACACGTCGCCGTCGCTGGTGAGCGCGGTGTTGGTGTAGATCGAGTTGCCCCAGAGGGTCTCCATCGCGTTGGCGTTGGTGTCGTAGCCGGTGCCCGGGGCCACACCGAAGAAGCCGGCCTCGGGGTTGATCGCGTACAGGCGACCGTCGGCGCCGAACTTCATCCAGCAGATGTCGTCACCGATCGTCTCGGCCTTCCAGCCCGGGATCGTGGGCACGAGCATCGCGAGGTTGGTCTTGCCGCAGGCCGACGGGAACGCGGCGGCGATGTACTTGTGCTCGCCCTGGGGGTTGGTGAGCTTGAGGATGAGCATGTGCTCGGCCAGCCAGCCGTCGTCGCGGGCCATCACCGAGGCGATGCGCAGCGCGAAGCACTTCTTGCCGAGCAGGGCGTTGCCGCCGTAGCCCGAGCCGAAGCTCATGATCTCGCGGGTCTCGGGGAAGTGGACGATGTACTTGTTGTCCGGGTTGCACGGCCACGCCGAGTCGGCCTGACCGGGCTCGAGCGGTGCGCCGACCGAGTGCACGCAGGGCACCCACTGCCCGTCGGGGCCGAGCACGTCGAGCGCACCCTGGCCCATGCGGGTCATGATCCGCATGTTGGTGGCCACGTAGGCCGAGTCGCTGAGCTGCACGCCGATGTGCGCGATCGGCGAGCCGAGCGGGCCCATGCTGAACGGCACGACGTACATCGTGCGGCCCTTCATCGCGCCGGTGTAGAGGCGCTTCATCTCGGCGCGCATCTCGGCCGGGTCGCGCCAGTTGTTGTTGGGGCCGGCGTCGGCCTCGTTCGCGCTGCAGATGAAGGTGCGGTCCTCGACACGGGCCACGTCGCCCGGATCGCTGTGCGCCCAGTAGCTGTTCGGCCGCTTGGCCTCGTCGAGCTTGGTGAACACACCGGCGTCGACGAGCTCCTGGCACAGGCGGTCGTACTCCTCGGCGCTGCCGTCGCACCAGTACACGCGCTCGGGCTGGAGGATCTGCGCCCACTCGTCGACCCACTGCTGGAGCCGGGTGTTGGTCGTCGTGGCACTCATGTCGGGGGGAACTCCTTTGTCGCCGCCACACGTCGTCGGGTGGAGGTCGGGGACGCCGTGTCGATTGGTGATCGGTTCGTGATCGGGTGCCGATCCGTTGCCAGATCGGGGGATCGCTCGTGGTGATGGTGCGCCTCGGGCCGCTCCCGTGGGAACGGTCCGAAGACCCTGTTTGTGCGGGGAATGAACAAACGCCCGGCCTACTGGCCGGGCGTTCCCATGTCGGCTTCGGAGCCGAGGCGCAGGCTCGAGGCCTGCCCGTTGTCGTCGAGGTCGAACACGACGCGTTGTCCTTGCCGCAACATCCGGAGGATCGAGCCCTCCAGCGCGTCGGCGGCGAGGTCGTACTCGCTCAGGTCGGTGTCACGCACCACGACGCCGTCTCCCGTGGAGGGGTCGTACGACTTGATGACGCCCTGCACGGTGGCCTCAGCCGGCCTTGACGATCTTGCCGCTCTTGATGCAACCGGTGCAGACGTGCAGCCGCTTGGGGGTGCCGCCCACGACCGCACGCACGCGCTGGATGTTCGGGCTCCAGCGGCGCTTGGTGCGACGGTGCGAGTGCGAGACCGACATGCCCCAGCTCGGGCCCTTGCCGCACACTTCACAAACTGCTGCCATGACAACGCCTTCTTTCGATCGATCGGGCCGAGTGACGGTGGTGACCTGGTGGCCCAGGTGGTGTGGCCGGTCGCGGGCCGGCCCCGCCGTCGACAGGGCTAGAAAACGATATCAGCGGAGTTCCCACCTTCCCCAAGTGATGGAACACGGTTCGCGATCGTTTCGGGTGATGGGGGCATCCCCCGAGGCGCGGGGTCGGACTCGGGATCGGCGCTCCATCGCGCCGGGCCGGGGGAGCGCCCGTAGTCTTGGGGCCCGTGCCGGCCCTCGAGTCCCTCTCCGCCGCAGCCCTGCGCAGCACCGTCGTCACCTTCCGCGACACGATGAAGGCCCACCAGGCCGGCATCAATCGCCTGAACGTGTACCCGGTGCCCGACGGCGACACCGGCACCAACATGGCGCGCACCCTCGACGCCGTGGTGGCCGAGCTCGAGCTGCTCGACCAGCTGCCCGAGGCCGACCCCGGCATCGGTGCCACCTGTGACGCGATCAGCCACGGCTCGCTGATGGGCGCCCGGGGCAACAGCGGCGTGATCCTCAGCCAGATCCTGCGCGGTCTCGCGAGCACGCTGAAGGACGCCGGCGAGGCCACCGGTGCCAAGGTCGCCGACGCGCTGACGGCCGCCTCGGCCGCCGCCTACCAGGCGGTGCTCAAGCCGATCGAGGGCACCATCCTCACGGTGGTGCGCGCCGCCGCCGAAGGCGCGAGCGCCGCGTCGCACGACGGGGCCAGCCTGTCGGAGGTGCTCCGGGCCGCTCGCACGTCGGCTCGCGACGCGCTCGCCCACACCCCCGAGCAGCTACCCGTGCTGAAAGACGCCGGGGTGGTCGACGCCGGCGGCGCCGGGTTCGTGCTGCTGCTCGACGCCGCACTGCACGTGGTCGACGGCGAGCCGCTGCCCGAGCCCGACGAGGGCGAGGGCCCGTCGCCCGAGCAGCTCGAGGCGGTGGCGCACCGCCACGCCGCCGACGGCGAGGTCGACGTCAGCGAGCTGCGCTACGAGGTCATGTACTTCCTCGACCTCGCCGACGACCGGATCCAGACCTTCAAGGAGGGCTGGGGTGCGATCGGCGACTCGATCGTCGTGGTCGGCGGCGACGGCCTGTGGAACTGCCACGTGCACACCAACGACATCGGTGCCGCGATCGAGGTCGCGCTCGACCTCGACGGCCGGCCGCGCCGGATCCGCGTGACCGACCTGTTCGAGGAGGTCGCCGACGAGCACGCGCACCGCGAGGCCGCGCTGCACGGCGGGCACCCGCCGTTCACCGGTCATTCGATCAGCCTGCCGGCGGTCACCTGCGCGGTCGTCGCGGTCGCCAGCGGCGACGGCCTGGTCGAGCTGTTCGGCAACCTCGGCGTGCAGGGCGTGGTCACCGGTGGCCAGACCCTCAACCCGAGCACGGCCGAGTTGCTCGCCGCGGTCGAGGCGGTCAACGCCGAGCAGGTCGTGGTGCTGCCGAACAACAAGAACATCATCCCGGTGGCCGAGCAGCTGGCGTCGCTCACCACCAAGCAGGTGGTCGTGGTGCCCACCACCTCGATGCCCGAGGCACTCGCCGCCCTGGTGGTGTACGACCCCGAAGCATCGGCCGACGACAACGGCGCCGAGATGACCGACGCTGCGTCGTCCGTCGCCACGGGTGAGGTCACGCAGGCCGTGCGCGACACCAACAGCCCTGCCGGCGCGATCGCCGAGGGCGACTGGATCGGCATCGTGCGCGGCGACGGCATCGTGGCGGTGGCCGACGGCGTGGTCGAGGTCTCGACGAAGCTCCTCGCCACGCTCGTCACCCCGGGCCGCGAGATCGTCACCGTCGTGCTCGGTGCCGACGCCCACGCAGCCGACACCGACGCGATCGTCGCCTGGCTCGACGACCAGCTGCCCCAGGTCACCGTCGAGGTGCACCGTGGCGGCCAGCCGCTGTACCCGTACCTGTTCGGCGTGGAGTGACGGGCGGGAGGCCGGCGCGCGCATGAACCAGGTGCTGCCGCCGCTCAGCCTCCGCGACCTCGACGCGATCTCGGTCGAGCGCATCCGCGGTGTCGGCGAGCGCAAGCAGGCGGCGTTGCGTGAGGTGGGCATCACCTCGGTGCTCGACCTGATCACCTACTACCCGCGCCGCTGGGTCGACCGCACCAACGAGGCGCGGGTCAGCGATCTCGAGGTGGGCAAGGAAGCGCTCGTGCTGGTGACCGTGCGCACCGTCACCAAGCGGGTCACGAAGAACCGCAAGACGATGGTGACCGCGGTCGTCGGCGACGGCAGCGGCCGGCTCACGATCACGTTCTTCAACCAGCCGTGGCGCGAGAAGCAGCTCACCGAGGGGCTCAACATCTCGCTGTTCGGCAAGCCCGAGGTGTTCCGCGGCGGGTTGCAGATGACCAACCCGATCGTCGACCTGATCGGCGACCGCACCGGCCGCATCGTGCCGATCTACCCGCAGAGCGAGAAGGTGGCGCTCACCACGTGGGAGATCGCCGGGTTCGTCGAGAACGCGCTCGAGCGGTGCATGGCACGAGGCATCGCCGACCCGGTGCCGTGGATCGTGCAGCAGCGGCTCGGCCTGCTCGACCGCACCGATGCGCTGCGGCTCATCCACCTGCCCGAGACGATGGCCGACCAGGCGCGGGCGCGCCGTCGCCTCGCCTTCGACGAGCTGCTGCGGGTGCAGACCGTGCTGGTGATGCGCAAACGTGCGCTCGAGCGCGAGTCGAAGGGCATCCGCCACACGGTCGACGGTGAGCTCGTGCCGCGGCTGCGGGCGGCGTTGCCGTACGAGCTCACCGGCGCGCAGCAGCGCGTGATCGCCGAGATCGAGGACGACCTGGCAGGGGTGCACCCGATGCACCGGTTGCTGCAGGGCGACGTGGGCGCGGGCAAGACGTTGGTGGCGGTGAGCGCGATGCTCACCGCCGTGCAGGGCGGGCACCAGGCGGCGCTGATGGCCCCCACCGAGGTGCTCGCCGAACAGCACGCGGCGGGTGTGCGCCGGTTGCTCGACGGCGTCACCGTCCCCGACCCGGGCAACCTGTTCGGCGACCGACCGTTGCGCGTCGAGCTGCTCACCAACCGCGTCACCGGCGGCGAGCGCAAGGACGTGCTGTCCGGCCTGGCCGACGGCACCGTCGACATCGCGATCGGCACACACGCGCTCATCCAGGATGCGGTCGCGTTCTCGAGCCTCGGGCTGGTCGTGGTCGACGAACAGCACCGCTTCGGCGTCGAGCAGCGCGCTGCCTTGCGCGACAAGGGCGGCGGGGGAGCGGTGCCCGACGTGCTCGTCATGACCGCCACACCGATCCCGCGCACCGCAGCGATGACCGTGTACGGCGATCTCGACGTCAGCGTGCTCGACGAGCTGCCGCCCGGTCGCACGCCGATCACGACGCACTGGGCCAACGGCCCGCTCGACGAGGCGGCCGTGTGGGCCGACGTGCGCGAGCAGGTGAAGCAGGGTCGCCAGGCGTACGTGGTGTGCCCGCTCATCGGCGAGAGCGAGAAGCTCGAGCTCGCCAGCGCGCAGGAGACCTTCGAGGAGCTGTCGGGCGGCGAGCTGTACGGGCTGCGGCTCGCGCTGCTGCACGGCAAGATGCCGAGCGCCGAGAAGGAGATGGTCATGGACCGCTTCCGTCGCGGCGAGCTCGACGTGCTGGTGTCCACCACGGTGATCGAGGTGGGCGTCGACGTGCCCAACGCGACGATCATGGTGATCCTCGACGCCGACCGGTTCGGCATCGCCCAGCTGCACCAGCTGCGCGGGCGCGTCGGACGAGGGCAGCACGCATCGCGCTGCTGGCTCGTCACCCAACCCGACCCCGACCAGCCGAGCGACAACCCGCGCATCCAGGCGCTGGTCGAGTCGACCGACGGGTTCTACCTCGCCGAGGTCGACCTCGACCTGCGCGGCGAGGGCACGATCATGAACACCGCGCAGAAGGGCCGCAGCGACCTGCGTCTGGCCTCGCTGCGCCGCGACCGCGAGCTGGTCGTGCAGGCACGCGAGGCCGCGTTCGAGCTGGTCGATCCCGACCCCGACCTGTCGGCCAACCCCGTCCTCGCCGACGAACTGCAACTCCTCTTCAGCAGCGACGACGAAGCCTTCCTGTTCAAGAGCTGAGCGGCGGGAGCGAGCCGGCTTCGAGCCAGGCGCGCAGGCGGCGCAGGGCCTCGTCGCGCTGCGCCCTGCCGAGTGGTCCGCGCGACGTGGCGCGCATGTCGACCAGGCGACCGTCGCGCAGGACGACGGCGATCATGCCGCCCATCGACTTCGGCATGGCGGGCGTGTGGTGCTCGACGAAACGCTCGATCTGGGACCGTGCGTACCGCTCGTCGCGGAACAGGTTGCGCACCCGCAGTTCGTCGCCGTCGGCGACCACGCGCAAGGTGATGTTCGACAGGATCACGAAGCCACCGGCCGCCAGCAGCCCGAGCGAGATCGCTGCGCCCGGCAGGGTGCCGTGATCGAGCGCCGACACGAGCGTGAACACGGCGATCGCGAGCCACAGCACGCCGAACAGCGACACGTACACGCGTGACACCAGCGGCGGACGAATGACGATCGGTTCCACGACCATGGTCATCGGCCGATCGTGTCACCACATGAACCGACAGTCGGTCCCAGGGGTGGCATGGACGGCCCGGCGCGGCCGTCGCGCCGGGATCGCGTCAGGCGAAGGCGACGGCGAGGGCGAGCGCGGCGAGGTGCAGGATCAGGAGGGTCGCGGCCGTGCGGCGGGCCTGTCGGCGGCCGGTGGTGTCGATGTCGGCTGCATGGGTGGAGATCGTGATCGCCGTCATGACGTCATCGTGCGCGAGGTCGTGGCGGGCGTCTGTCGGCTCGCGGACACAACGGCATCACCGCATCACCCCGCATCACCCGGCGTTCGACGAGGTGAGCTCCGACACGTCGTCGGGCGCCCGGAACGTGGCCTGCCACGGTGCGCCACCGATCAGCCAGGTGCGCAGCGTTTCGAGCGGCACGGCCGGTGCGAACAGGAAGCCCTGCGCTCGACGCACGCCGGCCCGGCGCAGCGCCTCGGCCTGCTCGTGGCTCTCGACGCCCTCGGCCACCACGTCGAGGCCGAGGCCCGACGCCAGCTCGACGGTCGCGGCGATCACCGCACGGGCCACCGGACTGTGCACCATGTCGCGCACGAACGACAGGTCGATCTTCACGCCGTCGAGCGGCAGCTGCGACAGCAGGGCCAGTGACGAGTAGCCCGTGCCGAAGTCGTCGAGCGAGACCGTGACGCCGAGCTGACGGGCGGTGTCGAGCCACATCCGTGCGGCGTGCAGGTCGTGGATGACCGCGGTCTCGGTCACCTCGACGGCCACGGTGCTCGGCGGCAGCTCGAGCCGGTCGAGGTGCTCGAGGAACGCGTTGAGCAATCCGATGTCCATCAGCTGCTGGGCCGACACGTTGAGCCGGATGCGGAACGATGGGTCGACCACCCCGATCAGCGCCGCCCGCGCCGCAGCGCCCGAGGCCACCGTCACACGCGACAGGTCGAGCAGCATCCCGCACTCCTCGGCGAGCGGCACGAACGCGCCGGCGCTCAGCACGCCGCGTCCCGGGTGCACCCACCGCGCCAGGCTCTCGGCACCGACGATCTCGCCGGTGAACAGGTCGACCTCGGGTTGCAGCCACGAGACGATCTCACGGTTCGCGAACGCGCGTCGCAGCTCGGCCTCGTCGTCGACGCGGCGCGCGAGTTCGCCGCGCATCGACTCGTCGAACAACGCCACGCAGTCGCGGCCGAGCGCCTTCGCGCGATACATCGCGGCGTCGGCATGACGCATCAGGTCCTCGGCGGTGTCGTCGGGGTGCGACGCCACGGCCAGTCCGATGCTGCAGGTGACCGCCATCTCGCGCTGCAGCTCGCGGTTGCCGATGGTGAACGGCTCGCGGATCGCGACCCGCAGCGAGTCGACGAACCGCAGGCCGTCGTCCGCGTCCTCGAGGTCGGGGAGCAGCAGCGTGAACTCGTCGCCGCCCTGGCGGCCGAGCACGTCGATGTCGCACAACAGGGTGCGCAACCGCTCCGCGACCGCGACGAGCAGATCGTCGCCGACGTGGTGGCCGAGCGAGTCGTTGACGAGCTTGAACCGGTCGAGGTCGATGAACGCCACGCCCACCAGACGCCCGTCGTCGCGGGCGTCGTGGAGCGACTGCTCGAGGATCCGATGGAACTGGGTGCGATTGGCCAGGTCGGTGAGCGTGTCGTGCGCCGCCTGGTGCGTCAGCTGCTCGTTCACGTGCCGCAACTCGACGTTGGTCTCCTCGATGCGCTCGCGCTCGGCGCGCAGCTCGTCGACGAGGCCGGCGTTGTTGCGGGCGAGGCGCACCGCCGACACCGCGTTGACGTTCGCCTGGTCGTACAGCACCAACGAGAACGGGAAGGCGTACCCGACGATCACGGCGAGCAGGGTGCTGAACGCCGTGCCGCCCATCGCCAGCCCGGTGGTGGCGGTGACCACCAGCGGCACCTGGAACGACAGGAACATGCCGCGCAGCGGGCTCGTGAAGATCGCGTTCGAGGCCATGAACGACACGACGAACAGCGCGACCACCGATTGGTACTCCGGGCTCGACGCGTGCGGCAGCGCGAGCAGGGGCAGGGCACCCCACGCGGCGCCGCCCGCCACCATCGCCCAGGTGAAACGCTGTCGCCACACGTGTGGCGAGCTGCCGGCCGGGCGGTGCAGGTAGCCGAGGTGCACCGCCAGGTGCACGCCCGCCATGGTCGTGGTGGTGGCCGCCCAGACGATCAGGCCGGGGTGCGGGGCGTGCGACCAGAGGGCCACCAGGATGAGCCCGATCGTCGTGGGGCTGCCGAGCGTGGCGCGCAGGTTGAGCCGTTGCGACTGGTCGAGCAGGTCGGCAGCCAGCGCGGGCTCGTCGAACGTACGCCAGCGGCGCAGCCATCCGACCAACGGGGCGAACGGGCGACGTCCGGGCGCGACGGGTCGCCCGCCTGCGGCCGATGACGGCCCCACCCGCACGTGCTCTCCCATCGGGGAGGAAGTTCGGCACGCGACCCCCCTAACTTGAGGGGGTCACCACTCGGACGCGGTCCGAACACAGGGCGTTCGTGACTACTCGGTGTCGTCGCCCAGGTCGTCGGGCAGCACCAGGTCCCAACGGTCGAGGCAGTCCTCGCAGCGGTAGGCCACGATGTCGCCCGGCTCCCACACTCCGTCCTCGCGGGCATGGGTGAGCAGGAAGCAGCGGCCCCCGCAGTCGACACAGACGATCTCGGGCTCGGGCACCAGCACGCCCCCAGTGTGCCGGACCCGTGCGGCGGCCGTCGTCGATAGCGTGCACCCGATGCGTGTGGTGGCAGGCGAGTTCGGTGGTCGCAAGCTGGTCGCGCCCGACGGCCTCACCACCCGGCCCACCACCGACAAGGTGCGCCAGGCCGTCTTCAACTCGCTCGACTCGATGGGGCTGATCGATGGTGCCGTGGTCGCCGACCTGTTCGCCGGCTCCGGTGCGATGGGCATCGAGGCGCTGTCGCGAGGCGCCGCCCGCTGCACCTTCGTCGAACGCGATCGCGACGCGCTCGTCGCGCTGCGCACCAACCTCGACACCCTCCGCCTCGGCGATCGCACGCAGGTGGTCACGAATGACGTCATGGCGTGGGTGCCCGCCATGCGTGGCGTCGACCTCGCGCTCGTCGACCCGCCCTACACCTTCGACGCCTGGCCGCAACTGCTCGCGCTCGTGCAGGTCGACTACGTCGTCTGTGAGGCGTCGCGCGAAGTGCCGGCGCCCGACGGTTGGCAGACCGTGCGCGCCAAACAGTACGGCCGCACCGCCACCACGCTGCTGGCCCGCGCCTGAGCGCGACTATCGTCTCGGCCCCATGGCCAAGGTGCTGTATCCCGGGAGCTTCGATCCCGTCCACCACGGGCACCTCGACGTCGTCGAGCAGGCGCTCGAACTGTTCGGCCACGTGGTCGTGTGCACGATGCACAACCCGTCGAAGCCGAGCGGGTTGTTCGCCCTCGACGAACGCCTCGCGATGATCGACGAGGTGGTCGCGCCCCTGCGCGGCGACGGTCGCACCGTCGAGGTCGCCGCCTTCGCCGGCCTCGCCGTCGACGCTGCGCGCGAACACGGTGTCGACTTCATCGTCAAGGGTCTGCGCACCGGCGGCGACTTCGAGGTCGAACAGCAGATGGCCCAGACCAACTATGTCGCGGCCGGCGTGCGCACCGTCTACGTGCCGTGCAAGCCCTCGCTCGTCTTCATCAGCAGCCGCTTCATCAGGGAGATCGCGCAGTACGGTGGGGACGTGAGCGCGATGGTGCCGCCGTCCGTGCTGCACCACCTCGAGCGAGCGACCGGAACCTCATGAGCTACGACGACCAGTACGACGACGACGAGTACGACGACGAGAACGACTTCGACGACTCCGACGCGTACGTCAAGACCACCAACGGCTACGTCGGCGACGCCGAGCAGCTGTTGCGCCGCGCGATCGACGTGATCGCCACCGCGCCCACGATGCCGCTGTCGTCGTCACCCCGCATCGATCGCGACGAGATCGTCGAACTGCTCGAAGAGGCGCTGCACCGCATGCCCGAAGAGCTGCGCCAGGCGCGCTGGATGATCAAGGAGCGCCAGGCGTTCGTCGACAAGACCCGCCGCGAGGCCGAGGAGCTGCTCGAGGCGGCCCGCGTGCAGGCCGAGCGCATGGTGCAGCGCACCGAGGTGGTGCGTGCCGCCGAGGCCCGCGCCCGTCAGCTCAACGAGGCCGCCGAGAGCGATGCCCGACGCCTGCGCCACGAGACCGAGGACTTCCTCGACCAGCGCCTCGCCAGCTTCGAGATCCTGCTCGACAAGCTCACCAAGACCGTCCACCAGGGGCGGTCGCGGCTCTCGATCGGCGCCCAGTCCGAGACGCCCGACGAGTTCGAGGACGAGGATCCGACGAAGGGCTTCTTCGACCAGGACCGCTGAGCCTCGGCCGCCGACCGGCGGCCCCGGGTAGCGTGGGTCGCCCATGGCGAACCCCCTGCGTGTGAATGCCGCCGAGCTGTTGCGCCGGCCGGGCACCGAGAAGCACCTCGACCTGCACGTCGACGTCGCCGACCTCGGCATCGACGACGAACGCTTCCGACCGGCCGACCCGGTCGACGTCGAACTGCGCCTCGAGTCGCTCACCGACGGCATCGTCGTCAACGGCCGCGTGAGCGCCCCCTGGCACGGCATCTGTCGACGCTGCGCCGGTCCCGCCGAGGGTCGGGTCGACGGCGATGTGCACGAGCTCTACCAGGAGGTCGTCACCGACCCCGACGCCTTCCCCCTCGAGGGTGACCAGCTCGATCTCGAACCGATGGTCCGCGAGGTGCTGCTGCTCGACGCGCCCGCCACGCCGCTGTGCCGAGACGACTGCGCTGGCCTGTGCCCGCAGTGCGGCGCCGATCTCAACACCGGCTCCTGCGACTGCGCACCGGTGGCCGCCGACCCCCGCTGGTCGGCACTCGACCAGCTCAAAGGCATCCTGACCGACCTCGACGACACCCCCGACGGCGACGCTCACCCCGGCTGACCGCGATCGACGCCGCCGGATAGGCGCGCGTCGAGGGTGGGGGATGGGCCCTCGCGCCGCTAACCTCACGCAGTCCATTTCGCGCAGGGAGACCTACGGTGGCTGTTCCCAAGAAGAAGAAGTCCAAGATGAAGACGCGGAGCCATCGGGCCGGCGCCTGGAAGCTCGGTGCTCCGGCGCGCAGCGTGTGCCCGCGCTGCGGCTCGGCCAAGCTGCCCCACACGGTCTGCTCGTCGTGCGGGTGGTACAAGGACCGCGTCGCCGTCGACGTCGGCTGATCCGACCGTCCACCGATCCACCACCCCGGTCGAGCGCCGCACACATGCTCCCGATCGCCGTCGACGCGATGGGGGGCGACCGCGCTCCCGGTGAGATCCTGGCCGGCGCCCACCAGGCCGCTGCCGCCGGCATCCCGATCGTGCTCGTCGGTCCTGCGGGGCTCGACGGCATCGGCGACCTCCCGCTGATCGAGGCGTCCGAGGTCATCGCGATGGACGACGACCCGGCCCAGGGCGTCCGTCGCAAGAAGGACTCCACCCTCGTCCGTGCCGCCGAGGCCGTGCGCGACGGCAAGGCCTCGGCGATGATCTCGGCCGGCAACACCGGCGCCACGATGGCGTCCGCGCTGCTGCGCATGGGCCGCATCAAGGGCGTCAGCCGTCCGGCCATCGCCACCCCGCTCCCGGTGCCGGGTCACGCGCCGAACATCCTCCTCGACGCCGGCGCCAACGCCGAGGTGCAGCCCGAGTGGCTCGTGCAGTTCGCGCAGATGGGGTCGGTCTACGCCCGCCACCGCTTCGGTGTCGAGCGGCCCAAGGTGGGCCTGCTGTCGATCGGCGAGGAACCGGGCAAGGGCGACACCCTCCGCAAAGAGGCGTACGAACTGCTGTCGGCCGCGGGCAACATCGATTTCGTCGGCAACGTCGAGGGTCGCGACATGTTGCTCAAGACCGCCGACGTGATCGTCACCGACGGCTTCACCGGCAACGTCGTGCTGAAGACCCTCGAAGGCGCGGTCAAGGTGCTGATGAAGGCGATCTTCAACGCCTTCACCGCCGACCCGGCCAACCAGCCGCACGTCGACGCGCTGCTGCCGTCGCTGCTGCCGCTCGTCGAGCAGATGAGCCCCGACACCTACGGCGGGGCGATGCTCCTCGGGGTCGACGGCGTGTGCATCATCAGCCACGGCTCGTCCAACGCCACCGCGATGCTCAACGCGATCAAGGTCGCGCACGAGATGGTCGAGCGCGACGTCGTCACCGAGCTGCGCGCCGCGATCTCCGGCGACTGACCGAGAGCCCGCGCCCGTCGCCGCATGGCTCGCCGCGGCTACCATCGACCTGCCGTCCCACCAGGTGCGCCGCCTCGAGACCCGTCCGCGGGCCGAGCAGTCGCCGTGCCGTGTTCGAGGAGAATCCACGTGTCCGAGTCCCACGCCCCGCTCGATCGAGCCGCTGTCTTCGAGATCGTTCGCGCCAGCCTGGCCGACATCCTCGAGATCGACGGATCGACGATCACCGAGGGCCAGTCGTTCGTCGACGACCTCGAGGCCGACTCGCTGGCGCTGATCGAGCTCGTCGAGGCGCTCGAGGAGGAGATGGCCGAGCGAGCCGTCTCGTTCCGCATCGAGGACGAGGATCTCGAGGACCTGAAGACCGTGCGCGACGCCGTCGACTACGTGTACGCCCGCGTGCAGGGCAGCTGACCGGGGACGCGTGTCCACGACGTCCCCGCTCGGCACGCCGCTCGTCCCACACGATCTCGAGGGGTTGAGCGAGCGCATCGGTCATCGGTTCGCCGATCCCGCACTGCTGCGGCGCGCGATGGCGCATCGTTCGTGGTGCGCCGAGCACCCGGGCAACGAGTCGAACGAACGCCTCGAGTTCCTCGGCGACGCGGTGCTCGGCTGGATGATCGCCGACATCGCCTATCGCAAGCACCACGATTTGCCCGAGGGCAAGCTCACCGATCTGCGCAAGAGCGTCGTCAACGCATCGGCGCTCGCCGAGGTGGCCGCGGCGATCGATCTCGGACCGAGCCTGCTGCTCGGCAAGGGCGAGAGCGCCGCCGGCGGCCGGTCGAAGCCGTCGATCCTGTCCGACGCGCTCGAGGCCGTCATCGGTGCCGTCTACCTCGACGGCGGGGTGCCCGCGGCCGCAGGCCTGATCGAACGGCTCTTCACCGAACCGCTCGAGCGCGCCGCGCAGCAACTCGACCGGCTCGACTTCAAGACCCTGCTGCAAGAACTGACCGCCCGGCTGTTCGACTCGGCGCCCGTGTACGTCGTCAGCGAGCGCGGCCCCGACCACCAGAAGGTCTTCACCGCGCTCGTCGTGGTGGCCGGCCGCCAGGTGGGCCAGGGCGAGGGTCGTTCGAAGAAGGTGGCCGAGCAGGCCGCCGCCCGGGCGGCGCACGAGATGCTGTCCGACGAGGGCTGACCCGCCGCGATGCCCGAGCTGCCCGAGGTCGAGACGGTCCGGCGCGGTCTCGACGTGCGCCTGGTCGGTCGCACGATCCGGTCCGTCGAGGTGGGCCGCGAGCGCACCGTCCGTCGAACGTCGCGCGAGGCGCTGATCGCCGGGCTCACCGGGGCCACGATCGTCGACACCCGTCGGCGCGGCAAGTACCTGCTGCTCGGCCTCGACACCGGCGACGACGTGATGATCCACCTGCGGATGAGCGGCCGCGTGCTGCTGCACCCAGTCGACGAACCGCGCCCGCCGCACACCCATGTCGCGGCGCTGCTCAGCGGTGAACCGGCCGAGGAACTGCGTTTCGTCGACCCGCGCACGTTCGGTGAGGTGGTGGTGTTCGACCCCGACAACGTGGCCGTCGAGATCCCGGACCTCGCGAAGCTCGGCGTCGACCCGATCACGGACGGCATGACCCGCACGACGCTGGCGCGCATCGTGCGCGGCCGAGCGCGGGCGCTCAAGGCGCTGCTGCTCGACCAGCACGTGATCGCCGGCATCGGCAACATCTACTGCGACGAGATCCTGCATGCCAGCCGGCTGCGGCCGGACCGGATCTCGAACACGCTCACGGGTCAGGAGATCACCCGCCTGCACGCGCAGATCCACCGGGTGCTGAACGAGGCGATCGAGATGGGCGGGTCGACGTTGGCCGACACCCAGTACGTCGACGTCGACGGCAACGGTGGTCAGTTCCAGCTCAACCACCGCGTGTACGACCGGGCCGGCCAGCGCTGCGTCACGTGTGGCCGCGCCGACGTCGTGCGGGTGCCCTGGGGCGGCCGCAGCACCCACTTCTGCCCCCGCTGCCAACGCTGATCCGCGACGTCCTGGGCGCCAGCGAGCCCACCCGACCTGCGGCGACGCCGGTCGTCGGCACCCAGGACCGATTCCCGACCAGGTGGCGCTCGTCCTGGGCGCCGGCATCTCTCGTCGCCGCAGGTGCTGTGACGTCACTGGCGCCCTGAACACCGGCCTCGTCCTGGGCGCCACCACGCACTCACCGCTGCTGGTCGGCGCGACTCACTGGCTCCCAGGAGCGATTCTCGACCGCCGCGCGCTGGTCCTGGGCGCCACCTCGCACTCACCGGCGCTGGTGGGGTCGAGTCGCTGGCGCCCAGGAACTTCGTTTTCCGAAAGGTCCCTGACACGGTGCCTCTTTGTGGGTGTGCAGCCTCATCAAATCGATCGGTACGGCCGGACCCATCACGGCCTCCTCAGTTTCGGCCACGCGGCCCGACTCGGCATGACCCGAACACAGTGGAACCGACTCGTCGGCGACGAGGAGCAGTTCGAGGTGCTCTACCCCGACGTCGCCCGCATCCTCGGCGCACCGACCACGACCGAACAGCGGATCGCCGCAGCGGTGTTGGCAGCCGGGCCAGGCGCGATGGCGTCGCACCGGTCCGGGGCGCGCCTGTGGGGCGTCGAGCGACCCGACCACGATCCGATCGACGTGATGCTCGTCGGCCGGACGCGTCAGGCGCGCCTCGACGGTGTGGTGATCCACCGCCCGCGCAACCTCGACGACCTCTCGCCGAGCATGCGGCGCGGCATCGCCGTGACCAACCCGTTGCGGATCCTCACGGATCTCGGCGCCGTCGACGCGCCGGGTCTGTACGACGCCCTGCAGACGTTCATGATGCGTGGGTGGGTGACCGTTGCCGCGGTCGCCGCCGTGCTCGACCGACACAGCGGTCGTGGCTACCGGGGTGGGACGGCGCTGAGGAACGCACTCGACCAGTGGCTGGTCGACGGCAAGCCGGCCGACAGCGATCTCGAGGTGCGGATGGCCAAGATCCGTGACGACCACGGGCTCCCGCCGATGACCTTCCACGCCGATGTGCTCGGGTACGAGGTGGACTTCCTGGTCGACGGGACGCACGTCGTCGTCGAGTGCGACGGATGGACGACACACGGCGCAGACCGTCAGACCTTCGTGCGCGACCGGGACAAGGACGCGCTGCTCCAGTCGAAGGGCTATGTCGTGCAGCGTCTCACCCGTTCGACGCTGCTCTACCGACCCCGCGTCGCGGCCGAACGCATCGCCGGAACCCTGTGGTCGTTCGCGCCGGCCGTGGCCGCTCGACATCTCGCCGCGACCCCGTCGAGTGTTCTGGGCGCCATCGATCCGCACGTCGCTGGGACGACGTGACTCACCGGCGCCCGGGACCGGTTCTCGACGGGTCCGAGCACGTCCTGGGCGTCGTACTGCCGCGTCATCCCTGCTCAGCGGGGCCGCTCGGCGCCCAGGACGGATCATCCGGGTGGGCGCCCGAGGGGCGGGTTCGCCGTCGGAGGACCCGCGGCTAGGATCGACGAGCCGTGTTTCTCAAGTCCCTCACCCTCAAAGGCTTCAAGTCGTTCGCCGATCCGACGACGATGCACCTCGAGCCCGGCGTCACCGTCGTGGTCGGCCCCAACGGGTCGGGCAAGTCGAACGTCGTCGACGCGATCGCCTGGGTGCTCGGCGCACAGGCGCCCAGCTCGGTGCGCAGCCAGAAGATGGACGACGTCATCTTCGCCGGCACCGCGAAGCGCCCCGCCCTCGGCCGCGCCGAGGTGACCCTCACGCTCGACAACTCCGCCGGCATCCTGCCGATCGAGTTCACCGAGGTCACCATCTCGCGCACCCTGTTCCGCACCGGCGAGAGCGAGTACGCGATCAACGGCGTCAACTGCCGCCTGCTCGACGTGCAGGAACTGCTGAGCGATGCCGGTGTCGGCCGTCAGCAACACGTCATCGTCAGCCAGGGGCAGATCGACGCCGTGCTGAACGCCCGCCCCGAGGACCGCCGGGCGATCATCGAAGAAGCCGCCGGGGTGCTCAAGTACCGCCGGCGCAAGGAGAAGAGCGAGCGCCGCCTCGACGCCACCGAGGCCAGCCTGCTGCGCGTGCAGGACCTCCTGCGCGAGGTACGTCGCCAGCTCCGGCCGCTCGAGCGCCAGGCCGAGGCGGCCCGCCGCCACGGCGACCTCGTCACCGAGCTCAAGGCGCTGCAACTGTTCCTCGCCGGTCGCGAGATCGCGAGCCTGCGCGCCCGCCTCGTCGCCTCGGCCGGACAGAAGCTGCAGCTCGACCAGACCGACGGCGAGCTGCGCGCCGAGCTCGCCCAGCTCGACACCGCGGTGCTGGCCGCCGAGGCCGAACTCACCGCTCGCGGCGACACCGACCTCGGCGACGAGATGGTGCGCGTCGAGCAGCTGCGCGAGCGCGCCCGCGGCATCGCCGCGGTGATGGTCGAACGTCGTCGCTCGCTCGAGCGCGATCGTGGGCAACTGATGGACGGCGGCGTGGTCGCCAACCTCGAGGCCGACGCCGCCCGCCTGCGCGACGAGCTCGAGTCGGTGGCCGCCGAGCTCGAGGGGCTCGGCCCCGAGGCCGACGCGCTGGCGGCCGAGGAGGAGGAGTTCGCCGAGCACCGTCGATCGACCCTGGCCACCATCAACGACATCAACGCCGGCACGTCCGCCGCCAGCGCCGCCGCCGAGGTGCGCGGCGAACTGCGCTCGATGCAGAACGGACTCGGCCGCGCCGAGAGCGAGGCACGCCGCCTGGAGAGCCGTCTCGAGAGCCTGCGCCAGCGGGCCGAGCGCTTCGACGGCGAGATCGTCCGCCTCAAGGCGGCCTGCGAGCAGGCCAACGAGAGCGAGGCCCCGCTCGTCGCCGAGGTCGAGGCCGCCGAGGCACGGCGCATCGCCGCCGAGGCCGCCAGCGAGGTCACCACCCACGCCCGGCAGGTCGCCGCCGAAGAGCTGTCGCGGTGGCGTGCACGCGCCGAAGCGCTCGCCCTGGCGCTCGAGACCGCCCGTCAGCGCGCAGGTGCCGAGCACCTCGCCGGCGTCGAGGGCGCGCTCGGCACCCTGCTCGACCTCGTCGAGATCGACGACGGTTGGGAGCCCAGTGTCGAGGCAGCGCTCGGCGACGCACTGCTCGCCGTCGTGGTGGATGCGCCCGCCACGGGTCGCCGTGCGCTCGAGTCGCTGCGCGCCTCCAACGTGCACGGCGCCGTGCTCGCCCTCGGCCTCACCGGTGGCGCCGTCGCCGCACCGCCGGCGGGTTCGCCCGTGCGGCCGCACGTCCGCAGCCGCAACAGCGCCGTCGAGCAGCTGCTCGACGTGATCCTCGGCGGCGCCGTGCGCGCCGACGACTTCGCACAGGCGCTCGACATCGCGATGGCCCACCCGACCCATGTCGTGGTCACCTCCGACGGCGACCGGTTCGGGCCGTCGGGTTGGCGCATCGGCGCGTCGGGCGGCGGCGCCACGGCCGCCGCGCTCGACGAGGCCAACGAGCGACTCGGTGTCGCCGAGGCCGAGCTCGCCCGCCGCGATCAGGCCGCACAGACCGCACGCGCCGAGCTGCAGGCCGCCCGCCAGCAGGAGTCCGAGCTCACCCGCCGGCTCGACCAGCACGACGCCAGCTTCACGGCCAGCAGCGAGGCGCTCGCCCGTGCGCAGGCCGAGCGTCGCGAGACCAGCACCGAGTTCGAGGCGCTCGAGCGCAGCCTCGCCGAGGCGAGCGAGCGCATCGAGCGCGAACGCGCCCGCATCGTCGAGCTCGAAGCGCTGGTGCCGGCGCTCGAGGCCGACGAGGCCGCCGAGGCCGAGGCCGCCAAGGCCCGCGGCGAGCTGCGCGCCCAGCTCGACGCCCGCGCCGGCGTGCTCGGGTCGCGCCGACAGGAGCTCGAGGTGCGCAACTCACGCCTGCACGAGCGCCAGACCTTCCTCGAGCGCCGCCTGCGCGAGACCGAGCAGCGGCTCGAGGCCGATGCCGTCGCGCGTGCCGTCGCTGCCGAGCGCCGCGTGGCCGTCGAGCGGTCGCTCGTCGCCATCGAACGGCTCGCTGCGCTGGTCGACGGCCACCGCCACGTGATCGAGGGCCGTCACACCGAGCTGCTCGAGATCCGCCGTCGCCAGAGCGACGAGGTGCGGGCGATCGCCACGCGCCTCGACGAGGTGCGCCGTCGCCGGAGCGCTGCCGAGCGCGAGCTCGACGAGAACCGCGAGCGGCAGCGTCGCCTCGAGCTCGAGGACGCCGAGAACAAGCTGCGGCTCGAGACCGCGGTCGAAGGGCTGCGCCGCGAGCACGACGTCGAGCCCGAGGTGGCCGAGGCCGCCGAACTGCCGCAGCTGCCCGAGGGCGTCAACCCGGCTGCACGGGTGCGCGACCTCGAACGCGAGCTGCGCCTGATGGGTCCGATCAACCCGCTGGCGCTCGAGGAGTTCAACGAGCTGCAGGAACGCCACACGTTCCTCGAGTCGCAGCTCGAGGACGTGCGCGAGACCCGGCGAGAGCTGCTGCGCGTGATCAAGGCGATCGACGCCGAGATCCAGACGGTGTTCGCGTCGGCGTTCGCCGACGTGAGCCAGCACTTCACGCACCTGTTCGGCACCCTGTTCCCCGGGGGTGCGGGCAAGCTCGTGCTCACCCAGCCCGACGACCTGCTCAACACCGGTATCGAGGTCGAGGCCAAGCCGAGCGGCAAGAACGTGAAGAAGCTGTCGCTGCTGTCGGGCGGCGAGCGCAGCCTCACCGCACTGGCGTACCTGTTCGCCGTGTTCCGCAGCCGGCCGTCGCCCTTCTACGTGATGGACGAGGTCGAGGCTGCGCTCGACGACGTCAACCTCCACCGCTTCCTCGGCCTGATCCAGGAGTTCCGTCGCGAGGCGCAGCTGCTGATCGTCAGCCACCAGAAGCGCACGATGGAGGCCGGCGACTGCCTGTTCGGCGTCACGATGCAGCCGGGCGGCTCGTCGCGTGTGGTGACCGAGCGGGTCGGCGCCAGCGCCTGACCCGGGCGTTCGACCGGCGGGTCAGGCCACCGCGATCGCGAGGCGCCAGCCGAGGTCGGCGGTCACCTCGACGATGTCCTGCCACGACGCCTCGTCGTCGCCGTCGAACGCGGCGACCCGCTCGCCGGTGGTCCAGCGGGCGTCGTTCGACAGGATCACGCGTCGTTCGGCATTGATCAGCACGGCCGGCGCACCGAGGCGCCGCATCGGCGGCAGCAGCGACGGCTCGAGCTTGGCGAGTGCGACATCGGCCCCGGCGATCCCGACGAACACGCCGTCGACCACCACCGGCGTGGAGCACGTGAGGATGCACACGTTGCTGCACGGCAGGTCGATCAGGGGACCGGCGGCGCATCGTTGCTGATGCAACAACCCGGCGGCGAACCAGTCCTTGCCGTAGTAGTCGTAGTAATCGGGTGCCTCGGGATCGAGGTTGAGCACGAGCGGCTCGAAGCCCTCGGGTGTGCGCGACCACCACTCGAGATAGCGCGGCCGGTCGGCCAGCGCCGGTTCGGCCAGCACGTAGCCCGCGCCGTTGAACGTCGAGTGCGCCATCATCGAGTCGACCACGTGCGTCTGCAGCGACGTGAGGTGTGCCGTGGTGAGCGGACGTGGCCCGCCGGTCCACGCAGCGGCGAGGGGACGGGCCATCTGCTCGAGCGCGGCGAACACGGCGTCGGTCGCGGCGACGAGCTCGTCGACGCATCGGTCGACCACCTCACGCGACAGCCGCGCCGGCAGGGAAGGGGTGCGGCGGCTCATCCGTCGACCAGTTCCATGTGCGCCGCGACGAGCCATCGCATGTTGCGCTCCGTCCGGCGTTCGACGAGCGACCGCGCACGCTCGGCGTCCTCCGCGGCGACCGCGTCGGCGACCGCCCGCAGATCGCACGCGACCGCCTTGTGATCGAGCGGTGCCGCAGTCGGCAGCCACAGCAGTTCGCCGGCCTCGGCCTGCAGTCGCAGCTCGGCACGGGTGAGTCGCTCCGAGCGGGCGGCCAACGCGAGCTCGATCGAGAACCGGCTGTTGGCACGGGCGCGATCGCCGATCGAGCGGGCACGTCCCAGCGCGTCGGCGAACCGGCGCAGCACGGCCACCTCGTCCGCGCCCGCGCGTCGAGCCGCCAGGCGCGCCGAGGCCCCGGCCACGGCCGTGCACTCGTCGCCCAGGTCGCGCAGCTCGACCACGCTCAGCTCGCGCAGCCGGGCGCGCAACCGTGCCGTCGACGCGGCCGCCGGGCCGCACACGAACGTGCCGCCGTGCCGGCCGCGACGGGTCTCGACCAGCCCCTGCGTGCGCAGCGACGCGAGGGCGTCGCGCAGGGTGACCGTCGAGATGCCGAGCTGCGCGGCGAGCGCGCTCTCGCTCGGCAGGTGCTCACCGGGAGCGAGCAGACCGAGGTGGATCGCATCGGCGAGCTGTTGCGCGACCGACTCGGCGAGGCCGTTGCCGCCGCCTGCGCTGATCAGCCGCGTGACGGTGCTGGCGGGTGACGACACGGCGCGACTGTACACGTGGCGGTCGACGTGGCCGCGGGCCTCCGCACGACACGCCCGGGTGAGAACAACCCTCGCACGCAGCGTTCACGCGGCCGACACGGGCATTCGTTGACCGCCAAACATGTGGGACCATAGGATTCGCACTTCGCCGGGCGGCCCGGCGGACTCGGGGGAGGACACGACCGCAGTGGGCATCGATCGAACCGATGTGCCTGCCATCCAGCTGGTGCGGCTGCGCAAGACGTTCGGCGACGGTGCCGGCGCCGTCGTGGCCGTCGACGACGTCGACCTCGAGATCGCCGAGCGCGAGTTCTTCTCGCTGCTCGGCCCGTCGGGATCGGGCAAGACCACCGTCCTGCGGATGATCGCCGGCTTCGAGCTGCCCACCGGCGGCGCCGTGCTGCTCGGTGGCACCGACGTCACCCGCCTGCCGCCGTACGACCGCGACGTCAACACGGTGTTCCAGGACTACGCGCTGTTCCCGCACCTCACCGTGCTCGAGAACGTCGAGTACGGGTTGAAGGTCAAAGGCGTCGCCCGTGCCGAGCGTCGGCGTCGTGCCGGCGAGATGCTCGAGGCCGTGCGCCTCGGTGGCTTCGGCAAGCGCCGCCCGCACGAGATGTCGGGTGGTCAGCGCCAGCGTGTGGCGCTGGCCCGAGCGCTCGTCAACCGCCCGAAGGTGCTGCTCCTCGACGAGCCGCTCGGCGCGCTCGACCTCAAGCTGCGCGAGGAGATGCAGGTCGAGCTCAAGACGATCCAGCACGACGTGGGCATCACGTTCGTGTTCGTCACCCACGACCAGGGCGAGGCGCTGTCGATGAGCACACGGGTCGCGGTGTTCAACCACGGCCGGATCGAGCAGGTCGGCACCCCACGCGACATCTACGAGCGCCCGGCCACCTCGTTCGTGGCCGGGTTCGTCGGCACCTCCAACGTGTTCGACGAGCACACGTCCGAGGCGCTGTTCGGCACCCGCGCCACGCTGTCGATCCGTCCTGAGCGCGTGCGCGTGCTCGCCGCGGGCACCCACGTCGGCGACGGGGAGATGTCGGTCGACGGTGTCGTGCGCGACGTCCAATACCTCGGTTCCGATTGCCGTGTGCGCGTCCAGCTCGACGCGGCACCGGCTCACCACCTCCTCGCCACGGTGCCCAGCGACGGGCTCGTCGGCGCGGATCCGGGCGGTCCGATCCGCCTGGCCTGGCCGCGTGCGGCGGCCTTCACCGTCACGGCGACGGACTTCATCACAGACTCCGAAGGGGGAGACGAATGACCTTCACGACCACGAGGCGGCGACGCCGCACGGCGGGCGCTGCCGTTCTGGTGTCGCTCGCACTGCTCGCCACCGCATGCGGTGACGACGACAGCGAGAGCAGCAGCACCGAGCCTGCCGGCACCGAGGCCCCGGCCACCACCGCGGCCACGGGCGACACCGAGGCGCCCGCCACCACCGCCGCGACGGGCGACACCGAGGCGCCGGCCACCACCGCCGCCGAGGGCGACGGCGGCGACGTCGACTACCAGTGGACCCCGAACGCCGACGTGCTCGCCGGCGCCGAGGGCCAGGTGAACATCGTGGCCTGGGCCGGTTACGCCGAGGACGGCTCGACCGATCCCGCGTACGACTGGGTGAGCCCGTTCGAGGACATCACCGGCTGCGAGGTCAACGTCAAGCTCGGCAACTCGAGCGACGAGATGGTGCAGCTCATGCAGAGCGGCGAGTACGACGGCGTCTCGGCATCCGGCGACGCCACCACCCGTCTCATCCAGGGCGGCGAGGTGAGCGAGATCGACCCGGCCGAGTTCCCGAGCTACGCCGACATCTTCGACCAGCTGAAGCTGCAGCCGTGGAACTCCGTCGACGGTGCGCCGTACGGCATCCCGCACGGCCGCGGCGCCAACCTGCTCGTGTTCAACACCGAGGCCTTCCCCGAGGCACCCGACTCGTGGGGCGCCATGTTCGAGCCCGGCGGTCCCGCCGACGGTGCGATCTCGGTGTACGACAGCCCGATCTACATCGCCGACGCGGCGCTGTACCTGATGGCCACCCAGCCCGATCTCGGGATCACCAACCCGTACTCCCTCGACCAGGCGCAGTTCGACGCCTCGATCGCCCTGCTGCAGCAGCAGAAGGACATCGCCGGTCAGTACTGGGCGCTCTACACCGACCAGCAGGCGGCGCTCGAGGACGGCTCGGTCCTCGCCGGCACCACCTGGCAGGTGATCGTGAACCTCGCCGAGGCCAACGGTGCGCTGATCGACGCGGTCAAGCCGGTCGAGGGTGCGACCGGCTGGTCCGACACGTGGATGCTCTCGTCGCAGGCCAAGAACCCCAACTGCATGAAGCTGTGGATGGACTGGATCGCGTCGCCGTGGGCCAACTCGCAGGTGGCGGTGTGGTTCGGCGAGGCGCCGAGCAACGCCAAGTCGTGCGCGCTCGACGGCATGAGCGAGCACTGCGCCACCTTCCACGCGGAGGAGGACGACTACTGGACCGACGTGTGGTACTGGCAGACGGCCACCGAGGAGTGCCTCGACGGGCGCACCGACGTGAGCTGCGTGCCCTACACGGAGTGGGTGAACGCTTGGACCGAACTCCGGTCGTAGCACCGGCAGGTGCCGTGGGCGGGGGGACCTCCGGGTCCTCCCGCCCGGCGCGCCCGGGCGGCCCGTGGCGGTCGCTCAACCGCGTGTACCACGGACGTCGTCGCCTGGGCGTCGGGTCGTTGCTCGGCCTGCCGCTCGGGTGGATGCTGTTCGTCTACGTCGGGTCGCTCGTGCTGCTGGTGTTCAGCGCGCTCAACCCGCTCGACTCGACGACGCAGAAGCCGGCGAGCGGCTTCACGCTCGACAACCTGCGCAAGGCCTTCACCGAGTGGGACACGGTGTGGGTGGTCATCCGCACGGCGCTGGTCGCGCTCACCGTCACGGCCGTCTGCTTCGCGATCGCGCTGCCGGTCGCCTTCTTCGTCGCGAAGGTCGCGTGGCGCTGGGTTCGGCGCGGCATCGTCGTCGCGATGCTGCTGCCGCTGTGGGCGGGCTATCTCGTGAAGGGCTACGCGTGGCGGGCGATGGTGTCGCCCGCCGGCAACAAGTTCGCCGCCGCCGGTCGCGGTGGGGGTGGCTTCCTCGAGAGCACGTTCGGCTGGACGCCCGGCTACGGCCGCACGGCGATCGTGATCACCCTCGTGTACTTCTGGTTCCCCTACATGGTGCTGCCGATCTACGCCGGCCTCGAGCGGCTGCCCACGTCGCTGCTCGACGCGTCGGGCGACCTCGGCGCCCGCCCGTTCCGCACGTTCCGTTCGGTGATCCTGCCGCTGTTGCTGCCCTCGATCGCTGCCGGCTCGATCTTCACGTTCTCGCTCTCGCTCGGCGACTACATCGTCCCGCAGATCGTCAACCAGGGTGAGGAGCGTTTCCTCTTCGGCTCGGTGATCAATGCCGTGCTCGGTGCCCCCAACCAGCCGCTCGCTGCGGCCTACACCCTGTGGCCGCTGCTGATCATCATCCTGTACCTGCTCGCGATGAAGCGCCTCGGCGCGTTCGACAACCTCTGAGGGATTCGACGTGCGCCTCTCGTTCCCCGCCCGCCTGGCCCTGTGCCTCGTCACGATCGCGACGCTCGCGTTCTTGTACCTGCCGCTGCTCGTCGTGGCACGGCTGTCGTTCAGCCCGCAGAAGTCGGTCGCGTGGCCGGGCTGGAAGGGCTACACCACCGAGTGGTGGTCGAGCGCGTGGGAGTCCGATGCACCCCGCGAAGCGTTGATCAACTCGTGCAAGGTCGCATTCGCCGCCACCGTGGTGGCGCTGGTCCTCGGCACCCTGGCGGCGATGGCGATGACCCGCTTCACGTTCTTCGGCAAGAACGTCGTGTCGTTCCTGATGGTGCTGCCGATCGCCCTGCCGGGCATCGTCACCGGCATCGCGCTGCAGAACACCTTCTCGCGCACCATCGATCTCGGCCTGTTCTCGTTCCGCGTCGGCTTCGGCTACCACTCGCTCGTCATCGCCCACGCCACGTTCTGCGTGGTCGTCGCGTACAACAACGTCGTCGCGCGTCTGCGTCGATCGTCGCCCAACCTGCTCGAGGCGTCGGCCGACCTGGGGGCACACGGCTCGCAGACCTTCCGGTACGTCACGTTCCCGTTGGTGCGCTCGGCCATCCTCGCCGGTGGCATCCTGGCGTTCGCGCTCAGCTTCGACGAGATCGTGGTCACCACGTTCACCGCCGGCTCGGGCTTCCAGACGCTGCCGCAGTGGATCCTCAGCAACTTCAGCCGTCCGAAGGACGTGCCGGTCGTGAACGTGGTCGCCACCTTCGTGATGGTGGTGTCGATCCCGCTCGCGTGGCTCGCACAGCGGCTGAGCGACGCCGGCGACACCCAGCGCTGACCGTCGGCTCGGGGCACCGGCTGCCCGGCGGGGGGCCGGGGTAGCGTGGTCGCACCATGGAGTGGATCTATCTCGCCCTCGTCGTGGCCGTGCTGGTGTTCGGGCTCGGCGTCGTCCTGCTCAATCGCCGTCGCTCGCCCGAGCTCAGCAACGACCGCACCTCCGAGATCGTGCGGCCGCCGCGCCCGGCGGTCGACCCGAAGCCGCTGCGCGAGACGCCGGCGGCAGCCGGCACCGCGGTGCTCGAGCCCCCGGCCGAGCACGCCGCGAGCGACGAGACCGCGGCCGAGGTCGAGCCCGAGACCGAGCTCGAGCCGGAGATCCAGCCCGAGCCCGAGCCACGGACCGAGGTCGTCGAGCGGCCCACGTTCCGGTCGCGGATGGGCAAGGCGCGCAGCGCGCTCACCGGCGCGTTCCTCGGCATCCGCACCCGTGCGGGCATCACCGACGACACGTGGGACGACCTCGAGGAGGCGCTGCTGCGCGCCGACGTCGGCGTGCGGGTCACCGACGAACTGCTCGACGGGCTCCGCGGCCGGGTGAAGGCCAAGGAGATCACCACCCCCGACGGCCTGCTCGACGCCCTGCGCGCCGAGATGGCCGGTCGGCTCGAGGGTGCCGACCGCGAACTGCACCTGGTGCCCGGCGACCCCGGCTCGCCCAACGTGTGGCTCTTCGTCGGTGTCAACGGCGTCGGCAAGACCACCACGATCGGCAAGGTCGGTGCCCTGCAGCGCAGCGAGGGTCGCACCGTGCTGATGGCGGCGGGCGACACGTTCCGTGCCGCCGCCGCCGAGCAGCTGCACACCTGGGCCGAGCGCAGCGGCAGCGAGTTCGTCCGCGGCGCCGAGGGCGGCGACCCCAGTTCGGTGATCTTCGACGGGGTCGAGCGTGCGGCCGCACGCGGCATCGACCTCGTGCTCGGCGACACGGCCGGCCGCCTGCACACCAAGACCAACCTGATGGACGAGCTGCGCAAGGTGCGCCGCGTGGCCGCCAAGGGCGCGGGTCGCGTCACCGAGGTGTTGCTCGTCATCGACGCCACCACCGGGCAGAACGGTCTCACCCAGGCCCGCCAGTTCGGCGATGCGCTCGTCACCGACGACACCGGCATCGGCCTCACCGGGGTGGTGCTCACCAAGCTCGACGGCAGCGCGAAGGGCGGCATCGTGTTCGCGATCGAGACCGAGCTCGGCATCCCCGTCAAGCTCGTCGGCCTCGGCGAGACCATCGGCGATCTCGTGCCGTTCGATCCGCAGCAGTTCGTCGACGCCCTCTTCGCCGACAGCTGAGCCTCCGCCCGGACGGTCGGGATCACCCGGTCGGACCTGCCCCGCCGACGAAGATGTCGCGGATCGGGAACCGACCCGCTCGGAGGAGACGTCGAACAGCCATGACGAAGATCGCCCCCACCGCTCCCGCCCGCACCGTTCGGTTCCGACTCCCGCTGTCTCGTCGCCTCGCCCTCGTCGGCGCGGTCGCCGTGCTCGGCCTCACCGCCTGCGGCAACCCCGACAGCTCGGCCTCCGGCACCACCGCCAGCACGGTCCCCGCCCTCGCGGTGATCCAGGTGGCCGGCAGCACGGGCGGTGCCACCGGCGGTGCCGTGCCCGCTGCGGCCGACTCCGAGGCCTCGACGAAGATGATGGCGATGGCGCTCACGTACGAGTGGGCCGGCCAGACCGTCGACCTCACCTCGCCCGCCGGTTCGTGGTTCTTCCCGGCCGGCAGCGCACCCACGACCGAGCAGATCCAGGCGATCGCGGCGGCGTTCGGCGTCACCGGCGACGTCACCGAGCTCGGCGCCGACATGGGCGGCGGCTGGATGATCGGCCCGAACGACGGCACGGCACCGTCGATCACGGTGTCGGCCGACGCACTGCAGTCGTGGTGGTACAGCCCGGCGTGGGCGGTCGACACCAAGCCCGTCGCCGACTGCGCCTACTACCCGCCCGGCGACCCGGCCGCCGACCCGACCACCGCCGAGATGCCGGTGTGCGAGGAGGCCCAGCCGCCGGCTGGCGTGCCCACCAAGGCCGAGGCCGAGGCCAAGGCTCGCGACCTGTTCGCCGCCGTCGGCCTCGACCCCTCGCAGTTCGAGTTCGAGAGCTACGCCGACGAGTGGAGCGCGAGCGTCACCGGGTACCTCACTCTCGAGGGCGTGCGCACCACCGTGTCGGTCAACGTCGGCTTCGGCGAGAACGGCACGGTCACCTGGGCCGGCGGTTTCCTCGCCACCCCGCAGCGCGGCGGCGACTACCCCCGCATCGGCGTCGACGCCGCGATCCAGCGCCTCAACGACCAGTCGATGGCGTGGATGACCGGCTACGGCCCGATGGCCCGTGACGTGGCCGCCAGCTCCACCGGCGGCGTCGCCGTCGGCGCCGGCACCGCCGGCGTCGCGATCGACGCGGCCACCGGTGGCGACGTCGCCCCCGAGGCGAGCACGGCCGGCGAGGCGGCCACCGAGACCACCTCGGACGCCGCCGAGAGCTACGAGCCGGCGCCCGACGAGACCGTCCCCACCGACTCGGTGGTCATCGACCCGATGCCGATGCCGATCGACTGCACCGACCCGGCCACCTCGTGCGTGCCGAGCGAACCGGTCGTCATCACCCTCGACGGCGTGACTGCGTCGTTGGAGCAGGTGTGGGCCGCCGACGGCACCGTGTGGCTGCTGCCCGGCTACGCCTTCAGCGGGCCCGAGGGCTCGCTCGCCAGCGTCGTCGCCGTCGAGGACCAGTACCTCGAGCAGGCCGAGCCAGAGACCCTGCCGGTCGACACCGTGGTGCCGGCCACCGACGTCGCCGTGCCCGACACTGCGGTCGCCGTCGATCCGGCGCCGCCTGCGAGCGCGGCAGCCGACTTCGACCAGTCGTCGATCATCGGCCTGACGGTCGACGAGGCGACGAAGGTCGCCACCGAGGCCGGCTGGAGCGTGCGGGTCGCCCGTGAGGACGGCGTCGACCTCGCCGTCACGATGGACTACGTCCCGACCCGCCTGAACGTGGCGGTCGAGGCCGGTGTGATCACCGAGGTCCGGAACGTCGGCTGAGCGCCCCACCCAAACCCACCCGCGATGAGAGATGAGCGCCCCAGGGACGCTCATCTCTCATCGCGTTGGGGGGCCGGTCACCCGCATCGCGGAGGCCGTCCGCGCCGGGCCGGTAGCCTGGCCGACGCATGTTCGAATCGCTGTCCTCGCGCCTCGAAGGCGTCATCAAGAAGATCCGCGGCAAGGGCCGCCTCACCGAGGCCGACGTCGACGAGGTCCTGAAGGAGATCCGCACCGCGCTGCTCGAGGCCGACGTCAACGTCGGCGTCGTCCGCAACGTGGTCGCCCGCATCCGCGAGCAGGCGATCGGCGTGGCCCTCAGCCCGGCGCTCGACCCCGGCCAGCAGGTCGTCAAGATCGTCAACGCCGAGCTCACCGCGATGCTCGGCGGCGAGACCCTCAAGATCACCTACGCCGGCCGTCCGCCCACCGTGGTGCTCATGGCCGGTCTGCAGGGCTCGGGCAAGACCACCAACTCGGCCAAGCTGGCCCGCTGGTTCAAGAGCCAGGGCCGCCAGCCGCTCCTCGTCGGTGCCGACCTCCAGCGCCCCGCCGCCGTCGAGCAGCTGCGCACCCTCGGCCGCCAGATCGACGTGCCGGTGTTCAGCGAGCCCGGCGATCCCGTCACCACCGCCGCCCGCGGCCTGGCCGAGGCCCGACGCCTCGGCAAGGACGTGCTCATCGTCGACACCGCCGGTCGCCTCGCGATCGACGCCGAGATGATGGAGCAGGTCCGCCAGATCAGCGAGCAGATCCAGCCGAACTACACGTTCCTCGTCATCGACGCGATGACCGGTCAGGACGCGGTCGGTGTCGCCGAGGCCTTCCACGCCACGCTCGCGATCGACGGCGTGATCATGTCGAAGCTCGACGGCGACGCCCGCGGTGGTGCGGCGCTGTCGGTGAAGGAGGTCATCGGCCGCCCGATCGCGTTCGCGTCGACCGGTGAGAAGCTCAGCGAGTTCGAGCAGTTCCACCCCGACCGCATGGCCGGCCGCATCCTCGGCATGGGCGACATGCTCACCCTCATCGAGCAGGCCGAGCAGGCCTTCGAGAAGGAGCAGGCCGAGCAGGCCGCCGAGAAGCTGCTCGAGGGCGAGTTCACCCTCGACGACTTCCTCGAGCAGATGCAGCAGCTGAAGAAGATGGGGCCGCTCGGCAACATCCTCGGGATGCTGCCCGGCATGCCGAAGGAGCTGAAGGGCGCGCAGATCGGTGACGACGAGTTGCGGCCCGTCGAGGCGATCATCCGCTCGATGACGCCCGCCGAGCGTCGCAAGCCCGAGATCATCAACGGCAGCCGCCGCACCCGCATCGCGCAGGGCAGCGGCACCTCGGTCACCCAGGTGAGCAACCTGGTGAAGCAGTTCTCCGAGATGCAGAAGATGATGAAGCGCATGGGCGCGATGGGCATGGGACGCCCCGGCAAGAAGGGCAAGAAGGCCAGCAAGGGCAAGCGCGGTGGCGGTCTGCTCGGCATGCCCAACGTGCCCGGTGGCCTGCCCAACCTGCCGGGCATGCCCGGTTTCCCCGGCGCACCCGGCGCCGGTGGCTTCCCCGATGGCCTGCCGAGTGGGTTTCCCCGCTCGAAGTAGGTAACCTCTGCCGGTTCGTTTTCTCCGAGGAGCAGTTCTCCCTATGGCAGTCAAGCTTCGCCTCACCCGCGTGGGCAAGAAGAAGCAGCCGCAGTATCGCGTGGTCGCGGCCGACAGCCGCGCCGCCCGCGACGGCCGCTTCATCCAGATCATCGGCACCTACAACCCGCGGGTCGAGCCGTCGGCGATCAACATCGACAGCGACAAGGCCGTCAAGTGGCTCATGGACGGCGCGCAGCCGACCGAGCGTGTGAAGAAGCTGCTCGAGGCCTCGGGCGCCTGGGAGGCGTTCACCTCGGCGAAGTCGGCCGCCAAGGCCAAGTGATCACGTCGTGAGCGATCACGACGACGCGATCACCGCGGACGACGCGGACCACGGCAACGCCGTGCCCGCTCCCATCGCCACGGCCGTGCTCGAGCATGTGGTGCGTTCCATCGTCGACGACCCCGAGGCCGTGCGCGTCGAAGGTGCCCCCGGGCGCCACCGCGTCAAGCTCGAGGTCACGGTCGGCCCCGGCGATCTCGGCCGGGTCATCGGCCGTCGTGGCCGCACGGCGCAGAGCATCCGCACCCTCGTGCGCGCTGCTGCCGCCCGTGACGGTGTCGAGGTCGACGTCGACTTCGTCGACTGATCGGGCGACGGTGCCCGATCCCCGTCCGGCGGGCCTGCTCGAGGTCGGCCGTCTCGGACGTGCCCACGGTGTGAAGGGTGGCCTCGTCGTCACCCTCGTCACCGACCGGGTCGAGCGGGTGCAGCCCGGCGCCCGTCTGCACGATGGGCACGGCTGGCACACCGTCGGCGCCTCACGCTCGCTGCCGCAGGGCAAGTGGATGGTGCAGTTCGACGACGTCACCGACCGCACGACGGCCGAGTCGATGTCGGGTCGGCTGCTGTGGGGCGAGCCGGTGCAGGACGATGACGCCCTGTGGGTGCACGAGCTGATCGGTGCCCGCGTGGTCGACCAGACCGGGATCGATCGCGGCACCTGTGTCGCGGTGATCGACAATCCGGCCAACGACCTGCTCGAGCTCGACACCGGACACCTGGTGCCGGTCACCTTCGTCGAGTCGGTGACCGACGGTGTGATCACCGTCGACGCCCCCGACGGCCTGTTCGACCTTCTCGACTAGGCCGGGATCGCTCCGGCTCAGGCCAGCGCGACGAGTGCCCAGCCGCCGTCGACCGACGCGACGCCGAACCGGCCCGTCGACGTCCTCACGACGTCGATCAGATCGTCCTCGAGCAGGTGCACGTCCGTCCCGCCGTCGGGGAGCAGATCGATCCACACGAACCTCGACGGCACGTCCAGCTCGCCCGTGGTGAAGCCGGCGACGAGCGCAGCGCCACCGTCGGGCTGCCCGCTCGCCACGACGGCGCCGCCGTCACCGGGATCGACACCGAGCAGGTCGAGTCGCCAGCGGTCGCCCGCGGTGGTCACCTCCACCGACCACGACAACGGGGGCACGTCGGTGTTCGTGGTCAGTTCGTCGGGGAGCGCCGGGCCGTCCGTGAACGACCGGTCGATCGCTGGTGCGGCCGGATCGAGCGTCGCGCCGCTGGGCGCGCCGTCCGGGCCCACCCACGGGATCACGACGTCGGGGGCCGGCGAGACGTCGCCACGGTCGACCGCCACGCCCGACGCGAACGCGGTGAACGAGCAGAGGCCGCCGCACGTGGCCTCGGGCTGCCACGTGGCGAGCGGGGTCCCGTCGCCGGCGAGATCGAACGCCCGCACGGTGACCGGCTGGCCCTCGGACTCCATGCTGCCGGCGTGCGGTCCCGTCAGCAGGTAGGCGATGTCGTCCGGGCCGAGGGCCAGGTCGATCGGGCCTCCGCCGTCGTCGGCGGGCGGCACGGTGATGGTGTGCGCGATCACACCGTCGGGGGTGAGGTGCGACAGCACCAGCGTGGCGGTGTCGAGGGCGAGCAGCGAACCGTCGGACTGGAGACGCGCAACGGGCCTGAGCGTCGGATCGGACTGCGGGATCGTCGCGATCACCGTGCGCTCGAAGGCGGGGAACACGTCGTCGGCCCGCACGGTGGTGGTCGCCGGTACGACGGTGGTGTCGGGTGCCGTGGTGGCCGGCTCGGTGGTGGTGGACGACGTCGTGGTCGGTGCGACCGTGGTGGCCGGTGCCACGGTGGTGGTCGGTCGGCTCGTCGACGACGGGCTCGTCGGGGTCGCAGTGGTCGCGCTCGTCGTCTCGTCGTCGCTGCAGGCGACGCCGATCAGCACGAGCGGGATCAGTCCGACGACGACCGAGCGACGTGGGTTGAGCACGACTCTCACGCTACAAGGCGTGTCGAGCCGAGGCGGGTCAGGCGCGCACTGGTGCCCGACGGGTCAGCCGGGTCGAGCACAGGGTGACCACCACGCCCGAGCCGGCGAGCAACCACCACACCCGGTGGAACGCGTCGAGCACGGTGTCGGGTGTCGCCTCGGCCGTGAACGCGATCACCAGTGCCACGCCGATCGTGGCGCCGAGGTTGCGCAGCGCCTGACCCACGGCCGAACCGGTGCCGAGCTGGTCGGGTGGCAGGCTCTGCACCGCGGCCGACGACAGCTGCGGCAGGCACAGCGCCACACCCAGACCGGTGAGCAGCGTGGCGGGCAGGTACGTCGTCAGGTACGAGGGCTCCACCTCGGCGCGGGCCAGCAGGAACAGCCCGCCGCTGGCCCACACGAGACCGCCCGGCACGAGCAGCCGGCGCTGCCCCACGCGCCCGGCCAGCCGACCGAGGAACGGCGCGGTCGACGCCACCACGAGGGGCCCGAGCGAGACGGCCAACCCCGCCCGCAGGATCGAGTACCCCCACACGCGGGTGAGGAACAGCACGTTGCCGAGGAACATCGCGTTGAAGCCGACGGCGAACACCACGGTGGCGGCGTTCGCCCACCGGAAGCCGTTGAGGCGGAACAGTGCGAGGTGCACGACCGGGTTGCTCACCCGCTGCGAGCGCACGACGAACGCCACGACACCGAGGGCGCCCGTGGCCAGCCAGGCGATGGTCGATCCGGCGCCCCAGCCCCAGGTCGAGCTCTTCACGATCGCGTACGTGATCGCGGCCACACCGCCGCTCAGCAGCACGACGCCCACCGGGTCGGGCAGGCGGCCGCGGGCGGCGTCGCGCCCCTCGGGGAGCACTCGGGTGGCGAGGGCGAAGCTCACCAGGCCGACGGGCAGGTTGATGAAGAACGCCCACCGCCAGCCGAGACCGTCGACCACGAGCGAACCGATCGTCGGCCCGGCGGCACCGGCCACCGCGCCGATCGCGCCCCAGATCGCGACGGCCACCGGGATCTTCTCGCGGGGGAAGGTCTGCAGCACCAGTGCCAGCGACGCCGGTACCAGGATCGCCGCCCCGGCCGCCTCGAGCATCTCGGCGGCGATCAGCGCGCCGACGGTGGGGGCGAGGCCGCAGAGCATCGAGCCGGTCGTGAACGTGACGACGCCGGTGAGGAACATCCGCTTGCGGCCCAACCGGTCGGCGAGCCGGCCGGCGGGGACGAGCAGCGCGGCGAACACGAGGGTGTACGCGTTGAGCACCCACGACACCGTCTCGGCGCCTGCGGCCTGGAAAGTGCGGCTGATCGCCGGGAACGACACGAACCCGATGGTGGTGTCGAGGAAGACGGCGAAGGTGGCGAGTCCGGTGGAGAACAACACGAGGCCGGGGCGGACCGGACGAGGTGCCTGCAGGCCGGCGGTCGGAGCGCTGGGAGAGGTGTGCACGAGTGTCCCTTCGTGGTGGTATGTTCAACATACCAAATTGATATGTTGAACATACCCAGCGAGACGACGGCCGTCGAGGCCGGAGGAGCACGAACGACGTGAACACCGTCACCGCGACCCATTTCGACCGGACGATCGCCGTCTCGCCCGCCGGGAGCACGCCCGTCGACGGCACCGTCGTCGGCTCGACGCTCGAGTTCACCGCCGACTTCGATCCCTCGTGGGCGTCGCTCGTCGGGATGCACGGTGGCGCGACCGCTGCGCACGTCGTGCTCGCCGCACAGCTGGCGGCGCCCGACCGTCACGTCCGCACCGTCGCGGCCTCCTTCCTGCGGCCGGGCACGATCGGCCCTGCCGCGATCACCGTCGAGGTGCTGCGCCACGGGCGCTCGCTCACCACGCTCGTCGGACGGGTCCGCCAGCAGGATCGCACCACCGCACAGGTGACCGTCACCCTCACGCCGGGCGGCGAGCGCGGCGAGTGGTCGGCGCCCGTCGGCACCGGCGTGGCGCGTCCGGCACCGCTCGCCGAGTGCGTCGAGTTCACCCCGCCACCCGGCATCCGCCACTTCGAACAGGCGCGCCTACTGCTCGATCCTGCGGCGATCCCGGGGGAGGGGATCGACGACGCCCGCGTCGCCGGACACGTGCAACCGATCGAACCGCGGCCGATCGACGCCGCCTGGCTCACCACGATCGGCGACTGGTTCCCTCCGGCGCCGTTCCGTCGCCTCACGCCACCCGTCGGCGGCATCTCGATCGACTACACCCTGCACGTCCACCGCACGCTGCCCACCGATCCCGACCGCTGGCTCGAGGGTGTGTTCGACGCACGCGAGCTGCGCGACGGCATCGCGCTCGAACACGGCTGGCTCGCCACGCCCGACGGCGTACCGGTCGCCGAGACGTTCCACACCCGTTGGGTCGGCTGACCCCTACGCTTCGGACCGATCACCATGTCCGCACCTGTGCGATACGACGAGCAGTACTGCCCGATCGCCCGCGCGCTCGACGCGCTGGGTGACCGGTGGACCCTGCTCGTGCTCCGCGAGCTCGCCGGCGGCGACCGCCGGTTCACCGATCTGAAGCGCGCGCTCGTCGGCATCACCCCGGCGGTGCTCACCGGTCGGCTGCGTCAGCTGATCGACGAGGGCATGGTGTGCGAGGTTCCGGGCGGGTCGACCCGGGTGACCTACGCGATCACCGAGCGCGGACGCGAGGCGCAGCCGGTGCTCCGAGCACTCGCTCGATTCGGGATGGACCTGCTCGAGGACCCCGCCGAAGCCGAGCGGATCCGTCCGTGGAGCGCCGTGCAGACGTGTCTCGTCGTGTGGTTCGACCCGTTGGCCGCGACCGAGCTCGCCGTCGACGAGCGATACCTCGTGCGCGTCGACGGGGACGAGACACTGCTGTCGTCGGTGCGCGGTGGTGGGCCGACGAAGGCGCCGATCGTCACGTTGGACGTCGACGCGGCGACGCTGTTCGCGATCCGGCAGGGACGCCGCACGTGGGCCGACGCGGTCGCCGACGGCTCGCTCGTGACGACCGGTCCGAAGGCCGCCGTCACCCGGTTCCGCCGCCTGTTCCGCCTCGTCTGACCCCGACGGTCCGTGTGGCTCAGGCCACGAACGGGTCGGTGACGGCCACCACGGCGTCGACGTTCAACGGTCCGTACAGGTGGGGGAACGCCTCGGGCGCGCCGTCGAGCTGCTCGACCTTCAGTTCCGCGGTGAGCAGCGACTCGTCGACGTGCAACAGCACCAGGTTCGGCACGCCCCGGTAGAACGAGCCCGCCACGAACGGCACCTGGGCCTCGAAGCTCAGGTGGATGAAGCCCTGCTGCTCGAGCTCCATCCCGATGGTGCTGGCGGTGTAGCTGCCGGCGGCCTTCGAGCGCAGCCAGCGGTCGCGGTCGGCGATGTGGAAGATCACCCGGTCATCATGCCGCGGGCGCGCCCGACATCGTGCCCATAGGCTGGCGGACCGTGCGCGTCGACGTGTTCACCATCTTCCCGGGCCTGGTGGACCAGTTCTGCGCCGAGAGCCTGCTCGGCAAGTGTCGCTCCACCGGCCTGCTCGACCTGCGGCTGCACGACCTGCGCGAGCACACCACCGACGTGCACCGCACCGTCGACGACGCCCCGTTCGGCGGCGGCGCCGGCATGGTGATGAAGCCCGAGCCGATCTTCGCCTCGGTCGAGGCCGCCGCCCCGCCTCGGCCGCTCTACCTGCTCGGACCGGGTGGTCGCCGCTTCGACCAGTCGGTCGCCCACGAGCTCGCCGGCCTGGCCGGCGGCCCGAGCGGTGGGTTCTCGCTGCTGTGCGGTCGCTACGAGGGCATCGACCACCGGGTGCGCGAGCACCTGGTCGACGGCGAGCTCAGCATCGGCGACGTGGTGCTGAGCGGCGGCGAAGTCGCTGCGTGCCTGGTCGTCGAGGCCGTCACCCGTCTGCTGCCCGGCGCGATGGGCAACGCCGAGAGCCCGGTCACCGAGAGCTTCGGTGCCACCGGCCTACTCGAGGAGCCGCACTACACCCGGCCGGCCGAGTTCCGGGGATGGGCGGTGCCCGACGTGCTGCGCAGCGGCGACCACGGCAAGGTGGCCCGCTGGCGGGAGGCGCAGCGGCTGCACCGCACCCTGCAATGGCGCCCGGACCTGATCGAGGCGCGAGGCGGGCTCACGGAACCCGAGCGGCGACTGTTGGAAGAGTTCCCTCCGACCCCGTATCCTTAGCTGTTCCATTTCTCCAGGCCTGCAGGATGTTCGCGCCATGAAGTCCACCGATCTCGTCGACAACCAGTACCTCCGCACCGATCTGCCGGCGTTCGGCCCCGGTGACGAGGTCAAGGTCCACGTGAAGGTCGTCGAAGGCAACAAGGAGCGCGTCCAGGTCTTCCAGGGCAACGTGATCCGTCGCCAGGGCAGCGGCGTCGCCGAGACCTACACCGTTCGCAAGGTCAGCTACGGCGTCGGCGTCGAGCGCACCTTCCCGGTGCACACGCCCACGGTCGCCAAGGTCGAGCTGCTCAAGCGTGGCGACGTGCGCCGCGCCAAGCTCTACTACCTGCGCGATCGCTCGGGCAAGGCCGCCAAGATCCGCGAGAAGCGCGACTCCTGAGCCGTCTGCGGCGGGCGCGCCGTGGTGCGCCCGATCCCACGAAAGGTCGCGGCCGATGAGCTCCGACGATCTCGAGAACTTCGAAGCCGAGCGAGAGCTCGCTCTCGCGCAGGAGTACCAGGACGTCGCGGGCATGTTCCGCTTCGCCGTCGAGACCGAGCGCCGCTTCTACCTCGCGAACGAAGTCGACGTCACCGTGTCGGGCGACAGCTCCCGCCCGGTGATCGAGGTCCAGCTCACCGATGCGTGGGTGTGGGACATGTACCGCAAGAGCCGCTTCGTGCCGAAGGTGCGGGTGTTGAGCTTCAAAGACGTCAACGTCGAAGAGCTCCCCGTCCCCGACCTGCAGCTCTGAGCGCGGGTCCACGCGCTCACCCGATCAGCGTCACCCAAGGTTCGACCTCCGTTCACCCGCCGTTCGCCGACGACGCGCGGTCGGCCGGGGGTGCTCGGCCAAGATCGTGAGCCCATGCGCCCGGGACCTCACGCCTCGACCCGGACGACCGACGGCGACTCGCGACGCGACGTCCGACGTGTGCTCGCGATGGAGGTGGTGTCGGGCATCGGCGACGGCGTGTTCTGGGTCGGGCTCGCCGCCACGCTGATCGACCGTCGCGTCGGCGCCGGTGGGTTCGCCCTCGCGGCGTTGGTACGGCTCGGCCCGCGTGCGCTCCTCAGTGCCCCGGCCAGCGTGTGGGCGGAACGCTTTCCACGACGGTGGCTGCTCGTCGCCGTCGATCTCGTGCGAGCGCTCTCGATGGTCGTGGTCGCGTCGATCGCGTCGTCGGTGGGCCATCTGTTCCTGCTCGTGCCGGTCGCGGTGTCGTACACGGTCGCCGCGCCGTACCGCCCGGTGATCACCGCGGCGCTGCCGTTGGTCGTCGGTGAGCGCGACCTCGGGTCGGCGAACGCTCGGATCAGCACCGTCCGCCAGGTGATGACGTTCGTCGGCCCGCTCGTCGGCGCCGGAGTGGTCGCCTCGGTCGGGACCACGGCTGCGTTCTGGGTCAACGCCGCGACGTTCGTGGTGGCCTCGTCGCTGATCTCGTCGGTGCGTTCGCTCGACGGATCGGCGGCGGGTCGAACGCCGTCGTCCCGTGCGGGGTCGGGAGCCGGGCGGGTGCGAGCGGGTACGGCCACCCGTTGGACGGTCTCGCCGGTCTCGCCGGTCTCGCCGGTCTCGCCGGCCGAGACGCCCGGCGTGGCCGTGATCGGCTGGTCCGTGTTCGTGATGTACGTCGTCCGCGGCGCCGAGCTCGTCCTGTATCCCCTCGTCGCCGTGCAATGGGGATGGGGCGACGGCGGTATCGGACTGCTGTCGGGCGTCGTGGGCCTCGGTGCGATCGCAGCCTTGCCGCTCGCCGCCCGAGCCGCCGAGGACTCGCGGCCGGATCGGACCGTCCTCGCATCGCTGGTGGCCACGGCCGTGCCCTTGCTGGTCGTGGCAACCGGTCCGGCTGCGGCGCTGACCTGCCTGGTGCTCTTCGTGATCGGCGCAGCGGTGGTGGTGTTCGAGGTGACGTCGGTGGTCTCCTTGCAGCGCCTCGTCGACGAACGAGCACTCGCTCGTGTGTTCGGCGTGGTGCACGCGGCCAGCAACGGCGGCAAGCTCGTCGGCGCCCTGGCTGCGCCGGCCCTGGTCGGCGCCTTCGGGCTCGACGGCGCGCTCGTCGCGCTCGCCGGGACACTGGCCGCTCTGGCGTTCGGTGGTGCGCCGGCCCTGCGATCGCTGGCCGCCACGTCGTCGGCGCGCAGCAGGGTCCTCCGGCCGACGGTCGAGGCGCTCGCTGCGCTCGGTGTCTTCGAGGGCGCATCGGTCCCGGCGCTCGAGCGTGTCGCTGCGTCGGTCGCCGAGGTCGAGGTCGAGGCCGGTACCCGGGTCATCCGGCAGGGCGAGGAGGCCGACGACCTGTTCGTCGTGCGGCGGGGGACGTTCGACGCGGTGATCGGGGGACAGGTGGTGAACACGGTCGGACCGGGTGGCTGGTTCTGCGAGATCGGCCTGCTGCAACGCGTGCCGCGCACGGCGGATGTCGTGGCCACCGAGGACGCCACCCTGTGGCGAATCCCCGGCGCCGTGTTCCTCGCCTCGCTCGGCGATGTCGCGGCCGTCCCGACGGCACTGCTCGCCGAGATGTCCGAGCGGCTCCGTCGCACCGCCGAGCTGCAGGCGTGATCGTGGTCGTGCCACGTTCCGCCGTCGCGACGCGAGCGACGGTGCGCGGGTAGGTTGCCCGCATGCAGGTGCACGTGTGCGGGGTGCGGGGCTCGACGCCGGCACCGGGGGAGTCGTTCGCCCGTGTGGGCGGTCACACGTCGTGCATCGCGATCGGGCACGACCCCGACGAGCGACCGTCGCTCGTGCTCGACGCCGGCACCGGGTTGCGGTACCTGTCGAAGGTGCTCGCCGGTGAGGCCTTCGTCGGCACGATGATCCTCGGCCACCTGCACTGGGACCACATGATGGGTCTGCCGTTCTTCGCCGCCGGTGATCGCCCCGACAGTCGGGTGCGGCTGCTCGTGCCCGAGCAGGGCGAGGCCGCGCTCGACCTGCTCGACCGGGCGATGGGGCCGCCGCTGTTCCCGATCACGGCCCGCGACCTACGGGGCGACTGGACCTTCGACACCTACGACGAGGGCAGCTTCACGGCCGAAGGGTTCACCGTGCTGGCCCGAGAGATCCCGCACAAGGGCGGCCGCACGATGGGCATCCGGGTGAGCGACGGCCACTCGTCGATCGCCTACCTCTCGGATCACTCACCCCACGACCTCGGACCGGGCGACGACGGGCTCGGCGACCTGCACCCGGCCGCGGTCGAACTCGCCGACGGGGTCGACCTCCTGGTGCACGACGCCCAGTACACGGCCCACGAGCTGCCCACCCGGTTCCACTGGGGTCATGCGGCGGCCGACTACGCGGTCACCCTCGGACGGGCGTGCGGGGTGGGCACGGTGCTGCTGTTCCACCACGACCCCTCACGCACCGACGACCAGGTGTTCGCACTGGGCGACTCGCTGCGGCCCGAGGGTGGGTCGGTGGACGGCCCGGCGGTCGAGGTGGCCACCGAAGGTCGCGTGTTCTCGCTCGGTGCCCGGCGCCGCAGCTGACCCGGCGGCGACCCTGGCGCCGTCCGGCGTGCCGGATCAGACGATGCCGAGCCGCCAGGTCACCACGTGCTCGGCCTGCTCGGACGACGCGCCGTGGCCCGTCACGGCGGGCAGGAACAGGTCGCGATCGATCGATCGCAGCACCGTGTCGCTCGCCGCCGTGATCGTGGCCGTGCGTGGCACGTCGCGCAGCAGCGCGATCTCGCCGAACGACTCGCCCGCGGTCTGGCTGCGCACGAACTGGTCGCGGATCGCCACGTCGACACGGCCCGACTCGATCACGTAGAAGCGATCGCCCGCCTGGCCCTCGCGGAACACCACCTCGCCGGCCGGCACCCGCACCTGCTCCGAGCCGCGAGCCAGGCGCTCGAGCACCGGCTCGGGCAGCGCGGCGAGCATCGGCACGCGACGTAGCACCTCGAGCCCCGCGGGCCCCAGGGTGTGACGGTCGATGCGAGCCAACCCGGCCGAGCCGAGCAGCACGAGCAGCGTGACGAGCCCGCCGATCACGGCGAGACCGGGCCGCAGCCCGATGGTGTGCAACAGCAGGGGCATCACCGCGGCACCGAGCGCCATGCCACCGATCACGGCGCTGTCCATCGCGCCGAACACGCGCCCCATCACCGCGTCGGGCACCAGGCGCTGCAGGATCGTCGACGCGTTGATGTCGACCACCGAGTTGGCGAGCCCGATGGTGGCCATGGCCAGCAGCGCTGTGGGCAACACCGGCCAGGCGGCGATCAGCAGGAGCGGCAGCGCCCACAGGGCCACGCCGACGCCGAAGTCGGCGGCCAGTCGACCCCGACGACTGAGCACCAGCGCCACGGCGCCGCCGAGCAACCCACCGACCCCGAGCGCCGCCTCGAGCAGGCCGACCCCGCCGTCGCCGAGGTCGAGCAGGTCGAGGGCGATCGCGACGACGAACACGAGCGACGCGCCCGCCACCAGCGTCTGTGCGCAGTACAGCCCGATCACGAGGCGCAGGTCGCGGCTGCGGAGGATCTCGCGGTAGCCGGCCATCGACTCGCGCAGGAACCCGTCGGACGGTTCGTCGTCGGCCCGCTTCGGAACCGCCGAGACGCCCTCGGGTAGCCTCAGGCCGAGCACCACCACCGCCGACCACACGAACGTGAGGGCGTCGAAGGCGTACACGGCGGCCGGGTCGGTGACGGCGAGCAGCAGCCCGGCCAGTGCGGGCCCGACGAAGAAGCCGACGCTCTCGATGGTGCTCGACGCGACGTTGGCCGCGGTGAGCTCGTCGGGATGCTCGGCCAGTTGGGGGAGCAGCGCCGCCTGCGATGGCCGGAACGGCGTCCCGACCAGCGCGACCACGATCGCGAGCACGTACACCGCGATCGCCGGCCCGTCCGTCTCGATGATCGCCGCAGCGGTCAGCACGAGTGCGCCGCGCACCAGGTCGACGACGATCATCACCCGGCGCCGATCGAGCCGGTCGGCCAGCAGCGACGCGAAGGGTGCCACCACCGCCACCAGCACGTAACGGGCCACACCGATCAGGCCGACCGCCGTGGCACCACCCTGCGAGTAGGCGTACACCGATGCCGCCACCGCGTACGCCCAGTCGCCGATCACCGAGCCGACCAGCGCGACGTTGAGCCGCCGCAGCCCCGGGTTGCGCACCACACCGGCGATGGCTGCCCGCGACTCGCGGAACTGCTCTCCCAACGTCGACACGCGGCGACTGTAGCCAGCGGTCGGGCGCGGCGCGGTCGGGCCGTGGCGGCGGTTGAATGCGGGCGCGTCCCCCGCACATCCGAGTGTCCCCGGTGGTGGCCGACCGTGTGGTCGGCCCTCGGGCACGCGGCTCACGAGGAGGACCGATGACGGGGAGCAACCAGGCCCGAGGGCGATGGGGCGAGGAGCAGGCGGCCGGCTGGTACCGCCGGCACGGCGGCGTGGTGATCGATCGCAACTGGCGCTGCGACCGGGGCGAGCTCGATCTCGTGGTGCAGGTGGGCGAGACGGTGGTGTTCGCCGAGGTGAAGGCGCGTCGCGACGAGCGCTTCGGGCCGGCGTCGGCCGCGGTGGGCGAACGCAAGCAGCGCACCCTGCGGCTGCTCGCCACACGCTGGCTCGACGAGCATCCCGGTCATCGCGGCGCGATCCGCTTCGACGTGGTGGCGATCACCGGCACGCGTCTCGACGTGATCGAGCACGCCTTCTGAGCGGCGGGCGACCGCGCCTGCCGGTCGGGGTCAGCCGAAGACGGTCCAGGCGAGCAGCACGATCACGGCGATCACGGCGGCCCCGACGAACACGATGTCGGTGGGCCGGGCCACGCGCTTGCGGTTCGGGTTGAATCCCATGCCCTCAGTATCGTCGCCCGTCATGGAGACCATCGACGTCGAACGCAACGGTGGCATCGTCACCATCACCCTCAACCGGCCCGAGAAGAAGAACGCGGCCAACGGGACGATGTGGGCCGAGCTGCTCGCCACCTTCCGCGAGATCGCCGAGTCGTCCGACGACCGCGTCGTCGTGATCACCGGGGCGGGCGGTGCGTTCTGCTCGGGCGCCGACCTGTGGGCACCGAGCGACGGGCGTCCGCCCAAGCACCAGTTGGCCGCGATGCGGCACATCACCGACGTCGCGCTGGCGCTGCACCGCATCCCGCAGCCGGTGATCGCCAAGGTTCGTGGCGTCGCCGTCGGCGCCGGGTGCAACCTCGCCCTCGGGTGCGACCTGGTCGTGGCGAGCGACAACGCCCGGTTCTCGGAGATCTTCTCCAAGCGCGGCCTGTCGCTCGACTTCGGTGGCAGCTGGCTGCTGCCGCGTCGCATCGGCCTGCACCGTGCGAAGGAGCTCGCCTTCTTCGCCGACATCATCGACGCGGCCGAGGCCGAGCGGATCGGCTTGGTCAACCGGGTGGTGGCCGACGACCAGCTCGACGCGTTCGTCGACGACTGGGCGCAGCGGCTGCTCGCCACGCCGCCGATCGCCGTGGCGATGTCGAAGCGGATGCTCGACAACGCGATGAACGTCACCTTCGAAGAGGCGCTCGACGACGAGGGACAGTCGCAGACGATCAACTTCGGCACGAAGGACACGCCCGAGGCGATCCGGGCGTTCATGGAGAAGCGCACCCCGCAGTTCGAAGGCCGCTGACCGGTCGCCGTCCTGTCACCAGTCGTCCGATCGCCAGGCTGCCGCCCCTCGCGCGGCGCCACTCACTAGCGTTCGCACCGATGGCACCTCGTCCGTTCGCGCGCATCCTCGGCCGTTCGGCCGGGGCCCTGTTGTGCGTGGCAGCGACGGTGCTGCCGGGTGCCGCGGCGTACGCGGACGACCTGCCCGAGCCGGTGCCGGTGCCGTCGCTGCCCCCGATCGAGGATCCCGGTGCCGAGAGCGCACGTCTGGTGCCCGTGCCCTCGGGCTGCCAGGCCCCCGCCGTCGAGCAGACCGTGTTCATCGGCAAGCTGCTCATCGCCGACGCGGTCACCGGTCGCTACCAGGTCGAACAGGTGCTGTCCGGCTCGGTCGAGGGCTTCTCGGTGCAGGAGATGATCGACGTGCGCTACGGCGACGAGGTGCGCTTCTTGCACGTCGGCCAGCGCTACATCGTCGGCGCCGGCATCGACCCCGCGTTCGGCGTGCTCGCCTCCACCGTGCGGGCACCGGCGCCGCTGTTCGGCGGCAACGAGGTGGCCGGTGTCGACGACGGTGACGTCGACTGCCCGTCGATCGGCACCCCGATCCGCACGGTGCTGCTCGACGGCACGAGCGTCGAGACCGGTGTGCTCACCCCGCTGAAGGATGCCGAGAAGAAGATCCTGCGGGCCGTGCTGGTGCCGGTGGGGGTGGCGTTCCTGGTGCTGTTCGGCCTGGTCGTGGTGAAGCACCTGCTGTTCGCGCTCGGGCGCTCGTTGCGCGACCTCTCGGTGACCGAGCGGCCGTCACGGCGCGAGCGCCGCAAGGCTGCGCTCGAACGACTCGAACAGGCCGGCTGACGACGGCCGTGCCCGGCCGAGCAGGCGGCCGAGATGCAGGTCTGGTCAGCGGCGGAACGCCGCTGTGGCGGTGGCGCGCAGCTCGGTGACCGCGTGCTCGAGCCCGTCGGAGCCGCGGAACAGCGCGCTGCCGGCCACCAGCACGTTGGCACCCGCCGACGCCGCACCGGCGATGGTGGCGGGCCCGATGCCGCCGTCGACCTCGACCTCGACCTGGCCGGCGAGGCCGCGGCGTTCGATCAGGTCGCGCAGCTCGCGGATCTTCGGCTCCATCGTCGGGATGTAGGCCTGCCCGCCGAAGCCGGGGTTCACGGTCATCACCAGCACCAGGTCGACCAGATCGAGCACGTGCTCGACGGCGGACACCGGCGTGGCCGGGTTGAGCGCGACCGCGGCGTTCGCCCCGAGCGAGCGGATGTTGCCGAGCGTGCGGTGCAGATGAGTGCAGGCCTCGGCGTGGACGATGAGGCGCGAGCACCCGGCGGCCACGTAGTCGGCGGCCATCACGTCGGGGGTGTACACCATCAGGTGCGCCTCGAACGGCAGGGTGGTGTGCGGGCGGGCCGATGCGATCACCGCCGGTCCGAAGGTGAGGTTCGGCACGAACTGGCCGTCCATCACGTCCCACTGGATCAGGTCGACGCCGGCCGCCTCGAGCGCGGCGACCTCGTCGCCGAGCTTCGCGAAGTCGACGGGCAGGACGCTCGGCGCGATCTGGATGCGGGGCTCGGTCTGGGGTTCCGGGGACACGCGAGCGAGGGTAGCCGTGCATACGCTGCGGGCGTGGCCTCGGTTCCCCAGCAGCACCTGCACCTGCGCATCGAGCAGGTGGTCGCCGGCGGCGACGGGCTCGCTCGCGACGACGGGGGTCGCGTGGTGTTCGTCCCGGGCGTGTTGCCGGGCGAGCGGGTGGCCGTCCGGCTGGTGACGGCCAAGCGCGACTTCGCCCGTGGTGACGTGGTCGAGGTGCTCGAGCGGTCGCCGTGGCGGGTCGACCCGCCGTGCCGCGCGCTCGCCCGCGGGTGCGGTGGCTGCGACTGGCAGCACCTCGATCCGGCGCACCAGCTCGAGCAGAAGGTGGCGGTCGCCACCGAGGCCCTGCGGCGCACTGCGCGGTTGGCCGACCCCGTGGTCGAGGCCGGGGGAAGCGTCGGTGCGTGGTCGTACCGTACGTCGATGCGGGTGGCGGTCGACCGTCACGGCGTGCCGTCGCTGCGCCGGCCCCGCAGCAACGAGCCGGTGACGCTCGAGCACTGTGCGGTGGCTCACCCGGCGCTCGACGAGCTGCTCCGCGACGGCCGGTTCGTCGGCGCCGACGAGGTGTCGTTGCGCGTGTCGGTGGCGACCGGCGAACGCACGGCCTGGTGGACGCGGGCGCATCCGGGCGACGAGGTGCGGGTGTCGCTGCCGTCCGACGTGCGCACCGGCGCCGACGCGGTGGTGCACGAGGTCGTGGCCGGCCGCCGGTTGCGGGTGAGCGGTGCCTCGTTCTTCCAGTCGGGCCCGGCAGCGGCGGAGCTGCTCGTGCGCACGGTGCGCGAGCTGGTCGGTCCGGTACCGGTCGACGCGCACCTGGTCGACGCGTACGGCGGGGTGGGCCTGTTCGCCACCACCCTCGGGGTGTCGCACGTGACGCTGGTCGAGGGCTCGCACGCTGCCTGTGCCGACGCCGAGGTGAACCTGCCAGCGGCCTCGGTGGACGGCAGGGTGGTGTGCAGCTCGGTCGAATCGTGGCGGCCCGACCCTGCCCGGCCCGCCCACGTCGTGGTGGCCGACCCCTCGCGCCAGGGCCTCGGGCAGGCCGCCGTCGACGTCCTGGCCTCGGTGGGGGCGCCCGTGCTGGTGCTGGTGGGCTGTGATCCGGTGGCGTTCGCTCGCGACGCGGGTCTCCTGGCGGCCCGGGGCTACCGGCTCGCCCGAGCGGTGGCGCTCGACCTGTTCCCCCAGACCCATCACGTCGAGATGGTGGGCCGTTTCGAGCGATGAGGATCGGTCGCGTGATTTCTCCGCGTCCGGGTGATCCGGATCCGTTCGGGCTCCGTACAGAGGGCGTGCGAGACGACCTGACCGCCGCTTCCGACCCGAGCCTCGTGCTCGCGTTGGCGCGGTACCGACAAGACGCGCTGGGCGAGGTGTATCGCCGCCACGCCGGCGCCGTGTTCGGCCTGGCCAAGCGGATCCTCGACGACCAGGCCCGCGCCGAGGAGGTGGTGCAGGAGGTCTTCCTGCGCCTCTGGAACCAGCCCGATCGTTTCGACCCCGAGCGTGGGTCGTTGCGCAGCTTCCTCCTCGCCCAGGCGCACAGCCGGGCCGTCGACGTGCTGCGTTCGGAGACCTCGCGGCGGCGCCGCGAGGAGCGCGACGCTCGCGAGGCCGCGGGCGGCGACTACGACCTCGATCGCCAGGTGTGGGACCTGGCGCTCGCGGAACACGTGCGTGCCGCGATGGAGCGGCTGCACCCGGGCGAGCGAGCTGCGGTCGAGCTCGCCTACTTCGGAGGCCGCACGTATCGGGAGGTGGCCGTCGAGCTCGGAGAACCCGAGGGGACGGTCAAGAGCCGGATCCGGAACGGGCTGAAGCGCCTGCGCGCCGAGCTCGCTGCGTCCGGGGTGACGGTGGGTGACGTATGAGTGCGGAAGAGCTGGAACTCGAAGAGCTGCTGGGTGCGTACGCGCTCGACGCGGTGAGCGACGACGAGCGACGTGCGGTCGAGCAGTTCCTGGCCGTCAACCCCCGTGCGCGCCAGGAGGTGGCCGAGCACCGCGAGGTGGCGACCGTGCTGGCGTGGACCGGCATGTCGGCGCCCGACGGGCTGTGGGATCGCATCGCTGCGAACCTCGACCAGGACGCCACTGCGGCGCCTCGCCCCAGCGGCGAGCTCGCTTCGGTGATCTCGATGACCGACCGCGAGTCGCGCCGTGCCCGCCGGTGGCGGTCGGCCGGGTCGTGGCTGGCCGCCACGGCGGCGGCCGCGGTGGTGGCCGTCATCGCCGTGACCGCGCTCAACGGTGACGACACCGACCAGGCACCGCTCGCGGCTGCCGTCGACGACGCCAGGTCCGACAGCGATTCGGTGTCGGCGTGGTTGGTGAACGGCGAGGGCGACGTGGGTGCCGAGGTCGTCATCGACCAGGAGGGCCACGGCTACGTGATCGCCGACGCGCTGCCCGCACTGCCCGCCGACCGCACGTACCAGCTGTGGGGCGTGATCGGTGATCAGGTGATCTCGCTCGGTGTGCTCGGCAGCAACCCGCACGTCGAGTCGTTCAGCGCCGGTGGCGAGACGGTGGCGCAGGTGGTGGTGACGATCGAGGCCGCCGGTGGTGTGGTGTCGAACGGCAACCCCGAGGGCGCCTACGCCGGCACGCTCGGCTGACCCGGGTCCGACCGCGCTCAGAGCTTGGCGAGGCGTTCCTCGACCCGGTCGAGGAAGCGTCGCCGGGCCGCGTCGGTCGCCCGGTCGATCCCGTAGAACGCGATCCAGTGGGTGCGCACGCGCACGTTGCACGCGAAGCGCAGCGCTCGCGTCATCGTGCGTTTGCCCGTCTCACCTTCGACGGCGTTCACCCACTTCGACGAGCCGTGGCTCGTGACCGCCACCATCGTGTGGATGTTGCGCAGCAGCGGTCGGATGCGATTGGTGCCGGGCGGCAGGTCCCAGGCGACACCCATCACCCAGACCCGGTCGAACCAACCCTTCAACATGGCCGGCTGGCCCGCCCACCAGGTGGGGTAGACGAGCACGATCGTGTCGCACCACCGCAGGTTGTCGACGTACTCGGCGATCTCGGGGCGCAGCTCGGGCCGCTGCCGGTGGTCGACGTGGTGCACCTGGCGGTCGTGCTCGTCGAGCTCGGGTCGGAAGCCGTCGGCGTAGAGGTCGGTGACGCGTACCTCGTGCCCGGCGCGCTCGAGTCCGGCGAGCACGCGCTGCAACGCGGCGCCCGCGAACGACTCGTGGGTGGGATGGCAGAACACGACGTACGACTTCATCGCCGCCTCACAACGCCCGCATCTTGCGTTCGACCTTGTCGAGGAACGCAGCTCGCCGGCGCGCCGACATGGTGTCCATGCCGTACAGCGGCAGCCACAGGCACCGGGTGCCCCAGCCGGTGCTCAGCCGCATCGCGCGCTTGATGGTGCGGCGGCCGTTGTCGTTGATGGTCTTGATGTAGCGCCACGGCGACCCGTAGGTGGTGATGCCGACCAGACGCTTCACGTTGGTGAGGCCCGGGCGCACCTTGTTGTCCTCGTTGAACACGAAGCCGACGCCCTCGACCATCGTGCGCTCGAACCAGCCCTTCAGGATCGCCGGCACGGAGCTCCACCAGGTCGGGTAGACGAACACCAGGGTGTGCGCCTGCTGCATGTCGGCGATGTGGTCGGCGACCAGGGGGTCGAGCACCGGCTGGTCGGTCGGGTAGGCGCGGCGCTCCTCGGCAGTCATCGCGGCACGGAAACCCTCGGCGTAGAGGTCTCGCACCTTCACCTCGTGGCCGTTGGCCTCGAGCCCCCGACGCACGCGCTCGGCGATCGCGTGGCTGAAGCTGACCGGGTTCGGGTTCGCGATGATGACGAGTGCCCGCATGCCCGACCGAACGTACTGCGCGTCGGGTGACACGGTGCTCATCATCGGTGACGGTCCGGTGAACGTCGTGTTGCCGCCCGGAGGTCGGGCCACTCGACGACGCACGACGACGCACGACGACGCACGACGACACACGACGACACACGACGCCGCACGAGGCCGCACGATGCCGGTGCGACGGCGTCGTCAGCGGCCGCCGCCCACGTCGATGAAGGCGCCCGTGACGAACGTCGCCTCGGCCGAGGCGAGCCAGAGCACGGCACCGGCCACCTCGTCGGCGGTGCCGGCACGCCCCATCGGCACCGTGGGGGCGAGGCGCTCGAGGCGGCCGGGCGGTGCGTAGGCGTGGAAGTCGCTCTCGACCAGGCCCGGTCGCACGCCGTTGACGCGGATGCCGGCGGCGGCGAGCTCCTTCGACAGGCCGACGGTCATCGTGTCGATGGCGCCCTTCGAGGCGGCGTAGTGCACCCACTCGCCGGTGCCGCCGAGGACCGCGGCTCGCGACGAGATGTTGACGATCGAGCCGCCGTGGCCGCCGCGCAGTGTGGACATGCGTGCCGCTGCCTCGCGGGCGCAGACGAAGGCGCCGGTGACGTTGACCGCCCACAACGCGGCGAGCATCGGGGCGGTCACGGTGTCGAGCGTGCCGTAGCCGCCGGCGATGCCCGCGTTGTTGACGAGCACGTCGAGCCGTCCGAGGTGCTCGTCGATCGCCTCGTACATCGCGATCACTGCCTGCTCGTCGGCGACGTCGGCGCGATGCACCAGCACCGTGGCCCCCTGCGCGGTGCACTCGTCGACCAGCGCGTCGACGTGATCACCGGGGGAGCGTGGCGACACGTGGTTCACCACCAGGTCGTACCGCGAGGCGGCGGCGCGTGCGATCGCGGCGCCGATGCCCCGTGCCGCACCGGTGATCAGCATCACCGGTCGAGCGGTGGTCGCGCTCACGTGGCGCCGCCCAGGCGAGCGCGCACCTCGGGCCACTCGTCGGGCACGATCGAGTAGCAGGCGGTGTCGCGCGGAGCGCCTGCCACCGATTCGTGGCCCGACTGCACGCGGTGATTGCGCAGCACGCCCTCGAACCGGGCACCCAGACGCTCGATCGCACGGCGGCTGCGCTGGTTGCGGGCGTCGGTGCAGATGGCCACCCGTTGCACCTGCCACTGCTCGAACGCGTGCGTGAGGAGCAGCAGCTTGGCCTCGGTGTTGAGCGGCGTGCGCTGCGCCGACGCGGCGAGCCAGGTACCACCGATCTCGACCTCGCAGGGCAGCAGGGCACCGCCCCAGTAGCGGATGTCGAGGAAGCGGGTGCAGCCGACGGGCGTGTCGTCGGCCAGGCGGCGCTGCACGAAGGGCACGACCAGGTCGCGCTCGGCCTCGTCGAGCAGGCCGCGCACGTAGTGCTCCATGGCGTCGGCGGTGTCGGGCACGGGCGTGTAGCCGTAGCTCGTCCGGTCCTCGGTGGCGGCAGCCACCAGGGCGGGCACGTGGTCGAGGGTCAGGGGTTCCAGCTGCACGACCGAGCCGCGCAGCACGAAGGGTTCGATCCGCATCGTCGGCCAGCTTGCCAGTCGCGGCCCTCGCGTCGCCCCCGAGTTCCGGTCGCGGCTGCCGTTCCGCGTGCGGATGGGGCAGCATGGGGTCGTGCCCGTCGCATCCCACCCCGATCCGCTCGACGCCGGGCCGTTCGGGCCGTGGCTCGACCGGATGTCGGCGGCGCTCGCCGGGCGGGCCGACACCGACGTCGCGTGCGGTACGTGCGTGGGTTGTTGTTCGAGCCGCCAGTTCGTGCACGTCGAGCCCGACGAGCACGACGCGCTCGCGCACATCCCGGCCGAGCTGCGATTCGCCGCTCCCGGCCTGCCCCCTGGGTTCGTGGTGTTGCCCTACGACCAGCAGGGGCGCTGCCCGATGCTCGGCGCCCACGGCTGCACGATCTACGAGCATCGCCCCCGCACGTGTCGCGTGTACGACTGCCGGGTGCTCACCGCGGCCGGCCTCGACGCGGACGACGACCAGCCGCTGATCGGCGAGCGCGTGCGCCGCTGGAGGTTCGACGTGGCCGACGACGACCGGGCACGGTTCGACGCGGTGCGTGCCACCGCACGCGTGCTGCAGGATCCGGCCGCGCATCCCGAGGGTCGCGTGCCGCCGCGGGCGAGCCAGGTGGCGGCGATGGCGGTGGGGTTGCACCGCGTGGCGCTGCGCGACGGTCGGGTCGAGGCGCCCACCGCGCAGGCCGTGCGCGTCGAGCTGTCGCGCCGCCGGGGCTGAGTGAGGGGCTGAGTCGGGGCTGAGTCGGGCTGCTCAGCCCTTCGCGCGCAGTCGGCCGAACAGGCCCTTCAGCTTCTTCTTCGCACCCGACGCGGCCTTGCCCGCCAGGTCCTTGGCCTTGCCGGCCTGCTCGCGCACTCGCGGGTCGTCGACCACCTTCTTGGCCGCGCCGGCGACGGCGGCGCCACCCTGCTTGGCCTTCGTCATCGCGCTGCGGCCGACGTCGTCGAGCGCGTTGCCGTCGTGGTCGTCGTCGAGCCGGCGATTCGCGTCGCCGATCACACGCTGTACCTTGCCGGTGCGCACGCCCTGCACGGCGATCGCCAGCACCGCGGCCACTCCGGCGGCGGTGACGGCACCGAGCGCTGCCTTCGCGATCGCGCCCATCGCCATCGGGGCCAGCGCGTCCATCGCCGTGCGAACGGCCGGTTCGGGGACGTGTGTCTCGGCGCTGATCTTCGCCGCCGTGGCGTCGAGCTGACCGCCGAACACGTGGCCGAGGATGCCGCCTCCCGACGAGCTGCGGAAGCCGCCGCCCAGGAACCCGACGGCATCGTCGAGCACGCTGCCGTCGTGGTCGTCGTGCACTGCGGTGGCGATGCCCTGGCTGCCGCCGCTCGCCGCGTTGTGCTGCAGCTGCTCGACCAGCGCGGGCAGGATCGCCTTCACCAGGCGCACCACGTCGTCGAGGCCGAGGCCGAGCTGCTTCGCGAGCGCGAGCAGCGCCTGCGGCGTGAGCGCGCCGCCGAGTGCGTCGAGGAGATCGGGTTGCGTCTGGTCGGCCATGGCGGCCGAGCGTAGGCCAGGGGTCAGCGGATGTCGTACGACACGGGCAACCGCTTGAGGCCGCCCACGAACAGCGTCTGCATCTCGGCGGGCTCGCCCGCGAGCTCGATGCGCGAGAGGCGGGGGAGCAGTTCGGTGAGGAGTGCCTTGATCTCCATGCGGGCGAGCATCGCGCCGAGGCAGTAGTGCACACCGAACCCGAAGGCGAGGTGCTTGTTGGGACTGCGGCCGATGTCGAACGAGAACGGGTCGTCGAACACCTCCTCGTCGCGGTTGGCCGACGGGTACGACAGCAGCACCGCATCGCCCGGACGGAACGTGTGGCCGCGCAGGGTGTACTCGGTGGTGGCGTTGCGCATGAAGTGCTTCACCGGCGTGACCCACCGGATGATCTCGTCGACCGCGCTGCCGATGAGCGATGGATCGGCCTGCAGGCGGGCGAGCTGGTCGGGGTGCTCGATGAGCGCCTGCATGCCGCCGGCCATCGCCGACGCAGTGGTGTCGTGACCGGCGGTCGCGACGATCACGTAGTAGGAGATCTGCTCCATGATCCCGATCGGCGCGCCGTCGACGGTGGCGTTCGCGATGACGGATGCGAGATCGTCGGTGGGCTGGGCCTTGCGGGCCTCGGTGAGCTCGGTGAAGTAGGCGAAGAAGTCCTGCACGACGGCGATGAGGTCCTCCATCGACACGCCTCGCGAGAGCTCGGGGTCGGCCGAACCGAACAGCTCCTGGGTGAGCTTCAGCATGCGTGGGTAGTCGGTCTCGGGCAGGCCGAGGATCGACAGGATCACCTGCAGCGGGTACTGCATCGCGATGTCGCGGGCGAAGTCGCACCGGCCACCCAGCTCGACCATGCGCTGCGCCGACAGCTTGGCCAGCTCCGACAGGCGACCCTCGAGCTTGGCCAGGTTCTTCGGCAGGAACCAGTCGGACGCGAGCCCGCGGTACGTGCGGTGATCGGGGTCGTCCATGTGGATGAGCGTGCGCAGCAGGTCGCCCTGCTCCTCGCGGCGACGATCGGCCTCGAGGTTCGCGATCACCGGACGGGGCGCGTTCTCCCACTCCTTGTTGTGCAGCTCGATCTCGAGCACGTCCGCGTGTTTGGTGATGACGTGGAAGGGCGCGAAGTCGGGGTGCTCGATCAGGTGGATCGGATCGTCGCGCCGCAGCACGGCACACGACGCGTGGAAGCGCGCGGGATCGGCGTACGCGGCGGGGTCGACGAAGACCTGTCCTGCCTCACTCGGTGTCATGGCCGTCATGACCGCCCAACGTACCCGGGGACGTGGTTGCGGATCGGGACTCGCCCGCATCCCGATCGATGTGTTGTAATGATCGTCAAGTAAGTGCGCCTCGAGGGGAGGGTGCGCGGGAGAGGCGAGGGGGCCGTCGGTGGCTGCAGACCAGTGGGACGTGGAGGCCGATGTCGTCGTGCTCGGCAGTGGCGGTGCGGCGCTGATCGCCGCGTTGTCCGCGTACCACCACGGTGCGAGCGAGGTGGTCGTGCTCGAGAAGTCGGGCATGGTCGGCGGCACCACGGCGATGTCGGGCGGGATGTTGTGGATCCCGATGAACCACCACATGGCCGAGCACGGGATCGACGACTCGTTCGAGGACGTCGTGAACTACCTCGATGCGATGGCGCCCGAGCGGCTCGATCCCGACTGTGTGCAGGGCTTCCTCGAGGGTGGCCCCGAGATGGTGCGTTTCATCGCCGACCACACGCCGGTGAAGCTGCGCCTGTTCCCGGCCTTCCCCGACTACCAGCCCAACCTGCTCGGAGCCAAGCAGCACGGCGGCCGCTCGCTCGACCCCGAGGCGTTCCCGTTCGACGAGCTCGGCTCGGCCGCCAGCCGCGTCAACCCGCCGAAGACCGGTCTGCCGAAACTCACGAGCCGGATGGAGGACTACTACGCCGAGGTCGGCCTCGAGGAGCTCGAGCGGCGCAGGGCGCACGACTACCGCGGCCAGGGGCAGGGTCTGATCGGTGGGCTCTACAAGGCGATCCTCGACCGCGACATCCCGGTGCACTTCGAGACCCGCGGCCGGCACCTGATCCGCGAGGGCGAGCGCGTGGTCGGCGTGATCGCCGACCAGCACGGCCGCGAGCTGCGCTACCGGGCGCGGCGCGGTGTGGTGATCGCGACCGGCGGCTTCGAGTGGAACGACCAGCTCGTCAAGGCCTTCCTGCGCGGCCCGCTCACCGGCCCCATCAGCGTGCCCGAGTGCGAGGGCGACGGCCTGATGATGGCGATGGAGGTGAACGCGAGCCTCGGCAACATGGCCAACGCGTGGTGGATCATGTCGTCGCTCGAGTCGACCGCCGGTCACCGCGACGCCCGACCGAACTTCCTGCCGAGCCAGGTCGAGCGCACCTTCCCCGGTTCGATCATGGTGAACAAACACGCGAAGCGGTTCGTGAACGAGTCGCTCAACTACAACGCGCTCGGCTACGTGCTGCACAACTTCGACGCCGATGCGTACGAGTTCCCGAACCTTCCGTACTGGCTGATCTTCGACAGTCGCTTCCTCTCGAAGTACCGCGTGTTCACCAGCCGGCCCGGCGACCCGGTGCCGCCGTGGGCGACGAAGGGCGAGACCGTCGAGGAACTCGGCGACCGTCTCGGTCTCGACGGGGCGCAGCTGGCCGCGACCGTCGCCCGGTTCAACGCCGATGTCGTCAAGGGCCACGACGACGAGTTCGGCCGTGGCGACAACACGTACGACAACTTCTGGGGCGACCAGACCCTCGAGCCGCCGATGTGCACGCTCGGCGTCATCGACACACCGCCGTACTACGCGATCAAGATGGAGGCCGGCGCGAACGGCACCTGTGGCGGCCCTCGTGCCGACGGCGACGCCCGCGTGCTGGGCTGGGACGACCGGCCGATCCCCGGGCTCTACGTGTGCAGCAACACGATGGCCGCCGTCACCGGTGGCGGCTACGGCGGCGCCGGCGGCACCATCGGTCCCGGCATGACCTTCGGCTACCTCGCCGGCCGTCACGCCGCCAAGGAGGGCTGACCGACCCGTTCGGGTGTGGGCCAGTCGGCCCATGTCGGCCGATCCGCGACGCACGCGCCTCCGTGACCTGCGAGAATCGTCCCCGACGGCGGCATCGGACCGCCCTCCATTCAGCGGATGGAGAGGCAGATGGAACAGAGGGAGAGCTGGATCCACGGTGCGGCGCGGCGGCGCACGACCCGTCGCGGCGCCTGGGCGCTCGCCGCGGTCCTCGTCGGCACCTCGCTCGTGACGGGCACGGTCGGCCGCGTGGGCCACGCCGATTCGGCACCCGCCGATCCGGGTGATCCGACCACGCCGACGACGGTGTCGGCCGATGCGTTGCCGACGGTGCAGATCGACGGTGTGGTGTGGTCGCAGACCGTGGTCGGCAACACCGTGTACGTCGGTGGCAGCTTCGCGAACGCTCGTCCCGCTGGTGCCGCGCCGGGCACCAACCTGACGCCGCGTTCGAACTTCTTGGCGTACAACCTGACGACCGGTGAGTTGATCACGACGTTCGCGCCGTCGTTCAACGCGCAGGTGCGCACGGTGGTGGCGTCGGCCGACGGCACTCGTCTGTACGTCGGTGGTGACTTCACGTCGGTCAACGGTGTCTCGCGGTCGCGGATCGCGGCGTTCGATCTGGCGACGGGCAACCTGGTGCCGTTCTTCCCGTCGGTCGCGTACAACGTGCACGCGATCGTGGTGCACCCGAGCGGGTCGCCGGTGTACGTGGGCGGCAACTTCAACGCCGTCGGCAGCGTGCAGCGATTGCAATTGGCGGCGTTCAACGCGGCGAACGGTGCGTTGCTCGACTGGGCCCCGTCCGCGGTCGGTGGCGTGGTGCGCGCCATGGCCATCTCGCCCGACGGTTCGAAGATCGCGGTCGGTGGGCAGTTCACCACGCTCAACGGCTCGAACAACCCGGGCTTCGGCCTGGGCATGCTCGACGCGGTCACCGGTGCCAACCTGCCGATGGCGGTCAACGCGACCGTGCGCAACGGCGGCAACTCGGCCGGCATCACGTCGCTCGTCAGCGACGGCGACGACGTGTTCGGCTCCGGGTTCTGGTACGGGGGCACCGGCAACTTCGAGAGCGTCTTCTCGGCCAGCTGGAACGGCGGCACGCTCAACTGGCTGTCCGATTGCCACGGCGACACGCACTCGGTGTTCCCGCAGGGCGGCGCGGTGTACAGCGTCGGCCACAGCCACGAGTGCGGTGGTCTCGGTGCCCAAGGCTTCCAACGCCCCAACAGCTGGAACTACTACCGGGCGCTGGCGTTCAGCCGCACCGCCACCGGCACGCTGGTCCGCGACCCGTACGGCTACTTCAACTTCGAGGGCCGTCCGGCGCCGAGCCTGCTCGGGTTCTTCCCGGCGCTCGACAGCGGCACCTACACCGGACAGAACCAGGGTCCGTGGCACGTCACCGGCAACAGCCAGTACATCGTGATGGGCGGCGAGTTCCGCAACGTCAACGACGCGCCCCAACAGGGCCTCGTGCGTTTCGCCGTGCCGGCCATCGCACCCGACAAGCAGATCCCGCGCCTGTTCCTGTCGAACTGGTTGCCCACGGCGGCATCGGTCAACCCGGGCGAGGTACGCATCACGTGGAGCGGCAACTGGGACCGTGACAACGAGTACTTCACGTATCAGGTGTTCCGCAACGACGACGGCACCCGCATCGCCACGCTGTCGGGCCGCTCGCGGTTGTACGAGATGGAGCAGTACGGCTTCACCGACACCGGTCTCACGCCCGGCTCGACGGTGCGCTATCGCGTGAAGGCGATCGACCCGTTCGGCAACGAGGCACCCAGCGACTGGGTGACCGTCACCGTGTCGGGCGGTGCGGCCTCGCCGTACGCGACCGCGGTGCTGGCCGACCGGCCGCTCGACTACTGGCGCATGGGCCCGGCGGCGGGCAACTCGACCGATCTCTCGTCGAACGACGTGCTGGTGCTCAACGGCTCGGTCATCCGCGGCCAGACCGGGGCGCTCGCCGGCGATCCCGACACGGCGGTCACGTTCAACGGTGTGAGTTCGCAGTCCGGCACCACGTCCGTCGCACGTCTGGGCCGGCACACGTTCAGTGTCGAGGCGTGGGTGCGTACCACCAGCACGTCCGGCGGCAAGATCGTCGGCTTCGGCAACGCGGCCGTCGGCAGCTCCACGCTCGCCGACCGGCACCTGTACATCGGCAGCGACGGGCGCGTGCGGTTCGGCGTCAACCCCGTGGGCGGCCAGCGCGTGATCGCCTCGACCGCGGCGGTGAACGACGGTGCCTGGCACCACGTGGTCGGCACCCTCGGCGGGGGTCTGATGACGTTGTACGTCGACGGCGCGCAGGTCGGTCAGCTGACCGGTGTGCCGATGGCGCAGAACTTCGAGGGCTTCTGGCGCGTCGGCGGTGACGGGCTGAGCGGCTGGGCGAGCCGCCCGTCGAGCGACTACCTGAACGGCACCGTCGACGAGGTGGCGATCTACCCGCGTGCGCTCACCGCGGCGCAGGTGGCGCAGCACTTCGCCGCCGCACAGCCGGCGCCGCCGCCCAACCAGACACCGACGGCGGCGTTCTCGGCGACCACCACGCCGCTCGCCGTCGCGGTCGACGGGTCGGCCTCGGTCGATCCCGATGGTTCGATCGTGTCGTACGCGTGGACCTTCGGCGACGGCGGGACCGCGACGGGCGCAACGGCCTCGCGCACGTATTCGACGGCCGGCACCTACACCGTCACGCTCACGGTCACCGACGACCGGGGGGCCACCGCGTCGACCACCCAGCAGGTGATCGTGCCGCCGGCGCCGGTCAACCAGCCGCCGACTGCGGCGTTCAGTGCGACACCGACGCCGTTGCAGGTGGCGGTCGACGGTGGTGCGTCGTCCGACCCCGACGGTTCGCTCGTGTCGTACGCGTGGGACTTCGGCGACGGTGGCACGGCGACGGGTGCGACGGCGGTGCACACCTACGTCGCGCCTGGCACCTACGAGATCGAACTCACCGTCACCGACGACCGGGGCGCCACCGCCGAGCAGTCGCAGCAGGTGGTCGTCCCCGGCGTGCCGGTCAACGGACAGCCGACGGCCGCGTTCAGCGCCACGGCGTCGCCGTTGCAGGTGGCCGTGAACGGTGCTGCGTCGTCCGATCCCGACGGTTCGATCGTGTCGTATGCGTGGGACTTCGGTGACGGTGGCACCGCCACCGGCGTCACGGCCACCCGCACCTATGCGCTTGCGGGTACGTACACCGTGAGCCTCACGGTCACCGACGACCAGGGCGCCACCAACACGGCCACCCAGACGGTCGTCGTCCCCGACCTGCCCGTGAACCAACCGCCGACGGCCGCGTTCAGCGCCACGACGTCGCCGTTGCAGGTGGCCGTGAACGGTGCTGCGTCGTCCGATCCCGACGGCACGATCGTGTCGTACGCCTGGAGCTTCGGCGACGGTGGCACGGCCACCGGTGTGACGGCCACGCGTGCCTACGCGGCGGCCGGCACGTACACGATCACGCTCACCGTCACCGACGACCAGGGCGCCACCAACACGGCCACCCAGTCGGTCGTCGTGCCCGCACCGCCGGGACCGACGCCGTTCGCCACCGACGCCTTCGGGCGCACGGTCGCGAGCGGGCTCGGCACCGCCGACACCGGTGGTGCCTGGACGCTCGCCGGCGCGACGACCAACTTCTCGGTGAGCGGTGGCACGGGCAACCTGCGCATGTCGGCCGCCGGCGCCGGGGTGTCGTCGTTCCTGGTCGGCACGTCGACCGACACCGAGGTGCGCGTCAGTGTCGGCATCGACAAGCCGGTCACCGGTGGTGGCCTGTACCTGTCGGCGATCGGCCGCAAGGTCGGCGCCAACGACTACCGCGGTCGGGTGCGCATCCTGGCCAACGGGCAGGTGCAGGCGTTCATCACCACCAACGTCGGTGGCGAGGTGAACCTGGTGTCGACCACGGTCGCGGGTCTCACGTTCACCTCGGGCGACCGGCTCAACATCGAGTTCCAGGTGACGGGCACGTCGCCGACCACCCTGCGGCTCAAGGTGTGGAAGGTCGGCACCACCGAGCCGACCGCCTGGACGCTCACCACGACCAACGCCAACACGTCGCTGCAGAGCGGCGGCGGGGTCGGCCTCGTCACCTACCTGTCGAGCAGTGCCACCAACGCGCCGGTGATCGCGAGCTTCGACGACCTCTGGGCCGGCCCGACCGCCTGAGCCCGGACGCGACACGACGCCCGGCGACAGCGTTCGCTGCACACGGGCGTCGTCGACAGCTACGAGGTGGTGCCCCCCCAGGGACTCGAACCCTGAACCTGCGGATTAAGAGTCCGTTGCTCTGCCATTGAGCTAGAGGGGCGTCGTTGCGGTCCGGCAGTGTAGAGACCCACACCACCGGCCGACAACTGGAGGCCCGAAGGCCCGGGGTGACCGACGGGAATTGAACCCGCGACATTCAGTACCACAAACTGACGCTCTGCCAACTGAGCTACGGCCACCATGTAAGGGCGCACATTGTGCCACAGGAGTGGGCCACTTCCACCAGTCGGTTCTCCCGTTCGGTGCTCGCGTTCGGTGCGCCGTCCATGGCGGCCGCCCGTGTTCCCCGCGCGGTCGTCCCGGGAATGCGAAGCGTCGTCGAGGGTCCCGTTCACGACGGATTCCGTCGTGAGCTAGGCTTGCCAGAACGTGATCCGAAAAGGAACCAACATGAGTGCAACGGAATCCCTCCGCCACGACGAACTGGTCGCCCGAGCTCGGCAGATCACCACCCGCGAACTGCAGGTCTACATGCAGCGCACCGCAGGCTCGCAGCGCGCCACCGAGCGCGCCCGCAAGGTCCTGCCGCTCGGCGTGCCCTCCAGCTTCCAGGCCTACGACCCGCACCCCATCGTCGTGCGGCGTGCGCAGGACTGGTGGATGGAGGACGTCGACGGCAACCGGTACGTCGACTACGACATGGGCTACGGCGCCCTGTTCAGCGGCCACTGCCATCCGCTCGTGCGTCAGGCCGTCGAGTCGCAGCTCGACAACGGCACGCTGTTCGTCACCCCGTGCGAGCTGAACGCCGACGTGGCCGAACTGCTCGCCGCCCGCTACGGCCTGCCGATGTGGCGCTTCACCAACTCGGGCACCGAGGCCACGATGGACGCCATCCGCGTCGCCCGTGGTGTCACCGGCCGCGAGAAGATCGTCAAGGTCGAGGGCGGCTACCACGGCCACCACGACGAGGTCATGATCTCGATGAAGCCGAAGGTCGAGCTCGCCGGCCCGGCCGACAACCCGACCCCGATCCCCGCGACGGCCGGCATCACCGAGGCCGTGCTGCGCGACACCATCGTCATCCCGTACAACGACCCCGAGGCCCTCGAGCGCGTGTTGCGCAGCGGCGAGGTCGCAGCGTTCATCGTCGAACCGGTCATGGAGAACATCGGCATCTGCATGCCGTTGCCCGGCTACCTCGAGGCCGTCCGCGAGATCACCCAGCGCTACGGCACCAAGCTGATCTTCGACGAGGTCAAGACCGGCATCACCGCAGGTTGGAGTGGTGCCACCGGCGTGCTCGGCGTGCAGCCCGACCTGGTGTGCCTGGCGAAGAGCATCGGCGGTGGTCTGCCGCTCGGTGCGTTCGGTGGCACGCAGGAGTGCATGGACCAGATCACCTCGGGCAAGGTGCTGCACCTCGGCACGTACAACGGCAACCCGCTCTGCATGGCCGCGGCCAAGGCCGTCCTGCACGACATCTGCACTCCCGAGGTGCAGCAAGCCGTCAACACGCTCAACGGCAAGCTCGTCGCCGCGTGCCAGAGCACGATCGACGCCGCCGGTCTGCCCGCTCACACCGTGCAGTTCGGTGCCAAGGGCTGCGTCACCTGGAGCGAGGAGCCGATCCAGAACTACCGCGACTACAAGGCCACCGACTTCGACCTGGCCTTCGCGCAGTGGATGCACGGCATCAACCGCGGCATCCTGCTGCCGCCCGGCCTCGACGAGCAGTGGCTCATCTCGGTGCTGCACGGCGACGACCAGGCCATGCGCTACGAGTCGGTGTTCCAGGAGTTCGTCGACGAGCTCGTCGCCTGACGAGCACGCCGCACGATCCGCCGGTCAGCTCCAGCTGCGCTCTTCGCGGTAGCGGTAGGTGCTGACCGGCGTGCTCCAGCGCCGGCTGCGGCCCATCCGCGACGAGACCAGGAACAACCCCAGGCCCACCAGCGCGAAGACGAACGCGGCGAACAGCGTGAGCCCCAGGCTCGCATCGGCCATCAACGCGGGCGTGCGTGCCCACGGGCTGCTGTCGAGCACCGGCGGCAGGTACTTCGGCACCACGTAGGCGAACACGATCGTCAACGCCGCCAACGCGACCAACCCGATGCCGAGGGTGCGGAACAGCGCACCGCGCTCGGGCCGCGCCAGGTACGTGAGCACGAAGAACACCATGGCGACGATCGCACTCAACGGCACCAGCCAGCCGAGCACCCCGCTCGCCAGGTCGAGCACGGTCACCTTCGGCACGTCGATCGACAGCGCCGGCAACGCCGCGGCGCGCTCGTCCCGCGTGATCAGCACCAGCTGCTCGGGCGGCACCACGACGGGGCCGACCTGATCGCCGATCAGCACCGCGTGCACGTCGTGCAGCATCGGGCCGAACAGCTCGGCACCGGCCGGCAACGACGCCACGATCGCCACGTTCTGGCGGATGATCGCCGCGCCCGTCGGGTCGCCCGGGTACATCTGGTCTGCGGTTGCGTCGGCCACCACCTTGATCGCCTCCTGCTGCACCAGCTGGTCCTTCAGGATCGACTCGGCCTGGCCGGGCGTGCGGCCGGGGGAGAAGGCGGTGCGCTGCAACAGGTAGCCGCTGATCGCGAGGCACGCGAACGAGAAGGCGACTCCGAACAGCAGGCCGGCCAGGGAACGACGCACGGCCCCATCATGACCCATCCCACCGGCGACGCGCGCACGGGCAGCCGCGCCCGCCACCGACCTCACCCGACGGACCAGGGCGCGTCGACCCCGGTGGGCCTAGCGTGGGCCTCGATGGCCGGTCGTCCCGCATCTCCTCCCGCCCCGCTCCGTCAGCCGATCCTGCGGCTGTTCGGACGAGCCGTCGTCGGCAAGTGCCCGTGGTGCGGGTCGCGCCGCACCTTCCTCGCCGGCTGGTTCAAGCGCTACGACCGGTGCCGCACGTGCGGCGTGTCGTGGCACCGCGAAGAGGGTTTCGAGCTCGGCACCATCACGATCAACACCATCGTCACCTTCGGCTCGATCGCCGCCGCCGTCGTGGTGGGTTTCGTGGTGTGGGGCACCGACGTGCCGCTCGTCGGCTTCATGGCGGCGGTCGGTGCGATCGCCGTGCTGATGCCGATCGCGATCTACCCGCTCACCTACACCATCTGGCTGGCGTTCGACCTGACGGTCAAGCCGCCCGAGCGCGACGAGCTCGACGAGATGATGGCCGCCGTCGCCTCCGGCGAGGCGGCGCAGCCGTTCGTGTCGGGTCAGCGGCGCAAGCGCTCGACGTAGGCCCGCGCCGAGGCCTGCCCCTCGGGGTCGCGGAGGCCGGCGTACAACCCGTCGGCGTCGGCCCAGCTGCGGCCGGTGCCCACCATCGACTCGGTCACCGCGTTGACGTGCGCCTTGGTCTCGAGCAACGCGAGCTTCGGCTTGGCGAGCAGCGTCTGCACGAGCGCGTCGACCTCGGCGTCGAGTCGGTCGTCGTCGACCACCCGGTTGAGGAACCCGCTCTGCAGGGCCTCCGCCGCGTCGAACGGTCGGCACGTCATCACCAGCTCCTTGGTGAGCGCCGGCCCGATCTCGCGCACGAGGCGCGGGATGCCGCCCCACGCGAGCGGGATCCCGAGATCGACCTCGGGGATCGAGAACCGGGCCGAGCGCGCCGCCACGCGCAGGTCGCACCCGGCGGCCACGATCAGGCCACCGCCGACGCACCACCCCTGCAGGCGGGCGACGGTGACGGCGCGCATCTCGTCGAGCGCCCGGCCCATCCGCCATCCCTGCTGACGATCCTCGGGCGGCCCCGAGGTCGAGAAGGCCGACAGGTCGGCGCCGGCCGAGAACGAGCGGCCCGCACCGCTGACCACGACGACCTTGAGGTCGAGGTGCTCGTCGAACCAGCGGGCGGCCAACTCGATCTCTCGCAGCGTGTGCATGCTGAGCGGGTTGAGCTTGTCGGGCCGGTCGAGCGTCAGGCGGCCGAGCGCCCCCTCGACGGACACCTTGATCGTGTCGAAGCCGGGATCCGCGGGCACCTGCGAGCTCGTCATGGGCGGGACCCTAGGTCGGGGCGTCGAGGATTTCCGGTGTTCGGTACTTGATCGAACACCCGTTCGCAACTACATTCGTGTCGTTCGAACAAGCCGGCACCCGCCGAGCGGTCCGACCGGCCGGTGTCCACGCCAGCCGTGTCACACCCCGTTCGTATGGTGCGGGCAACACCGATCGGGCCGTCCCAATGGGCGGTCCCACCGCCCGGGCGACCGGGCGACCGAGGCAGACACCGGCAGGAAACGGAGACACGACGATGGCACAGACCACCCCCGACCGCGAGCGGGCGCTCGAGATGGCGCTCTCGCAGATCGACAAGCAGTTCGGCAAGGGTTCGATCATGCGCATGGGCGAAAAGACGTCCATGGGCATCGACGTGGTGTCGACCGGCGCCCTGTCGCTCGACCTGGCCCTCGGCGTGGGCGGTCTGCCCCGCGGCCGCGTCGTCGAGATCTACGGCCCGGAGTCCTCGGGTAAGTCGACGCTCGCGATGCACGTCGTCGCCGAGGCCCAGCGCAACGGTGGCATCTGCGCCTACGTCGACGCCGAGCACGCGATGGATCCGGTGTACGCCAAGTCGATCGGCGTCGACATCGACCAGCTGCTCATCTCCCAGCCCGACACCGGTGAGCAGGCGCTCGAGATCGCCGACATGCTCGTGCGTTCGGGTGCGATCGACGTGCTCGTCATCGACTCGGTGGCGGCCCTCACGCCTCGCGCCGAGATCGAGGGCGAGATGGGCGACAGCCACGTCGGCCTCCAGGCCCGCCTCATGAGCCAGGCGCTGCGCAAGCTCACCGCCAACCTCAACAAGACCGGCACCATCGCGATCTTCATCAACCAGCTGCGCGAGAAGATCGGCGTCATGTTCGGCTCGCCCGAGACCACCCCCGGTGGCCGTGCGCTCAAGTTCTACTCGTCGGTCCGTCTCGACATCCGCCGCATCGAGTCGATCAAGGACGGCACCGAGGTCACCGGATCGCGCACCCGTGTGAAGGTCGTCAAGAACAAGGTCGCCCCGCCGTTCAAGCAGGCCGAGTTCGACATCATGTACGGCAAGGGCATCAGCCGCGAGGGCTCGCTGCTCGACATGTCGGTCGACATGGGCATCGTCAAGAAGTCGGGCGCCTGGTTCACCTACGACGGCGAGCAGCTCGGCCAGGGCCGTGAGAACGCCAAGAACTACCTCTCGGAGAACCCCGAGGTGATGATGGAGATCTCCGACAAGGTGCGCCGTCAGGCCGGTCTGGGCGACGAGTTCACCGAGGCCGACGACCAGCCGCTCGGGGTCGAGCTCGACCGCTGAACCTGCCTCAGCGTCGTTCCCTGCGAGCTCGCACGGGCGCCGGCACCGGGTCCTCGCCCCGGCCGGCGCCCGTGGCGCGTCCGGAGGCATCTCCCGGCTCGCCGAACCAGCACGGCCGATAACCTCGAACGACGTGACCGCGGAGCCCCGTCGATACGTCGTGCACACCTACGGGTGTCAGATGAACGAGCACGACTCCGAGCGGATCGCCGGGCTGCTCGACGCCGACGGGATGGAGGCGGTCGACAGCGACGCCGACGCCGACGTGGTGGTGCTCAACACCTGCTGCATCCGCGAGAACGCCGACAACCGCCTCTACGGCAACCTCGGCCACCTCAAGCGGTGGAAGGAGGCCAAGGAGGGCCGCCAGATCGTGGTGTCGGGCTGCCTCGCGCAGAAAGACCGCGACCTCGTGCGCCAGAAGGCGCCGTGGACCGACGTCGTGCTCGGCACGCACAACGTCCACCGTGCCGGCGAACTGCTCACGCACGCCAGCACGCACGGGCCGATCACCGAGATCCTCGACGAGGCCGTCATCGACGACCACGCCCTGTTCCCCTCGGCGCTGCCGGCACGCCGCGAGACCTCGTACAACGCCTGGGTCACGATCCAGATCGGCTGTGACAACTCGTGCGCGTTCTGCATCGTGCCGGCTGTCCGCGGCGCCGAGATCAGCCGGCCGTTCGACGACGTGGTCGCCGAGGTGCACGACCTGGCGGCACAAGGTGTCACCGAGATCACGCTGCTCGGCCAGAACGTCAACAGCTACGGACGCGACCTGCAGCTGGCCGCCCGCCGCGACGGCGACGCCGACGTGAAGCTGCGCCCCCTGTTCGCCGACCTGATCACCGCCACCGCGTCGGTCCCCGGCATCCGCCGCGTGCGGTTCACGAGCCCGCACCCGAAGGACATGCGGCCGGAGACGTTCGCCGCGATGGCCGGTTCGCCGCAGGTGTGCGAGCACCTGCACTACCCGCTGCAGAGCGGGTCGGATCGCGTGCTGTCGCTGATGCACCGCGGCTACACCGCCGAGCGGTACCTCGAGCGGCTCGCCCAGGCGCGCACCGCGATCGACGATCTCGCCGTCAGCACCGACATCATCGTCGGCTTCCCGGGCGAGACCGACGACGACTTCGAACGCACGCTCGAGGTGGCGGCCGCCGCCGAGTACGACTACGCCTACACGTTCATCTTCTCGCCTCGCGAGGGCACCGAGGCGGCGACGATGGTCGAGCAGTTCGTCGACCCGGCCGTGGTGTCCGAACGCTTCGAACGGCTTCGCGTGGTGGTCGAGCGCAGCGCGATCGCGAAGCACCGGGCCCGCATCGGCCGCGTCGAGGAGGTGCTCGTCGAGGGCCCGTCCAAGCGCGACCCGTCGATCGTCTCCGGGCGCACACGGCAGAACAAGCTCGTGCACTTCACGCCGCCGCACCCGGTGCGCACCGGCGCGTACGCCACCGTCCTCGTCACCGGCGCCGCACCGCACCACCTGACGGGCGAGTTCCGCGAGCTCCTCGCCGATCCGTCGCACAAGCGACGCATCGCCGTTGCCGCCGGCTGACACGGTGGCCGCGTGAGCACGTCGCTGGTGGTGCTCGGCCCCACCGCGAGCGGCAAGAGCGACGTGGCGATGGCCGTTGCCACCGATCCGGCTCTCGGCGAATCCGGGCCGTTCGAGATCGTCGCCGTCGACGCGATGCAGGTGTACCGGCACATGGACATCGGCACCGCCAAGCCCACGGCCGACGACCGCGAGCGGGTACCGCACCACCTGCTCGACCTCGTCGACCCCGACCACGACTTCGCGGTCGCCGAGTTCGTGGCGGCCGCCGAGCAGGTGTCGGCCGCCATCGCTGCACGGGGCAACCGGGCGGTGCTCGTCGGCGGCACCGGGTTGTACCTGCGGGCGCTCACCGATCCGATGGAGATCCCGGGCACATGGCCCGACGTGCGCACCGCGCTCGAGGCCCGCCTCGCCGACGAACCGGTCGAGGCGCTGCACGCCGAGCTCGTCCGGCTCGACCCGGACGCGGCCGCGAAGATGGAGCCCACCAACGCGCGTCGCGTGGTGCGAGCGCTCGAGGTGTGCCTCGGGTCGGGTCGCCGCTTCAGCTCGTTCGGGCCCGGGCTCGATCAGTACCCGCCGATCCCGTTCGTCCAGATCGGTCTGCGCTGGCCACGACCGGTGCTCGCTCGACGCATCGAGACCCGCGTGCACCGAATGGTCGAGGCCGGGCTGGTGGGGGAGGTCGCGTCGCTCGTCGAGCGGTACCCCGGTCTGTCGCGCACCGCCCGTCAGGCGCTCGGCTACAAGGAACTGATCGACCACCTCGAGGGCCGCTGCAGCCTCGACGAGGCCGTCGCCACCGTCGTGCTGCGCACCCGCCAGTTCGCGGTGCGCCAGGAGCGGTGGTTCCGTCGCGACCCGCGCATACGCTGGCTCGACATCCACGACGATCCCGTCGCCGAGGCGGTGCCGGTGATCGCGGCCACGCTGATCGGAACCCGATGACCACGCTGCAGCTCACCAAGCACCACGGCCTCGGCAACGACTTCCTCGTCGCGTTCCACCCGCCCGTGCCGGCATCGCAGCTGCCCGCGCTCGCCGTCGCCCTGTGCAACCGGCGCACCGGCATCGGGGCCGACGGGCTGCTGATCGCCGAGAGCGAGCCCGGTTACTCGGCACGCATGTGGCTCTACAACGCCGACGGCAGCCGGGCCGAGATGAGCGGCAACGGCATCCGCTGCTTCGCCCAGGCGCTCGCCATGCGTCGTGGCGACCTCGACCCGCAACGCATCCTCACCGACGCCGGCGACCGGGCAGTCACACTGTTCGCCACCGATCGCGCCGACACGATCGAGGCGAGCGTCGACATGGGCGAGATCCGTCCCGGGGCAGCGCCCGACGGCTGGGCCGGCATCGGCGCGCACCCCGACCGGCCGGTGCTCCATCTCGACACCGGCAACCCGCACACCGTGGTGGGCGTCGACGAGGTCGCCGTCGTCGACCTGCAGCTGCTCGGTGAACAGGTGCCCGGCACCAACCTCGAGATCGTCGAACCGGGCAGCGAGCCGCACGTCATCCGCATGCGCGTGCACGAGCGCGGGGCCGGCATCACGCAGGCGTGCGGCACCGGCGCGTGCGCCAGCGCCTTCGCCGCGCGGGCCTGGGGACTGGTGCCCGCCGGTGCACCCGAAATCGTGGTGCAGATGGACGGCGGACGCGCGAAGGTTCGTCTCGACGACCCGGCGCCCGGCCGGGCCACGTTGGTGGGACCGTCGGTGTTGATCGGCCACATCGAGGTCGAACTCGACGGCCTGCTCGCACCGGACACGCAGCACTCGCACGAAGGGAACACGACCTCCGCATGACGAACCCGTACCAGGAAGCACTCGGCGCGACGCTCATCGAGCGCACGAAGCGGGAGCGCATCGTCCTGGTGGGGGTCACGCTGCCGGGGCACACCGACGACGACACCGAAGCCGGTCTCGACGAGCTCGCGTTGCTGATCGACACCGCTGGTGCCGACGAGGCCGGACGACTGATCCAGCGACGCGACGCGCCCGACCACACGTGGTTCATCGGCAAGGGCAAGGCCGAGGAGCTGAAGCAGCTGTGCCTCGCCGTCGACGCCGACACGGTGGTGTTCGACAACGAGCTCTCGCCGGCGCAGCAGTTCAACCTCGAAAAGCTGCTCGGTCGCACGGCACTCGACCGCACCGCGGTGATCCTCGACATCTTCGCCCAGAACGCGCACACGCTCGAGGGCAAGGCGCAGGTCGAGCTCGCGCTGTTGCGCTATCGCTTGCCCCGGCTGCGTCGCGGCAACAAGGCCAACCTGTCGCAGCAGAGCGGTGGCGTGGGCACCCGCACGCGCGGCACCGGCGAAACCAAGCTCGAAGTCGACCGCCGCACGCTCACGAAGCGGATCAGCCGGCTCGAACACGACCTGGCCGAGCTGCGCGAGACCCGGCACCTGCAGCGCAAGAGCCGTGGCCGCAGCGGCCTCGCCGCGGTGACGATCGTCGGCTACACCAACGCCGGCAAGAGCACGCTGCTCAACCGGCTCACCCAAGCGGGCGTGCTCGTCGAGGACCGGCTGTTCGCGACGCTCGATCCCACCACGCGCCGGCTGTCGCTGCCCGGCGGCGAGCCGGTGCTGCTGACCGACACGGTCGGGTTCGTACGTCGCCTGCCGCACGGTCTGATCGAGTCGTTCAAGAGCACGCTCGAGGTCGCGAGCGAGGCCGATTTCCTGGTGCACGTCGTCGACGCGAGCGCACCCGATCCCGAGGGCCAGATCCGTGCCGTGCGCGAGGTGCTGGCCGAGATCGACGCCGATCGCGTGCCGGAGTTGATCGTGTTCAACAAGGCCGACCTCGTACCCGACGTCGCCAAGGAGCTCGTCGCCGACCACGAGGGATCGGTGGCGGTGAGTGCGGTCACGGGTGCGGGCATCGACGACTTCCTCGGCACGCTCGCCGACCGCCTGCGCGCGATCGCCGCACCGGTCGAGCTGCTGATCCCCTACGAGCGCGGCGACGTGCTCGCGGCGGTGCACCGCGAAGGCGAGGTGGTGTCGAGCTCGCACGAGGACGGCGGCGTGCGCGTGCGCGCACGCCTGGCCGATGCGTCGGCTGGGCGTCTCGCCGAATTCGTCGTCACCCCGTCCTGAACGCTCGTGCGATGAGAGACGAGTGGCTGCGGCGCGCTCATCGCTCATCCCGTTCGGCCGAGATCCGGAGCGACGAGACATCCGGTCGGCACCGCCCCTCATCGCTCATCGCGGATGGTCGTGCGTTGGGGCGAGCGGGGTGGAGCTGCCACGATGAGCGGTCATGAGTGATCCGCAGGCCGAGGGGTTCGTCCCGCCGCCGTATCCCTACGACAAGCTCGACCGTCTGGCCGCACGGTGCGCGGAGCATCCGGGCGGCATCGTCGACCTGTCGATCGGCACGCCGTGCGATCCGCCGCCGCCCGCCGTGGTGCAGGCGCTGTCGGCCAGCAACAGCGAGCGCGGCTACCCGCCGAGCATCGGCACCCCGTCGCTGCGCACCGCCATCCGCGCATGGATCTCGCGTCGGTTCGACGTCGACGTCACGCTCGACCAGATCGCCGCGTGCGTCGGCACGAAGGAGTTCGTCGCCACCACGCCGCACTACCTGAAGCTGCGCACCCCGTCGCGCGACACCGTGCTGTATCCGGCCGTCGCGTATCCCACCTACGAGATGGGCGCGATCCTCGCCGGGTGCCGACCGGTCCCGGTGCCCCCGCGCCCCGACGGGGGCCTCGACCTCGACGCGATCGACCCGGCCGACGCCGCTCGCGCGCTGATGCTGTGGGTCAACAGCCCGTCCAACCCGACGGGCGCCCTGAGCGACCTCGACGCGGCCGCGGCCTGGGGCCGTGCCCGTGGTGTGCCGGTCTTCAGCGACGAGTGCTACGTCGAGTTCACGTGGGAGGGTCGGGGCCGCACGATCCTCGAACAGGGGATCGCGGGCGTGGTGGCCGTGCACTCGCTGTCGAAGCGGTCGAACCTCGCCGGCCTGCGCGTCGGGTTCTACGCCGGCGACGAGGAGCTCGTCACCTACCTGAAGGAGGTGCGCAAGCACGTCGGCATGCTCGTGCCCGGCCCCGCACAGGCGGCCGGTGCCGTGGCCCTCGCCGACGACGAGCACGTGCAGGTGCAGCGCGATCGCTACCGCGCCCGTCTCGAGCGGCTCGCCGGCGTGCTGTCGCGCTGGTCGGGTCTCGAGGTGCCGTTGCCGGCCGGTGGCTTCTACCTGTGGTTCGACGCCGAGGACGGATGGGCCTTCGCCGAACGGCTCGCCGTCGAGGGCGGGGCGCTCGTGAGCCCCGGCGACTTCTACGGTGCCGGAGGTGCCAACAACGTCCGCGTGGCCGTGGTACAACCTGATGACCGAATCGACCAGGTCGCGCAGCGGCTGGGGGTGTGAGAGATGTCGTACCAGCAGTACCCGCCCGCCGGTGGTCCGCCGCCCGTGGTGCAACCGACGGCCGCGCCGTTCGCCGCGACGCCGCAGCCGGGCGGGCGACGCGCCGGTCTGCTCGGGGTCGGCGCACTCGTGCTCGCCGCCGGTGTGGTGGCCGGGATCGTCATGTTCCTCGCGAGCTCGTCCAACTACGACGACGGCGTGAAGAACCTGGCGCGTGCACCGATCGGGTGCACGACGAGCCTCGACTTCGACGAGGCCGGTACGTACACGATCTACGTCGAGACCAAGGGCACGATCGGCGACCTGCGTGGTGACTGCCCCAACACCGACACGGACTACGACTCGACCGGTGGCGACCTGCCCGACGTCGACATCGTGCTGACCGACGGCAGCGGCGACGAGATCGACCTCGACCGTGACGAGTCGAAGGACTACGACGCCGCCGGCTTCGTCGGCCAGTCGGTCCGCAGCGTCGACATCGAGGAGGCCGGGAGCTACGAGATCACCGCGACCTCCGACGAGGACGAGGTGGTGGTGGCCGTCGGCCACGACCCCAAGGGTGATGCGGCGTCGCTGAAGACGATGGGCATCGCCGCGATCGTCGCCGGCCTCGTGCTCGGCGGTCTGCTGTTGGTGCTCGGCCTGCGCCGCAAGCCGGCGACCGGTGCCGGCACCCCGCCTGCGCCGATGGGGATGGGACCCGGCGGGTTCGGTCCGTCCACCGGTCAGGTGCCGGTGACGCCCGGTTACGCGCCGCAGCCCGGCTACCAAGCGCCCGGTCACCAGGCACCCGGCTACCAGCCGCCGAGCTACCAGCCGCCGGCGCCGGCCGCGCCGCCGCCCACGATGCCGATGCCACCCACGCCACCTGCGCCCCCCACGGCGCCGCCCGCGGCGCCGCCGCCTCCGCCGAGCGGGCCGCAGTCGTGGCCCGCACCGCCCGGCCAGTGAGCCGGTCCCGGCGTCTCGCCGGGAACGCACCCCAGAACGACCACAGGCGCCGCCCGGAGGCGGCGCCTGTGCGCGTGACGGATGGGACGAGCCGGGTCAGAGACGGCGCATCACCGTGACGACCCGACCGAAGATGTCGACCTCGTCGGGGTCGAACACCATCGGCTCGAGCCGGTCGTTGGCCGGCAGCAACGTGATCGTGCTGCCCGTGCGCTGGTAGGTCTTCACCGTCGCCTCGCCCCCGGGGATGCCGGCGACCACGATCTGGCCGTTGTCGGCGGTGCGCTGCGACCGGCAGACGACGAAGTCGCCGTCCATGATCCCGACGTTGATCATCGAGTCGCCACGCACCCGCAACATGAACAGCTCGCCCGAGCCGGTGAAGTCCTCCGGCAGCGGGAACAGCTCCTCGACGTTCTCCTGCGCGAGCACGTCGGTGCCCGCCGCCACGTCGCCGACGAGCGGCACGTGGCGCACCGGGCGACGCTCGATGGCCGCACCGGAGGTGGGGTCGTAGCGCACCTCGATCGCCCGGGGCTTGGCCGGATCGCGCCGGAGGAACCCCATCTTCTCGAGCGAGGCGAGGTGGCTGTGCACCGTGGAGGGCGAGGTGAGACCCACGGCCTCGCCGATCTCGCGCACGCTCGGCGGGTAGCCGCGCTCGCGCATGCTGGTCTCGATCACGTCGAGGATGCCCCGTTGACGTGCCGTGAGGGTGGACGGACCGCTGTGTTCGGTCGAGTGCGCGCCGCCCGCGTGGGACGAGGCGCCGGTGTGGGTGCCGGAAGTGGCCATGGGTGGCAGCGTACGCGCGTTCGACGACCAGGTCAAACATCCGTTCGTGCAACAGATGTTCGATCCGGGGGTTGACGAACGCCCGTTCGACCCGGCAGACTGCGAACGTTCGTTCGGCGAACACCCGTTCCAGTCACAGGAGCAGCACATGTCGGCAGCAACGGCAACCCTCGCACCTCGCACCCGCACCCACCGGTCGTACGGCCTGCCTGCCTCGTACGCACCCTCGGCCGCGGCTGCTCGGCGCTCGTCGCCGTCGCTGCCCGCACGGTACGCCGTCCCCGGCAGCGTCCTCCCCAACCGCACCACGTACCTTCGCCGCCGTGTCGGCGCGGCGGTGTTCGTGGCCACGTTGGTGCTGTCGGTCGGATCGGTGGCCCAGCGTGGTCTGGCCGACCGTGGGGGCGATCCTGCCTCCGCCACCGCGGTCGGCCGTACCACGTATGTCGTCCAACCGGGCGACACGCTGTGGGCGATCGCCGAGCGGCTCTACCCGGGTCACGACGTGGCCGAGGTCGTCGACGTGCTCGTGTCGATGAACGGCGGCGCGTCGATCCAGGCCGGTCAAACGCTCGACCTGCCCTGAGCAGGGCTCGCGCGGGGCGCGAATCCCCGTCTCCGTCCACGCGAGGTCGTCCGCTAGGGTGACGCCGTGCGCTGCCCCCGTTGCCGAGCCGACGACACCAAGGTGATCGATTCGCGCGAGGCCGAGGAGGGCGCGGCGATCCGGCGTCGCCGCTCGTGCAGCTCGTGCACCCACCGCTTCACCACCTACGAGCGCCTCGAAGAGGTGCCCCTCGTGGTCGTCAAGTCCAACGGCACCCGCCAGCCCTTCGACCGGTCGAAGATCGTCGCCGGCGTCGCCGCGGCCGGCAAGGGTCGTCCCGTGTCGCTCGACCAGATCCACCAGCTGGCCGAAGAGGTCGAAGACGAGATGCGGGTGGCCGATGGCGAGATCACGAGCGAGCGCGTCGGACGTGCGGTGCTCGAACGCCTGCGACGTCTCGACGAGGTGCTCTATCTCCGCTTCGCCAGCGTGTACAAGGGCTTCGACGGTGCCGCCGACTTCCAACGCGAACTGTCGCTGCTGAAGAAGCTCCAGAAGGCCTGACGTCCGGCCCCGCTCGCTCAGCCCCGCTCGCGGACGTAGCGGGTGAAGAGGAACCCGTCGTCCTCGCACAGGTGGGCGAGCCGCATGCGGTGCAGCAGCGGGGGAGCGCCCGTGGTGAGCCGGGGTCCGTCGCCCCCGCTCAGCACCGGCGAGATGGTGAGGTCGAGCTCGTCGATCACGTCGGCCTCGGCCAGTGCGGCGTTGAGCACCGAACCGCCCTCGGCCTGCACGTAGTCGACGTCGAGTTGGGCGAGCACGCCGGCGAAATCGACCCCGCCGCGCCCGGCGCGCACCGATCGCACGGGCAGCTCGGGTGCGTCCTCGGGGCAGACGACGAAGGCGGCGCCGCTCGTGAACAGCGCGCTGTCGAAGTCGAGATCGGCGGCGCGTCGGGTGACCACGCCGATCTGCTGGCCCGGCTTGCTCGGCGGCCCGTACCCCTCGATGCGCACCGTCGACGCGCCGACGAGCAACAGGTCGGCGAGCCGGCGCAGGCCGAGCAGCACCTCGGTGTCGGTGGGGCTCGACAGCGCGCGTGAGTTGTCGTCCACCACGGTCGAGCCGTCGAGACCCGACACCATGCACAATCCGACCCATGGCCGATCCGCAGGACGCGGTCGTGCCACGCCGTAGGCCTCGGCCACCGTGATGTGGTCGACCGGGTCGGGCAGCAGTCGGCGCATGGGTGCGATGATGTCAGCCATGGGGATCGACAGCGACATCGTTCGGGACATCGACGCGGGTGACACCGAACACGGGGGGAGCACCCGCACGGCGTTCCGCACCTGCCCGTTGTGCGAGGCCGGATGCGGCCTCGAACTCACCGTCGTGCGGGGCGACGACGGGGCCGAACGGGTGACGCGCATCCGTGGCGACCGGGCCGACGTGCTCAGCCACGGCTTCTTGTGCCCCAAGGGATCGACGTTGCGTCAGCTGCACGACGACCCCGATCGCGTGCGCCGCCCGCTGGTGAAGCGCGACGGGGTGCACGTCGAGGTCGACTGGCCCGAGGCGTGGGCCGCCGTCGCCGAGGGCCTCGGTGGTGTGATCGAGCGTCACGGCCGCGGCGCGATCGCGGCGTACATCGGCAACCCCAACGCGCACAACCTCGCCGGCATGACCTACGGGCGCACGATGCTGCACTCGCTCGGCACGCGCAACGTGTTCTCGGCGTCGACGGTCGACCAGATGCCGCGCCAGGTCGCGTCGGGCTTCGTGTTCGGCAGCCCGGCCACCGTGCCGGTGCCCGACCTCGACCGGGTCGAGCACCTCGTGATCCTCGGCGCCAACCCGTACGCGTCGAACGGCAGCCTGTGCACGGCGCCGGATTTCCCGGGTCGCATCGAGGCGATGCGAGCGCGGGGCGGTCGGCTCGTCGTGGTCGACCCCCGCCGGAGCCGTACGGCCGAGGAGGCCGACGAGTGGCTGCCGATCCGGCCCGGCTCGGATGCGTTGTTCCTCGCGGCGATCGTGCAGGTGCTGCACGCCGAGGGCCTCGTCCGCGTGCCCGCCCACGTGGCGCCCCACGTGCGAGGCCTCGACGCCGTGCTCGCGGCGTGCGCGCCGTTCACGCCCGAGTCGGTGGCGGGCGCCACGGGGCTCGATGCCGAGGTCGTGCGCCGCGCGGCACGCGAGCTCGCTGCGGCCGAGCGTGCCGCCGTGTACGGCCGCATCGGCACCACCACGACCGAGTTCGGCACCACCACGTCGTGGCTGATCGACGTCGTCAACCTCGTCGCCGGCAACCTCGACGTGGTGGGCGGCTCGATGTTCCCGAAGCCGGTGGCGTCACGTCCGCCACGCACGGGGCCGGGCGCCGGGTTCCGCACCGGCCGTGGTCACAGCCGCGTGCGCGGTTTCCCCGAGGTGATGGGCGAGTACCCGGCCGCGACGATGGCCGACGAGATCACCACGCCGGGCGAGGGGCAGGTGCGGGCGCTGGTCACCGTCGCCGGCAACCCGGTGCTCTCGACGCCGCACAGCGAGCGCCTCGACGCGGCGCTGGGCGAACTCGAGTTCATGGTGAGCGTCGACATCTACGTCAACGAGACCACCCGCCACGCCGACGTCATCCTGCCGAGCCCGTCGGCGCTGCAGAAGGGTCACTACGACCTGCTGTTGCTGCAGTTCGCCGTGCGCAACGTGGCCAACTACTCGTCGCCGGTGCTGCCGCTCGAGCCGGGCCAGCCAGACGAGTGGGAGATCCTGGCCCGGCTGGCGGCGATCGCACAGGGCCAGCCGGCCGACACCGACCCGTCCGTCGTGGACGACATGGTGCTCGGCTCGATGGTGGCGAGCGCCGTCCGCGACGAGCACTCGGTGATCCACGGCCGCGACGCCGGCGAGATCGTGGCGCTGCTGTCGCGCGACGGGCGTCGCGGTCCCGATCGGATGCTCGACCTGATGCTCCAGACCGGTCCCTACGGGGCCGGGTTCGGTGCCGGGCCCGCCGAGGGCGCCAGCCTCGACCTGCTGCTCGCGCATCCGCACGGGGTCGACTTCGGTGCGCTCGAGCCGCGGATCCCCGAGGTGGTGTCCACGCCGTCGGGCTCGATCGAGCTCGATCACCCGGCGCTGTTGGACGATCTCGGGCGGCTCGCCGAGGCGGTCGAGGATCTCACGCAGCGTGATCTCGTGCTGGTCGGCCGCCGGCACCTGCGCAGCAACAACTCGTGGATGCACAACATCGAGGTGCTCGTGAAGGGGGCGCCGCGCTGCACGCTGCAGGTGCACCCCGACGACGCCGCCCGGCTCGGGCTGGCCGACGGCGGCCGGGCGCGGGTGACGAGCCGGGTGGGTGCGCTCGACGTGCCGGTCGAGGTGACCGACGCCGTGCGTCCGGGTGTCGTGAGCCTGCCGCACGGCTGGGGGCACGACCGTCCCGACAGCCGGCTCCGGGTCGCTCGTGAGCGGGCAGGGGTGAACAGCAACGTGCTCGCCGATCACGATGCGCTCGATCCGCTGTCGGGGACGAGCGTGCTGAACGGGATCCCGGTCGAGGTGGCTCCGGTCGCCCTGGTGTGAACATCCGCGCCCGAAGCGCACATCGCCACCCGAACGGGACACCCGGACGTGTGACCGAGTACACACCCTGATTGAGCTGGGGTGACGCCGGGGCCACCTCGCGTTCCACGATCCGGGACGTCCACAGCGAACCGGCCGGTGCCCACAGGATCGGGCCGATGCCCACAGCGAAATCCACAGCAATTCACATGGTTGTCCCTCTTCCTCCCCACAGGGCGAGGGGCCTAGGTTGCTGGCCGCAGATGACAGTGGTGCGCGGCGCGGATGGTCAGTTCGAGTCGGGGCGGCGGAGCGGCGTCGGGGTTCGTCCCCGGGGTCGGCCCGGCGGGCCGGCCGGACTGTGGGGCGAGGGCTCGAGACCTGTGACCGCGCACCGCTGTCACGCTGCGCGTTCGGCCGACACCGTCCGTCGACCCCCGCAATGAGGGGGGATCGAGGGAAGGTCCTGGTGTCGGTCGACGGCGGGACGCGGGAACAAAATCCGGCAGGACGGTCGTTGACAGTTCTGTAACTACAGTGCTGTAATCTTCCAACCTCTTGTGGGTGGGTCGCCGTAGCGGGGGCCGGCGACACCACATGTTGTGGTCGAGAGTGTCTGTAGATCGTCAAGAAAATCGAGGAGAGCTTCCATGTCCCTGGCGCCAGAGCGTCTGTCCATCGGCATCACGCGTCACTACACGACGCCGGGCGTGCACCCCTACGACCAGGTCGTCTGGGAGCGCCGTGACGCGCGCATCTCGAACTGGAAGGACGGGTCGGTCGCCTTCGAGCAGCTCGACGTGGAGTTCCCCGCCACCTGGTCGCTGAACGCCACCAACATCGTCGCCCAGAAGTACTTCCGCGGCACCCTCGGCACCCCCGAGCGCGAGTCGTCGCTGCGCCAGGTCATCGACCGCGTCGCCGACACGATCACCACCTGGGGCATCGAGGGCGGCTACTTCGTCGACGCCGACGAGGCCGAGGCGTTCCGCAGCGAGCTGAAGTTCATCCTCGTCACCCAGCGCGCCGCGTTCAACAGCCCGGTGTGGTTCAACATCGGCGTGAAGGGCGTGCCGCAGCAGGCGAGCGCGTGCTTCATCCTGTCGGTCGACGACACGATGGACTCGATCCTCAACTGGTACCGGGAAGAGGGCGTGATCTTCAAGGGCGGCTCGGGTTCGGGCGTCAACCTGTCGAAGATCCGCTCGAGCTACGAGCTGCTCAACGGCGGCGGCACCGCCTCGGGTCCCGTCAGCTTCATGCGCGGCGCCGACGCCTCGGCCGGCACGATCAAGAGTGGTGGCAAGACCCGTCGCGCCGCCAAGATGGTCATCCTCAACGTCGACCACCCCGACGTCGAGGAGTTCGTGTGGTGCAAGGCCCGCGAAGAGCGCAAGGCCCGCGTGCTGCGCGACGCCGGGTTCGACATGGACCTCGACGGCACCGACAGCTTCTCGATCCAGTACCAGAACGCGAACAACTCGGTGCGCGTCACCGACGACTTCATGCAGGCCGTCGTCGACGACACCGACTGGACGCTCAACGCCGTCACCGACGGCTCGCCGGTGCGCACGGTGCGTGCCCGCGACGTGTGGCGCCAGATCGCCACCGCCGCCTGGGAGTGCGCCGATCCGGGCCTGCAGTTCGACACCACGATCAACAAGTGGCACACCGCGCACGCCACGGGCCGCATCAACGGCTCGAACCCGTGCAGCGAGTACATGCACATCGACAACTCGGCCTGCAACCTCGCGTCGATCAACTTGCTCAAGTACCTCGACCTCGACTCCACCGGCGACGACGCGTTCGACGTCGAGGCCTACATGCACACCGTCGAGGTCGTGTTCACCGCACAGGAGATCCTCGTCGGCCGCGCCGACTACCCGACCGAGCCGATCGGCGACAACAGCCGCAAGTTCCGCCAGCTCGGCATCGGCTACGCCAACCTCGGTGCGCTGCTCATGGCCCTCGGCCTGCCCTACGACTCGGTCGAGGGTCGTGCCTGGGCCGCCGCGCTCACCTCGCTGATGACCGGTCACAGCTACGCCACGAGCGCTCGCACCGCGAGCCGCATGGGCCCGTTCGCCGGCTTCGCCGACAACGAGACCTACATGCTCAACGTGCTGCGGATGCACCGCGACGCGAGCTACGAGATCGAGGGCGCCGACGTGGTGCCGCCCGCCCTGCTCGCCGCCGGGCAGCAGGCGTGGGAGTCGGCCGTGCGCGACGGCGAGGAGTACGGCGTGCGCAACAGCCAGGCGAGCGTGCTCGCCCCGACGGGCACCATCGGCCTGATGATGGACTGCGACACCACCGGCATCGAGCCCGACCTCGGCCTGGTCAAGATGAAGAAGCTCGTCGGTGGCGGCAACATGATGATCGTCAACCAGACGATCCCGCGGGCGCTGCGCCGCCTCGGCTACACCGCGCAGCAGGTCGACGAGATCATCGCCTACATCGACACCGAGAAGTCGATCCTCGGGGCGCCGCACCTCACCGCCGAGCACGTGCCGGTGTTCGCCTGCTCGATGGGCGACAACACGATCCACTACGAGGGTCACGTCCGGATGATGGGTGCGGTGCAGCCGTTCCTGTCGGGCGCGATCTCCAAGACCGTCAACATGCCCGAAGAGGCGACGATCGAGGACATCGAGGAGCTGCACCTGCTGTCGTGGCAGCTCGGCTTGAAGGCCGTCGCGATCTACCGCGACAACTGCAAGGTGGCCCAGCCGCTCAGCACGGCGAAGAAGGAGTCCGCCGACGACGCCGCCACCGCCGTGGTCGACGCCGCGGCCACCCACCCGGCGGTGCAGGTCGTCGAGAAGATCGTCGAGCGGATCGTCCACCAGCCGGTGCGCCAGAAGCTGCCGCGCAGCCGCAAGGGCCGCACGTTCGAGTTCCGCGTGGCCGACATGAAGGGCTTCGCCACGATCGGCGAGTACGAGAACGGCCAGCCGGGCGAGATCTTCCTCACGGTGTCGAAGCAGGGTTCGACCCTGAGCGGCATCATGGACGGCTTCGCCAAGAGCATCAGCTACGGCCTGCAGTACGGCGTGCCGCTGCGCTCGTACGTCGAGGCGTTCGTCAACATGCGCTTCGAGCCGGCCGGCATGACCGACGATCCGGACATCCGCTTCGCCTCGTCGATCATGGACTACCTGTTCCGCCGCCTCGCGCTCGAGTACATGACCTACGACGAGCGCGCCGAGCTTGGCATCTTCTCGATCGACGAGCGCCTGCAGCCCACGCTGCCGGGCGTCGAGGAGTCGGTCATGGAGACCCGCACGGGCTCGGACGTCGTCGCCGACCCGAAGAGCGTGCCGTCGGCCGACGAGCTGGCCACCCAGCTCGAGCTCGGTGTGGCCCCGGCCGCGCCGAACAACGACGTCACCAACCCCGAGGGCATCACCCGTCCCGCGGCCATCACGCCCAAGCCGGCGGTGCGTCACAGCGACGCTCCGATGTGCATGCAGTGCGGTGTGCAGATGAACCGCGCGGGCAGCTGCCACGCCTGCCCGAGCTGCGGTAGCACGAGCGGCTGCAGCTGAGGCGAGGCGACCTCCGCCGGGTCCGCCCGGTGTGATCACCCCCACGGGTCGTCGGCGGCCCCTGGAGACGACGGTGCCCGGCGCCGGCGGTGCGAACCGCCCGGCCGCCGGGCACTGGCGCGTCCGGGACGCAGTCCGGCGACGAGCGATCGGGAATGCACGGGGGAACCGGCGACGGTGTCCGGCAGACTCGTCGGCCGTGAGCAGCATCGTCGTGTCCGAACTCGCCTACGCACCGCCCGGGGCGGACCAGCTGTTCTTCGACGTCAGCTTCGGTGTGGCGCCCGGGGAACACGCCGCACTCGTCGGCGCCAACGGGGTGGGGAAGAGCACGATCCTGCGGATCCTGAGTGGCGAGCTCGAGGCCGACGAGGGCGAGTTCGCGATCGGTGGGTCGATGCTGCGGATGACGCAGGACGTCGGCATGTCACGGCCCACGGACACCTTGCGCGAGATGCTGCTCGAGGTCGCGCCGCCGCTGCTGCGCACGAGCGGGCTCGCGCTCGTGGCCGCCGAACGCGCCCTGGCCGACGGCAGCGACGACGGCATGAAGTACGCCGAGGCACTCGCAGACTGGGGCGATCACGGCGGCTACGAGCTCGAGGCGAAGTGGGCCGCGGCCGCGCAGCGGAGCGTGAAGACGCCGGTCGAAGACTTCGCCACGCGCCTCGTCGGCGAGCTGTCGGGCGGCGAGCGCAAGCGGCTGGTGCTCGACTTGCTGCTCACCTCGGGCGCCGACGTGCTGCTGCTCGACGAGCCCGACAACTACCTCGACATCCCCACGCGGGCCTGGCTCGAGGAGCAGATCCGCCAGTGCCGCTCGACGATCCTGATGGTGAGTCACGACCGCACCCTGCTCGAGCGGGTGTCGACCAAGATCGTGGTGATCGAGGGATCTGGCTGCTGGGTGCACGGCGGCTCGTACGCCACCTTCGGCGAGGCGCGTCAGAAGCGCCAGGAGCAACTCGGCGACGAGCTGAAGCGCTGGAACGACGAGGAACGGCGCCTGTTCCAGCACATGAAGATCATGAAGCAGCGCGCCGCGCAGAACTTCAAGAACGCGACGAAGGCCAACGCGGCCGAGACGCGGTGGGAGAAGTTCGTCGCCGCCGGTCCGCCGCCTCCACCGGTGCCCGACCAGCAGATCCACGTGCGCCTGCGCGGCGCCGACGCGGCCCGCCGTGTGGTGAAGCTCGAGGGGGTGTCGATCGGTGATCTGTTCCTGCCGTTCTCCGACGAGGTGCATCACGGCGAGCGTGTCGGGCTCATCGGTCCCAACGGCACGGGCAAGACCCACCTGCTGTCGGCCTTGAAGGGCACCAGTGCGCCCGACCACGGCACGATCACGTTCGGGCCGCGCACGTCGGTCGGCATGTTCACGCAGATCAACGACCGGCCCGAGTGGACCGGCCGGCAGTGCATGGAGATCGTGCGCGATCGCGTGTTCGACGACGAGAAGTCGATGAAGGCGCTGGCCCGCTACGGGCTGCGGGCGCAGGGCCGGCAGGAGTTCCAGACGCTCTCGGGTGGTCAGAAGGCCCGGCTCGAGATCCTGTGCCTCGAGCTCGAGGGGCACAACGTGCTGCTGCTCGACGAGCCGACCGACAACCTCGACGTCGACTCGTCCGAGGCGCTCGAGCAGGCGCTCGACGGCTTCGAGGGCACGGTCATCGCCGTCAGTCACGACCGCACGTTCCTGTCGACGTTCGACCGGTTCGTGATGATCACCGACGACGGTGAGGTGTACGACCTGCCCGACTACGACCTGGCGATGCAGGCGCTCGCCGCACCGGATCGCATCGCCGGGCTGCGGCTCGCGAAGAACCTCACCTGAGCGTCACGCCCGGCGGCTGAGCGCACCGTTGGTGTAGCTCGGATCGTCGGTCACCTCGCGGCCCACCCACGGGGGCAGCACCACCTCGGCGTCGGGCGACTCGCCGTCGCCCAGCTCGATCTCGGCCACCACCAGCGGCGCCAGGCGGCCGTGGAACTCGTCGACCTCCCAGGTGCGCCCGGCGACGTCGACCCGGTGGCGGGTCTTGTCGATCGTGCCGGGTTCGCACAGCGCGAACAGGCCGTCGGCGTCGGCGGCCGGCAGCTCGTACTCGAACTCGGCCCGGCGCCGCGGGTCGCCGTCGTCGCCCGGTCCCTTGATCGTCAGCGTGATCCGGCCGTCCTCGTCGCGCACCCGCACCGACCGGCCCGCGGCGCGCACGAGGTAGGCCTGACGGATCCGGCTCGCCCGGGCGCCCGTGCGCCAACCGTCGCCCTCGACGAGGAACTTGCGCTCGATCTCGACTCCCATGGCCGCATCCTCGCGCGGTCGGGCGCGCACGTCCGGGTGTGCCGCCGCCGAGTGTTCCCGGCGCGCGAGGCGTGTGCACGGACGGTCGCGCGGCGAGGACCTGTCATGACCTACGAACCCACCGACACCTACCTGCCGAGCGCGAGCGGCGGCGCACAGGTGCCCCAGCTGGTGGGTCAGCGCGTCGAGGCCGCTCGCGCCTACGCCGCATCGGCCGGATGGTCGGTGCACGAGCGGACGGTTCCGGCGCCGAAGGGGCAGCCGTCCGGCTTCGTGGTGCGCCAGGAGCCGTCGGCGGGTGCGATCTCGCCCCGTGGTGCGGTGCTGCTCGTCGACGTCGCGAAGCGCACCCACGGCGACGGCGAGTGGAGCCGTGCGGTGCTCGGCGGGGTGGCGACCGCTGCAGCGGTGGTGGCGGGGGTGTTCGCCTCGCTGTGGCTGAGCGAGCGGGCGGATCACGACACCACTCGCGACCAGCTCGACGCCGCCCGCGACGAGCTCGAGGGCGTCACCCCGGCCCCCGACTGGGTCGGCGGCCCGCGCGTGGTGGTCGACGCCGACGCCGCCCGCAACGACTGGGTGGTCGTCGTGCAACAGGCCGACCCGGACGATGCGGCCGATGCCGGCGTCGGCACGGTGGTGAGCCAGCTGCCCGTGCCCGGCACGCCGCTCGCGCCCGGCTCGGTGGTCGTCGTGACGGTCGTCGGCGCTGCCGCCGGCTGAGCCCGTCACCCGGCGTCACCTGCCGGCTCACCCGTCGGACGAGCCCGAACGCGAGCGGAGGGATGTCGCTGAGCAGGGACGACGCGACTCCGACCGCACTGCGTGTCGAACTTGCGGGCGTCCGGGGACGAGCACCGGACCATCTCTGATGACCGGTTCGCCGACAGCCATCCCCCGGGTGGCCGAGGCGCCGAGGCGCAGGCTGGCCGGCCGGCGCACCGCAGGACCGCACAGGACACACGGATGAACCTCTCGAAGCGCAACAAGATCATCATCGGTGCCGTCGCCCTGGCCGGCGCGGTCGCCGTGACGGGCAGTGCGTTCACCGCGGGCGGTCTGAGCGACAGCTCGAACGACAGCTTCATCGGCGGTACCGTCGACCAGACGATCAGCGGCGCCGTGCTCACCGACGTCGACTACAACATCGGCACCGACAACGACATCGACTCGATCGCCGTGACGGTGACGGGCAACGTGGCCGGCCGCATCCTCGAGATCGAGTTCTACGACGGCGCCGACGCCGCGACGGGCGACCCGTACACCTGCACCGTGATCAGTGTCGGGGGCACGTCGTCGTGCACGCCGACGGGCACCAAGGCCAAGTCGATCGACGTCGCCAAGGTGACCTTCCGGGTCGACAACTGATCGGCGCTGCCGTGGGCGTGCTGCGGCGCTTCGTCGGCGCCCTGCTCCTCACCGTCGTCGGCCTGCTGATCGCCGGGTTCGCGACCGGCCGTGTGGCCTCGGTGGTCACCAACGGCATCAGCATGGTGCCGACCCATCATGCGGGCGACCTGGTGCTGGTGGTGCGGCACGACCACTACTCGGTCGGCGACATCGTCGCCTACCGCGACGAGGCGAGCGGTCAGGTGGTGCTGCACCGCATCGTCGGCGAGACCGCCGACGGCTTCACGATCAAGGGCGACAACAACCAGTCGACGGACGACGCGACCCCCACCGACGACGAGTTGATCGGGGCCGAGGTGTTCCACGTGCCCGGCGTGGGGCGCTGGTTCGGTTCGCCGATCGTGCTCGCCCTGCTGGCCGGGCTGTTGATCGCGATCGGCGCGCTGACCGTGGTCGCGCCGACCCGACCCCGACCCGGGCCCGGACGGCCCGAGGCGACGTCGGCCACCGCCAGGCCGGCCGGCTCGACACCCTCGACGACCTCGACGACTTCGACGACTTCGACGACCTCGACGACTTCGACGACCTCGACGCGATCGCGACGGCGGGTGCGCTGGTGGCACCTCGTGCTCGTCGCGGCCGACGCGATGGCGGTCGCCGCGCTGGTGGCCGCCTACGCCGTGCCACCCACCGAGGTGCCGCCACCGCCGGTGCCGATGCACGTCGGGTCGCTCGCGTACTCGGCCGAGGTGGCGGCCGGCGACACCTATCCCGACGGGGTGGTGCAGACCGGCCAGCCCGTGTTCTCGAAGCTCGCCGACCAGGTGGCCGTCGAGTTCCGATACGACGGCGACGCCACGGTGCCCGCCAACGCTCGCCTGCGCGCCCTGCTCGGCACGCCCACCGGCTGGAGCACGTCGCTCACGCTGGCGCCGCTCACCCCGGTGGTCGCCGGTGGAGTCGAGCTGCACGGCACCCTCGACCTGGCCGCGATGCGTGACCTGCTCGCACGCGTGCAGGACGCCACGGGGTTGACGCTCACCACCGTCGAGCTGCGGCTCGAGGCCGTCGTCACCCCCGATCCCGACAGCGGCGCATCGACGTACACCGACCAGATCGTCTTCCGGCTCGACGAGCTCGGCCTGCACCCGGCCGAGTCGACCGAGGTGACGCCGTCGCTCGACGGCCCGGTCGTCGCGAGCACCCAGCCGGTGCGCGACACCGTGCCCGAGGCCCGCGAGGTGGGTGGCGTGCCACGTGAGGCGCGGCGCTGGCTCATCGCCGCGGTGCTGGTGCTGATCGCCGCCACCGTGACGGGATGGCCATCGTCGACGTCGGACCCGGCGTCGACGGCCGACGAGACGGCTCACGACTCGACGGGTCGTGCGACACATCTCGACGGCGCCGAGGAGCGAGTCGTCACGGCACCGGCGCCACGACCGACCGGCTCCCCACCCGACTCGACCGCCGCGCCGCCTGCGCCCACGGCCGCACCGCCGGCGTCGCGCATCGCCCGCGTCACCCGCATCACCGCTGTCGATCTGCCGCCCGTGCCGATGCGCGTGCGGCTCTCGTCGCGCCACGACCTTGACGAACTCGCGATCGAGGCAGGCGTGCCGGTGCTCGAGCGTGACGACGGCTGGGCAGCGGTCGTCACCCCGACCTGCCTGCACTGGTGGGAGCCCGACGCGATCCCGGTGGCGCCGCCACGGTGGGCGCCGAGCCTGCCGATCGAGCGAGCACCGCTGCCGCCGCCCCCACTCGCGAACACCGCACGATCGGGCCGCGGCGCGCCTCGCTCGGCGATCAGGCTGCCCGACGACGACCCGTTCGACGTGCCGCTCGAGCTGTCGCCGCACGAGCTGCCCACCGCCGAGATCCGGCTCGACGCGGTCGAGCAACTCCGCGACGAGTACCTGGCGCCGCGTCGTCCGCTGTTCGGTGACCGTCGCCGCCCCGAGAACGCTGCGATCCGGTCGACGATCGACGACATCGTCGCCTATCTGGCCGACGCACCGGCCACGCGATCCCCGACACCGCCGGCTGCCCCGCAGGCCCCTCGGCAACCCTGACCGCGCCCTCCGGGCCGCACACTTCCCCGATTCGGGGGACCCGGGCATCCCCGGCCTGCTGACGGACGGTCAACCAGTGGCTGGAGAGCCGTCCATCGTCATGAACCCTGCCCTGCCTGGCCCCTCCATCGCGCCGGCCGCACCGGTCGCGCCCACCCCGGGTGCCTTCGTCGCGCGCACCGACGCGATGCAGCTGCTCGACGCGGTGCGGCGCTCACCTCGCAGCGCCGGCGTGGTGCACCTCGACCTCGACCGGTTCCACCAGGTGAACACGCAGTGGGGCCACCAGGTCGGCGACCTCGTGCTGGCCGTGCTCGGTCCTCGACTCGCCGCGTGCCTGCCCGCCGGCGGCGTGGTGTGCTCCACCGACGGCGACGCGTTCGTCGCCGTGGTGCCCGACGCCGACTGGTGGTTCACCACCAGCGTGGCCGAGCGGATGTTGCAGGCCGTCGCTGCGCCGATCGGGCTCGACGACGGTGACGCCGTCGCGGTGCGCGCGAGCGCCGGCATCGCGTGGAAGGCCGACCACGAGCCGGCCGACGACCAACCGATCGACCTGCTCGAGCACGCCTATCTGGCGTGCCGGCGAGCCAAGGCCACGGCGCCGGGCACCGTGGTGGGCTACGAGTACTCGCTCGGCGAGCAGGCGGTTCGTCGACAGCGCATCGAGGACGGCCTGCGCCGTGCGATCGCCCAGGACGAGCTGCGCCTGTTCGTGCAACCCGAGGTCGATCTGCGCGACGGCCGTGTGGTGGGCGTCGAGGCGCTGGTGCGCTGGCAGCACCCCGACGAGGGCCTGCTCGCGCCGGCAGCGTTCCTGCCCGACGCCGAGGCAGCCGGGCTGATGACCGCGCTCGGTGGATGGGTGCTCGACGCCGCGATCGACCTCGCCGAGCGCTGGCGCGAGGCGTACCGGGGCGACCCGGTGCGGGTGTGGGTGAACCTCGCCGCCCAACAGCTCACCGACGGCGAGGAGGTGCGCTCGCGCGTGGCGGCGGCGATCGACGCCGGCCGCATCACGCACCGCTGCATCGGCTTCGAGGTCACCGAGTCGAGCCTGCTCGACGACCTGCCGGCGGCGACCAGTGCGCTGATGGAGCTGCGTCGTCTCGGCATCGAGATCGCGCTCGACGACTTCGGGACGGGCTACTCGTCGCTGTCGTACCTGCGCCGACTGCCGGTGACCGCCGTGAAGATCGACCGCTCGTTCGTGCAGGGAGTCGGCGACTCGCTCACCGACGAGGCGATCATCGAGGCGGTCATCGACCTGTCGCACGCGCTCGGGCTGCGGGTGATCGCCGAGGGCGTCGAGGACGTCGGCCAGGCGCGTTCGCTCGTGCGCATGGGCGCCGATCACGCGCAGGGCTACCACTTCGGGCGGCCGGTGCCGCCCGACGAGGTGGAGGAGTCGCTCGTGTTGCCGTGGTGCGGCAAGGAGGGCCCGCTGCTCGAGCCCGACGACGACGTGCGCCGTGCCGAGGAGCTGCCCGGCTTCGGCTCGCCCCGTGCCCGCCTGCTGATGGCCGCGCTCGACAGCGCGCACGACGCCGTGGTGGTCACCTCGGCGAGCGGCGGCGACGCGGTGAGTCCGCCGATCGTGTACGTGAACGATGCGTTCGAATCGCAGACGGGGCTGCGCAGCCGCGACGTGCTCGGCCGCTCGATCGTGTCGTTGCTGCCCGACGACTCGTCCGACGACGTGCTGCACTGGTTCACGGAGATCCGTTCGACCGCCACCTCGGCGACCCGCGAGCTGCCCGCTCGCCGCGCCGACGGCAGCTCGTTCCTGTGCGAGCTGACGATGAGCCCGATCACCGACGAGCGCGGCGTGCACACGCACTGGCTGCACGTGTGGCGCGACCTGTCGAAGCGACTCGAGGCCGAGAACGACCGGCGCCGGTTCCAGGGGCTGATCGAGCAGACCACCTCGCTCGTGTTCATCGTCGAGCAGGGCGGGCGCTGGGTGTACGCGAACGCGGCGATGCGCGAGTGCGTCGGACTGGCCCCCGACGACTCGCTCGACGGCATCTCGATCGAGGACGTGATCGACCCCGACGACGGGGCACTGATCGAGTACGTGGTGCTGCCCGCGCTGCGCGAGGCGCGGGTGTGGGAGGGCGAGACCGTCTTCGTCAACCGGCGCACCGGCGCGCGCACCGAGGTGGAGGCCGACGTGCAGTACGTCGACGATCCGCTGCGACCCGGTGTGAAGTTCTTCGCCGCGGTGTGCCGCGACGTCACCGAGGAACACCGCGTGGCGGCAGCGACGCGGCGTCGCCGCTCACTCGGCGACTTCGCCGCCCGTGTCGCCCAGTCGGCGCTCGACCAGACCCGTGACGAGTTCCTGTCCGGGCTCGACGTGCTGATGTCCGATCTCGGCGAGCTGCTCGGCGCCGACTTCGCGTTCCTCGACTCGATCGACCTCGAGCGCAACATGCTGCGCCCGCTCGGCCTCTGGATCTCGCGCGGATCGCCGCAGCGGCAGCCACCCCCGCCCGAGGTGTCGCTCGACCGGCTCACCCACTGGGTCGCGCACCTCGGCCGGCTGAGCGGTGTGTCGCGCTCGTGGCGATCGGGTGACGCCCCGTGGAGCCGCGAGCTACGCGACGCCTTCCCCGGCGACCAGGGTGGCTCGGCGCTGGTGACGCCGTTGCGCGTCGGTGGCGTCCTGCTCGGCGTGCTGGGTGTGGCGTGCGACGACGACACTCGCGAGTGGGGCGATCTCGAGCACGAGACGATCCAGCAGTTGGCCGACACGCTGGCCAACCTGCTCGCCCGGCTGCGCGACGCCGATGCGCTGCAGGCGAGCGAGACACGCCTCGGCGCCATGCTGGCCGCCGTGCGCGACGTGCTGCTCGTCATCGACCGCGACGGCTGGATCCGCTACGTGAACCAGAGCCTCTGGACCGCGCTCGGACGGCGACCGGCCGACGTGCTCGACCAGCACTTCCTCGGCCTCGTGCACCCCGACGACCGCGACCGCGCCCTGAACGCGTTCTCGATGCAGCTCGAGGGTCGTCAGCCGCCGTCGGTCGAGCTGCGCGTGTTGCACGCCGACGGCTCGTCGGTGTGGTTCGACGTGGACTCGTCCGATCTCGACGATCCCCTCGTCGGCGGCTTCATGATCTCGCTGCGAGACGTGAGCGCGCGCCACGAGAGCCAGGTCGCCGCCACGCGGACGAGCGAGTTCGAGCGGGTCGTGCTCGCGCTCTCGCAGTGGGCGCTCGAGGTGCAACCCGACGACGTGTACCGCGGGCTCGACCGGCAGCTGGAGTTGCTCGGTCGAACCCTCGGCACCGATGCGGCCTTCGTGGCGCTGCTCGACGGCGACCACATCCAGAACGTGGCCGGCTGGTCGATCGACCGCTCGGCGAGCGGGTACGAGCTGCCGGTCGGTCGGAGCGAACTGCCGGCGTTGGTCGCTCGCTACCGCTCGCTCGAGCCGTTGATCGTCGACGACATCGATGCTCACTCGGGTGCCTGGGTCGACGAGTGGCGTTCGTTCCCCGTGAGCGACCGATCGGGTCTGAACGTGCCGTTGGTGTCGGGCGGGCGGTGCCTCGGCAACCTCGGGGTGGCGATGGCGGCCGAGCCGCGCGTGTGGATGGCCGACGAGATCGCGTTGGTGCAGCGGGTGGCCGGCACGGTGTCGGCGCTGATCGCCCGTGTGCAGGTGGAGGCCTCGCTGCGCCAGAGCGAGAACCGTCTCGCCGCGCTGCTCGACGGGTCGCACGACGTGGTCGTCGTGGTCGACGACGACGGCACGATCTGGTTCGCGAACGGTGCGGTGCAGCGCTCGCTCGGTTACGAACCGGCCGCGATGCTGGGCCGCAACGTCGCCGAGTTCGTGCACCCGAACGACCTCGAGCTCGCGATCCGCCGTCTCACCACCTTGTGGGCCGATCACCCGACACCGATCACGATCATCCGGCTCCGTGGTGCGGACGGGGAGATGCGCTCGTGGGAGGTGACGAGCGGTGATCTGCGCGATCCGATCGCGGGCGGTCGGGTGCTCACGTGTCGCGACGTCACCTCGCGCCTCGAGGACGAGCAGGCGGCGGCGCGGTGGGTCGAGCTGCTGCGGTTCGCCTTCGATCTGGCGCAGACGGCGCTCGACGTCGACACCGACCAGTTCATCGATCGCCTGTCGGTGGTGTGCGCCGACGTGGCTGCGCTGCTCGAGGTGGACCTCGTGTACGTCGACCAGCTCGACGAGCACCGTCGCGTGATCGACAACCTGGGCGGCTGGGTGCGGCGCGGCTGCGCGAGCAGCACGCATCCCGGCGCGCCGGTCGCGTTCGCGTCGATGCCGTCGTGGCTCGATCGACTCCGTTCCAACGACCCGGTGGTCGCGGGCGACCTGGCCGAGGTCGGCGCAGCATGGGTGGACGAGAAGCGGGCCGTGTTCGGCGGTGAGCGCGCGATGGTGGCGGTGCCGATGACGTCGGCCGGCGAGCTGATGGGCGTGCTCGGCGCGTCGATGGTGGGCGAGCCGCGCGCCTGGCACGACGACGAGATCACGTTCCTGCGCATCGTCACCGAGACCATCGCCCACGTCCTCGAGCGGTCGCGTCTGGACGAGGCGCTGCGCGCCAGCGAGTCGCGGTTCCGCCTGCTGGCCGAGACCGCGGCCGACGTGATCATCCTGGTCGGCCTCGACGGCCGCTTCACCTACGTGTCGCCGTCGTCGGCCTCGCTGCTCGGCATCCCGTCGTCCGACCTGATCGGCACACCCGCGGAGGACCTGATCCATCCCGACGACCGTGCCAACGGGTGGGAGAACGTCCCGATCATCCTGCGCCGGGGGTGGGCGACGTCGGAGATGCGGATCCGCCGTGCCGATGGCTCGTACATCTGGGTGGCCAACTCGACGTCGGGGGTGCGCGACCCGGACACCGGCGAGATCGTGCAGTTCCGTGCGAGCGTGCGCGACATCAGCGACCGCAAGCGCCTCGAGGCCGAGCTCGAGCACCAGGCGCTGCACGACCCGCTCACCGGGCTGGCGAACCGCATCCTGCTGCAGCGTCGGCTCGACATCGCCGCCGAGGACGGCAGCGCCGACCTGGCCGTGTTGCTGCTCGACCTCGACGGGTTCAAGCAGGTGAACGACACCCACGGCCACGCGCTCGGCGACGAGGTGCTGCGGATCATCGGCGCACGGCTGCGGCACCTGGCCCGCCCGCACGACACGCTCGCCCGCACGGGCGGCGACGAGTTCGTGCTGCTGTGCCCGAACACCTCGGAGGTCGAGGCGGTGCGCATCGCGCAACGGTTCGTCGACGCGATCGGGCGGCCGATCGCGGTGGGCAAGGTGCAGGTGCAGCTCGGGGTGAGCATCGGGGTCGCGCACCAGGACGGCCGGCTGGCCGATTCGGACGCGCTGTTGCTCGAAGCCGATCGTGCGATGTACGCGGCGAAGCGATCGGGCCGCAGCCGGGTGGGCATCGGCCCCGACCGCGTGATCGCTTGATCGCCTGATCGCCTGATCGGCGAGGCTCGTCAGCCGTTCTTCGGCAGCTCGCTCCAGCTGAGGATGCGGTCGTTGCTCGGCTCCTTCGGCAGGCCGAGGGCACGCTCGCCGATGATGTTGCGCTGCACCTGATCGGTGCCGCCGTAGATGGGCGGCGCCTGCGCGAACAACGCCATCTCGGTCAGCACACCGAGGAACGGGTTGCCGGTCGCCTCGTCGAGCACCTTGCGGTCGTCGCTCTCGTACGCGTGCAGGGTGCCGGCCGCGCCGGCGATCTCGAGGCCGAGGTCGCGCGATTGGCGCACGATCTCGCTCATCGAGAGCTTGGCGAGGTTGCCGGCCGCGGGCAGGTCCTGCCCCTTGGCGCGCAATGCCTTCTGGCGCAGCGTGGTGTAGCGGCCGATCTCGTTGAGCGTGTGCAACTTCATGAGCTTCTGGCGCACGACGGGGTCGGCGATCTTGCCGTTGCGCTTGGCCATCTCGGTGAAGATCTTCTGTGCCGATCCGGTCATCGCACCACCGCCGCCACCGCCCCCGCCGCGGCGCTTGCCGCTGACGAAGTCGCCGGCACGCTTGTCGAGGTCGCCCGAGATCGTGCCCGCGATCGCCGACGCCTGCGGTGCCCCCGCACCGGCGCCGAGGCCGCTGCGCTCGAACGCGAGCGTGGTGTTGGCGACGGCCCAGCCGTTGTGCAGCCCGCCGACCAGCGCAGCGTCCGACACGCGGGCGTCGCTGAGGAACACCTCGTTGAACAGGGCGCGGCCGGTCATCTCTCGCAGGGGGCGCACCTCGACGCCGGGCTGGTGCATGTCGAACGCGAACCAGCTGATGCCGTTGTGCTTGGGGACGTCGGGGTCGGTGCGCGCGATCAGCATGCCCATGTCGGCCCAGTGGCCGCTCGAGGTCCACACCTTCTGACCGTTGACCACCCACTCGTCGCCGTCGCGCACCGCACGCGTGCCGAGGCCGGCCAGATCGGAGCCGGCGCCCGGCTCGCTGAAGAGCTGGCACCAGCCCTGCGCGCCGGTGACGATCGGCCGCACGTACTGCTCGATCTGGTCCTGGGTGCCGTGGGTGGCGATGGTGGGCGCCGCGAGCAGCATGCCGAGGCCTGCGGGCGCATTGAGCGCGCCGTGCTCGGCGATCTTCTTCGCGATCGCGATCGCCTCGTTGCGCGACACGTCACGGCCGTAGGCGTTGGTCGGCAGCGACGGTGCCGCCCATCCGGCCAGGCCGAGGCGCTCCCACCACTCGCGCACGGTGAGGTCGGGATCCCAGTTGGCGGTGAGCCAGCTGTCGAGTTCTTCCATGAGATCGCTCATGGGCACATCGTGCCATGATGCTCGTCGGCCGGGTTCATCGAGGGGACGGACCCGCGGGTGGCCCTCGGCGGGCCGCCGTGCACCGGAGGGAGACGCCGTGGAATCGTTCGAGGGACGCATCGCCGTCGTCACGGGAGGCGGTACCGGCATGGGCCGCGAGCTCGTGCGTCAGCTGGCTGCGGCCGGTGCGCACGTCGCGATGTGCGACGTGTCGGCCGACAACATGGCCGACACGCAGACGCTCGCCGAGGCCGAGGCCGCCCCCGGGGTGCGCATCACCTCGTTCGTGGCCGACGTGTCCGACGAGGCGCAGCTCCAGGCCTTCGCCGCCGACGTCGCATCCCGTCACCGGACCGACCACGTGCACCTGCTGTTCAACAACGCGGGTGTCGGCGGGGGCGGCAGTGTGGTGGCGGACGACCGCGACGAGTGGGACCGCACGTTCGCGATCTGTTGGGGTGGGGTGTACTTCGGCGTACGCTCGTTCCTGCCGATGCTGCTCGCCGCACCCGAGGGGCACGTGATCAACACGAGCAGCGTCAACGGCTTCTGGGCGTCGCTCGGACCGATGATCCCGCACACCGCCTACAGCGCGGCCAAGTTCGCCGTGAAGGGCTTCACCGAGGCGCTGATCAACGACTTCCGCATCAACGCACCGCACCTCAAGGCGTCGGTGGTGATGCCGGGCCACATCGGCACCTCGATCATGATCAACTCGCAGAAGGCCTTCGGTCGCGACCCGAAGGAGATGACCGACCTGCAGATCGCCCAGCTCCGCGAGCGCCTGGCCAAGCGTGGCATCGACCTCGGGGCAGCCAGCGACGAGGACATCCGCACCGGCATGCAGGCGCAGGCCGAGGCGTTTCGCGACATGGCGCCGCTCACCGCGGCCGAGGCGGCCACGATCATCCTCGACGGGGTGAGGGCAGGGGAGTGGCGCATCCTCGTCGGCGACGACGCGCACGTGCTCGACGAGCTGGTGCGCGAGCATCCCGACGAGGCCTACGACGAGCGGTTCGTCGAGCGGCTCCGCGAGCGCCAGATCCTCGGCTTCGCCACCTGAGTCCCGATTCGGCGGGACCAAGTGCCCTGCTCGTCGGCTCGGCACGGACCGAACCTTGGTGGTGGAAACACTGAGTGCGCCGAGGGGGCGCAGAAAGCGAGTCCACCATGTCGTACCCGCACGTCATCGTCTGGCTCGACCACCAGAAGGCGACGATCATCGACTTCTCGATCGACGATCGCCACGTGGTCCACGTGGCGTCGGAGAAGCCGCAGCAGTTGCACCGCAAGTCGGGTCCGATGGGCGCCGGCCGGGCACCTGACGACCGGCAGTTCTTCGACGAGGTCACTCGAGCCGTCGAGGGGTCGCGGGAGATCCTGGTGACCGGTCCGGGAACGGCGAAGGTGGCGTTCATGGCCGATCTCGACAAGCGCCATCCCGCGGTCGCGAAGGCGGTGGTGGGTGTCGAGGCGCTCGACCATCCGAGCGACGGCGAGCTGTTGGCGTTCGCGAAGCGCTACTTCCGACGCGTCGACGCCCTGCGGGGCGACAGCACCTGATCGGCCGTCCGATCCGGCGAGGAGCGTCGGGCGACCAGCCGGTTGACGGCGGGGCCTGGTTCCGCACGGTCGACGACCATGCGTCGCCGTGTCGTGCTCGCCCTGTTCGTGTCGTCGTCGGTGCTCGTCGCCTGCTCGGGCGGTGACGACTCGCCCGGCGGCGCCGAGGTGACGTTGGCGGTCGAGGGCACGTCGGTGGCGTCGGTCCCCGGCACCGAGGCGGCCGACACCGCGGCGCTGACGACCGATCCGCCCGCCACCGACCCGCTGAGCACCGACCCGGTCGCCACGACGGAGCCCGCCTCGACCGTGCCGCCCGCCGAGGAGCTGCCGACGCTGTCGTTCACGCCGCAATCGGCGGGCCCGCTGCAGGTGACCGCCTCGCAGTGCACCGTCGAGGGCATTCCCGACGGTGTGCCGGACGCAGCGGTCGAGTCGTTCGCGATCGACGCGACCCACGCCTTCGTCCCCACGTCCGGCGGTGTCGCCGCGTTGGCGTTCGTGCCCGGCGCCGACTGCTCGATGACCCTCGACACCTCGATCGGCGACGGCGGCCTGCTGGCGACGAGCGACGAGGTCGACTCGGTCGCGGTGTCGGCGACGGGGCGGCTGGTCGCATCGGGGTTGTTCGGCGCGACCGTGTTCGACGTCGCCGCGGGCACGTCGTACGCGTGCGACCAGCTCACCGGTGACGTCGACGTCACCGCCGACGGCTCACAGGCGATGACGTCGTTCCCGGGCGCGCCGGTGCAGCAGTACTCGCTCGGTGACACCGGCTGCGGCGAGCCGACGTCCGTCGTGCTCCCCGCCGACATCGTCGACGTGTACCTCGTCGCCTACGACGGTGCCGATCTGCTGATCGGCGGCCAGGCCGCCGACGACACGGTGTACGCCGGCCGAGCGAGCAGCGGTGCGCTGCAGTGGCGCATCGGCAACCCCGAGACGGGCGGGGCCGGATGGCTCGGCTGGGTGCACGCCATCGTGCCGTGCGACGGCGGGTACTGCATCGTCGACACCAACACCGACAAGCTGATCGTCACCGACGCCGCCGGCGTGCTGCGGGCCGAGTTCGCGATCAGCGAACTGATCGGCGAGCGGATGTTCTACGAGACCGCCGAGCTCGGGCCCGACGGCGCGTTGTACCTGCTGGCCACCGACAGTGCACCCGATGGCAACGGCGGCACGATCGAGGGCAACGACGTCGTTCGCATCGAGGTCACCGGCTGAGGCTCGGGCCGGCGTCGCACCCACCGGCTTGAATGGCGGGGTGGACTACGTCGAGGTGGTGAACGCGTCGCTCGAGGTCGCTGCCACGTCGCAGCGGTCGGCCAAGACCGCACGGTTGGCCGCGCTGCTCCGGGCCACACCGCCCGACGAGGTGCGCACCGTGGTGGGGATGCTGGTGGGCGAGCCGCGCCAGGGTCGCCTCGGTGTCGGTTGGACCACGTTGCGCGACGCTCGTGTCGCGCCGTCCGCCGAGCCGTCGGTGCGCGTGGTCGAGATCGACCGGTTGCTCGACGAGCTGGCCGTCACGTCGGGTACCGGCTCGCAGCGCCGCCGCGAGACGTTGCTCGTCGAGATGATGGCTCGCCTCACCGACGACGAGCAGCGTCACCTCGTGCGGTTCATGACCGGCGAGATGCGCCAGGGCGCCAACGACGGCGTGGTGGCCGACGCGATCGCGCGTGCGGCCGAGGTGCCTGCTGCCACGCTGCGCCGTGCATGGATGCTCCTCGGCGATCTCGGCGCGGCGGCCCAACGGGCGCTCGCCGGTGACGACCTCGACGTCGGGCTCACGCCACTGGTGGCGGTGCAGCCGATGCTCGCCACCACGTCGGCCAGCGCCGGCGAGGCGGTCACCGCGACCGGTCTCGCCAGCGTCGAGTGGAAGCTCGACGGCATGCGTGTGCAGGCGCACAAGTCGGGCGACGAGGTACGGCTGTTCTCGCGCGGGATGAACGACGTCACCGCCGCGCTCCCCAACGTGGTGGCCGCCGTCGCCGCGCTGCCGGCCGAGGCGGTGGTGCTCGACGGCGAGTCGCTCGGCCTCGACGACGACGGTCGGCCCCGCCGGTTCCAGGACACCATGAGCGGGCTCGGTGGCACGGCCGCGTTCTTCTTCGACCTCCTGCACGTCGACGGCCGGTCGCTCATCGACGACCCGCTGTCCGAGCGCAAGGCGGCGATGCGAGCGCTCGTCCCGCCGGCGTTGATCCTGCCGTCGATCGAGACCGACGACGCCTCGCTGGCCGACGAGTTCGCCGACGGGGCCGTGAGCGCCGGGCACGAGGGTGTGGTGGTGAAGGCGCTCGACTCGCCCTACCAGGCGGGCCGGCGCGGCGCGACGTGGCGCAAGGTCAAGCCGGTGCACACCGTCGACCTGGTCGTGATCGCCGCCGAATGGGGGCACGGCCGGCGCACGGGGCTGCTCAGCAACCTGCACCTCGGCGCCCGCGGTGCCGACGGCTCGTTCGTGATGGTCGGCAAGACCTTCAAGGGACTCACCGACGAACTGCTCGCCTGGCAGACCGCGGCGCTGCTCGAGCGCCAGCTCACCACCGAGGGCATCACCGTGCACGTACGTCCCGAACTGGTCGTCGAGATCGCGCTCGACGGCGTGCAGGTGTCGCGCCGCTACCCGGGCGGGGTGGCGCTGCGATTCGCCCGGGTGCGTCGCTACCGGCCCGACAAGCAGCCGTCCGAGGCCGACACGATCGAGCGTGTGCAAGGGTTGCTCCGATGACGTTGCGGCTGATGACGTGGAACCTCTGGTGGCGGTTCGGTCCCTGGCAGGAGCGCGCGCCGGCCATCCGACGTGTGCTCGCCGATCAGGCGCCCGACGTCGCGTGCCTGCAGGAGGTGTGGAGCGCCGGCGGCGACTCGTTCGCCGCTCGCCTGGCCGACGAGCTCGGCTACCACCACGCGATCACCGACGACCCCTTCGCCGGTCGCCGCGGCGAGGGCGATGCCGGGTTCCACAACGCGATCCTCAGCCGCTCGCCGCTCGAACGGGTGACGAGTCATCCGCTGCCACGGCTCGACGGCACACCGGGGCATCGCCGTGCGTTGTCGGCGTACACCACGATCGACGGTCGCACGTGGCCGGTCGTCTCCACACACCTCGACTACCGCTTCGACGACTCGGCGCTGCGCCAGCTGCAGGCCGAGGCGGTGCTCCACGTGGTGGCCGGGCTGCGCAGCGACCCCGATCACGACCCGCCGGTGGTGATCGCCGGCGACTTCAACGCGCCACCCGACAGCGACGAGATCCGCCTGCTCACCGGCCGCCGCGCCGGGCCGATCCGCAACCTGGTGCTGAGCGACGCGTGGGAGCACGTCGGCGACGGTCCGGGTGCCACGTGGCGCAGCGACAACCCGTACCAGTCGGCCACCGCGTGGCCGAACCGCCGACTCGACTACGTGTTCGTCAGCTGGCCTCGTCCCAAGCCGCTCGGCAACCCGGTGCGTGCGTGGCTCGCGGGCGCCGAGCCGGTCGACGGGGTGGTGCCGAGCGACCACGCGGCCGTGGTGGTCGAGCTGCACACCTGATCAGCTGTTGATGTCCTTGGTGGTGAAGTTGGCCCACGCCGCGCCCAGGAACACCACCATGTACACCAGCTGCAGGCCCGCCCCGCGTGCCACGTCGCGCCACAGGATCGGGTCGCGGTAGAAGTCGACGAACTTCAGCCAGTAGTGCGTGGGCAGGTACGGCTGGATCACCTCGGTGGCCGAGATCAGGTCGAGCACCTGCGAGCCGACGAACGCGGCCAGCGTGGCGAGCGAGGCGGCGAGCGGCGAGTCGGTGCGGGTGGACGCGAACAGGGCGATGCCGCCGAGGCCGAGCATCGACCAGCCGATGTAGCCGATCGCCAGCAGCGTGCGGACGAAGGTCTCCCACGGGGTGAGCTCGGTGGCCGAGATCGACGACAACGGGCGGATCCCGAACAGCACCACGCCGGCCGCGAGCGCGACCAGTGCCACGACGATCACCGCGAGGAAGATGAACGCGACGACGGTGATCAGCTTCGCGGTGAGCAGCCGGCTGCGCCCGACCGGCCGGGTGAGCAGGTAGCGCAGGGTGCCGTTCGAGGCCTCGCCGGCGACGGTGTCGCCGCCGATCACCGACACCGCGATCGGCAGGAACAGGGGCAGCACGATCGCGAGTGCGGCGGCAGGGAAGAGCAGCCCGTTGTCGAGCACCTCCGACAGCAGCGCCGGTCCCTCACCCGGCCGTGGCGCGAGGCCGCTCGCCTTGACGAAGATGCCGACGATCACCGGCAGCCCGGCGAGCAGCGCGATGGTGACCCATGTCCGCGGTCGGCGCAGCAGCTTCGACAGTTCGACGCGGATCATCGGATGTCTCCGTGGCCGGTGCGCTCGAGGAACACGTCTTCGAGCGTCGGGCGTTCGACGATCAGCTCGCGCACCGGGATGTCGTCGATCACGAACGCCTTGTTGAGCAGTTCGGGTGGCCGGTCGCCGAGGTGGATGCGCACGGTGTGGGCATCGGTGGGCTCGTAGGCGAAGGGTCCGTCCTGCAGCGCTCGCACGGCCCGCTCGAGGTCGGGTGTGACCACGCGCACCCAGCCGGTGGGGGCGAGCAATTGGTCGACGCGGTCCTGGGCGACGATGCGGCCGGCAGACATCATCGCCGCCCGCGTGCAGATCAGTTCGACCTCGGCCAGCAGGTGCGACGACAGCATGATCGTCGTGCCCTCGCGCACCAGCTCGACGAACATCGTGCGCAGCTCGTGGATGCCCTGGGCGTCGAGGCCGTTGGTGGGCTCGTCGAGCACCAGCAGGCGTGGGGTGCGCAGCAGGGCACTCGCCAGCCCGAGCCGTTGGCGCATGCCGAGCGAGTACGCCTTCACCGGACGGTCGCCAACGTCGGCCAGCCCGACGCGTTCGATCACGTCGCGCACCCGCTGCCGCCGGGTGCGCTTCTGTCCACCACGTCCGGCGCCGTCGAAGATCATGAGGTTCCGTTCGCCCGACAGGTACGGGTAGAACGCGGGTCCCTCGACGAGGGTGCCGACACCTTCGAGCGCGTGCGGTCGGTGCAGTCCGACCTCGTGGCCGAGCACCTCGATCGAGCCCGAGGTGGGGCTGATGAGCGACAGCAGCATGCGGATCGTCGTGGTCTTGCCGGCGCCGTTGGGCCCGAGGAACCCGTAGAGGTCGCCTTCGCGCACGTCGAGGTCGATGCCGTCGACCGCGACGAGCCCGCTGCGGAACCGCTTCGACAGCTGGTGCGTGCGCACCACACTGGTCACAGGATGCCTCCCTGGTCGACGACCTCGCCGGCCACCCGGTCGAGCTCGGCGAGCGGCACCGTACCGCTGAGCACCACGTCGAACCCGGCGACCGTCACCACCTGCACGTTGACGAGCGACGTGCTGACCACGATCGCCTCGCCACCCCACGGCCGCTCGGTGCGGGGCAGCCGGTTGACGCCACGACCGAGGCTGCCCTGGGGCAACGCGAAGAGGTTCACGACGGCGAGACCGTCGCCGTAGGTGGCGATGCCGGCGTCGGGGTCGTTGCGACGCGGCAGTCCCGCGAGCTCTCGGGGCAACGGGATGATGCTCAGCGTCGACACGGTCTCGACCGGGTCGAGCGAGGCGCTGGTGCGTACGGGTTCGCCGGTGGGCTCGGGGTCGAACTGCATGACGTCGAGCGACGGGGTGCGGAACGTGAGGTCGGCGAAGGCCGTCTCGAACGCGGGGGCGGTGCCACCCGTGTGCAGCTCGACCGCGGTGACCACGCCGTGGTCGGGGTCGACCCACAGGTCGGCCGTCTCGATCGTGCTGGTGCCGGGTTCGGGCACGATGCGCAGCCCCACCGAGGCGTGGCCGGCGACCCATCGGTCGTGGATCCGTTCGACCGTGTCGCCGTCGACCGCGAGCAGCAACCGTCGACCGATCTCGGCGGGGCTCAGGTCCATGAGCCGCGGGATGCGCATCGGCTCGTCGCCCTCGCGGGGCGACCACACCACGCGACGGGTGCCCGAGTCCCACAGCCACACCCCGTCGGGCTGGCGGTACACCGACCGTTCGGCCCCGATGAGCAGTTCGTCGCTGCGCCACCGGTCGGCGCCCCCGTACCAGACGCGCACGCGGCTGGTCTGGGTGAACGGTGCGATCTCGTCGTCGAAGCGACCCAGGTCGGGCAGGCGCAGGCCGCCGCGTGACTGGTACAGGCCCTCGAACGGCACCGACGCCGACGCGGCCACCTCGGCGACCAGATCGGAGGTCGAGATGTCGGACGCAGGCACCGGTCGGAGGGCGACGACGACCGGCAGCGAGCACAGGGCTGCGACACCGCCCAACACCACGAGCCATCGCCAGTGCCGCATTCTTCGACCCTACCGGTGGCCGGTATGGTCGTGCCTCACCATGGCGACGTTGCGATTCAGCTTCGGCACGATGGGCTCGGGCAAGAGCACCATGGCGCTGCAGATCCACCACAACCTGGCGTCGCGAGAGCTGTTCGGTCTGCTGCTCACCAAGCTCGATCGTGAGGGTGCGCAGGTGACGAGCCGGCTCGGGGTGGCGGCCGAGGCGGTCGAGGTCGAGCCCGATCTCGACATCTACGCGCTCGCCGTGGCGCACTGGCCGATCCACTACCTGGTGTGCGACGAGGTGCAGTTCTACACCGAGGAGCAGTGCGACCAGATCGCCCGTTGCGTCGACGACCTCGGGGTCGACGTGTTCGCGTTCGGGCTGATCACCGACTTCCGTGGGCGCCTGTTCGACGGCACGAAGCGGATGCTCGAGGTGGCCGACGAGCGGGTGCCGATGCAGGTGGAGGCGCGGTGTTGGTGCGGCGCACGCGCCACCCACAACGCCCGTGTGGTGAACGGGACGATCACGTACGAGGGCGAGACGGTGGTGGTCGGTGACACCGGTGACGCCGGCAACGACCAGCCGTTGTTCGGCGACGTGGTCCGCTACGAACTGCTCTGCCGTCGGCACTACACGAGCGGCGAGCTCGGCGCCTGACGCCGCTCGTGACGGTCGCGCCGGGGTGTCAGCCGCCGGCGGCGATCAGCGAGCCCACCTCGTCCAGCGCGGGCACGACGGCCTCGGCGACGAAGCGGGCGTCGAAGCCGTCGCCGAGGTGCACGCCGTCGGGGCGGAGCACCTGTGGGTCGAGACCGGTGCCGTCGAGCCACCCGGCGAGGTCGACCTGGAACACGCCCTGCGATTCGGTGAGCTCGTCGACGAGGTCGCGCAGGGCCACCCAGCGGTCGTGGTCGTTGACCGGCGCGTCGAAGGCGCCCCAGCCGAGGTGGGTGTCGGTGGGCGTGACCCACAGCAGCCGCGCCCCGGCCTGGTTGACGCGATCGGCGAAGTCCTCGTAGGCCTGGCGCACGAGCGCGCGGCCCACCGGGTCGGCCACCGACACGACCGACCCGTCGGGCAGGTGGATGTCGACCGCGTCCCACGGGCCGATCTCGACCAGCACGACGTCGACGGCTTCCGTGACGACCCGCTCGGGCACCGAGTCCCACTGGCCGACGCAGCCGTGCAGGTCGATCAGCTCGAGGTCTCCCTCGGTGGACGTGAACGTGTGCATGCGGCCGTCGGTGCTGGCCGACAGGCCGCAGCCGGGGAACGCGCCGCTGCCGACCACCAGCTGGTCGGGCACGTTCTCGGCGTAGGCCATGAGCGCTTCGGCGAGGTGCAGCCCGGTGCTGTCGCCGGTGACGAGCACGCGCAGCGGACGGTCGAGCGTGGGGGGCGGCGACGTCTCGCCGCCCGAGCCGGCACCGGCGACGGCGGCGTGATCCCCGCCGGCACGGTCGTCGCCGGCGGCACCGGGCACCGGCGGCAGCGAGGCGACCTTGACGCCCGAACCGACCGACGGGTCGTCGGCGTCGGTGTCGGTGTCCGCGTCGGTGTCGGTGTCGGCCAGGTCGGCCGTGCTGGGGAGGGGGCCGACGTCGACCACCTGCGAAGGTGGCGGCGGGGGCAGGGTGACGATCGCGTCGCTCGACGTGGCGGGTGACGCGGGTACGAGCACCACGGCGAGCACCGACAGCGACACGAGCGACACCCCGGCGGCGGCCGGCCCGCGCCAGGCGAGCAGTCGCCGGCGGCGCCGCACCGGGGTCTCGAGCCAGCGCAGCGACGCGTCGGCGAGGACGACGGCGACGGCCACGCGCATCACGTCGACGGCGAGCCTCGGCCAGAACGCGTCGCTCACGCCCAGGCGGTGCGGAGACAGCAGCAGGAACACCGGCCAGTGCCACAGGTACAGCCCGTAGCTGCGATCGCTCAGCCAGCGCATCGGTCGTGCGGCGAAGAATCCGAGGGCGGCACCGTCGGCCGCGGCCACCACCACGGGCAGCATCGCGACGGCGAACAACGGGAAGCCCCAGTGGTAGAGCCACGAGGTGTCGGCGCCGCTGGCGTCGTTCGCGAGCGACACCGATGCGACGATGCCGATCACGATGCCGCCGCCCACCGGGGCGAGCCGGCGCGCCAGTCGCCCGTGGCGGAGGCTGCCGTCGTCGAGCACGCGGGTGGCGGCCGCGGCAGCCGCGCCGAGCAGCAGGCTGTGCGCCCGGGCGAAGGTGTTCATGTAGGTGGCGGTCGGGTCGGCGGCGTCGAACATCACGTTCATCGCGGTGATCGAGGCGATCGCCAGGGTGAGGCTGGTGACGCCGGTCCACAGCCGGTGGCGCCAGGTCCAGCCGACGAGCACGAACAGCACGAGCGGCCACACGAGGTAGAACTGCTCCTCGATCGCCAGCGACCAGAAGTGCTGGATGGGGGAGGGGTCGCCGAAGTGCGACCAGTAGTCGCCGCCGCCGGTGATCGTGCCCCAGTTCGAGGCCCAGCCGGCGGCGAAGAGCAGGTCGCGTCGCAGCGAGGCGACCTGGATGCCGGCGATCGGCCAGACGATCGCCACGGTGACGAGCACGGCGAGGCTGGCGGGCATGAGGCGCCGAGCCCGTGCGCTCCAGAAGCGACGGAGTTCGATGATGCCGTGGCGGTCGCCCTCGGCGAGCAGCTTCCAGGTGATCAGCCAGCCGGACACGACGAAGAACGCGTCGACGCCGAGGTTGCCGCCGCCGAGCCGGTCGAGGTGGAACCAGAGCACGGCCGCGACGGCGAGTGCCCGGATGCCGTCCAGACCCGGCCGATAGCCCCCCTGCTCGGTCGTCACGGGGCACACGGTACCGCTCGGGGCCGTCGCGGTCTCCTGGCGGGGGTTCACCGACGGTGACGGTCTGGACGAGGGCTGTGAACTGCGGCACGTGGGTCTCGGGCGGCGAGCGCGCTGCGTCACCGCTCGCCGGGCGCATTCGCCCCGGTGACCCCACCGACCGGGGGACCGGGTCCACGCGACCAGAGGAAACCTGAACGGTTTCTTCACGGTGTCTGCACCGCGTCGTCGTTGCCGCCGCGCGACCCCGTCCGTACATTCCTCAGCGTGGGCGGGCGAGCGCGGAAAGTGGCGATCGCGGGCGTGTTGGCGGCGGCAGCCGCCGTCGGCGCCGGCGTGGGCGTGGTGCAGGTGGTCGGTGCTTCGGGCACCCCCGACCCGGTCGCGCTCGAGGTGCCGATCATCGCGTCGGCCGACGCCGGCGGACCCGTCACGCGTCAGGCCGTCGGGCCGGTGGACGCCGCCACGGCGGGCGACCTCGGCGAGCTCGCCGTCCCGGCGATCCAGACCGGTCCGTGGGCCGATCCCGCACCCCTCGGCGACCGCATCGTCCTCGTCGGCGACTCGCTCGCGCAGGAGACCGCCGGCCTCATCCAGTTCCTCAGCCCCGGCAAGTCGGTCGTGCCCAAGTTCTGGGGCGGCACCGCGCCGTGCGACTGGCGCGACGTCGACCTCGAGGCCACGCCCTCGAGCGTGGTCGTCATCACCTTCACAGGCAACTCGCTCACCGACTGCATGAGCGACGGTGCCGGCGGCCACCTGATCGACCAGCCGCTCGTCGACGCGTATCGCCACGACGTGGGTGTGCTCGTCGATCACGCCCGACAGGCGGGCGCACGGGTCGTGCTGATCGGTCAGCCGTACCGCGCCCCGAGCTTCGACGCCGAGCTCGAGGTCGACGGCATCAACGCCATCTACCGCGAGTACGCCGCAGCGTTCCCGTACGTGTCGTTCATCGACGCCGGCGCAGCGGTCGAGACCCCCGACGGCAGGTACACCGAGCGGCTGCCCTGCACGCCGTACGACAGCGACTGCGCTCCCGACGGCACGACGCTGGTGCGCAGCGACGGCGTGCACTTCTGCCCGATCGTCGGCCAGAACCCGTGCACGATCTGGGCGAGCGGCGCCTTCCGCTTCGGCAGCGAGATCGCGCTCGCCGCGAACGATCCCGCCTCGTTCGACTGAGCGGGCCGCCGACCGCGTCGGCTCAGGGGAACACGACGGTGCGGTGACCGACGAGGAACACGCGCCCCTCGGCCCACGCCTTCACCGCACGCGACAGCACCACGCGCTCGATGTCCTTGCCGAGCACGACCATCTGCTCGGCCGACACGCCGTGGTGCACGCGGGTGACGTCCTGTTCGATGATCGGTCCCTCGTCGAGGTCGCCGGTCACGAAGTGGGCGGTGGCACCGATCAGCTTGACGCCTCGGTCCCACGCCTGGTGGTACGGCTTCGCGCCCTTGAAGCCGGGCAGGAAGCTGTGGTGGATGTTGATGATCCGTCCGTCGAGGTCGCGGGTCAGGTCGTCCGACAGGATCTGCATGTAGCGGGCCAGCACCACCAGCTCGACGTCGCGCTCGTGCACGATCCGCCGCAGCTGCTGCTCGGCCGCCGCCTTGGTGTCGCGGGTGACGGGCAGGTGGTCGAACGCGACGCCGGCATCGACGGCCAGGTGCTCGAGGTCGGGGTGGTTCGACACCACACCGGCCAGCCGCACCGGCAGCTCGTCGGCCTTCCACCGCTGCAGCAGGTCGATCAGGCAGTGGTCGTGCTTCGACACCATGATCAGCACCTTGGGTGGCTGGTCCTCGCGGCGCACGTGCAGCGCGGCCGCCAGCGTGTCGGCCCGCCCCTGCAGCGCGGCCGCGACGTCGCTCGCGTGCTCGAACGGTGCGTCGAAACGTGTGCGCATGCAGAACAGCCCGCTCGCGGGATCGCTGTGTTGCGCGTTGTCGATGATGTTCGCGTCGAGGTCGAGCAGACCCTGCGACATCGACGCGACGATGCCCGGACGGTCGGGGCACGACATGGTGAGGATGTGGACCGGCACGGCCACGAGTATGGCGGCCGGTCGACCCGCGCGGCGGGTGATGCGTGGCGTCGGGCCGTCAGGCCCAGCTGCAGGGCAGGTGCTTGATCCCGTTGATGAAGTTGCTCTGCAGCCAGTCGGGCTCGCCGGTGATCGTCATCTTCGGCAGGCGGCGACGGATCTCGTCGAAGGCGACGGCGATCTCGCGACGGGCCAGGTTGGCGCCGAGACAGAAGTGGGGGCCGCCCGCGCCGAAGCCGGCCTGCTGCGGCTGCAGCGACCGACGCACGTCGAAGGTGTACGGGTCGCTCCACACGCGCTCGTCGCGGTTGGCCGAGTTGTAGAACATCACGAGCTTCTGGCCGGCCTCGATCTTGGTGTTGCCGACGACGGTGTCCTCGGTGGCCGTGCGACGGAAGTGGATCACCGGCGTGGCCCAGCGGACGATCTCGTCGACGGCGGTCTTGGTGACGCCGTCCCAGTCGTTCCACCAGATGTCGCGCTGGTCCGGGTACTGCGTCAGCGCGCGCATGCCGTGGCTGATCGCGTTGCGGGTGGTCTCGTTGCCGGCCACCACGAGCAGGATGAAGAACGAGCCGAACTCCTGCGCGGTGAGCCGCTCGCCGTCGACCTCGGCGCTCATCATCACGCTCGTGAGGTCGTCGGTCGGGTGGGCGAGGCGGTCCTCGCCGAGCGCCTGGGCGTAGCCGAACATGCCGATCGCCGCGGCCATCAGCGCGTCGAGGGTGCCGCCGAACTCGGGGTCGCCGGCGCCCAGGATCGTGTTGGTCCACTGGAAGATCTGGGCCTCGTCGGCCTTGGGGATGCCCATCATCTCGCAGATGATCTGCAGCGGCAGGGGAGCGGCGAACTCGGTGACGAAGTCGCACTCCTTGTCGGGGAAGCGCTCCTGCAGTTCGTCGACGAGGTCGCGCGCCTTGTCCTTCACGTAGCCCTCGATGCGGGCGACCTCTTTCGGCGTGAAGCCGCGCGAGACGATCGAGCGGAGTCGGAAGTGCTTGGGGTCGTCCATCGCGATCATCGACCCGAAGAACTCGTTCATCTCCTGTGGGAGGTCGCCGATGTTGCTGCCCTGGCCGCTGCAGAACAGCTGCGGGTTGCGGCTGACGTGCCACACGTCCTCGTGGCGGGCGAGCGCGAAGTAGCCCGGACCGCGCGGGAACGGGCTGTCGAGGAACTCCCATTCCTCGTAGAACGCGAGCTCGTCGCGCTGACGCAGCGAGTGGAACACGCCCTCGCGATACGCGCGCGGCGCGAGCCAGAACTCGGGGTCGGAGAGGTTGACGCCGTCGGCGGAGACGGAGGTGTCGACGAGTGGGGTCGGTGACATGAGGGCGACCGTACCCGACCCGTCGGGTGAGCCGAACGATCGTGCGCGCCACGGATGCGGCGCCTACGTTCGCCCCGTGGCCGAGTTCACCTTCTTCGTCGACGCCGATCTGTACGGGTTCGGGGCGGGCGAGCTGGCGGCCGACGAGTCCGACCTGCACGAAGCGGGCGTGCGTTCGGTCGACATCCCGAGCGGGTTCGCGCTCGACCTGGGGGCACGGATCCCGGTGCGGGTGGTCGGCACGCCGAAGGGCTTGCGCTTCTACGCCCGGTTGCTCCACGTGCGCGACCCGCTGCAGCTCGAGGAGCTCGAGCGGGTGATCGCCGCCGCCGACGCGCGTGGCGAGTTCCTCGACGACCTGTGAGCGTCCCGTTCCGGCGAGACGCGACGCGCCCGGGCTCGTAGGCTGGTTGCATGTTGCAACCCTCGGAGATCGAACGGGCGCTGGTCATCACCGCGCACCCCGACGACGTCGACTTCGGTGCCGCCGGCACCGTGGCGTGGCTCACCGATCAGGGCGTCGAGGTGACGTACTGCCTCGTCACCGACGGCGACGCCGGTGGGTTCGACCAGACGATCCCGCGTGACGTGATGGCGTCGTTGCGCCGTGAGGAGCAGACCCGTGCGGCCAAGGAGGTCGGCGTGCACTCGCTGATCTTCCTCGGCCACGGCGACGGCCGGGTGGTGTACGACCTCACGTTGCGCCGCGACCTGTCGCGGGTGATCCGCCAGGTGCGGCCGACCGTGGTGATCACGCAGTCGCCCGAGCGCAACCTCGACCGCATCTACGCGAGCCACCCCGATCACCTGGCCGCCGGTGAGGCGGCGATCGCGGCCGTGTACCCCGATGCGCGCAATCCGTTCGCCTACCCCGAGTTGATCGACGAGGGCCTCGAGGCGTGGACGGTGCCCGAGGTGTGGGTCATGGGCGGTGCGCAGCCCAACGCGCACGTCGACGTGACCGATCAGGTCGACCGCAAGATCCGTGCGCTGCTGTGCCACGAGACCCAGCACCAGGACCCGTCCGGTGTCGAACAGCGCGTGCGTGGCTGGATGGGGTTCACCGCGCAGCACTTCGGTCTCCCGGAGGGCCGCTGCGCCGAGGCCTTCCGCGTGGTCGACACCCGCTGACGCCACCACGTTCTGGGCGCCACGCCGCTCGGCTGCGCTGCGACGGCGAGCCCTCACTGGCACCCAGGTCGTTCGAGAACCGCTCTCGGGTGCCAGGGAACCGCCGCCACGTGCGGCGGTGAGGGTCCACTGGCACCCAGAAAACGGCGGTCAGACGATGCTGAGCTTGACGTCGACGTTGCCGCGGGTGGCGTTGCTGTAGGGGCACACCTGGTGTGCGGTCGCCACGAGCTGCTCGGCCGTGGCGCGGTCGACGTTGGGCATCGCCACGTCGAGCTCGACGCTGATGTTGAACGCGCCGGTCTCGGTGGTGCCGAGGCCGACCGTGGCCGACACCTCGGTGCCGTTCACGTTCGCGCCGGCCTGGCCGGCGACCAGCTTGAGCGCCGAGTGGAAGCACGCGGCGTAGCCCGCGGCGAACAGCTGCTCGGGGTTGGTGTGCCCGCCGGCGCCGCCCATCTCCTTCGGGATCCGCAGTTCGACGTCGAGCAGGCCGTCGTCGGTGGTGGCATGGCCGTTGCGGCCGTCACCGGTGGCGTGTGCGGTGGTGGTGTAGATGATGTTCATAGAGCACGATCATATCGTGCACGATTGAATCGTGCGAGTCGGAGTGGCCGATATCCTGATCGCCGTGGCCACCGGATACGAACAGCTCGAGCTCGACCGCCAGCTGTGCTTCGCCCTGCACGCCGCCAGCCGGGCCGTGGTGCGCGCCTACGGCCCGCTGCTCGACGAGTCGGGGCTCACCTACCCGCAGTACATCGTGATGATGGTGCTCTGGGAGCACCCCGACGAGGCGCTGACCGTCGGTGCGGTGGGCGAGCGGGTGCGCATGGACACCGGCACGCTGACGCCGCTGCTGAAGCGGCTCGAGCAGGCCGGCCTGATCCGTCGCACGCGCGATGCCGCCGACGAGCGCCGCGTGCTGCTCGAGCTCACCGACGACGGGGTGGCGATGCGCGACCGGGTGGCCGCCGTGCCGTTCCGGTTGATCGAGCGCATGGGCATCGACGCCGAGACCGGGATCCGGTTGAAGCGCGACCTCGAGGCGCTGCTCGCCGCGCTCGGTTGACGGTCACGGCTGCGCTTTCGCCAGCGGTTACCGAGGAGTAGCCTGATCAGCGGTCACTTGACCGATGGGTCAAGATCGACATCGACCAACTCTCGAGGGGAACCACTGCCATGACCGAAGCCGTCATCGTCGCCACCGCCCGCAGCCCGATCGGCCGGGCCAACAAGGGCTCGCTCGTCTCGCTGCGTCCCGACGACATGAGCGCACAGATCATCACCGCGCTGCTCGCCAAGGCGCCGCAGGTGCAGGCCTCGGACATCAACGACGTGATGTGGGGCATCGGCCAGCCCGCCGGCGAGGGTGGCTTCAACATCGCCCGCGTCATCAGCACCCTCGCCGGTCTCGACGACGTCCCCGGCGTCACCGTCAACCGCTACTGCTCGTCGAGCCTGCAGACCATCCGCATGGCGTTCCACGCGATCAAGGCCGGCGAGGGCGATGTGTTCATCGCCGGTGGTGTCGAGACCGTCAGCCGCTACATGAGCGGCGCGAGCGACTCGGCTCCGAACCCGATCTTCAAGGAGCCGGGCGAGCGCACCAAGCTCCGCGCCCAGGGTGGCCAGGGTCCGTGGACCCCGCCGGTCGGTCTGCCCGACATGTACATCGCGATGGGCCAGACCGCCGAGAACGTGGTCGAGCAGGAGGGCATCAGCCGCGAAGAGCAGGACCGCTTCGGGGTGCGCAGCCAGAACCTGGCGTGCGAGTTCATCGAGAAGGGCTTCTACGAGCGGGAGATCACGCCGCTCACGCTGCCCGACGGCACGGTCGTGTCGAAGGACGACGGCCCCCGCCCGGGCACCACGTACGAGGCCGTGAGCCAGCTGAAGCCGGCGTTCCGCCCCGACGGCACCGTCACTGCCGGCAACGCCTGCCCGCTCAACGACGGCGCCGCCGCCGTGCTCGTGATGAGCGACACCAAGGCCAAGGAGCTCGGCCTCACCCCGCTCGCGCGCATCGTGTCGTCGGGCGTGTCGGGCCTCAACCCCGAGATCATGGGGCTCGGCCCGATCGAGGCGATCCGCAAGGCGCTCAAGCTCGCCGGCAAGACCATCGACGAGATCGACCTGGTCGAGATCAACGAGGCGTTCGCCGTGCAGGTGATCGGCTCGGCCAAGCACCTCGGCATCGACCTCGACAAGCAGATGAACGTGCACGGTGGCGCCATCGCGTTGGGCCACCCGTTCGGCATGACCGGCGCCCGCATCATGACCACCCTCATCAACGGCCTCCAGTGGGAGGACAAGACCTGGGGTGTGGAGAGCATGTGCGTCGGCGGCGGCCAGGGCATGGCCATGGTGATCGAGCGCCTCAGCTGACCACCCACTGATCCGAGTCCCACGCGCTGGTGCGAGTGGGACGTGTCGATCCGAGTCCCAGGTGCCGCCTCGTGCGGCGCGTGGGACTCGGTTCGCGTCCGGGGTCAGACCGGCGGAATCCGGCGGTGCAGCCCGGCGGCCAACAGCCCCGCCACCAGCACCAGCGCGCCGGCGGTGCCGAACACGGCGCCGGCGCCCGCCCGCTCGTACAGCACGGGCGCGCCGAGTGCCGACACGGTGGCGCCGAGCAGGTTGAGTGCGCCGGCCAGGCCCTGCGCTGCCGAGGCCCGTCCCTGCGGCGCGGCCTGCGCGACGAGCGACTGCGTGGCCGGTACGCCGAGCGCCTGCACGCTCCCCTCGATCGCGAACATCCCGGCCAGCACGAGCGGCACGGTGATCACGCCGTACAGGGCGGTGAGCGGCGCCACCAGCACGAGCGAGATCATCGAGGTGCGGAACGCGCCGTGCCGGTCGCTCAGGCGTCCGCCGGTGGTGGCGAGCAGTGCGAACGGGATGCCGTACATCAGGAAGCCGATGCCGACGAGCAGGTTCGAAGCGCCGCGGTCGGTCATGTAGCGGTCGAGGATCGCGTCGTACATGCCGACCGGGAAGTACAACGCCATCGTCAGCAGCACGCTCACCTGCACCGGCCGCAGCCGCAGCAGGTCGAGCCCGAGCCGTGCGGAGTGCGCGACGACGGGTGGCGCCGGCAGGTGGCGGGGGAGCAGGGCGACGAAGGCGACCAGTGCGAACACGCCGCAGATCACGAACGGCCAGCGCACCCCGAGCGGGCCGACGAGCACGCCGCCCACCACCGGGCCGGTGACGAAGCCGGCGAGCTCGACGCCGCCGAGTGTGCCGAGCCGTTCGCCGACGCCCTCGTCGCTGGTGCTGGCGGCGATGGCTCGTGCAGCCGGCAGGAACAAGCCGTTCGAGCAGCCGGTGACCGCACGCGCGACCACGAGCATCACGAGCGACGACGACGAGGCGAACAGCACGCTGCCCGTGATCGCGGTCAGCAGGCCGGCGAGCAGCAGTGTCTTCGAGTGGCCGCGGTCGGCGAGGGGTGCGAGGAGCAGCTGACTCACGAACCCGACGGCCATGCCGGCGCCGGCGATCATGCCGAGCCCGGCGTCGGCGAAGCCGTACCGGTCCTGCAGGTCGCTCAACAGCGAGAACACCACCGAGTTGGCGATGCCGATCGACGCCGTCGCCAGGAGGAGCGAGGTCCAGCCGGGCGGCGCGTGCCGCGTCACGCGTCCCAACGATTGGGGCGGTCGGCGCGCACGCGCACGATGCCCGGTTCGTTGGGGAGGCGGAAGGCGCGCACCACGTACTGCTGTCCGCCGGCGGTGATCTCGGCGAGCGCGAACGAGTCGCTCGAGTCGCGCAGGCCGTCGCCGAGGGCGTGGAACGCGTCGACGTCGAGACCGGCGGTGTCGGCCTCGGCGTGCCACAGCGCGACGAGCCCGCGGCGCAGCTCGGGATCGGTGACGAGGTCGTCGCCGCTCAGGCAGAGCTCGACGTTGGTGACGCTGACCGGTTGCACGCAGCACGAGTCGATCACGTCGCCGCCCAGTTCGCCGTCGAGCATCACGACGATCGGACCCTGGCCTTCGCTGCCGGCGATGCCACCGACGAAGCCGTACTTCACGACCGGGAATCCGTCGTCGCCCGTGGTCTCCACGCGCACCCGATCGCCCGGTCGGAGCATCACTGCTCGGCCCCCGTCGGTACCGCCTCTGCCGTCGGGCCGCCGCCCGAGACCTCGTCGAGCAGAGCGTCGCTCAGCTCGGGCCACAGCCGCAGCGCCTCGGCCGCCCACTCGTCGAACATCCGGTCCGTCAGCGCGATGCAGGCGACGTCGCGGTCGTGTACAGCCCCCGTGTCCACCCACAGAAGGGTACCGGCGCCGCCGAAGTGTCCGAACGCCGCCGGTGAATTGCGCGTGCCCATCCAGTGCGGCGACTTGTGGCCGTGGATCTCGAAACCGAGGCCCCACACGCAGTCGGGATACGAGCCGACGCCGGGCACGACGCCGCGCAGACCGGCGAACGCGGGCGTGGTGGCGAGGTGCGCGGACGCCGCGGTGACGAGCGTCGGCTGCAGCACCTCGTGCACGAACCGAACCAGGTCGGCGACCGTGCTCCAGATGGCGTACGCGGGGGAGCCGCGCAGCTGGCTGGCGGTCATGCCGAGCGGTTCGAAGATCGCCTCGGCGAGATAGTCGGCGAAGGGCATGCCGGCGGCGGTGGCGACGTGGTCGGCGGCGAGCTCGATGCCGGTGTTCGAGTAGATGCGCCGCTTGCCCACACCGGTGAGCGGGTCGTCTCCGTCGAAGCCGTAGCCGCCGGCGTGGGCGAGCAGGTGGCGCAGGGTGCAGCCGGGTTGGCCGACGGGGTCGTCGAGGGTGACGATGCCTTCCTCGACGGCGATCAGCGTCGCCCAGGCCGTGATCGGTTTGCTGATCGACGCGAGGCGGTACGGGTGATCGGGGTCGCCATGGGTGGTGACGGTGACCTGGCCGGTGCGGTCACGCACGACGGCCGCGGCCGAGGCGTGGGGAACGGGCCACGCGTCGATCCGTTCGAGTGCTCGCATCGGAGGCCCTCCCGCCACCGATCGCGATCAGGCGAGGCCCGACGACCGCAGCGACTCGGCGACGTGGAACGCCAGATCGAGGCTCTGGCGTGCGTTGAGCCGGGGATCGCACACCGTCTGGTAGCGGTCGGCCAGTTCGCTGTCGAGGATCTTGTCCGCGCCGCCGATGCACTCGGTGACGTTGTCGCCGGTGAGCTCGACGTGGATGCCGCCGGGCCACGTACCTTCGCCGTGGTGGGCGCGGACGAAGCTGTCGATCTCGCCGCAGATGTCGGCGAAGTCGCGGGTCTTGTGGCCGCTCGCCGAGGTGAAGGTGTTGCCGTGCATCGGGTCGCACGCCCACACGACGGGATGGCCCGAGTCGCGCACGGCGCGCAGGATCGGCGGCAGCGCGGATTCGACCTTGGCGGCGCCCATGCGGCTGATCAACGTGAGCCGGCCGGGGATGCGAGCAGGGTTGAGCCGCTCGCACAGCTCGATCACGTAGTCGGTGGGCGTGGTGGGCCCGATCTTGCAGCCGATCGGGTTGCCGACCCCGCGCAGGAACTCGACGTGCGCGCCGTCGAGCTCGCGGGTGCGCTCGCCGATCCACAGCATGTGCGCCGAGCAGTCGTACCAGCCGCCGGTGAGCGAGTCCTGCCGAGTGAGCGCTTCTTCGTACCCGAGCAGCAGCGCCTCGTGGCTGGTGTAGACGTCGACCTCGCTGAGGTTGTGGTTGTTCTCGACCTCGACACCGCAGGCCCGCATGAACTTGAGGGCGCGGTCGATCTCGCTGGCGAGCTGCTCGTAGCGGCGACCCTCGGGGCTCGACTCGACGAACTCCTGCGTCCACGCGTGCACGCGGGTGAGGTCGGCGAAACCGCCCTTGGTGAAGGCCCGCACCAGGTTGAGCGTCGAGGCCGACTGGTGGTACGCCTGCACGAGCCGCTCGGGGTTGGGGATGCGCGCCGCTTCGGTGGGCGTCGGGTCGTTGACGATGTGCCCGCGGAAGCTGGGCAGCTCGAGGTCGCCGATCTTCTCGAACGGGGACGAGCGGGGCTTCGCGAACTGGCCGGCCATGCGACCGACCTTCACCACCGGCACGCCGAGGCTGTAGGTGAGCACGACGGCCATCTGCAGGATGACACGCAGCTTCTCGCGGATGTTGACGGCCGAGAACTCCTCGAAGCTCTCGGCGCAGTCGCCGGCCTGCAGCAGGAAGGCGTTGCCGGCGGCCACCTTGGCGAGCGACGCCTGCAGCGAGCGGGCCTCACCGGCGAAGACGAGTGGGGGATAGGAGGCGATCTGCTTCAGCGCCCGGTCGAGATCGCCCGTGTCGGGCCACTCGGGTTGCTGGTTGGCCGTGTGCGCATGCCACGACGAGGGGCTCCAGTCCTTTGCCACGGCTCGAATGCTAGCGACGGGCCTCCAGCTGACGGCAGAGAGAATCCCCGGGGTCGGCGTCGACGGCGAAACCGGCGAAGGGCACCATCTGCCCGGTCGGAGCGGTGAAGGCGAACAACGCCAGCGTGTCACCGACCTGCACCGAGGTCTGGCCCATCACCGCATCCACCACGACGGTGAGGTCGCGCAGCACGCCGTCGGCGGGCACCGCGACGACGTCACCGGTGATCGGGTCGGAGCCGTCGCGGTCGAGTTCGAACCGCAGGCCGCCGTCGACCGGCACGGCGACGATCGTCCAGTCGTCGCCGCCGACGACCTCGACGCCCGTCGTCGAGTCGGTCGGGTCGGTCGGGTCGGTCGGCGCGGTCGGCGCGGTCAGCTCGCCGTGCAGCAGCGAGGCGCCATTGGTGCGCTCGAGCGCCACCCAGGCGCCCTGCTCGGCGATGTACACCCCGGCGCACGCGCCGAGGTCGTCGTGGGCCAGCGCGACGACGCCGTCGCGTGGCACGGGCATGCCGGGCACGAGGTCGACCAGCGCGGGCGCAGGGTCGCCGAACACCCAGCCGTCCACCCGGTAGCGCCAGTGCGTGAAGCCGGGCTCCTTCAGCTGCTGGGTCCACACGGCGAGCGCGACGTTGCACCAGGCGCCCCATGCGACGAGCGCGACCGTGGCGATGCGAGCGATCCGCCGCCAGGCGACGCTGGGCAGTGAGAGCCGACCGACGGCCATCGCTGCGGGGACGAGGAGCATCGGCAGCATGTCGACGAGGTAGCGGTTGGCGATGAAGCCGATCGTGAACGTCGGCACGGCGGCGATCGCTCCACCGGCCACGAACGTCAGCAGCACCGTGCGCTTGTGCCGGACGATCAGCACGACACCGACGATCGCCGCGGCCAGCAGCAGCGTGGCCGAGGCGGTGAGCGAGGCCGAGGCGGTGATGGTCTCCAACGGGTACGACCCGCGATCGCGAGCGAGCGGGCCGTACCGGACGAACGGGACGAGACGTTCGAATCGCACGTTGTCGGGACGCAGGTAGTGCACCACCGTGGTGGACACGAAGCGGAGTGAGAAGAAGCTGTCGTGGTTGCCGGCGAACCAGGCGGCCCGTGCCGGGTCGTTGATGCTGAGCAGCTGCAGCTGACCGGGCAGCTTCGTCGGTGAGCCGAACTTCGCCCAGTTGATGCCGGCGTGGATGGCGAAGCCGATCGCCGAGCCGCCGGCCACCGCGGCGATGGCCTTCTGGTCGCGGATCTTCTCGTGTGTCGAGACGATGCGCGACCAGTTGGTGACGATCACGGCGAGGCCGACGCCTGCGGCCACGCCGATGCCGACCGAGGCGCGGGTGGTGATGCCGGCAGCGAGCGCGAAGCCGGTCGCGAGCAGGTCGTGTCGGCTGGGCGCGGGCAGGTCGATCAGGCGCAGCGCACCGACCATCGCCCACGTGGCGAATGCCGCGGCCCACAGCTCGGTCTCGTGGTACACGCTCACCCAGCCCGACAGGAACAGCACGGGCGAGCAGGCGACGGCGGCGACGAACGCAGCGACCCGCAGGCGTGACGCCGCGGGGGCGAGCGATCGCACGAGGTGGAACGCGCCGGTGAGCAGCACGACGTAGCCGACGATCATCGACACCCGGGCGAGACGGCCGGCGAACACGTCGCCGAACACCGCGAAGGGCAGCCGGGCGAACGCCAGGAACGGCCCGTAGTACAGGTAGGTGCGGCCGTCGACGAGGAACCCCTCCGGGCCGGGCACCTCGGGCCGCACCCACAGGTGCAGCCGCAACAGCGAGCGGGCCTGTTCGTCGTAGAAGTCCGAGCTGAAGCCCTCGCGGACGAAGAGCTCCCACGGCCGGCACCGCGTGACGATCAGCGCGAACACCACCGTGGCGACGATGGTGACGAGACGTGCCGCGCGGGCGGCGGGATCAGCCGTGCTGGTCCGACGCCACATCGAGCGGCTCGTCGAGCGCGGGGATGACGTCGAGCTCGTAGACGAACTGATAGGCGAACATCGTCGGCCACAGCCGCACGAGTGCGCGGTCGGCGAGCGCGGCGACGCGGCCGAGGCCGCGTTCGGTGCGCAGCTTGAGCGCGTCGAACGGCAGGCCGGTGTGGCGCCGGTCGATCGGCTGCAGACCCGCCTGCTTCGCGAGCCGGACGAACGACCGGCGGGTGAAGAACCGGACGTGCGTGGCGTCGAGGATGCCGCGCTGGTCGTAGTCGAACAAGCCGAGCGCGGTGCGGGTGCGCGGGTACCAGTGCGAGATGTTCGGCACGCTGGCGATGACGGTGCCACCCGGCCGCAGCCGGTGGGTCATCTCGGTGAGCAGTTGCTGCGGGTTGCGCACGTGTTCGATGACGTCGGCAGCGAGGATCACGTCGAAGTCGCCGCCCACGTCGTCGGGCAGGCCGTGTTCGAGGTCGGCCTGGACGAAGTGGTGCAGGCGGTCGCGCACGCCGGGATCCTCGGTGAGGTCGACGCCGGTGACGTGGTGCCCCTGTGCCATCAGTGCTTCGGCGAGCCAGCCCGGGCCGCAGCCGACGTCGAGCACGCGCATCGGTGGGCGCGACTGCATGAACTGCAGCACCCGGCCGTGCGAGCTGTGTGCCGACGGCTTGTAGGCGTAGGCCTCGGTGACCCGGCCGACCTCGCCCGACCCGAAGCCGGTGCGGCCGAGGCGGTGGCGCATGGTGTCGATCATGATGTCGCGGGCATAGGCGATGCCGTTGACGCGACAGATCTCGTCGCCGTAGTAGGTGGGGATCGGCACCTCGACGATCGTCTTCTTCGCTGCGGCCAGCTGCAGGATGATCTCGGTGTCGAAGTCGAAGCCGTCGCTGTTGCCGACGAAGGGCAGCTCGGCGAGTGCGCTCACGCGGTAGGCGCGATAGCCCGAGTGCCACTCGCTGAGCCGGAGGCCGGTGATCGCGTTCTGTGCGGTGGTGAGGATCCGGTTGCCGACGTACTTGTACATCGGCATACCGCCGTCGCGGGCGCCGCCGGGCGTCATCATCCGGCTGCCGAACACGGCGTCGGCGTCGCCTTCGACGATCGGGGCGATCATCTCGTGCATGACCTCGGGGGCGTACTGCCCGTCGCCGTGCAGCAGCACGACGACGTCCCAGCCGTGGTTGATCGCGTAGGTGTAGCCGGCCTTCTGGTTGCCGCCGTAGCCGAGGTTCTGCGGGTGGCGCACGACGGTGAGGTGGAGGTCGGTGCCGCGCTGCAGGTATTCGGTGGCGACGGCGAAGGTGTCGTCGGTGGAGTGGTCGTCCTGGACGAGCACTTCGGCGAGCTCGCGACGCATCTCGGGCCGGATCCGGTCGAGCACGTCGACGAGCGTGGTTTCCGCGTTGTACGCGACGACGAGTACGCCGACCTTCATAACGAGGGTCGAGCGTACTCGTCGTACGTCGGACTGAGTTGGAGGGTCCGGGCGAACCGGACCGTCAGCGGCCGGTCAGGCGGCGAGGATGCGGACCGCGTCCTCGCGGAGGCCGGCGACCGCACGGCTGACGAGACGGCGTGCGGCCTCGGCGGTGACGCCCAGGTTCTCGCCGACCTCGCGGAAGCTCTTGCGCTCGCCGTCGATGAGGCCGAAGCGGGCCTCGACCGCGTAGCGGGCACGCTTGTCGAGGGTGCCGAGCAGCTCGTCGAGGAGGTCGCTGTCGACCATCGCCATGACGGCGTCCTCGGGGGTGCCGTCGCCGTTGGCCATGAGGTCGCCGAGGGTGGCGTCGCCGTCGTCACCGATGGTCTTGTCGAGCGAGACCGGGGTGGTGAGGCGGTGCAGTTCGGCGTTGCCGACGTCGAGGGTCTCGCCGTCGCCCGAGGCCTGGCGCAGGGCTGCGCGGAGGCTGGCCGAGCGGTCGCCCGGGATGCGGATGAGGCTGGCCTTCTGGTCGAGGGCACGGCCGATGGCCTGACGGATCCAGAAGGTGGCGTAGGTCGAGAACTTGAAGCCGCGGCGCCAGTCGAACTTGTCGACGGCGTGCTCGAGGCCCAGGTTGCCCTCCTGGATGAGGTCGAGCAGGTCCATGCCCTGTGGCAGGGGGTAGCGGCGGGCGATGCTCACCACGAGGCGGAGGTTCGAGCGGATGAAGCGGTCCTTGGCGTCGGCCGCTGCGGCGACCTGGGCCTTGAGAGCTGCGCTCTTCTCGCCCTTGGCGAGGCGCTCGGCCGCCTCGCGGCCGGTCTCGATGACGCGCGACAGTTCGCGCTCTTCTTCGGCGTTGAGCAAGGAAACCTTGCCGATATCGTTCAGGTACAGTCCGATTGAGTCATTCATGGCGTCTCTCTTCAACTTCTACGTTCGGCGACCGATTCCGGATGGACTGCGTGTCTGATGACACAACCTTGACGATTCGCTGAGCCGAGGCGCAGCGGGGTCGAGGTGGAACAAGCGGAACGGTGGCTCCGGCGGCCTCGCCGGAAGATGGGGTCCGTGTCGGTGGCGGGGGGATCCGACGCGGGTCGATACGGGGGGACAAAGAACAGTACTACACCTGTCAACCACTGTCCCATCGGACGGTGCAGTCCTGACCTTTTCTTGCATGGAAGTTCGTGGAACAGACTGCACGCAGAGGGTGAGAGTCCGGTGAGGACGGGGTGTCGGTTGGGTGGGATGCGCGGTCGCGACCTCCTCGCTGCGCGCGATGCGTGGGGCACGTGTTCGCCCGGTGGTGATCTGTCGTGGTGATGTGTCGTGATGGTGCGTCGGCCGGCGGCCGATCGGTGTTCGTTCCCGCTGGTGCCCCCGGATGGGCCGGGCGAGCCCCCTACACTGGGCAGCCGTGTCCTCATCGGGTGCCGCCGGGCAGATGTCGAGTCAAGAGATCCGCAGTATCGGTCTCTTCGGTGGCACCTTCGATCCGCCGCACGTGGGGCATCTGGTCACGGCGGTGAACGTCCGCCACGCCCTCGACCTCGATCTGGTCGTGCTGATGGTGGCCAACGTGCCCTGGCAGAAGCAGGGGTCGCGCTACATCACCCCTGCTGACGACCGGTTCGCGATGGTCGAGGCGGCGGTGGCCGATGTCGACGGGCTCGAGGCGGGCGACCTGGAGATCCGCCGTGGGGGCGCGAGTTACACCGCCGACACACTGGCGGCGCTGGCCGAGCAGTATCCCGGGGCGCAGCTCTACACCGTGGTCGGCGACGACGCGGCTGCCAACATCACCACGTGGGAGCGCCATGACGAGGTGGTGGCCGGCTCGACGCTGGTGGTGGTCGACCGGCCGGGCGCGCCGGTCGAGTTGCCCGAGGGATTCACGTGGGTACGGGTGGAAGTGCCCCGTCTCGAGGTCTCCAGCACCGATCTACGCGCCCGGGTGCGCGACGGCCGGCCGCTCGACTATCTCGTGACCGATCCGGTGCTGCAGATCATCCGCGAGCGCCACCTGTACGAGCAGTCCGAGCACGCGGACGAGGCGATGGCGGTGGCGACGTGAGCGCGATCCCCTCGAAGCGGCGCAAGCGCACGTTCGCGATGCTGGCCACCACGCTGGTGGTGGCGCTGGTCGCGCCGCTGTTGTTCTGGGTCGGCTTGTCGGCGGTGCTCGATTCGACAGGTGGACGCGATGCGTTGGCCGACAACCTGCCCGAGCAGACCTTCCCGATCACGCCCACGGCGCTGTACCTCACCACCGATGCCGATGGCGTGCTGTCGAGCGCCACGGTGATGGTGCTGTCGCCGACGGGAGTGGGCGGCAGCATCGTGCCGGTGCCGGTGAACGCCGATGTCGGCTTCAGCGCCGATGCCCGTCAGTCGCTGCAGCAGGTGTACGCCGCGGGCGGGGTCGAGGCCACGCAGGTGGCCGTCGAATCGTTGCTGCTCGTGACGATCAACGTGGTCGGTGTGGTCGATCCGACGGCGCTCGCCACGTTCCTCACCCCGTTCCAGCCGTTCACGGTGACGCTCGCGAGCGACGTGGTCACGGCCACCGACGAGGGCCAGGACGACGACGTGTTGCGGGCCGGCACCGTGATCGTGCCGGCGGTCGATGCCGCCAAGATCCTCACGTCGGGTGCGGGGCAGGGGCAGGAGACGGCGCGCAAGGCCAACGCCGAGGCGTTCTGGTCCGGGTTCGTGACGTCGGTCGGTGGCGGTCGTGCGTCGACAGTGCCGCCGACCGGAATCCCTGCGTCGATCGACGACTTCCTCGCCCGGCTCACATCGGGCCCGGTGGCGAGCCGGGGTCTGTCGGTGATCCCGTTGTCGGGTGACGAGAACCCCGATGCGCTCGACGTGGTGCAGCTCGACCAGAGCGAGGCCGTGTTCGTGTTCGGCAGCGTGGCACCCGGTTCGATGTCGGCGCCGCGACTCGGGGCGTCGTTCCGCATCGAGGCTCCGCCCGGGTACGACCTGCAGGTGAAGTTGACGATCGACAAGATCCTGTTCGTGGGTGCGAACGTGGTCTCGGTCGACACGTCGCGCCCGGCGCGGCCCGACACGGTGTTCCTGGTGCCCAACGACGCCGATCGCACCCGGGCGCAGGTGACCGACGGGATCTTCGGCACGATCGTGTTCGAGGAACCCAAGGTGCGGATCGACGGCGTCGACGTCACCGTGGTGCTGGGCACCGACTACCTCTCGAGCGTGGAGACCTGAACGAACGTGGATCACTCATGACGGCCGACCGGTTCCCCGAGTCGAAGGCGTTGGCGGTCGCAGCGGCCCGCGCCGCCGACGACAAGAAGGCCGACGACACGATCGTGTTGTCGGTGGGCGAGCTGCTCAACATCACGGAGTACTTCGTGGTGACGTCGGCGCCGAACCGTCGGCTGGTGCGCACGATCGTCGAGACGATCGAGGAGGTCGTCGGCGACGAGCTCGAGCGCAAGCCGCTGCGGGTCGAGGGGCTGACCGAGGCGCAGTGGGTGCTGATGGACTACGGCGACGTGGTGGTGCACGTGTTCGTCGACGAGATGCGCCAGTACTACGAGATCGAGCGCCTCTACCGCGACGTGCCTCGGGTCGAGTGGCGTCCTGACGGTGCCGTCGCCGCCGGCTGACCCACGTCGGCGCTGGTCCAGCCCGGTGCGTCTCGCATCGGGCCTGGTGGTCGGGTATCGCGTTGAGCTGGGGTGATGCCCGTCACAGATGGGAATGCCGAGATCATCTCTAGCGTTGATAGGCGCATGTCACCCACGCTCACCGGCCCCTTCGACACGGCACAGCTGCCGCGTCTCGCGCCCGAGCCCGTCACCGTGACGGTCGCCCGTCGCATCCGCCCCGGCTTCGAGGCGCAGTTCCTGACGTGGGCCGACCGTCTGGTGGCCGAGGTGCGATCGTTCCCGGGCTGCCTCGGCGCCGCCGTGTTCCATCCCGGTGAGGTGGGCGGTGAGTACCAGATCGTCGTCCGGTTCGTCGACGGCTTGCACCTGCGCGAGTGGGAGCGGTCGTCGGTGCGCAACGAGCTGATGGCGCAGAGCGAGCCGTTCGTGGTCGGTGCTCGCCTGCAGCGCACCGTCGGTGTCGACGCGTGGTTCGAGGCGGCGTCGTTCGCGCAGCCGAAGCGCACGTGGTGGCACCGGTTGGCGGTCGACGTGGCGTGGGTGTTCCCGGTGTCGCTGCTGTCGGCGCTGTTCGTGTCGCCGCATCTGATCGAGCTGCCGCTCGTGGCTCGGGTGTTGATCGGCGTGGCGGTGATCACGATCGCCTTGCAGGTGGCCGTGTCGCCGATGCGCAAGCGCCTGCGGGCGTTGCGCCGGCTCTGATCTCACAGATCCAGACGTTGGGATCGAGCCGCCCGGCTTGATATTCTCCTTCGGCCCTCGTGAGAGGCGAGGGGCTGTAGCTCAGTTGGCAGAGCGCTTCCATGGCATGGAAGAGGTCAGGGGTTCAATTCCCCTCAGCTCCACGACAAAACCCCAGGTCAGACGACCTGGGGTTCTTTCGTTTTCGGGAACGATTCGCCAAGGGGACCAACGGGGGGACCTACGCAATTCGAACAATGGCGAACGTCGGCGGACGATCGGCGCGATCGCAGATTGGATTCCGCGGCGTTGGGTGACATCGCAACCGAGTGAGATAGCTGGATTGCTGCACCGTCGTCCGGGTCGAGGCGCGGGCGATCTGTCGACCGGACTACTCGGACCGCTCGCAGCTGAGTAAGCCGGCATCAGGTCATGCTGGCGAACTGCGTCGCCCGCAAAGCGTCAGGATGACGAGAGAGCGGTCCGTAGCTCAACGACCTCCTCGCCGATCAACTCCAGATATCCAGGGATGGAGTCCACATAGCGGTCGAAGCGTGCCAGCGACCCTTGAGCAACGAACGCCAGACCCTGGGCGTGCCTAACTAGCGCACTGCGCATCCTTCGCTGGTGTCGTTCTGTCGACGCAGCGTGATACTCATGAACTATGGCCAGGATCAGCGCCTGAAGAGCCACGTCGATTTCCGTGGGACCGCTCATGGCGGAATCCTCGCAGCCAGGCGGTCCTCACCTAGATTCGTTCTATGGCGATAGCGACCGCAACCGCAAAGAGCGTCCGGATCACGCTGGACCTTGAGGGCGACGCGTCTCTCGCGGACGTTGCTGAGTCGCTCGCCGATGCTGCCGCCACACTTCGCCTCCTTTGGGATCGGGACGTCGCGCCTCTCGATGTGCGAGTCATCCGGATGCGCCTTAACAGTCCACTTGAGATCGTCGTTGGTGTTGCGGGCGCAGGAACGGCTGTGTTCGCGGCGGCAAAGGCAGTCCTCGCTCTTTTGGAAGTGGTCCGAGATTGGCGACCGTCCAGGGAGACGGCTGCTGCGGGCGCGAGGAAGGCCACAGCTGAAGCTGAGATGGCGGAACTTGTTGTTGCTGAGACTCGGGCTCGTCTTCGTGCCGAAGGAATTGAACACATCGTTGTTGTTCGAGCTGAGCCGCCCCGAGATGCGCAACTGATGCGCTTCGCCAACCAACTTTCAAGCGTGGAGCCGTCGGGAGAGGAACTGGGATCCTGAGCTGAAGTCATGCGGTCGCCTATCTGCCCGAGTTCCCTGAGCACTGCGCTCTCCGGGCGTCAAGGCGTCGCGTGCCGAGGGAGCGAAGTAAGCCAAGAGGGTTCGGACGGCGGCGGTGCGCCGCTGTGCGGGGCAAATCTCGGGGCTGGGATCCGGATTTCACCGATCAGCCCGCAGCGCGTCCAGTTGTAGGGCATGAGGAATGCTGCGACGAATGATGAGGGACCGCTCCGGCTTGAGGTCGGTGGTGCGGACGATCAGATCCTGCTGACGATCGAGGAGGCGGCGAGGCTGCTGCGGATTGGGCGGACGACGATGTACGAGCTGATGTGGGCCCGGAAGATCGAACCGATCCGGATCGGGCGGCGCATCCGGTTCACGCGCGCTTCGCTCGAGCGGTTCGTGGCCGAGGCGCCGCGTCGGCGGCGCTGACGAAATCGCGACGAGATTTCACCGCGAGGGCTTCTGCGCGTCCAGTTGTACGGGTGACGGTCCGCTGCGTTGCACGCTGGAGGCTTCGCAGTGGGTCGTTTGGATCATCGGAGACCGGAACAGTGTTCAGAATCAATCAAGAGCGTTGCTCGA
>JAXLRF010000008.1:0-397028 GCA_046331225.1 Acidimicrobiales bacterium
GCGCCCCTGGCAACGAACTCGCGCACGGCGCGCCTGGCCGCTTCCTGCATCGAGATGCCCTCTGCCTCGGCGCGCTCGCGAAGGGCGTCCTGTTCGCTGTCCGTCAGTCGAAGGGTCATGGCCATCGGCGCATGGTATCAGTCCGATACCGCACTCATCTGCCGATCTGTCGGCTGCGGAGCGGCCCAGGCGTACCCTGGGCCGAAGCACAGAGCGCTTTGCGCTTCCCCACGCTGCGGGAGAGCATGTTGCACGACGACGAGGGCAAGCCATCTGAAATGGGGCCTCGAGCGCGGCGATGCCGCGGGTAGTGCGAGGGCTGGCGCGATCCCGACACCTTTGGCGGCCTCGGCGGGTTCCATCTCCAGGTGAACGCCGTCGAGCAGATCGATGCCACCCTCGCCAAGGTTCACGGCTACTGGTGCGCTGGCGGCTTCGACCCGGCTGAGTCGCTCGTCGTTGCCTCGTCAATCGGATCCAGCGAGCCGGTGACGGTGGTGGAGTTGGATCCGGTTCCGCAGCCTGGATGGGGCAGGCGGCTGCACCTGAGATCAATCACGGTCAGTGCTGCAGACGGGTGCAATCGCACCAGGAACGTGCATTCGCACGGTCGCCACGTAGCTCCGATCTGCCGATCCGCGTGGCTAGCGCACCCCAATCGGAGTCGGCGCAACTCGCCTGTGTTCGACGAAACTGGCGGAGAAGGAGGCGGCCCGGTGAGCCATGCACGAAGCGCAGAGCTGATCCAGCTGGCTGACAACGGAGGCACGGCGGCGGTGCTGGCCATCGTCACGTTGGACGAGATCGCACAGCAGTGGTGCGAGGCGACGGCAGAGTCGATGGCCCGCGCCGAGGTCGAGGTTGAGCGCAGTTGGGAGACCGGCCCCGAGTGGTGGCCGTTCAGCTTCGCCTTCAACTGCCTGACCGTCGAGTTGCACCGCCCGTTCCTTCTGAGCCTGGTGGCGTTCGCTCCAAATGACGATGTGCTGTCGGCGATCGGCGCAGGACCTTTCGAGGACTGGCAGAACGCTGCGCCCGATGAGTACAGCTGGATGTCGGAGCAGGCGGATCGGGACCCACGCTTTGCTCGGGCGCTCTGCAACATGCGATAGACGCCGGCCCCGTGACCGGGCACCGATCTGCCGCTCGGCTCGCTCAGATGCATGACCAATCGCCTCCGGAGACGTCGCTGACGGACGTGCAAAGCTCTCCGCCAACGGGGGTTAGGGATGGACCGGGCCGAGTTACTGACAAAGATGGCGTCGCACGTGCGGTACGAGGTGGACAAGGTCGTCGACTTCCTCGTGATCGGCCAGGACTGGGCCGCCGTGCTGCGTCCCGAGCTCAAGAAGTTGACCGAGGAGAGCCTTCTCGAGGCAGCGCTGATCCACACGCGCTGCGTCGCTGAGTTTCTGCGTCGCTCCGACGGCGAAGACAAGAACGACCCCAGTCGGAGCGTCGTCGTTGCTCGTGACTACGTGCCGACTTGGCACTGGAGCGATGGCGAACCGCTGAAGGCGCCGTTGGCGCAGCTTCACGGCCGGGTGGCACATCTTGGCGTAATTCGAGCGCCCGTTGCGGACGAGGGCGACTTCCGGTGGAACGAGTTCATTGTTCTGCGCGACAGGCCCATTCCGATCATCCTTGACGGATTCCGCTCGTTCCTGAGAGCACTGGAGCCGCTGGACGCCGAGCGTCACGCGATGTTCAACGCACCCCATGTTGGCTTTCCGGCCATGACGTTCGACGGACTGATCACAGCGATTCTCGGCAAGTGAGGGTGTTGCCGTCGCCAGCGCCCATCTGCCGATCGGCACCTCGATTGGCTTGTGCGGAAGCTGGTCGCCGTGCAGAGTGTCGGGCCGGAGCGGTCGACTGGGGTGAGTTGCGGTGAGTGCTTGGCGGGAGACACGTGAGTGGATCGTTCAGCGGCTCAGGAGGCGCAGGGCGTGGGCCGCCATCGCATTCATAGCCGTCTGGAACATCGTCGTTGGTGGCGTCTGGGTGCGACAGGCCCTGAAGGACGATCTGCCGATAGCGATCGTGCTGCCTCAGGTCCTTGCCTCTTTCGTGCTCTTCTCTGTTGTGACCGTTTGGCTGCTTCGTCTCTCCAGAGCCCGAGCCGAGTAGCGCCGACCTGCCGATCGGGTCGGACCTCACGCTTGCACGCAGGAGAGTGGCGGGGCAGTCTGCTCCAGTGGCGCACCGCTTCATCGGCAAGTCGCGTCGGGGTGCAACCATCGCGATCGCGTCGGCTGTCGCTATCGCGGGGCTGTTCACCGGTCGAGCGATCGGCGCCGCGGGGCACGACACGATGCACAGGTACTGCCTCGTGACCGCCGAATCCTCGGTCGCACGAGGGCTCGAAGTCGGAGTCCTGATTGATGAGGGCGGATCAGGATGCGATCCAAGTGAACCTGCATACTGCTGGTCGTTCGACGACCCGAACCCGACTCGCTGCTAACGAGCCGATCTGCCGATCGGAACGGCCTGATGGCTTGCGCTCCCCGTCCGGTCCGGGCACTATGCGCTAGTGGCGAGGCGAAAGCGGGAGGACTCGCAGACGCCGCCAGCGGGCTTGGACAAGTGGTTGCGATGGCGTACGCGCCCGAAACAGAGCGCGACCAGCAGTGTTGGAATCACGGCACAGCAGATGTATCGCGACTTCGTCAACACGCGGATCAGTCCAGCGTTGCGTGACCTCGGTTGCATCGGTTCGAATGGGAGATACGAGCTGAAGACCGTTGGCTGTTGGTCAATGCTTGGTCTGCAGCGCTCGGTGTATAGCGATGCAGCTGAGCTGCGGTTCACCGTCAACCTGTTGGTCGTCGACAAGGCGGCGTGGGAGTTGTTCCGCCAGCAACATCCTCACCGTCCTGCGCGTCCCCAGCCGGCCACCCTGTGGGGCGGCCCGGTGAGTCAGGTTCGGATAGGAAGACTCAGCCCAGATGGCGCTGACAAGTGGTGGAGGCTCTACCCGGGTGTCGACGTTGACGCCGTGGCCGATGATCTCCTCCGCGACGTGCGGCAGCTTGCTATGCCGTGGATGCGAAAGCAGCTAACCGAGTGCGGGTGCTGCTGACAGCAGCGCTGAACTGCCGATTTGCTCGGGTAGGTCACTTGCGGGAAGCGTCCTCACCGGGCATTGCGAGCGGGGTGCGATGACTTCGATCGAGGGTCTGTATCCTTACCTCAAGTCATAGGTAAGGAGAGGTGATGGAGATCGCAGCCAGGATGAGCTCGAAGGGTCAGATCACGGTCCCCAAGGCAGTGCGCGACGCACTCGGCATCGGCGAAGGGGACAACGTGGTGTTCCGCGTCGAAGGCAATCGCGCCGTTCTCGCTCGCACACCGGACTTCCTGTCCCTGGCAGGCACGATCAAGGTTCCCGCAGCCCGACGCAACGCCGCATGGGACGACGTCGTCCGCAAGGCACGCTCAGCCCGCGCGGACGCCCGCCGATGACGGCGTTCATCGACACGAACATCCTCGTCAGACACCTCACCGGCGACCCGCCGGCCATGGCCAAGCGAGCCACCGCGTTCCTCGCCAGCCAGACCCAGCTGTACCTCGCCGATCTCATCGTCGCCGAGACGGTGTACGTCCTCGAGTCGTTCTACAAGGCCCCGCGAGATCAGGTCGCCACCGCAATGCGGTCGCTCATCGCGATGCGATCGATGATCTCGGTCGACCCCGCGCTGCTGCTTCGGGCGATCGAGGTCTACGAAGTCGATCGGCTCGACTTCGCCGAGGCGTACCTCGTTGCATGCGCCGAGAGCGCTGGCGTCGACTCGATCGCCTCGTTCGACAAAGCCATCGACCGAATCACCACCGTGACCCGCCTCGAACCCTGACCCCAGCCGAGCTGCCGATCGGATCGCGAGGCCACTGAGTTGCAGTCGACCACCGGCCGAGGAGACAGTCGCGGACAGACGTCGAGCTACTTCCGTGAACGGTTCGTTCCCGGGCCTCCATCGAGGCACCTGTCACGCCCGTGCGGCGCCCACACCGTGTCGCTGCCGACCGCGTGGTCGCACGCTCGATTGGTTGGTCGATCGTCCCTCGGTCGGGCGCTGCTGTTCCCAAACCGTTCCCATCGGCGGCGGTCCGAACGCTGGACATATGGCCTCACCTGGTCTTTCGCGCCGTCAGCCGAGTGACTGCAAAAGCCCTCCACCCGGGTTCGATTCCCGGCGTGGCCTCGCGGCCCCTGGCTGGTGAACGAACGGATCAGGCGCTTCGTCCGCTTTCCCGCCATCGTCCGGGGCCAGCTCGTCTGCCGATTGAGGACGGGTCAGCGGTCGGCGCGAGCCCGTCGGGCCGTCACCTTGCGCCGCTGGGGAGCTCGAGCGGCTGCCGGTGAGATCACTTCGGCCCGTCGGGAACCAGTGCCGGTCGCGGGGCGTCGGACCACCATGTCGATCGACGCCAGGGGCGCCCTCACCGTTGCCGTCCTCGCTCTGACCCTCGTCGGCTGTGGCGACGACGAGGTGACCGCTCCCGCCGCATCGCGCGTCGAGCCGCCGAGCGCCCCCACCGTCGACGCCGTGATCGCGACGTCGACGATCGTCGCGTCGGAGAGCGACGGCTGCCGCCTCCCGGCTGCGGGCAACGTGGCGGGACCGGGGGAGTGCACCCTCGTCGACTGGAACGTCGTCTCGGTGGCGGGCACGACGGTCGAGCTCGAGTACTTCGTCAACGATCCCGGCTGTTCGCTCGACCTCGATCGGGTCGAGATCGTCGAGACGCCCACGAGCGTCACCCTTCGCGTCCTCGTGGGTCGCCTCGGCGATGAAGGGGCGTCGTGCCCCACGGCGCTCGGCTCGCGTTCGACGACGGTCGACTTGGCAGCGCCGCTCGGGGACCGCGTGCTGCTCGGCTGTCGGACGCCGGACTCGTTCGCGCCGGCCGGCGGCTACAACGACCCCGAGCCCCGCGACCCCGACAAGGACTGCTCGCCGGCCTGAGCTGTCGTGGCGAGGGCCGCTCACGTCTGGCCGCGACGCCAGGCCGACCAACGTCGGTACTCCGCGACGGCGAGCGCTGCGGCAATCGGGAGACCGGCGATCCCGGGCTCCAGTCGAGGATCGGGCCACGTCCTGCGATCGTGACCGCGGCATCGGCCAGCAGGAGCAGCAGCAACAGGGGTATGGCCCCGATGCGGTAGAAGCCGCCCTCGGTGTCCCGAGGTCGCTGCGGTGGGGCCAGGATCATCGATGCTGCGTAGCCGCCGAGCACGGCTTTACCGAGCGGCTGAAACCGCGTACGCGCCCGATCGTCGGTGACGATCAGATCGTCTCGACGGCGTTCGTCGTTCCCCCGGCGTCAGTCCTGGCGGTTCGGGTTCGTCAGGCGACGGGCGGCGGCTCGCTCGAGGCGGTCGAAGTTGGCGGGAGAGACCTGGTTGTAGATCCAGGCACCGGCAAGCGCCTCGCAGAACTTCGTGCTCGTTCGCAGTCGACCTTCCAGCCACTCGAGGTCGCCCTCGTCGTCACTGACGAAGTTCTCGAGAGCGCCCGCGCCGATGCATGCCAATTCGAAGCCCGTCTCCGCCTGGGCGATCAGCGAGTCGAGCGACGCCCGTGCGCGCTGGTCGTCAGCGAACCACGCAGCGCTCATCGTCAGCAGCAACACTGCCCACCAGGTGTCCGAGTCCGTCGCGCCGGTCGGTGCCGCGGCGCCGGACGATCGCTCTCGATAGCTGCGAAGCACGGCGGCTGCAGCCTCGTCGATGCTGGTGATCGTCAGGATCTCGTCGATCTCGTCGTGGTCGACCAGGTACTCGAGCACCTTCGGATGAGCGGGGAATCGGGGCAAGCCGAGCGCGTCGATCATCCGCAAGAACAACTCCCCGACGTCGGACATCGCCGCGTTCGGTGGCACCGTCGCCAGGTCGACGACGGCGTCGTGATCGTGTCCGTCCGCGAGCAGGCTGGTGGCGAGCTCGATCAACGACCAGGCCGCAGCGCGCTCGTCGAGCACGTCGGCGATCGCAGCGCCGATGCGATCCCGCATCTCGTCCGACAGGTCGTGCTCCACACCGAGATCATGGTCGCCCGTCCGGTGTGGTGCCGTGCCGATTCCGGGTTCTCCGAGCGCTAGACGCAGTGCGCCGTGGGCCGCCGAGGCCGCGCTCGGGGCCGCCGCTAGCGTCCGGTCGATGACGGCGGCTGGGCCCGACACGACCGCCGATGCCGGGATCCGTGGGCGCTGGTGGTGGCTCGTGGCGATCACAGCCGGACTGCTGCTCGGCCCGCTCGACCTGTGGGGGCAGGTCGCCTCGCCGTATCCGTGGGCGAACCTGTTCAACTCGCCGTCGGTGTGGGCGGCAGCCGCGTTCGGGTACGGGCGCTGGCTCCGTCGGCCACCTGTGGCCTCGATCGGTGGGGTCGTCGTCCTCGTCGTCGGCGTGGAGTCGTACTACCTCGCCGACGTGCTGGTGCGCGATGCCAGCCGCTCGAACCTGACCTCGTCGACGGCAATGGTGTGGCTGTTGGCAGGGATCGTCGCGGGCGTCGTGTTCGGCATGGCAGGCAGCTGGGCATCCGACACGTCGAGTTGGCGAGCGGTGCTCGGCCGCTCGTCGCTACCTGCGGTGTTCGGAGCCGAGGCGATGCGCAACGCCGTTCGACTGGTGAACGAACCGGCCGCCGCGCGGCCTGACGATCTCGGCACGTTCGCCGTGCTGCTCGCCGTGTGCGCGCTGGTCTCGTTGATACTGCTGATCCGCGGTGCCGACCGGCGCTCAGCACGTCGCGTCGCCGCACTGTCGGTGATCGCTGCAGTTGCGGTCGGTGCCGCGGCCGGTGTCGTCCTCTGACCTGTCGACGCCACCGGCAGGGTGGACCGGCCCTCGCACGACCGCATCGCCGCGCTTCTCAGGTCGTCGTGTGCAGGCGGTCGTAGTTGCGCCACGCCATCGCGGCGAGGCGGGTGCCGCCGAGCCGTTCGTAGAACGGGACGACGTCGTCGTCGCACACCAGATCGATCATGTAGCACGTGCGCAGGCGATCGAGCAGGGCCTCGACGAGCTGGGAGCCGACGCGCCGGCCCTGGTGCTCGGGGAGCACCTCGACGAGCGGGACATAGGCGGCGAAACGGCGGTCGGTGATCGCCGTGGCGAAGCCGATCACCGTGCCGTCGTCGGTACGGGCGACGACGACCTCGTCGGCCGCAGCGAGGATGCCGAGCTGGTCGTCGAGCGAGGGTGGATCAGGCCAGCCGACGAAGAAGCCGTCGAGGTCGTCGGGTCGCAGACCCTCCACACCGAACGAGATGCTCACCGAGTGCATGCCCGTAGCCTCGCACGCACCGCAACGTCGGCTGTCGCCGCCAGGGCACACGTAGCCTCGATGGCGTGTTCGACAGCGAGCCGATCTTCTTCCGAAGTGCGCACGAGTTCCGTGACTGGCTCGAGCGTCATCACGCCACGGAGACCGAGTGCGTGGTCGGCTACTGGAAGACCCGCACGGGCACGCCGTCGCTCCGATGGGAGGATGCCGTGCGCGAGGCGTTGTGCTTCGGTTGGATCGACGGCCAGCGTCGCTCGCTCGACAGCGAACGACACGTGCAGCGGTTCACGCCCCGCAAGAGCCGCCGCTGGAGTGCCGTCAACGTCGCACTCGTGGCCGAGCTCGAAGCCGAGGGTCGCATGACCGGCGCCGGACGACGAGCGTTCGCCGCCCGCGACGAGCGCGAAGAGCCGTACTCGACCTCGAAGCGACCCAGTGAGCTCCCGCCCGACCTGGACGAGCGACTGCGACAAGACCACCCGGAGGCGGCCGCCTTCTGGGACACCACGCCGCCCAGCTACCGCAAGATGCGTGCCTTCTGGATCGGCAGCGCCAAGCGCCCCGCGACGCGAGAGCAGCGGTTCGACCTGCTCGTGCAGGCCTGTGCCGCAGGCGAGCGGCTCCGGTAGCTGGTCAGCGCGGCCGGTTCGGGTGATCAGGCGTCGGCCAACAGGTCGACGTAGCGGCCACGGACCAGCACGGCGAGGCCGATGTCCTGCGCCTTCCACGTCGCTTCGGTCATGTCCTGCAGACCGAGCCACTCGATGATCGCGTCCTGGTGCTTGGGGAACGTGCGGGCGCACCCCTTGCTGCGCGGGTACGGCGGGATGAACTCGGCGCCGTGGATGGCCTGCCCGTCGTTGAAGTAGATCGGCTTGTACATGTTGCCGTTGAGCGGGTTGTCGACACTGACCGGATAGCTCTCGCTGTCGTGCCACCCGTCGTTGTCGATCGCCGGATCGAAACGGAACGCCTGGGCCCGCACGTTGAAGGTCTCGTGCCCCTCCGAACCCGTGGACGTCGGGAACACGTCGACCACCCGGTCGTTGCCCTCGCCGGTGAAGATCACCTGACACGTCTGGTCGACCAGCAGCCACTTGTCGGCGTCGATCGGCGCGCCCTCGGGGATGCCGATCGCCGTGGCGGCGAAGATCGTCGCCTCTTCCTCGCTGCCCGGTACGAGGTGCCGGTTGTGCACGGGCAGGCCGAGCGCCATGCGCGCCGCGCAGATCATCTGGCGGGTCAGCTTGCCCGAGTCGCCGTCGATCTGGAGCGGCTGCAACGACGTGTTCGCGAACAGCTCGTTGAGCTCGCGCTGCTGCACCATCACCGCGTCGGGTGGCGGTTCGATCAGCGTGGGATCCGACGGGTCGACGGCATCCCCGATGCACACGTCGAACTCCTGCCCGGGCAGGAACACGTCGGTCGGGTCGAGCAGGTTCTCGGCCTCGAGCTGCTCGAGCGTGAGCCCGTTGCGCTCGGCGATCGCGGTGAGCGAATCGCCGACCTGCGCCGCCACCGTGCAGATCGGGGCCGGCACGGTGGTGGTCGGCGCGGGCGTGGTGGCGACGGCCACCGTCGTCGACGTACCGGCCGCCGCATCCGCGCTGGCCACGTTGTCGCCGCCCGAGCTGCACGCGCTCGCCGAGATCGCCAACGTCGACACGAGCACCAGAGATGCCGACAGGCGTGCGCGCCGAAGGTGAGTCGCCCGTCCGCACCGCATCGGAGCGCGATTCAAGCGCGTTCGACCACCGCGCGGCCAGTCATCCCCGGATCCGATCGGCCCCGGGGATCCGCCGGTCAGCGGCCGAGGGGGATGGTGGGGCCGGCGGGGAGCTGGTCCCACCAGCGGGCGTAGCGCGAGAACACGGTGGGCTCGCGGTCGGCCAGCATCGCCCGCAGGTCACGCGCCTCGCCGTCGAGGGCCGACACCGCAGCATCGTCGATCGCATCGAACGCCCGCAGCTCGATCGCGTCGGCCGAAGCCCGCCACACGCCTCGAACCCGACCGTCGACCAGCACGGTCGGCAGCACGTCGCCGTTGCGCCGGATCACGTGCGAGCGGTGCGCCTCGGGGATCACCCGCGAGCGATCGTCGTAGGCGAGCAGCACGCTGTCCCACATGCCGAGCAAGCGGGGTGGGAGCGGGACCTCGGCGCCGTCGGTTCGAACGACGTCCGGCGGCAGGTCGAGCAACGGCACCCCGTCGGGCCCAGCGGCCGAGACGAGCTCGGTCATCGACTCGACCACCTCGCGGATCGTCGACCGCTTGAGGATCGTGAACTGCGCGACGTCGGCGATCGAGGCCGGTCCGAACGCCATCAGGAACCGGCGCACCAGCTGGGCGATCGCAGCCCGCTCGTCACCTGCGGCCACGCTGCACGGCACGAACGCCGGCCGCCGGCCGAACGACCACGGATCGGCGGACGTGGCGTGCCGGAAGGCCACCAGGCGGAGCGCCGACCACAGCCGGGCAGGGTCGTCGACGTCGGGCACCTGTTCGGCGAGCAAGCGCTCCATCGCCGCGTTGTCGTGCGGTTCGGCCATCACCGTCCTCAGCCGCTCGAGCAGTGCACCGAGCTCGCCATCGGCGATCCCGTACTGATCCAGCACGGCGTGGAAGCCGGCGTCGCGTGCCCGGCCCTGCATCGCCGTGCGCGCCCACACGATGTCGTCGGCCGCGACGGCGTGCAGCGTCAGCCGGAACAGCGAGGCCTTCACGATGGCGCCGTCGGCCAACGCTCGGTCGAGCTCGCTCGGCCGGAAGCCCTCGATGCGGTTCCACAACGCCAGGTACGGCGCCGCCGGCTCCTGTGCCTGCAATGCCATCACCGACCGCACCGCGTCGGTGGGAGCGCAGGCCCGGCGCGCCGACAACCCCTGTCGGATCATCGTCTCGCGGGTGAGCGCCTCTCGGCTCCACGACGTCACGGACCCAACCTAGAGCGCGTCCGACGCGCGTGCCGTCGGAGTGGCTGCCGCCCCCACGTCAGGTGGGCCAGGCCACGCGACCCGGGTAGCCGCCGTCGGCGACGATCAGGTCGCACCACGGGTCGAGCAGATCGAACAGCTGTCGTGCGTCCGGACCGAGCGCGGTCACGAGCCGGTTCTCCATGCGATCGGTCGCGTCGTCGATCCCTTCGCGCAGTTGTCGTCCCGCGTCGGTGAGCTCGTCGCCGTCGAGCAGGCCGCGTGAACGCAGCCGGTCGCACGCGGCGTCGAGCTCGTCGTCGGTCCATCCACGCGTGCGCACCCATGACTTCAACGGCTGACCGCGCCACGGGTCGGTGAGCACACCGATCTCGCACGCATCGAGGTCGGCATCGATCCACGCCGCGATGTGGCTGTCGCCGCGGTGCTCACGCACGAGATCGGCCGCACGCCAGAACGCGCCCATCGGGTCGTCCGGATAACCGAGCGACAGCAGGCCGGAGAACAGCGCCCGCCCTTCGCCCGGGGCCGCGTCGACCATGCGCTGCAGCACCTCGGTCGCCCAGGCCAGACCCTCCGGCTCGTCGCCCAGGATGCGACGCAACGACGCCACACCACCGCGCTCACGAGCGGCGAGCACCGTCGGCTGGTCGGCGCGGCGCCAACCCTCCGCCACCGCCGCCACCACCATCGGCCGCTTGAACACACCGAACGCCGAGGCCACGAGATGCCCGTCGACACCCGGTCCGAGGCACGCGCCACGGCTGGTGAAGTAGGCGACCATGTCGGGGTACTGGACCTTGCCGGCGGAGCGGGTCGACGGGTCGAAGCCGATCTCGTGATAGGCGGCGTGCACCTCGGGCGCGAAGTAGATGTTCGCGGCGATCGGCTCGACGACATCCCAGATCCGGCGTGCGATGTTGGTCATGCCTCGGCACCGTACCGACCCGCCCCCGCATCATCAGCAGGGGAGCAACACCGAGGCGGGCTGCGAACCATCGAGCTCGACCGGCTCGGTCGACATCGCGTCGCGTGTCCGGTAGCGCCACAACACCGGTGCGGCGGCGCACACGAGCAGGCCGGCGACGGCCGCGTCGAGCCAGTAGTGGTTGGCCGTCGCCACGATCGCGAGCAGGGTGACGGCGGGGTGCGCGAGCGCCAGCAGGCTGCGGCGCGATCGCTTGATCGCGACGAACCCGACGGCCACCATCAGCGCCCACCCGAAGTGCAACGACGGCATCGCCGCGAGCTGGTTGGCGACCGAGCGGCTGGTGTCGGCCGGGTAGATGCTCGGCCCGAACACGCGCAGCGTGTCGACCAGGCCCTCCGAGGTGATCATCCGGGGCGGTGCGAGCGGGAACGCCACGTGGATCGTGAGCGCGGCGCCGGTGACCACCACGAACCACGTGCGGATCGCCCGGTACCAGTCGTGATGCCGCACGAGGACCCACACCAGGAACGCCACCGACGCGGGGAAGTGGACCGTCACGTAGTACCGGTTCAGGAACGAGACGAGGTGCTCGGAGTGCAGCACCAGTGTCTGCAGATCGCGCTCGCGGAACACCCCGAGCGCACGCTCGAAGCCGATGACGCGGCGTGCGTTGGACATGGCCGAGCCGACGTCGTCGCGGGTGACGAATCGCACCTGCTGGTACACGAAGAACAACGAGCCCAGCAGCACGAGCTCGCGCACGAGGCGCGGCCGCCGGGCCGGCGATGCGGGGCGGAGGGAGTCGTGTGTCACGAGAGCACCGTGACGGATCGCGCTGTCAATCCACTGACAGTCCGCTGACAGCGCAGCTCCGGGTGCCTGAGCCTGGGCACGCGACCACGCCGCCGCACCCAGCTCGTGATCGTCCGCATCGCATCGCCGAGCAACCGCTGTTCGGCGCGGCGTACGCTCGAAGGGTGCTGTCGCGGCAGACACTGAGCGTCGACGATCGCCGGGTGTTGGCCGCATGGGCGGCCGACTGCGCCGCAGACGTCGAGGGCATCTTCGAGGCCGTCATGCCCGGCGATCCACGTGTGCGGGCCGCGATCGAGCAGACGCGTGCATTCGCCGACGGTCGGCTCGCGGTGGCTGACGCGATCCGGCGACGTGGCGCCGACGCGGGTGGCGCGGCACGCGACGCGCCCACGCCGGAGGCGCGAGCAGCCGCCTTCGCCGCAGAGCAGGCCGCGGCCGTCGCGCACATGGGTGCACACGCGCTCGGTGCGGCCGGCTACGCGGCCAAGGCCCGGGCGCTGCTCGCCGGCAGCGACAGCGAAGCATCGGCGGCAGTGGCCCGGCGTCAGGTCGCGACCATGCCCGCGCCCGTCGCCCGTGCCCTGGCGTCGTTGCCACCTCTCGGCACCGATCGAGCGGGCCCCCTGGGCCCGGGTCGCCTGAGCGGCGGCCTCGTCGGTGCTGCGATCCGCGCGATCCAGGACGACGTGCGCCGACGCGTCGTCGACGGCGGGTGACCCCGGGATCCCGTCAGGGCGTCGAGGATTCGGGGATCCACCCCGGCGGCAGCAGGTCGGTCGGCGACAGTTCGGAGTGGTCGAGTTCGTCCTGCACGGCACGCCACGGCAGTCGTGCCACCACCCGGCCGCACTCGATGACCTCGAGCATCGGGGTGGTCGGGCCCACCTCACGGCGCCCGAGACGGCCCGAGCGCAAGCGGATCGTGACCGCCCGCCGCGTCACGGCCCCGAGCAACACGGCGGTCGCCAGCTCTCGCTCGGCGGGGGAGTAGTGCCCGAACGGCATCATCCGGTACGCCACGGCACGGATCACCGCCACGCTCGCCGGGCCGATCCGGTCGCTCGTCGCACGCACCGGGATCGTCGGCGCATGGTGGCCCAGTTGCCACGACGAGGAACGTTTCGACTGCGGGTGCACGTCAGCGACCGTCCGGTGATCAGCTCGTCGGTCGACGATCCTCCAGGCACATCACCCGAGCGGTCGAGGGAGAGATCTCGGGTTCGTGCCCGCCCGGACGGGGTACCTCGCCCCGAGGGGAAATCCGTCACCGTGCCCGACACCGAGCCATCTCCGCTGCGCCGACCCGGCGATCGACTCGACCTGTCGATCGCCGACGACCCGCGCATCGTGCGACGCATCCGTCTCGTCATCGCCGAGTCGGTCGCCGACCTCGTGCCACTGCCGAAGCTCACCGACGTGGTGATCGTCGTGAGCGAACTGGTGTCGAACGCCATCAAGCACGGCGACGAGCCGCGACATCTCCGCTTGTCGGTGGACGAGACGGCGCTCGCGATCGAGATCACCGACGGCGGGTCGGGCGGCGGCGCGGTGACCGATCTCGTCGGCCGGGGCGGACACGGCCGGCGGGTGGTCGAGATGCTGTCGACCGAATGGGGCGCCGCGTCGGACGACGGAGGCACCCGAGTGTGGGCCCGCATCGCGATCCCGGCCATCCGCGCCTCGTGAATGCGGAAGCGGTCGGGCGTCGATGACCCCACGGGAGCGACCGGCGACGTGTTGCGGAACGCCTCGTCGCGGACGCAGAGTGCACCCATGGCGAGCTGGGCTCCGGCACCGATTCCTCCGCCCGATCCCGCGCTCGAGGCAGTCGCCCGTGTGCTCGATCCGGTGCTCGAGCCATTGGGATTCGCTGCCGGCCAACTGGGCGCTTCGGAGTCGCGAGCCCAGGTGATCTTCTGCCGAGGCGATGGCGACAGCTTCGACGGCGGATGCATCGACCTGGTGATCGACCTCGAACTCGCGCCCGAGTGGCAGGTGGTCGACGTCCGCTACTGGGGCTTCCCGTCCGACCGCTGGCACCTGAGTTTCGCCGGCGACGCTGCGCTCGACGCCCAGCTGAGCGACCTCGCTCGAACCCTGCCCGACCAGCTGCGGTGAACGCAGGGCCGTCGACTCGGGCGGTCCGTGACGGGGTACCACACGTTGATGACCGAACGATCCCCCACCGAGCCGACGACCGACGACTCGCGCAAGCCCGACTCGATGCGATCGGCCGACGTGGCCAACGGCGAGAACCCCGACGACGGCACCAACCAGCCGCCGGCGCCCGAGCCGCCCACCAGCACCGAGCACCCGACCGGCGACCAGCAGGCGCGCATCAACCGCGAGAACGACCCTCCGGCCTGACCGGCGGCGCCGGCCGGTTCGGGCCGGCGCCGGCGGGTCAGGCGGCGAACACCTCGACGAGCTTGCTGGTGAAGGCGGGGAGGTCGTCGGGTTTGCGACTCGAGACGATCGGGCCGGGCCCGGCGGAGCACACCACGACCTCCTGATCGGTCCACGAGCCACCGGCGTTGGTGATGTCGGTGCGCACACTCGGCCAACTGGTGAGGGTGCGTCCCTCGACGACGCCTGCCTCCACCAGCGTCCACGGACCGTGGCAGATGACGGCGATCGGGCGGCCGGCCTCGGCGAAGGCCTTCACGAACGCGACCGCCTGTGGGTCGGTACGCAGCTGGTCGGGGTTGGCCACGCCACCGGGCAGCACCAGGCCGTCGTACCCGGACGCGTCCGCCTCGCCGACGGCCACCGTGGCGGTGAACTCGTCGCCCTTGTCGAGGTGGTTCATGCCCTGCACCTTGGTGGCTTCGGGTGCGATCAGCACGGGCGTGCCACCGGCCTGCTGCACCGCCTTCCACGGGGCCGTCAGTTCCACCTGTTCGACGCCTTCGTTCGCGGTGAGGAAGGCGATCCGCTTGCCGTCGAGTTCGTTGCTCATGTTCGTCCTGTCTGATCGGGGGGACCGACCGATACCCGGCGGGACAGGCCGTCAAGCGTGCCGCCGAACACCGTCCCCGCCCGCACGGGTGGTCCTGAGCAACGTGGCGCCCACCCGTATCGCAACCCCTCTCGGAAGGGCACTCGAATGTCGCGATCGCGTGACGACGAGATCACAGCCGGACCTCGAACCCGTGGCCGGACGTGATCCTCGTCGAGAGAAGACCGAGAGAAGACGAGAGAGAAGACCGAGAGGAGTTGGCATGAACACCACCACCTACACCGGGCACAAGGTCGTCGACGAACACGGCGAACCGGTCGGCACGGTGTCGGACGTCTTCTACGACGACGCGTCCGACGAGCCCACCTGGCTCGTGGTCGACCCGGGCCTGCTGCGCAAGGAACGGCTGGTCCCGATCGAGGGCAGCTACGAGACCGAGGACGGCAAGATCGTCGTCCCGTTCGACAAGCACTGGATCAGGCAGGCCCCTGCCGTCGACAGCACCCACTACCCGGATCAGGCGGCACGCGAGCACGCCGCACAGCACTTCCACCCCAGCCCGTGACTCGTCGGCGACCCACGCGCCGCCACGTCCCCGGTCGATCCGCGCCGACGCGGGTCGACCGGGGATCGTCGCGTTGGGGCGGCCCGAGACGGGGTATCCGAACGGCATGACCGACACCCCCACCGCCGATCCCGTCGAACACGTCGAGCGATTCGACTTCGCGTACGAGGGCTGGACCGGCCGAGCCGCCACGGCGATGGGCCTGGGCGCGTCCCGCACCTGGGTCGAGGTCGACGACAGCGAAGTGCGTGTGCGCTTCGGGCCCTGGCGGGTCGCCACCCCTCTGACGAACGTGATCGACGCCGAGGTGACCGGACCGTACGCACCGTGGAAGGTGGCGGGCACCCACTGGTCGCTCGCGGATCACGGCCTCACCTTCGGCACCACCGCCCATCGCGGCGTGTGCCTCCGCTTCCACGAGCCCATCACCGGCGGCGAACCACTTCGCAAGCTGAGGCACCCCGGGCTCACCGTCACCGTGGCCGAACCCGACCGTCTGGTCGCCGTCGTCCGGGCCCGACGGACCGCCGGCGCCTCGACCTGACGACGGAACCCTCGGAGTTCGGGCATCATCTCGCGATGCCGGCACACGAACGCGAGCGGCCGATCGGCGCGGCTCAGACCGCGCCCACGGTGGACGAGCTCCTCGAGGCCGCCTACGGGCTCGACGGTCCGCAGGCGAGTCGTGAGCTGTACCGAACATGGGCCTCCACCTACGACAGCGGCTTCATCGCGCAGAGCGGCTACCGCTACCACGAGCAGGTCGCCCAGGTGTTCGCCACCGCCTGCCGTTCCGTGCTCGACGAGGACGAGGTCGTGGTCGACATCGGCTGTGGCACCGGCCTCGCAGGACAGGCGTTGCGCGTGCTCACCGGTCTGACGGTCGACGGCTTCGACATCTCGCCCGAGATGCTCCAGCAGGCGGCGGCCAAACTCGTCGGTGACGAACCCGCGTATCGACGGCTGATCGAGGTCGACCTGACGCAGCCGATCGACATCGCCGATGCGTCGTACGGCGGAGCCCTCAGCGTCGGCACGTTCACCCACGGACACGTGGGGCCCGAGGCGCTCGCGGAGGTGATCCGCATTCTCAGGCCCGGTGGTCGCGCCGCGATCGGTGTGAACGCCGCGCACTTCACCTCGTCGGGCTTTCGCGCCGTGCTCGACGGGCTGGTCGCCGACGGCCGCGTCGCAGCGTTCGAGCTCGTCGACGTGCCCATCTACGGCGGCGAGCTCGACACGAGCGATCCCGACAACTTCGCCCACGTGGTCGTCATCACCGTCTCCGGCGGTCGATCCACGTCCGCACCGTAGGGGATGGTCCTGTGGTGGGTAGCGGGCGGCGACGGCACGCCGATCTGACGTGGTCGTCAGCCGCCGAGGTTGCGCAGCGCGAGCACCTCGGCGCGCGACAGCTTGGGGCCGCGGCCGTCGCCGACGTCGGTCAGCATGCCCTCGGCGAACATCGTGCCCACCTGCTCGACGGGCACCTGCAGCAGATCGGATGCCTCGTCGAAGCCGATCAGGTCGCTGGCAGGACGCATCGGCACGTCGTCCATCCCGCCGCGCGATCCGATGCCGACCCCTCGGGCGAACGACAGGTGCCCGCCGAGATGACCCGTCACCGAGGCGACCGTGCCACCGAGCAGACCCAGCGCCACACCGCGCAGGTGCTTGCCGCGTCGACGGTCGCGCCACGACCAGAAGAACAGCAGGGTCGCCACCGAATTGCCCACCGCGTGCGCGGCACCCACACGGCGGGTCGACTGCTCACGGATGCCGCCGTACTCGACCGAGCCGGTCGCTGCGACGAGCGGCACGGTCAACAGACCGAGCCCCACCAGCCGGGTCGCGGCGGTGCGGCTCGACCGTCCGCCGAGGAGGTCGAGCACGGTCGCCGAGGTCCAGCAGCCGATCGGCAGATCGGTCATCAGCGGGTGGAGTGCATGCCCCATCCAGTCGCCGCCCAGCACCGGCGCGGCGCCCGTGCGGCCGAGCCGTTCGGCGACGGCGCCGACGGGGCGCGTCACCACGTCCCAGCGCTCGTCGCCTTCGATCCGCTCGACCAGGCGCCGCACCGGGCCGGCCACCTTCACCGGACGCCTTCGATCTCGCCCTCGCCGCGCACTTCGGCACCGCGTCGTGCCATCTCCTGCTCGTGGTCGGCCACGGTGCCGAGTTCGACGTCGGCGGCGGCCCGCTCGGCCGCACGCTCCTCGGCCTCGGTGGGCATCCGGTCGGCGCCGAGGGGGAAGTCCTCCGAGCTCGTCGGGGTGGTGGCAGCAGGGGTGTCGTTGGGGGTGTCGTCGATCATGGGGTGACGCTTCCCGTCGCCGGGCCGCGGCAAACCCGCAGCGCTCGCGCGGCGATCCGCTCCGACACGCCCGAGACCGTGAGATCCCACCCGACGCCTACGATCGCCGTGTGCCCGACGAGCAGCGCCGCTACACCGACGACGTGCCGGAGCACGTCGAGATCCGGCTGCGCGAGATGTGCCTGGCGTTGCCCGACGCGTACGAGGAGCGAGCGTGGGTGGGCATCCGCTGGCGGGTGCGCACGAAGACCTTCGCCCACGTGCTCGGCGTCGACCGGGGCGACGGCGTGCAGGTGGTCATGTCGTTCCGCTCGGCCGGCGACGAGTTCGAGATGCTCGCCAACGCCGGGCACCCGTTCTTCGTGCTCGGCTGGGGTCGCGACGCCGTCGGCATGGTGCTCGACGACGACACCGACTGGGACGAGGTGGGCGAACTGGTCACCGAGAGCTACTGCCTGCTCGCCCCGAAGAAGCTCGTGGCGCTCGTCGACCGCCCCGACGCGCCCTGAGCGCCCGAGACGTTGCGGGTGAGCAGCACCTCTGCCGATTTCGACGACCTGTGGAGCGGGTTCCTGGCCGGGGTGGGACCGGCGGGCGCGTACTGCGTCGCGCTCGGCCCGGTCGAGCGGCAGGCGTTGCGCTCGGCGCTGTTCGCTCGGATCGGCGAACCGACCGGCGCGTTCTCGATGGACGCCGTGGCCCGCTGCGCCGTCGGCGTGGTGCCCCACGCCTGACGGCCGCAGCGCGACCCGGGCGTCAGGCGAACTCGATCTCGGCCGTGGGTGAGGTGGCTGCGGTGCGACCCGGGGCGGACTGGAACTGCCAGTACAGGTTGGTGTGGCTGATCACCTGCTCGGGCGGCGGTGCGCCCCACTCGGTGAGGTCCTCGGTGGTGTGCGCATCGGTGACCAGGGTGACGTCGTAGCCGCGGGTGAACGCGCCGTGGATGGTGGAGCGGATGCAGGCGTCGGACTGCGCGCCGGCCACCACGAGGTGGCCGACACCACGTGCGGCGAGCTGCTGCTCGAGATCGGTGCCCTCGAACGAATCGCCGTAGCGCTTGTGCACCACGGGCTCGTCGGCACCGATGTGCAGTTCGGGGACGTAGGCCCACGCGTCGCTGCCCTCGGTGAGGTTCTCGTCGTCGGCGTGCTGCACCCAGACCACCGGCGTGTCGGCGGCCCGGGCGCGGTCGACGAGTTGGCGGACGTTGTCGACGACCTGGTCGCGCTGAGGGGCTCCGGCAACGACGCCGTTCTGCACGTCGACGACCAGGAGGGCGGTGTGGGGACGGTCGGGGAGAGTGGTCATGGCGCCATGTTCGCGCGGGGGTGCGCGACGCGCCCGGGGTTACGCTCGCCCGATGATCCGGTTCGTCGACGGCGAGACCATCGATCGCGCCCTCACCTTTCCTGGTCTGGTCGACGCCCTCGAGACCGCCCACCGCCGCCCTCCGATCGCGATGACCGACGCGCTGATGGGCGACACCGCCGCCACCTACTTCGTCCGCAACGCGGTCGACCCCGGCCGGATGGCCGGCAGCAAGCTGGTGACCGTCGTCCCCGACAACGCGAGCCGTGGTCTCCCGGCGGTGCAGGCCGTGTGCGTGATGTTCGACGCGGTCGACGGCCGCCCGCTCGCGGTGCTCGACGGCACCGTGATCACGCAGTGGCGCACGGCGGCCGACTCCGCGCTCGGTGCTCGCCTGCTCGCCCGCCCCGACGCCAGGACCTTGCTGGTGATCGGAGCCGGCGCGATGTCGCGGCCGCTCGCCCGGGCGCACGTGGCGGTGTTGCCCGGCGTCGAGCAGGTGACCGTGTGGAACCGCACGCCCGAGCGGGCCGCCGAGGTGGCAGCCGACCTGCGGGCCGAGGGCATCCCAGCCGTCACGACCACCGACCTCGACGCTGCCGTCGCCACCGCCGACGTGATCTCGGCGTGCACCGCGAGCCATCTCCCGCTCGTACGTGGCCGCCTGCTGCGACCGGGCACGCACGTCGACCTGGTGGGCGGCTTCACGCCCGACATGCGCGAGGCCGACGACGACACGATCGCCCGAGCGCTGGTGTTCGTCGACCGCCGGGAGCCGGCCTTCGACGGCGTGGGCGACATCCTCGGGCCGATCGCCCACGGCGTGATCACCGAGGCCGACGTGCTCGGCGACCTGCACGACCTGGTGGCCCGACGCGTGGGCCGGCGATCGCCCGACGACATCACCGTGTTCAAGAACGCAGGCGGAGGACACCTCGATCTCCTCACCTCACAGCACCTGTTGTCGCTGCTCGCCGACTGAGACGGCGTCCCCGTGGGTATCGGGAGGGCTCGCCACCCTCCAGGAGGAGAACCATGGGATTCGTCGTGCTGCTGCTCGTCCTCGCCGTGCTCGCCGGTGCACTCGGCCTGTTCGTCGAGGGGCTGAAGGTGCTGCTCGTGCTCGCCCTGATCCTGCTGGTGGCCAGCTTCTTCACGGGATATCGCACACGATCGAAGATCTGACGGCGGGCCAGTTCACGGAAATGCCGTGCTCGACGGCGTGACGACGTCGAGAATCGGGCGGTGACCGAGACGTCCCAGAGCTTCCGCGAGGTGATCGGCGGCTGCCCCCTCGACTGTCCCGACGCGTGCAGTTGGGTGGTGACCGTCGACGGTGACGGCCGGGCCGTGTCGCTGCGCGGCAACCCGCACCATCCGATCACCCGGGGCGGCCTGTGCCCCAAGGTGAACCCGTGGCTCGAACACGCAGCCGACCCGACCCGGCTGCTGCACCCCTTGCGACGCACCGGCGCCAAGGGGAGCGGACGGTTCGAGCGGATCTCGTGGGACGAGGCGATCGCCACGATCGCCGACCGGTTCACCCGCATCGTCGGCGAGCACGGTGCAGAGGCGATCTGGCCGTTCGACGGCACGGGCAACCTCGGCGCGCTGCAGGGTTCGGGCTCGGTGCCGCGCCTGTGGCAGGTGCTCGGCACCTCGGTGCACCACCTGAGCATCTGCACGATCGCGGGGTTCCTCGGGCTGCAGTACGCGATGGGTGACACGACCACGCTCGATCCCGAGGACCTCGTGCACGCCCGGACGATCCTGCTGTGGGGCACCAACACCCTCACCACCAATCGTCACCTCTGGCCGTTCGTCGACGAGGCGCGAGCGCGCGGCGCGCACGTCGTCGCGATCGACCCGGTGCGCCATCGCACGGCCGATCGCTGCGACGAGCACGTGGCGATCCGTCCGGGCACCGACGCAGCCTTCGCGCTCGGGCTGTGCCACGTGATCGCCCGCACACGCATCGACCAGGGCTTCCTCGACCACTACTGCACGGGGTGGGACGAGTTCGAACCGTCGCTCGCCGAATGGACCCCGGAACGCGTGGCCGCCGAGTGCGGCGTCGACGCGGAGATCGTGGTCGCGCTGGGGGAGCGGATCGCGACGCAGGGACCGGTCGCCATCCGCCTCGGCCAGGGCATGCAACGCCACCGCTTCGGGGGCCAGGCCGCGCGGGTGGTCGCGAGCATCCCCGCGCTCACCGGCGACCACGCTCGACTGGGTGGCGGGCTGCTGTACAGCGTGTCGGTCGAGGCGCTCGACGGCGAGGCGCTGTCTCGCTTCGACCTCGGCCCGAGCGATCGGCGTCTGCTGGTGATGACGATGCTGGCCCACCACCTGCGGACGGCCGACCCGCCCGTGAAGGCGTTGTTCGTCACCAACGCGAACCCGGTGGTCTCCAACCCGGCCAGCGCCGACGTGCGCGCCGAGCTGGCTCGTGACGACCTGTTCACCGTGGTGTTCGACGCGTATCTCACCGACACGGCCCGCTACGCCGACCTGGTGCTGCCGTCGACGTTGCAGACCGAGCACCTCGACGTCGTCGCCTCGTACGGACACCTCTACGTGCAGTGGAACGAACCGGCCGTCGCACCGCCGGGCGAGTGTCTCAGCCGCACCGAGATGCTCCGCCGTCTGGCCGCCGCGCTCGGGCTCGACGAACCCGCGCTGTACGACACCGACCTCGACCTCGCCCGTGCCGCGCTGTCGGGCGAGCGCTGGCGTGCAGCGGGCGTCGGGGTCGACGAGCTGCGGGCGGCCGGGTGGATGCGCATCCCGGGCACCGAGGCGTACGGCGTCGGCACGGGCTCGGGGAAGCCGTTCGGTACGGCGAGTGGCCGGTTCGAACTCGCGTCGGAAACGGCCCAGCGCGACGGACACGGTCGGCTGCCCGAACACCGCCCGGCGCGTGAGGCGGTCGCCGGGCCGCCCGGCACCTTCGCCCTGATCGCCGCCGCGAGCGCCGCGCACGTCAACTCCACCTTCGCCGGCGTCGAGCACGCAGCGGCACGACGCGCCGAACCGACCGTCACGATCTGCACCGCGGACGCCGCGGCGCTCGGTCTCGTCGACGGCCAGCGCGTCGAGGTGCTCAACGATCGAGGTGGCTTCGTCGCACGCCTGCACGTGGACGACGCGCCACGCGCCGGCGTCGCCGTGTCGACGAAGGGTGCGTGGACGACGGCCTTCGCCGACGGCCGCACGATCAACGACACCGTCGCCGAACGCGCGAGCGACATGGGTGCGGGCGCGGTGTTCCACGACAACCGCGTGATCATCCGCCCGATCTGACGCACCCCGGTGCCCGCCAGCACGCCTCGGCTGACGCGCGTGCACTAGGGACGCAGGTGCGAACTCCAGGTGTCCGGACGGCCCCGGCGGCCGATGATCCTCACATGGGTGCAGCCGTCTGGGTGGTGATGCGCGAGCGGGACGTGGCGTCGTCGCCGACCGTCGATTCGGTGTGGACGACCAAGCAGCTCGCCGTCGAGTACATCGAGTCGTCGCGCCCGGAACCGCCCGCCCGGTTCCCCCGGTTCGGACTGATGGAGGCACGCCTGGATCACTCCGGGCACGGCTGAGCGGCGGGTGGCGTGATGGAGACGCCCGCGAACCGAGGGAACCCGAGCGAGCGGCGACGACCGGGTCAGTTCAGCACGACGATCGCCGCGGTGAGCGCCGACGCGTACGACACCCACAGCGCGTACGGCACCAGCATGCCGGCCGCCACCGACGACACGGGACGGAACGCCACGATGGTGGCGATCACCGCGACGAGCAGACCCGCGATCTCGACCAGCGCCCACCCCGGGCGCTCGAGCGCGAAGAACAGGCCGGTCCATCCGAGGTTGAGGACGAGCTGCACGCCGTACAGCGCGAGCGCTCGTCGCTTGGCCGGCGCCGGTGCGTCCGCTCGCACGACCAACCACGCGGCGACGGCCATCAACAGGTACAGCGTGGTCCACACCGGAGCGAACAACCAGTCCGGCGGGTTCCACGACGGCTGTTCGAGACCGTCGTACCACGAGCCCGGCCTCGTGTCGGTCCACGCCGCACCCGACCAGGCCACGACCGCGACCAGGCCGATGGACACGAGCAGCCCCAGGGGGGGTACGGGCCGCTCGCATCCATCGGGCCTCCGGCTCGGCGCCGTGGGGGAGGCGGCGCACGGCTGGTCGGTCGTCGATCGTGTGGTGCACGGCGGGAGTGATTCCCCGCCGACTCGTCGCGCACACCTCGTCTTCGGCACCGCGTTCGGGGCGGCACCTAGTGTCGGCATCGTGACTCCCGACGACATCGCCCGACACGTGCTCGACCAGGTCGACGCGCTGCAGCACCCGATGATGCAGCTCGTCGAACAGGTGGTGCGGATCCCCAGCGTCAGCGGCACCGACGGCGAGAACGAGGGGCAGTCGTTCATGGCCGAACGGTTCGCCGCCGCCGGCCTCGACGTCGATCACTGGCGCATCGACCTCGACGAGCTCACCGCACAGCCGACGTTCCCGGGCATGGAGGTGCCGCGCTCGGAGGCGTGGGGACTGGTGGGCCGGCGGGCGGGCACCGGCGACGGTGCGACGCTCATGCTGAACGGCCACATCGACGTCGTCCCCACCGGCGATCCCGACGCCTGGGCAGACGCGCCGTTCGCCGCCACCACCCGCGGTGACCGCATGTTCGGACGCGGCACCTGCGACATGAAGGCGGGGCTGATCGCCGCGCTGTGGGCCACCGAGGCCATCGCCGCTGCCGGCGTCCGGCTGCGCGGCGACGTGCTGGTCGCCTCGGTGCAAGGCGAGGAGGACGGCGGACTCGGCACGTACGCCACGCTCGAGCGCGGCTGGCGCGCCGATGCATGCGTGATCCCCGAGCCGACCTCGCTGGCGCTGATCCCGGCCAACTCGGGCGCGCTCACCTTCCGGCTGCGCGTGCGCGGTGAGGCGACGCACGCAGCGCGACGGCTCGAGGGTGTGAGCGCGATCGAGAAGTTCCTGCCCGTCTGGCATGCGCTGCAGCGGCTCGAGGAACGACGCCACGAGGTGGTCGACCCGCGCATGAGTCGCTGGTCGCTGGCACACCCGCTCTCGATCGGTCAGATCCGCGCCGGCGACTGGCCGTCGTCGGTGCCCGACCTGCTGGTGGCCGAGGGGCGTCTCGGCGTCGCCATCGGCGAGGCGTCCGATCACGCACGCGCCGAGCTGGAGCGCGCCGTGGCCGAGGCGTGCGACGCCGACCCGTGGTTGCGCGCACACCCGGTCGAGGTCGAGTGGTGGGGCGGGCAGTACGACTCGGGCGCCCTGCCCGCCGACAGCCCGCTGGTCGACTGGGTGGGTGCTGCGCACTGTGCCGCATCGGGCGATGCCGTGCGACCCGACGTGTACGGCGCCCCCTACGGCAGCGACCTGCGCCTGCTCACCGGCAAGGGCGGCATCCCCACGCTGCAGTACGGCCCGGGCGACGCCAAGCTGGCGCACGGCCCGTTCGAGTCGGTGCCGGTCGACGAGGTGCTCGTCACCGCACGCACGCTCGCCCTCGTGGCGCTGCAGGTGTGCGGCATCGCGTGAGGCCGGCCGGTCGCCGGCTCAGCCGCCCGCTTCGATGACGGCGAGGTCGCGCACCGCGTAGCGGTGGTGCCAGAACTCCTCCTCGAACACGGTGAACACACCGTCGCGCAGCTGGCAGCTGCCGTTCTCGATCACCTCGATCGGACGGTCGAGGTCGGCCGGCTCGAGCCCGTCGAGCGCCTGCCGGAACGCGTCGGCCCGCTCGGCGCGGGCCGCCAACACCTCGGACAGACCGGGCGTGCTCGACAGGTCGAGGCCCGGGAACGGCACGTCGATCGAGCCTCGGTTGGGCAGGCCGTACGGATGGAACGTGCCGCCGAGCACCGGGTGCGTGAACCACTTGTCCATCGCCATCAGCAGGTGCCGCAAGGTCTCGACGAAGCTGAACTCGCCGTTCACCGACCGGTGTGCCTCCTCGTCGGGCATCGCCTGCACCCGTGCGATCACCGGGGCCCACACGGCCTCGAGCGCCGCCCACGTGGCGCGCATGCCCGCGGGATCGGTGGGCGTGAGCATCGTGCGGAGCGGATACCAGGGATCGCGCTCGTTCACGTACGCGGTGACGTCGACGCCGTTGACGACGAACCGGTCGACCAGCGCGTCGATCTCGATGTCGACCAGCCATGCATGGCTGATCCGGGTGCCCGTCAGGTCGACGTCGCGGAACAGCGACCCCTTCATGTCGGCACCCCAGAACACCGATCCCGCGAGATCGCCGCTGTACTCCTCGCCCATGTGGGCCTCCTTCGTGCTCCCCGTGTCGTCGGGCTCGACCCTAGGCCGGGGGTCGCACAGCCGACCACCGGCGTTCGAGGTGGCCGCGCACGGCCGGATCGACGGTCAGGTCGAGCGCGCGGCGACGAGCGGGTTCGACCACGTCGACGTCACCGCGTGCGAGCGCGACGTCGGCGCGCACCGTCCAGAAGGGTTGGTATCGCTGGGCCAGACCCTCGTCGATCGCGCCCAGCGCCTCGTGCGCCACCTGCACGTGGCCGGCGGCCAGGTGGGCCGCTGCACGGGCGACCGCGACACCGGTGACGGGTCGTCGCGGCAGCAGCCGGTCGTACAGCGATGCGACCGCGTCCCAGTCGATGGCTCCGCTGAACACGCGTCGGTTGTGCAGCGACGCGATCGACGCCATCAGCGCGTAGGGCCCGGGATCGCCGGCGGCGAGTGCACGGTTGAGCAGCTGCTCGCCGGCGGCGAGGTGGACCGACGGGTGCCGCTGATCATCGAGCCGCCACCGACGCTGTAGCGGTAGGGCGCGCCGGCGGTGAGGTCGTACTCGGCCTGGAAGCCGAGGTAGTAGGCGGGGGTGACGCTGCCGTCGGTGAGTGCGTGCCAGACGGCCTCGGGGGTGGCGCGGCTGGCGAGGGTGATCGTGATGTCGGACATGTCGTGCTCCTGTGGGTTCGACCGCCGGTCGGTCCGGCGGCTCACCCCACCGACGCGGACGTCGACGTCATTTCGACACTCGGCGCGAACTTTTCTTCGCCGGCGTTCGTTCGGGCTGCCGGGGGACCGGCCGGAAGGCGTTGACGAGCAGTTCGCTGAACCGGTCGATCAGGTCCTGCGTGGACACCGGCCCTCGGCCGCGCGTCGCGTTGATCACCTCGAACTTCGGTTCGAGCTGCACGAGGCCCTGCATCGTCGACCAGCACATCCAGGTGGCGTGGTCGAGCTCGACCTCGCTGTGCACGCTCTGCAGCAGCCGCGACACCACGCCTTCGATCACCGCATAGGCCCCCATGCCGCACAGCTGCAGGTGCGCGTCGTCGGTGTCGACCAGGTCGGTGCGGAACATGACGGCGCAGTGGCCGGGGTTGCTGCGGGCGAGTGCGACGTAGGCCTCGCCGACCGCACGCAGCTGTTCGACCGGGTCGTCGTGACGTGCCGCGGCGGTCGACGTGACGCGTTCGAGCGCGTCGAAGCCCTCGGCGGCCACCGAGGTGAGCAGGCCGCGCACGTCGCCGAAGTGGTGCGCCGGCGCCGTGTGCGACACCCCGGCGCGACGTGCCACCTCGCGGAGGCTGAACCCGGCGATGCCCCGCTCGTCGATCACCTCGACCGCGGCGAGCCGCAGTGCGTTGGGCAGGTCGCCGTGGTGGTAGCGGTCCGTGGCGGAGGTCACGGCACGGCAGTGTAGCGGCGTGTTGACACTGTCCAGATGTATCTGTACGTTGACAACTTGCCACTGTCCACATCGGGCGGTGCCCGCCGTCGAGGAGACCCCCACATGACCGTCATCGACCTCTCGCCACCCGATTCGAATCGTGCTGCCGGGCATTCACGGCGTTGGGCCACCCTCGCCGTGATGTGCCTCGCGGTGTTCGTCACCATGGTCGACGGCACGATCGTCAACGTCGCCCTGCCGACCCTGGCGGAGCAGTTGGGTGCCACCACGCGCCAGTTGCAGTGGATCGTCGATGCGTACCTGCTCGTCTTCACCGGCCTGCTGCTGGCCGCCGGCGGGCTCGGCGACAAGTTCGGCCGCAAGCGGGCGCTCATCGCCGGCCTGGCGGCGTTCGGCGTCACCTCGGCGGTGGCCGGCCTGTCCGGTTCGGCCGGGGCCCTGATCGCCGGCCGTGCGCTGATGGGCATCGGCGCAGCACTGATCTTCCCGGCCACGCTCGCGATCATCACCAACGTCTTCCTGCAGCCCCGCGAACGGGCGGCCGCGATCGGCATCTGGAGCGCCGTCTCGGGCATGGCGGTGGCGGCCGGTCCGATCGCGGGTGGCTGGCTGCTCGAGCACTTCTGGTGGGGCTCGGTGTTCTTCGTCAACGTCCCGATCGTCGCGGTGGTGATCCTCGTCGCCTGGTTCGTGGTGCCCGAGTCGCGTGAACACGACGCGCCACGGCTCGACGTCGTCGGCCTGGTGGCCTCGATTGCCGCGATCAGCGCGCTGGTCTTCACCATCATCGAGGCGCCCGAGTTCGGCTGGCTCGACGCCCGTACCCTGGCCGGCTTCGCCGTCGCCGCGGTGCTGATCGTCGCCTTCGTCCGCTGGGAGCTCCGCCAGGAGCACCCGATGCTGCCCGTCACGATCTTCCGCAACCTCCGCTTCTCGGCGGCCAGCGTCGCCATCACGTCGGCGTTCTTCGCGCTGCTCGGCTTCATCTTCCTGATCAGCCAGTACTTCCAGCTCGTGCGTGGCTACGGGCCGCTCGAGGCGGGCGTGCGCACCCTGCCGGTGGCGATGTCGATCGCGACGGCGTCGGTCGTGACGCCCAAGCTCGTCCACTCGGTCGGCACCACCCAGGTGGTCCGCATCGGTCTCGGCTTCATGTCGCTCGCGTTCTTGTGGATCGGGCTGCGCGTCGACACCGGCACCGCCTACGCCGAGATCGTCGGCCAGATGGTGCTGCTCGGTCTCGGTCTCGGGGCCACCACGGCCGCCTCGACCGAGTCGATCATGGGCTCGCTGTCGGTGGAGAAGGCCGGCGTGGGCTCGGCCGTCAACGACACCACCCGCGAGCTCGGCGGAACGCTCGGCGTGGCGATCATCGGCAGCGTGTTCAGCTCGATCTACGTCGACTCGCTCGATCACGCCGGCGGCGTGTTCGCCCAGCTGCCCGCCGAGGCACAGCAGATCACGCGCGACTCGGTCGCCGGCGCGGGCCGGGTGGCACGCGAGTTGGGGCCGAACGCCCCGGCGTTCCTGTCGCAGGTGAACGACGCGTTCCTGTCGGGTCTCGGCGTCGGTTGCTTCGTGGCGGCCGGCGTGGCGCTGGCCGGTGCGATCTTCGCCAGTCGCTTCCTGCCGGCCCGGGCCGAGACATCGCTCGTGTCAGACCGCTGACAGGTCGAACTCGAGCAGCACCGTGCTGCCCGTCGGCGACCGCTGGATGTCGATCGTCGCCAGGTGCTCCATGATCTGCAGGCCCCGACCGCGCCCGAGCCGTGTGCTCCGGGCGCTGTCGGCCTGCCAGGTGCCCGAATCCGACACGCAGGCGACGAGCCGGTGGTCGGTGCAGGACACCTCGACCGTCACGGTGTGGGCCGACGACGGACTGCCGTGCTCGATCGCGTTACCCGCCGCCTCGTCGATCGCGAGCAGCACGTCGTGCGAGACCGTGGCAGGCAGCCGGCGTTCGGCGAGCCATTCGCGGAGGTGTCGCCTGCCCATCCGCCACGCGACGGGATCGGCGGGCAACACCTCGACGAAGTCGGTGTCGGTGGCTCCGGCGGTGCGCACTGCCACCACCACCAGGTCGTCGGCCACACCTTCTGGCCGAAGGCGAGCGATCAACTCGTCGCACACCACGCTCACCGGGAGGTGCTGCACGAGCTCGACGGCCGCGCGCAACCGTTCGAGCCCGACGTCGAGCGACTCGCCACGCCGTTCGACCAGCCCGTCGGTGTAGAGCACGAGCAGCGACGCAGGCGGCAGCAGGATCGAGCCGACGTCGATCGTCCCGTCGGGCGGGATGCCGAGCGGCGCCCGTCGACCGTCCCACAGCAGCGCCGCCGCGTCGGTGGCCACCACGGGCGGCGGATGTCCGGCCGAGCACCACCGCAACTCGGTGTCGCCCTCCTCGAGGCGCCGCAACACCGCATAGGTGGCGGTCGCGCACGACGCACCGCCGAGGCGGTCGGTGAACGCGTCGACCATCGACATCGCCAGGTTCGGCTCCACCCCGGCTGCCGCGGTGGCCGCCAGCGCGCTGCGCAGCTGACCCATCACCAGTGCCGCGGGGAGGCCCCGACCGACGACGTCGCCGACGGCCACGCCCAGCCGGTCGGTGCCGACCGTGAACGCGTCGTACCAGTCGCCACCGACGATCATCGTCGGATCGCCCGGTCGATAGCGGGTGGCGATCGCCGCCAGTGTCGTGCGTTGATCGATCTCGAGCAGCTGGTGCTGGATCGCGGAGGTGATCTCGCGTTCGCGGGCGGCGAAGGCCAGCCGCTCGAGCGCTCGTCCCACGATCGCCGCGACATCGTCGATCGCCGCGATCGTCACGTGGTCGATCACCCGGTCGGCGGCCCATGCGATGGTGAGCGCGCCGAGCCGACTGCCGACGCTGTCGGTGACCGGGCGGATCACCACGGCACCGAGACCGGCGGCGGCGTGGTCGTGGGCCCAGCCGGGGTGCAGCTCGGCGAAGCGATCGGCTCCGGCCGCCACGGTGCCCACGCCGTCGACGGTGGCGAGCGCGAGCGGGCTGTCGGAGTCGACACCGATCGTGTGATAGCGCTGGCCGATGCCGCCACGGAGCGGAGGGAAGAAGGCGCTGGCGATCTGGTCGCCCGAGCGAGAGGCGACCACGGTCTGGTCGTGTCCGAACATCCGCTCGCAGGACGTGTGGCAGGCCTCGGCGATCTCGGTGAGTTCGTGCAGGTCGACCAGGTGGTCGTTCAGCTCGGCCAGCAGCCGTGCCCGCCGGCGATCGGCGCCCGCACCGAGCCGTGCGGCGACCCGGCCGAGGAACTCGTCGGCCGAGAACGGCTTCACCAGGTAATCGTCGGCACCGACCTCGAGCCCTTCGATCGATGCCTCCGCCCCGGCACGTGCCGACAGCAGGATCACCGGCGTGTCGGCCGACGCCCGGTCGGCTCGAACCCGACGCACCAGTTCGAGGCCGTCGACGCGCGGCATCATCACGTCGCTGATGATCAGGTCGGGCTCGAGCTCGGCGACCAGGGCGAGCGCCTCGAACCCGTCGACCGCGGTGCGCACGTCGTACCGGTCGGCGAGCAGTCGCGTCATGTAGCCGCGCATGTCGGCGTTGTCGTCCACGACGAGGATCCGGCTCGGCCGCTCGGCGCGATCCACGCCGGCGGTCTCGTCCGTGAGGGTGGTGAACCCGGGCCCGCCCACGTCGTCCGACCACTGGCGCACCTCTGCCACGTGTGCAGCGACGGTCCGCGATCGTCGCTCGCGGCGGCCGGGATCGAGGGCGACATCGGCCAGGTCGTGGGTCGCCGGCCGGTGCGGGATCGACACCACGAACTCGGTCCCGGTGCCGACCGCGCTCTCGACGTGGATCGTGCCGTCGTGCAACCGCACCAGGTCCTGCACGAGCGACAGCCCGACCCCGCTGCCCTCGTGGCTGCGCGACGCCGAACCCTCGACCCGGTGGAAGCGACCGAACAGCTGGGGCAGTTCGCTCGGAGGGATGCCGGTGCCGGTGTCGCGCACCGACAGCTCGATCCGATCGACCATGCGCTCGAGCCGCACCGAGATGCCGCCGTCGAAGGTGTGCTTGTACGCGTTCGACACCAGGTTGGTGACGATCAGCTCCCACATGTGCGGATCGACGAGGACCGACTCGACCCCGTCACCCGTGCGCACCACGAACTCGAGGCCGCTGCCCTCGATCGCCGAACGGAACATGCCTGCGATCTCGCCGGTGAGCGCGCCGAGATCGACCGGCTCGAGCGTGGCGGTGAGGTGGCCGCCCTCGATGCGCGCGAAGTCGAGCAGGGCGTTGACGAGTTTGAGCATCCGCAGCGCGTTGCGATGTGCGACGTCGATGCGGTCGCGGTGCACCACGGCCAGCTCGTGCTCGGCGTCGCGGAGCAGGTCCTCGAGGGGGCTCAGGATCAACGTGAGCGGTGTGCGGAACTCGTGGCTGATGTTGGTGAAGAACGTCGTCTTCGCACGATCGAGCTCGGCGAGGGCTTCGGCCCGCCGGCGTTCGGCGGTGAACGCGCGAGCGTTCGCGACGGCCGCACTGACACGACCGGCGACGAGTGCGAGGAAGCTGTGCACCTCGTCGTCGAGCGGGCGATACGGGTTGACGCCTGCCACGAGATGACCGCTCGGCACCTCGTGTCCGGCCTCGCCGAGCGCGACGATCACGGCGGACGACGGTGGCATGTCCCACGCGCCCGTCGGGACCTCGTCGAAACAGCGGGTCAGGTCGCCGACCGTGCGTTGCTCGCCGATCCGCATGCCGTCGAACGGCCAGCGATCGAGCGCCGGTGGGTGGCCGTCGGGGCAACCCGTGTGTGCGAGCAGCTGGGGCCGTCCGTGCTCGTCGACGAGCGAGGTGATGGTGAACGGCGCGTCGAAGGCGTTGGCGGAGAACCGTCGCTCGAGCGCCTGCCCGATCTCGTCGTCGGTGAGAGCGACGGCGAGGTCGCTGCTCAGGTCGCGCAGCGTGCGCATGCGTCGCTCGCCGAGCACACGTTCGGTCTCCTCGCTCACCACGCAGAGCATGCCGACGATGGCGTCGCCGTCGAACAGCGGGCTGTACGAGAACGTGTGATACGTCTCCTCGCGGTAGCCGCTCCGCTCGAGGAACAGCCGCAGGTCCTCGTCCCATGTGGCCTCACCGGTGCGGAGGACCTGCTCGATGCGCGGGCCGATGTCGTGCCAGATCTCGGCCCACACCGTCGATGCGGGCCGGCCGAGCGCCCACGGGTACTTCACGCCCAAGGTGTCGCGTGCGTAGGCGTCGTTGCAGAAGAAGGTGAGCTCGGGACCCCAGGCCATCCACATCGAGAACTTCGATCCGAGGAGTACCCGCACCATCGTCTCGAGCGAACTCGGCCAGGTGTGGCGCGGCCCGAGCGGCGTGGCGTCCCAGTCGACCTCGAGCAGGGCCTGCGCCGCCGGCACGTGCGCCGGCGCGTCACCGGTCACCGTCGGCACTCCCGGACACGCATGCGATCGACCGTAACGAACCGTGCGCGCGCCTGCCACGAGGTGGCCCACGGTACGTCAGGCCGGTCTGTCTTCTCGAGCGTGGTCCCGTCGATGGCGCCGGCGCGTCGGGCGGTCGTACGTTGGCGAGCATTCCTCGTGTCGAATCGGTGGCACGGATCCCAGCGTCGCCCCGCTGGTGTCCAGCGCTCGCCGCATCCACGACGGGCATGGTGCGTCGCTCGTCTGGTGGGATCATCATGGCCACGACGGGCTGCACGCCCGACGAGGCGTTCGATCAGCTGCGTGAGCAGTCGCAGCGCGAGAACGTGAAGGTGCGTTCGGTCGCCGAGGAGATCGTGCGGCACTCGCAGCGTCACCGGCGCGGGTGACGGAAAACCGGTCCACCTGCGTTGCCCCGACGGGCGGACTGGGTACGACTTCCCGTGTCGAGCAGAAGGGAGAAGCCGTGCCACACCAGCGCGATGCACGCGGGCCGTCCGGTGGCACCTCCCGGATGAGACGTCAGTTCGAGGGCACGCCGGCCGATCTGCGCGCGGCGCGACGGTTCGTCGCCGAGCACCTCCCTGCCCATCTGGTGGCAGATGCAGAACTGCTCGTCAGCGAACTCGCCTCCAACGCGGTGATGCACGTGGGCAGCCGTTTCGAGGTCGACATCGTCCCCGCCGAGGACTGCGTCCGCGTCGAGGTGATCGACCCCGACCCGACGCCACCGACGCCGCGTCGGGCGGTGACCGGGGACGTCTCGGGTCGAGGTCTGCACATCGTCGACCGCGTCTCGTCCGCCTGGGGCTGCCGTGTCGACACGAACGGCAAGTGCGTGTGGTTCGAGCTCCGACGTTGACTGCAGGCCCGAGAACGTCGCCGGTCGGCGACGTACGATCCGAGACGTGATCACCGACGTCGTCGACCTGCCCACGGGTGAGGGCACCATGCCCACCTGGGTGTACCGCCCCGGCCTCGCCGGGCCGCACCCGCTCGTCATGTACCTGATGGATGCGCCGAGCATCCGTCCCGCGCTGCACGACATGGCGTCCCGCCTGGCCACCGCCGGCTACTACGTGATGATGCCGTACCTGTTCTATCGCGGCGGTCCGTTCCGTGAATTCGGCTCGAGCGACGAGGACATGCACGCACGTCGCGACCTGATGGGCACGGTCACACCCACCGGCATCCTGGCCGACGCAGCTGCGCTGCTCGCCCACGCCGAGGCCGACCCGGCGGCGTCCACCGAACGGTTCGGAGCCGTGGGATTCTGCATGAGCGGGGGGCTCACCTTGGCGATCGCGAAGGCCTACCCCGGGCGGATGCAGGCCGCGGCCTCGATCCACGGTGCCTGGTTGGTGCGCGACAGCGACGACTCGCCACACCTCGGGCTCGAGCGTGCGACGGCCGAGGTGTACTTCGGCTGGTGCGACAACGACCCCACCGCACCCGTCGCCGATCGCCAGACGATGGAGGCCGCGCTGCACGACGCCGGGCTGACGTACACGATCGACTTCTACACCGATGCGGTGCACGGCTACGCGCCCGCTGGTGAGCGCCACCACAGGGCTGCGTCGGAGCAGCACTGGGAGCGGGTGCACGACCTGCTGCTGCGAAACGTCCTGCGCCCCGGCTGAACCGGCCACCTACGCTCGGCCCCGTGTACACCCCACCCAGCATGGTCGTGACCGACGAGGCCGAGGTGCGCGCAATGGTCGACGACGTCGCCAGCGCATGGCTCGTGACGGTGGCAGGCGGCGAGCCGGTCGCGACACTGGTACCGATCGTCTGGGACCGCGATCGGGTGCTGGCCCACGTGGCCAAGGCCAACCCGCAGTGGCGTTCGATCGAGGACGGCGCACGCGGCCTGATGATCGTGGGCGGTCCCGAGGCGTACGTGTCGCCCGGGTGGTACGTCACCAAGCGCGAGCACGGCAAGGTCGTGCCCACCTGGAACTACACCGCGGTGCACCTGAGCGGCGCGCTGCGCGTGCATCACGACCGCGACTGGCTGCTCGACGTGGTCTCCCGGCTGACCGAGCGGCACGAGGCGTCGATGGCCGAGCCGTGGGCCGTCACCGACGCGCCGGCCGAGTTCGTCGACGGCCTGCTCGGTGCCATCGTCGGCGTCGAGCTCGCCGTCGACCGGGTGGAGGCCAAGGCCAAGCTCAGCCAGAACCGTCCTGCCGACGACCGCGCGGGCGTGGTGGAGGGCCTGTCCGCCGTCGACGAGCCCGGCGCACACGCCATCGCCCGCGCCATGCGTCACCTCGACCCCTGACCCCCGAGGACTCGTCCGGTCGTCGCACGGGTAGCGAGGACCATGGCCTCGACGGTGATCGTGATCGGAGCGACGGGCAACCTGGGTACTGCGGTGCTCGAACGGCTCGCACCTCGCGACGACCTGCGGGTGGTGGCGTGCGCCCGCCGGATGCCGCAGGCAGACGGCGGGGTCGACCGCGTGACCTACCGGTCGGTCGACCTGACCGCCGACGACTTCGACGAGGTGGTGCGCGGCGCCGACGCGGTGGTCGACCTGGCCTGGGCGATCCAGCCGATGCGCGACCCACGACGAACGTGGGAGATCAACACGGGCGGTCTGCGGCGGCTGACCGAAGCCCTGGCCCGTGCCGAGGTGCCGACGCTCGTGTACGCCTCGTCGATCGGCACCTACGCCGCGGCCGACGACGACGTCCGGCACGACGAGACCTGGCCGCCTGCCGGCCTGGGACACGTGCCCTACTCGGCCCAGAAGGCGTACGACGAGGCGATGCTCGATGCCTTCGAGGCGCTCACCAACTGTCGGGTGGTCCGGCTGCGGCCGGGTCTGGTGCTGCAGCGAGCCGCCGGGTCGGAGTACGAGGGCCTGTTCCTCGGACGCACCGGCCGTGCGGCGATCGGACTGCTGCGCGCCCTGCACCTGCCGGTGCCGCTCCCGCGTGGCCTGCGCTTCGCCGTGGTGGCCGCGGCAGACGTGGCTCGTGCGGTGGAGCGAGCCCTCGACCTTCCCGACGCGCACGGCGCGTTCAACCTGGCGGCCGAACCGCCGATCCGCGTGGACGACCTCGCCGAGGCGCTCGGCGTCGGCACGGTGCACGTACCGTGGCGAGTGCTGCGTGCGGTGGTGCGAGTCGGCTTCGCCGGCCGGCTCGTGCCGCTCGAGCCCGCATGGGTCGACATGATCCGATGGTCGTCGCTGCTCGACACGTCGCGTGCGCGCGACGTCCTCGGATGGCGACCCGAGGTGGATGCCCGGTCGGCTCTCGCCGACGCGGTCGGCGGCGTGCTGCGCGGCGACGACGCCGCGACACCACCGCTCGACCGCTGACGAGCCTCAGGGGTTCTCCGGCGACGGCGGCTGCGGGTCGAGGCCACCACCGGGCACGTTCGCCGAATCCTGCGTGATCGAGTTGACCGGCTGGGTCTCGTCGGGCGCCAGATCGGTCGGGGTCGACGGGTCGACGTCCTCGGCGCACCCCACCGTGACGCCGGCCGTGAGCCCGATCGTGGCGACCAGGAGCGTCGCGACGCCGATGCGTGGGTGTCGGGCGTGGTGGCGGGTGCGGGGATGGTTCATTCGTGCGGCTCCTGTGCGGCTTCTGTGCGGCTCCTGTGCGGATCGGAACACGGCCCGTACCCGGTTCGACCCCGACCGCAACAGGACCCGTCCCGCAGCCGACCGCTCACCCGATCGAGTGTTTCATCCGATCGGAGGAGGGGTACTCCTCGGCCGATGGTGCGACGGGCGATGGGGGAGCGTGAGTCGCTGGGTGGTCTCGGACTGCACGATCACGCGTGCTGGAGGGTCCACGGTGCCCGCTGGTTCCCCGATGCCGTGCGTCCCTTCCTGTCCGACGGCCTGCGCCTCGGTGCCAAGTGCGTGGTGGTCACCTCGGGTCGCGCCGACCACGTCCTCGACGCCCTGGGCCCGATCGGTCGGCAGGTCGAGTTCTGGTCGCTCGATGCCATGTACGGCCGCGACGAGCCCGTGCGGCCGACCGAGACGGTGGCCGCGTACGACGACGCCACCAGCAGGTCGATCCGTGAGGGCTACACGGGACTGCGCGTCGCGGCCGACATCTCCTCGCTCGTCCGCACCGACGCGCAGCGTGTGGCGTTCGCCGAGTACGAGGTGCTGGTCGACCGGCTGATGCAGCGCGCGCCCATGTCGGCGGTGTGCTCCTGCGGGGCCGACGAGGTCGACGCCGTCGCTGCCATGGCGCTCGCGGCGATCCACCCGGTACGTGCCCTCGACACGTCGCCGTTCTCGCTGCGGCTCGAGCACGACGGCACGGTTCGGCTCGAGGGCGAGGTCGACCGATTCCAACGCGAGGCCCTGATCGCCGCCCTGTCCGGGGTGCGCGAGATGGTGGCGGGCGGCTCGACCACGGTCGACGTGACCGGACTCGAGTTCGTCGACCATCGCACCCTGCTCGACCTCGACCGGGCGGCGGCCGACCGCGAGCACCGGCTCGTGCTGACCGGAGCCGGGCAGGTGCTCGCACGGCTGGTCGGGCTGATCGACCTTCGAGCCACCTCGGTGCTGCGTGTGGGGGAGCGCTCGTGACGGTTCCGATCGAGGCCGTCCGCGGCGCCGGGGTGCAGGGGCTGCAGCACCTGGCCTGGTTCTACGACGACGTCGAGGCGCTGGCCGACTCGCTGGCCGAACTGGTCGACGGCGAGCGGGCCCGCGGGGCCGAAGTGCTCGTGTCGCTGCCCGTCCGGCTGAGCGGACCGTTGTTCCGGCGGATCGACCCGAGCCGTGTGACCTCGCTCGAGGTCGGTGCTCGGTATGCGCGGCCGATCGACGCGATGGCTGCGCTGTGGCGGTTCACGTCCGACGCGATCGACCGCGGTGTCCCCTGCGTTCACTCGATCGGTGAGATCGAGTTCACCGGCGCCGACAGCGACCGTGCATGGCATCACTACGAGGCCGCGGTCGGCCACGTGCTGGCCGACGTGCCGTTGGTGGCGACGTGCCTGTTCGATGTCGAGCGCACACCGGCAGTGGTTCGTGCCTGCGCACACGTCACGCACCGACAGGTGGTCGGGGTCGACCCGGGTGCGCCTGCGCTGGGTGAGCTCGACGAATCGTGGTTGCGTCCGGCCGAGATCGCCGTGCCCGTCCGCCGGCCGGATCTCGAACTGGCCGAGGTGCGGGCTCCGGCGCTGGCACGGCACGCCGTGCGCGCGCTCGTGCCGTTCGGTCGCCGCGACCTTGCGGAGCGGGCGGTGCTGGTGGTGAGCGAGCTCGTCACCAACGCGCTCGTGCACGCGTCGAGCCCTGCCGGCGTGCGGTGCTGGGTCGACGGCACGGGACTCACGCTCCAGGTGAGCGACGACGGGCCCGGCATCGCCGATCCGTACGCCGGGCTGCGGCCGCCGTCGTTGCCCGAGCGTGGAGCGGGCCTCTGGTTGAGCAACCTCGAGTCGACCGCGCTGCACGTCGCCGCCGGGCGGCCACACGGCACGGTGGTGACCGCCCGCATCGAGTGAGGGGATCAGCGCAACCGGTAGCCGAGCGTGAACGAACGGACGGCGCGGGCGAAGATGTTCGGCTCGACATCGGGCTCGGTCACGGCGGTCAGGTCGGTGATGCGGCGGCTCAGTTGCGTGAAGGCCTCGATCAGCACGGCCCGCGCCACGTTGGTGCCGGCGCACAGATGCGTGCCGAACCCGAACGACAGGTGCGGGTTGGGGTGCCGGGTGATGTCGAAGCGGAACGGGTCGTCGAACACGTCCTCGTCGCGGTTGGCCGACGGGTAGAGCATGATCAGCCGGTCGCCACGACGGATCTGCTGGCCGCCGAGCACCGTGTCGACGGCGGCCCGACGGAACATGTTGTTGAGCGGCGTCACCCAGCGCAGCACCTCCTCGACCGCGCCCGGCACGAGCGAGGGATCGGCCGCCATCGCCTCCCACTGGTCGGGGTGGTCGACGAACGCGCGCAGGCCGTGGCTGATGGCCGTGCGCGTGGTCTCGGCGCCGCCGGCGATGAACAGTCCGACCTCGTGCACCACCGCCTGGGGCGGCAGGGGGTGGCCGTCGATCGTGGCGTTGACCCACTCGCCGATCAGGTCGTGTGCGGGGCACCCGTACCGCTCGGCCGCGACGGGGCCGAGCGCCTCGACGAACTCCATGTTGGCGTCGATGAAGTCCCAGAAGATCTGGCCGTCGCGGTCGCGCATGTCGACTCGCATCAGCCGTTCACTCCAGCTCTTGAGGCGGGCCCAGTCGCTCTCGGGGAACCCGAGCAGCCGTGCCGTGAGGCGCGCGGGGAGTTGCCCGGCGAAGTGTTCGACCACCTCGACGGGTTCGCCGGCGAAGTGACCGACCAGTTCGGCGACGAGCGAGCTCGTGTCGGCATGACGCGACGCCACCGCAGCGCCCGTCAGGTACGGCTGCACGATCATGCGCTGCTGGCGATGGCGGGGGTCGTCCTGGGCGATCATGTTGATCTCGTCGGGCGCCCAGATCGCGCGGTAGCCCTGGCCCGACAGGAAGATCGAGCTGACGCGCTCGACCTCCTTCAGATCGGCGTGGCGCGTCACACCCCACAGGCCGTTGCGGTGGTCGCGGTAGACGGGCTCGTGGGCACGCATCCACGACCACACGTCGTGTGGGTTGCGCTGGTACAGGGACGGGTCGAGCAGGTCGACCACGAGGCGTTCGCGCTGCGGGGCGTCGGTGAGCGTCATGCGCGCACCGTACGCGGGCGGTCGCATCGCCGACGACCCGAGAGGTGCCCGGGTTCCCGCCGCCTCACCACGGGTACGGGGAGGGCATGAGCGACCACGCATCGAACGACGCACCGACGGACGACCGTCAGGACGCGCAGGCCATCGCCGAACGCACGTCGAAGGAGATCCAGCCCGACGATCCGATGACCGAGCCGCCCAACTCGACCGTCGACGACTGGTTCGGGCAGCGCGTGCAGGCCGACGCCGACCAGCTCGACGACGCCGAGCGACGCGTGGAGCACGGCGAGGCCTGACGCCTCGCTCCCGCCGGCTCAGCCCACCAGCTGCGCCAGCACCCGATCGAGCTGGGCGTCGACGGGCTGCGCCGTGTCGACGACGATCGTCGCCTCGGGCCACGACTCGGTCTCGAGGGCGCGCTGCACCACCTGGTCCCACGTCGGCTCCGGATACGCACTGAGCCCCCGCTCACGCGACTCGAGTCGTCTGCGGTGCAGCGACTCGTCGCTGCAGATCACCTCGACCACCACCACCCCTGCGTCGGCGTCACGGGCGGCCCGGCGCCACATGTCGCGTCCGACCTCGAGGTAGTTGGCGGCATCGGCGATCACGGCGAGCCCGTTGCGCAGCTGCATGCGCGCCACGGCGGCGCCCACCTCGTACGCGGCGACGCCGGTGGCGAACGACATCGTGATGCCGGCGCGGATGATCGCGTCCTCGATCGGGTCGACCGACACCACCGTGGCGCGGAGCCGACGAGCGAGCGCGTCGGCCACGGTGGACTTGCCCACCCCGGGCAGTCCGCCGAGCATCACCAACACCGCTCGGCTCATGCCCGCCGACCGCCGCGTGGCGTGCCCCCACGCGACTCGCCCGGTCGGCAGGGACGGGCGTGGGGGAGCGGCATCGGTCGGACCGTAGCCGCGTCCCGTCGATCCGAGGTGACCACGGCTCGTACCGGCGTGCGGGTGCCGGACACGTGCGGCCGCCGAGGCATCATGGCGGTCGTGATGGACCAACCGGTGATCGGGAAGCTCGCCCTGGCCGCTGCCGTCGACGACGTCTCGGGCACGCTGGTGCGGACCATCAGCACCCGCGGATTCGGTGCTCGTGCGCAGCTCGAAGCGATGCTCGTGCTCGACGACGGACGACAGGCGGGATCCATCCTCGGGGGTCGGCTCGATCCGTCGATCGCCGATGCGATCGCCGGGCTCGGCCGCTTCGGCGGCGCGGTGCGCCTCGGCGTCTCCGATGCGCAGCGTGCCGACGGCTGTGCAGGTGTCGCCGAGTTGCTCGTGCAGCGGATCGAGCAGCTGCCCGCTCGCTACTGGGCTCCGGCCGAGCGACCCGACGTGGCGGTCACGCTGCTCGGCACGCCGCTCGGGCAGACGGTGGTGGTGGCGTCCGACGGCACGCTGGCGGGCAGCCTCGGCGGGGCCGAGCTCGACGCGGAGGCCGCCGACGTCGCCGCGGCGATGCGCCGGGCTGCACGCAGCCTCGACCAGGTGGTCGACCTGCGCAGTGGCCAGCGGGCGTTGCTCGAGGTCCGTCGACGCGGCGCGACGCTCGTCATCGCCTCGGGTGGCGACCTGGCGGAGGCGACGGCGGCCCTGGCACGCACACTCGGATGGTCGGTGTTCGTGTCGTCCGATCCGGCGCAGGTCGTCGAGCGGCTCGACGGATGCGGACCGGACGACGCGCTGGTGGTGATGAGCCACGACGTCGAGATCGACGAGCCCGTGCTGTCGCACGCGTCCCGACTCGGTCTCGGCTACGTGGGTGTGCTCGGGTCGCGTCAGGTGCACCGCGCACGGCACGTGCGGTTGCGGCGGCTGAGTGTGGACGAGGCGTTCATCGCCCAGCTGCACGGACCGGCCGGGCTCGACATCGGGGCGTGGACGCCCGCCGAGACGGCCGTGTCGATCATGGCCGAGATCCTCGCCGTGCGCAGCGGTCGCTCGGGCCGTCCGTTCGGCGAGCTCCAGTCACCCATCCACCCCTAGCCAGCGATCGCTGGGCCGATGCGCGAACGGTCCCGCGAGTCACCGGCCGGCGAGGCGTGCGACCACGGGGGCGAACTCGTCGAGGTGCCGCTGTGCCACGCAGATGTTGCTGATGCCGAGACGCGCTCGCCGCTCCTCGAGCGTCTCGCAGATCTGCTCGACCGATCCGATCAAGGCGTGCGGGTGGGCGAGGATGTCGGCGGTCGACACCCCGAAGCGTCCCGCCATCGCCGACGCGGCCGCGTCGCGGTCGTCGGTGACAGCGATGAAGTACGCACCGATCTCGAGTTCGATCTCGTCGAAGCGGTCGCCGGCGGCGTCACGCACCCACTGCAGCTTCTGCAGGGTCTGCTCCTCGTCGGCGGTCGACACGCTCGGGGCACCCAGCTTCCCCGAGGCGTTGTTGAAGTTGAAGCTCACGATGTCGGCGACCCGGCCGGCGAGGGACAACACCTTCTCGGCGCCGCCGCCCACCATCAGCGGGATGTGCCGCTGCACCGGCGAGGGGGTGCCGACGAACCCGTGCACCCGGACATGCCGGCCCTGCACGTCGATCGGTTCGCCCGACCAGTGAGCACGCAACACGTCGATCGCCTCGGCCAGGCGGGCGATGCGCACACCCGGTCGGTCCTGCTCGATGCCGAGTCCGTCGTACTCGGCCTTCACCCAGCCGGCTCCGATCGCCGCCACGAGGCGGCCGTTCGACAGGAAGTCGACGGTGGCGAGCTCCTTCGCGAGCACGGCCGGATGGTGGTAGTCGACGCAGAAGACACGACACCCGACCTTCAGGTCGGTGGTGACGGCGGCGGCCATGGTCATCGCCGAGATCGGGGCGACGTCGACGGGTCGGTGGCCGCTGACGGTGGCGATCTCGCCCGGACCGAAGTGGTGATCGGTGGTGAACATCGTCGAGTAGCCACTCGCCTCTGCCCGACGGCAGGTGTCGACCCACGCGGCGGCGCTCGTGGCCTCGAAGGCCTGCAGCGAGAACTGGAACGGGTGCACGGTGGGCATCAGGGCTCCTGTGGGTGATCGTCGAGCCCGGCAGGCCAGAGGTCGAAGCGGGCCGGGAGGTCGGGGCGTGCCTCGCTCGAGAGATCGGGCGCGCCGAGGTAGCGGGCGGTGAACGTGCGGCGGGTGAACTGCCACCCGCGTGCGCGTCGGGCGTACTCGTCCTCGTATCGGCCGGCGATGAAGCGGCGGCCACCGTCGACCAGGATCTGGAACTCGGTGATCTGCCAGCGAGCCCGGGCCACGTCACCGTCGACCTGCACGACACCGCTGTGCAGCAGCTGCATCACCAGCTGGTAGCGGGAGAGCGTGTGGCGCAGCACGTCGAGGATCGCGTCGCGCCCGGTCACGATCGGGCGCTCCATCATGGCGAACACGGCGTCGTCGTCGTAGACGCGACCGATGGCGTCGACGTCGCCACGGTTGAGTGCGTCGGTGTACGAGGCGGTGAGCGAGCGGATCGCGAGCTCGTCGAGCATCCGTTCGAGCCGTGGGTCGGTCATCGGGGGTCCTCCGTGGTGGTTGCTCGAGCGGGTGGTCGGCGGCTCGTCGTCGGCGGATGCGCTCACTCGGGCACCTTGCGCAGCGCCGGACCCACCAACTCGGAACTCACCCCGAAGTGGCGGCTGGCCTTCTCGCCCGGCACCTCGCCGGCGCCGTCGATCACCACGCAGGTGCCGTTCACGTACCAGGCCTCGTCGCTCGCGAGGAACACCGCGACGGCGGCGATGTCGTCGGGGAACGCCGCCCGTCCGTTGCGTGACTTGGCCGCCATGTGCCTCGCCGTGGTCGCCTCGTCGTCGGGATCGCCGGCGATCAGTCCCGACGTCAACCCGCTCACCGTGCGGCCCGGGGCGATCGCGTTCACCCGTACGTCGTGCACACCGAGCTCGACCGCCGCCGACTCGGTGAGCCCCACCACGGCGTGCTTGGCCGCCGTGTACGCGTGCGGACCGAGACCACCACGCACTCCGGCCGTGCTGGCCGTGTTGACGATCGCACCGCCGCCCTGGGGCACCATCACCCGTGCGGCCTCGCGGATGCCGAGGAAGACGCTCGTGAGCAACACGTCCATGGTGCGCTGCCACGACTCGAGCGAGTGGTCGACGATCGAGCCGACCGCACCGAGGATGCCGGCGTTGTTGAACATCGCGTCGAGCCGCCCCCACCGCTCGACCGCCAGCCCCACCGCCGCGGCCACGTCGGCCTCGTCGGTCACGTCGACCCGCCATGCCACCGCAGCGTCGCCGAGCTCGCGTGCGAGTGCTTCGGCCCGCTCGATCTGCAGATCCGCGATGACACATCGACCGCCGCCGCCGACCAGTCGGCGGACGATCCCCTCACCGATGCCGCTCGCGCCACCGGTCACCACCGCGACGCGCTCCACCCCACTCGACACGCCGTTCCCCCTTGTTCGTCATCCTGTGTACCGCACCCGGTGCCGTCGACCCAAGCGGGTCGTCGCCCCTCAGGCGTCCGGCGCGTCGAGGTCGAGTCGGAACGCGAGCAACTGCACGCCCGGTGCCGGCGACCAGTCGCGATCAGGCGTGCGGGCGAAGCCCGCACGCTCGTACAGACCGTGGGCGACGGTCATCCAGTCGGCACTCGCCAGCACCACCGACCGGTAGCCGTCGGCACGGGCTCGGTCGATCACCGCGGCGACCAGTGCCTGGCCGACTCCGCGGCCCTGCAGGTGCGGCGCGACGGCGAGCATCCGGAACTCGGCATCACCGGGGCCAGCGAGCTCGCGCCAGGGCGAACCGACCGGACACCACGTCAACGTGCCCGCGAGCTCGACGTGCCGGCCGGGGCCGATCGGCTCGTCGAGCTCGGCCACCCAGATCTCCGAACCGGCGGCGCGCCCCTCGACGTCGCGCAGCCGTTGCCAGTACTCGTGGTCGGGCGGCATCCCGCTCGGTTCGTACGCGGCCACGAGCAGGTCGCCCAGCACCTCGCGATCGGCCGGCTCCATCGGCCGCACCCGCACCGTTCCCATCGCCGAACCCTAGGTCGCCTGACAGGCGCGGCACGGCTCCCTACGATCGGGCGGGTGAGCTTCGAACCCTGTGTGTCCGGCAGCGCCGAGCTGCGCTCGATCTATCGCGAACCGTCGCAGGTGGTGATCGACAAGGCGATCGACCACGTCGACCACGGCGTCCGCGGCTTCATCGAGCGGTCGCCGCTGATGATCCTCGCGACGGGCGACGGGCACCGCAACGACGCGTCGCCACGCGGTGGCCCGCCGGGGTTCGTCCGTGTGCTCGACGAGCACCGCATCGCGTTCGGTGACCTCGTCGGCAACAACCGCATCGACTCGTACCGCAACATCGCCGATCACCCAGGGGTCGGCCTGTTGTTCGTGATCCCCGGCCTGCTCGAGACGCTGCGGGTGAACGGGCAGGCCACCGTGTCGACCGACCTCGAGCTGCGCGAGCGTTGTGCGATCGACGGACGGGTGCCCAAGGTCGTGATCGGCATCGACGTCGACGAGTGCTTCATCCACTGCGGCGCTGCGCTGCGCCGGGCCAACATGTGGGACACCGAGACCTGGCCGGCTGCCGACGACCGCCCGTCGCCCGCGGCGATCCTGAAGGCGCACACCCACGTCGACGTGCCCGCCGCGGCGATCGAGGAGAACCTGCACGCGTACTACGAGCACGGGGTGTGGGAGGTCGGCGGCGAGGCTTGACCGCGGGTGCGATGACGGTGGTGCCGACGCGGCGACGTACGGTCGCCACCATGCGCCCCACCGACTTCGACGAGCACTTCGTCCACCAGACCCCGGACCTGCTCCCGTTCGTGGAGACCCGCAACCCGCACTGGCGCGAGAGTCTGTTCTTCGACATCCACTCGCCCGACGGCGACGGCGACGCGCTCTTCTTCACGATGGCGCACTTCCCGACCCGCCGGCACATGGACTCGATCCAGATGGGCCGCGTACAGGGCGAGCGGATCCTCGGGGTCCTCGCGCGAACGACCCACGACGACCATCACGTGCTCGACGTCGGCGGGGCATCGGTCACGGTCGTCGAGCCGTGGCGACAGGTGAAGCTGTGGGCCGACCCGGACGCCACGGCCATCGGCCTCGACATCACCTTCAGCGCCCGCACCCAGCCCTACGGGCTGCGCCGCGGCACGATGCGCACGGCCGACGCCGTGGTGTGGGACCAGAGCCACATCCTGCAGTCGGGTGTGTACACCGGCACCTACACTGTCGACGGCGTCACACGTTCGGTCGACGGATGGATCGGACAGCGCGACCACTCGTGGGGCGTGCGGGAGCACAGCCGTTGCCCGCTGTGGCTGTGGTTCCAGATCCAACTCGACGACGGGATGCTCTGCGTCTGGCACTGGGAGTACGAGAACGGGGCGCGTGTGTATTCCGACGGCTGCTGGGCCGGCACCGACATGAGCGAACCCGTGCCCGTGATCGACCTGCGCCACGACCTGGCGTGGCTCGACGCCGCCGGACGGCCCGTCGAGTACGGCGAACACGGCGACGACGTCGAACGCCTCGCCGGCACCTGCGTGTTCACGCTCGCCGGGGGCCGCCGCATCACGGTCGAGGCCGACGGGCGCTTCGACCGCCCCTACGAGCCGTACCAACGCGGCGGGCTCAACCAGATGAAGGTGCGCTGCACCGACGACGACGGCCGGGTGCGCACCGGGACGGCGATCTACGAGGTGACCGGCGCACGACATCACCACTTCTTCCCGGCCACCACCGTGCCGGGCGAGCTGCCGCGCTGAGTCAGCCGTCGCGGGTCCGGGGCGCGCCCGCCCCCTCCCGCTCGGCATGTCGCGGCTCGATCAGGGCGAGTTGCTCGACCATGTGAGGTGCGAGCTGCAGCGGCTGATCGAGTCGCGCTCGTTCACGACGGCCGGACGCGTCCGGTCTCGTAGGCCCACATCGCCAGCTCGACGCGGTTGCGGGCGGCGAGCTTCGACATCAGGCTCGCGAGGTGGGTCTTCACCGTGCTCAGGCCGATGTAGAGACGCTCGCCGATCTCGCCGTTGGTGAGGCCCTGGGCCACGGCCAGCAGCACCTCCTCTTCGCGATCGGTGAGCGGATCGACGGGCTGCACCGGTGCGGGACCCGGAACCGAACCGGCGAAGGTCGACAGCAACCGAGCGGTGACGCTCGGCGCGATCAGGGCGTCGCCGTTGGCCGCAGCCCGCACCGCCTGCGCGAGCAGCTCGGGGCCGGCGTCCTTCAGCAGGAACCCGCGAGCTCCTGCCCGCAGCGCCGTGTGCACGTACTCGTCGAGGTCGAAGGTGGTGATGATCACGACCGCCATCGGATCGACCACGTCGGCTCCGGCGAGCAGGCGGGTCGCCTCGAGCCCGTCCATCACCGGCATGCGGATGTCGAACAGGCACACGTCGGGTCGCAGTCGTCGGGCCAGCTCGACCGCCTGACGACCGTCGGCCGCCTGGCCGACCACCTCGATCCCGGGCTGCGCGTCGAGGATCATCGCCAGGCCGGTGCGGACGATCTCCTGGTCGTCGGCCACCACGACGCGGATCGGGGCGGTGTCGCTCACGACGGGACCCCGGCCAGGGGCAACGTGGCCTCGACCACCCAGCCCCGCCCGGCGAGCGGTCCGGCCGCGCAGGCGCCCCCGAGCAGCTCGGCGCGTTCGACCATGCCGCGCAGGCCGTAGCCGTCGCCGGTGCGGCGCGGGTCGACCGGGTCGCCGTCGTCGACCACGCGCAACCGCACCTGGTCGCCGCTGCCGTCGACGTGGACGACGATGCGCGCCACGTTGCGACCGTGCCGGCGCGAGTTGGTGATCGCCTCTTGCGCGATGCGGAACACCGCCGTGGCGGTCGCCGGCGCCAGCTCGCCGTCGCCGTCGGTGATCGTCACCTCGACCACCGGCGCGCCGGGCGTGTGCTGCTCGAGGCGGCGCACGTCGGCCAACGTGGGCGTCGGTGCCAGGTCGGCTCGGTGGTCGCTGCGCAACACACCCACCATCGAGCGCATCTCGGCCAGCGTGCGACTCGCCTCGGCGCCGATCAGCTCGAGCGCCTCGAGCGCCGCCTCGGGGCGGGTGGGCGCGACCGCGAGCCCGGCCTGCGCCCGGATGGCGATCGCCGACACGTGGTGCGCCACGGTGTCGTGCAGATCGCGTGCCAACTGCTCGCGCTCCACCAGCCGCACCTGCTCGATCTCGCGCAGCCGAGCACGGCCGCGGAACCGCACCGCCAGACCGATCGCCACCGTGGCGGCGATCACCATCCCGCCGCCGACCGCATCGCCCGGGCCCGTCCAGTCGGCGATGATCGCCACGCACGATGTCGCCACGGCCGCGCTCACGCCGATCAGCGCGTCGCGGCCACCGGCCCAGCGCACCACGGCGTACAGCGACAGCAGCAGTGCCGACATCGAGTACAGCCCCGGCGGCTGGTCGTAGCCGCGTGACAGGTCGAGCACGCTGGTCGCGAACATCACGCCGAACGACGCCAACACCACCGGCAGCGGGTGGGTCCGGCGCCACAGCAGCACCGGCAGCAGCACCGCGGCCAGCACCACCGTCATCCACTTCAGCGGCACGTCGTGTCGCACGATCGCCTCGACCACCACACCCGCCTCGGCGACTCCGACCACGGCCAGGTCTCGCCACACGCGTCGCGGCGCGCCGGCGACCGGCGGCTCGTCGGTGATCGCACGCATCCAGCGGGGCACGCCGACATGGTACGGACCCCGCGCGGCCGCCGGATCGGCCGAAAGGTGGATCGCCGGATCGCCCGATCGTCGCCGCGATCCGACCCGGTGGACGATGCCCCCGCGCCGCTCGCTCCCGCACCATCGACCGGTCCCGTCCCCGCCGCCGAAGGAGCGTGCCATGTCGTCGATCCTCACCCGTCTCAGCCGAGTCGCCGTCCGTCACCCGTGGCGGGTGGTCGGCGCGTGGGTGGTGGTCGCGATCGCGGTCATCGCCTGCTCGTCGGCGTTCGGCCGCGAGCTCGACGACGAGACCCGTGTGCCCGGCCTCGACTCGCAGGAGGCGGTCGATCTGCTCGAACGTGCCGGCTCGGCCGACGCCGGCGTGGGCGTGCAGGTGGTGGTGGCACCCGACGACCCGGCCGGTCGTCTCGACGACAAGGCGGTGCAACCGGCGCTCGCCGACCTGCACGACCGCTTGGCCGAGCTCGAACACGTCGTGCACGTCGACGACGCGCCGACCGTCGCCGCCGACGGCCGTGTGGGCATCGTGCGGATGCTGTACCTCGGCAAGGACCAGCTCGACCGGTCCGACCTCGACCGTCTGAAGGACGTCGTCGGTGCCGCCGACGACGGCACCACGCTGCAGGTGGAGGCAGGTGGCGAGCTGTTCTTCACCTTCGAGCAGCCCGACACCAACGTCGGGGAGCTGATCGGTCTGCTCGTCGCGGTCGTCGTCCTGCTCGTCGCGTTCGGGTCGGTGGTCGCGGCAGGGCTGCCGATCGGCACCGCGCTGCTGGGCCTCGCGATCGGCGTGAGCTCGCTCACGCTCGTCACCCGCGTGCTCGACGTGCCGAGCTTCGCGACGTCGATGGCGTCGATGGTGGGCCTCGGTGCCGGCGTCGACTATGCGCTGTTCGTCCTGACCCGGCACCGCGAACACCTGGCCGCCGGGCTGTCGGTGGGCGAATCGGTGGTGCGCGCCACCACGTCGGCGGGTCGCGCAGTGGTGTTCGCCGGCGGCACGGTGATGGTGTCGATCCTCGGCCTGGCGGTGGCCGGGCTGCCGTTCCTGACGGCGGGTGGCGTCGCGATCTCGCTGGTCGTGCTGGTGATGGTGATCGCGTCGATCACGTTGCTGCCCGCGCTGCTGGCCCTGCTCGGCCACCGCATCGACCGTTGGCGCCTGATCCGCCATCGCGCCGGGCACGATCCCTCGGTCGGTCGTTGGACCCGGTGGGGGCACCACGTCACCCGGCACTCCGTCGCCTACGGACTCGGTGCCACCGCCGTGCTGTTGGCGATGTCGGCGCCCGTACTGGCGCTGCGCCTCGGCGTGCCCGACGACGGCACCTTGCCCGAGTCGCGTACCGAACGACGGGCCTACGACCTGGTGGCCGGCGCGTTCGGTCCGGGCACGAACGGCCCCTTGCTCGTCGCCGCCGACATCGCCGACGACCCGAGTGCCGTCGAGCCCCTCGTCGCGGCGATCGCCGCCGATCCCGGCATCGCGTCCGTGGCACCGGCGCAGGTCGACACCGTCGAAGGTGTCGCCGCGATCGTGGCGATGCCCACCACCGCACCCCAGGATCCGGCCACCCGTGCCACCGTCGAGCGACTGCGCGCCGAGGTGATCCCGCAGGCGCTCGCCGGACACGACGCCACGGCGCACGTCGGCGGTCAGACCGCCAACTTCTCCGACCTCAGCTCACGCGTGCAGCAACGGCTGCCGTGGTTCGTGCTCACCGTGGTGGTCGTGTCGTTCCTGTTGCTCACCGTGGTGTTCCGCTCGATCCTGGTGCCGCTCAAGGCGGCGCTGCTCAACCTGCTCAGCATCGGCGCCGCGTACGGCGTGCTCGTGATGGTGTTCCAGTGGCAGTGGGCCGGTGGGCTGATCGGGCTCGAGTCGTCGGTGCCGATCGTGTCGTTCATCCCGATGCTGATGTTCGCGATCGTCTTCGGCCTGTCGATGGACTACGAGGTGTTCCTGCTGTCACGCGTTCGCGAGCACTACGAGCACACCCACGACAACCACACGGCCGTGGTGCACGGTCTGTCGACCACCGCACGCGTGATCACGTCGGCCGCGCTGATCATGGTGTCGGTGTTCCTCGGCTTCGTGTCCGGGGGCGACCCGTCGATCAAGATGCTCGGCCTCGGCCTCGCCACCGCGATCTTCGTCGACGCGACCCTGGTGCGCATGGTGCTCGTGCCGGCGGCGATGGCGCTGATGGGTGACGCCAACTGGTGGCTGCCGCGCCCGCTGGCCCGGGTGCTGCCGAACGTGCACCTCGAGGGGGTCGAGCCGGCGTCGTGAGCGATCAGCTCTCGCCGAGCGCCTCGCGCAGCCGGTCGATCGTCGCCTGGTCGAACGTGGCGTGCACCAGCTCGGCGCCCTGGAACCGCGACACCTCGGCCACCAGTGCATCGCGGTCGAGGTCCTCGACCAGCAGCACCACGGTGGAGGTGCCGGGCCGGACCGCCTCACGGAACCAGGCGACCCATTCGTCCGGGATGCCGAGGTCGACCACCTTGGCGCTCACCGCACCGGCCCCGGCGCCGACGGCCAGCCCCGCGATCCAGCCGACCGGCCCGCCGAGCACCAGACCGAGCAACCCCGACCACATCGCGCCCGACAACGCGGCCCGGCCCGGCGTCGGGTCGATGGTCTCGTGAGCGTTGGTGTTGCCCTGCTCGTCCTTCACCACCGTCACCGCGTCCTTGAGCTTCAGGCGACCGTCGGCCGCGAGGCCGGCGGCCGCCACGAGGAACTCCTGGGCGCGGAACGCGGTGTCGAACGAGACACCCACCAGGCTCTGGTCGTTCGGGTCGTGCTGGTCGGTGGCATCGGCGGCGTGGGGAAGCATGCGCCGATCATGGCCGACGGCGCCGCGCCGTGCACCTCGCGCTCCGGCGAGCGATGATCGACGGCGTCCGGCACCGTCCGATCCGTCGACGTCCGAACGACTCAGGAGCACACATGGGACTCGTCCACCTCGACATCTTCTCCACCCTCGACGGCGTCGCCCAGGCGCCGGGCACGCCCGACGAGGATCCCGAGGGCGGCTTCCTCTTCGGCGGGTGGCAGGCGCCGCTCGGCGATCCCGAGCAGGGCCGCGAGATCCTCGCCGGCATGGAGGGGATGGATGCGCTGCTGCTCGGCCGTCGCACGTACGACATCTTCGCCGGGTACTGGCCGGCGCACGACGGACAGGACGACGTGATCGCCGACCTGTTCAACCGGATCCCGAAGTACGTCGCGTCGCGCCAGCCGCGACGGCTCGAGTGGGCGCACTCGGTACAGCTCGGCGACGACCTGCCCGCCGCGGTGCGTCGGGTGCGCGAGCAGCACGAACACGTGCACGTGATCGGCAGCCTCGACCTCGCGCAGACCCTGCTCGCACATCAGCTGGTCGACCGGCTCACGCTGTGGGTGTACCCGATCACGCTCGGCCGCGGGAAGCGGCTCTGGCGAGACGGCATCGCCCCCACGAGCTTCGAACTGGTCCAGCCGGCGCTCACCACACCGAGGGGCGCCGTGCTGCTGCGCTATGCCCGCCTCGAGGCCGCGCCCACCACCGGCGACATGTCGCTGCCCGACCGCGGCGTCGGCTGAGTCCCACGGCCGGTCGGCTCCCATTTGCCCCGGCGCCGCCCGGTCGCCGAGCATCGGGGCATGACGGCTTCCGACGCGGCATTCCTCGGCATCGACGACTCGGACGGGCGCCTGGCGCTCCCGATCGAGATGCGTCACTGCACACCCGGCGAGTTCTTGTACGGCGGGTCGGGCGTGGCGGCGTGTGCGGTGGCGGCCGAGGCGGTGACGGGTCGGCCGCTCGTGTGGATCACGACGCAGTACATCGGACAGGCACGACCGGGGGAGCGGCTCGACCTCGATGTCGAGGTGCTCGTCGCGGCGCGTTCCACGTCGCAGTGCCTGGTGCGGGCCCACGTCGGCGACCGGTTGGTGTTGCACGCCACCACCGCGCACACCGACCGTCCCGTCGGTGACGAGGCCTGGTGGGACGCGATGCCCGACGTGCCGGCGCCGGAGGACTGCCCACCGTTCGAGCTCACCTTCGACCTCCCCGACGACCAGTCGTTCTTCCGCCTGCTCGAGCGGCGTGCCGCGTTCGACGACGAGGCCGCCGCGCGTGGTCGATTGGCGATCTGGGCCCGGGTGCCGGGGTGGGGGATCGGCACCGCGGCGTCGCAGGCGTTCATCGCCGACATCGTGCCGGTGGCGGTGATGCGCGGGCTCGGCCGGATGACCGGAGCGACCAGCTTGGACAACACGCTGCGGGTGGTGCACGGCGAGCCCTACGACGGCTGGGTGCTGCTCGACGTCGAGGCGCAGGGCTATCGACGTTCGGTGGGTCACGGTCAGGTGCGCCTGTGGCGGCAGGACGGGGTGCTGCTCGGCATCGGCAGCCAGAGCTGCATCGTGCGCTCGCAGTCGGTGATGGTGCCGCCCCGCTGAACCGTTCGGGTCCGATTCGGAGAGGAAGCTGTACAACCTGAGTTAGGTGTGCCTAACATCAAGGTGCCGCGGCGATCCCACTCACCTCCCGACTTCCACGAGGACCCATCCATGAAGCGCATGCTCTCCTTCGTCGCGTCCGCACTGCTGCTGGTCACGGCCTGCGGTGACGACGCCGACTCCACGAGCCCGTCCGCGGCGCCCGCCGACACGACTGCCGCCGGCACTGCCGACACCACGGTCGGCACCGACGCGGCCGGTTCGACCGGCGCCACGACCGACGCCTCGACCGACGCCTCGACCGACGCTGCGTTCCCGGTCACGATCGAGCACACGTACGGCGAGACGACGATCGACGCCGAACCCACCCGCATCGTCTCGATCGGCTTCGGTGAGCACGACGGGCTGCTCGCGCTCGGCGTCACCCCGATCGCGGTGCGCGACTGGTACGGCGACCAGCCCTACGCCACCTGGCCGTGGGCACAGGACGAGCTCGGTGCCGCCACACCCGAGGTGCTCCCGAGCACCGAGCTCAACTTCGAGCAGATCGCCGCGCTGCAGCCCGATCTCATCCTCGGCATCAGCTCGGGCATCACCGACACCGACTACGCGACGCTGTCGGCGATCGCCCCGACGGTCGCGCAACCGGCCGGCTACATCGACTACGGCACGCCGTGGGACGTCGCGCTCGAGATCACCGGCCGTGCCGTCGGCCGCTCGGCCGAGGCCGAGCAGGTGATCGCCGAGACGAAGCAGATGTTCGTCGATGCGATTGCCGAGCACCCCGAGTTCGAGGGTGCCACCGCTGCGGTGACGTTCTTCTACGAGGGGCAGCCGGGGGCCTACGGCAGCCAGGACATCCGCAGTCGCACGCTCACCGATCTCGGCTTCACGATCCCCAGCGAGATCGACGAGCTCGCCGGCGACTCGTTCTTCGTGTCGATCAGCGCCGAGGACCTGTCGGTGATCGACACCGACGCCGTCGTGTGGATCGGTCTGGGTGAGGACACCACCGCCGAGGTGCGCGACCTGCCGACGCGTCCGAGCACCCGTGCATTCGAGGAGGGTCGCGAGATCGTCGCCGACGATCTGCTGAGCGGGGCCTTCTCGCACGCCAGCCCGCTGAGCCTGCAGTACGTGATCGACGAACTGGTGCCCGAGCTGGCACTCGCGGTCGACGGCGACCCCGCCACGGCCGTGCCCTCCGCGTCGGTGATCGCACCGCTGAGCTGAGGTCCTCCTGGCCTCGGGCTCGATCCGATCAGCCGGTGACGTCGACGAACGGCGTGCCGAGCAGGTCGAGGTCGAGCTCGAGGCCCAGCCCCGGCAGCTCGGCGTCGGGTCGCAGCACCGAGCCGTCGCGCGCCGAGGGGCCGGTCACGTGGCGGATCGTCACCCAGCTGTCGAAGTCGACGCTGTGCACCCGGTACGCCGACGGCGTGGAGGCGTTGAGGTGCGCGAAGGTCTGATCGGCCAGGTTGCATCCCGACGCGTCCTCGACGGTGACGCCGATACGCAGTTCGACCGCGACATCGCGGATCGTCACGGCCGGGGTGATGCCGCCCACGCGCGTGAGCTTGACGGTGACCCCGTCGGCCACGCCCAGCCGGTGCGCCTCGAGGAGCGCCGCGAGCGACGTGATCGACTCGTCCATCACCATCGGCCCGTCCCACGCGCCGCGCAGGTGGGCGCTGTCGGTGAGCGACGCACACGGCTGCTCGAGCACGATGCCGGCGCCGCCGGTGCCGAGCTCGCGCACGAACCGGCGCGCGTCGGCGAGCGAGAACCCGCGGTTGGCGTCGGCGAAGATCGTGACGTCGGGACCGACGGTGTCGCGCACGGACAGCACCCGCTGCGCGTCGACGATCGGGTCGTCGCCCACCTTCACCTGCAGCCGGCGATACCCCTGGCCGAGCCGTTCGACGGCCTTGGTGCGCACGTCGTCGGGGGTGGCGCCCTGCACCGGTCGATACAGCGGGGTGGGCTCGGGGCCGTCGCCGCCGAGGCGGCTCCACAACGGCACGCCCGCGGATCGCGCCGCCAGGTCCCACACGGCCACGTCGACCGGCGACTTCGCGTACGGATGGCCGGCGAGCGCCGACTGCATCACGCGATGCACGGCAGCGGGCCGACGAGGATCTGCGCCGAGGATCACCGGGGCCAGGTGTGCCACGCCGGTCACCTGCCCGGCCGCGTACTGCGCGTCGTAGGTGGTGCCCACGGTGCCCGACTCGCCGATGCCGACGGTGCCGTCGTCGGCGACCACGCGCACCACGACGGCGTCCATGCCGGTGGTGACGCGTCCGCCCGACATGCGGTAGACGCCTTCGACGTAGGGGAGGTGCAACGACCAGGCGGTGACTCGGACGATCTTCACGACGGCAGTCTGACCGACGCCACGCCCGGGGCCAGACCCACGGCGTCGACATCGGTGCGCGGCCGCCGTGAGAACACGGCCAGGGCCACCAGCGTGCCGGCCACGGTGAGGGCGCCGCCGCCGGTGAGCGTCCACCTGGCGCCGTAGCGCTCTGCCACCCAGCCGAGCAGTGGCGCTCCGAGCGGCGTGCCGCCCATGAAGATCGCCAGGTACAGCGCCATCACGCGACCGCGCACGGCCGTCTCGGTCGACATCTGCACGAGTGCGTTGGCCGACGTGATCAGCGTCAGTGCGGTCACGCCGCACAGCGGCAGCACGAGGGCGAAGGTCGTGTACGTGGGCATCAGGCCGGCGAGCACCTCGCACGAACCGAAGGCGATCGCCGCGCCCACCACCACGCGCTGGCGGGGCGAGGCGCGACGGGCGGCGATGAGCGAACCGGTCAGCGATCCGATCGCCAGGATCGAGCCGAGCAGTCCGTACTCGCCGGCGCCCTTGCCGTACACCTCGGTGGCCATCAGCGCCGTGGTCATCTGGAAGTTGAGCCCGAAGGTGCCGGCGCTGAACACGATCGCCATCAGCAGCATGATGTCCGGACGGTCGCGCACGTAGCGGAGGCCGTCGCGGATCTGGCCCTTGCCGCGCACCAGTCGGTCGACCGGCGTGAGCTCGTTGCCCCGCATGCGCAGCAGCGACACCACCACCGCGGCATAGCTGGCGGCGTTGATCAGGATCACCCAACCCGTGGCCGACACGCCCGAGCCGAGCGCGGCGATCAGCGCGCCGGCCAGTGCCGGCCCGAGCATGCGGGCGAGGTTGAACGACGCCGAGTTGAGGCCGACGGCGTTGGCCAACTGGTCGCGCGGCACCATCTCGTTGACGAAGGCCTGGCGAGCAGGCGTGTCGAACGCGGCGCCGATGCCGAACACGAACGCGAGCACGTACACCTGCCAGGCGGTCACCCAGCCGCCGACCGCCAGCACGCCGAGCAGCGCCGCCGAGATGCCGAGCGCGACCTGGGTGAGCGCGATCACGCGCCGCTTGGGGTAGCGGTCGGCCATCACGCCGGCCATCGGCGAGAACAGCACGGTGGGCAGGAACTGCAAGCCGGTGGTGATGCCGAGCGCGCGACCGCTGTGGGTGAGTTCGAGCACGAGCCAGTCCTGCGCGACGCGCTGCATCCACGTGCCGACGTTCGACACCAGCGAGCCTGCGGCGAACAACCGGTAGTTGCGGTTGCGGAGCGCCGAGAAGGTGGTGCTCATCGCCGACCCCCGTCGGTGTTGGCCAGCCGGTCGAGGAGGGGAGCGGCGCGACGCAGCAGATCGCGCTCGTCGTCGGTGAGCTCGGCGATGCGGCGGGCCAACCAGGCCTCGCGTCGCCGCCGGTCCTCGGCCAGCACGGCGCGAGCGGCATCGGTGAGGTCGACGATCACCTGCCGTCCGTCCACCTCGTGCGCCCGGCGCACGGTGAGCCCCATGTCGACCAGGCTGTTCACGATCCGCGTCATCGACGGCGGCTTGACGCGTTCGAGGTGGGCGAGCTCGCCGACCGTGCACGGACCGTGCCGATCGAGCGAGCCGAGGACGGCGAGCTGGCTGAGGGTGAGGTCGTCCGAGCCGCGTTCGACGCGGAGACGGCGTGCGAGTCGCATGCACGCCAGACGGAGATCGCCGGCCAGGGCGGAGGGGGTGGCGACGGCCATGTCGTGAGCATAGGTAGTTAGCCGTGCGAACGATCGCAGCAGAGGGTGCAAGTCTCCGAACGGGGGAGCGGTGTGGGCGGGCTACGTTCGCGGCCGATGAGCACGCTCACCCGTCCCGACGTGGCCGCACCCCCGCCCGATGTCGAGGCGATCGAGGCGGTGATCCGTCGGGCGGTCGACGAGCGGCGCCGCGACCTCGTCGACATCGTCGGCAACGGCGAGCTGTCGATCGCGTTGCGCTGGCAGGGCACGGCCGGGCCGCAGGTGGTGAAGCGCGTGCCGCCGTTCCCGTCGGCCCCTGCGGCGCAGCAGTACGTCGACCTGGTGCACCGCCACATCGACGAGCTCGAGGCGGCGGGTGTGCGGTGCGTGGCCACGACGACCCATGCCCACGGCCGAGCCGACGGCTCGGTGGTGGTGTACCACTCGCAACCGATGCTGCACGTGCCGGCGTTGGCCGATCACGTGCTCCGAGCGGCCCCAGCGGTGGATTCGTCGCACCCGCTCGTCACCTCGGTGCTCGACCGCACGGCCGGGTCGCTCGGCGCCGGGGTGCCGATCGACTCGCAGTTCGCCAACTGGTACTGGTTCGAGGGCGAGCCGTGGCAGCTCGATCTCACCACACCGCTCTACGTCGTCGACGGCGACGTGTGCTTCGACACCACGGGTTTCGTGCGCGAGTACCCGTGGCCGGTGCGCCGCGTCGTCTACCGCGAGCTGATGAAGATCGCGCCGCAGCACGCCGACATCGGCTTCGTGTTCCGCGACATCTGCGTGCAGCTCTATCGCCAGGGCCTCGACCCGTGGGTCGACGCCGTGGTGGCCGCGGCGCGCGAGCGGCACGGCGTGACCGTCGATGCGGCCGACGCGAGGAAGACGTGTGAGTCCGATGCCAAGTTCTTCCCGACGCTGCTCAAGTTGAAGCGCGCCCAGCGAGCGTGGGTGCAGCGCACCGGTCGCCGGTACGACACGTTGCTCCCCGACTCGAGTTCGTTCGGTCGAGTGGAGGCGAGCCCGCGCTCGCGCCGGCTCAGCAGGGAACGTTGATCTTCAGCCCCACGTAGAACGCGCCGTAGCCGTCGGTGTCGGCATTGGCGGCGTCGAGCTCGTCGACGGTGGTGTCCAGCTTGTCGGCCACGAGCAGCTTGTAGTCGCCCTCGGCCACCGTGTACACGCCGCAGCCGATGCCGTCGTCGACCGTGGTGGTGGTCTCGGCGGCCGGTTCGCTCGCCGGCACCGTGGGCACACCCGGCGGCACCGTCGTCGTGGTGGTGGGCACCGGCACGAGCACCGACGGCCCGCCGGGCACGGTGGCACCCGCCGGGATGCGGATGGTGGTGCCCGGAGCCGGCCAGTCGGGCACCTGGCCGTCGACGATCTCCCAGCCGTTGAGCGCGACGAACTCCTTGAAGTCGACGCCGAAGCGGTTGGCGACCACGAACGGGTAGTCGCCCTCGACGATCACGTACGTGGCTTCCGACGTGAGCACCGAGCCGGGCTCGGGCGGCAGCGTGGTCGTGGGAGGGATCGTGGTGGTGGGCGGTGGCAGGGTGACGTAGTCGGTCACCTCGACCGAGCTCTCGCTCGGGAGCGCATCGAGTGGTCCGCTCGCGCCGCCGCACGCGGCGAGCCCGGCGGGAACGACGAGCGCGAGTGCGGTGATCGCCGCCACCGACCCTGGTGCGAGCCGCCGGTTGCGGGCGTGGGTCGGGCGGCGGATCACGCCGCGTGACGGTAGCGCCGGTCAGGCGTCGACGAGGCGCGCGCCGTCCGGTCGCGGTGCCGAGTCGTCGCGCTCACGTCGCGACGTGTCGACGTCACCGGCCTTGCGCCACAACGCGAGCACCAGGCCGGTCGCGGTGGCCAGCGCCAACACCGCGACGATCACGAGCGTGCGGCGCGACGAGCGTCGACGGTGGTGCAGCGGCAGATGGTCGACGAGTGCGGCGGGCAGCACGGCGGGGAGCTTGGCGGGCACCTGGTCGGCGACGTGGCCGACCATCTGTCCCGCCACCTGTCCGGCGTGGCCTGCCAGGTCGGCGAGGTCGTGGAGGCGGCCGCTCACCTGATCGGGCAGGTGGTCGAGGTGCTGTTCGAGGCGATCCAGGACGGTCATGACGCGTCGGTACCCCGTCGGGTGGGCGCTCAGCCGCGATGCCGCGTGCCGCCCCTCCGAACGACGTACCCAGTAGCCTCGACGCGTCATGCGAGCGCGATCTGCAGCCGGCGACCCCGGCACGCACCGTGTGCCGCACCACCTCGGGGCGCGTCCGTCGCTGCGGGGCTTCGGTGCGGTGCTGGCGCTGGTGCTCCCGCTCGCCGTCTCGGTGCAGGCCGAGGCGCGCAGTGGTGTGTCGTCCGACGACGTCGCGGCCGAGATCGTGCGGCTCGAGAACGAGGCCGACGACACGGCCCAGCAGTGGACGGAGGCGTCACAGCACGCCGAGGACCTGGCGATCGAGATCGGCGAGGCCGAGGCCGCCGTGTCGGCCAGCTCGGCCCAGTTCGATTCGGTGCAGGCGCAGATGGAGAAGGTCGCGATCAACCGCTTCGTGGGGGCCGGCTCCGACACCGAGCTGTTCTTCGTCGACGATCCGACGGTGCGCCTGCAGGAAGGCGTGCTGCGCAACGTCGCGCTCAACGTGGGTGCCACGGATCTCGACGCCGTCGATGCGGCGCGTACCGAGCTCGAGGCCGATCGCGACCACCTGGCCCAGTTGCAGCGCGACAACGAACAGACGCTCGCGTTCTTGCAGACCACGCAGGATCAGCTCGACCAGCAGATGGCCGACCTGAAGGTGCTGTACCAGCAGCTGAAGGACGACGAGGTGCGTCGCGCCTACGAGGCACAGGTGGCGGCGCAGAAGGCCGCTCGCGAGAAGGCCGAGCGCGAGGCGGCGGCGGCAGCGGCCGCGCAGGCAGCCGCGGCACAGGCGGCAGCGCAACCCAAGCAGCAGGCTCGCGGCAGTGGCGCGCCGGCTGCGTCGAGCGGCAGTTCGGGGTCGTCCGGTTCGCCCGGTTCGTCCGGTTCGTCGGGTTCGTCGGGTTCGTCGGGCTCCTCCGGGTCGTCCGGCACGGCGGCGCCGGTCACCACCACGCCACCCCCGTCGCCGGTGGTGGTGCTGAACGAGCCGGGCTGGGTGTGCCCGGTCAACGGGCCGCGTGCGTTCGGCGACACCTGGGGCGCCGCTCGGTCGGGCGGTCGCAAGCACCAGGGTGTCGACATGATCAGCCCGTCGGGCACGCCGCTCGTGGCCGTGGTGTCGGGCGTGGTGAAGTTCTCGACCAACCGTCTCGGTGGCAACGCCGCCTGGGTCACCGGCAACGACGGCAACAAGTACTACTACGCGCACATGTCGGCCTGGGAGGGCGGCGATCGCAGCGTGAGTGCCGGCGAGGTGATCGGGTACGTCGGCGCCACCGGCAACGCCTCGGGCCCGCACCTGCACTTCGAGATCCACCCCGGCGGCGGCGCTGCCGTCAACCCGTACCCCACGGTCCGCCAGTACTGCTGACGCCGGTCCGCCGCCGCACCGCCGCCGTTCTTGTACGCTGTACAAGCAGACGGGCCGTCGGGTCCGTCACGGTTGGGGAGGGCAGGTGCGAGTCGGGGTCACAGGCTACGCGCACGAGGTGAACGGCTTCGCCGCCCCGATCACACGCGCCCACGGCCTCGAGGCGTCGCGAGCTCCGGGCGGGCTGGCAGCCACCTGGGAGGCCGCGCCGGCCGTCGCCACCCTCACGGCCGCCGGCATCGATCCGGTCGACCTGCCACTGTGGGAGTTCGGCGCCAGCGGGCCGCTCGACGGCGACGACTTCCGCACGGTCGTCGACGACGTGCTCGCCGCGCTGCGCGCGGCGCAGTCCGAGGCTCCCCTCGACGGTCTCGTCGTGCTCGGGCACGGTGCGGGCCGTACCACGGACGATCTCGATCCCGACACCACGTTCCTCGGCGCGTTGCGGCACGCCGTGGGTCCGGAGGCGCCGATCGTGGTGGTGCTCGACTTCCACGCGAACCTCTCGTCCGGCATGTGCGCCGCGGTCGACGGCGTGGTCGGCTACCGCACCAACCCGCACGTCGACATCCGCGACCGGGTGGCCGAGGCCGCTGCGCTGGTGGTTCACCTGCTCGCTGGTGACGGGCAGCGACGCACGTCGGTGGTGCACCAGCGGTTGCCGATGGTGCTGCCGCAGATCGCACAGCTCACCGCACCTCACGAGCCGTTGGGCGAGGTGATGGCGCTCGCCGAATCGATGATCGAGCCACCGGTGCGCAACGTGTCGGTGTTCGGTGGCTTCTCGCTCGCCGACGTGGCGTGCCAGGGCGCGTCGGTGTGCGTCACGGTCGACCGGGGCAGCGAGCAGGTCGCGATCGACGCGGTGCAGGTGCTCGCCGCGGCGATGTGGGAGCGACGGCCGCGCTACCGCCTGCACGCCACACGGCTCGACGAGGCCGTGGCCGTCGCGGCGACGGCGGCGCGCGACGGCCGGCTCCCCGTGCTCCTCGCCGACGTGGCCGACAACCCCGGCGGTGGCGCGCCGGCCACCAGCCCGTTCGTGCTCCAGGCGCTGCTCGACGCAGGCGTGACGGGCGTGGTGCTCGGGCTGCAGTGCGATCCGAGGGTGGTCGAGCAGGCGTGGCTCGCCGGCGAGGGAGCCTCGATCACCGTCACCTTCAACGAGGGCAGCACGCACCCGCTCGCGCCGCCGCTCACGGTCGAGGCCACCGTGCTGGCGCTCACCGACCGGCCGCTCGTACCGTCACGTGGCATGTACCAGGGCGCCACCCGGCACCTCGGCCGCTGCTGCAGCCTGCGCATCGCCGGTGGCGCGGGCTCGGTCGACGTCGGTGCGTCGTCGTGGCCCACGCAGGTGGCCGATCCCGACACGCTCGAGCACGTCGGCCTGTCGGTCGCGACGGCCGCCGTGGTGGTGGTGAAGTCGCGCGGGCACTTCCGGGCCGGCTTCGCGCACCTGTTCCCCGACGAGCGCATCGTCGAGGTCGGCGCACCCGGCGTGGCCACGCCCGAGCTGCACACCCTGCCGTGGCAGCACCTGCCCCGACCCGTGTTCCCGCTCGACGACGTCGCCTGGGATCCGCACACCCCACCCGAGGTGCACCCGTGACCATCCGTCTCATCGCCACCGGCGGCACGATCTCGTCGCACCTCACCGACGACGGCTGGATCGGGCTCGACGGCACCTCGCTCGTCGACGAGCTCCGCAGCGATCTCGACGCCGCGGGCATCGAGGTCGAGGTGATCGACGTCGCGGCCGGCCCCAGCTCGAACCTGTCGGTGGACGACATGGTCGCGATCGCGACGCACGTGCGCGACGCACTCGACGAGGGCGTGCGCGGCGTGGTGGTCACACATGGCACCGACACGATCGAGCTCACCGCGTTCGTCACCGAACTGCTGCTCGGCGTCGACGCGTCGCGCCCACCCGTCGTCTTCACCGGCTCGATGCGCGTGCACTCGCACCCGGCGCCCGACGGTCCGGCCAACATGCTCCAGGCGATCCGCACCGCGGCGCACCCGGCTGCCGTCGGGCGCGAGGTGCTCGTGTGCCTCGACGGTGTGCTGCACGCGGCAGCTCGCGTCGTCAAGTGCGACGCCGGTTCGCTCGATGCGTTCACCTCCGCCCCGCTCGGGCCGGTGGGCCACGTGGTGGGCGGCGTGCCCACGTTCGAGACCGCTGCCGTTCCTCGTCCGGCCGCCGTCGCGTTCGAACGCGACGTGCCGCTGCTCGCCTGCTACCCGGGCATGCCGGCCGACGCCGTGTCGCGTGCGCTCGAGGGCCGACGCGGTGCGGTGCTCGAAGTGTTCGGCGACCTCAACGTGCCGATGGCGCTGTGGGGCCCGATCCACGAGGCCTGGAAGGCCGGCACCCTGGTGGTGCTGGCCTCGCGACCCTTCACCGCCACGTCCCGCAGCGAGGGGCTCGACCTGCTCGGCGCGATCGGGGCCGGCGGGCTCGGCGCGCAGAAGGCGCGCCTCGCCGCGATGGCGGCCCTCGGCACGCACGCCACGCGGGACGAGGCCATCGCCTTCGTCCACCAGCACCGCCTGATCCGCCCGCCTCACGAACGGAGCTCGACATGAGCGACACCGCCGCACCACCAGCCTTCGCCGCTGCCCTCCAACGGGTGGTCGAGGCCGAGCACTCGATCGGTGACGAGCCGTGCATCCTGCGTGTCGAGGTGCCCGCGCTCGGGCTCGTCAGCAAGCACGCCGCCGGCACCCTGCAGCGCCGCGCCGACGGTGTCGAACCCGTGCCGGTCACGCCCGACAGCCCGTTCCGCGTCGCGAGCGTCACCAAACCGTTCACGTCGGTGGTGGTCGCACAGCTCGTCGCCGAGGGGAAGCTGTCGTTCGACGACCGCCTCGCCGATCTGCTGCCCGAGAGCCACCTCGACCTCGTGCCACGGATGCACGTGCTCGACGGAGTGTCCTACGGCGAGCGGATCACGATGCGTCAGGCGCTCACCCACGCGAGCGGCCTGTTCGACTACGCGATGAGCCCGTCGTACGGCAAGGCGCTGTTCCTCGACCCGTCGCACGTGTGGACCCCGCGCGAGATGGTCGAGGGCGCGATCGCGTGGGGGACGCCGCACTTCCCGCCCGGCGAGGGCTACGGCTACGCGTACGCCGACACCGGGTACGTGCTCGCCGGCGTGATCATCGAGGCGCTCGACGGGCGAGCGCTCTGGGAGAGCTACCGCGCCCGCATCCTCGACCCGCTCGGCATGACCGGCACCTACCTCGAGGGCTTCGAGCCGCATCGCGGGCCGGCGATCAGCCACGCACACGAGGGCGAGTTCGACGTGATGCCGATCCACGGCAGCTCCGACTGGGCAGGTGGGGGACTGGTGTCGACCGTCGACGAACTCGCCGTGTTCGCGCAGGCACTCGTCGACGGGCGGGCCGTCGGCGAACCGCAGCTCGGCGAGCTGTTGCACTGGCAGTTCCGCACGCTCGACCCCGCGCTGCACTCGCCCGGCTACCTCGGCTACGGCATGGGTGTCGAGGCGCGCGACCTCGGCGGGCACGTGTTCCGGGGGCACCGCGGGCACTGGGGTGTGCTGATGCACCGCGATCCGGTCAGCGGCATCACCATCACCGGCACGATCAACCAGTCGTCGCGACGGCCCGACGCGCTGGCCGACGGCGCGGTGGCGGCCATCACCGAACATCTGCCCGCGTCGGTCTGGGAGGCGCAGGCGTGAGCGCCGACGAGCGACGCAGCCGGATCGAGCACGGCATCTCGCCCGTGCTACGGATCGCGAACCGTCCGGCCGACCGCTTCACGCTGGCCGAGCGGATGGCGCGCTATCAGGTGCCCGGGTGCTCGATCGCCGCGATCGACGACGGCGAGATCAGCTGGGCGGGCGGCTACGGCGTGGCTCGCGCCGGCGGTGCGCCCGTGCACGCCACCACGCTGTTCCAGGCGGCGTCGATCTCGAAGGCCGTCGCCGCGGTCGGTGTGCTGGTGCTCGTCGAGTGGGGCGAGATCGACCTCGACGAGCCCGTGAACGATCGGCTGCGTTCGTGGCGGCTGCCCGACAGCCCCCACACCGCCGACACCCCGGTCACGGTGCGTCGCCTGCTCAGCCACACCGCGGGCACCACCGTGCCCGGGTTCCCCGGCTACGCCGAGGGCGCGGCGCTGCCGACCGTCGCCCAGGTGCTGAGCGGTCAGGCGCCCGCCAACACGCCGGCGGTCGAGTCGTTCACCCCGCCGGGCACCGTCACCCAGTACTCGGGCGGTGGCACCACCATCGTGCAGTTGCTCGTCAGCGAACTCACCGGCCGCACGTTCCCCGAGCTGATGGCCGAGCTGGTGCTGCGCCCGTTCGGCATGGTCGACAGCGCGTACGAGCAGCCGATCTCGGCCGCCCGTCGCCGTCATGCCGCGACCGGTCACGACGCAGCCGGTCGGCCCGTGGCCGGCGACCACCACACCTATCCCGAGCTGCAGGCGGCCGGACTGTGGACCACCGCGGTCGACCTCGCCCGGTGGCTGATCGGGGTGCAGGAGGTGCTGCGTGGCGATCGCACCGGACCGATCTCGCGCGAGACGGCCGAGGCGATGCTCGTGCCGCACGGCAGCGGTGCGTTCGGTCTCGGCCCGGAGCTCGGCGGCGAGGGCGAGCTGCGCCGGTTCGGGCACAGCGGCAGCAACGAGGGATTCCGCACACAGATGGACGCGCTCGTGTCGAAGCCCGTCGGCGGCGTGGTGCTCACCAACGCCGAGGGTGGCACCACGTTGTGCGCCGAGGTACGCCGGGCGTTCGCCGACGAGTACGGCTGGGGCCCGATCGGTGGTCCGGCGATCGAGCTGGCCGACGTCGACCCGGCGGTGCTGGCGAGCTACGCCGGGTTCTACGAGGGCCCGTTCGGGCGGCCGATGAAGCTGATCGCCGACGGCGACGAGCTCTACAGCCCGGCGCCCTACGGTCGGCGGCGGATGCTGCCGCTCGGCGCCACCACCTTCCTCGACGAGGAGACCGGCGCGACGCTCGAGGTCGAGACCGGCGATGCAGGTGTGTCGCGCATCGCCGTGCTCGTCGACGGCGCCGAGCTGATGGCGTTCACCCCCGCAGCGAACCCCTCGAAGGAGCATTCGTGACCGTGTCGTTCGTCGACCAGGCCTGGGCCGCCGCCGTGCCCACGATGATGGACTACGTGGCGATCCCGGCGCGCTCGCCGATGTTCGACCCCGACTGGGAGGTGCACGGGCAGCTCGCTCGCGCCGCGCACCTGCTGCGCGACTGGGCGGTGGCGCAGGGCATCGACGGCGCGTCGGTCGAGCTGATCGAGCCCGCAGGCCTCACCCCGGTGCTGCTGGTCGAGATCCCCGCCACCGACGTGTCGCTCGCCGATCGCACGGTGGTGATGTACGGGCACCTCGACAAGCAGCCCGAGATGCTGCCGTGGTCGGAAGGGCTCGGCCCGTGGACCCCGGTGCTGCGCGGCGAGCGTCTGTACGGGCGTGGCGGCGCCGACGACGGCTACTCGATCGTCGCCGCGCTGATCGCCGTGCAGGCCGTTCGCGAGGCAGGCGGCCGTCACGCCCGCGTCGTCGTGCTCATCGAGGCCAGCGAAGAGAGCTCGAGCGTGCACCTGCAGGAGCACCTCACCACCCTGTTGCCCCGCTTCGGCAACGCCGAGCTGGTGATCGCACTCGACTCGTTCTGCGAGAGCTACGACCGGCTGTGGACCACCACGTCGACCCGCGGTGTCGCCGGTGGGGTGCTCGAGATCGAGGTGTGCCTCGACGACCCGCACAGCGGCCGGGCGAGCGGTGTGCTGCCGTCGTCGTTCCGGATCGTGCGCCAGCTGCTCGACCGGATCGAGGACTCGGCCACCGGTGACGTGCTGGTGCGCGCCGCCAACGTCGAGATCCCCGGCTACCGGCTCGACGAGGCGGCGATCGCTGCGGCATCGTTCCCGGCGCTGTCCACCTCGTTCCGGCCGCTCCCGGGCGTGCGCTCGATGCGGGCCGACGCCACCGACGAGCTGGTCGCCGAGACCTGGAAGCCGGCGCTCGAGGTGATCGGCGTCGAAGGGCTGCCGCCGGTGGCAGACGCCGGCAACGTGTTCCGCTCGCGCCTCGCCGTCAAGCTGTCGCTGCGCGTGCCGCCGACCGCCGACGTGTGGGCCGTGGGCGACGAGCTGAAGGCGGTCCTCGAGGCCGACCCGCCCTACGGCGCGCGCGTGACGCTTCGCGACGGTGCGCGTGGGCCCGGATGGGCGGCACCCGAGTTCGCCCCGTGGCTGGCGCGCGTCACCGCCGACGCGAGCGTCCGCCACTTCGGAGCACCGGTCGCCTCGTGCGGTGTGGGTGGAACGATCCCGTTCATGGGCATGCTCGGCGAGCCGTTCCCCGACGCGCAGTTCCTGCTCGTCGGCGTCCTCGGTCCGGGCTCGAACGCGCACGGTCCCGACGAGTTCCTCGACCTGCCGACCGCACGCCGCGTCACCGCCTGTGTGGCCGACGTGGTGCGGGCGCACGCGGAGCGCGACGCATGACCGCCCATCACGTCAACGCCGACGTCGCTGCCGTCGAGGCAGCGGGCGCTGCTGCGCGGTCGAGCGTCGTGATCGACGAGGTGTCCGAGCCCGACCAGCTCGACCTGCTGCGATCGGCGATGCACGACATCTGGGGACCCGACGTGGTGGCCCCCCGCAACCTGCTGCGCGGCATGGCGCTCGGCGGAGCGTGCCTGTTGGTCGCACACCACTCGGATCGGGCCACGCACGGCGATCACCCGGTGGGGTTCGCGCTCGGGTTCCTCGGCTGGGAGGGCGGGGTTCACCTGCACTCGCACCAGGTCGGGGTCATCCACGAGATGCGGTCGGCCGGTGTCGGTTTCGCGCTCAAGCTCGCGCAGCGAGCACAGGCGTTGCGCCACGGTGTCACCGAGATGCGCTGGACGTACGACCCGATGCTGTTCGCCAACGCACGCTTCAACCTCGTGCGGTTGGGGGCGCGGCCCACCGCGTTCCACCCGCACTGCTACGGCGACCGACGCGACGCGTTCAACACGGGCGACCGCACCGACCGGCTCGAGGTGAGCTGGCGGCTCGACGCACCCGTCGGTGGCGTGGCCACCGTGGCCGGCGACGACGACGCGCAGCTCGAACTGCCGACCGACTTCCACGCGCTGCGCCAGTCCGATGCTGAGCGGGCCGGCCGGTGGCGTGCGCAGGTTGCCGACGCGCTGCAGACGGCGCTCGCAGCCGGGCATCCGGTGATGATGGGCGAGCGCGGCTACGTGGTGCTGGGTGCGCACGCACGAGGTGTGCGGTGAGGATCGAACGGGTCGAGCTCGTGCGCGTGGCGATGCCGCTGGTGCGGCCGTTCCGCACGTCGTTCGGGGTCCAGCACGCACGCGACGTGCTGCTGGTGCACGTGGTCGGCGATCAGGGCGAGGGCTGGGGCGAGAGCGCCGCGCACGCCGAGCCGTTCTACAACGAGGAGTTCACCGAGTCGGCCGCGCTGGTGCTGGAACGGTGGTTGATCCCGGCCGTCCTCGACGGCGAGATCACCGGTCGCGAGGTCGGTCCTCGCACCGCGCAGGTGAAGGGGTATCGGGCGGCCAAGGCGGGGCTCGAGATGGCCGTCCTCGACGCCGAGCTGCGAGCCGCCGGCACGTCGCTGGCGTCGCACCTCGGTGGCACCCGTGCCGCGGTCGACGTCGGCGTGTCGGTGGGTATCGCCCCCACGGTCGGCGAGCTCGTCGAGCAGGTGGGCGGGTACGTCGACGACGGCTACCGGCGCGTGAAGCTGAAGGTGATGCCTGGCTGGGACGTCGAACCGCTGCGCGCCGTGCGTGCGCAGCACCCCGACCTGGCGCTGCAGGTGGATGCCAACGCCGGCTACGCGGCCGAGCACGCCGACCTGATCGCGTCGTTCGACGAGTTCGGGTTGCTGATGATCGAGCAGCCGTTCGCGCCCGAGGAACTGCAGCTGCACGCGCAGCTGGCGGCACGGATCGACACGCCGATCTGCCTCGACGAGTCGATCCTGTCGACCGCGCACACGGTCACGGCGCTCGATCTCGGTGCGTGCACGATCGTCAACATCAAGGTCGGCCGGGTCGGCGGTCTGCTCGAGGCCAGGCGGATCCACGACCTGTGCCTCGAGCGCGGGGTGCCCGTGTGGTGCGGCGGGATGCTCGAGACCGGCATCGGGCGCGCAGCCAACGTGGCGCTCGCGTCACTGCCGAACTTCACGTTCCCGGCCGACCTGTCCGCGAGCGACCGGTACTGGCGGCGCGACCTCACCGAGCCGTTCGTGCTCGAGGGCTCGCAGCTCCGCGTGCCGACCGGGCCCGGGCTCGGGATCACGGTCGACACCGAGGCGCTCGCCGAGCTCGGTGCCGTGGTGCGTCCGGTCGAGTCGGACCCGTCGGTCCTCGGGGGCCAGGCATGAGCCTCGGTATCATCGGACCCGACGCGCCGGGCGGTGCGCGAAGCCAGGAGACGTCATGACCTCATCCAGTCCGGCACGCAAACGTGGTGCGCGCGCCGAGGTGCCGATCACGGCCGAGGCGATCGTCGACGCGGCATTTCGCATGATCGACGAGCGCGGAGCCGAGAGCTTCTCGATGCGCTCGGTCGCCAACGAGCTCGGGGTGTTCCCGGCGACGCTGTACTGGCACGTGGGCGATCGCGCACAGCTGCTCGGACTGGTCGAACTTCGGTGGTCCGAGGGCATCGAGGTGCCCGACGTCGACGACTGGCGCGAGTGGATGCTGCAGCTGGCCCGCAGCTATCGCGCCCACGCCCGCAGGCACCCGAACGTGGCACGGCTGGTGTCGGTCGAGCGGGCGCGCAACGTCGAGTCGCTGCGGCTGCCGGATGCGGTCATCGGCAAGCTGGCCGAGCTCGGCCTGGGTGACCAGATCGTGCACGCCTACAACGCGCTGATGGGCGCGGTGCGCGGATTCGTGGTGCTCGAGCTGTCGATGTTCACCGACCCGCCGCCGCCCGACGAGGCCGACGGTGTCGAGCACGAGATGCGCGGCATCGATCCCGACCGGTTCCCGAACCTGACGCAGCACTTCCACCTGTTCGCCGACCGGGCGCTGTCGGTGCGCTGGAGCGAGTCGTCCGAGCACTCGCTCGACGACTCGTTCGAGTACCTGCTCGGTCTGCTGCTCGACGGCATCGAGCCGAAGATCCACCCGTCCCCCAAGCGCCCCCGCAGGTAGCCGCGCCTGTTCCGTGTCTGGAGGTGTTGGGTCGCTGATCCCTGGGGTGGTCGTGGACGACCAGTTCTGGGAGCAGATGCTGTGCGTCCGGGTGGCGGATGATCACCCGCTGACACGTGCCGCGGAGCGCCCGCTCAGATCGCGCCGAGGTTGCGTCCGTGGCGCTTCTGGATCGAGTCACCGATCAGCGTGAGCGTCAGCACGGTCAGGAACAGCGCACCACCCGGGATCAGCACCGGGTACAGGCTCTGGTCGAGCTTCGGCTTGCCGGCGGCGATCATCGCTCCCCATGTGGGCGTCGGCGGCGCGACCGAGAGGTTCAGGTAGGCGAGGCCACCCTCGGCGACCACGGCCCCGGCGATCGCGACGATCATCATCGACAGCAGGGTCGGGATGACGTTGGGAGCGATCTCGCGGCGCAGCACCCGCGCGTTCGTGGCGCCGAGCGCACGAGCAGCGGTCACGAACTCTCGGTTCGCGATGGTCAACGTCAGCGCCCGCACGATCCGGATCGTCGGCCCCAGGTAGATCAAAGCGATCGCGAGCACCACCACCACGAAGCCACGCGAGTCGGTGAACGCCACGATCGACGCGGCGAGCAGCACGGTCGGGAACGCCATCAGCACGTCGGCACCGAAGATCGAGACGGTGTCGACGCGCTGCTTGAAGTAGCCGGCGGCGAGCCCGATCACCCCGCCGACGACGGCCGACAGCAACACGGCCGCCACACCGACGACGATCGACACCCGCGCACCGTAGATCGTGCGCGACAACAGGTCGCGACCCAACTGGTCGGTGCCCAGCCAGTTCTGGCCGGTGGGGATCGACAGCGGGATGCCGGCACGGGTGTCGGTCGGGTCGTACAGCGGCAGCCAGTCGGCGAATGCCGCGGCCAGGCACAGCAGCGTCAACCATCCGATCGAGCACCACACGGCGATGCCCAACCGCTCGGGTTGCAGCACGCCGTCGTCGTGCGGTGCCTCGGCGACCTCGCGGCCGGGCGCCGCGATGGTGGCGGTCACGTCGGCCTCCCGGCGATGCGGATGCGCGGGTCGAGCACACCGTGCAACAGATCGGCGATGAAGTTGACGAGGACGAACCCGACCGTCAGCACCACCACTGCGCCCTGCAGCGCGACGAAGTCGCGGTTGTTGATCGCGTCGATCGTGAACCGCCCGAGTCCGGGCAGCGAGAAGATCGTCTCCACCAGCACGGTGCCGCCGATCATGCGGCCGACCGAGATGCCGGTGAGGGTGACGATGCCGATCGACGACGGGCGCAACGCATGGTGCAGCACGATGCGGCTGGTGCTGTTGCCCTTGGCGCGGGCGTACCAGATGAAGTCCTGGTCGAAGGTGTTGACCAGGTCGGTGCGCATCACGCGTGCGTACATCGCCACCTGTTCGGCGGCGAGCGCGAGCGAGGGGAGCAGCAACGACTTCACGTTGCCGAACGGGTCGTCGGTGAGGTGCACGAACCCGGTGGTGTCGAACCAGCCGAGCTGCACCGCGAAGATCGCCATCAACCCGATCGCCACCAGGTAGCCGGGTGTGGCCAGCATCGCGAGCTGCGTGCCGCTCAGCAGCTTGTCGAGCCACGAACCCGGCCGCAGCGCACCGAAGATCGCCATCGGCACCGCGACGGCGAGCGCGATCAGCTGCGACAGCAGGACCAGCTCGAGGGTGACGCCGATGCGCTGGCCGATCGCCTCGGTGATCGGTTGGCGGGTGCGGTACGAGGTGCCGAGGTCGCCGGTGACCGCGTCGCCGACCCACCGCGCGTACCGGACGGGCAGTGGGTCGTCGAGGCGGAGTTCGTGGCGGACGGCGACGCGGTCCTCGGCCGACGCGTTGGCGCCGAGCATCGCCGTCACGGTGTCGCCGGGCAGCAGGCTGACCATGCAGAACGACGCCGCCGTGACGGCGAGGAGCACGGCCAGCAGCCGTGTCAGTCTCGACACCAGGACGCTGGTCATGCGGCCAGCCAGACGTCCTTCAGGTAGAACCGGCCACCGTTGATCGGCTGACCCGGCGACCCGTCGGGCAGGTCGAAGTCGGCGATGCCGTTCACGCCGGCCTTGGTGATGACACCGAACTGGTTGGTGCCGGTCCAGATGTAGGGCACCTGCTCACCGAGGATCTTCTGGACGATCGCGTACTGCTCCTTGCGAGCCTCCGGATCCGACAGCGCACGACCGGCGTCCATCGCCGCGTCGATCGCCGGGTCGGTGAAGTTGCTGAAGTTCAGGCCGCCCGAGTGGAACTGGGCGTAGTCGGCGTCGGGGTCGCCGCCGCCGATGCCGCCCCACAGGATCACCTGGAAGTTGTCGTTGAGGACCGCGTCGATGTTCTCGCTCTGGGCGCGGCTGACGATGTTCGCCTCGGCGCCGATCTCGGACCACATCGACTGGAACAGCTCCTGGTAGCTGGTGATGAACGGGTCCTGGCCGCCGGCGAACTCGAAGCTCACCGGGCCGACCTCGGCCTCGTACTCGTCGATGAGCTGCTTCGCGCCCTCGACGTCGTAGGCGGGGTAGTCGCTGTCGACGAACCAGAACGAGCTCGCGGCATACGGACCGGTCAGCGGCTGCTTCACGCCGGTGGCCTCGAGGTAGTCGTAGAGCCGCGGGATGTCGACGCTCATGGCGAGCGCCCGGCGCACACGCACGTCGTCGAGCGGCGCCTTGGCGGTGTTGAACATCACCACGTCGGGCTCGCTCGGGGCACCGATGGTGACGCCGACCTCGCCGGCGTCCTGCTGGGCGAAGTACTCGGTGATCTCCGACGAGCTGCCCGTGTAGTACACGTCGATGTCGCCGGCGTCGAAGGCGGCCTTGCGGGCGGTCGAGTCGGCGATCGGCTTGAACACGACCTCGTCGAGGTAGGCGGGTCCGCCCCAGTAGTCGTCGTTGCGCTGCACGGTGACGTGGTCGTCGGGCACCCACTCGACGAACGAGAACGGGCCGGTGCCGATCGGGTTGCGGCTGCCCTCGGGCGAGGCGAGCATCGCCGGCGCTGCGATGTAGCCGACCTGCGTGCCGATCTCGCCGACGAGGGTGTTGGGGAACGTGCCCCACGGGCTGCTCATGGTGAGCTCGAGCGTGAGGTCGTCGACGACGTTCATGCTCGCCAGCAGCGACAGTTGGTCCTTGAACTGTGCGCTGTCGAGGATCGCCTGGAAGTTCTGGCGGACGGCGTCGGCCGTGAGCGGCTCGCCGTTCTGGAAGCTGATGCCCGAGCGGAGCTTGATCGTCCACACCGTGGCGTCGGCGTTGCCGGTGATCGACTCGGCGAGGTACGGCACGACCTTGCCGCTCGCGTCGTAGACGGCGAGGGTGTCGAAGATCGCCTTGCCGACGTTGTGGCCTGCGTTGGTCCACACGTCGGCGTACGGGGCGTAGCCGGTGGACTCGCCCTCGATACCGACGGTGAGGGTGCCGCCCGATTGCGGCTCGGGTGCCGCTTCGGCCGTCGTGGTCGGGGCGTTGGTGAACACCGGTGCGGTGCTCGGCGCCGCCGTGCTGTCGGTGCTCCCGGCCGCGGTGGTGGCGGTGCCGCCGTCGGGCGCCACCGTGGTGGTCGCCTTGGTGTCGGACGGATCGTTGCCGCCGCACGCGGTGGCGGCGAGGCCCGCGGTCGTGAGCAGGGCCACGGCGACGAGACGCCGGGCCGATCGACGGGATCGGATCACCATGTCAGCTCCCCCTGGTGTGTGGTGTCGGTCAGTATTGCACGCTGTACAAGAGCGAGGTGACGCTCGCGCGAAGTGTTCACAGAACGTGTGGCACGGCGGCGTCGGTTCACGACTCGCGTACCGCTCGGATGATCTCGACGTCGCCTTCGTACACGTGCAGTTCGTGTACGCGACCGTCGGGACCGTCGACGGTGTGGGTCTCGAACGGGCCGGTCTGGTTGAACAGCACGCCGTCGACGTCGCAGAACACCTCCTGCACGCCGAAGCGCAGTCCGGGGATCTCGTTGTAGAGCCGGTCGCCCTCGGCCCACACCTTGATGCGGGGCAGCTCGATGCCGAGTTGGATGCGGTACTCGCCGGCGTAGCGATGCAGGTCGTCGGCGGTGAAGGTGTGCAGCCGCTTGGGTTCGGGCATGAAGCCCGGCCAGCCGTACACCTCGGCGATGCCGTTCAGCACCTCGCGATACAGGTACAGGCCGCTGGTCGCGTTGGTGAGCACCACGGCGCCGTCGCCCGATTCGAGATAGCAGTTGGTCTCGCTCTGGAAGCCGTCGTTCGATCCGCCGTGGTTGATCCGATGCGTCGTGCCCTCGCCCATCACCTTGACGCCCAACCCGAACGCACCGCGCTCGTGGCGCGTGGTCATCTCGGTGGCGAGCGACTGCGACAGCAGCGCGCCCGGTTCGCCGAGCCGTGCGGCCCGCACCGCCAGCAGGAACGTGGCGTAGTCGCGGGCCGAGGTGAAGATGCCGCCCGCCGCCTTCTCGCTCGAGATCATCCACTCGCCGGGGTGCGGGCGGCCGTCGTCGCCGTGACCGACCGCGAGGTCGTCGCGAAGGCGGGGGAGCGGGGGATGGGCGAACGAACTGCGGGTCATGCCGAGCGGTGTGAACAGGAACTCGTCGGCGATGCGGTCGAAGGTGGTGTCGAGCACGTCCTCGAGCACCAGTTGCGCGATCACGTACCCGCCACCCGAGTAGCGGTCGGTGCCGTCGAAGTGCTTGTCGACCACGACCGGCGGGTTCTTCGCCGGCGGCCGTCCCTCGAGCAGATCGAACTCGTCGGCCACCGGGCGGCCGTCGTCGATCGACACGCCGAAGCCGTTGACGGTGAGGCCCGCGGAATGACTGAGGATGTGGCGCAAGGTGACGGGCGTGCGCTCGGTGTACTCGTTGGCCGGCACCTGCCAGCGACGCAGGTACGTGTTGACGTCGGTGTCGAGATCGACGACGCCGCGGTCGACCTGCTGCAGCACGAGCATCCCCGTGACCGGCTTGCTGGTGCTGGCCCCCATGAACACGGTTCGGTCGGTGACCGGACCCGGCCGGTCGGCGTGTCGCGACCCGAAGCCGTCGGCCCAGTCGACACGGCCGCCGTGCATCACCGCGATGCCCACACCCGGGCAGCCGTGGTGGGCGAGGCGTTCGTCCACCGTCCACCGCAACGGCTGGTCCGCGATCCGCATGATCGGCAGCAGTCCGTGCACCACCGCCTCGCGTCGCTCGCTCGCCCCGTCGCTCATCGCACCCTCCCCACTCGGCTACTGTTGCACACCGTACAAGAGAACGGGAGTCCCCACTGATGCTCGACCTGGATGCCGTCCGCGCCCAGTTCCCCGCACTCGCCCTCACCCACGACGGCGGGCCGCGCACCTACCTCGACAACCCAGCTGGCACGCAGGTGCCGCAACGGGTGCTCGACCGCATGCGCCAGGCGCTCGTCGAGTTCAACGCGAACATGCACGGCAACTTCCACACGTCGGTGCAGGCCACCGAGCACTCACACCGCGCGCACGTGCACATGGCCGAGTTCTACAACGCCGCCTCCGACCGCGAGATCGTGTTCGGCCCCAACATGACCACGCTCACGTTCCAGATGGCCAGGGTGCTCGGACCGCGCTTTCGCGAGGGCGACGAGATCATCACCACGCACATGGAGCACGAGGGCAACAACTGGCCCTGGCGCACGATGGCCGCCGAGCGCGGCTTGGTCGTGAGGACGGTGCCGTTCGACCGCGACACCTACGAGCTCGACCTCGACGCGTTCGCCGACATGATCACCGAGCGCACCAAGTTCGCCGCGATCAACGTCGCCAGCAACCTGCTCGGCACGATCAACCCGGTCAAGCAGATGGTGGCCGCACTGCGCGACGTCGGCGCGATCACCTACCTCGACGCGGTGCAGTACGCGCCGCACGGGGTGATCGACGTGCAGGACCTCGGCTGCGACTTCCTCGTCGCCTCGTCGTACAAGTTCTACGGCCCCCACCAGGGCATCCTCTACGGCCGCGAGGAGCTGCTCTCGTCGATGCCCGCCTACAAGCTGCGCACCGTCCCCGACATCACGCCCGACCGCTACGAGACCGGCACCCAGTCGCTCGAAGGCCAGTCCGGTGTGATCGGTGCGCTCGAGTACGTGCAGTGGGTGGGCCGCGAGTTCGGTCGCGATCTGCGTCCGGCCACGCCAGGTCTGTCCGAGCGCACCCGCGACCTGCAGGCGGGCATGAAGGCGATGGTCGCCTACGAGGAGACGCTGAGCGAACGGCTGATCAGCGGACTGCAGTCGATCCCGGGTGTGCGCATCCACGGCATCACCGTCCGCGCCGCGTTCAGCCGTCGTGTGCCCACCGTCTCGATCACCGCAGCGGGCCTCGTGCCGGCCGAGCTGGCGTCGTTCCTCGACACCCAGGGTGTGTACGTGTGGAACGGCCACTCGTACGCGCTGCCGGTGGTCGAGTTCCTGGGCATCGCCGACCAGGGCGGCGTCGTGCGCATCGGCCCCACGCACTACAACACAGTCGACGAGATCGACCGCTGCGTCGGCCTGATCGAGCAGTTCCTCGCCTCGAACGCGACGTCGGCGAGCTGACGTGAGCGCCGTCGCCCCGTCGAACTGGCGCACCGAGCACATCGACCTCCGCGTCGAACTCGCGGCCGAACGCGTGGTCGTCACCGCCACCTCGCGTGTGGTGCGGGTCGGCGACCACGGTGAGCCGCTGGTGCTCGACGGGCGCGGGCTCGAGACGCTGTCGGTGTCGGTCGGCGGTCGCGAGCTCGGCGCCGACGAGTACACGCTCGACGAGCGCACGCTCACGATCCCACTCGACGGCGAACGACACGAGGTGCGGACCGTCGTCGCGGTGCGTCCTGGCGGCGCGGGCGACAAGGGTGTGGCGTACCGGCCGCGGCTCATCAGCACCAACTGCGAGCCCGAGGGCTTCCGAAGGATCACGTGGGCGATCGACCGGCCGTCGAATCGCTCGACCTACGACGTCACACTCGTGGCCGATCCGGCCGAGTTCCGCGCCCTGCTCGCGAACGGCGACCGCGTCGACCACGGAACGCTCGACGACGGCCGCCACTGGGCCCGGTTCGTCGACCCGGTCACCAAGCCGAGCTACCTGTTCGCGTTCGTGGCCGGCGACCTCGATGTGATCGCTGCGCCGTACGTGTCGCGCTCGGGTCGGTCGTTGCAACTGCACGTTGCTGCCCTGCCCGAGCAGATCGGCGGAGGTTCGTTCGCGCTGCGGATGATGTCGACGGCGATGGCCTTCGACGAGTCGATGGGCGGCATCGAGCACGACCTGCCGACGCTCACCTTCGTGGCGCTGCCCGGCTATCCCGACGCCACCGAGTACCACGGTCTGATGTTCTTCGACTCGTCGCTGCTCGTGGTCGACCAGCGCGGGTGGAGCGACGACGACCTGCTGTTGATCATGGCCAACATCGCCCACGAGTACGGCCACCACGTGCGCGGCAACCGCATCACCGTGTCGTCGTGGGGGCAGCTCGCGCTCAAGGAGGGCCTCACCGTCCTGATGGGCCAGAACGACACGCGGCGCCACTGGTTCGGTCCGGTGGGGCGTGTGCTCGACGTGCTCGACCTTCGGCGGCTGCAGTTCCCCGAGGAGATCACGATCGGCGCGCCGGTCGTGCGCGGCGAGGTGCCGAACCCCGAGTCGCTGTACACGCGCACCACGTACCTGAAGGGCGCCGAGGTGTTCGGCATGTTGCGCACGCTGCTCGGCACCACGGGTTGGCGCAATGCGTTCGACGAGTTCGTCGCCCGCCACGACCTCGGCGCGGCCGGGGTCGACGACTTCGTGGCGGTGCTGCGCGACACGCGTCCGGCCCTCGCCGACGACATCGACGGGATCGCCCGCTGGTTCGGGCTCGCCGGGCGCCCGGCCCTGTCGCTCGCGCGCACCGTCGCCGACGGCACGACGCGACTCACGATCGAGCGCACCGATTTGCTGACCGACGACCCGCCGGTGGCGATGCCGGTGGTGCTCGGGTTCCGCCACCCCGATGGTCGCCCGTCGCCGGTCGTGATCGGCGGCGTCGAGTCGTCCGAACACCTGGTCGTGCTCCGTGGGCGCGCCGCGACGGTCGAGATCACGGCGGCAGACGCGCTGGTCGTCGCGCCGTTGCGTGGCTACTCGGCGCCGGTCGATCTCGCCACCGACCACACGGCCGACGAACTGGCGGTCGTCGCCGAGTTCGACGACGACCCGTTCGCGCAGTGGTGGGCCACGCAGGAGTTGATGATCCGAGCGATCGACGCCTCACGGGTCGGCGACGACGCGGCGGTCGACCGCCATGTCGAGCTGCTCGTGGGCGCGCTCCGCCAGGTGATCGCCGGTGGGATCGAGCCGATGCTGCTCGCCCAGCTGCTCAACCTGCCCGACGAGTTCATGCTCGGCGACCGCGAGCCGGTCGTCGACGTCGACGGCGTGGCAGCCGGGCTCGACGCGCTGCGCACCCGGCTCGGTGCCGCGCTGCACGACGACCTGCTGGGCGTGCTCGACCGATTCGGCGACGACCACCCCGAGGGCATGGAGCCGTCCGACATCGCGAAGCGCAGCCTGGTCGAGCCGTGCCTCGGCCTGCTGCTCGCCGCCGGCAGCGACGCAGCCGTCGCCGCGGCCGAGGCGCAGCTGCGCTCGGCGAACCACACGCGAGCGATCCGGGCGCTCGCGCAGCTGATGCACCTCGACACCGTGCCCGCCGAGCGCATCGACGCGTACGTGGCCGAGACCTACGAGCGTTGGCAGCACGCTCCCAAGCTGCTCGACCGGTGGCTGCGGGCGCAGAGCGGTGGCCGTCGCAGCGACACGATCGAGCGGGTGCGTGCGCTGCGCGATTCGCCGTGGTACGACCGGGGCGATCGTGGCCGGATCATGGGCCTCTGGTTCCCCTTCGCCACCCGCAACCGCAGCGTCTTCCACCGCTCGACCGGCGAGGGCTACCGGCTGTTCGTCGACGAGGTGATCGAGCTGATGCCGATCAACGCCGGCGTCGTCATCCGTCTGGTGGGCGACCTGCTGCAGTTCCAGCGCTTCGACGAGCACCGTCGTGCGTTGCTGCGAGCCGAGCTCGAGCGCATGGCCGACGCGCCCGGCATGCCCGATTTCGCCGTCGGCATCGTCAGAGGCCTCCTCGCATAGTTCCTGGGTGCCGGGCCCGACTCACCGACGCTGGTCGGCGGGAAGTGCCGGCGCCCAGGAGCTTCACGCTCGGCCGTAGGTGACGTTCTGCCAGAGGTCGACGCCGAGGCGGTAGCGCTGGACCGGGGTGAGCTCGGCCTGCACCTCGGGACGCAGCGCCATGCTGTGGTTGAACTGCGGCCGCACGTACGGGCGGCAGTAGAACGCGAACGCGAGCGCCCGGTCCTCGTCGGCGGTGACGTTGCGGCCCGACGTGTGCCACACGCGGCCGTCCATCGCCACGATCGAGCCGGCCGGCGCCTCGAACGCCACCATCCGTGCTGCCAGGTCGGACGGCACCTCGTCGCGAGTGGCGAATCGATGGCTGCCCGGCGCGTACAGGGTGGCGCCGTTGTCGAAGCGCACGTCCGTGAGGCACCAGATGATGTTGATCGCGCACGGTTCGTTCCACGGGGCCGGCATCACCAGCGACTGGTCGCTGTGCACCGACATCGACTCGCTCCCCGGACGGGCGATGTTGGCCGTGAAGTTCGAGACGATGAAGTCGGGCCCGAGCAGGGAAGCGACCAGGGCCTCGGCGACCGGGTGGTCGATCAGGTCGCGGAACACCCGGTCGAGGTCGAGCAGGTTCCACACCCGGACGTTCGACGCGTTCGGGTCGAGGCCCTCGGCCCGGGTCGGCACCCCACGGCGCTCGCTCTCGTCGGCCGCCGCCCACAGCCGCTCGAGCGCAAACGCCGCGTCGTCGGCCGACAGCACCCCCGGCACCACGGCCGTGCCCTCGAGCAGCAGGGCCGCGCGGGCGGCGTCGAACCGCTCACGGTCGAGCTCGTCACGTGCGATCGTCCTGGTCATCGCCGATCTCCCCTCGGTCACGGCCCGCACCGCACTGTAGGTTCACGCGATTCTCACCGGGGAGCTGTGCTGCTCGTCGGGACGTCTCGTAGAGTGCCCAATCGATGGACACGACGCCCGCAGACGTGATCACCGACCCGGACACCCCCGAGGCGCCCGCCGCGTCGCGCTGTCCGGTCGACCACGTCGCCCTCGCGGCGGCCGCGGCCGCCGGTGGCTGCCCGGTGGTGCACACCGCCCGCCGCCCTCGCTCGAAGGCCGACGAGATCGCCCGCAGGATCCTGTTCATCAAGGACCGTCCCGAGGGCGTCACCTCGCAGCAGGCCTACTCGGCCTTCCAGAAGTCGATGATGATCTCGGCCACGCGGTGCATCCTCACCTACGTGATCTTCCCGTTCGTCCTGCCGGCGATCGGGATCGTCTCGAACTTCGGCTCGGGCCTCGGTGTCGCGATCGGGACGTTCGCGATCGGTTGTGACATCTTCTCGATCCGCCGCTTCCACAGCGTCGAGCACAAGTACCGCTGGCACTTCACGGCCGTCGCCGGCTGCGTGATCGGCATGCTCGGGTACCTGCTGGTGCAGGACTGGATCCACCTCTTCACCTGACACCCAGCCGGCTCGTGCCGGTGGGGGACGAACCTGTTCGGTCGTCCATGTCGGCGCATTCGGGCGGTCAGGGCCGGTTCCGGTGACATGAGCGTGCGTGCGGGATCGCGGCCGCCAGATCGCCTCTTCTTCCCGAGCCTTCCGACCGGCTCGTGCTCGCTCGTTCGGGTCCCGCTGGCGTACCGCTCACCGGTACGGCGACGCGACATGAACGGGATCAGCAGGGGACGTTGATGCTCAGGCCGACGAAGAACGAGCTGTAGCCGTCGGTCGAGGCGTTCGCCGCGTTCAGCTTGTCGACCGTGGTGTCGAGCTTGCGGGCGACGACCGACGGGTTGTCGTTCTCCATGATCACGTACGTGCCACACACCCCGTTCTCGGGCTCGGTGGTGGTGGCGGCCACCTCGGTCGAACCCTGCGTGGCACCGTCGGTCGATCCCGCGACGGTCGTGGTCGACGCCACGGGCATGGTCGCCCCGGCCGGGATCGTGATGATCTCACCGGCGAACGGGAAGCCGGGCACCTGGTTGTCGACCAGTTCCCAGCCGTTGGCGTCGAGCAGTGCCTGCAGCGGGATGCCGAACATGCCCGCGATCTTCGAGGGCGAATCACCGTCGGCGATCGTGTACTCGATCGGTCCCGTGAGCACCGCGCCCGGCGTGGTGTCGACCGTCGTCGGCGCAGCCTGCGTGGTCGGCGGGGCGATGGTGGCGATCGGCACCTCGGCCGGGATCGTGGTGTCGGCCGATTCGTCGTCGCCCGATCCGCAGGCGGTCAGCGCAAGCGCGACGAGGACGACGGGCAGGGCGAGACGGCGACGGCGCACCGCGAGAACGTACCCGACCAGGCGCGTCGCAGGCGATCAGCCGACCTCGGCCGACCCTCGCTCGGCGAACGACGGGCGATCTGGCGCGTCGCCGCGACCGGCACGGCGCGGGTGATCAGGTGACCTCGGCCGACCGGGAGTTCTGCGGACGGCTGGCGATCGCTGCACTCACCTCGTTCAGCGGGCCGTCGGGCCGAGCGGGGTCACGAGATGGTCGGGCAGGTCGCGGAACAGTTCGGCGAGGCGCGGCAGGAAGTCGCGGGCCGGATGGGTGGTGCGCCAGCACATCGCGATCCGTCTCGTGGGGCGTGGCACGGCGAACCGCCGGATCGCCACGCCGTCGGGCGCCGGCACGGGCGGCTGCACCGCCAGCTCTGGCAGCAGCGTCAGCCCCACCCCGGCCGCCACCATCTGCCGCAACGTCTCGAGGCTCGTCGCCCGGAAACCGCCACGCTCGTTGGCACCCGCCAGGTGACACACGCTGAGCGCCTGGTCGCGAAGGCAGTGCCCGTCCTCGAGCAACAGCACGCTCTGCCCCTGCAGCACCGCGGTGGTGACCTCACCCTCATCGCCGGCCAGCGGATGATCGGCCGGCACCGCGAGCACGAAGTCCTCCTCGAACAGCGGCTCGACCTGCAGTCGGTCGTCGTGCACCGGCAGCGCGAGCACGCCGACGTCGAGCGAACCGTCGCGCAAGTGCTCGAGCACCTGCTCGGTCTTCTCCTCGACGAGCAGCAGCTCGAGGCGCGGGAACCGCCGGTGCACGACCGGTACCACGTGCGGCAGCAGGTACGGCCCGAGCGTGGGGAACAGCCCGATCCGCAACGTGCCCGCTTCGGGGTCGTGCGCCTGGCGGGCGATCTCGGTGATCGCCGCCTCTTCGCGCAGCATCGTGCGCGCTCGTTCGACGACACGCTCGCCGGTCTCGGTGAGCATCACGTGTCGCGAACTGCGCTCGACGAGCTCGACGCCGAGCTCTCTCTCGAGCTTGCGCAACTGCGTCGACAGCGTGGGCTGGCTCACGTAGCAGGCCTCCGCGGCCTTGCCGAAGTGGCGGTGGTCGGCGATCGCCACCAGGTAGCGGAGGTCCTGCAGGTTCATCGGTTGCCGATGGTACGCGGGCCGGGATCAGACCCCGGCGAGCGCCGGCTCGGCCGCCGGTGCCGAGGAACGGATCAAGTGGTCGAACGCAGCCAGTGACGCCGTGGCCCCGGCGCCCATCGCGATCACGATCTGCTTGTACGGCACCGTGGTGCAGTCGCCGGCCGCGTACACGCCCGGCACGTTGGTGGCGCCCCGGTCGTCGATCACGATCTCGCCACGCGCGCTCAACTCGACCGTGCCACGGAGCCACTCGGTGTTGGGCAGCAGCCCGATCTGCACGAACACGCCCTCGAGCGCGACCTCGTGCAGCTCGCCCGTGGCCCGGTCCTCGTAGACCAGCGACGTGAGCCGGCTGCCGTCGCCGCGCACCTCGGTGGTGCGGGCCGACGTGTGGATCGTCACGTTGGGCAGGCTGCGCAACTTGCGCTGCAGCACCTCGTCGGCCCGCAGCTGGCCGTCGAACTCGAGCAGGGTGACACGACCGACGACGCCGGCCAGGTCGATGGCGGCCTCGACGCCGCTGTTGCCACCGCCGATGACGGCGACGCGCTTGCCCTTGAACAGCGGGCCGTCGCAGTGCGGGCAGTAGGTGACGCCCTTGTTGCGGTACTCGGCCTCGCCTGGCACGTTCATCGATCGCCAGCGGGCGCCGGTCGACAGCACCACGCTGCGACTCCAGAGCGACGCACCGCTCGCGAGCTTGACCTCGATCAGCCCGGCCGGGTCGACGGCCGGGACGAGCTCGGTGGCCGTCTGCAGGTTCATCACGTCGACCTCGTAGTCGGCCACGTGCGCCTCGAGCGCGGCGGCCAGCTTCGGGCCCTCGGTGTGCGGTACCGAGATCAGGTTCTCGATGCCCATCGTGTCGAGCACCTGACCGCCGAAGCGCTCGGCGGCGATGCCGGTGCGGATGCCCTTGCGGGCCGCGTACACCGCGGCCGCGGCGCCGGCGGGGCCACCACCGACGACGAGCACGTCGAACGGGGCCTTGGCGTCGATCGCCCGGGCGGCGCGCTCGGCGGCACCCGTGTCGAGCTTCGCGACGATCTGCTCGAGGGTCATGCGACCCTGGTCGAACGGTTGGCCGTTCAGGAACACGCTCGGCACGGCCATCACCTGACGCTGCTCGACCTCGTCCTGGAACAGGGCGCCGTCGATCGCCGTGTGCCGCACGGCCGGGTTGAGCACGCTCATCGCGTTGAGGGCCTGCACCACGTCAGGGCAGTTCTGGCACGAGAGCGAGAAGAAGGTCTCGAAGACGAGCTCGCCCGCACCCTCGCCGCCCGTGATCGCCCGCACCTGCTCGGCCAGTTCGTCGCTCACCTTGGGCGGATGCCCGCCCACCTGCAACAGGGCGAGGACGAGCGAGGTGAACTCGTGACCGAGCGGGATGCCCGCGAAGTCGACCTGCACCGGGGTGCCGGTGCGGGCGATGCGGAACGACGGCCGGCGGGTGAGCCCGGCCGCGCCACCGTCACGGCGGACCGTGATCAGCGGCGACATGCCGGCGAGCTCGTCGAGGAGCGCGACGAGCTCGCGCGACTTGGGGCCGTCGTCGAGGTGGGCGATCAGCTCCACGGGGTGCACCACCTTCGCGAGGTGGGTGCGGAGCTGGGTGGCGAGGGTGGGGTCGAGCACGGGGGATCAGGCTCCTCTGAGGTGCGGATGGGGAGAGTGGCGGCTCGTGGTCAGAGCTTGCCGACGAGGTCGAGCGACGGGGCCAGGGTGTCGTCGCCCTCCTCCCACTTGGCCGGGCACACCTCGCCCGGGTGGGCGGCGACGTACTGGGCGGCCTTGATCTTGCGGACGAGCTCGCCGGCGTTGCGGCCGACGCCCTCGCTGGTGATCTCCATCACCTGGATGACGCCCTGCGGGTCGATGACGAACGTGGCGCGATCGGCGAGGCCGGCGCCCGGGCGCATGACGCCGAAGTTGTTCGTGACGACGCCGGCGGGGTCACCGATCATCGGGAACTGGATCTTGGCGATGGTGTCGGAGGTGTCGTGCCAGGCCTTGTGCGTGAAGTGGGTGTCGGTCGACACCGAGTACACCTCGACGCCCATCGCCTGCAGGTCGGCGTAGTGGTCGGCGAGGTCGCCGAGCTCGGTCGGGCAGACGAAGGTGAAGTCGGCCGGGTAGAAGAACACGACCGACCAGTGGCCGCGCAGATCGGCGTCGGTGACCGGCACGAACTGGCCCTGGTGGAACGCCGTGGCCTGGAAGGGCTGGATCTCGGTGTTGATGAGCGACGACATGGTCGGGGACCTCCGGGAGGGGTGATAGATGATGTCACTCAAGATACGGTTAGTCGATCGACAAAGCACATCAATTGTCTCGATGACTGGGATAGGCACGGTCGATCGCCGGCAGATCGTTGCGATGGCCGTCGGCCGGTACCGTGCCCGCATGCAGGACCCGCCCCCGACCGAGGCCACGACCGTCGCCCGGTCGCGGGTGGCCCGCGGCGCGTGGATGTCCGCCGGGTTCGTCGCCGTCGGCATCGGCTCGGTCGGCATCGTGGTCCCCGGGCTCCCGACGACCGGGTTCTTCGTGCTCGCCGCCTGGTGCTTCAGCCGGTCGAGCCCCCGATTCGAGCAGTGGGTGCTCGACCTGCCCCACATCGGCCAACTCGTGCGCGACCACCGCGCCGGGCTCGGTATGCCGGCTCGCGCCAAGGTGATGGCGATCTCCACCATGTGGCTCGCGATCTCGATCAGCTGCTGGATCCTGCGCGACCGCCCGGCGATCGCTGCCCTCGTGGTCGCGCTCGGCCTGATCGGCACCGCATACCTGCTGTGGCGTGTGCCGACGAAGGCGGCTGGCGTGCACGCGCCCGCCGTGCGGACGACGGGGGAACGGGACGACTGAGCTACGGTCGCCCGCCATGGATCTGCAGTCGCTCTTCTCCGTCGCGGGCAAGACCGCGCTCGTCACCGGTGGTTCACGCGGGATCGGCGAGATGATCGCCGCCGGCTACCTCGCCAACGGCGTCAAGGTGTACATCAGCTCGCGCAAGGCCGACCAGTGCAACGCCACGGCCGCCCGCCTCGCCGACACCTACGGCGGCGAGTGCATCTCGCTGCCGGCCAACCTGGCCGACCTCGCCGGCATCGACTCGCTCACCGCGCAGCTGCGCGAGCGCGAGGACCACCTCGACTTCCTCGTCAACAACGCCGGCGTGTCGTGGGGCGCGCCGCTCGACGAGTTCCCCGAGGTCGGCTGGGACAAGGTGTTCGACACCAACGTGAAGGGCGTGTTCTTCCTCACCCAGCGGCTGCTGCCGCTGCTCGAGGCGCGCGCCACCGCCGACGACCCGTCGCGCGTGATCAACATCGGCTCGATCGACGGCATCCGCACCCCGATCTTCGACACCCACTCCTACGGCCCCTCGAAGGCAGCGGTGCACGCGCTCACCCGGCAGATGGCGTCGAAGCTCGTGAAGCGCAACATCATCGTCAACGCGATCGCCCCCGGCCCGTTCCCCACCTGGATGCTCAGCACGGGCGTCGGCACGGGTGGCGACGTCGAGGGCACCGACTGGAGCATCATCGGCGACCGCAACCCGCGCGGTCGCGTCGGCACGCCCGAGGACATCGCCGGCCTGGCGATCTTCCTGTCGTCGCGCGCTGGCGCCTTCACCGTCGGCGAGGTCATCACCTGCGACGGCGGCACGGTCGTCTCGTGACCCGGTGAGCTTCGGCCACTTCGTCGCGATCCTGCTCGCCGGCATCGGCGCCGGGACCATCAACACCGTCGTCGGATCGGGATCGCTCATCACGTTCCCCACGCTCGTCGGGCTCGGCTACCCGCCACTGCTCGCGAACGTGTCGAACAACATCGGCCTCGTGCCGGGCTCGATCTCGGGCGCGTACGGCTATCGACGCGAGCTCGCCGGTCAACGACCCCGTCTGAAGCAGCTGATGCCCGCTTCGGCGCTCGGTGCGCTGACGGGGTCGACGCTGTTGCTGCTGGCGCCGAGCGACGTCTTCGACAGCGTCGTGATCGTGCTCGTGGCGCTCGCGCTGGTGCTGGTGATCACCGGACCGTTCATCACCAAGCGGCTCGCGGCGCGACGTGCCGCGGGCGCCGCCGGCCACGAGCACCTGCACCGCGACGTCACCCCTCCCGTGATCCTGCTGGTCGGGTTGGCCGGCGTGTACGGCGGCTACTTCGGTGCGGCGCAGGGGATCATCCTGATGGCGACGCTCGGGATCTTCGTCGACGACGCGCTGCAGCGCCTGAACGCCTGCAAGAACATGCTGGCGCTCACCGTCAACGCGGTCGCGTCGGTCGTGTTCGTGCTGACGACGCACATCGACTGGGCGGTGGTGGCCGTGATCGCGGTGGGGTCGACCATCGGTGGCCAGATCGGGGCCAAGTTCGGTCGCCGTCTCGATCCGCGAGCCCTGCGCGCGCTGATCGTCTGTGTCGGCACCTTCGCCCTGGTGCGCCTGATCACCCGCTGACCCGGGAGGGAAGTGCCCGGGTTGGGCGTCGGGGTCCCGCGGTGCGGGGCCGGGTGGGGTGACGCGGGACGGGAGTGCCCGGGTTGGGCGTCGGGGTCCCGGCTCGATCGTCAAGGTGGCGTCGAGATCGTCGACGGTGCGTCGACGTCACGGCCCGGGTCGAGAAGACACGCTCAAGGTGTGCGGCCGTGGTGAAATCGCGGCGATGCCGGCCCGTTCTCCTCGCAGTTCCTCGATCGTCCCCGAGTCCTGCCAGGAGCAGCCATGTCCGTCCGTTCGTTCTTCGCCTCCACCGCCGCCCGCCACGCCGTCGTCGGTGGCGTGATGTCCGTGTTCGCCGTGTCCGGGGCGGCGGCCGCAGCCGGTGGCCACGCCCCCTGGTCGTCCGGGCCGTCGGACACGCCAGCCGCCGTCGCCGACCCCGCACCCACGTTCGACCCGTCGGCGGTCGGCGCAAGCTCGAGCTCGGGCGCGTCCGGCGCCGTCGAGACTGCGGCGCCCAGCGGCCCGGCCGTCGAGCCGCCCGCCGACGTGCCGGCCACCGACCCGACCGCCACCGAGCCGGCGCCCGGCATCGACACCGTGACGACCGACGCCGCGTCGACCGACACGACGCCGGCCGACGTGACGCCGGCCGACGTGACCCTGCCCACCGTGCCTGCGCCGGCGCCCACGACCACCGCGGCACCGGGACCCGCGCCCACCACGCCGCCGGCACCCGCACCCACCACCACCGACCGGGCACTGCCGCAGGGGCTGTCGCTGTCGTGCAGCGCCACCGGCGCCACCGTGTCGTGCTCGTGGAGCGGCGGGGCGGTGCCCGGGTTCGCCAGGTACCTCGTGCTCCGCGGTGACGGCGGGCCTCGCGGTCGCGTGCCGTTCTCGTCGTCGGACCCCTCGGCCTCGGCGTACGTCGACACCGTGCCCGCGGCCGGGACGTACTCGTACGTCGTGATCGAGGTCGACGCGGCCGATCAGCCGCTCACGCACAGCAACCCGGTGCTGGTCTCGATCGCCCTGCCGGCGCCGACCACCGTGCCCCTGAGCACCGTGCCCCCGAGCACCGTGCCCACCACGCTCGCCCCGCTGCCGCCCACCGGCGACGGCCCGGTGCCCGCCGGCGAGGCCGCGGCCTGAGTGGTCGGAGCGACGGCGCCGGTGCCCGGTGATCCCGGCGGATCACCGCTCGACGAGCTCGCGTCCGAGCGCGAGCTCGTCGAGCGCGCCCGCACCGACCGCGCCGCGTTCGCCGAGCTGTACCGGCGACACGTGAACGCGGTGTTCGCCGTCGCCTTCCGACGCGGTGGTTCGCGCGACGTCGCCGAGGAGGCCACGGCCGCCACCTTCGAACGGGCGCTGCGTTCGATCGGCGGGTTCGAGTGGCGCGACGTCGGCATCCGCCCCTGGCTGGTGCGCATCGCCTCGAACGAGGTGGCCGAGATCCACCGTCGCCGCCAGCGCGGCGAGCGGGTGCGCGACGCCGTGGCCCACGAGGCCGGGGTGCGAGCGGACACCGACCTCGGCTGGCCCGGCGCCGGTGCGGACGGTCGCGTGGCCGGTGTGTCGCTCGCCGAGCTGCACCACGCCCTGTCCGAGCTGCCCGAGCGGTACCGCGAGGTGATCTCGCTGCGGTACCTCGCCGGGTTGTCGGCCGACGACGCGGCCGTCGCGCTCGGCTGCACCAAGCAGGTGCTCGCCGTCACGCTGCACCGAGCGCTCGAGCGGCTGCGGGCCGAGCTCGCACGACCGAAGGGGGTGGCCCCGTGACCGATCACGACCTCGCCGACCTCGAAGCCGCCCTCGCTGCGAGTGGTGCTGCCGACGTGCCGGCGGTCGATGCCGACTTCGCCGCCACGCTCGAGCAGCGCCTGCGCTCGATGCCGGTCGAGCCGGCCGAGCCGGTGGGGCCGGGGGAGCGGGCGGCCCGTCTCGGCGACCGAGGCGTCGCTCGTGGCGGACGCCTCGCTGCTCGGCGCCTGGGCACGGCCGGCATCCCTGCCGGTGTGGCCGTCCTCGTGGTCGGCGGCCTCGCGGCCGCAGCGGGTGTGGCCGGTGTGGTGGCCGTGCGCGTCGCCCAGCGCGACGATCCGTCGACCACCACCGTGCCCGTCACGACCGTCGCGACCACCGTCGTCGACCCGTCCGTCGGCGGTGCCGCCGTGCCGTCCGAGCCCAGCCTCGTCGTCACCACCACGACCGTCACCCCGACCGTCACCACAGCCGTCACGACCGTCGTCACGACCGTGTCGCCGACGACGGTCGAGCCGAGCACCGAGGCGCCCACCTCCGTGCCACCTGCGACCACGATCGCCACCACGGCCGCGCCGGCCACCAGCGTCGCGTCGCCGCCTGCACCCACCACCACCGACGGCACCGTGGCGGTGGTGATGACGCTGACATGCGCCGGCGAGGGCACGACGGTGTCGTGCTCGTGGACGCCGGGACCCGCCGGCACCACCCAGTACCTGGTGCTGCGATCCACGCCCGGCGGTGCCCAGGGACGGGCGTTCCCCGTCGACGTCGGCACGACCACGTGGTCCGACCCGCTGCCCGCCGCCGGCACGTCGTTCACCTACCTGGTGCTCGCACGCGCCGGCGACACCACCCTCGGCCGCAGCGAACCCGTCTCGATCACCTGCTGCTGACGCGGGACGAGAGTGCCCTGGGTGGGCGTTGTTGTCCCGGGTCGAGGTGGGGTGCCGGGGATGGAGGGTCGGGAGTGCCCTGGGTGGGCGTTGTTGTCCCGGGTCGAGCGGTCGAACACCCGTTCGATATGCTCGACCCATGGTGGTGGGGCCGACCATCCTGCACGCCGACCTCGACGCGTTCTACGCCTCGGTCGAGCAGCTGCTCGACCCGTCGTTGCGCGGGCGCCCGATCGCCGTCGGCGGCGGTGTCGTGCTCGCGGCCTCGTACGAGGCCAAGCGGTACGGCGTGTCCGGCGGCATGTCCGGGTGGCAGGCCAAACAGCTCTGCCCCGACCTGCAGTTCGTCGGCGGGCACTTCCGCGAATATCAGCGTCTCGCCGACCAGGTGATGGAGGTGCTGTACGACCACACGCCGATGGTGCAGCGGATCTCGATCGACGAGGCGTTCCTCGACGTCAGCGGGTCGGTGCACCTGTTCGGACCGCCCGGCATCATCGCCGCACGCATCCGTCAGCGCGTGCGCGACGAGATCGGGCTGCCGATCAGCGTCGGCGCGGCCCGCACGAAGCACCTCGCGAAGATCGCCTCGCAGGTGGCCAAGCCCGACGGGCTCGTCGTGGTCGACCCCGACCGCGAGCTCGAGTTCCTCCACCCGCTGCCGGTCGGGCTGGTGTGGGGCGTCGGCCCGGTCACCGAACGCAAGCTCGCCGAGCGAGGCATCCACACCATCGGCCAGCTCGCTGCCACCGGCGACGACGCCGTGCAGGGTCTGCTCGGCAAGGCGATCGGGGCGAAGGTGTGGGCACTCGCCTCGAACGACGACGAACGCAAGGTCACCCACGGCCCGCGCGCCCACTCCGTCGGGGCCCAGTCGGCGTTCGGTCGCAAGGACCCCACACCCGAGCTCGTCCGGTCGGTGCTCGGCCACCTCGCCGACCGCGTCGCCGGCCGGTTGCGCGCGAAGCGACGAGCAGGTCGCACCGTCACCGTGCGCGTGCGCTTCAGCAGCCGCGACCAGGGCCAGCGGGCGATCACCCGGTCGCACACGTCCGACGCGGCGATCTCCACCACGCTCACGCTCACCGAGGTGGCCGAGCGGCTGGTGTGGCGTGCGCTCGCCGATCACCCCGATCGCCACGAGATCTCGTTGCTCGCGATCTCGGTGTCGAACCTGGTCGACCAGCCGGTGCTGCAACTCGAGCTGCCGGTCGACGAGGGTGCCGGCGATCCGGCCGAGCGGGTGCCGCGCCCGGGATCACGCGTCGGGTCGGCACGCTGGGCCGTCGACACCCAGATCGACGCGATCCGCCAGAAGTTCGGCCGCAGCGCCGTCGGGTACACGTCCACCGCGCTGTCCGCCGCGGCCTCGGTGCCCGACGAGTTCCGCGAGCTGGCCGAGCACGAGCTCTGACCCTCGCCCGGTGCGTGCATGGCATCATCCAGCTCGCCCTCGGACCACGTCCACTGCCTAGGAGGATCCCGTGTCGGATCAGCAGCCCGCCGTCCCCGACCACACGGCCGTGCGCACGGCCCTGTGGCGGGCATTGCACGTCGCGGTCGACGCGCCCCCGCACGTGCTCGACGACACGGTCGGGCTGCGACTGGTCGACCCACCCGCCGACTGGCGCGACCGGCCCGACATGAACCCGGTGTTCAGCGCAGCGATGCGCGCAGCCATCGTGGCCCGCGCCCGCGTCGTCGACGACCTGGTCGCCGACGCGGTCGGTCGTGGCGTCGGCCAGTTCGTCGTGCTCGGCGCCGGGCTCGACAGCCTCGCCGAACGGCGCACCGATCTGATGGCGGCCGGCCTGCGCGTGTTCGAGGTCGACCAGCCCGCCACCCAGGCGTGGAAGCAACGGCGTCTCGTCGAGACCGGGATTGGCGTCCCCGACGGGCTGCGGTTCGTGCCGGTCGACTTCGAGTCCGACGAGGCGTGGTGGGACGCGCTGGTCGCCGCCGGGTTCGACCCCGCACGTCCCGCCGTCGTCGCGTCGACGGGCGTCACCATGTACCTCACCCGCGACGCGATCGACGCGCTGCTGCGCGAGGTGGCGCAACTCGCCCCCGGCTCGGCGCTGGCGATCACGTTCCTGCGTCCCGCCGAGTTGCTGTCGGGTGACGACCGGCGCGGCTTCGAGATCGCCGAGCGCGGCGCCCGAGCGGCCGGTACGCCCTGGCTCAGCCTGTTCGCGCCGGACGACTTCGTCGCCGTCGTCCGGGCCGCCGGGTTCGCCGACGTCGAGTACGTGTCCGCGGACGACACCACTGCGCGCTGGTTCGCCGATCGCCCCGACGGGCTGCGACCCAGCAACGGCGAAGAGATGGTGATCGCCCGCGTGTGACCTCGGTCGCGCACGTCGTCGGGACGGGCTGCGTGGTTCGTGCAGGGCGGGGGTGACTTACTAGGGTCCGCCTACACGTCAGGGGAGGCGGCCGACGCGGCCGCCACGAAAGGGGTACCGATGGTCGGTGGCGCACTCAGGTCCGCCAGCATGGACGATTTCGACCTCCGCATGTCGGAGAAGGCCCGTCCGCTCTACGAGGCGGTCAAGGAGTTCATCCGCACCGAGGTCGAGCCGATCACCGAGGAGTTCTACCGACTCGGCGAGAACCGCAGCGACCGGTGGAGCTGGGCTCCGGGTCAGCTCGAGCTGCTCGAGGGAGCGAAGCAGAAGGCCCGCTCGCTCGGCCTCTGGAACTTCTTCCTGCCCGATGCCGAGACCGGCGAGGGCCTGAGCAACCTCGACTACGCGTACATCGCGGTCGAGCTCGGCAAGAACCGCCTCGCCTCGGAGTGCCTCAACTGCTCGGCACCCGACACCGGCAACATGGAGGTGCTCGAGCGCGTCGGCACCCCCGAGCAGAAGGAGCGGTGGCTCGAGCCGCTGCTCGAGGGCAAGATCCGCTCGGCGTACGCGATGACCGAGCCCGGCATCATGTCGTCCGACGCGAAGCAGATCCAGACCCAAGCCGTCCTCGATGGCGACGAGTGGGTCATCAACGGCGAGAAGTTCTACATCTCCGGCGCCGGCGACCCCCGCTGCAAGATCATGATCGTGATGTGCCGGACCAACCCGGACGCCGACACCTACAAGCAGCAGTCGCAGATCCTCGTCCCGATGGACACGCCCGGCGTGCAGATCGTCGGCGCGATGGACGTGTTCGGCAACGACGACGCCCCGCACGGGCACATGCACCTGCGCTTCACCGACGTGCGCGTGCCCAAGTCGAACGTGCTGTGGGGAGAGGGCAAGGGCTTCGAGATCTCGCAGCTGCGCCTCGGCCCCGGCCGCATCCACCACTGCATGCGCTCGATCGGCGCGGCCGAGAAGGCCATCGAGATGATGGTCGACCGCGGTCTCAGCCGCGAGGGCTTCGGCAAGAAGCTGATCAACCTCGGCAAGAACATGGAGGTCATCAGCCGTTGCCGCATCGAGGTCGAAGCGATGCGGCTGATGGTGCTCCGGGCCGCGAAGGCGATGGACACCCTCGGCAACGCCGAGGCCCGTGTGTGGGTGAGCGCCGTCAAGGCGATGGTGCCCGAGAAGTGCTGCGACATCATCGACGAGGCCATCCAGATGCACGGCGCCGCCGGCATCTCGCACTGGTTCCCCCTCGCCGACATGTGGCACAGCCAGCGCACCCTGCGCCTGGCCGACGGGCCCGACGAGGTGCACCACCAGGTGGTCGGCCGCGCCGAGGCCAAGAACCGTCAGGCGGAGGTCGCCTCGGGCGAGGCGAGCACCAACGCGAACCTCTCGCGCGGCCGGGTCTTCACCGGCCCCTGATCGCGCGTCGGGCGGGGTCCGTACGACGGGCCCCGCCCTGGTGCGATGGCTGAACGCCCGTTCAGGGAGTGCCTAGAGTGCAGCCCGTGACCGACGGTGGAGATCAGTCCGGCGACGCCCCACCGGCGGCGCCCGCGGACGAGATCGACCGCCGCCGGGTCTCCCTGCTCATCGACGCGAGTCACGGGCCGATCGTGGCCCTGGCCGCCGCGGCCGTGGTCGCCGCGCTCGTCTACCACGAGGATCCACGCGGCACCGTGATCTGGGTGATCGTCCGCGTGCTCGTGTCGGTCGGGATGATCGTCGAGTTCCAACGCCTGCAGCGGATCGTGCCGGACCAACCGACACGTGCCCTGCGCCGCTTCGCCTGGGCGGCTGCGGCCGGCAGCGCTGCCTGGGGACTGCTGCCGGTGCTGGTGCGACCGGACGAGGCCGAGTGGCAGGCGATGCTGCTGTTCGCCACCATCGGCAGCCTCAGCGTGGTGGCAGCCGGGTACACGCCCGACCGTCGCGTGTTCGTCGCCGGCGCCGTGCCCAACCTGGCCATCGCCCTCGTCGCGTTCGCCACGTTCGACGGCCGCTTCGCCACCGTGTTGTGCCTCGCCCTGCTGTTGTCGGCCGTGTACGCCGTCGTGATCTTCGTCGAGGGCAACCGGTCGCTCGAGGCGGTGTTCGAAGCCGACGTGCGGGGCCACCAGTTGGTACAACAACTCGAGGCCAACCGTGCCGACCTCCGCGAGATCAACGAGCGCCTGCACACCTTGGTCGACCGTCAGTCGATGACCCTCGAGGAGCGCGACGCACTGATCGCCGCGGTGTCGCACGACCTGCGCTCACCGCTCGCGGCGATGTCGCTCATGGCCGAGACCCTCGCCGTGCGTGGCGACATGATGACCGACGAGCAGCGTCAGTCGATGCTCGCACGCATCTCGGGCGATGCGAAGCACGCGGCCGAGGTGCTCGCCGACCTGGCGTCGACCCAGCGGCTGCGTGCACAGGACGTGCTCGCCACCCGTGGCGAGATCGACCTGCCGACCCTGCTCCGCGACGTGGTCAACGCCCATCCGACCGAGCAGCACCAGCTGTCGGTCGGCCCGATCGAGCTCGACGGCCGGCCGGTGGTGGCCGATCCGGTGCTCGTACGGCGCATCCTCGACAACCTGCTCGGCAACGCCCGCAAGCACACGCCGATCGGGTCGCGCATCGTGGTGGGGGCGTGCCGGTCGGGCGGCGAGGTGCTCGTCCACGTCGACGACGACGGGCCCGGTCTGCCCGACGGCCTGCGCGAATCGGTGTTCGACGCGTACGTGCGCGGCACCTCGGCGACCACCCGTCCGGGGAGCGGTGTCGGCCTGTTCCTGGTGCGCACCTTCGCCCAGCTGCACGGTGGCCGCGCGTGGTGGGAGCCCAGCGCGCTCGGCGGCTCGCGCTTCGTGGTGTCGCTCCCGCAGGAGCAGTCGCACCAGCCGTCGCACCAGCAGTAGCACCAGCTGTCGCACCAGCAGTGGCACGAACCGGTGCGAGGTCCGTCCGGCTCGTCCGTGCACGGGCGTGCGGAGAATGCTGCGCACATGGATTTCGATCTGCCGCAGGACCTGTCCGACCTCCTCGCCGAACTCGACGACTTCATCGAGCGCGTCGTGAAGCCGATCGAGGAGTCGGACGACAACATCCGCTTCTTCGACCACCGCCGCGAGGACGCCCGCACCGACTGGGACAACCTCGGCCTGCCGAACGAGGAGTGGGAGCAGCTGCTGCACCGCGTGAAGCGCCTCGCCGACGAGGCCGGCTTCTACCGCTACCCGTTCCCGACCGAGTACGGCGGACGCAACGGCAGCAATCTCGGCATGGCGATCATCCGCGAGCACCTCGCCCGCAAGGGCCTCGGCCTGCACAACGACCTGCAGAACGAGCACTCGATCGTCGGCAACAACGTCGGCCTGCTCCTGATGATCGCCTACGGCACCGACGAGCAGAAGGCCGAGTGGATCGACGACCTCGCCGAGGGCCGCCGCGGCTTCGCGTTCGGCATCACCGAGCCCAACCACGGCTCCGACGCCACGCACATGGAGACCACCGCCGTGCGCGACGGCGACGAGTGGATCATCAACGGCGAGAAGACCTGGAACACCGGCATCCACAAGGCCCAGTACGACATGATCATGGCCCGCACGTCGGGCAAGGCCGGCGACGGCGACGGCATCACCGCGTTCCTGGTGCCCACCAAGAGCCCCGGCTTCGAGGTGCTCGAGTACCTGTGGACGTTCAACATGCCCACCGACCACGCGCACATCCGTCTCACCGACGTGCGCGTGCCGCACAGCGCGATCTTCGGTGGCGAGGGTCGCGGGCTGCAGGTGGTGCAGCACTTCTTCAACGAGAACCGCATCCGTCAGGCCGCGTCGAGCCTCGGTGCCGCGCAGTTCTGCATCGACGAGGCCGTCAAGTACGCGAAGGAGCGCAAGCCGTTCGGCAAGGCGCTCGCCAGCAACCAGGCCATCCAGTTCCCCCTCGTCGAGCTGCAGACCCAGTGCGAGATGCTGCGCGCCCTGATCCACAAGACGGCGTGGGCGATGGACAAGTACGGGGCCTTCAGCCAGAGCGACAAGGTCAGCATGTGCAACTACTGGGCCAACCGGCTCTGCTGCGACGCCGCCGACCGGGCGATGCAGGTGCACGGCGGGCTCGGCTACTCGCGTCACAAGCCGTTCGAGCACATCTACCGCCACCACCGCCGCTACCGCATCACCGAGGGCGCCGAGGAGATCCAGATGCGCCGGGTGGCCGGCTACATGTTCGGGTTCATGGGCCAGCAGGCCCCGAAGGGGGTGCAGGCGTGACCCTCGACGTCACGGCGTCGCCCAGTCCCTTCCTGCACGGCGTGGTGCCGATCACCGAGACCGACGACGAGATCCGTGACGCGCTGGCCGCCGCCGAACTGCCGCCGCTGCTGCCCGCGCTCGCGTACCTCACCGGCGACCTGTCGCTGCTGCGGCCGCACCTGCAGCCCGACCCGCTGATGATGTCGATGCCGCAGGGCGGCCTCACCGACGACCAGCAGGCCGAGATCCGTGCGATCGCGCTCGACGTGCTGTGCCGGTACCGCGACGGTGGCTGCCGCCCGGCGCCGGTGCCCTCCGACGATCAGCTGTGCCAGATCCTCGAGTTCATCGTGGGTGGCGCGCCGATGGGCGACTACCTGCCGCTCGTCGAGGAGGAGCTCGCGTACCGAGGCGAGGACCGTCGAGCGCCCGACTGGCGTCTCGACGAGCTCGCCCCCGGACGCGAGTTCCACGTCGTCATCATCGGCGCGGGGATGTCGGGCATCCTGGCCGCGCACCGCCTGCAGCAGGCGGGCGTGCCGTTCACGATCCTCGACAAGAACGACGATGTCGGCGGCACCTGGCACGAGAGCGTGTATCCGGGGTGCCGGGTCGACAACCCGAACCACAACTACAGCTACTCGTTCGCGCAGAAGCACGACTGGCCCTTCCACTACTCGCCCCAGGGCGTGCTCGAGCAGTACTTCCGCGACTGCGCCGACACGTTCGGCATCCGCCCACACGTGCGGTTCGGCTGCACCGTGCAGCGCAGCGTGTGGGACGACGAGGCGAAGCGCTGGACGGTCCACTACACCGAGGGTGGGGTCGAGCGCACGATCACCGGCCACGCCGTGATCAGCGCGGTGGGGCAGCTCAACCGGCCGCTGTGGCCCACCATCGACGGCATCGCCCACTTCGAGGGCCCGTACTTCCACTCGGCCGAGTGGCGCCACGACCTCGACCTCACGGGCAAGAAGGTCGCGGTGATCGGCACGGGCGCGAGCGCCTTGCAGTTCATCCCCGAGGTCGCCAGGGTGGCCGGCCACGTCACGGTGTTCCAGCGCACGCCACCGTGGATCGCGCCCACGCCCGACTACCACGACGAGATCGCTCCCGGACTCAAGTGGCTGTACGGCCACGTGCCCACCTACAGCGAGCTCAACCGGTTCGCGATCTTCTGGCGCATGGGCGACGGCGCGATCGAAGGTGTGCGCGTCGACCCGAACTGGCAGGGCGACGGCTCGTCGGTCAGCGAGATCAGCGAGTTCGGCAAGCAGATGCTGCTCGAGTACTACCGCGAGCAGTTCGGCGACCGTCCCGATCTGCTCGAGGCCGTCACCCCGCACTACCCGGTGGGTGCCAAGCGTGCCGTGCGCGACAACGGCATCTGGGCCACCACGCTCAAGCGGCCGAACGTCGTGTTGCGCACCGATGCGATCGCTCAGGTCGACGCCACCGGCGTGGCGATGGCCGACGGGTCGCACGTCGACGCCGACGTGATCATCTACGGCACCGGGTACCAGGCGTCGAAGTTCCTCACCCCGATGCAGGTGCTCGGCGTCGGCGCTCGCGACCTGCACGAGCAGTGGGCGGGCGATGCTCGCGCGTATCTCGGTGTGTCGATCCCGGGCTTCCCCAACTTCTGGTGCCTCTACGGCCCCAACACCAACATCGTCATCAACGGCAGCATCATCTACTTCAGCGAGTGCGGGGTGCGGTTCATCCTCGGGCTCGTCCGCGAGGTGCTGGCCAACGACGCCGCTGCGATCATGGTGCGCCAGGACGTGCACGACGCGTTCAACGAGGCGGTCGACGCCGAGAACCGGCGGATGGCGTGGGGCTGGAGCCCGGTCAACAGCTGGTACAAGAACCAGTTCGGCCGGGTCGCCCAGAACTGGCCGTTCACGCTGCTCGAGTACTGGCGCCGCACGAAGGACGTCCAGGTCGACGAGTTCGACCTGATCCGCTGACCGACCACCCACCGCGATGAGAGATGAGCGGCCCAGGGCCGCTCATCGCTCATCGCGTTTGGGTACGGTCGGGCCGTGGACCCGGTGGTGTGGCGCGAGCTGATCGAGGTCGTCGGCGCGGCGCACGTCGTCACCGATCCGGACGTCCTCGCGCCGCACGTCGTCGACTGGACCGGCCGCTTCCGCGGGCACACACCGGCGATGGTGCGGCCCGGCACGGTCGACGAGGTGGCGGGCCTGATCGAGGTGTGCCGCAGGCACCACGTGGCGATCGTGCCGCAGGGCGGCAACACGGGCATGGTCGGCGGCAGCGTGCCGCTCGCCGGCGAGCTCGTGCTGTCGACCCGCCGCCTCGATCACGTGGGCGAGGTCGACCTGGCGGCCAAACAGCTCACGGCCGGCGCAGGCGTCACGGTCGATGCGGTGCAGCGCGCGGCTGCGGCGGCCGGCCTTCGCTACGCGGTCGACTTCGGCGCGCGGGGGAGCGCCACCGTCGGCGGTTCGATCGCCACCAACGCCGGCGGGATCAACCTGCTGCGCCACGGCGGGACCCGCGAGCAACTCGTCGGGGTCGAGGCCGTGCTCGGCACCGGCGATGTGGTGAGCCGTCTGGCCGGTCTGGTGAAGGACAACACCGGCTACGACCTGGCCAGGCTGCTGTGCGGCAGCGAGGGCACGCTCGGTGTCGTCACCGCCGCCCGGCTGCGGCTGGTCGAGGCCCACGAGCACACCGTCACCGCCCTCGTCGGGTTCGACACGATCGTCCACGCGGTCGATGCCGTGGCGGCGTGGCGGCGCGCCACCGACGTGCTCGACGCGGCCGAGGTGATGCTCGCCGCCGGGATCGAGCTCGTGACCGGCGCGTTCGGGTACCCGCCGCCGTTCGACGGTCCGAGCACGGTGTACGTGCTGGTCGAGGCGAGCGCGCACGACGACCCGACCGAGCGGCTGAGCGACCTGGTGGGCTCGGCCGTCGGTGTGGAGCAGGTGGCGGTGGCCGACGACGCGGCCCGTCGGGCCGCGCTGTGGCGCCTCCGCGAGGAGCACACGGCGGCGATCGGCACCGTCGGTGTGCCGCACAAGTTCGACGTGACGGTGCCGATCGCCCGGCTCGCCGAGTTCATGGCCGACGTGCCGCACGTCGTGGCCGAGGTCGAGCCCGCCGCCACCACGTGGCTGTTCGGTCACGTCGGCGACGGCAACATCCACGTCAACGTCACCGGTGCCGCACCCGAGGCCGAGGTGCTCGACGAGCACGTGCTCCGGTTCGTGGTGGCCTGTGGCGGCAGCATCAGCGCCGAGCACGGCATCGGCACGGCCAAGGCCCGTTGGCTGTCGCTCGACCGCACGGCCGGCGAGCTGGCGGCGATGCGGGCGATCAAGCGGGCGCTCGACCCCGACGGCATCCTCAACCCGGCCGTGCTCCTCGCAGATCCCTGACACAGCGCTGACATCGCCCTTGCACTCGGCTCACCGGGCCAGGTGCATCCTCGGCCCATGCGCTCGTCGAACGCACCGACTCCTGCACCGACACCCGATCACCTCCACCATCTCCCGGACGGGCCCTCGTCCGGGTCCCCGACGCTGCCCGCCTCGCCCGCACGACGGCGTCGGTTCGTGGCCCCTCGCCGGTCATCCTCCCGACCGGCGAGGGCTGCCACGGTGTTCCTCGGGGTCGTCCCCCTCGTCTCGGCCGCGGCCGGCCTGTTCGCCCTCCCCCCGGCGCCGGCCGCGGCCGCTGGCGCGTTCTCGATCGTCACCGCCTACCCGGTGGTCGAGACGCAGCCCGGCACCACGGTGAAGCTCGACCTCACCGTCGACGCCCCGTCGCCCGAGACCGTGCAGCTGGCCGTCGACGGCCTGCCCGACGGGTGGAGCTCGACGCTGCGCGGCGGCGGCTTCGTGATCGGTGCCGTCACCGCCGGCCTCGACGACCCCTCCAAGGTGACCCTCGAGGTGCGGGTGCCGCCGGAGGCGGCCGCCGGCCCGCAGGAGCTCACCGTCACGGGCACCGACCCCAGTGGGGCCACCGTGCGCCAGCAGGTGAGCGTGGTCGTCGACGCCGCCGTCGACACCGGCATCGGCGTCACCGCCGACTTCCCGTCGCTGCGCGGCGACCCGAAATCGACGTTCACGTACACCCTGACGGTCACCAACAACACGCCCTCGTCGCAGACCTTCACGTTCACGCCCACCGCACCGCAGGGCTGGACCGCCACCGCCTCGCCGACCGCCCAGTCGAAGGCGAACACCGTGACGGTCGACCCGGACGGCACCACCAACGTGCAGGTGTCGGCCACCCCGCCCGACTCGACGGCCGAGGGCACCTACGACATCCAGGTCGACGTCACGTCGGCCACGGGCCTGTCGGGCAAGATCGGGCTGGTCGCCGAGGTGACCGGTACGCCGCAGCTGCAGGTGGCCACGGCCGACGAACGGCTCGACGTGAAGGGCGAGGCCGACAAGGAACAGCAGGTGCAGATCGTGGTGGCCAACGGCGGCACCGCCGCCTTGCAGGACGTGAAGTTCGCCGCCTCGCCGCCGTCGGGTTGGACCGTCACCTTCGAGCCGACCTCGCTGGCCGAGGTGAAGCCCAACGAGACCGCCCAGGTGATCGCCACGATCAAGCCGACCAAGGACGCCGTGGTGGGCGACTACGCGATCGCCGTGCGTGCCAGTGCCGGGAGCGACTCGTCGAACCTCGAGCTCCGCTACACCGTCACCCGGTCGCGCTGGCTCGGTGTGGTGGCCATCGCCCTCGTGCTCGTGGCGCTCGGCGGCCTGTACGGCGTGTTCCGCCGCTTCGGCCGGCGGTGACCCGATGGGCACCGTCTCCACGACGGCTGGTCGCCCCGGTGCCGCCGGCGCCGCCGCTGCCGCGGATGTCACCGATGTTGCCGTGTCGGCCCAGGGGCTGACCAAGGCCTACGGCGACTTCGTGGCCGTCGACCATCTCGACCTGCAGATCCACCGTCACGAGATCTTCGGTCTCCTCGGCCCCAACGGGGCCGGCAAGACCACGACGATCCTGATGATGCTCGGCCTCACCGAGCCGACCGCCGGGTCGGTCACCGTCGACGGCCTCGATCCGCGCAGCCACCCGCTCGAGGTGAAGCAGGTGGTCGGCTACCTGCCCGACGACGTCGGCTTCTACGACCACCTCACCGCCCGCGAGAACCTCGCGTACACCGCGGCGCTCAACCGGATGCCGCGCCGTGCCGCCGCAGCCCGCCTCGACGAGGTGCTCGAACTGGTCGGCCTCGCCGGCGTCGGCGACAAGAAGGTCGGCGCGTTCTCGCGCGGCATGCGTCAGCGGCTCGGCTTGGCCGACGCGCTGGTGAAGCGCCCGAAGATCTTGGTGCTCGACGAGCCGACCGTGAACATCGATCCCGAGGGTGTGCGCGAGCTGCTCACCACGGTCGACCGATTGCGCCGTGACGAGGACGTGACGGTGCTGCTGTCGTCGCACCTGCTGCACCAGGTCGAGCAGATCTGCGATCGCATGGGCATCTTCGTCGCCGGTCGGCTGGTGGCCCTCGGCTCACTCGGCGAGCTGGCCGCCGGCATCGTCGCCCGTCAGCTGGTCGAGGTGGGCGTCTCGGGCGAGGAGGAGGCTGCGGCCGCGGCCATCGTCGCCCTGCCCGGGGTGACCGGGCTCGACCGCTCGACCCGACCGTGGCTCGTCACCGCGACGCCCGAGGCGGGTCGTGCGATCGGCCACGCCGTGGTGGGCGCCGGCGCCGACCTCTGGCACCTGCGGCGTCAGGACGCCGATCTCGACGCGATCTACCACCGCTACTTCGTCGGATCCGCCCGCCGCGACGGCGAGCGGGCCGACGAACCTGCCGATCAGGAGGGCGCCGCATGACCGTCGCAGCGCACGCCACCACCGGTGGCAGCCCCGACGTGGACGCACGGGCCGACGGCTCGACCCGTCGCGATCGCACACCGGCCGGCGGCTGGCGCGTGGTGGCTCGCAAGGAGCTCGCCGACCACGTCCGTTCGGTGCGGTTCGCGATCCTGGTGGTGCTGGTCGTGCTCGCCGGCCTGGCGGCGATCCACTCGGCGACCGGCCCGATCCGCGACGCTGCCGAGGCCGCCTCGCAGACCCCGTCGGTGTTCCTCTACGTGTTCACCCTGTCGCCCGAGCGGGTGCCCGCGTTCCACGAGTTCATCGGCATCCTCGGTCCGCTGCTCGGCATCGCGTTCGGTTTCGACGCCGTGAACGCCGAACGCGCGCAACGCACGCTGCCGCGGTTGGTGTCGCAGCCGCTGCACCGCGACGAGATCGTCAACGGCAAGTTCGTGGCCGGCATCGGAGCCATCGCCATCGCCCTCGCCGCCGTGATCACCGCGGTCGTCGGGTACGGCGTGTTCCGCCTGGGCGTGCTGCCGAGCGGCGGCGACGTGGTGCGCATCGTCGCCTTCCTGCTCGTGTCGATCGTGTACGTCGCGCTGTGGCTCGCCGTGTCGCTGCTGTTCAGCGTGGTCACCCGGCGAGCCGCCACCGCAGCACTCGCGGTGATCGCCCTGTGGCTCGGGCTCACGTTGTTCTTCGGGCTCGTCTCCGGGGGCATCGCCGACGCGGTGCGTTCGGTGCCCGACAGCAACCCGACCACCGAACAGGTGCTGGCCAACGCCCGGCTCGAACAGCAGATCTCGCGGCTCTCGCCCGACCAGCTCTACCGCGAGGCCACCGGTGCGCTGCTCAACCCGAGCCGTCAGTCGACGGGCATCATCGTCACCGACCAGAGCAGCCAGGCGCTGCCGAGCACCCTGTCGCTCGGCCAGAGCGTGCTCGTGGCGTGGTGGCAGATCGTGGTGCTGTGCGCGCTGACGATCGCGGTGTTCGGAGCGGCATACGCAGCGTTCATGCGCCAGGAAGTGCGCGCCTGAGCGTCCGCACCGTCGCCGAGGTCCCTACCATCGCCGACGTGACCAGGTTGCTGCTCGTCGAGGACGACCAGCGCATCAGCGTGCCACTGGCCCGGCTGTTGCGCACCGAGGGCTTCGACGTGCACCACCTCGCCGAGGGCGCCGACGTGGTGTCGACGGTCGAGCGGATCACGCCGGATCTCGTGCTGCTCGACCTGTCGTTGCCCGACCTCGACGGGCTCGACGTGTGCCGCTCGATCCGCGACCGATGGCCGGCGTTGCCGATCGTGATGCTCACGGCACGCAACGAAGAGGTCGACATCGTCGTCGGCCTGGGTGCCGGAGCGGACGACTACGTGACCAAGCCGTTCCGGGTGGGCGAACTGGTGGCTCGCATCAGGGCGCGCCTGCGGCTCGCGGCACCCGCCGCAGCGACGGTCGGCGACTCGCTCCCGTCCGGACTGCGGGTCGATCCGGCCGCTCGGCGGGCGTGGGTCGACGGTGACGAGCTGTCGCTCAGCCCCAAGGAGTTCGACCTGCTCGCCTACCTGGCCGCGCATCCGGGCGTGACGCTCAAGCGCGAGCAGATCATGACCGACGTGTGGGACGAGCACTGGTGGGGGTCGACCCGCACGCTCGACACCCACGTCGCGTCCTTGCGTCGGAAGCTCGGCGACACCGGCGACACCGGCGAGCCGGCCCGGTTCATCACCACGGTCCGCGGCGTCGGGCTCCGGCTCGAAGCGGGCTGACCGAGGCCGAGCGGGACGAGCAGGGGAGGAACGGTGCGACGACGACTGGTCATCGGCACCATCGCCGTGGTGCTCGTGGTGCTCGGCGTGCTGGTGCCCACCACGGTGGTGCTGTTGCACCGCGCGGCGCAGCGCGAGCTGGAGGTGCGTCTGAGCAGCCAGGCCGCGGCGATCAGCGCCGCGATCGCCGACGACCTGTTGCAGGGCCAGTTGCCGACCGCCGAGCAGCTCGACCAGGTGGTGCCTGCCGGCGACGTGTTGGTGATCCTCGACGAGACCGGCGACGAGGTGTTCCGCACGGGCGCCTCACCGGCGAGCGCCACGGCCGCCGAGGCGCCCGGTCCGGGCGGCACGACCGTGGTGATCTACGCGAGCGGGTCGGCGCTCGACCGGCGGGTGCGTGGCCCGCTGGTGTTGCTCGGGGCGTTCGTCGTGCTGGCGATCGCGTTGGCGGTCGGGCTGGCGTTGCTGATCGGCCGTCGTCTGGCGCGTCCGCTCGAGCAGCTGGCCGACGCGGCGGGGCGCCTGGGTGGTGGCGACTTCAGCGCCGCGGTGCCGCCACCGTCGGGCGTGGCCGAGATCGACCGGATCGGCGGTGCGCTCGACGCGAGCGCGCACCGGCTCGATCAGATGCTCATCGCCGAGCGCAGCTTCACCGGTGACGCCACGCACCAGCTGCGCACGGGTCTCGCCGGCATCGCGTTGCAGCTCGACCTGTTGGCCGGTCATCCCGACGACGAGGTGCGCGACACCGTCGACCAGACACGGGTGCAGGTCGAGCGGCTCACGGCCGGCCTCGACGAGCTGCTCGACCTGGCGCGGGGCGCAGCGGGCCAGCGCGTCGAGCTCGACCTCGCTCCGTTGGTCGAACACCACGTCGGCGACTGGCGGCGGCGTGCGGCGGCGGTGGGGCGGCGGATCGATCTCGTCGCCCAGCCGGCCGTGGTACGCGCCACGCCCGGCTTCGTCGGCCAGGCCGTCGACATCCTGCTCGACAACGCGCTCACGCACGGCCGGGGGCTCGTGCTGGTGCAGGTGGGGCCGTCCGGCGTCACCGTGTCGGACGAGGGTTCGGTCGGTGGTCCCGACGACGGTCCGAGCGGCTCGGGATCGTCCTCGGCGCCCGGCCCGGACGTCGCGTCTCGGCTGTTCGCGTCGGTGGTGCCGCCCACCGCGTCGCACGGTCGAGGGCTGGCGCTCGCGCGTCGGATGGCGCGGGCCGACGGTGGGCGGCTCGAACTGGTGCGGGCCGCGCCGACCACGTTCGTGCTCGCGTACCCCGGCGGGTGGTCGGGCGCGCCGTAGTGTGCGGCCCGTGGTGGAGAGCCGTTCGAAGACACCGGTCGACGACGCCCAGGCGGCCGCGGTGGTGCGCGACGCGTTCGGACCGTCGGCCCGGCTGGTCGCCCGTCACGAGCTGACCGACGGGTACTTCAACGCCGCGCACCGGCTCGACGTCGACACGGGCGCCCCGACGATCACGTCGGTGGTGCTGAAGGTCGCGCCACCACGCGACGTCGCGGTGCTCTGGTACGAGCACGACATCCTGCACGCCGAGATCGAGGCGCTCCGGCTGGTGCGCGACCGCACCGACGCGCCGGTGCCCGAGGTGCTGTGGGTCGACGAGGGCGAGCGGCTGCCGAGCCCGTCGTTCGTGATGACGTTCGTGCCGGGCGTGTCGTTGTTCGGCGTGCGCGCCGAACTCGACCCGATGGTGCTCGCCGGTCTCGACCGCACGATGGGCCGTCACCTCGCGCAGATGCACGCGATCACCGGTCCGGCGTTCGGGTTGCTGTCGCCCGAGAGGCCGTCGCACCCCACGTGGCCATCCGCATTCGGCGAGCTGTTCGAGCGGGTGCTCGTCGACGGCGAGCGTGCCGGTGTGGAGCTGCCCGTCGGGTACGACGCACTGCGCGCCGGTGCGTCGGCGTCGTCGTCGTCGCTGGCCGAAGTGACGGTGCCACGACTCGTGCAGTGGGACCTCTGGGACGGCAACGTGCTCGTCGACCCGGCCACCGGCCGGCTCGGCGGCTACCTCGACTTCGAGCGGGCACTGTGGGGCGACCCGCTGCTCGAGATCCAGTTCGGTCCGCACGGCAGGGTGGAAGACGTGGTGGCCGGCTACGGCAGCGACCCGTTCACCGGTACGGGTGCTCATCAGCGGCGCGCGTTGTACACCCTCTACCACCACCTGGTGATGAGCATCGAGGGCGCCTATCGCGAGTATCCGACCGACCCGCTCGGCGAGTGGGCGCGCTCGCAGCTCGCCGCCGATCTGCAGGCCGTGCACGACGCGGCACCGACGCCTCCTCCGCCTCCTCCGCCTCCTCCGCCTTCGACGTCCCCGCCCGCTCCGGGGGCCTGCCTGTCGTGCGGCTCACCGCACGCGCGCGAGTGGCGCACGCCCGACGGGCCAGCGCGACTGTGCCCGGCCTGCGCGACCCTGCACGGCCTCGGCTGTCCCTGACGAGCGCCCGGTGCCGCCGCTCAGGCGGGCGAGACGGTGTGCATGTCCGACGACACCGTGCGTCCGCGGGCGGATCGACGGCTCGACCAGCTCTCGACGAAACGCCACGACACCCACGTGGCGACGGTGGTCGCGACGACCTTCAGCGCGAACCGCAGGCCCGTGTGCCCGTCGATCAGCACCCCCTCCTCGAGCAGGGTGAGGATCGGGAAGTGCCACAGGTACAGCGAGTACGACATCAGCCCGACCGTCACCAGCGGCCGCAGCGACAGCAGACGGGCGAGCACCGCCTCGGGTTGCGTCACCACGTGCCCGAGGACGATCGCCACGAGCACACCGATCGCGAGGCTGTGCATCGGCACCCAGGTGGCGGAGACGAATCGGGCGAGGTCGAGGTCGGCCAGCATCAGCAGACCGCACACCATCGCGAGCCAACCGTGGGCGAGCACGGCGCCCAGGCGCACGAGTGCCCCGTCGCGCAACGCGAACGCGAGCGCGAGACCCATCGCGAAGCGGCTCGTGTCGAACAGCGGCATCCGCTCGACGAGCCAGTGCCCGGGCCAGGCTGCGAGCAGCGCGCAGTGCAGACCGGCGACGACCACCGCCGCGGCCGCTGCCCACGCCGCCACACCGCCGTCACGCCAGCCGTGCCGGCGCACCCAGCGCAGCACGAACGGCAGCGCGAGGTAGAACTGCATCTCGAGCGACAGCGTCCAGGTGTGCTCGAAGAACGAGGTCAGCTCGGGCACGCCGAAGGTGGTGAGGTTCGAGAGGTAGGTGACCGCCGCGAGCGCTTCTTTGCTCGCGTCGCCGAGCAGCGACGGCACCAGCGCGGCCACGGCGACCAGCATCACGCCCACCATGACGACGAGCGCAGGGACCAGCCGACCGGCGCGGCGGCGGTAGAAGCGCCCGAGGTCGATGTCGCCGGTGCGGTCGAGCTGGTCGAGCAGCAGCGTGCCGACGAGGAACGCGCTCAGCACGAAGAACCAGTCGACGCCGACGAACCCGCCGCCGGCGGCGCCGATCCCGAGGTGGAACGCCACGACGGCCAGCGCGGCGATCGCACGGATGCCGTCGAGCGGCGCCAGCCGTCCACTGCCGAGGCGCGTGGTCGGGCTCGTCGGGGTCGAGGGGGTGGATGCGGTCGCGGCATCCCGTCGTCGATCGGTGTGCACCGTGTGGCCTCCCGCCCGTCCGCCATGTCCGGGACCAACCGAGTGTGCAGGCGCGTGTCGTCGGCAGCCACTCAAGATTCGTGCAAGATCGCCACGTTCCAGTTGGGCGTGACGTCGGGCACCTCCGAACCGTCGTGACGGCCGGGGTCGTCCGGGGCGGCCCCGTCTACGCTCGATCCGTGGCCGACATCTGCTTCTCGATCGACTCGTCCCGGGGTGCGCCCGTGCTCGTCGTCGCCGTCGACGGCGACCGCCAGGAGGTGCCCGCGCTGTGGCTGCGCGAGCAGACGCGCGACCCGGCGCAGCTCGACCTCGTCAGCGATCAACGCCTCTTCGACCCGCACCGCCTGCCCGACGACCTCTCCATCGTCGAGGCGAGCGTCGAGCCGTCCGACGACGGCGACGTCGTGCGCGTGCGCTTCAGCGACGGCCACGTCGAGACCTTCGACGGCACCGAGCTCGCGCTCGCGATCGAGCCCGACGACGGCTGCCCCGATCCACTGGCCTGGACGGCGGCGATCGGTACCCCGCCCCGGCACGACTGGCGCGAGCTGCACCACCCGGCCGCACTCGAGGCGGCCCTCCACGACTTCCTGCGCTACGGCACGATCGTCGTGCACGACACGCCCACGGTCGACGGCACGGTGCTCGAGGTGGCCGAGCGGTTCGGCCACGTGCGCACCACCAACTTCGGTCGCATGTTCGACGTGCGGTCGATCCCCAAGCCCAACGACCTCGCGTACACGCCGGTGCCGCTCGGTCCGCACACCGACAACCCGTACCGCACCCCGACACCGGGCATCCAGTTGCTGCACTGCCTGGTCAACGAGACCAGCGGTGGCCTGAGCACCCTGGTCGACGCGATCGCCGTCACCGACCGACTCCGTCAGGAGGATCCTGACGGCCTCGACCTGCTGATCGACACCGTCGTGCGGTTCCACTTCCGCGACGACACCACGGCGCTCGACTCGTGGGGTCCGATCGTCGACGTCGACCACCGCCGCCGCGTCACCGGTCTGCACTACAGCCCGAAGCTCGATCACCTCCCCCTCATGTCGGTCGAGCAGACGCGTGCCTACCACCGGGCCCGCCGCCGGCTGGCCGAGCTGCTGCGCGACCCCGAGTTCGAGATCCGCTTCGCGCTGCAACCCGGCGAGGCGATGATCTTCTCGAACGACCGCGTGCTGCACGGCCGCACCGGCTTCGACCCGAGTGAGGGCCGCCGCTTGCTGCAGGGCTGCTACATCGACCACGACGAACCCCGTAGTCGCTACCGCGTGCTGCGCCGCAACCTCACCCACTCGTTCGCCGCGCTCGGCGACGACTGAGCCCGCACGGAGCCGCACATGGAGCAGGTCGCGTTCACACAGATGAAGGACGGCACCGCCGAGGAGTACCAGTTCCTCCGCGGCTTCGAGCACGAGTACATCGCGCACACGCCCGACCGGTTGTTGGCATCGCTGCGCCGACTCGACGACGGCCTCGGCGGCTACCGGGTCAGCCGGCTGGAGCACTCGATCCAGAGCGCCACCCGGGCCGAGGCCGACGGTGCCGACATCGACATGATCGTCGGGGCGCTGCTGCACGACATCGGCGACGAGCTCGCCCCGGAGAACCACTCGCAGCTCGCCGCCGCGATCATCCGCCCGTACGTGCGCGCCGAGGTCACCTGGGTGGTCAACATGCACGGCGTGTTCCAGCAGCTGTACTACGGCCACCACCTGGGCATCGACCAGCACGCCCGCGACGCGTATCGCGACCATCCGTGGTTCGACAGCTGCGCGACCTTCTGCGAGCGGTGGGACCAGGCCAGCTTCGATCCCGACTACCCGTCGAAGCCGCTCGAGCACTTCGAGCCGATGCTGCGCGAGGTGTTCGCACGCACGCCGTTCGATCCGGCCGTGCTGCAGGAGCCCTGACCGGCGAGGTGCCGATCAGCGAACGTAGGTGAGTGCGTCCGGGCCGAAGCCGGTGAACTGCTCGGGCGAGGTGAGCCCCGGCAGCTTCTCGACCGTCATCGAGCCGTCCTCGTGCACCTGCAGCGCCAGGAGTCCCACCACCGTGGTGCCCGCCTGCACGCGGCGACCCTTCGTGGGATGCGCCGGGTCCATCGGGCTGCCGTCGGCCTGCACGTAGGTGCGCTCCACCAGCTGCACCACGGTGGGGGTGTCGCTCGCCACGATCGTCGACGGATCGACGCCGCCGACCGATGTGAACTGACAGGGGCAGCCGTCCCAGTCGCCGATCGACCAGACGAACGACGAGCGGTCGACCGAGTCGGGGGCGATCGCGAGGTGCGTGTCCCAGTAGCCGTGGGCGACGTCGCCGTGGTTGCCGTAGGCGGCCGTCTGGTCGCCCATGCCGCGGTAGCCATTGGTGCCCTCGACGAACCACACTCCCATCGCGGTGCCCGGCAGGTCCCAGTCGATGCGGCCGTCGAAGGGCGCCTCGGTGCGCAACGACAGCTGCTCGTACGCGGCCCGGACGTCGTCGGGGAAGTAGTCGAACGGGTTGGCCGTGTGCACCTTCCACTGCTCGGCAAGCGAGTACGAGGCCGGGTTGGCGAGGTCGAGCACCACCGACTGGTCGAAGGTCGAGAAGTCGAAGTTCGGATCGGCCGAGTCGTCGGCGATCTGCTCGCCGGCGTGCACCGGCACCGGCTCGGCGAGGTGCCCGTCGACCAGCGCGTCGGCCAGGGGTCCGCGCAGCTCGCCGACGTGGATGAACACCGAGTAGAGCGAGCACGAGTGCTCGATCACGATCCGATGGTCGGGGTAGGGGTAGCCGTTGCTCGCCTGGAAGTCCTCGATGGCCACCACTCGGCCGTCGGCGGGGGAGAGGACCCGGTTCGTGTCGGGCGCCATCGGGCCGTCCGGGTAGTACACGTAGATGTGGTCGACGGGCGTGATGTGGGTGGCGGTCATCGCGCCGAGCGGGTCGATGTACGACACGGTGGCCGGGTCGACGATCGGTGACGAGTAGCGGTCGACCGTCGACGACTCGTCACAGGTGCCGCCGCCGAACACGTCGGCCAGGTCGCTCGAACCGCCGCTCGCAGACGCCGGGCCGTCGGCCGAGATCGTGCCGTCGGGCCACGCCCAGATCAGCTTGCCGTCGCCCATCATCAGCGTGCAGACGAGCTCGCCGTCGCCGTCGCTGGTCGTCGTGCCCTCGCCTGCCTGGTCGCAACTCGTGCCGATCAGCGGCGTACCACCCTGCGACGTGGCCGCCTGCCCGGCGTCGCCGGTCGCGCCCTGATCGCCCTGCTGACCGGTGGCCGCGGCCGGCTCGACCACGACCGCCTCGCCCGGGCTCGAGGTGGTGGCAGGCGTGCCGCTCGACGACCCGCTGCACGCACCGAGCAGGCCGGCGATGGTCAGCGCAGCGAGCAGTGCCCTCACGGGCACGGGCACGGGTGCGACGGCGGGACGCGGCGACATGTGCTGCGACCGTCCGCCGAATGGCGGGACACGCACGTGAGCCGGCCGTTAGCCTGACCGCCGTATGCGTTCCTCGCTCTCCGACCTGCTCGCTTCGCGCGACGTCCTGCTCGCCGACGGCGCCACGGGCACCAACTACTTCCAGCGGGGTCTCACGTCGGGCCACGCGCCCGAGCTGTGGAACGTCGAGCACCCCGAGCACGTGCAGGGCCTGCACCGTGAGTTCGTCGAGGCGGGCGCCGACATCATCCTCACCAACAGCTTCGGTGGCACGGCGCAGCGGCTCAAGCTGCACCACGCCCAGGATCGGGTGTTCGAGCTGAACGAGCTGGCCGCGAAGCTGGCTCGCGAGGTGGCCGACGCGAGCGAGCGGCCCGTGGTGGTCGGCGGTTCGGTCGGTCCCACCGGCGAGCTGTTCGAACCGCTCGGCAAGCTCACGCACGACGTGGCGGTCGCCAGCTTCCGCGAGCAGATCGAAGGCCTCAAGGCCGGTGGCGTCGACGTCATCTGGATCGAGACGATGTCGGCCGCCGACGAGATCCGTGCCGCGGCACAGGCGGCGATCGATGCCGGCATGCCGTACACGGCCACGTGCTCGTTCGACACGGCGGGCCGCACGATGATGGGCCTCATGCCCGACTCGTTGGTGCGCGTGTTCGACGGGCTGTCGCAGCCGCCGATCGCGTTCGGCGCCAACTGCGGAGTGGGCGCGAGCGACATCCTGGTCTCGGTGCTGTCGATGTGCTCGGGCGAGCACACGAACGTGATCTCGAAGGGCAACTGCGGCATCCCGCAGTTCGTCGGCACCGAGGTCGTCTACTCGGGCACCCCCGAGCTGATGGGCACCTACGCGGCGATGGCGGCCGATGCCGGGGCGCGCATCGTCGGTGGTTGCTGCGGCACGTCGCCGGCGCACCTGGCGTCGATGCGTCAGGCGCTCGACTCGCGCACGCCCGGCCCGGTGCCCACCGTCGACGACATCGTCGGCAAGATCGGCCCGCTCACCAACGCCGCCCCGTCGGCCGGTGAGGACCGTCGCAGCAGCCGTCGCGGTCGCCGCGGCGAGTGATCCCAAGCGCTCACGTCCTGGGCGCCAGCGATGCCTCACCGCCCCTGGACGGCTCGTCGACCTGGCACCCGGGACCGGTTCTCGACTGTCCTGGGTGCCGGTGAGGACTCACCGACGCTGGTCGATCGGCGCGGCTGGCACCCAGAAGGTCAGAGCTGGCCGGCGCGGTGTTCGCCGCGCAGCAGCGGGAAGCGACCGATGCGCTCGAGCGCGCTGACGGTCGAACGCATCGCGTCGGCCGGGACCGGGTGGCTGATCAGGTAGCCCTGCGCCTTGCGGCAACCGAGCTCGTGCAGCACCTGGATCTGGTGCAGGCTCTCGACACCTTCGGCCACCATGTCGAGGCCGAGCGACTGGCCCATGGCGACGATCGTGCGCACCAGTGCCCGGTCACTCGGGTTGTCGGCCACACCCTGCACGAACGCCCGGTCGATCTTGATCCGCTGCAGCGGGAAGCGCTGCAGCAGCGACAGTGACGAGTAGCCGGTGCCGAAGTCGTCGAGCGCCACGCGCACACCGAGCGCCTTCATCTTCTGCAGCGTCGACAGGGCGAGCTCGGGCTCGCTGATCATCACGCTCTCGGTGATCTCGATCCAGAGGTGGCTGGCGTCCATGCCCGAGCGGGAGAGCGCCTCGCTCACGACCGACGGCAGGCTCGGGTCGGCCAGCTGGCGGGGCGACACGTTCACCGACATCGTGGCCTGCGCGCTGCACACCGAGTCGTCGATCCAACGGCGCAGCTGCGTGAGCGCCTCGAGCAGCGCCCACGCGCCGATCGGGACGATGGTGCCGGTCTCCTCGGCGATCGGGATGAACTCGGCGGGCGACACGATCGTGCCGTCGCTCTGCTGCCAGCGCATCAGCGCCTCGAAGCCGACGACCTCGCCGGTCTCGAGGTCGAGGATCGGCTGGTGGAACAGGCGCAGCTCGTGGCGGTCGAGCGCACGGTAGAGCGCGGTCTCGACGGCGAGACGATGGGCGATGCGCTCGTGCATCGACTCGTCGTAGAACGCCATGCAGTTGCGGCCCGAGTCCTTGGCGCGGTACATCGCCGTGTCGGCGTGGCGCAGCACGTCCTCGGGCTTGGCGGCCATCGAGTCGATCGACGACACACCGATCGAGGCGGTGACGAAGACGTCGCCCTGGTTGAGCGCGATCGGCTCGCGGAACACCGCGAGCAGGCGCTCGGCGAGCGCCGAGGCCGAGGCGAGCGACTTGGTGGTGGGGTCGAGCACCACGTACTCGTCGCCCGACAGGCGGGCCACCATCGCCTCCGGCGGGGCAGCGTTGACGAGCCGTTCGGCGACGATGCGCAGCACCTCGTCACCGGCCGAGTGGCCGAGCGAGTCGTTGATGTTCTTGAACCGGTCGAGGTCGACGAAGTAGAGCGTCGGCTCGCGATCGGCCCGCCACGACTCGTGCACGTAGCTCGAGATCTGTTCGAGGAGCAGGATGCGGTTGGGCAGGCCGGTGAGCGGATCGGTCTGCGCGGCACGCAGCAGCTCGGCCTGGGCGTCGGTGTTGACCCGCACCGACCACACCACGCGGACGGTGACGGCGCCGGCGAGCACGAGTGCCGAGATCGACCGCACCACCTGATCGGTCGAGTCGCGAGGACCCGATGCGGCGAGCACGATCACAGGGAACACGAGCGCCGATGTGGTGATCACCAGCCGGCCCAGCAGGCGCTGCGCGTGGCTGCCGCCGGGCGTGTGGTCGACCGTGGCGATCGAGCGGTGCAGGAACGCCGAACCGGCGAGGAAGAACGACGACACGTGCAGGGCGAGCGCCAACGTGCGCAGCGCGCCGCCGGCATGGCCGGCGTCGAAGAGCGACACGAGCAGGTCGGACACGACGAGCGCGGCGAGCGACGCGCCGACGAGCCACGAGGCGATGTTGCCCGGGTGCTCGGTGAAGAGGTGGACGGCGACGAGGAACAGCACCACCGAGCCGACCGGCTGCGACAGCCCGTCGACCAGCACGGTGAAGAACCGCTCGTCCGTCAGCGACAGCGTCGGCTCGATGAACGCGACCCACGAGATGAGCCAGCTGCCGAGCCCGACGATCAACGCGTCGCCGAGCACCCCGCCTGCCGCCTGCGGGCCGCGGCGACGGCGATGGAGCACCGTGAGACCGGCGGCGACGATCGAGGCGCCGACGAGCTCGACGACGGCGGCGGCGAACATGGGGGAGTCGTGGTCGCTCACGCTGCGGCGCAGCAGTTCGGCGACGGCGAAGCACGTGCCGGCGCCGGCGACGGTGAGCACCACCGTGCGGGAGACCTGTGAGATCCGGTGGGCGAGCCACAGCACCAACGGCAGCTGCACCGCTGCGAGGGTGGCGATCGACGTGGCGACGGGGCGCGAGCTGGCCGCGGTCGCGGCCGCGCAGATGCCACCCAACAGCAGGTACGCCCAGATCGCGTTGGTGGGGATCGCTCGCACGGCAGCCTTGCCTTCGACGGCGTGTTCGTTTGGCGCAACCGGGCCCGCCTGTTTCGACCCATCCGCCCGCCTGAGGTGACGTGCCGTTACTGTACGGACTCGGGCGGAAAAGCGCAAGCGGTGTTCAACTGCGCGCGGATCGCGCGTAGTGTGTGACCTGTCACCCACGCCGAGGGTCGGCGCCCGGGGACGAGGAGGTGCCGTGTTCGTCACCCGTCACCAGGGCATCACGGATGCCCGGCTGCGCGACCAGCTCTGGTCGCTGTACGCGGTCGCCACCCACGGTGCCGACCGCACGGCCGCCGTGCGCCTCACCGTCGACCACCTCGACTTCGACGCCCAGGTGAGTGACCCGCTGCACCGCCTCTGGGTGGTGTGGGACGACACCACCCCGGTCGCGGCCGCCCTGATCGCCACCGACCCCCGTGCGCGCACCCCCGCCGGCCGTGCGCTCAGCACGGCCTGGTTCGAGCAGGCCTACCCCGACCACGCCCTGCGCGGCGCCGTCCACCAGCTCTGCTGGGTGGTCACCCACCCGGCATGGGTGGCCCGGGGCGCGCTGATCCGTCTCGCCAAGGACGCGTTCGCCGCCGAGGCCGCCGAGGGTGCCCTCCTCGTGTTCGACGCCCCGCAGGCGCTGCAACCCGACGACACCGGTGGCATGGCCGCCCTCGTGCACGAGGCCGCGCGCCTCGTCGCCCCCGATGCCACGGTCACCCGGATCGAGGTCGAGCGCACCTTCGTCACCGACTTCGGCCAGGTCGCGGACGCGCCCGGCGGGTCGGTCCGCCCGGCCGACCGGCTCGACTCGCTACCCTGAGGAGGTCATGACTTCCTCCGTCGCCGTGCGCACGACCCGTCGCCGCACGACTTCCGCATGAGCTCCACCGCAGCCGCCTACACGGTCGTCGTCCCGGGCCCCCACGTCATGCCCGCCCTCTGCGGTCCTCGCGACGTGTTCCTCCGCCAGATCGAGCGCGCCTTCCCGCAGGCGAGCATCGTCGTGCGCGGCAACGAAGTGCACCTCGAGGGCGCCGACGCCGAGCGCGCCGGCCGCCTCGTCGAGGAGCTCGTCATGCTGCTCCAGCGCGGCCAGCACCTCGACGAGGCCGTCCTCGGCCGGGCGATCGACATGGTGCAGCACGACGAACGGCCGAGCGCCGTGCTGAGCGACGACATCATGAAAGGCGCGAAGGGCCGCCCGATCCGACCGAAGACCGCCGGCCAGAAGAAGTACATCGACGCGATCCGGCAGAACGTCATCACCTTCGGGCTCGGCCCCGCCGGCACCGGCAAGAGTTGGCTCGCCGTGGCGATGGCCGTGCAGGCGCTGCAGAGCAAGCAGGTGCAGCGGATCATCCTCACCCGCCCCGCGGTCGAGGCGGGCGAACGACTCGGGTTCCTGCCCGGCGACCTGATGGCCAAGATCGACCCGTACCTGCGCCCGCTGTACGACGCCCTCTACGACATGGTCGATCCCGAAGGTGCGCAGAAGCTGCTCGAGCGTCAGGCCGTCGAGGTGGCGCCGCTCGCGTTCATGCGCGGCCGCACGCTCAACAACAGCTTCATCATCCTCGACGAGGCTCAGAACGCCACGCCCGAACAGATGAAGATGTTCCTCACCCGCATCGGCTTCGGCTCCAAGGTCGTGGTCACCGGTGACACGACGCAGATCGACGTCCCCGATGGACGCTCGGGACTGCTGGGTCTGGAACGTACGCTGCAGGGCATCGACGGGCTCACCTTCGTCCACCTCAGCGCCGGCGACGTCGTGCGTCACCGGATCGTCGCCGACATCGTCGCGGCCTACGAACGCTCGGCCGAGGCCGCGCCGCAGCACGGCCGCCCGCCGTCCAACCAGCGCGGCTCGCGCGACGCACGGGGTGGCGGCCGTGGCTGATCCGAGCCGACCGCGACTCGCCGGACGCGCCCGCGTGGGCGGCGACGGCGACCCCGAGGTGTTCTGCGCCGACGAGCAGAGCGACGTCCCGCTCGAACTCGAACGCTGGCACGCGCTCGCACTCGACGTGCTGCGCGACGAAGGCGTGCGCGGCCTGGCCGAGCTGTCGATCCTGTTCGTCGCCGAGCCCGAGATCACCGAGCTCAACCGCGACTACATGGGCAAGGACGCACCCACCGACGTGCTCGCGTTCCCCATCGACGCGCACGACGTCACCCAGGTGGTGATCGCCGGTGGCGCGAGCCGCGGCCCCGATCGCGCACCGATCGATCCGGGCGACCTGCCGCTGCTGCTCGGTGACGTCGTCGTGTGCCCGGCCGTCGCCGCCCGTCAGGCGCCCTCGCACGCAGGCACGCTCGACGACGAGATCGCCCTGCTCGTCGTCCACGGCATCCTGCACGTCCTCGGGCGCGACCATGCCGAGCCCGACGAGGCCGCCGAGATGCGGGCGCGTGAGCTGGTGCTGCTCGAAGCCCACCACTGGCGCGGCCCGGCGCCCGCAGGTTTCCGCCAGGAGCACGACGAACCATGATCGCCATGTCGCAGGCCGACGCGTGGAGCCTGGTCGCCATCGGTGTGCTGCTGGTGGTGTTGATCTTCCTCTCGGTGGCCGAGATGGGACTGTCGCGCATCAGCAAGCACCGGGCGCAGACCATGGCCGAGTCGAGCCAGTCCGGCAGGGCGCTGCTCTGGCTCGTCAGCGAGCCCGAGCGCTGGGTCAACCCGCTGCTGCTGTCGGTCAACGTCTGCCAGACCGTGCAGGCCACCCTCACCGGCATCGTGGCCAACAGCCTGTTCGGTGGTGCCGGTGTCGCGATCGGCGTGGTGCTCAACGTCATCGTGTTCTTCGTGCTCGCCGAGGCGGTGCCGAAGACCTATGCGGTGCTGTACCCCGAGCGTGCCGCCAAGCTGTCGGCTCGTCCGGTCAGCGCGCTCGTGCGGTTCCCGTTGCTGCGCTGGGTGTCGCGCGGTCTGATCGGGCTCACCAACGTGATCGTCAAGGGGCGCGGCCTCGAGAAGGGCCCGTTCGTCAACGAGCAGGAACTGCTCGGCATCGTCGAGACCGCCGCCGAGGAAGGCGTGGTGGAGCACGAGGAGCGCGAGCTCATCGAGAGCATCATCGAGTTCGGCGACACCGTCGTGCGCGAGGTGATGGTGCCCCGACCCGACATGGTGTCGATCGAGTACCTCGCGACGGTGAGCCAGGCGCTCGACGTCGCGATCGAGCACGGCTACAGCCGCCTGCCGGTGCTCGGCCCCGGCGAGGACGACGACGTCGTCGGACTCGCCTACACCAAGGACCTGATGCGGGTCGAGCGCGAGGGCGGCGGTGCCCGTCCGGTCACCGAGCTCGTCCGCCCCGTGCGCTTCATCCCCGAGAACAAGCCGCTCAACCGGCTGATGCGCGAGATGCAGGCCGAGAAGTTCCACCTCGCGATCGTCGCCGACGAGTACGGCGCGATCGCCGGTCTGATCACGCTCGAGGACTGCCTCGAGGAGCTGGTCGGCGACATCGTCGACGAGTACGACGACGAGGCCGCCGAGATCGTGCACCTCGCCGACGGCAGTTACCTGGTCGACGGTCGAGTGGCGATCGACGAGCTCGACGACGTGCTCGACACCGAGCTGCCCGACGACGACTGGGACACGCTCGGCGGGCTGGTGTTCAACACGCTCGGCCACGTGCCGGTGGCGGGCGAGCACCTCGTGACGCACGGCTGGCGGTTCACCGTGCGCGAGATGGAGGGGCGTCGCATCAAGCAGGTCGAGGTCACCCGCGAGCCCGAGGACGCCGAGGGCGACGAGCTCGTCGACGCCGAGCGCTGATCCGATCGCCCGCCCGGCGGACCGGCGGACCGGCGGACCGGCGGTCAGTCGAACAGCGGGTCGCGGCGGGCCACGGGCGTCTCGTCCTGGCTCATCGCCTCACGGTTGCTCGACAACGCGTGCACGATGGTCGAGGTGCGCACGTCGCGCAGCAGCACCAACAGCGCGAGCACCATCAGGATCGCGGCGCCCACATAGGTCGACTTGAGCCCGAACGCCGCCGCCACCTGGCCGCCGACGAGCGCACCGAGGGGCAGCGTGCCCCACGCCACCCAGCGGTAGACGCCGTTCACCCGTCCGAACAGTTCGGCGGGGATGATCTGTTGGCGCAACGACACCGTCACCACGTTCCACGTGGTGGTGGCCATCGCCTCGACCGTGACCGCGACGGCCACGAACCACGCCCGCGGGTACAGCGGCACCGCCAGCATCGTGACGATCCAGGTGCCGATCGCGCCGTAGATGCAGGCGGTGCGGCCCAGCCGGGCCACCACACGGTCACCCACCAGGCCACCGACGATCGCCCCGACGCCCATCAGCCCGAGCAGCAGGCCGTACCCCGACTCGCCGATGCCGAGCTCCTCCTCGGCGAACAGCACGAACACCGCGAGGGGCATCTGGAACGCGAGGTTGGTGATCGCGAGCGACACCGCGATGGCGCGCAGCAACGGCTGACGCCACAGCCAGCGCATGCCGGTGCGCAGCTCGGCGTACATCGAGCCGCCGTCCGGGTGTTCGGCCGCGCCGGTCGCGAAGTTGCCCGGGATGCCGAGCACCAGCAGCGCCGCGATCGCGAACGTGACGGCATCCACCCCGAACGGCAACGCCATTGCGGCGGTGAACAGCACCGAACCGATCGGCGTGCCGACGAAGGTGTTGGTGGTCAGCTCGAGCGACCACTTCCGGCCGTTCGCCTTGGCGAGCAGGTCGGGGTGCACCACCGCGGGCAGCATCGCCTGCGAGGCGCTGTCGAAGAACACCTCGGCGGTGCCGAGCGCGAACGCCACCACCCAGATCATCCAGATGTGCACGGCGTCGAACGCCACCACGAGAGCGAGCACCCCGACCACCACGGTGCGGATCGAGTCGGTCACCACCATCACGCGCTTGCGGTCGGAGCGGTCGATGATCGCCCCGACGGGTAACGCGAACAGCAGCCACGGCAACAGCGCCGCCGCGGCGGTGATCGAGATGAGCGCCTCGCTGCGCGTGAGGCGCGCCGAGAGCAGCGGCAGGGCCGCGAAGTAGAGCCCGTCCCCCAGGTTCGAGATGCCGCTCGCCGCGAAGAGCCGCCAGTACGCCCGGGTGAGGCGTGGTGCCGTGGCGGGCGACGTCATGGACCCGCTGGTTCCGCCAATCGCGCGAACGCCCCCGGCAGGTCGGGGTAGCGCTTGGTGGACGCGCCGCCGTCGACGGAGAAGAAGCTCGCCGACACGAAGGTGCTCTCGGGGCCGACCAGGAACGAGACCATGTCGGCGACGTCGGACGGCTGCGCGAAGCGACCGACGGTGGTGTTCTCGACGAACTCCTCGACCACGCCGGGCACCATGAAGAACGCGCCCGTGGCGGCGGTCTGCACGAGACCCGGTGCGACGGTGTTGACACGGATGCCACGGTGACCGAGCTCCATCGCCGCGACCTTGGTGAGCATCGCCACGCCCGCCTTGGCCGCGCAGTACGCGGCCATGCCCTCGGCCGGCTGGATCGCGTTGAGCGATGCGATGTTGACCACGCTGGCGCCGTCGTTGAGCACGCGGCCGGTGTGCTTGATCGTCAGGAACACGCCGGTGAGGCAGAGATCGATGATCTCCTGCCACGACTCGAGCGGGTGATCGACGATCGACGAGAACGCTCCCTTGCCGGCGTTGGCCACCGCGGCGTCGAGGCCGCCCATCGACGTGGCGAGGTCGGCCAGCGCGGCCACCGAGGCCTCGTCGGTGACGTCGCAGTGCTGCGTCACCACGGCGTCGCCGTGGGCGTCGCGCAGCGAGCCGAGCGCCGTGTCGTCGATGTCGCCCGCGATCACGCGGAAGCCGTCGGCCACCAGGCGGTCGGTGATCGCACGACCGATGCCCGAGCCGGCACCGGTGACGAGCGCGACGCGCGGGCGCGCCGACGGATCGGGATGGTGGGTGTCCCCAGGGAGAGCCATCGGCGAGGACCCTAGCCGGTCGCCGGTGGGCCGGCGGGCGTGAGCGCGGCCCGGCGGATCTTGCCCAGCGCGGTGCGCGGGATCGCGGTCACGAGCACCAGTTCCTTCGGCGCCGTGAAGGTCGGGAGCTGCGACGCGACGTGGGCGCGCAGGTCGGCGAGCGACGGTGGTGCCGACGGGGAGGCCGGCACCACGTGGGCCACCACGCGTTGGCCCCACTCGGGATCGGGCGCGCCGCTGACGGCCACGTCGGCGACACCGGGATGCGTGCGCAGCGCTGCCTCGACCGCTTCGGGCCACACGTTCTCGCCGCCGGTGATGATCAGCTCGCCGCGCCGGCCCTCGACGTGCAGCCGGCCGTCGGGCAGCCATCCGCCGATGTCGCCGGTGGCGAACCAGCCGTCGGCGTCGATCGGCACCGTGCCGTCCCGGTACGTGCGCAGCAGCATCGGACCACGTACGTGGATCTCGCCGGCGTCGTCGATGCGCACCTCGACGCCGTCGAGCGGCCGTCCGTCGTAGACGACCCCGCTGCCGGTCTCGGTCATGCCGTACGTGGTGACGCTGTTGGCCGGACGGTCGGCGGGCGGCCGGCTGCCGCCGAGCACGATCACGCGGAACAGCGACGGGTCGATCCGGGCCAGCGCGGTGGCGACCAGGCTGACGAGCGTGCAGCCGGCGCGGGCAGCCGCCTCGACCGTGTGAGCCTCGAAGCCGGGGAGCACGGTGAGCGACGTGCCGGTCGACCACGCCTTGGTGAGCACCGAGAAGCCGCCGATGTGCGCGAGCGGCAGGCAGGCCAGCCAATGATCGTCCGCGGTCACGCGCAGGCGCGCGCTGGTGGCGCGGGCCGATGCATCGATCGCGTCGTGGGTGAGCACCACACCCTTGGGCGTGCCCGTGCTGCCGCTCGTCGGCATCACGAGGGCGTCGCCCGTCTCGACCGGCAGGCCGCCGGGCAGCACGTGCCGGCCGTCGTCGTCCCAGACATGTGTGGGCCGCATCGCGTCGAGCAGCGAGGCGCGCGCGGGACCGGGCAGGCGCTGGTCGACCGGCAGCACGGCCCCGCCGTCGTCCCACACGCGGCGCACCGCATCGGCGAACGACGGTCCGCCGGCGAGGTCGAGCGCGACGAGATCGGCCATGCGGGCAGGCTACGACCGCTCCGCCCCATCGCCGGCGGTCAGCTGCAAGACTCGACCGCCGTGGACACCGCCGCCCCGACCCCTGGCTCCGCCGCTCGACCGCCGCTCTCGACCTGGGTGGCCGGCGCCCGGCCGCGCACGCTGCCCGCCGCCGTGGTGCCCGTGGCGCTGGGTGCCGTGGTGGGTGTCGGCGAGGGGGGTGCACGCTGGTGGACGGTGCCGCTCGCGATGGTGGTGAGCCTCGCGTTGCAGGTGGGCGTCAACTACGCCAACGACTACAGCGACGGCGTGCGCGGCACCGACGAGGTGCGCGTGGGGCCGGTGCGGCTCACCGCCAGCGGCCTCGCCCGGCCCGGTGCCGTGAAGCGCGCGGCCTTCGCCGCGTTCGGCGTCGCCGCGGCGGCGGGCCTGGTGTTGGCGATCGCCACCAGCTGGTGGCTGATCGCCGTCGGCCTGGCCAGCGTGCTCGCCGGTTGGTTCTACACGGGCGGTTCGCACCCCTACGGCTACCTGGGGCTCGGCGAGGTGTTCGTGTTCGTGTTCTTCGGCCTGGTGGCCACGGTGGGCACCACGTACGTCGTGCTTCAACGGCTGCCTGCGCTGGCGTGGGTGCTCGGGTGCGTGGCCGGCTGCCTGTCGTGCGCGTTGCTGGTGGTCAACAACCTGCGCGACATCCCGACCGACCGCGACGTGGGCAAGCGCACGCTGGCCGTTCGGCTGGGTGACCGGCGCACGCGCTGGTTCTACGCACTGCTCGTCGCCGCAGCGTTCGTGCTGCTGGTGGTGGCCGCGGTCGTCGGCCCGGTCGGAGCGCTGGCGGGCCTGCTCGGGGTGGTGCTCGCGGTGCCGCCGGTGCGCACCGTGCTGCGCGGTGCCGTCGGTCGCGACCTCATCGCCGTGCTCGGCGGCACCGGCAAGGTGCAACTCGCCACGGGGGTGCTCACGGTGATCGGCATCCTGCTCACCGCCTGAGTGCTGCGTGCGCGATCGCCGTCAGACGGGTCGCGACACGAACGCCTCGAGGCGCGTGATGACCTGCATCGGCTGCTGCAGATGCGCTGCGTGGCCGGCGTCGTGGATCGTCGCGAACGAACCCTGGGGTGCCGAGGCGGCCATCCGCTCGGCGATCGGCACGAACTTCGCGTCACGCTCGCCGGCCATCGCCAGCACCGGCATCGCCAGCTCGACCAGACGCTCCCACAGCGGCACCTGCGTGCCCGTGCCACACAGGCGCAGGCTGGCGGCCAGCCCCTCGGGCGTGTTGCGGCGGCGATCGGCGCGCTCGGCGTCGTCGAGCACCAACCCGTCGAACAGCGGTTGCGCGCTCCACTCGTCGAGGAACGTGTCGAGGCCCACGTCGAGCAGGTGCAGCGCGAGCCGCTCGTCGGCAGCGCGACGTGCCGCTCGCTCGTCGTCGTCGACGATGCCGGGTGTGGCACCGAGCAGCGCGAGCCGATCCGTGACGTGGGGATACATCAGCCCGAGGTGCAGGCAGACCCGACCGCCCAGGCTGTAGCCGACGTACGTGCCTTGGCCGGCGGTGGCGGCGAGCAGGTCGGCGGTGCGACGCAGATCGGCACGCAGCGCACCGCTGTCGCCGTGACCCGGCAGGTCGACCAGCACCACCTCGTGACCTCGGACGGCGAAGTGCTCGGCGACGGCACGCCACGAACGCGACGTCTGGGTGAAGCCGTGCACGAACACCAGGCGAGGTCCCGACCCGCGACGCACGGCGGCGAGGGGACCGGCCAGCGGTCGCCAGTCAGGCATCGGCACCGGGATCGGCTGCCGGGCCGGTGTCCGCCTCGCGCAGCTTGTCGGCGAGGCGGCGCAGGACGGTGACGAACGTGTCGCTCTCCTGCGCACCCGGCACCATCCAGCCCTGCCCGTTGGGCCCGGCGAACACGAAGGTGGGCACCGCGGTGATCTCGCTCTCGGCCGCCACCCGCAACCACTGCTGCACTTCGGCCGCGCCCGCACCGCTCTCGAGGAACCCGAGCACCTCGTCACGGTCGAGCCCCACCTCGGATGCCAACGTCGCCAGCACCTCGGGGTCGCCCACGTCGAGGCCGTCCTCGAAGTAGGCCTGGAGCAGACGTGCCTTCAGTTCGTGCTGATGGCCGGTCTGCTCGGTGACGAGCAGAAGCCGATGGGCGAGCAGGGTGTTGGCCCGCAGTGCCCGCTCCATGTGGAACTCGATGCCTTCCGATGCTGCGATGTCGGTGACGTGCTGGATGATCTGGGCCGCTCGTTCGGGGCCGCCGAACTTCTTCGCGTACGCGTCGGCCACCGGCGTCGCCTTGCCCGGCGAGGCGGTCGGATCGAGCTGGTACGGCCGATAGACGGCCCGCACCTCGATGTCGTCACCTTCGTCGTGCAGGCGCTGCACGGCGTTCTCGAACCGTCGCTTGCCGATGTAGCACCACGGGCACACGACGTCGGACCAGATCTCCACCTCGAGCACGGTTGTCACGCCTTCACACTACGTGTCACGCCCGTCACCCGGGCTCGGTGGACGGTGCGACCGGTCACCCGCCGTATCGTGCGAGGCGTGTCCGTCGTCGATCGTGCCCGATCCCACGCCCCGCAGGACGTGCAGGCCAGGTTCTGCGCCACGTTGGTCGACCAGTGGGTGCGCGACGGCGTGACGGTCGCGATGGTGGCGCCGGGCTCGCGCAGCACCCCGATGGCCCTCGCGATGGCGGCCTGCCCCGATCTGCACGTCGAGGTGTTCCACGACGAGCGCTCGGCCGCGTTCGCCGCGCTCGGCGCCGGTCTCGCGAGCGGGATGCCGGCGCTGCTGCTGTGCACGAGTGGCACGGCTGCCACCCACTTCGCCGGTGCGGTGGTCGAGGCCGGGCTGAGCGACGTGCCGATGCTCGTGCTGACGGCCGATCGGCCCCCCGAACTGCGCGACGTCGGCGCGCCGCAGACCATCGACCAGACGAAGTTGTACGGCGATGCGGTCCGCTGGTTCCACGACCCGGGTGTGCCCGTGGCCGACACCGAGCGAACGTGGCGATCGCTGTCCCGTCATGCGCTCAGCCGCACCCTCGGCGTGCGTCGGGGGCCGGTGCACGTCAACCTGCCCTTCCGTGAGCCGCTCGTCGGTGATGCCGGCGAGCTCGCGGACGGCACGCTCGGGCGGCTGGTGGTCGATCAGCCGTCGGTGCGCATCGGCACGCTCGCGATGCAGCTCGACCGCGAGCGCGGGGTGATCGTCGCCGGACGGGGCGTCGACGACCCCGCGGCCGTGGGGGCCTTGTCCGAGGCGACCGGCTGGCCGGTTCTGGCCGATCCCCGGTCGGGGTGCCGGGGCATCAGCGGCGCGGTCACCGCCTTCGACTCGCTGTTGCGCCACGAGGGGTTCGCCGACTCGCACCTGCCCGAGGTCGTCGTCCACCTCGGCGAGCCGCCGGCGTCGAAGGTGCTCGCCACGTGGCTGTCGAGCTCGGGCGCGGTGCAGGTGCGCGTCACCGCGACCGACACCTGGATCGATCCTGCGCACACGACGACCCACCGGGTCGTCGCCCCGCTCGGCGAGTTCTGCAAGCGCCTCGCGGGCGAGCTGCGAGGCGCGGGTGGCAGCGACTGGGTGCAGCGTTGGAGCCATGTGTCGGCGATCGCCGATCGCGAGCTGGCCGGTGCGCTCGACGGCGACGCCGGCAGCGACACCGGAGCGCTCACCGAACCGCTCGTCGCCCGCGTGGTGTCACGGCTCGACGATCACGTGGTGGTCGCGTCGTCGATGCCGGTGCGCGACCTCGAGTGGTTCGGTGCGCCCGACCAGCGGGCGACGGTGTGGTCGAACCGCGGTGCGAACGGCATCGACGGCACGGTCGCCACGGCGATCGGTGTCGCCACCGTGTCGGGCCGTCGGGCGACGGTGCTGGTGGGCGACGTCGCGCTGCTGCACGACGCGTCCTCGCTCACCGCGCTCGCCCGCCGTCGGGCCGAGGTGCGCGTGGTGGTGGTCGACAACGACGGCGGCGGCATCTTCTCGTTCCTGCCGCAGGCGTCGGCACTGCCCGGCGAGCGGTTCGAGCTGTTGTTCGGCACCCCGCACGGCACGGACGTGGTGGCGCTCGCTGCGGCCCACGGGTTGCGGGCGCGCACGGTGGCCACGCGGGCCGAGCTCGAGGCCGCGCTCGCCGAGCCCGGGTCGCAGCTGATCCGGATCGCGAGCGATCGTGCCGCCAACGTGGCCGAGCACGCCCGCCTGCACGCCGCCGTCACCAGCGCGCTGCGTCCCGACTGACCGACCGGTCCGCGGGACCGATGTGCCCGTGCTGGGCGTTCCCGTCCCGGGGTGCGGATTCGGGCGTGTCGAGGCGGGACGGATGTGCCCGTGCTGGGCGTTCCCGTCCCGGGGTGCGGATTCGGGCGGGTCAGGCGCCGAAGGCGGCGTCCCACTGGGCTTCGTACTCGGGGGTCGCCAAGCCGCTCATCCCGCAACTGGTCACCACACCGTCCGACACGCTGACCAGGTAGCGCTGGCCGGTGACGAAGTCGACGCCGTCGAGCGCAGCGGTGAAGCCGGACGGCACGGTCAGCTCCACCACGTCGGTCGCGTCACCGCGGTACCAGCGGTCGGTCTCGATGCGGACGATGTTCGTGCCGGCCTCGTCGGTGGTGATGTCGGTGACGGTGCCGCCGAACGCCACGGGCACGGCGGCGAGCAACGACGGGTCGAACGGCAGGCACATCTGTGTGAGCGGATCGCTCGACGCCAGGCTGAACGTGCTGGTGGTCACCGGTCCGTCGCCACCGCGGACGGCCACGAACGCGATCGCCGCGACCGCTGCGGCAGCGGCGCCGGCGAAGGTGACCATCCAGCGGCGGCCGACGGTGCGTCGCATCGCGACGACGGTCGACTCGTGCGCGGGTGCCGCGTGATCGGCGTTCGTGTGCAGGTCGGTGTGATCGGGGGTCGAGATGGGGGTGGACATGATCGTCTCCAGGAGTGCTCGTGCCCGGTCGCTGGTGACCGGGTCGGTGGGCACGCCCGCCTCGGGATCGAGGGCGATCAGGCGATCGCGCAGGACGTCGTCGTTCATCGCTCCTCCTGTTCCGTGCGTGGTTCGTGCTCACCGGCGTCGTGTCCGATGCCCGGTGGTTCCTGTCGCGAGACCGATGTGTCGTTCGTCTCGAGCCGCACGGCGAGGCGCTGCTTGGCCCGGTGCAGGCGGAGGCTCACCGCGTTGGGCGTGAGGCCCGTGACGACGGCGATCTCGCGAGGTGCCATGCCCTCCCAGGCCCAGAGCAGCACGACCTCGCGGTCGGTCTCGGGCAGCTCGGCGACGGCGTCGCGGAGGTCGACGTCGGGCTCGACCGGGGTGGTGGACTGCTGGGGTTGCGCGGCGAGCCGCTCGCCGACCGCTGCCTGACGGCGGGCACCGCGTCGGTCGTTGGCGAGGCACCGACGGGCCACACCGAGGGTCCAGGCGACGGTCGCGTCGGTCGGGATCTCGTCGAGCCGTCGCCAGCAGACGAACAGCGTGTCGGCCACGACGTCGTCGACAGCGCTCGCGTCGATGCGTCGACGGACGTAGCGCTGGAGCGGTTCGTACACGTCGGCGGCCAGCGCCTCGAACCGGGCGCGACGAGGATCGCTCACCGTCGCGCTCCGGGCGCGCGATCGCAGCGAACCGATCTCCACGACCGGCCTGTGTCCGGCATCTCCCCGATCCTGTCAAACCCTGCGACATCCCGCGCCCGGGGCGCCCCGCGAGCACCGGCCCACCTCGGCCCGCCCCGTCTCGCCAGGGGTCAGGGGCGGACGATCGCGCTCAACATCGCCTGGAGCTTGGCCTGGGTCTCGGCCAGTTCGAGGTCGGGGTCGCTGGCGGCGACGATGCCGCCGCCGGCCACCAGACGGGCACGACGGCGATCGGCGTCGAACTCGGCGCACCGGATCGTCACCGCCCACGTGCCGTCACCACGCGCATCGACCCAGCCGACCGCGCCGCCGTAACGGCCGCGCTCGAAGCCCTCGGCGTCGGCGATCAGCGCGAGCGCCTCGTCGCGCGGGAACCCACCGAGCGCCGGTGTCGGCGACAACGCCCGTACCAACTCGAGCACGTTCGGCCGAGGATCGCTCAGGCGGCCCTCCATCGCGGTGCCGAGGTGCTGCACGTTGGCGACGGTGACGATCGAGGGCTCGGGCTCCCAGTCGAGGTAGCTGCACCAGGGGAGCAGCGTGTCGTGGATCATGTCGATCACCACCCGGTGCTCGACCTGGTCCTTGGTGCTCGCGATCAACCGCGCCGCGACCGCCTCGTCGGTGGCCGGATCGCCCGTGCGCGGTGCCGTGCCGGCCAGCGGGTGCGAGCGCAGCACGTCGCCCTGCACCTGCACCAGCAGTTCGGGCGAGGCACCCACCAGCCCGTCGAGCGAGTACCGATGGCTCGACCCGAACGAGGCACGCAGCCGCAGCAGCACCGCGTGCACGTCGATCGGCTCGTCGCTCGACACCTCGACCTCGCGCGCGATGACCGCCTTGAGCAACGCCTCGTCGGCCACGGCATCGCGCGCCCGCGTGACGGCGGCCAGGTAGCGGTCGACCGGGGTGAGCGGACCGACCGTGAACCGCTGCGCGCGTGGCAGCGGGCGTGGTGCCGCCGACAGCGCGGGCGGCCCGTCGGCGCCGCCGTGGATCTCCGTCACCCAGCGCGTGCCGTCGGCGTCGACACCGACCAGCAGCGCGGGCACCACCAGCACCGCCTGGTCGTGGCGGGCCGGTTCGAACGGCACGCTGCCGAGCGCGATCGGCGCTCGCCCGCCGACCTCGTCGTCGTGCTCGATCGATGCCAGCAGCGCCGGGACCTCGGGCAGGGCCACACGTGCGGCCACGCCGCGCCCCGCCACACCCACACCGTCTCTGACGAACAGATAGCCGTCGGCACCGGCCACGTCCTCGAGGTCGAGCGGGCCGTCCCACACCTGGGCCAGCGGGCGCGTGACGGCGCGCACGGTGGTCAGCTCCGGGTCCCGACCATGAGCTGCGTCAGCCCGCCCGACAGTTGGCGGTGCGTGGCGTCGGCGAACCCGGCGGCACGCAGGTCGGCGAGCATCTGCTCCTTGGCCGGCAGGTAGGCCACGCTCTTCGGCAGGTACCGGTAGGCGGCGCCGTCGCTCAGCAGCGCGCCGATCCTGGGGACGATCTTGCCGAAGTACACGTTGTTGCCGAACCGGATGACCGGGTTGTGCGGGATGCCGACGTCGAGCAGCGCGATCCGGCCGCCGGGTCGCACCACGCGGCCGAGTTCGTGGAAGAACGCGGGCAGGTCGACCAGGTTGCGCAACGCGAACCCGCACGTGACCCCGTCGACCGAACCGTCGGGCACGGGCAGGTTCAAGATGTCGGCCTGCATGCGCGGGGCGCCGCTGCGATCGGCGGCCAGCATGCCGAAGCTCAGATCGGCCGACAGCGGCCGGTAGCCGGCGGTCGCGAGGTCGATGCACAGGTCGCCGGTGCCCGAGGCGAGGTCGAGCACGGTGCTGCCGGCGGGGAGCTGCAACGACCTGACCGCGATCCGCCGCCAGCGCACGTCGAGCCGGAACGTCATGATCCGGTTGACGAGGTCGTAGCGGGGGGCGATCGCGTCGAACATCTGCCGGACCGCGACCACCTTCTCCTGCCCCTGGGGCAGCGCCTCGGTGTCCCATGCCCGTTGGTTCGCACCGGTTCCGTTCACGCCGGTGAGGCTACGCCGGTGATCCGCGGAACCCCGTGCGTCGAAGCGAGTGTCGGGGCCGGTGTGGCCGATGTGACAGCATCACGCCGGCGTCGGTCCCGCAGCGGGACGACGGGGGAGGGGGCCCGAGATGGGTGACGAGCTGTGGCGCAAGGGCGCGGTCGAGCTGGCGGGGATGATCGCCGCCGGCCAGGTGACGAGCGTCGAGGTGGTGCAGGCGCACCTGGCGCGCATCGACGAGGTGAACCCCAAGCTCAACGCGGTCGTGCGCCGTCTCGACGACCAGGCCCTCGAGGCCGCGGCCGCCGCCGACCGCGCGGTGGCGTCCGGTGCGCCGCTCGGGCCGTTGCACGGCGTGCCGATGACGGTGAAGGAGAACATCGACCTCGCCGGCACACCCACGACGAGCGCGCTCGTGGCGTTGGCCGAGGCGGTCGTGCCGGTCGACGCGCCGGTGGTCGAGCGGATGAAGGCCGCCGGCGCCATCCCGATCGGACGCACCAACCTGCCCGACATGGGCCTGCGCGTCACCACCGAGTCGTCGCTGCACGGCGTCACGCACAACCCGTGGCACCAGGCCCGCACCGCCGGCGGTTCGAGCGGTGGCGAGGGCTCGGCGCTCGCCTCGGGCATGAGCCCGATCGGTCTCGGCAACGACATCGGCGGGTCGCTCCGCAACCCGGCGCACTGCTGCGGCATCGCGTCGATCAAGCCGTCGACGGGTGTGATCCCGTCGGCCGGGGTGCTGCCGCCGGAGGAGCAGTCGATCAGCTTCCAGTTGATGGCCGTGCAGGGCGTGATGGCCCGCAGGGTGGCCGACGTCCGCACTGGCCTCCTCGCGGTCGCCGGGCCGCACGAGCGCGACTGCCAGGCCCTGCCGGTGCAGCTCGCCGATCTCGACACGTCACGTCCGCTGCGAGTGGCGGTGATCGCCGAGCCGCCCGGCGGTGAGACCGATCCCGGGATCGCCGCGGCGATCCGTGGCGCCGGGGAGGCGCTCGCGCGTCTGGGTGCCCAGGTCGACGAGGTCGCGCCCGCCACGTACGAGCAGGCGATCCAGCTGTGGGGTCAGTTGCTCGGCACCGAGATCGCGCTGATGCGCCCGATGCTCGACATGGTGATGGGCGACGGCGGCAAGCAGTTCCTCGACCACACGATCCACATCATCCCGCCGGTCGATCTGATCGGGTTCGCCCAGGTGTTCATGGGTCGCCACGCGGTCGAGCGCGACTTCCACGCCTTCCTCGGCAACTACGACGTGATCGTCAGCCCGACGTGGGCACTGCCGGCGTTCGAGCTCGGCGCCGATGCGGCGAGCCTCGAGGGCGCGCAGCGCACGCTCGAGACGATGCGGCCCGTGCTGCCCGCGAACCTGCTCGGCCTGCCCGCCGCGGTGGTGCCGGTGGGCGTGTCGGACGGGTTGCCGGTGGGCGCGCAGGTGATGGCCCGTCGATTCGCCGACCTGCGCTGCCTGACGGTGGCGCAGATGCTCGAAGACGCGCTCGGCACGATCACCCCGATCGACCCGCGCTGGTGAACCCAGCGCGTGTGCGGACTTCGGCCCCCGTCATGGGGCCGCAGTCCGCACACGCGTGGGGATGTCGGACGCGGCCGACGGTCAGGCGTCGGCCGCCATCTGCTTGGCCCAGCGGTAGTCGGCCTTGCCCGACGGCGAGCGCACGATCTCGTCGACGAACACGAACGCCTTGGGCAGCTTGTAGCGGGCGATGTGGCGCTCGGCCTCGTGGAGCAGCGACGGCTCGTCGGCCGCACGCCCCTCGCGCAGGCGCACCACGGCCACCACCTCGTTGCCCCACCGTTCACTCGGGCGTCCGGCGACCACGCAGTCGTACACGTCCGGGTGCGCCTTCAGTGCCGCCTCGACCTCTTCGGCGAAGATCTTCTCGCCGCCGGAGTTGATCGTCACCGAGTCGCGCCCGTGCAGCTCGATCACACCGTCGGCCCGCAGTCGGGCCCGGTCGCCCGGTACCGCGTAGCGCACACCGTCCACCACCGGATAGGTGCGTGCCGTCTTCGCCGCGTCGCCCAGATAGCCGAGCGCGAGGCGGCCGCTCTTGGCCAACCAGCCGAGCTCGTCCTCGCCCGGCGCGAGCTCGCGGTCGAGATCGCCCGACAGCACGTGGTTGCCGGGGCTGATCGGGAACGTGCCGGTGGTGGCACCGCCGCCGGCCGACACTTGCGACAGCTGGCCGCCGGCCTCGGACGAACCGAGCCCGTCGACGATCATCAACGACGGCAGGTGCTGGAGGAACTCGTTCTTCAGGTTGGCCGACAGCGGCGCACCGCCGGACAGCAGCACCGTGAGGGTCGACAGGTCGTACGTGTGCCGGGCCAGCTCGTCGAGCAACGGCCGTCCGAACGCGTCGCCGACGATCAGCAGGAAGTTGAGCTGCTCGCGCTCGATCAGCCCCCACACATCGACCGGGTCGAGCCGTTCGGGCACCGACTGCACGTACACGCAACCGCCGGTGTTCCACGTGCGGAAGCTCATCCAGTGCCCGGCACCGTGCATGAACGGGGGAGCGAGCAGCGCCTTCAGGCCCCCGACGGCCTCGGCAACCACGCCCTCGAGGGAGTCGGCCTGCGAGCCGCCGAAGCACTCGACGTTGGCGTCGGCGTTGCGCCACAGCACGCCCTTCGGCATGCCCGTCGTGCCGCCCGTGTAGAGGATGTACAGGTCGTCGGGACTCCACGTGACGGCCGGCTTGTCGGCGCCGGCGGCGGCCAGAGCGTCCTCGTACCACACGGCACCCGGCAGCAGATCGTGGCCTGACGAGTCGGGCACCTGCAGGATGACGCGCAGCTTCGGCAGGTCGGGCAGCACCTCGGCCAGGGTGGGGGCGAACTGGCTGTGCACCACGATCGCCTCGGCCGACGAGTCGGTGAGCAGGTAGCGCAGCTCCTCGGCGACGTAGCGGTAGTTGACGTTGAACGGTGCGACCCGCGCCTTGAACGAGCCGAGCATCGCCTCGAGGTACTCGTTGCCGTTGTGCAGGTAGATCGCCAGGTGCGACTGCCCGCTCTCGTGGCCCTGCAGCTCGCTGCGCTCGACCCGCACGCCGAGCCCGGCGCCGAGCAGGTGGTTGGCGAGCCGCCGTGTGCGCTCGGTGACCTGGGCCCAGGTGAACCGCTGGTCGCGGAACACCAGGCACTCCTGGTCGGGACGGCTGGCGGCGATGGCTTCGTGCACCTCGGCGACGGAGAACTCCATTCGTCGAAAGCTACGCAGGATGTGTCGGGCGTCACGAATCGCGCCCAGGGGTTTCGCGGCGCATCGGGCGTGAGCCGTTCGACCCATCGAGCGGCTCGATCCGTGCGCGACGCCCGGTCGCGCTGCATCATCTCCGGCATGGTGCACATGGCGGGACAGGTGCTCGGTTGGGCGGCGATGGCGTTGGCGGGGCTCGAGCTCTCGATCGCGCTGCGCTCGCTGGTCGCTCGGCGTCGTCCGGGCCTGCGCCAAGGCCGCCGCACCGAGCCACGCACGTCAGGTGGGTCGCAGCGCCGCATCGGGGTGGTCGCGTGAGCCAGCTCGCCGGTCAGCTGTTGTGGCCGCTCGTGGCCATCACCCTCGTGCTGTTGGGCATGACGCTCGCGTCGAGTGGCCGTCCGGCTCAGGCCGAACGGCGCACGCCGCCGGCCTCGGGCGGGCTCGGCGGTCGTCGGGCCACCGATCGCCTGCCGGGTGAGCGCACGATGGTGGTGATCACCGGCGAGACCAGCCGGGCGACGGTCGAGCACGCACTCGCCGCCTCACGCGTCGGTGGCGCGCCGGTCGACGTCGCCGCCGATCCGCGCACCCCGCACCCGCACTGGGAACGCCACGGCTGACCACCAGTAGGGTGACGCCGATGAGCGACACCGGGAAGCACGTGATCTTCGGCATGTTCATGCCGCAGGGCTGGAAGATGGAGCTGTCGTCGATCGACGGCGCCGCGGCCAAGTGGGACAAGGCGGTCGAGATCGCCGTCCTCGCCGAAGAGCTCGGGTACGACTCGATCTGGGTGTACGACCACTTCCACAACGTCCCCCGGCCGGCGCACGAGGCCGTCTTCGAGTGCTGGACGACGATCGCCGCGATCAGCCAGCGCACCTCGCGGGTGCGGCTCGGTCAGATGGTCGGCTGCAACAGCTATCGCAACCCCGGCGTGCTCGCGAAGATCACCTCCACCGTCGACGTCATCAGCGGTGGCCGGCTCGACTGGGGCATCGGCGCCGGCTGGTACGAGAACGAGTACAAGGGCTACGGGTTCGAGTTCCCGAAGCCCAAGGACCGCATCGGCATGCTCAACGAGAGCGTCGAGATCGTGCGCAGCATGTGGACCCAGACCGAGACCAACTACGACGGCAAGTACTACAAGCTCTCCCGCGCCAACTGCGATCCCAAGCCGTTGCAGTCGCCGCACCCGCCGATCTGGATCGGTGGTGGTGGTGAGCAGCTCACGCTACGGGTGGTCGCGAAGTACGCCGACTACTCGAACTTCGGTGGCAAGCCCGACGAGTGGGCACGCAAGCGCGAGATCCTGAAGGGCCACTGCGCGGCCGTCGGGCGTGACGAGGAGACGATCGGCAAGACGTGGTCGCCCGAGGTGTTCATCCGCGAGACCGAGGCCGAGGTGGTGGCTGCCGGGACCCGCAGCCTCTGGGGCGAACCGTTCGAGGCGTGGCGCGACGCCAACCTGGTGGGCACGCCCGAGCAGGTGTGCGAGAAGATCCAGACCTACGTCGACCTCGGCTGCACCGGCTTCATCCCCTGGTGCCCCGACTACCCGAGCACCGAGACGATGGAGCTCTTCGCCAAGCACGTGATGCCCCAGTTCCGCTGACCCCTTCGCGATGAGCGATGAGCGGCGGTGGCGACCGCATCTCTCATCGCAGACGGCGTTCGCGGTCAGCGCATGCGGATGGTGTTGCCGGTGACCATGGCGGCGTCGGCGCTGCACAGCCAGGCGACCACGCGAGCGACGTCGTCGGGCTCGGCGACGACGAAGTGCTCGGAGCTCGTGGCGGCGAACTCGCGCACGGCGTCGTTCACCCAGCCGGTGTCGGTGATCGGCGGGTACACCATGTTGGCGGTCACGCCGTGCCGGCCGAGTTCGGTGGCGACGGCCATCGAGTAGTTCTCCTGCGCGGCCTTGGCCGCACCGTAGGTGACCTCGCCCGGAAAGCCGTTCGGGCCGCCCGACGTGAGCCCGACGATGCGGCCCCACGTGCCACCACGCTCGATCAGCCGGCGCGAGAACTCCGCGATCATCAACGCGGCGGCGCGCGCATCCACGCCGAACGTGCGGTCGAACAGCTCGGCCGTGACCGCCGCCGTGGTGCGACCGGCAGCGTCGGCGGTGCCGGCCACGAACGAGTCGCCAGCGGCCCAGCCGGTCGCGTTGTTCACCAGCACGTCCACCGGACCGAGCTCGCGCTCGGCGAGGTCGAACAGCGTCGTCGGTGTCGCGTCGTCGAGCAGGTCGGCCTCGATCGCGAGTGCCCGGCCACCGCGTCGGCGGATCCGCACGGCGACCTGCTCGCCGTCCACCATCCGGTTCTCCTGGTAGCGCTCCGGCGTCTCGGGGTCGGCCGTGACCCGGCCGCGCAGGTAGGTGATCAACACGCCGGTGCCGGCGGACGCGAGGCGCTCGGCCACGGCCGCGCCGATCCCGTGGTTCGCACCGGTGACGATCGCGACGTGTGGGGACGTGCTCATCGCTCCATCATGCGTGGCGCCACGACCGGCGTCGACCGGGTTTCAGCGACGCGCCGAGCGCAGTGCGTCGTCCACCTCGGGCTGCTGCGCGCCGATCGAGTCGGCGAAGTCGAAGAACTGCCGCGCGGCGCGCCGCAGCGCGGTGCGCCGGTCGCTCGTCAGCCGACGTCCCTTGGGCGACGCCACCTCGGTGCCGTGACGGCCCCGTGTGATGACGACGCCCTGCGCCTCGAGCTCGCGGTACGTGCGCTGCACCGTGCCGGGCGCGATGCCGAGATCGGCGGCGAGCTGGCGCACGGTCGGCAGGCGATCACCCGGCGACAGCGTCCCGCGCGCCACCTGCTGCGTGATCTGCACGCGCAGCTGCTCGAACGGGGGCACCGCCGACCGGTGATCGACCGTCAGCTTCACGACGCGAGGATCGATCCTCGGGCTCGGCGCACCATGCGGGTGGGCATCCACCACCACGTGATCGCAGCGCCGACGAAGCTGGCGGCGGTCATCGCGATCGGCAACCACGAGAACGGCGAGCGGGTGAGCTGCGAGGTCTGCCACGACAGCCATCCGGTGCTCACCAACTGCAGCGTCGACCAGCTGGCGATCACGCGGACGGCCGAGGCCGTGCGGATCGCGTGCTCGGCGAGGTCGAGGTCGTTGCCGGTCATCGGGAACGGCTGATCGCCGATCGAGCGCACGCCGCGCCAGGTGATCGCGGCCAGCACGAGCGAGGCGGCCACCACGGCGACGATGCGGGCCGGCGTGGGCAGGTCGATGCCGTCGCGCAGCACCATCGGCGACCAGCGCGTGGCGAGAGCGAGCAGCACCGACGCCACGGTCGTGAGGCCGGTGGCCAGGATCGTGTGCCGGGCAGCCGGGGAGAGCAGGTCGCGAGCAGTGAGCAGCGACGCGACGGTGGGCCCGACGCGACGGCGACGGCCGAACATCTCGGCCGCCAGTCCGGCGAGCAGCCAGCCGATCGCGATCGACACGACCACGGGGATGCGCACGTCGGTGAACAGCAGCACGGCACCGGGGACGACCAGTCCGGCGCCGGCGCCGAGCACGCGCCACACGCGGGTGCGGAACAGGTAGGCGCGCACCAGCGAACGGGCCCGCACCGAGTCGGGCACGTCGTACTGGAAGCAGAACCATCCGAGCATCGGCTCGGTCCGAGTTGCGCTGATCAACCAGGCCACCAGGGTGCTGAAGAGGATGACGCCGACGATGCCCTCGAACATTGTATCAACGTAACAACACATTGATACAAAATCGTGGATGCTCCGTCCGAACGGGGGACGGGTGGAGACGCCGAAAACGCGAACGACACCGGGCGCCAGGGGCACCCGGTGTCGTCACGACACGTGGATCGGTCGGGGCACTCGGCCCCGTCGGCTCACTCGTAGCTGCGGAAGATCACCTCGGCGACGCAGCTCGGCTTGGCCGCGCCCTCGCACTCGAAGGTGAAGCCGTACGTGGTCTGCACACCGCCGGCGATGTCCTCGACGTTGATCAGGGTGACGCCCATGCGCAGCTTGGCGCCCACCGGCACCGGCGACATGAAGCGCACCTTGTTGGCGCCGTAGTTGACACCCATGCGGAAGCCCGTGGTGATGACCACCTGCGGCATGAGCACGGGACCGAGCGACAAGGTGAGGTAGCCGTGGGCGATCGGGCCGCCGAACGGGCTCTCGGCCTTGGCGCGCTCGACGTCGATGTGGATCCACTGGTGGTCGCCGGTGGCCTCGGCGAACTGGTTGACGCGCTCCTGGGTGATCTCCATCCAGTCGCTGTAGCCGAGGTGCTCGCCGACGAGCGCCTTCAGTTCTGCCGTGCCGTTGATGATGCGTGCTGCCATACCGAGAGCTTGGCAGGTCGCCGTCGCCTACGGTGAGTCCGATGGACCTGGTCCGGTGGCTCACCTATCCCCTCCGCGTCAGCAGCCGGTCGGCGCGTCTGCTACGCAATGTCCTCATGGGGGATTTTCTGAGCGCGTACGCATTGACACAGGGGACCAAGCTGGCGGTCGTCGACGACCGTCCTGACGGCACCGTCCGTCAGCTCACCTTCGCCGAGCTCGAATCGGCGTCGAACAAGCTCGCCAACGTGCTGCTCGACCTCGGCGTCCGACCGGGCGACTCGAAGGTCGTGTGGTGCGGGCAGAACTCGATCGGGCTCGTGCAGATGATCAACGCGGCCCGCAAGCTCGGTGTCACGGCGGTGCCGCTCAACTACCGGCTCAGCGACGAGGAAGCCGCCTACGTCACCGACCACAGCGACACCACGATCGTGTACGTCGACGCCGAGTTCGCGCCGATGTTCGAACGGATCCGCGACCAACTGCCGAAGGTGCAGAACATCCTGGTGTTCGACGGACCGGTGCCCGACGGCATGATCGACGTCGACGCGCTCGTCGCGGCGGCGAGCGACGCGCAGCCGCAGATCCCCGACGGCACCGAGCCGGGCGCCACGATGATCTACACGAGCGGCACCACCGGCAAGCCCAAGGGCGCGCTGCGTCGTGGCAACACCGGCGCACAGCAGGCGGCAGCGATGATCGGCTTCATCGGCTACACGCCCGACGACGTGTACATCCCCACCGGTCCGCTCTACCACTCGGGGCCCGGCGGGTTCATGGGCATCGCCCAAACGCTCGGCCAGACCGTGGTGCTGCAGCGCAAGTTCAACCCGGAGGACTGGCTGCGCCTGATCCAGAAGTACCGAGTCACGTCCACGTTCTCGGCGCCCACGCCCATCCGCATGGTCTGCAACCTGCCCGACGAGGTGAAGGCCAAGTACGACGTGAGCTCGATGAAGCGGATGATCGCCAACGCGGCGCCGTGGAGCTTCGCCCTCAAGCAGATGTACCTCGCGTACTTCCCGGGCGACTCGCTGTTCGAGGTGTACGGCAGCACCGAGCTGGGCGTCAACTGCATCCTCCGGCCCGAGGACCAGCTCCGCAAGCCGGGGTCGTGCGGTCAGCCGGCGCCGATGGTCGAGGTGAAGCTCTTCGACGACGACGGCAACGAGGTCACCGGCGTCGGTCCCGAGCACACCGGCGAGCTGTTCGTGAAGAGCCCGAGCGTGTTCGCCGACTACTACAAGCAGCACGACAAGTTCCTCGCCGACAGCAAGCACGGCTACCAGACCGTCGGCGACATCGCATACCGCGACGACGAGGGCTACATCTACATCTGCGACCGCAAGAAGGACATGATCATCTCGGGCGGCATGAACATCTACCCGGCCGAGATCGAGGCGGCGCTCGAGCACCATGCCGATGTGCTGGAGGTCGCCGTGTTCGGCACGCCGAGCGAGGAGTGGGGCGAGAGCGTGCACGCCGTGGTGGTGTGTCGCGAGGGCGCGTCGATGACGCCGGAGCAGGTGATGTCGTTCGCCCGTGAGCACCTGGCGAGCTACAAGGTGCCGCGCTCGGTGACGTTCATGGACGAGCTGCCGAAGACCGGCAGCGGCAAGATCCTGAAGCGCGAGCTGCGCGCCCCGTTCTGGGCCGGCCGCGACAGCAAGGTCTGACCTCGCGATCAGATGTCGAGGCCGACCAGGTCGCGGAGGTCGCTCGTCAGCGCATCGACCGACACGAATCGGCGCGCGACCATGCCGATGTCGCATGCAGCCACGACGTTGTGTGCGTTGTCGTCGCTGAAGAACACCTGGTCGGGCCGTACCTGCAGCGCGGTGCACACGTGGTGGTACACGGCGGGGTCGGGCTTCATCACGCCGATGTCGGCGGTGTTGAACACCCGGTCGACCCGCGGTGCGATGCCGAGCACCTGCAGTTCGTGGGGGATCGTGTCGGTGCCGTTCGTGAGGATCACGACGGGGCGACCGGCGGCTCGCACCCGGTCGATCAGATCCAGCATCGCCGCGTCGACCACACCGATGTCGCAGAACCGTTCCGCCGCCGCGGCCGGCGCACCGACGAGTTCGCCGACGTGCTCGATCCACGCCGCTCGTGACAGCCGTCCCGTGCACAGGCGGGTCAGCAGGTCGTCCTCGAACGCGGCCCGGGCGAGCGTGCCCCGCTCGAGCCCGTGTTCGCGCTCGACCCGCTCGGCGATCGCCTCGTCGAAGTGGCGGATCACGCCGTCGAGATCGAGCAGCACGACGTCGATGGGCACGCAGCGAACGTAGCGGCGACGAGCGCAGCGCTCCACTCGGTCGGCCGAGGTCAGCCGAACTCGGCCTCGACCGCGGCGACACCGCGCTGGGCGGCGGCGACCAACGCGTCGTCACCACCACCTGCCAGCACGGCGGTCGAGATCGCGAGCGCCCAGCCGGCGCCACGTCGGCGTGTCTGCTCGGCGACGTCGAGCGAGGCGTGGAACGCCCTTCGTTGCGTCTCGGTCATCCACATCCAGGCCGACACGAGGTCGGTCGCCGGATCGCCCGCGGTGACGTCGCCGAAATCGATCACCGCCGCGAGCCGGCCACTCGCGACGAGCAGGTTGCCCGGGTGCAGGTCGCCGTGCACCCACACGGGCGCACCGGTCCACGGCGGCGTGTCGACCAGGCCGTGCCACACCGGCAGCAGGTCGACCCGGCCGATCACCTCGAGCCGAGCGGCCACGCGCTCGCGAGCCCGTTCGAGCGGTACCCCACGCACCGGGTTCGCCGGAGCGTCGGCCGGTGCCGGCACGTGCAGCGCCCGCAGGAAGCCGGCGAGCGACTCGGCCGCCTCGACGACACGGGCCGCGTCGACGGTGCTCGCCACGGTGCCGTCGAGCCACGGCAGCACGCTCCACGACCACGGGTAGAGCTCGTCGTCGGGCGCACCCACGTGCACGGGGACCGGCAGGGGCAACGGCAGCCCGGGTGCCACGACGGGCAGCCAGCGCTGTTCGTGCTCGACCAGTTCGGCCGCCGCGCGACGGCGGGGCAGCCGCACGACGAGGTCCGCCCCGAGCCGCACCATCGCGTTGTCCCAGCCGTTCGCGACCAGCCGCAGCGGCAAGGACGCGAGGTGGGGGAGCTGGCGGCGGAGCAGTTCGCCGACGAGGGCCTCGTCGATGTCGACCTCGGCGTCGGGCCCGGTGGGCGCGACCACGCCGACCTCAGTACCCCAGGCGCTCGACCCGGTCGGGGCGGCGCTGCCAGTCCTTGTCGACCTTCACGAACAGCTCCAGGTACACGCCCTCGGGCAGCTGACGGCGCACCCGGATGCCGACCTCTTTGAGCACGGCGCCCTTCTTGCCGATCACCATGCCCTTCTGGCTCTCGCGCTCGACGACGATCTCGCAGCGGATGCGCGGCCACTCCCACTCGGTGACCCGGGTGGCGATCGAGTACGGCAGCTCGTCGCGGGTGACGGCGAGCAGCTGTTCGCGCACCAGCTCGGCCACCCATTCCTCCTCGGGCAGGTCGCGCACCGTGTCGTCGGGGAAGTACATCGGCCCCTCGGGCATCTGCGCCGACAGGTGCTCGACCAGCGGGCCGATGCCCTCGCCGGTCTTGGCCGACACCGGGAAGTAGGCGGCGGCGCCGAGCGACGACACCGCGGCGAGCTGGGCGACGATCTGCTGCTTCGACAGCTGGTCGATCTTGTTGAGCACGACGACGGCCCGGGTGACGTCGAAGCGGGCGGCGACCCATTCGTCGCCCTTGCCGAAACCGGCGGTGCCGTCGACCACCAACAGCACGGCGTCGACGTCGCTCATGCTGTCGAGTGCGGTGGCGTTCACCCGTTCACCGAGCGCCGTCACCGGCTTGTGCAGGCCCGGCGTGTCGACGAACACGAGCTGCGCATCGGGGCGCGTGAGCACGCCGCGCACGCGGGTGCGCGTGGTCTGCGGCTTGTCGCTGACGATGCTGACCTTCTCGCCGCACACGGCGTTGACGAGGGTGCTCTTGCCGACGTTCGGTCGCCCCACGATCGCGACGAAGCCGCTGCGTCCGGGGCGTGGGGCGTCGGGCTCGGGCGATGTCATGCGCCCGGGACGCTATCCGCCGATCGTCGAGCCCGTGGTGGTCTCGATCGGCGGTGGTGCCGTGGTGGTGGTCGTGGGGACCACGGCGCCACCGGGCAGCAGGTTCTGGTAGTCGTCGATCGTCACCGGGACGCCGGCCTCGGCGACGGTGGTGTCGCCGCGCACCGCCGTGCTGGGTTCGCCCGCCGTCGTGAAGAGCACGGGGCCGATCCCGCCCAGCTGCCCGATCGTCAGCACCAGTTGCGCGAAGAACAGCTTCTGGTCGCGGGTCGGCATCGAGTCGAAGATGTCGGGCGGCAGGTCGATGATCGCCGTGCCGCGTTCGCGGGTGACCGTGATCTCGGCATCGGCGGGGATCGTCGTCCGCAGGCCGAGACCGAGCGCCCCGAGATCGGCCTCCTGCAGCGCCGTGAGCGCTCGCTGCGGCGACACGGGGCTGGTGAGCGGCACCGACACCGGGTTCAGCTGGCTGCCGGCCACGTAGTACAGCTCGACCAGCTCGGTCGGGATCTCCGTCGTGGTGGTCTGCGCCAAGGTGGTGCTCGTCGCGTCGACGGTGGTCGGCGGGATCGTGGTGGTGCTCGTGGTCGTGGTCTCGTCGAGGTCGAACTGGATGGCGTCGCCGCTGATCTGCTCGAAGTCGCTCGACTGCGACACCCCACACGCGCCGATCGTCACCGGCACGGCGACGAACACGACCGTCAACCCGATCAGCCGGCGCATCAGGCCACCTCGTTGAACGTCACCACGAACCGGGCGCCGCCGCCGGGGCGGTCCTCCACCCAGGCCTCGCCGCCGTGGGCGTGCGCGTGCTCGGCGACGAGCGACAGACCGAGGCCGGTGCCCACCTTGTGGCGAGCAGCGCTGCCGCGGGCGAAGCGTTCGAAGATGCGCGAGCGCTCGCCCCGAGCGACGCCCGGGCCGTTGTCCTCGACGGCGAGGACCAGCCCGTGACGGCCGCGCGGCTCGACCGTCACCTTGGTGGGCCCACCGCCGTGCTGGTTGGCGTTGTCGAGCAGGTTGGCGAGGATCCGCTCGAACCGCAGCTTGTCGATCGCCACCGTCGCCGGCACCTTGCGACCGATCTCGATCGGCACGTCGGCGAAGCCGTATCGCTGGGCGATGCGCGTGACGAGCTCCTCGATCGACACGCCCTCGCGGTGCAGTTCGGTCGAACCGGCGTCGATGCGGCTGAGCTCGAGCAGGTCCATCACCATCTGGTCGAACCGCCGCACCTGCGTGACCACCACGTCGAGCGCCTGCTGGGTGCGTTCGGGCAGATCGGCGCGGCGCCCGTCGAGCACCTCGACCGCGGCGGAGAGCGCGGTGATGGGGGAGCGGAGTTCGTGGCTGACATCGCTCGCGAACCTGGCTTCTCGTTCGAGTCGGGCCTGCACCGCATCGGCCATCTCGTTGAACGACCCGGCCAGCTTCGCGAGGTCGGGGTCGGCCTCGGGGGCCATGCGGGCGTCGAGACCGCCACCTGCGATCGCGCCGGCTGCGGCGGCCACACGGGTGAGCGGGCGCAAGAGGCGCCGGTTGGTCCACCAGCCGATGAACCCGGCGATCAGCGCGGTCGCGCCGGCGCCGATCAGCAGCGCGGTGGCGATGGTGCCGAGCGTGCGGTCGGTGGCCTCGAGCGGGAACGCCTCGAAGTAGCGGCTGTCGAACGCGGCGATGTAGATGCCGGCACCGAGGAACGGCTCGCCGTTGGCCTCGAAGCGCTGCAGTCCGTAGTTGCCGGCCTTCACGTTGGTGACGAGCGCGCTGGGCAGCACGGACTCGGGGAACCGCACGTCGGAGAAGTACGTGTTCTCGGGGGTGATGAGGATCGAGAAGCCGCCGTTCTCGGGCAACTGGCCGATGAACTCGCCGAGCTGGGTCGGGTTGGGCGCCGCCATCTCGGCCCGAAGGGCGTACGCGTTGGAGAAGCTCTGCGTCTTCGCGACGCTCGTGCGCTGGTCGATCAGGTAGTTGCGGGCGACCGCGTAGGTGACGACGGCCAGTGCCAGGCTGGTCGCGAGCGTCGCGATCGAGAAGAACAGGGTGACGCGCGTGCGGAGGCGCAGGGTGCGCTTGGGCGGCGTGGCGGCGTCGGACACGGCCACAGTGTTGCCGATCACCCCTGCTGGAAGGGCAGCAGGGGCGACCGAGCGTGCGGCCACGACGTGTCGGCGCGCCTCAGGCCGCGGCGCGTGTGAGCGGGAGTGCCTGTTCGACGGCCTCGACCACGGGCACCAGCGTGTCGAGGTCGGCCAGGACCAGATCGGTGCGACGATCGAGGTCGCCGCACACGACGACCATCGTCTGCCCGAGTTCGCCGGCCTCGCGAGCCACCGACCGGAGCGCCTCGAGCGCCGACTCGCTGAACGCGGTGGCACCGGTGAGGTCGACGATCAGGCTGTGCCCGGCGGGCACGGCGGGTAGCACGAGGCGCAACGCGTCGACGTGCTCGGGGTCGACGAGCGGCCCTTCCACGGTCATCACCAGCAACTGGCGGGACGTGTCGGTGGACGCGATGAGGATCGGCGAGAGCATTCGGGGACCTCCTGGCTGGTCGATGTGCCGCCCGGCTGGTCACCGCTGCAGGTGGGGCACCAGGGGGAGGTTGGTACCCCACCTAGGCAGCGTGAACAGGTGCCATGTTGCGTGTCGTCTGTGACGGGACGACTCGCCTTGTGTGCGATTTCTGTAACGAAATCCGGAGGCGTGTGTTTTCCGGCATCATCTCCACCCATGACGTCGCTGCTGTTCATCGAGGACGACGATTCGATCCGCCTGGCGCTCACGCTGGCCCTCGAGGACGAGGGCTACGAGGTGCGCGAGGCGGCCGACGGTCGCACCGGCCTCGACATGTTCGCAGCTCAGGAGCCCGATCTGGTGCTGCTCGACCTGCGCCTGCCCGACCTGTCGGGCTTCGAGGTGGCCCGCCAGCTGCGGGCCAGCAGCATCGTGCCGATCATCATCGTCACCGCCCAGACCGACACCTACGACCTGGTGGCCGGCCTCGAGGCCGGGGCCGACGACTACGTCACCAAGCCGGTCGTGCCGAAGGAGTTGGCCGCGCGCATCCGTGCCGCACTCCGGCGTGTGCAGCTGCACGAGACGTCGGCGGCGCCGCCCCGGTCGAAGTTCGGTGACGTCGAGCTGCGCCGCGAGCAGGGCATCGCGCTGAAGAACGGACAGGAGCTCAACCTCACCAAGACCGAGTTCCGCCTGCTGTGCGAGTTCGCCGATCACGCCGGCATGGTGCTCAGCCGTGACCAGTTGCTCGAGCGGGTGTGGGGGTACGAGTACCTGGGCGACAGCCGCCTGGTCGACGCCCACGTGCGCCGCCTGCGCGTGAAGATCGAGGACCACCCCGACGACCCCCGCCTGATCGTCACGGCCAGAGGCATCGGCTACCGATTGCTGGCGTAACCGCGTCGGGCGACGCGCCGGCTTCGGCCGTTGCTGCTTGACGGTCGAACCCATGCTCTCGAAGGTGGTGACGGGGCGGCCGTGGCGCCGGGTTCGGCCCTGCTCGGCCGTCTGGTCCCGGTCGTGGTCGTGGATGACCACCGTCGGGAGCAGACGACCCGGTCGCTCGTTCTCGTCATGTCGAACTGCCGCTGGCCGTCGTTTCGGCATGACGAGAACGATCTCATGCCCGGCCGAGCCGGTCAGCACGCCCGTCCACCGTCGTCGAGAGCTTGGGTTCGGCAACCGTTCGACACGCCCGGCCGGACGTGACGGCGGCATGACGCAGTGGTTGGTCAGGCAGAGGTGATGGCGACCGCGGTCCAGGTGGCACCGGCGTCCGAGGATCGCCAGAGCTCGCCGTGCGACCCGCCGTCGCCCGAGGGGTTCGCCACGGCGACGACCGCGTACGCGACGTCGGGAGTGGCGTAGGCGAGCGAGAACAGATCCGAACCACGGATCGTGCCGAGCTGGGTCCAGGTGGCCCCCTCGTCGTCCGATCGGGCGAGCACGACGCCTTCCGTGACGTTGCCGGTCATCGCCACCACGATCGATCCGGCCTCGGGAAGGGCGACACTGATGCCGAACCCGGTCGGGTCGAGGGTGAACGCCGGCAGCGTCACCTCGGTGAACGTGGTGCCATCGTCCTCGGACACGTAGAGGTGCTCGCCGGGGTGATCCATGTCGCCTCCCCACATGCCTTCGCTCGCCGACGCCCACAGCGTCGAGGCATCCGCACGGCCGAACACCTCGACCGGGCCGCCGGCGTCGGCACCCGCCGGGGCCCACGCCGTGTCGGGCGGGGCACCGTCGAGGAACCGCACGCTGCCCGTCACGACCCGGTCGTTGTACACGGCGAACACGCCGGCCGACGTGGTGGCGAGCGAGACGTCGAGCACCGGACCCGCGCCGAAGGGCAGATGCGCGTCGAGTGGGGTCACCTCGTCGGTGCCGGCCGCCACGTGCACGAATCCCACGTCGTCGCCGATCGCAGGGAACACCGCGCCGTCGGCAGTGATCGCTGCGGCCGGGGCGGCATCCGCCAGCGGTCCCACGCCGGGCACGGCCGTCCAGGTCGCGCCGCCGTCGTGGGTGGACGACACGCCGTCCATCCCGATGGCCCAGCCGTCTTGCAGGGTGGCGAACCGCACGGCCCGCACGTCGGCCGGGGCGGTCTCGACCGCCATCCACGCGCTGCCGCCGTCGGTGCTGGCGAGCACCGACGTCGAGCCGGTCGTGTCGTCCTCGAGCACCATCCAGCCGTGGTCGGCGTCGACGAACCATGCATCGACCAGCCGGCCCTGCACCTCGACGGCATCGCCCGCCATCGTCGTGGTGGGAGCGGCCGGCTCGGTGGTGGCCGGCTCGGTGGTGGCCGGCTCGGTCGTCGCCGCCACGGTCGAGGCGGGGGCGGACGACTCCGGTGTGGTCGACACGGGTGCCCCGGACGTGGGCGCGGCCGACGTCGCCGTCGACCCGTCGTCGTCGCCACACGCCGCGACGAGCAGCACCCCGGCGGCCAGCGCCGCGCACATGTGTGCACGGGCGCGTCGGTGTGACGTTGCAGGGAACCGACGCGCTAGGTCCACACGCGGCTCCTCACGTACTCGCCCAGGCCCTTGGCCTGGGGATCGAAGGCGGTGCTGCTCGCCACGCCCTCGCCCAGGAATCCCACCAGCACGAAGTTGACGGCGTGCAGGTTGGGCAGCAGGAACCGGCGGATCTCGAGCCCCGCAGCCTCGGGGATCAGCCGCCGGACGGCGTCGACCGTCAGGTGCTCGTGCAGCCACGCATAGCCCGCCGCATCGCGCGCGAACACGCCCACGTTGGCATTGCCACCCTTGTCGCCCGATCGCGCGGCGAAGTAGGCGCCGAGCGGTTCGCCCGGGCGCGGACCCAGAGGTGAGACGGTGGGCGCGGTGGAAACGCCCAGGTCAGCAGCATCCCCGGTGACCTGGGGCGACGCGATCGTCTCGCGCCGGCCGTCGGCGTGCACCACCACCTGGGTCACCTCGTCGTTGGGTACCAGGGCCGGCCAGTACACGCCGAACGCCTGTGCCTCGCCGGGCGCCGAGTTGCTGAAGAACCCGGGGTAGTTGGCGAGCGCGAGCTCGATCACGGCCGACGAGAACGCCCGCCCGACGAGCCGTTCGTCGGTGCTCTTCACCGTCACGTGCAGCCGACCCGACGCGGCCTCCTGCGGCACGGCATCGCTCGGCGCCTCGACCAGCCGTACGTCGACCTCGTCGAAGCGCTCCTTGCCGCCGAGACGGGCGAACAGCGCCGACTCGGCCCACTGTGCCTTGGCGCGCTGGTCGAGCCCGGTGAGCACGAACGTCATCCGATTGCGGTAGCCGCCCTCGAGGTTGATGCACACCTTGGTGGTCGGTGGGCCGGGGGTGCCTCGCGTGCCGTGGATCCGCACCCGGTCGAGGCCCTGCTGGGTGAGCTCGATCGTGTCGAAATGGCTCGTGACGTCCGGGTTCAGGTACTGCGGGGCGGCGATCTCGTACAGCAGCTGCGAGGTGACGGTGCCGACGTCGACCAGGCCGCCGGTGTCGGGGTGCTTGGTGATCACGCACGACCCGTCGCGGTCGACCTCGGCGATCGGGAACCCGGGCGGGCGCGTGAGGTCGGGGATGTCGCCGAACCAGGCGTGGTTGCCGCCGGTCGCCTGGGCGCCGCACTCGACGACGTGCCCGGCCACCACGGCGCCGGCCAGCTCGCTCCAGTCGTCGACCTTCCAGTCCCACCACCACGCCGCCGGCCCGACGACCACGGCGGCGTCCGTCACCCGGGGCGCGACCACCACGTCGGCCCCGCCGGCCAGCGCGGCGGCGATGCCCCAGCCGCCGAGGTAGGCGTTGGCCGACACGGGCGTGCCCGTGAACGGGGCGCCGGTGTCGAGATGCGCGAGGTGCGGCCGCAACCCGTCGATGCGGGGAAGCAGGTCGTCGCCCTCCACGTGCGCGACGTTCACGCGCAGCCCGAGCTTGTCGGCGATCTGGCGCACGCGGTCGGCGCAGCCGGCCGGGTTGAGCCCTCCGGCGTTGGTGACCACCTTGATGCCCTGGTCGATGCAGGTGCCGAGCACCTGTTCCATCTGTGTGAGGAACGTGCCGGCGTAGCCGAGGTCGGCGTTGCGCGCCCGCTGCTTGTGCAGGATGAGCATCGTCAGCTCGGCCAGCCAGTCGCCCGTGAGCACGTCGATCGGACTGCCGGCGGTGACCGCCGGATCGACCATCTCGCGTGCGGCCGACAGTCGGTCGCCGAAGAACCCCGAGCAGTTGGCGATGCGGACCGGCCGCTGCCCCCGGTGCATCACGCACCCCCGTCGGATGCGTCGACGTCGCCCTCGCCGGTCTCGACCTGCACCAGCAGCTGGCCGGTGTCGAGCTGCTGGCCGACCGTCACCAGGATCTCGGCGACCACGCCCGCAGCGGGGGCGACGACCTGGTGCTCCATCTTCATCGCCTCGAGCGTCAGCATCGGTTGCCCGGGGACCACCGTCTGGCCCGGCTCGACCAGGATCCGCAGCACCGATCCCGGCATCGGCGCGACCAACGACCCGGCACGGCCCGCCTCGTCGGGGAGCACGAACCGCGGCACGATCTCGAGCACGGTCCGTCCGCCGAGCAGGTGCACGTGGTCGCCGACGATCAGCGGCGGCCGCAGCCGGCACAGATCACGGGCCGCCTGCGGGTCGACGCCCACGCCGTCGACCACCAGGTGAGCGACCTGGCCCCACCGGTCGCGCCGGTAGCTCACCACGTGCTCGCCGAGGCGTAGCTGCTGATCTTGCGACGGCACGTTGCGCCAGCCCGCCGGTACGTCGGGCAGCGCCGTGCGAGCGGCGTCGTGGTGCGCGAGCACGGCGACCGCGGCTGCACCCACCAGCTCGGCCGACGGCGGCACGGCCGGACCCATCGGCGTGCGGTCGAGGTAGGTGGTGTCGACCACGTCGTCGATCGACTCGAGGATCGACGCCAGGTGGATCAACTGGTGGCGGTTGGTGACCGGCCCGACGATCACCGCGTCGGTGAGTGCCTGCACGATCCGGCGAGCGGCGATGCGACGTGTGGGCCCGTGGGCGATCACCTTGGCGACCATCGAGTCGTAGTACGGGCTGACGACCGAACCGCTCTCGATGCCGCTGTCGATGCGAACCCCTTCGAGCACGGGGAACTCGACCACGTGGAACGTGCCCGAGCTCGGCCGGTAGCCGTGCCGCGGATCCTCGGCGCACAACCGCACCTCGATCGCGTGGCCGTCGCGACGCGCGTCGACTGCGGCGTGGGGGAGTGGCTCGCCGTCGGCCACCCGCAGCTGCAGCTCGACGAGATCGAGGCCGGTGATCATCTCGGTGACCGGGTGCTCGACCTGCAGGCGTGTGTTCATCTCGAGGAAGAAGAAGTTGCCCGACCGGTCGAGCAGGAACTCGACCGTGCCCGCGCCCACGTAGCCGACGGCGCGCGCCGCAGCGACCGCGGCATTGCCCATTCGCTGGCGCAGCTCGTCGTCGACCGCCGGCGACGGGGTCTCCTCGACGATCTTCTGGTGGCGGCGCTGCAACGTGCAGTCGCGCTCGAACAGCGACACCGTGGTGCCGAGCGTGTCGGCGAACACCTGGATCTCGACGTGACGGCCACCCTCGACGTAGCGCTCGACGAACACGGTGCCGTCACCGAATGCGCTGATCGCCTCGCGCTCGGCAGATGCGATCGCCTCGTCGAGCTCGTCCGCGGTGCGCACCACGCGCATGCCGCGCCCGCCACCACCGGCCGACGCCTTCACCAGCGCCGGCAGGCCGATCTCGTCGAGCGACTCGACCGTGTTGTCCGGTAGCACCGGCACACCGGCAGCGCGCATCAGCTGCTTGGCCCCGATCTTCGAACCCATCGCGGCGATCGCCGACGCGGGCGGTCCGATCCAGACCAGGCCGGCGCGTGCGACCTCCTCGGCGGCGTCGGGGCGCTCGCTGAGGAACCCGTAGCCGGGGTGGATCGCCTGTGCGCCGGTGCGTTCGGCGGCGGCGATCAGGAGGTCGACGCGCAGGTAGGTGTCGGCCGACGCTGTGCCGGGCAGGCGCACGGCGAGGTCGGCCTCGCGCACGTAGGGCGCGTCCTCGTCGGCGTCGCTGTACACCGCGACGGTGCCGATGCCGAGCCGGCGGCAGGTGCGGATGATCCGTCGGGCGATCTCGCCGCGGTTGGCGATCAGGACCCGATCGATCGGGGGACGGTGCAGGGTGGTCATGGCGATCACATCCGGTAGACGCCGTAGCCGCGCGTGCCGGCGGGCGCCTGGTTGTCGATGGCGCTCAGGCAGATGCCGAGCACTGTGCGGGTGTCGCGCGGGTCGATGATCCCGTCGTCGTAGAGCTTGCCGCTCATGAACATCGCGAGCGATTCGCGCTCGATCTGTTCCTCGACCATCTGGCGCATCGACGCGTCGGCGTCCTCGTCGAACGGCTTGCCCATGCTGGCGGCCGACTGGCGGGCGACGATCGACATCACCCCGGCCAGCTGCTGCGGACCCATCACCGCCGTCTTCGCGTTGGGCCAGGTGAACAGGAACCGGGGACCGAACGCCCGGCCGCACATGCCGTAGTTGCCGGCGCCGTACGAGGCGGCCATGTTGATCGTGAGGTGCGGCACCTGGCTGTTGGTGACAGCGTTGATCATCTTGGCGCCGTCCTTGATGATGCCGCGGCGCTCGAAGTCCTTGCCGACCATGTAGCCGGTGGTGTTCTGCAGGAACACGAGCGGCGTGTCGATCTGGTTGGCGAGCTGGATGAACTGGGCGGCCTTCTCGGCCTCCTCGCTGAACAGCACGCCGCGGTGGTTGGCGAGGATGCCGATGGGGTAGCCGTGCAGCTCGGCGAAGCCGGTGACGAGCGACGTGCCGTACAGCGGCTTGAACTCGTCGAAGTCGCTGTCGTCGACGATGCGCGCGATCACGTGCCGCGGGTCGAACGGCACCTTCGGGTCGGCCGATGCGATGCCGAGCAGTTGCTCCTGGTCGTAGCGCGGCGGGCGACCCGCGCCACGCGGGCCGGGACCGCGCTTTCGATGGTTGAGCCGTCGCACCACCTGTCGGCCGAGGCGGATGCCGTCGAGTTCGTCGACCGCGAAGTAGTCGGCCAGGCCGCTGACACGGGCGTGCATCTCGGCGCCGCCGAGGCTCTCGTCGTCGCTCTCCTCGCCGGTCGCCATCTTCACCAGCGGTGGTCCGCCGAGAAACACCTTCGAGCGTTCCTTGATCATCACGATGTAGTCGCTCATGCCCGGGGTGTACGCACCGCCCGCCGTGGAGTTGCCGAACACGACGGCCACCGTCGGCACACCCATCGCGGACAGCTCGGTGATGTCGTGGAAGCCCTGTCCGCCGGGGATGAAGATCTCGCTCTGCGTCGGCAGGTCGGCGCCACCGCTCTCGACGAGGTTGACCAACGGCAGCTGGTTCTGCCGGGCGATCTCCATCGCCCGCAGGTTCTTCTTCATCGTGAACGGGTTGCTCGCACCACCGCGCACCGTCGGGTCGTTGGCGATGATCAGACACTCGGTGCCCTCGATCACGCCGATGCCGGTGACGAGCCCGGCGCCGACCGGGAACGAGCTGCCCCACGCCGCAAGCGGCGAGAACTCGAGGAACGGGCTCGCGGGGTCGAGCATCGCCTCGATGCGCTCGCGGGCGAGCATCTTGCCGCGCGTGCGGTGGCGGTCGACGTAGGCGGGACCGCCGCCACCGATCGCCCGGGCGAGCTCGGCGTCGTGCGCGGCCAGGTGGGCGAGCATCGAGTCCCGGTTGGTGCTGAACGCCTCGGCGTTCGGGTTGAGCGTGTCGGCGAGGACCGGCATCGTCGTCTCCTCCGGTGGTCGATCGTGGTTCGGTCCCAGCTGCGGGTCAGCGTTGCTGCCAGCTGGGTGGGCGTCGTTCGGCGAAGGCGCGCATGCCCTCCTGCGCGTCGGGGCTCGAGAACAGCGATTCGCTGAGCGCCTGCATCTCGCCCCACGAGCGGTCGCCGCGCAGCAGCCGCTTGGTGGCGGCGACGGCGGTGGGCGCGCCATGCAACACGCCGTCGACCAGCACGCGCACGGTGTGGGGTACGTCGGTCGCGACGTGGGTGACGAGTCCCATCTCGCGCGCCGTGGGGGCGTCGAACACCTCGCCGGTGAGGAACGGGGCGGCCATCGCGCTCCAGCCGCAGCGCTGCAGGATCGGCACGCTGATGATCGCCGGCGCCACACCGATGCGCACCTCGGTGAACGCGAACGTCGTGTCGTCCTGCACCACCACGAGATCACACGACGCCATGAGCCCGATGCCGCCGGCGCGCACCGGGCCCTGCACCGCGGCGATCGTCGGCTGGCTCGCCTCGATCAGCCGTTGCATCGCCCGCACCATCGGCGTCGAATCGGCCGGACCGTTGCTGCGTTCCTTCAGATCGGCGCCAGCGCAGAACGCGGGTGCCGTGTGGGTGAGCACGATCACGCGCACGTCGGGTTGTTCGGCGCGGTCGAGCGCCTCGTGCAGACCCGCCAGCAGGGCCTTCGACAGGGCGTTGCGGTTGGTCGGCGAATCGAGGGTGATGGTGGCGACACCGTCGGCCACGTCACAGCGCACCACCCGCCCGTCGGCCGGTCCGGGCAGGTCGCTGTCGGCATCCCCCATGCGCCGGACACTACCCCTACGGTGTGTGTCGTGACCGAGCCCGTGCACGCCGCCCCGTCCCATCGTCCGCCGGTCGTGCTGCTGCCGTCGCTCGGTCGCCCGGCCGCCGACTTCGACCGGCTCGTCGCCGATCTGCACACCGCCGGGTTCGAGGCCGTGGCGCTCGATCCGCCGCACGAGGTGACCGGCGAGCTCACGCTGCACGACCTGGCGTCGGTGGTCGTCGCCGAGCTGGACGCTCGCGGGTTCGATCGGGTGCATCTGATCGGCCACGCGTTCGGTCAGCGGCTCGCCCGATGCGTGGTGGCCGACGCACCCGAGCGCGTCGACTCGCTGGTGATGCTCGCGGCCGGCGGTCTGGTGCACATGGCGCCGGACATCGCCGCGTCGTTGCTCGCCTGCTTCGACGACACGCTGCCCGCCGACGAGCACCTGCACCACGTGCGCACCGTGTTCTTCGCCGACGGCAACGACCCGACCGTGTGGGTCGACGGGTGGATGCGCGACGTCGCACTGCTGCAGTCGGGAGCGGTGCAGCGAACGCCCCCGGGGGAGTGGACCGGTGTCGCCGCAGCGAGGGTGCTCGTGGTGCAGGGGCTGCAGGACGTCTGCGCCGTCCCCGAGAACGGACGACGGTACGCGGCGATGCATCCCGACCGGGTGCGCCTCGTCGAGATCGAAGGCGCCGGCCACGCGCTGCTGCCCGAGCAGCCCGACGCGATCAGCGCCGCGGTGATCGGGTTCCTGACGGGCGACGGCGAGCCGACTGCGTGATCAGGCCGGCGTCTGGCCGGTGATCTCGCGCAGGAACGCCTCGGCCTCGGCCCGGTGCCGGGTGCGCTTCATCGGCGGCAGCGCCTTCACGATGTCCCATCGGTAGTTGGCCTTGCCGAGGCGCGGGTCGAGCACGGCGACGACACCGCGGTCGGTCGCCGTGCGGATGAGTCGACCGGTGGCCTGCGCCAGCAGCATCGACGCACGCGGGATGTCGATCTCGCCGAACGCCGCCGCGCCGAGCAGGTCGCGGCGAGCGCTGAGCAGCGGATCGTCGGGGCGCGGGAACGGGATCCGGTCGACGATGACGAGGCTGAGCGTGCGACCCGGGATGTCGACGCCCTGGAAGAACCCGGCCGTCGCGAACAGACAGGTCTCCTCGTCCTCGGCGAACGCCTTCACCAGCGCGCTCTTCGGCAGGTCGCGCTGGGTGATGATCGGCTGCGTCACCTTGAGCCGCACCGCTGCCGCGGCCTCGTCCATCGCCTTCCAGCTGGTGAACAACGCCAGCGTGCGTCCGCCGGCCGCGGTGATGAGCGCGGCGATCTCGTCGTGCGTGGCCGCGGCCCGTTGTGGCGAGCGCGGGTCGGGCAGGTGCAGCGCGCAGTAGAGGAGGCCGTGGTGCTCGTAGTCGAACGGGCTGCCGACGTCGATCTCGTCGACCTGGCCGGGCGGGAGCCCGACACGCGAGGCGAGCGAGCTCGGGATCGTGGCGCTCGTCAGGATCGCGGTGCGACGATCCCACACGCCATCGGACAACACGGGCCCGACGTCGAGCGGTGCGATCTCGAGCCGTGGCGTGTCGCGCGACCCGCTGACGAACGCGACGTAGCCCTCGTGCTGGCCGACCGCGACGTCGATCGCCTCGATCGTGCGCGTGGCCATCTGCTGCGCCCGCAGCCGGCGCTGCTTGGCGTCCTCGACCTCGGTGTCGACCTTGCGCAACGCCGACAACGCCTGGTCGAGGCGGTTGCGAGCGGTCACGAGCGCGCCCTGGACGGTGTCCGGCAGCGGATGGGTGAGGCGTTCGCCGGCGTGCGGGCCGAGCACGTCGCGCAACAACTGCGCCGACTCGGCGATGCCACCGACGATCTGCGGGTCGTCGAGGATGCGCCGGACGGTGGCGGCCACGGTGACGAACCGGCCGGGCGCGAGCTGCACGCCGACGGTGTCGCTCATGATGTCCTCGAGCTGGTGTGCCTCGTCGACGATCACCACGTCGTGCTCGGGCAGGATCACCCCGCCGGCCCCGACGTCGAGCCCGTACAGGTGCATGTTCACCACGATCACGTCGGCCGCTTGCGCACGTGCGCGGGCACCCTCGGCGAAGCACGGCTGGCCGAGCGGGCAACGCGTCGCGCCGGGGCACTCGTCGCTGCCGACGGTGACGGCACGGGTGGCCGAGTCGCTCGGCGACCAGTCGAGATCGGCGAGGTCGCCGGTGCGGGTGGTGGCGGCCCATTCGGCGAGCCGCTTGATCTCGACCTTCGTGGTGCCGGCCATCTCCTCGAGCTCGAGCTGGCCCTCGCCCGACTGCGAGAGCTCTCGCAGCCGCTGCAGGCACACGTAGTTGCTGCGCCCCTTCAACACCGCCCACTCGAACGGCTGCCCGAGATGCTGCTCCAGGAACGGCAGGTCCTTGCCCGCCAGCTGGTCCTGCAGCGCCTTGGTGGCCGTGGCGACCACGACCCGTTGGTGGGTCAGCAGCGCGGGCACGAGGTAGCCCAGGGTCTTGCCGGTGCCGGTGCCGGCGGCGACGATCAGGTGCCGCTTGCGGTCGATCGCGGTGGCGACCGCCTCGGCCATCTGCAGCTGTCCGGGCCGGTCCTCGCTGGTCGGCAGGGCGTGCGTGACCCGTCCGAGCGCTGCGCGCACCTGCTCCACCGACATCCCGGCGACCGTATCGGCCGCGGCCGCCGACCGGGCGGACCGCCGTCGCGACGGATCGATGCGGGACGGGAGCGCCCACGCTGGGCCGATCCGTCCCGCGGGGCCGGCCGCCGTCGATCGATGCGGGACGGGAGCGCCCACGCTGGGCCGATCCGTCCCGCGGGGCCGGCCGCCGTCGATCGATGCGGGACGGGAGCGCCCACGCTGGGCCGATCCCTCCCGCGGGGCCGGCCGCCGGCGGTCAGTCGTCGACGAGGGCGATGGCGGCGTCGAGTTCGGCGCCGCTGAACTCGGGCCAGGGCGTGTCGGTGAAGTACGCCCGGGCGCCGGCGATCTGCCAGAGCATGAAGTTCGAGATGCGGAGCTCGCCCGAGGTGCGCACCAGCACGTCGACCGGCGGCAGCTCGGGCTGGTACAGGTGCTGCCAGATGCCGGCCTCGCTGATGGTCTCGCCGGCCCGCCGGGTCGCTTCGGCCGCGTGCACCAGCTCGGCACGGCTGCCGTAGTCGAACGCCACCGTGAACACCATCCCGGTGTTGCGGCTCGTGTCCTTGATCGCCTTGCGGATCGCCTGTTGCACGTACTTGGGCGTGCGGGCGTCGGGGCTGTCGAAGGGGCGGCCCATCCACCCGATGCGCACGTTCAGGTCGTTCAGCTCGGCCACCCGGCCGAACAGCTTCTTGTGCAACCCGAGGATGTGGCGCACCTCCGTGCGCGGGCGCACCCAGTTCTCGGTCGAGAAGCCGAACACGGTGAGCCAGCCGACGTTGCGGGTGACCGCGTGACGCACCAGGGCCGCGAGGTTCTCCTCGCCCTCGGTGTGGCCGTCCGTCCGGGGGAGGCCGCGGCGCCTGGCCCAACGGCCGTTGCCGTCCATGATGCAGGCCACGTGCAGGGGCCGAGGGCCGTCGGAGGCTGCCGTGACGGGCGTGGGAGCGGTTCGGGTCGCGATGCGGCCACGATATCCAACACACCCTGGTCGGGCGGGGCGCGCGAGGCCGTCAGGTGTTCGTGACGGCGCAGGGCCGCGTGGGAGAATGGCGTCATGTCCCGCCGCGCCCCCGACGCCGAGCAGCCCACGCTGCAGCACGTCATGGTGGTCGGCGGCACCGTCGCCGAATGGGGCGCGCTCACCGACGACCAGTGGCGCGAGCGCATCCAGGTGCTCGGTGCGCTGTCGGCGGCCGCTGGGGCCCGGTGGCTCACGCTCCGCCCGTTCGAGCGTGGCGACGACGCCGATCACGCACGTCCCGTGCACCACGACGTGGTCGAGCTCGACGGCTGCAGCGTCATCGTCGATCCCACCTCCGACGGTCGCGAGCGGCTCGTGGTCGCGCTGCGCAAGCTCGCCGAGAGCGACCAGCTGAGCGAACCCGCGGTCGCCGCGGCGTTGCTCGCCCCGGCCGCCACCGAACCCGACCTGGTGCTCGTGCTCGGCACGCCCGATCGGCTGCCGTCGTCGCTGGTGTGGGAGCTCGCCTACGCCGAGCTGGTGTACGTCGCCGTCGCCTGGGCCGACCTGCGCGCCGAGCACCTCGAGGCCGCGCTCGACCAGTACCGCCACCGTCACCGCCGCTTCGGCGGGCTCGACTGAGACGGGTGGGCGCATGACCAACCCGCTCTACCGCGACACCGGGGTCGTGCTGCGCACCTACAAGCTGGGCGAGGCCGACCGCATCGTCGTGCTGCTCACCGAGCAGCACGGCAAGGTGCGTGCCGTCGCCAAGGGCGTGCGCAAGACGATGTCGAAGTTCGGCGCCCGGCTCGAGCCGCTCAGCCACGTTCGTCTGCTCATGTACCAGGGCCGCGAGCTCGACATCGTCAGCCAGGCCGACTCGGTCGACACGCTCGCCCCGCTCGTCGGCGATCTCGACCATCTCACCAACGGCCTCGCGATCGTCGAGGCGGTCGACCAGATGACGCTCGACCGCGAGCCGGTCCCGCACCTGTACCGCATGCTCGTCGGCGCCTTGCGCACCGTGGCCGAGCGCAGCGGTCCGCTCGTCGTGCCGGCGTTCTACTGGAAGCTGCTCGCGTCCGAAGGCGTGCGGCCCGAACTCGACGAGTGCGTGCGCTGCGGCGCGACCGAGCCGTTGGTCGCGTTCGACGTCACCGAGGGCGGCGTGCTCTGCCGCTCGTGCCGCACCGGTGCCTCGATCTCGTCCGATGCACTCGAGGTCACGCGCATGATCCTCGGTGGCCGGCTCAACGAGGCGCTCGACCTGCCGGCCGGACCGGTCACCCACGAGGTGGCCGCCCACGCCAACCGTGCCCTCGAGCACCACCTCGAACGTCGTCTGCGCACGGTCGCGATGTTCGAGTCGCACTGACGCCCACGCGGTCGTTCGGATCCCGTCGGTACTACGACCATCGTCCACTGTCGCCTGCACCGCAACAGTTCGATCCTCCTCGTCGGACGCCCCGCCAGGCGCCGGAAGGACGAGATGAACCTGAACCGACTGCTCCCCGTCGCCGCTGCGGTGATCGTCACGCTCGCTGCGCCGCTCGCGGCCTCGGCGAAGGGCGGTGGGGGCGGTGGCACCACGACCCCGCCGGCGAACGACGGCGCCCCGTGCGCCGCCATCTCGCTGCCGCGTCCGAGCGACGCGTTCAACACCGCGGGCAAGGTCGATCCGCTGACCGTGCAGCTGCAGGTGCGCATCACCAGCTGCGCGAGCGGGACGCAGAGCTACCTCGTCGACGTCGTCGACGACGCCTTCCAGAACCTCGGCGGCGGCGACTGCTCGTTCGCGCCGTTCACGGTCGGCCCGTTCACGGTCAAGGCCGGCGAGACGAAGTCGTTCTCGTTCGACACGCCGACGCTCCCGTTCCGCATCTGCACCCACATGATGACTGAGACCCTGCGAGCGACCGCCGACGGCAGCACCTGGGGCAGCGCGGTGCAGCGCCTCGACACCCAGCAGCGGATCTGAGTCCGGCCAGCGGCGACGGGCTCAGCAGTCGTCGTACAGGTAGCCGGGGTTGTCGCCCGACGCGAGCTGGTACACGGTGACCATCGACGGGTCCGGTACCTGTGCGGTGGCCTCGCCCGTCACCGGGTCGACGACCAGGAACGGATCGCCGTCGCTGATCAGCAGCAGCCGCACCCCGCCGGACTCGCCCGAGCCCTGCGAGTAGCAGCCGCCCTCGTTCGCGGTCATGGCGTCGAGGTGATCGCTCCAGCGGTCGCCGATGCCGACCCCGTTCACGGTGGTGAGCACCGGTTCGACCGGCGTCTCGGCCGTCGAGTAGTCGTACCCGACGAGCTGCAGGTCGGCCGGCGTGGCGCCGCCGAACGAGGTGCACAGCCCGTTGTCGAAGCACACGCGGCGCAGGAACTGGAAGGCGAAGATCCCGTCCTCGGCGTCGGTCCATCCGACACCCTCCATCGCGGTCGGGTACTCGTGGGCGTCGTCGGTCGCAGGTGTCCCGAGCACCGGCATCAGCACGGCGAGCGCAGCGTCGGCGCCGGTGCCGAAGCCGACCGGTCCGATGGCCGCGGCGCCGAGATCGAGGTCGTCCGCCGTGAGCGGTGCCTCGGTCGTGGTCGGTGCCTCGGTGGTGGTCGGTGCCTCGGTCGTCGTCGGTGCGGCCGTGGTGGTCGGCGCCTCGGTGGTGGTGGGTGCCACGGACGTGGTGGTGGTGGGGTCGGCGGCCTCGGTGGTGGCCGGCGCCGTCGTGGCGGCCGATTCGTCGTCACCGCCCCCGCATGCGGCGAGCGTCAGACCCGCCGTCAGGACCATCACCGGAACGAACCTGCGTCGCTGCACCATCGAACTCCACCTCCGTGTCGGCACCCCCATCATGGTCCGACGAACGGCGGAGCAGGCATGATGCCCAGTCCCGCGCCCGGCGCTCGGGTGTCGATCTCTGGTATCGGCACCGAATGGATGGTCCTGCAGCGCGAGCGCGCCCCTAGCCTGTGGGCCGTGCCAGCGACCGACCTCGACCAGATCGTCAACCTCTGCAAGCGACGCGGGTTCGTCTACCCGTCCGCCGAGATCTACGGCGGCTTCCGCTCCAGCTACGACTACGGTCCGCTCGGTTCGCTCATGCTCCGCAACGTACGCGAGGCCTGGATCCGCACCATGGTGCAGCAGCGCGACGACGTGGTGCTCATCGACGCAGCGATCCTCGCCCCGCCGGCCGTGTTCGAGGCCAGCGGCCACCTCGCCAACTTCAGCGACCCGCTCGTCGACTGCACGAAGTGCAAGCAGCGCTTCCGCGAAGACCACCTCACCGACCCCGATGTGTGCCCGAACTGTGGCTCGAAGGGCTCGTTCACCGAGGCCCGCGCGTTCAACCTGATGTTCAAGACGTACGCGGGTCCGGTCGAGGGGTCGGGCGCCGAGGTCTACATGCGTCCCGAGACCGCGCAGGGCATGTTCGTCAACTTCCTCAACGTGCTGCAGACCAGCCGCAAGAAGCCGCCGTTCGGCATCGCGCAGGTGGGCAAGAGCTTCCGCAACGAGATCACGCCCGGCAACTTCATCTTCCGCACCCGCGAGTTCGAGCAGATGGAGTGCGAGTTCTTCGTGCCGCCCGCCGAGAGCGCGCAGTGGTACGAGTACTGGTGCCAGGTCCGGTTCCAGTGGTACACCGACCTCGGCATCCCGGCCGAGATGCTGCGCCTTCGCGCGCACGACGCCGACGAGCTGAGCCACTACTCGGCGGGCACCAGCGACGTCGAGTTCCTGTACCCGTGGGGTTGGGGCGAGCTCGAGGGCATCGCCCAGCGCACCGACTACGACCTGAAGCAGCACGCCGAGCACTCGGGTCAGAAGCTCGACTTCTTCGACCAGGCCAACAACGAGCGCTACGTGCCCTACGTGATCGAGCCTGCCGCCGGTGTGAACCGGGCGATGGCCGCGTTCCTGCTCGCCGCGTACGACGAGGACGAGGTCGAGGGCGAGAAGCGCACGATCCTGCGCCTGCACCCGCGCCTCGCCCCGTACAAGGTCGCGGTGTTGCCGCTCAGCAAGAAGGACACGCTCACGCCGCTGGCCAAGGAGATCTTCCGCGGTCTCGCCGATCGCTACGTGGTCGACTACGACGACACCCAGTCGATCGGCAAGCGCTACCGCCGTCAGGACGAGGTCGGGACACCATTGTGTGTCACGGTCGACTTCGACTCGCTCGAGGACGGTGCCGTCACCATCCGTGAGCGCGACACCACCGCCCAGGTGCGCGTGCCGATCGCGAACCTCGAGACCGAGATCCGCGCCCGCCTCGGCTTCTGACTCGACACCCCGTCAGGGGTGGTCGCGGAACCAGGCCTCGCGGAGGAACTTCGGCACGCACATCGCCCACGCGTCGGTGAGCAGTTCCTCGAGTTCGTCGTGGTCGAGTTCGGACATCACGGCCTCGACCCACTGGTAGCGCAGGTCGCTCGTGCGGGGCATCCGGAACTTGTGCGGCTCGCCCGCGACCAGACCGGCCCGCTCGTCTCGTGGGAAGCCGACGCCCAGGATCGTCTCGTCACGTGACATCGCGGCGAACACGATCCGTCCCACCCGGAACTTCACCCGGTCGCGCACCAACGCCTCGTACGCGCGCGGGAACTGCAGCGCGATGTCGCGCACGTCGTCGGCGGTGACGGCCATGGGTCGATCATGCCCCACCGGTGTGAAACGGTCAGGGGACGAGCGGCAGGCGCACGGTGAAGGTGGTGCCGCGGCCGAGCTCGCTCGTCACCGACACCTCACCCTGCATCGCCTCGACCAGCTGCTTCACGATCGCGAGGCCGAGCCCGCTCGAGCTCTCGTGACGGGCGGGCCGTAGCCGGGCCACGTAGAGCCGTTCGAACACGTGCGGCAGGTCGGCCGGATCGATGCCCGGTCCGTCGTCGGCCACCGTGAGCATCGCCCATGTGCCATCGGCCTGCGCCCGCACCGCCACACCGGTCGACGCGTACTTCATCGCGTTCTCGATCAGGTTGGCCGCCACCTGTCCGAGCCGATCGTGATCGGCCATCACGGGCAGGGGAGCGGGAGCGGGCAGCGCTCGGATCATCAACCCGCGCTCGGCGGCGTCCGGCTCGAAGCCGTCGACCGCCACCACGGCGAGCTGGCCGAGGTCGATGCGCTCGAGCTCGAGCGAGAAGCTCGACGCCTGCAGCTTGGCGAGGTCGAGCAGGTCGGCGACCAGGCGTTCGAGGCGACGCGACTCCGACGAGATCACGGCGGCAGCGCGACGAGGATCGCCCGCTCCGTCGGAGATCGCCTCGGCGTAGCCGCGGATCGAGGTGAGCGGCGTGCGCAGGTCGTGGCTCACCGACAGCAGGAACTGCTGCTCGAGCGCGCGTGACCGTTCGAGCGCCTCGGCCATGCCGTTGACGTTGCGCGACAACTCGGCCAGCTCGTCGCTCCGACCGGAGTGCTCGGGCAGGCGGGTGCTCAGCTCGCCCGCCGCGATGCGGGTGGTGGCCGCCGACGCCGCCTTGATCGGTCGGGTGACGCGACGCCCCACCAGGAACGCGGCGAGCACCGCGACGATCGCCGACGCGAGCGCGGCGACGACGAAGTAGCGGGCGGCCGGGCCGAGACCGGCGCTCGCCTGCTGCGACAGCACGATCACGCCGGTGCGGCCCTGTTGCAGGTCGAGCGGCGCCGCCGCGTACACCAGGTCGCCGTCGTTCCCGCTCTCGACCACGCCGTCGCGTAGCCCGGGCACGTCGAGCAGGTCGACGGTCACGCCCTCGGGCAGCTGGTCGGCCTCGATCTCCCCGGTCGCCGAGATGCCGACGAGGGCGAAGCCGTCGAGGTCGACCACTCGGCGCAGCAGGGTGAGCTGGCGCAACCGCTGCCGGATCTGTTCCTCGGTGAGCTGGCCGACCTCGTCGCTGTCGAAGAACAACTGCAGGTTGTCGGCGGTGTTGATCGCCTGCGAACGCAGGTCGGCCTCGGTGTCGAACCGGGCGCGCACATGGGCCAGCACGAGCGTGCCGATGCCGGCGATGAGCAGGGTGCCGGCCACCAGGCCGACCATCAGCACGACCAGGCGACGAGTCATCGAGGGCGAGCCTCGCGCCCGGAGATGAACGACCTGTGAAGCACCGCGTGACCCTAGCCAGCGCCCGTCGCGGCGGTGCTGGATGGCACCACCGCGACGGGCCGAGGCGATCAGGCAGTTCGGCTGAGCACGACGCCGGTGGTCGACATCGACACCGGGGGCCTGGTCGACTTCGGTGGCTTGGCCACGCGCAGCACCACGCACGCCGACGTCTGGTAGTCGCAGAAGATCACGGCGCCGCTCGGGAGCACGCAGAAGTAGGCGCTGCCCAGATCACCGCCTTCGAAGGTGCCGCCCGACTGTGCGCAGTAGAGCAGCAGCTGCTGGTACGAGAAGTCGCCGACCCGCAGGGGCGGCGGTCCGTCCTGGGCGAGGGCCGGTGTGGCGACGGCGGTGGCGCCGACGGCGGCGATCGCCGCGGTGGCGAGCGCTCCGAGGGCACGGCGACGGAGGGACGGGAAGATGCGGGACATGACGGGCTCCTCTCGGGACCGGATCGGTGTGATCCGTCGTCGAGCAGCGTCGTCTCGTCGGCCGCCGCCGGCATCGGGGACATCCCCGTTCGTCGGCGGGTCAACCCAGTCGGTAGCCGACGCCCCACACGGTGGCGAGCGGCAGTTCGTCGCCCACCTTCTTGCGCAGCTGGCGCACGTGCACGTCGACGGTGCGGTCGTCGCCGTACCAGTCGGCGCCCCACACGCCGTCGATCAGCTGCTGGCGGCTGAGCGCGATGCCCTGGTTGCGGGCGAAGTGGGCGAGCAGGTCGAACTCCTTGGTGGCGAGCGCCACCGGTCCGCCCACGTTGCGCACCTCGCGACGGGCGACGTCGATGACGATGCCGTCGCCCACCTCGAACGTCGTCTGCTCAGCCGCAGGCGCACCGGCCGCAGCGCCCCGGCGCAGGATCGCCTTCACCCGGGCCACCAGTTCGCGGGGCGAGAACGGCTTGGTGACGTAGTCGTCGGCGCCCAGCTCGAGGCCGAGCACGCGATCGATCTCGCCGTCTCGGGCGGTGAGGAACAGCACCGGCAGGGCCGCAGTGGTGGCCTGGTTGCGGATGCGTCGGCACACCTCGAAGCCGTCGATGTCGGGCAGGCCGACGTCGAGCACCGCGAGCACCGGCCGGTGCTGTGCGATCAGCTCGAGTCCACGCTCGCCGGCCGCGGCCTGCAGCACGCGGAAGCCGGCCTCGCGCAGGTACAGGTCGACCAGGTCGGCGATGTTGGGGTCGTCCTCGACGATCACGATGGTGCGTTCGGGCTCACTGTTCGCCACGCCCGCCATGGTGGCACGCTGGTACCGTGCCGCCGTCGATCCCCGCACGGCGGGCGACGACGCCCGCACACGCACTCGAGGGAGCTCTCACATGGCCGACATCGCCGTCATCGCGAAGATCACCGCGCAGGAAGGCAAGCGCGACGACCTGGTGGCCGCACTGCAGGCAGCGCTCGACACCGCCCAGGGGGAGCCCGGCACGCTGTCGTACATCCTGCTCGCCGACCAGACCAACGCCGAGACGCTGTGGATGTACGAGATGTACACCGACCAGGCCGCGCTCGAGGCGCACATGGGCTCGGACGCGTTCAAGGCGCTCGGCCCCGCGATCGGCCCGTTCCTCGCCGGCCGTCCGGAGCTGATCTTCTGCAAGCCGCTCGGCGGCAAGGGCGCCTGACGGCGCCTCCGGGGACCCCGCCCGTGGCCACCTATCTCGATCGGATCCTGGCCCGCCACCGCGAGGTGGCGGCCCTCGACGAACGCCCGCTCGACGAGCTCGTCGGCCTGGCGTCGGCGATGCCGCCCACGCGCGGCTTCACCGACGCGCTGCGCAGCGGCAGCGGCCTGCACGTGATCAGCGAGATCAAGCGACGCTCTCCGTCGAAGGGCGACCTCAACGTCGGCCTCGACCCGGCCGAGTGGGCGGCCAGCTACGAGCGCGGTGGCGCCGCGTGCCTGAGCGTGCTCACCGACGAGGAGTTCTTCGGCGGGTCGGTCGCCGATCTGCAGGCCGCACGCGCCGCGTGCTCGCTGCCGGTGCTGCGCAAGGACTTCACGGTGTCGGCCCACGACGTGTGCGATGCACGGCTGATGGGTGCCGACTGCGTGCTGCTCATCGCCGCCGCGCTCAGCACCGACGAGCTCGTGTCGTTGCACGGGCTCGCCACGATGATCGGGCTCGACGTGCTGGTCGAGATCCACGACGAGGTCGAGCTCGAGGCGGCGCTCGCCGCCGACGCGACCCTGATCGGCGTCAACCAGCGCGACCTCGTCACGTTCCAGGTCGACCACGAGCGTGCGCTGCGCATGGCCTCGGTGATCCCCGATCACGCGGTGAAGGTGGCCGAGAGCGGGGTGCGCGGTGCCGACGACGCTGCCGCGTTGCACGCGGCCGGCTACCGGGCGGTGCTGGTGGGGGAGACCCTGGTGACGAGCGGCGACCCCGCGGCCACCGTGGCCCTGCTGCGCGGCACCGCGCGTTGACGGCACGCTGACGCACGTCACGCCCGCGACCTGCCGGAACGAATCCTCGTCGCGTCGGGCGCGGCGGGTACCCTCTGGTCCGCCATGTTCGTGAAGATCTGCGGCATCACCAATGAGGACGACGCGCTGTTCGCCGTCGCGATGGGTGCCGACGCGGTCGGGTTCGTGTTCGCCCCCTCCACCCGTCAGGTCGCGGCGCAGCAGGTGTACGACATCACCCGCCGCCTGCCACCGGAGATCCTCACCGTCGGTGTCTTCCGCGACGAGCATCCCGACCGGGTGATCGACACCGTGCACCGTGCCGGGCTCAAGGCCGCACAGCTGCACGGCTACGAGACGCCGTCGATGGTGGCCGACGTCGCCGCCCAGGTGCGCTGGGTGATCAAGGCCGTGGTGGCCGGCAGCGGCGATGCTGCGCGGGCCGACCAGTTCGGCACCGACATGATCCTCGTCGACGCCCCGTCGCCGGGCTCGGGCCAGGTGTTCGACTGGTCGCTGTTCTCCGACCTGCCCGAGGGGCCGCGCTACATCCTCGCCGGGGGCCTCGATCCCGACAACGTCGGCCTCGCCGTCTCGCGAGCCCAACCGTGGGGCGTCGACGTGTCGAGCGGCGTCGAGCGCAGCCCGGGCCGCAAGGACCCGCTCAAGGTGAAGGCCTTCGTCGAGCGGGCCCGTGCGTCGGCGCCACCGCGGTACCTGGGTCCCGACGAATTGCCCTACGACTGGGCCGACGAGTTCTGACATCCTCTCGCGACGCGGCGCCCCTCGGTGCCGCCGGGCGCGATCCATCCCCCAACCCACATCCGTCCCTGGAGTCCACATGACGCTCATGGCAGAACCCTCCGCCAACGGTCGCTTCGGCGAGTTCGGCGGCCGCTTCGTGCCCGAGACCCTGGTGCCTGCGTGCCAGGAGCTCGAGGAGGCGTTCCGTGACGCCTGGGCCGATCCCGTGTTCCGCGAGGACTACCGCACGATCCTGCGCGACTACGCGGGCCGCCCCTCGATCATCACCGAGTGCCACAACCTCGGCCGCCAGCTCGGCATCCGCCTGGTGCTGAAGCGCGAAGACCTGAACCACACCGGGTCGCACAAGATCAACAACGTCCTCGGCCAGGCGCTGCTCGCCAAGCGGATGGGCAAGACCCGCCTCGTCGCCGAGACCGGCGCCGGTCAGCACGGCGTGGCCAGCGCCACCGCCGCGGCGCTGATGGGCCTCGAGTGCAAGGTGTACATGGGTGCCGTCGACGTGGCCCGCCAGGAGCTGAACGTCTTCCGCATGCGCCTGCTCGGCAGCGAGGTCGAAGCGGTCGAGAGCGGCAGTCGCACGCTGAAGGACGCGGTGAACGAGGCGATGCGCGACTGGGTGGCCACCGTCGGCAACACCCACTACTGCCTCGGCTCGGTGATGGGCCCGCACCCGTACCCGTGGATGGTGCGCGAGTTCCACCGCGTCATCGGCGACGAGGCTCGCGAGCAGATGAACGCCGCCTACGGTGCCGACCCCGACGTGGTGGTGGCGTGCGTGGGCGGCGGCTCCAACGCGATGGGCATCTTCAGCGGCTTCGTCGACACCGACGCCCGGCTGGTGGGCATCGAGCCCGCCGGCGGGGCGGCCGTCGGCCGTGGCGTGCCCGGCGTCGTGCACGGCATGCGCAGCTATCTGATGCAGGACGAGTACGGCCAGGTGCAGGAGGCCCACTCGATCTCGGCCGGTCTCGACTACCCGGGCGTCGGTCCCGAGCACTCGTACCTGTCGTCGATCGGCCGGGCCGAGTACCCGAACGTCACCGATGACGAGGTGATCGAGGCGTTCCAGCTGCTGTCGCGCACCGAGGGGATCATCCCGGCGCTCGAGCCGGCACACGCGCTCGCGTGGATCGTGCGCGAGCGCGAGCAGCTGCAGGGCCAGACGGTGCTCATGAACCTCTCGGGCCGTGGCGACAAGGACGTCGCGCAGATGATGGAGATCCTCAAGTGAGCGCGGTGGCGTTCGGGCGCATGGAGCAGTCGTTCCGCGACTCGCGGGCTGCGGGCCGCAAGCTGCTCGTGCCGTACATCACCGGTGGTCTGCCCGGCTGGCAGCAGGCGCTGCGCGCGGCGGTCGCCGCGGGCGCCGATGCGATCGAGATCGGCATCCCGTTCAGCGACCCGGTGATGGACGGGCCCGTCATCCAGGAGGCCTCGCAGAAGGCGCTCGACGCCGGGGCCACGCCCGTGTCGATCCTGCAGGAGGCCCGCGAGCTCGACGTCGAGATCCCGTTGGCCGTGATGCTGTACTACAACACGATCCATCACGCCGGCCACCACCGCTTCGCCGAGCAGCTCGCCGCCGCAGGCATCTGCGCTGCGATCGTGCCCGACCTCCCGCTCGAGGAGAGCGGACCGTGGTGCGAGGCTGCCGACGCGTCGTCGATCGAGACCGTGATGCTCGCCGCGCCGACGGCGCCCGACGAGCGACTGCCCCGTGTGTGCGCTCGTGCTCGTGGTTTCGTCTACTCGGTCGGCCTACTGGGCGTGACCGGCGAGCGCACGACCCTGGCCTCGACCGCCACGGCCCTCGCGGCGCGCCTGAAGGCGATCACCGACGTGCCGGTGCTGGTGGGTGTGGGTGTGTCCAACGCCGAGCAGGCACGAGAGGCGGTGCAGGTGGCCGACGGCGTGGTGCAGGGTGCCTCGGTGGTACGCCGTCTGCTCGAGCACGGCGCCGACGCCGTGGGGGAGTACGTGGCCGAGGTCCGGGCCGCGATCGACGCCTGATCTCGAGCCGTCCGAGCCGGCACCGAAGATTTAGCACGAAAAGTTCATCCGCCGGTGCGGCGGTTCCGTAGACCATCATGACGCCGCTGGTCGACCCCCGTCAGCGGCACCGTGAACAAGGAGCCTCCCATGACCCATCGGAAGATCGCCGCCCTGGGCCTCGCCGGCCTGCTCGTCCTCGCCGCCTGTGGCGACGACGAGGACGACGCCGCCCCCGCCACGACCGCTGCTGCGGTCGAGACCACGACCGCCGTCACCGACATGCCCGCCGCCACCGGCGACATCGTCGCCGTCGCCAGCGCGTCGCCCGATTTCTCGACGCTCGTCGCCGCGGTGCAGGCCGCCGGCCTGGTCGAGACGCTGCAGGGCCCCGGTCCCTTCACCGTGTTCGCCCCGACCAACGACGCGTTCGCCGCGCTGCCGGCCGGCCTCGTGGATGCGTTGCTGCTCCCCGAGAACAAGGAGACCCTCACCAAGATCCTCACCTACCACGTGGTGGCCGGCAAGGTGATGGCCGCCGACGTGACGGCCGGTGAGGTGCCGACCGTCGAGGGCGGCAGCCTGACGATCACGACCGACGGTGGCGTGAAGATCTTCGACGCCAACGTCGTCCAGACCGACATCGAGGCCACCAACGGCGTCATCCACGTCATCGACCAGGTGCTCGTGCCGGAGGACGTCGACGTCTCGGCGCTCCTCGGCAGCTGATCGACCGGTTCGCCCCACCCCCACCCCCCACGCAACGCTCGAGGGCCCTTCGGGGCCCTCGAGCCGCGTCCGGGCCCTGGTCGGCGGCGTGTGTCGTGACCATCCACCTCGGACCCGTTCCCATGTGCCACGATGCGCGCATGGGAGAGGACGGGTGCGAACTGTGCGAGGCCGCGCGCCTGACCGAGTGGTACCACGACGACGACCTCTGCTGGATCGCCGAGTGCGAGGCGTGCTTCGTGCCGATGGTGGTCTGGAAACGCCACGACCCGAACCCCCCGGAGGAGGTTCGGGTCGTGTTACTTCAGCGCCTCACGGACGTCGCCGATCGAGTGCTTGCAGGCAAGTACTGGATCGATGATCGCCTTCGAAGCGTCCCGACTCACTACCACGCTCACGCGCGTTTGCGCCCGGGATGATGGATCACTCCGTCACTGAGGGCGGCGCAGGCCAATACCGGTCTTCATCGCGTCGTTCTCCTTGGTTGTCGGCGTGACGCCCGGGGGCCCGGGTCACCCCGCTCCTCCGAACGCTGAGCCGCACGTTAGCACCGAGCGTGGTCGTCCTTGCAAGGGGCTTGAGGAACTTTTCCGATTCCCTTGACCCCCTCATTGCGGGGGTGGCTGGCGAGCTCGTTGACGGCAAAGCCCCTGCATACGGGGGTAGTGTGGACCTCGTGCTCACCGTCGGATCGCCCGCACCCTCGTTCGCGCTCGCCAATCAGAACGGCGACAGCGTTGACCTCGCCACGCTGCGTGGGAAAACCGTGCTCGTCTACTTCTATCCGAAGGCCGACACGCCCGGGTGCACCCAGCAGGCCTGCCTGTTGCGCGACCTGCGGCCCGAGCTGCCGGCCGACACCGTGGTGCTCGGCATCAGCCCGGACAAGGTGCCGGCGCTCGCCCGGTTCCACGGCAAGTACGAGCTCAACTTCGACCTGCTGAGCGATGTCGACCACACCGTGGCCGAGGCCTACGACGTGTGGCAGGAGAAGAAGAACTACGGCAAGACCTACATGGGCATCGTCCGGTCGGCGTTCCTGGTCGGCCCCGACGGCACGCTCCGCGAGGTCTGGTACAAGATCAGCCCGAAAGACACCCCGGTGAAGCTGCTCGCGGCACTCGGGGCCGGTCGATGAGCACGCTGCCCGCGCCGGCCGATCTGCTGCCGCACCGGCCGCCGTTCCTGTTCGTCGACGAGGTGCTCGAACTCGAGGCCGGCCAGCGGGCACGCGGCCGCTGGACGCTCACCGGCGACGAGTGGTTCTTCGCCGGCCACTTCCCGGGCAGGCCGACCCTGCCGGGCGTACTGATGTGCGAAGCGATCGCCCAGACGGGCGCGATCGCCGTGCTGGCCGATCCGCGCTTCGCCGGCAAGCTGCCGTTGTTCGGCGGCCTCGACGGCGCACGGTTCCGCCGTCAGGTCGGCCCCGGCGACACGCTGGTGCTCGAGGTCGAGCTCGGCCGGATGTCGGCTCGTGCCGGCAAGGGCACGGGTCGCGCGCTGCTCGGCGACCAGGTGGCCTGCGAGTGCGAGCTGATGTTCGTGCTCGTCGACGCCTGACCGGCGTTCAGGCAGCGGTGCGCCACGACGGCGCGGCCACCAGCGTGCAGTGCGGGCACGGACGCGCCTGGTGCACCAGGTGGGCGGGCGAGACGAACCCGTGCACGTCGGCGACGTACTCGAACATCACCGGGTCGTCGCAGGGGCCACCGAGGTAGGTCTCGACCAGCTCGATGAGGCCACCGTTCTCGGGGCAGTCGATGCGGGTGTGCGCGACCTCGGGATGGTCGACGTCGAAGAAGACGTGCGACACCCGTGCGCCGAGGACCGGAGCGGCGGATGCGTGCGAGGTGCGGGTGCGGAGGAAGCTGCGTGCCATGTCCCGCATGATGCGGGAGGGGTGTGACACGGCCCGGGCGACCGGCGCCGTCAGACGCCGGTGCCCAGGATGATCGTGCCGTTGTGGCCGCCGAAGCCCAGGCTGTTCGACATCGTCGGCCCCGGCTCCCACGCACGCGCCGTGCCGAGCACGACGTCGATCTCCATGCCCTCGTCGAGCACGGTGGTGCCCGCCGTCGGCGGGATCAGGCGGTGCTCCATCGACAGCAGCACCGCTGCGGCCTCGAGCGCACCGGCGGCACCGAGCGCATGACCCGTGACGCCCTTGGTGGAGGTGACCGGCACGGCGCCGTCACCGAACACCGTGGTGACCGCCGCTGCTTCGGCCGCGTCGTTGAGCGGCGTCGAGGTGCCGTGCGCGTTGATCTGCCGGATGTCGGCAGGGGAGAGACCTGCATCGGCGAGTGCCGTCCGCATGCACGCCACCGCACCGACACCACCCGGCGCGGGGGCGGTGATGTGGTGGGCATCCGCGTTGCTGGCCGCACCGAGCACCTCGCCGACGATGGTGGCGCCGCGGGCGACCGCGGCGTCCCACGCCTCGAGGATCAGCACGGCCGAGCCCTCGCCGAGCACGAAGCCGTCACGCTCGGGCGAGAACGGGCGGCTGTTGCCCGACGAGCTGAGCGCGGTCATGTTGCCGAACGCGGCCAGACCGATCGCACAGCCCGCGCTCTCGCTGCCGCCCGTGACACAGGCGTCGACGATGTCCCAGGCGATGAGCCGCGCCGCGGCACCGATCGCGTGGGTGGAGGCCGCACAGGCCGTGGTGATGGTCTCGTTGGGGCCCTGCAGCCCGTACCGCATCGAGATCGCCGCGCCCGCGGCGTTGGGCATCATCATCGGCACGAGGAACGGCGACACGCGCCGCTCGCCCTTCTCGAGCAGGACGCCGATCTGCTCCTCGGTGCTGCGCAGACCACCGACACCGGTGGCGAACACGACGCCGAAGCGGCCGGGCTCGGCCGTCGGGCGGCCGGCGTGTTCGAAGGCCTCGGCGGCCGCGGCGAGCGCGAACTGCTCGAAGCGGTCGGCGCGGCGGGCTTCCTTGGGGTTGTTGAAGTACGGCGTCGGGTCCCAGTCGGCCACCTCGACGCTGCGGCCGGAGGTGATGCCGGGGCCGTTGAGCCCCTGCCAGAACGCCTGCTTGCCGATGCCGCTGGGCGCCACCACCCCGTACCCGGTGATGGCGACCCGGCGTGCGCCGGGCCTCATCCCAGCTTGCCGACGACCAAGTCGTAGGCCTGGCCGACGGTCTCGACGCCCTCGAGGTCCTCCTCGGGCACCTCGACGCCGAACTCCTCCTCGAGCGCCATCACGAGCTCGACCAGGTCGAGGCTGTCGGCATCGAGGTCGTCGCCGAACTTCGCCTCCGGCACCACGGCCGACTCGTCGACCGAGAGCACCTCGACGGCGCACTTCTTGAAGCGGGCGAACAGTTCCTGATCCACGTGGAATCTCCTTGTTTGTCGTCCTTCGGCGGGACGAGTGATGTGAGGTTAGTGGCCCATCCCGAGACCGCCATCGACGGGGATGACGGCACCGGTGATGTAGCCCGCATCGGGGCCGGCCAGGAAGGCGACGACCCCGGCGATCTCGTCGGGGGTGGCCATGCGGCCGAGCGGCACCGCAGCGGTGAGCTCGGCGAGGCGCTTGTCGCCCAGCGCGGCGGTCATGTCGGTCTCGACCGGACCCGGGGCGACGACGTTGACGGTGATGCTGCGCGAGCCGAGCTCGCGGGCGATCGAGCGGGCGAGCCCGACGAGGCCGGCCTTCGAGGCGGCGTAGTTGGCCTGGCCGGCCGAGCCGAGCAGGCCGACCACCGACGACACCAGCACGATGCGGCCGCTGCGGGCACGGAGCATGCCCTGCGCGGCGCGCTTGCACACGCGGTACGCGGCCGTGAGGTTGGTGTCGACGACCGAGGTGAACTGCTCCTCACCCATGCGCAGCAGCAGCCCGTCCTTGGTGATGCCGGCGTTGGACACGAGCACCTCGACGGGACCGAACTTCGCCTCGACCGCCGCGAACGCAGCGTCGACGCTCTCGGCAGAGGTGACGTCGCACGGCACGCCGAACAGGCCGTCGGGCGGCGGGGACGAGTTGTACGTGACCGCGACGTTGTCGCCGAGCTCGGCGAACCGGCGCGCGCAGGCCAGACCGATGCCACGGGCGCCGCCCGTGACCAACACCGTTCGACTCACACACCACCCCAGCGGATGACGGCACTCGCGGCGGTCATGCCTGCGCCGAAGCCGACGAGCAACACCAGATCGCCCGGCTGTACGCGGCCGGCGTCGAGCGCGTCGGCGAGCGCGAGCGGGATCGATGCCGACGAGGTGTTGCCGGTGCGGTCGAGGACGACCGCTGCCTTGTCCATCGGGATGCCGAGGCGTTCGCACGAGGCCTGGATGATGCGGATGTTGGCCTGGTGCGGCACGACGAGGGCCAGTTGGTCGGCGGTGACGCCGGCGGCGGTCATCGACTTGGTGGCCGAGTCGACCATGATCCGCACCGCCCGACGGAAGACCTCCTTGCCCTCCATCTGGATGTGGCCGCCGATCTCGCTGTAGAGGAACCGCTCGGCCGATCCGTCGGCGTCGAGGTCCCAGCCGAGCAGCTGACCACCGGTCTCGGTGGCCTCGAGCACCACGGCGCCCGAACCGTCGGCGAACAGGATCGCCGTGTTGCGGTCGGTCCAGTCGGTGATGCGCGCGAGCGAGTCGGTGCCGATCAGCAGGATCTTCTTCGAGCCCATGGCGATGAGCCCGTGGGCGGCGACGAGGCCGTACGTGAAGCCCGAGCAGGCGGCGTTGACGTCGAATGCACCGCAGCGCAGACCGAGCTCGGCAGCGACGCCGGGCGAGCTGGCCGGCACGCACCGGTCGGGCGTGGTGGTGGCCAGCACCAGCGTGTCGATCTCGGACGGGTCGATGCCCGCCATCTCGATCGCCTTGCGGCCGGCCTCGACCGACAGGTCAGTGGTGGTGCCACCGACGTGGCGCTCGCGGATGCCGGTGCGCTCGACGATCCATTCGTCGGAGGTGTCGAACATGCCTTCGAGGTCGTGGTTGGTCAGCACCTTGGGCGGCAGGGCGGTGCCCCAGCCGGTGATGACGGCGCCGCGGATACCGGGTGGGATCGCGGGCATGTCAGGCCGTCCTCAGCCAGGCGATCGGCTGACGGGGGGTGACCCGTTCGCCGCTCACGGCGATGTAGCTCTGCAGCACGCCGGCGAACGCCGAGCGCACCTCGGTGTCGCCGATGTGGCCGAGCACGGTGCCGACGTCGATGCGGACGCCGTCGGCCAGACCCGCGACCGGCTCGAACACCCCGGCGGCCGGGCTGACGACCAGCCGCTCGCTCGCGAACAGGTGCTCGCCCTCGAGCGTGGTGCTGGGCCGCGGGGTGGCGGTGCCGACGAAGTCGAGCAGCTTGTCGAGGTCGTCGGGCGTGGAGACCGAGATGGTGCGGGCTGCGTCGACGGTGCGCTTGGCCATGCCGGTGAGCACGCCGCCGGGCCCGAGCTCGACGTAGTCGGTGACGCCGAGACCGGCGAGGGTGAGCAGACAGTGCTTCCAGCGCACGGGGCTCGACAACTGGGCCGACAGCAGCGACGACCAGTCGGCGCCGAGGTCGTGGGCGAGTGCGTCGACGTTGGAGATGACGGGCACCTCGGTGTCGCGCGGGTTGGCCTCGGCGATCGCCTTGCGGAGCCGGTCGCGGGCGGGTGCCATGAACGGCGTGTGGAACGCCCCGGACACCTGCAGCGGCATCACCTTCTTGGCGCCGAGTTCCTTCGCGTGGGCGCTGGCGGCGGCGACGCCCTCGGGTGACCCGGCGATGACCACCTGGCCGGGGGCGTTGAAGTTGGCGACCCAGACGTCGCTGTCGGCACGGCGGCAGGCGACCTCGACCAGGTCGTCGTCGAGACCGAGCACGGCGGCCATCGTGCCCGGGTTGTCGTGGCCGGCTTCGTGCATCGCGTCGGCGCGCTCGCACACGAGGCGCACGCCTTCGTCGAAGCCGAGCGCACCGGTGGCCGTGAGCGCCGTGTACTCGCCGAGGCTGTGGCCGGCGCAGAAGCTCGGCTCGACGCCGAGGCGCTCGACCGCGTCGAGCACGATCAGGCTGCTGACGAAGGTGGTGAGCTGCGCGTTGCGCGTGTCCTTCAGCTCGTCGGCATCGGCGTCGAGGAGGAGCCGGGCCACGTCACGGTCGGCGACGGCCGACGCCTCGTCGACCAGTTCCCAGCTCTCGTGATCGGCCCAGGGTCGTCCCATGCCCGGGCGTTGGGAGCCCTGCCCCGGAAACGTGAATGCAAGCATTGTCGGACAACCCTAGACGTTGTTCCGCAGGTCGAGATCACTACCCATGGGTAACCCTCGACCTGCGGGAACAGGTCCCGCGGGCTGCGACGGATGCCCGGCGACGACGTGTCAGGCGAGCGCCGCGTCGATCGCCGCGCGGAGCTCCGGTGCCTCGGGCGCGACCATCGGGCTGAAGCGGGTGATCGATCCGTCGGCGCCGATGACGAACTTCTCGAAGTTCCAGCGGATGTCGCCGCTGTGGCCCTCGGCGTCGGCGACGGCGGTGAGCTCGTCGTAGATCGGGTGGCGGTCGTCGCCGTTGACGTCGATCTTCTCCATCAGCGGGAACGAGACGCCGTAGGTGGTCGAGCAGAAGGTCTCGATCTCGTCGGCGGTGCCCGGCTCCTGTCCGGCGAACTGGTTGCACGGGAAGCCGACCACGACGAGGCCCTGGTCGCCGAGCTCGCGCTGCAGGGCCTCGAGCCCGGTGTACTGCGGGGTGAGGCCGCACTTCGAGGCGACGTTGACGGCGAGGATCGCCTTCGCGCCGAGCGAGCCGAGGGTCGTGTCCTCGCCGCGGAGGGTGTGGATGGGCAGGTCGTGGATGCTCATGGGCGGACAGTGTTGCCCAAGTGAGCGGGCCGTGCGTGCCCGGACGGCCCGTCGCGGCGGCGAGGGTGACGGCTATCGTGTCGGCGTCACTCGCCCGAGTGGCGGAATGGCAGACGCAGCGGACTCAAAATCCGCCGATTGAAAGATCGTGTGGGTTCGAGTCCCACCTCGGGCACCGAACGGCTCAGCGCGACCGTCGAGGACGCGGTTCGCGCTCGGTATGGTCCCGAGCGTGAGGCGTCGGGAGAAGGCGGACCGGATCGGGGAGATCCTCGACCAGCTGTACCCCGAGACGCCCATCCCCCTGGATCATCGCGATCCGTATACGCTGCTGGTGGCGGTCGCGTTGTCGGCGCAGACCACCGACAAGAAGGTCAACCAGGTCACGCCCGCGTTGTTCGCGGTGGCCGACACGCCCGCGAAGATGGCGGCCCTCGGTCCCGAGCGGATCCTGTCGATCATCCGTGAGGTCGGCCTCGCACCGACCAAGGCGAAGAACCTGTGGAACGCGGCGAACCAGATCGTCGAGGCCGGTGGCGAGGTGATCCCCGACTGGGACTTCCTCGAGTCGCTCGCCGGCGTGGGGCACAAGACGGCGAGCGTGGTCATGTCGCAGGCGTTCGGGATCCCTGCGTTCGCGGTCGACACCCACATCCATCGGCTCGCCGCGCGATGGGGGCTGTCGAACGGCACGACAGTCGAGCGCACCGAGCGAGATCTCAAGGCCGTGTTCCCGTCGTCCACCTGGAACGATCGGCACCTGCAGATCATCTTCTTCGGGCGTGAGTACTGCCCTGCACTGCGGCACGACCTCACCACCTGCCCGATCTGCAGCTGGGCGGCCTCGGCGAAGCGCATCCGCGCCGAGGCCCGATGACCGCACGGCCTCGGGCCGTGACGACGACGAGTCCGTGAGCCGACACACGCCACACGCGCCCTGTCGCTCACGGACCCCGGCATCCGTGAGCTGTCGCACGTCACGCGGGACCCCTGGCTCACGGACCCCGGCATCCGTGAGTCATCGCACGCCACGCGCGCCCTGTCTCTGGTGGTCGCAGCGGCACCTCGTGAGGACGGCCAGACTGGGGTGATGACGACCGAGCGACCGGCGTTGCGGGTGTCGGGACCGACGTTCGATGCGGCCGACCCGATCGCGCTCGCCGAGTTCTACGAGCGCCTGCTCGGCTGGCCGATCGTTCGGCGCGAGGACGGGTGGGCGATGTTGCGCGCACCGGACGGCAGCTCCAAGATCGAAGTGCAGCACGAGCCGCACTACCGGCGTCCCGTGTGGCCACCGGTCGAGGGCGAGCAGCTGATGATGGTGCACCTCGACATCGGCGTGGCCGACCTCGCGGCCGGGGTCGAGTGGGCCGTCGGTCAGGGCGCGTCGGTCGCCGACCATCAACCGCAGGACGACGTGTGCGTGATGCTCGACCCCGAGGGCCACCCGTTCTGCCTGTTCGTCGACGACTCCCTCGACGACTCCCTCGACGACTCCCTCGAACGCTGATGCGCCTGCTGTCAGGGTGTTGTTCGTTGCGTGCCCAGATCGCTCTCGCGAGCGCGCTGTCGCCCGGTGTGCCAGCCTGACCGGATGGCTCCGGACGAACACCGCACGGCCGCGCGGATCGCGCTGCGAGCACCTGGCGAGTCCGACCTGGCGTGGATGGCGGCGATGGAGGCCGACCCGTCGTTGGTGGGGGAGCACAACTGGGCGGGCGAGGCGTTGGACGCGTCCGAGGTGGAGGCGCAGCTGCGGTCGCGTTTCGTCGCCGAGGGCTTCGTCGGCGCGGACCGAGGCCTGCTGCTGGTCGAGCTCGACGGGTCGGTGCTGATCGGGGACGTGTCGTGGCGCAGCGAACAATGGGGGCCGACGCACCGCAGCCGGTGTCCGGCGATCGGCATCGCCCTGCTGCCGGAGTTCCGTGGTCGTGGCTTCGGACGTGAAGCGCAGCGGCTGCTGGTCGACTTCCTGTTCGAGCGCGATCCGCAGCTGCACCGGGTGCAGTCGGACACGGCGGTCGACAACGTCGCCGAACAGCGCGCGCTGCATGCGATCGGGATGGTCGAGGAGGGTCGGGTGCGTGACGCCGAGTACCGCGACGGCCGGTTCCACGACCATCTGCTCTACGGCATCCTGCGAGACGAATGGGAGCGTGCCCGCGCCGCGCGCTGACTCGCTCGCCGGACGAGCGGTACCGTGCCGCGATGCCCGACGACCTGTTCGCCGTGCCGCGGCTCGCCCGGATCTACGACGCGATCGAAGGCGCACGGCCCGACCTCGACCACTACGAGGCGATCGTCGACGAGTTCGGGGCGCGGTCGGTGCTCGACGTCGGTTGCGGCACCGGGGTGTTCGCGCTCCGACTGGCGGCCCGGGGCATCGCCGTCACCGGGGTCGATCCGGCGGCGGCGTCGCTCGAGGTGGCGCGGTCGAAGCCCGGGGCGGATCGCGTCACGTGGGTGCTCGCCGACGGCTCGTCGCTGCCCGAGGCGGGCGTCGATCTGGCCGTGATGACCGGCAACGTGGCGATGGTGTTCGTCGACGACACCGAGTGGGCGAGCGTGCTGCGATCGGTGCGCGGTGCGCTGCACGCAGGTGGTGTGTTCGTGATGGAGGCTCGCGAACCCGGCCGCCGGGCCTGGGAGGAGTGGCGTCGCGACCAGACGTACGAGATCGTCGAGACGCACGAGGGCCCCGTCGAGTACTGGGTCGACGTGACCGACGTGTCGTTGCCGTTCGTCGAGTTCGTGCAGCACTACGTGTTCGCCGACGGTGCGCACCTCGAGTCGTGGTCGCGCCTGCGCTTCCGGTCGCGCGACGAGGTCGAGCAGTCGTTGATCGGCGCCGGCTTCGAGCTGCTCGAGGTCCGCGATGCCCCCGACCGCCCCGGCCGCGAGCACGTCTTCCTGACCCGCGCCACCTGACGCCCGAAGCCGGGGTTCGTGAGCCAGAGGTCCGCCGACGGGCCCGGTGGCGCACGGACGGCTGGGTGCGTGAGCTGGAGGTCCGCCGGCGGTCCCGGTGGCGCACGGACCGCTGGGTGCGTGAGCCGGCGGTGCCGCTGGCTCACGAACCAGCCGTCAGCCGAGCGGGGTCAGATCGGGGGGAAGCCAGTCGCGACGGGCGGCGACGGAGAACAGCGCCTCGCGTGACCAGTGGTCGAGCGGGGCCGTGCGCGAGCACGAGGCGTGGGCCAGCACCTCCTCGATCGGCCGGTCGGCCAGCGCAGCGACGACGTGGACGTAGTAGCGGGTGAGCGTCTCGTGATAGCCGTCGCTGTCGTTGTTGGGCGTGCCGACCGAGCTGTTGTAGGCGCGGATCCCGTCACGTAACGCGACCAGCGCGGCGTCCGCGTCCATCTCCTGCAACGTCGCCCAGCAGACGATCACGTGGGCCTCGTGGGTCCAGGCGGGCTTGGGCAGTGTGTGCGCGCGGAAGGACTGCAGCAGCGACGAGGGATCGAGTTCCACGACCGGGCAGCGTGTCAGCCCGGCGTCGTCGGAGCGAAACGACTTCGACCGTCAGCCCGGATGCGCCTTCACGTACGCCACGATCGCGTTGGCGTGTCCGTGGCCCAAGCCGTGCTCGGTCTTGAGCCAGGTGACGGTCTCCATGTGCTGCTCGATCCCGTGCGCACGGACGAGGCCGAGCCAGTGGTCGATCGGTTGGCCGTACGTCTTCTCGATCGACGGGAAGTACGAGGCGGGCCCCTTCACCTTCTCCTGCGGCTCGGCCGTCTTCTTCGTCGCCACCGCTGTCCTCCTGCTCGCGCCAGTCGTGCGTCAGGCACCTCGACGGCGCCCGACCGCGGGAATCATCGCGTGGCCCACAGCTGGGTGTAGGCACCCGGCACGACCTCGTCGATCGTGCATCCTGCCGCGTCGAGCTCGTGCGCCGACTCGGCGGCCGACCAGACGCTGTACCAACGACGGCCGTCCGGTTCGTCCACCCAGCCGTCGTCGCCCGTCGAGCGCACACTGACGAACAGGCGCCCGCCCGGTACGAGCAACGCGACGAGGTCGTGCATCGCCCGAGCGGCCGCGTCCCGTTCGAGGTGCACGAGCGACGCGTCGGCCCACACGCCGTCGAAGCGCTCGCCGGCCAACAGCCGGGCGACGTCGCGCAGATCCCCGTGCACCACGGTGGCGTGCCGTCGGGCGCGCTCGGCGAACACCGGGTTGAGTTCGAGGCCCACCGCGACGAGACCGGCGGCCGCGAAGCGGGCCAGGTCGCGCCCCGGGCCACAGCCGGCATCGAGCACACGGCCGCCGGCGGGGAGCGAACGCACGAACCGATCGACCTCGGCGGCACGCCGGTCGGCGAATGCCTGCTCGTACTCGTCGGCGACGGCCGAGTACGTCGCGACGGAGACGAGTGTCGGGTCGTTCGGCTCGGGCACGCCGACCAGTCTGCTCGTCCGAAGTACGGGGGACCGGCCAGAATTCGCACGCGCCGCCGCCCGGCTCGGCGCGAGGGGAGCGGATCGATGGACTTCAGCAGCTCGGCAGACCACGAGGCGATCCGCGAGGGCATCCGGCGCATCTGCGCCGACTTCCCGGACGAGTACTGGGCGGCGAAGGACGAGGCACACGAGTTCCCGTGGGACTTCTACGAGGCGCTCGCCGCCGGCGGTTGGGTGGGCATCGCGATCCCCGAGCAGTACGGCGGTGGGGGGCAGGGCATCGCCGAGGCGTCGGTGATGCTGGAGGAGATCGCTGCGTCGGGCGCGGCGATGAACGGCTGCTCGGCCGTGCACCTGTCGATCTTCGGCATGGAGCCGGTGCGGCGTCACGGCTCGTCCGAGCTCGCGGCCGAGGTGCTGCCCCGTGTGGCGGCCGGTGACCTGCACGTCGCGTTCGGTGTCACCGAGCCCGATGCCGGCACCGACACGACGTCGATCCGCACACGCGCCGTTCGTGACGGCGACGAGTACGTGGTGCATGGCGCGAAGGTGTGGACCACGAAGGCGCCGCTGAGCGAGATGTGCCTCCTGCTCGTGCGCACCACTCCTCGCGAGGAATGCGCGAAGCCCACCGACGGGATGACGTTGCTGCTGGTCGACCTGCAACGGCCCGAGGTCGACATCCGGCCGATCCCGAAGCTCGGCCGCAACGCGGTGGTGTCGTGCGAAGTGCGCTACGACGGCTTGCGGGTGCCGGTGAGCCGTCGCATCGGCGAGGAGGGCAAGGGCTTCACCTACCTGCTCGACGGGCTCAACCCCGAGCGGATCCTGATCGCGTCGGAGGCCCTCGGCATCGGCCGTGCGGCGATGCGGCGGGCCGTCGACTACGGCCGCGAGCGCGTCGTGTTCGACCGCCCGATCGGGCAGAACCAGGGGCTCGCGTTCCCGCTCGCCGAGGCGCACATGCGGCTGCACGCCGCCGAGCTCGCGATCCGCGAGGCGGCATGGCAGTTCGACCACGGCATCCCGTGCGGCGAGTCGGCCAACACCGCCAAGTTCCTCGCCGCCGAGGCAGCGTTCTTCGCATGTGACCGGGCGATGCAGACCCACGGCGGCATGGGCTACGCACGGGAGTACCACGTCGAGCGGTACTGGCGCGAAGCTCGGCTGATGAAGATCGCCCCGGTGAGTCAGGAGATGGTGCTCAACTACATCGCGAGCAACGTCCTGCGCCTGCCCAAGTCGTACTGAGGTGCACCCGTGACCGCTCCCGCCCTCCACCGCTTCGGCCGCCTGCGATCGCTGTTGTTCTCGCCGGCGATGCGCGAGGACTTCGCACGCAAGCTGCCCGGCCGTGGGGCCGACGCCGTGGTGCTCGACTGCGAGGACGCCACCGCCCCGCATCTGAAGCCGGAGGCGCGGGGCATCGTGCGCCGCGTGGCGCCCGAGCTCGCGGCCGCAGGATGTGTGGTGACGGTGCGGATCAACGCGCCGACGAGCGAGTGGTTCGACGGCGATCTGACCGAGGCGCTGTGCCCCGAGCTCGCTGCGGTGGTGGTGCCGAAGATCGAGCGGGTGACGGAGCTGGACCATCTGTCGCGCCGGCTCGACGAGCTGGGGTTGGCATCGCTCGGGGTGCTCGTCGGGATCGAGACCGCGCTCGGCGTCGCCGACGCCCGCCCGTTGCTCGCACACCCGCGGGTGGTCGCCGGCTACTTCGGTGCCGAGGACTTCGTGGCCGACATGGGCGGACGGCGCACGCCCGGCAATGCCGAGGTGGCCTTCGCCCGCCACACCGTCGCACTCGCCGGCCGACTCTCCGGGGTGCCGGTGCTCGACCAGGTGGTCACCGATCTGGCCGACGACGACCGGTTCACCCGCGAGGCCGACGAGGCACGGGCGATGGGGTACGCCGGCAAGTTGTGTGTGCACCCGCGTCAGGTCGAGTTGGCCACCGGCGCCTTCACGCCGTCACCGGCGGAGGTCGATCGGGCTCGCCGCCTGATCGCTGCGTACGACGACGCGTTGGCAGCCGGACTGGGAGCGGTGTCGTTCGAGGGGCAGATGATCGACGAGCCGCTCGCCGCGCAGGCGCGTCGCGTGCTCGCGCTCGCAGCCGGCTGACGGCGTCAGTCGTCGACGGGCCGTCGGTGCATCAGCGCGCCGCGAACCGCTCGGGCCACGAGCACGTCGTGCTGGTTGTAGCCGCGGTGCTCGAAGGTGACGACGCCCTGCTCGGGACGTGACGACGAGGGTCGTGCGGCGAGCACCTCGGTCTGCACGTGCAGCGTGTCGCCGTGGAACATCGGCGCAGGGAAGTCGATCTGCTGGAAGCCGAGGTTGGCGACGGTCGTGCCGAGGGTGGTCTCGTGCACGCTGATGCCGACGACCATCGCGAGGGTGAGCATCGAGTTGACCAGCGGCCGCCCGAACTCGGTCTCGTTCGTGGCGTAGTCGAAGTCGAGGTGCAGCCACGCCGGGTTCATCGTGATCGAGGTGAACAACACGTTGTCGGCCTCGGTGATCGTCCGGCGGATCGCGTGGTCGATCACCGTGCCGGGCTCGAGTTCCTCGAACCACCGTCCGCTGTGCGGTCGCGTCATGCTGCCGAGTGTGGCACCGCCGCCGCCGTCACGGCGCGACGTCGAGACCGAGGAACCGGGCGAGGTCGTCGATCTGCTCGTGCAGGCCGGCCTCCATCTCGTCGGTGAAGTCGACGTCTCGGTGCAGCCGGTTGACGCGCAGGACGCCGTTCGCCCGGTCGGACGTGAGGTCGGCCTTGCCGACGAGCCGTTCACCGAACAGGTAGGGGAGGGCGAAGTAGCCCCACATCCGTTGGTCGGCGGGCTTGTACATCTCGAGCGCGTAGTCGAAGTCGAGGAGCTCGTCGGTCTTCTTGCGGTCGAAGACCAACCGGTCGAGCGGCGACAGCAGCGCGGCACGGCCGGCGAGTGGCTCGTCGCGGACCCGTTCGAGCAGCACGGGATCGACCCGCCAGGTGCCGCGCACCCCGTCGACGACTGCCGGTTCGCCGGCGTCGCCCACACCACCGGGCTCGACCGTCGTCTCCGGGGTCTTGGCCCGCGCGATCCCGAGCGAGGCGAGCCGTCGCTGGTCGCGCCGGCGGGCGGCCTCGTCCGACGGGATCACCTCGACCTCGGGGTACACACGGTCGGCCAGGTCCCAGAGGCGCTGCCACCCTTGCCGCCCACTGACGGCGACGTCGCCGCAGCGCTCCATCATGTCGAGCATCTGGCCGACGTTGCGCTGGTCGTTCCATCCGCTCGACTTCCACGGCACCACGCACGAGTCGGGGATCTCCTTGGCCGGCAGCGGTCCCGACGTGGCCAGGTGCAGCAGGATGTCGCGGCGGCACGCGGCGTTGGCCTCCATCCAGTCGCGAAACGACTTTCGCCATCCGACGAGCTCGGTGCCGTCCGCCCACCGGCGCATGTCTGCCTGGTACAGCGCGAGGTCCTCGGCAGGCCGCAGCATGCTGAAGAGGTCGATGAGCTCGCGATCGGCGAGCGCTCGCGTGAGCTGCTCCGGCCGGTACGACGAGCCGAGCCTGCTCCACGCGACCAGGTCGGCGCTCGGCGCCACGTGGTTGGTGGCATCGAGCTGCAGCAGCGTGAGGTGGCGCACCATCGGCAACAGGCCGGCCGGTCGATCGGCGGTGAGCAGCTGTGCCTCGACCGCGATCCGGCACGCCTCGGCCTGGGTGAGCTCGTGCACCGCGGCGGTGCCGGCCTTCGCCGCCCGCCCTGTCGTCGTCCTCGCGGGCTTCGTCGCCATCGGTGCGAGCGTACGCGGGCTCTCGTCGTCAGCCGCGAGCGGTGGCGCAGCGTTCGCGTCGGCCGACGAGGAACTCGCGCTCGGTCGCGTTGGTGGTCAGCTCGATCGCCCGCTCGTAGGCGAGACGCGCGTCATCGACGCGGCCGGCGCGGGCGAGCAGGTCGGCCCGAGCCGCGTGGAACGGTTGGTACGCCTCGACGGCGGTGGTGTCGATGCGGTCGAGTTCGGTCAGTCCTCGCTCGGCGCCGTGCAACTCGCCGACCGCGATCGCCCGGTTGAGCGCGACCACCGCGGTCGGTCGATGGCCCAGCAGCAGGTCGTACAGAGCGACGATCTGCGCCCAGTCGGTTCGCTCGGCGCTGGGGGCGTCGGCGTGCACGGCGGCGATCGCCGCCTGCAGCTGGAACGGTCCCGGCTGGTTGCGTCGCAGGCACGCGCGCACCAGCTCGTGCCCCTCGGAGATCGCCGCCCGATCCCAGCGGGTGCGATCCTGGTCGGCGAGACGGACGAACGACCCGTCGTCGGCCAGCCGGGCCTCGCGTCGTGCATCGGTGAGGAGCAACAGGGCCAGGAGTCCGGCGGCCTCGGGCTCGTCGGGCATCAGTTCGTGCACGACCCGGGCGAGTCGGATCGCCTCGGCGCACAGGTCCACCCGGACCAGCTCGTCGCCGGACGTGGCGGTGTGGCCCTCGGTGAAGACGAGCGAGATCGCGGCGAGGACCGCACCCAGCCGGTCGGGCAGCTGCGCCGCCGGCGGGATCGCGTAGCTGGCGTGGTTGTCGCGCAGCTTGCGCTTGGCACGCACGATGCGCTGCGCCATCGTCGCCTCGGGGACGACGAACGCTCGAGCGATCTCGGGTGTCTCGAGCCCGCCGAGCAGCCGCAGGGTGAGCGCCACCTGCGCATCCGCGGCCAGCGCGGGGTGGCAGCACAGGAACATCAGCCGGAGCTGGTCGTCGAGCACGACGTCCTCGAGCGCGTCGAGCGCAGCGAGGTCGTCGGGGTCGAGCCCGTGGGGATCGTCGGCAGGCATGGTGGGGTCGTGGAGTCGGTGTGCGGCCACGTAACGGTCGGTACGCGTGCGCTCGCGACGCAGACGGTCGAGGGCGCGGTTGCGGGCGGTGGTGGTGATCCAGGCGCCCGGGTTGTCGGGCACACCGCTCGCCGGCCACCGCTCGGCCGCGATCGCGAACGCCTCCGCCACCGCGTCCTCGGCGAGATCGACGTCGCCGAGGACACGGATCAGCGTGGCGGTGCAGCGGCCGGCCTCGCGCCGGAACACGGCGTCGAGGTCGGCCCGACCGTGCGGCGCGTCACTCACCCTGGAACGGGCGCACCTCGACGGGGCCCTCGCAGGCGGCGGCGGCGCGGCGTGCCCAGTCGAGGGCGGCGTCGAGGTCGGCGGCCTCGATCACCCAGAAGCCGCCCATCTGCTCCTTCGACTCGGCGTAGGGGCCGTCGGTCATCGAGATCTCGCCGCCGGTGCTGCGCACGACGGTGGCCGAGCTGGCGGGGGTGAGACCGCCGGCGAACACCCACGAACCCGAGGCGGTGAGCGCCTCGTTGAAGGCGCCGACCTGGGCGACCATGCGCTGGGCGTCCTCGCCCGAGAAGTCGACGACGTAGTCCTCGTCGTGCCAGACGGAGAGGAGGTACTGAGCCATGACGGTGTGTCCTTTCGTGTGGCTCCGCGGCGGGAGCCGATGGGGTGCGGATGCGTCGGCGGGGCGCCGACACCACCACGACGAACGCTGTGGCCGGAATCGACAGGTCGATCCGAAGAATTTCGTGGGAGACCTCCGCCCGGGTCGTCGACGGGTCAGACCGAGGCAGCGTCACCGGTGATGACGTCGGGCCCGATCGAGGCCCGGAGCGCGTCGTCCATGCGCCGCCGCAGGTCGACCATGGCAGGGTGCCCGGGCTTCATCAGGTCGGCCGCGTGGTACATGCCGGGCACGACGTGCAGATCGCACCGCACCCCGGCCTCGGTGAGACGGCGCGCGTAGTCGACGTCCTCCTGGTGGAACAGGTCGACGTCGCCGATGCCGATCCACGCCGGCGCGAGGCCCGAGAGGTCGTCGCGGCGTGCGGCCGAGGCGTAGCGGCGCACCTCGTGCTCGGACGGCGGGTGTCCCAGATAGGCGCCCCAGCTGTAGTGGTTCGACCGGTTGGTCCACACCACGGCGTCGCGTGCGGCCGGATCGGTGCGCAGCGCCGTGCGGTCGTCGAGCATCGGGTAGAGCAGCAACTGGAGCGCGAGCGGCAACCCGCGGTCGTGTGCGATCTGGGCGACGCAGGCCGCGAGCCCGCCGCCGGCCGAAGCGCCGCCGACCGCCACGCGAGCACGATCCACGCCGAGCTCGTCGGCGCGCTCGTGCACCCACTCGAGCGCGGCCTCGCAGTCGTCGAGTCCGAGCGGGAACGGGTGCTCCGGCGCCAGCCGATAGTCGACGTTCACCACCAACACACCGAGCTCGCGGGCGAAGCGGCTGCACACGTCGTGATCCGCGTCGGCCGTGCCCATCACCAGACCGCCGCCGTGGATCCACACCAGCGCGCCGGACGGCCGATCACGACCGGCGGGCTCGTAGACGACCACACGCGTGGCGTCGGGCCCGACGCGCTCGTCCCTGGTGATCACGCCCTCGCGCACGACGGTCGGCCGCATCATCGAACGACCCCGTCGCAGCGAACGCTCGCCGGTGATCGACAGCGGCACGTACAGCACGGGGGTGCGCAGGTCGCTCGGCACGCGGGCCACCTTGCGGTGACGTCGCAGCAGCGCGGCTCCGGCACCCGCCAGCGCGAGCAGAGTGACGAGACGTCGAACCTTCACGGCACCTCCTCGGACAGCGTCGTCGTGTGACGGTCGACCGTACCAGCGGGGCCCGCCCCTGGTCGGGCGGTGCGGGCGACGGACCGCTGCCGAGGGCCACCCGATCGGACGGTTGCACCTCCGGGTGGATCGGCCGAGGGTGGATGACGTCGTTCGAGCCGGATCGCCTGCTCGTCTCCGATCACCGTGACCGGGCCTTCGGGTGACCACTCGTGGAACGAGGGTGCCCATCCATGAACGTCGTCACCGATCGACTCGTCATCCGCTCGTACCACGGTGCGCCGTTCGAGATCCACGGCACGCTCGACGACGTGGCCGTCGCCGTCGAGACGGTGGACGACTCGCTCGTCGTCAGCGAGCGTCTCCTCGTCCGTGCCCAGGAACTGGTCGTCGAGCACGCGATCTTCTCGTTGCCGGACTACGACCTCTCGTACCTCGCGACCGTCGAGGGCGACGGACCGGCCGTGGCGTTGACGATGCTTCGCAGCTTCGATCGCGTCACCTCGATGCGGTTCCAGGTGTGGCGGTCGTGACGGTCGTCCGACCGGTGCCTCCGCACGGGTGACCGAGGCCACGAAGAACCACGTGACGTACCGCCCCAGGAGGGGAACACTGGACGCATGACGTACTCGCTCCCCCCGCTCCCGTACGACCCCGCCGCGCTCGAGCCGCATCTGTCGGCACGCATCCTCGAGCTGCACCACGACAAGCACCACCAGGCCTACGTCGACGGCGCCAACACCACGCTCGAGAAGCTCGCCGACGCCCGCGCCAAGGGCGACTTCGCCTCACTCGTCGGGCTGCAGAAGACGCTCGCGTTCAACGTCGCCGGCCACGCGCTGCACTCGATCTACTGGACCAACATGAGCCCTGACGGTGGCGACAAGCCGACCGGCGAGCTGGCGGCCGCGATCGACGAACACTTCGGCGGTTTCGACGGGTTCCGCAAGCAGATGACGGCCGCGACCGTGTCGGTGCAGGGCTCGGGCTGGTCGGCGCTGGTGTGGGAGCCGCTCGGTCAGCGGCTCGTGGTCGAACAGATCGAGGACCACCACAACCATGCGATCGAGGGCACGAGCGCCCTGCTCGTGATCGATGCGTGGGAGCACGCGTACTACCTGCAGTACGAGAACCGTCGTGCCGACTACGTCGAGGCGATCTGGAACGTCATCAACTGGGACGACGTCGCGAAGCGCTTCACCGCAGCGCGCTGATCGCAACGCCTCCCACGCATGCGCGAAGCCGTGCGCATGCGTGGGGGAGCGCTCGCCGCGGCCATCGCCGGCCTGCTGGCCGTCACGTTCTCGTCATGCCGAACGACCGCTGGAGGTCGCTTCACCATGACGAGAACGGGATGTCCGGCCGGCCCCTCGCACCCTCCAGAGCGTCGATCCGCTCGAACCGCGCGACGGCCGAGCTGCGTGCGTCGTTCGTGTGGTTGGGCCCGCTCGACGCCGGCCGAGCAACTCGGACGGGGTTGTGGCAGTCGGAGTGACGGTTGTCGTAGTCTCGGCGCATGAGCAGCACGGACTGGCCGGAACTCTCGCGCCGGGCGGCGCTCGCGTCGCACCGGCTGATCGGCTGGATCTTCTGGGACCCGACGGCGATCGCCAACTACGCGGAACTCGGCGTCCCGAACGGCACCGGGTACTACATCGCCTCGCGCGCGGCACCGCTCGCCGCGGCCGGGCACCAGGCGGTCGCCGCGGCGTTCGGTTCGATCCACCCCGACTTCGTGAAGTTCGCGCTCGACCTGTGCGCGCAGCACACGACGTTCGAAGCGGCAGCGAGGGCGCGTGACCTCGCGGTGTCGGCCGGACTGCGCCGGTTCGTGCCCGAGATCGTCGACGAGCTCGGCACCTTTGCCGACGAGTTCTGGGCGGCGGCCGATGCCCTGTCGTCGGCGGGGCGGGTGTTGTTCGCGGCGCATCGGCAGTGGCCGCGGCCGGGTCACGACGACGCGCTCTCGTCGTGGCTCGCGCTGAACTGCATCCGCGAGTGGCGGGGTGACGTCCACTGGGCGATCCAGGTGGCCGACGGGTTGTCGTCGACGGCGGCGGGCCTGCTCGACGGTGCGTGGCGCGCGTACGAGGACGACTGGTTGCCGCGCAGCCGCGGCGCGAACGACGAGATGATCGCGGCGGCGATGCGGGAGTTGGCCGAGCGTGGGTTCGTCGCCGACGGCGCGTTCACCGACGAGGCCGTGCGGCACCGCCAGGCGCTCGAGGACCGGCTCGATGCGATCTGCGCCGAACCGTGGCGTCACGTGGGGGTCGAGCGCACCCAGGCGTTCGTCGACCTGGTCGCCCCCGTGGCCGACCGCCTGCTCGAGTTGGTGAACCGCACCGCCGGCCCGAACTGGATGCCGGCCGCTCGTCTGCGGCGAGCCGACGCCGCCCGCCCCGTCACGCTCTGACCCGAGCCCACATCGCGATGAGCGATGAGTGGCGCTGCCGACCGCATCGCTCACCTCGCCCGTCGGCCCGGGCGCGCGATGAGAGATCGGGTCGCCACCGCCACTCACCTCTCATCGCGAGCGGTTCGGGTCGGTCAGAGCAGCTGGTCGACGGGGAGGGGGAGGCGGAGCTTCCAGTTGGGCTCGTCGTTCAGGCCCGGCACGTTGGGCTGGTGCGGCGCGAGCGCCAGATCGTCGGTGGTGAGCAGCCGCAGCCGGGACGAGCTGCCGAGCAGTGCGGCGTTGGCGGCGGCCACCGCCTCGGCCGCCGTCGACGCCTCGGGGGCGACGGCGACCAGGCGTCCGTACACCTCGTCGTCGTCCGGGTCGCCCGTGATGCCCCGCTCCCACACGGCGACGGCGGTGGGCAGGTCGTGCGTGGTCACCGTGGCCAGCGCCGCCTCGGGCCACAGGTCGGGGGTGTCGGCCTCGAACCACAGCACCTTGGTGCCGGCGATGTTGCGTGCGGCGAGCGCGTCGCGCACCGACATCTCGACCGTGCCGAGGTCTTCGCCCACGACGAACGCGCCGGCGCGGGTGGCCTCGAGGCAGATGATCGCCATCAGCTCGTCGGCCGGGAACCGCACGTACGCGCCGTGCTTCGGCGACCCGCCGGCGGGCACCCAGTACTGGCGGAACAGCCCCATCACGTGGTCGATGCGCAGCGCGTGCACCCCGCGCAGCGCTGCTCGCACCGTCTGCACGAACGGCTCGTAGAGCGCCGCGCGCAGCTTCCACGGCACGAACGGGGGCAGACCCCACTCCTGGCCGGCGGTGTTGAACTGATCCGGCGGTGCGCCCACCCGCATGTCGAGCGCGAGCAGGTCGCGGAACGCATGGGCGTCGGCACCGCTGGGCGAGAAGCCGACGGCGAGGTCGCCGATGAGCTGCACCCCGGTGGCGGCCACGTGGGCGAGCTGCTCGCCGACCAGCTGCTGCAGCCACTGGTGGAACCGGGCACGTCGGTGGAACTCGTCGTCCTCGTGTGGCGTGAGGTCGTCGGGCCAACGGGTCCAGTCGGCGAGCTGCAGGTCGCAGTGGGCGTTCCAGCGGGCGACGTCGTCGGGGACGATGGTGCCGTCGTCCTCGGCGTCGAAGCGAGCCTCGAGCACCGACCGCTTGGCGATCCACACGTCGTCGCGGTCGATCAGCTGATCCGGCGCGCACCGCAACCGGGCGGGCACCGGCGCGTCCATCGCGAGCAGCATCGGGTTCCAGGCCCGCCGGCTGCTGGGGTAGTAGGGGCTCGGCTCCTGGGGGAGCGAGGGCGCCGGCTGGTGCAGCGGGCTGAGCAGCACGGCACCGCCGCCGGCCGCAGCGACCCGCTCGCACAGCGACCGCAGGTCGCGCAGGTCGCCGATGCCCCACGACCGGTCGCTCCACAGTGCGTACACCTGCGCTGCGACCCCCCAGGCGGTCGGCAGCTCGGGGCAGCGGGCCGGGTGCACGATCAGCCGGGTCGCGGGCGAACCGTCGGCCGGTCGCAGATCGTGGTAGCCGATCGGCACCTCGGCGGGCAGGTCGTGGCGTCGCCCCCACGAGGTGCCGTCCTCCAGCACGAGCTCGCACTCGTTCCACAACTGGTGATGGGTGCCTTGTTCGACGAACCAGAGCGGCCGACCGGGCACCGGCTCGCCCATCGAGGCCCGGATGCGGTCGCGCACCTCGGGGTCGATCGGATGCCAGTCGCCCGCCACGTCGTAGTACCCGTCGGTGATGCCCCACTCGTCCACGGGCCACATGCTGGCACGGTCACCCAGGAGACACCTGTTCAGACACGGACCTGGCCGGAGCCTCCGAGCGCGACGCGTGCCTACACTCGCCGCCGATGGGCAGACGTATCGTCGAACGCCGCCTGAAGGCCACGAGCGCGCGGTTGCGCGAGCTGCGCAACGAGCTCGAGGTGATCGACGAGCAGCTGCCGTACCTGAGCGACGAGGCCGCTGACCTGGCGCTGCGGGCGATCGTGTCGGAGCGGCCGCTCGGCAGCGAGCCGCGCGAGGCCCGCGAACACGCCGAGGCGATGGTGCGTCACCGCTCCCATGTCCGCGACGAGATCCAGCGGCTCGAGGCCCTGCTCGACCAACTGCTCGACCAGCTCAACCGCAGCTGACCCGCAACCGACCGGCCCCCAACCAGCCCCGGACCGGCCCCGGACCGGCAGGCGCGAGTTCGCGCACCCACCTGCTTGAATGTCCGCGGGCCTGTGATCGAAAGGAACCCCTGTGACCATCCGCGTGGTGATCGCCGAAGACGAAGCCATCATCCGTCTCGACCTCAAGGAATCGCTCGAGGAAGAGGGCTACGAGGTGGTGGGCGAGGCCGGCCGTGGCGACAAGGCGGTCGAGCTGGTGCGCGAACTGCGCCCCGACCTGGTGATCCTCGACATCAAGATGCCCGGCGTCGACGGCCTCACGGCCGCCCGCACGGTCGCTGCCGAACGCATCTGCGCGGTGCTCATGCTCACGGCGTTCAGTCAGCGAGAGATCATCGAAGAGGCCCGCGACGCGGGCGCGCTGGCCTACCTGGTGAAGCCGTTCCAGAAGAACGACCTGATCCCGGCGATCGAGGTCGCGATCGGCCGGTTCCGCGAGCTGCAGGCGCTCGACGGCGAGGTCGACGCCCTGGGCGAGCAGCTCGAGTCGCGCAAGCTGGTCGACCGGGCCAAGGGTCTGTTGATGGACGAGCTCGGCTACAAGGAGCAGGACGCGTTCACGTTCATCCAGCGCACCGCGATGAGCGAGCGCTGCCGCATGCGCGACGTCGCCGAGCGCATCATCTCCGGCGGGCTGCGGCCCTGAGCCGGCGACCGGATCGGCCCACGACGCTCGCATGAAGGTCCTCCTCCTCGACGGCAACTCGCTCACGTACCGGGCGTTCTTCGCCCTGCCCACCGACATGGCCACGGCCAGCGGCCAGGTCACCAACGCGGTGTTCGGCTTCACGTCGATGTTCATCAACCTGCTGAAGGACCACCGTCCCGACGGCATCCTCGTGGCGTTCGACCGTCCCGAGCCCACGTTCCGACACGAGGCCAACCCCGAGTACAAGGCCCAGCGCGAGGCAGCCCCCGACATCCTTCGCCAGCAGATGGGCCTCGTCCGTCAGGTGCTCGAGGCGCTGCGAGTGCACGTGTTCGAGCTGTCCGGCTGGGAGGCCGACGACATCATCGCCACGATCGCCACCCGAGCCGAGGCCGAGGGGCACGACGTCATCATCGTCACCGGCGACCGCGACAGCTATCAGCTGGTGCACGACCCGCACATCAAGGTGCTCTACAACCGGCGTGGCGTCAGCGACTACGCGTTCTACGACGAGGCCGGCATCCTCGAGCGCACCGGCGTGACGCCGGCGCAGTACCCCGAGTACGCGGCGCTGCGCGGCGACCCCAGCGACAACCTGCCCGGTGTGCCGGGGGTGGGCGAGAAGACCGCCGCCAAGCTCATCACCACCTACGGCGGGCTCGACGGCATCTTCGCCAACGTCGACAAGCAGACCCCCAAGCTCAAGCAGAACCTGGTCGAGCACGAGGCGCAGGCCCGCAGCAACCACGCGCTCATGGTGTTGCGTCGCGATGCACCCATCGAGGTCGACCTCTCGTCGCTCACGGTCGATCCCGACCAGGCCGAGGTGAAGCGCCTGTTCGAGTTCCTCGAGTTCAAGTCGTTGCACGATCGCTTGTACGAGGCGCTCGGTGCCGCCGGCTCGGCCCCCAAGGCGTCCTCCGCCGAGGTGCTGCACGCCGAGGTGCGCGAGGCCGCATCGGCGGCCGAGGCAGCGGCCGCGATCACGTCGCTGCCCACCCTCGACCTCGCAGTGTCGTGGTACGGCGAGCCGGGGCGCACGCCACTCACGGGACTCGCGTTCGTGGCCGACCCCACGTCGGCCGACGTGGTGTGGGTGCCCGAGTCGCTCGCCGCCGATCCGATGGTGCTGGCGGCCGTGGCCGAGCACCCGCGCGTTCGCGGCCACCACGTCAAGGCGCTGATGCGCTCGATGCTCGGCTCGGGCTTCACCCTCGCCGGGCTGCAGCTCGACACGGCGATCTCCGCCTACCTGATCGATCCGGCCGAGACCCGTTACGCGGTGGGTGATCTGCTCGAGAAGTACACCGACTTCCAGTTGGGCGAGGCGGCCGACCCGTCGTCGACCGGCCAGCTCGACTTCGGCGGCGGCGACGACGGCCGAGCCCGCGCGGGTGCCGAGGCCCTGGCGGTCACGCACCTGGCCGATGCGCTCGAGTCGGCGCTCACCAAGCAGGGCATGGTCGAGCTGTACCGCACGATCGAGAACCCGCTGGTGCTGGTGCTCGCCAAGATGGAGCACGTCGGCATCGCCGTCGACGTCGCCGAACTGCAGCAGCTCAACGCCCGGCTGACGGCCGACTGCGAGCGCCTCACGGCCGAGCTGCACGCCATCGTCGGCCGGCCGTTCAACATCAACTCGCCGATCCAGCTGCGCGACATCCTCTACACCGAGCGCGGCCTGTCGCCCGGCAAGAAGACCAAGACCGGCTACAGCACCGATGCGGCCACCCTCGAGAAGCTCCGCGACCAGTGGCCCGAGTTCATCGACCCGCTGCTCACCTATCGCGAGGTCGAGAAGCTGCGCGGCACCTACGGCACGGGCCTGTTGCAGGAGGTCGCGCCCGACGGGCGCATCCACGCGACCTTCAACCAGACCGTCGCGCGCACGGGCCGGCTGTCGAGCGATCAGCCCAACCTGCACAACATCCCGGTGCGCAGCGACGAGGGCCGTCTGTTCCGACGGGCGTTCATCCCGGCGCCCGGCCATCAGCTGTTGGTCGCCGACTACAACCAGATCGAGCTGCGCTGCATCGCCCACCTGGCGGGCGATCCGGGCCTGATCGAGGCGTTCGAGAGCGGCCGCGACATCCACAACGCGACGGCCTCGCGAGTGTTCGGCGTCGAACCCGATCAGGTGACGGTCGACATGCGCTCGAAGGCGAAGATGGTGAGCTACGGCCTGGCCTACGGCATGGAGGCCTACGGGCTCGGCCAGCGCTTGGGCATCCCCACCGACGAGGCGGCGGTGATCCTCGACGCGTACTTCGTGGCGTTCCCCAACGTGAAGGCCTACATGGAGCGCACGGTGCAAGAGGCGCGCATGCGTGGCTACACCGAGACGCTGTTCGGCCGCCGCCGCCCGATCCCCGAGCTGTCCAACTCGAACTTCCGGATCCGCCAGGCCGGCGAGCGTCAGGCGATGAACGCCGGCATCCAGGGCCTGGCCGCCGACATCTTCAAGGTCGCGTTGGTGAACATCGACGCCGCGCTCGACGACGCGCACGTGGCGTCGCGGCTGGTGCTCCAGGTGCACGACGAGGTGCTGGTCGAGGTGCCCGAGGGCGAGCAGGAACGTGTGGGGCCGATGGTGATCGACCTGATGCGGTCGGCTGCTGCGCTCGACGTGCCGCTCGAGGTGAACGTCAGCTGGGGCCGTACCTGGGCCGACGCCAAGGGCTGATGACCGGGTCGCACTGGTTCGAGCCGATCGCCGATCACCTCGGCGGTGCCTACCTGCGGTACTCGTTCACGAAGGGCACCCGTCAGGAGGTCGACCACCTCGTGGCCGCGCTCGGGCTCGAACCGGGCATGCGCATCCTCGACGTCGGCTGCGGTCCTGGCCGTCACGCACACGAGTTGGCCCGGCGGGGAATGGTGGTGCACGGCATCGACATCGCCCAGCGGTTCGTCGACCTCGCCACCGCGACGGCGCCGGACGGGGCGACGTTCGAGCGCTGCGACGCCCGGGCGCTGCCGTTCGACGCCGAGTTCGACGTGGTGATCTGCCTGTGTCAGGGCGCCTTCGGGATGATGACGGCCAACGGCGACGACGAGATCGTGCTGGCCGGGATGGCTCGTGCGTTGCGTCCCGGCGGCCGCGTGGCGCTGTCGGCGTTCAACGCCTACTTCGCCGTCAAGTACTTCGACCAGGCCGTGTTCGACGCCGCCACCGGGGTGAACCACGAGCGCACCGAGGTGCGCGACGAGCACGGTCGTCCCACCGAGGTCGACCTGTGGACCGGGTGCTACACCCCCCGTGAGCTGCGGTTGTTGTGCCGCCAGGCCGGTCTGCGGTGCGACCGGATCACCGGCGTCGAGCCCGGGGCCTACGGCGACGGGCCGCCGACGGTCGAGCTGCCCGAGTACCTGGTGCTCGCCACGCGTGTCTGAGCCGCCACCCACCGCCGACACCCTGCTCGCAACCCCCGATTCGAGCTGGTAATCTCGCGGAGTCCAGTTTCGCTGGGCGAGTTCTGTTCCTTCCCTTCTCGAAAGCACCAGTCCGTGTCCGATACCTCCACCGCCTCGTCCGGAGCCATGGGCTCTTTCGACGACGAGGGCAACTACACCCCCCGCCAGATCATCGCCGACGACCTCGGCATGTCCTTCGCCGAAGCCATCGACGGCACGATGGTCGAGGTCGAAGACGGCCAGCTCGTCAACGGCACGGTGGTGAAGATCGACCGCGACGAGGTCCTCCTCGACATCGGTTACAAGAGCGAGGGCGTCATCCCCGCTCGCGAGCTCAGCATCCGCAACGACGTCAACCCGCACGAGATCGTCTCGATCGGCGAGGCGATCGAGGCCCTGGTCCTCACCAAGGAGGACAAGGAAGGCCGCCTGCTGCTGTCGAAGAAGCGTGCGCAGTACGAGCGTGCGTGGGGCACGATCGAGAAGATCAAGGAAGCCGAGGGCATGGTCGAGGGTCCGGTGATCGAGGTCGTCAAGGGCGGCCTCATCGTCGACATCGGTCTGCGTGGCTTCCTCCCGGCCTCGCTCGTCGAGCTGCGCCGTGTGCGCGACCTGGCCCCGTACGTCGGCAAGACGGTGCAGGCCAAGATCATCGAGCTCGACAAGAACCGCAACAACGTGGTGCTCAGCCGTCGCGCCTTCCTCGAGGAGACGCAGAAGGAGAGCCGCGACAGCTTCCTCACCAACCTCAAGCCGGGCGAGATCCGTCAGGGTGTGGTGTCGAGCGTCGTGTCGTTCGGTGCGTTCGTCGACCTCGGTGGCATGGACGGTCTCATCCACGTCAGCGAGCTGTCGTGGAAGCACGTCGACCACCCGGGTGCCGTCGTCGCTGTCGGCGATCCGGTCACGGTGCAGGTGCTCGACGTCGACTTCGACCGCGAGCGGATCAGCCTGTCGCTCAAGGCCACCCAGCAGGATCCGTGGCAGGAGTTCGCCAGCACCCACGAGGTCGGCCAGCTGGTCTACGGCCGGGTCACCAAGCTCGTGCAGTTCGGTGCGTTCGTCCAGGTGGGCGACGGCATCGAGGGTCTGGTCCACATCTCGGAGATGTCGGCGCACCACATCGATTCGCCCGAGCAGGTCGTCACCCCGGGTGAGGAGCTGTGGGTGAAGATCATCGATCTCGACCTGGCCCGTCGCCGGATCAGCCTGTCGATCAAGCAGGCCGCCGAGGGTGGCGAGCTGGCCGAGGAGTACCGCCAGCACTTCGCCGTCGACGAGCAGGGCAACTGGACCGCCGGTCCGGACGATGCCGAGCGCGAGGCCGCGTGGGCCGAGTACTACGAGAACGGTGGCGAGCCGCCGGCCGAGGGCGAGCAGCCCGCCGAGGCCTGATCGCCTGATCGTGGCGGCCGAGCCGCCACGAACCGAGCCTTCGACACGATGCCGACCGGTCCGCCGGTCGGCATCGTCGCGTCCAGGGCATCGTTCTGGGCGCCAGTCGATCCCCGCACGCTGCAACCGTGAGTCGGCCAAGGCACCCGGGACCGGTTCCCGATCGACCTGGGCGCCAGTGACGACTCACTGCCGCTGGTGACGGCGAGGTGCTGGCGCCCAGAACGTGGCGCCCAGAACCCGGTCAGGCGGCGCGTTGTTGGCGGGCGGCGCGCAGGCGGGCGGCGCGACGCTCGACCTGGCGGTCGGCGCCGGCGGCCTTGAGCCGCAGCAGCGCCCAGGCCTCGTCGACCGTGGGAGCACTCGCCTGCACGGCGCCCGCTCGGGCCGAGGCGGCACGATCACAGCGCTCGGCCTCGGCGAGCCACACGGGGGTGACCGAGAGCAGGGTGCCGTCCCACGCGCGCACATGGTTCTCGCGGTAGCTGAGGAAGGTGCGCCAGCCGGCACGCTCGAGCGCACGGCGGTGCGGTTCGTCGAGCACCTCGCCGTGGCGGCGGATGCGGGGGCTACGGGTCGAGCTGGGGAGGATCATCGACATACCGACACGATGACAGAGGGGTGTTGTGGAACGTCAGTGCCGACAAGGTGTGGCGAACATGTGCACAAGCGGTCGCGACTGGTGGGCAACCCTGTGCGCAACGTGATTCGGCGTCCGATCGGCGGCCACCCGGTGGACAACTCCGATCGGCCGGCGCCTCAGGGGCGGGCCGTCTGCTGGTACAGCACGAGCCGCCAGCGGCCGTCGACGTGTCGATACACGCTCGCCATCGCCCCCACGAACGGCGCAGCGCCGTCGCGGCGGCCCGACCCGATGTAGACCAGGGCGGCGACGTCCGGATCGACGTGCACCAGTCGGGGCGCATCGATCGAGTGGTCGGCCCACGTCGGCGCGCCGTCGAGAGCCTGCACCACCTGGTCGCGGGTCATCACCTCGCCGTTGGCGAGCACCATGAGTGCGTCGTCGGTCATCAGGTCGCCGTAGAACGTCGAGGCCGTCCCGTCGCACAGCGAGCGCCAGCCCGCGTGCTCGATCGACAGCAGGTGCATCATCAACTCGTCGAGTCCAGCCATGACGGACCAGTACCCGTTCGGCGGGCGCGATCTGCAGCCTCGGGCCCGACGCCCGATGTGTCAGCCCTCGGGCAGCGGGTAGTGCAGGCCGGGGATGCCGGGTGCGAGCGCTTGGTACCACTCGGGCCGCGGGACGATGCCCGGGTAGCCGGCGCCGACTCGGGGCGTCGTGCCGGCATTCCACTCGTGGTGGATCGGCGGGATCTGGTACGTGCCGTTCGAGGCATTGGTGCCGCCGTCGACGAGCAGGTCGTGGCCCGTGATGTAGCTCGCGTGGTCCGAGCACAGGAACATCACCGGGCCCACCACCTCCTCGAGCTCACCCACACGGCGCATCGGCGTACGGCTCGCGATCCACTTGTCCATACCGAGTCCCTCGAGCGCGGGCCGCACCATGTCGGTGATGATGAACCCGGGCGACACCGAGTTGACCCGCACGCCGCGGTCGGCCCATTCGCACCCGAGCTGCTGGGTGATCGTGCGCACGGCGCCCTTGGCGGCGCTGTAGGCGATGACGTTCACCTCGTTCGAACCCGACCCCATGATCGAGGCGATGTTGACGATCGAGCCGCCGCCGGTCTCGAGCATGTGGCGGCCGACCTCGCGCAGGTAGAAGAACACACCGTTCAGGTCGACCGACAGGATCCGGTTCCACGTCTCGGTGTCGAACTGCTCGGGCGCCAGGCCGCGCAGGTCGCTGATGCCGGCGTTGTTGATCAGGCTGTCGATCTTGCCGTGTGCCTCGACCGCGGTCGCGACGACGCGACGCACGTCGGCCTCGTCCGACACGTCGCCCGCCACGACGGTGACCTTCGGCGAGCCGAGCTCGCGGCACGCGGCCGCCACCGTCTCGAGCAGCTCGGTCGAACGCGCGGTGAGCACCAGTGACGCTCCCGCCGCGGCGAACCCGTGGGCGAAGCCCTCGCCCAGTCCGTACGACGCGCCGGTGATGAGCACCGTCTTGCCGGTGAAGTCCATGCAGGCCCCCTCGTGTGATTCGCGTCCCCCGACGCGTGCACCCGACCCCCGTGCGGGTGCGGGTGGCAGTCCACCACATCCGGAGGACCGGTGCGCGCCCGGAACGAGGGCGCGGGCGGCACCAGTGCCCGCTGAGCGTCAGTTGAGCTTGACGATGCCCATCTTCACGGCCATGAGCACGGCCTGGGTGCGGTCGCGTGCCTGGAGCTTCTCGTAGATGCTCGCCAGGTGGTTCTTGACCGTCTTCTGGCTGATGTACATCTTCTCGGCGACCTCGCTGGTGGCGAGCCCGTCGGCGATGTGCTGCAGCAGCTCCTCCTCTCGGGGCGAGAGCAGCGACACCGGACCGTCGTCCTTCTTGGCCTCCTGCAGCATCACCTCGGCCAGACGCGGTGACAGGATCCGGTCGCCGTTGACGGCGAGCTTGATCGCCATCACGACCTCCTTCACCGTCGAGTCCTTGGTCATGTAGCCGACGGCGCCGGCCTTCATCGCCCGCTCGATCACGTCGCGGTCGATGTGCATGGTGAGGATCACCACGCGCTGACGGGCGTCGGCCTGCATCAGTCGGCGGGTGGCCTCGATGCCGTCGGTCTGGGGCATCGAGACGTCCATCAGGATCACGCTCGGCTTCACGTCGAGCGCCATCTTGATCGCCTCTTCGCCGTTCGACGCCTCGGCCACCACGGGGATGCCCTCGGTCTCGAGCGATCGGCGCAGGCCCTGGCGGAGCATCGTGTGGTCGTCGACGAGCATCACCGACGGCGGCTTCACGACTTCACCTCGCCCGGTTCGAGCTCGACCGTGATGGTCGTGCCCCCGCCTGGTGTGGGCTCGACGCGCAACGACGCGCCGATGCCGTGGGTCCGTTCACGCATGCCGACCATGCCGTATCTATCGGCACGTCGGGGCCCGTTGTTGAGACCGATTCCATTGTCCCTGACCTGCAGGAACACGCGATCGGGACGCGAAACGTAGGTGACCTCGAGCGTGGTGGCCTGGGCGTGGCGTTCGACGTTGGTGATCGCCTCGAGTGCGATCTGCCAGAGCTCGCGCTCCACCTGCCGGGGCGGGCGCTGCGGGGCGTCGACATGGGCGGTGGTCTCGAGCTGCCGGCGGTCGTGCACCCGGGCCAGATGGGTCTGCAGGGTGGCGGGCAGGTCCTTGTCGTCGGTGACGTCGGTGCGCAGGTCGTGCAGGGTCTCGCGGATGTCGTTGACGACCGCGGTGAGGTGCTGGCGCAGTTCGACGAGCACCTCGTCGACCTGGTCGCCGCGGCTCGCGAGCTCCTGCGCCCGGTCGACCTCGAAGCCGAGGAACGCGAGCGACGATCCCACCTGGTCGTGCAGGTCGCGGGCGATGCGGCGACGCTCCTCGGTGACGGTGGCCGACCGGATACGCCGGAACAGCCGGCTGTTGTCGATCGCGATGCCGAACGGCTCGGCCAGGCCGTGCACGATCTCGGTGTGCTGCTGGGTGTGGCCGTCGGTGCGGTTCATCTCGACGGCGAGCAGGCCGACCATCGTGCCCCGGGCTCGCAGCGCGGCGTACAGGCCCGACCGGGCGTCGGGCGACAGACCGGTACCGGGTTGCAGGTCGCTGATGCGCACGGTGCGCGGGGCGTCGATCGCGGCGCGCACCATCGGTGGCGTGGCCGACAGCACGATCTGTGCGCGCGCGGCGGCGCCCGAGTTGCGGAACAGGTCGAGGCGTCCGTCGGTCTCGTCGAACAGGTACAGCGACAGCGAGTCGCTCGGCACGAGCGACGTCACCCGCGACAAGGTCGAGTCGATCACGTCGTCGAGGTCGAGCGAGGCAGGCATGCTCTGGGCCACGCGCTGCAGGGCGAACAACAGCGAGTTGGCCTCCGACAGCCGGTTGACGCGTTGGAGCGCCGCTTCCTTCTGTCGCGCCGCCTCGGCGGCGGCCCGCTGCGACAGGCCGGTGGTGAACGCGACCACGCCGAGCAGCCCGATCCACATCGCCGCGTCGCGCAGGCCGTGCTCGAAGCCTGCCTCGTTCACGTACTGCACGGTCACCACCACGGCCGAGGCGGTGATCAGCTGTGCGGCGAAGGCGCTGCCGGCGGCCAGACCGGCGACCATCACCGTGGGGATGAAGCACAGCGCGATCGGCGATCCCCACGCGCCGGTGAGCATCACGAGGCCGGTGTGGATCGCATGTTCGATCACGATGCGCAGACGTACCCGATGGTCGTCGCGGTGGGGGATCGGGCGGACGATGAGGGCGGCCGCGTAGACGGTGGCGATCACCAGTCCGCCCCACAGCTGCCAGTGGTGCCAGGCGAGGTCTTCGCGGGCCTGGACGATCGCGCCCGCGATCGCCAGCACGCGGAACGGCCACATCGGCGCAGACACGGGCACGGGGCCGGCGTCGATGCCGTCGGGCTGACGTGCGTCGGGGCTGCCTGCGGGCGGGACGGCACGTCGGCCGGGTCGGCGGCGTTCGACGAGGGGCCACGTCACGTCGGTGGGGGCCGGCCGGTCGATCGGCTCGGGGGTGTCGGCGGCGTCCACGGGATGCAGATCGTCCGGGCCGCTCACCGGCGTGCATAGTAGTGAGCGTGATCCTCGTGGGACTGACAGGTGGCATCGGCTCGGGCAAGTCGACGGTGAGCTCGATGCTCGCCGAGCGGGGCGCCGTGATCGTCGACGCCGACCAGGTGGTGCGCGACGTGCAGCAGCCGGGTTCGCCGGTGCTCGCCGAGATGGCGGAGCGGTTCGGCTCGCAGGTGATCGCCGAGGACGGCAGCCTCGACCGTGCCGCGGTGGCGGCGGTGGTGTTCAGCGATCCCGAGGCGCTGAAGGACCTGAACAAGATCGTGCACCCCGCCGTGGGCCGCGAGATGAACCGTCGGGTGCTGGCCGAACGAGACACCGATCACGTGGTGGTGATGGACATCCCGCTGCTCACCGAGAACCCGCGCGAGGGGCTGCAGGCGGTGATCGTGATCGACGTCGATCCCGAGGTGCAGGTGCGACGTCTGGTGCAGGGTCGCGGGTTCGACGAGGCCGACGCCCGGGCGCGCATCGCCAAGCAGGCGAGCCGCGAGCAGCGGCTGGCCACCGCCACGCACGTCATCGACAACAGCGGTTCGCCGGCCGATCTGGTGCCGCAGGTCGATGCGCTGTACGCCGCGTTGACGGCGTTGCCGCAGTTGCCGGCCGATTGGGAGATGCCGGCGCCGAAGCCCAAGGACGAGGCCGCGCCCGAGGGCTGAGCGTTCTCGTCGAACTCTCACGCGTCGGGGGTCGATCTCACACCAGCACGGTCGACGATGACGGTGTCCCTTCAGGAGGCCGCCATGCTCGACACCCCCGTCACCCCCGAGATCCCCGTCCGCCCGATCGACCCGCTCGACGCGCTCGACAAGGTCAGCCCGTGGCCACCGCCTCCCGTGCAGCGCCGTCGCCGTCGCGGCCTCGGTGCGCTGCTCGCGCTCGTCATGGGCACCTCGGCCGCCGCGGGCGGAGCAGCCGGCTGGCTGGCCGCCACGGCCGGGCACGACGACATCGAGACCAGCGCGGCGACGGCCTGCACCACCGCGGTCGCCACCTCGCTCGACTCGAGCCGACTGGCCGACGACGGCATGGACGTCGCCGCCGTGCTGGCGAGCGCCGAGGCGTCGATCGTCGAGATCAACACGACCGTCAGCTACCGGCAGGGCCCGTTCCAGATGCAGGGCGAGGCGGCGGGCACGGGCATGGTGCTCACCGCCGACGGGCTCGCGCTCACCAATGCCCACGTCGTCGCCGACGCGACGTCGATCACGGTGAAGCTGAGCGACGGCACCAGCTACGACGCCACCGTCGTGCACGCCGACACGACCGACGACGTGGCCGTCATCCAGCTCGACGGTGCCAGCGGTCTGACGCCGGCGACGTTCGGCTCGTCGGCCGACGTGGTCGTGGGCGACGACGTCGTGGTGATCGGCAACGCCCTCGACCTCGGCGACACGATGAGCGTGTCGCGGGGCATCGTGTCGGCGCTCGACCGCACCATCACCACGAGCGAGGGCACGCTGACCGGCCTGATCCAGACCGATGCGGCGATCAGCTCGGGCGACTCGGGCGGAGCGATGCTCGACGCGAGCGGCCGGGTGATCGGCATGAACTCGGCCGGCGCCACCGACTCGAGCGGCGTGACCGTCGAGAACATCGGCTTCGCGATCCCGATCGATGCCGCCCTGTCGATCGTCGCCGACTGGGGCATCTCGGTCGGATGAGACCTTCGCGGGTGGGGTGCGATGTGAGGCGCCCCCACCCGCGATGCCTCGACCGGCGCGGTGCCGTCAGAGGGCGAGGCGGGCGACGATCTCGGTGCCGTCGAGCTCGCCGGTGGGCACGAAACCGATGCCCTCGTAGAACCGGCGCGGGCCGCCCGGGCCGTCGACCCAGCTGACCATCAGCGCCTCGTCGCCCCGGTCGCGGAAGTACCGGGCCAGCTCGTCGATCACGCGGCGGCCGATGCCGCGGCGCTGGTGGCGCCGGTCGACGAGGAATCGCCACAGGTACGGGTGTGGTTCGACCTCGCTGAGGTCGCTCACCATCACGAACCCGACGATGTCGCCATCGGCTTCGATCGCCCGGTACCACGGCACGGCGAGGTGGCCCGGCATCACCTCGGGCGGCACGAGCGCTTGCGCCAGGTTGTGCTCCATGGGGGCCACGAACTTCCGTTGGAAGCGGTGGGTCTCGAGCGCACCGACGGCACGCAGGTTGTGGTGCGTCACCTCGACCAGACGCACGTCGGTGACCGTGGTGGGCCGCGCGAGCCAGGCGGTCCGGTCGTCGCGCAGCAACCCGAAGCGCATGTCGTCGAGCCATTCGCCGCGGATCGGTTCGGCCTGGCGCGCCAACCCCTCGAACCGGAAGCCGAGCAGTTCGAGCAGGCGCATCGACGCGTGGTTCTCGGGATCGAGTGTCGCCACGATGCGGTGCACCGGCGTGTGCGCGAACACGGCGTCGACCATCGCCGACGCGGCCTCGATGGCGAAGCCCTGCCCCTGATGACGGGTCGCGAACGTGTAGCCGAGGAACGCCACGGCGCCGCCGGGGTGTTCGTCGCCGATGCCCACGAACACGTCGCCGACGACGACACCCTCGTGCTCGACGACGACGTTCACCGACCGTCCCACCCGTGGGCCGGTGAGGTCGGCGACGCGCTGGATGCCCTCGAGCGCGTCGGAGCGCGTGTAGGGGAGGGGCCAGTCCTGGTAGCGAGCGACCTCCGGGTCGTCGCGGTACGCGGCGATGATCGGTGCGTCGGCCTCGGTCGGCATGCGCAGCACGAGCCGCTCGGTGTGCATCGGCAGGGTGATCACCGGGCCATCCTGGCAGGTCGAACGTGCGTTCTGCCGCTCGTTTTCGTCCGATAGGATCGAGCCATGACGAACTCCGGTGCTCCTGTCCTGACCGGCGAACCGTTCCAGGTGGTCTCCGAGTTCGAGCCGGCCGGCGACCAGCCGAAGGCGATCGAGGCGCTCAGCGCGGGCATCGAGCGCGGCGACCGGTTCCAGACGTTGCTCGGCATCACCGGTTCGGGCAAGAGCGCCACCATCGCCTGGACGATCCAGAACGTGCAGCGCCCGACGCTGATCCTGGCGCCCAACAAGTCGCTCGCCGCGCAGCTCGCACAGGAGATGCGCGAGTTCTTCCCCAACAACCGGGTCGAGTACTTCGTCAGCTACTACGACTACTACCAGCCCGAGGCGTACATCGCGTCGAGCGACACCTACATCGAGAAGGACTCGTCGATCAACGACGAGATCGACCGGTTGCGTCACTCCGCAACGGCAGCGCTGCTCACCCGTCGCGACACGATCGTGGTGGCATCGGTCAGCTGCATCTACGGCATGGGCAACCCCGAGGAGTACAAGGGGCAGCTGCTCGACCTCAGCGTCGGCGTCGACTACGACCAGCGCAGCATCCTGCGCCGTCTCGTCGACCTGCAGTTCGACCGCAACGACATGACCCTCGGGCGCGGCAAGTTCCGCGTGCGCGGCGACACCATCGAGGTGCACCCGTCGTACGAGGAGACGGTGCTGCGCATCGAGATGTTCGGCGACACCGTCGACCGGCTCACGATCATCGACCCGCTCACCGGCGAGCAGCTGCGCGAGCTGAGCCGCACGCAGATCTTCCCGGCCACCCACTACGTCGCGGGCGACGAGCGGATGCGCAAGGCGGTGCTCGGCATCGAGGCCGAACTGCAGGAGCGGCTCGCCTGGTTCGAGGCCAACGGCAAGTTGCTCGAGGCGCAGCGGCTGCGCATGCGCACCCAGTACGACCTCGAGATGATCCAGGAGGTCGGCTACTGCAACGGCATCGAGAACTACTCGATGCACATCGACGGTCGCACCTACGGCGAGCCGCCGTTCACGCTGCTCGACTACTTCCCGGACGACTACCTGCTGGTCATCGACGAGAGCCACGTGGCGGTGCCGCAGCTCCACGGCCAGTACGAGGGCGACCGCAGCCGCAAGGACCAGCTGATCGAGCACGGGTTCCGTCTGCCGAGCGCTCGCGACAACCGGCCGCTGCGGTTCGACGAGATCATGGAGCGCCTCAACCAGGTGGTGTTCCTGTCAGCCACGCCGGCCGCGTACGAGCTGCGCGTCAGCGAGCAGGTGGTCGAGCAGATCGTGCGCCCCACCGGTCTGGTCGACCCCGAGGTGATCGTGAAGCCCACCAAGGGTCAGATCGACGACATCATCGAGCAGGTCAACCAACGCATCGAGAAGGGCGACCGAGTCCTCATCACCACCCTCACGAAGAAGATGGCCGAGGACCTCACCGACTACCTGCTCGAGCAGGGCCTGCGCGTGCGCTACCTGCACAGCAACGTCGACACCATCCAGCGCATCGAGCTGTTGCGGGCGCTGCGCCTCGGCGAGTTCGACGTGCTCGTCGGCATCAACCTGCTCCGCGAGGGTCTCGACCTGCCGGAGGTGAGCCTCGTGTGCATCCTCGACGCCGACAAAGAGGGGTTCCTGCGCAGCGAGACCTCGCTCATCCAGACCATGGGTCGTGCGGCCCGAAACGTCGACGGTCAGGTGATCATGTACGCCGACACGATCACCGACTCGATGCAGCGCGCGATCGACGAGACGCAACGCCGCCGGCAGCGGCAGATCGCGTACAACGAAGAGCACGGCATCGACCCGCAGACGATCCGCAAGGCCGTGGGCGACATCTTGTCGATGCTCGGTCTGTCGAGCGACGGCACGGCGCCGGTGCCCGGCAAGGACCGCCGTCGGATCAGCGAGCGCGACAAGGTGAAGCGCGACCTCAAGACCCTGCCGCAGCAAGAACTCGCACGTCTGATCCAGACGCTCGAGGAGGAGATGCACGAGGCCGCCGCCGAGCTCAAGTTCGAGTACGCGGCGCGCCTGCGCGACGAGGTGAACGAGTTGCGACGCGAGCTCCGCGACGCCGGCTGAGCCAGGGCCGGGCGGCTAGCATCGCTCATGGCGACACGCCTCGCCGGACTCTCTCCTCGGCACCCGCGCCGCCGAGCTCTGGAGAGCAGAGGGGACCTCGAGTGCTCGGCGTGACGGAACCGGTGTGTCCCTGCGCGGCCACCGACGAGCGCGGGTCGTCGGCGGAGCGCGCCGACACACGAGGTGACCTCACATGACCACACACGAATCCTTCAAACGCCGCGTCCGTGAGCGGATGGAGAAGACCGGCGAGCGGTACGGCGCCGCCCGACGCGCCCTGCTCGGCGGCCTCGCTCCTTCCCCGACCGCGCCTCGCCTCGGACCGGACGGCCGGCGGGTGCGAGTGACCGAGCCCGAGGTGGACGACGCCTCGATCCTGCGGGCGACGGGCAGGGACTGGGACGAGTGGTGCGACCTCATCGACGCCTGGCCGGGCCACGACGGCGGCCACGTTGCGATCGCCGCGTACGTCGCCGACACCTACGGCGTCGATGGTTGGTGGGGCCAGGGTGTCACGGTGGGATACGAACGCATCACCGGTCGTCGAGTCGTGAACCAGATGGCCGACGGCACGTTCAGCGCGGGCAAGTCGAAGACGGTGACCGTCGACCTCGACGAGCTGCGTGCTGCGATCGTCGACGAGCGCGATCATGCGGAGCTGTTCCCGGGCCTCGAGACGCGCGTGCGCTCGAAGCCGACGAGCAAGGCGTTGCGTGTGGGGATCGCGATCGACGGCAGCGAGGTGGGCTCGGTGCTGTTCTCGTTCGCGCCGAAGGCGGGCGGACGTGTGGCGATCAGCGTGAGCCACGACGGGCTGCCCGATTCGGCCGCCGTCGAGCGGTGGAAGGCCTACTGGAGCGACTGGCTGGTGGCCATCGACGCGGGGTGATCAGCGCAACGTGGTGGCGGCGTCGTGCAGCGCCGCCACCACGGCTCGCACCGCCGGCGACTCCTCCATCGTCTGGCGGAACACCACCGAGATCTCGCGCCACGGTTCGGGGTCGCGCACCTGCAGCGCCCGTACCGTCGGCGGCAGGGGAGCACGGCCGAGGCGGGGCACCAGCGCGATCCCGAGCCCGGCGGCGACGAGCGCGACGTGCGTCTCGAACTCTCCCGACCGGTGGACGATCTGCGGCAGCGTGCCGCTGCCGTCGTGCATGCGCATCAGCCACTCGCGACAGATCGTGCCCTCGGGGGTGGCGATCCATCGCTCGCCGTGCAGCTCGTGTGGCCGCACGGTGCGCCGGTTGGCCAGTCGGTGGGTGGCGGGCACGAGCAGGTCGGCCGCGTCGATCGCGATGGGGGTGCGCACCACGTGCTCGGGCACCGACAGCGGCACCTCGCCCCAGCTGTGCACCACCCCGACATCGCTCTGGCCGGTGGCGACCAGGTCGATCGCCTCCCACGGGTCGCGTTCGAGCAGGTGCACGTCGAGGCCGGGGTGCTGGTCGATCAGACGGGGGAGCGCGACCGTGACCAGGCCCCGCACAGCCGTCGCGAACGCGACGAGACGGATGGTGCCGGTGACCGTGCCGGCCCGCTGGTGCAGGCCCGCCTCGAGCACCTCGAGCTCGTCGAGCAGGCGGGTGCCGCGCTCGACCAGCGAGCGTCCCTCGTGCGTGAGCACCACTCCACGGCCCACCCGTTCGAGCAGGCCGACGCCGACCTGCCGTTCGAGTCGCTTGATCTGCTGGCTCACCGCGCTCGGTGTGAAGCCGAGCGCTGCGGCGGCGGCACCGACGGAACCCTGCTGTTGCACGGCTCGCAGCGAGGCGACCGCATCGAGATCGATCATGTAGCAACGCTACACAGAATCCGGCAGATCAATTCGCTGGTGCTTCACGGTCGGTTCGGGCACGCTCGACCACGTGAACCGACGCGACACCCTCCTCGCCGCCCTCGTGGTCACCGTCTGGGGCTTCAACTTCGTGGTGATCCAATGGGGCATGCACGGTGTGCCGCCGCTGCTGTTCGCAGCGATCCGCTTCACCGTGGTGCTCCTGCCGGCGATCTTCCTGGTGCCTCGTCCGGACGCGCCGTGGCGGACGATCCTCGGCGTCGGCACCTTCATGTCGCTCGGCCAGTTCGGCCTGCTCTACTCGTCGATGCACGCCGGCATGCCGCCCGGGTTGGCGGCCCTGGTGCTGCAGGCGCAGGTGATCCTGACGATCGTGCTGGCCGCCGGTGTGCTGCGCGAGCGGCCGACGGCGTGGCAGGTGGCCGGCGTCGCCGTGGGCACCGTGGGACTCGTCGTGGTGGGCATCGGACGCGGCGGTCACGTGACCGTCGGTGCGTTGGCGCTGTGTGTGCTGGCCGGGTTGTCGTGGGCGATCGGCAACGTGATCTCGCGCTCGTCGGGCATCAAGGGCGGGCTCTCGCTCACGGTGTGGTCGGCGTTGGTGGTGCCCGTGCCGCTGTTGGCGTTGTCGCTGGTGCTGGACGGCCCGCACGACGTCGCCGATGCGATCTCGCACTTCGGGTGGCGGTCGATCGTCTCGACCCTCTACACGTCGGGACTCGCGTCGATCTTCGGCTACGCCGTGTTCAACGGGCTCCTGTCGAAGTACCCGCCCTCGGCGGTGGTGCCCTGGGCGTTGTGGGCGCCGGCCGTGGCGATGGCCGCCGGTTGGGCGTTGCTCGACCAGCGGCCCAACGGTGCCGAGCTCGCCGGTGGCGCCCTGCTGTTGGTCGGGGTGCTCGTCGCGCTGCGCCAGGGGGCGAGACCCGTGGTGCCGACGGTGCCGGCAGCCGAGGTGGCTACAGCAGCACCGTGAGCACGTGGATGAGCAGGCCGGCCAGGCCGCCCACCACCGTGCCGTTGATGCGGATGAACTGCAGGTCGCGGCCGACCTGCAGCTCGAGCCGCTTGCTGGTGCTCTCGGCGTCCCAGCGCTCGACCGTGGTCGAGATCATGTTCGCCACCTCGTGGCGGTAGTTGGCCACCACGTAACCGCCGGCCGATGCCACCCACCGGTCGACCTTGCCCTGCAGATCGGGCTCGTCGCGCAGCCGTTGTCCGAGCAGCGCCAGGCTGGTGGTCATGCGTCGGCGCAGCTCGCTGTCGGGATCGACCGCTGCCTGGTCGAGCGAGCGCTTCACCTCGCCCCACAGCGATGCGATCCACGCGCGCACGTCGGGGTGTGCGAGCAGCTCGTCTTTCAGTTCCTCGCCCTTCGCGACCAGCTCGGGGTCGTCGCGGAGCCGTTGCGCGAACGCCACCACGCGCTGCTCGATCGAGCGACGCACCTCGTGGCTCGGATCACGCGAGACGTCGTCGAGGAAGCGGTGCACGCCGGTGTAGATCTTGTCGAAGATGCGGTCGTCGATGCTCTCGGGCACCCACCACGGCGACTCGTGCTGCAGCCGGTCGCGGAACGTCGCCCGGTTGTCGTCGAGGAAGTTGCGCAACCCGACGAGCGTGGCGTCGAAGAGGCGCTGGTGATGTCCGCCCTCGACGGCCAGGTCGACCGCACGGCCGAGGAGGGGAGCGACCGGCGTGGCACGGATGCGGCGTTCGACCATGGCCTCGATCGATCCGGAGATCGCCGCGTCGTCGACCACCTCGAGCGCGCCGCGGATCACGTCACCGGCCGCGGACGACGCGCGTCTCGCGTTGGCGGGTTGGGCGAGCCAGTCGCCGAGACGTGCACCGACGTGGGCGCGGGCGAGCCGCTCGTTGAGCAACTCCTCGGTGAGGAAGTTCTCCTGCACGAACTGCCCGAGCGACTCGCCGATCTGGTCCTTGCGCTTGGGGATGATCGCCGTGTGCGGGATCGGCAGGCCGAGCGGGTGGCGGAACAAGGCGGTGACCGCGAACCAGTCTGCCAGTGCGCCGACCATGGCCGCCTCGGCGAAGGCCTCGACGTACTCGAGCCAGCCGGCTCGGTCGCGGAAACTGCGAGCGAGCACGAACACGATCGCCACGGCGACCAGCAGGCCGGTGGCGACGAGCTTCATCCGGCGGAGCTCGCCGGCGCGCTGCTGGTCGAGCGTGGGGGTGCTGCCGGCCATCGCCGGCCACGTTACGGCGGCGAACGACCGCGTGCGCCGTCGCCCGAGTGCCAGCCGCCCACCCGAGTGTCAGCCGCCCACCGGAGTGTCAGCCGCGCACCCGAGTGCGTGGCGAACCCCCGGGTGGACCTGTGGCCCTCGGATCACCAGCTGCCGACGAGCGGCTCGCCGAGCACGGCGCTCAGCGACGACGCCGGCTGCGGCACCGCGAACAGGTAGCCCTGTCCGAATCGGCAGCCGAGCTGTACCAGCCGATCGCACTGCGTCTGGGTCTCGACGCCTTCGGCGATCACCTCGATCTCGTGGGACGCGGCTTCGGCGAGGATCCGCTGGATCTCCAACCGCTCGCGCTCGGTGCCCGTGACCTGCTGCACGTAGCGGCGGTCGAGCTTGGCACCCGAGATCGGGATGCCCGACAGCTGCTCGAGTGCGGCGAAGCTGTGCGGCACGTCGTCCAGCAGGAGCTTGACGCCGAGGTCGACCAGCTTGCGCAGCTGGTCGAGGGCGCCGGGCGTGAGGCGATAGGCGATGCGCTCGTTGAGCTCGATCGTCACCGCGTCGCTCTCGATGTCGTACTGGCGCAGACGCTGCGCGACCAGTTCGGCCAGGCCGTGCTCGGGCACGCCGGCGAACTCGAGGTTGAGCGCGGCGCTGAGGTCGGGGATGCGGTGGCTGAAGTCCGACAGGAACTGCAGCGACGACTCGAGCATCCGGTCGAACAGCGAGAGCATCGCTGGCGGCGTCGAGTAGGCGTCCAGGAACGAGTCGGGGCCCAGCACGCCGTCCGCCGTCTGCATGCGGGCGAGCGCCTCGATCGCGACCACCTCGCCCGTCGACAGCTCGACGATCGGCTGGAAGTAGGCGATCATCCGGCCGTCCAGCTCCCCGGGGGGCGTGGGAACCAGGTCGGCCGGGTCGTGGGCCAGCACGACGCTGCGGGTCTCGGCCTCGGCGATCGCGCCGAGCGCCCCCGCCACGGCCGCGCCGAGCCGCTGGTAGCGGGACGGGTCGACCGGGTCGTGCAGGCAGAGGAAGGCGAGCGCGGTGCCGTCGTGACCGGGGACGCCGAACGCCGTCCCCACCGGGGACGCGTTGAGCGACCAGGCCGCGTCGGTCTCCTGGTGCAGGTACTGCAACAGGTGCAGACCGATGCGGCTCAGCGCAGCGTCGAGGCTCGGACTTCCAACCATCGAGGTGACTATCGGCACCCGATCGGCGGATCTTCAATCTTTCTGCTCCCGATTCTCGGGAATCCCTGAGTGTTCCTTCGAAACCACCACCGATCGTGGTGGTGATCGGGCGCGATTCCGCGTCGACAGAACGTGTGTTCGGGGTGGCCCCGCACTAGCCTTGGCCAGCAATGCCTCCCGCGAAGACCGCCGACTCGGGGAAGCTCCAGACCGGCAGCAAGTCGATCACCAACACGATCACGGTCCGTGGCGCCCGCGAGCACAACCTGAAGAACATCAGCGTCGACCTGCCGCGCGATCGCCTGATCGTGTTCACCGGGCTCTCCGGCTCGGGCAAGAGCAGCCTCGCGTTCGACACCATCTACGCCGAGGGTCAACGGCGCTACGTCGAGAGCCTCAGCGCCTACGCCCGCCAGTTCCTCGGGCAGATGGACAAGCCCGACGTCGATGTCATCGAGGGCCTGTCGCCGGCGATCTCCATCGACCAGAAGTCGGCGAGTCGCAACCCGCGCTCCACCGTCGGCACGATCACCGAGGTCTACGACTACCTGCGTCTGTTGTTCGCTCGCATCGGCGTGCAGCACTGCCCCAACGACGACACCCGGCTCGAGCGCCAGACCCCGCAGCAGATCGTCGACCGCATCCTCGAGCTGCCCGAGGGCACGCGCTTCCAGGTGCTCGCGCCGGTGGTGCGCGGCCGCAAGGGCGAGTACGACACCCTGCTGCAGGACCTCACCGCGCAGGGCTTCGTGCGCGCCAAGATCGACGGCGAGATCGTCGACATCGCCGAGTTCCTGAAGCGTGACGAGAAGCTCGCCCGCTACGAGAACCACCACATCGAGATCGTCATCGACCGGCTCGTGCGCCGCGAGGGCATCGAGCGTCGCCTCACCGACAGCCTCGAGACCGCGCTGCGCCTGGCAGAGGGCGTCGCCCAGGTCGAGCTCGTCAACCGCGAGGGCCAGGACGACGAGACGCTCACCTTCAGCCAGCACCTGGTGTGCCCGTCGTGCGGCCTGTCGTTCGAGGAGCTCGCGCCCCGCAACTTCTCGTTCAACTCGCCCTACGGCGCGTGCGAGGCGTGCGACGGCCTCGGCACCACCTTCGAGGTCGACCCCGAGCTGATCGTGCCCGACCCCGACCAGAGCATCAACGAGGGCGCGATCGCCCCGTGGCGGTCGGCGCACACGCAGTACTTCACGCGCATGCTCGAAGCCGTCGCCGAGGTGTACGAGATCGACCTCGACGCGCCGTACCGCACGCTCAACGCCAAGCAGCAGAAGGTGGTGATGCACGGCGTCAGCGGCAACCTGCAGGTGAAGTACAAGAACCGCTACGGGCGCACGCGGCAGTACAACACCAGCTACGAAGGCGTGATCCCGTGGATCAAGCGTCGCCACGAGGGTGCCGAGAGCGACTGGGCCCGCGAGCAGTACGAGGGGTACATGCGGCTCGTGCCGTGCCCCACGTGCAACGGCGCGCGCCTGAAGCCTGCGTCGCTGGCCGTGCGGGTCAACGACAAGCACATCTCCGAGATCTGCGACATGTCGATCGGCGAGTCGTCGAAGTTCCTCGCCGGTCTCGAGCTCAGCGAGCGCGACCGGCTGATCGCCGAGCGCGTCACCAAGGAGATCAACGCCCGCCTGGGCTTTCTGCTCGACGTCGGCCTCGACTACCTCACGCTGTCGCGCTCGGCCGGCACGCTGGCCGGTGGCGAGGCGCAACGCATCCGCCTCGCCAGCCAGATCGGCTCGGGTCTCGTCGGCACCCTGTACGTGCTCGACGAGCCGTCGATCGGTCTGCACCAGCGCGACAACCGGCGCCTCATCGACACGCTCATCCGGCTGCGCGACCTCGGCAACACCGTGCTCGTCGTCGAGCACGACGAGGACACCATCCGCGAGAGCGACTGGATCGTCGACATCGGACCGGGCGCGGGTGAGCACGGTGGTGCGGTCGTGTACAGCGGTCCGGTGAAGGGGATCCTCAAGTCGAAGGAGTCGATCACCGGCCAGTACCTGGCGGGCAAGCGCACCGTGCCGGTGCCCCAGCAGCGCCGCACGCCGGGCGACCAGTGGCTGCGCATCAAGGGTGCGCGCGAGCACAATCTGCGCAACATCGACGTCGACATCCCGCTCGGCTGCCTCGTCGCCGTCACCGGCGTGTCGGGCAGCGGCAAGAGCACGCTGGTGCGCGACATCCTGCTGCCGGTGCTGATGCAGCGCATCTACAAGAGCAAGGACGCCGCGGGGAAGCACAAGAAGATCGAGGGCATCGAGCTGCTCGACAAGGTGATCGACATGGACCAGTCGCCGATCGGGCGCACCCCGCGGTCCAACCCGGCCACCTACACGGGCGTGTTCGACAACATCCGCAAGCTGTTCGCCACCACCAGCGAGGCCAAGGTGCGCGGCTACCTGCCGGGTCGGTTCAGCTTCAACGTGGCCGGCGGTCGTTGCGAGGCGTGCGCGGGCGACGGCACGATCAAGATCGAGATGCACTTCCTGCCCGACGTGTACGTGCCGTGCGAGGTGTGCAAGGGAGATCGCTACAACCGCGACACGCTCGACATCACGTTCAAGGGCAAGAACATCGCCGAGGTGCTCGACATGCCGATCGCCGAGGCGGTCGACTTCTTCGCCAACCAGCCGGCCATCGCACGTCACATGCAGACGTTGATGGACGTCGGTCTCGGCTACGTCAGGCTCGGCCAGTCGGCGCCGACGCTGTCGGGCGGCGAGGCGCAGCGCGTCAAGCTCGCGAGCGAGCTCGCCAAGCGCAGCACGGGTCACACGATCTACCTGCTCGACGAGCCGACCACGGGTCTGCACTTCGAGGACGTGCGCCGTCTGCTCACCGTGCTGTCACGCCTGGTCGACCAGGGCAACACGGTGCTCGTCATCGAGCACAACCTCGACGTCATCAAGACCGCCGACTGGATCATCGACCTCGGTCCCGAGGGTGGCAGCGGCGGCGGCATGGTGGTGGGCGAGGGCTCGCCCGAACACATCGCCACCATCGACGCCAGCCACACCGGCCGCTTCCTGCGCCCCCTGTTGTCCCGCTGACCCGTCGGGCCGGCCGGAGTTCGTGAGTGAGCGGTCCTCCTGCGGGTCCTGTGGCTCACGGACGTTCGGGTCGGTGAGCGTGAGGTCGTCGGGACGGACCTGCAGCTCACGGACGGCGGGGTTCGTGAGTCGGAGGTCGTTGGGCGGGCCCTGTGGCTCGCGGACGCCCGGGTGCGTGAGCCGGGTGGTGGTGGCACCCGGTCGCAGTGCCAATGGCGTCGTCCGCGCCGAGCGGTGTCTGTGACACTGGCGAGGTGACCACCACTGCCGTCGATCTCGACCGCGGCGCGCTCCAGCGACGCACGCTCATCACGTTGCGCGTGGCGCAGGTGCCGTCGCAGGCGGCCGTCTCCGGGATGATCGCCGTCGTCGCGCTGCTCGTCGGCGAGCTGATCGACAACGCCCGGCTGGCGGGCACGGGCAGTGCGACGTTCACGCTCGGCTCGGCGTTGGTCGCCGTGCCGCTGTCGGCGGCGATGCGTCGCCATGGGCGTCGCGTGCCCTTGGTGCGTGCATGGACCGCTGCGGCGATCGGCGCGTTCGTGGCGGGGATCGCCGGTCAGCTCGGCTCGTTCCCGCTGTTCGTGGTGGGCATGCTCGCCTTCGGTGCGGGGCAGGCGGCGGGGCTGCAGGCGCGCTTCGTCGGCGCCGATCTCGCCGAGGCATCGGCCCGTTCGCAGGCCATCGGATCGGTCGTCTGGGTCGGCACGCTCGGCGCCGCGTTCGGTCCACTGCTCACGCCATGGGAGAAGCGGGTCGCCGACTCCGTCGGGCTCGAGCCGCTCGTCGGCCCGTTCTTCTTCGCCGGCACGTTCTTCGCGATCTCGGCGGTGGTCATCGCGATGCGACTCCGTCCCGACCCGCTCACGGTCGCAGGTCTCACCGACCCGAACGCCCAGCGCGTGCGGCCACTGCGGCAGGTGCGCGGCGCGATCGGTGTACTGCGCACCCGACCGCTCGCACAGCTCGGGCTCGCCTCGATGGTGATCTCGCAGACCGCGATGGTGGCGGTGATGACGATGACCCCGCCGTACATGAAGGACCACCACCACAGCGACCTCAGTGCCTACGTGATCGCCCTGCACATCGTCGGCATGTACGGGTTCTCACCATTCGTCGGTCGTGCCGTCGAGCGGCTCGGGCGGATCATCTCGATCGTCATCGGGTCGGTGATCCTCGGCGTCGGCACGTTCGTCACGGTGATGGTCGGCTACAACGCCGTGCTCGTCTTCATCGGCCTGTTCCTGCTCGGCGTCGGCTGGAGCTTCGGTCTGGTCGCCGGCAGCACGTTGCTGACCGAGAGCGTGCCCGCCGAGACCCGGGTCGAGGTGCAGGGTTCGGGCGATCTGCTGATGAGCCTGTGCGGTGGCAGCGCCGCGTTCGCCTCGGGCTTCGTGAAGGCGTCGTACGGCTACGGCTCGCTGGCCTACGCCGGCTCGGTGCTCGCCGGCGTGCTGCTGATCTACGCGATGGCGAGCCGTCAGGTCACCCCGTCGGTCGCCTGACGCGGGACGGGTGTGCCCGGGCTGGGCCTCGTCGTCCTGCGGTGACGACGGTCAGCTGCCGCGGAGGCGCTTGCCGAGCTCACTCAGGCGCTTGCGCTCGGCCTCACTGAGGCCGACGGAGTTCATCTTGTCGAGCAAGCGGTCCATCTCCGCCTGATCACCCGGTGACGGCCCGTTCCACGGGCCCGGCGTGACCACACGGTCGAAGTCGCGGCTCTGCTTCTTGCGCTTGGCGCCCGCACGAGCCGGGGTGCGGCCACGCGACGAGCCGCTGTTCTTGCCGACCACCTGCGGGATGAACCCCATCGTCTCGGACAGCTCGCCGAACTGCCGCATCACCACCAGCGCGAACGCCACCGTGAGCAACAGTTGGGCGAGCACGCCCCACCAGCGATCGCCGGTGTACTGCAACACGTCGATGGCGACGAAGATCACGGCGATCACCCACGCTGGGATGCCGAAGAAGAACGGCGCGTTGGGGGCGTCGGCGGCGAAGATGCACAGCATCGCCGTGCCGAGCAGGCTGATGCCCGAGGCACCACCGTTGCTGATCCCCAACAGGGTGACGACGATCGGCGGGATCACGATCAGGATGAGGACGAGCTTGAGGTAGCGGCTCTTGCCGGTGAGCTCCTCGACGCGGTGGCCGAACATCCAGAAGAAGACGAGCGAGATGACCGGGAAGATGCCGGGCTTCATCGCCACCGGCCAGGTGACGAGCCGCCAGAGGTCGCCGTCGCGGACGAGTTCGGGGATGAAGGCGAGCTTGAACAGCGAGTCGGGGCTGATCGCGTAGGCGAACATCGACAGCGCGCCCAGACCGACGAGCAGGGCCGTCGTGGTGACGTCGTACCCACCGAGCTGGAACCAGCCGTCGCGGCGGCGGGGCTCGGGGAAGTTGAGCTGGAAGCGTCCGGTCACGTCCCGCACCCTACCGGCCGTAGCCTGGGGCTCGATGGTCACTCGTCCCCCCGCCGGCACCATCCCCGACACGCCGGGTTCGTACCAGTTCAAGGACGCGAACGGCCGCGTCATCTACGTCGGCAAGGCGTCGAGCCTGCGCCAGCGGCTCTCGAACTACTTCCAGGACCCGCGCAACCTGCACCCGCGCACCGCGCAGATGGTGGCCACGGCGACGTCGGTCGAGTGGATCCAGGTGGCCAACGAGGTCGAGGCGCTCATGCTCGAGTACAGCCTCATCAAGCAGCACCGGCCGCGGTTCAACGTGCGGCTGCGCGACGACAAGAGCTACCCGTTCCTGGCCGTCACGCTCGACGAGCAGTATCCGCGCGCGCTGGTGATGCGCGGCCGCAAGCGCAAGGGCACGCGCTACTTCGGCCCGTACGCGCACGCGTACGCGATCCGCGAGACCCTCGACCTGTTGCTGCGCAGCTTCCCGATCCGCACCTGCAGCCCGAGCAAGTTCAACGAGCACCACCGTCTCGGCCGCCCGTGCCTGCTGTTCCACATCGAGAAGTGCAGCGGCCCGTGCGTCGGCGAGATCGACGAGATGCCGTATCGGCAGCTGGTGCACGAGCTGTGCGAGTTCCTCGACGGCGACACCGACGACATCGTGCGCCGGCTCGAGAGCGACATGCGCGGCGCCGCGGCCGAGCTCGAGTTCGAGCGCGCGGCACGGTTGCGCGACCGGCTCGCGTCGGTGCAGCGTGCGATCGAGAAGCAGCAGATGGTCGCCGAACGCAACGAGGACCTCGACGTGATCGGGATCGCCGACGACGAGCTCGAGGCCGCGGTGCAGGTGTTCTTCGTGCGCAAGGGACGCGTGGTCGGACGTAAGGGCTTCATCCTCGACAAGGTCGAGGAGCTCACGCCCGGCGGGCTGGTCGACCGGATCCTCGAGGAGATGTACGGCGACGAACCGCCGGCGGGCGTGCCGAAGCAGGTGCTCGTGCCGACGCTCAGCGACGACCTCGTCACCTACGAGGAGTGGCTCACCCACCTGCGCGGTTCGAAGGTGCAGATCCGCGTGCCGCAACGCGGCGAGAAGCGCGAGCTGCACGAGACCGTCACCCGCAACGCACGCGAGGAGTTCGTGCGCCACCGCCTTCGCCGCGCCGGCGACCACAACGCCCGCAGCCGGGCGCTCACCGAGCTGCAAGACCTGCTCGAGCTGCCCGAGGCGCCGTTGCGCATCGAGTGCTACGACATGGCGCACTTCCAGGGCACCGACTACGTCGGCTCGATGGTGGTGCTCGAGGACGGCCTGCCCAACAAGCGCGAGTACCGCCGCTTCAAGATCAAGGAGGTCGACGGCAACAACGACTTCGCGGCGATGGAGGAGGTGCTGACGCGTCGCCTGCGCGCGTACCTCGACGAGCGCGACCAGCCGGTGGGTGAGCGCGGGCAGAAGCCCGGCAAGTTCGCCTACCCGCCGCAGCTGTTGCTCGTCGACGGCGGCAAGGGTCAGCTCAGCGTCGCCGAGCGCGTGGTGCAGTCGCTCGGCCTCGCCGACGAGATCCCGATCGCCTCGCTGGCCAAGCGCTTCGAAGAGGTGTACGTGCCGGGCCGCAGCGAACCGGTCGAGGTGCCCCGTGGCAGCGAGGCGCTGTTCATGCTGCAGCGCATCCGCGACGAGGCGCACCGGTTCGCCAACGGGTTCCACCGCGAGCTGCGGGGCAAGCGGATGACGGCCAGCTCGCTCGACGGCATCCCCGGTCTCGGCGAGGCGCGCAAGAAGAAGTTGGTGCAGGCGTTGGGTGGCGTCAACGCGGTGAAGAAGGCGTCGCTCGACACGCTGAAGGACCTGACCTTCCTGCCCGACGCAGTGGCCGAGGCGGTGTACGCCAAGTTCCACGACGACGCGCCGGTTGCGGTCGCGGTGACGCCGCGAGCCGAGGCGCCGTCGCCGTCGCAGGCGCCGTCAGCAGAAGGCGCTGAGCACCTCGTCGCGGAGTCGCTGGAAGGTGGCGAGGCGCTGCTCGGGCGTGGCGCCGAGGGTGAAGTCGGGGATGGCGAGCTCGTCGACCCCGGCCTCGACGTAGGTGCCGATCAGGTCGATCAGCTCGGACGGCCCGCCGATCAGTGACCGGTCGCCGGGGGCACGCTCGCGGAGCTTGTCGCGCGTGCGGTCGTCGTCGGTGAGGAAGAACAGCGCCTGGCTCGACCGGCGGATCGTGCCCGGGTCGCGGCCGACCTGCTCGCACGCCCGCACGAACACCTCGGTGCGCGTGGCCCGCTCGGCCGGGTCGCCCCAGGTGTTCCACACGTCGGCCCAGCGTGCGGTGATGCGCATCATGCGTGGGCTGCCGGTGCCGACGAGCAGCTCCATGCCGGTGGGCCGCGGGTCGAACGGCACGGTCTCGTCGTGGAAGAGCCGGTGGATCTGTTCGATCGCCCGCTCGAACCGGGTGACGCGCTCGCCCGGTTCGGGCAGCTCGAAGCCGTAGGCCTGGTGCTCGTTCACCTGCCAGCCGGCGCCGAGGCCGAGCACGGCCCGACCGCCGGTGATCGCGTCGACGGTGGCGGCGCGCTTCGCGAGGACGACCGGGTGGTGGATCGTGACCGGCGAGACCATCGACGTGAACGTGAGCCGGGGCACCACGGCGCCGAGCGCGGCGATCATCGTCCAGCACTCGTGCGCCGGCCCGTGGCCGACGCTGTCGTCGTCGGTCTGCGGCATGAAGTGATCGGCGTACCAGATCCCGAACAACCCCTCGCGCTCGGCCCAGGTGGCGAGTGCGAGCACCTCGTCCCACGAGCGTTCGTACGACGGCCAGAGCGAGAAGCGCATGCCCCGACCCTAACGCTGCGGCCGACGAGCGGCCCGGTGAGCCGACCGGTGATCCGTGAGCCGTCGCCGCGCCGCCTCACACTCGACGGGGTCCGTGAGCCGAAGGGCCCGCCGACAGACCTCTGGCTCACGGACCACGGGGTGCGTGCGTCGGAGGGACGGATGCGGGACCGCTGGCTCACGAACCCGGGGGTGCGTGATCGGTCGGCGCGACGGCTCACGGACCTCGGCGAGCCACGGACGCCGTAGCCTCCCACTCCATGGCTGACGACCTCTGGGAGACGCACGCGGGCTGGTGGATCGACGGGTTCACCGACGGGGCCGACCCCGAGTACGAGGAGCAGATCCTGCCGCTGGCCGCGCAGGAGCTCACCGGGTCGCGCCGCGTTCTCGACGTCGGCTGCGGCGACGGTCAGGTGAGTCGGCTCGCGGTGAAGCTCGGCGCCGAGCTCGTCGTCGGGCTCGACCCCACCTGGAACCAGGTGTCGGTCGCGCACGAGCGCGGCGGGGGAGCGATGTTCCTGCGCGCCGGCGCCGGCAAGCTCCCGTTCGCCGACGGCTCGTTCGACGCCGTCGTCGCGTGCCTCGTGTTCGAGCACATCCGCGACGTCGACGACGCGATCGCCGAGGTCGCCCGCGTGCTCGCGCCTGGCGGCCGCTTCTGCTTCTTCCTCAATCACCCGCTGCTGCAGACGCCCAACAGCGGCTGGATCGACGACCAGTTCCTCGACCCGCCCGAGCAGTACTGGCGCATCGGTCCGTACCTGATCGAGGACGAGACGATCGAGGAGGTCGAGAAGGACGTGTTCATCCCGTTCATCCACCGCCCCCTCAGCCGCTACGTGAACGCGCTCGCGGGCAACGGCCTGTTGCTCGAGCAGATGGTCGAGCCGGCACCGCCGCCCGGGTTCCTCGCGAAGGCCGAGGAGTACGAGGCGGCCTCCACGATCCCGCGCCTGCTGTACCTGCGCACGCGCAAAGTCCCGACCGCCTGACGGTCGCTCACGTACGATCAGCCACGTGACCGACGTCCTCGTCATCACCGGGCTCTCCGGCGCCGGCCGTTCGCAGGCCGCGGACGACCTCGAGGACCTCGGCTGGTTCGTCGTCGACAACCTGCCGATCGAGCTGGTCGACAAGATCGTCGAACTGGGCAGCGGCCCCGGCTCGTTCTCGAAGCTGGCGCTCGTCGTCGGCCCGACGGCGTCGCCGTCGGAGGTGCTCGACGAGATCCGTCGGCTGCGCGACCACCACCGGGTGCGCGTGCTGTTCCTCGACGCGGCCACGCCCGAGCTCGTCAAGCGCTACGGCAGCAGCCGTCGCAAGCACCCGCTCGACGACGGGGCCAGCGGCATCGCCGAGACCATCGAGCGCGAGCGCGACCTGCTCGAGCCGGTGAAAGCCGAGGCCGATCTGGTGGTCGACACCAGCGACCTCAACGTCCATCAGCTCAAGAAGCTGATCACGGCGACCTTCGGCGACGAGCACCACCGCTCGCAGATGCAGATCGCGGTCACGTCGTTCGGCTACAAGCACGGCATCCCGCTCGACGTCGACCTGGTGATGGACGTGCGGTTCCTGCCGAACCCGCACTGGGTCGAGGACCTGCGCCCGCAGACGGGCCTCGACGAGCCGGTGCGCGATTACGTGCTGCACCAGCCGGCGACGGCCGAGTTCCTGCAGCGCTTCGAGCACCTGCTCGACCTGTTGCTGCCGGCCTACGAGGCCGAGGGCAAGAGCTACCTGTCGTTGGCGATCGGCTGCACCGGCGGCCGGCACCGCTCGGTCGCGCTCGCCGAGGAGCTCGCCGCCTGGCTGCGCACCAAGGGTCACCGCCCTCGCGTGACGCATCGCGATCTGCAGCTCTGAGCCTCGCGCTGCGCGATCTCCGCGACCGATCCGGCGCATCTCGAACCCTGACGAGAACGGGACCTTCTTCCCGGCAGGGAACTCCTGGCCAGAGGCCCCGATTGGGTACAGTCGCCCTGGCTCTTCCCACTCCAGGATCTCCAGTCCCCACGTGAAAGGACGACCGTCATGACGGTTCGTGTAGGTATCAACGGCTTCGGGCGCATCGGGCGCAACTTCTTCCGCGCGGCCAAGCAGCGCGGCGTCGACATCGACATCGTGGCCGTCAACGACCTCGGCTCGCTCGAGACGATGGCTCACCTCCTCAAGTACGACTCGGTGCTCGGCACGCTGCCGCAGACGATCAAGGCCACCAAGGGCGGCATCTCGGTCGACGGCGACGAGCTCAAGGTGCTGTCCGTGCGCGACCCCAAGGAACTGCCGTGGGGCGACCTCGGCGTCGACGTCGTCATCGAGTCGACCGGCATCTTCACCAAGCGCGACACGGCCGCCTACCACCTCGAGGGTGGCGCCCCGCTCGTCATCGTCTCGGCCCCCTGCGACGGTGCCGACGCCACGTTCGTGTACGGCGTCAACCACAAGGACTTCGACTTCAAGACCCAGAAGGTCATCTCCAACGCGAGTTGCACCACCAACTGCTTCGTGCCGGTGGTGAAGGTGCTCGACGACGCGTTCGGTGTCGAGCAGGGCCTGATGCAGACCGTGCACGCCTACACCGGCGACCAGCAGCTCGTCGACGGCCCGCACAAGGATCTCCGTCGTGCCCGTGGCGCGGCGATCAACATCGTGCCCACCAGCACGGGTGCCGCCCGTGCGACGAGCCTGGTGCTCGAGAGCATGAAGGGCAAGCTCGACGGCACCTCGCTGCGGGTGCCGGTGCCCACCGGGTCGGTCGTCGACTTCACGGCGAACCTCAAGACCGCGGCCACGGTCGAGCAGATCAACGCCGCGTTCAAGAAGGCCGCCGCCTCGGGCCCGCTGAAGGGCATCCTCCGCTACACCGAGGACCCGATCGTGTCGAGCGACATCCAGGGCGACCCGCACTCGAGCATCTTCGACGCCGGCCTCACGATGAGCATGGGCAAGATGGTCAAGGTGCTCTCGTGGTACGACAACGAGTGGGGCTACTCGAACCGCCTCGTCGACACCACGCTGTACGCCGGCGCCAAGGCCGCGAGCCGCAAGAAGAAGTGATCGAGATGGCCGATCGCATCCCCACTCTCGACGACCTGGGCGACGTCTCGGGCAAGCGCGTGCTCGTTCGCACGGATTTCAACGTGCCGATGGAGAACGGCGTCATCACCGACGACTTCCGCATCCGCGCCGCGCTGCCCACCATCACCTGGCTCACCGAGCGGGGCGCGACGGTCGTCACCGCATCGCACCTCGGCCGTCCCAAGGGGCAGCCGAACCCGAAGTACTCGATGGACCCGGTGCGCGCTCGGCTGGCCGAGCTCGCACCGGGCGTCGAGCTGCTCGAGAACCTCCGCTTCGATCCGGGCGAGGAGGGCAACGACCCGGCGTTCGTGGCGAAGCTGGTCGACGGCATCGACGCCTACGTCGACGACGCGTTCGGTGCCTGCCACCGTGCGCACGCGTCGATCGTCGGACCGCCGCAGACCCTGCCGTCGGCGATGGGCCTGCTGCTGCAGAAGGAGGTCGAGGTGCTCCTCGGCCTGCGCAACGATCCCAAGCACCCGTTCGTGGCGGTGCTCGGCGGCTCGAAGATCTCCGACAAGCTCGGTGTCGTCGAGGCGTTGCTGAACACCGTCGACTCGCTGGTGATCGGCGGGGCGATGTGCTTCACGTTCCTCGCCGCGCAGGGCAACCCGATCGGCGCCAGCTTGTGGGAGCCCGACCAGGTCGACACGTGCAAGCGGCTGCTCGACACGGCAGGGGAGCGGGGCAAGAGCATCCACCTGCCCGAGGACATCGTCGGCCTCGACGCCGGCGGCAACTTCGCCACCTACGGCGTGCGCCTGCCCGAGGGCGCCAAGGGCTTCGACATCGGCCCCGGCTCGGCCGCTGCGTTCACCGACATCATCATGGACGCGCGCACCGTGTTCTGGAACGGCCCGATGGGCATGTTCGAGGACGACCGCTTCGCGGCGGGCACCCGCACCGTCGCCCAGGCGATGGCCGACACCAAGGCGTTCACCGTCGTCGGCGGCGGCGACTCGGCCGCGGCGCTCGCCCAGTTCCGCCTCGACGACGAGGTCGACCACGTCTCGACCGGCGGTGGCGCCTCGCTCGAACTGCTCGAGCTCGGCGACCTGCCCGGCCTCGAGGCTCTCCGAAAGGCACCCAATGCGTAAGCCGCTCATCTCCGGCAACTGGAAGATGAACCACAACCACTTCGAGGCCATCCAGACGGTCCAGAAGCTGGCCTACCTCGTGGGCAAGGACGACTTCGAGCAGGTCGACGTCAGCATCCACCCGCCGTTCACCGACATCCGCTCGGTGCAGACCGTGATCGACGCCGACAAGCTCGAGTTCGCGCTCGGCGCCCAGCACTGCCACTACGAGGACAAGGGCGCGTTCACCGGCGAGGTGTCGCCGGTGTTCCTGGCCAAGCTCGGCGTGCAGTACGTGATCTGCGGCCACAGCGAGCGGCGTGAGATCTTCGGCGAGACCGACGAGATGGTCAACAAGAAGGTGCTCGCGATCCTGAAGCACGGGATGACCCCGATCATGTGCTGCGGCGAGACCCTCGCCGAGCGCGAGGCCGGCGAGACCGAGTCGAAGGTGCTCGGTCAGGTGCGCGCCGGGCTCGTCGGCGTCACCAAGGAACAGGTCGGTTCGATGGTGATCGCGTACGAGCCGATCTGGGCGATCGGCACCGGCAAGAACGCCACCGCCGAGGACGCGCAGACCGTGTGCGCGGCGATCCGCGGCTGCGTCGCCGAGATCGCCGGCGACGCCGCAGCGGCCGACGTGCGCATCCAGTACGGCGGCTCGGTGAAGGCCGGCACCATCGCCGAGCTCATGGCCGGCCCCGACGTCGACGGCGCCCTCGTCGGTGGCGCGAGCCTCGATCCGGACGAGTTCGCCCGCATCGCCAAGCTCGGCGCCTGACGCCCTCCCACGCTCGCCTCGACGCCGTCGTTCGAGCTCAGCGGCACCCTCATGGGGGAGTTTTCGTGCACCCCCGCGTCTGGAACATCTGCACCGAGATGTCGCGCATTTGAAACGCTGTGGCTACCGGTGGGTAAGACGAGGTGCTAGCTTTTCGATGTTCACGCCGATCGGGGAGGACGGCGCGAACGTTCGGCATCGTCGAACGCCGCGTGGCACGCAGGTGCATCGCGGGCGGTTCCGAGGCCGGAGCACACCTCCCTCCGAACCACCATCAGGAGGACAACCACGTGAGCACCACGAGGCGCGGCGCGAAGTTTGCCGCACTTGTCGTGGGTCTCTCGCTCCTCGCTGCCGCTTGCGGTGGCGATGACGACGACTCAACGACGCCTGCCACGGAAGCTCCCGGTACCACCGAGGCGTCATCGGAGACCACTGCGGCTCCCGAGACGACCGAGGCCGGTAGCGAGACGACCGAAGCCACCGGCACCACCGAGGCGCCCGCCGGCGATGCCGCCATGCGCATCACCTACGACATCGCCGAGGACGCGGTGTGGAACGACGGCACCCCGATCACGGCCGCCGACTTCGAGTGCACCTACAACGCCGTGATGAACACGGTCGGTTCGCTCTCGACCGTCGGCTACGACCAGATCACCTCGATCGCCCAGGGCGACAGCGAGAAGCAGGTCGTCGTCGAGTTCAGCACCGTGTACGCCCCGTACCGTGGCCTGTTCGGTGCGCTCATCCCGGCTCAGGCCGTGGCCGACTGCAACGACATCTCGGGCGACTTCCAGACCGACTTCCCGGTCTCGAACCGTCCGTACCAGCTCGCCTCGTGGGACGAGACCCAGGCCGTCTTCGAGCCGAACCCCAACTACTGGGGTGACGACAAGGCCGTGACGTCGAAGGTCGTCATGGTGCCGAAGGCCGACCAGGAGACCGAGATCGCGTCGCTGCTCGCCAGCGAGGTCGATTTCATCTACCCGCAGTACAGCCCGGAGACCGCCGACGCGGTGGCCGGTGACCCCAACGTGAAGGTCTCCATCCAGTTCGGTGGCGACTTCGAGGGTCTGTACTTCCAGCAGCAGGACGGCCCGTTCGCCGACCCGGTCTTCCGCCAGGCGTTCGCCCAGTCGATCGACGTGGATGCGCTGTTCCAGCAGATCTACACCCCGATCGTCGACGGCGCGACCCCGCTCACCTGCGGTCCGATCGTGCCGGGTCGCTACTGCGACGAGACCACCTTCCAGGACACCTACGACCCGGCTGCCGCCGAGGCACTGCTCACCGACAACGGCTGGGCGAAGGGCGCCGACGGCTTCTGGGCCAAGGACGGCGGCGATGCGCCGGAGATCCGCTGGATGATCAACTCGGGCAACAGCCGTCGTGAGAACACCCAGGCGTACCTCATCCCGCTGCTGCAGCAGGCCGGCTTCAACGTCGTCGCCGACAACTGCGAGGCCGAGTGCGTGTTCCAGCAGCGTCTGCCAAGCCTCGACTACGACCTGGCGATGTACATCTCGACCGCACCGCCGGACCCGCAGTACCTGACCTCGAGCTTCACCTGCGACCAGATCCCGACCGAGGAGAACAACTTCGCCGGTCAGAACAGCCAGGGCTGGTGCAACGAGGAGGCCAGCGATCTGCTCCACCAGGCCGACGCCACCGTCGACCTCGACGAGCGCGCCGACCTCATCAAGCAGGCCATCTCGTTCATGCGTGAGGACTGGGTCATGCTGCCCACGTTCCAGTTCCCGAAGTCGGGTCTGTACCGCACCGACAAGGTCGGCGGCCCGGTCGAGGCCGAGCTGAACAACTACGAGGCGTTCATCAACTTCAACCAGTGGACCGACGTCGACGGTGACGGCCAGATCGTCATCGGCGCCGAGCAGTGGCCGGGTTGCCTCAACCCGCTCACCGAGTGCTCGAACTCGTCGTGGTACCAGTGGACGATCGGCTTCCCGCTCCTCATGGGCGTGTACGACACCACCAACGATGGTGACTACCGCCTGACGCCGCTGATGGCGAGCGAGCCGGTGGTCGAGGTCCTCTGATCTCGTCCGTACCTCACACCCCCGTCACGGCCTCCGTGACGAGGGAGTAAGTTCACACCTGCGACAGCGGGGTCGGTCGCCCGATCGACCCCGCTGTCCCGTGAAGGGAGCGGTGCATGCTGCGTTTCATCCTCCGACGCCTCTTGTGGGCGATCCCGACGTTGTTGATCCTCACCTTCGTCGTCTATTGCGCGTTGCGTCTGTCCACGAACCCGTTGGCCAGCTACGCGCGCTCCAACCCGCGCATCGCGAAGCAACCGAAGAAGATGCAGCAGTACATCGAGGTCAACGGCCTCTGGGACGGCTTCGGTGGCTACGTGCGCGGGTACTTCCACTGGCTGAAGGGCTTCCTCACCGGTGACTGGCAGCCGAGCATCAAGGGCAGCCGTCCGGTGTGGCCGAACCTGAAGGACGCGCTGATCAACACGCTGCGCCTCGGGATCGTCGCCTCGATCTTCGGCATCGCCGTCGGTCTGGCCCTCGGCGTGTTCGCCGGCCTCCGCCCCGGCAAGCTGCGCGACAGCGCGGTCAACACCGGTGCTCTCATCGGCTTCTCGATCCAGCCCTTCATCAGCGCCGTGATCCTGCAGCTGCTCTTCTCCGTGCAGTGGGCCAAGTGGTTCGGCTCGCCGCTGCTGCCCACCTCGGGCATGTACCCGCCGGGACACTCGGGCTTCGACCCGATCCTGATGCTGAAGTACATGATCCTGCCGGTGATCGTCGTGTCGATCCAGACGATCGCCTCGTACAGCCGCTACATGCGTGCGTCGTTGCTCGACGTGATGAGCAGCGACTATCTGCGCACCGCCCGGGCCAAGGGCATCAGCGAGCGTCGCGTGCTGGTGCGCCACGCCCTGCGCAACGCGCTGGTCCCGATCGTCACGATCGCCGCGCTCGACATGGGCTTCATCGTCGGCGGTCTCATCATCAGCGAAGGCATCTTCGACTACCCGGGCATGGGCCTGTTCTTCCTGACGGCCGAGGCCAACGGCGACTTCCCCGAGCTCATGCCGTGGATGGTGATCATCACCGCCTCCGTCATCCTGTTCAACCTCCTGGCGGACCTCGCGTACGCCTGGCTCGACCCGAGGATCCGCCTTGACTGATGTGAAGACCCCGGCGACGGCCACCGCCGACGCCACGCCTGCCGACGTCACCTCCGACGCGGCGATCGGCGTCACCAGCCAGGTGATCTCGCCTCGCAAGATGGCGTTCAAGCGCTACATGAACCACCGTGCCGCGGTGGTGTCGGCGATCGTGCTGTTCCTCATCGTGTTGATCGTGGCGCTCGCGCCGATCACCACGCGCTACGGGGTGAACGAGTCGATCTTCAAGGCCGAGGCGGGCCGCCCCAACCAGAACCTCGCGCCGCGCGCCGAGGCGTGGTTCGGCACCGACGCCAACGGTCGCGACATCTACAGCCGCATGATCTACGGGGCCCGCACCTCGCTGTTGCTCGGTCTGTTCACGGGCATCTTGTCGGTGGGTGTGGGCGCCCTGATCGGTGCGATCGCCGGGCTGAAGGGCGGCTGGGTCGACGACCTGCTCATGCGTGCCACCGACATCATGTTGGCGCTGCCGCTGCTGGTGGTGCTCGTCGTCGTCCGTGGTGCCCTGCGCAACGTCAGTTGGGTCGCGACGATCATGGGCGAGAGCACCTCGGTGCGGTTCCTCGTGATCCTGTTGTCGTTGATCGGCTGGATGGGCGTCGCGCGACTCGTCCGAGGACAGGTCAAACAGTTGAAGGAACGAGAGTTCATCGAGGCGGCACGTGCGCTCGGTGCGTCGACGCCTCGCATCATGTTCCGCCACCTGTTGCCCAACTCGATCGGCCAGCTGATGGTGGCGCTGTCGTTCGCGATCATCGGTGCGATCACCGCCGAGGCGACGCTGTCGTTCTTCGGCTACGGCCCCGACGCCGGCTCGGGCCAGACCTCGCTCGGCCTGCTCATCAAGGACTCGAAGAAGGCGGTGCCGCCCGGCTACTGGTGGCTCGTCGTGTTCCCCGGTGTGTTCCTGATCATCATCTCGCTGTGCATCAACTTCATCGGTGACGGCATGCGCGACGCGGTCGACCCCAAGATGCAGGTGGATGCCTGATGAGTGCAGCACTCTCGATCAACGACCTGCGGGTCACCTTCAAGACGCTCCTCGGTGAGGTGCAGGCCGTTCGCGGCGTGAGCCTCGACGTGCAGCCCGGCGAGGTCGTCGGTGTGGTGGGCGAGTCCGGTTCGGGCAAGTCGGTGTCGTTCCTCGCGGTGATGGGCCTGCTGCCCAGGGCCGCACGGATCACCGGCTCGGCCAAGGTGAACGACACCGAGCTGATCGGTGCGCCGCCCAAGGTGCTCCGCAAGGCGCGTGGCGGCTCGATCGCGATGATCTTCCAGGACCCGCTGTCGGCCCTCAACCCGGTGCACCGCGTGGGCGCGCAGATCGTCGAGATGCTGCAGGCGCACCAGTCGATCTCGAAAGACGAGGCGATGACCCGCGCCGTCGAGCTGCTCGACGTGGTCGGCATCCCGCAGCCGAAGCAGCGTGCCAAGCAGTACGCGCACGAGTTCTCGGGCGGCATGCGCCAGCGCGTGATGATCGCGATGGCGATCGCCAACGATCCCAAGGTGCTCATCGCCGACGAGCCCACCACGGCGCTCGACGTGACGGTGCAGGCGCAGATCCTCGAGGTGATGGAGCGCATCCGTCGCGACCTCGGCACCGCCGTGGTGCTCATCACCCACGACCTCGGTGTGGTGGCCCGCATCGCCGATCGCGTGCAGGTGATGTACGCCGGTCGTCCGGTCGAGCGTGGCCAGGTGCTGCCCGTGTTCGAGCACCCGTCGCATCCCTACACGCAGGGCCTGCTGGCGTCGTTGCCGCACGCCGGCCGCGAGCGTCTGCAGCCGATCCCGGGTGCGCCGCCCAACATGCTGCAGCCGCCGTCGGGGTGCGCGTTCCGGGCCCGGTGCCCGCACGCGATCGAGCGGTGCGCCGAGATCATGCCCGACCTGATGCAGGTCGGCGTCAACGAGACCGCTTGCATCCGTGCCGAGGAGTTGGAGCTCCACCGATGACCGAACCGGTGCTCGAGGTCACCGACCTCGTCAAGAACTTCTCGATCAAGACCGCCGCGGGCATCCGCGTGGTGCGTCGCACGGTGCAAGCCGTCAGCGGCGTCGGCTTCTCGATCCAGCCGGGCGAGACGCTCGGCCTGGTGGGCGAGAGCGGTTCGGGCAAGACCACGGTGGGACGCTGCGTGCTGCGCCTGATCGAGCCGACGGGTGGGTCGGTGAAGTTCCAGGGCAAGGAACTGATCGGCATGGACCAGAAGGAGTTGCGGTCGCTGCGCTCGCAGATGCAGATCGTGTTCCAGGACCCGTACGCGTCGCTCGACCCGAAGATGACGGTCGGCGCGGCCGTGGCCGAGCCGCTCGTGATCCAGAAGGTGGCCGGCGATCACGGCAAGCGTGTGGCCGAGCTGCTCGACCTGGTGGGCCTCGCGCCCGACCACGCCAAGCGCTTCCCCCACGAGTTCTCCGGTGGTCAGCGTCAGCGCGTGGGCATCGCCCGTGCGCTCGCGCTCAACCCGAAGCTGATCGTGCTCGACGAGCCCGTCTCGGCGCTCGACGTGAGCATCCAGGCCGGTGTGGTGAACCTGCTCGAGGATCTGCAGGCCGAGCTCGGCCTCAGCTACCTGTTCATCGCCCACGACCTGTCGGTGGTGCGCCACATCAGCGACGTCGTGGCCGTGATGTACCTCGGCAAGCTGATGGAGATCGGTCCGGCCGACGAGATCTACAACTCGCCGTCGCACCCGTACACGCAGGCGCTGCTGTCGGCGATCCCCGAGCCCGATCCGGTCACCGAGCGTCAGCGGCAGCGGATCCTGCTGCAGGGCGACGTGCCGAGCCCGATCGACCCGCCGTCGGGGTGCCGGTTCCGCACCCGTTGCCCGATCGCGAAGGACATCTGCGCGACCGAGGAGCCGCAGCTCGTCGACCGTGGTCAGGGCCATCCGGTGGCGTGCCACTTCGCCGAGGTGATGCCGGTGAAGGTGTCGATGACGTCGCCGTCGACGACGTCGAGCGCCGCGGTCTGAGCCCGGCCAGCCGATAGGATCGTTCCCCGTGCGCGACGTCATCATGTACCTGATGGTCATCATCAACCTCGTCTCGATGGTTGCGATGGTGGCCGGGATCCTCATGCACAGCGGTCGCGGTGGCGGTCTGTCGGACATGTTCGGTGGCGGCGCTGGCGCCGCCCTGGGCTCGTCGGCCGCCGAGCGCAACCTCAACCGGATCACCACGGTGTTCGCCTTGGTGTGGTTCTTCAGCGTGATCGCGCTGGGTTTCCTGTTGGTCCGGAGCTGACGTCACGCTAGATTCAGTGCCCCACGTCGAAGTGGCGAAATAGGCAGACGCGCTAGCTTGAGGGGCTAGTGGGAGAAATCCCGTGGGGGTTCAAGTCCCCCCTTCGACACCAGTCAACCCGTGCGGAACCCCAGGTCATCGGCCTGGGGTTCGTTCGTTTCCGGGGCACGGTCGACTGAACGACCTGGGCGCCAGGCCCGTCCGTTTCCCCAGGTGACGCCGACTCACCGGCACCCGGGACCTGTTCCCATTCGACCTGGGCGTCAGTGACCGCTCACCGCTGCAGCTCGGTGCGATCTGCTGGCGCCCAGGAGTTCTCGGCTCGACCGGACCCTGCCCGCGAGGCAGGCAGCGAGGACGGTTCCCGCTGCCGGACCATGGGCTCAGCGTGCCACACCAGCGGCGGCGGCTCCACCGACCACCTCGCCGTGCCACTCGCCGACGGGCGGAACACGGCGGGGGAGTGGGGGGTTGGGGGAGCCATGGAACTCACCGCAGCACTCCGCCACCTCGCCGACGTCCGTCAGGCCGTGCTCATCACGCTGAAGCGCGACGGTCGGCCCCAGTCGTCGAACATCGTCGCCGCCGTCGGCGAGGACGGGATCATCCGGATCTCGATCACCGCCGACCGGGCCAAGTACCCCAACCTGCAGCGCGATCCACGCGCCTCGCTGCACGTGAACCGCGCCGACTTCTGGGCCTACGCAGTGATCGAGGGCGATGTCGAGCTCAGCCCCGTGGCGGCCGATCCCGCCGATGCCACGGTGGACGAGCTCGTCGAGCTGTATCGCAGCCTGTCCGGGGAGCACCCGAACTGGGACGAGTACCGCGCCGCCATGGTGCGCGATCGACGTCTGGTGGTGCGCCTGCATCCCGAGCGTGCCTACGGGATGTGGCCCGACGCCGACTGAGCGCTGACGCGCCGATCGTCAGGGAAGGCGGTGCAGGACGAGGGGCATCGCGGTGCGGCCGGTCGACTCGGCGATCAACGCGCTGCAGACCGAGATCGTCCAGCCCGTGCGCATCGTGGTGCAGCACAGCAGCACCGGGCCGCTGACGATCGCACCGTGCGCCAGCGGTGCCGGGTCGAGCAGCTGGACCGCACGTTCGAGGTGCTGCACCACCGGGGCGCTCGAGGTGTCGGTGGGGCCCGCGTCGCCCTGCCAGGCGAACAGCTCGACGAGCGGCAGCTTGCCGACGCGGGCGATGTGCTCGGCGAGGACGTGGTTGGCCTGGGTCTCGACCGAGAACGCCGGAGCAGGCACGACGGCCACGGGGCGCTCGGGCCACACCTTCGCCCAACGGCTGAGCGCCTGCACCGCACCGTCGAGCAACTCGGGCGGGATCTGCCCGTAGGCCACGCGTTGCATCGCCAACAGCTCGTCGGGCCACGCCGGGTCGTCGGCGAACGCCACCGCCCTGCCCTCGGCCGTGCCGTGGATGCGGCCCTTGCGACCGACACCGGACGGCCACAGCTTGCGCGGCTCGATGGGCAGGTCGGCCCCGCGCAGGTAGGCGCGGGCCGCGAGCAGGCGCTCGTCGCTGGGGCGAGCGCCCGGCGACGGCAGCTCGCCGGTGCACACCGAGCATCGACCGCACGGCTGCGGTGACGGGTCGTCGAGCGCCTGCTGCAGGAACGCCATCAGGCACCCTCGGCCGTGCGCGTAGCGGCGCATCAGGTCGGCCTCGGCGCGACGGGTGGCCGCGAGGTCGTCCCACTTGGCGTGGTCGTGCACGTAGGTCTGGCCCGTGGCGACCCAGGCAGAGCCGTCCTTGGCCACCACCTCGTCGACCGCCAGGATCTTGAGCAGCGCCTCGAGCCGGCCGCGACGGATGCCGGTGGCGGCCTCGAGATCGACGAGCGAGCGGGGACCGTGGTCGAGCGCGGCGAGGGTGCGCTCGGCGTCGCGAGGGTCGGGGATGGACGCCGTGGCGAAGTACTCCCAGATGCGCTCGTCGGACGACGACCCGAGCAGCACGGCATCGGCGTGGTCGAGGGCACGACCGGCACGGCCCACCTGCTGGTAGTAGGCGACCGGGGTGGCCGGCGAACCGACGTGCAGACAGAAGCCGAGATCGGGCTTGTCGTAGCCCATGCCCAGCGCCGACGTGGCGACGACGGCCTTGACCAGGTCGTGGCGCAGACGGTGCTCGACATCGAGGCGGGCGTCGGCGTCGAGCTGACCGGTGTACGCGGCCACCTCGTGACCGCACTCGCGCAAGAATCCGGCCAGGCGCTCGGCCTCGGCGACCGTGAGCACGTACACGATGCCCGAGCCCGGCAGGTGGTCGAGCGCGTCGGCCACCCAGGCGTAGCGCTCGAGCGGCGAGAGCCCCGGCACCACCGACAGCCGCAGCGAGGTGCGAGCGAGCGTGCCGCGGAACGTGACGGTGCGCGGCCCGAGCTGCTGCGCCACGTCGGCGGTGACGCGCCCGTTGGCCGTGGCGGTGGTGGCCAGCACGGCAGCGTTCGGCGTGGCGAGCAGCGTGCGAGCGAGCCGTTGGTAGTCGGGGCGGAAGTCGAAGCCCCAGTCGCTGATGCAGTGCGCCTCGTCGACGACGACCAGGCCGATGCGCTCGACCAGTGTGCGGAGGCGAGCGGCGAAGCGCGCGTTGCCGAGCCGCTCGGGCGAGACGAGCAGCACGTCGAGCTCGTCGGCGTCGAGGGCGGCGAACACCTCGTCCCAGTCGTCGAGGTTGGTGCTGTTGACGGTTGCGGCGCGCAACCCGGCGCGCTCGGCCGCCGACACCTGGTCGCGCATCAGCGCGAGCAACGGCGACACGACCAGCGTGGGACCCGCACCGCGCTCGCGGAGTGCCGACGTGGCCGCCCAGTACACCGCCGACTTGCCCCAGCCGGTCGCCTGCACCACCAGGACGCGTGCCGAGGGCTCGAGCAGCGCGGCCACGGCCTCGACCTGGTCGTCGCGCGGCGAGGCACCCGGCCCGGCCAGGCCGTCGAGGATGCGCTGCAGGTGCCGGACGGCCGTGTCGGTCGCGGTGCTCACACCCCGAGCCTCGCACGTGGGTGTGATGCGTGCTCCACGGCGCACGGTCGTCGCCTGGCCGCTACGGTCGGCGCATGACCGAACAGCGCGTCTCCGCCACCCGCCGCATCGCCGCTCCCGCCGCTGCCATCTGGGCGATCGTCGCCGACCCCGCCGGACACGTCCGGATCGACGGGTCGGGCATGCTCGACCTGGCCCCCGACGCCCAGCCGATCACCGAGGTGGGCCAGACCTTCGACATGCACATGGACCGCACGCCACTCGGTGACATCCCGGGCCTCACCAAGTACAGCGTGCGCAACACCGTCACCCAGGTCGATCCCGGCCGGCTCGTCGAGTGGACCATCGGCGGCATCGACCAGCCGCCGCTCGGCCACGTGTACGGCTGGCAGCTCGACGTCGTCGACGACGGCACCACCGACGTGACCAACTACTGCGACTGGACGAACATCACCGACGAGCTGCGTGCCCGCCGGCCGGACTGGCCGATCGTGCCGGTGGCGATGCTCGAGGCCTCGGTCGCGAAGCTCGAGGCGCTGGCCACCGAGAGCTGACCGACCGGCCGGCCCGGACCGACACGCGAGTGCGGACTGCGGCCCCACAGTGGGGCCGCAGTCCGCAAACGCAAGCTCGACGAGGGTCAGCCGACGCGCTGCTTGGCCTGTTCGATGCGGGCGCCCAACCCGTCGAGCTGCGCCGCTGTGGCGCGCTCGGCCAACGCGGGCAGCAGGTTGGTCTCCTCGTCGGCGACGTGCTCCTGCACCACGGCGCGCAGCACGCCGACGGCGGCGACCAGTGCCTCGCCCTCGAGCTGGCGCAGACGGTCGAGCGCCGTCTTCACACCCGCGTGCGCGGCCAGCGAGCGCGTGATCAGCTCGCCGTCGCCGAGCACCGCCTGCGCCAACGGGTAGAGGGCCGCGTGCTCGGCCTGGTCGTGGTCGGTGAGCATCTCGACGATGCGCCCCACCAGATCGGGGTCGTGCGACGACCCGAACGCGTCGAACAGCTGGTTCACGCGTTGGTGATCGGCGAGGATCAGGTCGATCCCGGTGGTCATGACGTGGCCTCCTGCTGGTCGCGGGTCGGGTGGGGCGCCAGGCGATCCCACACACGGTGCATCGCCATGGCAGCGGTGAGATCGGCGACGAACCGTTTGCCGACCTTGTCGACCACGAGGACGCCCGGTGCATCCGGTGCGATGCCGGCCGCGGCCAAGAGTTCGGTGCCGTCGCCCCACACGGCGATCGGCTTGAGGTGCCGATACGCGGTGCGCACCCACTCGATCGCCGCCGGCACGGCGGCCAGTCCGCTGCCGTGCGCGATGACCAGGGCGTCGAGCTCGACGGGGCTGGCGGTGTGGAACGAGCGGTCGACCGTCAGCTCGTCGCCCCGGCGTCGACCGAGGATCGAGCCCTTGTGCACGGCCAGCACGTGTGGCACCGCGGCACCGTCCATCAGCGTGTCGCGCACGGTGCGGATGCCGCCGAGATCGGCGCCGTGGCCGGCGAGGATCTGCACCACCCGTCCGTCCACCGGATACACCTGCGCGCTGATCATCGCGAGCGCAGGCGACTCGACCAGCGGGCCGGCGCCACCCTCGCCCGGCGGGGCGATGCCGATGCCGATGCCGCCGTCGGGTCGCGCGTCGGCCGGCACGCCCAGGCCAGCACCCACACGACGGGCGAGTTCGGCGTCGACGGCGGTGAGCCGGGTGAGCATGCGGTCGACCACCGCCGGTACCTCGACATGGCCGAGCTCGAAGGTGAAGGCGTCGACGATGTGGTCCTGCTCGACCTCGGTCATGCTGCGCCAGAACATCGTCGCCTGCGTGTACGGGTCGTCGAGCGGACGCTGGCGCACCTTGGGGCCGGCGACCGGCCGGGGATGGTGCACGTAGGCGCCCTGCTGCGCCGTGGCCACGAACGGGCAGCCGCCGCCCACCGAGTTGGGCAGGTACGGCGTGCGGCCGGCGTGCACGCCCTGCTGCATGAAGCCGTCGCGGTGCTGATCGTTGACGGGCACGGTCGGGCGGTTGATCGGGATCTGCGTGAAGTTGGGACCGCCGAGCCGGGTGAGCTGGGTGTCGAGGTAGCTGAAGAGCCGGGCGTGCAGCAGCGGGTCGTCGGTGACGTCGATGCCGGGCACCACGTGGCCGACGTGGAACGCGACCTGCTCGGTCTCGGCGAAGAAGTTGGTGGGGTTGCGGTCGAGTGTCATCCTGCCGATCGGCACGACCGGCGCGAGCTCCTCGGGCACGATCTTGGTGGCGTCGAGCAGGTCGATGCCCTCGAACATCTGGTCGTCGCTGTCGGGGAACACCTGCACGCCCAGCTCCCACTCGGGGTACGCGCCGGCACCGATCGCGTTGTACAGGTCGCGGCGGTGGAAGTCGGGATCGACGCCCGCCAGCATCTGCGCCTCTTCCCACAGCAGCCCGTGCACGCCCAGCACCGGCTTCCAGTGGAACTTCACCAGGCGGGTCTCGTTGTCGGCGTTCACGAGCCGGAACGTGTGGACGCCGAAGCCCTCCATCATCCGGTACGACCGGGGGATGGCCCGGTCGCTCATCGCCCACATGAGCATGTGCGGCGACTCCGGGATCAGCGACACGAAGTCCCAGAACGTCGTGTGCGCGGTCTGCGCCTGTGGGATCTCGCGGTCGGGCTCGGGCTTGGCTGCGTGGATGAGGTCGGGGAACTTGATGCCGTCACGGATGAAGAACACCGGGATGTTGTTGCCCACCAGATCGAACACGCCGTCGTCGGTGTAGAACTTCACCGCGAAGCCACGCACGTCGCGCACCGTGTCGGCCGAACCGCGAGAGCCGATCACCGTCGAGAAGCGCGTGAAGACCGGCGTGCGTCGTCCCGGCTGCAGGAAGCCGGCCATCGTCAGCTCGCTCGCGGTGCCGTACGACTCGAACACGCCGTGCGCACCGGCGCCGCGTGCGTGGACCACGCGCTCGGGGATGCGCTCGTGGTCGAAGTGCATGATCTTCTCGCGCAGATGGAAGTCCTCGAGCAGGGTCGGTCCACGTTCACCCGCCGTCAGCGAGTCGTCGGTCGAGTGCAGCCGCACGCCCTGCGCCGTCGTGAGGAACTCGCTGTCCTGTGCCGGCAACCGACTCGTTCGGGGCGTGAGCACCGGACCGGCGGCGGCGCCCTGGGGCATCTGCTCGCTGGCGGCGGTGCGCACGCGCGGGGAACCCTGCTTCTTGCGAGCGGCCACGAAACCTCCTGGGGACGAGACCGCGGGGACGAGCGGTCGGTCCGACCGACGTACCCCCGTGCCCGGAGGCTCAACCCGCGCGAGCGGGTGATGATCAGTCGCGCGGCGCAGCGGTGCTGTCGCGCACGATCAGCTCGGCGGCCAGTTCGATGCGCTTGGCCCGGCCCGCGGTGCCGGAACGAGACCGGTCCATCGCGGCGCGCAACTCGGTGGCGGCTGCGCGTCCCTTGGCGATGACGTCCTGGCGCACGGTGGTGAGCGCGGGTGTGGTGCGCGAGGCGAGTGGGTTGTCGTCGTAGCCGACCACCGACACGTCCCCGGGCACGTCGAGTCCGCGTTCGGTGGCGGTGCGCATCACGCCGTAGGCCATCGCGTCGGAGAAACACAGCACGGCCGTCGGTCGCTGGGGGAGCGAGAACAGGTGCTCGGCCGCGTGCCGACCGGTCGCTTCGCCCGACAGGGGCTCGGTCACCACCACCGGCTCGATGCCGGCGCCGTGCAGGGCGTCGAGCCAGCCGAGCATGCGCTGACGGCCCACGTGGCCCGTGGTGTGTGCGAGCGGATCGTCGATCGGCCCGGCCGGAACACCGAAGTTCGAGGTGACGATCGCGACGTGACGGTGGCCCAGATCGACCACGTGTTGCGCTGCGGCACGGGCGCCCGCCCGGTCGTCGATGTTGACGCTCGAGATGCCGGTCACCGGGGTCTGGTCGACGTACACCAGGGGGAGCTTGCGCCGGCGCAGCCAGTCGACGGCAGGGGAGTCGCTCTCGCAGGAGTAGACGAGCGCAGCGTCCATCGGCACGTCACGGGCCGGTACCAGGTCGGGTGCTGCGGCGCTGGCCGCCACGTGGGACGACAGCAGCGTGAGCGCGAGACCGTTGGCCCCCAGCTCCTGCGCGATCGCGCCGAGGAACAAGGCCGCCACCTCGTCGGTGAACGCGTACTCGAGCGAGTCGGTGAGCAGCACCCCGACGGCCCCCGTGCTGCCCGTGGCCAGCGCTCGGGCGGCGGGGTCGGGGCCGGCGTAGCCGAGCGCGTCGGCGGCGTCGAGGATGCGCTGGCGCAGCTCGGCCGACAGTTGGTCGGGCTTCGAGAAGGCGTTCGACACCGTCATCCGACTGACGCCGACGTGGTCGGCGACGGTCTGGAGGGTGACTCGTCGATCTGGCACCCGAGCAGTCTGGCGGTTCGGGGGCGGCGACGCCCACCCCGTCTCGACGTGGGTCGCGAGACGGGCTGCCGGACGGGCCGCAGGGTGCACGGCGTGGCCGGTCGCCGTCAGGCGGCTCGGCACTCCGGCCGGGCCGGCGCCGCTGCGCCGGCTCCGAGGGGGAGGAGCGGACGCAGCCGGGCACCGGTCCGGCGGAGGCGGGCGGCGACGAGGCGGGGGGTGACCCGTCGCTCGCGGACGGGCAGCACCGGCGCATCGGGCATCGCGCTGTAGGCGAGGCCGTGGCGGGGGTGCGGCGTGAACTGGTCGGCCAGGACGTGGAGGGGGTCCATGGGAGGTCTCCTGGATTCGGTCGGCGGAACGTCTGTACCGGTACAGTACCTCTGTCTTCTGTACCGGTCAAGACGATTCGATGTGACCTCGGACTCAGGCCTTGCGGACGACGATGCTGCCGACGGAGTAGCCCGCGCCGAAGCTGCAGATCACACCGAGATCGCCGGTCGCCAGATCGGCGCGGTGACGGTGGAACGCGATCACCGAACCGGCCGAGCTGGTGTTGGCGAACTCGTCGAGCACCACCGGCGCCTCGTCCACGTCGGGCACGCGGCCGAGCACGCCCTTCGCGATCAGCTGGTTCATCTTCAGGTTGGCCTGGTGCAGCCAGAAGCGCCGCACGCCCTGCGGTTCGAGCGACAGCGCCTCGAGGTGATCCTTGATGTGGGTGGCCACCATCGGGCACACCTCCTTGAACACCTGCTGGCCGCGTTGGCGGAAGATCAGCTCGTGCGGGTCGCGGTCGACGCCGGGGCGCGCCTCGCTCGAGTTGAGGAACCCGAAGTCGTTGCGGATGTTGTTGGAGAACTGCGTCGCGAGCTTGGTGCCGAGCACCGACCACTGCTCGGGGGCCACCGCCTCGCCCGCCCGCTCGAGCACCACCGCGGTGCAGGCGTCACCGAAGATGAAGTGGAAGTCGCGCAGCTCGAAGTTGTTGTGACCCGACGTGATCTCGGGGTTCACCACCACCACGCAGTCGGCCGAGCCGGCGCGCAGCGCATCGGTGGCCGCTTGCATCGAGAACGTCGCCGAACTGCACGCCACGTTCATGTCGTATGCCCAGCCACCGGCGCCGAGCGCGTGCTGCAACTCGATCGACACGGCGGGGTAGGCGCGCTGGATGTTGGACGCGCCGACGATGATCGCGTCGACATCGGCCGGGGTGCGACCGGCCTGCTCGAGCGCCTCCATCACCGCGGGCACCGCCATCTCGGCCTGGATGCCGAGCTCGTCCTCGCTGCGCAACGGCAGGTGCGGGCGCATCCGCATCGGATCGAGCACGCCCTCCTTCTCGATCACGTAGCGCGACAGGATGCCCGACGCCTTGACGATGAACTCCTCGTCGGGCGCCGCACGCGGCGCGAGTGTGCCGGCCTCGATCTCGGCGGCGTGGGCCTCGTTGTACATCTGCACCGACTCGGTGAGCGAGGCGACGAGCTCGGCGTTGCTGATCGCGTGGGGCGGATGTGAGAGGCCGGTGCCGGTGATGACGACGTCGACCGACGTCGGGGCGGTGCGATGGGTGACGGGCATGCGACCGCCGAGTCTTGCAAACCGCGACGGGCCCGGAGGCGTCAGAGGTGCGGGTGCCGGGCGCTCGTCTCGACGAGCAGCAGGCGTGCGGGCTTGCGACCGAGCGAACGATGCCGATGCGGGCGACGCGCGTCGTAGCTCACCGAGTCGCCGGGGCTCAACTGGCTCAGCGTGCCGTCGACCTCGATCTCGACGCGACCGCCGATCACGTAGACCGTCTCGAACCCGTCGTGCACCCAGGGCTCGACGAACTCGAACGGCAGCCGCGTGAACTCGACCACGTGGAACGGCGCATCGCCCGTGACGAGGGGCCGGTACGTGGACGGGCCACCCGGATCGTCGCCGGCACGCACGATGGCCAACGGTGCGTCGTGGGGCGCCGGGGCAGCGAACAGCGACTGCGGTGTGGTGCCGAGCGACTGGGCGATACGGGCCAACGATTCCATCGACGGCTGTGCCCTGCCGTTCTCGACCTGCGACAGGAACGGCTGCGACAACTCGGCGCGTTCGGCGAGCTGGACGAGTGTGAGCCCGTGGTCGAGCCGGCGGCGCCGGATCTCGGACCCGAGCGCCGCCGGGGCGTGATCGTCGACGCTCACGAGACGAGCGGGACGACCTCGGTCATGAACCGCTCCATCTGCTCGACCGCCTTCGAGTACAGGTCACCAGGCAGGTGTGGGTAGATGGTCAGGTACTCGAGGCCGAGCTCGTCCTTGTACGCCTGCACGCCGGCCGCGACCTCCTCGGGCGAGCCGACCAGGATCGTCCGCTGGTCCATCGACTGCTCGAGCGTGGGGATCAGGCCGGGACCGACGGGCTTGCCGTCGTCGCCCATGTAGCCGCGGCTCCAGCCGTAGGGGCCGAGGAACTTCCAGAACTCGTCGTGGCCCGGGCGGGCGGTGCGCACGGCCTCTTCGTGGGTGTCCTCGATGCGGACGTTGAGCACGAGCATCCGCTTGTCGCCGGTCGCGAGCGACGTGCCGTGGCTCTGCTCGTACACCTGCTCGTAGCGCTCCCAGGCGCGCTTGGTGAACACCGGGTGCTGGTTCCAGAAGACGGCGCCGTGGTCGACGGTGGGGCAGTAGTCGACGGAGGCGGGGCTGGTGGCCGCCTGCCAGGTCTCGTACGGGTGCAGCGGGCGGGGCACGAGCGTGAGGCTGGTGACCGTGGTGCCGCGGTCGGGGATGCCCGGCATCGGGAACGTGAAGTACTTGCCGGTGTGCGAGAACTTCTCCTGCGTGAGCGCGAGGTGGACCACCTCCATCGCCTCTTCGAACCACTCGCGGTTGCGGGCGTCGTCGGCCACCATGTCGGGGTTGTCGGTCGAGCCGATCGAGATGTGGTCGTGGTTGAGGTGCAGGATCTCGCGCGGCACGGTGCCACGGCCGACGCCGAGGATGCCGCGGCCGTTCGACAGGTTGTGCAGCGTGGCGAAGTCCTCGGCCAACTTGAGCGGGTGCCACTGCGGCACCACGTTGAACATCGCACCGAGGCGGACGTTCTGGGTCTTGGCCGCGATCCAGGTCGAGATCAGCAGGCCGTTGGGGATGACCTCGTAGCCCTCGTACTGGAAGTGGTGCTCGGTCGTCCAGAAGCTGTCGTAACCCAGACGGTCGGCCTCGATGCCGGCGTCGATGTACTTGAGGGTCGCATCCCAGCACGTCTGGTTGTCGTAGTAGCGGTCCATCGGGGCCGCACCACCGGCGCCCTGGTCCGACATCTCGACGCCGCCGAAGAAGAACGCTCCGACCTTCATGCTCACCCTCCTGGTGGCTCGATGCTGCGGCCGGATGCGATCCGATCCGGTCGAGCGGACGGTACCACGGATATTGATGTGGTCAATACGACCGATGGGGTCGTCACACCCCGTTCACGCAGGCGCGGAACAGAAAGGGACCTTGGTCCCGGGCTACGGTGCCCACGTGGAACCCGACCGTGTGCAGCCCTGGACCGTGGTCGCGCAGAACCTGCCCGAGCACGCCCGCAACCCCATCCACACCGACGCGGGTGCGCAGGCCGCCGGCTTCCCGCGGGCACTCGTCGCGGGCGTCACCACCTACGCCTACCTGACGCACCCGCTGCTCGCCGGGTGGGGACTCGACTGGCTCGCAGGCGGGGCCGCAGAGGTGCGGTTCCGGCGGCCCGTGTACGACGGCGACACCCTGCGGTGCGTGCCGTCGATCGACGGTGACGGCGTGGTGGTGCGCGCCGAGACCGACGAGCCCGAGCAGCCCCGGGCGATGGTGCGTGCCACGCCCGCCGGCCCTGCGCCGATGCCGCGTCGCGACGGCGAGCAGCTCGACGACCACCGCATCGAGCTGCGCGGCGAGTGGGGATCCGAGTACGGGATGCGGGCCGGCGACGATCTGGCGCTGTGCAGCGAGCACGGTGTGGCGCACCCCGCCGTGTGGCCCGCACTCGCCAACAACGTCGTGCACCTGCAGGTGGCGCGTGGCAGCTGGATCCACACCCGCTCGATCGTCCGCCACCACGCGCTCGCCCCGGCCGGTGCGCTCGCGATCGTTCGCTCGACCGTGGTGCGGCGGTTCGAGGCACACGGCGAGCGAGCGGTGCTCGACGTCGAGATCGAGGTCGACGGCGTGGTCGTCGCCACCCTCGAACACGAGGCGATCGTCGCCCTGCCGTGAACCGGCTCGTCGCGGCCGGCCGTTGCGACCATGGGCCCTGGCCCGGTCGGCGCGGCTGCGGTGCGATGGAATCGAACCACGAGATCGAGAGGTCGCCATGACCGACACCAGCAGACGAGAGCCGATGACGCTCACGACGTTGGGCGGCGTCCGCACCGTCACCGGCAGCCGGTTCCTCGTCGAGGTCGGTGATCGCCGGGTGCTGGTCGACGCCGGGCTGTTCCAGGGCCTGAAGGACCTGCGCGAGCGCAACTGGGCGCCGTTCCCCGTGTCGCCCCGCCAGCTCGACGCGATCGTCATCACGCACGCCCACCTCGACCACTGCGGCTACCTGCCACGCCTGGTCGACGCCGGGTTCGACGGTCCCGTGTACGTCACCTACGACACCGGCAAGCTCATGTCGGTCGTGCTGCCCGACAGCGGCCGGCTGCAGGAGGAGGAGGCCCGCTACGCCAACCGGGCCGGCTACTCGCGCCACAGCCCGGCCCTCGCTCTCTACACCGAGGACGACGCGTGGACCGCGCTCGACCGACTGGTGCCGAAGCCGTACGACACGCCGTTCGAGGTGACGCCCGGTGTGACCGCGGCGTTCTCACCTGCCGGCCACATCCTCGGCTCGTCGATCCTGCGGCTGCGGCTCGCGCCGTCGGGCGCCGACCCGATCACCGTGACGTTCAGCGGCGATCTCGGTCGGCAGCAGCACCCGCTGCTGCGCCCACCGTCGGCCATCGGGGACACCGACTGGATCGTCGTCGAGAGCACGTACGGCGACCGCGAGCACGCCGAGGACGACAGCGTCGATCGGCTCGCCGCACTGATCGACCGCACCGTCGCCCGTGGCGGCAAGGTGATCATCCCGGCCTTCGCCGTCGACCGTACCGAAGTGCTGCTGTACCACCTGCGCCAGCTGCACGAAGCCGGACGGCTGCCCGCCGTGCCGGTGTACGTCGACAGCCCGATGGCACTCGCCGCGCTGAGCGTGTACCGCGAGGCCATCGACGGCCACGCCGACGACGTGCGCGGCGACCTGCACGGCGACGGCAGCCTGTTCCGGCTGCCGCAGCTGGACCAGGTGCTCGACGCCGAGGGGTCGAAGTCGGTGAGCCGCATGCACGGACCGGCGATCGTGATCGCCGGCAGCGGCATGGCATCGGGCGGTCGCGTGGTGCACCACCTCGAACGGTTCCTGCCCGACCCGGCCAGCTCGGTCGCCCTGGTCGGCTTCCAGGCCGCCGGCACCCGTGGGCGCAGCCTGATGGAGGGCGCCGAGTCGGTGAAGATCCACGGTCGCTACGTGCCCGTGCGCGCCGAGATCTGCGACCTCAGCGGGTTCTCGGTGCACGCCGACGGCAGCGAGCTGATCGACTGGCTGCGCACCGCCGAGCGCGAACCGAACGGGGTGTTCGTCGTGCACGGTGAGGAGCGGGCCTCGCTGACCCTGCGCGACCGCATCGCCCACGAACTCGGCTGGAACGCCGTGGTGCCACAGGACGGCGAGCGGCTCGACCTGCACGTCGCCGGCGAGCGCCACCGTGCGGCCACCGCTGTCGAACCGGGAGCACCGGCAGCGGCGTCGTCCGGTGGGCGTGCGGACGACGCACGCACACGCCTGATGGTCGCCGACCACGGCGTGCTGTCCACCGTCGACGCCGACCGTGGTGTGCACGCCGTGCCGGTGTGCTTCGCCGTCGTCGGCGACCACGTGGCCGTGCCGGTCGACACCGTCAAGGCCAAGCGCTCGACCGATCTGCGTCGCAGCGCCAACACCGACGCCGATCCGCGGGCGACACTCCTCGTCGACCACTGGGACCGCCACGACTGGCAGCAGCTGTGGTGGGTGCGCGCCGACCTCACACGCGTGGACGAGACGGGGCTCGACCCCGACCTGGTACGGCGGCTCGAGACCGGTCTGCGAGACCGGTACCGGCAGTACCGCGACACCCCGTTCGCCGGTCTGCTCGTGTTCCACCTCGACCGGCTGACGAGCTGGTCGGCCGCCTGACCCGTCGCGGTGGCTCGGCGTGGTCGTTCAGCCGACCGCGCCCTCCATGGCGTCGGACAGGCCGGCCCTGGTGCGCAGCGGGCGCTCGGGCAGGATCACGGCGAACACCACACCCGCCAGCATCACCGCCGCACAGATCCAGTAGATGCGGCTGACCCCGAGCGCGATCGTGTCGATCACGGCCTGCCGTGTGTCGGCCGGCAGCACCTCGATCTGGTGCGGCGAGCGGATCAGGCTCGCGGCCTCGTCGGCCGCCACACCGGTGCGACGCGGCAGTTCGCTGCGCACGGTCGAGTTGAGCACGGTGCCGAACACGGCCAGCCCGAACGAACCGCCGAGCGAGCGGAAGAACATCACCGTCGCCGTGGCCACACCCAGGTCGCGGAACTCGACCGCGTTCTGTGTGGCGATCGACGTGCTGGTGAACACCGAACCCGACCCCATGCCCATGAACATCATCGGCACCACCAGCCACAAGTACGAGGTGGAGCCGGTGATCTGCGCGATGCCCACCAGGCCCAGCACCGACAGCACCGTGCCCATCATCGGCCAGCGCTTGTAGCCGCCCGTGTGCGCGATCAACCGGCCGACGCCGAACGTGGTGAGGGTGACGCCGGCCATCATCGGCAGCATCCGCAGCCCCGACTCGGTCGGCGACACGAACAGCGAGTCCTGGAAGTACAGCGGCAGGAACTGGCCCGCGCCGTAGGCGATCACGCCGGCGCACATGCCGAGCAACGCCGAGGTGCGCACCACGTCGTTGCCGAACAGGCGCAGCGGGATCATCGGATCGTGCGCCCTCGTCTCCTGCACCAAGAACGCGACCACGCATGCCACGGCGACCGCGAACCAGGCGATCGTCGACGCATCGGTCCAGCCGTCACGACCGACCTCGAGCCCGATCATCAGCGACCCGATCCCGGCCACCAGCAGCGTCGCCCCGATGACGTCGAGCTTCGTCTGGCGTCGCTGGAACGGCAACCGCAGCGCCACGTGGCAGATCGCCGACACCGCGATGCAGGCCGGGACGTTGATGTAGAAGATCCACGGCCAGCTCCAGTGCTCGATGATGAACCCGCCGACGAGCGGGCCGAGGATCGCCGAGCCGGCGAAGGCGAGCGTGAAGTAGCCGATGTACCGGCCGCGCTCGCGTGGCGGGAGGATGTCGCCGAGGATCGAGAACGCGAGCGCCTGGATCGCCCCGCCGCCGAGTCCCTGCAGTGCGCGGAACGCGATCAGCTGCCCCATGTTCTGGGCGAGACCGCACAGCAGCGAGCCGACGAGGAAGGTCGCCATCGACGTCTGGAAGATGAGGCGTCTGCCGTAGATGTCGCTCAACTTGCCGAGCAGGGGCGTGGCGATGGTGGACGTGACGATGTACGCCGTGCCCACCCAGGCGAAGCTCTCGAAGGCGTTGAACTCGCCGGCGATGGTGGGCAGCGCGGTGGAGATGATCGTCGTGTCGAGCGACGCGAGGAACACGGCCATGATCAGCGCGCTCAGCACCGTGACGAGTTGTCGCTGGCTGAACCCCGGGACCGACGATGCACGTGACGTGCCGGCGAACCTACGCCCCGCCCGCCGGATCGCACGACCCGGACGCGCCGACGACCCCGTCGACGAGCGAGTAGCTGGCCAGGACCGTGTCGTTCGCGTCGAAGACCTGCAGGCAGCCGGCGTCGGGCAGCGTGCCCAGCACGGCGACGGACGGCCCCGACACGGCCCCGGCGGTCGGCGACACGGCGACGGTGCCGCTGCCCCATCCACCGCTCTCGACGGCGAGGCCCACGTACGCCACGTCCGGCGAAGCGATCACGACGGCATGACGATGCGACACCGGCACGACGCGTGCCGCCGCCGTCGCGGATCGGATCTCGTCGCCCTCGTCGATGCACACGACGTCGGTCCGGAGGGCGACGACACAGCTGGCGGGGCGCCCGTCGGCGTCGACGGCGTCGACGATCACACCGCCCTGGAGCGTGGCGGTCATGTCGAACGCGAGGTCCGGGTCGCCGGTGCGTCGATAGCCGGCAGGCGCCAGCAGCGGATCGAGCCATGCCGGGTCCTCGAGGACCTGCCGCGACGCATCGCCGTCGGCGACCACGGCTTGCCATCCGGCGGCGTCGTGCCGAACGAAGTGATCGCTCAGCGACAGCGCCGTCGCCTCGAGCTCCTCGATCGGCTGATCGGCGGCGATCGGCGAGTACGTGAAGCGCACCTGGCCGCCGTCGACGAGGTCCCACACGAGCTGCACACCCGGTCGGCCGAAGAAGCGCATGCCGCCGCGGATCACGATGATGCGGCGGTCCGCGCGCTGCACGGCCCGGGCGTCGCCGACCAGCGAGTTGCTGACGAGGGTGGCCTCGGCCGTCGACTCGGGACGAGAGATCACCTCGAGTGACGCGTCGGGCATGTCGAGCATCGTGCCGAGCGAGGTGCGGTACTGGACGTACCACGCCGGCCCCTCGTCCATGGCGGCGTCGGCGACCGACGCGACGATCTCGTAGCCGGGAGGCGGCACGACCTGGACACTGCCGTCATCGGCGAGGACAACGGTGGTCGCCGCTGCGATCAGGTCGGCGAGCACCTCGTCGTCGGTGAGCGTCGACCCGCGGAGCGCGACGTACTGGACCCAGACGCCGACGCCGTCCTCGGTCCACGAGAGCACCCCTGCGGACGAGAGCACCGTCCGACCGTCCGGCAGGGTCAACGACGTCGCCGTCGCCGGATCGAGTCCGCCCTTCGACGGATCGGCGTAGGTGGAGATCTGGATCTCGTCGGTGACCCGCTCACGAGTGGGCCCGTACGCGGCGAGCACGACCGACCAGGTGGCCTCGGACGATCCACCACCGAGCGGCGCGGCCGGCTGTGTCACCGCCGCCACGGCGGTGAGATCGGCCTCGGTGGCCGCGACCGGGTCGAGGGACACGCCACCGTCGGTGCCGAGGAGCGAGGGCAGCGCCTCGGGGGGTGCCTCATCCGTGGTGGCCGGATCGGTCGTGGCCGGATCGGTCGTGGTCGCATCACCGGGTCGGGAGGAAGCGGTCGCCGGCGAGGTCGCGGTGCTCGGGTCGGTCGCCGGGATCACGGCGCCGGGGCCCGCCCCCTCGCGGGCGGCGAGCGCGACGCCGACGCCGGCGAGCACGATCAGCCCGCACACGCCTGATGTGACGGCTCGGCGGCGACGACGTCGACGCTCGATCCGTCGCGACACCTCACGGGTGTCGAGTGCGCGCACGGGCACGTCGAGACCGCGCAGGCGGTCCTCGAGATCGATCACGTCCGATCCTCCTGGTTCTCTGCGGCTCGGGCCTCGAGCAGCGTCCGCAGTGCGGCGAGCGCCCGGTTGGTGGTCGACTTCACCGTGCCCGTCGGGATGCCGAGCACCTCGGCGGTCGACTCGACGGACAGGTCGGCCAGGAACCGGAGCGCGACCACCGCTCGCTGCTGGTCGGGTAGGTGGCGGAGTGCGGCGAGCAGTTCGTCGTCGGAGGACTCGTGCCCGTCGACGGTGGTGGGCGGCACGGGCATCCGCTCATGGGCACGGCGAGCGGCGGCACGCCGGCGGAACTGCGACCGGGCGAGGTTGATCGCCACCCGGTAGCACCAGGCCTCGGGCAGCTCGAGGGTGCGGACGCGCGACCAACGCTCCCAGGCTCGGGCGAGTGCTTCCTGGGCGAGCTCGTCGGCGAGTGCCGCGTCACCCGTCGTGGCAGCGAGCGTGCGGACGAGCCGCGGGTGTGTCCGTCGGCAGAACGCGTCGACCTCGGCGTCGTCGCCCGTCGGCGCCTCGACCCGCAGCTCCATCTCCACGAGCATCACACGCACACCACCCCCGCCGAGGTTCCACCGCCGTCCGTGAGCCGTCGACGCGCTCCCTCACGCTGGCATGGGTCCGTGAGTCGGAGGTCCCTCGGCGGGACCGGTGGCGCACGGATGGCGAGCTCCGTGTGTTCGAGGTCCGCAGACGGGACCTGTGGCTCACGAAGCGGTGGCGTTCGTGAGCCGGCGGCCCAGGGGCTCACGCAGGCGGGGTCCGTGAGCCATCAGGCCCCCAAGCGGCCACGGTGGCTCACGGATCCGGGGATCGTGAGCCACAGGGACGCCCTTGGGACCTGCGGCTCACGGACGGCTAGGCGCGGATCCTGGCGTTCGTGGGGTCGTACAGGGGCGTCATCGAGGCGATGGCCGGGGCGTGCACACCGGCGACGTCGACGGTCCAGGTGCCGGTCGACAGCCACTCCCGCGTGACCGGGGCACCACCGGCGTCGACCATCGCCAGGCCCACGGCGCCACCAAGCGTGTGGCCGTAGCTGGCTGCGCGGATGTAGCCCACCGGCACACCGTCGCGGTGCACGACCTCGGCGTGGAACATCAGCGGATCGGGGTCGGTGAGCTGCACCTGCACCAGCCGACGCGTCAGTGGCCCCGCCGCCTTGCGTGCCGCCACGGCATCCCGCCCGACGAACCCGCCCGGCTTGTCGAGCGCGACGGCGAAGCCGAGACCGGCCTCGAGCACGCCGTCGGTGTTGTCGATGTCGTGGCCGTAGTCGCGGTAGCCCTTCTCCATCCGCAGCGAGGCGAGCGCCTTCAAACCCGCGTGGCGCATGCCGAGCGGCTCGCCCGCGGCGACGATGCGCTCGTACACGTGCACCGCCTGCTCGGTCGGCACGTAGAGCTCGTAGCCGAGCTCGCCGAGGTAGGTGATCCGCACGCACAGCACCCGCGCGAAGCCGAGGTCGATCTCGCGTGCCGTGCGGAACGGGAACGCCTCGTTCGACAGGTCGACCGTGGTGATCGACTGCAGCAGCTCGCGCGAACGCGGGCCCTGCACGTTGATCTGCGCGTAGGCCGACGTGACGTCGGTGACGAACGCGTGGTGCGGCTCGGCGTGACGGCGCAGGCGCGTGTGCACGTGGCGGTGCGCGGTGTCGGTCGCGACCACGAAGAAGTCGTCGTCGCCCAACTTGGTGACCGTGAGGTCGGCCTCGAGTGTGCCCGCCTCGTTCAGCCACTGCGTGTAGGTGATCGTGCCGGCCTCGCCGTTCACCGCGTTGGCCGACAGCCGGTCGAGCACGGTGCCGGCGTCACGGCCCTGCACGCGGAACTTCGACATGAACGACATGTCCATCACGATCACGCCCTCGCGGCAGGCGCGGTGCTCGGCCTCCCATCGCGACCAGAAGGCCGGGCGTCGCCACGTGAGCGCACCCGGGTCGGGCGTGATGCCACGGCCGGCGTACCAGTCGGCGCCCTCCCAGCCGCTGACGTCCTTGAAGTACGCGCCCTCGGCCGCGAGCCGGTCGTGCAGCGGCGAACGCTTGGCGCCACGAGCGGTCTGCATCGAGCGGTTGGGGTAGTGGCACGCGTAGACCATGCCCAGCGACTCGACCGTGCGCGTGCGCCGGTACTCGGGGTTCGACTGATAGGTGTGCAGCCGGTCGATGTGGAACCCGGTCACGTCGACGTCGGGCTGCCCGGTCATCACCCAGTTGGCCATCACGCGGCCGAGCCCACCGCCGGTGAGGATGCCGATCGAGTTGAGCCCGGCGCACACGAAGTAGCCGCGCAGCTCGGGCGACTCGCCGACCACCGGAGCCAGGTCGGGTGTGAAGCTCTCGGGCCCGCAGAAGAACGTGTGGATGCCGATCTCGTTGCTGATCGGCACCCGGCTCATCGCCCGCTCGAGGTACGGGCCCATGCGGTCCCAGTCGGGCTGCAACGAGGTGAACGACGAGTCGGCAGGGATGCCCTCGACCTTCCACGGCGCGCACACCGGCTCGAACAGGCCGATCATCAGCCCGCCGACCTCTTCTCGGTAGTAGCCGTAGTTGGCCGGGTCCTCGATCACCGGCCACGAGCCGTCCATGCCCTCGATCTGCTCGGTGATCAGGTAGTAGTGCTCGGCCGCCTGCAATGGCACGTTGACGCCGTGGCGCTCGCCCAGCTGTCGGGCCCACATGCCCGCACAGTTGACGACGTACTCGCACTCGATCGTGCCGTGATCCGTGACCACGCCGGTGACGCGTCCGGCCTCGGACAGCACGTCGATCACGCTGACGCCCTGCACGATCGTGGCGCCCTGCATGCGAGCACCCTTGGCCATCGACATCGTCACGTCGACCGGGTTCACGCGGCCGTCACCCGGCACGTAGAAGCCGGCGAGTACGTCGTCGGTGCGCGCGATCGGGAACATGTCGGCAACCTCGCGGGCCGAGATCTCGTGCACGTCGACACCGCAGTGCCGGTTGAACGCCGACACGCGCCGGTACTCCTCGAGCCGGTCGGGGTCGCACGCGAGCTCGACGAAGCCCACGGGCTTGAACCCGGTCGCGAGCCCGGTCTCGGCCTCGAGCCGGGCGTAGAGGTCGCGCGTGTACTGGCGCATCGACGTCGACGTCTCGCTGGTGGAGCCGAACGTGACCATCAGACCCGCTGCGTGCCACGTGGTGCCCGAGGTGAGCTGGTCGCGCTCGACGAGCACGACGTCGCGCCAACCCGCGTGCGCGAGGTGGTAGGCGACCGAGGTGCCGATGATCCCTCCTCCCACGACGACCACGCGAGCGCGGCTGGGCAGGGTGGGTGCGGTCATGCGGACTCCGAGCGAGGGGTGTGAGGGGAATGAGGGCTGCGAGGGCTGCGAGGGCTGCGCGGGGCACGGGACGGGCCGGCGGTGCCCGTCGCCTCGGGCCCGTCGGGCCGGACCGGGGTCGACGCACCCGCGCCACGCGACGAACGGGCCGCCTTGGCGGTCGACCCGACACGGCGCCGGGCCGACGCGTCGGAGGGGCGCGCCAGCGTGCCGTGCGCGAGGTCGAGTTCGTGTTCGGTGGTGGTGAACGTCCAGTCGAGGATCGCGTTCTCGGGCAGCATCGGGCCGTGGGCCACGTTCTGCAGCGCGAGCCCGTCGACCATCGACACGATCCGCCACGCTGCGCCGTCCGGGTCGTCGCACCGGAACACCCCAGCGGCGACGCCTCGTTCGACGATGTCGGCCAGCAGCCGTTGCCAGGCCACGTTGAGCCGTCGCGACGTGGCGCCGAGCGCAGGGTGCCGCGAGGCCTCGGCCCACGCGTCGAGCCAGAGCTGGAACGACCAGTCGTCGCCCGTGCGCGCGTACGCGTCGAAGAACGCGAGCAGCTGTTCGACCGGCCCGTCGGCTCCGGCGACCGCCGTCTCGGTCACCTGCAGGTCGCGGCCGGCGACGTGCTCGAACGCCGCGGCGAGGACGTCGTCCATCGAGTCGAAGTAGTGGTGGATCAGCCCGCTCGAGCAGCCCAACTCCGCCGCCACGTCGCGGACGGTCGTCGACCCGAACCCGCGACGCGTCGCCACGCGCAGTGCCGCGTCGACGATCGCCTCACGGCGGGCAGCAGGGGACATCCGGGCCACGGCGCCCGAGGTTAGGTCGCCCGGTGGTCAGGCGCCGAGACTGGTCAGCTGCCGGGTGAACCACCGCTCGACCTGGTCGGGCGGCATCGGCCGCGCCAGGCGATAGCCCTGCGCGTAGCGGCAGCCGAGCAGCCGGAGGCGCTGCCAGGTCTCGTCGTCCTCGACCCCCTCGGCCACGACCTCGAGACCGAGGTTGCCGGCCAGGTCGAGGACGCTGCGCACGATCGCCTCGGCGTTGCGGTCGCGCACCATGTCGCGGACGAAGAACTTGTCGATCTTCAGCTCCTCGACGGGCAGCTGCTGCAGGTACGACAGCGACGAGTAGCCGGTCCCGAAGTCGTCGACCGACAGCCGCACACCCAGCCGGTGCAGCCGGTCCATCACGTCGACCGTGCGCGCGGTGTCGGTCATCACGTTCGTCTCGGTGATCTCGAGCGTCAGCGACTCGGGCGGGCACCCGGTGTCGAGCAGGATCTGCTCGACCGCCAGGGCGAAGTCGTTGTCGAGCAGGTTGCGCATCGCGACGTTCACGGCGACGGACCAGTGGTGGCCACCCGTGCGCCAGGTCGCCACCTGCGTCGTCGCCCGGCGCAGCACCCACAGGGTGAGCTGATTGATGGCCCCGGTGCGCTCGGCGATCGGGATGAACTCGTCGGGGTAGATCTCGCCGAAGGTCGGGTGTCGCCAGCGGACCAGGGCCTCGAAGCCGACCACCTCGTCGTCGTCGAGGCGCGCCTGCGGCTGATAGACGACCGACAGCTCGTCGTTGGAGATCGCGCTGCGCAGATCGGTCGCCAGCGCCAGCCGGCGCGGGCTGTTGTCGTCGCTCAACGCGTCGTAGAAGGCGACACCGTCGCCGATGCCGGCCTTCGCGCTGTACATCGCCACGTCGGCGCGCTGCAGCAACGTCGGGGCGTCGGCGGCGTCGTCGGGCGCCACCGCGAAACCGATGCTCGCGTTCACGTCGACCCGCATGCCGTCGACCTCGAACTGGCGTGCGAGCTCGTGACGGATGCGCCGTGCCAGCCGTTCGAGCGACGCGCGCTCGCCGCCGTCGCGCACGAGCACCGCGAACTCGTCACCGCCCAGACGGGCCAGGAACGCCGCATCGGACGCGGCGTACGCCACGCGGCGCGCGACCTCGACCAGCACGGCGTCGCCGGCTTGATGGCCGAGGGTGTCGTTCACCTCCTTGAAGCCGTCGAGGTCCATGAGCCCGACGGCCAGGGTGCCCTGCTGCTCGTGTACCTCGACGAGGGCGCTGCGGAGCCGATCGGCCAGCATCACGCGGTTGGGCAGACCCGTCAGCGCGTCGTGCAGTGCCTCGTGCTCGCGCCGGAGCGCCTCGTGGTGGAGCCGGTCGATCAACCGACCGTTCTCGAGCGCGACGCTGGCGTGGTTGGCCAGGGTGGCGAACATCGTGCGGTCGGTCTCGAGGAACCGGTTCACCTCGCCGAGGCGGTTGACCACGGCGACCAGACCGACGATCGAGCCGGATTCGGTGATCGGGGCGACGATCGCGTCGTGCCCCTCGAGGTGGGCGAGCATCGTCCCTGCGATGCCCGTGATCGCGCCCGGGGGCACGATCGACGACTCCGGGTGCTCGAGGAACCAGCGTCCCATCGCCGCGGTCTCCTGCGCCGACACCCGCCCGGTGCGCCGGCCCGCGTCGTCGACGGTGAGCTTCAGCAGCTCGGCATCTGCCTCCTGCAACCAGATCTCGGCTCGTTCGGCACGCAGCAGGTCCTTCGCCTGGCCGAGCATCGCCTCCAGCACCGCGTCGGGCCGCTGTGCACCGCTCACGAGGCGGGTGAACTCGTACAGCAGCGACAGGCTCTCGTACCGCTGCCGCAGCTTGGTGTACGACCGGTACGAGATGACGAGGAAACCGGCGACGCCGAGCAGCAACAGCGTGGCCCAGGGCTGCTCGGTCAACAGCACGCACACCACCAGCGCGAAGCTCGTGTTCACCGGGATCGTGAGCGCACCGATCGCGAGGATCGACCCCAGCTTGATCGGTGCGCCGTGCCATCGGACCACCTGGAACACCACCAGGTAGCCGGTGACCACCGCCAGCGTGGTGGCGACGAGCGCCCGGATCCAGTCGACCGGATCGAGCACGTCGTGCGACCCGCCGACGAGGGAGAAGGTGCCGAGCAGCACGGTCATCTCGGTGAGGAACGACGCCATGTTCAGCACCACCTTGCGCGGTGGCTGGCGCTCGCGGGCGACGAGGAACAGCAGTTCGCCGAGCAGGCGGCCGATCACCAGGTCGCGAGGGTGCGCCAGGAACAGGCCCAGCACCATCGGCACCTCGCTGAACGTGAACGAGTACACCTCGCGTCGGAACTCGACGTCGAACACCATGAACTCGGCGGCGACGGCCAGCACGGCGACCATCCACCAGGTGAGGAGCCGCTCGGCGGGCGCGTCGTCGACCAGTCGGCAGCCGGCGAGGACGGCCACCGACACGACCACGAGCGCGACGGCGAGGAGCATCGTCCGACGGCTCGCCGTCGAGATGCTCGTCGATGCCGCGTCGAGCGCGTCGGGCGCGTCCGGCGTCTCGCCGGCGGCCGCTTCGGACACCCCGCCTCCTCGGTCCTGTCGTCCCGCGTCTCGGGACGTTCTCGTTATCGGTCAGGAACTGTCCGGGGTTGACCCGGCCCGAGCCATCTCCCCGTGGCCCGGGCCGGATCGATCCGGTGTGAATTCCGCCCGTGACCAGGCGGTTCCTCGAACGAGAGATCAGCTCCAGCTGGCGTCGGACCAGCGGGCGCCCGACCAGCGGGCCCCCGTCCAGGTGCCCGAGCTCCAGCGGGCGCCCGACCAGCGGGCACCGCTCCAACGAGCGCCGTCCCAGATCATCGAGCTCCAGCGGGCGCCCGACCAGCGCGCACCGGACCAGTCGTTGCCGGTCCAGTCGGCGCTGCTCCAGCGAGCACCGCTCCACGAGTCGCCCGACCAGCGGGCACCGTTCCACACGCCGCCGGTCCAGGTGGTGCGGGCGGCGGTCTGGGCGGCCATCACGGCCGGCTTCCACGGCTGGCCCATGATGTCGAGCTCGCCCGACAACGTGGTGACGCCGTTGCTGACGTGGTAGGTGCCACGCGACCGCTCGAGCTGGCCGAGGCCGGTGCCGGTCGGCACCTGCAGGGCGACGAGCGGCAGAGCTGCGGCCGGCTTGGCGAACACCGAGCCCGAGCCCGAGTACCAGTTGTTCGCCTTGGTCTGGAACTTCGTGCTGTCGACGTTGGTCGCGATCTGCGTGATCGGCTGGGCGTTGCCCATCAGGTAGGCCTTCACGGCGTCGGGCGTGGCGTTCGGGTACTTCGAGAGCACCAGGGCGGCCATGCCCGAGACGACGGCGGTGGCCTGGCTGGTGCCGCTGGCCCGCTGGAATCGGGTGCCGACCTTGCCGGTGGTGACGTTCTGGTCGACGAAGCCGCCGGGCACCCGGAGGCTCGGCACCGAGACGCCGGGTGCGACGACGTCGACCGAGCGGAGCAGGCCGCCGTGCTGGGCGAACTGTGGCACCACGTCGTCGGCGGTGGCGAGCGTGCCCTTGGTGTCGGTGGCGCCGACGGCGATCACGACCGGCGACATGGCCGGGTCGGCGAGCGGGCCGATGGCACCGCCGTCGTTGCCGGCAGCGGCGACGACCACGAGGCCGGCCTTCCATGCCTGCTCGGCGGCGAACACCAGCGGGTCCATCAGCACCGTCGTGGTCGCGTCGGTGCCGAAGCTCAGGTTGATCACCCGGATGTTGAGCCCGTTGTCGTTCTTGTGCTGGACGACCCAGTCGATCGCGGCGATCACCTGCGACACGTCGGCTGCGCCGTCGAAGGCGCCGACCTTCACGTTGACCAGGCGGGCGCCGGGGGCGACGCCCACGAACTTGGTGGTGTCGGTGTAGGGGCTGGTGCCGAGGCAGGTGGCGCACGACTTCGGTGCGTTGGCCGCGACGTCGGTGCCGGCGATGATGCCGGCCATGTGGGTGCCGTGCCCGAAGGCGTCGGTGTACCGCAGCGTCGGCTCGACGTTGTCGAACGACAGGTCCGGGCCGTCGACCACCTTGTCGGCGGCGTTCAGTCCGGGAACGCGGGCGATGCCCGTGTCGATCAGCGCCACGCCGATGCCCTGGCCGGTGTAGCCGGCGTTCCACATCGACTGGGCGCCGACGATCCGGGTGAGCGCCGACATCGTCGTGGTGTCGTTCGGGTCGTAGCCGAGGTTCGGGTCGACCGACATGGGGGTGACGCTGCCGTCGGGCGTGACGGCGGCGATGGCGGGATCGTCGGCGAGCGCATCGAGCCGATCGGCGTCGATCGTGCCGGCGAAGCCGCCGATGAGGGGGAGCACGCGGTCGACCCGTCCGCCGTGGACGGTGAACGCGTGGCTCGCGGCGACGAGACGGCCCTCGGCCGCTCGCACCACGACGGCGAGCTCTCCCTGCTCGCCTGACCACGTGATGGCCGGGGCGCCGTCGGCGCCCGAGGCCGAAGCCGTCGGCGTCGCCAGGGGCGACACCGAGGCCACCGCGAGCGCCGCCGCGAGGAGTGCGGTGGCAGAGCGGTTCATCACCAACGGATCCCCGAGGCGGCGCAGGTGGTGTAGCTGGTCTTCGGTGCCTGCTGCACTGCGACCTTGACCGGCGGCTTGGGGGCCGGCGAGGTGTCGGCGTGTGCAGCGCCGACGGGACCGGCGACCGAGACGATCGAGGCGGCGGCCAGACCGAGGATCGCTGCCTTGCGGCGAACGGAGCGGAGCGGGTGCTTCATGGTGTCGATTCCTTCGTGGCTCGGGTTCCGCCCGGAGGGGGCTCGGGTCGAGCCGTCCCCGAGCGACACCATTGAGCAACGGGGCGCCTGTCGACACCAGGCAAGTGTCGGGCAATTCGATGGCGGCCGAACCGCTGCGCTGGGTGGGATTCGCGCACCGCGTGAGCAGACTCACCCCACCGGGTGTGGTCGGCAGGTGGACGAGCCGAAACCCTTGTCGCGCCAGGGTTTCCGGTCGATCGGGGGTGGTTCTCGACGCTGTTGAGGGGGTGCGGACCTCAAGGTGCCGTCAAGTTCGCCACGCCGACGGCGTCGCCGGCGGCCGTGCGCACGTGCGGCCGAGTGGCCACGCTGTGTGAGCCTCCACCACAGGATCGCCGTTGCGCAAGTGTCCAACAAGGGCTACGGTCCGGTCGCATGATCAGGACGACGCCGTTCCACGACCGGCTCGCGCCGCTCAACCGCACGGGCCTCTACCTGCACTGGTCCGGCCACCTCTCGGCCTTGAAGTACCAGATGGACGCGAAGTTCGAGTACTTCGCGGTGCGCAACGCGGCCGGGATCATCGACACGTCGCCGCTGTACAAGTACCGGATCACCGGACCGGACGCGACCCCGTTCCTGGCCGGTGTGCTCGCACGCGACATCCGCACCTGTCGGGACGGACAGGCGCAGTACACGATCTGGTGCGACGACGCCGGCCACGTCGTCGAGGACGGCGTGGCGTTCCGCCACACGAGCGACCACTACCTGCTCACGTCGGCCGAACCGAACCTCGCCTGGTTCTCCGACCGGATCGGCCGGTTGCGGGTGTCGATCGAGGACGTCTCCGACCAGTACGGCTCGCTCGCCGTGCAGGGTCCTCGCTCGCGAGCGCTGCTCGCCCGCCTGGCACCCGAGGTCGAGACCCTCGGCTTCTTCCGCCACGTGCCCACCCGCATCGGCGGCGCCGACGTGCAGATCTCGCGCACCGGCTACACCGGCGACCTCGGCTACGAGGTGTGGGTCGAGCGCGACGACGCCCTCGCCGTGTACGACGCGATCGCCGCGGCCGCCACGGGCACCGGCATCATCCCGGTGGGTCAGGACGCGCTGCTGATGCTGCGCGTCGAGGCCGGGCTGGTGCTGATCGGCGCCGACTTCCATTCGAGCCGCTACGCATACGTCGACGACGAGCGCAGCACCCCGCACGAACTCGGGTTCGGCTGGATGCTGAAGGACGTGGCCACCACCGACCGGGCCTTCATCGGTCGCGACGCGATCCGCCGCGAGCTCGCCGAGGGCCGCACGCGCTGGTCGATGGTGGGGTTGCGCGTCGACTGGCAGGACTGGGACCGGCTGTACCGCGCCGAGGGGCTCATCCCGCCCAAGGACCACACGCCGGTCACCTGGGAGATGCTGCTGTACGACGACGACGGCAACCGGGTGGGCTACACGACCAGCTTCATGTACTCACCCGTGCTGCAGCGCAACATCGCCATGGCCCGGGTGCACCCGGCGCACGGCGCACCCGGATCGATCGTCCACCTCGAGGTCACCGTCAACCACCGCTACCAGACCGTGCGCGCCGAGGTGGCCCGACCGCCGCTGTTCGACCCGCCGCGCAAGACCGCGACCCCGGCGGCCGAGCCCGCCAGCACCGGAGGCCCCTCGTGAGCACCAGCGAGTACGACGCGATCGTCATCGGCGGCGGCCACAACGGCCTCGTCAACGGCGCCTACCTGGCGAGGTCGGGTCTGCGCACCCTGATCCTCGAGCGGCGCCACCTGGTCGGCGGCGCCGCGATCACCGAAGAGCTGATGCCCGGCTTCCACTTCACGACGTTCTCGTACGCGGTGAGCCTGATGCGCCCCGACATCGTGCAGGAACTGAACCTCGTCGAGCACGGCTACTTCCCGCTGCTGATGCCGCACAGCTTCGCCCCGGGGGACGACGGCGAGCACCTGCTGCTGTCGCAGGACCGGCACGAGACGCTGCAATCGATCTCGAAGTTCTCGCCGCGCGACGCCGACGCCTACGACCAGTACGGCCACGACATCGCCCAGATCGTGCAGGCCGTCAAGCCGCTGTTCGACTCGGTGCCGCCCAACCTGTTCAGCGGTTCGCCGGACGACGCGCTCGCGCTCGCCGACCTGGCCCGACACCTGAAGGACCTGCCCAAGCGGGTCCTGCACAACCTGGTGCGACTGCTCACCGGCAGCGCGGCCGACTTCCTCGACGACTACTTCGAGGGCGAGCTGCTGAAGGGGCTCCTGTCGTCGTCGAGCATCATCGGCACCAAGGTCGGTCCTCGATCGCAGGGCTCGGGTGTGGTGCTGCTGTTCCACAACATGGGCGAGCAGGACGGGGTGTTCGGCAGCTGGGGCTTCCACAAGGGCGGCAACGGCGGTCTCACCCAGGTGCTCGCACGTGCCGCCCAGTCGTTCGGCGCCGAGATCCGCCTCGACACGGCGGTGTCGCACGTGCTCACCACCGGCGGACGCACCACCGGTGTGGTGCTCGCGGACGGCACCGAGCTGCACGCTCCCACCGTGGTGAGCGCGCTCGATCCGCGCCGCACGTTCCTCGAACTCGTCGAGCCGCGCGAGCTGCCCGACGACCTGGTCGAGTCGATCCAGCGCTACAAGTTCCAGGGCACGTCGTCGAAGGTGAACTTCGCGCTCGACGGGCTGCCCACCTTCCCCGGGCTCGACGGCAGCCAGTTCCGCGGCTTCACCAACATCGCCCCGTCGATCGACTACCTCGAGCGCGCCTTCGACGAGGCCAAGTACGGCTGGTACTCGAGCAAGCCCTATCTCGACTGCTGCATCCAGTCGACCATCGACCCCGACATGGCACCCGACGGCAAGCACGTCATGTCGTGCTTCACGCACTACACGCCCTACCGGCTGAAGGGCAGCGACTGGGACACCGAGCGCCAGAACCTCGGCGACACCGTGCAGCGCCGGCTCGAGGAGCTGTTCCCCGGCTTCTCGCAGCTCGTGCTGCGCCGCGAGGTGGTGACGCCGCTCGACATCGAGCGGGTGGTCGGGCTGTCGGAGGGCAACATCTTCGCCGGCGAGCTGATGTCGCCCCAGCTCTACTTCTTCCGCCCTGCGCCGGGCTGGAACCAGTACCGCACGCCGATCCACGGCTACTACCAGTGCGGCTCGGGCACCCACCCGGGTGGCTGTGTGACGGGCGGGCCGGGCCGGCTCGCCTCGCAGCAGATCCTGCGCGACCTCCGCCGCTGACCCGGGACGGATGTGCCCAGCGCGGGCGTTTCCGTCCCGCGGTACCCTGGATGCATGGATGTTGCGAACGCAAGTAGTTCCTCCCCGGTGCTCCAGCGGTTCGCGATCGGGTTCCAGTGGCCGACCGTCGATCCGTTCCTGTTCTGCGTGCACCACCTCGACCACTACCCGGCCGGCAACGCCGTGCACGGCCCCGCCGCGTCGCTCGACGGGCGCGACCTCGGCCAGGACTTCGCCGGCAAGGACGGTTGGCGGATGTACCACGGCGACCAGGTGCCCGGCTTCCCGCAACACCCGCACCGCGGATTCGAGACCGTCACGTTCGTGCGACGCGGCCTCGTCGACCACAGCGACTCGCTCGGTGCCGGCGCCCGCTACGGCCGCGGCGACGTGCAGTGGCTCACCGCCGGCAAGGGCATCGTGCACAGCGAGACGTTCCCGCTGCTCGACGCCGACGGTCCCAACACCCTCGAGTTGTTCCAGATCTGGGTGAACCTGCCGAAGGCCGACAAGTTCGCCGAGCCGCACTTCTCGATGCTGTGGGCCGACGACATCCCGCGCTTCGAGGTGCGCGACGCCGACGGACACGTCGCCGAGATCACCGTCGTCGCCGGCGAACTCGACGGGCACGTCCCGCCCTCGCCGCCACCTGCGTCGTGGGCGTCGCGCCCCGACAGCGACGTCGCGATCTGGCACGTCCGGCTCGAACCCGGCGCCTCGTGGACGATGCCCCCGGTGCGTGACGACGGGACCGTGCGCGTCGCCTACGTCTTCGACGGCGTCGGCGCCGCCTTCGACGGCGACCTCGTGCCCGCCGGCAACGGCGCGCTGCTCGACGGCGACACCGACGTCACGCTCACCAGCGACGGCGGCGCCGAGGTGCTGGTGCTGCAGGGCCGTCCGATCGCCGAGCCCGTCGCGCAGTACGGCCCGTTCGTGATGAACGACCGTGCCGGCATCGAGCAGGCCTTCGCCGACTACCGCGCCACCCAGTTCGGTGGCTGGCCGTGGCCGAGCGACGAGCCGGTGCACGGCAGCGACCCGCAGCGCTTCGCTCGCCGGCCCGACGGCACCGTCGAACGGCCGGCCGGAACCGTCAGGACGGCAACGCCCGCCTGACCATCCGGTCGACGAGTGAGTCGCCCTGCTCGAACGCCGCCCGCTCGCCGACGAACTCGCCGCGCACGTCCTGCCCGAACACGGGCCGCACGCGTGGACCGGCGCCGTAGGTGAGCACCGGCGAACGGCGCCACGTCCGCCACCGGGCGGCGAGCAGGAACTGCCGGTTCGTGATGCGGGTGCCCACACCGTCCTCGTCGATCCGCGCCGCGAGTTCGCCGGCGGCGATCGCGATCGCCGCTCCTTCGCGTGCGGCATCGGCGAAGGGCTGCACCGCCTCGTCGAGACCGACGTCGACGACCCGCTCGGGGAGGCCGGCGAGCACGTCGCGGAACCAGTCGGCCGTCGGCTCGTCACCAGGCCAGATCGGGTCGGTGGGGAAGCAGGTCGCGAGGGCGAGCGCGTACCAGCCGCGCTCGACGGCGTCGGCGCGCCACGCATCGACGGGATCGTCGCCCCGCAGCCAGGCTGCGCCCGACCGCACGGTCGCCTCCGACGCCGCGGCGAACTCCATCGGGTTCCACAGCACGCCGCTGCACACGGCGCGCATCTCGGGATCTCGACCCGCGTACGGTCCGAGGTGCAGCGCCTCGCGCATCAGCCCGTCGTTGACGGGTGTGTTGTCCCACACCAGCGGCGGTCGCCCGATCAGCTCGGCCCAGCGGCGTGCCTCGTCGGCGTCGATGCGATCGTTCACCACGCGACGGCCGGTCCACATCACCTCGATCGACGGATCGAGTCCGTCGCACAACTGCCGCAGGTAGGGCGAGCCGTCGACCCCGCTGTAGTGCGTCGGCACGATCCACACGGCGGCGCCGAGCCGGTCGCGCAGCCCGTGCGCGAGCACGCGGTGCGAAACGCCGGCGTCGAGCACCGGCAGGTCGTCGCAGCTGAGCACCACCACCCTCGAACCCGCCTCGACCGCCGGCGCCAGCTTGGCGACGATCTCGTCCTCGGTGGCATCGGGGCCCGGCGTGAGCGCGACCGCGAGGTGGACCTGCGTCGAGCGGTCGGCGAGCTCGGAGAACTGGGCGAGTTCGTCGGCGGTGAACGGATCGCGCCAGTGCTGGCGATGGCGGGGTTCGAGCTTCGCCGCCCACACGTAGTGCGTCATGCCCCAGTCGGCGAGCCGGTCGATCCAGGTGAGCCGCTGCGCGTGAGTCCACGGTGGGCCGTAGAAGCCCTCGATCACGCCGCTGATCCGCATCGCCGTCATGAGCGCGATCGTGTCACGCGGTACACCGGCACGGGGTCGGCGACACCCTTCACGAACATCTCGCCGAGTGCGTCGAGCTCGATGCCCGAGGGCGCCGTGCCCGCCGCGTGGATCGCCTGTACGACCGACTCGGTGCACAACACCTCGCCCGGCGCGGCCAACGCCGTCACGCGCGAGGTGAGGTTGACGTCGTGACCGATGATGTCGTCGCCTCGCCGCCTCGGCGAGCCCCAGTGCACGCCGGTGCGCACCCACATCGGCAGGCCGCTCGGCGGCGGCGACGCGGCGATGCGGTCCTGCAGATCGAGCGCAGCGCACAGCGCGTCGTCGGGGCGGTCGAACCACAGCAGCAGGCCGTCGCCCAACTCCTTCACCACGCGCGAGCCCGGACGCATCACCTGCCGCGCGAGTTCGCCGTGCCGATCGACCAGCTCGAGCGCCGCGTCGTCGCCATGGGCCTCGGTGAGCTCGGTGAACCCGACGATGTCGCTGAAGACGATGGCGCCCGTGGGGGAGGCGGCACCGGAGCCGGCGGCCGTGCGACTGGCCGTCGGCGCCGCACGGGTCACGCGCTGCCGACCCGGATCGCACCCGACATCGTCGAGACGTCGACGGTGGCGCCCTCGCCCTCGGGCACGTCGCGCTCGATCCGGCCGGAGGTGGACGACAGCCGCATCGTCGCCGCGCTGCCTCGCGGCAGTGCGATCTCGACGCGACCGCTCATGCTGCGCGCCGCCACCCGGGCCCACGCACCCGCACCCACGACGACCGAGCCACTGGTGGTGCGCACGTCGGCCAGGTCGGTGCGCCCCACGCGCACCTTGGCCGACATCGTCGACACGTCGACGTCGTGCGCGTCGCCCACCGACACCGCGCCCGACGAGGTGACGATGCGGCACGCGTTGACACACGAGTCGATGCTCACCGAACCCGACCGGGTGCGCACGTCGACGTCGACGGCGCGTTCGACGTCGACCTTCCCGCTCGCCGTGATCACCTTGAGCGACGCGACGTGACCGCTGATCCGCACACTGCCCGAGGCGGTGCTGATCACCACGTCGGCGTGCTCGGGGCAGGTCACCTGCACGCGTGACTCGGTGGGCGTCACCTCGATCGTGCCGTCGTCGCGCACCTCGGCGCGACCGCCCTTCACGACGAGCTCGGCACCGGGTCGGCCCTCGAGCTCGACCCGCGTGGACCGGCCCGCGATGCGCAACGTCGAGGTCCCCATGGCGGCGATGTTACGACGGGTGGTCGGAACGGTCCGCTGGTCGGCCGTCACAGCCCCAGCGCGGCCCGGAGCAATTGCTCGCCGAGGAAGTCCTCGGCGATCCGTGCCGACACCTCGGGCGCCCAGTGCACGCCGTCGGGGCGCGCGTCGTGGTCGGTGTCGAGGCCACGTGCCTCGAGCCAGCCGACCAGGTCGACCACGCTGACGCGACCCGCCGAGCGCTCGGCGATGCCGTCCATCACGTCGTACAGCACCCGGTGCCGCGCCGGATCCTCCTGGGTCTGGCCAGAGCTCCACCAGAACACGTTCGGCACCGGCTCGCGCACCCACACGACGTGACCGGCGCCTGCGTCGAGCAGGTGGTCGGTGACGGCCTGGAAGTCGAACAACAGGTGATCGGCGAAGGGCTGGTCGAACGGGGTGAGCTGCTCGTCGTCGGACCAGCGGCGATCGAGCACGTCCCACGAGGTGGTCATGAGCATCACCACGTCGGGCGCCAGCTCGGCCACCTGCGCGGGCAGGTCGCGTTCGAGCCAGCGGGTGCAGCGCGGGTCGACATCGGTCCACTCCTGCACGAGGAACTGGCCGTCGCGGAGGAACCCGCATCCCTCCTGCGCGAGCACGCTCACCTGCGCGAGGTCGGGGTGCTCGGTCGCCCACTGCGCGAGCCCGGCGCCGGTGGCCTCGGCCGTCGAGTCGCCGGCCACCACCACGCGCATCGGACGCGAGAGCGGGGGGATCGGGGCGAGCGTGGTGGAGGTCGACGTCGTGGCGGCGGGCGCGAGCGACGACCCGGGCGCGGGCGGGGCTGAGGTGGGGGAGAGTGCAGCGGTGGTGGTCGGTGCGTCGGTCGACACGACGAGTGGTGCGAGCGTGCCCTCACCGACCGGGTCGATCGCGGCCGCCTCGGCCGCGGCCGCCGTGTCGCCCCGCCAGTAGTCGCCCGCCCCGGCCGGCACCACGAACGCGATCGTGGCGGCGGCCGCGACCGTGGCGCCGAGCGCGCCGAGGCCGACGGTGCGGGCGCGCGGCGAGCCGTTGCGGATCGGGCGTTCGAACAGCGAGTAGCTGAGCTGCGCGAACACGATCGTGGTCGCCATCCGGAGCGCGAACAACGGCCCGGTGTCGAGGTCGACACGCGGACGGTCGATCAGCACGAACACCGGCCAGTGGTACAGGTACACGCCGTAGCTGATGCGGCCGAGCCAGGCGAACGGTGCGGTGCCGAGGGCGCTGCGCAACGGCCCGGGCACCTGCAGGCCGACGATCAGCAGCGCACTGGTGACGCCGACGAGCGGCAACGCGCCGTGGTACGCCGGACCACCCGACGAGGGGAACACCACGAACGACACGACCAACGCGGCGAAGGCGACGAGGGCGACGAGGTGCCAGCGGGGCGACAGCTCACGGTCGGCGACGACGAACGCGGCGAGGCACCCCACGAGGATCTCGGCCGCGCGGGCGGGCGTCGCCCAGTACGCCGCGTCCGGTCCCCACACTGCGGCGATCACCGGCGCGGCGAACCCGAACACGACCGTGAGGACGCCGATCAGCAGCGTGCGCCCACGGTGGTTGCGACCCACACGCCACAGCAGCCCGAACGCCAGTGGCCACACCCAGTAGAACTGCTCCTCGATCGCCAGCGACCAGTAGTGCTCGACCGGCGAGCGCTGGCCCGCTGCCGCGGCGAAGAGCTCCTGGTACGAACCGCCGCCGGCGAGGAACACCCAGTTGGCCACCTGCAACAGCGCGCCGAGCAGGTCGCGTTCGAGGTCGGCGACAGCGCGGAACAGGTCGGTGGTGGCCGACAGCACCGCGATCGTCGTCAGGCACAGCACGCTCGCGGGCAGGAGGCGCTTGGCCCGACGGACGTAGAACGCACCGACGGCGATGCGGTCGTTGCGGAGCTGCTCGGCGATCAAGAGCGTGGTGATCAAGAACCCCGACAGGGTGAAGAACACCGAGACGCCGAGGTAGCCACCACCGAAGCCCGACACCTCGGCGTGGAACAGCAGGACCGCCAGCACCGACACGGCGCGCACGCCGTCGAGCGCGGGTTGGTGGGCGATGCGCGGGCGGTCCATGTCGTGGGCGATCCTACGGACCGGCACCGCACGCGACCGGTGCATGCGCGGACGTGCCGAGTGCGTCGCGACGCCCTGGCTAGGGTCGGCGTCCGTGACCTCCCGCATCACCTCGGCGGTCGTCGCCGGCCTGTCCCTGCTGCTCGCGGCGACCACCTCGTCGACGCTCGTCGTGGCCGCCACCGCCGCGCCCGCCGCTGCCGCCTCCGGCGAGGAGGCCATCGAGATCCGGGCCGCCGGGCCGCTCGGTGCGATCTCGGTCCTCGGCGATTCCGTGCTGGTCGGCGCGGCCATCGAGCCGTCGCTGCCCACCAACCTGGCCGCGCTGGGGTGGGGACCGATCCGGTTCCGCGCCGGGCTCGGCTACACCGCGGGCAACTTCCAGCCGAGCGGCAGCAAGTTCTCGGTGGTCAACTGGATCAACTGGTGGCGAGCAGAGGGGTGGGACGCGCCCAACGTCGCGGTCAACCTCGGCAACAACGACGTCGGGTTCTGCAAGGCCGACATCGCCTGCAACGCGGGCACCATCCGCTACGTGCTCGACGCGATCGGGCCGGGGCACACCGTGTGGTGGAGCCGGATCACGCGGCTCTACACGCTGCAGGCCGAGGCCGATGCGTACAACGCGGCGCTCGATCTGGTCGCTGCCGAGCGCGGCAACCTGCGCATCTGGGACTGGCCGGCCGCGCAGGCGGCGAACGCGATCCCGCTGTCGTGGGACGCGATCCACGTTCGCGACGCGACCGGGTACCGGCTGCGTTCGGTGCTGATGGCGGCCGACATCACCTCGCAGCTCGCCAGCGCCACGCGCACCGGCACCGACGCGCCGCTGCCGGCGGCGAGCGGCGCGGCGACCGAGTACCAGCCGCTCGCGCCCACTCGGGTGCTCGACACGCGCGACCAGCCGAACGGTCGGCTCGCAGCGGGCGGGCAGGTGACGATCGATCTGTCGTCGCGCGTGCCGGCGGGCACGACGGCCGTCGCGGTCAACCTCACCAGCGTCGACCCGTCGACCGCCGGGTTCCTGACGGGTCATCCGTGCTCGCCGGTCCCGCCCACGGTGTCGAGCGCGAACTTCGCCGCGCACACCGACCGGGGTGCGCTCGCGGTGCTGCCGCTCGATGCCTCGCAGCACCTGTGCGTGCTCACGTCGTCGGCGGCCGACCTGGTGGTCGACCTGCAGGGCGCGTTCGTCGCCGACGGTTCGCGGCTCGCCACGGTGGCGCCGCAGCGCCTGGCCGACACCCGCGACTCGGGACGCGTGTCGCCGCTCCGGCTCGACGTGCCGCTCGGCTCGACCGCCGACGCCACCGGCGTGGTGCTCAACCTCACGGCCACCGGCGCGACGCGTCGCGGGTTCGTCACCGCGTACCCGTGCGGGGGTGCCGTGCCGACGGTGTCGAACGTCAACTTCGGTGTCGGCGAGACGGTGGCGGGTGCAGCGTTCGTACCGCTCGGCGACGGCGGCGACGTGTGCGTGTTCTCGAACGTGCAAGCCGATGTCGACCTCGTCGTCGACCTGACGGGCGTGTTCAGCCCCACGGGTCCGCTCGCGTTCACACCGGCGACACCCACCCGCACCTACGACACCCGGGACGGCACCGGCGGATGGACGCCCGTGCAGGGTGCCGGGCAGACCACCGACGTACGCGTCGCACCGGCGACGGCCGTCGCGGTGACCGGCACGCTCACGATGGTCACACCCGCCACGGCCGGGTTCCTCACGGCGTTCGGGTGCGGCGCACCGCCCTCGACGTCGAACGTCAACGCACCGAAGGGTGGGGTGCTCGCCAACTCGATCACCACCGGCCTGGCCGCGGACGGGCGGCTGTGCGTGCGATCGTCGTCGACGTCGCACGTGGTGTTCGACACGACGGGCTGGTGGGCGCCGTGAGCCGCCGTCGTGCGGTGATCGCAGCGCTCGTCACCACGCTGGCCGCCGTCGGTGCGATCTCACCCGTGTCACCGATCGTTCCGGTGGCGCCGGCCGCAGCCGACACGATCTCCCGGGATCACCGGGTGTACTTCGTCACCGAGTCGGTCGGGCTCGGTGCCAAGTCCGCGCTGCCCGTGGCGTTCGGACCCGGCTGGCAGGTCACCGTCGACGGCACGCCCGCGCTGTTCGTGGAGCAGCTCGAGTCGAAGCACGTCCGCCAGCGGATGGCCACCGATCCGTCGGTGTTCGGCGACATCGCCGTGGTCGCCGGCGGGCACAACTACCCCTACTGGGACCCGGCCCGCTTCGACCGTTCGGTCGACTCGATGATCCAGGCCTTGCACGAGGCGGGGGTCACCCGCATCTTCTGGGTCACCCTGCGCGAGGTGAAGCCGCAGTACATCAGCGCGTCTGCGTGGCGGCAGGTCCAGCCGTACTTCTGGTACTTCCCGATCGTGAACGACCACCTCGAGGCGGCGCTGCAGCGGCACCCCGATCTCACGCTGATCGACTGGACCGCGGTGGCCGACCGTCCCGACATCACCTACGACGCGATCCACCTCAACGCCGCCGGGGCCAAGCTGTACAGCGAGCTCGTGCGCGACACCGTGATCGGCACCACCGGACGGGCTGCGCGCAACAGCGTGTCGAGCGTGCCGGTGGCGGGGGTGAGCGGTGTGCCCGCCGGTGCCGCGGCCGTCGCGGTGAACCTCACGGTCACCAACCCTCGCTCCAGCGGGTTCCTCACGGCGTTCCCGTGCGGTGTGTCGCAGCCGCTCGCCAGCAACGCGAACTTCGTGCGCGACCAGGTGGTGGCCGCGTCGGCGATCGTGCCGGTGGGCGCCGACGGGTCGATCTGCGTGGGCAACAGCGAGCAGACCCACGTGCTCGTCGACGTCACCGGTTCGTTCCCCGCCGGGGGCGGGTTCGTGCCGATCACGCCGGTGCGGTTGGCCGACACGCGTGAGCCGTCGGGCAGTGCGCGCCCGCCGGCCGGGCAGCGACTCGTGGTGCACGTCGGTGCCACGCCAGGGGTGCCGGCCGGCGCCCGTGCGGTCGCGTTGTCGGTGACGGCCACGGACGCGGCTGCGGCCGGCTTCGTCAGCGTCGGCCCGTGCGACCGTCCGCTCGGCACCACGTCGAACGTCAACGTCGGCGCCGGGGGCACCGCGCCCAACCTGGTCGTCACACAACCCGATGCGAACGGCGACGTGTGCGTGGTGTCGAACGTGGCCACCCATCTGCTGGTCGATCTGTTCGGTGCGTTCACGTCGACGGCCGACATGGGCGTGGTCGACGCGACCCGGTTGCTCGACACCCGCGACGCCGGGTCGGCGACGGGCCGGCTCGGTGGGGGCAGCGTGGTCACCGTGCCGGTGGCCGGACGCGCCGGGGTGCCGGCCGACGCCACGGGCGTGGTGCTCAACCTGACGGCTGCCGCACCGGGCGCTGCCGGGTTCCTGACCGCCTACCCGTGCGCTGCAGGGCGCCCGACGGCGTCGAACCTCAACGTCGTGCCGGGGGCAGATCGCGCCAACCTGGTCATCGTCGCACCCGACGCGAACGGTGACGTGTGCGTCTACAGCTCGGGTCCGACCGACGTGGTGGTCGACGTGTTCGGGTGGTTCGGCGACGCGTTCGTCGGCACCACACCCACCCGCCTGCTCGACACCAGGAGCTGATCTCGAACTTTCCCGTCTCGAGCTGCAACGGATCGCCGGGCTCGGGCGTGGAAGAAGCTATGAAGATCGCCATGGCCGGGCAGATGGCCGGCAGTGCCGGGGAGGTACCCGTGAGCGGCGTGAGCTGGAACGGGGCCGAGAGCGTGTACACGCAGGCGTATCGCGACCTGTTGCGGGTCGCGTACGTGCTGACGGGCTCGGGTGCGGCCGCCGAGGACGTCGTTCACGACGTGTTCTGCCGCGTCGGCCCCCGCATCGCCGAACTCGACAACCCCGCCGCGTACCTGCGGGTCGCGGTGGTCAACCAGTGCCGCTCGATCCACCGGCGGCTGAAGCGGGCCCCCAAGCTCGACCGGCCGTCCGAGATCGTGCTCGACACGGGGCTGACCGAACTGCGAGACGCGCTGCAGGCACTGCCCGCTCGTCAGCGCACCGCCATCGTGCTCCGCTACCTGTGCGACCTGCCCGAGGCAGAGATCGCCGACATCCTCGATTGCCGCCCCACCACGGTGCGCACGCTCGTGCACCGTGGCCTGGCCGACCTGCGCACCCGGATCGCGGATCCGGCACGAAGGGACGACGACCATGCCTGACCAGCACACCTCCCACGACCCCGCCGATGCCGGCTTCGAGACGCTGCTCCGCCAGCGCCTGCACCAGCTGGCAGACCACGCACCCACCACGGTGCACACGCTCGACGAGATCCGGGTGCAGCACGCCCGTCCCGACCGTGTGCGCCGCGAGGGCCGACACCGTCGCGCCGCGGGCATCGGTGCCACGGTGGCCGCGCTGCTGGGCGGCATCGGCTTCACCGCCGTCGCGCTCAACGGCGCAGGCTCGGCGGGCGCGGCCAGCCCGGAGGACGCGGTGCGCACCTTCCTCGAGGCGACGGCCGATCAGGACGTGTTCGGCATGATCGACGCGCTCGACCCGACCGAGGTGCCGGCGGCCCGCGCAGCGGCCGAGCGGGGCCGCGACGATGCCGTCGCAGCCGGCCTGGTGACCGACGGTTTCCGGCTCGACGACCTGGCCGGGCTCGACGTCGAGTTCGCCGATCTCGCCCTCAGCACCGATCAGGTCGCGCCCGACCTCGCCGTCGTCAGCGCCACCGGCTCGGCCGACTGGACCTTCGACCCGGCGACGTTCCCGTTCGGCACCGAGATCCTCGACGCCGTCGGGGACGACCTGTCGGCGCAGCGCGGCTCGATCGGGCTGGGCGAGGGCGACGCCGCCGAGCTCGACCCGGCCATGCTCGCGACCGTCGAGCGCGACGGCCGCTGGTACGTGAGCGTGAGCTACACGATCGGCGAGTACGCACGTCGATCCGCCGACCTGCCGATGCCGACGGCGTCGCTGTCGCCGGTCGGCTCGCCCACACCCGAGGCCGCGGCCGACGAGTTCTGGGCGAACATGCTCGACCTCGACCTCGCCGGCGGGCTCGCCCAGGCCGCGCCGGGCGAGGGCGACGCGGTGCGCCGCTACGCGCCGCTGCTGATCGATCAGACCGCCGGGACGATCTCGTCGTCCAAGGCAGACGGCTACTCGCTGCGGCTGACGGCCGCCTCGTACGAGGTGTCGGGCGACGGCGACCGGCGGACGATCGTGCCCACCACCTTCACCATCGAGGGCACCGTGGCCGAGGCGGAGCAGTACGGCGTGTACGACCCGAGCCTGGCCACCGTGATCAGCCCCGATGACGGCAGCGGCTTCTACGTCGTGCCGGCGGGGCAGCCGGTGCCGCTCACGGTCGACGGCCTCGAGCTGCAGACCGACTACGACCTGTTCCCCTCGGATCTGACGAACTACACCAACTCCGACTCGTCGGGCATCGTGACGCCGCTGCCCGAGAAGGCGCCGTCGACCGGACCGTTGCCGCTGCGCATCGAGCGCGCCGCGGACGGCTGCACCACCTTCAGCGGCGACGGGACGGCGAGCGTGTTCGGTCCGATCGACGAGTCGATGCTCGACGACTACAGCAACGCCACCGGCTTCGTGCCCGTCGACACCACGACGTGGCGCAACTGCGACGACGCCGTCGCGGGCATCAGCGCCCTCGCGCTCTTCAGCACGACCGGACTCACCGAGCTGCCGGCGATCCAGGTGGTCGAGGTCGACGGCCAGTGGTACGTCTCGCCGGTCGGCACGCTCGGTGCACTCGTGCTCGAGATGATCGACAGCGTCCGCGACGCCGGCTCGCTGCTCGACAGCCCGCTCGCGTTCTGGGTGATCGGCATCGACCGCGCCACGCTCGAGTACACGTTCAACGGTCTGACGCCGTCGCAGCTGAGCCCGGAGTGCCAGGCGATCGTCACTGTCGAGGGTGGGCTCGTGACCGGCGCCCGTGACGACATGACGAGCGCCGAGGCACGCGCCTGCTGGCGGAGCGACGTGTACAGCCCGACGGCGTTCGAGGGCACGGGTGGCGAGGGCGTCGCCACCACCGGCACGGTGTACGTCGGCGAGGACGGTTCGGTCACCGAGGCCACCGAGGTGCCTGCGTCGGTGCCGTCCGAGACCGTCGCCACGCCGGCGACCGTCGTCGAGGGTGCACCGACCTCGACCCCGCCGCTCGCCGACGCCACCACCGTCGCTCCCTGACCGGCGGGTCCGCCGTCCGAGTTCAGTCGCGGTCGGCGGCGTCGCGGCCGATCAGCGGTCGCAGCAGGCGGGCGAGTTCCTCGTCGTGACCGGTGCGCCGACGCGACTGGGGCACCGGCGGCGGACCGAACGGGGTGCTCGCGTGAGCGACCGGTGGTGCGAAGGCGTCGGGCGATGCCGAGACGGGCGGAGCCGGCTGTTCGGCCACCGCCACGGCCGACGCCGGGCGGGCCGGCGGTGCGGCGGGCGGCGGACCGGCGATCACCGGGCCGGCCGGACCGGCCAAGGGCGCCGGCGCCGGTGCCCGCAGCGGGGCCGAGGTCTCGATCACCACCGGTGCCGGGGCGACGTCGACCGCGATCACGAAGTCGACCGGGTGCTGCTCGCGCTCTTTCTCGCTCAGGTCGTGCAGCATCGCCGCCATCGACGTGGCGCTCAGTGGCTCGCTGACGAGGAAGCCCTGCGTGAAGTCGCAGCCCATCTCGGCCAACGCCTCGACCTGGGTCTCGTCCTCGACGCCCTCGCCGATGGTCTGCATCTGCAGGTTGTGTGCCATCGCGATGATCGTGCGGGTGAGCGCGTCCTCGCCCCGGGCGATGCCCTGCACGAACTCGCGGTCGATCTTGATGATGTCGAGCGGCAGCTTCTGCACGTAGGCGAGCGAGCTGTAGCCCGTGCCGAAGTCGTCGAGCGCCACGCGCACGCCGAGGTCGCGCACGGCGACGAGCTCCTCGGCCGCGCTGTCGGGGTCGTCGATGAGCATCGACTCGGTGATCTCGAGCACGAGGCGATGGGGAGCGAGACCGCTCTCGTCGAGCGCGGCCTTCACGTGATCGGCCATCGAGGCGCCGCGCAGCTGGCTCGCCGACAGGTTCACCGTGACGAACAGCGACTCGTCGGCCCAGCCGGCCGCGGTGAGGCACGCCTGGCGGATCGACCACCAGCCGATCGGGATGATCACGCCGGTCTGCTCGGCGATCTCGACGAAGTCGGCCGGTGACACCGAGCCGTACACGTGGTGGTTCCAGCGGATCAGCGCTTCGGCGCCGACCAGACGGCCGTCACGTACCCGGACGATCGGCTGGTACACGAGTGCGAACTGCTCGCGGCCGAGCGCCGATGCGAGGTCGCGGCGGTACTCCTCGGAGCGGGCGATCTCGTGCTCGAGCTCGGCGTCGAACACCTCGATGAACCCCTTGCCGCGACGCTTGGCGCGGTACATCGCGAAGTCGGCGTTGCGCAGCACCTCGGAGGCGTTCTCCTCCTCCTCGGGCTGGGCGATGCCGACGCTGCACGAGGCGGCGACGGTGTGGAACTGGCTGAGGACGATCGGGTCGCGCAGGTCGGCCACGATCGCGCCGGCCAGCATCGCGACGTGGTGCGGCGTGCTGTCGGGCAGCAGCGCGGCGAACTCGTCACCGCCGAGGCGTGCCGGCAGGCCGATCGAGTCGGGGATGTGCGCGGCCATGGTCGACGCCACGTGCTTGAGCAGCACGTCGCCGGCCTCGTGGCCCATCGTGTCGTTGACGATCTTGAAGTCGTCGAGGTCGATGAACATGATCACCGGCCGCGACCCCTTCGCGAGCTCCTTGTTGAGCCGTGACAGGAACTTGGCGCGGTTGGCCAGGCCGGTCAGCTCGTCGTGGTCGGCTCGGAAGCTGAGCTGCTTCTGCAGGGTGCGGGTGGCGGTGACGTCGCGCATCGTCACCACCACGCCGGCCACGGCCGGGTTGTGGATGAGGTTGACGGCGGTGAGCTCGAGCAGGCGAGGCGTGCCGTTGCTGTGCTTGGCGGTCGCCTCGATCGTGATCGATCCCTCGGGCAGTTGGGCGAGGATGCGCTGCACCGTCACGGGCCACGTGTCGTGCGTGGGCGTCAGCTCGAGGTCGAAGATCGACCGTCCGATCCAGGTCTGCGAGTCCACTCCGAGCACGGTGGCCACGGCGCCGCTCGTGTACGAGATGGTCTGGTTCGCGTCGACCAGCACGACGATGTCCGACGAGCGCTCGACCAGCGAGGCGAGACGGTCCTTGCCGCGTCGTTCGGTGAGGTCGCGCACGCTCACGGCCAGACCCCAGAGGCGGATGAGCGCGAGCGTGGTCACCAGCGCGGTCGTCACGCCGGCCAGCAGGATCGTCGAGCGCTTGGCGTCGTCGGAGATCGTGAGGATGATCAGCACCACCTGCGGCACCAGTGCGCAGAGGGCGATGGTGGCGAGCCGCAGCCGGTCGAGGCGGACCGCCTCGTGGGCGACGACGGCGCGCTCGGTGCCGGTGCGGTCGAGCGCCGCCGCGGCGAACAGCAGCAGCGAGGCCGCGGTGAGCCCCTGGATCACCTGGTTGCCGCGCGAGCCCTCGGCCATGTACGCCCAGTAGCTGAGGACGTTCGCGATCAGGCGGGTGATCAGCCCGGCGAGCAGCACGGAGAACGAGCGGTTGCGGGCCTGGTAGCCGAGCGACAGGCGGGCGGCGAGAGCGACGAGCACGAGGTCGGAGGCGGGCAGCGCGAGCGACAGCATCCGGTCGGCGTCGGTGAGCGTCGACCGGCCGAGCGCCGGTTCGATGAGGAAGACCCAGAGCACCAGCGTGGCGGTGAGCGACACGATCGTCGCCTCGATCGCGAGGTAGCGCTCCTTGATGGGGGAGCGTTCGGCGATCATCGCGATCAAGCCGAGCGCGATCAGGGTGCGGTCGGGGGCGCGCAGCAGCCCGGCCAGTCCGTCGAGGGTGGTGGTGTCGAAGGTGCGGTCGGCGAACGTGAGCGCGTACGACGCGGTGGTCATCACGCACGAGCCGGCGATCGCGAGCCATGCGACCCGGTCGCCGTGCAGACGCAGACGCGAACCTCGCAGGGCGGCGATGGCCGCGATCAGCGCGGGCACCACGAGCCAGCGCTGCGACGAGTCGAAGGGCATGCGGGTACGCCATGCGTAGGCGCCGCTCGCCGCGACGGCGCACGCGACGAGGAACGACACCGATGCCCGCTGCTTCACCGACGAGAGACATCGGCTCTGTGCTCCGTCATCTTGAACCCGCAGGGTGGCCGCAAGCCTCAAGTTCTGGGCAAGCGGACGCCGCTCGGCGGTCGCCTGGTGCGTGATCGGCGGGCGCCGGGCCGGGCGCCGGGGTGGGCGCGGTGTCGCCCGGGTGCGTCAGTGCAGGTCGGCGGTGAGCGGCGCGAGTGTGAGCTCGGGCTCGTCGGCGAGCAGGCGCTGCAGCCGGTACTTGTTCTCGAACAACGCGACGGTGGCGCCGTCGCCGCGGCGCAGGATGCGGATGCCGCCGATCGACCGGAGCCGGTCGGCGCTGGCCGCGTCGGTGGCACGGATGGCCTGGTACGGCGAGCCGGTGAGCTCGATCGGCGCGTTGAACTCGCTCTCGAGCCGGTGGGCGAACACCTCGAACTGCAACTGGCCGACGGCCGCGAGCACCAGGCCGACGTCGCCCATGTCGGGGTCGCGCAGCACCTGCACCACGCCTTCCTCCTCGAGCACCTCGAGGCCGCGCTTGAACTGCTTGGTCTTGCCGGTGTCGAGCACACGTGCACCGGTGAACAGCTCGGGGGCGAACGACGGCAGGCCCGGGAACTGCACGGGCTGGCCGGCGTAGAGCGTGTCGCCGATGCGCAGGTCGTTCGCATTGACGAACCCCACGACGTCACCGGGGAAGGCTTCTTCGACCGTCGACCGCTCGGCGCCGAACACGGTGGAGGCGTACTTGGTGGCGAAGGGTCGTCCGGTGCGGGCGACGGTCATCGTCATGCCGCGCTCGAAGTGGCCGCTGCAGATGCGGGCGAAGGCCAGACGGTCGCGGTGCGACTTGTCCATGTTGGCCTGCACCTTGAACACGAAGGCGCTGCAGCCGGCGTCGATCGGACGGCCGACGCCGTCGCGGTCGGGACGCGGCGGGGGAGCGGGCACCAGTTCGAGCACCGCATCGAGCAGGTGCCGCACGCCGAAGTCGGTGAGCGCCGACCCGGCGAACACCGGCGTGCTGGTGCCGGCGAGGAAGCTGTCGAGGTCGACGTCGGCGCCGATCGCGTCGAGCAGCTCGACACCGTCCATCGCCCGCTTCCAGGCGCTGGCACCGAGGCCTGCGGCTTGGTCGAAAGTGAGGATCTCCTCGGGCGCCATCGTCGCGCCGCGGGCCGTGCGGGTGAACTTCGAGAACACCTGGCGGCGCCGGTCGATCACCCCGAGGAAGTCCTCGCCGTCGCCGACGGGCCACGTGACCGGGGTGGGGCGCAGGTCGATCTGCGTCTCGATCTCGTCGAGCAGTTCGAGCGGGTCGCGGCTCGGGCGGTCGAACTTGTTGAGAAACGTGAGCACCGGCAGGTTGCGCGAGCGGCAGACCTCGAACAGCTTGAGCGTCTGCGGCTCGATGCCCTTGGCCGCGTCGAGCACCATCACGACGGCGTCGACGGCGGCGAGCACCCGGTAGGTGTCCTCGCTGAAGTCCTTGTGACCGGGGGTGTCGAGCAGGTTGAAGACGTGGTCGCGGTAGTCGAACTGCATCGCGGCCGACGTGATCGAGATGCCTCGGGTCTGCTCGAGCTCCATCCAGTCGCTGGTGGCCGAACGGCCGCCCGCCTTGGCCTTCACCGACCCGGCCGTGACGACCGCGCCGGCGTTGAGCAGGAACTTCTCGGTGAGCGTGGTCTTGCCCGCGTCGGGGTGGCTGATGATCGCGAACGTCCGGCGTCGCGCCGCCTCGCCCAGAACGTCCAGTGAACTCACGGTCAGCCAGGCTACGGCCGTCCGAGCCGACGCGTTTGCGGGCTCCGGCCCCACTGTGGGGCCGCAGTCCGCAATCGCGCTCGGTCAAGCGGGTGGGCCGAGCAGGTCCCAGCGGTTGCCGGCGACGTCGACGAACACCGCCACCGTGCCGTACGGCTCGTGCCGAGGTGTCTCGAGGAACGCGACGCCGTGGTCGACCATGCGACGGTGCTGCGCGTCGAAGTCGTCGACGCGCAGGAACAGCCCGACACGACCGCCGAACTGGTCGCCGACGGCCTGCGCCTGACGTTCGCCGTCGGCCTGCGCGAGCAGCAGCGCGGTCTGTGCGGCCGGCGGGCGCACCACCACCCATCTCTTCGGCCGACCGTCGTTGGTGGTCGACGGGGTGTCCTCCACGAGCTCGAAGCCGAGCGCGTCGACGAAGAACCGGATCGCCTCGTCGTAGTCGTGCACGACGATCGCCACCTGCGAGATCAGCATCCGAGCAACCTAGACGCGGGCAGAGGCAACCGGATCGGCCCCTGCTTCGTGTGTTCGAATGTGATGATGCAGCACCGCCCGGATCGGCCGTCGGCCGGCCTGGGCTTCGACGAGCTCTACCGGCGGGAGATCGGCTCGATCCGTACGCTGGCCGCCGGTCTCACCGGCAGCCGCGAGATCGGCGCTGAGCTGGCGCAGGAAGCGATGCTGAGGGCGTTCCGCAATTGGTCACGGGTCGGCGAACTCGATCGGCCCGGTGCGTGGGTGCGTCGGGTGGTCATCAACCTCGCCACCGACGTGCATCGCCGTCGGGTGCGAGAGCTGCGAGCCGTCGAGCGCCTGCCGATGGCCGACGTGGTGGGTGCGGCCGATCCCGCCGATGACGGCTTCTGGCGAGCGCTGCGTGCGTTACCTACGGCGCAGCGCAACGCAGCGGTCTTGTTCTACGTCGACGACCTCGGTGTCGACCAGATCGCCGACGTCCTCCAGGTGGGGGCCGGCACGGTGAAGAGGGCGCTGTTCGACGCGCGCAAGAACCTGGCCCGAACCCTGGGCACCCGTCACGTGGAGGTGATCTGGTGAACACGATCGACGAACGAGGCCGGGCATCGGCTGCTGCGCTCCGGCGCGAGATGACGGCGGGCTTCGACGTCGAGGCCGGCCTCGACGACCTGCTGCGCAGCGACGTGCCGCTGCGTTCGTTCGAGCCCGAGGCGCCACGACGAGGCTGGATGCTCGTCGCGGCGGCGATCGCCGTGATCGCCGTTGGTGCGGCCGGCGTCCTGGCTCTGCGCGACGACTCGCCCGTCTCGGACACCCCGGCAACGACGGCGACGGTGCCGACCTCGCCGCCGACCACGTCGCCCTCCGACACGACGGCCGCGCCGGACGACGTGACCGAGACGACGCTGGGCCCCGACACGTCGAGCGCTGTGACACCGTCGACCGCGGCGCCGGTCGATCGCACGGTGGTGGTGACCGATGTCGTGAGCTTCGTCGAGCCACAGCGCACGGTGCTCTTCGGCGCGGGCTTCGGCAGCGGACCCGGTGAACTCTCGATCGAGGACTGCCAGGAGTGCGACCCCGCACGCCCGTGGGCGCCGGTGCGCATACCGCATGGACCCCGCGACAAGGTGCTGATCGCCGATACCGTCAACCGCCGCTGGATGCTGCTCGAACCGGAAGACCCCGACATCGCGTCGAGCCCGTGGTCGGCGAGCGAGATCCCCTGGCCCGACGGAATTGCCGTGACCTCGCAACCGGTCGTCGACGACACGGGAACCGTCTACGCCGTCATGTTCGGAGCGCTCGGCAGCGGCGGCACGGCAGCCTCGGAGCTGTGGGTCTTCGAAACCGACGGCAGCCTGGTCGAGCCCGTGAGTCGGCATCCGGTGGCGAGTTTCCCCGGTGCGCCGATCGTCCTCACCTCAGAGGGTGTGAGCGTCGGAGGCATCGTGATCGACGGTCTGGTGCCGACGATCGACGCTCGTCCGCTCCTGACCATCGACACCGAGAACGCCGTGCGGTCGAGCGGTGCCGGAACCACGACGACGTTCAGGTACGGCACCGTCGACCACCCGTCGTTGTTCGGGCCGATGCCGGGTCTGGCCGACGGCACGGGCCTGGTGTTGCTGCTCGAAGGCGGTGCCTGGTTCGTCGACCGTCTGGGCGTCGACGGCAGCGTCACCCGTCTGGCGCTCCCGCCAGTCGCTTCGGTTCTCGGCGCCGCATGGGCTGATGCTTCAGGGTTCCTCCAGATCGAGCTCTCGGCCGACGGCTCGTCCTACGAGATCGCCCGGTACGCCTTGCCCGGTGCGTGAGCTGCTGGCGGTCGGCGTTCGTCATCCGCGTGACACCCCGTTGCCATGATGAACGCATGGACTCGGCGGGGTTCACGAACACGGGTGATGGCCGAGCTGTCGGGGACGCGTGCCTCGACGGCTCGGCAGCGCGTTCTCGTGTGACACCCCTTCGGCATCATCGATCCATGGACGTCGGCGGGCTCCACGATCGGATCAGCGATCTCGCGGAGCTCGACTTCGGTGTGCTCGACGATGCTGCGTTGCACGACCACGTGGTCGGTCTCGGGCGAGAGGCGGCCCGACTCCAACTCGTGATCGCTCGCCATCTGCGCGAGTGGGAGCAGCGGGGGATCTTCGAGCGCGACGGCTCGAAGTCGGCCGCGCATCGGTTGGCGCGTGAACTCGGTGCGTCGGTCACGGGCCGGCGTCACGAGATGCGTCGCGCACGACATCTCGACCACATGGCCGTCGCCGAGCGGGCGGTGCTCGACGGCCGGCTGTCGCTCGATCTGTTCGATCGCCTCGCTGCGGTCAACACGCCGGCGCGGCGCTCGGCGTTCCAGCGCGACCAGCAGCTCCTGGTCGACACGTGCACCGAGCTCGTGTTCTTCGATGCGGTCAAGGCGATCAGGTACTGGGCCAATCGTGTCGACGACCTCATCGATGCCGAACGGCCGACGGAGTCGCCGTCGTCGGACGAGTCGCGCGATGCCGGGCACGGCGCGCACGGCGAAACCGGCGCGCCGGCTGACGACGAGTCGCGGCTGTTCGCGTCGCGCACGATGGACGACGTGCTCGAGCTCACGGGCAGGTTCGGCGCGATCGACGGCACGATCGTCGAACGCGAACTCGACCGGCTCGCCGAGCTGATCCGTGAGGCCGATGCGAAGGTGGGCATCACGCGCACTGCCTCGCAGCGGCGCGCTGCAGCGTTGGTCGAGATGGCACAACGCTCGGCAACCGCACCTGCTGATGGTCGGCGGCCGCTGCCGTTGTTCAGCGTGGTGGTCGGGTCGGACACGATGGATCATCTGTGCGAGTTGTCGAACGGGATCGTCATCCGGCCGGGTGAGCTGGTGCCGTGGATCACGCGTTCGATGCTCGAGACGATCTTGTTCTCCGGTCCGCGAACGATCATCAGCGTCTCGTCGAAACGCACGTTCACCGGCGCCCTCCGGCGTGCGATCCAGGTCCGGGACCGACGATGCCAGCACCGGGCGGGATGCGACACGCCCGCCGAGGACTGCCATGTCGACCACATCATCCCGTGGGCGCGTGGCGGGCCGACCAGCCAGTTCAACGGGCGCGCGATCTGCGAACCGCAGAACGTCATCCCGCACCTGCAGGATCGACACGCACCACCGCTGCCGGAGCAGCAGGTCAACGACTCGATCGCACTCGTCGAACAGCTCCGCTGGCGCCTGCGGCGCGAGCCGCCGCCTGCCGGCATGCACCTCGAGTTCCGCTGGGCACCAGACCAGGTCGACGGCCGTGTCATGCCGCTCGGTCCCGTCGCAGCGTAGGCCTCAGGCGGCGGCGGTCGACACCAGGTGCAGGCCGGCGAGGCCGGGGAGGCGATCGATGCGACGGTCGATGCGCTCGGCGACGGCTTGGCCGCCGTCGTCGCCGAACAGATACGAGATCAGGTGGCGCACCTCGGGCTCGGGCATGACGTCCGATCCGACCGGCGCCCACAGCTTGCGGAGCGCATACCTCGTCAGCCGACGAGCGCGTCGATCGGTGGCGAGCCGTGCCTGTGCCTGCGACGCGTAGAAGTCGATGTGGCGGCCTTCCTGCCGCATGATCCGCTGCAACAGACGTGTGAGCACCGGATGGTCGGCACGTGCTGCGAGACGTGCGTAGCCGGCCTGCGTGGTCCACTCGTTCACCGCGCCCCACGCCATGTGCACCGCGGTCATCGACGGACCGACCAACGCCGACGTCACCATGTGCTTCACCGGCGCGAACGCCTCGGTCACGCGACGGCCGCGTCGCATCGCCCGCACCCGTGGCGCGCCCGCCTGCTCGCCGTGTGCGCGCAGCACGCGAGCGATCGCCTCGCCGTGCCAGTACTCCTCGTACGCCCACATGGTGAGGAAGGTGGTGATCTCGGGATCGCGATGTGCGCTGGTGACGAGCAGGTCGCGCAGATAGCAGACGGTGTGCAGCTCGACGTCGTGCATGTAGCGCAGGCATCGCAGCACCTCGGGCGCGAGCGGTCGCTCGACGAAGGCGTGCTCCAGGTCGAGGTCGTCGACCTCCACGCGCTGGACGATCTGCTGGTAGCGCTCGACCGAGAACTGCATGCCAGACGTTCGGCGCGTGCCACGCGATGGATTGGCTACGGTCCGGTTCATGCGACTCGGACTCCTCATCTTCCCGACGGACAAGGGCATCCAGCCGATCGAGCTGGCGAAGGAGGCGGAGGCACGCGGGTTCGACTCGCTCTGGTTCCCCGAGCATTCGCACATCCCCGTCTCGCGCCGCACGCCCTGGGGTGGCCGTGAGGGCGCCCCGCCGCTGCCCGAGGAGTACTGGCGCACGCACGACCAGTTCCTCGCGCTCGCCGCGGCCGCAGCGGTGACGACCGACCTGAAGCTCGGCACCGGCATCACGCTCGTCGCCCAGCGCGATCCGCTGTGGCTCGCGAAGGAGGTCGCAACGCTCGATCAACTGTCGAACGGTCGCTTCCTGTTCGGCGTCGGCTTCGGCTGGAACCACGAGGAGATGGAGAGCCACGGCACCGACATCAAGCGCCGCCGCAAGGTCGTGCGCGAGAAGATCCTCGCCTGCAAGGAGCTGTGGACCAAGGACGAGGCCGAGTTCCACGGTGAGTACGTGAACTTCGAGTCGTCGTGGGCGTGGCCGAAGCCCGTGCAGCAGCCGCACCCGCCGATCGTGCTCGGCTGCTCGATCACCGACCTGCACGTGAAGCACGTCGTCGAGTACGGCGACGCGTGGATGCCGATCCAGGGGCGCTTCGACATCGCCGAGGGCTGGCAGACCATCCAGCACGCCGCGGCCGATGCCGGTCGCGACCCGTCGACGCTGCGGCTCGGCGTGTTCGGCGCGCGGCCCGACAGCGACAACCTCGCACAGCTCCGCGACCTCGGTGCCTCGTGGGTGGCCCTCGGTCTGCCGCCGCTCGATCGTGACGCGGCGCTCGCGACGATGGACCGGTACGCGCCGCTGCTCGACGAGTTCCACTGATCGTCGACCGGTCACGCCGGTTTTGCGTCCCCGTCCGCGACACCGCCGTCGACACGACGCGTGACGGCGTCGCGCGCGCTCCGGGCGATCTGTCAGGCGCGTCGCGACCCGTCACCACGCACGGTGGCCGGCAGGGGTCGTCATCTGGTCGTCATGCGATGTCGGAGTTTCACGGTTCCGTCATCTCACCTGTGACCGCCGGCACGCGCCACCACCCGCACCTCCTGGCGCAACGGGTCGTTTCCCGCACATTCCGTGTCACGAACGTTGCGAGTGTTGCGGTTGTATGACAAACTCGTGGCGCGGGAACAGCACTGGGAGGTACGTGCCGATGAGTCACGTGATGATGCCGAGCCTTGAATCGACACAGCACGCGAACGACACCACGATCAGCAGCCCACGGAGTCGGCGGACTCCGGCGGCGATCGTCATGATCGTGATCGCCATGGCCAGCATGGTCCTGTCGGCGTGCAACACCACGCCGGCCGAGGACACCAACACCGCGGCGATCAACGCGGTGCGTGCGGCCGTCGGCCTCCCCGAGCTCACGCGAGTGCCCGAGCTCGACGCCAAGGCGAAGGCGCAGGCCGATCGCATGGCCAAGAAGGGCACCATCTTCCACTCGTCGAACCTCGCCTCCGGCGTCACCGAGGGATGGGCGCAGATCGGCGAGAACGTCGCCCTCGCCGGTTCCGTCGAGGATGCCCAGCGTGCGCTCGAGGCGTCACCGGGCCATTACGAGAACATGGTCAACCCGGCGTTCAACCAGGTCGGCATCGGCATCACCGTGCGCAACGGCATCACCTACGTCGTGCAGGTGTTCGTCAGCCGCTGACCCACCGGCGCCGTCGGCGCCACGAGATCATTCCGGAGCCGGCGCCTCGGGCGCCGGCTTCGGCTTTTTCGCCCGGCTCGGCGCCACCCGAGGCGGCTCGCCCGCCATCTTCGGGTACACCGGCGGCCACGGCGCATCGGGCAGCCCGCGCTCGTCCTGATCGCGGCGCACCATGTCGAGCAACGGCTCGAGTGACTGCGGGTGCTCGTCGATGTCGGCCCACGCGTCGCCGGCGGTCGCGACCCGCTCGGGCACGTTCGCGATCGTGAGCCGATCGGGCCGCACCCGATCGAGCTCGTCCCACGCGAAGCAGCACGACACCGGCGCCTGGTCGCGAGCGCGCACCGACCATGGCGCGAACACCGTCTTGTGCGGTGCGTTCTGGTTGAAGTCGATGAAGATCCGTTCGCCGCGACCCTCCTTCCACCACGAATCGGTGATCAGGTCGGTGCGCCGACGGGCGAGCTCGCGTGCCACGGCCACCGCTGCCGCCCGCACCTGCACGCTGTCCCACTCGGCGCGCAGCCGGACGTACACGTGCAGACCGCGGTTGCCGGTGGTCTTGATGTAGCTGCGCACCGCCAGCTCGTCGAACAACCGCTTGGTCTCGTGCGCGGTCTCCTGCGCCATCGCGAACGTCGTGCCCGGGCCCGGATCGAGATCGATGCGCAACTCGTCGCAGTGCTCGGGGTCGGCGGCCCGGGTGGGCCACGAGTGGAACCCGAGGCAGCCGAGGTTGACGGCCCACACCAGGTGAGCGAGATCGTCGATCACCAGGGCGTTCGACGTCGTGCCGTTGGGTGTGCTGACGATCGTGGTGCTCAGCCACTCGGGGGCGTTGTCGGGCATGCGCTTCTGGAAGAACGAGCTGCCCGACGAACCGTTCGGGAACCGTTGCAGCAGGACGGGCCGGTTGCGCATCTGGCGCATCACCGGCTCCTCCATCGCCAGGTAGTAGCGAACGAGATCGAGCTTGGTGGCGCCGCGCCCGTCGAACGCCGCCGGGAACATCACCTTGTCGGGGTTGGTGACCGTGACGACGCGGCCGGCGACCTCGACGTCGACCGGCTCGCCGGCGCTCGCACGTGATGACGCTGCCACGTCCGCACCGTACCGCAGTGGTGCGCGACGCGGCCCCGGCCCCTCCGTGCACACCCCGGCCCGAGCGGCCCTCGGTCGTCGCACTACCGTCGGCGCGGTGAGCACCCAGGTCGATCTCGCCGCCCCGATGCAGGGCACCATCGTCACCGTCGACGTCACCCCGGGCCAGGTGGTGCGAGCGGGCCAGCAGGTGATGTTGATCGAGTCGATGAAGATGCACCACGCGATCGAGAGCCACGAGCACGGCACGATCGCCGAGATCCTCGTCACCGTCGGGCAGACCGTGAAAGAGGGCGAGGCGGTCGCGCGTGTGGCGCCCGGCGTCGCGGCCACCGTCGAGGCAGCCGTCGAGCAGACCGTCGACCTCGACCGGATCCGGCCCGACCTCGCCGAGACACTCGAACGTCACGGCGTCGGCATGGACCACGCCCGACCCGACGCCGTCGCTCGACGTCGCAAGGTCAACCGGCGCACCGCGCGCGAGAACGTCGCCGACCTCGTCGACGAGGGCTCGTTCGTCGAGTACGGACCGGTGGTGATCGCCGCACAGCGCCGGCGACGCGCGCTCGACGACCTGATCGCACGCACGCCGGCCGACGGCATGGTGGGCGGCATCGGCACCGTCAACGGCGACCTGTTCGACGCGGCCACCGCACAGGTGGTGGCGATGTCGTACGACTACACCGTGCTCGCCGGCACGCAGGGCACGCAGAACCACCGCAAGAAGGACCGCCTGTTCGAGATCGCCGAGCAGATGCAGCTGCCGGTCGTGTTCTTCACCGAGGGCGGCGGCGGTCGCCCCGGCGACACCGACCAGATCGGCGTGAGCGGCCTCGACTGCCTGGCCTTCCTGTACTTCGCCGAGCTCAGCGGCCTGGTGCCGCTCGTCGGCATCAACAGCGGCTACTGCTTCGCCGGGAACGCCGCGATCCTCGGCTGCTGCGACGTCGTGATCGCGACCGCGGACTCGAACATCGGCATGGGCGGACCGGCGATGATCGAAGGTGGCGGCCTCGGCGTGTTCGAACCCACCGAGATCGGCCCGATCGACGTGCAACGCGCCAACGGTGTGGTCGACGTCGTCGTCGCCGACGAGGCCGAGGCCGTGCGCGTGGCCAAGCAGTACCTCTCGTACTTCCAGGGATCGGTGCCCTCGTGGACTGCGCCCGACCATCGCCGTCTGCGCCACGCGATCCCCGAGGACCGCAAGCGAAGCTACGACGTGCGTGAGGTGATCGACGCGATGTTCGACGAGGGCTCGGTGCTCGAACTGCGGCGCGACTTCGGCCTCGGCATGGTCACCGCGCTCGCCCGCATCGAGGGCCGCCCCGTCGGTGTGCTCGCCAACAACCCCAACCACCTCGCCGGTGCGATCGACAGCCCCGGTGCCGACAAGGCCGCACGTTTCCTGCAGCTGTGCGACGCGTTCGGTCTGCCCGTCATCACACTCGTCGACACGCCCGGGATGATGGTGGGCCCCGAGGTCGAGCAGACCGCGCTCGTGCGCCACTGCACCCGTCTGTTCGTCACCGGCGCCAACATCACGGTGCCGATGGTGAGCATCGTGCTGCGCAAGAGCTACGGCCTCGGTGCCCAGGCGATGATGGGCGGCAGCACCAAGGCGCCGCTCGCGTGCCTGGCCTGGCCCACCGGCGAGTTCGGCGGCATGGGCCTCGAGGGCGCAGTGCGCCTCGGCTACCGCAAGGAGCTCGAAGCGATCGCCGACCCCGACGAGCGCGAGCGCACGTTCCAGCAGATGGTCGACCGGATGTACGAGCACGGCAAGGCGCTCAACGCGGCCTCGCACTTCGAGATCGACGACGTGATCGATCCGGCCGACTCGCGCCGGTGGCTCGCCACACTGCTCGCCACGGCGCCCGAGCCCCGGGCACACCGCGGCAAGAAGCGGCCGAACATCGACACCTGGTGAGCCGGACGAAGGCCCGGTCACGCGCTCGTCGGCGGCGATGACGGTCGCACCGCGGTCGGTGGGGAAGAATCGCCGCATGCGCATCGACGAGATCGAGCTCCGGATCGTCCAGCTGCCCTACCGCAGTGTCTTCAAGACCAGCTTCGCCGCCGAGGCCGGCAAGACCGCCGTGGTGGTCACCGTTCGCAGCGAGGGCGTCGAGGGATACGGCGAGGGCGTGATGGATCCGTTGCCGCACTACCGCGAGGAGACGATCGCCGGTGCCACCGGCCTGATGCGCGACGCGCTCGGGCCCGACCTGCTGTCGAAGGGCTGCGAGCACCCGAGCGAGCTCTACGACCGCTGGGCCCACTACCGCGGCAACAACATGGCGAAGACCGCGATCGAGCTCGCCGTGTGGGACTGCTACGCGCGTCAGCAGGGCGTGCCGTTGCGCACGCTGCACGGCGGCGACCGCACCGAGATCCCCGTGGGTGCGAGCCTCGGCATGAACCCCGTGGCCGAGACCGTGGCGTCGGTGGAGAAGCACGTCGCCGAGGGCTACAAGCGCGTGAAGCTGAAGATCGAGCCCGGCTGGGACACCGAGATGCTCGAAGCCGTGCGCGCCGCGTGCCCCGACATCGAGCTCACCGTCGACGCCAACTCGGCGTACACGCTCGACGACGTCGACCTGCTGCGCAGCTTCGACCGGTTCCACCTGCACTACATCGAGCAGCCGCTGCACTGGGACGACCTCGTCGACCACGCCAAGCTGGCGAAGCAGATCGACACGGCGCTGTGCCTCGACGAGTCGCTCACGTCACCCGCCCGTGTGCAGGCGATGATCGAGCTCGGCGCCGGCCGGGTCGTCAACGTCAAGGTCGGTCGCTTCGGTGGCATCACCGCCGTGCACCGCGTGCACGAGATCTGCGTGGCGCAGGGCGTGCCGATGTGGTGCGGTGGCATGTTGGAGACCGGCATCGGCCGCGCCCACAACATCCACCTCGCCACCATGCCCGGCTTCGTGTATCCCGGCGACACCGCTTCCGCCAGCCGTACCTACGCCCGCGACATCACCGAGCAGCAGCTCGAGGCGACCAACGGGATCATGCCGGTGCCCGAGGGTGCAGGCATCGGCGTCACCCTCGACCGGCCCTACCTCGACCAGGTGACGCGCAGCGTCGAGGTGCTGAAGCCGTGACCGGCGAGCTCGATCGGCTCGACTTCCGCGAGCTGCGCACCGCCGACGAGCTCGCGCACCTCCCACCGTTCGAAGCCAGGATCTGGGGGAGCGGGGGCGATCTGGTGTCGGTCAACATGCTCGTCGCCACCATCGGCGAGGGTGGTGTGGCACTCGGTGCGTTCGACGGCGACGAGATCGTCGGTGCGGTCTACGGCTTCGCCACCCGCGAACCGCACGTGTTGCACAGCCACTACATGGCCGTCGATCCGCGTTGGCGCCGCAACGGTCTCGGCGTCGAGCTCAAGCAGCGCCAGCGCCGGTGGTGTCTCGAGCGTGGGATCACGCACATGCGCTGGACGTACGACCCGCTGCAGTTGGCCAACGCACACCTCAACCTGCACGTGCTCGGCTGCGTCGGCGTCGCCTATCACGTCGACTACTACGGCCACCTCGGCGGCATCAACGGCTCGCTGCCGAGCGACCGGGTGATGGTGAGCTGGGACCTGCGCGAGGGTGCCACCAAGCCGGCCGCCGAACTCGCGGTCGACGTGCCACCGGCCGGTGCCGACGACATCGCGGCGTCCAACGACACGGCGCTCACCGCCCGCTTGCACGTCCGCGCCGAGCTGCACGAGCGGATGTCGGACGGGTGGGTGCTCGTCGACGTCGACCGCGACGGCCGCCGGTACCTGCTCGCCCGCGGCTGAACCACCGACCTCAGTCGAGCACGGCGTCGGCGAGCTGGGGGAACACGCGGCGCACCTTGGCCAGCAACCAGTCGCCGTACACACCGTCGACGGTGGTGAGGTCGGCGCGGTCCCATCGCTCGACACGGTCGGCCGGCGCCTCCCACCCGTCGTCGAGCGGGATCGGCTCCACCACCGCGTGCCACCCCGGATCGAGGAAGAACGGCAGCGAGATGCGGTCGTGCCCGGCGACGTTGCGCACGCGGTGCGGGTTGCTGCGGTACCGCCCGAGGGTGAGCCGGTCGAGCATGTCGCCGAGGTTGCACACGATCAGCTCGGGGTCGGGATCGACCTCGACCCACGTGTGGTCGGTGGTCCGCACCTCCAACCCCGGCGTGCCGTCGTGCGCGAGCAGGGTGACGAGCCCGTAGTCGGTGTGCTCGCCCACACCCCAGCGATCGGCCGCACCATCGGGATGCGGGGGATAGCGGAAGATGCGGAACAGCACGGTGGGATCGGCCGTGAGCTCGCGTGCGAACCAGTCGGCGGTCAGCCCGAGCCCCTCGGCCATCGCTGCCAGCGTGCGCTGCCCGAGCGCTTCCATCGCGTGCATCCACGCCGTCACCGTCGTGCGCAGTTCGGGCACCTCGTCGGGCCACACGTTGGCGCCGTGCAAGGGCAGTGGCGAGGGCGGCAGCTCGCGCCCGACGTAGAAGCCCTCCTTCAGATCGGGCACGCCCGAGGTGAGTTCGTCGCCGAGCGGGAACCACCCGCGCCACGCGGTGCCGCCGGCGGCCAGGGCCACGCGCTGTTTGTCCTCGACCGGCAGGTCGAAGAACCGTCGGGCGGCGTCGAGCAGGTCGAGCCGCAACCGGCTGGGCACCCCGTGGCCGGCGATCGCGAAGAAACCGGTGGTGCGGCAGGCCCGGTCGATCGCCGCCGGCGCGTCGCTGCGGCTGATGTCGACGACGGGAACCTCCACGAACCGGAGCGTACCCGTCGGCGGCTCAGCCGCCCGCGGCCGCCTCGGCCACCTCGGCCAGCCAGGCCGCCCACCGGGGCTCGTCGCGCTCGACGATCGCATCGCGCTCGTCGCCGTACAGGTAGCTCCACACCGATGCTCCGGTCATGTCGCCCATCTTCTCGGCGGCCACGAACGCGGTGCCCGGTGCCGGGTCGTCGAGCAGGATCGCGAGGCGCCACGACGAGGCATGGATCACGGTGCCCGCCATCGGCGGTGCGCCCGTGCCCGCGGTCGACACCCGGTCGCCCACGGCCGGCGACGACCCGAAGCCGAGGGCGCGCACGAGCTTCGCCCACGACACGTCCTGCGGGTCGGGCAGCACCGCCATCGGCAGCATCGGACGGCCGTGGCGGCCGCGGAAGTGACGGAGGTGCAGCTGCAGGTTGTAGAGGAACAGGTGCCAACCGTCGGCCATGCCGTCGTACTGCGCGTCCCAGTCGTCGCCCTCACCGAAGCCGGTGTTGACCAGGCGGACCACGCACGATCCGCCGTCTCGCGCCTCGACGAGCCACTCGAACGCGAGCGACGTGTCGCGCTCCTCGCCGGTGAACACGATCCGGTTCGGTGGCTCGTACGCCGCCACGATGCCGGGGATCTGCATGCCCTCGCCGGCGCCGAAGGTGGCGAGCGCCGCGCCGCCCGGCCGCTCGTCCACCTCGTGCGGCACGTACCACGAGCTGATCCCGGGCCCGCTGGCGATCGCGGCCCACACCTCGTCGGGTGTGCCGTCGACCTCGACCTCGAACGCCAACCAGCGGCCCTCGGGTCCCTGGTGCCGGCTCGCCCGGATCGGGGGCATCTCGTCGCTCATCGGTGGTCCTCCTCGGTGTCGCTGGGTGCGGTGGGTGCGGTGGGGGTGCCGGTCGCCCCGGGACGATCGCCGGCCAGCAGCGGGTGCGCGGCCACGACCAGCCGGTGCCATCGGCCGCGAGGTGCGGACTCGTCGTGGTACCGGGCGGCGAGCCGTTGCACGCTGTCGGCCAGTTCGCGCGTGAACGCGGCGCGGTCGGCGGCGGTGGCGAAGCGGATCTCGGTGTCGATCGTGAGCGTCGGCAACATCTGCCCCGCGCGATCGGCCCGGCGTGCGAGTTCGGCGACCTCGCGCACCATGCGGGCGGCGACGGCCACCAGGTAGCGGGTCGACAGCCGGTCGGTGCGCGCCGGATCGGCGGCGCTGCGGCCGAGCGTGGCGGGCGAGAGTGCGTAGCTGCGGGCGGTGGCCACCATCACGCGTTCGACGAGCCCGCGGCGGCGGCGTTCCTCGGCCAGGCGCACCAGGCCGTGCTCCTCGAGCACGCGCAGGTGGTAGTTCACCTGCTGGCGGGGGAGGGAGAGCGCATCGGCCAGCGTGGTGGCCGAGCCCGGCTCGACGAGGGCGGCCAGGATGCGGGCTCGCGTGGGGTCGAGCGCCGCACGCGCGACGGCGGGGTCGTCGATCACGTCGAGATCGAGCAGGTCGGTCGCGCTGGCCACGTCGACATCCTCGCTTTTGACAAACTGGTTTGTCAATTGGCCGAGCAATACCGTGGCGGCCGTGCAACCGGTCCTCCACGTCGGCTGCCCCATGTGGGCGCATCGCCCGTGGGCGGGCCGGTTCCTGCCGGCCACCACGCCGAGCGGACGCGAACTGCACCCCTACAGTCGCCTCGTCAACGCCGTCGAGGGCAACACCACGTTCTACGCATCGCCCGCACGGTCGACCGTCGTCAAGTGGGCCGAGCAGGCGCACCCCGACTTCCGCTTCGTGTTCAAGGTGCCGCGCACCATCACCCACGAACTGCGGCTGCGCGACGCCGACGCCGAGATCGCCGCGTTCGTCGAGCTGATGAGCCCACTCGGCGACCTGATCGGCGGCATGACCCTGCAGCTCCCGGCGTCGTTCGCGCCCGTCGACCTCGGCGTGCTCGAGTCGCAGATCCGTCGGCTGCCGTCGGGGATCGCCTGGTCGGTCGAAGTGCGCCACCCCGCCTTCTTCGCCGGTCCCACCCGGCTCGCGCTCGACCGGATGCTCGCTCGCAACGAGGTCGAGCGGGTGCTGCTCGACAGTCGCACCCTGTTCCGCCAACCGCCGCGCACCGACGCCGGCCGCGAGACGTGGAGCCGCAAGCCGCGTGTGCCTGCGCTCACCGAGGCGCTCACCGATCGGCCGGTCGTGCGGTTCATCGGTTCGGACGATCCGGCGCTCACCGCCGAGGGGTTGCACGAGTGGCATCCGATCGTCGCTGCCTGGCTGGCCGAGGGCCGGACGCCGACGTTCTTCGTGCACACCCCCGACAACGCCGACAGCCCCGGCCTGGCCCGGGCGTTCCACGCCGAGGTGGGTCTGCTCGTGCCCGAGCTCGCGCCGTTGCCCGAGCCGCTCCCGATCGAGCAGGCCGAGCAGGGCTCGCTGTTCTGACGGTCTCCTGGGCGCCGGTGAGTCCGACGAGCTGCGTCGGTGAGTCGGTCGTGGCGCCCAGGACCTGATCGGCGCGGAACGGTTTCGTCGGACGGGGGAGCAGGTGTGCGATCATCCTCCTCCGTGATCCCTGCCGCACCCATCGATCGCGCGCGCCTCGCCGCCCTCGTCGCCGACGAGCAGCAGCGCTTCGTCGACCTGCACCCCCGCTCGGCCGCCAAGGGCGTCGCCGCCGCGGCGCACCTGCTCGGGGGTGTCCCGATGCCGTGGATGACCCGGCTGCCGGGGTCGTTCCCGCTGTTCTTCGAAGAGGCCCACGGCGCCCGCTTCGTCGACGCCGACGGCATCGAGTACGTCGACTTCTGCCTCGGCGACACCGGCGCGATGGCCGGGCACGCACTGCCGCAGGTGGCCGACGCGCTGGCCGCGCAGGCACGCCGCGGCATCACCACCATGCTCCCCAACGACGACGCGCCCTGGGTGGCCGAGGAGCTGAGCCGTCGCTTCGGGCTGCCGACCTGGCAGATCGCGATGACCGCCACCGACGCCAACCGGTTCGTGCTGCGCTTCTGCCGCCACCTCACCGGTCGACCGAAGGTGATGGTGATGGACTGGTGCTACCACGGCACCGTCGACGAGGCGTTCGCGGTGCTCGACGCCGAGGGCCACGTGGTGGCCCGACCGGGCTCGCTCGGTCCGGCGGTCGATCCGGCGCTCACCACCAAGGTCGTGCCGTTCAACGACCTCGACGCGATGGAGGCCGGGCTCCGCGACGGCGACGTGGCCTGCGTGCTCATGGAGCCCGCACTCACCAACATCGGCATCGTGCTGCCCGACCCCGGCTACCTCGACGCGGTGCGCGAGCTCACCCGTCGCTACGGCACGCTGCTCGTGATCGACGAGACGCACACCATCTGCGTCGGGCCCGGTGGCGCGACGCGGGCCTGGGGCCTCGACCCCGACTTCTTCGTGATCGGCAAGACCATCGGTGGCGGCATGCCCGTCGCCGCCTACGGCATGAGCGCCGAGATGGCGTCGCGCCTGGCGCAGCCGATCAAGCAGGACAGCATCGACACCTCCGGCGTGGGCGGCACCCTCACCGGCAACGCGCTCGCGCTCGCCGCGGTGCGTGCCACCCTCTCGTCGGCCCTGCGCGACGACGACTTCGCTCACATGATCCCGCTCGCCGCGGCATGGGCCGAGGGCGTCGAGGCTGCCTACACGGCGGCCGGTCTGCCCTGGCACGTGCAGCAGCTCGGTGGCCGGGCCGAGTACTGGTTCTGCCCGCCGCCGCGCAACGGTGCCGAAGCGGCCGCCGGCACCGACGCCGACCTCGACCGGTTCATGCACCTCTGGGCGATGAACCGCGGCATCCTGCTCACGCCGTTCCACAACATGGCGCTCTTCTCGCCGCACCACCAGCGGGCCGACGTCGATCGGCACACCGAGGTGTTCGCCGCCGCCGTCGACGCGCTCACCGCGGACTGACGCGAGCCGACGGCGTGACAGCGTGACACCGTGACCGGCTTCGAGCTCGCCGTGGTGGTGGCGGCGGTGCTGTTCGCCGCGGTCGTGCAGGTGCTGTCGGGCTTCGGCTTCGCACTCTTGAGCGTGCCGCTGATGACCCTCGCCGTCGACGCGAAGGAAGCCGTCGTGATCAGCACGCTGATGGGCGCCGGCGTGTCGAGCTGGCAGGCGTGGCACGGACGCCGGCACACCGACCGCCCCGTCGCGAAACGCATGGTGGTCGGCGCGTACCTGGGCATGCCGCTCGGCCTGCTCGTGTACCTCACGGTCGACGACCACGTCCTGCGGCTGCTCCTCGGCATCGCCGTGCTCGTCGCCGTCGTCCTGCTCGCGATCCGGCTCGACCTGCGCCACGTCGGTTCGGGCCTCGACGTCGGCGCCGGCTTCCTCAGCGGCGTCCTCAACACCTCGCTGTCCACCAACGGACCGCCGCTGGTGTTCGCGCTCCAGACACGTCACCTGCCACCCGACGTGTTCCGGGCGACGATCAACACCGTGTTCGCGTGCAGCAACCTGCTCGGGCTCACGCTGTTCATCGCGTCGGGCAAGGTGAACCACGACGGCGTGCTCGCCGCAGCCGTCGCGCTGCCGGCCCTGCTCGTCGGCCAGCTCGCCGGACTGCCCCTGCGCAAGTACGTGCACGGCGACCGGTTCCGGGTGCTGGTGCTGGTGCTGCTCGCCGCCGCAGCGGTGAGCGCGATCGTGAGCGCGTTGCGCTGACGCCCGACCGCGTCGTGATGTGGCAAGTTGTGCCGATGGGGGACACGCCGGACATGCCCGACAACGTCGTGGTGGTACTGCTCGACTCGCTGAACCGGCACCACCTCGGGTGCTACGGCGGCACCGAGTTCCTGACACCGAACCTCGACCGGTTCGCGGCCCGCAGCACCCGTTTCACCCGACACGTCACCGGGTCGCTGCCGTGCATGCCCGCACGACACGACATCCTCTGCGGCGCGCTCGACTTCCTGTGGCGTCCGTGGGGATCGATCGAGCTGTGGGAGCAGCCGATCACCGTCGACCTCCGCCACGCGGGCGTCACGACGATGCTCGTCACCGACCACCCGCACCTGTTCGAGAGCGGCGGCGAGAACTACCACACCGACTTCGGTGGCTGGGACTACGTCCGCGGCCACGAGGGCGACCCGTGGAAGACGTGGCTCGACCCGAGCTGGATCGGCGTGCCGGCCCCGCCGGCCAAGGACGGCGGCTGGTGGCTGAAGCGTCGCTTCGGCGAGCACGCCCCCCACCTCGAGCGCGCCTACGACCGGGCCCGTACCCACTTCCGCACCGAGGACGACTTCCCCGGTCCGCAGACGATGAAGGCCGCGGCGCAGTGGGTGGCCGACGCGGCCCGGTTCGGCGGAGACGGCCGCTGGATGCTGTTCGTCGACGAGTTCGATCCGCACGAGCCGTTCGACACACCCCCGCCCTGGACCGGCCGGTACGAGGACGCGCCGTGGGACGGCGAGCGGATCATCTGGCCGCCGTACGTCGTCGGTGGCGTGAGCGGCGGCTTCCTGAGCGAGGCCGAGGCGCGTCACGTGCGCGCCAACTACGGCGCCAAGCTGTCGATGATCGACCACTGGTTCGGCCGGCTGCTCGACCAGCTCGACGTGAGCGGCGCCTGGGACCGCACGGCGATGATCGTCTGCACCGACCACGGGCACTACCTCGGCGAGGAACGCGACGACGGTCAGGGCAACCGCGTCGACCTGTGGGGCAAGCCGCAGGTACCGCAGTTCCAACCGCTCGGCCGCATCCCGCTGATGATCCACTGGCCCGGCGTCGCGCCCGGCGTGTGCGACGCGCTCACCACCAACGTCGACCTGCACGCCACGCTGGCCGACGTGTTCGGCGTGTCGCCGTCGCACCGCACCCACGGACGGTCACTCGTGCCGCTGCTCACGGGCGCGGCGTCCGACGTGCGCGAGTGGGCGATCGGCGGGGTGTTCGGCAACTGGGTGCAGGTCACCGACGGCCGTCGTGTGTACGCCCGAGCGCCCGAGGGCGAGAACTTCCCGCTCAGCATGTGGAGCAACCGGTGGAGCACGATGCCGGTGCACGTGTCCGGTGTGCGCGAGCTGCCGAAGCCGGACGAGCGAGCCTTCCTCGACCGGATGCCGGGGAGCACCGTGCCGGTGATCCGCCAGCCGTTCCAGCCGGGTGACGCGCTGCCGTTCTGGGTGCACCGTGCCAACGTCGGCCAGCACCACCTGTACGACGTCGACGTCGATCCCGACGAACGCGAGAACCGGGTGGGGGAGCGGGTGGAGGCCGAGATGCAGGACCTGCTGCGCACCGCGCTGGACGAGGTGGAGGCGCCGGTCGAGCACCTCGACCGGCTGGGCCTCAGCCGCTGACGCGATGAGCGATGCGGTCGCCAGGGCCGCTCATCGCTCATCGCCGGTCGGGGTCACTGGCCGCCGAACCACTGCATCCAGGCCTCCTGCGAGGTCGGCTTGTAGATGTAGTTGGTGTCGAGGATCGCCTGCATCGACGCGCTCGACGGCTGGCTGTACCGGTGACCCGGGTAGACGATCGTGTCGGTGGGCAACGAGGCCAGGGTGCGCAGGCTGTGGTACATGTCCTCGGGGTTGCTGCCCGGCAGGTCGGTGCGGCCGCAGCCCTCGAGGAACAGGGTGTCGCCGCTGACGAGCCGGCCCTCGACGTGGAAGCACTGGCTGCCCGGGGTGTGCCCGGGTGTGTGCACCAGGGTGATCTCGACGCCGCCGACGGTGACGACGTCGCCGGCGTCGTGCTGGACCAGGTTGGTCTCGTCGAGCCCGGTCGTTCGCATCACCCACGGGGCCTCGTGCTTCTGCACGTGGATCGGGCAGTCGGCCCGGTTCAGCAGCGCAGCCACACCTTCGATCGTGAAGCCCATCATCGAGCCGCCCACGTGGTCGGGGTGGTAGTGGGTGGCGAGCACCCCGGTGCAGCGCATGCCGTCGGCCTCGACCACGTCGAGCAGGTCGTTCACCGCATATGCCGGGTCGACCAGCACGCACTCGCCCGTGGCCCGGTCACCGATGGCGTAGACGAAGTTGACCATCTGCGTCGCGATCGGATCGCCGACGGCGAAGTCGCGACCGGAGAGGAGCTGACGGAAGTAGAACTGCTGCGGGTCCACGCCGTCACCCTAGGCGGCGGGTGCCGTTCAGTTGCCGCCGTACGCGAGCCAGGCGGCACCCAGCGAGTCGTCGACGTCGAGCGAGTGCCGGCCCCAGAGCGCGAGCCACAGCTGCTCGGCCGGAGCGGCCAGCTCGGCGGTCGCCTCGGCCGTCGGATCGAGGCGCACGTCGAGCGGCGAGTCACACCGCACCACCAGCCGTTCGGATCCGTCGGCGAACGGCGTGTCGGTGCACCGCACCGCGAGGACGCCCACCGGTGCCGGCCGCTGGTCGCGGGTGATGATCCGCGGCACGATCACCTCGAAGTACTCGGCGATGCCGTCGGCGCACACGTGCGCGTCGAACGAGCCGAGCTCACCGATCGCGTCCTCCGCGTCCCACACGTGCACGTACGCCTCGTGCGCCTGGCGGCGCGGCCACACCTTGCCGAGCATGGGCACGGGGAACGGGTGCCAGGTGGGTCCGTCGGGGTCGAGCGAGGCGAAGGTGTCGACCAGCGCAGCGGCACCAGCGTCGAACCAGGCCACCAGCTCGTCGGCCGGCGCGCCCGCCGGCAGCTCGTCGATCGCCGCCGGATCCGGCATCGCCGAGGTCGCCGCGGCCAGCGTCGCCCAGCGATGGACGAAGCCCAGGTGGCGGGCGAGCGCGTCGAGGTCCCAGCCCGGGCATCCTCGGACGGGTGCGTCGAGCGGGCCGGTGCGGAGGGCGGTGGAGAACCGGGCGACGCTGCCCTGGAGAATCGGGATGAACGGGTCCATGGCCGTACGCTACGAGCCCATGTCGACCGGCCCGCTGCGTTTTCTCACGCCCGGACAGCTCGTGCCCTTCGGCGGCGATCGGGTGGCGATCGTCGGTGACGACCTGGCCGCGGCGTTCGTCGAGGGCGACCGCCTCGTGGTGGTGCAGGAGACCGGCGACCTGCTGCACATCCCGCAGGCCGACCACGCCCGCGTGCAGGCGGCCGTCGGCGCCGCGCTCGACGCCTTCCACGCCCTCGCCGACGCCACCGACGATCAGCTGACGCACTTCTTCGCCGGGTTCGCCGACCGGCTCGCCGACGACGCCGTGTTCGCCCGGATCGCCGTCGCCAACGCGGACGACGTCGCCTCGGCTCAGGCTCGCGGCCGTTCCACCACGCGGCTGGTGCTGTCGCCGAAGATGCGTGCCGACATGGTCGCCGGCCTGCGCGTGTGGCAACACACCGATGGCCGCCGCGACGTGCAGCTCGCCCGCGTCGACCATGAGCAGTGGTGGGTCGAGACCCGCCGCGCGCCGCTCGGTGTGGTGGGGTTCGTGTTCGAGGGACGGCCCAACGTGTTCGCCGACGCCACCGGGGTGCTGCGCACCGGCAACACGGTGGTGTTCCGCATCGGCAGCGACGCGCTCGGCACCGCACGGGCGATCATGGCCCACGCCGTCGCCCCCGCACTCGCCGAGGCCGGGCTGCCCGCCGGCGCGGTGCAGCTGATCGACGCCGCTGCGCACGCCGCCGGGTGGGCCCTGTTCGCCGACACCCGGCTCGGCCTCGCGGTCGCTCGCGGCTCGGGTCGTGCGGTCGCTCAGCTCGGTGCGGTGGCCCGCCAGCACGGGGTGCCGGCGAGCCTGCACGGCACCGGTGGTGCCTGGATGGTGGTGGCCGCCGACGCCGACCCCGACCAGCTCGCGCTCGCCGTGCAACACTCGCTCGACCGCAAGGTGTGCAACACGCTCAACGTCTGCTGCCTGGTGCGGGCGGGAGCCGTGCGCACCGCGCCGGTGGTGCTGGAGGCCGCACGCGCTGCCGCCGCGGCGAACGGCGCGTCGCTCGTGGTGCACGCCACGCCGGCGGCCGAGGCCGTCGCGGGGGAGGGCGCGATCGCACAGTCGGTCGACGAACTCGGCACCGAGTGGGAGTGGGAGCGCGACCCCGAACTCACCCTCGTCGTGGTGGACGACCTCGACGAGGCCGTCGCCCTGTTCAACCGGTACAGCCCCCGGTTCGCCGCGTCGTTGATCGGTGGCACCGACGCCGATCAGCAGCGCTTCTACGACACCGTCGACGCGCCGTTCGTCGGCGACGGGTTCACCCGGTGGGTCGACGGCCAGTTCGCCTTCGATCAGCCCGAGCTCGGATTGTCGAACTGGCAGTCGGGCCGGCTGTTCGCCCGCGGCGGCGTGCTGTCGGGCGATTCGGTGCACACGGTGCGCACCCGGGCACACGTGCGCGACCACCACCTGCACCGCTGACCGGGCCACGCACCGCTGACCCCGCCGGACGGCTCGTGGTCACTACGGTGGTCGCGTGCTGCACCGTCGTTCTCACCTGCTCGTCGCCTCGTCGGCATGGCTGCTGGTGGCGTCGGTCGTCGCGGGATGCGCCGACACCGACAGCGACGTCACCGCGTCGGGTGCTGCCGCGATCGGATCCACGGTGCCCGATCCGGCCGAGCCGCTGCCGGCGACCACCGACGGTGCGGGCTCGACCGACACCACCGACGCCGAGGCGCCGCCCACCACGGTCGACGACACCGTGCCCGAGACCACGACGTCGGCGACACCGCCCCGGCCCGACACCGGCGACGGCATCGGTGACGAGCTCTACCCGTCGCTCGGCAACCCGGGCCTCGACGTGCAGGACTACGTGGTCGACATCGACTACGACCCGACCGACGTGGTGATCAGCGGCTCGGTGACGTTGACCATCGAGTTCACCGAGGACCGCGACGAGTTCACGCTCGACTCGTCCGGCCCGGAGGTGAGTCGGGTGACGATCGACGGCGACGAGGTCGCGTTCGAGGCCGACGACCCCGAACTGCGGATCACGCCCGACGAGCCCATCGAGTCGGGCGACACCCACGAGGTGTCCGTCGAGTACACCGCGGCACCCGACGGTGGCTCGTCCGAATCGGGCCTGCCGTCGGGGTGGTTCCCGACGGCCCGCGGCTCGTACGTGCTCAACGAACCCGACGGGGCGCGCACCTGGCTGCCGAGCAACGACCACCCGAGCGACAAGGCGACGTGGACCTTCCGCGTGACGGTGCCGACGGGGCAGAGCGCGATCGCGAACGGCGACCTGGTCGGCACCACCACCGACGCCACCGGCGACACGTGGGAGTGGCGCGAGGACGACCCGATGACCACCTACCTGGTGCTGCTCGTCACCGGTCCGTACCAGGTGATCGAGGGCACCACCGCCGCCGGGCTCGACCTGTTGAGCGTCGCCCTCGACGACCAGGTCGACAAGGTGCAGCCGATGATCGACGGCATCGGCGACCAGATCGACTTCTTCGACGACTTCTTCGGCCCGTACCCGTTCGACCAGTACGGGCTCGCGGTGATCGACAGCCCGCCCGGCCTGGCGATGGAGACGCTCGGCCGCTCGTTCTTCTCGACCGGCGACCTCAACACGGCCGGCGGCTACATCGAGCAGCTGCTGCTGTCGCACGAGCTGGCGCACATGTGGTTCGGCGATGCCGTCTCGCCGGCGCGGTGGATCGACATCTGGCTCAACGAGAGCTTCGCCACGTACGCGCAGTGGATGTGGCTCGAGCACCTGGGCTTCACCACGGTCGACAGCGAGGCGCTCAACGCGCTCGGCAGCCGCCAGGGCGGGTTCGGTGATCCGACGGGCTCGCCGACGGCGAGCAGCATGTTCGCCTACAACGCCTACGACGGCGGTGCGGTGGTGCTGCACGCACTGCGTCGCACGATCGGTGACGAGGCGTTCTTCGAGACGCTCCGCACCTGGGCGCAGGACAACTACGGCACCTCACGCACCAGCGCCGATTTCATCGCTCACGTCGAGGCGGTGTCGGGCCAGCAGCTCGACGACTTCTTCCAGACGTGGTTGTACGCGGACGAACTCCCCGGCTCGTTCCCCGACGCCGCAGCCTGACCCGCCGGCTCCACGCCGCCGGGTCACGCCGCCGGTCCGGGGTCAGTGCCCGATCACCTTGCTCAGGATCGCGCTGCGCCACTTCTCGGGACGCTGGTGCTTCGCCTCGTACGCGTCGGCTCCCTTGGGCAGCTGCACCATCGCGTTGATGCCGATCCATCGCAGCGGCTCGGGCTCCCAGGTGGGCGAGTGGTGGTTCACCCACGGCAGATCGGTGAGGTCGGTCGTGTCGCCGCTGATCAGGTCGCACAGCGTGCGTCCCGACAGGTTGGTGGTGCCGACGCCGTCGCCCACGTAGCCACCGGCCCAGCCCAGCCCCGTGGTGCGGTCGTACCCCGCCGAGCAGTACCAGTCGCGGGGCACCCCGACCGGGCCACCCCATCGGTGCGTGACCTTCGCGTCCTTCATCGCCGGGAACAGCTCGACCAGCGTGCGGTGGATGTCGTCGTGGGTGCGGGCGTTGCGGTCGTACTCGGGCCGGATCGCCGAGCCGAAGTGGTACGGGGCACCACGACCGCCGAAGGCGAAGCGGTCGTCGGCGGTGCGCTGACCGTAGATGACGAGCCGACGAGCGTCGGAGAACGTCTCGCGGTGGCGGACACCGACCTCGTCCCAGAACGAGCCGGGCAGCGGTTCGGTGGCGATCATCAGCGAGTAGATCGGGACGATCCTGCGTCGCTGGCCGGGTAGCTGCGGGGTGAACGCCTCGGTGCAGCGCACCACGTGGTCGCATCGGACGACGCCCCGATCGGTGGTGACGCGCCGCGGTTCGATCGAGGTGACCTTGGTGTGCTCGTGGATCGTCACCCCGGACGCCTCGACGGTGCGTGCGAGCGCTCGGACCAGCTTGGCAGGGTGGATCGCCGCGCAGTGGGGCGTGTAGATGCCGCCGAGGGTGTCGGTCATCGCGATCGTCGCGCTCGCCTCGTCGGCGTCCATCCAGCGGATGTCGTCCTCGCCGAATCCGAACGCGCGGTACTCGTCGATCTCGGCCTGCAGCCGACCGGTGTGGGCCGGATTGCGCGACGCACGCAACGTGCCGCCCTTCGCGTAGTCGCAGTCGATGCCCTCGGCGGCCACCACCCGGCCGACCTCGTCGACGGCGTCGTTCATGGCCCGCTGCATGCGGGTGGCGCCGTCGCGTCCGTGGGTGGCGGCCATCGCCTCGAAGCCCATCGGGAGCAACGCCGAGCACCAGCCACCGTTGCGGCCGCTCGCGCCGAACCCGGCGACCTGCGACTCGAGCACGACGATGCGCATGTCGGGGTTGCGTCGCTTCAGGTAGTACGCCGTCCACAGCCCGGTGTAGCCGGCCCCGATGATCGCGACGTCGACCTGGGTGTCGCCGGCGAGCGCGGGGCGGGGGACCAGTTGGTCGTCGGCGGGGAGGGTGTCGTGCCAGAGCGAGAGCGAGCGGAGGTGCATCGGGCGTCGAGAGTACCGCCGGTAGCCTCGGCCCATGGACGCACCGGTCGCCCATCCGACGAGCCCGTCGTCCGGCTGGCCGGCCGGCTGGTATCCCGACCCGCGCTGGACCGAGGTGGTGCGGTACTGGGACGGGCGTGACTGGACACCGTGGGTGGCGCAGCGGCCCAAGCCGCCGCCACCGCCGCACGCCACGATCCCGCTCGCCGCCGGCATCGGGGCGCTGGTGACGATCACGCTGTCGCTGGTGCTCAGCCGGTACGTGCTCGAGTGGTTGGCCACCTACGACTGGCCGATCGCGGTCTACGTCGTGATCGCCGGCATCCTCGGCTACGCCCCGGTGATGATGTTCTGCTGGTGGGCCAGCCATCGCTGGGGGCGGCACAGCATGCGGGCCGACAGCGGCCTGTTCGCCCGATGGAGCGATCTCGGCTGGGGGCCGGTCACGTGGCTGTGCGTGCTCGTCGCACAGGTCACGCTCGGCATGATCGTGATGGTCACCAAGATCCCGTTCAGCAGCAACACCGAGGACATCGACTCGGTCGGCGGCACGCGTGGCTACGTGATCACCACCCTGGTGCTGGCCGTGGTCGCAGCGCCGATCGTCGAGGAGATCGTGTTCCGCGGGATCGTCCTCAAGTCGTTCCTCGGCCGCATGCACTGGGTGCCGGCCGTGTTGTTGCAAGGAGTGCTGTTCGGCTCGGCCCACTTCGATCCCGTGCGCGGCGCCGGCAACATCGGTCTGGTGATCGTGCTGAGCGGCGCCGGCATCGTGCTCGGAGGGGCCGCGTACTTCTTCCGGCGGATCACCCCGACGATCATCGCCCATGCGATCATCAACGCCCTCGCGATGACGATCGCCCTCACCGGGTGGGGCCAGTGAACCGGCCTCGCGTCAGCGGGGGCTGATCAGGAGGTTGTCGATCAGGCGGACGTCGCCGAACCAGACGGCGATCAGCACCAGCGCCGTGCCGTCGACCCGGTCGAGCGACTCGAGCTCGTCGGGGTCGACGATCGCCACGTGCTCGAGGCGTGCGAGTGGCTCGGCGGCGACGACGCCCTCGATCACGGCGGTCAACGTGGCGGCGTCGATCGTGCCACCGTGCAGCGCCTGCTCGCCGGCGCGCAGCGCCCGCGACACGCACACCGCAGCGGCTCGCTGGTCGGGGTCGAGACGCCGGTTGCGGCTGCTCATGGCCAGGCCGTCGGCCTCGCGCACGGTGGGCATGCCGACGATCTCGATCCCGAGATCGAGGTCGCGGGTCATCCGCCGGATGATCGCCAGCTGTTGGGCGTCCTTCTGCCCGAACACGGCCACGTGCGGGCGCACTGCGGCGAACAGCTTGGTGACCACCGTCGTGACGCCCCGGAAGTGACCGGGGCGGTGCTCGCCCTCGAGCCGGTCGGCGAGTGCGCCGGGCTCGACGTGGGTCTGGAACCCGGCCGGGTACATCGCGCCCGCCGTCGGGGCGTAGACCGCGTCGACGCCCGCCTGGTCGCAACGCGCGAGGTCGTCGTCGATCGGCCGCGGGTACGTCTCGAAGTCGGCGGCGACGTTGAACTGCAACGGGTTCACGAAGATCGACACCACCACCACGTCGGCGTACCGCCGTGCCTCGTCGACCAGCGCCAGGTGACCCTCGTGGAGGGCTCCCATGGTGGGCACGAACCCGACGCGGCGTCCGGCGAGGCGATGCGCCTCGCTCCAGGCGCGCATCGCCTCCGGGGTGTCGATGAGCACGGCCGAGACGCTACCGGCCGAAGGCCGACGGGCACAGATCGCGGTAGGCGGGTGGGCCGCCGGGCACCGAGTGCGCCTCGAGCACGGCGCGGGTGCAGGCGACCGCGAAACAGCGGGCCCCGGCCTCGAGGATCGCGTTCAACCGTGCCGCGCGTGCCCGTGCCGCGTCGGCGTCGCCCGGTGCCGGTGGTGCCTCGCCGGTGGCCACCGCGAACACGGTGTCGCCGTCGAACATCGTGTGCACCGGGCGCACCGCCCGCGCCATGCCGTCGTGGCTGATCGTGGCGAGCTTCCCGCACTCGGCCTTCGACAGCCCGGCGGACGTGGCGACCACGCCGATGGTGGTGTTGAGCGGCGTCTGCGCCGCGGTGAGCCGAGCGGCCAATGCCTCACGCTCGGATCGGGCCGGTCGACGCAATCGGTGCGACGACGCCTCCCACGGCAGGCCGGTCGACGGGTCGATCACCGATCCGACCGAGTTGACCACCGCGATCGCGCCGATCACGGTGCCGTCCGCGAGGGAGGTGCTCGCCGTGCCCACCCCGCCCTGCAGCGTGCCCGACACGGTGCCCGTGCCGGCCCCGACCGCACCCTCCGTCACGTCACGGCGTGCCGCCCGAACCGCCTTCACGCCGAACGACGCATCGGGTCGGTTGGTGAAGACGCCACCTCGCGCCAGGTCGTACACCACGGCCGACGGCACGATCGGCACCACGCCGGGCGAGGTGGTGGTGGCCACCGGGAAGCCGATGCCGCGCTGTTCGAGCTCGCGCATCACCCCGTCGGCCGCGGCCAGCCCGTACGCGCTGCCCCCGGTGAGGCAGATCGCGTGCACGTGGTGCACCAGGTTGCCCGGGTGCAGCACGTCGGTCTCGCGGGTGCCCGGTCCGCCGCCGCGCACGTCGACCGCGGCCGTCGCGCCGTCACCCGGCCGTCGGGCGAGCAGCACCACGGTGGTGCCGGTGCGCCAGCCGCGCCGCAGCGCGGTGGCATGGCCGACGCGCACGCCCGGCACGTCGGTGATCCGGCCGTCGGACGTGGACGGGCCGGCAGGGGAGCGGGGCGGGGCCATCGCCCGACACGGTACGACACGAGGTCGCGCCGTGCCGGGACGACGGCGGGTGGACGCGGGTCGGCGCGAGCCGACGCAGGTCGACGCAGCTCGACGCAGTTCGACGCGGTCAGGCGTCGCCCATCACCTTGCGGGCCACCTCGCCGAGCAGACCGATCCGGTCGGTGTGGTGACCGTTCACCGGGAGATTGATCGTCAGGCCGTCGATGCCGGTGGCCATCATCGTCTCGAGCTGCTCGCCGACCGTGTCGGGGTCGCCGAACATCACGATCCCCTTCACCATCTCCTGCACCTCGGCGCTGAAGCCCTTCACGGCACCCAACTCGGCCAGGTCGGCCTCGGCCTGCTCCATGGTCGGGGCGATGCACGCCATCGTCAGCTTGGTGACCTTGATCTCGCTGCGGTCGCGGCCGAGACGCTCACAGTGCTCGGCCAGGGCCTCGAGCTTGCGCGGGATGTCGGCCGCCGACCCGCTCGACAGGTTCGACTCGTCGGCGTACTGGGCCACCATGCGCAGGGTCTTCTTCTCGCCGCTGCCGCCGATCATCACCGGGATCCGCGAGATCGGTGCCGGCGAGTTCATCGCGTCGTTCACCTGGTAGTACTTCCCGGCGAAGGTGACCTGCTCGCCACGCAGCATCGGCAGGATGATCTGCAACGCCTCCTCGAGCTTCTCGAAGCGCTCGGTGAACGTGCCGAACGGGTACCCGAGCGACTGGTGCTCGAGCTCGAACCAGCCGGCGCCGATGCCGAGCGTCGCCCGACCGTTCGACACGTGGTCGAGCGCGGTGATCGTCTTCGCGAGCAGCGTGGGGTTGCGGTAGGTGTTGCCGGTGACCAACGTCGACAGGCGCACGGTGCTCGTGTGCTGGGCGATCGCCGACAGCAGCGTGTAGGCCTCGAGCATCGGCTCGCCCGGGGCCCCGATGCCGGGCAGTTGGTAGAAGTGGTCCATCACGAACACCCGGTCGAACCCGGCCGCCTCGGCCGCCTTGGCCTGCTCGATGACGTTGGCGACGATGCTGGGCCCGGCCGACGGCGGCAGGGTGAAGTTCGGGATCTGGTAACCGAGGCGGGTCATGACGGGCTCCTGACGGGGGAGTGCGGGGGCGGACGACCGCTGACACAAACCCCCGAAAGTGTCAGCGATCGAACACTGACACATTCGGCGAAATGTGTCAAAGTGCGCACGTGGTCTCGGCACGAGAGCGAAGCGACGAACAGGAACGCAGGCACCGCATCCACCAGGCAGCGGTGGGCGAGTTCTCGCGCCTCGGCTTCAGCGGCACCTCGATGGCCGACATCGCCGTCGCCGCCGGGATGTCGCGTCCGGCGCTGTACCAGTACTTCCGCAACAAGGGCGATGTCTTCGCCTCCGCGTTCGCCGCGCTGCTCGAACAGTCGGTCGACCGTTCGCTGGCCGCGCTGCGGGCCCCCGTGCCGCTGGCCGAGCAGCTCGACGGCATGCTGCAGCGGTTCGACGGCGACCTGTGGGAGCAGATGGCGGCCTCGCCGCACTCGCAGGAGTTGCTCGACGCCAAGTCGGCCCACGCAGCGGACGCGTCGGCGCGGGCGTTCGCCCGGCTGCATCGCGGCCTGGCCGCCCATCTGCGCAGCACGGGCGCCGACAGCACGCGTCGCAGCGGCTGGGTCGAGCTGCTCGAGCTGTCGCCCCGCGGGTTCAAGCTCGACCAGCCGTCGGTCGCGGTCTACCGGCGGCGGCTACGCGACCTGGCGCGCTCGGTGGCCGCCGACATCGAGCGTTCATCGTCGTGAGCGCCGCCCGGCCGGTGGCGGCGGGCAGACTGCGCAGGTGCGCATCGCCGAGGACGATCTCACCCACCCCGCCGTCGTCGAGCTGATCAGGCTGCACCTGCAGCGGATGCACGAGCACTCGCCGCCCGAGAGCGTGTTCGCCCTCGACGTCACCGGCCTGCGCTCGCCCGACGTGACGTTCTGGGTGGCGTGGGACGGCGACACGCCGATGGGCTGCGGCGCGCTGAAAGAGCTCGGCCCGACCGCGGGCGAGGTCAAGTCGATGCGCACGGCCGACGGCTACCTGCGTCGGGGCGTCGCCGCCGCGATCCTCGACCACCTGGTCGGCGAGGCGCGTGCCCGCGGCTACCGGCGCGTCAGCCTCGAGACCGGGACCGGACCGGCGTTCGAGGCCGCGCACGTCCTGTACGAGCGGGCAGGGTTCGAGGGTTGCCCACCGTTCGGCGACTACACCGACACGACGTTCAGCCGGTACTTCGCACTCGACCTGTGAGGTGGGCTCAGGCCTGGGCGCCGCGCTGGCGGGCGAAGGCGAAGATCGTCTCGTCGCCGGTGCGCCACCGCACGGTGAGCCGGCACGCCGCGATGCGCCAGCCAGACGGGCCGCGCTCGTAGCGGTTGGTGTAGTGCCCGCCGAGCAGGCACCACGCCGGCTCGGCCGCCCGTCCGAACAGCGACATCGAGTCGGCACCGAACCAGTGCTGTGCCTGCACCTCGTTGGTGCCGACGACGGTGTCGGGGTCGACCAGGTCGAAGCGGTGGTTCGACATCAGGTGCTGCGTGGCGTCGAAGTAGCCGTTCACTCGGCGCACCGCGTCGACCCAGTCGTCGGCCGACATCGTGGCCGGGGCTCGACCGCTCCACGACGAGAAGTCGATCTCGCACGAGTCGGTGAAGATCCGCCGGTACAGACCCCAGTCGCGATGGTCGATCCCCGCGGCGTACGAGAACGAGAGCTCGACGAGCGTCTGTCGGTCGGCGGGATCGAGCGCGAGCGGCGGGGCGAGGTCGGCGGAGGCCACGGCCGCAAGGTAGCCGTCGCTAGCCTGCCGGTCCGTGACCAGGCGACACGACCTCGCGGGCGTCGCGATCCGGCGGGCGTGGGAGGCGATCGGCCGCTGGGGAGCGATCGGGCCGAACAGTTCGACCGGGCGGGGCTTCGGCGCGTTCGGGCAGGGCAGCATCATCTGCTTCCCCACCAACACCGTGTTCAACGAGCGCTACATCCACATCGGACGCGAGACGATGATCGGGCCGCAGGCCACCCTGTCGGCCGGCATGGTGCCGGGCCAACAGTGCCTGAGCGACCCGGTCGTGCGCATCGGCGACCGATGCCTCATCGGCAAGGGCAGCGGCATCGTCAGCCACTTCTCGATCGAGATCGGCGACGACGTGTGGACCGGTCATCACGTGTACATCACCGACCAGAACCACGGGTACGCGGACGTCACCCAGCCGATCTCGCGTCAGACGATGCCCGAGCGTCCGGTGTCGATCGGCAACGGGTCGTGGATCGGGCACGGCAGCGTGATCCTGCCGGGGGCGCAGATCGGCGAGCACGTCACGATCGGTGCCAACTCGGTGGTCACCGGGACCATCCCGTCGTTCAGCGTCGCCGCCGGCAACCCGGCCAAGGTGATCAAGCGGTGGGTCGAGGGCGAGGGCTGGCAGCGCGTGTGACGCTGCGCCGCCGCCCTGCCGCAGCGGCACCTAGTGGATCCGGGTCCTCACCCGGTGCCGCATCTTCACGTCGTTCCAGGCCCGGGGTGCGAGCGACACCAGGCGCGATCGGCGGGCGACCGGCTTCCGGTCCTCGTCGAGCCGTGCGACGAGCCACTGCTCGAACCGGGTGAGGTCGGCGCACGCCGGCGGCCGGCCGTCGGCGAACCAGGGCTCGTGCAGCATCGCCAGGTACTGCTCGTCGTCGGTGTCGAGCTCGACGACCCGACCGACGAGCGCGTCGATCGAATCGAAGTCGTGGGCGTTCACGAACCGCCGAGGATTGAGGTCGCGAGCGACGTGCGGATCGCCCCAGTAGATGGGCACGGTGTTCGCCAGCAGGCCGTCGATCAGCTTCTCGGTGCAGTACCCGGGGTACGACGAGTTCTCGGCCGTGATGCTGAACTTCGCCCGTCCGAGGAAGGCGAGCTTGTCGTCCACCGGGCCACCGACGTTGTTGCGGTACCGGCCGCCGGACAGCACGGGCCGGTGACGCTCGAGTCGCTCGTGGATCAGGTTGCGGGTGATCCCGCCAGGGTTCGACACGACGACGGCGGCGAAGGCGTCACGGTCGGCCGCGTCGGCCGGGGGAGGGACGATCCGGTCGCGCATGTCGTGGTAGTGCACCGCCCACAGCGGGAGCCGGTAGTGCCGCGGGTGGACCCGCTCGTCGCAGGTGATCGCGAGGTCGGTCTGGTGGAAGCCCCAGGCGTAGTTCTCCCAGAGGAGCAGCACCCGGAGGCAGTCGTGCTCCTCGTGCTGCCAGCCGAAGCCCGAGTGGAACACCACGTCGGGCCGAGCGTCCGGGCCGTCGGCGAGCTCGAGGTCGAACGTCGATCGCAGCGAGCGGGTGAACAGGTTGTCCTCGACGTCGAAGCCCGGCCAGAAGTCGACGTAGGCGATCCTCAGGCGCTTGCGTGTGGTCATCGGTCGTGGGTTCCGATCAGCCGGTGCGAGCGCCGCGCGGTGCCCGGATCAGATGTAGGTGTCGCCGCCGAGCTCGCCCGGCGGGCGGCATGCGGGCATGCGGTTGCCGTTGGCGAAGTCGAGCAGCACGTTGGTGACCGGACCGCCGTCGACCTTGGTCTCGAGGTACGGGCCGAGCTCGAAGGCGCGCAGCCGGGCCGTGTAGGCACGGCGGTCGGCGAGCATCGTGCGGAAGTAGCCCTCGTACTCGGTGACGAGCTGCCGGTCGCGTTCGCTCGTCGGCATCACCGCGATCATCTCGGTGAGCTCGGCCTCGAGCAGGTCGGTCGCCTGGTCGACGATGTCGGCGCGCTCGATCATCTGCTCGTCGGTGGGGTTCTCGATGTAGCCGCCGTCGGTGTCGACGAGCGCTCGTCGCTGGGCCTCGTAGCGCTCGCAGATGTCCTGGGCGCGCTGGCCCCACGAGTCGTCGTCGAGGACGTAGACGCCCTTCTTCTCGGCGAAGCCGAAGGCGTACACCCACATCGCGACGAGCAGCAGGACGATCACGGTGAGGCCGATGCGGACGGCCATCGCACCACGGGTGCGCGCCGGCGGCTCGACCGGCGGCCGGTCGGTGGGGGTGGGGGTGGAGGTGGTCATCGGAGCTCCTGGGGGGCTGGGTCCGGTGGGCGGGGGTGTGGTCGGCTCGCGGAGGCGGTCAGCTGGACGACGGGGCGGGGCGGTAGCAGACGGCGAGCTGCACGAGGGCGCCGACGATGCCGACGCTGGCGGCCTCGATGCCGCCCCACCAGTCGTGCCAGTGCAGGTCGAGGGCATGGTCGAGCGACCATTCGCCCGGGCCCATCAGCGCGACGACGAACGCGGTGATCGCGATCGACGCGCAGTACTCCCAACCCTGGTTGGGCTTGAAGATGAAGAAGCCGACCTTCCAGTGGGCGACGACGATCGCGACGAGCATCACGCCGATCATCCCGGCGGCGGCGAGCGGGGTGAGCAGGCCGAGCGCGAACAGCACGCCGGCACCCATCTCGGTGGCGGCGGCCACACGGGCCTGCAGCCCGGGCCACTTGAAACCGATCGAGCGGAACCACCCGGCGGTGCCCTCGATGCCGCTCTTCACCTTGTTGAGCCCGTGGTAGGCGAGGAACAGGCCGAACACCAGCCTCAGCACGAGCATCCCGAGGTTGTACTGATCCGGTCCGTTCACGGCCCCGAGGCTATTGCGCAAACCCTTCGGACGGCGGACAGAGCGCGGTGCTAGACATGGAGATCATGTCGTTCGACGCCTCTCCCGACGCGCCCGAGCGGCCGTCGGAGACGCCGTCGGCACCGCAGGGCACCTTCCGCGCCGCCTTCTGGCTGCTGCGCCAACTGCTGCGCCACCACCGGCGCGTGTTCGCGACCGCCGTCGGCGGTGCAGCCGTCTTCGCCGCCTGCACCGTGCTGTCGGCCGACATCGTCGGTCGAGTCACCGACGACGTGATCCGCCCTCGATTCGACGAGGGCCACGTCGCGACCGGCACCGTGATCGCCGTGCTCGGCGCGCTCGTGCTCGTCGGCATCGTGCGTGGGGCGGGTGTCGTGGTGCGCCGCACGTGGGCCGGCATCACCGGATGGGGGATCGTCGAGGAGCTCACCGGCCAGGTGGTCGACCACGTGGTCGCCCAACCCGCGCCCTGGCACCGACGTCAGAGCACCGGCGACCTCATCACCCGAGCGGGTGTCGACACCGAGGCCGCCACCGCGGTGCTGCAGCCGTTGCCGTTCGCGACCGGTGTGGTGGTGATGCTCGCGCTGTCGTCGGTGTGGTTGATCACGACCGATCCGCTGCTCGGGCTCGCGGCCGTCGCCGTGTTCCCGGTGCTGTTGATCATGAACGTGCGCTATCAGAAGCGCGTCGATCGCTACTTCGACGCAGCGCAGGTCGAGCTCGGCAAGCTCAGCTCGGCGGTGCACGAGAGCTTCGACGGCGTGCACGTGGTCAAGGCGTTCGGCGCCGAGCGCCGCGAGACCGAACGGCTCGCCGTGATCGCATCGCGTCTGCGCGAGGCGCGGCGCGAGACCGTTCGCCTGCGCAGTGTGTTCGAGGCGTTGATGGACGCGGTGCCCAACACGGTGAACGTGGGGTTGCTGATCGCCGGCGCCTACCGAGTGCAGGCCGGTGCGCTCACCGTCGGCGAGCTGACGAGCTTCATCTACCTGTTCACCCTGCTGGTGTTCCCGCTGCGGATCATCGGGTTCGCGTTCAGTGAGCTGCCGCACTCGCAGGCCGGATGGACCCGGCTCCGCCAGTTGCTCGACGAGCCGATCGAGACCGACCCGGTGTCGGCGTTGCACCGCGGCGCCGACCACGGCGTCGAGGTGAACGGCATCGTCGTCAGCCACGACGGCGAGCGCGACGTGCTCGCCGGTGTCGACGCCCACGTCGAGTCCGGCCGCACCGTCGCCGTCGTCGGTGCCACCGGAGCCGGCAAGACCACGCTCGTGCACGCGATCGCCGGGCTGATCCCGTTGTCCGCCGGCTCGATCACCGTACCGTCGGGATTCGTCGGTGTCGTGTTCCAGGAGCCGTTCCTGTTCGCCGGTTCGGTGCGCGAGAACGTCGCGCTCGGCGCACCGATCGACGACGACGAGGTGCGTCGCGCCCTCGACACCGCCGAGGCCGCATTCGTCGACGAGCTGCCCGAGGGCCTCGAGACGATCGTCGGCGAACGAGGTGTGGGGCTGTCGGGGGGTCAACGCCAGCGCATCGCGCTCGCCCGCGCACTCGTGCGCCGGCCGGCGCTGCTGCTGCTCGACGACACCACCTCGGCGCTCGACCCGTCGACCGAGGCCAAGGTGCTCGCGAACCTGCGAGCCACCCTGCGCGACACCACGGTGATCGCCGTCGCCTCACGGCCGAGCACCATCGCCCTCGCCGACGAGGTGCTGTACCTGGCCGACGGCGTGGTGGTCGCGCACGGCCCGCACGACGAACTGATGACGACCACACCCGCATACGCCGAACTGATGCAGGCGTTCGAGCACGACCGCGACGAACTCGACGAGTCCGGTGTCGCGCCTCACGCCGCCGCGGGCACGATCGACGCCGCGTTCGACGAGGTGCTGGCGCACGACCACACGCCCGACGAGGTGCTGCCGTGAGCGAACCACTCAGCCGTTTCAGCGCCGTCGAAACGATCGGTCGTGGCGTGCAGGAAGCACCGGCGCTCAAGAGCGGGTTCGGTGCCACGCTCGGCCTGGCCATGGTGGGCGCCCTCGGTCGCCTCGCGATGCCGATCGTCGTGCAGCAGTCGATCGACCGCGGGTTCCGCGAGGGCGACGTGCGGGCCGGCACCGTCACGGTGCTGGCCCTCATCGGCCTCGGTGCCGTCGTCGTCGGTGGCGTCTGCCAGCGCACGGCCGTCAAGCGTCTCGGCTATCGCAGCGAAGAGGCCCTGTACGCCCTGCGCGTGCGCCTGTTCGAACACATCCACCGGCTCTCGATCGCCGATCACAACGAGGAGAAGAAGGGTGCACTCGTCGCTCGTGTCACGAGCGACGTCGAGACCCTCGCGCAGTTCTTCTCGTGGGGTGCCCTCGCCTGGTTGCTCGAGGGCACGCTCATGCTCACGGTGGCCGCGGTGATGATCGCCTACGACTGGCTGCTCGCGGTCACCGCGTTCGTCGTGGCCGCGCCGCTCGCCGTGGTGCTGCACAAGGTGCAGGTGCACCTCGTCAAGGCCTACGAGCGCGCACGCGTCGACAACGCGCAGGTGCTCACCAGCATCAGCGAGGTCATCTCGGGTGCCGAGACGCTGCGCACCTACGACGCCGGCCCCGCCTACGCGACGATCACCAAGCGACACTCGCACCAGCGGTCGCGGTCGTTCGTGAAGGCCGGCACCATCGGTGCGTTCCTGTTCCCGTCGGGCGAGGTGTTCAGCGTCCTCACCGTCTCGTCGGTGGTCACCGTCGGCCTGCTGCGCGGACCCTCGAGCGGGCTCACCGCCGGGGCGATGGTCGGCTTCGTGTTCCTCACGTACCGGTTCCTCGAGCCGATCTCGACGTTCACCGAGGTCATCGACCAGACCCAGACCGCCGTCGCCGGACTGCGGCGTGTGCTCGGCATCCTCGAGATCCCGATCGGCCCGCCCGAACCGCAGATCCCGCAACACCTGCCTGCCGGCGAGCTCGACGTCGACATCCAGCACGTCACCTTCGCCTACCGGTCGCGCACCGACGACGACGAGCCGCCGGTGCTGATCGACGTCACGGCGCACATCCCGGCCGGTCAGCAGGTGGCGATGGTGGGTGAGACCGGCTCGGGCAAGACCACCCTCGGACGCCTGGTGGCACGCCTGGCCGACCCGACCGCCGGCGTGGTGCGCGTGGGCGGCGTGCCCCTCACCCAGGTGTCGAACGCCGAGCTGCGCACGCGGCTCGTCGTGGTGCCCCAGGAGCCCTTCCTGTTCGAGGGCTCGATCGCCGCGAACCTCGGCTTCGCCCGGCCTGCACTGTCGCTCGCCCAGATCGAGCGGGCGATCGTCGACCTCGACCTCGGCGACTGGCTCGAGGGCCTGCCCGACGGGCTCGACACCGAGGTCGGCCAGCGCGGCACCGCGCTGTCGGCCGGCGAACGGCAGCTCGTCGCGCTCGTGCGCGCATCGCTCGTCGACCCCGACGTGCTGGTGCTCGACGAGGCGACCTCGTCGGTCGACGCGCTCACCGAGGTGCGACTCACCCGTGCACTCGACAAGCTCGCCGCAGGACGAACCACGATCTCGATCGCGCACCGCCTGTCGACCGCTGCCCGCGCCGATCGGGTGCTCGTGCTCGAACACGGCCGTCTGGTGCAGGACGGCCCGCACGGCGAGCTGGTCACCTCGCCCGGTCCCTATGCCCGCATGTACGAGGCGTGGGTGGCGGCCACCAGCTCGGCCTGACCCTCAGACGGTCGGGTCGACCAGCACCTTGATCGCTCCCGACGGATCGTCGGCCAGCTGCTCGATCACGACCGGCAGCTCGGCGAGCCCCACCGTGCGGTCGTGCAACGGTTCGGTGCGCACCGCGCCGTCGGCGATCAGGTCGATCACCTCGGTCACCTCGTGGTGCAGATGCCCGATCGCGGCCGTGACGGTGATCTCCTTGACGAGCCACACGTGCGGGTCGATCGTCGCCGGCCCGACGGCCAAGCCCACCAGGTCGACGCGGCCGCCGCGCCGCGCCAGGTCGACGGCGCGCTGCACGGTCGACGGCACGCCGGCGCACTCGTACACCAGGTCGGCGCCCCGACCGCCGAAGCGGTCGCCGGCCTCGTCGGGGTGGATCGCCTCGGCCGCCCCGAGCTGGAGGGCGAGCGCTCGGCGAGTGGCGGCCGGCTCGATCGCCACGACGTGCGACGCGCCACGCGCGATCGCGCACTGCAACGTGAGCAGCCCGATCGGCCCGCAGCCCTGCACCACCACGGTCTCGCCGTCGCGCGGCGGCATCCGGTCGACCGCGTGCAGAGCCACCACGGCGGGTTCGACCACCGCCGCCTGGTCGTCGCTGATCGGCGCGTGCACACGCACCAGACGGGTCGCGTCGATCGCGATCGCGCGGGCGAACCCACCGTGCGGCGGAGCCAGGGGATCGCGACCCACCATGGCCGCGAACGCCACGCGACAGTCGGCAGGGCGTCCGGCCACGCACTCGCCGCACCGACCGCACGGCGGGGGAGTGGCGAGCACCACGCGGTCGCCTTCCGACACCGTCGACGCGCCCGCGCCGCCCGTCGCCTCGGGCCCGAGTGCCGACACGGTGCCCACCCACTCGTGACCGCAGATCGCCGGGTTGTACGGGCGGTCCGACAGGAACCCGTGCAGGTCGGTGCCGCAGATGCCGCATCTGGTGATCTGCACCACCGCGAGCGACCCGGTCGGGCGGGGTTCGGGCATCTCGACCAGCTCGAACCGCCGCTGCCCCGTGACCAGCCCGGCGAGCATCAGTCGTGTGCACCCGAGTCGTCGCGGGCCGGCTCGCACGCCCAGGCGATGCCGCGGCGCAGCAACGTGTGGAACTCGTCGAGCTCCCACGAGCCACGTTCGATGCGTGGCCAGTACATGCCGTCGAACGGCGGCGCCACCATGTCGTAGTGGCTGCGGCAGTGGCCGAGCGTGAAGTAGAGCACGCAGCCCTGGCCGAGCGGTCGCCGGTACATCACCGGCCGTGGCGCGTCGTCGAACCACTCGTGCTCGGCGAACCCAGGGCCGGTGTCGCCCGAGAAGCGGGTCTCGAGCAACAGTTCGAGCTCGCCGTGCAACTCGCTCAGGTACAACTCGTCGTTCGCGTCGAACGGCTCGATGCCCGCGACCAGCGGATCGGACTCGGCACCCAGCGACACCGTCACCCGGTAGGGCTCGATCGCCGGGTGCGACACGAACTGGCTGCCGAGCGTGTCGGCGAACAGCGGGAACGCCCGCGGCGTCGTGAACGGGCCCTGCCCGCGGACGGCCGGCGGGTCGATCGCCGAGTTGGTGCCGTGCAGCGCGAACCACCGCCCGCCGCGCTCGACCCAGTCGCGCAGCCGACGTTGGGCTGCCTCGGTGGGGCGCACGTTGCACGTGTACGAGATCAACAGGTCGCAGCCGTCGAGACGGTCGACGTCCTCGTAGTCGCCCGACACGGTGGTGCGGATCTCGTGGTGCTCGGCCAGCAGGGTCAACAGCTGCAGGCGGGCGTAGTCGAAGTCGTGCCACCAGCCACCGACGACCAGGTGTGCGTCGATCCGTCGTGTCATCGCAGGGTCTCCTCAGTTGCCGTTCGGGTCGATGCCCCAGGGGAACGGCCCGGTGACGTCGCGCAGTTCGCACGACGGCGTGTCGGGCACCGCTCCGCTCACCAACACGAGCGTGGTCCAGTCGCGGACCTCGCCGGGAGCGACGTCGGCGACCTCGACGCTGCGTCGCTCGAGCAGGTCGCCGGATCGCTCGGTGACCGCGATCACCACGACGTAGTCGTGCGCCTCGTCGTCGAGGTTCTCGATCGTGCCGGTCACCGACACGCCCGGTGGATCGGCCGCACAGTCGGTGATCTCGGTGTGCACCGGCCCCGGCTCGACGTACGCCTCGACCTCACGCAGCACCGATCCGGTGAGCATCACCCCGACGGCGCACAGCGCGAGCCCGATCGGCGACAGCACGAGACCCGCCGTGGCGAGCCCGGCACCCGAGGCCCGGCCCTCGCGGATCCGACGGCGTGCCACCAGGCCGAGCACCAGCCCGGCCACCCCGGCGGCGGCACCGACGACGAACACGATCGGCATCCAGCCCGTCACCACCGCGAGGATCCCGAACACCATCGACAGCACGGCCGTGGTGCGCGACGGGCTCACCGGTCCCGGCTGCCACCCCTGCCAGCCGGGCGGCTGTTGCTGGCGCGAGAACGGCTGCTGGTGCGCCGGGCCGGGAGCGGAGAGCGGCAGCGGGTCCACGTAGCGCTGCCCGTCGACCGACACGTCGGCCGTCCACGCCGTGCCGTTGTACCAGCGATGGTCGTAGCGCCCGAGCGGGTCGGGGAACCAGCCCGATGCGCCGGTCCGCTCGGCTGCGCTGCCCTGTTCCACGGCGCCCGACGCTACCGGCCGCTGACGTCCGGCCGAGGACGCATCGGTACCATCCCGCACGATGCCGACCACCCCGACGACCTCGACGAGCTCGACGGCCTCGACGCACATCTCGACCCCGTCCGGGCTGCAGTGGTTCGCCGACCTCACGTCGGTGGTGGACGATCCCGGCGCGTGGGCCCGCGAGCGCGAGGACGAGGGCTGGGACGGCGTCGCCTGCGCCGACCACTACTGGCTCACACGTGCGAAGGTCACCGCGTTCGGCCACCTGTGGGTGACGCTCGCCACGATGGCCGCCGCCACCCGGCACGTGCGGCTGCAGCCGGCGTTCGCGAACAACCTGTTCCGCCACCCGGTCGAGTTCGCCCAGGCCAGCCTCTCGATGCAGCTCGTCTCGCACGGACGCTACGAGGCCGGCCTCGGCGCCGGCTGGCTGCGCGACGAGCTCGACGGCACCGGCCAGCGCTTCCCCGACGGGCGCGAACGTGCGCGACGGCTGCGCGAGGCAGCGATCATCGTGCGCGAGCTCGTCTCGGGGCGGCCGTGCCGGTTCGAGGGCGAGTACTACCGGGTCGACGTCCCGGCGCTCGGTGATCCCGACCGGATGCCACCGCCGCTCGTCGCGAGCGTGGGGAGTCCGTGGACGATGCGCCACGTCACCCCGCTCGTCGACCAGGTGGAGCTCAAGATGGGTCGCAGCACCAGCGGCGGCGGGCTCGATCTTGCGGCGCTCGGCAGCGTCACGATCGACGAGGTGCGCCGGATGATCGACACCGTTCGCGAGGCCAAGCCCGGCGTGTCGGTGAGTGTGCTCGTGTTCGTGGGGTGCGGCACCGATGCGGCGGCCCGGGCGCCGATGGCGGCGATGCGGGCCGCGCTCGGCGACGGGCTGTACGGGTCGATGATCGGCGAGCCGGCCGCAGTGGTCGCGCGGCTACGCGGCCTGGCCGAGCTCGGCATCGACCGGCTCCAGGTGAGTCAGTGGGTGCCCGGCTCGTTCGCGGCGCTCGCGCCGCACCTTTCCGGCTGATCACCACGTACCACCACGCACTCGCCGCACACTCGCCACGCACTCGCCCGTAGTGTGGACGACGCCATGGAGATCGTGTTCATCCGCCACGGCGAACCCGAATGGGTTCGCGACGGCTTCAACGTCGACAACCCGCCGCTCACCGAACGTGGGCACCGACAGGCCCAGCGGATGGCCGACGCGCTGGCGGGCGAGCACTTCGACGAGGTGTTCTGCTCGCCGCTCGTGCGTACCCGCCAGACCGCGGCGCCGCTGTTCGCCGCCCTCGGCCGCGACGAGCAGATCGCCCCATGGCTCGAGGAGATCCGCAACCCGATCTGGAGCGGCACCCCGTCCGAGATCGCCGACGAGGCGTACCGCGAGCAGCGCGAGCGGGCGTCCACCGACCGCTGGCGTGGGCTCGAGGGTGGCGAGTCGCCCCGGGACTTCGTCGACCGCATCCACCTCGGCTGCACCATGTGGCTCGACGAGCGCGGTGTCCGCCGGCTCGACAGCGACTTCTCGCTCTGGGAGGTCGACCGTCCCGACTGGCGCGTGGCACTCGTGGCACACGCCGGCACCAACTCGGTGTCGATCTGCCACCTGCTCGGCGTGCCGCCCGTGCCGTGGGAGTGGGATCGCTTCGTCATCGGGCACGCGTCGATCAGCCGGGTGCGCACGATGCAGATGGGCGACGGCCACACGTTCAGCCTCACCAAGCTGAGCGACGTCGAGCACCTCGATCGCGCCGATCGCACCGAGTGACGGTGGCGGTGCGATGGCGGTCTAACTTGCCGCCATGACCGACACCGCCCGCACCGACCAGCCCGCCGTCGACCCCGACGCGCTCAAGCTGTTCTCGTTCCAGCTGTTCACCAAGCTCGAGGGCGCGGTCACGGCCGGCATGATCCACCTCGGCGACCAGCTCGGCCTGTACGCCGCGCTCAAGCAGGCCGACGGCCCCCTCACCACCGCCGAACTCGCCGACCGCACCGGCCTCGCCGAGCGGTGGGTGCGCGAGTGGGCGTTCAACCAGGGCGCGGCGAAGATGATCACGGCGGTCACCGACGACTCGGGCGAGCGGTTCACGCTCACCCCCGAGGCCGCAGCCGTGCTCGCCACCCCCGACCACCCGGCGTACGGCATGGGCATGTTCCACCGGCTGCCGCAGACGATGCGCGCGCTCGAGGAGATGCCGGCCAGCTTCCGCTCGGGGGTCGGCCACGACTACGACAGCCACGGCCCGCAGGGCGCAGTCGGCATCGAGCGCAGCTTCGAGCCGTGGAGCAACGCCAACCTGTTGCCCAACGTGCTGCCCAAGCTCGACGGCGTGGTCGAGCGGCTCACCGCCGGGGCCCGTGTGGCCGACATCGGCTGCGGTGCGGGCGGCGCCGTGCTCCTCATGGCCAAGGCGTTCCCCAACAGTCACTTCGACGGCTACGACATCTCGAAGTTCGCGCTCGGTCGCGCCGCACAGAAGCTCGAGGAGTCCGGCCTCACCAACGCCGCGTTCCACGACCCGCGCGACGAGGGCATCCCCGCGAACAACAGCCTCGACCTCATCACCACCTTCGACTGCATCCACGACATGACGCACCCGCAGGAGATGATGCAGACCATCCGCCGGGCGCTCAGCGACGACGGCACCTGGCTGCTCGTCGACATCAAGGCGCTCGACACCTACGAGATGAACGTGAAGAAGAACCCCATGGCCGCACTGATGTACGGCATCAGCGTGCTCAGCTGCATGTCGTCGGCGCTCAGCGAGCCCGGTGGTGCGGGGCTCGGCACGCTCGGCCTCAGCGAGAACAAGGCCCGCGAGATGGCGGCCGCGGCCGGCTTCTCGCGCTTCCGCAAGCTCGACGTCGACCACAGCGTGAACGCGTTCTACGAGGTGCGCCCCTGAGGCGAGCCGGTGCGCTCAGCCGCGCGAGATGACGTGCAGCTCGCGCGAGGCGAACGTCCACTGGCCGTGCACGCGCACGTACCGATCGGTGTAGGTGCCGAGCAGGTGTGACGCACCGCCGCGCTTGGCCTGCGACCGCTCGTCGAAGGTGACCCGACCGACGCCGGTGCCCTCGTGCTCGTTCACCTCGAACACGCACGTGCCGGGCGTGTGCACCGTCCAGGCCGCGCCCTTCAGCGTCGACTCGAACCGCTCGCGCAGCGCATCGCGACCCTCGGCCGGCCTGCCCGTGCCGAGCACCCAGCGCGGCTCGTCGCTCCACGTGGCCAACCACGCGTCGACGTCGTGACGGGTGATCGCGTCACCGAAGCGCGACACCAGCTGGCGCAGCGCCGACTCGGTGGCGGCGCCCGGGGCCCCGAGCACGTCGGAGGCTCGCACCGAACCGGTGCCCTCGAAGTCGGCGAGCGTGAGCCCCACTTCGGCGGCGGCGACCGTGCGCACGTGATCGATCAGCGTGCGGCGGTCCATCATCCCGTCGTGGGCCGCGAACTGCACGGCCAGGCCGTCGACCAGCGCGGTGAGCCGAATCGCCGACATCTGCGGCGACGTGCAGTGGAACTCGCCGGCCTCGACGCCCTGGGTGAGCACCCGCTCGAGGAGATCGGTCGTCTGCTCGTCGAGCTGCTGACTGATCTTCTTCATCATCGGGTTCCGCAACGCCTCGCCCCAGCCGTCGATCCACAGCATCCACTCGAGGTCGTCGCTGCCCTCGGGCACCATGTTCTGGATCAGCTTGTCGAGCTGCCCGGTGGCCGTCGGTGCCGACGCGATCTCGGCCTCCATCTCGACCAGGTCGTTCTGCGCGTAGTGGGCGAACGCCTCGGCGAGCAGGGTCTCCTTCGAGTCGAAGTGGTAGTGGATCAGGCTGCTCGACACGTCGAGCCGCTTGGCCACGTCGCTGATGCGCGTACCGGCGAAGCCGCGTTCGATGACGACCTGGCACGTGACCTCGAGGATCTCGTTGCGGCGCTCTTCGACCGTCTGCTTCTTCACTTCGACGAACGCTATCGTCCGATCCGCCCGGGGGACGGGGACCCGAGGGGCCCCGGACGGGCGACGCAACGGCGAGTGAAGGGGACCTCCATGGATCTGCAGGACATCAAGGCCAAGGCCGCGGCGCTGTCGCCGTGGGCGCACCTCGCGACGGTCGGCGCCGACGGCAAGCCCGACGTGGTGCCGGTGCACCCGTGCTGGGAGGGCGACACCCTCTGGATCATGGGCGGCAGCGCATCGGTGAAGGCCCGCAACATCGCCGCCAACCCCCACGTCGCCCTGCACTGGCAGGTCACCGAGGCCGGCGACGGCGTCGAGATCTGGGGCACCGCGACCGTGCACGACGACCTCGACACCAAGCGCCGCCTGTGGACCGGCGTGTTCGACTACGACCTGAACGCGTTCGCGCCCGGTGGGCCCGAGCAGGAGGGCACGTGCTTCGTGGCCGTGCACCCCGAGCGCGCCGTGTACCTCGCCACGTACGGCATGCAGGGCACGTTCCGCTGGTCGAAGGACGCCGACGCGTGAGCGGTCGACTCACCAAGCTCTCACGCTCGGTCGCCGGCAAGCGGGTGATCGTCACCGGCGCGGCCTCGGGCATGGGCCGCGCCACGGCCCACCTGTTCGCCGACGAGGGTGCTCGCGTGGCCGTCGTCGATCTCGACCCGGAACGGGTGCTCGCGGTCACCGACGAGATCCGCTCGGTGCACGGTGACGACGCGGCGATCGACGTGGTGTGCGACGTGGCCGACCACGACTCGCTGAAGGCGCTCGTCGCTCGGGCGGTCGAGGCGTTCGGCGGCATCGACGTCGTGATCAACAACGCCGGCATCTCGTTGATCAACTCGGCCTTCCAGGACGAGCAGAGCTACGAGGCCAACTGGGCGCGCACGCTCGACGTCAACCTCACCGCGCACTCGCGGCTGATCCGTCTGGCGTTGCCGTACCTGCGCGAGGCCGAGGGCGGTGGGCGCGTCGTCAACATCGCGTCCACCGAGTCGATCGTCGTGACGGCCGGACTCGCCGCGTACGCGGCCACGAAGGCCGGCGTGGTCGGGCTCACCAAGAGCTTCGCCGTCGAGCTCGGCCGCCACGGCGTGAACGTCAACTGCATCTGCCCCGGGCCGATCAACACCGGCATGACGAGCGGCATCGACGACGAGGCCAAGGCGCTGTACGCCAAGCGCCGCGTGCCGCTGCGCCGCTACGGCGACCCCGAGGAGGTCGCGCAGATGACCCTCAGCCTGTGTCTGCCGGCTGCGAGCTTCCTGAACGGGGCGATCGTCCCCGTCGACGGCGGCATGAGCATCCGCCACACCTGACCCGGCCCCACCCCATCTCCGACGTCGTCGGCTCGTGGTCCAGCGACCCCGAGCCGACGAGATGCCGATGGTTCAGGGCTGGTAGGGGTCGAGGATGCCGGTGAGACCCGTCGGATGCGGGCCGAACGCCAGTTGCTCGAGGATGCCGATGCCCTGCTCGGTCGAGCCGTCGGCCTTGATGAGCGTCGCCCGGCACAGCGCCTGGATGTGCACGTGCTCGCGTGCGCAGGGCGTGTCGACCGGCGTCGCGAGCCGATCGCCGGCCAGCGACTTCTCACCCTTCCAGTAGCCGTGGCCGTGCTCGGGATGGCCGTACCCGATGCCGCTCATGTGGAACTCGTACATCGGCTCGAGCCGCACCGTGTCGACCGTGCCGTCCCACTGGACCAGGTCGTACTCGAACCACGTCGCCCAGCGCGTGCCGGGCCGCCACTCGAGCCGGTACTCGACGGTGCGCGACAGGTACGGCTCGGTGTCGCCCACCGGCGCCATCGCGCCGACCTCGTGCCAGCGCTTGCCGTCGCCGAACTCGTTGACGTCGAAGTGGGTGGAGCACGACGGGAAGTTCACCGGCGCCCAGAGCCAGAAGAACTGCGGCAGTCCGGTCGGGCCACCGAGCGCCACCGTCTCGCCCACCGGCCGCACGCCCCACGATCGGTCACGCGACCCGAGGATCTCGGCCGGGTCGAGGTCGAAGCGCTGCCCGTGCACCTCGATCCAGCCGCTCCACGACCCGAACTGCGTGAGCCGGGTGTAGTCGAACGCGGTGCGGTTGCCCGCGCGGAGGAAGAAGTGCGGCTCCTCGATGACGGGGGAGCGGTACGTGAACGTGACGTCGGCGCGCACACCCTGGTCGGGGGCGTCGACGAGCACCTGCACCCGGCGGAGCGGCTCGACGATGTTCACCCGGATCTCGCCGAGATCGGTCGCGTACAGCTTGTCGAGCGGGGCGCGCTGCGACACGAACACCGAGGTCTGCTCGTGGGTCGACCCGTCGCCCGTCGGCAGCACCACGCAGAACGCCGCGTCGGCGACGTGCCGGTTCGGGTACAGGCCCATCCCCGCCCCGAAGTACAACGAGCCGTCCGGCGAGTACCCGTTGAAGAAGTACCGGTCGTACTGGTTCGCGTCCCCCGTGGCCGAGTAGGCCATCGGCACCGAGGACTGGTGGATCGGGTAGTCGTCGTAGCTGGTCAGCACGCGCGTGACCGTAGCCACTCCACGACGGGACCGACGGCCTGGGCGCTCGCCGGACCGGGGTCGTACGCTGGCCGACCGTGAGCCGCCGGCGTCTGTCCCCGGAGCGCTACCGCGCGATCTGCGTGGTGGCACTCGCCCTCCTGGCCGTCATCGTGGTGTCGGGCGGCCTCGTCCGGCTCACGGGGTCGGGGCTCGGCTGCGACGACTGGCCCAACTGCAACGACACCAAGATCATCGACGTGTCGTCGACGCACTCGGCGATCGAGCAGATCAACCGGCTCTTCACCGGGCTCGTCGCGCTCGGCGTCGTACTCGCCGTCGCCGGCTCGGTGATCCGCGAACCGCGCCGCCGCGACCTCACCTGGTTGTCGTGGGGACTCGTCGCCGGGGTGATCGGCCAGGTCGTGCTCGGCGGCATCACGGTGCTCGTCGACCTGCACCCGGCCGCCGTGCAGAGCCACTTCCTGCTCTCGATGGTGCTGATCGCGAACGCGACGGTGCTGGTGTATCGAGCCGGCCTGCCCGACCGCCGACGGGTGCCGCGGGTGTCGACGACGATCCGCCGTCACGTGTGGGCCATCGGCGCGATGACGTCGGTGGCGATCACACTCGGCACGGTCGTCACGGGGTCGGGTCCGCACGCGGGCGACGAGGAGGCGCGCCGCTTCGGGTTCGACATCGGCCAGACCGCCCGGGTGCACAGCGCCTCGGTGTGGATCACCGTCGGCCTCGCCGCGTGGCTGATGTGGCGCCTGCGCGACCGGCCCGCCGACCGCGAGGTGCTCGAGACCCCGATCTACGCATGGATCGGGGTGGCGGTGTTGCAGGGCGGCGTCGGCTACCTGCAGTACTTCTCGGGCATCCCGGTGGCGCTCGTGGCGATCCACCTCGCGCTCGCCACCGCGCTGTACGTCGTCACCGTGTGGATGATCGAGACGATGAAGACCTCGCACCCGGGTGCGGGTGCGGGGGCCGGCGAGGGCTCAGAACAGCGCGCGCAGGAACTCGGCGGTCTTGTCGATGATGGCCGAGAAGAAGCCGCCGACGTCGTTGACGAAGTCGTGGAACACGTCCGCGGACGCTGAGGGGTTCTGCCAGAACGAGATGACGAGGAACATGACGAACACCGCCGTCAAGCTCTTCCTCACGGTGACCAGTGTCATGGGCTCCGACCTCCAACCGAACCGCCCCGCCGGCCGCTGAGCACCGGAGGGACCGGTGTCGGGGGTCGACGAACGAGCAGTGGGATCTCCGCTTGGGTGACACCTTAGCCACCGCGCGTGGTGAGCGCCAACCTCTGCGACGCCCGACGGCGCGAGGTCAGGCGTAGCGGCCGAGGCCGGCCACCACCTGACGGAACTCGCGCACCGTGCCGTGCACGATGTCGGCCGCGCTGCGGACGTCCTCGATCCGGCCCGCCACCTGACCGGTGAGCGCGATCGCCGCTTCGAGATCGCCCCCGAAGTACAGGTCGCGCGTGGCACCGAACTCGGTGAGCGGCACGTGCTCCTCGCGCTCGAGTCGCGTGGTGCGCTCGGTGCGCAACGCACGCAGGCCCGGGCGCGAGAACCGGTTGAGGAACACCGTGTCGGTCTCGGCGGCGCCGACGATCGCGTCCTTCCAATTGCGATGGACCGGCGACTCGGCGGCACTCACCATGCGGGTGCCCATCTGCACGCCCTCGGCGCCCAGCGCGAACGCGGCCGCCATCGACGCGCCATCGGTGATGCCGCCGGCAGCGATGATCGGCACGTCCACCTTCGAGCGCACCAGCGGCAACAGCACCATCGACGCGACGTCGCGTGGGTTCTTGAACCCACCGCCCTCGCCGCCCTCGACCACCAACCCGTCGACCCCGGCGTCGACCGCCTTCAGCGCGGCGGCGAGCGTGGGCACCACGTGGAACACGGTGAGCCCGGCCGACTTCAGCTGCTCGGTGTACTTGGTGGGGTCGCCCGCCGACGTGGTCACGAACTGCACACCCTGCGACACGACGAAGTCGACGATCGCCGGGTCGCGCACGAACGCCTGGGCGATGTTCACGCCGAAGGGACGGTCGGTGAGCTCGCGCATCGTCACGATCTCGTCGCGCACCGCGTCGAGTTCGCCCGACGACGTCTCGATGATGCCGAGGCCACCGGCGCGGCTCACGGCCGACGCCAGCTGCGACCGGGCGATCCAGCCCATCGGCGCCTGCACGATCGGGTAGTCGATGCCCAGCAGCTCGGACACCCGGGTTCGCAGCGGTGCCGGCGCAGCGGGAGCCACCGTGTCGCTCACGGCTTCTCGCCCCGCAGCTCGAGGTACTGCTTGCGGGCCTTGGCGTGGCCCTTCGCGCCACCGCCGACGAGACCGCCCGTGCGCACCTGCTTCACCGTGTCCTCGAGATCCTCGAGGAGCTGGGTGACATCGTCGAGCGGTCCGGCCTCGTCGACCTTCTTCAGGCCGTCGTGGATGTGGCGGAGGTTCTTGCGGAACTGCTCGAACTCCTGGTCGAGTTCCTTGCGTGCGTCGTCGAGGCGGCTGTCCATCGCGCCGAACGTACCCGGCGGCGGAGGTCCGGCACGACGCGCGCCGCGTACGATGTCGCCGTGACGACGGCCCACCACCCGGTCGACTCGGTCGGGCTGCCGTTGCCCGACGGCAGCTGGCCCGACGCACCGGGCAGCGCCGGCGCCCTCGAGCCCGTCCGTCGTTTCTGCAACACCGTCAATCGCGAGCAGGGCGGCGACGCGTGGCGCAGCACCGCCGAGCTCGACGTGTGGCTGCGACGCGAGGGATGGCGGGTGCCGGCCGTCGACGAGCGCGACCTGAACCAGTTGGTGCGGGTACGCGACCTGCTGTGGCGGTCGATCGTGGAGCGACGCATGGATCCGCTGGCGCCGGTGCTCGAGCGTGTCGAGCTGCGGGTGGGGATCGACGACGGTGCGCTGCGGTTGCGAGCCGCCGACGGGGGAGCGGCCGACCGGGTGACCGCCTCGTTGGTGGCCACGATCGTCGCCGCGGGTTTCGACGGGTCGTGGTCGCGGCTCAAGGCATGCCAGCACTGCGACTGGGTGTTCGTCGACGCGTCGCGCAACCGCAGCGGGCGGTGGTGCTCGATGTCGGCCTGCGGTGGTCGCGAGAAGGCACGCGCGTATCGAGCGCGCCAGCGTGCCTGACCCGCTCGGACCACTGATCAGTCGTCGCCGACGAACACGACCTGCCCGGTGATCACACAGGCCTCGTCGGCGCGCTGGCGCATCGGTACCCAGTCGGCCCGGTCGGGCGTGATCACGTACGGCTGCAGCACGCCGTCGCCGAGATCGACCTGCGCGACGAACTTGTGTGGCTGCTTCACCTCGGCCAGCGCATGCGGATCGCACCGGCTCTCGACGAAGCGGATCGGCACCTCCACCGTCGACTCGTCGGCGGGCAGCACCGCCACCGTCTCGCCCACGGCGGTGTCGACCGCCTCGAACGAGTACGGGATCGTGCCCGACACCTCCTCGATCCGGATCTCGCCCTCGCCCGTGCCGCGCGTGAGGCGCAGCACGCCTGCCGTGATCGGCCGGCCCTCGTACTCCTCCTCGTGCAGGTCGGCCCACTCGATCGTCACGGCCTCGTCGATCCGCTGGCGCTGGCAGTCCTCGAGGTAGAGCTTGCGCGCCAGGTGCCAGCGGTCGACGACGGGGACGTCGCGCACCGAGCCGTCGGGCGAGCCGAGGCGGACGACGGCGGTGTCGAGCGGCGGCATCGTGTCGATCGTCCCGTCACCGACGCACGTGGCGCCGGGGAACGGCACCGGGAAGTCGATCGTCTGGCCACCGACGACGATCGAGTCGCGCTCGCTCACCGGCGTGGTGTAGCCCTCCCACACGAACTGCACCGAGCTCACGTCGAACCGTTCGCGCGTGCCGTTGACGATCTCGACCTGGAACTGCTGCTTGGCCGGATCCTCCCGGTTCTGCTGCGGCACCGCGACGAGCACGCCGGTGGGGAGTTCGAGTTCGGGCTCCGACGTCGTCGTGGTCGAGTCGTCGACGGAAGCACTCGGGGAGCCGGTCGTCGCGTCGTCCACCGCGAGCGAGTCGCTGCACGCCCCCGCGATCAGGGCGATCGCCGTGATCGCAGCGAGCGAGCCGCACGCGGCACGGGCGGAGACGGGTCGACGACGCAGCACGTTCGCACCCTACATCACCAACATCACCCGAACGATGGTGACGTGTGCGCGGGTTCGTCGACAACCTCGACGAACGCTTGAGCAGCGGGTCCGCGACCCCTAGTGTTCCCGCCCGTGATCCAGCCGGTCGTGGGGGAAGCCCATCAGCTCAGTCGCCGGCGTCGCATCCTGCAGATCCTCGTGGGGCTCCTCGTCGCGCTCGGCATCGGCCTCGGTGGCTGGTCGCCGGCCCATGCCGACGACGTGTCGATCCAAGCCCAGGTGAAGGACCAGCAACGCGACGCCAACGGCAAGACGAACAACCAACCCGTCCCGGGTGTGACCGTGACGGTGCTCGACGCCTCCGGCGCCGAGGTCGGGTCGGGCCAGACCAACGAGAAGGGCATCGTCGTCATCCCGGTCCCGGCCCGAGGGGCCTACACCGTTCGGGTCGACGAGAGCACCCTGCCCGACGGCAAGGAGCTGTCGGCCGAGACACCGGCCGAGCAGCAGATCACCGAGGACTCCTTCGTCACCGCGAAGCGGGTGGTCAACTTCTTCACCGGGCAGAGCCAGCGAGAGACCACCTCCGGTGTCGAGCGGGTCTCGCAGCGCATCGCCGACGGTGTCCGCCTCGGGCTCGTCATCGCGATGTGCTCGGTCGGTCTCTCGCTGATCTTCGGCACCACCGGCCTCACCAACTTCGCACACGGCGAGCTCGTCACCTTCGGTGCGATGGTCGCCTACTTCCTCAACGACCTGGGCCTGCACATCCTGCTGGCGGCACCGATCGCCGTGGTCGCCGGCGGCATGCTCGGCTACTCCGCCGACCGATGGGCCTTCGCCAAGTTCCGCAAGCGCGGCGTCGGCCTCATCTCACAGATGGTGATCACGCTCGGCATGTCGATCGCCCTGAAGAACCTCTTCCTGTGGCGTTTCGGTGGCCGTGACAAGCCGTACCTCAACTACACCAACCAGGTCGGCAAGAAGCTCGGTCCGATCGTCATCACGCCTCGCGACCTGATCGTCACGATCCTCGCCGTGATCGTCCTCGTCGCCGTGGCGCTCACCCTGCAGTACACCCGCCTCGGCAAGGCCACCCGGGCCGTCAGCGACAACGCCGACCTCGCCTCGAGCACCGGCATCGACAGTGCCCGGGTCATCCGCATCATCTGGGTCGCCGGCGGCGCACTCGCCGCCCTCGGCGGTGTGTTCCGCGGCCTCGACGAACAGGTCGCCTGGGACATGGGCACGTCGCTGCTGTTCCTCATGTTCGCCGGCATCACGCTCGGCGGCCTCGGCAGTGCCTACGGCGCACTCGTCGGCGGCTTCGTCGTCGGCGTGCTGGTCGAGACCTCCACGCTGTGGGGCATCCCGACCGAGCTCAAGACCGCGCCGGCGCTGTTCATCCTGATCCTCATCCTCCTCGTCCGGCCGCAGGGCATCCTCGGGCGAGCCCAGCGAGTCGGTTAAGGAGGCGACGTGGACATCGGACAAGTCCTCGAGACCGCGATCCTGCAGTTCATCGGGTTCAACGCCTGCTACTACGCGATCGCCGCACTCGGACTCAACGTGCAGTTCGGCTACAGCGGCCTGCTCAACTTCGGCCAGGCCGGCTTCATGGCCGCCGGCGCCTACGGCATCGGCCAGACCGTGCAGATCTTCCACATCTCGCTGTGGTGGGGCCTGCTCATCGGTATCGGCTACTCGATCTTCCTCGGCATCTTGATGGGCGTCCCGACGCTGCGATTGCGAGCCGACTACCTCGCGATCGTCACCATCGCGTCGGCCGAGATCGTGCGCCTCCTCGTGCGATCCGTGAAGTTCCGCGACCAGTTCGGCGGCACCGACGGTCTGAAGGGCTACGCCGACGCCTACCAGAACATCGGGGTGAAGGTCGGCTTCAAGCTCGCCAACGAGTACGGCTTCTGGTTCTTCAAGTTCTCCGGACGAACGCTCTGGAACCTCATCGTCGGCTGGAGCCTCGTCGCCATCTTCGGCACCATCGTGTGGTTGCTGATGCGCAGCCCCTGGGGCCGCGTGCTCAAGGCCATCCGCGAAGACGAGGACGCCGTGCGCAGCCTCGGCAAGAACGTCTTCAGCTACAAGATGCAGGCGCTGATCCTCGGCGGCGTCATCGGCTCGTTCGCCGGCATGATGCAGGTGCTCGGCAACGCGAGCGTGCAACCCGACAACTACAGCCGTGACCTCACGTTCTTCGTCCTCACCGGTCTGGTGCTCGGTGGTGTCGCCAAGGTCACCGGCTCGATCGTCGGGCCGATGTTGTTCTGGTTCATCTACTCGTTCCTCGACAACCTGCTGCGCCAGCTCATCGACAAGCCGGTCAAGATCAGCGGTCACACGATCATCCAGTCGACCGACATCGGCGTGGTCGTCTACATGATCATGGGCCTGCTGCTCGTGCTGCTCATGGTCTTCCGGCCGCAAGGCCTGTTCGGCAATCGGAAGGAGATGGCTTTTGAAGGACGATGACGTCTCCCCGATGCCGGACGACGCGGCGATCGTCGACGCCCCGGTGTCCGACGCTGCCCGCCGGGCTCGCGAAGCCCTCGCCGGCGTGGCGCCCGAGCCGGGCGCACCCAAGCCCGATCCGATCCTCACCGCCGAGGGCATCCGGCGTGCGTTCGGCGGCATCGTCGCCGTCGACGTCGACAAGATCGAGGTGCAGCGCGGCTCGATCACCGCGCTGATCGGCCCCAACGGCGCCGGCAAGACCACGTTCTTCAACCTGCTCACCGGCTTCGACAAGCCCGACACCGGGACCTGGTCGTTCGACGGCGCCGACATGGGTGGCGTCGCCCCGCACCGCATGGCGTCGCGAGGCATGGTGCGCACCTTCCAGCTCACCAAGAGCCTCACCAAGCTGCCGGTGATCGAGAACATGAAGCTCGGTGCCACCGGCCAGAAGGGCGAGAAGTGGTGGAACGGGCTGATCCCCGGGACCTGGAAGAAGCAGGAGGCCGAGATCGAAGCTCGCGCCGACCAACTGCTCAAGCGGTTCAAGCTCGACCACATGCGCGACGAGTACGCCGGCGCCCTGTCCGGTGGTCAGCGCAAGCTGCTCGAGATGGCACGAGCGCTCATGACCAACCCGACGCTCGTGATGCTCGACGAGCCGATGGCCGGCGTGAACCCGGCGCTCAAGCAGAGCCTCAACATGCACGTGAAGGGTCTGCGCGACGAGGGCATGACCGTGCTGTTCGTCGAGCACGACATGGACATGGTGCACGACATCAGCGACTGGGTGATCGTCATGGCCGAAGGCCGTGTGATCGCCGAAGGCACCCCGGACGACATCTCGTCGAACCCTGCGGTGATCGACGCGTACCTCGGCATGCACCAGGGACGCAGCCTCCTGGAGGACACGCTGTGAGCACCGACGCCCCTCTCACCGACGGCGAGGCCGTCCTCGAGGCCGAGCAGGTCATCGCCGGCTACATCCCCGAGGTCAACATCCTCAACGGCTGCAACCTCGTGGTGCACGCCGGTGAGTTCGTCGGCATCATCGGCCCCAACGGCGCCGGCAAGTCGACACTGCTGAAGGCGATCCTCGGTCAGTGCACGGTGCGGTCCGGCCATGTGCGCCTCGGCACCACCGACATCACCGGCCGCAAGGCGCACGAGCTCGTCGCCCTCGGCGTGGGCTACGTGCCCCAGGTGCGCAACGTGTTCCCGAGCCTCACGGTGAAGGAGAACCTCGAGATGGGGTGCTACCTCGCCCCCAAACGGTTCCACGAGCGCTACGACTACGTCACCACCCTGTTCCCACGCCTCGGCGAGCGCGCCGCGCAGCGCGCCGGTGCCCTGTCGGGTGGCGAGCGTCAGATGGTCGCCATGGGGCGGGCGCTGATGATGGAGCCGAAGGTGCTGCTCCTCGACGAGCCGAGCGCCGGCCTGTCGCCCGCCCTGCAGGACGAGGTGTTCGTCCGCTGTCGCACGATCAACAAAGAGGGCGTCGCGATCTTGATGGTCGAGCAGAACGCCCGCCGCTGCCTGCAGGTGGTGCATCGGGGCTACGTGCTCGACCAGGGCCAGAACGCCTACACCGGCACCGGCCGCGAGCTGCTCGCGGACCCCAACGTCATCGAGCTCTACCTCGGCACCCTCGCGAGGGCCACGGGCGGCTGAGGCGCTTCGTCGGCGAGCTCGCTTCGCTCGCCGCCGCCTCGCTGTCTGCCTCTCTCGTTCGCTGCGCTCACTCCGTTCGGTCGAATGGGTCGGTGCGGCTTCGTCGCGCTCGGGCTGCACGCGTGCCCGGTGCGTCCTGGTCTCGCTGCGCTCGGATGACCAGCTGCACCCGGACGCGACAGGGCCCCGGGTCGCCCCGGGGCCCTGCTCACTTCATGGCGATCGACACTGGGTCGATCAGGGCATCACTTGCCGGCGTCGAAGTTCTCGCCGAGCGCGTTGCCCATGTTGCCGTCCGTGCCGTACCAGAACTTCACGGTCGGACCGATGCCCTTCTCGACGGCGCTGCGCAGGATGCGCGAACCCTCGTCGAAGGAGATCAGGACGACGGCATCCGGGTCGGCGGCGACGACCTCGTCGACCTCGGCGTCGAACGACGCAGCGGTCGGGTCGTACGCCTTGACGCCGAGCACCTCGACACCCGAGCTCTCGAGGACGTCCTTCACGACGGCGGCGATGCCGTTGCCGTAGGCGTCATCGAGGTTGAGGATGTAGGCCGACGACGCGCCGTCCTCGACCACGAGGTTGGCGACGACGGCGCCCTGGAGGCCGTCCGGCGGAGCGTCACGGAAGTACAGGCCCTTGTCGTCGTAGGTCGACAGCGCGGGGCTGGTGTTGGCGGGGCTGAACATCGTCACGCCAGCGGCCGTGATCTGGTCGATGACCGTGAGGGTCACGCCCGACGAGGCGGCACCGATGATGGCGTCGACACCCTCGCCGAGGAGGCGGGTGGCCGTCACCGTCGCGGTGTCGGTCGAGGTGTCGCCCGAGTCACCCTGCGAGTACTCGACCGGCTGGCCGAGCACGCCGCCCTGGGCGTTGATCTCGTCGATGGCGTACTCGATGCCGGCGAACTCCGGCGCACCGAGGAAGGCCAGGTTGCCGGTCTCGGGGAGGAGCGAGCCGATCTTCAGCACGCCGTCGCCCTCACGCTCGACACCCACCGGGACGAGGTCGACCTTCGACGACTCCGGCGACTCGGCCTGGACGATCTCCTGGTCCTCGGCGATGCGGTTGTCGTCGCCGAAGGTGAGGACCGCGTACGAACCGCTGAGCGGCTCGCCGTTGCCGTTGAAGTCGAGCGGGCCCGACACGCCGTCATAGTCGACGTCGCCGCCGGCCTTCAGGATCGCGAGGCAGTCGGCATAGGTGGTGCACTTCTCGCCGCCACCGGTGATGTCCACGATCTTGCTGGCGTGAGCCGAACCGTCGGTGCCGGCGGCCTCGACGGCGAGGGCGATCACGACCACGGCGTCGTACGACTCGGCCGCGTAGTTGAAGTCGGTCAGGGCGTCGTTGCCCTTGCCCTGCCAGAACTCGTCGACCTTCGGGATCCAGTCCGACACGTCGGCACCCTTGGGCGTGGTGCCCTTCATGCCGGCGAGCTCGCCACCCGACGAACCCTCCGCGGCGGTGGTCTCCGGCGCAGCGGTCGTCTCGACCGCGGCCTCGGTGGTCTCCGGCGCGGCAGTGGTCTCGACCGCGGCCTCGGTGGTGGCCGGGGCTGCGGTCGTCGATGCGGCCTCGTCGTCGTCGTCGCCACAGGCGGCCGCGACGAGCGACAGCCCGATGAGCAGTGCGCCGACCCGGCGCACACGGGTTTTCTGCATGTTGTACTCCCCCTAGGAGTCCGCCGACCGGTGGTCAGCGGTTGGTACTGCCACCGGACGGAGATGTCCGGTGGTGTGGAGGCGGCCAGCCTAAACGCTGATCGGCGGGCGTGCCAGCCATCGTCGGGCATCTTGCCGTGCATCACCCCTGGTCCGGTGTGCTGACCGGGGCCGGTTCACGGGGCGTTCACACGACGTGCGACCCGCCACGGCGCGGTCCGACCGTCGCCCGAGCGGGTGCCGCGCACTACGGTGCCCGGCCATGAGCGAAGTCCTCTCCGAGGTGAACGGCCACGTCGCCACGATCACCCTCAACGCGCCCGAGCGGATGAACACGATCTCGGGAGCCATGCTGCACCAGCTGTCGCAGGAGCTGCTGAAGGCCGACCGCGACCGCGAGGTGCGCTGCATCGTGCTCACGGGCGCCGGCCGGGCGTTCTGCGCCGGGCTCGACATGCAGGCCCAGATGTCGAGCGGCAGCGGCAGCCTCGGCGGTCTCGGCAGCCTCGACTCGAACCCGGGCGAGTTCGAGCTCCGCGACGCCCCGCCGATCGTGCTGCACAACCTCGACACGCCCACCATCTGCGCGCTCAACGGCGGCGCCGCCGGCTACGGCCTCGACGTGGCGCTGGGCTGCGACATCCGCATCGCCGCCGACTCGGCCAAGCTCAACCCCGGCTTCGCGAAGCGCGGCATCCTGCCCGAGAGCGGAGGCACGTGGCTGCTGCCCCGGATGGTCGGCTACGCGAAGGCCGCCGAGATCGCGTTCACGGGGCGCACCCTCACGGCGACCGAGGCCCACGAGCTCGGCCTCGTCAACCACGTGGTGCCGGCGGCCGAGCTGGGGGAGCGCGTCGCGCAGATGGCGGGGGAGATCGCCGCCAACGCGCCGCTCGCGGTGCGGGCCATCAAGCGGATGATGCGTGCCGCCGAGACCGAGACCTTCGAGCAGAACGTGCACCACGTGTTCCTGCAGCTGCTCCCGCTGATGCGCACCAAGGACTTCATGGAGGGCGTCACGGCGTTCATGGAGAAGCGGAACCCCGAGTTCACCGGTCGTTGATCGCATGGCCGACCCATCCGGCCAGCCGCCCGACGAGATCCCCGAGCTCCTGACCGGGCTCGCCACCACCCGCGCGATCCGTCGGTACACCGACGACCCCGTGCCCGACGAGGTGCTCTCGAGCATCCTGTGGCACGCCTCGCGTGCGCCGAGCGGGTCGAACCGTCAGCCGTTCCGCTTCGTCGTGCTGCGCGACGGGCCCGTCGCCGCGCAGGCCAAGGCGCTGCTCGGCGAGTCGTTCCGCGCCGGCTGGAACGCGAAGGAGCAGCGCGACGGCTACGCCGGCGCGACCGCTGCCGCGCCGGATTCGCCGAAGGCACGTGCCGCGGCGACGATGCAGCACTTCGTCGATCACCTCGAACAGGTGCCCGTCGTGGTCCTCGTGTGCCTCGAGCGCTACCGCGACCCCACTCCCTACGAGGGTGGCTCGGTGTACCCGGCGTGCCAGAACCTGCTGCTCGCCGCCCGCGCGCACGGCTACGGCGGCGCCCTCACCATGTGGCACCTCGTCGTCGAGCGCGAGCTGCGCGACCTGCTCGGCATCCCCGAACACGTCTCGCTCGCCGCCTGCATCACGCTCGGCCGACCCGCCGGTCGCCACGGTCCGGTGCGGCGGCGACCGTTGGCCGACCTCGTGTACGACGGCCGGTGGGGCGACCCCGCGGCGTGGGCGACCGATCCCGAGGGCACGCGCCACACGTCGTGGCGCCGGTGACCTCGTCGGGAGACGCGGCGGATCGGGTACTCGACGTTTGTCGGGTGAGATGACAAACTGGCGTCGTTTCTGGACCGGTCGAGCAACGCCGGCACTCGCAGCGCAGGGTCACGTGGAAGGAGGGGGCGCACATGGCGATCACGCACCCGATCACCAGCGCGTTCGCCACCACCTCGCCCTCGAGCGGGCCGGCCGGCGTGCGCAGCGAGACCGTCCGCAGCGCCAACCTCGCGATCATCCTGCGCGAACTGCACGTGCACGGACCCGCCTCGCGTTCCGAACTCGTCGCCCGGACCGGGCTCACGCGCAGCGCGATCGGTGCGCTCGTCGGCGAACTCGTCAAGGCCGACCTCGTCCGCGAACAGCGGGCCGCGTCGGACGGCAGCCCCGGTCGTCCGTCGCCCGTCGCGGCGCCGGTGGTCGAACGCAACGTGGTGCTCGCCGTCGACGTGGCCGTCGACTCGCTCGCGGTCGCGGCCATCGGCCTCGGCGGGGTGGTGCTCCACTCGATCCGCGTCGACCGGCCACGCGAGCGCATCGCCGTCGACGCGACGGTCGACGACATCGTCGCGATGGTGCACGACCTCGAACGACTGCTCGACCCGCAGGCACGCATCCTCGGGATCGGGGTCGGGGTCGTGGGTCTCGTCAACCGCACCGACAACACGGTGTCGATCGCCCCCAACCTCGGCTGGCACGACGTCGCGTTCGGTGAACACCTGCAACTCGCGCTGCACACCCATGTGCCGGTGCTCGTGTCGAACGACGCCGACCTGGCGGCACTCGCCGAAGTGCGTCGCGGCGTGGCGGCGGGCGAGCGCGACGTGCTGCACGTGTGGGGCGAGGTCGGCGTCGGTGGCGGCCTCGTGAGCCACGGCGAGGCGATCACCGGCGCCGCCGGCTTCGCCGGCGAGATCGGTCACCTGCCCGTGAACCCCGACGGCCGGGCGTGCCAGTGCGGCTCGGTCGGGTGCTGGGAGACCGAGGTGGGCGAGGGGGTGCTCCTCGAGCGCAGCGGTCGGTCGCCCGACGGTGGCCGCGACGCCGTCGATGCGCTGCTCGACGACGCCGACCGTGGTGAGCCGAAGGCGCTCGCCGCGCTCGCCACGCAGGCGCGCTGGCTCGGCATCGGCCTCGCCGGGCTGATCAACGTGCTCAACCCGTCGATGGTCGTGCTCGGTGGCCTGCTCGGTCGCGTGTTCCCGTACGTGCAGGCCGACGTCGAGGCCGAGATCGAACGCCGTGCGCTCGCGTCGTCGCGTCGCAACGTCCGGGTCGTCACCTCCGCGCTGGCCGCCGACGCGCCCTTGATGGGGGCGGCCGAGCTCGCGTTCGAGGGCCTGCTCGGCGATCCGCTCGGGACCCTGCGGAAAATTTCCACGAGTCGTTGACAAACCTCCGACGTTTGTTGCATGCTGCGACAAACATCGATCCGGGGGGATCCGACCAGACGTCCCGACGTCGTCCACCGTCACCCGACCTCGCTCGAGGTCCGAGGTGCGCGCAGGGGAGGCGTGGGGGTCGAGCCGGCTCGTCCGCGGACCGAATCCGGTCCGACCACGGTGGTCGGTCCGACTCTGAAGGGGGACAACTTCATGCAGAAGCGGGTCAAGAGCGGCATCGTGCTGCTCGGAGCTCTGTCGCTGCTCGCCGCCGCGTGCGGTGACGACAGCGACGACGGTGGCAGCAGCGCCACCACGGCGGCCGAGTCGACCGCCACCACGGCGGCCGGCGGTGGCGAGGCCACCGGTGGCAAGGTCGGTTTCATCCTGCCCGACTCGGCCTCGTCGGCTCGTTGGGAGGACTTCGACCGTCCGCTGATCACCCAGGAGTGCGAGGCCGCCGGTCTCGACTGCGTGATCCAGAACGCCGAGGGTGACGCCGACAACATGGCCACCATCGCGGATCAGATGATCGCCGACGGTGTGAAGGTGCTCGCGATCGTGAACCTCGACAGCGACTCGGGCGCTGCGATCCAGGAGAAGGCCGCCGCGGCCGGTGTGAAGAACATCGACTACGACCGCCTGACGCTGGGCGGTTCGGCCGACGCGTACGTGTCGTTCGACAACGTCGCCGTGGGCACCGCCCAGGGCGAGGGAATCATCGAGTGCATGGGTGGTGCGGGCAATGTCGAGGGCAAGAAGATCATCCAGCTCCACGGTTCGCCGACGGACAACAACGCGACGCTGTTCAAGCAGGGCTACCAGGCTGCGATCGAGGGCTCGGGCATCGAGACCGTCGGTGAGCAGGCCGTGCCCGATTGGGACAACGCGCAGGGTGGCGTGATCTTCGAGCAGCTCCTGACCGCTGCCGGCGGTGAGATCGACGGCGTGCTCGTCGCCAACGACGGCCTGTCGCTCGCCGCGCAGGCGGTGCTCGCCGACGCCGGCCTGAAGGTCCCGACCACCGGTCAGGACGCGACGGTCGACGGTCTGCGTGCCATCCTCCAGGGCACCCAGTGCATGACCGTGTACAAGCCGGTCATCCAGGAGGCCAAGGGTGCCGTCGCCGCTGCCGCCGAGCTGCTCGCCGGCAAGCCGGTCACGGCCAACGCGACCATCAACAACGAGAAGGCCGACATCCCGTACGTCCAGGCAGCCGTCCAGTCGATCTTCATCGACCAGGTGAAGGACGTCGTCGCGGACGGCTTCGTCAGCGAGGCCGACCTCTGCGCCGGCATCGAGGACCTCTGCGCCGAGAACGGCATCGGTGACGGTGGCTCGAGCGGTGGCGACACCGGCTCGGCCGACGGTGGCAAGGTCGGTTTCATCCTGCCCGACTCGGCCTCGTCGGCTCGTTGGGAGGACTTCGACCGTCCGCTCATCACCGCCGCCTGCGAAGAGGCCGGCATCGAGTGCGTGATCCAGAACGCCGAGGGTGACGCCGACAACATGGCCACCATCGCGGATCAGATGATCGCCGACGGTGTGAAGGTGCTCGCGATCGTGAACCTCGACAGCGACTCGGGCGCTGCGATCCAGGAGAAGGCCGCCGCGGCCGGTGTGAAGAACATCGACTACGACCGCCTGACGCTGGGCGGTTCGGCCGACGCGTACGTGTCGTTCGACAACGTCGCCGTGGGCACCGCCCAGGGCGAGGGCATCATCGAGTGCATGGGTGGTGCGGGCAACGTCGAGGGCAAGAAGATCATCCAGCTCCACGGTTCGCCGACGGACAACAACGCGACGCTGTTCAAGCAGGGCTACCAGGCTGCGATCGAGGGCTCGGGCATCGAGACCGTCGGTGAGCAGGCCGTGCCCGATTGGGACAACGCGCAGGGTGGCGTGATCTTCGAGCAGCTCCTGACCGCTGCCGGCGGCCAGATCGACGGCGTGCTCGTCGCCAACGACGGTCTCAGCCTCGCGGCCCAGGCCGTGCTCGCCGACGCCGGCCTCACCGTCCCGACCACCGGTCAGGACGCGACGGTCGACGGTCTGCGTGCCATCCTCCAGGGCACCCAGTGCATGACCGTGTACAAGCCCGTGATCAAGGAGGCCGAGGGTGCGGTCGCCGCTGCCGTCGCCCTCCTGAACGGTGAGGACGTCCCGGCCAACGCGACGATCAACAACGAGGTCGCCGACATCCCGTACGTCCAGGCAGCTGTCCAGTCGATCTTCATCGACCAGGTGAAGGACGTCGTCGCCGACGGCTTCGTCAGCTACGACGACCTCTGCGCCGGCATCGAGGACCTCTGCGACGCCAACGGCATCGCCGCCGGCTGATCCGGCACGAGGAACGTTCCTCCCCTCCGGTCGGGCGGTGATCCACCGCCCGACCGAACCCCCGGGGTCCGTGTCGCCGCCCGCTCGTCACGAGCGAGCGCGGGCGGCGACCGCCCCACCCCGACCGGTGCGACACCGGTCTCGCCTCGGCCGAGGGCCGTGCCGTGGCGAGCTACGTTCAGGCCCGAACCGGCCATCCGGCCGCAGTCAGGGGGCATCACACGGTGGCTGACGCACCGATCCTCGAAGTGGTGGGCGTGAACAAGAGCTTCGGCCCCGTGCACGTGCTGCACGATGTCGATTTCCGGGTGTACCCGGGCACCGTCACGGCGCTCATCGGCGACAACGGCGCCGGCAAGACCACGCTCATCAAGTGCATCACGGGCATCTATCCCGTCGACAGCGGCGAGTTCCGCTTCGAGGGGCAGCCGGTGCACATCTCGCACCCGCGCGACGTCGCCGCCCTCGGCATCGAGGTCGTGTACCAGGACCTCGCCCTCTGCGAGAACCTCGACATCGTCCAGAACCTGTTCCTCGGTCGCGAGCGCCTCAAGTACGGCCTGCTCGACGAACCGTCGATGGAGCAGGCAGCCCGCGAGACGCTGGCGAGCCTGTCGGTGCGCACCGTGAAGAGCGTGCGCCAGAAGGTGTCGTCGCTGTCGGGTGGTCAGCGACAGACCGTCGCGATCGCCAAGGCGGTGCTCTGGAACAGCAAGGTGGTGCTGCTCGACGAGCCGACCGCTGCACTGGGCGTCGCCCAGACCAAGCAGGTGCTCGACCTCGTCCGGCGCCTCGCCGACGCCGGCCTCGGCGTCGTGCTCATCTCCCACAACATGAACGACGTCCTGCAGGTGAGCGACCGGGTGTGCGCGATGTACCTCGGCCGGGTCGCCGCCGACGTCCCCGTCACCTCCGACACCCGACGCGAATTCCTCGTCGAGCTCATCACCGCCGGCCGCTCGGGCGACGTCGGCCTGGCCAGCACCTCCGAGGCGGTCTGACATGACGACGATCCCTGCCAACGCCGACGAGCCCAAGGGCGCGCTCAGCGACTTCGCCCTCGACTCCCAGAAGCAGACCTTCGCCAGTTCCCTGTCCGACCTCAAGTCGCGGCTGCGCTCCGGCGATCTCGGCTCGCTGCCCGCCGTCCTCGCGATCATCGTGCTCGTCGCGGTGTTCTCCTTCGCGTCCGACACGTTCCTCACGGCACTCAACTTCGCCAACTTCCTCGAGCAGGCCGCCGCCGTCATCGTCATCGCGATGGCCGTCACGTTCGTGTTGCTGCTCGGTGAGATCGACCTTGCCGCCGGCTACACCGCCGGTGTCACCGCTGCCGTGCTCGCACTGCGTCTGCAAGCCGGCTGGGGGCTGATCCCGACGATCCTCATCTCTGCGGTCGTCGCGCTCCTCCTCGGCTTGTGGACCGGTCTGCTCGTCGCGAAGCTCGGCATCCCGAGCTTCGTCGTGACCCTCGCCAACTTCCTCGTGTTCCAGGGCATCCTGCTGATCCTCGTGAAGGAGGGCGGCAGCGTCCGCATCTCGGACAAGGTCGTCAAGGGCCTGGTCGGCAGCAGCATCAGCCCCGGGCTGTCGTGGGCGATCGGCATCCTCGGCATCCTCGGCTACGCCGCCACCCAGTGGCGTGCCATCCAACGCACCGGCGTCCCGATGTCGATGGCGGCGCTGAAGACGGCGGCGGTGGCCGTGATGCTCCTCGTCGTGGTCTCGGTGCTCAACAAGAACCGCGCGTTCGAGAACGCGACCGCGGAGCAGAAGGGCATGCCGTACGTCATCCCGTGCGTGCTCGTGATCGTCCTGTTCCTGACCTTCGTCCTCAACCGCACCCGTTACGGCCGTCACCTCATGGCCGTCGGTGGCAACCAGGAAGCCGCGCGCCGCGCTGGCATCAACGTCGCCCGCATCCGCCTGTCGGCGTTCATGTTCTGTGGGCTGCTCGCCGGCATCGGTGGTGCGTTCCTCGCGTCGCGCGTCAACTCGGTCGACCCCAACACGGGCGGCAACGACACGCTGCTGCTCGCCGTCGGCGCCGCGGTCATCGGTGGCACGTCGCTGTTCGGCGGCAAGGGCCGCATGATCAACGCGATCCTCGGTGGCCTCGTGCTCGCGCTCATCCCCAACGGGCTCACCCTCGTCGGCAAGCGCTCGCCGTTCGGCAGCGAGATCGACTTCGGTGGCTCCGGCGTGAAGTTCATCTGCGCGGGTCTCGCACTGATGCTCGCCGCCTCGGTCGACGCCCTCAGCCGCAAGCGCACCGCCTGATCGTGACGTCGACACCGACCGTGTCGACCGCCCCATCACATCTCGACCCACGGATCCCGTCCCCCACGGGTGTCCGACCGTTGCTCCCGAGAGGAGACCTCATGACCGACTTCTTCACGGACGTCCCGGCACCGGTGGCGTTCGCCGGCTCCGACGCCGCCCCCGACCAGCTCGCGTACCGCGTGTACGACCCCACCCGCGTGGTGGCGGGCAAGACGATGGCCGAGCACCTGCGCATCGCCGTCTGCTACTGGCACAGCTTCAACTGGCCCGGCAGCGACGTGTTCGGCAAGGGCACCTTCGAGCGTCCCTGGCTCGACGAGGGCGTCGACCCGATGCACGCCGCGTTCGCCAAGCAGGACGCCGCGTTCGAGTTCTTCCAGAAGCTCGGCACGCCCTTCTACTGCTTCCACGACGTCGACATGGCCCCCGAGGGCGCCACGCTGAAGGAGAGCAAGGCCAACCTCGACGTGCTCGTCGACCGGGCTGCACAGAAGCAGGCCGAGACCGGCGTGCAGCTGCTCTGGGGCACGGCCAACCTGTTCAGCCACCCGCGCTACGCAGCGGGTGCGGCCACCAACCCCGACCCCGAGGTGTTCCAGCACGCGGCCGCGCAGGTGCGGCACATGCTCGAGGCCACGCACCGCCTCGGCGGTCACAACTACGTGCTGTGGGGCGGCCGCGAGGGCTACGAGACCCTGCTCAACACGCGCCTCAAGCGCGAGGCCGACCAGCTCGCCCGGTTCCTCCACCTCGTGGCCGAGCACAAGCGCTCGATCGGCTTCACCGGCACGCTGCTGCTCGAGCCCAAGCCGCAGGAGCCGACCAAGCACCAGTACGACTACGACAGCGCCACGGTGATGGGCTTCCTCGAGCGCTACGACCTGGTGGGCGAGTACTTCGTCAACATCGAGGTCAACCACGCCACGCTCGGCGGGCACTCGTTCCATCACGAGATCGCCACGGCGCTCGACCTCGGCGTGTTCGGCAGCGTCGACGCCAACCGCGGTGACCCGCAGAACGGCTGGGACACCGACCAGTTCCCCAACTCGGTCGAGGAGCTGTCGCTCGCGCTGTACGAGATCGTGCGCCACGGCGGCTTCACCACGGGCGGCTTCAACTTCGACACCAAGCTGCGTCGCCAGAGCATGGACCGCACCGACCTGTTCCACGGTCACATCGGCGGCATCGACACGCTCGCGCAGGCGCTGCTCGTCGCGGCCAACATGTTCGAGGACGGCACGATCGAACGTTTCCGCGACGCCCGCTACGCGGGCTGGGACGGTCCGCTCGGCCGGCGCATCCTCGGCGGACAGGCCACGCTGGCCGACCTCGCCGACGAGGCCGTCGCCACCGACCTCGACCCGACGCCGGTTTCGGGCCGACAGGAGTGGCTCGAGAACCACGTCAACCACCAGATCTGGTCGACCCGCTGACACCACACCTCGCGATGAGCGATGAGCGGTTGTGGCGACCGCTTCTCTCATCGAGCCCACGCCCAGGAGGACGCGATGAGACATAGGGTCGCCACCGCCACTCATCGCTCATCGCGAAGTGGGTCGTGGGGCGCGGCGCGGGGCATCATGAACCGATGAGCGCTTCGCCCACCCTCGTCGCCGGGGTCGACTCGTCGACGCAGAGCACCAAGGTCGAGATCCGCCGCCTCGACGACGGCGCCGTCGTCGCCCACGGCAGTGCGCCCCACCCGGCCACCACGCCGCCGCGGTCCGAGCAGGACCCGGCCGCGTGGCTCGAGGCGTTCCACGCCGCCTGGTCGTCGGCGGGTTCGCCGACCGTCGAGGCGATCAGCGTCGCCGGGCAACAGCACGGCATGGTGGCGCTCGACGGCGACGGGCAGGTGCTCCGCCCGGCGAAGCTCTGGAACGACACCGAGAGCGCCCCCGACGCCGGCTGGCTGCGCAAGCAGTTGCCCGAGGGCGCTGCGGCCTGGGCCCAGGCGGTCGGCAGCGTGCCGACGGCGTCGTTCACGGCCACGAAGCTCTCGTGGTTGCATCGCAGCGAACCCGAGACCTGGGCCCGGCTCGCGCACGTGCTGCTGCCGCACGACTGGCTCACCAGCCAGCTCGCCCGTTCGTTCACGACCGACCGGGGCGACGCGTCGGGCACCGGCTACTGGTCGCCGGCGAGCGGGGAGTACCGCTGGGACCTGCTGGCGATCATCGATCGCGAGCGCGACTGGTCCGAGGTCGTGCCCCGCGTCGCCGATCCGCTCGACGTGGTGGGCACCTGGCAGGGCGCCAAGGTGGCGTGCGGGACCGGCGACAACATGGGCGCCGCGCTGGGGCTCGGTCTCACGACCGGACGGGCCGTCGTCTCGCTCGGCACGTCCGGCACGGCGTTCACCGTGGCCGACGCGCCGACCGCCGACGCCACCGGGGCGGTGGCCGGGTTCGCCGACGCGACCGGACGTTTCCTGCCCCTCGTCTGCACGCTCAACGCCACCAAGGTGCTCAACGCCGTGGCCCGCTTGTTGGCGGCCGATCGTGCCGGCTTCGACGCGCTGGCGCTCGCGGCGCCGCCCGGATCCGGCGGGCTGGTGTTGCTGCCGTACCTCGACGGGGAACGCACACCCAACCTGCCGTCGGCCACCGGTGTGCTCGCAGGGCTGCGCAGCGACGTGAGCCGCGAACAGCTGGCCCGGGCCGCGGTCGAGGGCGTGGTGTGCGGGATGCTCGACGCGCTCGACGCCTTGAAGGCGCACGCACCGGTCACCTCGGTGGTGCTCACCGGTGGCGGGGCGCGCAGCGCTGCCGTCCGTCAGGTGTTCGCCGATCTGTGCGGCCTCCCGGTGTCGGTGGCCGCCGCCGACGAGGCCGTCGCCACCGGTGCCTGCGTCCAGGCCGCAGCGGTGGCGCTCGGGGTCGACCACGACGAGGTGGCCCGCCGCTGGGCCCTCGGCGCCAGCACCGACGTCCCGGCGAGCCCGGGCGACGTCGCCTCCACGGCCGCCGAGGTGCGCGCGGCCTACGCCACCACGCGCGAGCGCCAGTACCCGTCGGCGTGAGCGGCACGTCGGCCGACCCGTTCGCGGTCCTCGGCCTCACCCGCGCCGCGACACTCGACGACGTGCGCGCCGCCCGACGCCGGCTCGCGTTCGACCTGCATCCCGACCGGGGCGGCGACGGCTCGGCGATGCAGGACGTCAATGCTGCGTTCGAGGCGTGTGTCGCCCACCTGACGGGACGCCGTCCGCTGCCCGACCCGACGAGCGGGGCGGCACCCGGGGCGCCCGGCCCGACCGCGGCGACCGCCGCGACGACCGCCGCCGCCCGCACCGCCCGGCGCGAGCCGCCGCCTGTGCGTTGGGGGCAGCGTCGCCAACGCCCGCGGGTCGAGTACGACGCACCCTCGTTCACCGTCGACGCGCTGCCGGTCGAGACCTTCGAGGCGCTGCTCGTCGTGGCAGGGTGGATCGGCGAGGTGCTCGACGACGATCCGCCCTACGTGCTCGAGTGCCACCTGCACGAGCCGGCGCCGTGCTGGTGCCGGCTCGACGTCGTCCCCGACGCGGGCGGCAGCACCGTCAGCCTCACGGTGACGACGCCCACCGGTGTCGATGTCGGCGCCACCGACCTCACCTTCGTCGAGCTCGTGCGTGACGTGTGGGTGGAGCAGCTCAACCAGCTCGGTCGGCCGACGCCTTGAGCAGACGATCGCGGATCGCGTGGCCGAGGCCCGCAGCCGGCGGCATCACCGCCACCACCGCCGAGTGCCCGTGCTCGTCGGCGCGTCGCAGCAGCTCGTAGAGCCGCTGGGCGTATCGCACCAGGTCATCGGTGTCGCCGATGAGCAGGGGGTTCGCTTCGCCCGCAGCGATCGCTCGCGCCTCGTCGGCCGTGTCGGCGAGCAGCACCCGACAGCGCGGCGCGTAGTGGGAGGCGAGCATCCCCGACGCCCGACTCGGCCCGGTGGCCGGGGCCACGGCGCCGGCCAGCAGCCGCTCGACCTGCTCGGTCGGGATGCCGCCCGGGCGCAGCACCTGCACCGGGTCGACGGTGCAGTCGACGATCGTGCTCTCGACCCCCACCGGGCACGGCCCGCCGTCGAGCACCAGGTCGACGCCGCCCGGCACCTCGCCGAGGTCGCGCACGACGTGCTCGGCGGTGGTGGGGCTCACCCGGCCGAACCGGTTGGCCGACGGCGCGGCGAGACCCCCGTCGAACCTGGTGAGCAGCTCGGTGGTGAGCGGGTGTGCCGGCACCCGCACCCCGACGCTCGCACGACCGCCGGAGACCACGTCGAGCACGTGTGCGGCCCGCGGCACGATCACGGTGAGCGGGCCCGGCCAGCACGCGTCGGCGAGCACGGCCGCGGTGGGCGGCACCTCGGACGCCCAGTCGGCCAGCCGAGCGGGCTCCGCCACGTGCACGATCAGGGGATGGTCGACCGGCCGACCCTTGGCGGCGAAGATCCGGCGGACGGCGGTCTCGTTCGCCGCGTCGGCCGCGAGCCCGTACACCGTCTCGGTCGGGATCGCCACCAGCCCGCCACGGCGGATCACGTCGAGCGCGGCGTCGACGTCGGTGGTGACCTGGACGGGCATCAGCCGGGGATCGCGTCGAGGAACTCGAGCATCGCGTCGATGAAGCCGAACGACTCGGGCGTGGCGAAGTGGTCGACGTTGCGCAACGTGACGAGCCGGGCGTGGGGGAGCGCCTCGACGAGCGGATCGCCCGGTCCGGCGAAGTCCTTGTCGCCGATCACCACGAGCGTGTCGCAGGTGGCACGCCCGATCAGTTCGGTCGTGAACGCCTCACCCCGGGGGCGCTTCATCACGGCCGTGAGCGCGACGACGTCGTTGTCGGGCTGGTGCCCGTACTGGGCGAACAGGCGGGCGATGTTGTCGTCGGGCGGCGCGTTCCCCTCGAGCGCGGCGATGATCTTCTCGGTGCCCGAGGTGTCGTCGTCGAACAGGTTGCGGCCGATCCCGGCCAGCACCAGCTTGCGGAACCGGTGCGGCTGAGCGATCGCGATCCGCAGCAGGGTCATCGCGCCGAGCGAGAAGCCGACCGCGTCGACCGGGGTGTCGGGCATCGCGTCGAGCACCCGGGCGGTGAGATCGGCGTAGGCCTCCGGCTCGTGCGGCTTGGGGGCCGTCCCGTGACCGAGCAGGTCGACGCCGATCACCTCGCGGCCGGCGTCCTTCAGCAGCTCGGTCACCCCGGACGAACGCCAGGTCGAGGCGAACGACCCGCCCCAGCCGTGCACCATCACGACCGGTGGGGTGGACGGCGCGGCGGTGGGATCGCTCATGGGCGGCCACGGTACCGGTCGGCGCGCGGCGACCGGGTGGTCGTAGTGTGCGCGGGTCCGACACCGTTAGCCTTGATCGGCCCCATCCGGCGGCCTGCGTCCGTCCGATCGCCGTCCCACGAGGTCCAGGAGACTCCCCTCATGCGCATGCTGTCCGAGCCGTCGTTCGACCTCACGTACAACGACGTGTTCATGGTGCCGAGCCTGTCCTCGGTGCCGTCGCGACTCGACGTCGACCTCACCACGCCCGATGGCCTCGGCACCACGATCCCGGTCGTCGTGTCGAACATGACCGCGGTGGCCGGTCGACGCATGGCCGAGACCGTCGCCCGTCGGGGCGGCATCACCGTGCTGCCCCAGGACATCCCGCTCGACGTGATCGAGACCGTCGTCGACTACGTGAAGACCCGTCACACGGTGTACGACACGCCGATCACGCTCACCCCGCACCACACCGTCGGCGACGCGCTCGGGCTGATCCACAAGCGCTCGCACGGTGCCGTGGTCGTGGTGGAGGACGGCAAGCCGGTCGGCATCTTCACCGAGCACGACGCCGTCGGCTTCGACCGCTTCACGCAGCTGCAGCACGTGAGCCGCCGCGAGATCGTGTCGGTGCCGGTCGGCACCGCGCCCGAGGAGATCTACGAGCGCCTCGAGGGCGAGCGCCTGCAGATGACGCCGGTCGTCGACGACGACGGCCTGCTCGTCGGCTGCGTCACGCGCAAGGGCGCGCTGCGTTCGACGATCTACCGTCCGGCGGTCGACGCGCAGGGACGCCTGCGCATCGCGGTCGCCGTCGGCATCAACGGCGAGCCGGGCACCAAGGCCAAGGCGTTGCTCGCGATGGGCGTCGACTGCCTGGTGATCGACACCGCGCACGGGCATCAGACCCGCACCCTCAAGGCGATCGAGGAGGTGCGCGCCGTCGCCCCCGACACCCCGATCGTCGCTGGCAACGTCGTCACGGCCACCGGGACCCGCGAGCTCATCGAGGCCGGCGCCGACATCGTCAAGGTCGGGGTCGGCCCGGGCGCCATGTGCACCACGCGCATGATGACCGGCGTCGGGCGTCCCCAGTTCTCGGCCGTGGTCGAGTGCGCCGACGAGGCGCGTCGATTGGGCAAGCACATCTGGGCCGACGGCGGTGTGCGCTACCCGCGCGACGTCGCGCTGGCGCTCGCGGGCGGTGCGGCCAGCGTGATGTTCGGCTCGTGGCTGGCCGGCACCTACGAGTCGGCGGCCGACACCCTGCGCGACCCCGACGGCCGGCTGTACAAGGAGAGCTTCGGCATGGCGAGCAACCGTGCCGTCAAGAACCGGTCGCGGTCGGAGACCGCGTTCGACCGTGCCCGCAAGGAGCTGTTCCAGGAGGGCATCAGCACCTCGCGGATGTACCTCGACCCCGAGCGTCCGGGTGTCGAGGACATCATCGACGAGATCGTCGCGGGGGTGCGCTCGGCGTGCACGTACGCCGGGGCGGCCACCATCGACCAGTTCCACGAGCGGGCGGTCGTCGGCGTGCAGAGCGTCGCCGGCTACAGCGAGGGCATGCCACAGGGCACCAGCTGGCGATGAGTGGTCTGCGCGTCATCGCCATCGACGGCCCGGCGGGCGCCGGCAAGAGCACGATCGCACGGGCCCTCGCGGCCCGCCTCGGCCTCGAGTACCTCGACACGGGTGCGATGTACCGGGCGATCACGTTCGCAGCCATGCGTCGTGGTGTGCTCGACGACGACGCCGCCGTGGCGTCCCTGGCCGCCGACGTGACGCTCGAGGTCGGCGAGCACGGCGTGCTCGTCGACGGGACCGACGCCACCACCGAGATCCGCTCGGCCGAGGTGACCCGCAACGTGAGCCGGGTCGCCGCGAACAGCGGTGTGCGGGCCGAGCTCGTCGCCCGCCAGCGTGCGTGGGCCGCCGAGCGGGGTGGTGGCGTGATCGAAGGTCGTGACATCGCATCGGTCGTGTTCCCGCAGGCCGAGCTCAAGCTGTACCTCACCGCGTCGCCGCGGGTGCGCGCCGAACGACGCGTGGCCGAGGCCGGCGGCGACGTCGACGAGATGGAGGCGGCGATCGCAGCCCGCGACGAGTACGACTCGTCGCGAGCCGACAGCCCGCTCACCCAGGCCGACGGCTCGCGGGTGGTCGACACCACGGGCATGAGCATCGACGAGGTGCTCGGCTCGATCGAAGCGCTGCTCGACGAGGCGTCGGCCGAGGCCGGCGAGTTGGCATGATGCAGTCCGACGGGGGACACCGATGACCAAGATCGACACCGAGCTCGCGGGCAACAGCCGTCTCGACCGGGCCGCCTATCAGACCGTGCGGGCGATCGTCGTCGCGTTCTGCCGCATCTGGTGCCGGATGACGGTGGTGGGCCGCGAGCACGTGCCCGCCGACGGCCCGTTCCTCCTGGCGCCGGTGCACCGCAGCATCCTCGACACGCCGATCTCGTCGGGCATCACCCGCCGGCGCATGCGCTTCATGGGCGCCGACAAGTACTGGAAGCAACGCCAGTTCGGTCGGCTCCTGTCGGCGCTCGGCGGGTTCCCGGTCACCCGTGGCTCGGCCGATCGCGAGGCGCTCAAGCGGTGCATCGAGGTGCTCGAGGGTGGCGAGCCGCTCGTGCTGTTCCCGGAAGGCGAGCGCAAGAGCGGCCCGGTCGTGCAGCCGCTGTTCGACGGTGCCACCTACATCGCCGTCAAGGCCGGTGTGCCGATCGTGCCGGTGGGCATCGCCGGCAGCGAGCGGGCGATGCCGAAGGGCTCGAAGTTCATCTTCCCGCGCAAGGTCTGGGTGTCGGTCGGCGCCCCGATCGTGCCGCCCACCGGGCTCAGCGGCCGGGCGCAGCGCGACGCCGTGCGCGAGCTGAGCCAGGTGCTGCACACCGAGCTGCAGCGCCTGCTCGACGAGGCATCGACCCACGTCTGACCCGGTCGTGGTCGGACCGGTCGCCCGCGACGGTCAGGCGCCTTCGAGCCAGGCGGCGGCCGCCTTGGTGAGGTGGATCGGGTCGTTCACACCGCACAGCTCTCGTGCCGAGTGCATCGACAGCTGGGGCACCCCCACGTCGACGGTCTCGATGCCGAGGCGGGTCGCGGTGATGGGCCCGATCGTCGTGCCGCACGGCATGTTGTTGCGGCTGACGAACACCTGCGACGGCACCCCCGCCACGTCGCACGCCCGTTCGAACGCCTGGGCGGTGACGGCGCTGGTGGCGTAGCGCTGGTTCGAGTTGATCTTCAGCGCCGGACCGTGGTTGACGATCGGGCGGTGACCCGGTTCGTGCCGCTCGGCGTAGTTGGGGTGCACGGCGTGTGCGTTGTCGGCCGACAGGCACGACGAACGCGCGAGCGCGGCCAGATGTGCGCCACGCCCGGCGCCGCGGGCGAGCGAGATGCGCTCGAGCACCTGCTCGAGCACCGGACCACCGGCACCGGTGGTGCTCTCGCTGCCGACCTCTTCGTGGTCGAACAGGGCGATCACCTGGTGATGGCCCGGTGCCGTCGTCGAACCGGCGATCGCGTCGGTGGCCGCCCAGCACGACAACTGGTTGTCGAGACGCCCGCTCGCGAGCAACGTCGAGTCCGCGCCGAGCACGGCGGCGGGCGTGCGGTCGAACAGACACAGCTCCCACCACGCCACCTCGGCCGGCTCGACCTCGAGCTGCGCCGCCAACCACTCGCGGAACTCGCCCTGACGGTGGGTGCCCGTGCCCCACACCGGCGTGAGGTGCTGCTGCTTGTCGAGCACCACACCCTTGTCGTTGACGTCGCGGTCGAGGTGGATCGCGAGCTGCGGGATGCGGCAGATCGCGTCGTCGACGGTGACATCGGCGACCGAGCCGTCACGGAGCACGACCCGGCCGGCGATGCCGAGGTCGCGGTCGAGCCACGAGTTGAGGAGTACCCCGCCGTAGACCTCGACCGCCAGCTGCTTCCAGCCGAGCTGGCCCACGTCGGGTCGCGGCTTCACACGCAGGCACGGCGAGTCGGTGTGCGCGCCGACGATGCGGAACGGTGCTGCCCGACCGTCGTCGGGGTCGCCGGCGGTGCGGAACGCCACCACCGAGGCGCCGTGCACCACCACACCGGCCGCCGGGAGCTCGGTCCAGTCGTCGATCAACGAGAGCGGCTGGAAGCCGGCCTCGACCAGCAGCCCGGCGGTCGAGCCGGCGGCGTGCCACGGCGAGCGCGACGCGTCGAGGTAGGCGATGAGGTCGTCGATCGTGCGCATCGGGTCAGCCCTTCTGGAACAGGCCCATCGGCAGGCCGGTGTTGCGCAGGTGCGAGGTCTCGTTGATCGTCACGACCGACCGTTCGCCCGAGCGGGCGGCGGCCACCCGATGGATCGAGGTGTAGTTGGGATAGAAGAAGTGCTCGTGCACGCCCTGCTTGGCGGAGTCGAGGTTCAAGATGTGCGCCAGGTACGCGTTGATCACCCCACCGTGGCAGACCACCGCGATCTTGTCGCCGCCGTGCTTCGCGATCAGCGCCTCGACGCTGCGCACCGAGCGGTCGAGGAAGTCCTGCGGCGACTCGTCGTGCTGTTGCCACTCGCCGCGGAGCATCTGCTGCCAGCGCGGGTCGTTGGTGGCGCGGAGCTCCTCGATCGGCACGTACTCGTTCGAGTTGCGGTCCCACTCGGCGAGGTCGTCGACGAGCACGATGTCGAGCCCCTTGCGCGCCGCCAGCGGCTCGGCGGTCTGGCGGGCACGCGCCAGCGGACTCGCGTAGACCGCGTCGATCTGCTCGGTCGACAGGTACTCGGCGAGGTGCTGCGCCTGCGCGTGCCCGGCCTCCGACAACTCGGGATCCGCAGCGCCCGTCTCGATCTCGCGACGGACGGGCAGGGCGTGGCGGATCAGCAGCAGCTCCATGAGCCCACACAATGGCAGGCCGGCGGGCGCACCGTGGGATCAAACCGGCCGAGGAGCGACGCCCGGACCACCGGCACGGGCTTGAATGGGGGCCCATGGAGTCCCGGACCAAGATCGTCGCCACCCTCGGCCCCGCGAGCGAGCAGCCCGAGGTGCTCGACCGGCTGCTGGCCGCCGGTGTCGACGTGGTGCGGCTCAACCTGTCGCACGGCAAGGTGGCCGAGCACGTCGAGCGGCTGCACGCGGTGCGCGCCGCCGCGGCACGCGTCGGTCGGGTGGTCGGGGTGCTCGCCGATCTGCCGGGGCCGAAGGTGCGCGCCGGCCAGCTGCCACCCGAGGGCGTGCAGCTGGTGGCGGGCCACACCCTGCGGTTGAAGGCCGGCGAAGGTGCCAGCGACGCCCTGTGCTTCACGGTCGACTACGCCACCTTGATCGACGACCTGAGCGTCGGCGACCGGGTGGTGCTCGGCGACGGCGCGATCTCGCTCGAGGTGATCGCGGTCGGCGACCACGAGGTGGTCACGCGCATCCTCACCGGCGGCACCACACAGGGCCGGCCCGGCGTGCACATCCCGGCCGAGCGGTTGCGGCTGCACACGCCCACCGACGACGACCTCGAACTCGCGCAGATCATGGCCGCCGAGGGCGTCGACTTCCTGGCGGTGTCGTTCGTGCGGGCTGCGGGCGACCTGGTGAAGGTTCGCGAGGCGATCGCGCCGCACCGGCCGCACCTGGTGGCCAAGATCGAGACGCTGCCCGCCGTCGCCGCGCTCGAGGAGATCGCGGCCGAGGCCGACGCCGTGATGGTGGCCCGAGGCGATCTCGGCATCGAGTGCCCGCTCGAGGACGTGCCGCACCTGCAGAAGCGGATCGTGCGGCACTGCGTCGAGATGGGCGTGCCGGTGATCACGGCCACCCAGATGCTCGAGAGCATGATCACGTCGCCGTCGCCGACGCGGGCCGAGGTGAGCGACATCGCCAACGCGGTGTTCGACGGCACCGATGCGTTGATGCTGTCGGCCGAGACCGCGATCGGCCACGACCCGGTGGCGGTGGTCGAGTCGATGCGCCGCATCGCCGAGCGCGCCGAGATGGAGGCGAGCTACAGCGCGTGGGGCAACCGCCTCGGTCGGATGCAGCGCCGCCAGTGGCCCGACGGCGGCGAACGGATCACGATGGCGATCACACACGCCGCGGGCCTGGCAGCGGTCGACGCCGGTGCCGACGCGATCCTGTGCTGCACCCGCTCGGGGCGCACCACACGGGCGATGGCCCGGTTCCGACCGACGCCGGCGCTCATCGGCCTGTCGCCCGACGAGCGCACGGTGCGCACCATGGCGTTGTCGTGGGGCGTGACGCCGATGATGGTCGACACCTACACCTCGACCGACGAGCTCGTGTGGTTCGCGGTCGAGACCGCGGTCAACGCCGGGCACGTCACGCGCGGCCAGGTGGTGCTGGTGCTGGCCGGTGCGCCCGACCGGCCGAGCGGGGCCGCCACCGACGTGCTGCGGCTCGTCCAGGTGTCGTGAGCACCAGCGATCCGCACGTCCCGATCTGGGGCGACGAGGCCGGTCCGGCCGATGCGCCGCTGGTGGTGCTCGTCCACGGCTCGATGGATCGCTCGACCGGGATGCTGAAGCTGAGCCGGCAGATCGACCACGCGTTCCGTGTCGCCCGCTACGACCGGCGTGGCTACGGCCGGTCGGTCGGCCCGGACGGCCGGCATCCCGGTCCGTTCGACATGGCGCACCAGGTGGACGATCTGCTCGGCGTGCTCGCCGGCCGACGGGCGGTGCTGATCGGCCACAGCTACGGCGGCAACGTCGCGCTCGCGCTCACCGTGCGCCACCCGCACCTGGTGCGCGCGGTCGCGATCTACGAGACGCCGTTGTCGTGGGAGCCCTTCTGGCCGGGCAACACCGCGGGCGCCGCGGCGGTCGCGTCGGCCGCCGACCCGGAGGCGGCGGCCGAGAAGTTCATGCGCCGGATGGTCGGCGACGATCGGTGGGAGGCGCTGCCCGAGCGAACTCGCCAGACCCGCCGGATCGAAGGGGCGACGATGGTGGGCGAGCTGGCCGACCTGCGCGAGCACCAGCCGTGGGCGGCCGCCGACGTGCACGTCCCGGTGATCACCTCGTACGGCGAGCACGCTTCACCGCACCACCGCCACGGGATGGCACACGTGGCGGGGCAGATCGACGGTGCCCGACTGGTCGAGCTGCCCGGGTGTCGTCACGACGCGCCGCTCAGCCATCCGGCGCTGTTCGCCGAGCGGATCGTGTTCCCGCTCGTCGACTCGCTCGTCGACCCTGCATGACGTGACCGCCGGTCGCGCCAGCCGGTCGTGCCAGCCGGTGGTCGTCCGGTGGTCAGCCGGTGCTGGTGTCGGTGTCGTCGCCCGGGGTGGGCACGCCCGGCACGTCGACGTCGAAGCCGAAGAACCGGCACGTCGTGGGGGAGGAGTCGCCCACCGTCACCTTGGCCTCGGCCCGCTCGGCGCAGTCGGACAGGTTCGATCGCTGGGTCCACACCCCGAGGGCGAAGCCGATCATGATCAGCATCGTGATGATCTTGGCGCCGATGTTGGCGATGGCCGTCGCCGCCAGCACGGCCAGCACCACGAACAGCACGACGATCCCGACGCCGAGCTGGCGGGCGCTGCTGACCGACAGCGCGAGCAGCGCGAGCAGAGCGAGCATGGCCCGCACGATACGTCGTAGCGTGGTCGCCGTGAGTGACCCCAGCGGCGACCAGCGACCGATCTCCCTCAGCACGTCCGGCCTGCCCAGCACGGTCCTGCCCGGACCCGATCCGGCGGTGGCAGCCGAGCTGCAACGGGCACTCGACTCGCCCGAGGAACTGCGCCGCAACCGGGTCAGCGAGGTCGTCGCCTCGTCGCCCCGCTGCCTCGAGGCCTGGGCGGCGCTCGGCGATCTCGGCCGCGATCCCGTCGAGCGCTACGCCGCCTATCGCGTCGGCTACCACCGTGGCCTCGACGCGCTGCGGGCCAACGGCTGGCGGGGCTCGGGCTACGTGCGGTGGAGCGAACCGACCAACCGCGGGTTCCTCCGTGCGCTCCACGGACTCGGGCAGATGGCGGCGCTGATCGGCGAGGCCGACGAGGCCGAGCGCATCGCCCTGTTCCTCGCCCAGCTCGACCCCACCGGTGTGCCCGAGTCGGGTGACTGACCGGCCCGCGGTGGCGGGCGCCGTGCTCACCGGCGGCGCGAGCCGACGGATGGGACGCGACAAGGCGTTCGTCGAGGTCGACGGACTGGCGATGGTCGAGCGGGCGCTCGACGCGCTGTCGTCCGCCGGGTGCTCACCGCTCGTGGTGGTCGGCGGCGACGAGGACCGTCTGCGTCGACTGCTCGCCGGCCGGGCCGAGCACCGCCGGGCCGATGCCACGTGGATCGCCGATCGATGGCCGGGCGAGGGGCCGCTCGGCGGCATCGCGACCGCACTCGCACACACCGGCTCGCCCACGCTGGTGATCGCCACCGACCTGCCGGCGCTCGACACCACCACCCTGAGCGCCCTGCTCGCGCACCGCGACGACCCGGTCGACGTCGTGGTCGCCGGCTCCGGCCGGCTCGAGCCGCTGTGCGCGCTCTGGCTCGCGAGCGCCGCCCCCGTGGTGGACGAGCTGTTCCGCCGGGGCGAACGGGCCGTCCACCGGGCGGTCGCACGGTTGCGATCGTGCATCGTCGACGTCGCCCCGGCCGCGCTGCGCAACGTGAACCGGCCCGACGACCTCTGACACCCGCGGCCCTGCCGGCATCGCCATCGCGGCCGAATCGCCAGGTAACGTGCGGTGCATGTCCATCCAGGAAGTCTCCGTCGACGCGCTCGCCGAGGCCCTCGAGCGCGGCGACCGCGTGATCGACGTCCGCGAGACCGACGAGTACGTGGGCGGTCACGTCCCCGGCGCCGTGCACGTCGCGCTCGGCACCGTGCCCGATCACGTCGACGCGTTCCGCAGCCCCGAGGGGGTCACCACCTACGTGATCTGCCGGTCGGGAGCGCGCAGCATGAAGGCGGCCCAGTTCCTCGCCGAGCAGGGGGTCGAGACGGTCAACGTGGCCGGCGGCACCATGGCCTGGATCCAGAGCGGCCGCCCGGCGGTCACCGGAGACCAGCCTTCGTGACACATCGCTGGATCGCCACGCAGGACGAGTTCGACGAGGTCGTCGACCAGCTCTGCCACGAGCCCCGCTACGCGATCGACACCGAGTTCCACCGCGAGCGCACCTACTTCCCGAAGCTGGCCCTCGTGCAGCTCGGCTGGCGCGACCAGATCGTGCTCGTCGACCCGCTGGCAGTCGATCTCGGTTCGATCACCCGGCTCTTCGCGTCACCGTCGATCGCCGTGTTCCACGCCGCCCAGCAGGACCTCGACGTGCTCACCCACAGCGTGAAGGCCGTGCCCGAGCACATGTTCGACACCCAGCTCGCGGCCGGCTTCACCGGCTACAGCACCCCGTCGCTGCTGTCGTTGCTGCACGCCGAGCTCAACGTCACCGCCTCGAAGGGCGATCGGCTCACCGACTGGCTGCGCCGCCCGCTCACCGCCGAGCAGCAGTCGTACGCGGCCGGCGACGTCGCCCACCTGCTCGAGCTGCACGACCGGCTCACGGCCCGGCTCACCAAGCTCGGCCGGCTGAGCTGGGCGCTCGACGCCTGCGAGGAGCTGCGCACCCGCCCCACCGGTGCTGCCGACCCCGAGCAGGCCTGGCTGCGGCTGAAGGACGTGCGCGTGCTGAAGGCGAAGTCGCGTGGCGTGGCGCAGGCGGTGGCCGCCTGGCGCGAGCGCCGTGCCGCGGCCGTCGACGTGCCGGTCCGGCAGATCCTGCCCGACCTCGCGATCCTCGGCATCTCGCAGAAGCACCCCACCACGCCAGCCGAGCTGGCCCAGGCACGTGGGGTCGAGGAACGTCACAGCCGCGGGCAGATGGGTGCCGAGATCCTCGCCGCCGTGAAGGACGGCCTCGGCCGTGAGGTGCACCTGCCCTCGCCCGACGGCGACGACCTCGACCGTGCGCTCCGCCCCGCGGTGACGCTCGTCAGCGCCTGGGTGAGCGAGGTCGCCCGTGCCGAGCGGATCGACACGGCGCTGCTCGCCACGCGTTCGGATCTGGTGAGCCTGCTCCGGGGTGATCGCGACGCCCGGCTGGCCACCGGCTGGCGGGCCGAGCTGCTCGGCGACGGCATCCGCTCGCTGGTCGAGGGTCGAGCGGGCCTCACCTTCGACGGCAAGGGCGGCCTCAAGCTGATCCCCGTCTGACGGGCCGGTCGCGTGGCCCGGTGTCTCGGCCCCGGTTCGCCGCCCGCGGGCGTCACTGGATGGTGCGGCGGAGCTTGTTCCAGAGGCTGTCGAACGCGGCGCTCACGTCGGCGCTGCGGCTGCCGTAGCTGTGGATCGAGCGGCGCTCGCCGATGGCCTGGTTGACCACCACGCGCTGGGGCACCACCGGCTGCCACACGGCCTTCTTGCCGACGATGCGGGTGAGCTCGTCGTAGCGGCGGTCGGCCTCGCCGCTCACGGCGGGCACCCGGTTGACGATCACCCCGCTCAGCTCGAGGTCGGCGTTGTGGGTGTCCCACACGTCGTCGATCAGGTCGGCCACCGCCCCGATGCCACGCAGGCCGAGCGACGAGGGCTCGATCACGATGACGGCGTGCGAGGCGGCCGTCAGGGCGCTGGTCGTGAGGTTGCCGAGCGACGGCGGGCAGTCGAGCAGGATCGCCCGGTAGTGGTGCGCGACCTGGCCCAACGCGGTGCGCAACCGCGACGGCGTGCCCGACTCGCGCGACTGCAGTTCGGGCGACCCCGGGATCAGGTGGATCGACTCGCTCCACTCGCTCTCGACGATCGCATCGGCGGCCGGGGCACGGTGCAACACGTCGGCGGTCGAGAGCTCGACCTCGGTCGGGTCGATGCCGAGCACCCAGGTCGACGAGGCCTGCGGGTCGAGGTCGACGACCAGTACACGGTCGCCGCGAGCCGCCGCCGCCGAGGCCAGGCCCAGGGTGACGGTGGTCTTGCCCACGCCACCTTTCTGGTTGAGGAGCGCCACCGTGGATCCCATGGGCAGCCATTGTGTCACCCCCGATGGGGGACACCGCCAGTGCCGGACAACCGCCCGGAACCCCGTGCGGAACCCCGTCCGCCATCCCGACGAACCAGGCGGCCAGGGGATAGGCTGGTGCCCAATGTCAGTTCTCTAGAGTTCGGGAGCCCTACCGTGAAGAAGGGTCGTCACCGCCGCTTCGAAGAAGCGCGCAAGCTCAAGCAAGCAGGTCCCAGCGCATTCGATCTGGGCTTCGGCGGCAACGGCCACCGGGAGAGTACTCAGGACGACGAGTACGCAGCGCTTGCTGAAAAGTACGGCGTCACGTTCGACGAGGACGATGACGACACCGACGACGAGTTCGACGACTCCGACGACTGACGTCACGCGCGCCCGGCGGGTGCGCCCCACCTGACGCCGTCCCACCCTCCGGACGGCCCCTTCGATCCCCCAGGGAACACCTCTCATGAGCGCTGCACTTCGCAATGTCGCGCTCGTGGCGCACGTCGACCACGGCAAGACCACCCTCGTCGACGCGCTGCTGCGAGCCACCGGAACCTTCGCCGCCCACCAGGCCGTGGTCGATCGCGTCATGGACTCGAACGACCAGGAGCGCGAGCGCGGGATCACCATCCTCGCCAAGGCCGCGTCGATCACCTGGAAGGGTGTGAAGATCAACCTGGTCGACACCCCCGGCCACGCCGACTTCGGTGGCGAGGTCGAGCGTGCGCTCACCATGGTCGACGGCGTGCTGCTGCTCGTCGACGCCGCCGAGGGGCCGCTGCCGCAGACCCGCTACGTGCTGCAGAAGGCGCTCGCGAAGAACCTGCCGGCGATCGTGATCATCAACAAGGTCGACCGCCAGGACGCCCGCGCCGACGAGGTGCTCGACGAGGTGTACCAGCTGTTCATCGACCTCGACGCCGACGACGAGCACATCGACTTCGAGATCATCTCGGCGGTGGCCCGCGAGGGTCGGGCGATGAAGGGCATCGGGATGCCCGATGCCGACGCCGACCTGTCGCCGCTGCTCGACACGATCCTCGAGGCGATCCCCGCCCCCCAGGGCGATCCGGATGCACCGCTGCAGGCGATGGTCACCCAGCTCGACGCGAGCGAGTACCTCGGCCGCCTGGCCATCGGCCGCGTGGTCAACGGTGTGATGCGCCGCGGCGAGACCGTGGCCCTGCTCGAGGAGGAGTTCGGCGAGGGCCAGCCGCCGCTGAAGCGCCGCCTCGCCCAGCTGATGGCCTTCGACGGCGTGAGCCGCAACGAGGCCGACGAGCTGTCGGCCGGCGACCTGTTCGTGATGGCCGGCTTCCCCGAGGTCGAGATCGGCGACACGATCGCCTCGGTCGAGACCCCGATCGCCCTGCCGCGCCTGGTGGTCGACGAACCGGTGCTGCGCATGACCTTCGGCGTCAACACCTCGCCGCTCGCCGGCAAGGACGGCAAGTTCCTCACCAGCCGTCACCTCGTCGATCGCCTCAACAAGGAGATCCTCGGCAACGTCTCGATCAAGCTGTTCCAGACCGGCTCGCCCGACGTGATCGAGGTGGCCGGTCGTGGTGAGCTGCAGCTCGCCGTGCTGATCGAGTCGATGCGCCGCGAGGGCTACGAGCTGCAGGTGAGCCGCCCCGAGGTGATCACCAAGGAAGTCAACGGCAAGCGCTTCGAACCGCAGGAGCGCGGTGTGGTCGACGTCCCCGACGAGCACGTCGGCACGGTCACCCAGGAGCTCGCGCCCCGCAAGGGCCGCATCACCGACCTGCGCCCCGGCGACGCCGGCCGCACGATCGTCACCTTCGAGTGCCCGAGCCGTGGCCTGATCGGTTTCCGGTCGCTGCTGCTGACGGCCACCCGTGGCACGGCGCTGCTGCACCAGCACCACCTCGGCTGGATGCCGTGGGCGGGTGAGATGAACGACGCCCGGGGCGGGGCCATGGTGGCCGACCGTCTTGGCACGAGCACCGGCTACGCGCTCGACAACCTGCAGTCGAGCGGCGAGTTCTTCATCGAGCCGGGCGAGCAGGTGTACGAGGGCATGGTGGTGGGCGAGTGCGCCCGCGAGCACGAGATGGTCGTGAACGTCGTGCGTGCCAAGGAGAAGAACAACATCCGCACGCACAGCCACGACGACGCCGTCAAGCTGCCGGCGCCGCGCATCCACACGCTCGAGACCGCGATCGAGTGGATCGCCGCCGACGAGCTGGTCGAGGTGACCCCGAAGGCGATCCGCATCCGCAAGCGTCACCTGGGTCTCGAGGACCGCCGCAAGGCCAACAAGAAGGTCGCCGTCGGCTGACCCCCGTCAGCGACGCCGCACCGCCGGGTGCGGCAGCGGCACCCAGTCGGGTCGGGCGAGCAGCGGCACCATCTGGTCGTAGACCTCCTGGCCCACCATGCCGACGATCTCGTCGCGCAGGTACTCGTACACGGGCACCGTGCCGACGAACGCGTCGTCGCTGTCGGTGCACCACCAGTGGAACTCCTCGCCGCCCGGGCCCCAGTCGCGGCGCTTCCACTCGCGCAGCGTGCTGGTGACGTGGCCCTGGTCGTCGGTCTGGTGGTCGAGCCGCAAGGGCAGCTGCCAACACACGTTGGGCTTCCAGTCCATCGGCCGCTCGCCCGCGTCGAGCGCGGCGCGGTGCAGCGCACAGCCCGGGCCGCCCTCGAAGCCCGGCCGGTTGAGGAAGATGCAGGCGTCGTCGACGAGGCGGGTGACGGTGGCCCCGTCGTCGCCGGCGTCGAGGAAGCCCTGCCGCTTGGCCTTCTTCGCGAACTGCCACACGTCCGGCGTCAGGCGCACGACCGACCGCACGACGGTCTGCACGTCGTCGTCGTCGACGAAGTGGGCGCCGTAGCTGCAACAGCCCTGGGCCATGTGAGTGGCGTCGGAGTCGAGCACGCCCTGGCAGCCGGCACCGAAGATGCAGCTCCACGACGAGCGCATGAACGTGGCGTCGATCATCCACGTGCGCTGCTCGGTCGGGTCGTCGAAGCTGATCCACTCGTGGGTGTCGAGCGGCGCCGGGGCCTGGGCGCGAACGGGGGAGGAGCGGCGAACTGGCACGTCAGCGAATGTAGAGCCTCGGTAGGCTCGAACCTGCCATGACTGCCATTCCCCGCACCGCCGACGAGCTCCGCTCCGCGTTCACCGGATTCTTCTCCGAGCGCGGCCACCAGGTCGTCCCGTCGGCCAGTCTGATCCCGCACGACCCCACGGTGCTGTTCACCGTGGCAGGCATGGTGCCGTTCAAGCCGTACTTCGTCGGTGACGAGACCCCGCCCTACAAGCGTGCGGTCACCTCGCAGAAGTGTGCGCGGGCCGGCGGCAAGCACAACGACCTCGACGACGTCGGTCGCACCAAGCGGCACCTCGTGTTCTTCGAGATGCTCGGCAACTTCAGCTTCGGCGACTACTTCAAGACCGACGCGATCCCGTGGAGCTGGGAGCTCGTCACCGAGCGCTTCGGGTTCGACGGCGACCGGCTGTGGATCACCGTGCACGAGAGCGACGACGAGGCCGAGGCGATCTGGCACGAGCAGGTCGGCGTGCCGATGGACCGCATCCAGCGGCTCGGCGACAAGGACAACTTCTGGCAGATGGGCGAGACCGGGCCGTGCGGTCCGTGCTCGGAGATCCACATCGACCGCGGTCCGGCGTTCGGACCCGACGGCGGCCCGCTCGGCGACCCGCACGGCGACCGGTTCATGGAGTTCTGGAACCTGGTGTTCATGCAGTACAACCAGGCGCCCGACGGCAGCCGCACCCTGCTGCCCAAGCCGTCGATCGACACCGGCGCCGGTCTCGAGCGCATTCTGTGCCTCATGCAGGGCGTCGACGCGGTGTGGGAGACCGACCTGATGCTCCCGCTCATCGACCAGGCCTGCAGCCTCACCGGCAAGCGGTACGTGGCCGGCGACTACGACGACCGCGACAGCTTCGCGATGCGAGTGCTCGCCGAGCACGCCCGCAGCAGCACGATGCTCGTGAGCGACGGTGTGTTCCCGAGCAACGAGGGACGTGGCTACGTGCTGCGCCGCATCATCCGGCGTGCGGTTCGCTACGCCTACCTGCTCGGCACCGACAACCTCGTGATGCCCAAGCTCGTCGACACCGCGATCGACGTGATGGGCAACGCGTACCCCGACGTCGCCAAGCAGCGCGACTTCGTGATCGGCGTGCTCACCCGCGAAGAGGAGCGCTTCCGCCAGACGTTGAAGACAGGCCTCGCGATCCTCGAGGACGAACTGGTGACCAACACCACGCAGCTGCCCGGCACCACGGCGTTCACGCTGCACGACACGTACGGCTTCCCGCTCGAGCTCACCGAGGAGATCGCCGGCGAGCGCGGCGTCACCGTCGACGGTGCCGGCTTCGAGAGCGAGATGCGGGCCCAGCGCGAACGTGCCAAGGCGGCCCGCAAGGGCAACCAGGTCGACGACGACCGTCTCGACGCGTACCGCGAGGTCGTCGAGCAGTTCGGCACCACCGAGTTCGTCGGCTACACCGACGACACGGTCGACGCCCGCGTGCTCGCCGTGCTGCCCGGCACCGACGAGGGCACCGTCGAGATCTTCCTCGACCGCACCCCGTTCTACGCCGAGAGCGGCGGCCAGGTGGGCGACACCGGCACCATCACCGGCCCGACCGGCACGGCCGAGGTGCTCGACACCACCTTCGCCCTTCCCGGCCTGCGTCGTCACACGGCCAAGCTGATCTCCGGCGAGCTCTCGCAGGGCGCCACCGTCACCGCCGCGATCGACGTCGAACGCCGCGACGCCACGCGCCGCAACCACACCGGCACCCACCTGCTGCACCACGCGCTGCGCATGGTGCTCGGCGAGCACGTCAAGCAGGCCGGCTCGCTCGTCGGTCCCGACCGCCTGCGGTTCGACTTCAGCCACTACGCGCCGGTCACGCCGGAGGAGATCGAGCGGATCGAGGCGATCGTCAACCACGAGACCCTGGCCAACGCGCCGGCGCGTGCGTTCGAGACCACCAAGGACGAGGCGCTCGCGATGGGCGCGATGGCGTTCTTCGGCGACAAGTACGGCGACATCGTGCGCGTGCTCGAGGTGGGCAGCTCGATCGAGCTCTGCGGCGGCACTCACGTCAAGGCGTCGGGCGACATCGGCATCGTCAAGGTCGTGAGCGAGGCGTCGATCGGCTCGAACCTGCGCCGCATCGAGGCCGTCACCGGCGCCAACACGCTCAAGCTGCTGCAGCGCGACGAGCACGTCATCACCGACGTGGCGCGCCTGGTGGGTGCGAGCACCGACGACGTCGTCACCGGCGTGCAGCGTCGCCTCGACGAGATCAAGTCGTTGCAGGACGAGCTCAAGGCGCTGCGCGCCCAGCTCGCGACCGGCCGGGCGAGCGAGCTCGCCGCGGCGGCCGAGGGCGGGGTCGTGGTCGACCGGGTCGACGGGCTGAGCCCCAACGACCTGCGCGAGCTCGCGATCGCGGTGCGCCAGCAGCCCGGCGTCGAGACCGTCGTGCTGGTCGGGGTCAGCGATTCGGGCGGCGTGTCGCTCGTCGGTGCGGTCACCCCCGGGTCGGGCAAGGTCGCCGGCAACCTCATCAAGGACGCGGCCAAGGCCGTCGGCGGCGGTGGCGGTGGCAAGGGCGACATCGCCACGGCGGGCGGCAAGAACGTCGACGGGATCGACGAGGCGCTGCGCATCGCGAAGGCCGCGGCCACGAGCTGAACGAGCGGCCCGCTCCCGTGCGTGCGCTGGGGGTCGACCTCGGCTCGAAGCGCATCGGCATCGCGGTGAGCGACCGCAGCGGCACGATCGCGTCGCCGCTCACGGTCGTCCAACGGTCCGGCAACAAGGGCGCCGACCACCGGCGCATCGCCGCGCTCGTCGCCGAGGAGGAGGCCGAGATCGTGGTCGTCGGTCTGCCGCTCAACATGAACGGCTCGCTCGGCCCGGCCGCGCAGGCTGCCGTCGCCGAGGCGAAGGCGTTGGCTACCGTGGTCGGCGTGCCCGTGGAGACCTACGACGAGCGTCGCACCACCGTCACCGCCGACCAGGCGATGATGGAGTTCAAGATGAACGCGCAGGCGCGCCGGCGCGTCGTCGACAAGGTCGCCGCGGCGGTGATGCTGCAGAACTGGCTCGAGGCGCGCGGCGCCCACCGGTGGGACGACTGAGGCGACGGTCGGATGGGACTCCAGCTCGACGATCCTCGCGAGAAGCGGCCGGCGATCGACTGGCAGCACGACCCGTGGGACGACCCCGATGCCACCGGCGCGTACGTGATCGAGCGCCCGCGCTCGCAGCGCTGGCCGTTCAAGTGGTTCGCCTACACGGTGCTGTGCCTGGCCACCGTCGGCCTCTTAGTGGCCGGGTCGGTCGGCTGGTGGTACCTGCAGCAGATCAACCCGTCCGGCGACCCCGAGCCGGCGGTCAACTTCGTGGTCGAGGAGGGCGAGACCGTCGACTCGCTCAGCGTCCGGCTCGAGAACGAGGGCTTCATCACCAACGCCCGCGTGTTCCGCTGGTACGTCGAGCGCCAGGGTGGGCTCGAGCTCACACCCGGCTACTACCGCCTCCGGCCGATGGACCACATGGGCAACCTGATGCACGTGCTCAGCACGCCACCGGAGCAGACGTACACGTCGGTGACGTTCCCGGAGGGCTTCACCGTCGACAAGATGGCCCAACGGCTGTCCGAACGCATGCCGCGCCTGGCGATCGGCGACTTCCTCGCCGCCGCGAACGACGGCAGCATCCGGTCCGAGTGGCAACCCGAGGGCGTCACCAGCCTCGAGGGCCTGCTGTTCCCCGACACGTACCAGGTGAGCAACGGCGAGACCCCGGCGCAGGTGGTGCAGCGGATGGTCGACCTGATGGAACGCGTCGGGCGCCAGGAGGACATCGTGGTGAAGGGCTACGAGCAGGCCCTCACCGCCTATCAGGTGCTGATCGTCGCGTCGATGGTCGAGCGCGAGGCCAAGGTCGACGCCGATCGTCCGATGATCGCCCGCGTGATCCTCAACCGGCTCAAGATCCAGATGCCGCTGCAGATCGACGCGACGCTGTACTACCAGCAGGACGGCGACCTGCCCTTCGACCAGCTGAAGGCGCTCGACACGCCGTACAACACCTACCTGCACACCGGCCTGCCGCCGACGCCGATCGCCAACCCCGGCCGCGCCTCGATCCAGGCGGTGCTCAACCCGGCGCCCAATCCGCCCGAGAACGGTGCGGAGTGCCAGCAGCTGCCCGAGGCCGAGCGCAAGGAGAACTGCCTCTGGCTGTACTACGTGCTGGCCGACGAGGACGGCGGCCATGCGTTCGCGGTCACGCTGGCGGAACACGAGCAGAACGTGCAGCGGGCGATCGAGGCGGGCCTGCTGTGATCACCGGCGCCACCACGGTGGCGGCCGTCATCGGATCACCGGTACGGCACAGCTTGTCGCCGGCGCTGCACAACGCCGCGTTCGAGGCGGCCGGGGTCGACTGGGTGTACACCGCGTTCGACGTGCCTCACGGCGAGGCCGTCCGCGCGCTCGACGCGATGCGGGCCCTCGGGCTCGGCGGCTTGTCGGTCACCATGCCGCACAAGGAGCAGGTGGCCGACAACGTCGACGAGCTCGACCCGGCCGCCGAGGCGCTCCGCAGCGTCAACACCGTGGTGCGCACGGCCGATGGGCTCCTGCGGGGGCACAGCACCGACGGGGCCGGGTTCGTGTCGTCGCTGGTCGACGCGGGGGTCGCGGTCGTCGGGTCGCCCGTGGCGGTGATCGGTGCGGGTGCCGCGGCGCGGTCGGTGATCGACGCGCTGGCGCGGGCCGGCGCGGCGTCGGTGACGGTGGTCAACCGTTCGTCCGGGCGGGCCGAGGCGGCCGCCGAGCTGGCCGGCGCGGTCGGCCGTGTCGGTGCCGCCGACGACGTCCGGCAGGCGACGATCGTCGTCAACGCCACCTCGGTCGGGATGGGGGTCGAGGCGATCGGGGCCGAGCTGCCGATCGACCCCTCGCTGCTGCACGACCGCCACGTCGTCGCCGATCTGGTGTACCACCCGCTCGAGACCGGGCTGCTGGCCGCCGCCCGAGCCGTCGGTGCCGTCTGCGTCGACGGGCTCGGCATGCTGGTGCACCAGGCCGCCCTGCAGCAGGAGCTGTGGCTCGGGCAGCGTCCCGACACCCGGGTGATGCGGGCCGCGGCGCTCAGGGAGCTGGCCGCACGCTCCCGGTAGCCTCTCTGGCGTGTTGCGCTACCTCACCGCCGGCGAATCGCACGGCCAGGCCCTGGTCGTCGTCGTCGAGGGTCTGCCCGCGGGCCTCGAGATCACGGTCGACGAGATCCAGGCCGAGATGGCCCGCCGTCGCCTCGGCTACGGCCGCGGTCCACGCCAGCGCTTCGAGCAGGACGAGCTCACCTTGATCGGTGGGGTGCGTCACGGGCGCACGCTCGGGTCGCCGGTGGCGATCGAGATCAAGAACAGCGAGTGGTTCCGCAGCGACAAGTGGCACGAGGAGATGTCGCCGGCGCCGGGCGCCACCAAGGACCCGCTCACGCAGGTGCGTCCCGGTCACGCCGACCTGGCGGGCATGCAGAAGTACGGCTTCACCGACGCCCGCGACGTGCTCGAGCGGGCGAGTGCCCGCGAGACCGCCGCCCGTGTGGCCGCCGGCGCGCTGGCCAAGAAGCTGCTGTCGCATCTCGGGGTCGAGATCCTCTCGCACGTCGTGCAGATGGGCGCCGCCCGCAGCACGTCGTCTGCCCGCCCGACCATGGCAGACCTCGACCGGGTCGACGAGTCGCCGGTGCGCTGCTTCGACGCCGCGGCCGAGGCTGCGATGATCGACGAGATCAAGGAGGCCGCCAAGGACGGCGACTCGCTCGGTGGTGTGGTCGAGGTGCTCGGCTACGGCGTGCCGGTGGGTCTCGGCAGCCATGTGCACTGGGATCGCAAGCTCGACGCGCTGCTCGCCCAGGCCGTCATGAGCATCCAGGCCGTCAAGGGCGTCGAGATCGGCGACGGTTTCGAGGTCGCCGGCCGGCGGGGCAGCCAGGCACACGATGCGATCGTCTGGGACGCAGCGGCCCACGAGTACCGACGCGAGACCAGCCTCGCGGGCGGCAGCGAAGGCGGCATCAGCACGGGCGAGCTGCTCGTCGTGCGGGCAGCGATGAAGCCGCTCGCCACCCTGAACCGGCCGACGCTCAAGACCGTCGACGTGGTCACCAAGGAGTCGACGGTGAGCTTCAAGGAGCGCACCGACGTGACGGCCGTACCGGCCGCCGGTGTGGTGGCCGAGACGATGGTGGCGTTGGTGCTGGCCGCCGAGGCGCAGCGAAAGTTCGGCGGCGACAGCGTGAACGAGTTCGTCCGCAACGCACGGGCCTTCGAGGCGTCGTTGCGCGAGTCGTGATCCCCGCCGACCGCCACCTGGTGCTCGTCGGGCTGATGGGCTCGGGCAAGTCGACCGTGGCGCGGGTGCTGTCCGAACGGCTCGGGCGACGCGTGATCGACAGCGACGCGGTGATCGAGGCCCGGACCGGGCGCACCGTCCGGCAGATCTTCGAGACCGACGGCGAGCCCGCGTTCCGGGCGCTCGAGACCGAGGCCCTCGTCGACGCGCTGAACGACCCGGTCCCGGCGGTCATCGCCGCAGCCGGCGGCGTGGTGCTGCGCGAGGAGAACCGCCAGGCGCTCGAGCGGTCCGGGGCCCGCGTGGTGTGGCTGGCCGCCGACCCGGCGGTGCTCGTCGAGCGGGTGCGCGCCGGCGTGCACCGTCCCGCACTCGACCACGACCCGGCCGGTACGTTGCGTCGCATGCACGAGACCCGCGAACCGCTCTACCGCGAGGTGGCCGACCTGATCGTCAGCGTCGACGGCCGCACGGTCGGCGAGGTGGTGGAGGCGATCCTCCGATGAGCGATCTGCGCACCGTGCACGTGCCGCTCGGCGACCGCTCGTACGACGTGTTGGTCGGCCACGGCGCCCGCCACGAACTGGCGTCGTTGATGCCGCCGCGGGCACGCCGGGCAGCGGTGGTCACCCAGCCGGGCATCCCGGTCGAGATCGACCCGGGCATCCCGTTCGACGTGTTCCAGATCGGCACCGGCGAGGACCACAAGCACCTCGGCACGATCGAGTCGCTGTGCCGGGGGTTCGCCCGGGCCGGCATCACCCGCAACGACGTCGTGATCGGCGTGGGCGGTGGCATGGTCACCGACGTCGCCGGGTTCGCGGCGTCGGTGTGGCACCGAGGCGTGCCGGTCGTGCACGTGGCCACCACGCTGCTCGGCATGGTCGACGCGGCGATCGGTGGCAAGACCGGCGTCAACCTGCCGGGCGGCGGGGCGACCGGCGAGGGCGGCAAGAACCTGGTCGGCGCCTTCTGGCAACCGAGCGGGGTGATCTGCGATCTCGACGCCCTGGCCACGTTGCCGCCTCGCGAGCGGCGCTGCGGTTCCGGCGAGATGGCCAAGTACCACTTCCTCACCGGCGACGACCTGCTGGCGATGGACGAGACCGAGCGCGTGGCCCGCTGCGTACAGATCAAGGCCGACGTGGTGGCGAGCGACGAGCGCGAGGGCGGCCGCCGCGCCCTGCTCAACTACGGCCACACCCTCGGCCACGCGCTCGAGATCGAGACCCGGCACACGCTGGCGCACGGGGAGGCGGTCGGCATCGGTCTGGTGTTCGCCGCCCACCTCGCACGCGTGCTCGACCGCGTCGACGACGCCCGAGTGCGCGACCACTACGACGTGGTGGGTGGCACCTACGAGCTCGACACGCGTCTGCCGCGGGGCCTCGACCCCGACCGGCTCATCGGGCTGATGGGCAAGGACAAGAAGGCACTCACCGGCCTGACGTTCGTGCTCGACGGTGAGCGTGGCGTCGAGGTCGTCACCGACGTGCCCGCCGCGGCCGTCCGCGAGGCGTTCGAGGTGATGGCCCGGGCCGGGTCGTGACCCCACGGCTCGTCACCGAGCGGCTGCTGCTGCGCGAGTGGCGGGACGACGACAAGCCGCCGTACGCCCAGCTCAACGGTGATCCCGAGGTGATGGCCCACTTCCCGTCGACCCTCACGCCGGCGCAGAGCGACGAGATGGTCGACCGGATGGCGGCCTCGTGGGCCGATCGCGGGTACGGGCTGTGGGCCGTCGAGATCCGCTCCACCGGCACGTTCATCGGGTTCGTCGGGCTGTCGTCGCCGGGATGGCACACCTCGTTCACCCCGTGCGTCGAGGTCGGCTGGCGACTGTCGCGTGCGGCCTGGGGGCACGGATACGCGCCCGAGGCGGCGCGGGCCGCCATGACCTGGGGATTCGCCGAGCTCGACCTGCCCGGCGACGAGATCGTGAGCTTCACCACCGAGGCCAACACCAAGTCGCGCCGGGTGATGGAGAAGCTCGGGATGCACCGGGATCCGGCCGACGACTTCGACCATCCGCTGCTGCCCGACTGGGCCGGGCGGCGGCACGTGCTCTACCGGATCGCTCGCGACGAGTTCACCGGCTCGTGATCCACCACCCTCGGTCGCTGGTCCTGACGGTTTCGTGACCTTCGCCCCGGGTACGTCCGGGTGCCACGGCGGACACTGACGTCGGGCGCCGACCCGGCCTCACCACCGGGTCGACCACCACCGAGTGGGCGGGAAACCGCTCGGAGCGAAGGGGTCGACGATGCGACACACGCGAACCCACCGGCTGGCACGGACCACGTTGCTCGCCACCACGGCTGCCACCACCCTGGCCCTCGGGTTCGCCGCCCGAGCGGCCGCCGAGGGCGACGGCTGCGACGACACGACCACCACGACGTCCACCACGACGACCACGACGACCACGACCACGACGGTCGCGCCGCTCGTCGTGGTGACGACCGCGACGGTCGCACCGGTCGTGGCACCGGTGGTCGACACCGAACCACCGGCGACCGCTGCCCCGGTCGTGACGGTCGCCCCGATCGTCGCGTCGGCGTCGGCCCGGCCCACGTTGCCGGCGACGGGTGCCGATCGGGTGGCGCTGGTGACGATCGCCGCGATCGCGGCGACGTTGCTGGGAGCCGGTGCGGTGATGGTCACGGTTCGCCGCCCCGACTGAGCCCACCCGGTCGGCACCGGCCAAACGTCGGGTCGCCCGGGTGGTCACGTGCCACGATGGGCGCGTGGCGATCATCACCCTGCTGCACGGTCCCAACCTCAACCTGCTGGGCACTCGTGAGCCGCACCTCTACGGCACCGACACCCTCGACGACTACGTCGCCGCCACCCGGGCTGCCGCAGCCACGTTCGGTCACGAGGTCGAGGCACTGCAGTCGAACCACGAGGGCGACCTGGTCGACGCGATCCACGCGGCCCGGGGCCGTGCCGCCGGCATCATCATCAACCCCGGAGCGTTCACGCACTACGCCTGGAGCCTGCACGACGCCCTGTCGGCCTTCGACGGTGTGGTGATCGAGGTGCACATCTCGAACCCCAACGCTCGCGAGCCGTGGCGTCACACCAGCGTGGTGGCGCCGGTGGCGACCGGGTCGATCATGGGGCTCGGCATGCACGGCTACGAGCTCGCCGTCGCTGCGGTGGCCCGGAAGCTGGGGGCCTGACCGTGCCCGCGCCCGAACTCGTCGCGCTGCCGCCGATCGACGTGTCGGCCCGTGCGTCGCGCCTGCGGTCCGCCTGGGGCGACCTCGACGCGCTCGTGGTCTCCGACCTCACCAACCTGCGCTGGCTCACCGGGTTCACGGGGTCGGCGGCCACCGCGGTGGTGCTCGGCGACGAGATCGTGCTCGTCACCGACGGCCGCTACGGCGCCCAGGCCGAACGGCAGCTCGACGCAGCCCGATGCGCCGGTCGGGTGCTGGTGGGTCTCACCCAGGCCGCGCAGCTCGACCTGCTGATGCAGGTGATCGGCGCGGTGAGCGGGCCGGTCGGGTTCGAGTCGGTGCACACCAGCCACGCCCGTTGGCGGCAGCTCGTCGACGCCGCGGGCCGCGAGCTGCAGCCCACGGTCGGCCTCGTCGAGACCGGTCGCCGCGTGAAGGACGCCGCCGAGCTGGCCCGGATCGAGCGTGCCTGCGCGATCGCCGACGCCGCCCTGGCCGAGGTCGCGCCCACCCTGGCGCCGGGCCGCACCGAGGTGCAGGTGCGCAACGACCTCGAACGGTTGATGCGCGAGTTCGGTGCGGCCGGCCCCAGCTACGAGACGATCGTCGCGACGGGGCCACGGAACGCGCCGTTGCCGCACCATCGGCCCACCGACACCGTGATCGAGGACGGGCACACGGTGATCATCGACGTCGGTGCCCTGGTCGACGGCTACCACAGCGACATGACCCGCACCTACGTGGTGGGCGACGCCTCGCCGTTGCAGGCCGACGTGTACGAGGCCGTGCTCGCCGCCCAGGTGGCAGGGGTGGCCGCGGTGCGGCCGGGGCTGTCGACCGGAGAGCTCGATGCGGTGTGCCGCGACCTGCTCACCGAGGCCGGTTTCGGGCCCTGGTTCAGCCACGGGACGGGTCACGGGGTGGGCCTGCTCATCCACGAGGACCCCTTCGTCAACTCGTCCGGCGGGTGGGTTTTGCAGGTCGGAGACGTCGTAACGGTCGAACCGGGCGTCTATCGTGAGGACTTCGGCGGCGTTCGGGTGGAAGACCTGGTCGAGGTGACCAGCACCGGAGGCCGCGCGCTGACCTCGACGCCCAAGGATTCGCCATGCCCGCCATCACCACCAACGACCTGAAGAACGGGATCACGCTCGAGCTCGACAACGGCCTGTTCCAGGTCGTCGAGTTCCAGCACGTCAAGCCCGGCAAGGGTGGGGCGTTCGTCCGGACCAAGCTGCGCAACGTCAAGACCGGCAACGTGTTCGACCGCACCTTCAACGCCGGTGTCCGCGTCGAGCAGGCGCTCGTCGACAAGAAGGACATGCAGTTCCTGTACCGCGACGGTGACGAGTACGTGTTCATGGACACCGAGAGCTACGAGCAGATGAACGTGCCGCCCGTCGCCCTCGGCGACGCGGCCGACTACCTGGTCGAGCAGGCCGTCGCGATCATCGCCTTCTACAACGGTGAGATCATCAGCGTCGAGATCCCGGCGGCCGTCGAGCTCACCGTCACCGACACCGAGCCCGGCATCCAGGGCGACCGCGTCAGCGGCGCCAAGAAGGCCGCGACGCTCGAGACCGGCAAGGTGGTGCAGGTGCCGTTGCACATCAACATCGGCGACAAGCTGCGCGTCGACACCCGCACCGGCGACTACATCTCGCGCGTCTGACCGGCCGGGTCCGATGACCGACGACGGGCGCCGACGCCCTCGACACGACGGCCTGCCGGGCGACGATCGCTCGGACGCCCGCGAACGCGCCCTGCTGCTGCTGTACGAATCGGCCTCGAAGGGTGCCGACGTGCGCGCCACCATCGACGCCCAGGTGGTGCCGCCCGATCAGCTGACCCGCGAGCTCGTCATCGGTGTCGACGAGCACCGCGAGCGCCTCGATCGCGAGATCGCCGCGCACGCGAAGGGCTGGACCCTCGCCCGGATGCCGCTGATCGACCTCAACGTGATGCGCATCGCCGGCTACGAGCTGCTCGGTCGGCCCTCGGTGCCGGTGGCCGTCGTGCTCGACGAGGCGGTCGAGCTGGCCAAGCGCTTCTCGACCGACGACTCCGGGCGTTTCGTCAACGGTGTCCTCTCGGCCCTGGTGCCCGTGCTGCGCGGCGCCGCCTCGTCCGGTCCGGCGCGACCCGATGGACGCGACGACGGCTGACCCCGATCCCGCCGAGTCGCCGCTGGTCGCGATCGACCCGCTGCTCGGTGCCACCTCCGCCGACGAGCCGCGCCCGGTCGTCGGACGTCGCCATCCGCTCGCCCGGCTGCAACAGCTGACGATCTGGCAGTGGGTGCTGGTCGCGCTGGTGGCCGGCTACACCTCGTACTTCACCAAGGTCACCCTCGACGTCCACCACGGCCTCGGCACGTCCGCGTACGACTTCGGCCTGTACGACCAGGGCGTCTGGCTGATGTCGCGCTTCCACGCACCGTTCGTCACCCTGATGGGCCGCAACCTGATGGGCGACCACACGTCGTTCATCCTGGTGTTCCTGGTGCCCGTGTACTGGGTGTTCCCGAGCGCCGGCGCGCTGTTCTTCTTCCAGTCGCTGTTCATCGCGCTCGGGGCCGTGCCCGTGTACCTGCTGGGCCGCCGCCTGCTGCACCACGACATGTACGCCGTCGCGCTGGCCGCCTGCTACCTGCTGCACCCGGCGGTGTCGTGGAGCAACCGCGAGAACTTCCACCCCGACAGCTTCCTGCCGCCGCTGCTCGGCATGGCCATCTACGCCGCGGTGTCGGAGCGATGGCGGATGTACGCGGTGTTCTTCGCGCTCTCGCTGCTGGTGAAGGAGGACGTGTCGCTGGTGCTGGTGCCGCTCGGGGTGTGGGTGGCGGTCAAGCGCGACCGTCGCATCGGCCTCGTCTCGATCGGCGCGTCGATCGCGTTCATGCTCGTCGCGATGTTCGCCGTGATGCGCAGCCTGATCGGCGTGCCCACCCGCAACGGCTGGCGCGTGCCCTTCGGTGGTCCCGGCGGGTTCTTGAAGAAGGTGTTCACCGATCCGGTGGCGGTGGTGAAGCACTTCTGGAGCGACGACCGACCGTTCTACTTCTGGCAGATGACCGCGCCGTTCGCCTGGCTGTTCGCCCGCGCACCGAGCATCGCGCTGATCAGCCTCACCGTGCTCGGCACGAACATGCTCAGCACCTTCTGGTACCAGTACCAGGTCGAGTACCACTACGCGCTGGTGGCCGTGCCGGCACTGGCGATGGGCACGGTGTGGGCACTGTCGAAGGTGCGCGAGCAGGCACGGGCGTTCGTCGTGATCGTGGTGCTCGCGACGTCGACCTGGTCGGCGTGGCACTGGGGCGCGATGCCCTTCAGCAAGGAGCTGCCCTACACCTGGGCACCCGACCATCCGGTGGCCGTGGCGGCTCGCGACATCATCCGCGACCTACCCGCCGACGCGGTGGTGTCGGCGCAGTACTCGATGACCGCGCAGATCGACCGCCGCCGCGAGATCTACATGTTCCCGAACCCGTTCTCGGCGCAGCTGTACGGGCCGGACGACTCGCTGGCCGGGCAGCGGTTGCCGGCGGCCGACCGGGTCGAGTACGTGGTGTTGCCGGCGACGCTCGAACCCGACCAGGAGCTGGTGTGGATGTCGGTGTCGTCGGAGTTCACGCTCGTCGACGCCAACGAGTGGTGGCGGCTGTTCCAGCGTACGACCATGCTCGGGTCCGACGCGCCCTGACCTGGCGCGGACCCGGGGCCAGGCGGGGCCGCCGTGCTAGCCTCGCGGGCGCCGTGAAGCGGGTCCCGTGAGGCCCAGACGGCAGGAGAACCGAACGTGTCACGCTGGTCGCCCGCGCACCCCGCATTCCTGCAATTCCATGCAGTCGAGTGCATGATCATCCAGGTAGGGTGGTCGTCATGAGCGCCCCGTCCCCCCTGATCCCTGCGGCCCTGGTGCTGGCCGACGGCAGCGTCTTCGAGGGCGAGCACCTCGGCGCCGACGCTCCCGGCGGTGTCGCCAGCGGCGAGGTGGTGTTCAACACCGTCCTCGCCGGCTACCAGGAGGTGATCACCGACCCGAGCTACGCCGGGCAGATCATCACCTTCACCGCCACCCACATCGGCAACTACGGCGTGAACGCCGCCGACTTCGAGAGTCGTCGCCCGTTCTGCCGGGGCGTCATCGTGCGCGAGATCGCCCGCCGCCACAGCAACCAGCGTGCCGAGGCGTCGCTCGACGCGATGCTGCGCCGCTACGGCATCAGCGGCATCGGCGGGATCGACACCCGCCGCCTCACCCGCCTGCTGCGCGACACCGGCGCGATGCCGGGCGCGTTCGGGCCGTGCTCGAGCGACGGCGAGCTCGCTGCGCTGACGGCCGCGGCGCACGCCGAGCGCGGCACCGACGGCATCGACCTCGTCGCCCAGGTGACCACCGGCCAGGCGTACACCGTCGGCTCGGGCGACCGGCTGATCGTCGCCTACGACTTCGGCATCAAGCACTCGATCCTGCGCGACCTCGCCGGGCTCGGCACCGTGCGCGTCGTCCCGGCGAGCACCAGCGCCGCCGACGTGCTGGCCATGAAGCCCGCCGGGGTGTTCCTCTCCAACGGCCCCGGCGACCCGGCCGAGGTCGGGTATGCGGTCGACGCGATCCAGGGCCTGCTCGGCGAGGTGCCGGTGTTCGGCATCTGCCTCGGTCACCAGCTGCTCAGCCGGGCCATCGGCGGCGAGACGTTCAAGCTGCCGTTCGGCCACCACGGCGGCAACCACCCGGTGCGCCACGAGGCAACCGGCAAGATCGAGATCACCTCGCAGAACCACAACTTCTGCGTCGATCCCGCGTCGATCGAGGGGAAGGCGACGGTGACGCACCTCAACCTCAACGACCGCACCGTCGAGGGCATGCGCGTGAACGGCGTGCCGGCCTTCAGCGTGCAGTACCACCCCGAGGCCGGTCCCGGCCCGCACGACGCCAAGTACCTGTTCTCGATGTTCGACGAGCTGATGGGCGGCGGGGGAGGGCGCGGGGTCACCGCGGACCTGCTGGCGCCCGAGCTGGGGGTGGCGTGACATGCCCAAGCGCACCGACATCCACTCGATCCTGATCATCGGCTCCGGTCCGATCGTGATCGGCCAGGCCTGCGAGTTCGACTACTCCGGCACGCAGGCCTGCCGCGTCCTCCGCGAGGAGGGCTACCGCGTGATCCTCGTCAACTCGAACCCGGCGACGATCATGACCGACCCCGACTTCGCCGACGTCACCTACGTCGAGCCGATCACGTGGGAGGTCGTCGCCAAGATCATCGAGCGCGAACGGCCCGACGCCGTGCTGCCCACCATGGGCGGCCAGACCGGGCTCAACACGGCGATGGCGCTCTACGAGCGTGGCCTCATCGGCGTGCCCGGCACGCCGGAGATGATCGGCGCCAATGCGCAGGCGATCGCCACCGCCGAGGACCGCGACCAGTTCAAGCAGGCGATGATCGAGATCGGTCTGAACGTCCCCGAGAGCGGCATCGCCCACACGATGGACGAGGCGCGTGCGGTGATGGCCGAGATCGGCCTGCCCTGCATCATCCGCCCCGCATACATCCTCGGCGGCCGCGGCACCGGCATCGCCTCCACCGCCGAGGAGTTCGAGGCGGTGGCTTCCAACGGCCTGGCCGCCAGCCCGATCAGCGAGATCCTCATCGAGAAGAGCATCGCCGGCTGGAAGGAGTACGAACTCGAGGTCATGCGCGACCGCGCCGACAACTGCGTGATCATCTGCTCGATCGAGAACGTCGACCCGATGGGCGTGCACACCGGCGACTCGATCACCGTGGCACCTGCACAGACCCTCACCGACGTCGAGTACCAGCAGATGCGCGACGCCGCGTTCGCGTGCATCCGCCGCGTCGGTGTCGAGACCGGCGGCAGCAACGTGCAGTTCGCCGTCAACCCGGCGACGGGCGAGCAGGTCGTCATCGAGATGAACCCGCGCGTCTCGCGCAGTTCGGCGCTGGCGTCGAAGGCGACCGGCTTCCCGATCGCGAAGATCGCCGCCAAGCTGGCCGTCGGGTACACCCTCGACGAGATCCCGAACGACATCACCAAGATGACCCCGGCGAGCTTCGAGCCGAGCATCGACTACATCGTCACCAAGATCCCGCGCTGGGCGTTCGAGAAGCTGCCCGGCACGAGCGGTGTGCTCGGTACGCAGATGCAGTCCGTCGGCGAGGCGATGAGCATCGGCCGCACGTTCCCCGAGAGCCTGCAGAAGGGCCTCCGCTCGCTCGAACAGGGCCGCCTCGGCCTCGGCTGCGACCCGGCCGAGCAGCAGCTCGCCGACGTGAGCGACGCCGACCTGCTCGCCCGCGCCGCGATCGCCACGCCCGACCGCATCCAGCAGGTGGGCGAGCTGTTGCGCCGCGGCCTGTCGATCGACGAGGTGCACGCCAGCACGAAGATCGACCCGTGGTTCCTCGACCAGATGAGCCTGATCACCGACGAGCGCCACGCCCTCGCCGAGGTCGGCCTCGACGGCATGACCCGCACCGCGTGGCGTCGCGCCAAGCGCCTCGGTTTCAGCGACGGTCAGATGGCGTACCTGTGGGGCACCGACGAGACCGCGGTGCGCACGGCGCGCGAGGCCGCCGGCGTGATGCCGACGTTCAAGACCGTCGACACCTGCGCCGCCGAGTTCGAGGCGCACACGCCGTACCACTACAGCACCTACGAGGACGAGAACGAGGTGCGGCCGAGCGACCGGCCCCGCGTGGTGATCCTCGGCAGCGGCCCCAACCGCATCGGTCAGGGCATCGAGTTCGACTACTGCTGCGTGCACGCGTCGTTCGCGTTGCGCGACGCCGGCTTCGAGACGGTGATGGTCAACTGCAACCCCGAGACGGTCAGCACCGACTACGACACCAGCGACCGGCTGTACTTCGAACCGCTCACCAAGGAAGACGTGCTCAACGTCATCGCCGCCGAGACCGTCGCGAGCGGCGGCACGCCGCCGAAGGTGATCGTGTCGCTCGGCGGCCAGACCCCGCTCAAGCTGTCGGGTCAACTGCCGGTCGGGCTGATCGCCGGCACGTCGCCCGCCTCGATCGACCTCGCCGAGGACCGTGAGAAGTGGAACTCGCTGTGCGACGAGCTGCACATCCCGCAGCCGCCTGGTGGCACGGCCACCGATCTCGAGCAGGCGTTGCAGATCGTCGACCGCGTCGGCTTCCCCGTGCTGGTCCGCCCGAGCTACGTGCTCGGCGGCCGGGCGATGCAGATCGTCCACGACCGCAACCATCTCGCCCGCGCGATGGCGGAGCTCGCCGGCTTCGGCAGCCTCGGCAAGGAGGGCGGCCTGTCGGCCGAGCGGCCCGTGCTGATCGACCGATTCCTCGAGGACGCCACCGAGGTCGACGTCGACGCGATCCGCGACCACACGGGCGAGGTGATCATCGGCGGTGTGATGGAGCACGTCGAGGAGGCCGGGGTGCACTCGGGCGACTCGGCCTGCGCGATCCCGCCGCAGACGCTGCCCAGCTGGGTGGTCGAGGTGATCGAGGCGTACACGCGCTCGATCGCCAACGCGCTCGACGTGCGCGGGCTCATCAACGTCCAGTACGCGGTGTCGGGCACCACGGTGTACGTCATCGAGGCCAACCCGCGCGCCAGCCGCACGGTGCCGTTCGTCGCGAAGGCGACCGGTGTGCCGCTCGCCAAGGTCGCGACGCGCGTGATGCTCGGCGCCACGCTCGCCGAGCTGCGCACCGAAGGACTGCTGGTGCCGCCGTCCGACCACGGCCACGTCGCGGTCAAGGAGGCCGTGCTGCCGTTCAACCGGTTCCCCGAGGTCGACACCGCGCTCGGTCCCGAGATGCGCTCGACCGGCGAGGTGATGGGCATCGACGTCACCTTCGGCAAGGCGTTCTTCAAAGCCGAGCTCGCGGCCGGCACGTTGCTGCCGAGCGAGGGCACGGTCTTCCTGTCGCTCGCCGACGGTGACAAGCCGGCCGGTCTGGTCGTCGCCAAGCGGCTGCGCGAGCTCGGGCTCGGCATCGCCGCCACCCAGGGCACCGCCGACTACCTCGCCCGGTTCGATCAGCCGGTCGACGTGGTGGTCGGCAAGGTCAGCGAGGGCGCCGCGCTCACGGCGGTCGACATGATCGCCAAGGGCGAGGTGAGCTTCGTGATCAACACGCCCCAGGGCCGTGGCGGCCGCACCGACGGCGAGCAGATCCGCAAGGCCGCCAACAGCCACCGGGTCAGCTCGGTCACCACCGTCGAGGCCGCGCTGGCCGCGGTGCAGGGCATGGCCGAGCAGGGGAGCGACCACCTGACGGTGCGATCGCTGCAGGAGTTCCATGCCCGGTAGGCGGCGACGTGCGGTCGAGACCGGGGTCGCCGTCGACACGCGGGTGCGTGTGGGGTCGGTCGAGCTGCCGAGCCCGGTGATGCTCGCGTCGGGCACCGCCGGATACGGGGCCGAGCTCGCCGAGTTCGTCGACCTCGCCGCGCTCGGCGCGGTGGTCACCAAGTCGCTCGCCGCGTACGAATGGCCCGGCAACCCGGCGCCACGACTGCACCCGGCCGGCATCGGCATGATCAACGCCGTCGGCCTGCAGGGCCCCGGGGTCGAGCACTGGCTCGCGCACGAGCTGCCCCAGCTGCTCGCGACCGGCGCGCGCGTGGTCGCCTCCATCTGGGGTCGTGGCGTCGACGACTACCGCCGTGCCGCCGAGCAGATGGCGGCCGCGCCCGACGGCGTGGTCGCGGTCGAGGTCAACCTGTCGTGCCCCAACCTCGAAGGGCGGCGAGGGATCTTCGCCCACGACGCCGAGTTGTCGGCCGAGGTGATCCGGGCGACGGCCGGGTGTGGACGTCCGCGGTGGGCCAAGCTGAGCCCCAACACCGATCGCGTGGTGGAGGTCGCAGGTGCCGTCCGTGACGCCGGCGCCGAGGCCGTGACGCTGTGCAACACGCTCCTCGGCATGGTGCTCGACCCCGCCACGATGCGGCCGGCGCTGGCCGTCGGCGGGGGAGGGCTGTCCGGGCCGGGCGTGCACCCGGTGGCGGTGCGCGTGGTGCACGACGTGCGTGCCGCACTGCCCGACCTGCCGATCGTGGGCGTCGGCGGGGTCTCGACCGGCTGGGACGCGCTCGAGCTGATGGCCGTCGGCGCCCAGGCCGTCCAGGTGGGCACCGCGAGCTTCGCCGATCCCCGGGCCGGCGCGATCGTCGCCGCCGAACTGGTGCGCGAGGCCAGCGCGCGTGGCGTGACCTCGCTGGCCGAGTTCACCGGCGTGGCGCAGCGGCAGCACTGACGGCCAGGAGCCGGACGTCTGCCGACGGGACCGGTGGCTCACGGAGGTCGGGTTCGTGAGCCGGAGGTCGCACGGCGGGTCCTCGAACTCACGGGGCTCGAGGGTCGTGACCGAGCGGTCGCCGGGCGGGACTGCTTGCTCACGGATGGTCGGGTTCGTGAGCGGGAGGTCGCACGGCGGGTCCTCGAGCTCACGGACGTCTGGGTTCGTGAGTGGCCGCTCTGGTGGCTCACGGCTCACTGGTGCGGCGGTCGCGAGGTTCTCGAGGCGGTGTGCGCTCACGGAGGCTCGGGTTCGTCAGCCGGAGGTCACTCGGCGGGTCCTCGAGCTCACGGGGCTCGAGGGTCGTGAGCGAGCGGTCGCCGGGCGGGACTGCTGGCTCACGGGATGGTCGGGTGCGTGAGTGGCCGCTCTGTTGGTTCTCGGCTCACTGGTGCGGCGGTCGCGAGGTTCTCGAGGCGGTGTCCGCTCACGGAGGCTCGGGTTCGTGAGCCGGAGGTCGCTCGGCGGGGCGTGTCGCTCACGGAGGTCGGGTTCCGTGAGCCGGAGGGCCCTCGGCAGGACCGGTGGCTCACGGAGGTCGGGCGTGTGAGCCGGAGGTCTGCGGCCGGGGCCGGTGACTCACGGACCTGGCGCAACGCACACGGGCGCGTCCCCCCAACGGGTGACGAATGGTTCCCACGACGTGAAAAGCGACCGCTGCCAGGAGCGCGCTGGTGTCCGCGTGTTCGCAGGGCCCCGTGACTAGGGTGGGGCACATGGCAACACCCCCGCAACTCACCCCCGAACAGCGCGCCGCCGCGCTCGCCAAGGCCGCCGAAGCTCGCACCGCCCGCGCCGAGGTGAAGAACAAGCTCAAGATCGGCTCGCTCTCCCTGGCCGAGGCGCTCGCCTCGACCGACGACACCATCGGCAAGCTCAAGGTCGTCTCGCTCCTCGAGTCGCTCCCCGGCGTCGGCAAGGTCAAGGCCCGCAAGATCATGGACGAGATCGGCATCGCCGACAACCGCCGCGTGCAGGGCCTCGGCCAGCAGCAGAAGTCGGCGCTGCTCGAGCAGCTCGGCAAGTGAGTCGGTGAGGCCCCCACGACATGGAGGCCTCCCTCCCCACCGCGTCCGCCGGAGCGACCGCTCCGGACGGACGCGCCACGGCGGGTGACGACCCGCTGATCTTCATCGTGTCCGGACCCGGCGGCGTCGGGAAGGGCACGATCGTCAAGGTGCTCGTCGATCGCGACCCCGTGCTGTGGCTCAGCCGCAGCTGGACCACCCGGGAGCAGCGGCCCGGCGAGGCCGACGACGCCTACGTCTTCACGACCCGGGAGTCGTTCGAGCGTCGCATCGAGACCGGCGGCTTCCTCGAGTGGACCGACTTCCTCGGCAACTACTACGGCACACCGATGCCCGACCCGCAGCCCGGTCGCGACACCGTGCTCGAGATCGAGGTCGACGGCGCACGCCAGGTGAAGTCGCTCCACCCCGACGCGGTGCTGATCTTCGTCCTGCCCCCGTCACGTGAGGAGCAGGCCCGCCGGCTCCGCGGCCGCGGTGACCCCGAACAGAAGGTCGACCAGCGGGTGCGCAAGGCCGAGGAGGAAGAACCCGTCGGACGCGCCCTCGCCGACCACATCGTCGTCAACGACGACCTCGCCCGAACCGTCGACGAGATGCTCGAGATCATCCAGCACCACCGCTCGCGACGCGGTTCCGGCCCCGCGATCAGGTAGGATGCGTCGCTCGTCTCGTCCGGCCCCGGTTCGCCCGCGGTGCCCGACGACCGAGCGGGCGCACACCGCGGCGCACCTCGGGTCGCACCCCGACGCACAGGACACGCACAGGAGATCCCACGAGCATGCAGCGCACGCACGACACCATGATGAACCCGCCGATCGAGGAGCTCCTCGACCGCGTCGACTCGAAGTTCAGCCTGGTCACGCTCGCCGCGCGTCGCGCCCGCCAGATCAACTCGTACTTCTCGCAGCTCGGTGACGGCCTCGGCCACATGGTGCCGCCGCAGGTCAGCTCGGTCGCCCGCAAGCCGCTCAGCATCGGTTTCGAGGAGATCGCCGCCGACAAGATCAAGCGCGTCGAGCACGAGGACGAGCCCGAGCTCGACGGTGCCGACGTCGAGGCCACCGCCGAGACCACGGCCGACTGAGCCGACGGACGGCCGGCCCCGAACTCACGACGTCACGGGAACACACGTGCTCGCAGGCCGGCGGATCGTCCTCGGGGTCACGGGCGGCATCGCCGCCTACAAGGCGATCGAGGTGTGTCGTCGCCTCGTCGACGCCGGCGCCCACGTCGTGCCGGTGATGACGAAGGGCGCCGAGCACTTCGTCGGCCGCACCACCCTGTCCGCCCTCGCCAGCGAGCCGGTGCAGACGAGCCTGTGGGACGAGGCCAGTCCGATCCCGCACACCCGCCTCGGCCAGAGCGCCGACCTGATCCTGGTCGTCCCCGCCACCGCCCGTCTGCTCGGCGCCTACGCGGCGGGGCTGTCGACCGACCTGCTCACCAACACCTTGCTCGCCACGCGGGCGCCGGTGATCGTCTGCCCGGCGATGCACACCGAGATGTGGGAGCACCCTGCGGTGCAGGACAACCTGGCGACGCTGCGGCGCCGAGGCGTCCACGTTCTCGAACCCGACGAGGGCCGCCTCGCCGGCGGCGACTCGGGCAAGGGCCGTCTCGCCGCACCCGAGCGGATCGTCGCCGCGGTCGAGCGCGTGCTCGGACCTCGCGACCTCGACGGGGTCCACGTGGTGGTCAGTGCCGGGGGCACCCGCGAGCCGATCGACGCGGTGCGCGTGGTGGCCAACCGCAGCAGCGGCAAGCAGGGGTACGCGATCGCCGCCGAGGCCCTCGCCCGCGGCGCACGGGTCACCCTCGTCAGCACGGTCGACCTGCCGGTGCCGAGCGGCGCCGCGGTGCGCCCGGTCGAGACCGCCGCCGAGATGCAGGCAGCGCTCGACGAACTGTCGCCGACCGCCGACGTCATCGTGATGGCCGCTGCCGTCGCCGACTTCCGGCCCGTCGCCGCGGCCTCGGGCAAGATCAAGAAGGACGCCGGCGTGCCCGAGATCGTGCTCGAGCCCACGCCCGACATCCTCGCCGGGCTCGGCGCCGCCAAGCGGCCCGGCCAGACCCTCGTCGGCTTCGCCGCCGAGACGAGCGATCTCATCGCCAACGCGGAGTCGAAGCTGCGCCGAAAGCGGCTCGATCTGATCGTCGCCAACGACGTCAGCGCGCCCGGCGTCGGATTCCAGCACGACACCAACGCCGTCACCATCCTGCGGGCCGGTGGCGACGCGCGCACGGTGTCGCTCACCGACAAACGCGCGATCGCTCGTGCCGTGCTGGATAGCGTGTGCGAGGTCCGGGCGGGCCAGCTCACGCTGGGTTCCACCGAGCCCTGACCCCCATCGTCCGCCACCACCATTCCACTCGCGGCCCCGGACGGGTCGAGCACACACAGGAGACTCACGCAGTGAGCACGTTCACCTTCACCTCCGAGAGCGTCACCGAAGGCCACCCCGACAAGATGGCCGACCAGGTGAGCGACGCCGTCCTCGACGCGATCCTCGCCGAGGACCCCAACGGTCGTGTCGCGTGCGAGACGCTGCTCACGACGGGCCTGTGCGTCGTCGCCGGCGAGATCACCACCTCGGCCTACGTCGACATCCCCAAGCTCGCCCGTGAGGTCATCAACGGCATCGGCTACGACAACGCCCTCTACGGCTTCGACGGCAACACCTGCGGTGTGATCGTGTCGATCGACGAGCAGTCGTCCGACATCGCCCAGGGCGTCGACAAGAGCGAAGAGGTCCGCGCCGGCAAGTCGGGCGAGGACTACCTCAACAGCCAGGGCGCCGGCGACCAGGGCATGATGTTCGGCTACGCCTGCGACGAGACCCCCGACCTGATGCCGCTGCCGATCTGGCTGGCGCACCGCATGTCGGAGCGCCTCTCGGAGGTGCGCAAGGCCGGTGTCGTGCCGTACCTGCGGCCCGACGGCAAGACCCAGGTGACGGTCGACTACGTCGACGGCAAGCCCGCCAGCATCTCGCACGTGCTCGTCAGCACCCAGCACGCCGACGGCATCGACCGTGACACGGTCATCCGCCCCGACCTGATCGAGCACGTCATCCGGCCGGTCATCCCCGAGCAGTTCGGCGACTCCTACAACGTGTACGTCAACCCGACGGGCAAGTTCGTCATCGGTGGTCCCCACGGCGACACCGGCCTCACGGGCCGCAAGATCATCGTCGACACCTACGGCGGCATGGGGCGTCACGGTGGTGGTGCGTTCAGCGGCAAGGACCCGAGCAAGGTCGACCGCTCGGCCGCCTACGCCGCCCGCTGGGTCGCGAAGCACGTCGTGGCCGCCGGCGCGGCCAGCCGCTGCGAGGTGCAGGTCGCGTACGCGATCGGCGTCGCCCACCCGGTGAGCATCCTCGTCGAGACCTTCGGCACCAACACCGTCGACGAGGCGGCCATCGTCAAGGCCGTCCGCGAGGTGTTCGACCTCCGCCCGGCCGCCATCGTGCGCGACCTCGACCTCAAGCGCCCGATCTACCGCAAGACGGCCGCCTACGGTCACTTCGGTCGCAACCTGGCCGAGTTCACCTGGGAGCACACCAGCCGCCTCGACGCGTTCAAGGCCGAAGTCGGCCTCTGATCCCGTGCCACCGGTCCCCGACGCGACCTCGCCGTCGCGCGTCGGCCGGGCACCACTGATCGCGCCCGCCGCCGGTGTCCGCACCGGCGGCGTGTCGCGTCCCGGCACCGGCGTCGGGTCCGCGAGGGGCCGATGCCCGAGCGGCGGTGCGCGGTGGTGATCACGGCCACCGTGCTGCCCGACGTCACGGGGCTCGACAAGACCTTCGACTACCTCGTTCCCGACGCGCTGGTCCCGAAGGTGCGTGTCGGCTCGATCGTGCGGATCGACCTCCACGGCCGTCGAGTCGGCGGCTTCGTGCTGCGCGTCGGCGAACCGACCGCCGACCAGCTCGCCGAGGTGCCGCTCGAGCGGCTGGTGCCGATCGCCAAGTGGTCGGGGCACGGCCCGTCGGCCGAGGTGGTCGACCTGGCCGACTGGGCGGCGCAGCGGTGGGGCGCCGGTCGGCTGCGGCCGTTCCTCGTCAGCGCCGGTCCGCCACGGGTGGTGCCGGCGTTGCACGCCGTCGCGCCGATGGTGCCGCGACGCCTCGAGGGGGCGAGCTCCGGCGTGCGCTCGCTGCTCGACGACCACGACGACGCCGACGGGCTCGGTGCCGGCGGTGTGGGTGTGGACGGGGGCGGCGGCGTGGTCCGCGTGTCGCCGAGCGACGACCCGATGCCGATCCTGCTCGCGGCTGCCGAACGCGGGCGTGTGCTGGTGCTCCACCCCGGACAGGACGAGGCGGGTCTCCTCGCGGCAAGGTTGCGTGGGGCCGGGATCGCCACGGCGCTGTTGCCCGACGGCTGGTCGAGTGCCGCCAACGGTGCGGCGCATGTGGTGGTGGGCACCCGCAGCGGCGTGTGGGCGAGTGTGCCCGGGCTGGCTGCGATCGTGGTGCTCGACGAGCACGACGAGGCGCTGCAGGAGGAACGCACCCCGACCTGGCACGCACGAGACGTCGCGATCGAGCGGGCTCGTCGGCTCGGGATCCCGGTCGTGCTCGTGTCACCCTGCCCGACGGTGACGGCCCTCGCCTGGTCGGGTACCCGCTGGATGCGCCCGTCCGTCGATGCCGAGCGCGAGGGCTGGCCGAACGTCGAGGTGATCGACCGGCGTGGCGACGAGCCGTGGAAGCGTTCGCTGGTGACGAGCCGGCTGATCGAGGCGCTGCGCGACCCGGCGTCGACGGTGGTGTGCGTGCACAACACGCCCGGCCGGGCACGGTTGCTCGCGTGTCGGACGTGCCGGTCGCTGCTCGAGTGCGAACGCTGCGAGGCCGCGGTGCACCAGCGCGACGACCAGGTGCTCGAGTGTCGCCGTTGCGGTACCACTCGACCGCCGGTGTGCCAGGCGTGTGGGTCGACGGCGCTCGCGAACGTGCGGCCAGGGGTGACGAGGTTGCGTGACGAGCTCGAGAAGGCGGCGGCCCGTCCGGTGGTCGCGGTGACCGGGTCGAGTGACGACCAGCTGCCGGATGCCGGCGTGTACGTGGGCACCGAAGCCGTGCTCCACCGGGTGCGCGAGGCCGACGTGGTCGCGTTCGTCGACATCGACGCCGAGCTGCTCGCACCCCGATACCGCGCCGCCGAGCAGGCGATGGCGTTGCTGGTCCGAGCGGCGCGTCTGCTCGGTCCCCGCCGGCCGGATCGGCGCCTGCTGGTGCAGACGTTCCGGCCCGAGCACGAGGTGTTGCAGGCGGTGATGGCAGCCGACCCGGGACGGCTCACGAAGGTGGAGGCGAAGCGCCGTCGCGAGCTCGGGCTGCCGCCGTTCAGCGCACTGGCGCGGATCAGCGGCGACGGCGCGGCCGAGTTCGTGGAGATGCTGCCGATCCCGACGGCGGCCGATGGCGACGGCTACCTCGTGCGGGCGGCCGACTGGGACGAGCTCGGTGACGTGCTCACCGAGACGCCCCGCCCGAAGGCGTCGAAGCTCCGCATCGAGGTCGACCCCGCCCGCCGCTGACCACCGCGCCCCGCAGCAGCACATCCGAGTGCCAGCGGTACGCCCGAGGGTCGGCGACCCATCCGAGTGCCACGTGTCCACCCGGGGGTGCGCAGAACCCTCGGATGGCCGGCCGCTGGACGTGTGGCACTCGGGCGTCCCGCTTACTCGGATCAGCGTGCTCGCACTCGGAGGACGCGGAAGCCGGCGCCGGTGGCGACCCGGTCGGTCGGGTGTCCCTGTTCGCCGAGCCAGCGCTGCAGCGAGTCGCTGCCGAGGTGCTTCTGCACCACCAGGTGTGCCTCGGCGCCCTCGGCGAGCCGGTCGAGCCGGTCGAGCCAGCGCAGCAGCAGTTCGTGCAGCGCGGCCTTGCCGATCCGGATCGGCGGGTTGCTCCAGATCGCTGCGAACCGCACCTCGCCGGGGACCTCGTCGGGCGCACAGACGCGAACGTTGACGAGTCCTTCCCGTGCAGCGTTGGTGGCGCAGAGCTCGCGGGCCCGCCGATTGACGTCGATCGCCCACACCGTCGCACCGGGCGAACGACGGGCCATCGTCAGCGCGATCGCGCCGGTGCCGCACCCGAGATCGAGCAGATGGCCCGACGCCGGCGGCGCGTCGAGCGTGACGAGCAGCAGCTTGGTGCCCGTGTCGACCTGGCCGTACCCGAACACGCCACGGTCGGTCGTGAGCACCAGCGGTCCGTCCGGCAACGACCAGGTGACCTCGACCGGGTTCGACGCGACCGTCGGGTCGTCCTCGAAGTACTGGCCCCCGTACTGCTTCCCGGACGACGACGACATGCGTTCGGTAGCCTTGCAGACATGGCGCAGCAGATCCGCACCTTCGGTGATCCGGTGCTCAAGACCAAGGCCGCCGCGGTCACCGACATCGACGGCAAGATCGCGCGCCTCGTCGACGACATGTTCGACACGCTCTACACCAGCGATTCGGGTATCGGCCTGGCCGCCCCGCAGATCGGCGTGCAGAAGCAGATCTTCGTGTGGGACATGGACGACCAGCCGATGGTCATCTTCAATCCGGAGATCGTCGAGAGCCGGGGCGAATGGGTGTACGACGAGGGGTGCCTCAGCATCCCCGGCCTGTACGTCGAGATGCTCCGCCCCAACGAGGTGCTGATGCGCGGCGTCGACCTCGACGGCAACACCGTCGAGATCGAGGCGAGCGAGCTCGCCGGCCGGTTGTTCCAGCACGAGATCGACCACCTCAACGGGGTGCTGATGTTCGACCGGATGGCGCCCGAGCAGCGCAAGGAAGCGCTCGCCGAGTACCGGCGGATGACCGAGGAAGCCGCGACGCCGCAGCGCCGCCGCCTCCGGCTCACCTGACCGGCGAGGGACGCGTGACCCACCGCGCCGCACCTCCGCGGCGACTCGTCTACTTCGGCACGCCCGCGATGGCCGTGCCGCCGCTGCACGCGCTGGTCGCCGCCGGCTTCGACGTGGTCTGCGTCGTCACCCGCGTCGACAAGCGGCGCGGCCGCGGCGGCGAGCTGATGCCGAGCCCGGTGAAGGCGGCGGCGCTCGAACTCGGTCTGCCCGTCGTGCACACCGTCGACGAGTCGCTCGCGATCGCCGCCGACTCGCACGCCGAGTTGGGCGTCGTGGTGGCCTTCGGGCAGCTGATCAAGCCACACGCCCTGGCCGCCCTGCCGATGGTCAACCTGCACTTCTCGTTGCTGCCCCGCTGGCGCGGAGCCGCTCCCGTCGAGCGGGCGATCCTCGCGGGCGACACCGTCACCGGGGTGTGCCTCATGCAGCTGGAGGCGGGGCTCGACACCGGACCGGTGCACGCCGTGGTCGAGGTGCCGATCGCCGCCGACGCGACCGGCGACTCGTTGCGCGCCGAGCTGGTACGGATCGGCACCGACCTGCTGTGCGCCGAGTTGACAGCGGGCCTCGACGAGCCCGTGCCGCAGGTGGGGGAGCCGACCTATGCGGCGAAGCTCGGCCCGGACGACCTGCGCCTCGACTGGTCGGCACCCGCCTCGGTGCGCGACCGGCAGGTGCGCCTCGGCGGGGCCTGGACGACCTTTCGGGACAAGCGCTTCAAGGTGCACGCCGTGGACGTCGTCGATCCTGCGGCCACCGGGGACGAGCTCGCCGCCGACGCCGTCGTGGGTGGGTTGCGGCTCACCCGCGTGCAGCCCGAGGGCAAGCCGGTGATGCCGTGGCGCGACTTCGCGAACGGGGCGCGTCCATCGCCCGGCGAGCGGTTCACGTGACCGCTCGCGACACGGCACGCGGGGCCGGTCGCCCGACGACCCGAGCGACGGCACGGGAGGTCGCCCTCCGGTGTCTCGAGCGGGTCGACCACGACGGCGCCTACGCCAACCTCGTCGTGCCGGCCGCGCTGGCCGACAGCGGGTTGTCGACCCGCGACCGGGCCTTCGTCACCGAGCTCGTGTACGGCACCACGCGCATGCGTCGTGCGTGCGACGCGCTGGTCGACCGGTTCGTGCTCAGCGAGCCCGACCCGGCCACCCGGACGCTGTTGCGGCTCGGCGCCCATCAACTGGCGTTCGCCGGTGTGGCGCCGCACGCGGCCGTGGGCGAGACCGTGGCGCTGGCGCCCAAGCGCACCCGGGGTTTCGTCAACGCGGTGCTCCGCAAGGTGGCGCACACGCCGATGGTGTGGCCCGACCGTGCGACCGAGTTGAGCTACCCCGACTGGATCGTCGAGCGGTTGTCCGCCGAGCTGGGCGACGAGGCGGAGGCTGCGCTCGTGCGCATGAACGCGGCGCCGCCGGTCACGACTCGCGACGACGGCTACGTCCAGGATCGTTCGTCGCAGTGGGTCGCCGCCGCGGTGGGCGCGACCGAGGGGGAGCGGGTGCTCGACGTCAGCGCCGCGCCCGGGGGCAAGGCCACGGCGATGTCGGCGCGCCCCGGGCACGACGGCGCGTTCGTGGTGGCGGCCGACGTGTCACCCGCCCGTGCCGGGCTGATCCGCACCAACACCGCACGGCTCGACGCGCAGGTGGCGGTGGTGTGCGCCGACGGCACCCGGCCGCCGTACCCGGACGCGTCGTTCGATCGGGTGCTGCTCGACGCGCCGTGTTCGGGCCTCGGCGCGTTGCGCCGCCGGCCCGATTCGCGCTGGCGGATCACTCCCGACACCATCGACGAGCTGACCGCGCTGCAGCGACGGCTGCTCGACGCGTCGGCACGCTTGGTGCGACCGGGCGGCACGTTCGTCTACAGCGTGTGCACCCTCACCGCCGCCGAGTCGATCGACCATCCCGTGCCCGCCGATCTCGAGGTCGTGACCGACCCGCCTGCTGGCGAGTGGCGGCCGTACGGGCACGGCTGGAGGGTGCTGCCGCACGACGCGGACACCGACGGCATGGTGGTGATCCGGTACCGTCGACGCGCATGACCGCTCCCGTCCCGGCCCTGTCAGCGAAGGTCCTCACCGTCAGCGACGGGGTGGTGCACGGCACACGCGACGACGCCAGCGGCCGCGCGCTCGTCTCCCAGCTCACCGAGGCCGGGTTCGACGTGGTCGAACACCGGGTCACGGCCGACGGCGCCGATCTCGTCGCCGAGGCGCTGCGCGAGATGACCGACGGCTTCGCGGGTCTGGTGGTCAGCACCGGCGGCACCGGGTTCGCGCCACGTGACCAGACGCCCGAGGGCACCCGGGAGGTCGTCGAGCGCGAGGCGCCGGGGCTCGCCGAGGCGATGCGGCTGGTCAGCCCGCTCGGACGGCTGTCGCGAGGTATCGCCGGCATCCGTGGCGACGCGATCATCTGCAACACCCCGGGTTCGCCGAAGGGGTGTGTCGAGCAGCTCGGGGCGATCCTCGACGTGCTGCCGCACGCCCTGCGACTGCTCCACGATCGTCCGACCGCCCACTGATACGGTGGGGGGACCGTGGCCCTCGTCCCCCCGTCCGTTCGCCGCACCGCCACCTCCCGACTCGTGCCGTTCACGGGCGGACTCACCCGCGCGTTCGGGTTCACCCCCCGGCAACTGCTGCGTGGTCTGCTGGTCGCCACCGCGATCCTCACCGTGCTCGGCGCCGTCGCCGACCGGATCACCCGGTTCGACCCCGATCCGGCGTTCATCCCGAGCCGGTTCGACCTGCTGCGCGAGGGCAACGTGCCCACCTGGTTCGCGAGCGGCCAGTGGCTGCTGGCCGCCGTGTTCGCGTTGCGTCTCGCCGTCGGCGGCCGGCGGACCGCCGAGCCGCACCACCGCACGTGGACCCTCCTCGCCGCCGTGTTCCTGTTCTGCTCGATCGACGAGGCAGCCCAGTTCCACGAGCCGATGAGCGACTGGATGGGCTCGCTCAAGGACGCGTCGCCCGTCCTGGCCAACGCGTGGGTGGTGCCGTACGCGGTCGCTGTCGTGGTGATCGCGATCATGTCGTGGCGGCTCGTGCGCTCGCTGCCCTCGCCGGTGTTCCGGCTCCTCGTCCTGTCGGGTGTGGTGTTCGTCGGCGGTGCGATCGGCTTCGAGCTGATCGAGAGCGTGTTCGTGTCGGAGGGCAAGGACACCCTGCTCAAGTCGATCGTCGCGACCGGCCAGGAGGTGGTCGAGATGCTGGGCCTCGACCTGCTCGTGTTCGCGCTCGCGGTGCTGCTCGATTCGGTGATCGTCGCCGAGACCGGCCCCTCGGGGGCCCAACCCCTTTCCGACTGACACGACCCGCCCGATAGCGTCGCCCCCGTGCTGCGACTCGTCCTCCCCAAGGGTTCGCTCGAGAAGGCGACCCTCGACCTGTTCGAAGCGGCCGACCTCCCGGTGGTCCGTTCGTCGTCGGTCGACTACAAGGCGTCCATCGACGACCCCCGCATCGCCGAGGTGCGCATCCTGCGGCCGCAGGAGATCCCCACCTATGTCGCCGAGGGGCTGTTCGACATCGGCATCACCGGTCGCGACTGGGTCGAGGAGACCTCGAGCGACGTCGTGAGCCTCGGCGAGCTCAAGTACTCGAAGGCCACGTCGCTGCCGATCAGGGTCGTGGTCGCCGTGGCCGGCGACTCGCCTGCGCAGCGCATCGAAGATCTGCCGCAGGGGCTGCGGGTCAGCACCGAGTACCCCGAGCTCACCCGCCGGTTCTTCGCGTCGAAGGGCATCGAGGCCGACATCCGGCTCTCCTACGGTGCGAGCGAGGCCAAGATCCCCGACATCGCCGACTGCATCGTCGACATCACCGAGACCGGCCGGGCGCTGCGCGCCGCCGGGCTGCGGATCATCGACCACATCCTGCAGAGCTACACCGAGGTCGTCGCCAACCAGGCGGCGTACGACGACCCCGAGAAGCGCCACGCGATGGGCCAGCTGATGACGCTGCTCAACGGCACGCTCGACGCCCGCGGCAAGGTGCTGCTCAAGCTCAACGTGGCCGCCGAACAGCTCGAGGCCGTGCTCGCCCTCGTGCCGTCGCTGAAGGCGCCCACCGTCAACGAGCTCGCCGGTCACGGCGGCTTCGCGGTCGAGACCGTGGTCGCCAAGAACCAGATCAACCGGCTGATCCCGGCGCTGAAGGACGCCGGTGCGAGCGGCATCCTCGAGCTGCCGATCAGCAAGATCATCCCGTGAGCACCGGCCCCGCGTCCGCGCCGATGCAGCGCACGCTCACCGGGTCGGTGGTGCAGTTCGACCGCGAGGTCGGCCTCGGCGAGGTCGAGGCCGCCGACGGGACGGTCTACCCGTTCCACTGCATCGTGATCGCCGACGGCACCCGCACGATCGAGGTCGGCGCGGCGGTGGCGTTCGAGCTGCTCCCGAAGCTCGGCCGCTGGGAAGCGGCGGCGATCCGGCCGGTCTGACGTCGTGGCGCCCGGTGCCGATCCGCGAGCCGAACGCGACGCCCGCATCCTCGACGTGATCCGAGCCCTCGACGAGGGCGAGGTCACCACCTACGGCGACATCGCCGAGGTGGCCGGCTACCCGAAGCTGAGCCGTCTCGTCGGGAGGTTGCTGTCGGAGGCCGGCGACGCGGGGGAGGAGCTGCCCTGGTGGCGGGTCGTCAACGCGGCGGGCAGGCTGGTGCCCGGCCACGAGCGCGAGCAGGCGGCGCTGTTACGGACCGAGGACGTGAGGGTGCGCGACGGCCGTGTGGTGACGGCGCCGGTCGGGCGGTTCAGCCGCCCTGCGCGCCCTTGATCTGCACGAACGCGAGCCGGATGTTGGCGAGCGCGTCGCGCAAGGTGGCGGCATCCGGGCCGAGGCGGTCGCCGAGACCCTCGACGAGACAGCCGACGGCGTCGATCGCGAGCGCGGCCTGCGGCAGGTCGGGCGGTGCGGCGCCGAGGTGGATCGCGGCGAGCTCGTACAGCCCCATCACGTGGTTGGCGACGACCACCTCGGCCGGCACCTCCGACAACCGGCGGCGGGCCTCCTCGAGCACGTCGCGGGCCTCGTCGAGCTGACTGTCGAACTCGTCACCGGCGTGGCTGGCGAACTCGTCACCGACGTGGTCGCCGGGGTGATCGTCCTGGTGGTTCGTGATTTCGTCGGTCACTTCTGGTACCCTACCGGCCACAACTGAGGCGAAGTGGGGTCCCGGGCCCGTCCCGGCCACCCCCACCTGGCCACCACGAGGTGCGTCCAGGTCGATGATGCGAAGCGTACGGACGCACGCACCGGGCTCGTCCCCGTGCGATGCGGCTCGTCCTCGTCGTGTCCGCGGCTTCCCTCACGAACCGTGGACCCGACTGGGAGGACAGCCCATTGCACAGGAGTGATCAGCCATAGCACCGCCGCAGCAACCAGAACACCGGTACAACGACCGCATTCGTGCCCGTGAGGTCCGCCTCATCGGCCCCGACGGCGCTCAGTTGGGCATCAAGGCCCTCCCCGAGGCGCTCTCGATGGCTCGCCAGCTCGATCTCGATCTCGTCGAGGTCGCGCCGATGGCCAACCCGCCCGTGTGCCGGATCATGGACTACGGCAAGTTCCGCTACGAGGAGAGCCAGAAGGCCAAGGAGAGTCGCAAGAAGACCGTCCAGGTGTCGATCAAGGAAGTGAAGTTCCGTCCGAAGATCGGCAAGGGCGATTTCGACACCAAGGTCCGTCACATGCAGGAGTTCCTGGAGGACGGCCACAAGGTGAAGGTGACCCTCCAGTTCCGTGGGCGCGAGATGGCGCACCCGGAGCTCGGCTCGAAGATCCTCGACGCGGTCATCGAGCAGGTCGGCCCGCTCGGCAAGGTCGAGGCGTACGCCCGGCTCGAGGGCCGCAACATGACGATGGTGCTCGCTCCGGAGAAGAAGGCCGCTCCCAAGAAGGACGCACCGAAGGAACGCAAGGACGCCCCGGCCGACACCGCGGGGACCACCGGGACCACCGAGACCCCCGCCCCCGAGGCGGCCGTCGAGGCCCCGGCGTCCGACCCGACCTGACGTCCGCCCGACCGGCACCGGTCACGGACCCATCGGCGGAACGTTCCGCCACCACCTCGGCGTGCAGGCAGACCTGCACGTCTCCCCACGCGATTCGCCCCTCGAAACGCGACACGTGAAGGACACATCCCATGCCCAAGATGAAGACCAGCAAGACCGCTGCCAAGCGGTTCAAGAAGACCGGCACCGGCAAGCTGCGCCGGCTCCAGCAGAACCGGCAGCACCTGTTCGAGAAGAAGCCGTCCACCCGTACCCGTCGTCTCGACGGCGAGGTCGACGTGCACCCGGGCGACGCGAAGAAGATCAAGCGCCTCCTCGGCGAGCGCTGATCGCACGCGAGTCACCCCACCACGAACGACCCCCGGGGCGCCGGCCTGTGGCCCGCCCCACCTGAGTACGAGACGAACGAGAGAGGACCAGAGCAATGGCACGAGTGAAGCGTGCGGTCAACGCGAAGAAGAGCCGCCGGCAGGTGCTGGAGCGGGCGAAGGGCTACTACGGCAACAAGAGCCGGTCGGTCCGCGCCGCCAACGAACAGGTGATGCGCAGTGGGCAGTACGCCTTCCGCGACCGCCGCGCGAAGAAGGGCGAGTTCCGCAGCCTGTGGATCCAGCGCATCAACGCCGGCTGCCGTCTGCACGACCTGAGCTACAGCCGGTTCATCGCCGGCCTCAACGCCGCCGGCATCGAGGTCGACCGCAAGATCCTCGCCGATCTCGCGGTGCACGAGCCGGAGGCCTTCGGCAAGCTGGTCGAGGCCGCCAAGGCGGCTCTCTGAGCGACCAGCTCACCTTCACGAACCCCAAGGTTCAACGACTGCGGCGCCTGATCGGGCGCCGCAGTGCGCGTCTGGACGAAGGTGCGTTCGTGGTGGAGGGGCCCGGCCTCGTCGCGTCGGCGCACGCGGCCGGCTGGGCGATCGAGGCGATCTTCGTCGCCCACGGCGAGTGGAGCTACGTGCCGCCCGACGGCGTACCCGTGTACGAGCTCGCCGCCGGCGTGATGGAGAAGGTCGCGTCGACCGACACGCCGCAGGCCGCGCTCGCGGCGGTGCGGCGGCGGACGTCGTCGCTCGACGCGCTGTCGGGCGCGACGTTCGTGGTGGTCGGCGATCACCTGAGCGATCCCGGGAACGCCGGCACCTTGCTGCGTTCGGCCGAGGCGGCGGGCGCCGACGCGGTGGTGCTCACCAGCGGGTCGGTCGACGTGTTCAACACCAAGGTCGTCCGCTCGTCGGCCGGTGCGCTCTTCCACGTCCCGGTGGTCACCGACGTCACCCTCGCCGACGTGGTCGCGCTCGGGGGGCGTCGGGTGCTCGGCACCTCGTCGCATCACGGCACGCCGTACACGTCGGTCGATCTCACCGTGCCGGTCGTGCTGGTGGTGGGCAACGAGGCCCACGGCCTGGCCGACGACGCCCCGGTCGACGGCTGGGTCACCGTGCCCCACCACGGCCGGGCCGAGAGCCTCAACGTCGCGATGGCGGCCACCGTGCTCGTGTTCGAGGTGGCCCGACAGCGCAGCGGATCGCAACCCGTTGGCGGCTGAACGGTGCCGACCGATATCGTGTTCCCCCATGCGAGCGATGTGCGCGATGCAGCGATTTCGGTGCCCCCGGGTCACGCCCGGGGTCGAGCGCCGTCACGTCGTCCGCACGGACATCGCCTGACGCCGACGATCCGGCGACCCGGGGGAGTGCCCCGCCCTGGTTGTGCTGTCCCTGATCATGTTGTGATCGTCTGGTTCGAAAGGAACGTCCACGATGGACTCACCCCTGCTCGATGACGTGGCCGCGGCGCGCGACGCCGGCCTGGCCCGCATCGCCACCGCGGCGTCGCTCGACGACATCGCCGCGATCGACGCCGAGCTGCTCGGCAAGAAGGGTTCGCTCGCGCAGTTGAAGACCCGCCTGGGCTCGCTCGCGACGGTCGACGAGAAGAAGGCCGCGGGGCAGGCGCTCAACGCCGCCACGCAGGCCGTCAGCGAGGCGCTCGAGGCGCAACGTTCGCTGCTCGGTCGGGCCGAACGGTCGGCCCGTCTCGACGCCGAGCGGCTCGATCTCACCGAGGAACTCACCTCGCCCCGTCGCGGCCACCCTCACCTCGTCACCCAGGCGTGGCAGCGACTCGAGGACGTGTTCATCGGCCTCGGGTTCCAGGTGGCCGAAGGGCCCGAGGTCGAGACCGACTTCTACAACTTCGAGGCGCTCAACATGCCGCGCAGCCACCCGGCGCGCAGCGGCTTCGACACCTTGTTCACCGACTACCACGGCGAGGCGGCCGAGGAGGGCACGGTGTTGCTCCGCACGCACACCTCACCCGTGCAGATCCGGGTGATGCAGACGATCGAGCCACCGATCTACATGGTGATGCCGGGCCGCGTGTTCCGCCGCGACACGCCCGACGCCACCCACATGCCGGTGTTCCACCAGATCGAGGGTCTCGTCATCGACCGCGGCATCACGATGGCGCACCTGGCCGGCACGATCGATGCCTTCACCAAGGCGTTCTTCGGTGGCTCGTTCACGAGCCGCCTGCGGCCCAACTACTTCCCGTTCACCGAGCCGTCGGCCGAGTTCGACATCCAGCGGCCCGACGGCTCGTGGATCGAGCTCGGCGGCTGCGGCATGGTGCACCCCAACGTGCTGCGTGCCGGTGGCCTCGACCCCGAGGAGTGGAGCGGCTTCGCGTTCGGCTTCGGCATCGACCGCATGGCCCGCGAGCGCCACGGCATCGACGACATCCGCGACATGTACAGCAACGACATCCGCTTCATCGAACAGTTCTGAGCACGGAGAGGAACGACCACACATGAAACTCGTCCTGTCCTGGCTCGACGACCTGGCCCCCGGCCTCGCGCCGAAGGGCACCGATCCGCATCCGTTGGCCGAACGCATGACCGCGCTCGGGATGCAGGTGGAGGAGATCCTGCACGTCGGCGCCACCGTCGACGGTGTGATCACCGCCAAGGTGCTGAAGACCGAACGTCATCCCGACGCCGCCAAGGTGCACCGGGTGTGGGTCGACGCCGGCGACGGCGTCGAGCGGCACGTGTGGTGCGGCGCGTTCAACATGTCGCCCGGCGACGTCATCCCGCTCGCCACCCCCGGCACACGCATGCCCGACGGTCGGCTGATCGAGCCACGCCCGATCCTCGGCATCGACAGCCAGGGCATGCTCTGCTCGGCACGCGAGCTCGGTCTCGGCGACGACCACTCCGGCATCCTGATCCTGCCGGCCGACACGCCGCTCGGGCTGCCCTACGGCGAGGCGCTCGGCCTCGAGACCGAGGTCGTGTTCGACGTCGACCTCACCCGCAACCGGCCCGACTGCTGGGGGCACCTCGGCTCGGCCCGTGACGTCGCGGCGAACCTCGGCGTCGCGCTGGCCCCGGCGCCGGCCTCGCTGGTCGCGACGGGCGACGCCCGCTCGGCCACCGTCGAGCTGGTCGACGGCGAACGCTGCCCGCGCTTCACCACGGTCGTCATCTCCGGCGTGCGGGTCGGTCCGTCGCCCGAGTGGATGGTGCGCCGGCTGCAGGCGGCCGGCATGCGTTCCATCAGCAACGTCGTCGACGTGAGCAACTACGTGATGCTCGAGCTGAACCAGCCCAACCACGCGTACGACCTCGACACGCTCGGCGGCCACGGCTTCCGCATCCGCCTCGCCCGTGACGGCGAGCAGATGACCACCCTCGACGGCACGGTGCGCACCTTCACCGCGGACGACCTGTTGATCTGCGACGCACACGACGTGCCGATCGGGGTGGGCGGTGTGATGGGCGGCCTCGACAGCGAGATCACCGACACCACCACCGTGGTGGCGCTCGAGATCGCGAGCTTCGAGCCGACCGGCATGACCCGCACGATGAACCGGCTCGGGTTGCGCTCGGAGGCCTCCGGCCGCTTCGAGCGCGGGGTCGACCCGTTCGGCATCGAGCGCGCACAGGCGCGTTTCGTCGAGCTGCTCCGCGAGACCTGTCCCGAGCTGGTGGTGCACGCCGGCGCGGTCGACGCGCGGCACGAGTCGCTCGTGCCGCAGCACCGCACCACACCCGTGCGCGTGAGCCAGGTCAACCGCATCCTCGGCACCTCGCTCGATGCCGAACGGATCGCGTCGCTGCTCGCCCCGATCGGCTACACGGTCGAGGCTCGCGAGGGCGACGTGCTCACGGTGGCGCTGCCGTCGTGGCGCACCGACAGCCATGTCGAGATCGACGTGGTCGAGGAGGTCGCCCGCCATCACGGCTACGACACGATCGGCAAGGCGGTGCCCAACTCGACGATGCACGGCCGGCTCAGCTCGGTGCAGCTGCGTCGCCGCCAGCTGCGCGAGGTGCTGCTCGGGCTGGGTCTCAGCGAGGCGATCACCGACTCGTTCCTGCACCGCGACGACCTCGGCAAGGCACACCTCCCCGACGACGCGATCCACATCACCAACCCACTGCAGGCCGACGAGGACGTGCTGCGGCCGACGATGCGCGTGGGGATGCTGAAGGCGATCGCGTTCAACGAGTCGCACCGTCGCCCCGGTGTGCAGCTGTTCGAGATCGGTCACGTGTACCCGCCCGGGGATCGCCGCAGCGAGCTGCCGCCCGAGTACGAGGGCGTGTCGGTCGCGCTGGCCGGTCAGGACGCGCGAGCGGCCATGGCCGTGTGGCGCGAGGTCGCGAAGGCGATGGGCTTCGGCGCTCGCGTCGACCAGGGCACGGTGCCGCTCGGCATGCACCCCACCCGTTCGGCGACGCTCTCGCTCGGCAAGGACGCGGTCGGCGCCGTCGGCGAGATCCATCCGGACGTGTGCGACGAGTTCGGCGTCACCGAGCGCGTGGCGTGGCTCGAGCTCGACCTGTCGCGCATGTTGGCGATCGAGCCGAAGATCGCGCAGTGGAAGGCGACCAGCCGGTTCCCGAGCACCGACCTCGACCTCGCGTTCGTGGTGCCCGACTCGGTGGCCGCCGACAAGGTCGACAAGGGCATCCGGCAGGCCGCGGCCGGTCTGCTCGTCGACCTCGCCTTGTTCGACGTGTACCGCGGGGCCGGGGTCGAGGCGGGCAGTCGAAGCCTCGCGTACCGGCTGCGCCTGCAGGCCCCCGACCGCACCCTCACCGACGCCGAGGTGGCACAGGTGAAGGACAAGGTGGTGGCCGGCCTGTCGAAGATGAAGGCCGTGCTGCGCGGCTGAGCACCGATCAGTTCTGCGAGATGTCGTCCGGTGCGTCGGCGATCCAGGCGAGCCGTCCGCCCTGGCGCCGGACGACGACTCGCCACAGCTCGGACGGTCGTGCCGTGAACAGATCGTCGTCGGTGGCGTCGAACACCATCCACGCGCCCACCTGCAGCTCCGCCTCCAGCTGGCCGGGCGACCAGCCGGCGTATCCGCGGAAGATCCGCACCCGGGTGAGCCGGTCGGCCACCTCGTCGGGTGCGACCGACAGATCGACGGTCCCGACCGTGCCCGTCACCGGGCCCCAGGCGTCCTCGTGCCGACCGCTGCCCTCGGCGAGCGCGATCAGCGAGTCGTCGCCGACGGGACCGCCGACGAAGATGCGTGCCGGCGGTGCGAGCAGCGCCTCCCAGGCGTCGAGTTCGCTCAGGTCGAACTCGTCGGCGAGCGACGAGGCCGGCTCGTCGGCCCGGTTGAGCACCACGCCGACCGCACCGGAATCGGTGTGCTCGAGCATGTAGACCACGGTGCGATCGAAGTTGGGGTCGCCGAGCGGCGGGGTCGCGACGAGCAGCCGGCCGCGGGTCGATCCGGGCGGGCGGTCGGACGGGTGTGACGCAGATCCGTGGAAATCCACGCGACCATTCTGCCCCTCCCCACGTCCTTCCGGGGTCTCGCCCCGTGCCGCACCGTGCGGCCTCGGCGACGACACCACGTGACCCGCCCCCGAACACCACGGGTCACCCGAGCTGCCATTGGGAGGACAGCCCGACATGTTGATGAAGAACCCCCAGCCGAGCCGCTTCGCACAGGGCGTGCGCTCGCTCACCGGACTGGTCGTCGTGCTCGCCGCGGTGGCCGCGGCCGTCGTCCTCGGATGGCGGCTGCTCGACGGTCCCTTCGGCCGCACCGAGGTGGACCACAGCGCCCCACCGGTGCTGATCCAGCTCCGCGACCTGGCGGAGTTCCACGCCGCCCAGGGACAGTTCGAGGTGACCGTCGACGTCGAACAGGACGTGAAGTGGGTGCCCTCGTGGCTCGCCGGCGAACGAGTGCAGTTCGTCGCGGTGGGCACGGTCGACGCCGTCGTCGACTTCGGCACGCTGAACGAGGGCTCGTTCCAGGTGGACGACACGACGAAGTCGGTGGTCGTCACCCTCGGTTCGGTGCGCCTGCAGGAGCCGCAGATCGATCTCGAGACCAGTCACGTCATGAACCGCGATCGTGGACTGCTCGACCGCCTCGGGGGCGTGTTCACCGACTCGCCCACGTCGGAGCGCCACCTGTACGAGTTGGCCGACGACAAGATCGCCGCAGCCGCGGCGGCGACGGGCCTGGCCGAGCGGGCGCAGCAGAACACCACGAACACCCTGACGGCGATGTTGCGCTCGCTCGGGTTCGAGCACGTCGAGGTGCGCTACCAGGTGTGGTCGGCGGGCCCGCCGGCCTCGCCGGCCTCGTCGGCCTCGTCGGCAGGGACGGGCGACGTGGCGCCCGGGTCGGACGAC
>JAXLRF010000009.1:0-336708 GCA_046331225.1 Acidimicrobiales bacterium
GTCCCCACCCATCGGGCCCACCGGACCCGTTCGTCCCTGCTGATCATCTGCTCCTGACCTCCGTTCGTGGCGGACGGTCGTCCGCTCGTCGAACGGTGACGACGCTCGATGACACTTCGCTGACACGTGCCGTACGGCGGGTGGCAGGGCCGCTGGCTCACGGATCCCGCGATCGCGGGGATCTGCACGTTCGAGTCGATCACGTACACATGTTCGACTATTGTTTCGTGCATGGCGGAACCGTTGGTCACGATGTGGCAGCTCTTCGACGAGCTCGCCACGATCGACCTCACCGTCATGTCCACCGACCAGTTGGGTGCGCTCGCGATCCAACTCGGACGCGGGATCGACCGGCTCACCGCCTATCACGGCAAGGTCGTCCACGCCGCCGACGAACGTCGCGCGTGGGCCGGTGACGGCGCGCGTGACGTGGAGGAGTGGCTGTCGAACAAGACCGGCACCTCGAAGGGTTCTGCGAAGTCGCGCAAGCGACTCGGTGAGGCGTTGGAGCGGTCGAAGACGCTCGACGACGCCGTCAACGACGGCGAACTGTCGGCAGCCTCAGCCGAACAACTTCACGACGCGGTGATGAACCCGCCCGCCGGCACCGACGACGGTGACGTGGACGATCTGATCGACGCAGCCAAGGGCTCCAAGCCGCACGAGGCCCGTCAGGCGGCGGACCGTTGGCGTGAGATCCACTCCAACGAAACCCCGGAGGAGCGGTCCGCACGCAGGTTCGCGAAGCGGTCACTCACCTCCAAGCCGGCGTCGGACGGGCTGGTCGAATCGACGCTGGTGTTGCCGGAGACCGAGCACCGGCAGGTGATGAACGCGATCAATGCCGCCGCCGGGGCACACGTCGAGGGTGACGACCGCACCCCAGCCCAACGCATGGCCGACGGGTTGACCCAGTTGGCCAAGGCCTACGCGGCAGGCACGGTCACCGGTGGACGCGAACGCGCGACGCTGCTGATCGGTTGCACTGCCGAGACCATGGCCGGCCTCTCCGACGAACCCGGCTGGACCAGCTACGGCGACCGGATCCCCGCCGACGTCCTCAGAGTCCTCGCGGAGAACGCGATCATCCGCCGCATCGTCCACACCGGGAACACGATCATCGAACTCGGCGACAAGGTCCGCTTCGCGACCGACGCACAATTCCAAGCACTCATGATCCGCGACGGTGGCTGTCGAGACCGATGTCGATCCCGCCGCGTGGTGTGAGGTCGACCACCTCGACCTGGTCGAGTGAGGCGGGCTGAGCGACCTGATCAACATGGCGCTGCTCTGCAGTCACCACCACCACCTCAAACACGCCCCCGGCGTCCAGGTCATCGGTGACGCCGAACACTTCCAACTCCGGCTCCCCAACGGACGCGTCATCGACTGCCCAACCAACGGCATCCACCCACGACGGGCAGGCGGCGGCCTGGGCGCTCGACAGCCACACCCCCACCACCACCCGGGGACCACGTCGAGCACACCACCGCCAGCGGTGCAGCCACACACGGCTGCACCGCACACCCACGTCCCGGCCCCGGCGATCGGGGCGAGCAGTGCGGCTCAGGCCTCCGGGGGTGCCAGGCCGGCCGCGATGGTGGGCAGGTACTCGGCCACCGTCGGGTGCACCGGCAACCAGGTTGCCAGGTCGTGCACGGTGCCACCGGCGTGGGTGAGGAGCGACAGGGTCTGCACGACCTCGTCGCCCTGATGGCCGAGCACGGCGGCACCGAGCAGCCGGCCGCTCGTGCGGTCGGCCACCAGGATGGCGATGCCCTCGGGCTCGTCGTCGAGCACGGCACGCGTGACTCGCGACATCGGGAACTTCACCACCGTGTGATCGAGGCCCTGACGTCCGGCCTCGGTGGCGGTGAGGCCGAATCGGCCGAGCGGCGGATCGGTGAACAACCCGTAGGTGCTCACCCGGCCGGCCACGGTGCGCGCCCCGCCGGACAGGTGGTCGGCCAGGATCTCGTGGTCCTGGAACGAGGTGTGCGTGAACGCACCCCGGCCGTTCACGTCGCCCACGGCATAGATGCCGGCCACCGTCGTGCGATACACGTCGTCGACCCGCACGTGGCCGTGATCGTCGGTCTCGACGCCCACGGTGTCGAGACCGAGGTCATCGCTGTTGGGGGTGCGGCCCGTCGCCACGAGCACATGGCTGGCCGTGATCGTGCTGCCGTCGTCGAGCACCGCCTCGATCCCGCCGGACGAGTTGGGCGAGACGCGTGAGACCGTCCGTGAGGTGACGACGCCGACACCTTCGCCCGTGAGCACCTCGGTGATCGCCGCCGACACCTCCGGGTCCTCACGACCGACGAGCCGCGGTCCGTGCTCGACGATCGTGACGTCGGCGCCGAAGCGCCGGAACATCTGCCCGAATTCGAGACCGATGTAGCTGCCGCCGAGGACGAGCAGGTGATCGGGCAGCACGGTGAGATCGAGGATCTCGTGATGGCTCATCCACGGCACGTCACCGAGGCCCTCGATCGGCGGGGGCGTCGAGCGGGCGCCGGTGTTGAGGATCACGCGACGAGCCACGAGCGTTCGGTCGCCGACGGTCACCCGATGGGTGCCGTCGTCGAGCGTGCCGGCCAGCCGGCCGCGCCCGACCAGATAGGTGATGGTCGGGTGGTGGACGAAGTGCTCGGTCGATGCCGCGCGCCAGGTGTCGATCATCCGGTCCTTGCGGGCCACCGCCGCGGCGAGGTCCACGCGGACCGGTCCGTCGACGACGACGCCGAACCTGCCGGCCGTCCGGGCCACGTGCGCCGCTCGCGCCGAGGCCCGCATCGCCTTGGTGGGACGGCATCCGTCGTTGAGGCAGGTGCCGCCGAACGGCCCGTCCTGCACCAGCGCCACCCGCTCGCCGCGCCCGTCGAGCACACCGGCGAGCGAGGGTCCGGCCTGGCCGGCGCCGATGATCACGGTGTCGAACACCTGCGGGTCGGACGGAGGCTGCGGGGAGGTCGTCATGGGACGAACGTAGTGGCGATCGTGACCGGCTCGTCGGGGGAGGCGGCGGTGATCGCCAAACGTGACAGATACCCCCGCCTGGTATCGCCACCTCACCGAACATTCAGCGTGAAGAACGACTAACATCGATGCATGTCGGTCCACCACGTCACCCACGGTCCGCCGGGCCGCGTCGGAACACGCGATGGAGCATGCGATGGAGCATGACGTCACGCTGATCGCCACGGTCGCGATGGGAGTGCTCGCCGCACTGGTCGGCGGGCTGATCGCCCGGCGGCTGCGGCTTCCCGTGATCGTCGGCTACCTCGTCGGCGGCGTGCTCGTCGGGCCCTCGACGCCAGGGTTCGTGGCCGACCACGAGGCGGCGCTGCAGTTCGCCGAGCTCGGTGTGATCTTCATGATGTTCGGCGTCGGGCTGCACTTCTCGTTGCGCGACCTGGCGAGTGTCAAGCACGTCGCCGTGCCGGGCGCGCTCGCGCAGATGGTGTTGGCCACCGGGCTCGGCTGGTTCGTCGCCCACGAACTGTGGGGCTGGAGCAACGGCGCCGCGCTCGTCCTCGGGCTCGCGATCTCGATCGCCAGCACGGTGGTGTTGCTGCGCGGCCTCACCGACCGGGCCCTGCTCAACACCAGCGGCGGTCGCACCGCGGTGGGATGGTTGATCCTCGAGGACCTCGCCACCGTGGCGATCCTGGTGCTGCTGCCCGCGATCGTCGGCGAGCCCGGTGCTCCTGACGCAGGAACCGACTGGGCCGGCATCGCGTGGGCGCTGCTCAAGGCCGCGATCTTCATCGCACTGGTGCTCGTCGTCGGCGTGCGCCTGCTGCCGTTGCTGCTCACGTGGATCGCCCGTACGCGGTCGCGCGAGCTGTTCCTGCTCGCCGTCGTCGCCCTCGCGGCCGGCACCGCGTACGGTGCCTACGAGCTGTTCGGGGTGTCGTTCGCGCTCGGGGCGTTCCTGGCCGGCGTCGTGATGGGCGGCACCGGCATCCACCACCAGATCGAGGCCGAGGTGCTGCCGTTCCGCGACATCTTCGCGGTGCTGTTCTTCGTGTCGGTGGGCATGCAGGTCGACCTCGGCGTGATCGCTGACCAGTGGCACCGGGTGCTGCTGCTCGCCGCCGTGGTGGTGATCGGCAAGACGCTGATCACCCTCGCGCTGTCGTTCGCGATGCCACGGTCGGGTCGTGACCTCGCCGTGGTGGCCGCCGGGCTCAGCCAGATCGGCGAGTTCAGCTTCATCGTCGGCCAGGCCGGCATCGCGCTCGACCTGCTCACCGACGAGCAGTACGCGCTGATCCTGGCCGCGGCCGTGCTGTCGATCATGGTGAACCCGTCGATGTTCCACCTGATCCCGGCGAGCCAGCGGCTGCTGCTGCGCACGCCGTACGTGGGCCGCCGCATGCGCGACGCTCGTCCCGGGATCACGCCCGGCGAGTACGAGCTGCGCGACCACGTCGTGGTGGTCGGCTACGGCCGGGTGGGGCACCAGACCGTCGACGTGCTGCGCGAGATCGGCACGGACCTGCTCGTCGTCGACCTCGACGAGCCGAGCGTCGAGGAGGCCGAGGCCGAGGGGCTGCGCGCGCTGTTCGGCGACGCGTCGAACAGCGACATCCTCGACCACGCCGGACTCCGCCACGCGAGGGCGCTCGTGGTGACGCTGCCGAGCCAGACCTCGACCGAACTGGTCGTGGCGGCGGCGGTCGAGCAGGCACCCGACCTGCGGATCATCGCCCGCGCCGGCACGCTCGAGGGCATCCGTCGCCTGCACGAGCTGGGCGCCCGCCACGTGATCAACCCCGAGCTCGAGGGCGGCCTCGAGATCGTGCGACACACCCTGTTCGAGCTCGACCACTCGATGAACGGCTTGCAGCCGTTCCTCGACGCCGTGCGACGCGACGCGTACCAGGGTCGCCTCGACGGGCTCGACGACGAGACGGCCGAGGCCACCCGTGCACTCGATCAGGTGCTCACGGCCGTGCGCGGCGTCGACATCGCCTGGCACGCGATCCCGGCGGGCAGCCCGCTGGTGGGGGCGACGCTCGGCTCGACCGATCTGCGGCGGCACACCGGCGCGCTGGTGGTGGCGATGATGCAGCACGGCGAGCTGCACGCGAACCCGGCACCCGACACCGTGTTCGGCGAGGGTGACCTGCTCGGGATCATCGGCTCGACCGATCAGCTCGAGTCGGTGGAGGAGCTGCTCACGGGCCGCACCCCCGCCGGCGCCTGAGGCCCGGCTCAGCGCACCTCGACCCAACCGGCCGTGCCGTCGAGCCGGATGCGCTGGCCGGTGCGCAGCCGTGTCGTGGCGTCGCGCACGCCCACCACCGCGGGCAGGCCGTACTCGCGGGCGACGACGGCCCCGTGGGTGAGCATCCCGCCCACCTCGGTGACGAGCCCCGAGACGAGGACGAACACCGGGGTCCAGCTCGGATCGGTGTGCGATGTGACGAGGATGTCGCCGGGCTCGACCTCGACCTCGAACAGGTCGGCCAGATCGGTGACGACGAGCGCGCGGCCCTCGACGACGCCGACCGACACGCCGAGCCCCACCAGCGCCCCTTCGGGCGCTCCCTCGCGCTCCGCGTCGCGGCGGTAGTCACCGTCGTGGGCGGTGCCGCGCGAGGTGATCACGCGAGGCGGCGTGAGCGTGCGGTTGCGTTCGTGGTCGTGGCGGCGACGGCGTACCGACTCGTGGTCGGCGGTGCCGGTGTGCGACACCTCGCGCAGCTCGTCGAAGGTGAGGAACCACGCGTCGTCGCTCGTGGCGAGCACGCCCTCGGACACCAGCCGATCGGCCTCGCGCAGCAGTGCTGCGCGGTGCACGGCGGTGCGGCTGACGATGCCGAACTTCGGGTGCTCGCGGTAGCCGACGAAGGTGCGCAGCCGGTCGATCATCCGCTCGGCCTCGTCGGCCAGCTGCGCGCCGTCGGGCAGTGCGCGCAGGCGTCGAAGCACGTCGGCGCGCAACGCGTCCGCCGCGGCGAGGCCCCGGGTGACGCGTCGTTCGTGCTCGCCCGCCTCGAGCTGGTCGACGTGGGCGAGGATCACCGGCACCAGGGCCGACGGTCGTTCGCGCCAGCGCGGGCGGGTGACGTCGATCTCGCCGACGCAGCGGACGCCGTACATGTCGAGGAAACGGTCGATCGCCGCGCGGGCGGCGTCACCGCCCGCGACACCGAGCAGCTCGTCGACGAACCCGTCGTCGTGGCCACGGCGGCGCAGCAGCTCGACCACCTCCGGGTGGGGCCGGACGGCGTCGGCCACGTCGAGCAGTGCGAGGCCCATCTCGGCCGTGACGTTGCCGGGCGCGGCCAGGCTGAGCGTGTCGGCCGCGCCGACGAGGCCGAGGTGTTCGCGGAGCTGCGTGTCGAGCCACTGCCTCGCCTCCATGCCGGCCATGATCGCCTGCATGCTGCGCGGGTCGAACAGCACCCGCTTCAGGCCGGCCACGTCGTCGACGAGCGCGTCGAACAGGGCCGGCCCGGTGAGCCCGTCGAGCGCCCGACGGGCGTCGTCGACCGAAGCGTGGATGCGCTCGACCAGCTCGGCGACGATCGCCGGGTCGGTGGGCAGCGGTGGAGGAGGTGCGTTGCCGGGCATCGAGGTGCCCGGCGGGGGAGCGGGCGGCGCGGCGGCCGACGCGGCGTCGAGCTCGATGCCGCCCTCGGCGAGCACCGTCTCGAGCGCGTCGCGGATCAGCGGGTCGGATGCGTCGAGACCGGCGAGCAAGGCGGGACGGACGACGGGTGACGCGAGCTGATCGGTGACGTCGACGAACAGGCGCCCTCCGGCTTCGAACATCGGGCGGGCGGCGATCATCTGCCACATCGACCAGCCGAGGGGTCGCATCGCGTCGGTCATCATCTGCTGGTGGCCGACCGAGACGTACACGTGCAACCGGTCGTCGGCGGGCACCGGCGCGGGGAACTCGGGCGAGTGGGGCGCAGGGGTGTGGGGGCTCGTCATGGGACGACCATCCAAGGCACGTCGGGGGTCCTTGCGGCAAGCCCCCACCCCACGACTACGGTGGGGTGTGGCGGAACGGTGGGGGAGTTGGGGCCGACCGGTGCCGGCGCTCAGCGTCCCCGGTAGTCGCCGATGTACCTCGTCTGGCCTCGTCCGTAGACCACGTCGCAGTAGTTGCCGTCGGGCACGTGGAACGGGTCGTCGAGACGAAGGTCGGCGACCGCCGCCTCGTCGAGCTCGATGCCGAGCCCCGGCCGCTCACCCAGGTCGAGGTGGCCGTCGGTGACGACCAGCGGGCCACCGAGCAGTTCCTCGATGAACCGGTTGCCGGTCTGGTCGATCTCGACCGTGATGCCGTTGGGCGCCGCGGCGACCGCGTGGGCGTTGGCCACGACGGCCACGGCGTCGCACCAGCTGTGCGGCGCGAACCCGACACCCACGGCGGCGGCCTCGGCCGCGATCTTCGAGACCTCGGTGATGCCGCCGGCGCGACTGGCGTCGGCCTGCACGATGTCGACCGCGCCGGCTCGGAGCCATTCGCGGAACCCGTGGATCGCCATCTCGTTCTCGCCGATCGAGATCGGCACGGTGGTGGCGGCGCGCAGCGCGACGAAGTCGTCGAGGTCGTCGGTGGCGAGCGGCTCCTCGAACCAGAAGGCCTGCACCTCTTGGAGCACCTTCGCGAACGCGATCGCGTCGTCGAGCCCGAAGCGCCAGGTGCCGTCGACCATCAGGTCGCGGTCGGGTCCGAGCACGTCACGAGCGGCGTGCACGGCGGCCACGTCGTAGTCCCAGTTCCAGCCGGCGCGCATCTTGGCGCGGGTGAAGCCACGGGCGATCGCCCGCGACCCCGTCGACCGACGGTCCCGCCCGCCTGCACCTCCTGGTCGACGAGGCCGGTGCGCAGTCCGCCGCGGCGATCGAGCGGGCGCTCACCGTGATGCGCGGCGTGATGCTGGCCCGCGATCTCGTCAACGAACCCGGTGGCACGCTCGTCGCGACCGAGCTCGCCCGCGATGCCTCGAGCTCGAAGCCGTCGGGGTGCGCGTGGTGGTGCACGACCACGACGCCGTGCAGGCGCTCGGCATGGGCGGCGTGCTCGGTGTGAACCGTGGCAGCGACCAGGCGGCCGCCTTCGTCGAGCTGCACCACGTCCCGGCCGACGCCGGCGATCGACCACGTCTCGCGTTGGTGGGCAAGGGCATCACGTTCGACACGGGTGGCATCAACCTCAAACACAACGCCGCAGCACTGCTCGGCATGAAGACCGACATGGGCGGCGCAGCAGCGATCATCGGCGCGATGCAGGTGATCGCCGAGCTCGGGCTCCCCACGCCCGTGTCGGCCTACCTGCCGCTCACCGACAACATGACCGGCGGCGACGCCACCCGGCCCGGCGACGTGCTGCGCATGTTCGACGGCACCACCGTCGAGGTCGTCGACACCGATGCCGAGGGTCGCATCGTGCTCGGCGACGCGGTGGCGTTCGCGGCGACCACGTCGCCCAGCGCGATCGTCGACGTCGCCACGCTCACCCACACCGCGTTGCACGTCACCGGTCAGCAGGTGGCACCGTTCGTCAGCACCCACGACCAGTTGGCCGATCAGATCGCCCGGGCCTCGGCCGCCACCGGCGACCGGGCGTGGCGGATGCCGCGCGTGCCCGAGTACCGGGGGCTGCTGAAGTCGCGGGTGGCAGACATGTGCAACCGCAGCGAGGCACCAGCGGCGTCGGCCTTCGCCGCACTGTTCGTCGAGTCGTTCGCGAAGGGCCTGCCGTTCGCCCATCTCGACATGGCGGCCGTCGTGTCGTCGGACCGCGACCTCGACGACCGTCCCGCAGGGGCGACCGGCTGGGGTGTCGAGCTGCTCGTGCACCTGGTCGAGCACTACGAGGTGCCGACCATCTGAGGCGGGCGGCCGGTCGTCGAGTCAGGCGACGACCCCGATGACGACGACGGCGGGCAGGATGCCGACGAGCACGATCGCGACGAGGATCTCGACGAGCGGAAGCAGCGATCACCGCGATGCCCGCGCGCGTGCGCCGATGTCCGTCCCACCCCGCCGACCCGTCCGGCCGGCGGGGAGCCGGTCATGCATCCCAGCTGGTCACGCCCCCTCTCGCGGGGACGACGCGGCGAGCAGTGATCAGGTGATCGTCTCGCCGCCGTCGACGAGCAGGGTCTGACCGGTGACGAACGACGCATCGTCGCTCAGGAAGAAGCAAATCGCCGCGGCGAGCTCGGCGGCCGTGCCCATGCGCTTCATCGGGACCTTGGCGCCGAACACCTTCTCGCCCTGCTCGAGGTCGCCGCCGCGCTGCAGCATCAGCGGGGTGGTCATCCCGGTGACCGTGCGTCCCGGGGCGACGCAGTTGATCCGTACCTCCGGCAGCGCCTCGAGGCTGAGCTGCCGGGTGAGTCCGGTGATGCCCGCCTTGGCCGCCCCGTACGGCACGTTGTCGCCGTTGGCCGTGAACGCCGCGGTGGAGGCGATGGTGACGATCGAGCCCTTGCCGCGCGCCTTCATCACCGGCAGCGTGTGCTTGCACACGTGGAAGGTGCCGCCGACGTGCACCTCGAGCATCCGGTTGAACCGAGCGGCGTCCCACTCGGCCACCGGTCCGAACTCAGCGTGTCCGGCCGCGGCGAGGACGAGGTCGATGCCACCCAGGCGCTCGACCGTGGTGGCCACCGCGGCAGCGATCGCCGCGTCGTCGGCGACGTTGGCGGCGAGCCCGATGCAGCCCGGCAGCTTCGCGGCCGCGGCCTCGGCGCGTTCGAGGTCGAGGTCGACCAGCGCGGCACGGCCGCCCTCGGCCACGACGCGCTCGGCGGTCGCGAAGCCGATGCCACTGGCGCCGCCGGTGACGAACAGGACCTGGTTGTCGAAGCGCATGGCCGTCATCGTGCCCGGTCCGAGAAGGCGCTCCCAAGACGGAGCGGGCCGGTGCGCTCAGGCGGTGCCGAGCCGCAGGCGCAGATCCGACAACAGCGCCGTGGCCCCGGCAGCGTCGGTGGCGCAGCCGTACAGGTAGAAGTCGGGGCGCTGCAACGCCCAGGTGACCGGGTGCTCGTCGAACCAGCGACGGTACGTCGCATCGGGCTCCGTGATCGCCACGATCGAGCCGCCGATCGAGGCGAACCAGGCAGTCACGTCGTCGTCGATCGTCGCCCCGGGGTCGATCGTGACGAGACGCCAACCGGCAGCGTGCACGTCGTCGAACGGGCGACCGTCGATCGCCCCCTGCACGAACAGGTGGCCGGCGAACGGTGAGTCGACGTCGAAGCACCCGCTGGTCAGGCCCGGAAGCCCCGGTGTGGCCATCGGCTCGTCGCCGACCATCGGCGCCATCGCCGCGTCGCGCGCCGCTGCCTCGTCGGGGTCGGGCACGCAGATCACCTTGCCGAGGTCGATCGCGAACTGGATCGCCTGTCGCACGTGCGACAATCGCTCGGTGCCGTACGCGTCGAGCAGCGCGTCGCCCGCGCGGCCCTGTAGCACGAGGTCGAGCTTCCAGGCGAGGTTGGCCGCGTCGCGCACGCCGGCGCACAGGCCCTGCCCGGCGAACGGTGGCGTCTGGTGAGCGGCGTCACCTGCGAGCAGCACGCGGTCCTTGCGCCAGGTCTCGGCATAGCGGGCCTGGAACGTGTAGGCCGCATGGCGTTCGAGTCGAGCGTTGTCGGGCCGCACGTCCCACGGCTCGAGCAGCGCCCACGCATTGGCCTCGGTGTGGAACTCGTCGGCCGGCTCGTGCGGCAGTCGCAGGAACTCCCACCGTCGCCGACCCGGCCCGCCCGACACCGCCGTGGTGGGCCGCGCCGGATCGCAGATCTGCACGTTCATCGGGCTCCACACCGTCGGCACGTCGGGGATGACGTCGACCACGAACCAGTCGAAGAAGTAGCCGAGGTCGATCATCGGGATGCCGAGCAGGCCACGGACCGTGCTGTTGGCCCCGTCGGCACCGATCGCCCAGGTGGCCGTCACCGTGGCACCTGCGGCGTCGGTGAGCTCGACGCGATCGGTGTGCTGGACGAGCGAGGTGACCTCGACACCGCGACGGATCTCGAGCGACGGCAGCGAACGTGCTCGCCGCTCGAGGATCTCCTCGAGCACCGGCTGGGTGAACATCGACGAGCTCGGCCATCCCGACGGTGCGTCGCCGGAGATGCCGAAGCGCAACAGCGTGGTGCCGGTGCCGTTGCGCCACTCGTACACATCGGCCGGCTCGATGATGCCGCGCACCTCGGGCCCGACACCGCACGACTGCAGGATGCGGCCGACCTCGTGGTCGAAGTGCACCGCCCGCGGGAGCGGGTACGGCTCCGGGTAGCGGTCGAGCACCACCACGCGGTGGCCGCGCTGTGCGAGCAGGATCGAGGCGACCAACCCGGTCGGTCCGCAGCCGACGACGGCGACGTCGAACACGCCTTCCACGGGTGCGCTCACGCCTGGCGCAGGGGCTGATGGCCCCACTGCGAGATGCGGTCGTACACACGGTTGTCGTCCCAGTCGTCGGTGACGATGCGGCCACCGTGGCCGACCTCGACAGCGAAGCCCGCCGGGCTCGAGACGTAGAAGCTGAACATGCCGTCGTTGTCGTGGCGGCCGAGGCCGTTGGGGATCGGCAGGTCGGTCGCCCACGCCCGGTCGAACGCCGCGCCGACGTCGTCGCGCGAGTTGGTCTCGACCATGAAGTGGTGCAGCTGCTGGGGCAGCGGGAACGGCGCACGTGCGAGCGCCATCGTGTGGTGACGGCCGTTGCAGTGGAAGAAGCGCACCTCGAGGTTCATGCCCGGTGCGAGCGGCATCTCGAGCCAGTCGCTCTGCGCCAGGCCGAGACCCTCGGTGAGGAATCGGCACGCCTCGTCGAACTCGGGCGTGGCGAACACGACGTGTCCGAACCCCATGCCCTCGGTGAGGAAGCCGCTCGGCATCAGCGGCGACGCGAACGGCGTGCTCGCGTCGACCAGCCCGGTGACGACCTCGACCGGCACGCCCCACGGCGAGGTGACGCGGGCGAGGCGGGCGACGCGGCGCTCGGCGCAGTCGGCGGCGTCGCCCGTTGTCGCCGCGAAGCCGGCGGCGCCGAGGCGGGCGACGACCTCGTCGAACGCGGCGTCGTCGATCGTCTCGAATCCGACGAACGCACCGTCGTTGGCGGGGCCCTCGGTGACGATCACGCGCTGGGCCTTGTGGTCGTTGCGCCAGGTGCGTGCGCCCGAGGCGGTGGGCTCGCCGGCGACGAGGCCGATCACGTCGGCGAAGAACGGGTCGAGCGTCGACGGGTCCGGGACCTCGATGCCGAGGTAGGCGACTTCGATGCGGTGCTTCACGATTCCCCCTGTGGTCGTGTGACGGGTTCGATGGGTGGTCTGGATTCGGGTCGGCTGTCGGTCAGCTGCCGAAGATGAGCGAGCAGACCGCGTCGACGTGGGCCTCGATGACGTCGTCGTCGGTGGGGTCGAGGCCGGTGAGTCGACGGCACTCCGGGCCGAGCACGAACATGGTCGGCCCGGCGCCGGTGATCACGTAGAAGAGGTGCTCGACCGGGAGGTCGCGGATCGCGCCCCGGTCGACCAGTTGGCGCAGCAGGGCGACGGTGCGTTCGTACATCGGGCGCACGTGCTGCTCGACGAGGTACTCCATGCGCGGTCCGTCGGCCTTGCACTCCTGGGTGATCAGGCGGTGCAGCTGCGGATTGCGGGCCGAGAACCAGATGAACTCGCGGATCATCAGCCGCGCGACGGTGACGTCGTCGACGCCGCGCAAACCCTCGAGCCGGCCCGTCTGCGTGGTGGTGAGCTCGGCGAACACGCTGTCGACCGCTGCGCGCCACAGCTCGTCTTTCGAGCTGAAGTGGTAGTTGAGCAACGGCTGGGTCACGCCGGCGCGCTCGGCGATCGCCCGCGTGGTGGCGCCGTCGAACGATCGCTCGGCGAACAGGTCGACCGCCGCGGCGAGGATGCGGTCGCGGGCCGGATCCGCGACCGGCTGGTCGGGCGAGGCGAGGGCGGGGCGCGGCTGCCGGGCGGAGGCCATGCGACGACACTAATCAACTGATCAGGAATGTCGCAATGGCCTGATCGTGCGAACAGTGAAAGGATGTGCCGATGCCCGACGCCCCGCCCGCTGCGCACACCTCCGTCACCCTCCTCGGCACCGGGGTCCCGCACCCGTCACCGGGTCGTGCGGGTGCCGCCACGCTGGTGCGTCACGGCGACGTGTCGTTGCTGTTCGACGCCGGCCGGGCGGCCGTGCTGCGCCTCACCGAGGCGGGCGTTCGGCCCTTCGCGCTGACGGGCGTGTTCGTCACCCACGTACACAGCGACCACCTCGTCGACCTCGCCGACCTGGCGATCACACGCTGGGTCGAGCAGCAACTGCACCGCACCGGTCCGCTCGCCGTGCACGCCGTCGAGGGCGTGGCGGCGCGTTTCGTCGAGCGGATGCTCGAGCCGTACGACGTCGACATCGCCGTGCGACGGCAGCACACCGGCGCCGGCGAACCCGGTGTCGACCTCCGTGCGTTCGAGGCGCCCGCGCCGGGCGCCCCGCCGATCACGGTGTGGTCGAGCCCCGACCGCACCGTGCGTGTCGAGGCGATCGCGGTGCACCACGAACCGGTGCCGGAGGCCGTCGCATATCGGGTCACCACACCCGACGGTGCGGTGGTCGTCTCGGGCGACACACGGGTGTGCGCCGAGGTCGAGGCGTTCGCCGCGGGCGCCGACGTGCTGGTGCACGAGGCGTGCCGTGCCACGGCGATGAGCGATCTCACCCGGGGCACCGTGTTCGAGCACATCTTCGAGTACCACGCCGACACCGTCGCGCTCGGCGGACTGGCGCAGCGCGCCGGGGTGCGCCACCTCGTCCTCACCCACCTCATCCCGGCACCGGCCACCGAGGCCGACGAGGCGACGTTCGCCGACGACGTGCGATCGGGCGGCTACGAGGGCCGGCTCACCGTGGGCCGCGACCTGTTCACCACCACGCTCGTCGCGCCGGGCTGAGCCGAGTGCTCCGGTGCGGCGGGGAACGCGACCGTGACGGTCAGCCCGCCGCCGGGCGTGTCCGACAGCTCGACCGTGCCGCCCGATGCGGTCGCGAGCGCCTCGACGATCGACAGTCCGAGCCCCGACCCGGTCGTCGACGCGTCGGCCCGCCAGAACCGGCGGGTCGCGGCCGCTTTCTGGTCGTCGGTCAGACCGGGGCCCTCGTCGGCCACGGCGAGCCGGTGCACGGTCGCTCCCGTCGCCCCTGAACCGGCCGTCACCGACACCGTGATCGTCGAGCCGCTCGGCGACCAGGCGAGCGCGTTGTCGAGCAGGTTGTCGATGATCTGCTCGACGGCACCCGGCACCGCGACCACCGGGAGCGAGTCGGCGTCGAGCTGCGCCCCGAGCTGTACACCCGCCGACTCGGCGACCGCCGTCCAGGTGTCGATCCGATCGGCCGCGAGCCGTGCCAGGTCGTGCGGCGACGGCGTCGCGTGCTGGTCGGCGCGGGCCAGTCGCAGCAGATCGTGCACCAGGGTGGCGAGCCGGCCGATCTCGTCGATCGCCGCGTCGACCTGTGCGGCGTCGGGATCGTCGAGCCCGGCCTGCAGGTTCTCGAGCCGGAGGCGCAACGCCGTCAGCGGGGTGCGCAGCTGATGCGACGCATCGGCCACGAACGCGCGTTGCTCGTCGATCATCGACGCGAGCTGTCGCGCCATCGTCGCCATGGTCGCCGACAGCTCGCGTAGTTCGCGCGGGCCCTCGGCCGGCACCTCGGTGGTGAGATCGCCCTCGCCGAACCGGCGTGCCGTGTCGTTCAGCCGCTCGAGCGGTTGGGCGACGCTCCGGGCGACGAGCCATCCGACGAGCCCCATCGCCGCCAGCACCACCGCGGCGATCGCTGCGAGTCCCCACCAGAGCCGGTGCACGTTGGCGTCGACCTCGGCGGTGTCGAGCGTGATGCGCAGCGCACCGTGCACCCGGCCGCTCGACGCCACGGGCACCGCCACGTAGAGCAGGTCGGTGTCGAGCGTCTGCGAAGCCCGGGTACCGGTGGCGCGCCGCCCGGCGAGCGCCGTGGCGATCTCGGGGCGCGTCGAGAAGTCGCGCGGCGCGGCCTGCTCGGTGTCGACGACCGAGATGCCTGCGTCGTCGACGACCACCACGCGAGCGCCGGTGCGTGCTGCGTACTGGTCGGCGGTCTGGGCGTCGGGCACGAGCCCGGCCTCGAGATCGTCCTCGTAGAACGTCGCGAGCACCGATGCGTCGCGTTCCACCGATGCGGTCAGCCGGTCGAGTTCGCGCCGCGCGAAGAAGATCGCGAACGGCACCTCCAGCAGCACCAGCACCACGACGGTGACCGCCAGGTAGCTGACGAGCAGACGCCGGGTCACGGATGCGCCGCCGGTGCCTCGACGAGCCGGTAGCCGACGGAGCGCACGGTCTCGATCAGTTCGGGCGCGAGCTTCTTGCGCAGCGAGGCGACGTGGACGTCGAGGGTCTTGGTCGATCCCCACCAGTGCTCGTCCCACACGTCGTGCATGAGCTGGTCGCGGCCTCGCACCGCGCCAGGATCGGTCGCCAGGTACACGAGCAGGTCGTACTCCTTCGGGGTCAGATCGACCGTCCTGCCGTCGAACGTCACCGAGTGGGTCCGCCGATCGATCCGCAGCGTCCCGACCACCAGGTCGGTCGACTCGCGCGTGGACGGTGATGGCGACGCCGTGCGCCGGGTGACGGCGCGGATGCGGGCGACGAGCTCGCGGAAGCCGAACGGCTTCACCACGTAGTCGTCGGCGCCGAGCTCGAGCAGGATCACCCGGTCGATCTCGTCACCCCGGGCCGACACGACGATGATCGGCACGCTCGTCGTGGCACGCAGCCGCTGGCACACCACGCCACCCTCGAGATCGGGCAGCCCGAGGTCGAGCAGCACGAGATCGGCGGGGGCCGCTGCGAGCGCGTCGGCGCCTGTCGACGCGAGGTCGACCTCGAACCCCTCGCGCACCAGCCCGTCGCGCAACGGGCCCGCGATGGTCGGGTCGTCCTCCACCACCAGGATCCTCACGTCGTCGATCCTGCCGGGCCGGGCGGCCGGGTCACCAGGGCAGAGGGTCACCTTTACCGAATGCTTGCCTGCACCTGGCCAGGCCCTGGTCGGCCCCTTCGTACGTTGACGACATGTCCACGACGACTCCTCCCCCCAGGTCGTCCGGCTGGTTCTCCGGTCGGACCCGACTCATCACCCTCGTGTCGATCGCGGTCGTCGGCGTCGCCGGCGCGACGGCCGTGAGCGCGAACCTCGGCATCCTCGACACCGCCGCCGACAGCCCGGTCGGCCAGGCATCGGCCGTCGGCGACGTCACCGCGCCCCAGGTGGTCGAGGTCACCCTGCCGCCGGCGGCACCGGCGGCGACCGCTGCGCCGCTCGCAGCCGACGGCGTGCAGGAGTTCGCCGTCGACGTCGCCGGCACGGTCGGCGTGGTCGCGACAGCCGACGGCGTGCGGCTCGACCGGGTGACCCCGTCGAGCGGATGGTCGTGGACCTCGACGCAGTCGGCCCCGACGACGCTGCTCGTGACGATGACCGACGGCAGCCGCACGTTCGAGTTCACCGCGACCTCCGCCGCCGACGGCACCATCGCCGCCGACGTGGTCGAGCCCGTCGTCACCCCCGCGGCGCCCGTCGCACAGGGTGGCCACGGCGACGACGGGCACGAGGGCGGCGAGCACGAGGAGTACGAAGGCGGTGAGGACGATGACTGAGCGCACCTCCCGCCCGGCGTCGTCGGCCCGCGAGGGCGTCGCGTCGGGATCGAAGGTGGCGGCTGCGGCGACGGGCGTCGCGGTGATGCTCGGGCTCGTCGGCCTGATGGGCTACGCGAACCGGGCGGCGGCGTCGTCGCCGGCACCCACACCGGTCGAACCCGCTGCACCGTCGCAGGTGGTGGTCGTCGTGCGGACCGCCGATCAGGGCACGTCGGCACCCACCGGTGCGGTCGCTGCGCAGCCGGGTGCGCCGATCGTGTTGACCGCCCAGCCGTCGGCGCGTCCAGCGCCCGCCGGCGCGACCCCGGTGGCGCAGACCCATGGCAGTCGCTGAGCGGCACGGGCGTGCGATGGCGAGCCATGTGCGCCTCGTCGCCGTGGCCGCCGACGACCGCGCCGGCGCCGACCGGCTGGGCGCGTTGCTCGACGAGCAGCTGGTCCACCTGTCGTACCTCGAACGGTGTTGGAGCCGGTTCGTGCCCGACAGCGACATCTGCCGGATCAACCGCCTCTCACGTGGTGGCCGTCTCGTGATCGACGAGGCGACGGTGGTGCTGCTGCGCCACATGGTCGACGGGGTGCGGATCACCGAGGGTCGCTTCGACCCGACCGTCGTGCGCGCCCTGGTGCGGGCGGGCTACGACGCCAGCGTGGTCGACGGGCGCCTCGCGCCGACGATCCCTGCGCCGGGACTGCCGGGCGACCACCTCCGACCACGCGGTGTCGACGCGCTGGCCGGGTTGGTGGTGCACGACGACGGCCTCGTCGAGGTGCCGGCCGGGCTCGCGCTCGACGCCGGCGGCATCGGCAAGGGGCTGGCCGCCGATCTCGTCGTCGCCCGGCTGCTCGACGGTGGTGCCTCGGGCGCCCTGGTCGCGATCGGCGGCGACCTCGCCGCGGCCGGGACACCGCCCGACGCGGCGGGATGGGTGATCGCGATCGAGCGGCCCGACACCGGCGAGGTGTGCTGTGCCCTCTCGATCGACGGTGGCGGTGTGGCCACGTCGAGCACGCGCTCGCGACGGTGGACGAGCGACGGCGACGAACGCCATCACCAGATCGATCCGGCCACGGGTGCGTGTGCCACCACCGACGTCGACGCCGTCACCGTGGTGGCGTCCGCCGGCTGGTCGGCCGAGGTGCACGCCACCGCGGCACTCGCCCGCGGCGCCGACGGTGCGATCGACCACCTCGAACGCCGCGGCCTGTCGGGCATCGTCTTCGGACGCCGGGTCGGCGGCCCGACCGTGACGGCGACCGCCGATCTCGTCGACATGATCGCAGGGGTGCCGCGATGAACCCGCAGGTGTGGTGGTTCCTGACGAGGGCGTCGGGCGTGGTCGCCTGGCTGATGCTGACCGCCTCGGTGATCTGGGGCATCGTGTTCGCCACCAAGGCCTTCCCCAACCAGCGCCGGCCGCTGTGGCTGGCGGCCATGCACCGATGGCTGGCCGGGCTCGCGTGGGTGTTCCTCGCGATCCACCTCGTCTCGCTCGTGGCCGACAGCTACGTCGACTTCGGGGTGCTCGACCTGGTGGTGCCGTACGCCTCGGGTTGGAAGCCCGGCGCGGTCGCGCTCGGCGTGGTGGCCACGTGGATCCTGGCCGCCGTGCAGGTGACCTCGCTCGCGCAGCGGCGGCTGCCGCGACGTGTGTGGCGCCTCGTGCACCTCGGCAGCTACGCCACGTTCTGGCTGGCGAGCATGCACGCCGCCTACGCCGGCACCGACCGCTCGAACCTCCTCTACCGCTCGACCGCCGCCGCATCGATCGTCGCCGTGGCATGGGCACTCATGTACCGCCTGGCCAATCGTCGAGCGGTGCGCCGCGCCGCCCGTACCGGTGCGCCACGACCCGCGACGACGCGGCCATGATGGACGACCGATGACCCGTACCCAACCCGATCACCTGGCGGCCGAACGCCACCTCGGCAACCGCGCCGCCTGGTTGCGGGCGGCCGTGCTCGGTGCCAACGACGGCCTGATCTCGACGGCGAGCCTGATGGTGGGCGTCGCCGCCGCCGACAGCGGACGGACCGCGATCCTCGTCGCCGGCGTCGCCGGGCTCACGGCAGGTTCGTTGTCGATGGCTGCCGGCGAGTACGTGTCGGTGAGCTCGCAGCGCGACACCGAGCGCGCCGACCTCGAGCGGGAGCGCCGTGAGCTCGAGACCGAACCCCAGGCCGAGCGCGACGAGCTCGTGCGCATCTACCGCGATCGGGGACTCAGCGAGGGCCTGGCCGAACAGGTCGCCGACGAGCTGTCGGCGCTCGACCGGTTGCAGGTGCACGCACGCGACGAGCTCGGGTTCGATCCGGACGACCTGGCCAACCCGGCGCAGGCGGCGACGGTGTCGGCGCTCAGCTTCGTGGTCGGTGCCGTCGTGCCGATCCTGGTGGTGGCCGCCTCGTCGAGCGGCCTGCGCGTGCCGCTCACGATGCTGGTGACGCTCGTGGGTCTGGTGTCGCTCGGCGCGCTGGGGGCCGGCATCGGTGGCGCCCCGAAGGGCCGCGCCGCCGTCCGCGTGCTGGTGGGCGGTGCCCTGGCGTTGGCGATCTCGCTGGCGATCGGTCGGTTGACGGGCAGCGCGGTCTAGCGAGGTCAGGCGGCGTCGAGCTGGGTCTGCACGGCGGCGGCCTCGTCGTCGATCGTGTCGGTGCCGACCAGATCGCTCGCCTGGTCGCGCAGCACCTGGGCCTCGGCGTCGAGCAGGTCGCTCGCGGTGCCGCTGTCGAACAGCGAGGTACGCAGGTCGGTGAGGGCCTGCTGGTACATGGCCTCGAACGCGTCGACCTCGTGGAAGCGATCGACGAGCGGATTGCCGCCGCCCCCGAACACGGGACCGCCTGCGCCGGCACCGCCGGCCGGGATCTGACCGGGATCGAAGCCGTCGGGCAGTTCGCAGCCCTCGGGCAACGGGAACGCGCCCCCCTGGCCGGGCCCCTGGCCGGGGCCCTGACCCTGGCCGCCGTCGGGCATGCCACCGCCCGGGAAGCCGCCGCCACCGGGGCCACCGGGGCCACCGGGGAACCCGCCGACGAGTGCCAGGTTGTGATCCCACGCCACCACCGTCGCCTTCCCGTCCGCGTCGAACCACAGGTACGAGTTGTTGCCGGGGCCGTCGATGTCGTCGAAGTTGCCGAGCAGCTCCTCGATCGCCAGGTAGGTCGCGAAGCTCTCGACGTCGAGACGATCGGCGAGCCCGCTCGCGAACTCGTCGTCGCTCGAGTTGTTCACGAAGTCGAGGAAGTCGATGAGCGGCTGGACGTCCTCGTCACCGGCCTCGTGGTCCCAGGCCTCCTCGTACGCCGCTGGGTCGGTGCCCCGGTAGCTGTAGTCGCCCGAGGCGTCGGCCTGGAACAGCTCGCCACCGGTGCCCAGGTTGGCGTCGGTCCACTCGTCGTCGGGGTGCTCGATCACGAGGCGCAGGACCGGGTCGCTGCCGTTGGCCGAGAAGCGCACGGGTGCCGACTGCTGGGTGGCGAGGCCGGCCTCGCCGAGCAGGTCGAGCGTCACCGCCTCGTTGAGCGCGGTCTCGGTGGTGTTGCTGCGCACGACGAAGTCGGTGCGGCCCTGGTGCGACTGGCCGTCGACGTACTTGTCGAGCCGGATCAGCCACGGCAGGTCCTCGGGCGCGTCGGACGTGAAGCCGAACCCGCCGGCGGGCGGTGCCCCGGCGGCGAGCCCCGCCGTCGCGGTGCCGTCGGTCGCGTCGGTCGCGTCGGTCGCGTCGGTCGCGTCGGTCGTGCAGTCGAGCACCATCCCCGGACCGCCGACACCGCCCTGACCCGCGCCGCCCTGACCCGGACCGCCCTGACCCGCGCCGGGGCCGAAGCCGCCGCCGAGCCCGGCGAGTGACGAGTTGCCCTTCAGGCGCATGCCGCTCTGCGGGTAGCGCTGGCCGTCGATGGTGACCGTCACCTCGATCCAGGTCTTGTCGCCGGTGTCGCGGTAGTCGGCGAGCGCAGCGTCGAGGTCGTCCTGGTCGAACTCGACCGAGACGTCGTGCACGTTCCCGTCGTAGACGTCGCCCTCGTCGCCGGTCGTGCCGCCCGACGTGTCGCCAGTCGTCGCATCCGTGGTCGCATCCGTCGTCGCATCCGTGGTCGCGGTCGAGCCGCCGCCGGCGGACGGAGCGGTCGTCGCCGTGGCGGTGGGCGCGGCGTCGTCGTCGGACGAGCACGCCACCGTGCCGGTGAGCGAGACGACGGTGAGCAGGGCGAACGCAGCGCGGGACCGGCGTGTGCGGGGCGACATGGCGTCACATTCAAACGTGACCGACTGGTCGTCGGATGTGCACCACCTGTCGGTTCGCTGTGAATGGGCATCGGACCTGCGGGTCCGATGCCGCTCAGTGCCAGCCGTCGGCGTCGCGCCGCTCGACCGACCCGCTGTCGGGATCGATCCGCAACAGGTGCAGCCACTGGTGCTCGACCAGGTGCCGCACCACCTCGTGCGCCTCGATGACCGCGTCGAGGTGGTCGCGGGGCGCCTCGATGAACACCGACAGCCGGAGCGGGTGGTGCTGCAGCTCGCGGCCGTCGTGCAGCGACTGCATCGCGAGCCCGATCCGCAGGTCGCCGCCGTTGCCCTCGAACACGCCGATCCGGCCGCCGACCACGTTGTGCAACGTCTTGTCGCCCGCGCCGTACCGAGCGTGATCGACGGTCGAGGCGTGGTACTGCAGGTTGATCCAGTTCGTCACCACCATCGGCGCGGTCATGATCAGCTGCAGCACCGAACGATCGGTATCGGTGCGCCAGTCGTAGTCGTGCAGGAACACGCGACCGCCGAGGTCGAGGTGGCGGGTGCGCGACCGGGGGGCGACGACGAACGCCGCATTGCCCGCGAGGCCCCACTCGGGGCGGGTCTCCGACCAGTCGCGACTGCGGGCCACGACGGCCCGCTCGAGCGCGACGTCGTCGCCGACGAGATGGCCGAGACCGAGCCGTGGCGCCCGCTCGCGGCGGGCCACGGCACCGGCGCGATCGAGCCACGACCGCAGCTGGTCGATGCGGCTGCGGACGGCCGGTGGCACACCGTCGGTGTCGAACAGGGCGATGCGGTCGAGGGTGGTGTCGTGCAGACCCGCCACGAACCACGTGTCGCCCAGGTCGACGCCCCGTGCCACGAGCTCGCGCCGAACGGCCGCGTCGTCGAGCAGGTGGGCGAGCACCCGGGCGTTCACCTCGCCGGTCTGGCCGCCGCACGCACCACAGTCGAGCCCGGCGGCGTGCGGGTTGTTGGTGGTCGAACTGCCGTGGCCGCACAACAGCACCAGCGGCGGCAGGCCTGCGGTGAGGCCCATGTTGGTGAGCACCTTCTCGGCGATCGAGGCAGCGGCGGCGGGGTCGTCGCGCACGAGGCCGAGCATCGGCCGTCCGACGTGGTGGTGGTCGAGGCCGTCGTGCTCCCAGCGTGCCGGGCCGCGCCCGCGGCCGAGGCTGTCGCCGACCAGCCCCGCCGCGTGCGCGATCCCGGTCGCCTCGACGAACGGGAACATCGCCGAAGGAGTGTGGCCGAGCTCGTCCCACACGAGCTGCGCGCCGAGCCGGTGGGCTCGCTGGGCGGCGTCGGCGCCGTCGTCCGCGACCGCGTCGGTGACGGTCATCGCCGGCGACAGCAGACCGGGCAGCTGCGGCCGGGTGAGCGCGCTGCCCGCCGGCGTGTAGGCGATCGGCAGGCCGAAGAAGCCGGCGAACCCGCGGGTGCGCACCTCGGGTGCCACCGACTCGAGCGCCCGGCGGATCACCTCGCTGCGCACGTCGATGCAGAACACCGCCTCGACGGCCACCTCGCCCACGGTGGTGCGGGCGGCGGGCAGGCCGTCCACGATGGTGCGCTGGTAGCAGCGCTCGAGCGCGGTCTGCAGCACCCAGTCGACGCGCTGCTCGAGGGCGAGCTGCTCGGCCGCCGCGTCGACGGTGCGCCAGCTGCGGGCCCACCGCTCGATGGTGGTCGGATCGCCGAGGTCGAGCGCGAGCAGCCACTCCCACGCGAGGCGCAGCGCCAACAGGTCGACGATGGCGTGGTCGTCGTCGCCGTCGAGCCGCGCCTGCCACCGCTGGTAGGCGCACCACGCGGCCCAGCCGTTGATCGACGACAGCACCGACGTCAGGTACGCCTCGCGACCGTCGTCGTCGATCGCCAGGTCGTCGAGCACGTGGGCGATGGCGGCGAGGGGATCGCTCGGCAGCGAGGCGATCGCGTGCCGGGTCCAGGTGGTGCCCCGGTCGGCGCGCACGGTGCGCGGCGTCGTCGGATCGTTGCGCCACGCGGCGAACGGACCGGTCGTGTGCTCGGGCCGCCACGACGCCTGGTCGTGGTCGAACCAGGCGGCCAGGTGCTGACCGATCTGGTGCGTCACGTGTGCCGTCCAGGTGGTGCCGCGCACCGGATGCCGGCCGCGGTCGCGCAGGTCGGTCACCAGTGGCAGCCGAGCCGCCGCAGGAGCCGGCTGCGGATCGCCGCCGGTGCTCGCCGCCTCGAGCGCTGCGATCGCCGCTGCGGCCACGGCCGGATCGCCGAGCTCGTCACCGACGGCCACGATCTCGGCCGGGTCGAGGCGGCCGGCGGCGTGTTCGGCGGCGAACCACGCCCGAGGTGCCGTCAGGCTGGTGCCGGCCAGCACGCCCAGCCGGGCCGCAGCATCGGCGATCGGTGTGCGGCGCCAGTCCCAGTAGGGGTTCACGGCGATGAACCGGTCGAGCGGCCAGCTCGGCGCGATGCGGGCACAGGCGGCCTCGACGTGCGGCACGACGTCGTCGACCGTGGAGGTGGTCGGCGAGGACGAGGAGATCGGAGCGGTGAGGGTCATGCGAACTCCGTTCGGACGGCCGTGAGCGACGGGGGAGCGGGGGCGGGAGCAGGGGGCGGCCAGGCCGCGAACACGAGGCGGGTGAACGCCTCGTCGAGGAACAGGCCGCGGAACAGCCAGGCCCGGGCCCGCACCACCGCCGACGAGTGCGGGGCGAGGGCGATCGCCGCCTGAGCGACGAAGAGGGTCACCACGAGCGCCACGGTCAGGGCGATCAGCGCGGCCGGCGGCGTCGGCCCGTGCTCGACGGCGCGGGCGGCCACCTCGTGCAGCGCGAACGACGCGAGCAGCAGCACGGCGATGCGCGGGGCCATCGCCGCCCAGCCCGTGCGAGGGGCGGCGATCGCCAGGTTCACCGCCGCCAGGCCGGTGGCACCCACGAACAGCCAGCCGGCGGTGCTGGGCGTGATGGTGACCGGCAGCGCCACCCAGCCGGCGATGGTGGCGGCGGTGACCGACGCGCCGACGGCCAGTCCGACCGCCACCTCGCCCGCCGAGGGCGCTGCCGTGTGGCCGAGCAGCCGGTGCCGCATCGTGGCGGTCACCGTCGAGCCGGCACGCAGGAACCGGTGGGCCTTGTACAGCGAGTGCGCCACGAGGTGCAGCAGCGCCAGCTCCCACAGGCCGAGCCCGCACTGCACGAGCATGATGCCCATCTGCGCGCAGGTCGACCAGGCGAGCGACACCTTGACGCTCACCCGGGTGGTCATCACCAGCGCGGCCACCACGGCCGTGAGGCCGCCGACGACCACCAGCAGCGTCTGTGCCGCGACGGCCCGGTCGACCACCGGGGCGAGGCGCAGCAGCACCAGGCCGCCGAGGTTGACCACGCCGGCGTGCAGCAGTGCCGACACCGGGGTGGGTGCCTCCATCACCTGGATCAGCCAGCCGTGGAAGGGCAGCTGCGCGCACTTGAGCACGGCGGCCATCGCCACCAACAGCGCGCCCACCTGTGCGGCGGTGGGCAGCGGGCCGTCGGTGGCGAGGCCGGCGAGCCGGTCGAGCCGGTCGAGCCGGGTGGTGCCCCATGCGACCGAGAACGCCACCACTGCGCCGGCGACGCAGAGGTCGGCGGCGCGGGCGAGCACGAACTTCTTGTGCGCGACGGCGACCGCGACCGGCCGGTGGCGGGCGTGGGTGAGCAGCCCGTGCAGGGCCAGGCTGGTGGCGGCCCAGGCGACACCGAGCAGCACCAGGTCGTTCGCGACCACGACGACCAGCACGCCGGTCAGGGTCGCCGCGAGACGGATCATGGCACCCCGGCGGTTCGGGTCACCCGACAGGTACCGCCAGCTGTAGCGCACCACCACGGCGCCGACGAGCGCGATCAACGACAGCATCACGGCCGTGACGGCGTCGAACCGCACGAGTGCGCCGGCGAGCACCGGTGATGTGGACAGCGTGGCGAGCACAGGACCTCCTCCGAAGGGCAGGCCCACTCTGCGCCAGCACGACTGTTCTGTCCAATACGCATTCACGTACGATTCGTTCGTCGTGACAGAACGATCGATCGGAGTGGACGAGCTCGTGACACAGCTGAACTTCCATCACCTCCGCTACTTCTGGGCCGTGGCCAAGGAGGGCAACCTCACGCGTGCGGCGAGGCAGCTGCACGTGTCGCAGAGCGCGATGTCGGCCCAGATCAAGCAGCTCGAGGCCGAGCTCGGCCAGGCGCTGTTCCAGCGCAGCGGTCGCACGCTGACCCTCACCGAGGCCGGCCGTCTGGCGTTCGGGTACGCCGACGGCATCTTCGCCGCGGGAACCGAGCTGGTCGAGGTGCTGCGCGAGGGACATCGTCACGAACGGCAGGTGGTGCGCATCGGAGCGGTGGCCACCGCGTCGCGCAACTTCCAGGAGAACCTGGTGCGACCGCTGCTACAGCGTGACGACGTCGACCTGGTGCTGGTGTCGGGCAGCCTGCCCGAACTGCTCGGTCGGCTGCGCGTGCACTCGCTCGACGTGGTGCTGTGCAACCAGCGCGTGCACGGCACCCCCGCCGACCCGTGGCGCTGCCGCCGCATCGCTCGCCAGCCGGTCAGCATCGTCGGGCACACGCGGCATCGCCGCTACGACTTCCCGGCCGACCTCGCCGAGGTGCCACTGCTGGTGCCCGGCCCCGAACACGGCCTGCGGATCAGCTTCGACCTGTGGTGCGAGCGCAACGACATCCGACCCCGGTTGCGCGCCGAGGTCGACGACATGGCGCTGCTGCGATTGCTGGCCCGCGACGCCGACGGTGTGGCGCTCGTGCCGACGGTGGTGGTGCAGGACGAGCTCCGCACCCGCCGCCTGGTCGAGCTCGCCGTGTTCCCCGACCTGTACGAGAGCTTCTACGCCGTCACCGTCAAGCGCCGCTTCGAGACCCCGCTCGTGCACGAGTTGCTGGCTCGCACCGAGGAGGAGTTGCTCGCGCCGCCGCGGCCGGCCTGACGCGAAGCGGGGATCAGCGGTTGCGTGCCTCTCGGTAGGGGAGGCCCTTCGCGGGATCGGGCTCGCGGGGGAGGCCGAGGAACTTCTCGCCGAGGATGTTGTGCTGGATCTCGTCGGTGCCACCCGCGATCGACTGCGCAGGCACGCTGATCAGGATCTCGGCGACCACACCGTCGAGCGGCGCGTCTGGATCGCTGCCGGCGAGCAGACCGCCGGCGCCGGCGATCATGGCGTGCACCTTCGCCGCCTGTCGGGCGACGTTGCTGATCGCGAGCTTGCCGATCGAGCCCTCGGCCCCGGGTGGTCGACCGAGTGCACGGCTGGCCTTGGCCCGCTCGGCCGTCCACTGGCTGGCGCGATTCATCGAGACGAGCCGGGCGATCTCCTGGCGGATCACCGGATCGTGGTGCCGATCGGCCCGGCGGGCGTGGTCGATCACCAGATCGGCGCGTCCGGCCCGCTGCGGATACCACGAGTAGACCTTCAGCGTCTCTCGCGTCTCGGCGGCCGCCTCGTCGGCGGCCGGACCCGGGTCGACCCGGTGTCGGTCGACCGTGACGGCCACACCGAAGCGCCGCTCGTGCGCGAGGGTGGCGAGCGCCGCCGTCCACCCCTGGTTCACCTCGCCGACGACCCAGTCGCGCGGGATGCGCGCATCGGTGAGGAACACCTCGTTGAACGACGCGTGGAAGTTCATCTGGCGCAGCGGCCGCACCTCGACACCGGGCTGCCGCATCGGCAGCACGAAGTAGGTGATGCCCTGGTGCTTCGGTGCATCCCAGTTGGTGCGCGCCACCAGCATCCCGAGGTCGGCGTGGTGCGCACTCGTGTTCCACACCTTCTGACCGTTCACGATCCACTCGTCGCCGTCGAGCACGGCGGTCGTCGTGAGTCCGGCCAGGTCGCTGCCCGCGCTCGGCTCGCTGAACAGCTGGCACCACACCTCCTCGCCGGTGAGCATCGGGCGGAGGAACCGCTCGCGGGTCGCATCGGGGCCCTGCTCGAGGATCGTGGGACCGGCCAGCCCGGCCGGCACCGACGACACCGCGCCGCACGCGGCGATCTCGCGCCGCACCACGTCGTCGGCCCAGGCCGGCAGGCCCTTGCCGAACCAGCGCTCCGGCCAACTGGGCACGGCCCAGCCGGCGTCGAGCAGCAGGGTGCGCCACTCGCGCAGCGACATCGACGGATCCCAGTGGGCTCGGGTCCACGCACGCACCTCGGCGCGCAGCGCAGCGGCGGTGATCGTGGACGCCATCGGGGCTCGGTCTAGCACCCGTCGCCCGGGCACCGGCGCAGTGGACGCACCGGTGGCCGCCTCGGCGCCTCAGCGACCGGTGAAGCGCGGCGGCCGTCGCTCGGCGGTCGCGCGCACACCCTCGCGGAAGTCGTCCGTGGCCTGCAGCCGGTCTTGTTCGGCGCGCTCGTGCGCCATCGCCGCGCGCACCTGCTCGACCAGCCCGCCGCGCATCGTGGCCTTGATCGAGCGCGTCGCGAGCGGACCGGCCGCCGCGATCTCGCCGGCCCAGGCGAGCGCGGTGGCCCGCAGCGCGTCGTCGGCGACCAGCCGGTCGCACAGACCCAGCCGGTGCGCCTGCTCGCCGTCGAGCCGGCGGCCCGTGTACAGCAGGTCGAGCGCGGCCTGGTGGCCGACGACGAGCGGCAGGGTGACGGTCAGGCCGAAGCCGTGATGGAAGCCGAGCATCGAGAAGTTGGCGGCGAAGCGCGACGACGGCGACGCCACGCGCAGGTCGGCGGCGAGCGCGAGGCCGAGACCGCCCCCGATCGCTGCGCCCTGCACTGCGGCGACGATCGGCAACGGCTGTTCGAACAGTCGGATCGCGACGTCGTACAGGTGCGGGGTGCCGGGCTGCTCGAGCCGTCCGGCACCTCCGCTGAAGTCGGCGCCGGCGCAGAAGTTCTTGCCCTCGCTGCACAGCACCGCGGCACGGGTCTCGCCCGTCGCCAGCGTGGCCAGCGCGTCGGCGACGTCACCCAGCACCTGCAGGTCGAAGAAGTTGTGCGGGCCACGCAGGATCTCGATCGTCGCCACGTGGGTGGCGGCATCGGAGGTGACCTCGATCGTCGGCCGGTCGGGCTGGTCGCTCATGGGGCGCACCGTAGGCCGCCAGGAATGCCCGGCTCGTCCCGGGCGTTGGCGGCAGTCGTCATCCGGATGCCACGACGGCGCCGGAACGTCGGTTGATCCGCACGAGAGGAGCGAACGTGGTCCGAGCGACCTGGAACGGCGAGGTGATCGCCGAGAGCGACGACACGGTGGTGGTCGAGGGCAACCACTACTTCCCGATCGAATCGGTGCGCGCCGACGTGCTGCGCCCGAGCGACACCCACACCGTGTGCAGCTGGAAGGGCACGGCTTCGTACTACACGCTCGCCGTGGGCGGTGCCGAGAACCCCGACGCCGCCTGGTACTACCCGGCGCCCAAGGACGCGGCGACGCAGATCACCGGTCGGGTGGCGTTCTGGCGGGGTGTGCAGGTCGGCCCGGCCTGAAAACGGCTGACCGACCATCGATCACGAACACCTCCACCGGGACCTAGGTCCCATGGCGGGCCACTGGTCGGACCGGACGGTCGTTGGTCGTGTCGCCGTCTCTCCCGACGTCGGACGAGGCCGAGTTCGGCCTGCCCGACCTGTTCTTCTCCGCCACCGACGCGAAAGGGTTCATCCGCTCCGCCAACGCCGTGTTCACCCGGGTCAGCGGCTATCCACCCGACGAGTGGCTCGGCGCACCGCACAAGTTGGTGCGTCACGACGACATGCCCCGGGCGGTGTTCCGTGTGCTGTGGGATGCGCTCGATCGCGGACGGCCCGTGGCCGCTTACGTGAAGAACCGCACCAAGGACGGCCACCACTACTGGGTGCTCGCGCTCGCGTTCCCGATCGGTGAGGAGCTGTTCTCGCTGCGGCTCAAGCCGTCGGCCGGCATCCTGCCCGTGGTGCAGGACCTGTACCGGTCGCTGCTGGCCGAGGAACGCGCGATCGAGGCGACCGACAGCCGATCGGTGGCGATCGAGGCGTCGCTCGCGAGCCTCGACCGTGCGCTCGCCGGACTCGGCTACGCGAGCTACGAGCAGTTCATGTCGCGAGTGCTGCCCGCCGAGGTGAGCGCACGGTTCGCCGGGTTGGGCACCGACGCCGGTCGCCTGCTGGCCACCCCCCGGTCGGTCGACCTGCGCGGACCGCACGCCCTGTGCGCGAGCGGTCTCGCCCAGCTGGTGCGGCTGAGCGCCCGGCTCGAGTCGTTCGAGGGGCTGGCGGCGTCGTACCGCTCGGCGTCGGTCGAGCTGGCCGAGCTGGCCGACGAGGTGAGCATGTTCGCCCTCAACGCCGGGCTCGCCGCGGCCCGCGCCGGTGCCCGCTCGGAGGTGCTCGGCGCGATCGCACGGCTGATGCGCGCCTCGGCGCACGACGTGGCGGTCGAGGTCGAACAGCTCGACGACCTGCTCGGGCGGTCGACCTCGCACATCCGTGCTCTGGGCTTCGCGATCGCCCGCTCGTCGCTGGCGCTCGAGGTGGTCGGGCAGTTCCTCGCCGAGATCGATCAGGACGAGCATGCAGCCCGCACCGACCACGGGCCGGAGGACCTGACCGATCGACGTTCGACGCGGGCTCGCCACGACGCCGACGCACTCATCCGGTCGACGGCCGAGCAGCTCGAGTCGGCCGCCGCCTTGTTCGACGACCTGCCGACGATGCTCGGCACGCTCAGCACCTCGCTGCGGCGGCTGCTGAGCCACCTGCGCAGCCTGCGGATCCTGCGCATCCGGGCCGAGGTGGACTCGGCCGGCGACGCGGCAGCCGACTCGTTCGCCGAGATCGTCGAGCGCATCGAAGCGCACCTGGTGCGCGGCCTCGGTCGGCTCGAGCAACTCGGCAAGGACACCTCGGCGATGCACGACGTCGATGCCGGTGCCCAGGCCCGCGAGCTGCGCGGACGGGGACACGAGTTGCGCCACCACCGGTTGTCCGAACTCGTCGCGTAGCCGGCCGGGCGGTCGCTGCGAACCGGCGGGTCGGACCGGGATACCTTGAGCCGATGCGCTCGATCGTCTGCGTCGCCCACGGAACCGAGAACAACTTCGTCGTCGAGGAGTCGCCGACGCCCGAGCCCGGCGAGGGCACGGTGCGGGTGGCGATCGAAGCCGCCGGCGCGAGCTTCGTCGACGCGCTGCAGGCGGCGGGCAAGTACCAGTTCGCCGCGCAGCCGCCCTACGTGCCCGGTGGCGAGTCGGCGGGCACCATCGATGCGGTCGGTCCCGGTGTCGAGGGCTGGTCGGTCGGTGATCGCGTGCTCGTGCAGTCCGGGCGTGGGGCGTTCGCCACGCACCTGATGGCGTTCCCGCAGCAGCTGATCCGGCTGCCCGACGGGGTGAGCGCCGACATCGGGGCGTCGTTCCTGCAGGTGTACGGCACGGCGTGGTTCGCGTTCAAGAAGCGCACCGTGGTGCGCCCGGGCGAGGTGGTGCTCGTCACCGGCGCCGGTGGTGGCGTCGGCCTGGCGGCGATCGACGTCGCCCGCTCGATGGGTGCGCGCGTGATCGGCGTGGCGTCCACCGACGAGAAGCGGGATCTCGCGACGGCCGCAGGCGCCGAGTCGACGATCGATCCGCTCACCGAGGACGTCAAGACCCGCGCTCGCGAGCTCACCGACGGCAAGGGCGTCGACGTGGTGTACGACGTGGCGGGCGGTCCCGTCAGCGAGCCCGCGCTGCGCGCCCTCAGGTTCGACGGTCGTTTCCTCGTCGTCGGCTTCCCCGGCGGCATCGCCTCGGTGCCGCTCAACCTCGTGCTGCTCAACAACCGCACCGTCGTGGGTGTCGAGTGGGGCGGTTGGGTGCCGCGCAACATCGAGGAGAACAAGGCGATGATCGGCGAGATCATCGACGCGATCGCCGCCGGCGAACTGCATCCCGTCACTCCGACCCGCCGCCCGCTGGACGAGGCGCGCGAGGTGCTCAGCGAACTGCTCGACCGCAAGGCCGCGGGCAAGATCGTCCTCGTCCCCTGAGCGAGGCGAGTGTCCGGCGCCGCACCGGCGTCAGAACATCGGGCCGCCGGGCACGCCACCGAGCAGGGGCGGGTGCGAGCGTGCTCATGCGCGTCGTTCGCCGCCCACCGTCGAACGGATCACCGGGACGCCGACCCGTCGTCGTAACCTCGACGTCGTGAACGCACCGGCCCACCGTCGGATCCCGAAGCCGAGCGACTTCGCCGATCTGCTGAAGTTCCGGCGGCCCACGCTCGACGCGACGGCGCGCCGGCTCGCGAACGCGCACACGATCGCCGATCTGCGGGCGATCGCGAAGCGGGTCACGCCGAAGGCGCCGTTCGACTACACCGACGGTGCGGCCGAGGCCGAGCTGTCGCTGGCCCGTGCCCGCCAGGCGTTCCTCGACATCGAGTTCCACCCGGCGATCCTGCGCGACGTGTCGTCGGTCGACACCTCGGTGACGGTGACCGGCGGACCGTCGGCGCTGCCGTTCGGCATCGCGCCCACCGGGTTCACGCGGATGATGCACACCGAGGGCGAGCACGCCGGCGCTGCCGCAGCGGGTGCGGCCGGCATCCCGTTCTCGCTGTCGACGGTCGGCACGGCGACGCCCGAGCAGGTGGCCGCCGTCAACCCGACCGGGCGCAACTGGTTCCAGCTGTACATGTGGAAAGACCGCGACCGCTCGATGGACGTGCTCCACCGCGCGGTCGCGGCCGGATTCGACACCCTGCTCGTCACCGTCGACACGCCCGTCGCCGGCGCCCGACTGCGCGACCGCTACAACGGGCTGACGATCCCGCCGACGCTCACCGGCCGCACGGTGCTGAACGCGATCCCGAAGGTGCGCTGGTGGGTCGACTTCCTCACCACCGAACCGCTCACGTTCTCCACGTTCCAGGGTTTCGACGGCACCGTCGCCGAACTGCTCGACAGCATGTTCGACCCCACGGTCGACTTCGACGACCTGCTGTGGATCCGCGACCAGTGGCCCGGCAAGGTCGTGGTGAAGGGTGTGCAGACCCTGGCCGACGCGCGGCGCTGCGCCGAGCTCGGCCTGGACGGGGTGGTGCTGTCGAACCACGGCGGCCGCCAGCTCGACCGTGCGCCGGTGCCGTTCCACCTGCTGCCCACGGTGGCACGCGAACTCGGCGACGACCTCGAGGTGATCCTCGACACGGGCATCATGTCGGGGGCCGACGTGGTGGCGGCGATCGCACTGGGTGCTCGCTTCACGCTCGTCGGGCGGGCCTACCTGTACGGCCTGATGGCCGGGGGCCGCGCCGGCGTCGACCGGACGATCACCATCCTGCGCGACGAGGTCGTGCGGACGATGAAGCTGCTGGGCGTGCACTCGGTGGCCGAGCTCGGCCCGCAGCACGTGACCCAGCTGCGCCGCCTCGCACCGATCGACGAACGACCGGCGCGAGACGGCGACGCGGGCTGATTACTTCGCCACCTCGAGGATGCGCACCGGCAGCTCGCGCGGGCCACGGATCTGGCCGACGCTCCAGCGGGTGTCGCCGGCGAGCTCGTAGCGCGGGAACCGCTTGGTGAACTCCTCGATCGCGACGCGGAGCTCGAGCCGGGCCAGGTTCGACCCGATGCAGCGGTGGATGCCGAGGCCGAAGGCGGCGTGGCGGTTCTCCTGCCGGTCGACGACGAACTTGTCGGCGTCCTCGAACTTGAGCGGATCGCGGTTCGCGGCCGGGAACGGCAGCAGCACCCAGTCGTCCTTCTTCATCGGGCAGCCGTGGAAGTCGTGATCCTTCGCGACCAGACGGGCCATGGTGACCGGTGCGTAGGCACGCAGGAACTCCTCGGTGGCGAACGCCATGATGTCGGGCTCGTCGAGGATGCGCTGGTGATCCTCGGGGTGCTGGGCGAGGTGCCACAGCGACGAGCCGATCGCCGACCACGTGGTGTCGATGCCGGCGATGAGCACGAGGATCACCATGCCGGCGACGATCTCGTCGTTCATCTCGAAGCCGTCGAGCTGCACGTTCATCAGGTAGTTCGTGAGGTCGTCGCGCGGGTTCTCGCGGTGGTCCTGGATCTGGTCGTAGATGTACTCGCCCAGTTCGTCCATGCCGTCGCGGGTACCGGGCTCCTCGGCGATGCGCTCGAGCACGTCGTGGACGAACTTGCGGAACAGCTCCTCGTCCTGCTCGGGGAAGCCGAGCATCTGGCGGATCACGTTCACCGGGATGTGCTGCGCGTACTGGACGGCGGCGTCGATGATGCTCTCGCCGGGCTGCACGTCGCCGATCTTGTCGAGCAGCGACACGCACAGCTCGCGCACCTTGGGCTCCCACGGCTCGATCACCTTTGGTGCGAACGCCGGCAGCAGGAGCCGGCGGGCCAGGCCGTGGAAGGGCGGGTCGCTGGTGATGGGCGGCGCGCCACCGATCGGGGCGGGCAGCGACAGGTCGCCGGGCCGGCCGACCGACACGACGACGGCACGGCTGGTGAAGTTCTCGGTGTCGTAGGCGATCTCGTGCACGGTGTCGTGCGTGATCGGCACCCACATCCCGCCGTAGCGGTCGGAGTGGGCGACCGGGCAGCCGCCCTCGCGGAGGGCCTTCCACACCTCGGGGGCGTTCGGGTTGTAGGCCGGGTCGGCGTGGTCGAAGTCGGTGGCGAAGTCGCTGACCGGGCCGTAGTCGTCGGCGTTGTAGGGCACGCGCTGCCAGACGTGGGTGCCCTCGGGCGAGTCGCCGAAGACCGGCGGGACGTAGTCGGGGCGCTGGGGGCGGGAGGCGGTGTCGGTCACGGTCAGGCCTCCAGCACCTTGATCGCGAACTCGGGGCAGTTGGCCGCGGCGAGGCGGGCCTTCTCCTCGAGCTCGGCGGGCACGTCGCCCTCGACGAGGAGGACGGCCTGTCCGTAGTCGTCGACGTCGAACAGTTCGGGTGCGAGTGCGTAACAGCGGTTGTGGCCCTGACACTTGTCAGCTTCGAGATGGAGGCGCATGGGTGAGACAATAGACACACTTTCGTCTCACGTCGAGAGTGGAGTTGTCGGATCACCCGACGGCGACCAGGATGCCGACGTGCCGCGCACCCCGATCTCCGCACCCGGCGCCACCGCCGTCGGGCCGTACTCGCACGCGATCGACAGCGACGGGCTCGTGTTCCTGTCGGGCCAGACGCCGATCGATCCCGCCACGGGACGCCTGGCCGAGGGCGGCATCGACGTGCAGACCCGCCAGTGCCTCGCCAATCTGCGGGCGGTGCTCGAGGCAGGCGGTCTCGACCTCGACGACGTCGTGAAGTGCAACGTGTTCCTCACCGACATGGGTGACTTCGCGGCGATGAACGCCGTGTACGCCGAGACCTTCACCCAGCCCTACCCGGCCCGCACCACCATCGGCGTGGCCGCGCTGCCGCTCGGGGCGAACGTCGAGATCGAACTGGTCGCCCGCCGCCCGAGCTGAACGGTCTGGTCGCGCATCCTCCCGATGCTCGAGACGATGCGCGACCAGAACGCTCAGACGAGGGTCACCGACGTCGTCGTGGCCGGGGTGAGTTCGGCCGGGAACCACACGCCCATCACCTGGCCCGACACCGCGACGATCATCCCGTCGAGGGCGCCCGCGTGCTGGTAGTCGCCTTCGCCGCAGCAACCGCTGCGGAACGTGTCGACGCCTGGCCAGGTGGGCGTGTCGGCCATCTCACCGGTGGTCGTGTCGAGCACGTGCCAACCGGTCGGCTGCTCGCCCGCCATCACGTCCACCGAGTCGGTGACGTAGGCGACGCCGTCGCCGACCGGCCCGACGATCCGCCAGCCGGGCAGCGACCACAGCTCGCGACCGCTGTCGGCGTCGAGTCCGACCAGCCGCTCGTCCGGGCAGGGTGAGGTGCCGTCGTACGGGCCACACGCGACCGACAGCACCACGCCGTCGGCTTCGGTGAACGCGAAGCCTTCCCGTCCCGGGAGGACGAAGTCGCTCGTCCAACGGATCGCACCGCTCGCATCCCACGACGCGACACGCGCGCCCCGGTCGGCGAACAGGTAGCCGACGGTCGGACCCCACACCGAGCGGCGCAGCGCCTCGTCGGTGACCCACACGCCGTCGACCTCGACGGACTGCGGGACGCGAACCTCCGTGTCGAGCTGCTGGCCCATGCGGAGCAGCCTGCCGTCGGTGCCGAGTTCGAGTTGCAGCTCGCCGGACGGGTGCCCGTCGAACTCGGACGGGACGGTGGTGGTCGACCATGCCCACGTCGTCAGGTCGAGGCGCAAGAGGCCGTCCGCCGCCGCATCGATGACATGGCCGTCCTCGGGACCGAAGACCGCGAGCCCGTCGTCGGCGACCAGGAGCCGCCGGTTCGCTGCCGCGGCACCGTCGATGCCCGCATCGGCGACGAGGTCGTCGAGGGTGGCGACGGTGCTGCCGTCGGCGAGCGACAGCACGACCCACGTCTGCCGCCACTCCTGCGCGGCCGCGTCGAACGCCGCCGTGGCGAACAGGGCGCGGTTCGGCACCGTGTCGAGCGGTGCGACCACGGGCCCGGGGAAGTACCCGTCGACACAGCGGACCCAGCGGACCACGCCGTCGAGATCGACCGCGGCGACCAGCCCCCCGGGGAAGTACGACGAGCTGACCGTCACCAGGAAGCCGCCCGGGATGCGGCCGGCCGACCCGTACGGAGCACCGGCACCGGTGTCGCCGTCGGACACTGCGACGGGCAGCTCGATCTCCAGCGCGGGGTGGTCGCCGACCACGCCGAGGACGTCGAGCGCCGGGTCGTCGCCCGGCCCCGCCGATTCGCGCTCGGTCACCCGGTCGTGGCAGGCGGGTTCGTAGTGCCCCGACGGCCCCGCGGCGACGGTGGTCGTCGGCCGCGCCGCTGTCGTCGCCGGCGCGACGGTCGTGGTCGTCTGCTCCGTGGTGTCCGGCGGGGTGTGCATGGTGTCGGCCGCCGGTGCCGTGGTCGCGCTCGACGTCGACGGGGCCGCGGTGTCATCTCCGTCCGACGCACACGCCGCCAGCACGACCAGCGCCACGCCGATCGCCGGCAGGCGCCCCCGACGAGAGGACCGCTGCGGTGTCACGGGGGCATCGTCGCGCACCGTCCACGCGTGCTGTTCGCGCGTCCTGACCGATGCCGAGCCGGGCGCGACGGGAACGACGGCTCGCGGGTTGTCGGGGTACGGTGCCGACGGGGCGAGGCGCCGGGGGTCGTCGCTGCGCCGGGGGACGAGGAGGATCACATGTATCCGGGGAACCACGCGGTCGAGCACGCCGACCGGCCCGCGTTCGTGATGGCCGAGACGGGCGAGGCGGTCACGTACGCCGAGTACGAGGCCCGCACCAACCGGCTCGCACACCTGCTGCGAGCGACCGGCCTGCGACGGCTCGACCACTACTCGATCTTCATGGAGAACCACGTCCGCTACCTCGAGACCTGCGGGGCGGGGGAGCGGTCGGGTCTCTACTACACGTGCGTCAACTCGCACCTCACCGCCGACGAGCTCGCCTACATCGTCGACAACAGCGAGTCGCAGGTGCTGATCGCCTCGCGTGCCAAGCAGGCGGTCGCGCTCGAGGCGCTGGCGAGCTGCCCGCGCGTGCGGCTGTGCCTCGTGGTCGACGGTGTCGACCTGCCCGAGCGCGTCGGCGACATCGAGGTGCGCGACTACACCGCCGCCGTCGACGCCCAGCCGTCGACACCGATCGCGGACGAGTTCCTGGGCGGCTCGATGCTCTACTCGTCCGGTACGACGGGGCGGCCGAAGGGCATCCTGCGCGCACTCCCCGAGGTGCCGCCCGGCCACGAGTTGCCGCTGTTCCAGTTCCTCGCCGGCATGTGGCACTACCGGCCCGACATGGTGTACCTGTCGCCTGCGCCGCTGTACCACTCGGCGCCGCAGGCGGCGGTGAGCCTCACCATCCGCATGGGCGGCACCGCCGTGGTGATGGAGCGTTTCGACCCTGCTCGCTACCTCGAGCTCGTCGAGCAGTACCGGGTGACGCACAGCCAGCTGGTGCCGACCATGTTCAGCCGGATGCTCAAGCTGCCCGACGAGGTGCGCACCCGCCACGACCTGTCGTCGCTCGAGATCGCGATCCACGCGGCCGCGCCGTGCCCGGTGCCGGTGAAGGAGCAGATGATCGAGTGGTGGGGACCGATCGTCCACGAGTACTACGGCGCCACGGAGGCGATCGGTTTCACCGCCTGCGACTCGCACGAATGGTTGGCGCACCGGGGCACCGTCGGCCGGGTGCTGCTCGGCGAGCTGCACATCCTCGACGACGACGGCAACGAGTGCCCCGTCGGCACACCCGGTCAGATCTGGTTCCGCACGCCCGCACCGCTGCAGTACTTCAACGACGCGGCCAAGAGCCGCGAGGCCACCTCGTCGGACGGGTCGATGGCCACGGTCGGCGACGTCGGCTACGTCGACGACGACGGGTTCCTGTACCTCACCGACCGGGCGACGTTCATGATCATCTCCGGCGGCGTGAACATCTATCCGCAGGAGACCGAGAACCTGTTGATCACGCACCCGAAGGTCGCGGACGCCGCGGTCTTCGGGGTGCCGAACGTCGACCTCGGCGAAGAGGTGAAGGCCGTGGTCCAACCGATGCCCGGCGTCGAGCCGGGACCCGAGCTCGAAGCCGAACTGATCGCGTTCTGCCGCGAGCACCTCTCGGCGCAGAAGTGCCCGCGCTCGGTCGACTTCGATCCCGAGCTGCCCCGGCTGCCGACCGGCAAGCTCTACAAGCGCACGCTGCGCGACCGCTACTGGCCCGACAAGGTGTCGCGCATCGTCTGACCGCCGCGACCCGCGAGCCATTCGTCGCGCGTGATCTCGTAGGTGACGTCGCCGTGCTCGTCGCCCGGGATGCGCACCGGCCAGTCGGCGAAGAACGTGCGCACGTGACGCATCCCGGCCTTCTCCATCACGCGTCGCGACCCGGTGTTCACCACCATCGTCTCGGCGTACACGCTCGAGGCGCCCATCGTCTCGAACGCGTGGCGCAGCAGCTCGACCGACCCCTCGGTCCCGAGCCCGCGACCCCACGCGTGACGGTGCAGCCGATACCCGAGCTCGGGTCGGTCGTGTGGGTCGTCGCCGTGCGGTCGCAGGTGGAACCAGCCGACGAAGCGCCCGGTCGCCCGGTCGTCCGCGGCCCAGCAGCCGTAGCCGGGCGTGTGTGACGCGAACCGCATCCAGTGCTGCAACGTGTCCTCCACGTCGGCACGGTCGACCGGCAGGCCACCGTCGATGAACGCCTTCACACCCGGATCGGCGTCGAGCGCGACGAGCGACTCGAGGTCGTCGGCCCGGAAGGGTCGGAGCACCATGCGGGCGGTGACGAACGTCGGGTTCGGCCGCACGTCCTGATCGTCGTTCCCGGTGTCGTCCACGCGACCGAGTCTGCCCCGCCGGATCGCGCCGACGCTGACCCAATTCGGGTCAACCCACGGTGCGTCACGGTGGGGGCCCGCATCCCCGGCGGTCGCCGGACCGCGCCGTACGTTCCTCGCTCCGTGAGCAGCGTCGGTCGACTCGAAGCCGGACAGGGCGTGACGGTCGTGTGGAGCGATCGCCGGTCGGTGCACCGCAGCGCCGCCACCGTCGTCGGTGAGGTGCTCGATCACGTCGAGGTCACCATCGACGACGAGTCGACCGCAGCGGCCTCCGGCGCGAGCCCCGGCGCACGTGTCGGCATGGTGTGGTCGGGCAACGTCGTCACCTGCGACCTGATCGCCCGCGACGGGCAGCGGTTCCGGTTGCGGCCGGCGACGGCCCTCGACGTCGTCGACACGCGTTCGGTGACACGCAGCCCGACGTCGCTCGACGCCACCTGGATCGGCACGAGCGGGCGGCCATGGGACGCAGCCGTGGTCGACCTGTCGTTGCGCGGCGCGCGAGTGGTGCTGCCACTCGAAGCTGCACCGCGCGACCGCGGCACGCTGGCATTCGGTACCGACCGGCTTCCGGTCGAGATCCGTCGGATGGCCGTGCACCTCGATCTCGGCATGGTCGAGATCGGCACCCAGTTCGTCGGGCTCGACCCGGAGGTGCGGCGCACGTTGATGCGCACCGTCGGCTCGGTGCGCATCGGCGACCACCGTTGGGGGTGAGCCGAGACAGGTGTGGGGCGGCGAGCGGCGGTGGTCAGGAGCGGGTCGCGCGCCCGGCTCGCCGGGCCCGGGCCGAGCTCGCTCGCACCACCAACTCGGGTCGGACGACCACGTGGCCCGGGCGCACGCCGGGCGCGGCCGCCGTGCCGGCCGTCGGCACGGTCCCGGCGACCGCGTCGATCCGGTCGCACAGCATCGCCACCGCGGTGATCCCGATCGCGATCGAGTCCTGACGGACCGAGGTCAGGGACGGCGTCGCCCACTGCGCCGCGGCGACGTCGTCGAAGCCGGTGATCGACAGGTCGGTCGGCACCCGCACGCCCAAGGATTCGAGCTCACCGAGGATGCCGATCGCGAGCACGTCGTTGGCGCAGGCCACGGCGGTGACACCCTGGTCGTGCAGTTCGACGATCCTCGAGACGACGGCGCGACCGTGGTCGACGTCCATGCGCTCGACGGGCACCTCGACCAGGCTGTCGCCGGGATCGAGCCCACGGGCGACGATCGCGTCGACCGCACCGCGGCGGCGCCGCGCACACCAGATGCGGCTGCCCGGCCCGTTCACCAGGGCCACCCGCCGATGGCCGAGGTCGAGCAGGTGGTCGACCGCGAGACGCATGCCGACTCGGTCGTCGACCGACACCGAGGGCACGCCGCACGCCCGTCCGTCGGCGCCGGCCACCACCACCGCCAGCGACGAGTCGCGGCACACGTCGAGGTGACGTCGGGTGGGGGCGGTGGCGACGAGCAGCCCGTCGATGCCGTACTGCTCGAGCCGGTGCACCACCTGCTCGAACCGGCACGGGTCGTACCCGGCGGTCGCGACCACGAGCGAGGCACCGCGGTCGGCCAGCGCCTGCTCGGCGCCGGCCAGCATCGCCGTCCAGAACGGGTTGTGCACGTCGGGCAGGATCACCGCGAACAGCCCGGACGTGCCCTTCGACAGGCGTGACGCCGCCCCGTTGCGGCGGTACTGCAGCAGCCGCATCGCGCCCTCGACCCGTTGGCGCACGTCGTCGGACACACGATCGGGGTGGTTCAGCACGTTGGATGCCGTACCGATCGACACGCCCGCCGCGTTCGCCACGTCGCGCAGGCTCCGGCTCCTCCCCACGAGGCGGCGAGCGTAGATGGGCCCCGGCCTGCTGTCGTGTCGTGCGACACATCACGTCCCCCGGTCGAGGGGGACGCGGTGCCGTTCGTCGCGGCATGCCTGGTCGTGGGCGCTGTCGCGGTGACTCGAATTGGGTCATTGATGTCGAGTGAACGCTCGAATTGACGTTGACCGACCGTCAAGGCTCCCCCGGAGGGGTTGACATGTATTAAAACGGTTCACGTGGTGGGCGAGCTGAACGACGGTTGGAGGGTCCGCATCGACGACGCGGGACGGGTCACGCAGTGGCCGTATCCGTTGGTCGCCGACGCGCCCAAGCTCGTCGCGCTGGCCGTGCCCGACGATCGTCCCCTGGTGGCCTCGGCGTTGCGCATGCTCGCGACCGAGCCCGAGAACGCCGTCGACCTCACGTTCCAGTGGACCTCGGTCGACGGCTCGGCGTCGCGAGTGCACCTCTTGTTGCGCCGTTGCGACGACGGTGGTGCCGAGGGTGTGGTGCTGCCCGAGGGGCGCACCGTGCTGATGCTGCCGCAGGCGATCGCCGAGAAGCTCACGCCCCGCGAACGGCAGATCGCGAGTCTCATCACCACCGGTCTGCGCGTGCGCCACATCCGCGACGTGTTGTTCCTGTCGGAGAACACCGTGCGCAACCACCTGAAGTCGATCTGCACCAAGCTCGGCATCGGGTCGCAGGAAGAGCTCATCGAGCTGGTGCTCGAGCAGCTCGTCGAACCCGGCCAGGTCGTCCCCGGTCGCTGACCACAGCATCGATCGGGCGGCTCGTCGGCGCTGCCTAGAGTGACGCCCGTGGCTCGTCCGGTCCGCATCGCCGACGTCGCTCGGCTGGCCGGTGTGTCGACCGCGACGGTGTCCAACGCGGTCAACCGGCCGCGGGTGCTCGCCCCCGACACGCTCGCCCGGGTGCAGGCCGCGATCGAGCAGCTCGGCTACGTCCCGCACGGCACGGCTCGACAGCTGCGCACCGGCCGAAGCGGGTTGGTGGGCGTGGTGGTGCCCGATCTCGACAACGGGTTCTGGTGCAGCGCCGTGACCGGCGTCGAGACCTGGCTGGCTGCTCGCGGCGTCGGGGCCGTCGTGGCCACGTCGCGCTACGACTGGGACCGCGAGCGCGACGCGATCGCCCAGCTGCTCGACCTCGGGGTCGACGGTCTGGTGCTCGGCACGCTCGCGCCCGATCGGCACGCGGCCGACTACGCCACGCTGCCGGTCCCCACCGTGACCATCGCTCGCCAAGGCCGTCGGGCGGGCCTCGCCTCGGTGAGCCTCGACGAGGCGGCGGCGATGGCGCTCGCGCTCGACCACCTGGTCGAGCTCGGGCACCGCCGGATGGTGTTCGCTCGCTCCGGTGGCGACCAGAGCTGGACCGCCGAGCGCCGACGTGGCCTCGCTGCGGCCGTGCGTCTCTGCCACCGCCGTGGCATCGAGCTCGACATCGTCGACGTGGTGGTGCCGATGGCGGTGCCGGAACACGGGGCCGACGTCGTGGACGAGGTGCTGGCGATGCAGCCGCGGCCCACGGCCGTGCTGTGCGCGAACGACTTCCTCGCGATCGGCGTGCTCGGGGCGCTCGCCGTGCGCCGCGTACGGGTGCCCGCCGAGATGTCGGTGGTGGGGGTCGACGACCTCGACCTCGCCTCGCTGATGTCGCCGCCGCTCACGACCGTGCGCCAGGACACCGGATCGATGGGCGCGGTCGCCGCGGCCTGGGTGCACGACGGCATGAGCGAGTTGCGCAACGTGCTGCTCGCCCCGTCGCTCGTCGAACGGGCCACCACGGCGCCTCCTGGCCTCCGACCCACCCGGCCGGCGCCTCGCGGGCGGGTCGCCAGCGGGATCTGAGCCCACCTGCCCCGGGCCCTGCCCGCCGGTCGGACGTGCGAGCATGTCGCGATGGGGACGATCGACGACTACGAGGGGGCGCGACGCGCCGTCGCTGCCGGCCGTGCGGCCGACGAGGTGGCGCGCGAACTGCTGGCGGCGATGACGCCGTACGAACGGCTGTGGTGCCTCGACGGCGATGCGCCCACGTGGGCGGGCCTCGGGTTCCTCACCCAGCGCGACGGCTACCACCGCGCCCCGTTCGCCGGGGCGCGTGTCGACCGGTTGGGCATCCCGGGCATCGCGTTCGCCGACGGGCCGAGAGGTGCCGTGATCGGCAACTCGACCGCCTTCCCGGTGGCGATGGCCCGTGGAGCCACGTGGGACGTCGAGCTCGAGGAACGAGTGGGCGAGGCGATCGGACGGGAGCTCCGCGCCCAGGGCGCCACGCTCACCGGCGCGGTGTGCGTCAACCTGCTCCGGCATCCGGCGTGGGGTCGCGCGCAGGAGACCTACGGCGAGGACCCGTTCCACGTCGGCGAACTCGGCGCTGCCGTCACCCGAGGGCTGCAGCGCCACGTGATGGCCTGCGTGAAGCACTTCGCCTGCAACTCGATGGAGAACGCACGGTTCTCGGTCGACGTCGAGGTCGACGACGTCGCGCTGCACGAGGTGTACCTGCCGCACTTCCGCCGCATCGTCGACGAGGGCGTGGCGTCGGTGATGTCGGCGTACAACTCGGTGAACGGCGAGTGGTGCGGGCAGAGCACCCAGCTGCTCACCGACGTGCTGCGCGACGAGTGGGGCTTCGAGGGCTACGTCATCAGCGACTGGATCCTCGGTCTGCGCGACGCAGCCACCTCGGTGCGTGCCGGGCTCGACATCGAGATGCCGTACCGGATGGTGCGGGCCCAGCACCTGCCGGGTGCGCTCGAGCGTGGGGAGGTGTCGTGGGACGAGGTCGACGCCGCCGTGGTGCGCGTGCTGTCGACGCTGCTGCGCTTCGACCACGTGGTGTGCGGCGACGCGCCGCCCGCCGACGTGGTGGCGTGCGACGAGCACCGGGCGCTCGCCCGTGAGGTGGCCGCCAGATCGGTCGTGCTGCTGCGCAACGAGGCGGTCGACGGGGCGCCGGTGCTGCCGATGGCCGCCGGCACGCGACTCGCGGTGCTGGGGGCGTTGGCCGACCGGGTGAACATCGGCGACGGCGGGTCGAGCGACGTGTGGGACCTCGACTGTCATTCGGTGCTCGACGGCCTGCGCACCACCTTCGTCGACGTCACCCACGACGACGGCACCGACCTCGAGCGTGCGGCCGCGCTGGCCGGGGCGGCCGAGGTGGCGGTCGTGGTGGTGGGCTACACCTACCGCGACGAGGGCGAGTACATCGGCGAGACCGACCCGTCGCTCGGCTCGCTGTTCCCGCCCGGTGACGAGCCCGACGTGGTCGACCTGTTCGAGGCGTCGCTCGCCGAGCTGCCGCCGACGGTGAAGCCCGATCGATACGGCGAGCGACCGCGGGGCTTCAGCATCGGTGGCGACCGGGCCTCGCTGCGCCTGACCGAACACGACGTGGCGCTCGTCGCGGCGGTGGTCGCGGCGAACCCGCGCACCGTGGTGGTGCTGCAGGCCGGCAGCGCCGTGGTGGTGCGCGACTGGGTCGACCGGGTGCCGGCGCTGGTGCAGGCGTGGTACGGAGGGTCGCGTGCCGGGGAAGGCCTCGCCGACGTGCTCACCGGTGCCGTCGTGCCGTCGGCGCGCCTGCCGTTCACGGTGCCGGCCGACGAGGCGCACCTGCCATCGTTCGACCGTGACGCGACCCGGGCCGTCTACGACCGGTGGCACGGCTGGTGGCGAGCCCGGCGCGACGGCCACGAGCCCGAGTTCGCGTTCGGTCACGGGCTGTCGTACACGACGTTCGAGCTGGCCGACGCGAGCGTCGAGCGACGTGGCGACGAGCTGGTGGTGCGAGCACGGTTGCACAACACCGGTGAGGTCGACGCGGCCGACGTCGTGCAGGTGTACGCCGAGCTGCCCGATCCCGATGCACCCGTTCGCCTGGTCGCCTTCGCTCGCGTGCACGCGCCGGCGGGTGGCGTGGTGCCGGTCGAGGTGCTCGTCCCGACGAGCCGTCTCGACACACGCGACCCGGCCACTCGGAGCTGGCGTGCGGCCGCGGGCGCGCATCGTCTGCACGTGGCTCGCTCTGCCGCCGACCCGGGCGCACTCACGCTCGCGATCGACCTCTGACACACCGGCGGCGAACGGCGAGGTCAGGCGTCCTCGTCGTGCTCCAGTGCCGGATGTGCCGCCCGGGCCAGGGCGCGTCGGCGGACGCGGGCCGACTCGATCGACAGCGCGACGAGCACGGCGCTGGCCGCGACCGGCAACAGGCGTGCATCGCCGGTGAGCTCGGGCACCAGCACCACGGCCGTCAGCGGCGACTGCACGCTCACGGCCACGCCCACGGCCATCAACGCGATCATCACGTCCCAGCGCTGCGCGTCGGTGATCGAGACGCCGAGTTCGCTCAGCCCGGCGAGGGTGAGCAGCGCTGCTCCCGCCGCCACCGACAGCGAGGGCGACATCAGCCCGCCGGGGGCGCCCGTGCCGATCGTGGCGCTGGTGGCGGCCAACTTGGCGAACAGCAGCACCGCGCCCAGCCCGGCGGTGGGGGCCACGGCGGCCAGGCGCAGCGCCTCCATGCCGTTGCCCGACGTGCGAGGCCACAGCGCCACCACGGCGGCGGCCGTCACCACCAGTCCGATCTTCCACACGAGCGCCGCCTGCGGTGACGGGCGTCGCGAGCGCAGCCGGTCGCGCGCCCACGAGAACACGGCGCTCGCGGCATAGGCCGGCACCAGCGCGGCCGCGGCCAACGCGAGCACCCGTCCCTCGAGCGGGTCGAAGCCTCGTGGGAAGATCCGGTCGGAGCCCCACACGACGGTGGTGAACGCGAACCCGATCGCGGCTCCGGCCACCGCGTGCAGTGCCGCGCGTCGGTCGTGGCGGATGCGCAGGTGCTCCTCGACGTACAACAGCGCGGCGAACGGCGCGTGGTAGGCGACGGCGAACGCGGCACAGATGCCCGTCACGGCGAGTCGGTGGTGCGGGCGTCGCGCGGCGCGGCCGGCCACCACGCCGAGCATGCCGCCGGCCTCGAGGATCGGTGCCTCGCGGCCCACCGACGACAGCGATGCCGTCGTGATCCACGTCGCGCCCACACGGGCCGCGGTGGCGCGGACCGACGGCGGCTCGCCGTCCTCGGTGGCGGCTCGGCTGAGCGCCACGAGACCCGTGCGCTTGTGCGCTCGCCGCTCGACGACGTCACCGATGGTCGCCGCCGCCCACACACCGACGGCGACCAGGACGAACACCACGAGCACCGGCAGTGCATCGGCGGCGACGATCTGCTGATCGTGACCGCTGAGCAGATCGGCCGCCCAGTGCATCGACTCGCGGAACAGGTGCGCGAACAGACCTGCGGCGATCGAGACGACGACGGTGAGGACGACGGTGCCGGCGAGATGCGCGGCTCGCGACGGGGTGAGCCGCTTCACCAGACGGTGTCGATGGGATAGGTCGTCATGCGGTCGGAGACCGTAGCCGCGGGTCAGTGGGCGAACCTGATGTCGGGCAGCATCCTGCCGACCCAGGTCGGCAGCCACCAGGCCCGCCGGCCGACGAGGTGCAGCACTGCGGGAAGCAGCACCAGGCGGACGAGCAGCGCGTCGAGCAGCACGGCGGTGCCGAGGATCACGCCCATCTCCTTCATCGGCAGCGTGCCGGCGATGGCGAACGTGTAGAAGACGGCGACCATGATGCCGGCGGCGGCCACGATCGGCCGGCCCGTGTGGGCCACCGAGCCGATGACGGCCTCGTCGGGGTCGTTCGAGCGTTCGAAGTGCTCGCGGGTGCTGGCGAGCAGGAAGACCGTGTAGTCCATCGAGATCGCGAACACCAGCGTGAAGAAGAACAGCGGCGCCCACGACGTGAGGTAGCCCTGGCTCTCGAAGTTCATGAGCCCGGCGAGACCACCGTGTTGGAACGCGAGTGATCCGACGCCGAACGCAGCACCCACCGACAGCAGGTTGAACAGCACGCCGAGCAGGGCGACGAGGAGCGCCTGCAGTGCGACGATCAGCAGCAGGAAGCCGAGCACCAGCACCACGCCCATGACGAGCGGCGCCTTGTCGCGCAGGGTCTGGTCGAGGTCGTGGTTCTCGGCCACCGGGCCGCCGACGAGCACGCCGGCCGGCAGTGCGTCGCGCAGGGTGCCGATCAAGGCGATGGCCTCCTTCGACGACGGGTCGAACATGCCGACCGCCTGGACGAGCGAGGCGCCCGCGGCGCCGGGCTGTGGCGGGAACGCCATCGCGATGCCCTCGGTGGCGGTCACGGTCGCGGCCACCTGCGCGGCGTCGACGCCGGCCGGGACGACGACCTGGATGGGGCCGGGACCGCCGGGACCGAACGAGGCGGCGAGGAAGTCGTAGCCCTGTCGGGCCTGCTCGTCGGTCGGGAGCATCGTGATGCTGGGCATGCCGGTCTCGAGCGTGAGCACGGGGGCGGCCAGGCCGAGCAGGACGACGACGGCCCCGAGGGCGGCGAGCACGCGGTGGCGCTGCACCTTGGTGGCGAACGCCTCGAAGCGGTGGCTGCGGTGGTCGCCGCTGCCCTTCCAGGGCAGCGCGAACTTGTCGATGCCGGGCCCCAGCAGCGCGGGGAGCAGCGTGAGCGCGGCGAGCAGGACGAACGTGACCGAGAGCATCATGCCGACCGACATGGACCGGAACGCGGGGATCGGCACGAGCAGGATGGCCGACAGGCTGATGAGCACGGTGACACCCGAGAACAGCACGGCCTTGCCGGCGGTGTCCATCGCGATGCCGGCCGCGTGTTGCGGGTCGTCGGGGTGCGAGTGCAGCGCGGCCCGGTAGCGGGTGACGATGAACAGCGCGTAGTCGATGCCCAGCGCGAGGGCGAACATCATGGCGAAGTTGAAGGTCCAGATCGACAGGTCGGTGAACCGGGTGATGCCGTAGAGGATGCCCATCGAGGTGACGAGGCCCGCGGCGGTCAGCACGAGCGGCAGGCCGGCGGCGGCGAGCGTGCCGAACGCGAGCACGAGGATCACGGCGGTGACCGGCCAGGTGAGCACCTCGGCCTTCATCATCCCTTCTCGGTTGACCGAGTTGAAGTCGTCCCAGAACGCAGCCGAACCGGTGAGCGCGACGGTGACCTCGTCGGTGCTGAGGCCGCCGATCTCGTCGTCGACACGGCCGGCGGCGCGCACCGCCTCGGTCGGGTCGACCAGAGCGCCAGCCTGGATCATGACGGTGTGGCCGTCCATGCCCGGCTGGGCAGGCATCGCCGGACCGAATGCCGGCTCGGTGGCCAGGGCGGCGGTGGCGTCGGCGATCGCCTGCTGGAACGCGGGGGCGTCGACCGCGAGTGTGTCGCTGTGGATCACCACGGCGGCGCTCTGCGAGGACAGGCCGCCGAACTGCTGGTCGATGATCTCGCGCGCGGCGAGCGAGTCGCTGCCCTTCACCTCCCACATCGCGCCGGAGAGGGCGTGCTCGAGCTTCGGGGCGAAGACCGCCATCGCGAGCGTGAGGAGCAGCCACGTGCCGAGCACTCGCTTGCGGCGGCGGTGGGCCCAGCGCCCGAGGCGGGCGAGGGGAGTGTGATCAACGTCGGTGATACCCATGAGGGTATTCAATCAGATACCCCAAGGGGTATGCAACAACCCGCCTCGACGGGCGGTGGTCCCGGGACCTGCGGCGACCACGAGCCGGATGGAGTGACGTACGGTCTCGGCTCGTCGCCGCCGCAGGGTGTCCCGTGCTGAGTTGTGGAGTGCGTCGACGTGACCGGTGTGTGATCCCCCGATCTCGTTGATGACCGACGCACCGACGACCGTGCCGCACGGGACGGAAAGTGCAGGGAACCCACGGCGTTCTCACCCTCGTGGGTGGGGAGCGCGAGCCGGGGTAGGGTCGCCCGATGACCGACGACCGCACGTGGGGGTTCCGCACCCGGGCGATCCACGCCGGTGCCCGTCCCGAGCCCGTCACCGGTGCCCGCGCGGTGCCGATCTTCCAGACGACGAGCTACGTGTTCGAGGACACCGCCGACGCCGCCGACCTGTTCGCACTGCAGAAGTACGGCCCGATCTACAGCCGCATCTCGAACCCGACGGTGGCCGCGTTCGAGGAGCGCATGGCCAGCCTCGAGGGCGGCATCGGCGCCGTTGCGACCGCGAGTGGCCAGTCGGCCGAGTTCCTGGTGCTCGCCGCCCTGTGCCGGTCGGGTGACCACGTCGTGTCGTCGGCCCAGCTCTACGGCGGCACCCGCACGTTGCTCGAGGGCACGGTCGCCCGCTTCGGCATCGACACCACCTTCGTCGCCTCCACCGACCCGGCCGACTTCGCCGCGGCGATGCGACCCGAGACGCGGTGCGTCTACACCGAGGTGGTCGCCAACCCGTCGGGCACCGTGGCCGACCTCGAAGGGCTCGCCGCCGTGGCGCACGCGCACGGCGTGCCGCTCGTCGTCGACGCCACCACCGCCACGCCCTACCTGTGCCGGCCGATCGAGTGGGGCGCCGACATCGTGGTGCACTCGGCCACCAAGTTCATCGGCGGCCACGGCACCTCGCTCGGCGGCGTGGTGGTCGAGTCCGGCCGGTTCGACTGGGGCAACGGCAACTTCCCGGTGATGACCGAACCCGTCGCGTCGTACGGCGGGCTCTCGTGGTGGGGCAACTTCGGCGAGTACGCGTTCTGCACCCGCCTGCGGTCCGAGCAGCTGCGCGACGTCGGCCCGGCGATCTCGCCGTTCAACGCCTTCTTGCTGTTGCAGGGTCTCGAGACGCTGCCGCAGCGGATGGACGCCCACCTGGCCAACACCGCCGTCGTGGCACGCCATCTCGCCGAACACCCGGGTGTGTCGTGGGTGCGTTGGGCGGGCCTGCCCGACCATCCCGACCACGCACGGGCCGTTCGCTACCTCCCGCTGGGTCCGGGTGCGGTGTTCTCGTTCGGGGTGCGCGGCGGTCGCGACGCGGGCCGCCGCTTCATCGAATCGGTCGAGCTGTGCAGCCACCTGGCCAACATCGGCGACGTGCGCACCCTCGTGATCCACCCTGCGAGCACCACGCACCAGCAGCTGTCGGACGAGGCGCTCGAACAGGCGGGGGTGCCGCCCGACCTGGTGCGCATCTCGGTCGGCATCGAGGACGTCGACGACATCGTGTTCGACCTCGACCGGGCACTCGAACGAGCAGGAGCCACCGCATGAGCGCGATCCCGTACGCCCCGCCGTCGGCGCAGGAGCGGCTGTCGATCCTGCGCCGCACGCGCTCGGTCGCGGTGGTCGGCATGTCGGCCGATCCCAGCAAGGCCAGCTTCTTCGTGGGCACCTACCTGCTGTCGTCGAGCTGCTCGTTCGAGCACGTGTGGTTCGTCAACCCTCGCGGTGGCGAGGTGCTCGGTCGTCCCGTGCACACCTCGCTCGCCGAGCTGCCCGAGGCACCCGAGCTGGTGTGCGTGTTCCGCCGGTCGGCCGACCTGCCCGCCGTGGCCGAGGAGGTGGTCGCCATCCCGGGCACGCGCACCTTCTGGGCGCAGCTCGGGCTCTGGTCGGACGAGGCCGCATCGATCGCCGAGGGTGCGGGTCGCCGAGCGGTGATGAACCGCTGCCTCAAGATCGAGCACGCTCGCTTCGCCGGTGGGCTGCACCTGGCCGGCTTCGACACCGGTGTGATCAGCTCGCGACGTCGGCCCGACCTGTAGCGGCTTCGAGCAGCGCGAGCTCGCGAGCGAACCCCCGCGCTCGGGCGGTGTCGATCGCTGCCGCCGCGCAGGTGCCGGCCTCGTGGTGGCGCCCGAGCGCCCGGAGCGACGCGGCGAGCAGCCGACGCGCCACCACCCCCTCGAAGGGCAGGGCACACTCGTCGGCCTGCGCCATCGCCTCCGAGAGATGGTCGATCGCCTCGTCGTGACGACCGAGCGCCAGGGCGAGTTCGCCGAGCGACCGCGACACCAGCGCCAGGCACAGCGAACCCGACGCGGTGATGCCCATCCGGCCTCGCGACGGCAGCAGCTCGTCGTAGAGGTGGCGGCAGTGATCGAGCGACCCGACCGTGGCGGCGACCTCGGCCTGCACCTGGGCCACCGTGATCCAGAAGTAGTTCTTCGGCACGTCGCCCTGTGCGACGAGCAGGTCGCGCGCGCCGTCGAGGTCGCCTGCCGACACACGTGCCAGCGCGAGCGCGGCGATCCAGGTGCGGGCCTTCTGTCCGGTGGTCAGCGCCTCCAGCGCGTGGGTCATGCCGCCCAGCGCACCCACCTGGTGGGCGAGCAGGCCAGCCTGCAGCGCCCACGTCCCCTCCGTGTCGGCGTATGTGTCGGCATGGCGCAACATCAGCTCGTCGACGCGGGCGGCGGTGCCGGGCTCGCACCGCGCGATGTCGATCGACAGCACGAGCCGTTCGGCCAGGAACTCGAAGTAGCGGTTGCGTGAGGCAGACGCGACGGGCGCGAGATCGATCAGGCGGGCGTGTGCCTCGTCGAGACGACACCGTTCGGCCACGCAGTAGGCGGCGAAGAAGCCGGCGAGGAACTCCACCTCGGCGTCGCCGGTGGCCCGCGCGATGCGGCCGAGATCGCGAGCGATCTGCTCGCGCCGTTCGAGCGTGGCGGGCTCCCACAGGCACACGAATTCGGCGTTGAGCACGTTGGCGGTGAGCAGCGGATCGTGGTGCAGCGCGGCCAGCTCGAGCGCCTCGCCGATCAGCTCGGCCCGGCGCTCGCGGTCGGAACCGAAGGTGAGGTGCGATGCCAGTGACGCGAGCACGCGCACCCGCAACGGGTCGGCGCGATCGAGCAGTTCGAGCGCGTCCTCGCACAGCTCGATCAGCTCGTGGTCGGGTCGCTCGGCGATGAAGAAGAACGTGCCGGGCCAGGTGCTGAGCGCCGCGGCCTCGGCGAAGATCGCCGTGTCGCGTGCCGCACGAGCCAGGCGTGCGGCACGCAGGATGGCTTCGGTGTAGGTCGACTCACCGAGGGCTCGACACGCACTGCCGTGGCACAGCCATGCGATCGCACGGCGGCGCGAATCGGCGTGCGCATCGCGGGCCAGCAGGTCGACCACCTGCTGCGAGCGATCGCGAGCCGACTCGAACGCGAGCGCCACCATGTCGCGCCGGGCCGCTCGTTCGAGGTGTTCGATCGTGCGGGACTCGTCGCCGGCCAGGCGCCAGTGGAAGATCAACTCGTCGAACTGGTCGGGGCGGCGCAGCTCGTGTGCCTCGGCCACCCGACGGTGCGCCCACGCTCGTCGCGTGGGGCCGAGCTCGTCGAGCAGGTGGGTGCGCACGATCGTGTGCGTGAAGGCGAACCTCCCGACCGCCACCTCCGTCACCACCTCGTCGCGGTCGAGCCGGTCGAGCACGTCGAGCACCTCGCCGGCCGACCGCTCGAGCGCGGTGGCCACCACGTCGACGTCGAACGCGGAGCCGGCGATGGCCGCCGTGGCCAGGAGCTCGCGGTCGTCGGCGTCGAGGCGTCGCAGCCGGCGCTCGACCACCTCGCGCACCGAGGCGGGCATCGACGACGTGACACCCGCCGCGGCCTCGTCGACCATCAGCATCCCGCCCGCCGCCACGTGCTCGACCAGCGCGGCCGCGAAGGCGGGCGATCCGGCACTGGCGGCCAACAGGTCGTGACCGAGTCGTGCGGCGTCGAGCGGCGAGGTACCGGGCGCCCGCAGGCGGACCAGCTCGATCAGCTGCTCCTCGGTCAGCGGGGCGCAGGCGACCTCGGAGGGTGGCGTGCGCGGCCACGTCGGCACCACGAACGCTGCCTCGTCGTCGTGTGGGTCGTCGTGCGCCGCCACCACCACGAGCAGCCGCTCGCCGGCGAGCGCACCCACCAGGTGTTCGAGCAGGCGAACGGTCGATGCGTCGGCGCGGTGCAGGTCGTCGAAGGCGAGCAGCACCGGGTGCCGGCGGGTGAGCCGGCGCACCAGCGCCACGACGGCGTCGAACAGGTCGAGCCGGGCGGCGTTCGGGTGGGTGTCGGCGGTGTCGGCGGTGCTACCGGGGAACAGCCGGGCGAGCGGCTGGGACGGGTCGCGCAGCGCGCGTTCGAGCTCGTCGTCGAGCGACGCGACCTCGCGCAGGGCCTCGACGAAGGGCTCGTACGGCGGACCGAGCTCGCGGCACGAGCCGGCCAGCACGATGCCGCGGTCGTCGTGCGCCCGGCCCGTGCACTCGGCGAGCAGCCGGCTGGCCCCGTGGCCGGCGCGGCTGCGCACCACCAGCACACCCGACGAGCCGGTGCGGGCCGCCGCCCACAGGCGGTCGAACGCGGCGAGCTGGTCGGCGCGACCGACCATGGGCGCGACCTGGTCGGCGGCCAACCGTGCGGGGGCGGGGATCGGGGCGGCCGTCAGGTCGACCACGCGGTGCACCACGACGGGGGTGTCGATGCCCTTCAGACGACGTTCGCCCACCTCGTCGAAGCCGACGTCGTCGAGCCGCCGGGCGAGCAGTCGCACCATGTCGGTGACGAGGATCTCGCCCGGCCGGGCCGCGGCCTCGAGCCGGGCCGCCTCGATGACGGTCATGCCGTGGTGGTCACCGTCGTCGACCACCACCTCACCGATCGACACCCCGATGCGCACCTCGAACGCGGCCACCGCGTCGGCCGAGGCCGCGTAGGCGGCGATCGCGCGCTGCACGTCGACCGCTGCGCTCACCGCGTCGGAGGCGGTGGTGAAGGCGGCCTTGACGCCGTCGCCGGTCGAGCGCAGCACGTCGCCGTGGTGGTCGTGCACGGCACCGAGCACGATCTCGTCGTGGTGCTTGCGCAGCCGGTCGGCCCGCTCGTCGCCGAGGCGACCGCGCAGCTCGGTCGAGCCGACCATGTCGGTGAACAGGATGGCCGCGGTGGTGACGCTCGGCCGCACGAGTGCGGATCGTACTCGTCGCCCCGAGGCCGGCCGACCGATGCGAGCTACGCTCGCCGCCGTGGCGGAACTCCTCGAACTGACCGACGACCTGCCGGAGGTCACGTACGCACCGGGCGACGTGGTCATCGCCGAGGGCACGCGCACCGGCTCGATCTGGGTGCTCGTGTCGGGTGCGGTCGACGTGTTGCGCGGCGACCAGCACATCAGCGTCGTCGACCGGCCGGGCGCGAGCTTCGGCGAGATCTCGATCCTGCTCGATCAGCCCCACGGGGCCTCGGTCGTCGCCCGCGACGCCACGGTGATGCGTCAAGCGGTCGACGGTGCCCGCCTGCTCGACGAGCGTCCGGCGTTCAGCCGGCTCGTCGCCACCAGCCTCGCTCGCCGGCTCGACTCGCTGACGATCTACTTGGCCGACGTGCAGCGCCAGTACGGCGCCGCGCCGGGCATCGCGATGGTGAGCGACGTGCTGCGCCACATCAGCCAGCAGTCGGGGCCCGAGGTGCGGCCGACGTCGGCTCGCGATCCCGACCCGGAGTACTGACCGGACCCGACCGGCCGGCCCGATCGGTCGCCGGTCAGAACACGGTGCGCTCGGGTGCGGCGTCGGCCGTCAGGTCGGCCTGTTCGATCCCGATCTGCGACAGCCATGCCGCGGACGACTCGGCCAGGTCGATCTCGATACGCGACGGCACCGGGCCGCGCTGGTTGCCCGGGTTGAAGATCCACGTGGTGCCGATGCGGTCGATCCACGATCCGGAGGGCTTGAACGGCGGGCCGTGCACATGACCCGCCAGCACCATGTCGGGGGCGTGCTCGCCGATCCATGCGAGCAGGTCGGGGTCGCCGTAGTGGCGGCTGCCGGTCCACGAGGTGGTCGAGTCGACCGGGGGCCAGTGGTACACCCAGATCCACCGGGCCGGGCGCCGGGCGGCATCGGTCCGCAGCTGCTCGGCCACGCGTTCGCGGCCGATCGGACCGTCCCACCAGGGGCAGATGGTGACGAGCGTGTCGTCGTCGACCAGCACCGAATCGCCGTCGGTCGGCACGCCGGCGTCGCGCAGTTGGCGCATCCACAGCGCGGCGTTCTCGCCGTCGGCGTCGGGACCGGTGAGATCGTGGTTGCCCGAGCTGACGACGACCCGGGTGCGCTCTTGCAACATCGCCACGTAGCTGCACACCACGAACACCTGGGTGGACAACGCCACGTCGGAGCTGATGTCGAGTTGGTCGCCGGCCATCACGACGAGATCGACGTCGTCGGCCGCGCGGACGACCCAGTCGTACTGGGGGAGCGCGTAGTGGAGATCGGAGACCAGGAGGATTCGCACGGGTGCCGCCGCTCGTGTGGGGTCGGCGAACTGTACCCGAGCCGCGCCGGTCGTGCGCCGGTCGTGCGCCGGTCGTGCGCCGGTCGTGCGCCGGTCGTGCGCCGGTCGGGTCAGGTCGCCGGCGGCAGCGAGTCGATGCCGACGATGTGCACCTCGTCGAGCTCGAGGTCGTCGCGCAGGCCGAGCACGTGTGCCGAGGCGACGGCCCGGGCGGCCTCGTGGCCGACCACGGCGACGAGGAACGGGTCGCGGCGCACCTCGAGCAGCGCACCCGCGGTGCGGGCCGTCACGGTCGCGGTGCGGGGCACCTCGGCGAGCAGCGCCACCTCGCCGAAGAAGCTGCCGCGCCGGGCGGTGCGCACCAGGCGGCCGCTCTGCACGACGTCGAACTCGCCGTCGGCGACGACGTAGAAGACATCGCCGGCCTCACCCTGCCGGATCACGTCGGTGCCCGCCGCCACGTCGTGCTGCGACGTCGACCGGGCCACCGCCTCGAGGCTCGCCGGGGGCAGTGGCGAGAACATCGGCAGCCCGGCCAGCAGGCTCATCTCCACCACCGGCACGTCGGCGTGCTGGTCGGCGTCGCGCAGCGAGCGGCCGGTCGACACCAGCACCACGGCGAGGGCCGCACCCGTGGCGAGCAGCGCCGCGTGCGGTCCGCCGAGCGCGAGCGCCACCTGGGCGATCACCGAACCCAGCAGCTGGCCGAGTCCGGCCACCAGACCGACCGCGGCGAACAGCGGGCCGAGGTGGCGGGGATCGGTCGAGCGTTGGAGCAGGATGCGGCTCAGGTTGTCCATCGACGACAGGCACACGCCCATCAGCGGCAGCACCACCACCGCGACCGGCGTGACGAGCCATGCGCCGAGCAGTCCGCAGAGCGCCGCGGTGACCGCCAGACCGGCGAGCAGGGCCGGGCTGAGCCGTCGGCGCCGCACCACGACGGTGGTCATCACGGTGCTGGCGATCGCCCCGGCCCCCACCAGCGCGGTCAGCAGGCCCGGCCCACCGTCGCCCAGGTCGAGCGAGTCGAGGGCGATCACCACGAGCACCACGTCGAACGCACCGATCACGAGGTTGCGTGCCGAGGCCACACCGAGCACGCCGATGCTCCACGGCCGCCGTCGCAGCTCGGCCAGGGCCGACCGCATCACCCGACGCGGACGCTCGCCACGGGGCGGCACCGGCGTGCGTGGGGCTCGCCACGCGGTGGCGCCGAACGAGACCGCAGCACCGACGGCGCAGCCGACGAACACGGCCGTCGGGCCTCCGGCGCCGGCCAGCGCGGCAGCGACGATCGGACCCACGAGCGCGCTGGCGCTGTCGCAGTACGACACCGCCAGGTTCACGGTGGTGAGATCGCGTGTGGTGCGCACCACGGCGGGCAGCACCACGGCGGCAGTGGGCCGCAGCGTGCTCACCGTGCCCAGACCCACCACCACCAGCGCGACCGCTAGCGGTCCCGGGCCGTCGAGCGCGACCACGAGGGCGGCGCCGCCGAAGCTCGATGCCTGCAGGGCGAACGAGGCGAGACGCACGGCGCTGGCGCTGCGGCGCACCACGATCGCCGCGGCGAGCGGCGCGCCCACGATCGACGGCGCCAGGACGCACAGCGACACGATGCCGACCGCGGTGGTGCCGCCCCATGCGTACGCGTGCACGAGCACGCCGACGGTGGCCGCCCATTCGCCGATCACCGTGAGCAGGTGGGCGGTGACGAATCGCCGCAGGACGGGTTCGGTCATGCGACGGCGCGCCGCATCGGTTCGGTCGTCGGTGTCCCCCCGGTCACGACGGGCATGGTTACCACACCTCGGGGTGGATGTGCGGCCCCTCCGGTCGGGGAGATGTGGGCCGCGCCGCGCCGACGGGACGAACGGCGGTTGGCATCCGCGCCGATCTGGGGCACCGTGACGGTGTGGAGACCACGCCTGCAACCTTCCCGACGCGCTGGTGGACTCCGCTCGCCGACGGTCGGGTGCGGTGCGACGTGTGCCCGCGCGCCTGCACGTTGCACGAGGGGCAACGAGGCCTGTGCTTCGTACGCGCTCGCGACGGTGGCGAGGTGGTGCTCACCACCTACGGCAGGTCGAGCGGGTTCTGCGTCGACCCGATCGAGAAGAAGCCGTTGAACCACTTCCTGCCGGGCAGCTCGGTGCTGTCGTTCGGCACGGCCGGCTGCAACCTCGCGTGCCGCTTCTGCCAGAACTGGGACATCTCGAAGAGCCGTGACGTCGACACCCTGGCCGACGCGGCGAGCCCCGGACGGATCGCTGCGGCGGCCCTCGAGCACGGCTGCGCATCGGTGGCGTTCACCTACAACGACCCGGTGGTGTTCCTCGAGTACGCCGTCGACGCGGCCGAAGCGTGTCACGACGCCGGGGTGCGCACGGTGGCGGTGAGCGCCGGCTACGTGTGCGACGGCCCGCGCGCCGAGCTGTTCTCGCGGATGGACGCCGCCAACATCGACCTGAAGGCGTTCTCGGACGAGACCTACCACCGCGTGTGCGGCGGCTCGTTGCGGCCGGTGCTCGACACGCTGGTGTGGCTGTGTGCCAACGGGGTGTGGCTCGAGATCACCACCCTGGTCGTCCCGGGCATGAACGACGGCGACGACGAGCTCGGCCGGCTGACCCGCTGGGTGCACGACGAGCTCGGACCCGAGGTCCCCCTGCACTTCAGCGCGTTCCATCCCGACTTCAAGATGCGCGACGTGCCGCCGACGCCGCCCTCGACGCTCTCGCGTGCGCGCCGCATCGCGCTCGATGCCGGTCTCGCCCACGTGTACACGGGCAACGTGCACGATCGCGAGGGCGGCACCTCGACCTGCACCGGGTGCGGCGCACCCGTGGTGGTGCGCGACTGGTATCGCATCGAGCAGTACTCGCTCACCGGTGACGGCCGGTGCCGAGCGTGTGGCACGCCCCTCGCCGGGGTGTTCGACGGCCCCCCGGGCGAATGGGGACGTCGTCGCCGACCGGTTCGGTTGGCCGTCGACCCGGACGGGGACGGTGTGTCGTGACCCGGGTGCGCCCGCCGGCGGTGGCCGGTCTGTTCTACCCCGACGACTTGCGTGAGCTCGCGGCCACGGTGGACGGGCTGCTGGCCGGGGCCGGCCCGGCGTCGGATGCCGTGGCCCCGCCGGTGGCGATCGTGGCGCCGCACGCCGGCTACGTGTACTCGGGGCCCGTCGCGGCCAGTGCGTACGCACCGCTCGCACCGTGGCGCGAACACGTGTCGAGGGTGTACCTGATCGGCCCGGCCCACCGGGTGGCGATCCGCGGCCTCGCCCTCTCGTCGGCCGACGCGTTCGCCACACCGCTCGGCGACGTCGCGGTGGACCGCGAGGCGGTCGACGCGTTGCTCGCACACCCGGTCGCCACCATCGACGATCGGGCCCACGCGCCCGAGCACTGCCTCGAGGTGCAACTGCCGTTCCTGCAGCGCACCCTCGGCGACGGCTGGACCCTGGTGCCGATGCTCGCCGCCGGGCTCGAGCCTGGCGCGCTCGCCGACGTGATGTCGGCCGGCTGGGGCGATCCCGGCGTGCTGTGGGTGGTGTCGACCGACCTGAGCCATGACCACGACCTGGCCACGGCCCGGCAGCTCGATCGGGCCACCGCTGCCGCGATCGTGGATCGCGCGTGGGAGCGGATCGAGCGTGACGACGCCTGCGGCGCCGTGCCGTTGCGCGGCGCGCTCGAGCTGGCGCGCCGGCGCCGCGAGCGCGTCGAGCAGCTCGACCTGCGCACGTCGGGCGACACGGCGGGCGATCACCGACGCGTGGTCGGCTACGGGAGCTTCGCGATCCGATGAGCGCGCACCCCGATCCGCACCCAGATCGGCACCCCGATCCGCACGACGAGCTGGCCCGACTCGATGACCGCGATCTCGACGCGCTGCTGGCGATCGCGCAGCGTTCGCTCGACGTCGCCGTGCGCGCCGACGGACGCTGGCGCCCCGACCTGGCCGACGTGCCACCTGCGCTGCGAGGGTTCGGCGCCGCGTTCGTGACGCTGCGCCGCCAGGGGCGGCTGCGCGGCTGCGTGGGCACGTTGGTGGCCGACGCACCGCTCGCGCACGCGGTGGCCGCGCGCGCCGTCTCGGCCGCGTTCGACGACCCGCGTTTCGAGCCGGTGCGGCCCGACGAGCTGCACGACCTCGAGGTGTCGGTCTCGGTGCTGTCGCCGATGACGCCGTTCGAGGTACGCGACCTCGACGACCTGCTGGCGCGGGTCCGTCCACACGTCGACGGGCTGGTGGTCGAGTCGGGGCGTCACCGGGCCGTGCTGTTGCCCGAGGTGTGGGACGACCTGCCCGACCCGCGAGCGTTCGTCGACGCGCTCTGGCGCAAGGCCGGGCTGCGAGCGGGGGAGTGGCCGCGCGACATCCGCCTGTCGCGGTTCGCGAGCCGGCACTGGCCGGCCTGACCGCCGGCCCGCCGGGTCAGGCGGTCAGGCGGTCAGTGCGATCGTCGTCCAGCCGCGCGACGGCACGTCGACCACGGTGGTCCACACGCCCGTCGAGGCGTCGTGCGCCACCGGTGAGCCGTCGGCACGGCGCACGGCCTGCGCCGACCATCCGGTCACGGTGACCTGCTCGTCTGCTCCCTTCACGACCACGCGCACCGCATCGCCGGTGTCGCTCACCACCACTCGCGCGTCGCCGGCGGTCACGAACTTCGAGGTGTCACCGATGACGGCGACCTCGCCGGCGAGCACCGGAGCGACCACGTGGAAGGTCCACTCCTCCTGACCGAGCTCGCACGTCCACGAGCCGTCGGCCGCCATCCGCGTGGCCGTGCCCGAGCGCCAGTCCCACACCACCACGTCGCCCGTCGGACGGCTCTCGCCCAACGCGTCGAGGCGGACCTCGCCGGTGGTACGCCGGTCGCCCGGGCTGCAGCGCATGGTGGTCACGTACGCCCACCGGCCCGCGGGATGTTCGCTGTGGCACTCGGCCACCATCAGCACCGACCGGCTGGCCGAGCCGTTGGTCATCGACGCGCTGGTGGCGGCAACCGGCACGTGCGGCTTGATCAGCGTGCCGTCGGCGCGGCACGTGCGCATCGCGAGTGCCGGGTCGAACCGGGCGACACGGTCGCCGAGCCCGACCGGTCCGGTGGACAGCGCGCTGAGCAGCGCCTCGGGTTCGCCGTGGTCGCCGGCCACCTCGGGATCGGCGCGGAACACGTCCTTGAACGGCATCAGACCGAGCGATCGCGCGATCGCACTGGTGGTGCAGAACCAGGCCCACAGCTGCCCCGGCGTGGCGATGTACCCGTGGTCGCCGCTGGTGCGGATCGACGTGACCTGTCGCAACGTGACGGTCTGCGCCATGTCGGCCGGCGTGGCCATGCACCACTGCAACGTGATGCCGCGCTCGGCCGCGGCCCGGTCGATGCCCTCCTGCCACGCCCGCGCCCGCCCCGGCGCGCTGCGCAACCAGCGGTTGCCGAAGAAGACCTCGACCAACCAGTCGTGCTCGAAGGTCTCGATGTCCCACGCGACGCACTGGTCGAGCCAGCGCTCGTAGGCCTCGGGAGTGGTCGGCACCGCGTACGGGCCGTCGATCGCGACGGGGACCTCGCTCGCGATCGGCGCCGCCGACGACAGGTGGCGGATGTGCGCCACCAAGGGCAGCGGGCGCAGGCGATCACGTAGTGCCGGGATGCCGTCGGGCAGGACGTCGGGTCGCGGTTCCCAGGCGAGCATGGCGGTGGGCGGCACGACCCACTCGGTGGTGTCGAACGGGCGCAGCTCGGCGTGCGGGTACCACCACGAGTCGAGCTGCACCGACCCGAGCGGCACCCCGCGTGCGAGCAGGTCGTCGACCGCCGCCACCACCGAGTCGGCCGGGGTGTGGCCCGGTTCGGTGCGGTACCAGTAGGCGGCGCCGTTGTCGGTCCAGTACGACGGCTTGCTGCCGAGTGCATCGGGCCAGCGGCCGGGGCGGCGGGTGCCCGCCCGACGCTGCAGCAGCGCACCCCATCGATCGAGGTTGGTGCGCAGGTCGGGTCCGGCGATCACGGCGAGCTCGGTGGCGAAGCCGGCCGGGACCTCGTCGAGGTCGCCGTGCCAGCCGCATCGCACGGTGCCGCCGTTCAGGCCGATCGTCTGCTCGTGGAAGGCGTCGAGCGGCACGATCGTGAGAGTGCGCCCGTCGCGGGCGACGAGCGAGAGCGGCCAGCCCACCGGCGGGCGGATCGGCAGCAACGGGAAGCCGTCGAGCGACGTCCCGGCGCCGCACGGCAGGCCGAACTCGGTGAACTGGTGGACCAGCGCCCGTGCGGCGGGGTCGACGCCGTCGGCCAACCGGTCGGCGGGCGTGAACACCGGCCACCCGACGGTGGGCTGCTCGAACGCGCCGGTGGCCAGACCCTGCAGGTCGCGGGTGGCCTCGACGCGGAGCACGATCATCGGGTGGTCGTCGAGTGCGCGCACCGACACGACGACGTCACCGCGGTGCACCTCGACCAGCCGTCCTGCGCCGTGGTCGTCGTGTGCGGCGTCGACGTCGCGAGCTTCGAACGCGGACGGGTCGAGCCCGATCGAGGCGCCGCCGATCGTGAGCCGGCCCGGCCCGAACCAGTCGGGTTCACCCCAGCGGACGCGGAGTGAGCCATCGGGATCGAACGACGCGGTGAGGCCGTCGGCAGCGGTGAGGTGCACGCGGCCAGTATGTCCGGACGGCTGCGCGCCCCTACGCTCGGCGGCGATGGGGGAGCAGTTCGACGACGTGTCGGTGGTGCGCCGCGTGCCCGCCCGGGTGGGGCTCGTGGGCAACCCGTCCGACGGCTACGGCGGCGCGGTGCTGGCCACACCCGTGCCGATGCTGGCGGCCGACGTGACCGTGCGACCGCACGCCGGGCTGCGGCTCGACGGCGCAGGCGAGACGAACGAGTGGCCGACCCTCGGGGCGTGGCGGGCGTCCGTGACGGCCGAGGGCTGCACGGGCGAGCAGCGGCTGATCACCGCGGCGCTGGCCGAGGTGCTCGAGCACCTGGACCGCCGCGACGGTCGTGACGCTCGTGACGGCGTGTCGCTGCCCGGTCTGGCCGTGAGCTGGACCACCGACGTGCCGCGCTCGGTGGGGCTGGCGGGATCGAGCGCGCTGGCCGTCGCGGTGATCGACGCCGTCGCGGCCGCGCACGGCACGTCGCTCGACCGTCGGGTGCTGGCCGCGTTGGCGCTGCGGGCCGAACGGATGCGCCTCGGCATCACGGCCGGTTGGCAGGACCGCGTGGTGCAGTCCGTCGGCGCCACCGTGCTGGTCGACGCCGCGGCGCTCGACCGCGTCGACGGCCACGAGGTGCCGGCCGTCGAGACACCGCAGGCCGGCTCGGCCGTCCGGCTGGTGGTGGGGTGGCGCGCTGCCGACAGCACCTCGTCCGACGACTACCACGCCCCGCTGCGCCGGCACGCCGACGAGCTCGCCGGGCCGATGGCCGAGCTCGCCGCGCTGGCACGCGGTGCCGCGCGGGCGTGGTCCGCGGGCGACCGCGACGCCGTGGCCGACGCGGTCGACAGCGGGTGGCGGGTGCGCCAGGCGTGCGCGCCGCTTCGCGCCGACCATGCGGCCCTGGTCGAGGCGGCGCGGGCCGCCGGCTCGGCGGCCACCACGCCCGGTTCGGGCGGCTCGGTGGTGGCACTGCCGGCCGACGACGCGGCCACCGCGCGCGTGCTCGACGCGCTGGCGGCCGTCGGCGCGACGGCGTGCACGTTCGACGCCGTCTGACCGCGTCCGGTCGTCGCCAGGTCGTCGCCAGGTCGTCGCCAGGTCGCCGCCAGGTCGTCGCCAGGTCGTCGCCAGGTCGTCGCCAGGTCGTCGGATCACCGTCGGATCGCCGTCGGATCGTCAGGTCGTCACCACGTCGGCGGGTGGCTGCCGAGCGCACACGACGCCCGGTCCCAGGCGAACGGCACGCCCGGCACGGCGAGCGGGCTGCGCAGCCGGTGTGCCGTGCCCCACGGCGTGGTCTCCGGTTCGGACATCGTGTCGGCCGGGCCGGGCGGCTCGAGGGTGTCGTCGAACGAGCCGTCGCCCGCATCGGCCAGCACGACCGCCGTCCGCGCGAGTGACGCCCGGTGCACCGATCCGACGCCGTCGGTGAGCCGGGTGCGCCAGCCCGCGAGCGCGGCAGCGGCCAGCACGTGTCCGGTCGCGTGGTCGAGCGCCTGCACGGGGAGCGGCACCGGGGCTGCGCCACCGCGACGGTCGCGGCCGGTGTGCGCGATGCCGCTCGACATCTGCACCAGGCTGTCGAAGCCGCGCCGGCCCGCCCACGGGCCGGTCCAGCCGTAGGCACACAGCGCCACTTCCACCAGTCCCGGCGCCAGCTCGGCACGCGCATCGTCGCCGAGCCCGAGGTGTTCGAGCGCGCCGGGGCGGTAGCCGTGCACCAGCACGTCGGCGTCGCGCAGCAGCGCGACCAACGCGTCGCGACCTGCGGCGGTACGGGCGTCGAGCCGGGCGCAGCGCTTGCCGAGCGTCACCTCGGGCACGACCGCGGGCTCGCCCCAGTCGGGCGGGTCGATGCGCACGACGTCGGCGCCCAGCCCGGCGAGCAGCCGGGTGGCCACGGGGCCGGCCAGCACGCGTGTGAGGTCGAGCACGCGCACTCCACGAAGCGGCCGGTCGGGCGGTGAGGACGGTGCCGGGCGGCCGCAGGCCGCGGTGGTGCGGGTGGCCACGAGCGGCTCGGCCCGAACGGCAGCGCCCTGCGGGTGCCGTGCCCAGTCGGCGGCGCTGCGCAACGCCGCGGCGCACCCGCCGGCACCCACCACGGCGCGCTCCACCTCGTCGGCGGTGCGGGCGGCGACCGCGGCCGCCACGGCGGTGCGGTCGGTGGCACCGTCGAGCACGGACAGCGCGGCGCGTCGGTGGTGCGGGGCGTTGGTGTGCAGCTTCACCCACCCGCCGTCCGCCGTCTCGTAGTCGCCGGCCAGGTCGTCCCATGGCGACGGCAGCGTCCAACCGTCGGGCACCAGGCTCGAGGCGAACCACCACGATGCGAGGCGCCGATCGACCACGACGGGGACGTCGGCCGGGCCGCCGAGCAGCTCGGCCAGCCGCACCGCCTCGTGGCCCACCCAGGCCGTGCTCGCGGCGGCGAGGTCGGTCACGCGGAAGGCCGACGGCAGCACACCCTCCCCGGTGAACGCCACGGCCGCGGGATCGATCTTCGGGTCGAGCGAGGCGAGCACGTCGTGCGACATGGTCTCCACGATCGGGAGCGAGCGGCAGCGCGGCAAGGTTGATTTTCGTCCACCCTGACGTCCGAACGAGGGGGTCGACCGGGCACCCAAGAAGTGTCATACTCGATGACAGGACTTTTCCGGAAGGAGCGACGATGGACGAGCGACCGGTGCGGCTGGCCACCGACATGCGCGGTGTGCGCTACGGCGAGGTGCTCGCCGTGTACCTGCGCGACGGATCACTGCAGGCCGAGGTGTACGGCACGCAGATGCTCAACGACTGCCCCCAGCACCTGTGGGACGGCCTCGATGCCGGCGCGATCGCGCAGGAGATGGGCGCGGCCTTCGTCAAGCTCAACGGGCCTCGCTACTGGACCCTCGACGGCCTCGGCACCAAGGTCGCCGTCGTCGAGCCGGTGATGCGCGAATTCAACGGGATCCTCATGCGGCGCATCGCGACGGTCGACGCGGGCACCTCGCCGCAGGTCGGTCCCTACACCCTGCGTCAGGTCAACCGTGGCGCGACGTTCTTCTTCGACGCGGGCAAGCGCGTGTACGAGCTCGTCGACCCCGAGGGCACGGCGTACGTGATGCAGGCGTACTGCGTCGGCGTCGACCCGTCGATCACCGAGGACTCGCTCGGCGATCTCGGTTCGCGCCTGGCCCTGCCCGACGGCTGGTCGTACCGCAGCCGAGTGCTCGACGACGAGCTCGTCGTCGACACGACCGGCCAGCTCGCCACCGTGGTGCAGGACGAGTTCGAGAACACCTACACCCTGCCCTGACCGGGCGGGCGCTCCGACGAGCGATCGCACATCCGAGGGTTTCGGCGCCCCGCCGCCGGGTATGAGCTGGGTGGCGCCGGCCACCCCCGCCGGCGCCGCACCGGACCAAGGAGTTCAGCGAATGCTCGGTTTCATCCTCTATCTGCTCGTCATCGGCGTCGTGGCCGGGTTCCTCGCCCGCCTGCTCGTGCCGGGCCGTGATCCGATGTCGGTGGGTGCCACCATCCTGCTCGGCATCATCGGTTCGTTCATCGGTGGCTTCATCGGTTGGGCGATCTTCGGCAAGGACCTGTCCGAGGGCGCGCTGCAGCCGTCGGGCGTGATCGGTTCGATCGTCGGCGCGGTGATCGCGCTGCTCGTCTACCGAGCCACGACGCACCGTCACGTGGTGCACTGATCGTCGTGCGCTGATCCTGCGGGGTTCGTGCGGCGGGTCGGCGCCCGCCGACGCACCATCCGTCACCTCTTCCATCCACCCGTCTCCGACGCACACGGCCGGTCGCTTCACGCGACCGGCCGTGGCGCGTGCGCGGTAGGGTGCGCGCATGTCGAGCACTGCGGATGCCGGTCCGGTCCTGACCGTCCGCGTCGAGCCACGGGCCGACGGCGGGCGCACCCTGCGCGTCGAGGGCGAGATCGATCTCGCCACGGCGCCGCAGCTCGAGCAGGCCATGGCGGACGCGTCCGCCGGCGTCACGTGTGTCGGTGTCGATCTCGCCGGGGTGCGATTCATCGACTCGACGGGGTTGCGCGTGCTGCTCGCCTCGCAACAGACCGCGCAGGCGGCGGGGGTCGAGGTGTGCGTCACCGACGCGAGCGAGGTGGCCCGTCGCCTGTTCGAGCTGACCGGCACCTCGGCGCGGTTGATGGGGAGTTGACGGGCAGCTGATCGCTCCGAGGGACTCAGCGCTCGAAGGTCTCGCGAGCCGTCTTCTCGAGCTCGACCATCGTGCGGTCGACCCGGTGGCGATCGACCACCGACGACAGCACGGCGAGCGCCAGCTCGTCGGGCGTGCGGCCGTCGGTGGCCGGCTCGGACGTGAGCGTCAGACGCAGCACCCGCCGCTCGACCTCGAGCGTCAGCCGCACCACGGGTGGCGGGACCGCGACGTCGACCAGCAGCGACAGCGCCTCCGACACGCCGAGCCGCAGGTCGTCGATCTCGTCGACCGAGCAGCCGACGTCGGCCGCGACGGCCGCCACGAACACGCGCAACGGACCGAGCGATCGTGCTCGCCCGGGCAGGACGAGCTCGTAGCGGTCGGGCCCGTCGGCGGTGTGGTCCATCGCGGTCATCCTGTCACGCCCCGTTCACGTCGCTGGTCGTCGCTGGTCGAGGGCCGGTCCTCGTCGAAGCGGTGTTGCACGGCTCGCATCGTCTCGAAGCTGCGGCGCAGCAGGCGCGACACGTGCATCTGCGACATGCCCATCAGCTCGGCGATCTCGCGCTGGCTGAGCTCGTCGTAGACGCGCAGCTCGACGATCCGTCGCTCGCGATCGGGCAGAAGGGCGAGCAGTTGCTGCGCGTGTTCGCGGTCGGCCATCGCATCGAACTCGCGGCCCGTGTCGGCGCCGGCGAGATCGCGCGGCCGTCCGCCGTTGGTGGCGAGCGGCGCATCGAGCGACACGCTGCGGCGGGCAGCCCCGGCCGCGACGCCACGCACCACCTCGTCACGGTCGAGCGCGGTGTGACGTGCGATCTCGTCCACCGTGGGTGCTCGGCCCAGCGAGATCGTCAGCTCGTCGGTGGCGCGCTCGACGACGAGGTGCAGTTCCTTGGCCGTGCGCGGCACCCGCACCGCCCACGTCTGGTCGCGCAGGAAACGCTTGAGCTCGCCCTCGATCGTCACCGAGGCGAACGCGGCGAAGGCACTGCCACGATCGGGATCGAAGCGGTCGAGCGCCTTGAGCAGACCGATCATCGCGGCCTGGCGCAGATCGTCGGCGAGCTCGCGGCGCTCGAAGCGGCGAGCGATGTGTGCGGCCAGTGAGGCGTGCCGCTCGACCAGCAGCGCACGTGTGTCGCGATCGCGCGTGAGGGCGAACCGTCGCAGCAGCTCGTCGTCGCGCTGCGCGGCGTCGTCGGTCGCGATCACCCCTGACCGAACCGCAGGCGCACGACGGTGCCGTGGCCGTCGCTGCGCACCTCGACGGCGTCGGCCACCCGGTCGACGATCGACAGGCCGCGGCCGCGGACGGTGTCGACGATCTGCGACGTCCACCGCCCGTCGTCGATCACGGCGACCTGCAGGACGTCGCCGTCGCTGACCGCCTCGACGATCATCCGGCCCGCGGCCGGGCCGGTGGCGGTGCGGTAGGCGTGCTCCACCACGTTGGCGAGCAGTTCGCTGACCGCGAGCTCGACCTCGGAGCGGATCGAGTCGTGTCCGTGCCGGTCGAGCCAGGTGCCGAGCGCACGGCGCAGCTCGGTGATCGCCTGCGGGGTCGCATCCCGCGTGCACGAGAACACGGGCGACTGCTCGTCGGGCCGGTGCAGGGCGACGACCACGACGTCGTCGCTCGGTGGACCGGGCGCCAGCCAGTGCTCGGCGATCCGGGCGACGAACATGCCGGGGGCGCGTGCGTCGAGCCGATCGACGAGCTGCACCAGGCCCGCCACGTCGTCCGGCGCACCGTCGGCCGCGCCGGCGGCTGTGGCACGCAGGACACCGTCGCTCGCGAGCACCATCGTGGCGCCCGGTCCGAAGGCGAGTTCCTCGGTTCGCCGGGCGCCCTCGGGGAACCCGACGAGCGGCCCGTGGCCGGCGGGGCGGGCAGGAGCACCGTGGCCGCCCAGCACGATCGCCGGCGGGTGTCCGGCCACGCACAGGCGGAGTCGTCCCTCGGCCGGGTCGACGATCGCGACGGCGCAGCTCGACCCGGCCACGGCCGGGGTGACCGCGGCGAACCGGTCGAGGCCCTCGATCGCTTCGTGCGGCTCGTCGGTGCACACGACGAGCGCCCGAAGGGCTGCGGCTGCCTGACCCATGGCGATGGCGGCATCGGCGCCGCGACCGACGACGTCGCCGACCACCACGGCCACGCGCCCGTCGGGCAGGTCGAACACGTCGTACCAGTCGCCGCCCACCGCGTCGTCGGGCGACGCCGGCACCATCAGGCTGCGGCGCAGCACGGTGGACGTGGAGCGGTCGCCGGGGATGAGCGACCGGTGCAGTTCGGCGGCATGGCGGTTGCGGCGGGTCTGGTCGTCGTGGCGGGCGAGGGCGTCGCCGATCACCGACGCGGTGGCCTGCAGGTCGCTGGTGAGCCGATCGTCGGGTTCGGTCGGCAGACCGAGGCTGATGGCGCCGGTGACACCCTGGCGCTGGAAGCCGACCGCGACGAGCGATCGCACGTCGGGCCGGCGCACCACCGTCGCGACGGTGGGGTAGCGACCGGAGTAGTCGTCAGCTGCGAGCACGCGCACATCGCTCGAGCCGAGCGAGTCGGTGAGCAGCAGGTGGGCGTCGAGGGGGAAGCCGACGAAGGAGGGCAGTTGGTCGTGGTCGACCGAGGCGTCGGTCAGCACGCAGAGTTCGTCGGCGGCGAAGTCGGCGATCCCGAGCGAGCACACCACCGCTCCGAAGCGCACGCGCAGGTGCGCCAGCGCGGTGCGGCACAGCTGGAGGCGGTCGGGCCAGCGGACGTCGGATCGGAGCAGGTCGAGTCCGCTGGGCTCGCTCGCGTCGGGCACGTGGACGATCGTAGATGCGGCTGCGACATCGTGCGTCGACCTGCTCGACGTGCGCTCGACGCCTCCGCGGGACGCGTGTCGCACGCGGTTCGGCATGGTACCCTGGGGGGTATGTGTATGGCAGTCACGTGTCCTGAATGTGGTCGTCCTGGTTGGGCCGGATGTGGTGCGCACGTCGAGCAGGTGCTCGGCCACGTGCCGCCGGCCGAGCGGTGCCGGTGCGCGGAGCGATCCGCCGAGCAGCACGCACACGCCGGGCGATGAGCGATCGCCCGATCGACGCGGCCCGTGACGTCTGGAACGGACGGTACGGGGTGGAGCACTACGTGTTCGGCACCGCACCCAACGACTTCTTGCGTGCGCACGCCCCGACCATCCCATCCGGCCGTGTGCTCTGCCTGGCCGAGGGTGAGGGCCGCAACGCCGTGCACCTGGCCGGGCTCGGTCATCTGGTCAGCAGCGTCGACCTGAGCGACGTCGGGGTGCGCAAGACGCTCGAGCTGGCCGAGCAGGCCGGCGTGAGGGTGGATGCCCGCCAGGGTGACCTCGGCGTGTTCGAGCTGGGCTCGTCGGCATGGGACGGGATCGTGTCGATCTTCGCCCACCTGCCGCCGTCGGTGCGGGCACCGCTGCACCGCCGTGTGGTCGACGCGCTGGTGCCCGGTGGGGTGCTGCTGCTCGAGGCCTACACGCCCGCGCAGGTGGGGCGCGGCACGGGTGGTCCGCCGGTGCCCGAGCTCACCATGACCCTCGATGCCCTGCGCGTCGAGCTCGACGGGCTCGAGTTCGAGTACGGCGCCGAGCTCGAGCGCGAGGTGATCGAGGGCGCCGGCCACACCGGCATGGCGTCGGTGGTGCAGGTGGTCGCCCGGAAGCCAGGCTGACCGAAGCCGGTCAGCCGCGAGGATCGCGGCCGATCCAGGCGAGGAAGCGCTCCTGCGGGGTGGCGTCGGCCGGGGCCGGCACCTCGGGGCCGAACACGCCCGGCATGCGCATCGCGTCGCCGAAGTGCTCGGCACCGGCGCACAGCCGGCCGAGCTCGTCGTCGTCGATCTGCTCGTGCTGGGACAGCCCGGTTGCGTGCGCCACGTCCCAGCGATGCACCACCAGATCGAAGCTGTAGAAGTCGTCGACGGTGCGTTCGAACGTGGTGCGCCCGAAGTAGCCGTCGTACTCGTACCCGGCTCGGGCGGGATCGGCGAGCGCCGCGGACACGGCGGCGCGCACGAGGGGCCACGCCTCCAACGGGTCGACACCGTCGACGGCGGGGGCGTCGAAGCCCATCCTCCCCAGCAGCTCGGCCTCGGTGTCGACGACGTGCTGCACCACCTGACGGGCGGACCAGCCGTCGCACGGTGACGGGGCGTCCCAGCGGTCGGCGGGGACGTCGGCGAGCAGACGGTCGAACTGGGACGAGACGAGTCGGTAGCGGTCGGCGGGGGTCATGCACCCATGGTGCCGACGAAGGGCTCGCTCGTCTTGAACGGATCGGACATGTCGGGGAAGGTCGGGAACCACTCGTCGACGAACCGGCGGACGGTGGTGCCCGTGAGTGCCCGGCAGTCGCGCGACAGGTGTGCCTGGTCGGCGTAGCCGGCGGCGGTGGCCAGCGTGGCGAGCGATGCCGGAGCGCCGGTGGCGTGGTGGCGCTCGTACACGGCGAGGAACCGCTGGAAGCGCAGCTGCCGCCCGAGGACGGCGGCCCCGTGCCCGAAGGTGCGCTGCAGCCGCCGGTGCACCTGGCGCGGTGTGAGGCCGAGCTCGCCGGCGAGGTGCTGCTGGCCGGGCCGTGGCGATCGTACGAGCAGCTCGATCGCGGTGTCGACGAACGCCCGCTCGCGGGGGTCGGGCGAGGTCACGAACGGCGCCACCTCGGCCTCGAGCCGCGACGCCCGTTCGTCGAGGTCGCCGGGTCGGGCGAGCCGTGCGGCGATGCGGTCGGCGACCTGGTGGCCGACGAGCCGGCCGAGGGGGACGCGACGGTCGAGCAGGGTCGACACGTCGATGCCGAATGCCAGTGCCGCCCACCCCGGGCGGAAGCGGACACCGACGGCGACGGTGCCGGGTGGGACCTCGAACGACCAGGCCCGCCGTTCGGGACCGCACAGCAGCAGCCGCACACCCTCGGCATCCGTCTCGTCCCGCGCCTCGTCCCCCGTCGCCAGGCCGGTGGCCGAGGTGCCGAGGCGGCCGTCGAGCAGGCACACGAGGTCGAGGCACGCGTCGGGCACCAGGCGGTGACGGCCCGAGGGCCGGGCGGTCCAGGCGCAGGCGAGTGCGGGGGCGAGATCGGAGCGGGGGTGGCGCGGCGCGAACCAGGCGCGGCTCATGGGATCGACCCTAGCGAGCGGGTGCCTCGCGGTCGCCGGGCGTGCGACAGACTCGGCGCATGATCGCCGCCTACTGCTGGCCCCATTCGGGCACCGCCGGCTCGTCGTTCCCGTTGTGCGTGTCGTCGTCCCTCGGACCGGTGCACGTGACGGTCACCCGGGTGGGAGCCCGAGGCGAGGTGGTCGCCCGGTTCGAGTCGGTGCCGGCCGAGCCGCAGCCCGTGCCGGACGACGTGGTGGCCGCCGGCTGCGGATGGTCGCCGACCTGGTCGATCGACACCGATGCGAGCTGGCGGTCGGGGGTGTACGAGGTGGCGCTCGAGCCGGTGTCCGGCTGGCCTCGGGGTCGCCGGCCACCGGCGGGCACCGACCTCGCGTTCTTCGTCGTGCGGCCCGAGCGGGCTCGCGCCGATCGGCCGCTGCTGGTGCTCGGCACCAACACGTGGTTGGCCTACAACGACTGGGGCGGATCCAACCTGTACACGGGCTCGACGCACGTGTCGTGGGATCGCCCGCTGGCGCCTGGGCTGCTCGCCAAGCCGGCGGGCGCGGGGCGCCGCGTCGCGGTCACCAACCCGCCCGACCCGCGGATGAACGCGCACGTCGGCTACCTGCAGCTCGAGAAGCTGTCGGGGTGGGCGGGGTCGGCGGGCTGGCCCAACTACGAAGAGCCGTTCGTCGTCTGGGCCGAGCAGCAGGGCTACGAGCTCGACATCGCGGTGAACGCCGATCTCGAACGGGTGCCCGAGCTGCTCGACGGTGCGCGGTTGGTGCTGTGCGTGGGGCACGACGAGTACTGGTCGGCGCCGCAGCGCGACGCCGTCGAGCGTCACGTGCACCGTGGCGGCAACCTGCTGATCATGTCGGGCAACACCTGCTTCTGGCAGGTGCGCCACGCCGACGAGGGCCGCACGATGATCGGGTACAAGTCGCACTACGCCGACGACCCGGTGATGGGCACGGCCGAGCAGCAGCTGGTGACCTCGATCTGGAGCGATCCGCTGATCGGTCGTCCCGAGTCGCAGCTGACCGGCCTCACGTTCACCCGTGGTGGCTATGCGCGCATCGGCAAGCGCGTGCCGAAGGGCTCGGGCGGGTACACGGTGCACCGGCCGGAGCACTGGGTGTTCGAGGGCACCGACCTCGAGTGGGGCGACCTGCTGGGCGCTCGTTCGACGGTGGTGGGCTACGAGTGCGACGGCTGCGCGTTCACGCTGGTCGACGGTCGCCCGGTGCCGACGGGCGAGGACGGGTGTCCGGAGGGGTTCGAGATCCTCGCGACGTCGCCGGCGTCGTCGTTCGACCGGCGGACGGCCCTGCGGCCGGTGCCGCCGAACGAGCTGTCCGAGGTGGAGTTCCACGCCGAGCGGATCCTCGGCGACCACACGCCCGAGTCGGTCGCGAAGCTCGAGTACGGCCATTCGGTGTTCGGCACCTGGACCACGCCGGCGGGCGGGATCGTGGTGAACACCGGCAGCACCGACTGGGTCTGCGGCCTCGGCGTCGGCGACCACGACGTCGAACGCGTGACCCACAACCTGCTCCGCCGCCTGAGCGCCTGAGCGCGGCCGTCAGTTCCTGGGCGCCACGACCTCCGTCTGAGCTGCGTCGGTGAGTCGTCACTGGCGCCCAGGTCGTGGGGTCTCGAGTCCTGGGTGCCGGTGAGTCCGCTCGACCAGGGGGTTCGCCGGAGCGTGGCGCCCAGGACCGGCGCGTCGGGCGTGGCGCCCAGGTCGTGGGGTCTCGAGTCCTGGGTGCCGGTGAGTCCGATCGACCTGGTGGTTCGCCGGAGCGTGGCGCCCAGGACCGGCGTCGTCAGGGGCGGAGGGCGTTGCAGAAGTTGGGTGTCGAGTAGGTGTGGCCCTCGCGGGTGATCACGAACGCAGCGTGGTCGGGGTGGCGCTCCATCAGCCACGTCAGGCCGTCGAGACCGCGGGCGTACACGGTGGTCGCGTAGGCGTCGACGTCGCCGAGGTCGGTGCCGACGATCGTCACGCTCGCGAGGTCGGCGGTCGGCTCGCCGGTGGTGGGGTCGATGATGTGCGCACCACGCTCGTACGAGCCCGAGGTGGCGATCGCCAGCCGACCGGACGCCTCGACGACCGCGGCGCTCAACAGCTTGTCGTCCGGGTGGCGGATGCCGATGCGCCACGGCTCGCCCGGTTCGGGCTCGCCGCGCACGACGATGTCGCCGCCGCCGTTGATGCAGAAGCGGTGTGCGCCGTGTGCCTCGAGGATCGCCGCCGCACGTTCGATCGACCAGCCCTTCACCAGCCCCGAGGGGTCGAGGTGGCTGCCGTTGGGCGCCGGCACCGAGAGCACGTCGAACCAGCCCTCGGTGTCGTCGTGCAGCTCCTCGCAGCGGCGCAGCACGTCGAGCACCTCGTCGGGCATGTCGTCGAGGGTGAGCTCACCGAGGCCCAGCTGGCTCACCGGGGTGTCGACGCGGTGGGTGCTGAAGGTGTCGTTCACGTGGTGGAACCAGGCGACGACCTCGTCGATCGCGTCCGTCGTGACGGCGTCGCGCACGTCGATCGAGATCGCCATGCCCATCACGTGCTCGACGTGGTGGCGGGGACGGCGGGCGGCCGGGCGGGTGAGCGTGTCCATCACCGGCTCAGCTCGCGGTCGCGGCCGCGCGGGCCTGGTCGATGGCGTCCTGCAACGAGGTGCGGTAGCTGTCGCTGGTGTAGGTGGCGCCCGAGACGGTGTCGACGTCCGCGTTCTGCGCGGTGAGCGTCTCCTGGATCAGCGTCGGCAGGGCGCGCTCGTTGATCGACACGCTCTTGTGGTCGTCGGTCGGGTACTGCAGCACGTCGACCGAGGTGATCTCGCCGCCCGAGACGGTGATCTGCACCTGCACCGGGCCCCACTTGTTGGTGTCGGTGGCACCGGTGTACGTGCCGTCGGCGAGGCCGCTGGCCGACACCGTGGCGGCCGCGGTCGAGTCGGTCGCGGCCGCGGTCGACTCGGTGACGGCCGAGCTCGTGGAGGCGGTGGTCGAATCGGTGGCGGCCGCGGTCGAGGCAGTCGAGGCAGTCGAGGCGGTCGAGGCCGTGGTGGCGCTGCCCGAGATGCTGCCCGAGATGGTCGAACCGGCGTCGGTGGTCGAGGCGCTCACCGTGTCCTGGTGCTGCAGGTACGCGGCCAGGCCCATCGTGGTGGCGACGCTGAGCGCCAGGGCCGAGGCCCGGGCCGAGCCGGCTGCGTGGTGACGGCGGCCCGACGTGCGCACCGCACCCCGGTCGCGCTGGTCGCGCTGGTCGCGCTGGGAGGCGGCGGCGCCGGTCGAGGCGGATCCGGCACGGCGGGCGGCGAGGCGTGCGAGGCGCTCATCGGTGTTCGAGGTGGTGCTCGAGGTGGTGCTCGAGGTGGTGCTCGAGCTGGTCGAGCCGGCGCTCGAGCGGGAGGCGGCCGCCGAGACGGCGGTCGCGCTGGTGCTCGGGCGGTCCGTCGATCCGGCGGCGGTGCTCGGCCGGGAGGCCTGCAGCAGCGGGTCGACCGGGGCTGGCCAGGGGCTGTTCGGGCGGGAGGTGGGCTGGTCGTTCATCTGAGGTGACTCCGGGGCGGGCGTTCGTGAGTTGGGGTGACGTGGTGGTGACGTGGGGCGAGGACGTCGGTGGGTCAGCGGCCGGCGCCGACGAGCTCGCGCTCGGGCTGCTGCTGATCGAGTTCGGACAGGTCGTCGGGTACCACGACGGCGGGGGTGGGGGCGGCGGTCGCCCGGTCGAGGCGCTTGCGGGCCACGCCGATCAGGCGCAGTGCCAGCGGGTAGCTGCCGACGGCCACGAGGCAGAGGGTGAGCAGCGTGTACCAGGTGGTGCGGGCGTCGGTGCCGAGCTGATAAGCGTGCACCCCGGCGGCCACGGCGGCCGGCAGCGACAGCACGTGCACCAGGTGCCAGGTGCGGCGGCGCAGGCGGCGCTTCGGCCACGACGACAGCACGGTGGCCGCGATGCCGTACAGGGCGAGCACGCCGAGGGTGTAGGCGGTGGTCGAGGACGAGGCGGCACCGGGCACGAAGATCTCGGCCAGCCCGACCCCGAGGTCGGCGCCGAAGGCGGTGACGAGGTGCAGGCCCGTGAAGAACAGGGCGTAGCCGCCGAGGCCGCGGTGGAGGTCCATCCACCAGGCGGGGCGCCGGCGCCGGCCGGTGTTGCGGCCCGAGAAGAGCAGGCCGTCGGCGACCGCCGCCACGATGAGGACGAGGGCAACGATGCCGGACGAGCGGGTGAGGAACCAGAGCGTGTCGGTCATGGACGACATGACACCGCACCAGTACGTGAGCCGTCGTCGGCCTTCGTGAGAGCTGGGTGAGAGTCGCCTGTCAGTCGTCGGCCTTGAGGAACGAGATCCGGCCGTTCGGTTCGAGGATGCCGAGGCGCACCTTCGACAGGTCGTCGATGCCCTGCTGACGGGCGGATTCCATCACCTCGTCGAGCGGCAGGCGCTCCACACGGAGGGCGTCGACCAGCGGTCGGCCGTCGCGCACGATCACCAGCGGCGCCCCGTCCACCACGCGGGCCACCCGCCGCCAGCGCCAGGTCGCGTACGAGAGCAGCGCTGCACAGCCGGCGAAGGTGCTCACCGCGAGCATCCCACCGGTCAACGAGTAGTCCTCCTGCGTGATGCCCTGCTGCACGATGTCGCCGAGCGTGACGAGCAGCAGCATCTCGAACGGTGCCATGTCGGCGAGGGTGCGGCGGGGGAGCCCTCGGGTGATGAGGAACAAGAACGCGAACGTGATCGCGGCGCGGGCGACGATCTCCATCAGTGCACCTCCATCAGTGCACCTCCATCGATGCACCTCCATCGATGCACCTCCATCGGCGCATCTCCGTCATGGCGCGACCCGCGTGTGCAGCTCGACTTCGACGATCGGCTCGAGCTGGGCGTCGAGCACGGCCACGTGGCCCGTTCGGCCCTGTTGCACGGCGGGTTCGAGCCGGCTGTCGATCTCGACCTCGAGCGACGTGCCGTCGGCCTCGAACTCCCACACCACCCACGGGTCGCTCCACGACTCGTCGGTCGGGGCCGGGAACACCGCGTTGTGGTCGAAGATCGACAGGTAGCGGCGCTCGATGCCGAGACGCACCAGTTCGCCGTCGTGCAGGCCATCGACGTGGATGCGGATCGGGTCGGCGAGCGCAGGACGGGTGACGCTCGGGTGGTCGACGGCGAGGTGGATGCCGCCGGGACCGGTGGCCTCGGCGGTGGCGATGTCGACGCCATAGGCGTCGACGAGGTCGAGCCCGTCGAGCACGGCCAGGCCGAGCACGACGACGAGCAACAGGCTCACCGACGTGTACAGGATGCGTCGGCCCCGCAACGACGCACCGGCGGGGTCGATCGGCAGGATGTCGAGCTCGCGGCTTCGTCGCATCACTCTCGCTCTTCCCCCCGGCCGGGGGGCGCAAACACGACGCGTGCGGAGGGCGCCGAGGCGTGGTCAGACCCCGAGGCGGTCGTCGTCGGCGCGCGACTGGATCGACGACGGGCCCAGCTCGAACACCCGGTACGCGCAGCCGATCACCGGCATCGCCACGTTGCGCACCGGCGTGCCGCCGGCCGTGCACCCGCGTTCGGTGCCCGCGTGCGCGTGGCCGTGCAGGGCCAGGTCGACCCTCGACGCGTCGATCGCTTCGCCGAGCAGCTGACTGCCGAGGAATGCGTGGATCTCGGGCCGCTCTCCGGCGATCGTCTCGACCGAGGGGCTGTAGTGCGTGAGCGCGATGCGGGCGTCGCAGTCGCGGGAGTCGAGGCGGTGCAGCGCATCGGCGAACCGCTCGGCCACGCGTTCGCCATGGTGCACGAACGCCTTCATCTCGCGCTCGCCGAAGGCGGAGACATTCGATCCGGCGAAGCCGCCACCGAAGCCCTTCACCCCGGCGACCCCGAGGCGTCCGCTCGGCAGGTCGAGCAGCACGGCGTCGCCCTCGAGCACGGTGATGCCGCCGCGCTGCAGGATCTCGATGACGGCCTCCGGCTGGTCGGCGTGGTGGTCGTGGTTGCCGAGCACCAGCACCACGGGCACGCCGAGATGTCCGAGCTCGTCCACCACGAGCCGGGCCTCGGCGAGCGTGCCGCACTTGGTGAGGTCGCCGGCCACCAGCAACACGTCGGCGTCGTCGGCCACGTGTGCCCACGGGTTCCCGAGTGACGGCTCGCTGTCGGCACCGAGGTGGATGTCGCCGACGGCCGCGACGCGGATCACAACCGCTCCGGCTGGTCGACGGGCGTACCGGCCCCGGGCACCGACGTGTCGTCGCGTACGGGCAGGGAGTAGCCGTGCGCGGCGAGCACCTCCACGACCACCGGCACCACCTCGATCTGACGCGACGGCGTGCTGATCGCACCCCGGACCACCACCATGGCCCCGTCGATCGCCACGACCTCCAGGCCGAGTTCGCCCACTCGACCGTCGGTCGCGAGCGCGTCACGTGCGTGGGCCAGCACGTGGTCGAGCGGTGGTGAGGTCACGAGGCACGCTCCTCGAGCAGGGCGAGTGGCAGCACGTCGGCGTCTGGCGTCGGTGCCGCGGCAGCGCCGGTGGCAGGTGTGTCGTCGGTGGGCGGATCGGCGATGCCGAGCTCTCGCACGAGGGTCAGGAACGTGCGGGCGAAAGGGCTCTGTTCGGTGCGCCGCTGCACGTCGAGCCAGTCGATCTGCTCGCGCAGCGCACGCGAGATCTCGAGGGCGGGGCCGTAGTCGAGATGGTGCTCGGTGAGCGACAAGAGCTTGCTGACGAGCAGGTCGCCGATGCGCATCACCGGCATGCGCACGGCGTGCACGCTCAGCTCGTCGCACGTGGCGAGCAGCGCGTCGTCGACCACCAGCCCGGACGGCCGGAAGATCAGGTCGATCAGGATCTCGTCGTCCCACGCCTTCACCAGCCAGCCCTCGGGCGGCACCTCCGTGCGGAAGCCGGCGGCGTCGAGCACCTCGTGCGCACGCTCCCGGTCCGCCTCGCGGATCAGCAGGTCGACGTCCTTCTCCGACGGCGGGCCGCCCCGTGCCCAGGCTGCGAGGCCGCCGCCCAGCGCGAACGGGATGCCTGCGTCGCGCAGACAGGCGGCCACCCGCTTGAGGGCGACGAGGACGTGTTCGGGCTGTGATGCGGGCACGGTCACCCGATACCCGTGTGGCCGCTCGGCTGAACGCGACCGGCCCCCGATCGGAGGTCGAGCCCGACGCCACCGAGCCGGGTCGGGACGCGCCACGGCCCGGTGGCGTGGGGTCCACCGGGCCGTGCGGGGCGAGCCGGCGCGGGGCGGCGCCGGCTCGGGAGGTGACCTCAGGTCGCGCGCGTCTCTTCCACCACGTGGGTCCCGTCGGGGGAGACGACGCGCTCGGTCTGCACGTGCCGTCGGCTCATGCTCATCCATCCCATGCCCTGGATCGCCGCGATGAGCAGGCAGAGCGCGCCGCCGCCCATCAGGATCACGCCGAGGGTGTCGAGGTCGGTCCCCTCGACGGGGTCGCTGATCGCCCAGCGCACCACCGCGCCGGCCACCAGCAGCAACACTCCGAGTCCTGCGAACATGTCGTCCGGTTCCTTTCTTCCTGGTTTCTCCTGCTTGTCCGCCGTGAGGGATCTCACGCCGCCTTTCGACGCTTCGAGCTCTTGCGGCGCTGCGTGGTGGGCGCCGGCTGACCGGCGGCCTCCTTCGCCTGGACGAGCTGCTCGCCGAGGTTGCGCCACTCGTCGCGGTCCATCGAGTCCTTCAGCGCCGGGAGCAGCTCCTTCTCCTCCTCCTCGACGTGGTGCTTGATGCCGCCTTTCAACATCTCGACGGCGGCGCCGAAGCCCGGCACGTCGATCAGCTCGGTGAGCTTCTCGAGCCCCTCGCGGGCGAGACGGTGCTCGACCTCGGCCTCCTCCTCGTCCTCGGCGCCCACCTGCTCGGCGATCAGCGGGTAGAGGAGGGACTCCTCGAGCTCCATGTGGAGGGTGAGCTTGGTGCGCAGCTCGTCGACCATCTGCCGGCGCTCGGGGCCCTCGTCACTGTCGGCCAGTTGCTCGAGCAGCTGCTCGACCTCACGGTGGTCGGCGCGCAGGATGCGCAGCGGGTCGGTGATCGTCGTGGTGGAGCCGGTGCTGCGACCGGCGCTGGTGTTCTGGGTGCTCTTCGTGCTCTTGGTGCTCTTCTCGGCCATGGCGTGCTCGTACCCCGATCGGGGCTCGCTGATTCATGCCGATGTGCGGGACTGGATAGGGTCCGCGAGATGAAGGTCGATCGCCTGCCCCCGGTGAAGGTGTCGCTCGAACCGAACGAGCACCCGTACATGAACGGCGCATGGACGCCGTTGCACGAAGAGGTCGACGCGATCGAGCTCGACGTGATCGAGGGTTCGATCCCCACCGACATCGACGGCATCTATGTGCGCAACACCGAGAACCCGGTGCACCAGCCACTCGGTCGCTACCACCCGTTCGACGGTGACGGGATGCTGCACTGGATCAGCTTTCGCGGTGGACGGGCCGACTACCGCAACCGCTTCGTGCGCACGCGCTGCTTCGAGGCCGAGCAGGAGGCGGGGCGCTCGTTGTGGGGCGGGTTGGCCGACGGGCCGGGCGTGTCGACCCGCCCGGGCTTCGGCGCGCACGGCGGGCTGAAGGACTCGTCGTCGACCGACGTGGTGGTGCACGCCGGCCGGATCGTCAGCACCTTCTACCAGTGCGGCGAGGCGTACTGGCTCGACCCCGACACGCTCGAGCAGGGCGGCGTGGCCAGCTGGGGTCCGCTCGACGGCGTGTCCGCGCACACCAAGGTCGACGAGGCGACGGGCGAGCTGCTGTTCTTCAACTACTCGGTGCACGCGCCGTACCTGCACTACGGGGTGGTCGACCGCACGGGCCGGCTCGTGCACTACACGCCGGTGCCGCTGCCGGGGCCGCGGTTGCCGCACGACATGGTGTTCACCGAGCGGTGGTCGATCCTGAACGACCTGCCGGTGTTCTGGGACGTCGATCTGTTGGAGAAGGGCATCCACGCGACCCGTCTGCACGAGGGCGTGCCGTCGCGCTTCGGCATCCTGCCGCGCTACGGCTGCGCCGACGACGTGCGCTGGTTCGAGGCCGATCCCACCTACATCCTCCACTTCCTCAACGCGTACGAGGACGGCGACGAGGTCGTGATGGACGGCTACTTCCAAGAGAACCCGACGCCCGGCCCGCTGGCCGACGCGCCCCGCGGTCTCAGCCACATGATGGCGTTCCTCGACGAGCACTCGTTCCGCCCCAAGTTGCACCGCTGGCGCTTCGACCTGCGCACGGGCCGCACCCACGAGGAGCACCTCGACGATCGCGTGCTCGAGTTCGGCATGTTCAACCAGCGCTACGCCGGTCGCCCGTACCGGTACGCGTACTCGACGACGTCGAAGCCGGGTTGGTTCCTGTTCGACGGGTTCGTGAAGCACGACCTGCACACGGGCGAGTCGTGGTCGGTGAAGCTGCCCGACGGCAGATACGCGAGCGAGGCCCCGTTCGTGCCGCGGATCGACGCCACCTCCGAGGACGACGGCTATCTCGTCAGCTTCGTGATCGACGAGAACACCGGCACGAGCGAGTGCGTGCTGATCGACTGCCTGCGCTTCGACGAGGGCCCGGTCGTGCGCATCGCGTTGCCGCACAAGCTGAGCTCGGGCACCCACAGCGTGTGGGCCGACCGGGCGTTCATCCGTGACGGGGTGCTGCCTCGCCCATCGTGAGCTCCCAGATGGTGAGGTGCACGGCCGGCGGCTCGTCGGGTGCGCCCACGCGGATGCGGCACGTGAAGATCCGCTGGTTCAGCCAGCCGTAGGTGCCGAGCGGTGCCTCGAACACGGGTGACGTGAGCGCGTAGCCCTGCGGGTGCTCGTCGCCCGGGTCGCACCACAGGCCCTCGTTGTGCACGTGGATCGCGACGCCGTCATGGGTCTCCATGAAGTAGTCGGCCTCGATCACGTACCACCCGTCGGCGCGCAGCAGCTGCCAGTCGGCACCACCCGGCACGATGCGGCCCCGCAGGCGCGGCCCCTCGAAGGTGCCGCCGACGATCGGCACCCGGATGCGCGTGCCGAGCGGCGTCGCGCCGTGCACCACGTCGGGTTCGAGCAGCACGTGCGCGTCGTAGGCGTGCACCAGCACGGGCGTCGGCGGAGGCGGCAGGTCGGGCACGACCCGAGCGTAGAACTTCGCGTTTGCGGGCTGCGGCCCCATAGTGGGGCCGGAGTCCGCACACGCGTGCAGGCTGCCGAGCGCGATTGACGGTACGAACGTTCCGCTCACCGGGGCGGGGCGTCTAGCATGCGCGCTCGTGTCGATCACCGATTTCGCGATGGGATGGTTCTCGCTGGCCGGCAAGAACGCGGTCGTGACCGGTGGCAACACCGGTCTCGGTCAGGCGTTCTCGCTCGCCCTGGCAGCCGGCGGCGCGAACGTCTTCGTACCGAGCCTGGCCGACGACGACGGCACCACCCGCTCGCTCGTCGAGGCCCATGGCGTGCGCTACGAGTTCATGGAGGCCAACATCACCGAGACCGGCGTGCCGGCCGCCGTGGTGCGCGAGTGCGTCGACCGGCTGGGGTCGATCGACGTGCTGATCAACTCGGCCGGCATCTGTCCGCTCGCCGAGGTGCTCGAGTTCGGTCGTGAGCAGTGGGACCCGACGGTGGCGGTCAACCTGACGGCTGCGTTCGAGATGAGCTTCGAGGCCGCCAAGTTCATGGTCCCGCAGGGCAGCGGCAAGATCATCAACATCTGCTCGATGTTCTCGTTCCTCGGCGGTCGCTGGTCGTCGGCCTACGCCGCCACCAAGCACGGCATCGCCGGGTTCACCAAGGCCTACGCCGACGAGCTCGCCGGCTACGGCATCCAGGTCAACGGCATCGCCCCCGGCTACTACGCGACGGCCATCACCACCGCCACGCGGAGCGACCCCGAGCGCAACCAGGCCGTGCTCGACCACATCCCCGCCAACCGCTGGGGCGAGCCGGTCGACCTGATGGGCACCGTGGTGTTCCTGGCCAGCAAGGCCTCCGACTACGTCAACGGCCACATCCTCGCCGTCGACGGCGGCTACCTGGTGCGCTGAGCGCCGACGGCACGGGCGGGGGAGACGTGGCAGCGGGGGCCGGCCCCTACCTGGTCGGGATCGACTGCGGGTCGCAGAGCGCGAAGGTCGTCGTGTACGACGCCGACGGTCGCGCCGTCGCGCGCGGTCAGCAGCCCTTGCAACCGATGCTGCGCCCGCGTCACGGCGTGGTGCTGCACCCCGACGACGATCTGTGGACCGCGACCGCCGCTGCGACTCGTCAGGCCATGGCGGCCTTCGTCGATGAGCTCGGGGGGAACCCGGGCGAGATCGCCGGGGTGGGGCTCTGTCCGATCCGTTGCTGCAAGGCCTACCTCGACGCCGACGGGCACCTGATCGAGCCGGTGATGAGCTGGATGGACGAGCGCGCGTACCGGCCCTGGCTGCCCGACGATCCTCGCCTCGCGTACGTCACCACCGCCTCTGGCTACCTGGCGCACCGGTTCACCGGCCTGGCGAGCGACACGGTCGCCAACGACATCGACATCCAGTGGCCCGTCGACGTCGACCGCTGGGCGTGGAGCGACGACCCGGCAGCGTACGAACGTCACGGTGTGGCGCGCGAGCAGCTGTTCGAACTGCAACTGCCGGGCGAGGTGATCGGGCCGCTCACCGCCGAGGCCGCGGCCGCCACGGGGCTGCCGGCCGGCGTGCCGGTGGTGCACACCGCGAACGACAAGGCCGTCGAGATGCTCGGCTCGGGCGCGCTCGGCGACCGCACCGCGCTGGTGTCGCTCGGCACCTACATCGCGGCGATGGTGCACGGTCCCACCAACCACCCCGGGGCGCAGGCGTTCTGGACCAACTTCTCGTGCGTGCCGCACCGGTACCTGTACGAGAGCAGCGGTGTACGTCGGGGCATGTGGACGCTCACCTGGTTCCTCGACCTGCTCGGTCCCGAGCTCGCCGCGCACGCCGCGACGCTCGGCCTGTCACGCGAGCAGTACCTCGAACGCGAGGCCACCGACGTGCCGGCCGGGTGCGACGGGCTGATGACCGTGCTCGACTGGCTCGCCACCGACGACCAGCCGTTCCGCAAGGGCACGATGCTCGGCTTCGACGCCCGGCACACGCGCGGCCACGTGTACCGCTCGATCATGGAGGCGATCGCGCTGAGCATGAAGCGCCACGTCGACGCGATGGGCGCTGAGCTCGGCATCGAGCTCGACGAGATCGTCGTGTCGGGTGGCGGCGCGAACAGCCCGCTGTTCCTGCAGATCTTCGCCGACGTGTTCGGCATCCCCGCAGCCCGCCCGATCGGCGGCGGGGGAGCGGCGCTCGGCTCGGCCATCTGCGCGGCCGTCGGCGTGGGGGTGCACCCCGACTTCGACACCGCCGTCGCACGCATGACCGCCGGCCGCGAATCGTTCGAACCGCACCCCGAGCGCACCGAGGTGTACGGCCGCACGGCCGACGTGTACCACGACGTCCGCACCGCCACCGACCCGCTGTACCGGCGGGCGTACCCGATCTTCCACTGACCGCGATCCACCACCGCCCGGAGGCACCACCATGTCGCTCACCCACGCCGAGATCGTCGAGGCCCTGCAGGGCATGCTCGCCGCCGACCAGGTGATCACCGACCCCGAGACGCTCACGCGCTCCAGCGTCGACAACTTCCGCAAGCTGCAGAACATCTTCGACGTGCACACCATGCGCGAGCCGGTGGCCGTGGTGATGGCGGCGAGCACGGACGACGTCGCGAAGGTGCTCGCCTTCGCCGACGCGAACGGCGTCAACGTGGTGGCCCGCACCGGCGGCACCGCCACCGAGGGCGGACTCGAGAGCGGGATGGACCCGTCGATCGTGCTCGACGGGTCGCGCATGGACGCGATCGTCGAGATCGACGCGTACGACATGCAGGCCACCGTGCAGTGCGGCGTCGCGCTGCAGCGGCTCGAGGACGAGGTGCGGAAGTTCGGTCTCACGACCGGTCATTCGCCGCAGTCGAAGCCGATCGCGTCGATGGGCGGTCTGGTCGCGACGCGCAGCATCGGCCAGTTCTCGACGCTGTACGGCGGGATCGAGGACATGGTCGTCGGCTGCGAGGTCGTGTTCCCCGGTGGTCGGGTGAGCCGGATCAAGAACGTGCCGCGCCGTGCCGCCGGCCCCGACATCCGCCACATCGTGATCGGCAACGAGGGTGCGCTCTGCTACCTGACCGAGGTGACGGTGAAGCTCTTCCCGTACACGCCCGAGCACCACACGTACATGGGCTGGACGTTGAAGTCGATGAAGGAGGGCTTCGAGGTGCTGCGCGAGGTGATGGTCGCCGGCTACAAGCCGTCCGTCGCCCGCTTGTACGACTACGAGGACGGCCAGTTGCACTTCTCGCACTTCGCCGCGCCGGACGACTGCATCGTGCTGTTCATGGCCGAGGGCAACGAGCGCCTGGCTCGCGCGACGGCCGAGGGCATCCGCGAGATCGTGGGCGCGCACGAGTCGTGCGTCGAGGTCGACCCGAAGCTGGTGGAGGAGTGGTTCGTCGACCTGGTGTGGGGACCCGACAAGGTGCTGCGCGAGGACGAGCGGATCCGCACCACGCGCAACGTCAACCGCACGACCGAGATCTCGGCCGACTGGAGCTCGATCAACGACATCTACGAAGCGGTGATCCCGCGGGTGCGGTCGGAGATCCGGGGGATCACGCTGCTCGGCGGTCACTCGTCGCACAGCTACATCAACGGCACGAACATGTACTTCAACTACTTCTACGACATCGACTGCGCGCCCGAGCTCGAGAACGACGAGTACTACTTCCCGATCATCGACATCATCTGCGAAGAGACGCTGCGCTTCGGCGGCTCGATCGTCCACCACCACGGCATCGGCAAGGCACGCGCCAAGTGGGTGCGCGAAGAGTACGGCTCGAGCTTCCCGATGCTCGAGACCCTGAAGCGATCGTTCGACCCGAACGGCGTCATGAACATGGGCACCATCATCCCCCTGTGAGCGCCAACCCGTTCATGTCCCTCTGGCGTACCGCTCAGCGGTACGCCAGAGGGACAAGAACGAGTCATTGCAGCCATTCACGAAGCGTCGTCACGACGTAGTCACGTGCATCGAGGACGTCGGCGGTCGTGAACTCGAGGACCACGCGACCGCCGTGTTGCAGGGCGTTCCGCCGTCGAGCGTCCTTCTGGCGTTCACGATCGGTTGCGTGGCCGAGCCGTCCGGACACCTCGACCACCACATCCGTGCCGGGGAAGAGGAAGTCGACCCGTGCGACGTGCACGCCGTCGGACCGGTGGACGACCTGGCAGCGTGGTCGTGGCAAGCCCGCGAGCCGGACCAACTGAAGAAACCGTCGTTCGAGGTACGACTCGCCGCCGGTGTCGAGGAGCAACGACCTGAGGGTGCGGATGCCTGCGTGCCCCGATCCGTCGAAGGCAGCGAGGCCGGTCGACAGCGACCGGGGGGTCGTCAATCGGCGCCGGACGGCTTCGTCGATCAAGCGCTCGAGCACACGTGCGCCGGGTTGGTCGGCGGCCGCCGCGATGAGTGCTCGGGTGGGCTCCTGGAGGCGCACACCGTCGAGCCGCCGGAGGCTCGTCGGATCCCACTCGCCGGAGTGCACGCGGCACGGCCCGTGGAGGTTCTTTCTGGACCGAGGAACGACGACGTCGACGTGTGTCGGCTCATCGGCGTCGATGCCCCACCAGTGGAGCGCCGATCGCCCATGGAGCGCCGCATCGTCGCCGAGCCAGCGCATCACCGCCCGCGCCCGGAGGCGCCACGACTCCTCGGTCGCAAGGTGCCGCCACACGCCCGGCGCGATGGGTACCCAGGTGCCGATCGCAGTGCGACGACTCCACTGATTCCGGGTGAGGCCGGCCTCGGAGAGCTCGGCATGCTTCACGAGGCGGTGGTGTTCGAGAGCGATCTCGACGAGTCGGTGATCGAGTTCCAGCACACCGACATCGATGAACGTCGGCGACCGCTCATCGGAAAACAGCAGTGACCTCGTTCGAGTCCCTCTGGTGTACCGCTCACCGGTACGCCAGAGCGACATGAACGAGATCACAGATCCTTCATCAGTTCATCGCCGTCGCTTCGCATCTGGGGCGTTCCATGAGGGCATCACCTCGAACGAAGGAATCACCCCCATGAACACTCGCATCCGCTCCATCAAGGCCATCGCCCTCGGTGCCATCGCCGCCGGCACGATCGGCGTCGCCGCCCTGGCCGCCCCCGCCTCGGCGCTCGAGCCGGCCACCGCTTCGGTGGTGTCGGCCACCGCCACGAACGGCACGGCCGCTGCCGGCACCGTCTCGGCTCACCTGACGATCGGCAACGTCACGATCGACGGCACCAAGGCCTCGAACGTCACCTGCTCGCTGAAGGGCAGCACCTACACGGTCAAGACCAGCCGGGTCACGGTGAACGGCCACCAGGTCACCGGCCACGTGGTCATCAAGAACTACACCGGCCCGGGCACCTACACGGCCACCGTCTCGCTCACGGTGAAGGGCAACAAGGTCACCGCCGCCGGCATGGTGAAGGGCGTGCAGGTGACGGTCGACGAGAACGGTGGCACCTGGTCGTTCGACACCGTCGGCACCGGCGCCGTCCACCCCAAGCTGCAGGGCAAGACGATCAGCGGTTCGCTCTCGTACGGCTGCAACGCCTGACCATCGGCGGCCCGCACGGGCCGACCCGATCACCCCCGCTCGACGCCCCGGCTCCGGCCGGGGCGTCAGCGCGTCCGGCCGGCCAGCACCATCTCGACGGCCTTCGCGATCCGCGACGCGCGGGTCTCGGCCTTCTTGGCCTCGGTGACCCAGCGCACGTACTCCTTGCGGTGCGACGGGGCGAGCTTCGCGAACATGTCGCCGGCCGGCGGCGAGGCGGCCAACGCAGCCGCCAGGTCGTCGGGCACCTCGATCGTGCGCTCGCCGCCGTCGGCCGCGACGACGATGTCGTACGTGCCACCGAGCTCGACCCCGGCCTCGGCGCGCGCCGCCTTGGCGAGCCCGATCATGTTCTCGCCGCCCATGCGTGCCAGCCGCAGCGACAGGGTGTGCCCGTTGACCGCGACCGTGACGGGGAACGCCTTCTTGCCACCGCCGATCGCGGCCACCTGTTCGTCGGACAACAGGAAGGCACCGGCTGGCCCGCGTGGCTCGAGGGTGGCGTGCAGTTCGAGGGTGTCGGTCACGGACCGGACCGTAGCGATCGACGGCTCAGTCGGTCGAGCGCTTCTCGCCCTTGGCCTTCGTGCCCTTGCCCTTGCCCTTCGCTGCCTTGGCGTCGGCCTTCGCCTGCGCCCTGGCCTGCTGCGCGGCCGCCTGCTCGGCGAGCGCCATCACGGCGCACTCGATCCGGTCGAGCCGCTCGACGAGGGCGGCGTCCGGCGCGTGGGTCGCGGCCATCTCGGCGCCCGCGACGTGATGCGGCGTGCGGTCCTTCACGACCGCGTAGCAGCTGCGCAGCAGCCGCCCGGTATCGCGCTCCTCGGCCACGTACCGGCCCATCAGCGCCCCGGTGGTCGGGTCGATCGTGGTGTCGTCGAAGAACCGGCTGAAGATGTCCGGTCCGTCCGGTTCCTTCGCGAAGCCGAGCCGTTCGAACTTCTCGCAGTCGCTCATCTCGGTCGACCGGGCGATCGCGACGCGTCCGGCGAGCGACGGGTCGGGCTTGTCGAGCACGCCGTAGCCGAGCTCGTCGAGCCGCTTCGCGAAGCTGCGCGCGTGCTCGGCCTCGCGCAACTGCACCGTGCGCAGCACCCCGCGCACGTCGTCGTCCGGTGTGGTCTCGGCCCAGGCGCAGAACAGCGCCTCGCCACCGAGCTCGCCCACCGCGATCGCGTTCAACAACCCCAGGTACGACGGCTTGTCACCCATGGTCACCCCCATGACGTCAGGTCCCCCAGCACGGTCGAACGTACCAGGGGCCCGGCAGCAGGTGTCGGGCCGGACGAGCGTTCACGAGCACGAAACCTTTCCCCCGTAGGGTGCGCCTCATGCAGTTGTCGCCCCACGAGCAGGAGCGCCTGATGGTGCACGTGGCCGCCGACGTCGCCGAGAAGCGGCGAGCGCGCGGCCTGAAGCTCAACTACCCCGAGTCGATCGCACTGCTCACCAGCTGGGTGTACGAGGGTGCTCGCGACGGTCGCACCGTCGTCGACCTCATGTCGGCCGGCTGCCAGGTGCTCACCCGTGACGACGTGATGGAGGGCGTGCCCGAGATGGTCGACGAGATCCAGGTCGAGGCCACCTTCCCCGACGGCACCAAGCTGGTCACGTTGCACCAGCCGATCCGATGAGCGGGCCGGAGACCAGCCGGATGATCCCCGGCGAGGTGCGCGGCCCGAGCGGCACGATCACCCTCAACGTCGGCCGCGTCCGGCTCGAGCTCGACGTCGTCAACACCGGTGACCGGCCCGTGCAGGTCGGCTCGCACTACCACTTCGCCGAGGCCAACCCGGCGCTGCAGTTCGACCGTGCGGCCGCCCGCGGGCACCGGCTCGACATCGCCGCCGGCACGTCCGTGCGATTCGAGCCCGGCATCGCCCGCAGCGTGTCGCTCGTGCCGTTGGTCGGGGCCCGTGTGGTGGCCGGTCTGCGTGGCGAGGTGGGAGGGCCCCTCGATGGCTGAGATCGACCGCGCCCACTACCGACGCCTGTACGGGCCGACCGCCGGCGACCAGATCCGCCTGGCCGACACCGACCTGTGGATCGAGGTCGAGCGCGACGAGTGCGTCGGCGGCGACGAGGCCGTCTTCGGTGGCGGCAAGGTGATCCGCGAATCCATGGGGCAGGGCGGTCGCACCCGGGCCGAGGGCACGCCCGACCTGGTGATCACCGGGGCCGTGATCCTCGACCACTGGGGCATCGTCAAGGCCGACATCGGCGTGCGCGACGGCCGCATCGTCGGCATCGGCAAGGCCGGCAACCCCGACACGATGGACGGCGTGCACCCGGCGCTGGTGATCGGTCCGTCGACCGAGATCCTGAGCGGCAACGGCCGCATCGTCACCGCCGGTGCGATCGACTGCCACGTGCACCTGATCTGCCCGCAGATCGTCGACGAGGCCCTGGCGTCCGGCATCACCACGTTGATCGGTGGCGGCACCGGTCCGGCCGAGGGCACCAAGGCCACCACGGTCACGCCCGGTGCCTGGAACCTGGCCCGCATCCACCTCGCGATGGACGCCTACCCGGTCAACGTCGTGCTGCTCGGCAAGGGCAACACGGTGTCGCGCGACGGCCTGTGGGAGCAGGTGCTGGGCGGCGCCGGTGGCTTCAAGCTGCACGAGGACTGGGGCACCACGCCTGCGGCGATCGACGCGTGCCTGCGCGTGGCCGACGAGAGCGGCGTGCAGGTGGCGATCCACACCGACACGCTCAACGAGGCCGGCTACGTCGAGAGCACGCTCGCGGCGATCGCCGGGCGGTCGATCCACACGTACCACACCGAGGGCGCGGGCGGCGGCCACGCGCCGGACATCATCACGGTCGCGTCGCACCCCAACGTGTTGCCGTCGAGCACCAACCCCACCCGACCGCACACCGTCAACACGCTGGCCGAGCACCTCGACATGCTCATGGTGTGCCACCACCTCAACCCGGCGGTGCCCGAGGACCTCGCCTTCGCCGAGAGCCGCATCCGCCCGTCGACCATCGCCGCCGAGGACGTCCTGCACGACCTGGGCGCGATCTCGATCATCGGCAGCGACTCGCAGGCGATGGGCCGAGTGGGCGAGGTGATCCTGCGCACCTGGCAGACCGCACACGTGATGAAGGCCCGCCGTGGCGCGTTGCCGGGCGACGGCACGGCGGACAACCACCGCGCCCGCCGGTACGTCGCGAAGTACACGATCTGCCCGGCCGTCGCCCACGGACTCGACGCCGAGATCGGTTCGGTCGAGGTGGGCAAGCTCGCCGACCTGGTGCTGTGGGACCCGAAGATGTTCGGTGTGCGGCCGCACGTGGTGGTGAAGGGCGGCACGATCGCCTGGGCGCAGATGGGCGACGCCAACGCGTCGATCCCCACCCCGCAGCCGGTGTTCGCCCGGCCGATGTTCGGCGCCTCGCCACGTGTGGCCGCGGCATCGAGCCTCACGTTCGTGGCCCAGGCGGCGCTCGACGACGGCCTCGCCGACAGGTTGCAGTTGCAACGACGTCTGGTCGCCTCGGCCGATACCCGTCGTCGTGGCAAGACCGACCTGCCCGAGAACGACGCGATGCCCTCGATCACCGTCGATCCCGACACGTTCGCGGTCCGCATCGACGGCGAGCTGGTCGAGGAGCAGCCCGTCGCGGTGCTGCCGATGGCGCAGCGCTACTTCCTGTTCTGAGCCGGACCACGTGAACGCCTCGCTGTTGCTGCTCGCCGACTCTCGGTTCCCGACGGGCGCGCACGCGCACAGCGCCGGGATCGAGGCGAGCCACGCCCGTGGCGACGTGCGCTCGATCGCCGACCTGGCGGCCTTCGTCGAGGGACGGCTGGCCACGGTGGCGCCCACCGACGCGGCGTTCACGGCGGCCTCGTGCCTGCTGTCGCCGGAACGCGCTGTGCTCGACGCCGAGCTCGCGGCACGCACGCCGTCGCCACGGCTGCGCAGGCTCAGCCGATCGCTCGGGCGTCAGCTGCTGCGCCCGGCCGAACGCGCCTGGCCGTCGCCCGCGTACACCTCGTTGCGCGCGCTGCACGTCGACGGGCCGATGCAGCCGATCGCCCTCGGCGCCGTGGCCGCGGCAGCCGGCCTGTCGCCCGACGAGGCCGCCCTGTGCTCGCTGCACCACCTGATCGGCGCGGTCACCACGGCCGCAGTGCGCCTGCTCGGCCTCGACCCGTTCGACGTGCAGGCCCTCGCCGCGTCGCTCGCCGGCCGACTCGAGTCGCTCGCCGCCGACGCAGCCCGTGCCGCGGCCGAGTTCGCCGACACCGCCGACCCGGTGTCGCTCCCGTCCACCACCAGCCTGCTCGCCGACCTGCTCGCCGAGCACCACGCCACCTGGGAGGTGAGGCTCTTTGCCTCCTGACCACAACCCCGGCCAACCCCATCATCCGGGCGACGGCCACACGCACGGCCACCACGACGGCCTACCCGACGACACGGTCTGGGCCTACGGCTCGCCTGGCACCCGTCCGCTGCGCATCGGCATCGGCGGACCGGTCGGCAGCGGCAAGACCGCGCTCGTCGCCGCCCTGTGCCGGCTGCTCGCGCACGAGATCAGCACCGTGGTGATCACCAACGACATCTTCACCACCGAGGACGCCGAGGCCCTGCGGCGTATGGCGGTGCTGCCCGACGACCGCATCGCCCCGGTCGAGACCGGTGCGTGCCCGCACACCGCGATCCGCGACGACATCTCGGCCAACCTCGACGCGGTCGAGCAGCTCGAGGCCCGTCACGCGCCCGTCGAACTGACGCTGCTCGAGAGCGGCGGCGACAACCTGACGGCGATCTTCAGCCGCGCGCTGGTCGACCGGCAGATCTTCGTGATCGACGTCGCCGGCGGCGACAAGGTGCCGCGCAAGGGCGGGCCGGGTGTGACCACCGCCGATCTGCTGGTGATCAACAAGACCGACCTGGCGCCGCTGGTGCACGCCGACCTCGGTGTGATGGACCGCGACGCGAAGGCTCGCCGCGGCGACCTGCCGCTGCTGTTCACGTCGCTCGTCGCGCCCGACGGAGCTGTGGCCGTGGCCGAGTGGGTGCGCGCCCAGCTGCACGCCTGGCAGCACGCCGCGGCCTGATCGCGGCCTGATCGCGGGACGTCGTCGTGGAGGCCTGCACCGAGCTCGTCGTCGAGCGCGACCGCTCGGGCCGCAGCGTGCTCGCCCGCTCGAGCTGCGAGGTGCCGCTGCTGTTCCGCGTGGCCGACCACGACGGCCCCGCGCTGCACCTGTCGTGGGTGAACGGCGCGGCCGGCCCCCTGGGTGGTGATCGTCTGCGGCTGCACCTCCGCGTGGGCGCGGGTGCCTCGGTGCGGGTGCGCAGCACCGGTGCGTCGATGGTGCAGCCGAGCGCCCGGGGCGGCCGGTCGACGACCGAGGTGCGGATCGAGCTGGGGGAGGGGAGCCGGCTCGACTGGTGCCCCGAACCGACGATCAGCGTGCGCGGCAGTGACCACCGCACGAGCACGCGCATCGTGGCCGATCCGTCGGCCCTCGCCCGCGTGGTCGAGCAGGTCTCGCTCGGTCGCCACGACGAGCCGGGCGGACGGCTCGCCCTGCATCAACGTGCGGTGGTGGGCGAGCGGGCGGTGCTCGACCACGAGCTGGTGCTGGGCGACGGCCCGCTCGCCGGTCCGGGCGCCCACGGTCCGGGTCGTGCGGTGCTGTCGGCACTGGTGCTCGGGCGAGCGCCGGAGCTGCGGGTGGAGGTGACCCCGTCGTCGGCCGCCGCCGTCCTCGACCTCGATGGCGGCGCCTGGCTGGTGAGCGCCACCGCCCCCGACCTCCGCGTCCTGTCGGCCTGGCTCCCGGCTTCCTGAGGTCCGTGAGCCGTCGCGGCGCGGGCTCACGGTCGAAGGGGTTCGTGAGTCACCGGCCCTCCTGCGGGACCTGTGGCTCACGGGCGCGGCCGTGCGTGAGGTGGGCGCATGAATGCTCACGAGGTGGTGCGGGTCAGGGGTCGGCGTCGGCCGTCCGTGAGTCGGAGGTCGCCGGGCGGGACCTGTGGCTCACGGTGCTGGGGGTTCGTGAGCTGACGGTTCGTCTGTGGGACCTGTGGCTCACGGACCCAGACCAGCGTGAGCCACCGGCCCTCCTGCGGGACCTGTGGCTCACGGGCTCGGCCATGCGTGAGGCGGGGCGCATGGATGCTCACGGAGGTGGGGTGGGTCGAGGTGGCGTGGATGTCGGCGGTCCGTGAGTCGGAGGTCAGCCTGCGGGACCTGTGGCTCACGGTCGAAAGGGTCCGTGAGTCAGCGGTCCCTCGACGAGACCTGTGCCTCACGGACCGGCCGGTGCGTGAGCGAGTGGTCCCGTCTGCGGACCTGTGGCTCACGGATCGGGTGCTCCGTGCGCCGGTGGCGGCGGGAGCAGCTTCGAGAGCATGGGTTGGGTGACAACGAACGGGTCCGGCCCGGTGATCCGTGAGTCAGAGGCACCGTGACGCGACCGGTGGCTCACGGACGAGTTGGTCTGACCATCAGTCCGAGTCGTCATCTCGCGGAAACACGGCCGAAACCACCGGTCCCTACCTTCGGCGCACATGGCACTCGACGTCGCTGCGCCGACCGATCCGGGCGCACCCGCCCCCACCACGCACCACCTGCCCGCCACCCCGGCCACCTGCTACTGGGGGTACATCGACCGTTCGCAACCCGCGGTGCTCGAGGTCGACGACGGCGACATCATCCGGGTCGAGGCGATCACCCACCACGCGGGCGACGCCCCCGACCTGTTGATGGACGCGGGCATCACCGCCATCTGGGAGGCGATCGCGCCCGACACCCGCGGCCCGGGCGTGCACATCCTCACCGGCCCGATCCACGTGCGCGGCGCCGAGCCCGGCGACGCGCTGGCGGTGACGATCCTCGACATGAAGCCCCGCCTGCCCTACGGCTCGAACTGTGCGGCCAACTGGGGTCTGTTCTACGACGTGTACGCGAAGGAGCGGATCACGATCTACGGCCTCGACGAGGTGGCCGGCGCGGCGGCCACGTTCGGCTCGATCGCCCGGCCCGTGTTCGGGTTCGACTTCACCGAGCGTCCCGTCTACGACCTGCCCGGCGTGATCTCGCCCCCCGACGAGACCGCCCGGCAACCCTTCAGTCGGCCGGTCCGGGTGCCGGTGCGGCCGCACTTCGGGGTGATGGGCGTGGCGCCGGCCGACGAGGGGCGGTTCTCGTCGATCCCGCCCGGCAACTTCGGCGGCAACGTCGACAACTGGCGGCTCGGCCCCGGCGCGACCATGTGCTACCCGGTGTCGATCGAAGGTGCCGGCCTGTACGTCGGTGACCCGCACTTCGCGCAGGGCGACGGCGAGATCTGCGGCACCGCGATCGAGGCCTCGCTCGACGCCGTGATCCAGGTGCGCGTGATCAAGGGGCTCGGCATCACCACCCCGCTGATGCAGACCGCGACGCACTGGTACACGCACGGCTTCGGCGCCGACCTCGACGAGGCGATGCGCGGTGCGGCGCACCAGATGCTCTGGCTGATGCAGGAGCACCTGGGGCTGTCGGCGGACGACGCCTACTCGCTCGCGTCGGTGGCGATCGACCTCGGGGTGACCCAGGTGGTCGACGGCACCCTCGGCTGCCACGCCGGCCTGGAGCGGTCGATCGTCGAGGCGTGATCGGGACGCACGGCTCGCCGGGGGAGTGCTATGGTCAGACCATCAGTCCAACCAAGGTCCGGACCGATGCCGACCACGATCCCCCCGAGCCGGACCGATCGACGAACGAGACGAGCGTGATGCCGATGCCGATCACACGAATGAACCACGCGGTGCTGTACGTGCGCGATGCGCGGCGCACCCAGCAGTTCTACGCCGACGTGCTCGGCTTCTCCACCGTGATCGAGCATCCCCAGGGTGCGTTCGTGTTCATGCGGGCACCGTCGTCGGACAACCACCACGACGTCGCGTTCTTCACGATCGGTCAGGGCGCCGCGCCGTCGGAGGCGGGCGCCCGCACGGTCGGCCTCTACCACCTGGCGTGGGAGGTGCCCACGTTGGCCGAGCTGGCCGAGATGCGCGACAAGCTGCGCGCCGCCGGCGCGCTGGTGGGCCAGAGCGATCACGGCGCCAACAAGAGCCTCTACGCGCACGACCCCGACGGTCTCGAGTTCGAGGTGATGTGGCTGGTGCCGGCCGAGCACTGGGGCGACGCCGAGCACGCCGCGATCGTCGATCCGCTCGACATCGACGCCGAGCGTGCGCACTTCGCGGCGGTGGGTCTGTCGTGAGCTCCACGAGTTTCGATCCGGTCACGCGCCGCACGGTCTCGGCCGAGATCCGCCAGCGCCTCGCCGACGCGATCCAGAGCGGCCAGTTCGCACCCGGCATGCCGCTGCCCGCCGAGCGCGTGCTGTGCGAGGAGTTCGGCGTCGCCCGCACCTCGGTGCGCGAGGCGATCCAGGGCCTCGTCATCGCCGGCTACATCGTTCGCCGCGGCAACCGCTCGGTGGTCGCCGAGGCGCTGCCCGACATGAACTTCACCGGCGACGACCGCAAGGCGCTCGTCAGTCAGCTGTTCGAGGTGCGCCAGGTGATCGAGCCGGCGATCGCCGAGTACGCGGCCAAGCGGGCCACCGCCGAGGAGCGCCAGCAGATGGCCACGCTCGCCGGCATCGCCCCCACCTCGCTCGACGAGTTCCGCGACGTCGACCGGCAGTTCCACGCGTTGCTCGCCCGCTCGTGCGGGAACCCCCTGTTGCACGAGGTGCACGCCAAGGCGCTGTCGTCGCTGTTCGGCTCGGGCGACTTCGCATCGCTGCTGTACGCCGAGATCAACCGCGCCGAGGTCGACGAGATCATCGCCTCGTCGTGCGACGCCCACCGGGCGATCGCCGACGCGGTCTCGAAGGGACATCCGCGCAAGGCCCATGCCGCCGTCGTCGCACACCTCGACGACGTCGAGCGCCGCATGGTGGAGCGCCTGCTGTGACCGCCGAACCCACCACCGATCCCCGCTACGTCTACTTCCTCGACGACGACGCGTTCGAGGAGGAGGGCCGCCCCGGCTTCCGCCGCCGCGTGGTGACCGGCTCGAACCTCGAGCTCTGGTTCTGGCGCATCAAGGGCGGCACCCAGGGCTCGTTCCTGCACCGTCACGACGTCGAGGAGCAGCTGGGCATCATCATGCGCGGCACGCTCGACTTCCGCATCGGCGACCCCGACGACGGCACGCGCCACCAGCTGCGCGCCGGCGACTTCTACCTCGCCCCGCCCGCCGTCTGGCACGGCGAGAGCATCTTCATCGGCGACGACGAGTACGACGAGGTGTGGATCCTCGACGTGTTCTCGCCGCCCCGAGCCGTCAAGCTCACCCGCCCCGACACCGCGGACACCACCGGGTCCGCCGACACCCAGGAGATCGCATCATGACCGCCGACTGGCGTCTCGCCGTCGACATCGGCGGCACGTTCACCGACATCGTCCTGTTCGACGCGTCGTCGGGTCGCGTCGTCGTCGACAAGACCCTCACCACGCCATCGGCCCCGCTCGACGGTGTGCGCAGCGGCGTCACCCAGCTGCTCGGCAAGGCGGGCGTCCGTCCGGCCGACATCACCGCCCCGATCGTGCACGCCACCACCCTCATCACCAACGCCTTGATCGAGGGCAAGATCGGCCGCGCCGGCATCGTCACCACGGCCGGCTTCGGTGACACGCTGCTCATCCGCAACGAGCACCGCTACGACATGTACGACCTGCAGATCGAGTTCCCGGCGCCGCCGGTGCCTCGTGATCGCGTGGTCGAGCTGGCCGAGCGCACCGACCCACAGGGGCACGCGCTCGAGGCGCCCACGGCCGAGGGGCTGGCGGCGATCACCGAGCAGCTGCGCGCGGCGAAGGTCGAAGCCGTCGGCGTGTGCCTGATCAACAGCTACGCCAACCCGGCCAACGAGCGCATCGTGGCCGAGCACCTGCGCACCGAACTCGGTGTGCCGGTGTGCATCTCGTCGGAGATCTCGCCACAGATCCGCGAGTACCCGCGCATGATCACCACCGCCTGCAACGCCGCCACGATGCCCGTGATCGGGCCCTACCTCGACGAGCTGCAGAAGTGGCTGGCCGCCGAGGGCTTCGGCGGTTCGGTGCTGATGATGCTGTCGAACGGCGGCGTCGTGTCGGCAGGGGATGCGGCACGTGCGCCGATCCGCCTCGTCGAGTCGGGCCCGGCCGCCGGTGCGCTGGCGGGCAGCTGGTTCGCCCGCCGCATGCACGAGGACCGCCTGCTGTGCTTCGACATGGGCGGCACCACCGCCAAGTCGTGCCTCATCGTCGACGGCGAGCCCGAGCTCACCAACACCTTCGAGGTCGCCCGCATCTACCGGTTCAAGAAGGGCTCGGGCTTCCCCGTGTCGGTGCCGTCGGTCGACCTGGTCGAGATCGGTGCCGGTGGCGGCAGCCAGGCTCGCGTCGACGAGCTCGGCCTGCTGAAAGTCGGCCCCGAGTCGGCGGGTGCCGATCCCGGTCCCGCCTGCTACGGCCGCGGCGGCACCAAGCCCGCCGTCACCGACGCCGACCTCACGCTCGGCATGCTCGACGCCTCGTTCTTCCTCGGCGGCGACATGGCGCTCGACATGGCCGCGTGCACCTCGGCGCTCGAGTCGGTCGCCGCACCGCTCGGCCTGTCGGCCGACGACACCGCGGCCGGCATCCACGAGCTCGTCAACCAGAACATGGCCGCCGCCAGTCGCATGCACGCCGTCGAGCAGGGTGCCGACCTGCGCGGCATCACCGTGCTCGCCTTCGGCGGCGCCGGCCCGGTGCACGCCTGCGGCGTGGCCGAGCTGCTCGAGTCGCCCCGTGTGGTGTTCCCGGTCAACGCGAGCGTGCTGTCGGCGTTCGGCACGCTGGTCACCCCGGTGCGCATCGACCTCGCCCGCAGCATGGTGCGCTCGCTCTCGGGCATCGATCCGGCCGAACGCGACGCGCTGCTCGACGAGCTGCGCGAGGAGGGTCGCCGCGTGCTCGCCGCCGCTGGTGTGGCGCCCGAGGCGATCCGCTTCCGGTACGGCATGGACGCCCGCTACCAGGGGCAGGGCAACGAGATCACCATCTGGGTGGGCGAGGGCAGGGACGACCGCTGGCCCACCACCGACGAGGCGGTCACCGCGGCCTTCGAGGCGGACTACCGCCGCATCTACGGCCTGACCATCCCCGACGTCGGCGTCGAGGCCGTCACGTGGCGCCTCTCCGCCTACGCCCCTGCCGCCTCGGTCGAGCCCACCGCGGTGGTGGGCACCGACGCCGGTTCGCCGATCCGCACCCGTCCCGTCCGCTTCTCGCGTGGCGCCGACCCGATCGACACGCCGGTGTACCGCCGTGGCGACCTCGGACTCGGCCAGCACATCGAGGGGCCCGCCATCGTCGAAGAGCGCGAGACCACCGCCGTCATCCGTCCGGGCTGGACGGCATCGGTGCTCGCCGACGGCTCGTTGCTCGCCGAACGGGCGGGCGCCACGAGCCAGGAAGGAGCCGCGCGATGACGCGCACGTTCGATCCCATCGAGCTCGAGGTGCTGTGGCAGAGCCTGATCGCCACGGTCAACGAGCAGGCCCGCGCGCTGCAGCGCGCGGCGTTCTCGCCGATCGTGCGCGAGGCCGGCGACCTCGCCAACGCGGTGTTCGACCGTCGTGGCCGCATGGTGGCGCAGGCCGTCACGGGCACACCCGGCCACATCAACAGCCTGGCTCGCGCCGCGTCGGCGATCCTCGAGGAGTACCCCACGGACACGCTGTCCGAGGGCGACGTCCTGATCACCAACGACCCGTACAAGACGGCGGGCCAGCTGCTCGACGTCACGGTGCTGTACCCGGTGTTCCGCAACGGTCGCGTGATCGCGTTCTTCGGCTCCACCATCCACCACACCGACGTCGGTGGGTACGGCATCGGCGCCGGTGCACGCGACGTGTTCGAGGAAGGCATCTGGATCCCGATCGTGCGGCTGATGATCGCCGGCGAGCGCAACCACGACGCCTGGAAGTTCATCCTCAGCAACGTGCGCCAGCCCGACCACATGGCGGGCGACCTGCACGCGCAGATGGCCAGCGGCGAGGTGGGTGCCCAGCGCCTGCGTGCGCTGTGCGACCGCCACGGGCTCGACGACATCGAGAACCTCGCCGACGAGATCATCTCGCGCTCCGAGGCCGCCACCCGCGCCAGCATCCGCGAGCTGCCCGCCGGCACCTACTCGGCTTCGGCGGTGCTCGACCTCGCCGACGGCAGCAAGATCGACATCGTCTGCGCGGTCACGGTCGACCCCGAGGCCGGCGAGATCACCGTCGACTACGCCGGCTCGTCGGGCGCCAGCCCGTACGGCATCAACGTCGTCAAGAACTACACGCACGCCTACACCACGTTCACCGTGCGCTCGGTGCTCAACCCCGACCTGCCGAACAACCACGGCAGCCTCGCCCCGATCAAGGTCGAGGCGCCGGTCGGTTCGATCGTCAACGCGGTGTCGCCGCAGCCGTGCACGGCCCGCCACGTGGTGGGCATGTTCCTGCCCAACGCACTGCTCAAGGCGCTCGCCCAGATCCGCCCCGAGCAGGCGATGGCCGAGGGCTCGGGTGCGGTGTGGACGATGCAGGTGAGCGGCAACCACGACGACGGGCGCCCGTTCATCACCGCGATGTTCACTTACGCCGGTGGTGTCGGCGCCCGCGCCGCGAAGCCCGGGCTCGACGCGTGCTCGTACCCGACGGGTGTGGCGGCGGTGCCGATCGAGGTGGTCGAGGCGTCGGCCCCGATCCGCTTCCTGCGCAAGGAGCTCCGCCCCGGCAGTGGCGGCGCCGGCCGCCAGACCGGTGGCCTCGGCCAGACCATCGAGTTCACCGTCGACACCGCCCGCCCGTGGCAGCTCAACGCCGTCACCTCGCGTCTCGCCGACGCGCCGCAGGGCATCTTCGGTGGCGCAGCCGGCGAGGCCGGCGCGTTCACCGTCAACGACGAACCCGTCCGCACCCAGGCCCGCGTCACCCTGCAGCCGGGCGACCGCGTGCGGCTCGACCTGCCCGGCGGTGGCGGCTACGGCTCGCCCGACGCCGGCGACACGACCCCGTCACCGTCCACCCAGTCCCCGCACGAGGTGCCCGCATGACCATCATCACCGACGACCTGCTCGCGTCGTTCGACACCAGCATCACCGACGTCACCACCGCCGAGACGCTGCCGCCCGAGATCTACATCGACGAGGAGTTCCTCGCGTTCGAACGTCGCGCCGTGTTCGCGAAGGAGTGGCAGTGCGTCGGGCGCGCCAGCCGCATCCCGAACGTCGGCGACTTCTTCACCACCACCGTGGTGAGCGAGACCACGGTGACCGAGCCGATCATCGTCGCTCGCGCCAAGGACGGCGAGGTGCACGCGTTCTCGTCGGTGTGCCAGCACCGCGGCATGCAGGTCGAGGCGGGCGAGGGCAACTGCACCAAGTTCACGTGCCTCTACCACCTGTGGAGCTACGACCTCACCGGCCGGCTGCTCGGCGCACCGGCGATGGAGCGCACCGAGAACTTCTCGAAGAAGGACTACCCGCTGCCCCCACTGAAGGTCGAGCTGTGGCAGGGCTTCGTGTTCGTCAACCTCGACCTCGACGCCGCACCGCTCGCGCCCACGCTGGCGTCGTACACGCCGTACCTCGAGCACTACGACCTCGAGCACACCACCTGCCCCGGCACGTTCACGCTCACCGACCTGCCGTGGAACTGGAAGGTGATGTTCGAGAACTTCAACGACGGCTACCACGCCAACAAGCTGCACCACACGATCCAGGACTTCTGCCCGAGCGAACTCGCCGCGTTCCCGGTCGAGTGGACGCCCGAGTCGAACGTCATCTTCCGCACCAACGGCTACATCCACATCGACGGCGGCTTCAACGCCACCACCAAGGCGCTCATGCCGATCTTCCCGGCTCTCACCGACGAAGAGCGGCAGCGCTCGACGTTCGCGCTGATGCCGCCCACGCTGTGCTTCGGCACCGCGCCCGACCAGGCGTTCTTCTTCATCGTGCGGCCGAAGACCGCCGACACGATCGACGTCGAGATCGGCTACCTGTTCCACCCCTCGGCGCTCGAGCACCCGATGTTCGACCACCTGCTGAAGATGAGTGACGCCGGCGTGCAGGTGTTCGTGCAGCAGGACCAGGACGCCACCACCAAGGTGCAGCGCGGACTGCACAGCCGCTTCGCGGCACGGGGCCGCTACTCGTGGCAGGAGGCGAGCCACGTGCAGTTCAACAAGTGGCTGGTCGAGCGCTACCGCGCGGGGTGGCCCGCGTCGTGACCGCCGAGCTCGCGCCCGTGTCGGCCGTCGCCGACGTGCTCGCCCTGTGGGGTGTCGACGGATGGCTCACGCCACCGCTCGCTCCCGTGGTGCCCGCGTCGACGGTGGTGTGCGGTCGCGCGCTCACGGTGCAGCTCGCCGCCGGTGCCGACGGCCCCGGCCTCACCGGCATCTACGACGTGCTGAGCGGCGACCTCGCCGGTCGCGTCGTGGTGATCGCCGGTGCCCGGCCCGTGACGGGCGCCGTGTTCGGCGAGATCCTCGCGGCCGCCGCTGCGCAACGCGGTGCGGTCGGCGCGCTGGTCGACGGCTGGGTGCGCGACCGCGACGACATGACCGCGATCGGCCTGCCCGTGTTCGCCGCCGGTGAACGAGTGGTGGGCCCCAACGGCACGGCACACCTGATGGGGGTGAGCACCGACGTGTCGATCGACGTGCCCGACGTGCCGGGCGGCACCGTCGTGGCCACCGACGACCTGATCGTCGTCGACCCGTCGGGTGCCGTCCGCGTGCCCGCCGGCATCGCCGAGCACGTGCTCGACGCCGCCCGGCGCTACGCCGGCGCCGAGACCCTGGTCGCGGCCGCGCTGTCGGCCGGCGAGCCGCTCACCGCGGCCTACCGTCACAAGAAGACCGTGGTCACCGAGCTCCGGGGATCGGCCCCGGCGCTCGCGAGCGCACCACGAGAAGGGGGGAGATGACCCGGGGCCACGGGAGGGCGCCCTCGGAGCACGAGCTCCAGCGAGTACAGAGGTACTGCGAGTCATCCGCACAACGATGAGACACCGATCCGTCGGACCAACCGCCGACGACGACACCACACAGGTGGGGGAGAACATGAAGAGAGCGAAGATCCTGGCAGCCATCGCTGCCCTGAGCATCGTGGCCGCCGCATGTGGCGACGACGAGTCGAGCGACACCGCGACGACGGCCGCCGCGGCCACCACCGCGGCCGAGAGCACCGAGACCACCGCGGCCGAGACCACCGAGACCACGGCGGCCGAGACCACCGAGACCACGGCGGCCGAGAGCACCGAGACCACCGCTGCGGCGGGCGACGCGGTCGACCTCGACACCAACGGTGACGGGCAGGTCGTGTTCGGCGTGGCCGCTGCCGGCCCGCGCGACGACGGCGCGTACTACCAGGCGATGGTCGACAAGGCGACCGCGATCTCCGAGGAGAACGGCTACGCCGAGCCGATCGTGGTCGACAACATCACGACCGAGGACGCCGCGACCGAGCTCACCAACCTGGCCGAGCAGGGCGTCGACGTGATCCTCGTCGGTGCGAGCGAGATCGCCGATCCGCTCACCGACCTCGTCGCCCAGTACCCCGACATCTTCTGGTACTGCAACTGCGGCGCCGGCTACCCCGAGACCCCCGGTCTGGCGCAGAGCCAGGACGACTCGTCCGAGATCAGCTACACCGCCGGCTACGCCACGGGTCTGCTGCTGAAGGACTCGGGTGGCGACAGCGTCGCGTTCATCGGCTGCTGCGACCTGAACTTCGAGAAGGAGGCGTACCTCGCCTACCAGCTCGGCCTGCAGGCCGTCGATCCCGCCTACACCATGACCTACATCCCGTCGGGTGCGTTCCCGTTCGACTTCGACAACACCGCCGGTGCCACCGAGGCGCTCAACGGTGCGATCACCAACGGCGTCGACGCCGTCTACCCGTACCTGGGTGGCGCGCACGAGCCGATCGTGAAGCTCGCCAACGAGAACAACCTGATCACCATGTCGGCCGGTGCGTCGGATGCGTGCGAGCGCACCGACCTCACCTACCAGATCGCCGTCAAGTTCGACGGTGGTGACTACCTCGACGTGATCCTGAAGGAGATCCTCGCCGGCACGCTGAAGGAAGGCGAGAGCCGCGTGTTCCACGTCGGTGTCGATCCCGAGCCGGGCGCGGTCATCTGCGACCCGACCCCCGAGCAGCAGGCGGCGATGGACGACATCTACGCCAAGATCGCCGCCGGCGACTTCGCGGGTGACTTCGGGGCCATCAAGGGCCAGGCGTACTCGGGCGGCTGACCACTTGTCGTCAGCATCCCCGTCCGAGGGACGTACGGGATTCGGTGCGGAGGGGGCGAGCGCTGCGGCGCTCGCCCCCGCCGTCCGCCTCACCGGCGTCACCAAGCGCTACGGCCACGTCGTGGCGTGCGACGGTGTCGACCTCGAGCTGATGCCCGGTGAAGTGCACGGCATCCTCGGCGAGAACGGCGCCGGCAAGTCGACCCTCATGAAGATCCTCATCGGGCTCGTGCAGCCCGACGAGGGCAACGTCGCGCTCGGCGGGCGCGAGGTCGTGATCCACGACCCGCAGACCGCCGCCGAGCTCGGCATCGGCATGGTGCACCAGCACCTCAGCCTCGTCGAGGCGCTCACCGTCTGGGAGAACGTGCTCCTCGGCGACGCCTCGAAGTTCGATCGCAGCGCGGCGCGTCGCCAGGTGATGGAGACCGCCGAGCACTACGGACTGGCCATCGATCCCGACAAGCGCGTCGGCGAGCTCTCGGCCGGTCTGCGTCAGCGCGTGGAGCTCATCAAGTGTCTGCGCCGCGACCCCAAGATCCTCATCCTCGACGAGCCCACCTCGGTGCTCACCCCGGCCGAGAGCGAGCAGCTCTTCACCACGCTGCGCGACGTGGTGGCGGCCGAACGCCGGGCCGTCGCCCTCGTGAGCCACAAGCTCGCCGAGATCCTGCACGCCACCGACCAGGTGACGATCATGCGCCAGGGCCGGGTGGCCGAGCGCGTGCGCACCATCGAGGCCACCGCCTCGACGCTCGCCCGAGCGATGGTGGGTCGCGAGGTGTCGCTGCGCGCCAGCGCAGCGGCACTCGGTGCCACGGACGAGATCGACCACGCGGTGCAGGCCGACGCCGAGCGCGCCGCATCCGCCCGAGCCGCCGAGGCCGCGGCCCGCCCCGTCGTGCTGTCGATCGATCGCGCCCGCGTGGTGCGTGACGGCGTGCCCGTGCTCGACGACCTGTCGCTGCAGGTGCGCGCGGGCGAGATCGTCGGTGTCGCCGGTGTGGAGGGCAACGGTCAGCGCGAGCTCGGCGACCTGCTGTCGAGCCTGATCACGCTCGACGGCGGCAGCGTCAGCGTCAACGGCGCGATCGCCCGCACCGGCCGCGCCGGCTGCATGGCCGAGTTGGGTGTCGGCGTCATCCCCGAGGATCGCCACGACTCGGGCTGCGTGCTCGACCTGTCGGTGGCCGAGAACCTGTTGCTCGACCGGGTGCACAGCGTGGCCAGGGCGGGTCTGATCGACCGTCGGCGCATGCGCGCCCGTGCGCTCGAGCTGATGCAGGAGTTCGACATCCAGGCGGCCGGACCCGACGCGCCGTTCGGCAGCCTGTCGGGCGGCAACCAGCAGCGCGTGGTGCTCGCCCGCGAGCTCGGCCACCACCCGACCGTGCTCGTGGCCGCACAGCCCACACGCGGCCTCGACGTCGGTGCGATCGAGTACATGACCAACCGCCTGCGGGCGGCCGCCGAGAGCGGCATCGCGGTGCTCCTCATCTCGACCGAGCTCGAGGAGATCCTCGAGCTGTCGCATCGCATCGTCGTGGTGTCCGGCGGCGCCGTGGTGGGCGAGCTCGACCGCCACGAGGCCACCTCCGAACGCCTCGGCCTGCTGCTCGGCGGCGTCGGCACCGCCGACGAGCCCGCCTCCGACCCGTCCTCCGACCCGTCCTCCGACCCCACCTCCCAGGGAGCCCGTCCATGAGCTCGACCGCACCCGTGTCGGCCAACGCCCCGCGCATGATGCGCGGCGCCAAGCTGGTCGCGCTGTACGTGCTGGCGATCGCCGTCGCGCTCGCGGTGTCGGCGGTGCTGATCGCCGTCACCGGAGGCCCGTGGCGCAAGGTGTTCACCGCACTGCTCGACGGCAGCCTGCGCAAGCCCGGCCGCTGGGGCGACACGTTGGCCGAGGCAGCACCGCTGCTCGTCGTGTCGTTGGGTGCGATCGTCTCCACCCGTGCCGGTCTGGTCAACATCGGCCAGGAGGGCCAGCTGGCCGTCGGCGCCGCCACGGCCACCTACGTCGCCACCCACGGCAGCGGGCCGTTCACCTTGCTGCTGTCGCTCGTCGCCGGCGTGGTCGGCGGTGCGGTGTGGGCCGGCATCGCCGCCCTGCTGCGCTTCTGGCGCAAGGTGCCCGAGGTGATCACCACGCTGCTGCTGGTGTTCATCGCCTCGCAGGGCACCGGGTACCTGCTCACGCGCACGTTCCTGCTGCTCGACGACGACCCCAACAAGCCCAACCGCGTGCAGACCAGCGCCCAGCTCGACAACAGCACCCGAATCGGCATGATCCGCATCTTCGGCAACGAGTTCCCGTGGTCGGTGGTGGTGGCCCTGCTGCTGGCGGTCGCGGTGTCGATCGCACTCAGCCGCAGCACCTTCGGCTTCAAGCTCACCGTGCTCGGTCGCAACCCGCGAGCCGCACAGCGCATCGGTGTGCCGGTGATGATCGCCGGCGCCACCGCACTGATGCTGAGCGGCGCGTTCGCCGGACTGGCCGGGGCGATGATGCTGGCGGGTGGCACGGCCAACTACCGCTACACGCCGGGCTTCGCCAACAACGTCGGCTGGGAGGGACTGCTCGTGGCCCTCGTCGCCCGCAACCGCCCGCTCGCATGCATCCCCGTGGCGCTCGTGTTCGGCGCGCTGCGCACCGGTTCGGGCTTCCTCGCCGCCACCGGTGTCGAGCGGTCGATCGTCGACGTGGTGCGCTCGCTGCTGGTGCTCGCACTGCTGGTGCCACCGGCGCTGGCCGCGATCCAGCGGCGTCGGGTCGATCCGCCGCCCGCACCCGTCAGCACCGACGAGCCCGTCGTGGCGGTGGCGCGATGATCGCCCTGATCGCCAGTGCCACCGGTGCCATCGGCGACGTGCTGTCGGCCGATGCCATGTACCAGTCCGCGATGCGGTTCGCGATCGTCCTCGCGTTCGCCGCCGTGGGCGAGTGGGTGGCCGAGCGCGCCGGCACGCTCAACATCTCGGTCGAGGCGATGATGATCGGCGGCGCGTACACGGCCGCGGTGTCGTGGGACGCGATCGACAACGTGCCGATCGCGTTGGGTCTCGGACTCCTCGCCGGCGTGGTGGTCGCGCTCGTCCAGGCGCACCTCAGCCACCAGCTCACCATCGACCAGTTCGTCGTCGGCCTCACCCTCAACCTGTTCGTGCTCGGCCTCGCGTTGTTCCTCGACAGCCGGTGGGAAGCGGTCACGTCGGTCGTGAAACCGACCCGCGTGCCGCTGCTGCACGACATCCCGCTCGTCGGCGAGGCGCTGTTCGGACAGCCGTGGCCGATGTACCTGATCGTGCCCGTCGTGCCGATCGCGTGGTGGCTCGTGTTCCGCACCCGCTGGGGGCTCGAGATCCGTTCGGTGGGTGACAACCCGCAGTCGGCCGACGTGTCGGGCATCCACGTCAACCGCCGCCGCCGCGAGGCGATCATGGTGGCGGGCGCGTGCTCGGGCCTCGGCGGTGCCGTACTGGTGCTCGGCCAGATCTCGATCGCCGGGTACGAATCCGGCCACGTCGGGCTCAAGGGCATCATCGCGATCGCGGCCGTGATCTTCGGCGGCTGGACACTGCGCGGCACCCTGATCGGCTGCGTGCTGTTCGGCTACTTCTTCGCCCTCCAGCAGACGCTGCCGGTGCTCGGCTACCGCATCAACGCGCAGCTGGCCGCCAGCCTGCCGTACCTGGTGGCGCTGGTGGTGACGGCGATCTTCGCCAGCCGCACCCGTCAGCCACGGGCGCTCGCCCAACCCTTCGTGCGCGGCCTCGCCTGAGCGACGCCCCTCGGTCCCGACTTCCCCCATCTCCTCAGGAGGACGTGTTGAAGGCTCTGCAGTACGACCAGCCGGGCAGCCCCGACGTGTTGCAGTACGTCGACGTACCCGACCCGCAGCCCGGCGTGCTCGACGTGGTGGTGCAGGTGGCGGCCACGAGCCTCAACCACCTCGACGTGGTGCAGCGCAACGGCTGGTTCACGATGCCCGGCTACACGTTGCCGCACATCGCCGGCATGGACGTGGTGGGCACCGTGGTCGAGGTGGGCAGCGGTGTCGAGGGCGCCGCAGTGGGCGACCGTGTGGTGGTCGACCCGTCGCTCGCCGAGGTGGCCGACGGCTCGACGCTCGCCGGTATGGGCGACCTGTACGGCGAGCTCGGCGTGATCGGCGCCACCGTGGCGGGCGGCTACGCCGAGCGGTGCCTCGTCCCGGCGTCGCACGTGCACCGCATCCCCGACGCGATGAGCTGGCACCAGGCGGTGTGCTTCCCGACGGCGTGGATGACCGCGTGGCACGCGCTGTTCCCGATCGGCCGGCTCGCCGCGGGCGAGACGATGATGGTGCACGCCGCGGGCAGCGGCGTGTCGATGGCCGCGATCCAGCTGGCCAAGCACGCGGGTGCCACCGTGCTCGCCACCGCCGGCAGCGACGACAAGTGCGAGAAGGCGCTCGCGCTGGGCGCCGATCACGTGTTGAACAACCGCACCGAGGATGTGACCGGATGGGCACGCGAGGTGACGCAGGGCGCCGGGGTCGACATGGTGTTCGACCACGTCGGCCCCGCGCTGTGGGCACAGTCGATGTTCTCGATCGCACCGCGAGGTCGGCTCGTCAACTGCGGCAACACCACCGGCGACACGGCCACCATCCCGTCGCTCGGGTTCATGTTCCACATGGGCATCCAGATCCTCGGCAGCGACCCGTACCGCTACGCCGAGTTCGCCGAGGCCTGGCAGGTGTACACGAGCGGCTCGTTCGTGGCTGCGGTCGACAGCGTGTTCGCGCTGGCCGAGGGCGCCGAGGCGCACCGCAAGATGGAACGCTCCGACTTCTTCGGCAAGATCCTGCTCGAGCCCTGAGGCACGCGCACTCGTCATGGCCACCGACGCCCCGTACCCGGAGCTGAAGAAGACCCACACGATGGCCCGCCGCGGGCGGCCGTGGCGCGACTTCAAACCACCGCCGTCAGGTCCGGTGTGGGCCGTCATCCAGGGCGTCGGTTCGTACTGGATGCTCGTCGCGGCGATCGAGCTCGGCGTGTTCGACGGCATCGAACGGCTCGGGCCCACCACCGTCGGCCCGCTGGCCGACGCGCTCGAGGTCTCGCCCGTGCACCTGCAGCACCTGTGCGACGCGATGGTGTCGTTCGGGTTCCTCGACCAGGTCGACGAGGTGTACGAGCTGACCGAGACGGCCGAGCGCTACCTGTGCACCAACGGCCCGGCGTCGATGGCCGCGCTCGTGCGCGTGGCGCCCGGGCCGATCGCCAACTGGGAGCACCTGACAGAGACGATCCGCAACGGCGCGGTGGCCACACCGATCGAGGACGACCCGGTCGCCTTCTACGGGCCGCTCGTGCAGGCCACGTTCCCGACGCAGCTGCGCGCCGCCTCGCGCCTGGGGTTGCGGCTCGGGTGGTCGCGTCGGCCAGGGCTGCGCGTGCTCGACCTCGGCGCCGGCCGTGCGCCGTGGGCGATCGCGGTGCTCGAGGCCTCGCCGGGTTCCACCGCGGTGGTCAACGACCTGCCCGGCGTGATCGACCTCGCCGTGCACACCGTCGCCGAGCGCGGGCTCGACGCACGCGTGGCGTTCCGGCCCGGCGACTTCCACGAGATCGAGCTCGAGCCCGAGTCGTTCGACGTGGTGGTGCTCGGTCACGTGTGCCGCACCGAGGGCGACGAGCGGTCGCGTGCGCTGCTGCGACGCGCGTTCGCAGCGCTGAAGCCTGAGGGCCAGGTGCTGATCGCCGACTACTTCGCCGACAACGACCGCAAGTTCAACCCGTTCGGCGTGCAGATGGGCATGACCATGCTCGCCAACACCGAGCGGGGCGGGATGCTCACCAACGCGCAGGTCACCGGCTGGCTGCGCGACGCCGGCTTCGAGTCCGGCCGGCTGCTCGAACCGATCGGCTTCAACTTCGTCTACGTCGCGGCCAAGCCCCCGGCCGCCCACTGATCAGGAGGACGTCCACTCCCATGACCGACGTGCAGGCTCCCGAACCCGTCGACCTGTTGGTCGAGGCCGCCCAGGTCGTCACGATGAACGGCGACCGCGACATCATCCGCCACGGCGCCGTGGCGGTGCGCGGCGACACGATCGTGGCCGTCGGCAAGGCGAGCGACCTGCGCGCCAGGTACGCACCGGCGCGGGTGATCGGCGGCGAGCGGTTCGTGCTCACGCCGGGCATGGTCAACACGCACATCCACATCACCGGCGAACCGCTCACCCGTGGCTACGTCCCCGACGACACACCGTTCGTCGAGAACGTGTTCGAGTGGCTGTGCCCGCTGTACGCCGTGTACGACGCGGCCGAGGAGCGGACGTCCGGTCAGCTCGCCGCGGTCGAGATGCTGCGGTCGGGCACCACGACGTTCCTCGAGGCGGGCACGATCCGGTTCCTCGACGAGGTGGTCGACGGCCTGATCGAGGTGGGCATCCGCGGGCGGGTGGGCCGGTGGGTGTGGGACCTGCCGCCCGAGCCGAGCGTGTACCGCCAGTCGACCGATGCGGCGATCGGTCATCTGCAGCACCAGCTCGAAGCGCACCGCAGCCATGCGAACGGGCGGATCTCGGCGTGGAGCATCCTCGTCGGGCACACCACGTGCAGCGATCCGCTGTGGCGCGCCGCCAAGGAGCTGAGCGACGAGCACGGGGTGGGGCTGAGCTTCCACATGTCGCCGGCGATGCTCGACCCCGAGGGGTTCATCGCCGAGTTCGGTCAGCGGCCGATGGTGCACCTGGCCGAGCTGGGCGTGTTGGGGCCGACGACGGCGATGACCCACGTGGTGCGCATCGACGACACCGAGCTCGACCTGATCGCCGAGACCGGCACGCACGTCGCCCACTGTCCCACGACGGCGCTGAAGGTGAGCTACGGCATCACCCAGGTCGGCAAGTTCCCCGAGATGGTGCAGCGGGGCGTCAACGTCTCGATCGGCACGGATGGCAACAACGCCAGCAACTACAGCGACCTGCACCGGGCCACGTACCTGGTGGCCGGGTTGTTCAAGGACGCCCGCGTCGACCCGCAGATGTTCCCGGCCGAGAAGGCGTACGAGATGGCGACCCTCGGTGGGGCGCGCACGATGCAGCTGCAGGACGAGATCGGTGCGCTCGTGCCCGGGATGAAGGCCGACCTGGTGCTGCACGACACCGACCGGCCCGAGTGGCGGCCGCTGCTCAACGTGATGAACCAGCTGGTCTGGTCGGCCGACGGTCGCGGGGTGCACACGGTGCTCGTCGACGGCAAGGTCGCGGTCGAGGACGGCCACTGCACCACCATCGACGAAGAGCGCCTGTGGGCCGACGCGCAACGCATGGGCGAAGCGATCACCAGCCGCAGCGGCCTCCCCGACAAGGCCAAGTTCCCCACCTGGTAGCCCACGGTCCGAGTGCCACCCGTCGGTCCGAGTCCCACCCGCTGGTCCGAGTGCTGGCGGCCGCCACGTCCGGCGCGTGCCACTCGGATGGTCCACGGCCCGACGGGTCGTCGGGCCCTGGCGGGGGTCGGGTCGATGGACGAGCGTGGAGCCGTGCGACACGATCGAGCGACGCAGCGATCATGGCGCCGCACGGGATGGGCGTTCGCGCAGATCGCCGGTCACGTGCTGGCGCCCTGGCGACGGAGGTGGCGGACCCGGTGGGGTGCCCGCGAGGACGAGCCGCCGCCGGGCCTCCCCGACGCCGAGCTGCTGCCGTCGCCCTGCTGGACCTATGTGCACTCGATCTCGATCGACGCGCCCGCCGCTTCGGTGTGGCCGTGGGTCGTCCAGATCGGACAGGGGAGAGGCGGGTTCTATGCGTTCGAGCGGCTCGAGAACCTGTTCGGCTGCCGCATCACCAACGCCGACACGATCGTCCCCGCGCTCCAGCGCCTGGCGCTCGGCGACGAGATCCGCCTGCACCCGAAGGCGCCGTCGCTGCGCGTCGTGGTGCTCGAGCCGGGGCGATCGCTGGTGCTGCGCGCTGCGAACGAACCGGGCGCGGTGCCGGACAACACCTGGGGGTTCCACCTGCTCGACGACGGGCCGAGCCGGTGCCGCCTGCTCGAGACCGGCCGCACGCTGCACGGCAGCTCGATCCCGGACCGGCTGTTCCTGTCGCCGCTGGTGATCGAACCCGCCGGCTTCGTGATGGGCCGCGAGATGCTGCAGGCGATCAAGGAGCGGGCCGAGCCGTTGCGAGCATGAGATCCGAGTGCGACGAGCCGGACGTGGCGGACGGCGTCACTCGGACCGGCGGGTGGGACTCGGACCGGCGGGTCAGCCGGCGTCGGCGGGGTTGACGTTGCGGGCGGGCGCGACGACGGCGTCGATCCGATCTCGCACGCCGTCGGGGAGCACGAGGGGGCCCAACTGCAACAGCTGGGCCAGTTGCTCCTCGGTGCGAGGGCCGATGATCGCTGCACTCACGGTCGGGTCGTCCAGCACGAACGCCAGCGCGAGCTGGGGGAGCGTCATGCCGACCGACTCGGCGATGGCGATCAGCTGCGCCACCAACGAGCGCTTCTCGACGCGCATCGCCTCGTCACGGTGGTCGAAGTGGTCGGGCTGGCGCTGCGCTCGCGACGTGGCGTCGCCGTCGACCGACTGGTACTTGCCGGTGAGCCAGCCACCGTTGAGCGGCGCCCACACGATCGCCCCCACGTCCCACCGGCGCAGCGCCGGCAGCACCGACGCCTCGATGCCGCGAGCCAGCGCCGAGTACGGCGGCTGCTCGCTCGTCGGTCGCACCCAGCCGCGATCGCCGGCCAGCGTGTGCAGCTGGTCGAGCTGCTCGGCCGAGAACGTGCTGGTGCCGATCGCTCGTACCTTGCCGCTCGACACCAGGCGGTCGAACACCTCGAGCGTCTCGTCCATCGGCGTCGACGGATCGGGCCGGTGCATCTGGTACAGGTCGACGTGATCCACCTGCAGCCGGCGCAACGAATCCTCGACGGCCTGCTCGATCCAGCGGCGTGACAGGCCCGAGCGCGAGACATCTCCGCCCATCGGGTTGCCGACCTTCGTGGCGAGCACCACCTGGTCGCGCCGACCGCGCAGCGCCCGTCCGAGGATCTCCTCCGACGCACCGTCGTCGTACATGTCGGCGGTGTCGACCAGCGTGATGCCGGCGTCGAGCGCCCGGTGCAGCATGCGGTGGCACTCGGCCTCGTCGGTGTTGCCCCAGCGGCCGAACATCATCACGCCCAGCGCGAGCGAGCTGACCTCGATGCCGCTGTGCCCGAGCGTCCGTGTGGGGATCGGTGCGCCGCTCACACCATGCCCGCCTGGCGCTGGAACACCAGGCTGTCCCAGTAGTCGGTGCGCTTCGCGATCAGTCCGTCGCGCACGACGAACCGCATCACCCCTCGCACCGCCACGTCACGGTCGTTCACGTGCGTGTGCAGCGTGTACGCCGCCACCACCTTGTCGCCGTCGGCCACCACGTCTTCGACCTCGTAGCGCAACTGCGGCATCGAGGCGAGGAAGTTGGGCACCCGACGCGCGTACTCGTCCTTGCCCTCGCACCCACTGCCGAGCGCGGCGGTGTGCTCGTTCACGAAGTCGTCGGTGACGTGTGCGACCACCCGTTCGGGGTCGCCGGAGGCGAACGAGGCGAGGTACGACGTGCAGACCTCGCCCGGGGTCAACCCCAGACCTCCTTGGCCTTCTCGTACACGCCCTGGTCGAACGAGAACTCGATCATGTTGCCGTCGGGGTCGGTGAGCGCACAGATGTAGCCGACCGGATCGGGCATCAGCGTGGGCGGCCAGGCGAGGCAGCCGGCGGCCTTGCCCTTCTCGGCGATCGCGTCGACGTCTTCCTTGGTGGGCATCTCCATGCCGATGTGCGCGAACGGCGCCATCACCGGCATCGGACCCTTGTCCTGGTCCTTGAAGAAGCTGACGAGCACGAGGATGAAGGGATGGTCGCCGTAGTCGGTGTGGCCGAGCCAGGCACCGTAGCCGTCGGGATCCTCACGGCGGTCGAGGAGGCGCAGTGGGGTGAACTCCTCGTACCAGGCGATGCTCTTGTCGATGTCGCTCGACGGGAGCGCGATGTGCGTCCAACGCATCGCCTTCGGTCGCAGCGTGTGCGTCTCGGCGAGCGGCCCCTCGTGCTGCACGCCGGTGTACACCCCCTCGGGGAGGCCTGGCTGCGGCTTGGTCGTGTCACTCACTGGTGTAGCCCTCCGGGATCACGGGATCGGACCCGCCCTTGGACCACAGCACCACGGTGGTGCCCCACGGGTCCTCGAACGCGCCGTTGAAGCCATTGAATTCGGCCCAGTAGTGATGACGCCAGAGCACTTTGGCCCCACGGGCCTCTGCGCGATCGAGGATCGCGTCCTCGGTGTCGTCGTCGCTCACCAGGATCCACACCCGCACACCACGGCCGTCGCGGGCGAGGTGCCGCGGCTCGACGCCGGCGGGGTCGGGGTGCGGGCGGCAATTGTTCACATCGTTGAAACCGACGTGCAGGTTGCCGATGGGAGAATCGCTGCCGTCCTCCAACGGGAAGAAGCCACCGGGCACGCCGCGGTGGAACACGCCGGTGGGGCGACCTTCGACGGTCCAGCCGAACACCTCGCCGTAGAACCTGGCGCAGGCTTCGACATCGTCCGAGGGAAAGTCGACGAAGATGAGTGTGTTCGGCTTCATGTGGTCACCGTAGCACACTTGGACTGATGGTCTGACCAAGCGGTCGGGCTCGTCGACTAGGCTTCAGCCGTGCGCTCCGAGCAGACGTTCCTGTCGCTGCCGGGCCTCGTCGCGCAACCCGTCGAGGTCGACGGTGGCACATCGCCCGTCGCGCACCACCTGCCGGCCGGCCACCCACACGTGTTGCACCGACCGACCGTCCGACGCCCACACCAGCTGGCGCACGGGATCGGTCGCACGGGGCGTGAACTGGGGGCCACGGGTGTCGTGCACCACCAGGTCGGCCTGCTTGCCCACTTCGATCGAGCCGATCCGGTCGCCCTTGCCGATCGCTCGAGCGCCGCCGATGGTGGCCAGCTCGAGCGCGTCGTGGGCGGTCATCACGAACGGATCGAGCGCGGTGTCGCGCACCACGCCCACCAGCAGCGCGCCGGCGCGCAGCACGTCGACGGCGTCGCCCGCGTTCTCGGCGTCGCAGCCGAGCGCCAGGCGGCCACCGCGTGCGACGAACTCGCCATGGCGTTGGTGCAGCACGAACCCCTGGGCCAGTCGCAGGTACGCCCACGGGCACGACGCGATCGCCACGTCGTGCTCGAGTGCCAGATCGAGCTCGCGGGCGTCGAGGTGCACCGCGTGGGCCAGCAGCACGTGCGGGCCCAGCGCGCCGAGCGAGGCGAAGTGGTCGAGCGGCCGGCGGCCGGTGCGCTCGAGGTAGCTGGTCGGGTCGCCACCGTGGGGCGAGATGTGAAACGTGAGGCCCACACCGCGCGACCGGGCGAGCTCGCTCGCACCGACGAGCAGCTCGTCGCTCATCAGGTCGTGACCGACCAGCGTGACCCAGCCTTCGACCAGACCGCCGGCCGGCATCGCGTCGAGCTGCGCCGCCTGGCGGGCGAGCACCTCGTCGGCGGTGCCGCCGAACGGCACGCCCTCGGCGTCCCAGCCCCACTGGCCGAGGGTGGCCCGCAGGCCCACGGCACGGACGCCGGCGGCCACGCGGTCCGGGTGGGCCACGGTGCCGGCCTCGACGGTGCAGGTGATGCCGTTGGTCACCGCGGCCAGCGCCCCCAGCGTGGCCGACAGCTCGTCGTCGTCACCGGTGTGGTTCGAGTGCACCGGCACCGCCCAGCCGAAGATCGCCTCCTGCGAGTCGATCGCGTCGGGGATGCACGACTGCACCAACCGATCGCCGGTGAGGTGCTGGTGCGCGTTCACGTAGCCGGGCGTGACGATGCCAGTGCCGTCGCCCACCACCTCGGCGTCGGGATGCGCCGCACGCACCTCGTGCCACGACCCGACCGCCACGATCCGGTCGTCGGCGATCGCCACCGCACCGTCGCGCACGACGGTTCGCGTGTCGTTCATCGTCACGACATCCGCGCCTCGCACGATGCAGTGCGCCCGTCCTGCGGTGGCCGTCCGGCCGCCGTCCCCATCGCCCGTCACAGCTCCTGTCACCTCGAAAGGTTGCCACACCATGCCGCTGCCACTCCCTGACGCGCCGCCCGAACCCGGCCCGACCTCGGCCATCTGCGACAACGCAGCCCTGCGCGACGCCTGGTACGCGGTGGCCCGCGTGCCCGACATCGGCGTCTACCCGGTGCCGGTGGTGCTGCTCGGCACCAAGGTGGTGCTGTACCGCACGTCGACGGGTTCGGTGATCGCCGCGCCCGACCGCTGCCCGCACCGCGAGGCGCCGCTGTCGAAGGGATTCGTGCGCGACGGCTGCCTGGTCTGCCCGTACCACGGCTGGTCGTTCGGCGAGGGCGGCACGTGCGTCAACGTGCCGTCGGCCAACGACGACGTGCCCCCGCCGCCTCGCGCACATCTGTCCACCTTCCACGTGCAGGAGAAGTACGGGCTCGTGTGGTTGTGCCTCGGCACGCCGGCCCACGACCTGCCCGTGATCCCCGAGGACGACGACCCGGCGTTCCGGCGCCTCAACACGCCGGTCGAGGTGTGGCGCACCTGTGCCGCTCGCATGACCGACAACTTCCTCGACATCACCCACTTCCCGTGGGTGCACCTCGGTACGTTCGGCATGGCGCAGGAGACCAAGGTGCCCCGGTTCGAGCTGGGCGAGCTCGACCACGGCTGGTTCGGCTACAGCTACGGCGTGAAGGCGCTCAACACCAAGGGTGCGGCCAGCGTCAGCGGGCAGGACGCCGAGATCGTCGAGCGCGAGATGAGCTCGGGCTTCCATCTGCCCTTCGACGTGCGCAGCACGATCAGGTACCAGACCGGCCTCTCGCACATCCTGCTGCTGCTGTCGACGCCGATCGACGACGTCACCTCGTACTTCACGTTCGTCGTGTGGCGCAACGACGACTTCACGGTGCCCGCCGACGAGGTGCTGCGCTTCGACATGGCGATCGGCGCCGAGGACAAGGTGATGCTCGAGCAGGTGCCGGGCGTGCTGCCGCTCGACCAGACGACGCTGGTGAGCGTGTCGGCCGACAAGTGCGGTGTCGAGTGGCGCCGCCGCCTGATGGAGCTGATGAACCCCCGCTGAACCATCCGCGATGAGCGATGAGTGGCCCAGCGCCGCTCATCGCTCATCGCGAGCGGTGGTCAGGGGTGCAGCAGGGCGTGCACCTCGGCGGCCGTCGGGATCGAGGGCACCGCGCCGGCGCGCGTGGTGCTCAGCGCCGCAGCGGCCGACGCGAAGCGCAGGGCCTCGGCGAGTGGGTCGCCCGCGGCCAGCCGCGCGCACAGCGCGCCGCAGAACGTGTCGCCGGCACCGGTGGTGTCGACCGGGGTGACCGCGAACGGGTCGATCGGCGTGGCACCGTCGGCCGTGTGCAACGTCGCGCCCCGCGAACCCTGCGTCACCACCACGGCCCGCGCACCCGACGCGAACAGCGCCTCGACGCCACCGAGCAGTTCGACCTCGTGCTCGTTGGGCACCACCACGTCGCACAGCGCCAGCAGCGACGCCGGGAGCGACTGCGCGGGTGCCGGGTTGAGCACCGTGGTGGCGCCCGCCGCACGGGCGAGTGTGAACGCCCGCTCGACCGTCGCGAGCGGCACCTCGAGCTGCGCGAGCACCACCCGCGCGGCCGGCATCTCGTCCACCGACACCGTCGCGTTCGCGCCGGGCACGACGATGATGAAGTTCTCGCTCGCGTCGCTCACCCCGATCAGCGCCCGGCCGGTGGGCGTCCCCGATCGGACAGCCACGTGGGTGGTGTCGATGCCGTCGGCGACCATCACGCCCACGAGGCGCGTGCCCGCGTCGTCGTCACCGACGGCCGACACGAACACCGTCGACGCGCCCGCACGGGCAGCGGCGACGGCCTGGTTGAGGCCCTTGCCGCCCGGGTGCTCGGCGTAGTCGTGGCCGAGCACCGTCTCGCCGGGATGCGGCAGGACGGCCGCCGTGGCGACCAGGTCGAGGTTGGTGCTGCCCACCACGCACACGTCGGTCATGACGCCGATCCTGGCACGCGCGGGTCAGCCGACGACGGCCAACAACACGAGCGCCCCGATGGTGATCAGGTTGATGCCGGGCGTCTGCTCGTTGGCCTTCCACCGCTCGCTCTGCCAGCTGGCGAACCACTCGTTGCCACCCACCTCGAACACCAGGTGCCACACCACAAGCGCCAGCACCAGCGCGACCACCGCCCAGTACTTGGCGTCGTGCCAGGCGTCGGCGTCGGCCCCGACGTGGGTGAGCAGCTGGACGGTGCCGATCCACCCGCTGACCGCGACCAGTGCCTCGAGCGCGACGATGAACCCGAACGCGATCTTGTGCAGCGTGGTCGAGCGGATCGCCCGCCACATGAGGCGCGGCGAGCGGTAGGTGGAGTCCATCGACATGATCCGCTCGACGAACTGCAGGTTCGAGCGCGGATCGGTGACGTTGCCGAACACGACGATGGTCGACATGAGCGTGGTGCCGGCGACCAGCACGAGCGGTGCCAGTCGGAGTGCCTCGGTGGTGTCGTCGATCATGGCGGCGCCGAACCTAGCCGCGTGCCCGGCGACGGGTCACACCTCGACATCGAGCGTTCACGGGGAACTCTCACCGGGCTCACGTCGCCCTCCCGACCTGGTGCGGTGGGATCGTGGCATGCAACCCCAGCACCCCCATCGCACCCGCTCGACCTGGCGGCCGCGACGCTCGCGGCGCCTCGCCCTCGCGCTGGCGGCCACCAGCGCCCTGCTCGCCTCGTGCGCCACCGGCACCGACGACGTGTCGTCGTCGAACGCCGACGCCGCCACCGAGGTGACCGTCTCCGACGCCGACGCCGACGCCGACGCCGACGACGCCGACGCCGGCGCGGCCACCGACAGCGTCTCGACCGACCCGGTCGACGTGGTCGAGGTGGCCGACCAGACCGGCTCGTCGTCCGGCTCGTCCGGCTCGTCCGGGCTCGACCTCGGCGGCGTCGGTCCGCTCGACAGCACCGAGGTGCACTCGATCGAGATCACCTTCGACCAGGCCGACTACGACGCGATGATCGCGGCGTACCAGGACTCGCAGGAGAAGGTGTGGATCGAGGCCACGGTCACGATCGACGGTCAGACCTTCGAACAGGTGGGTCTTCGATTGAAGGGCAACTCGTCGCTGTTCGCGCTGAACGGCCGCGAGAGCACCAACGACACCTCGGCCGACGACCCGGCGTCGCTGCCGTGGCTCATCGACCTCGACCACGTCGTCGACGACCAGTCGCTCGACGGGCTCACCGAACTGGTCGTGCGGTCGAGCAGCACCGAGACGGCGCTCAACGAGGCCGTGGCGCTCGAGCTGCTCGACGCCGCCGGCCTCGCGTCGCAGGACGCGATCGCCGTCGAGTTCAGCGTCAACGGTGGCGATCCCGAGCTGCGCCTGGTGATCGACAACCCCGACGGCACGTGGATGGACGAGGAGTTCGACGACGCTGGTGCGCTCTACAAGGCCGAGGCCTCGGGCGACTACAGCTACCGCGGCGACGACCCCGAGTCGTACACCGACGTGTTCGACCAGGAGGCCGGCAAGGACGACACCGACCTGACACCGCTGATCGACTTCTTGCAGTTCGTGAACGACAGCGACGACGCGACCTTCGAGGCCGAGCTCGCCGATCACCTCGACATCGACGCCTTCGCGACCTATCTGGCGTATCAGGACCTGATCGCCAACCGGGACGACATCGACGGGCCGGGCAACAACTCGTACCTGTACTACGACCTCGAGACCGGGGTGTTCACCGTGGTGTCGTGGGACCTGAACCTCGCGTTCGGTACGCAGAACGTGGTCGGTGGCGGCCCCGGCCAGGGCGGTCAGGGCGGTCAGGGCGGTCAGGGCCCCATGGGCGGCCAGGGCGGCGGTGGCCAGGGCGGCGGTGGCCGCGGGATGGAGCAGTCGAACGTGCTCGTCGAGCGCTTCCGGGCCGTCGACGAGTGGGCGCAGCTGATCGAGGAGAAGACCGCCGAGCTGCAGGCCTCGCTGTACGACAGCGGCCTCGCCGAGCAGGTGCTCGACACCTGGTCGTCGACGGTGCTGTCGAGCGGTCTGGTCGACCAGGCGACGGTCACCAGCGAAGCGTCGGCCGTCGCCGAGTACTTCTGACCGGCACGACGACCGGCACGATCACGACAGGGCGTACTGCGGTTCGCCGTCGGGCAGCCCCGGCACCACCGCCACACCGCTCTTCGTGATCACGGTGAAGCCTCGCTCGGGGCGGACCATGCCGTACATCACGGCGGCCGCCTCGAGCAGGCCGAACACCGGCATCAGCACCACCAGCGCGGCGTACAACGCCGCACGGTGCACGAGCGGCACCCGCTCGTCGACGTCCTGCTGCCAGGCGGCCAGGTTGAGCCGCAGGCCCGACAGGTACATCGTCAGATACCAGGCGAAGCACACCGTGCCGAGCCAGCTCGCGAGCGGATGCGTCTCGAGCCCGAGGAACAGGTTGAGCACCGTGTACACGCTGCCGACCATCGCGGCGCCCCACAGCACCAGGAAGCCGAACAGGGTGAGCCGTGCCCACGCCTTCGACGGCGCGAACAGCGCCACGCGGAACAGCCCGTTCCACCAGCGCCGGCGCTGCTTCACGAAGTCGACGACGTGCTCGGGCGCCTGCTCGACGACGTAGCCGTTCACCCAGGCGAACTCGGCCCCGGCCGACTGCGCGGCCATCGCGAACCAGGCGTCCTCGGTGAGCGAACCGTCGGCACCGACGTCGAGGCCGATGCGCTGCTCGACGTCGGTCCGGATCACGATGAAGCTGCCGTGGATGCCCATCGGTGCCTTGCCCATGCGGTATTGGAACCGGAACCGACCGATGTCGTCGCCGGTGCGCAGCATGTCGGCCAGCGTGAGCAGCTTCGGCATCAGCCGCCGGCCCGTGAAGTGCCGGTAGTACAGGATCATGCCCTGACCGATCGGGGGCAGGAACCGGTTGTTGTGCCGGGCGATGAACTCGGCGATGCCCACCACTGCGCTGGTCGACGGCCAGCTCTCCTCGTCGAGGTGGACGATGTAGTCCTTGGCCTCGTTGCGTGACCGCTCGACGGCGTAGCAGAGCGCTCGTGCCTTCCAGCGGCTGCGGTGCGGCGTGGCGTAGTCGTGCGGGACGACGATGCAGTGCAGGTCGCCCGCGGATGGCAGGTCGACGGGTTCGTCGGTGACCACCTCGATCCGGTAGCGGAACAGCGGCGTCTCGTGCATCACACGTCGCACGGCCTCGACCGTCGCCGCCAGCGCGTCGGCGTTGCGGCCGCGCGACACGATGCGGAACGCGACCGTCACCGACGGATCGACGGCAGGCGCGTCGTCGCGGTGATCCGAGCCGATTGCGAGCGCCAGCACCGACACCAGCACCGTCGGGAACGACGCGGCCCACGCCCAGCTGGCCCACTGGACCAGGTGCTCGGTGCCCGACGAGGGCGGACGGCCGTCGGCCCACGCCATCGAGTTGACGAACCGGATCGCCGCGACCGCGGCGACGCAGATGAGCACCGTGGTGGCACGGAACGACGGGCTGTCGTAGCGGCAGGCCTTGAAGTGGTCGCGGTACAGCTGGGCGCTCACGGTGCCTCCGGCTCGGTCGTGCCGGTCGTGCCGGTCGTGCCGGACGGGTCGGACGGGTCGGACGGGTCGAGCGGGGTGGCGGCCGACAGCGCGGCGGCCACCGCCAGCACGCTCGAACGGTCGCCGGCCAACTGGCTCACCACCACGCGCTGCACCCCGGCCGACACCCGGGTCTGCCACGTGAGCACCTCGGTGCGTCCACCGTCCTCGTCGAACGCGAACCGTTCGGCCGGGCGTTCACCCATCCCGTCGACGGCGAGCTCGTGATCGGCCTGCAGACCGTGGAAGCCGTAGCACGCGGCCAGGTCGAGCCGCTCGATCGCCGCGCGCTCGGATGCCGTGGTGAGATCGACGGTGATCGGCGCCGCCGCCGGCGAGGCCGGGTCGAAGAGCACGAACCGGCGCCAGGTGGCGTCGCCGTAGAACTGCTCGACCCAGCTGATCGGCTCGGCCTCGACGGCCACCAGACCGAGGCGGGCGGCCACCTCGGGCAGCACCACGGCGGCATCGTCGTTGACGACCGCCGAGCTGCCGCCCAACCGGTCGAGTTGCCAGATCGACGCGTACGCGACGTTGGCGCCGGCCGCGACCGCCACGGCCACCAGCGCGGCGACCGTGATGCGCCGCGGCGCGACGTGCGCCAACCGCTGGTCGACCGACCGCTGCACCGGGCGCCGGTGGAGGCCGAAGCGATCGCTGAGCGCCAGCGCGATGCCCGTCGTCACCAGGCTCGAGATCACACCGGCCACGGGGTGCACCAGGCGGAGCGACACCGACGGCGACACGAGCGCGCCGACGGTCACGAGCGCCGCCAGCCGGACGACGTTGCCGGCCAGCGCCAGGGCCGCGCCCACCAGCACCCACGCCGCCTTGCGGCGCACGCTGCCGTGCAACATCGCCGAGGCCGCCCCGAGCACCAGGCCCACGCCGAGCACCGACGAGGCGCCGGCGCACGTGGCGCCCACCACCACGAGCGTGCCGTCCGAGAACCCCACGCCTCGCAGGCCGGCAGCATGCGTGACCCGCACGTCGAGCACGGCACCGAGCCCTCGCAGCACGGGCCATGCCACGTCGACCCCGATGCGCTGCAGCGGCGCGACGACGCCGCCGTACCAGACGGGGCACGCGGCCACCGCGACGGCGATGCCCCGGCGTGCCAGCCACAGCGCCCGCGACCCGAAGAACAGCACGATCCAGCCGGCCAGCAGCCCGGGGGCCGCCAACAGATCCGGCCGTGCGGTCGCCGCATCCCACCCGAACGCCGACGGCGCGGCGAACGCACAGATCAGCCCCACCGCCACGCAGCACGCGGCGATGAACGCGTCGGCGGCGCGAGCCGGTCGCGCCTCGGTGGGGTCGGGTTCGCTGCGCAGCCCGTGCAGCGCCACCATCACCGCGAGAGGGAGCGCCCAGCCGACCAGCGCGAGCGGCGACTGGCTGTCGAGGTCGGCCACCGAGCGGCGCAACGGCACCCACAGCCCGGCGGCCACGACCACGGCGAACACCACCGAGCGGCGGCGGATGTGGCGTGGGTCGAGGGCGCGTGCCGGCGCGACCTCGGCGAAGGTCAGCACGGCCGCGGGGTCGCGCGCCGGCGCAGCCACCAACCGGTGAGCACGGCGGGCGCGAGCATCATGAGGACCGCGGCGGGTGCTTCGGGCACGCTCGGATTGGTGCTGCACGGCTGCGAGCGGGCGGTCGCCACCGCCTCGGTGCCGTTCAGTCGCCAGCGGATGCGCGACGTGCTCGTCGTGCCGGTCACCACCGCCACGTGACGGCCGGTCGCGAACGAGGTGGGCACCGTCGCCCGAGCGCCCTGCACCCGGTTGCGTCGACCGGCCGGCACGTCGACGGTGCGGCCCGTCGTGTTCTCGTAGCCGAAGAACGCGGTGAACGTGCCGTCACCGTTGACGATCACGCACTCGGCCACGGGCGCGAGCCCGCTCGCCCGTTCGGCGACTCGTTCGGCTGCGGCTGCCGTCGGTACCAGCGGTGCGATGGCGGCGCCGAGCGTCGCTGCCGCCAGCGCCCAACGCGCGGCCACGCGCCGGCGTGGCCGGACGGTCTGCGTGGTGCGGGGGAGGTGTCGGTGCATGGGAGCGTGCGTCCGGAGGGGCGGTGGCCCGTCGGTCGGGGAGACCGTCGAGCGAACCGCGACGAGTTGTTCAGGAACTGTCTCGGTCGTCGACCGCCCGCGGTTGAACACCCGGGACCAGGACCCCGCAAGTGGGCGGGGCACGCCGCCGTCGCGGATCCACCTCGTTCCGAGCCGGCTCACACGTCGCTCACACCTCGGTGGTGTTCGATGTGCCCATGCAACCGAGACGCAAGAAGATCCTGAAGCGGGTCGGCATCGCCTCCAGCGTCGTGCTGGTCGCCGCCGGCGGGGTCGGCTACTGGGCGCTCGACGAGTACGTCATCGACCACGTCGAGATCTCCGACGTCGCCGCCTACGAGGCCGCCCAGAACGCGGCCTCGGCCGAGGCGAGCGGCGTGCAGACCGTGTCGGTCGAGGACGACTCGTCCGCCACCGACGCCACCGACGCCACCGACGCCACGACCGAGGCGACCGACGACGCCACCACCGAGGCCTCGTCCGAACCCGTCATCACCGACACCAGCTACACGAGCGACACGATGACGATCACCATCTCGACCGTCGTCACCGGCACCGGCGACGACACCGTCACCTACTACGTGGCCGACGTCGTCGTCGACGACGCCACCCAACTGCGAGGCGGGTTCGCGAACAACGAGTTCGGCGAGAACATCGTCGCCGACACGAGCGAGATCGCCGAGTACTACGACGCGATCTTCGCGATCAACGGCGACTACTACGGCTTCCGCGACAGCGGCATCGTCATCCGCAACGGGGTGCTCTTCCGCGACGACGGCGCCCGCACCGGCCTCGCCATCTACCGCGACGGCCACATGGAGGTCTACGACGAGACCACCACGACCGGGCAGGAACTGATCGACGCCGGCGTGTGGAACACGTTGTCGTTCGGCCCCGCACTGCTCGACGACGGCCAGATCGTCGACGGCATCGAGGACGTCGAGGTCGACACCAACTTCGGCAACCACTCGATCCAGGGCGATCAGCCCCGCACCGGCATCGGCGTGATCGACGACGACCACTTCGTCTTCGTCGTGGTCGACGGGCGCAGCCCCGGCTACAGCAAGGGCGTCGACATGACCGAGTTCGCCCAGATCTTCCAGGACCTCGGAGCGACGGTGGCCTACAACCTCGACGGCGGTGGCTCGTCGACCATGTACTTCAACGGCGAGCTGGTCAACGACCCGCTCGGCAAGGGGCAGGAGCGTGGCACCAGCGACATCCTGTACCTGGCGTGACGGACCTGCAGGAGGGACCGACATGATCATCCTCATCCCCGCCTACGAGCCCGGTCGGCAGCTCGTCGACCTGGTTCGCTCGATCCGTGCCGCACGCCCGTGGCAGGACGTGGTGCTGGTCGACGACGGCAGCGGGCCCGCCCACGGCCAGGTGTTCGCCGACTGCGCCGCTCTCGGCTGCGACGTGATCGGCCACCCCGTCAACCGGGGCAAGGGCGCCGCCCTCAAGACCGGCTTCGCCCACGTGATCCACACCTACCCGGGGCAGGACGTCGTGTGCGCCGACTGCGACGGCCAGCACACCATCACCGACATCATCATGCGGGTGGCCGACGAGGTCCGACGCCAGCACGACGCGATCGTGCTCGGTGCCCGCCAGTTCGCCGGCGACGTGCCGGCCCGCAGCCGCTTCGGCAACGACGTCACCCGTGCGGTGTTCCGCCTGGCCACCGGCATCGCCCTGCAGGACACCCAGACGGGCCTGCGCGGCTACCCGTCGACGATGTTGCCGTGGTTGCTCACGGTCGACGGCGACCGGTTCGAGTACGAGCTCGAGGCGCTGCTCGCTTCGAAGCGCGCCGGACACCGCTTCGTCGAGGTGCCGATCGAGACGATCTACCTCGCGGGCAACGAGTCGTCGCACTTCCATCCGATCAAGGACTCGATCCGGGTGTACGTGCCCTTCGCCAAGTTCGGTCTGTCGTCGATCGCCGCCTTCGCCGTCGACGCCGCACTGTTCTTCTCGCTGATGGCGATCACCGACCAGCTGCTGCTGTCGGTGGTGGCCGCTCGCGTCGGCAGCGCGAGCTTCAACTTCGCCGCCAACCGGCGCCTGGTGTTCGGCCGCAGCGGCCGCGAGGGTCGACGTCGCTCGATGGTCCGCTACGGCGTGCTCGCCGCAGTGCTGCTCGCCTGCAACTACCTGCTGATCGCCGGCCTCACCCGTGGCCTCGGCACGGGTCTCGTCGCTGCCAAGTTGCTCACCGAGCTGACGCTGTTCGTCGCCAGCTATCGCATCCAACGCCGTCACGTCTTCGACGATCCGATCACCGACGAGGTGCACGTGGTGGAGCCGTCGGCCGTGCCGGTGACACCGCTCGCCACCCGGGCCGCCGAGCCCGCCGAGGCCTGGACCGTCTCGCGACCCTGACTGCCGGCGCTCAGCCGAGGTCGCCGTCGTCGATCACGTGCAGCGCGGCTTCTTCGGGCGCGAGATCGGACGGGTCACCGGCGAGGTCGCCGCGGTCGACGTCGAGCTCGATCGGGTCGACGTCCTCCTCGCTCGGGATCGCACCGCCCGACAGGACGACCTCGAGGTCTCGGTCGTCGGAGCCGTCGAGGTCGTCGAGGTCGTCCTGGTCGTCGAGTTCGAAGGCCTCGGGCTGCAGTCGGTCGTCACGGCTCGCCACGGAGTCGACGATCGGCTCGGTCACCTGCTCCTCGTCGACCGCGACCGGGTCGTCGGGAGCCAGCCCGAAGGGCCCGTTCTGCTCGGGGTTGCCGGGGTCGGTGTCGGTCACGTCCTCGTCGAGCTGCTCGGCGATGTCCTGCGGGTCGTCGGTCATGGGTGTGGTGGTTCCCCGCCGCCTGCCCGGGTGAACACGGGTTGGACGCGGCGGTGCGCGGGAACCGCCTCGGCATGACCCCCGCATCCCCGATCCCGAACGACCCCGCCACGGCGCCCGTCGCCGAACCGGCCACGGCGCCCGTCACGGACCACTCGGCGGACAAGCCCGTCGACGAGTGGGTCACCGGTGACGAGCCGATGACCGGTCCGCAGCGGTCGTACCTGCAGACGCTCGCACGTGAGGCCGGGGAGGACCTGCCCGACCGCGAGCTCAACAAGGCCGAGGCGTCCGAGCTGATCGAGCGGCTGCAGCGGGCCACCGGCCGGATCCCGGCCCACCGCGATCGCTGATCGACGCCGGTATCACCCCCGTCGTCGCGAGCGGCCGAGCCGGTCCCGAGACCGGGCCTCGGGTCGTGCCCGCGTCGCCGGGTCTGGAACGCTGACGTCATGACCGAAGCCCCCGAGATCGACCCGGCCTGGCTGTCCACGACATGGTTCCTCGACCACGACCACCCGAGCGTCGTCGCGTTCGTCGACGAGCACACCTGCGACATCCCCGAGGGCGACGATCCCGAGCTCGTGCGTCGTCGCGCCGTGGCGCTGTTCCACGCCGTACGCGACGGCTATCGCTACGACCCGTATCGCAGCACCCATGATCCGGTCGACTACCGGGCCAGCACCGTGGTGGGTTCGAGCTCGAACTGGTGCGTGCCGAAGGCCGTCCTGCTCACGGCGGCCGCACGTCGGGCCGGCATCCCCGCCCGGCTCGGCTTCGCCGACGTGCGCAACCACCTGACGAGCGCCAAGCTGTCCGAGCGGATGGCGACCGACCTGTTCGTGTGGCACGGCTACAGCGAGCTGCTGCTCGACGGCGCGTGGCGCAAGGTGAGCTCGGCGTTCAACGTCGAGCTGTGCGAGCGCTTCGGCACCAAGGTGCTCGAGTTCGACGGGACCGCCGACGCGCTGATGCATCCGTTCGACACCGCGGGCCGCCGGCACATGGAGTACGTGCGCCAGCGCGGCAGCTTCGACGACCTGCCGCTCGAGCAGATCCTGGCGACGTTCCGCGAGGTGTATCCCAGCCACCTGGTGGCCGACGCGCCGGGAGCGCCCGGCGGCGCAGGCGCGGCGGCTGCCGGCGACGACGCGTTCACCTGACCGGCCCGACCCGGCCTGACCCGGGAGACGGGGCCTGGGGCGGCGGCCGGGCGCGTGGACGTGCGCGCCGCGGTCGACCAGACTGTTCGTCGACCCCCTCCTCGGTCGAGGACGCCTCGACCCCGACGAAACGGTGCACCGGTGTTCGACGACCTCACCGATCGCGTCACCGATGTGGTGGAGACACTGGGATACCTCGGTGTCGCCCTGCTCGTGGCGCTCGAGAGCGTGTTCCCTCCCATCCCCAGCGAAGCGGTGCTGCCGCTCGCCGGCTTCGTGTCCGGCCGTGGCGACGCCTCGACCGTGGGCATGGTGGTCGCCGCCACCGTCGGGTCGGTGATCGGCGCGTGGATCCTCTACGGCATCTCGGCCGCCGTCGGCCCGCGCCGCCTGCACGGCTTCGTCGTGCGCCACGGCCGCTGGTTCCGGCTGACCGAGCGCGACCTGCACCGTGCCGAGGCGTGGTTCGACCGTCGCAGCGATGCCGCCGTGCTGCTCGGCCGATGCGTGCCGCTGGTGCGCTCGCTCGTGTCGATCCCGGCGGGATTCCGGCGCATGGACCCGATCCGCTTCACGGTGTTCACCGCGATCGGCAGCGCGATCTGGAACACGGCGCTCATCTCGGCCGGCGCGGTGCTCGGTGAGCGCTGGCACCGCGTCGGCGACGTGGTCGGGCTGCTGCAGGCCGTCGTGATCATCGCCGTGGGCGTGCTCGTGTGCGTGGTGCTGTGGCGCCGGTTCGTCCGGCCGCGGCTGCGCCCGTCGATCGACGAGTGAGCCGCCGATGACCGTGGTCGCGGTCGGTCTGCTGGTGGTGGCCGCGGTGGTACTGCTCGTCCGACCCGCCGGTGTGGGCCCGTGGGTGGGTCCGGTGGTGTGCGCGGTGGTGGGCGTCGCGGTGACCGCGGTGCCGTTCGACGCGGCGGGCGATGCGCTCGGCTCGCTGCGCGACCCGGTGCTGTTCCTCGCGCTCGCCGTGCCACTCGCCGCCGCGCTCGACGGGCTCGGCGTGTTCGAGGCGCTCGCCGCGCTGGTCGACGGTGGTCGCCACCTCGTGCTGTGGCTGTGGCTGTTCGGCGCGGCGGTCACCGCCGTGTGCAACCTCGACGCTGCGGTGGTGCTGCTCACCCCGCTCTACGCACGGATCGCCCGGCGCAACGCGCTGCCGCTCGAGCCGCTGGTGGTGCAGCCGGCGATGCTGGCGTGCCTGGCATCGCACCCGTTGCCGGTGTCGAACCTCACCAATCTGATCGTCGCGGAGCGTTTCGATCTCGGTGCCACCGACTTCGTGCGGCACCTGCTGCCGGCCACCGTGGTGGCCGTCGCGGTCGGATGGTTCGCGATGCAACGAGTGCTGCCCGCGCCGCTGCCCACGCCGTCGCTCGACGTGGCCCCCGACCGGGGCGCCCTCGCCCGCGGGCTGCCGGTGATCGCGTTCCTGCTGCTCGGTTTCACCGTCGGCGACTCGCTCGGGGTGCCGGCGTGGATCGTGGCAGGTGTGGCGCTGGTGGCGACCGTGGTGCTGGGCGCGCCGCTGCCCGACTGGCGTCGGTTGCCGTGGGAAGCGGCGGCGGTGGCGCTCGGGCTGGGCGTGGTGGTGGCCGGCGCCGCGCCGCACCTCGGGCTCGACCGGTTGCTCGACGGCGGCGGCGCGGTCGGCCGGTTGCGGGCGCTGGCGGTCGGGGCCGTCGGCTCCGATCTCACGAACAATCTGCCGACGGTGCTGGCCGTGGCGCCCGAGCTGCCGCACCGCGACCAGGTGTGGCCGTTGCTGATCGGCGTCAACGCCGCACCGGCGCTGGTGATCACGGGGGCGCTGTCGAGCCTGTTGTGGCGCGAGACGGCCGCCGCGGCCGGGGTGCCCATGTCGGCGCGGCGTTTCAGCTCGATCGGCGTGCGGGTGGGCCTGCCGGCGCTGGTGGCCGCCGGTGCGGTGGTGGTGCTGCTGCCCTGACCCGGGGGACCAAGTGCCTCGGCACGACACGACCTCCGGCCCTTCGGCCACCGGGCCGTCCGGACGATGTTGGGGGGATCGCGGCGACGTGGCCGCGCCGATCCGGGGGTGGCGGGATGACGGGCAACCAGCACGCAGCCAAGACGCACGAGGCGACGAAGGCGACGAAGGCGGCGAGACACGACACCACACGCGACACGGTTCGGCCCGTCGTCGCCGGGGACGTGTCGGCCGATCAGACGCCCGCCGGCATCGCCGAGTTCGAGGTGTCGCAGTCGATCGACGCGGCCGAGGGTGCCACCATCAGCGCCATCCGCGACGTGCTCGCCTCGGCCGAACACGATCAGCTGCGCACGGTCGCCCGCTGGTTGCAGGCGGTGCTCGACGGCACCGCACCGGACGAGGCGATGCACCTGCGCGACCTCGCCGCCGACGAGGACCCGTTGGTGTTCGGCAAGGTGCCGATCAACCCCGACGACCAGCTCGCCGACGACTGGCGTCACGCGGCGTACCCCTACGCCAACCTGATGCGCCGCCGCACGTACGAGTCGCAGAAGTACCTGCTGCAGGTCGAGCTGCTGAAGCTGCAGGCATGGGTGAAGGACACCGGTCAGCGCGTGGTGGTGCTGTTCGAGGGTCGTGACGCGGCCGGCAAGGGCGGAGCGATCAAGCGGTTCATGGAGCACCTCAACCCACGTGGCGCACGAGTGGTCGCCCTCGAGAAGCCGACCGAGGTCGAGACCGGTCAGTGGTACTTCCAGCGGTACGTGCAGCACCTGCCCACGCGCGGCGAGATCGTGCTGTTCGACCGGTCGTGGTACAACCGCGCCGGCGTCGAGCGCGTGATGGGCTTCTGCACCGACGCCGAGTACCACGAGTTCATGCGTCAGGCCCCCGAGTTCGAACGCAACCTCGTGCGCAGCGGCGTGCACCTGGTGAAGTTCTGGTTCTCGGTGAGCCAGCAGGAGCAGCAGCGCCGATTCCACGAGCGCGAGCACCACCCGCTCAAGCAGTGGAAGCTGTCGCCGATCGACCTCGCGTCGCTCGACAAGTGGGACGAGTACACGGCCGCGAAGGAAGCGATGTTCCGTTCGACCGACACGACCGACGCGCCGTGGACGGTGATCAAGAGCGACTGCAAGAAGCGCGCGCGTCTGAACGCGATGCGGTACGTGCTGCACAAGCTGCCGTACGACAACAAGGACCTCGACCGCATCGGTCCGCTCGACCCGCTGATCGTCGGGCGGGCACACGTCGTGTACGAACAGGGCGAGCACCAGGCACTGCTGTAGCTCGCAAGCTCTCCGGTCGGAGGGGTTGCGGGTTCGCGGGACCGGGGTACCGACCCGGCGTTCCCGCACACCGAGGCCCGCATGTCCATCGACACCCGAGATGACGCTGGGCGAGCTGTTCGGCGAGATGACCTCCGAACTCGGCACCCTGTTCCGCAAGGAGGTCGAGCTCGCCAAGCTCGAGACCCGTGACGAGGCCAAGCGCGCCGGGGTGGCGGCCGGCTGGTTCGCCGGCTCGGCGATCGCCGCGCTGCTCGCGCTGTCGATGCTCTCGTTCGCGCTCGCCTGGTTGCTCGACGACGCGATGCCGCGTTCGCTCGCGTTCGCGATCGTCGGTGCGCTCTGGGCGATCGACGCTGCCGTCATGGTGTCGGCGGCCCGCAAGAAGGCGCAGCAGATCGAGGTGCTGCCCGAGACCCGAACCACGATCCAGGAGGACATGCAATGGGCCAAGACGCAGACGAGCTGAGGCGCGACATCGAGCGCACCCGCGACGACCTGGGCGGCACGCTCGACGCGATCGGTGATCGCGTCAGTCCGTCACGCATGGTCGAGCGGCGCAAGAACCGGATGCGCGAGACCATCCGCTCGGTGCAGTCCCGGGTGATGGGCTCGGTGCACGACGGCACCCAGGCCGTCGAGAGCGCGACGGGCTCTGCGTTCGACGCGGTGCGTCACGCCCCGCAGTCGGTCGAGCGGCGCACCGAGGGAGCGCCGATGGTGGCCGGTGCGATCGCCTTCGGTGTGGGCTTTCTCGCCGCTGCGGCGTTCCCCCCGAGCCGCCGCGAGCAACAGATGGCACCGGCGGTGCTCGACAAGGTCGAGCCGATCAAGGACGAGGTGGTGGCCGGCGCGACGCAGATGGCCCAACACCTGCAGGAACCTGCGATGGACGCCGCCGCCGAGGTGGGCGAGCGCGTGAAGGAGGGCGCCCGCGAGGTCGCGGCCGACGCGAAGGAAGCCGTGAGCGACAAGGTCCGCTCGTCGTGAGCGACCGCGACCGCACCCGCACCGACCGGGGGGAACTCGCCGACGACCCGGCCGACGAACCCCTGGCGGTGCGGTCGGTCGAGCTCGACACCGACGACGGCGGCACCGTGGTGATCGCCCAACAGAACCAGGGCGGTCGACGTCAGGCCGGTGGCGGGGAGTGGAAGGACACCGACCACGCCCCGTCGGCCGAGGAGGCCGCGGACGAGCAGCGCGAGGTGGACGAGAGCACCACCGAGGGACCGGCGGGCTGAACGCCGGTCGACGTGTCGTCCGGCGATCAGCCGACGATCAGCCGACGATCAGCCGACGGTGGCGGTGGCGGCGAGCTTCAGCTCGTCCATCGAGATCGTCACGCTGCGGCCATCGGTGTACCCGAGGTGCAGCGCACAGGTGCCGTCGACGGCGGTGTGCTCGATGCGCAGGCGACCCGTCAGCGCGCTCGACCAGAGGGCTGCCTCTTCGCGGTCGAGGGCCAGATCGGTCGGCTCGAGTGCCGGCTCCTGGTGGGTGAGCAACCAGTGCGCGATCGCTCGCGGCGAGCGGACACACGCGCACGTGTGCGCGCCGAGCACGCGGGCCGCCGCGATGTTCGAGGGCTGGATCGGGCGCTCGCCCCGGGGGGCCTTGGGCGGACGCTGTGTCGACGTGCGGGTTGCCACGCAGCGTGACCGTGCGGGGTTCGTGCCGCTGCGCAACCAGGTGTGACCCTCGTGACCGAACCTTGCCGGTCGCGGGCCGGTCGCGGGCCGGTCAGATCGCGAAGTCGTCGGGTTCGACGAGCGACAGGAACAGCCGGAAGTCCTCGAGCTCCTCTTCGATCAGCTCGTCGTCGATCACGTGGTCCGTCGAACCTGCGCTGCGTCGCCCGTCGCCGAGCGGCTCGTCGTCGAGCAACGACTCGAAGCCCTCGAGCTGCTCCGGGGTGGCGCCCAGCTCGACGAGCACCGCCTCGGCCACCATCACCGGCGCCCCGACGCGCATCGCCAGTGCGATGGCATCGGATGCCCGCGAGTCGACGTGCTCCAGGCCGTGTGGTCCCACGAGCGACAGATGGGCGATGAACGTGCCGTTGCGCACGTCGATCAACTCGGCGGCGTCGACGCGGGCGTCGAGCCGATCGACCAGCTGGGCCATCACGTCGTGGGCGAGCGGACGAGGTGGCACGTGCCCGGTCATCGCCATCGCGATCGCCGCGGCCTCCGGCCCGCCGATGTGGATCGGCAGCACGCGGTGCGGCGCCTCGATCTCACGGAGGAGCACCACGGGGATGTTCGAGCCCTGCTCGACGTGCACCCCGGCCACCTCCATCTGCTTCACGTGGAAGGATCGTTCCGACCAGGTGCTCGGTTCTCCAGGTGATGACGCGATCTTGACGAAGGATCACCCAGGTGGTGCGGTGCGGCGTGGGCGCGACACCCGCTCCCGCCAGGTGGCCGGCGTGTGCCCGACCACCCGCCGGAAGTGGCGGGTGAAGGCGCTCTGGTCGAAGTAGCCACACGCAGTGGCGATCCCGGCGAGCGGCAGGTCGGTCGTCTCGAGCAACCGCAGTGCCTCCTCGATGCGGAACCGCATCAGCAGCTGTTTCGGGCTCAGCCCCAGGATCCGTCGGCACGCACGTTCGAACTGCGGCACGGCCATGCCGGCGGTGGCGGCGAGGTCGGCGATGCCGACCGGGTCGGCCAGTCGGGCACGAGCGTGGTCGACGGCCGCAGCGATCTGCGGATGTGGCGCAGCCGCCGCCGCAGGGGTGCGCAGGTCGACACTGATCGTCACCAGCCCGGCCGCGGTGCCCTGCTCGTCGGTCCAGCGCGACTTCGAGGTCAGGAACCACCCGATCGACCCGTCGGGCCGGGTGATGCGCTCGAGCTCGTTGGTGAGCATCCGTCCGGTCGCGAGGATCTGGCGGTCCTGGGCCTCGTAACGCTCGGCGAGCTCGGCGGGGAACAGGTCGCGGGCGTGCCGTCCGACGACGTCGGCGATGCTGCGGACACCGGCCCGGTCGGCGAACGCCTGGTTGGCCGACACGTAGGTGCCATCGGGAGCCTTGACGCAGAACATCACGCCCGGGGTGGTGGCCATGATGTCGGTCACGGCGACGAGCGATCGGTCGAGCACGAGCCCATTCTGCGCCCGCAGGCCGGCGCGCCGGGCGGAGGTTGGACGATTCCGGTTGGAACGGGCGGCGAATCGGTACAAGACGTGCGTGCCGTGGCTCGGGTTCGATGCACGTGTGATCGACGCCCCTCCGTCCCCATCCGCGAACGCTCCCACGACGACCGTGGTCGACGACGACGCCCTCGCCGACGAGGCGGTCGGACTGGCCCGTTCGCTGCTGGTCCGCAGCCTGGCCGGTGCGACCCGTGGCGAACGCCGGCGGCAGGCCCGGATGGGCCGCTTGCTGGCCGACCCGGCGGCCCGTGAGCTGATCTTCGGGCTCACCGACGAGGTGCTGCGGATCGACGATCCGGTGCTGGCGGCCCGGCGGTTCGCGGCGATCGTGGCGGCGCACCCGACCGACGCCGTGGGTGTGGTCGACCGGGTGCTGTTGCGCAGCGGTGCGGTGATGGCGCCGAAGCTGCCCCACCTGGTGATGCCGTTGGTGTCGAAGCGCGTGAAGGCCGAGACGCGTGGGATCGTGCTGTCGTCGGCCGACCCGGCGTTCGCCGATCATGTGCGGGGACGGCTGGCACAGGGCGTGCGGTTGAACGTCAACCCGTTGGGCGAGGCGATCCTGTCCGACGCAGAGGCCGCCGCCCGGATGCGGTTGGTGTGCGAGCGGATCGACCGCCCCGACGTCGACTACGTGTCGGTGAAGATCTCGTCGGTGGTGGCCGACCTCGACGCGTTCGCGTTCGACGCGAGCGTCGACCGGGTGTGCGAGCGACTGGTCGAGCTGTATGGGCGGGCGCAGGCGGCGAGCCCGGTGACGTTCGTGAACCTCGACATGGAGGAGTACCGCGACCTCGAGATGACGCTGCAGGCGTTCATGCGGGTGCTGTCGTCGCCTGAGTTCGCAGCGATGGACGCGGGCATCGTGTTGCAGGCGTACCTGCCCGATTCGCACGACGCGATCGAGCGGTTGGGTGCCTGGGCGGCCGAGCGGCGCGCGGCCGGTGGCGGCCGCGTGAAGGTGCGGTTGGTGAAGGGCGCGAACCTGGCGATGGAGCGGGTCGAGGCCGAGCTGCACGGGTGGACCGCGGCGCCGTACGCGACGAAGGCCGACGTGGATGCGAGCTTCAAGGCGATGCTCGACCGCGTGCTCCGACCCGAATGGGCCGACGCGCTGCGCATCGGGGTGGCGAGCCACAACCTGTTCGACGTCGCGTGGGCGCTGCTGCGGGCGCGCGATGCCGGGGCGCTCGACCGGGTGGAGTTCGAGATGCTCGAGGGCATGGCGCCGGCGCAGGCGCGTGCGGTGCTGTCCGAGGCGCACGGGCTGCTGATGTACGCGCCGGTGGTGGCCGACGAGGACTTCGACGCGAGCATCGCCTACCTGTCGCGGCGACTCGACGAGAACACCCAGCCCGACAACTTCCTTCGGGCGTTGTTCGACCTGACACCCGACTCGGCCGAGTTCGACGCGCAGGCCGAGCGCTTCCGCCGATCGGTGGCCGAGCGGCACACGATCACGACGTCGCGCCGTCGGCACCGACAGGCCCGGGCGACCGACGGCTTCGCGAACGAGCCCGACGGCGATGCCACCGACCCCGCGTACCGCGCCGAGCTGATGGCCGCCGTGGCGGCCCCGCCGGCTGTCGAGGTGCCGCGCCTCGACACGGTCGTGGCGATCGACGGGGTCGTCGCGCGGGCGACTGCTGCGTTCGACCCGCGCGCCGATCGTGCCGAGCGTCGCCGGTGGCTGCTGGCCACCGCCGACCTGATGGCGGCCGAGCGCACATCGACGATCGCACTGATGGCGCACGAGGTGGGCAAGACGGTTCGCGAGGGTGATCCCGAGGTGAGCGAGGCGATCGACTTCTGCCGCTACTACGGCACCGTGGGCGTCGAGTCGCTCGACGACGCGGCGGGCCGTGGGCTCGAGGTCGTCGGGCGTGGACCGGTGGTGGTGATCGGTCCCTGGAACTTCCCGTACGCGATCCCGACCGGTGGCGTGGCGGCCGCGCTGGCAGCGGGCGACACGGTGATCCTCAAGCCGGCGCCCGAGGCGGTCGAGGTGGGCTCGTGGATCGCCGATCAGTTCTGGCGCGCCGGGGTGCCTCGCGACGTGCTGCAGTTGGTGGTGTGCCCCGACGGCGAGGTCGGTCGCCGCCTCGTGACGCATCCCGAGGTCGACACCGTCGTGCTCACCGGCTCGTACGACACGGCGGCGATGTTCGTCGGTTGGAAGCCCGATCTGCGGCTGTTCGCCGAGACGAGCGGCAAGAACGCGCTGGTGATCACGGCGTCGGCCGACCTCGACCAGGCGATCGCCGATCTCGTCCGCTCGGCGTTCGGGCACGCCGGTCAGAAGTGCTCGGCGGCGAGCCTCGGCATCGTCGAGGCGGCCGTGTACGACGACCCGGCGTTCCATCGCCGTCTGGCCGACGCCGTGCGCAGCCTGCGGGTGCTGCCGGCCACCGACCCCGCGTCGATGGTGGGCCCGGTGATCGCGCCGCCGACCGGCGACCTCGAGCGGGCGCTCACGACGCTCGAGCCGGGGGAGCGGTGGCTGGTCGAGCCACGATGCCTCGACGTGATCGACGACGGCGGCCGGCTGTGGTCGCCCGGTGTGCGCATCGACGTGCGGCCAGGCTCGTGGTTCCACCTCACCGAGTGCTTCGGGCCGGTGCTCGGCCTGATGCGAGCCGACGACCTCGACCATGCGATCGAGCTGCAGAACGCCACCGCGTACGGGTTGACCGGCGGCATCCACTCCCTCGATGACGACGAGGTCGAGCGCTGGCTCGACCGGGTGCAGGTGGGCAACGCCTACGTGAACCGGCACATCACCGGGGCGGTCGTGCAGCGGCAACCGTTCGGCGGCTGGAAGCGATCGACGGTCGGCGGGGGCGCGAAGGCCGGGGGCCCGGGCTACGTGGCGCAGTTCGCACGCATCACGAGCCACACACACGGCACGGCCGGCGGCGCTGCGGCGCTCGAGTCGTTCGCGCCGGCGTGGGCCGACCTGTGCACCCCGCACGATCCATCCGGCCTGCGTGCCGAATCCAACGTGTCGCGCACGGTGCCGGTGACGGGCGTGGCCGTCCGACACGACGGCTCGGACGAGGCCGCCCTGACCGTGCTGCGCCGGGCCGCAGAGGTGACGGGTGTGCGGCTCGTCGAGTCCGACGCCCGCACCGAACCGTTCGATGCCTTCGTACGTCGGCTGGACGACGTGGAACGGGTCCGCGTGATCGGCACGCTCGACGACGAGGCGCGCCGGTCGATCCTCGCGCTCGGCCTCGCGCTGATCGACGACGCGCCCGTGGCCGACGGCGCGATCGAGCTGCGCCGGTGGGTGCGCGAGCAGGCGATCAGCCGCACGCGCCACCGGCACGGACGCCTGCGCGGCTGAGCGAGTGCACCGCGAACCGGCGCGGGTGAGCCGCCAGAATGGGGTGATGTCGTCCCCGCCGGCACCCGACCTGGCCATCGACCGGCGCGCCCCGGCGCGCCGGATCGACCTGGGTGGCGGGTCGTGGGTCGACCTGGTCGAGGGCTTCGTGCGCGACCCGGAGGCCGAGTTCACGCACGTGCGCGAGGCCACGAACTGGCAGCAGAACGAGGTGCTCCGCTACGACACCTATGTGCCCGAGCAGCGCCTGAGCGCCGGGTTGCGTGCCGACAGCCATCCGCTGCTGCGCCAAGCCGACCTGCACCTCACCTCCACCTACCGGCAGCGCTTCACCGGGGTGGCGGCGATCCTGTACCGCGACGGCACCGACTTCCAGGGCCTGCACAGCGACCGCGAGATGCGCTGGCTCGACGACACGCTGATCGCGATCGTCGTGCTCGGCCAGCGGCGGCCGTTCGTGATCCGCAAGCGGGCCCCGATGCGCGACGTGGTCGAGCGCATCCCGGCCGGCACCTTGCCCGACGACCTGGTGCTGCTGCCCGGCGAGGGCGACCTGTTGGTGATGGGCGGTGCGTGCCAGCGCGACTGGTTGCACGGCATCCCGCGAGCCGACACGCCGAACGCGCGGATCTCGCTGACGTGGCGGTGGACCAGCCGGCGAGGCCGTCCCGACACGGCGCCCGGCTACTTCGACGGTCGCCAGTTCAGCGACCGTGCGCGCCAGCCCGGCACCCGCACCCGCCGCCCCTGACGCGTCACGACGCGTCACGGGCGCCCGGCTCGATCACACGCGACCACGGGGCCGGGCGTGGGGCGCGGCGGGCCGTGCCCACGGCGGGTCGGCGGTTCCAGTCGACGATCGCGTCGCGGTGCAGCGCCCGCACCACCCACAAGAAGGCGAGCGAGGTGGGCACGCCGGCCAGGTCGTTCACCGCGGCGACCGTGCCGAGCACGCCGGGATGCGACGCGTGCCCGTTCACCACCGACGTGAGACCCATCGTGAGGTGCATCAACGCGCAGGTGGGGAAGATCGCCGCGAGCGACAGGCCCGACAACGACCAGCCGCCGAGGTCGTGGTGGCGGCGCACCTGCGTGCGCAGCAAGGGCCAGCCGACGAGCGAGTAGTTCCACGCGACCACCACGTTGGCGACGACGGCCCACCACCCGAGCGACCAGGCGTGCACGGTGAACCCGCCCGGGGACGACGTCAGGGGCGACGAGCCGGTGGCCGAGTGCATCGCGTGCACCGCGGATTCGGCGGCCGGCGCATCGGCCGCGTTGGCGAGCCGCAGGATCGCGCTGGTCGCCAGGGCGCCGCCCGCGGTGGCGAACAGCACCGGCGCGGCCGCCAGCCACGTCGGCACGCCGCGTACGAACCGGTCGCCGCGACGCCCGGTCGCCGCCTCGAGGCGGAGGGCCATGAACACCAGTCCCGCCGGCACACCGATCAGCGAGGCCACCATCACCTCGGGTGTGTCGTGCCCGCTGCGCACGGCCGCCCAGCCGTGCAGCAGGTGGTGCGGCCCGCAGGTGGCGGCCATCGCCGCGAAGGCCAGCCCGAAGCGCGACAGCCCGAGCACGTGGCGCTCGACGGCCACCTCCCACACGGCGAGCACGCCGAGGCCGAGATACACGGCGCCGAGGACGAGGTTGATCACCCCGGACGCGAAGGTCACGACGGCTCCCCGAGTGGACGCTCGACGGGGTCGACGGGATCGCCCGGGTCGACCTCGAAGCCGATCTGGTGCAGGAACTCGTGCACGAACCGGCGATGCCCCCGCCGTGTGGTGCGAGGTGCGTTCGCTTCGGTCATGCCGGCGCCGGCCAGGTCGGGTGCGGGTGGCCGCCACAGCCGACGGCCCACCTGGTCGCCGAGGTCTGCGGCCGACACCGGCCGCGAGAACAGGTAGCCCTGCGCGAATTGGCAGCCGAGACGCGACAGCGCGAGCGCCTGCCGGTCGTGCTCGACGCCCTCGGCGATCACGTGCAAGCCCATGGCGAACGCCATGCTCATGATCGAGGCGACGATCGCGCTGTCGCTCGGATCGGTGCCGAGGCCGTCGACGAACGAGCGGTCGATCTTCAGCACCTCGACCGGCAGCTCGCGCAGCCGGGCCAGCGACGAGTGCCCCGTGCCGAAGTCGTCGATGCCGACGTAGCAACCGAGGCCCCGGATCGCCTCGAGCGTGCGCGTGCCTCGCTCGCGTCCCATCAGCGCCGACTCGGTGAGCTCGATGCACAACCCCCGTGCGTCGAGCCCGTGCCGACCGAGTGCATCGGCCACGTCGTCGGCGAAGCCCTCGTCGTCGAGCTGCAGCGCCGAGACGTTGATGGTCACGTGCCGCGGCCCGCTGCCGGTGCGCTGCCACACGGCGAGCTGGCTGCAGGCGCTGCGCAGCACCCAGCCGCCGAGCGCCCGCACCATGCCGGCCTCCTCGGCGACCGGCACGAACACCGACGGCGGCACCGAGCCCCGGGTGGGGTGCAGCCACCGCGCCAGTGCCTCGGCGCCCACCACCTGGCCGGTGCGCAGGTCGACCTGCGGTTGGTACTCGAGATGCAGCTGTCCGACGTCGAGCGCGATGCGCAGCTCGCTCTCGAGCTCGACCCGCTCGACCACCCGGCGACGCAGGTCGTCGGTGAAGGCCTCCACGCGGCCGCGGCCGAGGCGCTTGGCCTCGAACAGCGCCGTGTCGGCGGCTTGCAGCAAGCGGTCGGGCACGCGCTCGTGGGCCTCGGACGTGGCACAACCCACGCTCGACGTCATCCGCAGGGTGCGGTCGAGCACCGGGATCGGCTCGGTCATCGAGGCCATCAGCCGGTCGCCGAGCGCCGAGGGCCGACCTGCGGGATGCCGGGTGACGACCACGAACTCGTCGCCGCCGAGCCGGCCGACGATGTCGTCGGGCTCGGCCGCCCGGCGCAGCCGGTTGGCGAACCGTGTGAGCAGCACGTCGCCGGCGGCGTGGCCGAGGGTGTCGTTGACGAGCTTGAAGTGGTCGAGGTCGACGAAGAACAGGGTGAGCCGGTCGCCGGTGCCGGCGACGAGGTCGAGCGCGGCCTGCAACCGACGCAGCGTGTAGGCGCGGTTCGGCAGACCGGTCAGGTCGTCATGGGTGGCGGCGTGGGCGAGTCGTTCGGGCGAGCGGTAGAAGTCGTCGACCGGGTCGAGGGAGCGACCCGCGCGCAGGCGGGGCAGCGGTGCCGGGCCGCGCGCCGCCGTGGCGGCGTCGGATTCCTCGAGCTCGTGGTCGATCGGGTGCATGGCGCGCTGCCCGGGGACGGGCTCGCACCGGGGCGCGAGCGGACGCGGACGTGGTGGCCGGTGGTCCCGCACGGACCGCCGCGACCTCGGTTCCACCCACACCCACGGCAGAACCGACACCGTGTGGGAGATCGTCCGGTGTGCCCCACCCGTCCGCACGGGACCCTCCCGCCGGGTGGGCGGACGCTGCTGGCAGACTGCGCCGGTGAACTCCTCGCCCGGCGATCCGACCGCTCCCGATGCCCGTGGGGCGCTCGACGGCATCCGGGTGCTCGACCTGACCTCGGTGATCATGGGGCCGCTCGCCACCCAGGTGCTCGGTGATCTCGGGGCCGACGTGATCTCGATCGAGGCCGCGGGTGGCGACACCAACCGGATCATGGGCCCCGGCCCCCTGCCGGGGATGTCGGGCACCTCGCTCAACCTGCTGCGCAACAAGCGCAACGTGTGCCTCGACCTCAAGCACCCCGACGCGCTGGAGGCCACCGCTCGACTGCTCGCCACGTGCGACGTGTTCGTCACCAATCTGCGTCCCGGACCGCTCCGGCGCCTCGGTCTCGACTACGAGCAGGTGCGTGCCGTCCGGCCGGACATCGTGATGTGTCGTGCGCAGGGATGGCCGGAACACCCGGACGGGGGAGGGGTGGGCGAGGGCGACAAACCCGCCTACGACGACGTGATCCAGGCGGTCAGCGGCATCGCGCACAGCTTCCAGTTGCGCGACGGCGTGCCGGCGATGGCACCGATCCTGGTGGCCGACAAGGTGTCCGGGATGGCGATCAGCCAGGCGGTGCTGGCGGCGCTGTTCCATCGCGAGCGCACGGGTGAGGGCCAGTTCGTCGAGGTCGCGATGGTCGAGGCGCTGCGGTCGTTCGTGCTCGTCGAGCACGCCTGCGCGGCCACGACCGAGCCGCCGCTCGGACCGGCGGGCTACCCGCGCATCACCACGCCCGACCGGCGCCCGTTCGCCACCACCGACGGCTGGATCGCGGTGCTGCCCTATTCGACCGAGAACTACCGGAGCGTGTTCCGCGAGGGCGGGCGCGACGACCTGCTCGACGACCCGCGGATCACCAGCGCTCGCCGCCGCATGGCGCACGCCGGCGAGTTGTACGCGATCGTCGCCGGCATCGTCGCGACCCGCTCGACCGCCTTCTGGGTCGAGTTCTGCGAGCAGCACGACATCCCGGCCGGCGCGGTGCGCACGCTCGACGAGCTGGTGGCCGAGCTGCCGGTGGTGCACCACCCGCTGGGCGGCGACTACCACCACGTGCCGCCCGCGTGGCGGCTGTCGGCCACGCCGGCCGTGGTGCGGCGACCCGCACCGATGCTCGGCCAGCACACTCGCGAGGTGCTGGCCGAGGTGGGCTACGACGATGCAGCGATCGACGCGATGGTGGCCAGCGGCGCGATCCCGGCCTGACGGCCCGCCGGAAACGCAACTGGTCGCGATCCCTCTCGGCATCCGAGAGGAATCGCGACCAGAACGCAGGTCGGTGACCGATCAGCGGGTGATCAGCTGCCGGTCCACTCGGGCGCACGCTTCTCGGCGAACGCCCGCGGGCCCTCCTTCGCGTCGTTCGACGTGAAGACCTTGCCCTGCAGCGGACCCTGGATCTTCCAGAACTCCTCCTCGGTGCAGCCCTGGGTGGCCTTGATCAGCTGCTTCGACGCAGCGACCGCGAGCGGGGCGTTCTTGGCCACCCGCTCCGCCAGCTGCATCGCCACGTTCACGGCCTCACCCTTCTCGGCGAGCCGTGCGATCAGGCCGAACTCGAAGCCCTCCTCGGCCGTGATCGGGTCGGCGGTGATCGCCATCTCCATCGCCTTGCCGTAGCCCACGCGGCTCGGCAGGCGCAGCAGGCCGCCACCGGCGGCGAACAGGCCCACGTTCACCTCGGGGATGCCGAGCTTGGCGCCCTTCGCGGCGACCAGCAGGTCGCAGCTGAGGGCGAGCTCGAGACCGCCGGCGAGAGCGAAGCCCTCGATCGCGCCGATCAGCGGCTTCTCGGCGCCGTTCTGGATGAACTGGAACATCGGGCCGATGTCCTCGCCGCGCGAGAACGCCTTCAGGTCCATGCCCGAGCAGAAGCCGCGGCCGTTGCCGGTGAGCACACCGGCGGTGAGGCCGGGGTCGGCGTTGAGCTGCTGCACGGCATCCCACAGGCCGTGCGACAGCGCACCGTTGATCGCGTTCATCTGGTCGGGGCGGTTGAGCGTGATCAGCAGGACGCGCCCGCGCTGTTCGGTGAGGACGGCGGGCTGGTCGGTGGTGGTGTCGGTCATGTCGGTCACGTCCTCACTTCGGTGGCATGCGGATGCCACCGTCGACGCGGATGACCTCGGCATTCATGTACGGGTTGGTGATCAGGTCGACGACCATGAACGCGAGCTCCTCGGCCGAGCCGAGGCGCTTCGGGAACAGGACCGACTGGCCGAGGTGCGCCTTGAACGCGTCGCTCTGCTCGCCCGAGCCGTAGATCGGCGTGTCGATCAGACCTGGGGCGATGGTGTTGACGCGGATGCCGGCGGCCGACAGGTCGCGGGCGATCGGCAGGGTCATGCCGACGATGCCGCCCTTGCTGGCCGAGTAGGCGGCCTGACCGATCTGGCCGTCGAACGCGGCGACGCTCGCCATGTTGACGATCGCGCCGCGCTGGCCGTCGGCGTCGAGCGGCTCGGTCTTGGCCATCGCCGCCGCCGAGAGGCGGAGCATGTTGAACGAGCCGAGCAGGTTGATGCGGATCACGAAGTCGAACGTCGACTGCGCGAGCGGCTCGTTGTTGCGGTCGATCGTGCGACCCGGACGGCCGAGGCCGGCGGAGTTGACGAGCGCGCGGAGGGGACCCATCTCGGAGGCGGCGGTGACGGCGGCGATGCCGTCCTCCTCGCTCGAGACGTCGCACTTGACGAACAGGCCACCGATCTCGTTGGCGACCTCGGTGCCCTTGTCCTCCTGGAGATCCGCGATGACGACGCGGGCGCCGAGGGCGGCGAGCTGGCGGGCCGAGGCCTCGCCGATACCGGAGGCGCCACCCGTGACGATCGCGGAGGCGCCGGTGAGGTTCAGACGGGGCATGGCTCAGTCACCGATCCGCTCGATGATCGTGGCGTTGGCCATGCCGCCGCCCTCGCACATCACCTGCAGGCCGTAGCGGCCGCCGGTGCGCTCGAGCTCGTTCAGCAGGGTGGCCATGAGCTTGGTGCCCGAGCAGCCGAGCGGGTGACCGAGGGCGATCGCGCCGCCGTTCACGTTCACCTTCGACATGTCGGCGTCGAACTCCTTCTGCCACGCGAGCACGACCGAGGCGAACGCCTCGTTGATCTCGACGAGGTCGATGTCGGCCATGGTGAGGCCGGTCTTCTCGAGGATCTTGCGGGTGGCGGGGATCGGGCCCTTCAGCATCGTCACCGGGTCGGTGCCGGCCACGGCGAAGCTGTGGAACTTGGCGCGCGGCTTCATGCCGAGCTCGGCGGCCTTCTCGGCGCTCATGATGAGCACGGCCGAGGCACCGTCGCTGATCTGCGACGAGTTGCCGGCGGTGATCTTGCCGTCGGGCTTGAAGGCGGGCTTCAGGTTGCCGAGCGACTCGACGGTGGTGCCCTCGCGGATGCCCTCGTCGGCGGTCATCATCTCGACCTTGCCGTCGATCGTGACCGGCACGGGGACGATCTCGTTCTCGAAGCGTCCTTCCTTGGTGGCCTGCGCGGCGCGCTGCTGGCTGAGCGCACCGAAGGCGTCGAGGTCCTCGCGGGTGAGGCCGTACTCGTCGGCGATCATGTCGGCGCCGATGCCCTGCGGCGGGAGGCCGGTCTCGGCGTAGCGGTCGAGCTGCTCTTTCGGGAACGGGAAGCCCATGTCCTTCACGATGGAGGCGCCCATCGGGGTGCGGGTCATGATCTCGACGCCGGCGGCGATGACGACGTCGTACGCGCCGGCGATGACGCCCTGCGCGCCGAAGTGCATCGCCTGCTGGCTCGAGCCGCACTGGCGGTCGACGGTGGTGGCGGGCACGCTCTCGGGCCAGCCGGCGGCCAGCACGGCGTTGCGGCCGATGTTGAGCGCCTGCTCACCCACCTGCATCACGCAGCCCATGATCACGTCGTCGACGAGCTCGGGGTTCAGGTTGTTGCGCTCCTGGATCGCCTTCAGCACGTGGGCCGCGAGCGCGGCGGGGTGCCAGTCCTTGAGCTTGCCGTTGCGCTTGCCGCCCGGCGTGCGCACGGCATCGATGATCACTGCTTCGGTCATGGTTGGTTGTCTCTCCTGTGTCGAGATCGGGGTCCGGGGTGACGGGGGTGAGGACGGGTGAGGACGGTGAACGGGTCAGCCGGGGGGCTGCATCGCGCGGCGGAGGTTGCCCTGCAGCTGTTCCATCACGGCGGCGAGGGCCTGGCGGTCGGCGCGGCTGATGCCTTCGCGCAGCTCGGTGCGCAGCTCCTCGTCGATCTTGGTGATCGGCTCGACCAGCTCGCGCCCGGTGTCGGTGAGGTGGATCTGCCACACCCGACGGTCGTCGGGATCGGGGTGGCGCTCGACGAAGCCGAGCTGCTGCAGCCGGTCGATCGTGGCGCCGATCGCGGCGCGGCCCTGGCTCAGGTGGTCGGCGATCTTGGTCTGCGTGATCGGGCCGAACTCGGCCACGTACATGAGCAGGCTGGCCTGGGTGAGGTTGAGGTCGTGGGCGGCGAAGCGCGCGTCGTACGCGTCGCGGATCAGGCGCGCGGTGGCCATGAGCGTGGTCTCGACGCGCTGCCACGGCGGCGCGTCGAGCTCGTGCGTGCCCCCTCCCGACTGCATGGTGCCATACAATATGGCGGAGGAGTGGTTCGCGACGAATCGCGCGGCATCGCGCGGAATCGCGCGGCATCGCGCCTGGACGGGTCAGCCGGTCAGCGGGTCTCGTCGATCGCGATCTGGTCGCGACCGCCCTGCTTGGCCTGGTACATGAGCAGGTCGGCGCGGCGCAGGAAGTCGTCGACGCTCTCGTCGAGCGTGGCCCACGCCAGGCCGATCGACGCCGTCACCGTCACCACGTCGCCCTCGGGCATCGTGCGCGGGAAGTGCAGCTGGCGCATCAGGCGATCGGCGATCGAGCGCATCTCGAGATCACCCACGTCGGTGACGATGATCGCGAACTCGTCGCCGCCCAACCGAGCGACCAGGTCGTTCGAGCGCATCGCGCCCTGCAGAGCACGTGACACCTCCTGCAGCAGCAGGTCGCCGGCATCGTGACCGAGGCGGTCGTTGATCGTCTTGAACCGGTCGAGGTCGATGAACAGCAGGGCGACCGTGGCGTCGCGCTCGCGCCGTGACGTGCACGCCTGTTCGAGACGCTCGAGGAAGCTGCGCCGATTGGGCAGGCCCGTCAGCGGGTCGGTGAACGCGAACCGCTCGATCTGCTCGCGTGTCTCCTTCTCGGCGGTGATGTCGGTGACCTGCGAGATCACGAACTTCGGCCGGCCGTCGGCGTCGCGGATCAGCGAGCGGGTCAGCAACGTCCAGATCTGGCTGCCGTCCACCCGGATCGCCCGCACCTCGTGCTGGTCGCGGTCGATCTCGCCGGCGAGCAGGCGACGGCGGTTGCCGAACACGGCTTCGAGGTCGTCGGGGTGGGTGATGTCGAGCAGGTTGACGCCCGAGATGTCGCCGGGCGAGATGCCGAGCATCTCGGCGTAGGCCGCGTTGCACTTCAACAGGGTCACCCGGTCGTCGCTCACGTCGGTGAGCACCATGCCGGTCGGTGCGTCGTCGAAGGCGGTGCGGAACAGCTCGGACGCCTCGAACTGGGCGCGCTCGAGGAGCAGTCGTTCGGTGATGTCGGTGACGGTGCCGAGGAACAGTTCGGTGGAGCCGTTGTCGCCCTTGACGGGGACGGCGTGGATGTCGGCCCACACCGTGTCGCCGTGCGGGGTGACGAATCGGAACTGGCCGACGAAGGGCTGATCGGTCTTGATCGCGATCGCCCACTGGGCGCCGACGGCGCCGGCGTCGTCGGGGTGCAGCACCTTGCCCCACCCGAAACCGAGGGCGAGCGCAGGGTCGGTGATCCGGGTGATCTCGCAGAAGCGCGGGTTGACGTACGTGCAGGCGCCCCACGGGTTGGTCTCGAAGATGCCGATCGGGGCCGAGTCGACGAGGGTGCGCATCCGGCGTTCACTGTCGGCGAGCGCCTGGGCGGTCGCCTTCATCTCCGAGATGTCGCGGGCGATGCCCGAGAACCAGCGTGGGTAGCCCGAATCGTCGAAGTGTGCGATCGCCGAGAACGACAGCGGGAAGGTGGTGCCGTCGGGGTACTGCCCTTCGATCTCGCCGACCCACACGCCGGTCGAGAACAACTCGGGCAGCGCCTCTTCGATGAACTGCTGCCGGCACGGCTTGCTGAGCAGCGAGAACAGGTTGTGCGGGGTGCGGAGCAGGTCGTCCTCGTCGGCCGCCCCGGCGAGCGAGCGGATCGCCGCGTTGCCCCACAGGATCATCCCGTTGCTGTCGGTGGTGGCCACGTAGTCAGGGCTCGACTCGAGGATCTCGACCAACTGCGACACGCGCTGCTCCGCCGCACGTCGCTCGGTGATGTCGTCGATCATGCACAGGTGCATCTGCTTGCCGTCGACCGGCTCGAGCGGTGCGAGCGACATCTCGACCCACACCATCGAGCCGTCCGGACGCAGGTAGCGCTTGGGCATCCGGTACGAGGCCGTGTCGCAGGTGCCCTCCATCATCAGGTCGGCCGCGGCGTCCTCGGGATGGTTCAGGTCGACCCAGTCCATGCCCACCACACCGCCGTCACCGTCGACGGGCCGGCCGGCGATCTCGGCGAAGCGCGGGTTGGCCGCGACGATCCGTCGCGTGGCGGTGTCGGTGACCGAGATGCCGAGCGGCGCGTAGTCGAAGACCTCGCGCAGGAACGCCTCGAGTGCCTGGTGATCGGGCGCCGTTGCGCGCGAATGCACCTGCTCGTGCTGCCCCGCATTCATCTCCGGTGACTGTCCGGTGCGGGGGCTGTCGTGCAGCCAGGGGTCGCGACCTGCCACGATGTCTGACCGTGTCGACCCCCGCTGACCCCGTCACCTCGCCGCGCCCCTGGTGGCGTCGTCCCGGCTGGGCGCTCGGTGGGGTGGTCACGGTGTCGGCCGTCGCCGCCGTGCTGCTGCACCGCCACGGGCACACCCAGGGCGACGACTTCGCGCTCTACCTGCGCCAGGCGCGCAGCATCTTCGACGGCGACATCGGCAAGGTGGTCGCCGACAACCGCTTCACCGTGGTCAACTCGGCCAGCGGCTTCAGCCCGATCGCGTATCCGTGGGGTTGGCCGCTGATGCTGGCTCCCTTCGTCAAGCTGTGGGGGCTCGACTACGACAAGCTGAAGCTGCTCGAGGTCGCGTGCTTCTGCGGCTGGCTGGTGATGATCCACGGTGTGGTGCGTCGCCGCATCGGGCGCCCGCTGGCGCTCGCGATCACCGCCGTGGTGGGCACTGCGCCGGCGTTGCTGGTGCACACCGACCAGCTGCTGTCCGAGTACCCGCATGCGCTGTCGGTGGCCGTGTTCGTGTGGTGGATCGACCGGGTTCGCCGGAGCGGGCGGCTGCTCGACGCGTCGCGGCGCGACCTGCTGATCGCCGGTGCGCTGATCGGCGTCACGTTCCAATTCCGCCGCGAGACGATCGTGTTCGTCGGCGTCGTCGGCCTGGTGCAGGTGATCGAGCTGGTGCGGCGCGCGTGGGCCGAGCGCCCCGAGGTGGGCACCGTCGGTGCGGTCGCCGAGTCGCTTGCCGACCAGGTGCAGCGTTCGTGGGCCGCGATCGTGGCGCCGGTCGTGGGCGCGGTCGCGGTGGTGGTCGGCTCGCAGCTGCTGCTGCCGTCGATGCTGCTGCCCGAGAACGGCAACAAGCGGTCGTACATCCCGAAGCGGATCGGCGACTACACGGGCTGGCTCAGCCGTCACCTCGGGCTCGGCTGGCATCCGCTGGTCGGCGCCGTGGTGCTCACGCTGATGCTGGTGGGCATGGTGATCGGGGTGCGCCGCCGGCCTGGTCTCGACGGTCATCTCGTGCTCGTCGTGCTGACGACGATGTTCTCGGTCAGCACCCACTTCCGCATGGTCGACCGCTACTACTTCCAGGTGCTGCCGTGGGTGCTCTACTTCGCGTGCCTGCCGGTGCTCGACATCGTTCGTGCCGTCGGCCGGCGTCGCTCGTGGATCGCACCGGCGGTCACCGCGCTGCCGCTGTCGTTCGTGCTGGTCGTGCACGCGGCGGTGCTGCCCGGCGACGTGCGCGACGCCCACCGGTTCAACTCGGCCGGACGTGTGCAGGTCGGCCCCACGCACCCGGACTTCGTGCCGATCTACGAGGCCGTGAAGAAGTACACGGCACCCACCGATGTGGTCGCCTACTTCCGGGCCCGCACGATGACGCTGCTCACCGACCGGCCCACCATCCAGACCGGCCGCATCGAGCGGATCATCGCCGCCGCCGACTTCTTCGCGCAGCGCCGCAACAGCGACTACGTGCAGCCGAAGTTCACCGAGACCCAGGGCGAGGAGATGGGGCTCGAGGTGGTGTGGGAGGACGACACCTGGGTGCTGTGGCGGATCCCGCCCGAGGTGCGCGCCGCACAGGACGCCGAGATGTTCGCCGAGGCCAGGGGCGACGGCGACAGCGGTGCCGTGGTGAGTGGTGGATAGCTTGGGCGCCGTGCCGACCCCGGACCCCGTCATGCCCGCCGCCGAATCCGAACTCGACGTCAGCGTGGTGCTGCCCGTGTACAACGAGCGAGGGCACCTGCGCGCCGAGATCGACCGCATCCGCGCCGCGCTCGACGCGTCGAACTACTCGTACGAGATCGTCGTGATCGACGACGGCTCGAACGACGGCTCCGAGCAGGACCTGCCCACGATCGACGGCATCCGCCTCATCCGACACACGTTCAACCGTGGCTCGGGCGCGGCCCGCCGCACCGGCACCACGGCCGCCCGCGGTCGCGTGGTGGTGTGGACCGACGTCGACATGACCTACCCCAACGACCGGATCCCCGAGCTGGTCGACGAGCTGCAGGGCTGGGATCACGTCGTCGGCGCGCGCCGCACCGAGCAGGGCACGCTGCGCGTGTTCCGTGTGCCGGCCAAGTGGTTCATCCGCAAGCTCGCCTGCTACCTGTCGGGCACCGACATCCCCGACCTCAACTCGGGCCTGCGCGCCTTCCGGCGCGACGTGGCGATGCAGTACGTGCATCACCTGCCCAAGGGGTTCAGCTGCGTCACGACGCTCACGATGTCGTTCCTGTCCAACGGCTACAGCGTCAAGTACGTGCCGATCGACTACTTCCCACGCGCAGGTCGGTCGAAGTTCCACTGGTGGAAGGACACCCGCCGCTACCTGCTGCAGGTGATCCGCATGTCGCTGTCGTACGAACCGCTGAAGGTGTTCCTGCCGCTCGGCCTCACGCTGTTCGGCGTCGGGCTGGTGAAGCTCGGCTACGACTGGGTCGACAAGGACTTCCGACTCGCGGCCAACACCCTGCTGATCCTGCTCGGGTCGTTGCAGGCGATCACGGTCGGTCTGCTGGCCGACCTGGTGGTGCGCTCCACCAAACCGGCCTCGCAGGTGCCGCCCGCGTGAGCACGCCGGTGACGGCCCCCTCGGGCGCGACGCCGACGGGCAACACGTACGACAAGTACGGGTCGACCAACCCGATCGAGCAGAAGATGATGGCGGGCTTCATGGCGAAGCTCGACGCGATGCTCGACGGTCTGCACCCGCAGCGGATCCTCGAGATCGGGGTGGGCGAGGGCCACGTCATGACCCGTGTGCGCGAGCGGTTCCCCGACGCCACCCTGGCCGGGCTCGACCTGCCCGACGACGAGCTCGCCGGCCACTGGCGCGAGGCGTCGTTGCCGTGCCTGTTCGGCGATGCGACCCGCCTGCCGTTCGCCGACGGCACGTTCGACCTCGTGATGGCGATCGAGGTGCTCGAACACGTGCCCGGCCCCGACGCGGCCCTGCGCGAGCTCGCCCGCGTGTGCTCGTCGACGCTGGTGGCCTCGGTGCCGTTCGAGCCGGTGTGGCGTCTCGGCAACATGGCGCGTCGGCGGTATCTGCGCGAGCTCGGCAACACACCTGGCCACGTCAACCACTGGACCCGGTGGGGGTTCTCGCGCTTCGTCGGCTCGCGGTTCACCGTCGAGCAGGTCGCGAGCCCTCTGCCGTGGACGATGGTGCGCGCTCGCGTGCGGAGCTGACCGGGTGCTGGTCGTCGACGCCACGACCGACCTGACGGCCCAGCACGAGCCGGTGGCCGCCGTGCGCCTCGACGCCGCGGTGGCCACGATGCCGCCCGAGCGGCGGCGCGCCGCGTTCCACTACGCAGCCCAGCACCTGTTGCCCGGGGCCCTGCTGGTGCACCCGCCGGTGCCCGCGCTCGACGAGCTCGCTCGCGAGTTCGACCTCGAGCCCGCCGACGACGGCGTCGCCGCCGAGTACCCCGGGTGTCGGGTGTGGTGCCGCACGCGTCGCACCACGGTGCACGACCTGGTGCACGAAGCGCGGGCCAGCATCCGCCGGGTCAGCGCACAGGAGCTGTCGTCGGCGATGGCGGGGGAGGAGCCCCCGCTGGTGATCGACACGCGCACGCACACCGACCGGGTGCGCTTCGGCACGATCGCCGGCTCGGTGCACGCGCCGCGCACCGTGCTCGAGTGGCACCTCGATCCGGCCAACGGATACACCCATCTGCGCCGGCCAGGCTTCGACACGCCGATCGTGGTGGTGTGCAACGGCGGCTACAGCTCGTCGCTCGCTGCGGCCAACCTGGTGCGGCTCGGCTTCACCGATGTCGCCGACCTGGTCGGCGGGGTCCACGCCTGGCGTGCCGCCGGCCTCCCCGTCGTCCCACCCGACCATTCGCACCTCGACCTCTGACCCCGCCGAGCGTCCTGGGCGCCAGTGAGGACTCACCGGTGCTGGTGGCGGGTGGGTGGTGGCGCCCTGGTCGTGCGGTCGGGGGTTCTGGGCGCCAGTGAGGACTCACCGGTGCTGGTGGCGTGCGGGTGGTGGCGCCCAGGACATCGGGCCGACAGGGCGGTCAGGCGAGGGTGGGGAGCGGGTCGGCGCGGCGGAGGCGGCGCGACAGCAGCACCAGTCCGGCGACCGCGACGAGCACGGCGACGATGTCGATCGCGAACAGGATCCGTGCGTTGCGGTGCACGAGCACACAGGGTTCGCGCTGGTAATCGAGCGGGTCGACGCCCTTCGGCTGCGTCGTCAGCTCGGGCAGCGGGGTGTCGTCGCGGGCGGCCGACTCGAACAGCGAGTTGCACTCGACCTCCTGCGACACCAACCGCTGGGGCCCGGGCGGCTTCAGCACCGTCTGCGAGTAGTCCATCCCGACCGGCACCGAGTCGCTGAGCGGCCGCGCCGCCCACACCCCGACGAACACCGCGTAGACGGCGACGACGGCGAGCGCGAGGACGAGACGCTTGGACAGGCGGGGCATCGCCGTGGAGCCTAGGGCGCCCTCAGGGCAGCGCGGCGATCGCCCCGGCCAGCACATCGCGCACGGTGGCCACGTTGCGTCGCATCACCGCGAACACCTCGTCGAGCGTCACCGGCGCATGACCGTCGACACCGGCGTCGTCGTCGGTGACCAACGCGACGGTCGCGTACGGCACGCCCGCTTCGGCCGCCAGCACCGCTTCGGGGTAGCCGGTCATGTTCACCACGTGCCAGCCCATCGAGCGGAACCACACGCTCTCGGCCCGGGTCGAGAACCGGGGGCCGTTGATCACGACCATCGTGCCGCCGTCGTGCACCGTGACGCCACGGTCGCGAGCGGCCGCGACCAGCGCCGCGCGCAGCGACGCGTCGTACGGCTCGGCGAAGCTCTGGTGGTGCACCGGGTGGGTACGGCCCGGCTCGCCCTCGGGGCCGCCCACGTCGAAGAACGTGTCGGGACGGCCCCACGTGCGGTCGACCAGCTGGTCGACCACGACGAAGTCGCCCGGATGCAGGTCGGGCTGCAGCGAACCGGTGGAGCACGGCGCGAGGATGCCGCGGACACCCAACGAGGCGAGCGCCCACACGTTGGCACGGAACGGCACCCGGTGCGCGGCGAACTGGTGCTCGCGCCCGTGGCGGGGCAGGAAGGCGACGCGACGGCCGGCCAGCGTGCCGATCGTGACCGGCCCGGCCGGCGCGCCGAACGGGGTGTCGATCGCGAGCTCGTCGGCGTCGGCGAGCAACTCGTAGAACCCCGAGCCACCGATCACCGCGTAGTCGGCCAACGGCTCGGCCGGACGGTCGGGGAGTGGACGGTCGGGGAGTGGACGGTCGGGGAGGAGACGGTCGGGGAGCGGTCCACCGCTCCCGCCGGGGTCGGTCATCGGTCCTCCTGCGAGCGCTCGGGTCGTGCGACGGTGACGCCGTAGGTGGCGCCGATCGCGTCCTGCTGGTCGTGCGGGATCACGTGCACCTCGCCGACGGAGGCGGCGACGAAGGTGACCTGCGCGATCCACTCGACCTGCTGGGCCACCAGGTACGCGGCACCGAGCGAGGCGCCGACGGTGAGCGGCCCGTGGTTCGCGAGCAGGCAGGCGCGTGAGCCGGGCTGGCGCCGCAACGCGTCGACGGCCGCGTCGGCCAGACCCTGCGAGCCGGGCGGGGCGTAGGGATCGGTGACGAGGATCCGCTCGGCGGCCGCACCGATGTTCTCGTTGCAGACGAACTCGAGCGGGCGGCGGGCCACCGAGAACCCGGCCGCGTGCGGCGAGTGCGTGTGCACGACGGCCTGCACGTGTGGGAAGGCCCGCATCACCGCCAGGTGCAGGGCGAGCTCGCTGGTGGGTGGCAGCCCGTCGCGAGCCTCGCCGGTGGCCAGGTCGACCAGGGGATGGTCGTCGGGGGCGAGCTGGTCGTACAGCCGGCCGCCCGCCGACACGACGAACGTGCCGTCGTCGATCCGCACGCTCGCGTTGCCGGCCGAGCCCACCACCAACCGGTCGGCCACCATGCGCAGCAGCGTGGTGTGCAGTTCGGCGCGTGCTGCCGGCACCCGGGGATCCATCGCGGCCGACTGTACTGTCGCGACCCGTGACCGACCCTGCCGATCCCCGCCCGGATTCGTCGCCGCGCACGATCGACTGGGGCGGCGACCGACTCGTGGCGATCGACCAGACGCTGCTGCCCGATCGGCTCGAGCTGGTCGAACTCGCCACTGTCGACGAGGTGATCGACGCGATCCGTCGGCTCGTGGTGCGGGGTGCGCCGGCGATCGGCGTGACGGGTGGGCTCGCCGTCGCGCTGGCCACCGTGATCGCCGCACGCGACGGCCACGACGAGTCGTGGGTGCGCGCCGAGGCCGCCCGGGTGCGTGCCGCGCGGCCCACCGCGGTGAACCTCGCGTGGGGTGTCGACCGGGTGGTGGCCGTGCTCGGCCAGGGCACCGATGCAGTGGTGCGCTCGGCGGTCGCGATGCTCGACCACGACGTCGCCACCAACCGTGCGCTCGCGCAGCGCGGCGCCGACTGGATCCGCGGTCGCGTGGGCGCCGACGCAGCCGTGCGGGTGTTGACGCACTGCAACGCCGGCGGGCTGGCGTGTGTCGAGTGGGGGACGGCCCTCGGCGTGGTGCGTGCCCTGCACGAGGCAGGGCACCTGGCCGAGGTGTTCGCCGACGAGACCCGGCCGCTGTTGCAGGGGGCGCGGCTCACGGCGTGGGAGCTCGACCGCATGGGGGTCGCGCACCGCGTGGTGGTCGACGGCGCCGGCGCCACCGTGATCGCCCGCGGACTGGTCGACGTGGTGATCGTGGGTGCCGACCGGGTGGCGGCCGACGGCGACGTCGCCAACAAGATCGGCACCTATCCGCTGGCACTCGCCGCCGCCCGGGCCGGCATCCCGTTCGTGGTGGCCGCACCCGAGTCGACGATCGACATGAACACCCCGACCGGTGCGGCGATCGACATCGAGGCTCGCGATCCCGACGAGGTGCTGGTGTGGCACGGGCGTCGTGTGGCGCCACCGAGTTCGGGTGCGCTCAACCTGGCCTTCGACGTCACCCCGCACGACCTGGTGTCGGCGCTGGTGACCGAGTCGCGGGTGGTGGAGCTGTCGGCGGGTCAGACCCTCGACGGCACCTGACCGGCGGCCGACCAGCGGTTGCGGCCCTCGCGCTTGGCGCGGTACAGCGCCTCGTCGGCTGCGTGGATCACGCTCTCGGGCGTGCGGCCGTGTTCGGGGTACACGGCGATGCCGACCGACGTGGTCTGGACGATCTCGGGGGGCAGCACGTCGGCGAACCCGAGCGGGCACTCCTCGAGCACGCGCTGGCTGATCGCCACCGCGCCCTCCACGCCGCAGTCGGGGCACAACAGCATGAACTCCTCGCCACCCCAGCGCGCCACGGTGTCGAACGGGCGCACGTTTGACTGCAGGATCGCGGCGAACCGGCTGAGCACCTGATCGCCGACGGCGTGTCCGAGACGGTCGTTCACCGACTTGAAGTGGTCGAGGTCGAACAGCAGCACGGCGAACGGCTCGCTGCGCCGGTCCGACATCGCCCGTGCGGCAGCGAGCGACTTGCTGACGCGGCGACGGTTGGCCACGCCCGTGAGCTGATCGGTCTCGGCCTCGGACGTGAGGCGGATGTTCTGCTCGATGCGCGACAGGTTCGCGGCCAGCGTGCCGAGGATCTCGTCGAGCACGTCGACCTGCTCGGGCGTCGGTTCGTCGCGGTACGCGACCGTGGCCTGGGCCTGTACCCGCTCGTCGATCGTGAAGGCTCGCTCGACGAGATGGCCGCCCACGTGTCCGTGCTCGGCGACGAGCACGCCGGCGAGGCGGTTGGCGCCCACGCCGAGGCGTACGGCGTGCGCGCCGGGCAGGCTGGCGATCGACTGGGCGAGCGCGTCGAGCTCGACCTGGCCCCACTGCTCGTTCAGCGCTGCCACCAGCGCGAGGGTGTCGGCGACGGCGGCACGGCGGCGGCGGCGCTCGTTCTCGAGCATGTGGCGCAGGCCGGTGGCGATGTGTTCGGCGGCGATGCCGAGGAACCCGGCGACCGACAGCGGCTCGGGCAGCGTGGCGGTGGCGACCGTGACGCTGCCCACGTCGTCGAGCTCGACGGTGGCCGAGAACGGCAACGTCACCGCGGCGCCGTCGGGGATGCCGACGTCGGCGACCACCTCGGCGAAGTCGGTGGGGTGCAGCGAGACGCGCAGCTGGTCGAGCGGTGCGTACTGCGTGATCGTCTCGGCGGCGGCGAGCGCGTACTGCTCGAGGTGCAGATCGCTGTTGGCGAGGCCCGACAGCTCGAGCATCGTCGAGGTGGTGAGGAACCCGACGAGGAACGCGTTGTGGTCACCCGCGCGGATCTGCTCGACCGCCTCGCGGTGCATCTCGGACAGCGTCTGGATGACCCCCATGGTCAGCTGTCCCTCACGATCGCCGTGCGTCGCGTCACCTCGTCGTCGATCGCGGCGAGCAGGTCCTCGGGGCGACGGCCGGCCTGCACCAACTGCGCGGCCTCGTGCAACGACATCGACCGCTCGGGGCCACCGGCACCGAGCTCACGCGCGAACGATCCCGACGCGGCGACGAGCCGCTCGAGGTTGCCCACCAGGCCCTGCGGTCGGGCGTGGTGGTGGCGGACCCCCTCGACCACGCGGTCGGGCAGGTTCCAGCGCTGCAACAGGTCGGCGCCGGTCTCGGCGTGCACGGTCAGCAGGTCGTGGCGCTCGGGCGCGTGCCCGGCGTCGTCGTCATCGTCGTCGTTCGCCGCGCTGAGCAGCCACCCGACGTCGTGCAGCATCCCGGTGGTGAACGCTTCGTCGACGCCTTCACCGACGTACGGCGCGAGCACCGCGCACGCGCTCGCGACCACGACGGCGTGCTGCCACAACCAGTCGGGGTACTCGGGCTGGGCGGTGTCGAACACCAGGTCGGCCACGCGGCTCGCAGCCAGCGACGCGACGAGCGACCCGCCGAGCATCACGGTGGCGTGACGGATGCCGGCGATGCGGCGTGAGTAGCCGAGATGCGCCGAGTTGGCGGCGCGCAGCACGGCGGCGGTCAGCGCCGGATCGAGTTCGACCAGGCTGCACAGCTCGGCGTGCGCACCATCGGGGCGTCCGAGCAGTTCGAGCACCCGCTGCGCGGCGCGCGGATGCACGAGCAGTCGGTCGCGCAACAGCGCAGGTCGTCCAGCAGCCGGGAACACCACATGGGTGATCGTCCTGGGCCGAGGTCGAGAAACCCGGAGGTTCGCCTCAGGTGGTACGAATGTCGCCGATGAGCGCCGCCCGCACCCAGAAGCCGTTCCGATTCGCCGCGTCCAGCGCTGCCGCTGGATCGGCCGGCGCCTGGACCGAGCTGGCCCGACGCGTCGAGGGTTCGGGCTACAGCACCCTGTACGTGGCCGATCACTACGTCGACGCGGCGTCGAACGGCGGTCAGCAGCTGGCCGCGATCCCGGCCATCATGGCCGCCGCGGCGGTGACCACCACCTTGCGCGTGGGTGCTCGCGTGCTGTGCATCGACTACCACCAGCCGGTGGTGCTGGCCAAGCAGGCGGCCACGATCGACCTGTTGAGCGACGGTCGGTTCGACCTCGGCCTCGGCGCCGGGTGGGTGGGATCGGAGTACGAGGCGATGGGGTTGGTGATGGACGACGCGCCCACGCGCATCGCCCGCCTGGCCGACACCGTGGCGTTCGTCCGGCGCTTCTTCGCCGGTGAGGCGCTCGACGGTGGCACCGGTTCGGTCGCGGCGTCGGGCTTCGTCGGGCAGCCGCAGCCGGTGCAGGCCGGTGGGCCGCCGATCATGATCGGTGGCGGTGCCCGCAAGGTGCTCACGCTTGCCGGCCAGGTGGCCGACATCGTGAGCTTCAACTTCGACAACCGGGCCGGTCGCGTCGGGCCCGAGAGCGTGCAGTCGGCGGCGGCGTCGGTGATGGAGCAGCGCATCGCCTGGGTCCGCGACGGGGCAGGCGACCGGTTCGACCGCATCGAGCTCGAGGTCGGTGCGTACTTCACCATCGTCACGCCCGACACGCCGACGGCGCAGGTCGCGGCCGACAAGATGGGTGAGATGTTCGGCATGTCGGCCGACGACATGCTGGCGCACCCCAACGCCCTCATCGGCACGGTCGACGAGATCTGCGACCGACTGGTCGAGCGGCGCGAGCGCTACGGCATCAGCTTCGTCACGGTGAGCGAGCGCAACCTCGACGCCTTCGCGCCGGTGGTCGCCCGACTGGCCGGTACCTGAGCTAGCTCAGGTAGACGTTGCGGATCACCTCGTCGATCGTGGTGATGTCCGCGGCCACCGCCGCCATGGCCTCCTGGCCCATCGTGCGCATGCCCTGGCTCATCGCCAGCTCGCGCACCTCGTGCGGGGTGCCTCCCGAGACGAGCAGGTGCCCGATCTCCTCGGTCACCTCGAGCACCTCGTACACGCCGAGACGGTCGCGGTAGCCGGTGTCGGCGCAGAAGTTGCAGCCCGTGCCGCGCACGAACGTCTCCTTCTCGGTGCCACCGAGGTGCCGGTACCACTTCAGCTCCTGCGCGGTGGGCTCGTACGGCGCCGAGCACGCCTCGCACACGCGGCGGACCAGTCGCTGACCCACCACACCGACGAGCGACGACGACACCAGGAACGGCTCGATGCCCATGTCGAGCAGGCGGTAGAGGGCCGAGCTCGCGTCGGTCGCGTGCAGCGACGACATCACGAGGTGACCGGTGAGTGCCGACTGCACGGCGATGCGGGCGGTCTCCTGGTCGCGGATCTCGCCGACCAGGATCACGTCGGGGTCCTGGCGCAGGATCGACTTCAGGCCGGTCGCGAACGTCACCTCGGCCTGCAGGTTGATCTGCATCTGGTTGACGCTCGGGAACACGTATTCGACGGGGTCCTCGATCGTCATCACGTTCAGCTCGCTGCGACTGATCTCGACCAGCGTCGCGTACAGCGTCGTCGTCTTGCCCGAGCCGGTGGGGCCCGAGCAGATGATCATGCCGTACGGCTTGTGCACGATCGACAGGTACCGGTCGTAGCTGTCGGCCGGCATGCCGAGATCGCTCAGCTGCTTCATCGTGCGGCGCTTGTCGAGCAGACGCAGCACCGCGGTCTCGCCCCAGATCGTCGAGGCGGTCGCGACGCGCACGTCGAGCGGGATGCCGTCGAGGTTCATGTGGAACTGGCCGTCCTGCGGGCGGCGCCGTTCGACGATGTCCATCTCGGCCATGATCTTGATGCGGCTGACGAGCTCGGGGCCCGCCGTCGCCGGCAGGCTCAGCACCTCACGGAGGGCACCGTCGATGCGATATCGGATGCGCAGCCGTCCGTCGGTCGGCTCGACGTGGATGTCCGACGCTCGGTCGCGCAGCGCCTGCGCGACGATCTTGTTGACGAGCTGGATGATCGGGGCGTCGCCGCCGACCGTCTCGACCTGCTCGACGATCGGGCGGGCCTCGGCCCAGAACTGCTGCACCTGGTCGTCGACGGCGCTGAGCACGCGGTAGTGCGTGTTGAGGGCGAACTGCACGTCCATCGACGGCGCGAGGTGGATGTTGACCGCACGTACCGGCAGGGCCGCGAGCGCCTCGCGGACGCCCGGGTCGCTGCCGTTCGCGATGGCGACGTCGAGCACCTCGTCGACGAGCCGCATCGGCATGATCTCGAACCGGCGAGCGATGTCCTCGGGCACGATCGCGAGCGCCTCGTCGGTCGGCCGTTCGCGGCGCAGGTCGATCGTGGGCAGGCCGAGCTGACGGGCGAGGGCCTGGGTGAGCACGCGGGCGTCGAGCAGCCCCTGCTCGACCAGGATCTGACCGAGCTGACGACCGGACTCCTGTTGCAGGTTGAGCGAGGCGCTCAGCTGTTCGGGCGTCACCAGGTTCTCGGCCACGAGCACGTCGCCGAGACGCGTGCGCTGTGCCGGTGCGATGGGGGCGGTCACCTCGGCGGCGGAGCGCGCGATCTGCGCCTCGTCGACCAGGGTGTCGGTTTCCTGCTGCTTGCCGCGGAGCAACTTCACTCCCTCGACCGTCCCCCGCGCGCCCGATCGCGCCACCTGGTCACCTGCCGAGCGAACGCTGCCCGGTCGCGACCGGCCTCGAACGGCCTCGACCGGCCTCGAACGGCCTCGAGCGGGGGACACCTTGACGCAGCGGGGGTCACCCGGACGATCAGGGCGGACATCCGCGCGGGAGACGGATGGCGCAGGACGACCAGGACGACCAGGAGGCCAGGGATGACCGAAGCGAACGACGTGCGCGCCTCGGGCGCCGACGGGGCCGAACCGTCCGTCGCGCCGTCGCGCCCCGCCCCCTTCGCGTCGCTGGACGACGTGGTCGATGTTGCGTCGGCGCCCGGATCGCCCGGTGCCGGTCATCCCGAGCAGGTGGTCGCCGAGCGCCGCTGGTTCACCCGTCGCCGCGAGGACGCTCCCGTCGGCGACGAGCGCCGCATCGGCCTCGGCCGCCGCCGCGGCGAGACCCCGGCCGACGACGCGGCGCTCATCGCGTCCACCGCGTCGAAGCTGTCCAAGGACTCCCAGGAGTCCGAGAAGTCGAAGGGTTCGAAGGGCCCGAAGGGATCCAAGGTCTCGAAGGGTTCGAAGGGATCCAAGGGTTCGAAGGCCTCGACGGGCGGCACGGTCGCCGCCGGCGCGGACGGCACCGACGAGCAGGCGCCGTGGTGGCGTCGTCAGTACGGTCGCACCGTCGAGCCCGAGATCGTGATGGCGTTCTCGCGTCAGATGGCGTCGTTCGTCGAGGCCGGCATCTCGGTGCTCGAAGCGCTCGAGATCGTGGGGGAGGAGGTCGGCGATCCGGCGATGCGCAAGGTCGTCGACCGGATGCACGCCACCATCCAGCGCGGCGGCAGCTTCAGCGAGGCCGTCGGCGAGCACACCTCGGTCTTCCCGCCGTACTACCGGGCGATGGTGCGGTCGGCCGAGTTCACCGGCCGACTCGACCAGGTGCTCGACCAGCTCGCGATCTACATCGACCGCGACCTCACCGCGCGCCGCAAGGTCAAGAGCGCGCTCACCTATCCGACGGTGGTGCTCGTCGTCACCGTGATCGCGATGGGTGTCATGTCGGTGTTCGTGCTGCCGAAGTTCGCCGGCATGTACGGCAGCCTCGGCGCGAAGCTGCCGCTGCCGACCCGGCTGCTGCTCGGCTGGACCGACTTCTTCACCGGCAACCTGCCGTTCATCGCCGCGGGGCTGATCCTCGCCGTGTTCGCCGTGTACGGCCTGATCGGCGGCAGCCACGGCAAGGAGCGCCGCGACCGGCTCTTCATGAAGACACCGGTCGTCGGGCACCTGTTCCACCTGATCTCGCTCGAACGCTTCTGCCGTGTGCTCGCCGCGCTGGCCAAGGCCGGCGTGCCACTGCCCGATGCGATCGAGATGTCGGCGGCCAGCACCAACAACACGATCTTCATGGCGCGCATGGTGCACGTGCGCGACACGCTCATCCGCGGCGGCGGCCTCAGCGCCCCGATCGCCGAGACCGACCTGTTCCCCACGGCAGCGCGCCAGATGATCCGCGTCGGTGAGAAGACCGGCACCCTGTCGGCGCAGCTGACCAAGGCGGCGAACTACTACGAGCGCGAGGTGGGGTTCAGCCTGCAGAAGGCCACCGAGCTGTTCCAGCCCGCGGTGATCATGTTCGTCGGTGGCCTCGTGGGCTTCGTGGCCGTCGCGCAGGTGAGCGCGATGTACAGCATCTTCAGTCAGGTGAAGACGCCGTAGCCGAGCCGTCGCGAGGGGATGACCCCCCCCTACGCGAAACCCCCAACGTGTCCGGTGGAGATGGCCGAAAAACAGCCACGGGCTGCGTGCATCTTCACGAATTCTCCGGACAGATCTCACCTGGCATCACCCGTGGTGTCACCAACGATCCCCCGATCAACTGCCCGACCTGCCGAGGGGCGGCGGCGACAACGAAAGCAGAACACACCACCATGGAACTCCAGGACCTCACACCCGAGACTCCCAACAGCCGGACCGACCGAGGCTTCACCCTCGTCGAGATCCTCATCGCCATCGTGCTCGTCGGCATCCTGTCGGCGGTCGTGGTGGTCGGCATCGGCAACCTGACCAGCAAGGGCAGCACGGCTGCGTGCCAGGCCTCGCTCGACGCCGCCAAGTCGGCGACGGTCGTGTACTACAGCTCGAACTCGAACACCTGGCCCGCCACGATGACGGCGATGACCAGCACCACCCCGGCCGCGCTGACGCTGCCGTCGGGTGTGACGCTCAGCGCGAGCGGCCTCGTGGCCACCGGTTCGGGCTGGACCCTGACGATGACCCCGAGCGCCGGCGGCAACCAGCCGACGTTCGTCTGCGCCTGACGCCGCCCTCGACATGACGCCGCCCCGGGGCCCGTCGGCACATGCCGACGGGCCCTCGGCACGTCAGGAGACCCCGTCCGATCCACGCACGATCCACGTGCGGTCGCTGCACGATCACCCCTGAAGGACCCGTCCGATGCCCACCACTTCCCGCTCACGAGCAGCCCGCCGGCACGACGCCGGTGAGTCGCTGCTCGAGATCGTGATGACCGTGGTGATCATCGGCATCACGGTGTCCGCGCTCGTGTCGGGCCTCGCCAGCGCCGCCGGTGCCGGTGAGGCGCATCGCCAGGCCGTGCGCTCCGACACGGTGATGCGCAACTACGCCGAGGCCGCCAAGGCCGCCGCCCGCCAGTGCGTCGCCGGTCAGCCGCTCGGCGTCTCGTACACCGCTCCCTCCGGCTACCGGATCTCGAGCTCGCCCGCATCGCCCACCTGTCCGGCGGTGAGCACGACCCTGTCGGTGGTGCTGAGCGTGGTCTCGCCGAACAACAGCCGCGACGACATGACCGTGGTGGTGCGCACCCCATGATCCGCCGCCCCTGCTCCCGCCCCAGCCCCACCAGCCCCGTCAGCCCCGTGGCCCGCGCCGAGCGCGACCGCGGGGCCTCGCTCATCATGGCCGTCGGATTCGTGGTGTTGATCGGTGCGATCGCCGCCGGTCTGTCGAGCCTCATCACCTCGAGCACCAACAACCGCATCACGCTCGCCTCGGTGCGCGACCGGCAGTACGCCGCCGACGGCGCCGTCGAGACGGCGATCACCCAGGTGCGCTTCCTCGACCGCAACGCCGAGGGCAGCTGCGGTGCGAGCAACGGTGCGAGCACCAGCACCATCAACGGTGTCGCCATCCGCGTCGACTGGCAGAACGTCTGCGGCGTGGTGCGCACCTCGACCGGCGAGCTCGTCGCCCAACGCAACGTCGTGTTCTCGGCGTGCGTCGACCAGCGCACCACGTGCCGCGACAGCGACGTGATCGTGCGCGCCCAGGTGAACTTCGAACAGGCCGCCACCGGCGTCGTCACGCGCACCTGGGTGCAGTCGTGGAGCGTGCTGCAGTGACGCGTCGCGTGGCCCGGCGCGGCGAGCGCGACCTCGGGATCACGCTCGTCGAGATCGTCATCGCCGTGGTGCTGAGCGGCATCGTCTCGGCGGTGCTCGTGGCGACGCTCGCGACCTCCCTCAACGTCGTCGACTCCACCACGCAGATCGTGCACTCGTCCACCGACGAGGCGCTGCTCTCCACCTACCTCGCCCGCGACGCGCAAGCGGCCGCCGGGACGGATCCATCGACTGCGTCGGCCGCGCTGAACGTCGGCGTCAGCGTGCCGGCCGGTGGTGGGGGATGGGGCACCTGTGCCCAGACCGGCACGCTGGTCGCTCGCTTCGCGTGGGTCGATCGGTCGGGCAGCGGAGCCCGCAGCGTCGAGACCACCTGGGCGCTGCGCAGCGACGGCCAGCTCGTGCGGCGGACGTGCGACAGCAACGGCACGGTCGACCTCGTCCTCGGCCGCGAGATCGCCTCGGCCGTGGCGGCTTGTGCGCCGGTGCGGAGCTGCACGGGCAACGCGACGCGGATCACGCTCAGCGTGACCGGTCTGCCGCCGAAGTCGTCGACCTACACGCTCGACGCCTCGTTGCGTGGTGAGGTGCAGGTCACGCCGGACACGACGGCCGCCGCGGTCGTGCCGTTCGTCGTGCTCGGCGAGCAGTCGCGTACGGGCGCCTGCCCCGTGCTCCAGCTGAGCGGCACCGGTGGCGTCAACGTGCGCGGCGGTGCGATCGTCAGCTCGTCGTGCGGTGCGGCGCCGGTGTCCGGCGACCAGACGCAACTCCGGCCCACGGGGCGCTTCGACCTCTACTCCGGTGTGCCCGACCCGTACGCAGACCTCGCCGCACCCACGTCGAGCTGCGCGACCGGCTCGGGTCTCGCGCCCGGCGCGAGCACGGGAGCGAACACCGTGACGGTGCACACAACGGCGGTGACGCTCAGCGGCTCGGTCGTGTTCCAGCCCGGCCGTCACGTGTTCTGCCAGGGCGTCACCGTCGCCGCCGGCGCCACGATCACGGGCACCGGTGTGCTCTGGTACGTCCCGAACGGCGGCGTGCGGGTCGACGCGACGTCGACGATCGACCTGACCGCGGCCACCACGGGCCCGTACACCAACCTGCTGATCTGGTCGGTCGGCTCGTCGGCGGTCGACCTGCTCGGGGGCTCGAGCATCGACAACTACCGCGGCGTCGTCTACGCGCCGCAGGCGCGCGTCACCGTCGACGGCACCACGGCCTCGCACCTCGGCGGCCTCGTGTCGGCGCAGTCGACGCTGTCGGGCAGCGCCCCGATCCGCATCGGCCTGCCGATCCCGGTCTTCACCTCCACGCCCTCGACGCTGCCCACCGGCCAGTCGGGTGTGGCGTACCCGCTCACCACGGTCGTCGTCTCGGGCGGCACGGCGCCGATGCAGTTCGGCGCCACCGGTCTGCCGGCCGGTCTGGTGATGAGCGCCGGTGGTGGCATCTCGGGCACGCCCACGGTGTCCGGCTCCTTCACCGTCGTCGTCACCGCCACCGATGCCACCGGCGCGGTGTTCCAGCGCAGCTTCCCGCTCACGGTCCGCGTGCCGCTCGCTGTGGCGTCGCCGAGCACGCTCACCAACGCGCAGGTCGGGGCGTCGTACGCCGCGGTCACGTACACCGCCTCCGGGGGCCTGTCGCCGTACTCGTGGTCGGCCACCGGGTTGCCCACCGGCATGACCTTCAGCAGCGCCGGCGTGCTGAGCGGCACCCCCACCTCCACGGGCGACTACGCGATCGTCGCCACGGTGAGCGACAGCGGCGGCGGCACGGCCACCCGCACCATCGTCCTCACCGTCGCGCCCTCCGCCGCAGCGTCGAACCCGTTCGCTGCGGCGCAGCGCTTCCAGATCCTCACGTCGGGCGACGCGACCCTCGCCCAGTTCGGCATCGAGGGCGCCGCGGCGATCGGCGGCAACCTCGTGTTCCGCAACTACCAGTCGCTCGCCACGGTCGAGACGAGCACGTTCGTGCCGAACGCGAAGGGGCTCGGTGTCGGCCTCGTCGTCGGCGGACGCGTCGACCTCGCGACGTCGGGACCGAACAACCAGCTCACGGTCGCCAACGGCTTCTTCCACGCCGGCAGCCTGACCGGCGGCACCGTCACCGTCTGGGGCACGAACGTGCACCTCGCCACCACCGGCGTGAACGACAACTGGTCGACCCCGCGGGTGATCGTCACGGCCAACCAGAGCGACCAGACGACCTTCCCCGTGCTGGCACCGGGGATGTTCGACACGACGAGCGTGTTCAACGACCTGCGCCGCTCGTCCGAGAGCCTCGGCGCCCTCGATCCCCGCACGTGTGCGGCCATCGTCAACCCGGTCGTCACCTCGGCCTACGGCAACTACACGCTCACGCTCACCTCGGGGAAGGTGAACGTGTGGAACCTCACGGTCGCCCAGATCACCAGCATGGTGAACGTGAGCGGCCCGGTGAACCCGAGCGCATCGACCCCGCTCGTCATCAACGTCACCGACGCAGGAGCGGTGGTGCTGCCGACCCGCTACTGGAGCCCGCTCCAGAACGGCACCAAGTCGGCGATCATGTGGAACTTCCCGAACGCGACGAGCGTCACCGCATCCGGCGCGTTCTACGGGTCGCTGTTCGCACCCAACGCGGCCGTGTCGGTCGACAACGTCACGTTCGAGGGCGACCTCGTCGCGCGCACCGCGAACCTCACGCAGGGCACCTACAAGCTCGCGCACTGGACGACCGCCGTGCCGTGCACGCTCGGTGCGTTGAGCGTGCAGGGCCCGGCGGGCATCGCCGACGGCCAGGTGGGGGTCGCGATGTCGGCGACGATGGATGCGTCGGGCGGCACGGGCATCTACAGCTGGTCGGCGACGGGCCTGCCGCCGGGTGTGACGCTTTCGAGCGCCGGTGCGCTGTCGGGCACACCCACCTCGTCCGGGACGTACTCGATCGTCGCCAGCGTCACCGACTCGTCGGGCGCGACGGCACGCCGCACCTACACGGTCAACGTGCGCGCTGCGCTCGCGGTCGCGACACCGTCGTCGCTCGCCGCCGGACAGGTCGGCACCGCCTACACCTCGGTGACGTTCACGGCGTCGGGCGGCCTCGCGCCGTACACCTGGTCGGCGTCCAACCTGCACACGGGTCTGTCGCTCTCGAGCGCCGGCGTGCTGTCCGGGACCCCGACGTCCAACGGCACCCGCACGGTCACGGTCACGGTCACCGACGCCGGCGGCGTCAGCTCGAGCCGCACCTACGGGCTCACGGTGAACGGTGCCGTGTGCCCGACGATCACCGGCTGGAAGGCCGAGTTCTGGAACAACACGGCGCTGACCGGCCCCACGGTGCTGTGTCGCGACGACAGCACCGTGAACTTCGACTGGAGCACCGGCGCACCCGATCCCGCGGTCAACGCCGACCAGTTCTCCGTGCGCTGGACGCGCACGCAGAGCTTCGCCGCCGGCACGTATCGGTTCACCATCGGCGGCGACGACGGCCTGCGGCTCTACGTCGACGGCACCCGCGTGGTCGACGCCTGGTACGACCAGTCGTACGCCACCTACACCACCTACGTCGATCTCACGGCCGGCAACCACACGATCGTGATGGAGATGTACGAGAACGGCGGGTACGCGAGTGCGACGCTGACGTGGACGACCTCGATCCCTGCCTCGTGTCCCACGCCCGACTCGACGAAGTGGACGATGGAGATCTACGACGGGATCGCGCTCGCCAACCCGCTCGTCGACTGCAAGAGCGTGTCGAACCTCGACACCGACTGGGGCAGCGGCACGCCCGACTCGCGTGTCGGCAACGACCAGTTCTCGATCCGCTGGACGCGCACGTCGTCGTACGTGGGGGGCACGTACCAGTTCGTGGCCGGCTCCGACGACGGTGTGCGCGTGTACCTCGACGGCACGCGCATCATCGACGCGTGGGGGGATCGCAGCTACGGCACCAGCACCGCCACCGTCGCGGTCGGCGCCGGCAACCACACGATCGTGATGGAGTTCTACGAGAACGGCGGCGCAGCGCGCGCGTCGCTCGCGATCACGAAGCTCTGACGCGCTCGGACTGCGCTCGGTCGGCGCTCGCCGTCAAGATCTCGTCCGGACGGTCACGCCGCGTCCACGCCCGACCGTCCGAACGGGGGAGCGCGCCGCCGGTCGCGGGCAGGCGGCACCGTCCCGGCCGTACACTTCCCGCCGGCGGACCACCCTCACCCCCCAGTCACCCCTGACCCCTCGGGAGGCGCTCGCGTGTCGTCCAACCCCCATCGTCGCCTGCTCGCTGCCGCGTTCGGGCTCGCGTCGGCCCTCGTGCCGGCCGTCGCCGTCGCGCCGCTCGCAGCGCCCGCGGCCGAGGCAGCGCCTGCGGTCGCGCTCACCCCGGTCGACACGTGGGCGTGGTGCGGCGTGCACCCCGACGACCCGACCGCGGCTGCTGCCGCCCGGTCGATGGCCGTCGACTCGGGCATCGACGTCACCTTCGGCCCGTGCAACGTCCCGAACCCCGACTACACGCCGGCGTTCACGTCGAACCGCTACGTGTCGCCCGAGATGTACCGCCGACTGGTCGACATCAACGCCGCGGCCGGCATGAAGACCGTCGTGTACGACGCACGCATCTGGTCGACCGACGCGTCGGTGCGCTCGACAGCGCTCGCGTTCTGGGCGCCGGTGTTCTCGCACATCGAGGCGTGGGATCTCGGCGACGAGTTCGAGCCCTCCGGTTCGGAGTGGCCGATCCTCGTCCAGCGATGGAACCTGGTGCGGTCGCAGGTGACGCCCGCCAGCGGCATCGAGCCGTTCGTGAACCACCTCTACTGGGCGACGGACGAGGCGTTGCGCGATCTGCCCGGCACCGAGCAACTGCTCTCGTTCACGCGCTACGACGGCGACCTCGGCGCCTCGCTCGCTCGCATCCTCGACCCACAGGTGGCGACGCTGATGTGCGGCGTCAATGCGTTCACGCACTTCGGCTACACGCCGGACGAGGACTCGATCCGCGCCGACATGGCTGCCCTCCGCGCCGCCGGGTGCGACCAGTTCCTCGTCTTCGGGGGCCAACAGGTGTACGGCACGTCGCAGTTCGGTGGCTCGTCGCTGGTCGACGTCGCCACCGGCGAACCGACGCGATGGGCGCCCGGAGTGCTCGAGGGGTCGGGTCGGTCGAGCTTCCACGGCGTCACGCCGGCCCGTCTGCTCGAGACCCGCACGGGACCCGGCCTCGTCACGGTCGACGGACAGCAGAACGGCGTCGGCCGTCGTGGCGACGGCGCCACGTCGGGCGTCCAGGTGACGGGCCGTGCCGGCGTCCCCGCCGAGGTCGCTGCGGTGTCGCTCGACATCACCGCGGTCGATCCTTCGCGCGCCGGCTTCGTCACCGCCTATCCCTGCGGCGAGACCCAACCGCTCGCCGCGCAGCTGAACCACGGGCGTGCCACCACCATCTCGGCTGCGCTGATCGTGCGGCCAGGTGCCGACGGCAGGGTGTGCATCTTCAACATGGCCGAGACCGATCTGGTGGTCGACGTGAACGGCTACGTGCCGATCGGCGCGGCCTTCGAGGCCGACTCGCCCGCCCGTCTGCTCGAGACCCGCACCGGCGAGGGCTACGCCACCGTCGACGGCACGTCGAACGGCATCGGCGTGCGCACCGGTGGTTCCGTCACCGAGCTGCAGGTGACCGGTCGCGCCGGGGTGCCGTCGGCGGTGAACGCCGTCGTGCTCAACGTCACGGTCACCGGCGCGCGAGCGGCCGGCTACGTCACGGTGTACCCGTGCGGTGAGGCGCTGCCCACGTCGTCGAACCTCAACTACACGCTGGGTTCGACCATCACCAACGCCGCCGTCACGGCCACCAGCACCGATGGCAAGGTGTGCCTCTTCACGTCGGCCGAGGTGGACCTCGTGGTCGACCTCGGTGGCCACCTGCCGCTCGCTGCGCCGATCTCCACCGGCGCGCCCGTGCGTGTGCTCGACAGCCGCAACGGGCCGGGTCTGTCGACCATCGACGGGTTGCAGTTCGCGATCGGTGCACGCACGGCCGACACCGTGACCCGGCTGCCGATCGCGGGCCGGGCGACGATCCCTGCCGGAACGAGCGCGGTGGTGCTCGGGGTCACGGTCACCGAGCCCAAGCGCGCCGGGTTCGTCACGGTCTTCCCGTGCAACGGGGCGCGCCCGGCCGCGGCGAACGTCAACTTCGTGGCGGGGCAGACCGTCGCCAACCTGGTGGTGGCCGATCTGGCCGACGACGGCTCGATCTGCCTGTACACCATGGCCGGCACACACCTGGTGGTCGACGTCCTCAGCGCACTCCCGTAGGTCCGAGGAGATCCCGCAGCGGCCTCGGCGTTCGCCTCCCGAGTGATCTGACGCCATCCGTTCGGGACGTGGGTGTGCGGTGCAGCCGTGTGTGGCTGCACCGCTGGCGGTGGTGTGCTCGACGTGGTCCCCGGTGGTGGTGGGGGTGTGGTGTGGTGTGTCGAGCGTCAGGCCGCCGCCTGGGTTCGTCGTGGGTGGATGCCTGTGGTGGGGCAGTCGATGACGCGTCCGTTGGGGAGCCGGAGTTGGAAGTGTTCGGCGTCTCCGATGACTTGGACGCCGTGGGCGTGTTTGAGGTGATGGTGGTGGCTGCACAGGAGCGCCATGTTGATCAGGTCGCTGGTCCCGCCCTCGCTGACCGGGACGAGGTGGTCGACTTCGCACCAGGCGGCGGGGATGGAGCATTGATCGACCCGACAGCCACCGTCGCGGATCATGAGTGCTTGGAATTGTGCGTCGGTCGCGAAGCGGACCTTGTCGCCGAGTTCGATGATCGTGTTCCCCGCGTGGACGATCCGGCGGATGATCGCGTTCTCCGCGAGGACTCTGAGCACGTCGGCGGGGATCCGGTCGCCGTAGCTGGTCCAGCCGGGTTCGTCGGAGAGTCCGGCCATGGTCTCCGCGGTCGCGCCGATCAGCAGGGTGGCCTTCTCGCGTCCGCCGGTGACGTTGCCTGCCGCGTACGCCTTGGCCAACTGGGTCAACCCGTCGGCCATGCGTTGCGCCGGGGTGCGGTCGTCACCGTCGAGGTGGTTGCCGGCGGCGGCGTTGATCGCGTTCATCACGTGCCGGTGCTCGGTCTCGGGCAACACCAGGTGTGTCTCGACGAGCCCGTCCGACGCCGGCTTCGATGACAACGAACGCTTCGCGAACCTGCGTGCGGAGCGTTCTTCCGGGGTTTCGTTGGAGTGGATCTCGCGCCAACGGTCCGCCGCCTGACGGGCCTCGTGCGGCTTGGAGCCCTTGGCTGCGTCGATCAGATCGTCGACGTCGGTCTCGTCGGTGCCGGCGGGCGGGTTCATCACTGCGTCGTGAAGTTGTTCGGCTGCTGCGGCGGACAGTTCGCCGTCGTTGACGGCGTCGTCGAGCGTCTTCGACCGCTCCAACGCTTCACCGAGCTTCTTGCGTGATTTCGCGGCGCCTTTGGAGGTGCCGGTCTTGTTCGACAGCCACTCCTCGACATCGCGGGCGCCGTCACCGGCCCAGGCTTTGCGTTCGTCGGCGGCGTGGACGACCTTGCCGTGATAGGCGGTGAGCCGGTCGATCCCGCGTCCGAGTTGGATCGCGAGGGCGCCGAGCTGGTCGGTGGACATGACGGTGAGGTCGATGGTGGCGAGCTCGTCGAAGAGCTGCCACATCGTGACCAACGGTTCCGCCATGCACGAGACTCTAGTCGAACAGGTGTACGTGATCGACCCTGATGTGCAGTTCCCCGCGATCGCGGGATCCGTGAGCCAGCGGCCATCAGAGCTCGAGGCGGATGGCGGCGCGCGGGGCCGGATCCGACCGCTTGAACAGCTTGCGGATCGAGTAGGTCACGCCGATCAGCGTCACCATGAACCCGTACTTCGCCTTGATCGCGGTCTCGACGGGCGTGACCTCGTCGCCGGTCAACACCGAGGCCCGCGCGGTGATCGGTGACGAGCCGGGCTTCACCACGCCTCGCGCGTTCGACGGCTGCAGGGTCACCTCGGGGAAGTTGCGGATGCGCTTCACCTTGCCGCTCGTCAGCTCGGTCGTGAAGCCGAGCGAACCGTCGGGCAGTGCGGCGATCCACACCGCGGTCGGCACCGTCTGGCCGTTCTTCTTCGTCGTGGTGAGTACGACGTACTTCTCGTCGGCGATGTTCGCCATGGCGCCTCCTCGGCTCGGTCGCGCTCACCATGACACACCTGTGCGGGGGCGGCGACGTGACGGGTGCCATGATCGGCCCGACGCAACGCGTCGTCGCAGGAGGTGTTCGTTATGGCCGCTCGTGGTGCACGTCTCACCGTGTGCTCGTCGCACGCAATCCCGCCGCCGCCCGGCGACCCGTCGTGGCCGTTCCCCGCGATGCCCGAGATCTGGGAGGCGTGGGCCGTGGCGCGGGCAGCGATCGAGGCGTTCGATCCCGAGGTGGTCGTGTTCTTCGGCATCGACCACCGGCGTGCGTTCCGCTCGGTGATCCCCAGCGTGGCCGTCGCGCTGCACGCGACGGCCCGCGGCGACCGAGGTGGGCCGTTGGGCACCTACTCCGTCGCCGGCGACCTCGCACGTGATGTGGCGAACCACCTGTCGTCGCGCGACGTCGACCTCGCGGTCGCCTACGACGTCGCACTCGACCACGGATTCGGTCACTCGGCGCGCGACCTGCTCGGTGGCATCGACCGCTACCCGCTCGTGCCGATCTTCCTCAACTCGGCGAGTCCGCCGGCGCCGTCGTTCCGCCGTGCGGCCACGATCGGCGACGTGGTCGGTTCGTTCTTCGACGGCCGTGCCGAGCGCGTGCTGTTCGTCGGCACCGGCGGTCTCACCCACCACCTGCCGGGTTTCCTGCCGCCCGACGACGGAGCTGACCTCACCGAGGAGGAGCGGCTCGAGCTCTACGGCCGGCTCAACCGAGAGCTGTTCGATCCGACGCTCGTGTTCGACGGCTCGTGGGACCGCGAGTTCCTCGCCGGCGTGCAGGGGAGTGGGCGCGACTGGCTCGGTCCGATCGGTACCGACGTGGTGCGCCGTGGCGGCAACGGCGCGAACGAAGCCGTCAGCTGGGTCGCGGCGTGGGCGGCGGGCGGCCGCCCGCTGCGCGTGCTCGCACATCGCTTCGATCCGGTCATGGGCGGCAACGGTGCCGCCGTCGCGCTGTCCGTCTGAGCCTCAGACGAGTTCGCGCGCGTCGAGCAGGGGCAGCGGCTCGAGGCCGAGCGCTTCGCGATAGGTGTTGTGGTAGTGGTGCAGCGCCGGCTCGTTGCGGCCGAACACCACCTCGGCGAGCGCACCGCTGTTGGCGGTCAACTGCTGACTCTCGCTCATCGCGTAGTCCTCGTCGCGAATGATGCTCGCGAACAGCTGCGCGAGCGTGCGCTGCAGGTCGACCTGGCGTGCCTGCTCGGGGCCGTCGGTGTCGGGCCGTCGGTAGAACGTGATCTTGCTCGTGTGCCGGCCCGGGTCGGTCGGGTGCGGGTACGCCCGGACGAGGAACGCGCCGTCGTTCGACGGCAGCAGCTGCACGTTGGGGAACAGCCAGTACGCCGGCAGCGTCGCCTCGGCGACCCGCCACTCGTCCTCGGGCCGGTGGCGCATCTCGTCGATCGCGCGTCGCACCAGGATCATGCGGTGGTTGCGGCCGAAGGTGTCGTAGCACTGCACGTTGCCGTGGAAGCCGTTGAAGAGCGTGTTCTTGTGCAGCGCGCCGAAGTGGTACGTCTCGCCGAAGGTGTCCATCGCGAGCTTCCAGTTGCATGCGACGTCGTAGTGGTCGCGATCGAGGTGCTCGAGCTCGTCGAAGCGCCAGTGCGCGATCTCGTCGGCCAGCTCGGGTGTGAGCAGCGCATCGACGTCGATCACGCCGTCGGGATCGGGGTGCACCCACAGCAGCCCGTCGCGCTCGACCGCCGGCAACCTCAGCAGACCGTGGCAGGCGACGTCGATGTCGCCGAAGTGGTCGGCCCTGGGCAGGCCCACCAGCGCGCCACCGGTGTCGTACGTCCAGGCGTGGAACGCACAGCTGAACCGTCGGGTCGCGCCCCGCTCGTCGGTCACCACCTTGGCGCCCCGGTGGCGGCACGCGTTGACGAGCGCGACGAAGGTGCCGTCGGTGTCGCGGGTGGCGATGATCGGCACGTGCAGCTCGTCGACGGTGAAGAACGACCCGGGCTCGGGCAGGTCGCCGGACAGCCCGACCATCTGCGGATGGTGGCGGAAGAACGCCTCGCGTTCGCGTGCGGCGAGTTCGGGGTCGACGTAGACGCTCGTCGGGTTGCGCCGCACCCCGCCGGCGTCGACGTTCGTGCCGTTGTCGAGCCGTTCGATCACCTGGCGCAGCAGGCTCACCTGTCGATCGTGTCGCATCCCCACTCCTCGTCCGGTCGTCCCCTCGGCGCCAGCGATTCGGCGTCTCTCGAAAGTTGAGTGATACTCTAAGTTTTGTGACGAGTCAAACGGATCCTTCGGTCGGCTTGCGCGAGCGCAACAAGGCCAAGCGGCGCGACGCGATCATCGACAGCGCGCTCGCGTTGCTGCGTCACCACGCGCTCGCCGAGGTGTCGATCGAGCGGATCGCCGCCGGTGCCGAGGTGTCGCCGGCCACCGTCTACAACCTCGTGGGCAGTCGTGAACAGCTGCTCTTCGCCTGCGTCGACCGCGTGGTCGATCGGCTCGTCGAACAGCTGGTCGTCACCGGCGACACTGCCGATCCCGTCGAACGGGCCACGCTCATCGTCGACCAGACGGCCGAGGCGTTCATCGAGCAGCGCGACGCCTACCGCCAGATCATCGGTGCCGTCGGCGACCTCACGCGCACCGGCTCGATGATGGCGATCGATCCGGCGCAGCTGCAGATCGGCGCCATGCGCGACGCGCAGGCCAAGGGCATCCTGCGCGACGACGTCGACCCGGCCGCTGTCGGGCGTCAGATCTACCTGTCGTACAACGGTGCGTTGCTCGCCTGGGCGGGCAACGGCCTGTCGGACGAGGGCTTCCGGGTGGCCGTGCGGCACGGGCTCACGACCGCCCTCGCTGCGTGCGCCACCGACCGGCACCGTCGGCGCTTCCTCGACGAGCTCCGCCGTCTCGGCACTCGCCTCACCGATGCGGGGTGGGGGACGACCTGATCCGCACGCGCGGCAAGCGGTCGTGCCCGCCGGCGGTTGCTACCGTCGGCGTCGTGAGGACGTCGCCGTGAGGATCACGCACAAGGTCGACTACGGCGTGCGAGTGATGACCTCGCTCGCCGAGATGGCACTCGAGACGCCGGGCAAGCCCACCAGCAGTGCGGCGCTCGCCGAACGCGACGGCTTGCCGCCCGGCTTCCTCGACGACATCCTGCGCCTGCTCCGCAACGGCGGACTGGTGAAGAGCCAGCGCGGTGGCGAGGGCGGCTGGTTGCTCACCCGCCCGGCGAAGCAGATCACGGTGGCCGACATCATCCGCGTGCTCGACGGCCCGCTCGCGTCGGTGCGCGGTGTGCGGCCGCACGAACTCGCCGACGCCGGCGAGCGTGAGCCGTTCATCTCGCTGTGGGTCGCGGTGCGGGCCTCGTTGCGTTCGGTGCTCGAGCACGTGACCCTCGCCGATCTCGCCGCAGGCACCCTGCCGAAGCGGATCCGCACGATGGTCGACAAGCCCGATGCCTGGGCCGACCGTCGCCGCGAGCTGTGAGCGTCGTCTTCTTCCACGCGCACCCCGACGACGAGTCGATCTTCACCGGCGGAACCATCGCCCGGCTCGCCGACACGGGGGTACGCACGGTCGTGGTCCTCGCGACGGGATCGGATCGTGAGGGCGACGACCTGTCGGCGCTCGAGCGTGGGCGCGAGGCGCGGGCGGCGTGCGACGTGCTGGGTGTGGCGAGCCTGCACCTGCTCGGGTATGCCGATGCGGGTGCCGGCGACGCCGATGCGCCGTTCCACGCCGTCGATGTCGACGAGGCGGCGCGACACCTGGCGACGATTCTCCTCGAGGAGGGGGCCACCACGCTCGTCGTGTACGACGAGGGTGGCATCTACGCACACGTCGACCACCTCGCCGTGCACCGCGTCGGGGTGGCCGCTGCCGCTGCCGCCGGTCTCGAGACCGTGTACGAGGCCACCGTCGACCGTGAGTACCTGCACTTCGTCGAGACCCACCTCGTGGGTCACGCCGTCGAGTGGCTCGCCGGCGCCGATGCCGTCGCCGCGATCAACCGGGCACCGCTCGGCGTGCCGACGGTCGAGGTGACCACGATGATCGACGTCCGTGCCGTGATCGACCGCAAGCGCCGCGCCATCGAGGCGCACGCGTCGCAGATCCCTGCCGGGGGAGCGTTGCGCTCGATGGACGACGAGACGTTCGAGGCGGTCTACGGCTACGAGTGGTTCGTCCGGCGGGGCCCCGCCGGCGTGCTCGACGACCTGGCGAGCTGACTCGTTCCTGCGCCCCGGTTGACGGGGTCCTGTAGAACCGATAAATATGATCGGGTCAGTCGGAATTACCGGAAGGACCCCCCATGTCCGCACGCCCACTCCGTGCCCGAGCCCGCGGTCGCACGCGACCGGCCCTCCTCGCCCTCGTCTCGCTCAGCCTGGTCGTCGCGGCGTGCGGCGGCGACGATGAACCGACGGCCGCGACGGCCACGACAGCCACGGCCACGGCCGCGGCAACGGCCGCCACCGAGCCGGTCGCACCGGCCGAGCCGCTCGAGGGCACGCTCAACCTCGGCTTCTTCCCCAACGTCACGCACGCGCCGGCGCTCGTCGGCGTCGACCAGGGGCTCTTCGCCGCCGCCCTCGGCGACGGGGTGGAGCTCAACACGTTCACCTTCAACGCCGGCACCGAAGCCGTCGAGGCGTTGTTCGCCGAGGCGATCGACATCAGCTTCATCGGCCCCAACCCGGCGATCAACGCGTGGGCGCAGAGCGAGGGCACGGCGATCGAGATCATCAGCGGCAGCACCTCGGGTGGCGCCTACCTGGTGGTGAAGCCCGAGATCACCAGTGTCGACCAGCTGAAGGGACTCACCCTCGCCACGCCGTCGCTCGGCAACACCCAGGACGTCGCCCTGCGTGCCTGGCTGAAGGAGAACGGCCTCGAGACCACGCCGGAGGGCGGCGGCGACGTGACCATCCTGCCGCAGTCGAACTCGACCACGCTCGAGTCGTTCGTGGCGGGTGAGATCGACGGCGCATGGGTGCCCGAGCCCTGGGCGACCCGTCTGATCGAGGAGGGCGGCGGCACGGTGCTCGTCGACGAGCGCGACCTGTGGCCCGACACCGACGGCGAGTACGTCACGACCCACGTCGTCGTGCGCACGGCCTACCTCGAGGAGCACCCCGACATCGTGAAGGCGTTCCTCTCTGGCCTGCTCGCCTCGCTCGACTCGATCGACGCCGATCCGGCGGCCGCCCAGGCGTCGGTGGTCTCGCAGATCGACACGATCACCGGCCAGTCGACCAACGCCGACATCGTCGCGAAGAGCTTCGGCAACCTCACCTTCACCTACGACCCGATTGCGGCGTCGTTGCAGGGGTCGGCCGACGACGCGATCGCGATCGGCCTGCTCGACCCGGTCGCCCTCACCGGCATCCACGACCTCACACTGCTGAACGAGTTGCTCGCCGAGCGCGGTGACGCACCGGTGGAGGGGTTGTGAGCATCGTCGACCGGCACCTCGCGACGACCGACGGACCACACGTGGACAACCCGCCCCTCGGGCACGCACCCGCCGTGCGGATCTCGTCGGTCACCAAGCGCTTCGGGCACGGTGCGGCCGCCGTGACCGCACTCGACCAGATCTCGCTCGACGTCGAGCGCGGCGAGTTCCTGTGCATCGTGGGCGCCTCGGGTTGTGGCAAGTCGACGCTGCTCAACCTGATCGCCGGACTCGACGCGCCGAGCGCCGGCACGGTCGACGTCGACGGCCGCGTCGCGCTGATGTTCCAGGAGGCCGCCCTGCTGCCGTGGCGCACCGCGGCGCAGAACGTCGAACTCGCCCTGAAGTTCCAGGGCGTGCCCCGTCGCGATCGGCGGGCGCGTGCGCTGGACCTGCTCGACCTCGTGCGGCTGCGCGAGTTCGCCGACAAGCGACCGCACGAGCTGTCGGGCGGCATGCGTCAGCGCGTGGCGCTCGCCCGCTCGCTCGGACAGGGCGCCGACGTGCTGCTGATGGACGAGCCCTTCGGCGCGCTCGACGCCATCACCCGCGACATCCTGCACGACGAGATCGAACGCGTCGCGTCCGAGCAGCAGCTCACGATCGTGTTCGTCACCCACAACGTGCGCGAGGCGGCCCGGCTGGGCGACCGCATCGTCCTGCTCACCAGCCGCCCGGGCCGGGTGGCCGGAGAGTTCGGCGTGCCGGTCGAACGTCCCCGCCGCATCGAGTCGGCCGAGGTGTCGGCCATCGCCGCCGAGGTGACGACGCGGCTGCGCGAGGAGGTGCGCCGCCATGCCGACTGACGCTGCGACGAGCGATCTCGACCGCGAGCTCGCGGGCCTCGACCACCTCGAGGTCGTCGACGCCGCACGACCCCCACTCGCACTTCGGCTGTGGGCCGTCACCTGGCCCAAGCTCGCTGCGATCGGCCTCGTGCTCGCCATCTGGCAGTTCGCGGTCTGGCGTGAGTGGAAGCCGCGCTTCGTCCTGCCCTCGCCGGCCGACGTCGGCTCCGAGCTCTGGAGCCAACTCTTCACCGCCGACCTCTGGCGTGCAGTGGGGCACACGATGCGCCGTGCCGTCGTCGGCTTCGCCGTGTCGCTCGTCATCGGCGGTGCGATCGGCCTCGCGGTCACCCGCTTCCGGCCGCTGCGCACGGCGGTGGGTTCGATGATCACCGGGCTGCAGACCATGCCGTCGATCGCCTGGTTCCCGCTCGCGATCCTGCTGTTCAAGCTCACCGAGCAGGCGATCCTGTTCGTCGTGATCATCGGCGCCGCGCCGTCGATCGCGAACGGCATCATCGCCGGCGTCGACAGCGTGCCGCCGCTGCTGCGCCGGGTCGGCACCACCCTCGGCGCCCGTGGTGTCGGCATGTACAAGGACATCGTGATCCCGGCGGCGATGCCGACGGTGCTCACCGGGCTGAAGCAGGGTTGGGCGTTCAGCTGGCGCAGCCTCATGGCCGGCGAGCTGCTCGTGATCATCCCGGGCACCACCTCGCTCGGACAGCGGATGCAGTTCGCGCGCGAGTTCAGCGATGCCGAGGGTCTGATCGCGACGATGGTCGTCATCCTCGTGATCGGCATCCTCGTCGACAGCCTGGTGTTCGGTCGCGTCGAGCGGGTGGTGCTCGCTCGCCGCGGCCTCGCCGGCGAGAAGGCCGACGGTCCGGCCCGTGTCCTGCGTCGTCGCGAACTGGTCGGCGCGGCCGTCGCCGCCCGCTGACCGGCCGGCCGTCCCGGCGGTGCCAGACTCCGGCGATGGACAGCCCCGAACCCGCTGAACGCATCGGCACCCGCGCCCGTGACGGCGTGGCACCGGCCACCTCCGACCTCGCCGGCCGCCGCATCCTCGTGATCGGCGGCGGGCAGGACGACCGAGGCTTCCCCGACGACGCGCCGGTCGGCAACGGCAAGGCGATCACCGTGCTCGCAGCCCGTCACGGCGCGTCGGTCGCGGTCACCGACCTCGTGGCCGATCGCGTCGCGGGCACGGCGGCGCTCGCCCGCGACGAGGGCTCCACCGTGCACGTCTTCGCCGCCGACGCGGGCGACGAGCAGGCGATGCGCGCCGTGTTCGCCGACGCCGTCACCGCGCTCGGCGGGCTCGACGGCATCGTCGCCAACGTCGGCATCGGTGGTCCCGCCTGGCTGTCGGGCACCAGCGCCGATCAGTGGGACCGGGTGTTCGCCGCGAACGTGCGCTCGCACTTCCTCGCCTGCAAGCTCGGCATGGAGCACCTCGCGGACGACAGCTCGATCGTGCTGGTCGCCTCGGTGGCCGGCACGCGATCGGGCAGCCGGATCCCGAGCTACGACTCGTCGAAGGCGGCACTCGGTGGACTCGCGAGGCACGCAGCGTTCGAAGGGCAGCGCCGGCGCATCCGCGTCAACGTCGTCGCCCCCGGGCTGATCGACACCTCGATCGGGCGCGAGGCCACCCGCCACCGGCCGAGCCGCACCTCGGGTCGCCTGCCGCTCGGGCGCGAGGGCACCGGCTGGGAGGTCGCCGAGCTGGTGTGCTTCCTGCTCGGTGACCGATCGAGCTACGTGAACGCTCAGTGGATCGGCTGCGACGGCGGCCTGTGACCGATCGGGGCCCGAACGCGCCGAAGGGCGACCACCCTTAGGTGATCGCCCTTCGCGGCAACGGCCGTCGGTGACGGGTCGGCTCTGTGGTGTCGGTCAGGCGGCGTTCTCGCGGGCGCTGCCCCACACGGCACGATCGATGTCGAGCACCAGCACGAGCCGGCCCTGCAGGGCGTAGGCGCCGCTGAAGAACTCGCCGGCCTGCGCCTGCACGTCCTCGTGGGCGTCGGCGGGGCAGTGCACCACGTCGTTCACGCGGTCGACCGTGACGGCCACGAGACCGCGCGACGTGCGCACGATCACCTGGCTCGGGGGCTTGCCGTCCTCGGGCTGGGGTTCCACCCCGAGGCGGGTCGCCAGGTCGACGACCGACATGATCTCGCCGCGCACGTTGATCAACCCGGCGCACCCGTGGTCGGCCAACGGCACGGGCGTGATCGACGTGCCCATCAGCACCTCCTGCACGGCCTCGAGCTTGAAGCCGATGTGCAAGTGGCCGACACGCGCGACCGTGAGATCGGCCTTGTGGCGCAGCTGGTTCACCATGCCGTCGCCCCCACCGGCTGGCGTGAGGAGGGCATCGAGTCGACATCGAGGTTCGACCACTGGGCGGCGCTGCGCTGAATCCGGTCGTCCGCGACGACGCTGTCGTCGTCCGACACGAGCGACTTGAGCGTCGCTGCGAGGCGGGCGAGTTCCTCGGCGGCCTTCTCGGTGTCGTTGGCACCCGAGGCGACGTCGTTGGCACCGCGTGCCACGCCCTGGATCGCCTCGGCGATCTCGGCCGAGCCGCGGGCGGCTTCGTCGACGCTGCGGCCGATCTCGACCGAGGTGGCCGACTGCTGTTCGACGGCGGCGGCGATGCGCACCTGACCGTCGGTGATCTGGCTGATGACGTGGGCGATGCCCTCGATCGCGCTGACGGCTTCGCGGGTCTGGCTCTGGATCGCCTCGACCTTCTGCTGGATGTCGCCGGTCGCCTTGGCGGTCGAGTTGGCCAGTTCCTTCACCTCGTTGGCCACGACGGCGAAGCCCTTGCCGAGCTCGCCGGCGCGGGCGGCTTCGATGGTGGCGTTGAGCGCGAGGAGGTTGGTCTGCTCGGCGATCGACGAGATCACGCCGACGACGCTCGAGATCTCGGCGCTCGACACGCCGAGCCGGCTGACGATGTCGCCGGTGTGCGTGGCGGCCGCGAGGGCCTCGTTGGCCACCGCGCTCGCCTCGGAGGCGCTGCGGCTGATCTCGCCGATGCTCTCGCGGAGCTCGCTGACGCCGAGGGCGACGTTGGCGGTGTTCTCGCTGAGGCGGTTGCCGGTGTTCGACACGGTGCCGGCCTGGCTGGCCGAGCTCTCCGCGCTGGACGACATGGTGCGGCTGACCGACGTGAACTCCTCGGCGGCGCTCGCGAGTTGGGTGGCAGTGGTGTTGACCTGGCTCAGGATCTGGCTCATCTTCTCGGTCTGCTGGCGCTGCTGCTCCTCCATGCGGACTCGCTCGGTGGCGTCCAACCACGTGGTCATCGTGCCGATGCGGACTCCTGCGGCGTCGAGGACCTCGTCAACCTGCAGTTCGACGGTGATGGCACCGATCTTCACCATGCCTCGGTGCGGCAGCTGTGCCGACAGGATCCGCTCCTGGTGGGCGTGGTCTGCGTGGAAGTGGGCCAGCTTGCTGCCGACGACGTTCTCGGGAGTGACGCGCAGATCACCGCGCATCCTCTCGGCGAGACGCATGAAGGCGGGGTTGACGTAGCGCACCACCTCGTCCTGATCGGCGAAGACCATGCCGGCGATCGAGTTGCGCACCATGGCGTTCGCCCGGTCGGCGTCGATCTGCACGGACAGGAACTGGGTGATCATCTTCAAGAATCGCCGGCCGATCCACAGGAACGTCAGGATCGCGATGGCGAACACGACGGTCAGTGCCTTCGTGCCCGTCGACTCGATGTCGTGCGCGTGCTGCCGGTTGCTCGAGCTCTTCTCGCCGAAGTTCTTCGCCAGGTCGTCGAGCCGCGTGGCCATCTTGTCGAACTGCGTGCGGAAGTCGTCGAGAGTCGCTTCCTGGTCGGCTGCGTCCGTCAGCGTCGCCTCGACACTGGCGATGGCAGCGGCCTGGAAGTCCTTCGCCGACACGAGTGTCTCATCGAGGGCCACGATGTCGTCGGGGTCGAGGTTGAAGTCCTTCGCCGCGGTCAGCTCGTCGATCAGCGCCTGGGAGTACTTCTGCACGTTGGCGCGAGCCGTGTCGTCGTCAGCGGTGTCGTCGGTGCTCGCTGCGCGGAACGCCGCCTCGACCGCGCCGCTGGACGCGTCGTGATTCATGTCGGCGATGTCGACCTGGTTCACTGCGTTCATGGCATCCTCGATGTTGCTCGATGCGGTGGCGAGCGAGCGCAGTCCCCAGATGCCGGTGCCGAAGATGATGGCCATCAGCACGAACAGGGTGCCGCCGATGCGGAGCAGCTTGCCCCGGGTGAGTTGGTCGTTCTTCATGAGGGACTCCCTGCGGTGGCGAGGACGTCGTCCTTCGCCCGGTTGTTCTTGCTGTTGCTCGGCCCGTTCTGATGGCCGTTGGACTTCGTCGACGGGCTCAGCACGAAGCGCGACACGGCCGACTGCAGCGCGGCTGCCGTCCCGTTGAGCTCCTGCGCTGAGGCGCCGGTCTGGGTGGCCGCAGCGACGTTGCTGCGGGCCGTCGACGCCATCTCGGCACCTGCCGAGGCGGCCTTGTGCGCGGTGGCGGCGACGTTCTCGGTCGCGGCCTTCACGCCGTCGAGGCTCTGGTTGATCGCCCCGACCGATGCCGTGATGTCGCGGATGCCGGCGGCGCTGCGCGACACGCTGCGGCCGATCTCGTCGGCCATCGCCATCTCCTCCTCGACGGCGGCGGCGACGGTGATCTGACCCTCGCTGATGCCGTCGATCACCGAGACGACCTCGCTGATTGCCGAGGCGGCGTCGTTGCTGCCGCGCTGGACGGCGGCGATCGAGTCGCGGATGCGCTCGGTGGCGGCCGTGGTGGCGGTGGCGAGGTTCTTCACCTCGGCGGCGACGACGGCGAAGCTGCGGCCGGCCTCGCCGGCACGAGCTGCCTCGACGGTCGCGTTCAGGGCGAGCAGGTTGGTCTGCTCGGCGATGTCCTCGATGAGCTCGACGATGCCGCCGATCTCGTCGGCCGCGGCCGTGAGGCTGACGACGACGTCCTTCGCGACACCGACCTGGCTGACGGCCTCGGCCGCGCGGCGCTGGGTCTCGTCGGCCACCTTGGCCACGTCACGCACCGCGGCGGTCAGCTCGGCCGACGCGGCCGACACGGCCTGCATGTCGGAGTCGAGCTGTTCGGTCGCGAAGGTCACCTCGCCGAGCACGTCCTTCACGCTGCTCACCTCGGCGAGCGTGCGCTCCGAGTCGCCGCGCAGATCGCGGGCCAGGTCGGCCACCGAGTCCGCGTGGAACACCGCTCGGGCCGAGTCGGCCTGCAGGCTGCCGCCCACGTCGGTGAGCATCGAGGCGTTGCCGACCACCTGACTCGTGCGAGCGCTCACCGCACCGATCGCGGTGGCCACACCGTCGAGCGCCTGGTCGAGGGCCCGGCTCATGTCGCCGATCTCCTCCTTGGTGTCCACGTTCGCCCGAGACGTCAGGTCGCCGGTGGCGGCCAGCTTCAACGCGCCGAGGATCGCACGGATACCGCGGGTGATCGACTGGTAGAAGCCGGCGAACAGCCACAGGGCCATCACGATCGCGGCGACGCTCACGTACAGGGTCAGGTTGCGGGCGCTGACGATGCCGTCGACCCGGTTGCCCACCAGGGTGCGCAGACCACGCGCCGCCACGTCGGCGGTGTTGATCGTCGCGTCGCGCAGGCGGCCGTAGCCACCGGCCTCCTCGCGGTGGTCGTACGCCTCCTTCAGTGCGGCGGCCGCGGTCTCGACCTCCGACTTCACCGACGAGTCGTCGGTAGCTGCAATCGTCTTCGCGAAGCCGGCCTCGATCGCCCCGTAGGCGTCGTCGATGCGGACGTTGGCGATCACGATTTCGTCACCGTGGGTCGCCGGGTCGAGCACGGCGATGTCGTCGATCAGGCCGACCGCGGCGAGCAGCGCCGGGGTCTTCGTCGTCGCCGCATCCATCAGGTAGAACGAGTCGAGATCGGGGTCGAGCGTGAGGTTCGAGCCGTCGGCGGCGGCGGAGATCAGCGCGACCAACTGGTTCGTCGTCTCCGTCCAGGCGGCGAACGCCGCCTCCGGGTCGTCGTTCGACGCCTCGGCCAGTGCCTGGATGTCGTTCTTCAGGGTCGACCAGGTCTCGGTCGTGCCGATCGTGCCGCCGACGCGGGCGTCGGCCGCGGTGACGGCGTCGATGGCGGTGTTCAGCCCCTCGGCGTCGACGGGCTGGCCGTTCACGGCGGCGCCACGAGCGACGTCGAGCGCGGTCTGCAGGTCGAACGCCGGGTCGACGAAGTCCATGCCGGACAGCTCTTCGGCGCTGAAGGCCTTGTCGGCGTTCTGCGCCGACGCGTAGCGCTGTACGACGAACAGCAGCGGGGCGATCAGGACGGTGCCGATGACGGCGAACTTCGCCGTCAGTCGCATGCCGCCCAACAGGGTGCGGGTCGGCGCTGCGATCGTGTCGCCGACCGATGCCAGGCGAGCCTTGGCACCTCGGGTGTTGGAAGTGTCGCTCATCGGTAGCTCTCCACAAGCAGGTGTCGGCACGAGTGGACCAGGTTGTCGACGTCGACGATCTCGTGCGCTCGTCCGTCGGTGACGGTGATGGTTCCTCCGGCCTCCGCCGAGCCGGTCGCGACGTCGAGCACGCGGTCGACCACGAGCCCGATCTCGCCGAGGGAGGTGTGGAGCACCGCAGTGACGACCGGGCGCTCGTGGTTGTCGTACCAACCGCCGATGGTGGTGAGCGGCAGCAGGCCGTCGCGGTACTGCACCACGCGGCTGCCGGCCACCTCCTCGACGCGGTCGCGGCTGAACTTCTCCAACCGGGCGACCTGGTCGAGCTGGACGGCGTACTTCGAGCCGTCCGCCATCGAGACGATCACGTACTGGATCAGGCCATCGCCGGCGAACACGGCCGCCTCGAGGGTGTCGGTCTCGTCCTCGAGGCGCGCCGAGCCGACACCGGCCCGCTCGGCCACACCGGCGACGTCGACGATCAGCGAGACGACGCCGTCGCCGAGGATCGTGGCGCCGGCGAACACACCGATGCCCGTGTAGTGGGCGCCGACGGGCTTGACGACGATCTCCTCCGTGCCGTGGACGTCGTCCACCACCAGGCCGAACTCGCGGCCGTCGGCCTGCAGCACGGCGATCTGGAGCCGGCGGCGACCCGGCCGAGGCGGCGGGTGCGGCACGCCGAGGGTCTTGGCCGCGTCGACGATCGGCAGCAGCCGACCGCGCAGGCGGTACACGTCGACGCCGTGCATGTTCTCGATCGAGGTCTCGCAGTCGTCGCCGGTGAGGCGGACGAGCTCGACCAGCGAGGTCTGCGGGATCGCGTAGCGGTGGTGGCCGATCGTGACGAGCAGCGCCGGGATGATCGCCAGCGTGAGCGGGATCATGAAGGTGAACGTCGAGCCCTCGCCGAGCACCGTGCTCACGTTGACGCTGCCGCCGATGCGCTCGATGTTGGTGCGCACCACGTCCATGCCCACGCCACGGCCCGACACCTCGGTGACCTTCTCGGCCGTCGAGAAGCCGGGGGCGAAGATCAGGTCGAGGATCTCGCGCTCGCTCATGCGGGCGAGGACGTCCTCGGGGTGGATGCCCTTGTCGAGCGCCTTCTGGCGGATCTTGTTGACGTCGATGCCGCGCCCGTCGTCCTTGATCTGGATGACGACCTGGCCGTTCTCGTGGCTCGCCTTGAGCGACAGCTTCCCGTCGGCACGCTTGCCGTTGGCGACGCGCACGTCGGGCGGCTCGATGCCGTGGTCGACGGCGTTGCGCACGCAGTGCGTGAGCGGGTCCTTGATCGCCTCGACGACGCTCTTGTCGAGTTCGGTCTCCTCGCCCTCGAGCTCGAGGGTGACCTGGCGGCCGCAGGCGAGCGACACTTCGCGCACCAGCCGGGGCAGCTTGGCCCACACCGTGCGGATGGGGCGCATGCGGGTGCGCAGCACGCGGGCCTGCAGCTCGCTCGTCACCAGGTCGATGCGCTGGCTGTCGGCGAGCAGCGAGCGGTCCTCGACGGTGCTGATCGAGCGGACGAGCGAGTTGCGGGCGAGCACGAGCTCGCCGACGAGGTTCATCAGCTCGTCGAGCACGCTCACGTCGAGGCGGATGGTCGAGTCCTCGGCCGACGACTTGGTCTCGGGCTGCTGGCGGAGCTGGCGCTGCAGTTGCAGCACGCTCTCGACGGCGCTGGCCTCGACCAAGCCGTGGGCGACCAGGATCTCGCCGATCATCCGCTTGTCGCCCTCGCCCTGGGCCTGCAGCGCGAGCCGCACGTCCTCCTGGCTGACGAGGCCGGCGGCGATGAGCAGCTCGCCGGTGCGGTCGTCGCCGCCGCGGCGCGGGCCGGCGGCGGCGCGCCGGTCGGCCTTCGGCTCGTCGGCCCGGGCTGCCGGTGCGGTCGCGGGCTTGGGCGCGGCGGGCGCGCTCGGTGCTGCGGCGACGGGTGCCGGGGGAGCGGCAGGCGTGGCCGGGGGAGCGGCGGCCGCGGTCGCCGCAGCCGGTGAGGCGGCGACGAGCACCTCGACGGGTGCCTCGACCTCGATCACGTCGTCGACCTGCTCGACCGGCTCGACCTGTTCGACGGTCGTGTCGGCCAGGGCGGCGAGCACCGGTGCCTCGATCTCGATCACCTCGACGACCGGTTGGGCGACCGGTTGGGCGACCGGTTCGGCGACGGCCGCCGGGGCGGCGGCCTCGTAGGTCTCGCCGTTCGTCAGCGCTTCGAGCCGGGCGACCAGCTCGGTGATGTCGTAGGGAGGCTCGACGCCGCCGGCCTCGATGCCGGCGAACAGCGCGCGAAGAGCGTCGGTCGACGCGAGCAGGGCCGACGCCCGCTCACTGGTGAGGCTGAGCTCACCGTCACGGATGCGGCCGAGCAGGTTCTCGGCGACGTGGCCGACCCGCTCGACGAGCGAGAAGCCGAAGAAGCCCGATGTGCCCTTGATGGTGTGCATCGAGCGGAAGATCGCGGCGACGCTGTCGGGGTCCTGGTTGGATTCCAGGGCCACCAGGCGGGCGTCGATGTTGTCGAGGTTCTCGTAGCTCTCGACCAGGAACTCCCACAGGAACTCGTCGTCAGCCATGGGCGGCCTCCGTTGGTTCGCGGTGGATCCTGGCCCGGCTCGGGACATGACCGGGGACTCGGGTCAGAGGGATCACGCCCCCCGATAGTGCTGAGACGAACGCGCTGAGCAACCATGTTCGGGGGGAGACGGGGGAGGACGTGATCGGGGCGTGATCCCTCGCTGATCCGCCTGATCAGTTCTTGAGGTCCCCCGGACCACTCACCCGACCGGAGGGCGAGCCGCCGGGTCCTGGCCGTACACCTCGCGGAGCACGTCGTACAGCTCGGGTGCCGTCTCGGTCAGGTGGGCGCCGCGCGTGAAGAAGGTCTCGGTGGCGACGGCGAAGAACTCGCCGGGATCGGTGGCCGCGTAGCCGCGCAGCGCCGTCTCGTCGCCGCGGCGCAGCCGGCGGAACTCGGCGGTGCACACCTCCACCCATCGCGCACGCAGCGCCCGGTCGCGGATCGGGGGCGTGCCGTCGATCATGCCGTCGGCCATGTCGAGCTGATGGGCGAACTCGTGCATCACGACGTTCTGGCCGCGGCTCGCGTGCCGTGCCTCGAACGCGAGGGTGCTCCACGCGAGGACGACGGGGCCGCGGTGCACGGCCTGTCCGGACAACGTCTGGGCCGCGTCGCTCTGCAATCCGCCTGCCGTGCCGCCCACGTGATGCGTCCCCTTGAGGACCACGGTGCGTGGGTGGATGATCACCGATGTCAACCTCGAGTAGAGGTCGAGGGTTGGGTCGTCGAGGCCGACCAGCAGCAGGCACGCCTGCGCTGCGACCAGGACTTTCATCTCGTCGGTGACCGCGAACCCCTGGGCGGCCTCGAACCGCGTGCGGGCCACGAACACCTGGACCAACGACTCGAGGGTGTCGCGCTCGTCGTCACGCAGCGTGGTGTACATCGGCCAGCGCGTCCGCAACCGGTCGCGCCACACGTCGGGGAACGGCACCGCAGCAGCCTCGCGCGCGGCCTTCGAGCGACGGAAGAACATGGGCGTCGGAGGCAGGCTCGGGCGATCAGCTCGCCGGCTTGATGTCCTGGCTGCGGAGCTCGGCGATGCGTTCCTGGAGGTACGAAAAGGCCGTACGCCCCTCGGCCAGCACCACCTGGTCGGCCGGGTGCAGGAACAGCGGCAGGCTGAGCCTCGACCGCCGGGCACCGTCGCCGGTGGGGTTGGTCACCCGGTGCGTGGTGCTCGGGTAGTAGCCGCCCGTGGCCAGCTGCAGCATGTCGCCGGCGTTGATCGCGATGCTGCCGAAGTCGCAGGGCACGTCGTGCCAGTTGCCGGCCAGGTCGCGCACCTGCAGGCCCGGCTCGTTGGCGGCCGGCAACACGGTGAGCAGGTTGATGTCCTCGTGAGCCGCCGCGCGCACGGCGTCGGCCGGTTCGTCGCCGCGCAACGGGGGATAGCGCAGCACCCGCAGCAGGGTGCGGGTCGAGCCGTCCATCATCTGCGGCAGCGGCATCGAGAGCCGGTCGCGCACCTCGTCGGGGGTGTGGTCCTGCACCCAGCCGAGCAGGGTGATCGCGATGTCCTTCGCGATGGTGGCGTAGCGCAGCGCGGCGTCGCTCACCTCGGCCGGGTACTGGCCCCACGGGTACACGTGGAAGAACTCCTTGATGTCCTTCACGGTGTTGCCCTTCGCCGTCTCGGACACGTCCGGACCGAAGTATCCGTCCTGGTCGTCGTCGCTGTAGCGGTAGGCGTGCTTGGCGTCGCCGTCGAAGAAAGCGAGCCACTCGGTGTAGATCTGCTCGACCAGCTCCTGGGGGAGCGGGTGGTTGACCAGCACCGCGAAGCCGGTGTGCCGCAGCGATCGGGTGAAGGCCTCGGGTGCGTCCGGTGCCTGGAAATCCACGACTTCCACGTTCATGGACCCACGCTACCGGTCGAGGGTCAGGAGCCGAGGCCGGGGTAGCCGGCGTAGGCGCTCAGCGCCGGCTGCCCGCCGAGGTGGCAGTACAGCACCTTCGAGCCGGCCGGGATCTCGCCCGAGCGGATCATGCCGATCATGCCGGCCATGCTCTTGCCCTCGTAGACGGGGTCGGTGAGCATGCCCTCGGTGCGGGCCGCCAGGTGGATCGCGTCGACCGTCTGCTGGTCGGGGATGCCGTACGCCGGGCCCTCGTAGCCGGGTACGACCACGATCTCGTCGTCGCGGAGGTCGCGGCCCAACTCGATCGTGGCGGCCGTGTTGCGGGCGATGCGGGTGAGCTGCTCGACGGTCTTGTCGAGCGTCGCCGAGGCGTCGATGCCGATGACCTTGCGCGTGGGGGTGTGGCCCTCGGGGTTCTCGAGCGCGAAGCCGGCGATCATGCCGCCGTGGCTCGAGCCGGTGACCGTGCAGACGATCACCGTGTCGAAGAAGATGCCGCGCTCGGCCTCCTGCGCGGCCACCTCGACCGCCCAGTTGGCGAAGCCGAGGCCGCCGAGCGGGTGGTCCGAGGCACCCGCGGGGATCGGATAGGGCGTGCCGCCCTTCGCGACCACCGAGTCGAGCGCCTGCTTCCAGCTGTCGCGGATGCCGATGTCGAACCCGGCCGGGTCGATGCGCACGTCGCCGCCCATGATGCGGGTGAGCTGCAGGTTGCCGACCTTGTCGTAGACCATGTCCGGCCAGTCGACCCAGTGCTCCTGCACCGTGACGACGTCGAGCCCGAGGTGACGTGCGACCCCGGTGACGGCGCGGGTGTGGTTCGACTGGATGCCGCCGATCGACACGAGCGTGTCGCACCCCTGGGCGAGCGCCTCGGCCACCAGGTACTCGAGCTTGCGCACCTTGTTGCCGCCGTACGCGATGCCCGAGTTGCAGTCCTCGCGCTTGGCCCAGATCTCGACCTGCCCGCCGAGCGCCTCGCTGAGGCGCGGCAGCGGATGGATGGGGGAGGGGCCGAAGAGGAGCGGGGTGCGGGGGAAGTCGGCGAGACGCATGGCCGCCGATGGTACGCGAGCCGGGTCAGCCGCCCTGATTCCCGGCCTGGTTGCCAGCCAGCCGCTCGGCCAGGATCGAGTCGAGCTCGTCCATCGAGATCTCGCCGCTCGCCCGCCACAGCACCTTGCCGTCGGCGTCGAGCAGCACGAAGTAGGGGAAGCCGGGCAGCCCGTACGCCGATGCCGCGTCCTGGGCCTCGGAGTCGGCGAGCACCGGCCACGGGAACCCCTCGCGGGCGAGCCAGTCCGACGGCGGATAGTTGTCGCGCCGTTCGTCGACACTCGTCGACACGCCGACCACTCGCAACCCCGCCGGCACCCGCTTGTCGTTGTTCCACTGCACGAGCCGCGGCACCTCGGCCTGGCAGTGCGGGCACCAATGGGCGACGAACACGAGCAGCGTCGGGGCGCCGGGGTCGACGTCGACGGCGATGCCCTCGAAGTTCTGTCCTGCCAGCGTGGGTGCGACGAGGCCGACGGCGGGGTCGTCGGCAGGCGGGTCGGGCAGGGTGGGCAGGGCGTCGCCGGTGATGGTGACGGGGCGGTTCTGCGAGAAGTCGCCGTCGTCGTCCTTGCCCCCCGTGGTCGACAGGATCGCCACCACGCCGAGCACGAGCACGACGACACCGATGATCCCCCCGAGCACCCAGGGGTTGGCGAGGGGGTTGCCGGCGGGCGGTTTCGCCCCGGCCTTCTTGAACTGGGGGGTCGGCTGCTGCTGGGCGCGCTTCTTCGCAGCGGCCGAGCCGGGGCGCGGCGGAACAGATGGGGAGTTCACACCTGGATGGTCGTCGGTCGGACGGTGGTGGTTCCAGGGCCTGAGGTCACATCGGCCGGACGGCGACCTCACGGCGCCCGGCCGCTGTCGTCGGACGGTCGTGATGGGCACTCCGACACGTCGTCGGACGCCCGGAGGGAACCCATGCCATCCGTCGTGTCGATGCTGAAGCCATCCGCGCTCGCCGAGCGCGCCGCCCGGCTCGACGCCCTCGACCGCTCGCAGGCCGTGATCGAGTTCGACCTCGACGGCAACGTCCTGACCGCCAACCAGAACTTCCTCGCGGTGATGGGGTACACGCTCGACGAGATCGTCGGACGCCATCACCGCATGTTCGTCCCCGAAGCCGAGCGGTCGAGCGAGGCCTACCTGCACTTCTGGGACGACCTGCGAGCCGGCCGGTTCCAGGCGGGCCAGTTCCAGCGCCTCGCCCGCGGTGGCCGCGAGGTGTGGATCGAGGCCACCTACAACGTGATCCTCGGCAAGGACGACCGCCCGAGCAAGGTGGTCAAGTACGCGTCGGACGTCACCGAGCGCCAGATGCGCCTGGCAGACCTCGAGAGCCAGGCGGCGGCGATCCGCACCTCGCTCGCCGTGATCGAGTTCGACCTCGACGGCACGATCCTCGACGCGAACCAGAACTTCCTCGACACGATGGGCTACACGATCGGCGAGATCCGCGGCCGCCACCACCGCATCTTCGTCGACCCGGCCCACGCCGCCTCGCCGGAGTACGCCGCGTTCTGGGCGACGTTGCGGTCGGGCAGCTTCCTCGCCGCCCGCTACGAACGTCGCGCCAAGGACGGTCGAGCCGTCTGGATCGAAGCGTCGTACAACCCGATCCTCGACGCCGGCGGGCGGCCCTACAAGGTGGTGAAGTTCGCCACCGACGTGTCGTCGCACGTGTCGCTGCTCGACCACCTGAAGCTGCTCATCGACCGGAACTTCGGCGAGATCGAACGGGCGCTCGACACCACCGTCGACCAGACCGCCCATGCCTCGGCGAACTCGCGCTCGACCACCGACGCGGTGCAGGGGGTGGCCGCCGGCATCGAGCGGATGGCCGCGTCGGTGAGCGACATCTCCCGCAGCATGGCGCTGTCGCGCGACTCGGTCGAGGTGGCCCACGAGGCCACCGGCGCCGCCGGCGAGGCCACGAGCCGGTTGCTGCAGGCGGCGACCGCGATGGGCGGGATCGTCGAACTGATCCAGGACATCGCGAGCCAGATCAACCTGCTGGCGCTCAACGCCACGATCGAGTCGGCCCGCGCCGGCGAGGCCGGACGCGGGTTCGCCGTGGTGGCCAACGAGGTGAAGAACCTCGCCAAGCAGGCCGCCGACGCGACCGAGCAGATCTCGGTCGAGATCGACGGTGTCACCGCCGTCAGCCACGACGTCGCCGTGCTGCTCGGCCGGATCAGCGACGCCGTCGGCACCGTGCGCGACTCGGTGGTGTCCACCGCCGGGGCGGTCGACGAGCAGAGCGACGCGACCGTGTCGATGGCCGACGCGATGCGCGCCTCGGCTGCGTCGGTCGACCGCATCGGCGAGAACCTCGTCGAGATCTCCGGTGCCGTCGGCCAGGTGGCGAACGCGGTGCTGCGCACCAAGGAGGCCGCCGAGGTGCTCGCCCGCTAGTCAGACCACCAGGCTGACGGTGCGGCCGGGCACGACGACGACCTTCTTCGGGGTCGCGCCGGCCAGGCTCGCCTGCACCTTGTCGTCGGCCAGTGCCGCCGCCTCGACCGTCGCCGCGTCGGCGTCGGCCGCCACGGTGATGCGCGAGCGCACCTTGCCGTTGATCTGCACCGGCAGCTCGATCGTGTCGTCGACCAGCTTCGTCGGGTCGGCGACGGGGAACGGCTGGTAGGTGACCGTGTCGCTGTGACCCAGCTTGCGCCACAGCTCCTCGGCCATGTGCGGTGCGAGCGGCGCCAGCATCAACACCAGCTGGTCGGCCGCGTCGCGCGGGCACCCGCCTGCCTTGGTGAGCGCGTTGTTCAGCTCGATCAGCTTCGCGATCGCGGTGTTGAAGCGCATCGCCTCCATGTCGGCGCGCACGCCGTCGATGGTCTTGTGCAGCACACGGTCGGTGGTGTCGTCGAGCGCGGGCAGGTCGGCACGCAGCTCGCCGGAGTCCTCGTCGACCAGGTTGCGCCACACGCGCTGCAAGAACCGGTACATGCCGACGACGTCGCGGGTCTCCCACGGTCGCGAGGCGTCGAGCGGTCCCATCGCCATCTCGTACAGGCGCAGGGTGTCGGCACCGTAGGCCTCGTAGATGTCGTCGGGGGCGACGGCGTTCTTCAGGCTCTTGCCCATCTTGCCCCACTCGCGGGTGACCGGCTTGCCCTGGTACGTGAACTGCCCGTCGTGCTCCTCGACGCCGAACGCGTCGACGTAGATCTCGCGCTCGTCCTTGAAGGCCGCGGCCAGGATGTAGCCCTGGTTGAACAGGCGGTGGTACGGCTCCTTCGAGCTGAGGTGCCCCAGGTCGAACAGCACCTTGTGCCAGAAGCGGGCGTACAGCAGGTGCAGCACGGCGTGCTCGACACCGCCCACGTACAGGTCGACACCACCGGGGTGGCCGTCGCCCTGCGGGCCCATCCAGTACTGCTCGACCTCGGGGTCGATGAACGCGTTCTCGTTGGTGGGATCGCAGTAGCGCAGCTCGTACCAGCAGCTGCCGGCCCACTGGGGCATCACGTTGGTGTCGCGCCGGTACCGCTTGGGTCCGTCGCCCAGGTCGAGCTCGACCGTGGTCCACCAGTCGAGCCGGTCGAGCGGGCTCTCCGGGTTGCTCATCGCGTCGTCCGGGTCGAACGTGCGCGGGCTGAAGCTGTCGGTGGGCGGCAGTTCCAAAGGCAGCAGCTCGTCGGGCAGGGTGTGCGCGTGCCCGCTCTCGTCGTAGACGATCGGGAACGGCTCGCCCCAGTAGCGCTGACGGCTGAACAGCCAGTCGCGGAGCTTGTAGTTGACCGTCGCCTCGCCACAGCCGTGCGCCTCGAGCCACTCGTTGGTGCGGCGCTTGCCGGTCGTGACGTCGCTGATCCCGTTCAGGTCCAGGCTGTCGTTGGCGCTGTTGACGTACGGCGCGTCGCCGACGAACGCCTGCGGCCACGCCGACGTGACGAGGGTGGGTTCGATGCCGTGCTCGGCGAACCACGCGGCGGGCGGCTGCTGGATCGCGGGGATCGGCAGGCCGAACTGGCGGGCGAACTCGAAGTCGCGCTCGTCACCGCACGGCACGGCCATGATCGCCCCGGTGCCGTAGCCCATCAGCACGTAGTCGGCGATCCACACCGGGATCTGCTCGCCGTTGATCGGGTTGGTGGCGTACGAGCCGGTGAACACGCCGGTCTTGGTCTTGTCCTCGACCTGGCGGGCGACGTCGCTCTTGGTGCTCGCCTGGCGTCGGTACTCGGCCACGACGGCGGCCTGCTCGGGTGCGGTGAGCGCGTCGACCAGCGGGTGCTCGGGTGCGAGCACCATGAACGACGCGCCGAACAGGGTGTCGGGGCGAGTGGTGAACACGGTGATCGTGCCCGCCGGCGACGCGAAGTCGACGCGGGCGCCCTCGCTGCGGCCGATCCAGTTGCGCTGCATCGCCTTGATCGAGTCGGTCCAGTCGAGCAGGTCGAGGTCGTCGACCAGGCGGTCGGCGTAGGCCGTGATCCGCATCATCCACTGGCGCATGTTGCGCTTGAACACGGGGAAGTTGCCGCGGTCGCTGCGACCGTCGGCGGTGACCTCCTCGTTGGCCACCACGGTGCCGAGGCCGGGGCACCAGTTGACCGGTGCCTCGCTGATGTAGGCCAGGCGGTGGCCGTCGAGCACGTCGGCCTGCTCGCTCGCGCTCAGCTCGGCCCACGGCCGGCCGTCGGGGGTGGCGCGGGTGCCGGCCGCCAGCTCGTCGACCAGCTCACCGATCGGGCGGGCCTTCTTCGCGTCGGTGTCGTACCAGGCGTTGAAGATCTGGCTGAAGATCCACTGCGTCCAGCGGTAGTAGGCCGGGTCGGTGGTGTCGATGCTGCGACGCGGGTCGTGGCTGAGGCCGATGCGGCGCAGCTGACGGCGCATGTTGGCGACGTTCTCGGCCGTCGTGATCGCCGGGTGCTGACCGGTCTGCACCGCGAACTGCTCGGCCGGCAGACCGAACGCGTCGAAGCCCATCGTGTACAGCACGTTGTGCCCGGTCATGCGCTTGAACCGGCTGTACACGTCGGTGCCGATGAAGCCGAGGGGGTGGCCGACGTGCAGGCCGGTGCCGCTCGGGTAGGGGAACATGTCGAGCACGAACAGCTTGGGCTGGTCCTTCACGTCGGGATCGCCCAGCGGGCCGCTCGGATTGGCGGTGTGGAAGGTGCCCTGCGCGTCCCACCAGTCCTGCCAGCGCGGCTCGATCTCCTGCGCGAGCGCGCCCGTGTACCGGAAGGCGTGTTGCGGCTCGGAGGTGGGGCTGTCGCTGGTACTGCTCATAGGAGCAAGGATTCTACGGACCTCCTGAGCAGCACTACGGTTTCGATTCATGACTGCGGACGCAGCCCCACCCGCCCCTCGTTCGATCGTCGACCGCTTGATCGCGGCCGCCGACCGCCCCACCGGGGTCCGGTTCGTCGGCCACTCGGTGGCGCCGGCCGAGGGTGACGGGTTCGTGTCGTGGGCCGAGATCCACGACGAGGCCCGCGTGGTCGGTGCCGCGCTGCAGGCCCGTGGTCTGGTGCCCGGCGACCACGTCGCGATCCTCGGCCCCACGTCGCGCTCGCTGATCACGATCATCCGTGGCTGCTGGCTGGCGGGATGCGCCTCGATGGTGCTGCCGCTGCCGATGCGGATGGGCTCGCTCGACGCGTTCGTCGAGAGCACCCGATCGCGCATCCGTCACGGCGACGCCAAGCTGGTGCTGATCGACGACCTGCTGGCCGACTTCTACAGCGCGGCACCCGGCGACCCGCCGATCGAGCCGATGCGCAACGTGCTGCCGGGGGCTGCGGGACAGGTGAGCGGCGAGCGGCTCGAGATCCCGGCGCACGACCCCGAGCGACTCGTGATCCTGCAGTACACGTCGGGTTCCACCAGCGAACCCAAGGGCGTGATGATCCCCGACCGGGTGCTCACCGCCAACATCGACGCCTGCTGCGAGGCGGCGCAGCTCACGCTCGACGAGGTGATGGTCAGCTGGCTGCCGCTGTACCACGACATGGGTCTGGTGGGCTTCCTGTCGATCCCGATGACCACCGGCGTGCAGCTGGTGCAGGCCGCGCCCCAGGACTTCCTCGCCCACCCCGGCAACTGGATGCAGTGGATCAGCGACTGGGGTGGCACCGCGACGGCCGGCCCCAACTTCAGCTGGGTGCTGGCCACCCGTGCGCTCAAGCGGGCCAAGGACCTCGACCTGTCGTCGCTGACGCTCGCGTTGAGCGGTGCCGAGCCGGTCGATCCGGCGGCCGTGCGCGCGTTCGTCGCATCCGCCGAGCCGTTCGGATTCCGGGCCGGCGGCGTGTTCCCTGCCTTCGGCATGGCCGAGGTCGCGATCGGCGGCTCGTTCCCGCAGCGCGGCGCCGGGCTGCAGGTCGACTCCGTCGACCGGGTCGTGCTCGAGCGCGATCGCATCGCCAAGCCGCTCGCGCGTGCCGATGCCGAAGAAGAGCTGTACGTACGCGAGCTGCCGCTGCTCGGCACCGCGGTGCCCGGGCTCGAGCTCAAGGTGGTCGACCCCGAGACCTACGAAGAACTGCCCGAGCGCCACGTCGGCGAGCTGCTGCTGCGCGGCACGTCGGTCACTCCCGGCTACTACAAGCGACCCGATGCCACCGCCGCGCTGTTCCGCGACGGCTGGCTGTGCACCGGCGACCTCGCGTACGTCGTCGACGGCCAGCTCGTGCTCTGCGGCCGGATCAAGGACGTCATCATCGTCGGTGGCCGCAACGTGTTCCCCGAGGACATCGAGCGTGCGTGCGGCACCCTCGACGGGGTGCGCGCCGGCAACGTCATCGCCTTCGGGGTCGACGGCTACAAGGGCAAGGAGACCGTCGTCGTGGTCGCCGAGGTGCGCCCGAGCGACACCGACGGCGTGATCGAGGGCGTGCGCCACTCGATCCACCACCGGACGCTCGAAGTGTGCGGGCTGCCCCCGCGCGACGTCATGCTGGTGAAGCCCGGCACGCTGCCGAAGACGTCGAGCGGCAAGCTGCAGCGCGCCAAGTGCCGCGAGCTCTACCTCGACGAGTCGCTCGAGCTGATCTGAACCCGTCGAACGCTGTCGGCTCGGGTTGCTCAGGGCATCGAGCCGACGAAGTTCGGGTCAGGACGCGGTCGCCACCTCGGCCAGCGTCGCGAGGAAGCGGGTGTTCTGCTCCTCGCTGCCGATCGTCACTCGGATGCCCTCGTTCGAGAACGGGCGTGTCACCACGCCACGCTTCTCGAGCCCGAGGTACACCTCGTCGGTGCGCTCGCCGAGTGGCAGGTACACGAAGTTGGCCTGTGCATCGGGCAGCTGCCAGCCGTCGGCCGACAGCGAGGCGATCACCCGGGCCCGTTCGGCCAGGATCCGGTTGACCCGACCCTGGATCTCGTCCATCGAGTCGATGGCCGCGATCGCCGCCGCCTGCGCGAGCGCATTGACCGCGAACGGGAACAGCGTCTTGTCGATCGATGCGATCACCTCGGGATGACCGATCGCGTACCCCACGCGGATGCCGGCCAGGCCGTGCGCCTTCGAGAACGTGCGGGTCACCACCACGTTCGGGAACTCGGGCACCAACTCGTGCACCGGATCGCCGAAGGTCGGATCGAGGAACTCGCGGTACGCCTCGTCGATCACCACGACGGTGCGCGGCGACACGCCGGCAAGCAGCTGGCGCAGATCGTCGGTGTGCAACGCCGTGCCGGTCGGATTGTTCGGGGTGGCGAGCAGCACCATGCGCGTGTCGGGCGTGATCGCCGCGGCCAGCGCATCGAGGTCGAAGGCGTGGTCGGCGGTGAGCGGTGTGGTGACCTCGCGGCCCGCCATCAGCCGGGTGTACACCGGGTACACCTCGAACGAGCGCCACGGGTACACCACCTCGTCGCCCGGGTCGACGAACGTCAGGAACAGTTGCTGCAGCAGACCCACCGAACCGGCGCCGACGGTGACGCTCGTCGGGTCGACGCCGAGCCAGGTGCCGATCCGCTCGCGCACTGCCGTCGCCCGGTGGTCGGCGTAGCGGTTGGCCCCCGCGGCCGCCGCGTTCACCGCAGCGAGGATGCTCGCCACCGGGGGATCGGGGTTCTCGTTCGACGCGAGCTTGATCGCGTTGGTGATGCCGTGCTCGGCCTCGGCCTGCGCGGCGCCCTTGCCGGGGCGGTAGGCCGGCAGTTGGGCGACGGCGGGACGGGACGGCGGGAGGTCGGTGCGGTCGTCGGACACGGCGCCCGACCGTAGCGCCGCCGACGCGGGACGGATGTGCCCGGGATGGGCGTGGTGGTCCTGCGGTGTGGGGTGTGCGGGCGGGTGGCGGGACGGATGTGCCCGGGATGGGCGTTGTGGTCCCGCGTCAGTCGGCGGCGACGATCGCGAGGAGCGCCTCGCCGTACATGCGCAGCTTCGACGGGCCGACGCCCTTGACGGCCGACAGCTCCTGCAGCGACGACGGGCGCAACCGCACGATCGCCTCGAGCGCGGCGTCGGCCAGCACCGTGTAGGCCGGCTTGCCCGCCGCGGCGTGTCGACGCCAGTCCTTCAGCCGCTCGAACAGCACGGCGTCGTCGCCCGTGAGCGACTGACCCGGCCGCGCCGACGCGGGGGCGCCCGACGGCCGCGTGGCCGGTTCGGCGAGCCGCCCCGCACGCTCGGGTTTGGGCGCCGGTGGCTCGCTCATCTGACGCACGAACGGCGACGGGATGTCGCCCGGGACCACGTGCACACGGCGGCTGCCGCGGGTGATCGCGACGTGGAACACGCGGCGCTCCTCGGCCGTGTCGTCGGCCAGGCGGTGCGGGAACTGGTCGGCGTCGGCCTGGTGGACCACCACCAGCGGCCACTCCTGGCCCTTGACGCGGTGCACGGTCGCGAGCGTGACGCCACCCGGCTCCCACGGGCGGCTCAGGCCGGCTCGCAGCCATCGTTCGAACCGACGCGGATCGGGCTGCAGTTCGGCGAGCTGTGCGATCGCGGTGAGGTCGTCGTTCTGCGCGGCGCGGTTCATGCCGCGCCGATGCGTGTCGAGCGTGGCGATGCTCGACGCGAGGCCCATCGAGTCGCGCAGCGCGCCGAGGATCGACGCCGTGGTGCCGCGGTTCGCAGCCAGCCGCCGCAGCCGTTCGATGTCCGCGGCGAACTCTTCGATGCGCATCGCGTCGCGCTCGCCGTTGACGCGCGCCGCCAGCTTGCGCAACCCGTCGACGCTCGACTGCTCGCCCACCCACTGCGCCACGTTGGGGTGCAGCGACCGCGACGGCCGACGGAGCGCCTCGGCCACGTCGTCGGTGTCGAAACGGTCGTCGGCCGTGGCGAGCCGAAGCCAGGCCAGGGCCGCCCGCACCGCCGTGCGCTCGGCGAACTCACGGCCCACGCCACCGGCGACCGGCACACCAGCCGCACCGAGCGCCACCTGCACGGGGGCGAGCAGCGAGTTGACGCGGGTGAGCACGGCGATGTCGGACGGGGGCGTGCCGTCGGCGACAGCACGGCTGATCAGGTCGACCGTCACGTCGACCGTCGAGGCCGCCCGATCGTCGCTCGACTCGACGAACAGGCCGTGCTCGACCGCGCCGTTGCGGGCCCGGATCACCTTGGGCACGCGCACGGCGTTGTGCCGCAACAGCATGTCGGCGCCCGCCACGACGTCGGCAGGGCACCGGTAGTTGACCTCGAGCGGGTGCTCGCCCGCACCGGGGAACAGCTCGGCGAAGTCGATCAGCCACGCCGGATCGGCGCCGTTGTAGCCATAGATGGTCTGGTCGTCGTCGCCGACGCCGAACACGGCGGCATCGGGACCGGCGAGCAGGCGCACGAGCAGCAGGTGCGCCGGCGTGAGGTCCTGGAACTCGTCGACCAACATCAGTCGGCACGCCCGCTGCGCCGCAGCCCGCGCGACCGGGTCGTCGAGCAGGATCTCGAGTGCCTTCTGCACCTGCTCGTCGAAGTCGACCTTGCCGGCTCGCTCGAGCTCGCGTCGATAACGCGGGAACACCTCGGCGAAGCCCTCGACGTCGCCGTCGTAGATCGACTCGACGCGCTCGGGTGAGCGCAGACCCAGACGCGCGAGCGACAGCGCCTCGATCCAGGTGGCGACCGGGTCGGCGTTGCGCTTGCGGGGGAATCGGACGAGCCGACCGATCAGCCGGCGCACCTCGCCCTCATCGATGGTCTCGTACCGGCGCGGTCGCGGGGCGAACGGTGGGGTGCCGTTGACGATCGCGAGCGCGATCGCGTTGAGCGTGCGCACCTGGATGCCGCGCATGTCGGGCAGGCGTTCGCGCATCTCCTCCTGCGCTCGCTTGTTGAACGCGACCAGGCTGATCGCGCTCGGCGGCAAGCGCCAGGCGCGGACCAGGTGCCGGGTGCGTTCGGTGAGGACGCGGGTCTTGCCCGAGCCCGCCGGGGCGATGATCCGGGCGGCACCCCCGTCGTGCACCACGGCGGCGTGCTGATCGGGAGCGAGCTCGGCCACCGACCCGCCGGCCGTGTTGGGGCCGAAGGGGACGAGCGAACCGTGCTCGACCGCGACACGGTGCACCACGCCCACGCCGTCGATCGGGGCCCGCCACTGCACCGGGCCACCGTCGAGCCAGACGGTCGTGCCGTCGGGCAGCACCACGTCGCCGGTGCCGGGCGGCGCGGGTTCGGCGCCGAGCTCGAGCGCGTGCTGCAGCACCCACCACGTGGGCACGTCGCCGGTGGCGTCGACCGCGTTGGCGGTGAGCAGGTGGTGCAGCGTGGCCCGCTCGAATTCGAAGCGGGGGCCCGCCTCGTGCGGGGCGAGGTCGGCACGCTCGGGGCGGGCCAGCTGGGCGAGGACGTCGGTGCTCACCTCGACGACGAGGCCGGTGCGCTCGACGCCCGCCTGGCGCAGCAGCCGGACGCAGCCGGCGGGATCGACGAGGGCGGCGGCGTCGAGATCGACCACGGCACAGCCCTGCCACTCGGCGGGCGAGCGCGTGCCGGGGGTGACGAGCACGTGCCGGCCGAGCACGGCCGGTCCCCGACCGGCGGGCACGGGTGCGACGGCACGCCGCGGGCGGGCGCGAGCCGTCGGCGGGGGAGGAGCGCCGAGCTCGAGCTCGGGCGGCGGCGGCGCGTCGTCGAACCAGGTGTCGATCGGGGCGTCGGGTCCCGGCTCGAACGGCAGGTGGTTCGCCGCGGCGTTCGTGGTGGAGTTCGCGACCGGGTTCGTCGTCGGGCCGCCCACCTCGCCCTGCGAGCGTTCCCAGCAGGCGCGCGCGGCGCGGCCGTCGGGATGGCTGCCGCCGCAGTAGACGCACGAGATGGGCACGGCTCGGTTGTAGCCGATCGGTGCGACACCGACGCGCCGAGCGCGCCGGTGTCACACCGGACCGGTCGGAGGTGACCCTCCGGGACGGCCCCCGGGACGGCCCCGGGACCGCCCCGGGACCGCGGGTCAGCGGGTCAGCCGGCGTGGCAGGCGAGCGGGTCGACCATGAACGCCGAGCCGTCGCGCAGCGGCACCGCCGAGGCGATGATCAGGTCACCCGTCCGGTGCAGGCTGTCCACCGCGTCGATGTCGGGCATCGCCACCCGGTCGTTGGCCAGGATCGTGGCGGTGGCCGAGTAGTCGAGGTCGCTGGTCGCGTCGGGCCCGTAGGTGTCCGAACCGATGCCGCCGATCCGACGCTGGTCGACCATCCACTGCACCGCTTCGGCCGAGAAGCCGGGGGCGGCCTCGTCGTAGGCGGGGGTGCCGAAGTACTGGTCGAAGCCGGTCTGCAGGATCACCATCGCGCCCTTGGGGATCTTGCCCTGGCGGCGCTCGACGTTCTTGATGTCCTGCACGGTCAGCTGGAAGCCGTCGTCGGCTGCGCTCGCCATGCGCTGGCGCACGTCGATCACGTAGGCCGGCCACACGAACTCCTCGGCCTGCAGCTGGTCGATGGTGCGGCCGCCCGGGACGAAGTGGCCGGGCGCGTCGAGGTGGGTGCCGTTGTGGGTGCCGGTCGAGATGTTCTCCACCTGGTAGCCGTCCTCGTCGATGGTGGCCCACGTGCGGTCGATCACCGTCGGCGGGTCGTCGGGAAACACCGATCCGTTCTCGTCCCAGACGTGACCGAGGCGGGTCATGCCGCCGGGGCACGACAGGCTCGCCTGCCGGCCTCGGCCGTCACCCCCGCCGGAGATCTTCACCCCGACGCCGGCGCCGGCGACCCCGGCGATCGAGAACGCCGCGAGTGCGACGCCCGTACCGACCAACTTGCGTGCAACCATGGATATCCGCCTCCTGCGGGACGACCGCCGGCATTCCCGCCGGGGCTCGGGTCATGTGGTGGGACCGTTGCTGGCTGGGGTGTCGATGGTGTCCGCCGCCGGGGCCGTGCGCACCGACCGTCCGGCACGCGGGCCGGTGGTCTGGCGGAACAGCTTGTTCCCGGTGAACAGCAGCACCTCGCCCGCCGAGGGGGCGGCCAGCAGGCGCACCCCTCGAGGACGGCAACGCAGATCGACGAGCGAACCCCACCGCGGACCCAGGTCGCGGTAGGCCTGGAACTCGCGCTGCTGCGCAAGCTTGAACAAGCCCACCGGTTCGCTCGGCAGCGTCCGGCTGCGGAACGCCTGGCGGACGAGACGCTGGTGCGACAGCACGAGCCCGGCCGTGTCGCCGTCGGTGACGACGTTGACGACGAGTTCGTCGGTCGGGGGCACGAGGAGGGCGCTGGTGACCAGCACCCGGAAGCCGACCAGTTCGGTGAGCACCGTGGTGCTCGCGCTGGTGCGGTCGACGGCGACCACGATGCGGTCGTCGTCGACGTACAGGTCGACCACGCGTCCGCCGGCGGTCTCGCTGCGGACGGTCGCGTTGGGTCGGAAGCCCAGCTCGCGCAGCACGTCGGCGGTGCCGGCGTGCCGCTCGGGCATCGTCCCGCCGCCGTCGATCACCAGCGGGGTGGCGGACGTCTCGGCCGGGTCGGACGTGTCGGACGGGGCCGAGGCGTCGAGGCCGGGTGCCACGACCGTCGGGCCGTCGAACGCGAGCACGTAGTCGGGAGGCAGGTCGAGCAAGGTGCGCAGGTATCTGCCGCCGAGCGGCGCGGTCACCCGTGCCGCGGCCCACCGAGTGGTCGCCGCGGCCGCTGCCACCGCGACGGCGAGCCCCGACGCATCTGCCGCCGAGCCGGTCGCCCACCATGCGACGGGCAGCGTCACGACGCCCACCAGCGAGGCGGTCTGCACGAGCCGCCAGGCCACGACCCGCCGGATCTCGTGGCGGCACCAGTCGGCGGCTGGATCGTCGACGATCAGCGAGGGATCGACGTCGACCCGGGTGAGCCGCAACGCGGCCAGCCGCGGCGAGTCGTCGGCCGCGGCCGCGGGGACCGGCGGGGGAGGGGGCGCCACGAGCGCGACGGGACCACTCGGCTCGGAGCCTGTCTCCCCGGGCGGGCTCGTCGGGTCCATCGGATCATGCATCGGCCTCGCCCGGTCATCCTTGAGCAACATCCCCCAGCTGGTCCACCCACCCGGGTGAGCCGTCCGGGCGCCGGCACGCACGACGCGCTCACGCTGGGGCGTCGCGACCGGTAGGGTCGCCCTCGATGTCGAACGGTGCGGGTGACGGGCCCGTCGACGACGTTCGGACGAGATCGTGATCGGCGAGGTCGCCGTCGCGGGTGCGGCCGGCGTCGCCGCCGGCGCAGGCGGCGTGGTGGTCGCGCGAACCGCACGCGCTGCGGGTGCCCGCCTCGAGTTCTCGCTGCTGGCGGCCCAGGTCACGGCGTTCGCCGCAGCTGCCGTCGGTGCCCTGGTCACGTGGCCCCACGTCTGGCGAGGTGCCGACGTCGTCTGGTCGCTGGCGGCCGGGGTGGCGCTCGGCCTGGCGCTCGTGGCCATCGTGGAGGCGGTCGGCGCCGGATCGGTGGCAACGGCCGGGGCCGTCGCACTGCCCGTCGCCGCCACGACCGGCGTCGCGGCCGGGCTGGCCCTCGGCGAGCGGCCGGGTCCGCTGGCCGTCGCCGGCGCGGTCGTCGCCGCTGCGGCGGGGGGTCTGGTGGCCCTCGGCGACCGCGCCGATCCGCACGCCCGCCTGGTCCCGCGCGAGCGCTTCGTGGTGCGCGAGGTCGCGGCGACCTCGTTGCGATGGGCGGCCCTCGCCGGGCTGACGCTCGGCGCCTGCCTGGTCCTCGGGTCGCGGGCCAGGCACACGCCCGGGTGGGTGCCCACGGCGATCGTGCTCGGCGCCGCCCTGACGGTCTCGGCCGGCGTGCTGGCCTCACGCGTGTCGTGGCGTCGGCCGCCGCGACCGTCCCCGGTGCTCGTCCTCGTCGCCGGCGGGCTCCTCGCCCTGGCGGTCGCGGCGGCGATCGAGAGCTCACGCGACGGCGACGTGGTGTGGGCCGTACCGCTCGCCTCGCTCGCGTCGGTGACGGTCTGGGCACTCATCGGTCGTGCCGAGCGCCTCGGCAGCCGGCGCTCGCTCGGGCTCGCGATGGCGGCCGTCGCCGTGGTCCTGGTGGCCGTCGGTCGCTGACCCTCGCACGCGGCGTCCCCGCTCGATCCCTCCTCGATCCCTGCTCAGCGTGGTCGACCGGAACCCGTCCGGGTGAAGATCCGCTCAAGCTCGGCGCGCTCTGCGCCGATCTGTGCGAGGTGCGGAACCTGTGGAAGTGGTGGCTGGGCAGTGCTGCCCTGCTGACCTTCGTGTACTTCGTGATCCCGCAGACCGCCGAGACGAAGCTGCTCCTCTACAACGGCACCGGCCTGCTCTCGGTGGTGGCGATCCTGGTGGGGGTCCGGATCAACCAGCCGCAGAACCGCGGCTCGTGGTTGTTCTTCGCGTGGGGTCTCACGTCGTTCCTCACGGCCGACATCACCTACTACATCCTCGAACTGCTCGCCGGCGACAAGGGCCCCGCCTTCCCGTCGATCGCCGACTTCTTCTACCTGTGCATGTACCCGCTCGTGATCTTCGGGCTGGTCAAGATGTTGCGCGAGGTCGCACCCGGCCGCGACTATGCGAGTCTGATCGATGCCGCGGTGGTCGGCATCTCGATCTTCGGCACCGTGTGGGTGGTGTGGGTGGACGACGTCGTCGACGCCCCGTTCGACTCGGTCGCCGGTCTCGTCACCCAGGTCGCGTATCCGGTGATGGACGTGGCGCTGTTCACCGTCGCTGCTCGCCTGGTGGTCGGGCTGCATCTGCGCCACAAGCCGCTCGCGTTCATCGTCGCCGCCCTCGGATCGCTCGCGATCGCCGACACGGCCTACGGGTTCTACAACACCCAGGGCACGTTCGAGACCGGCATGTACGTCGACTTCTTCTGGCTCGGCTTCTACGTGCTGTTCGGTGCCGCGGCGCTGCACCCGGCATCGAGCCGGCCCGGTGTGGCCGACGAGCTGGTGGAGGGTCGCCTCACGGGTCGCCAGTTGGTGATCATGTTCGTCGCCACCCTCGGCGTGCCGATGGTCGACCTGTTCTGGGGTACGCCCGCCGACCGGCCCGTCACCATCGTCGTGTCGGCCGCACTGTTCCTGCTGATCCTGCTGCGCGTGTTCGGCCTGACGAAGGCGCTCGAACGCGGCCGCGACCGCCTGCGACACGAGGCCACGCACGACGGCCTCACCGGGCTGAGCAACCGAACCCTGTTCGCCGACCGTACGGCGAGTGCGCTCCGTGAGGCCACCGACGACGACACGCTCGCCGTGCTGTTCATCGACCTCGACGACTTCAAGGTGATCAACGACAGCCTCGGCCACTTCGCCGGCGACGAGTTGCTGAAGGAAGCCGCCGTGCGTCTCACCCGCTGCGTGCGGCCCGACGACGTCGTGGCCCGCCTCGGCGGTGACGAGTTCGCCGTGCTGCTGCGGTCCGCCGTCGATCGCAACGACGTGATCAGCGTCGCTCGGCGCGTGCTCGACGCGATGGCGGCGCCGGTCGATCTCGGCCGCCGCGTGGTGCGCGCGACGTGCAGCATCGGCATCGCGATCGACCTCGACGAGTCGACCGACGTCGAGACGCTGCTCCGCAACGCCGACGTCGCGATGTACCTGTCGAAGTCGCGCGGCAAGGGCCGGTTCGAGTTCTTCGAGGCCCGCATGCACGAGGACGCGATCGAGCGCCTCGACCTGAAGGCCGACCTCGAACGGGCCGTCGAGAACCACGAGTTCGTCCTGCACTACCAGCCGATCTTCGACCTGCACACGGGCCATGTCGTGCTCGTCGAGGCACTCGTGCGTTGGAAACACCCCCAGCGCGGCATGATCGCCCCCGACCGGTTCATCCCGCTCGCCGAGGAGAACGGCCTCATCGTGCCGATCGGCAGCTGGGTGCTGAACGAGGCCTGTCGCCAGGCTGCGATGTGGCGGCGGATGGACGGCATCGACGAGCGGCTGAGCATCTCGGTGAACCTGTCGATGCGTCAGCTGCAGGACAGCCAGCTGCTCAACGTGCTGACCGCAGCGCTGAAGGATTCCGGCCTGCCGGCCAACCGGCTGGTGCTCGAGATCACCGAGTCGATGCTGGCCGTCGACGCCGATCGCACAGCCGGCGTGCTCGAGCAGCTGAAGACCATCGGCGTCAAGATCGCGATCGACGACTTCGGCACCGGCTACTCGTCGCTCAGCTACCTGCGCGCGTTCCCCGTCGATTCGATCAAGATCGACAAGAGCTTCATCCGCGAGCTGCACACGAGCAAGACGACGACGGCGTTGATCGAGGCGGTCGTCAACCTCGCCTCGGCGCTCGGCGCCTACACCGTGGCCGAGGGCATCGAGTACAGCGAGCAGGCCAACATCCTCCGCAAGCTCGGCTGCGAGCGGGCCCAGGGCTACTACTACTGCCGACCGTTGCCGGGTCCGGCGCTGACGTCGTTGATGCGCGAGCACGCGGGCGACGAGGTGGAGCCGCTCGAGTCGTGGCGCAAGGCCGCCGAGACCGTGCAGCGCCGCTCGTACGACACCGAGATCCGCGTCGGCATGAAGGAGATCGAGGCGATCGGTGCCGAGCTCGTCGACCTGAACGAGCGCGTGGGTGTGCCGGTGATGGCCCGCTGGCCGTGGCTGCAGCACTGGTGCGAGGCCTTCAACTCGTGGACGCCGTTGCTGATCGGCGTGCGCGCCACCGACAACGGACGGCTGAAGGGCGCAGCGCTGCTCGCGACCATCGAGCGTGCCGAGGGCACGGCGATCGTGGCGATGGGCAACTCGAGCTCGCTGTGCACCGTGCTGCAGGCGGTCGACGAGGGCGCGGCCGAGGCGCTGGCGGGTGCGATCGCGCAGTACCTCGACGGGCTGACGGGTGCCTGGTCGCTCGACTTCGAGCAGCTGCACGACCTCGACCGCACGATGCTGTCGTTGGCGGACCGGCTCGATCACGCCCAACTGCTCCCCGAGCTCCGCGTGCCGCGCGTGATGTTCAGCGCCGACAACCGCCTCGACCTGGTGCTCAGCCGCAGCATGCAGAAGCAGTTGCGCCGAGCTCGAGGGAAGCTCGAGCGCGATGGCATCGACATGACCATCGCGTTCGATCGTGGGCATGCGATCACATCCGAGCTGATCGACGAGGTCGAAGCCGTGCACGTGATGCGCGACCGCGTGTCGCGCCGTCAGAGCGATCTCGACCGGCCGTCGGAGCGCGAGTTCTGGCGTCGCGTCGTCGAAGGCGGCTTCGACAACCAGTGGGACGTCGAGATCGCGACGTTGCGCCTCGACGGCCGTTTGGCGTCGTACGTGATCGCCCTGCTCGACGGCGACGTGTACCGCGTGTACGACGGGCGGATGGACAGCGAGTTCGCCCGCTACTCACCTGGCCGGTTGATCGAAGCGGCTGCGGTGAACCGGGCGCTGACCGACAACCGGTTCACGCTGCTCGACTGGATGTCGGGTGTGGCGGCCGAGAAGCTGCTCGTCGCGAACACGGCCGAGGGCCGGTTGCGGCTGGTGGCCACCTCGGGCAGCCGCTACCTGCGTGACCGTGCCGACCGTCGCCACGGCCGCGCCGCGGTGATCGGCACCGTCGGCGGCTGACGCGCCGTCCGCAGGCCGGCAGGACGGGGTCAGCCCGCCTTGAGGTCGTCGAGCACCCGCCGCCAGCGCTCGGGGTCGCTCTTGTACGGCGCGTAGAAGCTGATCCGCTCGATCACGTCGCCGTAGCGGCGGTGCAGTTCGGGAGCGACGGTCTCGGGCGCGCCGACGACGGCGAAGGTGTTGAGGATCTCGTCGTCGATCAGGTTGCCCATCTCGACCCACTTGCCCGACTTCGACAGGGTGTTGAGCTCGTCCTGCAGCCCGCCCCAGCCGTGCAGGTCGAGCACGCCGCGGTAGGCGGGCGTCGACCCGTAGAACGCGATCTGCTGGCGGGTGCCGGCGGCCGCAGCCGCCATCTCCTCCTCGGTGTTGCCGGTGACCACGAAGCTGGGGCCGACGATCTCGAAGCCCTCCATGGTCTTGCCGGCCTTGGCGCGTCCGCGGGCGAGCGCGGGGATGGTGACCTCGCGGAGGTACTTCTCGGTGGTGAAGCCGTGGCACAGGAAGCCGTCGCACACCTCGCCGGCCACCTCGGTCATCAGCTCGCCGACACCGGCGAGGAAGATCTTGGGGACGCCGAAGCCGGCGAGGTCGGCGCGGTCGGGCGTGAAGAACGGCGTCATCAGCGTGTGGGTGTAGAAGTCGCCGCGGAACGCGAGCGGCGTGCCGTTCTCCCACGTGTCCCAGATCGCCCGGATCGCCATGATCATCTCGCGCATGCGGGGCGCCGGGTGGCTCCACTCCATGCTGAAGCGCTTCGTGATGTGCGGCTTGATCTGGCTGCCGAGGCCGAGGATGAAGCGACCCTTCGAGTAGGCCTGCAGGTCCCAGCCGATGTTGGCGAGCGTCATCGGGTTGCGGGCGAAGGCGACGGCGATCGACGTGCCGAGCTCGAGCTGCTGGGTGTGCTCGGCGGCGAGCAGCAGCGGGAAGAACGGGTCGTGACTGGTCTCGGCCGTCCAGGCGCCGCTGTAGCCGGCGGCCTCCAGCTCCTGCGCCTGTGCGCCGGCCCGGTGCAGGTCCGTCCCGATGCCTCCGTCGACCTTCATGTCGTCCCCTTCCGCGGTCCCCGGACGCCGTCTGCGTCCCGTGACGCAACGTACTCGGTCGCGTCCCGGGAGATCGTGCCCGGAGCCGACATGCAGGGCGGCTCCGGGCCGGTCTCCCGGGAGGAGGGTGGATCAGGCGGCGGCGCCGCAGCCGGCCGGCACGGGCCGGCGGGCCGGCGCGGTGGCGAGCAGGGCGAGGGCGACGCCGAGCGCCCGCTCGCGAGCGACCGTGGGAGCGTTGCGGTCGGCCAGCACGTCGACGGCCGGACCGGTGTGGCCGGCGGCGTGGAGCCGCACGACGAGGCGAGCGACGTCGCCCTCGAACGGGGCGAGGCCGTGCTCGGCGACGAGGTGGGCGAGCTGGTCGAGATAGGGCTCGAGGGCGGCGCCCGAGGGCACCAGGGAGACGGTGGCGAGAGGGGAGGTGCTCATGTCCACAGTGTGCGCTTCCAGGGATGATTCTGTACAGCGATGATCTGTTGTCAGCATGATCGTGTTCGCTTATGCTCGACGTCATGCTCCAGGACGTCGAGATCCGCCAGCTCCGTGCGCTCCAGGCGGTCGCCGCCGAGGGCTCGTTCGGCCGGGCCGCCGAACGGCTCGGGTTCACCCAGTCGGCCATCAGCCAGCAGATCGCCGGGCTCGAGCGGGCGATCGGCGAGCGGGTGTTCGACCGCCCCGGCGGGCCGCGCCGGGTGGAGCTCACGCCCACCGGTGCCGTGCTGCTCGCGTACGCCGACGCCCTGCTCGACCGGATGCGCGCCGCCGAGGACGAGCTGCGGTCGCTGCGTGCCGGCGAGGTCGGCCGCCTCGTCGTCGGCTCGTACCAGAGCGTCTCGGTCAACGTGCTGCCACGGGTGATCGGCAGCCTGCGAGCCGAGCGGCCGGGGCTGTCGGTGCGCTGCCTCGAGACCGACGACAACAGCGAGCTCGTCGCCAAGCTGCTCGCCGACGAGATCGACCTGTCGTTCCTCGTCGGTCACGCCGAGCACGACGCGATCGAGACCATCGAGCTCACGGTCGACCCGTTCGTGCTCGTCTCGCCGGCGAGCGAGCAGCACACGGTGGTGCCGCTCGAGGCGCTCGACGGTGCGCCGCTCATCGGCCAATCGCCGTGCTTCTGCCAGGAGATCATCGACGCCCAGCTGCGCGAGCGGGGCATCGAGCCCGACTACGTGTTCCGCACCAACGACAACGCCGCGGTGCAGGCGATGGTGCGTGCGGGGATGGGCCGTGCGATCCTGCCGTTCCTCGCCGTCGACGCGAACGACCCCGGCGTCAGCATCTCCGCGCTCGACCCCGACGTGCCGCCGCGGGTCATCACGATCGCCCGTCGGCGCGGTCGCACGCTGGTGCCTGCCGCCGACCGGTTCGTCGAGCTGGCCCGGGCGGTGTGCGCCGAACTGCCGCGCTTCGAGCCGTCGCTCGCCACCGCCTGATCGTCTGGCCGCGGGGCGGTCAGCCGGGACGCGTCGGTGGATCGCCCAACAGGTACCTCGCGCCGGCGCCGAACCGGGCTGCCGTGTCGTCGGGGTTGTACAGCCGGCACGCCTTCAACGACAGGCAGCCGCAGCCGATGCACTCGTCGAGCTGGTCGCGCAGGCGTGTGATCACGGCGATCTGCTGGTCGAGCCGAGGTCGCCAGGCGCGCGACAGCCGGGCCCAGTCGGCCTTGGTGGGCGTGCGGCCGCGGGGGAGCGAGTCGAGGTGTTCGCGGATCTCGTCGAGGCCGAGCCCGACCTGCTGCGCGATGCGGATGAAGCTGACGCGCCGTAGCACGTCACGTTCGAAGCGACGCTGGTTGCCCGGCGTGCGCACCGACGACACGAGGCCCTCGGCCTCGTAGTAACGCAACGTCGGCGTGGTGACGCCGGTGCGCTCGGCCACCTCGCCGATGGTGAGGAGCTCGTCGGTCGGGTCGGTCGGCACGGTCGAACCATACCTTGACTTCACCTCAACTTGAAGTTCTAGCGTGAGCGCCGTGACCACGACCGAGTTCCGCGAACGCGCATCCGAGACCATCCCCGCCACCGAACCCGGCGCAGCCAGCGATGTCGAGATCGCGCGGTGCGCGGCCGACGTCGTGTCGGTGCCACGATCGTCGCCCGCCGATTCGTTCGTGCTCCACGCGCCACTCGAGCTGCTGGCGCGCACGGGGTTGTTGCCGTTCGTCGACCCGGCGTTCCGTGAGGAGGCCAGGCGTCGCATCGCCGGCATCGCGACGGCCTTCGCGGCCGTCGGCGAGCCGGTCGCGCCCCCGGCAACGATCGATCCATCGTCGGTCGACGAGGCAGCGGCGCGGCTCACCGAGGCGATCACCCGCGGTGATCTCGACGACGTCGACGCCGCAGCGGCCTGGCTCGGCGAGCACGTGCGACCCGCCGATCTGCCGCGGCTGCTCGGCGACGCGCTGGTGCCGTTGCTCGGCGCTGCCGGCCACGCACCGATCTTCCTCTGGCTGCACCCACGGGTCGCACCTCGCCGTGAGGTGACGGCGTCGTTGCTGCGCCCGCTCTGTCGCGAGCTCGCACGGCGGCCCGAGTGGCGACTCCACTGGATCGACGAGCCACGCCCACACTGCGACGACACACCCGTCACGGCCGCGTCGCTTGCGGAGGCACTGGCCGCCACGCCGCTGCTCGGTCGGCCCGCGAGCACCTTCATCCACCCGCTGATGTCGCGGATCGACTCGGCCGACCTCGCCGGCACGCTCGGGACGCTCTGTGGCGGCTCGTCGGTGGGCCACCGTGCACGAGCGCTGCTGCGCGTGGCCGCCTGGTCGATGCTCGACGAACCGGGTGACGAGGCGCCGTACGGCTGGAGCCACTGTCTGACGATGCCCCAGGCCGTCGTCGGCGTGGCCGATGGGTGCGCCGATCCGTCACGTGCGCTCGCCGTCGCCGCCTCGCACGTGTACGGCTTCCGTGCATCGCTCGCCACCCGTCACCTCGACGTCTCGCGGGCCGATTCGTGGACGGCCGACGCGAGGATGCCGATCGCCGACGCGCTGGCCGCCGGGCCGGAGACCGCTCGCGCGGTCGCCTGGCAGTTGCCCACAGGTCGGTTCGACGCCCTGCGGACCGCGGTCGCCACCACGGCGGCGGTTCACCACGACGCACACCTCGCCAAGTACGTCCTCGCCTGCCTCGACGGGGCCGGCGCCGATCCGGCCGCAGAGCGGCTGTTCCTGGCCGCCGCGGCCACCCTGTGCGGCTGGTGGGCATCGCACCCCGACGGGATCGAGATCGGCTGAGTTCTCCTCCGTCCGGGGGAGGGCGGAGGCCCGACGTTCGTCCGTCGGGTCGAGGAGGGACGACTCCACGGCTGATGACCGCTCCGGCGTCGAGCGTCACCATGCCGAGCATGCACACGGCCGATGATCCGCCCGTTCCCCTCGACGTTCCGGCTCGGCCCGTGGGTGCCGCTCAGGGCGTCGCGCCCACGAGCGCTCGCCCGGCCCGGCAGCTGGGTCTCGACGTGGCCCGAGCCCTCGCTGTACTCGGCATGTTCCTCGCGCACTTCGGTGCCGCCGCCGCCGATGGGCACGAGGGGTGGGCCTCGAGCGTGACGCGCTTCGTCGACGGTCGAGCGATGCCGCTGTTCGTCCTCGTCAGCGGCGCTGGTGTCACGTTCCTCCTCCGGGCGACCACTCGACCCGTCCGCCGACTGGCCGGTCGAGCGACCGTGCTGCTCGTCCTCGGGTTGGCGCTCGAACACACCACCGGCATCGCCGTGATCCTGCAGTTCTACGCGTTGTACTTCCTGCTCGCGCTGGTGGTCCGCCGATGGTCGGACCACGCGTTGCTCGCCGCCGCCGTGGCGGTGACCTCGGTCGGCGCCGCGACGCGGCTGCTGTTGATCGAGCACCTGCCCCACGGCTTCCAGCACGTCGGCTCCCACTCGGCGCAGATCGGCGCGCTCCGCACCCTGCTGCGTCCCGACGCACTCCTCGCCGATCTCTGGTTCGGTGGCATCTACCCGGTCTTCCCCACGTTCGCCTTCTTCCTCGTCGGCATGTGGCTCGGCCGCCAGCGTCTGTCGTCCGGACGGCTCCAGGCCGGCCTCGTCGTCGGCGGCCTGCTGCTCGCCGTCGTCGGGTACGGCGCCGGCTGGTCGACCCAGTCCCGACGCCAACTCCCCGCTGCGGTCGAGGCCGCGTACGGTCCGTTCGCAGATCTGGCCGTGACCGCCGACCGCAACGGTGTGACGATCGAGGAACTCGTCGAGTTCGCCGCGGTGAACAGCCAGGAGAGCGTCGACGACTTCTACGCCGAGATGGCGACGCCGCTCGGATCGACGCCGGCCGATCTGCGGGCACAGGTCGCCACCGTCTCGCACGACGGCCACCTGCGCGAGCTCGCTCGCGCCTCGGGCTGGGACCTGCTCGACAGCGCGGGCCACTCGCACATGCCGGCCTGGATGGTGGGCGCGACCGGGTGGGCGCTGATGGTCGTCGGCGCGTGCCTCGCGTTCGCCGGTCGGTTCCGCCGACTGGCGTGGCCGCTCGCCATGGCAGGCCAGATGGCGCTGACGCTCTACGTCGCACACCTGCTGGCGCTGCGTTGGCCGTTGCACCGGTGGCCGTATTCGCTCGGCCCCGCTGCGGGCGTGTCGATCGTCGGCGCCGGTTGGGTGGGCGTGGTGGGCCTGTGCGCCGTGTACCGGCGGCGTCTCGCCCATGGTCCGCTCGAGGCGGTACTGCGCAGGGCCGGCGGTCCGGCGGGATGACGCTCGGCGATCAGTCGCCCTGGTCGCGGAGGAAGCGCTCGACCTCGGCGGCGAGCTCGTCGGCGCTCGGCAGACGTGGCGGCTCGGCGGGGTGCTCGGCGACCGCTGCGTCGACCGCGTCGTACGCGGCCTCGAGCTGCTCGACCATCGACCGGTGCTCGGCGTTGTCGCCGACCAACTGGTCGACTCGGAGCCGCTGGATCTCGGCCTCGCCCGCGAGCGCAGCGGCGTCGACGTGCAGGCCCGACACGCGCTGCAGGCCCTCGAGCAGCGACACGCTCGCGGCGGGATGGCTCATCGTGCCGAGGTAATGGGGCACCTGGGCCCACAGCCCGAGCGCCGGCACACCCTTCGCGACGAATGCGTGCTCGAGCACCGCGCCCATGCCCGCCGGCACGTCGACGCTGTTCTTGAGGAACGGCACCGTCGCGATCAGGTCGGCTGACGGCGAACTGCTCGACAGTCGCGACGGCCGGGTGTGCGGCGTGGCGAACGGGTAGGCGCCGAGGAACACGGCGATGCGCACGCCCATCTCGATCGCGAGATCGGTGGCCACATCGGCGAAGCGGCGCCACGCCGCGTCGGGCTCGGGGCCGGACAGCACCACGACGTCGCTCCCCTCGGCGGTGCGACCGACCTTGAGCTCGATCTCGGGCCACACCAGCCGCTCGTTCACGCCCTCGCGCAACTCCATCGTCGGTCGCCGGGCGCGGTAGTCGATGAACGCGTCGCCGTCGAAGGTGGCGACCGTGCGCACGTCGCACGCGAGCTCGACCGCGGCCAGCGCGGCCGCAGCGGCACCGCTCGCGTCGATCCATCCGGCCAGGTGGGCCACGAGCACCGGCGCGTCGAGCGAGGGGAGCGCCTCGTGCAACACGTAGGCGGGATGAGGGTCGGACCCCGACGGCATCAGAGCGTCTCCAGCGTGGCGAGCGCCATCGCCGCGGCACCCTCGACCTGCAGCTTGAACGGTTCGAGCTCGCTCGGGTCGCGCTGGCCGAGCGCCCCACCGAGATAGCGGGCGTACACGCCCTCGAGGATGCAGGCCAGCTTCCAGTACGCGAACGACACATAGAACGGCAGCTGCGTGAGGTCGCGGCCGCTCACCTCGGCGTAGCGCACCGCGAGCTCGGCGCGATCCATGAACCCGGGGGCCGTCGTCGCCGAGCCGGTCCACGCCGACGCGGCGTCGTTCGGGCCGGTCCAGTACACCTGCAGCAGGCCCACGTCGGCGAGCGGATCGCCCAGCGTGCAGATCTCCCAGTCGAGCACCGCGACCACCCGCCCGTCGTCGCCGACCATGCAGTTGTCGAGCCGGTAGTCGCCGTGCACGATCGTGGCCGGGCCCTGCTCGGGGATGCGACGTGCGAGCTCGTCGTGGACCTGGTCGACCGCGGCGAGGTCGCGTGTCTTCTGTGCGTTCCACTGGCCGTACCACCGCTTGAGCTGGCGGGCGATGTAGCCCTCGTGCTTGCCGAGATCGGCGAGCCCGACCGCATCGAGGTCGACGGCATGGATCGCCGCCATCGTGTCGACCAGCGACTCGCTCGCCCGGCGACGACCCGCCACGTCGAGCACGGCTTCGGTGGTGGCGCGGTCGCGCAGCACGTGACCGTCGACGAAGCCCATCACGTAGAACGGTGCGTCGTTCACGGCCTCGTCGTCGCAGAAGCCGAGCGCCGGCGCGACCGGCACCGCCGAGGTCTGGAGGCCGCTGATGATCTTGTGCTCGCGGCCCATGTCGTGCGCGCTCGCCAGGCGGTGGCCGAGCGGTGGGCGCCGCAGCACGTACCGGTCGCCGTTCGAACCGGTGACGCGGTACGTGAGGTTCGAGTGGCCGCCGGCGATGACGTCGAACCGGAACGGTCCGGCGGCGCCGGGCACGTGGGCCTCGAGCCAGGCGGTGACGGAGGGGACGGCGATGCCGGGGACATCGGCGGGGCGGCCGTGGGCGTCGGTGCTCATCGGTTGCACGGTACCGATCGATCGTCACCTCCGGACGACCCGACGGCCGGCTCGGTAGCCTGACCACATGCCTGCCATCGATGTCACCGACGTCACCTTCGAGTCCGAGGTCATCGACCGGTCGCGGCACACGCCCGTCATCGTCGACCTGTGGGCCGAGTGGTGCGGGCCCTGCCGCACGATCGGCCCGATCCTCGAGCGCGTCACCGACGCCACCGACGGCCAGGTCGTCCTCGTCAAGGTCAACGTCGACGAGAACCCCGGCGTGTCGCAGGCGTTCCAGGTCCAGTCGATCCCGGCCGTCTACGCACTGAAGGACGGCCAGGTGGTCGACGGGTTCGTGGGTGCCTACCCCGAGCACGTGATCGAGCAGTTCGTGCAGTCGCTGATGCCGAGCGAGTCGGCGCAGCAGATCGCCCGGCTGATCGCCGCCGGCGACGAGCAGAGCCTGCGCGCCGTGCTCGAGCTCGAACCCGCCAACGAGGACGCGATCGTCGCCCTCGCCGAACTGCTGGTCGAGCAGGGCCAGGCGGACGAGGCGCTGCACCTGCTGGCCCGCATCCCCGAGGACGACCGCACCCGCCGGGTCGCCGCCGCCGCTCGGCTGAGCACCAGGCCTGCCGACGACTACGACCAGCAGCTCACCGCGCTGCTCGACCGGGTGAAGGGCGACGACGAGGCGCGCCAGCAGTTCGTCGACATCCTCGAGCTCATGGGCCCCGACGACCCGCGCACCGCCGCGTACCGCAAGCAGCTCACCAACCGTCTGTACTGAGGTCGCGCCCGGGGGCGTCGGCCCGTCGAGGGTTCGTGCTGCCCTGCATCGTCCCCCTCGTGTACGGGGGATAAGGTGCCGACCGATGGGGTTCGAGCGACGCGAGGGGTATCGCCTCTGGGAGGGCGGACCGGTGCCGAAGGGCGCCGACGGCATCACGCTCGGTTCGCTCGTCATCGTCCGCGACGGGCTCGGCTCGTCGTCGTACCTGCTGCGCCACGAGCTGGTGCACGTGCGCCAGTGGCGCCGTCACGGCGTGGTCGGCTTCCTCGCCCGCTACCTCGGCAGCTACGTCGCCGGGCGCGTGCGCGGCCGCGACCACCACGGCGCGTACCTGCACATCCCGCTCGAGATCGAGGCCGACTGGGTGGCCCGACGTTCGTTGGCCACCGCGGTCACCGACGACCTCGCGTCCGAGGTGGCGACCTCCTGACCCGCCGATAGGGTCCGCCGCGGCTTCCCCCGGTCGAATCCCAGTCGCGACATCCCGCCCTCGGTCGAGTCGCGCCAGCGTCAGGGAGGTGGTCGTGGACGAGCTCGTCCCGCGCCCCGCACCGCACCGGTCGTTCGTCGAACGTGCTCGCGACCGCGTCGTGTTCTTCGGCCTGGGCCGCCTGGTCGTGGTGGCGGTCTCGGTCGCGCTCGTCGGCGCAGGCGGCTACTGGTTGGTGGCCCCACCGCCCACACCGGTCGAGGACACGCTGCCGCTCACCGCCGGCGCGGGTGGTGCGACCACGTCGTCGCCGGTCGGCGCGTCGGCGACCACCGCTCTCGGCCCCGACGGCACGTCGAGCAGCATCGCCGCCTCGACGCCCGGGTCACCCGGGTCCGACGACTCGGACGTGTCGACCACGACCTCGCTGCCGACCGAACTGGTCGTGCACGTCGCCGGTGCGGTGCTCGTGCCCGGCGTGCACCGCGTGCCGACCGGTGCTCGCGTCGACGATGCCGTCTCGGCCGCCGGGGGACTGGCCGCCGACGCCGACTCCGACGCGATCAACCTGGCCGCACCCGTGCACGACGGCGACCGCGTGTACGTGCCTCGGCTCGACGAGAACGTGCCGGTGGTGCCCGGCGTGTCGGGCTCGTCGGGGCAGGGCGCCTCGGGCGGATCGTCCACGGCGTCGTCCGGGCCGCCCGCACCCGTGTCGATCAACGACGCCACCGCCGATCAGCTCGATGCGCTGCCCGGGGTCGGGCCGGCGACGGCGGCCGCGATCGTGGCGTACCGCGAGCAGCACGGACCGTTCAGCTCGATCGACGCGCTCGCCGACGTGCGTGGCATCGGCCCGGCCAAGCTCGACGCGTTGCGCGGGCTGGTGACGCTGTGATCCGGTGCGCGCCGCTCAGACGAGCACGCGACCGAGCACCAGGTTGGCAGCCACCTCGGCCAGCACCGCGCCCAGCCACACGCACGAGCTCAACCACAGGAACTCCACCCAGAACCGGCCCCAGCCGGTGTCGGCGCGACGCGTGCTGCGCGCCGCGGCGTAGGCGCCGAGCACGAACCACAGCGCCGCGCTGGCCACGATGGCGCCGGTCACCGCGCCCGAACCGCTGCGCAGCGGCGCCCCGAACGCCGGCAGCAGCGGGGCCGCCAGCAACGCGAGCGCGAAGCCGCCGATGCCCCGCCCCGCACCGGTGCTGCCGTGCAGCAGCCACCACGACGTCACACCGAGCACGAGTGGCAGCAGCAGGCCGACGAACGCACCCCGCCGGCGGATGCGTTGCCGGATGCCGACGCGGCCCCACGACTGCACGATCGGCGGTTCGTCGGGCGGTGCCTGGACCGGTTGCGGTGCGTACGTCACCGGAGCCGCCGGTGCTGCCGACCTGGTCGGTGCTGCCGACCTCGCCGAGGCTGCCGCGGCGTCTCGCCGGCGTCGCGTGTCGCGCGGATCGGGCGTGGTGGCAGCCGTGCCGGCCCACAGCGGGTCGTAGGTGTCGGGCCGGGGTGCCGGTGCCTCGGGCGGCGCCGGCCGACGACGTCGTTCGAGCGCCTCGAGCGCCTCGAGTCCGGAGAGCGCGCCGGATCCTCGTTCGCGTCGCTCCGGCTCCATGACGCCAGCGTACGAGACGGGACCTCGCGACGGGTGGCAGCGTCCACCGTCCGACCTGCACGTCGGTGTCGTCGCACTGGTGACGGTGACGGCGGTGTGGTGCGGATGGTCGGTGTGGTTGCCCGTCGTCGCCGGGCTGGGCGTGTGGTTGCTCCGCGTGCTCGGGGCCCCGGCGACGGCCTGCGTGGCGCTGGCGTGTCTGGTGCCGATCGGCGGCGGGGCGTCGACGCGGGCCTGGCGTGACGCCGTGCCGCGGACGGTCGGGGCCTTCGACGGATGGGGTCGGCTGCGTTCGGATCCGACGCCGCTCGGCGGTGGCGTGTCGGTGGTGCTCGAGCTCGACGGCGAGCGGTTCCAGGCCGTGGTGTACGGCTCGGCCCGGCGCCGCCTCGACGCCCGTCAGGCAGGGGAGTGGGTGCGGGTCGAGGGCCGTCGTCGCCCGCTCGGTGACGGCGACCGGTGGTTGCAGGTGCGCCATGTCGTCGGCCGGTTCGAGGTCGACCGGATCGGCGACCACCGGGCCGGTGCACCGATCGATCGTGCCGCCAACCGCGTGCGGGCGCGGCTGCGTTCGGCAGCCGAGGCGTCGATGAGCGCGGACGACGCAGCGTTGTTCACCGGGTTGGTGGTCGGCGACGACGCCCGCGAGTCGGCAGAGGTGGTCGACCGCTTCCGTGCCGTCGGTCTGTCGCACCTGACGGCCGTGAGCGGTCAGAACGTGTCGTTCGCGATCGCGGCCGCCGGCGTGGTGCTGAGACGGCTGCGGCCGTGGTGGCGGCTCGGCGCCACCTGGGCGCTGATCGCGTGGTTCGTGGTGCTCACACGTGCCGAGCCGAGCGTGCTGCGCGCCGGGTCGATGGCCGCGCTCGGTGCGTGGGCGTTCGCACTCGGGCGCGACCGCTCGGTGCCACGCCTGTTGGCGCTCGCGGCGGTCGGGTTGGTGCTGGTCGACCCGCTGCTGGTGTGGTCGGTGGCGTTCTGGTTGTCGTGCGGCGCCACGCTCGGGGTGTCGGTGATCGGGCCCGTGCTGGTCGATCGCTGGCGGGGTCCGCAGTGGCTGGCCGAGCCCGTCGGGATCGCCGTGGGCGCGCAGCTCGGCGTGGCCGTGCCGAGTGTGCTCGTGTTCGGTCGGCTGCCGGCGCTGGGCGTGCCCGCCAACCTGCTCGCGGTGCCGGTGGCGGGCCTGGTGATGTTGGTCGGCATCCCGGCCGCGCTCGTGGCCTCGGCGCTGCCGCCGGTCGTCGGCCGGATCGTGATGCTGCCCAGCTCGATCGGCACCCACTGGGTGGCGACCGTGGCGGCGATCACCGAACGCCTGGCCCCTCGGGGACCTGCGGTCGTGGTGGTGTGGGTGGTGCAACTCGGACTGGCCGCCTGGTGCTGGCGGCCGCGGCGGGTGCGCGCGTGTGACCCGGCGGGCATGATGGGGGCCGCATGACGCCCCGACCGAGGATCCCCGCGTGACCGTCCACCTGCTGTCCGGCGACGACGAGTCGCTCGTGCTGTCGGGGCTGAGCGAGCTGGTGCACCGGCTCGTCGGCACGGGCGACCGGTCGTTGATGGTCGACGAGTTCGACGCGCCCGACTACGAGCTGCGAGCTGTCGTCGACGCGGCGCAGACCCCGCCGTTCCTCACCGACCACCGCGTCGTGGTGGCCCGCGACATCGGCCGGTTCACCGCCGACGACGTCGGGCCGCTCGTCGCCTACCTCGCCGATCCGCTCCCCACCACCCACCTCGTGCTCGTGGCCGGCGGTGGCCGGATGCCGAAGGCCCTCGCCGATGCGCTCAAGTCGGGTGGCGCACAGACGATCGACACCAACCCGCCGTCGAAGGCGAAGGACCGTTCGTCCTGGATCGAGCAGCAGTTCGTCGCGTCCGGGCTGCGGGTCGACGTCCAGGCGCTGCAGGCCGTCGCCGCGTGGATGGGCGAGGACGCCGGCCGTCTGCAGGGCGTGGTCGACACCCTGGTGAGCACCTACGGCACCGCGAACAAGCTGCGGCTCGACGACGTCCGGCCGTTCCTCGGCGAGGCCGGTGGGGTGCCGCCGTGGGACCTCACCGATGCGATCGACAAGGGCGACACCACCCGCTCGCTCGACCTGCTGCACCGCATGACCTCGGCCGGTGGACGTCATCCGTTGCAGGTGATGGCGATCCTGCACGGGCACTACGCCAAGCTGCTCAAGCTCGACGGCGCCGACGCCCGCGACGAGGCCTCGGCCGCCGCGGTGCTCGGCATCAAGCCCGGGTTCCCGGCCCGCAAGGCGCTCGACCAGTACCGGCGCCTGTCGGGCACCGGGGTGACCCGGGCGATCGGCCTGCTCGCCCAGGCCGATCTCGACCTGCGCGGCGCGAGGGACTGGCCCGAGTCGCTGGTGATGGAGGTGCTGGTGGCTCGGCTGTCCAAGCTCGGTGGTGCCCCGGCCGGCCGTCGCTGACCCGATCGCCGCCGGCGGCGGAAAACGGCACGAGCCCGGGCGTGGCCCGGGCTCGTACGACGATCTGGGATCGAGAGAACGTGGTGACGCTCGACCGGCCTCAGCCGGCGGCGTTGACCTTCTTCATCAGGCGGCTCTTGCGGCGAGCGGCCTGGTTCTTGTGGATGACACCCTTGGCCGCAGCCATGTCGAGGCGCTTGACGGCGAGGCGCAGGGCCTCGGCCGACTCGTCCGTGCCGGCAGCCTTGACCGCGTTCTTGGTGCGGGTCTTCAGCTCGCTCTTGACCGCCTTGTTGCGGGCAGCGGCCTTGGCGTTGGTGAGAATGCGCTTCTTCTGGCTCTTGATGTTGGCCATGGTGGTTCGTGTGTCTCCTCGATCGGTGCTGCGCCCGGCCGCTCGGCGGCTGCGCAAAGCAGCCCTGGATGATATCAGCGACCGGTAGAGTCACCACACCCCGTGGAACGCCCACGGCCGGCCGGTCGACCCCCGCTCCGACCCGTCCGGACCTCCCGCTGGACCCGCCTGGACCCCGATGGACATCGCCAAGATCCGCAACTTCTCGATCATCGCGCACATCGATCACGGCAAGTCCACGCTGTCGGACCGCATCCTCGAGATCACCAAGGCGGTCGATTCCCGCGAGATGCGCAGCCAGTACCTCGACTCGATGGACCTCGAGCGCGAGCGCGGCATCACGATCAAGGCCCAGAACGTGCGGGTCGACTGGAAGGGCCACACCCTCCACCTGATCGACACCCCCGGCCACGTCGACTTCGGCTACGAGGTCAGCCGGTCGCTCGCCGCCTGCGAGGGCGTGGTGCTGGTGGTCGACGCCGCCCAGGGCATCGAGGCCCAGACGCTGGCCAACTGCTACCTGGCGCTCGAGAACGACCTCGAGATCGTGGCGGTGCTCAACAAGATCGACCTGCCCGCCGCCGACCCGGACCGCTACGCGGGCGAGATCGAGCAGGTGCTCGGCATCCCGCGAGATCAGATCCTGCGCATCTCGGCCAAGACCGGGCAGGGCGTCGACGAGCTGCTCGACGCGGTCTGCGAGCGCATCCCCGCCCCGCAGGGCGATCCCGACGCGCCGCTGCAGGCGCTGATCTTCGACAGCCAGTTCGACCAGTACCGCGGCGTGGTCAGCTCGATCCGCGTGATGAACGGCCGGATGACCAGCGGCAGCCGGCTCAAGTTCATGCAGACCGGCGCGCTGCACGAGATCATCGAGATCGGCGCACGCCGGCCGGCCACCACGCCGCTGCCCGAGCTCGGGCCGGGCGAGGTGGGGTACCTGATCGCCGGCATCAAGGACGTCGCCGAGGCCCGTTCGGGTGAGACCGTCACCACGGCCAGCCACGGCGCTGCCGAGCCGCTGCCCGGTTACCGCGATCCGAAGCCGATGGTGTTCTGCGGTCTGTACCCGATCGACGGCGACGACTTCGAGAACCTGCGCGAGAGCCTGCAGAAGCTCAAGCTCAACGACGCGTCGATCACCTACGAGCCCGAGTCGTCCGGCGCCCTCGGCTTCGGCTTCCGCTGCGGCTTCCTCGGCCTGCTGCACATGGAGATCGTGAAGGAGCGGCTCGAGCGCGAGTTCAACCTCGCCCTCATCGCGACGGCCCCGTCGGTCGAGTACCGGGTGCACAAGACGAACGGCGAGATGGAGCTGGTCGACAACCCGGCCGACCTGCCCCAGCCGCAGAGCATCGACTACATCGAGGAGCCCTACTTCCGCGTGAGCATCATCACGCCGAAGGAGTACACGGGCACGCTGATGGAGCTGTGCCAGAGCCGTCGTGGCGACATGGCCAAGCTCGAGTACCTCTCGCCCGAGCGGGTGGAGCTGCACTACAAGATCCCGCTCGCCGAGGTGGTCGTCGACTTCTTCGACCAGATGAAGAGCCGCACCCAGGGCTACGCGTCGCTCGACTACGAGCTGCACGGCTACGAGCGCAGCAACCTGGTCAAGGTCGACCTGCTGCTCAACGGCATCCCGGCCGATGCCTTCAGCACGATCGTCCACCGCGACAAGGCGTTCGCCTACGGCAGCCGCATGTGCGAGAAGCTCAAGGAGCTGATCCCGCGGCAGATGTTCGACGTGCCGATCCAGGCGGCGATCGGCGGCAAGATCATCGCCCGCGAGACGGTGAAGGCCAAGCGCAAGGACGTGCTCGCCAAGTGCTACGGCGGCGACATCACGCGCAAGCGCAAGCTGCTCGAGAAGCAGAAGGAGGGCAAGAAGAAGATGAAGTCGATCGGGCGGGTCGAGGTGCCCGGCGACGTCTTCATCAGCGCCCTCAAGCTCGACGACTGACCGTCGACGGTCCGCGTGACCCGGCCCTCGGGCGCGGTGTCGCGGCGCATGTGAGACTCGACCCGATGGCCTCGCCTCGTGCGGCCGCCGCGATGACCCGTCCGCGGGTGCGACCCCAGCTGGTCGGTGCGGTGCTCGGACCACCGGTCACCCGTCGGCTCACCGTCGCCCACGCGCTCGACGACCTCGCCGACGGCCTGCTCAACCTGTCGTTCGTCGGCTCGCTGTTCTTCAGCGTGTCGCTCGAGGCGTCGCGGAGCCGGATCCTGCTGTACCTCGTGCTCACCGCGGCACCCCTCGCGCTGGTGGCACCGGTGGTGGGCGCCGCGCTCGACCGGTCGCGCGCCGGCTATCGCAGCGTGATCCTCGCATCGCAACTCGTCCGGGTGGTGCTGGCGCTCGGCCTCGCGAGTTCGCTGCTCAGCCTCGCCTTCTACCCGCTCGTGTTCGGGGTGCTGTTGTCGCGCAAGGCGTACGCGCTGGCGAAGACGGCGATGCTCGGTCAGCTGGCCCGCGACCGTCACCAGTTGGTGTCGGCGAGCGGGCATCTCGCCCGAGCCGGCACCATCGCCGGCGGCGCAGGCACCGCGCTCGGTGCTGCGCTCATCGCACTGGCCGGCGTGCCCTGGCTGCCCGTGTTCGCCGCCGCCGGCTACCTCGTGGCAGCGATGGCCAGCTCGACGATCCCCAGGGTGCGGCGATCGGAGCGGCCGCCGCGTGTGGCGGCAGCGATCGCCCGGGCCGAGACACCGGTGTCGGTCCGGCAGGCGGCAGCCTCGGTGGTGGCGCTGCGGGCGGCGGCGGGCGCGCTCACCTTCCTGCTGGCCATCGCGATCAAGCGCGGCGGCGGGGGAGCGGGCGAGGTGATCTTCGCCGTCGCCCTCGTGGGGGCCGGCGCCGGCAGCTTCGTCGGCACCGTGCTGGCGCCGGCGCTGCACCGCAGGTTGCCCGGCGACCGGATCGTGCTGCTGGCCCTGCTGGTGCCCGGGCTCACCTCGGCGGTGGGCGTGTCGACGATCGGGCGCGCGAGCATCGTGGCGATCGCGTTCACGATCGGGCTCGCCGGCAGCGTGGCCTCGCGCACGATGGACGCGATGTACACCCAGGTGCCCGACCAGGTGCGTGGCAGGGTGATCGCCTGGGTCGAGCTCCAGACCGCCAACGTGGTGGGCGCGATCCTGGCCGTGTCGGCGGCGCCCAGCCCTCGGGTGGGGTTCGCCGTGGTGGCCCTGCTGCTCGTCACCGCCGGCGTCGCCACGGCGTCGCAGATGCGGGTGTCGTTGCGGCGAGAGGCAGGACGCTGGTTGCTGGGCACACCGATCTCGTCCGATGCGCTCGACCTGCCGCACGCGCTGCTGGCCGAGGCGGTGCGATCCGCCGAACGGGGCGATCATGCGGTCGCGGTCGTGCTCGCCGACGCCGCGACCCGCGTGGCCGCAGCGGCATCGTCGGCACCGAGCCGCGTCGAGCCGACGTCGCGCGACCCGGATCGCGTGGACGATGCGTCGGTGGCCGCCGACGAGGTGGTGGCCGGCCGCATCCACGCCACGGCGGCGTTGGCTGCGGCGGCGATCGAGGCCGCCGACCGTGCCGTGCGACAGCGCGAGGTTCAACCCCCGTCCTGATCCTCGTCCGGTCGTTCGGCCGGATCGGTGTCCTCCGGCGTCGCCAGTTGCTCGGGCGGACCCGTCACCGACCACTGCTCGCCCTCCCGGTCGAGCTCGAATCGCAGGGTCAGGAACCGGGCGTCCTGCAGGTGCACGTCGACGTCGGCCACCACGGGTCGAGCCATCTCGTCCACCGGCGGCAACCGCAGCAGCAGTCCGTCGTCGGCCGCGACCAGGTGACCGTCGACGTCGACGAGCGCCTCGTCGCGCACGTCGATGAACCGGACGTCGGCCTCGTCGGCGGTGGCCGTGATGAGCGCGGTCTGCGCCTCGAGCGGGATCGAGGCGCCGTCACCGCGGGGCTCGACGAACACGGGGAGGGGCACCGGATCGTCGTCGTGGGCAGCGGCGAACCACTCGACGATGGCGGCGTAGACGCCGGCGGTGCGGTCACGCTCGGGGTCGGGGGTCGACGACGGGTCGGTGCACGAGACGGCCGCGATCGCGACCAGGCCGGCCCACGCGAGCGACCGGCGTGGGCCGCGACGACCGGGGCGCGTCGACGGCGGCGGCACGTGATCGACCGTAGCGCCGCGCCCGCGCCGGCGCTCGGGGGCCTCGGAGCTGGCACGGAGGTGCCACGCGCGAGATTTCTCGGATTCGTTGCAGCGCGACGGACGGCTCACACGTGTGTCGAGGTGATGGATGCAACACTGAACCTCCACCAGCCCCACCACGGAGCGAACACCACCATGGCCGAAGCCGAGTTCACCCTCGACCTGCGCGTGCCGTTCGACGAGTTCTACCGCCGCGAGTACCCGTGCCTCGTCGCGGTCGCCACGGCGCTCGTCGGCTCGCACGAGTCGGCCGAGGACCTCACGCAGGACACCATGGTGAAGTCGCTCCTCCGGTGGGCCAAGGTGCAACGCCTCGAGCGTCCCGGTGGGTGGGCCCACCGGGTGCTGCTCAACGCGTGCACCAGTTGGTGGCGGCGGCGCCGCACCGAAGCGGCGTACCTGGCGAGGTTGCGGCGGGAGGAACCGGCATCGCCGGGCCCGTCGCCCGACTCGCTCGCGTTCTGGGCAGCGGTGCGTCACCTGCCCGAGCGTCCCCGGATGGTCATGGTCCTGCACTACGCAGGCGACCGCTCGGTGGCCGAGGTGGCATCCATCCTCGCGGTCCCCGAAGGGACCGTGCGATCGGACCTCACCCGAGCGCGTGCCGCGCTCGCCACCCAGCTGGGAGCCTGACATGACCGACCACACCAACACCCCCAACACCCCCGACACCCCGAACACCCCCGACCCCGACGCCGATGCCCGCATCGACGCCCTCGCCCGCGCCGCTGGTGCCGACCTGCGCCGTCCCGCGCCCGCCGACGGGCTCGCTCGCGTGGCCAAGGCCAAGCAGCGTCACCAGGCGGTGCGCGCCGGAGCCGCGGGCACCGCGGTGGTCGCGCTCGTCGCGATCGGAGCGCTCGCCCTGCGGGGCGGCGACGAGAACTCGGTGGTGCCCGTCACCGTCAGCACCGTCGAGTCGCCCGACACCACCGCTGTCGACAGCACGGTGCCGTCGACCAGCGAGGGGCCGGTGTCGAGCAGCACCGAACCACCGCCCGACAGCACACCCGACACGACGCCTGGCACCGTGCCGCCCAACGCCGCCGGTGCGCCGGTGCAGCTGTACACCGCCGCGGATCTCTCGTCGTTCTTCGGCTCCGACGTGTCGACGGTCGACCCGTCGACCGGGGCGGTCACCGGTACGTTCACGATCGACCTGGCGGCGAGTGATGCCGCAAAGGCAGCGCAGGACGCGCTGCTCGGTCGCACGGCGATGCCGGCGAGCCGTACCACGGGCGGCGAGAGCGGCTCCGCCCTCGACGGACAGCCGGATGGGGGCTGGTTCACCTACGAGTTCGACGTCGCCGGCATCACCTACGCGTACGACATCCGACCCACGGAGTACCCGACCCTCGACTCGTTCTCGCCCGAGACGCTCGCCCGGTTCGACGCCTGCGACCAGAGCGAGCTGCGCGCGACGGGCGCCACGGGCGACGCGCTGCCCGACCACGTGTCGAAGTTGGCGATCAGCGCCGACGGCCGATGGATGGTGGTTCGTCACGTCGACTGCCCCACGTCCGGCCCGCTCACGGCGAGTGGGCCCGCCGTGATCGACGGGTGGACCTACGAACTGTTCGACGCGGCGCACCCCGACCGCCCGGGCCGTGTGCTGGTCGACGGGGCAGACCCCTACGGGCTCGGCAACGTGACATTCAGCGCGGATGGCGAGTTCGTCGCCGTCGAGAACGACAGCCCGCGGTTCTTCGCCACCGCCACCGCGGACGAGATCACCGTGGTCGACGACAGCTGCACCGCTTCGGGCACCCGGTGGTCGCGCTTCATCGGTCCGTGGATCGGCGACTCGTCGGTGGCGCTGCAGGTGCGGTGTTCCGACAGCGCCTCGCTGGTCGTGACTGACCTCGCGACGAGCGAAAGACTCGAGCTGCCGGTCACCTTGGCGGACGACACCGCGTCGTTCAGCGTCGACGTCGACCACGCCCATTACGACCGCCCGGCGAACGTCTGGTACACGTTGTGCGTCACCGACTTCGCCGACGACGGCTCCGCGCCCACCACCTGCGAGATCGGCAACGGTGCCGCCAGCACGACGCCGCTGCCCGGCGCCGCCCAGGCGTCGTTCCTGCAGCTCGGCTTCGAAGCCGGCGGTTGATCGCCGAGGCGGGACGGGAACGCCCGGGATGGGCGCTTCTGTCCCTCCGGGCGGGTCAGCCCTTGGCGTCGGCCCAGCTCTGCACGATCTGCACGTCGGTGACGAACCGCACGCCGCTGCCACGGAACCACCGGCCCGACGCCTCGTCGAGGCAGGCCGACACCGTGGCAGCGACGCGCTCGGCTTCGGACGCCGGCGTGTGCACGATCAGCTCGTCGTGCAGGCACAGCACGATGCGCGCCTCGCTGCCGGCGAGACGGGCGCGCACCGTGGCCGCCCACGCCTTGAACAGCTCGGCCGCCGCACCCTGCACGGTGGCGTTGCGGGCGTAGCGGCCGCGTGCCGCCAACGCGGCCGCGGCCGAGCGGTCGTCGACGGCCTCGTCGGGATCGCGGTCGCGCTCGGCGACGGTCTCGTACATCGGGATCAGACGGCCGCCGAACGTGCGCAACTCCCGGCCCTCGCGTCCGGCCCGGTCGGCGTCGCGCAGGTACTGCATCGCCACCGGGTAGGCGCGTTCCATGCCCTGCAATGCCTGGCCGGCGGTGCCGCTCGTCTGGCCGTACATGGCGGCCAGCACCGCCACCTTCGCGATCGGCCGCTCCACGCGCAGCCGGTCGGCCACCGGTCGGTACAGGTCGTCGGCGGTGGTTGCCTGGATCAGCCCGCGATCGCCCGACACGGCGGCGAGCACCCGCGGCTCGATCTGGCCGAGGTCGGCCTGCACGAACACCCATCCCGGATCGGCACGCACCGCCGGGCGCAGCTCGGCCGGCAGGTTGTGCAGACCCGCCTGTGCGGTCATCCGGCCCGCGGCTCCGTCGGTGCTGCTCCACGCGCCACGCAGGCGGCCGTCGGCACCGACGTGCTGATCGAGCCAGCCGTGACCGAACGTGGTGGCGATCCGCTCCGCCTTGCGCCACTGCAGCAGCGCGTCGACCACGGGATGGGTGTCGCGCAGCGCCTCGAGGCGCCAGGCCCGCGTGTCGGGCACCTCGATGCTCACGCGACGCAGCATCGCCTTCACGTCGGCCGGGTTGCGCAGGTCGACGTTGCCTCCGGGTGGCAGATGGCGCATCACCTCGGCGTCGCGCTCGGCCCGCCGCCGATCGGCTTCGGCCTCCGACGCGGGACGCGGTCCGGCCATCGACGTGATCAGCTCGTCGGCGACGACCAGGTCGATCGGCAGGCCGTCGTGTTCGAGTTCGGCGCACAGGATCTCGGCGGCGGACTCCGAGCGGGCGAGCGCCGTCGCATCGCCCGCCACGGCGATCGATGCGAGCTCAGTGGCCTGTCGCGACTGCACCTGCAACGCCAGCTCGGCCCAACGTGCGGCGGTCGTGGCATCGTCGCGCCAGGCCCCGTCGACCCACTCGGCACGCAAGTGCCCGTCGGCACGAACGCCCGGGTGCGGGCCGTCGCCGGCGTCGCCGGCACCGAGATCGAGCTGCCCCGACACGGGTGCAGACCGCCGGTCGAGCCCGTGCACCGCACACCAGATGCGCACCTCGTCCACCCGCCAGCCGCCGTGGATCACCCGGTGCACGGCACCGAGGTCCCAGCACGCCGCCAGCCGCACCCCGTGCTCGACCAGGGACGCCGCCGGTGCGCGCTGCCACCACACCCAACGCGGCCGCAGCTCGCGTTCGACCGTGGCCACGACATCCACCACGGCGTCGACCGTCCCGGTCGAGGCGACCAGCCCCGCCGCTGTGGCGAACCCGACGAACGCCCGAGGCGGCTCGATCACGAGCGCGACCGCCACCGGCACGTTGCGCTCGACCCCGAGGTCGCGGAGCGCGTGCACGAGCGCGTCGGCTCCGTCGACCAGGGTGACCATCACCCCATCCTCGCGGACCGGTGTACGGTCACCGTCGTCCACGCGATCTGGGGGGATCACCATGGCGAGTCCACAAGCCGAGGCACTCAAGCAACTGATGCGCGACTTCCGCGCTGCCGCGGTCGGCTCGGCCGATGCCGCACCGCCGACCGTCGAGGAGCAGCGCGCCGGTGCGGCGATGAGCATGGAGGCGATGGGGGTGATGCCCGACGGCGTCACCACCACCGAGACCAGCCTCGCCGGGCTCTTCGCGCTCGACCAGCGTCCCGACGGTGGCGCCGACGACCGGGTCGTCCTGTACCTGCACGGCGGCGGCTACGTGGTGCTGTCGCCGCGCACCCACGCCAAACTGTCGGCCGGCATCGCCAAGGCCGCCGGCTGCCGCGTGGTGTCGGTCGACTACCGACTCGCCCCGGAACACCCGCACCCCGCCGCCGTCACGGATGCGCTCGCGGCCTATCGGGCGTTGCTCGACGAGGGCTACGCCCCGCACCAGGTGGCGATCAGCGGCGACTCCGCCGGCGGCGGCCTCACCCTCGCCACGCTCGTCGCCGCCCGCGACGCCGGCGTGCCGCAGCCCGCGTGTGCCGTGCCGCTGTCGCCCTGGACCGACCTCGAGGGCACCGGCGAGAGCATGGACACCAAGGCCGACGACGATCTGATCGTGGGCCGTGACGGACTGAAGATCATGGGCGACCTGTTCCTCGCCGGTGGCGACGCCCGCGATCCGCTCGCCGCACCGCTGTACGCCGACCTGCGGGGTCTGGCACCGGTGTACGTGCAGGTGGGCGGCGACGAGACCCTGCTCGACGACTCGACCCGGTTCGTCGCACGGGCCGCAGCGGCCGGTGTCGACGTGCGCCTCGACGTGTTCCCGGAGATGCAGCACGTGTTCCAGAGCGGCCTCGGCATGTTCCCGGAGGCCGACGACGCCGTCGCCCGCATCGGCCAGTACCTCCGCTCGAAGCTCGCGATCGGCTGACGGGCGATCGCCCGCCCGGTCACATCGGGCGGACGTTCCATCCCGTCAGGACGAGCGAACCGCGACGCTGGTCGATCACGGCCACCGAGCCGGTGTCGTTCCAGAACGCCTCGCCCGACGCGGCGTGCAGCCCGAGCATGCGCGCGGTCAGGAAACGAGAGAAGTGGCCGTGCGTGAAGGCCACCACCACACGGCCGGCAGCGACCCGTTCGATCTTCGCGATGAACGACTCGCAACGCGCCGCCACCTGGTGCACGTTCTCGCCCTCGGGGCAGCCGCTCGTGAACACGTTCCACGTCGGGTCGTGGGCCCGGATCTCGTCGATGCGCATCCCCTCGTAGCGTCCGTAGTCGACCTCCAGCAGCAGGTGGGTCGGCTCGGGCTCCACCCCGGGCAGTGCGCCGGCCGCCGTGTCGCGAGCGCGTTCGAGCGTGCTCGTGAACACGACCGGCGGTGTGGTGCCGACGAGGGTGCGTTCGGAGATCAGCCGGGCCAGCAGGGGCTGCAGCGCGGCCGCCTGCTCGTGTCCCTCGGGCGTCAGTGGCAGGTCGGTCCGGCCGGTGTGCCGACCGTTCGACGACCACTCGGTCGCACCGTGACGGACCAGCAGGACGGCGAGGGGGAGCGAGGCGGACACGAGGCGCACCCTACGACCCCGGAACCGACGGTGGGCGTGAACCAGCGGTAGAACTGCACCGATGGCCGCGTCGCAGACCTTCCGCTCGCTGCGCACCCGCAACGCGCGTCGGTTCTTCGTCGGGCTGCTCGTCAGCAACGTCGGCACCTGGATCCAGTCGACCGCGATGAGCCTGCTGGTGTACGACCTCACCGGCAAGGCCACCGACGTCGGCATCACCCTGCTCGCCCAGTTCCTGCCGATGCTGCTGCTCGGCGTGTGGGCGGGCGCGCTCGCGGACCGGGTCGACAAACGACGCATGGCGATGCTGACCCAGTCGGTGATGGGCGTGCAGGCCGTGGTGCTCGGCGTGCTCGAGATCGCCGGTCTCGCGCAGCTGTGGGTGGTGTACCTGTCGGCTCTCGTGCTCGGTGTGGCCGGGGCGCTCGACAACCCGGCACGGCGTGGGTTCGTCGTCGAACTGGTCGAACCCGAGGACATCCCCAACGTGCTCGCGCTCAACACCGCGGTGATGACCGGCAGCCGCATCTTCGGGCCGGCGATCGCCGCCGCGTTGATCGACCCGCTCGGCGCCGGATGGCTGTTCGTCGTCAACGGCATCACGTTCCTCGCGATCCTGTGGCCGCTCGCCACCGCCGACGTGAGCGAGCTGCACCCGTCGCCGCCCGCAGCCCGTGGCGGCAAGCCCGTGCGCGAGGCCGTGTCGTTCGTGGCACGCAACCGGCGGCTCGCGGTGCTGTTCGTCGTGTTCACGATCGTCGGCACGTTCGCGTTCAACTACGGCGTCTCGCTGCTCAAGATCGCCGACGTGCGCTTCGGCGACCGCAAGCTGTTCGGCTGGCTGCTCACGATGACCAGCGTGGGCAGCATGCTCGGCTCGCTCTACACAGCAGGCCGGGCCAAGGTGAACATGCGCTACTTCTTCGGTGCGCTCGTGGTGCTCGGCATCAGCGGCATCGGCATGTCGTGGTCGCCCAACGTGTGGGTCGCCTACCTGGTGGGCCTGCCGCTCGGCGCGTCGGGTGCGGCGGTGATCGCGTCGATGAACGGCATCTCGCAGCTCGACACACCGGCGCACATGCGTGGCCGCATCCTGGCGCTCGGTGCCGTCGCGTTCCTCGGTACCACGCCGATCGGCTCGCCGATCACCGGCTGGGTGGCCGACAACGTGAGCGCCGAGTGGAGCCTGGCCTACGGCAGCGTCACCGCGTTGCTGTGCGCAGCGGGTGGCGCGTGGGCGTACCGAAACGTGACCCGTGTCGGTCCGCAGGATGCGACAGCCCCGGCGATGGTGGTCGACACTTCGGGGTGATGACCTCCCGCCCGCGCGCCGTGCTCTGGTTCCGACGCGACCTCCGTCTCGACGACCATCCCGCGCTCGCCGCAGCGCACGCCCACGGCGACGTGGTGCCGCTGTTCGTCGTCGATCCTGCCTTCGCCGCCGCAGGACTGCCCCGGCGGGCGTTCATGACGGCCGCGCTGCAGGCGCTCGACGACCGCATCGGCGGGGCCCTCGTGTACCGGCACGGCGATCCTGCCGACGTGGTGCCGGCGTTCGCGGCCGAGGTCGGCGCGGACGTGGTGATCGTGTCGCGCGACCACGGCCCCTACGGGCACCGCCGCGACGCTGCCGTCGCCGCGCGCCTGGCCGTCGACGGGCGCAAGCTGCGCGGCGTCGGCTCCAACTACGCCGTCGACCCGGGTTCGGTCAACAAGGCCGATGGCACGTCGTACGCGGTGTTCACCCCGTTCTCCCGTGCGTGGCTGGCGCTCGGTCGGCCGCGCTGGGCCGAGACGACGCCCACGCCGGCGCCCGGCACGGTCACCTGGGTCGGCCACCCCGACGTCGCCTGCGACGGACCGCCCAAGGCCGAGGCGCACGACGTGCAGCTGCCCGACGCCACCGAGGCGGCCGCGCACCGGCTCTGGCAGTCGTTCCTCGGCGACGGCCTCGACCGCTACGACGAGCGGCGCAACCTGCCGGGCGAACCGGGCACGAGCCGGATGTCGCCGTACCTGCGCTGGGGCGTGGTGCACCCCCGGCAGCTGCTCGACGACCTGGGCGACGAGCGGTCGCACCAGGTGTTCCGCAGCGAGCTCGCCTGGCGCGACTTCTACGCCGACGTGCTGTACCGCCGGCCCGACACCGCCTGGCAGAACCTGCAGCCGAAGATGGACGCGATGCCGGTCGACACCGACGCCCGGGCCCGCGAGCGGTTCGCCGCCTGGTGCGAGGGTCGCACCGGCGTGCCGATCGTCGACGCCGGCATGCGCCAACTGCGTGCGACGGGCTGGATGCACAACCGGGTGCGGATGATCACGGCGAGCTACCTGGTGAAGGACCTGCACCTGCCGTGGCAGTGGGGCGCGCGTCATTTCATGCGCTGGCTGGTCGACGGCGACCTCGCCTCCAACCAGCACGGCTGGCAGTGGACGGCGGGCACGGGCACCGATGCGGCCCCGTACTTCCGGGTGTTCAACCCCTACGGCCAGTCCGAGAAGTTCGATCCGTCGGGCGGGTACCTGCGCCAGTGGGTGCCCGAGCTGGCCGAGCTCGACGACCGCACGATCCACGATCCGGGGCTGCAGCGCCCCGACGGGTATCCGGCGCCGATCGTCGACCACGCGGCCGAACGGGAGGAAGCGCTGCGCCGGTACAGGTCGCTGGGCGCCGCAGGTCGCTAGATTTCACTGCACTCCCAAGCCGACTCACTCACCCGAGTCCAACCCGAGTCGATCTCGAGGTCCCGTACATGCTGGACGAACGCAAGACAGCCATCCTGCGGGCGATCGTGCACGAGTACATCGCGACGGCCCAACCCGTGGGTTCCACACACATCGCGCAGGCGCCCGGCGTCGGCGTCAGCTCGGCCACCGTCCGCAACGAGATGGCGGTGCTCGAGCAGGAGGGCTACCTGGTGCAGCCCCACACGTCGGCGGGCCGGATCCCCACCGACAAGGGCTACCGGCTCTTCGTCGACACCCTCACCGACGCCAGCCCGCTCGACACCTCGGTCGCACAACGCGTCGGCGCGTTCTTCGACACGGCCCACGGCCGGCTCGAGGAGATGCTCCACCAGACGTCCAACCTGTTGGCCCAGCTCACCCGACACGCCTCACTGGTCGTCGGCCCGCCCGCCGACCGGGCCGTGGTGCGCTCGGTGCAGGTGGTCGGCCTGTCGGCCCGGGTGGCCGTCGTGGTCGCGGTGCTGTCGAACGGCACCGTCGAGAACGAGACCATCGAGTTCGACCGCGACATGTCCGAACTGCGGGTCAGTTCGGCGAGCGCACACCTCGCCCGCAGCCTCACCGGCCGGCCGGTCGAGCCGGGCTGGAGCCCGTCGAGCGGCGACCCCGACGTCGACACCATCTGCACGTCGGCGATCGAGGCGCTCGTCGGTGCCGGCCAGCGCGAGCCGGTGTTCGTCGGTGGCACGGCGGTGGTCGCACAGGCCTTCGACGCGGTCGACACCGTGCGTCAGGTGCTGCAGACCCTCGAGCAGCAGTTCGTGATGGTCTCCCTCGTGCGCGATGTCCTCAACCGGGGACTGTCGGTCGCGATCGGCACCGAACACGGCGTCGAGCCGCTCGCCGCGTGCTCGGTGGTGGTCGCACCCGTGGTCGTCGACGGCGAACACGTCGGCACCGTCGGGGTCCTCGGACCCACCCGCATGAACTATCCGCAAGCGCTGGCCACGGTCGAGGTGGTCAGCGAACGTCTCGGCAAGCATCTCGGCGAAGGGGCAGGCTGACACGTGGCCGACTACTACGAACTCCTCGGGGTGGCGCGCACGGCCAGCCCGGACGAGATCAAGAAGGCGTACCGCAAGCGCGCCCGCGAACTGCATCCCGACGCCAACCCCGGCGACGCCGCGGCCGAGGAGCAGTTCAAGCAGGTCGCGCAGGCCTACGAGGTGTTGAGCGACCCCGAGCAGCGGGCCCGCTACGACCGCTTCGGCGACGCCGGTGTGGGCGGCAACGGCGGCCCCAACCTCGGGGACATGTTCGGCGGTGGTGGCCTCGGCGACCTGTTCGACGCGTTCTTCGGCGGTGGCGGTGGCGGCGGTTTCGGCGGCCGCGGCCCGGCCGGACCGCCCCGGGGCCAGGACCTCGAGGTGGTGGCCGACATCTCGCTCGAGCAGGCCGTGTTCGGCGCGACGATGCCGGTGTCGGTGCGTACCGCGGTGCGCTGCGACGACTGCGAGGGCACCGGCGCGGCCGAGGGCACCAAGCCGGTCACCTGCAGCGAGTGCAACGGCCGTGGCCAGGTGCAACGCGTGCGCCAGAGCCTGCTCGGGCAGATGGTCACCACCTCCGCGTGCCCGCGCTGCAACGGCGCCGGCCAGGTGATCGCGAGCCCGTGCCACACCTGCCACGGCGACGGTCGGGTGGTCACCGAGAAGACGTACCAGGTCGACATCCCGGCCGGCGTCGACACCGGCTCGACCCTGCGGCTCACCGGCAGGGGAGCGGTGGGTCCGCGCAACGGCGGTGCCGGCGACCTCTACGTGCACATCCGGGTGGCGCCCCACGAGCGGTTCGTCCGCGACGGCGACGACCTGTACGTCGAGTTGCCGGTCTCGATCGCCCAGGCATCGCTCGGCACCAAGTTCACGCTGCCGACGCTCGACGGTGACGAGGAGATCGTCGTGCCCGCGGGCACCCAGCCGGGCAAGGAGTTCGTGATCCGCGGTCGTGGTGTCACCCGTCTGCAGGGTCGCGGCCGTGGCGACCTGCGCGTGCGGGTGCGGGTCGAGGTGCCGACCAAGCTCTCGGAGGCCGAGGTCGATCTGCTCCGCCGCTTCGCCGAGGGGCGGGGCGAGCACGTGCATGCTGAGCAGGGGCTTTTCAGCCGCATAAAGTCTGCGTTCTCATGAACCCGCTGCTGCGCAACTCCGAGGCCCACGTCTTCGTCGCCTCGCTCGCCTCCCCGCAGCTCTCCTTCGAGGACGAGCACCATCTCGACCGCTCGTTGCGGTTGGAGGAGACCGATCCGGTCACCGTGAGTGACGGCCAGGGGCGGTGGGCCACCGCCACCTGGAGCCGTCGCCGCGGCCTCGAGCTGACCAGCCAGATCCATCAGGATCCCGAGCGCCCGCCGCTCACGATCGGGTGTGCGATCCCCAAGGGCGACCGTCCCGAGCTGGTGGTGCAGAAGCTCACCGAGCTCGGCATCAACCGGATCTCGTTCTACGAGACCAAGCGCTCGGTGGTGCACTGGGACGACGAGCGCCGCTCGAAGCAGCACGAGCGCATGTACCGCATCGCCCGCGAGGCGGCGATGCAGAGCCGGCGCACGTTCCTGCCGAAGATCGAGTTCACCAGCTTCGAGCGGATGCTCGAACAGCACGGCATGGCGATCGCCGAGGTCGGCGGTCGCGACCCGATCGACGAAGGCGTCCACGGGATCCTCGTCGGTCCCGAGGGCGGGTTCGACCGCGAGGAGCTCGACTACGCCGTGCCCAAGATCGGGCTGTCGCGCAACATCCTGCGGGTCGAGACCGCTGCGATCGTCGCTGCCGCGCAGCTGGTCGCGTTCCACCAGTGATGCGGTGGGCGGCCCGACACGTCCAGTGTTCTTGAGGAGTTCTTGACGACAGAACGTGTTGGTTCCAACACTCCCTGTTGTTTTTCTGCGCGGTCCGTGGCACAATCGCCACGGTTCCGAGGTGGACGGGCACCTTCGGCGCGAACGCAGGAGTTCGAACTGATGCGAGATTTCGACGACGACGACGTCCATTCGTCGCCCTACAGCCGCAAGGTCGGTGAGCGCCTCCGCGTGATCCGTCGCCAGAAGCGGCTGTCACTGCAAGAGGTGGAAGCCGCCTCCGGTGACGAGTTCAAGGCGTCGGTGCTCGGCGCGTACGAGCGTGGCGAGCGAGCCATCTCGGTGCCACGTCTCGAGCGCCTCGCGAAGTTCTACAACGTGCCGGTCGACCAGCTGCTGCCGCGCGAGGACATCTCGATCCCGGCCGAGAACGATCCGGCGGCGTCACGCAAGATCGCGATCGACCTGGTCAAGCTCGGCCAGCTCAGCGGTCAGCCGTTCGAGATGCTCATCCGGTTCCTGAAGATGATCCAGGTGCAACGCCAGGACTTCAACGGCAAGGTCATCACGGTCCGCGGCGACGACACCCGCGCGATCGCGGCGATGCTCGACGTGCCGGTCGACCAGTGCGGCGAGCGCCTCGACGCCCTCGACCTGCTGTTCCACCCCTGAGCACCGCATCCAGCGTCTGATCGTGCCGTCAGCCCCACCGGGGCTCGGACGGCCGGTCCTCGCGGCCACCCTCGTAGCGTGGTGCGGGTGAGCGAAGCGTTCGGCGTCTACGTCCACGTCCCGTTCTGCGTGCGACGCTGCGACTACTGCGCGTTCGCCACCTGGACCGACCGCGACCACCTGCAACCCGTCTACCTCGACGCGCTCCGCCGCGACATCGAGCGTTCGATCGACCGACCCGCCACCACCGTTTTCGTCGGCGGCGGCACCCCGACCCGCGTCGATCCCCACCAGCTGGCCGACGTGATCCGCGCGATCCCCGTCGAACCCGGTGCCGAGGTGACGGTGGAGTGCAACCCCGACGACGTCACCGTCGAGCTGCTCGAGGCCTACGCGTCGGCCGGCGTCAACCGGATCAGCATCGGTGTGCAGTCGATGGCCCCGTCGGTGCTGGCGTCGCTCGGACGCTGGCACCAGCCCGACAACGTCGAGCGGGCCGTCGAGGCCGTGCGTGCCGTCGGGATGCGCAGCTGGAACATGGACCTGATCTACGGCGGTGCCGGCGAGACCCTGGCCGATTGGGAGCACACGGTGCGACGCGCGCTCGAGCTCGGCCCGCCGCACGTGTCGGCCTACGCGCTCACGGTCGAGGCGGGGACGCCGCTCGCGGCGCAACCCGAGCGGCACCCCGACGACGACGACCTGGCCGACAAGTACGAGCTCGCCGACGACCTGCTGACCGCTGCCGGCCTGGCCAACTACGAGGTGAGCAACTGGTCGAAGCCCGGCCACGAGTCGCGGCACAACCGGCTGTACTGGCTGCAGGCCGACTACCTCGGGTTCGGTGCGGCCGCCCACTCGCACCGTGCCGGCCGCCGCTGGTGGAACCTGCGCACCCCCGAGCGCTACGTGGCGGCGGTCGACGCCGGCGCGAGCACGGAGGCGTCGGGCGAGACCCTCGACGACGAGACACGCCGCATCGAGGGACTGCAGCTGGCGTTGCGCATGCGAGAGGGCATCCCCGCCGACGCGCTCGACCTCGAGGGGCTCGAGGAGATCGCCGACGAGCTGGTCGTCGTCCGCGACGGTCGGCTGACGCTCACGCGCCGCGGACGACTGCTGGCGAACGACCTGTCGCTGCGCGTGCGCTGAACGGGCCCGCGGCCCGCGTCAGGGCGCCGGGTTGGGCACGTGGGCGCAGCTCGGCAGTACCGCGAAGTTGTACTTGTTGATGTTCGCCGGCAGCCACTGCTGGAGCGCCGTGATCGAGTTCTGCGCGAAGTCGTGCATCAGCACCGTCGACACGTTGCCGGCGCCGGTGGGCAGCGAGTTGAGCGTGTTGAGGATGTCCTGCACGGTCGTCGCCGGGATGCCGTCGGTGAGCGTGGTGCGCCAGTCGTTGGTGTCGTGCGTCCACAGCTCCATCGTCATGTCCTCGGCGGTGATGGCCGACGTGACGGTGCTGTTGATGTAGCCGTACGGCGGGCGCATGCAGCCGGGTCGCTGACCGGTGGCCGCGGTGATCGACGCCTGCCCGAGCGAGATCTCCGAGCGGACCCCGGCGTAGGTGAGACCGGTGAGGTCGGCGTGGGTGTTCGAGTGGTTGCCGACCGTGAACCCGCGGGTGGTGATCGCCGCTGCAGTCGCCCGCGAGCTGCTGTCGATCCGGTCGCCCACGAGGAAGAACACGCCCTTGATGCCGTTCTGCTCGAGCACCGTCATGAACTGCTCGGTCACGCCAGTCGTGGGGCCGTCGTCGAACGTGAGGTACACCGTGGCCCGGTTGTTGGGTGCTGCCGTGGTGGTCGGTGCGGCGGTCGTGGTGGGTGCGGCGGTCGTGGTGGGTGCGGCGGTGGTGGTGGGTGCGGCGGTGGTGGTGGGTGCGGCGGTCGTGGTGGTGGTGCCGCCGGGGCCGGTGAGGCTGGTGTCGTCGGTGTCGAGGGTGCCCACGCTGCTGATGAGGTGGAGCACGGTGAGGTTGGCGGCGTTGGCCGGGGTGGTGAAGGTGGCGGTGGCCTGGGTCCAGTTGGTGGCGGCGGGGAGGGTCTTGAGCCAGATCCAGCTGGTGACGCCGGTGGCGGTGCGGACCTCGACGACGAGGTTGGTGGCGACGGTGGCCTTGTACCAGTTGGTGAAGGTGTAGGTGGTGTTGGGGCTGACGTTGGTGTAGGGGAAGATCCACTTCGCGTCGCCGTTGGTGTAGGCGGTCATGGCGATGCGGGTGAATCGGTTGCCGGTGTGTGCGCCGCCGGTCATCCAGGTGAAGGTGGTGGTGTTGGTGCCCCAGCGGCTCTGTGCCCAGTACTGGGGCAGGGTGCTGATGGCGGGGTCGACGGTCTCGACCGACGGGTTGTTGATCAGCCCGCCCGTGCTCGGCGCCACCGTCGTGGTCGGTGCCGCGGTCGTGGTCGGTGCCGCGGTCGTCGTGGGCGCCGCGGTCGTGGTCGGTGCCGCGGTCGTCGTGGGCGCAGCCGTGGTGGTCGGTGCCGCGGTCGTCGTGGGCGCGGCCGTGGTGGTCGGTGCGGCGGTCGTCGTGGGCGCAGCCGTGGTGGTGGGTGCGGCGGTCGTGGTGGGTGCGGCGGTCGTGGTGGGTGCGGCGGTGGTGGTGGGTGCGGCCGTGGTGGTGGGTGCGGCGGTGGTGGTCGGTGCGGCGGTGGTGGTCGGTGCGGCGGTCGTCGTGGGCGCGGCGGTGGTGGTCGGTGCCGTCGTGGTGGTCGTCGCGGGCGGCGCCAGCGTGGCGCACGTGGGCAGGGTGCGGAAGTCGAAGTCCTGCGCGTGCAGCGCGAGCCACTGGTCGACCGCCGCCAGGGTGTGCGTGCGGTCGCCGCCGGCGTCGTGCAGGCCGATGACCTCGCCGTTCTTCGGGGTGCCGTTCGCGTTGTACGCCGCGTCCATGCCGGCCATCAACTGTGCCGGCGTGAGCATCGGCTCGATCCAGTCGCCCGGGTCGATCGTCGGGATCTCGATCGCGAGACCGAGCGAGGCGATGAGCGACTCCTTGCCGGCGACGGCCGCGTAGGGCGGGCGCATGCAGGTGGGCGTGATGCCGGTCGCCTGACGGATCGAGTTCTGGGCGTTGACCAGTTCGGTCTGCGCGGCCGTGTTGGTGAGCGTGGTGAGGTTGGGGTGCGAGTCGGTGTGGTTGCCGATCGCGTGGCCGCCCGCTGCCACTTGCGCCGCGTACGAGGGCAGCGACCGGACGTTGCCGCCGATCATGAAGAACGTGGCCTTCACGTTGTACTTGGCCGGCACCGCGACCAGATCGGCGGTGATCGCTCCGGGGCCGTCGTCGAAGGTGAGGTAGAGGATCGGCTTGCCGGACGACGGGGTCGTCGTGGTCGTCGTGGTGCCGCCGGCGGTGGTGGTCGTGGTCGCCCCGGGCACGGTGGTCGGCGTGGTGGTCGACGCGGCGACGGTGGTGCTCGTGGCCTCGGCGGTGGTGAGCAGCGACACGTCGTCGATGTCGAGTGTGCCGACCGCGCTGATCAGGTGGTAGACGGTGACGGTCGCGGTGTTGGCGGGCGTGGTGAAGGTACCGGTGACCTTGGTCCAGGCGGTGGCCGACGGCACGCTCTTCAGCCAGATCCAGCTGGTGGTGCCGCTGGTGTTGACGATCTCGGCGACGAGCTGGGTGGTGGTGGTCGAGCGGTACCAGTCGGCGTAGGTGTAGTTGGTGTTCGACTGCGCGGTCGAGGGCGTGAAGCTCCACTTCGCGTCGCCGCTCGAGTAGCTGGTGGTCACCACGCGGAGGAAGCGGGTGCCGGTGTGGCCGCCACCGGTCTGGTAGCTGAGGGTGGAGGTGTTGGTGCCCCACTGGTTCTGCGACCAGCCCTGGGGGAGTGCGCTGTTGGACGCGTTGACGGTCTCGACCGAGGGGTTCGGCACCAGTTCGGCGGCACGAGCACCCTCGGGGCGCAGCACCAGCGCGACCGAGATGGCCGTCAGCGCGATCGCGACGTAGGCCGCCAGGTAACGAACCGCCCGCGGACGTGGGGTGTGTGCAGGGATCGGGCCGTGCTGGCCCGAGTACGTTCCGCCGTGGATCGCCATTCTCTCCGCCCGAGTTTGGTCGCCGGAACCGCCTTCCGACGTCCGCACCGTAGCCGCTGGCGCGTGATTCGATCAAGAACCGCGCTCACCGTGAGGAGGATGTGCCGTTCGGCCCACTCGCTGCTAGCGTTGCGGTCCGCTGCACGGGCGTGTAGCTCAGTTGGTTAGAGCGCCACCATGACACGGTGGAGGTCTCGGGTTCGAATCCCGCCACGCCCACCACGTCGATCTCGATCCCCCGGGCCACCCGGGTGCGGGCCACCAGGTCGTCGTCAGCAGGTCGTCGTCACCAGCACACGCAGGCCTTGTTGCCCTCGGCGTCCTCGAGCACCACCCAACGGTCGGTCTCCGTCACCACGCGTCCACCCGCCGCCACGACGGCGTCGACGCGGGTGCGCACCTGGTCGAGGGGTACGTACAGGTCGACGTGGAACCGCATGCGGGGCTCGTCGGCGCCACTCGTCTGGAACCACAGCGTCGGCAGCTCGCCGCGGCCGTCGCGCACCTCGTGGTCGGTCGTCGCGTCGTGGGTGGCGTAGAGCGCCTCCCAGAACGGCGCGATCGAGGCCGGATCGGGCGTGTCGAGGGCGAGTTCGAACATCGCCACCTCGGTGGGCCGTGCCACCACACCGAGGCTCGCGGCCAGTGCCGAGATGCGGTGGGCGAGCGCGAGGTCGCGGCGGGTGACACCGAACGCGTCGTGGCTGAAGAGGCGCACGTTGAGGTGCCCGTACCGCAGGTCGAGGTCGGGGTGGTGATCGGCCTCCTCGGCGGCCTCGCCGATCAGCCGGACGAGGTCGAGGCCGACCGCGAACCGGCGGGTGTCGAACCGGGTCATCAGCGCGTGGTGGACGAACCGCCAGTCGGCCAGCCCGGCCGCGGCGACGTCGTCGTGGTCGAGCACGTCGAGGGTCATGGCCCGCAGTCTCGCGCCCTCAGCGCGACGCGGCCTGTTGGGTGAAGTCGGCCACGTAGATCGCGAGGGCGCCGGCCACCGACATCCCGGCGATCAGCCAGAACCGGATGATCACCTTGGTCTCGGGCCAGCCGCCGAGCTCGAAGTGGTGGTGCACCGGGGAGAGGCGGAACAGCCGGCGCCGGCGACCCGATCCGCGGAACACGAGCATCTGCAGGGCGACCGAGCCGATCTCCATCACGTTGAGCCCACAGATCAGCGGCAGCAGCAGGTGCGTGTCGGTGGCCAGGCCGAGCAGTGCGAGCGCGCTGCCGAGCCCGAGCGCGCCGACGTCGCCCATGAAGATGTCGGCGGGCGCGGCGTTCCACCACAGGAACCCGACGCACGCGCCGGCGAAGGCTGCGGCGAACACCGCCAGGTCGTACGGGTCGACGAGCGACGGGTAGATCGTGGGGTTGCGGAAGCCGAGGTAGGCGATCGCGGTGAAGGCGACGAACCCGAGCAACGCCGAGCCCGCCGCCAGCCCGTCGAGGCCGTCGGTGACGTTGACGGCGTTGGTGGTGGCGAACACCATGGCGCCCGCCCACAGCACCCAGGCGACGGCACCGAGCTGCCAGCCCGGCACCTCGGCGCGGGTCAGCGACAGGCGGGTGTCGATGTCGGTGAGCGCGACCATCGCGACGGCGCCGAGCACGGCGGCGCCGAGGGTGATGTAGCCCTTGTGTCGCCACAGCACACCGCGGTTGTGGCCCGATCGCACCTTGATCAGGTCGTCGACCAGGCCGATGCCGGCCATCACCAGCACGACGAGCCACATCAGCACCGTCTGACGCGAGAACACGACGCCCTGGCGGAGGTGGCTGACGAGGTAGCCGGCGAGCGCGGCCGCCAGCACCGCGAGCCCGCCCATCGTGGGGGTGCCCGACTTGTGCAGGTGGTCGGGCACCGCGACGTTCATCTCGTCCTTCACCAGGATCGGCTGGGCGAGGCGACGGTCGCGCATGCGGCGCGCCATCCAGCCGGTGCCGAGCAGCGACACGAGCAGGGCGACGCCGCCGGCGAGGAGTGGGGCGATCATGTCCGGGCCGTGGCGCGGGTGGGATGAGGCCGGGCTCGGCCGTGCGTGGATGGGTGCACCGAGGATTACTGGCTACGGCATGCGGGACAGGGCCGCCAGGGCCGGAAGTCCCCGGCCGCACCGAGTGGGTCGCCCGGCCGATCGTCGACCACCGGATGTGGGGGCATCCCCGATCGAGCAGACGTCGGCCGGTACGTTCTCGTCCCCATGATCCGACGAACTCTCCCTCGTTCCGGACGCCTCGTGTCCCGCCTGGCCAAGCCCGCCATCGCGCTCGCCGCGGCTGCCACCACTGTGCTGGTGGCGCCCGGGACCGCGCTCGGCTTCCACACCGACATCACCGGCGTCGCCTCGTGTCTCGCCGCCGATGGCAGCTACTCGGTCACCTGGTCGGTGCTCGTGCCGGACGAGTGGTGGTCGCAGGGCTACACGGCCACGCTGTCGAGCTCGATCGCGCTGTCGCCCGGTGGTGCGCTGTCGCCAGGGCAGGTGGCCACGGGCGTCGGCACCGGGTACACGGGTGCGACGGCGACGTTGTCGGTGACGAGCTCGTGGACGTCGGGCAACGTCGAGACCAACGACGGCACCGTCGCTCGCCCGACCACGCCGTGCGTGGTGCCGACGACCACGGCGCCCGCCACGACGGCGCCGGCCACCACGGCCGCACCCACCACCACGACGGCCGCACCGGTCGCGACGGTGGCACCCACCACGACCGCCGCGGCGGTCACGCCGGTGGTGGCCAGCACCACCACCACGGTGGCGCCGGCGGTCGGGTCGTCGGGGCTGTCCGGTTCGGCATCGTCGGCGAAGCTGCCCGCCACCGGGTCGCGCGACCACGAGGTCGAGTGGGCGTTGATCGTGCTGCTCGTCGGTGCGCTCGCGGTGTTGGGCACGCGGCGCGTGCTCGACCCGTCACGGCGCAGCTGAGTCGTACGTCGGCGGCGCAGTTCGCCGCCGGATCTCAGCACTCGGGGATGGTGCGGAACTCGTAGTCGTTCGCGTGCGCCGTCAGGAACTGGTCGACGGCGGTCGCCGTGTTGGCCGTCCAGTCGTGCATGAGCACGTTCGACACCGAGCCCGGCGCGGTCGGCATCGAGTTCAGCACCGACACGATGCTCGACACGGTGGCCGTCGACCGCCAGTCGTTGGTGTCGTGGGTCCACAGTTGGATCGACAGGCCGGTGCTCTCGACGACGGCTCGCGTGTTCGGGTTGTACGGGCTCACGGCGCCCGAGGTGAGGTCGAGGTAGCCGTAGGGCGGCCGCATGCAGGTGACCGTGTGACCGGTCGCGGTCTGGATCGCGGCGGTCGTGTCGTCGATCTGCTGCAGGATGTCGGCGTCCGACAGCGTGCGCAGATCGGGGTGGTTCCAGGTGTGGTTGCCGATCGCATGACCGGCGGCGAGGATGGCTCGCGCCTGGCTCGGCTGCTCGGCGACGTGCTGGCCGACGAGGAAGAACGTCGCCGTCACGCCGTGTTGCTGCAGCACGTTCAGCACGTTGGTGGTGCCGACCGCGTCGGGGCCGTCGTCGAAGGTGAGATAGACGATCGCCTTGCCCGAGGGTGCGGTGGTGGTCGTGGTCGAGCCGCCCGGCGTCGTCGTGGTCGTCGTGGTCGTCGCTGCCGTCGTGGTCGTCGGTGCCGTCGTGGAGGTCGGCGCAGCCGTGGTGGTCGGCGCAGCGGTCGTGGTCGGTGCGGCGGTCGTGGTCGGTGCGGCCGTCGTGGTGGTCGGGGCCGGCAACTCCTCGGTGGTGAACCAGCCGGCGAGGTCGATCACGACGTGGCCGGTGCGTTGCGCGTACACCTCGAGCCCGGCCGACGACGTGGGGACGATGCCGAAGTTGGCGACGACGTCGCCGTTGCCGGCCGAGTTGAGCACCGAGGCGTTGGGACGGCCGGTGCCGGCGGGATACACGGTGAGGAAGCCGCCGTCGCCGTCGACCGAGGTGATGTTCATCGCCATCGTCATCGACTGCTGCGACGGCACGGCGATCGACTCGCCGGTGCGCAGCGGCGCCACGACCGACTCGGCCGAACCGGGGCGGCGCTCACGGGTGTCGAGCAGCCGCTCCGGGTCGCTCGGCACGAAGGTGCCCGACACACCGGTCGCTGCGCTGGCACCGGTGAACCAGCCGGTCTGGTCGACGATCACGTGACCGCCGCCCGACAGGTGGATCGACAGGCCGGCGGCGCTGACGCTCTGGATGCCGCCCGCGGCCCGGGTCTGGCCGGCGGCGTCGAGGTTGAGGATCGAGGCGAGCGGGCGGGGGGTGCCCGCCGGGTAGGTGGTGACGAAACCTGCGCCCGTCGACTCGGTGACGGTGACGACCAGCGCGAGTGCGGTGGCGTCGGCCGGGGTGTCGGCGGGCAGGGGCACGGTGATCGTCCCGCCGGGCGGCACGGCCGCACCGTCGCGGGTGTCGAGCAGGCGGCGCGGCGACACCGGCACGAGCCGTCCCGTGGCCGTGGCGCCACCGTCGACGAAGGCGCCCGTGGTGTCGAGCACGACGTCGCCGCTGGTCGAGAAGATCTCGACCGAACCGTCCATGCCCACCCGGGTGATCGCCGCGTTCGAACGGATCTCGCCGGGCCGGTAGTTCAGGTTGGAGGCGAGCGGACGGGGGATGCCCGCCGGGTAGATCGTCAGGAACCCGGACGTGCGGGCGTTCACCGACACGGCGCTCAGCGCGACGGCGGCGGGAGTCTCGGGCAGACCGCAGCGACCGGCGACCTTCACGCGGATGGTGGTGTCGCTGATGCGGGTGTAGCCCTGGCCGTCACGGGTGTCGGCCAGACGGCAGGGGGCGACCGGCTCGAGGTGGGCGCCGGCCACCGGCTCGGCGTTCGCGACCGTCGCCGTCTGCGATGTCCAGATGGTGCCCGCCAACGCGAGCATCAGGGCGAGCACGCTCGCGGTCGTCCGTCGGTGGGGGGCGCTCGTCCGTGGTGCCATGGGCAGCGACGGTACGGACGCCTCGCAGCGATGACGAGGCGCGACGACCCCGATGGATCGAATGGCCCAGGGGCTGCGTCACGCCCGCGCCACGCCCGCGGACGGGCGCGACGCGAGGGGCGCGATCGACTTGACGAACCCTCGAGGAATCAGGGGTTGGGCACGTGGGCGCAGCTCGGCAGCACGGCGAAGTTGTACCTGCCGATGTTGGCCGGCAGCCAGCGCTGCAGCGCCGTCACCGTGTTGGCCGGCCAGTCGTGCATCAGCACGGTCGACGAGCGGCCGGCACCGGTGGGCATCGAGTTGAGGACGTTGACGATGTCGTTGACGGTGGTGGCCGGCAGACCGTCCTGCGGGGTGGTGCGCCAGTCGTTGGTGTCGTGCGTCCACAGCTCCATCGTCATGTCCTGCGCGGCGATCGCCGAGGTGACGGTGCTGTTGACGTAGCCGTACGGCGGGCGCATGCAGCCCGGGTGACGGCCGGTGGCGGCGAAGATCGACGCCTCGGCGAGCTGGATCTCGCTGGTGATGCCGGCGGTCGTGAGCTTGGTGAGGTCGGGGTGGGTGTTCGAGTGGTTGCCGACCGTGTGGCCCCGGGCGATCACGTCGGCGGCGATCGACGTGGTGGCCGGCGTGATCCGGTTGCCGACGAGGAAGAACGTGCCCTTGATGCCGTATTGCTCGAGCAGGCTCATGATCGCCTGCGTGCCACCGGGCGTGGGGCCGTCGTCGAACGTGAGGTACACCGTCGCCCGCTGGTTCACCGGGATCGTCGTGCCCGGCACCGTCGGGATCGTGGTCGAGGTGGTGGTCGTCGTGGTCGTGGTGGTCGTGGTGCTCGACGTGGTGGTGGGCGGCAGGGTGGTGGTGGGCACCGCCGTGGTGGTGGTGCTCGGCACGGGCGGCGAGCTGTCGAGCACCGCCGAGAACGAACCGGCCAGGTCGAACAGCAGGTGCGTGGTCTGCTGCGTGTAGAGGGTGATGCCCGACGAGCTGGCCGGGACGATCGCGAAGTTGGCGACCGTGTCGCCGCCACCGGCCGGGTTGACGTTCGAGGCGAGCGGCCGGGTGGTGCCCGCCGGGTAGGCGGTCACGAAGCCGGGGGCGCCGTCGACGGCCGTGAGGTTGAACGCGAGTGTGGCTGCACCGACCGGGCTGGCGACCGAGATCGTGCCGCCCGGCACGAGCGGGGCGCCCGTCGAGGGCGGCGTGGCCAGCCGGGTGTCGAGCAGGCGCGTCGGGTCGGTCGGGGTGAACAGGCCGGCGCTCGAGACCGAGGCGGTGGCGCCGGTGAACCAGCCGGTGATGTCGACGACGACGTGGCCGCCGCCCGACATGTAGATCGTCAGGCCACCTGCATCGACCGGGTGGATGCCGCCGGCGGCGCGCGTCTCGCCCGCGGCGTCGAGGTTGAGCACCGACGCGTTGGGACGGGTGGAGGCCGAGGGATAGGTGGTGACGAAACCGGGACCGCTCGACTCGGTGACCGTGATCGTGAGCGACAGCGCCGAGGCACCGGCCGGCACGCCGGCGGGCAGCGGCACGGTGACGCTGCCGCCCGGTGCGACGATGGAGGAGTTGCGGGTGTCGAGCAGACGAGTGGGGGCGAGCGGCACGAACCGGCCCGCGGCCGACGAGGCGACCGGCTCGAACCAGCCGGTGGTGTCGAGGACGATGTCACCGCTGGTGGCCTGGTACACGTCGACGCTGCCGTCGGCGCCGGCACGGACGATCGCGGCGTTGGAGCGGATCTGGCCCTTCGCGAAGTTGACCACCGAGCTGTTGGGCAGGTCGGTGCCGGTGGGGTAGATGCTGACGAACGCGGCCGAGCCGGGGTTGACCATCACGACGCTCAGGGCGAGCGCGGACGGCGAGGCGCCGATGCCGCACCGGCCGGCGGCCTGCACGCGGATCACGTGCGGGCTGAGACGCGTGAAGCCCTCGCCCGTACGCGTGTCGGCGAGTCGGCAGGGGGCCACCGCCACGAAGCGCGACGCCGACGGTGCCGCACCCGCCGAGGCCGACGACATGATCCAGGGGAGCGACGACGCGAGCAACCCCGCTGCCGCCATGCACGCCCGTCTCCAGGCCCGTCTCCGCGCCACGCCGCCACCTCCGAGTGTTCTGTTCCGCCGGCGAACGGAGGGCAGCGCCCTCATGGGGTCGCGCCGCCCGCTCGACTCGCAGAATCTACGTCGCCGCTGGTCGGCGGAGCCATCACCCCCGACCCCAAGTGGGCCGAAAGACCCAGCGACGACGGGACCTTTCGTGTCACAGCACGCACGCAGCGCGGTGATACCGTCCCGCGATGCGGACGGGCATCGACGCCCGCGCCGACGTCACAAGACGTCAGACCGGCTTCGGAGGGGGAGCAGGGACATGACCGACATCGTGGATCGCCCGGGATCGGCCGAGCAGATCGACTCCATCGTCATCCGCTTCGCGGGCGACTCGGGAGATGGCATGCAGTTGACGGGCGACCGGTTCACGTCGGCCAGCGCCCTCTTCGGCAACGACCTCTCCACCTTCCCGGACTACCCGGCCGAGATCCGCGCACCAGCGGGCACGGTGAACGGCGTCTCGAGCTTCCAGGTCCACATCAGCGACCACGACATCACCACCCCCGGCGACGCGCCGAGCGTGCTGGTCGCGATGAACCCGGCGGCGCTCAAGGCCGACCTGCACCGCTTGGTGAAGGGCGGGCTCGTCATCGTCAACATCGACACCTTCGACGAGCGCAACCTCGAGAAGGCCGACTACGCGACCAACCCGCTCGACGACGGCACGCTCACCGGCTACAAGGTCGTGCAGGTGCCGATGACGTCGCTCACCAAGGACGCCACGGTGCCGCTCGGCGTGAAGCCGCGTGATGCCGAACGCTCGAAGAACTTCTTCGCGCTCGGGCTCGTCAGCTTCATGTACTCACGCCCGATCGAGGCGACGCTCGACTGGATCGACCAGCGCTTCGCGAAGAACGACCTCGTGCGTCAATCGAACCGGGCCGCCTTCATGGCCGGGTTCCACTACGGCGAGACCACCGAGGAGTTCGCGCACCGGTACATCGTCAAGCCGGCGCACCTGCCACCCGGCGAGTACACCAACATCAACGGCAACCTCGCGCTCGCGTGGGGCCTCGTGGCCGCGGCCCAGCTGGCGAAGCTGCCGCTCACGCTCGGGTCGTACCCGATCACGCCGGCGAGCGACATCCTGCACGAGCTGTCGAAGCACAAGAACTTCGGGGTGCGCACCGTGCAGGCCGAGGACGAGATCGCCGCGGCGGCGCTCGCCGTCGGTGCGTCCTTCGCCGGCCACCTCGGCATCACCACGACCTCGGGTCCGGGTGTGGCGCTCAAGAGCGAGGCCACGTCGCTGGCCGTGTCGCTCGAGATCCCGCTCATCCTCGTCGACATCCAGCGCGGCGGGCCGTCCACCGGTCTGCCCACCAAGACCGAGGCCGCCGACCTCAACATCGCGATGTTCGGCCGTCACGGCGAGGCGCCGCTGCCGATCGTCGCGAGCTACAGCCCGTCGCACTGCTTCTTCGCCGCGATCGAGGCGGCGCGCATCGCGCTCAAGTACCGCACGCCGGTGATCCTCTTGAGCGACGGCTATCTGGCCAACGGCTCCGAGCCGTGGAAGCTGCCCGACGTCGACACGCTGCCCGACATCTCGGTGCCGTTCGCGACCGAGCACAACCACACCAACCCCGACGGCACCACCGACTACTGGCCGTATCTCCGCGACCCCGACACGCTCGCCCGCCCGTGGGCGATCCCCGGCACGCCGGGGATGATGCACCGCGTCGGCGGTATCGAGAAGCAGGACGGCACCGGCAACATCAACTACTCGCCGGCCAACCACGAGAAGATGGTGCACCTGCGCGCCGCCAAGGTGGCTCGCGTGGCCGACGACCTGCCGCCGCTCGAGATCCACGGCGACGCCGACGCCGACGTCCTCATCCTCGGCTGGGGCAGCACCTGGGCGGCGATCGACGCGGCCGTCCAACGAACACGACGACGCGGACAGAAGGTGGCGTGGGTGCACCTGGTGCACCTCAACCCGCTGCCGAACGACCTCGGCTCGATCCTGAAGAGCTTCCGCAAGGTCATCGTCCCCGAGCTCAACCTCGGGCAGCTGTGCCGCATCGTGCGGGCCGAGTACCTCGTCGACGCGAAGGCGGTCAGCAAGGTGCAGGGTCTGCCGTTCACGGCGTTGGAGATCGAGGAGGCCATCGAGCGAGCCCAGGAGGAGCTGTCGTGACCGACACGTCCGTTCGACTGACGACCAAGAAGGACTGGGCCAGCGACCAGGAGGTGCGTTGGTGCCCCGGCTGCGGCGACTACGGCATCCTGCAGGCCGTCCAGTTCCTCATGCCCGACCTCGGTGTCGCACCCGAGAACACGGTGTTCGTGAGCGGCATCGGCTGTTCGAGCCGGTTCCCGTACTACATGAACACGTACGGGGTGCACAGCATCCACGGCCGTGCACCGGCCGTCGCCACGGGTGTGGCGGTGGCACGTCCCGACCTCGACGTGTGGGTGATCACCGGTGACGGCGACGCGCTGTCGATCGGTGGCAACCACTTCATCCACGCGCTGCGCCGCAACGTCAACATGACGATCCTCATGTTCAACAACCGCATCTACGGTCTCACCAAGGGCCAGTACAGCCCGACCTCCGAGGTCGGCAAGGTCACGAAGAGCACGCCGATGGGCAGCATCGATCCGCCGTTCAACCCGCTGGCGGTGGCGCTCGGCGCCGAGGCGAGCTTCGTGGCCCGCACCCACGACCTCGACCGCAAGCACATGATCGAGACGTTCCGTGCGGCCCACGACCACCGTGGCGCGTCGTTCGTCGAGATCTTCCAGAACTGCAACGTGTTCAACGACGCGGCGTTCGACGGGGTCACCGGACGCGAGAACCGACCCGCCAACATGATCGACCTCAAGCACGGCGAGCCGATCCGCTTCGGTGTCGACCGCGAGCGCGGTGTGGTGATGGGCTCCGACGGCCAGTTGCGGATCGTCGACGTCGCCGAGGTGGGCGAGGACGCGATCCTGGTGCACGACGCGCACCGGCAGGATCCGAGCCTGGCGTTCGCGCTGGCACGGCTCAGCCACGACGACCACTCGCCCACGCCGTTCGGCGTCTTCCGTTCGATCGAACGTCCCGACTACGGCTCGTCGGTCGGCGCGCAGCTGGCCGAGGCGTCGCAGAAGAAGGGTCCCGGCGACCTGAACGCGATGCTCCGCTCGAACGGCACCTGGATGGTCACCGCCGACATGTGAGCCGCCGGTGGTCGCCCCCGACGGGTTCAGCGTGGGGCGTCGCCGAACCGGAACTCGTGGGTGAGTTCGTCGAGCCGCGCCTTCACCGCCGGATCGATCGGCGTGGCCACGGCCGCGACCGCGTCGCGCAGCTGCTCGGGTCGTGACGCGCCGACGATCGGGCTCGTGATCACCGGGTTGGCGAGCACCCACTGCAGCGCCAGCGTCGCGGTCGACACCCCGGTCTCGGCCGCGAGCGCGGCCACCTCGTCGACGACGCCGAAGGCGCGCTCGTGCCAGTACCGCTCGCGATAGCGCTGGCCCTGGTCGCCGTCCTCGAAGCGGGTGCCGGTCGGGTCGCTGCCCGGTCGGTGCTTGCCCGACAGGAACCCGCCGGCGAGCGGGTTGTACGGGATGACGGCGATCTGCTCCTCGGCGCACAGCGGGAACATCTCGCGCTCGAACTCGCGGAACAGCAGGTTGTAGCGGGGCTGGACGCTCTCGAACCGCACCGTGCCGAGCACCTCGGCCCGGCCGGTCGCTCGGGCGAGCTGCCAGGCCATCACGTTCGAGCAGCCGATGTAGCGCACCTTGCCCTGCCGGACGACGTCGTCGAACGCCTGCAGTGTCTCGTCGATCGGCGTGCCCGGATCCCACGAGTGCACCTGGAACAGGTCGATCCGGTCGGTGCCGAGACGTCGGAGTGCGGCCTCGACCGACCGGACGATGTTGTGCCGCGAGTTGCCGGCCTCCCAACGGCGGCGGCCGGACGGGAAGAAGCACTTGTCGGCGATCAAGACGTCGTCGCGGCGGCCGGGCGAGGCGGCGAGCCAGCGACCGATGATCTCGTCGGTGAGACCCTGACGTTCGGGATAGCCCTGCGGTGGGTACATGTCGGCCGTGTCGAACAGGGCGATGCCGGCCTCGAACGCCGCGTCCATGATCGCGTGCGAGGTGGGCTCGTCGACCTGGCCGCCGAAGGTCATCGTGCCGAGCGTGAGGCGGGGCACCTGGAGGCCGGTGCGGCCGAAGCGGGTGTACTGCACGGCCGCACGCTACCGATGCGGCCGCGGGTGGTTCGCCTCGTGCGTCGTCGCGCTCGCGCTCGTCGCGACGACCGGCTGTGCGATCCCCGGCCCCGACACGGCCGTGCCGGCGGACGAGTCGTCGAGTCCGGCGGCGCCGGCATCGACGGCGTCGACCGCCCCCGTTGGTCGTGCGCCGCGCACCGGACCGCTCACCCCGCTCGACGCCGAACGGATCTCCGCAGCGCAGCGGTCGGCGATCGAGGCGCTCGGCGACAGCGGTGCCGTCGAGCCGTCCGGGTCACACGCGCACGGCCACGGCGTGCTCTCGTCGACCATCGAGGTGCCCCTGTTGACGGGTGACGCGGCGACGTTCAACGACCAGTGGATGCGGGCGCAACGTGCGACGACCCGGTTCGACACCGTCGACGAGCTCGGCCGCGCGGGCTTCGTCCGGGCCTCGGCGCCCGGTCCGGGTGTGGGCACGCACTGGGTGCGCTGGACGCAGGTGGCGGCTCCCTTCGATCCCGCCGAGCCGTCGATGGTGCTGCTCGACGAGACCGTCGAACCGCCCCGGCTCGTGGCCTTCGTGTACTGGCTGCAATGGCCTGTCGAACCGATCGGCTTCGCCGGTGGCAACGACCACTGGCACCAGCACACCGGCCTGTGCGTGGTGAACGGCTGGGTCGACCGCGAGGAGGCCGGTGGCCCCGACCGGTGCGCCGGGACCTACCTCGCCGGTGGCGATCTGTGGATGCTGCACGCCTGGGTGGTGCCGGGGTTCGAGAACCGCCTCGGCCGGTTCGCGAACGTCCACCCGGCCCTGTGCCCGTCCCGGTACGGTACGCCCGACATCGCCCGCTGCCCCGACGTCTGACCTCCGAGGGCCGTCGGGCCGATCGCCGCGACCCGCCTCATGCCGATCCTGCTCGCTCTCTCGTCCGCCGTCGTGTACGGCGTCGCCGACTACTTCGGTGGTCGCGCCAGCCGGCTGCACCCGAGCGTGGTGGTCACCTTCCTCGGCCAGGTGGTGAGCCTCGTGCTCGTGATCGTGGCGGTCGCGGTGATGGGCACATCGTTCCCCGACGGTGCGACGATCGGGTGGGGTGCTGCTGCCGGGGTGGCCGGCGCCGTGGGGCTGGCCAGCCTGTACCACGCGTTCGCGAACGGGGCGGTCACGGTCGTCGCGCCGCTGAGCGCGGTGGTGGGTGCGGTGTTGCCCGTGGGTGCCGGGTTGTTGCAAGGTGAACGACCCGACGCGATCGCCTATGTGGGCATCGTGCTCGCCGTCGCCGCGGTGGCGCTCGTCAGCGGCGCGATCGGCGAACGGCACCGGCCGACGCCGCCGGTGATCGTGGGCTTCGCGCTGCTGGCCGGCACCGGCTTCGGCCTGCTCTTCGTGGCGCTCGACCGCACCGATCCGGACTCGGGCTTCTGGCCGTTGGTGGCCGCCCGCGCGGCGTCGGTGCCGTTGCTGTTCGTGATGTGCCTCGGCATGCGCGCCCGCCCGTCGCGCCAGCGCAGCGCACTCGCACTGGCCGGTGCCGCAGGCGCCCTCGACATGCTCGCCAACCTGCTCTACCTGGCGGCGTCGCGCGAGGGCCTGCTGTCGATCGTCGCCGTGGTGGCGTCGCTGTACCCGGCGAGCACCGTGGTGCTCGCGTTCGTGATCGACCGCGAGCGGGTGAACCGGTGGCAGTCGGTCGGGATGGCGATGGCCGTCGGTGCGCTGGTGCTGGTGACGCTGGGCCGTTGATCCGCTGAGCCGCGGCGCGGCGTCGCGTCGCGCTCAGACGCTGCCGTTGCGGTCGACGACCACCTGGCTCTCGCGGGCCGCGGCGGCGAAGATGCCCTTGCTCATCAGGCTCGGCTCGACCTTGCGGCGCTGCAGGTAGATCGCGGCGCGGCCGGCGTGGATCGTCGGGTCGTCGGGCGCCGCCCAGCCCGCCAGGTCGGCGAAGTGGCAGGCGAGCCGCAGGTCGCCGTCCGATGCCGCCTGTTCGGCGCGGCGCAGCAGCACGTCGGCGCCGCCGGCGAGCTCGGCGATCGCGGCGGCGACCTGCGCATCGGGTGATGGCTTCAGCCGCGACGCAGCGCCGTCCCACCAGCCGCCGAACTGGCGCCAGATACCGCGGACGACGAACTCGGGCTCGTCGTACAACGGGCGCAGGTAGGGCTTGGCCAACGTGTCGGCCGGGACCTTCACCGAGTGGATGATCGTGTCGAGGTTGTCGCCGGCGTTCATGCGCGCGACGACCTCGCTGACGAGCTGCTCGAGCGCGGTGGCGACATCGTCGAGCACTCGGGCGATGCGCTCCTTGCCCTCGATCGGCAGGCCGTGCGCGGGCAGCAGCAGCTCGGGCTCCTTCGCGATCATCGCCCGCAACGCGGCGGCCCATTCGATGGGGTAGCGCTGCACCTTCTGCGGGTTGCCGGCGTTGGGGAAGTTCCAGATGAGGAAGTCGCCGGTCATCACCCACTTCTGCTCGGGGAAGAACGACCAGAGGTGGTCGTCGGTCTCGCCGCGGGCGTGGTGGAACTCGACCTCGTGGCCGCCGACCACCATGCGGTCGAACAGGCCGACCTCGCGGTCGGGTCGCAGCGTGCCGGCGGGCAGGAAACGGCGCGCGCCGGCACGGGGCGCGACCGCCACGCCGGTGTCGCTGCCGTCGGCGTCGTCGACCTCGCCACCGACGCTCAGGTTGAGGTCGCCGGAGATGCCGCCGAACTGTCGGGCGTTGATGAGCAGGTTCCAGTTGTTGGTGAACGCGTAGCGGTCGATGCGCTTGGCGACGTTCTGGTGGCCGATGACGAGCGGGTGATCGCCGGCGAAGAAGGTGCTGCCGCCGACGTGGTCGGCGTGGCCGTGGGTGTAGACCAGGTGGCGCACCGGTTGGTCGCGCCAGCCCTTGATCGCGTCGAACACCTGACGTCCGGTGTGGGTGCCCGATGCGTCGAACGCCATCAGGCCCTCGCCGGTGTCGACCACCACCGAGTGGCTGAAGCTCTCGACCATCGCCAGGCCGTCGGCCACCTCGCTCAGCTCGTTCGAGGTGCGGTTGACCGGCTGGTCGACCAGCCCCGAGTCGATGATCCGAGCGGAGAGTGCGAGCAGGTCGGCCATGCGCCGAACCGTAGCCCCCGTGGTGCACCCACCCCAGACCCGAGTGCCAGCCGCCCGGGCGAGTGCCACAGGAGCACCCGAGGGTGTGCGGTACACCCGTGTGTCCCCATGCCACTCGGATGCGCCGGTGCCACTCGGGCGGGCCGGTGGCACTCGGATGGTGCGTCAGGCGGCGTCGTCCGGGTTCGCGGCGAGGTAGGCGGCGGCGTCGATCGGTGCGGACTGCGAGTAGCCGATCGGGAGGCGCACGGTGCCGGCCGCGCTGCTCGCGAACACCTGGAACGCGTGGTAGCCGGCCAACAGTTGCGGCACGTCGCGCAGGTTCTCGGCGTACGCGGTGACCACGGCGACGTAGCCGTCGTTCGGGTTGTACTGGTGCACGGCCGCCTGCATGTCGGCCGGCCCGCCGCTCTGCGCGAGGTAGGTGGCGGCGCCGATGATCGCGTCGCGGGTGACGGTCGGATCGCCGGTGCAACACTCGGCCCACGTGGTGGGCAGGAACTGCATCGGCCCCACCGCACCGGCATCCGACACGCCGACGATGCGGCCCATGCGGGTCTCCTGCAGGTGGATCGCCGCCAGCCAGTACCACGGGATGCCGGTGAGCTGCTCGGCCTCGTCGTACAGGGCGCGCAAGGTGTCGACGGGTTCGGGTTCGACGATCGTCCACGCGGGCAGGGTCGGCGAGGGTTCGCTCGGCGTCGGGTCGGCGGCGCTGCGCGCCTGCAGGAACTCGCGGGCGCGCACGATGCGCTCGAGCGTCGGCCGCACGGTCGGGTCGACGGCGGCGAGCACGGCCTCGTCGAGTTCGGGCACGTCGGCGAGCGAGCGCAACAGCAGCTGGTATTGGCGACCGGCAGCGGCGACGGCGTCGGGCGCAGCCGCTGCATCGCGGATGGTGAGCTCAGCTGCGGTGAACGCCGCTGCATAGCCGGCCGCGTCGACCGGCCGGTCGTCCAGGCGAGCCGTCGCCGGCGCGAGCGTGGTGGTCGGCGACGCAGTGGTGGGCGGCGTCGTGGCCGGCTCGGTCGTGGCCGGGGGAGCGGTCGTGGTGGGATCGGCGGTGTCCGTGCCGGACGAGCACGCGGCGAGCAGTGCGATCGTCGTCGTCACCGCGAACGTTCTGGTCGCGCGTCCTCTCGCATTCCGAGGCGATGCGCGACCGGAACGGTGCATGCGGGTCAGCGGGGGAGGCCCAGCACTCGCTCGCCGAGGATGTTGCGCATCACGTTCGAGGTGCCGCCCATGATCGTGTAGCCGGGCGTGTACAGCAGGCCGTGCACCACGTCGCTCCACAACGTCGCCTCGGCGCCGAACACACGCGACACGAACTGCGAGACGCGTGCCTCGTGCTCGGTGCAGAAGCACTTGGTCGCGGCCGAGAAGCCGGCAGGCGCTTGCTTGAGCACCTCGCGGATCACGAGGATCCGGCCGATCCGGTACTGGATCTCGAGTTGCGCGATCTCCTGGCGGATCAGCGGGTCGGACAGGTCGGCGCGCGCCTTGGCCATCTCGTACAGCGCCCGGTTGCTGACGAGACGGTCGATGCCGCCGCGCTCGTGCTCGAGCTGGCGCATGGTCTGCTTGAACGCGTTGCCCTCGACCCCGACGAGGTTCTCGATCGGCACGCGCACATCGGTGAAGAACACCTCGCAGAAGTGGCGGTTGGTGGTCATGTCCTTGATGGGTCGCACCTCGATGCCGGGCGTGTCCATCGGGACGATGATCTCGCTGATGCCGGCGTGCGGCGGCCCCTCGTTGCTGGTGCGGCAGATGAGGTAGCAGTAGTCGCTCTGCGCGCCGAAGCTGGTCCAGATCTTCTGACCGTTGATCACCCACTCGTCGCCCTGGCGGTCGGCCGTGGTCTTCAGGCTGGCGAGGTCGGAACCGGCGTTGGGTTCGCTCATGCCGATGCACCAGGTGGTCTCGCCCGACAGGATCTTCGGCAGGAACTCGGCTTGCTGGTCGGGGCGACCGTAGGTGATGAGCGTGGGGCCCATCTGGCGGTCGCCGAACCACATCGCCGCGATCGGCGCGCCGGCGGCGATCATCTCCTCGCCGACGATCAGGCGCTCGATGGCCGGGCGACCGCCGCCGCCGAACTCGACGGGCCAGGTCATGCCGATCCAGCCGTGCGCGGCCATCTCCTTGGCGAAGTCCTTCGAGTAGCCGTTGATCCAGCTGTCGTTGTGACGACCGAAGCGGGCGACGGCTTCCTCGGCCACCTTGCGGGCGCGCTCGCGGAGTTCGGTCTGCTCGGGGGTCCAGGAGAAGTCCATCGGGCCCGATGCTACGACCCGTCGGTGCGGGGGAGGGGTGTCCTGGGCCTGCGCACCCGGGGTGACATCGGCCGAAAGGCGATGGCACCGATAAATGCGATCGGATTCGTCGGGAATTGGTAGCCTGACCGGCGTGCCCGACGCAGCAGCCGCTCCCTTCGACGCCTCGACGCTCGATCTCGACGCCCTCAACGCCGAGTTCGCAGCACACGGCGACGCCACGAGGATGATCCAGTGGCTGGTCGACACGATCCCGGTCGACCGGCTGATCGTCGCCTCGGCGATGACGAGCGACACGGTGCTCGTCGACGTCGCGGCCAAGGTCGCCCCCGGCATCGAGGTGCTCTTCCTCGACACCGGGTACCACTTCGACGAGACCCTGCAGACCGTCGACGCCGTCGGGCGCCGCTACCCGATCAAGCTCGTGGTCACCCCGGCCCCGCCGATCGGTGACGCTCGCTACGAGACCGATCCCGACGGCTGCTGCTACGAACGCAAGGTGGTCCCGCTCGAGCAGGGCCTCTCGGGTCGCCTGGGCTGGATCAGCGGAGTGCGACGCAGCGACAGCGAGGTGCGGGCGAACACGCCGTTCGTGCAGCTCGACAAGCGCGGCCTGGTGAAGCTCAACCCGCTCGCCGCGTGGACCGACGCCGATCTCGCCACCTACGCCACCATCCACGAGGTACCGCTCAACCCGCTGCTCGACCAGGGCTACCCGTCGATCGGCTGCTGGCCGTGCACCCGCAAGCCCACCGATGGCGAGCACGCCCGCGCCGGCCGCTGGAGCGCCCACGCCAAGACCGAGTGCGGCCTGCACCTCTGACGTGCTCGATGTGCCCGACCCTCATCCGGCCCCCGAGGAGACGAACGTGACCGTGATCGACCAGACCAGCTCCGAACTCGACGACCTCGACTGCGAACTCGACGCCGGCGGCCTCGACCAGCGTCTGCGCGAGCTCGAGGCCCACGCGATCTTCGTGATCCGCGAGGTCGCCGCCGAGTGCGAGCGGCCGGTGCTGCTGTTCAGCGGCGGCAAGGACAGCGTGGTCATGCTGCACCTCGCGAAGAAGGCGTTCGAGCCGGGTGTCATCCCGTTCCCGGTGATGCACGTCGACACGGGCCACAACTTCCCCGAGGTGATCGAGTTCCGCGACCGTCTCGTCGAGCAGATGGGCGTGCAGCTCGTCGTCGCGAGCGTGCAGGAGGCCATCGACGAGGGCCGCGTGCCCGACCCGGGCCCCACCGGATCGCGCAACCGCCTGCAGACCCAGCCGTTGCTGCACGAGATCGCCAAGCACAAGTTCGACGCCGCGTTCGGCGGTGCCCGCCGCGACGAGGACAAGGCTCGTGCCAAGGAGCGGATCCTCAGCTTCCGCGACATGTTCGGCCAGTGGGACCCGAAGAACCAGCGGCCCGAGCTGTGGCGCTACTACAACGCCCGCATCCGCACCGGCGAGCACCTGCGCGCCTTCCCGCTGAGCGACTGGACCGAACTCGACATCTGGCGGTACGTCGCGGTCAACGACATCGAGCTGCCCGAGATGTACTACGCCCACGAGCGCGAGGTCGTCGAGCGCGACGGGATGCTGCTCGCCACGAGCCCGGTCACGCCGCCGGCGCCTGGCGAGACGCCCTTCGTCACCACCGTGCGCTACCGCACCGTCGGCGACCTCACGTGCACGGGTGCGGTGCGCAGCGACGCTCGCACGCCGCTCGAGGTGCTCACCGAGATCGAGCAGAGCCGCATCACCGAGCGCGGCGCCACGCGAGCCGACGACAAGTTCAGCGAGGCGGCGATGGAGGACCGCAAGCGGGAGGGCTACTTCTGATGGAGCTGTTGCGATTCGCCACGGCAGGTTCGGTCGACGACGGCAAGAGCACGCTCATCGGGCGCCTGCTGCACGACACCAAGGCGCTGTTCGACGACGTGATCGACGCGGTGGCCGCCACGACGGCACGGCGCGGCGGCGAAGGGCTCGACCTCGCGCTCGTCACCGACGGCCTGCGCGCCGAGCGCGAGCAGGGAATCACGATCGACGTCGCCTACCGCTACTTCTCGACGCCGGTGCGCTCGTTCGTGATCGCCGACACGCCGGGCCACGTGCAGTACACCCGCAACATGGTGACGGGTGCCTCCACGTCGGACGTGGCGGTGATCCTGGTCGACGCCCGCCACGGCATGCGCGAGCAGTCGCAGCGTCACGCAGCCCTGTCGGCGCTGCTCGGCATCCAGCACCTGGTGCTCGCCGTCAACAAGATGGATCTCGTCGACTGGAGCCAGGAGCGCTTCGAGGAGATCCGCCGCGAGTTCGGCGAGTTCACCGACCGTCTCGGCGTGCCGGTGGTGACGGCGATCCCGCTGTGTGCGCTCGACGGCGGCAACGTGGTCGACCGGTCGCCACACACGCCGTGGTACACCGGGCCGTCGCTGCTCGAGCACCTCGAGACGCTCGAGATCCCGACGCACGATCACGACGCGCTGCGCCTGCCGGTGCAGGTGGTCATCAAGCCGGCCGTGGGCAGCGGCGCCGGTGTGGCGGCCGAGCGCCGGTGGTACGCCGGGTCGCTCGCGGGTGGACTGCCCAAGGTGGGCGACGAGGTCGTCGTGCTGCCGTCGGGTACGCGCAGCCGCATCGCCGCCGTCGAGGGCAACGCACCGGCCGTCCGCGTGCAGCTCGAGGACGAGCTCGACGTGTCGCGCGGCGACGTGATCGCCGCGGCCGACGACGCCCCGCACGCCGTGCCCCAGCTGACGGCGCGGGTCGCGTGGATGGCCGACAAGCCGCTGCGCACCGGCAACCACGTGCTGATCAAGCACGGCACGCGTACGGTGAAGGCCGTGGCCACGATCCTGCACGACCGCCTCGACGTCACCACGCTCGAGCACCGAGCGGACATCGACGAGCTCGGGCTCAACGAGATCGGCACCGTCACGTTCATCACCGCACAGTCCCTGCCCGTCGACGACTACGCGACCAATCGCACCACCGGCAGCTTCATCGTGATCGACGAGGTCGCGAACGGCACCGTCGGCGCGGGCATGGTGACGCTGGAGCCGGTGCCCGCGTGAGCGACGTGCGCGTGTGGTTGGTGGGTGCCGGCCCGGGTGATCCCGAGCTGCTCACGCTGCGCGCCGCCCGTCTGATCGGCGAGGCCGACGTCGTGCTGTACGACCGCCTGGTGTCGCCCGAGATCCTGGCGATGGCGCGGCCGGGTGCCGAGCTGATCGACGTCGGCAAGCGGCCCGGCGGCAGCCATACGCAGGACGTGCTCAACGAGCTGCTGGTGCTGCACGCACACTCGGGCCGTCGGGTGGTGCGGCTGAAGGGCGGCGACCCGTTCGTGTTCGGTCGTGGCGGCGAGGAGGTCGAGGTGCTCGCCCGTGCGGGCATCGTCTGCGAGGTCGTCCCGGGTGTGAGCTCGGCGCTGGCCGGTCCCGCGGCGGCCGGCATCCCGGTCACCCACCGCCAGGTGGCGCGTGCGGTCACGATCGTGACCGGTCATGAGATGGCGGCATCCGATCCCGTCGACTGGTCGGCGGTCGCCCGCCTCGGCGGCACGCTCGTGGTGCTGATGGGCATCGAGCGCCGTGCATCGATCGTCGACGCACTGGTGGCCGGTGGCCTCGACGACGACACAGCGGCGGCGGTGGTGATGCACGCCACCACGCCACGCCAACGCGTGTGGACCGGGCGCGTGCGCGACCTCGCCGAGGCCGACGTCGCATCGCCCGCCGTGATGGTGATCGGGGCGGTGGCCACGTTCGCCGACGAGGCGGCCGCGCTGGTGGCGGCACGTACGCTGCCACTCGATGGCTGATCCGTCCGATCTCGCCGCGTCACGTCCGATCGTCGACGGCTACCCGTTGGTCGTCCGCCTCGACGGCCGCACCGTGTTGGTGGTGGGCGGGGGAGCGGTGGCGCTGCGCAAGACCGAGGGGCTGCTCGCCAGCGGCGCTCACGTGCGGGTCGTGTCGCCCGAGTTCGTCGACGGCTTCGCCTCGCTGGTCGGTGCCGAGTTGGTGCAGCGCCGCTACGAGCCGGCCGACCTCGACGGTGCGTGGCTGGTGGTGGCGGCCACGAACGATCCGGTGGTGCAGCAGCAGATCTTCGACGAGTGCGAGGCGAGGCACGTGTTCTGCAACGCCGTCGACGACCCGGACCGGTGCAGCTTCGTGCTGCCCGCCGTCGAGCGTCGAGGTGCGGTGATCGTGGCGGTGTCGACGCAGGGTCGCAGCCCCACGTTGGCCAAGCACCTGCGCGACCGTCTGGCTGCGGCGCTGCCCGACGACGTCGACGCGCTGGCCGAGCGCCTGTCGGCCGAGCGCCGTGCCCTGCAAGCGCAGGGCATCAGCACCGAAGACGTCGCCTGGCCCAACCCGCTCGAGTAGCGCGATTGCGGACTGCGGCCCCATATCGGGGCCGCAGTCCGCAATCGCAAAGGGGTCAGGGGGTGGGGGGTTCGGCCATGTAGAGCGTGTACTCGGTGCCGTCGCCACCGATCGGGCAGGCGAACACATCGGTCAGCGCGGCCGGCGCGAGCAGCAGCACCACCTGCTGGCCGGCGCGTGTGGCGGTCGCCGCCCGCGCACCCTGCAGCTCCTGCGGGCCGGAGCACATCTCGGCATCGTCGGGGATGCTGGACACCGCCGCCCACGAGGACCCGGCCGGTTCGCTGAGAGTTCGCTGAGGAGCGGCGCTGCGAGAGCCGCCCGTCGGGCCGATGCGACTGCGATGATGTGCGACGTGCGGCTGCTGGTGGTGGAGGACGAACCCGTGATCGCACAAGCGCTCGTCGACGGTCTGCGCGGCGAGGGCTACGCCGTCGACCACGCGGCGCGTGGCGACGACGGTCTGTGGATGGCCACCGAGCAGAGCTACGACGCGATCGTGCTCGACGTCATGCTGCCGGGCATGAACGGCTACGTGGTGTGCCGCACGCTGCGCGAGCGTGGCAACAGCACGCCGATCCTGATGCTCACCGCGAAGGACGGCGAGTACGACCAGGCCGAGGGGCTCGACACGGGGGCCGACGACTACGTCACCAAGCCCTTCTCGTTCGTGGTGCTGTTGGCCCGGCTGCGAGCCCTCGTGCGTCGAGGCCCGGCGGCCAGGTCGCCGCTGATGCAGGTGGGCGGCCTCGCGCTCGACCCGGCCGAGCACCGCGTCACCCGCGACGGGGTCGAGATCGAGCTGACGCCTCGCGAGTTCTCGCTGCTGCGTTACCTGATGCACCACGTCGGTCGAGCCGTCACCAAGCAGGAACTGGTCGACGGTGTGTGGGGCGACGACGAGATCGACCCGAACGTGGTGCAGGTGTACGTCGGCTACCTGCGCCGCAAGGTCGACGAGCCGTTCGGCACGTCGACGATCCAGACCGTGCGCGGGATCGGCTACCGCGTCGACGCCGAACGCCGATGAGACTCCGACGCGCGTCGATGCGCGGCCGCGTGACGATCGTCAGCGCATCCCTCGGGGCCGTGTTCGCCGCCATCGGGTTCGTGCTCGTGGTGCACCGCGACTGGCGGCTCGAGGACTCGAAGGCGATCGACGTGGTCATGGACCTCGTCGACGACCAGGACCGCCGGCTCGCCCAGCAGGTCGACGACGACGTGCGCGTCGACGTGGAACCCGCCGCTGCGGACGACACCGTCGCCCGGTCCGACACCGACGGCGCGCTCGCCGAGGTGGAGGGGCCGCTCGACGACTCGACGATGGAGGACATCGCCGCCGAGCTCGAGGTCGACACCCTGGGCGAGCTCGACATCGTGGGCGACCAGCTCGACGTCGACGGCCGCACCCTCGCGGTGGCCGCCACCGGATGCATCGAACCCGAGGCGTGCACCTGGCTGGTGGTGGCCCGGCCCGTGCCCACCTTCGCATCCGACCTGACGGACCGCCTCGCTTGGCTGGCGCTGTGGGTGCTGGGCGCGGCGGTGCTCGCAGGCCTGGCGGCGAGATGGGCGGTCGGCCGGTCGTTGCGCGCCGTCGACGAGATGCGCCGCGAAGTGGACGAGATCACCACCGCCGACCTGTCGAGGCGAGTGCCGGTGCCACCGTCCGGTGACGAGTTGCAGGCGTTGGCCGAGAGCTTCAACGCGACGATCGAGCGGCTCGAGCGCGGGGTCGTCGCGCAACGTCGCTTCACGTCCGACGCCGCCCACGAGCTGCGCAGTCCGCTCACGGGTGTGCGTGCCGTGCTCGAGGTCGCGCAACGTCAGCCCGAGCGCATGGCCGGTTCGGTCGACGCCGCGATCGAGCAGGTCGACCGTGCAGGCCGGCTGGTCGACGACCTGCTGGTGCTGGCGCGCCACGACGGGGCGGCGCCACGTCGTCGTCGACTCGCCGATGTCGACGACCTCGTGCGCGCCGAGGTGCGCGCCGCTGCCGACCGGTCTCCCGACCTGTCGTTCGACCGTGCCGACATCGCGCCCGTCCAGGCGGCGATCGTGCCGTCGGCCGTGCAGCGCGTGGTGCAGAACCTGCTCGACAACGCGGCCGCGCATGCCCGTGCTCGGGTGCGGGTGCGGCTCGGGACGATCACCGCGCCCGACCCGACCGGTCGCCCGACCGTGCAGTGGGAGCTCGCCGTCGACGACGACGGGCCGGGCGTGCCCTCGGCCGACCGCGAGCGGGTGTTCGAACGGTTCGCCCGACTCGACGAGTCACGCACGCGTCACGCGGGTGGCACCGGGCTGGGGCTCGCGATCGTGCGCGAGCTGGTGGCCGAGCACGCCGGCACCGTGCACGTCGGCGACAGCGATCTGGGCGGCGCGTCGTTCGTGGTGCGCGTGCCGGTGCCCCTGCCCGGCTGACGTGCACGGATCCGCTCTCAGCGTTCTCTTCGCGACGGTCAGGGGTCTCTCAGGGTCGTGAGCGCATCGTGCGCCGTGTCGGGCGACGGGCCCGGCACGGACCGCACCGCGAGGTGCAGCAAGGAGCCTCCCATGCACCCCTCACGTCACCCCTCGAACACCCCCACGCCGTCGCGTCGGCGTGCCCGATTCGCCTCGGCCGCAGCCGTCGCCGCCGCCACGGCTGCCGTCGTGACGATCGCCGGTCACCTGCCGGCCTCGGCCATCGTCGACGGCGACCCGACATCGATCACCTCGGCGCCGTGGCAGGTGTCGCTCCGCGACGGCGCCGGGCACTTCTGCGGCGGCGCGGTGATCGACGCGACCACCGTGCTGACCGCCGCCCACTGCGTGGAGGGGGCCTCGGCGGGCAGCTTCGTCGTGCGGGCCGGCGTGACCGACCGCGACGACTCGTCGGGCCAGGACCGTGCGGTCGTCCGCATCGTCGTGCACCCGGGCGGATTCGACGCGGCTGCCGATGTCGCGTTGTTGACGCTCGCCTCACCGCTGCAGTTCGGTTCGACCGTGCAGCCGATCGCGCTGGCGTCGAGCGACGAGCTCGCCGCTGCATCGACCGCGAGCGTGTCGGGATGGGGTGCGGTGGCCGAGGACGACGCCGAGGGCTCCGAGGGTCTGCTGTCGGCACAGGTGCCGATCGTCGACGACGCGACCTGTGCCACCCAGCTCGGCGGCGACGGCGAGATCGTCGCCTCGAACGAGGTGTGTGCCGAGGGCATCGGTGCGGGCTCGTGCTACGGCGACAGCGGCGGACCGCTGACGATCGTGGCGCCGGACGGCACCGTGAAGCTCGCCGGGGTGGTCAGCTGGGGCGTGGCCTGCGCGGTGATGCCGGGTGTGTTCGCCGAGGTTCCGACCTTTGCCCCCTGGATCACCTCGGGCGGCGTCGGTGGTGAGCCGCTCGACGGCGCGGCCGACGGATCCGATGCCGCCGACGGCTGGGACCTGCCCGACGGCGGCACGTACGAGGACGGGACCGACGACGGGTGGGACGACGGCTGGGAGGACGACGGCTGGGGCGACGACGGCTGGGGCGACGACGGGACCTACGACGACGGCTACGACGACGGCTACGACGACGACTCGTACGACGCCGTTCCGTGTGACGAGACACAGGACGCCGCCTGAGCCGCACGCATCACACCCGGGGTGTCGGGTGCGTTCCGCCCGACGGTATGACGCCTCTCACACCGTCACGGGCCAAAGGTCCCGACACCCCTGGGGGTATGTGTGTCACGATGATGGTCGACCACTCAAGGAGGGCCGGAACCCACCATGGAGCCACTCGACCTCGCCCGTTGGCAGTTCGGTATCACGACCGTCTACCACTTCCTCTTCGTGCCGATCACGATCGGCCTCGGCTTCCTCGTCGCCGGCTTGCAGACCGCCTGGTACCGCACCGATGACGTGCGATACCTCCGGCTGACGAAGTACTTCGGCAAGCTCTTCCTCATCAACTTCGCCCTCGGCGTCGTCACCGGCATCGTCCAGGAGTTCCAGTTCGGCATGAACTGGAGCGACTACTCGAGGTTCGTCGGCGACATCTTCGGTGCGCCGCTCGCGATCGAGGGGCTCCTCGCGTTCTTCCTCGAGTCGACCTTCCTCGGACTGTGGATCTTCGGCTGGGACCGCCTGTCGCCCAAGCTGCACCTGGCGACGATCTGGATCGCGGCGAGCGGCACGCTGCTGTCGGCGTACTTCATCCTCGCCGCCAACAGCTTCATGCAGAACCCGGTGGGGTACGAGTACGACCCGGCCACCGGACGTGCCGAGCTCACCGACTTCTGGGCGGTGCTCACCAACAAGGTCACGCTCGTGACCTTCCCGCACACGATCGCCGGCGCCTTTCTCACCGCCGGCGCCCTGGTGCTCGGCGTGTCGCTGTGGAACCTCGTGCGGCGGCCCGATCGTGACCCTGCGGCCTTCCGCTCGAGCGGCCGTCTCGGCGCGGTGGTGGTGCTCGTGGCCTGCCTCGCGGTGGCAGCGACCGGTGACCAGCAGGCCAAGGTGATGACCGATGTGCAGCCGATGAAGATGGCGGCCGCCGAGGCGCTGTACGAGACCAAGGACCACGCGTCGTTCAGCATCTTCTCGCTCGGCACCCCGGACGGATCGGAGGAGACCTTCGCGATCCGCATCCCTCGTCTGCTGTCGTTCCTGGCCGAGGGCAACTTCGACGCCTCGGTCGAGGGCATCGACAACCTGCAGACCGGCTACGAGCTGATGTACGGGCCGGGCGACTACACGCCGAACATCGCGCTCACCTACTGGACCTTCCGCTTCATGATCGGCATCGGGATGCTGACCGCGCTGCCGGCGTTGTGGCTGCTGTGGTGCACCCGTCGCGGGCGGCCGCTGTGCGTGCGCCGCTACGCAGGGCTCGTCGCGATCGCGCTGCCGATGCTCCCGTTGGCCGCCAACAGCCTGGGCTGGGTCTTCACCGAGATGGGGCGGCAGCCCTGGATCGTGTTCGGGCTGATGCCCACGTCGGCCGGCGTGTCTCCGACGGTGTCCACCGCCGAGGTGCTCACCACGATGATCGGCTTCACCGTGGTGTACGGGATCCTGGCCGTCGTCGAGGTGCGGCTGTTGCTGCGGACCATCCGCGGTGGTCTGCCCGAGGTCGCACCCGTGCGACCGCCCGACGAGGGGCCCGGGACCCCATCGAACGACGACGAGCGCGAACTCGCGTTCGCGTACTGAGCGAGGTACTGCCATGGAACTCACCACCGTCTGGTTCATCCTCATCGCCGTGCTGTGGACGGGCTACTTCGTCCTCGAGGGCTTCGACTTCGGGGTCGGCATCCTCACCCGGCTGATCGCCCGCACCGACACCGAGCGCCGCGTGCTCATCAACACGATCGGACCCGTCTGGGACGGCAACGAGGTGTGGGTGCTGGTGGCCGGCGGGGCCACGTTCGCTGCGTTCCCCGAGTGGTACGCGACGTTGTTCTCCGGCTTCTACCTGCCGCTGTTCCTGGTGCTCGTGTCGCTGATCTTCCGCAACGTCGCGTTCGAGTACCGCGGCAAGCGGGACGAGCCGGCCTGGCGTGCACGTTGGGACCTGGCGATCTTCCTCGGCTCGCTCGTGCCCGCACTGCTGTGGGGCGTCGCGTTCGGCAACATCGTGCGAGGCGTGCCCATCGACGCCGACAAGGAGTACGTCGGCACGTTGTTCGACCTCCTCAACCCGTACGCCCTGCTGTTCGGCGTCGTGACCGTCTCGCTCTTCGTCACCCACGGTGCCGTCTACGTGTCGCTCAAGACGCTCGGTGACGTGCGCGAGCGGGCGCGTCGGGTGGCGGGTGTGTCGGGTCTGGTGGCGGCGGTGACCGCCGTCGCGTTCCTCGGCTGGACGTACGTGCATCGCGACGGTGCCCAGCACCACGGTTGGTTCACGCTGCTCGCCGTGATGGCTGCCGGGTCGTTGCTGGCGGCGCTCGAGGCCAACCGCCGGGGCCGCGAGGGCTGGGCGTTCGTCGGCACCGCCGCCACGATCGCGGCCGCCGTCGCGTCGCTGTTCACGGTGCTGTTCCCGCAGGTGATGCCGAGCTCGCTCGACGACGCCTGGTCGCTCACCACCACCAACGCGTCGTCGACGGGGTACACGTTGACGATCATGACGTGGGTGGCCGCGATCTTCACGCCGCTCGTGCTGGCCTATCAGGCGTGGACCTTCGTGATCTTCCGTCGCCGCATCGGGGTGCAGCACATCCCCGGCGGCGTCGAGGCCCACGAGCGCGAGCTGGCACAGGTGGGGCGCCCGGGCCACCGCGACCCACACGCGTGACCCCGATCGATCCACGCCTGTTGCGCCGGGCGCGAGCGGCGCGCACGGTGCTCGCGCTGACCGTCGCGCTCGGCGCCGTCGCGGCGATCGCCGTGTCGGCGCAGGCGTGGCTGCTCGCCACCGGCGTCGACCGAATCGCGCACGCCCGGTCCGGCGCACCATCCGTGACGGGCGTGGCGATCGCCGTGGTCGCGGTGGTCGGCGTGCGAGCCGGCGCCGGGTGGGCGCAGGAGGTGGCCTCCCGGCGTGCGGCGGCATCGGTGAAGCGAACCCTGCGGCACGACGTCGTGTCGCGACTGGCGGCCGGATCGCAGGGCCATGCCGGCGCGACCCCTCGGGCCGCCACCGCGACCCTGGTGCTCGACGGGCTCGACGCACTCGACGACTGGTTCGCCAAGTACCTGCCGCAGCTGGTGCTGGCGGTGATCGTGCCGATCGTCGTGCTGGTCCAGTTGATGGTGGTCGACACCACGACGGCGGTGATCGTGGCGCTCACGTTGCCGTTGATCCCGGTGTTCATGTGGCTCGTCGGCCGGATGACCGAGGCCGCCACGGCCCGCCGGTGGCTGGCGCTCACCCGCCTGTCGCACCACTTCCTCGACGTGGTCGAGGGAATGCCGACCCTGCGCGCGTTCGGGCGTGGCGACGCGCAGGTCGACCAGGTGCGCGCGAACACCGACCGCTACCGAGGCACGACCATGGCGACGCTGCGCATCGCCTTCCTGTCGTCGCTCGTGCTCGAACTGCTCGCCACGCTGTCGGTGGCCCTCGTGGCGGTGAGCGTCGGCCTGCGCCTCGTGCGGGGTGAGCTGTCGTTGCGCGACGGAGTGTTCCTGATCGTGATCGCACCCGAGGCCTACCTGCCGCTCCGGCAGGTCGGCGTCCACTACCACGCCAGCGCCGCCGGCGCAGCGGCCGCAGCGGCGGCGTTCGACGTGCTCGAAGCACCCCTGCCCGAGCCAGGACGTCGTCTCGCCGTGCCGGCGCTCGATCGGGGCTTCGAACTGCGGATCGACGACGTGGGAGTGCGCCACGACGGCCGGACCCGACTCGCCCCGGACGGCGCGACCCTGGTCGTGCGCGGCGGCGAACTGGTCGCGCTCGCCGGGCCGAGCGGTTGTGGCAAGAGCACGCTGGTCGAGGTGGTGCTCGGCTTCCGGCGGCCCGACTCGGGGTCGGCGTCGCTGGTGGCCGGCGCGACCACGGTGGCCGTGCACGATCTCGAGCCCGCGGCGTGGCGGCGTCACGTCGGCTGGGTCGATCAGCACCCGTTCGTGCAGGCGGGCACGGTGGCGAGCAACCTTCGTCTCGGCCGGACCGACGCCGCCGACGACGACCTGACCGCCGCGCTCGCACGTGTGGGCCTCGACCTGCCGCTCGGGCGTGTCCTCGGCGAACGGGGCCTCGATCTGTCGGCCGGCGAGCGTCGCCGGCTGGTGCTCGCTCGGCAGTTGCTCCGGCGAGCCGATCTCCTCGTGCTCGACGAGGCCACCGCCGGACTCGACCGGGCGAGCGAGCAGCAGGTGCTCCGCGCCGCTCGCGACGAGGCCGACCGCGGCGCGGCCGTGTTGCTCGTCGCGCACCGGCCCGATGCGATCGCCGCCGCCGACCGTGTGGTGATGCTGCCGTGAGGGCGCTGCGCCGTGTCGTCTCGCTCGGCCGCTCGGGCCGCGCGGCCACCCGGCTCGCGATCGCCGCCGGCGTCGTGGCCACCGGCTCGGCGGTCGGGCTGGGCGGGGTGTCGGCCTGGCTCATCGTCCGAGCGGCCGAACGCCCGCCGGTGCTGCACCTGATGGTGGCGATCGTGGCGGTGCGCACCTTCGGCATCGCTCGCGGGGTGTTCCGCTACGGGGAGCGTCTCGTCGCACACGACGGTGCGTTCCGTGTGCTCGGCGACCTGCGCGCTGCGGTCGTCTCGCGACTCGCCCGCGTGCTGCCGTCGCCGGCCGGGGCGACCCGAGGCGAGGTGGCGGCAGGCGAGGTCTCGTCGACGTTCGTGCGCGACGTCGACGGCCTGCTCGACCTGTGGGTGCGGGTGGCCGTGCCCGTGGTCGTCACCGTCGGTGTGGCGGCCGGTGCCACGGTGGCGTCGGCGCTGATCCTGCCGGCCGCTGGTGTGGGCCTGGCGGTCTCGTTGGCGGTGGCCGGCCTGCTGGCACCGTGGACCGCAGCCCGCTGGGCGTCGAGCGCGCAACGACGCCTGGTGCCCGAGCGGGCCGAGATGCGGACGCGTCTGCTCGAGGTGCTGGACGGTGCGCCTGCGCTGGCGGTCGACGGCCGGCTCGACGCCGAACTCGCCGAGCTCGACCGGCTCGACGAACGGTTGCGCGGCGCCGAGGTCCGCACCGCTGCGGCAGCCGGTCTCGCGACGGCGCTCGCGCTGATGGCGAGTGGTGTCGCCGTGGCGGTGGCGATGGTGGCAGCCCGCGCTGCCGTGGCAGCCGGCGGGCTCGGTGGACCGGCAGCCGCGGTGGTGGTGCTCGTGCCGCTCGCGGTGCACGAGGCGGTCGCTGCGCTCGCCTCGGTGGGCGCGTCGCTGCCCGGTCTGGTGTCGTCGGCCGAGCGGTTGCTCGCCGTGCTCGACACGCCCGATCCGGTCCGCGAGCCCCACCACCCGCTCGACGCACCGACGGGTGACCTGGGCGTGCGACTCGTCGACGTGACCGCTGGCTGGAGCGCCGACCGTCCAGTGCTGCACGGGTGCTCTGCGGTCTTCTCCCCGGGCACCACGTCGGCGGTGGTGGGGCCGAGCGGCGTGGGCAAGAGCACCCTGGCGGCGCTGCTCGCGAAGTTCGTCGATCCGGTCGAGGGGCGCGTCGAGCTGATCGGCCGAGCCGGCGCCGTCGGGTACGAGCACCTGCACGGCGACGAGGTGCGCCGCGTGGTCGGGTGGTGTGCACAGGACGCCCACGTGTTCGACTCGACCGTGCGCGCCAACCTGCTGCTGGCCCGGCCCGACGCCGACGACGCCCGGCTGTGGGCCGCACTCGACCTGGCGTCGCTCGGGGCGTTCGTGCGCAGCCTGCCCGACGGCCTCGACACCTTCGTCGGCGAGCACGGTCGGGCACTGAGCGGCGGTGAACGTCAGCGGCTCTCGCTCGCGCGCGTCCTCCTGGCCGATCCACGGATCGTGGTGTTCGACGAGCCGACCGAGCACGTCGACGATCTCGCGGCACGCGAACTGACGGCCGATCTGCTCGATGCCACGCGGTCGCGGACCACGGTGTTCGTCACACATCGCACCGATCTGATCGAAGCGTTCCGCGACCGGTTCGACGCCGTCGTCCCGATCGCCGGGGAAGGTGTCACCGGCTCGGGCTGACCACGCGCTTCTCGATCATGCCGGCGAAGTACGTCTCGGCGCCCTCGTTCACGTTCCAGCTCCAGATCACCTCGGGGTGCACGACGATGCGGCCGGTGGTGCCCTCGCGTTCGACGGCCTCGGCACGGCCGAAGATCTTGATGCCGCGCACCACCCAGGGATCCTCCGACGCGAGGTCGTCGATGGTCACCGAGGCCCGCGGGTTGTTCACCACGTTGTGCCACTTGTAGGTGGCCGGGTTGACCCGACCGCCGATGTCGATGGTGTCGCCGACCAGCTGGAAACGAACGGCCGCCACGTCGGGACGGCCGCTCACCGACGCCGTCGCGATGCGGGCCAACCGTTGCGTCGACAGGTAGGCGCGCTCGGCGTCGGTGAACACGCTCGGGCTCATCGGACCTCGAACACCTCGTAGGTCACCTGGCCGCCACCGCTCGAGCCCCGAGCGACCGCCACGATCCGGTTGAGCCAGGCGTACCGCTCGGCGGCGGTCTGGAACATCGGCGCGGTGGTGATGTGCGTGGCGTTGTCGAGCGCGATGCCCCGGTACTCCATGTAGATGTCGGCGCCGTCGTCGGTGCGCAGCAACAGCCGCACGTCGAGTTGCGCGGTGCCGTCGGCGCGCACCGTCACCCAGTCGCCTCCGGGCCCGTGCACGGTGCCCCGCAGCCGCTCGCCCTCGAACGTGCCGCTGCTCGCGTCGACGATCACGCGGGTGCCCATGGGGCCACCGATGATGCGGCCGCTGGTGGCGGTGGCGGCGGTGAGGGTGAACAATGGGACGAGCTCGGGTGCGGCCATGGGCGGACCGTAGTGCGACGGACGGATGGGGGGTGATCCGGACGTCGTGTCACAGCGAAGCACGGGTGGGCGTCGAACGACGGACACCCGACCGAGGAGGGACGTACGTGGACATCCGATGGGAGGCGCCGGCGCCCGGCCAGTGGGCGCGCGACCGATCACACATGCCGCCGGGGTGCACCCCGATCCTGCAGCACATCGCGAGCACGGCGATGCCCGCCGGGATGCGCCGCATGTTCGCCGAGTTCGGGACGCCGCTCGACACGCTCGACGTGCGCTTCGTGAATGGGCAGTTCTACTCACGCCTGCGACCGCTCATCTCGCCCGACCGGCCCGCCACGAAGCTGCCGCCGTTGCCGCTGCTGAAGCTCGCCGTGCGCCTGCACCCCGAGATGCGTCGTCGTGCGAAGCGTGCAGCTCGCCTGTTCGCCGAGCGGCCGTGGAACCGGGTGATCGACGAGTGGCACCACGGTGGCAAGGACCGTCTGGTCGAGGCCAACCTCGCGCTGCAGGACGTCGATCTCGCGTCGCTGACCGATGCCGATCTGGTCGCGCACCTGCAGCGCGTCATCGCGCACGGGATGCAGAGCTGGGAGCACCACTTCTGGTTGCACGGCTTCGACCTCGGCCCGCTCGGCCAGTACCTGCACGAGGTGATGCCGTGGGGTGTCACGGCCGACCAGGCCCTGTCGCTGCTCGAGGGTGCGTCGCCGTCGACCAGCGCGCCGATGCGCGAGCTGACCGAGATCCGCTCGGTGGTCGAGGCGAGTGGTGCCCGACCGACGGATCTGGCCGGCATCCGAGCGATCTCGCCCGAGATCGACCGGCGCGTCGCGCACTACCTGCGCTTCCGCGGCGCCGTGTTGTTCTCGCGGTACGACGTCGACGGCGTCACGTTGGGCGAGCGTCCCGACCTGGTGGCAGCGAGCATCCTCAACGCCGAGGTGCACGACACCACGGCCGAGGTGGCCGAGCGCATCGCACGGGTGCGTGCGTCGGTGCCGGCCGAGCACCGCGACCGGTTCGACGAGCTGCTCCGCGAGGCCCGCGCGGCGATGGACCTGCGCGACGACAACGGCCCCACCACCGCCGAGTGGCCGCTCGGTCTGGTGCGGCTCACCTTGCTCGAGTTGGGGCGTCGGCTCGTCGCCGCAGGTCGCATCCCGGCGGTCGAGCTGGTGTTCGAGCTGAAGCCGGAGGAGCTGGTGCCCGCGGTGCTGACCGATGGCCCGTCGGCCGCCGAGCTCGAGCGTCGTGCGGACGAACGTCGACGCTGGCGGACGGCCGATGCTCCGTTGGTGCTCGGCGAGCCCGAACTGGCGCCGCCGCCCGAGGTGTTGCCCGCCGACATGGCGCGCCTCGTCGGTGTCGTGTCGACGGTGATGGCGCACCTCGGCATGGACGGCGCCGACCACGCCGACGGCATGACCGGCGTGGGCGTCGGCACACGATCGGTGCGGGCGCGGGCTCGCGTGGCGGCGACGCCCGAGGAGGCGCTCGACGTGCTCGAGCCGGGAGACGTGCTGGTGGTGGCCGGCACCACGCCGGCGTACAACCTCGTGCTCTCGCTCGCCGGCGGTGTCGTCACCGCCGACGGTGGCCCGATGTGTCACGCCGCGGTGATCGCTCGCGAGCTCGGCATCCCTGCGGTGATCGGGGCGCGTGCCGCGCTCACCGACATCCCCGACGGGGCGATGGTCGAGCTCGATCCGACGACGGGTCGCGTGCGGGTGCTGGCCGAGGCGTGAGTCGCGGCGCTGTGTGAGACTCGGCGCATGCGCGCCGTCGTCCTGCACAGCCATGGTGGTCCCGAGGTCCTCACGATCGACGAGGTCGACGATCCGGTGCCCGGTCCCGACGAGGTCGTGGTCGACGTCGCCGCCACCGCGCTCAACCGCGCCGACCTGTTGCAGCGCATGGGCCTGTATCCCGATCCGCGCCGGTTGTCGCCCGAGATCCCGGGCCTCGAGTTCGCGGGCACGGTCAGCGCAGTCGGGTCGCGGGCGCGCATGTGGCGTGTCGGTGATCGCGTGATGGGCATCGAGGCCGGGGGTGCCTACGCCGAGCGGATCGCGACGCACGAGCGGCAGTTGCTGCGCGTGCCCGACGCGATCGACCTGACCGACGCGGCGGCGATCCCCGAGGTGTTCCTCACGGCGTGGGACGCCCTGGTGCTGCAGGGCGGGCTGACGAGCGGCCGCTGGGCGTTGGTGCACGCCGGGGCGAGTGGTGTGGGAACGGCGGCGATCCAGCTCGCGAAGGCCATCGGCGCGCGCATCGCGGTCACCTGCTCGGCGGGCAAGGCGCAGGCGTGCCGCGACCTCGGCGCCGACGTGGTGCTCGAGCGGTCGCCCCACGACTGGCTGGCCGATGCGAAGACGGCGGTGCCCGACGGGTTCGACACGGTGCTCGACGTGATCGGCGGCGAGGAGGTCGACCGCAACCTGCAGGCCGTCGCCACCCGCGGCACGATCGTGCAGGTGGGTCTGATGGGTGGCGGCACCACCCCCGTCAACGTCGGGCTGCTGCTCGCGAAGCGCGCCACCTGGGTGGGCACCACGTTGCGCACCCGGCCGATCGAGGAGAAGGTCGGGGTCACCCGCCGCTTCGGGGCCGAGGTGCTGCCACTGTTCGACAGCGGGGCGCTGCGCCCGGTGATCGACAGCGTGTTCGGCTTCGACCGCATCGCCGAGGCGCACCAGCTGATGGAGGCCAACCGCAACACCGGCAAGATCGTCGTCACGATCGGCCGGTCCGAGGTCAGCTGAACACGCCCTCCAGCGGCGTGGCGCCGGTGTCGAGCGCCTCGCTCGCCGGCACCCCGAACCAGCCCTCGGCCACGGTGGCGTAGTACGTGTCGAAGCCCATCGTGGCCTTGAGGTTGTCGTTCTCGTCGAGGTCGGTCAGCGACGACGCCTCGCCGTAGCGGCCCGGCACGACCGGGCCGATCAGCAGTGCGTTCGAGGCGGTGCCGTGGTCGAGCCCGCCCGAGTCGTTGTCGCGGGCGGTGCGCCCGAACTCGCTGGTGGTCATCACGAGCACCCGGTCCGACAGGCCCTTCGCGGCGAGGTCGTCGAGGAACACCGACAGTGACTCGTCGAGGTCCTGCATGATGCCCGGGTAGCGACCGTTGTGGTCGTCGTGGGTGTCGAAGTCCTGGTGCATCGGCACGTGCACGATGCGCACGCCCTGGCCGGCTGCGAACAGTTGCGCGGCCAGGCGCAGGCCACGGCCGAGATCGCTGTACGGGTACGGGTCCTCCTCGTCGCTCGCCATCGACATCAGCTCCTGCGCGAACGCCAGGCTCTGCGTGGTGGTCGAGCGCAGGCGTGCGTCGAGGTCGTTGAACGACGGCGCCGCACCGTACTGGGCGACGCTCTGCTGGAACAGGCGACGGAACGAGTCGTCGTCGCCGGCGCCGGCCAGGTAGCCGGCGGCGTCGGCCCCGGGGATGGCGAGCGTGGCCGCGGTGCGCGAGATGATCGCGGGTGAGGTGCCCGTGCCGACCGACAGCGCGACGGCCGGGGCCGACGGGTCGCCGATCGCATCGGCCAGGCGTCCGAGGAACCCGGTGTCGCGAGCACCGCCGGGTGACGGCGAGCCGGCCCACCAGCGAGCCAGCATCTCGAAGTGCGAGCCGTCGCTCTCGAACGAGCCGACGCCCTGCACGATCGCCGCGCCCCGCTGGTGCAGCGACGGCAGCGAGGGGTGGAACCCCACCTGGTCGTCGATCGTCAGCACGTCGCCCTCGCCGATCGCGGTGGTGCGGCGCAGGTCGTAGTAGGCGCCGTCACCGTAGGGCACCACCATCGACATCCCGTCGTTGCCGCCGGCCATCTCGACGACGACGAGCAGGCGCTGCGACAGATCGGTGGCGGCCGGCATGGTGGAGGGGGCGGCCGGGGGAGCGGCGGTGGTGCTCTCCGGCCGGCGCGGTGCCGTGGTGTCGCTCGACGGCTGGGGGCCGGCGAGCACACCGAAGGGCTTCGGTGCGTCGCTTCGGCCGATGGCGTAGGTGCCGACGCCGACGGCGGCGGCTCCGGCTCCGGCGCTGGCCCACTTGAGCAGTTCGCGGCGGCTGATCGGGTTCGACATGTTCGTGTGCGTCCTCGTGACGATGCGGGCGGGTGCGTGCAGTGCGTGCGGTGTGTGGCGGGCCGGTCAGGCCATCGAGAACTCGGGGGACATCACGAGCAGGGCGTGCAGCATCGTCGATCGATCGCGACGCGACTCGAGCGCGTCGGCCGCCTGCTGCAGCAGCTCGATCGTGCTGTCGCTCACCTCGCGCAGCCCGGCGCGTCCCAACAGGTCGCCGACCGGGTCGTTCTCGTCGAGCGTCGCGGTCTCCCATGCGCCGTCGTACGCGACCTGCGCCTTGGTCATCACGGCACCCACCGAGAGCCAGCGGTTCTGGCCGGGCCAGCCGGCCACGTTGGGCGGGGTGAACGGCGACTGGCCGAGCAGGTTGAGGTATCCCTGGTCGATCGGCAGGTCGTACAGGCGGCGCACGGCGACGAACCACTCGAGGCCGCTGCGCGGGCGGTTGAGCCGCGACTCGAGGAACGAGGGGTGGCGCACGATCTCCTCGACGAGCGGCCGGATCTCGAGCCCGCTGTCGGCGAACACACCGGCCAGCTCGCCGAGGCGACCATCGTCGGGCCACGAGCCGACGAGGTGCTCGTGCAGCTTGCCGGCGACGTGCGTGGCGCAGGCGGGGTGGTCGCAGATCGCGTCGATCGCCTCGGCCGCCGAGGCCACGTCACGACCGAGGAACGACACCGGCCCACGCGGACCGGCCTCGGGGTCGAAGCGCACCTCGTCGTCGCTGTCACCGTCGACCCACCACCCGGCGAACGCCTGGGCGCCCTGGTGCACGTCGTCCTCGGTGTAGCCCGAGCCGTGGCCGAGCGCGAACAGCTCCATCACCTCTCGGGCGTAGTTCTCGTTGGGGGCGTCGGCGTAGCTGCCCGCCCCGTCGAGCCAGTAGAGCATCGCCGCGTCGACGGTGATCTCCTGCAGCATCTGGCGGAAGTTGCCGAGCGCATGGGTGCGCAGCAGTTGGTGCTGTCGGTACATCAGCGCCGGCGACGCCTTGTCGAGCGAGCTGGTGAGGTGCCCGTGCCAGAACCAGATCATGCGGTCGTGCAGGCCCGCCCGTTCGTCGGCCATCACGTCGAGCCACCAGGCGGGCAGGCGGCCGTAGTCGTCGTCCGATCCGAGCACCGGGTCGTCGGGCCAGAACGGCTCGGCGGCGAGCAGCTGCTCGATCAGGTCGGTCGCGCTGGTGCCGCCGAGATCGTCGACCTGCCAGGGGCGAGGTCCGAAGGCGAGACGGCGCAGCACGTGGGCGCGCAGTGCGGCCTCGTCCGACGAGGCGTCGGGGGAGCGGCGTGCGGAACGGATGTGGCGGGATGTCGTGGCGGCGGAGCTCACGCCGCACATCATGGGCGAGCCAACATGAACCGACCGTGAACCGGTGGTTCATCCGAGCTTCACGATGCGTGTGGGACGATGGGCGACCGTGCGGGTGCTGGTGGTCGAGGACGACGTCTCGTTGGGGCGGGTGGTGCAACGAGGGCTCGTCGAGGACGGTCACGCCGTCGACCTCGAACGCACGCTGGCCGGTGCACGCCGGGCGTGCGCGGTGAACGCCTACCATCTCGTCGTGCTCGACCTGGGGTTGCCCGATGGTGACGGGCTGACCCTGTGCCGCGAGCTGCACGCCGGCGACCACCCGCCTCGCGTGCTGGTGCTCACCGCCCGCGACACCACCGGCGACAAGGTGCTCGGGCTCGATGCCGGCGCCGACGACTACCTCACCAAACCCTTCGACTTCGCCGAGCTCGGTGCACGTGTGCGTGCCTTGCTGCGGCGCCCCGAACACGCCCGTTCGCCGCTGCTCAAGGTGGCCGACGTCGAGCTCGACCCGGCCGCGCACACCGTGCGCCGCGCCGGGGTGACCGTGCCGTTGACCGCCCGCGAGTTCGCGCTCTTGCACTTCTTGATGGACCGTGCGGGCGACGTGGTCACGCGCTCCGAGTTGCTCGAAGCGGTGTGGGACGCCCACTACGACGGCCTCTCCAACGTCGTCGACGTGCACGTCGCCGCCGTGCGCCGCAAGCTCGAGCTGCCGGGTCGTCCGGCACCGATCGACACCGTCCGTGGCGTCGGGTACCGGATCGGCTGACGCGTGCGCCTCCGTCGTCTGCGTCCGGTCCTCGCGCTCTTGTTCGCGCTGATCACCACGGCCATCGCGCTCGGCCCGCTGCTGCTGTGGCGCAGCGAGCGCGCCGACGCGCTGCGCGCCGGGCTCGACAACCGCCTGGTCGCGCAGATGGAAGAGGTGCTGTACGGCGAGGTGACCGGCAACCGGGTCACCGACTACCTCACGTGGGAGGTGAACGTGAACGACGGCGCCGCCGACCAGTTCACCGACACCGATCTCGAACCGCCGCTGTTCACCTGGGTCCGCGAGGCCGGTGGGCAGCCCGACTTCCGCGAGTTCGCGCTCGACACCGGCCAGCGCTACCGCGGCTTCATCCGCCCGATCGACGGCGGGCACGGCTGGGTCACACTCGCCGAGGCCACTGAGCGCGACCACGACCTGTCGGCCCTCGACCGGCGCACCCTGCTGATGGCACTCGGTGTGTTGGTGGCGAGCGGGGTGCTCGGGTTCGTGCTGAGCAACCTGGCGATCAGCCCGATGCGCCGGCTGATGGGCGACCAGCAGAGCTTCCTCGCCGACGCGGCGCACGAGATGCGAACGCCGCTCGCGGTGATCATGGCGTCGAGCAGCCAGGCGCTCGCCCGGCCGCGCAGCAGCGAGGAGTACGTGCGCTCGTTGTCGGAGATCCGCTCGGCCGCCGAGCGAGCTGCCACGGGCGTGAACGAGATGCTCGACCTGGTGCGCTTCGAGAGCGGACAGACGATGCCGCGCGTCGGGCCGCTGCGCCTCGACCTGCTGGCCGAGGAGATCGCCGCCGCGGTGCGTGCCGACGACACCGAGATCGTCGCCGAGCCGGGTGACCCGGTGGTGGTGGCGGCCGACATGGCGCTCCTGCGCCAGGCGGTCGAGAACGTCGTGCGCAACGCGGCACGGCGGGCACCGCGGGTCGAGCTGCTCACCCGCGTCGACCGTCACGACGGTGTCATCGACGTGGTGGACGACGGTCCCGGCTTCGACCCCGCCGTGCTGCCGCGGGTGTTCGAGCGCTACCAGCGCGGCGACCGTCGCGGCGAGGCCGGCATCGGCCTCGCGATCGTGCGGGCGATCGCCGTCGCCCACGGCGGTTCGGTGTCGGCCGGCAACAACCCCGGCGGCGTCGGTGCCACCGTGTCGATCCGCATCCCCCTGGCCCGCAGCTGACCGCCGCCCGGCCCCGGCAGACTGTGCGGATGAACGACGCCGCGCCTCGCCCACCTGCGCACGCTGCGGGGACGCTCCGCATCGGTGACCACACCGTCCACCGGCTCGGCTTCGGTGCGATGCAGCTGACCGGTCCCGGGGTGTGGGGGCCACCGCCCGATCCGGCCGAGGCGCGCCGCGTGCTGCAACGCTCCGTCGAGCTGGGCGTCGACCTGATCGACACCGCCAACTCGTACGGTCCCGACGTGAGCGAGGAGCTCATCCGCGAGGCGCTGCACCCCTATCCGCCGCACCTCGTGATCGCCACCAAGGCCGGCCTCGAGCGCAGCGGTCCCGACGAGTGGCGCACCGACTGCCGTCCCGAGCGGCTGCAGGCCCACTGCGAGGCCAGCCTGCGCCGGCTCGGCCTCGACCGGATCCCGCTGTTCCAGCTGCACCGCGTCGATCCGGCGGTGCCCTTCGCGGATCAGCTCGGCGCGCTGGTCGAGCTGCGCGAGCAGGGCAAGATCGAGCACATCGGGCTGTCCGAGGTGACGGTGGCCCAGATCGAGGCCGCTCGTGCGATCACGCCGATCGTGTCGGTGCAGAACATGTACAACCTCGTCAACCGCGGCCACGACCCGGTGCTCGACCACTGCGAGCGCGAGGGCCTCGTGTTCATCCCGTGGGTGCCGCTCGGCAGCGGCTCGCTCGTACGTGCCGACGGCCCGCTCGCCGGTGTGGCGGCGGCGCTGCACGTCACCCCGTCGCAGTTGGCGTTGGCGTGGCTGTTGCAGCGCTCGCCGGTGATGCTCCCGATCCCGGGCACCCGGTCGGTCGTGCATCTCGAGCAGAACGTACGGGCCGCTGCGGTGCGCCTCATCGACGCCGACCTCGAGGCGATCGACGACGCGACGCAGGGCAATGCGCTCGGCAAGGGCCTGCGCAAGGTGAAGGGGTTGCTCAGGCGCTCACGCTGATCGTGCGGGTGTGCCAGCCGGTCGCCCCGTCGGGGTCGGGGCGGCTCACCTCGTCGGTCTGGGTCTCACCGGTCGCGTCGGTGGCACGCACCTGGATGCGGTGCTCGCCCTCGGGCACGCCGGTGGTGTCCCACTCGTACACCCACTGGCGCCACGAGTCGACGGTGACGTCGGGAGCGAGTCGCGCCTCGGCCCACTCGCCGTCGTCGATGCGCACCTCGACCTTGGCGACGCCTCGGTGCTGCGCCCATGCGACGCCCGCGATGGGCACGGTGCCACGGGGCACCTCCTCATCGCGCCGGGGGACGTCGATGCGCGACTGGGTCTTGATCGGCGCGTCGCGAGCCCAGCCGCGAGGCACCCAGTAGCCCTCGGCCTCGTCCCACGTGGTGAGGTCGAGCCGCTCGAGCCACTTGGTGGCGCTGACGTAGCCGTACAGGCCGGGCACGATCACCCGGGCGGGGAAGCCGTGCTGCAACGGCAGCGGCTCGCCGTTCATGCCGATCGCGATCATCGCGTCGCGCCCGTCCATCGCGACCTCCACCGGGAAGCCGCAGGTCCAGCCGTCGACCGAGGTGCCGAACACCTGCTCGGCGCCCGCCTGCACGCCGGCCTCGTCGAGCAGATCGCGCAGCAGCACGCCCTGCCACACCGCGTTGCCGATCAGGTCGCCGCCCACCTCGTTCGACACGCACGCGATCGTGATGATGCGCTCGACCTGCGGGCGGGCGAGCAGGTCGTCGTAGGTGAGCCGCAGCGGCCGGTCGACCATCCCACCGATCTCCATCGCCCACGTCGACAGGTCGATGCGCGGCACCGACAGCGCGGTGTCGATCAGGTAGAAGTCGTCGTTCGGGGTGAGGTACGGCGTGTCGGGGCTGAGCGTCGCCTCGGCCGGCACGTCGGGTGCGGCCGACATCACGTCACCGCCGAGCTCCGATCCGTCCGACGTGCCGCCGATGGTGGTGCCGCTGGCGTCGTCGCCGACGGGCGGCAGGGTGTCGGGCGCCTCGGCCTCGAGCCGGTCGAGCCGGTCGGATTCGAGCTTGCGGGCCGCGGCCGTCGCGACGACCACGGCGCCGACGGCCCCACCCGACACCGCCACGAACCGGCGCCGGTCGAAGCCGTTGCGGGCCCGGGTGGGCACCGACGGGGTGCTGGTGGCACCGTCGCCCTCGCGGATCCAGCCGACGGCCAGCCAGATGGCGATCCCGCCGACGACCGCACCGACGAGCGGCGGGATCGCGGCCGAGCCAGTGGCACCCGGGCGGCCGGCGGCGACGACCGCCCCGACGATCCCGAACACCCCCATCGCGGCCGGGCCGACCGGCCGGTGGCGTCGGGCGAGTGCCCCGGCGACCAGCGCGAGCACGGCGATGGTGAGCACCATGCCGGTGCGCAGCGCGGTCTTGTCGTTGGTGCCGAACCAGTCGACGGCCAGGTTCTTCAACCACTTCGGCGTGTGGTCGATGAACTCGCTCCCGACCGCGTCGAGCGGCGTCTGGACGTCGACGAGCGCAGCGATCAGCTGACCGGACGCGATCGCGAGCCCACCCGCGACCAGACCGGCCACGGGTCCGGCCCATCGAGGCGCCGGCGCGGGGTCGCGTCGGGGTGCGTCGGGATCGATTTCGAGGATGGGCTCGGACGGGGTCACGCGTGGTGTTCGGAGCCGACCGGCACCCCGGATGGGTGATCCGGGGTGCGAGTCACGACGGCCTGCTCAGCGCGACTGCAGCGGCACGTAGTCGCGGGTCTCGGGACCTGCGTACCACTGCCGGGGACGGCTGATCTTCTGGTCCTTGTCCTGCAGGAGCTCCTGCCAGTGGGCGAGCCAGCCGACGGTGCGCGGGATCGCGAACAGCACGGTGAACATCGCGACCGGGAAGCCGAGCGCCTGGTAGATGAGGCCCGAGTAGAAGTCGACGTTGGGGTAGAGCTTGCGGTCGACGAAGTACGGGTCGTTGAGCGCCGTCTCCTCGAGCTTCAGGGCGATGTCGAGCAGCGGGTTCTTGCCCGTCACCTCGAACACCTCGTACGCCGTCTGCTTGATGATCTTCGCCCGCGGGTCGTAGTTCTTGTACACGCGGTGGCCGAAGCCCATGAGCCGGCTGCCCTTGCCGCCCTTCACCTCGTCGATGAAGGCGGGCACGTTGTCGATGTGGCCGATGTCGGTGAGCATGCGCACGACGGCCTCGTTGGCGCCGCCGTGCAGCGGGCCATACAGCGCCGACGCCGCGGCCGCGGCCGACGTGTAGGGATCGGCGTGGCTCGAGCCGACGACGCGCATCGCGGTGGTGCCGCAGTTCTGCTCGTGGTCGGCGTGCAGGATGAACAGCACGTCCATCGCGCGCTCGAGGCGCGGGTCGACCTCGTACTCGCCGACCTTCCACATCATGTTGAGGAAGTTGGCCGGGAACGACAGGTCGTTGTTGGGGTACACGAAGGGCAGACCGACCGAGAAGCGGTAGGCCATCGCGGCCAGGGTGGGGGTCTTGGCGACGAGCCGCAGGATCTGCTTGTCGCGGCTCTCCTTCGAGTGGATGTCCTTGGCGTCGTCGTAGAACGTGCCGAGCGCCGCGAGCGAGCTGACGAACATGCCCATCGGGTGGGCGTCGTAGTGGAAGCCGTCGACGAACCGCTTGCGCATGTTCTCGTGGATGAACGTGTGGTGCACCACGTCGTGGGTCCAGGTGTCGAGCTGCGCCGGGGTGGGCAGCTCGCCGTTGAGGAGCAGGTAGGCGACCTCGAGGTAGGTGCTCTTCTCGGCCAGCTGCTCGATCGGGTAGCCGCGGTAGCGCAGGATGCCGGCGTCGCCGTCGAGGTAGGTGATCGCGCTCTTGCACGCCGCGGTCTGCATGTAGGCCGGGTCGTAGATGTAGAGCGACGGGTCGAGCTCGCGCACGGCCGAGGCCGGGAAGACGCCGTCGGTGATCGGGACCGTGACGGTCTTGCCCGTGCGGTCGTCGGTGATGGTGATGGTGTCGGGCACGTTGCTCCCTCGAGGACACGACTGGATGATGGGGCTTTCTCCCCGGCGGCCGAGACTAGCGGCGAGACCGTCAGGCCTGCATGACCGGGCCCAGTGCCCGCCCACCCGATCGGACCGCGTGCCGGGGCGCGTGGACGGGTCAGTCGAGCACGACGCCCTGGATGTCGAGCACGACGTGCGTCGTGCCGTTCGATCCGTTGCCGACGGCGATCAGGTTGCGCGGGGGATCGGGAAGCCGCACCCACACCTGGTTGGGGATCGTCTGCCCGGCGACGAAGTTGAGGTTCGACGCGAGCGGCACGGTCGCGGCGTCGTCGGGGAACATCGTCAAGAAGCCGGGCGCCGTCGGTTCGGTGACGGTGGCGTTGAAGACGAGGGCCCGCACCGGGAGGCCACCGATCGTCGACGCGAACTCGTAGGCACCGACCTCGAACGGCCCGAACACCTCGTCGGCCTCGCGGGTGTCGACCACACGGAATGGTTCGAGCGGGACGATCCTGCCCTGCGGTGAGTCGTCCCACGGGCCCTGGAACCATCCCATGACGTCGACGACCACGTCGGTCGACCCGGAGTTGTTGTAGATCGCCAGCCGTCGGGCGTCCTCGAGGCTGATCACGGCGACGTTGGGACGCACCTCGCCCGGACGGAGGTTGACCGTCGAGGCGTTCGGGGCCGGCGTCGATGCGGTTGCGCCGAACACGGTGAGGTGGGTGGATGCCGTCGGCGACACGGCGGTGACGTTGAGCACGACGGCGCGTGCGATGGGCGGCACCTCGCCGAGCACGTCGAACAGCCGTATCTCGCGCGGACCGAGCGGTGCGGTCGGCGATCCGACACCCGAGCGGGTGTCCACGATCCGTTGAGGGACGACGACGTTCTGGAACACATAGGGCGCGAACGGCGAGAGATAGGCGACGACGTCGATGACGACGTGCGACGTGCCGCTCGAGTTGAAGATCTGGACGCCGCCGTCGACCCCGAGCGCGAGCAGCGAGAGGTTCGCGACCGTGTCGCCGCGAACGAAGTTGAGGTTGGACACCACCGGGCGCTCGACGCCGGTCGGCCAGACGGTGAGGTAACCGCTGGCCGTCGGCTCGGTGACCGTGATGTTGGCCAGGACGGCCGTGGCCAGCGCGGGGATGCGCTCCCGACCGGTGATCTGCAGCCGCAGCGGATCCTGGGCGATCGCGCCGACGGGCGCACCGTTGCCTGTTCGGGTGTCGAGCAGCCGGACGGGGTCGATCGGTTGCAGCGCATCGCCGACCGGCGGAGCGGGGCCGCCGACGAACACGTACCCGGCGCGCAGGGGCGGAGCGTCCGTCGGTGAGACCCATTGGGTGGCCTCGCTCGTCAGCCGCACCGGACCGCGCCACACGGCGTGCTCGTCGGGCGCCCAGTGCATCGTCAGATCACACGATGCGCCGGCCGCGAGGACCGGCTGACACGTACCCGGGCCGAACGACAGGCCCGTGGGTGGGCCTCCGGTGAGCGGTGCGAGCAACGAGGGGTGGACCGGCTCGGTGCCGACGTTCGTGACGGTGAGCGCTTGGTCGGCGGTCTCGCCGCCCATGCGGGCGATCACGGGGATCTCGGACGCGCCGATGTGCTCGGGGATGCCCACGGCGGTGATCGGCACGGTGGCCCGGTAGGCCACCAGCCGGTGCTCGACCCTGCCGTCCGCGCACAGCGATCGCGTGCGTGCGGCGAACCGGTCGACGGTCTGGCCGGTGAGCTCCACCTGGAGCACCTGCACCACCGTGCTCACCTCGACGCTGCCAAGGCACTGATCGGGGGTCGAGACAGTCGAGCCGTCGGCGGCCTCGAGCACTGCCGGCCCTGCGACGAGCGGTTGCCCGGTCGGCGGGTCGATCCGGAGCCCGTTGCTCAGCGCTGGTGCGATCACCACGCCGCCGTCGACGACGGCGACCAGGACGGGCACGGCGTAGACCCCGTCGACGACCACCACGGACACCTCTGTCGGTGCGGCGGTGGCGGTCGAGACGAGTGGCGGCGTGACGGCCACGACCGCGCTGATGGCGGCAGCAGTCGACAACAGGACGGCGACGAGCCGGCGCATCAGAGCGGGGTGTTGTCGTGGCTGCGTGGTTGCAGTTGTTCGCGCTTGTCGACGAGTGCCTCGAGGGCGTGGCCGATCACGGCTCGTGTCTCTGCCGGGTCGATGACCGCGTCGACGAAGCCGCGCTCGGCGGCCACGTACGGGTTGAGCAGGCGTTCGGCGTAGTCGGCCTCGAACGCCGCCCGCTCCTCGGGGGTGGCCCGGCGCTGCAGGATCGCAGCCGCCTGGCCGGCGCCCATCACGGCGAGCTCGGCCCACGGCCAGGCGATGCACAGGTCGTTGCCCATGCGCTTGGAGTCCATGACGATGTACGCGCCGCCGTAGCTCTTGCGCAGGATCACGCAGATGCGCGGCACGGTGGCCCGCCCGTAGGCGAACACGAGCTGCGCGCCGTGGCGGATCATGCCTCGCCACTCGAGGTCCTTGCCGGGGTAGAAGCCGGGCGTGTCGACGAAGGTGACGATCGGCAGGTTGAACGCGTCGCAGAACGCCACGAACCGTGCCGCCTTCTGCGAGGCGGGGATGTCGAGCGTGCCGGCGAGCGAGATCGGCTGGTTCGCGACGATGCCGACCGGCATGCCGCCGATCGTGGCGAAGGCGGTGACGACGTTCGACGCCCACCGGGCGCGCAGCTCGAGCAGCTCGCCGTCGTCGACGAGTGCCTTCACGACGTCGCGCACGTCGTAGCTGCCCGTGCTGCTCGACGGGACGAACCGCCCGGCCTCGGGCGTCTCACGGTCGACCGGGTCGTCGGTCGGCCAGCGCGGCGGCTCCTCGTCGTTGTGCGAGGGCAGATAGGCGAGCAGCATCGCGACCGACTCGAGCGCGCCGGCGAGGTCGGCCGCGACGAGGCTCGCAGCGCCGGTGTAGCGGGCGTGCGACGACGCACCACCGAGTTCGTCGTTGTCGATCACCACGCCGGTGAACTCGGCCACCATCGTCGGACCACTCATGAACGCATACGACTCGGAGGTCATGACGACCAGGTCGGCGAGCCCGATCAACAAGGCCGGGCCGCTGACGGCCGGCCCGTCGACCACCATGATCACGGGCACCACACCCGAGCAGTCGGCCATCGCCCGGGCGGCGAGGCCCCATCCGTGCAGGGCGGGGAGGCCCTCGGCGATGTCGGCGCCGCTCGAGCGCATCACCACGACGAGCGGCAGGCCCTTGGTGCGGGCGAGCACGGCGGCCGCCTCGATCTGCGACGACGAGACCGACGACAGCGCACCCTTCTTCTCCGAGGCGTCGACGTCGACCCACACGACCTGTCGACCGTCGACCTCGCGCACGTCGGCATCGATGATCCCGGGCACGCGGGCGCGGATGGCGAGCGACATGGCGGTCACCATACTGGGCCGCCCCGTGGCGGTGCGGTGAGCGTCAGGTGATGCGGCCGGTGCCGAACGGGAAGGCGTCGGCGCCCACGTGCACACCGGGCTGGCGTTCGCCCTGGGTGTTGATCACCTCGCGGAGCACCTCGAGCAGGGCCTTGGTGGGCGCGCTCGGCGAGGGCCGTTTGCGCTGCACCCAGCCGACCACGCGGCGGGGGAGCTCGGGGACCGCGATGCGCTTGAAGTCGCCCTTCAACCAACGTGGGATCGAGGTGGCGGGCACGATCGCCGCGCCGTAGCCCTCGAAGGCGAGTGAGGTGAGGAGGCGCACCCCGTCGATCTCGGCCTGCGGGGTGAGCACGCAGTCGACGGCGCCGGCGGCCCGGTCGATGATCCGCCGGAGCGCGGTCCCGGTCGGTGGCAGCAGCAGGGGCACGTGGGCGAGCGCGGGCAGGCGGATCGAGTCGTGCTCGGCGAGCGGGTGCTTGGTGTGCGCCAGCAGGATGAGGTCCTCGGCGAACAGGGGGTGCACGGTGACGTCGGCGTCGTCGATCGGCAGGTGCACGACGGCTGCGTCGAGGTGCCCCGACGTGACGCGGGGGACGAGGTTGGTGGTGTTGCCCTCGTGGACGGTGACGTGCACGCCGGGGTGCACCCGCTCGATCTCGGGCAGCAGCCGGGGGAGCAGCCAGCGAGCGGTGGTGCCGATCGAGCCGAAGCGGGCCTCGCCGGTGATCTCGTCGCCGCGCGACGCCATGTCGGCGGCGATGTCCTCGAGCTCGTGGAGCACGCGTCGGGCCCGTTCGACGACGATCATCCCCTCGTCGGTGAGCCCGCCACGCTGACGGTCGACGAGCACCACGCCGAGTTCTTTCTCGAGGCGGGCGATGTGGCCGCTCACGTTCGACTGGACGGTGTAGAGCGCGCGGGCCGCGGCGGAGAACGACCCGTGATCCGCGATCGCGACGAGGGTCGTGAGCTGCCGGAGATCCATCTCGAAAAACGATACCAACTATCCCGGAAACCAGCTTGAAAGATCACTCGTTCACGTGCATACTTTCACATGTCGATCGAAGCGGCTTGACCCCCAACAAGTCGCTCGACAAACCCCAAGACAGGCGGTTCCCCCAAACCGCCGGGTTTCGGTTGAGAGGCGCCACTTCCCCCAAGTGGCGCCTTTCCCGTTTTCCCGACTCGTGCGGCGTCGATCTTCGGGCCGACCAGCCCGTTTTCGCCGCCCTCGATCTGCCGTAGTGTGCCCGCATGGCGACGGCGACGCCCCGAGGCGCAGCGTTCTTCGATCTCGACCGCACCCTGCTCGCCGGGGCTTCGGGTGAGGTCTTCTCCCACGCGATGCGAACGGCCGGGCTGGTCAGCCGCACCCTGCCGGGGGAGTCCCTGCTCTACAAGCTGTTCAACACCGTCGGCGAGACCCTGCCGTCGATGGCGCTCGCCCGTCAGGCCGCAGTGCTCGCGAAGGGCCGCTCCCGCGCCACCGTACAGGCCGCCGCCGAGGAGGCCGCCGACACCCTGGTCGCGATGGTGCAGCCCCTCGCTGCGCCGCTGTTCGCCGAGCACCGCGAGGCCGGCCGACCGATCGTGCTCGCCACCACCACACCGTTCGACCTGGTGAAGCCGCTCGCCGACCGGCTGGGGCTCGACGACGTGGTGGCCACCCGCTACGGCGTCAACGCCGACGGCACCTACGACGGCACGATCGCCGGGCCGTTCGTGTGGAGCGCCGGCAAGCTGGCCGCCGTGCGCGAGTGGGCCGATCGTCAGGGCGTCGATCTCGCCCACAGCTTCGCCTACAGCGACAGCGTCTACGACACCCCGTTGCTCGCCGCAGTGGGCAAGCCGTTCGTGGTCAACCCCGACCCCCGCATGGTGCTCGTCGCCGCGGCGCGCCGCTGGCCGGTGCTCGACCTCAGCGGCAAGGCGAAGGACAACCTCGAACACCCCGGCGAACGGGAGGGGCAGGGCATGGCGAAGATCCCGGTGGTCAACCTCGAGCTGCAGCGCCTGGCGCTCAGCTTCACCCACCCGTTCTTCTTCCCGTACGCCACGTTCGACATCGCCGGCACCGAGCACATCCCGGCCGTCGGCCCGGCGATCATCGTCGGCAACCACCGCAGCTACTTCGACGTCGCGGCGATGGCGCTCACGATCGCGAAGACCGAGCGGATGGTGCGCTTCCTCGGCAAGAAGGAGGTGTTCGACGCCCCGGTGATCGGTCAGATCGCGTCGGCGATGGGCGGCATCCGCGTCGATCGCGGCACCGGTTCGGACGAGCCGCTGCGGGCGGCCGCCGAGGCGCTCGAGAACGGCGACATCGTGGCGATGATGCCCCAGGGCACGATCCCGCGCGGCAAGGCCTTCTTCGAGCCCAAGCTCAAGGGCCGCTGGGGTGCGGCCCGGCTGGCCGCCATGACCGGCGCGCCCGTGGTGCCGGTCGGGTTGTGGGGCACCGAGAAGGTGTGGCCGCGTTCGGCCCGCCTCCCCAACGTGCTCAACGTCGTCGAGCCCCCCGAGGTGCGTGTGCGCGTGGGCACGGCCGTCCCGCTGAAGTACAAGGACCCCGACGCCGACACGAAGAAGATCATGAAGGCGATCATGGACCTGCTGCCGCCCGAGAGCCGCGAGAAGCGCGAGCCCACCGCGGCCGAGCTCGCCGCCAGCCTGCCGCCGGGCTACAAGGGCGACCCGTCGGGCGAGACCAAGCGTCGACCCGGCACCGACTGACCGTCGGCGAACCGCACGTCAGCTGCTGGCGGCGGTCTTCTTCGGCGGGCGCGGCACGAACGGCGAGGTGCGCTCGATGTACTCGCGGTAGCCCTCGCGGCGCTTCACGATCGTCTTCTCGAGGAACACCACGCCCGACACCCGGCGCAGCAGCACCGTCATCACCACGGCGCCGACCAGGCCGAACGCACCGGTGCCGCTCTCGGCGGCCACCAGGGCGATGCCCCACCACACGCAGCAGTCGCCGAAGTAGTTGGGATGCCGCGTGTACTTCCACAGGCCACGGTCCATCACCTTGCCGGCGCTCGCCGGATCGGCCTTGAACCGAGCGAGCTGGGCGTCGCCGACGACCTCGAAGAACAGTCCGACCGCGTAGACGGCGATGCCGATCCAGGCGAGCACGCCGACGTCGGGGGTGCGGTCGGCCTGGCCCAGCTGCACCGGCAGCGACACGACCCACATGAGCAGGCCCTGCAACCCGAACACGGTGTACAGGCTGATGATCGGGAACCGGGGTCCGTGGTGCTTGCGCATGGCCCGGTAGCGGTAGTCCTCGCCGTGGCCGAGGTTGCGCCACGCCAGATAGCCGGCGAGGCGCAGGCCCCACAGCGTGGTCATCGCGACCAGGAGCCACTGGCGGCCCGAGTTGCCGTCGTCGCCGACCGCGAGCTTCACCGTCCACGAGACGAGGACGAAGCCGAGGCCCCAGACGATGTCGACGATCGAGGCGTTCTTGATCGCGAGGCTGATGAGCCAGGTGGTGAGCATCAGCACGACGATCGTGATCGCCGCGGTGAGCAGTGCGGTGGGGACGGCGGACATGGGAACTCCTGGCTCAGGTGCGCGAGCGGGGACGGGATCCGACGGCGGTGGCCGCCGTCGGATCGGCGAGCAGGGCGTCGACGGCACGGTCGGCCTCGAGCCAACGGTCGTCGAGCCACGACGTGAACGCGTCGCGGTCGGTGGGCGAGGGCACCTCGTCACGCGCGACGCGCACGGCCGCGAAGCGCACTCGGGGTGCACCGCGACCGAGGGCACGCAGGATGCCGCCGAAGGTGTCGAGCCCCTCGAAGCCCGTGTGCCAGGCGACGACGACGTCGGCCCGGTCGGCGCCGGTGAGCAGCGCTGCCGACCCCGCGGGCCGCACCGGCAACAGGTGCTGCAGCGCGGCCAGTCGTTCGGCCCGGGCCGGGTCGCGCTCCGCGATCCGCTCGAGTGCGCGTGCCCGCTTCGACGGCGAGGCGCGCGTGCCCTCGGGGAAGATCACCGCGACGTCGTCGGAGGTGAGGCCCGAGGCGAGCTCGATCAGTGCCGCGAGCTCGGCGTCGGAGTCGGCGGCGTCACGGTCGAGGAAGTGGTTGGGCAGCCGGTGTCCGACGACGTCGAGACACGGGTCGGCGAGCAGCTCGCGCTTCAGCACGTAGCGCGGGTGCTTGTCGGCCAGCGACGTGATCACCCAGGCGCTCACCAGCGAGTCGGCGAGGCTGGCGTGGCGGCAGAGCACCACGACGGGGCCGGGCGAGAACGCGTCGATGCCCGACACGTCGGTGGTGATCCCGGTGGTGCGCCGCAGCACGCGCATCAGGTTGACCGCCCACCACCGCTGCAGCCGGTAGTGCGCGTCGCGGTCGCGCGACCTGCCGGTGAGCCACAGCCATGCGGCCACCGTGACGCCGGCCGTCTCGAGCCAGGCCCAACCGACGCCGAAGGCGAGCAGACGGGCGATCGGACAGCGCCAGCGAGCGCGCGCCAGATCGACGAGCACCGACACGGGCAGCCACAGCGGTGCGAGCGCGGTGAGCACGATCGCGCCGACCACGAGGCCGGTGATGCTGGCTGCCCGTCGGCTGCGTCTCCCCACGTGGGGGAGCGTAGATCCGGTGTGGCCGGTGTGTCGCCGCCTGGTGCCCGGTCAGTCGCCGGTGACGCCGTCGACCGCCTCGCGCAGCACGTCCGCGTGGCCGCAGTGCCGGGCGTACTCCTCGATCATGTGGAGGAGGATCCAGCGCAGCGAGATGTCGCCGCGGCCGCCCGACGATCGGGCCGCGATCGCGTCGAGGTCGTCGTGCTGGTCGATGATCTCGCGCGCTCGGACCACCTCGCGGCGCCACGTCGCGATCGCGTCGGCGAGGGTGTCGTCGGGCGTGTGGTGCCAGTCGAGGTCGGGGTCGGTCTCGCTCTCGTAGTTCCCGTTCTCCACCTCGGCGACCATCACGGCACGGAACCACCACCGCTCGACGTCGGCGAGGTGCCGGGTCAGGCCGAGCAGGTCGAGGTCGCTCGGTGGGACGCGCACCCGTGCCTGGGCGTCGTCGAGGTCTTCGACCTTGCGGACGAACACGGTGCGGAAGTAGTCGAGGAACTCGGCCAGCAACTGGTGTTCGCTGCCCACGTGGGCGATGGCGGGCAGGGGCGTGCGCGTGTCGGGATCGGGTTCAGGCATCGAACGATGCTCCGTCGAAGCGGTCGATGGTGGCAAACGAATTCACCGGTCGACGACGGAGCTTGGTGTTCTGGTGTTCGGGACGTCCGAGGAAGATCGTGGCCACCAGTGCGTGGTCGTCGGGCAGCGCGAGTCGTGGGGCGACGGCCGGCTCGGCTCGCGACAGGAACGTGGTGAGCACGCCACCGAGTCCGAGCTCGCGGGCGGCGAGCAGGATGCTCCAGCAGAACGGGTAGATCGACGCGCCGCCGGTGACCGGTGGTCGGTCGAGGTTGCCGTCCATCATCGCGATCGAGCGCAGGTCGGCCGCGACGGCGAGCACGACCGGGATCGTGTCGATCGCGTCGAGCAGCGGGTTGGGCGCGGCGACCGGGGGTGCGTCGATCGACCTCCCGAACGCGAACGCGGTGACGCCGGTGGCGTTGGCCCCGACGTACTCCTCCCACACCGAGCGCATCAGCGTGGCCATCTCGCGCCGGGTGTCGAGGTCGCGGACGACGGCCACCTTCCAGGGTTGGCGGTTGCCGCCGCTCGGCGCGAAGCGTGCCGTGTCGAGGATCGCGTGCAGCGTGGCGTCGGCGACGGGTTCGTCGACGAACGCTCGGACGGCGCCGGTGGTGCGCAGTGCGTCGGTGAGCTCCATGCCCACCGACGCTACGCGGTCAGCGGGTGATCAGGCCTTGCCCTCGGCGACCTTCTTGCGCACGACGTTGAGCGCCGAGCCGGCCTTGAACCACTCGACCTGTTCGTCGCTGAAGGTGTGCACGCCCTCGAACTCGATCGTGGTGCCGTCGGGCTTCACGATCCGGCAGCGCTGGTTCTTGCCGGGCACCGGCGGGAGGTCGAGCACGTCGATGCGGTCGTCCTCGCCGATGAGTTCGTAGGTGGCGGGGTCGGCGAAGGTGAGCGGCACGAGGCCCTGCTTCTTCAGGTTGGTCTCGTGGATGCGAGCGAAGCTGCGGGCGAAGATCACGACGCCGCCACGGAACCGGGGCTCCATCGCCGCGTGTTCACGCGACGAGCCCTCGCCGTAGTTGCGGTCGCCGATCGCGCACCAGCGGATGCCGGCTTCGCTGTACTTCTTCGCGAGGTTCGGGAAGGTGTCGACGCTGCCGTCGCGCACGTCCTTGCCGTGGCCCGCCTCGTACTCGTCGCCGTAGGCATTGATCGCACCGAGGAACAGGTTGCCCGAGATGTTCTCGAGGTGGCCGCGGTAGGTGAGCCACTTGCCGGCCGCCGAGATGTGGTCGGTGGTGCACTTGCCCTTGGCCTTCATCAGCACCGGCAGGCCGAGGTAGTCGTTGCCGTCCCACGCTGGGAACGGCTGCAGCAGCTGCAGGCGGTCGCTGGTGGGCGACACCTCGACGACGACGGACGAGCCGTCGGCCGGGGGAGCGGTGAAGGTGTTCTGACCGGGGTCGTAGCCCTGGTCGGGCAGCACCTCGCCCACCGGCGGCTCGAGGCGCACCTCGGTGCCGTCGGGCGCGGTGATCGTGTCGGTGGTGGGATCGAAGTCGAGGCGACCGGCGAGCGCGAGGGCGACCACGGTGTCGGGCGACGTGACGAAGCTCAAGGTGTTGGCCGAGCCGTCGTTGCGCTTCGGGAAGTTGCGGTTGTACGAGTTGACGATCGTGTTCGGCTGACCGGTGACGCTGGCGGGGCGGTCCCACTGGCCGATGCACGGCCCGCACGCGTTGGCGAGCACGGTGGCGCCGATCGCCTCGAGGTCGGCGATCAGGCCGTCGCGCTCGATGGTGGCGCGGGTCTGCTCGGAGCCCGGCGTGACGAGCAGCTCGGTCTTGGCCTTGAGGCCGCGAGCCGCCGCCTGGCGGGCGATCGAGGCCGCACGAGTGATGTCCTCGTACGAGCTGTTGGTGCAGCTGCCGACCAGCGCGGCCGAGATCTCGAGCGGCCAGTCGTTGGCGCGGGCCTCGCTGCCGACCTGCTCGCCGACCTTGTTGGCGCGGTCGGGGGAGTGGGGGCCGTTGATGAGCGGCTTCAGCTGGTCGAGGTCGATCTCGATGAGGCGGTCGTAGGAGGCGCCGTCGTCGGGGCGCAGGTGGTCGGCCACCTTGTCGGCGGCGTCGGCGATCGCCTCGCGGCCCGTGGCCTTCAGGTACTGCGCCATGTTGTGGTCGTAGGCGAACACGCTGCAGGTGGCACCGATCTCGGCGCCCATGTTGCAGATCGTGGCCTTGCCGGTGGCCGAGATCGAATCGGCACCCGGGCCGAAGTACTCGACGATCGAACCGGTGCCGCCCTCGACGGTGAGGATGCGGGCGACCTCGAGGATCACGTCCTTGGGCGACGACCAGCCCGACAGCGTGCCGGTGAGCTTGACGCCGATGACCTTCGGCCAGCGCACGTTGAACGGGAAGCCGGTCATCACGTCGACCGCGTCGGCGCCACCGACACCGATGGCCACCATGCCGAGACCGCCGGCGTTGGGCGTGTGGCTGTCGGTGCCGATCATCATGCCGCCGGGGAAGGCGTAGTTCTCGAGCACGACCTGGTGGATGATGCCGCTCCCGGGACCCCAGAAGCCGATGCCGTACTTGGCGCTGACCGAGCGGAGGAAGTCGTAGACCTCGCGGTTGGTGTCGACGGCGACGCCGAGGTCGATGCGGGCGCCGACCTTGGCCTGGATCAGGTGGTCGCAGTGCACGGTCGACGGCACGGCGGTGGTGGGCAGGCCGGCGGTCATGAACTGCAGCAGCGCCATCTGCGCCGTCGCGTCCTGCATCGCCACCCGGTCGGGGTGGAAGTCGTTGTAGGTGCCACCCCGCTCGATCGCCTCGGTGGGGTCGTAGAGGTGGTTGAGCAGGATCTTCTCGGTGAGCGTCAGCGGTCGGCCGAAGCGCTCGCGACCGGCGGCGACGCGCTCGTCGAGCGTGGCGTACACACCTTGCACCAGTTCGATCGGTGTTCCAGCGGTGACGGTCATGGCGGGCTCCTCCATCCTCGGGGGTTCTTCTGTCAAGATCTCCGACACTCTCCCACGGACGTGTGCGCGGGACCCGGATCACCGGGACCGTGTCGTTCGAAACGCTCGATGTAGACAACTCTAATACAAGTGAACCCCCCGAACAATCATCTGCCGCCGCCGGACGGCACCTCGCCCACCACGCGGCTGCGTCGCGGGCCGGTGATCCTCGTGCGCGCCACGGCACCCACCCGCACCGCCGACGTCGGCGGCTGGACCGACACCTGGTTCGCCCGCGAGGGCGTCGTGTGCAACATCGCCGTCGACCACCGCGCCGAGGTGCGCGTGGCGGCACGCCCCGGCGGCGACCGACTCGTGCGTCTGCAGCTGCGGATGACCGGCGAGGACTACGAGTTCGAGGCGCTCGACCCGCCCGGACGGCACCCGATCATCGAGCACGCGATCCTGTCGACCGACATCCCCGGCGCGGTCGAGGTCGACATCGCCGATTCGACGATCGCCGGGTCGGGCCTCGGCACCTCGGCGTCGGTGATGGTGGCGCTCGCCGCAGCGCTGTCGGCGGCGATCGGCGACCCGCAGGACGCCGGCGAGCTCGCCGCGCTCGCGCACCACCACGAGACCTACACCGGCAAGGAATCGGGCGTGCAGGACCACGCCGCCGCGGCCTGGGGCGGCATCAGCCGGCTCGACATCCGCTACCCGACGATGCGCCGCGAGGAGATCGTCGTCCCGCCTGCCGCGCTCGGCGAACTGCGGGTGCGTCTGCACACGGTGACGCTCGGCGTGCCCCACGCGTCGTCCGAGCTCCACCAGGAGGTCATCGCCCGGCTCGAGGCCGGTCACGGCGAGGCCGAACTGCAGACGATGCGCGACGCGGCCGAGGCCGCCGTCGTCGCGCTGCGCGCCGGCGACCTGTCGTCGTACGGCGCGTCGCTCACCGCGTCACACGACGCGATCGAGTCGATGCACGGCCACCTGGTCGGCGACGCCGCACGAGAGGTGATCGAGCTCGCCCGGTCGCACGGCGCCCTCGGCTGGAAGGTCAACGGTGCGGGGGGCGAGGGCGGCTCGGTGGTGGTGCTCGGCCCGTCCGACCCCGAGGCCGACGCCGCGCTGGTCGCCGAGATCGGTGCCCGCCGGCCGTGGCAGGTGCTCGACGCGGCGATCGGTGCCCGCGGTGTCACCACCGAGATCGCCGTGGCCGAGCCGCGCGAGGAACACTGAGGGCTGCGCCGCAGCACGCAGCGCAGCGGGCACGAGAGGAGACGGCGGTGAGGACGATCCGGTACCAGCAGATCGCCGACGAGCTGCGCACGCGGCTCGCTGCCGCCGGAGCCGGCGCGGTGCTGCCCAGCGAGGCCGACCTCTCGACCGAGTTCGGCGTCAGCCGGGTGACCATCCGGCGTGCGCTCGAGATCCTGCGCGACCAGGGCCTGGTCGACGCCCGACAGGGATTCGGCTGGTACGTCGCCGGCGAGCCGCTGCGCCAACACCTCGACGAGCTCGGCACCATCGAGGGCCAGCTCGAGCGGCGCGGCATCAAGCCCGAACGCCGCGTCGTCGAGTTCGACTACCGCACCGCGCCCAAGCGTGTCGCCGAGGTGCTCGGCACCGACCAGGTGCTGCGCGTGAAGCGGCTCAACCTCGCCGACGGCCAACCGTTCGCCGTGGTCACCGTGTGGTGCCCGGCCGAGCTCGGACAGCACCTCAGCCGTCGCGACGTCGAACGCCGCCCGTTCTACGAGATGCTCGGCATCGCGTTGCGGGGCGCGACACAGACCATCGGCGCCGACAGCGTCGACGGCGCCGACGCGAAACTGCTCGGCGTCCCGGCCGCCAGCCCGGTGCTGCGGTGCGAGCGCATCACCACCGACACCCACGGCAAGCCGGTGCTGATGAGCGAGCACGTGTTCCCGGCGCACCGCACCGAGTTCGTGGTCGACCTCCCCAACGCCGAGCCGAGCGTGATGCCCACGGGCCTGCGGCTCGTCGACTGATCGACGCGGCCAGAATGGATCGGATGTGGTCGATCCTGCTGCGTTCCGTCACGCCCCTCTCGGACGACGAGGCGGGTAGCGGTGGCGCCGACGGTTTCTGGCACGACGTGCTCGACTGGTTGCGGCACACCGGCCTGAAGATCGTCGTGATCGTGCTGGTGGCCTTCGTGCTCACGCAGATCGTCAGCGGAATCGCCCGCCGTCAGGCCAAGAAGTTCCGTCTGCAACAACAGCTCGCGAGCGACCCTCGCACCAGCACCGTCGGGGCACACCAGCAGGCGCTCATCGGGGCGCTGCGGTGGGCGATCAACTTCTCGATCGTCTTCGTCGCCTGCATCTGGGTGCTGATCGAGCTCCACCTGCCGTCGACCGCGCTCGTGCCGCTCGCGTCGGTGGTGGGCGCAGGCCTCGGCTTCGGCGCCCAACAGATCGTCGGCGACGTGCTGGCCGGCATCTTCATCCTCGCCGAGCGCCAGTTCGGTGTGGGCGACCTGATCCGCGTGGGCCCGCTCGGTCCGATCGGGTGGGTCGAGGGGCACGTCGAGGAGATGACCCTGCGCGTCACCAAGCTGCGCACCTTCGACGGCGATCTCGTCACGATCGCCAACGGCGAGCTGCGTCAGAGCGTCAACGCGTCGCGCGACTGGGCCCGGGTGCTCATCAAGGTGCCGCTCGGCCGTGACGTCGACCTCGACCAGGTGGCCGCCCGACTCGACGACGTCGGCGCGGCCATGGCCGCCGAGCCCACGTGGGCGCCGGTCGTGCTCGAGGCGCCGAAGGTGTCGGGACTCGACGACCTCGGGGCCGACAGCGTGCACATGCGCGTGGTGGGTCGCACCCTGCCCGCCCAGCAGTGGAAGGTGGCTCGCGAGCTGCGTCGCCGGATCGCGGTGACACTGCGGGAGATGGACGTGCGTGTGCAGCACTCGACCGAGCCCAACACGCTCGGCGGGGACGACGAACGCTGACCCGGACCGGTCAGCCGCGCACGAACGCGTCGTCGACCAGCCGGGCCACCACGTCGGTGACGTCGAGCGCGGCCGCCGCGGCCACGTCGTCGTCCCAGCCGCGACCGGCGAGTTCGCGACCCGACGCCGATGCGGCGACGACGTCGTGCAGACGGGGCCGGGCCGCCACGAACGCGGCCCGGGCGGCCGCCGCTTCGGGTGAGCAGCAGGGCGCCGAGATCGCCGCGGCCGGGTCGAGCGCCGCCAGCACGGCGCCGGCACCGAGCAGGTCCTCGACGGCCGGGCGCAGGGGGCCGGTGGCGCCGTGCCAGCGTTCGCCCGCGGCGATGACTGCGATCACGCCCGTCGGGCCCGCCAGCCGGCGGGCGGCCCGAGCGGTCGCCGTTGCGTTGCGCAGGCAGCCGGCCAGCACGTGACGGGCCCCGTGGTCGCGGGCCGCGAACGACAACGCCGAGCCGTTGGGCGACGGCAGCACCAGGCGCACCGGCGCATCGAGCGCCAGCAGCCCCGTGGGCGAGAGCGACAGCTCGCCGAGCTCGCGGCGGCCGGCGAGCACGGCGTCGCGTTCGGCCGCGTAGGCGGCGGCGCCGTCGTCGGCCCACCGGTACGGGAACACCGTGCAGCCGCTCTCGATCGCCGCGCTGACGGCCGAGGTGAAGCGCAGCACGTCGACGATCACCACCACGTCGGCGAGCGGCGCGAGGGTGCGCAGCCCGTTGGGGCCCCAGTCGAACCGATACGCGAAGCCGTCCTGCGTGCAGAACGACACGTCGCGGGCACCCGCGGTGCCGTCGTCGGTGTGCAGCTCGGCGACCACTCGCTCAGTCTCGCCGACAGCGACGCGCGCTCACCACTGGTCCCAGTGCATGATCGGCTCGAGCGGCAGCCGCTTGGCGGGCTTGAAATCGGTGCCGATCGTGTACGCGATCGGGAACATGCCGGCCTGTGCGAAGCCGTCGGGGATGCCGAGCAGTTCGGCCGCCTGGCGCTCGCCGTCGCCGATCAGGTGGATCGTGGTCCACGCGGTGCCGAGGCCCCGCTCGCGAGCCGCGAGCATGAAGCTCCACACCGCCGGGAGCAACGACCCCCACACCGACGCGCCGACGAAGCTCGGCACCCGGTCCATGTTGCCGGCGATGCAGGGCACCATGATCACGGGCACCTCGTGGAAGTGCTCGACCAGGTACACCGCCGACTCGGTCACCTTGTCGCGCTGCTCGTGGCGCAGGTCGCCCGGCTCGTAGCTGTTGCTCTGTGCCTGCTGCGCGTACACCTCGAAGTTGCGGCGGTAGATGTCGGCGAGCGCCTGCTTCTTCGCGGGGTCGGTCACGAAGATCCACTGCCAGCCCTGACTGTTGGAGCCGGTCGGCGCCTGGAGCGCGATCTGCAGACATTCCTCGATCACCTCGCGCTCGACAGGGCGGGCCAGATCGAGTCGCTTGCGCACCGCGCGCGTGGTGGTGAGGACGTCGTCGGCGGACAGGTTGAGCTTGGTCATCGACGGAGTGTGGCACCGATCTCGCCGCGGCGTCGCCGCGGAGCGCTCGGTACCATCCGGCGATGACCGCTCCCGACCCGATCGCCGTCAACCTCGCGAACTGGAACAGCCGGGTGGGGGCTCACGAACAGGGCTACGGCCTGCACCGGTTCCGGGACGACCCCGACCACCTGTCCGACGTGGTGCGGTTCGACCTGCCCCGTCTGGGCGACGTCGCCGGCCTCGACGCGGTGCACCTGCAGTGCCACATCGGGACCGACACGCTCTCGCTCGCACGCCTCGGCGCCCACATGACCGGTCTCGACTTCAGTGAGCCCGCGCTCGACGTGGCGCGACGGCTCGCCGCCGACTGCGGGCAGCAGATCGACTACGTGTGCAGCCCGGTCGACGGCGCGGTCGAGGCGCTCGGCCGCGAACGGTTCGACCTCGTGTACACCGGTATCGGCGCGCTGTGCTGGTTGCCCGACGTGCGCCGATGGGCGCAGATCGTCGCCTCGTTGCTGCGACCCGGCGGGCGCCTGTTCATCCGCGAAGGCCACCCGGTGGTCTGGTCGCTGTGCGACCCCCGTCCCGACGGGCTGCTCGTCATCGAGTTCCCGTACTTCGAGGTCGAGGGCGGCACTGCGTTCCACGAGGAGACCACCTACGTCGAGCACGACGAGCCGCTCGCGTCGCCGGACATCGTGTCGTTCAACCACGGCCTCGCCGAGATCTTCAACGCCCTCTGGGACGCGGGAATGCAGATCGTCGGCTTCGACGAGCACGACTCTCTGCCGTGGAACGTCGCCGGCGACGCGATGGTCGAGGGTCCCGACGGCGAGTTCCGTCTGCGCGAGCACCCCGAACGGCTGCCGTGCAGCTACACGCTGCGAGCCGTGAAGCGCTGACCTGACAGACTGCGGCCATGTCCGATCAGCTCGCAGGCCGCGTCCACATCTCGATCTCGCACGGCGTCGCCGACGTCAAGATGATCCGTGCCGACAAGCGCAACGCGCTCGACGGTGCCATGTTCTCCGCCCTCGCCGAGGCCGGCGAGCGGCTCAAGTCCGAGCCCGGCGTGCGTGTGGTCGTGCTGAGCGGCGAGGGTTCGTCGTTCTGCGCCGGCCTCGACTTCTCGAGCTTCACCGCGATGGCCGGTGGCGGCGGTGGCAACGGCGCCGGCAATGGCGGTGGCGGAGAAAGCGACGGCAACCCGGGTTCGATGGCGCCCGGCCGCATCACCCACCTCGGCCAGCAGGTGTGCTGGGTGTGGCAGGAGTTGCCGGTGCCCGTGATCGCCGCGGTGCACGGTCACGCCCTCGGCGGCGGCATCCAGATCGCCCTCGGCGCCGACATCCGCATCGTCCACCCCGACACGCAGCTGAGCGTGCGCGAGGTGCACTGGGGCCTGGTGCCCGACATGACCGGCACGCTGATGCTGTCGCAACTGGTGCGCGCCGACATCGCGAAGGAGCTCGTCTTCACGGCCCGGGTGTTCGACGGCCGCGAGGCGCACGCGATCGGTCTCGCCACCAAGCTGTCCGACACGCCCTACGACGACGCGATGGCGATGGCCCGCGAGATCGCCGGTCGCAGCCCCGACGCCGTGCGTGGCGCGAAGCAGCTCATCAACGGCCTGCTGCACGAGAAGGCCGAGTCGCAGTTCGCCGCCGAGCGCCGCATCATCGGGTCGCTGATCGGCAAGCCCAACCAGATCGAGGCCGTGATGTCGAACTTCGAGAAGCGCGACGCGAAGTTCGTCGACGCATGAGCGACGACTCCGGACTCGACGGCGAGTACGTGCCGAGCGCGCTCGACTGGGTGCGCGAGCAGGTCGAGCGCTACGAGGCGAGCGGCGGTACCGAGGCCAACACCCTCCGCGACACCGGCATCCCGGTGGTGATCGTCACGATGAAGGGTGCCCGCAGCGGCAACGTCCGCAAGATCGCCCTGATGCGCGTCGAGCACGAGGGCGAGTACGCGTTCGTGGCGTCGTACGGCGGCGCGCCGAAGCACCCCGTCTGGTACCACAACCTGATGGCCGCGCCCGACGACGTGTGGTTGCAGGACGGGCCCGCGCCGTTCCGTGTGCGGGTGCGCGAGGTCACCGGTGACGAACGCGCCGTCTGGTGGGACCGGTCGGTCGCCGTGTTCCCCAACTACGCCGAGTACCAGCAGAAGACCGACCGCACGATCCCCGTCCTGGTCGCGTCGCCGGTCTGAGGCGATCGGCGTGGCACGCACCACCCCGGTCGTGGCGCTGCTGCGGGGCGTCAACGTCGGCGGTCACCAGCTCTCGATGGCCGCGCTGCGCACCCACCTCGAGCAGGCGGGCTGCAGCGACGTCGCCACCTACATCCAGAGTGGCAACGTGGTGCTCACACCGCCGAAGGTGCGCGGCTCGCTCGACGCCTGGCTGAGTGAACGCATCGGCGAACTCGCCGGCTTCGCCGTCCCGACCGTCACGCGCACCCGTGCCGAGTTCGACGCCGTGGTCGACGGCAACCCGTACCCCACCGCCGAGGGGAAGACCCTGCACGTGATCTTCTACGGCGAACCGTTGCCGGCAGCGGTGATCGAGGGGATCGACCTCGCCGCGATGGCGCCCGAGGAGTGTTCGCTCGCCGGCCGCGAGCTGTATCTGCACTTGCCGAACGGGATGGGCCGGGCGGTGTTGCCGGTGGCGGTCGACAAGGCCGGTCGCGCGGCGAAGGCACCGACCGGGACGGCACGCAACTGGAACACCGTGCTGAAGCTGCAGGGGATGCTGCATGAACGCGGATGACGCGGTGTTCAGGGTGGTCGACGCCGGGGGAGCGGAGGCCGTCGATGCGATGCGCACCTACTTCGCCGAGCTCGACGAACGGTTCGAGGGCGGGTTCGAGATCGGCACCGCGCTCGACGACGCCGTCGACGGGATGAACCCGCCGACGGGTCGGTTCGTGGTGGCCGATCTCGGTGGCCGGGTGGTGGCGTGCGGCGGGGTGACGCTGATCGACCCGTCGACTGCCGAGATCAAGCGGATGTGGGTCGACGCGTCGGTGCGCGGGATCGGCCTGGGGAGGCGGATGCTGTCGCGCCTCGAGCGCGACGCCGCCGACCTCGGCGCCACCCGCGTGCTGCTCGACACCAACCGGGTGCTCACCCAGGCGATCCGCATGTACACCGACGCCGGCTACCACCCGACCGACCGCTACAACGACAACCCCTACGCCCACCACTGGTTCACCAAACCCCTCTGACCCAGCGGCCCTGCCACGCCGGGCCGGTCACTCGACGGGGTGGGTGGTGGTGACGCCACCCGGGCAATCGGTTGGCGGGGGGATGCACGGTTGCGTAACATGCTCGACACCGTTCGAGCCAGCGTTGTCTCGTGCGCCACGCCAGCCCCGCCGGGCCTCCCGGCGCCGACTCTTGTGGAGCCGACAACATGCGTTCCGATCTTCCCCCGCCGTCGGGTCTGTACGACCCGCGCTTCGAGCACGATGCCTGCGGCGTGTCGTTCGTCGCCAACATCAAGGGCGTCTCGAGCCGATCCATCGTCGAGCTGGGCATGAGCGCGCTCTGCAACATGGAGCACCGAGGCGCCACGGGTGCCGAGGCGGACTCGGGTGACGGCGCCGGCATCCTGATCCAGGTCCCCGACACCTTCCTGCGTGCGGTCGTCGGCTTCGAGCTGCCGCCCGTCGGGCAGTACGCGGTCGGCCTCGCGTTCCTCCCGGCCGAACCCGAGGACGCGAAGAAGGCGCAGGCCTCGATCGAGGAGATCGTCGGCGACGAAGGCCTCACCGTCCTCGGCTGGCGCGAGGTGCCGATCCGCCCCGGCTGCCTCGGCACCACCTCGCGCGCCGTGATGCCCAGCTTCAAGCAGCTGTTCGTGACCGACCCCGCCGGCGCCGCCGGGATCGAGCTCGACCGCAAGGTGTACATCGCCCGCAAGCGCGTCGAGCACGAGCTGCCGCCCGAGCAGAGCACGTACTTCCCGTCGCTCGGGGCCCGCACGATCGTCTACAAGGGCATGTTCACCACGCCGCAGCTCGCCGAGTTCTTCCCCGACCTCGGCGACGAGCGGGTCGAGAGCGCCCTCGCGCTCGTGCACAGCCGGTTCAGCACCAACACGTTCCCGAGCTGGCCGCTCGCGCACCCGTACCGGTACATCTCGCACAACGGCGAGATCAACACCGTGCAGGGCAACCGCAACTGGATGCGCACCCGCGAGGCGATGCTCGCGAGCGATCTCCTGCCCGGCCTCGAGCGTGCCTTCCCGATCTGCACGCCCGGCGGCAGCGACTCGGCCAGCTTCGACGAGGTGCTCGAACTGCTGCACCTCGGCGGCCGCAGCCTGCCGCACGCGATGCTGATGATGATCCCCGAGGCGTGGGAGAACCACGACACGATGGACGCCGACAAGCGGGCGTTCTACCGGTTCCACGCCTCGCTGATGGAGCCGTGGGACGGCCCCGCGTGCGTGTGCTTCACCGACGGCTCGGTGATCGGCGCGGTGCTCGACCGCAACGGCCTGCGCCCCAGCCGCTACTGGGTCACCGACGACGACCTCGTCATCCTCGCGAGCGAGGTCGGCGTCATCGAGGTGCCCCAGGCGAAGGTCGTCCGCAAGGGCCGCCTCCAGCCGGGTCGCATGTTCCTGGTCGACACCGAGCAGGGCCGCATCGTCGACGACGAGGAGATCAAGCGCTCGCTCGCCACCGCCCACCCCTACGCCCAGTGGCTCGAGGAGGGCATGACCGAGCTCGACGAGCTGCCCGACCGCGAGCACATCGTGTTCAGCCACGACAGCGTGCTGCGCCGCCAGCAGATGTTCGGCTACACCCACGAAGAGCTCAAGCTGATCATCGCCCCGATGGCGGCCAGCGGCGCCGAGCCGATCGGCTCGATGGGCACCGACACCCCGATCGCCGTGCTCAGCGAGAAGTCGCGCCTGCTGTTCGACTACTTCCAGCAGCTGTTCGCACAGGTGACCAACCCGCCGCTCGACGCGATCCGCGAAGAGGTCGTCACCGCGGTGAGCAGCTCGGTCGGCCCCGAGGCCAACCTGCTGCAGCCCGGTCCCGACAGCTGCCGCCAGCTGGCGCTGCCGTTCCCGATCATCGACAACGACGACCTCGCGAAGATCATCCACATCGACGACGACGGCCAGTACCCCGAGCTGCGCGCCGTCGAGGTGAGCGGCCTCTACCGCGTGTCGGGTGGTGGCCTCGCGATGCAGCGTGCGCTCGACGCCGTGCGGTCGAAGGTCAGCAAGGCCATCGACGACGGCGCCCGCGTGATCGTGCTGAGCGACCGCAACAGCGACGAGGTGTACGCCCCCATCCCGAGCCTGCTGCTGACGTCGGCCGTGCACCACCACCTGATCCGCGAGAAGAAGCGCACCAAGGTCGGCCTCGTCGTCGAGTGCGGCGACGCTCGCGAGGTGCACCACATGGCGCTGCTCGTCGGCTACGGCGCCGGTGCGATCAACCCGTACCTGGCGTTCGAGTCGATCGAGGACATGATCGCCCAGAACCTGCACAACCTGGGTTCGCTCGACCCCAAGAAGGCGGTCAAGAACTACATCAAGGCCGCCGGCAAGGGCGTGCTCAAGGTGATGAGCAAGATGGGCGTGTCGACGGTGGCCAGCTACACCGGTGCCCAGATCTTCGAGGCGATCGGTCTCGGCCGCGACCTGGTCGACGAGTACTTCACCGGCACCGTCAGCCGCCTCGGTGGCATCGGCCTCGACGAGGTCGCGAAGGAGGTCGCCGAGCGCCACCGCACCGCCCACCCGAGCCGTCCGACCGAGCGCGCCCACCGCAAGCTCGAGCTCGGCGGCGAGTACCAGTGGCGCCGAGAGGGCGAGGTGCACCTGTTCAACCCCGAGACCGTCTACAAGCTGCAGCACGCCACCCGTGCGGGCCGCTACGACGTGTTCAAGGAGTACACGAGGCTCGTCGACGACCAGTCGAAGAAGCTCGCCACCCTGCGGGGCCTGTTCGAGCTGCGCGAGGGCGTCCGCGAGCCGGTGCCGATCGATGAGGTCGAGCCGGTGGCCGACATCGTGCGTCGCTTCTCGACGGGCGCGATGAGCTACGGCTCGATCAGCGCCGAGGCGCACGAGACCCTGGCCGTCGCGATGAACCGCATCGGCGGCAAGAGCAACACCGGCGAAGGCGGCGAGGATGCCGACCGCCTCCACGACCCGGTCCGGCGCAGCGCGATCAAGCAGGTCGCCAGTGGTCGCTTCGGCGTCACCAGTGAGTACCTGGTCAACGCGGACGACATCCAGATCAAGATGGCCCAGGGGGCCAAGCCCGGCGAGGGCGGCCAGCTGCCCGGTCACAAGGTGTACCCGTGGGTCGCGAAGACCCGTCACTCGACGCCCGGCGTGGGCCTCATCAGCCCGCCGCCGCACCACGACATCTATTCGATCGAGGACCTGAAGCAGCTCATCCACGACCTCAAGAACTCGAACCCGCTCGCTCGCGTGCACGTGAAGCTGGTGGCCGAGGTCGGCGTCGGCACGGTGGCCGCAGGTGTGAGCAAGGCCAAGGCCGACGTGGTGCTGATCAGCGGTCACGACGGCGGCACCGGAGCCTCGCCGCTCACGTCGCTCAAGCACGCCGGCGCCCCGTGGGAGCTCGGCCTCGCCGAGACCCAGCAGACGCTGCTGCTGAACGGCCTGCGCGACCGCATCGTGGTGCAGGCCGACGGTCAGATGAAGACCGGCCGCGACGTGGTGATCGCCGCGCTGCTCGGCGCCGAGGAGTTCGGCTTCGCGACGGCCCCGCTGGTGGTGAGCGGCTGCATCATGATGCGCGTCTGCCATCTCGACACCTGCCCGGTCGGCGTCGCCACCCAGAACCCCGAGCTGCGCGCCCGGTTCAGCGGCAAGCCCGAGTTCGTCGTGAACTTCATGGAGTACATCGCCGAAGAAGTGCGCGAGTGGATGGCCAAGCTCGGCTTCCGCACGATCGAGGAGATGATCGGCCACGTCGAGGTGCTCGACACCCGTCAGGCGATCAAGCACTGGAAGGCCAAGGGCCTCGACATCTCGCCGATCCTCGCCACGCCGCAGAACCCGTACCAGCAGACGCTGCACCAGAGCGTCGGGCAGGACCACGGCCTCGGCGAGGCGCTCGACCAGGTGCTGATCGAGAAGGCCAAGGGCGCGATCGAGACGGGGGAGCGGGTCGAGTTCGGCCTGTCGATCCAGAACGTCAACCGCACTGTCGGGACGATGCTCGGCAACGCCGTCACCACCAAGTACGGCGGCGCCGGCCTGCCGGACGACACGATCCGCGTGAAGTTCCGCGGCTCGGCCGGCCAGAGCTTCGGCGCGTTCGTGCCCGCCGGCATCACCCTCGAGCTCGAGGGCGACACCAACGACTACGTCGGCAAGGGCCTCTCGGGCGGCCGCATCATCGTGCGCCCCGACCGTGACGCGCCGTTCGACGCCGAGCACAACGTGATCGCCGGCAACGTCATCGGCTACGGCGCGACCGGCGGCGAGATCTTCCTGTCCGGCGTGGTGGGCGAGCGGTTCTGCGTGCGCAACTCGGGTGCCACCGCGGTGGTCGAGGGCGTCGGCGACCACGGCTGCGAGTACATGACCGGCGGTCGCGTGGTGGTGCTCGGCCCGACCGGTCGCAACTTCGGTGCCGGCATGAGCGGCGGCGTCGCGTACGTGTACGACCCGGACGAGACCTTCGCCGCGAAGCTCAACCGCGACATGGCCGATCTGGCCGACCTCGACGACGACGACCGTGCGTTCCTGCACGCCACCGTGACGGCCCACCACGGCCACACCGGGTCGGCTGTCGCCGCACGGGTGCTCGCCGACTGGCCGGTGACGGCCGAGTCGTTCCGCAAGGTGATGCCCCGCGACTACGCACGGGTGCTCGCGGTGATGAAGGACGCGGAGGCGGCCGGGCTCGACGAGGCCGCCACGCTCGATCGGGTGATGGAGGCGAGCCGTGGGTGAGACGACCGGATTCCTGAAGTGGGGTCGCCAGACGCCGACGCGTCGGCCCGTTCCCGTGCGGCTCAAGGACTGGAAGGAGGTGTACGAGGAGTTCCCCGCCGACACCCTGAAGCTGCAGGCCGGCCGCTGCATGGACTGCGGCATCCCGTTCTGCAACAACGGCTGCCCGCTGGGCAACCTGATCCCCGACTGGAACGACCTCGTCTACCGCGAACACTGGCGCGACGCGATCGACCGGCTGCACGCCACCAACAACTTCCCCGAGTTCACCGGTCGGCTGTGCCCGGCGCCGTGCGAATCGGCCTGTGTGCTCGGCATCAACCAGGACCCGGTCGCGATCAAGCAGGTCGAGGTGGAGATCATCGACCGGGCGTGGGACGAGGGCTGGGTGCTGCCGCAGCCGCCCACGGTGAAGACCGGCAAGCGGCTCGTGGTGATCGGCTCGGGCCCGGCGGGCCTGGCAGCCGCCCAGCAGCTCACCCGCGCCGGGCACGACGTGATCGTGCTCGAGCGTGCCGACCGCATCGGCGGGCTGCTGCGCTACGGCATCCCCGAGTTCAAGATGGAGAAGCGCCACGTCGACCGGCGTCTCGCGCAGATGGAGGCCGAAGGCACCGAGTTCCGTACCAACGCCACCGTCGGCGAGAACGTCGACATCGAGGTGCTGCTCGCGTCGTACGACGCGATCGTCCTCGCCGCCGGCGCCACCGCGTGGCGCGACCTGCCGGTGCCCGGCCGCGAGTTGCGCGGCATCCACCAGGCGATGGAGTACCTGCCGTTCGCGAACAAGGTGCAGCACGGCGACATGGAGCGCTCGCCGATCGACGTCGCCGGCAAGCACGTCGTGATCATCGGCGGTGGCGACACCGGCGCCGACTGCCTCGGCACGGCGCACCGCCAGGGTGCCGCCAGCGTCACCCAACTCGAGATCATGCCGCGCCCGCCCGAGACCCGGGCACCGGGCAACCCGTGGCCGACGTTCGCGTTCACCTACAAGGTCACCTCGGCCCACGAGGAGGGCGGCGACCGCATCTACAGCGTCAACACCGAGCGCTTCGTCGACGACGGCAACGGCAACGTCCGTGCGCTGCTCATCCACGAGGTGCAGATGGTGAACGGGAAGTTCGAGAAGGTCGAGGGTTCCGACCGCGAGCTGCCGGCCGACTTCGTGTTCCTCGCCATGGGTTTCGTCGGCCCCGAGAAGGGCCACTGGCTCGAGCAGCTCGGCGTCGAGTTCGACGCACGCGGCAACGTCGCCCGCGGTGACGACTACCAGACCAACGTGCCCGGCGTGTTCGTCGCCGGTGACATGGGCCGCGGCCAGAGCCTGATCGTGTGGGCGATCGCCGAAGGCCGCTCGTGCGCCTCGCACGTCGACCGCTGGTTGATGGGCGACAGCTCGCTGCCCGCGCCGATCGCACCCACCGCGCGACCGCTCGTCTGACGCGCGCTCACAAACGGCACCCGAGCACGTAGCCTGGCCAGCCGTGAAGGGCACGATGTTCGTCGGCATGGGCCTCGTGGTGGCAGCAGCCTCGTTGGGGCTGGTGTCGTGCGGCAGCGACGACGCGCCGTCGGCCACGACGACCGTGCGCGTGGGCGCCACCAACTACGTGACGATCCCACCCGCGCCCAGCACGGTCGCGCCCGTCACCACCGCACAGGACGCACCGGGCTCGATCCTGCAGTTCCAGTCGGAGTACACGATCCAGGAGGGTGACTACCCCTCGACGGTCGCGAACAAGTTCAAGATCGACTTCAACGAGCTGATGACCCTGAACGGCTGGACGCTGCAGGAGAACGGCATCGTCCCCGAGTGGCCCGGGGTGGGTGCCGTCATCCTGATCCCCGCGGGTGCCACGGTGCCCGGTGAGCCGCCCGATCCGGGCCAGCCCACCACCACCATCCAGGGCAGCCCCGTCGCGCCCACCACGGCAGCGCCCGCCACCACCGAACCGCCGGCCACGACCACCACCGTCGAGCAGGCCGAGGCGTGTGGCACCTACACGGTGGCCGACGGCGACTACCCGGGCCTGGTGGCGCAGAAGCTCAACACCACCGTCGCGAAGCTGGCCGCCGCGAACACCCAGACCAAGGGCTACAAGTCGTTCTACGTCGGCCTCGTCATCAACACGCCCTGCTGATCCGGCCGGCGGCCGTCCCCAAGGGTCGTCAGAAGACGCGCGCGTACCAGAGGCGCGACACCACCGACATCGCCTGACGGTGCGTGTCGGGATCGACTCCGGCGGCCGTGAGCGATGCGTCGAGGTGCCCGAGCACCGCCGCCACCTGCTCGTCGGTGATCTCGAGATCGCGGTGCGCCTCGGCCAGGTCGGCCAGCGGCTCACCGGCGGCACCGCCCAACGCCGTCGTCATCCACCGCACCTGCGCGGCGCGCAGGGCCGGCAACCGCCGCTCGTCGAAGTGGTGCAGCACACGCGGATCGGCCGCCAACCGCTCGTAGAAGTCGTCGACCACCGCGGTGATCGCCCGGGTGCCGCCCAGGCGATCGAACAGCGACCTCACGACGGGCTTCCCAGCAGGCCGAGCGCGTCGACCAGTTCGGTGCGCGACCGCACACCGAGCTTCGCGTACACACGGGCCAGATGGCTCTCGACGGTGCGCACACCGATGATCAGCTCGTCGGCCACCTCGCGGCTGGTGCGGCCCTCGGCGACCAGCTGTGCGATCTCGCGCTCGCGGCGGCTGAGCGAGATCTCGGGGGCCGCCTGCGTGAGCGTGGGCGTGGCGTGGGCGTCGATGCCGTCGCGCAGCTCTTGCGCCCGCCGGGCGAGCTGCGCCACGGCCCGGGCTTCGTCACCCCGGTCGCGCGCCGCCGTCCAGGCACCGGTCGCGCACTCGGCTGCGTACGTGAAGTAGCCGCTGTCGGCGAGCACGTCGGCCACGGTACCCAAGCCGGCCGCGTCCCGCTCGGCGAAGCAGCGCACCGCCTCGACGAGTGCGGGCAGCAGCACGCCGTCGAGCACGGGCTGATCCGCCGACAGCTGCGCCCAGGCGAGCGGCGCACGATCGAGGCGCGCCACGTCGACCAGGAACCGCACCCGCGACGCAGTGCGGCCACGGGCGTGCGCGTCGGCGGCGTGCGCGAGCAACTCGGCCACCGCACCGTCGACGTCGCCGCGCATCGCGCGCAGCCACGCCCGGCCGCGCAGCTCGAGATCGCCGTGTGCCCGAGCCTCGTGAGGCGGCAACATCGCCAGGCGCGCCAGCACGGCGTCGACGCCGGCACCGTCGGTGTCGAGCGCCCGCGCGAGCAGCAACCCGCCGAGCGCCCAACGGGTGCCGTGCACCGCCGCGGCCGATCCGGCCGCCAGCTCGGCCGCCCGCTCGAACCACTGCTCGGCAGCGCGTCGCTTGCCCTGGTCGAGGTCGGTCCAACCGATCGCGATCGCCCAGGCCACCTGGCCGTGGCGGTCGCGCGTGCGGCTGGTGTGCTCCCAACCGTCGAGCGCGAGCTCGGCCGCCTCGCGCACCCGGCCGGCCTCGACGAGCGCGAACGCGGCCGCGGCCCCGGTGATGGCGCCACCGAACACCGTGTGGAAGTCGAGTGCCGGATCGAGCCGGTCGAGTGCCTCGACCGGTCGGCCCGAGGTCGTGAGCGCGAGCAGATCGGTGGCGATGCCGGCGGGCAGCTTGGCCGCATCGGATCCTGGGGGCGCGAGCTCGAGCGCACGGGTCGGCTCGCCCGCCGACGCCCAGATCGCCGCCTTGGCCGCGTCGATGAGCGGGTTGCTCCCGCCCAGTTCGAACGACGCGTCGTCGAGCATCGCGATCGCCGGGGCCACCTCGCCGAACGCCCAGAAGCGCACGTTCGACTCGATCACCGCGCCGCGGAGCCGGTCGGCGGGCGAGGCGAGCGATCGGTCGATGCGCGAGTCGCCGATCAGCTCGATCGCACGGCCGTACTCGCCCTGCTCGATGAACGCCGACGCCACCCGGAGCGCGGCGCGCAGACCGTGCGGACCGTCGGCCACCTGGTCGAACCACGCGAGGCCGAGCCGCTCGGCCAGGTCGTGGTCATGGCGTGCGGCGGCGATCCGGGTGGCGTCGGCCAGCAGCGCCGGATCGGCCGACGAACCGCCGTCGAGGCGCCACGTGGCGATGCGCAGCACGTCCTGTGGGCGCAACGGTGTGCGCCGCTCGAGCGCATCGGCGAGCTCGCGCAGCATCCGGCGGGCCGCGAGCCGGCCGACGGCCTTGCGGGCCGCGTCGGCGTACACGGGGTGCACGAAGCTCACCATCAACGAGTCGTCGCGCTCGTCGGCCCACAGCAGGCGTGCGGTCTCGAGTTCGACCAGCGCGTCGGCGTCGACCAGTTGCTCGAGCAGCTCGATCTCGATCGGCCCACCGATGCCGACCAGTGCGACCGCGCGCTGGTGGGTCTCGCCGAGCGACGCCAGGCGGGCATCGACGAACTGGGTGAGCGTCGAGGGGGCGGGCAGTTGGCCGATCGCCTCGAACACGCCGCCCCGTTCGACGAGCGAACCGCCGGCCCGGGCCTCGAACAGCAACTCGCGCGCGAACAGTGGGTTGCCGAGAGTGCGCTCGTACAGCTGGCCGGCGACGTCGGCCGAGACCGGTGCACCGAGGGTGACGCGGGCGAACTCGCCCAGGTGCTCGGCGCCGAGCGGGTCGACCGCGATGCGTGCCGCGAGGCCCTCTTTCATGAGGGCCGAGATCGCCTCGGGCGGCACCTCGCCGGTGCGCAGCGTGCCCACCACGAACGCCGTCAGGTCGCTGGCGAGCTGGTGCGCCAACGCGGCGGACGCCTCGTCGAGCAGGTGCGCGTCGTCGAGCCCGAGCAGCAGCGGCCGGTTGCCCGCCCGCTCTTGCAGCGCACGGCGGATCTGCACGAGGTCGCCCGCGTCGCCGGCGGGCCGGCCGGGCAGCAGTGATGCGAACGCGGCGAGGGGGATGTCGCCGAGCGCCCGCGAGCCGGTGATCGACACCGTGACGAACCCGGCCTCCTCCGCGTGGCGCAGCGTGGCGTTCAGCAGGTGCGACTTGCCCACACCGGCGTCGCCGACGAAGACCGCGCCGGCCAGATCGGGCCGTCGCAACGCCGCTCGGATGGCGGCGAACTCGGCTTGCCGCCCCACCAGTTCGTCCACGACGGGCAGTGTGGCACACCAGGTGTGGGGCGATCTGTCCGCGAGCCGACAGAGATCGGCTCGGATCGCGGAAATCCACCGCGCACCGTGGCGGCGTCCCGCTCCGGACGGCTCAGCCGTCGAGCAGGGTGCCCAGATCGGCCCGCGAGCGGGTGCCGAGCTTGTCGAAACAACGGGCGAGGTGGTTGTCGACGGTGCGGGTCGACACGCCGAGCCGATCGGCGATCTCGCGGCTCGACAGGCCCCGTGCGGCGAGCAGTGCCACCTCTCGCTCGCGGATGCTGAGTGACAGCAGACGACCGGACGCCACGGCAGGGATGTCGAGTCCGTGGCAGCGGGCGCGAAGGCCGGCCAGCCGGTCGGTCGCGCGCCGCGCCGCCTCGCGGGTGCCCGAGCGCGTGGCCGCTCGCGACTGGGCCGCGGCACACTCGGCCGCCCATCGCACCGCCCCCAACCGTTCGTACGCATCGGTGAGCGACTGCAACTCGTCGAGGTTGCGCTGCTGCACGGCCGCAGCCTGCCGCAGACGCATTGCGGTGAGCGGCTCGCCCGGTGACGACCCGAGCTCGAGCAGATCCGCCGGCTGGTCGAGCGACAGCAGGTCGTGTGCGCACTGCCACGCCGGACCGAGCGCACCCTCGCCACGGAACCTGTCGATCGCCCGGCGCAGCGACGCTCGTGCCTCCTCGGGCTCGCCGGCGGCGACGAGCGACCACGCCCGCGCCCGTGGTTCGAGCGAGGGCAGCAGGTCGGCGGGGTGCCGGCCGATCGCGTCGAGCTCGTCGAGATCTCGACGCGCCTCGGCCGCGTCGGACATCAACCCGTGCGCCAACGCGCGCGCCGACAACGCCCACCGGAGTCCACCCGGTTGCTGCAACTCGGTGAGCAGCTCGACCGCATCGGCGAGCGGCGCGATCGCGAGGCCCGGAGAACCCGACTCGATCTGGGCGACGGCCTGCACCACCAGCGCGACCGCGCGGCCGGCCGACTCGTCGTAGCGCTCGGCGTACGACACGGCTCGCGACGCGTGCTGCAGGGCATCGGTCCAGCGGCCGGCCTCCACCATCGCCAGCACGCGGCCCACGGCGAGCACCTGCGGGCTGACCGAGAGCACCGGATCGGTGACAGCGCCCGCATTGCCGAGCGCGTCGTCGAGCACGGCCACGGCGCGAGTGGGCTGCCCGATGCGACGCAGCGCGTGTGCGACGGCCAGCGCCGCCTGGATGCGCACACGAGGTGACACGTCGAAACGCAACGGTTCGCCCTCGGCGATCGCGATCGCAGGCTGTCCGACCGTGGCGAGCGTGCGTGCCCGGATCGCACGCGCCTCGGGCAGCTCGGCGACGAGCGGGTCGTCGAGCGCCTCGACGGCACCCGTGGCGTCGCCCACCCGCCACAGCAGGTGCTGCGAGCGGGCGACCGCAGCCGCGAGCCGTTCGCCGGGTGTGGTGGCCGTGGCGTCCATCCGCTCGATCGCTGCGAGCACGTCGTCGATCGCGCCCTGCTCGTACGCCACGTCGGCGAGACGGCGCACGTCCTCGAATCGTCCCAGCTGCTCGACGCCTCGACGCGCCAGTCGCAACGCGAGCGCCGGATCGCCGGCCGACGGTGCCAACGCGACGACGTCGAGCAGCTCGTCGTGGGTGAGATCGACACCGGCGTCGACCGCGAGCGATGCGACGCGCAACCGATCGGTCCCGCCCAGGGCCGGCCACGACCGCCGCATCGCCGACAACGCCGACCGTCGCGCCGCTCGCGCCTCGATCGATCCGAGCGATCGGCGGACACGCGCTCCCTGGCCCGGGTGGCGCAGGCGCACGAACCGCTGTCCGTGCTCGTCGGCGGTCGCGACGATGCCGCGCCCGACCAGTTCGTCGAGCGCCGTGGAGGACACGCCGAGTGCACCGAGCGCGACGGCCAGTTCGGACGTGGTGGCCGTCGACGCGGCGAGCGGGAACGGCTCGGCGAACGCGACGATGCCGAGCAACCGGCGGGCGTCGGCGCCGAGGCCACCGGGGATGCCGTCGCCCGGATCGTGCGAACGGTCGTCGAGCAGGTGCAACAGCGCGGTCGGATTGCCCTGTGATCGCGTCCGCCACGACTCGCCCTCGGTTCCGTCACCGGTGCGCTCGGCGACGATGGCGGCGACATCGGCGGCGGTGAGCGGCCGCAGCACGTGCACGGGCAGCTGGCGCGACTCGGTGAGCGGATCGAGTCCGAGGAAGGTCTCGTCGACGGTGGCGATCACGAACGAGTCGTGGGTGCCCACCAGGTCGCTGATGGCCCGGAGCGAGGCCTCGTCGAGCAGGTGCGCGTCGTCGACGGCGAGCACGAATCCACCGGCGCGTGCGCGCCGTTCGAGCGCGCCGTGCACCACGTCGAACGTGAGCGGTCGATCGCTGCCCGCCTCGTCGTCGCCGGCCGGTGCCAGGTCGGCCGCGCCGAGCAACGGGCTGAGCGCAGCGAATCGCAGGCGGCGCGACGACGCCGTCGCCCGGATGACCACCACGTCGGCGCGGCGGTCGCGGAGCTCGTCGAGCATCGCGCCGAGCACGCTGGTGCGGCCCATGCCCGGTGGCGCGGCCAGCACGATGCCGGGCCGGCCGGCGGCACGGGCCGTGCGGATCTCGGTGAGGTCGTGATCCCGTCCGTGGAGGCGATCCGCCATCGGAACGCCCGCCTCAGACGAAGCGCACCTCGAAGTGATCCAGCAGGTGCACCTCCCCGGCACGCGACCGATCGGTGGCCACGACGTCGAGCGCGTCGATGCCCTCGCCGTGCGGGCCGGCCTCGTGGAACGAGACCGCGTGGTCGAGCTCGAGCTCGTGCCAGCGGGCGCGCATCGCGTCGGGATCGGCGGCACCGATGCGCACGCCGGCGATGGCGGTGACCACGCTCGTGTCGGCGTGGGTGTGCCCGGGCCAGCTGGGCCCGCCCCACCGCCACGATCCGTTCGGCACCGGCTGGTCGACGCTCACCAGCGCGCCGCCGACGTCGCGCGGGTGCAGGTGCCGGCCGCGGATGTCGGGCAGGTCGAGCGACCACACCACGCGCACACCGTTCGCGGCCAGGTGGGCCTCGCGACGGTCGAGGTCGTCGACCTCGTAGATCGCCATGTATCCGGTGCAGTCGGCCTGCCGCTTGTCGAGCAACCGGCCGGCGGTGGTGTCGGCACGCACGGGAGCGACGACCTCGAGGAACTGGTCACCGACGAGCAGCAGGTTGTTGTGCAACCCGAACTCGCCGACTCCCGGATCCTGGAAGCACACGTCGACCGCCAACAGGTGGCGCAGGAAGTTGGTGGTGAGCTCGAGGTCGTGGGCGACCAGCGCCACCTGCCGGAGACGGATCATGCGGCTGATCCTTGCACGTCGACCACCGTCGGCCCGGAACGGTCGGTAGTGTCCGCGCATGCTCTCGGTCGTGGACGCACGTGTGGTCGGCTGCCTGCTCGAGAAGGAGCGCACGGTGCCCGACCAGTACCCGCTCACCCTCAACGCACTGGTCAGCGCGTGCAACCAGAGCAGCTCGCGTGAGCCGGTGATGTCGCTCGACGAGCACGAGGTGTCCGCTGCGCTCACGTCGCTCAAGGCGGCGGGCCTGGTGCGGATGGTGCATCCCTCGCACGGCCGCAGCGTCACCCGCTACCGGCAGGTGGCCGACGAGGCGTGGGGCCTCGAGCCCGATGCCGCCGCCGTCGTCGCGGTGCTGCTGCTCCGCGGTCCGCAGACCGTGTCCGAGCTGAAGACACGCACCGAACGCCAGCACGTCTTCGAGTCGCTCGACGACGTGCAGCGCGTGCTCGACGAGCTGACCGTGCGCCAGGTGGTGGTGCGCCTCGACCGGGGTCCGGGACAGCACGCCGACCGGTGGCAGCAGCTGCTGGCCGACGAGCCAGAGCGGCTCGAGGCGCCGGCGCGGGCCTCGTCGGCACGGCGAGCCGATCCGGAGGAGACCGCGGCCCTCACCGCGCGCGTGGCCGAGCTCGAGGCGCGGGTGGCCGCCCTCGAGACCGCGCTCGGCGACCTGCTCGGCTGAGGCGCCGGCCGGCGCGTCAGGCGTCGGGGTGGGCCAGCAGCCAGTCGAGCACCGTCTCGGCGAAGCCCGCGTCGATCGTGGGGATGTGGCCCGCCCCCTCGATCGTCCAGAGCTCGACGTCGCCACCGTCGGGGCATCCCTCGTACTCGCTCACCTGCGTCTCGGCGCCTCGCACACGGGTGTCGAGGTCGAGGGTGCGGGTGTCGACGCGTCCGCCGGTGCAGTGGTCGAACTCGGCCCAGTCGGCGACGGTGCGCTCGGCCGACGGGTACGGCGCCATGAACAGGGTGCCCCCGTCGTAGCGGATGACGTCGTCGAGCGTGCCGTGCGCCTCGACCACGTCGACCGGCTCGCTGGGTCGGCAGTCGTCGGGGTCGAGGTGCATCGCGCCGGCGAGACTCACGATCGCGGCGAACAGGTCGGCGCGGTCGCAGGCCATGCGGTGCGACATGAAGCCGCCGTTCGAGTGGCCGACGAGGTACACACGTCGACGATCGATCGGGTGCACGGTGGCGACGAAGTCGACGACGGCACTCAGGTAGGCGACGTCGTCGACGTCGGAGCCGTACAGGTTGCAGCAGGCGTCGGTCGCGTTCCAGAACCGGCTGCCGTCGCGGTCGGCGGTGCCGTCGGCGTACACCATGATCACGCCGCGCTCGCGGGCAGGGGTGTCGAAGCCGAAGTAGATGCGCTGCACGTTGCGGTCGGCGGTGAAGCCGTGCAACACGATCACCACCGGTGCCTCGTCGTCGGCGGCGAGGTCGTCGGGCACCATCAGGTCGACCGGGCGGTCGAACACCAAGGCGGCCTCACCGGGGTCGAGCGCCGCGCCGTCGCCGCTGCCGTTGCCGCTGACGTCGTCGGGGGATGCCGGGTCGGCGGGTGTGCCCGAGACCGTGCTGCCGGGGGCGTGGAACGCGAGCACGTCGGAGGTCGGGGGCGCCGCCGGATCGGGTGCCGCGCCGGCGGCGGGATCGGTGCTGCAGGCCGCGGGCAGTGCGGCGAGACCGAGCGCGAGGACGACGACCGCAGCGCGTCGGCACGCAGAGCGGGGGACACCGACGCGACGCATCCGGGCACTGTACGGTCCGGACGTGGCGCACGACGATCGATCCCGGCACGACCATGGTCACCCCGGCCACCAGCACGGCCACCAGTACGGCCACGAGCACGCAGGGCACGCACACGACCACACCCAGGCGCCGGGCGGGCGCGACTGGGCCGAGTTCGGCGGTCGGCTCGAGCGCGAGGGCGAGTTCGTCCGGCCGCTGCACGACGAACTGGTCGACTCGATCCGGGCGGCTCTCGGCGTGCATCCCGTGCGCCGCGTGCTCGACCTCGGCAGCGGGCCCGGCGTGGCGACCACCCTGCTCGCCGAGGCGTTCCCCGCGGCACGCGCCACCGCTGCCGACGCCTCGGCACCCCTGCTCGAGCTCGCCGCGGCGCGAGCCGACCGGCTGGGCCTGTCGGATCGGGTCGAGACGCAGCTGGTCGACCTCGAGGGTCCGCTCGACGTGCTCGTCGCCGACGGTCCGGCGGACGTGGTGTGGGCGTCGATGGTGCTCCACCACGTCGACGGACTCGCGCACACGCTCGCCCGGATCCGCGACCTGCTGGCGCCCGGCGGTGTGCTGGCACTGGTCGAGTTCGGCCACGACCACCGCGCCTCCCGGCCGGCGCGATCCCCGAACGGCCGGGTTTCGCCGAGCGTCACGGGCGGATCGTCCGCGATGCGCTCGAGGGTCATCTGCCACCCGGCGCGCTGCAGCTCGACTGGCCTGCGTTGCTGACCGCTGCGGGCTTCGAGGTGGTCGACCACCGGCAGGCCGTGCAGTCGCACGAGCCGCCGCTCGACGAGGCCGCTCGCGCGTTCCTCCGGCAGTCGCTCGAGGTGACGGCGCGCATCGCGCTGCGGTCACTCGACGATCTCGATCTGCTCACGCTCGCCCGTCTGCTCGACGAGCGGCACCCGTCGAGCGTCGACCGTCGCGACGACCTGCCGTTGCAGATCAGCCGCACGCTCGTCGTCGCCCGCCGCCCCTGAACGTCCTGGGTGCCATCACTGGCGTGTGAGCTGCGTCGGTGAGTCGGGCTCGGCGCCCAGAACGGCAGCGATCGTCGGACAGCGGTCGCGCCTGATCGTCCTGGGTGCCATCACTGGCGTGTGAGCTGCGTCGGTGAGTCGGGCTCGGCGCCCAGAACGGGCAGCGGTCGTCGGACAGCGGTCGCGCCCGATCGGCCTGGGTGCCATCACTGGCGTGTGAGCTGCGTCGGTGAGTCGGGGTCGGCGCCCAGAACGGGCAGCGGTCGTCGGACAGCGGTCGCGCCCGATCGGCCTGGGTGCCATCACTGGCGTGTGAGCTGCGTCGGTGAGTCGGGGTCGGCGCCCAGAACGGGCCGGCTGGGTGGGGCGGCGGTCAGCCGAGGTCGGGCCAGCGGCGCTTCTGGCGGCGGCGCACGCCGACCGAGCCGAGCTCGCGGCGCTCGGTGAGCGCCCACTGGCGGCGCCATCCCGTGTAGTCGGGGCCGGTGAGCTTGGGGCTCGTCTTGGCCGCGGCCCGCTGCCGGGCGGTCCAGTAGTCGGTGAGCGACTCGTCGCCGAGCGCCGTGACGGCGGCCTCGATGCGGGCGTTGAACCGACGGGTCGATTCACCCTCCTCGGGCCGCAGCGGACGCCCGAACACCACACGGGACGTGCCCGGTTTCGGGCGCTTCATGCCCTTGCCGTAGATCGCGCCGGTGCCGTCGATGAACACCGGCACCACCGCGGCGCCGGTACGGATCGACAGGTACGCCGCGCCGCCTTTGAACTCCTGGCCCCAGCCGTCGGGCGAACGGCCGCCCTCGGGGTAGATGACGAGGCTGTACCCGTCGTCGATGAGCCGGCGGATCAGGTCGGCCGACTTGCGGCCGGTCACCTCGCGGTCGATCGGCAACGCGTTGAGCGCGAGCGCCGACGCCGCACCCTTCCAGCGCTTGTCGAAGAAGTAGTCGGCGGCCGCGGCCACCATCAGCTTGCCGCGCCACGGCTCGGGCACCGCGACCGACATCACCAGCGTGTCGAGGTGGCTGTAGTGGTTGGGCGCGAAGATCAGCGGCGGTGCATCGTCGTCGAGCCGCGCGAGGTCGGCCAGCCGGTCGGTGCCGAGCACCTCGGGGTCGGCGATGGCCTTGACCGCCACCTGCAACGGACCGCGGTGGATGGCCGTGCGAGCCGCCTTGGCCAGGGGCTTGCGCGCCCAGTCGGTGTCGTAGTCGGCACCGAGCTTCGACGGCTCGTCGGGCACCTCGACGCCGCGGGGCACGGTGGGCTTGCGGTACGGGAAGCCGAGTTTCGCGGTCGGCTTCAGCACGGTGCGCATCGGCCCGGCGACCACGTCGCCGAGCTTGGCCGCGCGCCGCAAGGCCTCGCGGCTCGGTCCCTTCTTCTCAGCCATCGCTCGTCGGTCCCGTCTCAGGTGACGTCGGCGACCAGCAGCGCCGGCACGTGGAGGTGGGTGACGGTGGGGGAGCGGCCGACGACGTCGCTCGCGAGCTCGAAGGCGTCGTCCATGGTCGATGCGGGCGTGAACCCGAGGCGGCGCACCGTCGCCGGGTCGCCGCCCACGATGATCACCTTGCCGGCCCACTGCTGGCCGTGCGCGCCCCAATACCAGGCGTAGAACGGGTGCACCCCGTGGTAGGCGTTGCCCGTGCGGTACAGGTGGCGGTACCACTCGTCCTCGGCGTACTGCTTCTCCCACTTCTGGCCCATCACGACCGGGTCGGTGGTGTCGGGCAGCACCTGCTCGAAGAAGTCGATGTAGCTCGGGTGGTGCACCGGGTGGAACTCGCGGTACGTGGGGTGGGTCATGATGATGACGCCTCCCTCGCGCACGAGCGGCTTGTTGCGGTACATGTTGAACAGGTACCCGAGGCCCATGCACATCACGAGGATCGGGTTCATGATCCCGTCCGGGTTGTACGGGCAGACGAACGGGATGCCCATCGTGAGGATGTCGGTCTGCCCCTCGACGGGCACCAGCTGCTGCCGGTACACGTGCTGCAGCGTCAGTTCGTGCACCGCCGACGTCTCGCCGGCCTGGATGCTCGTCATCTGGTGCGGCCCCTCCATCGAGTGGAAGATCTTGCGGGCCAGGCGCAGCGGGGTGCGGTTGAGCGACTTGGTGGTGGCGAGATAGGTGGCACGGTCCTTGGTGGTCCACTCCCATTCGCGCTTGTTGATGAAGTCGAACGGCTTCGGGAACATGTCGGTGTTGAGCGAGGTCTCGATCTGGAACAGCTTCGGACCGTGGTCGCGCAGGATCTTGCCCATGCGCCAGATGCTCTGGTGCAGCGCGCTGTGCTCGCGGTGGCCGGACAGGCTGCGCGTGTGCTGCAGGGTGTGGCCGTTGTGGTGGGCGCTGAGGCACTTGTAGCTGGCGAGCCCGGTGCACACGCTCTTCCAGCCGCCGTCCATCGGGACCGAGTTGATGTTGACGTAGACGAGCAGGTCGCTCTCGGCGGCCCGCTTGTTGATCTCGAGCACCTCGCCGTGCGGCGTGGTGCCGAGCTCGAGGAGATTGTCGTGGTCCTCGGCGTCGTGCTGGTACAGCATCCCGCGCGGGTGGAACGCGTCGTAGATGCGGTCGCCGAGCGCGTGGCGCAGCTCGTACTCGTGCATCCGGCGGTGCAGACCGAGCGCGGCGATGATGTGCACGTCGTCGACGCCGGCATCGGCGGCCATGTCGAGCACCGCTTCGATCACGCGCTGGCGCGTGTCGGGCGACTGCATCTTCGGCAGCGGCAGGCTCACGTCGTCGAACGCGATGGTGAGCTTCATGCCGGGGAACAGCAGCGCGGGCAGCGGGTCCTGGTCGATCGGGTTGAGCAGCGCGTGGCGGATCGCGCCGTCGACGTCGTCGATCGGCTTGAGCGGCTCGGGTGGGTAGATCACCCGGCTGCGGCCGGCCGGCAGCTTCTCGAGGCTGAAGTTCTCGCCCCGCCAGAACAGCAGCGGCGGCGTGGACCGGTCGACCTCGAGGACGAATCCGGGACGGGGCATCACTCACTCTCTTTCTGGACGGGCGTCACGGCCTTGACCGGCGGGCGCAGGTCGAAGGCGATCTTGACGGCGGCGCGGCGACCGGCGGCGGCCGCGTGGGCGATCGCATCCTCGTGGTCGTCGATCCGGTAGGTGGCCGACAGGAGGCGCTCGAAGCCGAGTTCGTGCGCGGTGTCGATGGCGAGGTCGAAGGTGCGTCGGCGGCTGCCGTCGGGCATCGTCTCGGTGCCGTAGGTGTAGGCGCCGACGAGCTGGGTCTCGCGGTGCCACAGACCCGTGAGGTCGACGGTCACCTGGGCCGGCATGCCCATCAGCACCACACGGCCGCGAGGCCGTGTGAAGCGCAGGCAGTCGGCGATCGACTCGCTGGTGCCGACCGCGTCGATCGTGGCGTCGGCCCCGCCGCTCAGGTGATCGCCGACGAGATGGCTACCGGTGAGACGCCGCACGGCGCGGGAGAGCTCGTCGGGTTTGACGACCACGTCGGCGCCGAGTGCCTTCGCGAGCGATTGCTGGTGCGGATAGCGGGCACCGACCACGATCTGCACACCGGGCACGTAGCGGCGCAGCCCGGCGATCGCGCAGAGGCCCATGGTGCCGGCACCCAGCACCGCGACGACGGGCCGTTCGGTGCCGGCCAGCACGGGCCAGGTGAGGAGTGCCGCGTGGATCCCGCCGGCCGCGGGCTCGACGAGCACCGCCTGCTCGTCGCTCATCGCATCGGGGATCTCGTGGATCTGGCTCTCGTGCGCGACGAACTGGGGAGCCCACCCACCGCAGGTGGAGTTGCAGAAGCCGATCTGGATGCCGGGCTCGAGCCGGCCGCGGGCGAGGTGGGCGTAGTCGTTGCCGTCGCCCGGCGCGGCACCGGGGAACGGGGGAGCGAAGCCCCGGGCCTCGTGGCCGAGCACCGGTTCGATCACCACGCGGCGGCCGTCGTCGAGGTGGCCGACGACCTCGTGGCCCGGCACGAACGGGAAGCTCACCCAGTCGTCGAAGTAGGCCGACGCCTGGCCTTCGACGGTGGCCAGGTCGCTGCCGCAGATGCCGGCGAGATGTGTGTGCACGCGGTGCCAACCGGGGCCGGGCAACTCGGGCGGATCGATGGTGGTGAGCGACAGCGGCCCGAACTTCGCGGCGGCCGCCGGCGACAGGGTGGACAGCACCCGCGCCATGCCCAGCTTGGTGAGCTTCTTGTCGACCTGCAGCGCCTTCACGAGAACACCCGCTTCCGCTCGCGTTCGGACAACAGGTTGCCGAGGGGCAGCAACGGTTTGGGGGCGCCCGCCGACTTGCTCCAGTCCTCGACGAGCCAGCCGCGCTTGCGAGCGATCGCGGCGAGGCGGGTCTCGGGGTTGACCGCCACCGGGAAGCCGACGCACTCGAGCATCGGCAGATCGCTCGTCGAGTCGGCGTACGCGACCGCTTCTTCGAGCTTCAGACCTTCGGCTCGGCAGTAGTCGGCCAGCACCTGGGCACGGGTCTCGCCCGTGGGTGGCACCTGCTTGAGCTCGCCGGAGTAGGTGCCGTCGGGGCGCACCGTCATCTCGGCGGCGACGATCTCGTCGAACAGCGGGCGCAGGCCCTCGACGGCGAAGTTCAGCGCGCCGGTGATCAGCACCGTGCGGTGTCCGGCGGCGCGGTGTTCGCGCACGCGGCGCAGGCCGGCCGGGAAGCTCTTCAGCAGGATCAGCTGGTGCAGCAGCTGCTGGCTGTCCTCGTCGATCTGGCTGACGGGCGCGTCCTCGTAACGCCGGTAGAAGAAGCGCAGGAAGTCGGCCCGGTCCTTGCGGTCGAGGCTCGACAGGCCGGGTGCCTCGGCCAGGGTGCGCAGCACGTAGCGCACGCGCTCGGGCACGTTGAGCCGGCGGGTGGCGAGGAACGAGTAGCTCTCGACGACGTTCGACGCGATCAGCGTGTTCTCGAGGTCGAACGCGGCCAGGTGCCGGTCGGGGGACAGGATCGACGTGCGCAGGCGATCGGCGCGGTCGTTGCGGTTCTTGCCCGGCGTGGTCTTGGCCCGCGAGTGCTGCACGATCGAGGGCAGGTGGATCGTGGTGATGTAGGTGACCCAGTCGACCGAGCGCGGGTCGAGGTTGAACCGGGCCCGGTCGTCGGCGTCGAGCCCGTCCCAGATCTGGAGCAGGTGGTCGACCTGGTAGATCGCCTCGCACTCGGTGTACAGGCCGTACAGCTGCACGTACTCCCAGGCGCGGTCGATGTCGTTCTTGCGTTCCTCGAGCTTGGCCGCCCAGCTGGCCTGGGTGCCGCGGAGGGGGAGCGCCTGCAGGGTCTTCTCGGCCGTCTCGGCGAGGGCCTTGGCGCGCTTCAGCTGCTTCTGCACCTTGCCGCGGGTGGGGAACACCCACTCGGGCACGTCGATCGGCTGACCCTCGGGGTCGTACAGCGGGTGCTCGCTGAACCAGGCTCGGATGTTGTCGACGAGCAGCTGGTAGCGCAGCGGGTTGACGCCGCCGCTGGCCACCTGGGTGATGCGCGGCGCGGCGTCGGGGCCCGAGGCGGCGACGGCGATGATCGCGGCGACGACGAGGTCGACGGGAATCACGTCGACGGTGCCTTCGGGAACGCCGGGGAACTCCTTCAGCAGCCCACGGGCGTAGCTGAGGATCACCGGTTCGGCCATGCGGAAACCGCGGATCCACCCGGGGAACGGTTCGGCGAGTGCGCTCTCGATGATGGAGGGGCGCACGATCGACACCGGGACCGGACCCTTGGTCTCGGTGAGCGCCTGCTCGCCGAGGGCCTTGGTGTAGGCGTAGGCGTCGGGCCAGCCGACGCTGGCGGCACGGGCGCGGCCGGCTTCGACGAGCTGGTCGCTCACCCAGCGTTCGCGCAGCTGCTCGGTCTTGGCGGCGAGCGCCGGCGCACCGGCGGCGCCGAGCTCGGTGTGGGCCTGCTTGCGCAGGCCGCGCAGGTGCTCGGGGTCGCGGCTCGCCGCTTCGAGATCGCTGCGCAGCCGGCGGGCGGCGGCGACCTCCTTGCGCCAGTCGAGCCCGAGGTCGAACGGGCCTTCGCTGACGAGCTCCTCGGGCGCGTTGCCGCGACGGTTGCCGGCGACGTAGCAGGTGCTGACCGCGACGAGGTGCGGGGTGACGCCGAGGTCGTTGAGCGTCTGAGCGATGCGCACGGGGCCCATGAGGTTGATCTCGACGGCCGAATCGAGCGGCGAGTCGAACGCCACGGCGGCGGCGGAGTGGATGACGATGTCGACGCTCGCGAACAGATCGCGGTCGTCGCCGCGCAGGCCGAGCCCGTCGGTGCTGACGTCGCCGCCGACGGCCCGCACGCGGCGGGCGACCATCGCGTCGAAGGGTTCGTCGGTGCCCTTCAGCTCGGCCTTCAGCCGGTCGAAGCAGTTGTTCTTGAAGATCTCGCGGCGCACGCGCTCGGCGGGATCGTGGCGCTTGCTGGGCCGGACGAGCAGCACGAGCTCGCAGTCGGGCACGCTGCGCAGCAGCCGCTCGACGAGCGCGGTGCCGACGAAGCCGGTGCTGCCCGTGATGGCGATGCGCTTGCCGGCGAGGTTCTCGCTGATCACGGGCATCTTGTCTACCATATGGTAGAGAGCGATGCGAGCACCGGGACGGACCTCCACGCGCGACCGGATCCTGGTCGTGGCCACCGACCTGTTCGGCCGGCGCGGGGTGGATGCGGTGTCGCTCGACCTGATCGCCGCCGAGGTGGGCGTCGCGAAGCAGACGTTGCTCTATTGGTTCCCGAGCAAGGACGAGCTGTTGCAGGCCGTGGTGGCGCAGGCGGCGAGCGAGCTCGCGGTGGTGATCGAGGCGGCGGTGCGAGCCAGTGGTGACGATCCGCTCGACCGGATCGATGCGGTCGTGCGGGCGGTGTTCCGGCCGGCCGTGCGCCGTCCTGCGCTGCTGGGTCTCATCCGTGACGTCAGCCGGCTGCCGACGTCGGTGGCGGCGTCGCTGACGGATCAGCTGCGCCCGTTGGCCGATCGTGCTCAGGTGTACCTGCGGGCCGAGATGGACGCGGGGCGCCTGCGTCGTGCGGATCCCGGGCTGGTGGCGGCGCTGGCCTACGCGACGGTGACGGGGATCGCGACCGAGCCCGAGGCACTCCGCGTGAACGGGTGGGAGCCGACGACCGCCGGCCTGCGCAAGCTGCGCGACGAACTGCTCGCCTTCCTCCGCGCCGCCCTGCAGCCCTGACATCCGAGTCCCAGCCGCCGGTCCGAGTCCCAGCCGCCGGTCCGAGTGTCAGTATCCGGTCCGAGTCCCGGCGGCCGCCACGTCCGACAGGTGCGACTCGGATGATCCGGCGGCCGACGGTGTCCCGGTCGACAGTCCGCGCGCGAACACCAGCGTCGCCACCACCACGCTGGCGCCCACCACGGCGAACGCCCCCGACACCCCGGCCACGGCGAGCAGCGGGCCCCCGAGTGCCAACCCGGCCGGACGCAGGCCTTCGCTCAGCGACCCGAGGACCCCGAAGACACGACCCTGCAACTCGCCCGGGACCGAGCGCTGGAAACGAGTCATTGCCTCGGTGTTCGCCACCGCGATCGCGACGCCCCCGACCACGAGGGCGACGACGGCCGCAGCGAGCGGCACCGCGCCGATCACGGCCAGGCAGCCGCCCAGCACCAGGAACGGCAACGACAGGCGGCCGCGGGCGAGCACCCCTGCGGCGATCGAGCCGGCGAGGAGGCCTGCGCTCAGCAGCATCTCGAGCAGACCGAACGTGGCCGGACCCGCATCGAAGCGGTCGACGGCGAGTGCGGCGATCATCATCGGCACCGGCGCGACGACCATGTTGAGCGTGCTCGCGAGCCCGACGAGCCGACCGAGGTTCGGCACGCGACGGATCTCGCGGACCGAGTCGCGAAAGCCGGCGCGCTCGATCGATCCGTGTGACGCGCCGGTCGGTTTCGGCAAGGCGCACATCGCGATGCACGCAGCCGAGAACGCGAAGGTCGCTGCGTTGATCACCATCACCCAGCCGAGGTCGGTCACCGCGATCAGCGCGCCCCCTGCCAGCGGGCCGACCAGGCCGCCGACGGCTCCGTTGGCCATGTTGAGACCGTTCGCTGCAGGCAGCGACTCGTCGTCGACCACCGTGGGCACCGTCGCCGCGTACGTCGGGTCGAAGACCGCGGTACCGACGGCGGCCATCGCGACCAGCGCACACACGATGCCGTCGGGCGGATCGGCGCCGAACATCAGCGACGCGAGCACCGCTGCGAAACCGAGCCGAGCCACGTCGGCACCGACCAGCAACCGCCGCCGGTCGACGTGATCGGCCAGCCATCCGCCGATCGGCGAGCAGGCGATCGTGGGGAGCATCGTCGACAGCGCCACGGCGATCAACAGGCCGTTGCCGCCGTGATGCTTGGCCCACCAGAGCAGGGCGATGCGTTGCATGCCGTCGCCGATCGTCGACACGAACTGGCCGACCCAGAGTCGGCGGAAGGTGGAGGGGGTGCGCAGGAGCATGTGAGCAGCCTGCGCGAGCCCACATTCGATCGGAAGATAGTATTTCGAATGTGGACGTCGACCCCGCAGACCCGACAGGCCCGCCCTGGCCGAAGCGTTGCGAGATCACTGCGCCCGAGGCCATCGCACTGCTCACCGATCTGCGCGGCTTCACCTTCCTCAGCCCCTTCCTGTCGAGCACCCACACGCTGACCACGGCGGCGCGAGCTGCGAAGCGACCGGTGAGCTCGATGGCGCACTGGGTGCCGCGCTTCGTCGAGACGGGCCTGCTCGAGCGCGTGGGCGAGGTGCGCCGTGCCGGTGCGCCCATGCCTCGATACCGCACGCCCGCACGCAAGCTCGTCGTGCCGTTCGAGCTGATCCCGTTCGACGCTCGGGTGCGGATGCTCGACGAGGGCCGGATGCGGCTGCTCCGGCGGTTCATGGACGGGATGGACGAGGAGCTGGCTGCGTCGAAATCGTTCGGACTCAGTTTCGCGGCGTACGGCGAGAGCGGCTCGGCGATCGACCTCGAGGAGACCGATGCCGAGCGGGCAGCTCGGTCGTACACCGACGGCTGGCGGATGATCGACCTCGACGAGGACGATGCGATCGAGTTCAGCCGCGAGCTCGAGGCGCTCCACCTGAAGTACGAACGCCGGAAGGGGGCTCGGACGTACATCGTGCACACCGGCATCGCGCCCGATCCGAAGTTCCGCTGGCGCAGCGCCAACGACCGCTGATCCGAGTCCCACGCGCCGGACGGGGCGGCAGCCGACACTCGGACCGACGGCTGGGACTCGGACCGGCGGCTGGGACTCGGGTGTACCGCTGGGACTCGGGTCAGCGGGCGGTGTTGCGGCGGCGGCGGGAGGCGCGTTCGAGCGCCAGCCGCACCAGCTCGTCGATCAGCTCGGCGTAGCTCAGTCCGCTCGCGATCCACAGCTTCGGGTACATCGAGATCGGCGTGAACCCCGGGATCGTGTTGACCTCGTTGCACAGGAACCCGCGCCCGCCCGGGCCGTCCTCGTAGAAGAAGTCCACTCGTGCGAGGCCCTCACATCGCAGCACCCCGAAGATCTCGACCGCGAGCCGGCGCACCTCGTCGGTCGCGGCGGCCGACAGGGGTGCGGGGATGATCGCCTGCGAGCCGTCGTCGAGGTACTTGTCGGCGTAGTCGTAGAACTCGGCCCCGGGCACGATCTCGCCGGGCACGCTCGCGCGTGGCTCGAGGTTGCCCAGCACGGCCACCTCGATCTCGCGACCGCTGATGGCCTCCTCGACCACGACCCACTCGTCGTAGGTGAGCGCGACGTCGATCGCCTCGCGCACCTGTTCGACCGTCTTGGCCTTGCTCACACCCACGGACGAACCCATGTTGGCGGGCTTCACGAACAGCGGCAGTCCGAGCTCGTCGGCCAACCGCTGGGGCAGGCCGGGCGTGACGTCGCTCTCGCGGAACGCACGGTGGCGCGCCTGGGCGATGCCGCTCGCGGCGAGCACCTGCTTGGCCATCGCCTTGTCCATCGACACCGACGAGCCGAGCACGCCCGAGCCGACGTAGGGCACGCCGGCCAGTTCGAGCAATCCCTGCACCGTGCCGTCCTCGCCCATCGGGCCGTGCAGCAACGGCATCACGACGGTGCGGGTGGCGGCGCCGCGCTCGACCGTGCCGGCGGCCGCGTGCACCACGGCGGTGGGATCGACCGCCGTGCCGGTCGGATCGAGACGGCCGGGCAGCGCATCGGGTCCGGCGGCGAGCGCCGCTTGCGCCTCTGCCGCCACCTGCCAGTGGCCGTCGCGGTCGATGCCGATCGGCGTGATCCGGTACTTCGCCGGATCGGCGGCGCGCAGCACGTGCGCCGCCGTGGTGCAGCTGACGTCGTGCTCGGCCGACTGGCCGCCGAAGAGCACGACCAGCTCGATCCGGTCGTCGGGTGCTGGCTGGGGATCCGGGCTGCTCATGACGGCTGCGACGGTACCGTGTGCCCCGATGCGATTCCGAGCAAGCGACGTGGCGCGCGACACCGGCGGTCGCCTGGTGGGTCCCGACGTGGCGCTCGACGGCGTGTCGTTCGACTCGCGGAGCCTGCGCCCCGGCCAGCTGTTCGTCCCCATCGTCGACCAGCGCGACGGCCACGACTTCATCCCGGGCGCGCTGGCCAACGGCGCGGGTGCCTATCTCACGGCCCGGCCGGCGGGGGAGGGCACGGCGATCGAGGTGCCCGACACCCTGCTCGCGTTGATGCGGCTGGCCGCGGCCCGACGCGACCGCTCGACCGCCACGGTGATCGGCATCACCGGCTCGGTCGGCAAGACGAGCACCAAGGACCTCGTGTGGGCCGCGATCGGTGCGAGCCGTCGCACGTGGGCCAACGAGCGCAGCTTCAACAACGACCAGGGGCTGCCCACCACCGTGCTCAACGCGCCGGACGACACCGAGGTGCTCGTGCTCGAGATGGGCATGCGCGGCTTCGGCGAGATCACGCGCCTGTGCGACATCGCCCGGCCCTCGGTCGGTGTGGTCACGCGTGTGGCCGAGGCGCACAGCGACCGCGTCGGCGGCATCGAGGGCGTGGCCCGTGCCAAGCGCGAGCTGGTCGAGAGCCTGCCCGCCGACGGCATCGCGATCCTCAACGGTGACGACCCGCGGGTGGCGGCGATGGCGGGCGCGACGTCTGCCGACGTGGTGCGCTACGGCGAGACCGAGGGCTGCCACGTGCACGTGACGTCGATCGTGCTCGACCACCTGGCCCGCCCGTCGTTCGCCGCGTCGACCCCCTGGGGCGAGGTGTACGTGCGGCTCGGCGTGAGCGGCCGGCACATGGCGCTCAACGCGGCTGCGGCGCTGGCCTGCGTCGGTGCCGTGGGCGGCGATCTCGACGCCGCGGTGGCGGCGATGGCCGACGTGCGCCTGACGGCGATGCGCATGGACGTGGTCCGCCTGCGCTCGGGCGCCACCGTGATCGACGACTCGTACAACGCGAACCCGACGTCGATGCGCGCCGCGATCGATGCGTTGGCGGCGGTGCCGGCCGAGCGTCGCCGTGCCGTGCTGGGCGTGATGGCCGAGATCAGCGAGCCCGAACGCGAGCACCGGGCCGTGCACGCGTACGCGGCGCGCCGCGGCGTCGAGGTGATGGCGGTGGGGACCGACCTGTACGGCGTGGCGCCGCTGCCCGACGCGGCGGCCGCGGTCGAGGCACTCGGTGCGCTCGGCGAGGGTGACGCGGTGCTGGTGAAGGGCAGTCGCGTCGCCGGTCTCGAACGGGTCGCCGAGGCGCTGATCGGGTGAAACGCCCGCCGGCACGCGCCGTGCGTGTGCGATCTGACGGTTCCTTGACACCACCGGTGTCGTCGTCAGAACCGAATGGTTGATCCGGAACCCGTCGCCCGGACGATCACCACCGTGGCGAGCGAGGTGACGGGGAACGACGACGAGGCATCACGCCCCGATCTCGCCGCCATCCTCGAGGGTCTTCCCGACATCGTGATGGCGGTCGACGGCGAGGCCCGGCTGGTGTACGTGAACCAGACGGCCGTCGAGCGCGGCTGGGACCGTGCGGGCTGGATCGGCCGCAGTGCGCTCGACCTGATCCACCCCGACGACCTCGCGATCGCGGTGTCGGCGATGGACACGGTGCAGGACAAGCCGATCGGCACGCCGATCGAGATCCGCATCCTGCATCCGACCGACGGTTGGCGGCTGTTCGAGGTGATCGGCCGCAACCACCTGTCCGACGCGCTCGGGCTGTTGCTGCTGGTGTGCCGCGACATCGGCGAGCGGCGGCGGTGGGAGGTGGCGGGCGGCGACGTGCCGCGCTTCCAGGCCGTGGTGCAGCACTCGTCGGCGATCACGATGCTGCTCACCGCCGATGGCCGGATCCACTCGGCCTCGGCGGCGCTCACGCGACTCACGGGCTTCGACCCCGAGCACCTGGTGGGCGAGACGTTCGTGTCGCTGGCCGCGCCCGGGCACGAGGGTGTGCTGCTCGAGGCGTTGCGGCCGCGCATCGGTCGGGCAGTGGGCACGGCCGAGGTGCCGGTGCGGCTGGCGAACCGTGACGAGACCCGACCGTTCCGATTCGAGGTGGTCGACCTGCGCGAAGACCCGGTGGTGCAGGGCTGGGTGGTCACCGGCTACGACGCGAGCGAGCTGCAGTCGGCCCGGTCGGCCCTCGAACGGCTGGCCACGCACGACGCCCTGACCGGGCTGCCCAACCGGATCGCGCTCACCGCGGCGATCCGCGAGGCGCTGGTGGGTCGTGGACCGCTCGACGAGATCGGCGTGCTGTTCGTCGACCTCGACCGCTTCAAGCCGGTGAACGACCTGTTCGGCCACGAGGCCGGTGACGAGCTGTTGATCGCCGTCGCCACACGGCTCGCCGGACTGGTGCGGCTCGGCGACACGGTGGCACGCATCGGTGGTGACGAGTTCGTGGTGATCGCCCCCGGCATCACGTCGCGTGGCGCGATCGAGGAGCTCGGCCGCCGGGTCGAGCAGGCGTTGGCCGAGCCGTTCGTGCTGCGCGGTGGCGTGGCGTCGATCTCGGCGTCGGTCGGCATCGCCTTCAGCGATGCGTCGTCGACGGTGACCGCGCTGCTGGCCGAGGCGGATCAGTCGATGTTCCAGATCAAGACGGCTCGCCGCAACGGCGCGGTGCCGCGGGCCCGACGCTGGACCGAGCGTCGCGAGCTGGCCTCCATGCTGCGCGGCGCGGTGGAGCGGGGCGAGATGAAGGCGCACCTGCAGCCGGTGGTGGCGGTGTCCGACGGCCGCCTGCGCGGGTTCGAGGCGTTGGTGCGCTGGCACCATCCGCACGGTCGGGTGCTGGGGCCGGGCGAGTTCCTCGACGTCGCGTTCGAGGCCGGCGTGGGCACGCAGATCGACCGGATCATCGCCGATCAGGCGTGCTCGCTGCTGGCCGGCCTGCGCCACCTGCTGCCCGAGGCGTGGGTGAGCGTCAACATGAGCGCTCACGACCTGGTCGACCCGAAGATCGTCGAGGTGGTGGCCGACACCCTCGACCGTCACGGGTTGTCGCCGAGCAACCTGCTCGTCGAGGTGACCGAACAGGCGACGCTCGAGTTGCCGGGCCTGCGCGAACACGCCTCGCCGCAGGTGACGCTGCGCGAGCTCGCGCACCTGGGTGTGCGCATCGCGCTCGACGACTTCGGGACCGGCTACTCGTCCCTGACGCACCTGCGCAAGCTCGAGGTGCACACGATCAAGATCGACCGCTCGTTCGTGGGCGGTGTGGTGCGCGACTCGACCGACCTCAACTTGGTGAGCGCGATCGTCGGGCTGGCGCACAGCCTGGGGTTGCACGCCGTGGCCGAGGGCGTCGAGTCGGCCGATCAGCTGCAGGTGTTGCGGACGATCGGGTGCGACAGCGCACAGGGGTACCTGATGTCGCCGCCGCTGTCGCCCGACGAACTCGAGCCGTGGGTCGTGCGCTACCTGGCGGGCAACCGCGTGCCCGCCGCCTGATCGGGCGGCCGTTCAGTCGCCGGCCGCGATGCCGTGCTCGTCGAGGAGCGCGGTGTGGTCCGGTGCGGGTGCCACCACATGGGCGCGCTGGTCGAGGCCGGCGACGTCGCACCACCACGACAAGAACAGCGCCCACACGGCACCACCGAGCAGCACCCACCGCGCACCGACCGCGTCGATCACCGGTCCGAACACCAGGTTGCCGAGCGGGACGGTGCCGCCGAAGGCCATGAACCACAGGCTCATCACGCGGCCGCGCTCGTGGTCGGCCAGGCGGCTCTGCACGATCGTCATCATCGAGGTGGTCGTGCCGAAGTACGAGATGCCGAGGAAGAAGCCGGCGACGAACGCGCCGATCGGCTCGCGGGCGACGGCGAACGCGGTGAGGCAGATCGCGAACGAGGCGAAGCCGAGGCGGATGAGTCGGCGCTTGTCCCAGCCGACGAACACGGTGCCGATCGCGAGACCGCCGAGCGCGGCGCCGAAGCCCCAGGTGGCGTACAGCCACTTGTAGGTGGGCGACTTCTCCTGGATGCCGAAGTTGAGCTCGGCGACGGCGGGGAAGAGGCCGACGTAGGGGAGCGACAGGAACGAGAACGTGGTGAGCGAGAGCAGCAGGCGGCTCACGACCGGCTTGCTCTTGGCGAGCCGGACGCCTGCGGTGAACTGGCGCCAGCCCTGCTCGTGGTGCACCTTCGGCGGCGGGCCGAGGTGGGTGGCGAGCAGCGCGAACACCACGAACAGGTAGGTGACCGCGTTGAGCAGGAAGAACTGCGAGGTCGTGACCCCGAGTGGGCTCAGGATCGCGACGATGATCGGGCCGACCACACGGCTGCCGTTGATCATCGTCGAGTTGAGCGAGATCGAACCGGGCAGGTCGGCCTTGCTGACCAGCGTCGGCAGCATCGCCGACCACGCGGGGGCGTTGAGCGCGTTGCCGACGCCCACGCCGAGGGCCACGGCGAACAGCGACCAGATCGGCGCGTCGGCGGCGGCGAGCGGGAACAGCAGCACGCTGAAGGTCAGCTGCACGAGCTGCATCGCGATCAGCCACCGGCGGCGGTCGAAGCGGTCGGCGATGACGCCGGCGGGGATCGACAGCAGGAGCAGCGGGCCCAGCTGGGCGAAGACGAGCAGGCCGACGATCGAGGCCTTGCCGGTGCGCTCGTACACGTAGGCGGGCAGCACCACGTTCTGCATCCAGGTGCCGACGTTGCTCGCGAACGAGCCGATCCACATGCGGCGGAAATCGGGGTACGCGAGCGCCGCGCGGGCGCTGCCCGGTCGGAAGCCGTGCTGGACGGCCGGTTCGTTCGGTGTGGTGTTCCCCTGCATCGCGTCTTGACCCGTCGGTCAAGAGTACGTGACCGAGGCGCGCGTGCACGGGTCGTTCCGTGTCATGTGTGACACACCCCTGCGTCGGCGACGGCCCGGCGCGGGCGGTCAGGGGCTCGGGGTGTCGCCGAGGTCGTGCAACAGGGTGCGCAGCAACCCGGCCAGCTGGCTCCGGCGGCGCTCGTCGAGCGAGCCGAGCAGTGCATGCTCGGTGGCGAGGTGGGCGTCGACCACCTGCTCGACCAGGTCGAAGCCGGCCGCCGTGAGCCTGACGATCACCTTGCGACGATCCGCAGCGCTCGCTCGCTCGACGAGGCCGCGCTGTTCGAGCCGATCGATGCGGTTGGTGATCGCGCCGGTGGTGACCATCGACTGCTGCACCAGTTCGCCGGCGGTGAGCTCGTAGGGCGGGCCGCCGCGGCGCAAGGTGGCGAGGACGTCGTACATCCACGCCTCGATGCCGAACCGGGCGAAGTTCTCCTCGAGCCGTCGATCGATCAGGCGCGAGAGCCGTGAGATGCGGCCGACGATCTCGATCGGCGAGACGTCGAGGTCGGGTCGTTGGTCGCGCCACTGGCCGGTGATCCGGTCGACGGTGTCGTGTCGTGCGGTGCCCATGCGCCGATCGTAGGGCACTGCGAAGGTTTTCCTCGACATTCAGTATCTCAACATTAAGATGATGACCATGAAGACGACCCGACGAACCGCACTGCTCACCGTGCTCGCCCCGATCTCGTGGGGCACCACCTACGTCACGGTCACCGAGCTGCTTCCGCACGGTCGTCCGCTGCTGGTGGCCGCGCTGCGCGTGCTTCCCGCCGGCCTGGTGCTCGTCGCGGTCGGCACGTGGCGGTCGCGATGGGTGCCGCGTGGCCGGCAGTGGCGGCACCTCGCCGCCCTGGCCATGTTCAACTTCGCCCTGTTCTTCCCGCTGCTCGTCGTCGGGGTGTACCGGCTGCCGGGCGGTGTGGCCGCGTCGTTCGGCGGCCTCCAGCCGTTGCTCGTCGCCGGGCTCTCGTGGCTGGTGGCCGGCCGGCGTGCCCGACCGGTCGAGCTCGCCGTCGGCGCGATCGCCGCCCTCGGCGTGGCGCTCGTGGTGGTGAAGCCGGGCGCCCACGTCGACCTGCTCGGCGTGCTCGCCGCAGCAGCGTCGGCCGTCTCGTTCGCCGCCGGGGTCGTGCTCACCAAGCGGCTGCCACCGCCGCCGGATCGGGTGACCGCCACCGGTTGGCAGCTGCTGATGAGCGCCGCGCCGCTCTCGGTGCTGGCGTTCGCGTTCGAAGGTGCGCCGCCTGCGCCGACGATCGGCGCCGTGGTCGGCTTCGCCTACCTGAGCCTCGCCGGCACGGCGCTCGCGTTCGTGCTGTGGTTCCGCGGCATCGAGCGCCTGCCGACGGCCGCACCGCCGCTGCTCGGGCTGGCTGCACCGGTGACGGGTGCGGTGCTCGGCTGGCTCGTGAAGGGCGAGTCGTTGTCGCCCGTGCAACTCGTCGGCTTCGCGATCACCATCGGTGCGATCGCCCGCGGCGCCACACTGGCGCCACGGGCGACGACCGAACCGCCGACCGAACCGCCGACCGAACCGATGACCGAACTCAGCCCAGGATCAGCTCCGCGTACATCGGCAGCACCTGCTTCGGTCCGCTGACGAGGAACGTGGTGATGCAGGTCTCGCGCCACTTGTCGAGCTCGCCGCGGATCTTGTCGACCGGGCCGACCAGTGCGACGTCTTCGACCATCGACAGCGGGATGGCCGCCGCCGCCTCGGCCTTCTTGCCGGCCAGATACAGGTCCTGCACCTTCAGCGCGACGTCCTCGTAGCCCATGCGCGCGAAGACCTCGAAGTGGAAGTTGGCGCCGCGAGCGCCCATGCCGCCCGCGTAGAGGGCCAGGAACGGACGGATGAAGTCGGCGCACTTCTCGACGTCGTCGCCCGGGATGATCTGCACGCCCGACGCGACGTCGAAGCGGTCGGCCTTGCCCAGCTCGCCCGCCGCGGTGAAGCCCTCGGTGAGGCAGCGCCGGTAGTGCGCGTCGTCCTTCGGGCTGAAGAACAGCGGCAACCATCCGTCGCAGATCTCGGCCGCGAGCGCCACGTTCTTCGGGCCCTCGGCGCCGAGGTAGATCGGGATCTCGGTGCGGAACGGGTGGATCGTGCTCTTGAGCGCCTTGCCGAGACCGCGGCCGTCGGGCTTGGTGTACGGCATGTCGTAGAACTCGCCGTGCGCCTCGATCGGCTCCTCGCGGCGGATGATCCGGCGCACGATGTCGACGTACTCGCGGGTGCGGGCGAGCGGCTTGCCGTACGCCTGGCCGTACCAGCCCTCGACGACCTGCGGGCCCGAGGCGCCGAGCCCGAGGATCACGCGGCCCTGCGACAGGTGGTCGAGCGTCATCGCCGCCATCGCCGTCGCCGCGGGCGTGCGGGCGCTCATCTGGATGATGCCGGTGCCGAGCTGCACGCTCGACGTGTGCGCACCCCACCACGCGAGCGGCGTGATCGCATCGCTGCCGTACGCCTCGGCGGTCCACACCGAGGTGTAGCCGAGCCGTTCGGCCTCCTGGATCGCGTCGAGCGCGCCCGAGGGCGGTCCGCTGCCCCAGTAACCGGTGTTGTACCCGAGCTTCAGTTCCTTGGCCATGTCGGCACCGTACGACGCGATCGGTGGGGGCGTCGATCCGAACTACGGTGCGGCCGTGCCGCCCGAGAGCCGTCCCACCGCCCGACCCGAGATCCGACTCGTCACCGATGCCGACGTCGACGCCGTGTCGATCAGCCTGGCCCGTGCCTTCCACGACGATCCCGTCAAGCTGCACCTCACGGGCGGCAAGACGCTCACCGAGCAGCGCGTGGCGCCCTTCTTCCGTGCGTTCCAGCGGATGCAGATGCCGCACGGCCACGTGTACACGACGGCCGATCTCGGTGCGGGCGCGATCTGGGCACCGCCCGGCCACTGGAAGGTGCCGTTCACGTCGGTGCTCAAGAACGCGCCGACGTTCCTCAAGATGTACGGCTGGCGGTTCCTGCCCAACCTGCAGGTGCTGAGCGACATGGAGCGCAAGCACCCGACCGAACCGCACTACTACCTCGAGATCATCGGCACCGATCCCGCCCACCAGGGCAAGGGCTACGGCACCGCGCTGATGCAGCCGATGGTCGAGCGCGCCGACGCCGAAGGTGTCGGCATGTACCTCGAGAGCTCGAAGGAGTCGAACGTGCCGTTCTACGCGCGGTTCGGGTTCGAGGTGCGCGAGACGCTCGACCACCGCCGCAACGGCCCGCGCATGTGGCTCATGTGGCGCGACCCGCGCTGAAGCACGCGCTGCGCGCCGTCGCGTACAGTCGGGCCACCGGCGCCAGGGGAGGCGCCCGACCTGGGGGTTGATCCGATGTCCGATGTCGACGTGTCCGTGCGGGGAAGCTGCGATCCGCGCTTCGAGGAGATGCGCTCCGTGCTGCAGGCCAACCTCGACTCGGGGGCCGACCTCGGGGCGTCGGTCGCGGTGGTGCTGCACGGCGAGCCCGTCGTCGACCTGTGGGGCGGCTGGGCCGACCACGAGCGCACGCAACCGTGGCAGGCCGACACCCTCGTCAACGTGTGGTCCACCACCAAGACGATGATGGCGATGAGCGCGCTGGTGTTGATCGACCGGGGCGAGCTCGATCCGTACCAGAAGGTCGCGCACTACTGGCCCGAGTTCGCGGCCAACGGCAAGGACGCGATCGAGGTGCGTCATCTGATGTCGCACACGTCGGGCGTGTCGGGGTGGGACCAGCCGGTCACCGTCGACGACATCTACGACTGGGAGAAGTCGACGACGATGCTGGCCGCGCAGGCGCCGTGGTGGGAGCCGGGCACCGCGTCGGGCTACCACGCGCTCAACCAGGGCCACCTGGTCGGCGAGGTCATCCGCCGCATCACCGGGCTCAAGCTCGGCGAGTTCTTCGCGAAGGAGATCGCCGGGCCGGTCGGTGCCGACTTCCACATCGGGTTGTCGCCGACGGAGTTCCACCGCGTGTCGCCGGTGGTGCCGCCCCCGCCGCTGCCGATCGACCTGACGACGCTCGACCTGACGAGCCCGATGGTGCGCACGTTCACGGGTCCGGCGCCCGAGGCGAGCGTGGCGTGGACGGCCGAGTGGCGACAGGCCGACATCGGCG
>JAXLRF010000010.1:0-196352 GCA_046331225.1 Acidimicrobiales bacterium
CGCCCACCTCGCAGGCAGGCGCGGCGAGGAGCACGGTCGCATACAGAACGATGTGCATACGTCGTGTCATTGCGCCATGGCCTTCCTCGTCGTCGGACCGATTCTGACGCGAATCGCCCAACGCGGAGCGTTCGGTCGCGCCCGTTCGAGCATGGGGCTCATGGTTCGACCGCTTCCTCGTGGGCTGCACCGATTCGACGCTCCGTGCTGCCACGGATCCGGCTGCCGAAGCGCCGTGCCAGACTCCGGCGATGCAGGTGCAGCACCGTTCGACCGTGCTCCAGTCGGTGGGGTGGAGCGTCCTGCTCGCGTTGCTGCTGGCGTCGCGAGACGGGCCCATCGGCAGCAGATCGATGTCGTCGGCGGCCGCCGCCCTGCTGATCGCAACTGGCGTTGGGGTGATCGTCACGCCGCTGACGGTGCGGGCGACCTGGGCGCCTGCATCGTTGATGGCGGCGCTCGTGCTGGCGCGACCCGTCGCCGCCAGTTTCGATGCTCCCTCGGCGCGAATGCTGATCGCGTCGGTGGGTCCGCTGGCAGTGGTCGTGGCAGCGTGGTGGATGGCTGCTGTCGTCGCGCTCCCACGGTGGATCACCGCGCTGACCGCGGCGACCGCGATCTTGGCGATCGGGGCCGATCTGGCGTTCCGCGACCCGTACCGTGAGCTGCTCTGCCATCCGTTGTGTTCCCCCAGCCCGTGGGTCATCGAACATCGCCCGCACGTCACCGCGGCGGCCCAGTGGCTCGTGCTGGCCTCTGCGTTGATCGCTGCAGCGCTGGCCGTTCGGGCGATGCTCGACTCGCGGCCCGGAGCCTGGCGGATGGCGATGATCTCCGCCATCGCCGTTGCAGGAGCGCTGGTCGGCGTGGAGGGCACGCGCCGGCAGGGCGACGCACCCGGCAGCGAGGTCGCTGCACGGTGGATGACCTCGCAGCTGCTGCTCATCACCGCCGCGGTGGTGGCCGGTCTCGTGCCGCACTTCACGAGACTCCTGCGTCGGCGGCGCGTCGCGCGCTGGGCCACGGTCATCGAGAGCACATCGAGGCCAGGCGGCGTCGTCGAGATGCTTCGAGACGAGGTGGGTGATCCATCGCTGACCTTGGTCGAGGCCACGGGAACCGAGCACCTCGTCGCCCCTCGGAGGGCAGTCACATCGTTCACGCGGAACGGTCAGGTGGTTGCGGCCGTCGAGCACCGTCTCGACGCGGCGGATCGGGTCCGCGCAGTCGCGTCGGCACCGGTCGTTGCGGCCCTCGAGAACGAGACGTTGGTGGCGACCGCCCGCCGCGAACTCGCCGACCTGCGGTTGGCGCGTCGATCCGTGGTGGAACGGGTCGACGAAGCCCGCCACCGCCTTCAACGTGATCTCCACGACGGCGCCCAGCAACGGCTGATCGCGCTCGGCCTGGAGCTGTCATCGATGGCGGATGCTCCCGACTGTGCGGGACGGGAAATGCTGGAACGGGCAGCACTCGATGCCGGCGCCGCGCTCACGGCGGTGCGCCGCATCGCTCATCAGGGCGTCCCTCCACTGCTCGACGAGCAAGGACTCAGCGAAGCTTTGACCTCGTTCTCCGAGGACACGTTGATCCCGATCGAACTCTTCATCGACCCGGATGCCCGGCGGCGGTTCCCCTTGGACGTCGAACGAGCTGTGTTTCGATTCGTATCCGCGTCGGCAGAGTTGGCGGGACGGGAGGGATCTCCGATGACGGTCACCCTGTGGCGCGACGACACGACCGAGCCGGCAGTCGTCGTCACCACATCCGCCCCGGGTCGTGACATCGGCGACCGAACCGCGGACGTGGACCGCGTCGAGGCCCTCGACGGGGCCGTGCGCGCATTCGCTCGCGATGGGCTGGTCGTGTACGAGGCGAGGTTCCCGTGCGAGTGGTAGTGGTCGACGACATGCTGCTCATCCGGGAGGGATTGGCTGCTGCCCTGAGCCGGCGCGACGTCGATGTCGTGGCGCAGGCGGACGAGCCATCGGTCGTCTCGGCGTTGGTCGGACGGTATGCGCCGGATGCCGTCGTGCTGGACATCCGCATGCCTCCGACCTACACCGACGAGGGGCTTCAGGCCGCGGCCGACCTCCGCGCCGAGCATCCTGGGCTGGGAATCCTCCTGCTCTCGCAGTACCTCGAGTCGTCGTACGCAGTGCGGTTGCTGCAGGAAGCTCCGGAGCGCGTCGGGTACCTGCTGAAGGATCGTGTCATGCACATCGCGACGATCGTCGACGCGCTACGTCGGATCTGCGACGGCGACACGGTGATCGACCCCGCCATCGTCTCGCGCGTCATCGCTCGGCGGCGTCGAGGCGGTGGGCTCAGTGATCTGTCCGCACGGGAGGCCGAAGTACTCGGGCTGGTTGCCGAAGGGCTGTCGAACAGAGCGATCGCCGATCGGTTGTTCATCAACGACCGCACGGTCGAGACCCACATCGCCCAGATCTTCGGCAAACTGCACATCCCGGCCTCACCTGATGGTCACCGGCGCGTCTTGGCGGTGCTCCGGCTGCTGCGCTCGGAGATCGGTTAGCGACCGCGCGGGCGACGACCTCAGGCTGCCCGGTCGGTGCCGAGTAGTCGGGCGAGCTGATCGGTGATGGACCACGCGCCATCCGTCCAGTTGGACAGAACGGTCCACGTGACGTCGCGTGAGGGTTGGTGGACGCTACGGAACGAGATGCCCGAGTCGTACCCCTCGAACTCGATCGAGTCGTTGTAGGGGCTGAGCCACAAGCCCATGCCGTACGGAGTTCCACCTGGTGTGTGCCCGTGCGGTGCCGTCATCTCGCCGAACGTCGTCGGGCCCAGCAGCGTCCCGGATCGCAACGCCTGCCAGAGCCGTGAGACGTCGGCGGTGGTCGTGTACAGGCCGCCGTCGCCCAGCCCTCGCTGGGGAACGTGATGGACATTCGTGCGAAGCCCGGAGCGTTGCAGATAGCCGATGGCCGCGTCGCCGGGGAGTTCGTCGGTACGGAGCACGCTGCTGTGATGCATTCCGGCCCGTTCGAAGACGTAACGGTCGAGCAGGTCGACGATGCTCATCCCGGTCAGCTGCTCGGCGATTCGGGCAAGCAGGACATAGCCAGCGTTGTTGTAGCGGAACTCCGCGCCGGGGGCTGCTTGCATCGGCATGTCGGCGAGCAGCCTCACGATCGTCTCGGGAGCGTCGAACGAGCACTGTGGCACCTTGGCTCCGTGGACCGCGCCCGGCTCGTCTGGTTCGCTGCAGTAGTCGGCGATTCCGGATCGGTGGGTGAGGAGCTGCCGCACGTCGACCGACGGGTCGACGAGCGGCAGCGCCTCACCCAACACGTCGCGCACGCTGGTGTCGAGCGACAGCGCCCCGTCCTCGACGAGGTGCATCACCACGATCGCCGTACACGGCTTCAGGCCGCTGGCGGCCGCGAGCCGCGTGGTGGTCTGGTTTGCGATGCCGTGGGCTCGATCAGCGAAGCCGTGCGCCGATTCGTGGAGCACTTCACCGGCGACCTCGACGCGCACGACGCCAGAGAATCCGTCGTGCTCAGCGTCGCTCATCAACCTGCCAACGACATCAGCGATTTCGTCAATCATCACTCCCTTCCCGGCTGGATTGCCCTGGTCGCAGCTGACGACTCGTTCCTTCTGCGTGACGCGATCGTACGCATCAGATCATCGGCGCCGGCGCTGACGGAACGGCCGGTGTGAGCGCACAGTCGCACCCGCGGTTCCCGTCGGTAAATGGACTTCCGTCGCGATAACGGCGCTCTACCCGTTGTTGTGCAACAACGTCGAGTGGTCGAAGCAGGACGCTGATTGTGGCGTGCGAGGGTTCTGCGCACCCAGAAGCTTGCGGCCGGTGAGCGAAGCGATCGACGACACGTGCTGCGTGGAACGCGTCTGCCTCGTGTACACACGGTGTGCACAGAACTGGACGACATGGCGCAGCACGGGAGCGCACTCGACGGACGGGACGGACGGAAGGCCCAGATCAGCGGCCACTGGACGGACGCGAGACCACCAGCTGGACGATCCACGCCGGTCTTAAATCCCCCTTCCCGCGAGGGAGTGTGGGTTCGAACCCCACCCCGGGCACCACCTCGTGTCGGGGCATCAGTGGAGTCGCTCAGCACTCGAGCGCGGGCTTCACGGTCGGTCACGGCTCCGACTCGATCACGCCTCCGCACGCGAGGCAAGACGCCGCGTGCGCAGGTTGCTCGACTCGACGCCGTGGCTCGATCTCGGGTTGGTCGATGGGTGGCTGCGGAGCACTCCCCGCGGCCGAGCACGCCGACCGTGTTCAGCGCCTTGGTCGCTCCCAGCGCTGTGCTGTGGCTGCGGTCGGACGAGTACTCGCCCGGAGCTTTCGACGGGTCGGAGGACTTCGAAGAACTCAACGCGCTCACCGGCTCGGCATCGCTTCGCAGCCTTGTGGTCCGGGTCGACTGCAGCACCTCGGACGGCTTCGGTGCACGCCGCACAACGGTTCGCGCAACAGCGTCCGGCGCCGAACATCGGGAGCTTCACCGCCGGCTACACGACGCGCCCTACTGGCGAAGCATCGCCCACCCAGCTCGCCAACGGCGGTAGGGGCCAGTGCAGATGAGTTGATCTGCTCGGCACCCGCTCTTGCGTAACGCGTCCCTACCGGGCATTACGAGCGGGCGGCGACGCGCATGGCTGTCGGCCGAGAGAAGGGAACCCTGTTGGTTCGTCGACTCGTCGTGTTACATTGTCACACGATGGCTGAAGGTCTCAACTGGCTCCCAGAGGACGGCGTCGTCCTCACGAGAGCCGACCTCGAACGGATCTTCATCGACCTGCGAGCACTGATCTCCGGCACGGACCAACTCGACCCGAACCGATCCTTCGCTGTGGACATCGCGATCGCCATCACGCACGCAATCGAACGCGAAAGTGGAGACCAGTGATGGCGAAGCCGAAGGCGATCCAGTGGCTCGAGGAGCAGACGGGCGAGACCATCGCCTATTCACCCGAAGTGATCGTGAGCCAGGACCGACATCTGTCGGTCCGCCTCGCCGGTGACCTCGCGGCAGGTCTCGACGCCATGGCGGCTGAGCGCGGGCTCACGCTGTCGCATCTCGTGCGTGAACTCCTCGCCGACGCTCTGGCTCAGCGAGCGACCGTGGCCAAGCTCGACGGACGGGAACTCGCCGACCGCCTCGCAGCAGATGTCGCCGAAGTGCGTCGACGCCTCGCCGGCTGACCCGGGCCGAGCTGCCGATCGGCGCTACGCCATTCGCCTTGTCGGCGAGCGCTTATCGATTGGTGTCACGAGCCGGGCGGCGGGGCTGGTGGGGGCCCGGGCGCTGCATCTAAGTCGAGGGAGTGGCGATGAAGGCGATGGTGGGGAGCGCCTTGATGTCGAGTTGCTCGATGAGCTTCCGAACGGCGTCGTCGGCGACCCCTGGTGCAGCGAAGACGTTGAGTCGCGAGGGTGTGCCGGTTGCTTCGAGGATGTCGAGCGTTGCTGGGTCGTCAGCGAATTCGACTCGGGCGAGGTCGAGGGTCTGGGCTTCGTCGAGGTAGGCGAGGCGAGTCAGGTCGATCACATCGCCGTGCGCTTCGAGTAGTTGCCGGATCGCGTCGACCTCGGAGGAGCTCGAGCCGTGGCGGAGGTAGATGCGCAGTGCGGCGCCGTCGGCCCACGGGTCTTGAACCGTGGTGCCTGAGGTGGCGACGAGTGCGTCCCATTCGGTGTGGGTTGCGGGTTGCAGCTGCTCGATCAGCGCGAGTACCCGCTCGGTGCCCAAGCCCTGTGAGCCGACCTGGTAGGTCATGTCGTTCTCTTGCCACACGACCCCGACGTAGTCGGGTTCGGCGGCGAGGGTGCGGATGAATCCGGGCTGACCTCGGACGGTGATGTCGGTGATGGTGTCGAACCCGAGCCGGTCGTTGGCCAGGAAGTCACCGCGGCTTGCGGCGTAGAACATCGAGGTTCCGTCGGCGGCTTCCCAGCCGACCTGGACCAACGGTCCGCTGGCGTCGTCGAGGCTGATCGTCGCGAAGTCGGACAGGTTCCAGCCGATGCCCGTGAGCGCCACGTCGGGCGGAAGCCTTGCAGGACGGATCTCGTATCCGGGCCCGTTGCTCGCTTCGACAACCGTGGCTGCTGCCGTGCGGAGCTGTTCGTCGGTGGCCCGCCCTGCGATGATCACTTCGGCCGACGGTCGTCGGACCGAGATCGTTCCGAATGGGTCGGACGCCTCCCGGACGTCGAGGCAAGCGGTCGTGCCGTCAGCGAGGGTCACCTCGTCTGCATCCGAAACCGGCGTGGCACACGATGGCGGTCCCTCCGTCGGCCACTGCTGTGGCACCGTCATCACGCGCAGATAGGTGCGTGTCTCGGGGAGGTCCCCGGCGGTGGCATACCAGCGCATCGCCACGTTGCCGGCGATCGCTCCTGTCTGCAACTGGGCGACGGTCATGCCCGATGAGGTGGGCAACAGCATCGCTCCGGCCGGCCCGGGCTCATCGGTTCCCAACGCGGTCGGTTCGCTGTTGCTGTCGCTCCCGCGAGTGGTTGCGATCACGCCGACCAGCGCGAGCACGGTGACTGCGGCAGTAGCGGCCACGAGCCAACGACGTCGCCGCGCCACGTGGGCCGGCTCTTCGAGGTCGATCCATGTGCCGTCATCGACGGCGAGGTCATCGGGCGTGCCATCGGTGATCTCGTCAGGGTCGACGTGGGCGAGTTCAGATCGGAACCATCCGCCGAGCTCGCGGAGCTGGGACTCGACGTCAGCAGGCATCGTGGACCTCCAGGTCGCGTCGAAGTCGTTCCAGCGCGCGTCGCAAGTGCTCACGCACCGTCGCTGAGGTGATGTCGAGCAACGCCGCGACCTCGGTCTGGGACCAGTCGAACGCATGCACCAGCAGCACGACCGTGCGCTGCTGCTCCGACAACGCCGCCAGCGCTGGGATCAGGCCCGGCTCCACATCCGGCATGCGAGACGGGGATGCGTGCGGTCCCGCACGTGGCACGCCACGAACGACGAAGCGCCGGCTCGCCGACTGGCCCACCCGGTACAGGTAGCCGACCTTGTTCGACACGGCAGCGAGCCGGTCCCAGTGCTCCCAGGCCCAACTCAGCGCATCCACCGTTGCCTCACGCCCGTCCGCCGGGCCGTAGGTGGCGACGAGCGCGTCGAGCAGACGTGGCTCGACCTCACGCACGAACGCTCCGAACTCGGCCTGCGAAGGGCTCACCAACACCTCCATCAACCGTATGACCCCCGAGCGAACCGAAAACGCGACAGGCGATCTCGGAAGTCACCACGGGCGCCATTTGCCGGCGGTAGGGGGCTGGGCTACTTCTCGCCCTCAGCGGGCAGGCGGTCGCCCGAGACCGTCGCGGATGAGATCGATGTGTCCCGAGTGGCGGGCGGTCTCGTCGATCATGTGCGCCAGGAGCCAGCGAAGGTTGACGGGCTTGTTGCCGAACGATGGGGACGCGGCAAGCGCGTCGAGCGAGGTGCACGCGCTCGTGGCGTCCTGGCTCCGGCGGCATGCGTTCCGGTAGAGGTCGACGATTGTGGCGAGCGGGTCGTGATCTGCGGAGTGAAATGACCAGTTGTGTGCCTCGACGGGGTCGACCGATCGCCAGGGCTCCGGGAGGTCGAGTCCGAGCAGCTTGTGCTGGAACCAGCGGTCCTCGGTGTATGCGAGGTGCTTGACGATGCGGCCGATGCTCAGATCCGTCGAGGTCAGCGGCCAGGCATGAAGGTCGTCGTTCGACAGGTCTCGTGTCTGGGCGAGGATGGCGCGACGTTCCTCGTCGAGTCGTTCCGTGAGACCGATCCGTTCCGTCGCTGGCTTAAGGTCGGCGAAGTGCTGGCTCGAGGACACATCGCGATTGTCGCATCCGGCTTGGCAGCGCCGGAACGCCCGGTCGACGGACCACTGTCAACGCAACAGCAACTGTCCGGACACGAGCGACGAGGACCCGGCGATAGGGGGCGCGTTGATATGGGCGAGAACATCCGATCGACGTGGACCAGACTGGACCATGTGACCGAGGAGCCCTGGTTCGCCGTTCGATGCATCGTCCACTTCACCGATGGCGCTCGTACCGAGGACGGTCCTCTCTTCGAAGAACGAATCACGCTGTGGAGAGCGGCAAACTTCGACGAGGCTGTCGAGCGCGCCGAGGTGGAGACGCGCGACTACGCCTCGGTCGTCGGCGGGCGCGTTGTCGAGTTCGCTCAGTGCTTTCGTCTGTCCGGTGGCGAAGAGATCCAGGACGGCACAGAGGTGTTCTCGCTCATGCGGAACAGCGGTCTTCCCCCTGACCGCTACGTCGATCGATTCTTCGACACCGGACAAGAACGTCAGGGCACGATCGCTCAGGGGTGACGACTAGCCACGAGCCGGATCTCCACACGTCACCGCAGTCCCGGCGGTAGGTGACGCGGCCGATGTCGCCATGGAGCTCGTCAGCGGACGGGTGGTCGGCCGAGTGCGTCTCGGATCAGGTCGATGTGTCCTGAGTGGTGAGAGGTCTCGTCGATCATGTGGGCGAGGAGCCATCGGAGGTTCACGGGCTTGTTGCCGAACGACGGGAACACCGCCAACGTGTCCATCGACGGGCAAGCCTCGGTGGCTTCGCGGCTTCGGCGGCATGAGACGTCGTAGAGATCGAGGATCGTCGCGACGCTGTCGCCGTCTGCCGAGCGGAAGGACCAGTCGTGCACGGTGGCCGGGTCGATGGCACCCCACGGCTCTGGGAGGTCCAGGCCGAGCATCTTGTGTTGGAACCAGCGATCTTCGTTGAAGGCGAGGTGCTTGACGATGCGTCCGATGCTCAGGTCGGTCGCTGCGAGAGGCCGTGCGTGAATCTCGTCGGCGGAGAGATCGATGGTCTGGGCGACGATCGCTCGACGTTCCTCGTCGAGTCGCTCTGTCAGGCCGATGCGCTCGGTGGCTGGCTGGAGATCGGCGTGGAGCTCACTGGCGGGCACGGGAGAGATTCTCTCAGCTCTCGACGTGAACTCGGTCCCTGCTTTGGAGGCACTTCCTGTCGCAGTGGCGCGTGGCATGGCGCCGACCGAGCAATGTCCGTCGAATCGTCTTGGGATGACTGACGAGGACCCGGCGGTAGGGGACGGTTGCGTCAGTGGCAGAATCGGAGTGATGACAGAGCTGGTCGCTTTGGTGATTGCGGAGAACTCCGACGGGACCGGCGAGCAACTCAGGGCGGCATCCGGTTTGCTCACAGCGGCAGCCAACGACATCGGCGCAGAGACGATTTCGATTGAGCACTCGCGCCTGTCCATGCCGGAGTACTCAAGTCTGCTCAGCTACTACGTCGGCGTCTACATCGACGACGGAAGTCGGGGCGGGGGTGACGACACCTACCCACCTGGCTACATCAACTTCTTCTTCAGGAGCGAACGACCGAACAGCGGATGCGCCATTCGCTTCGCGGATCGGATGTACGAAGGCTCATTCCCTCCTCCGGGCGCACGAAGTGCAGTGGCGAGCCAGATTCGCCATGACCTTGACCGCGCCGCGAGTCGTGGCGAAACCGGTCGAGGCTGGCTCCCGCTACTCGACCGCTCCGACCAGTTGGAGCGCCGCGACCTTCAGTCGATTGGTGTCGGTGTCGAGCCGCTGGTCGGCGCTGCCCACCGGTTGCTCGATGAGTTGGCGGGCGAAGACGCCGCGGAACTGGAGTCCCTAACTCAAGTGCTCGAGGCCGAGATGCGGAACCCGCGACCGGACTCAGTGGCGCTCGAACGGGCGGTGTCGAGGCTGAGTGCCGCGGTGTCTGCACATGCCGACCCCAGCAAAGCGGCGCAGGGTCTCATCGATGTGCTCGGCATTGACGAAGCCTCCGCTACTGCTCTCGCCGACCGACTGACTGACCTTGCTCGAGACCAAGTGCTCGGTGTTGCGGATCCGGCTGCGGACAGGGAAGCGGCGACGAGCCTGTTGGGCGAACTGTCGGATCGGGTCGCCGCACTCGAGCAGGCTGTGGCGGAACGGGTGAGCGCTCGGCCTGACGACGAAGTCAGCCAGCGCCTTCATCGCATTGAGGAGCGCCTCGCGAAATCGTGGAGTGGTTGGCCACAAGCGATCGGCCAGAACCTCGCCGCAGCGGCAATCTGGCAGCTGATGTTTGATGGTCTAGGGCTCGGAGGGGTGGCGCTGAAAGCGCTCGCTTGGACCATGATCGCCATCTACAAGATTGTTGGATTTGGATGAGACGACCCGATCGCTCTGGCAGTCAGCCAGCGGCCGGTGGCCCCGATGTGCCGGTCGAGGCGCGGGAACCCGGCGGTAGGGGACATCTGCCAGGAGTCGGCGTTTGGAGACGCTGCTCGGCGTCCGCGGCGTCCGACGAAAGGGCGTCAAGCTTGCGCTGCCGGTGCGACACTCGCGAAATGACCACCCTGAATGACCACGGCGACCGGCCGCCATCGATGATCCAATGCCCCGTCGGCGTTGCACCTGTGCATTCCTCGCTGACGCTGGCTCTGCGCGACCTACGGACGGCAAACGGTCGTGACGAGGAGACTGGGGACGGCCCAGGAAACGAGTCGTGGATCGGACTCTCGATCGGCATGACGGTCCTCGACACGCTTACGAAGGCGAGCGACCCTCATCAGCAACGGATGCTGCGACTCCTAACCGCGCACGGCGTGGAGCAGCGAGATGCCGTGGCCATCTACCACCTCCGCAACTCGGTGCTGCACGGCTATTGGCTGCCAACGAAGACCAAGCTGGGAAATCGACGAATGGTCCTTCATCGGGAGCAGAGCACCTACGCGCTCGACACGGACGTCTCAGCTCACGAGATCTACCTCAGCGTTCCAGTGTTCTGCCGCTGTCTCGTCGAGCGGATCGCTCTTGAAGCACAAAGCAATTGGGACGCGACGTTGATCGACACCGACGTGTTCCGGAAGCCCTGAGGCCATCGCGGTGGGTCTGCATCGCGCAGCTGTCGCGACGGGTGACTGAGCTGAGTGCCGCAGAGATCGCGACCACTTGCACAGCGCGCATGGCTATTGCGATGGGGCACCCGGCCGCCCCGTCGATCCGGTGATAGCGGATTGCGTGCTTCTCGACGACCTCGTTGGGAAAGCAGGCATAGGGATTGCTGCAGGTTTGGTTGACATCTCATTTGTGGGGCTGGGCCCTGCGGAAGGATGGATGTCATGCCGAAGAAGTTCCCGCCGGAGTTCAAGCGTGATGTGGTCACGGTCGCCCGTCGTGGTGATCTGACCGTCGCTGAGGTCGCGGCCGATTTCGACATCTCGGTCGAGTCGGTCCGTCGCTGGATGCGACAGGCCGATATCGACGACGGTGTCGTTGGTGGACTCACCACCTCGGAGCAGTCCGAGCTGGTGCAGCTCCGCCGGGAGAAGCGCCGGTTGGAGATGGAGAACGAGATCCTGCGTCGTGCGGCCGCGTACTTCGCGAAGGACGCGCTCCCAAAATGATGTACCCGCTGGTCGAGGAACTCGCTGCCGAGGGGTTCGCGGTGCGCTCGACCTGCGGGGTGCTCGGCTTCACGCCTCAGGCGTTCTACAAATGGCGCAAGAGCCCGTGCTCGACCCGTGACCTCGACGACGCCTATCTGACGAACGCGTTGATCGACGCACACGCCGATGACCCCGAGTTCGGCTACCGGTTCCTCGCCGATGAGCTCGAGCACGCCGGCCACCACGTAGGTGAACGACGTGTCTGGCGGCTCTGCAGCGCGCAACGGTTGTGGTCGGCGACGACGAAGAAGGGCCGTCATGGCAAGCGTCCCGGCCCGGCCGTTCACGATGATCACGTCAACCGGGACTTCACCGCTGCGGCCCCGAACCTGGTCTGGTTGACCGACATCACCGAGCATCCGACCGCCGAAGGCAAGGTCTACTGCTGCGCGATCAAGGACGTGTACTCGAACCGGATCGTCGGCTACGCGATCGATGAACGGATGACGGCGCACCTCGCCGTCACCGCGTTGCGCACCGCCGTTGCTCGCCGCCGGCCACGCGGCACGCTGATCGTCCACTCCGACAGGGGCGGTCAATTCCGCTCCCGGGCCTTTCGGGCGGTGCTCACCGCGAACCAGCTGACCGGCTCGATGGGACGTGTCGCGTCGGCCGGTGACAACGCGGCGATGGAATCGTTCTTCGCGCTGTTGCAGAAGAACGTGCTCGATCGTCGCCGCTGGCGGACCCGGGCCGAGCTCCGCTACGCGATCATCCACTGGATCGAGCACACCTACAACCGGCGCCGCCGCCAACGCGGCCTCGGCCGACTCACCCCCGTCGAGTTCGAACTCGCCTTCACACCCGCAGCCGCTCAGGCTGCATGATCAACACAACAACCGTCAACCAAACCTGCAGCAATCCCGACGACCCCAGGTCGGCGCCACGCACAAGGCTGGACCCACCGCAGAAGTGCCGGTCGACGCCTCCCATCATCCGGCGTTATGGGGCAGTCGAGTGGTCAGTGGTAATCAGCGAAGCTCGGAGCGCCCGGCTCCATGTCGACTCGTGCGCCGTTGGCTGCGTAACTGATGGCGTGATACCACCCGGCCAGCATGAACAGATCGAGGGCCTGCTCGTCGGACAGGTGTGCGCGCAATCGTTGCCACAGCTCGTCGTCGACCTCCGCACGGTCGTGGAGGGAATCCGTGACCTCGATCAACAATCGGTCTCGCTCGTCGGTCCAGCACGCGTCGGAGGCGTCGCCGTGGGTGATCGAACGAATCTGGGCCGGGCCGAGTCCGACTCGATCGGCGAAGAAGGCGATGTGGACACCCCACTCGTACTCACATCGGCATCTCGCGCACGTGCGATCGATAACGATCTCCCGGTCCCTCATCGTGAGCGACAGTCGTTTGCTGAGCTCGTAGCCACCCCACGCGCCCATGGCCGTAGCCATCGGCAGGTTGCGCACGAACGTCCGAAACAGACCGATTGGTGGCACACCCGGCGGCATCATCAGATCGAGTCGGGCTGCAACGTCGCTGTCGTAGGGCGGGTGGACGGGCTCCATTCGACTCATGGTTTCCTCTCGGTCGAGTGTTTCGGAAATCGAAACGAAACCGGCAAGGTAGCGTTGCGGAATCAGAAACGTCAACCAACATCTGTCGAATCCCTTGCGATGAACACTCGCCCCCGTTCCGTTCCGGGCCGTCCGGTCCGAGGATCGACAACCGGCCGTCCGCTGATGGCCGCCATGGATCTCCTCGGGCGCCGTTGGACGCTGCGAGTGCTCTGGGAGATACGGGCAGGGCCCGTCGGGGCCCGTGCGCTGCTCGCGGCGTGCGAGGGTCTCTCGTCGAGCGTGCTCTACGAACGACTGCGTGACCTGACCGACGCATCGCTCGTCGTGCAGACCGAGAGCGGCGATTACGACCTCACGAAACTCGGCCGTGAACTCGGCAACTCGCTGCAGCCACTCGACGCTTGGGCACGGAAGTGGTCCAAAGCCCTCGACACCTGACCACATACAGGCGTCAATCCGGCGTTTGGTGGCAGGCCGTCGACAAGGTGGTTGAGTGGCCCAGGGGTTTGCATGTAAAGTGCATGCATGCCGAACGTCCAGATTCGCGAGGTGCCCGAGGATGTGCACGAGGCGCTCGTCCGCAAGGCAGAGTTGGCGGGCCAGTCGCTGCAGCAGTATTTGTCGGCACAGCTTGTCGTGATTGCGTCGACCCCGACCGTCCACGAGGTGATCGATCTGATCGAGCGACGCCACAAGGGCAGTGTCTCGCGAACCAGCACGATCGCAGCGCTTCGGGACGAGCGTGCTCGTCGTTGATGCCTCGGTCGTCGCGCCACTGATCGCCGACGGAGGCCCTGACGGTGACCTGTTCCGAGCAGCAGCGAGAGGGCAGACGTTGGTGGCGCCGGATCTGCTCCGCGTCGAGGTGCTGTCGGTCATCCGCCGTCACCTCGCATCGGGCGCTCTGAACGCACAGCAGGCGAACGACGCGGTGGACGACCTGCTCGCGCTCCCGATCACGCTGTATCCGACGACGCCTCTGCTGCGTCGCTGCTGGGAGCTCCGATCGAACGTCGCTGCCTACGACGCTTGCTATGTCGCTCTCGCAGAGACACTCGACGTCGCCCTCCTCGCCGCCGATGCGAAGTTGGCCAACGCGCCCGGAACCCGCTGCTCGTTCCTGCTCGTCTGAGTTCTCGTCGAGCCGCTCTCAGCTCATGCGCCGGCGACGAATGCGACGACGACGTAGGCGGCGTGGCGGTCGAAGTTCTCGCGTCGCCGGTCGTAGATCGTGGTCGTCCGCGGATCAGCATGACGGGCGGCGAGTCGCACGTCGCGCAGCGGCACCCCTGCGTCCAGCGCAGCCATGATGAATGCGCCGCGAAGCATGTGCGGGTGGACGTGTCCGAGGCCCGCACGTTTGCCGATCGACTTCACCCATCGATGTGCGGTGCGGCGATCCAGGCGTTGGCCGTCGTGCCGGATGAGGATCGGTCCCTCACGTCTTTCACCGATGGCGAGGTCGACCGTGCGTGCGGTTCGTGGCACGAGTGGGATCACTGCCGGCTTGTGGCCTTTGCCGAGGATTCGGAGGGTGCGGTGTCCTCGGTCGAAGCCGAGATCCCCGATGTCGGTCTCGCAGGCTTCGCTGACCAGCAGCCCGTTCAGGCCGAGCAGCACGGCGAGAGCGGCGCGCTGGTGGCCGAGTTGCTCGGCAGTGAACAAGAAGCGGCCGAGCTCGGTGCGGTCCATTCCGTGACCTTGGCTCGGATGGACCTTCGGGCGTCGCACGTACTGGGCAGGGTTCGACGCGATCCGGCCATCGATGTGTGCGAATCGGTACAGCCCGCACACCGTCGCCAAACGCCGGTCGATCGTCGAGGCCGCGAGGCCGCGTTGCTCCATGTGATGGCGGAACAACTCGATGTGCGGACGTGTGGCTGCGAGGACCTCGAGTCCGACCGACGCGGTCCAGGCGAAGAAGAAGCGAGATCCTGCCGATACGCCTCCAACGTACGGCCGCTGTAGCGCGCAAGGAACGCGACGGCCGCGAGTTCGGCTTCGTCCACCTCCTGCCGAACGAGTACGTGATCGAGCCCGATCCGATCCGATCCGATGACATGAGAACCTCCCGAAGGTCGTGGAAACCTTCACGGGACAACGGCTGTCAACCGGCGTTAGGGGACAGGGTCGGATGCCGAGGCGTGTGCCGGCGTGAGCCCAGCACTTGGTAGCGATTCGTTACTGTCGTTTCGTCGCACAAGCGGAGAGGGGTGGTCCGTTGGGTCAGGTGCCGAGCGGGAAGCGAGCGGCGCGCGAGACGGCGGAACGGGCTCTGCAGTCGGCGGCGCTTCGGTTGCTCCGCCGTGATGGTGTGCTCGCTGGTCTGAACATGCAGGAGGTCGCCGACGAGGCGTCGGTGAATCGCGGGTTGATCCATCGGTGGTTCGGCTCGCGCCAGGCGCTGCTGCGCGCTGCGCTCAGGTCACGGCAGGAAGGTCTTGCCGGTGAGGTGCAGCGATCGCTGTCGGAATCGTCGCCCGCGCGGCGGACGGATTGGGCCGTGCGGCAGTACGTGGCGGATCCGTCGTATGCGCAGATGGTCATGCTGCTCGCGCTCGACGGTGACGACGCCTTCGAGCCCGTGCCGTATCTCGAGCAACGGTTGCATGCGTTCGCTGCCGAGATCGACGGGGGTGTCTGGGCTGACGATGTGGACCCGCTCGCACTGACGGTGCTGTGGGATGTGATTCTCGATGGCTACTTCACGATGCGACCGGCGCTCGTGCGCCAGGTCGGGATCGACGCGGAGGAACTCGATCGTCGGGTGTTCGCGGCCGTGGGGCGGCTCTTCGGCGCGGTGCTGAACGTCTCCGATCCCGCGCCGGAGAAGTAGCGGAAACCCTCGACGAGCAGATAGTAGCGATTCGCTACTATCTTCGACTATCGCTCCGGAGTCGCCCAGGGGTGCCGAGGAGGGACCGTGTTCGCAACGACATCCAACGGTGATGTGCGGGGGGCCGTCGCTGACGGCGTCTCACAGTTCCTCGGTATCCCGTATGGCGAGCCGCCGGTCGGGGCGCTGCGCTTCGCTGCGCCCGTCCCTCGGTCACCGTGGTCGGGTGTGTTCGACGCGACCGTGCACGGTCCGCGCCCGCCGCAACCAGCGATGGTGACGGTGTTCGACAGCGGCGCGGATCTGGGCCCGATGGACGAGGACTGCCTGCGCGTGAACATCTACACCCCGAGTGTGGACGGTCGGCGGCCAGTGATGGTCTGGTTCCACGGGGGTGGACTGGCGTTCGGGTCGGCGAACGAGTACGACGGCTCGAACCTGGCACGCGGCAACGACGTCGTCGTGGTCACCGTCGGCTTTCGACTCGGTCTACTCGGCTTCGCCGATCTCGGCCCGTGCGGCAGCGAGTTCATGGGCTCGGCCTCCAACGGGTTCCGCGATCAGATCCTCGCCCTGGAGTGGGTGCGCACGAACATCTCGGCCTTCGGTGGCGACCCCGGCAACGTCACGGTGTTCGGCCAGTCCGGCGGTGGTCTCTCGATCCTCGCACTGCTCGGCGCCCCGTCGGCCGACGGGCTGTTCCATCGTGCGATCGTGCTCAGCGCGGGACCGCCACAACCCGAGCCGCCCGAGGTCGTGTCGATCCTCGGCGGGACCCTCGACGTCGAACCTGCAGACCTCCCGCAGCGGCTTCGTGAACTGACGGTCGAGCGGATCATCGATCTCCAGCAAGGCATCGGGTTCACCGCCGGCGGCTCCGTCGACGGCACCGTCGTGACCCGCTTCCCGGTCGACGCGATCCTCCATCACGGTGCGCATGGCGTCCCGATCGTGATCGGCACCACACGCGACGAAGGCACCCTGCTCACCTCGATGATGGCCGGTCTGCGCCCGGCCGTGCTTCGCATCATCGCCGAGGGCCTCGCCCGCGGCACGTTCGAAGGTGCCGATCCTGGCAGCTACCTCGCTCGTCTCGGCGCCATCGTCGACGACGACACCGAACTCCACACCCGGGTCTGGACCGATCACTTCCGGCGAACCGCCACACGTGTCGCCGAAGCTGCCTGCGAGGCTGGACCGGGTGGCTGGCTGTATCGCTTCGACCTGGAACCGACCGGCGCCCTCGCAGGCGAGCTCGGGGTCACCCACGCAGCGGACCTCGGCTTCGTGTTCGACACCCTCCGACCCTCGGGCGGCCCCGACCTCTACGACACCACGCTCCCCGGCGTGCACGTTGTCGCTGACCGATGGTCAGCGACGCTCGCCTCCTTCGCACGCCACGGTCACCCGAACGAGTACCAGCCCGAATGGCATCAGCACCTGCCGAACAGGACGTGCCTCATCGTCAGCTACGACGACCGCGTCGAGCACGACCTCGACCGAGACCTCCAACAAGCGTGGGGTGACCGCTGAGACCCGGCCGCTACAACCTCGCGAGGCCGCCAGGCAACCGAGGCGGTAGGTGACAGTTGCGAGCTGGGTCCGGCGCCTGAGGGCGTCGGACTGAGTGAACGCGGCCGCACGGCCTGACGGGAGCGAATGCACCTTCACCGAAGGTCGCCGCCGGCTTACCGTGTCGACGATGAGCGTTCGGTTCCAGTGGCGGGGCAGTTTCACCAATGACGAGGTCAATGAGCTTCATGCTGCGGCGTTCGAGACGCGCGTGTACAGCGAGGCGGAATGGAACTGGGTCGCACTCACGGCACGGCACAGCCTCGGCTGGGTCGTCGCGCGTGACGACGAGCGCCTCGTCGGCTTCGTGAACGTGATCTGGGACGGGCTCGTGCACGCCTGGATCCAAGACACCATGGTCCACCCGAGTAGCCATCGACGGGGCATCGGCAGACAGCTCGTGATCGAAGCGGTCGACGCTTCGCGCGCTGCGGGATGCGAGTGGCTGCACGTCGACTTCGATGACGATCTCCGCAGCTTCTACTTCGACGCATGCGGCTTCAATCCGACGAACGCCGGCCTCATCGCACTGCAGTAGTCGTCCGGTCGAGACGAACTGCCCACACCCGGCGCCCGGCGGTCGGTGACAGCCCCCACTCCGAGTGATCGGATCCGCGGCGGACGCGATGCTGCCGACCGAGGGTCGAGCGACGTCGGACGGGTGCGTCCGTTGACGGCTTGCAATGACCGGCTCCGAGACGGCATGGTGCGTCGATGCGTCCGCGAGTCATCCTGCTCACGGGTGCTCCGGGATCGGGGAAGAGCACGTTGGGCAGAGAACTGGGTGCAGCGCTGCGTATCCCTTTGATCGCTCGGGACGACATCCGAGGCGGCATGACCATGACCGCCGGCGCGTGGCGTGACGCACTCGAACGGTTGCCCTCGAGTGACGCGGCCGTCGACGCGTTCCTCGACGTCGTCGAACTCACGCTCCAACGCGGGGTGAGTTGTATCGCTGAGTACGTGTTCCGCACGCACAAAGTCGACGAGTGGGAGCGGCTCATGGCGGCTGGCGACGCGGTCGTGATCGTCACGAGATGCTCGGATCCCGAGTCACGCCTGGTCGAACGCAACACCGCCGATCGCCTCATCGCCCTTCCTGCCGTCCTCCGCGCGACCGGCGCCTCGTCGGTCGCCGAGCACACCGAAGCAAAGGTCGAGCGAATGCGAGCCGTCGCAAGCGAGATGATGACCGACTTCCCCGTGCCGACACTCGCTGTCGACACGACCCACGGCTACGACCCAGCGCTCGAGACCATCATCGACTTCGCTGTTCGCTGAATCACCCCCGGCGTCGGGTGGCACGACCGGAAGTCGTCCCGCGCTCGCTGCCTGGCTTCTACGGTGGCGAGATGGCTCGTGAGTGAAGGAGGGCGTCGTGGGGGTGTGGTTCGTGACGGGCGCTGGGCGTGGGATGGGCGCGTGGATCGTTCGTGCTGCCCTCGCCGTCGGTGATGCTGGCACGATGGTGCGTCGACGAGCCCACCCGTAGCGACCTGTCGACGACCGTCTCGAGGGGGACCGACATGCAACGCACGCGATGGGCGATGGTGGGGACCGGGCTGATGCTCGACCTGATCGGTCGCGACCTGTTGGCCACCGAGAACGTCGATCTGCGCGTGCTCGTGTCGCGAACCACCGAGCGGGCCGAGTCGAAGGCGGCGGCGTTCGGCATCCCCGAGCACTCGGCGGACTACGACGCCGTGCTCGCCCGGCCCGACATCGACGTGGTCTACATCGCCACCCCGCACACACTGCACTTCGAACAGGCGATGGCCGCGCTCGAGGCGGGCAAGCACGTGCTGGTGGAGAAGCCGATGACCACCGACGCGCCGCACACACGCGAGCTGTGTGCGGCGGCGCAGGCGCGCGGCCTGTTCGCGATGGAGGCGATGTGGACGGCGTTCAACCCGGCGATCGTCGAGCTGCGACGCCGCCTCGCCGACGGCGTCATCGGCGAGGTGCACCTGTTGCAGGCCAACTTCTGCTTCCCGGCGCCGTTCGTCGCCGACTGGCGGTTGTGGGCGAAGGATCTCGCCGGAGGCACCACCCTCGACCAGGGCGTGTACCCGATCTCGCTCGCGCACATGCTGTTCGGCACGCCGACGCGCATCACCGCCCACGGCACCGTGATGCACGAGGTCGACGCCGAGGTCGCGACCACGCTCGACTTCGGGGCGGGGGAGCGAGCGATCTGCCTGAGCAGCCTGCGCACGTCGGCGCCCAACGACGCCTTCGTCAGCGGTTCGACGGGGTGGGTGCGCCTCGCTGCGCCGTTCTTCGCGACCACTCGCTTCGTCGTGCACGGGGCAGGCGACCGCACCGACGAGTTCACGATCGAGCGCGAGGGCGCCGGCTACGTGCCGATGCTCCGCGCCGTGAGCGCTGCGATCCTCGACGGTCGGACCGAGCACGAACTGCGCACCCACGCCGACACCGTCGCCGTGGCCGAGACCATGGACGACGTCCTCCGCCAGGTGATGGCCGCCGGCATCGACCGCGGCTGACGCACTCGGCTCGACGGGCGGTGCAGTCGACGGTCCGCTGCGGGCTGCTGTCGACCGGCCCGGCATCATGGGCGCGATGGAGTTCGGTCTGTTCGGCATCAACAACGGCGCGCTCGCGGAGCCGGACGCGGCGGTTCGGGTCGCGCAGGCGGCGGAGGCCGCCGGATTCGACTCGGTGTGGACCGGCGAGCACGTGGTGCTGCCGGATCCGCAACAACCGCCCTCGCCGGCGCCGCCCGGTCTGCCGATGCTCGACCCCGCCGTGTCGCTCGCCTACCTCGCCGCGCACACGTCGACGATCGCGCTCGCGACGGGGATCATCATCCTTCCGCAGCGCAACCCGCTGGTGCTCGCCAAGGAGCTCGCCAGCGTCGACGTCGTGTCGAAGGGGCGACTGTGGTTCGGCTACGCGGCGGGGTACCTGCATCAGGAGTTCGCCGCGTTGGGCATCTCGTTCGACGACCGAGGTGCGCGCTGTGACGAGTACCTCGAGGCGATGCTCGAACTGTGGGACAGCGAGTCGCCGACCTTCACCGGTGAGACGGTCCGCTTCAGCGGGATCGATGCCCACCCGCGTCCGGTCCAGCGGCCACACCCTCGGTTGATCGTGGGCGGCCAGAGCGCCCCGGCGTTGAGGCGAGCCGTTCGCCGGGCGAACGGGTGGTACGGGTTCGCGATGTCACCCGAGGTCGTCGCCAGATGTGTCGACGGCCTGCGGCGAGCCCGAGCCGAGACCGATCGCCCCGAATCGCTCGGCGAGCTCGAGCTCACCGTCACACCGCCGCCGGGACCGGTGGACGCTGCCACGGTCGACGCGTACCGACAGCTCGGCGTGGCCCGCCTGGTGATGCTGCCGCGTGTGCGCGGTGCCGACGACATGATCCGGTTCGTCGACGAGACCGCCGAGGCACACCTGCCCTGACGAGCGCAGAGAGCGCCGGCCGGATCAGGCGGCTCGACCTCGCTGCTGCCGCCGTCGTTCGGCTCGGTTGGGTGCACGTCGCCCGTCGCCGACCGCCGCCGGCAGGTCGAGTCGTCGCTGGGCGCCGACATGGCACTCGCAGAACGCCGTGTCGGGAACGACGACCTGGAGCGCTTCACCCGGGCGCGGGAGACGCCCGTAGCGATTGGCCCACCCGCCGAAGAAGCGGGCTGCCGGGCTCAGGAGCCGGATTGCTCGTACGACTTCTGCACGTCCTCGGGCGTGGCGCCGTTGGGCTGGCTGATGCGGATGAGGTTGCCGAACGGGTCGCGCACCCCGAAGTCGGTGCCGTACGGCTGCTCGACCGGCTCCTGGGTGATCTCCACACCTGCGTCGCGAAGGGCGGCGAACGTCGCGTGCACGTCGTCGCTCAGCAGGAACAGACCACCGAGCGCGCCCTTGGTGACGAGCTCTCGTACCTGCACGGCCGTCGCCTCGTCGTGCTGGGGGCCGCCGACCAGTTCGAGCAGCAGCGACGTGTTCTGCCCCGGCACGCCGATCGTGAGCCAGCGCATGAACCCGAGGTCGATGTCGTCGCGCACCTCGAACCCGAGATGCGACGTGTAGAAGTCGAGTGCCTGATCCTGGTCGAGCACCGGAACGGAGCGGATGTGCAGGCTGGTGATGTGGTTCGAGGTCATGGCGGCACGCTAACGAGCACCCGCGAACGGCCGCTTCTCCGAAACGACTATGTGAACGACGACGTGTCGGCCGTGTCGCGCGGTCGGGTCCACGCGGCGATGAAGCACGACGGGACGGCGATCGGCGGGTTGCGAGCGCGGTACTGGCCCGGCGAGCATCCGACGATCTTGGTGAACGTGCGGCCGAACGTGCCGAGGCTCGCGAACCCGACATCCCACGCGACATCGGTGACGGGGCGATCGGTCTGGCGCAGCAACGTCATGGCCCGCTCGACCCGACGTCGCTGCAGATAGCGATGTGGCGTCTCGCCGTACACGCTCTTGAACACCCGCCCGAACTGCGACGGCGAGAGATGGGTGATGCGGGCGAGCGAGGCCACGTCGAGCGGCTCGGCGTACCGGCGATCCATCTCGTCGCGGGCCCGCAACATGCGGCGATGTGTGTCCTCGCGCTCGCTGAGCTGCACGACGCGACGCTAGCCAGCGGACGTGGGAGCCGTCGGTCCCATGACAGGTCGAGTCTCGGTCGGTAAGTTCCGGTCGTGGGTCCGGACGTGAGCAGGGCGTCGTCGACGCCGATGACGCATCTCGAACGGCTCGAGGCCGAGAGCATCCACATCATCCGCGAAGCCGTGGCCGAGAGCTCGAAGCCGGTGATGCTCTACTCGATCGGCAAGGACAGCTCGGTGATGCTGCACCTGGCGCGCAAGGCCTTCCACCCGGCGCCGCCACCGTTCCCGCTGTTGCACGTCGACACCACCTGGAAGTTCCGGGCGATGTACGAGATGCGCGACCGCATGGCGGCCGAGTCGGGGATGGAGCTGATCGTGCACCGCAACCCCGAGTGCGTCGAGCGGGGCATCAACCCGTTCGACCACGGTTCGGCGGTGCACACCGACCTGTGGAAGACCGAAGGGTTGAAGCAGGCGCTCGAACAGGGTGGATTCGACCTGGCGTTCGGCGGTGCGCGACGCGACGAGGAGAAGTCGCGCGCGAAGGAGCGGATCTTCTCGCTGCGGTCGGCCTCGCACCGCTGGGATCCCAAGGCGCAACGACCCGAGCTGTGGCGCACCTACAACGTGCGGCACCGGCTCGGCGAGTCGCTGCGTGTGTTCCCCCTGTCGAACTGGACCGAGCTCGACATCTGGCAGTACATCCACCGCGAGCAGATCCCGATCGTGCCCCTGTACCTGGCGGCGCCGCGCCCGACCGTGGTGCGCGACGGCGTGGTGCTGATGGTCGACGACGACCGGTTCCGGCTCGCGCCGGGCGAGCAGCCGGTGATGCGCAGCGTGCGGTTCCGCACGCTCGGCTGTTACCCGCTCAGCGGCGCGATCGAGAGCACGGCCGACACGCTCACCGCGGTGATCCGCGAGATGCTGCTCACCACCACGTCCGAGCGTCAGGGGCGGCTCATCGACACCGACTCGGCCGGCTCGATGGAACGCAAGAAGCAGGAGGGCTACTTCTGATGGCGCACGCGGCCGGTGATCTGGCGGGCGGCGACATCGAGGCCTACCTCGCCGCACACGAGCGCAAGTCGATGCTGCGGTTCATCACGTGCGGCAGTGTCGACGACGGCAAGAGCACGTTGATCGGACGGATGCTGTACGAGTCGCACCTGGTGTTCGAGGACCACCTGGCCGCGCTCGAGGCCGACTCGAAGCAGGTGGGGACGCAAGGCGACGACCTCGACTTCGCGCTGCTGGTCGACGGGCTGAGCGCCGAGCGCGAACAGGGCATCACGATCGACGTCGCGTACCGGTTCTTCTCGACCGAGCGCCGCAAGTTCATCGTGGCCGACACACCCGGGCACGAGCAGTACACGCGCAACATGGTCACCGGCGCCACGACCGCCGATCTCGCGGTCATCCTGATCGACGCACGCAAGGGCGTGATCACGCAGACCCGTCGCCACTCGTACCTGGTGTCGCTGCTCGGCATCCGGCACGTGGTGCTGGCCGTGAACAAGCTCGACCTCGTCGACTGGGACGAGACCACGTTCCGCTCCATCGAGCGCGCCTACCGCTCGTTCGCCGCCGAGATCGGGATCGAGCACGTCGCAGCCATCCCGGTGTCGGCACTGCGCGGCGACAACGTCGTCGAGCCGAGTCCCAACTCGCCGTGGTACGACGGGCCGACGCTGCTCGGCCACCTCGAGACCGTCGACGTCGACACGAGCCGCCGTTCGTCGAGCGCGTTCCGGATGCCCGTGCAGTGGGTGAACCGACCCGACTCGGACTTCCGTGGCTACTGCGGGACGGTCGTGGCCGGCGCGGTGTCGGTCGGCGATGCGGTCGTCACGTCGTCGGGCACGGCCAGCACCGTGGCGCGCATCGTCACCCACGACGGCGACCTGCCGTCGGCCGGCGCCGATCACGCAGTGACGCTGGTGCTCGCCGACGAGATCGACGTCAGTCGGGGCGAGGTGCTGTCGGCCGCGGCGGATCCGGTGCCCGTGGCCGACCAGTTCGAGGCGCACATCGTGTGGATGCACGCCGACGAGATGCTGCCCGGCCGCCGCTATCTGATGAAGCTCGGCACCGTGACCGCCGGGGTGACGATCCACCATCCCGAACACAAGATCGACGTCGACACGCTGCAGCACGTGCCGGCCAAGACGCTGCACCTCAACGAGATCGGTCTGTGCACGATCGCCGTCGACCGCATGATCCCGTTCGAGCCCTACGAGGTGAACCGCGACCTCGGCGGGTTCGTGATCATCGACCGCGTCACCGACGCGACCCTGGGTGCCGGGTTGATCCGCCACGCGCTCCGCCGGTCGGCCGACGTCCAGTGGCAGGCGCACGAGATCAACGCGGCCCGCCGAACCGAGCTGATGGGACATCGGCCGGCGATCGTGTGGTTCACGGGCCTGTCCGGCGCAGGCAAGTCGACCATCGCCGACCTCACCGAGCAGAAGCTGCATCGGCTCGGCGTGCACACGATGCTGCTCGACGGCGACAACGTGCGGCACGGCCTGAGCCACGACCTGGGGTTCACCGATGCCGACCGGGTCGAGAACATCCGTCGAGTCGCCGAGGTCGCGCGGCTGATGGCCGATGCCGGGCTGGTGGTGCTCGTGGCGTTCATCTCGCCGTTCCGGGCCGAACGTGCGCTCGCCCGACAACGGGCCGGCTACGCGACCTTCCTCGAGGTGTTCGTCGACGCCTCGCTCGACGTGGCCGAGCAGCGCGACGTGAAAGGCCTGTACGCGAAGGCCCGGCGCGGTGACCTCGCCAACTTCACCGGTATCGACTCGCCCTACGAGGCGCCGCTCGATCCCGACGTGCACCTCGACAGCGGCGGCATCCGCTCCGCCGACCAGTGCGCCGACGACGTCGTCGACGCGCTGCGCCGTGCGGGTGTGATCTGACGGCTGCGTCGCCGGCGCTGCACCATCGGTCAGTCGGGCCAGGTGAGGCCGAGGCGCTGCACGGCGGCTCCGATCGCATCGACCAGACGGTCGACCGAGCCGTCGCACGCGTCGAGCTCGGACGGGCCACCAACCGGTCGATCCGAGCGCCGGCGAGTGCATCGTGAGTGCTCACCGCGACAGCTTCCCCCAGGTCGAACCGGGCGGGCATCTCGTGCTCGGGGGTCAGGCGTCGTGGCACCTCGCCGACGCCTCGTCGGGCGGCTTGACGATGCGGGTCCTGATCGTGAAGCCTGCGCCAGGTGAGTGGGTACTGCACCGATGAGCGCTGACGTCGTATCTCGTCGGTGCGTCGAGGTGTGGCGACCACCGACCTCGGGGGAGAACCAGGCATGAGATCACTCCGCTACTCGATCAACGTGACACTCGACGGCTGCTGCCACCACGAGGCAGGGCTGCCGCCCGACGACGAGTCGATGCAGTACTGGACCGACCAGATCCGAGGGGCCGACACCCTGCTGTACGGGCGCGTCACCTACGAGATGATGGAGTCCGCCTGGCGTCGACCCGCCGACGGTGTGTGGCCCGAGTGGATGGGCCCGTCCGACATCACCTTCGCCGAGGCGATCGACGGCGCCACCAAACACGTGGTGTCGCACACGCTCGAACGGGTCGACTGGAACGCCGAGCTCGTCCGAGGCGATCTGGCGACGGCCGTGCAGCAGCTGAAGGACCAGCCGGGGGAGCGGATCCTGCTCGGCGGCGTGGTGCTCCCGGCAGCGCTGGCGAGCGCTGGGCTGATCGACGAGTACGAGTTCGTCGTGCACCCGGTCGTCGCCGGCCACGGCCCCACACTGCTGGCGGGCCTGCACGACCGGATCCGGCTCGAGCTGGTCGAGCGCCACGAGTTCCGGTCGGGCACGGTCCTCTCGCGCTATCGCCCCGCCCCCTGACCGGCGAACGTCGCCCGGCGTCCCCGGTGTCACGTCGTAGGTTGGGGCGATGCGCACCAGCACGCACCAACTGCCCGGGCTCACGCTCACGGATCTCACGCTCGACGCACCGCTCGACGGCGCGAACCCGACGGGCGGGACCATCGAGGTGTTCGCCCGGGTGGTCACCGGCGAAGGCGGCGCATCCAAGCCGTATCTGGTGTTCCTGCAGGGCGGTCCCGGCAGCGAGGCGCCCCGCCCGTCGCTCCCCGGCACCCCGCCGTGGCTCGGTCGGGCGCTCGAGGACTACCAGGTGGTGATGCTCGACCAGCGCGGCACCGGTCGTTCGACCCCGGTGTCGTCGCGCGTGGTGCGCTCCGCCGACGGCGTGCACGGCGAGGTCGCCGGCGCGCTCGCCGGCACGAGCCCCGCCGAACAGGCCGACCACCTCACGCACTTCCGGGCGGACGAGATCGTCAACGACTGCGAGCTCGTGCGCGAGGCGCTCGGTGCCGAGCGCTGGAGCGTGCTCGGCCAGTCGTTCGGCGGCTTCACCACGTTGCACTACCTGTCGGTGCGCCCGGGATCGCTCGAGGGCGCGCTGATCACCGGTGGGCTCAGCGCGGTGCAGCATCCGGTCGACGACATCTACGCGGCGACCTGGCAGATCATGATCGGCAAGAGCGAGGCGTACTACCGCCGCTTCCCCGGCGACCGCGAGCGTGTGCGCGCGTTGACGGCGAGGTGCGCGGCGGGCGAGGTGGTGCTGCCCAACGGTGACGTCGTCAGCCCGGCCAGGTTCCGCACGCTCGGCCATCGGCTCGGCGCCTCGGGTGGCGCCGAGTCGCTGCACTACCTGCTCGAGCTCGACCACCGCTCGTCGATGTTCTCGCACGACCTGGCCGGCCTGCTGCCCTTCGCCGGTCGCAACCCGATCTACTCGGTGCTGCACGAGTCGAGTTACGCCGACGGCGTGGCCACCCGTTGGTCGGCCGACCGCACGATGCCCGACCGGGTGCGTGACGACGTGACGCTGCTCGGCGGCGAGCACCTGCACCGCAGGCTCTTCGCCGAGGACACCGAGCTCGCCCCCTTCGCCGAGGCCGCCGACCTGCTGGCCGAGCACGAGTGGAACCAGCTCTACTTCCCCGAGCGCCTCGCCGAGGCCGACGTGCCGATCGCCGCGTCCGTGTACGCCGGCGACGTGTACGTGCCGCTCGAGTTCTCGCTCGAGACCGCCGCGTTGCTGCCCGACTGTCGCACGTGGGTGACGAGCGAGTACGAGCACAACGGCCTGCGAGCCGACCCGGCCGTGCTCGACCACCTGATCGGCCTGCTGAAGGGTCGCCGCTGGCTCTGAGCAGTCACCCGACGTCCGGCTCCTGGGTGCCGGTGAGGACTCACCGGTGCAGCTCAGCCGGACGGCCTGGCGCCCAGGACGTGTGCCGGGATCAGGTGGGGGCGAGGCGTTGGTGCACCGAGCGCACGGCGCTCGAGCCCTCACCCACGGCCGCGGCCACACGCTTCATCGAGCCGTGCCGTACGTCGCCGACGGCGAAGATGCCGGGCTGCGACGTCTCGAACGCCAGCGCCGCGTGTGAGGCCGGCGGCAGGTCGTGGTCGGTGAGCACGAACCCGTCGTCATCGACCACGACCAGTCCGCCGAGCCATCCGGTGTCGGCGCTGGCGCCGATGAACGAGAACACGCCCGTCGCCTCGACCGTACGCGTGGACCGCGACCCGTCGGCGGCGACGGTGGTCAGATCGACGGCCGTGAGCGACGCCTCGCCGTGCAGCGCGGTCACCTGTGTGTACGGCAGCACCGAGATCTGCGGGTTGGCCATGATCCGGTCGATCAGGTACTTCGACATCGTCTCGGCCAGGTTGTCGCGGCGGAGCACGATCGACACCGTCGAGCCGCGCTGCGCCAGGAACACCGCCGCCTGACCGGCCGAATTGCCGCCACCCACCACCACGACATGGCTCCCGCCGCACACGCGCGCCTCGAGATCGGTCGCTGCGTAGAACACGCCGGCGTTCTCGTAGCGGGCCAGATCGGGCACCTCGAGCTTGCGGTAGCTCACACCGGTGGCCAGGATCACGGCCCGCGTGGCCACCTCGCCCTCGCCGATGTCGAGCACGAAGTGATCGGCCTCCACCCGGATCGCCGACACCCGGCACGGCGCGTTGATCGTCGCACCGAGACGCTGCGCCTGGAGCGCGCCGCTCTCGACCAGGTCGGATCCGCTGAGGCCGTTGGGGAAGCCGAAGTAGTTCTCGATGCGGCTGCTGGCACCGGCCTGACCGCCCACGCCGTGGCCGTCGACCACCAACGTGTCGAGTCCCTCGGACGCGCCGTAGACCCCGGCCGCCAGACCGGCAGGGCCGGCCCCGACCACCACGAGGTCGCGCACCCGTCCGGGCGACGGTCGGAACGCGACGCCGAGGTGCTCTGCCAACTGCCCGACGGTCGGGTGCCGCAACACGGCGGTCGGCGTCACCACCACGGGCGTGTCGCGTGTGGTGACCCCGACGCTCGCGAGGAGCACCTCGATGTCGTCGACCGACGGATCGTCGAGGTCGATCCACTGGTGCGCCAAACGTTGCCGTCGAGCGAACGACTCGAGCTCGACCGCCCGCGCCGAGAAGCGCGAGCCGATGATGCGGATCACGGTCGCGCCGGCACCGCGACGCAGCACCTCGCGGCGGGCGACGAACGCGGTGAAGACGATGTCGGCCACCTCGGGCTCGGTGCTCATCAGCTCGCGGAAGCGATCGGGTGTGATGCGCAGCACCACCGTGCCGTCCTCGTCGGCGCGTGCGGCGAGGGTGGTGCGCTCGCCGGTCAGCAGGCTCAGCTCGCCGAGGAACCGACCCGGTGTGTGACGGGCGATCCGTACCTCGCTCGACCGTTCGAGGTTGCGGCCGACGATCGCGACGGCACCGGACAGGATCACGATGAAGTCGTAGCTGCGTTGCCCTTCGACGAACAGCAGCGTGCCGGTCTCGACGGCGACCTCGTCGCCGAACGCGCGGATCCGGTCGATCTGCTCGTCGGTGAGCGTCGGGAACGCGGCGTCGCCGCCCGTCTCGGCCACGTCAGGCCGTCCGGGTGGGCGACGGCGGCGCGCCGTCGATCTCGAACGCGACCTCGTCCACGTAGCACCACCACCAGTTCTCGCCGGGCTCCATCGAGCGGATGAGGGGATGGCTCGTGTGCTGCGCGTGCGCGGTGGCGTGCCGGGCCGGCGAGTTGTCGCAGCAGCCGACGTGGCCGCACGACTGGCACTCGCGCAGGTGCACCCAGTCGTGCCGGCCCTCGGCCAGGCACGACGTGCAGCCGACGGTGGTCTGCGGCGCCGGTGGCGCCAGGTCGGTGGGGATGTGCGAACAGTCGCGGGACATCGTCGACTCCGATCTGCGGGGAGGGGTCGTGAACGGGCGGGCGATCTGCGGCCGATGGTACCGGCCGGTTTGCGACCGTGCCGCGGAAAGACCGGGTCAGTCCTCGGGTCGGTGGTACCGCTCGTCCAGCTCGTGATCGACCAGGTCGTCGTACTCGGGATGGCGCTCGATGTACGCGCGGACGAACGGGCACAGCGGCACGATCGTCTCGCCGCGCTCGCGGAGCAGGTCGAGCAGCGCTGCCGCGGCGCGACCGCCGACACCCTGGCCGCCGAACGCGTCGTCGACCCCGGTGTGGGTGATGATCCGGCGATCGTGACGGAACACGTAGGTGATCTCACCCGCGGCCGCCCCGTCGACGCGAATCGCGAATCGCTCCGCGTCCGGCTCGTCCACCAGCGTCACGTCCATCGGCCTCCTCCTCGTCGCTCGGGCACTCGGCTCGCCGAGGCATGCCCCATGATGGCCTCGGCGAGCGCGTGTGGCTCGGGGGGCGGGCGGCTGGCATTCAGGGCTGGCGGATGAGTTCGACTTCGATCTCGAGGGTGATCTCCTTCGACACCAGCAGGCCGCCGGCCTCGAGGAGCATGTTCCAGGTCAGGCCCCAGTCCTCGCGGTTGATGCGCGAACTGGCGCTGAACACGGCCCGGTCGTTGCCCCACGGATCGGTGGCGTGGCCGAGGTAGTCCATCCGCAGCGTCACCGGGCGCGTGACGCCCTTGATGGTGAGCTCGCCGTCGATCGAACCCGACGTGCCGTCGAGGTGGACTGCGGTCGAGCGGTAGGTGGCCGTCGGGTGGTGCTCGACGTCGAAGAAGTCGGCCGAACGCAGGTGGTCGTCGCGGCTCTGGTCGCCCGAGTTGACCGTGCGCATGTCGATCGTCACCTCGACGCTCGACTGCGTCGGTTCGTCGGCGACGACGACGGCGCCGTCGACGCCGGTGAATCGGCCGCGCACCTTGGTGAGCCCGAAGTGACGGCCGACGAAGCCGACCTCGGCGTGGCCGGGATCGATCTGCCAGGTGCCGGCAGCGGGGAGATCGGTGCCGTTGAGGGAGCGGGTGGCGGACATGATCGGTACCTCCTGGAATGCGTGTGGATGCACGCATTGTAAGGATGCGTGCCGTCGCACGCAACATGTAGTCTGTGACGCATGGCAGACGACGTGGACGTACGGGCGTGGCGAGCGTTGTTGCTGGCCCAGAGCCGGGTGGTGCGAGCGATCGAGCGCGACCTGGATGCGGCGGGAGCCATCCCGCTCGGGTGGTACGACGTGCTGTTGGAGCTGAACGCTGCGCCGGATCGGCAGCTGCGCATGCAGGAACTCGCCGTTCGTGCCGTCCTGTCACGCACGCGGGTCAGTCGCATCGTCACCGAGCTGGCCGACGCGGGCTACGTCGAACGGCGTGAGGATCCGGCCGATCGCCGGGCGTGGCTCGCGACGCTGACGCCCGCGGGTCGTGCCGTCCTGAAGGACACCGCGCCCCGCTACCTGGCCGGCATCGAGCACCACTTCAACCGGCACCTCACGGCGGCCGACCGTTCCGCCATCGAGCGCGCGCTCGCCAAGGTGATCGACGCGCACCACGCGGAGATGGACCTGCGCCGCTAGGTGACGCCGCAGACGCGTCGGAGGTCGCTCAGCCGGCCGAGCTTCGGTCGGGCTCGAAACGCCACACCTCGCCGTCCGCGACCACCCGCCCGGCGGGCGCGGTGGGGAAGTGGGTGCCGATCACGAACAGCTGGCGCTCGGCGGCATCGGCGAACATCCGTCGGCGGGTGGCACGTGCCAGCTCGACGTCGACATCGGCGATCTCGGCCCACTGCGGTTCGGACAGCTGCACCGGGTGGTGCACGAAGTCGCCCGTCACCAGGATGCGCTCGTCGCTCTGGCTGGGGTCGACCGTCAACGACACGTGCGCGGTCATGTGGCCGGGGGTCGAGATCAGGCGCAATCCTTCGCCCAGGTCGAGCGGCTGATCGACCGGGTCGGCAACCAGTTCGGCGAGGCCGTGCTCGAAGACCGGGTCGATCGACTCGCGCAGCGTGTGCTCGCCGTCGGGTCTGGCCGACGAGCGGAGCGCGTCGAGTGCCTCGCGCACGTACAGGTGTCGGGCGTTCACGAACGTCGGCGTCCACCGTCCGTCGACCAGGTGCGTGTCCCAACCGACGTGGTCCTCGTGCAGGTGTGTGTGCACCACCAGGTCGATCGACGACGGCTCGATTCCTGCATCGTGCATCCGGTCGAGCAGCGGGAACCGCTGGTCGTTCCAGAACGGCAGCGACAAGGTCTTGGCGTTGCCGACGCAGGGATCGACGAGCACCCGGCGCGTGGGCGTGTCGATCACGATCGTCTGCACGCGCATCCCGATCCGGCCGCGCTCGTCGGCATAGGTGGGCACCACCCACGCATGTCGCGCCACTGCCTCCCCGGTGGCCTCGGGGAAGAAGAACTCGGGCGGGATGCCGTCGGTCTGCGCCTCGACGACGCAGGTGATCGCGATCTCACCGAACTGCCAGCGTTGGGTTCGCTCTTCCGGGCGGATGTCCATCGGCGGATCCTACGAGTAGGAGAGCGGCGCGCCGGTCCTGCGCGTGCCTGTCCCGGCACGTGGGTTCGGCGGCGGGGTACCGTCGGTCGATGGCCCGATACGTACTCGACGTGCCGACCCTGCTGCGACTCGTCGACGACGATCGTGACGTGGTGCCCGAGCACCGGCTGGTGGCGCCGGGCCACCTCCGCGCTTCGGCACTCGAGCGGCTGCTCGAGGCCGTCCGGAACGGTGACATGACCGAGCGGGACGCGCTGGACCGACATCGCCGCATCACCGAACTGAGGATGCGCCTGCTCGACGACCGGGTGTCTCGTCGCACCGCCTGGGACCTCGCGCTCGAACACGGCTGGACGCTCGCGCAGGCCTCGTACCTCGCCGTGTGCAGGCTGCAGGCCGATGCCGTGATCGCCGGCGAGCCCGACCTGGCGTCGAGGGCGCAGGGCATCGTGACGGTGGCACCGTACGAGGCCCTGTTCTCGACATGACGACACCGGAGGAGACGACATGAACGTGCGAATCGAGCGGATCGTGCTCGCGGTCGACCGGATGGAGTCGATGGTGGGCTTCTACTCGGCGTCGGCGGCGCGAGCCTTCTCCGGGAGCCCGAAGTCCTCGGCGGGCAGCTGCTCCCGCTTGCGTGCGGACAGTTCGGCCATCGTCGTCACCTCCATGGGTCGTACGTCGAGTACCCGGTGGCAGCGGCGATCAGTCGGTCAGGTGATGGGCGAGCGGGCCGAGAGCGCGAGCAGGTTGCCCTCGGGGTCCTCGAAGAAGGTCATCCACTCCGCTCGACCGGGCTCGCCGAACGTGCCGGCGTGATCCTCGAAGATGACGTGCGGCTGGTCGACGAAGGTGACGCCGCGGGCCTCGAGTTCGGTGCGCGCCGTGTGCACGTCGTCGACGGCGAAGTACAGGATCGAGTTGCCTGCGACGGCTCCATCGGGCTTCGACACCAACAGGCGCACGCCGCCCAGGTCGAAGAACGCGAGCGGCCCGAAGCTCGCCAACAGCGGCAGCTCCAGCACGTCACGGTAGAAGGCGACCGCCGCATCGACGTCGGCGACGTGCAGCGACACTTGGCGGAGATGACCTGAGATGCTCGGCATGAATAGGTAGGCTACCTACATGACTGTGGACCGTCAATCGGTCGCCGACCGGATCCATTCGGCGTCGATCCACCTGGTGCGCACCGTGGCAGCCGTCGACGGACGCATGGGACTCAGCCCGCCGCGCGCCTCGGCCATGTCGGTGCTCGTGTTCGGCGGGCCGCGCACCATCGGTCAGCTCGCCGCGGCCGAGGGTGTGCGCTCACCGACGATGACGGCCCTGGTGAACGGGTTGGTGGCCGACGGCCTGGCTCGGCGCAGGGTGAGTACCGACGACGCTCGAAGCGTGATCGTCGAGCCCACCGCCAAGGGCCGTCAGATCCTGGCGCGTGGTCGCGCTCGCCGCGTCGAGGCGCTCGAGGAGCTGATGGCCGGGTTCGACGACGACGAACTCGCCTGCCTGCACCGCGCTGCCGAGCTGATGGAGCGCGCGGTGCAGCGGGCCGCTGCTGCCCCTGCTGCCGCTCGACGTCGCTGAGCGGCCCTAGCCCTCGCGCTGGGCCTTGAGCTGACGACGCATCTCGGTGTCGCGCCAGAACGTCGCCGTCCTCGAACCGTGGGGCTCCCAGCGGGGAAGGGCCACGGCGGGCTCGGGGTGATCACCCATCACGGTCACCCGTTGGATCACGCGCTCGCCGACGAAGTCGTTCAGCACGTGGTGCTGCGTGCAGCGGTTGTCCCACATGGCCACCGTGCCGGCCGTCCAGCGGTACCGCACGGTGAAGCGCGGCTGTTGCACCCAGCGGGTCAGGTGCCCGAGCAGCAGATCGGACTCGGCCTCGCTCAGCTCGACGATGCGGCGCGTGAAGTGCTCGTTCACGAACAGCGAACGACGTCCGGTCTCTGGGTGCACCCGCACCACCGGATGGATCCAGCCCTTCTCGGGCGACAGGTGGGGTGCGGCGTTGTGGTAGGCCGTCAGGCCGTCGCACAGCTCGCGCAGCGGCGCCGACAACTCGTCGTACGCCTTGCACGCGTTGGCCCACATCGTGTCGCCACCCACCTCGGGCACCACCTTGGCCTGCAGGATCGCGAACATCGACGGGTGCTCGGCGCACGTGATGTCGCTGTGCCACTCGTCGGCCACGCCGCCGGCACCGTCGACCGCTCGCAGCTCGAAGAACTCGGGACGCTCGCGGGCCATGTCGAGGTTGGGGTGCGCCTCGAGCTGGCCGAAGTGGCGGCCGAACGCCAGGTGCTCGTCGGCGGACAGGTGCTGGTCGGGGAAGAACAGCACCATGTGCTCGAGCAGCAGCCCGCGGATCCGCTCGGCATCGGCGGCGGTCGCCCGGCCGAGTGCGAGCCCACGGACCTCGGCCCCGAGCGAGCCCGAGAGCCTCTGGACGTCGAGACCGGTGGCGCTGACGGCTGACATGGCCACGAGCGTAGGTCGGCACGGCAGGCGCGCGCCCGCCGGCGCCGCTACCGTCCCGGGCTGCAACACGCCACTCGACCACGGATCCCCGCACCCGGGAGCGCAGCTCGTGACCACGGACATCCTCGACCAGCCCTACGACGTGCCCGTCGACGCGATCGAGCGGTTCCGGCGCGACGGTCACGTGCGCCTCGACGGGGTGCTGCCCACCGACGAGGTCGACCGCTTCCACGCACCGATCGCCGCCATCGCCGAGCGCGCCCGCCACAAGGCCGCACCGATCGAGCAACGCGACACCTACGGCAAGGCGTTCCTGCAGCTGTTCAACCTGTGGGAGCGCGACACCGGCGACGTGCGGCGCTACGTGCTGTCGTCGCGCTTCGCCCGCATCGCCGCAGCGCTGCTCGGTGCCGAGCGGGTGCGGATCTACCACGATCAGGCGCTGTTCAAGGAGCCCGGAGGCGGCGCGACGCCCTGGCACCAGGACGCCTCGTACTGGCCGCTCGACGGCACCCGCTGCATCACGATGTGGATGCCGTTGCGGCCGGTCGACCCGACGATGGGCCAGATGACCTTCGCCGACGGCACGCACCTCGACGGGCCGTTCGCCGATCTGGTCATCTCCGACGAGTCCGAGCGCGAACTGGCCCGGCTGGTCGACGAACGCGGGCTGCGGCTCAGCGAGCCGAGCGCGATGCGCGCCGGTGACGCGTCGTTCCACTCGGGCTGGACACTGCATCGTGCCGGCCCCAACACCACCGATCGCATGCGCGACGTGATGACGGTCATCTGGTTCGCCGACGGCGAACGGGTGCTCGAACCCGCAGGACCACCGCAGGCCCACGATCTGGCCACCTGGCTCCCGGGCTGCCGCCCCGGCGACCTGGCCGCCTCGCCACGCAACCCCGTCGTCGGCTGAATCCGTCAGCCGACGCGCGGCAGCGACGATGCGAACCGCCAGGCAGCGGCGATCGCCCGCTCGTCGACGGGGTGCAGGTCGACGACGCTGACGTCGAGCCCCTCCGCGCGCGCATACGCCGCGAGCCCACCGAGCGCGGCCGAGAAGTCGTCGAACGAGATGCCGAGGTCGTCGGGATGGGCGCGCACACCCGAGCGACGCACGAGGTGGGCTGCCCGCTCGGGATCGTTGCCCTGCACGTGCGCCATCGCACACACCGCGAACGAGATGATCTCGCCGTGCACCGGATGCGCGCGGGTGGCGTGCTCGTAGGCGTACGCCCAGAAGTGCTCGCTGCCCTCCTCGAAGCGGCTGTGGCCGACTGCCGCGCACGCAGCACCGACCCGGCGGTACGCATCGACCAGGAACCGCACGCCCGCGTCGGACACCGCAGCGATGTCGTCGACGGCGGCCTCGAGCTCGTCGAGCAACGACCTCCCCAATCCGGCGAGCGTCTCGTCCCAGGGATGGCCCTCGCCACGAGCAGTCGCGAGCCGCCAGTCGAACAGGCCCGTGTGGCACGACAGCACGTCGCCGATGCCGGCGCGGTTGAGGCTCGGCGGTGCCGAACGGACGAGCGGCAGGTCGATCACCACGTGCAGCGGCACCACCTTGCCCACGTAGCGCACGCGCCCGCCGTCGCGCACCCCGATCGCGTCGGTGAAGCCGGCGTCGACCGAGGTGATCGTCGGCACCTGCACCAGTGGCCGACCGAGCGTGGACGCCAGGAACTTCGCGGTGTCGAGCGCGGTGCCGCCGCCGACCCCCACGACGATCGACCGGGCCAGCCGGTCGGGGTCGACCGACGTGGCCAGCCCGTCGGCGGTGCGCTGCAGGTGGCCGAGCTCCATGTCCCACGCGGGCACGACGGCCAGCACCTCGACGGCGGTGGACACCCGCGACTCGAGCGCGTTCCACGGCGGGTCGTTCACCGCGAGCACCACGGGCGCGTCGAGGCCGGCGATCGCGTCGAGCGCGTCGGCCTCGACGGTGTCGAACGGAATGCCGAGCGACGGATCCACCGGTGCGTCCTCCCGCTGGTCGTGGGTCGTGCGTCGGCCGGACCCTACCTCCCGACCGTCGCCGGAGCCTCGGGTACGCTCCGGCCGTGGCGGCACCGACGGTTCGCGAGATCGCGGCGGGCGAAGGACGCACCGTGCTCGTGGTGGTGGCTCACGCCGACGACGTCGCGCTCTTCCTCGGCGGCACCGTGGCCACGTGGGCCGACCGCGGATGGCGGGTGGTGGTCGTGCGTGTCACCGACGACGCCCGCGACTCGTGGGGCAGCTCCGTCGAGGCCACGATCGACGCCAACCGCGACGAGTTCGGACGTGCCGCCGGCCTGCTCGGTGTGGCCCAGGTGGTCGAGCTCGGCTACCCGACCGACGTGCTGGCCGACGTGAGCGAGGTCGAGCTGCGCGAGCACCTGATCCGGGCCGTGCGCACCCATCGGCCGTACGCGCTCGTGGGGTTCGATCCGTACGCCCAGTACGGCGAGGACAACCAGGACCACGTGAAGGTGGCGGCGGCCACCGACGAGGCGTTCTGGACCAGCCAGTTCGACCTGCACCACCCCGAGCACCGAGCCGACGGGCTCGCGCCGCACGGGTGCTTCGAACGCTGGTACTTCGGTCGTCGGATCACCGAGGTCACCGACGTCGTCGACGTGTCGTCCGTGATCGAACGCAAGGTCGACGCGGCGTGCACCCACCAGACGATGATGCGCAACTTCTTCCACCAGCTGCAGTTGCAGGCGCGCACCGGCGGGTGGGAGATCCCGGCGGTCGACGAGTGTCTCGCTGCCGGCGACGTGGCACCGCTGCTGTCGCAGTTGGTGCGCGCGAGTACGGCGAGGGTGGGCGAGCGTCACGGACTCGGCTACGCCGAGGAGTTCCGCGTCGTCACCTTCGGCGGGCTCGAGCCGCTGTTGCACCGTCTGGGCCGCCGCCTGCCTCCGGCGTGACCCGTCGAGGGCTCGGCCGGGTTCGGCGACGCGGCGCGCTGCTGATCGCGCACTGCGCGATCCACCTGCCGCTCGGGATCGGCCGGCGAGGGTGTGCGTAGATTGCTGGCGTGACCGAGCGAGCACCCTCATGATCATCGACCCGGCAGCCGAGCGACCGTTGCGCTGCTACATCGCCGGGGTGCAGCACGAGTGCAGCTCGTTCTCGCCGATCCCCACCGCACTCCGCTCGTTCGAGGTGTACCGGTGGGGTGTCGACCCCGAGCCGCGCACGCTCGGCTTCGGGTACGGCGAGTCGTGCCGGGTGGCGCTCGACCTCGGCTACGAGCTCGTCACCGGTCCGTTCTCGAGCTGTCAGCCGTCGCTGCCCGCACCGCACCACGTGTGGGAGGCCGTTCGCGAGGGGATCCTGCAACCGCTACGTGACGCGGGCCCGGTCGATCTGGTGTGGCTCTGCCTCCACGGTGCGCAGATGTCGGACCAGGAGGACGACTGCGAGGGCGATCTGCTCGAGCGGGTGCGCGAGCTGGTCGGCGACGAGGTGGCCGTCGGATGCCTGCTCGACCTGCACGCCAACGTGTCGTCGCGCATGCTCGACGCCGCCGACCTCGTGACCACGTGTCGCGAGTACCCCCACACCGACTACGACCGGCGCGCCGCCGAGCTGCTGCCCGTGCTGGCCCGCATCCGCCGCGGCGAGGTGCAACCCACCACGGCCGCGGTCCGGTTCATGGCCCCCGGCGTGTACCCCACGCCCGACGAGCCGATGCGATCGCTGGTGGAGCGCTTCACCGAGATGCAGGCGCCACCCGGCGTGCTGCACGTCTCGATCAACCACGGCTTCGAAGGGTCCGACCAGCCGGACCTGTCGGCCTCGGTCGTGGTCACCACCGACGGCGACCAGGGCGCGGCCGAAGCGCTGGCACGCGGGGTCGGCGAGGACTTCCTCGCCACCGTCGTGTCGCACCCCTGGAAGGGTCCGGGCGTCGCCGAGTCGGTCGAGCTCGCACTCGCCGCCGAGGGTCGACCGATCGTGATCGCCGACCGCGCCGACAACGCTGGTGGTGGCGCCGCGGGCGATTCGACCTTCCTGCTCGCCGAACTCCTGCGGCAGGGCGTACGTGACGCCGCCGTGGCCCTGATCTGGGACCCGATCGCGGTCGGCTTCTGCCACGCAGCCGGCGTCGGCGCACGTCTGCCGTTGCGGATCGGTGGCAAGTGCGGGCCGATGTCCGGCGACCCGCTCGACCTCGAGGTCGAGGTGCGCAGCGTCCGCACCGACGCGACGCAGGCACTGTTCGGCAAAGGCGAGCCGCTGCTGCCCCTCGGCCGCACGGCCGCCGTGCACGTCGACGGGATCGACGTCGTGCTCGCCACCGTCCGCACGCAGGTGTTCAGCCACCACGTGTTCAGCCAGCACGGCATCGACCACCTCGACCGGCGGATCCTCGTCGTGAAGAGCACCCAGCACTTCGCCAACGACTTCGGCAAGTTCGCCGCCGCGATCGTCCGCTGCGACGGGCCGGGCACGCTCACGGCCGACCTCGCGTCGCTGCCCTACCGACGGATCCGTCGCCCGATGATGGGCCTCGACCCGGTCGATCGCGTGGAGTTGGAGATGATGCCGTCGCCGACGGTGCGTCGCCGCACACCGGCGGCCGGCTGATCAGGCGCGGCGAGCAGCGGACCACGGGGAGGACCACATGGCGAACCTGTCGCCCATGCCGAGCACCGTCGAGGCGGCCGATCTGGTGCGACGGGGAGAGGTGTCGTCGCGTGAACTCGTGACGGCGTGCCTCGAGGGGATCGAGCGCGAGCAACCGCGGCTCAACGCGTTCGTGCACGTCGACGCCGACGGGGCGCTGGCCGCAGCCGACCGGGTGGATGCCGCTCGACGTACGGGCGCCCACCTGCCGCCGCTCGCGGGCGTGCCGTTCGGTGTGAAGGATCTGGAGGACTGCGCCGGCATGCCCACGCGCCGGGGCTCGCGCTGGTACGCCGACGCCGGACCGGCGACGCGCGACGACCTGCACGTCGCGCGTTTCCGGGCGGCCGGGGCGATCCCGGTCGGGAAGACGGCCACGCCCGAGTTCGGCGCGTGGGGCTACACGGCGAGCCCGCTCACGGGCGTGACCCGCAATCCGTGGAACCCCTCACGGACGCCGGGAGGATCGAGCGGCGGAACAGCTGCTGCGGTGAGCGCCGGCGTGTTGCCGTTCGGTACCGCCAGCGACGGAGGCGGGTCGATCCGCGGGCCCGGCAGCTCGTGCGGCCTACCAGGGCTGAAGCCCACCTACGGGCGCGTGCCCACCTTCGGCGTGACACGCCACGCGCAGAACGCCGTCAACTTCGCGCTCGCCACCACGGTGGCCGACACGGCGGCGTTGTTCGACCTGGCCGTCGGCCCGGACATGCGCGATCGCACGAGCCTGCCCCATCCCGGTGTCCGCTACACCGACGTGATCGAGCAGCTCGACGTGTCGGGGCTGCGTGCCGCGTGGTCCGCCGATCTCGGATTCGTCACCGTCGATCCGGAGGTCGCCGAGATCACGTCGCGCGCCGCCGCGGCGCTCATCGCCGGCGCGACGCTCGAGCAGGTCGACGCCGACGCGCGCTTCGACGACTACATCGGGATCTACGTGAAGATCGAAGGCGCCGACAAGTTCGTCGACGCGCCCTCGTGGTGGGCGGAGCGGCTCGACCAGCTCGACCCGCTGTCCGCCGGCGGGTGGCCGGCGACGGCGAAGGTCACGCTGCCGGCCTTCGCTCGGGTGGAGCAACAGCGGCGCGAGCTCGAGCTGCGGGTGGCCGAGCTGTTCGAGCGCGTCGACGTGTTGTTGACGCCCACCAACGCCTGCCCGCCGTTCGCCGCCGAGGGCCCGATGCCGACCGAGATCGGCGGGCGTGCGTGCCACGGAGGCCACGCTGCGCTCTTGACCATGCTCGCCAACGTGGTGAACCTGCCGGCGATCACGCTGCCCGCAGGCGTGACCGCCGACGGGCTGCCGATCGGAGTGATGGTCACCGCCCCACGCCACCGCGAGGACATCTGCCTCCGGCTGGCTCGCGTGTGGGAGCAGACCTCGCCCTGGCCTCGCCACGCCCCTGCCGTCTGACCGCTCGAGCAGCGGGCTCAGGCGAGCGCTCGGGCCACCTCGGCTGCATGGCGTCGGATCCGCTCGACGACCCGTGCCACGTCGAGCACGTCGTCGAGGTCGGCGAGCAGCAGGCGGTGCTGCAGCCACACCGTCGACGACGCCGCCGCCTCGGCGCGAGGCAGGTGCAGATCGGCGAACCCGAGCGGCGAGGTCGGTCGACGACGGGGCCCGAAGCGCTCGTCGCGGAACACCGACAGATCGCTGAGCGACGGGTACGACACGCTCATCGGCACCCGCTCGGCGGCGAGGGCACGTTCGAACGCCCGCAGCGGCAGACCGGCGAACTCGTCGGCGTCGTAGTGGAAGACGTAGCAGTAGTTGCCCTGCGACTCCATCCGCGGATCGCGCGGCTGTGGCCGGATGCCGGGGATCTCGGCCAACGCCGCGTTCAACGCGACGGCATTCGCGTTGCGGACGCGGTGCTGTTCGGGGAAGCGGGCGAGCTGGGCCGACAGCACGGCTCCCTGCCACTCGGTCATCCGCAGGTTCGAGCCCACCGTGGCGTGGTGGTAGAACCACTCGCCCCGAACCCGGCCGCAATCCGCGTACGCCCACGCCGCATCGCGGATCGTCTCGTCGTTGCAGATCAGCACGCCGCCCTCGCCGGCGGTCATCAGCTTCGACCGCTGCATCGAGAACGAGCCGGCGTCGCCCCACGAGCCGACACCACGACCGCGCCACGTGGTGCCGTGTGCGTGGGCGCAGTCCTCGATCAGCCGCAGACCTCGACGTCGGCACAGGTCGAGCAGGGCATCGAGGTCGGCCGCGCACCCGGCCACGTGCACGGCGACGATCGCACGTGTGCGCTCGGTGATCGCCGCCTCGGCTGCGACCACGTCGATGCACAGCGAGTCGGCGTCGATGTCGACCAGCACCGGTGTGGCGTTGACGGCGAGCACGGCGGTGGCCGAGGCGACGAAGGTCATGCCGGGCACGATCACCTCGTCGCCCTCACCGACGTCGCACGCCACGAGGGCGGCTTCGATCGTATGGGTGCCGTTGGTCATCGCCAGCCCGAAGCGCGCCCCCTGGAACGCGGCGAAGTCGTCGGCGAACGTGGCCGCCGCGTCGCCATCGCCGCTCCACCACCCGCCGGCGTCGAGCACGCCGAGCAACCTCGTGCGCTCGTCGTCGTCCCACTGCGGCCACCTCGGATCGTCGCGGGTCCGGATCGGGAGGCCACCGAGCACGACCGGCCGATCGGCGAGCGATCCTGGCGATGTCGCACGATCGTGGGTCACGGCCGAACGCTAGCCAGTGACGCCTACGAGCTCGTCTCGTGGATGCCGTCGATCGTGCCTGCCGCCCGAGCCCGACCAGTCCGCGCTCGACATGATCCTCGGTGCCGTCGCCGGAGTCGGCGTCTGACCCACGGTGCACGGCCGTCGCGCCCGCCGAGGCCGGTCATGCGCGAGGCTTGCGAGGTGGCGCTCACGTTCGATCCGTTGCTGCTCGACGACCACGACGCGGCGATCGAGTTCCTGACGTCGGACGAGTGGCCGTACCACGGCAGCACGCGGCTCACCGCGGACGCGGCGGCGTCGGTCTCCCTCGTCGGTGACGACGTCGTCGCGTTCTGGGTTCGCGACGGCGACCGCACCATCGGGCTGATCCGAGCGGTCGACCTGTCCGACCTCGCCGACGGCAGCCCGCTGCTCGACATCCGCATCGCGACGTCCGACCGTGGTCGTGGCGTGGGCACGGCGGCCGTCGGCTGGCTCACGAGCCACCTGTTCGACACCTACGACGACCTCCGTCGGATCGAGGCGGTCACGCGTGGCGACAACGGTGCGATGCAGCGCGTGTTCGCGCGGTGCGGGTACCGGTGCGAGGGTCGGATGGTCGAGGCGTGGGTGCAGGCGGACGGCAGCCGTCACGACGCCCTCACCTACGCCGTCCTGCGACGCGAATGGCCGGCGAAACCGGCCCGCGAACATGGTCCACGGGTGTACGAGGCCACGGCGCTGCAGACTCGAGCCGACCGTCCGACCGGGCGAGCCATCGTGCCGCCGGATCACGACCCGAACGGTCCGGCGTTCTTCGAGTGGGAGCTGCGCGCGCAGTCGTGGTCCGACACGCACCCGCACGACGAATGGGTGTACGTGCTCGAGGGCGAGCTGTGCGTCGAGGCCGACGGCCGCGCCGTCACAGGTGGTGTCGGCACGTTGATCCGCGTGCCGGCGGGTGCGAGGGGTGCTTACCGCGCACCTGTGCACGCACGGATGCTCAGCGTGTACGGACCACGATCGCCACTCGCCTCCGACCCGCGAGGCGAGCTGCGCGACCTGACGCCCTGATCCGTCGCGTCGATGTGCGCGCACGTCGTACCGTGTGCGCCGTGGCCGGGCCGGTGGAGATCGACACGCTGACGGGTCTGGCGCACCTGGCGCCCGTGCTGGCCGCATGGCATCACGACGAGTGGGGACACCTGTACGACCCGACCGTGTGGAACCGCGAGGTCGCGGGACGCGAGTTCGTGGCGATGGCGCAGCCCGAGTCGGCTGATCGCACCTGGGTCGCGTTCGACGGCGCCGGCCGTGACGCCGGCTCACTGCTCGGGTCGGTGTCGCTCGTCGCGACCGACGACCTCGCCGGGTTCGAGCACCTCACGCCGTGGCTCGCCAGCATGTACGTCACGCCCGAGGCCCGAGGTCGTCGAGTGGCGGCTCGCCTCACCGCTGCGTTGCTGGCCGGCGCCCGCGCCGACGGCCACGAGGTGGTGCACCTGTTCACTGCGGGACAGGAGGCCTTCTGGGCCGAGCGCGGATGGAGCGTCGTTGCGTCGGTCGACACCGAGGGGCACCCCGCCACCGTGATGGCGCGCAGCACGCACCGTCGAGCTGCCCGCCGGGCGGTGAGCTCACGGTGGTGCGCCGATCCCGATCACGGCGGTGCCTACTCGTGTCTCCGTCGCGGTGCAACGCCCGCCGTCCGCGATCGCCTCGCCACCCGGATCGTCGACGGGTTGTGGTTCGCGGGCGAGGCGACGTGGGCAGCCCATCCCGCCACCATGCACGGCGCCTGGTTCTCCGGCGAGCGAGCGGCGTCGCAGGTGCTCGCCGCGCCCGACGCCGGCACGGTGGCGGTGATCGGAGCTGGACTGTCGGGCCTGGTCACCGCGCAGCGGCTGCACGAGGCGGGCCGGCAGGTGATGGTGTTCGAGTCGAAGCCGATCCCGGGCGGGCGCATCGTCAGCGATCGCAGCACCGGCACGCCGTTGCCACTGGGCGGTGCGTGGTTGCACGGCGATCTGGGCCATCCGATGGCCGGGCTCGTCACCGCCGTGCGCGACGACTGGGAGCGTCCGGCGTTCTACGCGGCCGGTGTCGGGCGGATGAGCGACGAGGACGTCGCCGAGGTGACCGCGATCTACGAGTCCGTGCACGCTGCGTTCGCCCGTGCTGAGCCGACGGCGTCGGTGGCGGACGTGCTCGACGCAGCCCTCGGCGCCGGCGATGCGCGCCCGCTCGTACGCGAGGCCGTGCGGTCGTGGGTGAGCGCCGAGTGCGAGAGCCTCTTCGCCGCACCCATGGACGACCTGGCCGCCAACGGCGGGTTCGAGCCGTTCGAGCTGCCCGGCGACGACCACCTGATCACCTCCGACGTCGGCGAGGTCGCCGTGCAGTTGGCCGCCGGCCTCGACGTCCGCTACGAGCGGCGTGTCACCGAGATCCGTCGCGAGGGCGCGCACTGGTCGGTCGACGGCACCGCCGTCGACGCCGTCGTGGTCACCGTGCCCATCGGCGCGCTGGCCGCCGGCCGCATCTCGTTCCACCCGCCGCTGCCCGACGACGTCGTGCACGCGATCGCCTCGATCGGTGTCGGCCCGGTCGCGAAGGTGTTCGCCACGTTCGATCGCCCGTGGTGGCCGGACGACCGCCCGATCCGTCTGGTGGGCGCGTCGACGTTCGGCACGATCGTCGACGTGTCGGCGATGGCCGGCCGACCCACCCTGCTCGGGTTCGCGGTGGGCGAGGCCGCCCGTCGCGTCGAGGCGCTGAGCGAACACGAGCTGTGCCGGCTGTTCGACCACGAGCTCGCCGTCGTCGGACTGCGCGACGACGTGATGACCGGGTCCCGCTGACGGGCCCGGCCGATCGGCGGTTCGGCGACGACCCGCCTCGCTGCGCAGTGCCCGTCGCGGCGGACAGTGTTCACGCGGAGGCCCCGATCAGCGGGGCTACTGTCACGCCGGTCGGCGTTCGAACCGGGGAGCGAGCATGTCAGCGAACGAGTCATCGGGAGTGCCGAAGCAGATCGTCGTCGGCATCTCGGACGCACCCACCTCGCAGATCGCCGCCCGTCACGCCGTCGAGTTGGCCGCGGCGACGGGCGCCTCGGTGCACTTCGTCACCGCGGTCGATCGGCTCGAGCGCGAGATCGTGCAGTGGGCGTCGGACGAGTTCGTGCTCGACAACGTGCTCGAGGCGCGTCACTCGGTCGAGAACTTCGTCAACAAGCTCGGCGTCGGCGTGCCCTACACCATCGCCGTCGCGCAGGGTGCGCCCGCCGATCTGCTGGTGGCCGAGGCCGAACGCGTGGGCGCCGATCTCATCGTCGTCGGCAACGTGCGCATGCAGGGCATCGGCCGAGTGCTCGGCAGCGTGGGCAGCGAAGTGCTGCGGCAGGCCCCGTGCAGCGTGTTGATCGTCAAGACGGTCTGACCGCGACCAACGCCGCCAGGGCAGCGATCGCCAGGGCCACCACCGCATCGCGGTCCATCGTCGCGCCCCGGTCGAGCACCGCCTGCGGTACTCCGGCAGCACCGACGAGCTCGCGTGTGACAGCCCGCGGGTTGGTGCGCCACGGCGGCCCGATGCGATCGAGGTGTCCGAGGAGCACACCGGCGACCTCGGTCTCGTCGGCCCGTGCGAGCACGCACGCCGCGCCGTCGAGCACGCGACCCAGGTACAGCCAGTAGCGCAGCTCGTACAGGCGCTGCACGGCTTCGAGACACACCTCACCTGCCGAGGCGCTGTCGAGCAGCAGCTCGGCGTCGAGCAGGCCCTGCAGGTTCTGACACTCGGCCAACTCGGCGCCGGCGCGCCGCGCGAGCTCGATGCCCTCTCGGTGCAGCGCGGCGGCCGCCGCACCGTCCTTGCTGCCGGAGACCTTGGCCGACCCCTGGTAGAAGCGCGACGAAGCCAGCAGCGCCGGCGCCCCGATCGCCTCGGTCACCTGGGCGATGCGCGCCGCTCGGCGGTCGAACCCGTCGCCGCTCGAGAACGAGAAGAGCGCGCGTTCGGCCGTGTAGACGTCCCACGGCGACAGCGAATCCATCGCCTCCTCGAGCGCAGCGAGGTGCTCGTCCGCCTCGTGGCGTTGGCCGGTGTTGAACAGCGCGAAGACCAGCACCGACCTCGCAACGGCGCCGACCGAGCCGCGCGACGTGGCGACCTCGGTGGCGTGGCGGGCCCGGGTGACCGCTCGCCGGAGGTCGCCGCCGATCATCGACCACCAGGCGTCCCAGCCGAGCAGATCGGCGGACGGGATCACCCCGTCGGCCTCGGCCACCGCCACGGTGGTGGCGCACCAGCTGCCGTGCTCGCTGCGCACCCGCGACTGGCTGTGGCCGATGGTGGCGAGCAAGAGGCGCTCGGCCAGCTCGTGCTCGTGCCGTGCGCCGGCCCACGCGTGCGCAGCGCGCAGGTTGTCCCACGCCCGATCGAGCTCGGCGTCGGCGTCGAGCTGAGCGGGGCTGAACCAGCGCGAGGCGTTGGTCTCCGCCAGCTCGACGCACCGCACCAGATGACGGTGCGCCGTCGTGTCGAGCTCGCCCCGTTCGGCCAGCCGGGCGGCCGCGAACCGGCGGATCGTGTCGAGCAGCCGGTATCGCATCGACCCGCCGGTCCACTCGGCGACGACCATCGACTTGTCGACCAGACCGACCAGTGCGGCGCCCACGATCGGCGCGCCACCGTCGAGCGAGCGCGCCACCGCCTCGGCGTCGATCAGCTCGAACGTGCCGTGGAACACCGACAACCGGTCGAGCACCGTCTGCTCGGCGTCGTCGAGCAACTGGTACGACCAGTCGATGGTGGCCCAGAGCGTGCGCTGGTGGTACTGGCCGTCGCGAGCGGCGCCGAGCACTTCGAACCGGTCGCCCAACCGCACGAGCAGATCGTCGGGCGAGAGCGAGCGCGATCGAGCTGCGGCGAGCTCGACCGCGAGCGGCAGGCAGTCGAGACGGTGGCACAGGGTGGCGACGGTGGCGAGCGCGTCGTGGCCGATCGCTCTGCCGCCGGCAGCGAGTGCCCGCTCGCGGAACAGCTCGACCGCGTCGTCGATCTCGAGCGGGTGCACCGGGACGACCTGCTCGGCTCGGATGCCGAGCGGCTCACGACTGGTGGCCAGCACGGTGATGCCGGGGCAGTCGGCGGCGATCGCTCGCACCAGCGACGCCGCAGCGGCGACGACGTGCTCGCAGTTGTCGAGCACCAACAGCATCGAGCTGCCGGCCAGCCGCTCGGTGATCGACGCGGTGACCGACAACCCCGCGCGGGTCGACGCGCCGAGGCGCGACGCCACGGCAGCCGGTACCGCGACCGGGTCGGCCACCGGCGCGAGGTCGATCATCACGGCGCCGTCCCGGAACCCGCTCGCCGCTCGTGCGGCCGCGTCGACGGCCGACCGTGTCTTGCCCACGCCACCCGGACCCGTCAGCGTGACCACTCGGTGTGCAGCGAGCTCGCCGACGATCGCGTCGAGGCGTTCGGTCGGCCCCACACGTGGCGTCGCCGGCAGTGGGATCGACGGGTGTGCCGCGCCCGCGACCGCTGACACGGACCCCGGTGCGACGGACGCCGGCTCGCGCCCGTCCCAACCGCCGGCGATGCGCTGCTCGGTGCGGTCGAGCTCGTCACCCGCGTCGAGGCCGACGGCGTCGCGCAGCTCGGTCCGGTAACGGTGCGCCACCCGCATCGCGTCTGCCGAGCGCCCCGCGGCGGCGAGGGCGCGCATCTTCAGCACGCGTGGGCGGTCGGCGAAGGGCTGCCGGTCGAGTTGCGGCTCGAGCACGGCGAGCGCGTCGGCCGACCGGCCGACGGCGATCCAGTGGCCGGCCAGCTCGTCGACCGCTCGGGCGCGCAACCCGTCGAGGCGGGTCGCCTCGGCCATCGCCCAGGGCTCGGCCGCGAACTCGTCGAGCGCGTCGCCGTGCCACCAGCCGAGCGCCTCGGCCAGCCGTTCGGCACGATCCACGCCGTCGCGGTCGGCGGCGGCGACCACCTCGGCGAACCGGTGCGCGTCGACGGCGGCCTCGAGGCGGTAGCCGGTGGCCGAGGTGTGCAGTGTGTCGCCCACCACGGCACGCACTCGCGACACCACCTTGCGCAGCGCACCCGGTCCCAGACCGAGCAGCTCGCCCAACGATTCGGCACGCACCGACCGTCCCGCCTGCAGGGCGAGCACGGCGAGCAGCCGCCGCTGGCTGGCGCTGGGCAGCTCGCACCAGGTGCCGTCGGTGGCGACGACGCCCACGGGGCCGAGCACGCGCACGTGGGACACCGCTGACGCGCCGGTGACGCGCGGCTCGTCCACGCTCGTCGTCACCTGCTGCTCTCCCCAGGAGGCTCGTCCGGCATGCCCGCTCGTCCTGTTCGTCTCGTCGCCATCGTCACCGCCGCCATCGCCGTCGTCGGCGCAGGGGCATGGGGCATCACCCAGCTGTCGTCCGACGACGACGGCCCCGCACCGAGCGCCGACACGGCGAGCTCGGACGGTGCCGGCGTGGCGCTGGACGTTAGTGCCGGCGGCCCGTATCGCGTGGAGGCCGGTGCCGATCTGGTACTCGACGCCTCGATCGCGGTGGCCGGGCAGAGCGACGTGGCCGCCGACCTCGCCGCGATCGGCGACGCGATCGTCGCCTACCGCGACGACCGTGGCGTGTACCCGCCCGCCTACCTCACCGACGCCGACGGCAACCCGACGCTGAGCTGGCGCGTGTTGGTGCTGCCCTACCTGGGCGAGGACGAGCTGTACGCGAAGTTCGATCTCACGAAGGCCTGGGACGACCCGGCCAACGCCGATCTCGTCGACGCGATCCCTGCGGTGTTCCGGGCGGACACCGCCGGGTCGGAGGGATCCGCATCGGGCGACACCAGCTACGCCGGTGTGAGCGGCGACAAGCACGTGTTCCGCTCGGGCGGCGCCTCGCCGGACGACGGCCTCCCCGCCGCCGCCGTGAGCGACGGCAACTCGTACACGCTGGGGGCCGGTCCGGTCGGCGCGCAGGTGTCGATCCCGTGGACGTCACCCGGCGACATCGACACCTTCGAGCATCCCTCGCTCGGCGACCCGGCCGGCTTCGACGGGCCGGGTGAGCTGGTGACACCGCTGGTGTTCCTCGACGGCTCGGTGCACACCTACGACGACTCGTTGCCCGAGGAGACGGTGCTGTCGTGGTCGAGCATCGCCGGCGACACGTGCAGCCCACCGGGTTCGCTCGACGTCGATCTGATCTCGGCCTGGGACTTCGACGGTGACGGCACGCCCGACGCCTACGGACCCGAGGTGACGTTCCCCGGCACCGACGCGGGCGAGTACCCCGTGCAGCTGACCGTCGACGACGGCTTCGGCGGCACCCACACCGTCCGCACCACCGTGACCGTGTCGTGAACGAGCGACCGATGCAGCACCCGACGAACGACACGACCCAGGCGGCGCGAGCGATGAACGACACGACCCACACGACCCACACCACGCACACCGCCCCGACGACCTTGACGATCGAGTCCGCGCCCTCGGGCGGTCGGCGGCGGCGTGCCTCGGCCCGCACCGCGCTGGTCGCCCTGTCCGCCGTCACCGCCCTCGTGGGTGGCGTGATCGCGATCCAGGGACGCGGCACCGACGCTGCCGCCGAGCGACGGGCCGGCACCCGGGCGTTCATGGCGCTCATGTGCAAGTTCGCCGACAACACCAATGCCTACGGGTTCGGGCCGGCCGACATCGACACGATGTTCAACGGCACCCCGTACGGGCTGAACGCTCTCGTGAAGGAGATGTCGCTCGGCGTCGACAACCTCGACGGCTCTCGCGCCGCCGGCTGGTTCACGCTGCCGAAGGCCCGCACCGCCTACACGCCCGACTGGGACGGCGCAGCGACGCTCACCCGCGACTGTGCGGCCGCAGCTGCGGCCGGTGGTGTCGACCTCGCGCCGTACCGCCACGTGATGATCTTCGTGAACGACCAGCTGCCCGGTGCCGAGGGTCGCACCATGCCGCTGACGATCCCGATCAACGGCACCGAGACCCCGTTCACCTCGGTGCTCATCACCCGCCGCGGCCTCACGTCGCCGCCACTCGTGCTCCACGAGCTCGGCCACGTGTACGGGGGCAAGCACACCAGTTCGATCTCCGATCCGCTCGGCGGCGCGGCGTTCTACGGCGAGCGGCCCGAACTCAGCACCAACCCTCGTCGCGTGAACGTCGGTCCCGGCTGGGACGCGAGCACCCGCGACGCCGCCGGCTGGATCCCCGACAACCGCAAGGTCACGGTCACCACCGGCACGCAGACCGTCACGCTCACCCGGCTCACCCAGCCGGCCGACGGCGGGATCATGCTCGTGAACGTGCCGATCGGCAGCACCGGCGAGCGCTACGTCGTCGCCGCCCGCACCCGGGTGGGCCACGATGCCCAGCAGACGTCGAACAACACGTTGCAGTTCGGCTACCTGCTGCGGGAGCAGGGCGTGGTGATCGAGAAGGTGTCGCCCTCGGCCGACACGACGACGATGTTCTCGACGCCCGGCGGCAACCGCGAGACCACCGACGGCATCTGGCGCGGCGGGCAGACGTTCACGGACGCCAACGGGATCACGATCAGGATCGACCGCTGGGACGAGACCGGTGCGCAGGTGACGGTGACCAACGGCTCGGGCGCCCCGGCCACCACGACGACCGTCGCCCCGGTCACCACGGCAGCGCCCACCACGACCGCGGCCCCGGCGACGACCGCGGCCCCGGCGACGACTGCGACCGGCGGCGCGACGCCCACCACGGCGGCGCCCGCCACCACGGCGGCGCCTGCCACCACCGCAGCCCCTGCCACCCCGACCATCACGCCCACCGGCGGCGCGCCCACCGATGCGTTCGGCGCGATGCCGACGGTCGCGGTGCCCACCTCGTTCCCGGCCATGTCGACCGCGGGATTCGGGGTCGAACCCGGTGAGAACGCGACGTGCTCGGGTCTCGGCGCGACGGTGTGGTTCCGGGTGCAGGCACCCGCCAGCGGGACGCTGACGATCAGCACGGCCGGCAGCTCGTACGACACGGTGTTCGCCGTGTACTCGGGCCCCGCCACCGGCGCCACGTTCGCCAACATCTCGAGCTTCGGGTGCATCGACGACGTGCCCGGCTCGTCGCAGGCGGCGTTCACCGGTCCGGTGACACCCGGTTCGATCATCTACGTCCAGGTCGGTGGCTACGCGGCGGCGACCGGCGACCTGGTGATCTCCGTGTCGTAGGAGAGCCGCCACGGAGGTGGACGCGGGTCGCATCGCTCGGCCCCGTCCCGCAGCGCCGTCGGCGTCCGGATGGGCGGATCCGGACGCCGACGTGCACGGCCCGGTCACCGGTGCCGTCGGGTTGAATGGCGAGGTGTCGTCACCCGTCGAGCCCGTCGAGCCCACCGCGCTCGCCCCGGTCGTCGCGCGGCTGCGCGCCGCCGGCTGCGTGGCGGCCGACGACGAGGCCGAGGTGATGTTGCGATCCGCACCGCACCCGGGCGTGCTCGACGGCTGGCTCACCCGCCGAGAGCAGGGCGAGCCGCTCGCCTGGATCGTCGGCAGCACCGTGTTCTGCGGGCATCGGGTGGCCGTGGCGCCGGGCGTGTACGTGCCGCGGTGGCAGAGCGAGGAGCTCGCGGTGCGAGCGTCGGCGCTGCTGCCGGCCCACGGACGTGCACTCGACCTGTGCACCGGCGCGGGTGCGATCGCGGTGCACCTGGCCGCCAGTGTCGCCGACGCCGTGGTGGTCGCCACCGACCTGGATCCCGCAGCGGTCGCGTGCGCACGCGCCAACGGTGTCGCTGCGATCGTCGCCGACCTGGCCGCACCGCTGCGCGACCACTCGTTCGACGTCGTCACCGTGGTCGCGCCATACGTGCCGGCCGGCGAACTCGACCTGCTGCCACCCGACGTGCGCCGGCACGAACCCGTGCTCGCCCTCGACGGGGGCGCCGACGGGCTCGACCTGGTGCGACGGGCGACGCGCGACGCGGCGCGGGTCCTCCGGCCCGGTGGCTGGCTGCTCGCCGAGATCGGCGGCGACCAGCTGCCAGCACTCGGCCCGGCCCTGCTCGCGCATCGGTTCGTCGAGACCGTCGCCTGGTACGACGAGGACGACGACCTGCGTGGGGTGGCCGCCCGCCTCGCCGGCTGAGTCCAGATCCAGGGGATCCCCCGATGCCGGTCGCACCGGCGCCGTGCACGCTCGACGGATGACGAACCGAGGGGCGACCCGCCCCGCACCGCCCGGGGCACGTCGCAGACGGCCATGAGACAATGGCGCATGCGTGTTGGCGCGGCCGGACCGCTGGGTCGAGGAGACGAACTGGCACACCTCGAACGGCTCGTCCACGACAGCTCGACGCACTCGCAACGGCTGCTCGTCGTGGGCGAGGCCGGCATCGGTAAGACCACCCTGCTCGACCGGGCCGAGATGCTGGCCCGTGAGGCCGGCCACCTGGTGCTCGCTGCTCGGCCCACGCGTGCCGAGCAGCGCCTGCCCTTCGCCGTGCTCGCCGACCTGGTGCGCGACCTCGACGCGTCGGTGCTGCCCGACGGTTGGCGTGTCGCGCTCGACGTGGCACTCGGGCGCCGTCACCGCGACGGCTCGCCGCCGCAACCCCATCACATCGGCATGGCCGTCGTCGGGCTGGTCGAGGCCGAGCTCGCGCGCGGCCGGTCGGTCGCGATCGTCGTCGACGACATCCAGTGGGTCGACGTGGCGAGCCGCGAACCGCTCGAGTTCGCAGTCCGGCGCCTGCCTTCCGCAGGGGTGCTCGTCGTGCTCGCGGAGCGCCTCGAGCACGACCAGGCCGCCGACACCGGGCTGGTGTCCGCCGACGAGGTGGTGCGCCTCGGCCCGCTCCCCGTCGACGCCACCGAACAGCTGGTGCGTGCAGCCGTTCCCGACGGGGTGTCGCCTCACGTGGTGGCGCGCGTGGTCGCGACCGCGCACGGCAACCCCTTGTTCGCGATCGAGTTCGCTCGATCGGCCTCGGATGCGCCGTCCGAGGCGGGACGACCGCTGCCGACGCCGACCTCGTTGGCGTCGGTGACCGCCACTCGCCTCGCAGGGCTGCCCGAGGCGACACAGGAGGCCCTCACCCTGCTGTCGATGCTGGCCCGCCCGACCGTCGACACGATGGCCGCACTCGGGGTGCTCGACGACCTGCGAGCGGCCGAGCTGGCGGGCGTCGTGGCGCTCAGCAACCGCTCGGTGCGCTTCACCCACCCGGTGCTGGCGTCGGCGGCGTACGACGCGTCGACCGGGACCGAACGCATCGCCCTGCACCGCCGCCTGGCCGACGTGACCCACGGGACCGAGCAGCTGGTGCATCGGGCGCTCGCCTCGCCCGCCGTGAACGGCCAGCTCGCCGACGAGCTGCTCGACGCTGCGTCGCGCGAGTCGGCGCGTGGTGCCACCTACGAGGCCGCCGACATCGGCGCGCTCGCACTCGGCCTCAGTGCGTCGGACGACCCCCGGCACTGGTCGCGGGCGGTGGCCGTGGGCGAGTTCGCGTTCCGGGCCGGGCGCACCGACGACGCCGTGGCGCTGCTCGAGACGGCGGAGCGGTCGACCGACGACGTGCAGGTACGGGCCAAGGCGTTGTTGATGCTCGCCACCATCGAGTACAGCCGTGTGCCCGACAGCGAGGTGGCCGCACGCATCGCCCGCTCGTGCCTGGCGCTCGCGACCGACATCACCATCCGTATCGAGGCGCACGCGATCCTCGCCCGCTGCGACTACCTCGACTTCGCCGAGGCGGTGCGCCACGCCGAGGCGGCGCTCACGCTGCTGGCCGAGCAGCCCGACCCCGACCCGGCGCTCTACTCGTCGGTGCTCGTCGCAGCCGCGGCGGCGCGCTTCAACGCCGGCCTCGGACTCGACCGGGAGCGGCTCGAACACGCGATGGAGCTCGAACGGCGGATCGACGTGATCGGCGCCGACTCGGCCTACGGCACCCTGGCAGCGCTGCTGAAGTACGCCGACGACGTCGAGACCTCGATCGAGATGTTCGACCGGCTCGCCCGCGACGCCGACCCGGCGAGCGTGCCGTACGCGCTCGGTCACCTGCCGCAGCTGCACGTGTGGCGCGGCGACCTCACCACGGCGTTGGAGGTGGCCGAGCACGGGCGACGTCTCGCGATCGAGACGCAACAGGACGGTCAGCTCGAGAGCGCGGAGTTCAACCGGGCCCTCATCGCCGCGCTGCGGGGACGGTACGAAACGGCGCTCGAGGTGGCGGTCGAGCTGTTCGATCGGGGCCGTCTGGGCGACATCCCGTGGACCGAACGCATGGGTGCAGGTCTGCTCGGACTGGTGGCCATGTGCCGGGACGAGCTCGACGACGCCGTGCGTCACTTCGTCCGCTACGACGAGCTGGGCGAGCAGATGAGCCTGCACGAGCCCGGCTATCACCGGCTGATCGGCGACTACATCGAGACGCTCGTCCTCGCGGGGGAGCGGGCTCGTGCCGCCGAAGTGCTCGATCGGTTCGGAGCGCGTGCCGACCGGGCCGGCCGAGTGAGCGTGCAGGCGATGGTGGCACGTGGCCGGGCGCTCGCTGCGATGCGTGCCGACGACGCCGAGATCGCGATGGCCGAGGCGCGGCGCGCGGTCGACCTCGTGTCGCCGACCGCTCTGGTGTACGAGACGGCGCGCGCCGAGCTCGTCCTCGGCGCGGTGGCGCGCTGGGCCCGCGAGCGTGCACTCGCCCGGCGGGCGCTCACCAGTGCGATCGATGCCTTCGACGCGATGGGCGCGCAACCGTTCGCCGCCAAGGCCCGGCGCGAACGCGATCGCATCAGCGGCCGAAGTCGCCGTGACGACGATCCGACGGCACTCACCGCGAGCGAGGCATCCGTGGCGTCGCTCGCTGCGGCGGGTCGCACCACCCGCCAGATCGCCGACGCGATGCACATCAGCGTCAAGACCGTCGAGAGCCACCTCACCAGCGTGTATCGCAAGCTCGGCGTGTCGAACCGAGCCCAACTGGCCGCCCGACACGCCTCGCGGCTGCCGCCCGTCGACTGACGAGGTCCGCCGTCGGCCGATCAGGTGGCGAGGATCTCGTCGGCCGCGCGCAGGCCGCTCAGATGGGCGCCGTGCACGGTGGAGAAGTAGGCACGACTCGTGTGCTCGCCGGCGAAGTGCACACGGCCGACCGGCGTGGCGAGCACGTCGAAGTGGTCCATGCGGGTGTCGACCGAGGTGAACGAGTACGAGCCGAGCGTGAACGGATCGTTCGCCCATGCACTCCGGCGCATCGCCACCGGGTCGGGCACGTCGTCGCCGTACATGTCGCGCAGATGCGTCATCGCCAGCGCCACGATCTCGTCGTCGCTCGCGGTCTCGCTCTCCCGTGCCTCGTGGGCGTACGAGAACGTCATCAGTGCGGGGGTGCCGGGCACGAGCGAATCGACGTTGAGGAACCAGTTGAACACGTCGCGTCGCTCGGGCGAGTAGACGAGGAAGTCGGTGTCGTTCCAGAACACCTCGTCCCACACGAGGAGGAACTTGTCGACCGCGCTGAAGCCGACCCCCTCGATCGCCTCGAGGTGGGAACCCGGCAGCTCCGGCGTGAACCGGATCGATCCGGCCTTCATCACGCCGAGCGGCACCGCCACGATCACGTCGGTCGCGGTGTAGGTGGCAGATGCCGTCGACACCACGACGCCGTCGCCCGTCGCGTCGACCGAGGCGACCAGCTCGCCGAGCCGCACGTCGAGCCCCTGCGCGAGGTACGTGGCAAGCCGGTCGTAGCCATCCGACATCACCACCTCGGGCCCGCCGAACACCTCGCCCTCGTCGAACAGACCAGCCGACAGGCGATCGAGGTCGCCGGTGTCGAACACGAGGTAGGTCGACACGAAGAACTGCCGGAGCCGGTCGTCGGCCCAGTCGGGCTCGATCTCGTCGAGGATCTCCTCGAACGAGTCGCCGTCGTCCCCGGCGTCCATCACCTGCTCCAGCAACGCCTCGTAGCGCTCCTCCGCGGCGCCGAAATCGTCGTCCGTCCACCGCGCACCGCCCTGGTCGAACGCGCTGACGTCGTCGAAGTCGAGCGCGACCGTGGGTGCGCCGGCCGCGGCGGCGAGGTCGGTGATCGGGTTGCCGTCGATGCCGTGGATCCAGCTGGCACCGAGGTCGAACGCCACGCCGAGGCTGCGATCGGTGCGCAGCCGTCCACCGACGATCGCGTTGGCCTCGAGCACGATCACGCGCCGGCCGGCGTCGACGAGACGTCGTGCCGCCGAGAGCCCGGCCATGCCGGCGCCGATGACGATGACGTCCGCCGTGGTCGCCGAGCCGGTCGAGCCGGTCGAGCCGGACGAGCCGGACGACTGGGGCGCAGGCGACGCCGAGGTGTCGACCTCGTCACTGCTCGTCGCCTCGGGACCGTCGTCGTCCGAGCAGGCAGCGGTCAGCGCCGCCAGCGCGGCGAGTTGCAGCACGCGACGGCGGCTCAAGGGATCGGGCGGGGGGTGCCGGCGGTCGGGGTGCACGGACGCCGATGATGGCAAACGAACGCCGAGGCGACCGCGCACCGGGCGCACTACGTTCGGCCCATGACGGCCGATCGACTCCGCGACGAACGCAACGTGTGGCTGGCCACGGTACGGCCCGACGGCCGACCGCACCTGGCACCCGTGTGGTTCGTGTACGTCGACGACCGCTTGTGGGTGGGTACCGGCGCCGGCTCGGTGCGCGTGCGCAACCTGGTCGCCAACCCGGCGGCCACGATGAGCCTCGAATCCGGCGACGCACCGCTGGTGGCCGAGGGCATGGTGGTCGTGCACCCGAGCGAGCGCCCTGCCGCGGTCGTCGAGGCATTCGCGACCAAGTACTCGTGGGACATCACGGTCGACGACGATCCGGATCTCGGCCGCGTGGCGCTGCTCGAGTTCCGACCTCGCCGCTGGTTGTTCGGCGCCACCCTGCCCGTCGTCACCGACGACTGATCACCGCACTCGAGCGCTCCTCGTACGCTTCCCGTCCACGGGCAGATGTGAGCGAGGAGCACGATGACGGCAGAGGTCTGGCGGAACACCAAGCGGCTGTGGGAGTTCGATCCCCCGTTGGCGGTGGAGCAGTTGGTGTACGAGGTGCGAGCGAGCGCATGGGAGGTGTGGAAGGCGGCCGAATTCGAGTACTGGACGCTCGGCGAAGCCGATCGCTTCCCGGCCCTGTTGGGCAAGGAGATGTGGCGACAGGACCTGGGCGAGTGGTACCGGGTGTCGATCGTCCTCTACTGGCGCACGCTCGACGACTGGCTGGGCATCGACACCGAGTGGCTCGACTCGCAGGAGGCCGCCTTCGCCGAGGTCGTCGGTGCCGACAACTTCCGCCTGGTGCAGACCGGGCACGACACCGGTGCCCACTACATGAAGATCAGCGAGTACCGCTGACCGCCGTCGCCCCCGCGGTCACCGCAGCGCGTCGAAGGTCGCGACCGCCTCGCGCATCATGAGGACCGGGTCGTCGCCGTCGACGAGCGCGAGGCCGATGGTCTCGGGCCGATGCTCGTCGACCAGCTCGCGCAACCCGGACGCCACGGTGGTGGGTGCACCGATCAGCATCGTCGGGTCGGCGGCCGCGCCGGAGGCGAACCGCACCGATGCGTAGATGGCCACGTGGATCGGCCGCACCGACCGCGCCCATGCGACCGGCTCGGCCAGCCGAGCGAGGTCGAAGCCCGACAAGAACGCGCCGTCGGCCTCGCGCGAGGCGAGGCGGTTCATCTGTTCGCCCCGGGCACCCACGTACATCGGCACCGAGCGGGCTGGGGCGGCGTGTGCGGGCGGCTCGTACCCGTCGACGGCCCGGCGCTCGACGACGGCGCGAGCGATCCGCAGCGCGTCACGCACCAGCCCGACCGGCTTGTCGTAGGTGATGCCGAACGGATCGAGCGACAGGTTGCCGCCGATGCCGAGACCGAGCATCGCCCGTCCGTTCGACAGCTCGTCGAGCGTCGAGATCGTCGAACCGAGCGCACCGGGATGGCGCAGCAGCGGCGTCGTGATCCCGACGCCGAGCGCCACGCGACGGGTGGTGGCCGCCGCATGGGCGAGCACCGGTACCGGTTCGCGCGAGACGCCCTCGTCGGCCACCCACACCTCGTCGATGCCGGCCTGGTCGGCCAGTTCGATGGCAGCCACCAGACGTGAGGCGGGTGCGTCGGAGAACAGCCACACACCGGTACGGACGGCGGCGGGGGAGGGGTTCGTGTCGGTCGGCACCGACGCATCGTTGCCGACGCCCCGTCCGACGGCAACGCGAACCGCCCATCCGTGCCGGTACCTGCGGCTGGCCGACCGCGGCCGTCAGGAACGGGCGAAATGCGCGGCCTCGCCGCTACTGTCCCGCGGCGAGGGGTGACGCGACGCGGACGTGCGTCGTCACGACGAGGAGGAGGACGATGAACCCGGCGATCTGGGTGGAGCGACACGGACGCAGGCTGGCGGACCTGGCAGCGTTGGCCGACGGCGAGCAGGTGCACAGCACATGGGCGCAGTTCGCCGGTCGCACCGCGGCCGTCGCCTCCGGCTTCCGCGATCAGCTCGGTCTGGCTCCGGGTGACCGGGTGGCGATCGTGATGCGCAACCGTCCCGAGTACCTCGAGGCGCTGTTCGGCGCATGGCACGCCGGCCTGGTGGCCGTGCCGGTGAACGCTCGCCTGCACCGCGACGAGATCGCCTACATCCTCGAGCACAGCGCGGCGAAGGTGGTCATCACCGACGACGACCACGGCGACGATGTCGAGGCGCTGCTCGGTCACGTCGCCACGCTCGAGGCCGTCGTCCTCGCGCCCGGCGAGCGATGGGACCGGCTCGCCGCAGCGTCGCCGATGGCACTCGTCGAGCGTCTCGGCGGCGATCCCGCGTGGCTCTTCTACACCAGCGGCACCACGGGCCGGCCCAAGGGAGCGACGCTCACCAACCGCAACCTGCTGATGATGTCGCTCAGCTACTTCGCCGACATCGACGAGCTCACGCCGCTCGACAGCATCCTGCACGCCGCCCCGATCTCGCACGGGTCGGGGCTCTACGGTCTGCCGCACGTGGCTCGCGGCGCCACCAGCGTGATCCCGCACTCGGGCGGTGTGGACGGTGACGAGATCGCGGCGCTGCTGCAGCACTGGTCGGGCATGAGCTTCTTCGCCGCGCCGACGATGGTGAAGCGCCTCACCGGCGACCCGGCGATCGCCGCCGCCGACCTGAGCAAGCTCAAGACCATCATCTACGGCGGGGCGCCGATGTACCTGGCCGACCTCGAGGACGCGCTCGAGGTGTTCGGCCCGAAGCTCGCCCAGATCTACGGCCAGGGCGAGACGCCGATGACGATCACCGCGCTCTCGAAGGCCGACCATGCGGATCGCAACCACCCGAGCTGGCGCGACCGGATGCAGAGCGTCGGCACGCCGCGCACCGACGTCGAGGTGAGGGTGTTCGACGACGACGATCGCGAGCTGCCCGTCGGCGAGGCCGGCGAGGTGGTGGTGCGCGGCGACGTGGTGATGCCCGGCTACTGGCAGCAGCCCGAGGCGTCGGCCGAGACCCTGCGCAACGGATGGCTGCACACCGGCGACATCGGCAGCTTCGATGCCGAGGGCTACCTCACCCTGCGCGACCGTTCGAAGGACCTGATCATCAGCGGCGGCATGAACATCTACCCGCGCGAGGTCGAGGAGACCCTGCTGCGCCACCCGGGGGTGCGGGCCGCAGCGGTGGTCGGCAAGCCCGATCCCGAGTGGGGCGAGTCGGTGGTCGCGTTCGTCGTGGTGGACGAGGGCGCGTCCCCGCCCGCGACGGCCGACCTCGATCGCACCTGCATCGACGCGATCGCCCGCTACAAGCGGCCCAAGGAGTACCGGTTCGTCGAGAGCCTGCCCACCAACAACTACGGCAAGGTCGTCAAGCGCGAGCTGCGCGAGCAGCTGAAGGCCGAGCAGGCGTAGCGCTCGACCGAGGCCCGCGCTGGGCCATCACGACGCTTTCGTCCCGCTGATGATCATCACCGGGCCGAGCGATCGGCGTCCGCTGAGGGGCCAGGGAACGTCGAGCACCGCATCCGTAGCATCTGCGGCATGTCCGGAACAGACGAGCTCGTGGTCACCCGCTCCTCGATGAGCGGACCGCCGACGGCGATGATCGACGCCGAGCCGTGGTCCTCGGCGACATGGTCCCCGCGATTCGTCGACATGGTCACCGGACGGCCGGCGCTGTACGACAGTCGAGCGGCCGCGCTGGCCACCCCCGACGGCCTGCGCGTCGCGATGTGGAGCGAGGACCCGTACCCGACCGCCACGCAGACCGAGCGCGATTCGATCGTGTTCGCCGACAACGACGTCGAGCTGTTCCTCGACTTCGGCTGGGGCTACTACGAGTTCGAGATGAACGCGCTCGGCACCGTGTACGAGGTGATGCACGTCTGGCGCGACACCTTCGCCCAGAGCCCCTTCGCCGACGACCCGTCCTTCTCCCTGCTCGAGCCGGGGGTGTACACGTTCGGTGGTGACTACGACCGGCGGCCGGCGAGCTTCTGGCACGGGACGCACCCACGGGGCGTGCGCATCGTCAGCACCACCTACGACTTCCCCGGTCTCGTCACGGCGGTGCACGTCGACGGTCGCCTCGGCGACGACGCGACCACGAGCCGCGGGTGGTCCGCCGAACTGCTGCTCCCGTGGGCCGAGCTCTCCCGCCTGTCCGACGGTGCGATCACCGCCACCGGCCAGTGGTCGGTCCCCGCGTTCGTCGGCCGCTTCCAGCACCTCGACATCGGCGGCACCTCGCACACTGCGGCGTGGTGCCTGCGTGCCCATGGGGTGATGGACACGCACCAACCCGAGCAGTTCGCCCGCCTCCGCTGTCGCTGATGTCCGAGCGCGGCGCAGCGCAGGGCCGTTCGATCAGTCGAGACCGACTGCCGAGCTGCGCCGCTCGAGCAACAAGGTGTCGCGCCAGCGGCCGTGATGGCGCCCCACCCGCTCTCGACGCCCGAGCACGCGGAAGCCGATCGACTCGTGCAGGGCCACGCTCGCCACGTTCTCGGGGAAGATCCCGGTCTGGATCGTCCAGATGCCGGCAGCCTCGGTGGACTCGACGAGCGCGCCGAGCAGTGCCCGGCCGACCCCGCGCCGATGGTGCGTGGGTGCCACGTAGACGCTGTGCTCGACGACCCCGGCGTACACCGGGCGCGACGAGACGGCGGATGCCGCAACCCAACCGGCGACAGTGCCTGCCTCGTCGACCGCGACGAACCGATGGTCTGGCAGGCGGCTGGCGTTCCACCGGCTCCAGTCCGGTACGTCGATCTCGAACGTGGCCTGACCGGTCGCGATGCCGGCTGCGTAGATGGCAGCCACCGCCTCCCAGTCGCGGCTCGTCATGGTGCGGATCTGCAGGTCACCCATCGGACACGACGCTAGCGATGTGCCGCGACCCGTTCGCCGGGTGTTCATCTCCTGTTCGGCCGCGGTCCGTCGACAACCACGCCTCAGCGATGATTGACTCAACGCATGTCGAGCAATGCTGAGCGAGAACTCGTCCGCAGGGCGGCCGTCCATGCAGCGATGGGCGAGCCGGTCAGGCTGGCGATCGTCGACGACCTGGTGGTGAGCGACCGCGCACCGCGAGAACTGGCCGAGCGGCTGGGGCTGGCGACCAACCTGCTCGCGCACCACCTCGACGTGCTCGAGCGGGCCGGGCTGATCGAGCGGTCCGGCTCGGCCGGCGACGCCCGCCGCAAGTACGTGCGACTCGTCCTGGGCGCCCTGCCCGGACCCCCTGCCGCGCCACCGCCGCCGAACGAGGTGCTGTTCGTCTGCACGCACAACTCGGCCCGCTCACAGCTGGCCGCGGCGATGTGGGCCGCCCGAACCGGCTGCACGGCACGCTCGGCCGGCACGGCGCCCGCGCCGCGCGTGCATCGCGGTGCGGTGGCCGCAGCCCGGCGTGCCGGCCTGTCGCTCGTCGATGCCGTGCCCACGCAACTCGACCGCGTGCCCGCGAACGTGCAGGTCGTCACGGTGTGCGACCTGGTGCACGAGGAGCTCGAGCCCGCAGCCGACTGGTGGCACTGGTCGATCCCCGACCCGGTCGCCGTCGGCCGACCCGCCGCGTTCGACGCGGTCGTCGACGAACTCGACCGTCGCATCGGCGCAGTGGTGGCCCGATGAGCGCGCGTGTGGGCATCAACGGCTTCGGCCGCATGGGTCGGCTGGCCGTGCGGGCGCTGCGACTGCACCCCGACCTCGAACTCGTGCACGTGAACGAGGTGAAGGGCGGTGTCGAGGCGGCCGCACACCTGCTCGAGTTCGACACGGTGCACGGTCGCTACGGCGGCGAGGCGGCGGTCGACGGTGATGGCCTCCGCATCGACGGACGCCCCGTCGGGTTCACCGAGCACGGCCGGCCCGGCGACATCGACTGGGCCGGTCTCGGGGTCGACGTGGTGATCGAGGCCACCGGGAAGTTCAAGACCCGCGACACCTTGCAGCCGCACCTCGATCGCGGCGCCCGCCGCGTGGTGGTCGCCTGTCCCGTGAAGAGTGACGACGTGCTCAACGTCGTCATGGGCTGCAACGACCACCTGTACGACCCGGCGCGCCACCGGATCGTCACGGCCGCGTCGTGCACCACCAACTGTCTCGCACCCGTGGTGAAGGTGCTGCACGAGTCGATCGGCATCGAGCGCGGCGCGATCACCACCGTGCACGACGTCACCAACACCCAGGTGATCGTCGACGCGCCGCACAAGGACCTGCGCCGGGCCCGCTCGGCGCTCAACTCGCTCGTCCCCACGTCGACCGGCAGCGCCACTGCGATCACGCTCATCTACCCCGAGCTGACGGGGAAGCTGAACGGCATCGCGGTGCGCGTGCCGCTGCTCAACGCCTCGCTCACCGACGCCGTGTTCACGATGCAGCGCGACACCACCGTCGACGAGGTGAACGAACTGCTGCGGATCGCGAGCGAGGACGACCTTCGCGGCATCCTCGGCTACGAGACACGGCCGCTCGTCTCGGCCGACTACACCAACGACACCCGCTCGGCGATCGTCGACGCGCCGTCGACCATGGTGATCGACGGTCGGATGGTGAAGGTGCTGGCCTGGTACGACAACGAGTACGGCTACGTGCACCGCATGGCCGAGTTGGTGGCGAAGGTCGCTGCGTCGTGAAGCTGCGCAACTACGCGCTGGTCACCGCCGGGTACTGGGTGTTCACGGTCACCGACGGCGCCTTGCGCATGTTGGTGCTGCTGCACTTCCACGAGCTCGGCTACTCGCCGGTGGCGATCGCCTTCTTGTTCCTCGCCTACGAGTTCATGGGCATCCTCACCAACCTGATCGGCGGCTGGGTCGGTGCGCGGCGCGGTCTCAACCGCACGCTCGTCGCAGGTCTGGTGCTGCAGATCGTGGCGCTGGTGGCCCTCACCTTCGAGTCGCCGAGCTGGGACCGCTGGCTGTCGGTGACCTTCGTGATGGCGATGCAGGCGCTGTCCGGCATCGCGAAGGACCTGACGAAGATGAGCTCGAAGAGCGCGGTCAAGACCGTGGCAGGGGAGGGATCGTTGTTCCGGCTCGTCGCGATCCTCACGGGGTCGAAGAACGCGTTGAAGGGTGTCGGCTTCTTCGTCGGCGCAGCGCTGCTGGCCTGGCTGCGGTACGACGGCGCGCTGTGGGCGATGAGCGCAGCCCTCGCCGTGACGGCCGTGGCGCTGTTGGTGCTGCTCGACGAGGACATCGGCCGCTCGAAGAAGAAGCCGCCGCTGCGCTCGATCGTGTCGACGTCGACAGCGATCAACCGGTTGTCGGCAGCACGGCTGTTCCTGTTCGGCGCACGTGACATCTGGTTCGTCGTGGCGGTGCCGGTGTTCCTTGCCGACGAACTCGGTTGGTCCGACCGAGGCGTGGGCGCGTTCCTGGCCCTGTGGGTGATCGGGTACGGGATCGTGCAGTCGTCGGCACCTCGGCTGCTCACACGCGGCGGCCGCGATGTCGACGAGGTCGCCGCGGCGCAGCACTGGGCGCTCGTGCTGGCCGGCGTGTCGGCGGTGATCGCAGTGCTCGTCGCGGCCGACCGGCTCGTCACGCCGGCGGTGGTGGGCGGGCTGATCGCGTTCGGCGTGGTGTTCGCGATGAACTCGTCGCTGCACTCGTACCTGGTGCTCGCCTACGCAGACGACGACTCGGTGGCGATCGACGTCGGCTTCTACTACTCGGCCAACGCTGCCGGACGGCTGATCGGCACGATGCTGTCGGGCGTGCTGTACCTGTGGGGCGAACTGCCGGCTGCGCTGTGGGGATCGACCGCGTTCGTGGTGCTCACCTGGCTGCTCGCGCAGCGGCTGCCGCCGGTGCCCGACGACGTGCGGGTGTCGCTCGCGACGGTGGACGCGGGCGACTGACGCTCGACCGCGAGTCGGTGATCAGCCGAGCGCCGACCGCAACGCCGCCACGCGCTCGGGCACGACGAAGTACCACGCCCACGTGCCGCGCTTCTCGCTGGTGACCAGCCCCGCCTCGCGCAGGATCTTGAGGTGGTGGCTGACCGTCGGCTGCGATCGACCCGATGGCTCGATCAGATCGCACACGCACGCCCCGCCGATGCCGTTGGCGGTGATCATCGACAACAGGTGCAGGCGCACCGGATCGGCGAGCGCCTGGAAGCCCTTGGCGAGCTCGGCTGCGTCTGCCTCGTCGAACGACGAGCTGCCGAGCGGCTGACAGCACGTCTCGGCGATCACGATCTTCTTCGACATTCCTGCCTCCAACGTATTGACAATCATCGATATATGGCTAGAGTGCATCACATCGACAAACGTCAATCTACTCCCAAGGAGCTCGTCATGTCACGTGTCCAACTCGCCCTCAACGTCGACGACCTCGAGGCCGCGATCACCTTCTACTCCAAGCTGTTCGACACCCAGCCCGCCAAGATCCGCGAGGGCTACGCCAACTTCGCGATCGCCGAGCCGCCGCTCAAGCTGGTGCTGATCGAGAACAAGGGCCAGGGCGGCACGCTCAACCACCTCGGCGTCGAGGTCGAGAACACCGACCTGGTGATGGCGGCCACCCGCCGTCTCGCCGCCGAGGGCCTCGCCACCGACCTCGAGGAGAACACCAGCTGTTGCTACGCCGTCCAGGACAAGGTGTGGGTGCACGGCCCCGACGCCGAGCCCTGGGAGGTCTACACCGTGCTGGCCGATGCCCCGGCGATGCGCAAGATCACGGTCGAGGCCGGCGAGAGTGCGTGCTGCGCCCCGGCCGCCGATGCGGTCGATGCCGTCGACGCGCCGGTCGTGTCCACCACGACGAGCTGCTGCTGACCCCGATGGGGCAGCTCGACACCACCCCCACGGCACGCCGACCGCAGCACGGTGCTGCGGTCTGGCGCACCGCCGACGTCGCCGCCGACACTCGGTGGCGGATCGAGCTCGACGAGGCACAGCGTGCCGAGCTCGTCGCCGCTGCTCGCGACGCCGTGGCCAGTGGCGTCACGATCGACACCATCGCCGCGGCCGGCTTCCCGTTACCCGGCATGCGCGAGGCCATCGCCGCCTGGAGCGCCGAGCTCGAGCAGGGGTACGGCTTCCTGCTCCTGCGAGGCTTCCCGATCGACCGGCTCGACGAGCGCGAGACCGAGCTCGCCTACCTGGGGCTCGGCACGCACCTCGGCACACCGGTGGGTCAGAACAAGCAGGGCGAGCTGCTCACCCACGTCCGCGACGAGCGACTGCCCGCCGACGCCGGCAAGGTGCGCCTCTACCGCACGCGCGAACGACAGGACTTCCACACCGACGGGGCCGACATCATCGGCCTGCTCTGTCTGCACCGTGCCGCCCGTGGCGGCGAGAGCAAGCTCGTGTCGAGCTGGTCGATCTACAACGAGATCCTCGAACGGCGCCCCGACCTGCTCGACGCGCTCTACGAGCCGATGGGCTGGGACCGCCAGGGCGACGTGCCGCCGGGCGAGGCGCCGTGGTTCCGGCTCGCGCCGCTGAACGACATCGACGGACGGCCGCGCCTGTTCTACCTCGGCTGGTACATCCGCGATTCGCAGCAGCACGCCGACGCGCCGCGTCTCACCGCCGATCAACTCGAGGCCATGGAGCTGCTCGAACGGCTCGCCAACGACCCGACCTTCCACGTCGAGATGGACTTCCGGCCGGGCGACGTGCAACTGCTCAACAACGGTCGGATCCTCCACGCCCGCGAGGCCTACGAGGACGACCCCGATCCCGACCGTCGGCGCCACCTGCTCCGGATGTGGCTCGCAGCCCATCGGTTCGCGAGTCTGGAGGACGGTCTGCGGGGTGGCATCGCCCCGCCGCCCGCACGCACATGACCGACCTCACCGAACGACCCTCCGCTCCCGACGACGTCACTCCGGCGCGTCTCGGCACGCTCGACCGGCTGCTGCCGGTGTGGATCGGCATCGCGATGGCGCTCGGCATCGCGCTCGGCCGGATGTTCCCCGGCCTCGACGACACGCTCGACCGGGTGAAGATCGACACCGTCAGCCTGCCCATCGCGATCGGGCTGCTGCTGATGATGTACCCGGTGCTCGCCAAGGTGAAGTACAGCCGGATCGGCCACGTCGTGTCCGACCGTCGATCGCTCGCGATGTCGCTGGTGCTCAACTGGGTCGTCGGTCCGGCGGTGATGTTCGCGCTCGCGTGGCTGATGGTGCCCGATCTGCCCGAGTACCGCACCGGGTTGATCATCGTCGGCCTCGCTCGATGCATCGCGATGGTGCTCGTCTGGAACGACCTGGCGTGTGGCAACGGCGAACTCGCGGCCGTGCTCGTCGCGCTCAACTCGGTGTTCCAGATCCTGATGTTCTCGGTGCTCGGCTGGTTCTACCTCGACGTGCTGCCCGGCTGGCTCGGTCTCGACAGCGACGGCATCGACATCACCATCGGCGAGATCGCGAAGAGCGTGCTGGTGTTCCTCGGGATCCCACTGCTCGCCGGTTTCCTCACCCGCACGTTCGGCGAGCGGGCCAAGGGCACCGAATGGTACGAGCAGCGGTTCCTGCCGCGCATCGGGCCCGTCGCGCTCTACGGCCTGCTGTTCACCATCGTCATCCTGTTCGCACTGCAAGGGGAGAAGATCACCGACCAGCCGTGGGACGTCGCTCGCATCGCGCTGCCGTTGCTCGCCTACTTCGCGGTCATGTGGTTCGGCACGTTCGCCGTCGGCCTGCGGATGCACCTCCCGTACGACCGCAACGCGTCGATCGCGTTCACCGCCGCCGGCAACAACTTCGAACTCGCGATCGCGGTGGCGATCGGCGTGTTCGGTGTGTCGAGCGGTCAGGCGCTCGCCGGCGTGGTCGGTCCGCTGATCGAGGTCCCCGTCCTCGTCGGCCTCGTCTACGTGTCGCTCGCCGCCCGTCGTCGCTTCTACGCCACCCCGAGCTGAAACCTCCGCATCTCGCGTGCACGGTGTGTCGCCGTCGGGCACGCTGGGGGCATGAGCGATGTCAACGACTGGAACAAGCAGATCATCGACGAGTTCCGTGCGAACGGCGGCAAGGTGGGTGGCAACTTCGAGGGCGCTCCGCTGCTGCTGCTCCACACCACCGGCGCCAAGTCGGGCCAGGAGCGGATCAACCCGATGATGTACCAGGACCTCGGCGGGTCGATCGCCGTGTTCGCCTCGATGGCCGGCGCTCCGAACAACCCGGCGTGGTTCCACAACCTGGTCGCCAACCCCGATGTCGGCGCCGAGATCGGCACCGAGACCAAGGCGTTCCGTGCTCGCGTGGCCGAGCCGGACGAGCGTGAGCCGATCTGGATCAAGCAGAAGACCGACTACCCCGGTTTCGCCGACTACGAGTCGAAGACCGACCGCCTGATCCCGGTGGTCATCCTCGACCCGGCCTGATCCGGTGTCGCAGGGCGATGCCCTGCTTGCCCGACACCGCACGGAGATCGCACACCATGCCGTCGTGCACCGACGCGACCCCGGCGACGTGCAACTCGACGGGCCGCCCGACCGTCGCCGGATCGACGTCGAGTCCCCCGATGTACGGGCCGTGCAGGGTGACGTGGAACGCGGCGCGTGGGCCGGCCGAGAACAGGTCGTCGATCACGACGCGCTCGATGTCGAGGACCTGGTCGATCCGCCCCGTCACGTCGCTGTCGTCCATCACCACGTCCCCGCCGACCGCGGTCAGGTCGCCGGCGAGGAGGAACTGCCGCATCGTCTCGACCACGGCCGGGTCCTCGGGCACCGCGTGGGTGGTGGTCCACGGATCGAGGTGTGGCCGGTCGAGCGGATTCGGCACCCCCGTGGCCAGTTGGCGGTCGCGGGCGAGGTAGTCCTGCTCGACCCAGTTCTCGACCAGCCGCGTCCCGTTCCATCGGTACAGACCGATGCCGCGCCACGCGGTGAGCCGACCGTCGTGCTGCGCGGCGGCACCGTGCTCGCTGAAGCGCATGCAGAGCCGATCGCCGTTGAGCACGAACTCGTGGACCACGAGACCGAGACCCGGATACTCGGTGAACACCTGGGTGACGGCGGGTGCGTACGCCTCGTCGCGCCCGGCGAGTGTGAAGCCCATGGTGTGCAGCATGTAGTCGGGCTCCATGATCCGGTCGTAGAGCGACTGGTCGTGCGAGTTGGTGTAGTCGATGCAGTAGGTGCGCATCAGCGCGATGAAGGGGTGCATCTCGCGTCCTCCGGGCTCACGTCTCGACGAACGGTCCGAGCACCGGCGTGACCCGCAGCGGTTCGGGCACCCGTTCGATGCCGATCGAGCGATCGATCTGCTCGTGCAGGTGCTGGATCCGGCGCTCCTGGTACGACAGCGTCAACGAGCGCAGGGAACCGGCGTCGATCGATGCCTGCATGCCGGGCAGCACCGCCAGGTCCTCCCACAGCACGGCGCTGGTGGCGGCGATGATCCGCTCGTTCACCCGCCGCTCGTCGAGATCGGGTGCCAGCGACGAGCAGAAGTGCACGTCGTAGCGCGAGCTGGTCGGACCCGTCGGCCAGTTGGTGATCAGGAACACGAAGCCGCGTCCGCTGAACACGACGCTCAGGTTGGGGAACACGTGGTACGAGAACGTCCCCGAGTCGGGGAGCTCGCCGAGCGTGGTGAACACGGGCTGCAGCGGCGTGGTGAGCTCGACGCCGTCGCGCAGGTTGATCAGCATCCGCGAGTGGCCGTTGCGCAGCAACCAGATGCCCGTGCGTGACTGGTCGATGATCATCGCCGCGGTACGTCGGTGCGCCACGTTCACGTGGTACGTCTCGATGTTGGCGTCGACCGGCAGCTTCCAGTTGGCCGGCACCTCGCGCTGCTCCGTGCCCACGAGGTGCAGCCGACCATCGAGATCGCCCAACTCGGCCAGGTCGTCCGACACCGGCCGCAGCCAGTCGAGCAACGGCGGCGCGTCGGCATCGAGGTTGACGAACACGAGCGGGCCCCAGGTCTCGCATCGCACGTCACGCAACGCCAGGCACTCGTGGTCGAGTTCGGCGAAGTCGTCGGCATCGGGCACGCCGGCCAGCGTGCCGTCGAGTCGGTAGACCCAGCCGTGGTACGGGCAGGTGAGCCGCCGGCCCACGTGCGCGCTCCGATCGACCACCAACGCCGCGCCGCGGTGCTGGCAGGTGTTGGCGAACGCCCGCACCGACGAATCGTGCTGGCGCACCAGGATGATCGGGCCGAGGTCGAGGTCGAGGCGGAGCACGTCACCGGGATGTGGCACCTGATCGAGATGCGCGACGAACAGCCACGACCGGCCGAACACGTGCTCGCGTTCGAGGGCGAAGAACGACGGATCGGCGTATCGCGCCGCCGGCAGCGGCGGCAGCCGCGGGAAGCCGTCCGGATGACCGGTGCGTGCGGCCTCGGCGATCGGCTTCGCGAGGAGTGCCTCGATCTGTGTGGTCTCCACGAGGCCGACACTACGGCGCAACGGTCGATGGCTCAGGAGCCGGCGACGGCCTATCCATCAATCACGCTTGATGCATAACCGCGGAGGGGGTACGGTCGACACATGGCTCCTGTTGCCGTCGCGCCGCCGCCGATCCTGCCGTTGGTCGCCGATCCGCGTCGCTGGCACCTGCTCGTCGAGCTGGCGCGGAGCGACCGGCGCGTCCACGAGCTCACCGAGCTGATCGGCGCCCCGCAGAACCTGGTCTCGTACCACCTGGGCGAACTCCGCAGAGCCGGGGTGGTGACCAGCCGGCGCAGCTCGGCCGACGGACGCGACGTGTACTACCGCGCCGATCTCGGCCGGTGCCGTCAGCTGTTGGCCGACACCGGCCTGGGGTTGCACCCCGGTCTGCGTCTCGCGCCCGCACCCCCAGCGGATGTGCCGAGTCGGCGCACCTCGCAGGTGCTCTTCCTGTGCACCGGCAACAGTGCCCGCTCGCAGATGGCCGCAGCGATGCTCGAGGCCCGCACCGAGGGACGTGCGCGGGCACGTAGTGCCGGGAGCCACCCCAAGCCGTTGCACCCGTCCGCCGTGCAGGTGATGGCCGAGCGCGGCATCGACCTCAGCGGCGGGCGCCCGACGCATCTCGACCGATGGGCGCGCACACGTTTCGATCGTGTGGTCACCCTGTGCGACAAGGTGCGCGAGATCTGTCCCGAGTTCCCCGGCCCGGCGCCGACCGCCCACTGGAGCATCGCCGACCCGTCGACGGTCGCCCCCGGTGACCCCGCCGCCGAACTCGCCGCGTTCCGGCGACTGGCCGACGAACTCGACGAGCGGCTCGACCTGCTGATCGCCGACCTGTGGGCACCGCCCACGACGTCGTCCACGACCCCACCGACCCCACCGAACACCCCGTCCACCCGACCCACCTCGCGCCGCGCGAAAGGACCTCGACCGTGATCGACGACTCCACCGCCAATGTCCGCCTCCTCGTCGACGACGTCGCCGAGAGCCTCGAGTTCTACACACGTCACTTCGGGTTCGAGGTGCTGCACGCCTTCCCGCCGGCGTTCGCCGACGTGCGGCGTGGTCACCTGCGTCTGTTGCTCTCGGGTCCGCAGAGCTCGGCGGCACGCCCGATGGACGACGGCGAACAGCCCCGGGCAGGCGGTTGGAACCGCATCCACTTCGTCGTCGACGACCTCGATGCGATGATGGCCGAGCTCGCGGCCGCCGGGGTGAGGTTCCGCAACGAGGTGGTGCGCGGCCCAGGCGGCGCGCAGGTGCTCGCGATCGATCCGTCGGGCAACCTCGTCGAGCTGTTCCAGCCCGCAGCGGCCTGATCACCGATGACCTCGCGGTCGGCAGCGCGCGCCCCTCGCGCGCTGCGCCCCGGCAGCGTCGGCGAGGTCGCGCGTCTGTTCCTGCGGCTCGGCGTGCTCGGGTTCGGCGGACCCGCCGCCCACATCGCGATGATGCGCGACGAGGTGGTGCGACGCCGCGGCTGGATGGACGACGCGAGCTTCCTCGAGCTGGTGGGCGCGACGAACCTGATCCCGGGCCCCAACTCGACCGAGCTCGCCATCCACCTCGGGCACCGCCGCGCCGGGCCACGAGGTCTCGTCGTCGCCGGTCTGTGCTTCATCGCGCCGGCCGCGCTGATCGTCGGGACGCTCGCCTGGCTGTACCGCGAGCACGGAACCGACCCCCGTGTGGTCGACCTCCGCTACGGCGTGCTGCCCGTGATCGTCGCGGTCGTGGGGCACGCGGTGGTGGGCCTCGGCCGCACTGCGGTTCGTTCGGTCCTGCACGCCGCCATCGCCGTGGGCGCGCTGATCGCCTACCTGGCGGGCGTGCACGAGCTGCTCGTGCTCGCCGCGGCAGGCGCGCTGGCCACCCTCTGGCATCGGCGTCGCGGGCTCGGCCGGCGCGTGTCGTCGTTGCTGTGGCCCGTGTGGCTGACGGCCGTGCCCGACACCTCGCGGCCGCCGGTCGCGCCGACCCTGTGGCGGCTCGCCCTGGTGTTCGGCGAGATCGGCGGTGTGCTCTACGGGTCGGGCTACGTGCTGCTCGCCTTTCTCCAGCGTCACCTCGTCGACGACCTCGGATGGCTCTCGGGCCGACAACTGCTCGACGCGATCGCCGTCGGTCAGGTGACGCCGGGGCCGGTGTTCACCACGGCGACGTTCGTCGGCTGGCAGGTGCACGGCTGGTCGGGAGCACTCGTGGCCACCGTGGCGATCTTCGCCCCGTCGTTCGTGTTCGTCGCGCTGCTGGGGCGGATCGTCGACTGGATGCGCCACCATCCGACCGCCCGAGCGTTCCTGGCGGGTGTCACCACGGCCTCGCTCGGTCTGATGGCCGGCGTGCTGATCGAGCTGGCCGGCGATGCGCTCACCGACGCCGTGACGGTGGTGGTGGCGCTGGTGGCCCTCGCGCTGCTGGTGCGCACGAAGGTGAACTCCGCCTGGCTGGTGGGAGCCGGCGTGTTGATCGGTGCGCTGCACGCGCTCGCCTGACCCTCGGGCGATGGTGTTCGGCGCACAAACGACGACTTGTAAAGGTTGCTGAACATACGCGATGCTGTCGTCGTGACGACCGCACCGACCGGCACCGACCCCGACCCGGTTCGTGCGCTGCCGACCGTGCACGGTCGTGTCGGTTCGAGTCGCCGTGTGTCCGACGCGCTGGTCGAGCTGACCGTGGTGCTGCCCGACGACGACATCACCCACCGTCTCGAGGGCGGCGACGAGTTCGTGTACGTGCTCGTGGCGAACGGCGACGGCATCGATCCCGCCTACACGATGAGCCGCTTCATGGAGCGACGGGCCGACGATCCGGTCATCGGCGCGTACTACACCGTGCGACGGTCTCGACCTGGCGAGATCGACCTGTGGGCCGTCGATCACGGACACGGCGGGGTGGGGGACTGGATCGCCCGGGCACGGCCGGGAGATCGCCTGGCACTCTGGGGCCCACGGCGGGGGTTCGTCACGCCGGCCGACGCACGACGGGTGGTCCTCGTCGCCGACGAGACCGGCCTGGCCGCGGTGTGCGCACTCGTCGAGGTGCTGCCCGCGCACGTGCACGCGACCGCCGTCCTCGCCGCCGGCCCGACGGGGCGACCCCCGCTGCCCGCTCACGACGGCCTCGAGGTCGTGTGGACCGATCGCGGTGACGACGCACCGGGCGGGGGCGACGGTCTCGTCGCTGCCATCGCCGGTCTCCACGACACGCCCGACGCGGCGTTCGGCGCGGCCGAGTCGCGACGGATCACCGCGGTCAGGCGCCATCTGCAGCGGCGCGGCGTGCGGGCCGACCGGATGCTGATGACCGGGTACTGGCGCCGAGGATCGAGTTGATGCTGCAGCGCACGTCAGCACGGTCGATGCCGGTGGTCTCGCGCCGTCCGCTCGCGATCGGGGTGATGGCCGGCGCCCTCGTGGTCGCCGTGATCGGTTCGCTCGCGGTCGGGTCGAAGTCGATCCCGCCCGGGACGGTGGTCGAGGCGTTCACCTCGTTCGACCCTCGCGATGCCGACCACCTGGTGATCCGCGAGCTCCGACTGCCGCGCACGATCGTCGCACTGCTGGTGGGTCTCGCGCTGGGGGTCAGCGGTGCGTTGATGCAGGCGGTGACGCGCAACCCGCTCGCCGACCCGGGGCTGCTCGGTGTGAACGCCGGCGCGTCGTTCGCCGTGGTGGTCGGCATCTTCGCAGCCGGGGTGCGCTCGACGCTCGGGCTGGTGTGGTTCGCGTTCGCCGGCGCCGCGGTCGCGTCGGCGGTGGTGTACCTGCTCGGCTCGATCGGGCGCGGTGGTGCCACCCCGGTGCGGCTGGCGTTGTCGGGTGCGGCGCTGAGCGCGCTGCTGTTCGCGCTCACGCGAGCGATCACGTTGCTGGACGAGGCGACCCTCGACCAGTTCCGCTTCTGGGCGGTCGGGTCGCTCGCCGGACGTGACGGCGACGTGACGCGCAGCATCGTGTGGTTCGTGGCGGCCGGCGCCGTGCTCGCGATCGGGCTCACCCGGTCGCTCGACGCGTTGGCGCTCGGTGACGAAGCGGCCGTCGGGCTCGGTGTCCGGCTCGGTCGGGTGCGGGCCCTCGCAGGCGTGAGCATCGTGCTGCTGTGCGGCGCCGCGGTCGCCGCGTGTGGTCCGATCGCGTTCGTGGGGCTGGTGGTGCCGCACGCCGTCCGAGCGGTCGTGGGCGTCGGGCAGCGCTGGCTGATGGCCGGCAGTGCGCTCGCCGGACCGTTGCTGTTGCTGGTGTGCGACACCGTCGGCAGGGTGATCGCCAGGCCCGGCGAGGTGCAGGTCGGCATCATGACCGCCGTGATCGGCGGGCCCGCGTTCGTGCTGCTCGTCCGACGCACCCGTGCGGTGCAGCTGTGACCGCGGTGCACACGCCGGCTGCCGTGTCGGCGCCGGCAGCCGTGCCCGCGCCGCGTCGCGTCGTCGTCCTCCGCGGGCGTGGTTGGTCGACCCGGGTGCACGTGCGGTCGGTCGTCGTCGTCGGGTCGCTGGTCGCGGTCACGCTGGCGCTCGCGGTGTGGTCGACGATGGTCGGCGACTTCCCGCTGTCGGTGCGCCAGGTGCTGGGTGCGATCGTCGGCGACGGCGGCCGCGACGCCGAGTTCGTCGTGCAGACCATCCGGCTCCCGCGCACCGTGACCGCGATGCTCGTCGGGGCCGCGCTCGGCATGTCGGGTGCCGTGTTCCAGTCCCTCGTGCGCAACCCGTTGGGATCGCCCGACATCATCGGCTTCGAGTCGGGGGCCGCTGCCGGCGCCGTCGTGGCGATCACGCTGTTCGACGCCACCGACGCACAGGTGGCGTTCGGCGCGGTCGCCGGCGGGTTGCTGACAGCACTGCTCGTCTACGGGCTCGCCTACCGGCGCGGGCTGGCCGCGTCCCGTCTGGTGCTCGTCGGCATCGGCATCGGTTTCGCCGCATCGGCGGTGGTCGACTACCTGTTGACTCGCGCCCAGATCCACGACGTGCAACGCGCAGCCGTGTGGCTCACCGGCTCGCTCAACAACCGTGGATGGGAGCACGTCCGCACGATCGGGCTCGGCCTCGCAGTGCTGGGCCCGATGGTGGTGCTCGCCCAACGATCGCTCGCCCGGCTCGAGCTCGGCGACGACACCGCGGCTGCGCTCGGTGTGCGCGTGGGCCGCACGAAGCTCGCACTCGTGGTGTTGGCCGTCTCGCTCGCGTCGCTCGCCGTGGCCGCCGCCGGGCCGATCGTGTTCGTCGCCTTCGTGTCGGCCCCGATCGCGCGGCGGCTCACGTCGACACCCGGTGCGTGCCTGGTTCCGGCGGCGTGCGTCGGCGCGCTGGTCACCACGGCCGCCGACCTGGCCGCACGCCGGGTGCTCGCTCCCACCGAGCTGCCGGTCGGCATCGCCACCGCCGTGATCGGCGGACCGTACCTGCTGTGGTTGCTCGCTCGACGGGCCCGGACCGGAGCCCTGTGACATGACCCGACTCGCCGCTGCCGACGTGACCCTCGCCTACGACGGGCGCACCGTCGTGGAAGGTCTCTCGCTCGACGTGCCCGATGGTGAGATCACCGTGATCGTCGGACCCAACGCGTGCGGCAAGTCGACGCTGCTCCGCGCGCTGTCGCGCCTGCTGCGTCCCGCCGCGGGTGCTGTGGTGCTCGACGGCGAGTCGATCCACCGCCTGCCGACCAAGCAGGTGGCGCGCCTGCTGGGCCTGTTGCCACAGACACCGATCGCACCGGACGGCATCCTCGTCAGCGACCTGGTCGCCCGTGGCCGCACCCCGCACCAGTCGTTCTTCCAGCAGTGGTCGGCGTCGGACGAAGCTGCGGTCACCCGGGCGCTCGCCGCCACCGGCACGCTCGACCTGGCCGACCGCGCCGTCGACGAGCTGTCGGGCGGGCAACATCAGCGGGTGTGGATCGCGATGGCGCTCGCGCAGGAGACCGATCTGTTGCTGCTCGACGAGCCGACCACGTTCCTCGACATCGCCCACCAGATCGACGTGCTCGAACTGGTCGCCGAACTCAACCGACGCGACGGCCGCACGATCGTGGTGGTGCTGCACGACCTGAACCTGGCGTGCCGCTACGCCGACCACATCGTGGCCATGCGCGACGGACGTGTGGTGGCCGATGGCAGCCCGCACGACGTGATCACGGCCGAGACGGTGCGCGAGGTGTTCGGACTGGAGTGCGTCGTGATCGACGATCCCGTCAGCGGCACGCCGCTCGTCGTGCCCGCCGGCGAGCGTGCACTCAGTCGGCGACGAACCCCTTGAACGACGAGCGCAGGTAGTCGACGAACGACGGCGACACGCCCTCCGACGCGAGGACGTCGGCCGTGACCGGCGCGTGCCGCGGTGCGAAGCCCTCGTCGGCGGCGAAGCGCTGCGGGTAGTCGTGGTGCAAGATCGCGACTCGGCCGAGCGCTGCGATGTCGGCGCCCCGGTCGAGCACCTCGTGCACGTCGGCGGGCTCGTGGATCTTCCCGGCCACGGCGAGGCGCACCGGGCCGCGCTCGACGCGAGTGAACACGTCGAGCAGCGGCTCACCGGCGAACACACCGTCGGCTGCAGGGCGGCGCACGTCCCACAGCGACATGTCGACGAGATCGACCTGGCCCGTCGCGACCAGGCGCTCGTACACCTCGACCATCTCCTCGGTGACGATGCCGAAGCGATCCGACGACAGGCGCACGGCGAGCGCGAGATCGGGCCCGCACTCGGCCCGGATGCCGTCGACGATGTCGAACAGCAGCCGGCTCCGGTTGTGGAGCGAGCCGCCGTAGTGGTCGGTGCGACGGTTGATCTCGGGCGACAGGAACTGGCAGATCAGGTAGCCGTGCGCACCGTGCAGCTCGACGCCGTGGAAACCGGCCTGCTGCGCACGACGGGCGGCGGCGACGAAGTCGGCGGCCACCTGCTCGACCTCGTCGGTGGTGAGCGCACGGGCGCCGGTGGCAGCGTCGTCGCTCGGGCACACCGGCAGCGTGCCGATCAGGTCGACCGGCGAACGCATGCCGGCGTGGTGCAGCTGCACGTACGACACCGTGCCGGTCGCGTTCAGGTCGGACGCCAGACGGGTGAGCCCCGGCAGGTGCTCGTCGCCGAAGTCCCCCAGCTGGCCGGCGAACCCCTGACCGACCGCCTGCACGTGCGCCGCGCACGTCATCGTGAGGCCGAACCCACCCTGTGCGCGCAGTGCGAGCCAGTGGTGCTCGGCGTCCGACAGCGTGCCGTCGGCGTGGCTCTGGCGGTTGGTGAGCGGGGCGAGCATGAACCGGTTGGGCATCGCCGGGCCGTGCGCGAACGTGATCGGATCCATCGGTGAGGTCACGGCGGCCACTGTGCCAGAGCCGGATCACCAGCCTACGATCGCTCCGTGCAGGTGCACCTCGCGCAGTACAACACGGCGACGCTCCGGCGCCCGCTCGACCATCCCGAGTCGGCCAGCTACGTCGCGCTGCTCGACGAGACCAACGCCCGCGCCGAGGCCAGCCCCGGGTTCGTGTGGCGCCACGGGATCGACTCGCGCGACGGCTCGACCCAGGTGTACGACAACCCGCTCACCCTGGTGAACGCGAGCGTGTGGGAGAGCCTCACCGCGTTGCGCGACTACGCCTACAAGGGGTTCCACCGCGACGTCTTCCGCCGGCGGGCCGAGTGGTTCGACGGCTCGGGTGCGGTGATGTGGTGGATCCCTGCGGGCACGATCCCCGAACTGCGCGAGTGCGTCGAACGGCTCGAGTTCCTGCGACGTCACGGACCCACGCCCTACGGGTTCGAGACCGGTCAGAAGGTGGATCAGCTGGTGATCGTCGTGCGCCCGGGTGACGACGACGAGGTGCGCTCGGTCACCGGCGCGGGCGTCGATGCGCCGAGCGGCGCGGTGCATCTGGCGCTGCTCGACGAACGGCCGGTCGGTGTGGCACAGCTGGTCGCCGACGAGATGCGCACCTGGGTGTCCCGAGGGGTGTCGCTCGACTGGCTCGAGCCGGCGCTGCGGGTTCACGCGCGGTGCGCGCCCGGGGTGTGATGCGCCGACGTGCGCGGCCTCAGCCGCCGTACATCGACAGGATCACGCCGGTGAGCTCGCTCGGCTGCAGCTCGGACGGCCGGTAGCTCGGCGAGAAGGTGCGCAGGTACCGGCGACGGCCGCCCGCTTCGTGCACCCACGGCGGCAGCACGGCTCGGCTGCGCACGCCGCGGCTCTCGAGCACGGCCCGCTGCAGTCGCACGATGTAGCGCTGGAAGTGCGCCTGCGCCCGCAACGTGCCGAGGATGCGGCGCACGTAGCCACCCGCGAGGTGCTCATACGCCCCGAAGGCCACCGTGCGGTGCTCGATCTCCTCGGCCGCGTGCCACGCCCACAGCTTCTGCCACTCGCCGAACCGGGTGGCGAACTGCGACTGTCCGCCGGCGGCCCGGTCGAACATGCTCATCGCCATCGCACACGTCATCGCCTCGAAGCCCTCGGCATAGACGAGGTTGAAGCGGTCGGACTTGCTGTCGGTGAATCGGTGGTAGTCGGCGTCGAGCTCGTCGAGGATCGCACGGATCTTCGACGCCGCCGGCTCGCCCAGCTGACCGAGCACCATCTCGTTCACACGGCGATGGTTCTGGAAGTGCTGCGCCTCCTGCCCGATGAAGGCCTTGAGGTCGGCGGCGAGCTCGGGATCGGTCACCCGGTCGGCCACGGCCCGACACGTGCGGATGAGGTACGGCTCGAGTGCCGGCATCGTGAACGAGAACGCCACCAGGTAGGCCTCGTCGATCAGGTCGTCGCCGGGGAGCACGTCGTCGAGCTCGTCCGGGAACTCGAACGTGACCCGCCGCACCGTGATGTCGCTCATCGCGCCAGGCTACGCGACCGGCGCGCTGCCGGGCTTCGACGGGCTCAGTCGATGCTCCCAGCGGCGTCACCGATGCTCTGGAGGGTGGCGGGCGACGGACATCCTCGGGCGCTCGGCTGTCGCGCCGTCCGAACCCGAGGGCGACGCCGAGCCCGGTGACGTGGGCCGGTACGATCCGGCGATGCGCAAGCGGGGGGAGCGGCGGACCGCCGGGTCGATCGAGACGATGGCCTGGCGCCGGGTGCGCAACCCCTACCCGCCGGTGAAGGTGCTGAGCGACGACCACGTCGATCAGATCCATCGGGCGTCGCTCCGGTTGCTCGCCGACACCGGCATGCGCGTGCTCGACGCCGGCGCCCGCGGCCGGTACGCAGCGGCCGGCTGCGTGGTCGACGACCTGGTCGTGCGGTTCGATCCCGACCTCGTCACCGAGGCGGTCGCGCAGGCGCCGTCACAGTTCACGCTGCGCGCCCGCAACCCCGAGCGCGACCTGGTGGTGGGCGGCGGCCACGTGGTGTTCGGCTCGGTCGGCGGTCCGGCGTTCGTGCACGACGTCGAGCGCGGCCGCCGATCGGGCACGCTCGACGAGCTGCGCGACTACTACCGCGTGATCCAGCAGCTCGACATCGTGCACCACGAGGGTGGCGGCTCGTTCGAGCCGATGGAGCTGCCGGCCGAGACCCGTCATCTCGACGTGGTGCACGCCGCGATCCGCCATCTCGACAAGAACTGGCAGGGCATCCTGCTCGGCCGTCGCCGCGCGACCGACTGCATCGAGATGGCCGCGATCGCGCTCGGCACCGACCGTGACGGGCTCGCGCAGCACCCGGCGTTGCTCGGCATCGCCAACACGAACACGCCGCTCACGCTCGACGTGCCGATGGCCGAGGGGATCATCACCTTCGCCGAGGCCGGCCAGGCCGTGTGCATCACCCCGTTCACGCTCGCCGGGGCGATGGCCCCGGTCACGCTCGCCGGCGCGCTCGCGCTGCAGAACGCCGAGATGCTCGCCGGTGCGACGCTCGTGCAGTTGGTGCGTCGCGGCTGCCCCACCGTGTACGGCTCGTTCACGTCGAACGTCGACATGCGCTCGGGATCGCCGGCCTTCGGCACGCCCGAGTACACCAAGGCGGCGCAGGCGAGCGGGCAGCTCGCACGCCGCTACGGGCTGCCGTTCCGGTCGTCCAACGTGACGGCGTCGAACACCGTCGACGCCCAGGCCGCGTACGAGAGCGCGATGTCGTTGTGGGGCGCGGTGATGGGCGGGGCCAACCTGGTGAACCACGCCGCCGGCTGGCTCGAGGGTGGGCTCACTGCGAGCTTCGAGAAGCTGGTCGTCGACGCCGAGATGCTGCAGATGATCGCGTCGTACCTCGAGCCGATCGAGGTCGACGAGGCCTCGCTCGCGCTCGACGCGATCGCCGGTGTCGGCCACGGCGGGCACTTCTTCGCCTCGCCGCACACGATGGAGCGGTACGAGTCGGCGTTCTACCGACCGCTCGTCAGCGACTGGCGCAACTTCGAGACGTGGACCGAACACGGTTCGGTCGACGCCACCGAGCGCGCCCACCGGATCTGGCGACAGCTGCTCGAGCAGTCGTCCGACCCGGAGCTCGACCCCGCGATCGACGAGGCCCTCACCGACTACGTGGCGCACCACCGCGCCGGCTGACCCCGAGCGTCGCCGGCCGCGCTGCCTACGATCCGTCGATGCGCGCCGTCCGCAGCCACGACCACCACGTCGCCGTCGTCGACGTGCCCGAGCCCGCACCGTCGCCCGACGACGGCGTGCTGGTGCGCATCGCCGCGGCCGGCATCTGCGGCAGCGACCTGCACATGGTCGAGCGGTTCGATCTGCCGGTCACGCTCGGCCACGAGTTCGCCGGGTTCCTGCCCGACGGTCGGCTGGTCGCGATCGAGCCACTCAGCGCGTGTCGCATCTGCGGGTCGTGCCTCGACGGTCGGCCGTACCACTGCGAGCGCGGCGGGTTGAGGATGTTCGGCACCGCGTTCGACGGCGGGATGGCCGAGCGGTGCGTGGTGCCGGCCGAGACGATCGTGCCGATCCCCAGCGGCGTCGATCCGCGCGATTCGTCGCTCGTCGAGCCGCTGGCCGTCACGGTGCACGCGGTGCGCATGGCCGGCTCGCTCGCCGGGTCGTCGTGCGTGGTGCTCGGCGGTGGCACCGTCGGGTTGTGCACGGTGCCGTCGTTGCAGGCGGTGGGTGTCGACCGGGTCGACCTGATCGCCCGCCATCCTCACCAGATCGAGGCGGCGCGACGACTCGGCGCGACGGTGGTGGATCCCGACCGCTCGCGCTGGGACGTCGTGTTCGACGCCGTCGGCACCGAGGAATCGCTCGCCCAGTCGTTCGACATGGTGAAGCCCGGTGGCCGCGTGGTCGTGATCGGCATCTACTGGGACGGTGGCGTGTCGATGCCCGGCTTCACGTTCGGGATGAAGGAGATCCGCCTGATCGCGTCGATGGTCTACGGCAGCGACGCTCATGGTCGCGACTTCGATCATGCGGCGCGCATCCTGGCCGCCCGACCCGAGCTCGGTCCGACGATGATCACGCACCGCTTCCCGCTCGACGCCGCCGTCGAGGCCTTCGCCGTCGCCCGCGACCGTGCGTCCGGCTCGATCAAGGTGATCCTCGAACCCTGACCCGAACCTTCTGGGCGCCAGTGGTGTTCGCTGAGCTGCCGCGGTGAGTCGAGGGTGGCGCCCAGGACAATCGGGAATCGCTCCTGGGTGCCGGTGGACGGCCGTGAGCTGCGACGGTGAGTTGGTCGTGGCGCCCAGGACGATCGACGGCGGGTGGTCGTCAGGCGGGGAGTTTGACGATCTCGTCGCCGGGGGTGACCACGCCGGGGACGACGACCTTGGCGCAGATGCCGCGCAGACGGTGCTGCTTGCCGGTGATGCCGTTGATCCAGCGATGCGCAGCGAGGCCGAACCGGCGGGTGAACTTGGCGCAGCCTGTGTGCGGCTTGGCGGTCACCTCGATGACGGCCGTGCCGATCTGCAGGCGGGTGCCGGCCGGCAGGTTCTCGGGCGACAGGTCGAGGTCGACGAACAGCTGGTCGCCGGCGAGCGGCACCCGGTCGTCCGAGCCGGCGACCAGACGTGCACAGCGCCAGTTCATGATGTTGAGTTGTGCGTCGAGTTCGGCACTGCCGTCGACGGTGCCGCGACTGCCGCGGGCCAACCAGTTGTCACCCACCAGTCCGACCTCGGTGTCGAGCTCGCCGGACGCCAGCACCTCGCGCTCGTTCGCCTCGGGGCGGCGCACCACCATCTCGAGCCGACCGTGGTCGGTCGGCGACTGCAGCACCTCGGCCAGCCACCGCTCGGGGTCGACCTGCTGGTGCTGCTCGGGAGACGGACCGAGGGTCCAGTAGCCGGCCATCAGCTCGCGGCTCCAGCCAGGCTGGATCACGTCGCCACGCGGGCCGAACTCGGTCATGTACGGCTTGACGTCGAGCACTGGCGTGCCGTCGATCGCGTCGAGGCCGCGCACCTCGACCACACCGCCGGGCCGCACCGCCATCAGCTCGCACACGGTGATGCCGATCCGGTTCGGCCGGTTCTTCGCCCGCTGCGCCAGGATGCCCACCTTCGGCCAGTCGGTGTTGCCGCGCGGATGACGGCTGTCGCGCACCACGCCGTCGGGATCGACGCGATCGAACACGTAGACCACCTCGACGTGCGAGAAGTCGCGCAGCCCGGCCGTGGCGTCGGCACCGAGCAGCTCGAGGTCGAGTTGGATCGTGCTGTCGACCCGGTCCCAGTCGTCGTCGATCGCTTCGGTGCGCTGGTTGCGCACCGTGCCGATGGGGGTCATCTCGATGCTCACCTCGCCAGTGTCGCACGAGGCCGCAACCGGTCGCAGGTGAGTTCCGCCCGTGCCGCGCGCACGGCTCGTCCCACCCGGGAGCGCCGTGTTAGTCCGGGGGTCATGACCGACGCTCCTGTGAACCCGTTCGAGATCGTCGAGACCGAGGTGCTCGGCACGCCGATGAAGGTGTTCGCCCACCAGCCGACGTCGCTCCGCCAGATCTGGGACATGTCGGCCGCGTTCGGCGACAACGTCTTCTTGGTGTTCGAGGACCAACGGATCACCTTCGCCGAGGCGCACCGCATGGTGCGCGTGCTCGCGCAACGCATGCTCGACGTGCACGGCGTGCGCCAGGGCGACCGGGTCGCGATCGCGACCCGCAACTATCCGGAATGGGCGATCGCGTACTGGGCGACGGTGTCGATCGGCGCGGTCGCGGTGCCGCTCAACGCGTGGTGGACCGGTCCCGAGCTCGCCTACGGCCTGACCGACTCGGGCGCGGTGCTGCTGTTCGCCGACGACGAGCGGGCCGAGCGCCTCGAGCCGCACCTGGCCGACACCGCCGTGCGTGCGGTGGTGCTCATCCGGTCGGATCGCACCGTGCCGAACGGTGCGCAGTTCACCGACGCGGTCGCCGGCGACGCGCCGCCGATCCCGCCGGTCGACATCGCGCCCGACGATGACGCCACGATCATGTACACCTCCGGCACGACCGGTCGGCCGAAGGGTGCGGTGCAGACGCATCGCAACTTCGGCGCGTTCTTGATGAACGGGGTGTATCGCGCGGCGATGGCCGCCGCGTCGGCGCCGCCGCCAGCGTCGCCGCCGCTGCCGCCGGCGACGCTGCTGACGCTGCCGCTGTTCCACGTCGGCGGACTGCAGTCGTTCCTGCTGCCGTTCACCGCGAGCGGCGGCAAGGTCGTGCTCATGTACAAGTGGGACGCCGACGAGGCCGTCGAGCTGATCGAGCGCGAGCAGGTCACGTCGCTCGCCGGGGTGCCCACCACCGTGTTCCAGCTGCTCGAGGCGGCCGCGGCCAAGGGTGTCGAGCTGTCGTCGCTGACCGGCCTGTCGTCGGGCGCCACGCTGGTGCCGCCCGAGCTGGTGCGGCGCATCGACGAGCAGAGCAAGTCGCGCGTCGCGCCGGGCAACGGGTACGGCCTCACCGAGACCTCCGGCGCGGCGATCGCCAACTTCGGTGCCGCCTACGTGGCGCGGCCCGACAGCGTCGGCTTGCCGATCTCGCCGGTGATGGAGGTGCGCATCGCCGGCGACGACGGCAACCCGCTGCCCGCCGGCGAGGTGGGGGAGATCTGGCTGAAGGGTCCGACGGTGATCCGCGGCTACTTCAACCTGCCCGAGGCGACGGCAGCGGCGTTCACCGACGGCTGGTTCCACACCGGCGACGCCGGCAAGCTCGACGACGAGGGCTACCTGTACGTGGTCGACCGGCTGAAGGACGTCGTCATCCGCGGCGGCGAGAACATCTACGCGGCCGAGGTCGAGGCGGCGCTGTACGAGCACCCCGACGTCACCGAGGCGGCGATCATCGGCATCCCGCATCCACGCCTCGGCGAGGAGGTCGGTGCCGTCATCCGGGTGCGCGAGGGCTCGACCCTGAGCGACGACGAGGTGCGCGAGCACGTGGGGGCGCGGCTGGCCGCGTTCAAGGTGCCGTCACGCATCTGGATCTCGACCGACGAGCTGCCCCGCAACGCGACCGGCAAGGTGCTGAAGCGTCAGCTGCGCGACTCGCTCGGCTCGTGAGGTCGCGCTGACCAGCGCGCTTCAGGCGCAGGTGATGGCCACCGCGACGAAGTGGGTGGCGGCGGCGATCACCGTCATCAGGTGCCAGAACTCGTGGAACCCGAACACGCCCGGACGCAGCGTCGGCCGCTTCAGCGCGAACAGGATCGCCCCGACGATGTAGATGCCGCCCGAGGCGAAGCAGAGCACGACCGGCAACGCGCCCTCGGCCCGCTGCAGCGCGGGCACGAGCGCGACGCACTCGGCGCTCAGCACGAAGTAGAGGACGGTGCCGGCCACGTCGCCGTGGTGCCAGCGCCCGAGCTTCAGCAGCACGCCGGGCAGCGCGGTCGCCCACAGCACGATCACGAGCGCCAGCCCCGTGCGGGGCGCCATCGTGACGAGCGCGAGCGGGGTGGCCGAGCCGGCGATCGCGGCGAAGATCGTCGCGTGGTCGGCCCGTCGCCAGGCGGCGCGGGCGCGCAGCCCGTGCACCCAGCGGTGGTACGCGGTGGACACCGCGAACATCGAGCACAGCCCGAGCGCGTAGATCGCGCAGCCGATGCGCGCACGTGGTGAGTCGGCCACGCCGACGAGGACCGCCATCGCGGGGAGCGCCAGCCAGAGGGCGAACAGGTGCACGCGTCCGCGCCAGAACGGTCGGCGGTCGTGGCCGAGCGGGACGTCGTGACCGTCGTCGACGGTGAATCGCGTGCTGAGCGGGGGGTGCGTGCGTGCGATGCCGCAGAGGCTAACGACGTCGACCCGCCCCGCGATCGCGCACGGAGGTCGAGGCCCGTGAGCCAGAGGTTCGTCGACGGGACCTGTGGCGCACGGACGTCCGAGTGGGTGCGTCAGCGGTCGCTCGGCGCGCCCGGTCGCTCACGGACCCGGATCAGCGTGCGTCGACGAGTCGCTGACTCACGAACGCACGAGCTCGACGGCGGCGGCGAAGCAACCGGGGCCGGCGTTGTGCACGTGGATCCGGTCGACGCCCGGCAGGGCCGACAGCTCGTCGAGCGCACCCGACAGGTCGGTCCCGTCGATCACGCGGCCGTCGAGCATCATCGCGGCAGCGTCGTACGCCCGCAGCGAGAGCCGGCGGCTGGTCAGCTGCACCGGCAGCCTCGCCGGGTCGACGTCGGCCGAGCAGTCGCGGCGGTGCAGGTACACCGGTCCGGCCGAGTGGTACGGCGAGGTGGTGGCGGCCTCCCATCCGGCGAACGGGTCGTAGCTCACGAGCACCAGCTCGTCGCCGAGGGCCGCGTCGCGCAGGCAGGCCCGGCACGGGTAGCCGGGCGACTCGTCGGCCACCCGCACGACCGTGGCTTCTCTGCGGAGCCGGGCGGCGTCGGCGGCGGGCAGTGGCGTGATGCGGAACGACATGCGCTCACCGTACGGACCGGCCGTCGCCAGTGCTGGCGGTGATCGGCCACCGCGTTGCAGTGATCCGTGAGCGAGCGGTCTGCGGGTGGGACCTGGGGCGCACGGACGTCCCGGTGCGTGTGTTAGTGGTCGCTCGGCGGGACCGTTGACTCACGGACCCGCCGGTTCGTGGGCCGGCGTGCTCACGGCTCACGGATCGTGAGTGGGGAGCTGCGACACTCGCGGTATGGCGCAGACGTGGCGGGACGAGGCGAAGGTGGGCGAGTACCTCGGGCGTGTCGACCGACTGGCCGCCCGGGCGGCGGGCGAGGCCGAGCTCGTCGACGCGCTGCCCGACCGCGTGCACCGCGTGCTCGACCTCGGTTGCGGCGACGGCCGCCTGATCGAGCTGGTCCTCGGCGCCCGTCCCGCCACCCGAGAGGCGATCGGGCTCGACATCTCGCCGCCGATGCTCGACCGCGCACGCGAACGTTTCGCCGAACGACCGCACGTCCGCATGCTCGAGCACGACCTGCGCGATCCGCTGCCCGACCTCGGGGTGTTCGACGTCGTCGTCTCGGGCTTCGCGATCCACCACCTCACGCACGAGCGCAAGCGGACGTTGTTCGACGAGATCGTCCCCCTGTTGCGACCGGGCGGGGTGTTCGCCAACCTCGAGGTGGTCGCGTGCGCGACGCCCGAGTTGCAGGCCGAGTTCGAGCATCGGATCGGCCGTCCGGGCGGCGACCCGGAGGACGTGCTCGCCTGTGTCGACGAGCAGCTCTCGTGGATGCGCCGCGCCGGTCTGCAACACGTCGACTGCGCGTGGCGCTGGCGTGGGTTCGCGCTGCTGACGGGTCGATCGACCGGTGCGTGGGTCAACACCAAGCAGGTGCATCCGGTCGAGCCGCCGTACGCGATCGAGCAGCTGGTGTTCGAGGTGCGCACCGACCGGTTCGACGACTGGGCGGCGGCCGAGCACCAGATCTGGACCCACGGCCTCGCCGATCGTTTCCCGGGCTACGTCGACCGCGAGACCTGGGTGCAGGATCTCGGCGAGTGGCGGCGCGTCTCGATCGTGATCGCCTGGCGCACCCTCGACGAATGGATGGGGATCGACACCGACTGGCTGGCCGACGTCGAGCAGGCGCTGGTCGATCGGGTCGGCGCCGACACCTACCGGCTGGTGCACGCGGGCCACGAGACCGGCGCCCACTGGTTCAAGGTGAGCGAGTACCGCTGACCGCGGCTGCGACCGTCGCGGGGGCCGACGGGTACGGTGACGCGCATGAGCGCCGCCGACGTCGTCACCGCATTCATCCAGGCCATCGAGCGCAAGGACGTGCAGGCTGCCTGCGCGCTGCTGGCCGAGGACGTCTCGTACGAGAACGTCCCGATGAGCCCGATCGTCGGTCGTGCCGCCACGGCAGCCGTGCTCGAACGGTTCGTCGAGCCGTGCACGACCATCGCCTGGCCGGTGCACCGCCAGATGGAGAGCGGCAACAGTGTGATGAACGAGCGCACCGATCGCTTCGAGATCGACGGCAGCTGGGTCGAGCTGCCGGTGGTGGGCGTGTTCGAGGTCGGCGACGACGGCCTGATCACGCTGTGGCGCGACTACTTCGACCTCGAGACCTACACGCGCCAGATGGCGCCGCACCGCCCCGGCTGATTCCCGTCAGTCGAACATCCAGCACGTCATCGGCGTCGCCATCACCGAGCTGCGGAACACCGGCCGCGCCGGCACGTCGTCGGCTGCACCGGCGGCCACCATCAGCGGGATGAGGTGCTCTTCGCGTGCGTGGGCGACACGCGCTGCAGGGCCGTGCTGCCACCCGGCGAGCGCCTGCCATCGATCGGCAGCCGGTGACACCATCACCTCGTTCAGCCAGTCGTCGAACACACGGGCGAGGGGCGAGCCGAACTCGGCGAAGTTGTGGAAGCTCGCCCCGCTGCCGAGGATGAACACGCCCTCGTCGCGCAGCGGTGCGAGTGCACGTCCGAGTTCGAGGTGCGCCGTCGGATCGAAGTCGGCCCGCACCGAGATCGCCACGACGGGGATGTCGGCGTCGGGCCACATCACCTTCAGCGGGATGAACACGCCGTGGTCCCAGCCGCGCTGGCCGTCGAGGTGATGGGCGATGCCGGCGTCGCCGAGCAGCGAGGCGATCCGCTGCGCGAGGGCCAGGTCGCCCGACGCGGGGTAGGTGAGCTGGTAGGTGTGCGGCGGGAAGCCGCCGTAGTCGTAGACCAGATGCGGTGACGGCATCGCGTTGATCGCGAAGTCGCGCGACTCCCAGTGCGCGGTGATCACCACGATGGCCGTGGGCGTCGATGGCAGCGAGGGCCCGATGTGTTCGAGGCAGGCGCGCAGCTCGTCCCACTCGTCGCGCGGGTTCCAGTCCATGAAGAAGCACGGACCGCCGCCGTGGAAGATGAACGACGCAGGCATCTTGGTGGCCGTCATGAGAGGCGAGCGTATGCCGCCGAGCCGTACGCTCCACGTCGATGAGCCGAGCGAAGCCGACTGCGCCGCCCTCGTCGTCGGTGCATCCGCCGACGTGGAAGTTCGACTTCCCGATCTACCACGCCGAATCGCGGCCCCAGTGGCGTGCGTGGCTCGCGGCCAACCACGACGTCGAGCGCGGTGTGTGGCTGTGCTCGTGGCGCTCGTCGATCGACCGTCCGCGATGCCCGTACCCGGATGCCGTCGAGGAGGCGCTCTGCTTCGGGTGGATCGACTCGACGGCCAACCTGCTCGACGACGAGCGCGGGTTGCAGCTGATGACGCGGCGCAAGCCCAAGAGCAGCTGGACCCGGCTCAACCGTCAGCGGGTGGCCGACATGGAGGCCGCCGGTCTGATGACCGATGCCGGTCGGCGCGCGGTCGAGGTGGCGAAGGCCAACGGTTGGTGGACGATCCTCGATCCGGTCGAGGACCTGATCGAGCCGGACGAGCTGCGGATCTCGCTCGACGCGAACCCGACCGCTCGGGCGTCGTGGGACGGCTTCCCTCCGAGCGCACGCAAGGTGATGCTGTTCTGGGTGGTGAGCGCCGGCAAGCCCGAAACCCGCAGCTCGCGCATCGCGACGATCGTCGCCAAGGCGGCCCAGGGAGTGCGAGCTCAGGGCTGAGGCAGCGGTGCCTGCAGGCTGACGTCGCGGCCGTCGGGGTCGTGCAGCATCGCCTCGGTGACACCCCAGTGCTGCGGCTCGAACGGCCGTGCCACGTGCAGGCCGTCGGTCGGGAACGCCGTCGAGTCGGCGACTGCGAGGATCGGGTGGGTGGTGAGCTCGCCGTCGTGCTGTTCGGCGATGAACACGTACGGCCCACCCGACGGGTGCACCCACTGACCCGATCCGTGATCGGTCGCGAACACCTCCTCGAACCCGAGCGCCGACCAGAACGCGGCGGTCGCGACGTAGTCGCGTGTCTCGACGTAGAAGCCCTGGAATCCCTGCGTTGCCATGCCGAATGTTGCCACGCGCTTGCTTCTCTGTAATTCCGACTTATATAGTCGGAATTAGCGACGAGCCGCAGGAGTACCACGCATGACCGCAACGACCGCCACCCCCTCGATCGACACCCGGCTCGACGTGCGCCGCCTCTCGGGCAACATCGGCGCCGAGATCCGCGGCGTCGATCTCGCCGACCTCGACGACGAGACCGTCGACGCGATCCGCACGCTGTGGCTGCGGCACAAGGTCGTCTTCTTCCCCGACCAGCACCTGACGCCCGACCAGCACTCGGCCTTCGCGTCGCGTTTCGGTGAGCTCACGCCGGCGCACCCGGTCGTACCCGGTCTGGCCGACCGTCCCGAGGTGTTCGAGATCGACTACTCGAAGCGTGCCCAGCTGATCGCCACCTACGGGCAGGTCGCGAAGCAGCGCCAGGGACTCGCGTGGCACACCGACGTCACCTTCGTCGAACGGCCACCGTCGGGTTCGATCCTGAACGCCGTCGCCATCCCGCCCGCCGGCGGCGACACGATGTGGTCCAACCAGGTGGCGGCGTACGAGGACCTCAGCCCGACACTGCAGCGCTTCCTCGGCGAGCTCACCGCCGTGCACGACGGTCGGGCCCAGTTCGCTGCGGCGCTCGCCGCCCGTCCCGACGGCGGCGAGTGGGACGGTGAGGTGTACGACCGTCTCGACCCCGTGGAGCACCCGGTGGTGATCACCCACCCCGAGACGGGCGAGCGCGCTCTGTTCGTCAACCCGGGCTTCACGAGCCACATCGCGCAGCTCGACCGCGAGGAGAGCGATGCGCTGCTGGCGTTTCTGTACGCCCACAGCGTGCGGCCCGAGTTCACCGTCCGCTACCACTGGACGCAGGGCACGATCGGCTTCTGGGACAACCGCGTCACCCAACACGCCGTCGTCGGCGACTTCGGTGACCAGCACCGCGTGATCCAGCGGATCACCCTGCGCGGCCAGAAGCCGACGCCGTGAACGACGCCGCGTTCCGCGGCGTCGTCACCGAGGGCCACCGGATCGGCTGGGCGGCCCGTCGACAGGACGAGTTCGCCGCGCCCGGACTCGGCCGCCGCGTGGTCGGTGGTCTCATCGCCACCGGGTTGGTGCTCGGCATCTGGTGGCTCGCCGTCGAGTTCGGCGGGTGGAGCGAGATCATCCTCCCGACGCCAGGCAAGGTGTGGCGCGCCTTCGTCGACTCGGTCTCCGTGCACGACGGTCGTCGCGGGCTGAGCAACGAGTACCTGTGGACCCACCTGTGGGCCAGCCTCTGGCGGATCCAGCGCGGCGTGTTCTGGGCGATCGTCTTCGGTGCGCCGCTCGGCGTACTGCTCGGCACGTGGCGTCCGTTCGAGCTCGTCGCCGAGCCGATCGTCGGCTTCCTGCGCGCCCTGCCGCCACTCGGCTACTTCAGCCTGCTGATCATCTGGTTCGGCATCTACGACGGGTCGAAGGTGTGGCTGCTGTTCCTCGCCGCGTTCCCGCCGATCTCGCTCACCGTCTCGGCATCGGTCGCCGCCGTGCGCACCGAGCGGATCAATGCCGCTCTGGTGCTCGGCGCCGGCCGACGCCAGCTGCTGTCGCGCGTCGTGCTGCCGTCGGTGCTGCCCGACCTGATCACCGGCATCCGCCTCGCCGTCGCACTCGCCTGGACGACGATCGTCGCCGCCGAGACCTCGAACGGCCTGCCCGGCATCGGCGGCCTGGCGTGGTCCACCAAGAAGGAGCTGCGCGCCGACATCGCGATCCTCTGCGTGATCGTGATCGGTATCACCGCCGTCGTGCTCGACACCGTCCTGCGCGTCGTGGAACGGCGCCTCGTGCCGTGGAAGGGGCGTGGCTGACCTCCGCACCCCGACACCCTCCGCTGCCCCATCCATCGATCACCACCACTTCAGAAGGAACCGAACACGTGAACACCCATCGACTCCGGACACGGCTCGTCCCCGTCGTCGCCGCCCTGGCCCTCCTGGTCACCGCCTGCGGCGACGACGACAGCGCGTCCACGACGGCAGCGCCGGCCACGACGGCGGCCGCGTCCGACACCACCGCCGCGGCCAGCGACACCACCGCTGCCGCTGCCGACACCACGGCGCCGGCCGCCGACACCACCGCAGCTTCAGCCGAGGGCGAGGTGCCCGACACCATCCGCATCGGCTACCAGAACGTGCCGGGCAGCCTGCTCATCGTGAAGAACCAGGGCTGGCTCGAGGAGGCCTTCCCCGACTCGACCATCGAGTGGTCGCTGTTCGACAGCGGCGGCTCGGTGAACGAGGCCGTCGTCGCCGGTGGCGTCGACTTCGGTCTGGTCGGCAGCAGCCCCACCTCGCGCGGCATCTCGACCGGCATCGAGTACCAGGTGCCCTGGATCTTCGACATCATCGGCGAGGCCGAGGCCCTGATCGTGAAGCCGGACGCCGGCATCGAGACGATCGCCGATCTGAAGGGCAAGACGATCGCGACGCCGTTCGCCTCCACTGCGCACTTCAGCCTGCTCGCCGCGCTCGACGACGCCGGCGTGCCGGAGAGCGACGTGAACATCATCGACAGCGAGCCCGACGCGATCACCGCGGCGTGGGAGGCCGGTCAGATCGACGGCGCCTACGTGTGGGACCCGAACCTGTCGAAGATCAAGGCCGACGGCGGCAAGGTGCTGATCGACAGCAAGCAGCTGTCGGAGAAGGGCAAGACCACCTACGACCTCGCGATCGTCACCAACGCTTTCGCCGAGCAGTACCCGAACGTCGTGCAGGCCTTCGTCGACCTCAACAACCAGGCCGTCGACCAGTTGCTGAACGACATCGACGCCGCGGCCGAGGCCAACGCCGCCGAACTCGAGATCACCGCCGACGAGGCGAAGGTGCAACTCGGTGGCCTCGTGTTCCTCGACGCCGCGACCCAGGCCGGCGAGGACTACCTGGGCGGCGGTCTCGCGGCCAACCTCTACGCCGCCGCCCAGTTCAACAAGGACCAGGGCAAGATCGAGGAGGTCCAGCCCGAAGCGGCCTATCAGTCGGCCGTCGTCACCACGTACGCGGCAGCCGCGAAGTGACCACGGCTCCGTCGCAGGTGGAGGGCAGGGCCCTCCACCTGCGCGGGGTCGGCCACACCTATCCGGGCAGCAACGGTCCGGTCGAGGCGCTCGGCCGGGTCGAGCTGACGATCGACGCCGGGGAGTTCGTCTGCCTCGTCGGCCCGTCGGGGTGCGGCAAGTCGACCCTGCTCGAGATCGTCGCCGGACTCAGGTCACCGTCGTCCGGCTCGGTGACCTTCGGCGATCGCACCATCGTCGGGCCGTCGCGCCATCGATGCGTCGTGTTCCAGCAGTCGTCGTCGCTCATGCCGTGGCTCACGGTGCGCGGCAACGTCGAGCTCGGCCTCGCGGTGCAGGGCGTGGCGCGACGCGAGCGTCGAGGCCGAGCCGAGGTCGAGCTCGAGCGCGTCGGGCTCAGCGCGTTCGCCGACCATCGCGTGTACGAGCTGTCGGGCGGCATGCAGCAGCGCTGCCAGATCGCACGTGCGCTCGCGGTCGATCCCGAGGTGTTGTTGCTCGACGAACCGTTCGGTGCACTCGACGCGCTCACCCGCGAGACCCTGCAGTCCGAGCTCCGCAACCTGTGGCTCGAACACGGCCGCACCGTGCTGTTCGTCACCCATTCGATCGAGGAGGCGGCGCTGCTCGCCAGCCGCGTGTTGGTGATGAGCTCGCGACCTGGCACCATCTCGCTCGATCGCACACTCTCGTTCACCCGGTCGGGACGCAGCGCCGCGGATCTGCGCGCCGACCCTGAGTTCGTCGCCGTCTGCCACGACCTGCGGACGGCCATCACCCACACGGATCAGGAACCGACATGACCACCACCTGGACCACCACGCAGATCACCGGCACGTTCGGTCTCGAGCTCACGGGCGCACGTCTCGCGGACGGGATCGACGGCGAGTGGATCGTGTCGCAACTCGAACAACACCGGGTGCTCGTGTTCCGCGACCAGTTCCTGTCGCACGCCGACCAGGTGGCCTTCGGCCGCGCCTTCGGTGAGCTCACCCCGGCGCACCCGGTGGTGCCCGGGCACCCCGACCACCCGGAGATCCTCGAGCTCGACGGCGCGGCCGGCGGCCGCAACGCCCAGTGGCACACCGACGTCACGTTCGTGCCCACGCCGCCGGCGATCAGCGTGCTCGTCGGTGACGTCACGCCAGAGTCGGGCGGCGACACCCTGTGGGCCGACACCCACAGCGCCTACGAACGGCTGCATCCGGCGCTGCGCGACGCGGTCGACCAGCTCGAGGCCGTGCATCGCATCTCACCGCTCGCGTACTGGGGTGTCCCGTTCGACACGGCACTCGGACGCGACGACGCGCAACGCCTGTACGACGACGCCGCCAAGGTGCCGCCGGTGATCCACCCGATGGTGCGGGTGCACCCGACGACCGGTCGACGGAACCTGTTCGTGAACCCCGGTTTCACCACCCACGTCGTCGGGCTGTCGCGTGTGGAGAGCGACGGGTTGCTCGCGCTGCTGTACGACCACATGTTCCAGCCCGAGCTGGTGTTGCGTCATCGGTGGCGGGCCGGCGACGTGCTCGTGTGGGACAACCGCACCACCGCCCACTACGCGACCGACGACTACGGCACGAAGGAACGGAAGATGCGCCGGGTCACGGTGCGGGGCACCACGCCCGTCGGTCCGAACGGCACCGAGAGCCGCATCGCGACCGACCCCCTCGTCGCCGTGCGCTGAGTCGTAGCCGCTCCAGTTCATCGGCGCTGGAAGTCGCGGAGTTCGGCCGTCTCCTCCGACTCGGCCGTCTGTGGAGCCACGCGGAACCCATGCTCTGAAAGGAGGCGGCGACGACCTTCCTCCGGGACGCGACCGTCGCCGCCTGCTGCGCGGCGGTGTCTGCTCCCGAATGGGGTCGCAGACGACCACCCGTGGGAGCAGACGTGCACACGTGGCCGGACCGGCCGACATCTCTGACCAACCGTCACCATCGAGAGCATGGGTTCGGCGACGTCGAGCGCGCGACGGCCGAAGCCCGAACCGTTGCCGTCGCGTTGCGGTTCGGGATCAGTTCCCGACGCTGACCGGACGGCGCTCGAGCGTCGACGTAGCGTCGTGGCGAGTCGACGGGGAGGTTCGGACAGATGGCTCGCAGGACGGATCGGTGGGGGATCGGTGGGCTTGCGGCGCTGGCGTTGATCGGTGCGACAGCGTGCGGGTCGGAGGGCGACGGTGCCGCAGCGGCGACGGCGCCGGCGACGAGTGCGGCGCCGACCACGCACGCTCCTTCGTCGACCGCCGCCTCCACGATGGCTGCACCGACGACCACGGAGGTGGCCGAGCCGTCGACGATCGCCGTGCCGGCGGAACCCGGGGTCGCGCTCGACGAGTGGATCACCGCCCAAGAGGCTGCGGGTCGCACGCAGGGCTACACGCTCTCGGACGATGCCACGGATGCCGAAGTGGTCGTCGCGTACGCGAACGGCGATCCCTACGACGTGGACGGTGGACTGCTGCTCGCCAGCCGCCGGGTCATCGATCTGCCCGAGGGCATCTCGACGACGCGGATCCCGGCGGTGAGCGCGCTCGCGGGGCGGCCGGTGATCGTGTCGCCGGTCGACGACCAGTACGTGCTGTGGCAGCTCTCGGCCGACGACGTCACGTGGTCCGAGCCGGTCGACCTGGGTGTGTTCGCCGATCCGCAGAGCCTGCCGTGGATCGCCCTCCTCGGCGATCTGCTCGTCGTCGCGAACCAGACCTCGCACGACATCGGCAACGGCTTCTACGAGCCGGACCGGTTCGAGGGTGTCGTGGTGAACGACTCGTTGGAGATCGCACCGATGTCGCCACCGCCGCCGAAGCAGTTCCTGTGGGTGACCTCGACGGTGCGCACCCATGCGCTGATGCTCGGCCTCGACAGTGCGGCCGACGCCAACGCCCCGCTGACGCAGCCGTGGGACTACGACGTCACGACCGATACCTGGAGCGCCATCCCGATCCCGGACTGGCTCGAGTGCGGCACCTCGTGCAACTGGATGACGATGCACGAGATGGGCGATCGCAGTCTCGAGGTCGTCGTCGACGACCTCGTCGTGAAGCTGCTGCCCGACGGCAGCATCGCCACCTACACGCCGGACACACAGACGTGGAGCCGCCTCGACGACGCCCCGTTCGCGCTCACCGGACCGTCGGTTGCGGTGCTCGGCGACCAGCTCGCCGTGGCGCCGGTGTACATGGACTTCGGCGCCGAGGCCCCGTCCGGCCTCGAGGTGAACGAACCCGGCACAGTCGGTGTGCTCGACCTCGCGACCGGCACGTGGACATCGACGACGGTCGACGTCGGCCAGATCCCGGAGATGGGCTACCAGTTGTGCGAGGCGCGCAGCGACGGCACGATCGGCCTGTTCGACGTGATCTACCCCGAGGCCGATCCGCCGGCACCCAGCGCGCCTGATCTCGCGTACGACTCGACCACGCGCCAGTGGCGCATTCCGACAGCCGACGAATCGGCCCGATGGTCGGCGCTCGGCTGCAGGTGCACGTCCGGCTCGGACATGCTGCGCGATCTGTTGCCGTGAACCGCTCCGCTCGCGTTCTCGGCAAACCCACCCTCCTGGCGATCGTGCTCGCGGCGTGCAGTGGATCGGGCGACGAGGGCGGGTCGCAGGTCACGTCGGTGTGCGATCCGGTCATGCGGTTCCGTCTCAAAGGCATCGACTACGAGTTGCTGCGCGGCGACGACGTCGTGCCGGACGATCGGCTCTACGGGCCGTACGGCGATCCACTCGTCCTCGACCCCGACACGTTCAGGTGCGTGGCGAACCTGCTGCTCGCCGACGGCGCTGGATCGCTCCCCAACGGGGCCCAGGCGCAGCGCATCGAGGGCGTCGACCCGATCCTCGGGCTCGCAGCGTCGATCGACGGCGGCGCCCGCTTCCTGCGTTTCAGCCCTCGTCCGGACCCCGAGGCGACAGGCGAGCTCGGCGCGTGCACCGACGGCGACGGCCGTGGCTCGCTCGTCGTCGACGCGCTCGGTCCGATCGCGTACGAGGAGGGCGCCGGTGCCGTGCTCGAGGTCCGGCGTGCCGACGGCACCGTCGTCTGCGACCGTCGGTTCACCGGCTACGGCGAGGCCACCGACGACCTCGCCGCGCAGCGCCGGACGTTCCCGGCGGTCCATGTGCCCGAGGGCGACTACCGAGTCACCGTGTGGGAGTTCGTCTTCAGCCCCGGTCGAGGTCCGGCCTCCGCCGCCGTGCAGAACGCGTGGATCGTGAGCGGCAGCGAGGAGCGGGGCCAGAGCTGCACCGCAGAGCTGGTGGTGAGCCCCGGCGATCGGCAGACACTGACCTTCGACTGGACGGCGGGCACGTGCCGGGCGACGGGTGCGCGTCTCTGACGTCCGACGAGGGTCTTGACCCTCACACGGTGTCAGGTGGTTCGATGACGCCGTGAGCTCGTTGCGCATCGGTCACCTCGCCCGCCTCGGCGGCGTGTCGGTGCGCATGCTGCGGCACTACCACGAGATCGGACTCCTGGTCCCCGACCAGGTCGATCCGGCCACCGGCTACCGCGAGTACTCGTCCGGTCAGCTCGAGGTGCTGCGACGGATCGTCGCCCTCAAGGACCTCGGCCTCTCGCTCGCCGAGGTCACCGAGATCGTCCACGCCCGCCGCTCCGACGTGGAACTGCGCGCGCTGCTCGAGTCGCGCCGCACCGCGATCCTCGCCGGCATCGACGACGCCCATCGAGCGCTCGTCCGGCTCGACGAGTTCGTCCGTCACCTCGATCACCCACAGGAGACCACCATGACCGCATCGTCCGATGCCCTCGATGTCGAGCTGAAGCCCGTCGGCGCCCGGCTCGTCGCACAGCTCAGTGCCGTCTCCGAGTCGTGGGCGCCCACCGACATCGGCCCGGTGATCCAGCCGTTGTACCCCGAGCTCTGCGCCCGGCTCGAGCGCGCCGGCATCGCGATCACCGGCCCGTCGACCGCCTGGTACGACGACACCGACGAGGGGCGCATCCACGTGCACGCGACGATGACCATCGACACGGCACCCGACGATCCAGCGACCGCCGGTGTCGAGGTGATCGAACTGCCGGCGCTGCCGCTGGTGGCCGCGGCGATCCATCGGGGCACGACGAGCGACTGCGATGTCACGTACCAGGCGTTGCTGGCGTGGATCGACGAGCACGGCTACCGGCCGCTCGGCTACAGCCGCGAGGTCGACCTCGAGTGCGGGCCCGGCGACCGATGGGTCGTCGAGCTGCAGATCCCGGTCGAGGCCGCGGCCACCGCGTGACCGGCCGCTCGTAGGCTCCGGCGATGCCGACCGGGGAACCCGAGCCCGACATCGAGCCAGACGTGGTGCACCTGCGCGACGTGCAGTACCGGGACTCGTCGAACCTGGCCAAGCGTGCGGGCCTGCACGTCGCGTATCGCACGGCGCCGCAGCTCGCGTTCGACTGGCTGTCGGCGATGGTGCCCTGGCCTGCTGCCGGCGATGTGCTCGACGTCGGCTGCGGTGCCGGCTACCTGTGGGACCACGCGGCCGCGGTCGTGCCCGATGGGATCCGGCTGACGCTGATCGACCTGTCGGCCGGCATGGTCGACGAGGCCGTCGCCCGCGCCACCGGCACCGGTCGCTTCGCTCGCGTGTCGGGTCATGTGGCCGATGCGCGCTCGCTCCCGTTCGCCGACGCGTCGTTCGACCTCGCCGTGTCGACCTACGCGCTCTACCACGTGCCCGGTCCCGCCCACGCGGTGCGCGAGATGGCGCGCGTGATGCGCGACGACGGCGTGTTCGTGCTGATGACCAACGGGCCCGATCATCTGCGCGAGATCGAGGACGTGCGCGTGCGGGTGTTCGGCGATGCCGGCCGGTACGAGGCCAATCGCTCGTTCACGCCGGCGATGGCGGCCGCCGTGCTGGTCGACGTGTTCGACGAGGTCGCGTGGCAACGCTACGACGACACGCTGCACGTCACCGACGCCGACGACCTGCTGGCGTTCATGACCTCGTCGGGCTCGGCGATGCAGGCCACCGACGATGACGTCGCGCAGCTGCGGACGATCGTCACCGACGAGATGCGCGCGAACGACGGCGTGTTCCGCGTGTCGAAGCACACTGGCGCGTTCATCGCTCGCCGGCCTCGTCGTGGCTGAGGCTCAGCGAGAGGCGCGACGCACGCCGCGCCGGAGCGGTACCGCGCCGATCACGATGTCGAGTCCTGCGGCGTACTCCGTGGCGAAGTCGCACGCGGCCAGCCGCGGCCCCAGCGCCGCGAGCACCGGGCACTGCGCCACGTCGAGCTCGGCCGACTCGCCGTCGACCGTGACCATCGCCGCGGTCTCGGCCAGCAACGCACCCGACACGTAGGCGACGAACACCCAGAAGTGCCGCACGGCGACGGCCTCGTCGCCGGTGGCGTCGAGCAGCGCGCCGAGCACCGAGTCGATCCGTCGTTGCACGGCCGGCGTGGCCGGTGGCTCGGTGACGACGAGCCGCAGCAGCTGGGGATGGGCGAGTGCTGCGCGGCGCAGCTCGTCGGCCCCGTGCCGCAAGCGCACGTCCCAGGGCAGCGACGGGTCGGGCACCTCCATCTCCTCGTACACCGAGGCGACGACGTGTCGCACCAACGCGTCCTTGTCGGGCACGTGCTTGTACAGCGCCATCGCCTCGACACCCAGGTCGGCGCCGAGCTTGCGCATGCTCAGCGCGTCGAGCCCGTCCGCATCGATCCGCCGGCGCGCCGCGTCGACGATGCGCGGGACGGAGAGAGGTTCGCGAGGCACGGTTGCGAGTTTACGGCGTACACCGTAGAGTGCCGCACATGGATTACACCGTAAACCGAATCACCGATCTCCCGTTCGCCCCGCTCGGTGGATCGCCCGCGTTCGAGCGCCCGGCGCTCGAGAAGTTCCTCGCCGGCAACCACATCGCGGTCGTCTCGTACCTGCGCAAGGACGGCCGCCCCAACCAGGTGCCGCTCTGGTACACGTACCGCGACGGCACCTTGTGGTTCAACGTCGAGACCGGCTCGGCCAAGCACCACGCGCTGCGGCGTGACGGTCGGGTGTGTGTCACGATCCAGGACGAGCGCCCGCCCTATCGCGCCGTCGTGATCGAGGGGACCGTCGAGCTGCTCGCCGGCGACCCGTCGCTGTCGCACGACATGGCCGTCCACTACTTCGGCAAGCTCGGGGCGAAGGCCTACGAGCAGATGGCAGCGGAGGCCGGATCGAACGGCAGCACCACGCTGAGGCTGCACCCGACCGAGGTGAAGGGCTTCGACAACACCCGCATGATCAACGCCGGCCTGCTGGCCTTCGCCCGCATCCGCAACCGCCTGCCGATCCCGCGCCGCTGGCTCTGAGCGGACGGCGCGTCAGCCACTCAAGCGAGCGTCGAACGGATAGCTGCTGATGCGCTCGACACCGGACTCGGTGATCACGAACTCGTCCTCGAGCTTGACACCCTGTCCGTCGGCCGCTGACCCGACATAGCTCTCCACGCAGAACACCATGCCGGGCTCGAACTCGCCGGGCATCGGGTACGGCCCCGACTCGGGTAGGTGCGGCAGGTTCGGCCAGTCGCCGCTCACACCGAGCCCGTGACCGATGCAGTAGTAGCGGCTCTGCCGGTGTTCCATCGGGATCGGCCACGCGCCGCGTGCGACATCCTCGAACGACACCCCCGGCCCCAGCAGTGCGGCGTTGTGCTCGAGTTGCTCGCGTGCCAGACCGTACAACCGACGCTGTGCCGGCGTCGGCTCGACGTCGCCGCACAGGAACGCGCGCGACAGATCGGAGCTGTACCCCTCGATGCCGACGGCGTCGGTGTCGAGACACACGAGGTCGCCCGACTCGACCGTCTTCGTCGAGCACTCCTGGAAGTACGGGAACGTCCTCGCTCCGCTCTGGAACAGCCGGCTCACCATCAACTCGCCCTCTCGCGCGATGAGGCCGCGATGGAACACGGCCCAGATCTCCGCCTCGGTCGCGCCGGGCACGATCGCCTGCTCCATCTCGGCGATCGACGCCTCGGCGCGCCGCATCGCCTCGCGCATGAACTCGATCTCGATCGGCAGCTTTCGGGCGCGTGCCGGCACCAGCACCCGGTCGGCGTCGGCGAGGGCGAACCCCTTCGCTCGCAGCGCGTCGACGGCCTGGAACGGATCAGCGTCGCGCAGCACGGCCGCGACCGCGTCGGCGAAGCGACGACAGGAACCATCGACGTCGTCGTCGGACGACACCACGTTGAGGCCCTCGGCCAACTCCACCCGGTCGATGGTGGGCAGTCCGGCGGCGAGGTGCTCACACCCGCGGTACTCGAACAGCACTGCCGGGCCCGGCTCGACCAGGACCAGGTAGCGCGACGGCACCCGCGTGGTGAAGTTCTCCATGTTGGCCGCGCCCGTGGCGTAGCGGATGCTCACCGAGTCGAGCAGGACCAGCGCCGGCAGACCACGACGTCGCATCTCGTCACGCAGGTGTTCGAGCCGGGCGACGTGCAGCTCGCGCCGCATCGCCGGTCCGAAGTCGGGGGTGGTCATCTCGGCGCGTCTCCTGTCTCGCTCGGGCACGGGATCGCGGCACAGTCTCACAGAGCCCGATCACCGGATCGCGTGTCGCCGCAGGAGATACGTTCGGGTGATGCCTCGCGTCGAACGTCCCGACATGTCCGACTACGGCGTGCCCGCCGAGATCGACGGTGCGCTGCCGTGGGGGTGGGCGCAGGAGCGCCTGATCCGCAACAAGAACTACTGGGTGGTCACCGTGTCGGCCGACGGTCGTCCCGCAGCGATGCCCGTGTGGGGTGCCTGGCTGCCCGACGACACCTTCTGGTTCTCGTGTTCACCCAACGCCCGCAAGGTCCGCAATCTCGCCGCGAACCCACACTGCGCGGTGATGGTCGACGACACCGTCGAGTGCGTGTCGGTCGAAGGCGTCGCCCGTCGGATCGATCCCGACCGCGACGCGGACGCCGTGAGCCGAGCCGCGACCGCCTGGGTCACGAAGTACTGGGACGACCCGTCGCAGCACGACGAGATGGTCGGCTTCTTCCGCAGCAACGCCCTCTTCGAAGTCGCACCCGCCAAGGCGTACGGGATGATCGAACGCGAAGACGACTTCGGCCCCAAGGCCACCCGTTGGGTCTTCTGAACGTCCTCGTTGATATTCAATCAATCGGTTGAATATGGTGAGCCTGTGGTCGCCGTGCTGGAGGTCGGGTCGAGCGGAGTGAGCGAGACGTTCCGCGCGCTCGGCGACCCGGTGCGGGCGTCGATCGTCGAACACCTGAGCACTCGCGGCGACGCCACGGTAAACGAGCTCGCGGCGTTGTTCCCGATCTCGCTCCAGGCGGTGTCGAAGCACATCAAGGTGCTCGAGTCGGCCGGCGTGGTGACCCAACGACGCGACGGCCGGCACCGGCCGGTGCATCTCGAACCTCGTCGGGTCGCGGCGGCGACCGCGTGGCTCGTCGGCCGGACGAGCGAGCTCGACGCCCGTCTCGCACGTCTCGACGACGTGCTCGCACGACTCCAGGAGGACGACCGCTCATGACCACACGACACCCGACACGACACGCGCGAGCCGGAGACACGGTGCTCACCTTCAGCCGCGAGTTCGACGCACCGGCGGCGCTCGTGCAGCGGGCGCACGTCGAGGCCGAGCTGTTCGTGCAATGGATGGGCCCCGCCGGCACCGCATGCGAGATCCACCGGTTCGACGCGGTCACCGGTGGGGCGTTCGACTACACGATCCACGGCGGCGGGCAGGGCTTCCGATTCGTCGGCTCGTACCACGAGATCTCGCCCGGACGGATCGTCCACACCTGGGAGTACCTCGGTGATCCCGGTCGCCCCACCCTCGAGTCCGTCGCATTCGTCGACCTCCCCGACGGCCGCAGCCGGATCGACGGCACGTCGGTCTACACGTCGACGGAGCACTGTGCCGAGATGGCCGACTTCGACGAGAGCGGCGAAGGCATGGACGAGAACTTCACCCGACTCGACGCCCTCCTCGCCACACTGCCTGCGTGAGCGGTTGCGACACCGACGCACGCTCGCAGCCGTCCGTGCGTCGCCGGTCCCGTTGAGGGACCGCTGGCTCACGAAAGTCCGGCACGGTGAGTCGCAGGTCCTGTCGAGGGACCGCTGGCTCACGAACGCCCGACACCGTGAGCAGACGGCCGACCCGATCAGCGGCCGCTGAGGTTCAGGTACGCGGTCGGACCGGCCACGTCCGCCGGCAACCACACCCGCACGTACTGGTCGGCGACGGTGTACAGCACGCCGCCGAACTGGTCGACGCGCAGGAAGTCGTCGCCGCCGCAGCACTCCTCGCCGAACAGTGTCGAGTTGCCGTCCCACACCTCGTCGTCGCGGATCAGCTCGCCGGTGTGCACGTCGATCATCACCCAGTCGTGCCCGTGCGAGGCGCCGGTGACGAGCGCCGCACCGTCACCGAAGGCCGTCGGGAAGCCGCCCTTGTCGAGCCAGAGCGTCTCGCCGGTCTCGACCGAGAACCCGCCGCTGCGCAGGTCGTCGCATCGCGCGTCGATGTCGGCCACCGGCGTCGCGCAGTACACGGCGATCACGACGCCGTCGGTGACGGCCGAGTAGACGCCCTCGCCGACCGGGATCGTGATGTCATCGCGCCGCCAGGTCACGTTCCCGTCCTCGTCGAACCCTGCGAGCGCGGTCGGCTCCGGGTACGCGCCGTAGTCGAAGCCCGCCGGCTCCGAGTGCTGACCCGGTGTCTCGTCGGTGTCGCGCCACCGTCCGTCCACGAACAGCAGCATGCCGCCTGCCTGCGCGTCGTTCGGCCACGCCTCGACTCGACCGTCCTCCGACACGACGACGCTGTGGTCGCGGGGGAGTGGGATCGCGTCGATCGTGAGGTCGACGAGGTCGAGCAGTCCGACGGTGTCGGCGGGGATGGGTTCGCCGGGCGCCGTGTCCGGCCGCACGGCCGCCACGCCGTCCCCGCTCGGGTCGACCGTCCAGCCGACCTCGACGTCGGGAAGGTCGCTCGCGGCGAGGGCGTCGTCGAGCGTGCCGACCTCCGTGCCGTCGGCCAGCGAGAGGAACACCGTCTCCGCGTCGCTCGGGAAGCGACCGCTCGAGGAGGTGAGGACGACGGCGTCGGGGCCGGCGGAGGCAGGCGCGACGATCGTCTGGACGTACCCCGACAGGCATCGTGTCCAGCGCACCACGCCGTCGAAGTCGAGGACCATCAACATCGAGCCGGGCAACGGCCCGAACGCCTGCCGAGAGGAGATCCGCAGCAGCATCCCGCCGGGCACCCGCTGCGCCCATGTCTGCGACGGCTGGTCGGCGAGGTCGTAGGGCACGGCGATCTCGACCGCCGGCGTCACCCCGATCGGGCCGAACCGGTCGAGCGCCGCCTCGTCGTAGGTCGGCGGCGCCGCTCGCGTCGGCGACGTCTCGTCGCAGCCGTGTTCGAACGGTGGCACCCACGCCGCGGTCGTCGTCGGCGCCGCCTCGGTGGTGCTCGTCGCCGGCGACTCCGTGGTCGCCACCGCAGTGCTGGCGGGCACCTCGCTCGTGGTGGATGCGACGATCGCGGTCGACTCGCCGGTCGACGTCGGCGCCGACGAGTCGCCGCCCGAGCCGCATCCCGCAGCGATCAGCGCCCCCACCGACGCCACGGCGACGGTGACGACGAACCGGCACGCACGACCACGTCCGCTCATGGTGTCGTTGTACTCCGGGCCCCTGCGGTCGTGGGGCGCGGGAACGGTGATCGTCGCCACATCGTCACGATCGTCACCCGCCGGCAATCCCGCCGCACCGTGTCGGACCCACCGGATACGTTCCTCACATGGCTGCACCGGTGGTGACCGTCGACGGGCTCGGCAAGGTGTTCGACGTCCCGGTCCGCGAAGCAGGTCTCGCCGCCGCGGCCAAGAGCCTCGTCAAGCGGCGACGGCGCGAGGTGACGGCCGTCGATCACGTCAGCTTCACGATCGACACGGGAGAGATCGTCGGCTTCCTCGGGCCCAACGGCGCCGGCAAGACCACGACGCTCAAGATGCTGTCGGGCCTGCTGCACCCCTCGCACGGCAGCGGCCGCGTGCTCGGTCACGAACCCTGGAAGCGCGAGCGCGCCTACCTGCAACAGATCACCCTGGTGATGGGCAACCGCAACCAACTGCAGTGGGACCTGCCGGCGATGGACAGCTTCGACCTCACCCGTGCGGTGTACCGGCTGCCCGAGCGCTCGTTCGTCGAGCAACGCGACGAGCTCATCGAGTTGCTCGACATCGGCTCGCTCGTCGACAAGCCGGTCCGCAACCTGTCGCTCGGCGAGCGGATGAAGGCCGAGATCGCGAACTCGCTGCTGCACCGCCCGAAGGTGTTGTTCCTCGACGAGCCGACGCTCGGCCTCGACGTCACCATGCAGCGACGCATCCGCTCGTTCGTCGCCGACTACAACCGTCGCCACGGCGCCAGCGTCATGCTCACCACCCACTACATGGCCGACGTCGAGGCGCTGTGCGAGCGCGTGATCGTGATCCACCACGGTTCGATCCTGTTCGACGGCCCGCTGCGCGAGCTGGCCGACCGCTTCGCCAGCCACAAGACCCTGGTGGTCACCCTGCCCGAACCGGCCGACCTGTCGGCATACGGCGAGGTGGTCGACGACACGAGCGCCCGCATCACGTTGCGTGTCGAGCGCGCCAAGGCCGCAGCGGTCACGGCACGCCTGCTGTCGGAGCACGACGTGCGCGACCTCACCGTCGAGGACCCGCCGATCGACGACGTGATCGAGCTCGCGTTCGCGAGCGGGTCGGCGTCGTGACCGCGGCCGCTGCACCGGTCGAGCGCCGCGAGAGCGGTGTGCGCGCGATGGCCCGCCTGTACTGGACCCTCGCCCGGATCTCGGTGATGGAGCAGTTCCAGTACCGCACCGCGAACTACCTCTACATGATCGGCATGGTCACCGAGCCGGTGATCTACCTCGTCGTCTGGTCGACGATCGCCCGTCAGCAGGGCGGTTCGATCGACGGCTACACGCCGGGCACGTTCGCCGCGTACTACATCGTCTGGACCCTCGTCCGGAACATGAACATCGTCTTCACACCGTTCGGTTGGGAGGAGCGCATCCGCGAGGGACACCTGTCCGCGCAGCTCGTCCGTCCGGTGCACCCCATCCACTACGACCTCGGCATGTTCGCCGGGTGGAAGGTGGTGGTGATCGCCCTGTGGGTGCCGATCGCCGCGGTGCTCACCCTGGTGTTCGACCCCGAGCTGCACCCGCGCGCCACCCAGGTGCTCACGTTCCTCGTCGCCATCTGGGGTGCCTACCTGATCCGGTCGCTGCTGCTCTGGATGCTCGGCATGATCACGTTCTGGACCACGCGCATCAGCGCGATCTTCGAGGCCTACTTCGCCGCCGAGTTGCTGTTGTCCGGACGCCTGCTCCCGGTCGCGCTGATGCCGCCTTGGGTGCAGCAGGTCATGCACGTGCTGCCGTTCGAGTCGTCGTTCGGCTTCCCGATCACGTCGCTCGTCGGTCCGATCAGCGACCGCGACCTGGTGATCGGTCTGCTGCGCCAGCTGGTCTGGATCACCGTCGGCGCGATCGGCGTCAAGCTGATGTGGCGGCGAGCGGTCACCAACTACACGGCGGTCAGCGGATGAGGGCCGTCCGCCTCGCCCTGCTGCACCTGCGCGTGGGTGTGATGAACGAGCTGCAGTACCGCGCCAACTTCGTGGTGCAGCTGCTGCAGTCGCTCGTGGCCGTGGCCACCGGCCTCGTCGTGCTGTCGCTCATCTTCGACCGCACCGACCAGCTCGACGGGTGGACCCGCCCGCAGCTGCTGGTGGTGATGGGCGTGTTCACGCTCGTCGGCGGCGTCGTCGGGTTCGTCATCGAACCCAACATGGGGCGGGTGATGATGGACATCCGCCAGGGCACGTTCGACCACGTCCTCACCAAGCCGGTCGACTCGCAGCTCCTGTCGAGCATCCGCGAGTTCAGACTGTGGCGCCTCACCGACGCATTGGTGGGCGTGGTCGTGCTCGGCTGGGGCATCGCCGATCTCGACACCTCGGTCCGCGCCGTCGACGTGCTCGGGTTCGTGCTCACCCTGGCCGCCGGCACGATCCTGGTGTACTGCCTGTGGCTCGCGGTGACCACGGGTGCGTTCTGGTTCGTCCGGATGGAGCAGGTGCAGGAGCTCTTCACCGGTCTCTACCGCGCCGGCGCGTACCCCGTCACCGTCTACCCGACGTGGTTGCGGCTCACGCTCACCTACCTGGTGCCGATCGGCTTCGCGATCACGGTGCCGTCCGAGTCGCTGACGGGCCGGCTCACCTGGGAGCGCGGCATCGTCACCGTCGTGTTCCTCGCCGTCGCGTTCGGCCTCACCCGTCTGCTGTGGAAGGCCGGCTCGCGCCGCTACGCCGGCGCGTCCAGCTGATCTCCGGGCGACGTGGCCATCGTCGTAGGCTCGTCGCCGCCATGAAGTACGCATCGATCTCCGACCGGCTCGACGGGCTGGGCGCCGCGAAGTGGGCCGTCCACATCGCCGGCAAGCAGCGAGCCGCGCGAGGCGCGGACCTGATCTTCCTGTCGATCGGAGAGCCCGACCTGCCGCCCCCCGCAGCGGTCGTCGACACCGCGATCCAGTCGCTGCTGTCGGGGCGCACCAAGTACGCGTCGGGCCAGGGCGAGGGCCACACCCTCGACGCGATCGCCGGCCACCTGCAGCGCCGGTCGGGCCTGCCCACCGGCCGTCGCAACGTCGTGGCCACCTCGGGCACACAACACGCCCTCTACGCCACCATCGCCACGCTCGTCGAGCCGGGTGACGAGGTGCTGGTGCCCGATCCCTACTACGCCACCTACGAAGGCGTCGTCGCGTCGTCCGGCGCCACGTTCGTGCCGGTGCCCACGCTGCCCGAGCACGACTTCCACCTCACACCCGAGGCGCTCGAGGCGGCGATCACGCCGCGCTCGCGCGTGCTGTTGATCAACACGCCGAGCAATCCCACCGGCGCGGTCCTGCGCGAGGCCGAGATCGACGCGATCGGCGAGATCTGCGAGCGCCACGACCTGTGGATCGTGAGCGACGAGGTGTACGCCGAGCTCACCTTCGACGTGCCGTTCTCGTCGCCGTTCGACCGGCCGCAGCTGCGCGAGCGCTCGGTCACCGTCGCGTCGATCTCGAAGTCGCACGCGCTGCCCGGCTTCCGTTCGGGCTGGGCGGCCGGGCCCGAGGAGTTCGCCCGCCGGCTCACCCTGGTGTCCGAGGCGATGCTGTTCGGCATCCAGCCGTTCCTCAGCGACGCGCTCGCCGTCGCGCTCGACCGCGAGCACCCCGAGGTGCGTCGCCAGCGCGACGTGTTCCGCGAGAGGGCGCAGGCGATGGTGTCGACGTTCGCCGGGTCGAGCGCGGTGAAGGTGCACATGCCCGAGGGCGGCATGTTCGTACTCGCCGATGTGCGCTCGACCGGGCTGTCGGGCGAGGAGTTCGCCTGGCGGCTGCTCGACGAGGCCGGCGTGGTCACCATGCCCGGCGAGAGCTTCGGCTCGCTCGGCGCCGGCCACGTCCGCCTCGCGCTCACCGTCGAAGCCGACGTGATGGCCGAGGCCTGCCGCCGGATCCGCGAGCTCGCCGAGCAGTTGGCCGCCGAGCGCGCCGACGGCTGAACGGGGCCAGCACGTGCGCGAGGTGGCCGAACGCACCCGGGTGGCGATCTGCGCAGCGGTCGGGCTGGTCGTCGTCGCGGTCGCCCTCACGGCCACGGTGTGGGAACTCGCGTTGCTGCTCGGGTGGATCACGACCACGCTGCTCCTGCTGGCCTGGATCTGGTGGCAGATCCGCCCGCTCGACCCGGCCGGCACCCGACGCATCGCCAGCCGTGTCGACGCCGGCCGGACGCTCAGCCGCGTGGTCATCGTCGTGTCGAGCCTGGCCAGCCTCGGTGCCGTCGTCCTCGGCCTCCACCGTGCATCCCGTGCCCACGGTGCGCTGCAGTGGGCGCTGACGGTCGCCGCGCTGCTCACCGTGGTGCTGTCGTGGACGGTGGTGCACACGTTCTTCGTGTTGCGCTACGCGCACCTGTACTACGCCGACGAGCCCGTGGGCGGCATCGAGTTCCCCAGCACCCCCGAGCCCTGCTATCGCGACTTCGCCTATCTCGGCTTCACCGTCGGCATGACGTATCAGGTGTCCGACACCGTGATCCACGACCGCCAGCTGCGAGCCGCGGTGATGCGTCACGCGCTGTTGAGCTATGTGTTCGGCACGGCGATCGTGGCGTCGACGATCAGCGTGCTCGCGAGCCTGATCATCTGACCGTCGGGGCAGCGGTCGGCGCAGCGGTCAGCGCGTGCGCACCCCGGGCAGCACGCACAGGATCTCGAACGCGAGGTTGGCCGCCAGCAGCGCCGTGTTGCCGCTCGTGTCGAAGGCCGGGGCGACCTCCACCACGTCGGCGCCCACCAGCCGGAGCCCTCGGCAGCCGCGGATGATCTCGAGGCCCTGCGCGCCGGTGAGTCCTCCGATCTCGGGCGTCCCCGTTCCCGGCGCCACCGAGGGGTCGAGGCCGTCGACGTCGAAGCTCAGGTAGCAAGGCCCGTCGCCCACCTGTTCGCGCACCTCGTCCATCAGCGGCGCGAGCGAGCGGTGCCAGCACGCCTCGGCCTGCACCACTCGGCCGCCCTGGTCGCGCATCCAGTCGAAGTCCTCCGCCGTGTAGCCGGTGCCGCGCAGGCCGATCTGCACGGTCCGCGCCGGATCGACGAACCCGTCGTCGATCGCGTGCCGCAGCCAGCTGCCGTGCGTGATCCGCTCGCCGAACATCGCGACGTTCACATCGGCGTGCGCGTCGACGTGCACCATGCCGAGCGGGCCGTGCGCCTCGGCCAGCGCCCGCACGATCGGATACGTGATCGTGTGATCGCCGCCGAGCGTGAGCGGCACGCTGCCGGCCGCGACCAGTGAGGCGTGGTGGGCCGTGATGATGTCGAGGCTCGCGAGCAGGTTGAAGGTGTTGAGTGCCACGTCGCCCACGTCGCCCACCACCAGGCTGTCGAACGGCGCCGCCCGCGTGGCCATGTTGTACGGGCGCAGCAGGCAGCTCTCGGCGCGGATCTCGCGTGGCCCGAACCGCGCGCCCGAGCGGTTCGAGGTGCCGATGTCGAGCGGCACGCCGACGATCGCGACCTCGAGCGGACCGTGCGCGGCCACGTCGACCGGTGGCAGCCGCATGAACGTGGCCGGCCCGCCGAAGCGGGGCATCTGGTTGCCGCCGAGCGGCTGGGGGAGGGCGCGATCGGACATGACGCCAGCATGTCACCTGGGCGGCGGACGACCGCCCGTGCGATCCTGTCGGCATGAGCTCGCAGTTGCGTGTGGGGGAAGCCGTCGTCGACCTGCTCGCCCGGGAGTACGGCGTCGACACCGTGTTCGGCATCCCCGGTGTGCACAACATCGAGCTCTACCGCGGTCTGCATCGCTCGGGCGTGCGGGCGATCTCGCCACGACACGAGCAGGGCGCCGGGTTCATGGCCGACGGCTGGTCGGTGGTGTCCGGTCGCCCGGGTGTGTGCACGCTGATCACCGGGCCCGGCCTCACCAACGCGCTCACCCCGATGGCGCAGGCGTTCCACGACTCGCGCCCGATGCTCGTGCTGGCCGCCACCACCGACACCGGAGCGCTCGGCAAGCGGTTCGGGCCGTTGCACGACCTCGACGACCAGGCCGCGATCGCCCGCACCGTCACCGCGTTCAGCGAGACCGTCACCGATCCCGCCGACCTCCCTCGCCTGCTCGCCTGTGCCTGGGACGTGTTCACGTCGAGCCGGCCGCGTCCGGTGCACCTGGCCATCCCCACCGACGTGCTCGAGCGGTGGATCGATCCGTTCGTCGCGGTGCCGAGCGTCGCCGTGCGTCCCGTGGCCGACGACGCAGCCATCGCTGCCGCCGTCGACGCGCTGGCCTCGGCCCCAGCCGGCGACGTGGTGGTGATCGCCGGTGGCGGCGCGATCGACGCGGGTGCCGAGCTGCTCGCGGTCGCCGACGCACTCGACGCCGCCGTGGTGCTCACCGGCAATGCCAAGGGCGTCGTCGCCTCGTCGCACCCGCGGTGCGCGGGCAACGTGCTCGGCAGCCCCGGCGTGCAGCGTCGGCTCGAGACCGCCGCGGCCGTGCTCGTGGTGGGCAGCGAGGTGAGCGACGCCGATCTGTACAACGGCGGACACGCACTGGCGTTCTCGGGCACCGTGGTGCGCGTCGACATCGACGCCGAGCAGTTGCACCGGCGGATGGCACCCACGGTGGCGCTGCACGGCGACGCCGCGACGACCCTGGCCGCGATCGGCGAGGGCCTCGCCGCACGCGGCACGGGCCGCACGGCCGAACCGGACCGCTCGGCTGGTGCTGCGCTCGCCGCCGAGCTGCACGGCATCGCGCGGGGCGAGTTCCGTGCCGACCTGCTGCCGTGGGTCGACGCGCTGGCAGCCACGCTCACGTCCGACACGGTGGTCGCGCTCGACTCGACACAGCTGGCCTACACCGCCCACGTGGCCCTGCCGTGCGAACGGCCGCGCTCGTGGCTCGCGCCCTACGGGCTCGGCACGCTGGGCTGCGCGTTGCCGATGGCGATCGGTGCCGCGGTGGCGGATCGCACCCGGCCCGTGCTCGCGCTCGCGGGCGACGGCGGCTGGCTGTTCACCGTCGCCGAGATGGCCACCGCCACCGACGAGGCGCTCGATCTGGTGCTCGTGTTGTGGGACAACCGCGGCTACGCGCAGATCCGCCAGTCGTTCGACGACGTCGATGCGCCGCGCATGGGTGTCGACGTCAGCTCGACAGATCCGCTCGCGATCGCTCGTGGCTTCGGCTGGCAGGCCACCTCGGTCGCGACGCCCGACGCTCTCACGGCCGCCATCCGCAGCGCACAGCACGCAGGCGGTCCGCACCTGGTGCGCGTCGAGGTGCCCGGCGCCTACGCGTCGCCGAAGTAGGCGGCCTTCGTGTAGCCGCGGTTGCGGGCGACGAGGTTCGACGGGAACGCGTCGATCCGCTCGTTGTGGGCCACCACGCGGGTGTTGTAGAACCGCCGCGCCGCGGCGATGCGGTCCTCGATCATCGACAACTGGCCCTGCAACGCGACGAAGTTCGCATTGCTGTTCAGCTGTGGTGACGACTCGCGCAACGCCACCACCTGCGCCACGGCCTCGCGCACCTGCTGCTCGGCCGGCACGAGCGATGCCGGATCGGTCCGCAGGGCGTGTGCACGTGCCTCGGCCTCGGCCAGGTGCACCAGCACCGCGCGCTCGTGCGCCGCGGCACCGTGCACCGAGTCGACCAGTTGCGGCACCAGGTGGTGGCGCCGGACGAGTTCGGCGTCGATCGTGGCCCAGGCCGAGGCGATCTGCTGGCGCTGTGCGACGAACCGGTTGTACGACACGATCGGCACCACCACGACGATCGTCACGACAACGCCCAGCACGGCGAGCGCGGTCGTCATCGGTGACCCGAGTACAGCTCGTGCACCACCTTGGGGATCTGTGCGACGAACTGGTGGGCGTAGTCGAGCAGCTCGGGGATCTGCTCCACGTCGCGTCGACGCGTGGTGGCGAGCCCGCGATCGCCGTACAGCTCGATCTCGATCTCGCCGCCGCCGCCCGTCGTCATCAGCCAGCCCATCATCGGCGGGTCGAGCACCGTCACCGCGAACCGCTCGTCGTCGCACGACACGTGCCACGTCTCGTTGAACTGAGGCGACTCGAGCTGGATGTCGCGCAGGCCGAGCTTGCCGAGCAGGTCGCGGAAGAAGCCCTGCCGGTCGAGCACCAGGTGCGGGGCGCGCAGCCCGGTGCGGAACATCGCGCACGTGCAGTGGTGCGTCTGGCTGTCCTTGCCGCTACCGGTCGTGTACTGGTACTGGAACACCGTCGCCTCGAGCGAGTCGCCCGCTCGCCAGAACGTGTGGCGCACCTTGCGTGAGCGGCCGATCGAGAACTGCCGGAACGGCACGTCGGGTGGCGAGGTGGGCCCGGGCAGGTACTGCAGCCCGAGGACGGCGGCGACCGCGGCGGCGCGGGTGCGCCGCCGTTGCTCGACGAGCCAACTGATGAGCACTGCGGCACCGCCGACCACCACGAACATCACGACGAACCCCGGCATGGGCCGAGGTTAGGGGGCCCGGTCGGGTGACCCGTCACGTCGGGACGTACGACCCATTGACACAAGCTGTTAGGTCGCCTTACCATCACCGCCATGGCGTTGATCTGCCACTGCGAAGGGGTGCGCGACCGCACCATCGTCAAGGCCGTCCAGCGTGGCGCGTGCACACTCGCCGAGGTGCAGGCGGCCACCGGTGCCGCCACCCGCTGCGGGGGCTGCGAGCCCGCCGTGCGGGCGATCCTCGAGCGCACGGCCGAACAGACGTCACCCGTGCGCGTCCGACCCGCCCTCGGGCTGTCTGCCTAGGATCCGGGCCATGCGTGGCGACGACAAGGTGATCGAGATCCTGAACGACGTGTTGACGGCCGAACTGACGGCCATCAACCAGTACTTCATCCACGCCAAGATGTGCCACAACTGGGGCTACGAGCGCCTCGCCGACTACATCCGGCACGAGTCGATCGACGAGATGAAGCACGCCGAGGTGCTGATCGACCGGATCCTGTTCCTCGAGGGCATCCCCAACATGCAGCGCATGAACCCGGTGATGGTGGGCGAGACCGTGCCCGAGCAGTTCCAGCTCGACCTGCAGCTCGAGTACACCGCGGTCAAGCGCCTCAACGACGGCATCGCCGCCTGCGTCGCCGCCGGCGACAACGCCTCGCGGCACCTGCTCGAGGAGATCCTCGTCAGCGAGGAGGAGCACGCCGACTGGCTCGAGGCGCAGCTCGAACTGATCCGCCAGATCGGCGAGCCCAACTACCTGGCGCAGCAGATCCGCGACTGACACCGGCCCGGCCGGCGGTGGGCGAGCGCGCCCCGGTCAGTGCCGGGACGCGCCCACCGTCGTCGCCTCGGCGTCGGGGGGTCGTCCGGCGTAGAGGTGCTCGATCTCGGCCGCGTGGCGCTGCTCCACCACGGCTCGGCGCACCTTGAGCGTCGGTGTCAGCTCGCCCGACTCGATCGACAGGTCGTGCGCCAGGATCGTGAACGCCCGGATCGACTCGGCGCGTGACACCGACGCGTTCGCCTGGTCGATCGCGGCCTGCACCGCCGAGCGCAGCTCGGCGCTCGTGCGCACCGATTCGAACGGTTCGTCGGCGCACCCGTGCTCGTTCGCCCAGTCGGCGAACGCGCTCGCATCGATGGTCACCAACGCCGCCACGAACGGCCTCGCATCACCGATCACGACGGCCTGACTGATCAGCTCGTGCGCCCGGATCCGGTCCTCGAGCGGCGCCGGCGCCACGTTCTTGCCCGCGGCGGTGACGATCAGGTCCTTCTTGCGGCCGGTGATCCGCAGGTAGCCCTGCTCGTCGAGCTCGCCGATGTCGCCGGTGTGGAACCAGCCGTCGACGTCGAACACCTCTGCCGTCGCCGCGTCGTCGTGCCAGTACCCGGCGAACACCTGCGGACCCTTCGCCAGGATCTCGCCGTCGTCGGCGATCGCGATCGACGTTCCCGCGATCGGCCGGCCGACCGTTCCCGGACGCCAGGCGCCAGGTCGGTTGACGGTCAACGTGGGGCTGGTCTCGGTCAGGCCGTAGCCCTCGTAGATGCGGACGCCGACGCCGTGGAAGAAGTGGGTGAGCCGCTCGCCCAGCGGACCGCCTCCGCTGAACGCCATGCGCAGTCGCCCGCCGAACGCGGCGCGCACCTTGGCGTACACGACCTTGTCGAACACGGCGTGCTCGATCCGCAACAGCGGGCCCACCCGCCCGCCGGTGCTGGCCTTCGACCAGCGGATCGCCGTGGCGGTCGCCCGGTCGAAGATCGCGGCCTTGCCCCCGTGTGCGGCGTGGTGGTGGGCGGTGTTGAACACCTTCTCGAAGATGCGTGGCACCGCGACGATCGTCGTCGGCCGAGCCAGCTTCAGCTCGTGGGGCAGCTTCGCGATGTCGGTGGCGAACGCGACCCGGATGCCCGACGCGAGCGCGAACAGGGCGTTGCCCTTGGTCATCGCATGGGCGAGCGGCAGGAACAACAGCCCGCTGTCGCCGGGGCGGACCTCCGAGCCCAACGCCTCGTTCGTCTGCGCGACGTTGGCGCACAGGTTGCCGTGCGTGAGCACGCAGCCCTTCGGCATGCCGGTGGTGCCCGAGGTGTAGATGATCGTGGCGATCGACGAGCTGCCGAGCGTGGCGATGCGCGCGTCGACCTCGGCATCGGCCACGGTCGCGCCCCGCCGCTCGAGCTCGTCGAGTCCTCCCTCGTCGATCACGAGCACCTCGGTGCACGCCGGCGTCGACTCGCGCACGGTCTCGGCCTCGGCCGCCATCCCCGGCGTCTCGGCGATCATCAGCACCGCACCGCTGTTCGACAGGATCCAGCGGATCTGCTCGACGGACGACGTGTCGTACACCGGCACCGTCACCGCGCCGGCGGCCAGGATGCCGTGGTCGACGATCAGCCATTCGAGCCGCGTGTGCGACATCAACGCGACCCGGTCGCCGGGCTGCACGCCCGACGCGATCAGCCCGCGGGCGACCGCACGGATGCGCGACACCACGTCGCGCACGGTGAGGTCGACGAACCGTTCGCCCTCGCGGTACGAGGCGAGCTTCGCCTCGGGTTCCCTCCGCTCGCGTTCGAGCAGTCCCTGCAACAGATGTGCCTCACGCGGCACGGGCGCCAGCGCGGCACCTGACACGGTCTTCATCGCAACACCTCTTCCCACGCACGCCGACGGGCGAACGGAGTCGTCACGACGAGCGTGCACCTCGCCGACGTGGTGGGCCAGGGCACAACGGCCCGCGACCCGGACCGGGCGCGTTCAGTGCGAGTCGGCGAAGCGCACGACCGAGTCGAACTCGGCCTCGGTGAGCGGCAACACCGACAACCGATTGCCGCGAGCGAGCAGACGCGAACCGGCCATCTCGGGGATCGTGCGCAACTCGTCGAGCGTCACATAGCGCAGTCGTCGCACCGGCGCCACCGTCACCCAGTCCCATCGTGGGTTCTCGGGCGTGCTCTTCGGGTCGTAGTACTTGGTGGCCGGGTCGAACTGTGTGGGATCGGGCTCCGCGGTCTTCACGATCTTCGCGATCCCCGCCACGCCGGGCGGCGTGGTGCTCGAGTGGTAGAAGAGCACGAGATCGCCCTTGGTCATCTGGCGCAGGAAGTTGCGCGCCTGGAAGTTGCGCACCCCGTCCCAGCCGCCCCGCCTGGCCTTCACCAGGTGGTCCCAGCCGAACTCGTCCGGCTCGTTCTTCATCAGCCAGTGCGCCATCAGTGCCTCCGTCCGGCGGATCGTGCGGCCAGCGCCCGTGTGCGGGCGCACATCTGGTCGAACCAGGCCAGCAGTTCGGGGGTGCGCTCGGCCACCGCGGCGCGCTGGCGCTGCACCGTGGCCTCGTCGCCGCGGGCGATCGGCCCGGTGAGCGCACGCTCGCCGCCGTGCTCGGCCCAGTTGTCGAGCGCAGCCCGCACCAGCGGCAGCAGCAGCCGCCGGTCGGAGCCGGTGGTGGCGAGCAACTGCTCGGCGGCGTCCTCGAGCGTCACCAGGAAGTTGGAGGCGATCGACGCCGACGCGTGATACGCGGCGCGGTCGGCGTCGGCGATCTCGAAGGGTTCCATGCCGAGCAGGCGGGCGATCTCGAACGCGAGCGCACGCGACCGCTCGGACGACCCTGCGACCGCCGCGCCCGCCCCACGCAGATCCGCACCGGTGAGCGGCACCGTCATCAGCGGGTGCACGGCGAAGCACTCGTGCGGGGCCAACACCTCGAGCCCGAGTGCCCCGGCGGTGTGCCCCACCAGCGGCCCGCCTCGCACGCATGCCGCCGCACGCGAGATCTCGCCGTCGGGGACGGCCAGCAGCACCACGTCGGCCGTCGCCCCGTCCGGCAGCGTGCCGTCGAAGCCACGCCCGAACGGCCCCTCCCAGTCGGGCATCGCCGCCGTCAACGCTCGACCCATGCGTCCGCTGCCGACGATCGCGACGCGGCGGGCCGGCTCGGCCACGGGGCTCACCGGCGGCGGCGCTCCTGCTCGGGCGCCGGGCGGCCCCGGGTGTAGGTGAGCACGTCGCCGGTGGTGCGGTCGAGGTTGCCGGCCTTGGTGCCGCTCGGCACGTCGACCAGCCCGCGACGGATACGCCCGGCCAGGCTCGTCTGCTGGTGTGCGAAGACGGTCTGCGCCACCTGCCAACCGGCGCCGAGATCGCCGAGCACGTCGGTGCTCGCCACCGTCGCGCCACGGCAGACCACCACCGAACCGCCACTCGCCAGCCGCTGTGCGTTGACGGTCGGCTGACCGAGGTCGAGGAGGAAGCACGTCAGTCCGTCGCGGCCCACGCTGTCGGGGTCGGTGCGGGCGAGCAGCAACCCGTGGTCGGCCAGGTCGGCGTCCACCGAGAGCTTCACCCCGTCGACGCGCCAGTCGCGTCCGTCGCGCACGGCCTCGGCATCCACGTCGTACGGGTCGTCGCCGTCGCTCGGCTCCTCGAACAGCAGGCACCAGTTCGACGTGCCGTCGACGATCGAGGGCAGGTGCCGGCCCCGCTGGTCGTCGGTGCCGTGTTGGCGCAGCGCAGGGCCCACCAGGTGCACACCCACGCCGCCCACCGGCGGTGCGATGGTCGCGATCCGGCCGAGCTCCTGCTCGATCACGTGTTGGATCGTGGTGGTCGCGCCGATCCCGCCCAGCGCCGTCGACCACGTGGGCACCGTGAGCCCGGCCTCGCCGAGGCGACGCCACCATTCGCGCACCGTGATCCCGGTGGCCCAGTTGGCGGTGATCCAGTGGCGCACCGCCGTGCGGAAGGCGGTGGGGTCGAGCACCGGCCACGCACCACGGTCGATCGGAGGGGTCTGCGACATCACGCCGACGGTACCAAACCACCTCCGGACGACCGGTCTAGGGTGCGCCCCGTGGGACCGCTCACCGACGCCGAACGCTACCGATTCGACCTGCAGGGCTATCTCGTGCGCCGCGGTGCCCTCGCACCCGACGTGGTCGAGTTGCTCGTCGAGGTGTGCGGCCGGCTCGACCGACCGGTGCCCGGCACCACGATCGCGTCGCAGCGCTTCACCGGGTTCCTCGGCGCCGCGCCCGAGCTGCGATGGCTGATCGACCACGCTGCCGTGTTCGAGCTCGTGCGCGACCTGTGCGGACCGAACGTCCGGCTCGACCACGCGTACGGCATCCAGATGCTGCCCGGCACCACCGGTCTCGGGCTGCACGGTGGGGGCACGCCGTTCGACCCGGCGCAGTACCACGTGCACCGCGGCAATCGCACCTACCACGGTCTGGTCGCGGTGATGTGGGCGTTGGTCGACCACCCCGAGGGCGCCGGCTTCTGCTGCATCCCCGGTTCGCACAAGGCCTCGTTCGCGCACCCCCACGGCGTGGAGGACATGGTGACCGGTGTGCCACTGCGGGCCGGCGACATGGTGGTGTTCACCGAGGCGCTCACGCACGGCACCTTGCCCTGGCGGGCCGAGCACCAGCGGCTCGCACTGCTCTACAAGTACGCGCCCGGCCACCTGTGCTGGAGCGAGTACACGGGCTGGGGTGCCGACGTGCTCGACCGCTGCAGCCCTCGTCAGCGGCTCATGCTGCAACCGCCCTCGGTCGGGCGCCACCAGCCCGTCGTCTAGCCCGGTCGTCTGGGACACTGTCGCGATGACCGACGAGCAAGCCCACGACTTCCAGGTGGTGTTCGACCGTGCGGGCACCCGCACGCCCGACCACCCCACACGCAGCGAGATCCAGCTGCTGTCGGAGGACTTCTACGCGAACTTCGACGAGCTCACCGCGTGGATGCGCGCCGAGGCACCGATGTACTGGGACGACTCGATCGGCATCTGGGGTGCCGCCGCCCATGCCGACATCTCGCGCATGAGCCGCGATTGGCGCACGTTCTGCTCGGGCAAGGGGTCGCGGCCCGAGAGCTCGGTGCCGTCGATGATCAACTTCGACGCACCCGAGCACACCCGTCGCCGACGCATGGTCAGCGCCGGCTTCACCCGGCGCCGCGTCGAGGACCACGAGCCGTTCATCCGCGCCAAGGTGAACCACCTGCTCGACGCCGTCGCCGACCGTGGTGAGTGCGACGTGGTGCGCGACCTGGCCACCCCGCTGCCGATGTACATGATCGGCGAGTTGATGGGCCTGCCCGAGGACGACCATCACCAACTGCTGCACTGGAGCGATCTGTTCGCCACCGGCGGGTCGGAGATCCGCGACGAGGTGATCGAGGCCGTGCAGCAGTGGTGGCAGTACATCACCGTCAAGATCGACGAGCGGCGGGGGAGCGAGGCCAGCGACCTGATCAGCCTCGTCGTCAACCCCGCCGACGGCGAGGAGCCGCTCGCCGACGTCGATCTCGTGTTCGAGACGATGCTCATCCTCGTCGGCGGCGACGAGACCACCCGCCACGTCATCTCGGCCGGCGTGGCCGCACTGCTGCAGCATCCCGACCAGCTGGCACTGCTGCGGTCGCGTCCCGAGCTGATGCCCACCGCGATCGAGGAGATGCTGCGCTGGGCCACGCCGGTGCGCAACATGAACCGCACCGCCACGTGCGACGTCGAGGTGCACGGCCAGCAGGTGCGCGAGGGCGACAGGATCCTGCTGCTCTACCCGAGCGGCAACCGCGACGAGTCGGTGTTCGCCGACCCGTTCCGCTTCGACATCACCCGCACCCCCAACGACCACGTGGCCTTCGGCGCGTACGGTCGCCACCACTGTCTCGGCGCGCCGCTCGCGCGGCTCGAGCTGCGCGTGCTGTTCGAGGAGCTGCTGCGCCGCTTCGACGACCTCGAGCTGGCCACGGACGAGCCGCTGCCGATGCGCCGTGGCAACTTCGTGCTCGGCCTCAACTCGGTGCCGGTGCGGTTCCGAGCGGTGGCCTGATCGGCCGATCGTCGGCCACGTCGGCCACGTCGACCGCGAGCACCTCGGCGAGCAGGTCGAGCGGCAGCGGTCGGTCGAGGCCGGGCGTCGGCACGGCGGGCGACGTGAGACGATCGACGAACTCGACGAGCTCGAGGTGAGCCGGCCTGGCGGTGCGGACACGTCGATGGTGCCCGGCGAGCACGACGAGCGCCTCGACGTCGCGACGGGCGAGGGCGGCGGTGACCGGGTCGGGTGCGTGTCGGGCGGTGAGCACCTCGTCGGGCAGCTCGCGCTCGCCCGGACCCTCGCACCACGCCACCACCTGGTCGACGGTCCAGCCCGATGCCGCCAATCGGGCCAACCCGGTGGCACCCGCAGCGGCCTCGGCGCGCGACGGCACGGGGCCGAGGTGGAAGGCACCCGCCACCGTCGACGTGCGCCGCCGGGCCACCGCCTTCCACCCGGTACGCGACGGCTCGAGGCACACGTACGACGCCTGCTCGCCGAGCACCGCCCGTCGCTGCAGCCGCGGTCGGTGGGTGTGCAACAGACGGAGGTGGACCAGCCGTCGCACGGCCGGGTCGTCGACCTCGACCACCTGCCAGCGCTCGGTGTCGCGCAGCACCGACGCGTGCACCGCGCCGCCCGATCGGTCGAACAGGTCGCGCACCTCGCGGCGCAGGTCGTGGTCGGCGACGCCCACCCAGACCACCGCTCCGTCGCGGTCGTGGGCCAGAGCGACGCCCGGTGTGCGGGGCAGCCGTGCGGTGTGACGCAACTTGGCCGACCACCGATGGCCGGCCAGCGCCGGCAACGCCTGCAGGTCGTCGAGCGTGGTGGCCCCGAAGCTCCACGCCCGCTCGATCAGCAGGTGCAGCAGCTCGACGGTGGCGGCAGCGTCCTCGAACGCCCGGTGGCACGGCACGTTCGTGAACCCGAAGCGCGCCGCCAGGGTGCCGAGGCGACAGTCGTCGGCCTCGTCGCGCAGCAGGGCCCGCGCCAGGTACATGGTGTCGACCACCGCCGACGGGTCGAGCAACGGTCGACCGCTGCGCCCGAGTGCCGCGTTGAGGAAGCGCACGTCGAACGAGATGTTGTGGCCGGTGATCACGGCCGTGCCGGCGAACTCGAGCAACGACGGCAGCACGGCCTCGATCGATGGCAGGCCGGCGCCGGCCGCCGGACCGACCAACGTGTGGAAGGTGCCGAGTTGCTCGCCGCCGCGGACCGTCAACGCGCCGACCTCGGTGATGTCGTCCCACCCGGGGTCGGTGCCCGTGGTCTCGAGGTCGAGCACGCAGAAGGTGACCTCGTGCAGGGCGGACATGACGAACAGCTCATCACGAACGCCCGTTCGGTGTCAACGCGCCGTGCCGCGACGGGTGCGACCGGCCAGACTGTCGAGATGCACGTTCGCGAGTTGGACCACGTGGTGTTGCGGGTGACCGACGTGGAGCGATCGGTCGCCTGGTACCGCGACCTGCTCGGGCTCGAGGTGGTGCGGCTCGACGAATGGCGAGCCGGGACCGCTCCGTTCGTGTCGGTGCGGATCACCGACGACACGATCCTCGATCTCCAGCATGGCGAGATCGACGGCACCAACGTCGACCACCTCGCACTCGTCGTCGACGACGTCGACCTGGCCGAGCTGGCCGCGTCCGGGCGCTTCGGCGACGTCGCGCCGCCGCGCTCGCTGTTCGGCGCTCGCGGGCAGGGCGAGGGCATCTACGTGCGCGACCCCGACGGTCACGGCATCGAGCTGCGCACGTACCCGTCACCCGTCTCGGCGGACGAGGCCTGACGGGATCACGCATGGACGCACTCGGCTATCTCGCCGCCACCGGCGCGGCCTTCACCGGCGGACTGATGAACGCCATCGTCGGCGGAGGCACCCTCGTCACCTTCCCCGCGCTGCTGGCGCTCGGCGTGCCCGCCGTGTCGGCCAACGTCACCAACACCGTGGCCCTCGCTCCCGGCTACTTCAGCGGCGCCGTCGCCCAGCGGGCGCAGCTGGCCGACCAGCGCACCCGGTTGCAGCGGCTGATGGCGCTGGCGGCGGTGGGCGGACTGGTCGGCGGAGGACTGCTGCTCGTCACGAGCGACGACGCGTTGCGCAAGCTGGTGCCGGCGCTGCTCGCGCTCGCGACCGTGCTGCTCGGCGCGTCGAACCGGATCAAGAAGGCGCTCGGGCGTTCGGGGGTCGCCGAGCACGACGAGCTCGCGGACGCTCCGTGGCTGCCGGCGGTGCTCGGTCTGGTCGCGGTGTACGGCGGGTTCTTCGGCGCCGGCGTCGGCGTGATGCTGCTCGCCGTGCTGGGCATCGGCGTGCACCAGCCGCTGCCCAAATCGAACGCGCTGAAGCAGGTGCTGTCGTTCGTGATCAACCTCACCGCAGCGGTGTTCTTCGTCGTGTCGAGCCTCGTCGGTGACGGCAAGGTGCGGTGGGCCCTCGCGGCGGTGATGGCCGTCGGCGCGATCCTCGGTGGTCTCGTCGGCGGCAAGTTCGTCGGCCGGCTCGACCCCGACCGGTTCCGTTGGATCGTCGTGGCCGTCGGTGCGGTGCTCACCTGCGTCTACGCGTACCGGGTGTACCTCTAGGAATCGGACCGGCGTGTCGCTCGACCATCCGTCGGCGGCGCGGCGGCAGGGCGCGCGCTGGGGCGCCCGCAGTGCCGTTGCCGCAGGCTTCGCGTTGCTGGCCGCCGCGCTCGCCGGCTCGCCGCTGTACGTGTCGTCGGCCGGGTCCGAGGCCGTGCAGCTGGCGCTCGCCTCGACGTGCGGTGCCGACGCCGGGATGCGTCTGCCGTTGCTCGCCGACCCGGCCACCGGCGAACCCGACGTCGCCGCGGTCGCCGCGCTCACCGACTCGTTGCCGCACACCGAGCCCGGAGTGCTCGAGCGGATCGTCTCGCTCACCTACACCCTCGAACCCGACGACGGGCTCGTCCGCCGCCTGGTGCTCGTCGACCGCACCGGCTGGGAGGCGCAGCTCGGGGTCGCCCCGCCCGACGACTCGCAGGTCGTCGTCCAGCAGGCGATGCGCGACATCGTCGGCGTCACGGCCGGTGACCGCCTGACCCTCTCCGAACCGGGCACCGGTGCCGCGGCGACGTCGGCCGAGGTGACCGTCGCGCAGGTGGTGCCGACGATCCCCGTGCTGCCCGAACCCGCCTTCTGGTGCGGTCTGCGCGACCTGTTGCGCCCCTCGGCGTTCGGTGACCCGCCGGACCCGATGATCCTCGGCGACGCCGCGCTGCTGTCGCGCTTCGCCGGCACGGGCAGCGAATGGGAGGTACGGCCGGCCGAGGTGCGCACCCTGCACGACGCCACCGTGCTGCGCGACCGATTCGAGCAGGTGCTCGACCAGCACGAGGCGGCCACCGAGCAGGCCTACGTGGCTGCCGGCATCGACCCGAACAGCGTCTTCGGTCTCGACCTGCGGGGCACGGAGGGCATGTCGACCGTGGTCGACCGCGGCGAGGCGCTCTCGCACACGATCGGTCGAGCGGTCGCGCCGGTGCGCCTCGCCGGTGTGGTCGCCGCCGTGGCCGTCCTGCTCGCCGCCGCCACGATGTTCGCCCGCGAGCGCCGCCGCGAGCTGCGCCTGTACGCGCTGCGCGGCGTCGGGCCCGTACGGACCGCCCGCCGTCTCCTGGCGGCGACGGCCCTGCCCGCGCTCGTCGGGACCGTCATCGGCGCCGGCCTCGCCGTCCTCGCGGTGCGACGTCTCGGTCCCACCCCCGAACTCGAAGCAGGGGCCCTGCGCTCGGCGGGCCTCGCCTGCCTGTGCGGCGTCGTCCTCGGCCTGGTGCTCGTCGCCGTGACGGCGTCGGTGGTGGGTGACCGTTTCGTCGACCGCTCGACACGGTCCCACTGGTGGCGGTTCGTGCCGTGGGAGCTGCCCGTGGTGGCGCTCGCCGCCTGGTCGTATCGGCGCCTCGACCGGGGCGGCGGCCTGCGGTTCACCGGCGTGGAGTCGCGCGGGGGTGAGTTGCTCGCCCAGGCGTTCCCGCTGCTCGCGCTCGCCGCCGTGGTCGCGGTCGCGGCGCGGCCCGTGCGGTGGGCGATCTCGAAGCTGCGTCGGCGCGGCCGCTCGCTGCCGCTGGCGTGGCGGCTCGGCTGGCGTCGCGCGACCGCCGAGCCGGCGCTCGCCACGGTGTTGGTGTCGGCGATCGTGCTCGCGGTCGGTGCGGTCGTGCTGTCGGGCGTGCTGTCCGCCAGCGCCTCCGCCGAGTTGCGCGACAAGGCGGCGGTGTTCGTCGGCTCCGACCTCGCGGTGACGATGGCGGGGCCGGCGGTGCTGCCCGACGATCTCGCCGCGTCGGCGACGGTGGTGGTGCGCGCCGACGGCCGGGTGGTGGCCGACGAGCGAACCGCTGCGCTCGACGACGCGACGTTGAGCACGGGGGTCGACCTGCTCGGCGTGGATCGCGCCACCTTCGCCGCGATCGCGACCACGCCGAGGGCGCTCGGCGGTCTCGACGAGCTGCTCGCCCCGCTCGGATCGGCGTCCGGTGGTGGGGGTGGTGCTGGTGCTGCGGGCGGGGCGGGCGGGGCGATCCCGGCCGTCGTGGTGCACGGTGGCGCGCTCGGCGACCTCGCCGACCTCCCGCTGTCGGTGCGTGGGTCCGACGTCGTCGTCACCCCGGTGGCCACGGCGTCGGAGTTCCCGGGTCTGCGCAGCGGGACGACGCTCGTGGTGGTCGATGCCGCAGCGCTACGAGATGCCGGTGTCGACGTCACCGATGCGGTGTGGCTGCGCGACCCGCCCGCCGATGCCGTCGATCGGCTCGTGGCGGCCGGCAACCGCGTGCGCACCGTGGTGTCGCCCGCCGACGTGTTCGACGTGGTGAGCTTCCGCGCCCAGCGCTGGACCTACGACGTGCTCGCCGCGTTCGGCGTGCTGGTGGGCGTGGTGGTGCTCGTGCTGCAGTTGCTCGTGGTCGAGGCTCGCGCGTCGACGCGGCGGCTCAGCCAGGTGGTGCTCGGACGCGCCGGGGTGGGCGGGCGCGCTCGGTGGACCGCCGCCGTGCTCGAGAGCGCGGTGCCGTTGGTGTCGGGCGGCGTGCTCGGCGCGCTGGCGGCCAGGTTGGTGGCCGGTCGTGCGGTCCCGCGGCTCGACCCGCTGCCCACGCTGGCCCCGCCCGGCGCGGTGGTGGTGCCGGGCGGCACGCTGGCCGTCGCGGCCGGTGTGGTGGCCGTGGTGGTGCTGCTGGTGGCCGCCGTCGCCGCCCTGTCGGATGCGCGGGGCGACACGATGGAGGTGGTGCGTGGAACTGCGTGACAGCCTCCGCACCGTCGATCCCGCGGTCGAGTGCCGCGGGGTGACCCGACGATTCCGTACCGCGCGCACGATCACCGTTGCGCTCGACGCGGTCTCGCTGTCGTGCCTGCCCGCCTCGATCACGGTCGTCGCAGGTGCGAGCGGCTCGGGCAAGTCGACCTTGCTGTCGATGATCGCCGCGCTCGATCGGCCCGACGACGGACTGGTGTTGGTGGACGGGCGCGACGTCGGTGCCCTGTCGCGCCGCCGACGCCGGGCGCTGCGAGCCGAACGGGTGACCACGGTGTTGCCGCAACCGAGCGACAACCTGTTCGACCACCTCGACACCGTCGACAACCTGCGATGGTCGGCCGGCCTGGCCGGCACACGCGAGCTCGACACCGTGGCGGCGCTCGCACAGGTCGGTCTGGCCGAGCGGTCGCACCACGCGGTGCGTCAGCTGAGCGGTGGCGAGCAGCAGCGCCTGGCGATCGCCTGCGCACTGGCCTCGGGCACGCCGGTGCTCGCGGCCGACGAGCCCACGGCCTCGCTCGACCGCCGCAATGCCGACTCGGTGATCGCTGCGCTGCTTCACGCCGCGGGCACCGGTCGCTGCGTGGTGGTGGCCACACACGATCCCGACGTGATCGCGGTCGCCGACCAGGTGGTGTGGCTCGACCACGGACGGAGGGTCGCGTGAACGGCGCCCCGGTCGGCCGCGAGATGTTCGACGCTGCCATCCGTCTGCGCGTGCAGCAGGTGAGCAAGCGGTGGTCGGCGGGCAGTGCGCTGCGACCGGTGTCGTTCGACGTGTCCGCCGGTGAGTTCGTGGTGGTGCGCGGCCGATCGGGCAGTGGCAAGTCGACGCTGCTCGCGATCCTGGCCGGCTGGTGCCCCGCCGGCGCGGGTGAGGTGCTCGTCGACGGCGAGGTGCGCCCGCTCGACCGGTTGCCCTGGCACGTGGTGTCCGTCGTGCCGCAGGTGCTCGCGCTGGTGCCCGAGCTGACGTTGCACGAGAACGTCACCTGCGTCGTCGACGGGCGCGACGCCGCGGCGCGCGACCGGGTCGATGCGTTGTTCCGTTCCCTCGACCTCGACGAACTGGCGCGCCGGTTCCCCGGCGAGGTGTCGATGGGCCAGCAGCAGCGTGCCGCGGTGGCCCGGGCGGTCGCCGTGGGGGCGGGCGTGGTGCTCGCCGACGAGCCGACGAGCCATCAGGACCGCGAGCACGCCGACTCGGTGGTGACGGCCTTGCTGGCCGCGGCGCAGCAGGGGAGCGCCGTGGTGGTGGCGAGTCACGACCCGGCGGTGGTGGCGGCCGCCCACACCGTGGTCGACCTCGACGTGTGAGTCGGCCGGATCAGCCGGGGAACACCACCGGCACCTGGCGTGGCCCGCGCACCTGACCGCCGGCCCACACCACCTCGGCCCCGTCGGCCAACCGGAACTCGGGGATCGCTCGCAACCACTCCTCGATCGCGACGCGCACCTCCATGCGGGCCAGGTTCGAGCCGGCGCACCGGTGGATGCCGGCGCCGAACGCGAGGTGCCGGTTGAGCTGGCGGTCGAGCACCACCTCGTCGGCCCGCTCGAACACCGCCGGGTCGCGGTTGGCGGCCGGGAAGTTGAGCAGCACCTTGTCGCCCTGGTGCATCGGGCACCCGTTCACCTCGACATCGCTCGACACGACCCGACCCATCGTCACCGGCGAGTACGCCCGCAGCAGCTCCTCGGTGGCGGTCGGCATCAGCTCGGGCTCGGCCACCAGCCGGCGACGGTCGTCCGGGTGTGTGGCGAGGTGCCACAGCGCCGAGCCGATCGCCGACCACGTGGTGTCGACACCCGCGACGAGCGCGAGCGCGGCGATGCCGAGCACGACCTCGTCGGTGATCTCCTCGCCGTCGAGCTCGGTGTGCAGCAGCTCGCTGATCAGGTCGTCGCCCGGCTCGGTCTTGCGGCGCTGCACCTGCTCGTACAGGTAGAGCCCGATGGCCTCGGTGCCCGCCTCGCGCCGGCGCACGTCGTGGGCGAACTCGAGCACGTCGCGCACCCACCCGGTGAACGCGTCGCTCATCTCCTCGGGCACACCGAGCACCAACGAGATGATGCGCACCGGGATCTGCTGCGCGTAGTCGCGGGCCACGTCGGCGTGGCCCTGATCGACCACCTTCGCGACGAGGCCGCGGCACAGGTCGCGGGTGATCACCTCCATCTCCTCGACGCGACGGTGCGAGAACCACGGCAGCATCAGCCGGCGGGTCCACGTGTGCATCGGCGGGTCGACCGAGATCGGCGGCAGCACCGGGATGCCGCCCGCGCCGATCGGCTTCTCCTCGGCGTCGGGATCCTGGTCGTTGAGCACCCCGACGTCGCTCGAGCTGAAGTGGACGATGTCGTGCGCGATCGCGTTCACGTCGGCGTAGGTGGTCGGCATCCACGTGCCACCCCAGCGTTCGCTCCGTGCGATCGGGCAGCTCTGGCGCAGGTCGTCCCACACGATGTACGGATCGACGATGTAGTCGGCATCGAAGATGTCGTAGTCGCGAGCCCAGTCGGTGACGGGTGGTGTGCCGGTCATGTCGCCCCCCAGCGATGTCAGCAGTCGGGTCGACGGTACCCCAGACACCAACTGCTGCGCCGCATGGCAGCGGTCACAGGCAGCCACAATGGGGCGATGGACGACCAGCCCGACGTGCCCGCCGGACCCGACCCGCACGACGAGTTCCCCGTCGGCTTCTTCCGGAGGGGCGACGAGGCCGACGACGCCGAGTTCTACGCGGCCGACCGGTTCGTCGCCCACATCGACGACCGTGCGATCGAGGCGGTCGGTCGGCTGTACCGGCGGCTCGGCATCGACGGCGGTGGCTCCGCCCGACGAGTGCTCGACTTCATGGCGTCGTGGATCTCGCACTTCCTGATCACGCCACCCGAGCTGGTGGTGCTCGGGATGAACGAGCGCGAGCTGCGCGCCAACCGGCAGGCGAGCTCGTACGTGGTGCACGACCTGAACGCGGATGCGAAGCTGCCGTTCCCCGACGGCCACTTCGACGCCGCGACCTGTTGCGTGTCGATCGACTACCTGGTGCGCCCGATCGACGTGCTGCGCGAGGTGTCCCGCGTGGTGGCGCCGGGTGGGCCGGTGGTGTGCACGTTCTCGAACCGGTGCTTCCCGACCAAGGTGATCCGAGGTTGGCTGGCGATCAGCGAGGCGCAACGCTGCCACGCCGTCGGCCAGTACTTCCGCCTCGCGGGCGGCTACACCGAGCCGCAGGCGATGTTGTGCACGCCGCCGGGCGACGGTGGCGACCCGCTGTACGCCGTGTGGGCGTCGGTGCTCGGCGGCCCGACGGCCGACGACGGCGCGGATGCGGGCGACGTCACGCCGTCGTGAGCAGCCAGTCGGTCGGGCCGATCGCGAACAACACGTCGGGTGTCATCCCGATCAGCACCGATGTCAGGTCGGCCTGCGCCAGCGACACGCACCCCGAGGTCGGCTTCGTCGTCCCGCTGGTGCCGCCGCTCGTGTACACGTGGCGGTGCAGGAAGATCGCCGCCGCGTAGGGCGTCTCGCCGGGCGCGTCGCCCGACACGTCGGGCTCGCTGTTGGCACCGATGAGCGCCGCGTTGGTGTAGGCCTGCACGAAGCGCGGCAGGTACTCGTCGTCCGGGCCCGGGCACGAGGTGTCGACGCGCAGGTGTCCGTACCCGGACGTGTGGGGTGTGGCCCCGAAGCAGTCGCCGGCCTGCACGCGCCGGTACGCGCTGGCGCTCACCCCGGGGTCGGGTGAGTTGCCGAAGAACGAGAAGCGCTGCCCGTCGGGTGCGGTCATCGTCGCCAGCGGGAACACACCCGCCGGGGTGGTGCCGTCGCCGCTGCGCCGTTCGAGCAGCGGCCGCGTGCCGGCCCTGCCGACCCGTGCCTGCATCGCCGCGCCGCACACCCAACCGCCGGCGGTGCGGGTGGCCACCTCGAGCGTCGCGAACGTGTCGGTCCACGCCGTCGAACGCACGATCACGAGCATCGAGGGTGCCCGACCCGCCGTGGTGTGGCGGGCGGCGACCGCCGAGGCGACCCGCTCGCAGTCGGTGACGGGAGCGACCGTGGTGGCGGGCTCGAGCCGCGCTGCCGGCGTGGTGGCGAGCGCCGAGCTGCCGATCGTGGCGGGCGCCGCGGCCTCGACCGACGACGCGACCGACGCGACCGACGACGCAGGCGTGCTCGTCGGCGGGCCGGCGGTGGTGTCGCCACAACCGACGATCGCCGTGGCGCACAGCGTCACGGCGATCGTTGCTCGGCGGGTGCGGGATCGGAGGTCGATCCCGCGAGCCTAGGAGGGTCGGCGACGGGTCAGCCGGCGGGCACCGGCTCGCGCTCGCCGCACGGGACGATGACGAGCGGGCACTCGATTCGCTTGGCAGCAGCCTCGCTGGTCGAGCCGACGAGCATCTTGGCGATGCGGCCGTGGTGGTGGCGGCCCAGCACCACGAGCGAGGCACCCTCGCTCTGCTCGACGAGTGCCTGCACCGCACCGCCCTCGGCCACGATGGTCTCGACCATCAGGCCGGGGTGCTCGGCGAGGATCGCCGACGCGGCGTGGTGCACCTCGTCGAGTGCCGCGGTGCGGCACGCCTCGATGTCCGGCCAGATCGGATAGCCGTACATCGACGCCGCGCCCACGGGGATGTGCCACGTGTGGACCACCTGCAGCACGGCGTGCCGACGCTCGGCCTCGGCGGCCGCCCAGTCGACGGCACACTTCGACGCCTCGTAGGTGTCGACGCCGACCACGACCCGCTGACGCAGATCGGTGAGCGGTCCGCTCGTGGCCACCGGCGCATCGGTCTCGGCCTCGTGCGGGTGCAACATCAGCACCGGTGCGTCGATGTGCCGCAACACGCGCATCGCCGTGCTCGGCACCGACAGGCGGGCGCCGGCCGGAATGCCTCGCGTGGCCATGGCCAACATCGCCACGTCGCGGTTGCGGGCGACGTAGCCGGCGAGCTCGTCGCCCGCGTCGCCGTAGAGCGTGTCGTAGTCGGCGCTCTCGGGGTGCGGCAGGTGGTGCGACAGCCCGGCGAGGTAGTTGGTGTCGGCGGCGTCCGGTGGCACGTGGGCGAGGCCCACCTGCAACAGCCGCAGCTTCAGCCCGAGCTCGCCGGCGATCGCCACCGCAGCGGGCAGGATCGACTCGGAGCTCGCTGTGCCGTCGAGCGCGACGGCCAACACGTCGGCGTCGGGTCGCACCTTCGCGTGCGGTCCGACCACCACGATCGGTACCTCGGCGTCGCGCACCAGATCGGCGCTGACGCTGCCGAACAGCAGCTCGCCCAATGCGGTGCGGCCGTGGCTGCCCACGCACCAGACGGTGTCGGTGCTGCCGAGCACGGTCTGGACGAGCGTGCCCTCGATGTCGTCGGTGTCGGTCTCGAGCACGCGGAACGACGCGTCGAGATCCTGTTCGGATGCCAGGGAGGAGAGCGCAGCAGCGGTCACCTTGGCATAGCGGGGCGTGGTGACGGCCACGAGCTCGAGGGTGGACGTCGATCGGTCGGCGAGCCAGCGCCCGTGGTCGACGGCTGCGATCGAGACTTCGGAGAAGTCGACGGGAATGATCACATGCTTGATCGTCATGACGTCAGTGTGCGCCCGCCCCCGACGACACATAGGGCAGAACGTCCCCGAAATCGGGGCCGCTCGCAGCGGCGACGCGCCGTCAGTCGACGAGTGCCTGGTGCACCAACTGCTTGAGCTCGCTGCGGATGGGATGCGTGCTCGACGGCAGCAGCTGGGTCATGAACGTCACCGTCAGGTCCTCGACCGGATCGACCCAGAACGTCGTGCTCGCCGCACCGCCCCACCCGAAGTCGCCGACCGAACCCGGCACCTTCGCGGTGACGGGATCGACCGTCACCGAGCCGACGAGACCGAAGCCGACGCCGTCGAAGGTGGTCTCGCTGAACAGCGGACGGCCGAACGCGGTGAGGTCGGCGTTGCCGGGCAGGTGGTTCGACGCCGCGTATTCGACGGTGCGGGGCGACAGCAGGCGCACGCCGTCGAGCTCTCCCTTGCGGCGCAGCATCTCGGCGAAGCGCAGGTAGTCGCCGGTGGTGCTGACCAGCCCGCCCCCGCCCAGGAAGGCCGCCGGGGCGTGCGTGGCGCCGGCCGCCGCGGCCTCGAGCCGCATCGCGAGGCCCGATCCCGGCGTCGCCCCGTACAGCATCGCCAGACGGTCACGGTCGGCCTCCGGGACGTGGAAGCCGGTGTCGTGCATGCCGAGTGGTTCGAGCACGAGACGACGCAACGCCACGTCGAGCGGCTCGCCCGTGACCACCTCGATCACGCGGCCGAGCACGTCGAGGCCCATCGAGTAGTTCCACTCGGTGCCCGGCTCGAACAGCAGTGGCAGCTCCGACAGCCGGATGCACACCTCGGCGAGGTCACCCGACGGGGTGCCCCACTCGAAGCCGGCACGGCGGTACAGCTCGTCGACCGGATGGGCGAACATGAAGCCGTAGGTGAGCCCGGCCGTGTGGGTCATCAGGTGCCACATCTGCATCGGCTCGGCCGAAGGGTCGAGCACCGGGTTGGTGACCGAACCCGATCGCCACACGCGCATCGCACCGAACTCGGGCAGGAACCGGCTCACCGGGTCCTTCAGCTCGAAGCGGCCCTCCTCCCACAGCATCAGCGCGGCCACGGCGGTGATCGGCTTGGTCATCGAGTAGATGCGCCAGATCGTGTCGTCGGTGACCGGGGCGCCCGCCTCGCGGTCGCGGTGCCCGGCTCGGGCCACGTGCACGAGCCGACCGCTGCGCGACACGGTGAGCTGCCAGCCCGCGAGCCGCCCGTCGGCGACGTACTGGTCGAAGTGGCGGTCGATCCGGGCGAGTCGACCGGCGTCGAAGCCGGCCTCGGAGGGGTCGACGTCGGGGACGAGTGACGACATGGGGTCTCCTGGTGACGATGCCCCACGGGTCCTTCGACCCTGGGGAGGTGCCTGATCGGCAACGTAGCCTTCAGTTCGTGACCTCTCCGACCCCACGCGCCCCCCACCTCCCGCGTCGTCGGCCGTCCCGCTCCGCCGGTGCAACCCCACGGCGTGCACGGGGCGTCCTGTTGGCGTCGCTGCTCTCCGCCACCGTCGTGCTCGCCGCGTGCGGCGACGACGGTCCTGCCCACCAACTCGTCGGCTACCGCCCGAGCGGCGTGCAGCAGGTCGACACCGTCACCATGGACGACGCATCCGACGGTGGCTCGCAGTTCGCGTTCGAGGCGCAGCCGGGCAACCTGCTGGTCGTCTACTTCGGCTACACCTCGTGCCCCGACGTGTGCCCGACCTCGCTGTCGATGTTCAAGAACGCGCTGTCGCAGATGGGCGACGACGCCTCACGGATCGAGCTCGCGATGGCCACCATCGATCCCGCCCGCGACTCGTCCGAGGTGATCTCGAACTACGTCCAGAGTTTCGTGCCGACGGCTCACGGCTTGCGCACCGACGACGACGCCGTGCTGCGCAAGGTCACCGACACCTTCGGCGTCACGTTCATGGTCACCACCGGTGACGACGGCAACGTCGAGGTGTCGCACAGCGGCGCCATGTACGTGGTCGACGAGACCGGCAAGCTCGTGCTGACGTGGCCGTTCGGCGTCACCGCCGACGACGTGGCCGCCGACCTCGAGTCGCTCCTCGGGGAGGTCGGGCAAGGGGCGAGCGCGTGAGCCGCTCCTCGTTCCGCCGTGTGGGCGCCGTGGTCGCGCTGTCGTCGCTCGCGCTGCTGCCGATGGCGTGTGGGTCCGGTGGTGGCGGTGGCGGCGACGACCTGTCGGCATCGCCGGTCACCACGATCGCCGGCCCGTACACCTTCGACTACACGATCCCGTACGGCACCGCGTCGAAGATCGAGATCGGTCAGGACCCCAAGATCATGCCGACCGAGATCACCGCCCACGTCGGCGACACGATCCGGATCGTCAACGACGACCGCAAGAGCCACACCGTCGGCACGTTCTACGTGCTGGCCGGCACCACCCTCACCTACCGGTTCACCACCGCCGGGGTGTTCGAGGGCGTGTGCTCCACCACGCCGACCGACAAGTTCATCCTCACCGTCCTGGCCGACTGATCAGCCGGGTCAGCTGCCGGCCTCGAGCTCGGCCGCGAGGTCGCGGATGCCCTGCTCGTCGAGGGCGCCGCTGTGCACCGAGACGATGTCGCCGTCCGCGTCGAGCACGAACGTGGCGGGCAGGCCGGTGACCTTGAGCGCATTCGTGAGTTCGCCGTCCGGGTCGAGGTACTGGTCGAAGGTGACCCCGACCTCGTCGAGGAACTCCTTGGCCGCGTCGCCCGCGTCGCCCTGGTTGACACCCACGAACCGGACGTCGGTGATCTCGCCCGACACCGTCTCGAACGCCGGCATCTCGCGGCGGCAGGGGCCGCACCAGGTGGCCCAGAGGTTGACGATCGCCGGACCGTCGAGCGAGCTCGCGTCGACCGTGGCCCCCGACCGCACGTCGGTGAGCTCGATCGCCGGGAGCCTGGACGCGTCGGAGCCCTCCGACCCGCAGCCGGCGAGGCCGACGGCGAGTGGGAGGGCGGCGACGAGGGTCAGCGCGCGATGGGAGCGCGTCATCGTTCTCCTTCGAGGTGTTCGGACCCGCCGATCACGGTGCGTCTTCGCGCACCTCGACCGACACGTCCTGGGTGGAGCCGCTCTGGAAGCGGAGCGTGAGGGTGAAGGTCTGGCCGATCTCGAGCGGCTTGGCCAGCTCCATCAGCATGATGTGGTACCCGCCGGGGGCGAGGGCGACGGCCTGACCGGCGGGCAGCGCGATCTTGTCGACCTGCTGCATCTGCATCGCCCCCATGCCGGCCATGGTGGTCGCGGTCATGCCCTCGGCGGTGGTGTCCGACATCGCCATGGTGGTGTCCGACATCGCCATGGTGGTGTCGGAGCCGCCCTCGGCCATGACGGTCTCGTGCATCTGGGCCTCGCCCGCGATCGACGGATCGACGTCGACGCCCACGAGTGCGTCGTCGGCCGATGACGTGATGGTCATGTAGGCGGCGCCGGCCGTGGCCATCGCCGGACTGTTGCGGGCCCAGATGCCCTCGACCTTGATCGAGGCGGTGGCGGGGGCGGCGGTCGTGGTGGCCGCTTCGTCGGTATCGTCTCCGCATGCCGCCAAGACGAGTGAGGCCGTGCCGAGGGCGACGGCGGCGGTGAGGAAGGTACGACGGTTCATGCTGTTGCTCCTGAGCTCGGGGGCGTCGTGTTGAAGGTCGTCCTGTGAGGCACCACGGTTCCGTGCTCGGTGTCACACGGTCGGGCAGAACTGCACGCATGGTGCCCGTTCGTCGCCCCCACCGTATGGGCAGCTGGTCCCGCGAGGGGGGGACCAAAGTCACCCCCGGGGGTATCCGTCGCGCCGGAGCGCAGGCGCTCCGCACCCTGCTCGTGGCGCTGACCGCGACGATGGCGATCGGTCCGACGGTCGCCTTCGCCGATCCGCCGCGTCCCACCGACTACCGCAGCGAGATCGTCTCGATCACCCCCGAGGTCGACGGCGTGACCGCCCGCATCGTCGGTGGCGACGCGTTCATCGAGCTCGCCGCGCCCGGCAAGGCCGTGACGATCGGCGGCTACCAGGGCGAGCCGTACCTGCGCTTCGACGTCGACGGTTCGATCTGGGAGAACCGGCGCTCGCCCGCGCACTACCTGAACCAGGACCGCTACTCGCAGACCGAGGTGCCGCCCGAGGCGAGCGTCGACGCCGAGCCCGACTGGCACCGGGTGGGCAGCGGCGGCAGCTACACGTGGCACGACCACCGCACGCACTGGATGCAGACCACACCACCGTTCGGGCTCGGCCCCGGTGACGAGATCCTCGACACGGTCATCCCGATCACCGTCGACGGGCAGCCCGTCGAGGTCCGGGTGCGTTCGGTGTGGATGCCGGCGCCGTCGAACGTGCCGTGGGTGATCGCCGCTGCGGTCGCCGCGCTGATGGGCCTCGCACTGGTGCAGGTCGCGAGGTCACGACCCCGGCTCGTCGTGATCGTCGCGGTTGCTCTGTCGGCCGTCGCGCTGGTGATCGGGGCCTGGCAGACGTGGTCGTTGCCGAGCGAGACCGGTCCGCCACCGGCCCACTGGGCGCTGCCGCTGTCGGCCACCGTGCTGGCACTCGTCGGCGCCGCATGGCCGCGCTGGTCGGTGTTCGCCCTGCGCGCTCTCGCGCTGGTGGCGGCGGTGCAACTGCTGGTGTGGGCCGTCGTGCGTCGCGACGTGCTCGACCACGCGATCCTGCCCACCGATGCGCCGTTCTGGCTCGACCGGGCGGTCACCGCCGGCGTCGGCGTGCTCGCCGCCGTGTGCGCGCTGGTGTCGGTCACGGCGATCGTCCGGCTGATGCAGCCGGTGGCCGCTCAGCCCGACTGACGACCGAGCGACTCGATGAACGCCACCACGGCGGCCACCTGGGCGTCGCTCAGCGCGTTCTTGGGCATCACGATCTGGTAGCCCTGCACCTTCTCGGCCTGCGGGTCGGTGATCGCCTTGGTGAGGTACGCCGTGTCGGCGACGGCGGTGGTGCCGTCGTCGAAGGTGACGGTCTTGCCGGCCAGGCCGATCCACGTGGGGGCGATGCCGCCTTCGTAGTTCTTGCCGTGACAGGCCTGGCAGCCGTTCTGCGCAGCCACCTGCTGGCCCTGCGAGACGAGGTCGTTCGGGTTGCCGGTGTTGGTCGACTCCTGGTTGCCGCACCCGGCGAACAGGGCGACGGCCAGGGCCACACCACCGATCGGGGCGAGGGCGCGGCGCACGGTCAGACGGCCTCTGCCGCCCGCAGGGCGTCGAGCAGGTCGAGGCGGGCTCGGGCCACGCGCGAACGGATCGTGCCGATCGGGCAGCCGACGACGTCGGCGGCCTCCTCGTACGAGAGCCCCACCACCTGGGTGAGCACGAAGGCCTCCTGGCGCTCGGGACCGAGTGCGCGGACGAACTCGTCGATACCGCCACCGAGCGCCGCCGACGGCGCGAGGCCGTCGTCGAGGTCGCGAGGCTGCACGCGGGTGATGCGGTCGACCAGCCGGCGCTGCCGCGTACGGCGGCGCACGTGGTCGGCACACACGTGGCGGCCGATCGACAGGATCCAGGCCTGCACCGGGGCGTCGCCGCGGAACGAGTCGAGCGACCGGAACGCACGCAGGTAGGTCTCCTGCACCAGGTCGTCCTCCTCGCCCGCCGAGCCGAGCGCCGAGCACAGCCGCCAGACGGCCGGCTGGGTGCGGCGGACGAGCTCGCGAACCGCGTGATCGTCGCCCTCACGGGCGGCGTCCAACAACGCACGGAGCTCGTCGACGGGAGGCACGGGAGCCACGATGGCAGGTCGGTGCACGTCGGGACAACCACCCCCGCCGGTTTCGGGACCGTCGGCGAGGCTTTCGGGACCAAGGTCCTCCCGTTCGCGGGACGGTCGGCGGGAACTCGCACGCCGTGTCGGACGACTTGGTGCACGATGGCCGAGATGGATGGCATGGACTGCGAGCACTGGCAGACGGCGATCTCGGCGCGCGCCGACGGCGAGGACCCCGGCGTGACCGAGCGGCTGCTCGACGCCCACCTGGCGACGTGCCCGTCGTGCCGGTCGTTCGCGGCGGCGATCGACGGCAGCCGCCGGCGGCTGGTCGTGCAGCCCGCACCGGTGATGCCCGACCTGTCGCACCAGGTGTCGAAGCTCAACGCCGTGGCCGACCGTGCGAGCCGGTGGGGTGTGGTGCGGGCGCTGCTGCTCGTGGTGGCGGCCGAGGTGATCGTGCTGTCGGCGCCGTCGTTGTTCGACAGCGCCAACCACGACGGTCGCCACCTGGGCGCGTTCTCGGTGTCGTACGGCGTGGCGCTCGCCGTGGTGGCCGTGCGTCCCGCACGAGCGCGCACGGTGCTGCCGGTGTCGATGGTGCTGGCCGGCGCGCTCACCATCACCGCGTTGGTCGATCTGGCCCGCGGCGTGGTGCCGCTCGTGAACGAGGCGACGCACCTGCCCGAGCTGCTGTCGGTGCTGCTGGTGTGGTTGCTCACCGTGCCGCCGCCGCGGCGCGACCGGACGGTCGCCCCGAGCGACGCACGCCCGTCGTCGGGCGCGCCGGCGTTGCGCGTGGTGCGCGACGACGGCGACGACGCCGGCCGCCACGCGGTCTGAACGCCCGCTGCCGGTCAGCTGCCGGTCAGCTGCGCGGCACCTTGCTCCAGGGCAGGTCCTTGTCGACACGGGGCTCGCCCGGCAGGCCGAGCACCTGCTCGCCGAGGATGTTGCGCATGATCTCGCTGGTGCCACCCTCGATCGAGTTGGCACGTGCGCGCAGGAACGAGTGGCGGATGCCGTGCTCCATGCCGTCGACCGACAGGTTCTCGGGGCGGCGGAACGTGTAGTCGTAGCCCACGAGCGCGTCGGCGCCGAGCAGGTCGATCGAGAACTCGGTGACCTTCTTGTTGAACTCGGCCATCGCCAGCTTGGCGATCGACATCTCGGGTCCGGGGTTGCCGGCCTTGGCGCGCTGCGCGGCGCGCAGGTTGGTGAGGCGCTGCGCCTCGCTCGAGCAGTAGAGCTTGACGAGCTGGTCCTTCAGCGCCGGGCTGCGACGGTCGGCCGGGAGGTCGTTCCAGATGCCGAGCGCGACGTCGATCGGGCCCTTGCGGCGGGCGCCGCCGCTGCCGCTGCCGATGGCCGACCGCTCGTTCATGAGCGTGGTGAGCGCCACGCGCCAGCCCTCACCCACGTCGCCGATGCGGTGCGCGTCGGGCACGCGGGCATCGGTCATGTAGACCTCGTTGAACTCGGCCTCGCCGGTGATCTGGCGCAGCGGCCGCACCTCGACGCCGGGCGCACGCATGTCGAGTGCGAAGTACGTCATGCCCTTGTGCTTGGGCTGGTCGGGATCGGTGCGGGCGACGAGCATGCCCCAGTCGCCGAGGTGGGCGAGGGTGTTCCACACCTTCTGTCCGTTGACGATCCACTCGTCGCCGTCGCGCACCGCGCGGGTGCCGAGGCCGGCGAAGTCGCTGCCGGCGCCCGGCTCGCTGAAGAGCTGGCACCACTTCTCCTCGCCGGTGAACATCGGGCGCAGGAAGCGCCGCTTCACCTCGTCGCTGCCGTGGGTGACGATCGTCGGGCCGGCGAGGGCGATGAAGAACGTGGCGGGGTCCTGCGGCGCGGCGCCGGCCTTGCGGCAGCGCTCCTCGACCAGCTTGTTGAGCTCGGGCCGGGCGCCGAGGCCACCGTGGCCCTCGGGGAAGTGCACCCACGCCAGGCCCGCGTCGAACCGGGCACCGCGGAACGTGCGGTCGTCGACCGTCTTCGGGTCGTGCGTGCGCAGCAGTTCGTCGAGCGCGGCCTCCACGCGGGCGCGATCGGCGTCGAGTCGGGTGCTGGTGTCGGTCATGTGCGAAGTCTGTCGATCGCCCGACGCCGCGTCCAAGCCGTGCCGACCCGGTCGGGGGTGGCCTCGACGGGGCAGGATCGGTTCCCGGGATGCTACGGTCGAGCCGTTGGGAGGCCTCGGCGGAGGTCGACACGGAGCGGGAGTCGCACCTCATGGCCGATCGGCGCGCACGAACTCGACGGACGGCGCTGCTGTCGCTGGCCCTGGTGGCCTCGGCGCTCGGTGTGGTGGTGGCCGGTGTCGGACCGGCCGAGGCGGGTCCCGAGCTGATCGCGAACGCCTCGGTCGAACAGGTCGATCCCACCGACGCCACGCGTCCGACCGCCTGGGAGGCCGACGCCTGGGGCACGATCACCGCGACGCTCACCCACCCGACGGGCGGCGGGCACACCGGGTCGCGCTACGCCCGGGTGGCCATCACGGCGCGCACCAGTGGCGACGCCAAGTGGCGCTTCACCCCGGTGGCGATCTCGCCCTCGACGCTCTACACGTTCAGCGACTGGTACCGGTCGAGCACCTCGACCGAGCTGGTCGCCGAGATCACCTCCACCACCGGCGCCGTGTCGTGGATGTGGCTGCGCAGCGTGCCCGCGGCCACCGCCTGGACACAGGTGTCGGCCTCGTTCACCACCCCAGCCGGTGCGGCCAGCGTGACCGTGCTGCACCTGCTGCAGGCCGTGGGCTCGCTCGACACCGACGACAGCTCGCTCAGCATCGGCACCGCCGGCCCCGACACGACGGCTGCGCCGACGACTGCTGCGCCGACGACGACTGCTGCGCCGACGACGACTGCTGCGCCGACGACGACTGCTGCGCCGACGACGACTGCTGCGCCGACGACGACTGCTGCGCCGACGACGACTGCTGCGCCGACGACGACTGCTGCGCCGACGACGACTGCTGCGCCGACGACGACTGCTGCGCCGACGACGACTGCTGCGCCGACGACCACGACGGTCCCGGTCGGTGGCGGGCTCGTCGCGAACGGCTCGGTCGAGACCGTCGACCCGGCGACGAGCTCGCTGCCGGCGAGCTGGACGCAGGACCGGTGGGGCACCAACACCACCACCTTCACCTACCTGTCGGGCGACGCCCGCACCGGCAGCCGGTCGACCCGCATCGTGATGAGCGGCTACTCGTCCGGCGACGCCAAGTGGCGGTTCGCCACCGTGCCCGTCACCGCCAACACGCTGTACACGTTCAGCGACTGGTACCGGGCCACCACGGCGACCCAGCTGGTGGCCGAGGTGACCTCGACCACCGGCACCGTCTCGTGGATCTGGATCAAGAGCCTCCCGACCGCCACCGCGTGGACCAACGCGACGGGCACCTTCACCACGCCGGCCACCGCGGCTCGGGTCACCGTGCTGCACCTCATCTCGGCCAACGGCACCCTCGACACCGACGACACGACCCTCTACGCGGGCACGACCCCGCCCGCGAGCACCACCACCACGACCGCCGCGCCGACGACCACCGCGGCGCCGACGACGACCGCCGCGCCGACGACGACCGCGGCACCGACGACGACCGCGGCACCGACGACGACCGCGGCACCGACGACGACCGCGGCACCGACGACGACCGCGGCACCGACGACGACCGCGGCACCGACGACGACCGCGGCACCGACGACGACCGTGCCGGCCGGGGGCAGCGGGTTGGTCGCCAACGGCTCGGTCGAGACCGTCAACCCGACCAGCTCGGTGCTGCCCACCGGCTGGAGTCAGGCGCGCTGGGGCACCAACACCGCGGTCTTCTCGTACCTGTCGGGGGACGCCCACTCGGGCAGCCGCTCGACGCGGGTCGTGATGAGCGGCTACTCGACCGGCGACGCGAAGTGGTACTTCGACAAGGTCGAGGTCACCGGCAGCACGCTCTACTCGTTCAGCGACTGGTACCGCGCCACCGCGGCCACACAGCTGGTCGTCGAGGTCGACCTGTCGAACGGCACCACCACGTGGATCTGGCTGAAGAGCCTGCCGACGGCCACCACGTGGACCAACGCCACGGCGACGTTCACCACGCCGGCCACGGCCGTGCGGCTCAACGTGCTGCACCTCATCTCGGCCAACGGCACGCTCGACACCGACGACACCCTGCTGTACGCGGGCACCACGCCGCCGGCGAGCACCACCACCACGCCCACGACCGCGGCACCCACCACGTCCGCCGCGCCCACCACGTCCGCCGCGCCCACCACGACCGTGGCACCCGGTGCGAGCTCGACGCAGCTGGTGAGCGTCGGGCTCAACAACGCCGCGCCCAACGGCGACTCGTCCGGTGCGGCGATCAGCGGCAACGGTCGGTACGTGGCGTTCGACTCGACCGCGAGCAACCTCGTGAGCGGCGACACCAACGGCCAGTCCGACGTGTTCGTGCGCGACCTGCAGACCGGCACCACCACGCGGGTGAGCCTCACCTCGTCGGGCGGTCAGGCCACCAGCGGTTCGTACGAGCCGGCCATCAGCGACGACGGTCGCTACGTGGTGTTCCACTCCGACGCCGCGCTCACGGCCAACGACGGGGTCGGCCTGCGCGACGTCTACGTCCGCGACACCGTCGCCAACACCACCACGCTCGTCAGCATCGGTGTCAACACGACCGCGCCGATCGGTGGCCCGTCGACGTGGCCGTCGATCAGCGACGACGGCCGCTGGATCTCGTTCAACTCGTCGGCCACCAACCTGGTCAGCGGCGACACCAACGGGCACATCGACGTGTTCGTCCGCGACATGGTGAACAACGTGACCCAGCGCGTCAGCGTGTCGTCGGCCGAGGTGCAGGGCAGCGGTGGCTTCGGTGCGTTCGACAACCAGATCAGCGGCAACGGGCGGTACGTCGCGTTCACGTCGAACGAGACCAACGTCGTCACCGGGGTCACCCTCGACGTCAACGTGCGCGAGGTGTACGTGCGCGACCTGGTGCTCGGCGAGACGGTGCTGGTGTCGAAGAACACCGCCGGGCTCCCGGCCACGGGTGGCAGCAACGACGACCCGTCGCTCGACACCGACGGCACGTTCATCATGTGGCACTCCACGGCGACCGACCTGATCGCGAGCGACACCAACGGTGCCGAGGACGTGTACCGGCGCGATCTGGTGAACAACACGACGGTCCGCGTGGGGCAGAACACCGACGAGGGCACGGGCGAGGGTGGTAACCAGATGATCAGCTCGACGGGTCAGTACGTCGTGCACGCGTCGGGTCTGCCCAACCAGCAGCGCAACCTGTTCCGCTGGAACTCGGCCACCAACTCGAGCATCCAGGTGAACGTCACGTCGAACGGTGCCTCGGCGACGGGCGGCAGCTCGCGCGACGCGGTCGTCAGCAACGACGGCATGCGAGTGGCCTACGTGTCGTCGGCGAGCAACCTCGGCGGCACCATCAACGCCGGCTCCACCAACATCTACGTGTACCTGGGCAGCTGACGGCGCCCGGGCCGCTGATCGCTCGTCGCTCAGGCGGCGGCGTCGAAGGCCGCCTGCACCCGCGCGGCGTCGGGGTGGCGTGCGATGCGCTCGTGGATCAGCGTGCGCTGCTGCTCGGCCGACAGGCGAGGCTGGTCGACCGTGGCCCAGTGCACGAGCCCGTTCCAGAACCGGCCGATCAGCTCGCGTCCTGGCACCGACAGCCCGTCGAGCGTGCGGAACCGCACGTGTGCGAGCTCGCCCAGGTACAGCCGCAACGAACGCACGTGGATCTCCTCGTCGGCACGGATGCGGCCGATCAACTCGGCGGCGAGCTCGGCCTGCTCGCGACGTCCGGCGAACAGGTCACCGGTGCGCAGGATCGCCTGGGTCTCGGCGAAGCCGATCTCGGCGCGGAACTCGATGATCAACAGGTTGGCCAGCAGCGAGAGCAACCCCTCGACCACCGGCTCGACCTCGGGCAGGAAGCGGCGGCCGGCCTCGGGGCGGGCGATCTGCTCGGGCGGGTCGACGTCGGGGAACGAGCCCGCTCCGAACGCGAGGTCGCGGGCCACGAACCACATCACGTCGTGCCCGCCGATGCCCTCGTCAGGCAGGCCGCCCTCGTCGATGCCGTGCGCCCACAGCAGCCCCTTCGGGAGGTGACCGATCGCCATCTGCGAGATGTCGTCGACGATGTAGGGCTGCAGGTCGGGGAAGGTCATCTCGGCGAGCAGCCGGCCCTTCGCCTCGATCTTGCCGATGATCGTGAGGCTGTTCCAGAACGTCTCGCCGAGACCTTCGCGCAGCAGCACGCGCGACTGCTCCACCGTCGGCAGGCGCACGCCGGCGAGCAGCGAGCTGTCGGCGTCGAGGACCTCACCGCCGCGCGCACGCAGCGCACGTTCCCACGCGCCGAACGCCTCCTCGCGCACGAGCGCACGAGGTGGCTGGTACGTGCCGTCGGCCATGATCCCGCCGTGCATCCGGTGACCCTCGACGACGTGGGGCCGTGCATACTCGTGTTCACGCAGCAGTTCGTCGGTGGAATACACGAGTCGATCGCTCACACCGCGAACGCTACTGACGAGGGGGATCCATGCAGGAGTTGGCGGGTCGCGTCGCGGTGGTGACCGGCGGGGCGTCGGGCATCGGGCGAGCCATGGCCGCGCGGTTCGTCACGGCCGGGATGCAGGTGGTGATCGCCGACGTCGAGGAAGGCCCGCTCGCCGCGACCGCCGACGAACTCGGCGTCGTGCCGGTGCGTACCGACGTGAGCGACGCAGCGAGCGTGCAGGCTCTGGCCGACGAGGTGGTCGCCCGGTTCGGCACCGCGCACGTGCTGTGCAACAACGCCGGTGTGGGTGGTGGGGGATCGATCCAGACGCTCACGCTCAACGACTGGAAGTGGGTGCTCGACGTCAACCTCTGGGGCGTGGTGCACGGCCTGCACTCGTTCCTGCCGCTGCTACTGGCGAACGACGAGGGCGGCCACGTCGTGAACACCGCGTCGATGGCGGGCCTGAGCGCGTGGCCGGGCATCGGGCCGTACAACGCGTCGAAGTACGCGGTGGTGGGCATCAGCGAGACCCTCGCGATCGAGCTCGCCGACACACCCGTCGGGGTGAGCGTGCTGTGCCCCGGGGTGGTGAACACCAACATCTTCCAGAGCCAGCGCAACCGTCCCGCGTCGCTGCGCAACCCGACCCGCAACGCCGGTGCGCGGGCGGCCAACTCGCAGGTGATCGGGATGAGCGGCCTCGACCCGTCGGTGGTGGCCGATGCCGTGCACGACGCGATCGTCGACGACCGGTTCTGGATCATCACCCACCCCGAGTTGCTCGAGCACGTGCAGGCGAGAACCGCCTCGCTGCTCGCGGAGGGCGACCACTAGGTTCGCCGCATGCCCTCGCGCCGTCTCGTCCTCACCTGCGGCGCGCTCACGGGCGTGTTCGCGTCGGGGTACGGCGTGATGTTCACGGTGCTCGACGACTTCCGCGACGAGTACGGCATCGGTGCCAAGGCGCTCGGCGCGGTGGTGGCCGCCGGGTTCTTCACGTCGTTCCTGGCGCAGGTGCTGGTCGCGCCGATGGCCGACCGCGGCCACGCGCGCCGGCTGGTGCTGATGGGCATCGTCACCGAGGTGATCGGCCTGATCGTGATGGCCTTCGGCACGCGGTTCGTCGTGCTGCTGATCGCTCGGGTGGTGATGGGTCTCGCTGCGGGCGTGGCGCTGCCGGCCGTGCGTCGGATCGTCATCCTGTCCGACCCCGCCAACCTCGGCGGCAACGTCGGCAGCCTGCTCGCCGCCGATGTCGCCGGGTTCGCGCTCGGGCCCGCCGTGTCGGCCGTGCTGGTCGGGCCGTTCGGCATCCCGGCCCCGTTCCTGGTGATCGCGGTGGCGACGGCGGTGTTCGTCCCGGTGATCGGTCGCCTGCAGGTGGACGACCGTGCCGAGACGGCACGCACCGAGGCACGCTTCGCGTTCGACCTGCTGCAGTTGCGCCCGTACGTGGCGGCGCTGTGCATGGGTGCAGCGGTGTTCTTCATGATCGGCACGTTCGACGCGCTGTGGGTGCTGGTGCTCGACGACCTGCACACCGCCGAGTGGATCGCCAACCTCGGGATCGTGCTGTTCGCCGTGCCGATGTTCTTCCTCGGGTCGGTGGGCGGCCGGTTGGCGCAGCGGGTCGGGCCGTTCCGCGTGGGCTCGCTCGGCCTGCTGGCCGGTGCCGCGTTCCTGATCGCGTACGGGCAGGCCCCGTCGGGCATCGCCATCTTCTGGATCTCGATGGTGCACGCGGTGTGTGACGGGCTCACGGTGTCGAGTTCGGGTGTGGCGGTCGCACTGACGGCCCCGCCCGAACGGATGGCGGGTGCACAGGGCCTGCTCGGTGGCACCCAGACCCTCGTCGGCGGCGTGGCGGCGCTGGTGGCCGGCTCGCTCTACGAGGCGCACGGCCGAGCGATCACCTATGGCGTGGCGGCCACCGCGATGGTGTTGCTGGTGCTGGCCGGCCGGCTGTTCGCGGGCGAGGTGTTCCACCAGCGGCCGGCCGATCGCACGGTCGGTGCCGAGCCGGTCTCGGCCGCGTGACCTCCCCGGCGGCGCACACGCGAGCCACGGACAGTCAGGGGTGGCACGCGGTTCGTCGTGTGCCGACGCCGACCCGGGAGGACCACGAGTGAGCACCCACCACCTGCAGCTGCACGGGAGTCGTTCGCCGCGCGTGCCGTTGGTGCCGGCCCGGCTGGTGGCCGCGGCGCCGGTCGCGTGGCTCGGGCTCGGGGTGGCCGTGTGGGCGGTCGGGTTGTTCGAGCCGGGCGACCTGGCGGTGGAGCTGCCGATCGTGCTGGTGCTGGCGATCGTGCTGCTGTTGGCGTTGACCGCGGCCTGGTTGGCGCAGATCGTGCTGGTGCTGCTCGCGTTCGTCACCCCGACGCTCACGATGATCGCCGCCGCGCTCGCCGATCGCCTGGGCGGCGAGATCCCCGAGCGCTCGCCGGTCGAGCGGACGCTCGTCACGGTGGCGGTGGTGTCGCTGCCCGCACTCGTGGGCGCGGTGCTCGTCGCCCACGCCGAGCGGACCGCCCACGGGCACGTGTCACGATCGGGCTCGCCGATCGACTAGACGAGGGGCGTGCAGCTGCCGCTCCTCACCACCGACCAGATGGCGACCTTCGTCGCCCGTGGGTTCCTCCGCCTCGACGCCGTGGTGCCCGACGAGATCAACGCCCAGGCGATGGACGAGTTGCCGTCGCTGTTCCGGGGATGGCTCGACGAGTTCCGTGGCGTCACCGGCACGGCCGACGACGGCGCCGAGGTGCACCTGCCTCGCTCGGGCACCGTGCTCGCCGACGCATACCCCGCCGACTCGGCGTTCGGTCGGATGGTGCGCGTGCCGGCGGTGGCCGGTGCGATCGAGTCGCTGGTGGGCCCCGGGCCGGTGGTCGACCACCACTTCGTGCACATCAAGGTTGCGGGCGACCTGCACGCGCAGGGGTTGCACTGCGACGCGATCATCGACGACGGCCTCGCGTTCGACATCCAGCTGTTCTGGTTCCCGCACGACGTGGCGCCGCGCGAGGGCGGCACGCGGTTCGTGCCGGGCAGCCACCTCCGTCGGGTCAACATGGACGACGTCGCCCGGTACCACCACCTGGCGGGCGAGCAGTACTTCAGCGGTCCGGCCGGCACCGTGGTGATCTTCCACCAGGGCCTGTGGCACGCCGGGGCACCCAACCACGGCACGCGCGACCGGGTGATGGGCAAGCTGCGCCTCAACCCGACGGTGCCGCAGGTACGCCTGTGGGACACCGGCGATCTCGACGCTCGCAACCGGGCCGACGACCACGTGTGGGCGCGCACCGATCCGGAGATGGTCGCTGCGGTGCTCCGCCGCAACGAGGCGTGGTACGAGCCGTCGGTGCACCGCCTCGAGACCGTGCAGCGGGCCAAGCTGTGGCGCTACGTGTCGGGTGACGACGCCTTCGACGTCGACTGGTACCTCACCCGCACCGAGCGCCGCGCCGGGCTCGTGGGCGGTGCCGCGTGAGTGCCCGTCAGCAGGTGCTGATCCTGTGGCTCTCGGGCCCCGGCCTCGACGGCCGCACGCTCGGCTGGACGTGCTTCGACGGGACGGCCGGTGCCGGACCGCAGGTCGACGGCGATCCGCCCTACGCCACCGGGCTCGCAGCGCTGGTCGATGGCTGGCGTCTGCTGCAGATGAGCCCGCTCGTGCCGCCGATCCCCGGCCACGAGCGCGAGACGTCGTTCCTGAAGCACGAGTTCGTGTTCGAGCGGATGATCGAGGTCGGCTGAGGCCATCGGTGATCACCGCCCGTCGGCGCGGCGTCACACGACCGTGAGGCCCCACTTGGCGGCGAGGTAGGCCTCGACCGCACGGCGTTCGTCGGTGCTGAGCAACCGGCCGTAGGCGATCACCTCGGCCACGTCCGCCTGCGTGAACTCGCTCGTCGGCCAGCCGCCGATCGAGATGCCGTTCGGTGTCGTGGTGGCGGTCGTACTGCTCGTCATCGCCGCGCCGTTCTTGTAGACGTCCGCGCGCACGCCCACGGCGATCGCGGCGCTGTACAGAGCAGGTGCGGTCGACAGTGACGACGAACCCGGCAGCCACGAGTCGAAGTGGGCGCGGTCCTGGGTGTTGCCCCACCAGCCGAGCAGCCAGTTGTTGTTCGTCGACGACAGCACACGCTGCCCGAACCCGGCACCGGTGTAGCGGGCGACGACGAACACGGTCGCGTCGCCGGTGAAGCGCACCGAACTGTTGGTGAGCGCGTTGAGCCCGGAGGTGGTCACCACCGGCAGGCCGTTCAAGGTGGCCGAGGTCGATCCGGTGGCGGCCGCCGCGGTGCGAGGCGTGAGCGTCATCCCGTGACCCGAGCGGTCGGCCCACGAGGTCACCGATTCGGTGCACGAGGTGAGCGACGCTCGCAGATCGGTCTGGTCGGTGGCGTCGAACCACGACGTCGGGCCCACCGCCATCCGCGACGTCGCAGTGGCGGCGACGGTGAGCCCCCACTTGTCGGCCAGGTACTGCTCGGTCTCCTGGCGTTCGGCGGTGGTGAGCACGCGGTCGTAGGTGATCACCTCGCTGATCGCCGCTGCGCTCTTCTCGCCGGTGTAGGTGCCGGATCCGCCGACGGCCAGGCCCGCAGGTGGCGTCACGCCGCCGGCGTTCGAGGCGATCTGTGTGCCGTTGCGGTACACCGTCGAGGCGCTGCTCGTCGGGATCGTGGTCGAGTAGAGGATCGCCTGCGTGGTGACCGGGGTCGACGGGTTCGACACCCAGCCCTCGAAGTACGCCTGGTCCTGCCAACCCCACCACCAGCCGAGCAGCCAGTTGCCCGCGGCGCTCGACAGGATGCGCGCCGCCGGCGCGCCGGTGCTGCGGGCGACCACGAACACGGTGCGTGCCCCGGGGGAGCGCATCATCCTCAAGTACGTGGTGCCGTCGGTGATCACGGCAGGACGTCCGTTCAGGCCCGTCGCCGACCACGCGACGGTGGTCGTGGGCGTCGGGCTCAGCAGGTCGAAGCCGTTGCCGGTGCGGTCGCGCCAGCCCGGTGCCGTGGTGCACACCTGGGACGAGGTGATCGTCGACGACGCGGCCGCGTCGTACCAGGCGGCAGGATCGGCGATCGGCAGGTCGATGCTGCAGGTGAACAACGGTGGCCCGCCGACCGCACCGGGCCGCAAGCTGAGCGTCCATCCGTTGCCCGATGCGACGGTGCCGGACGCGTCGATCGTCACGCCGGCCGGCAACGAGAGCGAGCCGCTCGCCGTCATCTGGGTGAACGTCGTCGGATACGCCCCGGTGCTCGCCAGGTGGGCGGGCGCCGCCGTCCGCGCCGCATCGGCCGACCCGGTGCACGCGGCGCTCTGCCCGCGTGAGGTGATGCGCCCGACACCGACCACCACGACGGCCGAGAGCACGCCGACGAGCACGACCGCCACCAGCACCTCGACGAGGGTGAACCCGTCCGCGCCGCGCGAGCGGCCGGTGCCGGGGCGCGTCGAGGTGCAGGTCACGGCGTCGACCGTCCGGCGCCGGCCTCCCCCGTCAGGGGGCGTCGTCTGCGTCTAGCGTGACTGCCCATGCGAGTTCTCGTCACCGGCGCCGCGCGCGCCATCGGTGCCGCCACGTGCGCGGCCCTCACCGCCGACGGCCACCACGTGGTGGCCACCGCCCGCGACGTGTCGCTGCTGGCCGACGTGTCGGCCGCCGAGCGGCTCGCGCTCGACGTCACCGACGACGCGTCGGTGACGGCGTGCCTCGACGCGGCCGGTTCGGCAGGCGCGATCGACGCGATCGTCAACAACGCGGCGGTCGGCGGGCGCGGGCCGCTCGAGAGTTTCCCGCTCGACCAGCTGCGCCGCACGTTCGAGACCAACACGATCGGTGCGCTCCGGATGGTGCAGGCGGTGGCACCGGCGTGGCGCGACCGTGGGTCGGGTGTCGTCGTCAACGTGAGCTCGGTGCAGGGGCGGGTGGCCACGCCGCTCGAGGGCCCGTACGCCGCGTCGAAGTTCGCGCTCGAGGCGATGTCGGAGACGCTGCACTACGAGCTCGGCCACTTCGGGATCCGCGTGGTGATCGTCGAGCCGGGCTACATCGCACCGGGCATGAAGCCGGTCGACGAGCACCTCGGCGACGCCGTCTACGACGAACTGCGCCGGCAGTGGTCGGGCACCGACTCGAAGCTCGTGGGTGAGCGGCCCGGGCCCGAGCTCGTGGCCCGAGCGATCGCTGCCGCGATCGCCGATCCGACCACGCCGCTGCGCGTGCCGGTCGGCGACGACGCGAACCTGATCCTCGGGGTGCGCAAGCAGCTCGACGACGAGTCGTTCGAGTCGACGATGCGCCAGACGATCGGCCTCAGCTGGTAGGCCAGTCGCGCAGCATCATGCCGACGCTCACGCGCGGCACCGCGAAGCCGAACTTGCCGTAGAGCCAGTCGACGTCGGCGAACAGGGTGACGATCGTGCTGCGCGGCAGCGTCGCCACGAACCCCATGATCGACGTCATCACCAGACGCGAGAGCCCCTGACCCTGGAACTCGGGGTGCACGGCGATGTCGGTGATCTGCACGTGCAATCCGTCGCCCACCACGCGACCCATGCCGATCAGCCGCTGTCCGTCGCGGATCGTGACGGCGTGCAGCGACCGGGGAAGCGCGGCGGCCGCGGCGGCACGGTCCATGGCCGACAGGCCCGCCGCCACGCGCAGGTCGCAGAACTCGTCGACGTCGGGAACGGCCTCGATCACCTCGAACATGGCGCCACCCTACGGGTGCCGGCGCTCAGGCGATCTCGCGCCAGGCGGCCAGGCGGGCGGCGCTGTCGTCACCGGGCAGCGGCAGTTGCACCACCACGCGCAGGCTCGGCCACTCGCTCGCGGTGAGCTGCTGGTACTCGAATGCGAGCTCGCCGGCGCGCGGGTGGTGGTAGCCGCGCACGCGGGTCTGGAACTGAGCGACGTCGGCCTGCGCCCACCACGTGTCGAACTCGGGGCTCGCGGCGCGGAGCCGATCGACGAGCGACACCACGTGCGGGTCGGAACGCAGGGTGGCGGTGCCGGCGCGGAACTCGGCCAGGATCCGCCGGGCCTGCGACGGCCAGTCGGCCACCAGCGCGCGTGCGGTCGGCTCGGCGAAGATCACCCACAGCAGGTTGCGGTCGGCGGGGTCGAGGCGCTCGATCATCGGATAGAGCCGTGCCTGCGCACGGTTCCAGGCCAGGAACTCCCAGCGCGGCCCGAGCACGTAGGCCGGCGCGGGCTCCATCGACTCGATCAACCGCACGAGCGCGTCGGGCGCCTGCTCGACCAGCTCGGCGGTGGTCGCGGGCACGTGCGAGGCGAGTGCGAGCAGGTGTTGGCGGCCGGCCTCGTCGAGCAGCAGCGCACGTGCGAGCGCCTCGAGCACGTCGACCGAGGCGTTGATCCGGCGGCCCTGCTCGAGCCACGTGTACCAGGTGACCGACACGCCGGCGAGCATCGACACCTCTTCGCGACGCAGCCCCTTCGTGCGCCGGGCGTGACCCGCGGGCAGGCCGACGTCGGTCGGGGTGAGCGCGTCGCGCCGTGCCCGCAGGAAGGCGCCGAGCTCCTCGCGTTGGTTCACCGACCCATTCCACCAGCTCCACCGGTCGGCGCGCCGCTTCGTTCCGTCACCGGCCCGATCCGTGCCTGGTGCTGCCGGTACCCTCCTGGCATGACCGCGACCGACCGCTCGAAGGCCCCCTCGCTCGACTCGATCCTCGCCGACCTCGCCGATCTCGTGAACGTCGAGTCGCCGTCGGCCGATCGCGAGGCGCTCGAGCGCAGCGCCGCCGCGGTGGCGTCGATGATCGAGGAGCGGCTCGGCTCGGCCCCCGAGCTGGTGCCGTCGGCCGCCGGCCCGCTGGTGCACTGGCGTGCGCCGGGCGAGCCGAAGGTGCTGATCCTCGGCCACCACGACACGGTGTTCCCGATCGGCACGCTGGCCAAGCGGCCGTTCACCGTGGCCGACGGCCGCGTGAGCGGACCGGGCGTGTTCGACATGAAGGCCGGCATCGTGCAGGCCGTCCACGCCGTGGCGTCGCTCGACGACCCGAGCGGCATCGAGATCCTGATGACGCCGGACGAGGAGCTCGGCTCCGAGGCGAGCCGCGAGCTGCTCGAGGCACGAGCGCTGGCCTGCGGCACGGTGCTCGTGCTCGAGCCGAGCGCCGACGGCGGTGCCCTCAAGACGGCCCGCAAGGGGGTGGGCACGTTCGACGTCGTGGTGCACGGCAAGGCCTCGCACGCCGGTCTCGAGCCCGAGAAGGGCGTCAACTCGCTGGTGGCCGCGGCGGAGCTGATCGGCCGCATCGCCACCTTCGGCGACCCCGCCACCGCCACGACGGTGACGCCCACGATGGCGTGGTCGGGCACCGCGGAGAACGTCGTGCCGGCCGAGACCCGCGTGCGGGTCGACGTCCGGATCGTCGAACCGGCCGAGCAGGCCCGCCTCGAGGCAGCGTTCGGTGGCCTGGCCGCCGATCCCGGCTCGGTCGCCGGCGCCACCGTCACGATCGAGGGTGGGATCAACCGTCCGCCGATGCACCCCTCGGCCTCCGAGACGCTGTTCCCGATCGCCGCCGACGCAGCGGCCTCGGTGGGCATCGACGGCATCCGCGGCGTGGGCGTGGGCGGCGGCAGCGACGGCAACTTCACGGCTGCCCTGGGCATCCCCACCCTCGACGGCCTCGGTGCCGTCGGCGGCGGTGCGCACGCGGACCACGAGCACGTCCTGGTCGACACCCTGGTGCCGCGCACCCTGATGCTCGCCGCGCTCCTCCGACGCCTCTGATCCGGCGCCCGCGGGGCGTCAGTGGTCGAGCGGCAGCTGGTGGTCGGTGTCGCTCTGGGCCGACAGGTAGGCCATCGCCTCGGAGGTGCTCATCGGTGTGGCGAAGTAGTAGCCCTGCGCGTGGTGGCAGCCGTGGGCCCGCAGCTCCTCGAGCTGTTCGGCGGTCTCGACGCCCTCGGCGATCGCGGCGAACCCGAGCTCGCGGGTGAGCGACAGCACCAGCTGGATCAGCTCCATCTCGCCGTGGATGAGGCTGCGGTCGATCTTCACGTAGTCGGCCGAGAACTGCTTGAGCATCGCGAGGTTCGAGTAGCCGGTGCCGAAGTCGTCGATCGCGAACCGCACGCCCAGGTCGCGCAACGCGTCGAGACGCGGCTGCGCGGCGTTGAGCTCGTCCATCACCATCTCCTCGGTGATCTCGATGCTCAGGGCCGAGGCCGGCAGGCGGGCCTCGGTGAGCGCGTCACCGATCACGTCGACCAGGCGATGGTCGAGCAGCTGGTGGCGCGACATGTTGACGGCCATCGTGATGCGGGGCGCCAGCAGCCGCATCATCGCCGCCGTGCTGGTCGCCTCCTTGACGACGAACTCGCCGAACGACTTCGCGAAGCCGGCGCTCTCGACCACCGGGATGAAGTCCTTGGGCTGCAGCAGGCCGCGGGTGGGGTGGTGCCAGCGGGCGAGGGTCTCGAAGCCGAGGATGTCACCGGAGAGCGTGTTGACGATCGGCTGGTAGTGCAGCTCGATCTCCTTGCGGTCGATCGCGGTGCGCAGGTCGGCCTCGAGCTCGAGCCGTTCGTCGGCGCGCACGCGCATCTCGCGGTCGAACACCGCCACCCGTCGGCGACCGGTGCGCTTGGCCGCGTACATCGCCAGGTCGGCCTGCTGGACGAGCTCGGACGCGCTGAGCCCCTGGCGGCCGATGGCGATGCCGATGCTCATCGACACGACGTGCTCGCGGCCCTCGATCTCGACCGGCTGACGGACCACGTCGATGAAGCGCTGCGCGATCGCGATGGCCGCGTCGACACCGAGCTCCTCGCGGCAGACCACCACGAACTCGTCGCCGCCCAGCCGTCCGACGAGGTCGTTGGCGCGCGCCGAGTCGACCAACCGGTTGGCCACGCTGGTGAGCAGCCGGTCGCCGACGGCGTGGCCGAGGCTGTCGTTGACGAGCTTGAAGCCGTCGAGGTCGCCGAACAGCACGGCCACCGGGTCGCCCGCGGCGAGGGTCTCGGAGAGGGTGTGGAAGAGCTTCTGCCGGTTGGGGAGGCCGGTGAGCAGGTCGTGGCCGGCCTCGAACGCGAGCCGTTGCTCGAGCGCCTTGCGCTCTTCGATGTCGCGGCAGATCACGGCGACGGCCTCGAGGTCGCCGGCCTCGTCGAACAGCGCCATCACCACGGCCGAGGTGGGGCGGCGGTGCCGGTGACGGTCGTACACCTCGATCTCGCCGCTCCAGCTGCCACCGTCGGAGATGACACCGAGCACCTCGTCGAAGAGCATCTCGTGGTACTCACGCGGGACGAACTCGGTGATGTCGGCGAGCGGGATCCGCTCGATGCCGAAGAAGCTGCGGCCGGCCGGGTTGAGGTAGTCGTTGTGGGGACGCAGCGACGAGATCGCGATGATGTCGGACGTGCTGTCGGCGACGGCTCGGAACTGCTCGAGCTTGCGCCGGTTGTCGAGGTCGTCGTGCACGTCCTGCAGGGTGAGCGCGGCTCCGATCACCGACCCGTCGTCGCCGTACATCGGGGCCGTGTTCACGCGCACGTCGCGGATGCCGAGCGCCGGGTGCACCACGCGCATGCCGCGCCGCGCCGGACGGCCTTCGCGGATGGCCTCCTGCATCTCGCCGTACACCTGCGCGTCGAGGTGGTGGACGTGGCCGAGCAGTTCGTCGAGGCTGGCGGGCGGCACCGGCACCTGCAGGAAGTCGGTGACGAGCGCGTTGACCAGCGTGGTGCGGCCGGCGAGGTCGACGGTCATGATGCCGATCGGCGCGGTGTCGACCGAGGTGCGGAGGCGGCGCTCGTGTTCCTGTGCCTCGCGGGCGGCCAGCACCGCGTCGCTCATGACGTCGCTCACGAGGCCGAACACGACGGCGCCGGCGACGGTGGGGATCACGCGCAGCACGACGGCCCACGGGTTGTCGAAGGTGTCGAGCACCACCATCACGCTCGGCACCACCATCACCGCGACGATCGGCCAGGCCCGGCGCAGGCCGAGCACGCTGGCGTAGGCGATCGGGACGATCGAGTACCAGGGGATGACGACGAGCGAGGTGGGGTCGCCCAGCTGCAGGGTGGCCGACAGCAGCAGCACGATCGCCGCCGTGGCGCGGGCGAGGGGTCGCAGCCGGTCGCCGGGCCACACGAGCGACAGCGCACCGGCCACCTGGCCGAGGATCGAGCTGATCAGCAGCAGCACCGAGCCGTCGTGGGTGAGCTCGTACGCGGTGATGTGCAGCGACAGGCCGAGCAGGATCAGCGGCTCGCCGCGGCGCAGCAGGTCGCGCACGAGGGCCGAGCGGTCGCGCGGGGTCGACTGCCGCCCGGATCCCCGCCAGGGGACGCGAGAGGAGAACCGGGGCGCTCCGCCGCTCCACATGGGTTCGAGGCTAGGAGCGGGGGAGGGGTGCTGCAAGCGCCGTGGGTGAGGCGCGGCGCGCGGTCAGCGAGCCGTCTTGACGAGGCGCAGAGAACCGACGCTCAGTCGCCGCCACCGAGCTCGAAGATGCCGCCACCGGCACCGAGCGTGCCGGCCTGGCGGTAGACGTCGAGCTTGGTGCGCGTGTCGTCGATGTCGAGGTTGCGCATCGTCAGCTGACCGATGCGGTCGAGCGGGCCGAAGGCCTGGTCCTCGACGCGCTCCATGCTCAGGCGCTCCGGCGCGTAGGTGAGGTTGGGGCTCGTGGTGTCGAGGATCGTGTAGTCGTCGCCGCGCCGCAGCCGGATCGTCACCTCGCCGGTGACCGCCGAGCCGACCCAGCGCAGCAGCGGCTCGCGCAGCATCAGGCTCTGCGGGTCGAACCAGCGACCCTCGTAGAGCAACCGACCGAGACGACGACCCATCGTGCGGTAGTTCTCGATGGTGTTCTCGTTGTGGATGCCGGTGACCAGACGCTCGTAGGCGATGTGCAGCAGCGCCAGACCGGGGCCCTCGTAGATGCCGCGGCTCTTGGCCTCGATGATCCGGTTCTCGATCTGGTCGCTCATGCCGAGCCCGTGCCGTCCGCCGATCCGGTTGGCCTCGTCGACGAGGGCCACCTGGTCGGGGAACTCCTGGCCGTTGATCGCCACCGGCCAGCCCTCGACGAAGCGCACCGTGACGGTCTCGGCCGCGATCTGCACGTCGTCGCGGTAGTGGGCGACGCCCATGATCGGCTCGACGATGTCCATGCTGGTGCCGAGCTCCTCGAGCAGCTTGGCCTCGTGGGTGGCGCCCCAGATGTTGGCGTCGGTGGAGTACGCCTTCTCCTTGCTCGCGCGGTACGGCAGGTTGCGGGTGGTGAGGAACTCGCTCATCTCGGCGCGGCCGCCGAGCTCGTCGACGAACTGCTGGTCGAGCCACGGCTTGTAGATGCGCAGCGCCGGGTTGACGAGCAGGCCGTAGCGGTAGAAGCGCTCGATGTCGTTGCCCTTGTAGGTGCTGCCGTCGCCCCAGATGTCGACGCCGTCCTCCTTCATCGCCTGCACGAGCAGCGTGCCGGTGACGGCGCGGCCGAGCGGGGTGGTGTTGAAGTAGGTCTTGCCGGCGGTGGTGATGTGGAACGCACCGCACTGCAATGCCATCAGCCCCTGCAGCACCAGCTCGGCACGGCAGTCGACGAGGCGGGCCTCCTCGGCGCCGTACTCCTTGGCGCGGCCGGGCACGCCGGGCAGGTCGGGCTCGTCGTACTGGCCGAGGTCGGCCGTGTAGCAGTAGGGGATCGCACCCTTCTCGCGCATCCACGCCACCGCGGCGGACGTGTCGAGCCCACCGCTGAACGCGATCCCGACTCGTTCCCCGACCGGCAGCGACATCAACACCTTCGACATAGGTGTCCGACGCTACCGGCGGGGCCCTATTCCCTGTCGATCCACCGGCCGAGCAGCCAGTGGAAGTGGCGGAGCTTGGTCTCCTGGTAGTTGGCGAGGGTGATGCCCTTGCGCAGCGACGGCAGACCCTTCTGCACCTTCGGGAGGTTGAAGGTGTCCTGGTTGAACACGCGGGCGAGCATGCCGAGCTCGGGGGCCTCGGTCCAGTCGTCGTCGGGGCCGAGCCAGTGGATCTTCGCAGCAGGCGGCCTGGGCTGCGAGGTGTCGTACGGCTCGAGGTACATGCACTCCATCACCGACATGTCGTGGCGGTCCTCGTAGGGACGGAACCGGTAGACGATCCGGTTGTACGCACCCCACGGATGGAAGTTCGGGAAGAGCGTGAAGTAGATCGAGTCGCTCATCTCGGCGTCGCTCAGCCGGTCGGCCGCCTCGGCGCCGAGCACCTTCGCGAACCGGGCCCGGCCGCCGGCACCGGTGACGCCTCGGGCCGTCATGCCGTCGGCGAGCGTCACGAACGCCGGCTCGTCCTCGCGTCGGTCGCTCACCGCGTCGAACATCTGCTGCTCGGTCGGCGCCCACGACAGGTGCGGGCTCGGCGTGCCGTTGGGCGTGATCGCGCGGCTGAAGTTGCCGCTCCAGTCGTACTGGGTGTTGGCGTCACCGATGCCCGCGAGCAGCTGCGGATGGGTGGCCACCACGTGGAAGGCCTCCATGAAGGCCTCCTGCACCACCTTCCAGTTGGTGCGGAACACGCGCGCCACGTGCGCCGAGGTGTACCGCTGCTCGAGCGGCCACTTCTCGAACTGGGCGGGCAGCTCGCCGAGGAAGTCCTCGAGCGGCTCGGCATCGGGGTCGGGGTTGATGAACACGAACCCGCCCCACGTGCCGACGCGGGCCTCGGGCAGCGACCACTCGTCGTGGCGCACGTGCGGGAAGTCCCACTCGCAGGGCACCTGCTTCAGCGACCCGTCGAGGTTCCAGCAGAACCCGTGGAACGGGCAGCGGAGCTCGTGTGCGTTGCCGTCGTGCTCGCGGAGATGACGGCCGCGGTGCAGGCACGCGTTGGCGAAGGCCTGGATGCGGTCGGGGGCCGAGCGCACGATCAGGTAGCTCTGGTCGCAGATGTCGTACACACACGTGTCGCCGACCTCGGGGATCGCCTCTTCGCGGCACGCCATCTGCCACACGCGCGACCACACCTTGTCGCGCTCGAGCTCGTGGAACTCGCGGCTCGTGTAGCGCCTGACGTCGATGTCGGTGTCGCCGAGGAACTCCCACCGCTGCCAGCGCAAGGCGACGGGCACGTTCTCGGGGCGCGAGTCGGTGTCGAGCAGTTCCTGGTACGAGATGCCCCGCGAGCGCGCCGTGCCGGGCGTGGGAGCGGGGGCGTCGGACAGCTCGGTCACGAGGCCACCTCCTCGCGGCGCGACACCTCGTCGGCGGCCTGCTGGAACCTGTTGGGCAGCTGCGGCCCGCCGATCCAGAGGCACAGGTGCGGATCCGCATGGCGGAGCTCGCCCTCGATCCACACGCCCTGCGCGGTGAACCGGCCGCGGCGGTCGAGCTTGGTGACCTCGATCGTTCCGTCGGCCAGCAGGTCGTACCTCGCTCCCGACAGCGCGTGCGTGATGGTGCGCATCGTGTGACCCCTCGTCGCTCGGGACCGCACCCCTCGCGGCCCGCAGGTCCGAGACTAGGGAGTCGCGCGATCCGGTGTGGGCACGGAGGTGCGCAGCACGCCGGCGAACGAGGCGATGCTCACCAGCGCCCCGGCAGTGGCGGCGGCCAGTTCGATCAGCGCCAGGTGCTCGAAGGTGCCGAGATCGCCGATCGCGATCACCGCGCCGAGGGCCGCAGCGACGAGGCCGGCGGCCGGTAGGTGTCGCGTGGGTCGGCTCGCGGCGACCGCCATCACCACCGGGGCGACGAAGGGGATCATCTGCACGACGATGATCCGTGGCTCGGCCGAGGGACCGAGCCACCACGTCGACAGACCCATCGTGCGCGACGATCGCCACACCGACGCCCACACCAGCACGATGCCGATCCAGGTGACGAGCACGGTGAGCCGCCAGGCGGCGGTGAGCTCACCCGGTCGGGGTGCGCGGACCGGTCGCTGTGGATCGGACGACACGTGTGCGGCGGGTCCGACGGAGCCGGCGGGGGGCGGCGGGGGCAGGCTGCTCATCGCGAGGTCGCAGCGTATCGCCCCCGTGCGATGGCTAGCCTTCGGCGGGTGGAACCCCGCCGCGCCGAGACGCTGACGATCTTCTTCCCGATGTGGAACGAAGAGGCCTACATCGAGCGCACCATCGGCGCCGCCAAGGAGGTCGCGGACGAGTTGCTGGCCGCCGGCACCATCCGCGACTACGAGCTGATCGTGGTGGACGACGCCTCCACCGACCACACGGGCAAGATCGCCGACGAGATGGCGGCGGCCGACCCGCACGTCAAGGTGGTGCACCATCCGGTCAACCGCAAGCTCGGCGGGTCGATCAAGACCGGGTTCGCCGCCGCCACCGGCGACCTGGTGCTGTACACCGACGCCGACCTGCCCTTCGACATGGCCGAGCTCAAGAAGGCCATCCGCTTGATCGACTACTACGAGGCCGACATCGTGAGCGCCTACCGGTTCGACCGGGTGGGCGAGGGCCCGTCGCGGGCGATCTACACGTTCTTCTACAACGTGATGATCCGGCGCCTGTTCGGGGTGCGCATGCGTGACATCAACTTCGCGTTCAAGCTGTGCCGCCGCACTGTGTTCGACCACGTCACGCTGCGCAGCGAGGGCTCGTTCATCGACGCCGAGCTGATCATCCGGGCCCGCAAGCTGGGCTTCCACGTCATCCAGTTCGGGGTCGACTACTTCCCCCGCACCCGTGGCGAGAGCACGCTGTCGTCGCTGTCGGTGATCAAGCGGATCGTCGTCGAGATGTTCACCCTGCGCCGCGAGTTGCGCGACCTGCAGCCCATCCGCTGACCAGGCACTGACCACCCGCACGTGGGTGGCCGCGGGCGCGCGGCCGGACCCGGTTGGTATCGTGCGGGCGACCCGTTCCCAGCGCGCCGATCAGGAACCCTCCACTCGTGAACACCCGCCGGCCCTCCGGTTCGTCCGGACAGCGACCGACCCCGCGCCGTCACGCGACGAGCGCCGAGGCGTCGTCGCGCCCGCGTGCGGGTCGTCCGGCCAGCACGCGACCGGTGCGCAGCGCCCCGGCGCGCCGGCCGCGGCCGCACGACGCCGGCAACGTCGACGCCAAGCGCTGGCTGCCGGCGATCGCCGCGGGCTGCGTGCTGCTCGTCGTGGTCGCCGCCGGCATGTCGGGCCGCAGCGAGGGTGACTCGGGTGACGACACCACCGCCACGTCGGTGTCGGTGGCGTCGTTGCCGGCCACCTCGACCGCGGTCAGCATCGCCCCGACGGTGAGCGTCGACACCTCCGCGGCGATCGTCAAGACCACCTTCGCCCAGCCGTTGGCGAAGGGTTCCGCCGGCGACGACGTGCGCCAGCTGCAGACCCGGCTCGCCGAGCTCGGGTTCCAGCCGGGCGAGGTCGACGGCCAGTTCGGCAGCCTCACCCAGCAGGCCGTCTGGGCCTACAAGAAGCTGGTCGGCGGGATGAGCTGGCAGGAGCTCGACAACAGCAACAACAAGACCACGGTCAGCAACGACCTGTGGCAGCAGATGCAGGACCCGCACGCGATCGCCCCGCGCCGTCCGCAGGGCCCCGGCACCACACACGTCGAGGTGTACCTGCCGCTGCAGGTGCTGGTGGTGTTCAAGGACGATGTCGCGGTGTTCATCGCCCACATCTCGAGCGGCGAGCTGCTCGACGACGGCGTCACGCCGGCCACGTTCTGCGAGACCGTCACGATGGACACCGACGCCAACGGCGAGCCGCTCTCGGAGCCCGAGAAGAAAGACGTGTGCGCCGAGTCGAAGACCCCGGGCGGGCTGTTCCGGTTCACCCGGCGCTACGAGGGCAAGCGTGTGGGCCCGCTCGGCGGCATGCTCAACCCGGTGTACTTCAACTACGGCATCGCGGTGCACGGTGCCGAGAACGTGCCCACGCATCCCGCGTCGCACGGGTGCGTGCGCATCCACAACTCGCTGTCGGCGATCTTCCCGACGCTGGTGGCCAAGGGCGATCGGATCATGGTGTGGGGCCACGACGGCAAGGAGCCCGAGTACTACACCCGGGCCGAGAGCCTGCCGTCGTTCAACCGGCCCGATCCCAACGCCACGACCACCACGTCGTCCACCACCACGACCGTGCCGGCGCCCACCACCACCAAGCCGACGGCCACCACCGTCAAGCCGGCGCCCACCACCACCGCGAAGCCGGCCGCCACCACCACGGTGCCGCCCACGACGGCCGCGCCCACCACCACGGCCGCCCCACCGCCGGTCACCACCGCCGCCCCCTGAGGGCGGGCGTCAGGACAGGCGGCTGCGGATCAGCTCGGCGAGCTCGAGCGGGCGATCGCCCTGCACGCTGTGACCGGCACCGTCGACCACCACGAGGTGGAGACCGGGCAGACGGCGTCGGGCCTCGGCCACGTCGTCGTCGTCGACGACCGGTGACAGCGAACCGCGCACCAGGAGCAGCGGGCAGGTGATCGCACCGAAGTGGTCCCACAACGGGGACGGGGTCGGCGGTGCGTCGGCCGGCTCGGGGGTCTCGCTGGTCACCTCGGTGCGGCCGTGTCCGCGCCGGTCGTAGCGCCACTGCCAGCTGCCGTCGTCGAGTTGCTTCGCGTTGTGCAGGATGCCCCGGCGCAGCGAGCTGATCGTGCGCGTGGGGTTGTGCTCGATCGTCCGCTCGAGCAACGACTCGAAGCTGGGGAACGCCTGCGGCCCGTTGACGAAGTCGAGCACCGCCTTGGCCTTCTGGCGGTTGACGCCGGGCGTGATGTCGACCATCACGAGCGAGCGGACGAGGTGCGGGTGCCGCACCGCGAGCTCCATCGAGGTGAGCCCACCGAGCGACATGCCGACGACGAGCCGGGCGTTCGGCGCGAGCGCCTCGACGGCCACGGCCACGTCGTCGGCGAGCGAGATCGGCGTGTAGTCGCCGTCGTCGCGCCAGTCGCTGTGACCGTGCCCGGGCAGGTCGACGGCCAGGGCCGTGCACCCGAGCGCCATGATCGTGGTGTCCCACGTGTGCGCGTTCTGCGAGCCACCGTGCACGAACACGATCTCGACCGCGTCGGCCGGTCCGTCGCCCCACACCAGGGCGCTCAGGTGGCGGCCGTCGGCCAGCGGCACCGACTCGCGGCGCACGACGGGCGGCGCGTCGAACGGCAGGCCGTACTCGGCGGCGTTCTCGTGGAACAGACCGAACTCGTCGTACTGGATGCGCTCCGACATGCGCCCATCGTGGCACCCGCCGGCCCTGGTGATCGGACCGGGGTCAGGCGGTGACCGGGACCACCTCGACGCGCAGGCCGAGCACCTGGCCGAGCAGCGTGCTGCGCTCCTGCGCGGTGTACACCTCGAGCGCGACGTCGAGCGCGGCCGGGTGCACCGCCTCGACGACCAGGCGTTTGCCGCGGCGCTCGGCGCGTACCGCGCTCACCCGGCCGTCGTGGCTGCGGTCGAGCCCGATCGCGAGGCGCAGGATGCCGGCGAGTACTCGCACCACCTGCTGTGCGTCGGGCTCGAGCGCGGTGAACTCGGGATGCGACGCCTTGGGCGCGCTCTTGCGGTGGTAGCGGGCGACGAGCGCGATGATCTCGATCTCGTGGTCGGTCAGGCCCGTGAGCTCGCTGTTGCGGATCACGTAGTACGAGTGCAGGTGGTGCTTGCTGTGGGCGATGACGAGGCCCACGTTGGCCAGCGTGGCCGCGGCCTCGAGGTAGTCGCGGCAGTGGTCGGGCAGGCCGTGCAGCACACGCGTGGCGTCGTACAGCTGCAGCGCCAGCCCGGCCACGTGCCGGCTGTGCGCCGCGTCGTCGTCGCACCGCTCGGCGAGCGCCTGCACGCTCTGGCGCGACACGTCGCGCAGGTGATGCAGCTCGCCGTGGTCGGCACCGCGCGACAAGGTGTCGAGCAGCACGCCTTCGCGCAGCGCGGCCTCGCTGAAGGTGAACGACCGCACCCCGAACGCCGCGGCCACGCACTGCAGCACGATCGCGCCCGCCACCACGATGTCGGCGCGTTGCGGCTCGAGGCCCGGCAGGGTGGCCCGCCGTTCGGGCGTGCGGTGGGCGGTGAGCGCCTCGACCACCTCGTCGAGCTCGGCGGCCGAGAACTCGAAGCGGTTGAGCGTCTGGGGCACGGTGCCCGTACGCGCGGCGGCCACCATCGCGGCCACGGTCTCGGCCGTGCCCGACGAGGCGATCGCGACCTCGAAGCCGTGCTGCGCGACGTCACGCTCGAAGCCGGCCAGGATCGACCGCACGTACGAGCGACACTCGGCCACGGCTCGGGGCGTGCACCGACCCTCGGGGAAGAACCGGTCGGTGAGCCGCACCGCACCGAGCTTGAAGCTGCGCGCGGCGAGCGTGACGCCGCGCTCGCCGACGAGCACCTCGGTGCTGCCGCCGCCGATGTCGCACAGCAACAGCCGCTGATCGAACACCGGCACCGCCTGCAGCACGCCGAGGTGGATGAGCCGCGCCTCTTCGAGACCGGAGATCACCTCGATCTCGATGCCGGCCTCGCGCCTCGCCCGGTCGAGGAACACGTCCGCGTTGGTGGCTTCGCGCACCGCGCTGGTCGCGACGGCGCGCACCGGGGCCCCGTGTGCGTCCGCGATCCGTCTCATCAGCCGCAGGGCCTCGACCCCGCGGTCGATCGCGTCGGGTGCGAGCAGCTTCATGTCGCCGCCGCCGTGGCCGAGGCGGATCGTCTGCTTCTCGCGGGTGACGATCTCGTAGCCGGTCTCGAGGCCGCTGCCGCGCACACGGGCCACGACGAGGTGGAAGCTGTTGGTGCCGACGTCGAGCGCCGCGACGGTGCCCGACGGTGCCGACGGCTCGGTCATCCGATCCGCTGCTGGCAGGCGTCGAGCCCGCCCAACACGCCGGCCCGGAACGAGTCGATCTTCTCGAACGCGGTGCCGCGGACGTCGGTGTTGCTTGCCTCGTCGCCGAGCGCGACGGCGGTGATGACCGCCTCGTCGAGGTCGCCGGCCGACAGCAGGATCTGCTGGTTGGGGTTGCGCGGCCCGAGGTTGCCCTGCGCGTCGGCGACCGGGACGATGTCGACGATCCACGCACCGACCAGGCAGTCGTTCAGCAGCACGCGCTTCTCGCCGCTCAGCTGGCTCTGCAACGCGACCTGCACCGCGTCGCTGTACGCCTCGGCGATCGGGAAACCGAACGAGAGGTCGCCGAGTCGCGCGTACAGGTCCTGCACGAACGCCTCGTCGTAGACGATGGTGTTGTTCGCGGCGCAGTACACCACCTGGTTGGTGAGCTGGTCGGCGGTCTGCCCGTCGCACGCGGGGGCGGCGGCGCCCTGCTGGAACGGCACGAGCGTCGGCGCGGTGAACGGGACGTTCGCGTTGTCGAGCGTGGGCTGCCAGAAGGTGTCGAGCGCGACCGGCAGGTCGGCGAGGATCTCGTCGTAGGGCAGGTTGCCGCCCGTCTGGAAGTCCTCCTCGGAGTTGAACACGAGGTCGATGCGCGGGTTGGGGTTGTTGGGGAAGTCGGCGCACCGGGTGGGGCCGTTGATGAAGCCCTCCTGGAACGCACCCACGCGGTCGAAGCCGGTGCCGTGCCCGCTCGCGTCGAGCACGTCGGAGCCGACGGGGTCGCGCACCTCGATCATGGCGATGATGCCCGACTTGACGTCGGTGTCGTCGAACGAGAGCAGGTCGCTCTCGCCGAGCGCGACGTGCGCGGCCCAGGCACCGGCGAAGCAGTCGGCCTGCTGCTCGGTGTCGACCGTCGGCAACCCGAGGTCGAACACACCGGCACGCGCCTGGATCGCGTGCCCGTACTCGTGGGCGGCCACCACGCCGACGGCGGCGGCGCCGAGGCGGTCGACCAGGTCGGGCAGCAGCAGCGCGTCGTCGTACACGATGATGTCGCCGCAGTCGGTGTAGAACGCGTTGCCCTCGACGGCCTCGTACGGCACGGGACCGTCGCAGCTCGGTGGCAGGTCGGCGCGCTCGGGGTAGAGCGCGTAGATGCCCGACACCGGCTGGAACGTGCCGCCGTACAGCGCCGGGAACTCCTCGGTCCACCAGTCGGTGATGTCCTGGAACGCGGCGTTGAGGAAGTTGTCGTAGGGCTGGGGCGAGTGGTTGGTGCCGAAGTCGATGATCGGCTCACCCGTCGGCGGCGGCGTGGTGTCCTCGGTGGGTTCGAGCGGGCTGTCGGGGTCGGTGGCCGGGGTGGTGTCGTCGGGGCCCGGGCCGTCGTCGGTGCTCGGTGTCTGCTGGTCGGAGCGGCGCGCGGTGACACCCTGATCGGCCGATCCGCAGGCGGCCAGCGCCACGGCCGAGGCGAGCACGGCGGCGAGCCACGTGTGTCGGCGGGTGCGGGACGACGGAGCACGGCGAGCGGTCACGTGGGCGAGCATACGCGCGGGATGTTGGGCGCAAACGTGCGGTCGTGGTAGGAAACCGCCATGTCCGAACGCCCCGATGCGCCCGACCGCGACGCGCTGCTCGCGATGTACGAGATCCAGGCCAGGATCAAGCTCTGCGACGAACGTTTCCGCAGCCTGCTCACCTCCGGGCAGATCCAGCTCATCTACTACTCGCCTCGCGGTCAGGAGTGCATCAGTGCCGGGTGGGGCGTGCACCTGCGGCCCGACGACTACGTCGTCACCATCTACCGCGGCCTGCACGACCACCTCGCGAAGGGCGTGCCGCTGCGCGAGCTGTGGGCCGAGTTCCTCGGGCGTGCGACGGGCACGTGCAAGGGCAAGGGCGGCCCGATGCACATCACCCATCCGGCGTCGGGACTGATGGTCACGACGGGCATCGTGGGCTCGGGCATCCCGATCGCCAATGGCTTCGCGCTCGCGTCGCAGTTGTCGGGCACCGACCAGGTCACCGTCGTCAACTTCGGTGACGGCGCGTCGAACATCGGCGCCTTCCACGAGGGCCTCAACATGGCCGGCGTGTGGAAGCTGCCGGTGGTGTTCGTCTGCCAGAACAACCTCTACGGCGAGCACACGCCGATGGCGATGAGCACGGGCGTCGAGTACATCAGCGAGCGCGCCGCCAGCTACGGCATGCCCGGCGTCACCGTGAATGGCAACGATCCGGTCGCCGTGTGGAAGGTGATGGGCGAGGCCGTGGCCCGCGCCCGCGCCGGCGAGGGCCCGACGCTGGTCGAGGCACGCACCTACCGCTTCTACGGGCACCTCATGGGCGACGCCATGGAGTACATGGACAAAGACGAGCGCAAGGCGGCGATGGACGCCGACCCGGTGCCCGCCTTCCGTGCCTGGCTGCTCGACAACGGCCACGCCACCGAGGCGCAGCTCGCCGAGATGGAGGAGACCATCACCGCCGCGATCGACGACGCCGTCGAGTTCGCGATCAACAGCCCGTATCCCGATGCCGCCGAGCTGTACACCGATGTGTACGGCGATCTGACCGTTGCGAAGTGAGCCACCGATGAGCACCGACACCGACTTCCCCATGCTCACCCTCGGCAGCGCCGTCAACCAGGCGCTCGACATCGCGATGGGTCTCGACGACAAGGTCTTCCTGCTCGGCGAGGACATCGCCGAGCCGTCGGGTGGCGTGTACAAGGTCACCAAGGGCCTGAGCACCAAGTACGGCACGCACCGCGTGCGCAAGACGGCCATCAGCGAGACCGCGATCATCGGTGCGGCCGTGGGTGCGGCGATCGCCGGTTACCGACCGGTGGCCGAGATCATGATCTTCGACTTCATCGCCACCTGCCTCGACCAGGTGAGCAACCACGCCGGCAAGATCCGCTACATGAGCGGCGGCCAGACGCACGTGCCGATGGTGATCCGCACGTCGGCGGGTGCCGGTCGCGGGTTCGGTGCACAGCACTCCGAACTGCTCGAGGCGTGGTGTGTGCACACCCCGGGCATCAAGGTCGTCGTGCCGAGCACGCCGGCCGACGCGAAGGGTCTGCTGCTGACCGCGATCTTCGACGACGACCCGGTGCTGTTCATCGAGCAGATGATGATGTACTGGAACGCGAAGGCCTACGGCGGCCCGGTGCCCCCGGGCGACGTGCGCATCCCGTTCGGGGTGGCCGACGTGAAGCGCGAGGGCAGCGACGTGACGCTGGTGAGCTACGGCCGCCAGGTGCACGACTGCCTGGCCACCGCGGCGAAGCTCGCCGAGGAGGGCATCAGCTGCGAGGTCGTCGACCTGCGCACGCTCGTGCCGTGCGACGAGGCGGCGGTCTTCGCGTCGGTGCACAAGACCAAGCGCGCCGTGATCGTGCACGAGGCGGTCACCCGTGGCGGCTTCGGTGCCGAGCTCTCGAGCCGGATCCACGAGGAGCTCTTCGGCGAGCTGGCCGCGCCCGTGCAGCGCGTGGGTGGCGCCAACACGCCCATCCCCTACGCCAGCAACCTCGAGGCCGACTTCGTGCCGCAGGTCGCCGACATCGAGGCGGCCGTCCGGACGACCCTCGGCTGAGGATCAGCCGCCCTTCGACAGCTTCAGCAGCCGGGCGAGTTCGTCGATCTCCTCGCGCTGCACCTTCGCCATCTGGGTGGCGATGGTGCGCACCTCGTCGGTGGCCGCGTGCGTGGCGGCCCACTCGGCCATGTGCATGCCCCCCTGGTGGTGGGCGGTCATCAGCTGCACGAACAGCTCGTCGGCGTCGCCGCCCTCGGCGCGGGACAGTGCGATCAGGTCGTCCTCGGTGGCCATGCCGGGCATGCGGTCGAGGGCGACCGGCTCGTCCATCCAGGTCATCGCGAGGTCGGTCTCGTTCACCTCGGACTCGCCGTAGTCGCGCAGCAGTTGGATGAAGCGGCCGATCTCGATGTTCTGGCCGACGATGATCTCGCGGGCGATGGTGGTGAGGTTCGCGTCGCGGTCGGGATCGTCGAGGTAGAGCAGGGCCATCTGCACCGCTTGCTCGTGGTGGTAGCGCATGTCCTGCAGGAAGCCGATGTCGGTGGCGTTCGGGTCGGGCAGGGCGCGGTTGTTGCCGACGACCCAGCCGATGCCCCCGGCCAGCAGCGCGACCGCGGCCACCAGCGCGGCCAGGTTGAGTGCACTGTGGTACCAGGGCAGGACCTCGACGGGGGCGTCGTCGGTGTCGGACTCGTCCGTCGGGAGGGTGGCCGTCACGTTTCACAGTGAAGCAGGCCATCGGCTTAAATGCTCGGCATGTCGACCCCCATCAACATCCCGAAGCTCGGCGTCTCGATGACCGAGGGCACCCTGGTCGAGTGGCTCGTGTCCGACGGCCAGAGTGTGCAGGCAGGCGACGTGATCTACCGGATCGAGACCGACAAGGTCGAGAACGAGATCGAGGCACCGGTGGCGGGCACGGTGCGCCTCAGCGGTGTCGAGGGCGAGACCTACGAGGTCGGCGCCCAGATCGGCAGCATCGAGTAGTCCGGGCGAGGTTCAGTCGCGCCAGTCGTCGACGGCCGGCTCGCTCGACGCCGCCGGCGGTCGCGAGGTCGACGTCACACCACGGCTCGCGCCGTGCTCGGCCGCCTGCAGGTTGGCCGCGGCCGCAGCCGACAGACCGATCACCATCGCGCCGGCGACGAACATGCCGGCCAGCACGCGGCGCTGCAGCTGGGTGGCGCCCATCAGCGCGGCGAGCCGTTCGACGACCGCTTCGCCCGGCAGTTCCAGGTAGGCGGCCAGCACGTCGACGTCGCTGCGGCGCAGCTCGATCGCCTTCGGCTGCTCGGCACCGCGCATCGAGCGGACGAGCCGCAGGTAGTTCTCGAGCAGCGAGTCGGTGTCGTCCGGATCGAACGAGATCGCCGAGCCGGCCGTCGAGATCACCCCGCGGGGATCGATCTCGAGCGGCAACCGGTCCGACGTCAGCACCGACGGGTCGAGGCCGTACAGCTGCGCGACGGCGTGGGCGCGCTCGATGGTCAGCGGTGCCCGGGCGGCCTCGATCGCCTTGAGCTCCCTCGCAGTGAAGCTGCCGCCGCTCGCACGGGCGACGCTGCGGACGCTGCGGCCCGAGTGGCGGCGCCGCTCGGCGAGCATGACGGCGAGACGTCGCGCCAGGCGCTCCTCGGTGATCTCCGCGGACGGGCTCGAGCTGCGGATGACGGCGGTGCTCATCGACATGTCATCGGACGCCGGGCGACCTCACTTGAGCGCGGTGGTGACCGTCGACTCGGTGGGGGAGGCGTCGAGGCCGAGTGCTTCGGTGCTGGCCAGCAGGCTCGCGACCACCACACGGCCCTCGGCGTTGGCCATCGCCAGCACCCGTTCGAGCACCGACGAACGGTGCTGCGACACGGTGAGGTGGTGCACCATCTCGACCAGATCGTCGTGGCGCACGCCCACCGGTGCATCGTGCTCGATCGCGCGCAGCGTGCGGACGAGCCGGAAGTAGGCCGCGACCATCGACCGGCCGTCGCCCGGAACGAACTCGACCGTGACACCGCCCGCGGCGATCTCGCCCTCGCGTACGTCGAGCCCGCGTCCCGTCGGCGGCAACACGCTGCCGAGCTGCACGCCGTAGAGCTGACCGAGCGCGACGACGGTGTCGGGCTCGAGCGGCAGCAGACCGGCCTCGGCGTCGCGCAGGTCGCGGATCGTGAACCGACCCTGACTGCGACTCGCGAGCACCCACAGGGGTCGTCGCGCGGCTCGTCGCTCGCTCAGCAACCGTGCGCCGAGGTGCCGCGGGAAGGTTCCCGTCGCCATCTCGACGTGCACGTCCGTCGCGTCCAACACATCCGCCGCACCGCTCATGCTCAACTCATCGGCACGCCCCCGCCGAACATCAAGGGGATGTCCAGGGGATCTCGCGTGACGGTCGCCGCTCAGCCGGTCGCGTCGCGGACCTCGCGGAAGGGGCGGTCCTTGTCGACCCGCGGTTCGGCGGGCAGGCCGAGCACCCGCTCGCCGATGATGTTGCGCTGGATCTCGTCGGAACCACCCGCGATCTTGTAGCCGGGTGCGCCGAGCACGTGCTCGCGCCACGCCCACGTGCCCCACTCGCCGGTGTCGGCCACGAGGCGGGGACCGAGCACACGCGAGATCACGTGGCTGGTGCGCTCCATGTTGGCGGTCCACATCAGCTTGCCGAGCGAACCCTCGGGCCCGGGCGTCTGGCCCGCCTTCAGCGCAGCGGCCGCGCGTCGGTTGGTGTACTGCGCCACCTTGTGGTGCACGTACAGGTCGGTGAGCGCCTGGCGCACCACCGGGTCGCCGGCGAGGCCGAAGTGCCGCGCCGCGGCGATCACCTGCTTGTAGCCGCCACCGGTGTGGTTGCTGCTGCTGCCCGCCGAGTGGTCGCGCTCGAAGCCAAGGCACGTGAGCGCGACGCGCCACCCCTCGCCGACGGGCCCGAGCCGCAGCGTGTCCGGCAGGCGCACGTCGGTGAGGAACACCTCGTTGAAGTTGGCACCGCCGCTCATCTGCCGGATCGGACGCACCTCGACGCCCGGCGCGTCGAACGGCACCAGCAACGCGGTGAGTCCGCGGTGCTTCGGCACGTCGACGTCGGTGCGCGTGATCGCCGAGACCCCACTGCGCGAACCGGGCGCCGGAGGTCCACACCTTCTGACCGTTCAGCACCCACTCGTCGCCGTCGCGCACGGCGCGGGTGGTGAGCGACGCGAGGTCAGACCCGGCCGACGGCTCGCTGAACAGCTGACAGCCCCAGATGTCCTGGCGCATCAGCGGCCGGATGAACCGCTCGTGCTGCTCGGGCGTGCCGTAGGCCGCGATCGTGGTCGCGATCAAGCCCATCGACGTGGGGGGCAGCTCGCCCGCCGTCGGCACCACGTAGCGCGACTCCTCGGCCAGGAACGCCCGGACGAACGAGTTGGGCAGGCCACGACCGCCGAGGGCGACGGGCCAGTTGATCATGGCGTAGCCGGCGTCGAACTTGAGCCGCTGCCACCGCTGACACGCGAGCAGCCGGCGGCGCTCCTCGTCCTCGGGCACGTCGTGGAACACGGCCACGTCGTCGCTGCCGACACCCCACTCGACCGCGACGTCGTCGCCGGTGTCGCCGGTGCCTGTCGCTGGCGACACGGCAGGCAAGGGCTCGCCGTGGGCGGCGAGCCAGTCGCGGGCCTCGCGTCGGAAGGAGTCGAGATCGGGGAGGTCCGTTCGGTCGCCGTCGCTCACGGCGCCACACCGTACGGTCGTCCAGGTCGCGGCGTCGAACCGTCGGACTCCGCTTTCGCACCATGCGCGCCCCGGCTACTATCACCCAGACCGCCCGGACCGCCGGTGCGGTCGGGCATGGGGGATTGCAGGGAGGATGCCGTCTTGAGTCTGCTCCAAGTTCAGGACGTCTCCGTCCGCTTCGGGGGCATCGTGGCCCTCGACGGACTGTCGTTCGACATCGACCAGGGCCAGATCTGTGGCCTCATCGGTCCGAACGGCGCCGGCAAGACGACGATGTTCAACGTCGTCAGCCGCATCTACCAACCGAGCTCCGGGCGCGTGCTCTACGACGGGCGCAACCTGATCGACGTACCGGCGCACGGCATCGCCCGCCTCGGCATCGCCCGCACCTTCCAGAACCTGGCCCTGTTCCCGACGATGACATTGCTCGAGAACGTGATGGTGGGCGCGCACTCGCAGGGCAAGGTCGGCTTCGCCCGTGGGATCCTGCGCCTCGGCGCACACCGCGAGAACAAGGTCACGCGCGACTTCGCCGGCGACCTGCTGCACCAGCTCGGCCTCGGTTCGCTCATGTTCCGCCCGGCGATGGGCCTGCCGTTCGGCACGCTCAAGCGCCTCGAGATCGCCCGTGCGCTCGCCGCCAAGCCGAAGTTCCTGCTGATGGACGAGCCTGCGAGCGGCCTCACCCACGGCGAGGTCGACGAGCTCGGCGACACGATCGTCGCCATTCGCGACCAGTTCGACCTCACCGTCCTGCTCGTCGAGCACCACATGTCGATGGTGATGGGCATCAGCGACAAGGTCGTGGCGATGGAGTTCGGTCGCAAGATCGCCGAAGGCACGCCCACACAGGTGCAGGCCGACGAGCGAGTGATCGCCGCCTACCTGGGGACCACCGAATGAGCCTGTTGCACGTCTCCCACCTCAACGCGGGCTACGGCCCGATCAACGTCCTGCACGGCCTCGAGCTGCGCGTCGAGCCGGGCGAGATCGTCGTGATGCTCGGCGCCAACGGCGCCGGCAAGACCACGACCATGCGGGCGATCAGCGGGATGATCGGCCGCAGCGGTGAGGTCGTGTTCGAGGGGCACGACATCAGTCGCTCCACGCCCGACGCGATCGTGCGGGCGGGCATCGCCCAGGTGCCGCAGGGTCGCGGCACCTTCCCCGAGCTCACCGTCGAGGACAACCTGCGCGTCGGCGCCTACACCCGTTCCGACGGCGAGGTCGGCGCCGACATCGACCGGTGGTTCGAGGTGTTCCCCCGGCTGCTCGAGCGTCGGACGCAGCGCGCGGGCAGCCTGAGCGGCGGCGAACAGCAGATGCTCGCGATCGCCCGTGCGCTCATGGCCCGTCCGAAGCTGCTGCTCTGCGACGAGCCGAGCCTCGGCCTCGCCCCGCTCATCACCCAGGAGTTGTTCGCGGTGATCGAGCGGCTCAACGAGGAGATGGGGTTGGCGGTGCTGCTGGTGGAGCAGAACGCGAACCTGGCGATGCACATGGCGCATCGTGTGTACCTGATCGAGACCGGCCGCATCGTGGCATCGGGTTCGGCCGACGAGCTGAGCGCCGACGACTCGATCCGCAAGGCCTATCTGGGGTTCTGAGGGGGACCGACACCGATGGATCTGTTCCTGCAACGACTGGTCGACGGGTTGAGCGCCGGTGGTGTGTACGCACTGCTCGCGCTCGGGCTCGTGATCATCTACCGCGGCACCGGCCACCTCAACTTCGCCCAGGGCGAGATGGCGTTGTTCGCGGCCTACGTCGTGTACCAGATGGGCGAGTGGGGCTGGCCGATCGGCCTCGCGCTCATCGTCGGCGTGGCCGTGGGTTTCGCGCTCGGCGCCGGTGCCGAGGTGCTGCTGGTGCGCCCGATCTCGAAGAAGTCGCCGTTCGCGGTGTTCATCGTGACGATCGGGTTGTTCCAGTTGCTCAACTGGCTCGACGGCGCGATCTGGGGCGACCAGATCCTGCCGAACTCGGGTGTGGGCAGCAAGCAGTCGTCGTACCCGAGCCTGTTCCCGGACAAGCCCGACGACTTCGTCAGGGTCGCCGGTGCCGCGATCCGCTACCAGTCGGTGGGCGTGATCCTGCTCACGCTGGTGATCACCGGTCTGCTGTTCCTGCTGTTCAACAAGACGAAGTTCGGGCTCGCGATGCGGGCCGTGGCGAGCAACCCCGAGAGCTCGAAGCTCGTCGGCATCCGTACCAACACGGTGCTGATGGTCAGTTGGGGTCTCGCCGCCGCGATCGGTGCGATCGGTGGCGTGGTGTTCGCCGGCATCAACAACAGCGTGAGCCTCGGGCTCATGTTCACCGTGTTCATCTACGGCTCGGCGGCGGCCACGCTCGGCGGGTTCGACTCGCCCGGCGGTGCCGTGATCGCCGGCCTCGCGATCGGCGTGATCGAGACGATGGCCGCCGGCTACATCTCGTTCATCGGTCAGGAGATGAAGCTGGCGGTGGCGTTCGTCGTCATCCTCGTGGTGCTGATGGTGAAACCGAGCGGCCTGTTCGGCACGGCGAAGGTGGAACGGGTATGAAGTCGCTCGTCACCCTCAAGGAAGGCAGCATCGGCCACTGGGTGCTGCGCCTCGTCGCTGCGGCGATCATCGTCGCCCTCATGCTCTACATCCCGACGAGCGGCAACAACGGTCTGATCACACGGGCCACCGAGGCGCTCACGCTCATGTCGGCGGCGATGTCGCTCAACCTGATCCTCGGCTACGCCGGGCAGATCTCGATCGGCCACTCGGCGTTCTACGGCATCGGTGCCTACACGACGGGCATCCTCGTGTCGAAGTACGAGTGGAGCCCGTGGATCACGTTCTTCGCCGCGTTCCTCATCGCCTTCGTCGTCGGCGTGATCGTGTCGTTCCCCGCCTCGCGCATCAAGGGCGTCTACCTCGCGCTGGTCACGTTGGCCCTGGCACTGGTGTTCCCCAACCTTTTGCGCTGGCCGAAGCTGCAGTCGCTCACCGGTGGCGGACCCGGACTGCCCAACAAGGACAGCGCGCTCGACACCACCGGGTTCGACATCGGACGCAAGGGCATGCGCCACTTCGAGGTGTTCGGCTGGGACCCGTTCGGCGACCTGCGCGGGCAGGGGGCGATCCCGTTCTACTTCTGGATCGCCGCCGGCATCGCGGTCATCGTCTACCTGGTGTGCCGTGGCGTGGTGAAGAGCCGCGCCGGCCGTTCGCTGGTGGCGGTGCGTGACAACGAGACCGCAGCGGCCGTGATGGGCGTCAACCTCGTGGCCGCCAAGGCGTTCGCGTTCGGCATCTCGGCCGGCCTGTGCGCGCTGCCCGGCTCGGTCACCGCCATCCGCCTCGGCGCAGTGTCGCCCGACATCGCCACGCTCACCGTGCTCGGTTCGCTCACGTTCCTGATCATCATGGTGATCGGTGGCGCCGGCTCGCTGTGGGGCCCGGTCATCGGCGCCGCCCTCTACGTCTTCGTCACCGACCGCACCAGCGGCTGGGCCGACGACGACAAGATCCCGGGTCTGCTCAGGCCGTTCTTCAGCTGGTCGAAGATCCCGCCGGGCACCGGCATCTTCGCCGTGATCCTCATCGTGCTGATGTTCGTCGCACCGAGAGGGATCGTCGGACTGTGGAAGCAGTACAGTCCGTTGGTCGTGCGCATCGTGCCCCGCCCTGCGGGTGGTGCGATCGCCGAACCGGCCCTCGTGGCCACCGAAGCACCTTCCATTGCCGACACCGATCCAGACACTCCAGAGGGGGAGAGCCAATGATCCGACGTCACAGGACGATCACCGCCGCGCTCGCCGCCGGCGCGCTGCTCATCGCAGCGTGCGGCGGGGACGACGACGAGACGACCACGACCGACGCAGCGACCGAGACCACCGCGGCCGCCACCGAGACCACCGCTGCGGCGACCGAGACCACCGAGGCCTCGACCGACACCACCGAAGCGGCCACCGACACCACGGCTGCGCCGGAGACCACCGAGGCCGCTGCCGAGGCGTGGGCCGTCAACACCGACGACTGCATCGACCCCGACGCCGCCAACGCGCCGATCGAGGGCACCATCAAGATCGGCTCCGCGATGCCGCTCACCGGTGGCGTGGCCGCCGCGGCGTTCGCGCCCGTGAAGGACGGCTTCGACGCCTACATCCAGTACGCGAACGAGAACGGCCTCGTGCCCGGCTACGACATCCAGCTCACGATCGAGGACGACCAGTACAACCCCGAGCTCACCCCGGGCGCGATCAGCAAGCAGATCGACGCCGGCGTCAACCTGTTCTCGGGCATCATCGGCTCGCCGAACAACGCCGCCGTCCGCGACACGCTGAACGACGAGTGCATCCCGCAGCTCAACGCCCTCACCGGTTCGCCGGCGTGGGGTGAGGTGGCCGACTACCCGTGGACCACCGGCATCCTCGTGCCGTACACCGTCGAGTCGAAGGTGTACGCCGCGCAGATCGCCGAGCAGTACCCCGACGGCGCCAGCGTCGCGCTGTTCTACGTGAACAACGAGTTCGGCCAGATCTACGCCGACGCGTTCAAGGAGATCGCCGGCGACTACAACCTCGACATCGTCGAGGAGCAGACGATCGAGGCCACCGACGCCAACCCGCCCACGTCGCAGATCACCACCATCGCGGCTGCCAAGCCCGACGTGATCGTCGCCGTGCCGCTGGGTGCCGGCTGCATCGGTTTCCTCACCGAGCTCGCCAACGCGAAGGCGCAGAACGCCGGCTGGGAGCCGCCGACCTACGTGACCAACACCTGCGCGAGCAGCCTGATCCTCGGTGCCGCCGGTGCGGCCGCCGACGGTCTGATCACCTCGGGCAACCTGGTCGACCTCGGCGATCCCGCGAACGACTCGATCCCGGCCGTCAAGGAGTACAAGGACTTCATGGCCGGCCTCGGCAAGAGCGACATCGTCACCACGGCCGGCGCCGGCTGGACGACCGGTGAGGTCACCGTCGCGATCCTGAAGCAGGCCGCCGAGTCGCCCGAGGGCCTGACCCGGGCGTCGATCATCAACGCGGCCCGCAACTTCACCTTCACGCCGTCGCTCGCCCGTCCGGGTGTGGTCGACAAGATGAACGGCGAAGAGGATCCGTTCCTGTCGCAGTCGCTGATCGTGCTGCAGTACGACGCCGACACCGCGACGTCCTCCGACGTCGGTGAGCTGATCACCCAGTTCGAGAGCTGATCATCGGGGCTCGTCCCCGAACGCTTCCGGCCGTCCCATCGTGAACCAGGCCGGCCGGAGCACCGTGATCCGTGCGAGACCCGCCCTCCGGGGCGGGTCTCGCCGCGTCCGGGGCCGGCTCGCCCGTTCGGCCCGTTATTGATCGCGGAGTTAGATTCGTGGCCCTGCGGCCGCCACCGTGGCGGACACCGACGAGGGGATGCACACATGGCGTTGATCGCCGCCGATCGAGCGCGCGAGCGCCCCACCGAGATCGCGCTCCGCGACGACCGCGTCGCGCTGCGGTGGGCGGAGGTCGACGACGTGCTCGACCGTGTCGCCAACGGCTTGCACGCCGCCGGCCTCGGTGCGTCGCGACGTGTGGCCGTGTACGCCGAGAACGCAGCCGAGGTGGTGCTCGCACACCTCGGCGCGCTGCTCGCCGGGGCGAGCTCGGTACCGGTCAACTTCCACCTCACCGCCGACGAGGCAGCGTTCATCCTGCGCGACTCGCGCACCGAAGTGCTGTTCGTCGGCCCCGAGAACCTGGCTCGCGGCGTCGAAGCCGCGTCGATGGCAGGCGTGCGGCGGGTCATCGCGTGGCGCAGCCCCGAGGCGGTCGCCGCGGGTGCCGAGCCGTGGGAGCAGTGGCTGGCCGATGCGCCGTCGGGCGAACCACCCACCGACGTCGCGCCGCGACCCAACCTGATGTACACGAGCGGCACCACGGGCGTGCCGAAGGGCGTCGACCTGCCGCCGTCGATCTTCGCGGGCGGTGCCACCATCGTCGAGCACGTCGCCGCGCTCGGCGAGCAGCGTTTCGCCAAGCTCGGCACGCACCTGGTGGTCGGCCCGATGTATCACACGGGTCCGCTGTCGGGCATGCGCACCCTCGCCGCGGGCGTGCCGGTGGTGGTGCTCGGCCGGTTCGATCCCGAGCGTGTGCTGCAGGCGATCGACACGTATCGCACCGAGAGCTCGGTGATGGTGCCGACGCACTTCAAGCGGCTGCTCGAACTGCCGGCCGAGGTGAAGGCCCGCTACGACGTCAGCAGCATGAAGAGCATCTCGCACACCGGTGCCGCCTGCCCGGTCGAGGTGAAGCAGCAGATGATCGAGTGGTTCGGCCCGGTGTTCAACGACTCGTACGGCGCCACCGAGGTGGGCACCATCTGCTCGATCTCGAGCGAGGAGTGGCTCGCTCATCCGGGCAGCGTCGGCAAGGTCCGCGCACCGTTCACGCGTGCGATCGTGGTCGGCCCCGACGACCAGGAGGTGCCGCCCGGCACCGAAGGGCGGCTCTACTTCGAGGACTCGACGGGTCGCGGCATCGTGTACCCGAACGATCCCGAGAAGACCGCTGCGGCGCACCTCCGCCCAGGCGTGTTCACCATCGGCGAGATCGGCTACGTCGACGCCGACGGGTACGTGTACATCACCGACCGGTTCAGCGACATGATCGTGGCCGGCGGGGTCAACATCTACCCGGCCGAGGCCGAGGCCGTGATCGTCGAGCATCCCAAGGTCGCCGACGTGGCCGTGATCGGCGTGCCCGACGCCGACCTGGGTGAGGCGGTCAAGGCCCTGGTCGTCCCGATCGACCCGGACGACCCGCCGTCGCCCGACGAACTGATCACCCTGTGTCGCTCGAGGCTGGCTGGCTACAAGTGTCCGCGTACGGTGGAGATCGTCGCGAGCGTGGGGCGCAACGCGATGGGGAAGATCAACAAGCGGGCGCTGCGCGCGTCGTACTGGGAGGGGAGTCGCACCATTGGCTGAATCGCTCGACGAGCCGTCCGCCGATGCACTGGTGCTGGTCGACGACCCGGCCGCGCACGTACGCCGGCTCACGCTCAACTGGCCCACCAAGCGCAACGCCCTGTCGAACGCGCTGCGCACCCAGCTGTTCGCCGAACTGCGTCGTGCCGACACCGACCCCGAGGTGCGCGTGATCGTGATCCGTGGCGCGGGCGCCTGCTTCTCCGCCGGGTACGACCTGGCGCAGGCGCCGGGTGAGCCGCTGCCGTGGGGCATCACCAAGGCCGACGGTGGCTGGGCGCGCCACGTGCTGCAGGGCTGGTTCGAGATGATGGATCTCGCCACGCCGGTGATCGCGCAGGTGCACGGCTACTGCCTGGCCGGCGGCACCGAGCTCGCAACGGCCTGCGACCTCGTCTACGTCGCCGACGACGCGCAGATCGGCTACCCGCCGGTGCGCAGCATGAGCTCGCCCGACATGGCGTGGCATGTCTGGCTGATGGGCATGCGCCGCGCGATGGAGGCGATGCTGACGGGCGACTCGATGACCGGTGTCGAGGCGGTCGAGGCCGGCTTCGCCAACCGTTCGTTCCCCGCCGACCAGCTCGAGACCGAGGTGCTCCGCATCGCCGAGCGCGTGGCGAAGGTGCCACCCGACCTCCAGGCGCTCAACAAGCGCGTGGTGCACCGGGCGATGGAGGCGATGGGCATGCGTGACGGCATGCGGGCGACGGCCGACATCAACGCCCTCGGGTTCCACCAGCGCAGCTCGCGCGAGTACTTCGCCCAGTTCGCCAAGGGCGTCACCACGGCCCTGTCCGAACGCGACCGCACGTTCGGCGACTACCGGGAGGAGCAGACGTGAGCGTGTCGCTCGACGACCTGCAGACGATCCACTACGAGGTGGTCGATCCGGGTGAGCACGGCATCGCCGTGGTCACCCTCGACCGTCCGGAGAGTCGCAACGCACAGAACAAGCGGATGACCTACGAGATGAACGCCGCGTTCGACGACGCGTCGCGGCGCACCGACGTGAAGGTGATCGTGCTGCAGGCCGAGGGCCCGCACTTCTGCAGCGGCCACGACCTGCGAGACACCGAGAGCCACCGCGAGTTCGACCTCGTCTCGCCCCACGGCGGCTACTCGCGAGAGGGCCAGGAGGGGCACATGGCCTGGGAGGAGGAGCTCTACTTCCAGATGTGCTGGCGGTGGCGCAACCTGCCCAAGCCGTTGCTCGCCGCTGCGCAGGGCAAGACCATCGCCGGTGGGCTGATGCTGCTGTGGGTGGCCGACGTGATCGTCGCCGCCGACGACGCGCTGTTCAGCGATCCGGTGGTGGGCATGGGCGTCAACGGCGTCGAGTACTTCGCGCACCCGTGGGAGTGGGGTGCCCGCAAGGCCAAGGAGTTGCTGTTCACCGGCGACTGGGTGACCGCCGACGAGGCGCACCGTCTCGGCATGGTCAATCACGTCGTGCCGGCGGCCGAGTTGCGACCGTTCGTGATGGGCATGGCCGAGCGCATCGCACAGCGGCCGTCGTTCGCACTGAAGCTCGCGAAGGAGAGCGTCAACCAGACGCTCGAGGCACAGGGCCAGTTCACGGCGATGCGTGCGGCGTTCTCGCTGCAGCACCTCGGCCATGCACACAACCGCATCCGCTTCGGGATCCCCATCGATCCCGGTCCCCGAGCGCCGAAGCCCGCCTGATGCCCACCGCGGCGCGACGCAACGCGGTGCCGGTCAAGCGCCTGGGGCGGCCGAAGGACGTCGCCTCGGCCGAGACGCGCGAGCGGTTGCTCGGTGTCGCCTGCGCGTCGTTCGCGCGCCACGGCTACGACGCCACCACCAATCGGATGATCGCCGAAGGTGCGGGCATCACGACCGGAGCGATCTACCACTACTACCCGTCGAAGGCCGACCTGTACGTGGCCGTCTACGAACGGGTGCAACAGGGCGTGTACCACGAGTTCGAGCGGGCGATCGCCCCGCACGTCGGTCTCGTCGACCGGGTACGCGCCGTGCTCGACGCCTCGGTCGAGCTCAACCGGCACGACCCGGCCGCCGCCGGGTTCGTGGTCGGTGTGGCCGCCGAGGTGCAGCGGCACCCCGAGCTGTTGCAGCCCTTGCGCGACGCGAACGCCACGAGCGCCAACTTCCTGCGCAGGCTCGCCGCGGATGCCGCGGCCAACGGCGAGCTGCGTCCCGACGTGTCGGTGCGCGGCCTGGAGGACCTCTTGACCGCGGTGCTGGCGGGGCTCGCGCGGTTCAGCACGCACGCGAGCGACTCGCACCGCCACGCCGAGGCCGTCGCTGTGCTGCAGCGCTGTCTCGCCGGCACGCTGCTCGCCTGAGCTCGTCCCGGACGCGGCACGGGGGCGGCCCTGCGGCCGCCCCCGTCCGGGTTCGAGCTGTCTCGCCGTGCGCGTCAGGTCGACGCGGTGATGCAGGTCATCATCTGCGTCATCAGGTCGTTGAACTGCTCGCTCGTGGTGTCGCCGGCCGAGGTGACCATCGCCTTCAGGTCGTCGTCGCTCATGCCCTCGAAGATGGCACGGACGCACTCCTGGTCGACGCCGTCCTGACCGGCCATCGAGCCGACCATCTGGTCGACGAGCTGCTCGCGCGGGGCGCAGGTGAGGATGTCGATCGCGACGGCCTCGCCCTCGGCGCTCAAGGCCACGTCCTCGCCGGCGGGGGCGTCGGCGATCATCTGGAGGTCGGCCTCGCTGAGACGCGAGGCGACCTCGGCGACGCAGTCGCGGTCGAGGGTCACGCCATCGGCCTCGGCCTCGCTCACGGCCTTGTCGACGGCCTGTTGCACGAGGTCGCCCCCGCTGCTGCTGCCACCGGCCTCGGTGGTCGCGGTGTCGCCGGCGGCCGTGGTGGCGGTCGCGTCGGCGGCCTCGGTGGTGGCGCTGTCGCCCTTGCTGTCGCCCGAGTCGTCACTGCCGCAGGCGGCGGTGAGGAGCGCGAGGGTGGCGACGGCGGCCGTCAGCATGGTGCGGGTGGTCGTCCTGTTCACGGGGGTGTTCCTTTCCTTCGGACGGGTGAGTCATCGGCGCGGCTTGACGAGACCTTGAGGATCTTCCGCGCTCGGGGTGGTGGGCGCAACCGGCAGATCAGCGCTGCTCGAAGGTGAACCACCAGAGCAGGGCCGTGAGCGACAGTCCGTCGCCCACGCGACCTGCACGGATCTCGTCACGCAGCGTGTCGAGGCCGACCCATTCCACACGTTCGCTCTCGCTCGGGTCGCTCGGCGGGCCGACCTCGGCCGCCCCGTCGGCGACGAACAGGTGGAACGTGGCGTCGCTGGTGCCGTTGTGCGGGAAGTACGTGGTGAGCCGTCGGATCGGCCCGGGCTGCCAGCCGGTCTCCTCGAGCGTCTCGCGGACCGCCGTCTGCTCGGGTGTCTCGCCCTCGTCGATCCGGCCGGCAGGCACCTCCCAGCCCCAGGTGTCGGTGGTGAACCGGTGGCGCCACAGCAGGAGCACGCCGCGAGTGGGGTCGTGCACCACCGTGCCGGCGGCCTCGGCGGGCATGCGCACCACGTGGTGGTCGAATCGAGGACCGTCGGGCACCTCGACGTCGGCGAGGGCGAGGCGCACCCACGGGCTGTCGTAGATGATGCGTTCGCCGTGCACGGTCCATCTCATGGCCGCCGAGCGTACGGCCTACCCGGGACGCGACGGGGGCGGCGCCGCAGCGCCGCCCCCGGTGCGTTCACGGATGTGCGTGGGTATTCAGCTGCCGACCGGCGCGCAGGAGGCGATCTCCTCGAGCAGGGCGTCCGACTCGGCGGTCGACTGGTTGTCCGAGAGCGTCTTGTCGATCGCCTCGAGCTCGTCGTCGCTGTACTTGTCGAGCGCGGCGTCGACGCAGTCGCTGTCGATCTCGATGCCGGCGTTCGTGAACGTCTCGACGATGTTGTCGCGGGTGCCTTCGCGGTCGACGCCGCCGCAGGCGGCGAGGGCGAGGCCGGCGATGGCGGCCAGCACGGTGACACGGGCGGTGCGGGTCGTGGTCATGTTGTTGGTTCCTCCCAATCGGTACGAGTCGAAGACGGTACGACGGCGTGGCGGTTACGCACGGGATACCCGTCAGGCGAGACGAGTACCGATCACCTGGTCCTCGAGGATGCGTGCGACGAAGTCGTACGCAGTGCCGTCCTCCGCCTCGGCGTGGCAGGCGAACTCGGTGCCGACCGCCTCGGACGCGGGTTCCTCGCAGACCACCTCGCTGTCGAGGTCGAGCTCGACGAAGATCTGGTCGCGGATGCCTCGTTCGGCGGCGCCGGCCGGGTCGAAGTCGTCGCCGGAGCAGGCGTGTGCCGTGCCGCCGAGCGCGCCGATCAGTCCGAGGGCCACGAGGCTGCGCCGGATCGACATGTTCGCGACGGTCCGGGGCGGTGCCGATCCGTCAGGCAGGCACCTCGACCCGCACGGGTGAGCTCGCCGCCCGGCTGCGGCGGACGGTGTCGATCGTGATGAGCACCAGCCCGGCCCACACGAAGGCGAAGCCGGTGACCCGCGACGCCGGGAGGTCTTCGTCGTACGCGAGCCAGCCGAGCAGGAAGTTGATCGTCGGGATCAGGTACTGCATCGGGCCGAGCACGGTGAGCGGCACGCGGTGTGCCGCCCAGGCGAACAGCGTGAGCGGCACCACGGTGGCGACGCCCGTGAGCAGGACGAGCACGAACTTCCCTGCGCTCGCGCTCGACGGGATCGAGTCGTCGGCGCCGGCCAGGGCGGTGGCCACGACGATCGCCGGCACCAGCACCACGAACGACTCGGCCGCCATGCTCTCGAGCGGGTGCAGGGGCACCCGCTTCTTGAGCCAGCCGTACAGGCTCCACGAGCTGGCGAGGATCAGGGCGATCCAGGGCACCTGGCCGTAGGTGACGGCCAGGACGAGCACGGCGACGACGGCGAGCCCGACGGCGATCTGCTGCAGCCGGGTGAGGTGTTCGTGGAAGACGATCACGCCGACGGCGATGGTGCCGAGCGGCGCCATGAAGTAGCCGAGCGCGGTCTCGATCACGTGACCGTGCACCACGGCGAACACGTACGCGGTCCAGTTGCAGGTGAGCAGCGCGGCGGCCAGCGCCACCCGACCGAGCAGCGGTCGGTCGCGGACGACCGCCCGCACGGCACCCCACCGCCGGGTGGCCGTCAGCACGCCGGCCATGATCAGTGCCGCGCTCATCACCCGCCAGCCGACGAGCTCGAACGCGTCGAACTCGGTGAGCTGCTTCCAGTAGACGGTGAGCGCACCCCACACCAGGTAGGCCGTGAGCCCCGCGACGAGCCCGCTGCGCAGGTGCGCGTCGCCGTCCGGCTGCTCGCTCATGCGAGGCGCCCGCGCCCGCGCCCGGACGTCAGCGACGGACGCACGCGTGCGCCAGCTCGTTGATCCGCCGGATGCGGGTGAGCTCGACACCCGGGTGCTGTTCGAGGGTGTCGTGCAGGTAGCAGAACGACATCCCGGTGTCGGGGTCGAGCCAGCACAGCTGGCCGCCCGCGCCGTGATGGCCGAAGGCTCGCGGCGCGGTGGCCGGGAACCAGCGCAGGTCGGCGTAGCCGTCGTGACCGGCGACCACGCCCGTGATGGTGCGGCTGGCCGAGGTGTTGTCGCCGATGTTGAGGCTCGCGTTGCGCACGTTGCCGATGGCGTCGCGGCCCCATGTGGAGTCGTCGGCCAGGAACCCCTGGTAGGTGAGTGCGACGTCGGCGGCACGCGCCCGGCCGCCGCCACCCGGGATGCAGGCCGACTGCGCGCGCGGGTCGTTGATCGACAGCAACGCCTCGACGCCGATCGAGATCGCCGGTACCAGGTCGGGGCGACCGAACACCTGGGCCAGCGCGGCGAGGGCCTCGGGCGAGGTGCCGGGGTGGCTGCCGCGAGCTCGCACCTCGACCACCGGTCCGTCGACCTCGGCCGCCAGGATCGCCGGCACCCCGACGCGTGCGGTGACGCGCTCGTGCACCACCTCGGCGTAGGGCCGACCGGTCAGCGACTCGAGCAGCTCGGCGATCACCCAGTGGGCGGCGATCGGGTGGTACTCGGTGTGCGCACCGGGCTTCCAGGAGAGCGTCCACTCGGCGAACTGTGCGCGACGGCCGGCGCTGGTGCCCCACGACTTCGGGCCCATCGGTGCCTGCGGGAAGCCGCCCTGCATGGTGAGCAGCTGCAGCACCGTGACCTCGTCCTTGCCGTGGGTGCCGAACTCGGGCAGGTAGTCGGCCACGCGGCGGGTGAGCTCGAGCGAGCCGTCGGCCAGGTGGGGGAGGATCGCCATGGCGACGATGGTCTTGGTGGCGCTGAAGATCACGAACCGGTGCTCGGGCGTGGCGGCGCCGAAGGTGCGGGTGGCGAGCACCTCGCCCCCGGCCGCGATCGCGTACTGCGCGGCCCCGGCCGCGCCGGTGTCGATCTGCTCCGAGACGTAGGCGTCGAGTGCGTCGACCGCCTGCTGATGGAGGGTCGCAGCGGTCATCGCGCCTGCATTTCCGAGGTGGGATCGAAGGTCGAGGTCATGACTTTCTAGAGTATGACTCCATGAGCACACCTCGAGAGTTGTGGCAGCAGGCCTTCGACCAGTCGCGCGTCCGCGATGCGGACTACAGCACGATGTCCGGCATCCCGCTCGAGCCGGTGTACGGGCCGACCGACGGCTCGGGTGAGTATCCGGGGCAGTACCCCTACACGCGTGGGCCGCACGCGTCGATGTACCGCTCGAAGCTCTGGACGATGCGCATGTTCGCCGGCTTCGGCACTGCGGAGGACACCAACTGGCGGTTCAAGGAGATCTTGAAGTCGGGCGGTGACGGCTTGTCGACCGCGTTCGACATGCCCACGCTGCTCGGCATCGACAGCGACGACCCGATGGCGTTGGGCGAGGTGGGCCGGTGTGGCGTCGCGATCGACACGCTCGCCGACATGGAGGACCTCTACTCGGGCATCGACCTCGGGGCGATCACGACGAGCATGACGATCAACTCGCCCGCGGCCGCGATCTTCGCGATGTTCATCGCCCAGGCCGAGAAGGCGGGCGTGCACCGCAGCCGCCTCGGCGGCACGCTGCAGAACGACATCCTGAAGGAGTACCAGGCGCAGAAGGAGTTCGTGTTCCCGCCACGCCAGAGCATGCGGCTCGTGCGCGACACGATCTCGTTCACGGCGGCCGAGATGCCGCGCTGGAACAGCGTGTCGATCTCGGGCTACCACATCCGCGAGGCCGGCTCGACCGCTGCCGAGGAGCTCGCGTTCACGCTCGCCAACGGCTTCGCGTACGTCGAGCTCGCGCTGCGGGCCGGTCTGCCGATCGACTCGTTCGCGCCCCGGCTGTCGTTCTTCTTCAACGCGCACATCGACTTCTTCGAGGAGATCGCGAAGTACCGCGCCGCCCGGCGCATCTGGGCTCGCTGGATGAAGGAGCGCTACGGCGCGCAGCTCGCGAAGAGCATGCAGCTGCGGTTCCACACCCAGACCGCCGGTGTGTCGCTCACTGCGCAGCAGCCGGAGGTCAACATCGTGCGCACCGCGATCGAGGCCCTCGCCGGTGTGCTCGGCGGCACGCAGAGCCTGCACACCAACTCGATGGACGAAGCCCTCGCGCTGCCCACCGAGAAGTCGGCGCGCATCGCGCTGCGCACCCAGCAGGTGATCGCGTACGAGACCAACGTCGCGCACGTCGCCGATCCGCTCGGTGGTTCGTGGTTCGTCGAGGAGCTCACCGACGAGATGGAGCGCCGGGCCGAGGAGATCTTCGCCCAGCTCGACGAGTTCGGTCACGGCAGCATCCTCGAGGGCTGCATCAAGGGCATCGAGGAGAACTGGTTCCAGGGTCGCATCGCCGACTCGGCCTACGAGCTCGAGCGCAAGGTCAACAACGGCCAGAAGATCGTCATCGGTGTCAACCGGTTCACCGAGGGCAACGACGACGACGAGCCCGAGCTGCTCGAGATCACCAACGAGGACGAGGCCCGCCAGCTGAAGCGGCTGGACACGATCAAGCACGACCGCAACCAGGCGGCGGTCGACGAGGTGCTCGCCACGCTCGCCGCCGAGGCGGCCGATCCCGAGGTGAACCTGATGCCGACGCTGATCGCCGCTGCCAACGCCTACGCCACGCTCGGCGAGGTGATGGGCACGATGGCCGGGGTGTTCGGCCGTCACGTCGAGGTCCCCACGATCTGAGGGCGTGATGCGTCGCCGGTCGGTCCGGGGTGCGGCACTCAGCTCCCTCGCCGCGGCCCTGGTGCTGGTCGCCGGCGGGTGCAGCGACGACGGCGGTGCTGGCGGTGACGGAGGGACGGGCGGCGGCACCCTGGGCGTGGCGACGCTGCCACCGGTGCAGACCACGCTGCTCACGACCACCGTGCCGGTCACCGCGGCCGTCGCCACCACGTCGCTCGTGACCGTGCCGGTGGCCACGACGGCCGTGGCCACCACCGCGCTCGTCACCACCGTGCCCACCACCACGCGCCCGACGACCACGGCCGTGCCGACCACCGCGGCCACGGCCGCCTCGGCGGCGCCGTGCGACCTCACCGCGATCGTCACCCAGACCGACACCGCCTACGACGGTGTGACCCCGACCGAGCTGCACTGCGCCGAGGACTGGGCCACCTGGATCGGACAACCCGACGACCAGTTCTCCGACGGCTACTTCGCCGTCGCCCGCTGGACCGGCTCGACGTGGGCGCTCATGAACCTCGGCACCTCGGGCATCTGCACCGACGCCGACGTGCCCACCCGTCTGTGGGACGCGCTGGGCTGCTTCGAGTAGCGCGAATCGTCGGGCCGCGCCGGCAGTCGGCAGACTCGACCTCGTGAGCGCACCCCTCCACACCCGGCTGTCGTGCACGGGCGCCAACGGCGTCGCGCTGGTGGCCGACGCCTACGGGCATCCCGACGACCCGGCCGTGCTGTTGCTGCACGGCGGCGGCCAGACCCGGCACTCGTGGGGCGGCACCGCGGCCACGCTGGCGCGCCGGGGCTTCTACGCGGTGAGCGCCGACCTGCGCGGCCACGGCGAGAGCGACTGGGACCCCGACGGCCACTACGGCTTCGACATGTTCCGCGTCGACACCGAGGCGTGGTGCGCGCTGCTCGACCGGCCGGCGGTGGTGGGCGCCTCGATGGGCGGCATGGCCGGGTTGTGGACGGAGGGCGCACGGGCCGAGGAGGGTCTGCCGCCCGCCGGGCGCGCCCTCGTGCTGGTCGACATCGCACACCGCACCGAACCCGAGGGCGTGGCGCGGATCATCTCGTTCATGACCGGCCGCCCCGAGGGCTTCGCCACTCTGGAGGAGGCGGCCGATGCGATCGCCGAGTACATGCCGCACCGTCCACGGCCCACCAACCTCGACGGCCTGTCGCGCAACCTGCGGCTCGGCGACGACGGCCGTTACCGCTGGCACTGGGACCCGCGGTTCATGAGCCCCGACCGTCCCCGCACCTCGGCCGAGCCCGGTGTGTTCGGCGAGCACGCCGCCAGGCTCCGGATCCCGGTGCTGCTGGTGCGTGGCAGGATGAGCGACGTGCTGAGCGAGGAGGCCGCGCAGGAGTTCCTGACGATCGTCCCTCACGCGCGCTACGTCGACGTCGGCGACGCGCACCACATGGTGGCCGGCGATCGCAACGACAGCTTCACCGATGCCGTGGTGTCGTTCCTCGAGGAGCTGCGCTGACCGGCACCGAGGTCCGCCCGTGCAGGTGAGGTCGTGCACCGACCCGGCCGCCGCCGCATCGGCCGCCGCCGACGCGGTCGCACGCCGGTTGCGGTTCGCGGTGCTGCGTCGCGGTCTCGCCCACGTGGCGTTCAGCGGCGGCTCGACCCCGGTGATGATGCTGGCCGATCTGGCGCGATCCACGGTGCCGTGGGCGTACGTGCACGTGTACCAGGTGGACGAGCGGGTGGCGCCCGACGGCGACCCGGCTCGCAACCGCAACTTGCTCGACGTGCTGCCGATCCCGGCACGCCAGCTCCACGCGATGCCCGTCACGGTGCGCGACCTCGACGCGGGTGCCGCTCGCTACGCGGCGAAGCTGCCCGACCGGTTCGATGTGGTGCACCTCGGCATCGGCGACGACGGCCACACCGCCTCGTGGCCACCCGGCGATCCCGTGATCGACCACGCGGGTCGGGTGGCGACGAGCGGGCGTTACGCCGGGTACGTGCGCATGACGATCACACCCCGCGTGGTGAACTCGGCCCGCGCGAGGGTGGTCTTGGCGGTCGGCGCGACGAAGCGTCCGGTGATCGAACGATGGCTCGACGGCGACCGCACGCTGCCCGTGCAGCGGGTGCGCCGGACCGACACCCTGGTGGTGGTCGACGCCGCCGCGACCCCGCACGGCTCCGGCCCATCGGCGGTCGCCGGGCAGTAGCGTCGGCGCCGATGGACATCACCACCACCCCGGCCTGGGCGGCGCTGCAGGCGGTGCCTCGCCCGGCCCACCTGCGCGAGCTGTTCGCCGCCGATCCCGGCCGTGCCGCCCGGTACACCACCACCGCCGGCGACCTGCGGGTCGACTGGTCGAAGAACCTGGTCGACGACGCGGTCGTCGCAGCGATGCTCGACGTCGTGCGCGCGAGCTCGTTCGAGCAGCGCCGGGCCGCGATGTTCGCCGGCGAGGCGATCAACTCGACCGAGCGCCGCGCGGTGCTGCACACGGCGCTGCGGGCGCCGCTCGGCACCCATGTCGAGGTCGACGGTCACGACGTGGTGCCCGACGTGCACGAGGTGCTCGATCGGATGGCGGCCTTCGCCGATCGGGTGCGGTCGGGCGAGTGGACGGGTGCCACCGGACAGCCGATCCGCACCGTCGTCAACATCGGCATCGGCGGCAGCGACCTCGGTCCTGCGATGGCATATCTCGCCACGCGCGCGTTCGGCCGCGCCGATCTGCAGTGCCGGTTCGTCAGCAACGTCGACGGCGCCGACATCCACGACAACCTCGCGGGCCTCGACCCGGCCTCGACGCTGTTCGTGATCAGTTCGAAGACCTTCACCACGATCGAGACGATCACCAACGCGAAGGCAGCCCGACGGTGGCTGATCGACGCGCTCGGTGCCGACGCAGTGCCGCACCACTTCGTGGCGGTCAGCACCAACGCCACCGAGGTCGCGTCGTTCGGCATCGACACCAGCAACATGTTCGGCTTCTGGGACTGGGTCGGCGGTCGCTACTCGGTCGACTCGGCGATCGGCCTGTCGCTGATGATCGCGATCGGGCCCGACGGCTTCCGCGACTTCCTCGCCGGTTTCCGCACGATCGACCAGCACCTGCTCGAGGCACCGCTCGAACAGAACGTGCCGGTGATCATGGCGGCGCTCGGCATCTGGTACACGAACGTGCTCGGTGCGCAGAGCAAGGCCGTGCTGCCCTACGCGCACGAGCTGCGCCGGTTCGCCGCCTACCTGCAGCAGCTCGACATGGAGAGCAACGGCAAGCGGGTGCGCCTCGACGGTTCGCCGGTCACCACGAGCACCGGACCGATCGTGTGGGGCGAGCCCGGCACCAACGGCCAGCACGCGTTCTACCAGTTGCTCCACCAGGGCACGCACCTGGTGCCGATCGACTTCATCGGCTTCGCCCGGCCCAATCACCCGCTGCTCGACCAGCACGACCTGCTGATGTCGAACCTGTTCGCCCAGGGCGAGGCGCTGGCGTTCGGCAAGACCATCGACGAGGTGCAGGCCGAGGGCATCCCCGAGCACCAGCAGCCCCACCGTGTGTTCCCGGGCAACCGGCCGAGCACGACCATCCTGGCGCCGCGGCTCACGCCGTTCGTGCTGGGCGAGCTGATCGCGCTGTACGAGCACATCGTGTTCGTGCAGGGCTGCGTGTGGGGGATCAACAGCTTCGACCAGTGGGGCGTCGAGCTGGGCAAGGCGCTGGCCAACCGGATCACGCCCGAGCTCACGTCCGACGCGCCGCCGGCGCACGACGCCAGCACCTCGGCGCTCATCGACTGGTACCGGACGCACCGCGAACGTCGGGCCTGAGCCTGCGCGCTCGACTCTCGCCGCCGGCAGATTGTGTGGCACCATACAGTCCGTCACGAGACGGCACGAGGGGGCCGTCTCCCCGGAACGACCGTGGAGGAACCCGATGAGCGAGACCGAGCTGGACCCTGCCGAGGAGGCCGCGTTCCGCGAGCGCTGCCGCGCCTTTCTCGACGAGCACGCCACGGGTGTGGGCGGCGGCCGCGCCGCCAGCGGTGAGGACCGCGGCGCCGGCCTGATGGCCACCGCCAAGAAGTTCCAGGGTGCGCTCGCCGAGGCCGGCCTGGCCGGACTCGTCTACGCGAAGGAGTACGGCGGTGCCGGTCTCACCCGTGCGCACGATCGCATCTGGCGCGAGGAGTACCGCAACTACCCGGACATGACCTCCGAGCTGACGATCAGCCACGGCATGTGCCTGCCGGTGCTCAACGACTTCGGCACCCACGAGCAGAAGGCCCAGTTCCTCGGCGACAACATCGCCGCCCGCACCGTGTGGTGCCAGATGTTCTCCGAGCCCGGCGCCGGCTCCGACGTCGCGAGCCTGCAGACCAAGGCCGAGCTCGACGGCGACGAGTGGGTCATCAACGGCCAGAAGGTGTGGACCACCCTCGCCCACCTGAGCGACTACGGCGTGCTGATCGCCCGCACGAACCCCGAGGCGCCCAAGCACGCGGGTATCTCGATGTTCATCGTCGACATGAAGGACCCGGCGGTCGAGATCCGCGCGATCCACCAGATCGACGGTGGCAAGCACTTCAACGAGGTGTTCTTCAGCGACCTGCGCATCCCGAAGAGCTGGCTGCTCGGCGAGCTCAACAACGGCTGGAACCAGGCCACCGCGATGCTCATGTACGAGCGCGTGGCGATCGGCACCGGTTCGAGCAGCGGCATCAGCCACCCCAACGCCGACCGCCTCATCGGCGACGCGGTGAAGCTCGGCAAGATCGGCGAGCCGGTGCTGCGCCAGGACCTGATGCGCCTCTACAGCGAGGAGACCACCAAGTCGATGGTGGCGATGCGCACCCGCGCCGAGCTGAAGGCCGGCAAGGCCCCCGGCCCTGGCGGGTCGCTCGGCAAGCTGCACGGCGCCAAGATCGCGAAGATGCTCCGCTCGATCACCAGCTCGGTGCACGGCGCCGACGTGATCGCCCACGACGGTGACGAGAAGATGGCGATGCTCAGCCGCAGCATCCTCACCAGCTTCTCGGCGCAGATCGCCGGTGGCACCGACGAGATCCAGAAGAACATCATCGGCGATCGTGTGCTGGGCCTGCCCCGCGACATCGCGGTCGACACCAAGGTGCCGTTCAAGGACCTGAAGGTCGGCACCCAGCGCAGCGCCGACTGAGCCGACGCCGCTCACTACAGTCCCCTGACGGTCGCGCCGACGAGCGCGACCGGAGGGGGACGAGACGGTGGGCAAGCAGAGCACCTTCACCGGAGTGGTGGGTCGGACCTTCGCCGACTCGACACCGGCCTGGCCGGACATCGAGCAGGCGCCGCCCGGTGCGCCGAACGTGGTGCTGGTGCTGCTCGACGACGTCGGCTACGCACAGTTCGGCTGCTACGGCAGCGACATCGCCACACCCACCTTCGACCGGCTCGCCGGTGGTGGCCTGCGGTACGCGAACTACCACACCACCGCGCTCTGCTCGCCGACGCGCGCCTGCTTGATGACCGGCCGCAACCACCACGCGAGCGGCATGGCGCGCATCGTCGAGTTCTCGTCCGGCTTCCCGGGCTACGACGCGATGATCCAGCCGGAGAACGGCTTCCTGCCCGAGGTGTTGGTGCGCAACGGCTACGCCACGTTCGCGCTCGGCAAGTGGCACCTCGCGCCGGCGTCGGAGATGACCCTCGGTGGGCCGCGTCACCGGTGGCCGCTGTCGAAGGGCTTCGAGCGCTACTACGGCTTCCTCGCCGGCGAGACCGACCAGTACCACCCCGACCTGATCGCCGACAACCACCAGGTGTTGCCGCCGTGCAGCCCCGAGGAGGGCTACCACCTCACCGAGGACCTCGTCGACCATGCGCTCGACTGGGTGAAGGACCTGCGCGCCTACTCGCCGTCGAAGCCGTTCTTCATGTACGTGGCGCCCGGCGCGTGCCACGCGCCCCACCAGGCCCCGCCGGCCTACATCGAGCCCTACCGCGGACAGTTCGACCAGGGGTGGGACCGGTGGCGCGAGGCGCTGTTCCAGCGCCAGGTCGACTCGGGCCTGCTGCCTGCCGGCACCGAACTGAGCGAGCGACCCACCTGGGTGCCCGAGTGGGACTCGCTGTCGGCCGACGAGCAGCGGCTGTACGCGCGGATGATGGAGGTGTACGCCGGATTCCTCACCCACACCGACGCGCAGGTGGGCCGCATCGTCGACTTCCTCGAGCAGCACGGCGAGCTCGACAACACGATCTTCATCGTGATGAGCGACAACGGCGCCTCGGCCGAGGGCGGCCCGGCGGGTTCGTTCAACGAGCAGTACTTCTTCAACTTCGTCCCCGAGAGCCTGGCCGAGAACCTGGCCCGCATCGACGACCTCGGCGGGCCGCACGCCAACAACCACTACCCGTGGGGTTGGGCCTGGGCCGGCAACACGCCGCTCAAGCGCTTCAAGCGCGACACGCACGAGGGCGGCGTGTGCGATCCGTTCGTCATCCACTGGCCGGCTCGGCTCGGTGCCGTCGGCGAGACCCGGCATCAGTACGTGCACGCGATCGACATCACGCCGACCCTGCTCGATCTCATCGGCATCGAGCCGCCCGCCGAGATCGCCGGCGTGCCGCAGAGCCCGCACGACGGCGTGAGCATCGCGAGCACCCTCGCCGACGCAGCGGCGCCCGAGGTGCACCACACCCAGTACTACGAGATGCTCGGGTCGCGGGCGATCTACCACGAGGGCTGGAAGGCCGTGGTGTTCCACCCGCCGGCGATGATGGCCTACGACGGCACCGACGCCGGCCGGCGCAGCTTCGACGACGACATCTGGGAGCTGTACCACGTGGCGGAGGACTTCTCGGAGGTGCACGACCTCGCCGCCGAACACCCCGACAAGCTGCGCGAGCTGCAGGAGCTGTGGTGGCACGAGGCCGAACGGTTCCAGGTGCTGCCGCTCAACAACCAGCCCGGTCGGTACGGCGACACCCGGTTCCGTCGCGAGCGCTACGTGTACCTGCCTGGCATCTCGTCGATCCCGGAGAGCATGGCGCCGAACCTGCGCAACCGGGGTTTCCGCATCAGCGCCGCACTGCAGGTGCCGGCCGAGGGACCGTGCGAGGGTGTGATCGTCGGTCACGGCGGCCACAGCGGTGGCTACGCGTTGTACCTCGCCGACCGGCGGCTGCACTACGTCAACAACCTGCTCGGCACGACGTACACCACCGTCTCGGCCGAGGTCGAGTTGCCGGCCGGCGAGGTGCTGGTCGCCGTCGAGTTCACCGCGACCGGCCGCTTCCAGGGCGAGGCGCAACTCTGGTACGGCGACGTGCCCGTCGGCCGCGGGGCGATCCCGATGACCACGCCGCTGACCTACGGCGTCGACCCGTTCAGCGTCGGGCATCAGCGCATGACCCCGATCAGTCCGGTGCTGCACGGCCAGGCCGAGATCACGCCCGGCGTGCTCCACAGCGTGGTGGTCGAACCCCAGGGCCGCCCGTGGCGCGATCCCGAGGGCGAAGCCCGCGCCGCCCTGGCGACCCAGTAGCGATCGCCGTCGGTCGAGGCTCAGTCGCTCTGCAGGTAGGCCAGGACGGCGAGCACACGACGGTGTTCGTGCTCGCTCGGGGCGAGGTCGAGCTTGGTGAAGATCGACGAGATGTGCTTCTCGACCGCGCCCTCGCTCACCACGAGGGTGCGGGCGATCGCCGTGTTCGACCGGCCCTGCGCCATGTGCGACAGCACTTCGCGTTCGCGCGGCGTGAGTGCGTCGAGCGGCTCGCGTCGGCGCGATCGCACCAGCAGCTGGGCCACCACCTCGGGGTCGAGCGCCGTGCCACCCGACGCCACCCGCTGGGCCGCGTCGACGAAGTCGCGCACGTCGGCCACCCGCTCCTTGAGCAGGTAGCCGACGCCGACGGTGCCGCCGGCGAGGAGGTCGCTCGCGTAGCGCTCCTCCACGTACTGCGACAGCACGAGCACGGGCGTGCCCGGCCGGGCGAGGCGGAGTTCGACGGCGGCGCGCAGGCCCTCGTCGGTGTGCGTCGGAGGCATCCGCACGTCGACGATCACGAGGTCGGGTTGGTGCTCGGTCACCGACGCGAGCAACCCGGTCGCGTCGCCGAGCGCGTCGACCACCTCGTGGTCGTACTCGGCGAGCAACCGGGTGATGCCCTCGCGCAACAGGACGGAGTCCTCGGCGATCACGATCCGCACGGCAGCTCCGCCACGATCGTCGTCGGCCCGCCGGGCGGGCTGGCCACCGCGAGGCGGCCCTCGAGCGCGCGTACCCGGTCGTGCAGCCCCTGCAGGCCGCTGCCGTGCGAGGCGGTGGCGCCGCCCCGTCCGTCGTCGAACACCTCCACCGTCAACCGATCACCTCCGTCACGCAACGTCACCCTGGCATGCCGGGCACCGCTGTGCTTGGCCACGTTGGTGAGCGTCTCGGCCACCACGAAGTACGCCGCGCCCTCGACCGCGGGCGGCAGCCGCCGCCGCAGGTCGCTCCGCAACTCGACCGGTACCGGACAGCGGGCGGCCAGCGCCGAGACGGCGGCGTCGAGGCCGCGATCCGTGAGCACCGCGGGGTGGATCCCGCGGACGAGATCGCGCAGTTCGGCGATCGCCTGCTTGGCCTCGTCGTGTGCGCGACCGACGAGCTCGGCGGCCTTCGGGTCGTCGATCGCCTCGAGCCGGTCGCGGGCGATGCCCAGGTTCATCGCCAGGCTGACGAGGCGCTGTTGGGCACCGTCGTGCAGATCGCGCTCGATGCGCCGCAGCTCGCTCGCCGCGCCCTCGACCGACGCGTCTCGGCTCTCGGTCAGCTCGGTCACCCGGCGGGCGAGCACCTCGGCGGGGTCGGGTGACAGCAGCAGGCGCACCAGCCGTCGGTCGCCCTCGGCCATCGCCGCGATCACGCGTGGCGTGGCGGCCAACAGCAGCAGCCCGATGCCGAAGCACACGACGTAGCCGGCGACGAGACCGGCGCCCGTGAGCTCGTACGAGCCCCACTCGAACCCGCCGTCGGGCAGCGCCCAGTCGAAGGTGGGCAGGCTGAGGAATCCGAGCGCGAGCGACCACATCGTGACCGCCACGGTGAAGGTCAGGATGCCCCACGGCAGCATGAGCGCGCCGTAGGCGAGGCCCTTCCAACCGGGACCGTCGACGAGACCGGCCTTGGTGAGCGCCAGCCATCCACGACCCGAGCGGAACGGTGACGGGGCCGGCGCGTCGTCGTCGAGCAGCACGCGTGCCCGTGCCCGCTCGACGGTGCCGATCCAACGACCGGAGGTCACGGTGAGGGCGAGGAGCGGGATGCCGATCACCGTGACGGCCAGGCCGCCGCCGAGCGAGAGGAGCGTGACCACCCACGTGAACCACGCGATCCCGAGCGGTAGGTCGAGCAACAGGTGCAGTGTCTGCTTCCACGGGCGAGCCGTGGCGAGGGGAGCGAGGAGGGTGCGCATGTCAGTGCACCTCCACCAGCTCGGGCACCGGGGTGTGCGAGGCGCGGCCCTCGACGTCGAGGCGAGGGAGCATCCGGGCGAGCGGCCGTGGCAGCCACCAGTTGCGCTCGCCGAGCAGCTCCATGGTGGCGGGCACCATCACCATGCGGACGACGGTGGCGTCGACGAACACGGCGACGGCCAGGCCGAGGCCGATGAGCTTGATCGCCCGCGCGTCTCCGAGGACGAAGCTGCCGAACACGCAGACCATGATGGCAGCCGCCGCGGTGATCACCCGCGCCGTCGAGGCGAGACCCTCGACGACGGCCGTGCTGTTGGGCTGGCCGTGGTCGACCCGTTCCTTCACCGAGCTGAGCAGGAACACCTCGTAGTCCATCGACAGGCCGAACACGATCGCGAAGAGCATCATCGGTGCCCACGGCTCGATCGGCGCGCCACCGGCGACGCCGAACAGGCCGCCGAGCCAGCCCCACTGGAACACCATCACCAGCACGCCGTACGCGGCGCCGATCGACAGCAGGTTGAGCACCACGGCCTTGAGCGGCACGAGGACGGATCGGAACACGATCATCAGCAACAGGAAGCTCAACGCGAGGACCGCGCCGATGAAGACGGGCAGTCGGTCGGACATGCGCTCGGCGAAGTCGACGTCACCAGCGGTCTGGCCGCCGAGGTGCGGCACGAGCCCCTCGGCGCGCACCTCGGTGAGCACACCGTCGCGCAGACGGTGCACGAGGTCGGCGGTGCGCTGATCCTGCGGGCCGGTCGTGGGGATCACCTGCACGATGCTGACCGCGCCGTCGGGCGAGGTGCTCAGCTCGCCCACGCGGGCGACGCCCTCGACCGTGGCGAGGCGCTCGGGCAGGGTGGCGAACGCTGCAGCCGCAGCCGGGTCGGACGTGCGGGCGACGAGCACGAGCGGGCCGTTCTCGCCGGGACCGAAGGCGTCGGCGATCCGGTCGTAGGCGGTGCGGGTGGTGGTGCCGACGGCGTCGTTGCCGAGGTCGGCGCTCGCCTGGCGCATCGCGAGCGTCGGAGCGCACAGGGCGAGCAGCAGCACGAGACCACCGACCGCGAAGCCGGCGGGGTGGCGTTGCACCAGGCGGCTCCACCGGTGCCAGGACGATTCGCCGGTGCGCTGCGCACGGCGGTGGATCGAGAGCTTGTCGAGCCGCGAGCCGACCATGCCGAGCAGCGCGGGCAGCAGCGTGACGGCGCCGAGCACGGCGACGAGGACGGCGCTCGAGGTGCCGAGCGCCAGGCCGTGCAGGAACTCGAGACCCATCAGGAACATGCCCATCAGCGAGATCATCACGGTGACGCCGGCGAACACCACGGCCCGGCCGGCGGTGTCGATCGCCTCGACGATCGCGTCGTGCACGGTGGTGCGTCGCTGCAGTGCCTCGCGGTAGCGGGTGACGATGAACAGCGCGTAGTCGATGCCGACGCCGATGCCGACCATCGACGCGACCTGGGTGGTGAAGCCGGGCGTCGTGACGACGGCCGACCACAGCTCGACGAGTGCGAGGCCGACGGTGATGCCTGCGATCGCCGTGACGAGCGGCAGTCCCATCGCGACCACCGAACCGAAGGCGATCAGCAGGATCACGATCGCGGCGATGAAGCCGACCGACTCCGACGCCGGCATCTCGAACGCCTGGAACCAGAAGCTCGAGTAGTCGACCTGGGTGCCCGTCGCGCGCAGCTCGTCCGACGCGGCGGTGATCCGGTCGATCACGGTGTCGACGCCACTCGGTGCCTCGGGGTCGAACTTCACCTCGGCGGTGGCCACGGTGCCGTCGGCCGACCGCACACCGTCGGTGAGCGGTGAGGTCACCGACAGCACGCCGGGGACGGCCCGCACCTCGGCGAGGAACGAGTCGATCGCCGGCGCGGCGGCGTCGATGCCGCGGCCGTCCTCGAACACCATGATCGCCGACCCCGCCGGATCGTCCGGGAAGTGCTCGGTGTACAGCTGGTACGCGTCCTCCGAGTCGGTGCCGGGGAGGCTGCCGTTGGTGGAGGCCTCACCGCCGAACGCGTTGGCGGCGAGCATCGTGCCGGCGATGACCATCACCCACAGGGCGAGGACCAGGCGCCGGTGGCGAACGGAGAAGGACGCGAGTCGTCGGAGCATGCCGTCAGCATGAAGACGGCCGGTACGGGCCACCATCCGGGCGCCCGGCGTGTCGGAGGTGGGGGTAGCCCCACCCCTCTCTCAGCGGAAGGCGGGGAACACCTCGTTCGCGAACAGGGTGGCCGCGCGTGTGAGTGCCTCCTGCGTGGTGGCCTCGCGGCCGGTCGCGAAGATCAGGCAGCACTCGTCGAAGCCGATCGCGTCGTGCCACCGCCGGATCTCGTCGATCACCAGGTCGGGCGTGCCGGCGAACGCGCGGTCTCGGACGAACTCCTGGTACGGCGGATCCTCGCCGGCTGCCACCCGCTGCAGCACGGGGTCGTGCACGTCACCCCTGGTGCCGGCGTCCCAGTAGTAGCGGTGGAAGCTGAGCGCCCGCGGGTACCACTCGGCCTCGACCTCGGCGTCGGTCTCCTCGACCCAGGCCTCGCGCATCAGGCAGATGCGCGGTGTGGTGCCCGCGGCGGCGCAGGCCTCGCGGTACTCGGCCACCAGTTCGACCACCACCGACAGCGTCTCCATCGGCAGGGTGAACCAGGTGTCGCCGAGGCGTGCGGCGCGGCGGATGGCCGCGCTCGACGTGCCGC
>JAXLRF010000011.1:0-140105 GCA_046331225.1 Acidimicrobiales bacterium
CGATCACTCGGCGGCCCGCTCGTCGACATGGCCGAGGCCACCGAGCGTCGCGTGGTCGAACTGCTCGACGAGCTCAAGCCCGGTCGGCGGCTGCGCACCAACGTCGAGTTCTACGCCGGCGTGGTGATGGAGCAGTGCGGTGTGCCTCGCGAGATGTTCACCCCCACCTTCGCCTCGAGCCGCGTGATCGGCTGGTGCGCCCACGTGCTCGAGCAAGCGGCTGACGACAAGATCATCCGCCCGAGCGCCGCCTATGTCGGCGTCGAACCCCCGCAGCCGGTCCCGTCGATCAGCTGACCGGCCGGCATCCGAGTGCCACCGGCCACCCGGGGTGACCGTGGGCCCTCGGGTGGGCGGCTGGGACTCGGGTGGGCGGCTGGCACTCGGATGGCTGCCGGGGAGTGGCAGGGCGGCGACGCTGCGCGGTTTCGACCCAGCCGACCGCTGGTACCTTGCCTGCATGCGTTCGACGTGGCCCTTCCTCGCGGCCACGGGCGCGATCGGGCTCGCGATCGGCACCTGGATCGCCGGCATCCCCAGCTCGAGCGCCGACATCACCGTCGCCGACGGTGTGTCGGGGTCGCTCGTCCCCGGCATCACCGCCGCCCCCTCCGGCAGCACCTACCCGCCGATCACCGTCACCCCCACCACCTACCGCACGGCCCCCACCACCGAGCCTCCCGCCGACTCGACCACGACGACCACCACGCCGCCCGACACCACCGTCGCGCCCACCACCGTGCCCGAGACCGTGCCCGAGACGGTGCCGCCTACGGTCGCACCCACCACACCGGCCACCACCAGCGAGCTGCTCGACCGGTCGGCCGTGCGCCTCGTGCTCGCCAACGGCGACGGGCGCTACAACCTCGTCGGCCGCAACGTCGACCGGCTCGAACCGCTCGGCTACACCCAGATCGACCAGACCGACGCACCCACCTACGTCGACCGCACGATCCTCTACTACCGGCCCGGCTTCGACGACGAGGCCACCCGATTGGCCGCCGACCTGCTGGTGCCCGGCGCGCTGCTCGAGCCACTGCCCGACCAGCCGGTCACCATCAACGACGAGAAGGGCGACATCATCGTCGTCCTCGGTCCCGACGCGGTGCGCTGATGGCCGTCGTCGCCACCCCACGGGCGCTGCACCGTCTCGACCGCGTCACCGTCACCCGCACCAGCCCGCTGCGCTCGCTGACGGGTCGCATCGCCCGCCGCCGCTGGTTCGTCGTCGTCGGCCTGCTCGCCACCCTGTTGCCGGCCCTCGCCCTCACACTGCTCACCGACGACGTGTACCGCGCCGAGTCGACGATCCTGCTGCAACGCACCTCGGTCGACCAGCTGCTCGACTTCGACGCACCGATCAACGCCAACGCCTCGCGCCGCGTCAACAACGAGATCGGCGTCATCGAAGGCGTCGTCGTCTACAACCAGGTGCTCACCAAACTCGGCCTCAGCGACGCCCCGCGCGCGCACGCCATCGCCGGCGGCGACAGCGACGTGATCGTCGTACGCGTCGAGGCCACCACCCCCGAGCTCGCCGCCCGCCTCGCCAACGCCTACGTCAACGCCTACATCGACGTGCGGCTGCGCCAGAACAACGAATCCGCCGCACTCGCCGTGTCGCAACTGGGCGAGCTGATCGAGAACCTCCAGACCCAGATCGACGACATCGACGCGAAGATGGCCGACGCCACCCCCGAGGAGACCGCGGCGCTGACCATGCAGCGCGCCAACCTCGTGGCCGACCAGACCGAGTACGGCGACCGCCTCCGGCAACTGCGCATCGACACCTCGATCGGCCTGCCGCCCGCCGAGGTGCTGCAAGACGCACAACCGCCGTCGAGCCCCAGCGAACCCGACCGCGTGGCCGTCGTCGTCGCCGCGCTCGCCGCCGGGCTCGCGCTCGGCCTGGTGGCCGCGTTCGTGATCGACGAGATCGACGACACCCTGCGCACCGTCGCCGACGTCGGACGACTCGCCGGCATCGGCCCCGTGCTGGCCGCCGTGCCGATCGACCCCACCGCCTCGCAACCGCCCCTCGCCCTCGTGCGCTCGAGCGACCCCGCCAGCACCGCCTACCGGCTGCTGCGCAACCAACTGCTCGCCCTCGACCGCAGCCGCCGCGTGGTGCAGGTGACCGCCGCGCGCACCGGCGACGGCGCCACCACCACCGCCGCCAACCTCGCCGTCGCGTTCGCCGAGCACGGCGACCCGGTCGTGGTGGTCGACGCCGACCTGCACCGCCCCGGACTGCACCGGGCGTTCGGCGTCGACGGCAGCCTCGGCCTGGTCGACAACCTGGCCGACGAGTCGATCGACATGACCGCCCTGCCGCTCGACCCGCGCCTCACCGTCATCGCCGCCGGGCCCACCCCCACCGACCCGTCCGCCCTGCTGGCCAGCGCCTCGTTCGAGGCCGTGATCGCCGAACTGCGCCAACGGTTCACCTACGTGATCGTCGACTCGCCGGCACTCGACACCGGCGACGCACCGGGCACCGACGCGGCGATGGTGTCGCGCGTGGCCGATGCCGTCGTGGTGGTGGCGGGCATGGGCGAACGCTCCGCCCGCGAGCTGCACCGGGCCTACACCGACCTCGCGAACGCCGGCGCACCCGTCGCCGGGGTGGTCGCGAACCGGGTGCACCGTTGGCGCCGCCGCCCGCGAGCCACCTGATCGGGGGACAGCCGATCACGCGAGGTGACCGACTGCGCGCTGTTCGGGACACCTCACGCCCGGAGCGTGACGATCGTCGCGCGTGAGGCGCGATTCCAGGACTTTTGGGTGATTTGCAGGTCGAATACGAGATCTGCTCTCGCATTCACGCCACCAGGAGTGTTAGTTTTGCCATCACCTTGACAGCAGTGGACGGAGCGGCGGTCGAGGCACCTCCCCGACAGGAAGGCGGAAAGCGTGAAGCGGTTCGGTGTGTTGATGGCCACCTCGGCCCTGGTGGTCGCCGGGTTCGCCGGCACGGCCTCGGCCAACAACGGTGGCGACGAAGGCGGCGAGGGCCACGGTTCGTGGACCCCCAAGTGCAACAACTGGGAAGACGAAGAGGCCACCCTCGACGAGCAGAACAAGGGCGGCGGCGATCACCACGATGGTGACGACTGCCATGGCGGTGGCGGCGGCAACTACCCGCCCGCGCCGATCCAGATCGTCGTGCCCAACCCGGTGATCGACTACGGCAACTCGCTCAAGGCCAAGGGCAAGGGCCTGTGCCCCGGCGTGCCGGCCATCTTCGCCGTGCAGGACAACGCCGACTGGACGCACCGCTACTTCTCGCCCGGCGTCCCCGTGGGCGCCGACGGCACCGCCTGGTACGAGTTCTCGCCGTCCGAGCTCGCCGGCTTCTACGGCCCGATCACGGTCTACGTCAAGCAGTTCGGTGACGGCGCCTGCACCCACCTCACCACCACCGGTGCGGTGATCAACAAGCAGGCCGTCAAGCCGGCAGCTCCGGCCACGCCGACCACCGACAAGGACGGCGGCGTGGGCAAGCCCGACGGCGGCAACGGCAACAACGTGCCGGCGCCGGCCGCGGTCACCCCGGCCGCCACCACGGCGTCGGAGGCTCCGGTCGCCGGCATCACCCCCGTCGTGCTCTCGGCCGGCATCACCGCTCCGGCGGCTGCCAGCGGCAGCACCTCGGCGGCAGCGGCCTCGGTGGCCGCCGACCTGCCGGTCACCGGTTCCGAGCCGTCGCACACCCTGCAGATCGCCCTGACCGTCCTCGTGGCCGGCCTCGGCATGGTGGCGGTGTCGTCGATCCGTCGCCGCACCGCCAGCGTCAAGAGCTGACACCGGCTCCCGCCGGTTCACCCCTTCACACCCGCTTCTCCGACGAACGGCCCGGGCCGAGTGCCCGGGTCGTTCGCCGTTTTTCGGCCAGATTCATGACGACATTCGTGGTGCTCGGCGGATTCGTTTTCCGGAACGGCCGGCTCGATGTCGCTCTATGTGGGCGATGAACGTTCGCGCTCCGCTTCCCCTCGCACACGCTGTGCGACAACCGTTCCCAGCCCGGCAAGACTCATTCAAGAACTCCACCGTTGGTGGTCGACCTGCCGTATGGTCCCTGCTCAACGGGGTGGCGGACCCCGTTTCCCACACGGCGGACATCCACATGGCGGACCTCGGCTTCGCTCCGGCATCCCGGAGCGGCTCCTTCCCCGACCCAGCACCCGACCCCGGGCTCGAACCGGCGCTCGAACCCACGCGCCGGCGCGTGGCCGACGCCTGGCGCTCGCTCGCCCCGGCACGCCGTCGACTGGCGATCGGCGGGGCGCTCGCCGGCATCGCGTGCGGTGCCACCTCGCTGCTCGTCGTGCCCGTGGCCTCGGCCGTGGCGATCGGCCTCGTCGGCCTGATCGCCGGTGCCGCCGCGGTGGTCGACGTGCACGAGCGCCGCCTGCCCAACCGCCTCACGCTCGCCGCACTGGCCGTCGTGGCCGCCGCAGCCGCCCTCGACAGCGCCTGGACCGTCGTCGACGTCGTCGTCAGCCTCACCATGGCAGCCGCACCCCTGTGGGTCGTCCGCTACGGCAAGGGCCTCGCCTTCGGCGACGTGAAGTTCGCCGCCGTCCTCGGTGCCGCCACCGGGCTCGTGCACCCGTTCGCCGGTGTGGTCGTCGTGTGGGCCGCCGCCCTGTCGGCAGGCGTGTTCGCCGTCGCGACCGGTCGCCGCCGGCTCGCGTTCGGCCCGTGGCTCTGGGCCGGCTACGTGGTGGCCGGCACCGCCGCGGTCGCCTTCGTGCAGGTGGTCCTCGAGATGGGTGGTCGATCATGGCCAACCCGACCCTGAGCCGCAGCGCACACGAGACCGCCACTCGTCGCCCCGACCGACTCACCAGTCTCCTCGCTGCCGGCACCCTGGCCACCGAGGGCCAACCCACGCCCGGCGGGCGCCGCCGACGCACGCGCACCCAGGTGCGAGCCCAGTGGCTCGTCCTCGCCGCCGCGCTCACCGTGCTCGCCGGGGTGCTGGTGGCCTGGGCGGTGCAGCGTGCCGCCGACCGCGTGGAGGTGGTGAGCGTCGCCCGGCCCGTCGCCGCCGGTGCGGTGATCACCGCCGACGACCTGACCACCACCGCCATCGCCTTCGACACCCCGGTCACCGGACTCGCCCCCGCCTCGTCGCTCGACGCGCTCGTCGGTCGCGTGGCCACCGTCGACCTCGAGCCCGGTGTGCTGCTGAGCACGAGCATGTGGGCCGACGGCACCGAACTCTCGGCCGGCGAGCGCACCGTCGGCGCACTGCTCGACGCCGGCACGTTCCCCGCCGGTCTCGCGCCCGGCTCGACCGCCCTCGCCGTCGCCCTCGGCGACGACACCGCCGACGCCGGCACCGACGCCGGCACCGACGTGACGGTGCGTGTGCTCGACGCCGCCGACGACGACCGCGGTGCGCTGCGCGTGACCCTCGCCGTGCCCGAGGCCGATGCCGCCCGCATCGCCCGCCTCGCGGCCGCCGACCGGCTCGTCCTCGTCGGCGTGCCGGCCGTCGCGACCCCGGACGAGGCCGACCCGACCGCCGGCCAGAGCACACCGCAGGAGGCACCGTGATCGTCGGCATCGGATCGTGGCGCGGCACCGGTGCCACCACGACGGCCCTCGCCGTCACCTCGTCGCTCGTCACCCTCGGCCACCACCCGTGGCTCGTCGAGGCCGACCCCGCCGGTGGTGTGCTCGCCGCCCGCCTGCCCCGCCGCTCGGTGGTGGCCGGCCGGCTCGAGACCGTCGCCTTCCCCGACGGCATCGGCATCTCGGCCACGCCTGCCGACCGGCTGCGCGCAGCTGCCGCCGACGTGGCCGGCATGCGCGTGATCACCGGTCCCGGCGACTCGTTCCGCGCCTGGGCCTGCCATTCCCCACGCCAGCCGTGGGCGCAGGCGCTCCGCGACCTCGACGGCCCCGTCGTCGTCGACCTCGGCCGGCTCCGCGGTGGCGGGCCCGTCACCGAGGTGCTCCGCCAACTCGACCTGCTGCTGCTCGTCACCGACAGCGACGCCGTCTCGATCACCACCGCCGCCGACTGGGCCACCGCGCTCGGACGCGTCGCGCCCCTCGACATCCCGCTCGCGCTCGACATCACCCGCTTCGTCGTCGTCGACACCCCCGACGCGCTCGACCGAGTCGGCCGCTCGCAGGCCGAGACCGAACTCGGCACCCGGCTCCTCGGCTGGCTGCCGTGGGAGCCCGAGGCCGTGCGCGCCCTGTACGACACCGTCCCGCTCACCGACCGCCGCCTCCGCCGCTTCGGCCTCGTGCCCGCCGCGCAGCAGCTCGCCGACCGACTCGTCCGCCTGGTCGGCACCGAGGCTGCCGCGTGATCACCGACGACCAGCTCGAGGCGCTCGCCGCCGACGTGCGCCGCACGTACGGCGACCGCTTCCCGCTGCCGCGCCGCGACGAGACAGCCGCCGACCGCGAGCTCCGCGAGGAGATCACGCGCGACCTGCTCGAGAACCAGGTGCTCGCCGAGGTCGAACGCCGCCGGCTGCTCGACCGCGAGGCACCACTCACCGACACCGAGCAGCAGGCCCTCGTCGAGCTCGTCCTCTCCGAGATGTTCGGCCTCCCCAAGCTGCTGTCGGTGCTGCGCGACCCGGCCGTGACCGACGTGCTCGTCTTCGGCGCCGACCCCGTGCGCGTCGAGCGCGCCGACGGCAGCCGTCAGGTGCTGCCCCCGCTCGTGCGCCGCGACCGCGACCTCGAGCGGATCATCTACGACACCGCTGCCGCACGCCGCCGACCGTTCAACCGCGAGCACCCGTTCGTCGACCTCGAGCTCGAACCCGGCGTGCGGTTCCACGGCGAGGGCTTCGACGTGGTGGCCCGTCCCCTCGTCACCATCCGCCGCGCCGCGGTGTTCGGCGCCGCCCTCGACGACCTCGCCGCACGCGGCATGCTCGACGACGCAGCCGTCGCGCTGCTGCGCGCCGCGGTCGCCGCCGGCATGTCGATCCTCGTCGCCGGCCGGATGGGCTCGGGCAAGACCACGCTGCTCCGCGCGCTGATCGCCGAGGTCGACCCGGCCGACGTGCTCGTCACCATCGAGACCGACTTCGAGCTCAACGTCGCCCAGATGGGCACGCACCCGTACGTGCACGCCTACCAAGCACGCGTGCCCAGCACCAGCGACGGCACCGGCATCTCGTGCGCCGACATGATGGTGCCCGCCGTGCGCACCCGCGCCGACTGGATCGTCGTCGGCGAGGTGCGGGGCGCCGAGGGCAACGCGATGGTGTCGGCGATGAGCATCGGCCAGGGCACCATGGCCACGGTGCACGGCGGCTCGGCCAAGGACGGGCTCGAGCGCCTCGCCGAACTGATCGCCTCGCACGGCGACGTCGAACTGCGCATGGCCCGCTGGCAGGTGTACCGCAGCGTCGACCTGGTGGTGCACACCACCGGCGACAACGTGAAGGGCCGCTGGATCACCGAGATCGTCAGCCCGTCGGTGGAGGAGGACGGCGGCGGCCGATTCGTGCTGCACCGCCTGATGGGCCCGCAGCCCGACGCCGACGACGGCCGCGCCCGCGTGCTGCACGAGCCGCAGCGGGCGATGCTCGAGCGTCTCGTCGACGCCGACTCATCGTTCAGCGCCGACTGGTGGCGGCTCCGCGCCGACACTCACCGACCCCTGCGTCGCGCACGGCTGCAGGTGGCGTCGTGATCGCGACCGTGCCCACCACCGCCGTCGCGCTCGCCGTGATGCTGCTCGTCGCAGCAGCCATCACCAGCACCGTCGTCGCGCTGCGACCCGCACCGGTCCGACGTGCACGGGTACGTCGCACCCGCGACCACGGTGGCCGGACGACCGCACGGATCGGGCTCGGTGTCGCCGTGGGCGCCGGCGTGCTGATCGTCAGCCACTGGCCCGTCCTCGCGCTCGCCGCCGGTGCCCTCGCCGCCCACTGGCGACGGCTGCTGCACGACGAGCGCGCCGACGACGAACGCCGCCGCGTGGAAGGCATCGCCAAGTGGCTCGAAGACCTGCGCGACACCCTGCGCGGCTCGAGCGTGGGCACCGAGGAAGCACTCGAGCAGGTCGCACTGCGGGCACCCGAGGCCGTGCGCGAACCGCTCGCCACCTTCGTCGTGCGCCGGCGTCAGGGGTTCCGCACCGAGGACGCACTCGCCGACCTGGCCGACGCCCTCGCACACCCGACGAGCGACGCGGCCGTCGCCGCGATCCGCCTCGTCGTCACCGGCACCGCCGGCGCCGGTCGCCTCTACCAGACCGTGTCGGCACTCGCCGCCGCCGCCCGCGACGAGGTGCGCGCCCGCGAGCGCGTCGACCGCACCCGCGCGATCTACCGCACCTCGATGACCCGCCTCGTGGTCATCGCCGCGGTGCTCATCACCTACCTGCGCCTCGCCGCCGGCGACCTGCTCGCCCCGTACGGCACCGTGACCGGCCAGCTCGTGCTGCTGCTGCCGCTCGGCCTGTGGGCCGGGTGCGTGCTGTGGCTGCGCAGCCTGTGCCGCTACGAGGCACCCGCCCGTTACCGCGTGACGGGCAGCACCACCGGCGTGCTCACCGGGAGCGCCGCATGAGGCCGCTGCACGCCGCGCTCGTCGCTTCGATCCTCATGGCCTCGGCCGTGGCTGCACTCGTCCTGGGGTTGCGGCCGCGTCGACGCACCATCGCCGAGGTCCGGTCGAGATTGCAGCCCTCGACCGGGCCCGGTGGTGGTGACGTCGATGACCACCGGCGGACGGTGATCTCCACACCGTCCGCCGGTGGCACCTCGACGGTGCTGCGCCACGCACACCGGTTCACCGCACCGATCTCGACCCTCGTCGAGCGGCACTTCGGCGCCGGCCTGCGCCTCGCCGGCCGACGCGCCGACGACGTCGCCGCACGCGTGCTGATCGGCGGCCTCGCACTCGGGTTCGTCACCCTGTGCGCGCTCGGCTCGTCGATGGCGATCGGCGCGCTGCCACCCAGCCCCTGGTGGGGTCTCGTCGTCGTGCTCGCCCTCGCCGCCGGCGCATTCGTGATGTGGAGCGACACCGCCTCGACCGTCGCTCGTCGACGCCGCGAGTTCCGCCGCACCGTCAACGACTTCGTGCAGCTCGTCGCCGTCGGGCTCACCACCGACCAGAGCGTCGAGGAAGCGGTGCAGTTCGCCCTCGGCGTGGGCGACAGCGACCTGTTCGACCTGTTGCACGACGAGCTGGCCACCGCACCCCTGCGCGGCGTGCCGCTGTGGGAGGCGATCGACCATCTCGGCCGCACCTTCGACCAGCGCGAGCTGTGCGAGTTCGCCGGCTCGATCGAACGCCAGGGCACCCAGGGCGTGTCGATCACCGACACGGTCAACTCGCTCGCCACCGCGATGCGGGCCAAGGCGCTCGACGAGCTCGAGCGCGACGCCGACCGCGCCAACGCCAACCTCTCCGGCCCGACGATCGGCTTCGTCGTGGCGACCATGGTCTTCCTGGCCTTCCCGCTCGCGGTGCGCATCGGGGAGGCCTTCGGTGGCTGACACCCATCCCACTCCTCCCAACACCTCTCGTGGTCCTCGCGGGCCCTTCACAGAAAGCAACGGCGGATGATCAACCGGACCCTGCTGCCGCTCTCGGTGCACCTGCACCGCGGGCTCACCGCGGTCGGCACCAAGGTGCGACGCACCTGGCACGAACGCGACGACGAGACCGGCCTCGACGAGGCCGTCACCAAGATGATCTGGCTCGCGGTGGGCATCGGCGTCGCCGTCGCCGCCACGGCGTTCTTCATCACGGTGTTCGACACCGCGCAGGCCAACGTGCCCGACCCGGTGGCGCCGACCCCGTGACCCGCCCCCACGCGACGGATGCGTCCGGCGCACGCGACCGCGGTGCGGTCGACGTGTCGATCGAGATGCTGTTCGGCACCGTGGCCGTGCTCGCCGCACTGCTGCTGGTGTTCGAGACCGTCGCGTACTGGCACGCCCGCAACGTGTTCGACGACGCCGCATCCGATGCCGCCCGCGTGGCCGCCGCCTACGACGGCACCTGCGCGGACGGGATCGAGGTGGCACGCGCCGCGATCGCCGCACATGCCGGCGGCTGGGCCGACGGCGTGCAGATCAGCTGCACCGACGCACCCATGGTGAGCATCACGATCACGGGCCGCACGCCGGGAGTGGTGGGCGACGCGCTCGGCATGCGCGCCTCGGTGACCGAGACCGCGCCGAAGGAGCAGTGAGCAATGGCTCGGCCGGTGACACGCGACCTCGGGGTGGTCACCCCGATCGAGATGATGTTCGTGCTCGTCTTCGTGCTGCTCGCGATCGTGTTCCTCGGCTTCCTCGGACGGCTCCACGCCGCCGGCATCCAGGTGAGCAACACCTCGCAGTCGGCGGCACGCGCCGCGTCGATGGCGAGCGACCCCGACGAGGGCCGACGAGCCGCCGACGAAGCCGTGCAGTCGTCGAGCCTCGCGACGCGATGCGACCCTGCGCCCACCACCGAGCTGCGCTGGGAGCCCTCGCCCACGGGATCGTGGCAGGGCGGCTCGGTGACCGTGATCGTGAGCTGCACCGTGGCCAACGACGACCTGTCGGGCGTGTGGAGCCCCGGTCGCCGCACGCTCAGCGCCAGCGACACCCAGGCGATCGACCGGTACCAGCGATGACCGCCCGCCCGTCCGCACCCGACCGCGACCGCGGCTCGCTGTCGATCGTGCTCACCCTGTTCGTCACCGTCGTGCTCGGTGGGGGAGCGCTCATCGTCGACGGCGGCCGCGCGATGGCCGCACGCCGCCACGCCGCCGACACCGCCGAAGCCGCGGCCCGCACCGCCGTCGCCCGCACCTCGCTCACCGACGGCTTCGACCCCGCACGCGCCACCGAGCTCGCGATCGACCACGCCGTCCGCTCGGGCGTCGACCCCGCCGACGTCGAGGTCGAGGTGCGAACCGGGCCCACCGGCGAACCCGAGGTGGTGGTCACCATCACCGAGCGCCGAGCCGCCGTGTTCGTCGCCCTCACCGGCACCGATCAGCTCACCGTGCACGCCACCGGCGCCGCGACCTTCCTCTACGACACGTGACGCACATGACCTCGTCACTCCATCCCGGCCAGCCCGGCCACCCCGACCGCAGCCCCGAATCGACCTCGCCGAAAGGACCGATCACGATGCGCCGCCCCACCACCAGCAGCACACGAACCACACGTGCCGGCGCACGACCGTTCGCGTTGCTCACCCGCGCACTCGCCGCGATCGCACTGATCGGGCTCACCGTCGTGCTGCCGGCGGTCGTATGGCACCTCGTCGGCGGCCTCGATGCCGTCGCCTGGGGCGAAGTCGTGCGCTCGCGGCGGATCGACGGCGACACCGTGGTGGCGCTCGGCCTGGTCGTGTTCGCGCTGCTGTGGGCGTGGTTCGCCGTCACGGCGATCAGCGAAGTGGCCCACGTGCTCACGTGGCGCCAGACCAGCACGGCCGTGCTGCCACCCGTCGAGGCCACACCCTCGGGCGCGATCCGCCGGCTGGTGCGCGCCGCGCTGTTGAGCACCACCGCCGTGGTGGGCGCCGGCGTCGCCTCGCTCACCGGCGCCGTGGGAGCCGGCGCCTCGGCCCCCACCCCGGTGGTGTGGACCATGTCGACGACGCACACCGCCGCACCCGCGACGCCCGCCGTGCCTGCCACCCAGCCGGCCCTCGAGGTCGAGGCGCTGCCCACGTCGCTGCGCTCCACCGGTCGCGACACGCCCTACTCCGTCGCCGTCCGCCTCGGCGACCCGGCACTGCGCGACCGCATCATCGAGCTCAACCACGGCGCCGTCACCCCCGACGGTGGCACCTGGACCGGCGGGGTGTTCCCGGCGGGCATGGTGGTCGAGGTGCCCGCCGGCCTGCTCGACACCCGACCCGTCGCCTGGGAGCCGTACACCGTGGTGGAAGGCGACTCGGTGTACCGCATCGCCACCCGCCTCGCCGCCGGCGACCACCTGCGCGTGCGCGACCTGGCCGACCAGATCATCGAGCGCAACCTCGGCCGCACGATGCTGGACGGCAAGGTGTTCGACGACCCGTCGCTCGTGCGCGTGGGATGGGTGCTCGACGTGCCGGTCGCGACGCCGTCCGGCTCGGTCGGTTCCGTCGCGCCGTCGGCCCCTCGCTTCGCCGGTGGGCCGACGCACCTCGTCGAGCCCGGCGAGTCGTACTGGAGCATCGCCGAGCAGACCGTCGACCCGCCCGGCGACGTGGCAGCGGTGGCCGAGCTCACCCACGAGCTGCTCGACCACAACGCGCCGCTGCTCGGGTACGACCAGCCGGCGATGCTGCATCCGGGCGACCACGTCGAGCTGCCGGCGCACCCGTACGACGTGTTCGACGACCACCCCGATGTGATCGTCCACCCGACCGCCGTGACGCCCGAGTTCGCCCCGACGCCCGAAGCACCCGAGACACCCGAGACGCCCGAGACGCCCGAGGCACCGGAGACGACGCCGCCCGCAGCGCCCGAGACATCCGCCGCGGCACCGGCGGCCAGCACACCCGAGAGCACGACGCCCACGACGCCCGTGCCACCGGCCGTGCCGGCCGTCCCCGCCGGGCCCGCGGCCGACGGCGACAGCGTCCGGTCGACCCGACCGCCCGTCACCACCAGCCTGGCCGCAGCCGTGCTGCTGTGCGCGGGCGCGCTCGGCCTGGTCGAATCGCGTCGCCGGCAGCAGTTGCGCCGGGCCAGCACCCACGCCCGCGTCATCGAGCCCGGCCCGCGAGTGCAGCGCATCGAACGGCTGGTCCGCTCGCTCGACGCCACCCAGCGCGCCGTCCGCCTCGACCTCGCGCTGCGCAGCGCCGGGCACCTGCTCGCCGGCACCGGTGGCTACGTGCTCGCCGCGATCGTCGGCGACGACGGCGGCGTCGACCTGCTGCTCGACCGGCCCGGACGCGTGCCCTCCGACATCTGGGAACCCGGCGACCGTCCCGAGCGCTGGCACCTGCCGGCCGACACCTTCGAAGACGACCTCGCCCGCACCGCCCGCCTCGCCGGCCAGCCCTGCCCGGCCGTGGTGCACCTCGGCCGCGTCACCGTCGACGACGGCCGACCCGGCGACGGCGACCTGTTCGTCGACCTCGAGGCGTTCGGGCTCGTGTGCGTCGACGACGGCACCGGCGAGGGTCAGCAGGCGGTCGACACCGACGCCGTGCTGCGCGCCCTCGCCACCTCGCTCGCCGCCTCGCCCGTCGGCGAGACCCTGCGGCTCGTCACCCACGACCTCGACGCATCGGTGCACCTCGGCAACTTCAACGCCGAGACCGCCGACGACCTCGACGCCGCACTCGACCTGGCCGCCGCGTCGCTCGGCAGCACGCCCACCGCGATCGGACACCGCCGCACGTTCGAGCTGCGCGCCCGCGGCATCGGTGGTGAGGCGTGGGAGCCCGTCGTCGTGGTCTCGGCCGCACGTCGGCTCGACGCGTCGGTGCGACGCGAGCTCGCCGAGGTCACCCGCGGTGGCGGACGTGGCCTGGCCGTGGTGCTCGGTCGGCCGGTCGACGGCGCGTCGCTCACCCTGCGCGCGACCGCCACCGGATGGGACCTCGACCGCCTCGGCATCACCGTGGTGCCCGTCGGCCTCGAGCCCGCACACGTCGCCGACCTGCGCCACCTGCTGTACGCCGCCGACCAACCCGTGCTCGACGTGCCCGTCCCGGTGCGCAGCGACGCCGACCTGGCCCCCTTCGTCGAACCGGCATGGCAGCTGATGGTGCGCGTGCTCGGCCTCGTCGACGTGATCGACCACGACGGCGGGATCGTGCCGTTCGACCGCGGCAAGTCGCTCGAGCTGACCGCGTGGCTCGCACAGCACCGGCGGCAGTCGACCCGCGGTGCTGCCCGCGCCGCGCTGTGGGAGCACGACGTACGCGACGCCACGTTCGCGAACGTGGTCAGCGACGCCCGCCGCTCGCTCGCCCGCGCCGTGCCACCCGCCGACGGCGAGGAGTGGATCGGCCGCACCCTCACCGATCACCTGCCGATCCACGACGGCGTGATCACCGACGCCGAGGTGCTGCAGGCACGGCTCGACGCGAGCCGCGGCCGCGACGCAGCCGGCGCGATCGAGGTGCTGCTGCCCGGCGTCGCCCTGATCCGCGACCAGCCCTTCGCCGGCACCGACTACCTGTGGCCGCACGCCGAAGGCATCACCTCGTCACTCGTGCTGCTGGCCACCACGGCGGCCACCGAACTCGCTCGCCACCACCTCGCGCTCGGCGACGTCGATGGTGTGTTCTGGGCCACCGGTCAGGGCTTGCGCGTGCTGCCCGGCCACGAGGAGCTGATCGGGCTGCGGATGCGGGCCCACGCGCAGCGCGGCGACCTGTCGGGCGTGCGCCAGGAGTGGGAGGCCTACGAGCGGGCGATCACCGCCGACGCCTGGAGCGACGGCGAGCCCAGCCCCAAGCTGCTCGCCCTGCGCCGCGAACTGCTCAACCGCTGAGCACTGCGGGCCGGACGAGTACGGTCGGCGGGATGGAGGGGGCAACCGCGACACGGCCGCTCGAGGGGGTGCGGGTGCTCGACCTCACCCGCGTGCTGAGCGGCCCGCACTGCACACGCATGCTCTGCGACATGGGCGCCGACGTCATCAAGGTCGAGCCGCCCGACGGCGACATGACCCGCTTCGCGAACCCGCGCGTCAACAGCCTCGCGACGTACTTCATCCAGCAGAACACCGGCAAGCGCAACGTCAGCCTCGACATGAGCACACCGGAGGGTGTCGAGCTGCTGCTCGCGCTCGCCGAGCAGTGCGACGTGTTCGTCGAGAACTTCCGCCCCGGCGTCGTCGACCGCATGGGCATCGGCTACGAGGCCGTGCATGCTCGCAACCCACGCATCGTCTACGCGTCGATCAGCGGGTACGGGCAGACCGGTCCGTGGGTGCACCGCCGAGCGTACGCGCCCGTGGTCGGCGCCGAGAGCGGGGCCACCAAGGTCACCGGCGACGCCCGCGGCGGCCAGTACGCGAACGATCCGCTCAGCCACGCCGACGTGTACACCGCGCTCGAGTGCGCCTCTGCGATCCTCGCCGCGCTGTTCCAGCGCGAGCGCACCGGCCGCGGCGAGCGCATCGACGTCGCCATGGCGCAGACGATGCTCTACGTCAACGAGCACACGCACGACCAGCTGTGGGACCGCGACGTGCCGCCCACGTGGATCCGCAGCTTCCAGCCCGGCGACTACCCGGTGCTCACCGCACGCAACGGCGAGGTCGCGATCATCTCGGGTCACCCCGCCGAGCGCGGCACGTTCGACCGGTTCGTGAAGGGCATGGGCCGACCCGAGCTGTTCGACGATCCCCGCTTCGCCGACGTGCCGTCGCGCCTCGCCAACTACGGGGCGCTCATGGACCAGCTGCGCGACTGGGCGTCGACGATGCACGACGCACACTCGATCGAGGAGGCGATGTCGCACCACGGCCTCGCCACCGGCCGGCTGCGCAGCGTGCGCGAGGTGTGCGACACCGACTGGGGCACCGAACGCCAGGTGACCGTCGAGGTGAGCGACCGCGGCGACGGCACGATCCGCATCCCCAACAGCCCGTGGCGTTTCGCCGGCAGCGACGTCGGCGTGCGCGGCGAACCCCGCTATCGCGGCGAGGACAACGCGGCCGTGTTGCGCGACCTGCTCGGCCTCGACGACGAGCGCATCGCCGAACTCGGCGCGAGTGGCGTGCTGTCCGAGCGGGTACCCGGACGGCCGTGAAGTTCCCGGTCGCACCGATGAAGGCTGCGATCGGGCAGCTGCCCCACGACGACGACCAGTGGGCGTTCGAGATCAAGTGGGACGGCTACCGCACGATCGTGTTCGTCGACGTCGACGCCAGGACCGTCCGCGTGCAGAGCAGCAGCGGTCTCGACGTCAGCCGCACGTACGGCGAGCTCGGCGGCATGTGGCGCGACCTCAACGCCCGCTCGGCGGTGCTCGACGGCGAGATCGTCGTGTTCACCGACGACGGCCGGCCCAGCTTCGAGGCGCTGCAGCGCCACGACACCCAGGTGGTGTTCCAGGCCTTCGACGTGCTCGAGATCGACGGCACGGACGTGACCGCCCTGCCCTACGAGCAGCGACGCGCGCTGCTCGCCGACGTGCTCGACGCCGGCGACAACTGGACCGTGCCCGGCCACCGCATCGGCGGCGGCGCCGAACTGCTGGAGGCCACCGCGGCGCAAGGCCTGGAAGGCGTGATGGCCAAGAAGCTCGGCAGCCCGTACCAGGTGGGCAAGCGGAGCCCCCACTGGCGCAAGGTGAAGAACCGGGTGCCCGTCGAGGTCGCGATCGGCGGCTTCACACGAGGCACCGGCAACCGCTCGAACACCTTCGGCGCACTGCTCGTCGGACGCGAGGACGACGACGGCGTGCTGCGCTTCGCCGGCGGCGTGGGCACCGGCTTCACCCAACGGCGGCTCGAGGAGCTGCTCGCCCGCATGCGCGCGCTCGTCACCGACGACTGCCCGTTCACCCCGGTACCGCCCCGCGAGTACAGCCGTGACGCCACCTGGGTGCGGCCACAGCTGCGCGCACGCATCGAGATCACCGAGTTCACCAACGAGGGTTACGTGCGACACGCCAGCTTCGTCGAGCTGGCCGCGGGCTGACGCAGGGTCAGAAGAGCTGCTCGCGCGTGTACTCGGGGACGAGTCGCTGCGGATGGCGCTCGGCCGGCACGCACACGTAGTTGAAGCCTCGGAACGGGTAGGCACCCGCACGCGAGAACTCGCCGCGCGACAGCGGGTCGCGGCCGTAGATGAAGTCGACGATCGACCAGATCCCGTAGCCCAGCTCGTCGGTGACGTACGCGTACATGTCGTCGCGGCGGTAGCCGAACGGCTCGAGCACGCTGTCGCGGCCGCACTCGATGAGCACCGTCGGCGACTGGCGACGCACGGTCTCGCGGGCACCCTCGAGCGCCCACAGCTCGGCACCCTCGATGTCGAGCTTCAGCAGATCGAGCCGACCGTCGCCCACCAGCGAGTCGACCGTGTGCACCTCGACGTCGCGCGCGTCGTCGGCCGTGTGGTGGGCGCGGTCGGGATGGAACGAGGCGAAGCCCGAGTGGTGGTCGTAGAAGGTCATGGTGCCCGGCGCCGCGCCGAGGGCACCCGGCACGATCCGCACCCGGGGGAACCGCTTCGACAGCGCGTCGACCTTGTGCGGCACCGGCTCGACCGCGATGTGCCGACCCTTCGGTGCGAGCCGCACCATCTGCGCGAGCACCGACCCGACGTGGCACCCACCGTCGAAGCAGTGGTCGTCCTCACGCACCAGGTGCGACATCAGGAAGTCGAACCGGTACGGCTCGAGGTAGAAGTCCATCAGCTCGGGGTGGCGGTGACGCTTCACCGCACCGGCCACCCAGCGCATCCGCTCGTACACGTCGCCGGCGACGGTGCCGACCAGGTTGACCTTGGCACGCGTGACCAGCGTGCGTGGCGCCATCATCTGCATGTGCCCTCGACCCCCACCGTGGCGCGATCCGCCCGCGCACAGCGGCCGTGAGTTTCGCGTCGCACGAGAGTGAGTCGCAACACCCGCGTGTTCAGCGATCGTCAAGATCGACGACGCACGGCGAGTTCCCCTGGACGACGGGCGCCGCGATCCGCGCGCTCCGCGGTCGCCGGAGGATCGCGGCCTGCACCGCGATGCCGGCCCGGGCGGATCTGGCAGTCTTCAGCGCATGTCCGACCTGTCGCACCGCGACCACGCGCTCGCCCTCGACGCCGCCGATCCGCTCGCCCGCTGGCGCGACGAGTTCGTGATCCACGACCCCTCGCTCGTGTACCTCGACGGCAACTCGCTCGGCCGCACGCCGAAGCGCACCGTCTCCCGGTTGCAGGAGGTGCTGCAGGAGGAGTGGGCCACCGACCTGATCCGCTCGTGGTCGCACTGGCTCGACAAGCCCCAGCGCGTCGGCGACCTGCTCGCCCCGCTGATCGGTGCCGGCCCCGGCGAGGTGGCCGTACACGACTCGACCACCGTCAACCTGTACCAGGTGCTGCACGGTGCTGCGGCGCTGCGACCCGACCGGCCGGTCCTGGCGGTCGACGAGCACGACTTCCCGAGCGACCGCTACGTGGTGGACGGCGTCGCCGAGTCCACCGGCCGCACCGTGCGCCACGGCTTCGACCGGCTCGACGACGTGGCCGTGATCGTCCGCTCGGTCGTCGACTACCGCACCGCCGAGGTGGTCGACGTCGCGGCCGAGACGGCGCGCGCCCACGAGGCCGGCGCCATGGTGGTGTGGGACCTCTCGCACGCGGCCGGCGTGCTCGCGATCGACCTGCACGCCGCCGGCGCACAGCTGGCCGTCGGCTGCACCTACAAGTTCCTCAACGGCGGGCCCGGCTCGCCGGCGTTCACCTACGTTGCCCGCGAGCTGCAGGGCACGATCGGCCAGCCGATCTGGGGATGGTTCAGCCAGCGCGACCAGTTCGCGATGGGCCCCACCTACGAACCGCGCGACGACATCGGCCGGATGCTCATCGGCACCCCGTCGATCCTGGCGCTGACGGGTGCCGAGTGCGGCATCTCGCTGTCGGCCGAGGCCGGCATCCACGCGATCCAGGACAAGGCCCGCGCGCTCACCGGCTACGCGATCGAGCTCTGCGACCACCACGGCCTGGCGATCCGCACACCCCGCGACCCGGCACGCCGCGGTGGTCACGTGTCGGTCGTGCACCCCGACGCCCGGCGGCTCACCGCCGAGCTGATCGAACGTGGGGTGATCCCCGACTTCCGCGAGCCCGACGTGGTGCGCCTCGGCATGTCGCCTCTGACCACGCGCTACGTCGACGTGTACGACGGCATCACCACGCTCGCGTCGCTCGTCGCGGCCGGCTGACCGCGCCCAACACCCGCGAACACCCGCGAACACCCGCGAACACCCGCGAACACCCGCGAACACCGAGGGTCGGCCGACCCACCGGACGGGGACCTCCGGCCCTATGTGCTCCGGGCCGCGCTGCCGAACATGGTCGCAACGACGAGGAGCACGCACATGGTCGACCACTTCGCACCACACCGCATCGTGACCTCGGCGCTCGCGTACGTGGCACCCCATGCGGATCCCGACGATCTCGACGCCGAGCTCCCGCTGAGTGAGCACGACCTGCAGTACCTCGCCGCGTCGATCAGCCTGGCGTGCGGGGTCGACATCCCCGAGCGCCAGGCCACGGGCTTGCGCACGATCCGCCAGATCGAGGAGTTCCTGGCGGATCACCACCGTCTTTGACCGGGTTGCCTGCTCCACATCATCACCAACAATTATGTTGATGAAATCGACGGGTGGGGGCATACTCGTGGCGTGAGCCACCAGCCGCACCTGCCCGAGCAGTCACTGCAACAGGTGATCGACGGCTGGCTCGCGTCGCTGTCGTCGCCGCACACCCGAGCCGCCTACCGCACCGACGTCGGCGTCTACGTGCAGTGGTGCGCCGATCAGCGGCGAGCGCCGCTCGACCCCGCGGCCGACACCGTCGCCGCGTTCCGGCGTTTCGGCGACGCCACCGCCGGGCGGTCGACCGTCGCCCGACGCCACGCCGCCCTCAACGCCTTCCTGCGCCACATCGGCGCGCTGCCGGTCGCATCGCCCGCACCAGCCGACTCGCCCGCACCCGGCGCCGCACCGCACACGGCCTCCACCGCGCCGGCGAGCTCGACCGTCGGGCTCGTGCCCGACGAGCGCACCGCCCTGCTCGAGTCGATCGCCGACGACGCGCGCGCGTCGAGCACCACCCGCACCCTCGTCGGCCTGCTGCTCCTCGACGGGCTCAAGCTCGACGAGGCGTTGCGCCTCGACGTCGGCGACGTCGCCGGCCGTCCCCCGGCCGTGCGCCTCACCCTCGACCGTCCTGGCGGTCCGCAGGTGACGATGCACCCGTGGAGCGGCGCTGCGGCCGCCGCCCACGTCCGCGGCCGCGCTGCTCGCGACCCGCTGTTCGTGTCGGCCAGCCGTCGCGAGGCCCCCGGCAGCCGGCTCAGCCGCTTCGGGGCCGACTACCTGCTGCGCCAGGCGGGCCGCCGCGCCGGGCTCGACGCTCCGCTCACCTCGAACGTGCTGCGCCGCACCCATGCCGAACACGCCCGCGCCGGCGGCGAGTCGCTCGACGACATCGCTCGGCGCATGGGCCACGACGACCTGCGCTCCACCCGCCGCTATCTCACCACACCCACATCCCCGGCGCCGACGGCTCTCGGCGCCGGCCGAGCTCACAGGAGGTATGAGCCATGACCACCTTGCTGCGCTTCGATCCGTTCCGTGAGTTGGACCGGATGTTCGACGAGGCCCGCGCCTCGTCGCGCCGCACCCGAGTGCCGACCGCGTTCCCGATGGACGCCTACCGCCACGGTGACACCATCGTCCTGCACTTCGACCTGCCGGGTGTCGACCCGAGCTCGATCGACCTCGAGCACGAGCGCAACGTGCTGACGGTCAGCGCCGAGCGCTCGTGGCGCCCGGTCGAGGGCGACGACGTGATCGCCACCGAGCGGGTGCAGGGTCGGTTCCGTCGTCAGCTCATGCTCGGCGACGGTCTCGCCACCGACCGCATGCACGCGTCGTACGAGCACGGCGTGCTCACCGTGACGATCCCGGTCGCCGAGCAGGCCAAGCCGCGCAAGATCGAGGTGCAGGTACACGGGCAGGCCGGCCCCACCCCGGTCGAGGCCGGCGCCCGCGAGGCGATCGAGACCAGCGGGTCCGCCGGCTGAGCGTCCGACGCCGGGTGCGGCGGGCATCCCGTCGCCGTCACCCGCCATCCCTCCCCGTGGTCCCCCAGGTGCGGGCCCAGCGATCGCGGGGCCCGCACCCGCGCGGATCGCGCTGGGACAGGTGGTGCATCCACCACTAACATTCAAGAATTGGTCAAGAATGGCGTTGTCCGGCAGCTCCCGGGCCGGATCGCACACCGTCCGGGTGCACCGGCAGGGGCGACGGGGCACCACCGGGACAGCAACCAGCACCAGGGAGAGGGTTCGCCGAACGGCCGCACGCGGCCGGGAACGGGGTGAGGCACATGGACACACGGCAGCGACACACGAGCACAGGCACGAGCGGGCGGTCGCGCCTCGGCGCCGGGCTCCGCTCGCGGCTCGGCTCGCGCTTCGGGATGGGTGCCGCCGCCGGCGTCCTCGTCGCCGCGGGCTTCGCCGTCGGCACCGCATCGGCCCACACGGCGCCGATCAGCGCCACCTGCAACGGGCTCCACGTCGAGCTCACCGACTACAGCGCCGGCGGCATCAACACCGTGCGGGTCTGGATCGACGGGGCCGAGAAGGCGACGATCAGCTTCGGCGAGAGCACGAGCACCAACTACGGCTTCGGCGACGCCACCGTCGCCCACACGTGGCGTGTCAGCGTCACCGCGTGGGACGACCCGGCCGGTGCCCGCGGCTGGACCTTCGACACCGGCACCCGCACCATCGACGTGTGCGCCACGCCCACCACCGCGCCGGCCACGACGGCCCCCGCCACGACGGCCCCCGCCACCACCTCGCCCGTCGCGACCACCGCGCCCGCCACCACCGGCACGGCACCCACCACGACCGCGCCTGCGTCGACCACCACCGCCGCCACCGTCGCCTCGGCGGTCGTGTCGTCACCGTCGACCACCGCCCTCGTCGCGCAGGCCGGTCCCACCTCGGTGGTCGCCGCGCCGACGTCGTCGGTGGCCTCGCTCGGCCAGCTGCCCGTCACCGGCGGCGACGCCCCGTGGCGCGGCACCGCGACGGCGCTCATCGCGCTCGGCTTCGGCGTGCTGCTCGTCGTCGCCACCCGCCGTCCTGGCGAGGCCTGACACCGGCGCCGGGCAGGTGCCCGGCCACTCGTCACCACGCACCTCGCCTCCCGACCGTCCCCTGGCCAGTCATCGGGCACGCCCCTGAGCGACGCCCGACGGGCGCGTGGCCACCGCTGCTAGGTTCGCCCGAGCGGTCGGACGCTGTCGGGGCTGTGAAGCCGTCGGAGGCGTCGCCGCACGCCCGAGTCGTGGAGGGAGGTCGATGCGCGTCGAGCCCGCGATCGCCGAGCCGGTGCCCGCACTGGCCGATCTCGATCGGCCCCTGCACCTGGTCGGCCTGCCCGCCCTGTTGCGCGTGGTCTCACGCGTCACCGCCGCCGCCACCGTTGCGATCGGGGCGTGGGTGCTGTGCGGCTACGTGCTGCGCTGGCGGCTCGCGGTCGAACTGCACCCGTCGCTGCCGCCGATGTACCCCAACACGGCCATCGCCTTCGTGGTCGCCGGTTCGAGTGCACTGCTCGCCAGCAGCCACCGGCTCGACCGGCGCCGCCTGGCGACCGCCGGCTTCTGGTTCGTCACCATCGGCGCACTCGCCACCTTCGTGCTGCACCTCGTCGACGCCGGGCCCACGTGGCTCGACGCCCTCTGGCCCGACGACGAGTTCGTGTCCGCCACCACCGTCGTGCCCGGCCGACCCGTCGTCGAGACCTGCGTCGCCTTCGCCGGCATCGGTGCAGCCGGCGTGCTCCTCGCCCGCCGCGGCTCGCCGCGGTGGTCGCAGGGCCTCGCGCTCGGTGGGGTGTCGGTCGGTGCAGCGGCGGTGCTCGGGTTCGTGATCGGCGTCGACCGCTCGGCGCTCGGTTCGTCGTTCGTGGTGGTCGGCATGGCGTTGCACACCGGCATCGGCATCACCCTGCTCGGCTCGGCGGTGCTGCTCGCCCGGCCGACCGTGGGTCTGTTCGCCCGGCTCACGCACGCCGGCCCCAGCGCTCAGCTGAGCCGCCGGCTCGTGGCCGTCGTGGTGGTGGCACCGATCGTGCTGACGGCGCTGAGCGCAGCGCTCGCACGTTCGCTGCCCGACAGCCGGTTGGTGCAGTCGACCATGGCGATCGGGCAGGTGTTGGTGCTCGGACTGCTGGTGATGCTGCCGCTGTCGGCCGCCGACGAGGTCGAGCAGCGGGCCGAGCGCACCCTGCGCGAGGCGCGAGCACTGCGCGAGCGGATGGGCGAGCAGGACGTCATCTCGGGCGCGATCGTCGCCCTGTTGCTCGAGCGGCCGGTCACCCCGCCGGGCTGGGAGCTCGGCTATCGGCAGACCGCCGCGTTCGCCGCGCTCCCGGGCGACTCGTGCCAGGTGCTCGTCGCCGACGACGGCCGGTTCCTGGTCGCCCTGGTCGACGTGGCCGGCCACGGCGCGAGCTCGGCGCTGCAGGCGCTGCGGCTGCGGTTCGAGATCGCGGCCCTCTGGCAGGCAGGCACCGACGTCGGCACGATCGCCGACGTGGTGTCGAGCTCGGTCGACGAGATGAACACGATCGCCACCGGCGTGCTCCTCGCGATCGAGGCCGACGGGTCGTCGTGCGAGTACGTCAACGCCGGGCACCCGCCCGTGATCGCGCTGACCGGCGCCTCGACCGACACGTGGGGCCGGACCGCGCCGCTGTTCGGCGTGCCGACCGAGCCGCACCGTCCACAGCGACGTTCGCTCGGCCGAGGAGCGCTGCTCGCGCTGTACACCGACGGGATCATCGAGGCCCGCTCGCCCGAGCAGCGGGCGCTGCTCGGCGCCGGGGCGATCGAGCACGCCATCCGGGTGCACGGCCCGGCCGGGGCACAGGCGATCGCCGACGCGTGCATCGACCAGGCGCTCGATCACTCGCACACCCGGCTGCGCGACGACGCCCTCGCGCTGGTGCTGCGGCGGGCCTGAGCGGCCGCCAGCCGCTCCGGAGGTGGTCCGGCGCGTGCCGGATCGACCTCGTCGGGCAGTGACTCGGCCGATCCGGCCCGTTGATTCTACACGGTGTCGATTCCTACGGGTGGGTCCTGGCGCGCCGTCCCGGCCCGCAGTCGTTCGAGCTCGTCGTGCACATCGGTGACGTCGACCGAGACCCCGCTGATGGTGCGCGCGGCCCCCGCCTCCACCCGGACGAACGTGGAGCGGAACCACCGGCGACGACCGTCGGGCAGGACCAGCCGGTGCTCGAGCTGGTCGCGGTCGCCCACGGCCATGCCTTGCATCCGGCGTCCGATCACCAGCGCCTCCTCCCGCACGAACGAGCCGCTCGAGTCGTCGGCCGAGCAGGTCGTGCACCCGGTGACCCGTGATCGACTCGATCGACCGCGACACCGCGAGCAGGGCGCTCGAGTCGGCGTCGAGCTCCCACGCGATCGCCTGCACGGCCGTGAGCACCTGTTCGAGCCGCTCGTCGTCGCGGTCGAGCTCGGCGCTGGCGCGCAGCACGTCGGTGATGTCGTCGAGCACGACGGCCACCTGCCCGGCCGGCCCGCTCGACCGTTGCACCCGCAACGCCGTCACGCGCAGATCGCGCGCCCGGTGCCGGTGCAGCATCGTCGCTCGCCCGCTCGGGGCCTGCCGAGCCGTCGCCACCAGATCGAGCACGCCCGGCAACGGCAACGCGCTGTCGACCGGCATGCGCCGCATCACCGCCGCCGACACGCCGGTCAGCACCAGCAGTTCCTCGTTGGCGTACTCGACGCGGTCGCGCGCATCGACGATCGCGATGCCGTTGGCCAACCCGCTGACCACCTGGCGGGCGAACCGCCCCGTCTGCAACAGCGCGTCGGCCCGCGCGTCGAGATACGCGTCGATGACGAAGCTCATGTCGAAGAACGCGGCGCGCACCAGCGCGTCGACGTCGGCTCGGACATCGGCGCCGGGGCGGTCGAGCTCGCGGATCAGCCCCACCAGCTGGCTGGCCAGGCCCGCGAGGTAGTGCTGCGGTGGCAGGCCGAGGCGCTCGTGCACCACGCCGACCCGGCCGCACGCCGCCACGTGGGCCGTGTCGAACGACGCGAGCAGCGAGCGGTGCCAGTGCTCGGCCACCGACCGACGAAGTCGGACGGCCACGTCGGCCGGGACGATCGCCGACAGCGCCGGCACCCGCTCGACCAGCTCCTAGAAACGGTCGAGCACCCGGGGCATCACGGCGTCGGCGAACGGCGCGAGGTCGCGCAGCCGGGCGGCCACCGTGTCGTCGAGCCCGACGAACCGCCGCCGCGCGAGCGCCTCGTCGCGATCGACGGACAGCACGCGCGCGATCGGCCGCGGGCGTGGCGCCGGATCGGCCGACCCGGGGGAGTGGGCGACCCGCTCGGGCGCGGACGATGCCGGCTCGGGGCGCAGATCGCGCACGATCTGCTCGGTCACCGACATCTCGTACGCGTCGAGCACCAACGCCGCGTCGAAGAGCACCGACGACACCAACGCCGACACCGCCGTCAACGCCTCGACCGGCTCGTCGGCCGCCTCGAACAACAGCTCGAGGTGATCGCAGACGACGTGCACGTACGAGGTGGGTACCACTGCGGCGAGAGCCGGATCCGGTGATGGGTGGCGCCGGTGCGCAGCATCGACGTCGCGTGCCGCGCATCGAGCTCGCCGGTGAACAGCTGGTACAGGTACGCGCGCTGGTGGCCGAGGAGCCGGGTGGCCATCACCTCGTCGGCCACCAGCGGTGCGGTCTGCGGCAGCTGCGCCCAGCGTTCGACCAGACGATCGGTGAACGCCTCGGCCCCGTCGTTGACCGCCGCCGCCACCCGGCGCAGCACGTCGCGACCGGTGCCGTCGAGACCCACGAGCAGCAGCCGGTCGGCGAGTTCGTCGGGTGAGATCGTCACGCTGTCGACCGGCGGTGCCTCGTGCGACGTGCGGTCGGCGCGCTCGCCGTCGCCGTCGTGTCGCGGCAGATCGACGGGCGCGAGCAGCCTCGCGCCGCTCGTGCGATGCACGTACGCGGATGCCTGCGCCCGATTGCGGAGACCGAGCCGGCTGTACGCGTGCTTGAGGTGGCTCTTCACCGTCTCGACGTTCACGTACAGCTGCTCGGCGATCTCGCGGTTGCTCAGGCCGTCGGCACACAGCACCAACACCTCGCTCTCGCGTTCGGTGAGGCCGTCCTCGCGACCGAGCCACATCTGCCCCGACCGCAGCCCGGGCGAGTCGACGGCGCGGCCGGCGGCGATCTGCGTGATCGCGTCGGTCAAGGCCTCGGCGCCGAGCGATTTCGAGAGGAACGAACGGACCCCGAAGCGCTGCGCCTCGCGCATCGTGCGTACCGAGAGGCTGAGCGCGTAGAGCGCCAGATGACGCACCGACGGGTCGCGAGCCAGTCGGTCGAGCACGGCGAGGTCGACCTCGGCGCGACCGCTGGGATCGACCAGCACCACGTCGACCGGCTGACCGTGCGAGCGGTCGACCATCACCATCCGATCGGCGAACGGCTCGAGCAACGACCGGACCCCTGCGGCGACGATGTCGAGCTCGCTCTCGATCGCGACCGTGAGCCGACTGCTCTGCGACGACCGCGGGATCTGCACGAGCGACACCTTCACCACGCCCCGAGGGAGAGGAACCCGGTGGCGGGGCGACCGGCCGGGTGAGGCGCAGGTTACGAGCTGCGGCACGATCCGGCGATCGGCTCGCCGTGCATCTCACTCCATCGAGTGAGGGCGGTGGACGGGGTGGCACGAGGACGACGCCGCGGGGCCACCCTGACAGTCGGTGACGCGAGTTCTGAACATGTCTTGCCTCGTGTGCTGCACCTGCGTGCCGATCCCTCCGATGCGCCCCTGGGCAACCGGTCGGGCGTGACCGTCGGACGTGACATGGGAGGTCAGGGACGGATGAAGCGATCAATGCGCTGGGCAGTGGGCGGCCTCGTCGGGGTGCCGCTCGTCGCGGTGACGACCATCGTGATGGCGGCGCCGGCCGGGGGGACGGGCGCGATCACCGCCTGTCGCTCGGTGGGCGGCTACCTGCGGATCCCCGACGACGGCCGGGGCTGCCGACGTGGTGAGGTCGAGGTGGTGTGGAACATCACCGGTCCGCAGGGGCCGGCCGGACCCGCGGGTCCTGCCGGGGCTGCCGGTGCGCAGGGTGCACCGGGCGCGACCGGTGCGCAGGGGCCGGCCGGGCCGCAGGGTCCCGCGGGGACGGGCGGCGGTGGCGGTGGTGGCGAGACCACGCCGGCACCGCAGGTGGCGCTGTTCCTCGACATCCCCGAGATCCCGGGTGGGTCGGTGAACGAACGCCACGCCGGCGAGATCGAGCTCACGGGCTACCGGTTCGACGCCACCAACACCTCCGATCCGAACGCGGGTGGGCTGGGCACGAGCAAGACCGAGTTCGGCCCGCTCGTGGTGTCGAAGGCCCTCGACGTGGCGAGCCCGCTGCTGATGATCGACGTCGCCAAGGGCACGCACCTGCCGAAGGTGACCCTCAGTGTCGAGTCGCTCGGCGAGGCGCCTCGACAGCTGGCGCAGATCGTGATCGAGGACGTGACGATCAGCCAGTACACCGGATCGAGCGACGAGGTCGCCCAGCTGCCCGACGACGAGCTGCTGCTCACCTACGGCAAGATCACGTACACGGTGTGGCCGCAGAACCCCGACGGCACGCTCGGCGAGCCGATCACGACCTCGTGGGACATCCGCGCCGGCAAGGCCGGCTGACCGGACGCCGCACCGTCGAGGCCGAGCACGCTCGGGTCAGCCGGACGTGCGGGACGTGTGAGCCGAGGTGCGCAGGCCGTCGCCGACGGCCGCCACCTCGGCGCGCACGACGGTGGTGTCGCGCACCAACTCGATGACGAGCCGGGTGGGGGTCGACTCCTCCGAGCGGACCTCCCACCCGGCGTCGAGTTCGCGAGCGATCACCTGCAGCGCACCGTCGACGAGCTCGACGGTGAGCGAACCGGCGTCGGTGTCGAGCACCGCCCGGGCGGTGCCGTCGCTCGACACCACGTGCGTCGACGAACGGGACGACGTCGACACCGAGGTCGATCCCGTCGTCGATCCCGTCGTCGACGAGCTCGTCGTCACCGTCGCGCCGTCATCGACCGAGGCGGCTGCACCGGTCGCCGCAGGTGCTCCGGTCGCCGCCGGGCGGCCGTCGCCGACACCCGCCGCGCCTGCACCGCAGGCACTGGCGAGGACGACGACGGCCGAGCCGCACACCGCGAGGTGTGCGACCTGCCGGACGGGGGCGTTCACGAGCGCTCCCGTCCCGCACCGGCCAGCTGTTGCCGGCGTGCCGTGCGCCGGGCGAGCACTCCGATCAGCACCAGGGCTCCCGCTGCGACCACCAGGGTCGACGGGTCGTGACCGGTGGTGGGCAGATCGGCGGGTGCCGAGGCCGACGCTGCCGACACCGCCGGGCGACCGGACGGGGGTACCTCCGAGAGGGGGGAAGGGTGAGGGTGAGATGGCCCCTCCGCCCGAGAGGCTGTGCAAGCCGTACCCCACGCCCTCCGGGGCGCAAACGGTCGTCTGACGAATCCGCGGAGGAATGTCAGAGCAGACCGGCGCGACCTGCGGCGCGGGCGCGCAGCTCGGTCGTCAGCAGATCGACGTGCTCGGTCTCCTCGGCGGCGAGCTCGCGGTACAGGCGCTGTGCGAGCGGCGGAGCCGACTCGATCTGCGACGAGAAGAAGTGCTCGGCGCGACGCTCGAGCCACACGGCAAGACGCAGCAGATCGATCGGATCCTCGGGCACGTCGAGCTCACCCACCTGCAGGACGGCTCGTCGCACCGCGCCGTCGGGCACCAGATCGTGGGCGCGGAGGTGGTAGCGCCGTTCGAGCGTGTCGAGGTGCGTGCGCTCCATCTCGGCCAGGCGCGCGAACAGCTCGGCCAGCGCGTCGTTGCCGGCACCGGTGGCTGTCGATGCGGCTTCGACGTAGAAGTCGCGCCCGCCCAGCTCGATCTCGAACGCATGTCGCAGCGCGTCGTGCGCCGCGGCGTCGTCGGGGTCGACCACCTCGGCGGGCTGGACGCGTTCGAGCACTGCGCCGCAACCCGGGCACCGGCCGTACGGGAACGCGAACCCCTCGTCACGCTTGCCGCAGCCGGTGCATCGCCACGCCACCACGTCACCCGCACAGCAGATCGCGTCGTCGTCGACGGCACGTCGACAACGCGCACAACGATGGTCGTCGATCGGCTCGTCGCGCGGTTGCTCGGGCGCCGGGACGGCGATCCGGTCGCCGCGCAGATGCGCGGCGATCGACGCCGCGGCGCGCCGACCCGCACCCATCGCGAGGATCACGGTCGCGCCACCGGTGACGATGTCGCCGCCGGCGAACACGCCGGGCAGGCTCGTCGCCTGCGTGACGGGATCGGCCGACACGTAACCGCGGCGATCGAGCGCCAGTCCGGGTGTCGACCGGGTGACGATGGGGTTGGCGTTGGTGCCCAACGCCACGATCACCGAGTCGCAGGTGAGGTCGACGAACTCACCGGTGCCCACCGGTGCGCGGCGACCGCGTTCGTCAGGATCGCCGAGCACCATGCGCTCGACGCGCATGCCCCGAACGTCGCCCGCGTCGTCGGTGACGATCTCGACCGGGTTGTGCAGGAAGAGGAACTCGATGCCCTCCTCCTCTGCGTGCACCAGCTCCTCGGCGCGTGCGGGTGCCTCGGCGCGGGTGCGCCGGTACACGCACCGCACGCGTGCGGCGCCGAGCCGTCTGGCGACGCGCAGACAGTCCATCGCCGTGTTGCCGGCGCCGACGACGACCACGTCGTCGCCGAGGCCCACCGGCGTGTCGAGGTGCGGGAACCGGTCGCCGCCCATCAGGTTGACGCGTGTGAGGAACTCGTTCGCGCTCGACACCTGACCGGCGTTCTCGCCGGGAATGCCGAGGAAGCTGGGCGCGCCGGCACCGACACCGAGGAACACCGCTTCGAAGCCGCGCTCGTCGAGCAACTGCTCGACGGTGAAGGTGCGGCCGATCACGACATCGGTCTCGAACCGCACACCTCGCGCCTCCAACCGCTCGACCTCGCGGTCGATGATGTCGCGAGGCAGCCGGAACGCAGGGATGCCGTAACGCAGCACGCCGCCCGCCACGTGCAGGGCCTCGTACACGGTGACCTCGACGCCGTCGCGTGCCAGATCGGCCGCGCACGCCAGACCCGCCGGGCCCGAGCCGACGACGGCGACGCGCCGACCCGTCAACGGTGCGGCCTGGATGTCGGCGCGATCACCGTCGGCTCCGGAGCGGGCCACCGCGACCGTCGGTGCGTCGTCGTGCAACGGTTGCTGGCCGGGCCGGCCGTGATCACCGACGAACCGCTCGAGCCGACCGATCGCCACCGGCTCGAGCTTGCGGCCGATCACACACTGGCTCTCGCACTGCGACTCCTGCGGGCACACCCGACCGCACACCGACGGCAACACGTTCGCCTCGTGGATCACGGCGAGTGCACCGTCGAGGTCCTTCACCAGCAGGTGGCGGATGAAGCGAGGGATGTCGACCGAGACCGGACAGCCGGAGATGCACGTGGGGCGCGAGCACTGCAGGCAACGCTCCGCCTCGCGCAGCGCCTCGGTCATCGAATAGCCGAGCGACACCTCGTCGAACGATCGGGATCGAGACACCGGGTCGCGCACCGGCATCGGCACCTTGGTCGGCTCGATCTCGCGGAGCTTCTTGTAGGTGCGACGCCCGTCGACGAACAGCTCCTGCTCGACCTGGCATCGGTGTTCGTAGTCGTCGCGTGCTCGTCGTTCGTCGTGTGCGAAGCGGCGCTGGCGCGTGAGGAGTTCGTCGAAGTCGACCTGGTGTGCGTCGAAGTCGGGACCGTCGACGCAGGCGAATCGTGTGGCGCCACCGATGCTCACGCGGCACGACCCGCACATGCCGGTGCCGTCGACCATGATCGAGTTGAGCGACACCGTGGTGTGCAGGCCACTCGGCCGCGTGACCTCGGCGCAGGCTCGCATCATCGGCAGCGGACCGATCGCGACCACCAGGTCGGGCCGGTCGGTGGCGAGCACGTCGGCCAGCGCGTCGGTGACGAACCCCGGTCGGCCCGCCGAACCGTCGTCCGTGCAGAGCACCACCCGGTCGGCCACCGACTCGAGCCGATCACGCCAGAACACCAGGTCGGCACTGCGGAAGCCGACGATCACGGTCGTGCGGTTGCCCGCCTCGGCGAACGCACGCAGCTGCGGATACACCGGTGCCACGCCCAGTCCTCCGCCGACGAGGACGACGTGACCGACCCGTGCGATCGGCTGCGCCGCGCCGAGCGGACCGACGAAGTCGGCGATCGTGTCGCCCTGCGCGTAGCGGTCGCGCATCTCGACCGTCGACCGTCCGAGTGCTTGCACCACCACGGTCACGGTGCCGGCGTCGCGGTCGTAGTCGGCGATCGTCAGCGGGATCCGCTCCGATCCGTCGTGCAGGCGTACCATCACGAACTGCCCCGGCTGCGCCGCGCGAGCGACGGCGGGGGCCTCCACCTCCCACAGGAAGGTGGCCGGGTTGAGCTCGGACCGGGTGACGATGCGGTACATCTCCCAGCACTGTGGCGGCGACCCTGCCCTCGTCCCCAGGGCCTTTGGTCATGGATCGTCGGGTCACCCCAGGCGGCGGAACCGACCGAGACCGAACCACAGCGCCGCGAACGCGGCAGCGATCACGCCGGCGAGCGCGAATGCCATGGCGGTGTCGAACACGAAGCGTGCGACGGTGAACACGGCCGTGACGATCGAGATCGCCATCAGCACCATGCCGGCGATCGCGCACCGGATACCGACCCGCAGCCGGGCGGCCCTGCTGCCGTCGGCACCCATGCGGTGGAACGCGGCCGGCGTGAGGAAGGCGACGGTGGCGAGGCCGACGCCCACCAGCACCACCGCGTAGAGGTCGCGGCCGAGCTCGTCGAGGTCGCCGAAGCCGGCGCTGAACGGGACGGTGAGCAGGAAGGCGAACAACACCTGCACACCGGGCAGGATCGTGCGCAGCTCCTCGAGCAGTTCGCGGTAGCGATCGCGGGCCTCGTCGTCGGCCGCGTCCTGGATGTCGCTGGTCGTGCTCACGGGCCCACCGATACCCACGCGACGACTCGCCGGTACGCTGACCGGTCACGCCCCTTTAGCTCAATGGTTAGAGCAGCGGACTTTTAATCCGTTGGTTCTGGGTTCGAGTCCCAGAGGGGGCACAACGAAACACCAGCTCAGAGGCGGTTTCTCAGAGCCGGATTCGTTCCCCGCTACAGTCCCTGCCGCGAATCTGCCGCGAAAGGGTGGGTCGAACATGGGGACGATGCGTGAACGGGCTCCGGGCACGTGGGAACTGATCGTGTCGGCGGGGCGCGACCCGAGCACCGGCTCGTATCGCCGCGTCATCCGCACCGTGAAGGGACTCACCAAGCGCGAGGCGAAGGCGGCGCTGGCCGAGCTCGAGGTGTCGGTCGCGCAGGGCCGCGTCGGAGCCGATGATCCGACGCTTGCAGTGTTGCTCGAGCGGTGGATGGAGCACCTCACCGCGATCGGTCGCGCCGACACGACGCTCTACAACTACCGCAGGAACATCAACAAGGAGATCGTTCCGACGCTCGGGGCGATCCGTCTGTCGAAGCTGACGTCGCTCGACATCGATCGCCTCTACGCCAAGATGCGCAAGCGGAGCCTGAAGCCGGCGACGATCCGTCAGGTCCACGCCGTCCTGCGCGGCTCGCTGAACCAAGCGGTCCGGTGGGGACTCGTGCACCGCAACGTCGCGACGCTCGCGTCCCCTCCGCCGCTCGAGCAGAGCGAGCTGCAGCCGCCGGAACCGGAGATGGTGCGTGCCTTGCTCCGTGAGGCCTTCGCGTACGACCCGATGTTCGGCCTCTACGTCCGCGTGGCGATCGCGATCGGCGCTCGTCGCGCCGAGATCTGCGGACTTCGGTGGACCGATGTCGACCTCGATGCCGGGACGATGTCGGTGATGCGGAGCCACATCGCGATCCCGGGTGCGCGGGGCGACCGGCCGACCAAGACGAGGTCCACGCGAACCGTGTCGCTCGATGCGGGCACGGTCGCTGCGTTGCGCGACGCATGGGCCGAGGCGATGCGCATCGCGACGATGGCGGGGATGAACGAGCACCAGCGACGCGTGCACTATGTGTTCAGCTTCGAGCCACTCGGGCGAGAGGCGTGGCGACCCGACGTCCCGAGCAAGCGGTGGGAGACCGTCCGTGAGCGCGTGCCTGGCGGTGTCGACGTGCGGCTGCACGACCTCCGCCATTTCCAGGCCACGCAGCTGCTCGACGCCGGCGTGCCGGTGCCGACCGTGGCAGGACGCCTCGGGCACGCCAGTGGCACCACGACGATGAAGGTCTACGCCCATCGCACCCGTCGAGCCGATGCTCAGGCAGCACGAGTGGTGGCCGACTTCCTCGCCGAACCGGACTGACGGCGACGGGGGTCGCTGGCCGCTTCGGTGCGGCGCTCCGTGACGGTCCCCATACGGGCCGCGAAGTTCCTCACGATCCCGGTAGCGACTGCACGATTTTTCACCGCGTGCCGGGTTTCGCGTCCTGTTGTCATGCGTGAAGGACTCGTCGGACCGTCGTGCACGCAAGACCACCGTCAATCTCGACGTTGGCGAGGTCGACTCGAACGCCGGTCGCGCGACGTGCCCGGTGCCCGACTTCCTGAACGTCCGCGAGGCATCCAAGGTGCTTCGGCTCAGCCGCAATCGGACTTACGAGCTCGCGAATCTCTACATCGAATCAGGCGGCGCCTCGGGGCTGCCGGCATTCAGGTTCGGCCGGCCCATCCGCATCCCGCGTCTGGCGCTCGAGGCGTACATCGGCGGCCCGCTCACCTGGCCGCCGGTCGAGCTGCAGAACGCTGCACCTGATGACGTCGACCTCGACGACGACGGTGAAGGCCGTATCGAGCACGCCTCAGCGCTCGATGCAAATTCGACGGAACCAGCCGAGAGCGCGTCGATCGACGGTCTTGATCAGCCGTCGTTGCCGTTCGAGGGCTGATGCGGATGAACCCGTGTTCGATGAGCGGTTCTGGTCGCTGTTGGTCTGACAGACAGGTGCCCGTTTGGGGCGGTGGTCGTCGATGATGCGTGTCACGACCTTGTATGCGTCGTCGGCGGTGTCGTCTGCTGCGTACTACACGAAGTACCTGACGGCTGCGCCGGGCGAGGCTCCCGGTGCGTGGATGGGCGCCCAGGCCGACGCCCTCGGTCTGGTCGGCAACGTCGACGAGGTGCAGTTGCAGGCGCTCCTCGCCGGCCTCGATCCCGTGACGGGCCGGAGTCTGGGTCGGGCCCTGTCGGATCGGACGACGGCGGATGGTCGTGTGGTGAAGGCGGTGGCGGGGTTCGACGCGACGTTGTCGGCGCCGAAGTCGTTGTCGGTGTTGTGGGCACTCACGGGCGACGACAGGCTGCTCGAGTGTCATGACGTCGCCGTGCGGGCGGTGGTCGAGTCGTTGGAGCGGTGGGCTGCGACGACGCGTGTCCGTTCGAATGGTGGCCGGTTGCATTTGGACACGCTCGGGTTGTCGGTGGCGGGGTTCCGGCAGACGACGTCACGCAAGGATGATCCGCAGATCCATACGCATCTCGTGATCTCGGCGAAGGTGCAGACGGTGGATGGGCGGTGGTTGGCGTTGGATGCGCGGGTGTTGAAGCAGCACCAGCGCAGCTTTGGTGGTCTGTATCAGTCGGTGCTCCGCTCTGAGTTGACGGCGAGGTTCGGGGTGGGGTGGGAGCCGATCGTGAACGGCCAGGCCGAGATCGCCGGGATCGACCCGGACCTGCTCGCCGCGTTCTCGAAACGTGCCGCGCAGGTGGATGTCGAGACGAACGCACGTGTCGAGGAGTTCGAAGCGCGGGAGGGGCGGGCACCGTCGCGGTTCGAACGGGCAGCGATCGAACGTCGCGCGGCTGCGGACACGCGTGTGAAGAAGACCGGCACCGCCGCAGCAGAGCTCCGCACTATGTGGCGGCAGGAGGCCGCCGATCTCGGGCACACGCCGAGGTCGGTGATCGATGCGATGCGAGCGAGAAGCATCGACGTTCACACCCCTGTGAAGACAGGTGTGAACACCCATGTGAGGACGGGTGTGAACAACGCGGTGAACACGCCGGCGGACGCAAACGTCGATGCAGCGCCGAAGATCACGGTCGCCGAGATCGTGTCGGCGTTGTCGGACCGCAGGAGTGTGTGGCACGACCTCGACGTGTTGCGCGAGATCACCGACCGGTTCCGGCCTCGCCGAGGGATCCCGGGCGAGCGGTGGGCGGGTGTGTTGGACCGGGCACTCTCGAGCGTGCTCGACGCCTGTGTCGGTCTCGACCCGGAACCCGTTACACCCGCCACCACCGACAAGGGGGCCGGTGGGGCGCGTGGGTCGGATGGTCGGTCGGTGTGGATCGAGCCGGTCGCGCCGCGCTGGTCGTCGCAGCTGGTGATCGATCAGGAACTCGATCTGCTCGCTTGGACCCTTGCCGCGCAAGGGGGCGAGCCGTCACCGTCGACCACGATCGAACGCGGCGACCTCGACGTGATGCAAGCGGCCGCTGCGGGGGAGGTGGCTGGTCGGGATCGGCTGGTGGTGATCATCGGCCCTGCGGGTGCGGGCAAGACGAGCATGCTCACCGCCGCGGTCGATGATCTGGTGATGCAGCGCCGCCAGGTGTTCGGTGTCGCACCGACCGCGAGAGCAGCCCGTGTGCTCGAGACCGAGACGGGAATGCGTTGCGACACCCTCGCCAAGCTCTTGCACGAGCACACTCGTGAGGGCGGACCACGTCCCGAGTGGCGGCTCGCGGTGGGGGCGACGGTGATCGTGGACGAGGCCGGGATGGTCTCGACGCCGGACTTGTGGCGTCTCACCGATCTGGCCCGAAGGTTGGAGTTGCGGGTCGTGTTGGTCGGCGACCCGTACCAGTTGCAGGCCGTCGCGCGTGGCGGGATGTTCCCCGAACTCGCCGCCACCGCCACCCGCACCGTCGAGCTCGAACAAGTCCACCGATTCAACGAACCCTGGGAAGCCGGAGCGTCGCTCCGGCTGCGGCAGGGCGACCCGGATGTCCTCGCGGTCTATCAACGCGATGGCCGTGTCGTCCCCGGCAGCCTCGACGACCACCTCGACAAGATCGGGCGGGCGTGGACGGGCGCGCACACGGCGGGGAGGTCGTTGGCGATCACCACGACCACCAACGAACACGCCACCCTGATCAACCACCACATCCAACACACACGGCTCAAAGCCGGCGCCCTCACCGGCGAGCCGGTCGCCGCGGCCGATGGCGAGGTACTCGTGGGTGATGTGGTGATGACCCGCCGCAACGACCGCACCCTCACCACCACCACCGGCGACACGGTCCGCAACCGCGACCGCTGGACCGTGACCGCCACCCACGAAGATGGTTCGATCACCGCCCGCTCCCACGTAGGCGAGGCGACCGTGGACCTGCCGGCGGTCTATGTGTGCGAGTTCGTGCAGCTCGCCTACGCGACCACCGAGCACGGCAACCAAGGCATCACCACCGACACCTCGATCACCCTCGTCACCGGCACCACCACCGGCCGAGGCCTCTACGTCGGCGCCACCCGCGGACGCCACGACAACCAGCTCCTCGTGGTCACCGACCAGCACTCCGAACCCGAAGCGCTCGAGGTGCTCCAAAGGGTGTTGGCGACCGACCGGGCCGACCTGCCCGCCGTCACCCACCGACGCCGACTCGCCGAACGAACACCCGTCGCTGCTCCCGCTGCGGTGCCGGTGCCGGTGCAGAGGTGTCGGGTGGTCGAGCCGGGCTGGGTGAACGACTGGCACAGCGAGGTCCGCGCCAGGATCCCGGCCATCAACGGGCTCCTCGACACGATGACGAGCGAACGACCCGCACTCGAACACGCCGTCGCCACCTCACGCGCCAGCTACGGCAGGGCGTGTGCGTTGCCGGGACCCGACCAGCACGACCGATTCCAGGCACGCCGTCAAGCGAACCTCGACGCCAACGCCGCAGCGGTCGCCCGCGACAGGGCCCGCAACGCCACCTGGCGAACCCGGCGCACACTCGAACGCGCCGCAACCCGAGCAGCCGAACACGCCGCCATCAGCGGCCGGCACGCCGACCACCTCGACGCCGTCCACCAGCCGATCGCCGAACACGCCGAGGCCGCACGCGTCGCGCACGCCAAAGCGCTCGCACGGCTCGACACACACGACCAACGCGCCCTCGAGCTTCGCCGCTACCGGGCCGACGACACCGCGCTCGACCACGCGATCACCACCTGGCGCACCTGGGCCGCTGGCCACCCAGTGCTCGGCGCCGATCTCAGATCGGCGAGCGAAGCACTCGCCCGACACGCCGACACCGTCCCCGAAGCCCGAGCACTCCTCACCACCCTCAACCCCGAACACCCCGCACTCCACCAACACGTCCGGCAGATCGGCCGAGCCGACCTCGACCACGGCATCGAACTCTGAACCGTGGCGACGGATACTCCTGTGAGCGGTCAAGAGCGGTCGCGTTGCTCCGGTGATCAGGTCGCCGATCATCTCGAACGATCCGAACCCTCATCGCCCACCAACGCCACCCAGCGTCAGCCGACGGCTCAGGCCGCCCGATGCAAGGCCGGGCATATCGGCAGTTATTCCGGTAATCCGTCAAGGGGTGATCGGGTTATTCCGGTAATCGATGGTCAGGCGGTCTCGGCGGGGAGGGTGTCGAGGAGCCGGTTGAAGATCGTGGCTCGGTCGGTCTGGTGGTTGCGTTCGGCGTGGTCGGCTTGGGCTTTCAGGGTGGGGCGGAACTCGACGGCGGTCTGGTAGTAGCCGCAGCCTTCGCAGATCGTTTCGTACGCGCAGTCGCTGGCGACGGGCCGGTTGCACCAGCCGTTGGCGAGCATGCGTCGGTGTTCGGCGGCGAGCTGCTGCAGGCGTTGCTCGGGGTCGGTCGCGGTGTAAAGCGCGTCGATCTTCGCTGACGCTGGCGCGTATTCATCGGCGACGGTCTTGTTCGCGATCCGTGCGTAGGTGAGGTCATGCGCAGGCTGCGGTGTCCGAGCATCGTCGCGATCGACTCGAGCCGCATCCACGATTGATCGCTTGGAGTGCAGGCGTGTGGCGCAGCTGGTGTGGGTGGACGTGGCCGAGTCCGGCCGATGTTGCGGCGCAGGCAACGATGCGTCCGGCTCGATGCCGATCGAGGTGCTGGCCGTCGTGGAGCAGCTTGCCGTCGACAGGTGGATGATCTGTGATCCAGTCGGCGAGCAGCCGTGCTGCGTTGGGGTGCAGCAGGATGTTGCGGTCGTTGTGGAGTTTGCCGACCGGGATCGAGATCCATGGTCCGCCGTGTTGCTCGGTGACGGCGTCACGCTCGAGTGCAGAGCTCCCCGGCGCATCCCGGTCGTGACAGCAGCTCGATCACGAGCCGATCGAACAGGGCAGCACCAGCGGCTGCGGCTGCGAGGCGGGCAACTTGGACGTCGTCGAGGAACCGGGCCAGGTCATCAGCGACCGGGACATCGACGGAGAAGATCGGGATCCGTTGCGGTGCGTCGTCCCAGTCCCACTCGATGATCCGATCGAAGAACGAGCGCAGCATCGAACCGCTGCCGGATCGTGTTCACCGCTGGCGGCGCACGGCAGTGATAACGACGAAGAACAGCTTGAACCTTCGACATGGGCCCGGCGAACGTGGAAATCGAACCCGACCAGGTCGGGGTGTTCGACGACGAGAGATCGTGCTGAAGCAGCGCAGCGTATTGTCCGCGACATCCACCGTTGCCGGGGCGCATCGACTACGGCGAGCTGATCAGATGGCGACCAGGCGGTGACTGCGAACAGCGGGGCCTGCTTGACGAATCCCACTCGTGATGCCGGCCGACGCCGTCATCGGCGGGCTGGTCAGCAGGTTCGTTGATGGCGACGAGAGCGCTCATCGAAGGATCCCGACGCTGGCGTCGATCAGGTCGCTGGCGTTGATGCTCGCCGGCGAGCCAGCTGTCGGCGAGATAGATAGGCGCGTGTCGACTCGATCGAGCGGTGACCGGCCTGAGCTTGGATCGCTTCAACGCCATCCCTGCTTCGCGCAGGCGCGTCGAACAGGTGTGTCGCAACTGATGACGCTATCGCGTTCCAGACCGGCACGGGCCTTGGCGGAGGCGACGATCTGCTCGAGCCCGTTGATGCTCAGCAGGCTCCGCGACGGTTCGTCTTCAACACGACGAACACCGCGTCGGTGGTCGTGTCGACGGGTCGTTCAAGTGACGGGTAGTTCGACAAGCTCTGGAAGAATTGGCCCGACATCAGGATCAGCCGTTGATGGCCGCACTTGCCATCAGCGATGAACACACGCCGGTTCGTCGGCTGCAGATCTTTCATCCGCAGCCCGATCACCTCACCAGCAGCGCAGCCACCGAGGACCATCGCTTCGAGCATCGCCCGGTCCGCCACCGGCGAGCCGCCCCCAGCAACAGATCCGCATCGGCCGGGTCCAACGCTTTTTTCCGGCAACGTGCTCAGCGTGCGGATCAACAGCGCCCCGGTCGCTTGGCCGCCCGCTCCGTGCGGCGTGTTGCCATCCGCGGTGGCGCAGGTTCGCCGACACGGTCGCCGCACATCACGAGCCAGTTGAACAACCCCGACACGGACGCCAACCGGCGGCGGATCGTGCGCTGCCATCCCCGAGCCGCCATCCGCGAGGCGCACCACCCGACCATCACGGCACCGCGACGCTGGACGGTGATGAATGAACACGTCCGCCGGCGTCACCTCCACCGGGTCCTTGTCGATCACCGCGAAGAAGACCTTCAGGTCCGACACCGTCGCCAACACCGTGTTCGGCCGGCACCTCGCCGCCACGAACTCCACGTATCTGGCGAGCACCTCATCACGCCCAACGCGAGCTAACGCAACCTCCAACGACAACGACATCCCGATCTCCGATCAGCCACAAGCAGACCCTCGACGAGGGACCCCGCCAGCACTCGATTACCGGAATATCTACAGTTCGGCGCCGCCTTCGGCCGCATCGAGAATCCACGCACGTGGAACTGAGCCGCCGTATCAGGTAGGTGGCCACGACTCGTCCGAAGCCGTCGATCCTTTCGTCTCCAGTGGTTCATCGCTCCTCAAATCCCACTCGCAGGCATAGGTTCGAGAGCGACGCACTGATGCAGCGATCAAGGCGAGCAGACCAAGCCCGGCGAAAGCGAAGAACGACCAAACACCCTCGACGCCGAAGACTTGCGACGCATGAGCGGGTTGCCCAGGAGCCCGCGAGGGACACGATGATCGCAGTACCGCGCAAGTCCATCATCGGCTTGCTATTCCGCTGGCCGTTGGGCAAGTGTTCGCCGACAGAACATCAGCGATCACATTGGTCCGGCCGAGCCGGCGCCGCAAGGCTCATCCGAGCAGTACCGCAGTTCTGGCCGGGCATCGACATGCAAAGCAGTGGATCGGCGCCCCGCGGAACCCGAGGCGCGGCAATCATCTCATCTCACTTGTCTTGCGAGGAGACGATCAGCTTCACGATGAACGCAACGACGACCAGCAGAAGAGCCAGCAGGCCCATGTCCACGAGCCTAGCCGGCCGAGCCGATCGGCAGCTCTGCACGCTTCCAGACGAGTCTCAGGCGGGTTCCGGCCGCGCCTCGGCGGCCGTCTTCAGGAACTCGTTCCGCTCTTTGATGAGCTTGGCCATGTAGCGCTCGAGAATGACCAAATCGACGATTCGGCCAGCCGGCCCGACCGGTGACGTGAAGTCGATGATGTCGATCATCAGCGTGGCAGCGCCACGGGGCTCGAACCGGTGCTCGTGACGGAACCGCTGGAATGGCCCTTTGAGCTGTTCATCGACAAACAGATGCGGAGCCGTCATCGCAGTCACTTTGCTGGTCATCTTGAACGGCATTCCGAAGTGCGTCGCCTTCCAGGTGACCTGTTCACCGAACCCGATCAGCCCGCTGGTAACCCCGGCAATCGCTTGCTCACGCGACTTGCCCATCGAACCGAGGTGAGCGTCGATGCTGCGGGCAAGGTCGAAGACCACCTCGACCGATGCGTCGATCTCTGTTCGGAGTTCGATGTGTGCCATTCGCAGACCTCCCGGTTCGCCATCAGTCGACTGCGCGGATCGGCAGCTCGGCTCGGGTTAGGCGCTGAAGGCCTGGAAGGTGTCGAGCGCGTCGGCGGGGATGCCGAGCGTGCCGTCCTCGAGCTTGACGCGAGGCAGGCGCTTCTCGTACATCGCCTGTACGACGACCCTGGTCGGCACACCCAGACGTCGGGCGGCCTCAGCGGGCAGCAACACGTCGTTTTCGGTCACATCGCACCTCCTTCGTCGAGGCTCAACCTACCGTGGAGCATTCGGATGACTGTCGCGAGTTCGTCCTGCAGCCCGGGTGCGGCACCCCTTTCCCGCAGCTCGAGACGAGCGTCTTCGATGGCTTCGAGGACGCGGAAGGCGTCGTCGAGCGAGAGGACGACGGTGTGCGGCACCGGATCGTCGAACGGATCTGTCGAACCCACTCCGCGAGTGTGAATCGCGGGTGTGACGACACTCGCCGAGGTCGCGCGTCATGCCCGGACCGGGCGGCGAGTGCAAGGCATCGGGCCCGCTCCGATCGGCGGATCGGTGCTTCCTGCCGGCACTCGAATGCCGGGGACGACCCGCTAGCAGGCGCTGAGCTACTCTCGCTGGCATGGCCCACCGTGGCAGATCGGCGGGCGGAGCGGATCGCGTTTTCTCCTCGCGGTGTACGAACAGGTCGACGGAAGCGAAGCGCGGCTAGGAGCGAAGATCGAGACGAGATCGGGAAGCAGGTCGGCCTTGGCCCGACCGGACGATCGATGCATTCCAGTGGTGCAACACGGCCTTGGTTATCTCGCACGTACTGACTTGGGCGGCGGGCTAGGTCTTAGCCAGCGCGGCATCGCTGAAGCTGAGCGTTTGATGGAACAGGGTGAGGCCGTGCCTACTGCCATGCTGGTGCTATCGGACGTGGAGTACCGGACGATCGAGGAGTTCCTTGAGATCTGGCATCGGAGCGGAGGTGCTGAAGCACTGCCACCCGACGAGCGCCCAAAACGCCGATGCGCAATTGGCCACGATTGAGGCTCAACGCAAGTCGCCGCGGCCGCGGCGACATTGTCCGTGGCGCGTTGCACGGGTTGGCCGAGCTCGGGCGGTCTGTCCAGCACCGCTGCCTTCGCCGCTGCCGCGTGGGCGTTGGCCAAGCTTGGTTGGCTCTGATGGGCGTTCTCGACCGTGAAGGTGCTCGGCGGATCGCCGAGCAGGTCATCGCCGACGTAGAAGCCGGACGGTGGGGACTACGACCAGCAAGCTACGCCGATGCGCTCGACAAGAGCGACCATCGGCTCGTGGGAGGTGCCTAACCGAACTGCTCGGGCCGATCACACGGTGACGAGGCCCTGCGCAACGGTTGGCCCGACGATGTGCCACAGGACGAACGCCGGCGGCTGTTGAACCTCGCGTGTTCGCCCGAGCCATCGTCCGGGTTAGAGCGTCGGCGCTCCTCCTCTCGTCGAAGTCCCCAACCTGAACGTTGGCCTCGTTGGCCGAACGAACGTCACATCTGCGGTGGTCGAGCCGACGAGCGAAAGCCCACACTGCCACGTGGCGCAGCGTCGTTGTGTGTGCTCCGAATCGCTGAGCGTAGCGCCGAGCGGCAGATCCTGCACCTCTGCAATCTGGTCCCGCGGTGTGCTCTCAACCCTCTACTTCCACCGGCTGTCCCAGTCGGTTGCGATGACCTTGATCAGAAGCATGCCGACGAAGAGCACCCAGAGCCCGATGGCGCGACGCCGCCAAGATCGCCGGGCACGGCAAGCATCACAACCGCGAGCACCGAGGCCGACACTGCCGACAAGTATCAATCCGGATTTCGACACTCCATGGCCCCCTCGAGGTTCACGGCAGACTCACAGTAGAGCCGATGCAGCCTCAACCAGATCGGCAGTTCCGCGCTAGTAGTCGCCCCTGAGGTACCGAAGCGCGTCTGGATCTTTCGGTAAGCGCGACTGCCACCACTTCGTGGTTTCCGTCGTCGTCGAGTTGTCAGTCGTGATCTCCACGAAGCGAGCGTCGAGGGCGTCGGCGGATACCCACAGCGCCTCGTTACCAGCGAGTTCCAACCGAGACGCCAAGCGTCCACGAGTGGCGATCAGTTCGTCGTACTCAAAGGCGTCAAGCGGATGATCCTCCAACTCGGAGACCCATCGATCCCAAGCGTCGACGCTCGCCCTCGCCTCATCTGACACGAGCGCAGAATGTCCGGCGAGGACGCTTCCCGCAAGTCATGTGCCCGACCCGAGCGGCAGTTCGGCACTCCCCCTGCGGCCGGATGAGCACGACAGAAGACGGTGGGTGAGGTGCGCCACAAGCCCAGTCGGGTGATGCTCGAGCGGAGCGTTGCCTGCAGTGACTGTGCCTGACTGGTAACCCTGGCTGACTTACCCCTGGACGTCGGTGAGTTCCTCGACTCGTGTTGCGATTGCCTGCTTGGTGGCGGGCGCGCATTGGTTCCTTTCGGCGACGTCAGCTGCTTGGAATCGAAGGCGACGATGGTTGCGCCGTCGGGTTGGCCCGCCGCGCGGGTGAGGCAATCGTGTGTGAGAGCTGGTAGGTCAGTTCCTGCAGTTCGCTGATCTCGGTGTGTGTGAGGTCGGGTCGTGGTGGGACGATCGTTTCGTCTGTGCCTGGCTCGTTTCCAATCGTGAACCGACTCAGGATGGAACCGTCTGTCGCGTAGGCGGTGACGACGCTGCCGTCTCCGGTATCGGGGAACGCAGCGACACCGAACACGGGACGCTGCCAACTGACGCCAGCCGGTCCTGTGTAAGTGACGAACGTCGCTGACTCGAGGACGTTCGTCCACGTCCAGATGTCGAAATCGCCGACGCCGTTGTCCACTGTCGATGAGACCGCCCACTGGATGGGTGAGCGGTTCCCATTCAGGTGTGCACGCCCCGGACACGCAACGGTGGATGTAGGCGGTGTCATTGGCCGGATACTCGAGGCACCGTGGTCACTTCCAGTTCCGGATGTCCGGTACCCCGATGCGCCGTGTGAGTGCGGGGACCGATACAGACGCTGGTACATCCGAGGAGAGAACCGTTCCGTTGTCGCTGAGGAGGAACGGTCGTCCAGCCGGGATGAACTCATTCGATGGCCGTTCCTCCGGACCGGACATGGCGCGATCACCACCGAGACCGCCACCACAATCGATGCGGAGACAAGCAATCCAACCGTCCAGAACTTGGCGCGGGCATGAGCTGTGCTGGCCCATTGCACGGTGTCGACCCCCAGGTCATGATCGCTCGGGATCGTTTCGTCGACATCGGCGAGACGGGCGGTCGACTTCGGCGACTGCCTTCAACACCTGGCGAAGGTGCGCTTCGAGATCCTCGACGGACTCCGTTGCGGACGTCATCATGCTCCTCTTCAAGCGCTGAAGGGGCCGGCGATGATCGAGAGCGCACAGTTGCGGAGACCGATCCAACAGCGACGATCTCCTCGGAGACGGGTCCTCGTAGTAGCGCAACACCACGACCTGTCCGCTGCAGCGGCAGCAGTGCCCGGATCGACGCCCACGTCTAGTCGAACTCAGGGATCATCGTCACCCTTGTTGGGGGGGGGAGATCAATCCGAACGCTGCGTCTCCGGTACCCTGGCAGCGCTGCGCATCTGCGCGGCAGCGAAACACGGCCGCCCTCGTCAGATACGACCTGGGATTCTCCACCAGGTCCCAGCGGCTCTGGCACGCCAAGAAGACATCGTGCACGATCTCTTCCTCCGTCCGCCGGCCGCACAACAGCATCGCCAACCGCACCAGCCGCTCGAAATGCGTGCGGTGATAGGCGCGCTCGAACAGATCGACATCCGATGATCGGCTCTCGGCCGGACGCCTCCACACCCCTACTGTCGTCCCAGCCACAGCGCGCGTTGCACCTACTGCGCTCAAGACTTCAACTTTCCCCAGGTAGCGCAAAATGTCCGGACCGGGCGGCGAGCACAAGAAATCTCGCCATGCCGATCGGCAGTTCCGCGTCCAGGGGTTATCTGAAACGACGGACCTGAGCAGCCAAGGAAGACTAGTCCGGCCATCGAAGCGTCGTCGTCGGTCGATGACACCTCGGTGAGAACCGCCGTGTTCTCAACTGGGTAGAGCGCCGATGCCCCGCTGGGATTTCGCGTACTGACAGCTCACCGTGTGGATGGACCAGAACCCACTCCGCTGAGACGCTGAACAGTCGTGGTGGCCGGGTCGTGATGTTCTTCCGCATCGGTCACCTTCGCCGACAACTGCTCGCCGAGAACGGCATCGAGGAAGTCGTGGTCGACGGGCCCGACCGTCCAATCCGCAACTGAACCGTTGGAGAACGGCTCGCCGCAGCACTCCATCTGCCAGGACTCGACGTAGATCAGCCGTTCTCCGCTCAGTCCGACACCCAGGCCAGGTGCCCGGACCGGAGGGCGAACGCAAGCCATGCACCCAAGCCGATCGGCAGATCAAGGCGGTCGTGGGCAAGAGCGCTTCAGGTTCGCTTGGTGTGCGCCGCCCAGCGTGCCGCGAGCTGCGCCAGGGCGCGTGCGATTCGCCTGCCTGAATCATCGACGAAGTGGCACGCACACGAGGAAAAGTCCGTTGCCGCGTCAGTTCGAGACCGCCCTCACGAGAACACGTCGTTGTCGGCAACACCGGCTGGCGCCGACGGTGATCCCGCCCGTGGCGCGACTGCCGGGCGAGCACCGAACCAGGAGCTGCAACGCGCCGGAACCATCCACCATGACAAAGCCATCGATGTCCTCGGCCGGAATGGTCCGCGTGCGAAATCCCGATCGAGCGCGCAGCACCCTCTCCTCTGAGCGGACGAACTGACCGCCGTAGCCGACAACGAACAGGGGCAGTACGCCGACCGTCGCGGCGATCCAGGACCAACCCCGACTTGCTCCATCCCAGGCGGTGTTTCCACTGACGCTTCGGTCAATAACGGAAGATGATCGACACGAGGAAGGCAACGAACACGACCGGCGATGAGCAGCAAGCGCGGAAACGGATGTTCACCCGAGGCGTGGGCACCCTGCCGGGCCGGCTCCGGAGCGAACGTCACGGTCGCGAACTGCCTCGCGTCGCATTGAGCCCGCAAGCATCAGGTCGAAGGCCGATCGACAGATCGGCACGCTCAGGAGCTCTGGCTCCATCCGCCGTCGATCAACATGAGCCAAACGCCGGTCGGTCCCATCTCGAGGCCCACCGGCGCGTCACGAAGATCAGGTCGGAGCGCTCCTGCGCATTGACAAGTCGACTCGCGAATCGCTTCGTCTTGACCTCCACCACTGCAGTGAGATCGCCGACGTCGTGGGACCTGCGCGGCCTGAACCGAATCTCCAGATCGCCTACAGCCAACGGCCCGACAACAGGCTCCTCCGGACACTCAACCGCACGGGGCACAACATCCTCTCGAAGCACGTGGCAATCCGCGCCAAGTCGTCGTCCTTCGCGCACCGGATCGAGAAAGACATCGACGAGAGCGCACCATGGATGCTTGCCGGAGCCGACCGCCCTGGCGCGGATCGGCTCGGTGCGGCATCGCCTGGCCCGGTGGAACAATGTCCCGGTGCAGTCGATCATTCAGAGAGCGGTGGCCGGCGACGACCTCGCCTCTTTGGTGGACGAGTACCAACGGCGAGAGCGCCTCCTTCGCCGAGACATCGAATCGTCGATGGTCGCTTCGTCGCTGAGCGGTTTCTGGATGGACGGCTGAGCTACACCGATGCTGACCGGGTCACCGAGCGCATGAGTGGCGTTGATGTGCGGCCGGCAAGCCTTTAAACGGAGCCGACACCGACACTCGCACAGACGATCTTCGAGGCGTTCGATCAAGGCGAGTACTTCCACGGAGACCAACTCGATCCTGTTCAGCAGTTCACGATCCCGCTCCTTCGCTTAGCGCTGAACGATGCAAATGGGGATTGCGGCGAGTAGCGCGTAATGCCCGGTATGTGCGCTCCCTGGCAAGCGATCTGGACGTGTTCTTGAGGCGCCTAGCCTTCGGCCCGTGATGCCCGTCCGCGAGCCCGACGACGCCACAGTTCGAGCCATCGTGCTCGACGGCCTCGCCGCCGGCGACGACATCACGGACCTTGCCCGCTTGCTACGGGACTTCCACGGCGATCGGTCGACCTACCCGGCCGCCGTGCTCATGGAGCTCGCCGCGGACGCCTACCTCGCCTGCGGATCGACACGGGCCAGCCGACTCGAGCTCGACGGTCTCGCGGAGCGGATGCTTCCCGAAGACCCGGCGCACGGCAACACCTGGCACTCCAAGCGCCGGCACTGCGTTCACGGAGCAATCCTCATCGCAGCCGGGGCCGAGCCCGAAGACACCAGCTGGTGGCACCTCGACGATCTGTGGCGCCACGCCCTCGATGCGGTCGTCGTACTCGTCAGGGCGGCCGCCCAGCGTCAAGGAGTCTCGGTCGAGACGGTGTGCGCTCGCTGACCAACCCTTGACCGCCGGAGGCCTCGAAAGAGCGCACATACCGGGCATTACGGCAGGTGTCTCTGATCTGGCCGAACGTTGCGATGCTCTGTCGTTCGCCGACCGAACCGGAGCACGCGACATGTCGCACATTCGAATCCTGACGTGATGGTCGCCGTCCCGCCTTGCGTCGCGCAATTGAGGCGGACAATCTGCAGGTCGATGATGGATCGTCAAGCGGGTGATGCGGGCGACATCGCACCGACTGGCACGCCGCGATTCATCGCCCGGGCAATCGTGACCGGCGCAGTGGCGATAGCGTCGCCTGGCCCTCGCGTACGAGGCTGCCTTCACCGTGGCTCTGGGATGGCCGGTCAAGCGTCGATGAGGACGGCGGAAACCGATTCGCGACGGGAATCCTGCTCCTTCTGTCGATCTCGGCGTTGGCTGTGGTGTCTTTGACGCTGCTTCTGGCTTCGCCACCGGTTCGGCTTCTGGCGCGCTCTGGTATTCGCCTGCCTGCCTTCCTTGGCCTGGGCATTGCTTCTCATCGTGCGCTTCCGCACTGGCGATTGCGGCAACTCACTCAGCCGGTGCTGGCCGATCTGCCGATAGGCGCCGTCTGCCCTGTGCAAGCCTTTCTCCGTGTTCGTAGATGCGCGACCGGCGAGATGTCCCCGCCTTACTCGATCAGGGCGCCGCGTCGCCTTCTGCACCGTTCCCTTCATCGGGCTGGTGACGACGATCGGCCTGGCGGTGCTCTTCGGGCTGACCTTGCCCGGCTCGTCGTCTCCCTCGGATGACGCTGCGGCAGGTGCGGTGCTGGTGATGTGGATTGCCGCGATTGCGGCACTGGATTCCCTTGCTTGCGTGGTCAGCTGAGAAGCGGCAATCCGTCCAACGGTCCTTGCTGCTGGGCATCGTCATCGCTTCTGGCGGCCCTGGGTTGGGCCGTCGCGCCGACTGAACGCTGCGTGGGTGGATGCATGTGACTTTGGAGGGGCAGGCGATCGATGCATCAGCGGCGACGCTTCTGCGCCGAGGTGGGTGACGATGGCTTGGCCGGCCGCAGGGGCCGTCGTCGCTGCGGGTTGTGCTCTTGTTGCCGCAGCAGGACGTCGCGGCGGTAGCGCATAGCTGTAGATATTCCGGTGATCGAGTGAGGCTGGCGGGGTCCCTCGTCGAGGGTCTGCTTGTGGCTGATCGGAGATCGGGATGTCGTTGTCGTTGGAGGTTGCGGTAGGTCGCGCTGGGCGTGATGAGGTGCTCGCCAGATATGTGGAGTTCGTGGCGGCGAGGTGCCGTCCGAACACGGTGTTGGCGACGGTGTCGGACTTGCGGGTGTTCTTCGCGGTGATCGACAAGGACCCGGTGGCGGTGACGCCGGCGGACGTGCTCGAGTTCATCACCGTCCAGCGCCGTGGTGCTGGTGATGGTCGGGTGGTTCGTCTCGCGGATGGCGGATCGGGGATGGCAGCGCGCACGATCCGTCGCCGGTTGGCGTCGGTGTCGGGGTTGTTCAACTGGCTCGTGCTGTGCGATCAGGCGGCGAACCCGGTGCGGGATGGCGACTCGCCGGTCGGGTGCAGGCGGGCAGTCGACCGGCGTGCTGATCCGCACGCCGCAGACGTTGCCGAAGGTCCTTGATCCGGGCGATGTGATCTTGTTGTTGGGAGCGGTCCGTCGTTGGCCGGGACCGGGCGATGCTCGAAGCGATGGTGCTTGGCGAACTGCGCTGTTGCGGGGTGATCGAGGCTCAGGTTGGAGGACCTGCAGCCGACGAACCGGCAGGTCTTCGTGTTGCCGGCGAGGCGGCCACCAGCGTCTGGATCGTGTCGATGAGTTCTCCAGAGCGTGTCGAACTATCTGTCGCTCGAACGACCGGGCCGGCGCGATCAGGCGCGCTGTTCCGATGTCGTTGAAGAACGCGTGCCGGGCAGGCGTTGAGCATCGATGGGCTCGAGCAGATCGTCCTGCCCGGCTCGAAGGCCGGTCTGGAGCGCGACATGTCATCCAGTTGCGACACGTGTCGCAGGCGCGTCTGCGCAAGCAGGGATGGCGTTGAAGCGGTCAAGCCCAAGCTGGTCACCGCTCGATCGAGTCGACGTCTATCTGCATCTCGCCGACAGCTGGCTCGCCGGCGAGTATCCAGCACGCCAGCGACCTGATCGACGCCAGCGTCGGGATCCTTCGATGAACGCCGTCGCCGCCCTCAACCAGCCCGCCGATGACGGTGTCGGTCGGCATCACGGTGGGGATCGTCGTCGCGCAGGCCCCGCGTGCAGCCGCTGCCTGGCGTTATCTGGATCGACGCCGTGTCGATGCGCCCGCAACGGTGGATGTCGCGGACAACACGCTGCGCTGCTTCAGCACGATTCATCGTCGTCGAACACCCGGACCTCGTCGGAACGCCGACGTTCGCAGGCCCATGTCGAAGGTTCAAGCTGTTCTTCATCGCGCACATCACCGCCGCAGGCCGGCCACCAGCGGAACACGATCCGGCAGCGAGTTCGAGGATGCTGCGCTCGTTCTTCGATGGGATCATCGGTGGGACTGGACGACGCACCGCAACGGATCGATCTTCTCCGTCGATGTCCCGGTCGCTGATGACCCGCTGCCCCAGTTCCTCGACGACGTCAGCCGCCCGACTCGCAGCCGCAGCGCTGGTGCTGCCCCGTTCGATCGGCTCGTGATCGAGCTGCTGTCGAGAACCGGGATGCGTGTCGGTGAGCTCTGCACGCTCGAGCGTGGCGCCGTCGACCAGCAGGGCACCCTGGCTGCGGATCCCGGTCGGCAAGCTCACAACGACCGGCTCGTCAATGCACCCGAACGCTGCCCGGTGCTCATCGACTGGCTCGCCGATCATCCGCCCGTCGATCGACTGCTGCTGCACTATCCAGCCAGCCGCTCAGCCGACACCGGTGACGTCGTGCGTCGCATCGCCGCCGGCGCCGGGCTCGGTCCACGTGCATCCGCATCGACTGCGCCACCCTCATGACCAGGCGATCAACCGTAGGACCGACTCGAAGCAATCGCGACGATGCTCGGACATCGCAGTCTGCGCGCTGACCTCACCTGCGCGCGAGATCGCAAGGAGCAAGACCGTCGCCGACGAATACGCCGCCTCCTGCCGAATCGGCGCGCTCTACACCGCCACCGACCCTGAGCAACGCTTGCAGCAGCTCGCCGGTGACATCGGCGCATGCTCGCCAACGGTTAGGGTGCAACTGGCCGCCAGCGACTGCTGGCCGAAACGATCTGCGAAGGCTGCGGCTACTACCAGACCGCCGTCGAGTTCCGCCCCACCCTGCGAGCCCAAGCCGACCACGCCACCCGCAACCATCAGACCGACCGGGCCGCCATCTTCAACCGGCTCCTCGACACCCTCCCCGCCGAGACCGCCTGACCACCGATCACCGGAATAACCCGATCACCCCTTGACAGATCACCGGAATAACTGCCGATCGGAGCGGCCTGATGCCTTGCGCTCGCCGTCCGATCCGGGCACTCGGCGCTACTTCGATACGACGCCGAGATCTCTGACCAACCGACGAAGGAGGCACATCTCGCCGAGGTTCTTCGTCATCTCCATCGAAGCCCAGCCGAGCACGTACGCGAACGGGCGCCCGTCGGTGTAGGGAAATCGGGTGAGCTCGCTCGATCGCAGGTCGTCGTCGGTCAGTCCCGCGACGAACGTCGTCCATTCCGACCACAGCTCTCGGATTCGTCGGACCGATTGAGGGCCGGGCCATTCGACGTCTTCGGGCGCTGGCAGCGACGCGCCCCGACACGCCGCGAGGAGGGTTTCCAGCCACCAGATCGGGTGCCACATGGTCCAACCGAAACTCGGCACGGGGACGTCCGGTGGCTCCTCGCCAAGTTGGCCGAACCAGTGACCGTCGCGTTCATGAACGGTCCAACTCTGCGGGTGGAACCGATGCAGACACTCCTCGAGGGACACCTCGGCGAGCACCTCGTCTGCGAGCTCGAGAAGGATCAGGACTTGACGATCAAGTACCGCGCGTATCCCGGGATCGACGGCCGCGGGCAATGCCATATCGACGAAGGTACTGCTCGCGATGCACCGGCGACGCCGACCCGAACTGCCGCTCGGCGCTACGTCGCGACTAGCGATTCGGAGCACACACAACGACGCTGCGCCACGTGGCAGTGTGGGGCTTCGCTCGTCGGCTCGACCACCGCAGATGTGATGTTCGTTCGGCCAGCAGGTCAACGTTCGGGTTGGGGACTTCGACGAGAGTGAGGCGTCGACGCTCTAACCCGGATCGATGGCTCGGGCGAACATCGCGAGGGTTCAACAGCCGCCGGCGTTCGTCCTGTGGCGCATCGTCGGGCCAACCGTTGCGCAGGGCCCCCGTCACTCGTGGTCAGCTCGAAGGCGAAGTTCGGGTTGGGGCGCAGGCCGATGGTGCGCTCTTGTCGAGCGCATCGAGGTAGCTGGGTTGGTCGTAGTCCCACCGTCCAGCCCGTGGAAGGCGACGACCTGCTCGGCGATCCGCCGAGCACCCTTCACGGTCGAGAACGCCCATCGAAGCCAACCAAGCTTGGTCAACGCCGCAGCGGCAGCGGCGAGCAGCGGTGCTGGACAGACCGCGCCCGAGCTCGGCCAACCCGTTGCAGCACGCCACGGACAATGCGTCATAACGACGCCGGCGACTTGCGTTGAGCCTCAATCGTGGCCAATTGCGCATCGGCGTCGGCGCGCTCGTCGGGTGGCAGTGCTTCAGCACCTCCGCTCCGATGCCGAATCTCAAGGAACTCCTCGATCCGTCCGGTACTCCACGTCGATAGCACCAGCATGGCAGTAGGCACGGCCTCACCTGTTCCATCAAACGCTCAGCTTCAGCGATGCCGCGCTGGCTGAACCTAGCCCGCCGCCCAAGTCAGTACGTGCGAGATAACCAAGGCCGTTGCACCACTGGAATGCATCGATCGTCCGGTCGTGGCCAAGGCCGATCCGCGCCCCGATCTCGTCTCGATTCGCCTTGCCGCGCTCGCTTCCGTCGACCTGTTCGTACACCGCGAGGAAAGCACCCTGATCCGCTCCGCCCGCCGATCTGCCACGGTGGCCATGCCGAAGGCCGTCCTCGGCGCGTGCTAGCGGTCGTCCCCGGCATTCGAGTGCCGGCAGGTAGCGCCGAGCTGCCGATCGGTCGGTAACAGGTCATCACCGGCCGGCCCCGTTGAAGGCAGCCACCGAGCGTGCGTGACGTTGCTGCGCACCACCATTGAGCGCAATGGGAACGACAACCAGCAAGCCGACCGAAGTGCTCGACGCAATGCTCGAACACGTCCGCTACGAAGGCGGTAGAAAGGCGGTCAACTTCCTCCCGACTCGGAAACGCATGGTGCGCGCCGCACTGCCTTCGGACCTTGCGCCATTCGCCAGCGAGAGCATCCTGGAGGCTGGGCTGGTTCACTTCCGCTGCCTGATCGAGTTTCGCGGCAACAAGCCGGAGGAGACAGGTGATGGCGCGCGATTACGTGAAGGAATGGGACTGGACTATCTCCGGTGGGCTCGTGAAGGTTGGCGAACTTCACGGCCGCGTTGCGCATCTCGGGACAATCCGGGCACCAGTCAACGGCGATGGCGCCTTCGATTGGTCGAGGTGGCTCAACGAGCACGCAAGGACGGTGCTCGCTGCGCCGCGACTTCCTCCTCGCCTTCGCAGGCCAATCCAACTCGATTCCCTGCGCTCGATCGAGGTGACCTTCTCGGTGCGATCGATGTGCTGCTCGGCGCCTAACGCAGGCCGTAGCACTTGGCCGGGACGCAGAACTGCCGCCGCGCTGCCGGTCCGCGCCGAAGGCCACAGACTGCCAGCTGCGGCCGGGATAAGGGAAGCGAGGCGGCGCCCCGTTCCGTCCTCGGTCACCACGCTCGGCTGGGCGGCTCCTCGGCATGGTCAGCCGCAACTGCGGCGATTTTCTCGGCCACTTCATTCATCGACAGGTCATCGCCGATGGTCAACCGGACCGTGCAGCGAGCAGAGGCTTACCTCTCGTAGGGCCTCGAACGTCGTTCCGTGGGCGACGGGGATGAGCCGATCGGTGAACAGCAACGCTGAAAGCTCCCTCGTAGCGGCCACGTCCCTCGGCAGGCTCCGGAGCATGTTTGGGGTCACGAGCACGATGCCGATTCTCGACATGGCCAGACCCCGGTCAATCTCGGTTAGGAGTGACTTGCCAAGACCGATCTCGGTCTCGCTGAACCAGACCGTCGCACCGCTGGCGAGGAGTTAATCGTACAACTCCTTCGCCACGCCGGTTCGGTCCTCCCAGGCGTGGCACAGGAAGAGGTCGCGATGCTGCAGGAACAACTGTGCCTGAACCCCGGCAACGAGCGACGGGCTCGAAGGTGCGCCACTCGCTTGGCAGGCCGACGCGCCGCTGCGCGGCCGGCGGAGTGCCACCGCCTCCGCCGGACGAGCTTCTTCCGCCGGACGAGCCATTCCGCGAAGTTGCTTGGCCTGTTGCGCTTGGCACAGGCGGCGTGTAGGAGTACGAAGGATACGAACGGCCCGATTTGTACCGACACACGGGGCGCTCTCGCGGCCGCTGGCGGTGCGGTGGCCTCGGCAGGGTGCTGTGCATCGGAACCTTATTCGGATGGTATCAGGGCCCTCTTGGCCCAAGTGGTACGAACGCTGCTGCACTAGTTGGTGGAAATGGCGAACCTGCTGACGACGGCAGAATCCTCGACGACGGTCTGTCGAGATGGCTTCTCGCAGCAGCACTTCGCCCACCTATGACGCGGCTTCCTACCTGACTTCAATCCGCGTGGTGACTCTTGGGGAGAAGGAAGTTGCGAAAGCGCCCATACCTGACGGTCGGCCACCGACACGGTGACTACGGTGCGACGCAATGGAGCCCGGGATGAACACCGGCATGTCGAGTTGTTGGGAAGTGCGGCCGAGTCGACCTCGACACGGTCATCGTGATGGATGCGTTAGCGATCGGACCTATCAGCACCTACCTGTGCAGTCTCGTCGACGTCGATCCGAATCGGCTTCGTGAGCGTGACTCCGAAGCGCCGATCGTGGCGACCGGGAAGCGGACGTGCAGATACCACAGGAAGCGGTCTTGCTGCTCGGGAACCAGGTAGAAGCGGCGTTTACGCCTGGACAGCAGGTCATATGCGAGCGAGGTCGCAAGGATCCGAGCAGCGCAAGGGCAAGCATGGTCCTTCGTCATCCACCCTGCCTCGCGTTCCGCTGAGATGGCGAACTCATGTGCACCGCACTTCGACCGGCTGGTCACAATCGAAGACCTCATCAAGCAAGTCAGCGGATCATCGGACGCTCTCCGTCGCCTCGACAACGATCCTTGAGAGATGTTTGCGACCAGGGTGGGTCCGGAGTTCGATTCAGTGAAGTCCGCGTGGGGCGACGACTACCGAGCTGCGGTTGCCGCCCTCGCACAGGGCGAACATGACCATTGGACCGAGGCACTGCGAAACAAGCACTCAGCGCACGTACGTCCAGTTCCTCGGCGAGGGTAACGGCTGGGTGAGCCATCATGTCGAACTCGGCGAAGTCGAAGCGGGGCTGAACGGACGGTCCCCGGACCCGGCCCTCGTCCCCGCTGGCGCGCTTGTTCGGACAAGAAATGCAATCCGGCGCCCTGTTCCGAAAATGTCCTTTTCGATGCCCGTCTCTGAACAGCGCGACGCACTCTCAGAGATCGTTCTGGTGGTGTCGGAGTTGCGACGATGGTTGTTGTCGCATCCGTAAAGAGCACCGCTGGTTCATCGTCTGCTGATCAGCGCGCACCGAACTGCCGATCGGCACGGCCCGATGCGGCGCGCTCGGTGGCCGAAGCGCGCACTACGGGCGGGTTCCCGATGAGCACCTCTGCGCTTCGGTACGTCGAGGCGCCGTGAGACATCTGAGAGAATCCGGCTGTGGCGACGACGACCGGTGAGCGACGGTTTGGCATCGCGCTTGCCGTTGGACTCCTCGCGGTTCAGGTCCTCCTGGCCAACGCTGCACTGTCGACGGAGGCTGACGGATCGTTGACAGTCTGGATTCGAACTGCGCTCGTGGCCGTTCTGGTCGCAGAGGCCGTTGCGCTGTGGCGATTGCCCCGAGCCGGTCGAGAGGCGGTCGCCTACGCCGTTTCCTTTGGAGGCATGTTCGTTGTCGCTGTGCTCGCTGTCCCGCTGATCTTCGGCTGGTAGCGCACAGCTGCCGATCGGTGTTCTCCACCGGTCGCCGTGTCAGGACGGTGCTTTGAGCCGAACTGCTCCCGTCTCGCAGAACGATGTGTCCGTCGCAGGCGACTGTCCGAGACAAGCACCGTCCACCAGACTGCGGTGCCCGAGCGGCCCGTCGAGATGCACGACGACGGTGTTGGCATCGTTTGTCGGACACGTGTAGGCGAGCGTGGGGTCGAGAGGATCGACGGAGAAGGTGATGACGACTTGGTCCGCCTCGGTGACGATGACTGGTTCGAGCACTTCTCCGGTCACGCCGTCGGCGCAACCCAGCCGAGTCACAAGTACCGCGAACGATGTTGTTGTCGCAGTCACCGCCTCGCCGGGATCGATCGTCCAGGTGGCCGCATCGCCGCTTGACTCGTCGGCCGCGAGGCTCGACGATGTCGTAACGGCCTTCGGTTCGCTCGGCTCCGTCGCGATCGAGGTGTCGACTTGTTGTGCAGCGCCGCCGTTGCAGCCAGCAAGCCCGATGGAGACGATCACCGCCGTCACCGGTGCGAGTAGGCGTCCCACGCAGCCGACCCTAACTGCCGATCGGGCGCGGCGGGGTCAGCGTCGACGGCGACGTGCGAGGAGTCGTGAGAGTCGGGTGGCGATGTCCTCGAGTGACGCGTTGGTCGAGGCGATCCAGATGACGAGGTCGTAGACGTCGTCGTTGGAGATCTTGGATGCGTTGAACCCGTTGAGCTCGAGGAACACGGCCGTGGCGAGCCAGCCGAGCCGCTTGTTGCCGTCGACGAGCGCGTGGTTGTTGACGATCGATTGCAGCAGCGCAGCTGCCTTCGTGATGACGTCCGGGTAGGCGTCGTAGCCGAACGCCGTTGCCTGAGGTCGGGCTGCGGCTGATCCAAGGAGGCCGACGTCGCGGATCGGTGGTGGATCGCCGAGCAGCGCGCGGGCGAGATCGATGAGGTCGTCGAGGTCGAGGTACTCGACCGGATCGTTCATTCGCCGAGGCGACGCAGCGCGTCGGCGTGGCGGTCCATCACGAGCGCGGCTGCCGACGAGACGCGGTCGCGGTGCGCGCCCCTGGCAACGAACTCGCGCACGGCGCGCCTGGCCGCTTCCTGCATCGAGATGCCCTCTGCCTCGGCGCGCTCGCGAAGGGCGTCCTGTTCGCTGTCCGTCAGTCGAAGGGTCATGGCCATCGGCGCATGGTATCAGTCCGATACCGCACACATCTGCCGATCAGCTCGGGGTCACCTTCGCCAGCGTGCCCGTGCCGTTCGTCGGCTCTGAGGGACTGAGCCGCTGGCAAACTGACTCGTGTGGACCGCGACGCCTTGCTCTGCGAGTTGACACTCGACGGTCGGCGAGAGGCGGTCCTTGCGCTCGTACCGATTGAGGAGGTGGCCCGCCAGTGGGTGGTCTACACGGCGCGTGAAGCCGAGAACGACGATGTAGACGACCCTCAGCACTGGCCGCTTTGGTTCCGGTACGAGTGCCTACGCAACGACGACGACTGTCGAGAGTTCCTCGTCGCACTCACCAACGCGCCTGGAGCAGACGCTGTCGCGCACGTCATCGGCGCGGGCTTGATGGAGGACACGCTGCGCTTCGACGAAGCTGGACTGACATGAGTTGAGTCCCACGCGGCGTCGAATCCGACGTTCCAAGCCGCGCTTCGATCGGCGCGAATCCCTTCCGCCGTCCCCGAACACATCCACGTTCGACTCCACCAAGCAGCGGGGCACCCGCCGAAGCGCTGGGGCAAGTTCGACCCGTGACCGAACAGCCAGAACTGCCGATCGGCACAGCCTGATTCCTTGCGTTCGCCGTCCGGTCCGTGCACTATGCGCCCGTGACGAAGCCAAGCCCCTCAATCGTCTGCGCGTGAGTTGAACTACTGGTTTGGGGTCGGGTTGCTGTTCGCAGCGGTGGGCGTCCTCTACTACGCGATGGGCAAAGCAGCACGCAGGCGAGTAGATCGACTTGAAGGCCTGGCTGGGGCAGCCGTGGGCATCGGTTACGTCTTTCCGGTCCTCGGTGCCGTGTTCATGGTCGTTGGTCTGGTGGAGATGGCGCGATAGCCATCAGCGCGGAACTGCCGATAGGGCGTGCACAGGCAGCCGGAATGGTTCATGATGCGACCGTGCGACGGAGCAGGCTCTGCAGACCGATGGCGGTGGCCGCCCTTCTGCTCGTGACGGCACCACTGACCTCATGCTCGTCCGATGAAGACTGCAGAGGTTCAGCGACGTGGAACGAGAGCACCGCGAGCTGCGGCCCGTCCCCCTCGACCACCTGAGCGGCGATCCGATTTGCCGCTCGGCTCGGGGTTGATGCCTTGCGCTCGCCGCCCGGTCTGGGCACTCGGCGCTCTCGGGAGTCGGCCAGCAGAGGGTTCCCTCGTCGGTGTCAAACTGTGACGATGAGCGAGGAGCATCGCCGGGCGATCCTGTCTGAATTGGTGGACCGTGAGCCGCTGTTCCACCGGCCCGAGCTGGGAACGAGTCGGGTGGACTTCGAGGCGATGACGGCGCCCTGATTTCTGGGAGGTGGGGGCCTCTGGCGCCGTCTACGACCGCGAGTACGTCTGGACGGTGCTGTCGCAGCGATACGAAGCTGGACTGCCCGATCAGTGGGAGACGCGTGACTTCGCCCTTCGCGCACTCGGACCGAGCGTGTATCTCCTGACGTATCAACTCCGTCAGGGCAGCCGCGTCACCCGGCGTGTGACGGTCTGGGAGCACGTATCGACCGGCTGGCGAGTCATTTGCCACCAGGGAACCCCCGCCTGAGAAGCACGGCGCCGAACTGCCGATCGGGCGCGACCGTCGATGGCTTGCGTGAGGTCCGGCCACGAGGCAATCTGCGCTCCTTGTCGACGGAGCCAGCTCTGAGTCCGGTGGCCCTCGTGGTCTTCGCCGCTGATCCAAAGCGGCTTGGCGCGTTGGACGTTGCCCTCGGGCCGTGCGTTCCGAAGCCGGGGCGATGTAAGGCCCTCGTCTCGCCGCTCAACCAAGACCTCGGCGAGACGGTGGAGCAGGCAAGTGCCCTCTTCACGGCACTCACGGGCGAGCCGGCCGGAGCCGTGCTCGAAGTCGACTCGGAGAACGGCACAGGCGTGCTTCATCGGTGCACCGACGTTTTCCTGAACGCAATGGCAGACCGCTCGGAACTGCTGTTGGCGATGACCGATCTCGACGTGCTTGACCGTGAACTCGACCGCTTGAGTGACGCCTGGATGCGCGCTGCTACGTGGCCACCTCAGTACGTGTCGGTCAAGAATCGACTCCAGCGGATCCACCTCGCCCGCGTGGCGCGGTCTAAGGGCCAGACGGTGTACTTCTGGTTCGGTCCGAGCGTCGAAATGCGGGGGGTCGTGGCAGGCTCGGGCCCCTACCCGACCAGGTAGCGCAGAGCTGCCGATCTGTCGCGTGCGGAAGCCGGCCCGGGCTGGCCTCTTGAGATGCAGGATCACCCGCTGGCCTCGGCCAGCGGGTGACGTGCCCCGACGCCTCGATTACCGGAATAACCCGATGGCGAGGTGATGATCACCGGAATAACGCGAGAGATCTCCCGGGGGTCAGGGTTGCATCGGCAACGCCCGGACTCGAATCCGATCGTTGTCGAACACTACGACGGCGCCTGCTTCGAGGTCGGCCTCGACTGTCGAAAGGTTCATGAGGAGCAGTGCGGCGATCTGGCCTGCGCGTCGCTGGCCTTGACGCCGGAAGAGCACGACCGAAGGCGACGCGGCGTTCGATGCGGCGAGAAGCTCGCCGAAGTCGGTGTCGCCGGAGATGAGCACCCGTCCGGTCTCGGCTGCGGTCTCGAGCACCTTGCTGTCGGGAGCGGACTTCAGGCCGATGTCCCGCGCATGGACGACGTCGTGGCCCGCTGCGACGATGAGATCGACGAGGACGGGCGATTGGTTCTCGTCGAGGAGGAACTTCACGCAGGTCGGCGGAGCGGGAGCTCGCGCTCCTGCACCGCAAGAGCGGCATACCGAAGGCACTCGGCGATGTCGTCGGGTTCGAGGTCCGGGTGTTCTTCCGTGATCTCCGAGACCGTCATCCCGTCGGCGACCATGGCGACGACGGACGCCACCGGGAAACGCAGGTCACGCACACACGGCACGCCGCCCATGCGCTCCGGGTCAACGGAGATCCGGTCGAAGGTCACGAGGCAAGGCTACTCATGGCCACCACTGCGAGTCCGCCGATTGAGCATCGGATGGTGAGCCTGGCGCGGCTGCCGTTCGCCTCCCCGTAGGACTCCGTTGGTCTTGCCGCGAATTCTGCCGCGAAACGTGCTGGGACGTATTGGTACCAGCTGTACTCTTTGGCCCGTCGGACCTGCTCTGAGCAGGCACGATGGGATCAACCAGTACACGTTGGTGCGGGACTGAAGCGACTTTTAATCCGTTGGTTCTGGGTTCGAGTCCCAGAGGGGGCACCACGAATGTCCAGCGCAGAGGCGCAGCGCTCGCACGAGCGGAGACGATGCCGGCGCCATCCGACGTAGAGCTGCACCAGCAGGCTCGGGCATTCGTCGGCAGCTCGGCTCGGTTCAGTCGAGCCCGAGGACGACGACGAGGGCGTCATCGACCGACCACATCTCCTCCGCCGTGAGCCTGCCGACCCGCCGACCGAGACGCTGCACGTCCACCGCACCCAACTGCTCGACCAAGACTCGTGTGCGTCCGCCGGCAACCTCGACCTCTGGCCGGAACGACGCGGGCTTGGCACTTCGAGACGTCGGCGCAACGACGACGACAGATCTGGGCAGCATCACGTCGGACTGGACCACGACCCCGTATCGCTCGCCCTGCTGCTCGCGGCCCACGCCCTTGGGGACCTTGAAGCGGTGGACGTCACCCCGCTGCACGCACCGACTCCATCAACGACGCCACAGCGAGCATCTCTTCCCGATCGTCCTCGTCGGCCTCGAGCGCAGCGACCTCCGCAGCCAGCTGGCTGCGCCGGCGCATCCGGTCAGCCGATGCGAGCAAGGAAGAACGGATCGCTTCGGACCGGCTCATACCAGTCGATTCCAGAAGCCGCAACGCGCGCTCCGCCTCGTCATCCAATCGCACCGAGATCGCCTTCGCCATGCAGCGAGTATGACGGAACGTGATACATCCCACAACCGCAAGCGGCGCAGCTCGACATGGAGTACGACCCTGCTCCGCCGTTCCGGAGCGGTCACCCTCGCAGCGCGCCGACCAGGTGTACACCTGGCTGAAGGGCATGCACGACGGCATGCTCGGCTGAGCACGCCGCGACAGATCCTCCGACGGCCGGGAACTCGGGGCGTGCACGCGACGACCTGAGGGCAACACCGACTCACCGAGGGGCCGACGGACGGCCCGGGGACCCCGATGACTGCGCTCACCTACGCCGATGGCGGCTCCGCCGCCACGCCCGTGCGCACCTCCGCCGCCGAGGAGGCCAGCCGCCGCTGGCGGTCGATCTGGCGACTGCACTTCTACGCCGGGATGATCTCGATGCCGTTCATTCTGCTGATGGCGCTGACCGGACTGGTGATCCTGTACACCCAGCCGATCGAGGATCTGACCCAGGGCGACATCCGCACCGTCGAGCCGGCGGGCGAGATGATCTCGCTCGACCAGCAGGAGGCGAACGTCGAGGCTGCGTACCCCGACGGCACGGTGCTCGACGTCACCCCACCCGGCGACACCGACCGTGCCACCCGCTTCTTCGTCGACGACGGCAGCGTGAACGGCATGCACGTGTTCGTGAACCCGTACTCCGGGGAGATCACCGGCGAGGTGAAGCCGAGCAGCGGCATCATCGGCCTGTCGAATCGGCTGCACGGCTACCTCAACAACGACACGCGGATGATCTCGTTGCCGACGATCTCGGCGCTGTGGGACGACGGGCCCGTGTGGCGCGACTACGTGATCGGCGACCTGATCCTCGAAGTGCTCGGGGTGTGGACGCTGGTGCTGATGGCCTCGGGTCTGTACCTGTGGTGGCCGCGGAAGTCGGCCGCGAGCGAGGGCAGCCATGGCAGGCGACGGCTCTTCTCGGTGCGATGGAACACCAAGGGTCGCGCCAAGTGGCGCGACCTGCACGGCCTCGCCGGGGTGCTGATGATGGTGATGCTGTTGGTGACGATCGTGTCGGGCGAGGCGTGGTCGACGTACTGGTCGCAGAACTTCAACTCGTTCGCCGACAAGGTGTCGCCCGGTGAGCCGGTCGACCAGCCCAACAGCACCTCACGAGTGCGAGGCGACCTCGACCGCTTCGGGAACCAGATCCCCTGGGCCTCGGGTGACTACCCGATCCCGGCCAGCTACGCGCCGGCCGCGCTCGACGGCTCGACCGCTGCGCCGCTGTCGCTCGACGCGGTCGCGAAGGTCGCGGTCGAGGAGGGCATGAAGCCGGGCTACACGATCTCGTTCCCGGCCAACGAGACCGACGAGGCGGGCAACCCGGTGTACGGCTCGTTCGCGCTGTACAACTCGTGGCCGCGCAAGACCGGCGAAGCCCGCGAGGTGTTCGTCGACCAGTTCACCGGCGAGAAGCTCGCCGAGCAGTCCGTGTACGGCTGGGGCGCGGTCGCCCGCGGCATGGACACCCTCGTCAGCACGCACATGGGCACGCAGCTCGGGATCTTCTCCCGGATCCTGATGACCGCCCTGTGCGTCCTCGCGATCTGGTCGGTGATCAGCGCGTTCGTCATGTACTGGAAGCGCCGCCGGCCCGGCAGCGCCGGCCTGCCCCGGCGTCCCCGCGACGTGCATCTCTCGAAGCGGCTGGTGTGGATCGCCGTCGTGATCGGCATCATCTATCCCCAATGGGCAGTGAGCGCGCTGATCGTCCTGGGACTCGACAAGTTCGTCATCCATCGCGTGCGTCCGCTGAAGCGGGCGTTCGGGCAGGCATGACCCGAGCACGCGTGGCGGTGGCCGTGGTGCTCGCCGCCGCGACCCTGGCTGCGTGCGGCGGCGGTGACGACACGCCGGTCACCTTCGGTGCGTCCGGAGCCTGGAGCCGGCCCACGCCGGGCGGCGCCACCAACGGCGTGCTGTACGTGACCGTCACGAGCGACGTCGCCGACGCGCTGGTCGCCGTCGACGTGCCCGCCGACGTGGCCGGCACGGTCGAGCTGCACACCACGATGTCGGGCGACGACGGCAGCGGGCACTCGCACGGCGCCACCGCAGGTGGCGGCGACTCGGGCGGCACCGAGCCGGTCATGACCATGGAACCGGTCGACTCGCTGCCGATCGAGGCCGGTGGCACGCTGGTGCTCGAGCCGGGAGGCAACCACGCCATGCTGCTCGACCTGCCCGAGCCGCTCACCGACGGCGAGCGCTACACGGCCACACTGCGTTTCGAGTCCGGTCGCAGCCTCGACGTCGACGTCGTCGTGGCCGACAACCCACCGGGCTGAACGGTCGGGTTCCTCGACACCGAGCCGCGGTCGGGGACGATTCCCGGCCGTGCAGCACGCTCCGAAACCGCCCGCTCCCACCCCCTCCCGAGTCCGTTGGGCCGCCATCGGCGCCGCGATCGCCGTCTCGATCGGCGGCGGCGGGCTGCTCACCGCCCGCGCCTCGCTCGACAGTGGCGACCGCACCGTGTTCGTGCCGATCACACCGTGCCGTCTGCTCGACACCCGGCCCGGCAGCGACAACGTGGGACCCCGAGCGACGCCGATCGGCGCGAACGAGGTGTACACGGCGACGGTGCGCGGCACCAACGGCAACTGCACGATCCCGTCCGATGCCGTCGGCGTCGCGATGAACGTCGTCGCGGTGAACGCCACCGCATCGAGCTACCTGACGGTGTTCCCGGCCGACGTGAGCCGTCCGCTCGCCTCGAACCTCAACTGGGTCGCGCGTCAGGCACCGACCCCGAATGCCGTGACGGCCGATCTGTCGGCCGACGGTCGCATCAGCTTCTACAACCTCACCGGTCAGGTCGACATCGCCGCCGACATCGTCGGTTACTACGTCGACCACACCCACGACGACCGCTACTACACCAAGAGCCAGACCGACACGCTGCTCGCACAGCAGTCGGCGCTCGCCGGTCGGATGACCTCGACCGACCTCGCGTCCCTCGCGTGGTACGACGACCCGTCGCGCGCGCTCACGGTCACGGTGGGCAACGGGCCCCGCGCGGTCGCGTTCGACGGTTCGTCGATCTGGGTGGCGAACTCGCTGGCCAACACCGTGCAGAAGATCGCTCGTGACTCGGGCGCGGTGCTCGCCACCGTGCCGGTCGGTAGCGGCCCGGTGGGCCTCGCGTTCGGTGGCGGGTCGATGTGGGTGGCCAACTCGACCGGTGGCTCGGTGACGCGCATCGATCCGGCCACGGCGACGGTGACCGCGACGATCCCGGTGTCGGGCGCCCCGCAGCGCCTGGCGTGGGACGGCTCGCGGATGTGGGTCACGCGGGCGGCAGCCGGCTCGGTGTCGGCGATCACCCCGGCATCGAACACGGTGACCGCCACCGTCGGTGTGGGCAACAGCCCCAGCGGCATCGCCTTCGACGGCAACGTGCTCTGGGTGGCCAACAGCGGTGACAACACCGTCTCGACCGTGTCGCCGGTGAACGAGTCGCAGGACGACGTCGTCGTCGTGGGCGGGCAACCGACCGGTGTCACCTTCGACGGCCGGTGGGTGTGGGTGGCCAACACCGGCCCGAACACCGTGCAGCGCATCGATCCGCTCACCGTCACCGCCGACACGGCGGTCTCCGTGGGGAGCGACCCGCTGTTCATGGCCTACGACGGCCAGTACCTGTGGGTCGCGACGATGTCGGGCGGTGCGATCGAGCGTGTCGTGCCCGGGGCCAACTCGGCCGTCAGCGGTGGCCTCGGTGGGATGCTCATCGGCTCGGCGTGGGACGTCACCTTCGACGGCAGCGCCCTGTGGGTGGTCGACCAGACGACCAACCGGCTGCATCGCATCCCGACCTTCTGACAGCGGGAGCTCTCACCCGGTCCACACCTGCGCCGCACGGGCGATTCACCTCGCGCCCGCATCGTGGCGCACATGACGAACGACGCCACCGAGCCGGTCGACACGCACCGCCCCGTGGTCGAGGACCGCTGGCACGCGATGGGCACCCAGGTGCACGTCGTCGTCGTCGGTGGCGACCGCGGCCACCTGGCCCTCGCCCGCAATCGCATCGACACCCTCGAGCGGCGGTGGAGTCGCTTCCGTCACGACAGCGAGGTGAGCCGGCTCAACGCCGCACAGGGCGAACCGCTCGAGGTGTCGGCCGACACCGCGCTGCTCGTCGCGCTGGCCCAGCACGCCTGGCGGCTCACCGGCGGCACGTTCGACCCCACCCTGCTGCACGCCCTGCACGCGGCCGGCTACGACCGGTCGTTCGACGAGGTCCGGGCGGGCACCGCGACGACCCCTGCGGTGCCCGCCCGACTGCCGATCGTGCGACCCCTCGTCACCGACGTCGACGTGCGCGGTCACCTCGTCACCTTCCCCGCCGGGCTCGGTTTCGACGCCGGCGGCATCGGCAAGGGCCTCGCCGCCGACCTCACCGCCGAACTGCTCGTCGACGCCGGCGCCACCGGCTGCTGCGTCAACCTGGGCGGCGACCTGCGCGTGATCGGCGCCGGACCGGCGGGCGCCGGCTGGACGATCGCGATCGACGAACCGCGCACCGACGAACCGGTCGCCACCGTCGGTCTGGCCGACGGCGCCGTGGCGACCTCGACCGCGTTGCGCCGTACCTGGCTGTCGAACGGCGAGCCTCGTCATCACCTGATCGATCCCGTGACCGGCGAGCCGTCGGCGTCCGACGTCGCGCTCGCCAGCGCGATCGCCGGCGAGGCGTGGCTCGCCGAGGTGCTCGCCAAGACCGCGCTCCTGCGTGGCACGGCGCGCGCCTTCGACGTGTTCGACCGCGACACGGCCGGCCTGGTCGTCGACCACGCCGGCCGGGTGCGCACCAGTGACGGCCTTGCCCGCTTCACCGGCGGTCGGACACCGACACCCCTCGTGGTCGCCGCCTGAACCGGCTCGCTCGCTCTCTCTCACCCCCCCCCTCCTCCCAGGAGTTGCACCATGTCCCCGAATCCCGAACCCTCACGTCGTCGCACGCTGGCCCGCTCGGCCCGCATCGCCGCGGCCACCGCCACCGGTGCGGTGATCGTCGTGTCGGCGTACACGCTCGCCGCCGGTGCCTCCAGCGACGAGAGCTCCGGCTCGGTCGAACTGGTCGGCGACATCGACACGACCGACGTCACCACCGCGACCACCGCGGCGCCCGCCGCGGCCAGCACCGACGCCCCCGTCTCGTCCGACACCACCGCCGAGACCCAGGCCACCGCGCCGTCCAGCGCCGACGCCCCCGTCTCGTCCGGCGGCGATGCCGACGCCCATGCCGACGCCGACGGTGACGACTCGGCACCCATCGCCCCGTCGGGTGGCGTCGACCCCTCCGCCCGGTCAGGGCAGTCAGGTCGAGCGGATCAGGGTGGACGCGGCCCCGACCAGGGCGGCGGTCGTCACGGCGAGCAGGGCCGCGGTGCCTCGTCCGTCGGCTCGGGTGGCTCGGCCGTCCCGAGTGCCCCGTCCGGTCAGGCGGCGTCGTCGAGCGGCGGCAGCTGATCGTCAGGAGTCGTCGCCGCGACCGCGCAGGTCGGCGGTGAACCGGGCGATCGTGTCGGTCACCGACCGCGGCACGAACGGGGTCGTGGCGGCGATCGTGAGCGCGTCGGCACCCACCAGGTACCGCTTCAGCGGCCGCCGGGTCTCGACCGCGTGCACCACCGTGCGGGCCACCAGATCGGGCGGCGGTGCCACCTTGGCGATCAGGTCCGACGTGGTGCGCATCCGCCCGTACGCGGCGTGGTACGGCGAGGTGGTGTCCTCCTCGCGCTCGGCGGCCTGGGCCCCGGCCCGCTGCTCGATGCCGGTCTTGAAGAAGCCCGGCTGGATGATCACCACCTGCACGCCGAACGAGGCGACCTCCATCCGCAGCACGTCCGACAGTGCCTCGAGCCCGAACTTCGACGCGTGGTACCACGCGTTCATCGGCAGGATCGCAGCGCGACCCGCGATCGACGAGATGTTGACGATGCGACCCGCTCGCCGGGCGCGCATCGCGGGCAACGCACACGACGCCACGACGGCCGGTGCGATCAGGTTGACATCGAGTTGACGCTTGGCCTGCTCGGCGCTCACCTCCTCGACCGCGCCGAGCTCGCTGTAGCCGGCGTTGTTGACCACCGCGTGGAATCCGGGCAGCTCGGGCCACCGCGCCACCACGGCGTCGTGGTCGCTCACGTCGAGCACCACCGGGTGCACCAGCGACGCCACCCCGGCCTCGCGGGCGGCGTCGGCCAGCACGTCGGCCTTCGCCTCCGACCGCACCGTGCCCCACGTGTCCCACCCGTGGCCGGCGAAGCGGAGCACCGACGCGAGCCCGATCCCGGAGTTGGCGCCGGTGACGAGGACCGGCCCGAGCTTGGCAGCCATGAGGCGACCGTACACCCGCCTTCGTAGACTCCAGGTCGTGACGAAGCGACCTCCGCGCACCCCGTCGCCGGCCACCGGCGGACGCCTGGGCCCGCGCTGGGAAGGTGCGGTCGAGCAGTCGATCCGCGAGGGCATGGCTCGCGGCGAGTTCGACCGGCTGCCCGGCCACGGCCGTCCGATCGACGGGCTCGACGCGCCCCACGACGAGCTGTGGTGGGTCAAGGACAAGCTGCGTCGCGAGGACATCAGCACCGTGCCGCCGAGCCTGGCCGTGCGCCGCGACCGCGACGTCCTGCTCGAGCACCTCGCCGAGTTCCCGTCCGAGCGTGCCGTGCGCGAGGCGGTCGACGAGCTCAACGACCGCATCCGCAAGCTCAACCGCTACGGCAGCCCGAGCGGCCCGCCCACCAGCCTCATGCCCCAGGACGTCGACGACATCGTGGCGCGCTGGCGCACCGCTCGCGGCGTCGACGCCGGCTGAGCCACGCCGTTCCACGCGAGCTCGCATGTCACGAACGATCACCTGGACGCCCGACGTGCTCGACGGCTTCGAGCAGACGACCCTCACCATGCCGGCCGCACCCGACGGCCCGGTCGATCTGGTCGTGGTGCGCCGCGCCGAGCCGACCGGCCCGACCTCGCCGTCGACGGCCGCCGTGCTGTACGTGCACGGCTTCGGCGACTACTTCTTCCAGACCCATCTCGCCGACGAGTACGAACGCCACGGCGTGCGGTTCTACGCGGTCGACCTGCGCCGGCACGGACGCTCGCTGCGACCGCACCAGCGCCCCGACACCACCGACGACATCGCCGAGTACGTCGCCGACCTCGACGCCGCGGTGCAGCTCCTCGTCCACGACGAGGGGGTCGAGTGGTTGCTCGTCAACGGGCACTCGACCGGCGGCCTGGCCGCTGTGATCCACGCGCACCGCGGTGCCATGCGCCGACACGTCGACGCCGTGTTCCTCAACAGCCCGTTCCTCGACATGAACCTGCCCGGTTGGCAGGAGCTGCTCGTCGAGCCGTTGCTGTCGGCCGCCGGTCGTGTGCTGCCGAACGTCACGTTGCCCGGCCTGTCGCCGGTCTACGGCCAGAGCATCCACGCCGACCACCACGGCGCCTGGACGTTCGACCTGCGGTGGAAGCCGATCGAAGGATTCCCGGCGCGGCTCGGCTGGATCCGTGCGATCCACCGTGCACAGGCCGAGATCGTCCGGGGCCTCGACATCCGCGTGCCGGTGCTGTTGCTGCACGCGGCCCGCAGCGCCTGGCCGCGCGAGTGGAGCGACGACGCGCTCACGGCCGACGTGGTGCTCGACATCGACGACATGATCCGGCTCGCCCCGCGACTCGGCCGCAGCGTCGAGTGCCACGCCGTACCGGACGGCATCCACGACCTGGTGCTGTCGGGGCCGGCACCGCGAGCGCGCACGTTCGAGCTGCTGTTCGACTGGCTCGATCGCGTCCGCGGCTGACCCGGCCGGCGCCCTGCGCGGGCGCGACTACCGTCGCACCCGTGCGTCGGGTCACGGACGAGGTCGCGCCGGGGGCGCCACGACAGCGTGCGCGCGCCGCGGGGGAGGCGGCCGTCGTCGGGCTCGGCGCATCTGCGCTCGCCGGTGGGGTGGGCGCGCTGGTGCATCCGGTCGTCGCCCTCGGGCTCGGCATCGTCGCCGGGCTCAACGGGCTGATCAGCGGCTGGCGCGGCATCTACGCCTGGCGACGCGCCGACGGGTGGCTCGCTGCGGCGCTCGACAGCACGTGGGCCACCGTGCCGGTGGCCCTCGGGTTGCTCGCGCACCTCGGCGCCGCCTTCGGTGGTGACGCCGGCTATGCGTCGGCGCTCAGCTCGCGACGGAACCGCCACGTGTACCGGCGGGGGGTGACGCTCAAGCGCGGCTTCGCGTTCACGATCGGCAACGTCGTGTCGGGCGCCGGTGAGGTGGACGGCAATGCCCGCCGCACCCGGCTCATCACCGACCACGAGGACGTGCACGTGTGGCAGAGCCGTTGGTTCGGCCCGACCTATCCGCTGCTGTACGGACTGTGGGCCGCCGGTGCGGCCGCGGTCGGGCTGCTCGTGTGGCTGCGTCGCGGACGGCGCGAACCGATCGCTCGCGTGATCGAGTCGTGTTCGTACTACACCAACCCCTTCGAGTGGTGGGCCTACAGCCGCGACGACCACTGGCCGCCGCACGGCAAGCTCGCCGGCATCGGCTGGCGCTCGCCGGCAGCGCGGCCGCTCGCCACCGTGGCGCGCCACGTGCGCCGCACCGACGACGGTGCGCGACACTGACCGCGTGAGCTACCAGCACCTCCTCGTCAGCACCGACGGTCCGATCACCACGATCACCCTCAACCGGCCGGAGAAGCGCAACGCCCTCGCCTACGACGTGCTCGCCGAGCTGCTCGACGCGTTCCGCACGGTCGGTGCGAGCGACGCCGACGGGGTGATCCTCGCGGCCAACGGCCCGGTGTTCTCGGCCGGTCACAACTTCGGCGACATGGCCGGCGCCGACCTGGCGTTCGCCCGACGTCTGCTGACGCTGTGCACCGACATGATGGACACCATCCAGTCGATCCCGCAGCCCGTGGTCGCCAAGGTGCACGCGCTCGCCACGGCAGCCGGATGCCAACTGGTCGCGTCGTGCGACCTGGCCATCGCGGCCGAGTCGGCGGGCTTCGCGATCCCGGGTGGCAAGGGCGGGTTGTTCTGCCACACACCGCTGGTGGCCGTGGCGCGCAACGTCGGCCGCAAGCGGGCACTCGAACTGGCGATGACGGGCGACCCGATCGACGCCCGCACCGCGGCCGACTGGGGGCTGATCAACCGGGCGGTGCCCGACGACGAGCTCGACGCCGCGGTCGACGACCTGGTCCGCCGGGCCACACGGGGGAGCGCGCTGTCGAAGGCGCTCGGCAAGCGCGGTTTCTACGCTCAGGTCGATCTCGATCAGCCGAAGGCGTACTCGTACGCGATCGAACTGATGGCGTCGTCGTGCATGACGGCCGACGCGCAGGAGGGCATCGCCGCGTTCCTCGAGAAGCGCAAGCCCTCGTTCCACGAGCGAGCCTGACGTCACCCTCGCGGAGGGTTGAATACCCGTACCCCCTAGGGGTACCGTGTGTGCATGCGGCAGCCCGGCTACCACGACGACAAGCACCAGATCCTGATGCGGCTCAAGCGGATCGAGGGTCAGGTACGCGGCTTGCAGCGCCTGATCGAGGACGAGACGTACTGCATCGACGTGCTCACCCAGCTGGCCGCGGTCAGCAAGGGCCTGCAGCAGGTCGGCGTGAAGTTGCTCGACGAGCACCTGCAGCACTGCGTCGCCGGCGCCGCCGCCTCGGGTGACGACGCCCGCACCAGCGAGCTCGTCCAGGAGGCCACCCGCGCCGTCGAACGTCTGCTGCGCGCCTGACCGGGACACGAACCCGGTCGAGCGACGACCTCATCACCGACACCCACGACCACCCTCACGATCCGAACCAGGAGCACACTCATGGACACCCTCACCTTTTCCGTCCCCGGCATGACCTGCGGCCACTGCAAGGCCGCCGTCGAGGGCGAGGTCGGCAAGGTCGCCGGCGTCGCGTCCGTCAGCGTCGACCTCGACACCAAGGCCGTCATCGTCACCGGCGACTCGATCGACCGCGACGCCGTGTTCGCCGCCGTCGACGAAGCAGGCTTCGAAGCGGTGGGCTGATCCCGTGGACCGCACGCGACGACGCCTGGCCGGCTTCGCCGCCGCCCTCGCGGTGTTGTTCGCGAGCGGCTGGCTGGTGGGTGCCCAGTTCCCCACCGACGACGATCCGACCGATCATCCGGCTCACGACGAGCAGGTCACGGTCACCACCGACATGGCGGGCATGGACCACGGTGATGCACCGTGACCGCGCTCGACCAACTCCGGGCCGGCACCGCGCCGGCCGGTCACGTCGAGCTCGAGGTGACCGGGATGACCTGCGCCGCGTGCGCGGCGCGCATCGAGAAGAAGCTCAACCGCCTCGACGGCGTGACGGCCACGGTGAACTACGCCACCGAGAAGGCCACCGTCGAGTACGACCCCACCGCGCTGGTGCCCGACGACCTGATCGCCACCGTGCAGTCGATCGGCTACGACGCCCATCTGCCGGCGCCACCGACCGGGGCCGCGTCGGCCACGAGTGACACCGCGGCCGAGCCCAGCACGTGGAGCGATCCGTTGCTCCAGCGACTGGTGCTCGCGTCGCTGCTCGGCGTGCCCGTACTGGTGCTGTCGATGGTGTCGGCGCTGCAGTTCCGCAACTGGCAGTGGCTCGCGTTCGCGCTGTCGCTGCCCGTCGCGGCGTGGGCGGCGTGGCCGTTCCACCGGGCTGCGTGGAAGAACCTCCGGCAGGCCGAGGCGTCGATGGACACGCTCGTGTCGGTCGGTGTGTTGGCCGCCTTCGGCTGGAGCACCTACGCCCTGTTCTTCACGCCCGCCGGCGACAACGGCATGACCATGGCGATGACCCTGGTCGGCAAGGTCGGTGACGACCACCACCTGTACCTCGAGGTCGCGTCCACCACGGTGGCGCTCATCCTCGCCGGACGCTTCTTCGAGTCGCGTTCCAAGCGACGAGCGGGCAGCGCCCTGCGAGCGCTCCTCGAGCGCGGCGCGAGCACCGCTCGGGTACTCGACGACCACGGCACCGAGCGCGACGTGCCCGCCGGCGACTTGCGGGTGGGTGACCGCTTCGTGGTGCGGCCCGGCGAGCGCATCGCCACGGACGGCGTCGTCGAGGACGGCACGTCGGCGATCGACACGTCGCTCGTCACCGGCGAGAGCCTGCCTCGCGACGTGCACCCCGGTGACGCCGTCACCGGTGCGACGATCAACACCGACGGCCGGCTGGTCGTGCGCGCCACGCGAGTGGGTGCCGACACCACGCTGGCCCAGATGGCCCGCCTCGTCGAACAGGCGCAGAGCGGCAAGGCGCAGGTGCAGCGACTCGCCGATCGCGTCGCGGGCGTGTTCGTGCCGGTGGTCGTCGCCCTCGCCGTCACCACGCTCGGCGTGTGGCTCGGCCGCACCGGCAGCTTCGAGTCGGCGATGGGCCCGGCCATGGCCGTGCTGATCATCGCCTGCCCCTGCGCCCTCGGTCTCGCCACCCCCACTGCGCTGCTCGTCGGCACCGGTCGTGGTGCACAGCTCGGCATCCTGATCAAGGGCCCCGAGGTGCTCGAGAGCACACGTCGGGTCGACACCGTGGTGCTCGACAAGACAGGCACCGTCACCACGGGTGTGATGGAGGTCGTCGAGGTCCGGCCCGTCGCGGGGCACGACACCATCGACGTGCTTCGGCGTGCTGCGGCCGTCGAGTCGGCCAGCGAGCATCCGATCGCGAGGGCGATCGTCGCGCACGCCGAACGCGAGGGCGTGGCGCGCGCCGCGGTCACCGACTTCCGCAACGAGCCGGGCGTCGGTGCGCACGGCACGGTCGAGGGCGCCGCCGTGTCGGTGCGCCGCGCGAGCGGCGGGCCGGGCGACGTCGCGGCCACCGTGGTCGAGGTGGTGGTCGACGGCCAGGTGGTGGGCACGCTCGTGCTCGCCGACACCGTCAAGCCCACCAGCGCCGAGGGCATCGCGTCGTTGCGCCGGCTCGGGCTGCGGCCCGTGCTCCTCACCGGCGACAACCGAGCCACCGCCGACCTCGTGGCCGCGTCGGTCGGCATCGACCCGGCCGACGTGCACGCCGACGTGCTGCCCGCCGACAAGCTCGCCGTGGTGCAGCGGCTGCAGTCGGACGGCGCGGTGGTCGCCATGGTGGGCGACGGCGTCAACGACGCCGCAGCGCTCGCGCAGGCAGATCTCGGGATCGCGATGGGCTCGGGCACCGACGTCGCGATCGAGGCGAGCGACCTGACGCTGATGCGACCCGAACTGCCCGCCGTGGCCGATGCCGTACGCCTCAGCCGGCGCACCCTGTCGACCATCAAGGGCAACCTGTTCTGGGCATTCGCGTACAACGTCGCCGCGATCCCGCTGGCAGCGTCGGGTCTGCTCTCGCCCGTGGTCGCCAGCGCGGCGATGGCGTGCTCGAGCGTCTTCGTGCTCAGCAACAGCCTGCGTCTGCGCCGCTTCCAGGCGTGGTCGAGGCCGTCCGGGGCACAAGATCTGCTCAAGGTCGCCACGCAGCGGTGACATCGCGACAGGGCCCCTGCGATACTCGGAGGCGTGGGAGGGGCAACGCCGATTTCCGTGCTGTTCGTGTGCATGGGCAATCACTGTCGTTCCCCAGCGGCGCAGGCCGTGGCCCAGCACGTGGCCGCCGCCGAGGGGCTGCACACGATCCGGTTCGACTCGGCCGGCACCACGGGCCACCACCGCGGTGACCACCCGCACCCGTTGGCCACGGCCGAGGGCGCACGCCGCGGCTACCGGCTCAACCATCTCGGTCGCCTGATCCACCCCGACGACTTCGCGACCTTCGACCTGATCGTCGCGATGGACTCCTACAACGTCGACGACCTCCGCCGGCTCGGCGGGTCGATCGACCAGCGCACCGGCTTCTACCGCAGCGTCGAACCCGAACAGCTGCAGCTGCTGCGCCGCTGGGACCCCTACGGCATGCCCGGCGACGAGGACATCGCCGACCCGTGGGGCAAGGGCGCCGACGCGTACCGCGAGATGTACGACGTGATCGAGCGGTGCATCCCGCCGATGATCGAGCACCTCGCCTGGTTGATGAGCGAGACCGTCTGAGCCGAGCTCAGGCCGAGGCGAGTGCCACGGCCCGCAACCGGTGCACCACCTCGGCTCGCCGGTTGCGCATCGTGCGGTCGGTCACGCGCCGCTCGGCGGCCAGCGCCGCCGGTGTCTCGCCCCGGCCCAGCCGGCGGGCGAGCTCGAGATCGGCGAGGTCGACCCCACCGCGACGGGCGTCGTCGAGCAGCTCGGCCAGCTCGACCGCCGGGGCCACCGGCTCGTCGGGGGCGAGCTCGAGGTCGAACACCCACCACGGTTGCGGCTCGGAGCGGTCGACCCGCCGCCGGTCGCGTCCGAACGCGACGTAGCGGATCCGGCGCGTCAGGTCGGCCGCCACGTACCACGGCTCGCGGTGCAGCGGATACGTGCGGATCACGGTCCACGACGCGGCGAGCAGCTCGTGCAGCGCCTCCTGCTGTGCGTGGTGCGACGGCGCCGAACGGGTGAACGCGGCCAGCACCGGCAGCATCCGCTGCAGCAGCACCCGTGCGGCGAGCTCGTCGTGGCGGGCGAGGCGGAGCAGCGCGCCGAGCACGGCGTCGTCGTCGTGCGAGCCCGACGTGGTGGCGCCCCGCCCGCAGTGGCCGACCAGTTCGTCGAGCGAGTCGAACGGCGCGACCGGCAGCTGCCAGTCCCGTGCTCGCGCCACGAGCTCGGGGGAGCGGTCGAGTCGCAGCCACTCGTGCTGCAGCCGGCCGAGGAGGTGATGGGAACGTGTGGGGACGAACGCGTGCATGACGAGCACCCTCCGGGTCGTGCTCACCGGCCGACTCTCCGGGCGCCTCACCGACGGGTCCGCGTTCGGCAAGGAATCGTCAAGATCCCTGGTCGCGGACTCACCGCGCTTCCGGATCGCGCCGGTGCGCGTGCCTCTTTCGGGCGTGAGCCCCGACACACACGAGACACACCACATCACCGGCACCACCGGCACGCACGACGGTCACCGAACGACACGCTGGGTCGTCACCTGGACTGCGGGGCCGGATGCCGGCGCGTCGATCCCGCTCCCGCCCGGTGACCACCTGGTGGGCCGTTCGCCGCGCGCCGCGGTGCGCTGCGACGATCCGAGCCTCGAGCCGTTCCACCTGCGCCTGCACCTACCGGCGACGGCCGACCCGTCCGCACCGCTCGGCGGTGCCTCGTGGTGCCAGCTCGCCGGGCGGCGACCGGTGGTGCACGAGGCCGACGACGCGTTGGCGGTGGGCGCCGGCGTGCTGCGTGTGACACCCGCCGACCCTGCGACCATCTCGACGGACACGGCGGACACGGCGGACACGGCGACGGCGCGGACGCCCGGCGCGGTCGTGGTGCGTCGGCCACGTCACCGGCCCGAGCCGGTGCCGGTGCCGGCGGCGCCCACCGAGATGTGGTGGGACCACGCGCCGGCGCGTGCCACGGAGCTCGACGTCGTGCCGGGCGGGATGGGGACGGCCGTCGGCAGCCTCGCCGTCGGCGTCGTGCTCGCGGTGGTGCTGCACCAGGTGCTGGTGCTCGTGATGGGCGCCGTCGGCGCGGTGGTCGCGGTCGGGACGCAGGTGGCGGCGCGCGTCCGCCGTGCCCGTCGACGGCGCCAACTGCGCCGCGAGGCAGCGGCGGCCGCGGTGGCGTCGGCCGAGGCGCTCGACCGCCGCCGGGCCGAGCTCGAGCAGGCGCATCGCGCCGCCCACCCCGGCCTGGTCGACGCGCTCCGGCTGACGCACCACGATCCCCAGGCCTCGTGGTACCGGCGGCCGGACCACGGCGACGCCTTCGCCGCGGTGATCGGCGTCGGCGCACAGGAGGTGCCCGCGGGCGGCGACGGCGTGCTCGTGCTCGAACGCGTCCCCGTGCTGGTGGGCCTAGACCCCGGCGCACGGGTGGCCGTCGGCGGACCATGGGGCGACGCGGTCGCGAGATCGGTGGTGGTGCAGCTCGCGGCCACCACGGGTCCGGCCGACTGGCAGCTGGTGGTGGTGTCCGAACGTCCGGCTGCGTGGGCCTGGATCCGAGGGCTGCCCCACCTGCGGACGGCGCCCGGGGGCGAGCCGGTGCACGACGAGGCCGCGACCATCGAGCTGCTCGCCGCCCTGCCCGCGCTCGACGGGCGGCATCTCGTCGTGCTGACCGACGACGTCGAACGGCTCGCGGTGCGCACGAGCGCCCTGCGGCGGCTGCTGCACGTCCGCGCCGATCTGGCGCTCCTCGTGCACCTCACCGACGCACGGCTCGCGCCCGCGGTCTGCGAGCGCGTGTGGTCGGCCACCACCGACGGCCGCCTGCGCGACCTCGCGCCCACCGGCGGACGGGCCGACGCAGCGCATCCGCGACTCGTCGGCCTGGGTGCGCGGTCGGCTGCCGCTGCGGTGCGGGCCTGCGAGGGCCGTCGTGATCCCGAGGCTCCCGACGACCACGAACGTGGTCTGCCGACGGTCGTGTCGCTCGACGCGCTGTGGGCCGAGCGGGGCGCGCCGGTGACGCGCGACGCGATCGCTCGCCGGTGGCGCGCTCCGGGAGCCGACGACGCGGCGGCACCGATCGGCGTGGCCGTCGACGGGATGATCGACCTCGACCTCGTGCGCGACGGGCCGCACGGGTTGATCGCCGGCACCACCGGATCGGGCAAGAGCGAGTTGCTGCGCACCTTCGTGCTGTCGTCGGCGATCGCACAGCCGCCCGACCGGCTGTCGTTCGTGCTCGTCGATTTCAAAGGTGGCGCCACGTTCGACGACCTCACGCGCCTGCCGCACGTGGCCGGCGTGGTGACCGACCTCGAACCACGGCTGGCCGAGCGCGTGCTGCGCGGGCTGCGTGCCGAGGTGACCCGACGCGAGCACGTGCTGCGCGAGCTCGGCTGTGCCGACCTGGCTGCGGCTCGACGGCGCACGGGCGCGTCGGTGGCGCCGCGGCTGGTCGTCGTCGTCGACGAGTTCGCCGCGCTGGCGCTCGAGCACGCCGCGCTGCTGCACGCGTTGGTCGACGTGGCGCGGCGTGGGCGCAGCCTCGGCGTGCACCTGGTGCTCGCCACGCAGCGGCCCGCCGGCGTGGTGAGCGAGGAGATCCGCACCAACACCGACCTGCGCATCGCGCTGCGGCTGCACGACGCGAGCGAGGCGCACGACGTGGTGGGCGATCCGTCGCCGGCAGCGCTGCGCCGGTCGTGTGCCGGCCGCGCGGTGCTGCGGCTGGGGCCCGGTGACCTGGTGACGTTCCAGACGGCTCGCCCCGACGACGTCACGCGGGCGATCGACGAGGTGGTGGCTGCGACGGGCGAGCTGGGGCTCGGCCGCGCCCCGCGACCGTGGTGCGAACCGCTGCCGGCACACCTGACCGGGTTGCCGATCGACGTGCTCGGCAGGATCGACCGCCCCGACGACCAGCACCAGGACGACTTCGCCTGGGAGCCGACCGAGGGTCACCTGTTGGTGGTGGGCGCACCCGGGAGTGGGGTGACGACCGCGCTCGCGGGCTGCGCACTGCGTCGTCTCGGGCCGGACGACGAGCTGGTCGTGATCGACGCCGTGGGCGACCGACGGTGGAGCTCGGCCGTCGGGCACCCACGGTTGGCCGGCGTCGCACGGCTGCACGAACGCGAACTCGTCGACCGAGCGCTTCGGCGTGCGATCGCCCCGGTGACCACCGGTCGGCGGCTCGTGGTGATCGACGGGCTGACGTCGTTGCGCCGCGAGCTCGAGGCGGTGTCACGGATCGAGAGCCACACCGTGTTCGAGGCGCTGCTCGCCTCGCCGCCGGTGGGTGTGACCCTGCTGCTCGGCAACGACGCGCTCGGCGGCCTCGGCCCGGGCGTGCTCGCCCGGTGCGGGCGTCGCCTGGTGCTGCACCTGCACGATCCCGCCGAGGCCGGGCTGGTGGGGCGCCGCGCCGTCGACGTGCCCGACGCGGTGCCCGGCCGGGCGCTCGACGCGTCGAACGGCGACGAGGTGCAGCTGGCGCCCTGGCCCGAGCAGGTGTTGGCACCCTGCGACGGGGCGACAGCCACCCGACACGGCCCCGCGGTGGAACCGCTCGGCGTGCTGCCCGACGCGGTGCCGTCGACCGTGGTGCCACGCTCGGCCGCCGACGCGCACGGATGGCAGGTGGTGGTCGGCCTCGCGTACGACGACCTGCGGCCGGCGGTGCTCGAGGTGCCCGACGGCGAGCACGTGTTGGTGATCGGCCCGCCACGCAGCGGCCGCAGCGAGGTGCTCGACGGTTTCCGGCGCTGCTGGAGCGACGCTCGTCCCGACGCGGCGCAGGTGGTGGTGGCCGGTCGGCGGCTGCCGCGCGGACAGCTCGCGGGCGTGGTGACCGAGGCGCTCGATCAGACGGAGCGTGCGCTCGCCGACGGGCGCCACGTGCTGTTGGCCATCGACGACGTCGAGCAGGTGCCCGACCCCGAGGGCCGCCTCGCCTGCTGGGCCACGCACCCGCCGGCCGGGTTGGTGATCGTCGCGTCGGCCCGTCCCGACACGGTGCGCACGGGTCACGCGCACTGGGCCGCCGGCCTGCGGCGCCATCGGCGGGGTGTCGTGCTCGCCGGCTGCGACGAGCTCGACGCCGAGCTGCTCGGGGCTCGGCTCCCACGCCATCAGCCGCTGCCGGCCCGTCCCGGTCTGTGCTGGCTCGTCGGTGACGGCGCGACCCGGCTGGCACAGGCTGCGACCTGATCCGGCGCGCCGTAACGTGTGCGGCGATGACCCGCCTGCTCACCGTCGCCGCCGCCCAGCTCGGTCCCGTCCAGCGTCACCACACCCGTGCGCAGGTGGTCGAGCGGCTGATCGCCCTGCTGCGCGACGCCCATCGTCACGGCGCCGAGCTCGTCGTCTATCCCGAGCTCGCGCTCACCACGTTCTTCCCGCGCTGGTTCGTCGACGACATCACCGAGGCCGACCACTGGTACGAGACCTCGATGCCGAACGCCGACACGCAGGCGTTGTTCGACGAGGCCAAGGGTCTCGGTGTCGGCTTCTGCCTGGGGTACGCGTGGAAGGAGACGGCGGCCGACGGCACGGTGCACCGTTGGAACGTGCAGACGCTCGTCGAGCGCGACGGTTCGGTGGTGGCGACGTACAAGAAGACGCACATCCCTGGTCACGAGCACCACGAACCGGACCGTCCCTTCCAGCATGCGGAGCGGTACTACTTCGAACCCAGCCCCGAGGGCTTCGGCGTCTGGCAGGCGTTCGGAGGCCGGATCGGGATGATGATCTGCAACGACCGGCGCTGGCCGGAGAGCTATCGCGTGATGGGCCTGCAGGGCGTGGAGATGATCCTGTGCGGCTACAACACGCCGATCCACTACGTGCCCGACCCGAGCCAGGACATCCTGCAGGGCTTCCACAACGCGCTGGTGATGCAGTCGGGTGCGTACCAGAACGGCACCTGGGTGGTCGGTGTGGCCAAGGGCGGTGTCGAGGAGGGCGTCGACTCGCTCGGTCAGTCGATGATCGTCGCGCCGAGCGGGCAGATCGTCGCCCAGGCGCTCAGCACCGACGACGAGCTGGTGATCGCTCGCTGCGATCTCGACTGGTGCGCTCGCTACCAGGGCACGTTGTTCGACTTCGACCGCTACCGGCGGCCCGAGGTGTACACCCGCATCACCGCGCAACGTGGCGTCGAACTCACGTGAGCGGGCCGCGCACCCCCCAATTGAAGACCCCTCACTTGCGGGGAACCTCAACTGGGGGGTTCCGTACTAAGGTCACGGCTGCGTTCAGGGGAGAGTTCGCACTCGATGTCCACCCAACCCCGAGCACGGCCGGCGGTGCCGACTCGGAGAAGGTCGAAACATGTCTGCAACCATGACCACTGCCCTGCGTGTGTTGGTGATCGACGATCACCGTTCCTATGCCGAAGCCCTCAGCCTGGCGATCTCGATCGAGCCCGGGTTCGAGTCGATCGGTTCCGTCCCCGACGTCGAGTCCGCGATCCAGCGCGTGCTCACCGAGCGTCCCGACGTCGTCGTCATCGACTGGCAGCTGCCGCTCGTCGACGGGGTCGAGGGCATCCGCCGGATCCTCGTCGCCGATCCCAAGGTGAAGCTGGTGATGATCACCGGCCATGCCGACAGCGGCCTGCGCAAGCTGGCGGCGCTGGCGGGTGCGTCGGCGTTCCTGGCCAAGGAGAGCTCGATCGCCGAGATCGTCCAGGCCGTGCGCGACGCGGTGTCGGGCGAGGCATACATCGACATCACCTCCGACGCCACCGAGGAGACCGTCTCGGCGCTCAGCCTGACGCCACGCGAGATCGAGGTGCTGTACCTGCTCGCCAAGGGCCGCGACACCCCGACGATCGCGTCGGCGCTGTTCCTCAGCGTGCACACCGTGCGGGGTTACGTGAAAGAAGTGCTCCGCAAGCTCGGGGCGCACTCGCAGCTCGAGGCCGTGGCGATCGCTCGCCGCGCCGGCCTGCTGCCCGACGCCGGCTGACCCTCCCGGTCAGCCCGGTCAGTCCGGTTCAGTCCGGGCAGTCCGGATCAGCCGGCGGTCACCGCCAGCTGACCGGGTCGCCGCGGCAACGTCACCACGAACCGGGCACCGCCGCGCTCGCTCACCAGGCAGCGCGCCGACCCGCCGTGGAACTGGGCGAACTGCTGCACCAGGAACAGGCCGAGCCCGGTCCCCGGTCGATCCGCTGCCTTCTCGCCGCGCACGTAGGCCGAGAACACCCGCACGCGCATCGCCTCGGGCACGCCCGGACCGTCGTCGTCGACGACCAGCTCGATGCGTCCGTCGAACTCGCGGGCCTCGATCACGATCTTGGTGCCGGCCGGCGTGTGCGTGACCGCGTTCGAGATGAGGTTGTCGAGGATGCGCTCGAGCTGCGCCGCGTCGGCCCACATGGTGAGGTCGCCCGTCAGCTCGCCGACGCGGATCGAGTGGTTGGCGCCGTCGAACTCGCGAGCTCGCGCGTAGATCAGCTGCTCGAGGTCGATGCGCTTGCGACGAGGCGCCTCGAGACCGGTGCCCACGCGGTTGGCCGACACCAGGTCGGTGAGCACACCCTCGGTGCGGCGCGCCTCGGCCCGGACGCGACGCACCAACTCGTTGCGCTGCGTCTCGGTGATCGCATCGGCGCGGTCCTCGAGGATCTCGGTCATCATCCGGATCGCTGCCAATGGGGCGCGAATGTCGTGTGACACCGACGACAGCAGCGCGGCGCGTTCCTGCGCGGCCTTGGCGAGCTCGCCGAGCGACTCCTGCAGCTGGTTGTTGAGCGTGAGCAGATCGGTGACGTCGGCGAAGGTGACGACGGCGCCGCTGCCGCGCCCGGACGTGTCCCACAGCGGTGCCGAGTTGACGAGCAGCCAGGTGCGGCGGTTGTCGCCGACGGTGATCCCCATCACCACGTCGCGCACCTCGATGCCGTACTTGAGCGTGATCGCGACCGGACGGTCCTCGGCCCGGAAGATCGTGCCGTCCTCGTGGATCGCGTCGCTGTCGAGCGCGTTCTGACCGATGAGCTGTTCGCGCGACAGACCGAGGATCGTCTCGGCCGACGGGTTGAGGTCGTCGATCGTCCCGTTCGCGTCGTAGACGATCACCCCGTTGGCGAGCGACTGCAGCACGCTGCGGAACCGGGCTTCGCGCAGCAGTGCCTGGTCTCGGTCGGCCGAACGCTCGTTCAGCGCGTAGCGCAGCGCGAACACCTGCTCGACCTGACGGGCGACCGCCTCGAGCCACGTGATCTGCTCGTTGCTGAACGTGCGGGGCTCGGTGTCGGCGACGGCCAGCGAGGCGAGCGGCGTGCCGTCGGGTGCGTGCAGCGGCACCCCGAGATAGGCGCCGAGGTGCGGGGCCCCGGTGACGAGCGGGCTGTCGCAGAACTCGGGATCGTTGCGCAGGTCGCCGAGCACCAGGGTGTGGTCCAGATCCATGGTGCGCCGGCAGAACGCGATCGACCGGTCGAGTTCGGTGACCGGCAGGGTCTCGGTGCGGGCCTTGAACCACAGGCGCTCGCCGTCGACGATGCCGATCGTCGCGATCGGGGTGCGCGCCACCAGGGTCGCCAGGCGCACGAGGTCGTCGAAGGCCTGTTCGGGTGGTGTGTCGATGATCTGCAGCGCCAGCACCGCGTCGCGGATCTTGCGCTCCAAACGCTCGCGTTCGCCGGGGTCCATCGGGGAACACCCGGTGTCCGGCGGCGCTGTCACGCACGGCAGGGTAGCGAGGGTGCGCACCCCGATGAAGCTCCAGCGCGCAGGAACTTCAACCGCAGGTAACACCGGGGCGCCGTCCTTTGACAAAATGTCAAGCGTGAGTGACGCAACCCCATCCACGGCGTCCGCCACGACCGACCACGGCACCGTCGAGTTCACGGTGAACGGCACGCCGGTCCGCGTGCGCGCCGATCACCCGCACCTGCTGTCGGCGCTGCGCGACGAGCTCGACATCACCTCGCCCAAGGACGGGTGCTCGCCGAGCGGTCAGTGCGGGTGCTGCACGGTGCACATCGACGGCAAGGCGGTGGTGAGCTGCCAGCAGCCGCTCGCCAAGGTGGCCGGCAAGCACGTCGTCACGCTCGAGGGTGTCGACGACGACGAGCGTCGCCGCTACGCCGACGCGTTCGCCGCCTGCGGCGGGCTGCAGTGCGGCTTCTGCATTCCCGGCATCGTCATGCGCGCGAAGGCGCAGGTCGACAAGAAGGGTGCCGATCTGCAGCGCGACGACATGGCGCGCCACCTCGGCGCGCACCTGTGCCGGTGCACCGGCTACGTGAAGGTGCTCGACGCGATCGACGCGGTCGCGCAGGGCAAGGAGATGTCGCACGCGTTGGCCGGTGGGGTCGGCCAGGCGGGTGCCAAGTACGAGGCCGTCGAACTCACGCTCGGCGACCGCGGCTACGTCGACGACCTGCGCGTGCCGGGCATGCTGCACGCCGCGCTGCACCTCACCGCGCACACCCGCGCCGACGTGCTGGCGATCGACACCAGCGCGGCGCTGGCCGCGCCGGGCGTGCACGCCGTGTTCACCGCGGCCGACATCCCGGGCGAGTTGATGGTCGGCATCATCCACAAGGACTGGCCGGTGATGATCCCGGTGGGCGGCCGCACGTCGTACGCCGGCGACGTGCTCGCGATCGTGGTGGCCGACACCCGTCGCGAGGCGCGAGCGGCGGCCGAACTGGTGCAGGTGTCGTACGAGGTGCACCAACCCGTCACCGACCCGGTGGCCGCCGTGTCACCCGACGCGCCGGTGGCCGTCTGGGGCACCGACACCAACGTGCTCAGCACCAGTGCGTATGCGCGTGGCGACGCCGAGTCGGCGCTCGCGGCCTCGGCCCACACCGTGCACGAGGTGTTCCAGACCCAGCGCATCGAGCACGCGTTCCTCGAACCCGAGAGCACGCTCGCCGTGCCGTCGGGTCGTGGCGACGAGCGTCACCTGCAGGTGTACTCGGGTGGTCAGGGCGTCTGGGACGATCGCAACGACATCGCGCGCATGCTCGCCGTCGGCAACGACCGGGTCACCGTCACGCTCGTCTCGAACGGGGGCGCGTTCGGTGGCAAGGAGGACATGAGCAACCAGGCTCACGCGGCGCTCGCCGCCTGGCTGCTCGACCGGCCGGTGAAGTGCACGCTGTCGCGCGAGGAGAGCTTCCGCATGCACGCGAAGCGGCACCCGATCCGCCTCGAGTACTGGGCCGGCTGCGACACCGACGGCCACCTCACCGCACTGAAGGTGCGCGCGATCGGCGACAGCGGCGCGTACGCGAGCGTGGGCATGAAGGTGCTCGAGCGTGCTGCCGGCCATGCCAGTGGCCCCTACCGTGTGCCGGCGATCGACGTCGAGGCCGTCGCGGCCCGCACCAACAATCCCGTGTGCGGCGCGTTCCGGGGCTTCGGCGCCAACCAGGCGCAGTACGGCATGGAGGGCGTGCTCGACCGGCTGGCGGAGCAGGTGGGCATCAGCGGCTGGGAGATCCGCAAGCGCAACGTCATCCACCCGGGCGAAGTGTGGGGACCGGGCCAGATCATGGACGACGGCTGCGCCGGCGCCGAGGCGTGCCTCGACGCGGTGAAGCCGTTGTACGACGCGGCCCGCGAGCAGGGCCGTGCCGTGGGCCTCGGCCTCGGCCTCAAGAACAGCGGCCTGGGCAACGGTTTCAAGGAGCTGTCGCGTGCCGTGGTGCGGTTCCGCGCGGATGGGCGTGTCGAGGTGCGCCACGGCTGGACCGAGATGGGCCAGGGCGTGCACACCGTGGCGCTGCAGGTGGCCGCTCAGGAGCTCGGCATCGACCCGGCGCGCATCGACGTGATCGTCGACACCACCCGCGAGCTCGGCTTCGGACAGACCACCGGGTCGCGCGGCACGCTCATGGCGGCGGGCTCGGTGCTCGACGCCTGTCGCGCCGCGATCGCGGGCGGGTGCGAGCAGGAGGTCGACTACGTCGGCGAGCACCTGGTCGACTGGACCCAGCACCTCGGCGACCCCGACCATCCGAACCCCACCATCCACGCCGCGTTCGGCTACGCCGCGCAGATGGTCGAGATCGACCGCGAGTCGGGCCGCATCGAGCGGGTGGTGGCGATCCACGACGTCGGGAAGGCCGTCAATCCGCTGCTGTGCGAGGGCCAGATCGAGGGCAGCGTGCACATGGGTCTCGGCTACGCGCTGAGCGAGGACTTCCCCTCCGATCCCGAGACCGGCTTCCCCACCAACACGACGCTGCGCTCGCTCGGCATCCTCCGCGCGAAGGACGTGCCGCACATCGACGTGCAGATGATCGAGGTGCCCCAGCCGCGCTCACCGTACGGCATCAAGGGCGTCGGTGAGATCGGGCTCGTGCCGACGGCGCCTGCGGTGGCCGCGGCGCTGCACGACCTCGATGGTCAGTGGCGCAGCGTGCTACCAATGCGCCGGGGCACCGACGACGCCGACTGACGGCGGCGGGCGCCCCGGCAGGGGGTGCCACGTGAGGATCGACCACGACGCCGTCCGACGGCTGCTCGACCGAGCCCGCCGCGAGGTGGACGACGGGCTGCTGCCGTCGGTGCAGATCGCGCTCGCTCGTGACGGCGAGCTGATCGTGTCGGAGACCTACGGCGACGCGACCGACGAGTCGCGCTACGTCGTCTATTCGGCCACGAAGGCGTTCGTGGCGGCGGCCGTGTGGGCGCTGATCGGCGACGGTCTCGTCGACGTCGATCGGCCGGTCGCCGAGTACGTGCCCGAGTTCGCGAGCAACGGCAAGGAAGCGGTCACCGTCGAGCAGGTGATGCTGCACACGAGTGGCTTCCCGACGGCGCCACTGCGCCCGATCGACGGCGACACCAGCGCGGGACGGACCGAGGCGTTCGCCCGGTGGCGGCTCAACTGGGCGCCCGGCTCCACGTGGGAGTACCACCCGACGAGCGCACACTGGGTGCTCGCCGAGATCATCGAGCGGGTCACCGGCACCGACTTCCGCGACGTGGTGCAACGGCGCGTCACCGACCCGGCCGGGCTGCCGCGGGTGCTCGGCGACGTCCCGCACCGCGCGGCACCGCTGCGGCTGGTGGGCGAACCGGCCTCACGCGACGAGCTGATGGCGGTGTTCGGCGTGCCGCAGCTCGAGGTCGGCGAGGTGACCGACGAGCTGTTGCTGAGTTTCGACGAGCCGGCGCTGCAGCGCGTGGGTGTGCCCGGTGCGGGTGGTGTGATGCGCGCGGCCGACCTCGCGCTCTTCTACCAGGCGGTGCTGCGCAACCCCGGCGAGATGTGGCGACCCGATGTGCACGCCGACGTCACCGGCCACGTGCGCAACTCGCTGCCCGAGCGGCTCACCGGTCTGCCGGCCAATCGCACGCTCGGACTGATCCAGGCAGGCGACGACGGGCAGAGCCACCTGCGCGGCATGGGCCGCACCGTGTCGGCCCGCGCCATCGGCCACAACGGCGCCAAGGGGCAGATCGGCTGGGGCGATCCGGCCACCGGACTGAGTCTCGGCTACTGCACCAACGGGCTCGACCGCAACGAGGTGCGCACGCCGCGACGCACCACCGCGATCGCGAGCCTCGCCGCGGTCTGCGTCGTTCCCTGACTCTTGGGTGATCCGCTCGGTCTCGGGCGGCGAAAGCTCTCACGTCGGGACCGGGGGGTCGCCGACGAGAGGAGCAACAACATGAGCGTCGACCACGTCTCCACCGTCACGTCGATCTACGAGGCCTTCGGCCGCGGCGACGTGGCGACCATCCTGGGACACCTCGCGGACGATGTCCGTTGGGACCACGGCATGCGCCGGATGGATGTGCCCTATCTGCGAGAGGTGACGGGCCACGCGGCCGTCGCCGGCTTCTTCGGGGCGCTCGCCGAGCAGCTCGAGGTGACGCGGTTCGAGATCTCGTCCATCGTGGGTTCGGACCACGAGGTGTTCACCCGGGTGCACCTGGCGGGCCGCAACCGGCACACCGGGCTCGACGTCCCCGAAGCACCCGAGGCGCACCACTTCGTGTTCGGCGACGACGGCAAGGTCGTGGCGTTCACCCACATCGGCGACTGGGCCGTCCACGAAGCAGCCATGCCCGGCGGTCGTCCGCTCGAGGTCGATCACGCGACGGCCTGACCTGCCCGAGCGAACCCCGATGTCACTGGTCGTCACCGATCCGGTCGCGTGCCGGCCGTCCCGCGAAGCCCTCGTGGGACGGCCGGTAGTGTCGCGGCCGGTGACCGACGAGGGGCACACCTGGGACGCGGCGATGATGCGCCGGGTGGCGGCAGGCGACGACAGCGCGCTCGCGGCGATCTACGACCGCTACGCCGGTCTGGTCCACGGGGTCGCCCGCCGGATGCTCGGCACGCCGGCCGCGGCCGACGTGTGCCAGGAGGTGTTCGTCGCGCTGTGGCGGCACCCCGAGCGCTTCGAGCCGCAGCGGGGGTCGCTGCCGTCGTACCTGGCGACGATCGCGCACCGGCGGTGCATCGACGAGCTGCGCCGGTCCGGGCGGCGCGAGGCGAACGAGGCGCGTGCCGTCGAGCCGACGCGACCCGCCGACGAGCCCGAGACGTTGGGTCTGCAGCGTTGGACCGCCGCGGCCGTCCGGCGCGCGCTCGAGCTGCTGCCCGACCAACAGCGCCGCGTGATCGAGCTCGCGTACTTCCAGGGCCTGTCGTTCCGCGAGGTGGCCACGGCCACCGGGGTGAGCGAGGGCACTGCGAAGTCGCGGCTCCGCCTCGCCCGCGAGCGATTGGCGCTCGCGCTGTTCGACCTGGCACCGACCCCCACCGCACCCCCCGCACCGCATCCGGACGTGACCACGTGAACCCCGACCCCACCCCCGACCCTCTCGCTCGCCCCGAGCACGACCTCGGCGAGCTCGGCGACCTCGGCGAGCTCGGTGATCTCGGCGACCTCGTCGGCGACCTGGCCGCCGAGTTGGCCCGCCTCGACGCCGCCCCGCCGCACGCCGACGTGCGTGCCGGTGTGCTGGCCGCGGCCCGGCGCGAGCCACGGCCGACGATCGCGCCGATGGCACCCCTCGACGTGTTCGAGCACTGCGTGTGCGACCTCGACGAGGTGCTCGACCGGCTCGACGAGACGGGCGAGCTCGACCGGGGCGGAGGCGCCGCCATCGTCGATGCGTACGGCTGGACGGTGATCGAGCTCGTCCGGCACCTGGCGGCGGTCGAGCGGCACATGCAGATGGCGCTCGGGCTCGCACCCGACGAACGCGATCCCGATCGGCTCGACCACCTCGGCGTGGGCCGTGCGTTCCGTGCCCGGTTGGCCGAACGGCGCCCGATCGACGCCGTGCGCGCGTGGCGCGATCTCGCGTACGGCACGGTGGCCGCACTGCGCATCGGCGCCGGCCCGGCGGCGGGCAACGTCGTGCAGATGCACCAGTGGCCCTTCTCCGTCGACAGCCTGCTCATCGTGCGGTCGTTCGAGCTGTGGACCCATGCCGACGACGTCCGCCGTGCGACCGGCCGGGCACTCGCGGCGCCCCCGCCCGCGGCGCTGCGGGCGATGTCGTCGTTGTCGGTGCAGAGCCTGCCGGTGCTCGCCGCGGTGGTGGCCGACCGCGACGACGTGCCCGGCGTCCGTGTGGTGCTCACCGGCGAGGGCGGCGGTACGCACGACATCGGCACCGGGCCGCGGACGACGACACTCGTGGCCGACGTGGTCGACTACTGCCGACTGGTCGCTCGACGTGCCGGTCCGTCGGTGTTCGACATCGAGGGCGATCCGTCACCGGTGGCCGATCTGGTGGCAGCAGCGCAGGCGATCGCGATGTGAGTCAGCCGCGCACGGCGGCGGTCCACCGGGCCAGCGCGGCGGTCGCCGCGAGCGCGACCTCGTCGTCGCTCCGCCCGTCGTGGTGCGTCGCGACGGCCGGGCCGGCGATCAGACCGGCGATCGTGGGGACGCCGACCACGTCGGTGAGATCGAGCCATTCGGTCCACGACGCCGGCTCGTCGTACCAGCGCAGGTAGCCGCTCGGCGAGGTGGGCCACCACCGCTCGTCGAACTGCAGCACAGCCTTCTCGAACGACGCCATGCCGAGCCGAGCGAGCGCCTCCCGATGCGCGGCCGGCAAGCCGGGCGAGAACCTGATCGATGGCAGCACGCCCACCGGGATGGTGCAGATGCAACGATCGGCGGCGATCTCGTCGACCAGTACGCCGTCGAGGTCCCACTCGATCGAACGGACCGGATGCCGCAGGTGCACGTCGAGTCCGGTCGCCAGGTGGTCGGTCAGCTGTCGGTGACCGCCCGGCAACCACGGGTCGCCGGGCGCCGCGCCGTCCTCGTCGAGCCCGTGCGTCGAGATCGCCTCCAGCGCCGAGCCGTGCTCGAGCAGCAGCTCGCCCTCGATCGCGAACCGGGTGAGCCGCCGGTCGGCGGGGGAGAGGGTCGCCAGGTGCCGGGCCACCTGCTGCTCGAGCGGATCGCCGTCGCGGTCGATCGCCGCGTCGAGCTCGTGGTACGCGCTGCGGACGTCGCCGACGGGCCCGTCGTGCGCAGCGGCCAGCGCCTCGTCGAACTGGGTCGGGACGAGCGCGAGCCCGAGCGACTCGGCCAGTCGCGCCAGCGGGTTGCGGGGGAACTGCTGCACCCATGCCGCGCCGGCGTCGAACGCCACCCCGCCGAGCTCGACGGTGTGGGTGCGTCCGCCGATGCGGTCGCGAGCCTCGAGCACGAGCACGTCGAGGCCCTCGTCGGCGAGCCGCCTCGCTGCCGACAACCCCGCCATGCCGGCGCCGACCACGATCACGCTGCGGCCGCCGCTCTCGATCGCCCACTCGGCTGCGGCGAGTCCGCTCGTGTACGCCCCGTGCACCATCGTCGCCTGCTCGCGGTCGACGGCCTCGCCGGCAAGGACGACGCGCCGGTCGATCGGCTCGCCGAGCGCTCGGCGGTCGGCCTGCGACGCACCCGGGCGCAGCACGCTCCACGAGCCACGGCTGTAGGGATCGTCGGCCCAGCGGGTGATGTGCCACCTCACGGGCATCGGCGCCGGCACCGGCACGAGGGGAGATGACGGCACGACGCTCATGCTGCCACGATGGGTGCCGATGACCGACACCACTTCCGGCCTCGTCTGCGGGCACCACCACCTGTACTCGGCGCTCGCCCGTGGCATGCCGGCACCGCCGGTGCAACCCACCGACTTCCGCAGCATCCTCGAGCAGATCTGGTGGCGGCTCGACACGGCGCTCGATCTCGAGATGCTGCGGTGGAGCGCGATGCTCGGCGCAGTCGAGGCGCTGCAGTGCGGCACCACGGCGATCATCGACCACCACGAGAGCCCGAGCGCGATCGAGGGCAGCCTCGACGTGATCGCCGAGGCGTGTGCCGAGGTGGGCGTGCGCGTCAGCTGTGCCTACGGCGTCACCGATCGGCACGGCGCCGACGGCGCGCGGCGCGGTCTCGAGGAGAACGCCCGGTTCCTCGCCGCCGGCGGTCGCGGCATGGTGGGTGTACACGCCGCGTTCACGTGCGACGACGCCACGCTCGAGGCGGCCGCCGATCTGGCCCGGCGTCACGGCGTGGGCGTGCACATCCACGTGGCCGAGGCCGTCGACGACGTCACCGCCGGTGCCCGGCTCGAGGCGATGGCCGCCGACGACTGGCTGATCGTGCACTGTGTGCACCTCGACCGCCCGCTGCCCGGCACCATCGCCCACAACCCGCGCAGCAACATGAACAACTCGGTCGGCTACGCACGGCCGACGCAGTGGAGCAACGCCGTGGTGCTCGGCACCGACGGCATCGGCGCCGACATGCTCGAGGAGATGCGCCTGGCCTACGTGGCACTGCGCGCCCACGACGTGACCGCCTCGCCCGACACCGTCTGGGGCTGGCTCGACGAGGGCTACCGCTTCTTCCCCGAGGCGCGCGACGACCGCGTGCGATGGAGCTACGACCACGCCGATTCCGCATGGCACGTCGCGTTCACCCCCGGCATCCGCGCGGTCGAGGTGACGAGCGCCGACGGCGAGGTGCTGCTGCGAGACGGGCGACCCACGCGGGTCGACCTCGACGAGGTGCGGGCGAAGGCCGCCGAGCAGGCCGCCCGCTTGTTCACACACCTGTGACGCGGCCACGGGCTTGACAAAACGTCAAGCGGCTACGCTCCGCCGCATGACCACTCCCGTCGCGCTGTACCTGCAGGACGCCCACGCGATCCGCGAGGGCATCGAGCTCGTCCGCTACGCCGAGCAGCAGGGCTTCGACGCGGTCTGGCAGGCCGACAGCCGGCTGGTGCGCGACGCCGTCGTGCCGATGGCCGCGTTCGCCGCCACCACCGATCGCATCAAGGTGGGCAGCGGTGTGATCGACATCTGGACGCGCAACCCGGCGCGCCTGGCGAGCACGTTCAGCACGCTCGACGACCTCGCCCCCGGGCGCGTGATCTGCGGACTCGGTGCGTGGTGGGACCCGCTGGCGAGCAAGGTCGGCATCCATCGTGAGCGCCCGCTCACGGTGATGCGCGAGGTGGTCACCGTCGTGCGCGCGCTGCTCGCCAACGAGACCGTCACCTTCGACGGCATCTTCGCCCACCTCGACGGGGTCGAGCTCGACTACGTGCACCAGGAGCGCCGGCCCAAGGACGTGCCGATCTACATCGGCGCGACGGGCATGCAGATGATGGAGCTCACGGGCGAGATCGCCGACGGTGCGGTGCTCAACTACCTCGTGTCGCCCGCGTACAACAAGGACGCGATCGCCGCGCTCGAGCGCGGTGCGGCCAAGGCCGGCCGCACGATCGACCAGATCGACCGGCCGCAGTTGGTGGTGTGCAGCGTCGACCGCGACCGGGCCGCCGCGCTCGACGGCGCCCGTCTGCTCGTCACCCAGTACCTCGGCCAGCAGCCGCACATCATGAAGGCGTCGGGCGTGCCCCAGGAGTTGCTCGACGAGATCGGCAAGGTGCTCACCTGGCCCGCCACGCACGATCAGGTGGTGGCGGCGAGCGAGCTCGTGCCGGACGACATCGTGCAGATGATCACGGCGTCGGGCGAGCCCGACGAGGTGCGAGCGAAGGTGGGCGAGTACGTCGCGAACGGGTGCACCTGCCCGATCCTGTACCCGCTCGGCGACGACGTGCGGCTGATGATCGACACCTTCGCGGGCGGGATCTGACCACCGGAAGCGCCGCGACGCCCGTACGATGTCGCCCCGTCGTCCCGACCGGCGGTCGGCGGCACGTCAGGGCCCGCCCTGGCGGCTCGTGTCCTGGCATTCCTTGGAGGAACCGGTGAGATCCACCCGAACCGTGCTCGCACTCTCGCTCGCCGGCGCGCTCGCGCTGACGGCCTGCGGCGGCGACGACGACACCGCCACCACCGAGCCGGCTGCGTCGCCCACGGTGAACGTCGGCCACGTGGACGAGCCGCTGAGCAACCTGCTCGCCGAGATCTACGGCCAGGGCATGGAGAACGCCGGTGTGCGGGTGGGCCGCAAGGACCCGGCCGCCTCGATGGACGCGCTGTACGACCAGCTCGCCGCCGGCTCGTTGCAGTTCGTGCCCGACTCGACCGTGTCGGTGCTCGAGCGCTTCGGTGTCACCGAGATGCCGGCCACCACCGACGAGCAGATCGTCGCGATGGAGAAGGCACTGCCCGCCGACGAGTCGGCCACCCTGGTCAGCTCGGCCACCCGCACGATGGTGGTCGCCTGCCGCGCCGACGTGATCGACGACAACTCGGTCACCAACCTCACCGACCTCGCGAAGGTCGCGGCCGACGTGAAGCTCGGCGCGACGCCGGGGTTCGAGACCTCCCCGTCGTTCGGCCTCGACGACCTGAACGCCGCCTACTCGGCCGAGTTCACGGTCACCCCGGCCGGTGACGACGACGCCGCCGTGGTGCAGGCCGTCGTCGACGGCACCGTCGACTGCGGGGTCGTGTCGTCGCTCGAGCCGTCGATCACCACGTCGGGTCTGCTGCCCGTCACCGACGATCAGGCAGCCGCGCCGGTCGACGCGATCGTGCCGGTGATGCAGGCGATCGCCGCCACCCCCGAGGTGTCGGCCGTCGTCACGCAGATCAACGGGCTGCTCACCACCGACGTGCTGCGGGCGCTGCTCGTCAAGGTCGCCGCAGGCGAGCAGTCGGTCGACGTCATCGCCAAGGACTGGCTGGCGAGCCAGAGCTCGAGCTCCTGAGCTCGGCCCCCCGGTCGGCGGGGTGCCCCCGGTCGCGCCCGGCCCGAGTGCCAGACTGGCTCCCGTGATCACCGTCGACGGTCTCGTCAAGCGCTTCGGCGCGAAGGTCGCCGTCGGTGGCCTCAGCTTCGCCGTGGCGCCCGGACGCGTCACCGGTTTCCTCGGCCCCAACGGCTCGGGCAAGAGCACCACCATGCGCTGCATGCTGGGTCTCGACCGCCCCGACGCCGGCCGGGCCACGTTCGACGGTCAGCCGTACCAGCAGCTGGACCGGCCGTTGCACCAGGTGGGGGCGTTGCTCGACGCGGGCTACGTGCACCCCGGCCGCACGGGTCGCAATCACCTGCGGTGGCTGGCGGCGTCGAACGGGTTGCCCACCTCGCGGGTCGACGAGTCGCTCGCCACCGTCGGCCTCACCGACGTCGGGCGCAAGCGGGTGCGCACCTATTCGCTCGGCATGAAGCAACGGTTGGGTCTCGCCGGCGTGCTCCTCGGCGACCCGCACACGGTGATCCTCGACGAGCCCGCCAACGGCCTCGACCCCGAGGGCATCCGCTGGATCCGCGACGTGCTCGTGTACCTCGCCGGGCAGGGCAAGACGGTGCTGGTGAGCAGCCACCTGCTGTCGGAGATGGCCTTGATGGCCACCGACCTCGTCGTGATCGGCAAGGGCCAGCTCATCGAGCAGTGCACCGTCGACGACTTCGTCGCCCGGTACGGCGAGCACTGGGTGCGGGTGAAGAGCCCGCGCCCGACGGCACTGCTCGATGCGTTGCACGCCGGTGGTGCACGCATCACCCCGGTCGACGAGACGACGTTCGACGTGCGCGGCCCGTCGGCGGTCGACGTCGGCGAGTTGGCCGCCAGGTACCAGGTGACGTTGCACGAGCTGTCGGAGCAGACGGGATCGCTCGAGGACGCGTTCTTGAAGGCGACCGCCTCGGTGCAGGAGTACCAGACGGGGGGCATGCGGTGATCTCCACCCTGCGCAGCGAGTGGATCAAGCTCGTCACGGTGCGGATGAACGCCGTGCTCGCGATCATCGCGATCGCCTTCCCCCTGGTGATCACCGTGCTGACGACGGTGCTGATCGACCCCGACGACATGACCGCCGGCGATCTGGTCGGCCTGGTCACCGGCACGTCGGTGGTGACCGGCATGCTGCTGGGCGTGATCGGCGCCGCCGGCATCACCGGCGAGTTCGGCTTCGGCACCATCCGGCCCACGTTCGCCGCCACGCCCAAGCGCTCTCGCGTGATCGTGGCCAAGGCGGTGATCACGGTGGTGGTCGGCGCCGTGGTCGAGGCGGTGATGGTGGCGGTGTGCTTCGGGGTGGGCTCCGCCGTGCTCGGCAGCCGGGACGGTGACATCTCGTTGTCGGACGCCGACGGCGGCGGGTCCGCGCTGGTCGGCATCGTCTGCTTCGCGGCGATCGTGTCGTTGCTCGGCTTCGGGCTCGGGATGCTGATCCGCAGCACGCCCGCGTCGGTCGCGGTGCTGATCCTGTGGCCGTTGGTCGGCGAGAGCCTGATCGGCGCCCTGCTCACCGCTGCAGGCGTCGAGAACGCCTTCAAGTGGCTGCCGTACCAAGCGGGGTTCAACCTCGGCAATCCCGACGCCGGCCAGGCGAGCGACTCGCTCGGGCGGTGGACCGGCGGTCTCTACTTCCTGGTCGTCACGTTGGTGGTGACGGGTCTGGGTGCGTGGTCGACGTCGCGTCGCGACGCCTGATCCCGATCGCCCGCCCCATCCGGCGAAGGGTCCGGCGGGTGGGCCGTACGAGCGAGCCGACGACGAGTGCGGCGGACGCCACCGGCCCGAGCGTGGTGGAGCCGTTCTCGATCGCCCGACGCACCACACGGTCCGACACCGGGTCGACCTGACGAAGCAGCCGCTGGTCGTTCGAACCAGCGAACGACGCCGAGCCCACGTGGAGCACCGTGCCCGACAGGTACAGCTGGCCGCGACGGCCGCGGAAGGCGGCCGTCGGCGGGTCGATGTCGACCCGATGCCCGAGCAGGCTGAGTTGGTGGCCGACCAGGCGGCCGGTGTCGATCTGCAACGGATCGACCCCGGCGGCGAACTCGACCTGTGCCGCCAGCGCGGCGGGCATCGCCATCAGACACGGATGGCTGAGCCCCCACATCCAGTCGCCGGCGAGCACGCAGTCGGCCGTCGCGAGCCGCGCCTCGAGCCGTGCGAGCCAGTCGTCGGCCACCGGCAGGCAATCGCTGTCGAGCACGAGGACGTGCGAGGTGGTGAACGGCTCGCGGCACGCACGGTCGAGCGCGGCCGGATGGTCGTGTCCCATCAGCTCGACCTGCCGCAGGTGCGGCTCGTACGACACGACCCGTCGCACGCGGGGCAGACGGGCGAGCGCCTCGGCCGTGCGGGCATCGCGGGTCTGGTCGACCACGAGCAGCTCGGGGACCGCTGCCGCGTCGGTGGTGGTGTCGATGCGACGCGCGAGCTCGGCGATCCAGAACGGGTCGCCGAAATGGCACACGACGACGGTGAAGGTGCGGTGCACGTGGACCGCCGACCCGGTCTACCGGGCGCGGATCTCGAGGCTCTGCCGCTTGATGATCGTGTAGCGCCGCTCGTGCTGGTCGATCCAGCCGAGGCGGATGAAGCTCGCGATCGCCTTGTTGACGCGCTCGCGGCTCGCTCCGACCATGCCGGCGAGCTCTTCCTGCGTGACCGGCAGGGTGAACTCGTCCTGTCCCTCGCTCAGCTCGAGCAGTCGCTTCGCCGTGCGGCCGGTGACGTCGAGGAACACGCTGTCGGCCAGGTTCTCGTCCATCACGCGGAGGCGCTTGGCGAGCAGGCGGGTGACGCCCCACAGCATGTGGGGGTTGGCGCGGAACTCGTCGAGCACCGCGCGGTACGGGATCGACACCACACCCGACGGCTCGAGTGCACGGGCCATGGCCGAGCGGGGGCCGTCGTCGAGCATCGCCATCTCGCCGAACAGGTCGCCCGGCTCCATCAACGACACCACCGTCTCGCGATGGTCGATCGGGTTGGCGATCGCGATCGCCAACCGGCCGCGGGTGACGACGTAGAGCGCGTCGGCCTCGTCGCCTTCCTTGAACAGCACGTCGCCACGCACCAGCTGGCGCTCGGAGCCCGATGCTGCGATGGTGGCGATCACCTCGGGTGACGCGTCGGCGAAGAATTCGGTCGACGCCAGGAGTTCCTCGTGAGCCATGCGGGGATCACCGTACTACCCTCGCTCGACGTGACCACCGCCCAGCCCGGATTTGCAGGCGCCGCGAGCGGTGCACACGGCGCCGCAGGGGTCGGCGAGATCGTCTGGACGGTGGTGGTCGCCGGGGGCTCGGGTGCCCGCTTCGGCCGCGCCAAGCAGTACGAGGCGTTGGGCGCCTCGAGGGTGCTCGACCGATCGGTCGGCGTGGCGGCTGCTGCATCGGTCGGGGTCGTGGTGGTCGTGCCCGTCGCCGACGTCGAGTCGGAGCGCCGGGTGTTCGACCACGTGGTGGCCGGCGGCGCGTCGCGCAGCGAATCGGTGCGCGCCGGGCTGGCCGCGGTGCCGCCCGACGCGACCGTGGTGTGCGTGCACGACGCCGCACGGCCCTTCGCCTCGCCCCAGCTCTACGCGCGCGTGGTGGCTGCGGTGACGGCCGGTGCCGACGGGGCGATTCCCGGGATCGCGGTCACCGACACGATCAAGGTGGTCGACGCGGACGGTGCCGTGCTCGCCACCCCGGCGCGCGACTCGTTGCGCGCCGTGCAGACACCGCAGGCCTTCCGGGCCGAGGTGCTGCGCCGGGCGCACGCCTCCGGCGGCGAGGGCACCGACGACGCTGCGCTGGTCGAGTCGGCGGGGGGCCGGGTGGTCGTCGTCGACGGCGAGGCCGACAACCGCAAGATCACGCATCCGGCCGATCTCGACTGGGCGCGGCAGCGAGTACAGGAGGGAGCGTCGTGACGATCGTCCGGGTCGGGCAGGGCTTCGACATCCACCGTTTCAGCGACGATCCCGACCGCCGCTTGGTGCTCGGCGGGGTGGTGTTCGAGGGGGAGCGCGGGCTGGTCGGTCACAGCGACGCCGACGTGCCCGCGCACGCCGTCGCCGACGCGCTGCTCGGCGCCGCAGGGCTCGGCGACATCGGCGAGCACTTCCCGGACACCGATCCGCAGTGGAAAGGCGTCGACTCGCTCGTGATCGTGCGGCACGTCGCGGGGCTGCTGCGCGAGCACGGCTGGACGATCGGCAACGTCGACTGCGCGGTCGTGTGCGAGGCCCCGAAGCTGGCGCCGCGCAAGGCCGAGATGCAGCGCAACCTCAGTGACGCCGCAGGGGCATCGGTCACGGTCAAGGGGCGACGTGCCGAAGGACTCGGCACACTGGGGCGTCGAGAAGGCATCGCCTGTTGGGCGGTGGCCGTGATCCAGCGCGAGGAGCAACCGTGAAACCGTCGTCCGCCAAGGGCAGCAGCACCAAGCAGGGCGGCAAGGGCCGCGGCGGCAAGGCCAAGGCCGCGAGCGCGTCGCGCGGCGCCGGGTCGGGCGGTGCCGGGTCGAGCGGCGGGTCGCGATCGGGCAGCCGTCCGGGGGCGGTCGGCGCGGCCGGTGGCGGCTCGAGCCGCGCCAAGGCCGGTGCCAAGGGCGGCGGACCCCGCGGCGGGTCGACCAAGTTCCAGTCGCGCGGGCAGGGCCGCACCGGCAAGGTCTCGCCCACCGGTGCACCGGCGCGCAAGCCCGAGAAGACCCTGGGCGGCGAGCAGATCGAAGGGCGCCAGGCCGTGCGCGAGCTGCTGCTCGCCGGCGCTCGGCGGGTGCGCGAGATCTGGGTGGCCAGTGACCTCGACGAGAACGAGACGGTGCAGGACATCCTCGAGATCGCGTCGCACGAGCGCATCCCGGTGCAGTACGTGGCACGCAAGCGCCTCGAGGCGGCCGCGCGCAGCGAGGCGCCGCAGGGCATCATCGCCTACGCGAACGGTGTGCCCGAGGCCGACTTCGCCGACTTCGTGCGGCGGGTGCCGGGCAAGCCGGCGCCGTTCCTGGTCGCCGTCGACGGCGTCACCGATCCCGGCAACCTCGGCGCGCTGCTCCGGTGCTGCGACGGTGCGGGCGTGCAGGGCGTCATCCTGCCGCGCCACCGCGCCGTGCACGTCACCCCGACGGTGGCGAAGTCGGCCGCCGGCGCGGTCGAGTACGTGCCGATGGCGATGGTGGGCGGGTTGCCCTCGGCGCTCACCACCGTGAAGGAGCAGGGCATCTGGGTGGTCGGCCTCGACGACGAGGCCGAGCGCGACCTGTTCGACCTCGGCGAGCTCGCCACCGACGGCATCTGCCTGGTGATGGGTGCCGAGGGCGCCGGCCTGTCACGGCTCGTGCGCGAGCGCTGCGACATGATCGTGAGCATCCCGATGCTGGGTCGCCTCTCGAGCCTCAACGTCTCGGCCGCCGCGGCACTCGCCACCTACGAGGTCGCCCGCGCCCGCCGCACCAAGCGCTCCTGACCCCCCGGGCAACCTGGGTACACTGCCGCGCGCATCGCCGGGTTAGCTCAGCTGGCAGAGCAGCGCTCTTGTAAAGCGCAGGCCAAGGGTTCGATCCCCTTACCCGGCTCGGGTGATCCGGGCCGTCCGTGCGGCGGTTGGACGCTCGTCGGACGTCGCCGGGCGACCATCGGCGGATGGCGCACGAGGCACCGCTCGAACCGTCGCGGTCGTCGACGCGCCCTGCCGGCCGCTCGGCTACCGTCCGCGGCGTGCGAGGCCGCAGCGACGCCACTCCCGTGCGGCGCGACCGCACCCTTCGTCGGGTCGGGGCCGCTGCGGTCGTGCTCGTCGAGGCTCCGGGCGGGTTCGGCAAGTCGTCGTTCGCCGCGCAGCTGATGGCCGTCGACGACCAGGCGGCGGCGCGAGCCGTCGTCGGTGACGGCGGCGACGTGGTGGCAGCGGTCGAGCACGCGCTCCGCCGGCACGGCCTCAGCGACCTCGCGGCCGTCGCCGGCGCCGGCGTCGAGGCGTTCGCTGCGGCGCTCGGCTCGCGCGACGGCGGCGCGGTGCTGGTGGTGGACGAGGTGCAGCGAGCCACCTCCGAGGGCCAGGCGTGGCTCGTCGATCTGGCCGGCCGCGTGGTCCGGCCGTCGCGGCTGGTCGTGGCCGGCCGGCGCCTCGGCCGCGAGCTGGCGTCGGCGGGCGACGATGATCCGACGGTCGTGTTCGTGTCGGCCGACGACTTGCGGTTCGATCGCAGCGAGACCGAGCTCGCCGTGCGTTCGGTGCTCGATGCCGCCGGCACGCCGGGAGTGGACACCGACGTGCTCGACGCGGTGCACCGCCTCACCGCGGGCTGGCCGGCGGCCGTGGTGCTCGCCGCCGCGCGACTCGCGGGCGGCGGGCACCCACCCACCTCGGCCGGCAGCGGATCGCTGGCCGAGCTGGTCGAGCGGCAGTTGGCCGATGCCTCGCCCGATGCGGTGGCCGTCGTCCGCGAGCTGGCGCACCTGCCGTTGCTGTCGGCCGAGGTGACCGCCCAGGCGGTCGGTCCCGGTGCGCTCGACGTGTTGCTCGACGTCGGGCTGCCGGTCCGCTTCCGTCCCGACGGCTGGGCCGAGCTGGCCGATCCGGTCCGCGAGCACCTGATCGCCGGCCACACGCCGACCGCCCGTGTGATCGACGAAGCCGCCGACGTGTACGCCCGGCGGGGCGAGCTGCTCGCGGCGGTCGGGCTGCTGTCGGCCCACGCGCGAGCGCACCGACTCGTGCGCGTGCTCGGCTCGGTGGGGCCCGTCGCGCTCGCCGCGCTCGGTGCACCGGCGATCGCGGCTGCTGCGGACCGGCTCGACGAGCTCGAGCCCGCCGACGAGCCGGCGCTCGCGATGCTGCTGGTGCGGCTCGCTCGGGCGATCGAGGGGATCGACCCGCCGCTGCGCGCTCGGCTGCTGCACCGCGCGGCCCGGGCGGCGTCGGTGCACGGCGATGCCCGCAGCGTCCGCGCCGTCGACGTCGAGCTCGCCCGCGACGTGGCACGGCGGCACGACTTCGCCGCATCGTTCGAGGTGCTCGAACGGGTGCTGCCCGCGTGCGAGCCCGACGAGCACCTCACGCGGGGGCGTGCCGCGCTGGCGCTCGCGCTCGGACGCCTCGTCGACGAGCAGGGCAGCGCGACATCCGCCACCATCGGTCTGTTCGAACAGGCGGCCGCCGCCTTCCACGCCGCCGGCGACCCGGCCGGCGAGGCCAACGCTCGCCGTGCGCTCGGCTTCGGTGTGCACTTCAACCGTGGCGCGTTCGACGTCGCCGCCGGCGAGATGCAGCGAGCCGCCGAACTGCTGCCCGCGCCCGACTCCGCACGCGCGATGTTCCTGACGTTCGTCGCCGAGATCGAGCGCGACCTCGGCCGGCTCGACGCAGCCGAGACGGCGCTGTACGAGTCGCTGTCGATCGCGCGTCGGCTCGGCGACGCGACCGCGGTGAGCTACGCCGCGTGGGGGCTCGCGCTGGCGGCAGCCGAACGCCGCGATCGCGCGGCGGTGTTCCGCTGGATCGACGAGACCCGCGCGCACGCTCACGCGTGGATCGACGCCGGGGCGGGCGTCGACTACTACGGCATGGTCGGCGAGGCCCTCGTGCAGCTGGGCGAGCGCGATGCGGCGTCGGCACACATCGAGGCCGGCGAGCAGCACCCGAGCGCCGGCTCGTACGTGTGGCCGGTCCGCTCGGCGCGCGCTCGGTTCGAGGCCGTGTTCGGCGACCCGGTGCGCGGCGAGGCGGTGCTCGACGAGCTCGATGCGATCGCACCGCCTCGCGAGCGTCCCTTGCGCCTGCTCACGCGAGCGGCCTGCGCCGCCCGGCGAGGCGACACGGCTCGTGCGCAGTCACTGCTGGCAGCGGCCGACGACGCCGCGCGTGCCATGGACGACCCGCGCCGGCTCGAACGGCGCGAGCCCGAACTGCTCGCGATCGCCCGCTCGACGTCGGCCGCCGGCGAACCCGCCGATGGCGCTCACCGCGACGTCGACGACGCCGTGCCCGTGGCGTCGCTCGCGGTGCGCATGCTCGGGCGGTTCGAGGTCGTGTCGGGCGGCTCGATCGTAACCCCACCCCCCGGGCGCGCCGCCACCCTGGTGAAGCTCGTGGCGCTGCGCGGCGCGCTCACCACCGACGCGGCGATCGACGCGCTGTGGGACGACTGCGACGTCGACACCGGCCGAGCACGCCTGCGCAACCTCCTCAACCGCGTCCGCACGGCGAGCGGTCCGGTGATCGAACGGACGGGCGATCTGCTGCGGCTCGCACCCGACGTCGAGGTCGACGTCGACCGGTTCGAGGCCGCCGCGGCGCGCGCCACCGTGGCCGACGGCACCGCGGACACCACCGCAGCGCTCGGCGCGGCACGCACGGCCCTCGCCGCGTACGGCGGCGAGTTGCTCCCCAGCGATGCGTACGAGGAGTGGGCGGCCGCGCCACGAGAACGCCTGCGCCGGCAGTGGCTGTCGCTCGTCGACCTGCTCGCACGCGACGCGATCGCCGAACGGCTGCTCGACGAGGCGCTGCGGCTGCTCGACGCCGGCATCGCGGCCGAACCCTACGAGGCGTGGCGCTATGTCGCGGCGATCGACGCGCTGCGCACCCAGGGCCGATCGGCTGCGGCTGCCGCCCTGGCGCGCCGTGGGCTCGAGGCGCTCGACGAGCTCGGCCTGCCGGCCGACGACCGGCTGCTCGAGGCGGTGCGCCGTGACGGCGGCTGAGCGTCCATCGACGACCTGCGGTGCCGGTCGTCGTCGGACGCACGTGGGACGCCGACGCGATGCACTGTCGGCCGTGATCGCGCACCGGGACCGACGCTCGTGACGACGAGCCTCGTCGTCCGGCTCGTCGAGACGCCTGCCACCGGTGACCGTCTGGTGGGCGAGGTCGAGGTGGTGCGCACGGGCGAGCGCCATCGCTTCCGCGACGCGGACGAACTGGTCGACCTGATCCGTCGCCTCCGCCGTCCCGAGGTGGCGGCGCCCGCCGGGGCATGACGACCGGTCAGTCGACGCGGACGAGCTCGCGCACGCGGGCCAGCAGCACCTCGAGCGCCGGGGCGTTCATGCCGCCCTGCGGGAAGATCACGTCGGCGTGGCGCTTGCTCGGCTCGATGAACAGCTCGTGACTCGGCCGCACCGTCGCCAGGTACTGGTCGACGATGCTCTCGGGTGTCCGACCGCGTTCGACGACGTCACGCTGCAACCGGCGGATGAAGCGGAGGTCGGCGTCGGTGTCGACGTACACCTTCAGGTCGAAGCGGTCGCGCAGCTGTGGCTCGTACAGCACCAGGATGCCCTCGACGACGACGATGCGCGCTGGGCGCACGTGGCGAACCTCGCCGCTGCGCGTGTGGTTGGCGTAGTCGTAGATCGGCACGGGCACGGTGGCTCCGGCCGACAGCGCGGCGATGTGGTCGTTGAGCAACTGCCAGTCGAACGCGTCGGGGTGGTCGTAGTTCGCGAGCGCCCGCTCCTCGACCGGTTGGTGATCGCGGGTGATGTAGTACGAGTCGAGCTTGATCAGTGCGAGGTGTTCCTCGCCGGTCAGCTCGGCGAGGCGCTCGCTCACCGTGGTCTTGCCCGAGCACGTGCCCCCGGCGACCCCGATCAGGAACGGCCGCGCCGCCACGGCGGAACCCTGCGTGGTGGTGCTCATCGGTCGACGACGATACCGCTGAGCACGGGGGCTCACGGTCGGCGGGGTGCTTGTAACAGGGGGCCGCGACCGGCAAGGCTGTGCCCGTGACTCCCGAGACCGACGATTCCCTCACCGCGCGCGACCTCGACGACCAGCCGAGCCTCAGCGAGCGGCAGATCGCGATCATCGAGTTCGAGGCGACCTGGTGGATGCAGGACGAGGTGCGCGACACCGCGATCCGCGCGCGGTTCGCCTGTTCGATCGAGGACTACTATCAGGAGCTCAACCAGCTGCTCGACCACCCAGGGGCGCTCGAGGTCGACCCGCTCGTCGTGCGACGTCTTCGTCGTCAGCGCGAGCGCCGCCGCCGTGCGCGCCTCGACGGTCCGGGCCGCACGGGCGAACAGGGAGGGATCCACGCATGAGCAGCGACCAGCCACGTCGGGGCCGCGACACCGCCATGTCGGCGGGCTCGCCGATGGGTTCGACCGCCGCGATCATCATCGCGTTCGTCGCCGTCGTGGCAGGTTTCCTGATCCTGCGTCAGATCCGTGACGACGACGGTGGCAGCGCCACCGTGCCCGAGGCGTCCACCACGATCCCGCTCGACACCACGCCGCAGTCGACGCTCACACCGGGCACCACGTTGCCCCTCGAGACCACCACCACGCAGTTCGTTCCCGTGGTCGACGGCGCCACGGTCGTGGTCGCCAACGCGAGCACCGTCAACGGCGCCGCCGGCATCCTCACCACCGCGCTGCAGGGCAAGGGCTACACGACGGTGAAGGCCACCAACGCGACGCTCAAGCAGGACCTCACCACGGTCCTGTACGACCCCACCAACACCGGTGCGCTCGCCGTCGCGCAGTCGCTCGCCGTGCTGCTCGGCAACCCGGTCGTGCAGGAGGTCTCGTCGCCGGCCCCGATCGAGGGCGGCGTGCTGCCCGACGGTGCCTCGGTGATCGTGATGCTCGGGAGCGACAAGGCCAACAAGACGCTCGAGCAGATGGGTGCTCCCACCACCACGATCGCCGGCGTGGTCACCACGCTGCCGACCGTCGGCGGCGACACCACCACCACGGCGGGCTGAGCCCGACCGCCGTCCTGGCGGTCACCCGTCGGTCGTCAGCTGGCGGTCATCGTGGCGAGCAGTTCGGCCGCGGCGTGCTCGATGCACCACATCGGCTCGGCCATCGCCCGCTCGATCCCGAAGCGCTGCACGAGCGACACGTAGGGCAGCCGGTCGGCGACGTCGGGATCCGCGTCGCCGACGACCGCGCCGATCGGTCGGTCGTAGCGCGCGCACACCGCCTGCACCCCACCGACCACTTTGCCCTCGAAGCTCTGCGCGTCCATGTGGCCCTCGCCGGTGACGACGAGGTCGGCCTCGGCGATCGCGTCGTACAGGTCGAGCTCGTCGGCCACCAGCTCGAAGCCGGGCACGAGCTTGCCGCCCACCGCGGCGAGCGCGCCGGCCAGCCCGCCGGCCGCGCCGGCGCCGGGCAGATCGCTCACGTCGACGCCGAACTCGTCGCGATACATCTGCACGAGCCGTTCGAGCCGGCCGGTGAGCATCTTGACCTGCGCGGGCGATGCGCCCTTCTGGGGCCCGAACACGGGTGCTGCGTCGGTGAAGCGCGTGGTGACGTCGCAGGCGACGAGCAGCTGCACCCCGCGCAGGCGGTGCGGTGCGTGGATGGCCCGGATCGCGCCGAGCCCGCCGTCGGTGGTGGCCGACCCGCCGAGGCACACGATGATCTTCTTCGCGCCGGCGTCGAGCGCCTGATCGATCAGCTCGCCCGTGCCGACGGTCGACGCCGCCATCGCGTCGTTGCGTTCGCGGCCGCCCACCAGTGCGAGACCCGATGCCCGCGCCATCTCGATCACCGCCGTGTTGCGATGCAGGCGCCAGCCGGCCTGCACCGGATCGCCGAGCGGGCCGGTCACGGTCGAGGTGCGGTTGGCACCGCCGAGCGCCTCGAGCGTGCCGTCGCCTCCGTCGGCGACGGGCAGTTCGACACAGTCGTGCCCGAGCTCCCAGCACGCGTGCCCGATCGCGGCGGCCACCTGCGCGGCGGTGACCGAACCCTTGTACTTGTCGACGGCGGCCACCACGCGCATCCCCGGATCTTACGGGGGTGTCCGTCGGGCCTACCGTGTGGCCCGTGACCACGATCGATCCCGCCGAGCTCGCCGCCCTCGACGCCTGCGCGCAGGCCGAGCTCGTCCGCACCGGGCAGGTGGCTCCCACGGCCCTCGTCGACGCGGCGATCGCCGCGGCCGAGTCGACCAACCCGGCGATCAACGCGATCATCCATCCGCGCTACGAAGCAGCCCGCGCCGAGGCGCCCGCGGCCACCGGCCCACTGGCCGGCGTGCCGATCGTGGTGAAGGACCTCGGGTGTGCGATCGGTGGCGAGCCGCACCACCAGGGGGTGCGCGCACTCAAGGCGATCGGCTTCCGCGCACCGTACGACTCGGCGATGTATCGCCGCCTGCGCGCCGGTGGGCTCGTCGCCATCGGGCGCACCAACACGCCGGAGTGGGGATCGACGATCACCACCGAGCCGCTGGCGTACGGGCCGACGCGCAACCCGTGGAACCTCGATCACTCGACCGGTGGTTCGTCGGGCGGCTCGGCGGCTGCGGTGGCTGCGGGCATCGTCGCGGTCGGTCACGCGAACGACGGGGGCGGCTCGATCCGCATCCCGGCGTCGGAGTGCGGCCTGGTGGGGCTCAAGCCGTCGCGCGGTCGCGTGTCGATGGCACCCGACGTGGGAGAGAGCTGGATGGGCTCGACCATCGACGGCGTGGTGACGCGTACGGTGCGCGACACCGCCGCAGTGCTCGACCTGATGTCCGGGTACGAGGCGGGTGATCCGTACACGGCACCGCCGTTCGTCCGGCCGCTCGCCGACGAGGTCGGCGCCGACCCCGGCCACCTGCGCATCGGGGTGCTCGACCATCCGCCGCTCGGTGCGGCCGGGCACGCCGAGTGCACGCAGGCCGCTCGCGACGCCGGTGCGTTGCTCGAACGGCTCGGCCACCACGTCGACGACTCGTGGCCGTCGGCGATCGGTGACGCCGGCTTCGCCGACCACTTCCGCACCATCGTGGCCACGTGGACCGCGAACGACGTCGCCACGCTCGCGCAGACGATCGGGCGCGAACCGGGCGCCGACGACGTCGAACCCGACAACCTCGCGCTCGCGCACCTGGGCCGTCAGGTCACGGGTCAGCAGTACGTGGCCGCGATGTTGCAGGTGCACCAGTGGTGCCGTCGCGTGCTGTCGTGGTGGCACCCGGCCGACGGGTCACCCGGCTACGACCTGCTCGTCACGCCCACGATCGCCGTGCCCCCGCCGCGCATCGGCTATCTGTCCGAGCCCGGTCACGGGTACCGCATCTTCGAGCTGCTGCAGTACACGGCGCAGTTCAACGTCACGGGTCAGCCGGCGATCAGCCTGCCGCTGCACTGGAGCACGGACGGGTTGCCGGTCGGTGTGCAGCTGGTCGCGGCGTACGGGCGCGAAGACCTGCTCGTGCGCGTGGCCGCGCAGCTCGAGCAGGCCGCCCCGTGGATCGATCGGGTGCCGCCGTCGGGTGTCCGCCGCAGTTGAAATCTCGACCGGTTCGGTAGTCTTTCGCTCATGGCCGTGACCGTTCGCATCCCCACCACCATGCGCCCCATCTCGGGCGGCAACTCCACCGTGTCGGTCGAGGGCGCCACGCTCGGCGAGGTGCTCGCCAACCTCGAGGCCGCGCACCCGGGTTTCCACGAGCGCCTGTTCGACGACAACGGCGGGCTGCGCAAGTTCGTCAACGTGTTCGTCGCCGACGACGACGTGCGCTACCTCGACGGCCTCGACACCAAGGTGCCCGCCGGCGAGACGGTGAGCATCATCCCGGCGGTCGCGGGCGGCTGAGCCCGCAGATCAGGCACGTCCTGGTCGCGCATCGTCTCGGGATCCGAGAGGATCCGCAACCAGACGTTCACTCCGTCGGCGGAGGCGGGGGCGGCAGTGGTGAGGGCTCGGTCGAGCCACCCGCGTCCTGCTGGATGTCGGTCGGGAGCACGCCGGCCGGCAGGGGCAGCGACGGCGGCACCGGCGGCTGACCGTTGAAGCCGACGGCCTGACCCTGGTGCGCGGCGAGCGCACGTGCGTGGTACGCCTCGAGCGCCTCGCGTGTGGCGGGCTCGTGGTACCAGGTGCCGTCGAGGCGCACGCCCGGCTGTCCCCGGTAGATCGCATCGATGTCGTCGCCGAGGATCGTGGCGTGCGTGACGAGCGCATGGGCGATGGCGAGCACGAACCAGCGGTTGTCCTGGATGACGGACTGCGCGAAGGCGTACCGCTCCTGCAGCTTGTCCTCCACGCGCTGGTCGAGCTTGTTGGCGCTGTTCATGCCGTGACCCTGCGGCTCGGGTGGTGACGAGAGCGTGTCGCCCATCGCGGCCCGCCGGATCATCCGCTCGGCGAGCGCTGTGGCAGCGCGCAGGTCGCCGCCGACGCCGAAGCTGTTGTCGCCGCCGAAGAACTCGCGCTCGGTGGGCAGCGACACGATCGAGCACACCAGGTCGGTCTCGGCGTCGGTCTTCCAGTCGAACTTGCGGTCCTCGCGCGGGATCCACGACACGAAGCCGCCGACCGGTCCGCGCTGCTCGACGGTGGCGATGTCGATCATGTCGCGAGGTCGGAGCAGGTAGGTGCACACCGCGTGCCCGGCCTCGTGGATCGCCGTCTCCCATCGCTCGAGCTCGGTGCTCGCGGTGCCGTCCGACAGGCCGTGCACCTTGAACGTGCGGGCCTCGAGCACGTCGCTGAAGGTGACGAAGTCGCGGCCGGCCCGGGTGGCGACGATGAGCGCCTCGTTCACCATGTCCTTGATCAGCGCGCCGCTGCCGCTCGGCGTGCGGATCGCGAGCTGCTCGATCTGCTCGCGCGACACCTGGTGGCGCACCTTGTCGAGGTAGCCCTCGAAGGTGCGGATGCGGCCGGCCAGGTTGGGGTAGCCGACGTGGTACTTGCGATCGATGCGGCCGGGGCGCAGCAGCGCGGCGTCGAGCGACTCGGGCATGTTCGTGGCGAACATGACGAGCATCCGGTACTTGGGCGGCTGCTTGGGTTGGATGTTGAGGAACTGCCGGAGCCGGCGGCTGATCACGCCGCGCGGCTTCTTCAGACCCGACATCTCGGTGAGGATGCGCTGGAGCGAGCCGTCCATGCCGCCCATGCCGCGACCGCCGGGCATCATCAGGCGCCAGATGCCGCCGCGTCGAGCGACGGGCTCGTCGACGGGCGAGCGGTCGGCGAGCAGCTCCTCGGCGATGATCGCCTGCGCGTTGGGCGACAGGTGGTGCATGCCGTTGCAGCTGTTGAGGCCGAGCTGGTCGGCACGGGCGCGGATGAACTCGCCCGAGGTGACACCGCGGTTGCCGAGGGTGTCGGCCTCGTCGAAGAACGCGATCACGCCGCCGTAGCGGAGGGCGAGTTTGCGCAGCCGACGGAACAGCAGGAACACCTTCAGCACGCCGATGCCGAAGAACATGTTGATGAACGCGCCGGGCTCGATGAACACGAACGGCTTGCCGGTCTCACCGGCGACGGCCTCGGCCATGAGCGTCTTGCCGGTGCCGGGCGGGCCGTACAGCAGGATGCCGCCGGGGACGTGACCGCCCTTGGCCTCGATGAGCTCGGGGTGGTCGAGGAACATCACGTTCTCCTGCACGCGAGCCAGCACCTTGTCCTGGCCGTACACGTCGGAGAACCGGGTCTTGATGTCCTGCGGCATGAACGTCTCGATGCCGCCGCGCGACAGGATGTAGAAGATCCCGACGAACTGGAACATGCCGAACGCCAGGCCCATGAAGATCTGGAAGAAGAACGGCAGGCCCCGGTTGCCGAACGGCGCGTAGAGCAGCCGCTCGGGGGCCTCGGCCACCGCGGTGGTGAAGCTCACGCCCCACAGCCACGCGAACAGCGACACGAGGATCGTCAGCCAGATCGCCAGTCGCACCAGCCGGGCGAGGCGGAACCGCAGCCACGGGTTGCGTCGCCCCCAGAAGCGCTCCCAGCCGCCCCAGATGCGCCGAGTCCAGAACCCGTGGTAGCGGGCCGAGCGCTCGCTGATCAGGTTGTGGATCTGGCGGAGCACCTCGGCCCCGGCGAGCCACAGCAGCACCTGCTTCGAGTCGAGCTGGTCGCGAGCGGCGTCGCCCCAGCCCATGATCGGGATCTGGCTGTGCTTCAGGGCGATGAAGTAGCCGAGCACCACGCCGAGCAGGATCAGCACCTTCACCCGGTCGAAGAACATGAGCTTGCGGCGCGTGCGCGGCTCGCGCGAGTCGGGCACCGCCTCGTGGATGGTGGCCACCTCGGACGGCCGCTCGATCGCCGGCGGCGGACCGATCGGTCCGGGCGTCGGCAGCTGGGGCGGGTTCGGGTCGCTCACAGATCGATCCTCCACGAATCGAGCACGTCGAAGATGTCGTCGTAGTACTGCTGGAAGCAGGCGCTGCTGCAGTACAGGTCGAAGAGGTACACGCGTTGGCGGGTGGGGTCGACGAACACCAGACGCGCCTGGGTGAGCCACGGGTCGTCGGCCGATTCACGATGGTTGAAGATCGCCACGGCGCCGCTGATGCCGTCGTCGGTGCGCAGCGGTTGGTCGAGCGACACCTCCCACAGGTCCTGGAACTCGGCGGGCGGCGACGTCGGGTCGAAGTCGAACCCGGACGCCCGCACCGAGGCGATCGACACGGCCTCCGAGAGCGATGGGCTGACGGCCAGGATCCGGGCGAGCCCGACCGGCGTGTCGCCGGCCCGGTCGTCGAGATGGGCCGGGTCGGCCTGCTCGGCGGCGTCGACCAGCCACACACGCACGGGCTGGGACTGCGAGGCGCCGGCTTCACGGCCCTCGTAGAACGCCTCGGTCTCGTCCACGACGTGCCAGTCGGCGGGCACCTTGAAGTACACGCCCTCGGCGCTGTCGTTCGGGTACTGGAACTCCGGTTCGCCGCACGCCGCCAGCAGCAGGCCGGCACAGAGGAGCGGAGCAGCGCGCGCGGGGCGGGGTCGGCGTCGGGGCGGCCTCATGGCGGGCCACATCGTGCCAGATGACGCTCGACGACGCCCGGCCGAGCCGTGAACGCCTCGTGAAGCCCTGCGGGCGCCCGCGCCGGATCTTGAGCACGAACGCGTCGCGAGTTGAGCGGGACTTGATCTTCGACCCGCACCATGCGGTCCATGAGCAAGGTCAGCTTCGTGGTCCTCACCCACAACGAGGAGGCGACGATCTCCCGCCGGCTGTGGGAGCTGCGTCACCAGCGGCTCGAGCGTGGCGAGGCCCGCTCGATCGAGATCGTCGTGATCGATGGTCACTCGACCGACCGCACCCTGCTGCTGGCCGTGCCCTTCGCCGACGCCCTCGCCGTCGCCGGTCCCGACCGGGCGGCCCAGGAGGACCTCGGGCGCCGCATCGCCACCGGCGCCGTGTGTGTGATCGTCGACGCCGACACCGACATCAACCCCTGGTTGGCCGACGAGGCAGCCGACCGGCACCTCCGCGAGCTCGTGGTCGCCTGACCTCCCACTCAGGCCCAAGGACGGGACGCTCTCCACGCAACCGACCTCGAGCACGGAAAACGGCAACGGCCCCGGGTGCATCGCCCCGGGGCCGTTCCGCGTGGTTCGTGAGATCGATGGCGGCGACCGGTCGAGACCGGCCGCCGTCAGCGATGGATCAGAAGTCCTCCATGCCACCGCCGGCGTGGCTGTGGGCAGCCTCCTCCGGCTTGTCGGCCACGACGGCCTCGGTGGTGAGGAACAGCGCCGCGATCGAGGCGGCGTTCTGCAGGGCCGAGCGGGTGACCTTGGCAGCGTCGATGACGCCGAGCTTCACCAGGTCCTCGTACTCGCCGGTGGCGGCGTTGAGGCCCTCGGTGCCGTCGAGGTGCTTCACCTTCTCGACGACGACACCACCCTCCATGCCGGCGTTCTCGGCGATCTGCTTCAGCGGGGCCTCGAGTGCCTTGGCGACCATCTTGGCGCCGGTGGCCTCGTCACCCGACAGCTGCGCGGCGGCGGCCAGCACGGCGGCCTGCGCACGCAGCAGGGCGACGCCACCGCCGGGCACGACGCCCTCTTCGATCGCGGCCTTGGTGGTGCTCACCGCGTCCTCGATGCGGTGCTTCTTCTCCTTGAGCTCGACCTCGGTGGCGGCGCCGACCTTGAGCACGGCCACGCCGCCGCTCAGCTTGGCGAGGCGCTCCTGGAGCTTCTCGCGGTCGTAGTCGCTGTCGGTGTTGTCGATCTCGGCCTTGATCTGGTTGATGCGGCCCTTGATGTCGTCCTCGTCACCGGCACCTTCGACGATGGTGGTCTCGTCCTTGGTGATGATGATCTTCTTGGCGCGGCCGAGCAGGTCCATCGTGGCGTTCTCGAGCTTGAGGCCGACCTCTTCGCTGATGACCTGGCCACCGGTGAGGATCGCCATGTCCTGCAGCATCGCCTTGCGGCGCTCGCCGAAGCCGGGGGCCTTGACGGCGGCCGACTTGAACGTGCCACGGATCTTGTTGACGACCAGGGTGGCGAGCGCCTCGCCCTCGACGTCCTCGGCGAGGATCACGAGCGGGCGACCCGACTGCATGACCTTCTCGAGCACGGGCAGCATGTCGCGGACCGAGCTGATCTTCGAGCTGACGAGCAGCAGGTACGGGTCGTCGAGCGACGCCTCCATGCGCTCCGGGTCGGTGACGAAGTAGGGCGAGATGTAGCCCTTGTCGAAGCGCATGCCCTCGACGAAGTCGAGCTCGATGCCGAAGGTCTGGCTCTCCTCGACGGTGATGACGCCGTCCTTGCCGACCTTGTCGATCGCCTCGCTGATGGTGGCGCCGATCTCGGTGTCGGCGGCGGAGATGCTCGCGACCTGGGCGATCTGCTCCTTCGAGTCGACCTCCTTGGCGAGGTCCTTGATCGAGTCGACGGCGGCGGCGACGGCGGCCTCGATGCCCTTCTTCAGGGTCATCGGGTTGGCGCCGGCGGCCACGTTGCGCAGACCCTCGCGGACCATGCTCCAGGCGAGCACCGTGGCGGTGGTGGTGCCGTCACCGGCGACGTCGTCGGTCTTCTTCGCGACTTCCTTGACGAGCTCCGCGCCGATCTTCTCGTACGGGTCCTCGAGCTCGATCTCCTTCGCGATCGAGACACCGTCGTTGGTGATCGTGGGGGCGCCCCACTTCTTGTCCAGCACGACGTTGCGGCCCTTGGGCCCGAGGGTGACGCGCACGGCGTCGGCGAGCTTGTTCATGCCCGCCTCGAGCGAACGACGAGCCTGCTCGTCGAAAGCGATGATCTTCGGCATTCGGGTTCCTCCGCGTTGAGGTGTTGAGGGTGTTCGGAACGGGTTCGCACTCTCGGTGCGAGACTGCTAGCACTCTAGACGTCTGACTGCTAACGGGCAACCCGTCGGCGTTGCACGGACGACCGCCCGGCCGGTCAGAGCGCGCGTTCGAGCACCACCGTCGTCTGGGTCTCGAGTGCACCGAACTCCTCGCGGAACCGGCGCAGCAGCGCGTTCAGCCCCGCCGTGCCCTGGCAGGCGGCGTGCACCTGGAAGTCGGTGCGTCCGGTCACGTGGGCGAGCCAGGTGACCTCGTCGCAGGTGAGCGCACCGTCGCGGAACCGGGCGCTGTCCTCGTGCGGATCGAGGCGCACGTCGATCACGGCCTCGAGCGTGCGGCCGAGCCGGGCCTGGTCGACCTCGATCGTGAAGCGGCGGATCACGCCCGCACGGGTGAGGCGCCGGACGCGATCGGCGGCGGCGTTGGGTGACAGGCGGATGCGGCTGCCGAGCTCGCTCCATCCGATTCGGGCGTCCTGGCGCAGAATCCTGAGGATGTCACGGTCGATCCGGTCAAGGGCCACGATTTCGGAAGTCATCTGACGGATTCTTGCACGAGATCCGCGGACGACGCACCCGAACGGGCGGTTCACTGATCGTCATGACGACCGCGACGATCGCCCCCACCGCCGCCAGCCACCACGACCTCCTCCGCTCGATCACCGCACTGGTGCGCGAGGTCGGCGCGGCCGCCGCGCTCGACACCCTGCGCCGCGACCAGGTCGCGTTCCGGGTGGCCGGCGAGCCGCAGCAGCGTGCCGCGTTCCACGAGACGCTCGCCGTGTTCCACGTCTGGGCCGTCGACCGCCTGCTGCGGGCCGGCCTGAGCGACACGGCCGTCCTGTGGCACCCGCTCACCGACGAGCGCTCGCCGCTCAGCTGGTGGGACCTCGGCACCCTGCGCAGCCCCGCCGCCCGCGAGCGGTTCGTCGCCTCGACCTCGGCGGCGTCGTGGGAGCCGGCCCCGGCGCTGCCCGAGCTGCTCGTCGCCGCCTGACACCGCCCCGACAACGCCACGACGACGCCCCGACGACGCACCGACCGGGGCGCTCGGGTCAGACCTCGAACGACACCGGCAGGGTCATCACCGCGGTGGTGCCCTGACCGACGGCGCTCTCGAGTTCGAGGGTGCCGCCCATCTGCTCGACGTACGAGCGCGACATCGTGAGGCCGATGCCCATGCCGGACTCGCCGGTCTGGTCGTCGCCGAGGCGCACGAACGATCCGAACGCCCGGTCGATCTCGCTGGCCGCGATGCCCGGGCCGTGATCGCGCACCGACAGATGGCAGCGACCCTCGGCCACGAAGGCCTCGAGCTCGACGCTGCCGCCGCTCCAGCCGTACTTGATCGCGTTCGACACGAGGTTGTTGAGCACCTTGCGCAACATGTGCTCGTCGGCGCGCACCACCACACCGTTGAGGCTCGCGCCGAGCACCAGCTTCACCCCACGGGTGGCGGCGATCGAACGCAGCTCGACCAGCGCCCGCTCGACGGCGAAGCGCAGCGGGATCGGACCGAGCGACATCTTGTGCTCGCCCGACGCGACACGACCGATGTCGAGCAGGTCCTCGACGAAGGTGAGCAGTCGGCGGCCGCTCGTCTCGATCTGGTCGATCGACGCCGCCGCCGATTCGGAGGTGGCCTCGAGCCGCAGCAACTCGGCGAAGCCGAGGATCGCGTGCAACGGCGTGCGCAGCTCGTGGCTCATGCGGGCGATGAACTCGTCCTTGGCACGGCTGGCCCGCTCGGCCTGATCGCGGGCGGCGCGGATGTCGCGCTCGGTGTCGCGGCGCGACAGCACCACGGCGATCGCGTCGGCGATGGCCGTGACGACGTCGACGGTCTTCTCGCTCCAACGGCGCGGCTCGCGCATGTGGTTGAAGCCGATGAGGAAGCGGAGCTTGCCGCGCACGTGCATCGGCACCTGCAGGACCGACTTCACGCCGAACGGTGAGAACGAGCGGTACTCGGCGATGCCGTCGGGCAGCATCTCGTCGAGCGTCGCGACGTTGAGCACCTTGCGGTCCTTCGCCAGACCGACCGACCACGGGAAGTCGCTCGAGTACAGGTTGTGGATGGTCTCCTGGTGTGACTCGACGCCCGGGTGGCACCACTCGTGGCTGTTGCGGAACGTGCCGTCGTCCTCGTACATCGTGATGTACGCACGGTCGGCGTCCTCGAGCTCGCCGAGGCTGCGCAGCACGTCGACGATCGTGTCGTCGAGCTCGTCGTCGCTCGACATGACGAGCTGCAGCGCGAGGCGCGCCACGACGTCGTTGACGGAGTCGACCACCTGTGTCCGCTCGGGTGACATTGGTGCAGTGTGCGACCGCCCAGCGCGGTCGGGCAAGAGCTGCAGCCGGAACCTGACCGCCACTTGACCGCTCTTGATCCGAACTTGATCTTCGGGGCTCCGCACCTGGTGGGCGCAGCGGCCGCGCACCGGACGGTCGCAGATCGGAACTTGACCTCGGCTGGACCGCACCATGATCACACCTGCTCAGGCTGGCGACGTGCCTCCCTTCCCCCTCGACGACCGTCGGACGCGCACGTCACCGGCCGACTCGTCCGCGACGACCATGATGGACGCCGTGCGTGGTCTGCCATGGGTCGACGACGAGCTCTGGGCCACCGTGTTCGAGCACGCGCCCGTGCCGCTCTCGCTGGTCTCGCCCGACGGCCACCAGCTCGCCGGCAACGCCGCCTACCGCGCCTACCTCGGCTACGACGCCGACGAGATGAGCCGCCTCGACGTGGCGCGCACCACCCGCGACGCCGATCAGCCGTGGACCCGTGCGTACCTCGAGCGGCTCGCCAGCGGTCAGCTCGACCGGTACACCACCGAGAAGGTGCACGTGCGCAAGGACGGCAGCACCGTTCGTGCCCGACTCGACGTCACCCCGATCCGACGCGACGGTGTGTGCGTGGCGCTGCTCGGCGCACTCACACCGGTCGACGAACACCGCCCGATGGGCGACGGGCTCCTGCGCAAGCTCGTCGAGAACATCCACGACACCATCAGCCTCGTCGACGGCAACGGTCGTCTGCTCGAGACGTCGGGCCGGTACCGGCCGATCATGGGATACCCGAGCGAGTTCTGGGAGACGCGCAGCATCTTCGACCTGCTCGCCCCCGACGAGCTCGAGAACGTGCTCGCGTTGCAGGCCGAGGTGCTCTCGCATCCCAACGAGGTGGTGAGCGGTGAGTTCCGCGTGGTGTCGGCCGAGGGCACCTACGAGACGCTCGAGGTGCACGCCGTCAACCTGCTCGCCGACCCGGAGGTGGCCGGCATCGTGCTCACCTCGCGCAACGTCACCGAGCAGCGCCGGCTGGTCGAGGACCTGCGCCGGAGCCGGGACGACGCGCTGGCCGAGGCCGAGCTGCGCTCACGCATGCTCGCCACCGTGAGCCACGAGCTGCGCAATCCCTTGCACGCGGTGCAGGGCATCAGCGAGCTGTTGGCGCAGAGCGATCTACCGGAGGCCGAGCGGGCGCTGGCCGGCACCGTGAACCGGCAGGTGCGCGACCTCACCCGTGTGGTCGACGACCTGCTCACCAGCTCGCGGCTCGAGCTCGACTCGGTGTCGCTCGAGATGGAGGCGGTCGACCTGCGCAGCCTGCTCACCGACGTGGTCGCGATCGCGCGCACCACGGCCGCCACCGGGGTGGAGGTGAACGCACTCATCGATCCGGGGATCCCCGCATGGATCCGCACCGACCCGGTGCGCCTGCGGCAGGTGCTGTCGAACCTGGTGGGCAACGCGATCAAGTTCACCGCTGTCGGTCGTGTGCGTGCCCTGGCCGAGGTGGGCTCGGGCAAGCGGCTGCTGCTCGAGGTGTCCGACACCGGTGCGGGCATCCCCGCCGATGAGCTGCAGAAGGTGTTCGAACCGTTCCGGTCGGCCAGCACGGCGGGCCGCAGCGCCGGCGCCGGGCTCGGCCTGTCGATCGTGCAGCGCATCGTCGCGCTGCTCGGCGGCACGGTCGAGGTGTCGAGCCGGGTGGGCATCGGGTCGACGTTCCGGATCTCGCTGCCGCTCGAGGTGATCGAGCCGCCGGTGGTCGAGGCCCATGTCGCCGAGCCCCTGCCGGTCGAGCCCCGGGTCGAACCCTCGGTCGAACCCTCGGTCGTCATCGGTGCGGCGACACCGGTTGCTCCGGCCGTCGAGGTCGCACCGGTCGCACACGTCGCACCGGTCGCGCCCACGGCGTCGGAGGTCGTCGAGCCCGACGAGGTGGGTCCCTCGGTGCTGGTGATCGAGGACAACGCCGTCAACCAACAGCTCGCCCGGGCACAGCTGAAGAGCATGGGCTACACGTGCGAGGTGGCCGGCAGCGGCGAGGACGGCCTCGCGTACCTGGCGGGTGCGCTCGGCCGCGACGTCGAGGTCGTGCTGATGGACTACCACCTGCCCGGCATCGACGGGCTCGAGACCACCCGCCGCATCCGCGAGCGCGAGATCGACGGCCGCCACGTGGCCGTCATCGGGGTGACCGCCAGCGCCTCGCTCGCCGACCGCGAGAGCTGCCTCGAGGCGGGCATGGACGACTACGTGCCCAAGCCGGTGAGCCTGGCCGACCTGTCGGCTGCGTTCGAGCGTGTCGCCACGTTGCGTCGTGCTGCACGCGAGCACCGCCCCGTCACGGCCGCGGTGCCGACCGCCGTGTCGCCCGCGCCGCCCGCGCCGCCTGCGCCGCCCGCGTCGGTCGAGCCGATCCAGCCGATCGCCGAGGTCGCTCCTGCCGCGACGCCCACACCGCCTGCCGAACCCGAGGCGCCCGCCGCCCAGGTGGAGTTCGCCGTGCTCGCATCGCTCGCCGACGAGCTGGGCGACCGCACCACCGTGGTCGACCTGATCGCGACCTTCCTCGACGAGCTCGACGGCCGGATCGACGCGATCGTCACGGCGCGCGACGGCGGCGACAACCCGGGGTTGCGCAAGCTCGTGCACACGATCACCTCGAGTGCGCGTCTGCTCGGCGCGGGTGCCCTGGCCGTCAGCTGCGCGGAGTACGAATCACGCCGGCTCGACGCCGTGGCGCTGCGGGCCGTGGCCCTGTCGATCCGTGATCAGCTGGCCGCCTGGACGGCGTGACGCTCAGGCGCTGATGCCGTAGCCGACGCCGCGCACGGTGCGCACCACGCTCTTCTGGCCGGCGCGGTCGATCTTCTTGCGCAGGTTCGCGACGTGCACGTCGACCACGTGGTCGTCCGCGTACCAGTCGGGACCCCACACCCGCTCGAGCAGTTGCGCCCGGGTGAACACCACCTTGGGGCTCGCGCTCAGCGTGTCGAGCAGATCGAACTCGATGCGGGTGAGCTCGACGAGCCGACCGTCGATCTCGACCTCGCGGGCCTCGGTGCGCAGCGTGACGTGACCGACCACGCGCTCGGTCGAGGTGGGCGCCGCCATGCGCGGGCGACGCAGCAAGGCCTCGACGCGCGCGGCGAGCTCGCGGGGCGAGAACGGCTTGGTGACGTAGTCGTCGGCACCGAGCTTGAAGCCGAGCAGCTTGTCGATCTCCTCGTCGCGGCCCGACAGCACGAGGATGTACGCGCTCGACCGCTCGCGGATGGTGCGGCACAGGTCGAGGCCGTCGCCGTCGGGCAGCGTGAGGTCGAGGATCACCAGGTCGGGCGGCGTGGCCGTGAGTGCCTCGAGCGCATCGGCGATCGTGGTCGCGGTGCGCACCCGGTGGTTCGACTTGCGCAGGATGGCGGTGACCATCTGCGCGAACTCGGGCGCGTCCTCGACCACCAGCACGTCAGCCTCACGCACGTCGGAGAATGTACCCGCCGACCGGGTGGGCAGGGCGTGAGCGCGCGAACCCGCGCCGGACGACGCCGCGGCGGAGCCGCTGGCGGGCGCGGTCGCTGACGGGGACGCGGGAGCGTTCACGTCGGGGACTGTCCGGACGTGACGACAAAGGTCACGCCTTTCGCCGTCGAGCGTGCCGAACCACCGCACCTAGCCTCCCGGACATGCGTGTGGCCGTGGTCGGTGGAGGGGTGTCGGGGCTCGGCTCGGCGTTGACGCTCGCGCGTCAGGGTCACGAGGTCGAGGTGTTCGAACGTGACGACACGCCGATGCCGTCGTCGGCCGACGAGGCGTTCGACTGGGATCGGCGTGGTGCGCCGCAGGTGCGTCACAGTCATGCGTTCCTCGCCCGTCTGGTCGGGATGCTCCGCACCGATCATCCTGACGTGTACGCCGAGCTGCTCGCGGCCGGCGCCACCGAGATGCGCTTCGGCGACGACCTGCCGCCGACGATCACGTCGTTCGAGCGCGAGCCGGGCGACGACGAACTGGTGATGCTCGCCTGCCGGCGCACCACGTTCGAGTGGGTGCTGCGCCGGGCCGCGCTGGCCGCGGGCGGTGTGACCTTCCGTGTGGGCGCCGCGGTCGACGGTCTGGTCGCGGCCGACGAGCCCGGCCGGCCCCACGTGGTGGGTGTGCGGTTGGTGGGCGGTGACACGTCGCCGGCCGATCTGGTCGTGGTGGCCGCTGGTCGTCGCAGCGTGCTGCCCGAGTGGCTCGCCGCGATCGGCGCGCCCACGGTGCCCGAGGAGGTCGAGGACACCGGGATCGTGTACTTCAGCCGCTTCTACCGACTGCGTGACGGCGAGGAGTACCCGCCGCGCACCGGGCCGATCGGTGGCGACCTCGGCTATCTCAAGTACGGCGTGTTCGTCGGCGACAACCGCACGTTCTCGGTCACGCTGGCCACGTCGGTCGACGACGACCAGCTGCGCAAGATGCTCGCCGACCCGCGGGTGTTCGACGAGGTGGCACGGCAGTTGGTGGTGACCGGCCCGTGGCTCGACGGCCGGGCCGAGCCGATCACCGCCGAGGTGCACGTGATGGCCGGTCTGCTCAATCGGTGGCGCGACTACGTCGTCGACGGCGAGCCGGTGGCCACCGGCGTGGTGCCGGTGGGCGACGCCGTGCTGTGCACCAACCCGCTGTACGGCCGCGGGTGCAGCACGGCGTTCTGGAGCGCACACCTGATGTCGCAGGCGGTCGCCGCGTTCGGCGACGACCTCCGCGAGATCGCGCTCGCCTACGACGCATCGCTGCGTGCCGAGATCCAGCCGTGGTACCGGGCCGGTGTGGCACAGGACGCCGAGGCGCGCCGTGTGGCCGCGGCCCTGTTGGCGGGCGACGACCCCGACGCCGACACGTCGGATCCGCGCACGTTCATGCGCGCGGTGTTCCGCGACGGATTGCTGCCGGCGGCACGCACCGACGCCGTCGTGATGCGTGCGTTCTTCCGCAGCCTCAACCTGCTCACGTCACCCGACGCGCTCGCGACCGATCCCGACATCGGGGCCCGCGTGCTCGCCGCCTGGAACGAGCGCGATTCGCGGCCGCCCGAACCCGCACTGGGTCCCGCCACGCGAGCCGAGCTGCTCGCCTCGCTGGCCGCCTGAGCGCCCGCCGTCAGTCGACGGCGTCCTCCACCGCGGCGACGGCCTCGTCGCCCACCCGGTCGAGCGCGTCGCGCGCCTCGGTCATCCCGGGGATCTCGGCGAGCATCGTGTCCTCGACCGTGGCGTCGTCGATGACGAGCCAGATGATCACGCCCACCACGGCGCCGATCAACGGGAACACGACGAATGCCCACAGCTGCTCGAGCGCACCGGTGTCGGGGTCGGCGAACAGGGCCGTCGCGATGCTGCGCGCGGGGTTGACCGAGGTGTTGTCGACCGGGATCGAGATCAGGTGGATCAGCGCGAGGGTGAGCCCGACGACCAGGCCGCCCAGCCCGTGCGGGATGCGGCCCCCGGGCGACGACGCCGCGAGCACGACGACGACCAACAGCGCGGTGAGCACCACCTCGACCACGATCGCTGCGCCGAGCCCGCCGTACGGCCCCGACCACAGGTTGGCGGCGAACTGGCCGCGCTCGAACTCGGGCCGGCCGTTGGCGATGCCGAACACGACGGCCGCACCGGCGATCCCGCCGATCAGCTGCCCGATCACCGCGAACACGGCGTGGGCGCCGCTGATGCGACGGGTGATCAGCAGACCCAGCGTGACGGCCGGGTTGATGTGGCAGCCCGACACGGGACCGATCACGTAGGCCATCACCAACAACGACAGCCCGAACGCGAGGCTGATGCCGAGCAAGCCGACCTCGGGGGCGAGGATCGCCGTGCCGGGCCCGCCGATCACCAGGATGGCGGTGCCGAACAACTCGGCCGCGAGCACACGACCGTTGTTCGGCACGCGTGCGGGACCGGGGCGAGAGGCCGGGGTGGAACCGGGAGCGTCAGCCATGTGCGCACCCTATTCCCCGTGGCGCGGGGCCCGGCGCACGTGCGCGGACGGGCCGCGTCGCCGGTACGGTCGTGGCCGATGGCTGCACGGCGCCGCACCGACACCCACCTGGTCACCCGTGTCGACCCGACCGGGGCGCGCCGCTCGCCGGACGAGTTGATCGTCGAGGAGCCGATGACCATCCAGCTCGACGGGCACCGCGCTGCCACCACGATGCGCACGCCCGGCCACGACTACGAGCTCGCCGTGGGGTTCTGTCACACCGATGGTCTGCTGGCCGGCGCACGCGTGCTGGGCGTGCGCTACTGCGCGGACGGGGCGGCGAGCGAGAGCGAGTTCAACGTCGTCACGGTCGAGACGGGGGGACGGGCGCCGGTGTCCACGCCGCGCATCGGCAACACGACCTCGAGCTGCGGCTGGTGCGGCACCGACGCGATCGACGACCTGTGCGCGACGCTCGCGCCGCTGCCCGACACCGCGCCGATCCCGCTGCACGTGCTCGCGGCGATGCCCGAGGCCGTGCTCGGAGGTCAAGGTCTGTTCGCGGCCACCGGGGCGGTGCACGCTGCGGCCGCGTTCGACGCCGACGGGCGCGTGCTGCTGGTGCGCGAGGACGTCGGCCGGCACAACGCGGTCGACAAGGTGGTCGGGCGGATGCTGCTCGACGGTGCGCTGCCCGCGACCGGCCTCGGCCTGTTCGTGAGCGGCCGGGCGAGCTTCGAGCTCGTGCAGAAGGCCTGGGCGGCGGGGTTCGCCACGCTGGTGGCCGTCAGCGCACCCACCAGCCTGGCCGTGCAGACCGCCCGTCGTGCCGGTCTGCGGCTGGCCGGGTTCGTGCGTGGCGACCGGCTCAACGTGTACGCGCCCGAGCGCATCGGTGACGACGGTCGCTGGGGTTCGCTCACGCCCGACGCGTAGCCTGGGCGCATGAGCGACACCGCCGGCACCGACCACACCTCCCGCCCCGTGACCCCGTCGGTCGGTGTGGGCGTGCTGCACCTGTTCTGCAAGCCGACGCCGATGTTCGACGGCGAGGCACTGGTCGCCGCGGTGAAGGCTGCCGAGGGCAACGGCGTGCAGGTGGTCACCGTGGCCATGCTCGGCCACAAGGCCGACGTGGCGGTGATGGCGATGCACGCCGACCAGCGCCAGCTGCGTGCACTGCAGACCGGTGTGCAGCGCGCCGGGCTCGAGGTGGTCGACAGTTACGTGAGCCTCACCGAGTCGAGCGAGTACGCGAAGGGCATGCCCGAGGAGGCGATCAAGGGCCGGCTCTACCCGTCGATCCCGCCGAAGGGTCACGACCTGCCGGCGTGGTGCTTCTACCCGATGAGCAAGAAGCGCGAGGGGCACGCCAACTGGTTCACCCTGCCGTTCGACGAGCGCAAGGACCTGATGCACGAGCACGGCATGAGCGGCCGCAAGTTCGCGGGTCGCATCATCCAGTACGTCACCGGTTCGGCCGGTCTCGACGACTTCGAGTGGGGTGTCACCCTGTTCGGCGCGCATCCGGACGATCTGAAGGAGGTCGTCTACACGATGCGCTTCGACCAGGCGTCGGCGCTGTACGGCGAGTTCGGGGCGTTCTACACCGGCTGTGTCACGCCGGTCGAAGAGCTGATCCACCAGATCTGACGGCCGTCGGGGCCGTCGGTCAGGGCACCCGTACCGATCCACCGGTCACGTCGAGCCCGTTCTCGTCGATCGACCACAGGTCGAACTGCGCTTCGACCACGTCGCCGCGCTCGTCGATGGTGAGGCCCACGTCGCTCGGGTCGGTCGGGCCGTTGTAGTCGATGCCGCGCCCGCCCTCGATCGCCGTCTTGCAGCTGCGGTACGACGAGCACGAGGTGCCGCCCGAGGTGAGCGGCACGATCTCGTCGGCCATGTCGGGGCCGCTGATGAACTTGGCCTGGTCGGCGGCCAGGGCGATCACGTTCATGCAGTCGTAGGCGTTGGCGGCGAACGGCTCGGCGAGCACCGGGATGCTGGTGCCGGTGGCGGCCGGATCGACGTAGCGCGAGTGCGTCGACACTCCGTGGAGCAGTTCGGTGATCGACCGGTCGAGACGCCGGTAGCTGCCGGTGGTGGGCACGCGCATCGCGTCGTTCATCCAGATGCTCGTGACGATCGCCGGATCGATCTCCGGGGCGAGGGTCTGCAGCAGACGAGGGCCGGCCTCGGGATCGCCGACGATGCCGATCGTGGGCGCGCCGGTGGCGGCCAGCCGGCGGGCGATCGACGTGTAGTCGCTCTCGAGCGGATCGAAGGGCACCGAGTCGAGCACGGTGGCGCCCAGCTCGGACAGGCGGTCGCGCACCTCGGCGACGAACGGACGACCGAACGGGTCGTCGACGTAGGCGAGCACGATGTCGGTGCCCTCGGCGTCGAGTTGTGCGGCCAGGGCCAGCGCCTGCAGGCGGTCGGACGCGATGGTGCGGATGAACAGCGGACCGTCGTCGGGCACGTCGTCGAGCGACATCGCGCTGGCCGTCGGCGAGCACGTCATCACCTTGGCGCGGATGGTGATGGGGAGCAGCCGTTCGGCCAGCAGGTTGGAGGCCGGGCCGATCACGGCGTCGACCGGCGCGCCGAACAGGTCGTCGAGCGTGGGTGGCAGCTCGCCCTCGAGCGAGCTCTCGTCGACGGTGATCAGGTCGACGTCGCGGAACTTCACGCCCACGGCGTCGATGTCCTGCTGCGCGAGTTGGATCGCGTCGATCATCGCGTTGCCGAGGTCGCTGCCGAGGCCGGTGGTGGGCAGCAGCACGCCGACCGTCAGCTGGTCGTCGGCGCCGGGCGCGTCGGCGACGGTGGTGGAGGTGGTCGACGTCGAGCTCGGCGGGGTGGCGTCGCCGTCGTCGCTGCAGGCGCCGACGACCACGATCGCGGTGATGGTGAGGGCGACCGACGCCGCGCGGCGTCGAGATGACAGCCGCCCCGTTCGCACCATGAGCGACAGTGTACGAAGACCGGTCGTGCCGTAGGGTCGTCGCCGTGACCGACGCCGCCGGACCGCCCGACTTCACCCGCGACCTCGTCCGCTGGAGCGAGACGCTCGCCGGGATCGCCCGGACCGGGCTCGGCTTCACCCAGAGCCTGTACGAGCGCGAGCGGTTCGAAGAGGTGCTGCACGTCGCCGCCGACATCAAGGCCGCGGCCGACGATGCGCTCGAGGTGCGGCGCGAGCAGGACCACTTCGTGCAGGAGTGGCTCGAGAGCGTCGGCGAGGGCATCCCCGGATACGTGACCCCCAAGGTGGCGGTCGGTGCGATCGTCGGCAACGACGCTGGTGAGGTGCTGCTCGTGCAGCGCGCAGACAGCGGCATCTGGCTCTACCCGACCGGCTGGGCCGACGTGGGCTACTCGCCCGCCGAGGTGGCCGTGAAGGAGGTGCTCGAGGAGACAGGCATCGAGTGCGAGCCGGTGCAGTTGCTGTCGGTCGTCGACGGTCAGCGGATGGGCTTCACCCGCTTCGGCATGTACCTGTTGGTGTTCCACTGCCGTGCCACCGGCGGCACGCTGGCCGGCCATCCGCTCGAGACGTCGGGCGTGGGCTGGTTCGGCCGCGACGCCCTGCCGGACGCGACGGCCGGGGCGTCGTGGTGGGGGCCGCAGGCGTTCGCAGCGATCGACGGCCTGCAGGTGCAGGCGAGCTTCGAGCCCGTCCGCGAGCCCATCTGGCGCGGCGAGCCGCACTGACCGGTCGCGCGAACCTGCGTGGGTGTCCGGGCGGTCAGCCGTCGGGTTGGTCGCGCAGGAACTGCTCGACCTCGGCCATCAGCTCGTCGCTGTCGACGCTCGAGGGGTCGATCGGCGTGAGGTTCTCGTCGGGGCGGTCGTCGTCGGCGAGTTCGCCGCCGACGGTGTCGTCGTCCTCGTCCTCGTCGTCCTCGTCGTCGTCGAGGTCGTGGTCGAGCGCCTCGAGCCGCGCCACGTAGCCGACGAGGTCGTCGTCGTCGTGGACGAGGGCGTTGACGCGCTGCTCGTACTCGAACGACTCCTGCCCGAGCCGGCCGACCGGCGTGGGCGAGCCGATGATGCCGCAGGCCCGCGACACGAGGGCGAGCGCGGCCTTGGGTGAGGGCACCTGCGAGGCGTAGGCCGGCACGGCCGCCCACAGCGACACCGAGTCGAGCCCGGCGCGGGTGCACGCGTCGTGCAGCACGCCGACGATGCCGGTGGGACCCTCGTAGCGGCTGCGCTGCAGGTCGAAGCGGTCGATCAGGTGCTCGTCGGTGGCGGTGCCGATCAGCTGCACGGGCTTGCTGTGCGGCACGTCGGCGAGCAGCGCACCGAGCGTGACGACCAGGCCGGCCTGGAACCGCTGGGCGAGCGCGATCACCTGCTGGGTGAACGTGCGCCACCGCAGGGCCGGCTCGGGGCCGAGCACCAGGATGACGTCGCCGCCGGGCGTCGAGGCGCTCCACGCGCCGACGGTCGGCCACACGATCGAGCGCGTCATGCCGTCGGCGAGCCGGACGTGCGGCCGCACCGTGGCGAAGTCGGTGAACTCCTCGGGGTCGATCTCGGCCAACGGCTGCGCCTGCCACACCTCGACGAGGTGGCGCACGGCGTTGGACGCGGCATCGGCGCCGTCGTTCCATCCCGTGAACGCGGCGATCACCGTGGGCCGGTGCAACGTCGGCTGCGCGAGCCAGCGCAGGTGCTCCATGCGCTCACCCTATCCACGCCGGGTCGCGAGACCTGCTCGTCGTCGGCGTGCCGGCGAGCCGAGGCGTGGCGATCAGTCCAGCTGGGGGATCACCGTGTAGGCCTCGCCGCCACCGGAGGCGATGACGTCGTCGAGCCAGTTGCCCTCGTACACGTCGTTCGGACCCTGCATCAGGTCGTTCTCGGTCGCGCCCTCGGGCGTGGTGACCAGGGTCCAGGCCTGCCGCTTGTACGTCCAGTTCGCGGGGTGCAGCCGGTGTGCTTCGCGCCACCACGGCACTGCCGCGTCGTGCCCGACGGTGCGGCGCAGGTGCTCGCCGAGCTCGAAGCACGCCGCGGCGCGGGCCTCGTCGGCACCGCGTGGCAACGAACGCTCGACCACCTCGTCGGGGGTGAGCACGTAGCGCGACTCGGCACCGTGCTGCACCCAGTCGACGATCGCCGCGCGGTACGCCTCGGCGTTGTCGGGGATCTTCTTCACCTCGCGGAACATGCGGTCGATCCGCTCGGGCAGCCCGTCGGGGATCTCCATGTCGCGCAGTGGGCTGCGCTCGATCGAGGCACCCTCGGCGGGCCGCACGATGGTGCCCTGCTCGTCGATCCACACGGCCATCGGGATGTTGACGAAGCCGAACAGCTCGTCGGTGACGTGCGTGGTGTCGATCAGGCTGGGATGCGTGGGCGCGGCGGCGTCGATCCAGATGTGGGTGTGGGCGGGCTCGACGTCGAGGGCGACGGTGACCACGGTGAGACCGAGCGGCTCGAGCTCGGCGTGCAGTGCCTGCCACCCGGGCAGGCTGGTGCGGCAGCCTCAATAGCTGGCCCAGGCGACCAGCAGCACCTTGCGGCCGTGCAGGCTGCTGAGCTTGAACGGGTTGCCGTCGCGGTCGATCAGTTCGGGGTCGGCGGCCACTGCGGTGGCGAGCGCACGGCCCGATGTGGTGGCCGGCCCGATCGCCCACACCCCGTGGGTCTCGTCGTGCACGACGGGCATGCCGAGACGGCCGGCCGCGACGGTGACGTCGAGGCTGCCGTCGGCGCGCAGCGATCCGGGGGCGGGCACGCACACCTCGCCGCGGCACAGGCCCTGCGGCTTGGGATCCCAGCCGGTGCGCTCGGCGAACGCGGCGGGGTCGACGTGGTCGAGGCTGGTGAGGATCATCGTGCGGCTGCCTGACTGGCGAGGTCGTGCGGACCGGCGGACAGGTAGCCCTTCTGGGCGCGCACCTCGTCGCCCCACGGGCGCATGATCGACACGAGCTCGTCGAGGTCGTCGCCGAGCGCCTCGATCGAGGCGCGCATCTGCTCGTCGGTGCGCACCTCGATGTCCTCGCGGAACGCGCGGCCGGCCTCGGTGAAGCCGGTGTCGTCGACGAGACCACGAGCCTTCAACCGGGCGTGGGCGGCGTCGAACTGCGACTCGGTCCAGGCCCGGGTGCGGCTGTAACTGCGCATCGGCAGGCCCCAGTAGAGCTCGCTCAGCAGACCGATCTCGGTGGCGTCGACGCCGGCCGAGATCCAGGCGGCCGTGTGCGAGTCGCCGCGGTACTCGCGCAGCAGGTCGCCGCGGCGCCACATCGCACCGACGGGCGACGAGGGCATCGGCAGCGAGAGCAGACCGGCGAAGAGCGGTCGGCCCTCGGGGCGCAACGGGGCGACGGCTCGAGCGAGCAACTCGTTCGCCCGGTCGATGCCCTCGGGCGCGGGGCCGAGGATCCGCTCGAGCTGTGCGATCGCGCCGGCATCGCGGGCGGCGCACACGGTGGCGGCGTCGGTGCGGGCCCAGCCGTACTGCACACTCGGTACGACGGCCTCGGGGTTGAACACGGCGAAGGCGGCGGCGACCAGCTCGCCCGGCACCTGCCCCATCACCGACCCGCGGCTGGTGAAGTACGCGGGGCCGTCGGGCAGCGCCACACCGGCCGCGTCGCCGCGGCTGGGTTCGAAGCCGAGGGCGACGTAGTTGGCGTGGCATTCGGGCGAGAAGTACACCTGGCCGACCACGGGTTCGAGGACGGAGCCGAGGGTACGGGCACGATCGGAGAGGGTCGAGGTGTCCATGCCGGAACCGTAGGGCGACCGTGGTCCGGCACCGTCACCGGAGGCACCAGTAGCGTGGCGGCCGTGAGTGCCGTCATCGAAGTCGCAACCGAGGCCACCGAAGAACTCCGCGAGGGGATCGCCCGGATCCTGCCGCAGCTGTCGTCGTCGCCGCCGCCGAGCGTCGACGAGCTCGGCCAGATCATCGCCGACGCCGACTCGGTGCTGTTCGTGGCCCGGCTCGACGGTCGCATCGTCGGCAGCCTCACCCTCGTGCTGTACCGGATCCCCACCGGTCTGAAGGCGTGGATCGAGGACGTGGTGGTCGACAGCGAGGCGCGTGGTCACGGCATCGGCGAGTCGCTCAACCGTGCGGCGCTCGACGAGGCGAAGCGGCGAGGCGCCAAGGGCGTGAGCCTGACGAGCCGCCCGTCGCGCGAGGCGGCCAACCGGTTGTACCAGCGCATCGGGTTCACGGCCCGCGAGACCAACGTCTACCGCTACGACTTCTGAGCCACCCGCCGGCACATCGGCGCCATTCGTGGCGCCGTGCGTGGCGCCGTGCGTCGGCGTCACTCGTCGAGCTGCTCGGCGCGGCGCAGGTCCTCGGCGGCCTGGCGCACCTGCCAGTCGCGGTCGGTGAGCGCTCGCTCGATCGCCGCGTCGACCTCGTCGCCCTCGAACGGTGCGAGTGCGAGCACCGCGCGACGGCGCACCGCCGGCGCGTCACCGCACGCGACCAGGATCGCGGGGAGGCCTCGGTCGTCGCCGATCGCACCGAGTGCGGCGACGGCCGCTTCGCGTACGAGCGGGGTGGACGATCCGGTCGCCATCGAGATCAGGCGGGCGAGCACCTCGTCGTCGACCTCGACGTGCTCCCCGCACGACCAGGCCGCCACCTCCTGCACGGTGGGGTCGCGGTCGACGAGCGCGGCGCGCAGGCCGACGCCGGGGTGACCGGCCGCCAGCTCGGCGGCCCGCCGGCGCACCGTCGGCTCGTCGTCGACGAGCGCCGCCGCCAGGGTGGCGTCGTCGAGCTCGCCCAGGCGTTCGAGCGCGCCGAGCGCGAGCTGACGGGCCACGGGGTCCGCATCGGTGAGGGCCGACCGGGCGAGCGAGGCGTCGCCCGTGTGCCCGGCGACCGCGAGGTCGCGCCAGCGAGGATGCACGGCGTTATCGCTTGAGCATGTCGGTGAGGCGGATGACCGTGAACGCGATGCCGAACGACACGACCGTGGCGATGATCGCCCCCGTGACCAGGGCGAGGCCGCTGCTGGCCACCACGGCCCACACCTTGCGCCACGGCGAGGCGCCGCCGGCCAGATCGGTCGAGGTCTCCTCGAGCTCGAGCGCGGCGCGTTCGCGGGCGGCGCGTGATCTGCGTCCCTCGCGTGTGGGATCGACCGTCGCTCTGGCAGGCTTGCGCCACCCGGCGGCGATCAGCGCGACGATCGCCAGTCCGGCGATCCAGGCCGAGGCAGTGGTGAGCTCAGACAACGACACGCAGCACGAGATGGTACCGGCCGGCGCCGGCGAGGTCCGGGCGCCCCGCGCCGTGCACCGGTGGTGGTCGGTGCCGATGGCCGCGTTGGCGGTGTTGATCGTCACCGGTGTGCTGGCCGTGAGCGTGCTGCCGGCCACCATCGCCGCCGAGAACCCGGCGGGCGACGACGCCCAGTTCGCGATCGTGCCGGCCGACGCGCAGGCCGTCGCCGACCGGCTCTCGTTCACCGCCGTCGACCGCTATCGCGCCGAGGGCACCTTCTTGTTCGTCACCGTGCGCGAACCCGAGATCACGTTGCTCGACTGGTTCGTGGGCGAGCGCGAGCCAGAGGTCGGGTTCCTCAGCTACGAGGACAAGTTCGGCACGCAGACCCCGGACCAGCAGAAGTCGTTCAACGTCGAGATGATGCGCACGGCCAAGGAGACCGCCGAGTACGTCGCCTTGTCGAAGCTCGGCTACCCGGCCGAGATCGTGAGAGGTGACGTGATCATCGCCGCGCTCGTGTGCCTCGAGGCCAACGACGCGGGCACCGAGTGCCTGCGGTACGCGCCGTCGGACGAGGTGCTCGACCCGGGCGACCAACTGCTGAAGGTCGATGGTGAGGAGATCGCGACGGTCGAGGACCTGTCGCCGATCCTCGCCGAGCACCAGCCCGGTGACCGGATCGACGTCGAGTTCGAGCGTCCCGGCGAGGGCACCAAGACCGGCACGATCGAGTTGATCGCCTCGCCCGACGATCCCGAGCGCACGATCATCGGGTTCCAGCCGTTCGACACGGCTCGAGCCGACCTGCCCTTCGACGTCGACATCGACAGCGGTGCGATCGGTGGTCCGTCGGCCGGTCTGGCCTTCACGCTCACGCTCATCGACGAGCTCACGCCGGGCGAGCTCACCGGCGGTCGCCAGGTGGCGGTGACCGGCACGATCGGGCTCGACGGCTCGGTCGGCCCGATCGGCGGGCTGGCGCAGAAGACCTCCGCGGTGCGCCAGCAGGGTGCGTCGGTGTTCCTGGTGCCGACGGCGCAGGGCGACGCCGACATCGCCCGTGCGCGTGAGGTGGCGGGCGACGATCTGCAGATCGTCCCGGTGGCCACGCTCGACGAGGCGCTCGACGCGCTGGCCGAACTGGGTGGCAACAGCCGCGAGCTCGGTACGCCGGGCGCCGACTACGAACCCGCCTGACGCGACCGGGTCCGTGGCCCGACACGATGTCGGAGCCGATCGGTGTGCTGCCTCCCCCGGTTGAGCAGGTGGTTCGCGTTCGGTGCACATGCGCACGAGTGCCCGCCGGCGGTGAGCATGCCACCACCTGGGGGTGCCGCCGACCTACGCTGGACGCCCGATGGCCATCTCCTTCCCTCGTCCCGACCCCTCGTCGCCGAGTTCGGTCGCGTCGGCGTCGTTCACCACGACGCGCAAGGGCTTCGAGCCGTCCGAGGTGCGCGAGTTCCTGCGGATGGTGGCGGCCGAACTGGCCCGCCTGCAGGAGCGTGAGCGGTTCCTCGAGCGCGAGCTCCGCAACGCCCAGCGCACCGCGGCGCCGTCGTCGATTGCGCTCGACGACGAGCTGGTCACGAAGATGCTCGGCGAAGAGGCGGCTCGGATCCTGCACACGTCGCGCGAGGCCGCGTCGCAGATCAAGTCGCGTGCCGAGGAAGGTGCTGCGCGCTTGTTGCGCGAGGCCACCGACGAGGTACAGCGCCTGCGCGAAGAGGCCGAGATCGAAGCGGCGCGTCGTCGCGCCGATGCGACGGCCGATGCCGAGGCCGAGCTCGAGATGGCCAAGCAACAGGGCCGCGAGATGGTCAACGAGGCGCGCGCCTATCGAGAGCGCGTGTTGAACGAACTGTCGCGGCGCCGCGAGATCGCGCGCCAGCAGATCGAGCAGCTCGTGCACGGCCGCGACCGGTTGCTGCAGGCCTTCGAGCGTGCGCGCCTGGTGTCGATCGACGTGATGGCCGAGCTCACGCCGCTCGGCGAGCCGAACGAGTACGTCAACCTGTCGCCCACCACGGGGCCGGTGCCGCTGATGGTGCCGGGCATGCCGCGGCCGGGCACCGAGCCGACGCCTCCCACGCCGCCGGCGGCCACCGCGCCGGCACCCGTGATCACCCCGGCGCCGGTCGAGACGCCGGTCGAGACGCCGACCGACGAGGCCGCGGTCGAGCTCGGCGAGACCGACCACGCCGACACCGGTGCCGACACCGATGCCGACGTCCCCGCCGATGTCGACGCGACGGTGGCACTGACGGTGGCCCCGATCGTGCCGCTGGTCGAGACCGAGCGCGACCCCGACGCGCCGAACACCATCTACGTCGACGACGAGGTCGAAGCCGAACGCGACGCCGAGCGACTCACGACCGCCGCCGAGCTGGACGTGCAGGACGAGCTCGACGACTTGGACGACGACTCGATCGAGATCGAGCTCGACGACACGGTGGTGGTGCTCGACATCACGCCACGCGCCGGTGGCTATCCCGACCAGGACGACGATCGCGAGCCGGCCCCGGTGGTCGCGCTGTTCGCCGGCGAGCTGTCGGTCGAGCCCGAGCTGGTGATCGTCGACGAGGTCGAGATCGTGCTCGAGCCGGAGGCACTCGTCGACGAGGTACCGGAGGTCGAGACCGAGGACGAGCCGGCCGCCGAGGTGGCCGAACTCGTCGAGGCCGAGCCGGCCCCGGTGGTCGATCCCGACGCGACGGTCGCGCTGTCGCGTTCGTCGGCCGACGATCTGTTCGCCCGGCTGCGTGCCGCCCGTGCCGAGAGCGTCGCCCAGCGCGCCGCCGAAGCCACCAAGTCGATCGCGCGTCCCACGGTCGAGCCCACGCCCGTCGAGTCCGCCCCCCGGGCACGCACCGAGCGCACCGAGCGCACCGAGCGCACCGAGCGCGTGGTCCCCGCGGCCGACCCGGCGGCGCCGGCGGTGTTCCAGCGCACCGACGACGCGCCGGTGGCGCCGGTCGACGCGGCCGACACCCCGTTCGCCCGTCGTGACGAGGCGCTGACGCCGTTGATCGTGGCCGCCGGCCGCAAGCTCAAGCGCGTGCTCGCCGACGAGCAGAACGAGGCCCTGCACGCCCTGCGCCGCAAGGAGCCGGTGCGCGACGTCGCCGCGATGGTGTCGAGCGCGAGCGAGCAGGCCGAGCGCTATGCCGCGTCGGTGGCCGACGAGTTGCTCGCCGCCGCGCTTGCCGGTGCCGGCTCGATGGGTGCCGACGCCTCGACCGCTGGTCGCACCTTCGCTCGCGAGGGCATCACCGATTCGGCGCGCCGACTGCTGATCGCCGAGGTGGTCACACCGCTGCGCGAGCGACTCGAGCGCTGCGTGGCCGACGCCGACGGCGACAACGCGGAGCTCGCGTCGATGGTGCGGCTCGTCTATCGCGAGTGGAAGAGCCAGCGGATCGACGAGCACCTCGACGACATCGCCCGTACCGCGTTCGGTCGCGGCGCGCTGGCGGGGGTGGCCCCGGGGACGCCGGTGTGCTGGGCGGTCGATCCGAACGGTCCCGAGTGTCCCGACGCCGAGGACAACGCCCTCGGCGGTGTGGTGAAGGCGGGCGACCCGTTCCCCACCGACCACCCGTGCGCGCCGGCACATCCGGGGTGCCGGTGCATGATCGTCCGCGCCGACTGATCCACCCGGTCGGCCGACCGTCGGCGTGTCCGACCGGTCGCGTGGCCGACACCACGCCGGCGCGACTCGGCGCCGACACACACGACCGATAGCGTCAGGCCAATGCGGACACCCTCCGACCTCCCGTCCAGCGGCCGATCACGACGACTGGGCGACCGGGGTCGCGTCGTGCTCATCACCGTCGCGGTGGTGCTCGTCGTGCTGCTGCTCTCGGCCCGGTTCCTGTCGGGGTTCTACATCGACTACCTGTGGCACACCAGCGTCGGCCGGGGCGATGTGTTCTGGGGGCAGCTGCTCGCCAAGCTCACGCTGTTCGGGATGTTCGGCGCCGCGTTCATCGTGGTCGCGGTGCTCAACCTGGTGATCGCCGACCGGCTCGCGCCGCTCACGTTCTCGGCCAACATGCATCCCGTGGTCGAGCGGTTCCACGACCTGTTCGGCCGTCGTCTGCGGTTGCTGCGCATCCTGGTCGCGGTGTTCTTCGGGCTGCTGTTCGCGCTGCCCGCCACGGGGCAGTGGACGAGCTGGCTGCTGTTCCGCCACAGCAAGTCGTTCGGCATCGACGACGCGCAGTTCGGCAACGACATCTCGTTCTACGTGTTCCGCCTGCCCTTCATCACGTTCGCGCTCGACTGGCTGTTCGCCGCGCTGATCTTCATCACGCTGCTCACGCTGCTCACCCACATCCTGAACGGCGGCGTGGTGTTCCAGCCGCCGCGGCCCAAGGTGCGCCGTGGCACCAAGGCGCACGTGGCGGTGCTGCTGGCGCTGTTGGCGGTGGTGAAGGCCGGCGACTACTGGGTGACGCGCTACGAGCTCACCACCGAAAAGCGCGGCTTCGTGCAGGGTGCCACCTATTCGGTGGTCAACGCGCAGCTGCCGGCCGTGGTGCTGCTGACGATGATCGCGTTGTTGGTGGCGGCGTTGTTCTTGTCGACGCTCAAGACCGATTCGTGGCGCTTCCCGCTCGTGGCCTCGGCGTTGTGGGCCGTGGTGGCGCTCGTCGGTGGCGTGATCTACCCGGCGGCCGTCCAGGCGCTGGTGGTGAACCCCAACCAGAAGGACCGCGAGGCCGCCTACCTCGAGCGCAACATCGATGCGACGCGCCAGGCGCTGAACATCGGGGGCATCCCCGAGCAGCCCGTCAGCTTCAAGACCCTCACCGCCGGCGAGATCGCCGAGGACGTGACACCGCTGCAGAACACGCGCTTGCTCAACCCGGCGCAGCTCGTCGAGCGGTTCCGCGCCGATCAGGGCCAGCGCGCCGGATTGACCATCCGCGATCTCGACATCGACCGCTACGAGATCGACGGTCACGAGCAGCAGGTGATGGTGGCCGCCCGAGAGCTCGACCTCGGCACGATCGCCAACAAGTCGTGGCAGGGTCGTCACCTCATCAGCGTGCACGGCTGTGGTCTGACGATGGCACCGGTCAACCGGGTCAACACCAACGGCCGCCCGTTCTACGAGCCGGTCGAGCTGGAGCGCCCCGAGCTGTACTTCAGCGAGGATCTCGACGGCTACTCGATCGTCGACACCGACGTCGCGCAGGAGACCTGCCCGGGGGACGAGACGGCGACGGCCTACGAGGGTCAGGGCGGCATCAAGTTGAACTCGGTGTTCAAGCGCATGGCGTTCGCGCTCGACTTCCTCGACTACAACCTGCTCGGTTCGAGCGCGATCACCGACGACTCGCGCATCTTCTGGATCCGCAACGTGCGCGATCGCGTCGAGAAGGTGGCGCCGTTCCTGTCGTTCGACGGCGACCCGTATCCGGTCGAGCTCGACGGCGGCGTGGTGTGGGTGGTCGACGGCTACACCACCTCGGCGCGCTACCCGTACGCACAGGACGCGAACACCTCGCAGCTCACCGCGGGCAGCGGTCTGGACTACACGTTCAACTACGTGCGCAACAGCGTGAAGGCGGTGGTCAACGCGTACGACGGATCGATGCAGTTCTACATCTCCGATCCGAACGACCCGATCATCAACGCCTGGGCCGACGCCTTCCCCGACCTGTTCGCGCCGATCGAGTCGATGCCGCAGACCTTGCGCGACCACCTGCGCTACCCGGAGGACCTGTTCCGCATCCAGACCGAGGCGTACTCGAAGTACCGCCTCGACGCCGACAAGTTCTTCGACCGCAACAACTTCGCGTGGTCGGTGGCGCAGGCGCCGTCGACGATCCCGCGGGCGCAGGCGCAGACCACCGCCGACGCCGCCACGGATGCGGCCACCACCGTGCAGGCCGACTTCGCGGAGGAGTCCGGGTCCGCACGGTTCATCCCGTACTACTCGATGTTCCGAGCGCCCGGACAGCAGGAGGCGAGCTTCCAGATGGTGCGTCCGTTCGTGCTGTTCAGCACCGACGACACGCGCAAGGAGCTGTCGGCGTTCATGGTGGCCGGCAGCGATCCCGAGAACTACGGACAGCTCACGGCGTACGTGCTGCCCGATTCGTCGACCGACGGTCCGGCGACGGTGCAGGCGGCGATCGACAGCGACCCGTTGATCTCGGCGCAGATCTCGCTGCTCGACGAGGCCGGATCGAGCGTGCTGTTCGGCGACATGCAGCTGGTGCCGATCGGTGACGGTCTGCTGTACCTGCGTCCGCTGTACCTGCGCAGCGACGCCACCCAGCAGGCGTCGTTCCAGTTCATGATCGTGGTCTACAACGGCAACGCGGTGTACGGCACGAGCATCCAGGAGGCGCTCGCGAAGCTGTTCCCGACCTTCCGTACCGACATCGGCGACATCGTCGGTGCCACGCCGCCCGACGACGGCGGCGAGACGCCCGAGACGCCGACCGGCGGTCAGACGATCGACGAGCTGCTCACGCAGGCCCAGGACCTCTTCACGCAGGCCGATGCGGCGCTCGCCAAGAGCCCGCCCGACTTCGCCACCTACGCCGAGAAGTCGCAGCAGGCCCGCGACCTGGTGGCGCAAGCCCTCGACCTCGCCGACGAAGCCGCCGGCTGACCCCCCGGACGCGGGATGGATGTGCCCGTGTTGGGCGTGTTCGTCCCGCGGTGATCGGGTGCTGCGTGTGTGGCGGGATGGATGTGCCCGGGTTGGGCGTGTTCGTCCCGCGGTGACCGGGTGCGGTGCGTGTGGCGGGATGGATGTGCCCGGGTTGGGCGTGTTCGTCCCGCGGTGACCGGGTGGTCAGCGGCCGCGGAGCTGGCGCACCTGCTCGGCCAGCGCAGCGAGATCTTCGCGGAACGAGATCTCGTAGCGGGCCTGCTCGGCGGCGAGCTTCACCTGACCGCTGCGCAGGGTCTGCAGCGCCGCGTCGTCGACGGTGGCGGCAGCCTGCTGCGGGCGGGTGGCGAGCGTGTCCATCTCGCGGCTGAGCTCGCCGAGCTGGTTGGCCAGCTGGGTGCTCACGTTCTGGATCCGCTCGTCGAGCGCCGAAGCCTGGGCGAGCGCGGCACGCGCGTCGGTCTCGCTCGACGACACGCGCTGGGCCAGTTCGGACAGCTGGGTGCTCAGGCCCTGGGTGTCGGGCAGCGACGAGCTGAGCTCGCTGATGCGGTCGTGAAGCTGCTGGATGTCGCCGCCGCGGTCGGGGATCGAGGCGAGACGACGGTCGAGGTCGGCCAGACGGTCGGGGAGCTGGGCCTGCTGCTCGAGACGCTCGCGCAGCTCGGCGAGCTGCCGATCGATCTCGGCGGTGTTGGCCTGCGCGGCCTGGGCCGCCGACGTGTCGGCGAACGACTGCACCGTGGTGGAGGTCTCGTCGAGACGGCGGTGCAACTCGTCGGCGTGCGCCTGTGCGTTGCGGGTCTGCTCCTCGGCGCCGACGATGCGCGACCAGATCTCGCTGATCTGCTGCTCGAGATGTGCCTGGCCGTCGAGCCGCGTCGACATCTCGCCGAGACGGGCGTCGACCGACCCGAGCCGGTCGCCCGACTCGCCGAGCTGCTGCGCGAGGGCGGCGGCCTGCTCCTGGGCCTGGCGGGCCTGGGCCTCGCTGGCGTCGACCTTGGCCCACAGCTGCGAGAGCTGGTCGCTCAGACCGGTCACGCCGGCGAGGTCGACGTCGCCGAGGCGACCCTCGAGAGCCGCGGCCTGCTCGCGTGCCTGGCGGGCCGCGTCGTCGGCGGCCGAGAGGCGGGCGGTGAGCTCGTCGAGGCGCTGCTGCAGATCGTCGGGGACGGCCGGGGTGGCGTTGATCTGGCCGGCGAGTTCGTCGATGCGGCGGTGGATGTCGCTGGTGTCGACGGTGGGCTGCTGCGAGCGGACCTGGTCGAGCTGGGCGGCGAGGTCGTCGAGGCGCTGCTGGACGTCGTCGGGGACGTTCGGGGTGGCGTTGATCTGGCCGGCGAGTTCGTCGATGCGGCGGTGGATGTCGCTGGTGTCGGCCGGCGTGCTGGCGAGGGTGTGCACCTCGCCCACGCGACCCGACAGCTCGTCGATGCGGCGGTGCAGATCGTCGGTGCTGGTGGCGGCACCGGGCTGATCGATGCGCTCGGCCAGACCGTTGGCCCGCTCGCGAGCGGCGCGAGCGTCCTCGGCGGTGATGGCCACGCGCTCGGCGAGCTCGCCGAGCTGCTGGGCCAGACGCTGGGCGTCGTCCGAACCTTCGGCGGCAGCCGGTGCCTCGGCGCGGAGTTGCTCGAGCGAGGCACGCACCTCGGCGATCTCCTGGCTGCGGACGTCGATCAGCTCGCGCAGACCGGCCACGTCGGCGCTGCGCAGCTCGACGGTCTGACGCAGCGAGCCGAGCTCGCTGTTGGGATCGGCGACGGCGGCGACGCGCGACTCGAGCTCGTCGACGCGGGTGGCCACGGCGGCCTGCTCGTCGAGACGACGCATGAGCTCGGCGATGCGGTCGTCGAGATCGGCCGGGGCGGCGGGCACGGCGGCGAGGGTGTCGATGCGCTCGCCGAGCTGGTTCACCTGCGCGGCCTGCTCGCTGGCGGCGGCGACGCGCTGGTCGAGCGCAGCGAGCTGCTCGGCCAGACGGGCCTCCTGCTCGGCGGCGACGCGTGTGGCTTCCTCGGTGGCGGCCAGGCGCTGGCCGAGCAACGCGAGGCGTTCGCTCAGCTCGGTGGTGCCGGCCGACGCGGCGAGCTCGTCGAGACGCTGGTTGATCGAATCGCTGTCGACGTTTCGCTGCTGCAGCAGACCCACGCGATCGCTGAGCGCGGTGAGCTGATCGGCGAGGTCGGCCTGCGCGCTCATGCGCGCGTTGATCTGACCGATCTGTCGCTGCATCAGGTCGACGGCTTCGGCGCTCTGCGACAGCTTGTCGAGACGGCTGGCGAGCTCGTCGTCAGGCGCGACCGGGGCGGCGGCCAGCTCGGCCACCTGGTCGAGGCGCGACGACAGCTCGGCGAGACGCGGCTCGACGTCGGCGGCCGCCCCCGTGCCGCCACCGTTCTGCTCGACGTCGATGACGCGCTGGTGCAGCTCGTCGACCTTGGTGCTGACGGCGAGCGTGGTCTCGAGACGGTTCTCGATCGACTCGATCTTCTCGACGATCTCGGCGGTGTCGCTCTTGGCGTTGGACGACAGCACCATGGTGGTGGCGGCGAGCGAGCTCAGCCGGTCCTCGAGCGATGCCTTGGCCTGCTCGCTCGCGTCGAGTCGCTCCTTGAGTTCGACGAGCTCGTTGCGGAGCACGAGGAACTCGACCGGGTCGATCGATTGCTTCTTCTTGAAGAGTCCCATGGGGTTGGACGGCCTCGTTGTTCGGCGGGAGAGCGGGGGTCCGGACGAGCGCGGACACGCCCGGAACGTGTGCTGAAACCGTACTCTCTGGGTCCCGTCAATTCGGGGAGGCCCGATGCCACGCAGCGCACTCCCACCGATCGAGGGAGTGGTGCCCGCGCCGGCCGTCAGGTCACGTTCGGTGGTTCGCCGCGTACCAGTCGCGCCAGGTGAGGTATCCGCCGTCGAGGTTGCGCACCACGAGGCCGTCCTCGTGCAGGAGTGACGCCGCGGTGTGGCCGCGCTGGCCCACCTGGCAGTAGACGACGAAGGGTCCGTCGCCCAGCTCGGGCAGTCGCTCGCGGAGCTCGTCGAGCGGCACGTTGACGGTGTCGGGGATGCGGCCGGCGGTGTGCTCGCGGGCCGTGCGCACGTCGACGATGGTCCAGCCCTGCTCGCGCAGCGCGTGCAGGTCGCCCGGCCCGGCGATGTCGCACGCGCCCGACAGCACGTTCTCGGCCATGTAGCCGAGCATGTTCACCGGGTCCTTGGCCGACGAGAACGGCGGTGCGTACGCGAGCTCGAGGTCGGCGAGCTGCGGCGCGGTGATGCCGCCGGTCATCGCTGTGGCGATCACGTCGATGCGCTTGTCGACACCGCTGCCGCCGACGGCCTGTGCGCCGAGGATCTCGCCCGTGTCGGGTGCGAACAGCAGCTTGAGCGCCATCTGCTCGGCGCCGGGGTAGTACGAGGCGTGGCTCATCGGGTGCGAGTGCACGCATCGGTGGTCGCGGCCCGCGGCGAGCAGGCGACGCTCGTTCCAGCCGGTCATCGCAACGGTGAGGTCGAACACCTTCACGATGGCCGTGACGAGCGAGGGTGCCGCGTGCACGGGCAGCCCGGCGATGTGGTCGGCCACGCGGCGACCCTGCCGGTTGGCGACGTTGGCCAGGGCGATCAGCGACGACGCGCCGCTCACCTGGTCGGTCTTCTCGACGGCGTCGCCGACCGCGTAGATGTCGGGGTGGCTGGTCTGGCCGGTGTGCGAGACGGCGATGCCGCCGTTGGGTCCGATGTCGAGCCCGGCCATCGCGGCGAGACGCGTGTCGGGTCGCACGCCGATCGAGCCGATGACGAGCTCGGCCGGAATGCGCCGACCGTCGCCGAGCACGACCTCGGTGTCGGTGATCTCGGTGACCGCAGCGCCGACGACGACGTGGATGCCGTGGCGCGCCAGTTCGTGCTCGACGCGGACGGCCATCTCGGCGTCGAGCGGTGTGAGCACCTGTGGTGCGGCTTCGACGACGGTGACCTCGATGCCGGCGTGGGTGAGGTTCTCGGCGGTCTCGAGCCCGATGAAACCGGCCCCGATCACCACGGCGGTGGTGGGCTGCGCGTTGACGTCGTCGGCGAGCGCAGCGGCGTCCTCGACGGTGCGCAGCACGCGCACGCGATCGAAGCCGGGGATGGGGGGTCGGACGGGTACGGCGCCGGGGCTGAGCACGAGCTGGTCGTAGGGGAGCGTGTCGTCGTGCTGATCGGTGCCCGCCGCGCCGACACGCACGGTCACGGTGTGTGCCTCGGCGTCGATCGCAGTCACCTCGCTGTGCACGCGCACGTCGAGGCGGAAGCGGTCGAACAGCCGCTCGGGGGTCTGCAGCAGCAGGTCCTCCTCGCGCTCGATCACACCACCGACGAAGTAGGGGAGGCCGCAGTTGGCGTACGAGACGTGCCCCGACTTCTCGATGACGGTGATGTGCGCGTGCTCGTCGAGCCGGCGGAGGCGGGTGGCGGTGGACATGCCGCCGGCGACGCCACCGATGACGACGACGCGCCGGGCCCGGCTGGTGTGTTCGACCATGCCGACACCATACGGCCGGGGGTATATGGCTCGGATGGGTCGATGGTCCCGCGGTGACGTGTCAGGCGCCGATGAGCGTGACGAGCAGGGCGGCGAAGACGCTGCACCAACAGGCCAGGTGACCGAGCAGGATCGCGCGGGCGAGGCGCTGCTGGGTCGGCAGGTCGTCGCGCCGGCTGCCCAGACGGACGGCCGCGGGGACGATCGAGGCGCCTGCATAGGCGATCGGTGGGACGACGAGTGCGAGCGCGATCCAGGGTGCCCAGCCGCCGTCGCGGACACCAGCCGCGATCAGCGATGCGAGGGTGACGAGCATTGCGAGCGCGACCAGCCGGCTCATCGGATGCGCCTCGGTGGTCACCCGTCGGTAGTAAGTGGCGATCGAGTCGACCACGGCGTCGGGGATCGTCGCCGCGTCGTGTCGGTACGGCCAGACCTGGACGTCGAACATGAGGTCGAACCACAGGACGGCGAGCAGGAAACCCATCCCGGCAGCGGCGACGATCATGTGACCCATCGTGCCACCGACGCCCGCTCGGCTTGGTTGCGATCGTCCGGATCGGTCAGTAGCGTTGCCCACATCCCAACGCGGGGTGGAGCAGCTCGGTAGCTCGTCGGGCTCATAACCCGAAGGTCGCAGGTTCAAATCCTGCCCCCGCCACCAAGGAAATGCCAGGTCAGGCCCGGTCCCTAGGACCGGGCCTGCGGCGTTCTCGGGCTCCTGTACAACATCCGTACAACACGAGCTGCCAACGCCCGTCTGCCAACGCCCGTCGGTGTGGGTTCCCGTGGGCGTTCGTAGGTCGTCGTCGGCGCTCGTGTGTTCGTGTGGGGAATCGTCGAGATCGAGTGACGTCGAGGCAACCGGCTCGACGTTCGTTGGTCACGAGTAGACGACGCCGTCGGAGTCCTTGCGTCCACCTGATGCCCCGACAACGGTCGCGACGTCGACGGCCCACTGGCGTGTTCGGTGGATTGCCTCGGTGACGTTGTCGGGCCGGAGCCCGCCGGCGAGTAGGGACCCAGCGACTCGTGACGAGATCGCCGACGAGGCGAATCGAAGCCGCTATCACCCCAACGGGCTGGTTGGGGAGTTGTGGTCGCTGTCGCGTTTGGTCGCTGTTGGAGGTGCGACGATGGTTGTGGAGGAGTCCGCGATGAGCGATGAGGTCTTGAACACATTGG
>JAXLRF010000012.1:0-125798 GCA_046331225.1 Acidimicrobiales bacterium
CCCCGATCCCACGGTGCTCGGGCCGCTGCTGGCGTACTACGGCGGCGATCCCTCGATCGACACACACCGACGCGCCCACTACGCGGCGATGGCGGCGAAGAGCCTCGCCGGGTCGGGCGAGACGGTGTGGGACGAGTACGACGTGGCGTACGTGCGGGCGGTCGGCGTGGCCGAACCCGACGTGCCCACCGCGACCGTGGTGCTGAGCCGCACCCGCAATGCGCACCTGTGGCGCTGGCCGATCCCCGAGAGCGTCGCCGCGCTGCACGCGCTGGTGGCGGCCGACGTGCCGATCGGCGTGGTGTCCAACGCGAGCGGGCAGATCGAGGAGGTGCTGCGCCGCAGCGGCGTGTGCCAGACCGGCGACGGTGACGGTGCGTGTGTTCGTGTGGTGATCGACAGTCACGTGGTGGGGATCGCGAAGCCCGATCCGGCGATCTTCGAGCCGGCGCTCGTGCACTTCGACGGTGCGCCTCGCGACCGCATCGCCTATGTCGGTGACTCGATCACCATGGACGTCGCAGGGGCACGTGCGGCCGGACTGCACCCGATCCTGCTCGACCCCTACGGCGACCACCCGGAGGCCGACTTCGAACGGATCGCCTCGCTGGCCGAGCTGCTCGCGATGGTGGGTGCGTGACCCGACCTGGCGAGCACGTGAGCCCACAGTGGGCGCAGTGGCGTGCAGCGATCGACCTCGACGAGTACGAGGCCCGCTTCGCCCACGACGCCGCACACGGCGAGGCCGATCTGCTGGCGTCGCTCGTCGTCGACGGTGAGCCGGCGCGCAGCGTGCTCGACGCCGGGTGCGGCACCGGCCGCGTCGCGATCGAGCTGCACCGACGTGGACTCGAGGTGGTCGGCACCGATCTCGACGACGACCTGCTCGCGCTGGCGCGGCGCAAGGCCCCCGCCGTCACGTGGGTGCACGCCGACCTCGCGACCGTGCGTCTCGACCGCACCTTCGACGTGGTCGCGATGCCCGGCAACGTGATGCTGTACTGCCGGCCCGACGATCGCCCCGCGCTGGTCGCGTCGTGTGCCGCGCACCTCCGCCCGGGTGGGTTGCTGGTGGCCGGGTTCTCGCTCCGGCCGGGCGAACTCGGCCTCGACGAGTACGACGCGCACGCGGCCGCCGCGGGTCTCGACCTCGTCGAGCGGTGGGCCGGGTGGGACCGGTCCCCCTTCCGAGGGGGCGAGTACGCCGTGTCGATCCACACGCCCGTCTGACCCCGACGCGACCGAGGAGCTGCTCGGTTCCACGCGCTCCGGGACGGTGTGACCACTGCTCGGGAGATCGTCAACGTGAGGTCAAGAATCAGGGGTACATCGTCATCGAACCGTCAAATCGGGTGCCTTCGGTGGCGAACACCCCTGTCTTAAGATCGCCCGTACCCCCTCCCCACGGAAGAAGTGAGTGGCCTCGTGATCCACCACCGGACCAAGAAACTCGAAGTGCAGAACCTCCGGCGGCGGCTGGTGGCCCTCGACACCGTCGCGCTCGTCCTGGCCTGGCTGCCCGCGCAGGTGTGGAAGTACACCGCCGGCATGGAGGTGTGGAAGTGGCTCGTCACCGAGGCGGTGCTCGTCGCCTCCGGCCTCGCCCTGTTCCGTTGGCAGGGCCTGTACCTGGCCCGCGTCGCGTCGAGCCGCACCGAGGAGATCCGCCGCATCGTGCGCGTCTCGGTCGTGCTCGGCGTCGTCCAGGCGCTGCTGCTCGCGGCGATGAGCGTCGAGATCCAGTCGCGCTGGCTCGTCGCCGGTCCGCTGCTGCTCGTCGTGATGTTGCTGTGGCTCCGCGGTGGCTACCGCGCCTGGCTGTCGGCCGCCCGTGCCTCGGGCCACCACCTCCGCGACGTCGTCGTCGTGGGTGTCAACGCCGATGCCGCCGATCTGGTCGCGATGCTGCGCGAGCACCCCGAGGCCGGGTTCCGGGTCCGTGGTGTGGTCGGTGATCCCACCCTGGCCGCGGTGCACGGGCTGTCGTCGCTGCACCTCGGGCACACCGACGACCTGGTCGCGTTGCTCGCCGAGCTCGACATCCGTGGCGTCATCACCGTCGTCGGTGCGCTGCCGTCGCGCGAGCTCTCGCCGCTCATCCAGGAGCTCGAGGACGAAGGCGTCCACATCCAGTTGTCGAACGGTCTGCTCGGCATGAGCCACCGTCGCCTGCGCGCCACGCCGGTCGCGTACCAGTCGCTCTACTACGTCGAGCCCGCCGACAACACCAGCCCGCAGCTGCTGCTCAAGCGGTGGATCGATCTCGCGCTGGCCTCGGTCACGCTGTTGCTCGCCTCGCCGGTGATGCTGGCGATCGCCGTCGCGATCAAGCTCACCGATCACGGCCCGGTGCTGTTCCGCCAGAAGCGCGTCGGTCGCGACGGCGAGCTGTTCCACATGTTCAAGTTCCGCTCGATGGTCGTCGACGCCGAGGCCAAGCTCGCGGCGCTCAAGGCCGAGGCGGGCAACGAGCGTCACGGCCCGCTGTTCAAGCTCGAGCGCGACCCCCGCGTCACGCGCATCGGCAGGTTCATCCGTGCGACGTCGCTCGACGAGCTGCCCCAGCTGTTCAACGTGCTCCGCGGCGAGATGAGCATCGTCGGCCCCCGGCCGGCGTTGCCCTCCGAGGTCGCGCAGTTCGACGACCGCCTGCTCGACCGGTTGCAGATGCCCCCCGGCATCACCGGCCTGTGGCAGGTCGAGGCCCGCGACAACCCGCACTTCGGTGCCTACCGCCGGCTCGACCTGTTCTACGTCGACAACTGGTCGCTCAACCTCGATCTGGTCATCCTCGTGGCCACGATCGAGCAGGTGCTGTCCAAGGCCGTGCGCACCCTGTTCCGTGTGGGCAGCGAGCAGCCGGTCACGCCCGTCACGACCCTCGACGGCTCGACCGTCGCGGTCGCCGGCGGCAGCACCGAGCCGGGCGACGGCGCACTGCGCTCGGCCTGAGCCGCGGACACCACCTCGCCGCGGCCGGCCGCGAGCGTCTGATCCGGTCGTCCCCGCCGGCGTCCCCTACCGTGGCGCGCCATGGGGGACACGGTCGCGGCACCACGCACGCGTGACGCGACCTCGCTCGCCGGCACCACGTTCTGGTTCCTCTGGATCAACGCGGTCTCGCTGTCGCTGATCGGTTCGGCGGATCGCTTCGCGTTCTTGTGGCTCGTCGAGGACACCCTCGACTCGCCCACGTGGGCGAGCGGGCTCATCGTGTTCTCGCTCGGCGCCCCCGTGTGCGCCCTCGTGCTCACCGCCGGTGCACTGGCCGACCGCCACGACCGGCGCCGGATGCTGCTCGTCACCCAGGTGGCCGGCATCGCGGTGCTGACCACCGGTGCGGTGCTGGTGTGGAGCGGGGTGATGAACCTCGCCCTCGCCGTGGTCGTCGCGGTTGCGTTCGGGTCGGTGATGGCGTTCGCGATGCCTGTGCGATCGTCGCTGGTGCCGGTGCTGGTCGGCACCGAGCGGGTGATGCAGGCGGTGGTGTTGATGACCGTCGGCTCGAACGTGGCGATGATCGGCGGGCCGCTGCTCGTCGGCGGCGTGATCGAGCGGTCGGGCGTGGGCTGGGCCTTCGTCGTGCAGGCGGCGGGGTTCGGTGTCGGGCTGCTGGCCGCACTGCGCATCCGTGTGCCGCCACACCCGCCGGCGGCCCACCGGCGTGAGCTGCGCGCCGAGATCGCGGAGGCGCTCCGTTTCGTGTGGCGTCATCCGGTGCTGCGCCCGCTGTTCGTGCTGCTCGTCGTCGGCGGCTCGCTGATGGGTGGGCCGGCGTTCACGCTGCTGCCGCGCATCGCTCGCGACGAGTTCGGCCGTGAGGCGTCGGAGGCGGCTCGGCTGTTCGCGCTGATGGGCATCGGCATGGTGGTGACGTCGCTGGTGTTGATGCGCTTCCGGTCGCGACTGCGCCGGCGCGGCCCGGTGTTCATGGGTTTCATGTTGCTCGGCACCGCCGATCAGGTGTTCCAGGGCGTGGTGCCGAGCTTCGGTGCGCTCGAACTGCTCCTGCTCGCGTGGGGGCTCACCGGCGGCATGTACAGCAACCTCAACCAGGCCCTCATCCAGGAGCTCACCCCGCGCGACCGGATGGGTCGCGTGATGGCGCTCAGCACCATGGTGAACGCCGGCCTGCTGCCGATCGGCGGGCTGCTGTCGGCGCTCGTCGCCTCGGCGATCGGCCCGCGCCCGACGGTGAGCCTGTGCGGCGCGCTCGCCGCCGTGTGCATCGCCGCGACCCTGTGGCGGTCGCGCGAACTCCGCGCGCTGCGCTGATCGGCGGAGGTGTCGTGTCGTCGTCAGCCGCGACGCATGCCGGTGAGGCCGAGGTCGAAGCTGAGGTCGCTGCTGCTGGGTTGGTATTGGTGGAGTTCGACGGCGAGGAGGTGGGTGCCGGGGGTGAGGGTGCGTCCGGCGAGGGTGATGGTGTGGATCTGGGTTTCGGCTGCGTCGTTGATGCTGGACAGGGCGCGGGTGGTGGCGGTGATGGTGCCGGTGGGCATGTTGGTGCGGGTGAGTTCGGTGCCGTCGAGGTGGATGACGGCGCCGTCGTCGCGGCGGATGCGGAGCACGAGGTCGGTGACGGGGTTGGGGTTGGTGGGGTCGATGGTGAAGGTGTGGCGGAAGTAGGCGGTGATGGGGCGGTTGTTGGGGTTGTTGCCGCTGGCGATGGTGGTGGTGACGGGGTCGCCGTAGCCGAGTGGTGCGGGGCCGGTGCGCCAGGTGGTGTCGTCGTAGGTGGTGGTGCGCCAGGTGGTGCCGAGGTCGGTGCCGAGGTCGTGGTAGCGCCAGGTGGCGCCGAAGCCGACGGCAGTGACGGGCGCTGGTCCGGCGGGCACCGTGGTGGTCGTCGTGCTCGTCGTCGTGGTCGGCTCGACGGTGGTGGTGGGGGCGAGCGTGGTGGAGGTCGACGTCGAGCTCGTCGTGGTGCTGGTCGTCGCCGGCCCGGTGCGGAACGGCCCGGTGATCTCGTAGGTGCGGCCGCGTCCGTCGTCGCCTCGCTGCGAGCTCAAGTACAGACGCGTGTGGTCGGGCGAGAACGCAGCGCCGCACCACTCCGAGCCGTCGTGGCCGACGATGCGCAGGAACGGCGCGACCGACAACGTGTCGCCACCGTTCGACGACAACAGCCCCACCTCCATGTTGCCGCCGTCTTCGCACACGTACACGTCGCCCGAGGGCGCGTGCACCGTGATGTTGTCGACGGCGTCGAGTGACGATCCGGGCGCGGCCGTCGGGTCGTAGAGCACCGACACGGTGCCCGTGTCGAGCCCGAGCCGCCAGACGCGTCGGTCGATCTTGGTGGTGAACAGCACGTCGCGACCGTGCAGCCACATGCCCTCGCCACCGGCGAACCCGGTGGTGGTGGCCTGGCGGTCGGGCGCGGCGTCGGTGGTCGGCACCCACGCGACCGACTCGCCGGTGACCGAGGCGGCGAACAGCGCCCCGCGGCCGAGATCGCCCGGGACGTCGGGCACGAACCGGTACAGCCGTCCCTCGGGGTGGTCCTCGGTGAGGTACACGGCGCCCGTGACGGGGTCCTCGACCGCGGCCTCGTGGTTGAACGTACCGAGTGCCGGGCGCATCACGCCCTGCCCGGGCGCGCGCGGGTCGCACTCCCACACCAACCCGTGGTCGCCGTTCTCCTCGCACGACAACCAGCGACCGGCGCTGGTGAGCCCGCCGGCACAGTTGCGGCTCGTGCCGTGCAGCACCGACCACGCGTCGACCACGGTGCCGTCGGCTGCGAACCGCAACGCCGACGCGCCGCCGGTGGCATCGGGCAGCTCGCTGTTCGAGACGTACACCCAGCCGCCGTCGGCCATCGCCACGCACGCACCGCCGTCGGGGGCGCCGTGCCACGCGTGGCCGCTCGCGCCGACCGGATCCCCCGAGGTGGCGAGCAACCGGCTCGAGAAGCCGGCGGGCAGGGAGATGCCGTGGGCATCGGGTGCGCCGAGCGGTCCGTAGGGGCCGTCGTCGGGCATGACCGCAGCGGAGACGGACCGCAGCATCCCGGCGGCGCGCAGCGCGACGGCGGAGGCGGTGAGCCCCAGGACGAAACGACGTCGGTCGATGCCACGAGCCATGGGCGCCCCCCAGCGATCCGAACGGTCAGGCGCGGCTCACCCTACTGCGCGCCAGGAGAGCCCGGGAACCACACCCATGACGCCCTCGACCGCGACGAACGGTGCGCCGCTCGCCGTGGTCAGACGCCGGCGGTGTCGCAGAGGCGGCGAGCGATCACCTTGAGGCACAGGGTCTCGTCGGCGCCCTCGAAGATGCTGAGCACGCGAGCGTCGACGTAGAGCCGGCTCACCGAGTACTCCTCGGCGTAGCCGAAGCCACCGTGGATCTGCATCGCCTCGCGAGCCACCCACTCGGCCGCCTTGCACACGTAGGCCTTCACCATGCTGGCCTCCATCGCGCCCTCGCCCTTGGCCATCAGCTTGGCGACGGCGTACGAGAACTGGCGACCGGCCTGGGTGAGCACGGCCATGCGACCGAGCTTCACCTGGGTGAGCTCGTAGTCCATGATCGGCGCGCCGAACACCTTGCGGTTCTGGGCGTAGTCGAGCGCCGCCTCGTACGCGGCCTGCATCACGCCCACGGCGCGCGCCGCGGTCTGCAGCCGCCCGTTCTCGAAGCCCTGCATCTGGTAGTAGAAGCCCTTGCCGAGGCCGGACTCGCCACCGATGAGGTTGTCGGCGGGCACCCACCAGTTGTCGAGGGCGATCTCGTAGCTGTGCATGCCGCGGTAGCCGATCGTGTCGATCGCGCGTCCCTCGAGCTTGCCGCCGGCGAAGTCGCCATCGGCGGGTTGGGTGAACTCGAACCCGTGACCGTTGCCGCGGGGCTTGGGCACGATGAACATGCTCAGGCCCTTGTGGGTCTTGGTGCGATCCGGGTCGGTGCGGGCCAGCAGCATCAGCACGTCGGCACGACCACCGAAGGTGCACCACGTCTTGACGCCGTTGATCACCCAGCCGTCCGCACCGCCGGGTCCCGTGGCCGGGGTGGCGGTGACCTTGAGGCCGGCGACGTCGCTGCCGTAGTCGGGCTCGGTGACGGCGACGGCGGCCATCACCTCGGCGGTGGCGAGCTTGGGCAACCACCGCTGCTTCTGCGCCTCGGTGCCGCCGTGCACGAGGGCGCGGGTGAGGATCTCGGGGCGGGTGATGAGCGAGCCACCGATGCCGAGCGAGCCGCGGCTCAGCTCCTCGGTGGCCACCACCATGCCGATGTACTCGCCGTCGCCGCCCTCGCTGTAGCCGCCGTACTCGGCCGGCACACTGAGACCGAACACGCCCATCTCGGCGAGGCCCGAGATGATCTCCTCGGGCACGTCGTCGTTGTGGCGGTGCACGTGCTCGGCCCGCGGCTTGATCTCGTTGTCGGCGAACGAGCGGAAGGTGTCCTGCACCATCTCGAACTCGGGGTCGAGGTGGCGCGGGCCCGGCGTGGACGCGAGCGATGCGAGGAACGCCGGATCGCGGTAGGTGCCGAGGAACGGATGGGCGTCGCGCAACGGCGCGACCTCGACGCCCCACAACGCCTCGCGACCGGCGAGGCGCGAGATCAGGTCGTGCACCATGTCGGCGGTGAACGCGCAGGTGATCTTGGCCTCGAGCTCGCCCTTGGCGCCGTAGTCGAGCAGCGAACGTGCGGTCTCGACCTGTGCGGCAGCGTGCGCGAGGTCGTACGCCAGGGTCTGGTGGGCGTCGGGTCCGCCGGACGCGGCCAGGTGCCGGATCGCCTTGCCGACGACCCCCTGGGCCAGTTCGATGACGTCCGCCGCAGCGTGGAGATCAGGTGCAGTCACGGCTCGAACTGTAGTGATCGGCCCTGCTCGCGGCCTTTTCGGCACGGAAGCCGTTGCAACAGTCACATCGGGCTGTGCCAGGCTGCACGGATGCCGATGTCCGGGAACACCTCACGTCCGGCGCGACTGTGCGTCTACTGCGGCTCGAACGCCGGTGCCAACGCGGCCTATCGCGACGCCGCCCAGGCCCTCGGCGAGGCGATGGCCCGACGCGGCATCACGCTCGTGTACGGCGGCGGCCACGTCGGGCTGATGGGCGTGGTGGCCGACGCCGCGCTCGGTGCGGGCGGCGAGGTGATCGGCGTGATCACCGACCACCTCGTCTCGAAGGAGGTCGCGCATCGCGGCCTGTCGACGCTCGAGGTGGTGCCCGACATGCACCAGCGCAAGGCCCGCTTCGAACAGCTGAGCGACGGCTTCATCGCCCTGCCGGGCGGGTTCGGCACGGTCGAGGAGGTGATCGAGCTGCTCACGTGGAACCAGCTGGGCATCGTCCGCAAGCCGGTGGTCCTGTTCGACGTCGAGCGCTACTGGAGTGGCCTGTTCGACTGGATGGACCAGGCCGTGGTGTCGGGGTTCGTGCGGCACTCGCACCGGATGCTCGCCCAGCGCGCGCACACCGCCGACGAGGCGTTGGCCCTGGCGCTGGCACCCGCCCCGGAGACGCCGAACAAGTGGCTCGACCGTGACACCGGTCAGGTGCCGGTCGTGCCGGGGCCGTCCACGCCGTCCTGAGGATCGCGACGGCGACCGGACGGCGCGCGATCAGTCGTCGTCGCCGCTGCGGTAGCCGCCGGCCGGCCACGACCCGGGCTGGTGCGGGTTGGCCCACGAGCCGTCGCTCGGCCAGCCCCCGCCGTCGCCCCACGTGCCGGGCACCGGTGCATCCGAGGCGTGGTCGTCGTCCGTCGTCGTGACGGGTGCCGCGGCGACGGGCGCGGTGCTGGTCGAGGTGCTGTGACCCGAACCCGAGCTGCTCGACGACCCGGAGCTGCCCGACGACCCCGACGAGTCGTCGTCATCGTCGTCGTCGTCGTGCCGGGCGCTGGTGGCCGCGGTGGCCGGCGCGGGCACGGGCGGCGCCGCGGCCTCGGTGAGCCGCGAGCTCGGCGACGGGTCGAGCGCGATGCCGGCGAGCGAGGGCGTCGAGACGACAGGCATGGCGTCGATGGCGTCGGAGGTGGCACCGGTGGCGGTCGGCACCGTGGTGGTGGTCGCGACCCCGGGGACCGTGACCACCGGGGTCGCCGAGGCGTCGGTCTCGTCGGCGATGGTGACGGTGGGCGCGTGCTTCGTGCCCGTGTCGAGCACCTGGGCGTTGACGAGCGCTGCGGTCGAACCGGCAACGACGACCGCTGCCACCGACACCGCCGTCACGACGCCCGTCCTCATGACGGTCACGGTAGGCAACGAGCGGTGAGGACTGGGTGCACGGTCGTCCAAGAAACGTCCAAGAGCCGTGGGGACCGGTCCCGCCGGCGGTGCAGAATGTCGCCCGTGAAGATCCTGCTCGTCGAGGACGACCGGTCGATCGCCGTGTCGCTCGTCGACGGGCTCGTGGCTGCGGGGCACGACGTGGTGCACGTCACCACCGGTGCCGCAGCACTCGAGCACGAAGCGACGACCTCGCCCGAGGTCGTGCTGCTCGACCTCGGCCTGCCCGACATGGACGGCCGCGACGTGTGCCGCGTGATCCGGGGGCGCAGCCGCGTGCCGATCATCATGCTCACGGCGCGCAGCGACGAGTTCGACCGCGTGCTCGGCCTCGAACTCGGCGCCGACGACTACGTCACCAAGCCGTTCAGCTTCCGCGAGCTGGTGGCACGCATCCGCGCGATCGCCCGCCGCACGCAGCCCGAGCCGACCGGTGCGATCGACGCGACGAACTCGCCACCGGTGCAGCAGCTGGGCGCGCTCGAGATCGACCGCCGCACGCGCCGCGTGCACCTCGACGGCGACGAGGTGCACCTCACCGCCAAGGAGTTCGACCTGCTGGCCTACCTGGCGATCGATCCCGGCGCGGTGTCGACCCGCACCCAGATCCTCGAGAACGTGTGGGATGCCCACTGGTACGGCCCCACCAAGACCGTCGACGCACACGTGGCTGCGCTGCGCAAGAAGCTCGGCGCCCACGAATGGATCGCCGCGGTGCGCGGGGTCGGGTTCCGGCTCGAGGTGCCGACGTGAGCTGCCGCCCGTGCCGGCCGCGGCCCGGCGGGCGTTGAGCCGTCCGCGATGAAGGGCCCGCGATGAGGTGGCGGCTCGTGGCCGTGCTCGTCGGCATCACCGTGGCCGTGCTGCTGGCACACGACCTGCCGCTCGCGAGCCATCTGCGCCGGGTCGAGCGTGATCGCATCGTCACCGGGCTCGAGCGCGACGCGTTCGTCATCGCCGGGCGTGCCGAGGAGGCGCTCGAGCACGGCGACGCCAACGGCAACGCGGCGCTGCAGGAGCTGGTCGATGCCTACCGCTCCGACACCGGCGCGCGCGTGATCATCACCGACCACCACGGCATCGCGATGGTGATCTCCGACGAAGAGGCGGCGGCGGGCGCCGACTACTCGACGCGGCCCGAGATCGCGACGGCCACCGCCGGCGAGCCGAGTTCGGGCGAGCGCGAGTCGAAGACGCTCGGCACCGAGCTGCTGTACGTCGCGGTGCCGGTGCTGTCGGGCAACGAGGTCGAGGGTGTGGTGCGGCTGACGTACCCGTCGTCGCAGGTCGACGAGCGGGTCGAGAAGCGGGTGCGCGGCCTGGCGGTGGTGGCGGCGATCTCGGTGCTGATGGCGCTCGTCGCCGCCCTCGCACTGGCCACCACGGTGAGCCGCCCGTTGCGGCGGTTGCGATTGGCCACCGAACGTCTGGCTGCCGGCGAGCACGGTGTGCAGGCGCCCGACGACGAGGGTCCGCCCGAAGTGCGGTCGCTGGCCCGCTCGTTCAACACGATGTCGGCGCAGCAGTCGGTGCTGCTGAACGCGCAGCGCGCCTTCGCGGGCGACGCGTCGCATCAGCTGCGCACCCCGCTCACCGCGCTGCGGCTCCGGCTGGAGCAGGCAGCCGACCTGATCGACGACGACCCCGAGGCGGCGCGCCTCCGGCTCGAGGCAGCTGCCGCCGAGACCGAGCGACTGCAGCACCTCGTCGACCAGCTGCTGATGCTCGCCCGCACCGAGGGGCGGTCGGTCGAGCGGGTCGAGATCGACCTGGCGGCCGTCGCCCGCGAACGGGTCGAGATGTGGCAGCCGCTCGCCGACGAGCTCGGCGTGACGGTGCGGTGCTCGGCCGTCACGTCGGCGCCCGTCCTGGCGGCGGCCGAGACCGTCGAGCAGGTCATCGACAACTACGTCGACAACGCGCTGAAGGTCGCACCCGACGGCAGCGCGATCGACGTGGTGGTGCACCGCGCCGGCACGGGCGTGGCCGTCCGCGTGCTCGACCGTGGACCGGGCATGACGGCCGACCAGCGCGAGCACGCGTTCGACCGCTTCTGGCGGGCGGCCGATGCGCCGAGCGACGGGTCGGGCCTCGGCCTCGCGATCGTGCAGCGTCTGGTCGAGGCGTCGGGCGGCACCGTCGAGCTGTCGGCGCGCGACGGCGGGGGCACGATCGCCTCGGCCGTGTTCGCGTCGGCCACCCCGCCGGACTGATCCGCGGCCGGACACGTCGCCGGCGTGTCGGCGGTGCGGAGGCGATCCGCCCGTTCAGACGTCGGGCGCGGCGGCCTGCGCCACCTCGTGCGCGCACCACTCGATCAGCTCGGCGGCGAGGCGCATGCGTTCGGTGTCGACCGCGGTGAAGGTCGACGTGCCCGCACGAACCGCCAGCGCCTCGCGCAGCACACCGGCGAACCGCTCGGGTGCCACCTCGAGGCCGTACTCGCCGGCACCGCGCTTCGACACGACGTCGCCGACGAACGCCGTGCGGTGCAACCGCAGCGCCCCGAGGGCGCACCACTCGAAGCTGTCGGGTGCGAACAGGTGCGCCGGGTCGGCGTCGCACACCGTGCGCACCTGCTCGCCGAGCGGTGCCCAGTACGACGCCAGGTTGTCGACCACGAATCGAACCCGCGCGTCGACGTCGACGTACACACCCAGCCGGTCGACCGAGGGGCCGCGCACCGTGACGCCCGACCTGGCGAGCACGTACCACGTGACCGGGTTGAGCTCGAAGCAGTCGCCGTCGTGGTGCAGGCGGTGCTCGAGCGTCCACGGCCGGTGCAGCGCCATCGGCGGGGTGATCAGGTCGCCCCACGCGACGTAGAGCACGTCGACGAAGGGGCGCGGTTGGTGCTCGGCCAGCAGCGCGTGTGCGGTGACGAGGGTGGCCGCGTCGTCGTCGGTGGCCGGTTCGGCCGTGACGGCCACGAGGTCGATGTCGCTGTGGCCGGGCCGCCAGTCGTCGAGCGCGAACGACCCGACCACGTACAGGCCCTCGACCAGGCCGGGCGCGCACGAGTCGACGATCTCGAGATAGGTGCCGAGCGCGGTCGCGACGTCGTCGGTGGGATCCATCGCCGCCAGTCTGCCGGTCGACGGCACCGGTGTACCGTCACGGCATGTCGCGAACCCCCTCCGTCCCCGACCAGGTGCCGGCCGTCGCCGACGAACTCTTCGCCGACGGCGCCGCCCACGGCCGCAGCCTCGCGCTCGTCGTGCAGCACCGGGGCGAGGTGTGCTTCGAGCGGTACGGCACCCAGCCCGACACGGCGTTCGGGCCCGGTGGCGCCGTCGGCCCCGACACGACGCTCGTCTCGTGGAGCATGGCCAAGAGCATCACCCAGGCCGCCGTCGGCATCGCGGTCGGCGACGGTGCGCTGGCGGTCGACGCACCCGCGCCGGTGCCCTCGTGGCGCGGGACCGAGAAGGAGGCGATCCGGCTGCTCGACCTGCTCGAGATGCGCTCGGGGCTCGAGTTCGTCGAGGACTACGTCGACGACTCGATCAGCCACTGCATCGACATGCTGTTCGGGTCGGGCAAGGACGACATGGCCGCCTACGCGGCGGCGCTGCCGTTGCTGCACGAGCCGGGCGCGGTGTGGAACTACTCGAGCGGCACCACCAACATCGTGTCGCGGATCCTCGGCGACGCCGTCGCCCCCAGCCGCGAGGCGATGGAGGCGTTCCTCGCCGAGCGCCTGTTCGGCCCGATCGGCATGACGAGTGCGATCCCGAAGTTCGACACTCGCGGCACGTTCGTCGGTTCGTCGTTCGTGTACGCGACCGCGCGCGACTTCGCCCGGTTCGGCCAGCTGTACCTCGACGACGGCGTGGTGGATGGACGACGGTTGCTGCCCGAGGGCTGGCGCGACCACGCCCGCACGCAGATCGCGTGGGACGACGAGAGCGCGATCGGGTACGGCCGCCAGTGGTGGCTGATGCCCGAGCTGCCCGGTTCGATGGCCGCACAGGGCTACGAGGGGCAGTACACGCTGGTCGACCCCGACCGCGACCTCGTCGTCGTGCACCTCGGCAAGGTGCCCGCCGACACCCGGGCTCCGGTGCGCCGGGCCATCGTCGAGATCGTGCGTTCGTTCGACGCCTGAACGTATCGGGCCAGGTCAGTCCGCTCGTGGTCGGCGCCGGGGCGCGGGATCGGCTAACAAAGAGGGGTGGTCTACGAGTACGACGCGCCCCCCACGGGTGAACTCCCGCGCGTCAGCGTCGACGACACCGGTGGGCCGCCCCGACCCGGACGGTTCATCCGCCGCTTCCGCTTCACCCTCAAGCTGATCGCCTTCATCGGCGTCGTGTACGTCGCCGTGGTGTCGGTCCTGCCGCCCGCCCGGCGCGCGGCGGGGCAGCTGCAGAACCTCAATCCGATCTACATCGTCCTCGGGTTCGGGCTCGAGATCGTCTCGCTCTACGCCTACTCGTTGCTCACCCGGGCCACGCTCGGCGACGCCGGCCACCTCGTCAGCTCGTGGCGGCTGTTCCGCATCCAGATGAGCACCAAGGCGCTGTCGAGCATCCTGCCCGGCGGCAGCGCCGCGGGCTCGGCACTCGGCTACCGGCTGATGACGCTGTCCGGGGTGCCAGGTCCCGATGCCGGCTTCGCGCTGGCGACCGCCGGTCTCGGCTCGGCCGTGGTGCTCAACGTTCTGTTCTGGCTCGCACTGGTGATCTCGATCCCGATCCGCGGGGTGAACGGTGGATACGCATCGGCAGCGATCGCCGGCGTGCTGATCATGGGGTTCGTCGCCGCGCTCGTGTTCGGCCTGCTCGAGGGGCAGGGCCGGGCCGAGCGCATCTTCCGGTGGATCGCCCGCAAGCTGCGCCTCGACGAGAACCGCGCCGCGGCGGGCGTCAAGCACGTCGCACTGCGGCTCGAGGACCTCGCCTCCGACCGGCAGTTGCTCGGCCGGACCATCGGCTGGGCCGCAGCGAACTGGTTGCTCGACGCCGCCGCGCTCTGGGTGTTCCTGCGGGCGTTCGGTCTCACCACCGATCTCGACGCGCTGCTCGTCGCGTACGGGCTCGCCAACGTGCTCGCGGTCATCCCGATCATGCCGGGCGGTCTCGGCGTGATCGACGTCGCGATGTCGACCGCGCTGATCGGCTTCGGCGCGCCCGCCGACCAGGCGGTGCTCGGTGTCGCCTCGTGGCGGCTCGCGCAGTACTTCTTCCCGATCGTGCTCGGTGGTGCGCTCTACGGCACGCTGCGCGTCGGCCCGTGGAGCATCCACCGACGTGAGCGACTGCAACGTCTGCGCGACATCGCAGCCGAACAGGCCAACAACCCGGAGAGCGCGCTCGACTTCGCCGCTCGGTTCGGCTCGCGCCCGCGCCACGACGGCGATCCCACCACCGGTGCGATCCGCCGGCCCGCCTCGTCCGAAGGCGACCGGCGCAACGGCGAGCGGCGCACCACCGAAAAGGACCCGAGCCGACCCGACCGCTAGCGTTCGCGTCCATGACCGTTCACGAGCGCCCCTTCGGCCGGTACCTCGAAGACTTCGTCGTCGGCGACGTCTACCGGCACTGGCCCGGCAAGACCATCACCGAGTACGACGATCATCTGTTCTGCATGATCACGATGAACCACCACCCGTTGCACACCAACGACTGGTTCGCGAGCGAGAGCGTGCAGGGCCGCAACGTGGTGGTCGGCAACCTCGTCTACTCGCTGGTGCTCGGCATGAGCGTGCCCGACGTGAGCGGTGCGGCCATCGCCAACCTCGAGGTCGAGACGCTGCAGCACAAGTTCCCCACGTTCCACGGCGACACCATCCACGCCGAGACGCGTGTGCTCGAGGTGACCGAGTCGAAGAGCAAGAACGACCGTGGCACGGTGCTGGTCGAGAGCAAGGGCTTCAACCAGGACGGCAAGGAGGTCTGCTACTTCCGTCGTCGCGTGATGGTGTGGAAGCGCGAGTTCGCGCCGGACCGCAAGCGCCCGTACGACGGCGTGCAGGTCTGGGACTGACGTCCGACCCCGGCGGGGTGCCGCCGGGCTTCGCCGACGCGGTGCTCGCCTGGGGCGAGCCGCGTCTGCGCGACCTGCCCTGGCGGCGCACCCGCGACCCGTGGGCGATCCTCGTGAGCGAGGTGATGCTGCAACAGACGCAGGTGCCACGGGTGGTGCCCAAGTACCTGGCGTTCCTCGAGGCGTTCCCCACGCCCGCGGCGTGCGCTGCGGTGCCGCTCGGCGAGGTGCTGCGCCACTGGCAGGGACTCGGCTACCCGCGGCGGGCGCGCAACCTGCACGCGACCGCGATCGCGGTCACCGAGCGCGGCGGGTTCCCGGAGTCGCTCGACGAGCTGCTCGCGTTGCCCGGTGTGGGCCCCTACACCGCTCGCGCGATCCGGGCGTTCGCGTTCGAGGCCGAGGCCGCCGTGGTCGACACCAACATCGCCCGCGTGTACGCACGCGTGGTGGGCCGCACGCTGCGACCGCGAGAGGTGCAGGCGATCGCCGACGCAGCAGCGCCGGTCGGCGAGTGGTGGGCGTGGAACCAGACGATCATGGAGCTCGGCGCGGTGTTGTGCCGGCCGGGCTCGCCTCGCTGCGACGAGTGCCCGGTCGCGTCGACGTGCGCGTGGCGGGGGAGCGAGGTGCCCGATCCGGCGGTGGGCTCGGCGGGCGTGAGCGTGCGCCAGGCCCGTTTCGACGGCAGCGACCGCCAGGCGCGTGGAGCGCTGCTGCGAGCGGCCGGTACGGGCGCGGTGACGGTGGGGGCGCTGGCGACGGTGTCCGGCCGCGACACCGAGCACGCGCGGCGCTTGGCCGACGCGCTGGTGGCCGAGGGCCTGCTGGTGCGCGAGGCCGAGGGCACCTATCGCCTGCCGTGACCCAGCCCCAGGCCGAACGCGATGACCGATGAGGGCCGCTGCCGACCGTATCGCTCATCGACCCGACCGTCCTGCTGACGAGATGAGAGATGCGGTCGCCACGGCCGCTCATCTCTCATCGCATGTGGGACGCGGTCAGGACGCGGTGATCTGGGCGACGATCTCGTCGTAGGCCTGGTCGGCGTACGTGCGCATCTCGTCGTCGGTGCGGTCCTGGATCGGGTGTGGCGTGAACACCCGCGCCACCGAGGGGAAGCCCAGCGAGGTGCTCTGCGCGATCGCGGCCTGCACGAACTCGGCGGACGCCACGAACACGCCGGGGATGCCCCGCCGTTCGAGATCGACGATGTCGTGCACACTGCACGACGTGCAGCTGCCTCAATCGGCGAGCGCCTCGATCACCAGCGTGCAGTTGGCGGCGATCTCGTGGCGAAGGTCGACCGGCGCCGGCTTGGTGAACGTCGGCTTCTTGTAGCGCTTCACCGTCGCGCCACCGGCCACGAGGCGCCGTTCGAGCTGGTCGAGGAACACGTCGCCTCGCGGCTTGGAGATGTCGAGCAGGCCGATCACCTGGCCCTCGAGCGAGCCCGGGCGCGCCAGTCGCGTGCGCTCGGTGACGTGCCGTTCACCCGTGGGATCGAGCAGCAGCTTGGCCATGGCCGAACCCTAGTTGCCCACCACGCGGGTCACCGGCTTGGAGCCGACGTCGCCGTTGGCCCAGCCGCCGATCATCGCCGAGAACAGCCCGGCACCACCGCCGGCGTGCACCACCAGGATCCCGCCGGGCCGGAACTTCGGCAGGGTGGCCGTGCGCAGGTGCTCGGGGACGCCCTCGGCGATGCCGTGCGCGCCGCGCACCAGATCCTCGCCGGACAGCAGAAGCCGCGCGTGCAGCTCGTCGAGCAGCCGGTCGCGGTCCCAGCCGGCCTCGGCGAAGACGCGGGCGTGCTCGGGACCGACGACGAGGATCACGTCGAAGCCGAGGACGAGCTTGGGATTGTGCAACGTGCGCAGGCAGGCGGCGAAGGTGTTGGCGAGGCTCTCGGGATCGCGGGCCAACTGGTCGACGATGCAGCGCGGGCCCTCGCCGGCGAACACGGTGAGCGCGTTGGTGCCTGCCGGGGCGCCGAGGCTCTCGGCGAGCGGGCCGAACGGCGAGCCGTCCTCGAGCTCGGCGAAGCAGAAGCTGATCTTGCCGGGGTTGCCGTGCGTGGCGCGGTCGACCTCGCCCGGACGTCCGCCGCCGACGTTGCGCACCACCAACTGCACGGCGCGGCCGATCGTGAGGTTGGCGCGGTTGCCCTGGCCGAGCGCGTTGCCGGCGGCGTTCATGCCGATCGCGCGGGTGCCCGGTCCGTTGCACACGATCACGGGGCCCACCGGCATGGTGGTGGCGAGCACACCGTGGATGTTGAACTCGTCGGTGCAGATGGCCTCGACCGCGGCGATCACCCACGGCAGGTACTCGGGGCGGCATCCGGCCATCACCGCGTTGATCGCGATCTTCTCGACCGTCACCTCGACCAGGTCGGGCGGCACCACGGCCACCACCTCGTCGGCGGCGCGGGTGGTGCCGGTGAGCATGCGCAGCACGCGCTCCTCGGTGGGCGGCACCACGGGCAGGCCGTCGGTGAACCCGCGGTCGAACATCGCCTCCATCTCGTCGTCGAGATCGGCGAGCTCGATGCGACGCGCCTTCAGCAGATGGCCGCCGAAGCGGGCGCGCAGCGCGTCCTCGAGGTCGGGGTCGACGCTGAGCGAACCGCATCCCGGCCGCATCACCGGCAGGTCGTCGCCGAGGCCGGCGATGCCGGTGATCCGCTGCCATTCGGCGCGTGACCAGCCGACGGTGCGTTCGATCTCGATGCCGTTCATCACCTTGATCAGTGTCGGCACCGTCTCGATGTCGTGGTGCCAGCTCACCGACAAGTCGGCGTCGTGCACGGGCGACACGCTGTGTGGGAACGCCGGATCGTCCTGGGTGTAGACGGTGCACTCGAAGCGGGCGAGCAGCGGCGCGACCATGCGGCAGGTCTCGCACTCCTCTTTCACGATCACCACGAGTCCGTCGGGCAGGACGGGTCGCACTCCCGGCGCAGCGCTCACGCGAGGAACTCCAGGATGCGGGCGTTCACGACCGCGGGCTGCTCGATCTGCAGGAAGTGGCCCGCGCCCTCGACCACCTCGATCGTCACGTTGGGGGTGACCATCGCGCGGGCCATCTCGGCCACCTCGACGCCGACGCAGCCGTCGGTGCGGCCGTGCAAATACAGCGTCGGCTGCGTGGGCACGCCGCTGCACGCCGCCTGCAGCTCGTCGAGCGCCGGGTCCTTGTAGCCCTCGCCGAGCGTCGCCCGGTAGTAGCCGAGCGCCGCCGTGAGGTGCGCCGGATCGCGCAGGCAGTCCTTCACGTGAGCGACGTCCTCGGCACCCTCGTGGCCGGGCGACCAGTCGGCCCACAACTGGTCGATGAACGCGAGGTCGTTCGCCGGCACCACCAGGTCGGACAACGGGTGCTGGAAGAAGAACATGTACCAGCTGCGCTTCAGCTGAGCGGGCACGGTGAGGAACGCGGCACCCATCGACGGACCGGGCGGCACCGCCATCGTGACGACCTTGGTCCAGCGGTCGGGGGCGTGCACGGCCGCACCGATCGTGGCGGGCGCACCCCAGTCGTGGCCGATGATCACGCCGGGCTCGCCGCCACCGAGCGCCTCGTGGAAGCCGATCGCGTCGAGCGCCAACACGCCGGTCTGGTACCGCCCGTCGGTCGGCACGGCGGTGGGTGCGTAGCCGCGCTGGAACGGAGCGACCGCGCGGTAGCCGGCTTCGGCGAGCAACGGCAGCAGGTGCCGCCACGTGTGCGCACTGTCGGGAAACCCGTGCAGGCACAGTGCGAGCGGGCCCTCGTCCCCGCAGGCGAGATAGGTGAAGTCGACCTCGTCGACCACGATCGTGCGGGACTCGATGCTGTACGCCATGCGCGAACCGTAGCCACCCGAACGGCCGAGCTTGCGACGCACGTCACGCACGCGAAGGCGGGCCCGCTGTTGAGCCTCGGGGTGGGCGGGTCGTAACGTGACGCATCAGGGGGCGAGAAGGGGTGCAGGGGTTCAACCGGTGAAGGTCACGTTCCACGGCGTGCGCGGCTCCACGCCGTGCCACGGTCACGACATCGCGCGATACGGCGGCAACACGTCGTGCGTCTCCGTCGACGTCCCCGGGGCACCGCCGATCGTGTTCGACCTCGGCACCGGTCTGCGCTACTTCGGTGCCACCCAGCCGCACGACGGGAGCTTCCGCGGCGCCTGTCTGCTCACCCATCTGCACTGGGACCACACGCAGGGTCTGCCGTTCTTCACGCCGATGCTCAAGCCCGGTGCCGAGTTCGACGTGTACGCACCGGTGCAGGAGGACGGCCGCACGGTCGCCGAGGTGTTCGAGGCGACGATCCATCCGCCGCTGTTCCCGATCTGCATCAACCAGTTCCCCGGCACGTTCCGGTTCCACGACGTGGGTGACGCCGAGTTCCGCGTCGGTCCGATCGAGGTCATGTCGCGCCTGGTGCCGCACGTCGGCAACACGCTCGGGTACCGCATCGAGCACGACGGTGTCAGCGTCGCCTACCTGAGCGACCATCAGCAGCCCTACGACGGGTCACTCGCGGCGAGCGAGGGCGCGCTCGAACTCGCTCGAGGGGTCGACCTCTTGATCCACGACTCGCAGTACACGCCCGACGAGTTCGCGATGAAGTCGACCTGGGGTCACTGCACGGTCGACTACGCCGTCTGGTTCGCGCACACGGCGGGCGCCAAGCGTCTGGCGCTGTTCCACCACGACCCCACCCGCCACGACGACGCGATCGACGCGCTCGGCGCGTGCGCGTCGAAGATGGGGACGTCGTTGGGCTTCGAGGTCGTCGCCGCGCGCGAGGGCCTCACCATCGAGCTCTGAGCCGCGTCGTGGACGCCACCGGCGCGCTCGGTCTCGTCTGTCAGATCGCCACGGGCGCGCTGTTCGTCATCGCCGGTGCGAGCAAGGTGGCGCAGGGTCGTGCTTGGCCGGTGCAGGCGGGCGGCATGGGGGTGCCGTCGTGGCTCGCGGCGATCGTGCCCTGGTGGGAGATCGCCGTCGGTGCGTTCACCGCCGTCGGTCTGCTCGCGCCGTGGCCGGCGGTGGCCGCAGCGCTGACGCTCGTCGCGTTCGTGGTGCTGATCGTCGGTCAGCTGCGGCGCGGGCGCCATCCGCAGTGCGCCTGCTTCGGGGCGTGGAGCAGTGCGCCGCTCGGCACCCGCCACGTGTGGCGCAATGCGGTGTTCCTGGCCGTCGCGCTCGGCGCGATCGCCTTCAGCTCGTGACGACCATCGCGAACGTCAACACGATCGCCTCGTCGCGCCAGCGTTCGTAGCGTCCGCTCGGGCCGCCGTGCCCGGCACCCATCTCGGTGCGCAGCAGCAGCGGCGCGTCGTTGGTGCGCACGGCCCGCAGCTTGGCGCACCACTTCGCCGGCTCGTGGTAGCTGACGCGCGGGTCGTTGAGGCCGGCGGTGATCAACAGCGCCGGGTACTGGGTGGTGACGGTGTTGTCGTACGGCGAGTAGCCGAGCATGTAGCTCGCGTAGGGCTCGGTGCGCGGGTCGCCCCACTCGTCCCACTCGGTGACCGTGAGCGGCAACGACGGGTCGCTCATCGTCGTGACGACGTCGACGAAGGGCACCTCGGCGACGACGGCGTGGAACAGGTCGGGACGCATCGTCATGCAGGCACCGACCAGCAGGCCGCCGGCGCTGCCGCCGCGGAGCACGATGCGGTCGGGGTGCGCCCACCCGGCATCGCGCAGGTGCTCGACCGAGGCGATGGTGTCGGTGAACGTGTTGCGCTTGTGGAGCAGCCGGCCGTCGGTGTACCAGCGCCGCCCGAGTTCGCCACCGCCGCGCGGGTGCACGAGCGCCCACGTCCACCCGCGGTCGAGCAGCGACAACCGGGCCACGCTGAACCACGGCGGCATCGACGACTCGTAGCTGCCGTAGCCGTACACGAGGCACGGCGCGCTGCCGTCGGCCGCGAGGTCGCGGCGTCGCACGACGTCGACCGGCACCGAGGTGCCATCGGGTGCGGTGGCCCACTCGCGGGTGGCGACGTAGGCGGCGAGGTCGACGTTGGGCGTGGGTGTCTGCTTGAGCAACGTGCGTTCGCCGGTGTCGAGGTCGAGCTCGAACACCGACGCCGGCGTGGTGAACGACTGGTAGCCGTAGCGCAGCGAGGTGGTGCGCCACTCGGGGTTCGCGTCGAGCTCGAGCTCGTGCGGCTCGTCGCCGAGGTCGAGCGTCTCGATCGCGCCGTCGCGCCGGACGATGCGAACGCGCTGTTGTGCGTGCGACCACTCGTGCACCACCAGGTGGGTGTCGAACGGCTCGATGCCGACGATGCGCTGGCCCGGCACGTGGGGGAGCAGCTCGGTCCAGCTGGCCGGGTCGTCCTCGGGCGCGGTCATCACGCGGAAGTCCTCGGCGTCGAGGTTGGTGAGCACCACGAAGCGGTCGCCCCAGTGGTCGAAGGAGTACTCGAGGTCGTCGGTGCGCGCGAGCACGAGGAGCGGTTCGTCGTCGGGGCGGTCGGCGCGCAGCAGGCGCACCTCCGACGAGGTCTTGCTGGCCGACTCGAGCACGATCCACCGTTCGCTGCGGCACAGGTCGATGCCCAGGTAGAACCGCTCGTCGTCCTCGCGCAGCACGCACACGTCGTCGGTCTGCGGGGTACCCATGCGATGGCGCCACACCTCGAACGGGCGCATCTGGTCGTCGGGCATCATGTAGAAGAACTCACGCCCGTCGGCCGACCAGGCCGAACCACCCCACGCGGAGGTGCCCTCGATCACGTCGGGCAGGTCGGTGCCCGAGGCGAGGTCGCGGAAGCGCAGGGTGTAGAGCTCGCTGCCGTCGACGTCGCAGCTCCAGGCGGCCACCGCGTGTGCCGGGTCGAGGTCGAACAGCCCGAGGTGGAAGTAGTCGTGGCCGTCGGCCTCGACGTTCTCGTCGAGCAGCACGTGCTGGTCGGCGGTGTCGCGGGTGGTGCCCCGGCAGTGGATCGCGTAGTCGAGGCCTTCGACGGTGCGCGCCGTGTACCACCAGTCGCCCTTGCGCACGGGCACGGCGGTGTCGGTCTCCTGCACTCGTGACTTGATCTCGTCGAAGACGGTCTGCACCAGACCTTCGTGCGGAGCGAGCCACGCTGCCGCGTAGGCGTTCTCGGCCTCGAGGTAGGCGACGGTGTCGGGGTCGTCGCGGTCGCGCAGCCACGCCCACGGGTCGGACACGTCGCCCGTGGGGCGTGACCAGGTGTGGTCGACCTGTTTGGCCTTCGGGGCGGCGAGGGGTGGGACGAGGTCGGCGGGCTGCTCGGGCACGGTGCGAGCCTAACGACGGGTGACGACCGACCCCGGCGGGCCCCGGCTCGTGTGCCCGTTGTCGTCCCGTGCGACGTCTCGGCGATCGGCGGGTACTGTCCCCGCCGATGCGCGTCTGGATCGACCAGGACCTCTGCACGGGTGACGGTCTGTGTCTCGATCACGCGCCCGACGTCTTCGTCCAACTCGAGGACGGCATCGCCTACGTGGCCGAGGACGGGTACGCGTTGCACGACCCGGGTGGCTCGGGCAGCCTGGCGTCGGTGCCGGTGCGCGCCGAGCAGTCCGTCATCGACGCGGCGCTCGCGTGTCCCGGCGAGTGCATCTTCATCGAGATGGATCGCGAGCTGCCGCGCCAGGCACACGGCGTGCGCGGCGAGAGCGCAGCCTGACGGCTGTGTCGGTCCGAGCGATCCGGCTAGCCTGAGCGTCATGAAACGGACCAGCGTGGCGCACCTGAACTGCTCGGTCGCGCAGACGCTCGAGGTGGTGGGCGAGTGGTGGACGCTGCTCGTCGTGCGCAACCTGATGTTCGGTCAGCGGCGCTTCGAGGCCATCCAGGGCGATCTCGGCATCGCCCGCAACATCCTGAGCGACCGCCTCGGCACGCTGGTCGAGCACGGCATCGTCGATCGGGTGAAGTACCAGGATCACCCCGAACGGTTCGAGTACCGACTCACCGACAAGGGCCGTGACCTGTTCCCCGTGATCGCCGCGCTGATGGCGTGGGGCGACAAGTGGGCGGCCCCGACCGGTCGGCCGATCGAACTGGTGCACGAGTGCGGCCAGGTGGCCACGGCCACGGTGGTGTGCGACCACTGCGGCGGCCCGCTCACGTTGCACAACGTGCGGGCGACCGCCGGCCCGGCCTGGCACCGCATCTGATCATCCGTTGCGTCACGCAACTGAGTGGTCTACGGTCGCGCCATGAGCGACGGCACCTGGCATCCCACGGCCTGCATCCTGTGTGAGTGCAACTGCGGCATCGAGATCCGCCTCGGCGGTGCATCGGGCACGCGGTTCGAGCGGATCCGCGGCGACAAGTCGCATCCCGGCTCGCAGGGCTACACGTGCGAGAAGGCGCTGCGGCTCGACCACTACCAGCACCAGCCACGGCTCACCTCGCCGTTGCGGCGGCGCGACGACGGCACGTTCGAGGAGATCGACTGGGACACCGCGATCAGCGAGATCGCCGGCCGGTTCCTCGCCCTTCGGGCGGCCCACGGCGGCGAATCGATCTTCTACTACGGCGGCGGCGGGCAGGGGAACCACCTCGGTGGCGGGTACAGCGGTGCCACGCTGCGAGCGCTCGGGTCGAAGTTCAAGGCCAACGCGCTGTCACAGGAGAAGACCGGCGAGTTCTGGGTGAACGGCAAGATGCTCGGTGGCGGCGTCCGCGCCGACGTCGCCCACGCCGAGGTCACGGTGTTCGTCGGCAAGAACCCGTGGCAGAGCCACGGCATCCCGCACGCGCGCACCACGCTCAAGGAGATCGCGAACGACCCGGCGCGGTCGATGGTGGTGATCGACCCCAAGCGCAGCGAGACCGCCGAGCTCGCCGACTTCCACCTGCAGGTGCGACCCGGCACCGACGCGTTCTGCCTCGCCGCGCTCGTCGCGGTGATCGTGCAGGAGGGTCTGGTGCGTCGCAGCTGGGTCGACCAGCACACCGCCGGCGCCGACGAGATCGAGCGCGTGTTCGCGCAGATCGACGTCGACACCTACGCCGCGCGCTGCGGTGTCGACGCCCGACTGATCCGCGATGCCGCCCGTCGCATCGCGTCGGCCGCCAGCGTGGCCGTGGCCGAGGACCTCGGCATCCAGATGAACCGGCACAGCACGATGAACAGCTGGCTCGAGAAGTTGCTGTGGGCGCTCACGGGCAACTTCGGCATCGCGGGCACGCAGTACATGTCGAGCTCGCTCGTGTCGATCGTGCGCAAGAGCGGCGGCGGGCCCAAGGCCGAGCCGGTCTCGCCGGTCACCGGTTCGAAGATCATCAGCGGCCTCGTGCCCTGCAACGTGATCCCCGAGGAGATCCTCACCGATCACCCGAACCGCTTCCGGGCGATGCTCGTCGAGAGCGGTAACCCGGTGCACTCGCTGGCCGACAGCCGGCGGATGCGCGAGGCGCTGTCGTCGCTCGAGCTGCTCGTCGTGATCGACGTCGCGATGACCGAGACGGCTCGGCTCGCGCACTACGTGCTGCCGGCCCCGACCCAATTCGAGAAGTGGGAGGCGACGTTCTTCAACTTCGAGTTCCCGCACAACGTGTTCCACCTGCGCAAGCCGGTGCTGCCCGCGCCCGAGGGCGTGCTGCCCGAACCCGAGATCCACGCCCGTCTGTGCGAGGCGCTCGGCGCGCTGTCGGCCGACGACGTCGCACCGCTGCGTGCTGCGGCCGAGCGAGGTCGCGCCGAGTTCGCGGCGGCGTTCTTCGAGGCGACCGCGGCGAACCCCGCGCTCGGTGCGATGGCTCCGGTCGTGATGTACCGGGCGCTCGGCCCGACCCTGCCCGACGGCGCGGCATCGGCGGCGCTGCTGTGGGGCGCCGCGCACCGCACGGCGATGAGCTTCGAGGCGTCGGTGAGGCGAGCGGGCTTCACCGGCGAGGGACTCGAGCTCGGCGAGGCGCTGTTCGACGCGATCCTCGCCGGTCATCACGGTGTGGTGTTCACGCACGACGAGTGGGACGACGTGTGGGCCCGGGTCGGCACCGACGACGGCCGCATCCATCTGGTGATCCCCGAGCTGCTCGACGAGCTCGCGTCGCTCGCGCACGAGGCGCCGATCACCACCGACGAGTTCCCGTTCGTGCTGTCGGCCGGCGAACGACGGTCGTTCACGGCCAACACGATCATCCGCGACGGTGGGTGGCGCAAGCGCGATCCGGAGGGTGCGCTCCGCGTGTCGCCGTCCGACGCCGAGCGCCTGGGCCTCGTCACCGGCGGCACGGTCAAGGTGATCACCTCGCGAGGCGAGGCGCACGTGCCCGTCGAGGTGTACGAGGGCATGCAGACCGGGCACGTGTCGCTGCCCAACGGTCTCGGTCTCGACGAGGAGCACGACGGTGGGGTCCGCCGTGTGGGCGTGGCGCCCAACGAGCTCACGGATGCGATGCTGCGCGACCCGATCGCCGGCACGCCGTGGCACAAGAGCGTGCCGGCGCGCCTGGAGCCCGTGGGCTGATCAGCCGCGCATCTGGCGCAGCACCCGACGCACCTCGTCGGTGAGCGTGACCGGCCGGATGCCGCGCTCGACGCCGTCGAGCAGGTGCTCGAGATCGGTGATCAGCTCGTGGTGCTGGCGGCGTCCGGTGCGGGCGACCGCGACGCCGGCGACGACGCCCACGGGCGCCACGACGGCCGCGATCGGCACGGCCACGAACGCCGTCGCCCCGCCGACCACCAACCCGGCACCGCCCACGGCACTGCCGCCGGCCATGGCCTCGGTGCGCTGCGAGCGCCGGTCGGCGACCAACCGCACGATGGTGCGCTGCTCGTCGACCGTGCTCGTGCGGGCCTCGATGCGGGCCACCTTGCGGAGCTGACCGCTCGACGACCCGACCTTGGCGATGCTGCGCTGCACCTTGGCCATCGCGTCGGTGCGCTTGCGCCACTCACCCCACTCGGCAGCGCTGCGCGACCGCCGCAATCCGTGCTGGCGTTGCAGCAGGTCGTCGACGCGTCCGAGCAAGGTGTCGACGTCGAGGGCGATCACCCGCTCGACCACCACCTCGCGCGGACCGACGGTGCGGTCGAGCAGCGAGCGCGACGACGTGGGGCCCAGTCGTTCGATCGCGAGCGACAGGCGCACCGCATCGGGTTCGATGCCGGCCTCGCTCGCCGCCTCGAGCAGCACCGACTCGCTCATCCGCCCGTGACCGCCGGGGCCACCGGGCACGGTGGTGTGCGCCGCGCTCATCTCGTTGGCGCGGCGCAGGACCCGTTCGACGGCATCGCGGTCGAGCTCCACGGGCACAGGATAAGTCGTCGCCGGGTGGACGGACGGCGGGCAATTGTTACTATGGCCGTAGTGCAAATTCCCGGAGCCCCCTCCGGACCGCAAGGGAGTCGCTCGTGACCTCGTTCGATCTCGATCTCAGCAAGTACAACCTCGGCTGGAACGACGAGGTGGAGTACGCGTTCACACCCGAGAAGGGCCTGAACGGCGGCGTCGTCGACCAGATCTCGTGGTGGAAGGGCGAGCCGCGCTGGATGACCAAGTTCCGCCAGCGCAGCCTGTCGATGTTCGACCGCAAGCCGATGGCCGACTGGTTCGCCGTCAACATGCCCGAGATCGACTTCCAGGACATCTACTACTACCTGCGCCCCGCCACCGATCAGGTGAGCGAGTGGGACGACCTGCCCGAGCAGATGAAGGCCACGTACGAGAAGCTCGGCATCCCCGAGGCCGAGCGCAAGTACCTCGCCGGCGTCACCGCGCAGTACGAGAGCGAGGTCGTGTTCCACCGCAACCGCGAAGACCTCGAGGCACAGGGGATCTTGTTCTGCGACATGGACACCGCGCTGCGCGAGTACCCCGAGCTCGTCAAGCAGTACTTCGGCACCGTCATCCCGCCCGGCGACAACAAGTTCGCCGCGCTCAACAGCGCGGTGTGGAGCGGTGGTTCGTTCATCTACGTGCCCCCGGGTGTCGAGTGCGAGATGCCGTTGCAGGCGTACTTCCGGATCAACAGCGAGAACGCCGGCCAGTTCGAGCGCACGCTGATCATCGCCGACGAGGGCTCGAAGGTGCACTACATCGAGGGCTGCTCGGCCCCGGTGTACACCAACGACTCGCTGCACTCGGCCGTGGTCGAGATCGTCGTCAAGCCGTCGGCCCGTGTCACGTACACCACGATCCAGAACTGGTCGCCCAACGTCTACAACCTCGTCACCAAGCGCGCTCGCGTCGAGGCCGAGGGCCACATGGAGTGGATCGACGGCAACATCGGTTCGAAGCTCACGATGAAGTACCCGAGCGTGTATCTCGTCGGCCCGAAGGCCACGGGCGAGGTGCTGTCGGTGGCGTACGCCGGCCCGGGCCAGCACCAGGATGCGGGCGCCAAGATGGTGCACGCCGCGCCCGAGACCACGAGCAAGATCGTGTCGAAGAGCATCAGCAAGGACGGTGGCATCACCACCTACCGCGGCCTCGTCCGGGTGGACGAGGGCGCGCACGGCTGCAAGAGCCATGTGCAGTGCGACGCGCTGATCCTCGACGAGCAGAGCGAGAGCCGCACCCTGCCGTACATGGAGGTGGGCGAGCGCGACGCGCAGATCGGCCACGAGGCCACGGTCTCGAAGATCGCCGACGAGCAGCTCTTCTACCTGATGAGCCGCGGCCTGTCGCAGGAGCAGGCGATGAGCATGGTCGTGAACGGCTTCATCGAGCCGATCACCCGCACCCTGCCGATGGAGTACGCCGTCGAGTGGAGCCGCCTCATCGAGCTCCAGATGGAAGGCAGCGTCGGCTGACGCGAGCACCGCGACTAGGTTCGCCGCCATGACGATCGAGTTGGTCACGACGGACGGGATCTTCGCCCTCGACGGGGGCGAGTGGCAGGTCACCAACAACATCTGGTTGGTGGGCGACGACCGTGAGGTGATCGTCTTCGATGCCGCACACGATGCCGACGTGATCGCTGCGGCCGTGCACGGCCGGCGGGTCCGCGCGATCGTGCTCACCCACGGCCACAACGACCACATCAACGCCGCAGTGCCGCTGCGCGACGCGGTCGACGCACCGATCGTGCTGCACCCGAGCGACCGGATGCTGTGGGACGTGGTGTGGCCCGGCTCGTCGCCCGACCGCGACCTCGAGCCCGGCGCCGTGATCGGCGTCGGCGGCCACGAGCTCGGCGTGTTGCACACGCCCGGCCATTCGCCCGGCTGCTGCTGCTTCCACGACCGTGACGCGGGTGTCCTGTTCAGCGGCGACACCCTGTTCTGCGGCGGGCCGGGTGCCACCGGTCGCAGCTACAGCGATGAGCCGACGATCCTGCGCAGCATCCGAGACCAGCTGCTGCGCCTGCCCGACGAGACGATCGTGCACACCGGCCACGGCGACTCGACGACGATCGGCGCCGAGCGCGAGCGCGTGCTCGCCCGGGCGGCCGAGCTGGGCCTGTAACCCAGCTCTCACCCGCCCGCGACCGCACGTCGGTGCCGTCGTTGGCAGACTGGGGGCATGCCGATGCGCCAGGAGTGCAAGAACTTCGAGAGCCGCACGTACCCCAACGGTGACACCGTGCGGAAGTGCAACCTCGACCTCGCGCCCGACGCGCCGTGGCGCTGCCCCGACGACTGCCCGAAGTACGAGCGGCGCCTGGTCGACGCCGGATGGACCTACGGCAGCGTCGTGCCGCCGGCCACGCCGACCGAGCCGCCGGGCCTCGATGACGGCACGGCCGCCGCAGTGCTCGACGAGGCAGAGGACGTGCTCAACGCCGTCGGCGCGCAGGTGATGGCCGAGGTCGAGGCCGAGCGCCGAGCCGCACAACGCAAGGGCTTCCGCCGTTTCTTCCGTCGCGGCAACGGCTGACTCCCGCCTCGATCCCGGGACTGGTGTCTCGGGGACGACTGGCGAATTTCTCCTATCCCGCTAGTAGTATTTCACCGTGCCTGCGTTCACCCCCGAAGCCGTCCGCGCGGCCGGTCTGCCCGACCTCGAGGTCCGGGTCGCCGCCGCCGAGCGTGCCGCGGCGACGTCGTTGCCGTCGGCCGACGAGGAGGTGTGGCGCTACAGCCGGATCGGCGAGCTCGACCTCGAGCGGTTCACCCCCGGCCGAGCCCGCACCACCGTCACCGCGCCCGACGGCGTCCACGTGGTGCACGGCGGCTCGCTCGCCGACCGTGACGACTCGGCCGACGCAGTCGACGTCTTCCACGAGCTCAACCGGGCCTTCGCCGACGCCGTCGTGGTGTCGGTGCCGAGGGGCCGCGTGGTCGAGCAGCCGGTCGTGGTGACGCACCACGTCGAACAGGCGGACACGGCGGTGTTCCCGCGGCTGATCATCGACGCCGGCGACGACAGCGAGCTCACCGTGGTCGAGCAGTTCGTCTCGCCCGACGGGTTGGTCGCACTGGTCGTGCCCCGCCTCGAGGTCGACGTCGCCCAGGCGGCCCGCCTCAAGTACCTCGGCGTCAACATGCTCTCGTCGTCCACCTGGAGCCTGGCGCACCAGCGCTCGCTCGGCGCTCGCGACAGCTCGACGTTGCTCGCCACGGTGGCGCTCGGCGGCGATTACGCCCGCGTCCGCACCGAGGCCCGAGTCACCGGCCAGGGTGCGAGCACCCGGCAGATCGCGCTCTACTACGCCGACGACACGCAGATGCACGACTTCCGCACGCTGCAGGACCACGCCGCCCCCCGTACGTTCAGCGACCTGCTGTTCAAGGGTGCGGTGCAGGACCACGCGAAGAGCGTGTACACCGGACTCATCAAGATCCGCCACGACGCCAAGGGCTCGCAGGCGTTCCAGACCAACCGCAACCTCACGCTCAGCTCGGGTGCGTGGGCCGAGAGCGTGCCCAACCTCGACATCGAGACCAACGACGTCAAGTGCAGCCACGCCAGCACCGTCGGCCCGATCGACGAGGAGCAGCGCTTCTACCTCGAGAGCCGTGGCATCCCGCCCGAGGTGGCCGAGCGCCTGGTGGTGCTGGGCTTCTTCGACGAGGTGCTCGAGCAGCTGCCGGTCGGTCCGCTCGCGGCGCAGCTGCGCGAGCAGGTCGGCGCCAAGCTCCGCCGGAGGACGTCGTGAGCGCCGGCGCGAACGGCGGCGTGGTCGTCTGCCGGTTCGACGAGATCGCACCCAACTCGGCCAAGAAGGTCGTGGTGCACGGGGTGCCCGTCGCGGTGGTGCGCATCGGCGACGACCTGTACGCGATCGGCGACACCTGCAGTCACGCCGACGTGTCGCTGAGCGAGGGCGAGTTGTGGTGCGACGAACGCGAGATCGAGTGCTGGAAGCACGGCAGTGCGTTCAGCCTGGTCACCGGCGAGCCGCAGACGCTGCCCGCGACCCAGCCCGTCCCGGTGTTCGTGGTTCGCCACGTCGACGGTGACGTGGTGGTCGAGATCGAGTCGGGCGAGCCCGGCGGAAAGGCCTGACATGAGCACGCTTCGCATCCGCGACCTGCGCGCCTCGGTGGTCGGCAAGCAGATCCTCCACGGCGTCGACCTCACCATCAACAGCGGTGAGGTGCACGTGGTGATGGGCCCCAACGGCGCGGGCAAGAGCACGCTGTCGTCGGTGGTGATGGGCAAGCCCGGGTACGAGGTGCTCGGCGGGTCGGTCACGCTCGACGACGTCGATCTGCTCGCGCTGCCCGCGTGGCAGCGCGCACAGGCCGGTGTGCACCTCGTGATGCAGTACCCGAGCGAGGTGCCGGGCGTGTCGCTCGACCACGTGATGGAGGCGGCGCTCACCGCTCGGGGCCGCGACACCGCGGGGCTCGACGAGCTGCTCGACGCCGAGGCGTCGCGCATCGGCTTCGCCCCCGACCTGCTGCACCGTGCGCTCAACGTCGACCTGTCGGGCGGCGAGAAGAAGCGCAACGAGACCCTGCAGCTCGCGGTGCTGCAGCCGAAGTTCGCGATCCTCGACGAACTCGACTCCGGTCTCGACATCGACGCGCTGCGCGACTGCGCCCAGCGGGTCGAGGCGCTCACCAACGACACCGGCATGGGCGCGCTGGTGATCACGCACTACAACCGGTTGCTCGAGGCGCTGCGCGCCGACGTGATCCACATCCTCGTGAAGGGCCGGATCGTGGCGAGCGGCGGCCCCGAGCTGGCCGACCAGCTCGAGCGCGAGGGCTATGCGGCGTACCAGGGCGACGAGCCCGACGAGCCGGCGGCGCCGACGACCGGTTCGCTCGACGACCTGTTCGCCCTCTGACGATCCGTCCGACCGGTTCGACCGGTTCGACCGGTTCGACCGGTTCGACCGGTTCGACCGGTTCGACCGGTTCGACCGGTTCGGTCAGTTCGAGCGGTTGCCGTTGGCGCCGTGCCCGTTCGACCCGTTGCCGTTCGAGCCGTTGCCGGCGGGGACGAGCGCCGAGTGGGCGAAGTCGACCAGGTGGCGTTGCGACTGGAGGAAGTCGAGCAACCCGCCGATGAGCAGCGCCTCGTTGTCGCTCGCTCGCAGCGGCGTCTGGCGGTGCACCTCGTACACGTTGCGACGCCCGACGCGAGTGCGGCTCACGTACCCCTCGCCGACCAGATCGGCGACAATGCTCTGTGCTGCCCGCTCGGTAATTCCCACCATGGTGGCAACGTCGCGGAGCCGCACCGTGGGGTCGCGGACGATGCAGAGCAGCACGTTGGCGTGGTTGGTGAGGAACGTCCAGCTGGTCCGCGGACCTGCGTGATCAGCACTGTCACCTGGTCGGGAACCGCTCACGACGGCCACCCTACACGTTGCCGGTGCGCCTGGCGACCGTGTGGACGACACCTGGCATAGAACCGAAATCGGCAGGATCCAGCCCACCCATTGAGTACTGAACTCGGAGCGGTTAGTGCTGAATCCTGCCGAAATCGGGGACCGATCACCGGGGAGGATCGGTGATCACATGGCGCGCAAGCGGCGGATGCGCTCCTCGGTCGAGGGGTGCGTCGAGAACAGGCGCGCCATGGTGGCTGCGTTGCCGGCGCCGCTGCGACCACGCAGCTGCGACGACTCCGCGAGCGGATTGTGGATGTAGGCCTGGGCCATCGCCGGGGCGACGGCCATCGGGCGACGAGCGGCGAGGGTCTCGATCCGCTCGAGGGCGTCGGCGAGCGGGGCGCCGGTGCCGAGCAACTCGGCAGCGCCGCGGTCGGCCTCGAACTCACGCGAGCGGGAGACGGCCATCTGCAGCAGGCCGGCGGCCATCGGCGCCAGCATCGCGGTGAGCATCACCGCGATCGGGTTGGGCCGATCCTCGTCGTTGCTGCCACCACCGAACATCGAGGCGAACATCGCCATCTGGGCCACGTAACTGATGGCCGTGGCGATCGCTGCGGCGACCGAGCCGATGAGGATGTCACGGTGCTTCACGTGCATGAGCTCGTGGGCCATCACCGCCTCGATCTCGTGGCGGGGCATCGACTGCAGCAGCCCGGTGGTGGCGCACACCACGGCCTTGTTGGGACCGCGGCCGGTGGCGAACGCATTGGGCTGGTCGCTCGGCGAGATCGCGACCGTGGGCATCGGCATCCCGGCCCGCTGGGCGAGCGAGCGGACGATGCCGTAGAACTCGGGCGCGTCGGCCTCGGTGATCACCTGGGCGCGTGCGGAACGGAGCGCAAGCTTGTCGCTGAACCAGTACGAGCCGCCGACCATCACGAAGGCGAGGACGAGCCCGATCGTGGCACCGCCGCGGCCCCCGAGCAGGGTGGCGACGGCCACGATGAGGCCACCGAGCGATGCCAGCAGCACCCCGGTCTTCATCGTGTTCTTGAACATGGGGACAGGTTCCTTTCGGGAGGTGTGCGCGAGATCGCGCCAGATCGTGAATCCGGTGAGACCGGCTCGACCGCTCAGAAGTCGAAGAGGTCCTCGAGCATCGAGCGGCGCTTCTTCTTCTTGGGGTAAGGGTGACGGTCGCTGTCGTCGTGTCGGTAGGGGTACGGGTCGTGCGACCGGACGTCGTCGTCCCAACGGGGCTTGGGTCCCGCCGGGGCAGGCATCGCCGCAGCCGCAGCGGGTGCGGCGGCGACGGGTGCGGCCGCGGCGACGGGTGCGGCGGAGCGCTCGATGATCTTGTCGAGCTCGCCGCGGTCGAGCCACACGCCGCGACAGCGCGGGCAGTAGTCGATCTCGATGCCCTGACGGTCGGTCATCACGAGATCGGTGTCGGTGTCGATCGGGCACTTCACGGTCAGGCCTCCTGGGCGGGGGAGAGGGCGGGGGAGAGGGCGATGCCTGCCGCCTCGCGGCGACGGACGACCACCTTGCGGAGCTCTTCGATCCAGAGCACCGACGACGCCACGGCGACGCACACCAGCCACTGGGCGAGCGAGATCGACGAGGTGTCGAACAGGTCCTGCAGGAACCCGAGGTGGGTGACGCCCACCTGCAGCAGCAGCACGCCGGCGAGGGCGAGCCAGAGCATCCGGTTGGCGAAGGTCTCGGGGGCGAAGACGCTGCGACGGTCGCTGCGGGCGTTCAGGATGTTGAAGAACTGGAACAGCACGAAGGTGTTGAACGCCATGGTCCCGGCGACCGTGGCGACACCGGCCTCGGCCTCGGGGCCGGGGGCGAACACCAGGACGGCGAGCGTGCCGGCGGCCATCACCGTGGCCGAGATCGCGACGGCGGTCCAACGGGCGGGTGTGAGGATCTTCTCGGCCAGCGGTCGCGGACGGCGCGACATGATGTCCGCGCCGCCCTTGTCGAGGCCGAGCGCCATGGCCGGCGGGCCGTCCATGATGATGTTCACCCACAGGATCGCGATCGCGGTGAACGGCTTGCCGTTGGCGATGCCGAAGATCGCGGCGAGCAGGAACAGGGCGGCGAAACCGAGCGTGGTGCTCAGCTGGAACCGGACGAACTTGACGATGTTGTCGTAGATCGTGCGGCCGCGCTTCACGGCGCGGACGATGGTGGCGAAGTTGTCGTCGGCGAGCACCATGGTGGCCGCCTCCTTCGTCACCTCGGTGCCGGTGATGCCCATCGCCACGCCCATGTCGGCCTTCTTGAGCGCCGGGGCGTCGTTCACGCCGTCGCCGGTCATCGCGACGACGTTCCCCTTGCGCTGCAGCGCGGCGACGAGCCGGATCTTGTGCTCGGGCGCGACGCGGGCGAACACGGTGATGTCGTCGATCTGTTCGGCGAGCTCGTGATCGTCCATCGTGTCGAGGTCGGCGCCGGTGACCGACCGGCCGGTGAGGCCGAGCTCTCGGCCGATCGCCGCCGCGGTCGAGGCGTGGTCGCCGGTGATCATCTTCACGGCGATGCCTGCCGCGTGGGCCTCGGCGATCGCCGCGGTCGCCTCCGGACGGGGCGGGTCGACGATGCCGGCGAGCGCGATGAGCGTGAGGTCGCGGACGAGCTCGATCGGATCGCCGCCCTGGGCGGTGAACTCGTCCCAGTCCTCGGGGGCGAGCACCCGCTGGGCGACGGCGAGCACGCGCAGCCCGTCCGACGCGAGGCGGTCGTTGTGGCCGCGGAGCTCGTCGGCATGCGCTGCGATCGGCTCGGCGGCGCCGTCGCGACCGATCACCCGGCTCGACCGGTCGATCAGCACGTCGGGCGCGCCCTTCACGAACACGGTGACGCTGCGGTCGCCGTCGCTGTCGGCCAACTCGTGCACGGTGGCCATGAACTTGTTGGCCGAGTCGAACGGCACCTCGGCGAGGCGCGGGTGGCGGGCACGCACCCGCTCGACCTCGATGCCGCCCTTGGCAGCGAGCACGACGAGGGCTCCCTCGGTGGGGTCGCCGACCAGTTCCCAGCGGTCGTCGGTGCGACGCACGACGGCGTCGTTGCACAGCGCCATCGGCAACAGCGCGGCGTCGAGCGAGATCCGCTCGTCGCCCTCGAGGCGCTCGATCGTGCCCTCGGGCGAGTAGCCGTCACCGCTCACCTCGTGGCGCTGCAACTGGGTGATCAGCTCGACGGCGGTCATCTGGTTGAGCGTGAGCGTGCCGGTCTTGTCGCTGCAGATCACGCTGGTGCATCCGAGCGTCTCGACCGACGCGAGGCGCTTCACGATCGCGTGCTGCTTGGCCATCTTCGACACACCGAGCGCGAGGGTGACGGCGGTGACGGCGGGCAGACCCTCGGGGATCGACGCGACCGCCAGCGCCACGGCGGTGAGCAGCAGCTGGTCGGCGTCCTCGCCGCGCAGCAGGCCGATGACGAACACGGCGATGACGATCGCCGCCGCCAGCTTGGCCAGGCTGTGCGCCAGACCGTCGAGCTGCTTCTGCAGGGGCGTCTTCTCGGTCTCGGTGGCACGCAGGAGGCCGGCGATGCGACCGATCTCGGTGCTCATGCCGGTGGCGGTGACGACGAACTCGCCACGGCCGCGGGTGACCGTGGTGTTCATGTAGACCATGTTCTTGCGGTCGCCGAGCGGCACGTCCGCGCGGTCGATCACATCGGTCGCCTTCACGGTCGGCTGGCTCTCACCGGTGAGCGCGGCCTCCTCGATCTCGAGGGTGTTGGCCAGCAGCAGTCGGCCGTCGGCAGGCACGCGGTCACCGCTCTCGATCATCACCACGTCGCCGGGCACCAGCTCGCCGGCGGGCAGGTTGACCAGTTCGCCGTTGCGTCGCACCCGTGTCTGCACCACCAGCATCTGTTGCAGCGCCTCGAGCGACTTCTCGGCCCGGTTCTCCTGGACGAAGCCGAGGATCGCGTTGAACACCACGACGACGAGCACCACGAGCGGGGTCTTGAGTTCGCCCGACACGGCGAACGCCACGATCGCCGCCGCGATGAGGATCAGGATCAGCAGGTCGGTGAACTGCCCGAGCAGCCGCTTCCAGGCGGGGGTGCGGGCGGCGGCGGCGAGTTCGTTGGGGCCGTACTGCGCCGTGCGAGCGGCGACGGTGGCGGTGTCGAGGCCGGCGGCCGGGTCGGTGCCGAGCTGCTCGGAGGCGAGCGAGGCATCGAGGCGGTGGGCGTCGGTGAGGGGCGGTGCCCCGGCGGGGAGGGTCATCACGTGCGGTGGTCCTTCGGTCGTCGGGCGACCGGCGGACCGGTCGCGGGATGCCGAAGGTCTCTCCCGCCCGCCGATGTGGCGGACCACCGTGCCCGGGTCGCTCGCCACGAGGACGAGACGCCGTACTGACGAACACGATGCCGAGGGATACTCCCCTTCTTCGTGCTGAATCCTAGGGGAGGTCGTCGCGTGTTGCAACGGGGAGCACGACATCCCCCGGACGTCCCCCGATCCCGTTCGACGCGGCCGAACGCCTGCGACGGGGCGGCACCTGGTCGGTAGCGTCGCTGCCGTGACCCTCACGCCCGAGCCCACGCCCGAACTGCACCCCAACGTCGTCCGTGTCGTCGCCGCGGCGAGGGACCTCGGCCTCGACATCACGCCGCGCCGCTACGCCGAGGGCGCGAAGACCGCCGCGGATGCGGCCGCGGCGATCGGGGTCGACGTCGGGCAGATCGTGAAGAGCCTGATCTTCGGCGTCGACGGCGAGATCGTGCTCGCCTACGTGAGCGGTTCGAACCAGCTCGACGAGAAGAAGCTGGCGCTCGCCGCCGGCGGCACGAAGTGCGCCCGTGTGGACGCCGACGTGGTGCGCGACACGACGGGCTATCCGATCGGTGGCGTGCCGCCGTTCGGGCACAAGACGCCGCTGCGCGTGTTCATCGACCCCGACCTGTTGCAGTACCCCGAGGTGTGGGCCGCCGCCGGCACGTGGCACGACGTGTTCGGCATCGAACCCCACCGCCTGGTCGAAGCCAGTCAGGGCACCGTCACCGACCTCAAGCGCGGCTGATATCTGCGGCACGGAAATGAGTCGGTCAGCCTCACTACGTCCGCTGCAAGGATTGCCGGATGGCGCTCACCATTGACTGTGTTCTCATCGACTGCGTCGACCTCGACGCGATGACGAGTTTCTGGTGCGAGGCGCTCGACCTCGACCATGTGTGGACCGGCCCATCTGGGGGCCATCTTCTTCTGGCGCGAGACGGGTCCGGTCGTCGGCTCGGCCTCATGCCCGGCTCCGACGACAAGAAGGCGAAGAACCGGGTGCACTTCGATCTCCGTCCCGATGATCAGCAAGCGGAAGTGGAACGATTGCAACGCCTTGGGGCGCGATGCGTCGACATCGGACAGACCGGCGTCCCGTGGGTCGTCATGGCGGACCCAGAGGGGAACGAGTTCTGCGTGTTGCGCTCGCTCGATCAAAAGGCGAAGGAACAAGCCGATCGTGGCGAGTGACCACCGTGTCTTGCGATTCGACCTCGCTGACGGTTAGATGTCGCCATGAGCACGCCCGCCCACGCTGTGGAATTCACCGCAGTCCTGTGGGCCGCGCCCGAGGGCGGGTTCAGTGCATTGAACCCCGAGACGGGCACCACGTCGGAGGGCGAGACGCAGGCCGAGGCACTGCGCAACTTGGCCGAGGCCACGGCGCTGTACCTCGAGGAATTCCCTTTGCCGCTCGGTGAGCGGCCAGTGATCACCACGTTCCACATCGCCGACGTTGCCTGAACTCCCGCATGTCTCGGAGACCGAGGCCATCCGGGCGCTCGAGCGTCTCGGGTTCGTCGTGGTGCGTCGGCGCGGAAGTCACGTGATGCTTCGGCGCGGGTCGGTCGGGTTGCGTCGTGCCGCTCCATCGTGAGATCAAGCGAGGCACGCTCGATGGGATCCTTCGACAAGCGGGGGTCGGCGCTGAGGCATCCATCGAAGCATTGAACCGCTGAGTATTCACAAGGCAACGACGGCGTGCCGCCGTTCGGGCACAAGACGCCGCTGCGCGTGTTCATCGACCCCGACCTGTTGCAGTACCCCGAGGGGTGGGCTGCCGCCGGCACGTGGCACGACGTGTTCGGCATCGAACCCCACCGCCTGGTCGAAGCCAGTCAGGGCACCGTCACCGACCTCGAGCGCGGCTGACCCGTCGACGTCCTGGGTGCCAGGTTCGACTCACCGGTGCTGGTCAGCCGGTTGGGTTGGCGCCCTGGAGTCTGTGGTCGGGGTGGTGTCGATGTCCTGGGTGCCGGGGTCGACTCACCGGTGCTGGTCAGCCGGTTGGGTTGGCGCCCGGGACGTGACGTCGGGCTGATCCGCCCGTCAGGCGTTGAAGTCGTAGAAGTACTCGTCGACGAACGACGTGTCCGTCCCGTCCGCCATCGCCTTCGCACGGCGAGGGTCGCGGATCATCCGGCCGAGCTCGGCGAACACGTGCCAGTCCCCGTACTGGTCGAACTTGCGCACGCTCACCGTCGACGGCGACCACCGGATGTTGCGGAAGCGACGTCGCGTCGAACGCCCGTGCCGGCGGAGGCGCGCGGCGAAGTCGAGGTCCTCGCCCATCAGCTTCGTCTCGTCGAACCCGCCGATCGCGTCGAAGTCGTCGCGCGCGCACCAGTACACGACACCGCCGGTGCGCGACGCCAGCGTGCCGAGCTGCACGACGGCCTTGCTGAGCGCCAGACCGAGCGAACGGCGTTCCATCACGAACCGACTGCCGCCACCGACGAATCGGCCGGCCGACGCCAGCCGATCGACCTCGATCAGGGCGTCTGGATGCATGACGGTGTCGGCGTCGATCGTGACGACGATCTCGCCGCTCGAGGCGGCCACACCCACGTTGCGCGTCGCAGCGATGTTGCGGTGTTCGTCGAGCACGACGACCGCACCGGCGGGCCTCGCGATGTCGACCGTGCGATCGGTGCACCGATTCGCGACGACGATCACCTCACCGCTCGCCGCAGATCGGCGCACGGCCCAGTCGATCGCCGCGAGCCCGCGGCCGAGCAGCGCTTCTTCGTTGTGCGCCGGGACGACGACCGAGAATCGAGGGCGCGTGGCCATGCAGATCCATCGGCGCTCGGCGGGAGGCGCTTGAGCAGGCTCAGAGCGGTTTGCGCAGGTGGACGTCGTCGGGTTCCAGCTCGAACAGTTCTGGCAACGGGGTCGCGGTCGGGCGATAGCCGCGGCGCGTGTAGAAGGCGACGGTGTGCGCCGACGGCGTGGCGGACACGACGATCTCGGTGGCGCCGGCGCGTCGTGCGACGTCCTCGAGTCCCGACATCAACCGGTCGCCGATGCCCTCGTCGCGGTGCCCGTTGCTCACGTGCAGATACGCGAGCTGCGCGATTCCCGGACGCAGATGCGGCACCACCACGCCGATGCCGACGAGACGCTCGCCGCTGAAGGCGCCATGGGCGATGCCGCCGACGTCGGCGTCGTGCAGGAGTGCCTGGTGCTGTGCGCGGACGGAGTGGCTCCCAGCGCCGTCGGGGTCCCAGGGTGAGGCGTCGAAGTCGCCGTGTCGCGCGACGAGCTCGGTGCCGTGCTGCTCGTAGAGCAGCTCGATCCGCTCGGTCCGGTCGATCTCGCGCACGAGCGCGAGCTCGTCACGCCCGAGCTCGCGGATCTCGATCGACGTGTCCACGTCGTCACCATGCCACGTCAGCCGGATCGGGTCGTCGACCCGGACGGACGTCGGCAGCGACGCCCCGCCGCCACGCTCGCCGATGCGCACGCCGATGCGCGCGCCGAGGCCGGGTTGGTCGCAGCCTCGATCACCAAGGGTGGCGGCGTCGGGGACCTGCTCGCCTGATCGCGTCGGTCGACGATCGTGATCCGGGCGGTGTTGTCCGCCACGTCACCACATGGAGCGACCGTCGGTCCATGTCGTGACGCGGACGTCGGGGCGTCAGCGACGCCGGCCCTCGCGTGTCATCGCCACCAGCGCGTCGACCGAGGCGCGCACGGCGAAACGGAAGTCGTCGATCAGGGGGGTGGACTCGAGCGCCGGCGCGAGCGCGACGAGGTGCGGCGTGTCGACGGGGGAGAGGCCGAGGTCGTCCCACCCCCGCCACGCCACGCTCTCGCTCGTCGGCGGTGGATCGGTGTGCACGAGCACGAACCCGACCGTGCTGGCGACCACGCCGCGGAAGGCGTTCACCTGCACCGCCGGCGGCAGACCGCTCTCGGCCAGACGTGCGAGCACCCGGTCGATGATCGTGAGCAGCTCGGGCGTGGTCGGCACGGTCCACGTGAGCGCTCGTGCGAGCGACGGGCGCGGCAGGTACGCCTCGTACAGCCGCTCGGCGAACGCCACGAGTGCCGCTGGCCAGTCGAGACCGTCGGTGTCGGTGTCGAGCCGCGAGAGCACCAGCACGTTGAGCGCGTTGACGACGTCGTCCTTGTCGCGCACGTGGTGGTACAGCGACATCGCCTCGACGCCCAACTCGCGCCCGAGGCGACGCATCGACAGCCCGTCGAGTCCCTCCGCGTCGACGATCGCCAGCGCGGCGTCGAGCACACGAGCGCGCGTGAGCACCGGGCGTGCACGGGTCATCGGCGCACCACGAACGCGACCATGGCGATGCCGACGACGAGCGGGAACCACGAGCGCGGCGGTCGGTAGGGGGAGACGCCGTGGTCGTCGAGCACCTCGAACACGGGAAACCGGTCGGCGACGGCGTCGAAGTCGGAAACGGGGGATCCCTTCGTCACCGGGATGTGCGGGCGACCGCCCGGCACCTTGTCGAGATAGCGCTGCAGGATCGGGCCGGCGGCGGACACCGGGACCTCCACCAACGCGCAGCGAGTGGCGCGGCCGCGGCGGAGCACCGCCCGGTCGCCGTTGGCCCGCACGTTGCGCGTCCAGTTGCACTCGCCGAGCATCGACACCAGGTACCAGCGCCCGTCGAGGTCGGCCATGCCGAGCGGCACGCGCATCACGCGCCCGGTGCGGCGACCGGGCACCTCGAGCGTCACCCAGCGCCGCGGCATCACGCCCCATGCGTGCACCCGGCCCCAGAACCTCGCCCACCACCTCGCGTCGTCGTTGCCGGCACCACCGCGATACATCGCTCGCAGTTCGTCGTCGGAGATCGGCCACTTCGGCACCACGTCCTCCTCTCCATTCACCTTACGCCGTAAGGTTCGCGCGCCGCGCGATGGCGCACCACGGCCGAAAGGCCCACCGTGGCGGCGAGCGGGACCGCCTAGGGTGGCTCGCATGGCCGTTCGTGTGTTCCGGGTGACGATCCGTGGTCGCTTCCGCGATCTGTCGCCCGAGGCACGTGCCCGGCTCGTCGCCGCGCAGCCCGACCACGACGTGTTCCTGGCCCGGTACACGCACGAGGGCTCGTTCACCTACGACGAGCGGATCCAGTTCTTCAACCTGCGCTACGAGGTGCGCGCCGACGACGCGGAGCTGGCGGGCGTGACCGCACAGGTCGAGGCCGAGACGTTCCTGCGGGTGCTCGGGTATGCGCACCACCCCGACCTGAAGGTCGACGTCGTCGACGCCACCGCCGTGTGGGACGACGCCGATCGCCGTCGCCCGGCGCACCGACGCTGACCGGTCGCCGCTTCCGCCCGCCCCGGCCGAGGGGTACGCTCCGCGCGGATCGGGGGGTCGCATGACGACGATCGAGCTGCGAGGGGTCACCAAGGTGCACGGCACGGCGCTGGCACCGGTGGTCGCCGTCGCGCCCACCGATCTCACGATCGCCGACGGTGAGTTCTTCGTGCTGATCGGTCCGTCGGGGTGCGGCAAGACCACGCTGCTGCGCATCATCGCCGGTATCGAGCACCCCACGCGTGGCGACGTGGTGCTCGACGGTCAGGTGGTCAACGACGTCGGTGCTCGCGGTCGCGACGTCGCGATGATCTTCCAGAGCAGCGCGCTGTACCCCAACCTCACGGTTGCGGAGAACATCGGCTTCTCGTTGCGGCTGGCGAAGACGAAGCGTCGAGTGATCGCGCAGCGCGTGCACGAGGTCGCGTCGATGGTGTCGGTCGACCACCTGCTCGACCGATTCCCGCGGCAGCTGAGCGGTGGTGAAGGCCAGCGCGTCGCGATGGCGCGCACGCTCATCCGCAACCCGCACCTGTTCTTGATGGACGAGCCGATGTCACAGCTCGACGCCAAGCTGCGCACCGAGCTGCGCGCCGAACTGGTGCGCGTGCAACGACAGGTGGGCGTGACCACCGTGTACGTCACGCACGACCAGACCGAGGCGATGTCGATGGGCCACCGCATCGCGGTGATGCGCCGCGGCGCGGTGGTGCAGTTCGGTACGCCCGAGCAGCTCTACCGCGAGCCTGTCGACCTGTTCGTCGCCCAGTTCCTCGGCGCGCCGCCGATGAACGCCTGGGTGGCGACGGCCCACGCACGCGACGGCGTGCTCGAACTGCGGTGGGGTGCACATCGGCTCGTGCTCGACGAACCGGCGGCGGTCCGCCACGGCGGCGCCCACACGCTCGACGGGCGCGAGGTGGTGATCGGGGTGCGGCCCGACGCGTTCGTGGTCGACGAGCAGGGTCCGATCGTCGTGAGCCCGGGTTTCGCCGAGCAGATCGGCCCGCACCAGTTGGTCCACGCGACCCTGGCCGCCTCGTCCGTGCGCGCGGTCGACGACGGCTACGTGCGCTCCGACGATCACCTGGCGGCGTTGGTGGTGGCGGCGCCCAGCGGCTACGAGCTCGACCCGTGGCGCGCGCTGCATCTCGACGTCGACCTCGACCGGTTGATGCTGTTCGACCCCGCCGACGGGCGCCGGCTCACCAGCGACTCGCTGGCGGTCAGCTCACCTGTGTGAGCCCACCGTCGACGACGAAGATCTCGCCCGTCACGTAGGTGTTGCGCACCAGTGCGAGCACGGCCTCGGCGCAGTCGTCGGGCGTGGCCGAGCGCTTGATCGGCGCCATGCGCTTGACGCCCTCGTGCTGCACCGCCCAGTCGGCGGTCCACGGCGTCTCGACCAGGCCGGGCGCCACGGCGTTGACGCGCACCGGACCGCAGCTCTTCGCGAGCAGCCGCGTCATCTGGTTGAGCGCGGCCTTCGACATCGAGTACGCGATCGACGACCCGACCGGGCGCACGCCTGCGATCGACGTGATGTTGACCACGTGGCCGCCACCGCGGACGGTGGACTCGCGCAGCAACGGCATCGCCATCTTGGTGAGCGCCCAGGTGCCGAAGACGTTGACCTCCATGGTCTTGCGGAAGATCTCGTCCGTCAGCGCGTCGAGGTCGTGGTGCGGTACCAGCGTGGTCCAGCCGGCGTTGTTGACGAGCAGATCGAGGTGACCGAACCGCTCGACCGTGGCATCGAGCAGGCGACGGCACTGATCGGCGTCGCTGATGTCGGCCTGCACGTACAGCGACTCGCCGGGCAACGCCGCGGCGACCGCCTCGCCCGCGGCGACGCTCGACGCCGAGTTGACCACCACGGCCGCGCCCAGCTCGGACAGGCGTTGCGCGGTGCGCTCGCCGATCCCGCTCGACGACCCCGTCACGATCGCCACCGTCCCGCTCAACTCACCCATCGAACCCGTCTCCTCGTGTCGGCGTACCGCTGCATCTTGGCCGAAACCACCTCCGTGAACAGCAGACGAACAGTTCGTGTGTCACATCGGAGTGCCCCCGATCGAGGGGCGCCGGATGCCACAGTGTGAGTGATGCCGACCACGCGGCGTCCGCCCCGCTCGGTCGGGTCCGACGCCACGACCGACAGGAAAGGAACACCACGTGCTCAAGATCCAGGCAGCCGGCGACTCGACGGTGAAGGTCACCTTCGCACTTCCGTCCGATGCAGTGGCGGGCAGCGTGTCCGTGCTCGGTGACTTCAACGGCTGGGACGCCGCGGCGCACCCGCTGAAGAAGCGCAGCAACGGCACGCGCAGCGTGAGCGTCGAGCTCCCGGCCGGCGAGTACCGGTTCAAGTACTGCACCGCCGACGGCGAGTGGTTCTGCGACCCGCAGGTCGCCGACGTCGTCTACAACGAGTTCAACACCGCCGACTCGCTGCTGCGCGTCTGACGCACGTCCGCCTCAGCCGACGCCGAGGCGGTTCATCTCGAGCGCGACGACCGCGCCGACGTCGGCCCCGGTGAGGATCGTCACCGGTCGGCGTCCGGCCCACGGGTCGTCCCCGTGCTGTGCGGGCCGCGTGCGTGCCCAGGTCTTGCCGCGGCCGACGCCGTGGCCGGTGTCGACCCGCACGGGGTGTTCGACGCTGGTGAAGTGCTGCGGGGCGACGAGCCAGCTGATCGTCGTGGAGTCGTGCACGTGGATGCCGTCGAGTCCCGACGACTCGAGCGCGAATCGTCGGTAGTACGGCAGGATCGCGTGCAGGTGACGTGCGCGAGGGTTGTCGACCGCGCCGATCCGGTCGAGCTCCGCGCCGGTCATGACGATCTGCTCGGTGACGTCGAGGCCGGCCATCACGATCGGGCACTCGGCGCCGAACACGATGTCGGCCGCCTCGGGGTCGTTGACGACGTTGGCCTCGGCGGCCGGCGTGGCGTTGCCGCCGCAGAACGCGTTGCCGCCCATCAGCACGATGCCGGCGAGGTTCGCGGCGAGCCGCGGCTCGGCCTGCAGCGCCCGGGCGATGTTGGTGAGCGGGCCGAGCGGCACGAGCGTGATCGCACCCGGCTCGGACATCACCCGCTCGACGATCAGCTCGACCGCGCTCTCGTTGACGGCGCGGGTGGTCGGTGGATCGAGCGGCGCGTCGCCCTGACCGTTCGCGCCGTGCACGAAGTCGGCGGGCCCGCGGAAGCGCATCACGAGCGGCGTGTGGGCGCCCTCGGCCACCGGGATGTCGGTGCGCCCGGCGATCTCGAGCAGTCGCAGCGCATTGGTGGTGCACACGGGCGTGTGTGCGTTGCCGAACACCGTCGTGAGCGCGATCACCTCGAGCTCGGGTGAGGCGAGGGCGAAGAAGATCGCCATCGCGTCGTCGATGCCGGGGTCGGTGTCGATGATGATGCGTCGGGCCATGCGCGTCCGACAGTACCCGTCGCTCGAACACCGGGTCCGGGCCCGAGAGGTCCTCGTCCGGTGAGCGCGCCTCAGGCGAGACTGGAGCCGCTGCCCGGAGGGGTCTGTCCGAGCCCGCGAAGGACGAAGTCGGCAACCTCGTCAGCCATGCGGTGGCGCTGTAGTTGCGTCCCCGACAAGTGCTCGCGAAACACGTCGATGCAGGCGAACACCACCGGAACTGCGCTCTCGACGTCGAGCGCGTTCATCGAGCCCGAGTCCCGACCCTCCTCGAGGATCTCGCGTAGCAGGTCACGCAAGGGTGCGAAGCAGTCGAACAGTCGTCGGTGACCGTCACGACTCAACTGCTCGGGGACATCGCTGAGCGCCAGCTTGGGTGAGCGGGCCAGCTCGAGCATCCCGCTGACCATCAACCGGCGCAGGCGCGCCGGCGCATCCGGCAGCTCGGCCACCTCGGCGCGTACCGACGTCGCGAGCAGGCCGATTCGTTCTTCGAGGTTCGCGAGGTACAGCGACTCCTTGGTCGGGAAGTAGCGGTACACCGAGCTGCGAGCGAGCTCGCATCGCTTGGCCACGTCGGCGACGCTCACCTCCCCGTACCCGCGTTCCAGCACCAGCACGTCCCAGGCGTCGAGCACCTTGCGCTTGATTCGGACCACATCGGCCGCCGAGTACGTCATGGCTGCGGCGAATGTATCGGCCGCAGCTGCTTCGGTCCTGAGACGTCGCCTGCTGGAGCGGCGAGGCCTGGTCGACCGCCGTGTGGGGCTGAACCGGTCAGCCCGCGCTCAGTCGCTGTTGCGCCACGTCGACGGGTCGAGGCCGAGCTTCTCGAACCGCTTGACGATCCAGACCGGCACTTCCATCGGTTCGTCGTTCATCACCGCGCGCACCTGTTCGCCGTCCTCGGCCCAGATGTGGCAGGTGTTGAGGTTCATCATCAGCGCACGCCGGCGCGACTCCTCGCCGGAGAACGCGTCCTGACCCTGCTCACGCGCCTGACGCACCCGGAACGACCACATCGACTGGATCGCCACCGGCGCCATCGCCTGCAGCAGCGCCGTGGTGTGCGTGCAGCCACGCGGGCCGCCGAACAGCTCGCGCACCTTGTGGGTGTAGCCGCGGGCGATCGACAGCCCGACCAGGTTGTCGTAGTGGTCCTCGATGCGCGGGCAGGCCTCGTGCGGGTGGGTCTCGAGCACGGCCTTGGCGCCGATGATCTCGAGCGAGGGCACGGCGATCGTCATGTCGACGATCATGTGGTGCACCGTCAGCGGCTCGGGATCGGTGGGTACGTACAGCCCCGGCGGCTTCTGGTCGCGGACGGCGCCACGCAGCAGCAGCGTCTGGTGGTCCTTGCGGTACGCCCGCACGACGTACGCACGCTCGTGGATCAGCTGGTCGGCCGGGTCGATCCCGTCGGGGTGGGGCGCGATGTCGTCGAAGACCTCGGCGCGGGGTTCGAATGCCATACGGCCGATCTTGTCAGGCGTCGGCCTGTGACAACGCCTCGGTCAACGTGTTCCACGACAACACGGCGCACTTGATGCGCACCGGGAACTTCACGACGCCCTGCAGCGCCTCGAGGTCGCCGAGCTTCACCTCGGCAGCGGCGTCGGCCTCGTCGAGCTCCTCGATCGACATCATCGACTTGAACTTGTGCACCAGCGCGCGCACCTCGGCGACGGTCTTGCCCTTCACGGCTTGGCTCATCATCGACGCCGAGCTCTGCGAGATGCTGCAGCCCTGGCCGCCGACCTTGATGTCGGCGACGACACCGTCCTGCACGTCGAGGTACACCTCGATCTCGTCGCCGCACAGCGGGTTGTGGCCGACTGCGTGCGCTGCGGGCGGGGGCAGCTCGCCGCGGTTGCGGGGGCTGCGGTAGTGGTCGAGGATGATCTCGCGGTAGAGGTCGTCGAGGCCGGGCATGGCGAACCCTTTCGTTCAGCTGGCCGGGTCAGAACCCGAAGATATCGGTCGCGCTGTCGAGGGCATCGGCCAGCACGTCGACCTCGGACTCGTCGTTGTACAGGTAGAAGCTCGCGCGGGCCGTGGCGGCGGCGCCGAGCACCCGCATGAGCGGCTTGGCGCAGTGGTGGCCGGCGCGCACGCACACGTTGCGCTGGTCGAGCACCTGGCTCAGGTCGTGGGGGTGGATCCCGCGGAAGGCGAAGCTGAACGTGGCGCCACGCTGTTCGACGTTGGTGGGGCCGTGGATCGTGATGTCGTCACCGAAGCGCTCGGTGAGGGTGCGCAGCGCGTACTCGGCGACCTGCATCTCGTGCCGGCGGATCTCGGTCATGCCGATGCCCTCGAGGAACTCGATCGCCGCGCCGAAGCCGATCGCCTCGACGATCGGGGGCGTGCCGGCCTCGAACTTCGCGGGCAGTTCGGCGGTGGTGAACCCGTCGAGGCGGACGTCGGCGATCATGTTGCCGCCACCGAGGAACGGGGGCATCGCGTCGAGCAGCGCCTCGCGGCCCCACAGCACGCCGATGCCCGACGGGCCGCACAGCTTGTGGCTGCTGAACGCCAGGAAGTCGGCGTCCCACGCCTGCACGTCGGTGACGTTGTGCGGCACGTACTGGCAGCCGTCGACGATCGCGATCGCGCCCGCGTCGTGGGCGGCCCGGCACAGCTCGCGCACCGGGGTGATGGTGCCGAGCACGTTGCTCATCGCGGTGAAGCTGAAGGCCTTGGCGCCGTCGAGCAGGCGTGGCAGATCGGTGAGGTCGAGCTGGCCGTCAGGGGTGAGCGGCACCCAGCGCAGCTCGATGCCGCGCTCGGCCGCGAGCATGTGCCACGGCACGATGTTGGCGTGGTGCTCCATGTGCGTGAGCACCACCACGTCGCCATGCTGCAGGTTGGCGCGGCCCCAGCTCGCGGCCACCAGGTTGAGCGCCTCGGTGGCGTTCTTGGTGAAGATCAGCTCGTGCGCCCTGGGGGCGTTGACGAAGCGCTTGGCCGCGGTGCGGGCGGCCTCGTAGGCGTCGGTGGCCTCGGCCGCGAGCCGATACGCGCTGCGGTTGATGGGCGCGTAGGTGTGCTCCATGCAGCGCACCATCGCGTCGATGACCGCGCGCGGCTTCTGCGACGTGTTGGCCGAGTCGAGGTAGACCAGCGGTTGACCGTCGATCTGGCGCGACAGGATCGGGAACTGGGCGCGGATCGTGGCGACGTCGAGCGCCATCGTCAGCCCCGGAAGCTCTCGTAGCCCTCGCGCTCGAGCTGCTCGGCCAGCTCCATGCCGCCGCTGGCGACGATCCGGCCGCCGACGAGGATGTGGACGTGGTCGGGCTGCAGCTCGTCGAGCAGGCGCTGGTAGTGGGTGATCAGCACGACGCCCATGTTGGGGCGTGCCGCGCGGACTTCGCGAATCCCGCGGGCCACGATGCGCAACGCGTCGATGTCGAGGCCCGAGTCGGTTTCGTCGAGGATCGCGAGCTCGGGCTCGAGGATCGCCATCTGCATGATCTCGTTGCGCTTCTTCTCGCCGCCGCTGAAGCCCTCGTTGAGGTAGCGGTCGACGAACGAGCTGTCCATCCCGAGGCGCTTCATCCAGTCCATCGTGGCGAGGCGCAGCTCGAGCACCGACAGGTCGATGCCCTTGCGGGCCGACAAGGCCTGGCGCAAGAACTGGATGACCGACACGCCGGCGATCTCCTGCGGATACTGGAACGCCAGGAACATGCCGGCCTTGGCACGCACGTCGGTGGGCCAGTCGGTGATGTCGTCGCCCTGCAGGTGGATGCTGCCCGAGGTGACCTCGTACTCGGGTGAGGCGAGCAGCACGCTGGCGAGCGTGCTCTTGCCGCTGCCGTTGGGGCCCATGATCGCGTGCACCTCACCGGCGCCGACGGTGAGCGACAGGCCCTTCAGGATCTCGGTCGGGGCGCCCTCGACCACCTCGGTCGGGCGGGCGTGCAGATCCTCGACACGGAACAGGGGGGTCGCGGCGGTGTCGGTCACGGCGGCCAGTGTATTTCCACTATGGCGATAGTGGAAACCCCGGTCAGGCCGAAAACGTCGCCATGTCGTCGAGCAACGGGGTGAGCCTGGCGACGTCGGTGTCGGGGTGCACGATGCACACCCGCATCACGGTCTCGCCGTGGAACTTGGTGGGCACCACCAGCGCCGTGCCGTCCTTGGCGCGCAACTTGCTCCACGCGTGGTGGTCCTCGACGCTCCAGCCGCGGCGGCGGAACAGCACGATCGAGAGCTGCGGATCGAGCAGCAGGTCGAACGACGGGTGCGCGTCGACGGCGTCGGCGAACGCCCGTGCGGTCGCGAGCGTGCGGTCCATCGCCGCCGCGTACGCGTCGGTGCCGTACGTGGCGAGCGAGAACCACAGCGGCAATCCGCGGGCGCGACGCGAGAGGTGATAGGCGTAGTCGCTCGGGTTCCAGTCCGTACGGTCGACCGCATCGAGGTAGTCGCCGTGTTGGCTGTGCGTGCGCGCAGCGATCGACGGGTCGCGGTACACCAGCGCTGCGCAGTCGTAGGGGGCGAAGAGCCACTTGTGCGGGTCGACGCCGAAGCTGTCGACGTGCTCGATGCCCGCCAGCCGCCGTCGGCCCTCGGGCGAGCAGAGCGCGGCCAGACCGTAGGCACCGTCGACGTGCAGCCACAGGTCGCGGCGCGCACACACCTCGGCCACGTCGTCGAGCTGGTCGATCGCCCCGGCGTTGGTGGTGCCGGCCGATGCCGCGACCGCGAACACGTCGAGCTCCGGGCGCGCCTCGGTCGCGAGGTCGAGCGCTTCGTCGAGCGCGGCCGCCGTCATCCGGTCGCGGTCGTCGCAGCGCACCGGCACCACCTCGACGTCCATCACGCGCGCCGTGGCCCGCACGCTGGCGTGCACCTCGGTGGTGGCGGCGAACGCCAGGCGGCCGCGGCGGCCGTGACGATCCAGGTGACGCTGCCGCGCGGCGACGAGCGCACTCAGGTTGGCCGCCGAGCCACCCGACACGAACGTGCCGCCCGACCCCTCCGGCAGTCCGGCCAGCGAGGCCAGCCACTGGAGCACCTGGTTCTCGGCGGCGATCGCGCCGGCCCCCGCCTCCCAGTTGCCGCCGAAGATCGACGACGCGCTCACCACGAGGTCGAACATCGTGGCGGCCACCGTGGGCGCGGTCGGGACGTAGGCGAGGTTCATCGGGTCGTCCATCGGTCGGCACGACGGGATCATCACCTCGCGGGTGATCCGCATCGCCTCGTGCGCGCCCAGGCCCGTCGGGGTGATCGTGCGGGCGAAGGTGTCGCGCAGCACGTCGGCCGGCTGGGCGCCCCAGCGTGGGTCCTTCGGCAGCCGGAGCCGCTCGATCGCGTAGCCGATGACCGAGTGGGCGAACAGGTCGGTCGACTCGTCCCAATCGTGCATCGAGGCCATGGCAGCGACCGTACCCCAGCCACGCGATGAGCGATGAGGGCCCCTGCCGACCGGTGCGGTGGCCTGTGGCTCACGAATCAGGGTGTCCGTGAGTGAACGGGTCTGCCGGGGGACCTCTGGCTCACGAACCCGGGTGTCCGTGCGTGAGCGGGTCTGCCGGGGGACCGCTGGCTCACGGAGCCGGCCTACGATCGGTCACCGTCGCACGGACGCACGAGGGGGTCGACGATGGAGATCGAGGGGGCGGTCGCGTTGGTGACCGGCGGCAACCGGGGGATCGGCGAGGCGTTCGTCCGGGCCTTCCTGCAGGCCGGCGCCGCACACGTGTACATCGGGGCACGCGACCCCGCCCAGGCGCAGCACCTGGTCGACGAATCGGGTGGCCGCGCCAGCGCAGTGCAGCTCGACGTGACCGATCCTGCGCAGGTGGCGGCCGCCGCCGAGGTGTGCGGCGACGTGTCGATCCTGGTGAACAACGCCGGCGCGTTCGTGAACCAGACCCTGCTCGGCGCCCCCGACCTCACGGCCGCGCGCACCGAGATGGAGACCAACTACTTCGGTCCGCTGATGATGTGCCGGGCGTTCGCACCGATCCTCGGCCGGCACCCGCGCAGCACCATCGTCAACGTGTTGTCGGCCGGGGCGATCGTGCCCGTGCCCGACATGGGCGGCTACAGCCCGTCGAAGTTCGCGGCGCGGGCGATGAGCACCAACATCCGTGCCGAGCTGCACGGTCAGGGCACCCGGGTGACGGTGCTGGTCGTGGGCTCGGTCGACACCCGGATGGCCGCGCACGTCGAGGGCTGGAAGGAGACCCCGGCCGCCATCGCCAAGGTGGGCCTGCGCGCGATCCGCAAGGAGATCGACGAGATCGACACCGACGTGATGGCCGTCGAGGTGCGCGCCCACCAGGCACGCGACCCCAAGGGCCTCGAGGAGCAGATGCGCCGGGCCCTCGGCCGCGACCGCGTGTCGACAGGGCGCTGACCCGTCGGGCAGGCTGTGCCGGGGCGATCAGAGGGGAGATGGACATGAGCGATGCCGAGGCGATGCTCGATCTGGCGAAGCGGTTCGTGGGAGCGATCGAACGAGGTGACACCGAGGCCGTGAAGGCCTGCTACCACCCCGACGCGCGGATCTGGCACAACAACGACGGCATCGAACAGACCGTCGACGAGAACATGCGCGTGCTCGTGTGGATGGCGCGCACCCTGCCCACCCGGCAGTACGACGTCCGCCAGCTCGACGCGCTGCCCGACGGCTTCGTCCAGCAGCACGTCCTGCGGGCCACGTTGCCGGGCGGTGGCACGTGGGAGCTGCCGGCGTGCGTGATCGTGAAGGTGCGCGACGGCCTCATCGTCCGGCTCGACGAGTACCTCGACTCGGCACACGTCGCCGCGCTCACCAAGGCGCTCGCGGGTGGCTGACGTCGCCACCACGCACGCGGCCGACGGCCTGGCCACCGGGCACCTGGCGGTGCTCCGGACGATCATGGCGCGCTGGCGCGAGGGCGATCTCGACGGCGTGATCGCCTGCCTGCACCCGGACATCGTGTGGCACTACGCCGCGGGCGCCCAGCCGCCGGTGCGCGGCACGGCGCAGGCCCGACGCCTGCTCGTCGCGCTGCAGCGCGAGATGCTCGACGTCCGCTGGCAGGTGTTCGCCGCGGCCGAGGTGGGCGACCGGCTGTTCGTCGAGGGCGTCGACGCCTATCGCACACCCGACGGTCACGAGATCGCGACGCCCTACGCCGGGGTGCTCGAGCTGCGCGACGGGCTGGTGATCGGCTGGCGCGACTACGTCGACCTGTCGGTCGCGGCGCGCCAGCGGGCCGGCGACGGGTTCAGCGAGCAGGTGCGCGAGCTGATCGGGCGCCCCGCGATCTGACCGCGTCGCGAGCGATCTGCGCGAGATCGTCACGACGGTGTCGAGAACGCGCCGCCGGCTCCGTCTCCTCGGTGAGCGTGACCGAGGGGTCACGTCGAACGAGAGGAACCACGATGGCCAAGTACCTGTTGCTCAAGCACTACCGCGGCGCCCCGGCACCGGTGAACGACGTGCCCATGGACCAGTGGGCGCCCGACGAGGTCGACGCCCACATGACGTTCATGCACGAGTTCGCGGATCGGCTCCGTCAGACCGGCGAGTTCGTCGACGGACAGGCGCTCGAGCCTCGTGGCGCCTGGGTGCAGTACGGCGGTGAGGGCAGGCCGCCCGTGGTCGACGGTCCCTTCGCGGAGACCAAGGACCTGATCGCCGGCTGGATGATCATCGACGTCGACTCGTGGGACCGGGCGGTCGAACTGGCCGGCGAGCTGTCGTCGGCACCGGGGGCGGGCGGCCGGGCGATCCACGAGTGGCTCGAGGTGCGCCCGTTCTTCGAGGCGCCGCCGACGAACTTCGACTGGTCGGCGTGACGCTCGGAGCTGTCGACGACGCCGAGCTCCGCTCGCTCGTCCCGCAGGTGCTCGGGGTCCTCGTCCGTCGCGGGGCCGACTTCGCGACGGCCGAGGACGCCGTGCAGGAGGCGCTGGTGCGGGCGCTGCGCGTCTGGCCGGCCGACCCGCCGGCCGTGCCGCGTGCGTGGCTCGTCACGGTGGCGTGGCGGGCGTATCTCGACCTCGTCCGGTCGGACACCGCTCGTCGTGCCCGCGAGGAGCGCGTCGACGCCGAGCCGTCTGCCGGCGAGGTGCCGGACGACGACGACAGCCTGCGCCTGTACTTCCTCTGTGCCCACCCCGACCTCACACCGTCGTCGGCCGTGGCCCTGACGCTCCGCGCGGTCGGCGGCCTGACGACCCGCCAGATCGCCGAGGCCTACCTGGTGCCGGAGGCGACGATGGCGCAGCGCATCAGCCGCGCGAAGCGCACCGTGGCCGACGTCGGGCTCGACCGTCCGGGCGACCTGCGCACGGTGATGCGCGTGCTGTACCTCGTGTTCAACGAGGGCTACTCCGGCGACGTCGACCTCGCGGCCGAGGCGATCCGACTCACCCGCCGGCTGGCCGAGGCGGTCGGTGCGGACGACCCGCTGCGACCCGAGGTGCACGGCCTGCTCGCGCTCGAGCTGCTGCACCACGCGCGCCGGGCCACGCGCACACGCGCGGACGGCTCGATCGTGCCGCTGGCCGAGCAGGACCGGTCGCTGTGGGATCGCGACCTGATCGCCGAAGGGGTGGTCGTGCTGCACGCGGCGCTGGCACACGAGCGGCTCGGCGAGTACCAGGCGCAGGCGGCGATCGCCGCGCTGCACGCCGATGCAGCATGTTTCGAGGAGACCGACTGGGTGCAGATCGTCGAGTGGTACGACGAGCTGCTGGCGATCACCGACACGCCGATCGTCCGGCTCAACCGAGCGGTCGCCGTCGGCCAGGCCCACGGACCGGACACCGGCCTCGCCGCGCTGGACGAGGTGCCCGAGGGGACCCCACGTCGCACCGCGACGGCAGCCCATCTGCACGAGCGACGTGGTGAACTCGAGCTCGCCGCACGGCTGTACGCGCGTGCCGCACACGAGGCGACGAACGCCCCCGAGCGCGATCACCAGACACGGCAGGCCGCGCGGGTGAACCAGCTGTTGCGCGACGCCGACCCGCGCAGGTGACGGTCAGCGGGTGACGATCAGGCTGACGGTCGTGGTGGTCGAGCCGCCGATGTTGAGCGTCTGGCAGGTGCGGGCACCCTCGACCTGGTAGTCGCCGGCGGTGCCGGTCACCTGCTTGTAGGCGTCGAGCGCCATCCGCACACCCGTGGCGCCCACGGGGTGACCGGTGCCGATCAGGCCACCGGACGGGTTGATCGGCAGGCGGCCGCCCATCTCGATCGTGCCGTCCTCGATCGCCTTCCACGACTCGCCCGGCTCGGTGAGACCGAGGTGGTCGATCGCCATGTACTCGGTCGAGGTGAAGCAGTCGTGGGTCTCGACCACGTCGATGCCCTCGAGCTCGACGCCGGCGCGGCGGCGGGCGTCGACGATCGCGCGGCGCACCTGCGGGAACACGTACGGCTGCTCGGCGCTCGCCCGGATCTTGGCCTCGTACGAGATCGGTGCCGAGCGATGACCCCAGCCGGCGATGCGCGGGATGTCGTCGAGCGACATGCCGTGCTCGTCGGCGTAGCGAGCGGCCCGCTCGGGCGACGCCAGGAACACCACGGCCGCGCCGTCGGTGACCTGACCGCAGTCCATCTTCCGTGTGCGGCCCTCGACCACCGGATTGGCGTGGTCGTCCTCGGTGAAGCTGCGCTCGTCGAACTTCCACGCGCGCGTCTGGCTGTTGGGGTTGCGCTTCGCGTTGGTGAAGTTGATCTCGGCGATGCGCATCAGGTGTTCGTACTCGAGCCCGAAGCGGCGGTCGTACTCGTCGGCGAGATCGCTGAACGCTCGCGGCCAGAGGAACTCGGCGTCCTCGAACTCGTGGCCGGTCCAGGCCGCGGTGCCCAGGTTCTGCGCCGCCCGCTGGCCGGGCACGTTGCGCATCTGTTCGATGCCCACCACGCAGGCGAGGTCGTACCGGCCGGCCTCGATCTCGGCCGACGCCGCCAGGATCGCGACGCTGCCCGAGGCGCACGCCGCCTCGTGACGCGCCGTGGGCATCCCGTCGAAGTCGGGGTGCACGAGGCCGAAGAAGCCGCCGAGCAGGCCCTGCGCGGCGAACAGCTCGGCGACGAAGTTGCCGACGTGGCCGCAGTCGACGTCACGCGGTTCGAGCTTCGTCGCCGCGAGTCCCTGGTTGACGGTCTCGGCGAAGACGTCGGCGATGTCGGCGCCGCGCCGGGCCCAGTTGTCGGAGAAGTCGCTCTGCCAGCCACCCAGGACGTAGGTCATGCGAGCAGTGTACGAACCGGCGGGCGTCGGGGCCGCAGGGGCCCACGATGCGTCACCTCTGATCGAGGGGTCGTGCTCGTGGTCGCTGCAGGCCGGCGCCGGCGGGGCCGACGACAGTGGCCATGCAGCGACACGACCGCGAACCACGTCCGAACGACCGGGGCTTCACCCTCGTCGAGCTGCTCATCGTCGTCGTCGTTCTCGGCGTGCTCGCGACCATCACCGTGTTCGCCGTGCGCGGCATCACCGACAAGGGCTCGACGGCCGCCGTCGACTCGGACCGCCAGATCATCGCCACCGCCGAGGAGTCGTACATGGCCAAGCGCGGTGTGTACGCCACCGAGGCGCAGCTCGTGTCGGAGGGCCTGCTGCGCTCGACCTCGAGCCTGCACGACATCACCCTCGCCGGTGACTCGCTCAGCTACACGCTCGTGCCGACCAGTGGTGGCGGCGGTGGTGGCGGTGGCGGCGCGTCGGGCACCTCGATCACGTTCGGCACCGTGCCCGCGGTGAGCTTCGGCTCGGGCCCGAACTTCATCGTCATCGGCGGTGCGACGGCGCTCGCCGAGTGGAACTCGCTCGTCGCCGCCAACCAGTCGACCACCGGCAACACGATGATCTTCGTCAACGTCGCCGACATCGACACCACCGCCAAGGCCGACGCGGTGCACGACGCCAGCATCGCGTTCGGCCGCGTGTTCTCGACACCGGACGACATCGCCAACTTCAGCGGTGGCCAGAGCCTGTCGCTCTACATGGAGTTGTCGAACGGCCTGCCGGCGCAGACCTACGCCAAGATCTACGACGGGTCGGGCCGCAACGTCGCCTGGGCATTCGCCAACTGATCGTCGCTCACGCGCGGGGCGATCGGCCGAGCAGGTCTTCTTTCCACGTGCGGAACCGCGTGTGGTGCGCTCCGCTCGGGCCGGTGCCGTCGCCGGAGTTGTCGGGGAACAGACGGAACGTCGTCTGGGTCGACAGGTCGTCGCTCCGGCACGCCCAATAGCGCGCGTCGCCGCCACTCGCCGGTCCGGCACGCCACAGCAGCCAGTCGCCGATGCGGCGCTTGTAGGTGGCGTACGGCCGGCCGGGCAGGTCGTCGCCGAGCGCGAGGAGTTCGGGCGGCGCCTCGATCCATGCCCTGGCGACGATGTTGCGGTCGCGGGTGGGCGTGTCGGGCAGGGCGTCGGTGTGCACCGGTGTGGTGTCGTCCGGGCGTTCGTCGTAGCGCAGCGCGTCGTTCATCGTCGTCCTCTCGACCAGTGGCGCACGGCAGGTCGTTCGACGCCGAACCAGCTGCCGGCGGCGAGCACGGTCGTGACGAGCGTGGCGACCACGATGAACGCCCACGGACCCGAGTCGAGCCCGTACATGGCGAGCAGCATCTGGACCGGCCAGGCGTAGAGGTACATGCCGTACGACAGGTCGACGCCGCGCAGGCGTGCTCCGAGCGGTGCGATCGCCATCGCCACGGTCGGCAACACCAGTGCGAGGGACGCACTGCCCACGTGTTCGCTCAGGAACAACGACGTGTGGCCGGCGACGAGTGCGACCGCGAGCGCGGCCAGCGGCATCCAGCCGACCAGGCGCACCCGGTCGGCGAACGTACCGACCAGCGAGCCGGTCAGGAACACGAACAGCAGCATCACGAGCGTCCGGTCGGCGACAGCCCCGACCACGAAGCCGGTCAGGTCGGCCGCCTGGTGGTAGGCCACGGCGGCCGCGCCGGTGAGTGCCCAGGCGAGGCCGATGCTGCGCCGCTCGCCCCATCGGTGCACGGCCAACCCGACGAGCCCGATCACGAGGTAGCAGCGCACCTCGTAGGGCAGGGTCCACAACGATCCGTTGACGAAGCTCTGGCCGGTGAGACGGCCGTACGGGGTGCTGGTGACGAACACCTCGCGCACGCCGTGCGACATCTCGACCGGGAACAGCAGGGCGCGGCCCACGTACCCGAGCGAGCCGTTGGGTGAGGTCGAGACGAACCCGCCCAGGCTCCCGTGCTCGTGCACCCACGCCAGCGCCGCCACCGGGATCGCGCTCACGAGCACGGCCACCAGGTACCCCGGCAGGATGCGCAGCGCGCGAGCGCGGGTGAACGCGCCGAGGGGTCGACGGGTGGCCGAGCGGCCGACGAGCAGACCACTCATCGCGAAGAACCCGGCGACGGCGAACCCGCCGAGCGTGAGTCGGTCGGGCGCGATCGGCGAACCTGGCTCGGCCCCGAAACCGCCGAGTGGCCAGGTGTGGCTGACGAGCACCAAGAACGCGAGGACGAGCCGCAGGGCGTCGAAGCCGGGGGAGCGGGCATCGATCAGGTCGGCGACCGTGGCCGGTCGCGGGGTCGCCGGCGGGCGGGCCGGCGAGGCGGGTTCGGCGACCGCCGTCACGGACGGCTCACCAGCCGCGCGCGACCCACTCGCCGAGGTGCGGGCGTTCGTTGGCGATGGTGGTGTCGACACCGTGGCCGGGCATCACCACGGTGTTCGCCGGCAGGGTGAAGAGCTTGTTGTCGATCGAGTCGATGATCGTCGCGAAGTCGCCGCCGGGGAACTTCGTGTTGCCCGGGCCACCGGGGAACAGGGTGTCGCCGGAGAACAGCACGGGCGAGCCCTCGACGAGGAACGAGATCGAACCGGGCGTGTGGCCGGGGTTGTGGATCGCGTGCAGCCGCACCTTGCCGACCTCGATCACCTCGGCGTCGTCGAGGAACACGTCGTAGCCGACGTCCTTGAGCATCGGTGCGTCCTGGCTGGTGACCGCGACCTCGTAGCCGGCCTCGCGCATCTGCGGTACCGCACCGATGTGGTCGAAGTGGCCGTGGGTCTCGAGCACACGCCTCACGTCGAGTCGCTGGCACAGCTCGAGCAGTCGCTCGTGCTCGTTGGCCGCGTCGATCAGGATCGACTCGCCGGTGTGACGGCAGCGCAGGACGAACACGTTGTTCTCGTACGGTCCCACGACCACCCGGTGGATCTCGATGCGTCCGTCGGCCCAGTGCAGCGTCGTCATGCCGCCAGTCTGTCACCAACCATCGCGATGAGAGATGAGTGCGGTGGCGACCGCACTCATCTCTCATCGCGCCGACGGATCAGCTGGAGACGACGTCGTAGCCGAGGCTCAGCGCGACCGGGATCTGCCCCGGGTCGAACGTGACGAAACGAAGCGGGCGGGGCAGTCGGTCGGCGGCGGCGAGGTGCAGCGCGTCGGACAGGCGTAACGGCTGCTCGCGCATCAGTGCCGCGGCGCGGTCGAGGCAGCGCTGGTCGACGGGCACCACGGCCACCCGGTCCCACGTGAGCCGGACGAGGTCCTCGAGGTCGCCGCGCAGCACCGGTTCGTCGACGACGCGGTCGATCAGCGCGAGCGACTCCATCAGCGTCAGCCCGCTCGAGCACCACTCGGGATCGGCCCGCATCGCGTCGAGCACGACGGCGCGGATCGGCTGGTCGAGGTGCGCGGCGACGAGCGCGCTGGCGTCGAGGTAGACGGTCACGGGTCAGCCGCGGATCTCGCGCAGCAGGCGGTCGAGCCGGACGTTGCCCCACACGGTGACGTGGCGGTCGGGCACCCGCCCGTCGGCGCGGCGCGGCGGCACGAGGGCCCCGGCAGCGATCAGCGATGAGAGATGCGGTCGCCACGGCCCCTCATCGCTCATCGCGTCGGTGACGGCGGACAGGGGGACGAGTGCGGCGGCGGGACGGCCACCGATCGACACGACGGTGGGTTCGCCACCGGCCGCCCGTTTCACGTGGGCCGCCAGGTCGGCGCGGAGGTCGCGGATGCCGATCGCCATAGGTGTACACCAGTGTACACCTCTCGATTTCGGAGGCCGCGGTGGACGTGGCCAGACTGCCGCCATGAACTTTGCCTTCACCGAAGAACAAGAAGAGCTGCGCAAGACCGTGCGCCAGTTCCTCGAGGCCAAGAGCCCCGAGACCGCCGTCCGCGAGCAGATGGAGACCGAGGCCGGCTACGACGCCGCCGTGTGGTCGCAGATGGGCGAGCAGATGGGCCTGCAGGGCCTCGTCGTCCCGGAGGAGTTCGGCGGTTCGGGCTACAGCTTCGTCGAGCTCGGCATCGTGCTCGAGGAGATGGGCCGTGCCCTGCTGTGCGCCCCGTTCTTCTCGACGGTCGTGCTGGCCGCGCAGACGCTGATCCACAGCGGTGACGATGCGGCCAAGGCCGCCCACCTGCCGGGCATCGCCAGCGGCGAGACGATCGCGACCCTCGCCTACACCGAGCCCTCGGGCAAGTGGGACGAGAGCGGCATCACGATGCAGGCCACCGCCTCGGGCGACGGCTGGAGCCTCAGCGGCACCAAGATGTTCGTGCTCGACGGTCACACGGCCAACCTGATCATCGTCGCGGCCCGCACCGACAAGGGCGTCAGCCTGTTCGCCGTCGACGGCGGCGCGGCCGGCCTCACCCGCACGGCGCTCAGCACGATGGACCAGACCCGCAAGCAGGCCAAGCTCGAGTTCTCGAACACCCCGGCCACGCTGATCGGCGCCGAGGGCGAGGGCTGGAGCATCCTCGGCCGCGTGCTCGACCTCGCTGCCGTCGGCCTCGCCGCCGAGCAGGTCGGTGGCGCCCAGAAGGTGCTCGAGATGGCCGTCGACTACGCCAAGGTGCGCGTGCAGTTCGGCCGCCCGATCGGTTCGTTCCAGGCCATCAAGCACAAGTGCGCCGACATGCTGCTCGAGGTCGAGTCGGCCAAGAGCGCGGCCTACTACGGCCTGTGGTGCGCGGCCGAGCTGAACGACGAGCTGCCCTCGGTGGCGTCGCTGGCGAAGGCCTACTGCTCGGAGGCGTACTTCCACGCCACCGCCGAGAACATCCAGATCCACGGTGGCATCGGCTTCACCTGGGAGCACCCGGCGCACCTGTACTTCAAGCGTGCGAAGTCGTCGGAGCTGCTGTTCGGCGACCCGACCTACCACCGCGAGCTGCTCGCGCAGCGCATCGGCATCTGACGCCGCTGCGCTCCACGCGAGCGCGAGCTGCACCGTTGCAACCGAACGGCCCGGGCATCACGCCCGGGCCGTTCGTCGTTGTCGGGGTTCCTGGTCCGGAGTGCGACCGGTGGTGCCGGTGCGTCAGGTGAAGCGGAACAGCAGCGACCGGTTCGAGCCGTCGGCGAAGACGAACGTCAGCTGCCGGCACGTGCCCGCCCACGCCCGGTCGGTCGCCCAGGTGTAGGTGTACAGGCCGCCCCAGCGCTGGTAGGTGAGCGCCGAGGTGGTGGCGCGGGTGGTATCGGGCGACGCGTCGCGCCGCGATGGCGCCGGGCAGGTGGCGGGCGCCGAGCCGACCGACGTGATCACGCCGAGGCCCTGGTCGCCGCCGAGCGAGAAGCCGATCGGCACGCCGGCACCTGCTCGCACCCGGTTGACGGTGGGGGCGTCGGCCACGCCGCGGAAGCCGCCCCAGTCGAACACCACCGTGTAGGGCACGGTGACGGCCGCGGTGTTGCCCGCCCGGTCGGTGGCCGTACAGGTGGCGTTGCGGGCGCCGAGGGTCGCGGTGCTGAAGCCGGTGCACCCCGAGGTGTCGAGGCCCGACAGCGCGTCGGACGCGTTGGCGAACAGGGCGCTGCGACGGCCGACGACCGGCTGGGCGGGCACGATGCGGGGTGACAGCGTCGGTGCGGTCGCGTCGCGACGGATGGTCACCTGTGCCGAGGCCCGCCCGCCGCCGCTCACGGCGGTGCACGTGAAGGTGGTGCCCCGCCAGTCGCGGCTGTCGGTGGAGACGACGGTGGTGTCGCAACCGGTGCTCGACGTGATGCCGCTCTCGGGGTCGGTGACGGTCCACGCGACGGTGACGTCGCCGGTGTACCAGCCGTTGGCACCGAGCGGCCCGGTGACCATCGGCGTGACGGTCGGGCGACTGCGGTCGATCACCGTGTAGCGGGCGGGCGCCGTCGCGGTGTTGCCCGCCCGGTCGGTGGCGGTGCACGTCACCGACTGCGTGCCCGCGGTGGTGGTGAGCGGCGTGTCGCAGCCCGACGACGCGAGGCCCGACAGCGCATCAGCGGCGTTGGCCGCGACCGTGACGGTGCGACCGGCGAACAACGTCGACGGCGCGGCGGTGGGTGCGAGCGTGGGCGCCGTGGCGTCGCGAGCGATGACGACCGAGCGCGAGCTCGACCCTCCAGCGCTCGCCGCGGTGCACGTGAAGGTGACGCTTGCGGTGTCGGCGGTGACCTTGGTGGTGTCGCAGCCGGTGCTCGACGTGATCGCGCTCTGCGGGTCGACCACGTCCCAGCCGACGGTGACGTCGCTCGTGTACCAGCCCCCGGTGCCGAGGTTGCCGGTGACGACCGGGGTGATCTCGGGGCCGGTCGCATCGGTGACCGAGTAGCCGGCGGTCGCAGTGGCGGTGTTGCCGGCGCGGTCGGTGGCGGTGCAGGTCACCGTGCGCGTGCCGGCGGTGGAAGTGTCGGGCGTGTCGCAGCTCGACGACGCGACCCCCGACAGCGCGTCGGTCGCATTCGCGGTCGCGGTGATCACCCCACCGGCCACCACGCTCGACGGCGACGCCGTCGGTGCCAGCGTCGGCGGCGTGGCGTCACGGGTGATCGTGACCGAGCGGGTGCTGCTGCCGCCGAGGCTGCTGGCCGAGCACGTGAAGGTGACGCCGCTCGTGTCGGCCGTGACCGAGGTCGCGTCACAGCCGGTGCTCGACGTGATGTCGCTCTCGGCGTCGGTCACCGTCCAGCTCACGCCGACGTCGCTCGTGTACCACCCGTCGCCGCCGAGGGTGCCCGTCACGTTCGGCGTGATCACGGGCCCGGTCGCGTCGACCGGTTCACCGACCTCGGTGGAGCCCGAGATGGTGATGGCGACGAACACGCCCTGGTCGTCGGTGACGAGCACACCCGAGTCGACACCGAAGCTGCAGGCGCCCGGTCCCGTGGTCGTGACGATTCGACGGCTGGCGTCGGCGGGATCGGAGGCCAGCCTGCACGGCCCCGACACGCTGTACAGGTACGTGCTGCCCAGGGCGTTGGTCGCGCCGATGGTGAATGTGGTGGGGTGCCGCACCGACGCCGGCGGCACGTACCCCGGCGTCCAGAACAGGTACACCGGCGTGGCACTGATCTGGAAGTACCGCGTGAGCACGTTCGAGAACTCGAACGGCCCCGTCGGCCGGGCGCGGGTGTCGAGCCGGCACTGCCCGGTGCCCGTCGGCGTGATGCGGTAGCTGGTCACGTTCGACGAGTCGCGACCGAGCAGCTCGGCCGTGCACGACCCGATCGTGGAGAAGTCGTAGATCGACGCCGTGTTGCTCTGGATCTCGACGACCGGCTTCTGATCGGCGGTGATCTGTGCCCGCCAGTCGTCGACCCACGAGATCACCTGGGGGATGGTGTATCCACCGATGAACACGCTGCGCGTCTTGGTGATCCCGTCCTTGTTGGCCTCGCCGGTGATCGTGCACCCGAACGAACCCACGGAGAGGTCGATGAGGTACCCCCACACGTACGGCGTGAACGTGTTGCCGAAGGTGCAGCCCGGTCCGCCGTTGATGCGCACTCCTGCTCCCGGGACGTCGCCGGCGATGTACAGGTGCACCGTGGTGTTGATCGGCAGCGACGGCGGGATGTTCGAGCGTTCGACCGGAGCGCCGAGCGAGACGAGCTCGAGGACCACGTCGTCGAGGGGATCGCTGCTCGATCCGCCACCGAGGCAGAACGTGCCGATGGTCAGGCACGGGTCGATCGCCGCGGCCGAGGGGGTGGACGAGCCGGGAATCGGGGCGTGGCCGACGAGCACGCTGGTGACGACCAGCAGGGCGACGGCCACGAGGTGGCGGAGGCGAGGGGTGGGGTCGGCGCGCATGGCCGCGTTGTACGACGGGTGCGCAACGCGAGCGCAACGCCGGCGACGGCCGGGCGCTCAGAGCGCGTCGAGCACCGCCTGTGAGCGGCGCACCCACCACGGTCCGCAGCGACCCGCGAGCTCGACCGAGCGGTGCAGGTGGGCGCGCGCCGCATCGTGGTCGCCGACGGTGATCGCGAGCAGACCGAGCGTGTGGTCGACCGGGCCCAGGAAAACGCCCGGTCCGGGCTGGTATGCGAGCTGGCCGACCAGCGAGGTGCCTTGCGCGAGCAGCACTCGGGCGTAGTCGACGTCGCCGACGGCATGGACCGCGGCGCCCGCCGTGGTGAACGTGGCGGGGAAGGTGTTGTTCTCGGGCAGGCCCGCTCGTCGCAACTCGACCAGTTCGGCCGCCGCCTCGTCGAGCAGGCCGGCCGACGCCTGCACCCAGGCGAGCGCGCCGCCGATGCCTGCGATGTCGGGACGCGCCGCCCGCCAGGCGCTCACCGCCGCGACGGCCTCGGCCGCGCGTCCCTGCATCACGCGCAGCGCGGCGAGCTGGTTGGCGAAGGCCTGCATCGCATCGACGTGTGCTTCGTCGCCCCACACCGTGAAGGCTCCGCGGGTCAGCGGCTCGACGTCGTCGAGGCGGCCGTCGACGACGGCCATCACCGCCCGCCACACAGCGGTCGACCACCGCAGCCGCTGCGAGCGCAGCACGACCGGATCGGCCGACAGGGCGTCGAGCTCGGCGTCGACCTCGGCGCGGTCGCCGCGCTGCAACAGGTCGCCCATGCGGCCGAAGCGCACCTGCGCGGCGAACCTGGGGTCGTGCCGGGCGGCGCGGATCACACGGTCGGCGAAGGCGATGCGCGCGTCGGTGTGCTCGGGGCGCCAGTGCACGATGCGGCTCGCACCGTACGCGGCGATCAGCGCGGTGTCCGAGCCGATGCGTTCGGCCTCGTCCATCGCGCGTCGGGCGGACGCCTGACGCTCGTCGGGGCCGGTCGTCCACAGCGCCAGGCGGCCGAGCACCTCCACACGTCGCAGCACGTCGGCGTCGGGCGGCGCCGCCACGGACGCGAGAGCAGGAGCGGTGTCGAGGCCCCGCAGCGCCTCGGTGAGCAGTGCTCGGCCGGAGGCCTCGGGCAACCACTCCGAACCCCCGCGGAACCCGCGGGTGGCGCCGAGCGCGGCCTCGGCGAACAACACCGGATCACCTGCGTCGCGCGCTGCATCCGCGGCGTCGAGGAACGCCTGGTGGGCCTCGTGGCTGTCGCCGTCGTCGATGCCGGCGCGGCCGATCACCAGCAGCAGCGCGGCTCGTTCGGCCGGGATGGCGGCGAGCTCGAGTGCACGGGTCGCGCGGCTCGCGGCCGCCTCGTACTCGAGGGAGCGCACGGCCAGGTCGGCCGCGTCGAGCGAGTACTGCACTGCCCGATCGCGCTCGCCGAGCGCCGCCGCGGCGACGAAGTGATCGGCGAGCTCGTCGACGCGGTCGGCCGACGCGCCGGCCGCACCCGACTCGAGTGCCAGACCGACGCGGCGGTGCAGCGCCATGCGCCGCGGTGCGGTGGTCGCGTCGAGGATCGCGTCGCGGACCAACCCGTGTGCGAACCGGCAGGTGCCGGGCCGGTCGGGGAGCGGCCTGACCAGGTGGGCTCGTATCGCGGCATCGATCACGTCGACCGCTCGCCCGAGCCCGCCGCCGGAACCGACGGCCGGGCCGTCGTCGAGCGCATCGCCCAACAGCGCGAGATCGAACGAGGTGCCGATCACCGCTGCGGTGGCGAGCACCTCCGACGCGTCGGGCGAGAGGCCGGCGATGCGCGCCGCGACGAGGCCCTGCACGCCGGGGGCGGCGGCCGCACGGCGCAGGTCGCCCGACCACCGACCCTGGTCGTCGATCGCGAGGTCGCCGGTGGCGAGCAGGTGGCGCAGCGCCTCGCCGAGGAACAACGGGTTGCCGGCCGTGTCGTGGCGGAGCTGCTCGACGAGGCGGCGGGCCTCGTCGTCGAGGGGGTGCTCTGCGGCGGCCTCGGCCAGCGCCGCCGTGGCCTCGGCGTCGAGACCCGACAGCGCGAGCCGGGTGAGCGCGGCCTCGCGAACGGCTGCTTCGACGAGGGTCGCGAGCGCGGCGGTGTCGGCGGCGGGTCGGGTGATCGCGACCACGTGCACGTCGGCCTGCGGCCGGCGCACCAGCCGCGTGATCACCGACATGGCGGCGGCGCCGGCCCACTGGGCGTCGTCGAGCACCACCACCAGTCGACCGTCGCGGCTGCGGTCGGCCAGGACGACGGCGACCTCGTCGAGCACGGCCTCGCGCTCGCCGTCGTCGAGGGTCGCGGTCGTGGCGGCGCCGGTCCCCGGCTCGGAGCGCCCGGCGGGCCGCAGCCGTTCGAGCAACACCGCAGCCGCAGGCGCGTCGCCGAGCAGCTCGGCGAGCGGCGCGAGCGAGCCGGGCCGGTGCTGCTCGAATTGCGCGTGCGCGACGTCGGCGCCCTCCGCGTGCCACCGGTGGGCGGCCTCACGCACGAGCCGCGACTTGCCGATGCCCGGCTCGCCCTCCACCACCAGCACCCGGGCGCCGCCGCCGGTCGACGACCAGTCGAGCAGCGCTCGCAGTTCGGCGTCGCGGCCGACGAAGGGGACGTCGTCACGTGGCTGCAGCGCAGGCGGCAGTCGCCGACCCGTGGTGACCACGGGATCGGTGGCGCGGTGTCCGAGCACCTGCAGGTACGCCTGCTCGGTCTCGGGTGACGGGTCGACACCCAGCTCGTCGACCAGGACGGTGCGCAACCGCTGATACGCGCGCAGCGCCTCGCCACGCCTTCCCGCGTCGGCGTGCCAGGCCATCAGCGAGCGGGTCACCGTCTCGCGCAACGGGTCGAGCCCGAAGGCCTGCTCGGCCACCTCGACCGCGGTCGCGAGGTCGCCCGTCCGAGCGCTCGCGTGCGACCAGGCGTCGAGCGCGCGCAGCCGCAACGTCCGTGCCTGGCGGCGCAGCGCGTCGGCCCAGTCGGTCTCGACGTCGGCGAGCACGGGGGCTGCGAGCACGGTGGTCGCGTGGCGGGCGACCGGCACCAGATCGGGGCCGATCGCGGTGGCGGCGTCGGCCAGCGCCGCCTCGACCTCGCGCAGCGCAGCCTCCGCCTCGACGAGGTCGATCGTCGCCGCGGTGACGTCGAGCTGCAGCAGGCCGTGCGACACGCGCACGACGTCGTCACCGAGGCCGGCGGCTCGGCCGACGTCGCGGATGCGGCTGAGGGCCGAGCGCACGGCCGACGGCCACGTGGGCGGCACCTCACCGGGCCAGATCGCCTCGGCCAACTCGTCACGGGTGATCGACCGGTGCCGCTCGAGGACCAGGTAGGCGAAGGCCCAGCGGGCCCGCCGGCCACCGAAGAGCTCGGTGTCGACGGGTACCCCGTCGCGGAGGATGCGGAGGCCGCCGCAGAGCTCGATCCGCACGCGTGGGCCGGACGGTTCGACCACGGGCCCGCTCGCCATGGACCGGGATTCTCACACCTCGTCGCGGGGGTGCCGGAAACCGTGCCGGTAACGTGCCCCCGTGGAGCCGATCACCTGGGTGTTCTTCGCCGCTTCGGTCGTGTGCACGTTCGTGATCGCCGCGGTGGTGATCGGTCGCGAGGCGCACCGGCTCGACGCCGTGGCCCCCCGGTCGGTGTACCTGATCGACGAGGTGGTCGAGTTCGTCGCCGAGTACCTGCCGCCCGAGACCCAGGCCCGCCTCACCCCGGCCGAGCTCGAGCAGCTGCTCACGTTCCACATGCGCTGGCTGCACGCCAAGGGCCTGCAGCCGGCGAACGTGATCGATCGCCGCCAGGACATCACCGACCTGGTGATCGTCGGGGAGGACGACCTCACCGCGTACCTGTTGTCGCAGGCCGACCAGGCGGGCATCGAGATCCTCGACGACGTCGACGTGGTGCACGTGGTCGACGCCCATCTGGCCTACTTCGAGGCCATCGGCGCCGTCGGCCCCAAGGCCATCGACCTCTGAGCTGGGCCGTCGCAGCCCGCCCGCGATCCACCCGAAAAACGGGTTGAGCCGTCCGGCCTCGTGTGGTGAGATGCGCTCACCAGAGAAAGGAGGTGGTCCAGCTGAACAGTGAACGTCTTGGGACCCTGGAGGTGGTCGGTCGCTAGGCCGGCAGGCTGGACCGCCTGGCGAATCCACGCCGATCTCCGCTGAACACCCCGCCGAAGCTGGTCCCGTCGGCAACACACACGGGTGTTCGGTCTCGTACCAGTCGTGACAGGGCAGGAGCCTCCGGGCTCCTGCTCTGTTCGCGTCCGGGCCCCGGTGACCGCTAGTTTCGGGCGCATGGAACGGCCCACCCGCTTCGAACACACCCGGTTCCTCGGCGACAAGCGCACGCAGCTCGTGTACGACCTCGACACCTGGGACGACGAGGCCGTGATCGACGAGATCGTCGCGAGCGAGGTCGGGTTGTGCTTCGGCCCCGACACCCTGGTCGAGGCCCGCAATCGCGGCTACACGCTGGCCACGCCGGGCGCCACCCGTCGTCGCCGCAAGCCCCGTGCCTGATTTGCGGCGCCGTCACGCGTGAACGGCAGCTTCACCTCCAACGGTCTCCAGCTCGCCCGCTACCTCGCGCGCCCGGCCGGTCGCGCCGACGCGCTGCCGGGCATCATCCTGTGCCACGGCTTCCCCGTCGGCCCGCTCGACGCTCGCCAGAGCGCGCTCACCTTTCCCGAGCTGATCGACCGCATCGCCAACGAGCAGCGGTGGGTCGCGATGACCTTCACGTTCCGCGGGTGCGGCACGAGCGAGGGTGACTTCTCGCTGCAGGGCTGGGTCGACGACCTGCGCAACGCGATCGACCACCTGATCGCCGAGGCCAACCCGACCGGCATCTGGCTGGTGGGCACCAACACGGGTGGCTCGATCGCGACGTGCGTCGCCGCCGACGATCCGCGCATCCGCGGTGCGGCACTGCTCAGCCCGCGGGCCGACTTCGACGACTGGGCCGCGCAACCGCGGCGGTTCCTCGAGCACGCCCGCGAGATCGGCGCGGTGCGCACCGCCGGCTACCCGCGCGCGTTCGACGAGTGGGCGCGCGAGCTGCGCCGGTTCCGTCCGGTCGACGCGGCCCGCCGGTTCGCGCCGCGCCCCATGCTCGTGATGCACGGCGAGGACGACGAGAGCGTGCCGGTCAGCGACGCGCGTCGACTGGCCGACGCGCACGGCAACGCCGAGCTGCGCGTCATCAACGGTGCCGGGCACCGGCTGCGCCACGACCCGCGCGCGGTCGCGGTGCTGCTCGGCTGGCTCGACCGCCAGAAGTCGCTCGCCACCTGAGGCGCGCGGGCGTCCGGCCCGCGTGTCGAGCGGTCGGGCCCGTCAGCTCGTGTAGCCGTCGAGGTGGGTGCTGTGCCAGCGCCAGGCGCTCGCGACGATCTCGTCGAGGCTCTTGGTGGCCTGCCAGCCCAGCACGGCCGCGATCCGGGTCGGGTCGGCGTACGTGCTGACCGGGTCGCCGGCGCGGCGGTCGACGATCTCGTAGGGCACGCTGCGGCCGCTGACCCGCTCGGTGGCGTGGATCACGTCGAGCACGCTGCTGCCGATGCCCGTGCCGACGTTGAGCGACACGGTCGCGCCGCCGCCGGCCAGGTGGTCGAGCGCCCGGATGTGCGCGTCGGCGAGGTCGTCGACGTGGATGTAGTCGCGGATGCACGTGCCGTCGGGCGTGGGGTAGTCGTCGCCGAACACCTGCACCGGCGGGCGCTTGCCGAGCACGGCCTTCATCACGATCGGGATCAGGTTGAGCGAGTACCGCCAGTCCTCGCCGATCGCCGAGTCCTCGCTCGCGCCGGCGGCGTTGAAGTACCGCAGGTTGACGGCGCGCAGGTCGCGGGTGACGCCGTACCAGCCGAGGATCTTCTCGACCATCGCCTTGGTCTCGGCGTACACGCTCTCGGGTGCGATGGCGGCGTCCTCGGTGACCGGCACCACGGCGGGGGTGCCGTTGACCGAGCAGCTCGACGAGAACACGATCTGGTGCACGTCGGCGGCGAGCATCGCCTCGACGAGCTCGACCGTGCCGGCCACGTTGTTGCGCCAGTACTTGGCCGGCTCGATCATCGACTCGCCGACGTTCTTGTAGGCGGCGAAGTGCACCACCGAGGTGACACCGCGCGAGCGGCACAGGTCGATCACGAGGTCGCGGTCGCGGATGTCACCCTCGACCAGCTCGGCGCCGAGCAGTGCGGCGCGGTGGCCGAGCTCGAGCGTGTCGAGCACCACCACGTCGCGGCCGCGCTCGCGCAGCATGCGGACGGTGTGCGAACCGATGTAGCCGGCACCGCCGGTGACGAGGACGGTCATGGTGCTCCTCAGATCTGCTCGTGGAGGCGGAAGTGCTCGATCATGCGTGCGAGCCCGTCGCGCAGGTCGACCGACGGCTGCCAGCCGTGGGTGGTCGAGATCAGGGTGATGTCGGGCTGGCGCTGCAACGGGTCGCCCTCGCGCTCGGCCGGCAGCGGCACGGTGACGATCTGGCTGGTCGAGCCGGTGAGCTCGATCACCACCTCGGCGAGCTCGCGCATCGAGAACTCGCCCGGGTTGCCGACGTTCACCGGGCCGGTGATCGGACCGTCGAGCACGGCGATCAGGCCGCGTACCTCGTCGCTCACGTGGCAGAAGCTGCGTGTCTGCGCGCCGTCGCCGTGCAGGGTGATCGGCTCGCCCCGCAACGCCTGCAGCACGAAGGTGTTGACGACGCGGCCGTCGTCGGGCCGCATGCGCTCGCCGTAGGTGTTGAAGATGCGCACGATGCGCACGTCGAGGCCGTGCCAGCGGTGGTACGCCATCGTGATCGCCTCGCTGAACCGCTTGGCCTCGTCGTAGCAGCTGCGCGGGCCGATGCAGCTGACGTTGCCGAGGTAGCTCTCGGGCTGCGGGTGCACGAGCGGGTCGCCGTACACCTCGCTGGTGCTGGCGAGGAAGAAGCGAGCCTGCTGGGCGACCGCGAGGTCGAGCAGGTTGCGGGTACCGGTCGAGCCGACGGCGAGGATCTCGAGCGGCATCGTCGCGAAGTCGACGGGCGAGGCAGGGCTGGCGAGGTCGAGCACGGTGTCGTAGTCGCCCGAGGTGACCGAGTGCGGCAGCGGGGTGGTGACGTCGTGCTCGATCAGCGTGAACGACGGGTGGTCGAGCAGGTGGGCGACGTTGACGCGTCGACCGGTCGCGAAGTTGTCGACCACCGTGACGCGGTCGCCGCGTGCGACGAACACGTCGGCCATGTGCGAGCCGATGAACCCGCCGCCGCCCGCGAGCAGGTGGTGCGCCATGTCAGCGACCGATGCCGAGGTGGGTGAAGCCGGCGTGGGTCCAGGCCGCACGCTCGAGCAGGTTGCGGCCGTCGATCACCGTGCGGCCGGGCATCGCCGCGGCGACGAGCTTGGGGTCGATCCAGCGGAAGTCGTCCCACTCGGTGAGGACGGCGAGCGCGTCGGCACCGGCGACGGCTGCGTAGGCGTCGGTGCACACCTGCACCTGCTCGGGCACGCCCGGCTTGGGACCCTCGACGGTGGGGTCGAAGGCCTGCACGCGAGCGCCCTCGGCGAGGAGCCGGCGGATGATCGAGATCGACGGCGAGTCGCGCAGGTCGTCGGTGCGGGCCTTGAACGTGAGGCCCCACACGGCCACGGTGCGACCGTCGAGCGAGCCACCCGCGGCCTCGCGGATCTTGCCGGCCACGCGGTCGAACTGCTCGTCGTTCACGGCGATCACGCCGGCCAACAGATCGAACCGGTACCCCGCCTCGTTCGCGATCTTGAGCAGTGCTCTCGAATCCTTCGGAAAACAGTTGTGCGCCACGAGCCCGCCGGTCGTGACCACCGTATGGGCCCCGGGCACCTCGACCGAGTACACCGTCTGGTCGACCGTCCGGCGCTCGATGTCGACGATCCGGACCCATGCGGTGCCCTTGCGGTCGCGGCGGTAGCCAGTTGGCAGGATGCGCTTCGTCTGACGAGCGAGGTACGCGGCCACGACGTCGCGTTCGTGTGGTTCGAGGAGCCACAGACAGTCTTCGATCTGATCGGCACCGGAGATCACGAGCCAGTGCGTGTCGACGGTGCTCTTCGACGTGCGAGCCACCTTCTGGCGAGCCACGATCCCCATCTCGCCGAGCAGACGGAGCATCCCGTCGGCGAGTTCGGGCGAGACCGTGCCGTACTCGAGCGCCACGGACGGCCCGCCGTTGAGCAGCGACCACGATCCGTCGCCGGCCCACAAGCCGCGGAGCAGTGCTTGCTTGGCGGACTCGGACGCGGTCCAGATCTGATCCGGGATCCGGTGTGAGTAGCAGTCGCGACCGGCGCGCAGCTCGTGTTCGATCCACGCCGCCAGGATGCGGGACGAGATCGACACCTGCATGGCGGTGCTCACGCGCCGGACGTCGACCTTCACGCCGAGCCCGCGCCAGAACGACGCGACCTGATCGACCAGACGCTGCTCGTCGGTGGGATGGAACGACCACGAGACGCGGCGTCGTGCACCGTCGGCGGCGATGTGGCCCTCGGCGAGGTAGAGGCCGATCATCTCCCAGCACTCGTCGGTGAGCCCGAGCTCGGTCGGGACGTAGGTGCCGTTGGTGGTGGTGCCGGCGAGGCCCCCGCTGCGCGACAGGCCGAGAAGATCGAGCTCGTGCACGCGCAGGGTCTTGGACGACCGGGCATCCCAGCGTCGAGGGCCAGGGAGAGCCAGGTCGACCGCGCGGGCCGCGGCCGCTTGCTCGTCGCTCAGGCGCACGATGATCTGTTGGGGCGTGATACCCGCACGAGCGGCTGCATCGAGCAACGAGGAGCGACCCTCGACCGGGGGGTCGACGACTGGCTGGCCGAGCGACACCGGGAGCCAGTCGTCCTCGGTGAGATCGCCGGCGAGCTTCACGACGACACCATCGCCGTCACGGACCACCATCGGATGGTCGGCGGTCACCGTGAGGCGACGACCCATCTTGGTGCGGAGGCGGATCATCTCGCCCTCGTAGGGGCGCTCTGTGATCACCGGAGCAGGGAGGAACTCGGGCCGAACCTGGCCCTCGCGCCACGCCAGCACCTCGAGCGATGCGAGATCGCCCCCTGCCAGTTCGTCGAACCGGACCAGGCGGGTGCCGTTGCGGTCGGTGACGACGAGCGTCTCCGACCCGTCGAAGCAACTCCCGCCCCATCCGGGGCCGGGGCGGAGGAACTCGCTGCCGATGCGCTTGTCGTAGCCCATGCCGACGACGACGTCGTTGACGTCGGCGCCGACGCCCTCGCACACGGCGGCGATCGCGTTGATGAAGCTGAGCTTGGTGGCGAGGAACGCGTTGGCCGCGTATTTGATGGTCTCGGCCGAGGCGGGGTCGGTGACGATCACCTGAGCGCGCACCTTGTCGTACAGGTTGCCCACCTTGATCGCCGCCGAGCGGTCGTCGCAGCCGACGACCACGCGGTCGGGTCGCAGGAAGTCGTCGACGGCCGAGCCCTCGCGGAGGAACTCGGGGTTGCTCACCACGCGCACGTCGGCGCGGCGCAGCACGCGCTCGACGACCTTGGTGCTGCCCACCGGGACGGTCGACTTGTTGACGACGATCGCCTCGTAGGGGAGCACGGAGGCGATCTCGGCCGCCGCGGTCTCGACGTAGCTGAGGTCGGCCGAGCCGTCCTCGCCCTGCGGGGTGGGCACGCACAGGAACGCGATCTCGCAGTCCTTGACGGCCTCGGCCGCACCGAGGACGAAGCGGAGGTTGCCCTTGCGCAGGCCTTCCTCGACCAGCTCGTCGAGGCGGTGCTCGACGATCGGGATCTCACCCCGGTTGAGCCGCTCGACCTTCCGTTCGTCGATGTCGGCGCACACCACGTCGTGCCCGAGGTGGGCGAAGCAGGCTCCGGTGGTGAGACCGACGTACCCGGTCCCGATGATGGCGAGGCGCGTCACGGCCGAGAGGCTACCGAGACAGCGGTTCGGAGGCAGCGGCAGCAGGTGGGAATGGGTCCTCGGAACCACGCCGTGACGCCAGCACCACCACCACGCTGAGCGCGACGACGAGCACAGCGTTGAGGGCGATCAGCGGCATCGGCGCGATCGACGGACGCCACCCGAGCGGGTCGTCGAGCCAGATCTTGCCGTTCGAGCCGACCGCGAAGCGGCGAAGCATCTGCCAGAAGCCGGCGACCTCGGCCACGGCGAAACAGGTGACGGCCACCACGCTGACGAACAGCGCGGCGCGCTCGTCGCCACTCCGGTCACCCTCGTCACCCTCGTCACCCTCGTCACCCTGGCGACGCTCGACCGATCGTTGCCAGCCGAGCATGCCGAGCAGGACGAGCATCGCGAACAGGGGCAGCGTGTAGCGGCCCTGCCAGATGAGGCCGGCCGAGTGGGCGCTCACCACGTTGATGACGATCGGGACCACGATCACGCCGATGCACACCGCGACGGTGGCGAGCAGCAGTCTCACGTCGCGGGCCCGTACGACGCCGACGACGGCCACCGCGGTGAAGATCGCGAACAGCAGGTACACGTAGCCGGGCAGCTGTGCGTCGAGCCAGCCGAGGATGCCGATCATCTGGCGCAGGTAGCCGGGGGTGCGCTCCCACGACGCGCGGATGACGTCGCCGAGCGGGGCGTCGGTGGCGAGACGCGGATCCTCGGCTTGGGCGTCGGCGTAGCGCGACCACGCGAGCAGCAGCACGACAGCCGCCCCGCTCAGCCCGAGCGCCGGCACCAGGAACGAACGGTTGAGGAAACGCTTCAGGCCGGTGATCCCGAGCAGCAGCACGACGACGGCGGCGCCGGCAGCGACCCAGATCGCACTGGCGAAGCGCGACATCAACAGCATCGCCACCACCCCGCCCACCAGCGCGCCGCCGAACGCGGTCGGGGCGCGCTCGTGGTCGACGTGCAGGCACATGGTCCACAGCAGCACGAACCCGGCGATCTCGAAGCCGCTCGGGTTGACCGATCCGGCGAGGAACAGCGCCATCGGCGGCAGGCCGAGCAGCACGAGCGGCGTGAACCGGCGGGCGCGTGACCGCAACGCGAACCCGACCGAGAGCGCGACGAGCGCGGCGCACAGCGACGCGGCGATCGCCCGGTAGGCGCGCTGGCTGGTGTCCTGGCCGAGCGCGCGAGCGCCGCCGCCGACGATCGCATACCAGAACGGCGGGTACACGGCCGCCGTCGACTCGCCGGCCGGTGCACGGTCGGGCGTCTCGCACCCGACCGACACGTCGGGCTGGAACACCCAGCACATGATGCCCGCCGAGAAGCCCAGCTCGTCGGGCACGTCGAAGCGCCGGATGTTCGACAACTCCTCGGTGATCACCTCGCCGGTGGCCTGGCCGTGCGCCGTGCCGTACGCCTTGAACAGGTGGGCGGGCTCGTCGGGCGCGCCGAACAACGGCGTGCCGATCGCCCAGGTGAGCAACAGGGCGAGCAACAGCACGAACACGAGTGCCGGTGTGAACCACGAACGGCGGGTCACCGCGAGGCTCCGGTGGTCGTGGGGGTGGTGGTGGCCGAGCGCGGCGGCAGGTCGAACGTCGTGCCGGTGAGCAGCACGGTGCACGCGCGCAGCATCGCCTGGACGAGGCGCGAGAGGTCGGCCGAGGGACGGCCACCCTGGCGCTCGCGCATCTCGACGGGCACCTCGCCGAGGCGGTAGCCGCGCCGTGCCGACACCAGCACCGCCTCGAACGTGTCACCCAGGTAGTGCGCGGGGAAGTCGGCGGCGAACGCGTCGAGCAGCGGACGGCGGATGGCGCGGAACCCCGAGGTGGGATCGGAGATGGTGGCCTTGCCCGACGACCGGATCACCCTCGACAGCAGGCGCACGGCCGAACGGCGCACGAACGGCATGCGGTAGTCGCCGTGGCCGAGGAACCGGCTGCCGACCGCCATGTCGAGCTGGCCGGCGTCGAGCGCTTCGAGCAGGTGGCGGATGTGGTCGGTGACGTGCTGGCCGTCGGCGTCGACCTGCACCACGGTGACGAACCCGTGGTCGACCGCGTAGCGGAAGCCGGTGCGCAACGCGCCGCCCACGCCGAGGTTGATCGGGAGCCTCGCGACCGCCGCGCCGTGCGCGGCGGCGATCTGCGCCGTGTCGTCGCGGCTGCCGTCGTCGATCACCAGGCACGCGTAGCCCGCGGCCCGCACGTCGTCGACGACGTCGGCGATGCATTCGCGCTCGTTGAAGGCGGGGACGACGACCAGCACGTCGCCGGCCGGCTGGTCAGTCGGTGACACGTCGCTCCAACTCGGCGACGCGTTGGGCGAGCAGCGCGTGCGCCTCGGCGGTGGTGCGCAACCGCTCCTGCAGCTGCGAGACGCTGATCGACAGCTGCACCGAGATCGCGAGCAGCAGCACCGAGCTCATGGTGAGCAGCACGGCGGTCGGCGTCATGTTGGCGAGCCGGCCGAGCCGGCCGACGAACGGCATGAGCACGGCGGCCACGGCGACGAGTCCGCCGATGACGAGCCAGCCGACCGCGTAGCGGGTGCTGAGCAGTCGACGACGCGCCAGGCGGAGGATGATCGAGGTGATCACCAGGCCACCGACGAGCATCACGAGTGCCTGCTTCGCCGTCGTCGACATGGCGCCGAGCGTAGGCGATGGGCCGGCTCGATCGACGGTGGCCCGCGGTAGCGTCGGGCCGTCATGCGCACGCCGTACGCCGTCACCGTGCCCTACTACGCCAACCCGCTGTACCTGCGGCTCACACTCGACAGCGTGGTGGCCCAGACCGATGCCGACTGGTGGTGCGCGGTGGTGGACGACTCACCCGACGACAGCGCTCGGGCGGTGGTGGAGGCGGTCGGTGATCCTCGCGTGCGGCTCGAGCGCAACGGGCGCACGCTCGGCGTGGCCGGCAACTTCGAGCGCTGCTTCGAGGTGGCCGAGGCGGGTGGTGCCGAGCTGGCCGTGGTGCTGCACGCGGACGACCTGCTCGAGCCCGGCTACGTGGCGGCGGTGCGGGCTGCGCACGCCGCGCACCCCGATGCGGCCTGCGTGACGCCTCGGGTGACGGTGATCGACCACGAGGGGCGGCCGCACCTGCCGCTGCCCGATCGCGTGAAGGCCGCGCTGTGGCCGCGCCACGACACCGTGCTCGGCGGCGACCGTGGGTTGCAGCGACTCCTGCGCGGCCAGTTCTTCTACTGCCCGGCGGTGTCGTACCGGCTGGCGCTCGTGCCGCGGCCGGCGTGGGACGAGCGCTGGCGGCAGGTGATGGACCTGATGTTGTACGGGCGGGTGCTGCTGCAGGGCGGCTCGATCGAGCTGCTCGACGAGCGCTTGTTCCGCTACCGACGGCACGAGGCCTCGGAGACCCAGCTCAACTCGGCCACCCTGTCGCGCACGGTCGAGGAGCACGCGGCGTGCCGCGAGCTGGCTGCCGGCGCGGCGGCGCTCGGTTGGCGGCGTGCCCGCTGGGCGGGGGTGCTGCGGTGGACGGTGCGACTGCAATGCCTGGTGCAGGCTGCTCGCGCGCTGGTGGGGCGGCGCTGGCGTGTGGCCGGTCGCGCCGTGGTGCTGGCCGTCACCCCATGACTCCCGGTCGGTCCGGAGGCCGATCACTACACTCGCGCCGATGACGACCGTGCCGCCGGGCTGCCTGAGCGTGGTGATCCCGTGCTTCAACGAAGAGGCGACGGTGGCCACCGTGATCGACACCGTGCTGGCGCAGGCGTGCGTCGGCGAGGTGATCGTGGTCGACGACGGCTCGACCGACAAGAGCCGCGAGATCCTGGCTGCGATGGACGAGCCGCGGCTGCGCGTGATCCTGCAGCCGCACAACCAGGGCAAGGGCGCCGCACTGCGCACGGGGTTCGCGCAGGCCACGTGCGAGTACGTGGTGGTGCAGGACGCCGACCTCGAGTACGACCCGGACGAGTTCGAGTGGCTGCTCGAGCCGCTCGTCGCCGACAAGGCCGACGTGGTGTTCGGTTCGCGGTTCGTGAGCAGCCGCCCGCACCGGGTCCTCTACTTCTGGCACTCGCTCGGCAACAAGCTGCTCACGCTCGCGTCGAACGTGTTCACCGACCTCAACCTCACCGACATGGAGACCTGTTACAAGGTCTTCCGCCGCAACGTGATCCAGAGCATCGAGATCCAGGAGCACCGGTTCGGGTTCGAGCCGGAGATCACCGCGAAGATCGCCCTCGGTGGGTGGCGGGTGTACGAGGTGGGCATCTCGTACTCGGGCCGCACCTATGCCGAGGGCAAGAAGATCGGCTGGCGCGACGGCGTGCGCGCCTTCTACTGCATCGTCCGCTACTCGCCGATCGGCGAGCGTCTGAGCGCGCGAACGGCGTTACCCCGTCGCGCGAGCGAGGCTCGGTAGTCTCTCGCCCGTGCCGTCACGACGTGCTGGTTGGACCGCCCCGTTCGAACTGGCTCCGTCGAGTGGCTCCAACCTGGCCGTGCTCGACGGTTTGCGGGCCTTCGCAGTCATCGCCGTCTTCGCTCGTCATGCGTGGGGCCTCGCCGGATCGCCGGCCGTCACCCTGCCGTCGAGATGGATCGGTCTGCCTGACGTCGATCTCACGCCGTTCGTCGTGATGTGCTCGAACGGCGTCGACCTGTTCTTCGTCCTGAGTGGCTACCTGCTCGCACGATCCTTCCTCACAGCCGACCTCGACGGACGGCCCGCACCGAGCCTGCGCCGCTACACCAGGACGAGGCTGTACCGGGTGCTGCCCGGCTATTGGTTCTCCCTCGCCGCCCTGGTTCTGATCTTCCTGCCGGCATTGAGCGACGAGAAGGCGGTGTTCAGCGTTCACGGCGCACTCGCCGTGCTCGGGCACATCCCCGTCCTCCAGACCGTGTTCACCTTCTCGTACGGGGTCTGGGGTCCCGGGTCGCCCTACTGGACGCTGACCCTGGAGATCCTCTTCTACCTGTCGTTGCCCTGGGCCGTCAGGCTGTTCTACGGCCGACGAGCGCCATGGGCCCTCCTGGGGTCGCTGATGCTGACGCTCGGGTGGCTCACGATGGCCCGATTCTGGTTCGCCGGCGCGATGTCGTGGATCGCAGACCACTCGGCGCGAGACGGGGCCAGTCCGGCGTTCGTGAGGTTCTGGCTCGGTAAGCAACTCCCGGGGTACGCCTTCAGCTTCGGCGTCGGCATCTTCGTTGCGAAGGTCACGCTGCTTCTCGCTCGCCGAACGCGTCCCGTACCGACGTGGCTGGCGCCGGCGTCGTTCCTCTGCGGCCTCGCCACGGTTGCCTATTCGATGAGGTGGCTCGGACTGCGGACGCTCCAAGGAACGTTCTACGACGCACTCGTGCTCATCAACACGAACTCGTTCGAAGCGAAGATGTTCTACTACCTCGAGGGAACGAGCATGGCGGTGGGATTCGGCCTGATCGTCTTCGGCCTGGTGCTCGGGCAACGCTCGGCATGGTCGGCGCCTTTCAGGATGTCGGGCCTTCGCCTCGTGGGCCTGCTCGGGTTCGGCATCTACCTGTGGCACATGCCGTTCCTGTATCTGTACACGCGCTTGCCGTTCCTCGGTCGGATGTCGCCGATGGGACACTGGTGGGCGTTGATGGGACTCGCGGGGGTGGCGGTGCTGGCTGTGAGCATGCTGTCGTTCTTCGTGATCGAGAAGCCGATGATCCTCCGAGGTCGGCGCTCCAGCAACGGCGGTCAGCCGACCGGTGCAGAGACGGCGACAGTGAGCGCGCCGGGGTGACGAGGTCGTCGGTTCGCGCTGCGCGAAAGTGAGAGGCCGCCAGCGGCGCCGCCTACCATGGGCCGGCCAGCGAATCGACCGGAGGACCAGGGCACATGGATCGGATGATCTCGTACGCACAGCAGGGCGAGGACGTCGTGCTGTGGCGTGCACTTCGTCACCGGCAGCCGGGCTTCTTCGTCGACGTCGGCGCTCACCATCCCGTCGGCAGCAGCGTCACCAAGGTGTTCTCCAACGCCGGGTGGCGCGGCATCAACATCGAGCCGATCGCGACGATGATCCCGCTGTTCGACGAGGACCGGCCGCGCGACGTCAATCTGGCGGTCGGCATCTCGAACACGGCCGGCACGATGACCTTCTTCGACGTGGTCGACGACCAGCAGCGCTCGACGTTCTCCTCAGATCTCGCAGCCATGTACCGCAACGACGGATACCGCATCGTCGAGCACGAGATCCCCGTCGTGCCCCTGTCGCAGGTGTGGGCCGAGCACGTCGACGGCGAGGTCGCGTTCTTGAAGATCGACGCCGAGGGCCACGAGGAGGCGGTGCTCTCGTCGCTCGACCTCAAGGTGCAGCGCCCGCACATCGTGCTCGCCGAAGGCGCGATCACCACGGCGACCCCGTGGCTGAAGATCCTCGACGATGCGGGATATCGCCCGGCACTGTTCGACGGCCTCAACCACTTCTACGTGGCGGCGGAGCAGTGGGACGAGCTGGGCCAGGCGATGTCGTACCCGGCCTGTTCGCTGGACGCGTTCGTCACCTACGACCACCTGCTCGAGGTCAACTCGCTGCGCGACGAACGCGACCGGGCTCGTGCCGAGCGCGACGCCGCCGTGGCCGAGCGCGACGCGTTGCGCGCCCGACTCGACGCCAACCCGCCGGTGGCCGAGCCGGTGCGCCGGTCGCGCCTGCGCTGGCCGCGCTGACGAGCGCTGACGAGCGTTGACGAGCACCGATCCGCACCATGGTCGGGTGGTCGAGCGGTCGGGCGTACCCCGCTCGCCGGTGACCGCTGGATAGGATTCCCGGCGTGTCGACCGTTCTGATCACCGGCGGCGCCGGGTTCATCGGGTGTCGGCTGGCTCACCGGTTGATCGGTCTCGGTCACGACGTCGTGGCCGCCGACGTGCTGCACCCGCAGGTGCACCCCGAGCGCACCCTGCCGCCCGAGTTCCCCGCCGCTGCCACCTTCGTGCCCTTCGACGTCACGCAGGCCGATGGCTGGGAGCCGCTGTTGCGTCAGGTGCAGGCCGACGTGGTAGTGCACCTGGCGGCCGAGACCGGCACCGGGCAGTCGCTGTCCGAGGCGTCGCGCCACGGGCTCGTCAACGTGGTCGGCACCACCCGACTGATGGACGGGATGATGCGCCTCGGCTCGTCGCGCCCGTCGCACGTCGTGCTGACGTCGAGCCGAGCCGTGTACGGCGACGGGGCATGGGCTGCGGCCGACGGCACGGTGGTGTACCCGGGTGGCCGGCGCGTCGCCGATCTGCGCGAGGGCCGGTGGGATCCGGTGGGTGCCGACGGCGCGGCGCTGCGACCGTTGCCGAGCGTGGCCGGGGTGACCGAGCCGCGCCCGACCAACGTGTACGCGGCCACCAAGCTCGCGCAGGAGCACCTGCTCGACGCGTGGTGTGCGGCCACCGAGACCCGCCTCTCGATCCTGCGCCTGCAGAACGTGTTCGGCCCGGGCCAGTCGATCGCCAACAGCTACACGGGCGTGCTCACCTTCTTCGCCCGCGAAGCGTGCGCCGGCAACGCGCTCGACGTGTACGAGGACGGCGAGATCATCCGCGACTTCGTGTTCGTCGACGACGTGGTGCAGGCGCTGTCGTCCGCCGTCGAGCGCCCGCCGGCCACCACCCGCCTGGTCGACATCGGCTCGGGCGAGGCGGCCACCATCGCCACCGCCGCCGCGCTGATCGCCCGCCACGTCGACGCGCCGGCGCCGCGCGTGTCGGGCCGGTTCCGCGAGGGCGACGTGCGCGCCGCCTCGTGCTCGATCGACGCCGCTCGGGCCGAGCTCGGCTACGAGCCCGCCACACGGCTGCACGAGGGCATCGAGCGCCTCGTCGACTGGGTCGCGGCGAACGGCTCATGACCGCGACGACCGACATGTCCGAACCCCACGTGCCCGAGTTCGCGATCGTCCTGTGGATCCAGGGCGACGGCGAGACCTACGTGCCGACCGCGCTGTCGCTGGCTGCGGCCCATCCGGGCGTCGAGCTCGTCGTCGGCGGTCCCGGCGACCGGCGTGCCTACTTCGGTCGCATGCCCGACGGTGCTGCGGGTCGCGAATCGAGCGGCAGCCTTGCCGGGGCCATCGATGGCGCCAGTCAATCGGCGCAGCGCCACGTGCTCGTGGTGACGGCGCCGATCGTGGCCCCACCCCAGTTCCTCGACCGGGCGCTCGCGCTGGTCGACGACGACCTGCGGGTGGCGAGCGTGTCGTTCCTGTGCAACGCGGCGGGTGCGCTGAGCGTGCCGTACCGCAACCACCACGCGTCGCACCAGATCGGCGTGCACGACGAGGTGTCGATCACTCGGCGGTTGCGCGAGATCGAGCCGGCACCCGGCTTCGTGCCCGTCGCGGTGCCGACCGGCCCGGTGGTGCTGCTGTCGCGTTGGGCGCTCGGCGCGGTGGGTGGTGTCGACCCGCAGGTCCAGGGCACGGCCGAGTTCGTCGTGGCCGACACGTGTCTCGTGGCGGCGCGACGCGGCTTCGTCAACGTGGCCGACGAGGGCACCTACGTCAGCCGGCCCTTCGACCTCGAGCCGGTGCGCGTGCATCCGATCGACGACGAGGGCTCGGTCGAGTGGGGCCACCTGGCGTACCGGCACCCCAACCTCGTCGACCGCTACCGCCGCGACGCGGCGAGCCAGACCTCGGCGGTCGCCGATGCGATCGCCACAGCGTCGGCCAAGATCCGCGGGCTGCGGATCATCATCGACGCCCGCGATCTCGGTCCGACCGAGATGGGCACGCAGGTGCAGATCCTGTCGCTGGTGCGCGAGCTCGCCGCTCGCGACGACGTGGCGTCGCTGCAGATCGGCATCCCGGGCGACCTGCCCGCCTACGCCGTTCCCTATCTGCAGTCGCAGAAGATCCGCGTGTTCACGTCGCCGTCGGGCGACCTGCTCGAAGCCGAACCGGCCGACGTGATCCATCGCCCGAGCCAACCGTCGCAAGCCCTGCCGATCGACGCGTGGCGCTCGCGTGCCCGTCGCGTGGTGATCACCCTGCAGGACCTGATCGCGTACCAGGTGGGCTCGTACCATCACGACGGCGAGGGTTGGGACCGCTACCGCGGCGACCTGATCGCCGGGTCGGTCGAGGCCGACGCGATCGTGTCGATCTCGGCCGAGACCGTGCGCCAGATCGAGCTCGAGCGGCTGCCGCTCGAACGGTCGCGCATCTTCGTGGTGCCCAACGGGACCGATCACATGAGCGGCGCCGAACCCGAGACGTTCCCGGCCGAGCTCGGCGCGCGGGGCTTCCTCGCCGAGGAGTTCCTGCTGGTGCTCGGCACCAACTACGGCCACAAGAACCGCGATCTCGCGATCCGCACCTGGAAGATGCTGCGGCACTCGTATCCGCAGCTGCACCTGGTGCTGGCCGGGGCGCTGGTGCCGGCAGGTTCGTCGCGGGTGGCCGAGGCCGTCGCCGCGCACGGTGCCGGCGGTGGCATGCACACGCTGCCCGACGTGTCGAGCGCCGAGCGCAACTGGCTCATGCGCCACGCCCGTGCGGTGCTGTACCCCACGTCGGCCGAGGGCTTCGGCCTGGTGCCGTTCGAGGCGGCCCGGTTCGGCACGCCGACGATCGGCATCCGCTTCGCTCCGCTCGACGAGTTCAACGACCCGCCGGTGTGGGCGACGGGGTGGACCGACCTCGAGCTCGCCGCCGCGACGGGCCGCCTGATCGAGTCGCCCGAGCTGGCGGCCGAGCAGGTGCGCGCCACGCTGCACCACGCCGATCGCCATCGTTGGTCCGACACGGCCGCCGGACTCGTCCGCGCCTACCGGATCGCTCTCTCCACGCCCAGCCGCCGCCTGCCCCGAGGTTGACCATGACCACCGACAGCCCCGCCTCCCCGCCCGACGTCGAGCAGACCGATCACGTGCCGTCGATCGACGCCGGCACCATCGACCGGCTGAACCTCGAGGCCGCGCTCCGCGATTTCGAGACCGCCAACGCACGCGTCGTCGACCTGACGAGCCGGCTCACGCTGCAGCACGAAGAGCTGTTGCGCACCCGGCACGAGCTCACGATGACGCAGATCCGGGCGGCCGACGTCGACGAGGTGCGCGCGCAGCTCGCCCACGCCCTGCACGAACGCGACCTCGCACGAGCCGAGGTCGACGTGTACCGGTTGTCGAGGAGCTACCGGATCGGGTTCAAGATCACGCGGCTGCTGCGCAAGGTGATGCCGTGACGGCCGATGCCCGGGTGCTGCTGCTGATCACGGTCTACAACGGCCGTGCGTTCGTGCCGCGCTGCATCGAATCGGCACTGCACCTGCAGCACGACGGGTTCGATCTCGACATCCTCGTGCTCGACGACAAGAGCCCCGAGCCGGGGTGGAGCGAGGAGCTCGAGCAGTTCTGCGCCGAGCGCGGGGTCGGCTACTACTGCACGCCCCGCAACCTCGGCATCCCGCGCAACGTGAGCCTCGGCCTGTACGCGGCGGTCGAGGGTGGCTACACCCACGCGGTCATCTCGAACTCGGACGTGATCTACGCGTCGAACTCGATGGCGCAGCTGTTGGCGTGCGCGCAGTCCGATGCGGGCATCGGATCGGCGACGGCGTTCTCGAACAACGTGTCGATCTACTCGATCCCCAACACCGATCCCGACGCGCACCTGGCCGACCAGTCGGTGGTCGACTGGGTGGGTGCCACGCTGGCCGGTGCCTACGGCGACCACGCGATCGACGTGCCGGCCGGCATCTCGTTCGCGATGATCATCCCCACCGACGTGATCCGCCAGGTGGGTGCCATGGATCCGGTGTACGGCCGTGGCTACTGCGAGGAGACCGACTGGTCGTTGCGATCGAAGGCGCACGGCTATCGCATCGCGTTGGCGCCGGGGGCGTTCGTCTACCACCAGGGCGGCGGCTCGAACCACGCCGCCGGTCTGCTCGCCTCGGGTCACACCACCGTGCCGGCCAACGAGCGGATCATCGATCTGCGGTACCCGTTGTTCCGCACCGAGGTGGGTGCGTTCGCGTCGAGCGGGATCCTCGACGAGCTGCACGAGTCGTCGCAACGGACGATCCTGCAGCAGGCCGGCCGCCAGTTCGGCTACGTCGTGCACGTGGGCTGGTTGCCGCGTGTGGTGACGGCCGAGATCGTGAAGGTGATGGTCGATCCGGGCGGGAGCCGTCCGACGATCGCCGTGTCGTTCCGTGGCTTCCGTGACGAGATCGACCCGGGCGACGACGTGGCCGCCGCCATCCGCGAGTACTTCGGGTGCGAGCCCGCCGGACTCGACCTGTTCTCGGCCGGACCGTTCTCGCAGGAGTTGCGTGCCGCGTTCGGTTCGGTGGCCTCCGAGGCCGTCGTCAGCTACCCGGAGCGTGTGTGATGAGCGGACCCTCGTCGATCCCCGGACCCGCACTCGGCTCGGCCGAGCGGGTCGACACGGCCGTGGGCCCACTGTGGTTCCGTGCCGACGACGACGTGATGCGCCCGGCCGTGATCCGCACCGGTTGGTGGGAGCGTGGCGAGGCGCAGCTGTTGCAGCAGCTGGTCAAGCCCGGCGCCCGGGTGCTCGACGTCGGCGCGCACATCGGCTACTTCGGTGTGGTGGCGCACCGTGCCGCGGGCGGGGTGCGGATCGACGCGGTCGAGCCCGATCCATTCAGCGCTCGGCTGTGCGAGCTCAACCTGTTCGCCGCCGGCGCGTCGGCCACCGTGTGGACGTGTGGTCTGGGGGCCGTGCGCGACACGTTGGCGTTCGAGTCGAGCGAGCACAACCCTGGCGACAGCCGCGTGGTCGAACGTGCCACCTCGGCCGGTGTGGTGGTGCCGGTGGTGCCGGCCGACGAGTTGTTCCCCGATGGTCGCTTCGACGTCGTGAAGATCGACGTGCAGGGGTTCGAGCGCGAGGTGATCCTCGGCATGCAGGGGATCATCCGGCGCAGCCACGGGGTGAAGGTGCTGGTCGAGTTCTTCCCGGGCGCGATCGCCGACGCAGGTCGTCGCCCGATCGACACGCTCACCGAGTACCAGGCGATGGGTTTCACGGTCGAGGCGCTGGTGGGCGATCAGCTGCGCTCGATGTCGTTCGACGAGATCATCACGGTCTGCACCAGCTCGGGCCCGCAGGGGTTCGTCACGCTGTTGCTGCGGCGCGGCTGAGCCGACGAGCCGGCCGTGCCGGCCGTGCCGGCCGTGCCCGACGTCGTCGGGTTCGGCCGCCCGTCAGTGGATCGACCACTGCGGGTGCAGGGTGACGACACCACCGGTCTCGTAGGGCTTGCCGGTCATCACGTCGAACCGGAGCGCGAGCTGCACGTGGTCGTACACGTGCGAGCGGTTGAAGTCGGTGACGCTGGTGTGCAGGTCGTAGGTGCCCGGCAGCAACGCCATCGCACGCAGGTCGATGTCGATCGAGCCGTCGCGTGCCAGCCGGTCGGGCACGAGCCCGACGTCGCGGGTGCACGGAGCGGTGACGGTGCTCCCACCGAGCTGTTCGATCTCGAAGCCGATCACCGGCTTGGGAATGCCGTTCTCGGACGTGTAGTGCAGCCGCAGCCGCACGTCGTCACCGGTGCGGAAGCGCTTGACGGGTGTGTCGGCGCCGTTGACGAACATCTCGACATGCGTGATGCGCGCCTCGCCCGAACCGCGGCGGATGCTGCCGTCGGCGCCACGGTGCATGTCGCCGAGCATCTGCTCGGTGTACTGCTCGACCAGTTCGGCCGGGTCGCCCTGACCGGTGATGACCCCGTGGCTGAGCCAGACGGCCCGGTCGCACATGTCCTTCACCGTGTTCATCGCGTGGGTGACGAGCACGATGGTGCGTCCCTCGTTGCGGAACTCGACGAACTTCTCGAGGCAGCGCTGCTGGAAGGTGACGTCGCCCACCGCGAGGATCTCGTCGATGATGAGCAGCCGCGGGTCGACGTTGATCGCGACCGCGAAGGCGAGGCGTACGTACATGCCCGACGAGTAGGTCTTCACCGGCGAGTCGATGAAGCTGTGCAGGCCCGAGAAGTCGACGATGTCGTCGAACCGGGCGGCGATGTCGCGGCGGCTCATGCCGAGGATCGCGGCGTTGAGGAACACGTTCTCGCGGCCGGACAGCTCGGGGTGGAAGCCGGCGCCGAGCTCGAGCAGCGCCGACATGCGCTTGTGCACGCGGACCGCGCCGCTGTTGGGCTGCAGGATGCCGGCCATGCACTTCAGCAACGTCGACTTGCCCGAGCCGTTGTGGCCGATGACGCCGAACACCTCGCCCTCGCGCACGTCGAACGACACGTCCTTCAGCGCGACGAAGTCGTCGTGACGGCCGCGGCCCTTGCCGGCGATCAGCTGCTTGATCGAGTTGACCTTCTCGTGGTGCAGCCGGAACGTCTTGGTGACGTGGTCGACTTCGAGTGCGAGGTCGCTCATGTCACATCTCCTCGGCGAACCGCGGCGAGAGGCGGTTGAAGATCCAGGCGCCGAGGAAGAACGAGCCGAAGCCCATCACGACCAGTTGGGCGAGGCGGCCGACGCCGGGGAAGCGGAGGTCGTAGACGATGTTGTGGATCGCCGTGATGAAGCTGCCGGTGGGGCCGTAGTTGGCGACGAACCGCAGGGCGGTGACGTCGATCGTGGCCGGGTTGTAGATGATCGGCGTGGCGTAGAACAGGATCTGCGCCAGGATGCCCCACAGGTAGTTGACGTCGTGGAAGAACACGTTGGCGGCGCTGAGCGCGAGCGCGACGCCGGTGGAGAACAACGCCAGCAGACCGAGCACCAACAGCAGCACCGGGAGCCACGGCAGCACCATGTTGCCGGCGATCAGCAGTGCGGCCGACAGCACCAGCAGCTCGATGAGCAGGGTGACGAACTGGGCGACGACCACCGAGAACACCAGGTGCTCGTGGGGGAACTGCACCTTCTTGATCAGCCCGGCGCCGCCCTGCACCGACCCGATCGCGACGCCGACGCTGATCGAGAAGAAGTTGAACGGCAGGGCACCGCTCAAGAAGTAGATCGGGAAGTTGCGGATGCCGCTGGGGTCGCCGATCGGCGGGTCGGCCTTGAACACGTACAGGAAGATGACCGTGAAGATCAGCATCTGCGTGAGCGGGTTCAGCAGACTCCACGCCCACCCCAGCACCGACTTCTTGTACCGGGTGCGGAGCTCCTTGAGCGACAGCAGGTACAGCAGGTTGCGGTGCGCGGCCGCCGTGCGGAGAGACATGGCGCCCGCCAGTGTACCGACCGGTCCGGCACTGGCTGTGGCGGGTAGCCTCGACGGGATGCCGACAGCGCTCATCACCGGGATCACCGGACAGGACGGACGGTGGCTCGCCGACCTGCTCCACGACAAGGGGTACTCGGTGTACGGCCTGATGAAGGGCCAGAGCAACCCGCGGCGCGAGCTCATCGAGCGGGAGCACCCGTTCGTCGAGATCGTCGAGGGCGACCTGTGCGACCTGTCGAGCCTGGTGTCGGCCGTGAGCCGCACGCAGCCCGACGAGGTGTACAACCTGGCCGCGATCTCGTTCGTGGCGATGAGCTTCAACCAGGCCGAGCTGACCGCCAACGTCACCGGCACCGGTGTGCTGCGCCTGCTCGAGGCGATCCGCATCGTCGGTGGCACGCAGAACAACCCGATGCGCTTCTACCAGGCGAGCTCGTCGGAGATGTTCGGCAAGGTGCGCGAGACCCCGCAGACCGAGCTCACGCCGTTCTACCCGCGCTCGCCCTACGGCTGCGCCAAGGTGTTCGGCCACGACATCACCGTCAACTACCGCGAGAGCTACGGCATGTTCGCCTGCTCGGGCATCTTGTTCAACCACGAGAGCGAACGGCGCGGCATCGAGTTCGTCACCCGCAAGATCTCCAACGCTGTGGCGCGGATCAAGCTGGGCCTGCAGGACGAGCTGGTGCTCGGCAACCTCGACTCGAAGCGCGACTGGGGCTTCGCCGGCGACTACGTCAAGGCGATGTGGATGATGCTGCAGCAGGACGAGCCGGACGACTACGTGGTCGCCACCGGCGAGACCTACGAGGTGCGCGAGTTCGTGCAGCGGGCGTTCGAGGCCGTGGGCATCGACGAGTGGGAGCGCTACGTGCGCCTCGACCCCAAGTTCCTGCGGCCGGCCGAGGTCGACCTGTTGGTGGGCGACGCGAGCAAGGCCGAGTCGCAGCTCGGGTGGAAGCGCGAGGTGGGGTTCCAGGACCTGGTCGAGCGGATGGTCGCGTACGACCTCGCGGCCGAGCAGGCCAAGCTCGACGCCGCCCGGCGCGAGCGCTGATGGATCAGCGGGCGGCCACCGGGTCGCCCGCCGCGTGGGCGTCGATGCCGCGTGCGTGGTCGTAGTTGGCCGACAGCCAGTCGTAGGTGCGCTCGATGCCGTCGCGCAACGACGTGGTGGCCGACCAGCCGAGACCGCTGAGCTTGCTCACGTCGAGCAGCTTGCGCGGCGCGCCGTCCGGGCGTGACGCGTCCCATCGGATCGTGGCCGACGGGTGCACCACGTCGATGAGGGTCTCGGCGAGCTCGCGGATCGACACCTCGATGCCGGTGCCGATGTTGACGTGCCCGTCCTCGTCGTAGTGCTCCATCAGGTACAGGCAGGCGTCGGCGAGGTCGTCGACGTACAGGAACTCGCGCATCGCCGACCCGGTGCCCCACACCTCGATCTCGTCGCGGCCCTCGAGCTTGGCCTCGTGCACCTTGCGCATCAGCGCGGGCAGCACGTGCGAGGTCTGCAGATCGAAGTTGTCGTGCGGCCCGTACAGGTTGGTGGGCATGCCCGAGATGAAGTTGCAGCCGTGCTGGCGGCGGTAGGCCTCGCACAGCTTGATGCCGGCGATCTTCGCGATCGCGTAGGGCTCGTTGGTGGGCTCGAGCAGACCGGTGAGCAGCGCGTCCTCGGTCATCGGCTGCGGGGCCAGGCGCGGATAGATGCACGAGCTGCCGAGGTACAGCAGCTTCTGCACGCCGAACAGGTGGCTCGCGTGCACCACCGTGGCGTGGATCATCATGTTGTCGTAGATGAAGTCGGCCGGGCGGTTGGCGTTGGCCCAGATGCCGCCGACGGTGCCGGCCACCAGGTACACGTAGTCGGGCCGGTTGGCGCGGAACCAGTAGTTGACGGCCGCCTGGTCGCGCAGGTCGAGCTGCTCGCGACCGGCCGTGAGGATGTTGGTGAAGCCCTCGCGCTCGAGCCGTCGGACGATGGCGGCACCCACCAGGCCGCGGTGGCCCGCGACGAACACCTTCGCGTCGCGTGGAACCGTGATCGCTGCCATGAAGCCTCCTCGGCGCGTGGGTGCGAGAAACCTGGATTCGCCGGCTCCCATTCTGGCCGACGGCGGCGAGAACCGGGCTGCGATCAGCGTGGCGGCAACGGCGGCCAGGGGAGCGAGGGGTGACGGGCGCGCATCGCATCGATCGCGTCGTCGGTCGCCAGGTTGGTGAGGGCGATCATCGAACCGGCCTGCACGCGGTAGCGGCCGAGGATCTCGGGGACCAGCCGGGCGTGGCCGCCGCGCGAGGCGAGACGCAGCCAGAGGTCCCAGTCCTCCCAGCCGTAGACGTGGTCGTCATCGGCCCGGTAGCCGCCGAGGTCGCGCCAGGCGCTGCGGCGCCACATCGACTGGGCGTCGATGTAGTTGGCCACGCAGAGCCGGTCGACCTCCCAGGCGATCGCACTGCGGATGTTGCGTGACGAGCCGAAGTCCTCGAGCACCGAATAGGCCGCCGAGGCATCGGGGTGGTCGTGCAGGGCGGCGGCCAGCTTGGCGAGCGCGGTGGGGTAGATGTGGTTGTCGGCGTCCATCACCATCACCAGCTCGGCGCGGGCGGCCTCGAAGCCGGTGTTGCGGGCGGCGGCCAGGCCCTCGTTCGCGTCCTTGCCGAGCAGCACCATCGGCACCTCGGGGTGCGCCTCGAGGTAGGCGGCCACCACGGCACGGCTGTCGTCGGTGGCGTGGTCCTCGACGACGATCACCTCGAACGGCACACCCTCGCTGGCGGCGATGCTGTCGAGGGTCTCGGCGACGACGCCGCCGTAGTTGTAGACGCTGACCACCACGCTCACCTCGGGGCGGGCGTGGGCGTAGGCGGGGGTCTCGATTCGATCGACGTGCTGCGGGGTGCCGTGCTTCAGCAGGCACTCGATGCCGTCGAGCCGGCGCAGTGCGGTGTTCTCGGCGATGGCCACCTGCTTCGCCTGCGCCTGCAACCGGCGCAGCGGGCGGAACGGGCCGAGTCGCACGGGCGGCGGCACCTTCGATCCACCCAGGCGCCACAGTCCCGACGTGGGGTTCGACGAGGCGACGTGCTCGGCCACGCGGGGGAGCACCTCGCGCTCGAGTCGGTCGAGCGCGGCGCCGACGTGCGCGGCGAAGGGGAGCTCGACCATCACGGCGTGGTGCGCCGCGTCGCGCACGGCGACGAGGCGGGTACGGTCGGCGAGCACCGCGTCGATCGCGTCGGCCAGGCCGTCGGCGGGTGCCTCGACGAAGTGCACGCCCGGTTCGAGCGGCTCGAAGCCCTCGGAGGGCTCGGTGACGACGACGCAGCCGTTGGCCATCGCCTCGATCATGCGTGCCCACTCGAAGTAGGCGCGAGGCGTGGTGCCGGGCGGCAGGTGCGCGGTGCGGTCGCGGTGCAGGTTGAGCAGCAGTTCGGCCGAGGCGAGCAGGTCGTACTTGGCGGTGCCGAACACCACGCCGGGGGAGGTGGGGGTGACGGGGCGGTCGAAGCGGAAGAGGCGCAGTTCGCTGCGATGGGGCACGAGCCGCGGTGCCAGGTCGGCGAGCAGTGCGCCGCGGCGGTCGTCGAGGCCACCGAGGAACAGCACGTCGATCGGGCGGGGACCGGGACGCGAACGGTCGAGCGACGGCAGGCCACCGAGCCGAAGATGCGCTGCGTCGACCCCGACGGCGCGCAGCGCGTCGACGCCCTGCGGGTTGATGTCGAGCGAGGCGATGCCGCGACGGCAGGCGTCGACCGAGAGGTGGAACCAGGGGGTGCCCGGCTGCTCGGTGCACACGCACACGCTGGCGGCTGCGGCGCGCTGGAGCGCGTGCGTGGGGGCGTCGACGAGCTCGAAGTACTCGTGCGGGGCGACGACGAGGTGCAGACGTCCGTCGGGGGCGGGCAGCTCGTCGCCCAGCCGTGCGTCGCGTCCGGCGAGGCGCGCGCCCTCGACGATCCAGTCGGCGATGTCGCGCATGAACCCGTTGCCCGTGGGCGCGACGTGCACCCGCACCTCGGCGGGAGCGCAGTCGATCGGTGCTGAGGAGGTCATGCCAGCCGCTCGCGCACGAGCCGCACGGCCTTGCGCGGCGCGCGGCCGAGCTTGCGGACACCGCGCGACAGCACGCCACGCTTGTCGGGGTGATGGCGCACGTCGTGCAGCATCCCCATCACCAGTGCGTGACGGCTCATCGCCGCCGGGAACGCCTCGGCCAGCGAGCGCACCTCGGCCCGGCGCTGCACGGCCTCGGCGCGCAACACCGCGATCTCGCGCTCGGCCTGTTCGACGCGGCGGCGCAGCTCGGCGTTCTCGGCCTGCAACTGCTCGACGTCGGGGCTCGAGGACGGGCTCGACAGGGGGCTCGACATGGCCGCCACGTTACGGCGAGGCGATCGGCGTGCGGCGTCTCCCCGCCCCGACCTGACATGCTGGGCGCCGATGGACAGCACCGGCGCACTCCCCGACGACGCCTCGGCGCGACTGGCCCGATGGGCCGAACGCGACGCAACGGTGGGCCTCGAGGCCGAGCTGCGTCAGGCACGTACCGACCTCGCGGCACGCGAGCAGTCGATCGTCGATCTGCGCGCGCGTGTGGAGCAGTTGGCCAACCGGGTGACGCAGCTCGAGCTCGAGCGCACGGGCCTGCAGCACCAGGTGGTCGCGTTGCAGCGCGTGCCGTTCGCACGTCGGGCCTACGGCAAGGCCAGGCGCGTGGCCGGTCGGGTGCTGCGCTGACATGGCACGTCCCGCGGTCAGCGTGATCGTGCCGAGCATCGGCACTCGTGGCACCGTCTTCGGAGGCGAGCGCGTGTTCGTCGTCGAAGCCGTGCGCAGCGTGCTCGCCACGGCGCCGACGGAGGTGTCGCTCGAGGTGCTCGTGGTGTCGGGCCACGAGATGCCGGCCGAGGTGGAGCGTTCGTTGGTCGACCTCGGCGGGGGAGCGCACGGCGTGGTGCGCTGTGTCGACTTCGACGCGCCGTTCAACTTCTCGGCCACGGTGAACCTGGGCGCGGCGCACGCATCGGGCGAGCACCTGCTGCTGCTCAACGACGACACCGAGGTGCGCTCGGTCGACTGGTTGGCGCGGTTGCTCGATGCGGCCGGGTCGCCCGACGTGGGTGCGGTGGGGGCGAAGCTGTTGTTCGAGGACGGCACCTTGCAGCACGCGGGCCACACGTACCGGACGTCGCTCGACCACGTCGGCTTCGGTCTGCCTGCCGACGCCCCCGGCCGCACCGGGCTGCTGCGCCATCGGCGCGACGTGGCGGGCGTGACGGCCGCCTGCCTGCTGACGCCCATGCGCGTGTTCGATCTGGTGGGCGGGTTCTGCCCGTCGTTCCCCGGCAACTACAACGACGTCGACTACTGCATGAAGGTGCGCCTGTCGGGACACCGCTGCGTGTACGAGCCGGCGGCCGAACTGTGGCACTTCGAGTCGCGCTCGCGCGTGGCCGGTGTGCGTCAGGACGAGATCGAGTTGATCCAACGCCGTTGGCTGCACGACCTCGAAGACGACCCCTTCACCCCCGTGGTGGTCTGACCGCCGTCGGCCCAGATGTCCTGGGCGCCAGTGACGACTCACCGCAGCTGGTCGTCGGACGGTCGTGGCGCCCAGGACGTCGGTCGACCAGTCCTGGGTGCCGGTCTCGCGTGATCTGCCAGGTCGCCGTGAGTCGCTGGCGCCCTGGAGGTCGGCCGAGATGTCCTGGGTGCCGGTGATGACTCACTGCGGCTGGTCGTCGGACGGTCGTGGCGCCCAGGACCAGCCGGCGAACGGTGAGCACGGCGATGCGCTCGTGCGGGAGCGGTCGTACGGTGGACGCATGCGTGGTCGTCCCGTTCCGATCGTCCCGCAGCCGGGCCAGGAGTCCGTCTGGGACTACCCCCGTCCGCCCCGCGTCGAGCCCGTCGCGGCGAGGCTGCGGGTGGTACTCGGGGGCGTCACCGTGGCCGACACCGTGCGCGGTGTGCGCGTGCTCGAGACCAGTCACCCGCCGAACTACTACCTGCCGATCGACGACGTCGTGCCCGGTGCGCTGGTGCCGGCGGCGGGCTCGAGCCTGTGCGAGTGGAAGGGCATCGCCCGCTACTTCGACGTGGCGGCCGGCGGCCGAGTGGCCGAGCGGGCCGCCTGGACGTACCCGACGCCGGTCGACGCCTACGGCGCGCTCGCCGGCATGGTCGCCTTCTATCCGGGGCCCATGGACGCCTGCTTCGTCGGCGACGAACAGGTCCGTCCCCAGGCGGGCGGGTTCTACGGTGGCTGGATCACCGACGCCGTCGTCGGCCCCTTCAAGGGCGACCCGGGCACGCACGGCTGGTAGTCACGAGCGAGCGCGGCGCCCTCTGCCCCGAGCTCGGAGGGCCTCTGGCTCACGGATCCCGCGATCGCGGGGAACTGCACGTCAGGGTCGATCACGTACACATGTTCGACTAGAGTTCCGTGCATGGCGGAACCGTTGGTCACGATGTGGCAGCTCTTCGACGAGCTCGCCACGATCGACCTCACCGTCCTGTCCACCGACCAGCTCGGCGCGCTCGCGATCCAACTCGGACGCGGGATCGACCGGCTCACCGCCTATCACGGCAAGGTCGTCCACGCCGCCGACGAACGCAAAGCGTGGGCAGGTGACGGCGCCCGCGATGTCGAGGAATGGCTGTCGAACAAGACCGGCACCTCGAAGGGTTCTGCGAAGTCGCGGAAGCGACTCGGTGAGGCGTTGGAGCGGTCGAAGACGCTCGACGACGCCGTCAACGACGGTGAACTGTCCGCCGCTGCCGCGGAGCAGTTGCACGACGCCGTGATGAACCCGCCGCAGGGAACCGACGAGTCCGATGTCGATGATCTGATCGACGCAGCGAAAGGTTCGAAGCCGCACGAGGCCCGTCAGGCGGCGGACCGTTGGCGCGAGATCCACTCCAACGAAACCCCGGAGGAACGGTCCGCACGCAGGTTCGCGAAGCGGTCACTCACCTCCAAGCCCGCCTCGGACGGGCTCGTCGAGACACACCTGGTGTTGCCGGAGACCGAGCACCGGCAGGTGATGAACGCGATCAACGCCGCCGCCGGCAACCACCTCGACGGTGACGACCGCACCCCAGCACAACGCATGGCCGACGGATTGACCCAGTTGGCCAAGGCCTACGCGGCCGGCACGGTCACCGGTGGACGAGAGAAGGCGACGTTGTTGATCGGCGCGACCGCCGAGACGATGGCCGGCCTGTCGGATGAGCCGGGTTGGACCAGCTACGGCGACCGGGTCCCCGCCGACGTCCTCAGAGCCCTCGCCGAGAACGCGATCATCCGCCGCATCGTCCACGCAGGGAACACGATCATCGAACTCGGCGACAAGGTCCGCTTCGCGACCGACGCACAATTCCAGGCGTTGATGATCCGCGACGGGGGCTGTCGGGTCGATCAATGCTCCATCCCCGCCGCATGGTGCGAAGTCGACCACCTCGTCCCGGTCAGTGAGGGCGGGCTGAGCGACCTGATCAACATGGCGCTCCTGTGCAGTCACCATCACCACCTCAAACACGCCCCCGGCGTCCAGGTGATCGGTGACGCCGAACACTTCCAGCTCCGGCTCCCCAACGGACGTGTCATCGACTGCCCCACCACAGGCATCCACACACGACGAACCCAGGCGGCGGCCTGACGCTCGACGAACACCACAGACCAAACCCTCACCACCACCGGGGACCACGTCGAGCAACCACCCCAGCGGTGCAGCCACACACGGCTGCACCGCACACCCACGTCCCGAACAGACGTCGATCAGCGGACGTCGAACGCACGCACGATCAGAGGTCGATGGCCACCTGTTCGTCGAAGCGGGCCCAAGGGGTCCACAGGGTGCGGCACCCGCGGTCGAGCAGGGCCTGGCTCAGGTGGCGACCGGCCTCGTGCCAGCGGCCGGCGGCCAGGTGACGGGCCTCGCGCCACGTCTCGGCCCGCACGGCGGCGGCCGCCAACGACACATGGGTGCACTCGCGCTCGATCAGCAGATCGTTGCCCGAGGTCGTCTGCCCCACCGGCAGCCCCTCGAGCTCGTACCAGCGGTAGTTGGGCACGTCCCAGCCGGCGTGGTGCACCACGTCGTCACGATCGGCGATCAGCGCACCCACCAAACCGGCACCCGGCGAGGTGGCCAGACCCACCATCGCGCCGAGCCAGTCGGGGGTGAGGTCGGCGCGCGGCACCATGCCCGGCGCCACGCTGACCAGCACATCTGCGGGATGCAACAGCAGGGCCCGGTCGAGCGCCGTCGCGAGCGACCACTCGCCGGCCACCGGCACCCGGTCCCACGAGGCCGGCAGCTCGTCGTCGAGCAGTGCGATCAGCTCCGGCGGCGCCGATGCCGGATGCGCCACCACCAGCTGCACATCGGCCCGGTCGGTGCGCAACGCCCGCACGGTGGCCGCGACGGCCGACCGGTACGGCCGCGTGGCCGCACCCTCGAACCGGGTGGCCACCACCACCGTCACCTGTGCGCGCTCGATCGCGTGGCGCACCAAGCGGTAGCAGCCGGCCACCGGACCGTGCACCACCTCGGCGTCGAGGCCCAGCCGGTCGACCTGGTCCTGCACCGCTCGCCGTCCGTTCTGCACCGCGGTCGACAACGTGCCGACCGCTCGCGACACCGAGGTGCTGATGTTGCGCCAGTGGTACGCGAGCACCGGCAGGTGCACCACCCGTCGACCGGCCGCGGTGATGTGCTCGGTGGCACGCAGGATCAGGTCGTGGTCCTGGCTGCCGTCGTAGCCCACACGGAACCCACCGATCTCGCGCACCACCGACGTACGCAGCACCGACAGGTGGCAGGTGTACATCGACGAGCGGAACCGCTCGGGCGACCAGTCGGGCTTCAGGAAGTGTGCGGTCTCACGGCCGTCGGCCAACGTGTGCGCCTCGTCGGTGTAGACGTAGTCGATGTCGGCACCCGCCGGATCGGTGAGGGCCGCCATCACCACCGCCAGACCGTCGGGCACGATCGCGTCGTCGTGGTCGAGCAGCGCGACGTAGTCGCCCGATGCCGCGGCCAATGCATCGTTCGACGCGGCGACGATGCCGCCGTTGACCGCGCGCCTGATCACCTTGATGCGCGGGTCGCTCGCCTCGGCCTCGGCGAGCGCCGACACCACCTCGGGACGCGTGGAGCAGTCGTCGACGAGCAGCAGCTCCCAATTGCCGTAGCGCTGCGCCCGCACCGACTGCACGCACGCCAGGAACGCGCCGAGGGGCGGGTCGTACACGGGCGTGACGATCGAGACGAGGGGCGGCGTCGAGGGCTGGATGACCCGGGAATCTACCGGCCCGTTGGTACGGTACGCCGGTGATGGCGGCGCCATGTCGGGTCTTCGTGAGCGCACGGGGCAACGTGTTCATGCGCGAGATCGCCGACCACGTGGCCGAGGCACTGCGTGCCGACGGACGCGACGCGGAGGTGGTCACCGACGACCTGCCCGACGTGCTCGGCCCCGGTGGCGATCCGCTCACCCAGCTCGTCGTCGCACCGCACGAGTTCTTCGTGCTGCACCCGGCCGGCGAGGTCGACCGCACTCGTGCCGCCGCGCACTCGGTGTCGATCAACACCGAGCAGCAGGGCACGCCGTTCTTCGAGCTCGCCATGCAGTACGCCGCACGTGGCCCGGTGGTGCTCGACATCAACACGCACTCGCTCGGCGCGATCCGCCGGCTCGGCCTGCCCGCCGTGCACCTGCCGCTCGGCTACGTGCCGTCGATGGACCGTTGGCACGGCGACGCCCGGCACGAGCGCCGTATCGACCTCGGGTTCCTCGTCGGTCGCACGCCGCGTCGTGAGGCGTTCATCGCGGGCGCTGCGGGACAGCTGTGGGAGTGGCGCACCGACCTGCGGTTCTTCAGCTGGCACCGGCCCGCGCTGGCCGGGCACGGCACGTTCTCGAGCGGCGACGACAAGTACGCACGGCTGGCCGACACGCGCATCCTGCTCAACGTGCACCGCGACGACGAGCCCTACTTCGAGTGGGCGCGCGTCGTCGAGGCCGTGGCCAACGGGTGCGTGGTGGCAAGCGAGACGTCGGTCGGCATCGAGCCGTTCCGGTCGGGCGAGCACCTGATCATGACCTCGCTCGACGACCTCGCCGAGCAGGCGGTGGCGTTGGCGTTCGACGAGCCGCGTCGTGCGGCGATGGCGCACGCCGCCTACACGGTGCTGCGCGACCAACTGCACCAGCGCGACCTCGTGCGACGCTCGCTCGAGGCGGCCGCCGCAGCGATCGCCGCGCGCGGGGCGTCGGCCGCATCGAGCACGGCCAGCGCGGCGAACGGTGCGGCTCGCGCCGCGGGCAGCGCCCGCGCCGCGATCGAACGGCACGTACCGGCGCGTCGGCACCGTCGCACGATCGCCACGCCGGCGCACCCGACGGCCGACCGGCAGATGCTCGAGAAGGTCGCCTCCGAGCTGAAGCAGCGCTACGTCGGTCAGGTCGGCGTGGTGCGTTCGCTCGAGCGTTCGCTGTCGGTGCTGCGCCACGGCGAGGCCGACCACCTCGAGATCACCACGACGCCGGCCGTGGCTGCGGTGGCCCCCGAGGTGTCGGTGGTGGTGCCGCTGTTCAACCAGGGCCACTACGTGCGCGAGGCGATCGAGTCGGTGGTGGCCGCGGCACACGACCCGTCGCTGCCGGTGGAGGTGATCGTCGTCGACGACCACTCGACCGACGGGTCGCTGGCGGTGGTGCAGGCGATCGTCGACGAGATGCCGTGGCTGCCGCTCACGCTGGTGGCACGTGCAGCCAACGGTGGCCTGCCCGAGGCTCGCAACACGGGCTTCGCCCGGGCGCGCGGTCGGCTGGTGCTGCCGCTCGACGCCGACAACCTGCTGTACCCCAACGCGATCGTGGCGCTGGCCAGGCATCTCGACGCGGCCGAGCCCGACGTCGTCGCGGCGTACGGGCTGCTCGAGCGGTTCGACGAGACCGGCGCCCTCGGCCTCACCAGCCATCTGCCGTGGGATGTCGACCTGCTGGTGCGCGGCGCGTACATCGACGCGCTCGCGATGATCCGCATCGACGCGTGGCGCGAGGTGGGCGGCTACGAAGATCCCGGGTTCTACGGCTGGGAGGACTACGACCTGTGGTTGGCCCTCGCTGAGCGTGGCCGCCGGGCATCGCTCGTGACGTCGGTGGTGGGCCGGTACCGTGAGCAGGCCGGCTCGATGCGACGCATCAGCGACATCGACATGGCCTCCAACTTCGTCACCCTCCGAGAGCGCCACCCACGACTGCCATGGCCGAGCTGAAGCCCACCCAGGCCGACACCGGGCCCGACACCCAGGCCGACACCGAGCTGCAGCTGCGCGCCCGGATCGCCGAGCTCGAGACGTTGCTCGACGCCCGGACCCAGACCATCGTCGGACTCGGGGCGCGACTCGCCGAGCTGCAGGGCGACGCACCGCCGGCGCTCACCGAGCGTGTCCGTCAGCTCGAGAGCGAACTCGCCCAGCTGCGCGCCACCAAGGTGTTGCGCTACAGCGCGTTGCCGCGTCGTGTGTACGCCAAGCTTCGAGGCGTCGGTGGCTGACCACCCGGCACCGGCCACCACCGAGCGTGACCTCGCGCTCGAGGTCGAACTCGAGCGGGCACTGGCCGCTGCCCGCACCGAGCTGACCCGCATTCGGGGGAACCTGCGGCTCGTGACGGACTTCTTGACACGACCTGAACCCTAGAATCGGTTCAGGCACCACGCGGACGTGCCGATCAATCGAGCGGGCCCCCCTGATCCTGGAGGATTTCGTGCGGCATCGCCATTGGCTGGCTTCGCTCCTGTGCGTCTCGATCGTGTTGTCGACTGCGTCGACCGTGTCGGCGCACCCCAACGTCGACCCGGCACCCTCGATCTCGCCCGACGCGACCCGCTCGACCAGCGGTGACTACGCCACCGACGTCTTCTCCGATCCGTGGGACTTCTCCAACGACGAGGACGTCCCGCCGATCGCGCTGGTCGGCTCGGAGAACAGCTACGGCATCGCGCGCAACGGCGACGGCACGCTCACCGTCGCCTCGGTGAACAACTCGACGATCAAGCTCGTGCGCACGTGGGGTGTCGAGCTGCCGTGGGGCCGCGACGGCCTCGTGGCCCCGGTCAACGCCGATCGCTACACGCGCCTGTCGTTCTCGATGTGCATCGGTCAGGCGCTGCACATGGCCGTGCACTACTGGAACGCGGCGGGCCAGAACGGCCTGCTGCCGTTCTACCCGGCGGCCGGCTGCCGGGTGTACGACATCGACCTCACCGACATCAGCCAGAACCCGCCCGGGTACCAGCTGCCCTGGACCGGACAGATGACGCGCGTCGAGTTGCTGCGCGGCGGCACGCCCACCGGTCAGAACCCGCTCGTGAACATCACGCTCGACTGGGTGCGTCTGCGCCGGGCCGACGCACCGGTGTCGCCGCCGTCGGGCGTGCCGATCCCCAAGGTGCTCACGCCCAACGTCGAAGGCGGTGCCGACTACGCCACCTCGAACGGCAACGCATGGGACTTCAACGGCGCGGACGACGTCGCGTCGGCCGGCGACATGTGGAACGTCGGCTTCGCGAACGGCGAGATGACGGGCGCCACCGTCGGCAACGACAGCTTCATCGAGCTGCCGCTGCGCTCGGAGACCAACCCCGACCGCTACCACCGCGCCACCGTCGAGATGTGCCTCGACGGGTCGATGAGCTTCGCCAATGCCCCCGGCGGTGGCATGAACGCCCGCTTCGCCTGGCTGCCCGAGAACTTCGGTGCCTGGAGCGAGACGCAGGACATCGTCGTGTACCCCGGCTGCCACCGATGGACGGTCGACCTGTCGACCACGCCCGCGGCGGCCGTCAACGACGAGGGCACGCGCTACCCGCGTGGATGGCGCGGTCAGCGGTTCGAGCAGCTGCGCTTCGACCTCAACGAGGATCCGGGCGTGCGCAACTTCACGCTGCGCGAGATCAAGATGGCCGACGACGCCGCGTTCTCCGGCACGTACGACATCACCTTCAGCGACGTGGCCGGTGTCGGCGGCACCGCCGACATCTGGGTCACCACCAACCGCGGGGCCTTCGACGGCACCCGCATCGCCCGCAACCTGTCGGTGTCCGGCGGCGTCAACACCTTCCGCTGGAACGGTACGAGCGACACCGGCGCCACCCTGCCCAACGGCACCTATTGGGTGTACGTCACGATGCGCAACGGCTCGAACGTCGGTACCGCGTACTCGACCGGTCCGGTGCGGATCGAGAAGCCGCAGCCGGCCGTGGCGAGCTACTTCGTGCCGGTCACCCCGGCCCGTCTGCTCGACACCCGCGACGGCACCGGCGGCAACCTCGCCCCGCTCGGGCAGCAGGTGTTCACCGAGCTCGACGTCACCGGCGTGGGCGGCGTGCCCGAGACCGGCGTGACGGCGGTGGTGATGAACGTCACCGCCGACGCACCCAGCACGGCGAGCTTCCTGACCGCATGGCCGAGCGGTGAGCCACGCCCCGGCGTGTCGAACCTCAACTTCGTCCCCGGCCAGACCGTGCCCAACCTCGTCACCGTGAAGGTCGGCGCCAACGGCAAGGTGAACCTGTTCAACTCGACCGGTTGGGTGAACGTGATCGCCGACGTCGTCGGCTACTACACGACCACGGCGCCGAGCGGCGGCGGTCGGTTCACGTCGCTCACACCCACGCGGCTGCTCGACACCCGTACCGGCGAAGGCCGCTCGGGTGCCGTCGGCGCGGTGGCCGCAGGCCAGGCGATCGACCTGCAGGTGACCGGGGTGGGTGGCGTGCCCGCGTCGGGCGTGACGGGCGTGGCGCTCAACGTCACCGTCGACCAGCCGACCTCGTCGGGCTACATCACCACGTGGCCGACCGGCGAGGCGCGCCCGACGGCGTCGACCCACAACTTCACCGCAGGTGTCACCGTCGCCAACCTCGTGCTTGCGAAGGTGGGCACGGGCGGCAAGGTGTCGCTGTTCAACTCGTCGGGCTCGACGCACCTGATCGCCGACGTCGTCGGCTATTTCTCGTCGAGCGGCGGCGCCTTCGTGCCGGTGAGCCCCCAGCGACTGGTCGACAGCCGCGACGGCACCGGCGGCGTGCTCGGCCAGCTCGGCCAGGGCGGCGAGGTGACCACGCCGATCGCGACCGGCACACCGGTGCCCGGCAACGCGGCAGCCGCCGTGGTGAACCTCACGTCGGTGAACAGCTCGCTGCCCTCGTACATGACGGCGTGGCCGTCGGGCGTGAGCCGGCCGACCGCGTCGATCATGAACCCGCGGCCCGGCGTGCCGGTGCCCAATCAGGCGTACCTGAAGCTCGGCTCGGGCGGTCGGCTCGACGTGTACAACAACTCGGGCGCGACCGACGTGATCGTCGACGTGTTCGGCTACATCGTCTGACGGTGACCCGGCCCGTCGCGTCGGCCGACGCCGTGTCGGCTGACGGTCGTGTCGGCTGACGTCGGCACGCCGGCGGGTGGCATGCTGACGCGATGCCCACGTCGCTCTCGCCGTCGCAGCACCGTGCCGTCGTCGCCACTTCCGGCCGCCGGCTGATCGACCTCGCGATCGAGGCCGGACTCGACGCGCCGGTGCCGACGTGTCCGGCGTGGGACGTGCGAGCGCTGTTGGCACACCAGGCGATGGTGCACCTGTGGTCGACGGCGCACCTGCGCGGCACCGACCCCGACGCGGTGCCGGACCAGACGGCGTTGCGTGACGAGGCCGACGTGATCGGGCTGGCCGAGGGCGCGCTCGACGGTGTGGTGCGAGCGTTGGCCGAGGCCCCCGACGACCTGCAGGCGATGACGTTCCTGAACGACGCGCCTGCGCCGGTGGGGTTCTGGGCGCGCCGTCAGGCGCACGAGACGACGGTGCACATGATCGACGCGCTCGCCGCGTCGCTCGGCCGCGAGCCGCTCACCGCCGAGGCGGCGATCGATCGCGAGGTCGCGGTCGACGGCCTCGACGAGTTGCTCCGCGGGTTCTTCACCCGCGGCCGTTCGAAGCTGTTCGACGGCGAGCCGTTCACGTTCGTGGTGGCGCCCACCGACACCGACGTGCGTTGGGTGGTGCGCGTGGACGAACGCCTGAGCGTCGACCCGCCCGACGCCGACGCCTCGGCCGTCGGTGACGCCACCGTCCTGAGCGGTGCGGCCGCGGCGCTGTACCTGGCGCTGTGGAACCGCGGCGCCGACGTGACGGTCAGCGGGGCGGGATCGACGCTGATGGATCGCTGGCGTGGCGCGCAGCGGGTTCGCTGGAGCTGATCCGTCGAGGGGCGAGCACGCCCATCAGCGCCGCGGTGAACACAGCGAGCAGCACCACCCACGTGCCGGCACCCGGTCCGCGGCTCGATGCGACGGCACCGTCGAACCACCACGAGCCGTCGGTCCCCACCGCGTAGCGGCGCGCCGCCACCCATGCGGTCGACACCATCGCCACGGCGGAGGCGATGAGCACGCTGGTCTGCACCCGACGCGACGGCGGGCGCGTGGCCCGGCAGGTGCCCACCACGGCGATGGCCGCGGCGACCGGCAGGCTGTAGCGACCCTGCCAGATCGGACCCACCCGGTGGTCGAGCGCCACCTCGAACACGACCGGCACCACCACGAGCGCGCCGCCGAGCACCACCCACGTGGCCCGGCGCACGTGGGGCCGGGTCAGCAGCATCACGCCCACCGCCACCACCCAGGCGACGACCGCGACCCACGGCGCGTGGTACTCGAGCCAACCGAGCGACGCGATCAGTTCGTTGCCGCTTCGCGGCAGACCGCGCACGCTGTGCCGCAGCGCGGCCCACACGCTTCGCGAGCCGGCGGTGCGCTCGTCGTCGACGACGAGGCCGGCCCACGCGTTCCACACCAGCACCGTGGCGACACCCAACGCGGGCACGCCCCACAGCACCAGCCGTTCGCGACGTCCGATCGCACGGCTGCGCTGCCACTCGAGCTCGAACACGGCCAGCACCGCGAGGGCCCACAGCGCGGCCACCGGTCGCATCGAGATCGCGAGCGCCAGTGGCACCGCCGCCCACCAGACCTCGCGACGCGCCGGTGCACCGGTGTCGCCGGCGACGGCGGCGGTGGCCGCCAGCGCGACCAGCACCACCTCGAGACCGTTCGGGTTGACCACGCCCCACAGGAACCAGCACGACGGCGGCGCGAGCGCGACGAGCAGTCGGGCCGCGGGCCGGTGTCGTACGCGCACGGCCAGCACCCCGGTCGCCAGCGCCACCCACGCGAGCGCGGCCAGCCGGTAGGCGAGCGGGTCGTCACGACCACCGAGCAAGCGGGCCGGGATGCCCACGAGCGCGTAGTACCACGGCGGGTTCACACCGGCGCTGCTGGCCACCGTGACGTCGTCGCCGGCCGATGCATCGGCGCAATCGCTGGGTACCCGCGGGTCGTGTCGGTAGCACGAGGGGTCGCCGGTGCCGAGCGACGACGGCACGCGCACCGAGCGGTAGCCGGGCGGCAGCGAGGGGACCGGGTCGCCGAGCAGTTCGCCGTGTGCCACGGCGTGTGCACGAAGCACGTGTGCCGGTTCGTCGGGTCCTCCGTAGCGGCCGGTGAGGCACGCCCAGCACGTGAGCACCGCGAGCGTCGCCAGTGCGGTGGCGAGGCCCAGCCGCAGGCGAGGGTTCAGCCGGTCGGTGCGGTCCACCGACCCACCACGACCGTCTCGTTGTGTGTGAACACACGCCCGACCGCACGGGGGAACGGGAACGAGGCGGCGCGCTCGACCACCACGTCGGCGTGGCGGAGCAGCGCGGTGATCGCTGCTGCATCGAGGAAGGTGACGTGCGTGGCGTCGGACGCCTGGCCGCGCTCCTGCGGGCAGATGACGGCCACCCGGCCGCCGGCGCGCAGGTAGGGCGTGTACGCCTGCACCAACGCCGTCGCCTCGGCCGGCGTCATGTGCTCGAGCACGTGGGCGAACAGCAGCGAGTCGAAGCTGCCGTGGCGATCGTCGGGCGATCCCGCGAACTCGTCGCCCGTGTACGCCGTGAGGCCACGCGCCCGGGCGATGCGGATCGACTCGGCGTTGTGGTCGATGCCGACGCCGTTGCCGTCGAGGTGCGTGAGGTTGCGGCCCACGCCGCAGCCGATGTCGAGCACGCGGCCGAGGCCGAGGCGACGGATGTTCCAGCGGTACGGACGCTGCGGATCGAGCAGGGCGCGCCACCCGGTGCGCGGTACGACCGACGCGGCCAGGCGCGCCGCGTACGCGGGATCGGTGGTGTCGGGGCGATCCATGTGGTCGTGCAGGCTCACGCTCGGTCGAGCGGTCGGTCCTGCTTGTCCTTCTTCGCTGCCTTCTGCGCCTTCTTCCATTCGCGCACCTTGCCGAGCGAGGCGGTGTCGTGGATGTCGGCGACGCTGCGCGGGACGTCGTCGCCGAACTTACCGGCCGCGTCGGACCAGCCGTCGGGCTGCACCCCCATGCGCTTGCCGAGCAGTGCCACGAAGATCTTCGCCTTCTCGTCGCCGTAGCCGGGCAGGGTGCGCAGCCGTGCATACAGGTCGCGGCCGGAGGTGACGCCCTGCCACACGCCCTCGCCACGACCACCGAAGTCGGACACCAGCGCGGTGCACATGTCGTGGATGCGCCGGCCCATCGATGCGGGGAAGCGGTGGATCGCGGGCTTGTCGCAACACACCGTCACGAACGCCTCCTGGTCCATCGCCGCGATGCGCGCCGCATCGAGGTGACCGAGGCGCTCGCGCAACGTGTGCGGCCCGGCGAACGCCCACTCCATCGGCACCTGCTGGTCGAGCAGCATGCCGATCAACAGCGCGGTGCCGTCGGTGTTGAGGAGGCGGTCCGCCTCGTCGTCACCCGTGATGTAGAGCGTGCCGACCACGTCAGGAGCATAGAAGAGCGAGTGCCGCCGAGCCGTGCGAGTGCCCCGACCGGCACGGCCATCGCTCGTGGAGCCAGATTTCTGGGTGCCACGACGTCGGGCCGACCAGCGTCGGTGAGGACTCACTGGCACCCGGGAGCGAGTCCCGAATGTCCTGGGTGCCAGTGATCTCTCGATGTCAGGCGATTCGTCGGAGCGTGGCGCCCAGAACGTCCGACCCGCACCTGGAAGCGGGCGAAGGGCCCTACGCTCGACGGTCGTGATCGGCGTCGTCGTGCTCACCTACGCCCCGGCGCCGGGGATGCTCGAGGCGTGCCTCGCCGCGCTGCGCGGCCCGCACGGCGGCCCCGCCGACGAGCCGGTGCACGTGGTGCTGGTCGACAACGGAGGCGTCACCGCGGCACTCGACGACGACGTGCTCGACGGTGTCGAGGTGCTCCGGTCGTCGACCAACATCGGCTTCGCCGGCGGCATGAACCTCGGGGTGCGGCACCTCGTCGGGCACGGGGCGCGAGCGGTGATGATCCTCAACGACGACGTGGTGGTCGAACCCGGGTGGCTCGGGCCGCTCGTACGCGAACTCGACGATCCGGCCGTGGGTGCCGTGCAACCCAAGCTGCTGTTCGACACCGACCCGCCCACGATCAACAGCCTCGGCGTGCATCTCGGTCACGACGGTGCCGGCACCGACATCGGCATGCACCAGCCCGACGACCCCGACGACGTCTCGTCGCGCGACCTCGCGATCTTCACGGGTGGTGCGGTGTTGCTGCGCGACCGGTTCGTCACCGAGACCGGCGGGTTCGACGAGCGCTTCTTCCTCTACTACGAAGACGTCGACCTCGCCCTGCGCGGTGCCGAGCTCGGCTGGCGTCATCGCCTCGCTCCGGCCAGCCGGGTGCGACACCGCGGCAGCGCCACCGTCGCCACGATCGGTGACCGGGCAGCGTTCCTACGCGAGCGCAACCGGATCTGGGTGCTGTTCCGCCACCGACCGTGGGCCGACGTGAGGCGCGGCCTCTGGCTGGCGGCCCGACGGGTGCGATGGGCACCACGCCGCGCCCACGCGATCGCCCTGATGGGTGGGGTCGCAGCCGCGCCACGGCTGCTCGCGGCGCGACGTCGCGCACGCCGTCGTCAGTGAGGTCTCAAGACTTCGTCTGATCGTGGCCCCGCCGTGGGGGAGGGACGAATCGCTCTCAAGAGTCTCCGGAGAAAGGTCCGATACCTCCTTGACAGCGGAAGCGGACCACGGAGCGGGACGATGGCGAGAGCACGGAGGATGGCGAGTGGCCTGGTTGGCTGCGCACTGGCGCTGACCACCCTGGGCACCGTGGCGACGGCGGCGACCGCGGCAGCGGACGCGACCCCGAGCTTCATCCCGCCGGACGCCGACTGGCTCACCACGGTGAACTACTTCCGCGAGATGGCCGGCCTCGGGCCGGTGACGGCCGACGCCACGATGTCGGACGGTGCGTACAAGCACTCGTGCTACATGCTGCAGAACGACATCGCCCACGACGAGGTGCCGGGCAAGCCGGGCTACACCGCCGAGGGCGACCACGCCGGCAACTCGGGCAACGTCGCCGTGTCGAGCGTCTACAACACCAGCGACCGCAGCCACATCGAGCTCTGGATGACCGGCCCGTTCCACGCGATCGGCATCATCCGTCCCGAGTTGCAGCGCGTCGGCTACGGCAAGTGCGACAGCACCACCACCCCCAAGTGGCACTCGGGCGCGACGCTCGACGTGCTGAGCGGCCTCGGGTCCGACCAGGCCCGCTCGAACGCCGTGGTGTGGCCCGGCAACGGCACCACCACCAACCTCAGCCGGTTCGTCGTCGAGACCCCCGATCCCCGCGTGTTCTGCGGCTGGGGCGGCGAGACCGTCGGCCTGCCCGTGATCGCGATGATGCCCGAGGACGTCAACGGCGGTGTGTCCGCCTCGATCGTCGGCCCCAACGGCCCGCTCGAGACCTGCGCGATCTCCGAGCTCAACACCAACGGCACCGCGCAGGCGATCCTCGACTGGGACGACGCGATCGTCGCGATGCCCCGCACGCCGCTCACGCCCGGCACCTACCAGGTGACCGTCACGAGCCAGGCCCGCACCGTGTCGTGGAGCTTCACCGTCGACCCGGCGGCGGCCACCGGCGCGGTCGAGCCGGCGCCGACCGCCTCGCCGTCGGGCCCGTCGGTCGGCTTCCAGCCGCTCGCCCCCGCCCGCGTGGTCGACACCCGAGACAACCTCGGCGCCACCAAGCTCGACGCCGGCGTCACCAAGACCATCCAGATCGCCGGCCGCGGCGGCGTGCCCGCCGGGGCCAGCGCGATCAGCGCGAACTTCACGGTGGTCGGTCAGAGCGGCGGTGGCTACCTGACGGTGTGGAACTGCGCGGCGACCCGGCCGGTCGTCTCGACGGTCAACTTCTCCGGCGGTGAGGTGGCGCCCAACGCGGCGACGATCCCGCTCGACGGCAGCGGCAACCTGTGCGTGTTCTCCACCACCGCCACCCACCTCGTGATCGACGTCAACGGCTTCTACGGCTCGTCCGGCACGGCCAAGTTCACGCCGGTCAACCCGGTGCGTGTGATGGACACCCGTGAGGGCCTCGGTGCGACCGGACCCCTGACCGACGGCCGGACCGTGTCGCTCAAGGTGACCGGGACGGCCGGTGTGCCCGAGGGCGTCAGCGCCGTCACGCTCAACGTCACGAGCACGAACTCGTCGCTCGACGGCTACGTCACGGTGTGGGCCTGCGACGACGAGCAGCCCCTCGTGTCGAACCTCAACCCGGCCCGTGGTCGGGTGCGCCCGAACCTGGTCGTCACCCCGGTCGCGGCCGACGGCACGGTGTGCCTGTACACGCTCAACTCGACCCACCTGGTGGTCGACGTCACCGGCTACCTGAGCGGCGGCTCGGTGCGGAAGTTCACGCCCAGCGCGCCCTTCCGGTTCACCGACACCCGCGACCGGCTGCGCCCCGAGGTGAACGCCGGCACCGGTGGCAGCCAGCTGCAGGCCGGCCAGACGCTCGTGGTGCAGATCGCCGGCGTGCGCGGCGTGCCGTCGGGCGCCAAGGCCGTGTCGCTCAACCTGACCGTGACCAACGCGATCGCAGCCGGCTACATCACGGCCTGGCCGTGCGGCGACCGGCCTGTGGTGTCGACGGCCAACTACGAGGCGGGCACCCCGGTGTCGAACGGTGCCCAGCTGCCCCTGTCGGCCGGGGGCACCCTGTGCATCTACTCCAACCAGACCGCCCACGTCGTGATCGACGTGAACGGCTGGTGGAGCTGACACCCGCCCGCTCGAGCGGGCCCGACGGTCAGACCCAGTACGGGTCGACGGCGTCGGGGTCGATGTCGTAGTCGGCGATCGCCTTCGCGACGAGATCGGCGTCGACCTGGCCCTGACCGGCCAGCGCCGACAGCACCGCGACCACCACGTGGCCCTCGTCGATCTCGAAGAAGCGGCGCAGCGACTCACGCGTGTCGGAGCGGCCCATGCCGTCGGTGCCGAGCGGCGTGAAGTTGCGACCGGGCAGCCAACGGGCGATCTGCTCGGGCACGATCTTCATGAAGTCGGTGACCGCGACCACCGGACCGGGCGAACCGGCGAGCAGGTCGGCCACGACCGGCGTGCGGGCCGGCTGTGACGGGTGCAGACGGTTCCAGCGCTCGGCCGCCAGCGCGTCTTCGCGCAGCGCCTTGTACGAGGTGGCCGACCACAGCTCGACACCCACGTCGTAGCGCTCCTTCAGCGCCGCAGCCGCGGCCTGCGCCGCGCCGTGGGCCGAACCGCTGAACAGCAGCGTGGCCTGACGGCTCGCCGCGGGCGCCGCTGCGAACCGGTACAGGCCGCGCATGATCTGCGCCGCCAGGTCGGGCACGTCGGGTGCCACCGGCATCGGGTAGTTCTCGTTGTAGAGCGTGAGGTAGTAGAAGACGTCCGGGTCCTGGCCGGTGTTGCCGTACATGCGCTGCAGACCGCTCTGCACGATCGCCGCCACCTCGTACGCGAACGCCGGGTCGTACGCCTGCACCGGCGGCACGGTCGACGCGAGCACGAGCGAGTGCCCGTCCTGGTGCTGCAGGCCCTCGCCGAGCAGCGTGGTGCGGCCCGCGGTGGCGCCCATCAGGAACCCACGCGCACGGCAGTCGGCCGCCTGCCAGATCAGGTCGCCCACACGCTGGAAACCGAACATCGAATAGAACGTGTAGAAGGGCACCGTCGGGAAGCCGCGGTGCGAGTACGACGTCGCCGACGCGATGAAGCTCGACATCGCACCGGCCTCGGTGATGCCCTCTTCGAGGATCTGGCCGTTGTTGGCCTCGGTGTACGACAGCAGCAGGTCGTGGTCGACCGGCTCGTACTTCTGGCCCTGCGAGGCGTAGATCTTCAGCTCGCGGAACAGCGCGTCCATGCCGAACGTGCGGGCCTCGTCGGGGATGATCGGCACCACGTGCTTGCCGAAACCCTCGTCGCGGGCGAGGTTGCGCAGCAAACGGGTGAAGCCCATGGTGGTGCTGACGGCCTGGCCGCCCGAGCCCTTGTGCAGCTCGGCGAACGCCGACTCGGCGGGCAACTGCAACGCCTTGGTGGGCGTGGTGCGACGCTTGGGAATGCTGCCGCCGAGCGCCCGGCGGCGCCCCATCATGTACTGGTACTCGACGCTGTCCTCGCGTGGCCGGAAGTACGGCGGCAGGTCGCCGTCGAGCGCCGACTCGGGGATCTCGTCGTGCAGGTACAGCCGGTCGCGCAGCGCGAGCAGCTGGTCCTTGTTCATCTTCTTGATCTGGTGCGTGGCGTTACGCGCCTCGATCTCGGGGCCGAGCGTCCAGCCCTTGATCGTCTTCGCGAGGATCACGGTCGGCGCACCCGAACCGAGGTTCTCGGTCGCCGCCTTGTACGCGGCGTAGAGCTTGCGGTAGTCGTGGCCGCCGCGAGGCAGGTTGACGAGGTCGTCGTCGCTCAGGTGCTGCACGAGCGCCCGCAGGCGCGGGTCGGGGCCGAAGAAGTGGTCACGGATGTACGCGCCGTTCTCGACGGTGTAGCGCTGGAACTCGCCGTCGACGGTGGTGTTGAGCTTGTTCAGCAGCACCCCGTCCTTGTCCTTCGCCAGCAGCTCGTCCCACTTCGAGCCGAGGATCACCTTGATCACGTTCCAGCCGGCACCGCGGAACACGGCCTCGAGCTCCTGGATCACCTTGCCGTTGCCGCGCACCGGACCGTCGAGGCGCTGCAGGTTGCAGTTGACGACGAAGATCAGGTTGTCGAGCTTCTCGCGGCTCGCCAGCGACAGGGCGCCGAGGGTCTCCGGCTCGTCGGTCTCACCGTCGCCGAGGAACGCCCAGACGCGGCTCTGGCTGGTGTCGTCGAGCTGACGGTTGAGCAGGTAGCGGTTGAACCGGGCGTGGTACAGCGCGGTGAGCGGGCCGAGGCCCATCGACACCGTCGGGAACTCCCAGAAGTCGGGCATGAGCCGCGGGTGCGGGTAGCTCGACAGGCCGCGCCCACCACGGCCGATCTCGCGGCGGAAGTGGTCGAGGTCGTCCTCGGTGAGGCGGCCCTCCATGAACGCACGGGCGTACGCGCCCGGAGCGGCGTGGCCCTGCATGTACACGTGGTCGCCGGCGTTGCCGTCGTCCTTGCCGCGGAAGAAGTGGTTGAAGCCGATCTCGTACAGCGATGCCGAGCTGGCGAAGGTGCTGAGGTGACCGCCGATGCCGTCGGCCGACTTGTTGGCGCGAACCACCATCGCGGCCGCGTTCCAGCGGACGAAGGCGCGGATGCGGCGCTCGATGTACTCGTCGCCGGGGAACCACGGCTCGGCCTCACGCGGGATCGTGTTGATGTACGGCGTCGAGACGGTGGCGGGGAAGCTCACCTGGCTCTCCCGCGCGCGCTCGAGCAGCTTCGACAGCAGGAACCGGGCGCGCGGCTTGCCGTGCTGCTCGATGACCGCGTCGAGGCTGTCGAGCCACTCCGAGGTCTCGCCGGGGTCGGTGTCGGGGAGCTGGTTGACGTACCCGTCGAAGATCATGAGCGACAGTCTCGCACCATTACCGGCGGGTAACGCGGGGACCTCCCTACAGTGTTCGAGATGCCCGACATCGTTCGCACGGACCCCCGCACGTGAGCTCCACCCCACGAGAGCTCGTCATCTTCACCGACGGCGCGTGCCAGGGGAACCCGGGACCCGGCGGATGGGCGTGGGCGATCTCGCCCGAAGGGGTCGTGCACGGCTCCGGCGGCGAGGCCCGCACCACCAACCAGCGCATGGAGATCATGGCGGTGCTCGAGGCACTGCGGGCCCACGCGGGCGGTGACGACCGGATCACGATCGTGAGCGACTCGACCTACGTGGTGAACTGCTTCCGCGACCGCTGGTGGGTGCGCTGGCAGCAGAACGGCTGGAAGAACTCGAAGAAGGAACCCGTCGCCAACACCGACCTGTGGAAGCCGTTGATCGAGCTGGTGCAGCGGATGCAGCCCGGCTTCCGTTGGGTGAAGGGCCACTCGGGTGACCGGATGAACGACCTCGTCGACCGGCTGGCCGTCGAGGCGGCGAAGGGTCCCTTCGACCAGCCGCGGCCGGGCGCCGCACCGGCGACCGCCGCCGACGGCCCCGCCCAGACCTCGTTGTTCTGAGCGGGCGTCACACCCGCCCGGCATCCTGGGTCCATGGGACAGCGCCACCGGCAGCGTCGAGCTGCAGCCACCCATCGCGCCCGCGCCGGCGCCAGTGATCGCCCCTCCGACCGTGCGGCCGACCGCCCTGCCGCCACCGCCGGGTTCACCGCCGACGGCCGCTACGACCCGCGGGCGGTGATCGACGACCTGCTCGCCGCCGGCGTGCGTCAGGTGCGCCGGCTCGGCCGTCCCGGCGACCCCGGCCTGCCGGAGGTGTTCGCCGGCGTGCACCGGGTCGGCCGCGACGACCTGGTCGACGACCTGCTCGCCCACCACCTCGTGCCGCTGCTCGCCGACGTGTGGGCGCGTGGCTGGTCGCCGATCGATCTCGTCCACGCGATGGGCCAGCGCTTCGACACCGCCCATGCCGACCTCGTCGCCGCCGCCGTCCTGCACGATCCGGCGCTGCAGCGCGACGACCGTCCCCAGGTGTGGACCGACCACCTCGCCACCCTGCGACAGCGACGTACCCGACGCGGCGCCGGGCAGGCCGAGGTCGACCTCGTCACACGGTTCCAGCTGGTGCTCGCACTGGCGAGGTTGCCCGAGGTCGTACCGGTCGTGGTGCCGCCCTCGCAGTGGCGGGCGGCGGCCGCGGCAGCCCCCGTGCGCGAGCGTCGGCCGGGCGAGACGGTCGACCCGCGCATGCTCGAGCGGGTGCGGGCGCTGCTGGCCAAGGCCGAGTCGACCGGCTTCGAGGCCGAGGCCGAGGCGTTCATGGGCAAGGCGCAGGAGCTGATGGCCAAGTACGCGATCGACGCGGCGATGGTGTCGGCCGCCACCGCCGATGCCCGCTCGTTGGCCGCAGGGGTCGAGGCTCGCCGGCTGCACCTCGACGACCCCTACGCGGCCCAGAAGGCGCAATTGCTGGGCGCCGTCGCCGCCGTCTACGGCGGACACGTGGTGTGGCACGAGGGCTGGGGCTTCGCGACCGTGATCGGCTTCCCGGTCGAGCTCGAGCTCACCGAGCTCACGTTCACGTCGCTGCTCGTGCAGATGACGCGGGCGATGGCCAACGCCGGTGCCGCAGGCGGTCGCACGCGATCGGCGTCGTTCCGGCGTGCGTTCGTGCTCGCGTACGCGCAGCGCATCGGCGAGCGACTCGACGAGGCGCGACGCCGCGTCGACGTCGAGGCCGGCGAGCAGTACGGCGGTGCGCTGGTGCCGGTGCAAGAAGCCCGCCGGGCCGCGGTCGAGCAACGCTCGAAGGAGTGGTTCCCCGACACCCGTCCGATGCGATCGCGTTCGGTCGACGCGGGTGGGTGGTACGCCGGTCGTTCGGCTGCCGATCTCGCCGACATCGAGCCGGGCCTGGGCGAGATCGCCTGACCCGAACACCCGACGTGGCCGCCTACGGTGGCGTCATGCGATGGCTGGTGGGTGGTGAGGTGCTCGACGTCGACGCGGGCACGTTCCGCAGGGTCGATGTCGGCATCGACCCCACGACGGGCCGCATCGCCGAGCTCGGGACCGCCCGACCGTCGGTCGACGACGAGGTGGTCGACCTCGGTGGGCGATGGCTGCTGCCGGGGTTGATCGACTGCCACGTGCACCTCACGCTCACCACCAACGCCGGCGACCCGATGGCCGAGGCCTCGCGCACCGACGCCCACGTCGCACTCGACACCGCAGCCGCGGCCGAGCGGACGCTGCTCGCGGGCATCACCACGGTGCGCGACGTCGGCGGGTGGAACTACGTCGAGATGGCCGTGCGCGACGCGATCCGGCGCGGCATCGCTCGTGGGCCGCGCATGTTCCTCGCCGGCCGCCTGTTGTCGATCACCACCTCGACCGTCGACTACTACCCGGGCATGTACGAGGTGGCCGACGGCGCCGACGCAGTGCGCGCCGCCGCTCGCCGCCAGCTCGCGAAGGGCGCCGACCTGATCAAGGTGATGGCCACCGGGGCGATGCTGTCGTCCGAGACCGAGGACTCGCGTGCCATCCAGTTCACGCTCGACGAGTTGAAGGCCGCGGTCGAGATCGCGCACGACAACTTCAAGCACGTGGCCGCGCACTGCCATGCGCTGCGTGGCATCCACCAGGCGGTCGAGGCGGGGGTCGACAGCATCGAACACGGCACGTTCGCCGACGACGATGCGTTGCGCGCCATGGCTGCCGCCGGCACCGTGCTGGTGCCGACGGTGTGCGCGAGCGAGCTGCTGTTCCGCGACGAGCACGCGGTGGCCACGATGCCCGACCACCTGTTGGAGCGGATGCGCGCGTTCAACGACCTCCACGTCGACACGCTCCGCCGTGCACACGAGTTGGGCGTCACCCTGGCGATGGGCACCGACGCCGGCACCCCCGGCAACCATCACGGCCTCAACGCATGGGAGTGCGTGTTCCTGCACCGGTTGGTGGGCCTGAGCCCGATCGAGTCGATCCGCACCGCCACCGTCCACGCGGCCCGGCTGTTGCGCCAACCCGACCTCGGCCGCCTCGACGTGGGCGCGCACGCCGACGTGATCGCCGTCGACGAGCACCCCTTCGACGACATGGAGACGCTCACCCGCGTGAGCGCCGTGGTGAAGGCCGGCGAGGTCGTCCGCGCCTGACGCCGCAACGAGGCCGACCGATCAGTGACCGTCGGCGGGGAGCACCTTGACGACGAGCACGACGTCGTCGGCGGCGCCGTCGGGCAGCAGGTCGTGCAGCACGGCGTCGGCCATCTGCTGCACGCTCGAGCCGTGGTGCGCCTGCGCCACATCGGCCAGACGACCGAGGCCCACGTCGAGCGATTCGCCACGCCGCTCGATCAGCCCGTCGGAGTACAGCACGATCACGTCGTCGGGGGCCAGCTGCGCCTCGGCGGTGGGACGGTGTTCGCCGGCGAGCATGGCGATGGGCGGCCCGAGCCCGTCGTCCAGCCAGGTCACGCCGTCGGCGCACACCACCAGCGGCGGCGGATGGCCGGCACGCGCGTACGAGACGATGTCGGTGGCGCGGTCGATCACCGCGCACACGACGGTGGCGCAGAAGCCGCCGTCGAGCGTGGCGGCGAACAGGTCGAGGCCTTCGATGACCTCGCCGGGCGTGCGGCCCTCCAACAGCATCGCCCGGGCGGCGCTGCGCAGCTGACCCATCGCCGTCGCGGCCACCAACCCGTGGCCGACGCAGTCGCCCACCACCACGGCGCGGCGCTGGCGCCCGAGGTCGATCACGTCGTACCAGTCGCCGCCGACGGCGAGGTTGCCGACGGCCGGCAGGTAGCGCGCCGCCACGGTGGGCAGGTCGCTCGCCGGCTGCAGCATCGCCGCCTGCAGGGTGTCGCTGATGCGCCGGTACTCGCCCATCTCGCTCGCGCGCCGGAACGTCGACTCGAGGGCGTCGCCGATCGACGAGGCGACCAGGTCGACGAACTGGGCGTAGCGCTCGTCGAAGGGGCGCTCGGGGTTGAGCCCGGCGACGAGCACCCCCTGCACGCCACCGAGCGGGCGCCCGACGGGCACCATCACCGCCTCGGCGGGACCGGGACCCGTCGCACCCACGATCGCCGGCAGCCGCTCGCCGGCGATGCGGGTGAGCATCGTCGGATCGACCGCGGCGTCGCGGCCGTTCGTCGCGATGCGCACCGGCTCGTCGCCCACCATCAGGTGGATGGCCGCCGACGACAGATCGTCGCGATGGCGGGCGAGGGCGTTGACCGCCCGGACGCACACGTCGGTGACCTGCTCGGCCTCGACGAGGGCGCTGCCGAGTGCGGTGAGCGTGGCGAGGCGGCGTTGGGCGACGACCTCCTGCGTGGTCTCGGTGACCACGTCGAGCACGCCACCGATCGTGAGGTCGTCGTCGTAGATCGGGCTGTACGACCAGACGAAGAAGCACTCCTCCGGGTAGCCGTTGCGCTCGAGGATCAGCTTGTCGTGCTCGTGCCAGGTGGGCGTGCCGGTGGACATCACCTGTTCGAAGTCGGGGCCGATGACGTCCCAGATCTCGGGCCACACCTCGGCGGCGGGGCGTCCCAGCGCGCCGGGATGGCGGGCACCGAGGATCGGTGCGTAGCCGTCGTTGTAGATCTTCACCAGGTCCTGTCCCCAGACGACGAGCATCGGGAACCGGGTGGTCATGCACGTGGCGACGGCGTTGCGGAGTGCGACCGACCAGTCGGACGGGTGGCCGAGCGAGGTGGAACTCCAGTCGTAGCCGGCCACCCGGCGCCCCAGCTCGGAGTCGCCGCACACCCGGTCGAGCCACGTGTGCGTGTCGGCCATCGAGGGCACTGTAACGATCCGAAGGATGTCTCGGGCTGTCGCTCGGGAACCCGGTCGGGTGATCATCGGTCGGGTGGGCCGAGCTCGCGCTCACTTGGTCGGTGGTGAGCACGCTGGCCTAACGTCGCCGCCATGGACATCAACGGTGCAAGCGCAATCGTCACGGGTGGAGCGTCGGGTATCGGCGCGGCCACCGCTCGCCTCCTGGCAGCCAAGGGCGCGAAGGTCGTCATCGCCGACCTGCAGGAGGACAAGGGGACCGCCCTGGCCGACGAGATCGGTGGGGCGTTCTGCAAGGTCGACGTCACCAAGACCGACGACATCGTCAACGCGGTCGAGATGGCCAAGAGCATGGGCCCGGTGCGCGTGCTGGTCAACTCGGCCGGCATCGGCTGGGCGCAGCGCACGGTCGGCAAGGACGGCCAATACGAGTCGGCCGCCAACCTCGACGCCTTCAAGAAGGTCATCGCGATCAACCTGGTCGGCAGCTTCGACTGCATCCGCATCGCTGCGACGGCGATGAGCACCACCGAGCCGCTGGAATACGGCGAGCGCGGTGCGATCGTCAACATCGCGTCGGTCGCGGCGTTCGACGGCCAGATCGGCCAGGCGTCGTACTCGGCGTCGAAGGGCGGCGTGGTGGGCATGACCCTGCCGATCGCCCGCGACCTCGCCGCGGTGGGCGTGCGCGTCAACACGGTGGCCCCGGGCCTGATCGACACCCCGATCTACGGCCAGGGCGACGCCAGCGAGGCGTTCAAGCAGAACCTGCAGAAGGGTGTGCTGTTCCCGCAGCGCCTGGGTTTCCAGGAAGAGCTCGCCTCGATGGTGGTCGAGTGCGTCACCAACAGCTACATGAACGCCGAGACGATCCGCGTCGACGGCGGCATCCGCATGCAGCCCAAGTGATCCGGGCCGGGTGCACCCCGGGGATCAGGTCGTGTAGTCCGCGTTGATGCGGACGTAGCCGTCGGTCAGGTCGCAGCCCCACACGGTGGCTGCGGCCTGTCCGCTTTTCAGCGAGACGTGGATGCGCACCTCGTCGCCCCGCATGTAGGCGGCGAGCCGTTCGAGGCCGGACTCGTCGACCGACGCGGGATACACCTCCTGGTCGCCGAAGCGGATGACGACCTTGGTCTGGTCGACCTCGGTGTCGGTGGTGCTCTTGCCGACGGCCATCGCCACCCGACCCCAGTTGGGGTCGGCGCCGTGGATCGCGGTCTTGACGAGCGGCGAGTTGACGATGGCCTTCGCGACCCGCTTGGCCTGCACGGGATCGGCGGCCTCGTCGACGTGCACCTCGATCAGCGTCTCGGCACCCTCGCCGTCGCGTGCGACCTGCTTGGTGAGCGACAGCGCGACGTCGAACATCGCGGCTTCGAGCGCCGCGAGGTCGACCTCGCCGGCCGCGCCGCTCGCGAGCACGATCGCGGTGTCGCTGGTGCTGGTGTCGGTGTCGACCGAGACGCAGTTGAAGGTGCGGTCGATCACGCGGCGGAACATCGCGTCGAGTTCGTCAGGTGCGACGGCCGCGTCGGTGAACAGCATCGTGATGAGCGTGGCCATGTCGGGCTCGATCATCCCGACGCCCTTGGCCACGCCGACCACGCGGGCCGCGCCCGCCGTGGCGGCAGCGGTCTTCATCACCGTGTCGGTGGTCATGATGCCGGTCGCGACGTCGCGGGCGTCGGTGCCCTCGGGGTGGGCGGGCAGCGCGGCCAGGCCCTCGCGCACGCGGGCCATCGGGTACTGACGGCCGATCACGCCCGTCGACGCGATCAGCACGTCGTCGGCAGCGAGTCCGAGGCGAGCCGCCACGCCGGCCGCGACCTCTTCGGCGTTGGCGAGGCCTTCGTCGCCGGTGGCGACGTTGGCGTTCTTGGAGACGACCACGACCGCCTGGGCCCGGTGGTCGGCCACGTGGCGTCGGCTGACCAGCACGCTCGGCCCGGCGAAGCTGCTCTGCGTGAACAGCCCTGCAGCGCTGCAGGGCTCGTCGGCGACGACGACGACGAAGTCCTTCGAATCGTCCTTGATGCCGATGTTGGCGACGTGGCAGCGAAAGCCGCGGGGCAGGGGGAGCGGGGCGTCGGTCACGGCTGCGCAGTCTGGTGCGCGATCAGGTGGTCGCGCACCTTCGAGAACGCGCTCGCCAACGCGGCGACCTCGTCGGGGGTGAGCAGGTCGAGGAAGTGACGTCGCACGCTCTCGACGTGCGAGGGCGCGGCCTCGACCAGCTGCTCGTAGCCGGCGTCGGTGAGCACGGCCAGCATCACGCGGCGGTCGTCGGGTGAGGGCTCGCGGCTGACGAGGCCCGCACGCACCAACCCGTCGAGGCGACGGGTGAGCCCGCTCGGCGACAGGCGCAGTTCGCCGGCGAGGTCGCACATGCGCAGTCGGCGCTCGGGGCGTTCGGACAGCCGCACGAGCACCTCGTAGTCGCCCATGGTGAGCCCGAACGGGAGGACGTCCTCCTCCAGTGCGTTCTGCAACGAGTAGACGCTGTCGACGTAGTTGCGCCACGCCTGCATCTCGACCGGGCCGAGCCAGCGCGTCTGCGTGGCGGTGCTGCGGGGGGATCGCTCGCGTGCCATGTCGACAGCGTATCCATTGTCGGAAACAAAAGTTGCGACCGCAAGAGATTGCCTCTACAATTGTTGTCACCGCAACGAATACCCGGTGCACCCTCCGCACCGGGACCCACGAAGGAGCACCCATCACCATGTCCACCGACACCCTCGCCCAGCTCACGACCGGCACCTGGAACGTCGACCCGAGCCACTCGGCCGTCACCTTCGTCGCCCGTCACCTGATGGTCAGCAAGGTCCGCGGCTCGTTCAACGGCTTCAACGGCACGATCACCATCGCCGAGGATCCGCTGCAGTCGAAGGTCGAGGCCACCGTCGACGCCGCCACCATCGACACCGGCGACGCCAACCGCGACGGCCACCTGCAGAGCCCCGACTTCTTCGACGTCGCCAACTTCCCGACGTGGTCGCTCGTCAGCACCGGCCTCACCGCCCAGGGCGGCAACGAGTACACCCTCGCCGCCGACCTCACCATCAAGGGCGTCACCAAGCCGGTGTCGTTCGACCTCGAGTTCGAGGGCGTCGCCACCGACCCGTGGGGCAACACCAAGGCCGGCTTCACCGCCGAGACCGAGATCAGCCGCAAGGAGTTCGGTCTCGAGTGGAACGTCGCGCTCGAGGCGGGTGGCGTGCTCGTCGGCGACAAGGTGAAGATCCAGCTCGACATCCAGGCCGTCAAGGCCTGATCGGCCACCCGATCCGGCACACCCGTCAGCAACCGTTCCGTCCTGGGAGGGACACCGCCATGATCCGCCGACTCAACCACGCCGTGCTCTACGTCCGCGACGCCCGGGCATCGGAGGCGTTCTACTCCGAGGTGCTCGGCTTCCGTGCCGTCGCCTCGTTCGGCGATCAGGCGGTGTTCCTCCGGGCGGACGGTTCGACCAACGACCACGATCTCGCGCTGATGTCGGTGGGGGAGCGGCCGTCCGGTCCCCACACCATCGGCCTGTACCACCTCGCCTGGCAGGTGCACACGATCGAGGAGCTCGCAGCGATGCGGGCGAAGCTGCTCGAAGCCGGCTCGCTGGTCGGCGAGAGCGACCACGGCGTGAGCAAGAGCCTCTACGCGAAGGACCCCGACGGCATCGAGTTCGAGGTGATGTGGGCCGTCCCCAAGGCCGACTGGCCGACCGACGTGTTCACCGGTCGTCTCGACCTGGCCGGCGCGATGGCCCGATGGCCCGGGGTCGACACCGCCGACCAGTGACGAGACCCCACGCGTTCAGGAAGGGCACGCAGGGCACGCCGGGCACGGCGGCCGAGCGAGGGGTCGACGCCGACGATCGGTTTCGTCGTCCGCCGACCAGCGCCACGGCGCCCATCACCACGCCGACCACGGGGCGATGCCACGAGAATCGCCGGCGGCCTCTGCTGCCGAACCGGACGTGGGTGTGTGCACGTCTGCGCCGATCGTGCACGATCGGTTCCGCCACGCCCCTCACACGCACCGCCGATCGTCGCCGCTCGTCGGGATCGCCACCATCGTCGTGGTCACCGTGATCGTCGTGGTCACGGGTGCGGCGGTGAGGTGAGCTGACGTGCACGTGACGTCTCCTTCGTCGAGGGCGGGCGCTGCCGACCGGGCGAGCGTGCGCCCTCGTGCCGACCGCGACCATCGGGAAATCCCCCTTCGTCGGGCGAGGCCATCGGGAATCTCCCATTTCTCGACCCGCCGTCGGGCGGCCGATCGCGCCTCGCCTGCCGTGTGCGGGTGACCACCGCGACCTTCGGCGGCGAGTTCGATGGCACGGCGGACATCGCCGCGCCCTGCCCGTGGAAAGGGCTCGAGAGCTACGGACCGTCCGACGGCGCCGTGTTCGTCGGCCGTGAGCGGGTGGTGCGTCAACTGCTGGAGGCGATGGAACGAGCACCGCTCGCCGGTGTCGTCGGCGCCTCGGGCAGCGGGAAGTCGTCGTTGCTGCTCGCCGGGCTGAGCCAGCACGCCCGTCACGTCGTCACCGTCCGCCCGGGTTCGGATCCGCTCGCCGCACGGCTGGCGATCGAACACGGGCTCGACCACGAACTCGACCACGAGTTCGACCGGGGGCTCGACCAGGGGCTCGACCAGGCGGAGACGAGCGGACCCGGCGGGCGTCCGCTGGTCATCGTCGACCAACTCGAGGAGGTGTTCACGTCGTGCGACGACGACGCCGACCGGGCGGCGTTCCTCGACGCACTGGTGTCACTGGCCGAGTCGGGGCGCGCCGGCGTGGTGGTGGCCCTGCGGTCCGACCACTACGGATCGTGCGCGCCGTACCCACGGTTCGCCGACGCCCTGTCGCGAGCCCATGTGCTGCTCGGCGCGCCGAGTCACGACGAGCTCCGGCGGATGATCACCGTGCCGGCGGAGGCGGCCTCGCTGCGGCTCGAGCGAGGCCTCGACGACGAGATCATCGACGACGTCCTCGGCGAGGCCGGCGCCCTGCCGCTGCTCTCGCACGCACTGCGCGAGACCTGGTTGCGGCGCGACGGCGACCTGCTCACACGCGACGCCTACACGCAGGCCGGCGGCGTGCGCGGCGCCATCGCCCGCACCGCCGAGGCGACCTGGACGGCGCTCCCCGACGCCCCGCGTGCGGCCGCACGCGACATCCTCACCCGGCTCGGGTCGACCGTCGCCGACGTCGAGTCCGCCCACCGCGTGGCGATCGCCGAGCTGCTGACCCCCGGCGACGCCGACGCGGAGGAGGCACTGGCCGCACTGGTCCGGTCGCGCCTCGTGACGGTCGACAACGCCACCGTCGAGGTGACCCACGAGGCCGTGTTCCGTGCGTGGCCGCGCCTGCGCACCTGGCTCGCCGAGGATCGCGACGCTCGGCGGGTGCTCGGTCAGCTCAGGGCGAGCGCATCGGCCTGGGACGACGAGGGGCGCGACGAGACCGCGCTCTATCGCGGTGCCCGGCTGCAGGCGCTGGTCGAGCTCGGCATCGACACCGCGGCCGGGCGTTCGCTCGACGAGGTGTCGCGCGACTTCCTCGACGCGAGCTTCACCGCGGCACGTCGTGCCGAGGCCGAACACGCCGAGCGCGTCCGAACCGAACGACGCCGGAACCAGCGCCTGCGGATGCTCCTCGCCGGCGCGACCGTGCTGGTGGTCGTCCTCGCTGCGACGGGAGTGTTCGCCCTCCGGCAGCGGAGCGTCGCGATCGATCGCCAGCGGACCGCCGAGGCCCGGCGACTGGCCGCGGTGGCGGCCGGTGTGCGAGAGGATCGACTCGACCTCGCCGCCCTGCTCTCGATCGAGGCACTCGAACGCCACGACGACCTCGAGACACGAGGTGCGCTCCTCGCGACGCTCACCGACCAGCCCGGACTCGTCGAGTACCTCCACCAGCGCGATGCGACCGTCGACTCGGCGATCGACCGTACCGGCACCGTGCTCGCGTTGCCGGCGAACGACTACCGGCTCGAGCTGTGGGACATCGGTGGCAGCTCGGCGACGCTCGCGCAGGCGATCGACCTCGGCGACGAGGTCGCGGCACAGGCCCTCCTCTTCACCGACGACGGAGCGCTGCTCGTCGGCGACTCGTCGGGCCGCACGCACGTCGTCGATCCGGCGACCGGGAGGATCGAGGTGACCTCGTCGCAACCGGCGGACGGTGCGGTGTGGTCGGTGGCGATCGATCCGGCGGGTCGCGTGATCGCCAGCGGCGCCGAGGACACCCTGGTGCACCTGATCGACGCGACGTCCGGCGAGGCACTGCGCGCACCGCTCGCGGGACCCGGCGACGTCGTGTACTCGGTCGAGTTCAGCCCCGACGGTCGCCTGCTGGTGGCGGGCGGCGGCGACGGGATGCTGCATCGCTGGGACACGGCGACCTGGCGCCCCGTCGGCGAACCCGTCGCGTTCGACGGCAGCATCTGGGACGTCGCATGGATCGACGACCACACCCTCGCCGTCGCGGACCGACGTCGCCGTCGAGTTCGTCGACCCGACCACGGGAGCGATCGTGCAGCCGCCGTTGTACGCACACGACGGCATCACCTATCGCGTGGTGGCGATCGACGGCGGCGCCACGCTGGTCACGTCGGGCGAGGACGGCGACATCCGCTTCTGGGACCTGGCGACCCGGTCGCTCACGCGCCCGGCACTGCACCCGCACGCAGCGGGCGCCAGGATCGACCTCGCACCCGACGCAGGCCGGATGGTGTCGTCGAGCGACGACGGCACCACGGCGATCTGGGACCTGCGCGGCGGCACCTCGCAAGCGACGCCGGTCGCGGAGCGCCCCGGCGGCCGGACGCAGATCGTGACGAGCGCCGACGGCCGCATCTTCACCGGCGACCGCGACGGCGAGGTGCGCGAATGGCGTGCGGACGGTTCGCCCGTCGACGACGGCGCCACGCGGAGCGACGTGCCGATCAGCGGACTCGCGGTGTCGTCGGACGGGTCCCGACTCGCGATCGCACGCGACGACGGCACCGCGCAGGTGGTCGATCCCGCGAGCGGCGTCGTCGTGACCCCGGTGCTCGCCGTCGGCGACGAGACCGCGGCGGTCGCGATCGACCCGTCCGGCCGTCGGTTGGTGACCGTGTCGGGCGACCACGACTGCAACGCCTGCTTCGTCCTCCACGATCTCGACGCCCCAGACGTGGCGCCACGCGCCTTCCGGTCCCCGGGGCTCGGCCCCGACCGTCTGGCCGCCGGTGCCGCTGCGGCGTTCGATCCGTCCGGCGCGCTGCTGGTGACCGCCGACCGGATCGGCTGGGTCGACGTGTGGGAGGTCGAGACCGGCGCACATCGCTGGGGTGTGCAACTCGAACGCGGTGTCCGGACCGTCGCCTTCTCGCCCGACGGCACCCGCCTCGCCGTGGGTGGCAACACCGGGATGTTGCTCGAGCTCGACGCCGCCGCGGGTGAACGACGCCGGCAGTTCGACGGTCACGCCGGACCGGTCGTCACCGTCGCCTATTCGCCCGACGGCACCTTGCTCGCGTCGGCCGGTTCGCAGGACCACGAGCTCCGGGTCTGGCGACTCGACCTCGGACTCACGATCGGTCGCCCGATCTGGCTGGGGTTCGACGGCAGCGCCACCGTGGCGTGGACCGACGGCGGCCGTCGCGTGGTGGCCCCGCACCTCTTGGCGGGAGCGATGATCTTCGATCTCGACGCGCAGCGCTCGGTGGCGGGTGCGTGCCGGCTCGCCGGACGCGACCTGACCCGCGACGAATGGCAGCAGTACTTCGGTGATGCCGACTACCGGCCGACCTGCGGCGACGGCGGGCGCTGACGGCGTGCACGAGGTCCACCTGCCGATCGGCGCCGCCACGCCACGCCGGACCGCCGACGACGTCGTCGGCGAGCACCGCCGTGCGTACGAGCGCTTCCGGAGCGAGCTCACCGTCGATCTCGAACGTCGCCGTCGAGCGTTGGAGCGGGCACTGCACGACGGTGCCCAGCAACAGTTGCTCGCGCTGCGCATGGCGATCCTCCGAGCGTTCGATCCCGGCTCGGGCGCGGGCCCGGGGCGCCCGGACGACGACGTGCGGGCGGCTTTGTGCGAGCAACTCGACGGTGTGATCGACGATCTCCGGCGTCTCGCCACCGGCCAGCGCACTCGCGCGCTCGACGCACTCGACGGCGGTGACTTCGTCGGCGCGATCCGCGAACACGCGGCGATCTCGGGGGCACGGACGGTGGTGCGGTCGTCGGCGACGTTCGAACTCGACGACGCGAGCGCCGAGCTGTGCGCGTTCGTGGTGAGCGAGGCGCTGGCCAATGCCCGTGAGCACGCGAACGCCGCGACGTGCACGGTGTACCTCGACGGCGGGCCCGATCGTCTGCGGCTCGACGTCGTCGACGACGGCTCGGGCGGGGCCGTGGTGGTGCCCGGCCGCGGCATCGACGGACTCAGCCGCCGAGCCGGTGCGATGGGTGGCACGCTCGAGATCCTCTCCGACGGCGACGGGACCGATGTGCGGCTGCACCTGCCGCTGCACGGTCGTCCACCGGCGGCCGACCCGACGGGCACCGGCTCGTCGAACGGTGCCGAACGGCCCACGAGCATCTCGGCCACACTCGGTCGACTGGCGGGCGGCGACGTTCGCGTCTGGTTCTGGTGCACCGGTCCCCACACCGTGCCGGCGCGGCGTGCGCTCGACGGTGTCTGGCGCGACGAGGAGGGTGTGGCCACCGTCGACCCGTCGCAGGTCGACGACGTCGCCGACGTGCGCGTGCTGGTCGGGGGTGTGCCCGTGGCGGCGGTGGCGACGTCGGGGGATGCACGAGCGGTCGCCGCGACGTGCCGCGAGCACGCGGCGACGCTGCTCGAGGGACGAGAACACGCGACTGCTGCACCCGCACTGGCACGTCTGCGACGCGAGCACGATCGCATCGTCCGACGCTCGGCCAGTTTCGACGACGCACTGCTGCGGCGGCTCACCGACCGGCCGTGCGACGAACTCGTCGCAGCTCGTGCGGTGTTGACGGGCGGCGGGTCCGACTGCGGGCCCGTGGCAGCAGCACACGTGGGCGCCGCGACGGAGCTGCTCCGCGAGATCGTCCGCCGGCTCCGTTCGCCGGACGAGGCACCCGATCCCGGCGGTTCGCTCGCCACCCGGCTGCGATCGGTGGCGAGGCGCGCCCGTGTGCGCATCGACGTGGTCGCCGACGATCTGGACGGTCTGGGTGACGTCGCCGACGGGCGACGCGGTGAGCCTGGGCGCGGGCATGGTGACGATGCGAGCGACGAGCCGTTGATCGCGCTCGTCGAACGTGTGGTGGAGGAGGTGGTGCTCGACGCGGCACCGCGATCGGAGGTCGTGGTGAGGATCAGGGCGCGGCGCAGGTCGGTGGGCGTGACCGTGTTGCTGGAACGACTGCCGTCGCCCGTCGCAGTCGCGCTGGCGGAGGAGCTGGCGCTCGCGGCCGGTGCGTCACTGGCCGTCCAGCCGAGTCCTCACGGCGTTCGGCTCGTGCTGGAGGCACCGTGCGCGTCGTGATCGCGGACGACGCGGTGCTGGTGCGCCGCGGCATCGTCGAGCTGCTCCAACAACGCGGCGTCGAGGTCGTCGCCGAGGTCGGCGACGCCGTCGCCCTGCACGACGCGGTCCTCACCCATCGACCGGACGTGGCGATCGTCGACATCCGGATGCCACCGACACACACCGACGAGGGCGTGCGCGCCGCCCGGCGCATCCGCCGCGAGCTCCCCGACATCGCGGTGCTGCTCCTCAGCCAGTACCTCGACACCGCGCTCGCACTGCGCCTGATCGAGTCGAACGATCGCGGGACGGGCTACCTGCTGAAAGA
>JAXLRF010000013.1:0-118892 GCA_046331225.1 Acidimicrobiales bacterium
CCGAGCGGTGCGCGAGTCGGTCGGCGTGCTCGACCTGCCGGGCTTCACCAAGATCGACATCCAGGGTCCCGGTGCCGAGGCGTACCTCGACCGGTTGTTCGCCACCAAGCTGCCCAAGGTCGGTCGGGTCACGTTGTGCTACGCCCTGCTGCCCGACGGCAAGGTGCTCAGCGAGATCACGCTCAGCCGCCTGGCCGACGACCACTTCTACGCCGTCGGCGCGGCGAGCGCCGAGTGGCACGACCTCGACCTGCTCGAGCACGCGCTGCCGGACGACGGTTCGGTCACGCTCACCAACCGCTCGGCCGAGCTCGGTTCGCTGATCGTCATCGGGCCGCACGCCCGCGACGTGCTCGCGCAGATCACCACGTCGCCGGTCGACGGGGCCTCGTTCCCGTGGCTCACGATCCGCGACCTCGACACCGTCGCCGGGCAGGTGCGCACGTTGCGCGTCAACTACGTCGGCGAGCTCGGCTACGAGCTGCACGCGTCGCAGGACCAACTGCCCGCGCTGTACGCCGCCGTGTGGGCGGCGGGCGAGCAGTACGGCATCCGCGACGTCGGTATCTACGCGGTCGACAGCCTGCGGCTCGACAAGTGCTACCGCAGCTGGAAGCAGGACCTCGAGATCGGCTTCTCGCCCTTCGACGCGTCGCTCGACCGCTTCGTCGACATGGGCAAGCCCGACTTCGTGGGCAAGGCCGCGCTCGAGGCCGAGCTCGCCGGTGGTGGCCCGGCCTACCGGTTCGTGCCGATGGTGCTCGACGAGCCGGGCACGGCCGACGCGCCCTTCTGCGCGACGGTGCTCGACGCGGACGGTGAGGACATCGGGATCGTCACCAGTGGCGGGTGGAGCTTCACCCTCGACTGCAGCATCGCCCTTGGCTACGTGCGGCCGGCGTTCGCCGAGGCGGGCACCAAAGTGGGTGTCAAGGTGTACGGCCAGGTGGTGTCGGCCACCGTGCAGGCCGAGCCGATCTACGACCCCACCAACGCCCGCCTCCGCGCCTGACGCCGGAGGGGTTCGACCGGGCCGGGGTCGCGGCCGGATGGATGCTCGGGACGGGTGGTGGGTCCGTCGTGTGTGAGGTTCTGCCCGGCCTGTTGGAGAGTCGCGGCCGGCGCGGCCGGGCCCGGTGGTGGGCGGGGTCGTGTCCGTTCGAGAGCACGGGTCGGGCGAGCGCCCGGCCGAACCAGCCGGGCTGTCAGGCGTTGCTGGAGCCGGCCCAGAGGTCGATGCCGGACTCCTGCGCGAACGGCTCGATGGCCGCGAGCTCGTCGTCGGACAGGTGGGGCTGCGACAGCGCGGCGACGTTGTCGGCGAGTTGCTGCACGCTGCTCGCACCGATCACGAGCGAGGTCATGCGCGGGTCGCGCAGCGCCCACACCAATGCGAGCTGGGCGAGCGTCTGACCGCGTGAGGCGGCGATGTCGTTCAGCGCGCGGACCTTGGCCATCGTCTCGTCGGTGAGCAGCGACGCGCTCAGCGCACCACCGGTGGCGACCCGCGAATCGGCGGGGACGCCGTTCAGGTAGCGATCGGTGAGCTGACCCTGCGCGAGCGGCGAGAAGGCGATGCAACCCGCACCCACCTCCTCGAGCGTGTCGAGCAGGTGGTCGCGCTCGATCCAGCGGTTGAGCATCGAGTAGCTCGGCTGGTGGATCAGGAGCGGCACCTTCAGCTCGGCGAGCAGGCGGGCGGCTTCGCGGGTGCGCTCGCTGTTGTACGACGAGATGCCGACGTAGAGCGCCTTGCCCTGCTGCACGATCGAGGCGAGCGCGCCGACGGTCTCCTCGACCGGCGTGTCGGGATCGACGCGGTGCGAGTAGAAGATGTCGACGTAGTCGAGGCCCATGCGGGCGAGCGACTGGTCGAGCGACGCGATCAGGTACTTGCGCGACCCCCAGTTGCCGTACGGCCCCGGCCACATGTCGTAGCCGGCCTTGGTGCTGATGACGAGCTCGTCGCGAAGGCCGCGGAAGTCGGTCGCCAGGATGCGGCCGAAGTTCTCCTCGGCGGCACCGTAGGGCGGGCCGTAGTTGTTGGCGAGGTCGAAGTGGGTGATGCCGTGGTCGAACGCGTAGCGACAGATCGCCTGCTGGGTGGTGAACGCGCGGTCGTGGCCGAAGTTGTGCCACAGGCCGAGCGACAGCACGGGCAGGTGCAATCCGCTGCGCCCGCAGCGGCGGTACGTCATCCGGTCGTAGCGGTCGGGCTTCGGCACATAGGTGTCGGGGATCGGCATGCGGCCCAGCCTACGGACCGACCCCGTGGCCTCCGGCGTGCAGTCCGTCGACCGCGTCGAGCACCTCGCCGGCGTCGTTGTGGCTGTGGGTGAAGCCACGCCGCCGCTCTTCGGCGACGGTGCCCTCGGTGCGCAGGGCGACGATGTAGGCGCGGCGATAGCTCGACGCCGAGGTGTTGCCGCCCGAGCCGTGCAGCACGGCTTCGTTGTGCACGGTGATGTCGCCGCGGCGGATCTCGACGGGCACCATCACGTCGTCGGGGCGGAGGTCGGTGACGAGCGTGTGGCTCGCGCTGCGGTCGCCGTGCAGCGGCCGGTGCGGGCGGACGGGCTCGTGGTGCGATCCGGGCAGGAACTGCATGCAACCGTTCTCGATGGTCGAGTCGTCGACGGCGAGCCAGCAGGTGGCGGTGCGGCGGTCGTCGGTGTCGATCCAGTAGGCCTGGTCCTGGTGCCAGGCGAAGACGGCGTCGCTGCGGCCGGGGCTCTTCGCGAGCAGCTGGTCGAAGTCGATGGTCATGCCGGGACCGCAGAGCTGATCGGCGATCGACTGGGCGCGCCGCTCGTACAGGTTGCCCTGCCACTCGGGCAGGTAGCGGCGCGGCACCATCACGTTGATCACCGCGTAGCCGGCGGGATCGGTGCCGTGCTCGCCGGTGGTCATGTCGTTGAAGTCCTTGCCGGGCACGGGGATGTCGCCGCGGAGGAACCGCTCGTAGACCGCTTCGATCTCGGCCATCTCGTCCGGGCTCATCACGCCGCGCAGATGCACGTAGCCGTCGCGGGCGAAGGCCTCGCGGTCGGCGTCGGTGACGAGATAGCGCTCGCCCTGGCGGCGCTGCTCGGGGGTGAGGTCGCTGGTGGGGTCGCTCGCGGTCACGTCGCGCATGCTACGGCCGGCGCCCACTCACGAACCACGGCGCCCGTGAGCCGCAGGGACGCCCACCGGACCGCTGGCTCACGAACCAGGGTGTCCGTGAGTCGCAGGGACGCCCACCGGACCGCTGGCTCACGGACGCCCACACCCCGGCCGCAGGGTCAGACGGTGCGGCAGGCGATCTGGGTGCTCGAGCCGGCGCTCGATCCGTAGCCGCGTGCGTTCAGGCACACGGTGGCGCCGGACACCGTGGCGATCGGGACGCCGACGGTGAACCCGTGGGTGCGGCTGGGCAGGGGCCAGCCACCGTCGGCTCGCACGTCGCGGGCGATGATCGGGCCGCTCGTCTGGGTGGCGCCGCCGGGGTTGGTGACCGAGACGGTGAAGGTGATCGGCAGATCGAACTCGGGGTCGGCGACCCATCCGCTCACCACGACGTTGCCCCCGCTGATCGCCGCCGAGTCGAGCGAGCCGATCGGCGCCGTGCCGGCCACGCGGGGCACGTCGATGCCCGAGAGCGGGCCCCACAGCGACGGGGTCTCGTAGCCGAGCGCCCAGATCGCGATGCCCGAGAAGCCGGCGGCGATCACGGCGTTGGTGCGTTGCACGACGGTGAGCTCGTCGGGGTAGTAGACCGTGCGGCGCACGGTGCAGGTGGTGGAGCCGCTCGGGTTGAGGCGCAGCGCCGGCCGTAGCTCGGTGACCGCGATCGGCTCGGTCGAGTTCGCGTAGGTCGACGGCGTGGGTAGCACGGGTGCGGTGGTGGGGCCGCTCTTGTTGCCGGTGTAGCTGACGTCGTACGTGAACTTCATCTCGCCGCTCGCGTCGCGTACCGGCGTGGCGCCGTGATCGGCTGCCAGCTGTGCGGCCGACTCCATCTGCACCGAAGTGGTGCCGGTCGACGCGTTGGTGGGGCAGGTGCCCGACAGCACCGTGGCCCAGCTGCGCCCGTAGGCGTTGACACCGATCTGCACCTTGCTGCGCTGCTCGGCCGGCACGATCGTGTTGACGTACGAGATGACGTTCGACTGCCATGACAGCGGGCCCACGGGCCCGGGGGCCGACACGCTCCAGTCGTAGACCATCAGGCGCAACCGGTCGACGTGCGGCAGCGTCTCGGGCCAGGCGTACACCCAGTAGCCCGAGTTGCCGCCGTCCCAGATGGGCGGCACGGTCATCGACAGCAGCTTGCCGTTCGCGTGCAGCGAGGCGGCGAGCTCGGCGATGAACGCGGCCCAGTTGGGACGGGTGGTGGCCCACGAGCTCTTGCCGTCGCTGAACGCGAACCCCTCGTAGTCGAGGTCGATGCCGTCGTAGCCGCGGCCGACCACCAGGTTGGTGATCGCCTGCACGTGCTGCGTGCGGGTGGTCGAGTTGGCCAGGATGCCGGCCATCACGAGCTTGCCCGTGCCGTCGGTGATGCTCGGCACCACCGGCAGACCCTGGTTGCGCAGCGACTGCACGGCCACGGCCAGGTTGCCCTCGGTGCCGCTGGTGGCGATCGTGCCGGCGCCGGTGGCGGTGAAGCCGAACGGCGACACCTCGGCGAACACGCCCGCCGAGCCGCCGTTGATCGCCCGGGTGCCCTCGGTGATCGCGCTCGACGACCAGTTGGGGATCCAGCCGGTGACGAACCGGGCGGGGGTCGCCGCGCCGGCACCCTGCTGTCCCGGCAGCACGAGCGCGAGCCCCATCACGACGGCGAGCGCGCGTCTGCCGACGCTGCGTCGCCGGATCCGCATGCGGGTCACCGTACCGGCCGGGCCCGGACGAGTGGCCGCGGGCCCGGGTCGCGAGGGCACCGCTCACACGCTGCGTCGACGCGTCGGTCGATTCTTGCCGCGTTGCTACCCATCGGTAACCTCACGAGATGCAGCAGATCCTCGACGCCATCCAGGCCGGTGCTTCCGGTGATGACATCGCCGCCCTGCCCATCCCCGAGAGCTATCGCGCGGTGCACGTCCTCGCCGCCGAGCAGGAGATGTGGGCGGGCGTTCCTTCGAAGGAGAAGGACCCGCGCCAGAGCCTCCACGTCGGCGAGGTGCCGACCCCCGAACTCGCGCCCGACGAGGTGTACCTCGCGGTGATGGCGAGCAGCATCAACTTCAACACGGTGTGGACGAGCATCTTCGAGCCGATCAGCACCTTCGGTGCGCTCAAGCGCCTCGGCCGCGAGAGCGAGTGGGCCAAGCGCCACGACCTGCCGTACCACGTGGTCGGCAGCGACGCCTCGGGTGTGGTGCTGAAGGTCGGCTCGGCCGTGCGCAGCTGGAAGCCGGGCGACCAGGTGACCGTGCACTGCAACCACGTCGACGACCAGGACCCGTCGGCCCACGACGACTCGATGATGGCCGCCAACCAGCGCATCTGGGGCTACGAGACCAACTTCGGTGGCCTGGCCGACCTGGCCGTCGTGAAGGCCAACTCGCTCATGCCCAAGCCGGCGCACCTCACCTGGGAAGAGGCTGCGGTCAACGCGCTCTGCAACTCGACCAGCTACCGCATGCTCGTGTCGGCCAACGGCGCGCACATGAAGCAGGGCGACGTCGTCCTCATCTGGGGCGCCACCGGTGGCATCGGTGCCTACGCCACGCAGTACGTGCTGAACGGCGGCGGCATCCCGGTGTGTGTCGTCTCGTCGCCCGACAAGGCCGAGATCCTCCACAAGATGGGCGTCGAGCACGTCATCGACCGTGCGGCCGCCGGCTACCGCTTCTTCGACGAGAACGGCGTGCACGACGAGACCGAGTGGCGTCGCCTCGGCAAGGACATCCGCAACCTGTGCGGCGAGGACCCGGACATCGTGTTCGAGCACCCGGGCCGGTCGACGTTCGGCGCGTCGATGTACGTCACCAAGCGCGGTGGCACCGTGGTGACGTGTGCCGCGACGAGCGGCTTCATGATGGAGTTCGACAACCGCCACTTCTGGATGCGCCTGAAGCGCCTCGTCGGCTCGCACTTCGCCAACTACAAGGAGGCCTGGGAGGCCAACCGGTTGGTGAGCAAGGGCATGATCCACCCGGTGATGAGCCAGGTGTTCGCGCTCGAGCAGGCCGGCGAGGCCGCCTACCAGGTGCACCACAACATGCACGAGGGCAAGATCGGCGTCCTGTGCCTGGCCCCGGAGGAAGGCCTCGGCGTCACCGACCACGAGCTCCGCGCCAAGGTCGGCGACAAGCTGCACCTCTTCCGCCGCTGAGACCAGTGCGTTTGCGGACTGCGGCCCCATAGTGGGGGCCGGAACCCGCAAACGTGCTCACCCGTCGAACACGTTTGCGGACTGCGGCCCCATAGTGGTGCCGGAACCCGCACACGCGCTTCACACGGGAGTGAGGAGAGGGCGGACCTCGAGCGCGTCGGCGAACGGGGCGATGGCCGCGCGGAGTTCGGGTGAGTCGACGTACACGAAGAGCACGATCCGGTCGCACGTCCCGTCGGCGTTGAGCGACGCCTCGTAACCGGCGATGTCGAGCGCGCGTTGGTCGAGGGCGTTCAACTGGTCGAAGGGCAGCACGTCCTGGTCGAACACACAGGGGTCGCGCGGATCGCCGAAGGCCGCCGGGACCTGCACCGACACGAACGACGCCGAGCCATCGGCGTAGTCGCGCACCGTGAACACCCCGGGCTCGGAGCGTTCGAACCCGTCGACGGACGAATGCTCGATGTCGGCCGAGGTCCACGTGAAGCCGGACAGCCCCAGCCGGAGAACGGACTGGTCGGGCGTCGGTACCTCGATGACGAACTGCCCGTCGGCGATCTCGACCGCGGAGCCGACCACTTCGTACCGCTGCTCGGCCGATGGGATCGCGACCGTCGAAGCGGGCGGCGTGTCGTCGACGCGCGTCACGCTCGCCACGATGTCGTCGGCCTGGTCGGCCAGTTCTGGGCTGATGCCGAGCAGGCCCCACCAGCCGCCGGCGGCGTCCCACACCACCTCGACGTGTCCGTCGGCGTACGTGCCGAGCCAACCGTCTGCACCGGCGACCGTCACGGCGCGCACATCCGTCGCACCGATCAGGGCGAACAGCGAGGCGCCGCCGTCGGTGACCGTGAGGTCGACCGTCCCGGCATCGATCGAGGTGAACGCCTGCGTGATCACCGTCGTGGACGGAGTGCCGAAGGCCAGGAAGGTGGCCCGCTCGTCCGGGATCACGATCGGCAGACCCGAGCCCGGCACGGCTTCGAAGACGAGGTCGATCCAGTCGTTCGACGACACGGCGCTGTAGAGGCCCTGGCTGGAGATCGCCCAGACGCCACCCTCCGGACGGACCCACCGGATCCACGGGACGGCGACCTCGTCCTCGGCGACGGTCGGCCACACCAGTTGCGCGTCACCGACCGGCGGGTCGAGTGGCTCGACCGACTGGGCGTTCGGGATGTCGAGCTCGTCGTACGACGATGCGAACAGGAAGCCGTCCATGCCGTCGCCCTCGATCCGCCACGAGACGAACAACGGGCCGGTCCCCGGGTCGGCACCGTTCGACTCGACCCGACCGGGCACCAGGCGGGCGGACGTGAGCGTGAAGGTCGGGGCGCCCTGCCCGACGGACGCCGCCGAGGTCGTGGTCGGGACGGCGGGCGCGCTGGTCGGCGGCTCGGCGGCCGTCTCGTCGGGGCTCGCGACGGGGTCGTCCGAACGGGTACTCAGCGCCCACACGGCGGCGCCAGCCAGCAGCACCGTCGCAGCCGCCACGCCCCACCACGCACCTCGGCGGCGAGGTGTTGCGACCGTGGGTCGCAGCGTCTCGAGCGGCTCGTCGTCCACGCCGGCGGTCAGCTCGTCGAGTGCCGAGCGCATCCTCGCGATCACCTGCCTGTCCAGCTGGTCGTCGTCCATCTCGCTCATCACGCCTCCTCTCGCAGTTCGGTCCGCAACACGCCGAGTCCCCGGTGCACCAGCACCCGCACGCTCGCCGGCGCGCAGCCGAGCGCGTCGGCGATCTGCTCGTCGGTCCAGTCGGCCCAGAACCGCAGCGTCACCGCGGCCCGCTGCTTGTACGGCAGCGACGCCAGCGCACCCAGCATCTCGTTGGTCGCGGGGGTGTAGCTCGACGCCTCGCCGGCCGTCGCGCGTCGCAGGCGCCGCAGTTCGCGGGCGTGCGATCGGTGCCAACTCGCGCACCGGTTGACGACGACGCGGCGCAGGTAGCCACCCGGGTTGTCGAGCCGGGCGAAGCGCCCCGACACGGCGGCGAGCGAGTCCTGCGCCAGCTCCTCCGCCACCGCGCGGTCGCCGACGAGCGCGGCCGCCCACCGCACCGCGTCGGCACGGTACGAGCGGTAGAACTCGTCGAAGGTTGTCGTACTCACGCCCTGAGCTCCTCGCACCGGACGACCGGTGCCGGTCCCCAGTGTGATCGTGTTCATGCCCGCCTTGACGCCACCGGTGGCCGGTCTGTTTCACTGGACGCATGCTGCTCACCGAGATCGATCACGTCGCCATCGCCGTCAAGGACCTCGAGGCGGCGATCGCCTACTACCAGCAGGCCTTCGGCGCCGAGGTGCACCACCGCGAGATCGTCGAGAGCGACGGCGTCGAGGAGGCACTCGTGAAGGTGGCCGACAGCTACATCCAGCTCACCGCCGCCACTCGTCCCGACAGCCCGATCGCGAAGAGCATCGAGAAGCGCGGCGAGGGCCTGCACCACGTCGGCTACCGCGTGGCGAACTGCCAGGAGGCGCTCGACGCGATGCTCGCCGCCGGCGCCACCGCGATCGACAAGGCGCCCCGCCCGGGCAGCCGCGGCACCACGGTGGCCTTCATCCACCCGAAGGGCAGCTTCGGCACGCTGATCGAGCTGGTGCAGGAGAACCCGGGCTCGGGTCACTGACTCACTCGGCTTCGAGGATCAGGCCCTTCAGGTACTCGGCCTCGGGGAACGCCAGCGGCACCGGGTGATCGCTCGGCTGGCCCAGCCGACCGACGATGCGCACCGTGCGGTTCGCGTCGAGCGCTGCGCCGGCCACCACCTTCTGGAACAGCTCGCCGGTCATCGCCCCGCTACAGCTCCACGTGAGCAGCACGCCGCCCGGGGCGAGCAACTTGGTGGCGAGCAGGTTGAGGTCCTTGTAGGCGCGTGACGCTCTCTCGAGCTGCCGCTCGTTGTTGGCCAGCTTGGGCGGGTCGAGCGCGATCAGGTCGTACTGGCGTGCGCGGTCGCGCAGGCCGCGCAGGGCGGTGAAGGCGTCGGCCTCCATCAACTCGCCGACGTCGAGTCCGTTCACCTCGCCGTTGCGGCGGGCGACGTCGAGCGCCGGGCCGGAAGAATCGATGCTCAGCACGCTGGCTGCACCGACGCCGGCCGCCACCACCGAGAACGCGCCGGTGTACGAGAAGACGTTCAGCACACGCCGGCCGGGTGCCAGCCGCGCGATCGCCGCGCGGGCGTCGCGCTGGTCGAGATAGAAGCCGGTCTTGTGGCCGCCCGCCACATCGACCACGAATCGCCACGATCCCTCGTGCGCAACGAGGTCGGGATCGGGCTCGCCGCCGCGCAGCAGCCCCACGCGCGGCTCGAGCCCTTCGCGTTCGCGCACGTCGGCATCGCTGCGCTCGTACACGCTGCGCACGCCGGGCAGCGAGAAAAGTGCATCTGCAACGACCTCGCGCCACGCGTCGGCTCCGGCGGTGGTGAGCTGCACGACGATCGTGTCGCCGTAGCGATCGGCGATCACCCCTGGCACGCCGTCGGCCTCGCTGAACACGAGCCGTGCCGAATCGGTGCCCGTCGCCAGCAGTGGATCACGTCGCGCCGCGGCGCGGACCACCCGATCGGCCACGAACGCCTCGTCGATCGTGGCGGCAGGGTCGAAGCTCCACATCCGCACCCGGATCTGCGAGTCGGGACTGTAGGCACCCCAGCCGAGGGGCTGACCCGCATCGGTCTCGACGAGCACCGTGTCGCCCACGCCCGGGCGGCCCTCGACGTCGGCCACCGCGCCGCTGAACACCCACGGGTGTCGGCGTGCGAGCGACCGCTCGCGACCGGCGCGGATCGCCACGACACCGCGCGTGGGAGGAGCTGACGACATGACGTGCACGGTAGACGGCCGAGCCGCCGGATCAGCAGGGAACGGCCGGGGTCAGCAGGGGATCAGTGGAGGCTGAGGTTGCCGGTGTCGCCGTTGGCGACCAGCCAGCCCTCGCGCTGCATCTTCTCGTCGATCAGCCCCGCCACCTGCTCGGCCAGGGCGCGCTGGGTCTCGATGCTGCGCTCGAGCGCCGCGGCCAAGGCGTCGAAGCGCGACTCGAGCGCGGCGATGCGGCTGTCGTCGACGGGGCCGCCGCTCGAGGTGCCGCTGCCGACGCGCGTCTCGACGCCCTGGATCGAATCGGCGCACTCGCGGCGCACGCGCTCGATCAACCCGATGAGCGTCGACTGCGTGCGATCCAGATCGTGACGGCCCTCGGCGCGCACGGCCTCGGTGTTGTTCTGCGCGATCTGTGCGTACGCGGCCATCGCCGTGTACTGCGCCATCATCTGCGTCTCGAGCTTGCTCACCCGGTCGCGGAGGTCGTTGCTCGCGATGCGCACCTCCTGCACGGCTTCGTCGGGCAGGAAGTCCTCGGCGGGCGCGGCGCTCTCGTCGTCCCAGCTGATCTCGTCGAAGCCCTGCTTCTTGCGGCGCACTGTCGTCCTCCGGCCCATCGAACGTTCCGAACTCGGCTGTTCGGCGTCGTGACAAGTTCTTCGGCGCCCGGACGATCCGACTTGAGACCTTTCCTCAAGAGATCTTGACGATGCGAGGGCTCAAGTCGCCGTTCCCCTGCACCGATGCCTGACCTGCGTTCGGACGGGTTGTCGCTCGTCCCGGCGTTACGTGGGACACATACAACAGCGGGAGGACAACCCTCACATGGACAACACCATCGACATCCAGACCGAGCAGAAGAAGGACAAGGGCTTCACCCTCGTCGAGCTCCTCATCGTCATCGTCATCCTCGGCATCCTCGCCACGGTGACGGTGTTCGCGGTCCGTGGCATCACGGACCAGGGCAAGACCAGCGCCTGCAACACCGACAAGGTGACCCTGCAGACCGCCGTCGAGACCTTCTTCGCGAACTACACCGGTCTGAGCAACCAGATCCCGACCGGCGCCCTCGCGGCCAACGCTGCCTACACCGGTTCGCCGGCCATCGCCGCCGTCGCCAAGCCGGCCAGCGTGACCTTCCCGATCACCAACTCGGCCGGCGCCTCGCCTGCGGCCACCCTGGTGAACGCCGGTCTGCTCCGCGCCGTGCCGACGAACTACTTCGTCAACGTCGATGGCACCCTCGTCATCGCCAACGCCCAGTGCGGCACCGTCGGTACCAACATCGGCTGATCGACCACGAACCCGAAAGGAGCTGCCATGCAGACGATGCATGACACCCCGGGGATCGTGACCGACGGGCAGCAGCGGGACAAGGGCTTCACCCTCGTCGAGCTCCTCATCGTGATCGTCATCCTTGGCATCCTGGCCACGGTGACGGTGTTCGCGGTGCGAGGCATCACCGACCAGGGCAAGACCAGCGCTTGCAACACCGACAAGGTGACGGTTCAGAAGGCCGTGGAGACGTTCTTCGCGAACTACACCGGTCTGAACAACCAGATCCCGACCGGCGCCCTCGCGGCCAACGCTGCCTACACCGGTTCGCCGGCGATCGCAGCGGTTGCCAAGCCGGCCAGCGTGACCTTCCCGATCACCAACTCCGCCGGCGCCTCGCCTGCGGGCACCCTGGTGAACGCGGGTCTGCTGCGAGCCGTGCCGACGAACTACTTCGTCAACGTCAACGGCACGCTCGTCATCGCCAACGCCCAGTGCGGCACGGTGGGGACGAACGTCGGCTGATCCCGTCGGATCAGACACAAACGAATACCTCGGACGAGGGGTCGGGTTCTTCGGAACCCGGCCCCTCGTGCGCGTTTCCACGATGTGGGAACAGCCCCCATTCGTGTGTCGGGCTTCGTACGTCCGTGAGCCGTGGACGCACCGCCTCACCGAGATCGCCGTTCGTGCGTTCGAGGGCCGGTGGCGGTACTGCTCGCTCACGGACCGCGACGTGCGTGAGTCGAAGGGCCGATGGCAGGACCGCTGGCTCACGGACGATCGCCGTGCGTGTGCGCTCCGCACCGCGGGCTCACGGACGAGGGGGGTGCGTGTACGCCCGTACGGTCGACTCACGGACCTGGGCGCTCGTGAGTTGCAGGGCCGGTGGCAGGACCGCCCGCTCACGGACGAGGGGGTGCGTGTGCGGCCCGCACGACCGGCTCACGGACCCGTCGTCTGCGTGAGGCGATCACTGGTCGGCTCACCGAGCTCGGGGTTCGTGAGTTCGAGGAACGCCAGAGGGACCGGTGGCTCACGAACCTCGGGGTGCGTGCGTCGGAGGGCCCGTGGAGGGGCCGCTCGCTCACGGACGGCAGGGTGCGTGAGGTCTCCGTGTGGTCGCGCACGGAGCGGGACGGGAGCCCGCATGTCGACGACGCCCGCCGTCAGCGGGCGAGTTCCATGCGGAGGCCCGTCGAGTCCCAGTTGGGATCGGCCGGGAGCCGGTTGATGGCTCGACCGGACGCTCGACGAGCCGTCCACAACAGACCGGCGGCCTGCAACAGGTGGATCTGCGCGGCGCCCTGCGGCGGGGTGCGCACGACGGCTTCCTCCACACCGGGCAGCTTCGACTTGATCAGGTTCATCCGCTCGAGCACGCCCTCTTGCTGATAGGGCGAGCTCGTCACCGGCTTGTCGCCGTTCAGGACGTAGAAGCTCAGGTCGGGATGCGCGGCGAACCAGTTGCGCTGGTGGAACGGCTGGAAGTGCTCCTCGGCCTCGCGCAGCCACTTGAACCGTCGCAGGTCGTCGTTGGTGAGCCAGGGCTCGAGCTCCTTGGCCGCCTCACGCGTGGGCGCCCGCAGGGCCGCACGCGAGGGCACCCCACGCACGGCCGCGAGCCGCGGCCAGCCGACGATCTCACGCGCCTCGACGTCGCAGGGCCGGTACGGGCTCTCCTGCGGGTCGTCGTAGAAGCCGAGTGGCGCCCAGATGGCGGCCGCTTCGAACTTCGGCTTGTACTCCAGGCAGTCGAGCAGCGTCGGGTACACCTCGGCGTCCTCGACGATCACCGTCACGCCGGCCAGACGGGCCGGCAGGATCAGCCAGCCGCCGGGGCACGGCACCACACCGGCGAGCAGCTTGTACGGAAGCTTCGACGGGCCACCCATGGCGTGCTCCTCCTGGAATCCTGGTCGCGGTCCGGTTCGGCTCGATCAGCGCGAGCCGATGAGCTGACCCGAGCCGGTCGAGCCGCTCTGGCCGGCGGCGATCGTCGCCTGCGCCTGCAACTGCGCCTTCTGCGTCGCCGCCAGCGTCATGATCTCCTTCGGGTACGCGCTCACTTCCGCGGCCGTCTCGAAGCTGATGATGCCCGAGCCCACCAGACGGGCCAGGTCCATCTCGATGGTCTGCATGCCTTCCTGCTGACCGGAGATCATCACGTTGCGGAGCTGACGCGTCTTGCCCTCGCGGAGCAGGTTGCGCACGGCGTCGTTCGCCATCAGCACCTCGTACGCGGCCACACGACCACCGCCCTCGGCGGGCAGCAGACGCTGGCTGATGACGCCCTGCAGCGAACCGGCCAGCTGGATCTGGATCTGGTCGCGCTTCTCGGCGGGGAACACGTCGACGATGCGGTCGAGGGCCTGCGACGCGTCGTTGGTGTGCAACGTCGCGAACACGAGGTGACCGGTCTCGGCCAGGGTGAGCGTGATCGAGATCGAGTCGAGGTCGCGCATCTCACCGAGGAGGATGACGTCGGGGTCCTCACGGAGGGCACTGCGCAGTCCGTCGGTGAAGCTGTTGACGTCCTGGCCCACCTCACGCTGATTGACCATCGCCATCTTGTGGTAGTGCAGGTACTCGATCGGGTCCTCGATCGTGAGGATGTGGCACGGCTTGGTCGCGTTGATCTTGTCGATCATCGCGGCCAGCGTCGTCGACTTACCCGAACCGGTCGGACCCACCACCAGCACCAGGCCGTACGGCTTGTTGAGCAGATCGACGCAGGCGAGCGGCGCACCGAGCTCGTCGAGGCTGCGCACACGGTTGGGCACCACACGCAAGGCGAGGGCGTGCGTGTTGCGCTGCAGGAAGGCGTTGGCGCGGAAACGACCGATGTCGGACAGACCGAAGCTGAAGTCGACCTGACGCACCTCGGCCAGCTCGACCTTCTGCTGCTCGTCGAGCAGCGACATCACCATCCGCTCGGTGTCGTGCCCCTGCAGCACGTCGACGCCCTCGAACGGCACCAGGACGCCGTCGCGTCGGGCCGTCGCCGGACGCCCCGGCGTGATGTGGAGGTCGCTGGCACCTGCCGCGACCGTCGCCTCGAGCAGGGCCACGAGCATCGGATCTGGATTCGGCATGGGGAGCTAACCTCGTTCGTCGGCGCTCGCTCGGAGCGGCGTGGGTGACACTGAAGGGCGTTCTGAAGGGCTGATGTCTGCGGGTTGGATCGTGCTGTCAGCCGTGATGGGGCTGCTCATCGGGTCGTTCCTCACCGTGGTCACCGAGCGGGTCCCCGAAGGGGAGTCGATCGTTGCCCCCGGATCGCGGTGCGGAGCGTGTGGCCTGCGCCTCGGTCCCCTCGACCTCGTACCGGTGTTCAGTTGGTTGTTCCTGCGCGGCAAGTGCCGCCGTTGTCGAACGAGTATCGGCATCGAACCCCTGGTCCTTGAATTGGGGACCGCTTCACTTTTCGTTGCCATGACCTTGAAGTTCGAGGACTCGGTCGAGACCGTCGCGTTCTGCGTGCTGGCCGCCGGACTGCTCGGGCTCAGTTGGATCGACCTGCGCATCAAGCGGCTGCCGCGCGAGATCTCGTACACCACGCTCGCCATCGGTGCGCCCCTGCTCGTGATCGCCGCCCTGGTGCGCGACGAGCCGCGACGGATCTGGACGATGGTGCTGGGCGCCGTGCTCGCCCTCGCCTTCATGTGGGCGCTGCACGCCCTCAGCAAGGGCGGCATGGGCGACGGCGACGTGCGCATCTCGCCGTTGCTCGGTGCGTACCTCGGCTGGCTCGGTCTGCCGTTCGTGCCGGTGGGGCTGTTCCTGGCGTTCCTGTTCGGCTCGATCGTCGGCGTCGGCGCGATGGTCGTCGGCCGCGCTGGTCGCAAGACGGCGATCCCGTTCGGGCCGTTCCTCGCGCTCGGCACCGTCGTGGCCGTGTTCGTCGGGCGGTGGATCATCGACCGGGTGTGGCCCTCGGACGTCTGACGCCCGGCGCTCTGACGCTTGACGCTCTGGGGCCCGACGCGTCTGACTAGTTCGACACGCGCACGCTGACCGAGGCCGACGTGGTCGCGTGGCCCGCGGCGTCGTACGCACGCGACTGCACCGTGTGCGTGCCGTTGCGCACCGTCCTCGAGCTCCAGCTGGTGCTGTACGGGCTGGTCGTGTCGGAGGCCCGCACCACACCGTCGACCAGGAAGTCGACCCTGGTGACCCCGACGTCGTCGCTCGCCGACGCGGCCAGGGTCACGGTGCCCCGCAACGTCGCGTTGCGGGCGGGCGAGGTGATGCTCGTGGTGGGTGCGACGGTGTCGAGCGTGACCGGCGTCGGCGACTTGACCGAATTGGGCGAGGTCTGGCTCGCGAACGCAGCGCTCTCCCACACACGGTTGGCGAGGTTGGTCTGCACGGCCGCGATGTAGCCGAGCGCTGCGCTGGTACGCCAACGACCGGCGAACCACACGCCCTGACAGCCCGTCGCGTCGCCGGCGGCGTAGGTGGCACCGCGCTCGACGGTGTTGAGCCACGTCATCCGACCCTCGAAGCAGTCGCGCCAGAAGGCGCCGTAGTAGTCGACGTTGTAGGCCGTCGACCAGACCGCGTTGTTGGTCATCGTCGCGGTGGTCTCGGTGGTCGAGCTGAAGAACGCCGAGCGGTGGTAGAGCCAACGCACCTGCAGCAACCCCACCGACTCGGGGCACTGCCCGTTGTGCGCCGGATCACCGGGGTACTGCGACGGGTAGTTCGCGACCGGCAACACCGGGGTGCACGACGACGCCGTCGACGTGAAGTCGCCCATCGCGTTCTGGAACCACGAGCTCTCCTGCACCGTCTGCGCGCGCAGCAGGTCCTCGTCCATGCCCCACTTGCAGGCGGCCCACTGGATGATCTCGTCGGTGGTGCCGGTGAAGTTGCCCGTCACGCGCGGGTACAGGTAGTTCCCGCCGGTGCCCTTGCGGGCGTTGTACGTGGCGTTGACGGCGCCGCGCGTGGCGAGCTCGGGCGTCGGCCGCACCCGCGAGGCACAGTCGGCCTCCGACGGCAGCGTCGCGCCGACGGGCAGCGTCGTGAACTGCACCGCGGCGTCGACCTCGCGCACGTGCACGGACTGGGCGACGGTGGCCAGCAGGGCCGACAGGGCCGCCAACGCGACCAGCAGCGGTCGGACGCGGCGAGTACGGCAACGGTGGATCACGGGGGTCACGATGAGAAACGGTCCGGATTCCCGGTTCGACGCCCGGAGGTCGCGGCGCCGTGCGGGGCCGGGCGACGCCCGACCCGCCGCGAGCTCACATGCTGTCCTTGGTGCTGCCGAGCACGCCGTACATGGCCGACACGAGCGCCATGGCCACGAAGCCCACGATGACGCCGACGAACACGATCATGATCGGCTCGAACATCGTCGTGAACTTCTTGATGCGGCTCTCGAGCTCGCGGTCGAAGTACAGCGAGGCCACCTGCAGCTGTTCGTCGAGCGTTCCGGTCTCCTCACCGACCTTGAACATCTGCTTCGCCGCACCCGGGAACAGCCCGGTGTCGGCGAGCGGGCGAGAGAAGCCGCCTCCTTCGAGCATCACTTCCTGGGCGGTCTGCAGCGCCTCCTGGAACACGACGTTGTCGACCGACTCGGTGGTGGTCTTGAACCCCTCGGGCAGCGGCACGCCGGCTTTCACCATCGCGCCGAGGATGCGGCAGAACCGCTCGAGCACGGCGTACTCGATGATGCCCTTGATGATCGGGATCTTCAGCAGCAGCTTGTCCTTCGGTCCCTTGCCGGAGTCGGTCTTGAACAACCAGAACGAGGCACCGAACACGAGCGCGAAGAACGTCAGCGGGATGTAGATCAGGTCGGAGAACAGCGTCGCGACACCGAGCAGCATGCGGGTCGGCAGCGGCAGGTCGGCGTTGAGCTCCTCGAACAGCGGCTTGAACTGCGGCAGCACGTAGCCGGCGAGCACGGCCACGGTCACCACCGCGAGCACCATGACGACGAGCGGGTACGACAGTGCGCCCATCACCTTCGAACGGGTCTCGAGCTCGCGCTCGAGGTAGCCGGCGAGGTTGTCGAGCGTCTCGTCGAGACGGCCCGTCAGCTCGGCCGACTGCAGGATGCCCATGTAGTAGTTGGGGAACGCCTCGGGGTGCTTGCGCGCCGCGTCGCTGAGCGTGCCGCCGTTGCGCAGGTCCTCGGTCATGTCGACGATCGTGCGGCGCAGCGCGACGTCGGAGGTCTCGTCACCGATGATGTCGAGTGCTTCCGTGATCGGGATGCCCGCCCGCACGAACACCGACAGCTGACGCGTGAAGTGCATCAGCTCCTTCTTCTTGACCTTCTCGGCCGACAGCTCGAACTGGAGCGCGCCGCGCTTCTCCTCGATCTTGACCGGGTAGAGGTTCTTCGCCAGCAGGGCGGCGCGCACGTCGCCGAGCGTGTCGCCCTTCTCGAAACCCTCGATGGTGGCGCCGCTGGCATCGATGGCCGCATATGCGAACTTGGGCATGGTGATCTACCTCGACGGTCTCAGGCGGAGAACAGGGTCTTGATGACTTCGGGGATGGTGGTGACGTCGCTCTCGACGAGCGCCATGGCCTCGCGCAGCATCGTGCGCATGCCCTGGGCCACCGCCAGACGGCGGAGTTCCTCGGTGGTGGCCCAACCGACGATCAGTCGGCGGAGCTCGGGCGTGATGCGCAGCAGCTCGTACACGCCGATGCGGTCGCGGTAGCCGGTGCCGGCGCAGTAGTTGCAGCCGGCGCCCCGGTAGAACACGGTCTTGTCGCTGCCGCCGCTGTGCTGGCGGAACACGGCGAGCTCGTCGGCATTGGGGGTGTACGGCTCCTTGCACGAGTCGCACACGCGGCGCAGCAGACGCTGACCGATGACGCCCACCACCGACGAGGCGATGAGGAAGGCCTCGATGCCCATGTCGAGGAAGCGGTGCAGTGCGGCCACGCTGTCGTTGCCGTGCAGCGACGACAGCACGAAGTGACCGGTGAGCGCCGACTGGATGGCGATGCGGGCGGTGTCCGCGTCACGGATCTCACCGACGAGGATCACGTCGGGGTCCTGACGCAGGATGGCCTTGAGGCCCGTTGCGAAGGTGAGACCCGCCTGCTCGTTGATCGGGATCTGGTTGATGCCCGGGAACACGTACTCGACCGGGTCCTCGACGGTGGTGACGTTCTTGCCGGCCGAGTTGATCTCGAGCAGCGAGGCGTACAGCGTCGTCGTCTTGCCGGCACCGGTGGGGCCGGCGCAGATGACCATGCCGAACGGCGAGTGGATCATCTTCGAGTAGTGCAGGTAGGTCTCGCGCGGGAAGCCCAACTGGTTGAGACCGATCGACGACCGGCTCTTGTCGAGGATTCGCATGACGATCTTCTCGCCCCACACCGTGGCGACCGAGCCGACGCGGACGTCGACCTCCTTGCCGTCGATCGTCATCGAGAACTGGCCGTCCTGCGGACGCCGCTTCTCGACGATGTTCATGCCGCTCATGATCTTGAGGCGGCTGCTCAGTGCGGCGTGCACACCGATCGGCAGGTTGAACGCCTCGACCAGGTGACCGTCGATGCGGAACCGGATGCGCAGGTGGTCGTCCATCGGCTCGACGTGGATGTCCGACGTGCGGTCGCGCATGGCCTGGCTGACGATGCGGGTGACCAGCTGGACGATCGGTGCCTGGTCGTCCATCGCGACCTCGGCGGCCGTCTTGGCCAGCCGCTCCATGTCGTCGGTCGACTCGAACGCCTGCACCAGGCGGTCGATGTCGCCGTCGGCGCGGTAGCTGCGATCGATGAACGTGCGGATGGTGGCCGGGTCGGCCGACAGCCAGCGGACGGGCTTCTCGACGAGCCGCTCGACGACCTCGCGCCGCTGCGGCGACGGGTCGGCCGACAGCATGACGACCGTGCCGTTCTCCTCGGCGATCGGCACGACGCAGTTCTGGCGGGCCGTCTGCTCGGTGACGAGCGCGGCGATCTCGGCGTCGAACTCGACGGACTTGGTGTCGGCGGCGACGACGCCCCACACCTCGGCGATCGAACTCGCCAGCTCCTGGCGGCCGACGCGGAAGCGCTGCAGCACGAACTCGGCGAACGCGAGCGCGTCACCGTTCGCGGTCTGCAGCGCGAGGGCCAGGTTGTCGGTGGTGAGCTGCTCGCGATCGACGAGCAGCTGACCGATGCGCATGCACTCGGCGGCGTGCGGTCCGGGCTCGGCCTCGACCTTCTCCTTGAGCGCGACACCACCCGCTCCGGATGCCGCCTTGTTCGACGCGTCGGTTTCCTTCTTGAAGAGTGCCATCAGCCCGTGTTCCGCCCTCGCTCCGTCGCCCGCCCGTCACCCGCGTCAGTGCGAGGTGAGGTTCGGATCGCTCGTGAGCTGGTCCTGTCCTGTATCGGCGCCCGGCAGCCGGGGGTTGAGCGTCATCGACGGAGGCATCGACCCCAGCGCGGGCGAACTGCCGGTGACCGGCCCGCCGTCGGGTGCCGGCGGCACCGGCGCCGCCGAACCCGTGGCGCCGCCCACGCGCACGAACTGGCTCGGGTCGAGCATCTGCATCTGGCGCTCGAGCTCGTCGAGGCGCTCGAGCTGCACGGCCGTGCTCACGTCCATCTGGTCGCTCAGCAGGCCCTCGATCTCCGACATGCGGATCGTCTGGCGATCCATCTTCTCGTCGACGTTGGCCACCACGCGGTCGAGCTCGATCCGCACGAGCATCGCCTCGCCGACGGCTCGCGACATCTCGGCCTTGACCTCTTCGATCGCGTTCTCGTCGACGGTCGCGAGGCGCTCGCCCATCGCACCGATCCGCTCGTCGATCTCGAGCAGCCGGTTCTCGAGCTCGAGCACGCGCTGCGACACCGCGATCATCGCGTCGTCGAAGCCGCTGCCGATCCGACCGACGGTCGCCTCGAGGTTGGCGATCTTCTGGCCCTGCTCTTCCTTGATGCGGGCCTCGAGCTCGAGCAACCGGTCGGTCGCTCGGCTCTCGCTCGACTCGAGCTTGACCAGCAGGGTGTTCGAGTGCTCGTTCACCTGCTCGGCGACCTGCTCGAAGCTGGCCGAGAGATCGCTGGCGAAGGTGTTCAGGCGCTCCTCGATCGCGTGACCGAGGCGGTTGTCGCCCTCGTCCATGCGCATCGACAGTGCGGCGGTGGTGTCGTTGACGTGCTGGACGATGGCACTCGCCTGCTCGTCGTGACGACGGCCGACGTTCTGCAGCTCCTCGAGCTTGCCGTAGATGCCCGTGAACGAGCGCTCCATGTCGTCGCGCACGGTCTGGCGGAGCTCGAGCACCGTCTCGGGGTCGAGCCCGCGTGCCTGCGAGGCGTTGATCTTCTCCTCGAGGTCGGACATCCGCCAGTGCTGGTGGTTCGCGAACTCGGCGAGGCGCTCCTCGAGCGCCGCCTGGAGCGCCTGCTGGTAGTGCTCGTTCGCCTGCCGCTGTGCCTCGACCGCCTGCTCGAGCGCCGGGAACTTCGCGAGCAGCTCCTGACGGAGCTCGTTGCTGCGCTGCTCCGACGCCATCCGGGCCGCTTCGGCCTGGTGCGACATCGCGGTGAAGTACTTGGTGAGCTGGCGCTCGACGGCGGTGAGGATCGTCGCGGTGATGCGCTCGACATCGCTCACGCCGCCTGGGGAGGCACCCGTCGTCGCGGGCTTGGGCTGCTGCTCGGCCGTCACGGATGTTGTATCGGTCCGGGTTGCCGAGATCTTGAGACATCTCGACGGGTCGTCGCGATGGTCCCGATCCGGGTCGATCCGTCAACCAGGACGGTGCGCGAGACGCGCGACCCGAGTCAGCGCCGAGGGCCCGATCGCCGTCCGGCGGCGACCGCCGCGGCCTCGGCGCGGGTGGTGACCCCCAACTTGGCGAGGATCCGCGACACGTGGTGCTCGGCCGTCTTGCGGCTCATGAACAGCTCGGCCGCGATCTGCGGGTTGGTGCGCCCGGCGGCCACGAGCGCGAGCACCTCCTGCTCGCGTGACGTGAGACCGTCGGGGTCGTCAGCGGTCGTGGTGCCGCCGGTCCCCAGCTGCGACGCCAGCTCGCGGGTGCGGGCGGCCTGGTACACGCAACCGAGCGCGTCGAGATCGGCTGCCAGCCGGGCCAGCCCGTCGACGTCGCGTCGGGCCAGTGCGGCGACGCGCTCGACCATCGCCCGCGCCATCTCGTGCGGGGCGGCCACCGCGGCGGCGCGGGCCTGTCGTTCGGCCAGGTCGGGCATGCCCACCATCGCCGACGCCTCGAGCCACGTCGCGGCGTACAGAGGGCGCCAGATCGCCCGAGCCGCGGCACCGCTGACCGGTGTCTCGTCCGGTGCCGGCGTCATCGGTCGCAGCGCGGCCTCGCCGTCGCCACGGTGCAGGTGGACCAACGCGTCGAGCGTGACCGGCCAGGGTCGGGCCGCCGCCAACGGGTACAGCGGCTCGACGACGATCTGCGCCGCCAGCTCGAGCCACCGCGCTCGGCCGTCGTCGTCGCCGAGGATGCCGTGCACCGCGGCGACGGCGTACACCGCCGGACCGTGCGACTGGATGCGGGGTCGGCCGGCACGGCGCCAGGCGTGCTCGAGCACCGCTGCGTCGGCGAGGGTGTCGTCGAAGTGACCGGCGAGCGCGGTCACCTCGATCCGGCGGGCCGCCGGGACGTGCGGCTCGTCGCGCAGGAACGGCAACGCCGACAGGCGGTCCGCGTGACCGCGTGCCGACCGCAGGCGGCCGAGCGCGAGATCGACGTGCACGCCCATCAGATGCGCGTCGGCGTGATCCATGCCGCTGCGCGCGTCGACCGGGACGGCGGCGATGCGGGCGAGGCGCTCGCGTACCGTCGCCGCGGCCGCCGGCAGATCGAGCACGCGGATCTCGGCGGCGCAGCGGGCGTCGAGCGCGGCGTCGACCAGCAACGGATCGCCGACACCTGCTGCCAGGTGGACCGCTGATTGCGCGGCCAGCAGGTCGTCGGGGCCGGGGAGCGCTGCGTCGCCGTTGGTGGCGATCATCGCCCGCGCCACCGCAGCGGCCGCCGCCACGTGCGCCGAGCGGGGTGACAGCGACACCGCTCGGGCCAGCACCTGCTCGAGCTCGTCGTCGCCGGGGACGTGGTCGATCACCCCGGCGTGACGGCTCGCCACGATCGCGATGGTGGCCAGATCGACCCCGGCGCACTCGGGGTCGCCGGCCTCGAGCGCCGCCGTGGCCGCCTGCTCGAACAGCGCCAACGCCTCGCCGCCGACGTAGCGGGCGAGCGCTGCTCGGGCCGCCGAGACCAGGTGCCCGCGCCGCACCATCGGGTCGTCGGCCAGCGCGGCGGCCTGCTCGAACCGGCGCTGGGCCTCGCCCACGTGCCCGCGCACGAAGAGCACCGCTGCCAACCGGGCCGCGGCGTCGACGGAGGGGAGCCACGCCAACGACGCGCGCAGGTCGTCGAGGACGGCGTCGACCTCGACGGCCCACTCGTGCCCCGGCTCGGGCCCCGGCCCGGAAGGGTCCGCCAGGGCGAGCGCGACCGACCGGCACCACCGAGCGTGCGACCGGCGCAGCGCGGCGGTCTCGCCCATCACGTCCGAGCGTTCGAGGGCGAACTGCCGGATGGTCTCGAGCACGCGGAACCGGGTGGTGCGGCCGGGTCGTACGGTGACCAGGCTCGCGTCGACGAGGTCGCCGAGTGACACCCGGACGTCGGCCACCGTGCGGCCCGCCACCGCCGCCACCGACTCGACGTCGAACGGCGCGGCGAAGACCGAGCACGCGCGGAGCAGCGCCTGCGCCTCGGGCGACAACAGGCGGTGGCTCCACTCGATCGCGCCGCGCAGCGACCGGTGCCGACGGTCGGGTCCGTGCTCGTACGACAGCACGTCGATCCCGCTGCGCAGCGCGTCGGTCAACCCGTCGAGACCGAGCCCCGGCACCCGGGCGGCTGCGAGTTCGATGGCCAGCGCCATGCCGTCGAGCACCCGACAGATCACGCCGATCGCGTCGGTGTCGGCGACCAACGCGTCGTCGGCGCCGGCCTCGCGTGCGCGGTCGACGAACAGGTCGATGGCGTCGCCGGAGGTGGCGTCGTCGTCCATCGAGAGTCCCGGGACCGGGACCACCCGCTCGCCGGGCACCACGAGACGTACACGGCTGGTCGCCAGGATCCGGGTGGTCGTCGAGGCGGCGAGCACCTCGGGCACGAGCTCGCGCACCGCGTCGGCGAGGTGCTCGCAGTTGTCGAGCACCAGCAGCACCGAGGCGTCGGCCAGGGCGTCGAGCAGTGCCCGGTGGCGGCTCACCCCGGCGCGCTCGGGCACGCCGAACGCGTCGGCCACCGCCGCCACGACGGCCGTCGGCTCGGTGACCTGGACGAGATCGACGAACACCACCTCGTGCCCGTCCAACGATCCGGCGGTCTCGAGTGCGAGTCGGGTCTTGCCCACGCCGCCGGGACCGGTCGCGGTGACGAGCCGGTGCTCGCCGAGCGCGGCTCGGCACGCAGCGACCTCGGCGGTGCGGCCGACGAAGCGCGTGAGTGGCACCGGCAGCCGCCCGGCTGCCGGTGCCCCCGTTCGCAGGTCCGACGCGTGCGCCATCGGAGCCCATGGTGCCAGACGGTCAGGCGGTGGCGTGCTGGGGTCCGAACTCGTCGGCGACCGGCACCACGAGGTCGGCCGGGAACCCGCCGCGGGTGGCGTGCTCGACGATCACCTCGGCGCTCTCGGCTTCGTGGATGCAGTAGATCTTGTCGCCGGCGACATAGCTCGTGATCCAGCGGTAGGGCTGGCCGAGTCCGGCCACGACCTCGTTCGAGGCGGTCGCGATCTCCGCGAGCTGGGCCGGGGTGAGGGTGCTGGCGCCGGGGATCTGGCGCTCGATCAGGAATCGCTGCACGGTGTGTCCTCCATGGTGATGCGGATGGTGCCGTTCGTGGTCACGAGCGACCTCGTGATCATCCGCGACGGCGCGGGCCGGCCACATCGGGCACCTGCCCCTTCCGCACCCCCGACCCGGCGCCGACATGCCCGCGACACGCCGGGGCCGCGCCGGGGCACTCGGGCGCGCCGGGGTCTGCGAGGCTGTGGGGATGCAGGTCCACCTCGTCGACGGCACCTACGAGCTGTTCCGCCAGCACTTCGGGCAGGCGGCACGCCACGAGTCCCCCGGGCCCTACGCCGCGGCGGCCGGCGTGGTCGGCTCGACGCTGCAGCTGATCGCCGAGGGGGCCACGCACGTCGGGGTCGCGTCGGACCACGTGATCGAGAGCTTCCGCAACGACCTGTGGCCCGGGTACAAGACGAGCGAGGGGATGCTGCCGGAGCTGCTCGCCCAGATCCCGGTGTTCGAGGACTCGTTGGCCGCGGCCGGGTTCACCGTGTGGCCGATGGTGGAGGTCGAGGCCGACGACGCGCTGGGCGCTGCCGCGAAGGTCGCCTCGGCCGATCCACGGGTGGAGTGCGTGCTGATCCTCACGCCCGACAAGGACCTCGGGCAGTGCGTCGAGGGCACTCGTGTGGTGCAGTTCGACCGCCGCAAACGCGAGATCGTCGACCGTGACGGGGTGATCGCGAAGTTCGGGGTGCCGCCCGAGTCGATCGCCGACTACCTCGCGCTCGTGGGCGACAGCGCCGACGGCTATCCCGGACTCACCGGCTGGGGCGCGAAGAGCGCGGCGACGGTGCTCGCGCGGTGGCAGACCATCGAGGCGATCCCCGACTCGTCACGCGACTGGGAGCTGCCCGGCCTGCGCGGTGCCGAGAAGCTCGCGGTCACGCTGCGCGAACAGCGCGCGCTGGCGCTGCTGTTCAAGCGGATCGCCACCGTCGAGCTCGACGTCGAGGTGGGCACCGTCGACGACTGGCGCTGGGCGGGCCCGACCCCGCGGTTCGAGGAGGCCGCCCGCCGGCTGGGGGCACCCGAGCTGTGGGACCGCGCCCTGCGGCTCGCCGCACGCACACCCGAGCCGGGACGCGAGACACCCGCTGGCTGAGGTGACGGCCAGGCGACCTGCGGCACACAGGCGCCACCGTTGAAGGCTGCTACCTCCCGGTCCTGACCTGATTCCCGGCTGCCCGTCGCACAGGACCCGACCGTCACCTCACCCAGCGGGTGCGACGACGAGCCTAGCGGTCGCGGACGTGGAAGCCGCCGCTCGGCGCAGCTAGCCTGCCGGGCACCCAGGAGGGGTGCGAGAGCGGCCGAATCGGCACGCTTGGAAAGCGTGTGAGGGGCAACCCTCCGTGGGTTCGAATCCCACCCCCTCCGCCATGTCCTCGATGCCCGGCGATCCGGTCGACGAGCGGTGGATGCGCGTGGCCCTCGACGAGGCACGCGCGGCCGAGGTGCACGGTGACGTGCCGGTCGGCGCCGTGGTGGTGCACGACGGCCGGATGATCGCCGCCCGCCACAACGAGCGCGAGCTCACCGGCGACCCGACCGCCCACGCCGAGGTGTTGGCGATCCGCGACGCGGCGGCCGCGATCGGCCACTGGCGGCTGCTCGACTGCACCCTGTACGTGACGCTCGAACCGTGCGCGATGTGTGCCGGTGCGATCGTCAACGCTCGGGTCGCGCGGGTGGTCTACGGGGCCACCGACCCCAAGGCCGGAGCCGTGCGCAGCCTGTTCGAGCTCGCCGACGACGCGCGGTTGAACCACCGGGCGGTGATCGATCGGGGCGTGCTCGCCGACGAGTCGTCGGCGTTGCTCAAGGCGTTCTTCGCCGCGCGCCGCTGAGGCGCTCGCCCGGACGGGTCAGTGCTTCTTCGCGCTCATCATCCGGCGCAGGCCACCCGTGGCGGGCATCTCCTGCGACGGCGGATCGGCGGGTCGCTCGACGCTCGCCTCGCCCTGCTCGCCGGTGTCGTTCGCGTCGGACGCCTCCGGCACGCTCGGTGCGGGCGGCGGCGGGGGCGGGGGCACGGCAGCCGACGGCGTGGCCGAGGGCGACAGCGTGGGCAGCGACGGCCGCAGCACGATCGGTTGCGCCTCGCGAGCCGCCGGTGCCGGCGGTGCCATCGGTGTGTCGACCGGCGGCGGGGTCTGGGCCGCCTGGGTGATCCAGGTGTCGCTCGGCGGCAGACCGGGTTCGGTCTCGGCCAGCGCGGCCTGCATCAGGATCGACGGCACGCCGTCGTCGCCGTGACCGTACGAGGGTGCGGGCGACGGCGCGTGCGGGTCGCGGTCGTGCCAGCCGGCGTCGGTCCCGCGCGTGGCGGCTTCGATCTCGGCCAGCGCGGCGCGGACCGCGGCGCGGATGTCGTCGTCGACATCCTCGTCGGCCACCTGCTGGGGCAGCGGCGACTCGGCCGACACCTGGGCCAGGATCTCGTCGAGGTCGAACGAGATGTCGAACCCGCCATCGGCCGGGGCATCGGTGTCGGGCACTGCCTCGCCCGACCACGCCGACGGCTCGGTCGGCGCCTCGGGCGCGGTGTCGACGTGCCAGTCGATGCCGTCGTCGATCTGCCACACGTCGCTCGGTGCCTCGACCGGGGCCTCGACCGGGGCCTCGACGTGCTCGAGGTGGGCGAGGTGCTCGACCTCATGGTGCTCGACCTCGTCGTGCTGCTCGTGCTGCTCGATCTGCTCGATCTGCTCGATCTGCTCGACCTGCTCGACGTGCGCCTCCGGGGCCGGAGCGAGGAGGTCGAGCTCGTCGGCGGGCAGCTCGGACGTCGTGGGTGTCTGTTCGAGATCGTGGGCCAGGCTGCTCGGCGCGTCCCACGCGACCGGCTGGTCCGGCGCGGTCGGTGGCTCGAACCGATCGGCTGCGATCGCCGCTTCGTACTCGGCCACCAGCGCCTCGTCCTCGGGCGTGGGGGCGAACTCGGCCTCGGGTGCCTCGAACACCGGGGCCGGCGCCTCGACCACCTGCACCGATTCGACCACCTGCACCGATTCGACGGACTCGACGGACTCGGCGGGCTCGGCGGGCTCGGCGGGCTCGGTCACGTGGCTCAGCACCACGACGGGCCGCTTCAGCCACTTCACCACGCCGCTCGGGTGGTGGCGGTAACTCGCGATCGTCAGCTCGTCGACGACGTGGTCGGCGATCTCGCCCACCACCTCACCGGTCAGGATCTCGAGCGCCAGCTCCACCCGGTCGCGGTCCAGCTCGGGCACGCGGTCGAACAGGCGACCGAGGTGCACCACGTCACCGAGTTGCACCGACCCCGCGGCCAGCTCGTCGGCCGTGAGCACGCCCATCGCGACCAGCCGGTCGCTGAGCGCCGGATCGTCCACGCGCGCTGCGTAGTAGAGCTCGCCGCCGCTGAACCAGGCGCGCACCTCGGGCTGGCCGGGCACGGACGACCGCATCGCGATCTCGCCGGTGAAGTGGCGTGTGCCGGCAGCGTCGAGCACCGCCCAGACGGGACGGGCCCCGGGGGACTCGAGTTGGAGCAGCCGGCACGACGAACCCGGGACGGCGCAGCGCGGAAAGGCGTCGTTCATCACCATGTCATCGACCCGCGAGCCCCCCTGCTTGAGGCGTGCTTGAGACGGACCTCGACACCTGCTGACGAACGACGAACCATTCGTTCGTGCCGACGGGGCGCGATCCCGCTAGCCTGCCGCCCCGGAAGGGTGCCGGAGTGGACGAACGGGACAGTCTCGAAAACTGTTGAGGTCTTCTGGGCCTCCGTGGGTTCGAATCCCACCCCTTCCGCCAGGCGAGCGCCTCCCACGTCCTTCGACGGGGAGGCGTTCGGCGTTTTCCGAACAGGTTCCGAACGTGTCATGAGCATCCCCTCGATCGATCTCACCCCCTGGCTCGACGGCAGCGACCGTGCAGCAGTGGCCGACGCGGTCGACCGGGCGTGCCGCGAGGTCGGCTTCCTGCAGGTCACGGGCCACGGGGCATCGCCCGACGTGCTGCGCGAGGTGCGCGCCGCGACCGACACGTTCTTCGCCCGGCCGCTCGACGCCAAGCTCGCCTGCACCTCGCCGTCGCCCGACATCAACCGTGGCTACGCCGCCCGAGGCACCGAGAGCCTCACCTACAGCCTCGGCATCGACCGGCCGGCCGACCTGTTCGAGGCCTTCAACGTCGGCCCGGACGACCTCGACACCGCCGACCCGGTGGTGGCGGCCCAGCTCGGCGGGGTGTTCGCGCCCAACATCTGGCCCGACGACCTGCCCGCCCTGCGCCCGGCGGTGATGGCCTGGTTCGCCGAGGCGCGTCGGGTGACCCACGTGCTCACCGACGTCTTCGCGCTGGCGCTCGGATTGCCGGACGGGTACTTCGGGCCGTACACCGACCACTCGACCGACACGCTGCGGATCGTCCACTACCGCACCGCGCCCGGCGACCCCGAACCGCTCGAGGGTCAGGTGGGCATGGGCGCCCACACCGACTACGGCATCTGCACCGTGCTGTACGCCGACCCGGTCGCCGGGTTGCAGATCGTCGGTCCCGACGGCGAGTGGCTCGACGTCGTCCCCGAACCGGGCGCCCTGCTCGTCAACCTCGGCGACCTCACTGCGCAGTGGACCAACGACCGGTGGCGCTCGACGCTGCACCGGGTGCTGCCGCCCGCCCGCCGAGCCGATGCGGTGGCCGAGCGGCGATCGATGGCGTTCTTCCACGACGGCAACTGGGACGCGATCGTCGCGTGCCTGCCCACCTGCTGCGGGCCCGACCGCCCCGCTCGTTACGAGCCGGTCCGCGCCCTCGATCACCTGATGGGCAAGCTGCTCGGCCCGCGCACGCTGACGAAGTCGTCGGCCGCCGACACCGCGGGCGAGCGACGCGACGCAGTCTGACGCTCAGCGGCAGGTGGTCTCGTCGGCGGGCACCACGAGCGACACCAGGTAGGCGTCGACCGCCTCGGTGACGCAGTCGTTGGCGCCGTAGCCCGTGTGCTGTTCGGCGTCGACGATCACCAGCCGTCCGTCCTCGAGCGTGTCGGCCATGCGGCGCGTGCCCTCGAGCGGGGTGGCCGGGTCGCCGGTGGTGCCGACCACCACGATCGGCCCGGCGCCGGCGCCCGTGATCGCCATGCGACCCGCGCCGGCCGGGATGCCTGCGCACGCCGGCAAGGCGAACGTGCCGGGCACCATCCGCGGCGCCGCGGCGTGCAACGCGTCGAGCGCGGCCTGCGCCTGCTGCTGCGTGTCGCGAGCCGGGTCGTCGACGCAGCTGATCACCTGGAAGGCCTCGAGCGTGTTGAGCCAGGTGCCGTCGGCCTGACGGTCGAAGTACTGGTCGTGCAGCGCGAGCAGGCCGTTGCCGTCGCCGCCGGCCGCATCGGTGAGGGCTGCGGCCAGGTCGGGCCAGAAGTCGCTCGCGTACAGCGCCTGGGCCACCGCGTTGTTGGCCACGCCGAGGTCGGCCGGGGGACGACCCTCGACCGTGGGCGCCGGGTTCGCGTCGAGCGACGCCATCAACGCGTCGAACGCGGCGGCCACCGCGTCGGCGTCGGCCGCACCGTCGGCGAAACCACAGTCGTCACGGTCGACGCACCAGGCGAAGAACTGGTCGAGCGACCGCTCGAAACCCACCATCTGCTGCAGCGTCGACTCGTCGTCGTCGGCCGTCGGGTCGACTGCGCCGTCGAGCACGGCGGCACGCACCGTGTCGGGGAACGACGTCGCCCACACGGCGCCGAGCTCGCTGCCGTAGCTGAAGCCGAGGTAGCTGATCGTCGCCTCGCCGAGCGCCTCGCGGATGCGGTCGATGTCGGCCGCTGCGTCGTTGGTGCCGACGTAGGGGATGATGTCGCCCGACCGATCGAGGCACCCCTGGTCGAACTCGTCGGACAACGAGGTGAGCTGCTCGCGCTCCGAGTCGTCGTCGGGCGTGATGTCGACGTTCGCGTAGAACCGGTCGTAGTCGTCGACGCAGTCGATCGCCGGCGTGGTGAGGCCCACCCCGCGGGGGTCGAAGCCGATGATGTCGAAGTGCTCGAGCAGGGTGGGGCTGAACACCTGGTCGGCGTACACCGCGTAGTCGGCGCCCGCCACGCCGGGGCCACCCGGATCGATGATCAGGCTGCCGACCCGCTGGTCGGGGTCGGCGAGATGACGGGCCAGGTAGAGGTCGAACGTGCCCTTCGACGGGTCGTCGGCGTCGACCGGCACCTCCAGCGAACCGGTCTGCACGCGCTCGTCACCGAACTCGGCCCAGCCGAACACGGCGTCGGTGTCGGGCCGGGGCACCACGGTGACCGGTAGGTCGTCGTCGCCGTCGGCACCGTCGCCCGAGCCGTCCCCACCGCACGCCGCGACCACGAGCCCGCCGAGCGCCAGCACGGCCAGCACGGTCACCCGCCGGGCGGGGGAGCGGCGGTTTCGGGCGGAGCTGAGGGACGACCGACGGTGCACGGCGGTCGAGCCTACGGGCGCCCGTATCGTGACCCGATGCGAATGGGGCCACACAGCCTGATGCCCGGCGATGCCGCGGCGGTGAAGGGCAAGCGACTGCAACGAGCGGCGCTCCGACGCGCCTGGAGCTTCGCCCAGCCGTACCGGGGCACCATCGTGATCTTCCTGACGGCGATCCTGGCGGCGGCGCTGCTCGCGCTGGTGCCGCCGTTCGCCTTCCGCTCGATCCTCGACTCGGCCATCCCCGACAAGGACCGCGGACGCATCACCGTGCTCGCGATCGTGGTCGTCAGCGCAGCGCTGCTCGACGCAGCGCTCGCGATCCTGCAGCGGTGGTGCAGCGCCCGCATCGGCGAGGGCCTCATCTACGACCTGCGGCTCGCCCTGTTCCGCAAGGTGCAGCGCCTGCCGGTCGCGTTCTTCACGCGCACCCAGACCGGTGCGCTGATCAGCCGGCTCAACAACGACGTGGTCGGCGCGCAGAACGCGGTGACGTCCACACTCGGCAGCGTGGTGAGCAACGTCGTCGTGCTGATCACCACCCTCGCCGCGATGATCGCCCTCGAGTGGCGGCTCACCGTGCTGGCCATCGTCGTGCTGCCGCTGTTCGTGGTGCCCGCCAAGCGGGTCGGCCGCCGCCTGCAGGGCATCGCCCGCGAGCAGATGGGCGTCAACGCCGAGATGAACAGCCAGATGACCGAGCGGTTCAACGTCGCGGGTGCGCAGCTGGTGAAGCTCTTCGGCCGCAGCCAGGACGAGGTCGACCTGTTCGACCGTCGCGCCGGTCGTGTGCGCGACATCGGCATCACCTCGGCGATGTACGGCCGGGTGTTCTTCGTCGCGCTCGGTCTGGTCGGGGCGATCGGCGCGGCCGCGGTGTACGGCATCGGCGCGTTCTACGTGGTCGACGGCACGATCACCAGCGGCACGCTGGTCGCGCTCGCCGCGCTGGTCACTCGCGTGTACCAACCGCTCACCGGCCTCACCAACGCTCGCGTCGACCTGATGACCGCGATGGTGAGCTTCGAGCGCGTGTTCGAGGTGCTCGACGCGCCCGAGCCGATCACCGACCGGCCCGGCGCCGTCGACCTGGTCGAGCCCACGGGCCGGATCGAGTTCGACCACGTGCGGTTCCGCTACCCGCGGGCGGCCGACGTGACCGTCGCGTCGCTCGAGGCGCCCGGTGCGCTCGGTGGTGCCGACCCGGACCGCGACGTGCTGCAGGACGTGTCACTCGCGATCCGACCCGGCGAGACCGTCGCGCTGGTCGGCGCGTCGGGCGCCGGCAAGACCAGCCTCGCCTCGCTCGTGCCGCGCCTGTACGACGTGAGCGACGGCGCGATCCGCATCGACGGCCACGACGTGCGCGATCTCACGCAGGAGAGCCTGCGGGCGGCGATCGGCGTGGTGAGCCAGGACCCGCACCTGTTCCACGACACGATCGGCGCCAACCTGCGCTACGCCAAGCCCGACGCCACCGTGGCCGAACTCGACGAGGCCTGCCGCGGCGCCCGCATCCTCGACATGATCCGCGAGCTGCCCGACGGCTACGACACCCTGGTCGGCGAGCGCGGCTACCGGATGAGCGGTGGCGAGAAGCAGCGCCTCGCGATCGCGCGGCTGCTGCTCAAGAACCCGGCGATCATGATCCTCGACGAGGCCACCAGCCATCTCGACAACGAGAACGAGGCACACGTGCAGGCCGCGCTCGAGCACGCCCTGCAGGGCCGCACGGCGCTGGTGATCGCCCACCGCCTGTCGACCATCCGCGACGCCGACCGGATCGTCGTGCTCGACGAGGGACGCATCGCCGAACAGGGCACCCACGACGAACTGCTCGCCCGCGGCGGTGCCTACGCCGCCCAGGTGCAGGCCGGCGAGGGATCGCTGCTCGGCTGACACACCGCGTCGGCGTGACCCCGCGGCACGAGGCCGTCGCGGCAGGTGGGCGGGACGATCCGCGATCCGCGTGACACCCCGTCGCCATCATGAACGGCATGGAACCCCTCGTCGTCGTCCTCCTCGTGGTGGCCGCCCTCGCGATCGGCTGGCTCGTGGCCCAGCAGGCCGCCGCTCGGCGCGTGCCCCCGCCCGCGCCCCCGGCCGAGCCGCCGGCACCCGCGATCGACGTCGCCGCACTCGTCGCGGCCGCCCGGGCCGAGGCGCGAGACGAGGCCGCACAGCTCGCGGCCGAGCAGCAGGCGCTGCTGCAGCAGCAGCACGCGATGCTCCAGCAGTCGCTCGGCCAGGCGCTCGGCCAGCTGCAGCAGCAGTCCCTCGCCGAGCGCGACGCCGCGCTGCAGCAGCTCACCACGATCGCCCGGGAGCACCTCGGTGCCCAGGTGGCGGCCAGCCAGGCCGAGCTCACGGCCAAGAAGGACGTCATCGACACCACGCTCGAGCAGATGAAGGGCGAGCTCCGGTCCGAGCTCGGTCGGCTCGGTCAGATCGTGTCGGGTCTCGGCGAGCGCAGCGCCGAGCAGTTCGGCCAGGTCGACCAGTCGCTGCGGGCCCACGCCGAGATCGTCCAGCACCTCTCGTCCACCACCCAGAGCCTGCGCGAGGCGCTCGCCAACTCCAAGACCCGCGGCCAGTGGGGCGAGCGCATGGCCGAGGACGTGCTGCGCATGGCCGGGTTCATCGAGAACGTCAACTACGTCAAGCAGACGGCCGTGCAGGGCGAGGGCCGCGGCATGCCCGACTTCACCTTCTTCATGCCCAAGCAGCACGTGCTGTACATGGACGTGAAGTTCCCGCTCACGTCGTACCTCAAGTACCTCGACGCCGGCACCGAGGCCGAGCGGTCGGCACACCGCGACCAGTTCCTGCGCGACGTCCGCCTGCGCGTGCGCGAGCTCGCGAAGCGCGACTACGCCCGCACCAGCGAGGCCCGCACGGTCGACCAGGTGCTGCTGTTCCTCCCCAACGAGACGCTCACCTCGTTCATCGTCGAGCACGACTCGACCATCGTCGACGAGGCGATGAAGCAGGGCATCGTGCTCTGCTCGCCGCTCACGCTGCTCGCGTTCTTGGGCCTCATCCGCCAGGCGTTCGACAGCTTCATGATCGAGCAGACGAGCGACCAGATCCTCGGTCTGCTCGGCAAGTTCGGCGAGCAGTGGGGCAAGTACACCGACTCGCTCGAGACCGTGAAGCGGCGCTTCGACAGCGTCCAGAAGGAGTTCGACAACCTGCTCGGCACGCGCAAGCGCGCCCTCGAACGGCCGTTGCGCGAGCTCGAGGGCATCCGTCGCGAGAAGGGCCTGCCGGTCGACGGCCAGCTGTTCGAGCTCGCCCCCGTCGGCTCCGATGCGGACGGCTGGGACAACGTGCGCGAACTCGGGGCCTGACGCGATCGCCGGCCGGACGAGCCGCTCCGGCGGTCAAGCGATCTGTCACGCAACCTCAAGCATTCGTCAATTCGGTCGATGAATCACCCGTCCGGGGGCGACCCCGGGCGGGTGAACCATGTCCGAGCCCACCGAACCGACCACGCCCGACGCGCCTGTCGCGCTCCGCCGGCCAGCCGGCCGGGCTCGCGCGCGCTCGGTGATCGCGGCGCTGATCGCCACGATCGTGTTCGCATCGGCGCTGGTCGCCGCCGTGCTCGGCATGCGCACCGCCTCGGGCCGGTTCGCCGGCACGACCCGCAACGACGGGTCGTTGCTCACCGCAGCGGTGGTCGACCTGCGGTTGACCGGCGACGCCGCCGACGCCAGCGACCCGGCCACGTCGACCGGGCTCGCGATCGATGCCTCGAACCTGCTGCCCGGCGACGCGGTCGAGCGCTGCCTCGAGGTGCGTTACCAGGGTGATCTCGACGACGTCGACGTGCGGCTGACCGGCCGGCTCGACGGCGGCACCGGGCTCGATCGTTACCTGGCCGCCGACGTCGAGCTCGGTCGCGGCACCGACCCCGCCTGCACCGACTTCGCGAGCGATCACGCGTTGTTCGCCGGCACCCTGCGCGACCTGGCCGACGGACACGGCTCGTTCGACACGGGCGTGGCGGTGATGGACGATGCGGTCGACGGTGCCACGACCACCGTGCGGATCCGGGTGGCGCTCGTCGACGACGACGCGGCGCAGGGGCTCGACACCGCCTTCTGGCTCGTCGTGGAGGCCCGGCCATGACCGCCGACCACACCGCCGGCGCACTGCGCGCCGCCGGCCACGCCCTGCTGGGCGCGATGCGCATCGGTGCGTGGGTGCTGCTCACCGTCACCGTGCTGCTGAGCAGCTGGGTCGCGTTCGGGTGGACCATCGCCGGCTGGCGGCCGGTCACCATCACGAGCGGCTCGATGTCGCCGTCGCTGCAGGTGGGCGACGTGTTGATGATCTCGGACGAGGGTGTCGACACGGTGGGCCAGCGCTCGATCGTGGTTTTCGACCGCGACGGCACCCTGATCGCCCATCGCGTGTTCGCCGTCGACGGCGAGCGGCTCGTCACCAAGGGCGACGCCAACCCGTCGCCGGACACCGATCGCGTCACGAACGCCGACGTGATCGGCATCGGGCGTCTCGTCGTGCCGCTCGTCGGCCTGCCGCTGGTGTGGGCCCGAGAGGATGCGTGGCACTGGGTGGCGGTCTGGTTGCTGTTGTCGCTGGCCGGCGTGGTGCAGATGGCGCTGGCGGCCGAGCGGTGGATCAGCCGGATCGGATGGCGCGACGCGCCCCGCGTGGCCGACCGCCGTCACGAGGTGGGCCGCCGTGGCATCCAACGGGTGCGCGTGGTCGTGGCGGTGCTGGTCGGCGTGCAGTTCGTCGTCGGGCGTGATGTCGGCGCCGTGCTCGGTGCCGGACGGGCGGCGCTCACCGTGGCCGTCATCGGGGTGCTGCTCGCCACCAACCTGCTCGGCAGCCTCGGCGAACGTCGCGGGCGGGCTCGGTCGCGGGGCCTCGCGCTCGGCGAGCTGGCGATCGACACGGGGCTGGTGGTGCTCCTCGCGATGTCGACCGGGTCGGGCGGCTCGACGTGGGTGCTGTTGTCACTGCCGATCATCGAGGCGGCGGTCCGCTTCCGGCTCATCGGCGCGCTGGTGCACTGGATGCTGCTGACGACGGTGAGCGCGGCGGCGAAGATCTGGCAGGGCTCGGGCGAGCCCTCGGCCAGCCTGCTCGCGGATCTCGACCGGGTGGTCGACCAGCTGAGCGTGCTGTTCCTCGTGGTGGTGCCCGCGGCATACCTGGCCGAGCAGCTGATCGGTGAGGTGCGCACCTGGCAGGACGTGACCGGTCTGGCCGAGGACCGTGGTCAGCTGCTCGTGCGCGTGGCCGAGCTGAGCCGCGACATCTCGCGGCTCGACGGCGCGCACCTCGACGTGATCCTCGACGGTGTGCGGTCGCTGGGGTTCGACGCCTGCGACATGGTGGTCGAGGAGCCGACCGGTGGCTGGCACGTCGCGGGCGGCGACCCACTGCCGGCACCGGGTGATCCCGGCAGCTGTGTGATGTCCGCGGTGCTGCCCGACATCGGTGCATCGGGCGACCCGTCACCCCGCCTCGATCCGCTGGCCGACGGCGGCGCGTTCGTCGACGGCAGCGATCCCGACGTGCGCGAGGTGGCCGCACTGCGCGACGCGGGCCTCGATGCGGTGGTCGCACAGGTGGTGAGCGTGCACGAGGGGCGTCGCGTGGTGCTGCGCGCCGGGCTCGCCACGGGGCGTGCACTCACCGCCGAGTTGGTCGAGGCGTTCCGGTTGCTCGCCGGCCAGGCGTCGGTGGCGCTGCGCAACGATCAGCTGCTCGGCGAGCTCACCTCGATCCACGCCGAACTCGAGCACCAGGCGTTGCACGACGCGCTGACCGGCCTGCCGAACCGCACGATGCTGCTGCAGCGGCTCGAGCGGCTGGCCGGGACCGACAACCACCCCGCCCTGCTGTTCCTCGACCTCAACGGCTTCAAGCCCGTGAACGACCGCCTCGGCCACGAGGCCGGCGACGTGATCCTGCAGCGCGTGGGTGACCGGCTCGCGAAGGCCGCCCCGGCCGACGCGACCGTGGTGCGGCTCGGCGGCGACGAGTTCACCGTGCTGCTGCCCCACAGCCCGGGCGAGCAGTACGCGATGTCGGTGGCGACCGTGATCGCCGAGGAGATCAACCGGCCCTTCGACATCGAGCAGGGCGTGGTGAACGTGGGCACCGCGATCGGCATCTCGTTCGGTGGTCCGGACGTGCCGGCGGCCGAACTGATCCGCCGCGCCGACGTGGCCATGTACGAGGCCAAGCACGGTGCCCGCGCCACGCCCGGCGGCGGCCCGCGCCGTCCGTTCGAGCTGTACCGGCCCGAGTTCGACGGCGAGGCCGACCGTCGCGACGTGCTGCTGGCCGACATCGCCGGTGCGATCGACCGCGGCGACGTCTGGCTGGCGTTCCAGCCCGTGGTCGACCTGAGCGCCGGCCAGCGCGTCGTCGGGGTCGAGTCGCTGGTGCGATGGCGGCACCCGACACTCGGCGACATCGCGTCGCGCGAGATCGTCGACACCGCCCGCGCCGCCGGTGCGCTGCGCGAGCTGACGGCACAGATCCTGGTGCTCGCGTGTGTGGCCGCGGCGCGTTGGCGATCGGGTCACCCGGCGACTCCGTGCTTCGTGGCCGTGAACGCCTCGATCGAGGAGCTGACCGACGGCACCTTCGAGCTGCTCGTCGTCCGCGCGTTGCAGCACAGTGGTCTGCCCGCCGAGCTGCTCCACGTCGAGATCAACGACAAGGTGATCGCGTCGAACGCGCCGCAGGTGAACGCATCGCTGCACGAGTTGCGCGCCCAGGGCGTGCGTCTGGTGCTCGACGACGTGGGGCAGTCGACGCTGTCGCTGTCGTCGCTGCACGCCGCACCGTTGTCGGGCATCAAGCTCGACCGGCGGCTCGTCGTGAACGCGATGCGTGCGGAGACGGATCGGATGGTGCTCCGCTCGGTGGTCGACCTGAGCCGTCGCCTCGGTCACCTGGTGATGGCCGGCGGCATCGAGAGCGACGCGCAGCTGCGCGTGCTGCGCGAGGCCGGATGCTCGTGGGCCCAGGGGTATCACCTCGGCGTGCCGCAGTCGGCGGCCGAGATCGAGCAGCTCCTCGATGGCGCGGTGTCGTTGCCGAGCATGCCGGAGCCGGTGGCGCCGATCACGCTCGCGCCGCTGACGCTTGCCGCACCCGTGGTGCCGGGCGCCGTCGTGTCGGGGTCGGGGGAGCGCTGACATGGCCCGCTCCCTCGCCCACTTCGTCGTCGACCCGGAGGCGGCCGTCGCGACTGCGTCTCGTCGTCGCCTCGACCGGGCCACCGTGCGCGCCCTCGCCTCCGCGTTGGCCGCACTCGCGATCGCGACGGTGGTCGTCACCGAGTCGACCTCGGCGCTGCACCCCGAGGGCACGGCCTCGTCGAACGACCTGCAGGCGGGCACCATCACCCTCGTCGACGACGACGAGGGACGCTCGCTCGTCGACCTGCCGGCGATGGCGCCGGGTCGTCCGGTCGAGCGCTGCATCACGATCACCTATGCGGGCAGCGTGCTGCCCGCGCGGATGTCGTTGTCGGCCGAACTGACCGGCGACATCGGCGACTTCGTGAGCGTGCACGTCGAGCGTGGCTCGTCGGGTGGCTTCGAGTCGTGCGACGGGTTCGAGTCGGCCGAGGTGCTGCACGACGGCACGCTCGCCGGCTTCGCCGATCAGCCGTTCGAGGTCGGCACCTTCCGCCAGGAGGGCGAGACCACCACCTTCCGCTTCGTGTTCGACCTCGTCGACGACGCAGCCGCGCAGGGCCGTTCGGGCACGGTGGGTTTCGTGTGGGAGGCCACGCCGGCATGAGCCTCGACACCTCGTCGCCCGCCGCACCGCCGGCACCGGGCACACCGGGCACGCCGGGCACGCCGGACGAGGGCGGCGCACCGTCGCGCCCGCGCCTCGGACGAGTGGTGCTGCTCGGTCTGATCGCGGCCGTGGTGGTGGGCGGGCCCGCAGTGGCGCTCGCCACCCTGGGCCAGCGCGGCTCGTCGTCGTACGGCGACAGCGCCGAGGTCGGACGCAATCGGCTGTCGTCGGCCACCGTCGACATCGAGATCGGTCCCGCCACCGCACCGCTGGTCGGCGAACACGTCGCGCCCGGCGACGTCCTCACCACCACCGTCGAGCTGGTGAACGCCGGCAGCGTGTCGTTGCGCTACTCGCTCTCGGTCACGGGCGACGGCGACACCCGGCTCGCCCCTTGGCTCACGTGGTCGTTCGTGCCGAGCGCGGGTGGCTCGTGCCCGGGGGCCGATGCCTGGCGCGCCGCGCCACCCGAGGGTGCCACGGTGGTCGACGGCGCTCGCGTGGTCGACGGTGCGGTGGCCGTCCTCGGCGACCCGACCCCCGGAGCCGATCCCGGCGACCGGGTGCTCGAGGTCGGTGCCGCCGAGCGGCTCTGCGTCGCGATGTCGGTCGATCTCGACGCCCCCAACTCGGTGCAGGACGTGCAGGCCTCGCTCACGCTGACGGCCGACGCCGAGCAACTCACCGACGCCGAACGCCGTACGGCGACCGCGTCGACCGGGTCCGGCACCGCGACCACCGGTGTGGTGGCACCGTGAGCGTCCGTCGCCTCGTCCGCGCGCTCGGCCGCGGCATCACCATGGGCCTCGCAGGTGTCACGTGCGTGCTGGCCCTCGCCGCCGTGCTCGGCGGAGCGTTCGGATGGCGTCCCGTCGTGGTGCTCACCGGCAGCATGGGCGACACGGTGCCGGTGGGATCGCTCGCCCTGGCGGCACCCACCGATCGCGTGGAGATCGGCGACGTGCTGGTGATGCGCGGCGCGGGCCGTCCGACCGTCACCCACCGCATCGTCGGTCTCAACGTCGACGACACCGGCCATCTGGTCGCCACCACCCGCGGCGATGCGAACCCCGACATCGACCCGGTCGTACACCCGGTCGACGGCGAGCAGCTCACCGTGCGCCGCGTGGTGCCCGGGCTCGGTCGCGTGCTCGTCGAGCTGCGCACTCCGCTGGTCGGCGGGCTGCTCGTCGCCGTGCTCGCGATCGGCTTCCTGATCGGTGCGCTCCGCCGGATCTGGGGTGGTGCTCGCCCGGCGCCGGTCCCGCCGGTCCCGCCCGCTCGCGCACGCTTCCGTCGTCCGGTCGGACGCGAGCGGTGGACGACCGCTGCGGCCGCGTGCGCCGGCGCTGCGCTCGTGGGCGTCACCGCCACACTCGCGCTCTACACGGCATCGGCCACGGCCGACGCCAATCAGTTCACGGCCCGCGACTGCTACGACGCGCAGCTGCGCGGCGTGCAGCGCGGCACCGCGACGAGCACGTCGAACGGGGTGAGCACGATCGCGATCGCCGCGGTCGACCCGGCGCGATCGTTCGTGCTCTTCTCGGCCTCGAGCGCGAGCGGCCAGCCCGACGAGTCGTCGGTCAGCGTGCGGCTCGCGTCGTCGACCTCGCTGCAGCTCGTGCGTGCATCGGACGGTGCGCCGCCCGGCACGGTGCAGGTGGAGTGGTCGGTCGTCGAGTACGCGTGCGGCGTCAGCGTGCAGCGCGGTGTGGTGCCGGTGAGCGGTGCCGCCTCGGTCGACGTGGCGGTCACCGCCGTCGACCCGTCGTCGAGCTTCGTGGTGGCCGGTGTGCTCGCGCCGTCGGGCTCGACGGCGCTCGACGGCAGCCTGCTGGTCTCGGCTGGCCTGCTCGACACCGACACCGTTCGGGTGGAGGCCTCGACGGTGATCGCCGGCGGGTCCGAGGTCGCGTGGCAGCTCGTCTCGTTCGACGATCCCGGCGACGCGTCGGTGCAACGCGTCACCGCGTCGCTCGCCGCCGGCGACGGCACGGCGACCGTCACCCTGCCCACGCCGGTCGACCTCGCGTCGACCCTCGTGCTGGCGAGCCCACGATCGAACGGCACCGGCGCTGCGATCGGTGAGCGGTTCGTACGCGTCCGGCTGCTCGACGCGCAGACCGTCGAGGTGCGTCGCGAGCTCACGACGGGAACGGTGGCGGTCGACGTGCAGGTGGTCGAGCTCCACGACGGCTCGACGGTGCAACAGGGCGTGCTCGACCTCGCCATCGGTGAGGCCGTGGCGTCGGCCACCGTGCCCGCCGTGACCCCGACGCGCAGCACCGTGATCTCGACGGTCACCACGATCGCCGGGTGGAGCGGCGGGTCGACGTCGATGAGCACCGACGACGTCGCCGGCGAGGGCAGCGCTCGCGTGCGGCTGGTGGGCACCTCGCAGGTGGAGGTGCAGCGCGACGCCACTGCGTCGACGGCCTCGTTCGCCTGGCAGTTGGTCACGTGGGGCGGTCCGGCGTGGGCCGACCTGCAGTCGCCGTTCCGTCGTCGCATCGACGTCGTCGGGGGCACCTCGGGCGCGCCGGCCGGGTACACGACGTCGCTCGTGTTCGACCATGCGGCGATGGTGGGTGCGGGACAGTCGCTCGCCAGCGGCGACGACGTGCGCGTCTGGCGTCACGACGGCACCACGTGGACCGAGCTCGACCGGGTGCTCGACGACGGCAGCAGCTGGGACGCGATCGACACCACCGTGTGGTTCCGCACCACCGAGCCGATCGGCCCCGGACAGACCGTCAGCTACTGGATGTACTTCGGCGACACCACGCCACAGCCGGTGCTGGCCGACCCGGCGAACGTGTGGCTCGCGGTCGAGGGATTCGAGGGTGGCGGCCTCGGCATCTTCGAGGACCGGACCGGCGGCACCGGGTGGTACCGGGCCCAGCCGTGGACGCGCCGGTGGACGTTGACGATCCCGGCCGGCACGGTCGTCAACGATCTGGTCGACCAACCCGTCCTCGTGCACCTCACCAGCACCGACCTGGCCGCGACCGCGCAGGCCGACGGGTCGGATCTCCGCTTCGTCGCGGCCGACGGCGTCACCCGCCTGCCCTACGAGCTCGAGTCGTGGAACCCGGCGACCGGTGCGCTGAGCGCATGGGTACGCGTGCCCCAGATCACCGCGGCCGCGCCGACCACGGTGCAGCTGTACGCGGGTGCCGCCGACGCGCCCGCCGGGGCCGACCCGCGAGCCGTGTGGTCGGACGTCACCGCGGTGTGGCAGCTCGCCGGTTCACCGGCGGGCCCGTCACCGGTGCTCGACGACAGCGGGCCGGGACGTCTCGACGGCATCGCCCTCGCCGACGCTGCCGGCGGCACGGATCCGACCGGACCGTCGATCGAGCTCGACGGCACGCTCGACCGGCTCGAGTCGGCGCCGTTCGTCCCACCGTCGTCGTCGCTGTCGGTGTCGTCGTGGTTCCGTGTCGACGACTCGGCCCGCGACCAGGTGATCGCGGGCCAGGGCGATCCGACCAGCTCGGGCGCATGGGAGCTCGCCGTCGAACCGTCGGCGGGATCGCCGGTGGTGCGTTGGCGTCTGCGGCTCGACGACCAGGTGATCGAGCTGCGCACCGCCTCGGTGCCGACCGGGACCTGGCTGCACGTGGCGGGCACGTGGGACGGCAGTACCGCCCGCCTCTCGCTGAACGGCGCGCCCGTCGCGTCGATCGTCGCGTCGGGTGCACTGGTCACCGACGCGCCCACCCCGGTGGTGATCGGCGGCGCGCCCGACGGCAGTCGTGCGCTCGACGGTGCGGTCGGGCAGACCCGTCTCGACGACGTCGCGTGGTCGGCGGCACAGGTGGCCTTCGCGGCCGACAACTTGCTCGATCCCGCCGGCACCGTGACGGTCGCGGCCGGCGTGTCGGGCAGCTGGTTCGATCAGGGCGACTGGGCACAGCGCCGACCCCTCGCGATCGAATCGGATCTGGTGGCGGGCCCGCTCACCGACTACCCGCTGCTCGTGCAGGTGACCGACCCCGACCTCGCGGCGGGCCTGCAGACCGATGCCGCCGACCTCGTGTTCACCGCGGCCGACGGCGTGACCCGCCTCGATCACCAGGTCGAGTCGTGGAACCCCGCCACGGGCGCGCTGACGGCGTGGGTGCGCGTGCCGACGCTCGACGACCAGACCGACGTCGTGCTCTACCTCTATCTCGTCAACCCGAACGCGATCGACCAGCAGGACCCCGTGGGCGTGTGGGGTCCCGACGCCGATCTCGTGCTCCTCGACTGACCCGACCCGAGACTCCGTCTCCTCCGACCCCACTCCGACCCTCGACCCGACAGGACCGCCATGACCACCACACTCGCCCCACCGGATCCGGGCACGCTCGTCGCGCCCCGACGGCGCCTCGACCCGATGCGCGTCGGTCTCACGCTGGCGGCGGTGCTGGTCGCGATCGCGATGGCCACCGTGCTGTCGCTCGCGCTCTTCACCGACTCGGCCGACGTCTCCGGCAACAGCTTCTCGACCGGCAGCGTGAACATCGGCGCGTCACCGGCCTCGGCCGCCCTGTCGTTGCCGACGATGACGCCGGGCGACCAGGACACCGCGCCGATCACGGTCAGCAACGGCGGCAGCCTCGACCTGCGCTACGCGGTGCGGTCGACCACGACCGAGAACGTGCTCGCCGCGGCACTGGTGCTCACGGTGAAGACCGGTGTCGTCACGTGCGACGACGCCAACTGGTCGGCCAGCGGCACCACGCTCTACAGCGGATCGCTCGGCTCGGTGGGTGGGACCGCCGTGTTCGGGTCACCCGCCACCGGCGGCCAGGCGGGCGACCGCACCCTGGCCCCCGGCGCGAGCGAGGTGCTGTGCGTCAACGTCACCCTGCCGGTCGGCGCGACGACCGGCGAAGGGCTCTCGACCACGGCGACGTTCAGCTTCCTGGCCGAACAGACCGCGAACAACCCCTAGTCGCACCGGCACGGAGCAGCACACAGGACGCATCGATGGCGCGAACGGCGGCGCACGTGACGCACGGTCCCGACCCGCAGGGGTCGGGACCTCGTCGCGTCCGGGCACGGCCTCGTAGCGCACAGCGGGGTCGGGGTGCGCGTGCGCTCGCGCGACTCGGGCTCGGAGCGTTGCTCGCCGGGCTGATCACGGTGTCACCGCCGGTGGCGGGCGGCGTGCCGCAGGTCGCGGCCGGTCCGCCTGGGTGCGCCGACGCCGACGGCGACTGGCTCTGCGACACGGCCGAGGCGCCCTACGGCGACACCGACGGTGACGGGCTCACCAACGACGTCGACGTCGACGACGACGGCGACGACGTGCTGACGATCCTCGAGCACGCCGACCCGAACGGCGACGGCGACCCACGCGACGCCCGCGACAGCGACCGCGACGCGCAGCCCGACTGGCTCGAGGCCCCCACACGCCGCAGTGCGGTGCCGCTCGTCGGCGAACAGAAGATCAGCGACATCGCGGGCGGCCTGGCCGCGCCGCTGTCCGACTTCGACGAGTTCACGTCCGTCGGCTCGATCGGCGACCTCGACGGCGACGGCATCACCGACCTCGCCGTCGGCGCGCTCGGGGACGACGACGGCGGTGCCGACCGGGGTGCGGTGTACATCCTGTTCCTGAACGCGAACGGCACGGTGCGGGCCGAGCAGAAGATCTCGTCCACCGCCGGCGGGTTCGGTACCGGGCTCGGCAACGGTGACGGGTTCGGCTACTCGACGGCGGGGCTGGGCGACCTCGACGGCGACGGGCTGCCCGACCTGGCGGTCGCCACGGTGCGCGACGACGACGGCGGCACCGACCGCGGCGCGGTGTGGATCCTGTTCCTGAACGCGAACGGCACCGTCAAGTCCAAGCAGAAGATCTCCGACACCGCCGGCGGACTGGTCACGACGCTCGGCAACGGTGACGAGTTCGGCAGCGAGGTCGCCGCGCTCGGCGACGTCGACGGTGACGGTGTGGGCGACCTCGCCGTGGGCGCCCAGCACGACGACGACGGCGGGCCCGAGCGCGGCGCGGTGTACGTGCTGTTCCTCAACACCGACGGCACCGTGCACGCCGAGCAGAAGATCTCCGACACCGCCGGTGGGTTCGCTGCGCCACTCGCCGACAACGACGGCTTCGGCTACGGCATCGGTGGCACCGGGGACATCGACGCCGACGGCGTGCCCGACCTGGCGGTCGGTGCGTGGAGCCGCGATCTCGGTGGTACCGACCGCGGCGCGGTGTACGTGCTGCGCCTCAACGCCAACGGCACGGTGAAGGGCGAGCAGACCCTGGCGAGCTCGACGGGTGGTTTCGGCGTGCTCGACAACGGCGACCTGTTCGGCAGCGATCTCTCGGGGGTGGGCGACCTCGATCACGACGGTGTGCCCGACCTGCTGATCGGCGCCGAGGGCGACGACGACGGCGGCACCAACATCGGTGCGGCCTACCTGGTGCGGCTCACGTCGACCGGATCCGCGGCGGGACAATCGAAGATCTCGTCGACGTCGGGCGGGTTCGCGGGACCGTTGAACTCGGGTGCCTTCTGGGGCGATCGCCTGGCCGGCATCGGTGACGTCGACGGCAACGGGTCGATCGATCTGGCGGTGGGTTCGTTCGGGCAGAACGACGGCGGATCCGGTCGCGGCGCCGTGGTGGTGCTGCGGCTCGCGGCCGTCGACATGTGCGGTGGCGACACCGACGGTGACGGCCTCGGCGACTGCCAGGAGGACGCGAACGTCGACCGCGACCTCGATCCCACCACCGCTCCCGGCCCGGACACCGACGGTGACCTGCTGGTGAACTGGAACGATCCCGACGACGACGGCGACGGCATCGCCACTGCTGCCGAGCACGCCGACCCGAACGGCGACGGCGACCCGCGTGATGCCCGCGACGGCGATCTGGACGGGCAGCCCGACTGGCTCGATCGGCCGACGGCCCGCACGACGCCCCGTGTGATCGCCGAGCAGCGGATCAGTGCCACGGCCGGTGGACCGATCGGGCCGTTGGACGACGGTGACCAGTTCTCGTCGCTCTCGTCCGTGGGCGACGTCGACGGCGACGGTGTGGTCGACCTGGCGGTCGGTGCCTTCGGCGACGACGACGGCGGCCCGCAGCGAGGCGCGGTGTACGTGCTGCTGATGCACCCCGACGGCACCGTGCGCGCCCAGCAGAAGATCTCCTCGACCGTCGGCGGGTTCGGCGCCGGGCTCGACGACGGCGACGACCTCGGCTGGGCGGCCGAGGGCATCGGCGACCTCGACGGCGACGGCGTCGGCGACCTGGCGATCGGTGCACCGGACGACGACGACGGCGGCCCGAGCCGTGGCGCCGTGTGGATCGTGTTCCTGCGCACGGACGGCACGGTGAAGTCGAAGGCCAAGATCTCCGATGTCGCAGGTGGCCTCACGACCCAGCTCGACGATGGCGACCGATTCGGCGGCGCGATCGCCGCGCTCGGCGACTTGAACGGCGACGGGGTGCGCGACCTCGCCGTCGGTGCGTTCCAGGACGACGACGGTGGCGGCGACCGAGGCGCGGCCTACGTGCTGTTCATGAACGCCGACGGCAGCGTGCTCGCGGAGCAGAAGATCTCCGACATCGCCGGCGGGATGGTGGCGCCGCTGGGCAACGGTGACCGGTTCGGCTACGGCCTGAGCGGCACCGGTGACCTCGACGGCGACGGCATCCCCGATCTGGCGGTCGGCGCCTGGGCGAACGACACCGGCGGGCCGGATCGCGGCGCCGTGTTCGTGTTGCGCCTGCACCCGGACGGCACGGTGAAGGGCGAGCAGATGCTGGCCGACGGCACGGGTGGCATCGGGCCGCTCGACGACGGCGACTGGTTCGGCGCCGATGTGGCCAGTGTGGGCGACGTCGACCACGACGGCGTTCCCGACCTGCTCGTCGGTGCCTCCGGCGACGACGACGGTGTCGTCGACGCCGGCGCCGCGTACGTGATCTCGCTGTCGACGACCGGCGCAGCGGTGCGGCAGTCGAAGCTCTCGGCGGGCACCGGTGGGTTCGTCGGCCCACTCGATCCGAGTGCGTACTGGGGGGACCGGGTGGCGGGGCTCGGCGACCTCGACGGTGACGGCGCGCTCGACGTCGCCGCCGGCGCGTTCGGCCAGGACGACGGGGGCACCGATCGCGGTGCGGTGTTCGTCGCGCACCTCGACCCCGGACCGTGCGGTACGGACACCGACGGTGACGGCCTGTGGAACTGCGACGAGGACGCGAACCTCGATGCGGACCACGATCCGACGACCCATCCGTGGCCCGACACCGACGGCGACTCGCTGGCGAACTGGAACGACCAGGACGACGACGGTGACGGGCTGCCGACCGCGGCGGAGCACCCCGATCCCAGCGGCGACGGCGACCCGCGCGATGCACTCGACAGCGACCGTGACGCCCAGCCCGACTACCTGGACGTGGAAGCGGGGCCGTCGACCACACCGGTGGTGCACGAGCAGAAGATCTCCGACACGTCGGGCGGGCTGGCCGCACCACTGGCCACGACCGAGAGCTTCGGTGCTGCGGTCGCACCGATCGGCGACCTCGACGGTGACGGCGTCGACGACGTGGCCGTCGGGTCGTTCGCCCCGGCCGGAGGCACGGCGCGCGGCGCGGTCTACGTGCTGTTCATGAACGCGGACGGCACCGTCCGCGCCGAGCAGGCGATCTCGGACGTGGCAGGTGGCCTCACCGCGTCGCTCGACGACGCCGATCAGTTCGGACACGGCGTCACGGGTCTCGGCGACGTCGACGGCGACGGGACACCGGACCTGGCCGTCGGTGCCTTCCTCGACGACGACGGCGGGTCCGATCGCGGTGCGGTGTACGTGTTGTTCCTCCGGCCCGACGGCACGGTCAGGACGGAGCAGAAGATCTCCTCGAGCGCCGGTGGGCTCGGGCCGGTGCTGGACGACGGCGACCGCTTCGGGGTGTCGGTGGAGGGCATCGGCGACCTGGACGGCGACGGTGTGCCCGACCTGGCGGTCGGCGCGGATCGCGACGACGACGGAGGCACGGACCACGGTGCCGTGCACGTGCTGTTCCTGCGCTCCGACGGCACCGTGCGGACCGAGCAGAAGATCTCGTCCACCGCCGGCGGGCTGGTGGGCCCGCTGCACGTCTCGGACGGATTCGGTCGATCGGTCGCGGCGATCGGAGACGTCGACGGCGACAGCCGCTCCGACCTGGCGGTGGGTGTCGAGTTCGACGACGACGGCGGCGTGGATCGCGGTGCGGTGTACGTGCTGATGATGAACGCCGACGGCACGGTGCACGCCGAGCAGAAGATCTCGAGCACCGCCGGGGGACTCGCGCCGCTGAGCGACGGTGACTACTTCGGCGTCGGTGTCGCCGGGGTCGGTGACCTCGACGCCGACAGCGTGCCCGATCTGGTGGTCGGGATCTTCGGGGCCGACGACGGCGGTCCGGGCCGCGGTGCGGTGGTGCTGCTCCGTCTCGATCACACGGGCGCGGTGGTGGGCGAGCAGCGGATCAGCTCGACCGCAGGCGGGCTCACCGGTCCGCTCGACGACGGCGACCGCTTCGGGTCGGACGTCGCCGGGGTCGGCGATCTCGACGGTGACGGCGGGCTCGACATCCTCGTCGGCGCGCGACAGGACGACGACGGCGGCAGCGATCACGGTGCTGTCTACGTGCTCGACCTGGGCACGCCCACGGCGTCCAACGTCGCCGTCGTCAACTCCACCGGCGACGCCACCGATGCCGCGGCCGGCGACGGCGTGTGTGCGACCGGTGCGCTGAACAGTGCCGGCGACCCGGAGTGCACGCTGCGCGCCGCGTTGCGCGAGGCCGATGCGAGCGCGCTCGTCGACACGATCCACTTCGACATCCCGACGTCCGATCCGGGTCACGCCGCGGGGACGTGGACGATCACCCCGGCAGCGGGCAACCGTCTGCCGTCGATCACGGCGCCGGTGACGATCGACGCCACCACCCAACCCGGCGCCGTGCCCAACACCGCGGTGGCGCCGGCCCCGATGAACGGCCGGCTCGCGATCGAGCTGTCGGGCGCGGCCGACGACTCGACGGTCGACTGGGACGGGCTCGTGATCACGGCCGGTGGTGGCGGGACCGAGGTGCGGGGCATCTCGTTCGTCCACTGGGACAACGGCACGAGCGACGCGATCCTGGCCTGGCAGTCGTCGAACAACCTGATCGCGGGCAACTTCGTCGGTGTGCGCGCGGACGGCACCACCGCTGGGGTGGGCAACCGCGCCGGTGTGGGGCTCGCCAACGGCAGCCAGGGCAACCACGTGGGCGGCACCGCGGCAACCGACCGCAACCTGTTCGCCGGCGCGATGGCGTCGGGATCGGGCTGGAGCATGGTGTGGGTCGAGGGGGCGACGAGCACCGGCAACGTCGTCGAGGGCAACGAGCTCGGGGCGGTGATCGGTGGCGCGCCGGTCGCGTCGACCGCCACCGGCGTGGTCGTGGTGTCCGGTCGGGCGCGGATCGGCGGCACCACATCCGACGCCGCCAACCGGATCTTCGGTGGCTGGTCCGGGGTGATCGTCGACGACGTGACGGGGGCGAGCCGGGCGTCGGTGATCGGCAACCGGTTCATCGGGCAGGCCGACGTGCCGATCGACCTCGACTCGGACGGCCACACCGCGAACGACCCCTTCGACGCCGACAGCGGCCCGAACGACCTGATCAACCATCCGGTGCTCGTGACGGCCGATCGGCGGGCGGGGCAGGTGACGGTCGCCTACGACCTCGACGTGCCCGCGGGCGATTACCGCGTCGAGTTCTTCGCCAACGCAGCTGCGCTCCCGTCGGGATACGGCCCCGGCGAGCAGCTGGTGCACGTCGCCACCGTCACCCACGCCGGCAGCGGCAACCGCAGCTTCACGGCCCGGTTCGCCGTGCCCGCCGGGGCGGTGCTGACCGCGACGGCCACAGAGGTCGTCGGACCGGGCCAGTTCGGCGCGACGTCGGAGTTCTCGAACGCGCTCGCTGCCGTCGACGCCGGCGCACCGGTCGTCGACCACGGCGGGCGGCGGGCCGATCTCGACGCACTCGGCGGCGCGGACGGCGCGATCGGTGCCGGCGGCATCAGCGGGCAGGCCGTGGTGCTCGACGGGGGCGGGGAACGACTGACGACACCATCGCTCGACGTGACGGCCACCGAGCTGACGGTCTCGACGTGGGTGAACCTCGACAGCGCCGCCGGCGATCCTCGGCTGTTGTCGCGGCGGGGCGGCAACGGCGCGATCCTCGAGGTGTTCGTCACGGGGACCACGCCGACGGCGCGAGTGCGCATCGGCGGGTCGGACGTCGAGGTCGCCGGTGGCTCGGTCCCGGTCGGGTCGTGGCACCAGGTGGCGGCCACCTGGGACGGTACGACGCTGCTGCTGTACGTCGACGGCGTCTCGGTCGACGGCTCGGCGGCGTCCGGTCAGCTGGCCGTCGATCCCGCAGCTGCGCTCGTGATCGGCAACACCGACCGCGTCGACCACGGGCTCGACGGCCGCCTCGACGACGTCCGGGTGGTGCACGACGCCCGCTCGGCCGCGTGGATCGAGACGGAGTACCGCAACGTGACCCAGCCGCAGCAGTTCGTCACCCTGGGTGCCGTCCAGACGTCGGCGCCCGGTTCGTGGACCTCGACCGCCTCGGTGGCCCACGGCGGCACGACGGCCCTGGCGGCCCCGAGCACGGCGACCGGTGCCGACGCGTGGGCGGTCGCCACCGGCATCGACGAACCGGGCCTGGTCGCCGAGGCGTGGTGGTACCTCACCGACCCGGCCGGCACCCAGGTGGCGGCCGGCACTTCCACGGGTGCGGTACCGGTGGACGAACGCGAGGCGGGTCTGACCGCGGGTTCGGTCGAACTCGCCAGCTCGAGCGGGGCGACGCGGACGGTCGACGCGAGCGCGGCAGCGACGGTGCCGGGCGGTGTGTGGACACACGTCGAGATCCGAACCGACGAGCTCGGCCGCAGCTCGGTGTGGATCCATGGGGTGCAGGTGCTCGGACCGGTGTCGCACAGCGGCGGACCGACGCGCGGCTCGGCCGGCCTGAGGATCCGTTCGATGCCCACGGGGCAGGCGTACGTCGACGACGTCCGGATCCGCCGATACGTCGCCGACGAGCCGGTCGCCACCCTCGGCCCGATCCAACGGCTCTGACGGCACCTCACGTTTCGTCGCACCCGTCGGGCAGACTCGTGGCCATGAGCCAGCCCGCGTTCGACTTCGGCGACGAGCACGAGCTCGACGACGAGGGCTCGCCCACCTTCACCGTCGGCGAGCTCGCCGACGCCATCAACGGCAACCTGCGCCGCAGGTTCGGCGACGGCGTGTGGGTGCGTGGCGAGATCCAGGGGTTCAACGAGCGCGGCCCGCACGCCTACTTCCGGCTGGTCGAGGAGACCGAACAGGGCCGAGCAGTGCTCAACGTGCAGTTCTTCGCGCCGTCGCGCATGCGACTCAAGCCGCTGCTCATGAAGAACCGGCTGCGCCTCGCCGACGGGCTCAAGGTACGCATCTTCGGGCACCTCGACTTCTTCGCCGGCTCGGGCCAGCTCGGCTTGAAGATGAGCGGGATCGATCCGCGCTTCACGCTCGGCGATCTCGCGATGCAGCGCGACGAGGTGGTGCGCCGCCTGGTCGCGAGCGGCATGTACGACGCCAACCGTCGGCGCCCGCTGGCCGCGGCACCGCTGCGTGTCGGGGTGGTCACCAGCGTCGACAGTGCCGCGTGGGCCGACTTCTCGCACGAGATCGAGCGCAGCGGTCTCGGCTTCCAGTTGCGCGTGATCGACGTGCGCGTACAGGGCGAGTGGGCGGTCGGGATGATCACCGAGGCGTTGCGCTCGCTCGGCCGCCATACCGACCTCGACGCGCTCGTGCTCATCCGCGGTGGCGGTGCGCGCAGCGAGCTCGCCACCTTCGACGCCGAGGAGATCGCGATGGCGATCGCCACCTCGCCGCTGCCGGTGCTCACCGGGCTCGGTCACGAGATCGACCGCAGCGTCGCCGACGAGGTCGCCCACACCGCGCTCAAGACGCCGACGGCCTGCGCCACCGCACTGGTCGAGCGGGTGCAGACCTTCAGCCAGCGCTCCGAGCTGGCGTGGTCGGCCATCTCGCGTGTGGCCGAACGCGCGCTCGGTGCCAGCGAAGGGCGGCTGCACGAGGTCGCGCTCGGCATCCGCCACCGCACCCTCGGCGCCGTCGACCGTGGCGACGATCGCCTCCGCCAGCGAGCGCAGCGCCTGCGCACCGGCGCCGACCGCCTCGTCGAACGCGCCGAGGCGCGGCTCGACACGGCGACCGCGGCCGTGCAGCGCACCCCGGCCCGGCTCGATCCCGAGTCGCGACACCTCGACGCGGTCGCGGCGCGGGTGCGCCTGCTCGACCCCGCCACCACCATGGCCCGGGGCTGGAGCATCACCCGCACCGCCGACGGCCGTACCGTGCGCGACGCCGCTGCGCTCGCGCCCGGCACCGAGATCGTCACCACCTTCGCCCGGGGCTCGGCGCACAGCCGTGTCGAGTCCGTCCGACCGGGCCCCGACCCCATCGCCGACGCCCCGGCCGCGTCAGAGGAGAACGACCCCGCATGAGCCCGTCCGCGTCCGACCAGCCCGTCGCCACGGGGTACGCCGCCGCTCTCGCCGAGCTCGAGGAGATCCTCGCCCAGCTCGAGCGCTCCGACGTCGACGTCGACGTCCTCGCCGCCCAGGTCCAGCGAGCCGCGCAGCTGATCACGTTCTGCCGCGACCGCATCGGCAACGCCCGCCTGCAGATCGAGCAGGTCGTCGCCACCCTCGACGACGACTGACCGCTCCGGAGCCGACGTGCCGGGTGGATGACGATGGGACGTGTGGCACACGCACCTCGGCGAATCGAGGCTCCGCCGAGCACCTCCGCGCACCACCGCCTACCCTGACCTGCGTGCAGACCGCGCCCACACCTCCGTCGCTCGCCACCCTCGCGGGGCGCGTCGACGAGCGCCTGCGCACGCTGCTCGCGGACGAAGAGGCCCGGTGGACGGCCTTCGATCCCGACCTGACCGAGCCGATCCAGGAGATCGGCCGGCTCGTGCTCGCCGGTGGCAAGCGACTGCGCCCGGCGTTCACCTACTGGGGGTTCGTCGGTGCCGGTGGCGATCCCGACGACCCGCGGGTGATCGATGCCGGTGGTGCGTTCGAGCTGATGCACGCCTTTGCGCTGTTCCACGACGACGTGATGGACGATGCCACCAGCCGTCGTGGTGCCGTCACGACGCACACGAAGTTCGCCCAGCACCACGCCGAGGGCGGGTGGGCCGGTGAGGCGCGTCGCTTCGGCGACGGCGTCGCGATCCTCGTCGGCGACCTGGCGTTCGTCTACGCCGACCAGCTGATGACGGGCGCCTCGCCGCAGGCGTGGGCGATCTGGAACGAGCTGCGCGTCGAGCTCAACGTCGGCCAGGTGCTCGACATCCTCGGCGGTGTGCGCAACGACCGCCGCCGCGACAAGGCCGAGCGCATCTGCCGCTACAAGAGCGGCAAGTACACGATCGAACGTCCGCTGCATCTCGGTGCGGTGATGGCCGCGCCCGAGCGGCAGGACGAGTTGGTGCCGGCGCTCAGCGGCTACGGGCTGCCGCTCGGCGACGCGTTCCAGATGCGCGACGACGTGATGGGTGCCTTCGGTGACGAGACGCTCACGGGCAAGCCGGTGGGCGGCGACCTGCGCGAGGGGAAGCCCACGCCGTTGTTGGCGCGAGCGGTCGAGGCCGCGTCGGCCGCGCAGCGCGAGGTGCTCGACCTCGTCGGTCGCCCCGGTCTGAGCGACGACGAGGTGGCGCGCATCCAGCAGGTGATCGTCGACACCGGTGCACTCGCCGATCTCGAGGCGACGATCACTCGGCTCACCGACGAGGCGCTCGCGGCGATCGAGGCCGCGCCGATCATCGACATCGCCCGCGACGAACTGGTCCAGCTCGCGCACTACGTGAGCTGGCGACAGACGTGAGCGCCGGCCGGCCCGCCCGCACCCTCGACGTGGTGGTGGTGGGTGCGGGTCTGGGCGGCCTCAGCGCGGCGGCCCACCTGTCGCGGCGGGGCCACAGCGTCACGGTCGTCGAACGCGAGTCGATCCCGGGTGGCCGAGCCGGCGTGATCGCGGCTGACGGGTTCCGTCTCGACAACGGCCCCACCGTGCTCACCATGCCGAACCTCCTCGCCGACGCGTTCGAGGCGGCGGGCGCCGACATGGCCGACTTCGTGACGATCGAGAAGGTCGACCCGATGTACCGGGCCTGCTACGCCGACGGCAGCACGCTGTTCGTCCGGCACGGCCGCGAGGCGATGACGCAGGAGATCCGCGAGTTCGCGAACGCGAAGGAAGCCGAGGCGTTCGGCCGCTTCTGCGACTGGCTCGAGCGCCTCTACCGCGTGGAGATGGCGCACTTCATCGACGCCAACTTCGACTCGCCGCTCGACCTCGTGAAGCCGTGGCGTGCGGGGCTCGAGCTCGTCAAGCTCGGCGGCTTCGGCAAGCTCGGCCGCAAGGTGGCCAGCTTCTTCGACGACGAGCGACTGCAGCGCATCTTCAGCTTCCAGTCGATGTACGCCGGCCTCGCGCCGTACGAGGCCCTGTCGCTCTACGCCGTGATCACGTACATGGACTCCGTCGAGGGTGTGTTCGTGCCGAAGGGCGGCATGCACGCGATGGCGAGCGGCCTGGCCGAGGCCGTCGAGAAGGCCGGCGTCTCCATCCGTTACGACGCACCGGTCACGCGCATCCTGCGCGCCGGCGACGGCAGCGTGAGCGGTGTGGAGATCGGTGGTGGCGAGCGCCTGGCCGCCGACGTGGTGGTGTGCAACCCCGACCTGCCGGTCGCGTACCGCACATTGCTCGGCGGCGTCGACGCGCCGCGTGTCGCCCGCCGCGGCAAGTACTCGCCGAGCTGCCTGCTGTGGGTGGCGGGTGTGAAGGGTCTGCCGCCGGCCGACGCGACGCACCACAACATCCACTTCGGCACGGACTGGGACGGCTCGTTCCGTGCGCTGATCGACGACGGGGTGCGGATGCCCGACCCCTCGATCCTCGTGACGCTGCACTCGCTCGACGACCCGTCACTCGCGCCCGAGGGTTGCACGAGCATCTACGCGCTCGAGCCCACGCCGAACCTCGACGGTCGCATCGACTGGAGCCGCGAGGGTGAGCGCATCGCCGATTCGCTCCGCGCCCACGTCGCGTCGCTCGGGTACCCGACCGAGGTGGTGGTCGAGCGGATGTACGACCCGCTCGACTGGGAGGCGATGGGCATGGAGCGCGGCACGCCGTTCGCACTGGCGCACACGTTCCTGCAGACCGGCCCGTTCCGCCCCAACAACGTCGACGAGCGCGTGCCCGGCCTGGTGTTCACCGGTTCGTCGACGCTGCCCGGTGTCGGGGTGCCGATGGTGCTGGTGTCGGGCAAGCTCGCCGCCCACCGGGTGCAGCAGTTCGCCGAGGCGCGACGGTGAGCGCGCCCGCCGTGCCGGGTGTGGTGACCCTCGACGAGAGCTACGCGCGCTGCAAGGAACTGAACAAGCGCTACGGCACCACGTACTACTGGAGCACCAAGGTGCTGCCGCGTGTGAAGCAGCACCACGTGTGGGCGCTCTATGCGTTCTGCCGGTACGCCGACGACATCGTCGACGACCTCGGCCCGGCACCCGTGGCCGAGCGGGCGGCAGCGCTGGCGGCGTTCGGCGACCGGTTCTTCGCCGATCTCGAGGTGGGGCACTCGGACGAGCCGGTGCTCAAGGCCGTGGTCCACACAGTGCGCGCGTTCGACATCGATCCCGACTGCTTCCGCCGGTTCCTGCGCTCGATGACGATGGACCTCACCGTCGCCACGTACGACACGTGGGACGACCTGCTCGACTACATGGACGGATCGGCCGCGGTGATCGGCGAGATGATGCTGCCGATCCTCGAACCGCTGCGCCCGGAGGCCCTGCCGCACGCTCGCGACCTCGGCAACGCCTTCCAGCTCACCAACTTCCTGCGCGACATCGACGAGGACCTCGACCGGGGTCGCCAGTACGTGCCACAGGAGGACCTGCGCCGCTTCGGGGTCGACCTGTCGCAGCGGTTGGTCACCCCCGAGTTCATCGAGCTGATGCGCTTCGAGATCGCCCGGTGTCGCGAGCTCTACGCATCGGCCGACCTGGGCCGGGCGATGCTGCCGCCCGCCTCGGCACGCTGCATCGGTGCGGCACGCGACCTCTACAGTCGCATCCTCGTGAGGATCGAGGAGCAGGGCTACGACGTGTTCCACGGCCGTGCGCGTGTGTCGACGGCGGAGAAGGCCGCGCTCGTCGCGAAGCTCGTCGCACGGCGATGACCTCCAGCCGGTCGGGCCTCGCCCGGGCGGTGCCGGCCGCGATCACGCTCGCCGGCATGATCGCCACACCGCTCGCACGCCGTGGCGGACCGGTGCGCCGGGCGCTCAGCAGCGTCGTCGTCACCGGGTTGTTCGCCACCACGGCATCGGCGGCGAGTCGCCGGTGGGGCATGCCGCGCACGGCGGCCACGGCCACCGGCGTGTGCGCTGCCACGGCCGCCGTCGAGCATCTCGGCACGGCCACGGGCGTGCCGTTCGGTCGCTATGCGTACACCTCGTCGTTGCGGCCGCAGGTGGCCGGCGTGCCGGCCATCGTGCCCCTCGCCTGGTTCGCGATGGCGGTGCCTGCGCGCGAGGCCGCGCACGCGGCCCTCGGCCACCGGTCGTCGCCCGGGGCGCGGATCGGACTCGGCGCGATCGCGCTCACGGCGTGGGACCTCTTCCTCGACCCGCAGATGGTGGGCGAGGGCTACTGGGCCTGGGTGAGGCGTGGGCGCTACCGGTCGATCCCGCTGACGAACTACCTCGGTTGGCTCGGCGTGAGCGTGGCCGTGATGGCGGCGCTCGAGGTGGCGTTGCCCGCCGACGAGCCGGCCGATCCGGCCCTGGTGGCCGAGTACGGCGTGATGGCCGGCATGGAGACGCTCGGGTTCGCGGCGTTCTTCCGCGACCGCCTGGTGGCCGCGGTGGGCGGGGCGGCGATGCTGCCCATCGCTGCGGCAGCGGGACGGTCGCTGTGGGCGTCACGTCGCTGGCGGGTGGTGCGATGACGTCGCACGCGTCGCACGACGTGGTCGTGGTCGGCGGCGGGGTGGGTGGGCTCGCCGCCGCGATCCGACTGCGCACCCGGGGGCATCGCGTGACGCTGTTCGAGCGGCACCACGAACTCGGTGGCAAGTTGGCGGTGCTGGCACGCGACGGCTTCGTCTTCGACGTGGGTCCGTCCCTCGTCACCCTGCCGCACGTGTACGACGAGTTGTTCCGCCGCGCCGGCACCACGCTGGCCGACGAGGTCGATCTCGTCCGCCTCGACCCGCAGTTCCGCTACTCGTGGCGCAGCGGTCGTCGGCTCGACGTGTGCGACGGCGGCTGCGAGGTGCCCGGCTACGCCGAGTTCGTGGCGCACGGTCGAACCATCTGGCAGGTGAGCGAGCGCACCTTCTTCGCAGGCCCGATGGACGGCCCGTGGTCGCTGGCGCGGCGGCTCCGGCGACCCCGCGACCTCACCGACATCGACCCGCTGCGCACGCTGCGCGAGGCCGCCGTCGCGACGTTCGGTGACGACGCCGAGATGGTGCAGTGGGCAGGTCGTTACGCCACCTACAGCGGCTCGTCGCCGTTCGAGGCGCCGGCCACGTTGTCGTGCATCGCGCACGTCGAGCACGAATACGGCTGCTGGTACCCGATGGGTGGCCTCGGGGCGTTGCGCGACGCGTTCGTGCGCGTGGCCGAGCGGGTCGGTGTGTCGCTGGAGGCCGGGACCGAGGTGCGCAGCATCACGGCGACGCCCGACCGGGTGACCGGTGTGGTGTTGGCCGACGGGCGGGCCGTGCCGGCCGACGTGGTGGTGGCCAACGCCGACGCCGAGTATCTGTACCGCGACCTGCTCCCCGACGTGCGCGCGATGCGCCGCGTGCGACGAGCGGCGCCGTCGACGAGCGGGTTCGTGGTGTGTGCCGGGGTGCGTGGCACCACGCCCGACCTCACGCACCACCGCATCTGGTTCGCTGACGATCCCCGCCGCGAGTTCGACGAGATCGCCGCCGGGCAGCTGCCGACCGATCCGACGCTGTACGCCTGCGTCAGCTCGGTCACCGACCCCAGCCAGGCGCCGGCCGGGCACGAGAACTGGTTCGTGCTGATCAACGTGCCGGCCGGTCTGCGGATCGACCGCGCCGCGGCCACGGCGCACGTGCTCGAACGGCTGGCGTCGCACGGCACCGACCTGCGCGAGCGGTTGTCGTTCACCGAGACGCTCACCCCGGCCGACCTGGCCGAGCGGTACCGCGCACCCGGCGGTGCGATCTACGGCACCTCGTCGAACGGGCGTCGTGCGGCCTTCGTGCGACCCCGCAACCGCGGCATCCGCGACGGGCTCTACCTGGTGGGTGGCAGCAGCCACCCCGGCGGGGGTCTCCCACTCGTGACCACGTCGGCTCGTATCGTGGACGAGATGATCGAGCGCGACCTCGGGCGTCGCTCGCGATCATCCCGACCCGTCCGATGAAGCGCTTCCCGATCGCCGCCCTCCGCCGCCTCGTGCCGCGACCGAGCGTGTGGACCGCGCTGCGCGCGCTGGCGTCGGTGGTGGCGATCGTGCGCATCGCCGGTGCGGCGCGCCGCCGCCCGCCGCTCGGCGGTGCCGACGCCGACGCGGCCGCATCGGTGGCCGCGATGGTCGGGGCCGACGTCGAACAGCCGACGATCAGCGTGGTGGTCCCCGCTCGCGACGAAGCGGCGCGGCTCGGCCCGCTGCTCGACGCCCTGAGCGAAGCGCCGGGCGTCACCGAGGTGCTGGTCGTCGACGACGAGAGCACCGACGACACCGCGAAGGTGGCGGTCGACGCAGGTGCAGTGGTGGTACCGGGCACCCAGCTGCCGCACGGCTGGGCCGGCAAGGCGTGGGCGCTGCACCAGGGCGTGCGAGCGGCACGCGGCGAGTGGGTGGTCACCCTCGACGCCGACACCCGCCCCGATCCGAGGTTGCCGCAGGCGCTGGTCAACCGGGCGCTCGCCGACGGGCTGCAGTTCGTGAGCGTCGGCGGGTCGTTCGACTGCCCGACGCCCGGCGCGGCGTGGTTGCACCCGGCGATGCTCACCACGCTGCTGTACCGCCTGGGGCCACCCGACGTGGTGGGTCGCGCAGCGCCCGACCAGCAGCTGGCGAACGGGCAGTGCACGACGTTCCCGCGCGTGCCGTTCCTGCGTGCCGGCGGGATGCAGCCGGTGGCGGGTGAGGTGGTCGAGGACGTCGCACTGGTGCGTCACCTGGCGCGCCGCGGCTGGAAGGTGGCGATGCTCGACGGGGCCGAGCTGCTCACCACCGAGATGTACCCGGACGGTCCGAGCACGTTCCGCGGCTGGGCACGATCGCTGGCGCTGCCCGGCGTCGATCCGCTGTGGCGCCAACTGGTCGACCTCGGCGTGGTGCTGCTCGCCCAGGTGCTGCCGTTGCCACGGCTGCTCAGCCGTCGCCGCGACGTGATCGACGTGGTGATGGTGGCGGTGCGGCTCGGCACGCTGGCCGGCACGCGGCGCGCGTACCGCTCGGCGAACGGCGCCTACTGGTTGTCGCCCCTGGCCGACGGCGTGGCGGCGGCTGCGCTGGTGCGCGGCATCGTCATGCCCCGTCAGCCGTGGCGCGGCCGCTCGTACGCGCGGCCGTCGCGAAGCGCAGGCCGATCAGCGTCATGAGGCAGCCGGTGGCGGCGGTGCGGTACGGCCCGTCCACCACCAGTTGCACGAACGGGAACGCGAACACGCCCACCCGCGCGCCCCACGCGAACCCGCGCCGCGCGGTCGCGAGGCCCAGCAGCGCGACGCAGACCAGCGCGGTGACCGGCGACAACACCGCCACGGCGCCCACGAACGTCAGCACGCTGCGGCCTCCACGAAACCGAGCGAACACGGGCCAGGCGTGGCCCACCATCGCGGCGAAACCGCCCACGTACCCGATCCACCACACCCCACCGGCGGCGTGGTCGGCCAGGCGTCCGACCGCGGCGGCGACCGCGCCCTTGGCGACGTCGCCCACGAACACGGGCACCGCTGCTCGCCGGCCGAGGGTCTCCTTCGCGTTCCAGTATCCGGGGTTGCGGTCGCCGACGTCGCGCAGGTCGATGCCGGCGCGTCGGTACGCCACCAGCCCGGCCACCGGGACCGAGCCCACCAGGTATCCGGCGACGGCGACACCCACCGCGGCCATCGCAGCGTTCATGCCGTGCACCCGGGTGAGGGCGTGGTCGTGCGGATCTCGTTCACCGCTGCCATGCTGGCAGGCGTGCAACCGGACGTGACGGGCCCTGCCGACGGCATCGGCTCGTTCCACCTGGTGCGCTCGACCAGCCGGCTGGCCGCGATGTCGCGCCTCGGCCTCGATCGGCGCATGCTGCGCACGGTTCCAGGGCTGCGCTTCTGGCGGCTGCTCGGTACCGGTGCCGGCAGCAGCACCGGCCCCGGGGCCGACCTGCACCGCACCGCACTGTTCGCGATCTGGGACGACGAGGGGTCGCTCGAGGCGTTCCACGTGCGCATGGCGGCCCGTTGGGCGTCGGCCTCGGAGGCGTGGCACGTGCGGTTGCGCGCCGCTGGGGGGCACGGGGCGTGGCGAGGGGTGCCGGTGCTCGACGAACTGCGTCCCGCCGAGACGACCGGTGGGCCGGTCGCGATCGTCACGCGGGCCGACGTGCGGCCGCGGTCGTGGCGAGCCTTCCGCCGTGCGGGTGGACCGGTGAGCGACGACCTGCAGGGCGCCGACGGGCTGCTCGCGGTGGTGGGCATCGGCGAGGCGCCGGCGGGGCGGCTCGGCACGTTCAGCCTGTGGCGCGACCTGCCGGCTGCCCACGCGTACGCGACGTCGGAGCGTCATCGCGAGGTGGTGCGCCGCACGCGACGCGAGCACTGGTACGGCGAGGAGCTGTTCGCCCGGTTCGAGCCCTACGCGTCGAGCGGTTCGTGGGACGGCCGCGATCCGCTGCGCCGCCGCTGAGCCACCACCGGCAGCAGCATCCCGTACGGGGCGCCGTTGCGGTCGTGGTGCTGCCGGTGGGCCTGCGCGAGCTGCTCGAGCCCGGGCACGCGCCGATCGCCGAACCAGCCGAGCCGGCGGTGGATGTACACGTCGTGCACCAGGGCGTAGGCGGCGCCGTAGGCCGTGACGCCCACCGCGATCGGGACCAGCACCCGGTAGCCCTGCACGTTGAACCCGATCGCCATCGCCAGCATCACCACGCTCGCGAACGCCAACGGGAACACGTCGTTGGCCTCCCAGCGGCGGGGTGACTCACCCGGTCGCACCCGGCGATGGTGGCTGCGGTGCAGGCGTTCGCCGGCACCGTGCATCACGAACCGGTGGGCGAGCGCGGTGATCGGCTCCATCGCCACGAACGCCATCACTGCGACGAGCACCGGGTGCACGCCCCCACGCTACCGAGCGCGTCGCGAGGACGCCCGCGGCGGGGCTCAGGCGCGGGCGAAGGTGGCGAGCGACTCCTCGACGCTCGCCCGCACGACGCCCAGTTCGTCGACGACGGCCTTCAGCCACGGTGGGTGCACCACGGCGGCGACGGCGATCGGTTCGTCGAGCCCGGACGACTCGATCGCGAGTCGCACGAACAGCGTGGCGTAGTCGGGCGGGCGGAGGTCGCGCGACATCTCGAACAGCGCGTAGGGGTCGGGTGGGTTGGGGCGCGCGGGCAGCACCACGAAGCTCTGCGACGTGGGCCCGATCGCACCGCCGGCCAGGCCGGGCCCGTCGCACAGCACGGCCCCCTTCACGTGCGCGGCCCGTGCCCCGGCGAGCATCAGCGCCACGTAGGCCCCGAGCCCGCGGCCCACCACCGTCACCTCACCCAGGTGCGCGAGCGCGGCGTCGGCGTCGGCCAGGAGGATCTCGGCGTTGTAACCGCCACCGGCCGGCACGGTCGAGGCGCCGTGGCCCGTGAAGTCGAGGGCGTGCACGGGACCGGGCCACGCCTCGGCCCACGCGGGCACCCGCTCGGGCGACGACTCGCCGAGGCCGTGCAGCAACAGCAGCGCCCGGCCCTCGCCGGCGCGCAGGTGGTGCAGCGCGAGCTGCACCTTGTTGTGTGTGAGGTACGTGGTGTGGCTCATCGGTGGGTCCCCAGGAACTCGAGCACCATGCCGGCCACCAGGTCGGGCTGTTCGATGTGGACGAAGTGGCCGACGTCTTCGAGCACCTCGCAGCGACCACCGGGCGGGAGGTACGGGTACACGTGGTGGGGGAGGGTGCCCCAGCCCATCTCCTCCTGCTCGCGGCCGAGGATGCCGAGGAACGGCATCGGCAGACCGGGCAGGCGGGTGATCGTCCACTCGGGCCGCCAGGGACCGAAGCCGCCGAAGCGCATCGACGGATCGATCTTCCAGCGCCACCCGTCCTCGCGCTCGAACGCGCCGACCGTGACGAGGTGCAGCAGCCATTCGAACGACAGCCGCGGGTTCATGCGGCCGCGGCGCGTGGCGAGCTCCTCGAGCGTGCCGGGCTTGCGTTCGGACGTGGCGGTGCGGCGGCGGTGGTCGAGCCAGCCGGAGATCTCGCTGGCCGCCATGCGCGTGCGGTCGTGTTCGCTGACGTCGGGCACGGCCCGCTTGTAGGGGATGCCGTCGAGGTTGACGAGGTGGCTGAACCGGAACGGCTGTGCGTCGGCGAGCTGGATCATGAGCGATCCGCCCTTCGAGTGGCCGATCACGGGAGCCGGACGGTCGGTGATCGAGTCCATCACGGCCATCGCGTCGCGCAGGTCGCCGTCCCACGAGTACAGGGCGGCGTGCTCGCTGTCGCCGTGGCCGCGTTGATCCCACGCCACCACGCGCCAGCCGGCGGCGGCCATCTTGGGGGCGAACACGTCGTAGGTGCGGGCGAAGTCGAAGCCGCCGTGCACCAGGAACATCGGGTCGGCGTCCTCGGCACCCCACTCGTGGATCGCGAGCCGCACGCCGCCCGCGTCGAGGTGGTACTCGCGGTCGGGTTCGACCACGCCCGGATAGTCGCCCTGCGCCATGCGGTCCACGCTAGGGGTCCGCTGCCGCGCGATGCGCATCCGCAACTAGTGTGCGCCGCCATGGGTCGCCGGGGTCTGGTGCTGCTGAGTGCGCTGTTCGTGTCGGTGCCCGTGCTGGTCGTGGCGTGCGGTGACGACTCGACCGACGGAGCGGCCGGCACGTTGCCGCCGATCAACACGACGACCACCACGACGATCCCGGTCACCACCACGACCGAGTACGTGCCGATCAGCTACGAGATCGCGTCGGGCGACAGCCTGCGGGCGATCGCCGACAAGTACGCGGTCGACTACCAGGAGCTGATCACGCTCAACTCGATCCTCGACCCGGATCACATCGAGGTCGGTGACGTGCTGCAGATCCCGCCGCCCACCACGGTGACGACGACCACCACGACCACCACGACGACGACGCTGCCGCCCACCACCACGACCGAGGGGTGACGCCGCCCCGAACGGGGGTCGAGCGTGTGGGACCGCGCCGACCACGCCGACCACGCCGACCACGCCGACCACGCCGACCACGCCGACCACGGAGCGTGAGGCGGGACCTTGTGCCCGGGCATCACCGACCCGCCCGGCGTAACCTGTTCGTCATGAGCTTCTGGCCCACGACCGATCACTGGAGCGTCGCGATCCCTCGCGACACCGACCACTACCGGATGCCGATGCTGGCCGACACGGGTTTCGTCGCGATGAGCCCGCTGCCGTTCACGGTGTCGCCCGAGGAGTGGGAGCAGCTCGAGTACATGGACTGGAAGAGCGGTGGTGACACCAACTTCGCGCCGCTCGCGTCGGCCGACGGCCAGCTCGACTGCCGCGGCTTCTGGGACAAGGGCAAGTGCGACAAGGACGCGCTGTGGACCCCCAACGCCGAGAAGTCGCCGACGCTGCGCGACTACATCGCCGGCGTGGGTGCCAACTTCGGCCGCGTCCGCATCATCAAGCTCATGCCGCAGGACCACGAGCAGGCGCTCAAGTCGATCCACCGCGACGACAACAACCGCTTCAACCCCGAGGGCACCGGCTGGGTGGTGCGCAACTGGATCGAGCTCACCGACGATCCCGACAGCTACATGCTGCTCATGGACTCGCTGCCCGACGGCACGCCCGATCCCGACACCGAGGTGCGCGTGCCGCTGCCGCAGTGGTCGCGCTTCACGGTCGACACGCAGCGCCTGTGGCACGTCGTGGTGCACAACCACGACCACCCGCGCTACGCGCTGATCACCAGCTTCGAGAGCGGCCCCGTGCTCGAGCGCTGGATCGAGAGCCAGCAGCCGGTCGCCGTCTGACCCTCGCTAGCGTGCGGCACCGATGTCGGTGTCGCGCGCGCTGTTCCTCGTCGCCGCCGGCATCGGGGGCGGCCTGTCCGGCAGCATCGCCGGTCTCGCGTTGCTCGTCAGCTATCCCGCGCTGCTCGCCGTCGGCCTGTCGCCGGTCACCGCGAACGTCACCAACACCGTGGCGCTCGTCGGCAGCAGCACCGGCTCGATCATCGGCTCACGACCCGACCTCGTCGGTCAGGCCGCGCGTGTGCGTCAACTCGCCCTCGCCGGTGTGATCGGCGGCGCCTGCGGTGGCGCGTTGCTGCTCGTCACGCCCGCCGAGTCGTTCGAGCGGCTGGTGCCGTTCCTGATCGCCGGCGCCTCGCTCGCCATCCTGGCCAGGCGGCGGATCGTCGACGGGGCGGCGCATGCGCACGCCCACCACCACGTCGGGCCGGGCACCGTGGCAGGGGTGGGCCTCATCGGGGTGTACGGGGGCTACTTCGGCGCGGGCGCCGGGGTGATGCTGCTCGCGCTCTTGCTGTTCGCGACGAGCGACACGTTGCCGCGCTGCAATGCGGTAAAGAACGTGGTGTTGGGCATCGCCAACGGGGTGGCTGCGTTGGCCTTCGCGATCTTCGGAGACGTGCGGTGGAGCGTGGCCGCACCGATGGCCGTCGGGCTGCTGATCGGCGGACGGCTCGGCCCGATCGTCGTGCGGCGCGCGCCACAGACCCCGCTGCGGCTGTTCATCGCGACCGCCGGCCTCGGCCTCGCGGTGAAACTGCTGATCTGGGGCTGACGCGCGGACCTTCCGGCTGACGAACGTCCGAGTCCGTGAGCCAGCGGTCGTCACACGGTGCCTGCGACTCACGAACCCGTGGGACCGATGCCACCCATGCTCTCGAAGCGAGCGGTGACTGGCGCTCGGCGACGACGAGTCCGTGAGCCAGTGGGCGTCTCACGCGCCCTCTCGCTCACGGTGCATGGCATCCGTGCGTCACCGCACATCACACGGGACCGGTGGCTCACGGACGTCCAACTCCGTGAGCCACAGGGCGTCACACGGGACCGGCGACTCACGGACCCGGCTCCCGGGACCGGGCCATCCCGCATCACCTTCGAGAGCATCCATGACCGTGCGCCACTCGAAGCCGAGTTCGTGAGCCAGCGGTCCGCACACGGGACCCGCGGCTCACGGAGCCCCAGGCCCGTGCGACACCGCACGCCACACGGGACCTGTGGCTCACGGGTGCCAGTGTCCGTGAGGACGCGGCGGTCACACCAGGTGGGGGTCGCTCGATCGTCAGCCGCGGTGCGCGACCGCGAGGTCGGCGACGTCGCGCATGATCCGCGACAGCTCGAAGTCCTTCGGCGTGTACACCGCGGCGACACCCGCGTCGAGCAGTCGCTGCCGGTCGGCCTCGGGGATGATCCCGCCGACGACCAGCGGCGCATCGACTCCCTCGGCCGACATCAGCTGCAGGATGTCGGGGACGAGCTCGAGGTGCGAGCCGCTCAGGATCGACACACCGATCACGTCGGGGTCCTCGTCGCGCGCGGCCGACACGATCTGCTCCGGGGTCGACCGGATGCCGGCGTAGACGACCTCCATGCCGGCGTCGCGTGCGGCCACGGCGATCTGCTCGGCGCCGTTCGAGTGCCCGTCGAGACCCGGCTTCGCGACCAGGAACTTGGGCGGGCCGCCCGGGATCGTCTTCACGTACTCGGCCACCGCGGCGAGCTCGCCCGGCCGCTTGCCGACAGCGGCCGACACACCGGTCGGGGCCCGGTACTCGCCGAACACGTCGCGCAGGGTCGATGCCCACTCGCCCGTGGTGCCGCCGGCCTTCGCCAGCGCGATCGACGGACCCATGATGTTGCTGCCGTCCTCGGCGGCACGTCGCAGCTCGGCCAGCGCCGCGTCGACCGCAGCCTGATCGCGCGACGCACGCCACGCCTGCACGTCGGCCGTCATCTCGGCACCGACCGCAGGGTCGACGGTGAGGATGTTGTCGTTGCCGCCGAGCGGCGACTCGGTGGTCTCGGTGTAGGCGTTCACGCCCACGACCACCTGTTCGCCCGACTCGATCCGGCGCGTGCGCTCGGCCATCGAGCGCACCAGGCGACCCTTCAGCTCCTCGACGGCCTCGAACGCGCCGCCACGCTCGAGCACGTCCTGCAACTCGGCCCACGCCGCGTCGCGCAGTTCGGCGGTCTTCGCCTCGATCACGGTGGAGCCGTCGAAGATGTCGCCGAACTCGAGCAGGTCGGTCTCGAACGCGAGCACCTGTTGCATCCGCAACGACCACTGCTGGTCCCACGGGCGGGGCAGGCCGAGCGCCTCGTTCCACGCCGGCAGCTGCACGCTGCGCGCCCGCGCCTTCTTCGACAGGGTGACGGCGAGCATCTCGAGCACGATGCGCTGCACGTTGTTCTCGGGCTGCGCCTCGGTGAGACCCAGGCTGTTGACCTGCACGCCGTAGCGGAACCGGCGTGCCTTGGCGTCGGTGACGCCGTAGCGCTCGAGGCCGATCCGGTCCCACAGGTCGGTGAAGGCGCGGAGCTTGCAGATCTCCTCGACGAAGCGGATGCCGGCGTTGACGAAGAACGAGATCGACCCGAACACCTGCGCGAACTGCTCGGGCTCGACCTGACCGCTGTCGCGCACCGCGTCGAGCACGTCGATCGCGGTCGCGAGCGAGAACGCGATCTCCTGCACCGGCGTCGCGCCCGCCTCCTGCAGGTGGTACGAGCACACGTTCATCGGGTTCCACTTGGGCGCGTGGTGCGTGCACCAGGCGACCATGTCGACGATCAGTCGCTTGCTCGGCTCCGGCGGGAAGATGTACGTGCCGCGCGACAGGTACTCCTTGACGATGTCGTTCTGCGTGGTGCCGCGCAGCGCCGTCGACGGCGTGCCCTGCTCCTCGGCGTTCGCGACGTACAGCGCGAGCAGCCACGCCGCGGTCGCGTTGATCGTCATCGAGGTGTTCATCGTGCCGGGCGGGATGTGGTCGAGCAGGGTGCGCATGTGCCCGAGGTGCGCCACCGGCACGCCCACCTTGCCGACCTCGCCACGAGCCATGAGCGAGTCGGGGTCGTACCCGGTCTGGGTCGGCAGGTCGAACGCGATCGACAGACCGGTCTGACCCTTGGCCAGGTTGGTGCGGTACAGCTCGTTGCTCTTCTTCGCCGTCGAGTGTCCCGAGTAGGTCCGCATCAACCAGGGCTCGTCGCGTGTCGCCATGTCGCGATTGTTACCCGTCGGTAGCCGCGACCGCCAGACGGGCCGTCGCGCCGACGGTTCGCACCTCGATCCGCCAGCCGTCGCGTTGGAGCACGTCACCGGTCTGCAGCAGGTGCGTGAAGGGCGCGATCGACGTGTGCACCGGTAGCTGCACCCGCAGCACGTCGGTGCCCGCGCTGTCGTCCACCTCGTGCACCGCCACGCCCGCGGCGGGCAGGTGGTCGTCGTAACCGGTGGGTTGCAGCAGCTCGATCGCCAGCACCCGGTGGTCCGACACCGGGAGCAGCACCAGGCGCGTGCCCGACGCCGCCTCGCGCGGCGACAGCTCGAGGTCGACCGCTGCGCCGCGCTCGAGCACACGGGCTTGATCCGGGGGCAGCCAGCCGACGTCGTACAGGTCGATCGCCAGGGGCATCGGCCCGTCGAGGCGCGACGTGTCGACGGCGCGTGGCGCGGCGCTGTTGCTCATCAGGTCGAGCGCGCTGGGGTACACGTCGTCGCCGGGGACGGCCGTCCCCGAGTGGGGCAGACCGAGCGTGTGGCCGAGTTCGTGCTCGATCAGGTCGAGCAACGGCACCGGACCGTGCGACGGATGGAAGTCGTTGGCACCCACCACGACGCTGCGTCGGGTCACCCGCGCCGGGCAGTCGGTGTCGGCGCCGATGCAGCCGAGCCAGGTGCCGGGCCGTCCGCGGCCGCCCGGCTGGTCGGCGGCGTGCTCGGCCGTCGCGACCGCCAGCACGGCCAGCGCATCGGGGCCCGAGCGGTCGAGCGCGGTGTCGACGCAGTCGTCCTCGTCGTCGTCCCGGGCCATGTCGACCGTGCCGCCGGCCACCAACTCGAGGTCGTACGCGCCGTTCGACACGGCTGCGAAGTACTCGTGCAACCGGTCGCCGATCGCGGCCACGACGCCGTCGGGCGTGAGCACCTGCCGCAGCGGCAGGCCGCCGTACACGGCCGCGGTCGAATCGTCGGGGACGTCGCAGATCCACACCTCGATCCGGTCGACGGCCGGTGCGGGACGATCGCCGAGCAGGTGGGTGAGCACGGCCGGTGGCTCGGCCGGCACGGCCTCGGTGGTCGCCGGCGACCCGGCGTTCTCGGTGCCGTCCGGGGTGCCGGTGCCGTGGTCGTCGCCGGTGCATCCGGTGGCCACGGCAAGGGTCGCGACGCCGATCACCAGGAATCGCGAAATTCCCCTCAAGAACCCCTCAAGGTCGCGCCGTCGACGGCCGATCATTTCCCCGCAACGGTGCACGGCCTGGGGCTCGCAAGAGCGACCTGGGAGCGGGCGGAACCAGCGTGAGTGGGATTTCGGCGGTCTCACTGCACGGTGGACGCTGGGGCCGGCGGCCTTCGGGCTGCCGGCCCCGCACCTTTGCCGAGTGCCACGAGGCGTGCCGTCAGGTGCGCACGACGGGCACGCTGCGTGAGCACAGGTCGGTGGCGGGACCACTGAGAGGGCCTCAGGCGGCGGCCGCACTGCGCAGCAGTGCGAGGTACGCCGCCCGAGGCACCTCCACCACCCCGAGCGTCGCCAGATGGTCGGTCTTCCACTGCACGTCGAGCAGGCTCGCCCCGGTGTCGCGGAGCCAGTCGACCAGCGCCACCAACGCCACCTTCGAGGCGTCGGTCGCGTGCGAGAACATCGACTCGCCGGCGAAGAACCCGTTGATCCGCACCCCGTAGAGCCCGCCGACCAGCTCGCCGTCGCGCCACGTCTCGACCGAGTGCACCCATCCGAGGCGGAACAGCTCGTCGTACGCGTCGACGAACGCCGGCGTGATCCACCCGTGTGGGCGGCGCGGGTCGCCGCAGTGCTGCATCACCTGGCGGAACGACGTGTCGAAGCGCACTTCGAACCGGTCGCAGCTCTTGCGCAGCGACCGGCTCACCTTCAGCCCGTCGAGCGGCAGGATCCCCCTGGGGTCGGGCGACCACCAGCCGATCACGCGCTTGCGCACCGGCATGGGGAACAGCCCGCTGCGGTAGGCCGCGAGCAACGTGCCGGGCTCGAGGTCGGCGCCGACCGCGCACAGCCCGTAGCGGTCGGCGTCGTCGGGGTGCGGCAACCGCCACACGGTCGGCCGCGGTTCGAGCGCCGGCCGCGGCACGAATCCCTCGTGCCAGCGCCGCCCCACGCGCGGTGGGGTGCCACCCGCGGGTGTCGGCCGTCCGTCGCTCACGCACGAATCATGCCCCGCCCGAACACTCCACCCTCGTTCTGGTCGCGAATCCTCTCGACTGCGAGACGATTCGCGACCAGAACGCGAGATCAGGTGCCGGCGAGTTCGGCGACGATGGGGGCGAGGGCCTGGGTGCCGTCGTTCTGGCAGACGATGTAGCTGATGCCCCAGCGCTCGCGCATCGCGATCAGGTTCTCCTTGATCTGCGCGACCGACCCGATCTGGAAGAACGGCGCCGTCGCGACGACCTCGGGCGGCAGACCGAACGCCTTGGCGAGGCCCTCGATCACGGGCTGCGGGTCGTCGGTGACCTGGGTCTTGAACAGCTGCAGCTGCAGCTCGATCTCGCCGAAGCGGTCGCCCGCCGCCGCCTTCACGAAGCCGACCTTCTCGTCGACCGCGTCGGCGGCCGCCGTCGCCATCGAACGCGGGTTGATCGACTTGCCGACGATCTTCGGGTTGATGCCGACGATGTCGGCCACCTGCGTGGCGAGCGTGAGCAGCTTCTGGCCACCGCCACCGATGAGGATCGGGATCTGATTGACCGGCTTCGGCATCGCGTTCACCTCCGCCACGGAGTAGTGCGCGCCGTCGAACGAGAACGGCTCGGCGCCCCACAGGCCTCGCATGATCGCGACCGCCTCGCCGAGGCGCTCGATGCGCGTCGACGCCGGGGCCTGGTCGATGCCGGCGATCGCGTAGTCGTCCTTCGACCAGCCCGCGCCGAGGCCGAGCATCATCCGGCCGTCGCTGAGGAGGTCGATCGTGGCGGCCTCCTTCGCGAAGAGCACCGGGTTGCGGAAGTCGATGCCGGCCACGTGCGGGCCGACGTAGATCTTCTCGGTCGCCGCGGCGGCCGCCATGATCGCCGGCACGGGGGCCAGCTGGTTGCCGAAGTGGTCGTCGATCTGGAAGCTGGCGTAGCCGAGGTCCTCGGCCTGCTTCGCGAGGTCGCGCCACTCCTTGCCGGAAGTCGCTCGAGTGGCCTTGGCACCGAAACGGAACGCATGCGTCATGGGTCACATCAGACCAGATCCGCGGCCCCTCCGACACCATCCGGGCTCGGCGCCCGACCACCTCCGGGCGTGCGAGGCTGTGCCGATGGACGCGACCGAGGTACCCGAGACCTGCGACGTGTGCGGCTTTGCGTGGGACACCGTTGCGGCCGCAGACATCCCGACCCGGCTGCGGGCCGCACTCGACGGCTACCTCGCGGTGCTCGCGTCGGGCGACGACTCGATCTCCGTGCGGCCCGCGCCCGACGTGTGGTCGGTGATGGAGTACTGCGGGCACGTGCGCGACGTGATGTTCAACCTGCGCGACCGCATCGTGCTCGGGCTCGCCGAGGACCACCCGACGCCGAAGCCGATGTACCAGGACGTGCGCATCGAGAACGGGCTGTACGCCGACGACACGCCGACCGCCATGGCACTCGAGCTCACCGCTGGCATCGGCCTGCTCGCCAAGGCCGTTGCCGCGCTCGACGACGCGCGGTTGGCCCGGACGCTGGTGTACGGCTGGCCGCGTGAGGCCGACCGATCGCTGGCCTGGGTCGCGGCGCAGGCGATGCACGAGGCGGAGCACCACCTGGCCGACGTGCAGGCGCAGTGCGTGCCCGAGGTCGGTCAGTAGCTGTAGAAGCCGCGCTTGGTCTTGCGGCCGAGGTGTCCGGCAGCGACCATGCGGCGGATCGTCGGCACGGCCGCGTAGTTCGGGTCGCGGAACTCGTCGTAGAGCGCGTCGAGGATCGCGAGCGACGTGTCGAGACCGACCAGGTCGAGCAGCGCGAACGGTCCCATCGGGAAGTTGCAGCCGCCCTTCATCGCCGTGTCGATCGACTCCATCGAGGCCGTGCCCGTCTCCCACATGCGCACCGCGTTGTTGAGGTACGGGAACAGCAGCGCGTTGACGATGAAGCCCGCGCGGTCCTTCACCTCGACCGCGTCCTTGCCGCACGCCGTGGCGAACGCGAGCGCAGTGGCGATGGTGTCGTCGCTCGCGGTGATCGGCCGGATCACCTCGACCAGCTTCATCGCCGGTGCCGGATTGAAGAAGTGGATGCCGCACACCTGCTCGGGGCGCTTGGTGACCATCGCCAGCTCGACCACCGGCAGGGTGGACGTGTTGGTGGCGAGGATGCCCTCGGGCTTCACGATCTCCTCGAGCTCGGCGAACAGCGCCTTCTTGACGGCGAGGTCCTCGACGACCGACTCGATGACGAGGTCGCAGTCGGCGAGACGGCCGAGGTGATCGGTCGCGGTGATCCGACCGAGGATCGCCGCCTTCTCGTCCTCGGTGGCCTTGCCGCGCTCGACGGCCTTGGTGAGGCCCTTGTCGATCGTCGCCACCATCGCATCGGCCGACGCCTGCGAACGCGACCGCACGACGACGTCGTAGCCGGCTCGCGCCATCACCTCTGCCAGACCCGAGCCCATGATCCCGGACCCGAGCACCCCCACCCGCGTGATCTCAGTCATGGGCCGACAGTAGCTACTCATCGGTAACTTCGTTCAAAGCGGATGACACACTGGCCCGTATGACCCATCCCGACGAGCGCCCCGACCCGCACCCGGATACCCCGCTCGACGACGTGCAGCGCACGCTCGCGTTCTTCATGGAGATCGACCGGCTGAAAGGCGTCGAGCGACGCAACTGGCTCGCCGACGGCTCGCGCCGCGAGAACACCGCCGAGCACTCGTGGCACCTCGGCATGGCCGCCCTCGTGTTCGCCGGATGCGCCACCGAACCCGTCGACGTCGGGCGTGCGGTCGCGATGGCGCTCGCCCACGACATCGTCGAGATCGACGCCGGCGACACCTTCGCCTACGACCAGGGCGAGCTGCTCGCATCGAAAGAAGCTCGCGAGCAAGCGGCCGCCGACCGGATCTTCGGGCTGTTGCCGGAGGCCGTCGGCACCTACCTGCGATCGCTGTGGGACGAGTACGAGCGTGGCGACACGCCGGAGGCGCGCTACGTGATGGCCGTCGACCGGATGGCACCGATGCTGCTCAACCTCGCCGAGGGTGGCAGCACGTGGCGCGAGCACGGCATCACCCGCGAGCGCGTGATCGCCCGAAACGGCCCGCACGTCGAGCCCGTGCTGCCCGGCGTGTGGGCCCACGCGATGGCGCAACTCGACCAGTACGACGAGGGCTGACCTGCACCGGGGCGTGAAATGGTTCACGGGCCGGTTCACGGCCCGTTCACCTCGCCCTGGTCGCAACGTCATCCGAGATCGGTACGGTCCACGTCATGGAATCCGGCCTCGTCGACCCGATCGTCGATCCCCGACGCATCGTCCGCCTCGATGCCGTCCACAACTTCCGCGACCTCGGCGGCTACCCGGCCCGTGACGGCCTGCTCACCCGCTGGCGCACGATCTACCGCGCCGACGGGCTGTACCGCCTGAGCGACGCCGACGTCGAGGTGATCCGCGGTCTCGGGTTGCGCACCGTCGTCGATCTGCGCACCCAGCGCGAGCTCGACGAGCGCGGCACGTTCCCGCACCAGCTCATCGAGGTGCACTTCACGCACCACCCCGTGATCGACACCACCTGGGCCGTCGAGGACCAGGTCGACCGCGAGGCGCACGAGTTCCTGGTGTGGGCGTACACCGACATGCTCGGCCAGGGTGCCGCTCGTTTCGCCGGCGCGATCACCCAGCTCGCCCAGCCCGGTGCGCTGCCGGCCGTGTTCCACTGCGCCGCCGGCAAGGACCGCACGGGCATGCTCGCCGCCATGCTGCTCGGCGCGCTGGGCGTGCCGCGCTCGATCGTCCTCGCCGACTACGGCCTCACCGCGGGCGCGATGGAGCGCATGCGCGCCTGGGCCACCCGCGAGTACCCCGAGCTGGCCGAGCGCATGGCCGAGACGCCGAGTGCGTTCCTGGCGGCACTGCCCGATGCCCTCGGCGACGTGCTCGCCTCGATCGAGGCCGAGCACGGCAGCATCGGTGACTACGTCGGCACGATCGGGGTCACACCCGAGGTGCTCGACGCCCTCGCCGCCTCGTTCCTCACGGCGCCCTGACCGACGCGCGTACGCTCGGTCCGATGACCGGCGTGATCGCACTGCAGGGCGGCGGCCCCTTCACCGCCAACGACGACCTCGACGCACGGCTGCTGGCCGAGGTGGCGGGTATCGGCGACGGCCGCACGGTGGTGCTGCCCACCGCCGATGCGTTCGAACACCCCGAGCGGCTCGTGACCGCGGCCCTCGGGTGGGCCGAGCGCCTCGAGGTCGAGGTCGAGGCGTTGATGGTGCTGCGCCGCGCCGAGGCGCTCGACGAGGGCGCCGCCGGTGTGGTGCGCGGCGCCCGGGCGGTGTACCTGGTCGGCGATCAGCCGCTGCACCTGCGCTCGGTGCTGAAGGACACGCCGGTGTGGCACGCGATCGGCGAGGTGTTCGCCGCAGGTGGCCTGGTGGTCGGGGTGGGCGCGTGCGCGTCGGCGCTGTGCGACCCGATGGTCGATCCCCGCGGTGGTGCCTTCACGCTCGGCCTCGGACTCGTGCCCGGTCTGGCCGTGGTGCACTCGGTCGAGCAGTGGTCGGCCGAACGGCTGCAGCGCACCTTGCGGATGGCCGACACCACGGTGGCCTCGCTGCCCACCGGTGCCGCGCTCGTGCGGCGTGGCGCGGCATGGGAGTCGGTGGGCGAGGTGGCCCTGCACGGCGAGCTGCCCTGAGACAGCCCGAGATCAGCTCTCGGTGATCGTCACCGACTCGATGACCACCTTCGCCAGCGTCGGCACGCCGTTCGAGGCGGTCGGGTCGGCGAGGTTCTCGAGCGCCTGCACCGTGCTGTTGAGACCCTTCGTGACGGTGCCGAGGATCGTGTAGTTCGGGTCGAGCGATGCGCCCTGGTCACCCGTGATGATGAACCACTGGCCACCGCCGGTGTCGGGCGAGCCGGTGTTGGCCATCGCCACGACACCCTCGGCGTACTCGCCGGCGGCGGGCAGCTCGTCGCCGACGGTGTAGCCCGGTGCCTTCTCGGCGGCCTCGGTGTCGTCGAGGTCGGGACGACCGCACTGCACCACGAAGTCCTTCATGATGCGGTGGCAGACCGAGCCGTCGTAGTAGCCGTAGCGGGCGAGCACCACGAAGTTGTTGACGTTGCCCGGGGCACCCTCGGTGTTGAGCTCCATCGTGAACGAGCCCTTGTTGGTGACGACCTCGGCCGTGTACGTCTTCGACGGGTCGATGCACAGCTTCGGCGCACCCTCGAAGGTGTCGGGCAGCGCGGTCGAGCCGTCGTCGGCCGGGCAGGGGGCGTCGCCGTAGGCGAACGCGACCGTCGTGGTGGTGGCCTCGGTGGTGGACGCGGCCTCGGTGGTCTCGGTGGCCGCGGTGGTGGCAGTGCCGAGGTCGGAGGTGTCGGTGGGGGCCGTGCTGGTCTCGCTCGCGATCGTGGTCGCCGTGCTGGGCAGCGTGGTGTCCGTGGAGCTGTCGTCGTCGCCACCGCCGGCCAGGCGGGCCAGGACGAACAGCACGACGACGGCGCCGATCACGGCACCGCCGATCGTGAAGGTCCGCTTGCGCGTCTTCTGTTGGCGGGCCTCCTTGGCCAGCTGCTCGAGCCGAGCCTGACGGTTGGCCTTCTGTCGTTCGCGCTTCGCGGTACCCACGAGGTCGGCAGGATAGCGGCGGCAGCGCCCCCGGCCCCCGTCGCCCCCGGCCGCCACCCCCCGGACCTGCTGGTCTTCGGCCGAGTTTCCTCAAGTCGCGCGCCAACGGTGCCGAAGCCATGAGGCACCCGCACCACGGGTGCGTCCGCACGTCAGGCGAGCGCGCGGGCCCCCTCGGGGTAGGTCACGGACGGCGGAACAGGCGGCAGGCAGGCACGGATGGGCAAGGCGCACACGATCATCGGCAGGGTCACCGCCGTGCTGGCGGTCGCCGTCGGCCTGGCGTGGCTCGGCTGGCGCACCGGCACCATCGGTGACGCACCGTGGTGGCTCGGCGTGCCGTCGTTCGTGGTCGAGCTCGGCGGGCTGCTCGCCGTGGCCGTGCTGGCCTGGGCGTTGTGGCGCCGGCCCGAGTCGGCCCGGCCGCTCGCACACCCCGCCGGACCTCCCGTCGACGCCGAGATCGTGGTGCGCTGCACGCGCACCGACCCGGTCGCACTGCGCGCCACGCTGGTGGCCGCGCGCTCGATCGCTCCCGTGCTGGTCGTCGACCCGCACGCCAGCCCCGACCTCGCGGCGATGGCCGTCGAGCACGGGGTGCGCTACGTCGCCACCGACCCCGACGAGCGCGACGGCCTGCACACCGCGGCCGACGTGGTGCAGGCCGCCTCGTTCCTGCTGCTCGAGTCGGGCGACGTGCCGCATCCGGCCGTGCTGCGCACCCTGCTGCCCTGGTTCGACGAGCCGAGCGTGGCCGTGGTGCAGGGCCCCGTGATGGCGAGCGCGGGCGAGTCGGCCGAACACGGCAGCGGCGGACGCCACGACCTGCAGTTCGAGCGTCGTGCGCTGGTGCCCGCGCTGGGCGCCCGGGGCCTCGCGCCCTTCGTCGGCAGCGGTGCGCTGCTGCGCACCGAGGCCGTCCGGCGTGTGGCGCTCGTGCGCTCGTCGTCGCAGATGGTGGCCGCTGATCTCACGAGTGCGTTGTTCCACGCGGGATGGCAGATCGCCGCGCCGGGCGGTTCGCCGGTGGTGGCCGTCGCGCCGATCACCTCGCCCGCCGAGCTCGAGGACGTGCGCGCCTGCGAGGCCAGCGCCGCGCGGCACCTGCTGCTCGGCGACCACGGCGCGCTGCGTCCGAACCGGCTCTCGCTCGCCCAGCGCCTGTCGCTCGTCGCCCAAGCCGTCCGCCCGCTCGCCGGAGTGCGGCGCGGCGCGACGATCGTGCTGCTGATCGGCGTGCTCCTCGCCGGCCGGCTCCCGTTCGAGCCCGATCCCGTCACCCTCGGCGCGCTCTGGGCCCCCTGGTTCGCACTGTCGGCGCTGGCGCTCCACCTGCTGTCGCACGGCGAGATGCGACCCGGCGACCGGGTGCGCTGGTCGATGCGCATGCTCGGCGCCTCGTGGCGCGGTGTGATGGCGCCCGACGGCCGGCCCGATCCGGCCGAGCACGTGCTCGGCAGCGCCTTCGGGCTGCACCACGGTGTGGCACCCGCGGCGGCGATCGGCGCGATCAGCGTCGTGATCGGCATGCGTGCCGTGAGCGACCGGCTCACCCACACGCTGGCCGCGATGCCCGTCGATCGGACCGCCGGGCTGCTGATCGTCGCGCTCTGGTCGTTGGCCGGCGGCCTCGACGCCCTGCGCATCCTCGCCCGTCGTGCGCAGACCCGGCGCGCCACCCGCATCGCCTCGTCGCTCCCCAGCACCTTCGGTGACCGCTCGGCGCTCGTGGTCGACCTCACGCCGCTCGGCGCGGGCGTGCTCGGCGACGCCGACCTGCCGGTGGGCAGCCATCAGCGACTCGAGGTCGTGCTGCCGACGGCGAGCGGGGTCGTGTCCGCCTCCGTGCCCGCCGTGGTGCGCAACGTGCGCCTCGACTTCAGCGGCGAGCGTCGCTACGGCGTCGAGTTCGGCGCGCTCGAGCCCTACGTGGCCGACGCGTTCACCGAGTACTGCGTGGTGCAGCCGGCGATCGAACTGCTCGGCGGCACCCATCTCGACCCGGCGCTCGCCGGGGTGCGCCCGGTGGTGGTGCTCGACGACCAGCCGGTGCTGCCGCGCCGCATGGGCCTGCGGGCCGCGGCACTGGTGGCCGTCGCAGGTGCGATGGCGGCCGCGGTGCCCACGGCCGAGGCGGCCGACCCCGGCGGTCGCCTGCAGGGCGTGATCGAGGTGTCGTCCGACGTGGCCACCGACGAGCCGGTGATGCCCGGCGCCGGCACCGGGACGACCGCCGTCACCGTGGCGAGCACCATCGCCGCGCCGGTCGACACCGCCGACCTCCCCGCCACCGAGGACACCGCACCCACGCCCGACGCGGCCGCGAGCACGACCGAGCCCGCATCCGCCGATGACGGCGCGCCGGTCGCTGCGGGAACCGGTGCCGCCGGCGCGACCGTCGTGGTCGTGTGCGCCGAGTCGCCCGGTGCCGACGGGCTCTGGGGCACGTCGGACGACGTCTACCTCGCGCCCGTGTCGACCGAGGTCGGTGCCGACGGCACCTGGTCGCTCGACCTGTCGGGCCGTGCGTGCTGGGCCGCCGTCGCCCCGCCGCCCGGGCTGATGGTGCGAGGCGAGACCGGCTCGCTCGAGTCGCCGGCGTCGCCGCAGCCGCTCGACCTGGCCGGCCGTTCGGCGCCGCGGGTGGAGCTCGTCGCCTCGACCTCGTCGCCCGTCGCCGGCACGACCGGCACGACCGGCACGACCGAGTCGCTCGACGTCGACGACGTCGTGTGGTCCGACGCCGACGCCGACGGCGTGCTCGACGCAGACGAGCAGCCGGTCGCCGGCGTGACGATCACGCTGCTCGACGACGCGACCGGCGTGGTGCGCGGCACCGACGTCACCGACGACGCCGGCCGCTTCACCATCGCGGCCGAAGCCGGTCGTACCTACCGGCTCGCGGTGACGAACCTGCCGGCCGGTCTGGCGACGCCGTCGCTGCTCGACGTGCTCGGCCGCTCGCGGTCGTTCGTGCTCGAACCCGGCACCGACGTCGACCTGGCGATCGGCCTGCCGCCGATCGACGCCGCCGGTGCGAGCGAGGCGACCGATCCGGCGGGGTCCACCGGCCAGCTGGTGTCGTCCGACGGTGACGCCGTCGCCGGCACCCGCCTGCTCGCGGCGCCGAGCGACGACGCGGTGGTCGCCACGGGCTCGCACCAGGTGCCGGTCGGTGCCTGGCTGGTGGTGGTGCTCGCCACGCTGATCGGCGTGTCGGTGCTGGCGGGCTCGCTGCGTCCGCACCGCAGCACCTTCGCCCCGACGGTGCCCCGCGCGGGCTGAACACGCCTCAGTCGAGGTCGTCCTCGCCCGACTTGGCGATGAGGTAGCCGATCGCTCGCTCGGCCCTCGGATAGCGGCGCACCAGCGCCCAGAAGCGCTCGTCGTGACCCGCCACCCGCAGGTGAGCCAGCTCGTGGACGATCACGTAGTCGACCACCCAGTCCGGGAACGCGGCCAACCGGTCGCTGAGGCGGATCGTGCCGGTGTCCGGGGTGCACGACCCCCACCGCGTCGTCATGTCGGACGCCCAGCGGATGTCGGTCGGCCGGTCGAGCTGGTGCCGGCGAGCCAGCTCGGCGGCCCGCTGGGGAAGGTCGAAGCGCTCGGTCGACATCCTGCGACTGAACCGCCGGGTCATCTCGTCCACCCAGTGCTGTTCCTCGGCGCGGCTCATCCACGACGGGATCGCGAGCCGCAGGGTGCTGCCCACCAGCTGCGCGCCCACCGAGCGCTTGCGGCGCTTCGAACGCGTGACCTCGACGGTGAACGGCGGCGCCGGCGCGGCGGGGGCGTCGAAGCCCAACGGCAGCTGCTCGCCCCCGGTCACCGCACCCGACACCGCACTGGTCACAACACCTCGGACCGATCGGTCTGGTCGAACGGCTCGTCACGGCCGGCCCGCGACGCCTCGAGCTCGCGGTCGAGGGCAGCGGTGTCGACCAGCTGCACCGACTCGCCCGCCCGCAGGCGCCCGTCGCGCAGCTCGAACCACCCGCCCGACAGGTTGTCGAGGTGCGGGGCGTCGGCACCGAGGGCTCGCCGGGCGGCGCGGATGACGCCGCCGTGGCTCACCACCAGCACCTCGCCACCGGGGTGCTCGGCCCCGATCTCGTCCAGTGCGGTCAGCACGCGTGCGGCGGCGTGGTCCTCGTCCTCGAAGCCGTCCGGGCGACGACGCGCCGCCAGGAAACCGGGCCATTCGCGCTCGACCTCGGCGTGGGTGAGGCCCTCCCACGGGCCGACGTCCTTCTCGCGCAAGCGCGGATCGGTGCGCACCGGGCCGACGCCGAGCAGCGCCGCCACGATCTGCGCGGTGCGCAGCGCCCGCTGCAGGTCGCTCGCCCAGATCGCGTCGAACTGGCCGAGCACCTCGGCGGCGGCGACGGCCTGCAGCTCGCCGGTGTGGTCGAGCACGATGTCGGCGTGGCCCTGCCACCGCCCGGCCGTGTTCCACTCGCTGCGACCGTGGCGCACCACCAGCAGGCGTGTCGGCGGCACGGCTCGGGATCCCATCGCTCCCGCACGGTACCGGGGCAAGCCGCGAGTCGGGGGGTACGATCCGGGCATGGCACACCTCCGGTTGTTCGCGTCGGCCCGCGAGGCCGCCGGCACGGGCGCCGACGTCGTCGACGGGACGACGGTCGGGGAGGTGCTCGATCGTGCGGTCGACCGATATGGTGCCGCCTTCGCCACCGTGCTCGGCACCTGCAAGGTCTGGCTCAACGGCGATGCGGCGGAGCGTTCGGCACCCGTGACGCCGAGCGACGAGGTGGCGGTGCTGCCGCCGGTGAGTGGAGGATGTCCGTGACCGATCTCGACCCGACCCTGCTGCCGCTCGACGAGCTGCGGTCCCTGCGGGCGTCGCTGCAGCACGACGACGACGCGGTGTCCTACGTGCGTCGGCTCGCGCAGGCCCGCCTCGACCTCATCGAGGCCGAGTTCCGCCGCCGCAGCCGCGACGCCGACCCGGCGGTCATCACCAGCGAGCTGCCGGTGATCCTCGGGACCCACCTCACCGGTGGCCCGGCCCGCCCGCCCCGCCCGGCCGAGGACGCGAGCGATCACCCGCTGGCCGTCGAGCTCGAGCACCTGTGGGGCGAACACGGTGGCGCCGACCTGCCGTCGCTCGACGAGGACGAGCTGGTCGCGCTGCGCACCGAGCTGCGCCTGTTCGAGCAGGTCCGCTCGAAGGAGCGCAAGGAGCTCTTCGGCCGCATCGACGCGTTGAGCGCCGAACTCGTCCGCCGCTACCGCGAGGGCGAGGCCGACATCGAAGGCCTGCTCGCCGACGAGTGAGCCGAGCGACCAGCGTCCGCGAGCACGTCCGGTGAAGACCCCCAACATCCCGCCGATCCCGCCCGTGCCGGGGCTCGACGAGCTCGACAAGCGCATCGCCGACGTCGGCGAGTTCATCCGCACCCAGCGCGAGACCGCCCGCATGAGCGTGCGCCGACTGGCCGAACTGGCCGGGGTGAGCAATCCGTACCTCTCGCAGATCGAGCGCGGGCTGCGCAAGCCCAGCGCCGACATCCTCCAGCAGATCGCGAAGGGTCTGCAGATCAGCGCCGAGACGCTGTACGTACGCGCCGGCCTGCTGTCGGACGACGATCGCCACGGCAACGAGGTGCGCGACGCGATCGCCCGCGACCCGCAGCTCACCGCCGAGCAACGCCGGGCGCTGCTGCACGTCTACGAGAGCTTCGTCGGCGGGAACACCCCCGACGACTGACCGCCGCACCCCGCCCCGACCTCCGACGGTCCGGGAATGGTGACGGCTTCGGTAGGGTTTCCAGTCGCCGTGCAACGCGTGGCCGTGATCTCGCTCCACACCTCGCCCCTGGCACAGCCGGGGTCGGGCGACAGTGGCGGCATGAACGTCTACGTGCGCGAGCTGGTGTCGGCGCTGGCGCAGAGCGGTCTCGAGTGCACCACCTACACCCGGGCCGACCGGCCGGGCCTGCCCGAGGTGGTGCAGGTCGAGCCCGGCCATCGCGTCGTGCACGTGCCGGCCGGGCCGTTCGACCTCCGCAAGGACGAGCTGCCGATGGTGCTCGACGAGTTCACCGACGGGGTGCGCCGCCACCTCGACGGCGAGTTCCCGGCCGACCTGCTGCACGCCAACTACTGGCTGAGCGGTCTGGTCGCCCACCGGCTCAAACACGAGCGCGACCTGCCGATGGCGGTCACGTTCCACACCCTGGCTCGGGTGAAGGCCGAGGGCGGCGACCACGAACCCGAGTGGCGCGACCTCGCCGAGACCGAGATCATCGGCTGCGCCGACCTCATCTGCGTCAACTGCGACGAGGAGGAGCGGCAGTTCCGCCGGCTCTACGGGCACCCGCGCGGGCGCGTGGCGGTGGTGTCGCCCGCGGTCGAGCACGCGTTCTTCGCGCCCGGCCTGCGCGCCGGCGCCCGCCGTGCGCTCGGCCTGCCGCTCGACCGGCCCGTGGTGCTGTTCGTCGGACGGATCCAGCCGCTCAAGGGCCCCGACGTGGCCGTGCAGGCGCTCGCCGAGATGCGCCGCCGCGACGCCCAACTGGTGATCGTCGGTGGGGCGAGCGGCCTCGAGGGCGACGACGAGGTGCGCCGCCTGCACGAGCTCATCGACCGCCTCGGCGTGCGGGATCGCGTCACCTTCGTGCCGCCGCAGCCGCACCACATCCTGTCCACCTACGACCGGGCCGCCGACGCCGTGGTGGTGCCGAGCCGCAGCGAGAGCTTCGGCCTGGTGGCGCTCGAGGCCTCGGCCTGCGGGGTGCCGGTGGTGGCCAGCGCGGTGGGTGGCCTGCTCACCCTCGTCGACCACGGCACCACCGGGTTCCTCGTGCCCGACCGCGACCCGAAGGTGTTCGCCGCTCACCTCGACCACCTGATCGACCACCCGACGCTCGCCGCGGCCATGGGTCGGCGTGGGTACGAGCAGTCGCTGCAGTACACGTGGCGCACCGCCGCGTCGAAGCTCGCGGCCGTGTACGACGAGATCACGGTGCGCGACCTGGTGGCCTGCGGATGACCGACGTCCACGACGACGGCAGCCTCGCCACCATCGAGCGCCGCATCGACGAGTGGCTGGCCGGCTTCCGCGCCGAGAACCCGGCCATCGAGGCGGTCGACCGTGGCGAGGGCGACGAGTGCCGCTGGTACGTGCGCATGCGCGGCGAGGCCAAGGAGTTCATCACCGTGTGGATCGCGCTCGGCCAGCGCACGCTGCGCTACGAGTGCTACGTGATGCCGGCGCCCGAGGAGAACCACGCGGCCGTGTACGAGCAGGCGTTGCGGCGCAACGACCGTCTGGTCGGCGCCCACTTCGCGATCGGCGTCGAGGACGCCCTGTTCCTGCGGGGCGAGCTGCCGCTGTCGGCGCTCACCGAGGCCGAGCTCGACCGCGTGATCGGTTCGCTGTACGCCTACGTCGAGCAGTCGTTCCCGTCGCTCATCCGGCTCGGGTACGCCAGCCGGTTCCAGGACTGACCGGGTTCGTTTTCCGAACACGCCCGCCCGCCGTCGCTCTATGTCGGTGAGCGGGTGGACGGTTCCGATCGGGGAACGCCGGGCCGTCCACCCGTTCGGCCCGCCCCGCCCATCTAGCCTCTGTGCCCATGAGCTCGAGCGGCGCACGACTGGTGATGGTGGGTGGCGGCAACATGGGAGCCGCACTGCTGGGCGGCATGCTGGCCGCTGGCTGGTGCGAGCCGTCCGAGGTGGTCGTCGTCGAGGTGCTGGCCGCCCGCCGGGACCAGCTGGTCGTGCAGTTCCCGGGCGTCACGATCACCGACACCGTGGCGGCCGCTGATGCTGCGTTGATCGCCGTCAAGCCGAACGACGTCGCCGGGGCCACGACCGCCGCGGTCGCCGCCGGCGCCCGCCGGGTGCTCAGCATCGCCGCGGGCGTGTCGATCGCCGGTCTCGAGGCCGCGGCCGCGCAGGCCACCACCGAGCCGGTGGCCGTGGTGCGGGCGATGCCCAACACCCCTGCGCTGGTGGGCGAGGGCGCCGCCGCGATCGCCGGCGGCACCGCCTCGGGCGAGGACGACCTGGTGTGGGCCGAGGGGATCCTCGGGTCGGTGGGGCGGGTGGTGCGCGTGCCCGAGTATCAGCTCGACGCGGTCACCGGTCTGGCCGGTTCGGGCCCGGCCTACCTGTTCCTCGTGGCCGAGGCCCTGATCGACGCCGGGGTGCTGGCCGGCCTGGCCCGGCCCGTGTCGGAGGCGCTCGTGGCGCAGCTGTTCGTCGGCTCGTCGAAGCTGCTCGCCGAGCGCGGCGATCCCGCGGCACTGCGCGCCATGGTCACCTCGCCCGGCGGCACCACCGCCGCCGGCCTGCGACAGCTCGAGGCCGGCGGGGTGCGTGCCGCCTTCTTGGAAGCCGTGATGGCCGCGACGCAGCGCAGCCGCGAGCTCGGCTGACGGCCGATCAGCTGCTCGGCCGGCTGCCCCACCACTCGGGATTGCGCGACCGGAAGCTGCCGCCGATCCCCGACGCCGCGGTCGGCGATGTCGCCGAGGTCGACGCCGTGGCGATGAAGATCGCGCCTCCGGCGTAGCAGTGCATCACCACCTGCGACTCGTCACGCGACCAGGCGGGCGAGTAGCAGCCGGCCGGTGCAGCCAGGTTGTACGGGGTGGTCAGCTGCTTCGGGTTCTGGCCGTCGACGTCGACGATCGACACGACCGGTTGGTTGTTGACGATCGCGTTGTAGGCGATCCGGGTGCCGGTCGGCGAGAGCGACCAGTAGGTCATCCCCCACCCGAGCCCGGTGGTGACGGTCTCGGATGCCGTGCCGTCGAGTCGGCCGCGCCGGATGGTGCCCTGCTGGTCGGCGAAGTAGAACCACGTGTTCGTCGGGTCGACGACGACGCCCTGGCCGATCGGGTAGGAGTCGAACGACGTGAGCGGTCCACTGCCGTCGGCGGCGATCAGGTGGTACCGGCACGAGCCGGGCCCGGGGCGAGCACAGGTGTCGCGGAACAGGATCTGCGAACCATCGGCGGTGAACGCCGGCCACATCTCACCGACCGCGGTGTCGGCGACGAGCAGTCGCGGGTTCGGTGGGCCCGTCACGTCGACCACGACGGCCTTGAACATGCCGGACACCGGCGTCGAGAACACGACCTTGGTGCCGTCGGGCGACCACGACGGCCGTGGCAGGTTCGAGTTGCCGAGGTCGCGCAGCAGGTGCTCGTCCGACCCGTCGATGCCGACGACCCAGAGCTGCCACGTGGAGCTCGCCGAGTCGAAGCGCGAGTACACCACCTTGCGCTTGTCCGGCGACAGCACGGCCTCCTGCTTCGAACCGGACTGCGACGCGATCACCGTCGAGCCGCTGAACGGGTCCATCCGGAGCAGGTTCGAGGTCTGGTCGTCGGTGTACACGATGCTCGACTCGACCACGGTGGTGGTCAGTTCGAACCGATCGTTCGTCGTCGCCAGGTCGACACCGGACGACGAGGTCTGGGCGATGATCGTCGGCGAGCCGACCGACGACGGCGTCACGCGGATCGACACGGTGGCCGACCCGCCGGCCGCCAGCGTGCCGAGCGAGCACGACACCATGCCGGCGTTCGCCGTGCAGTTGCCGCCCGTCGAGATCGTCGACGACAGGAACGTGGTGCCGCCCGGGACGGCCGCGGTGAGGGCGCTGGCAGGTGCAGCGCTCGGGCCGGCGTTGGTGACCACGAACGTGGTCGTGAGCGGCACCCCGGCGAACGCCGGGTCGTGCTCCGACGAGCCCGTCACACCGAGGTCGACGATCGCCTCCGACGATGAGGCGACGCGAACGGTCACCGGCGACGAGGTCGCGGTCGGAGCGCCGGAGCGGATCGCCGACACGGTGAACGAGTAGGTACGGCTCGACGCCGTGGTGTTCGCAGGCAGCGTTGCGGTGGTGGCGGCGGTGCCGTTGGTGCACGGCACGGTGACGGGGAAGCCGGCCACCGCGGGGCTCACCGCGAAACGGCACGTGGCCGCGCTCGCGACCGTGGCGTTCAACTGGACGGCACCGCCCGCGGATGCCAGCACGGTCGGCGTGGCGGTGAAGGCGGTGACCGCCGGGGCGGGCAGCGTGACCGTGAAGCTCCGGTTCACCGCGGTGGCGGCGTTCCAGATGGCATCGCCGGGCTGGGTGGCTCGCACCGTGCAGGTGCCCGCCGCCAGCAGGGTGATGGTGGCCCCGTTCGTGCCGCCGGCGGTGCAGACGGCCGGGGTGGTGGTGGCGAACTGCACGGGCAGTCCGCTCGACGCGGTCGCCGACACGGTCACCGGCGACGCGGTGATCAGGGTCGCCGAGAGCGTCGGGAACGTGATCGTCTGAGCCGCCTTGGTGACGTTGATGTTGCGGCTCACCGGTGTGGCGGCGCGGTAGGTGGCATCGCCCGGCTGCTCGGCACGGACGGTGCAGGTGCCGACCGTCAGCAGCGTGATGACCTCACCGAGCGCGCCGCCCGCCGTGCAGACGGCCGGCGTGGTGGTGCTGAACTGCACGGGCAGTCCGCTCGACGCGGTCGCCGACACGGTCACGGGCGACTGGGCGAGCGTGCGTCCGCCGGGCGCCGGGAACGTGATCGTGTTCGTGACCTTGGTGACGGTGAAGCTGCGGGTCACGGCCGTCGCCGCGTTGTACCGCGAGTCGCCGGCCTGTTCGGCGCGCACGCTGCACGTGCCGGCGTCGAGCAGGGTGATCGAGCTGCCGTTGGTGCCGTTCGCCGTGCACACGGCAGGTGTGGTGGTGGTGAACGTGACCGGCAGCCCGCTGTTCGCGGTGGCCGACACGGTGATCGGCGACGCGGTGATCGTCTGGTTGCCGGGACTCGTGAACGTGATCGTCTGGTTGGCGCGGTTCACCGTGAACGTGCGGGTGACCGGCACGGCCGGTGCCCACGTGGCGTTGCCGGCCTGGTCCGCCTGCACCGTGCAGGTGCCCGCGGCCACGAGGGTGATGGTGGCGCCGTTGGTGCCCCCGGCGGTGCAGACGGTCGGCGTGGTGGTGCTGAACGTGACCGGCAGCGTCGAGGTCGCGGTGGCGACCGCGGTGACCGGACTCTGCAGCATCGTCTTGCTCGAGATCGCGGTGAAGCTGATCGTCTGTCGCTGGCGGACGTCGAGCGTTGCGGTGCCGGTGACGGTGCCGACCGTCGCAGTGACGGTGCGCACCCCGAGGCTGTTCGCCCGGCAGCTGTTGGCCGTGCACGAGCCACCGGTGCCCGAGATCGTGAACGTCGCCGACGACGTGAGGTCGCCGAGGTCGTGGCCCTGCGGGTCGAGCCCGCGCACGGTGAACGCCTGGGCGACGTTGACGCCCACGGTCGCCGTCGACGGCGACAGTGCGAGCGCTGAGAGCGGACCGATCACCGTGATCGGGGTGCCCCCGAGGTCGACGGCCGTGCCGTTCGCCTCGAGGCGCCCGCTGCCGCCGGCCTCGACGATCATGTCGACGGTGCCGGCCGGGTTGGTGACGGTGACCTGACCGCTCGTCACGGTGGCCTGCAGGCTGCCGCAGGTGAGCGTCGCCTGCGATCCGGGGGTGAGCTCGACGGTGAACCCGCCACATGCGGTCATCGTCACCGGGCCGCCCGCGTTCGACGGCACGGCGACCGTGACGCCGTCGGGCGCCGGTGCGTCGGCCACCGAGTACGGGATGCCCGTGCTCGTGAACGTGCCGTCGAGCCCGAGGCCTGGGGCCAGCGCGTTCGAGACGGTGTAGTGCGCCGAGGCCGTCGTGACGTTGCCACCGGTGTCGGTGGCGGTGACCGTGAAGGTGCCGGCACCCGGTGCGGTCGGCGCGATCGGCGCACCGTCGGCCACCGGCGCGGTGCACGAGGCGATCGCGACGTCGTCGGTGCACGAGTAGTCGGCCGCCGTCTGGTCGAGCAGTGCGAGCGTCGCGTTCTCGGCCGGTGCGGTGATCGTCGCGGTCGGCGGGTTGGGATCGCCCACCGTGTAGCGCACCACCCTGGTGGTGGTGAGCCCGGTGGCGTCGCGAGCGGTGACCACCAGCTCGTGGGTACCCGGGGTCGAGGTGTCGAGCGGTGCGCCGTCGGCGACGCTGCCGGTGCACGAGGCGAGTGCGACCGCATCGGCGCACGAGTACGACGCGGTGAGCGACGCGCCGGAGGTGACGATCGCCCCGTCGGCCGGGCTGGTCACACTGACTGTCGGTGCCGCGAAATCCGTCGTCCCGTGCGGCACCAGCAGCACGGCGTGCTCGAGCGCACCGGTCGGGTGGTATTTCGATGCGCTGACGAGGATCCACCCTGCGTCGTTGATCGCTCGTGCCACCTCGAGCTCGAACGCGATGCCTTGGTCCACCACGGTCGTCAGGTCGACCGTGGTGGTGCCGTCGAAGGTCAGTGGGTGGGTCGGCCCGATCGGCGTGGACCCGTACCCGACAGCCACCCCGGTGTTCGAGAGGTCGAGGACCGACGCGAACTGGCCTCCGAGCCCGGTGGAGAAGCGGAATCCCTGTGCGTCGTGGATGAACGGTCGATAGCGGCCGGACTGGTCGTCGAAGGCCGCGCCGGCGATGACGCCGGACTCGTTGATGGCGATGGCCTCGCTCTGGGAGGACGACGGGGGATCGAGGACCTCGACGACCCCGTTGACGAGACGGAAGGCGGCGTTCTCCTGCTCGTCGGTCGAGATGGTTCCGACCGCTACGCCGGAAAGGTTGACGTCGGCGATCATCGAGTAGCTGCCGGCGGCTGGTTGGACGACCGTGAGGTCGTCGCCGTGAGCGAGATAGCCGCGAGCTCCGGCATCTCCCTCGATGACACCGCTCAGGTAGCCCGCATCGTTGATGGTCCTCGCGTCCGACGAGATCGCTCCGGGGAGCAGAGGGTTCGCGTCCACGGCCACGCCGTTGCGGAACCAGATGGCGTGTTGCCTCGGTCCTGACTGGCGAGAGCCCACCACGTCACCGACTGCGTTCACGGCGACAGGCACCACTCCTCCGCCGAGGTCGACGAAGGGTGCCGACGGGCCGTCCCAACGATAGCCGCGCACGGCATTGTTGGCGATGCGCATGCCTGCCACGCGCCCATCGCTGCTGATCGCGCCGGTCTGGAACGATCCGGGGATGGCGGTCGCGGACCCATCGCGCCACCGAAGGGCAGACGATTCGGTCGCCACGAGCACGTCACCGTTGGCGCTCAGCCCGAGCGCCTGGCTTCGCAGGGCGGCGGGAGTGAGGTCGATCACGTCGTACATGGGTGCGGGCGCCGGGCCCGGCACCAACAGCACCTGCCCGGCCCGGCTGTCGCCGAGCATGTACCCGCTGTCGGTGACGTCGTACAGGGTGGTCACCTCGACGGTGCCTGCGGGCAGGAAATCGTTGACGTCGTACATGACACCGTCCTCGATCACGTAGCCATGGGTCCCGTTGTCGCTCATCAGCGGGGTGGCCGGGAGTGTCGAGGTACCGACGATCCGGCCGCTGGAGTCGATGTCGCCGGCGTACGCCTCGAGTCCACCGAGGGTCCCGAGATCTTGCGGTGTGCCAGGGCTGGACCACCGCACGGCCCGCACCCGTGCCGATGCGTCCCAGTCGTTCCCGATGGCCACGCCTGCGGTGCTGATGCTCGAGATCGTCGACCCGTGGCCTGCCACGAGCGGCGCGTGGGGGACGAGCTGCGTACCGTCGACGACGAACGCGGAGTCGCGCCCGGCAGTCGAGAACGAACCGACCGGCGTGCCGTCGTGCCCGACGATCGAGAGGTAGATCCAACCGTCGCCGGGGTTGCCGAGGTCGGCACGCGTGCCGTTGGTCCACTGCACGATCGTGGACGAGCCGTCGCTCTGCGTGACCCTGCCGGTCACGACGGTGCCCGTCGCATCGATCGCCTCGGCAGTGCTGTAACCGCCGGTCGGTCCGCCGAGATCGACGATGTCGGTGCCGTCGTACACGAAGGCATGGGTGTCGCCGTTCGGCAGTGTTCCCGAACCGACCACCTGCCCCGACTCGTTGACCCGACTCGCCGACAGCGACGTGAAGGGGCCCTTCGGGAGCACCGTGCCGGTCGTCGAGCCGGCGGGATACACGACGACTTCGTACGTCGAGTCGGTCGCGGCCGAGGTGACCACGATGCCGGACTCGGTGAGCGCGACGGGCGAGGCGTACTGCACGCCCGCCGGCTGGTCGAGATCGACCACGGCTCCCGCGACCGTCGCTCGGAACACGACGAATCCACCCTGTCCGTCCGAGCGGGTGCCGACCATCTGCCCGGCTTCGTTGACTCCCGTGACCGAACCGCCGAGGAGCCGCGGCAGCACGATCGCGTGCATCGGGCCGGGGGCGGCCGACACCGGTGGTACCTCCACCGGCGCAGCCACGACGAGCCCGCTCGCGATCAACGTGCCGACGAGCGCCATCGCTCGCCGGTGTCCGATCCTCGTCCGCCCGACCCTGCCCGTCGTCGCCACGTCGCCCCCGTTTCGCCCTCGCGCGGCTCGTGCGCCGCGAGGCGCTCACGATGAGTCGGAACGAGGATCGCTCGCAAGCGACGACGTAACCGGAGCGTTACCGCACCCGGATCACACGCGTGTCATTCCCCGAGCGATTTTTCGAAGATTTTCCGACGTGACTCTTTTCTCATCGCAACGGCGCGTCTACTGTTCCTGTCGGTCGTCATGACCACCGGCTGACTTTCAACCGGAGTCGCGCCCCGCAAGGGCTGCGCCGGACGGGCTGGTGCCATCGGGGGGTTGGCACCGGCCCGTTCGATTTTTCCGGCCACCTCGTCCCGGTAGCGTGCGCCCGATGGCCCGCCGCTACGACACGGTCTCCTTCCTGTCCGATTTCGGCACGCGTGACGAGTGCGTCGGGGTGGTGAAGGCCGTGCTGCGAGATCTGGCGCCGCACGCCCACGTGCTCGACCTCACCCACGAGATCCCGCCGTTCGACGTGCGGGCCGGAAGCCTCGCCCTCGCTCGCGCGATCCCGTACGTGCCGTCGGGGGTGGTGTTGGCGGTCGTCGATCCCGGGGTGGGCACGTCGCGACGTGCGCTGGCGATCGAGGTCGCCGGCGGCGAGGGCGTGTTCGTCGGACCCGACAACGGCCTCCTCGCCCCGGCGATCGCGATGGCCGGCGGTGCCGAACGCTGCGTGTCGCTGTCGGACGAGCGGTTCCACCTGCCCTCGCCGAGCGTCACCAGCGCGGGGCGCGACGTCTACGCCAGCGTGGCCGCGCACCTGTGCAACGGTGTCGACCTGGCCGAGCTCGGCGAGCCGGTCGATCCCGATCTGCTGATGCCCGGTGTCGTGCCCCTGCCGCGCGACGAGGCGGGCGTGGTGGTCTGCGAGGTGCTGTGGGTCGACCGCTTCGGCAACTGCCAGCTCAACGTCGGCCCCGACGAGATCGCACACCTGGGCGACCCGGTGCGCGTGAGCGCCGGCGACCCGACCGACCCGACGGTGCGCGTGGCCGCCCGTGTGAGCACCTACGCGGACGCAGGCGTGGGCGCCGTCGGCCTGGTGGCGGACGGCTCGGGGATGGTGTCGCTGGTGCTCGACCGGCGCTCGGCCGCCGACGAGCTGCGCATCGCCGCGGGCGACCAGGTGACGCTCGCGCCGTTGGGCGAGGGCGAGCGGCCGGGTGTCACGAGCCCGGTGGAGCTGCGCCGGTCGTGACCTATGGTGGCGGTGTGCGTCCCGCCACCACGCTCACCCTCGGTCTGCTGCTCGTCGCGATCCTCGCCGCCGGCATCATCTCGCTGCTGCGACTCTGATCGCCGCCGTCGGGGCCCGGACTCGGCCCCGGTCGTGATCGGGCATGATGTCCGATCGCCCGAGCCGCGACGGAGGTGCCCATGCGTGACGACCAGCCGACGTTCACACCCGCCGAGCCCGTGCGAGTCGGACCTGCCGGGGTCGATGCGGATCCCGAGCGCACGGCCACCGTCGCCGCGATCGTCTTCGTGATCGGTCTGGCGGTGCTCCTCCACGCCGGGGTGCAAGCCATTGCCCGATTCGGTCCGTCGGTCTCCCGGTCCGGCGTGGTCGAAGTGCTACGGACCGAACCGAGCTTCAGGTCGGCCTCGTACCACGTGATCGGCCGCGACGAGCGCGGTGCTCGGTTCGACCACACCGTCTCGAAGGACATCCTCCAGCGGCTCCGGCCGGGCGACGAGGTGACGGTCGAACGGTCGACCGTCACGGGCGCTGTCGTCGGGCTGTCCGGACCCGACTGGGTGTCCGACGAGTCGTGGCAACGGGCGCTCGCCATGGTGCTCCCGTTCGTCGGGACAGCATTGATGTTCGGAAGCGTGGTGCGCGGACGCCGGGCGATGTCCCGTGTGTCACCGACGACGTCGCGTCACCTGCTCGCCGGCGTGGCGGGAGTCTCGGCCCTCGCCGTCACCGCGGCCGGGATCCTCGTCTGGCGTGGTCACGTCGATGCCGGGAGCTCGACCAGGCCGGCGGCCGGAGCGAGTTGCGTGCTCAGCCCCGTCGCACAGTCACTGATCCAGGTGGGGCTGATGGACGGGACGTGGACCGACGACGACCAACGAATCGATCACCGCACAGGGAGCTCCTGCCGGCTGCGACGCGGACCGCGTGGTGTGCGACGAGGTCCGCTCGGCCGTCGACTCGCCCACCTTCGTCAGCCTGAACGAACCCGACCTCGGGCCGTGCACGCCATGAGACGACGGGCCCTCGACGTTCAGGTGGCGCTGGCACTCGCGAGCTCGCGCAGCTTCGCGGCCGAGGCGTCGTCGGCGGGGTAGAAGAGCTCGACCGCGAGCTCGTCGAGCGTCACGTCGCCCGGCGTGCCGAACGACGTGAGGGTCGTGAACGTCGCGATCTCGCCGAGCGGGGTGCTCAGCCGGAACGGCACCAGGATCGAAGGTTCGTCGGGCGCCGACGGCGACAGCAGCGGCACGATCTGGCGCACGGTCGAGTAGTCGAGCACCTCGTCCTGCAGCGCCATCAGCGTCGGGTCGCCGGTGAGCAGGATCGTGCGGCGCAGCTGGTGCAGCAGGTGCCCGGCCCACTCGACGAAGTTGCTGGTGCGGGTGGCGAGACCCCCGGGGTGCAGGCACAGCCGGTACACGTTGAGCGGCGGCCCGAGCACCTCGTCGGACACCCCGGCGACCAGTGCCTGCGCGGCGCCGTTACCGAGCACCACGTTCCAGGCCCGGTCGATCACCACACCCGGGTACGGGTCGTGGGCGTCGAGCATCCGCTGGATCGCCGCCCGCACCGTGGCCATCGCCGGATCGTCGAGGCCCCGCTGGCCGTAGCGCGGTGCGTATCCCGCGGCGAGCAGCATCGTGTTGCGCTCGCGCAGCGGCACCTCGAGATGGTGGGCGAGCGCCAGGATCAGCTCGGGGCTCGGCCGGGCGCGGCCGGTCTCGACACAGCTCAGGTGACGCGTCGACACCCCGACGTCGAGGGCGAGGTCGAGTTGGCTGCGGCGGCGTCGGGTGCGCCAGTCGCGCACCAGCTCGCCCACGGCGGGTCGTGCCATGCAGGCGAGCGTACGAACCGGCGCGCACGGCGTCCATGACCCGACAGGTCATGACGACGACGATCCGATGACCCGACGGGTCATCGATCGCGTGCCCGATCGGGCGCAACGTGGAGCCATGGACGACACGCTCACCACCGACCCCATCCAGCAGCTCACCCACGTGATCGACACCCACCTCGAGGCCTACGCCCTCGCCGACGCCGGCCGCCGCGCCGTGCTCGTCGCCGAGGCGTGGCACCCGACGGGATCGCTCCTCGACCCGCCGTTCGACGGCACCGGCCACGACGCGATCGCCGCCATGACCGACGCCGTCCTCGCGCACTACCCCGGCCACCGCTTCGAGCGCACCACCGCGATCGACGCGCACCACGGCATCGCCCGGTACGGCTGGGCGCTCGTCGGGCCCGACGGCACGCCCGCCGTCACCGGCACCGACGTCGCCGAGGTCGGCCCCGATGGTCGGCTCACGCGGGTGGTCGGCTTCTTCGGCGACCTGCCCGCCCGGTGACCGCATCGGCTGACCGCACCCGCTGACCGCACCCGCTGACCAGGGCCGTCCCCCGGCCTGACACACGTCACGCAGCGACCCGTTAGGCTCCCCGACGCCTCCGGGTCGCTGCGCCGTGCGCAGCCGCCGGGCGGCGCGACGGGGGACTGAGGGGGTCCGGTGAATCTCGCACACATCATCGACGACCACGACGCGGACCGTGTGGCGCTCATCAGCCGGAGCCGGCCCACCACCTACGGGGCGTTGCGCGAGCAGGTGGCGCACCTGCGCGGCGGGCTCGCGTCGCTCGGCGTGCAGCCGGGCGACCGGGTGGTGCTGCTCTGCGGCAACGGGCGCTACTTCGTGCTCGGCTACCTGGCCACGCTCGGCCTCGGTGCCGTCGCCGTGCCGCTCAACCCCGCCAGCCCGGCGCCCGAGATCGAGCGCGAGATCGCCAAGGTCGGCGCCTCGGTCGTCGTGGTCGAACCGTCGGCCGCGCAGGCCTGGAAGGCGGTCGACCGCAACCAGGTGCCCACCGTCGCGTGCGTGGTCGCCACGGACACCGGCACCATCGACGGCGCCTGCGACCTCGACGTCCTGCTCAACCATCCGCCCGCCCCCGTGGTCGAGGTCGACGCCGACACCATCGCGGTGCTCATGTTCACCAGCGGCACCGCCGGATCACCCCGCGCCGCGATGCTCAGCCACGGCAACCTGCTCGCCAACCTGCAGCAGGGTCGCTCGGCCAACGTGCAGATCGACGCCCACGACACCGTCTACGGGGTACTGCCGCTGTTCCACATCTTCGGGCTGAACGTCGTGCTCGGCCTCAGCCTCATCCGCGGCGCCACCGTCGTACTGGTGCAGCGCTTCGACCCGTCGACCGCGCTCGACACGATCCGCGACCGGCAGGTCACCGTGGTCCCGGGCGCACCGCCGCTCTGGCTCGCGTTCAGCCACTTCGACGAGGCGCCGGCCGACAGCTTCGCCAGCGTCCGGCTCGCACTCACCGGCGCGGCCCGCATGCCCGAAGAGGCGATGCGGCGGCTGAAGGAGCGCTTCGGGCTCGACATCTGCGAGGGCTACGGCCTCACCGAGGCCGCCCCGGTGGTCACCAGCTCGGCCGGCATGCCGATCAAGTACGGCTCGGTCGGCAAGGTGCTCGACGGCATCGACGTACGCCTGGTCGACGAGAGCGGCGACGACGTCGTGCCGGGCGACAGCGGCGAGATCTGGGTGCGCGGTGCCAACGTTTTCCGCGGCTACTTCGCCGATCCCGAGCAGACCGCCAAGGTGATCACGCCCGACGGTTGGCTGCGCACCGGCGACATCGGCACCGTCGACGACGACGGCTACCTGTACCTGGTCGACCGGGCCAAGGACCTGATCATCGTCAGCGGCTTCAACGTGTTCCCCGCCGAGGTCGAAGAGGTGCTCGCCGAGCATCCCGGTGTGGCCGAGGTCGGGGTGGTCGGGGTGCCGCACCCGCACTCGGGCGAGGCGGTCAAGGCGTTCGTGGTGCCCGAGGCCGGCGTGTCGCTCGACGAGGACCAGCTCATCGACTGGTGCAGCGACCACCTCGCCCGGTACAAGTGCCCGAGCAAGATCCTCTTCGTCGACGAGTTGCCGCGCAACGTCAGCGGCAAGCTGCTGCGCCGTTCGCTCGTCTGACACACCCCCTGGGGTACAGCCGGGGCGGGCCGCCCCTGCGTGACGGAAGTCCCTCCGACGGCGGGCCCGACGGGCTTTGTGAACGTGTGCACACGTGCCTAGGGTGATCGCCGTTATGCCGTCCGATCGCCCCCGTCGACGCATCCCCGAGGCCACCGTCGCGCGTCTGCCGGTGTACCTGCGGATCCTCGCCGAGCAGGCCGACGAGCAGGTCGACTCGATCTCGTCCGACCGTCTCGCCGAGCTGGCCGGGGTGAACGCCGCCAAGGTGCGCAAGGACCTGAGCTACCTCGGCAGCTACGGCACCCGTGGCGTCGGCTACGAGGTGCAGTACCTCGTGTACCAGATCCGCCGCGAGCTCGGCCTCACCCACGACTGGCCCGTCGTCATCGTCGGTGCCGGCAACCTCGGCCAGGCGCTCGCCGGCTACGGCGGCTTCGGCGAGCGGGGCTTCCCCGTCGCCGGCATCGTCGACGTCGACCCCGGCAAGGTCGGCGCGGTGCTGGGCGGGGTGCGTGTCCGCCACATCGACGAACTGTCTCAGATCGTGCAGGCCAAGCGGGTCAACATCGGGGTGATCGCCACCCCGTCCGCGTCCGCGCAGGACGCGGCCGAGCGGCTCGTGCGCGCCGGGGTGACCAGCATCCTCAACTTCGCGCCGGTCGTGCTCTCGGTGCCCCGCTCGATCGAGGTGCGCAAGGTCGACCTCGCGCTCGAGCTCCAGATCCTCAGCTACCACGAGCAGCGCCGTGCCAGCGCGAGCCCGCTCCGGCCGGTGGCCGGTGGGGCCGCTGCGACCGGACGCCCGGCGAGCGCGTAAGGTCTGATCCCGTATGTCGATCGTGGTCTTCGGGGTGAATCACCGCACCGGGCCGCTCGCGATGCTCGAGCGTGTGGCCCTGTCGTCGGCCGATCTGCCGAAGGCGATCACCGGGTTGGTGTCGCTGCAGAACGTGCGCGAGGCCGTGGTGCTCAGCACCTGCAACCGCACCGAGGTGTACGCGGTGGCCGAGCGCTTCCACGGCGCCTACACCGACATCCGCGACTTCTTCTGCCAGATCGGCGGGCTGCACCCCGACGAGCTGCACCCGCACCTCTACTCGCAGCACGACGACGCCGCGGTCACGCACCTGTTCGAGGTTGCGGCCGGGCTCGACTCGGCGGTGCTCGGCGAGACCGAGATCCTCGGTCAGGTGCGCCACGCATGGGAGCTCGCGCAGGCCGAGGGCGGCGCTCGTGCGACGCTCAACCTGCTGTTCCGTCACGCGCTCGAGACCGGCAAACGGGCCCGCACCGAGACCGCGATCAGCCGCAGCACCGCGTCGGTGAGCAGCGCGGCGGTCGAGATGGCCACCGAGCGCCTCGGCACCCTCGAGGGCAAGCGGGTGCTGGTCCTCGGCGCCGGCGAGATGGGCGAGGGCGTCGCCCACGCACTCGTCAAGGCCGGCGTCACCGACATCATCGTCACCAACCGCACCCACGAGCGCGGCCAGGCGCTGGCCGAGCGGGTGCACGGCCGCACCGTGCCCTACGCCGAACGCCAGTGCGCGCTGGCCCAGACCGACGTGCTGCTCACGTGCAGCGGTGCGGGCAACGTGGTCGACGCAGCGCTGGTCGACGAGGCCCGCGGTGGCGTCGATCGCCCGCTGCTGGTGGTCGACATCGCTGTGCCCCGCAACGTCGACGCCTCGGTGGCCTCGCTGCCGGGCGTCACCCTGCTCGACCTCGAGGACCTGCGCGACTGGGCGGCCCGTGGCATCGAGCAGCGTTCGCACGAGGCCGATCACGTGCGCTCGATCGTGCAGGACGAGGTCGAGCGGTTCGTCGTCGAGCACACGGCCCGTCAGGCCGCCCCGCTGGTCGCCCTGATGCACGAGCACGCCGAGCACATCCGCACGGCCGAGCTCGAGCGTTTCGCGCACAAGCTGTCGGGCCTCGAGCCCGCCGAGCGGGCCGCGGTCGAGGCGCTCACGAAGGGCATCATCGCGAAGCTGCTGCACACTCCGTCGGTGCGTCTGAAGGACGACGCCGGCACGCCGCAGGGCGAGCGCAACGCCGCCGCCGTGCGCGATCTGTTCGACCTGTCGTGAGCGACGCCCGGCGCGCCGGGGTGGTGCGGATCGCCACCCGGTCGAGCGCGCAGGCGAGCACGCAGGCCCGGTCGGTCGCCGACGCGTTGCAGGCCGCGCACCCCGGTGTCGAGGTCGAGCTGTTGTTCGTCGACACCGTCGGCGATCAGCGCCAGGACGTGCCGTTGCACACGATCGGCGGTCAGGGCGTGTTCGTGAAGGAGGTGCAGCGCGCCGTGCTCGACGGTCGTGCGCACCTCGCCGCCCATTCGGCGAAGGATCTGCCGTCCACGCCGGCCGACGGGTTGGTGATCGGTGCGTTCTGCGAGCGTCGCAGCGCGGCCGACGCGCTGGTGGGTGTGCCGCTCGACGTGCTGGCGCTGGGCGCGCCGGTGGCCACCGGGTCGGTGCGCCGCCGTGCCCAACTGGCGTCGGTGCGGCCCGATCTCGACTTCCGCGAGCTGCGCGGCAACATCGCGACGCGCCTGTCGAAGCTGCCCGAGGGCGGCTCGATCGTGATGGCCGTGGCGGCGATGGAGATCCTCGGGCTCACCGATCGCATCGCCGAGGTGCTGCCGACCGACCGGTTCGTGCCCGCCGTCGGCCAGGGCTGTGTGGCGGTCGAGTGCGCCACGTCCGACGCCCACACCCGCGAGCTGCTGGCGGCAGTCGACCACGCGCCCACGCGAGCTGCGGTCGAGATCGAACGGGCCTTCCTGGCCACGCTCGGGTCGGGCTGTTCGCTGCCCGTCGGCGCGCACGTGGCGGCCGGTCGCCTGTACGCGTTCCTGGCCGATCCCGACCGTGGGCGGTCGCTGCACGCGGACCAGTCGCTGCCGGCCGATCACGCCGCCGCGGTCGCGGCTGCGGTGGCCCTGGCCGGCACGATGCGTGACGAGGTCGCCCGGTCGTGACCCACGCCGCCGCCGACGGTCCGCTGGCCGGCGTGACGGTGGTGGTCACACGACCGATCGAGCAGGCCGACGCGCTGGCCGATCTGCTGGTCGCGCAGGGTGCGACGCCGGTGGTGATGCCGTTGATCGAGCTGGTCGACGTGGCCTCGCCGGATCAGGTGCGTGCGGCCGTGGCCGGGCTCGGGGCCGACGACTGGGTGGTGGTGGCCTCGGCGCACGCCGCGTCACGCGTGCGCGACGTCCTGACCGGCTCGCCGGCGCGGGTGGCCGCCGTGGGGGCGACCACGGCGCGGTCGCTGCCCCGCACCGACCTGGTGGCCGAACGACAGAGCGCCGAGGGCCTGGTCGAGGTGTTCGCTCCGGCGCCCGCGTCGGGCGGTCGGGCGCTGGTGGTGCAGGCCGCCGACGGGGCGCCCACGCTGGTCGACGGCCTGTCGGCGCTCGGCTGGCGTGTCGACCGGTGCGACACGCACGTGTCCCGGCCGGTGCGGCCGACGGCCGCCCAACAGCTCGCCGTGCTGAAGGCCGACGCGGTGGTGTTCACCAGCGGAACGCAGGCTGAATCCTGGGTGAACGTGTTCGGCACGTCGACCCCGCCCGTGGTGGTCACCATCGGTCCACAGACCACACGAAAGACGGAGGTCAGCGGGCTCAAGGTCACCCGGACGAGTGCCGATCACTCACTGCCAGGAGTGGTCGAGGCGCTGACCGAGTGTTTCCGTCGCTGAGTACCCTTGCTGGCTCGACAGTCGGGCACCACACGGACGCGGCGCCGAGCCGCCACAGGGACGGGAAGAGCGAGCAGAGATGATCGGAGGGCGCAGGCTCCTGGCGCTGGCCGGCATCGTCGTCGGGGCGACCAGCCTCGGCACGATGGCCCAGGCCGCCGACGGCCCGCGCCCCACCGCGCCTGCGAAGCCCGCGGTCGGGTTCTCCGAACCCACGATCGTCGGTGCGTTCCCCTCGGTGTCCGACGACGGCCGCTGGGTGGTGTACCAGGGCGAGCCCACCGACGGCAGCGGCCGCGACAGCACGATCTGGCTGCGCGACAACTCGCAGTTCGGTGCCGATCCGATCGAGCTGAGCCCGCGGCGCGACGAGGTGGCCACCGGCGACAGCGTGCGTCCGGTGATCAGCGGCGACGGCTGCGTGGTGGCGTTCATCACCGAGATGCCCTACGACCTGTTCCGCGACGACGACACCGGCGCCCGTTGGGACGTGTACAGGGTGGTCTTGCCCCAGTGCGACGGCGGTGACCTCACCGACCTCGAGCTGGTGTCCACCCAGTCGTCGGCCGACGGCGACACCAGCGCGCTCGATCGGGTCGACCCGGCCGACCCGCCTGCCGTGTCGCAGGTGGGCACGGTGATCGCGTTCACGCACCAGGCACGCGAGGGCAAGGATCCGTTGCTGGCGGTCACGGTGGTCGATCTCGGCGCCCCGCTCGGCAACCCGCTCCGCAACTCGTTGGTGGCCGGCACGCCGCTCGAGCCGCCCAACACCACCTTCCGCTACCTCGGCCAGCGCCAGGCCGACGTGAGCGACGACGGCCGCTTCGTTGCGTTCACGAGCGACGCCGTCTCGTCCGACCCGGATGCGCCCTGGGCCGACGGTCCGGTCGACGGTGGCTTCGCCACCTCGCAGGTGTACGTGTGGGACCGCACCCAGACCGACCCGGGTGCCGCGGTCGAGCTGGTCTCCGCCGTCGACGGCGCCGCCGCCCAGTGGGGTGCCGAGACGCCGGCCATCTCGGGCAACGGGCAGTTCGTCGCGTTCACCTCGGTGTCGCCCGAACTGGCCGGCGATGCCGTGCTGCCGGCGTGCGGTGGCGTGTGCGCCCCGCAGGTGTACCGCGCCGACCTGGCCGAGCACGTGCTCGCGCTGGTCAGCCGTGCCAACACCGATCCGGGCGACCGGTTCCTCGCCGCCGATCAGGGTGCGGCGCAGCCGACGATCACCGACGACGGCACGCAGGTGGGCTTCGTCACCCGCTCGCGGAATCTGTTCCTCACCACGTCGGCCGCCGGTGCCAGCCCGACCGACGGTGACGTCGTGGTCAGCGAGGTCGACCGCGGCATCATCCGCCGCGTCAGCACCCTCCCCGACCGGGTCACGCCGGCCGCCGGCGGCAACGCCCATCCGCAGCTGTCGGGCACGGGTCACGTGGTGGTGTTCGACAGCGTCAACGCCGACGCGATCAACGGCTTCGCCGATCGGGCGGCCGGCCGCGAGGTGGTCGCGGTGTCGCGGCCCGCGCAGCTGACCATCCCGTCGCTCGACGTCGGCACGGTCGCGGTGCTGCTGCCCGGACCCGAGTGGTACGTCCCGGTGCGCAACGAGGGGCCGAGCACGTTCGTGCCCTCGACCGTCGAGACCGACAACCCCGAGTTCACCGTCACCGGCGGCACCTGCCAGCTCGGTGTGCCGGTGCCCCCGGGCGAGAGCTGCACCGTGAAGATCGTGCTCACCCCGCTCGAGGCGGGCCAGCGGTCGGGGCACCTGACGGTGAGCGAGTCGCTGTTCGGTGGCACGTCGGTGACGAGCGAGGTGCTCGGCCAGGGTGGCGAGCCGACGCTGTACCCGACCTACTCGGGCCTCGACTTCCCGGCCACGGCGGTCGGTCAGAGCAGCGCCACCCTGTCGTCCGACATCGACAACATCGGCTTCGGCCCGATCCGCATCGTCGGCTTCGCGGTCACGGGCGACGACCCCGAGGACTTCGCGGTGGTGGGCGACAGCTGCCACCTGCAGCCGGTCAACCCGAGCGCGTCGTGCTCGTTCGACGTGGCGTTCACGCCCACCGAGTCGGGCCATCGCACGGCCACGATCCTGGCGTTCACCGAGTTCGGGCAGTACACGTCCGTGCTCGTCGACGGCGACGGCACCCGCTTCGCCGAGCTGGTCGTCGCCACGCCCGAGGTGCGGGCGGGTGACGAGGTCGGTCTCGGTGGCACGGGCTTCCGGCCGAACACCGAGGTGACGCTCAGCTGGGCCGACGGACGTGGCGATCCGGTCACGATCACCACCGACGCCACCGGCGGGTTCCTGTACCAGCTGTCGACGCGGGCGACCGAGCCGGTCGGCTCGCGCACGCTGGTGGCCACGAGCGGCGACCAGATCACCCGGGCCGACGTGCGGATCCTCCGCAACCCGAAGCTCGCGTCGCAGCGGCCCGGCACCGACTGACCGTTCAGCCCTCGAGCGCCCGCTTCCACGCCTTGGCCCGGCCGCGGGCGGTGAGCAGGTTCATGGTCTGCAGCAGCGCCCCACCGCTCGGGTAGGCGAGGCACACGATCCACTCGTGTCCCCCGAGCTCGAACTCCATCGCCGACCCGGCGAACGAGCGCGGCCACGTCACGTGCGGATCGGTGGCGGTGCCCACGGCGACCGTGCGGCCGGCGCGGAGCTCGGCGGTGAGCGCGTCGCTGTCGCGGCCGAGTCGTTCGGCGACCCAGCCGTGCACGCAGTCGGCGGCCTCGGGTGGCAGCTCGAGGGCGAGCGTCCGGCCGACGAGGCGCAGGTGCGCCTTCACCGGGAACGGGTTGACCTTGCTGCGGAGCAGCCACACGACCTGGTCGAGCGCCTCGGTGTCGACCGGTGTGTCGGAGCGGTGCGACGTGTCCATCACAGCTGCGGGTTCGCGGCGAACATGCTGTCGACGGTGGTCTGCAGCGCGTCGGCGTCGGGCGAGGTGGCGAGCACCGCGGTGGTGCCGAAGAGCGTGACGAAGCCGTAGCTGCCGTCCGAGAGGAAGGCCTTGCCCTGGTGGGTGCCCGACACGACGTCGGTGACATCGGTGTTGTCGCCGAGGACGCCGCTGTAGAACTGGTCGGCGCCGTCGGCGCCCGGGTCGTCGGTGAGCTCGAGGAAGATCACGACGGTGGTGGCGCCGGTGGCGTCGTCGGTGCTGGCGAAGGCGCCGAGGGCCGCGGTGACGGCGGCGCTGGCGGGGTCGGACGTGAACTGCTCGATGAGCGGCGCGGCGTCGGTCTCGTCGATCGGGGTGAGCGTCTGGCCGTCCCACGGCGTGAGCAGCGTGAGCGGGTCGACGTAGTCGATCGTCACGTCGGCCGCAGCGGTGGTGGCGGGCGCCGCCTCGGTCGTGGCCGGTGCCTCGGTCGTGGCAGGCGCGGCCTCGGTGGTGGTCGCCGCGGCCTCCGTCGTCGTGGGCGCGGCCTCGGTGGTGGCGGGTGCCGCGGTGGTGGCCGCGGACGAGTCGTCACCGCCGCCGCACGCGGCGAACGTGAGCGTCGACACGGCCAGCAGGCTCAGGGCGGTGAGGCGTCGTCGGGGGGTCATCGGAAGTGCTCCTTGTCGGGTGCGCCGGCCACCGTGGCCGTGCGACGAGGAGCATCGTGGACGACGCCGGGCCCCGTGTCGTGAGCACCCGTTGCTCAATCTGCACGGTCCTCACCGGTGCCGCTGAGCTGGGACGACGCGCTCGATGGAGCAATCGTCGGGCCGGATCAGCGCCCGGCGAGCCAGGCCGCGAGCTCGGCGCGAGTGCTGACACCGAGCTTGGTGTAGATGCGCTGCAGGTGGTTGTCGACCGTGCGCGACGACAGCGAGAGGGTGGCCGCGACCTCCTTGCTCGACCGGCCCGCGGCCACGAGCCGCACCACGTCGAGCTCGCGCGCGGTCAGCTGCGGCCCGCCGCCGCCGGTGGTCGCGAGCTCGGCGATGCGCCCGCGTTGGGTACGGGCGAGCGCATCACCCGCCTGCCGGGTGGCCGAGGTCGCCACCCGCGTCGCGCCGGCGTCGCGAGCCGCGGCGGCAGCGTGCGTGGCAGCCCGCGCCGCGATGAACCACGCACCTGCCTCGCCGGCCGCCGCGCTGGCCGCGAGCCACACGGCCGGATCGCGCCCGCTCGTGGCGACGGCGATGCTGCGGGCGATCGCCACCATTGCGCCGGTCTCGGCCGTGTGGGTGTCGCACCACGCGTGGAGCCGGGTCGCGGCGGCCGGGTCGCCGAGCTCGAGGCAGCCGAACAGCGCGAGGTCGAACTCGCTGCCGCGGTCGCCGTCGGCGGCTGCCTGGTCGAGGGCCTCGGCGAGCAGGCGACGTGCGTCGGCCGTGCGACCCAGCCCGATCAGACCGGCCAGACGTCCGCACGTGACGTCGGCTCCGCCGAACCCCACGCCCGCACGTTGCCCGACGCTCAGTGCGGAGAGCTCGCGGGGCAGGTCGTCGATGCGCAGCTCGCCGGTGCAGGCGTGCAGCCAGATGCGCATGCCGCCGGCCCACCGGTGCAGGTACGGCTGCAGCGACGGTCCGAGCAGCGCCACCGCCGCATCGACCAGCGCCGCGGCGTCGTCGAACGCGCCGCGTGCGAGCAACAGCCGGGCGAGCATCAACCGCGACACCACACCGCCGACCGGCCGTGGCTGCTCGACGAACATCGCGACGATCTCGCGGAGCCCGGTCTCGGCCTCGTCGAACCGACCAGCGCGCGTGAGCGCGGTCAACCGGTACACGTACTGCGACAACGGGTGGAACGTCGCGTCCTCGTCGGGGTGCGCGAGCTGAAACTCGTAGCCGTCGACGGCCGCGACCGCGCACGCGTCCCAGTCGCCGCGCCCTTGCAGGATCGCGGTGCGCGCCAGCATCCACGCCGACGCGCCGTGCGCCGTGGCCGGACGCTCGACGATGGGGGCGATCGTGTCGGCGGCAGCGGTGATGCGTCCGAAGTCGCCCAGCATCGTCGCGACGACGCACCGCACGTCATCGGACCAGTCGCTGTGCGCCAGCCGGTCGAGTGCGGCGGCGCCCGCCGCGGCGCCGGCGGTCACGTCGTCGGATCCCTCGGCCAGGGTCATCACGCGCCGGAGCGCGATGCGCGCCCGCTGGTCGTCGGTGCCGCGGTCGGCCAGTTCGGCCAGGTCGACGTCGGCCTCGGCGAACCGCCCGAGCCTGGCCTGCGCGGTGGCTCGCGTGAGGAGGATCTCGTCGCGCAGGTCGCCGATCGGCGCGCGCTGCTCGATCGCGACGGTGGCGAGACGGGCGGCGGCGCGGTCGTCGAAGCCGTGCAGCGCGGCGATCGCTGCACGCAGCAGCACGGCCGGATCGGCGCGGCTGCCCGCGGCGAGCTGCCACCCGGTGATGCGGACCGGGTCGTCGCGACGCCGGGCACCGCGCGACTCGACGAGACGGACGAGCTCGAGCAGGTCGGCCCGGCGGCGCAGCGACATCGGTTGCTGCCGCAACGCCTCGCCGAACAACGGGTGCACGGGCCGCAGTTCGGCACGGTGCCCCGAGGTGGCCATGTGCAGCAGTCCGCGCGCGTCGAGCTCCATGAGGGCGGAGGTGCCGACCACCTCCTCGGCCAGGTCGAGCCCGATCGGCTCGGCGAGCGCGACCAGGTCGAGCGCGCGCCGGAGATCGGCCGACAGGCCGGACAGGCGTTGGTCGACCAGGTCGGCCAGGCGAGGTGACATCCGCCCGGCGCCGTCGCGCAACCGCCAGCGCCCGTCCACCTGCTGGAGCGCGCCCTGTTCGGCGGCGCCGGCCAACAGCTCGCGCGCGAACAGCGCGTTGCCGCCGCTGGTGCGCCACAGCCAGGTCGCGGTGTCGCCGTCGAGGGGCGCGTCGAGCAGGTGCGCGGCGAGCGCCGTGGTGTCGGCGAACGTGAGCGGGCCGAGGTCGATGCGCGCGAGGTGGGCGTCTTTCCACAACGCCACGATCGGGTCGGGTGTCGCCTCGCCGGTGCGCACCGTGACCACCACGAACGCCACTCGGGTGCTGGCGAGCTGGTGCACCAGGTGGGCCGACACCGCGTCGAGGTGGTGGGCGTCGTCGATCAGCAGGCACAGCCGCCGACCGTCTGCCGCGCCGGCGAGCGCGGCCAGGGTGGCGGTGGCCGCCTGCAGCAGCTGTGCCGGTTGCAGGTCGGCGTGCACCGATGCGAGGTCGCCGGCGGGCGGCAACAGGTGCGACAGCGCTCCGAGCGTGATCGTGGCCGACACCGGGGTGGCCGCGGCCGACACGACCGCCCAGCCGAGCCGCTCGGCGCGTTCGCCCACCTCGGCGGCCAGGCGGCTCTTGCCCACACCGGCGGGACCGGCGAGCGCGATGCCCGAGCGCGCCGCGTCGCCGAGGATCCGGTCGACATCGGCGAGCTCGTCGCCCCGTCCGATGAGGTCGCCGCTGCCCGCCAGCATCATCGGCGGCGGAGTGTAGGTGGCGCCGGCCGGTGGGGTTACGCGTCGATCAGGGTGCCGCTGAAGCTGGCGGTCGGCTGGCAGCCGGGGGCACCCGGCTGGCCGACGAGCGTGCACGTCACCTGGAAGGCGACGACGTCGCCGGCGACGAGCTCGATCGGCGTGCGCAGCGAGAGCTGGAAGTCGTAGCCGTCCTGGCGGTCGATCAGGTTGAACGGGAACGAGGTGCCGGCACCGATGGTGAGGATCGCGCTGCCCTCGTCGTTGAACGGGTTGCGCACCTGGATGTCGGTGATCCGCAGCTTCTTGCCGTCGGGCACGGTGTACACCGACGGCTCGCCGGTCTCGTTCACCGCGACGCTGGTCGGCAACGACACGAACTTCGGGTCGCCCTCGATCGTGGTGGCACCCCCGCCGTTCGACGGCGCCTCGGGCAGGGTGGTCGAGGTGACCGGTTGCGACGCGTCGGTGGTGACGGTGACCGTCGGCAGGTCGATCTTCGACACGGCCTCGTCGGCGGCGTCGTCGATGGCCGGCTTCACCACGCCGAACCAGGCGCCGGCGATGGCGCCCAGCGTGATCAGCACGCCGGCGGTGCGGACACCGATGCGGTCGGGCAGCACGGGGCCCTGCACGAACGTGCCGGTGGCCGACGCGGTGGGCGCGCCCTGCTGGTCGGCGTCGACCCGGAACGGGATCGTGCGTGCCCGCCGCTCCCATTGGCGCTTCGAGGCCTTCAGCTTGAGCCGCACCAGCTGGCTGCCGCCGGGTTCGATGCCGAGCGCGGGCGGGTCGAAGTCGCCCTCGAGCCGGCCGGTCGGGTCGATCAGGTGCATGCGACAGCTCGCCTGCGCGTTGCCCTTGTTCTCGACCATCACCTCGTAGGTGGCGCGGCGACGGGCGCGCAGCGCCGGCTGCAGCATGGTGACGATGCGGTCGTAGGTGCTCGCGACGTGCAGCGTGACCTCGGCCTGCTCGATGTCGTCGGGGTCGCTCTGGGGTACCACGCGCACACCGAGTGCCGTGGGGCCGGCGGTGGTGCCTGCCAGCCGGGGCGGCGACACCTCGACCTGCACGGTCTCCTGCGAGCCGCCGAACAGCGTGACGTAGGCCGGGCGGATCGTGCTCCATGCGGCCGCCAGGCCGGTGGGCGACAGCGAGAAGCTCTCGGTGACGTTGCCGAGGTTGGTGATCGTGAGCGCGAGCTTGACCGAGCTGCCGGGCTCGATGTCGGCCTCGTTGTGCGCGAACCACGCCTGGACGGTCACGGGCGATCAGGGTACCGGGTCACCCGCGGACGATCGGGGCACCCGCGGCCCGCACGAGCTGCCACGTCAGCGGAACACGATGCGGTCGCGACCCTCGCGCTTCGCGATGTGCAGCGCCTCGCCGGCGGCCGCGAGCACGCGCTGCACGTCGTCGGCGCCGCTGCCGACGGCCACGCCGATCGAGGCGGTCACCTTCGCGTCGGCGGGCAGGCCCTGCCACGGTCGGCTCGAGATGAGCGTGCGCACCCGCTCGAACATCGTGCGTGCGTCACCGGGCGAGGTCTCCTTCAGCACGATGACGAACTCGTCGCCACCGAGGCGGATCACCGAATCGCCGCGGCGGCAGATGCGCTGCAGGATGCCGGCCAGCTCCTGCAGCAGCGAGTCGCCGTGCTCGTAGCTGTGGTCGTCGTTGACGGCCTTGAAGCCATCGAGGTCGAGCAGGGCGACGCACACGGGCGCGCACTGTTCGAGCACCTGGGGCAACCAGTGGTGCAGGAACCGCCGGTTCGGCAGGTTGGTGAGCGGATCGGTCTCGCTGATCGTGGCGGTGTCGCGCAGCGACACACCGAGGCGCACGTGCTCCCACCGGGCTTCGCGCTCGCGGCGCAGCGCGATGGTGACGCCCTCGAACTGCATGTTCATCACCTCGCGGGCCTCGTCGTAGCGACCGCTCTCCCAGAGGATGTCGATGCTCACACGAGCCGACGACTTGAGGTACGTGCCGATGTTGAGCTCCTTGCCCAACGATGCGGCCTCGAAGATGAGCTCGAGCACGCTCGGGTCGTGTTCGAGGTTCCAGCGCGCGACGGCCTCGCCGACCATCGCCACCACCTCGCACTCGGTGAGTTCGTGCTTTTCGGCGAGCTCGCGGCAGCGGCGTGCGTCGTCGAGCGCGGCGTCGTGGTGGCCGATCGCGTTGAGCAGCACGCTGCGGTGGGCGAGCGCCGTGGCCTCGGTGACCACCTCGCGGTCGCTCGGGCCGTCGAGTGCGGCGGTGGCCGCGTAGATGCCGTCGTGCAGGTGCCGCGACACGGCGTCGGGATCGCCGGCGTAGTTCATCGCCATGTGGAACGCGGAGGCCATGTTGGCGTACGTGAACGCGCGCTCGGCGTCGTCGGGCGCCAGGCGCAGCGCCCGGTCGTACAGCTCGATCGCCGGCAGCGGGAAGTCGCACCGCTGGTAGGTGACCGCCATGTTGTGGATCACGTGGTAGTACGCGGGATCGTTCGGTACGCGCAACAACACGTACATCGCCTCGGCCAGCTTCTCGTTGGCCTCGGCGTACTCGTTGCGCAGCATGTGCATCTCGACCTGCAGGCCGAGGGCGTCGGCGAGCTCGGCGTAGCACTCCTCGGTGCGGGCCTCCTTGGCCACCTCGGTGGCCAGTTGCTCGGCCGCGCTGCGGTCGTCGACCTGCAGCCGGCAGTGGGCCTCGCGCATGGTGAGGTGCAGCCGCTCCTCCACGGTGAACGCCTCGCGGGCGGCCTCGTGGTACAGATCGGCGGCGCGGAGGTAGAAGCCCTGCGAGCGCGCCGCGTTGGCGAGCGCCTCGAGACCGTGCATGTCGGTGAGCGCGCCCGCCACCCTGCCCGCCGAGGGGGGAAGGCCCAGCTGGGCTGCCGCGCTCGACGGGGTGAGCTCGCTCGTCATGCTGCCGCCTTCCGGGCCGAGCCCGTACGATGCGGGGTCGTGGCAACGTTCCCCGTGCAGCGCCCCCGCCGGTTGCGCTCCTCGTCCGCCCTGCGCGACCTGGTGGCCGAGACCCGGCTCCACCCCGGCCAGCTGGTGGCACCGCTGTTCGTGCGCGAGGGCATCGACGCCCCGCAACCGATCGCGTCGCTGCCCGGCGTGGTGCAGCACACCCGCGCGAGCCTGCTCGCCGAGGTGCGCGAGCTCGCCGATCTGGGCGTGGGCGCGATCATTCTGTTCGGTATTCCTTCCACCAAGGACTCCATCGGCAGCGGGGCGTTCGACCCTGAGGGGATTGTGCAGCTCGCCCTCGCCGATGCCAGGGAGGCGGTGGGGGATCGGATGGTGGTGATGGCCGACCTGTGCGTCGACGAGTACACCGATCACGGGCACTGCGGCATCGTCGACGCCCGCGGTTCGGTCGACAACGACCGCACGCTCGAGGTGTACGCGAGGATCGCGATCGCCCAGGCCCGGGCCGGCGCGCACGTGGTGGCGCCGAGCGGGATGATGGACGGACAGGTGGGCGTGATCCGGCGGGCGCTCGACGCCGAGGGCTTCGGCGAGGTGTCGATCCTGGCCTATTCGGCCAAGTACGCGAGCGGCCTGTACGGACCGTTCCGCGAGGCGGTCGACTGCACGATCGTCGGTGGTGGCGACCGCAAGGGCTACCAGCAGGACTGGCGCAACGGCCCACGCGAGGCGCTGCGCGAGGTGTTCGCCGACCTCGACCAGGGTGCCGACATGGTGATGGTCAAGCCGGCGCTCAGCTACCTCGACGTGATCTCGGCGGTGCGCCAGGCGGTCGACGTGCCGGTCGCGGCGTATCACGTGAGCGGCGAGTACTCGATGATCAAGGCCGCCGCGGCCAACGGGTGGATCGACCACGACGTCGTGGCGACCGAGCAGCTGACGGCGATCCGTCGTGCCGGCGCCGACATCGTCCTCACCTATTTCGCGCGCTGGTTCGCCGAGCGCAGCGCGAGCTGACCCGAGATCCGGAGCACGCCATGAGCGACCAGAGCGACCAGCACGACCAGAGCGACCAGAGCGACCAGAGCGACGACGAGCGCATCCCGATGACCAACGCCGGGCTGTTCGCCCGCTCGTGCGACGTCATCCCCGGCGGTGTCAACTCGAGCATCCGCGCCTTCAAGGCGGTCGGTGGCACGCCGTATCTGGTGGCGCACGCCGAAGGTCCGTTCGTGTGGGACGTCGAGGGCACCCGCTACATCGACCTGGTGCAGAGCTACGGGGCGATCATCCTCGGCCACGCACATCCCGCGGTCACCGCGGCGATCAGCGCAGCGGCGCGCAGCGGCACGTCGTACGGTGCGCCCACGCCGGGCGAGATGCTGCTCGCCGAGGCGATCCGCGACCGCGTGCCGAGCTGCGAGCGCGTGCGGCTCATGAACAGCGGCACCGAGGCGACGTCCACCGCGGTGCGCCTCGCCAGAGGGTTCACCGGCCGCGACCGCATCGTGATCTTCCACGGCAACTTCCACGGTGCCACCGACGCGCTGCTCGCGGCGGGCGGCAGCGGTGTGGCGACGCTGGGCCTGCCCGGCACGGCCGGTGTGCCGGCCAGCGCTGTGGCCAACACGATGGTGGTGCCGTACAACGTGGTGCCCGAGCTCGACGACCAGGTGGCCGCCGTGTTCGTCGAGCCCGTCGCCGCGAACATGGGTGTGGTGGCGCCGGCGCCGGGGTTCCTCGCCGGGCTGCGCGCCGAGTGCGACCGGGTGGGTGCGCTGCTGGTGTTCGACGAGGTGATCACCGGCTTCCGACTCGGACGTGGCGGTGCGCAGGCGAAGTACGACGTGCAGCCCGACCTCACCACGTTCGGCAAGGTGATCGGCGGTGGCCTGCCGATCGGCGCGGTCGGCGGTCGCCGCGACGTGATGGAGACGCTGTCGCCGCTCGGCAAGGTGTTCCACGCGGGCACTCTGGCCGGCAACCCGCTCGCCACGGCGGCCGGGCGTGCGGCGCTGGCCGAGCTGACCGGCGACGTGTACATGGAGCTGCTCGCCCGGGCCCGCAAGCTGTCGGCGCTGCTGCGCGACGCCTGCGCCGCGGCCGGCCTGCCGGCGCAGTTCCCGGTGGTCGGCTCGCTCGTCGGCATGCACTTCGGCACGGCGCTCGGCAACGCCGCGCCGACGAACTTCGACGAGGCGAAGACCACCGACGATCACTTGTACGCCGCGTTCTTCCACGCGATGCTGCGCGAGGGCGTGGCGCTGGCGCCGGGCGCGTACGAGGCGTTGTTCGTCGGCCTCGCCCACACCGACGAGGTGATCGACGAGATCGGTGCTGCCGCAGCACGGGCTGCCGCGGCCGTGATGCGCGACCGCGGCTGACACGGTCGGGTCGCGATGGCGGACCACCGGCGCAGCTACGCAGCCTTCGACCGCGCCGACGTCGCGGACGCGAAGCGCGGGTGTCCCGAGTGGTCGTTGCAGCCGTGGGCGCACGCGCGCGGCTTGGAGTACCTCGGCTCGAAGTTGCCCGGTGCGCTGTCGCCCGTGCTGCCGGTGTGGGAGCAGTACGTGTTCAACCTGTGCCGCGGGGTCGTCGCGCCCGGCCGGCTGGGTGTGGTGCTGCACGAGCTCGAGGAGGTCGGCGCCGACGGCGAGGGCAGCCCGTCGATGGGTGGCACCTTCTGGTCGGTGCGCCACTACGGCAAGAGCGCCGGGCTGCTCGCGTTCACGACCGGGATCGAGCTGCGCGGTCCGGTGAACGAGCCGTTCGCCGCCGACTCGTTCTGGATCCCGGCCACGAAGGTCGCAGTACGGGTGCCCGAGTCGGTGCTGTTGCCGCGCATCGTGATCCGCACGTCCGAACGGATGAGCCTCTGGGGCGATCCGAAGCTCGACGACGGCGGGCTGCCCGGCTTCAAGATGCACGGCAGCGACGCGATCGACGACGCGCAGCGCCTGGCGATCGCACAGGCCGCGCGACCACTCGGGTCGTTGGGTGCCACCTACGCGGGGCTGCACGTCGAGAAAGGTGCCGTCGCCGTGTTCCGCAACGGCTTCGTCGCCGACCCGGCTGCGCTCGACACGATGGGCCGGGCCGCGGTCGCCGTCGCCGAGGGCCTCGCCGCGCTGGCGTGGCAGCGTGCCGCACCGGCACCGTTCGACACCGCGTTGCCGCCGCCCGACGGACGCACCTGGTGGGCGGGGTGGACCGGTCCGGCCGCGCACGAGTCGGAGGCGTTCGGGCAGGTGGCCCGCGAGTTCGGCATGACGCACGAGGACCCGCTCGCGTACCACCGGATCCAGCCCCGCTGCCCGGTGCCGGGTCGAGCCCTCGGGGTGCTGCGGGGGCTGATCCCGGGCACGGTGACGATGGGTCGGGTCGGGTTCTTCGACCAGGGCCGGCACACGTCGGGCACCTACCGCACCGCGCTGTTCGCCGCTGCCCGCGAGGGGGTGTCCACGCCCGTGGGTGGGCACCTCGACCCGACCTCCGACATGTACGTCGAGGTCGTCGACGGTGTGGCGTACGCCTGGCCGCGCACCCGATCGGCCGGGGCGTTGCAGGCGGCCCCCACCGTGGCCAGGGGCGTCGAGGTGCTGCACCGTCTGGGCCTCGTCGAGTTCGCTCCGCGCACCTGACCGGCCGTCGTCGTGCCCGCCGCCTAGCCTCGACTCGCGTATGCGGCAGTTCTTCACCCTCGGGTTCTGGCTGTCGTTGCTCGCGCTCGCGGGGCTCACGTTCGGGTTGCTCGCGATCGTGCGCGACGACGACCCGGTCGACGAGGTGGTCGCGGTGACGTCGCCGACCGAGCGCGAGATCGACCTGATCGCGATGGTGTTCGCCGCGCAGGCGGACGACGACTTCGCGATCGTCGATGGGCGCGCCACCAAGAACATGCAGATCCGTGTCGACGGCTTCCGCTGGATCGACATCATGGGCGGCACCCCGGGCGAGAACCGGTGTGCCGAGCTCGCCGAGCTGGCGCGGTGCGCGGTGGCCGTCGATCTGCTGGGCGAGGCGGTGCTCTGGTTCTCGATCATCCCGTTGTCGCCGCGCAACCTGGTCGACCTGCCGGCGCCGGTGGCGTTCCGTGAAGGCGGCAAGCTGCAGCTGGCGAACGACTGGATCGTGCCGCACGCCGACATCGTGCGGCGCGACTGCGAGGAGGACACCTCGTCGCTCACCGACTTCATGGACCAGTTCGGCGAGCGGGCCACCTCGGTGTTCAGTCTCGACGAGCAGCAGGTGGTGCGCGTGGTGTGCGACCCCGACGCCGCCGATCCCGGCTCGACCGTCCCCGCGTCGGTCCCGGCATCGGTCCCGGTGTCGGTGCCTGCGTCGGTGGCGCCGTCGGTGCCCGTGTCGGTGCCGGCCTCCGTCGCCCCGACCACTCCCTGAGCGACGGCCGAGCGGTACGTTGCGGCGATGACCGAGTCGCCACGCGATCTGCCCTCGTACCGCGACCTGCCCCGCCGCGGCGGGTTGCCCGCCAGCTGGGGTCTGTGGGGTGCCGACGGCACCGACCACTTCGGCTGCCTCAACCTGCTCACGCCCGAACGGGTCGTCGCCGCCGCCCGGCTGGTGCAGACCGGCCGGGTGTTCGCGCTCAACTGGAGCATGCGGTTGCCCGACCCGCCGCTGTTCGACCGCGAGCCGTTCGAGCACGTCGTCACCGGTGGCGCGACGAGCACCAGCCACGACGACGTGCTGCACCACTGGAACACCCAGTCGTCGTCGCAGTGGGACGGCTTCCGCCACATCCGCAACCACGCGGCGATGGCCGACGAACCGGGCACGGGCCACTACGGCGCGGTGCCCGACGAGCAGCACGGCATCCACCACTGGGCCGAGCGCGGCATCGTCGGCCGCGCGGTGCTCGCCGACGTCGGCCGCTGGCGCGAGCAGGTGGGTCGGCCGCTCCGGTACGACCAGCCCGATCCGATCGAGCCCGACGAGATCGCCGAGTGCCTGGCGGCGCAGGGCACCGAGCTGCAGCAGGGCGACGTCCTGCTGCTGCGCACCGGCTGGGTCGGCTGGTACGAGCAGCAGCCCGACGACGTGCGCTCACGGCTCGCCCGCACCGAGCACCTGGTGTCGCCCGGGCTGCGGAGTGGCGAGCACCTGGCCGAGGTGTTGTGGGACCTGCACATCGCGGCGATCGGGTGCGACAACCCGGCGGTCGAGGTGTGGCCGCCCGGGGTGCTGAGCTCGCCCGACCACGAGGCCGAGGTGCGCGCCGACCGACGCCGGTTGCACGAGATCTTCACGCACACCCTGCTGCTGCCGATGCTCGGCCTGCCGCTCGGCGAGATGTGGACGCTCGAGGCACTGGCCGCCGACTGCGCGGCGGACGGGCGTTACGAGTGCCTGTTCACCAGCGCGCCGATCAACCTGCCGGCCGGGGTGGCGAGCCCGCCCAACGCGCTGGCGATCAAGTAGCAGCGGAGAGAGGACGGACATGGGGACCCTCGACGGACAGAGCGCGCTCGTCACCGGTGGCGGCAGCGGCATCGGACTCGCCTGCGCACGGCACCTCGCGCGCGACGGCGCTGCCGTGGTGCTGGCGGGCCGGTCGGAGGAGCGACTGGCGGCAGGAGCGGCGACCCTCGCGGCCGACGTGCCCGGCGCCGAGGTGCACACGGTGCGCTGCGACGTCACCGACGAGGCTCAGGTGGCCGAGGCGTGCGCCGTGGCCGACGGCGTCGCCCGCTTCACGATGTGCGTCGCGAACGCCGGGTTCGGCAGCGCCGCGCCGTTCCACCTCACCACGCTCGACGAATGGAACGCCGTCGTCGGCACCAACCTGACGGGTGCGTTCCTCACGATGAAGCACGCCGTGACGCACCTGGTGGCCAACGGTGGCGGATCGATCGTCGCGGTCAGCTCGATCGCCGCGCCGCTCACGCACCGGTTCATGACCCCGTACTGCGTGAGCAAGGCGGGGCTCGAGATGTTGGTGAAGCAGGTGGCCGACGAGCTCGGCGCCAGCGGCGTACGCGCCAACGCGGTGCGCCCCGGGCTGGTGCCCACCGACGCGACCGTCGCGTTGATGAGCACCGACGTGGTGCACGACGACTACCTCGCGCAGATGCCGCTCGCCCGCACGGGCACCGACGACGACGTGCCGGCGCTGGTGCGCTTCCTGCTCGGACCCGAGAGCAGCTGGATCACGGGGCAGTGCATCGGGGTGGACGGTGGGCACTCGCTGCGCCGTGGCCCCGACCTCACGCCCGTGATGCAGATGGTGCTCGGCGACGCGATCCGGCCGGCTGGTCCCGCAGCCTGAGCCGGATCCGCCACGCACGGTGGCGACCTTGACGAACTCTGTGGGCCGGACGGCCCATGTGACGCACATCGGGCTACCGAAAGTCGGAATGAGCTGCGACAATCGTTCGTCACGGCGGCACGGACCGCCCTCCCGACGGCGAGTGAGAGGGCAGCAATGGAACACCACGAGAGCACAGGCGAGGGCGCGACCCTCGCCCGACGCGGACGGCGACGGGTCGCGCTGGTGACGGTGATGGCGTTGGCGGGTGCCACGCTCACCGCGGGTGCCGTCCAGCTGTTCGTCAACGCCGATTCGGCGCCGGCCAACCCGGCCGATCCGGCCACCCCAGCGACGGTCACCGCCGATGCGTTGCCGACGGTGCAGATCGACGGTGTGGTGTGGTCGCAGACCGTGGTCGGCAACACCGTGTACGTCGGTGGCAGCTTCGCGAACGCTCGTCCCGCTGGTGCCGCGCCGGGCACCAACCTGACGCCGCGTTCGAACTTCTTGGCGTACAACCTGACGACCGGTGAGTTGATCACGACGTTCGCGCCGTCGTTCAACGCGCAGGTGCGCACGGTGGTGGCGTCGGCCGACGGCACTCGCCTGTACGTCGGTGGTGACTTCACGTCGGTCAACGGTGTCTCGCGGTCGCGGATCGCCGCGTTCGACATCGCGACGGGCAACCTGGTGCCGTTCTTCCCGTCGGTCGCGTACAACGTGCACGCGATCGTGGTGCACCCGAGCGGGTCGCCGGTGTACGTGGGCGGCAACTTCAACGCCGTCGGCAGCGTGCAGCGTGGCCAGCTCGCGGCGTTCAACGCCGCCAACGGTGCGTTGCTCGACTGGGCCCCGCAGGCCACGGGCGGCCTGGTCAAGGCGATGGCGATCTCGCCCGACGGTTCGAAGATCGCGGTCGGCGGGCAGTTCACCACGCTCAACGGCTCGAACAACCCGGGCTTCGGCCTGGGCATGCTCGACGCCGTCACCGGTGCCAACCTGCCGATGGCGGTCAACGCGACCGTGCGCAACGGCGGCAACACGTCGGGCATCACCTCGCTCGTCACCGACGGCACCGACATCTTCGGTTCGGGCTACTGGTTCGGTGGCACCGGCAACTTCGAGGGCACGTTCTCGGCGTCGTGGAACGGCGGCGCGATCAACTGGCTCGCCGACTGCCACGGCGACACCTACTCGGTCTTCCCGCAGGGCGGGGCCGTCTACAACGTCGGCCACAGCCACGAGTGCGGCGGTCTCGGCGACGGCGCCTACCAGCGCGCGAACCCGTGGAACTACTACCGCGGCATCGCGTTCAGCCGTACGGCCACGAGCACGCTGGCTCGTGACCCCTACGGCTACTTCAACTTCCAGGGCCAGCCGGCACCGAGCCTGCTCAACTTCTTCCCCTCGATCGACACCGGTACCTACACCGGTCAGAGCCAGGGGCCGTGGAGCCTGTCGGGCAACAGCCAGTACCTGGTGATGGGCGGCGAGTTCCGCAACGTCAACGACGCACCGCAACAGGGCCTCGTGCGCTTCGCGGTCTCGTCGATCGCCCCCAACAAGCAGATCCCGCGCCTGTTCCTCTCGAACTGGGTGCCTCGCGCGGTGTCGCCGCAGTCGGGCACGGTGCGGATCACCTGGAGCGGCAACTGGGACCGCGACAACGAGAACTTCACGTACCAGGTGTTCCGCGACAACGACGGCACCCGCATCGCCACGCTGTCGGGCCGCTCGAACTTCTACGAGATGGACCAGTTCGGCTACACCGACACCGGCCTCACGCCCGGCTCCACCGTGCGCTATCGCGTGAAGGCGATCGACCCGTTCGGCAACGAGGCACCCAGCGACTGGGTGACCGTCACCGTCGGGTCGGGCCCGAACACGCTGTACGGCCTCGACACCCTCGCCGATCGTCCGCTCGACTACTGGCGGATGGGCGAGACCTCGGGCACCTCGACCGACCTCGCGTCGAACGACCCGCTCACCATCAACGGTTCGGTCACCCGCAACGTGGCCGGCGCGATCGCCGGTGAGACCGACGGCGCGATGACCTTCAGCGGCGCGAGCTCGCAGTACGCCGCCTCGAGCACCAAGCGGTGGGCGCGCAACACCTTCACCGTCGAGGCCTGGGTCAAGACCAACAGCAGCCGCGGCGGCAAGATCATCGGCTTCGGCAGTTCGGCCACCGGCAACTCGAGCAGCTTCGACCGCCACCTCTACATCGGCAACGACGGCAAGCTCCGCTTCGGCATCTACCCCGGTGCGCAGCGGGTGATCACCTCGCCGTCGTCGCTCGTCGACAACCAGTGGCACTACGTGGTCGGCACCCTGGCCAAGGGCGTCATGACCCTGTACGTCGACGGCCAGCAGGTGGGCCAGCTCACCGACGCCTTCATGGGGCATCGCTACGAGGGCTACTGGCGAGTCGGCGGCGACAACCTGAGCGGCTGGCCCAACCGTCCGGCGAGCGACTACTTCAACGGCTCGATCGACGAGGCCGCCGTGTACCCGCGAGCCCTCACGAGCGCCGAGATCGCGCAGCGCTACGTCATCGGTTCGACCGGTGCGGTGCCCAACCAGCCGCCGACCGCGGCCTTCACGGCGACCACCTCGCCGTTGCAGGTGAACGTCGACGGCAGCACCTCCACCGACACCGACGGCACGATCGTGTCGTACGTGTGGGACTTCGGCGACGGCAGCGTCGGCAACGGCGTCACCGCCTCGCGGACCTACGCGGCGGCCGGCACCTACACGGTGAAGCTCACCGTCACCGACAACAAGGGCGCCACGGCGTCGTCGACGCAGCAGGTGATCGTGCCTGCGGTGCCGGTGAACCAGCCGCCGACTGCGGCGTTCACGGCGACGACCTCGCCGCTCGCGGTGGCGGTCGACGGCAGTGCGTCGACCGACCCGGACGGCACGATCGCCACCTATGCGTGGGACTTCGGTGACGGCACCACCGGTACCGGCGCCACCGCCACCCACACCTACGCGGCGGCCGGCACGTACACCGTGTCGCTCACCGTCGCCGACAACCTGGGTGCGGCCAACACGGCCACCCAGCAGGTGGTGGTGCCGGCGGCGCCGGTGAACCAGCCGCCCACCGCGGCCTTCACCGCCACACCGACCCCGCTGCAGGTGGCGGTCAACGGCAGTGCGTCGTCCGATCCGGACGGCACGATCGTGTCGTACGCCTGGGACTTCGGCGACGGTGGCACGGCCACCGGTGTGACGGCCTCGCGCACGTACGCGGCGGCCGGCACCTACACGGTGACGCTCACCGTCACCGACAACCTCGGTGCCACCAACACCACCACGCAATCGGTGATCGTGCCCGACGTGCCGGTGAACGGTCAGCCCACGGCCTCGTTCACGGCCACGCCGACCACGTTGGCGGTCGCGGTCGATGGCAGTGCGTCGTCCGATCCGGACGGCACGATCGTGTCGTACGCCTGGGACTTCGGCGACGGTGGCACGGCCACCGGTGTGACGGCCTCGCGCACCTACGCGGCGGCCGGCACCTACACGGTCAAGCTCACCGTCACCGACAACCAGGGCGCCACCAACACGGCGACGCAGTCGGTCGTCGTGCCCGGTCCCGTCGGTCCCACGCCGTTCGCCACCGATGCCTTCGGGCGCACGGTCGCCACCGGCCTCGGCACGGCCGACACCGGTGGGGCGTGGACCCTGTCGGGCTCGGCGGCGAACTTCTCCGTCGGCGGCGGCACGGGCAACCTGCGCATGTCGGCTGCGGGCGCCGGTGTGTCGGCCTCGCTGGCCGGCACGTCGACCGACACCGAGGTGCGGGTCAGCGTCGGCATCGACAAGCCGGCCACCGGTGGCGGTCTGTACCTGTCGACCATCGGCCGCAAGGTCGGCGCCAACGACTACCGCGGCCGGGTGCGCATCCTGGCCAACGGGCAGGTGCAGGCGTTCATCACCACCAACGTGGGCGGCGAGGTCAACATCGCCTCCACCACGGTGGCGGGCCTCACGTTCAACTCCGGTGACCGGCTCAACATCAAGTTCCAGGTGACGGGCACGTCGCCCACCACGCTGCGCCTCAAGGTGTGGAAGGTCGGCACCACCGAGCCGACCGCCTGGACGCTCACCACCACCGACAGCAACGCCTCGCTGCAGAGCGGCGGCGGCGTCGGCCTGGTGACCTACCTGTCGGGTTCGGCCACCAACGCACCGGTGATCGCGAGCTTCGACGACCTCTGGGCCGGTCCCACCGCCTGATCCGGCCACCTGACCGCACCGCGGCCCAGGAGACCGAACCCTCGTCCGTCGGGCACCCCTCGTAGTCTCGGGGGGTGCACGACGATCGAGCGGTGGTGGAACGACGGATCGAGCGAGAGCTCTGGCAGCGGATCCTGCCGCACGTCTACCGCGAGCGGCGTCCGTTCACGCTCGAGGCCTGGCACGTGCCCGGCGAGCCCGTGCCGTACGACCACGCAGTCGCGCAGACCTTCGAACCGTTCGCGCTCGGCGGCGCGTGGGGTCCGCCCTGGGGCACCACGTGGTTCCGGCTCAGCGGTGACGTGCCCGCCGACTGGGTCGGCCCGCAGCTCGAGGCCGTGGTCGATCTCGGGTGGGGCATGCGCGGTCCGGGATTCCAGGCCGAGGGGCTGGTGTGGTGGGACGGCGCACCGTTGCAGGGCGTACACCCGCGGCGCACCGCAGTGCCGCTGCCGCAGGTGGGTGCCGGGCCGGTCTCGTTCCTGATCGAGGCGGCCGCCAACCCGGCGATGCCGGCGTCGTTCCGGCCCTCGCCGCTCGGATCGCTCGACACGGCCGGCTCGTCGCCGCTGTACCGGGTCGCCATGGCCGACCTCGCCGTGCGCGACGACGAGGTGTACCACCTGTGCCTCGACATCGAGGTGCTCGTCGGGGTGATGAAGGGGCTGCCGCTCGACGACCCGCGCCGCCAGCGGGTGCTGCGCCAGCTGCAGCGGGCGTTCGACGCGATCGACGTGCGCGACGTGTCGGG
>JAXLRF010000014.1:0-105077 GCA_046331225.1 Acidimicrobiales bacterium
GTCGCACCTGCCCTGCCCGCAACCATGGGTGCCGGGCGAGGCGGCGCCGACGCGATGCCCCAGCCCCGACGAGGTGGCGGCCGTGCGAGGAACGCCCGACCTGCGCGGTCTGTACGGCTTCTGATCGGGGACGTGGGTGTGCGGTGCAGCCGTGTGTGGCTGCACCGCTGGAGGGTGTGTGTTGCTCGACGTGGTCCCTGGTGGTGGGGGCGTGGTGCGGGTTGTCGAGCGTCAGGCCGCCGCCTGGGTTCGTCGTGTGTGAATGCCCTTGGTCGGGCAGTCGATGACGCGTCCGTTGGGGAGCCGGAGCTGGAAGTGCAGTGCGTCACCGATGACCTGGACCCCGGGGGCGTGTTTGAGGTGATGGTGGTGACTGCAGAGCAACGCCATGTTGATCAGGTCGCTGGTCCCGCCCTCACTGACCGGCACGAGGTGGTCGACTTCGCACCAGGCGGCGGGGATGGAGCATTGATCGACCCGACAGCCCCCGTCGCGCATCATGAGTGCTTGGAATTGTGCGTCGGTCGCGAAGCGGACCTTGTCGCCGAGTTCGATGATCGTGTTCCCTGCGTGGACGATGCGGCGGATGATCGCGTTCTCCGCGAGCACGCGAAGGACGTCGGCGGGGATCCGGTCTCCGTAGCTGGTCCAGCCGGGTTCGTCGGACAGGCCGGCCATCGTCTCGGCGGTCGCGCCGATCAACAACGTCGCACGTTCACGTCCACCGGTGACCGTGCCTGCCGCGTAGGCCTTGCCGAGTTGGATGAGTCCGTCGGCCATGCGTTGTGCGTGGGTGCGGTCGTCACCCTCGAGGTGGTTGCCGGCGGCGGCGTTGATCGCGTTCATCACCTGACGGTGCTCGGTCTCGGGCAACACCAGGGTGGATTCGACCAGCCCGTCCGACGCGGGCTTGGAGGTGAGTGACCGCTTCGCGAACCTGCGTGCGGAGCGTTCTTCCGGGGTTTCGTTGGAGTGGATCTCGCGCCACCGGTCCGCCGCCTGACGGGCCTCGTGCGGCTTCGAACCTTTCGCCGCGTCGATCAGATCATCGACATCGGACTCGTCGGTACCGGGGGGCGGGTTGACGATCGCGTCGTGCAACTGCTCCGCGGCAGCGGCGGACAGTTCGCCGTCGTTGACGGCGTCGTCGAGCGTCTTCGACCGCTCCAACGCTTCACCCAACCGCTTGCGGGACTTGGCCTGTCCTTTGGAGGTGCCGGTCTTGTTCGACAGCCATTCCTCAACGTCACGGGCGCCGTCACCGGCCCACGCGCGACGTTCGTCGGCGGCGTGGACGACCTTGCCGTGATAGGCGGTCAGCCGGTCGATCCCCTGACCGAGTTGGATCGCGAGGGCACCGAGCTGGTCGGTGGACATGACGGTGAGGTCGATGGTGGCGAGCTCGTCGAAGAGCTGCCACATCGTGACCAACGGTTCCGCCATGCGCGGAACTCTAGTCGAACAGGTGTACGGTATCGACTCGAACGTGCAGTTCCCCGCGATCGCGGGATCCGTGCGTCAGCGGCCATCGAACGCGTCGACGGCGACGCGGCGCAACTGCGGCAGCGCAGGGTGGGCGCCACGTCGCGGCCACGCGAGCAGCAACGGCACCGGCGGTGCGTCGGCCACGGGGACGTAGCGCACATCGGGGTGTCGGTGCAGCTGCGAGGTCGACGCGACGGTGACGCCGAAGCCGGCACCGGCGGCGATCGCGACCAGCCAGTCGTCGACGGTCGCCACCTCGACGCTCACGTCCGGACGGGCACCCTCAGGCCACAGCGCAGGTGTGGTGACGCCGACACTGGTCACCACGAGCGGATCGCCACTCAGCTGCTCGAGCGTCACGTGGCGGCGTCGGGCCAGTGGGTGGCCTCGATGCAACACGGCGAGGCGCGGCTCGCGGTCGACCACCACCGAGCGGAACCGCGAGCCGTCGATCGGGCCGCGCGTGAGCGCGACGTCGACCGAGCCCGACGTCAGCCCGGCACTGCGGTCGTCGCTGCGCACCACGACGATCTCGCACGGTCGCGTCGCAGCACGCCAGGCGCGCAGGATCTCGGCGAGGTGGATGCCCGCCGACCAACTGTGTCCGAGACGCAGCGGCAGTTCGCCGCCCGACACACCGACCAGTGCCGTCTCGAACGCGCGCACCGCGTCGAACGCTCGCTGCTCGAACCGCCGCCCGGCATCGGTGAGCTCGACGTGATGTGTCGACCGATCGACCAGTCGTACGCCGAGGTCGCGCTCCATCTGGGCGAGCGTGCGCGACAGCGCGGGTTGGGTGACGTGCAGGCGGGTCGCAGCACGCGTGAGGTTGCGCTCCTCGGCGATCGCGAGGAACGCGCGGAGGTGGCGGATCTCGACGGTCATGCATCGCGAACATAACCGCTGACCGATCGGCATTTCCCTCCGGCTCGGCGGTGCCGCACCGTGTGCAGCCGTGGACACCGTCACCGCCTCAGCCGCCTCAGCCGCCTCAGCCGTCACACCCGTTCGGTCGGGTCGCATCGCGCTGGTCGGCGATCCGACGTGGTTGGTCGGTCTGTCGATCCTGTCGGTGCAGATCGGTGCCGGGTTCGCCGGGCGGCTGATGGACGACATCGGCGCACCGGCCGTCGTGCTGTTCCGTCAGGGCGGCGCTGCGCTGGTGTTGCTCGCCGTGTGCCGCCCTCGACTGCGTGGGCGCAGCGGGCGCGAGCTCGCAACCATCGCCGCGCTCGGGACCGTGCTGGCGATGATGAACACGACGTTCTACGCGGCCGTCGAGCGACTGCCGCTCGGCGTGGCCGTCACGGTCGAGCTCGTCGGCCCGCTCGGCCTGGCGGTCGCACTGTCGCGGCGTGCTCGCGATCTGCTCTGGGTGCTGGTGGCCGTCGCTGGTGTGGTGCTGCTGGGCGAGGGCGGGGGCGACCTCGATCCGCTGGGTCTCGTGCTCGCGTTGCTGGCCGCCGTGGGGTGGGCGAGCTACATCCTCCTCAGCCGGGCGACCGGCCGGTGTTCGAGCGGGGTGGGGTCGCTCGGTCTGGCGATGGCCGTGGCGGCGCTGCTGGTGGCGCCCGCGGGCGTGGGTGCGGGGGCCGCGTTGGTGGAGCCGGCCACCCTCGCGCAGGGTGCACTGGTGGCGGTGCTCGCCGGGCTCGTCCCCTTCTCGCTCGAGCTGATCGCACTGCGGCACGTGCCCGCCCGCACGTTCGGCGTGTTGATGAGCCTCAGCCCGGTGGCCGCCACCGCGAGCGGATGGGCGCTGCTCGGTCAACGGCTCGACGCTCACCAGGCGATCGCGATGGCGTTGGTGATGTCGGCGAGTGTGGCCACCGTGCGCAGCGATCGCAGCTCGAGGACGACGGAGACGGTCGAGCCCTAGGGTCGCTCCTCGTCGTCGCCGGTGGTGTCGAGGTCCTCCCAGTCGACCCAGCGCACGCCGCTCTCGGCCACCCACGTGTGCACGGCCTCGCCGGTGGTGCGGGCGAAGTGGTCGGCGCCGATCAGCGTCACCAGGTCGTGCCGCTCGAGGCGCTCGCGGACCTGACCCTGCAGTTCGGCGAAGCGCAGTGTGACGCCACGTGAGCCGAGGTCGCGCACGAGCTCCTCGATCGCGCCGGCCGCGGTCGCGTCGACGTCGGTGATCGGTTCGGCGGTGACGGTCACCACGGCGACCGGCCGACCGGCTCGCTCGGCGGCATCGACGCGCTCCAGCACGTCCTCGACGAAGAAGCGCGCATTGGCGAAGAACAGCGGCCCGTCGAACCGGTACAGCAGGAGTCCCGGCACGCGACGTCCCTCCGGGTGCCGCGCCGTGTCGTGGTAGCCCTTCAGGCCGTCGACGCGCACGAGCTCCGCCGTGTACGGCTTCCAGACCTTGCGCATGAAGTTCAACAGCGACAGCGCGATGGCGATCGCCACGCCGGTGATCGCCCCGAACGTCGCCACGGCGACGAACGCCGACATCGACAGCAGGAACTCACTGCGTCGGATGCGAGCCAGCTGCAGCGTGGGACCGATCTCGAACATGCGCATCGCGGCGGCGATCACCACGGCGGCGAGGCACGCCTGGGGAAGGTTGCGGAAGATGCCCGACCCGACCAGCAGCAGCCCGCACATCACGAGCGCGGCGACCACACCGGTGAGCTGCGTGCGTGCACCGGCGGCCTCGGCCACCGGCGTGCGTGACGAACTGCCGCTCACCGGGAAGCCCTGGAAGAAGCCCGACGTGACGTTCACCAGCCCCAACGCGACCAGCTCCTGGTTCGAGTCGACCTTCGCACCGCGCTTCTCGGCGAACACTCGAGCGAGCACACTGGTGTCGGCGAACGCCACGAACGAGATGCCCAGTGCTGCGCCGAACATCGCCGAGATGTCGTGCCAGTCGGTGCTCGGCAGCCGTGGCGTGGGGAACCCCGAGGGGAGGTCGCCGACGAGCTTCAACCCGTCGTCGCCCAGACCGAACGCCACGGTCACGACGATCGCGCCGATCACCGCGACGAGGACGCCGGGAACCACCTTGGTGAACCGGCCGACGAGGAGGATCACCGCGAGGCTCCCTGCCGAGATCAGCAGCGCCGACGACTCGGTCCGTCCATCGGCGACGCCATGGACGAACGCTCGTGCGGTCCGGAGTACTCCGTCGGAGTCGACCGAGAATCCGAACGCCTTGGGCAACTGGGTGACGACGATGGTGAGGGCGATGCCGTTCAGGTAGCCGTACCGGACGGGCAACGAGAGCAGCTCTGCGAGGAAGCCGAAACGGGCCAGCCCGGCGAGCACCCCGATGATGCCGACCATGACCGACAGCGTTCCCGCGAGTGCCACCGCGTCGCGCGGGTCGTTCGTCGCGAGTGGGATCACCGACGCGAGGATCAAGGGGGAGATCGACGAGTCGGGTCCCATCACGAGCACGCGCGACGGACCCACCACGGCGTAGACGAGCAGCGGCACGATCGTGGCGTACAGACCGGTGATCGGCGGGAGGCCCGAGGCCTGTGCGTAGGCCATACCGGCCGGCACGAGCAGCGACACCACCACCAACCCCGCCACGGCATCCTTCGCGAACCAGCTCCGGTCGTAGTCGCGGAGTTGGCCGACGATCGGCACGAAGCGTGTCCACGTGGTGCGGCGCACGGGCCGCTGGTGCGCAGTCGTGGACGTCGTGGATGGATCGTCTGGCCGGGTCACCGGGCGAGACCGTACCCGCCGGGCGTCGGCGTACTGCTCGCCTCGCGTCAGACGGGCGCGTGGACGGTGGGCAGCGGCGACTTCATCGGCGGCTGGTGGTCCCACAGGTCGGCGACGAGATCGCTGCGCAGCGAGGCGAGCGACGGGTCGTCCCACCGGTTCTCGCGTTGCAACGGATCGTTGGTCAGGTCGTACAGCTCGCCCTCGGTGCCGTCGTGGCTGTGGCCCGGCAGGTAGGTGGTGCACACCCAGCCGTCGCGAGTGATCGTGCGCAGGTGCACGCCCACCCCGAACAGCTCGCTGTCCCACTCGGTGAGCACGCGCTCGAACCCGCGAGCGTCGGCGTCGGCGTCGTCGCTCGGCAGCGGCTTGCCCTCCATCCACTCGGGGATCGGCAGGCCGGCGATCGAGCAGAACGTCGGCGCGAGGTCGACGTGCGCGACCGGGCGTGTGACCGTGGCGGGCGTGGCGGCGGCCGACGGGGCGGGACGCCAGATCAGTGGCAGCCGCATCAGCCCGTCGACGTGGTACGGGCCCTTGAACATCAGGCCGAAGTCGCCGCCGAGCTCGCCGTGGTCGGTCGTGAACACGATGTCGACGTCGTCGTCCCAACCCTTCGCGCGGATGGCCTCGAGCACGCGGCCGATGGCCTCGTCGATCAGTTCGACCTCGACCGCGTTGAGTGCGGTGATCTCGCGCACCTGGTCGGCGGTGAGCGTCTTCGGTGCCCAGGCGAGTGGCGCCTCGTAGTTGCTGACGAGCGTGCCTTCGTACCAGGCGCGGTAGTGGCGCGGCTTGCCGTCGAGCACGCGCTCGCGCTCGGTCGCGTCCTCGATGTAGTTCTCGGGCAGCGGCACGTCGTGCCAGTCGATGCGACCGATCTCGCTCGCCGGCGGGTCCCACGGGTGGTGGGGGTCGGGGAAGCTCATCCAGCAGAACCAGTCGTCGTCGGCCTGCAGCGAGTCGAGCCAGGCGATCGTGCGGTCGGCGACCCAGTCGGTGTGGTACCACTCGCGCGGGATCTCGTTGCGCCACGCCTGCGGCGCACCCGTGTCGCCACCGCCCATCGCGTTGACCTCGAGCAGGTTGTCGAGCACCGGGTAGAACATCCCGACCGCCTCGGGGTGCGTGCTGCCGAGCCAGCGGGCGTAGTGCAGGGGACCGGCGGCGCCGTGGGTGGCCGACTCGAAGTGCTCGAAGCCTCGGTGCGGACCGAAGGTGCCGAGCCGGGCGAAGCCGTTCTCGGCGAACCGTGCGAACGGATCGAGGAACGGCTCGAAGTGCGGCTTGCCGATGATCGCCGTGCGGTAGCCGGCGTCGTGGAGCACCTCGGCGACCGACGGCGCGTCCTCGGGCAGCGGCACACCGTTCATCCACACGCCGTGGGTGCTGACGTGCTGGCCGGTGAGCATCGTGCTGCGCGACGGCATGCACACCACGCTCTGCGGATGCGCACGCTCGTAGCGCACGCCCTGCGCTGCGACGCCGTCCATCACCGGGGTGCGTGCGATCGTGCCGCCGTTGCAGCCGAGCGTGTCGTAGCGCTGCTGGTCGGTGGTGATGAAGAGGATCTTGCGTCCCATCAGTGCTGCTCCTCCGTGGGCTCCATCTGTCGCTTGAGCTCGTCGAGCGCACCCGACGTGGCGCCGCCGATGACGAGCGCCATCGCACGGGGTTCGCAGTCGGTGGAGTACACGACCATGCACTCGTCGTCGGCGAGTTCGATCACGTCGATCGTGCCGCGGTGTTTCCGGAACATCGGCGCGGTGATCTCGTACTGGAAGCGACGCTGGGTGTCGTCGCACATCACGATCTGCTCGGGCATCGGCAAGCCGATGCCGGTGGTGATGACACGGGTCGTGCCCTCGACCTGGCAGGCGGTGATGCCGGGGAACCACTCGTGCAGGCGGGTGGGATCACCGGCCAGCGACCACACGTCGGCCGCGCTGCGATGGATGCGGATCTGGTGACGGATCGAGCCGTACATGGTGCCGAGTCTGACCGATGCGATCGTGCGGGCGTGCGCTCAGCGCGTGCGCTCGACGAAGTCGGCGATCACCTGCGCGAGCTCGGGGCCCTTGTCCTCCTGCAGGAAGTGGCCGCCGCCCTGGATGGTGACGTGCGGCTGGCCGTTCGCGCCGGGGACGGTGCGCAGGAAGATCGCGTCGCCGCCCTTGGTGACCGGGTCACCGTCGCTGAACGTGCACAGCCACGGCTTCTCCCACCGGGCGAACACCTCCCAGGCGGCGGCGTTGTCGGCGCTGGCCGGGTCGTCGGGCATGCTCGGCACGAGCGACGGGAAGATGCGGGCACCGGCCTTGTAGGTGTCGTCGGGGAAGGGCGCGTCGTACGCGGCGACGACCTCGGGTGCCAGATCGGTGGTGCAGCCGCCGTTGACGATCCCACCGATCGGGAACACCGGTGACTCGCGGCTGAACTGCTGCCACTTCAGGAATGCCTCGCTGAGCTTGCCGTCGCCGACGGGCAGGCCCGTGTTGCCGACCACGACGCGGTCGAACCGCTCGGGTGCGGCGGCGACGAGCCGCAGGCCGACGAGGCCGCCCCAGTCCTGCCCGAAGAACGTGGCGCCGGTGAGGTCGAGGTGACCGAACAGCAGCTCGCTCATCCAGGCCACGTGGCGGGCGTAGGTGTAGTCGGCCGTGTCGGCCGGCTTGTCACTGCGGCCGAAGCCGACGAGGTCGGGCGCGACCACGCGGTGGCCGGCATCGACGAGCACGGGGATCATGTGTCGGTACAGGAACGACCACGACGGTTCGCCGTGCATCAGCAGGATCGGCGCTGCATCGCGTGGGCCCTCGTCGAGGTAGTGCACGCGCAGGGTGCCCGACGACTCGTCGCCGGGCACGGCTGCGATGTCGGCGTAGTGCGGCTCGAACGGGAAGTCGGGCAGGTCGGCGAAACGGTCGTCGGGGGTGCGGAGGATCTGCACGGTGGCTCCTTGCGTGAGGCGGGGTCGGGTCGGCTCGGGGTCAGAGCTCGACGGACGTGAGGTCGTCACCGAGGACGATCGGGCCGCTGAAGTGCGGCGTGGCGAGGGCACGCCAGTCGTCCTCCTGGCCGGGCTGGAGGGCGGGCACGTAGTGGGTGAGGATCAGCGTGCCCACGCCGGCGCGCGCCGCGGTCTCGGCGGCCTGGGCGACGGTCGAGTGGTAGTCGAGGATGTCCTGGAAGCGCTGCATCGGCACGAGCTTCACGAGGTCGTCGCGGATCACGGTCTGCACGTACGCCGTGGCGTCGCGGCAGAGCTCGTCGAGTCCGGCGCACGGCACCCCGTCACCGCCCATCACCACCGACGTGCCGCCGAGCTCGAGCCGGAACGCCACCGTGGGTTCGACGGGCCGATGATCGGTGGCGCCCACGCGCACCGTGGCGCTGCCGACGGTGAACGTGTCGCCGGGCGACACCTCGACCACCGTGACCGACGGGCCCTCGGTGAGGTCGTCGTGGTGGTCGATGCGGTAGCGCACGTCGGGGCGCAGCGAGGCCAGCGTGCCGTCGACGACCTCCTGGGTGCCGGGCGGCCCCCAGATGGTCAGCGGGCGGGCGATCGGGCTCATCACCCAGCGCGTGGTGATCACGTCGCCGAGGTCGGTGATGTGGTCGCTGTGCAGGTGGGTGATCAGCAGGCCGTCGAGCATCGGGGGCAGGACGCCCGCGGCGGTGAGCCGCATGAGCACGCCGCGGCCGCAGTCGACGAGGACGGTGAGGCCGTCGGCGGTGACGAGCTGCGAGGGGCCGGCGCGCCGCGGGTCGGGGATCGGGCTGCCGGTGCCGAGCAGGGTGACCTTCACGTCAGCCGCCCTGGGCGTTCTGGGCCGTCGTGATCAGCGTCGCGAGCCGGTCGATCGACGGCTGCACCACCACGCGCTCGCGGTCGTGCACGTCGTCGGTGGGCGGCAGCGGATCGCCGTCGCCGAGCCACGTGATGCGCAGCTCGGTCCACGCGCGGCCGTCGCCCATGATCGTGCCCTCCACCGGCCCGGCCACCCGATCGTCGGCGGTCGAGGCGGTGGGCGTGTCGGTGCGCACGAGGTCGAACACCACTCGCGAGGTGCGGCCGGGAGCGGCACCGACCACGGTGTGCGGCGGCACGCCGAACACGATCGTGTGGTCCATGCCGGCCTCCTTGTGTCGGTGCTTCTCGCGGAAGTCCTGGCGCGACTGCATGTCGATGAACGAGCGGCGCGTGGGGTACTGCACGATGCCGATCCGGTCCCAACCGGTCGAGGCCGAGTCGTCGACCACGTCACCGAAGAACGCGACGACGGCACCGATGTCGGCGAGCACGTCGGTGGGTGCGTACTCGTCGTCGGCCTCCTTGCCGCTGCGGCCACCGTCGGTGCCGTCGCGGTAGGCCGCGCGCTCGCGGTACTTCATGTAGTTGACCATGAGCACCGGGCCGTCCTCGTCGGGCGGACAGTTCGCCAGACGGCCGGCGTAGTCGAAGTCGATCGTGCCGTATCGGGGTGCCATGGAGGCACCGTATCAATTGTCAGTCCACATGACAAGAGTCGTGCGCAGGATGGAAGTGCCCAGGGTGGGCGTTATGGTCCCGCGTTGGCCGGGGCGGGTCAGCGTGCCGGGACGGATGTGCCCAGGGTGGGCGTTTCGGTCCCGCGTCGGCCGGGGCGGGTCAGGGGTCGAGGAGGCGGTGCAGGGTCCAGCGCCAGGTGGCCGCGGTGTCGGCGAGCGAGCGGGCGTGGTCGGTGCGCAACAGGTCGGCGACCTCGAACGTGGTGAGCACGTCGAGCGCGGCCTCGAGGTGCTCGCGTTCACGCGCCGGGCAGGCCTGGATCTCGGCGCGGAACAGCCGGTGCAGCTGCTCGCGCAGGAAGCCGCGCGTGGTCTCGAGCTCGTCGGCCACCACCTGCTGGGTGGCGGCGAGCGAGCGCGACAGCCGGGCGACCGGACCGATCGCCTCGAACAGCGCGAGGCGACGCTCGACGAAGGTGTCGATCCGCTCGTCGAGTGTGGCGTCGGCCTTCACCCCGAGCGGTACGAGCGGCCGGGCGAACTCGAGCTGGCGCTCGATCGACGTGCGGGCGAGCTCGTCCTTGTCGGCGAAGTAGCGGAACACCGACCGGTGCGACACACCCGAGCGATCGGCCACCTCGGCGATGCTCGGTCGCGGGTTGCCCTCGCGGACCAGTGCCAGGTAGGCGTCGACCACCGCGTAGCGATTGCGGTCGCGGCGAGCGTGGCGGCCGTCGGCGCGCACGAGTCCGTCGGTGGCATCGGACTCGGTCTCGACTGCGGGCCCGTCGACCGCGCGGTCGTCCGGTGCTGCGGCGCGGCGGGTCGGCATCACGTCAGCCTACGCACGGGTGGGGTCGAGTCCTGATCCGCGGTCGTCCGTCACCCGACCGCGACGAAGCCCAGGCCGAGGCCGCCGTTGGTGACGGTGAGCGAGTCGGCCTCGATCGTGAACGTGACGGTGCCGGTGAACACCGCGACGACCGACGACTCGAGCTGCATCAGCTCGTCGCTGCACGCCTTCTTCGTCAGCATGAGCGGACCGAGCACGAGCGTGTCGCCGTCGACCGTCGCCGTGGCCGACCCCGTGTTGCACCCGGTCGCCACGAGCAGCCGCCCGTCGACCAGCTGGACGGTGGCCTTCGCATCGGCAGGAATGCTCGATGCGGTCTGCGTGTCCATCACGGTCGTGAGCGTCCAGGTGGTGCCCTCGAGCGGGCGGTCGGGATCGACGACCTCGCGGTCGACGAACGTGATCGACTCGGTGCCCGACGTGAGGGTGAGGGTGTCGCCGTCGAGGGTGAGGGTGGGCGATGACGTGAGCAACGCGGCGATGCGGTCGTCCTGGTCCATCCGATCCTGCTCGCAACCCATCTCGGTGCCCTCGAGCTGGCCGACGCGGATGGTGTCGCCGGTGAGCGTGTACGAGCCGCTGAACTGGTTGCAGCCGGCGTCGAAGCCGACCGAGTCGCCGTCCCAGAATCGCATGCGCACCCTGGTGCCTTCGACGAGGTCGAAGCCGGTGGTGGCGGTGGACAGGAAGGTGCGGCCGTCGAGCGATGCGGGGGCGGACGGCGTGGTGGTGGCGGGCATGGTCTCCGGTGTGGTGTCGGTGGTGTCGGTGGTGTCGGTGGTGTCGGTGGGGGCGGGGGATTCGGAGGCGGGCGGATCGGTGGTGTCGTCACCGCAGGCACTCAGTCCGAGCGCGGCGACGGCCGCGAGCACGACGAGGTGCCGGGGCATCCGGTGTCGGCGAAGGGTGTGCACGGGTGTCATGCTCGTTCGACGTCGGGGGGACGACCAGCGGTTCCCCGCGCTATTGACACATTCACTGACACAACATAGGTTGACCTGATGACCGCTCGCCGTGTGGCTCTCGTTGCCGGAGCCGGCTTCTACGTCGGCCCCTCGCTCGCTCGTCTGTTGGCCTCCCGGGGCCACGACCTCGTCCTCGGCGATCCGCCCGACGACCTCGTCGCCGAGTTCGAGGCGGCCGGCACCGCCGTCGAGGTGGTGAAGGGCGCTCGCGACCTCTCGGTCCCGGGTGCCGCCCAGCAGCTCGTCGACGCCGGCATGGCCCGCTTCGGACGGATCGACTCGGCCACCGCGTTCACCGGCCTCATCGTCACCGGCCGGTTCATGAACTCGTCGGTCGACGACTACCGCTCGGTGATGGAGGGCTGCATGGTGGCCCCGTACGAGTTCATGAAGGCGGTGCTGCCTCCGATGATCGAGGCGCAGGACGGCCAGGTGCTCGTCATCACCAGCGCCAGCGCGGCCCGGGCCACGCCCGGTGCGCCGCTCTACTCGTCGGCCCGCGCCGGTGCCACACACCTGGTGCGCAACGTCGCCCACGAGGTCGCCCGCAACCGTGTGCAGGTGAACGCGGTCGGCACCAACTTCATGGACTTCCCCGAGTTCCGTCGCGCCAGCGGCGCCGACGACCCGGCCGTGCGCGCCAAGCTCGAGGCCCAGGTGCCGCTCGGTCGCCTCGGCACGATGGAGGAGTTCGCGCACTTCTGCGCGCCCTACGTCGACGGCACCAGCCGCTTCACCACCGGGCAGTTCACGTCGTACGCAGGAGGCTGGGCGTGAGCAGCATCTACGAGCCCGACTTCGGCGGCCACATCGGTCGCACCCATCGCGACTCCACCCCGTGGTGGCCGCCGCTGCCCGCGGGGCTCGGCAAGTCGAACGTGGTGATGATCGTCCTCGACGACCTGGGCTTCGCGCACTTCGGCGCGTACGGCAGCACGCTCACCTCGCCCAACGTCGACCGCCTCGCCGCCAACGGCCTGCGCTACACGAGCTTCCACACCACCGCGCTCTGCTCGCCGACACGGGCCGCGCTGCTGACCGGCCGCAATCACCACAGCGTCGGCATGCGCGGCGTCAGCAACTGGAACACCGGCTATCCGCACATGCGCGGCGGCATCGCCAAGCGCGCCGCCACCGTGGCCGAGGTGCTGCGCGAGCACGGCTACGCCACGTTCGCCACCGGCAAGTGGCACCTGGCGCCGATGGAGGAGACCTCGGCCGCCGGCCCGCATCACAACTGGCCGCTGCAGAAGGGCTTCGACAAGTTCTACGGCTTCCTGCAGGGCGAGACCGACCAGTTCTACCCCGAGCTCACGCGCGACAACACGCACATCGACCCGCCCGGTCGCCCCGAGGACGGCTACCACGTCAGCGAGGACATCGTCGACCAGTCGATCGCGTACATCAACGACCTCGTGTCGGTGCGCCCCGACCGTCCGTTCTTCCTCTACGTCGCCTTCGGCGCGATGCACGCGCCGCACCAGGCGCCGCAGTCGTACCTCGACAAGTGGCGCGGCAAGTTCGACGAGGGCTACGAGGTGATCCGCCAGCGCTGGTTCGAGCGCCAGCTCGAGCTCGGCATCGTGCCGCCCGACACCACGCTGGCACCGCTCAACCCGGGCGTGCCCAAGTGGACCGACCTCACCGACAACCAGCGGGCGTTCTCGTGCCGGTTGCAGGAAGCGTTCGCGGCGATGCTCGAGCACACCGACGACCAGATCGGCCGGCTCGTCGAGTACCTCGAGCAGCGCGACCTGATCGACGACACGGTGATCCTCGTGATGAGCGACAACGGCGCCAGCCGCGAGGGCGGACCGTTCGGCGTGATGGACGAGTTCAGCTTCTTCAACGGCATGTGGGAGGACATCGACGCGATCGTGGCCGACCGCCTCGACGACATCGGTGGCCCGCACTCGCACAGCAACTACCCGTGGGGCTGGGCGCAGGCAGGCAACTCGCCGCTGCGCTGGTACAAGCAGAACACCTACGGCGGTGGCGTGCGCGACCCGCTGATCGTGCACTGGCCGAAGGGCATCGGCAGCGACGTCGCCGGCGGCATCCGCCGCCAGTTCTGCCACGCCGTCGACATCACCCCCACACTGCTCGAGATCGTCGGCGCCACGGCACCGACCAGCTGGAACGGCGTCGACCAGCTGCCGATGCACGGTGCGAGCATCGTGCCCACCTTCGGCCAGCCCGACGCGCCGCCGCAGCGGCACGTGCAGTACTTCGAGCAGATGGGCCATCGCGGCATCTGGGTCGACGGGTGGAAGGCCACCACCTACCACGAGGCCGGCCAGCCGTTCGAGAACGACACGTGGGGTCTGTTCCACCTCGACGAGGACTTCAGCGAGTGCCACGACCTCGCGGCCGAACACCCCGACAAGCTGCAGGCGTTGGTCGAGCAGTGGTGGGTCGAGGCCGGCGACAAGGGTGTGCTGCCGCTCGACGACCGTACGGTCGAGCTGTTCGGGGGCGCGCCACGTCCGGGCACGGTGCACGCCCGCGGCTCGTACACCTACGTGCCGCCGCTGTCGCACATCCCGTCCGATCCGTCGCCGCCGCTCGGCGCGCGTGCGTGGACCGTCACGGCCGACGTCACCGTCGAGCCCGGCTTCGAGGGCGTCATCTACGCGCGCGGCAGCCACAACGTCGGCCACAGCTTCTTCGTGAAGGACGGCCAGCTGCACTTCGACTACAACGCGCTCGGCACGCACACGCGGGTCACCGCGCCGCTGACGCTGTCGGCCGGTCGTCACGCGATCACCGCCCGCTTCGACCGCGACGGCAAGGCCGGCACGATCACGATCGGCGCCGACGGCGCCGACCTCGCCACGGCCGCGATCCCGCGGATCGTGCGCATGCTCGGCAGCACCGGCACCGACATCGGCCGCGACGCCTTGTCGCCCGTGGTCGACGACTACGAGGGGCCGTTCCCGTTCACGGGCACGATCCACTCGGTCAGCTTCGACATCCGTTCCAAGCGCGACACGGGCGACATCGCCGCCACGGCCGCCACCGAGCTCGCACGGGAGTGACCCCATGACCGACACCAGCACCACCAGCAACCCGCTCGTCCTCGACTCGCTGCAGCGCCGGATGAAGGCGCTCGAGTCGCTGTACGAGCAGGCCGTCACCACGATGGACCTCGAGCACGTCAACCACTTCGAACGGCCCGGCGTGCTGCCGATCGCGTTCAGCCTGTTCCACTACCTGAACATGCACGACGCCTCGTTCATGATGCTGACCGGCCAGGCGCCGATCTGGAACCCCGAGTGGCAGGCGCGCGTGCAGATGGCGATCGACGATCACGGCAAGCACAAGACGGTCGACGAGATGATCCACCAGCGGATCGGCGACTACGACGCGTACATCGAGTACCAGCGCGCCGTGTTCGCCCGCAGCCACGCGCACCTGGCGGCGATGGACCCGGCCGAGCTCGACCGTGTGGTGATCACGCGCCCGTTCCCGCCCCAGATCGCGACCACCTACAGCGCGCGTGTGGCGGGCGAACAGGGCATCACCGTGCTCGACGGCTGGGAGTGCTGGATCTACCAGCACGGCCTGCGCCACATGGGCGAGATCGAACTCGCCCGAGGCCTCGTCGGCCTCGGCGGTATGACCAGCTGAACCAACGCGATGAGAGATGCGGTCGCCACCGCCGCTCATCGCTCATCGCGACCCGGGTCAGGCTGCGGCGCGGGTGCGGCGGAGCAGGGGGTCGGCCAGGCGAAGCGCCCGGTCGGCGACCTTCAGCACCGTGCCGGCCGCGCCCGGGGTGGCGCTGTCGACCAGGTTGCCCATCACGGCGAGCGTGACGTCGGCCGCGGCCTGGGTGCCGACGGCGACGCGCAGGCCAGGCTTCAGCAGCCACGGATGACCGATCAGGAAGCTGAACCGGCGGCCGGTGCGCAGGAAGCTGTCGAACCGCTCGCCGATCAGCTGGTCGTACACGGCCGGCGCGGTGGCCGGGTTGGCCAGGAACAGCTGCGCGGCCAGCATGCCGCTCTCCAACCCGTAGTCGATGCCCTCGCCGTTCATCGGGTTGACGAAACCGGCCGCGTCGCCGACGGCCAGCCATCCGTCGCCGTGGCGCTTGAGGCAGCTCATCGGCAGGCGCCACGCGCGCGGCTTGTCGACGTAGTCGCCGAGGCCCCACGCCTCACGCTCGATCGCCAGGTACTGGTCGAGGAGCTTGTTGAGGTTGAGCTGCTTGAAGCCGCGCATGGTGCTGAGCGCGCCGACCCCGATGTTGACGGTGCCGTCGCCGGCGGGGAACAGCCAGCCGTAGCCGGGGACGGGCGTGCCGTGCTCGTCGCGCAACGACAGCCGGGCCTCGAGGTGACGATCGGCGTGGCGCGGCGACGGCGCATAGGCGCGGATCGCGAGACCGAACGGCTCGTCCGGATCGCGCTCGGCGCCGAGGATCTTGGCCGCCGCACCCTGCGCACCCGCGGCGAGGATCGTGAGCGGTGCTCGCCACTGCTCGCCGCCGGCACGCACGCCGACGACCCGCCCGCCCTCGAGCTCGGGCAGCGCCTCGGTCTCGAACCGTACGTCGGCGCCCGCGGCGATCGCGACGTCGATCAGGTGCGTGTCGAAGCGATGGCGCGGCCACACGGCGCCGTGGCTCGGGAACCGGCCACCGTCCGGCCACGACAGCTCGCGGGTGCTGTTGAACGCGATCATCCGCACGCCGACGGTGCGATGCGCGGGCGACAGGTCGATGCCGAGGTCGTCGAGCGCCTTCACGGCTCGCGGCGTGAGGCCGTCGCCGCACACCTTGTCGCGGCCGTGCGGTCCCTTCTCGAACAGCGTGACCCGCACGCCCGCGCGGGCGGCCACGATGGCCGCCGCGGCGCCGGCGGGTCCGCCGCCGATGATGAGCAGGTCGCGCTGGTTCACGGGCCGACAGCCTGCCAGCCGCGACCCGTCCGCGCCCACCGAGCCCCGGCGGATTCCGTCACACATCCAGCGATGAGAGATGAGCGCCGGTGCCGACCGCATCTCTCATCGCGGTCGATTCCGCCCGCCGTCGATGAGAGATGCGGTCGCCAGGGCCGCTCATCTCTCATCGCGACGTGGTGGTGTACCAGGCGGCCAGGTGGCGGAGGCCGTCGTCGATCGACACGGTCGGACGCCAGCCGAGGTCGTCGCGAGCAGGCCGCGGGTCGAACCAGTGCGCGGTGCCCAACTGCTCGGCCAGGAACCGCGTGAGCGGCGGCTCCTCGTCGGGCCTGGCCCGGCGCCACACCCGCTCGACGACCGCACCCAGGCCCGTCGCCACCCGCAATGGCACGTCGCGAGGGGTCGCGTCGACGCCGGCGGCCGCGAGGATCCCTTCGATCAGCTCGCGGATCGGGCGGGGTTCACCGTTCGCGATCACGTACGCCCGACCGACGCACGCCGCGCCCGGCACCGCAGCATCGAGCGCGGCCACGAGGGCCGACGCGGCGTTGTCGAGGTAGGTGGTGTCGATGAGTGCGGTGCCGCCGCCCACCAGCGCGAGCCGACCCGCCCGCGCCCGCTCGACGATCCGGCCGACGAGCTGCGTGTCACCCGGGCCCCACACGAGGTGCGGGCGGATCGACACCAACGGCAAGGCGTCGCTCGCCGCGCCGAGCGCCAGCCGTTCGGCCATCGCCTTCGACTCGGCGTAGTGCGCGTGCGCCCGACCGGTGACGGCCGGGTCGGCCGCAGCGCCGACCAGCGAGCGCCCGGCGTGCGACACCGACGGGGTCGACACGTACACGACCCGCGACACGCCCAGCTCGCGTGCGGCGGCGATCACGTTGGCCGTGCCGTCGACGTTGATCGACCGGAAGTCCTCCCACTCGCCGACGATGCCGACCTTGGCGGCCGCGTGCACCACCGCGTCGCAGCCCCGCATCGCCTGCTGCACCACCGCTGCGTCGCGCACGTCGCCGCGGACGTGTGGCGCGTCGGCGTCCGAGGCGCCGCGCTGCAGCAGCACCACCTCGTCGCCCCGCGCCAGCAGCGCCTCGGCCGTGGTGCGCGCGAGCAGGCTCGTGCCGCCGGTGACGAGCACCCTCACGCCGGCGTCCCGTTCACCACGGGCGGCGACCGCCCGACCCGTCGAGCACCCGCGCCGCCCACGTGGCCACCAGCGTGCGGTCGATCTTGGTGTTGTGGCGGATGTCGACCGGCAGGGCGCTCACCTGCAGCACCGCCGCGACCGGGTGCGCCACCTGCGCCCGCACCGCACGGGCCACGTCGTCGGGGGCGAGTCCGTCGTCGGCGGTGGGTCGCTCGACCACCACGACCAGCACCTGGCACCCGATCGGGCCCACACCGACGGCGGCGCTGCGGTGCACGCCGTCGATCCGCTCGACGGCCACTTCCACCGGCACCGGCGTGACCGGTCCCCGGTCGGTGTGCACCACGTGCACCGACCGGCCCTCGATCCACAGGCGTCCGTGGGCGTCGACGTGGCCGACGTCGCCCGACCGGTGCCAGCGACGACCGGCCGCATCGAGGGGGCGGGCGTCGCGCTCGGTGGCCCATCGGCGGTCGTAGCCCTCGCTCAGCCACGGCGTGCGCACCAGCACCTCGCCCGTGGTACCCGGGGGCACCGCCACCACCGGCACCCCGGCGTCGAACCCGAGCGGCGCGACGAACACCTCCGCCCCGTCGACCGGTCGCCCGACGCACACGCCCCGGCCGTGGCCGATCGCGTCGAGCTCGACGAGCGACACATCGGCCGCCGGCAGGCACTCGGTCATGCCGTACGGCGTGTGCAGCTCGGCGGCAGGCACCAACGCCGACGTGGAGCGCAAGGTGGCGACCGGCACCGGCGCGCCGGCCGACAGCGCGAGGCGCACGTCGGCCAGTCGCGGATCGGGCCCGTGCGACGTGCGCATGACGTTGGCCAGCGCCGCCGGCGAGGCGAACACGATCGTGGCCCCCACGCTCGCGGCCGCCGCTGCCAGCGCGTCGGCGGTGAGGGTGCCGGGCTCGGTGACGTCGACGTCGGGGATCGTCGAGGCGATGCCGAGCGCCGGCCCGTACAGCGCGAACGGCGCGAAGGCCGCGACGAGACGGTCGTCGTCGGTGATGCGGTACGTGCGCCGCAGCGCATCTCGCTGCGCGGCGAGTTGGCGGTGGCGGTAGCGCACCCCCTTGGCCGGGCCCGTGGCACCGCTGGTGTAGAGCACGGCAGCGGGATCGTCGGCCAGTGGCGCCGCGGGCAGCACCGCCGCCGAGCGCGACAGGTCGTCGAGGGTGGCCACCGCCCCCATCACCGGCTTCGGGCCGGTCGCGATGCGGTATGCGCCGGGTGCCCAGCGCAGCGCCCGCGCGGCGGCCAGCGCCTCGGGCGCACCGATCACCCAGTCGACACGAGCACCTCGCACGGCCCGACCCAGTCCACGCAGGCCCAGGCCGCGATCGGCGATGACGGTGACCCCACCGGCGCGCCACACCGCGTACACCGCTGCCACCAGGTCGACGCTCGGTGGCACCAGCATCGCGACCCGCTCGCCGGGTTGCAGACCGAGCTCGCCCAGCCCGCGGGCGATGCCGTGCACGCGACGGTGCAGCTCGTGGAACGAGGTGGCCTCGCCGGTGGCGCCGTCGACGAACGCGACGGCCGGGTCGTCGGCGCGGGCCTCGATCGCGGCCCACGTGGGCACGTAGCCGTCGGCCTCGGGCGACGCCGACGCAGCCGGCTCGATCGTCGGCGGCAGCACTCGCGTCGACAGCCACGCATCGATCACGCCGGCGACGTCCGCTTCCACCGGCGAGAGGTGGCCGATGCCGCCGAAGCGGTGCTGGTCGGCGTGCGGCAGCCGCGAGGCCAGATCGAGCGCGAACGAGTCGTCGAACACCGGGTCGGCCGAACCCCACACCAGCAGCGCCGGTGCGGTGATCGTGGGCAGCTGTGCGGCCACGTCGGCGATCGCCGCAGCCGACACGTGGGTGTCGTCGAACGGCACGTCGGCCACGAAGTCGCGCACGGCCTCGCGGTGCTCGGCCCGCCGGTAGGGCGCACGGAACGCGGATCGCATGTGCCGGGGGATCCGATTCCACGACAGCGCGATCGTGCCCTGCACGAACGTCGAGGTGCGGCGGCACGCGAGGTCGTTCAGGGGTCCGCTCGCGGCCAGCCGGATCAGCCAGGGCGCACGCCGACCGGCCGGCACGGCGATCCCGGTGTTGCACAGCACCATCCCGGCCAGCCGGTCCTGGTGGGCGACCGACCAGCCCTGCACCACGGCGCCGCCCCAATCCTGACCGACCATCACGAGCGGGCCCTCGAGCCCCAGCGCGCGGATCACGTCGTCGAGGTCGCGCACCCGACCCGCGTAGCGGCGCAGGCCCACGCGATCGCTGAACCCCATGTTCAGCTGGTCGACCGCCACCACGTGCCAGCGATCGCCGAGCCGCTCGACGACCCGGTGCCACAGGTACGACCAGGTGGGGTTGCCGTGGACGCAGACGATCGTGCCGAGCGGTCGGGTCGGCGGAGCGGGCCGCCGTTCGAGCACGTGCCAGCGGTGCGTCGCGCCGTCGTGCGACGGCACGTCGAGCACGCGCGACCACGAGGGATCGACGCCCCATCGCTGCCAGTCGTCGGCACTCGGGAGTGCCGGCACGCTCATCGCGCGATCGTCACCAGACGAGCTCGGTGAAGCTCGTGTTGAGCCCCGACCCGATGCCCATGCACAGCACGCGATCGCCCGCCGACAGCTCGCGCTGCACGTTCGCGAGCGTGATCGGGATCGCGGCCGGACCGACGTTGCCGTAGAACGGGAACGTGAGCGGCACCTTGGCCTTGTCGAGGCCGAGGCGCTCGCAGATCAGGTTGGTGTGCACCGAGCTGATCTGGTGGATCACGTAACGATCCATGCCGTTGAGCCAGTCGAAGTCGACCGACGAGTCCTTCCACGCCTCTTCGGCCAGGTCGAGGCCGGCCTCGAGCAGCGCCTTGGTGTCGGTGGTCATCTTCTCGAGCGAGCCGACGCACAGCGTGTGGTGCTGGGTGCCCGCACGGGCGATGCCGCCGACGATGCGGTGCGCATCGGGGTGCTGGTCGAGGTTGCCGATCACCATCGCCGCCGCACCCGAGCCGAGCGTGAGCGATGCGAACTCGTCGAACACGTCGGTGAACGAGGCGTCCTCGCGCTTCAGCCGCTCGATCGTGGTCTGCTGCGTGTAGCGGCTGCCCTCGCCGTCGACGATGAGCGCGTACTTGATGAAGCCGGCGTCGATCGCCGTGGAGGCCAGGTGCATCGCGTTGACGAAGCCGAGGCAGGCGTTGGCCAGGTCGAAGTTGGTGCAGCTGGGCGGCAGGCCGAGCTGGTGGTGCACCGCACAGGCGACCGACGGCTCGAGGTGGTGCTTGCACACCGAGGTGGAGATCATCATGCCGATCTCGGCGGGGTCGACGCCCGAGCTCTCGATGGCCTTGCGACCGGCCATCGCCGCGGCCTGGTCGAAGGTGACGCCCTCGGGCCACCAGCGGCGCTCCTTGATGCCGGCCAGGCCCTCGAGCAGGCCGGGGCGCATGTTCCACCGCTCGTAGGTGGGCGCGAGTTGCTCGTCGATCCAGTCGCTCGTGACGACCTCGGGAGCCTCGACGGCCTCGACGCAGATGATGCCAGCGCGCTGGTGGGTGTAGACGGCGTTGGCATTCGCCGAGGGTGACGATCCCGTGTTGGCGGTCACGACGGGTCTCCGATCTCCATAGTCTTCGTTGCATGGTACAGATGACGGCCCTCGTCAGGCGGCCGAGCCCCCGTTTGGCCGACGGCCTGGTCACCCACATCGAGCGCACTCCGGTCGACGTCGCGCTGGCGATGCGTCAGTGGGAGGTCTACGTCGACACGCTGCGTGAGGCCGGATGGGCGATCGTCGAGGTGCCCCAGGCGGTCGACTGCCCGGACTCGGCCTTCGTCGAGGACACGGTGCTGATGTACCGCAACGTGGCCGTGATCAGCCGTCCGGGTGCCGACGAGCGCAAGCCCGAGGTGCTCGACGTCGAGCAGGTGGTCGAGGGCCTCGGCTGCTCGATCAACCGGATCCGACCGCCCGGCACGCTCGACGCGGGTGACGTGCTGAAGATCGGCGACACCGTGTACGTGGGTCGTGGCGGGCGCACCAACGGCGAGGGCATCGCGCAGTTGCGCTCGATCCTCGAGCCGCTCGGCGCCACCGTGGTCGCGGTGCCGCTCGGCAAGGTGCTGCACCTGAAGTCGGCCGTCACCGCGCTGCCCGACGGCACGGTGATCGGGTATCCGCCGCTGATCGACGATGTCACCGTGTTCCCCCGGTTCCTGCCGGTGCCCGAGGAGGACGGTGCGCACGTGGTGTTGCTCGGCGGCGACCGCCTGCTGATGGCGGCGAGCGCGCCGAGGTCGGCGGCGCTGTTCCGCGACCTCGGCTACACGCCGGTCGAGGTCGACATCAGCGAGTTCGTCAAGCTCGAGGGCTGCGTCACCTGCCTGTCGGTGCGGTTGCGCCACTGACACCGACGGCCGCACGCCGTCAGGGGTTGGGTGTCTCGACCCGCATCACCGGCTCGGGGAACCGGCCGATGCCGCCGTCCTTCACCAGCATGTGCGTGTGCGTGCGATCCGCGTGGCGGGCGCGCCACACCAGCATCTGCTGCGCGTAGGCGAGCACGCGGTCGGGGTCGCGGATCTCGGTGCGGCCGGTGGGGTCGGCGTCGAGGTCGAAGCAGCGCCAGGTGCCGTCACCGAACTGCACGTACATGCCGTGCTCGTCGCGCACCGTCGCCAGGTTGAGCGTCTCGAGGCGGCGATCCCACGGCCAGCCGTCGGGTCGACCGAGCTCGAGGATCACGTCGCGCCAGTCGAACTCCCAGTGCGCTGCGTCGCGCCACCACTGCGGTTGCTCGCCTCGCAGGAACGGGGTGAGCGGCACGCCGTCGCACTGGGTCGGGATCGGGGCGCCGATCGCGTCGCAGATGGTGGGGAACAGGTCGATGTTCTCGGTGAGCGCCTGCACCGTGGTGCCGTGGGCCTCGGGGTGGTGCGGGTCGCGCACGATGCCGAGGATGTGGTAGCTCGACTCGAACCAGGCGAGCTTGCCGATCAGCCCGTGGTCGCCCGCCAGTTCGGCGTGGTCGGCGGTGACCACGATCATCGTGTCGTCCCACTGTCCGTTCTCGCGCAGCGCGGCCCACAACCGGGCGAGCTGGGCGTCGACCTCGCTGATCATCCCGTAGTACTGGGCGCGCAGGTGGCGCACGCCCGCCTCGTCGGCCGGGGCGGCGGCGCCGTCGACGCCGAGCAGGATCTCGTGCAGCCAGTGTCGCTCGGCGGCCGGCTCGATCGGCATCGGCACGTCGGCCGGGTCGTACATCTCGGCGAAGTGGCCGGCTGCGCCATAGGGCGGGTGCGGTCGCAGGTACGAGAGGTGCGCGAACCACGGCGTGTCGCGCGGCTGCTCGCGGAGCCAGTCGATCGCGTGGTCGGTCAGGAACGCCGACACGCCCACGTCGGCGGGGCGCGACGGCTCGGTGCCGAGGGCGTCGTAGCCGCCGCCGAGGTCGGTGTAGCCGCGCTCGGCCAGCCAGTCGAGCCACACCTGGTGGTCGTCGGGGATGTGCAGCACGGGGCGGAAGCCGGGGAGGATGCCGCTGTAGTGCTGCATCCGCGGGTCGTCGCGGCCGGTGGATTCGCGGGGGTCGATGCTCTGGTCGGTGTAGCCGAACAGCACCGGGTCGTAGCCGGCGCGGCGCACCGCCTTGGCGACGTTGTCGAACCGGGCGTCGAGCGGGGTGCCGTTCGAGACCACCCGGTGGTTCATCTGGTACATGCCCGTGTACAGCGAGGCGCGGCCGGGCGCGCAGGGGGCGGCCTGGCTGTAGTGGCGGGCGAGCCGGACGCCGTGGGCGGCCAGCTCGTCGAGCGCCGGGGTGCGCACCAGGGGGTGCCCGGCGCAGCCGAGGCTGTCGCCGCGGAACTGGTCGAGCGTGATGAGGAGCACGTTCACGTCGACCGAACCTACTGACGTGCGGCCTGCGGACGACGGAGGCTCAGCCGGCGGCCGCGGCCAGGATCTGCTCGACGCTGGGGTTGACGAGGCCGACCTCGCCGACGACGACGGTGGGAACGGTCTCGTTGCCCCGGGCGATCGAGCGCACCGTGGCCGCTGCCGTCTCGTCGTCCCAGATGTTGATCCGTTCGTGGGCGATGCCGTGGCGCTCGAGCTGGCGGAAGAGCATCCCGCAGAACGGACACCCGGGACGCCAGTACACCGTGATCGGCGTCACCGGGTCGATCGGGCTGGTGGGGGACGGGTCGCTGGTGTTCACAAGAGCTCCTCAACCTGCGGGGTTTCGATCGTGTTCCCGGACCGTCCATGTCGTGGCAGGTGGAAATTCATCGGCACCCCGTAGTCTGTCGATCGTGCGGCGGACACTCTACGTGTTGTTCGCCACGCTCAGCGTGGTGACGGGCCTGGCCTGGCTCGACCGCGCCCCGGCGGCCGAGGCCGAGTCGCCGTCCGTGCCCGAGGTGCCCGAGGTGCAGGCGTGCATCGCACAGCCGACGTTGCAGCGCGACAGCACCGGTTCGGGCGTGATGTGCCTGCAGTTCACCTTGATCATGCAGGGCTTCTCGGTGCCGTACAGCGGCACCTACGACCAGGCCACCGAGGACGCGGTGCGCTGGTACCAGAGCACCCACCCGCCGCTCGTCGCCGACGGTGTGGCCGGCGACGCGACGTTGCAGGCGCTCGGCATCGCCGGCAAGGCCGCCGTGTTCGTCCCGGCGGGCGCGCTCGGCGCCGCTCCGGCCGAGGCCTCCACCCAGTCGGCCACCAACGGCACGCCCACCTCGCGGGCCCGGTGCACCGCCGACGCCACGCTCACCTCGGGCTCGCGGGGTCAGAGCGTGATGTGCCTGCAGTACCGGTTGGTCGAGCTGGGGTTCAGCAACGTGTCGGCCAGCGGCGTGTACGACCAGGCCACCGCCGACGCCGTCCGCTTCTACCAGAAGGGCACCCCGCCGCTGTCGGCCGACGGCATCGCCGGGCCTCGCACGCTGGCCGCGCTCGACATCTGGAGCGGCATGACCGCAGGTGGCGGCCGCGACATCGGCGAGGGCCCGTTCCCCGCGGGCATGCAGGACGAGCCCAACTGGCGACTCACGGCCGAGGGCATCCCGGTGTACGGCAACCGCACGGCGTGCACCAAGGAGCAGGCGATCACGATCGCCGCCGAGTTCGCCAACGACGGTGCCGACGCCGCCACCCAGCAGTGGGCCGTCTACATCGCCTCGCGCGAGGGCGGCTGCCGCTACGACGCGGTCAACATCAACGCCCGCACCAAGGACGACTCGCACTGCACGTTCCAGCTCAACGCGCTGTCGGGGGCGTTCACGCCGCACGGCTCGCTCGGTCGTCGTGGCTGGACCACCGATCTGGTGAAGGCGTCGCTGCAGGCGTGCGCCGACGCGGCGAGCGACCTGTGGGTGTTCTGCGGTCGTGGCCCGTGGACGCCGCCGTACTCGTGCACGCCGCCCTGGGCCGGCTCGACGACCGACCAGCCGCCGGCGTTGCTGCCGGCGCCGCCCGACACCGTGGTGCCCACGCCGGCGGACGACTCGACGGGCACGGTCACGACCGAACCGGTCGACACCGGCGGGACCGCCTCCACCGACACGACCACGACGACGATCGCGCCGATCGACACGTCGACACCGACGATCGCGCCCTGAGTCCCGGCCCTGCGGACGGCACCAGGTGTGTCGCGGCGCACGTCGGGGATAACATCAGCGCTCACTTGGAGAGGTGCCAGAGCCAGGTCGAATGGACCGCACTGCTAATGCGGGGACCACCTTCAAAGTGGTCCGTGGGTTCAAATCCCACCCTCTCCGCACGGGACGACAGCCCGGTGGCCACGAGCCACCGGGCTGTCGCCGTTCTCGGGCACCGGTCGGCCTGGCGGCGTGCCGCGTTGCATTTGTGTGACGACGCGACCAGACTTCCGTCATCTTCGTAACACGACGGGTGCCGACGCCCGCCGGTGGAGGGGATGACATGAACCCGACCGACCACTCGATCCCGCACGCCGCCAGCTCGCCCCGACCCCGCCGGCGCCTGGCGTCGGCCCTGGTGGCTGCGGCGATCGCCGCCGGCGGTCTCCTCGTCGCGACGGCGGCACCCGTCGCCGCCGCCCCTGCCGCCCCCGCCGCCAAGGCGTGCACCTCGGGCACGTACACCGTGGTGAAGGGCGACGGCTGGCTGGCCATCGCGAAGAAGCTCGGGGTCACCACCAAGAGCCTGCTCGCCGCCAACTCGGCCAGCGCCACCACCACGATCCATCCCGGCCAGTCGCTGTGCGCGCCGGCCGGCGCCACGGGCGCGACGGCGCCCACGACCACCACCGGCACCACGACGTCCTCATCCACCTCGTCCACCGCCTGTGCGAGCTCGTACACCATCGCCAAGGGCGACAGTTGGTCGGTGATCGCCAAGCGGGTCGGCATCACGATGAAGGCCTTGCTCGCCGCCAACGGCGCCACCGCCACCACGGTGATCCATCCCGGGCGCACGCTCTGCCTGCCTGCCGGCGCCACCCCGTCGTCCAACTCGTCGAGCAGCCCGGCCGCCGCGTCGATCAAGGCGTTCACCGCCGCCGAGAACGAGGCGACGATCCGGGCCATCTGGCCCGACGACCTCGAGGACGAGGCCGTCCGGATCGCGAAGCGCGAGAGCAACCTGCAGAACAAGGCCAAGAACTCGTGCTGCTACGGGCTGTTCCAGATCAACTACAACGCCCACAAGTCGTGGCTCGCCGGCATCGGTGTCACCTCGGCCACCCAGCTGCTCGACCCCACCGTCAACGCGACCGCGGCCTACACGCTGTACCAGCGATCGGGCAGCTTCCGGCCCTGGGCCTGACCCTCCTCGGCCACCCGAGCGGGCCGCCGCGAAATCCTCGGGTGTCGATCGCGGGACGATGCGGCTACACTCGCCTGCCGACGTGACGAGGCATCGCCGAGTCGGGTCCTGCGCTCGTAGCTCAATGGATAGAGCATCTGACTACGGATCAGAAGGTTAGGGGTTCGAGTCCCTTCGAGCGCGCTGAACGCCTCCGGCTGAATTCGGGGTCGTGACAGAGGAAGGCTCCGCCGATGGGCGGGGCCTTTTGTCGTTCTCGGGGTGTCTAGCGTGGGTGCGATGTCGACGACCTCCGACCGGCGGCGTACGGCCACCGTGATCGGCGGCGGGCCGGCGGGGTTGATGGCGGCCGAGGTGCTCGCGGGCGCCGGGTGCTCGGTGACGGTGCACGACCACATGGCGTCGATGGGACGCAAGCTGGTGCTGGCCGGCCGGGGTGGGTTGAACATCACGCACAGCGAGCCCACCGAGGCGATGCTCGAGCGCTACGGCCCGGCGAGGGCTCGTCTCGAGGCGGCCGTCCGCCGGTGGCCGGCGTCGTCGTTGCGGGCCTGGTGCGCCGAGCTCGGCGAGCCCACGTTCGTCGGTTCGAGCGGCCGGGTGTTCCCGCAGTCCTTCCGGGCCACGCCCCTGCTGCGCGCCTGGCTCGCACGACTCACCGCAGCAGGGGTGATGCTCGAGACCCGCCATCGTTTCGTCGGCTTCGGCGGCTCGCCCACGTCGGTGCGGCTCGTCACGCCCGACGGCCCCCGCGAGGTCGACAGCGACGTCGTGGTGCTCGCGCTCGGCGGCGCCAGTTGGCCGCGGGTGGGTTCCGACGGCGCGTGGGTGCCGATGCTGCGTGAGGCCGATGTGCACGTGTCGGCGCTGCGGCCGGCCAACTGCGGGCTGTGTGTCGCCTGGCGGCCCGACTGGCTCGCCCGGCACGAGGGTGCGCCCGTCAAGAACGTGCGGCTGTCGCTCGACGGGGCCGCCGTGCGCGGCGACGTGGTGATCACCCGCGCCGGCGTCGAGGGCGGACCCGTGTACGCCTTGGCCGCAGCCGCACGCGACGCGATCGAGCGAGACGGGTCGTGCACGATCGGCGTCGACCTCAGCCCCGACCTCACCGAGGCTCAGCTGGCCCAGCGCATCGCACGGGCGCGGCCGGGCGACTCGACCAGCAGCGTGCTGCGCCGAGCGGGCCTCGCCCCCGAGGCGGCAGCGCTCGTGCGCGAGCTGGGCGGGCGGCACCTGCCGACGGCGCCGGCGCATCTGGCGGCCTTGGTGAAGCGGCTCCCGTTGGTGACGTCGGCGACGATGCCGATCGGCCGTGCGATCTCGTCGGCCGGCGGGGTCGACCTCGACGAGGTGGACGACCGGTTCATGTTGCGGCGGCGGCCCGGCATGTTCGTGGCCGGCGAGATGCTCGACTGGGAGGCGCCGACGGGCGGCTACCTGTTGCAGGCGTCGTTCAGCACGGCCGTCGCAGCGGCCGAGGGCGCGCTCGCCTGGCTCGCCGAGCGGCCGGCGGATCCGGAGCTCGTCGCGGAAACGTGACGCCGCAGTTCGCGCACACCTCGACCCGACGGGGCCGCGGGCCGACGGGCAGACTCGGCGCATGAGCACTCGACTGAGCGGAACCGGCATCTGGAGCGGCATGTTGCGGTACGGCGATCCGGCGGCCGCGGCCGCTGCCGCCACGGAGCTCGAGGCGCAGGGCTGGTCGGCACTGTGGATCCCCGACGTGGGTGGCGACCTGTGGACCCCGCTCGGCAACCTGCTGGGCGCCACGTCGACCGTCACGATCGCAACCGGCATCCTCAACATCTGGATGCACACGCCCGACGAGGCCGCGGCCGAACACGCCCGGCTCAGCGCCGAGCACGGCCCGCGCTACCTGTGCGGCATCGGCATCAGCCACCGCCCGTTCATCGATCTCGTCAACTCGCCCGGCACCTACACCAAGCCGGTCGAGACCATGGCGGCCTACCTCGACGGCCTCGACGCGGCCGCGACGCCCCTCGCCGTCGACGACCGCGTGATCGCCGCGCTCGGCCCGAAGATGCTCGAGCTGGCCCGCACCCGCAGCGGGGGCACGCACCCGTATCTCGTCACGCCCGAGCTCACGGCCAAGGCGCGCGCCGGCATCGGTGACGGCCTCGTCGCGAGCGAGCAGGGCGTGGTGCTCGAGACCGACCCGACGAAGGCGCGCGAGATCGCCCGTCTGCACCTCGCCACCTACCTCGGCCTGCCCAACTACGCGAACAACTGGAAGCGCCAGGGGTTCACCGACGACGACATCGCCGACGGCGGCAGCGACCGGCTGGTCGACGCGCTCGTGGTGTGGGGCGACGAGGCGACGATCGCCGCACGCGTGCAGGAGCACCGTGATGCGGGAGCCGACCACGTGTGCGTCCAGGTGCTCACCGCCGACCCGCGCGCGTTGCCGGTCGACGAGTGGCGAGCCCTCGCTCCCGCGCTCGTCGGCTGACCCACACCCGCGAGGGTGGACGTGCGCACCGTGTGACGCGACGGCGCGCGACCCGGCGCGAGTCCGTCACACGGTCGCCACACGAGGCGGCGACGATCGTCGCCATGCTCGATCTGAAGATGACGTCCGTGTCCGGGTGCGCCACCGTTCGGGTGAGCGGCGCGCTGTCGACGGTGGCCGACGGCGAGACGCTGGCCGAGGCCATCGGCTTCGTGCCGATCGACGACCACCTGGTGATCGACCTGCGCCACGTCGTCGTGCTCGAGCACCGCGCCGCCGAGGTGCTCGCGGGCGCGCTCGTGCAACGGCTCGTCTGCGCCGAGACCGTCGTGGTCTCGGACCGTCCCGAGGTGACCATGCAGTTGGTGCTGGCCGACGCCGACCGGCTCGCCCCGCTGGTGGCCGACCTGCACCAGGCGCACCAGGTGATCCGAGCCCGCAGCGGCATGCCGATGGACGGGTTCACCGACGGCTACACGGAGGTCGCGTGATGTCGTGGCTCTTCGACCGTCTGTGCGAGATCGCCGTGGCCGACCATGTGCAGGTGGTCGTCGCCGCGGCGCACGAGCCGGGTGAGCGTCGCGACCTCGTCGAGGTGCTCGCCCGGCTCGCCCTCGTGCCCGGTGCCGAGACGACGGTGCTTCCCGCCGGCCATGCGCCGTGCACCGCGCTCGGTCCGTCGCTGCAGCAGGTCGAGCTCACCGGACCGGTGGGCGCCGACCGGGCGCCGGCGGGTGCATCGGCGATCGTCGAGCGGCTGCTGCATCACGCGACGGAGCGCGGCCTGGCGCTGCAGCTCCAGGGGGCGCGAGCAGCGGTGCGGACGATCGCCGATGCACACGGGCACGCGCACGTGGCCGACGTCGCCCACGAAGCCACCGCGCTCGTCGTGGCGACCGATCAGGCCGACACCTCGGGGCTGCTCCGGCACGCCGGTCGCCGCGGCCTCGGCATCTCGGTCGGCGGCATCGATCCGCAGGCGGCCGTCACGATGGACGGGTTCCTCGGGGTGGTGTCGATCCTCGACGCGCTGGCGACGCTGCGCGGGTTCGCGTGCAGCGGCGATCGACTGCGCGACGAGCCACCGGCGCGCCGCATCGCCTGACGGTCAGGTGGCCGTGAGGCTCGACGAGTCGGCCACCGCCAGCTCGACGTAGTCGTCGCGCGACACCCGCTCGCCGGATGATCCGCCCGACGGCAACGGCACGGCGATCGGACCGTCCTCGACCGCGAACGACACCAGCCCCACGCCACGCAGGTCGGTGAGCGTGAGGACGATCTGACCGACCGCGAGCACCTGATCACCGGCGGGGACGTCGGCGAACGACGGTGCCAGCTCCACCCGGGCAATGCCGCCCACCACCTCGGCCGACACCACCACGGCCGCGTCGGGGATGGCCGAGCGCAACGACCGACCCTGCTCGCTCTCGTCGGGCCCCGACAGCAACTCGTCGAGCGCCGACTGCGCCGTGGCCGGTCGATCGACCTCGTGGCGCGACGCCACCAGCCGGTCGTCGCGCACCAGCCACACGTCGATCGTCTCGCGCTCGTCGGGCGTCGCGACGATCGTCGTGTCCGTGGGCCGCAGCCCGTCGGGGATCCGCTCGGCCGGGATGCGGCGAGCGGTGTCCTCCACCGGCACACCGCACGCGGCCGGCACCGCGACCGCCGCTGTCGCGAGGGCCGCGATCACCGCCCGTCCTCGCCGCCGGCGCGTCACGTCGCGCTCCCGGGGAAACGGACCGTGAAGCGAGCGCCGCCCCACGGGCTGTCGGACACGCCGACGCTGCCGCCGTGCAGGCGCACGTGCTCGTCCACCAACGACAACCCGAGTCCGGTGCCCTTCGGGCGGCCGGGTGGCTGCTCGGCGTTGCCACGGTGGAAGCGCCCGAAGATCGCGATTCGCTCGTCGTCGGGCACGCCGGGGCCGGCGTCGTCGACGCACACCACCAGGTCGCCGTGGTCGTGCGCGAGCTCGACCGCCGTGGCACCGCCGCCGTAGCGGTCCGCGTTCTCGAGCAGATTCGCGAGCACACGTTCGAAGCGCGTGCGATCGAGCCGGTGCAACGTGTGGTCGCCGAGCTCGTTGCGCAGTCGGGTCGCATCGACCCCTGCGGCCGCCATCGTGCGCAGTGCAGTGCTCGGCACGTCGACCTCGTCGAGCTCGAGCTCCGACACGCCCGCGTCGATGCGCGAGATCTCGAGCAGTTCGAGCGTGAGCCGGCGCAGGTGGTCGACCTGTTGGTCGAGGACGTCGACCGCGAACCGGGCGCGTTCCGACAGGTCGCTGCGCCTCGCGAGACCGACCGCGCTGGCCATGGCCGTGAGTGGCGTGCGCAACTCGTGGCTCACGTCGGCCGTGAACCGGAGCTCGCGGTCGATGCGCGCCTCGAGCGAACCGGCCATCTCGTTGAACGACGCGGCCACCGGCAACAGGTCGGGGTCGTCGCCCACCTCGAGCCGTCGGCTCAGGTCGCCGGCGCTCATCGCCTGCGCCACGTGCGCCACCTGGCCCAGTGGCCGCAGCAATCGTCGCGACGCGAACCACCCGGCACCCGCGCCGAGCACGGTCGTCACCGACGCGCCCACCACCAGCACGGTGAGCAGCGTCTCGAGCGTGCGCTCGTACTCGGCCAGCGGCACGAACTCGAAGTAGTCGGCGTCGACCCCGGGTAACGCGAGGCCCACCACCAGGTAGGGCGTGCCGTTCACGCGCACCCGCTGCAACGCGGCCTCGTCGGTGCCCACGTCGTCGACGAGGCCGACGGGGATGCGGTCCTCGTTGAGTTGCACCACGGTGGCGAGCCAGATGTCGCCCACGCGCACGACGCTGCGCGCGTTGGTGAGCGACCGCACCGAATCGGCCAGTCGCTCGGCGGCACCGTCGGGGCCGGACGCCGCGCCCAGGTCGCCCGCGGCCACCAGACCCTTCACCACCAACGCGTTCACGGTGACCTGCCGGGTGGCCAGGTCTTCGCGCTGGTCGAGCAGGAACCACCGGCCCAGCTGGTACGTGACGACGCTGAGCGTGATCGACAGCACCAGGGCCGACAGCGCGAACGCGGTGGCCGACCGAGCACGCAGACCTCGGGGCAACAGCCGCATCGGGCGAGACGCCGCCTACCGGCGACCGGTGGTGAGGCGGTAGCCGAGGCCGCGCACGGTCTGGATCAGTTCGGGGTTCGCGGGGTCGTCCTCCACCTTGGCGCGCAGGCGTGCCACGTGGGTGTCGACGAGGCGACCGTCGCCCTGGTAGGCGTAGCCCCACACGGCGTCGAGCAGCTGGTCCCGCGACCAGAGCCGATCGGGGTGCTGCGCCAGGTGGCTCAACAGCTGGAACTCGGTCTTGGTGAGCGCGACCTCGTGACCGTCTTTCAGCACGCGGCCCTCGACCGGTCGCACGTCGAGTGCACCCACCTGGATCGCGGTGGGGACCGACCCGGTGATCGTGCCGGCTCGGCGGCGCAGCCGAGCACGCACGCGGGCCAGCAGCTCGCGGTCGTTGAACGGCTTGGTGACGTAGTCGTCGGCGCCCACCTCGAGGCCCGCCACCACGTCGTGGCTGTCCTGCTGCGCGGTGACCATGATGATCGGCACGTCGCTCGTGCGTCGCAGCTCGCGACACACGTCGAAGCCGTTCATGCCCGGCAGGCGCAGGTCGAGCAGCACGAGGTCGACGGGATGCTGTGCGAAGGCATGGATCGCGGCACGGCCGTTGGCCGCCTCGATCACCGTCAACCCGTCGTCCTCCAGCAGCATCCGCACCAGCGAGCGGACCGCGTGATCGTCCTCGACCACCATCACCGTCTCCGTCACGTCACCTCCCGTCGGGCGCCCCACGGGCGCGGGCTCACACGGACGGGTGAGCGATACCCATCGATGATGCGGCCCACACGTCGAGATGCCGTCGCGAGCGCGTGCCGATCGCGTGTCGGCGACGGCGGCGGTGCCAGGCTGTCGGCCGTGCGCGATCTGCGATCAGCCGACCAGGACGGGGATGACCGGCATGACCGCGACGACCCGGACGACGCGTGGGTGGAGGTCGACGCGGGCGACACGCTGTGGCGGTTCGAGCGTCGGTTCCTCGGGTCGAACTGGACGTGCATCTGGGGTCGGGGCTGTCACGGCATCGGGCCCGCGCGCGCCGCTCACCTGCAGCACGGCTGCTGCTCGCTCGGCGCCGAGCTCGATGGTCTCGACGAGGCCCGCACCGTCGCCGCTCTGGCGTCGACGCTGTCGCCCGAGGTGTTCGAGCACCACGATGTCGCCGCACGCGAGGGCATCGCATCGGACGACACGTTCACCAACACCCGCGTGGTCGCCGGCGCCTGCATCTTCCTCAACCGACCCGGCTTCGCGGGCGGTGCCGGCTGTGCGCTGCACCTCGCCGCCGTCGCCGCCGGTGAATCGCCGATCGACTGGAAGCCGTCGGTGTGCTGGCAGCTGCCGATCAAGGTCGACTGGGAGATGCGCGACGACGACGTCGAGATCGCGACGGTGCGCGGCTGGGCCCGGCGCGACTGGGGCGACGACGGCGACACGATGGCATGGGTGTGCACCGAGGAGCCCGATGCCTACGCGGGCGATGCACCGGTGATCGACACGCTCGCCGACGAGCTCGCCGCGATCACCGGCGACGAGGTGTTCGTCGAGCTCCGCCGCCGCTGGCGCTGAGACGGATCAGTGGTGCGGCGCGCTGGGAGCCGCAGGTGTCGACACCAGCCGGTACTCGGGGTTGAGCATCGCGAGCATCCCGTGGTGGTCGGCCGGCACACCGGTCGCGCTCAGCACCGTGCCGAGACGGAGCCCACCGATCTCGCGTCGGCCGAAGAAGACGAGGGTGATGCTGCCGCTCTCGTCGGCGACCGAGCACTCGAGCGCCGGGTTGCCGCCCCACGGCTGCACGCGGATCGAGCGCACCCGGCCGGCCACCGTCAGCCGCCGGCGACCGGTGATGTCGGCGATGCGGGTGCGGTCGGACGGGAGGTCGGCAGGGTTGACGTTGGTGGACTTCGGACCGCTCTTCGGTGTGGGGAACGCCGTTGCCGTCATCACGCTCGTCTCGATCGCCGACGTCGCGGTCGGCTTCGATCCACGGCCGAGGTGATAGGGCACGATCGTGACGTTGCAGTGCGGCATGTCCGACAGCGCCGACACGATCGAGTTCGACGAGCGGTCGTGCAGCAACCGGTGCCACACCTTGGTGTACTCGCGACGGGGGATGAGCACCGTCAACTCGGTGTCGGCATCCGCGATCAGGTGCGAGGCGAGCTCGGCGGCCGCACGCGGCACCTGACGGTCGGGGCATTCGATCGTGTCGAGGGGGAAGCGTGAGAAGCCGAGCTCTCGCCATGCCTCGACCAGCAGCCCGGTCTTCCAGGGGTCGAGGTCGAAGTGCACGGCCCGCAGGTCGTCGGCGCCGACGGTGCGCGCGTACTGCAGTGCCCGAGCCGTCGCCGCGTCGAGGTCGTCGACCAGGACCACCACGGCGTGACGGCGCATCGTGCGGACGACCGCGAGCTCGGCGGCGTCGTCGCGCAGCTCGGCGTCCTCGGTCTCGTACGCGCGGTTCAGCCGCACCAGGCCGTACACCATGATCGGTACGAGGAGCATCACGACCCACGCACCCTCCCGGAACTTCACGACCGAGACGATGACGAGCACCAGCAGCGACAGGAGTGCACCGATCCCGTTGATCACGAGGCCCGTGCGCCACTGGGGCTCCCGGTGGGTGATGTGGTGCTTGGCCATGCCGGCCTGGCTGAGGGTGAAGCTGGTGAACACGCCGATCGCATAGAGCGGGATCAGGCGGCTCACCTCGCCGCCCGTGCCGATCAGGGTGACCGTCGCGGCGATGGCGAGGAAGATGATGCCGTTCGAGAACACGAGGCGGTGGCCGCGCACGGTGAACTGGCGCGGCATGAAGTTGTCGCCGGCGTGGAACGAGGCGAGCCGCGGGAAGTCGGCGAAGCTGGTGTTCGCGGCGAGCACCAGGATCAGCATCGTGCCGGCCTGCAGCGAGTAGAAGAGCGCGTGACCGATCAACGAGTCGCCGTAGGTGAGCTTGCCCACCTGCGAGATCACCGAGGGCACGCCCTCGTCGTACGGCACGGCGTGCACACGCGCGGCCAACATCGACAGGCCGAGGAACATCACGCCGAGCAGGGTGCCCATCACCACGAGGGTGTCGCGGGCGTTCTTCCAGGCGGGCGCCCTGAACGCCGGCACGCCGTTGGAGATCGCCTCGACGCCGGTGACCGCCGCGCCGCCCGAGCCGAACGCCTTGAGCACGACGAACACGGTCGCGCCCATCAGCAGGCCGTTGCCGTGGTGGGATCCGAACTCGATCATGCCGTCCGCGTCGGTGGCACCACGCTCGAGACCGCCCGTGAGGATGCGGAACGACCCGACACCGAGCAGGACGAACATGTTGGCGATGAAGAAGTAGGTCGGCGTCGCGAACAGCTTGCCGCTCTCCTTGGTGCCGCGCAGGTTGCCGTAGGCGATCAGGAACACGAACCCGATCGCGATCAGGTGCTTGTACGGCGCCAGTGGGTGGAAGGCCGAGGCGAGCGCGTCACTACCGGCCGCAACCGACACGGCGACGGTGAGCACGTAGTCGGTGAGCAGCGCAACACCGGCCACCTGTGCCGGCAGCAGACCGAAGTTGTCGCGGGTGACGATGTAGGCACCGCCGGCCGACGGGTACGCCTTGATCGTCTGGCGGTACGACAGGATCAGGAACCCGAGCACCACGAGCAGGGCCACCGTCACCGGCGTGACGAGCGAGAACGCCGCGAGGCCCACGTAGGGGATGAGCACGCGCAGGATCTCCTCGGTGGCGTACGCACACGACGAGAGGTTGTCCGAGGCGAACACCGCCAGGGCCGTCGGCTTGCCGAGCACCTCGTGCTCGAGCTGTTCGGAGTACAGCGGCGGGCCGAGGAACCTCGTCTTCATCCGCGCCGAGAACGGTTGCCTGGGACCCTGCCCGTGGTGTGCCCGGTGGGTCGCCGGGTCGCCGGGTGTGGGGGCGGAGGTGAGGATCGGGTCGTCGTCCAACAGCACGACGTCATGGAACGCCCGATCGGTGCGCCGTGGTGTCGAGGACGTGCGAAGAATGCGCTGCACCGCGCAAAGAACGCGTCAAGACGCGTCGTCGGGCGTCTCCGGGATCTCGAACCGGTAGCCGATACCGGGCTCGGTGATGAAGTAGCGGGGTCGGTTGGGGACCGGCTCGAGCTTGCGTCGGATGGCGGCGAGGTGCACCCGCAGGTAGTTGGTCTCGCGCTCGTACGCGGGCCCCCACACCTCCTGCAACAGCTGGCGTTGAGTGACCAGCCGCCCTCGGTGCCGCACGAGGTGCTCGACGATCTCCCACTCGATCGGTGTGAGGTGCGCCGTGTCGTCACCGATGGTCACACGGTGGGCGGCCAGGTCGACGACGAAGTGCGGCGTCACCACGACCGGTTCCTCGGCCACCGGCTGCACGCGACGCAGCGCAGCACGCACGCGAGCGAGGAGCTCGCTCATGCTGAACGGCTTGGTGACGTAGTCGTCCGCGCCGGCGTCGAGCGCCGCGACCTTGCTGGCGTCACCCTCGCGGGCGGAGAGCACGATGATCGGCAGCCCGGTCCATCCGCGCAGCCCGTGGATGACGTCGATGCCGTCGATGCCCGGCAACCCGAGGTCGAGCAGCACGAGGTCGGGCGGGTCGGCCACCGCCGACGTCAGCGCGGCCTCGCCGGTCTCGACGGTGCGCACCTTGTAGCCGTGGGCGCGCAGGTTGATCTCGAGCGACCGGCCGATCTGCGGCTCGTCGTCGACCACCAGGATCGTGCTCATGCGGCTGCCTCCCGCAACGTGATCGTCATCGTCAGCCCACCGCCGGGCGTGTCGTCCGCCTCGATCGTGCCACCCATCGCCTCGACGAACCCGTGCGCGATCGCGAGACCGAGGCCGGCACCGACGTCGCGAGAGCGGTCGCCCAGTCGCTGGAACGGCACGAAGATCCGGTCGCGGTCGGCCGGGGCGACACCGGGGCCGTGATCGACCACGCGCACCACGACGCGCTCGTCGAACGCCGCACCGTCGATCACCACGGCACGATCCGCCGGCGACCACGCGAGCGCGTTCGACACCACGTTGGCCAGGGCCCGCTCCAGCAGCGCGCGGTCGGCGGTGACGAGCGGCAGGTCGTCGGGCACCTCGATGTCGACACGGCCCTCGCGATCGACGCCGCTCGCCACCGTCGCCACGACCTCCTCGAGCGCCACCGGCCCGAGGGCGAGTTCGACCGCACCGGCCTGCAGGCGGCTGATGTCGAGCAGGTCGCGCACCATCCGCTCGAGCCGGCCGGCCGCCGCCACGATCTCGTCCAGCAGGGCGGCACGATCGGCCTCGCTGAAGGTCGCGTCGGCCTGCTGCAGCCCCGACGCAGACGCCGTGATCGCCGCGAGCGGCGTGCGGAAGTCGTGCGACACGGCCCGCAGCAACGCTGCTCGGAGGGCGTCGGTCTGGGCGACCAGCTCGGCGTTGGCCGCCTCGTCGCGCAGCCGTCGTGCTTCGACCGCCAGTGCGAGCTGATCGGCGAACGCTCGCAGGGTGTCGAGCTGATCGGCGCGCACCGCCGGCCCGTCGACCACCAGTCGCACGTCGCCGCTGCGTGACAGCTCGATCGCGTGGCCGTCGTCGGCCTCGAGGCGGCGCTCGCCCACCAGCTGCGTCGGCCACCAGCCCTCGGCCGTGCGCTCGTGGATGGCGGCCGACGACAGACCGAACGTGGTACGCAGCTGCTCGAGCAGTTCGGGCAGCGGGTCGCGCGCCCCGACCAGCGTGGCCGCCGACCGGGCGAGCGCGGTGGCTTCGGCCCTCGCCGTCGTGGCCTCGCGCGAACGACGGGCACTGCGGTCGACGAGCACGCTGATCACCACCGTCACCATCACGAACACCACGAGCGCCACCACGTTCTCGGGATCGTTGACGGTGAGGGTGTGCAACGGCGGCGTGAGGAACCAGTTGGTGAGGCCGACGGCCACCACCGAGGCGACGAGGCCCGGCACCAGCCCGCCGAGCGCGGCCACCGCGACCACCACGGCGAGGTCGAGCAACAGCGCCGAGCCGACCGACACGTGCGAGCGCATCGAGCTGAGCACGGCCGTCAGCGCGGCGAGCCCGATCGCACCGGACCACCACGCGAGACGACGGTGGGTGGGTGCGATCGGCCGGCGCGTGAGCACCACCGGCGGCACCACCACCGGGGCCGCGGCTGCGGTCGGCCGTCGGTCGATGTCGTCGTGCTGGTCGTCGCGGCGGGCGTCACGACCCGACGCGTCGAGCTGCGCGGCGAGGCGGTCGGCGGTCCACCCGAGCGCGAGCAGGCGCAGCTCGCCGAGTGCCGGCAGCCGGTAGCGCTGCGCGGTGCCGGCGTCGTGGACGGCCACGCGCCCGTGGGCGACCCGGCGACGCAGGGCTTCGGCACTGAGATCGACGAGGTCGACCTGGTCGATCGACGCGACCACGTGATCGGGGACGGGCGGGCGGTCGATCGGGCCGGTCCACCGGCGCGTGGCGTCGCGCAGGGCAGCGACGTCGGCGAGCTCGAGCGTGGCCACCACGTCGATGCCCGCCTCGAGCAGGGGCTCGACGCACGTCCAGTGGGCCGGCGAGCCGTCGGCCAGATCGTCGACCAGGACGACGTCCGGAGCCGCTGCCACCAGCGCCGCAACGTCGGGCACGACCGACCCGTGGGCTCCGAGTCGTCGCGCCAGCTCGGCCGGCCCGTCGACGGTCGTCTCACCGAGTGCACCGACACGCACCGCGGCACCGCGACCCGCGCGGCGGACACCCTCGTCGAGCATCGCGTGGGTCGTGCCCACCCCGGGCGCGTAGCCGAGGTACACACGGAAGGTGCCACGCGCCACGGGCAGCAGTCTCGCGTCGCCGACGGTGGCCGTGTCAACGGCGCATGCGCGCCAGCAGCCACACCTCGGCGGCCACACCGATCACGGCGGCACCGATCAGGCCGAGCGTGCCGCTGGTGGTGGCGTCTCGCGTGAGCAGCACGGCACCACAGCCGAGCGCGCCGAGCAGCACCACGCCGGACACCACCGACACCACGCGTTCGAGCCGGGTGAGGTCGCGGTCGTAGCGGATGCCCGACGACGTGGCGCCCTCGGACTTCAGCACCTGACCGAGCCACTGCACCGGGGCGCCGCTCACCCACAGCGACGCCGGCGCCCAGATGACCAGCGTGGCGACGATCCAGCGTTCGGCGCTGTCGGGCACGCCGGGCGAGCTCTCCACCACCGCGGCCATCGTGTAGGTCGAGGCCACCGTGGTGAGCACCACCAGCAGGGCCTTGATGTAGCGCAGGACGATCACCTGTACCCGCAGCACGTGCCGCGCCATGCCGTACTCGATCTTGGCGACCTCGTCGATCAGGTACCGGTCGCGCACGCCGGCGAGCAGCAGCAATGCCTCGGCGCGCGTCGCGTCGGTGGGCCTGTCGGTGGCCGCCAGGCCGTCGTAAGCGGCGATCTGCGAGTCGATGTGCCGGCGGGCGACGTCATTGCGCGGGACGAGCAGCTCGACGTTCGACGGGTCGTTGCGCCTCGCCTGCAGCTCGGCGGCCGCAGCCGGTCCGAGCTCGTCCATCGGCAGGTGCAGGCTGGTGAGGGTGAACCGGGGCGTGAACGTGGTGCCGCGATCGCTCGTGACGTGGTTCGCGTGGAAGTAGAAGCGCGTGATCTCGTACAGCAGCAACCACACCACCGCGAAGGTGAGGCCGAGCGTGCAGACGACCAGGCCGGCCAGCACGAAGTGCAGCGGCGTGTTGGTCGACAGCAGCGACTCGAGCACGTTCACCACCGAATCGCGCCCGACCGCCGGCAGCAGCACCAGCACGCCGGCACCCGAGAGCAGGGCCGTGACCACGCGGTGGATGGTCGACAACCGCACGTCCGACCGCTGCAGGTAGGCGCGCATCGCCGCGCGCTCGTCGTTGGTGAGCTCCACGGCCGTCACGATCCCACAGCGCGGGCAGGGCCGACGTGGATGCCCGGGCCCGTGGTGAAGGCGCCGTGAAGAACCGCCCGGTCGGCGTGAAGAAGCCGTGAAGGCGCTTCCGTCGCGTCGACCACCGGGCGTACACCGATCTCCGCTCGGCGAGAGGCCGGGTCGAGACGAATCGGAGGTGGCCGCAGATGGGCGACGTGGTGATGGTGGCGACGATGGTCGCCTTCGTGTTGCTGTGCGTGGGCTACGTGGGGTGGTGCGACCGGATCCTGTCGGCGGACGACGCCGGGGAACCGGCCGACGCCGAGGCGGTGTCGTGATGCTCGCCTCGTCCGTCGACAACTGGGTCGGGCTCGCCCTGGCCGTGGCCGCCGTGCTGTACCTGGTGGTCGTCCTCGTGCACCCGGAGCGCTTCTGATGACGTGGCAGAACCTCGTCCAGGCACTGGTGCTGATGGTGCTGCTCGGCGTCAGCGTGCCACCGCTCGGCCGGTACCTCGCTGCCGTGTACGGCAGCCGCAACGACGGCACGGCGCCCGGCGATCGCGTGTTCCGGCCGGTCGAGCGCACGATCTACCGGCTCTGCCGGATCGACGAGCGGCGCGAGCAGCGATGGAACGTGTACGCGCTCTCGCTGCTCGCCTTCTCGCTCGTGTCGCTGCTCGCGCTGTACCTGCTGCTGCGACTGCAGGGACACCTGCCGTTCGACCCGACCGGCCGCGACGGCGTGTCGCCCACCGGCGCGTTCAGCGTGGCCGTCAGCTTCGTCACCAACACCAACTGGCAGTGGTACTCGGGTGAGGTGGCGATGAGCCACCTCACCCAGATGATCGGCCTCGCGGTGCAGAACTTCGTGTCGGCCGCCGTGGGCTTCGGTGTGATCGTCGCGATCATCCGCGGCATCACCCGCACCAACCACCGGTCGCGCACCCTCGGCAACTTCTGGGTCGACCTGGTGCGCGGCACGGTGCGGATCCTGCTGCCGATGTCGTTCGTGTTCGCTCTCGTGCTCGGCTCGCAGGGCGTGGTGCAGAACCTGTCGGGCCACACCTCGGCCTCGTTGGTCGACGCCGCCGCAGCCGAGGTGACGGGCTCGCCCACCCAGTCGATCCCCGGCGGCCCGGTCGCCTCGCAGGAGGCGATCAAGCAGCTCGGCACCAACGGTGGCGGCTTCTACAACGCCAACTCGGCGCACCCGTTCGAGAACCCGAACCCGATCACCAACCTGCTCGAGACCTGGGCGATCCTGGTGATCCCGTTCGCCCTCGTGGTGGCGTTCGGCATCCTCGTGAAGGACCGGCGCCAGTCGCGGTTGCTCGGCGCTGTGATGGTGCTGTTCCTGGTGTGCATCACGGCGTTCTCGATGTTCGCCGAGTCGAACGGCAACCCCGAGCTGTCGGCCCGTGGGGTCGACCAGTCGATCTCGACCACGCAGTCGGGCGGCAACATGGAGGGCAAGGAGGTGCGCCTCGGCACGAGCGCCTGCACGCTGTGGGCCGGCGCCACCACGGGCACCTCCAACGGGTCGGTCAACTGCATGCACGACTCGTTCACGCCGCTCGGCGGGCTCGCACCGATGTTCCACATGATGCTGGGCGAGGTGTCGCCCGGCGGCATCGGTGTGGGGCTGATGGGCCTGCTCGTCAACGCGTTGCTCGGTGTGTTCATCGCCGGGCTGATGGTGGGGCGCACGCCCGAGTACCTCGGCAAGAAGATCCAGGCCGCCGAGATGAAGCTCGTGACGCTGTACATCCTGGCGATGCCGATCGCGTTGCTCGGGTTCGCCGCTGCGTCGATGACGCTGGCGAGTGCCGCCACCTACCAGCCGGGCCCTCATGGGCTGTCGGAGGTGCTCTACAACTTCGCCTCCGCGGCCAACAACAACGGGTCGGCCTTCGCGTTCCAGAACACCGGCACCCCGTGGTACACGGTGACCCAGGGCCTGGCGATGCTGATCGGCCGGTTCTTCCTGATCGTGCCCGCCCTGGCGATCGCCGGGTCGTTGGCCGCCAAGCCGAAGGTGCCCACCACTGCGGGCACGCTGCCCACCCACACCCCGCTGTTCGGCGCGCTGGTCACCGGTGTGGTGATCGTCGTCGCCGGTCTCACCTTCTTCCCCGCCCTCGCACTGGGCCCGATCCTGGAGCACCTGTCGCTGTGAGTGCCACCGCCACCCTCGAACCCTCCGCTCCCCGCGCACCGAAGGTGCGCACCAAGCCCTCGGCGTCGATCTTCGACCGCTCGATCGTCCGGTCGGCCGTCGTCGACTCGTGCCGCAAGCTCGACCCCCGGGTGCTCGCCAAGAACCCGGTGATGTTCATCGTCGAGGTCGGCGCGGTGCTCACCACGGTGCTGTTCGTCCGCGACGCCGGCGACGCCGACACCCAGCAGAACGTGTTCGCCGCGCTCGTCGCCGGGTTCCTCTGGTTCACCGTGTTGTTCGCCAACTTCGCCGAGGCGATGGCCGAGGGCCGGGGGAAGGCCCAGGCCGCCACGCTCCGCGCCACCCGCGCGGACACCACCGCCACCGTGCTGCTGCCCGACGGCAGCACGGTCAGCCGGTCGTCGTCGGACCTCCAGGTCGGCGACCGGTGCGTCGTCGTCGCCGGCGAGGTGATCCCCGGCGACGGCGACGTGGTGGAGGGCATCGCGACCGTCGACGAGTCGGCGATCACCGGCGAGTCGGCCCCGGTGATCCGCGAGAGCGGCGGCGACCGCAGTGCCGTCACCGGCGGCACCCGCGTGCTGAGCGACAGAATCGTCGTGCAGATCAGCGCGAAGCCGGGCGAGACGTTCCTCGACCGGATGATCTCGCTCGTCGAGGGTGCCGACCGGCAGAAGACACCGAACGAGATCGCGCTGTCGATCCTGCTCGCCGGCCTGACGATCGTGTTCCTGCTCGCCGTCGTCACGCTGCAGCCCTTCGCCATCCACAGCGGTGCCGAGCAGTCGATCATCGTGCTGGTCGCGCTGCTGGTGTGCCTGATCCCCACCACGATCGGCGGCCTGCTGTCGGCGATCGGCATCGCCGGCATGGACCGGCTGGTGCAGCGCAACGTGCTCGCGATGTCGGGGCGCGCGGTCGAGGCGGCCGGTGACGTGAGCACGCTGCTGCTCGACAAGACCGGCACGATCACCTTCGGCTCGCGCCAGGCGGCCGAGTTCATCCCGGTGCACGACACCACCGAGCTCGAGGTGGCGGAGGGCGCGCTCGTGTCCTCGCTGGCGGACGAGACGCCGGAAGGTCGGTCGATCGTCGACCTCGCCACCTCGACCCACGCCCTCGTCCCGATCGACCCGACCGGTGCCGAGCTCGTGCCGTTCACGGCACAGACCCGCATGTCGGGCATGGACCTGCCCGACGGCCGTCGCGTGCGCAAGGGCGCGGCCGACTCGGTGCGCCGCTTCGTCGAAACAGAGGGTGGCACCGTGCCGCTCGAGCTGCTGCCGATCGTCGAGGGCGTGTCGAAGGAGGGCGCGACGCCCCTGGTCGTGATCGATCAGCGACCCGGCGGTGTGTGGCGCGTGCTCGGCGTGATCCGGCTCAAGGACACCGTGAAGCCGGGCATGCGCGAGCGATTCGACGAGCTGCGGGCCATGGGCATCCGCACGGTGATGATCACGGGCGACAACCCGCTCACCGCCGCGGCGATCGCCGCCGAGGCAGGGGTCGACGACTTCCTGGCCGAGGCCACGCCCGAGGACAAGATGGCGCTGATCAAGCGCGAGCAGGCCGGCGGCAACCTGGTCGCGATGACCGGCGACGGCACCAACGACGCGCCGGCGCTCGCGCAGGCCGATGTGGGCGTGGCGATGAACACGGGCACGCAGGCCGCGAAGGAGGCCGGCAACATGGTCGACCTCGACAGCAACCCGACCAAGCTCATCGAGATCGTCGAGGTGGGCAAGCAACTGCTGATGACCCGCGGCTCGCTCACCACGTTCTCGATCGCCAACGACGTCGCGAAGTACTTCGCGATCATCCCGGCGATGTTCTCGGGTGTGCTGCCCGCGCTCGACCGGCTCAACGTGATGCAGTTGCACAGCCCGCGCACGGCGATCCTGTCGGCCGTCGTGTTCAACGCCCTCGTGATCATCGGGCTCGTCCCGCTCGCGTTGAAGGGCGTGCGGTTCCGCGCCGAGGCGGCCTCCGCCGTGCTCCGCCGCAACCTGCTCGTCTACGGCCTCGGCGGGGTGCTCGTCCCCTTCGTCGGCATCAAGCTCATCGACCTCGTCGTCGCTGCTCTGGGAGTGAACTGACATGCGCGTGTTCCTGCGTCAACTGACCCCGGCCCTGGTTGCCCTCGCCGTGTTCACGGTGCTGCTCGGGGTGGCGTATCCGCTCGTCACCACGGCCGTGGCCCAGGTCGCCTTCGGCGACAGGGCCGACGGCAGCACCGTCACACGCGACGGACGCGTGGTCGGCAGCGAACTGCTCGGCCAGCCCTTCGTGTCGCCGCAGTACTTCCACCCCCGCCCGTCGGCGGCCGGCACCGGGTACGACGGCGCGGCCAGCTCGGGCTCGAACCTCGGCCCGCTGAACCCCGACCTGCTCGACGCCGTCGACCAGCGGGTGGCCGATTACCGCGCCGAGAACGGGCTCGCCGACGATGCCGAGGTGCCCGTGGACGCCGTCACGGCCTCGGCCTCGGGTCTCGATCCGCACATCTCGATCGCGAACGCCCGGCTGCAGGCGCCGCGGGTGGCCGAGGCCAGGGGGCTCACCGTCGCGCAGGTGCTCGACGTCGTCGAGGCCCACACCGACGGCCGTGCGTTCGGGGTGCTCGGCGAGCCGGGCGTGAACGTGCTGACCACCAACCTCGCGCTGGACGACCTCGTCTCGGCCGGGTGAGACTCCGGCGATGGCGCGCGGGCAGCTCCGCATCTACCTCGGTGCCTCGCCGGGCGTCGGCAAGACGTTCGCGATGCTCAACGAGGGCCGCCGCCGCGCCGAGCGCGGCACCGACGTGGTGGTGGGCATCGTCGAGACGCACGGCCGCGAGCAGACCGCCGCCCAGATCGGCGACCTCGAGGTGGTGCCCCGTCGGACGGTCGAACACCGTGGCGCCGTGCTCACCGAGATGGACCTCGACGCTGTCCTGGCCCGGCGACCGCGGGTGGTGCTGGTGGACGAGTTCGCGCACACCAACGCGCCGGGGAGCCGGTACGAGAAGCGGTGGCAGGACGTCGAGGCGATCCTCGACGCCGGCATCGACGTCATCTCGACGCTCAACGTGCAACACCTCGAGTCGCTCAACGACGTGATCGCCCGGATCACCGGCACCGTGCAGCGCGAGACCGTGCCCGACGCGGTGGTGCGCCGCGCCGACCAGATCGAGCTGGTCGACATGTCGCCCGAGGCGCTGCGCCGCCGGATGGCGCACGGCAACATCTACCCGGCCGAGCGCATCGACGCCGCACTCGGCAACTTCTTCCGGCCCGGCAACCTCGGCGCGCTGCGCGAGCTGGCGCTGCTGTGGGTGGCCGACCGGGTGGAGGAGTCGCTGTCGGCCTACCTGGCCCAGCACGGCATCGCCGACGCGTGGGAGACGCGCGAGCGGGTGGTCGTGGGCCTGAGCGGTGCGCCGGGCGGCGACGCGCTGATCCGACGTGCAGCCCGCATCGCCGGTCGCGTCGGCGGCGACCTCGTCGGGGTGCACGTCGTGAGCGACGACGGGCTCACCCGCGACGACACCGCGGCGATCGCCGCGCAACGGGCGCTCGTCGAGTCGCTCGGTGGGAGGTCGCACGAGGTGGTCGGCCACGACCGTGCCGAGGCGCTCGTCGAGTTCGCCCGGCGTGAGAAGGCCACCCAGTTGGTGATCGGTGCGACCGCCCGCAATCGCCGCTACGAGCTGTGGAACGGGTCGTTCGTGTCGAAGGTGACGCACCTCGCTCGCGACGTCGACGTGCACGTGATCGGCCGCGGTGACGACGATCGACCCGCACCGACGACCCACGGCGCTCGGCGTCGGCGTCGGTGGGCGATCGACGTGCGACGGCAGGCCGCGGCCTGGACGTTGATGCTGCTCGGCCTGCCTGCGCTCACCGCTGTGTTCCACACGATCCACGACGAGGGCGTGCCGACCGAGCTCGACCTGCCGACCGTGCTGCTCGTGTTCCTGGTGCTGACCGTCGCCGTGGCCGCCGTCGGCGGGATGGTGACCGGCACGGTGTGCGCCGTCGCCGGCTCGCTGCTCGTGAACTGGTGGTTCGTCGAACCACGGTTCACCTTCACGATCGCCGAAGGACGCAACCTGATCGCGCTGGTGGTGTTCGTGGCCGTGGCACTGGTCGTCGGTGCCGTGGTCGACGCCGCGGCCAGGAGGGCACTCGAGGCCCGCCGCGCCCGCGCAGAGGCCGAGGCGCTGGCGCGCAGCGCGACCAGCCTCGCCACCGACCCGGATCCCGTGCCCGCGCTGCTCGACGAGATCCGCCGCACGATGGTCCTCGACGCAGTGCGGCTCGCGACCGTCGACGCCGACGGTCGCCCGGTCGTGATCGCCGAGCGGGGCGCCGGCACGGGTGTCGACCTCTCGGTGCCCGATGCGATCATCGAGCTGCGACCCGACGACGAGGGCCGCAGCCGTCGGCTGGTCGCCGCCGGACGACGGCTCTCGAACGACGACCGGCGCGTGCTCACCACCCTCGCCGAGCAACTGGTGGTGGCGGCCGACACCGAGCGGCTCGGCCGCGAGGCGGCGGCTGCCGAGCGCCTGAGCGAGGTCGACGCGGTGCGCACCGCGTTGCTGCGTGCCGTGTCGCACGACCTGCGCACACCGCTCGCGACGATCAAGGCGCTCGTGTCGGGCGTGCTCGACCCGAGTGCGCACTGGAGCGACGAGCAGCTGCGCGAGGCACTCGTCTCGGTGGACCACGAGACCGACCGGTTGAACCGGCTGGTGGGCAACCTGCTCGACGCGAGCCGCCTGCAGATCGGCGCGCTCGCCGTGCACCCGCGCCGGTGCGCCGCGTCGGAGATCGTCGACGGCGCGCTGCGCAGCTTGGGTGCCGATGCCGAGCACGTCGTGTGGGACCCCGACGACGACGAGCTCGTCGACGTGGTGGCCGACCCGGCGCTCGCCGAGCGCAGCCTCGCCAACGTGGTCGGCAACGCCGTCCGCTACGGCGCATCGCGCGGTCCGGTCCGCGTCGCGGTGCAACGGGTGCACGACGAGGTGCACGTGCGTGTGGTCGACCGCGGTCCGGGCATCCCCGTGTCGCAACGCGACCAAGTGCTCGCGCCGTTCCAACGCCTCGGCGACACCCACACGTCCGACGGGGTGGGCCTCGGCCTCGCGATCGCGCAGGGGTTCCTCGAGGCGATGGGTGGCCGGCTCGAGCTGGACGACACCCCGGGCGGTGGGCTGACGGCCACACTCGTGCTGCCGCACGCGCCCGGCGACGGGGCCGAAGCGGGGGCCGGCGAGGCGATGGAGGACGACCGATGACGCGAGTGCTGGTGGTGGACGACGAGGTGTCGATCCGCAAGGCCTTGTCGCTCAACCTCGCCACCCGTGGGTACGAGGTCGTGCTGGCCGACAGCGGCGAGGCCGCGATGCAGGCCGTCGCGGCCGAGCACCCCGACATCGTGCTGCTCGACCTCGGGCTGCCGGGCATCGACGGCATCGGCACGCTCGAGGCGTTGCGCGGCTGGACCCAGGTGCCGGTGATCGTGCTGACCGTACGCGACGACGAGGCGTCGAAGATCGCGGCCCTCGACGCCGGTGCCGACGACTACATCACCAAGCCGTTCTCGATGGGCGAGCTGCTCGCCCGGCTGCGCGCCGCGCTGCGCCGCGCCCCCGACGCACCGACCGAATCGCCGACCGTCGTGGCGGATCACTTCCGGCTCGACCTGCAGGCCCATCGCGCCTTCGTCACCGGTGTCGGCGGACCCGACGGCGACGGTGAGGACGAGGTGCGCCTGACGCCGACGGAGTGGTCGATCGTGTCGTACCTCGGGCGCAACCCGGGGCGGCTGATCACGCACCGCCAGCTCGTCACCGCCGTGTGGGGCCCGACGTACGACCCCGACCCCAATCTGTTGCGTGTGCACATGGCGCACATCCGTCGCAAGCTCGAGGCCGACGCCTCGCGGCCGCGGCACTTCATCACCGACTCGGGCGTCGGCTACCGCTTCGAGCCCACCGCCGACCCGGGGCGCTAAGAATCCGATAACGCTCACGCCCGGCCGCGCAGGGCGGGATACAGATGGTGTCCATGAGCACGAAGGCGCCCACTTCCTCGCCGCTGTTGCGATTCCTCCCGCCCTCGCAGGGCGAACGCCTGCGCCGCGCGCTGGTGGTCGCCGGGCCGATCGCGGTGGCCGGTGTGGCCTGGGCCTCGACCAGCGTGCGCGGCACGATGGCGATCGCCAACGTCGCGCTCGTGATGGCCGCGATCACGGTGGCCGTCGCGGTGGTGAGCTGGAAGGCAGGCCTGTCCACGTCGGTGGTGGCCGCCCTGTCGCTCAACTTCTTCCACACACAGCCGGTGCACTCGCTGCGCATCACCCAGGGCGCCGACGTCCTGGCCGTCGTGCTGCTCGCGACGATCGGCATCGCGGCCAGCGCCGCCACCGCCATCCGCGTGCGGGCCTTCGCCCACGAGCACGTCGCCGTCAAGGCGGCCGAGGGCCGCAGCCTGCTCGTCACCGCCGGGTCGCAGAACCGCCCCGTCGACGTGGTGTGGATCGAGGCCGTGCGCGCCGCCTGCGCCGGGCTGTCGCTCGTCGACTGCCGCATCGAGCCCACCGGTTCGTCGCGACTGCCGTCGATCGCGCGCCAGCGCGCCGACGTCGACGGTGCCAACACGTTCGTGCTGCCCGAGAGCGGTGCGGTCATCTCGATGCGCGACCCGCGTCACCCGGTGCAGGTGGTGCTCACGCCCCGACCGGGCATGGGGTCGCTCGAAGTCGATCGCCGTGCGGTGATGTCCTTCGTCGACCAGCTCGAACTGGTGCTCGACAGCGCCGTCGTGGGTGGGGTGGTCCGCGGCACACTGTGACCGTGGAACCCGGCACGCCGCGAGGCCGACTGCGCGTCTACCTCGGCGCGGCCGCAGGCGTGGGCACCACCTACGCGATGCTCGACGAGGCGATCCGCCGCGAGGCGCGCGGCACCTCGGTGATGGTCGGGTGCGTGGTCACCCACGGCCGCCGGTTCACCGAGGAGCGGCTCGCTCGGCTCACCCATGGTTCGAGCGCCCCCGAGCGACTCGACGTCGACGCGATCGTGGCGGCACGGCCCGACGTGGTGCTGGTCGACGAGCTCGCGCACCGCAACCCGGCCGGCGCCGCACGCGAGCACCGTTGGCAGGACGTCGAGGTGCTGCTCGACCACGGCATCGACGTGATCACCACGCTCAGCGTGCAGCACATCGACTCGCTCGCCGACACGGTGCGCGAGATCACGGGTCGGGTGCCCGACGAGCTGGTGCCGGACGAGCTGCTGGGGCGCACCGACCAGATCGAGATCGTCGACATCTCGCCCGCCGCGATCCGGCGGCGCATCGCGCACGGCAACGTGTTCGCGCCCGACGAGTTGCAACCGTTCGACGCGGACCTGTTCAACAGCGACGCGTTCGCCGCGCTGCGTGCGCTGATGATGTTCTGGATGGCCGATCGCCTGGCGGCCGGCCCGGACGATCCGAGAGGTGCCCGCGAGCGGGTGGTCGCGGCGGTGACGGACAGCCCCACGGCCGACGTGGTGTTGCGCCGCGCCGCCCGCCTGGCGCATCGCTCGCGCGCCCCACTGCTCGGCGTGCACGTCGTGCCCACACGCGAGCGCGACGACGGCGCGGCCCGTGCGGCGCGCCGCCTGCGCGTCGAACGCCTCGGCGGCACCTACCACGAGACCACCGGTGACGACGTCGGCGTCGCACTGCTGTCGTTCGCCGAGGCCGAGCACGCCACCCAGCTGGTGCTCGGCACCGCCGCGGCCCCGTGGTGGTCGCGCCCGTTCCGCCGCACCGTGGTGGAGCAGGTGCTGCACGACGCCCGCACCGTCGACGTGCACGTCGTGTCGATGGCCGGTCACGACACCAGCGGCCGTCGTCCCTCGATGCCGGGCACCGTGTCGTTCCGCCGGCGCGTCGTCGCCGCGGCGCTCGGTGCGCTCCTCCTCGCGGTGCTGACGATCGTGCTCGTGAGCTCGCGCGATCAGCTGTCGGTGGCGACCGCGCTCGCGCTCTACCTGCTCGCCGTCGTGGCCATCACCGCGGGTGGCGGGCCATGGCCAGGGCTCGCCGCCGCCGTGATCGCACCACTGCTGGCCAACTGGTACCTGATCCCGCCGTACCACACGTTCCGCGTGGCCGACGGCGAGAACCTGCTCGAGCTGCTGGTGTTCGTGTCGACGGCGTCGATCGTGTCGTGGTTCGTGTCGATCGCGTCGCGCCGTGCGCTCGAGGCGCAGCGCGCCCAACGCGAGGCGGCGACGCTGGCGTCGCTGACGGGTTCGGGCAACCTCGAGCTGCCCGAGGTGATCGTCGAGCAGCTGCGGCGCACCTTCCACCTCGACGGCGTCGCCGTGCTGGCCGAGGAGGGCCGTACCCCCGACGTGCTCGCCGCGACCGGGGACGCGCCGGTCGACGTGCGCAGCGCCGACCTGGTGGCGCCGCTGGCGAGCGGCTACGTGGTGGCCGCGACCGGGCGCCCGCTCAGCCCGGACGATCATCGGGTGCTGCGCGCCTTCCTCGGCCAGCTGTCTCGCGCGTTCGAGCAGCAGCGGTTGCGCGAGATCGTGGCCGAGGCCGATGCCCTCGCCCGTGCCGACGAGTTGCGCACGGCGATGCTGCGCGCCGTCTCGCACGACCTGCGCTCGCCGCTGTCGGCCATCAAGGCGTCGGTGTCGAGCCTGCGCCAACCCGATGTCGACTTCCCGCCCGACGTGCGCGACGACTTCCTCGAATCCATCGAGATCGAGACCGATCGACTCACCACGATCATCACCAACCTGCTCGACATGAGCCGCCTCGAGGCCGGAGTGCTGCGGCCGGTGCTGCGGGCACTGTCGCTCGAGGAGGTCGTCCCGGGGGCGTTGCACGGCCTCGGTGCGCGAGGCGGTGGGGTGGTGGTCGACCTGCCGGCCGACCTGCCCGAGGTGCAGGCCGACCCGGCGTTGCTCGAACGCGTGGTGGCCAACCTGGTCGGCAATGCGGTGCACTGGTCACCGCCCGACCGTCCGGTGCGGGTGCGGGCACACACGAGTGGACGCGACGTGCAGCTGCACGTGATCGATCACGGGCCCGGCATCCCGGTGGCGCAGCGTTCGGTGGTGCTGCAGCCCTTCCACCGGCTCGACGACTCGGCCACCGGCGGCGGGCTGGGGCTCGGCCTCGCGATCGCCGACCGGCTCGTGGCCGTGATGGGCGGCGAGCTCGCGCTGCGCGACACGCCCGGTGGCGGCCTGACCGTGGTGGTGGTGCTCCCGTCCGCGCACCCGGCCGCCGCACCTGATCGACTGGGGGAGCCATGAGCCGGATCCTGTGCGTCGAGGACGAACCGCAGCTGCTGCGCACCCTCGGCGCCAATCTGCGCGCCCGCGGGTACGAGGTCGACCTGGCCGACACGGGCGAGCGCGGCCTCGAGCTGGCCAAGGCCAACAAACCCGACGTCGTGCTGCTCGACCTGGGCCTGCCCGGCATCTCGGGGCTCGAGGTGATCCGACGCCTGCGCCACTGGACCACCGTGCCGATCGTGGTGCTGTCGGCACGCGACAGCGAGTTCGACAAGATCGGCGCCCTCGACGCCGGTGCCGACGACTACGTGTCGAAGCCGTTCGGCATGGGCGAGCTGCTCGCACGGCTGCGCGCCGCGCTCCGGCGGCCCGTGCCCGCCGAGGAGCCCCCCGACGTGGTGACGGCCGACTTCACCGTCGACCTGGCGGCCCAGCGGGTGATCACCCCGTCGGGTGACGCCAAGCTCACGCCCACCGAATGGCACCTCGTCGAGGTGCTGGTCCGCAAGGCCGGCCGCCTCGTGCCGAGCCGCGAACTGCTGCAGGCGGTGTGGGGGCCGCAGTACGGCGACGAGACCAACTACCTGCGGGTGCACATGGCGCACATCCGCCGGAAGCTCGAGCCCGAGCCCAGCCGTCCCCGCTACTTCCACACCGAGGCGGGCATGGGCTACCGGTTCGAGCCCCCCGCCGACCCGGCGTGAAGGTCGTTCAGGTGCGGCGCTAAGAGATCGTTAACGTCCACGACCCTCGCACTGCCGAGCGGCAGTGTGTGCCCTGACCGGTCGTCCGGCACCTATGGCAGCACTCAAACGCATCCTCATCGGCAAGCCGCTCTCGAGCGCCGACGAACACCACCAACGCCTCAGCAAGAAGATCGCCCTGCCGGTCTTCGCGAGCGACGCGATCTCGTCCACCGCCTACGCGACCGACGAGATCCTCGTCGTCATCGTGCTGCAGGCGGGTGTGGGTGCCACGGCGTTCCGGCCGTTGCTCCCGATCGCGATCATCGTCTGCATCCTGATGGCGATCGTCGTCACCTCGTACCGGCAGACCATCCACGCCTACCCGTCGGGTGGCGGCGCCTACATCGTGAGCCGCGAGAACCTCGGCTCGACGCCGGCGCTCGTCGCCGGCTCGTCACTGCTGGTCGACTACATCCTCACGGTCTCGGTGAGCGTGGCCGGTGGCGTGCTGGCCATCCGGACCGCGACGGGGTTCGACACGAAGTGGACCGTGCTGGTGTGTCTGCTCTGCGTGTTCGTGATGACGGTCATGAACCTGCGCGGCGTGAAGGAGTCGGGAGCGGCCTTCGCCGGCCCGACGTACTTCTACATCACCATGCTGATCGTGCTGATCGGCACCGGCTTGTGGCGCATCTACGTGCAGCACGTCGGACCGATCCCGGAGCGGCTGCTCAGCCCCGAGGCGATCGAGGCGAGCAAGGCCACCGGGACCCTCGGGCTCATGATGCTGCTCCGGGCGTTCTCGTCGGGCGCCGTCGCGCTCTCGGGCGTCGAGGCCGTGTCCAACGGTGTGCCGGCGTTCCAGAAGCCCGAGGCCAAGAACGCCGCCACGACCCTGATGTGGATGGGCGGCATCCTCGGCAGCTGCTTCTTCGGCGTGTCGGTGCTGGCCTCGCACCTGCGGCCGTTCCGCGGCGAGAACGACGGCAACGGCCTCGGCCTGATGGCGGAGTACCTCTACCACGGCAAGGGCGTCATGTTCTGGCTGACGATGATCGCCACGTTCATGATCCTGATCCTCGCCGCCAACACGGCCTACGCCGACTTCCCGCGGCTCGCCTCGATCATCGCCCGTGACGGCTACTTGCCCCGGCAGTTCTTCAACCGGGGTGCTCGCCTGGTGTTCTCGAACGGCGTGCTGTTCCTGGCCGTCGTCGCGAGCGTGCTGATCGTCGCCTTCAACGGCGACATCTCGAAGCTGATCCCGCTGTACGCGTTCGGTGTGTTCACCGGCTTCACGCTCAGCCAGACCGGCATGGTGCGCCACCACCTGAAGCACCGCGAGCCGCACTGGCAGGTGGGCATGGTGATCAACGCGATCGGCGCGGTGACCACCGGCCTGATCGCCGTGATCGTCGTGGTGTCGAAGTTCACCGAGGGTGCCTGGATCCCGGCGGTGCTCATCCCGATCATGGTGGCGATCTTCAAGTCCATCGGCCGCCACTACGAGAAGAGCCGAGCCTCGGTGCACGCCGAGCCCGGCTACTGGCCGCGCCGCGAGACCCACACGATGGTGGTGCTCGTCGGTGGTATCAACAAGGGCGTGCTCCACGGCATCCAGTACGCGAAGTCGCTCAACCCCGAGCGGATCATGGCCGTCACCGTCGCGAGCGACGACGAGGACCGCCAGCGCATCGAGCAGCAGTGGGCCGACTTCGACGTGCCGATCGAGCTGCACACCGTGTACTCGCCGTACCGCGAGCTCACCCGCCCGGTGCTCGAGTTCCTCGACGAGGTCGACGCCCGGTACACCGACGACATCATCACCGTCGTCATTCCCGAGTTCGTCACGTCGTGGAGCTCGCAGTGGCTCCACAACGGCAGTGCCTTCGCGCTCAAGGCGAAGCTGCTGCACCGGCCGCACACCGCCGTCGTGTCCGTGCCGATCCACATGCACGACGGCGTGGTCGAGGAGGTCTGACCGATGCACGTGATCGTGGTGGGCTGCGGGCGAGTGGGCTCGTCCGTGGCGAAGGATCTGGTCGAGCAGGGCCACGACGTGGTCGTCATCGACCGCAAGGCCGACTCGTTCCGGCGGCTCGGGGACGACTTCCCCGGCCGCACGATGGTGGGCATCGGCTTCGACCGTGACGTGCTCGAAGAGGCCGGCATCGCACCCGAGGCCGCCGTGTGCGCGGTGACCAGCGGCGACAACTCCAACATCCTGATCGCCCGCGTGGCGCGCGAGACATTCGGGGTGCAGCGTGTGGTCGCTCGCATCTACGACCCCAAGCGCGCGGTCGTGTACGAGCGCCTCGGCATCCCCACCGTCGCGTCGGTCGCCTGGACCAGTGCGCGAGTGCAGCGAGCGATCCTGCCCCACGGCGCCGAACTCGAGTGGACCGACCCGACGTCGGAGTTCGTGCTCGTCGAGCGTCGCGTGCGCAGCAAGGGTGCCGGTCACTCCGTCGCGGAGCTCGAAGCGCCGGGGGCTCGCGTCGCGCTGCTCACGCGCAGCGGGCACCCGCAGATCCCGTCGACGTCGACGCTGCTGCAGGAGGACGACGTGATCCAGGTGATGGTGAGCGCGAGCGGTGTCGCCGCGCTCGACGCCGTGCTCGACGGCCAGGTGGAAGGAGCGCACCGATGAAGGTGATCATCGCCGGTGCCGGCAGCGTGGGCCGTTACATGGCCGGGCAGCTGGCCGATTCGGGACACGACGTCACGTTGCTCGACCAGGACCCGTCGGTGCGACAGCGCCACAAGTCGCTCGACGGACGTGTGCAATGGGCCTTCGGCGACGGGTGCGAGATCGACACCCTCGGTCGCATCGGTGGCGCCGACGTCGACGTCGTCGCTGCGGTCACCGGCGACGACGAGGACAACCTCGTCATCTCGCTGCTCGCCAAGCAGGAGTTCGGCGTGCCCCGCGTGGTGGCCCGCGTGAACAACCCCAACAACGAGTGGATGTTCAACGACATGTGGGGCGTCGACGTGTCGGTGTCGACCCCGCACCTCCTCACCGGTCTGGTCGAGGAGGCGGTCAGCGTCGGTTCGTTCGTGCGCCTGCTGTCGTTCGCCCACGGCGCGGCGAAGCTGGCCGAGGTGACCCTCGCCGAGAACTCGCCCGCGATCGGACGCGAGATCGTGCAGCTCGGACTGCCGCGCGAGTGCACCATCGTGGCGCTGCTGCGCCAGGGCCAGGTGGTGGTGCCACGTGGCGACACCGTGCTGCACCGCGGCGACGAGGTGGTGGTGCTGGTGACCGGCGATGCCGAGGCCGACGTACGCCAGGTGCTGGTGGGCGGCTGACGTGTCGATCCTGCGCCGTCGCTCGAAGGACGCGCACACCGCGGTCGACGCGGCGCTCGGACCCCACCCCGACCGGATCGCGATCGGCGAGGCCCCCGCACGTCGCCGCGTCGTGGTGGAGGGGCAGGTGGTGCGCATGCGTGCCCGCCCCACCTCGGGTCAACCGTCGCTGGCCGTGACCATCTCGGACGACACCGGATCGATCACCGCCGTGTGGACCGGCCGGCGCGCGATCGGCGGCATCACGCTCGGCCGCAAGCTGCGCATCGAGGGCGTCGCCGCGCACGCCGGCGACACGCTCGAGTTCACGAATCCGGCCTACACGCTGCTGCCCTGAGCTCGAGCACCCGCGCGAGCAGCTGACCCACCTCGGGAACGCCCGCCACCCGGTGGTGCGCGGCCGTGGGCCCCTGGCCCACCTTCACGGACACGTCGAGCGGGCCGTCGAGCACCCCGAACGCGTCCTCGTCGGTGAGGTCGTCACCGATGAACAGCACCGCCGCCGCGGCGAGTTCGTCGCGCAGCCGCGCCAGCGCACGACCCTTGTCGCCGCGGGTGACACCGAACTCGAGCACGTCCTTGCCGGGTCGCACGCGCACGCCCGACATCGCTCCCACACCCGTGAGCACCGACGCCTGCACCTCGCCCGCGACCTCGGGATCGACCGCACGCGTATGGAACGCCACGCCCGCCGGCTTGGTCTCGACGCGAGCGCCGGGCACCTTGCCCGCCACCGCTTCGAGCATCGAGGTGACCGTCGCCAGCGTCTCGGCCGCGTCGTGGTCGAAGCCCTCGACGACGCCGTCGACCAGTTCGGCACCGTGCGAGCCGATGAGCACCGCACGGTCGCCCAGACGGCTGAGCGAGCGGAGCTCGTCGAGCGCGCGGCCCGACACGATCGCCACGTGCACCCCGGGCAACGCCGACAGCTCGCGCAGCACCTCGATCGACGGGGCCCAGGGCCAGGCGCGGGCCGGGTCGTCGACCAGCTCCGCGAGCGTGCCGTCGTAGTCACTCGCGACGAGCACCACGTCGGCATTGGCGAGCCGGCGCAGGGCCTCGTCGAGCTCGGCGTCGCTCATGGCGTACCCACCAGCCCCGCCCCGACCGGATCGGCCACCGCATCGGCGGCGTCGGACGTGGTGGTGGCCGGATCGGACTCGAGGTCGGCCAGGAAGGTGCGTGCCCACCACCCGGCGTCGTCGCGGAAGACGTTGCGGCGCAGGGTGGCCATGCGACGCCGGTGTTGTCGTCGATCTCCGTTCACGGCCTCGTCGATCGCGCCTTCGAGCCCGCGCACGTCGAACGGGTTCACCAGGACGGCCTGGCGCAGTTGGTGCGCCGCGCCGGCGAACTCCGACAGGATCAGCACCCCGTCGAGATCGTGGCGGGCGGCCACGTACTCCTTGGCCACCAGGTTCATGCCGTCGCGGAACGGTGTCACGAGCATCACGTCGGCCGCGCGGTACAGGGCGACCAGTTCCTCCAGATCCTGGCCCTGGTGCACGTACTTCACCGTGGCGCCGGCGAGCGAGCCGTAGTCGCCGTTGATGCTGCCCGCCATCTGCTCGACCAGCGTGCGCGTCTCCGCGTAGCCGGGTGCCTCGTCGCGGCTCGGCTGCGCGATCTGCACGAACACCGTCGACGTCGGATCGATGCGTCCGCCCTCGAGCAGCGCCCGGTACGCGCGCAGCCGCACCTCGATGCCCTTGGTGTAGTCGAGCCGGTCCACGCCGAGCAGCACCGTCGTCGGTCGACCGAGCTCGTCGCGGATCGCCTCGGCCCGCGCCCGGGTCGACGGCCGCGACGCGATCTCGTGCACGCGCGCCGCATCGATCCCGACCGGGTACGTACCGACGCGGGTGCGGCGACCGTCGCGCACCACCGCGCCCGGTTCGAGCCGCGCGCCCAACAGGCGCCGCGCCACCAGGCGGAAGTTGTCCGCACCGACCGAGGTCTGGAACCCGACGACGTCGGCACCGAGCAGCCCCTCGACCAGCTCGGTGCGCCACGGCAGCCGCAGGAACAGCTCCTGTGCAGGGAACGGGATGTGCAGGAAGAACCCGATGCGCAGGTCGGGCCGGCGTGCCCGCAGCAGTGCCGGCACCAGTTGCAGCTGGTAGTCGTGCACCCACACGGTGGCCCCTCGCGCAGCCACCTCGGCGGTGCGCTCGGCGAACCGTTCGTTCACCGCCACGTAGGCCTCCCACCAGCCGTCGTCGAAGCGGGGCACGAAGATCGCGTCGTGATAGAGCGGCCAGAGCGCGCCGTTGGAGAAGCCCTCGTAGAAGCGCTGCTGCTCGTCGGCCGTCACCACCACGGGGCGCAACGCCACACCGTCGTGCTCGAACCCGTCGAGCGGCTCGTCGGGCACGCCGGTCCACCCCACCCACGTGGTGCTGCTCGCACGCACGGCGGGCTCGAGCGCCGACACCAGCCCTCCGGGACTGCGTTCCCAACCGTCGTCGGTTCGTCGGACGGGCAGTCGGTTCGCGACCACCACGAGGTGCCGAGGCTCGTGCATACCGGGACCGGTTCCCCGTTCGGGTGATCGACAAACCAGGCTCCTGCCACCAGAGTGCACCGATGAGTCCCGACACGGCGCTCCGTCCGTCCCGCATGACCGCGACCGACTCCACCGCGCCCACCTCGACCGTCTCGCTCGCCGCCTTCCTCGAGGGTCGGCTCGAGCCGGCGCTCGACGGCGAGGAGCCGCACGATCTCGACGGGCCGGTGCTGCTCGTCGGCACGCGCAAGGGTGCGTTCGTGGTGGGCGGCGACGGCGCACGCGAGCGGTGGGGGATGACGCCGCCGATGTTCCTGGGGCACGTGGTGCAGCACCTGGTGCTCGACCCGCGCGACGGGCGCACCCTCGTCATGGCATGCCGCACGGGGCATCTCGGGCCCACCGTGTTCCGCTCGACCGACCTGGGCGCCACGTGGACCGAGGCGTCCCGTCCGCCGGCGTTCGATCCGGGCGACGTGCACGGTCGCGCCGTGCGCGCGGTGTTCTGGCTCACCCCGGGACACGCGAGCGAGACCGGCACCTGGTACGCCGGCACCTCGCCGCAGGGCCTGTTCCGGTCGAGCGACGGCGGCGACACGTGGCAGGCCGTGCGCGGGTGGAACGACCACGCGAACTGGGGCACGTGGGCCGAGTGGCCCGACACCGAGGGCACACCCGACGGCTCGCTGCTGCACTCGGTGCTGATCGACCCGCGCGACCCGGCGCACCTGTACATCGGCCTGTCGGGCGGCGGCGTGTTCGAGTCGACCGACGCCGGTGGCGACTGGCGCCCGCTCAACGAAGGCAGCACCGTCGACTTCCTGCCCGATCCGAACCCCGAGTTCGGCCAGGACCCGCACTGCGTGCGCATGCACCCGCTGCAGCCCGACCGGCTGTACCAGCAGAACCACTGCGGCATCTACCGGCTCGACCGGCCCGAGGGCCGCTGGCACCGGATCGGCGATCACATGCCTCGCGACGTGGGCGACATCGGCTTCCCGATCGAGCTGCACCCGCGCGATCCCGACACCGCCTGGGTGTTCCCGATGGACGGCACCGACGTGTGGCCGCGCACCAGCCCCGACGGCCGCCCCGCTGCGTACGTGACACGCGACGGCGGCGAGAGCTGGACCCGCCAGGCCACCGGGTGGCCCGCGCGGGGATGGTTCACCGTGAAGCGGCAGGCGATGTGCAGCGACGGCCGCGACCCGCTCGGGCTGTACGTCGGCACCACCAGCGGCGAGATCTGGGCGAGCGCCGACGAGGGCGAGACCTGGCGCTGCATCGCCGCCCACCTGCCCGAGATCTACAGCCTCGAGTGCGCGAGTCCGAGCCCGAGCCCGGGCGCGGCCGACGCATCGGCGCCATCGTGAGCGATCCGGTGCCGGTGCCGGTGCCGGTGCGCATCCCCACGCCGCTGCGCTCGTACACGGGCGGGCGCAGCCAGGTCGAGGCCGTCGGCGCCACCGTCGGCGAACTGCTCGACGACCTCGACCGCCAGTTCCCCGGCCTCCGGTTCCGGATGGTCGACGAGCAGGGCAGGATGCGCCAGCACATGGTGGTGTTCCTGGGTCAGGACCGTTGCCGCGATCTGGCGGCTCCGCTCGCCGGCATCCCCGAGGTCGTGATCATGCAGGCCCTGTCGGGCGGCTGAAGGCCAGGTCGCCGGGGGAGCGGCGTTCACCCGGCCGGGCGCGATCACTTCGGCGGTCGCGCACGGCAGACTGTCCGGCGCGTCCGGCGGCGGATCGAGCCGCCCGTCACAGGAGTCCCCCACATCGTGCAGCCGATCGTTCGCGCCCCCCGCCGTCCCCACGCGACCCGTGCCCGTCGCAGCCTCTGCCTGGTGGTGCTCGGCGTCCTCGCCGCCACCGCGGCCTGCAGCAGCGACGACGAGTCGAGCGCGCCGACCACCACCGAGGTCGCGGCCACCACCACCGAGGCGGCCACCACGACCAGCTCGCCGTCGACCACGACGTCGTCGACGGCGGCACCCACCACCACCGAGGCGGTCACCACCACGACCGAGGCACCGGTGCCGGTGTACCCGCTGACCGGTGTGCCGCTCACCGACCCGGCGATCGCCGCACTGCCGGCCCTCGTGGTGAAGATCGACAACGCCCCCGGCGCCCGCCCGCAGAGCGGGATGAACGAGGCCGACATCGTGTTCGAGGAGATCGTCAACGACAACCTCACCCGGTTCGCCTTCGTGTTCCAGAGCCAGGCGGCCGACCCGGTGGGTCCCATCCGCTCCGGCCGGCTGCAGGACATCGACCTGTTCGGCGCGTTCAACCATCCGCTGTTCGCGTGGAGCGGCGGCAACCGCACCGTCACCGACGCGATCCGTGCGAGCGACCTGGTCGACATCGGGCCCAGCCGAGCCGCGGTCTACTTCCGCTCGAGCGACCGCAAGGCGCCGCACAACCTGTACTCGAGCACCGGTGCACTGTGGAGCCAGGCACCCGAGGGTTCGCAGCCGCCGCCCCAGCAGTTCAGCTACCGGAAGGCGGACGAGGCCGTGCAGGGCGTGCCCAGCCCCGGCGTGCTGGTGGCGCTCGACTCGATCGACGTGCGCTGGGACTGGGATGCAGCGGCCGGCCTGTACCGGCGCACGATGGAGAACCGGGTGCACGAGGACGCGCTCAGCGGCCCGGTCACCACCAACAACGTCGTGGTGCTCGAGATGAACTACCTGCCGGGCATCTCCGACAGCCCCGACGCACAGACGATCGGCACCGGCAAGGCGTTCGTCTTCACGGGTGGCAACTACGTCGAGGCCACCTGGTCGCGCGCCGACCGCCTCGCGCCGTTCACGCTGACCGCCACCGACGGCAGCATCGTCGAGCTCACGCCCGGCCGGACGTTCGTCGAGCTGCCCCGCGTCGACCACACGATCGCGATCCCCGCCTCCTGAACCCCGCCTCCGGATCCGCGGGCCCGACGGGTCGGGGGATCAGCCGGCGGCCGCCCACTCGCTCGCGCTGCGTACCCGTCGCGCGACCGTGAGCCGTTGCACGGCCTCGAGCGCGGCGTGGTCGCGAGGCAGGTGCAGCACCGGCAGCTCGGTCACCGCACCGAGCGCCGCGCCCGTCCCGATGTCGGCGCCCGCGCGCCGCGCCGCACTCTGCTGCTCGACACTGTCGATGCCGCTGATCGTCACCGACACGCCGGCCCGCCGCGCGGCGTTGATGATCCGCACGATGCGCGCACCGGTGCCCGACGTGGACCGTGGATCGACGTCGGGTGCGGGCAGGCGCAGGCGCGTGATCGGCAGTCGCTGTGCGAGCACGGCCTCGGCGTGCTCGAGCGTCGGGTCGCACGCGCCGACACCCACACCGAGCAGCGCGAGGCGTCGCAGGTGCACGTGCTGGTCGGGAGCACCGAGCACGTCGGCCGCGGGGAACACGAACCCGATCCGTGGTCCGGGCATGCGGTACTCGAGCATCGCCCAGGCGGCGTGGTCGGCCAACGCCGCGGCCTCCGACAGGCGCGCCTCGATCACGGCGAAGCGCATCGAGGCCCGACCCCGATCCGTGGCCACGAGGGTGTCGCACATGAGGCAGACCGCCTCGCGCAGGTGCTCGTCGAGCTCGCGTGCCGTGCTCGGCGTGCGGGTGCGGCCGAGTCGCCAGCCCACCACCGTGCCCGTGGCGAGATGCACGACGGGGCGATACCCCACCAGCACTCGATGATCCGCGTTGCGCGCGTCGTCCACCGACGCATTGTCGCAAGCCACGCCGCGGTGCGGAGGGATGTCACGGAGATTACGACGAACGTCGTAACGAGAACCAGGGCAGCGGGCCGGCGCCGATGGTCGAACGGCCGTCAGCCGACGCGGATGAGGCCGTTGCGGATGGCGTAGCTGACAGCCTCGAGGCGCGAGTGCACGTTGAGCTTGCGGATGATGTTGTTGACGTGGTTGCGCACCGTGTTGACGCTCACGTACAGGTCGGCCGCGATCTGCTCGGTGGTGAGCCCGTCGGCGAGGCGGCGCAGCACCTCGGTCTCGCGGGCCGTCAGGGTCTCGGCCTGCACCGTGCCCGGTCGCAGCAGCTTGAGCACCCGGCTGAGCACACTGGGGGCGAAGGTGGCCTCGCCGCGGGCGACGGCCTGGATGCCGTCGACCAGTTCGTCGAGCCCCTGCTCTTTCAGCAGATAGCCGTGACAGCCGGCCTCGACGGCTCGCGACACCGACCAGTCGTCGCCCCAGGCGCTCACCACGAGCACCTTGGCCTCGGGGGCCTCGGCCAGGATGTCGGGGATGAACGAGGTGGTGTCGTCGCCGTCGGCGAGGCGCAGGTCGAGCACCACCACGTCGGGCGGACGGGCGGTGATCGCGTGCATCGCCTCGGTGCGCGAGCGCATGCAGCCGTCGACGCGGAACGAACCCGTGGCCTCGAGCGCCGCCGCGAGCGCCTGCGCGACCATGTCGTGGTCCTCGACGATCAACACGTCGATCCGATCGTCGCTGCGGGACTCGTCCACCGAGGCGATCCTAGGCGGACGACCGTCGGACGAGCCGGGCATCGCCCCGACCCGGACCGGCTCGCGCCGTTCGGATTGCCGCGTTCGAGGGTCCGGCAACTGCTGTACTCGTGGCATCCACCTGGTCGATCGCGCTTCGTTCCAGCCGTCCGCCGAACACCCGAGCGGGCCGCTGCCCATCACCGCGCCCGCGGCACCCGCCCGCGCGCCCTGGTGGCGTGCCCCGGTGTTGTTCGTCGCGTGGGTCGGGCTCGGTGCGGGACTCGCGACGGCCTGGGTGCTGCGCGACCGGATGCACGACGTGTTCGGCCCGTGGTGGTTCGTGGCCGTCCCGTTCGCGGTGCTCACGATCCTGATGCGGACCCGGCCACGTCCCCCGAAGTCGGTGGCGCACCCGGCGATGCTGGTGCGCCGGGCGCCGTACCTGAGCTACCGGCCGGTGGCTCGCCCGCTCGGCCGCAACGGCGGTCGGGGCACGGTGCCCAACGTGTTCGTCGACGGCGACAGCTTCGCTCGTGCGGCCTGGCCCGGTGCCGACCTCTCCGTGTCGCGCCGGTGGACGCTCGACGCGAGCGAACGCGTGGCGTCGCGCTTCGGCACGGACGTCGCGGTCGTGGTGGGTGCCGATGCCGCCGGCTCGCCCGGGCGCGTGCACGTCCGGGTCGCAGCAGTGCCTCGACACGGCACGATCCTCGATGCGCTGTGGGAGCTCGTGGCTCCCGTCGATCCGCGGTTGCCGATCCTCGTCGTCACCGACGACGTCGCCGCCACGCGTGCCGCCCAGGCGATGGGCGCGCAGGTGATGTCGTGTCGCGGGTGGATGACGCTCGCCGATCGGCTCACCGCCGCCGGCTGAGCCCCGGTCAGCAGCGAGCGATCAGGCGTGCTCGCGGACCTGGCACCCGATGGTGCCCCACGGCCCGATGAACGCCAGCTCGATCGTGAGCTTGCTGCCCGGCACGGTCTGCATGCCGTCGCTCACCACGGGCAGCGACAGCTTCCACGCGGTGTTGTCGTCGCTCACGGCACCCTTCAGGTTGCCGCCGATGATGTTGGCGAGCTCACCCATGATGTCGCGCACGTCGGCCTGCTCGACCTCGGCCGGATCCATGCCGAGCACCGAGGCGGTGCTGGCGGACGCGACCATGCGGTCGCAGTAGAGCAGCAACGTGGCGCTCCACGGACCGTGGATCGAGATCGACGAGCACATCACGTCCTCCGTGGGCACGACGTCGTCGATCGGGGCGAGCTCGCTGCCGACGAACGTGCTCCACGCCATCGACACCAGTTCGGCCACGACATGCGGCTCTGCCCCGTACGTGAGTTCTCCGGTCTGCATCTGGTCCCTCCTCAGGGGCTGACTTGCAAGGCACTGCTCAGCCTGAATGTCCGCCCGGGAACCGTTCACGCCAGGGTCCTTCCTGCACACGGGTGACTGGACGACTCGCCGGCCGACCGGACGATCCGTCACACCATGCTGTCGATCGGTCCCATCGCCACCGTCGAGGCCCGGATCGCCGCACTCCGCCAGCGCATGAGCTTCACCGGCCCCGGCACGGTGACGACCTCGTCGAGCGCCTCGCTGGCCGAGCAGTCGGCGAACGCCCTCGAGGTCACCCCCGACCCGTGGGCGTCGGGCTTCGACCCGTTCGGTGCCGCGTATCAGCAGGCGCTCACCGACAAAGCGACCGCTGCGGCCGCAGCCGTGAGCAGCGGCCTCGGCAGCGGTGCGCAGTACGCCGGGTCGCTCGGCATCGAGTCGATGCTCTCCGGCCTCTCGGGCAGCGGCGTCACGGCGGCCACCGGCGCGAGCGTCGGCCGCATCGGCGGCTTCGGCGACATGCCGGTGCCGGCCGAGCTGCAGCAGTACGGCAACGGTCGCCTGCCCGACGCGATGCTCCAGCCGATCGGGCAGGGCGGGCACCGCCTGTACGCACCCGCGGCCGAGGCGTGGAAGGCCGCCGTGCAGGCGGCCGCCGCCGACGGTGTCACGTTGCGCGTCACCGACTCGTACCGCACGTACGACCAGCAGGTCGACCTCGTCGAACGCAAGGGCCTGTACTCACAGGGCGGCTACGGGGCCGAGCCGGGCACCTCCAACCACGGATGGGGCCTGGCCGTCGACGTCGACGTCACCGATCCGGCGACCCTGTCGTGGTGGCGGTCGAACGGCTACCGCTTCGGGTTCGTCGAGGCCGTGCCACGCGAGCCGTGGCACTGGGAGTTCCGCCCCACACAGGCCTGACCCCGTCGCCGGGAGCGATGGGGGAACGGCGGGGGAACGGCGGGGGATTCACCGCCGAGACCCGTGCAGCGGCTCCGAGGGTCCGAACAGTGATGAGGGCCCAACCAGGGCAGGGTTCGACGGACCGAACCCGCACCATCAACCCCACACGGAGGTAGGGAAGAAATGCGTATCAACCAGAACGTGATGGCCAACAACGCCTCACGTAACCTCGCCGGCACCAGCGTCCAGCTCGGCAAGAGCCTCGAGAAGTTGTCCTCGGGTTTCCGCATCAACCGTGCAGCGGACGACGCCGCCGGCCTGGTGATCAGCCAGGGCCTGCGCGCTCAGACCAGCGGCCTCAAGCAGGCCACCCGCAACGCCCAGGACGGCATCAGCGTCGTCCAGACGGCTGAAGGTGCGCTCAACGAGGTCCACACCATGCTCAACCGCATGCGTGACCTGGCCGTGCAGTCGGCCAACACCGGTGCCAACGACTCGGCTGCCCGCAGCGCTGCGCAGGCCGAGATCACGGCGCTCTCGACCGAGATCACCCGCATCTCGTCCACCACGAAGTTCGGTGCGACGACCCTCCTCGACGGTTCGTACGGTGTGAGCCCTGCGAAGGTGACGGGCTTCGACGTCGACAACGCGATCACCCACACTGCTGGCGACGGCTTCCAGATCAACATCAACGGTACGGGCAACGTGACGGTCGCCCTCCCGGCGATGGCCGGCGTGACCGGCTCGTCGGCTGCTGGTGCGATCGAAGGCGCGATCAACAGCGCCCTGTCGGCGGCGGGCAACGCCTTCGCCGGCAAGGTGAAGGTCAACTCGCAGAGCGTCGGCGCCGGTGCCGCCCTCACCATCGAGGTCTCGGGGCTCGCCGCCACGCAGACCTTCACCCTCACCGATGGCACGGGCACCCCGCTGGCCGACATGGGCCTGACGGGCAGCATCACGGCGGCGACGGGTACCGGCGGCACCTTCCAGGTGGGCGCCAACTCGGGCGAGACCGTGAGCCTCAGCATCGCGAGCGTCTCGGCGACCACCCTCGCAGTGAACGCCCTGAACGTCACCACCGATGCCGGTGCCGCCTCGGCCATCACGGCCCTCGACTCCGCCATCTCGACGGTGTCGAGCACCCGTGGCAACCTCGGTGCGTTGCAGAACCGCTTCGAGTCGATGATCAACAACCTGCAGGTCACCACCGAGAACCTGTCGGCCTCCGAGAGCCGTATCCGTGACACGGACATGGCCCAGGAGATGGTCAGCTTCACGAAGAACCAGGTCCTGCAGCAGGCCGGCACGGCGATGCTGTCGCAGGCCAACCAGATCCCGCAGACGATCCTGTCGCTCCTGCGCTGATCCTCGATACCCAGGTGGAGGGGGGTCCGGCAGCGCCGGGCCCCCCTTCGCTCATTCCGACCAGATCCCACCCAGCGTGTGCGTCTTGACGAGCGCCACGCCCTGAGCGCCGAAGGAGACCGACATGTCGAACAGCATCAGCTTCACCGCTGCAGGCATCGACGTGAACTCGATCGTGAGCGGCTTCATGGCCGTCGATCGACAGCCGGTCGACCGGTTGAAGACGCGCCAGGCCACCGTCAAGCTGCAGAGCGACGCCGTCTCGCGTCTGAAGACCGGCTTCGAGTCGCTCCGCAGTGCCGCCAACACCCTCCTCAGCGGAGGTGTGAGCAAGTTCTCCTCGACCGTGTCCAATTCGAGCGTCGTCTCGGCCACCCTCGGCACGACCGCGTCGGCAGGGTCGCTCAGCTTCACCGTCGATCGGTTGGCGCGCGCCAACGGGATGCGCAGCGCCGCGACGGTGGCCGACAGCACCTCGGTCGCGACGACCGCCGCGTCGTTCGCGATCTCGACGACCACCACCAAGCTCGGCCTCGGTGCCGCCTCGGTGGGTGCCGGCGTCACCGCCGGCAAGTACACCGTGACCGTCACCCAGGCGACCGTCGGCGCGGTGAAGGCCGGCTCGAGCGCGCCGGCCGCTTCGACCACCATCACCGCCGGCGTCAACGACACCCTCGACGTGATGGTCGACGGCGTCGCGAAGACGCTCACGCTCGCCGCGGGCACCTACAACGCCGCATCGCTCTCGACCGCCGTGCAGACCGCCGCCACCGCGGCGGGCGCCGCGGTCACCTCGTCGCTCGACGGCACCGGCCGTCTGCGCCTCACCACCACCCACGAGGGCTCGGCCGCCACCATCCAGGTGACCGGCGGCTCGGCGCTCGGCGCGCTCGGCTTCACCACCGACGCCACCGCGATCGCCGGCACCGACGGAGCCGTGAAGATCGGCGACAACACCGCCGTGACCGTCACCTCGGCCGGCACCGGCGCCTCGCCGATCGCGGTCGGCACGGGCACCGGCGACCTCACCTTCGACGTCACGGGCGGTCTGCGCACCGGCAGCGGCACCGTCGCGGTCGTGTCGACCGGCGACCGCAGCCTGGGCGCGGTCGCCACCGCGATCAACGCCGCCAACATCGGTGCCACCGCCGCAGCGGTCAAGGTGTCCGACGGCAACTGGCTGCTGCAGGTCAACTCGAAGAGCACCGGTGTGAACGGTTCGCTCGCGCTCGACGACGCCGTGTTCGCCGGCCTCGGTGGCCTCGTCGAGACCTCGGCCGCACAGGACGCGAAGATCACCGTCGGCTCGGGACCGGGTGCCTACTCGGTGACGTCGTCCACCAACGTCTTCAGCGACGTGATGCCCGGCGTCACGCTCACCGCCCTCGCCGAGTCGGCCACCCCGGTCACCGTCAGCGTCGGGCTCAACGAGAGCTCGACCGCGGATGCGATCAGCAGCCTCGTCGACTCGGTGAACAGCGTGCTCGCGAGCCTCGCCCTGCAGACGAGCTACGACGCCGCGAAGAAGACCTCGTCGCCGCTCACCGGCGACGCCGGCATCCGCCGCCTCGCCACCCAGGTGCGCGCCGCCGTCACCGACCTGGTCGGCAACGCGACCACCTCGCTCGGCACCTCGATCGGCATCGACGCCCAGAAGGACGGCACGCTCAAGTTCGACCGCGCCAAGTTCACCGCCGCCCTCGCCGCCGACCCGGCCGCGATCGAGCGCTTCTTCGCCCGCGGCGGCAGCTCGACGAACGGCGTGAGCTTCGCCGCCGCCACCGAGAAGACCGCCGCCGGCACCTACGACGTCGAGGTCACCCAGGCCGCGACCCGCGGCACCACCGGCGTGATCCTCGCCGGCGGCTCGGTCGCCGGCCAGCGCATCGGTGTGCGCGTCGGTTCGGTCACCGCCACCTACGACGCCGCCCCGGGTGCCACCGCCGCCGACATCGTCGCCGGCCTCAACACCGCGATGGCCACCGCCGGCCTGAAGGTCAACGCCGAGGAGAGCGGTGGCGGCGTGAAGCTCACCGCGGTCGCCTACGGCGGCGCCGGTGCGTTCGAGACCAACCTCGACATGACCGGCGCCGGCTCGTGGTCGACCACCACCGGCACCGACGTCGTCGGCACGATCGACGGCAAGACGGCGATCGGCGTCGGCAACCGGCTCCGCCTGCTCGAGACCGACGCCTCGCCCGCCAAGGGCCTCGAGATCGACGTCGCCGAGGGGCAGAGCGGCACGCTCGGCCCGATCACCTACTCGCCCGGTGTCGCCGCCCGGCTGGTCAACCTGGTCACCACGGCCGTGTCGGACGGTGGCTCGCTCGGCGCGTCGGCCAAGACCTACGAGAGCCGCTACAACGCGTTCAACGACCAGATCAGCAAGTACGAGGACCGCCTCACCGCCAAGGAGGCGTCGTACAAGCGGCAGTGGACCCAGGTCCAGACGCTCCTCAACTCGCTGCAGTCGCAGCAGAGCTGGCTCACCAGCCAGATCTCGAGCCTGTCCGGCAGCAACGGCTGACGCCGGACCCCGGCACGCCACCTCCGGCGCCGGACGGTCGTGATCGACCGGTCCGTCGGCGGCCCCTCATCCCCAGTCCACCTCGACGAACCACGGAAGGTCAGTCATGTCACCACAGTCGCTCCGACACCGATTCAGCACCGATGCACTCGAGACGGCATCGCCCGCGCGGATCGTCGTCATGGCCTACGAACGCCTCGACCGCGACCTCGCCGGCGCGCTCGTCGCGCTCGAGTCGAAAGACGTCCAGCGCTCGCACGAGTTGCTCTGCCATGCGCAGGATCTGGTCAACGAGCTGTTGTGCATGCTCGACCTCGACGTGTGGGAGCACGCCGGCAAGCTCGCATCGATCTACCGCTACGTGATCGAACTGCTGGTGCAGGCCAACGTGCGCAAGAGCACCAAGGAGGCGAGCGAGGCGCGCACCCTGCTCGCCGGCCTGGGTGACGCCTTCCGCCAGGCCGCTGCCGGTCCGGCTGCCGTTGCGCCGGCGCTCGCCGTCACCCCGACCGCGCCGGCCGCGTCGACGGCGGCCCCCAGCCCGTTCGCCGCCGTGGGCGGTGCCCGACAGAGCTTCTCGGCGACGGCCTGATGGTCCGGCCGCCCGACGAAGCCGCGCAGGCCGAGGCCGCAGCGCTCGAGGTCTGGAACGACCTGCTGCGCGGCTACGCGGAGTCGGTCGAGCAGCAGCGCTCGTACCTGCTGTCGCTCGGCTCGCTCGACCAGGTGGACGAGGCCGCGCTGGTGCCGCCGTCGTTCGAGCTGCCCGGTGACGTGCCGCCGATGCCGGCCAGCCTCGAGCCGTGGGCGATGTCGCTGCTCACCGAGACCGCAGGGCTCACCGAGATCGCGCATCAGATCCTGAGCGATCGGCCACCGGTCAACCGGCCCCCGTCGCGGTTCGCCGCAGCCGCCGGCGGCTCGGTGCTCGACCAGAAGATCTGAGGCCGCCGTGATCGCCGCCGATGCGCTCTCGCTGCTGCTGGGAGCCGGGGTCGTCGTCCTCGTCGTCAGCACCGTCGTGATGGCCGCGGGCTACACCACCACGCGCCCCGGCCGCCGCCGTACGCGCCGCGGTCGCCGCGGCCATCCGCTCACCCCGTCGGCCGCGCAGACCCTCGAGGTCGCTCGTGCCCGTGCCGCGCTGCACCAGGCCGACCAACGCCGCCAGATCCCCGCGGCCACCGCCGCGACCTCCCCGTCGACGACTGCCGCGCGGCCGCTCCCCACTGGACAGATCATCGACATCTCGGACGGTCGTCGTCAGGGTCGGACCATGTCGGTCGAGTACGCGCAAGCGATCGCCGAACACGTCGCCGAGAACGACCCACACCGAGTCGCGGAGGTCATCAACCAGTGGATCAGAGCAGATTCGACGGACCCGCTCGATCTGTTCCGCTGAACACCCGACCCCGGTCGCAGGCCACCGCCCCGGCGCTGCGTCCGGTGCGGTTCTCGCCGCCCAAGCTGAACGTCCTCGACGAACAGCTCGCCGCCCGCAACGCGCCCGATCCGCTCGCGCTCGCCGCAGCACGCGAGGAGGGACGCCGCGAGGCCGAAGCCGTGCTCGCCGCACATGTGGCCGCCCACCGGCGCGCCACCGACGACCTGCAGCGCGCCACCTCGGTGTTCGCCAACGCGCTCGACCAGATCGAGCACGTCGACCTCGGCACCCTCCACGACTTCCAGCAGCAGGTGCTGTCGCTCGCGCTGCAGCTCGCCGAGGAGATCGTCGGTCGCGAGCTGCAGGCCGTCGACGACGTGGTGCTCGCCGCGGTCGAACGCTCGCTCAGCCTCGTGCCCGACCGCGGAGACGTCGTGCTGCGCGTGCACCCCGACGACCTCTCGGTGGTGCTCGACGCCACCGGCTCGATGGGACACCGCGGGGGCGAGGTGCAGATCGTCCCCGACGCCTCGATCGGCCGAGGCGGTTGCGTCGCCGTGTGCGGCGCACTGCAGGTCGACGCACAGTTGCCCGCGGCCTTCGCACGGCTACGCGACGCGTTCGCATCGTGACGTGTCTCACAGGATTCTTGACGGAAACTTCGGACAACGCTCCTTGCAATCCGGGGCCGACCCACACAGTCAGGGTCGTGAGGACGGACCGGAGCAGCACCCGATGAGCGTGATGAGCGTGACGGGCATCTCCGACGGGACCACACAGGCGCTGCACCTGGCGATCAACGGTCTCGACGCCCGCCAACAGGCCATCACGGCGAACGTCACCAACCTCGAGACGGCGGGCTACCGCGCTCGGTCGGTGAACTTCGAGGACAGCCTGCGCGAGGCGCTGAACGACGGCGATCCGAACGGCATGGACATCTCGGTCACGGAGTCGCTGGCGGCCACCCGCTCGAACGGGAACAACGTCAACATCGACTTCGAGCTCCTCGCCGAGAAGGAGAACGTGCTGCGCCAACGACTCGTGGTGCAAGCACTCAACGCGAAGTACTCGCTCTTGCGAACAGCGATCACCGGTCAGTGACCGGTCGGGCCACGGATGGCCGACCAACCGAACATCCCGCCCCCGCCCGCCACCCGCCCACCTGATCACCGTCGCAAGGAGGAAACCCCATGAGCGAGATCTTCAAGATCCTCGACGTCGCCCAGTCCGGCATGGGTGCCTACAAGACCTGGCTCAACGCCGTCGCCGACAACGTCGCGAACATGAACAACGTGGTGAGCACCGATCAGGCCGCCTACCAGGAGCGGTTCGTGATCGTCGAACCCAAGGTCGGCGCCGACAGCCTGGGCGACGGCGTGGTCGTCGCAGGCGTCGACTTCGGTGACCCGAACGGGATCATCAGCTACGAACCCAACCACCCGCTCGCCGACGACCAGGGCATGGTGCGCCGGTCGGCGGTGTCGCTCACCGACCAGATGGTGTACATGCAGCTCGCCCAGCGCGGCTATCAGGCCAACGTGCGGTCGTTCGAGGCCGCGAAAGAGGCCTACGAGACGATCCTGACGATCGGGAAGTGATCACGATGGCCCTGCCGATCATGCCCATCTCACCGATCTCGGTCACGAATGCCATCCAGCCCGGCAATCGCACCGCCGCGGCCCCCAGCGCGGGTGGTGCCTCGTTCGGCGAGGTGCTCACCCAGCAGCTCGACAAGCTCTCGGCCACGCAGGCGCGTGCCGACGACCTGGCACTGAAGGCCGCCACCGGCGACCTGAAGTCGATCCAGGACTACACCATCGCCTCGACCGAGGCGCAGCTCCTCACCCAACTCACGGTGCAGATCCGGAACAAGGCCGTCGAGGCCTTCAACGACATCATGCGCATGCAGGTCTAAATGCCCACGACTGATCAACCCACCCCGCTCGTGCGAGCCAAGGAGCTCGCCGGCAAGCTCACGCCGATCCAGAAGATCACCATCGGCGCCGTGCTCCTCACCGTGATCGCCGGCACGCTCGTGCTGTCGCGCGGTGGCGGGTCGGTGCCGATGACAGCGCTCTACACCGACCTCAGCCCGTCCGACGCGGCCAGCGTCGTCGACTCGTTGTCGTCGCAAGGCGTCGCGTACGAGCTCGCCGATGCCGGCAAGACGGTGATGGTGCCGAAGGACCAGGTGTACGACCTGCGCGTGTCGCTCGCCGGCGAGGGCCTGCCCTCGTCGAACGAGGGCTACGCCCTGCTCGACAACCAGGGCATCACCACGTCGGAGTTCCGCCAGCGGGTCGACTACCAGCGCGCCCTCGAGGGCGAGCTGGCGAAGACGCTGTCGGCGCTCGACAGCGTGCAGAGCGCCTCGGTGCACCTGGCGCTGCCCGACGACTCGGTGTTCGTCGACGAACCCGCCACGCCCACCGCGTCGGTGCTCGTCGCGGCCAAGGGCGTGGGCGGCATCTCGGGTGACGAGGTCGACGCGATCGTGCACCTGGTCGCATCGGCCGTGAAGGACATGAAGCCCGAGGACGTCACCGTCATCGACTCGAACGGCACCGTGCTCTCCGCCGGTGGTGACGGCAGCGGCAGCGTGAGCGGCAGCGGCAGCACCGAGCGCGCCAAGGTGACGAGCGAGTACGAGGCCAAGGTCACCGCGCAGCTCGTCGCGATGCTGTCGACGGTGCTCGGCCCGAACAAGGCGGCGATCACGGTGAACGCGTCGCTCGATCTCGACTCGACCCAGTCGACGTCGGAGGACTACGGCAGCCTCGAGCCCGACGGGCAGGAAGAGCCGTACGTGCTGTCGAACTCGGCGAGCCGCGAGCAGTACGGCGGCAAGGCCGGCACCAACGGCGAGCAGCAGGAGACCGGTGTGCTCGGTCCCGACGGCGCCCTCACCGCCGACGACATCACCGTCGACGACGGCACCACGGCCGCCGGCGAGAGCGACACCGACTACGTGAAGGAGCAGGCCGACACGGTCTACGGCATCGACCGCGTGGTCGAGCAGCGAACCGTCGTGCCCGGCACCGTCAACCAGATCAACGTGGCCGTCGCGCTCGACGAGGCCACCGTCACCGAGGACCAGCGCAAGACCGTCGAGGAGATGGTGAAGGCGGCCGTGGGTGCGAACGACGCACGTGGTGACAACATCCAGGTGAAGTTGCTGCCGTTCGACACCAGCACCGCGACCGAGGCCGAGGACATGGCCAAGGCCGAGGCGGCCGCCGAGTCGAAGAGCCAGATGATGGGCATGATCCGCACGATCGCCGTGCTGTTCGTGATCCTCGTCGCCCTGTTCCTCGGATACAAGAGCGCCAAGAGCGCCCGCAAGGTCACGGTCGAGCCGATCAACATCGGCGAGATCACCACCGGCCCGCGCCCGTCGCTCGGCCCCGGTTCGGCCGAGTCGCCCGAGGAAGCGCTCGAGACCGAGCTCATCCCGATCGCCATCCAGGCACCGCCCGACCGCGACGCGATCGTGATGAACGAGCTCACCCAGATGGCCGACCGCAAGCCGCAGGAGGTCGCGAACGTCCTGCGCGCCTGGCTGGCCGAGCAGAAGCAACCCGCCCGTCGATGATCCCCACCCACCTGCCGACCCACCGCTGAGACCACACCATGGACAACGCACCCGCCCTCCCACAGAGCGACCTCACCGGCGCGCAGAAGGCCGCGATCCTGCTCCTCAAGCTGGGGCAGGAGCACTCGTCGAAGGTCCTGAAGCTGCTCGGTGACAGCGAGGTCACCCAGATCACCGCCGAGATCGTCAAGGCGCAGACGATCAAGAAGGAGGACAGCGATCACACGCTGACCGAGTTCGCGGCGCTGGTGGTGGCCGGCGACCACCTGCAGAGCGGTGGCTTCCAGACGGCCCAGGAGTTGCTCGAGGCCTCGCTCGGCCCGCAGCGTGCGACCGAGATCATCGAGAACCTCCGCGAGACGATGGTGAAGGCGCCCTTCGAGTTCCTGAAGCACGCCGATCCCCGCCAGATCCTGAACTTCCTGTCGTCCGAGCACCCGCAGACCATCGCCCTCGTGCTCGCGCACGTGAACCCCGACATCGCCTCGATGGTGGTGGGCGGCCTGCCCGAGGAGCTGCAGCGCGAGGTGTCGATCCGCATCGCGACCCTCGACCAGACCTCGCCCGAGGTGATCGCGCTGCTCGAGGCACAGCTCGAGAAGCGCCTCTCGTCGGTGGTGAAGAGCCAGACCAACCAGACCGCGGCCGACGGTGTGCAGACGCTGATCGAGATCCTCAACCGCAGCGACCGCGCGACGGAGCGCTCGATCTTCGAAGGGCTCGAGCACCACAACGAGGAGCTGGCCGACGAAGTGCGCTCGCGCATGTTCGTGTTCGAGGACATCGTCACGCTCGACGACCGCGCGGTGCAGCTGGTGCTGCGCCAGGTCGACGCGAAGGAGCTGGCGACCGCCCTGAAGGGCGTGCGCGCCGAGGTGAAGCAGAAGATCATGCGCAACATGTCGGAACGTGCGGCGCAGAACCTCGACGAGGAGATCACGCTCCTCGGCGCCGTGAAGATGAAGACCGTCGAGGAGGCACAGGGCGCGATCGTCCGTGTCATCCGAGCGCTCGAGGAGAGCGGCCAGGTCGTCGTCACCCGCGGCACCGACGAGTACGTCTCGTAACCCACGACGCACGGGTGACTTACGCGTCACCCGTGCACGTCCGGCGCACACCGGACGATCACCAACACAGAACATCGACGGCACAGGGACGCGCCGGCGAAGGAACCCACGGATCGGGGACCGACACGACTGGAGCATCCCTTGGCCCTCGCGCTCGCCGAGTTGCACGACGAGTTCGCCCTTCGCCTCGACCAGGCGCGCAGCACGCTGCGTCCGGTCCGGTCGGGCGCGATCAGCAAGGTGCTGGGTCTCCGCTTCGACGTCGAGGGCCTCGACCTGCCGATCGGCGCCACGGTGCACGTCACCGAGGGCGGCCTCGACCTCACCGGTGAGGTGGTCGCCGTCGGCGACGGCAGCATCACGTGCATGCCCTTCGGCGAGGTGCGCGGTCTGCGCGTCGGCGCCCGGGTCGAGGGCTCCGACCGGCCGAGCTCGATCGGTGTCGGACCCCAGCTGCTCGGCCGGGTGATCGACGCGCTCGGCAACCCGCTCGACGACCGCGGCCCGATCCACGGCCTCGTCGACGTCGAGCTCGACGGCGAGCCGCCGCACCCGCTGCGTCGCGCCATGATCGACACGAAGATGTCGCTCGGCGTGCGCGCCTGGGACACGCTCATCCCTGCCGGCCGTGGCCAGCGCGTCGGCATCTTCGCCGGCTCGGGCGTGGGCAAGTCGACGCTTCTCGGCATGATCGCCCGCAACACCGCCGCCGACGTGAACGTCGTGGCGCTCATCGGCGAGCGCGGCCGTGAGGTGCGCGAGTTCGTCGAGAACGACCTCGGCCCCGAGGGCCTCGAGCGCTCGGTGCTGGTGATCGCCACGTCGGACGCACCGGCGCTCGTGCGTTTCCGTGCGGCATTCGTCGCCACCCGCATCGCCGAGTACTTCCGCGACCAGGGCGCCGACGTGATGCTGATGATGGACTCGCTGACGCGGTTCTGCATGGCCCAGCGCGAGATCGGTCTGTCGGCCGGCGAGCCGCCGACGAGCCGTGGGTATCCGCCGAGCGTGTTCTCGCTGCTGCCCCGTCTGCTCGAGCGCGCCGGCGCCGCCGAGGTGGGCTCGATCACCGGCCTCTACACGGTGCTCGTCGACGGCGACGACCACAACGAGCCGATCTCCGATGCGGCCCGTTCGATCCTCGACGGTCACGTCGTGCTGTCGCGCAAGCTCGCCCACGCCAACCACTACCCGGCGATCGACGTGCTCGCCTCGGTCTCGCGTGTCACCGGCGCGGTCACCACCGAGGACGAGCGCAACCTGCTGTACGAGCTGCGCCGCCTGATGGCCGCCGAGGCCGAGGCACGCGACCTGATCGAGATCGGCGCCTACGTGCCCGGCACCAACCCGACCGTCGATCGTGCGGTCGCGATGCGCGACACGATCAAGGGCTTCCTCACCCAGCGCACCCACGATCAGTGGGACGCCGCCCGCTCGTTCACCCGGCTCGCCGAGATCCTCGGCCCCGGTGGAGGCCGCTCGTGAACCGCAAGCGACTGCAGGCGGTGCTCCGCGTGCGCACGTTGCAAGAGCGCGGCGCGCGGGGCGAGCTGGCCCGCCGCACCCAGGCGCACCAGCGCGCGCAGGCCGCCGAGGAGCGCACCTGGGAGCTGCTGCAGGGCGTGCAGGCCGCCGGCGGCGATCCGCTGTCGCTGCAGACCGCGGTCGCCGTGCGCGACGCCGGCACCCGTGCCGTCGAGCGCCAGCACGACACCACCGAGGCCGCCCGTGAAGGGGTCGTCGGTGCTCGTGAGGAGTGGACCATCGCGGCCCGTCGCGTCGAGGCGCTCGACCGTCTGGGCGAGCGGTTGCGCGAGGCCGACGAGGCCGAGCAGGAGCGCCTGCAGATCCTCGAGATCGACGACCTGGTGCTGGCCCGTCGCGGCCGGGGCCCGATCGCCGAGGAGCACGCCGGATGAGCGCCGTCGCCGCGATCGACGCCGTGCAGGCGCGCATCACCGCGATCGAGCTGCAGCTCGCGATGCGCCGCCAGGCCGCGGCCGGTGCGGGCTCGCCCGCCGCGGTCGCCGGTTCCGGCGCTTCGGGGGTGCCGGGCGTGTCGTCGTCGGCCCTCGGTGTGACGTCGGTGGCCGACGCCTCGGCGTCGCTCGCCGCCTCGGCCACGAGTGGCACCGGCTCGACCGCCACGGCCATCGCCGACGCGCTCGGCCTGAACGATCCCACCACGACCGATCTCCTGTCGGGCGCGACCGGCACCAGCGGCGACCTCTCGTCGCTCGGCCTCGACACCTCGTCGCTGCTCGGCACGGGGCCCACCGGCACGAGCGGCCTCGCCGGCACGGCGACCACCACCGGCACGAGCTTCGACCAGGTGTTCGACACGGCCGTGCAGCATCTCCGGGCCCAGTGGGCCGCCGCCGGGCTCGGCTCGGGCGCTGTCGCGACGAGCGCGTACGCGACGAGTGCGTACGCGACGAGTGCGTACGCGACGCCCGCCGTCGCCGGCGCGACGACCGCGACCGCCGGCACGGTGCGGGGGGTCTCGGTCGCCGGCTCGGTGTCGTCGGCCACCCCGTACGCCTCGTTGTTCGAGGAGGCGGGCGCCCGCTACGGCATCCCGCCCAAGGTGCTCGCTGCGATCGGGTGGGTCGAGTCGCGTTACCGCACCGACGCGGTCAGCAGCGCCGGTGCCGTGGGGATGATGCAGTTCCTGCCCGGCACCGCCGCCTCGATGGGCGTCGACCCGTACGACCCGGCCTCGGCGATCGACGGCACGGCGCGCTACCTGCGATCGGCGCTCGACCGCTTCGGCGATCTGGGCGAGGCGATCGCCGCCTACAACGTCGGCCCCGGCGCCATCGCCAACGCCGGCGGTGTGCAGCCCGGCACCCAGGCCGAGCGCTACCTCACCAAGGTCGTCGAGGCGACCGCCCGGGTGTGACCACCGGACACGACCCGACACCCACGACCTGCAGTACCACGACCTGAAGCACCACGACGAGACGAACCGATGAGCACGATCACCACCAGCACGAGCGCCGCCGCCACCACCTCGCTCGACCTGCCCGCGCCCTCGGCGCGGCGCGACGGATCGGCCACCACCGAGCGCTTCGACGCCCACTTCGAACGGGCCGTCGCCGACCACGGTGCCGATCGCGCCACGTCGCGGCGCCGTGACGACGCCACGTCGTCGGCCCGCGACGACCGTGCGACCGACCCGGCCGGCCGAGCGGATCGCAGCTCGAACGATCGCGGCGAGCGTCTGGCTGCGGATCGTGCGGCGCGCACCACCCGGCCAGGGCGGGGCGAGGCCACCGGCACCGGCCGTCGCACCTCCTCCGCCCGCGCCGGCGATGCCGACAAGGCCGACAAGGCCGACATGGCCGACAAGGCCGACAAGGCCGACGACGCCGCCGAACACACCGATGACGTGGTCGCCGCCGACACGGGCGAGGCCGACGACACCGACTCCACCGCGACCGACACCGCGACCGAACCGAGCACCCCCGTGGTGGCGCAGCCCGCCGTCGCCACGCCGTCGCCCGCCGTCGCCGCTGCAGTGACGGTGCTGCCGCAGGCCACCACCTCGACCGATGAGCCCGCCACGCCGGCTGCGGGCGGTGACGCCGTCGCCGACGCCCAGGCCGCGCCGATCGCCGCCGTGACCGCTCCGTCGAGCGCGCCGAGCGACGCCACCTCGACGCCGACCGCCGCACCGGGCACCGCGACGCAGGCCGCAGGCACCACCGACCTCGCCTCGCCCGCACTCGCGGCCGCCGCCGCCGACACGGCGACGCCCGTCGGCACCGATGCCCCTGCTGGACCTGCTGGACCTGCTGCGTCCGCAGCGACGGCCACCACGCCGCCGACCTCCGAGAGCACCGGCGCGACCGACGCCGGCACCGCGACGACCGACACCGGCACCGGCGACACCGACACGAGCGACACCGGCGACGACACCGCCGCCACCTCGGCCGCGAGCACCTCCGCAGCGAGCGCCGCGACCAGCGGCACGGCGAACGGCACCGCCACGCGCTCGGCCGGCACGCGCTCGTCCGGCGGCGACGCCGTGCCGAACACGCTCGTCGCCACCGCTGCTGTGGCAGCCGCGGCAGATCCCGCCGGCCCGTCGTCAGGTCCCTCGACCGACGACGACCCCACCCCCGGCACCTCGGTCGCCAGCGTCGCTCCCAGCGGCGCCACCGGCACCGGGCACGCCGCCCGCCCGACCGCGGCCACCACCTCGTCGTCACCCGCCGCCGAGCCCACCGCCCACGAGGCCGGTCGTGGCGCCGAGACGGCTCGGCCCGATGCCCGCCCCGTCCGCGACGGCACACTGCTGCGCGGTCCCGGCCTCGACCGGATCTCGCTCGACCTGTCCGACGAGGGCCTCGGCCCGCTCACCCTGCAGGCCGCGAACGGTGCCGGCGGGCTGCACCTGCGCCTCACCGCCGGCGACCGCGCCGTCGGCGACGCGCTGGCCGGTGCGGCCGACCAGCTGCGCCGCGACCTCGAGGCCGGCGGCACCCGCCTCGGTTCGCTCGACGTCGGCCACCGCGACGCCGGCTCGCGCGGCCAGGGAGCGTCGACCGGTCAGACCGGCGACGGCCGCTCGAACGGCGGCTCGCGAGACGGTGTCGGCACCGTCGGTCGTCCGGGCCGCAGCGGCGCCGTCACCGGGATCGCCGCCTCGTCGACCACCACCTCGTCCACGTCCACCAGCGGGCTCGACCTGCTCATCTGATCGCCGTCCCGAAAGCGAGACACACATGTCCGTCGCAGCCGTCTCCGGAGTCCTAGGCACCAGCCTGGGCGCCCGCACCGAGGCCAACACCAGCTCCGGCTCGTCCGGTTCGTCCGGTTCGTCCGGGACGAGTGGCACCGGCTCGTCGGCCGGCACCAACTCGGCCGGCAACGCGAGCCCCACCGCGGGCAGCACCACGCTCGACCGCGACACCTTCTTGAAGTTGCTCGTCGCGCAGCTCAAGTACCAGGACCCGAGCAAGCCCGCCGACGCGTCGGCGATGATCTCGCAGTCCGCCGAGCTGAGCGTCGTCGAGAAGCTCGACTCGATCGCTCAGGCGCTCGCCGAGTCGCAGTCGACCAACCGGCTCACGCTCGGTGGCTCGATGATCGGCAAGCAGGTGACGTTCAAGGACAGCAACGGCTCGCTCACCTCGCAGGTGGTCACCGCCGTCAGCTTCAGCGGCACCGAGATGGTGCTCCGCGCCGGCTCGTGGGACGTACCGATCGGCTCGGTGCTGTCGATCGCGGCTGCGCCGGCGACCACCACCACGACCACCACCTCGAGCTCGTCGAGCTCGTGACCCCGCCTCACACCACCACTCGCACCCGACCCCACCCCGACCAGCCCTCGACCCGCTCGAACCCCGAACGAAGGAACCACCCATGATCCGCTCCATGTCCACCGCACTGTCCGGCCTGCGCAACCACCAGGTCATGCTCGACGTCGTCGGCAACGACATCGCCAACGTGTCCACCGTCGGGTTCAAGGGCTCCACCACGGTGTTCTCCGACGTGCTCACCCAGACCCTGCAGGGCGCGGGTGCGCCGCAGGCCGGCCTGCAGGGCGGCACCAACGCTGCGCAGGTCGGCCTCGGCTCGCGCCTGATGGCCACCGTGCAGTCGTTCACCCAGGGTTCGCTGCAGCGCACCGGTCGCAGCACCGACCTCGCCATCCAAGGCGACGGCTTCTTCGTCGTGCAGACCGCGAACGAGACGATGTACACCCGCGGTGGGGCACTCACCCTCGACGCCGCCGGCAACCTCACCACCGCCGAGGGCTTCTTCGTGCAGGGCTGGCAGGCCGACGTCACCGGTGCGATCAACACCAACCTGTCCACCGGACCGATCCAGATCCGCGTCGGCGACAACCTGAACCCGACCCAGAGCCAGAACGTGCAGATCGGCGGCAACCTGTCGGCGGACGCGGCGATCGGCACGGCCAACACCGTCACCCTCATCGGCTACGACCAGCAGGGCGCGACGATGCCGATCAACCTGACCTACACCAAGACCGCTGCCAACCAGTGGACGGTCACCGGTACCTACGGCACCGCCGCCACGCCGTTCGCGGTCACCGACAACGTGCTCACCTTCAACGGTGCCGGCGAGCTCACCGCGCCCGCCGACCACGACATGAACGTCGCCGGCGGTGTCATCCCGGGCTACCCGGCCGCGATCACCTTCTCGCTCGGTGCCGCGGGTTCGCCCGGCCGGCTCACGCAGTTCGCCGGGGCCACGACGGCGGCGGTCACCAGCCAGGATGGCGCTGCCGCCGGCTCGCTGCAGTCGTTCACCGTCGGTCAGGACGGCGTCATCTCGGGCAGCTACTCCAACGGGCGCACCAAGGCCATCGGCCAGATCGCGCTCGCCGTGTTCAACAACCCGCAGGGTCTCGAGCGCGTCGCCGGTGCGTGGCGCGCCACCGTCAACTCGGGCGAGCCGCAGGTGGGCATCGCCGGCGTCGGCGGCAAGGGCCTGCTGTCGGCCGGCACCCTCGAGATGTCGAACGTCGACCTCGCCGAGGAGTTCACCCGCCTGATCGTCGCCCAGCGTGGCTTCCAGGGCAACGCCCGCGTCATCACCACGTCGGACGAGGTGCTGCAGGAAGTCGTCAACCTGCGTCGCTGATCCCGATGTCTCGGGGCGCGGTGGTTGATCGACAGATCGGCCCCGCGCCTCACAGTCGTCGTCGAGCGCGTCGCCCGGCGCGCCCACCTGTCCCCCACGAGGCCACATGTCCGACCCGAGCAACGCCGGCACGTCCGGTGCGAAGAGCAACCGGCGGCGGCGCAGCGAGCCGAAGCCGTACGACTTCCGTCGCCAGAGCACGCTCTCGCGCGAACACGTCCGCACGATGCAGATCGTGCAGGAGACGTTCGCGCGCGGCTTCTCGACGATGCTCGCCTCGCAGTTGCGCAGCGTCACCCAGGTGACGATCCAGTCGGTCGAACAGCACCCGTACGACGAGTACGTCCGCGACCTCGCGAACCCCAACCTGCTCACGCTGCTCAGCCTCGAGCCGCTCATCGGCGCGGCGATCTTCCAGATCCCGCTCGAGGTCGCGTTCTGCGCGATCGAGCTGATGATGGGCGGCGGCGGCCATCCCGAGCACCCGGCTCGGCCGCTCACCGAGCTCGAACTCCAGCTCATCCGCGGCATCCTCGACCGGGCGATGCCCGAGCTGCGCTACGCGTTCGAGCCCGTGGTGGCCACCAATCCCAAGATCGTGAGCCAGGAGTCGAACCCGCAGTACGCGCAGATCGCCGCGCCCACCGACATGGTGATCGTGGTGTCGTTCGACATCCGCATCGAGAACGTGGCCGGCACCGCCACGCTGTGCATCCCGTTCTCGAGCCTCCAGCCCCACCTCGAGGCGCTGTCGGCCACGTCGCTCTACGGCGGCAACTCGCTGCACAACCAGCACGAGACACGTGAGCGGTTGCAGGAACACCTGGGCGAGACACCCGTCGTGGTGTCGGCCCAGTTCCGCCAGGTCGAGATGACCGCCGACGAGATCGTGCAGCTGCAGGTGGGCGACATCGTGCCGCTCAGCCACCCGCTCGACGAGCCGCTCACGCTGGTCGTCGGCGGCACCGCCACCCACAAGGCCCGCATCGGTCGCAAGAACCGGCGTCTCGCCGTGCGCATCGACGAGCAGGTCGACCCGCAGGCCGTGCTGATGCCGGCCAAGCCGCTCATGCTCGTCAAGGGCGGCGAGCGCCATCCCACCCACGCCTGAGCCTGCCTGACAGATCGGGACGCCGACGCACAGTCGGACGTGACCCGGGACCGGGCCTCACGGCGAAACAGGAGTTGACGTGACGGACACAGCCATCTCGCGGGCGAGCTTGATCGCCGGCATCGAAGCGGCCGCCCTCGTGCTCGCGGACAAGCTCGGCCTCGGCGACGAGACACGCGCGAGCGATGACTGGCCGATCGACTCCGGTGATGCCGTCCTCGCGATGCCCTTCGAGGGTGATCCGACCAGCTCGTTCGTGCTCGCCGTCAACGACGACGTGGCCGAGCGGCTGCTGGCGAACCCGTCGCTGCTGAACAGCACCTTCGCCGAGGCGACGCAGGCCTTCAACGACAGCGCCGGCACCACCCTCGCGCCCACGGCCGTGTCGCGCCAGGAAGTGATGCAGCCGGCGTTCATCGCCGAGATCCTCGACAACGGCTCGCTCACCGCGCTCGCCGGCGTGACCCTCCCGATGGAGGAGGAGGCCGCGCCCGAGCCCGCACCGGTGGCCGAGTCGTACGAACCCGCGCCGATCGACCAGGGGATGAACGGCGCGTCGCACGGCGGGCACGGCGGCACGGCCGTCGCCTCGTCGCTGAGCGTGCTCCACGACGTGGAGATGGTGGTGACGGCCGAGCTCGGCCGGACCACGATGCCCGTGCGCGAGCTGCTGGGCCTGGCGCCCGGCATGGTGGTCGAGATCGACCGCGCCGCCGGCGCGCCGATCGACCTGCTCGTGAACGGCCGCAAGATCGCCGCTGGGGAGGTGGTGGTGATCGACGAGGAGTTCGGTATCCGGATCACCGAGATCGCTCCGACCGGCGAGCAGCTGCGATGACCGACGTCAGCTTCGTCGACCTCCTCGTCCGCATGGTCGTGTCGCTCGCGATCGTGCTCGGCCTCATGTTCGGGGCCTACGTGTTCCTGCGTCGCCGTCAGGGCTTCGGCCCGGTGGCGCGCCCGGGCGGCGGACGCTCGATGCTCGCTCGCGGTCGCAGCGGTGCGGGCGGTTCCCGACGCGGTGTGCTCGGCGGCAAGGGCGGCCTGGGCGGCATCGGTGGTGCGCTCGGCGGTGCCTCGCTCACGCGGGCCACGGCCAGCCGCACGGCGGGCAACCGTCGAGGACTGCGCGTGCTCGGCCGTGTGGGCGTGGGCCGCACCACGCAGGTGGTGGCGGTGCAGTTCGCCGACAAGGTCTTCCTGCTCGCGGCCAGCGATCAGGCCGCGCCCTCGGTGCTGGCCGAACTGCCGTACGACGCGTGGAACGCCGCGACCGAGAGCCTCGACGACGACCCGACCGTGACCCGGGTGCCGGTGACGCGCGAGCCGCTCGACCAGGCCTCGGCGCGGCCGACCGGTCTGCTCGACTCGCTGCGGGAAGCGACGACCCGACGTGGCTGACCGTCCCCGGGCGTCGCTCGTCCGCCGCCTGCTCGCCGGCGCGCTGGTGGTGCTGTGCGTCGTGGGTCTCGCCGCGCTCGCCCCGGTGGGCGCCGGCCACGCGTCGGCGAGCTCGCCGGCCCCCACCGTGCCCGACGTGCCGCAGATGCCCGAGGTGAGCGACCCGTTCGACCGGCCAAGCAACCAACCCGTCGGTCAGGCCGACGGCGCCGACTCGGGTGACAATGCCGACGCGAGCATCGACGTGAGCTTCCCGAAGGTCACCGAGGACTCGTCGAACTCGGTCGTCATCATCCTGCTGCTCACGGTGCTGTCGATCGCGCCGAGCCTGATGGTGCTGTGCACCTCGTTCACGCGCATCGTGATCGTGCTGTCGCTCACCCGCAACGCGCTCGGCATCCCCACCGTGCCGCCGCAGCAGGTGGTGGTGGGCCTCAGCGTGTTCCTCACCCTGTTCGTGATGGGCCCGACGCTCGGTCAGATGAAGGAACAGGCGCTCGACCCGTTGCTCGACGGCAAGATCTCGACGAGCGAGGCGCTCGACCGCGCCGAGGGTCCGCTGCGCGAGTTCCTGCTCGACCACACGCGCGAAGGCGAGCTCGAGATGTTCCTCGACGCGTCGGGCACGCAGACGCCGGTGGCCCGCGACGAGGTGCCGCTCAACGCGCTGATCCCAGCCTTCGTGCTGTCGGAGCTGAAGAGCGGCTTCATCATCGGTTTCGTCATCTTCATCCCCTTCCTCATCATCGACCTCGTCGTCTCGGCCGTCCTCATGGCACTCGGGATGATGATGCTCCCTCCATCGTTCGTGTCGTTGCCCTTCAAACTCCTGCTCTTCGTCATGTTGGACGGCTGGATGTTGGTGGTCGGCACCTTGCTCACCTCGTACAACTGACGGAGACCCCGCATGACCAGTCAACAAGTCGTCGACATCGGCACCCGTGCACTCATCGTGTGCGCGAAGGTGGCCGGGCCGTTCCTCGCGGTCGTGCTCGCGGTGGGTGTCGTCATCGGTCTGCTGCAGTCGGTCACCCAGCTGCAGGAACAGACGCTGACGTTCGTGCCGAAGCTCATCGGCAGCGCCGTGGTCATCGCGGTGAGCGGCAACTGGATGCTCGCCACGATGGTGTCGTTCGGCCACGAGCTGATGGCCGGTGTGCCCGCTCTGCTGAACGGTTGACGCTCGCTCGCGCGAGGCACCGCACGTGCAGTTCCTGATCGATCCGGCCACCCTGGTGGGCTTCTGCCTGGTGCTGGTGCGCGCCTCGACGTGGGTGCTGATCTGCCCGCCGTTCAACACGCCGGCGATCCCGCCCCGTGTGCGCATCGGCATCGCGGTGTCGATCTCGATGGTGCTCGCCCACGAGGTGGGCAAGGACGTGAACAGCATCGCGACCGGGCAGCTCGTCGGGATGATGTTCAGCCAGGCGCTCGCCGGGTTCACGCTCGGGTTCTTCGTGTTCCTGATCTTCACGGCCGTGCAGTCGGCCGGTGAGCTGATCGACCTGCAGGTGGGCTTCAGCCTCGGTGGCGTGATCGATCCGCTGTCGGGCAACACCTCCACACCGATCGGTCGTTTCCATCAGCTGCTCGGTGTGGCGATCCTGTTCGCGATCAACGGGCACGTGCTCGTGGTGCGGGCATTCATCCGCTCGGTCGAGATGGCGCCGATGGGGCACCTCGACACCTCGACGGTGACGGCCAACATCGCCCGCCTGGTGGCGACGCTGCTCGCAGCCGCGATCGAGATCGCGCTGCCGATGCTGACCGCCCTGTTCTGCACCGAGGTGGCGCTCGGGTTCCTCGGCAAGGCCGCACCGCAGCTGAACATCCTGGTGATCGGCTTCGCGGTGAAGACCTTCCTCGCGTTCTCGCTGCTCGGTGCCACGTTGGTGCTGCTGCCCGACACGGTCGACTCGCTGCTCGGTCGCGGCGTCCGCGCCGCGATGGAGGTGTTCACCCCGTGAGCAAGCACGAGGGGAAGACCGAGGCACCCACCGAGCGCAAGAAGCGCGAGGCGCGCAAGAAGGGCACGGTCTCGAAGTCGCAGGACCTCGGCCCGTGGATCACGTTGCTGGTCGGCACGTACGCGGTGCCGGCGATGGTGGGCCGCACGAGCGAGGCGTCGGTGGCGGCGTTCGCCTCGTTGCACCGCATCAGCGAGCAGCCCGATCCGCAGAAGGCGGTCGACATCCTCGGCCAGGCGCTGTACGGCGCGCTGATGGCGGTGCTGCCGTTCCTGGCGGTGTGCATGGTGGTGGGGGTTGTCACCCATGTCGCGCAGACCGGTCTGGTGCTGTCGTTGCACCCGCTGAAACCCAACTTCAAGAAGATCAACCCGATCGCCGGCGCGAAGAACCTGTTCTCGTCGAAGTCGGTGTGGGAGACCGGCAAACAGGTGGCGAAGGGTTCGCTGATCGCCGCGCTCTGCTGGCCGCACGTGAACGACATCGCGCACACCTTGATGGACAAGGGTCGCGTGCCGCTCGACGACGGCCTGCGGGCGAGCGCCCGTGCGCTCGTCGGGATGACCCGCAGCACGTGCTATGCGATCCTCGCGGTCGCCGTCGTCGACTTCGGCTACCAACGCCGGTCGAAGATCATGGACCTGCGCATGACCAAGCAGGAAGTGCGCGACGAGATGCGCAACAGCGAGGGCGACCCGCACATCAAGGGTCGCATCCGCCAGATGCAGACCGCACTGGCCCGCAGCCGCATGATGAACGACATCGCCGGCGCGTCGGTGGTGGTGACCAACCCGACCCACGTGGCCGTCGCGCTGCGGTACGAGGCCGGCTCGGGCGCGGCACCTCGGGTGGTGGCGGCCGGCGTCGACAAGGTCGCGGCCCGCATCAGGGAGAAGGCCCGCGAGGGCGGCGTGCCGATCGTCGAGGCCAAGCCGCTCGCCCGAGCGCTGTGGCGCGCCTGCGAGGTGGGCGACGAGATCCCGGCCCCGCTCTACGAGGCCGTGGCGAAGGTGCTCGCCTTCGTCCGGCGCCTCCGAGGCGGCATCCTGACCGCCAGCGCGCTGCCCCTCCCGCGCCAGTACGCAGTGGCCGACGAGTTCCTCGAGGGCGTGAACGGCCGCAAGCGCAAGCGCCTGCCGGCCGCCTGACCCCGGGCCACTCGTCCTGGGCGCCAGTCGTTCCTGGGCGCCAGTCGTTTCTGGGCGCCACGAGTTCGGGCTGACCTGCACCGGTGAGCGCTCACTGGCGCCCGGGAGCGAGTCCCAGATGTCCTGGGTGCCAGTGATCTCGGGTTGTCAGGGAGTTCGTCGGAGGGTGGCGCCCAGGAGATCGAGCGAGCGGCCGCCCGTGGGGGCGGCTCGCTCGAGCTCGTCAGCGGCGGCGGGGGAGCTGGCTGAAGGTGGGGGCGGGGCCCACCACGCTCGCCACCAGGCTGGCGTCGTCCGAGGCGGCAGCCTGGTTCGACAGCAGGATCTCCTGGTACACCTCTTCGCGGTGCACGCTGACGGAGCGTGGGGCACGGATGCCGATGCGGACCTGGTCGCGGTTGAGCTCGAGCACCGTGACGACGATGTCGTCACCGATGAGGATGCTCTCCCCGACGCGTCGGGTGAGGACGAGCATGGCTCAGACCGCCGCAGTCGTCTCGGCGCGGGTCTCGTCCCGAGCCGGCTCGCCGGCACCGTCGGTGCTGCCCGGCAGGACGCCGAAGGGTGCACGGATCGGCCAGCGAGAGTCCGAGAGGATCACCTGCTGCAGCCGGCGACGACCCACGTCGACCACCAGCGGCGCCCGCAGGTTGGCCGTCAGGTGGGGGGTGTCGTCGGTGCGGTGCACGGTGACGAGCGCCAGGATGCGCACGTCGGCCTCGGCGATGCCGAGCGACTTCTCGTCGATGTCGATCTCGTAGTCGGGGAAGATCTCCCACGGCACCAGGCACATGAACGCCAGGTCACCGTCGTCGAGGTCCTGCATCCAGTAGAGCGACGACTCGTCGCTGGGGTTGACGCCGGGTGCGGGCCCGGCTCCGAGCAGCACCACACGGCGCAGCTCCGGGAACCCGGGGATCCCGGTGGGCACGGTGTAGACCTCGGCGTCGTCGACGGCGATGGTCCCGAACCGTCGTGTCTCGAACTGCATCTGACCTCCTGTTCGTCTCGTCGAGCGGGCGGCGGGCGGTCACCCCGTGTGGGGGACGACACACCTCGACCGACCTGCTGGACGAGTTCGGCTTCCTGCGAACAGTCGTGAATGTCCGGGACCACCGGAGATGCGCCAGCAGGGTCGACCAACCAGGTCGGACCGGGGCCTCGAGGGTGGTCACGCCGGAACGAGACGCAGGACGCGCGACGAACACCGACAGGAGCAGGAGCATTGGAGAAGAGTCGACTCGGACAGATCATGCTGCCCGCGGCCGTCGTGCTCGTCGTCGCGGTCATGGTCATCCCGCTGCCGTCGGCGGTGCTCGACGTCCTCATCGTCGCCAACCTCTCCACCGCGATCTTGATCCTGCTGGTGTCGATGAACGTCAAGCAGGCGCTCGAGTTCAGCTCGTTCCCCTCGCTGCTGCTGGTCGTCACCCTCTTGCGACTGGGGCTCAACGTCGCCACCGCACGAGCCGTGCTCTCGAAGGGCCACGCCGGTGACGTGATCGCGACGTTCGGTTCGGTCGTCGTGGGCGGCAGCCTCGTCGTCGGCCTCGTGATCTTCCTGATCCTCACGCTCGTGCAGTTCGTCGTCATCTCGAACGGTTCGGGCCGCGTGGCCGAGGTGACCGCCCGGTTCACCCTCGACGCCATGCCCGGCAAGCAGATGGCGATCGACGCCGACCTGTCGGCGGGCATCATCGGCGAGGACGAGGCACGCCGCCGCCGCAAGGAGGTCGGTGACGAGGCCGACTTCTACGGTGCGATGGACGGTGCCTCGAAGTTCGTGAAGGGCGACGCGATCGCTGGTCTCGTGATCACGATGGTGAACCTCGTCGGTGGCTTCATCATCGGTGTCGTCCAGATGGGCATGCCGGTCGGCGACGCGATCTCGACGTTCTCGCTCCTCACCGTCGGTGACGGCCTCGTGTCGCAGATCCCGGCGCTGCTCGTGTCGATCTCGGCCGGCCTCATCGTCACCCGCGCCGCGGGTGGCAGCGACCTCGGGTCGGACGTGTTCGCCCAGTTCCGCCGTCAGCGCCCGGCGATGCGTGCCGCCGGCATCGTGGTGCTGCTCATGGCGATCGTGCCCGGCCTGCCGAAGATCCCGTTCGTCCTGCTCGGGGCGACGCTGTTGTTCGTCGCCAGCCGTCTGCCCGACGAGCAGCAGCTCGCGCTCGAACAGCTGCCCGCGCTGCCGGCCGGTGCGAGCGCGGTGGAGGCACCGCCGCCGCAGTCGCCGCAGCAGCTGGCGGTCGATGCTCGCGTCGAGCCGCTCGAGCTCAACATCGCGTTCGACCTCATCCCGCTGGTCGACAACTCGAGCGGCGGCGACCTGCTCGACCGCGTGGGGGCGTTGCGTCGCAAGATCGCCTCGGAGCTCGGCTTCGTGATGCCGTCGATCCGCACCCGCGACGCGGCCGATCTGCCCGCCGGCACCTATGTGATCAAGGTGCACGGCGTCGAGGTGGGGCGCGGCATCGCCCCCAACGGCCGTGTGCTGGTGATCGGCGACTCGTTCGACACCCTGCCCGGCGACGACGTGAAGGAGCCGGTGTTCGGCCTCGCCGCCCGATGGGTGCCCTCGGAGTTCCAGGCGCAGGCCGAGATCTTCGGCAACACCGTGGTCGATCGCTCGACGCTGATCGTCACCCACCTCGCCGAGATCGTGCGTCGCAAGGCCGGCCGCCTGCTCGGCCGCACCGACGTGAAGACCCTGGTCGACGGCGTGCGCGCCACCGATCCGCAGGTGGTCGACGACCTCGTCACGATCGGGGTCACCACCGCCGAGGTGCAACGCGTGCTCGCCGGCCTGCTCGACGACGGCGTGCCGATCCGCGACCTCGTGCGCATCCTCGAAGCCGTCGGCGATCGGGCGCGCACGATGCGCACCGTCGAGGCGATGATCGAGGCGGCCCGCCACGAGCTCGGCCCGGCGATCACGTCGAGCCTCGCCGCCGACGGGCGTCTCACCGCGGTCACGATGTCGGCCGTCTCGGAGAACCGTCTGGTGCAGGGGCTGCGCGTGGCCGACGGCGTCAGCCAGCTCGAGCTGCTGCCCGACGAGGCCGACACCTTGATCCGCCAGCTCACCGAGCTCGCCAACATCGCCGCGTCGCGGGGCATCACCCCCGTGCTCGTGTGCTCGGCGCCGCTGCGCGCCGCACTGGCCCGCCTGGTGCGCGCCACCGTCCCCTCGGTCGCCGTCGTCTCGTACACCGAGATCGGCGACCACCTGCAGATCGACGTGATCGCCAACGTCGAGATCGCTCCCACCACCACCACGCCGTTCGGCGCCAGCCCGGAGGACTTCGATGCCTACGCCGTCTCGTGAGACCACCCGTCCCACCACGCCGTCCCCCGCACAGACCGCGCCGGGTGCGCCCGACGAGGGCGACACGATGCGCTTCCGCGCCCCGACCCTCGAAGAGGCGATCGCTCTCGCCGAGTCGTCGCTCGGTGCCCGGGTGCGCGTGGTGGCCGCCAACCGCATCCGTCGCGGGGGCATCGGGGGCTTCTTCGCCGCCGACCTCGGTGTGGAGGTGACCGTCGCGCTCGACGACGAGACGATGGAGCAGGCGCTCGAACGTCTCGTGGCCGAGAGCGACGCCGCGGCTCGCGATGCCGAGCCCGCTGGCTGGACCCTGTCGGCCGGCTCGACGGGCTCGGTGAGCTCGGCGATGCTCGACGAGGAGGTCGAGGCCGACGCCCAGCGCGCCGACTTCGAGCGTCGCCTGGCCGCCCAGTTCCAGAGCGGGAGCGCCCGCGCCACCTCGGCCGCATCGCCGGCAGCCACCGCATCCACCGCACCGGCCGCCCCGGCGTCGCCGCCTGCCCCCGACGACCTGCACCCGGCCGCACTGCTGCTCGGTCGGCGGTTCGACCGTCGCGACGACGAGCCCACCTCGCCGGTGAACCCGGTGCTGGCCGAAGTCCTTGCAGCGCTGGTCGCCGAGGCCGCCGAGAAGCAGGCACTCGCCGAGGCATCGGCCGACGAGGCGTACGACCCCGACGCCGTCGCCGACCACGACGACCCGTCCGCGCAGACGGGCCGGATCGTCAACGCGCGATCGCTGTCGTCGTGGACCGTGTCGGGCACACCGGCCGCCGACCTGCCGGCCCCCGAGCACGTCACCGAGCCCGTGGCGATCACGTCCCCGACGCCGACCACCCGGTGGGTCGGCCCCGACACCTCGCCGACGATCGCCCGCACGCCGCGGCCGATCACCGACGTGCCGCCCACCATGGTGCGGGTCGAGCAGATCATGGCGGAGCTGTCGGCGATCACCGCCGAGCCCGTGTTCGGCCGCGATCGCGCCCGCCCCCGCCTCGGCCGCCTGGGCACCCCGCACACCACGCCCGAGCGCCGCGACGTCGAGCACGCCGAGCACGCCGAGCACGCCGAGCACGCCGATCGGATCGAGCCCGTCGATCACCTCGAGCGGGCCGTGCCGGTCGAGCACGTCGAGCGTCCCCGGGTGCTGCCGACGTTGCCGCCGCGTCCGAGCGAGGTGGCACGCCGTGCCGCCGAGCAGGCTCGCGAGAAGCAGCGCCGCCACTTCGCCACCCCGTCGACGGTGACGACGCCCACCCCGGCCGAGCCCACCGCGCCGACCGTGCCCACCGAGACCGTCGCCGCGGCGGTGTCCGACACCGACATGGTGCCCGATGGGCCCGGCGACGTGCGCGTGGAGGTCGACGTGCTGGCCGATGCCCCCACGCTCGCCCCCTCGAGCGCGTCGGCGCCGCCCTCGCGGCGTCAGGTCGAGCTCGCCGTCGCAGCCACCGATCAGCTCATCGAGTCGCTGAAGCGCGAGGAGGGCGTGAAGCGCCTCTCGGTGCGCGTGGTGTTGCGCACCGGCGACCACCGCGAGGTCGAGGCCGAAGCCGAGTGGGAAGCGTCCTGACGACGAGGCACTGAGGAGCGGGCGACATGGGCAAGAAGGACGACACCCCCTCGAACGCGGTCGAGCTCGTCACCGGCGACCTCGTCGGCGACGCCGACGCCGACGGCGGCAAGAAGGGCAAGGACGGCAAGGACGGCAAGAAGGGCAAGAAGGGCAAGGAGCAGCGCGAGGGCCTCGCGTCGGCACCGCCCGCGGATCCCGGCCCGCTCGCCCCCTGGCGGCTCAGCATCGCCGTCGCGGTGTCGGCGCTCCTGACCGGCCAGACCCTGTTCGACTCGGCGATGTCGGGCGTCGGCATCGACGGCGCGCTCCTGCGCTCGCTCGGTGTGGCCGTCGCCGTGTTCGTCGGTCTCGGCGTCGTCAACCGTCACCTCGCCCAGGCGCAGCGCGCGGTCGACGCCGACCGCGAGGCACGTGAGGCCGAGCAGCGAGCGCGCGACGCGGCCGAGCTCGAGCAGCTGGGGCCGAAGCCCTGGATCGAGACCGACGGCACCGAGTCGCCCGCCGCCTGAGGCGACGGTCCTCGAGGGGGGGACCGGGTCGATCGCGACGACGAGGAGCCGCCCGGCCCGCTCAGCGCAGGTAGTCGAGCAACGACGGCGGCAGGATCTTCGCCGCCACCTGCAACGCCGCCTGGTACGAGCTCTCCTGGGCCTTGGCCTTGATGAGCGCCTCGACGACGTCGACGTCCTCCACCTCCGACAGCTGCTGGGTGAGCAGCAGCTGGTTGTCCTCGGCGCGAGCCTTCGCCTCGTCGAGGCGGGCGGCGCGCGTGCCGATCTCCACCGTCGCGGCCGACACGGTCGCGGTGAGGTTGTCGAGGTTGGTGTGCTCGGTGGCGATCGCCGTCGCGTCACCGTTCTGCACGGCGGTGGCCAGGCGGTCGAGCACCTCGAACACGTCGCCGACCGGACCGCCGGCCGCGCCGAAGATGGCCGGGCCGGTGAGGTTGATCGCGATCGACGTCGACGGCGCGACGTCGCGGATGATCGACGCGCCGTTGCCCTGGTAGACGCCGTTGCTGTCGTAGGTCGCGCCAGCGGCGGTGCCGTTGAAGATCGAGCGCTCGCCGTAGGTGGTGTTGGCCAGCGCGAGCAGCTCGGAGCGCGCCGAGCGGATCTCGGCCGCCATGGCGGTGCGGGCCGCGGGATCGCCGATGCCACCGGTGTTGGTGGCGCGCACGGCGATGGCCTTCACGTTGCCGAGCGTCGTGAGCGACGACGTGAGCGTCGAGTCGGCGGTCTGCAACCAACCGGCCGCGTCGTTGAGCGAGCGCAGTCGCTGATCGGCACGACGCATGTCCTGGCGCAGCGCCATCGCGCTCGCGGTCTTGCCCGGGTTGGCCGACGGGCTGGTGATCTCCTTGCCCGTCGACAGCTTGGTCTGGGTCTCCTGCAGGCGGCTCAGGCCCTGCGACAAATCGCGCAGGGTCGAACGCACCATCATCGAGCTGGTCACGCGCATGGTGCACCACCTCCGTCGACGGTCGTCGCGATCGCCGTGGTCGTCGCGAGCTCACTCATCGGCCGACCGTCCCGGTGCGCTCGATCAGGAAGCCGAGCATCTCGTCCACCACCGTGATCACCCGAGCGTTGGCCTCGAAGGCGCGCTGCGCGGCGGTGAGGTTGGCCATCTCCTCGTCGATGCTCACCGAGCCGACCGAGTCGGCCTCGCGCACGGCGTTGTCGGCCACCTGGTCCTGGATGTCGGCGCGGTTCTTGGCCGCCCGGGTCTCGACGGCCAGGGTGGTGACGAACGACGAGTACTTCGCGTCGGCACCACCGGCGGCGTCGGCCAGCGCGGCGATCTTGCGGGCCTGCTCGCCGTCGAGCACTCCCGGCGCGGTCGGGCCGGGCAACACCGGCGCGCCTGCGGCGATGTGGCTCGGCTGGCCGGCCACGTCGGTCGACAGGCTGATCGTCGCGGCCGTGGTGTTGGCCGGGTCGAAGAACTGGCGCCCCGTGGTGCTGGTCTGGTCGTACCCCGCGGTGTGCAGCGCGTTGACGTTGGTGACGAGCGTGTTGGCCACGTCGTCGAGCAGTGTCTTGTACCGCGGCACCACGTCGGTGATCACCCCGGTGAGTGCCTGCGCCTCGCCCGACGTCGGGTTCACCGCGGCGCTGTCGCTCACCCAGCGCAGCGGTCCGGTCGTGCCGTCGACCTTCTGCACGATCGTGCCGGTCACGAGGGCACGGCCACCGACGAACACGTCGACGGTGCCGTTGTCGTTGGTGCGCCCGATGGCGCCGGTGAGGTTGGCGAGCTTGCCGACGAGCAGGTCGCGCTGGTCGAGCAGGTCGTTGTTGCCCTGGAACGACGAGGCGATCGTGCTGTTCAGCGCGGCCACCTGGTCGGCCAGGTCGTTCACCTCGCCGGCCAGCGTGCCCATACGGGCGACGGCGGTGTCGGCGACGGCCTGCAGGTCGTTCGACGAACGGTGCAGCGACGTGACGAGCGTCTGCGCGTTCTCGAGCAGCTGGGTACGGTTGGCCAGGTTGCCCGGATCGTTGGCCAGATCGGTCCACGAGCTCCAGAACACGTCGAGCGCCTTCGCGAGCCCCAGGTCGGTCGGTTCGGGGAACACGCCCTCCACCGTCTTCATCGAGGTGCTGGTCGTGTTGGCCGCGGTGCGTGCCGCGTCCTCCCTCACCGCACGGGCGGCCAGCAGTGCGTCGTACGAGCGGCTCGTGCCGATGACGTCGACGCCGTAGCTCTGCGACCGGCCGGCGAACACACCCGATGCGGCGCTCGTGCCGAGCGACACCAGGTCGGCGCGCTGGCGGTGGTAGCCCTCGGTCGACGCGTTGGCGACGTTGTGGGCGATGATGTCGAGCTGCCGACGCTGGGCCTGCATGCCCGTGAAGGCGGTGTTGAGCGACGAGAGGTTGGCCATCAGGTCCTCCTCACACGGTCCGGTCGAGGCGCAGGGCGCCCACGGCGAGCGGCGTGGTCATCCCACGGGGGTCGTACACGTCGACGCTCTGTTCGCCGAGCGAGGCGATGATCTCGCGCGATCGCATCAGGCTGCGCTTGGCCATCTCGCTGTTGGCACGCGAGATCTCCTCGATCTCGGCCTGCAGCGACAGCAGGTGCAGCCGGTGCTGCGACAGCAGGTTCGCCCACGGTGCGCCGACGTGCTCGATCAGCTCGGCCAGGCTGGCCGTCTGGGGCATGCGCACCTGGCGGGCCAGCCGCGCCGCGGCGTGGGCCCGGGCGGCCTCGATCTCGCCGATCGCCTCGATGACCGCCTCGAGTTCGGCGGTCACGTAGGGGATCCAGCGGGCGCGCCCTGCGGCGAGCAGGAGGCCCTGCACGTCGAGCTTGTAGACGAGCTGCTCGAGGAGCTCGCGCATCGTCCAGAGTTGCTGGGAGAGGTCCTCGGCGGGTTCCACGGAGAGGATCGTCCGGAGTCGGCGCCGAGATGCCACCGTTTCCGAGCCAACGGGCACACTCGCGATGGTCGTTGCTTTGTGGCGCGACGGGCGCCGATCAGCACAGTCCACGACATGATCCGCCTCACGAGGCTGCGTCAGACGGAATCGCTCTGGCTGAACCCCGACCACATCGAACGCCTCGAGCGCCACCACGAGACCGTGGTGCGCCTGCTCAACGGTGCCGAGTACGTCGTGGTCGAGACCCCGGAGGAGATCGTCGACCAGGTGACCTACCTGCGCGCCCGCTCGATCGCGCTCGCCGCCCGCCTCGCCGCGGACGAGCTCGAGACCTCCACCTCGACGACCCTGCCCGCCGCGGCTGCGGTGAGCCCGTTGCCCACGGTCGGCAACGGCGACGACCCCGAGTCGGGCCACTCGCAGGTGTCGCCCCACTCGTCGGAAGCCACGGAGGGCTGAACCATGCCGGCAACACTCGTCGGATTCCTCGTCGCGCTCGTCCTCGTGATGATGGGCGCGCAGACGCACCACGTGAGCCCGGTGTTCCTCGTGTCGAACATCACCGCGCTGCTCATCGTGCCCGGTGGCGCCCTCGGCGCCACGATGGCCAGCTACGAGTTCACCGCCACCACCGGCATCTTCGGTGCGATCATGAAGGCGTTGCTCGGCAAGGACAAGCCGGTCGACATGGAGAAGACGATCACCACGCTCGTCGAGTTCGCCCGCAAGGCCCGCGGTGAGGGCCTGCTCGCCCTCGAGAGCGAGATGGCCGGCCTCGACGACCCGTTCATGAAGCGCGGGTTGCAGCTCGCGATCGACGGTTCCGACCCCGACGCCGTCGCGCAGGTGATGAAGGCCGAGATCAAGGCGATGAAGGTGCGCCACAAACTCGCGTCGGACTGGTGCCAGTCGTACGGCATCTTCGCCCCGACCTTCGGCATCATCGGCGCCGTCATCGGCCTCATCGCCACGCTGGGCGAGCTCGATCACCCGGAGAAACTCGGTTCGGGTATCGCCGGCGCGTTCGTCGCCACCTTCCTCGGCGTGTTCCTCGCCAACGGCGTGATGCTGCCCTTCTCGGCTCGCATGAAGCGCATGTCGGCCCAGGAGGTGCAGGCCCGCGAGATGGTGGTCGAGGGCGTGCTCGCCATCCAGGGCGGGCAGAACCCACGCGTGATCGAAGAGACCCTGATGAGCTACCTCTCGCCCAAGGAGGCGGAGGCGATGCGCAGCTCGTCGGGTGGGTGAGATGAGGTGACCCGATGAGCGGTGGGCACGGTGGCAAGAAGGGCCACAAGCAGCACGAAGAGCACGAAGAGCACGAGGAGCACGTCAACCACGAGGCGTGGGTGATCCCGTACGCCGACATGCTGACCCTGCTCATGGCGCTGTTCCTGGTGCTGTTCGCGATCGGTCGCACCGACATCGAGAAGTACAAGAAGCTCGCCGAGAGCTTCCGCGAGTCGTTCGGCGGCGGCGGCCCCACGCAGGTGGTCACGATCAGCGAGGGCAGTGGGGGCGACTCGCCGATGGACGGCGGCGACGGTGTGCTCGACTCGAACTCACTGCCGAGCACGGCCGCGGGCACGGGCAACGGCGACGGCACCGGTCTCGCCACCCCGACCGACCTGCAGATCGAGCAGGCTCGCCAGGAGGCCGAGAAGGAAGCCGCCCAGGATGCGCTCGACCAGCTGCAGGAGGTGCAGGACCAGATCCAGCAGGCGGCCGACGCGGCCGGCTTCGGCGGGAACCTGCGGTTCGAGTTCAACGGTGAAGGCCTGGTCGTCAGCCTGCTCAACTCGTCGGGCGTGCTGTTCGACAGCGGCAAGTACACGCTCAAGCCGGCGGGTCAGCAGGAGCTGATCACCATCGTCCCGGCGCTGCAGGCGATCCCCAACACGATCTCGATCGAGGGTCACACCGACAACGTCGGCAGCCTCGACGCCAACTGGGACCTGTCGCTGCGGCGCGCCAACGCCGTCCGCCGCTTCGTCGAGGCGCAGGGCGGGTTCGACGAGCGGCTGAAGTTGGCCGCCTGGGGCGAGGAGCACCCGATCGCCGACAACGGCACGGCCGAGGGACGAGCCCTGAACCGCCGCGTCGAGATCATCATCCTCAGCGACATCTCGCTCGACCCGGCGCTCGGCAACGACGCCTGAACCCTGGCACGCAGGCTCGTCTCTCCGGACAGTCAAGACCAGGGAAACCCCCACACGAAGAGCACCCTGACGACACGGACGGTCACCCATGGGCAAGAAGAAGGACGACAAGGCCGGCGAGGACGGCGCGAAGAAGAAGAGCCCGGTCATGCTGATCGGGATGTGCGTCGCGCTCGCCGGCGTGGGCTACATGCTCGGCGGCCGCTCGGCCGGCGCCGGCACCGCTGCCGCCCCCAGCACGACCATCGTGCAGCTCGAGGGCTGCCCCGAGGGCACCGACGCCAACGCCGTCGAGGAGAACACCCTCGACCTCGAGTCGATGAGCATCAACCTGACCGACGGCCACTACCTGCGCGTGACGATCTCCCTGGCCCTGTGCCCGGGTGTGGTCGGCGTGAGCGCCGGTGGCGAGGGTGCGGCCGAGGGGCTCAACACCGCGCCGGCGAAGGACATCATCGTCTCGACGCTGTCGGGCAACTCGATGGCCACGCTCAGCGAGCCCGAGGGCCGCGAGAACATCAAGGAACTGCTCACCGAGCGGCTGCGCAACAAGTACCCCGACGAGGTGTACGAGATCTACTTCCTCGAGTTCGTGATGCAGTGATCTGATCGACCCGATCGCGCGACGAGGGGCGGGTGCCGGTGGCACCCGCCCCTCGTGCGCGTCAGGACGTCAGTTCGCAGTTCGTCAGGACGCCAGTGCGTCAGGACTGCGAACCGGTGAGCTCGCGGCGCAGGCTCTCGCCCCACACCGCACCGTCGCCGAAGCTCTCGCGCAGCTGGCGGGCGTCGTCGGGGCGCAGCCGGTCGAGCGCCGCGGTGTCGGCCCGCTCGAAGGCGTACACGGCGGCGAGCACCGTGCCGACGGGGCCGCTGCCGTCGAGCAGCGCCCGCCGCACGTCGGTCTGCACCGGCAGGTCGGCCAACAGCTCGGGCATCGGGCTCTGGAACACGGCGTCGATCACCGACAGCAGGCCGGCGGTGAAGCAGTCGTTCGCGAGCTGCGGGTCGTCGGCCAGGCCGGCCGCCATCTTCGCTCGCGTCGCGGCGAGCACGATCAGCTCCTCGTTCACACGCGTGGCCTTGGTGGCCATCGTCAACAGCACCGCCAGGTGTCGCACCTGCGCGAGGCCGAGCATCACGATCGCGTGGCGGATCGACTGCACGTGCACGGTCAGGCCGTACGAGCTCGAGTTCACCAGCCGCAGCAGGCCGTAGGCGAGCGTCGGATCGGTGGCGATCAGCTCCTCCACCCGGTCGAGGTCGACGTCGGGACGGTTCACCTCGGCCATCAGCTGCACGGCCGCCGTCAGGTTGGCCGGCCGTTCCGTGCGACCCATCACCTCGGGCTTCGCGAAGAAGTAGCCCTGGAACAGGTCGAAGCCGAGCTCGCTCGTCTCCTCGAACGCCGCGTGCTCCTCCACCTTGGCGGCGAGCTTCAGCGCACCGGGGAACACCTCGGCGATCTCGGCCACCAGCTTCGGCATGCGGATCTGCGGCACCGCCGGGACGTCGACCTTCACCACGCTCACCAGCGGTGCGATCACCGGGTACGCCTCGTGATCCACCGACGACACGTCGCTCAGCGCGAAGCGCATGCCGCGCTCGTGCGCGGCGCGGAGGGCGTCGATCGAGGCCGGGTCGAACTCGAAGTCGGCCTCGAGCTCGATCACGGCACGGTCGGCCGGGAGGATGTCGAGGATGCCGCTGTGGAGGATCCCGTTGGCCGCGTTGATGAACCCGAAGCGGTCACCGACCACGCGGTCGAAGCCCCATTCGAGCATCGCCACCTCGAGCACCCGGCGTGTGGCGTCGTCCGGATCGCGGAAGAACGCCATGTTCTCCGACCCGTTGCGGTAGAGCAGTTCGTAGGCGTACGTCCGGCGCTTGCGGTCGAAGATGGGTTGGCGACCGAGGAAGACGCTCGTCGACATGCGGCCCGCTCCTTGTGCTGTCGTTCGTGCCCGCGCCGCGGACGCGCGTCGCGAGCGGAGGTGTGCTCAGGTGACCGTCCGGCGCGGCCGACGGCCGCGCCAGGAGGTCGACGGGTCAGTAGCGGAACGAGCCGACGAGGGTCTGCAGGTCGCTCGCCATGCGGGCGAGCTCGCTCGCCGCACGGCTCGAGTCCTCGGCACCGTTCGCCGTGCTCTGGGCCGCCACGGCCACCGTGTGCATGTTGTTGGTGATCTCCTGGCTGCCGCGGCTGGCTTCGCCGACGGAGCGTGCGATCTCGCTGGTGGTGGCGGCCTGTTCTTCGACGGCGGCGGCGATCGTGTCCTGGAAGTGGGCGATCTGGTCGATGATCGTGAGGATCCCGGTGATCGAGTCGACGCTGCTGGTGGTGTCGTTCTGGATCGCGTCGATCTTGGCCGAGATGTCCTCGGTGGCCTTGGCTGTCTCCTTGGCCAACTCCTTGACCTCGTTGGCGACGACGGCGAAGCCCTTGCCGGCTTCGCCGGCTCGTGCGGCCTCGATGGTCGCGTTGAGTGCGAGGAGGTTGGTCTGCTGGGCGATGCCGGTGATCACCTTGACGATCTGGCCGATCTCGGCGCTCGAATCACCGAGCAACGACACGGTCTGGTTCGTCACCTTCGCCTGCTCGACGGCCTGCGACGCGACCTTGGCCGCCTCGCTCGCGTTGCGGGCGATCTCCTTGATCGACGACGACATCTGGTCCGAGGCCGCGGACACGGTCTCGACGTTGCGGGCGACCTCGACGGAGGCGTCCGACACGAAGCTCACCTGGCGTGACGTCTCGGCCGAGTTCGAGCCCATGCCCACCGAGAGCATCTGCAGCTCCTCGGCGGCGGCGGCGAGTGCCTCGCTGTTGGCGGCGATCGCCTGGATCGACGAACGCAGATCACCGAGCAGCTTGTCGACGGCCTCGCCCATGCGGCCGATCGCGTCGTCGCCGCGCACGGTCACCTGTGCGGTCAGGTCGCCGGCGGCGGCCTGGGCCAGCGTGCGGCTCAGCTCGTCCACCTTGGCGGCCAGCTCGGCGGCCACGGCGCGCTCGCGCTCCTGGGCCTGCGCAGCCTGCTGCTCGACCCGCACCCGGTCGCTGATGTCCATCCACGTCGACATGTAGCCGAGCGGGCGGCCGTCGCTGCCGACGACCTCCTGCACGTGCACCTCGACCGTGCCGATGTCCCCCATCGGCGTCACGGGGTCGCGGGTGCCGTCGATGAAGCCCTGCAGGCTGGTGAGCTTCGCGCCGAGCGCTTGCTCGGCCGCCACGGGCATGAACTGCTCGTAGCGCCGCCAGATCGCGGTGCCGGCGTCGTTGATGTACACGCAGCGCAGCTCCGGATCGACGAACAGCGTCGCGAGCGACGACTGCTCGACCATCGCGTTCACCTTCGCCATCTCCTCCTGGAGCGTGTTCATCGCCGTCACCGAGTGCAGCACCCGGCGACCGATGAAGCCGAAGGCGACCAGCGCGAACAGCGTGGCGATGATGGTGATGAGCATGCCCCGGTCGCCGGTCGAGTGGGCCTCGTCCGACAGCGCGATGCTCTGCTCCTCGAGCACGTCGCTCAGCGTCTCCTGCGTCTCGCGCAGCGCGTCCATCGGCGCGACCGCGGCGCGGTACGCACCCTCGAGCTGCTGCGGGGTGAGCATCGCCGCGGCGGTGGTGTCGAAGCTCGCGGCGAACGCCTGCCACGCCTGGTACGCCTCGTCGACGGCGGCCATCTCCTCGACACCCACACCGGTCGACTCCACGTAGGCGCGCACCTCGCCGAGGTGCTCGTCCAGGTCGGCCGTCGCCTGATCGGCCTGATCGGTCAGGTCGGCCGCGAGCGACGTCACACCGTTCTGCAGCGCGAGCACGGTGCCGAGGGTGTGCCGGGCGATGGCGGTGCCGTCACCCATCGACTGCTCGAGCGACAGCACGGCGAGGCCGGCGCGGTTCACGTCCGACACCGAGTCCTGCTCGGACCGTGTGGTGAGTGTCGACACCACGCCGCCGACGGCGAGCAGTGCGACGATCACGGCGCCGAAGCGCAGCAGTCGGGGACGGGTGAGCGCACGAGTGCCGTGCGCAGGCGCGGAGGCGATCCGGGAGTGCATCGAGGTCTCCTCTGGAGAAGGGTCGGGGGGAGGGATCCGGGGATCCGGGGATCCGGGGATGGGTCAGGCCGGCTGGAAGTAGATGGTGCGACCGAACTGGTGACGCACGAGGCGCGTCGACGAGCTGATCGACACCTCGCTCGAGCCGAGCAGGAGGTAGCCGTCCGGGTGCATCCGCGACGAGGTCTCGTTGAGGATGCGGGTCTTCGTCGCGTCGTCGAAGTAGATGAGGACGTTGCGGATGAACACCACGTCGAAGCGGCTCGCCGCACGGGGGTACGAGGCCGGCGATGCCAGGTTGCAGGTGCGCACGTCGACCATGCGACGCAGCTCGGGATCGATGCGCCAGTCGGCACCTTCGCGCTGGAAGTTGCGGATGAGCATCGGGGCCGGCAGGCCGCGGTTCACCTCGAGCTGGCTGTACACGCCCTCGCGGCACCGGTAGAGCATCGAGTCGCTCAGGTCGGTCGCGATGATCTTGACGTCCCACGAGCGCACGACGTCGGGGAAGTTGTCGCGCAGCAGCATGGCGAGCGAGTACGGCTCCTGGCCACTCGAGCAGGCGGCGCACCACACGGTGAGCCGGCGCTCGATGCGCCGCGACTCGATGAGTTTCGGCAGCACCTCTTCCTTCAGCGTCTGCCACGGGTGGACGTCGCGGAAGAACGACGTCTCGTTCGTGGTCATCGCGTCGATGATCTCCGACTTCAGCTTCACCGACGGTTGGGTGATGAGACGTTGCACGAGATCCGACACCGAGCCGAGGCCCTCGCGCCGTGCGATCGGCGCGAGCCGACTCTCGACGAGGTACTCCTTGCCCGGCTCGAGGACGATGGCCGACTCCTTGAGCACCATGTCGCGGAGATGGTCGAACTGTGTCGCGGTGATGGTGGTCATCTCGATCCTCTTCCTGAGAGAAAGGCGCTGCCCGCGCGTTGCGCGACGGCGGGTCCGATGTCGTCGAGCGGCAGCGTGGCGTCGGACAGACCCGACTGGTGCACCGCACCGGGCATGCCCCAGACGACGCTGGTCGCCTGGTCCTGGGCGATGACCGTCGCGCCGCGCTGCTTGAGTGCGGCGCAGCCGTCGCGCCCGTCGTGGCCCATGCCGGTGAGCACGACGGCGAGCACGTCACCCCCGTACACGTCGGCGGCCGACTTGAACAACACGTCGACCGCCGGCCGGCAGAAGTTGACCGGCGGTGACTGGTCGAGCACCACCGCGACGCCTGCGGGCGTGCGGCGGAGCGTCATGTGGTGGTCGCCGGGGGCCACGAGGGCCAGCCCCGGCGCGAGGAGATCGCCCTGCTCGGCTTCGCGCACACGGATGCGCGACGAGCCGTCGAGGCGTTGGGCGAGGTAGCGGGTGAACACCGCCGGCATGTGCTGGGCGATGACGATCGGCTTGTCGAAGCCGGCCGGCAGCTGTCCGAGCACGGTGCCGAGTGCGTTCGGGCCACCGGTCGACGAACCGATCGCGACGAGCTCGCACCGACCCGTGACCGGCGCCTTGTGCACGCGCAGCGCGGGGGCCAGCGGCGGCGGGGGCGGCGGGGGCGTGTTGCGACGGCAGAACGTCTTGATCTTGGGGATGAGCTCCTGGCGGACCGCATCCATCGCCGCGGTGACGCTGCCGACGTTGGCCGGCTTGGTCACGTAGTCCGACGCCCCGAGGGCGAGCGCCTCGAGCGTCGCGGTCGCGCCACGCTCGGTCAGCGTCGAGAACATGATCACCGGCAGCGAGCGGTTCGTCGAGCGGATGGCGCGCAGCGTCTGGATGCCGTCCATCTCCGGCATCTCCACGTCGAGCGTGATGATGTCCGGCTTGAGCTGTTCGATCTTGCCCAGGGCGATCGCGCCGTTCGCCGCGATGCCCACCACCTCGAGATCGGGATCCTCGTCGATGACAGTGGTGAGCAGCTTGCGAACGACGACGGCGTCGTCGACCACGAGCACTCGGATGGCGCTCACGACAGACCGAGGAGCATGAACTTCTCTTCGATCACGTCCCGGGTGATCGGCTTCATCGCGTACTCGTCGGCACCGGCCTTCAGGGCCTCGTAGACGAGCCGAGGGCTCGACTCCGAGGTCACCATCATCACCTTGACCTTGTCGTAGTCACGCGATTCGCGGATCGCCGAGACGAACTCGAGTCCGTTCATGACCGGCATGTTCCAGTCGACCAGCGCGACCTCCGGCTTGAAGGCCTCCATCTGCGCCAGTGCCACCGAGCCGTCCTCGGCCTCGGCGACGTCGGCGTGGCCCATCTCGGCAAGCATCCGCTTGAGGATGAGGCGCATCGAACGCGAGTCGTCCACGATGAGAATTCGCACATCAGCTCCTAGTGGTGAGCCCGGGCGGCGCCCGGGGTGCGGGGGTGTGGTGGCAGCTGACGAGCGAGCCACGTTCGGACGTTGACTGTCCCGGGTGAGGGCGCGGGTGCCATGAGGCTCACCCGCCCTGCGCGGCGGCCGTGGCCCCGCGCCGGAATCCGGCGCCCAGTGCGGTGAGCCGCACGATCGCCGCGGCGATGCGGTCGACGGGGAGCACCTCGTCGGCCACGCCGGCCTCGAACACGGCGCCGGGCATGCCCCACACCACGCTCGTGGATTCGTCCTGGACCAGCACTTGCGCGCCCAGGCCGTGCAGTTCGACGGCGCCGTCGCGGCCGTCGTGACCCATGCCCGTCAACATCACCGCGAGCGTCTGGCGACCGAAGGCGGCCGCCGCGCTCTTGAACAGCACGTCGACGGACGGGCGGCAGTGGTTGACCGGCGGCCCCTGCGTCAGCGCGACGGTCGCGCCCGAGGCGGTGGGCCGCAGGGTGAGGTGGTGATCCCCCGGGGCGATGTACACCGTGCCGGCTTCGATGGGTTCGCCGTCGATCGCCTCGCGCACGGTGAGGGCGCCCGAGCCGTCGAGGCGCTGGGCGAGATACGTGGTGTACACCGGCGGCATGTGCTGGGCGACCAGCACCGGGACGCGCAGGTTGCCCGGCAGCCGGCCGATCACCTCGGCGAGGGCGTTCGGTCCGCCGGTCGACGAGCCGATCACGACCACGTCGACCTTGCCGCCGCGGGCGACGGCAGGCGCCGCACCGGCGCTGCCCGCCGCCGACGACGCGTCGCCACGTCGGGCGGTCGCCGAGGCGGACGCAGCGTTGGTGCGGTGGGCACGCACGATCGCCCGGATCTTCGGGACGAGGTCGGCGCGCACGGCCTCGAGCGCGTCCATCGGGTTGTCGTAGTGCGTCGGCTTCGTCACGTAGTCGGCCGCGCCGAGCGACAGCCCCTCGATGGTCTCGCGTGCACCGTGGTGGGTGAGCGTCGAGAACATGATCACCGGCACGTCGAGCCCGCGCGAGCGCATCTCGCGCAGCATCGTCAGGCCGTCCATGTTCGGCATCGCCAGGTCGAGCGACACGATGTCGGGCTTCAACGACTCGATCCGTTCGAGCGCGATCGCGCCGTCCTGGGCGATCCCGGCCAGCTCGAGGTCGGGCTCGCTCTGGAACAGCATGGTCATCAGCCGTCGCACGGCGACGGCGTCGTCGACGACGAGCACCCGGATCGGGCCGTCGGTCTTCGCGCTGGTGGGCGTGGTGGTCATCTCGTCTCGATGTTCGAAGTCGTGTGCGGTCGTGCGCGTGCGTCCGCGTGGTGCGGGCGCGAGCGCTCGGCAGGACTGTCCGTGGAGGGCGGGCCCCGCGCCGGTCAGTAGCGGAACTGACCGACGAGGGTCTGCAGGTCGCTCGCCATGCGGGCGAGCTCGCTCGCCGCACGGCTCGAGTCGTTCGCCCCGGCGGCGGTCGACTCGGCGGCGCCGGCGACGGC
>JAXLRF010000015.1:0-103956 GCA_046331225.1 Acidimicrobiales bacterium
GGTCGTAGCTCACCACCACCACGGGGATGCCGGCGCGGAGCGCTGCGATGGTGGCCGGCATGCTGGCGTAGCCACCGACGTTGACGACCACCTTCGGGCGCAGCTCGGCGAGCAACCGGCCTGCGGCTCGTGCGCTGCGCACCAGCTTCGGGAGCACCGACAGGTTGCGCTTCGACAGCGAGCGCTGCAGGCCCACGACGTCGAGCAGGGTGTGTCCGTAGCCGGTGGGCGGCAGCAGTCGCGACTCGATGCCGCGCTGCGTGCCCACGTAGTGCAGCTCGTCGCGCGCGTGGCCCGCGGCGGCGAGGCGGTCCATGATCGCCAGCGCCGGCAGCACGTGTCCCGACGTGCCACCGCCGGTGACGACGGCGTGCGTCATTTCGCGTGGCGGGCGACGTTGAGGAGCAGGCCGGCCGCCGCCATGCACACGAACAGCGAGCTGCCACCCGCCGAGAAGAACGGCAGGGTGAGCCCGGTGACCGGCATCAGACCGATGACGCCACCGATGTTGATCGTCGCCTGCACGACGAACCAGCCGACGATGCCACCCGCGAGGAGGCTGCCGAACCGGTCGGCCGCGGCATTGGCGACGAGCACGCCGCAGTAGGTGAGCACCAGGAACCCGCCGACGACGGCGATCACACCGATCAGGCCCAGCTCTTCGGCGACGACGGCGAAGATGAAGTCGCTGTGCGCGAGCGGCAGGAAGTCGCCGAGCTTGTTGAGGCCACGTCCCGGACCCGCACCCGTGGTGCCACCCTGCGCGATCGCGATCATCGCCTGGTACGTCTGGTAGCTGAGGTGGTCGCGGTTGCCGGCCACGTCCATGAACGCGGTGAACCGGTTGATGCGCCGCTGACTGGTCATCACGAACAACGCGGTGGCGCCGATGCCGGCCACCCCCGCCATCGTCATCGGCGCGAGCGGGGTGCCGCCGACGAACGCGACGGCGCCCACGATCGCGGCGAGCACGATCGCCGATCCGAGGTCACCCTGCAGCAGGCACAACCCGGCCGCGAGGCAGGCGACGAGCAACGTGGGCTTGAGCGTGCGGGCCAGGTCGTGCATCTCGTCGGCGCGCCGCGTGAGCAGGTCGGCGCTGTACAGCAGGACGGCGAGCTTGAGGAACTCGCTCGGCTGCAGGCTCAACGACCCGAGCGACACCCACGAGCTCGCGTCGTTGACCTCGAGGCCCACGCCCGGTACGAACGGCACCAGCATGAGCACCGTCGAACCCAACAGCGCGGGCAACACGAAGCGGCGCAACCGCTGGTAGGGCACCCGAGCGCAGATCCAGAGCGCCACGGCTCCGAGGATCGCCCACACCACCTGACGGTTGAACGTGCGCCACGGCGACACGCCGTTGTGGAACAGCCGGATCGACGACGCCGAGAGCACCATCACCAGGCCGAGCATGGTGAACACGGTGACCACCAGCGCGATGACGTAGAAGGTGGTGGGCGGTGGGCGCAGCTCGACACGGGATCCGCGACCGGTCGGGTGGCGGCGCAGTGCAGCGGCGCGCTCGGCCGCCTGGCGGCGGCGGACGGCGATGCCCGGGGTGCTCATGCGGTGGCCCCCGTGTGTGCCCCGACGCCTGCGGCGTGGACGAGCCGGCGGAAGTCGTCGCCGCGTGCCGGGTAGCCGCCGTCGGGATACCAGTCGAAGCTCGCGCACGCGGGCGACAGCAGCACCACGTCGCCGGGCAGCGCAGCGGCTCGCGCGAGCCCGACCGCGTCGGCCATCGACGTGGCGCGCACCGTGGGTCGTACCCCGTCGAACGCCGCCTCGACGTCGCCGGCGGCCTCGCCGATCGCGACCACCGAGCGGATGCGTGACGCCTCGCCCGCGAGCGACCCGAGGTCGAGCCCCTTGTTGCGGCCACCGGCGATCAGCACGATCGAGTCGAACGAACGGATCGCGGTGAGCGCCGCGTGGGGCGAGGTGGCCTTCGAGTCGTTGAACCACTCGACGCCGTCGAGCGAGCCGAGCGGCTCGATGCGATGGGGTGGCACGCGGAACGCGGCGAGGCCGGCATCGATCGCGTCGCGAGCGACGAGCCCGCTCTCGATCACCGCGGCCGACGCGGCGAGCGCGTTCGACAGGTCGTGCGGGAACCGTCGGCGCAGCGACGCGACCGAGGCGTACTCCCCCGAACCGTCGGCGAAGCGGCGCGTGTCACCCTGACCGGCGGCACCGTCGAGTCCACCGACCACGTGGTGGTCACCGGCAGCGAGACCGAAGGTGACGTGTCGGCCCGGCGCACCGGCGAGGCGGCGCATCACGACGTCGTCACCGGTCCAGCCGACGGCCACGTCGGTGGGTCGCTGGTGGCGCCACACGTTGGCCTTGGCCTCCTCGTACGACTGCATCGACACGTGCCAGTTCTGGTGGTCGGGCGCGAGGTTGAGCCAGATCGCCGCCTCGGCCCGGAACGAACGGATCCACGAGAGGCGGAAGCTGCTGCACTCGACCGCGAACGCGTCGACCTCGTCGTCGAGCGCGGCGACGAACGGCACCTCGGTGTTGCCCACCGCTGCAGCTCGAAGCCCGCCCGCGGTGAGCAGCGACGCGGCCAGCATCGTGGTGGTGGTCTTGCCGTCGGTGCCGGTGATGGCCACCATCGGCCGCGGACCGCCCGGACGCTGCTGCTCCCAGTCGTAGGCGAGGTCGATCTCGGTGCGGAGCGGCACGTCGGCGGCCAGCGCCGTGCGGACGAGCTCGTGGGTCTCGGGCACGCCGGGGGCCGGGCTGATCAGGTCGGCCTCGCGCACGAGACGCGCGATCGTGGCGGCGTCGGGCCGTTCGACGAGCTCGGTGCCGAGTTCGTGCGCGACCGCACGCTTCGCGTCGTCGGGTGCGTCGTCGGCGACGAGCACGCGGTAGCCACGTGCCGCGAGCGCTCGGGCCACCGCTGCACCGGCGACCGCGACGCCGTGCACCAGCGCCGTCTCGCTCAACGCAGGCTCTCCAACCGGGTGAAGTCGCCGATGAAGATCGCCAGTGCGGTCGCCACGCAGGCGCCCTGGATGATCCAGAACCGGATGATCACCGTGGTCTCGGGCCAGCCGAGCAGCTCGAAGTGGTGATGGATCGGCGACATGCGGAACAGCCGCTTCTTGCGACCCGACGCCTTGAACACGCCCATCTGGACCGCGACCGAGCCGGCCTCCATCACGTTGATGCCGCAGATGAGGACGAGCAGCATCTGGGTGTTGGTGCCGAGCGCCAGCAGCGCGAGCGCCGACCCGACACCCAAGGCGCCGACGTCACCCATGAAGATGCGCGCGGGCGCGGCGTTGAACCACAAGAACCCGGCGCACGCACCGGCGAAACCCGCGGCGACGGTGGCGAGGTCGAGCGGGTTGACCACCGCCGCGTAGATCTCGGGGTTGCGGAACGCCCAGTAGCCGATGATCGCGAAGGCGACGAAACCCATCATCGCCGAGCCGCCGGCCAGGCCGTCGAGGCCGTCGGTGACGTTCACGGCGTTGGTGGTGGCCCAGATGATCAGCCCGGCCCACACGATCCACACGACCGTGTTGAGCGTCCAGCCCGGGTACGTGGCACGCGTGGTGCTGAACGTCTCGCTGATGCCGGTGCCGGCGGACAGCCACCACGCGACACCAACGGCCAGCGCCAGCGTGATGTAGCTCTTGCGCTTCCAGAAGATGCCGCGGTTGTGGGCCTTGGTGATCTTGATGTAGTCGTCGAGGAAGCCCATGAAGGCCATGATCAGGACGCCGCACCACAGGATCATCGCCTGATCGGAGAACGCCAGGGTGTCGCGCAGGTGCGCCATCAGCCAGCCGGCGAACGCGGCGACAATGATCGCGAGCCCGCCCATCGTGGGCGTGCCCTGCTTGCTCATGTGGTGCTCCGGACCGCGGTCCTCCTTGCCGAGGATCGGCTGGCCCTTGCCGCGGTTGCGGAAGAACGTGATGAGGAAGCGCGTGCCGAACAGCGACACGAGCATCGCCGTCGCGCCGGCGATCATGACCGCGATCACGCGCCACCCCCGGCGAGGACGTCGAGGAGCTCGCGCGCGACGGCGCGATCGTCGAAGGGCAGCACGCGATCACCGATGGTCTGGGTGGTCTCGTGGCCCTTGCCGGCGATCAGCACCACGTCGCCGGGGCGGGCGATCTGCAGCGCCGCGCCGATGGCGGTCCTTCGGTCGGGCTCGGTCACAACGTGGCCACGGTAGTCGGCGGGCACCCCGGCGACGGTGGCATCGATGATCGCCTGCGGGTCCTCCGACCTGGGGTTGTCCGACGTGATCACCACCTGGTCGGCCAGTTCGGCGGCCACGGCACCCATGAGCGGGCGCTTCTCGCGGTCGCGATCGCCACCGCAGCCGAACACCACGATCACCCGCCCGCCACCCGCGGCAGCGGTGCTCGCGCGGACGGCACGGAGCGCCTGCTCGAGCCCGTCGGGGGTGTGGGCGTAGTCCACGAGCACCGAGAACGGCTGACCGGCCACGATCGGCTCGAACCGGCCGGGCACCGCCGGCGACGTCGACAGCGCCGCGGCCACGTCGGCGGCCGAGAGCCCGGTGGCCGCGCACGCCGTGGCCGCCGCGAGGCTGTTCATCACGTTGAACTCGCCGCCGAGCCCCACCCGCACGCGCTCGCCCCGCCAGGTGTACGCGTGCGAGGTCGGGCCGATCTCGAGGTCGTGTGCGTCGCCGATGGAGAACGGCACCAACGGCACCGTCGAGGTGTCGAGCAGCAGCCGACCGTGCACGTCGTCGGCGTTCACCACACCGACGTCGCTGAGCGAGGGTTCGAACAGCCGGGCCTTGGCCGCGAAGTAGCGCTCGACCGTGCCGTGGAAGTCGAGGTGGTCGCGACCGAGGTTGGTGAACACCGAGACGTCGAAGTGGGTGCCCGACACGCGGCCGAGCGCCAGTGCGTGCGACGACACCTCCATCGCGACCGCCTCGACGCCCTCGTCGCGGCATCCTGCCAGGGTGCGCTGCAGCGACGGCGCCTCGGGGGTGGTGAACCGGCCGGACAGGGTGCCGAACACCTCGGTGCGCCGACCGGTGGTGCGCAGCACGTGGCCGATCAGCTGCGAGGTGGTGGTCTTGCCGTTGGTGCCGGTGACGCCGACCATCAGCAGGTCGTCGCTGGGGTGACCGAACACCGAGGCGGCGATCCAGCCGGTGGCCGCGCGGGCGTCGTCGACGACGATCTGTGCCACGGGCAGCGGGAGCCGTCGCTCGACGAGGAGCGCCGTGGCGCCGGCCGCGACGGCCGCGGCTGCGAAGTCGTGACCGTCGCTGCGCTCGCCGGGCACGCAGCAGAACAGCGTCCCCGCTCCCGCTTCACGGGAGTCGACGGTGACGTCGCGCACCAGGGTCGCGAGCGCCTCGTCGGTGCCGGTGCCGGTGGCCGGCTCGAGCCGGCGCGCGGGTCCGCCCCGGACGCCCTCGAGCACCTGGGCGATCGAACGCGGGTCCACCGTCACCCCTTCGGGCAGCCGCCGCCCTCGGGCAGCTGGATGTCCATCTCGTGGATGATCGACGGGGCGATGCGAGCGAACACCGGCGCCGCGGCCGTGCCGCCGAAGCGGGTCTCCTGACCCTCGGCACCCGGCGGCTCGTCGATCGAGATGAGGACGGTCACCTGGGGGTCCTCGGCCGGGAAGTAACCGGCGAACGACGAGTAGTACTTGTGATGGCCCTCGGCGTCGGTGTAGCCACCGCCGTCGAGCGCCTTCAGACCCGTTCCGGTCTTGCCGGCGATGGTCACACCCTTCACCTGAGCTCGCGTCGCGGTGCCCGAGCACACCACCTCGCGCATCATCAGGTTCAGCTGCTGGGCCACCTCGGGACGCACCACCCGATGGGTGTCGCTGTCGGCGGTGTCGGTGATCGTGCCGTCCGCGGCGATGGTCGACTTGACGAGCTTCGGCGCGACGTACACGCCGTCGTTGGCGATGACGTTGATGGCGCTCACGAGCTGCACCGAGGTCGACGCGATGCCCTGTCCGTAGGCCACCGTGTACTGCTCGGCGCCCTCCCACTTCTTCCAGTCGACGCCGAGGCCGCGCGACTCGCCCGGGAAGTCGAGCGCCGACTTCTCCCCCAGGCCGAACGCACGCATGTAGGTGCCGAGCTTCTCCTTCGTCTCGCGCAACGTCGAGCCCATGGTGAGCATCACCTCGATCGTGCCGATGTTCGACGACTCGGCGAGGATCGTGCGCACCGGGATGTTCCAGTCGGGGTGCTGCTCGGCGTCGTGGAGCTGGGTGTCGGAGAACTGCTTCTGCCACGGCACCTCGAACATCGAGTCGGGCGTGACCGTGCCCTCGTTCAACGCGGCGGCGATGGTGATCGCCTTCGCCACCGAACCCGGCTCGGCCGCGTCGACCGCGGCGATGTTGCCGCTCGTCACCCGGACGATGCCGTCGTCGCCCATGCGGACGCCGACCATCGCGATGATCTCGCCGGTGTCGGTGTCCATGACGATCGCCGAACCGCCGCGGGCCATGAGGTTGGTGACCTGTTCGACCATGGCCTGTTCGACCTCGTACTGCACCGAACGGTCGATGGTGAGCACGAGGTCGTCGCCGGGGATCGGCGCCACGGTCGTGGTCTCGGTGCCGGGCAGCGAGCGGCCGTCGCGGTCGTGCTGACGAGTCATCTCGCCGTCGGTGCCGGTGAGCACCGCGTCGTACTGCATCTCGATCCCGGCGATGCCCTCGCCGTCGATGTTGGTCTTGCCGATCACGCTCTGGCCGACCGAGCCGCTCGGCATGGTGCGGCGGTCCTCGGCGATCGAGTCGACCCCGTTCAGCGCGAGCTGCTCGACGGCCTGCGCCTGCGAGTCGGTGACCTGGCGGGCCACGTAGACGAACGACTTGTCCTTCGCCGTGAACGCCTCGATCAGCTTCTGTTGCTTGTCGGGCGACAGCTCGAGCACGGTGGCGAGCGCACGGGTCGTGCCTTCGGGATCGGTGACGAGCTTGGGGTTGGCGATGATCGTGGTCGACGGCACCGACAACGCGAGCTCGTCGCCGTTGCGGTCGAAGATCACGCCTCGGTTGGCGCGCAACACCGTCTCGCTCGTGCGCTGCTCGTAGCCGGCGGCACGCAGTTGGTCGGCGTCGGTGGTCTGCAACATCACCACGCGACCGAGGATGAGCGCGAACACGACGGCCGTGATCGCGAACACCATGCGCAACCGACGGCGGCTCTGGCCCGCCTTGAAGTGGTGACGACGGGTGCGCACCTTGACGATGCGGCGCTGCAGCGCCGGTCGATCGGCGACGGCCGCGCGGCGGGCGCGGGGCTTCGCCTGTGGCGTGTCGACGGCGTGGCCTCGGCGACGGGGGGCGTCGTCGTGGTCGGCCGGTCGGCTCCGGCGAGCGCGTGGCGGCGGGGCCGCCGCGACCTCGAGCTCGACGGGCGCGTCGCGTCGCCGGTCGCGTCGTTCGAGGCGGTGGACGTCGCGACGCGCACCGTGACGTGACGTGTCGCCTCGCGAGGGGGCGCCTCGAGCGGCACGCGCGTCGGCACCGCCCTGTCGGCGGGCGCGGGGATCGGGCGTGATCGAACGCGACGATCCGGTCGCGGCCCGACGCTCGCCGTCACGACGCCCTCGGCGCGACCCGCCGTGCGGCCCAGCGGGATCGATCGGCGGCCGGCGGCTCATGGCTGCACCGCGGAGCCGGACGCGTCGTCGGGTGCGTCGTCGGACGCGTCGGCGTGGAGGTCGCCGTTGGTGATCGCCTTCACCTCGCGGAAGTCGTCGAGCGTGCTGTGCCCGTCGCCGAGCACCGACGGATCGATGTCACCGGTCGACATCGCGACGATCGCCTGCACCTCGGTGCTCACCTGCGCCACGTCACTGCTGTGCGCCGGCTGCATCCCGTTGGCGGCGGCGACCGTGGCGAGCTGTTCGGGCGAGCGCAGCTCGGCGCGCTGACGGCGGAGCGTCTCGTACTGCTCGCGGGCGTCGCGGATGTCGGAGTCGTACTGGTCGAGCTGCACCTGGCGCTGCGCGAGCTGGGTCTGGAAGGCGGCGGCACCGAGCATCGCGAGGCCGATCAGCACGCTGCCCACCACGGCGAGATGGGTGACCCGGCGGCCGCGGGGCTGCACGAGGCTGAGGTGACGCTCGCTCGCGTGGATGCCCTGCGTGGCGCGCACCAATGGCTGCGGACCGTCCGCGAGCGCACCGTGGCGGCGGGTGGCCACGACACGCGGGGCGGGCGCGCGGCGCGCCGTCGCACCACGAGGAGCGCGGGGGGCGCGGGGGTCACGAGGGTCGCGCTGGGGCACCGTCGAGCGCGACGGGGCCGGGCGGCGCGTGGGGCGCAGCGGCCGGACGGGCAGGTCGGGGCGCGCCTCGAGGGCGTGCTGGCGGGCGGCGACGGCCACGGTCAGGCCCGTCCGCCCGAGATCGGTGCCGACTCGCCACGACGTGTCGGGACGATCCGCTCGACCACGCGGAGGCGGGCGCTGCGGGCGCGGGGGTTCGACTCGCGCTCGGACTCGCTCGGGGTGCGCGGCACGCCGCGCACGACGCGCACGATCTGCACGGCGTCGCAGACGCAGGGCAGCTCGGGCGGGCAGGCGCAACCACCGGTCTCGGCCTGGCGCATGCGCTGCTTCACGATCCGGTCCTCGCCCGAGTGGTACGACAACACGGCCACACGGCCACCCTCGACGGTGCGCTCGATCGCGAGGTCCAGCGCGGCCGGCAGCACCTCGAGCTCGCGGTTGAGCTCGATGCGCAGGGCCTGGAAGGTGCGCTTGGCCGGGTGACCGCCGGTGCGCCGTGCGGCGGCGGGAATCGCGGCGACGACGATCTCGGCGAGCTGGGTGGTGGTCTCGATCGGGCGCGCCGCCACGACGGCGCGGGCGATGCGGGTGGCGAAGCGCTCGTCGCCGTGACGGCGCAGCACCTGGGCGAGCTCGCGCTCGTCGTAGCCGTTGACGATGTCGCTCGCCGTCCACTGCTCGCGGCGGTCCATCCGCATGTCGAGCGGTGCGTCGTGGCGGTACGAGAACCCGCGGTCGTTGCGGTCGAGCTGCGGCGAGCTGACACCGAGGTCGAACAGAGCGCCCGAGAGGTGGTCGACGGAGAGAGCTTCCATGGCGTGGTCGAGGTGGTCGAAGCGCAGGTGCTGCGTGGCCGCTCGATCGCCGAACACCGCCAGCCGTGCCGTCGCGGCGGCGAGGGCGTCGCCGTCGCGATCGAGGCCGAGGATCCGCAGGTGCGGGTGGGCCTCGAGGATCGCCGTGGCGTGGCCGGCACCGCCGAGGGTGGCGTCGAGCACCCAGCCCGGAGGGACGGTGGCGAAGATCTCGACGATCTCGTCCACCATCACCGGGCGGTGCTCGAACGAGCCGCTGGTGGGCTCGTCGTCGCTCATCGGACGACCTCGGCGCTGGAGGTGTGGGGCATCTGCGGCCCGCCGGACGGCGGGTGTCGCCGGGATGTCTCCCCGGTCGACGAGACGGCAAGCGGGCGGAGTGGGGCTGTCCATCTTGCCGGCCGGCGGACTGCAGATGCACCACACGACGCAGTGGACGACCTGGAGGGCGAGGCGCCCGGTCGGTGCGGCGTGTGCGGTGTGTGGGTCATGAACGGAACGGAGCCATCGGCTCGCGGTCGGTGCCTCGTCCCTCCTTTCGGGTGCACGGGGCGGCCATCACAGCTCGCCCGCCAGTTCCTGGTTGCCGATCTCCTGGACCCGCTCGTATCGCTCGGGCGCCCAGATCTCGAGTTCGGTGAAGTTGCCGTTGACCAGGGCCTTGGACTCGGTCGCGAGGCCTGCGTACTGGCGGAGCTTCTCCTCGACCTTCACCCGACCCTGGCCGTCGATCGTGACGGGCGTGGCGTTGGCGGCGACCACGCGCTGGTACTGCATCGAGACCTCGCCACGCCCGACCTTGGCCATCAGGTCGGCCGCCATGGCCTCGAAGTCGCCCGAGGGGACGACGCGCAGGCAGTTGTTCTGCCCGGGCAGCAGGTAGCAGCGCTCGCCGAGGTGGGCGCGGAACGAGGCCGGCAGCGCCAGCCGTCCCTTGTCGTCGAGTTGACGCTCGTGCGTCCCGACGAACAACGCCACTTCGCGCTCACCCCGATCCCTGCCTCCGTGTCGGTGTCACCACCGGCTGCCTGCCTGCGGGCCGAGGTCCCTCACCGGGAAAAGCGGCGAACGGGTCCTCCACCCGGTCCCCATTCTTCCCCCCAGCACACCCCTGAGTCAACACTTCTCCCCACTTTTCCCCCTCGACCGCCACCCACTCCCCCACCGCCCTCCACCAGGCACCCGTTCCCCACCCCGCTGACCAGGCGCGACGGACACATCGGCTGCGTCGAGACGACCGATGTCACACCGTGCGCGTCGAAGCACACGGACCGCGCGAAGCGCAGCAGCGACGGACGAGCAGCGACCGAGGGGCCGGCGGTACGACGGCAGCGTCAGGCGCGGGCCAGCACGGCCTCGACCGCGGCGCGGACGGCCGCAGCGGGGCCCGGCACCGTCACCGGGGTCCGCAACTCGGCCGCCGTGGGGGCCGGTGGGGACAGCAACGACACCAGCAGGTCGGGCCGCCACTCCAGGTGCACCGACGACTGCAGGCGCAGCCAGTCACGCGTGCGTCGCTGACTGATGCCGACCACCTTGCGATCGCCGACCACCACCTCGCCCGACCCGATCCCGTCGAAGCAGACGAGCCGCGACCACGCCGTGTGCACCAGCCCGCCGCGATGCACCGACGCGCCCGCCACACCGAGCCCACCGAGTGCCTCGCACCACACGTCACCCAGCCACCACATCGCCCGGGCCACGTCGTCGTCCCAGCGCGGGTCGCCTCGCGGCACCACCACGTCGAGCCACACGCTCTCGCCCGGCACGAGCAGCACCACCCCACCGCCGCTGCGGCGGCGCACGACGTCGATGCCGGCGGCCGCCGCAGCTGCTGCGTCCACCACCTCGTCGCGCTGCGCCGACCCGAGCACGAGCGCCGGCCGGGTCACCTCGTACCACTCGGCCGTCCGCGCACCCCCGTCGGGCACGCGACCGTGCAGCTCGGCAGCGAGGCCGCGGCGCTCGGCCACGCGCCACCCACCCGTGGCACCACCCGTCGCGTTCACCCGACGCCCGGTCCGACGGTCGTGCTCAGCTGGCTCGCGCCAAGTACGGCTTCCACGCCTCGGGCACCCGCGGCACCGCCACGGTCACCCAGGCGAGCTCGCGCGGCGCGCGCGGCGTGCGCGCCAGGCGCATGCCGGCCTCGTCGGGCGTGCGATCGCGCTTGGACAGGTTGCACGGCCGACATGCTGCCGCCACGTTGTCCCACACGTGCAAGCCGCCGCGCGAGCGCGGCATCACGTGGTCGATCGAGTCGGCCACACCACCGCAGTACTGGCAGCGGTGCTCGTCGCGGGCGAAGATCGCCCGACGCGACAGCGCGGTGCGCCGGTGGAACGGCACCTTCACCACGTAGCGGAGCCGGATCACGACCGGGTTGGGCAGCTCGAGCGACGCGGCCCGCAGCACGGTGCCGTCGTCTTCGACCATGTCGGCCTTGTCGGCGAGCACCAGGCAGGCCGCACGACGTGCCGGCACCACGGAGAGCGGCTCGTACGTTGCGTTCAACACCAGCGCGCTCCTCATGGCCGAGGACCCTAACGATCCCGTCCGCAGGTCATGCGTGGAGTTTCCCCTGGGCCTTGCACCACGTGAGGTAGTTCAGCACATCGGCGGGGACCGGCGGATGATCCGGGTCGCCGTACTGGGTGACGGTGCGGAACCGCAGGTACTCGCCACCCGGCACGGGCAGGAAGGGCGCGCGCCGCCACCACCCGGGGCGGGCGGTGCGACGGGCCTGGCGCCACGCGGTCGACCACAGGCGCGGCCGCCCGGCCACCGCCAGTCCCACCCGCGTCCAGTCGCCGATGCCGCTCAGCGCGGCTCCTTCGGCAGGCCGAGCACCATCTCGCCGATGATGTTGCGCTGGATCTGCGACGAGCCGGCGTAGATGGTGCCGGCCCGGGCGTTGAGGAACGTGCCGACCCAGCTCCACGAGCTGTTGGGAGCGCCCGCGTCGTCGGCCTGGAAGGCGCTCGACGGGCGGCGACCGGTGGGCACCATCGCCTCGGCACCGAGGATGTCGATCGACAGCTCGGTGATCTCCTGGTGGTACTCGCTCCAGTAGAGCTTCGAGATCGCGCCGTCGGGACCGGGGTGGTGGCCCTGCAGGAACCGGGTGAGCACACGCATGCCGCTGAAGCGCATGATCTGCACCTTGGCGTAGGCCTGCGCGAGACGCTGACGGATGCGCGGGTCGTCGGCGACACCCCGCTCCTTCGCGAGCAGGAACAGGCGGTCGACCTCGGCCTGGAAGCGGATCGGCAGCGTGGCCGCCGCCTCGCCGCGCTCGTAGCCGAGCAGCGTCATCGCGACGGCCCAACCGTTGTTGACGCCGCCGACGACCTCGTCCTTGGGGGTGACGGCGTCGGTGTAGAACACCTCGTTGAACTCGCTCTCGCCCGAGATCATCTTGATCGGCCGCACCTCGACGCCCGGCTGGCGCATGTCGACGAGCAGGAACGAGATGCCCTTGTGGCGAGGGGCGTCGGGATCGGTGCGGGCGAGGGTGAAGATGTGGTCGGCCAGGTGCCCGGCCGAGGTCCAGATCTTCTGCCCGTTGAGGATCCACTGGTCGCCGTCGAGCTGGGCCTTGAGGCCGAGGTTCGACAGGTCGCTGCCGGCGTTGGGTTCGCTGTACCCCTGGCACCACACGTCCTCGCCCGACAGGATCCGAGGGAGGTACCGGCGCTTCTGCTCCTCGGTCCCCCACTGCAGCAGGGTGTTGCCGAGCATCTGGATGCCGAACACGTCGTTCGGGCCGCCGGTCGGTACGCCCGCCTTCGCGAACTCCTCGCCGATGATCACCTGCTCGAGCGCCGACAGGCCCGCGCCGCCGTACTCGCGCGGCCAGCCCGGGGCGAGGTAGTCGGCCTCGAACAGCACACGTCGCCAGTCGGTGACGAAGTCGGTGAGCTCCTGGCCCTCGAGGGTGCCGATGCCCTTCCAGTTGGTGGGCAGCTTCTCTGCGAGGAAGGCCTGCACCTTCTCGCGGTAGGCCTCGGCTTCGGGCGTGTACATCGGGCGCATGACGGGCATGTTACCCGCGGGTAGCTACTCGCCGATAGTCACTCGCCGGTCGCCACGGCGCGAACTCGATCACCCGGCGCGAACCGGGCCAGCGCCGCGGCACCCACCAGCGGTGCGTGGTGACCGAGCCCCGCCGGCACGATCGAGAAGCCCTGGATGAACCCGAGCCGGGCCCGCACGTCGAGCTCGTGCTGCGCGGCCTCGAAGAACACGTCGCCGAAGCCGAGCGCCAGCGACCCGCCGATCACCGCCAGCTTCAGGTCGACCAGCGCCCCCACCGACGCCAGCGCCCGACCGACCAGGGTGCCGGTGCGCTCCATGATCGCCCGCGGGGCACGCTGTGCCGCGCGCGCCGTCTCGTCCTCGATCGCGAGCCGGCTGCAGTACGCGTCGAGGCACCCCTGTCCCCCGCACTTGCACGGACGGCCCTCGGGCTCGACCACCAGATGACCGATGTTGCCGGCGTTGCCCGAACGGCCCTGCAGCAGCCGCCCGCCGCTGATGATCCCGCCGCTCACGCCCGTGGCCACCACCACGCCGATGAAGTCCGACACGCCCTGCGCCGCGCCGTGCCACGCCTCGCCCGACGCGAACGCCTTCGCGTCGACGTCGACCACCGTCGGCAGACCGGTCAGGCGCTCGATCTGCTCGCGCAACGGAAAGGCGCGCCACGACGGCACGTACAGCGGCGACACCGTCCCCTCCGACGCCTTCACCGGCCCACCACAGCCGACGCCGCACGCGACCGGCGGCTTGGGCGAGGCCGCGGCGACGCGCCGCACCAGCCGGGCCAACGCCTGCCACACGTCGCGGGTGGGCGTGGGCACGCGGTCGCGGATGAGGACGACACCTTGGTCGTCGACGATGCCGGCGGTGAGCTTGGTGCCACCGATGTCGATGGCGAGGTAGAGATCGGACACCGCCGACGACCATATCCGCACCCACCACCGCGAGCGCGGGAGCGATTCCCCGGGCGAAAGGACAGCGCACCGATCGCCGTCTAACCTGCCCCGCATGACGGCGCTGTTCGACCAGCCCCCGGGGGCCCAGCCCCCGCCCCCGCCGGGCACGCCCCGCAAGACCTTCGCATCGCTGTTCGATGCGATCACCTCCAACGTCGCGCAGGTCGTGCACGGCAAGCGCGAGGCGATCGATCTGGCCGTGATGTGCCTGCTCGCCGAGGGCCACCTCCTCATCGAGGACGTGCCCGGCGTCGGCAAGACCAGCCTGGCCAAGGCGCTCGCCGCGTCGATCGACTGCACGTGGAAGCGCGTGCAGTTCACGCCCGACCTGCTGCCCACCGACCTGGTCGGCGTGAGCGTGCTGCAGCGGGCGACGGAGACCTTCGTGTTCCAGCCGGGCCCGCTGTTCGCCAACATCGTGCTCGCCGACGAGATCAACCGCGCCTCACCGAAGACGCAGTCCGCGCTGCTCGAGGCGATGGAGGAACGACAGGTGTCGGCCGAGGGTCGCACCTACGCGCTGCCGTCGCCGTTCATGGTCGCCGCCACCCAGAACCCCGTCGAGCAGGAGGGCACCTACCGGCTGCCCGAGAGCCAGCTCGACCGGTTCCTCATGCGGCTCTCGCTCGGCTACCCGGGTCGTGCGGCCGAGCTGAGCATCCTCGACAGCCAGGGTGCGGCGACGGCGTTGCAGCAACTGCAGCCGGTCGTCACCGCCGAGGAGGTGCTCGCGATGGCCGACGCCGTACGCGCCGTGCACCTGGCCGACGCGCTGAAGGCCTACCTCGTCGACATCGCCGAGACCAGCCGCGCCCACCAGGGTCTCGCCCTCGGCCTGTCGCCGCGGGCCACGCTGCAGCTCGCCCGGGCCACCCGGTCGCGCGCCGCCGCCAACGGGCGCGACTTCGCCACCCCCGACGACGTCAAGGGCGTCGGCCTCGCCGTGCTCGCCCACCGTGTGGTGGTGCGCCCCGACGCGGCCTCGCGAGGACTCACCGCCGAATGGGCGGTGCAGGAGATCCTCGAGTCGGTCCCGGTCCCCACCGGGCGCTGAGGCGAGCCGAGCGACCGGTGCTCACGCGCAGCGGCTGGGGGGCGATCGCGCTCGCGATCACGTCGTTCGTGATCGGCCGCGTCTTCGGCATCCTCGAGCTGTACGTCCTGGGCGTCGGCGTGGTGTCCGCGCTGCTCGTCGCCGTCGGCACCATGCTGCGCACCCCGCCACGCCTCGCCGTGCGACGGCTCGTCGACCCCTCGACGGTGCAGGCCGGCGACCCGGCCCGCGTCGACCTGCAGATCGCCAACGCCGGCAACCGCCGCAGCCCCGTGCTGCAGCTGTGGGAGCCGGTCGGATCCACCGGTGGGGCGACGATGAACCTCGCACCGCTACGGCCGCGCGAGCGCTCGACCGCCGCCTACCGGTTGCCCACCAGCGCCCGCGGCATCGTCCGCATCGGCCCGATGCGTGCCCGCCGTCGCGACGTGCTCGGCCTCACCTCGCGCACGTTCGTGCTGCCCGGCAACAGCGAACTGCTGGTGATGCCGCGGCACACCCCGGTGCGGTTCCAGCTGGGCGGATCGTCGGGACGCCTCGGCGACCACCTGCGCATGCGTGCGTACGGCCAGTCGGGCAGCGAGTTCCACTCGCTGCGCGAGTACGTGGTCGGCGACGACCTGCGCCGGATCAGCTGGAAGGCCTCGGCCCGGTCGGCCGACCTGATCGTCAAGGAGACGGCGCTCGAGGGCGTGAAGCGCTGCACCGTGGTGCTCGACACCACCGGCACCGACGACGCCCCCGACGACCTGGCCGCCGCCGACGAGGCGTTCGAACGAGCCGTGTCGGCCGCGGCGAGCCTGATCACCGGCGGCGCCGGCGCCGGCCTCAACACCCGCCTCGTCGCACCCGACGTCGACTTCCGCGGCCACGACGTCGCCCCGGTCGCGTTGCGCTGGCTCGCGACGGTACGCCGCGACGAGGGCCGCGACGCCGTGCTGCCGTCGCTCAAGGCGGGCGAGGGCATGGGCATCGTCCTCGTCGTCACCGCCTCGCCGTCGGGCGAGTTCGCCGGCACCGTGCGCGCCGCACTGTCACCCGAGGACACCCTGGTGGTGGTGGCCACCCGGTCGGTCGCCGGGCGCCGCGACCGGTTCGTCGTCGACGCCACCTCGGACGACGCGTTCCTGGCCTCGTGGGGACACCTCACCGGTGCGCTCGCCACCGGCCCGAAGCTCCCCCACGCCTACCGGGAGCCGGCGTGAGCGGCGCGGCCCCCGCCGCGGACGCGGCCGGCACGCGGCGACGGGTCCGACGTTCGCGACCGAGCGACGTCGACCACATGGTGGCCAGCGTCGCCGTGACGATCCTCACCATCGTCACCGCCGCGGCGATGTGCCGGGTGTTCGCCGACTGGGCGTTCCTGCCCACCCTGCTCGTCGTGGCGGTCGGCATGCATGCGACGAGCATCGTGCTGCGCATCCTGCGTGTGCCCGGCTGGCTCGCGCTGCCGATCCTGCTCGCGGTGATGCTCGAACTGCTCGCACTGCTCTTCTACCGGGGCACGCTCACCGCCCTGTTCCCCACCGGCGAGACGTTCCACCTGGTCAAGGTCGACCTGCGGCTGGTGTGGAGCCAGTTCCCCACCGCCGTCGCGCCCGTGCCGAGCGAGGGCTCGTTCCTGCTCGCCGCCGCGCTCGGCATCGGGCTGGTGTCGGTGCTGGCCGACGCGTTCGCCTTCCGCGCCTTCGGCCGGGCCGAGGCCGTGGTGCCCGGCGGTGTGCTGTTCGTGTTCACCGCTGCACTCGGCACCGACCGGTTGCGCATCCCCATGGCCGCCGCGTGGTTCGCCGCCGCGCTCGTGGTCGTGGCCGTGCTCCGCGCCCTGCACGGCGGCAGCGCCGAGTCGTGGCTGGGCAAGCGCCGCCGCGCGGTCGGGGCGGCACTGCCGGCCACCGCCATGTGCGCGCTCGTGGCGGCGCTCGGCGCCGCGGCGATCGGGCCGCTGCTGCCCGGCGCCGGTGCCGAGCCGTTGCTCGAGACGCGCCAGAACCAGAGCGACGTCACCGAGGTGCTGAGCCCGCTGGTCGACATCCGTTCGCGGCTCGTCAACCGGCGCAACGTCGAGATGTTCACCGTCAGCGCGGCGGCCGGCCGCTACTGGCGGGTGAGCGGGCTCACCGTGTTCGACGGCACCACGTGGAAGCTGCCCGAGGCCGACCTGCAGGACGCGGACGGCCCGCTGTCGGACCCCACCCCACAGGCGCAGATCGTGCAGCAGCAGATCATCATCGGCCGGGCCGGCGGCGAGCTGGTGCCGTCGGCGTTCCGGCCGGTCGCCGTCTCACAGCCGGGCCTGCTGTGGCTGCCCGAGACCGACACCCTGCTGCTCGACGACGACCAACTCGAGCCCGGCATGACCTTCAACATCGCGGCCGACGTCGCCGTGCCGTCGCCGGACGTGCTGCGAGCCACCACCGCCACCGGTGCCGGCGCGACGGGCGATCTGCTGTCGCTGCCCGAGGGCGTGCCCGACGAGGCGATCCGGCTCGCGCAGGAGGTGACCGCCGGGCAGCCGACCGACTACGACAAGGCGCTGGCGCTGCAGAACTGGTTCCGCAACGAGTTCACCTACAGCCTCGAGGTGCAGCGCGGCCACAGCGACGACGCGATCTCGGCGTTCCTGCGGGTGCGCATCGGCTACTGCGAGCAGTTCGCCGGGACCTTCGCGGTGATGGCCCGGGCGATCGGGCTGCCGGCACGCGTGGCCGTCGGGTACACCCAGGGCGAGCTGCGCAGCGACGGTCGCTACCACGTGCTCGGCAAGAACGCGCACGCCTGGCCCGAGGTCTGGTTCGACGGGATCGGTTGGGTGCTGTTCGAGCCGACGCCCGGCCGTGGTGCCCCGGGTTCGGAGGAGGTCACCGGTGTGGCCGCCGCCCAGGACGACACCGCCACCGAGGTCGGCGACGGCGACGGTCAGCAACCGGTGCCGAGCACCTCGATCCCCCGGGTCACCCCCACCACCGAACGCGACCCGCTCGGTCAGGGCCTCGGCACCGGAACCACCACCACGATCCCGACGGTGGTCACCGCCGCCGACCCGGGTGGGTTCGGGCCGTTCGGGTGGATCCTGCTGGTGGCGGCCGTCGTCGGGCTGTGGGCGTGGGCGATGCCGGCGTTGCTGCGGCGCCTGGTCCGCCAGGGTGGCAGCCCGACCGAACAGGTGATCACCGCGTGGCACGGCACCGTCGGGGCGCTGCAGCTGGCGGGCGCTCCCCCGCCCGGCGGCGCCACCCCCGTCGAGTACGCCGACCGGGTCGAGCGCGAGCTCCCCGTCGACCACCGCGCGCTCGTCGAACTGGCGCGTTTCGTCACCCGTGCGATCTACGCCCCCGGAGGTGTCGGTGAGCCGGCCGCGCTGCGTGCGGCGGTGCTGCGCACCCACCTCGACCACAGCGCCCGCGAGCTGATGCCCTGGTACAAGCGGGTGTGGTCGCGACTCGATCCGCGGCTCGTGCGCCAGCGGCTGGTGGGCGACCGGTCGATCCGGCGCTGAGCCCGAACCCGGCCACGAGTCGGTGATCGATCAGCGATCGATCACCGGTCGATCAGTGATCGATCAGTGGTCGTCGTGGCGGCGGGGCTGGCCGGCGGCCCGGCGCAGGTGGGCGACCCGCTGGATCGCCTCGTCACCGAGCGCACGCAGGTGCTTCTCGGCCACGAGGACCGCGGCGAGCGCACCCAGGAAGGCGACGAACGCCAGGTACGGGCTGGTGCCGAGGAGCAGGACGCACACGGCGACGGCCACGAGGCCACCGACCACGGCGAGGAGGAGCGACCGGCGCGAGCCGGCGCGTGTGGGAGACAGGTCGCGCGCGAAGTTGGGATCTCGGTGGAGCTGCTCCTCGATCTCTCGAAGGATGCGCTGTTCGTCTTCCGAGAGCGGCATGTCGTCTCCTCGTACCCCGGTCCGACGGTCCTGTGACCTCTCACCACCGCCGACCCCGGTTGGGCCATTCTTCCATGTTCGCCCCGCGCTGACAACGCGGGGACTCCGGTTCGCCGGAGGATCCGACGAGTTCTCATCGGCAGATCAGGTGCCCGTCTTCAGCCCGGATCCGAACCCACCGCTGTCATTCTTCCCGACGCTCGCCCGCCCGTCCCGGATGGTCGGGCCCCCACTGCTGGGCACCCTTGCGGACCAACCGCAGGCCACCGTCGCTGCCGTGCAGGGCGCTGGCCGGACCGATCGAGGTCGTCCCGAACCGTCCCCGGATCGCGTCGATCGTCTCGGAGGCCGCCTCCCAGTCGGCGGCGACGGTGGTGGCCGGCGCCGAGTCGACCCCACCACCGGCCAGCAGGGCGTCGAGCGACAGCTGCTCGGCGGGCTCGCCGAACCCGCTGACACTGATGCCGAACAGCCGCACCCCGCGCACCAGCTCGATCTTGCGGAGCATGGGCTCGACGGCGTCGAGGATCGCGGTCGCCGTCGTCACCGGGGCCGGCAGCGTGTGGGAGCGGCTGAGCGTCTGGAAGTCGTCGAAGCGCACCTTGATGCTCACCGTGCGGGCCCCCTGGCCCGTCGCACGCAGCCGGGCGGCGACCGCGTCGGCGAGGCGCACCGCCTCGCGCCACAACTCGTCGAACGTGTGGCGGTCGTGGGCGAAGGTCTCCTCGTGGCCGATCGACTTGAGCTCGCGCTCGGGTTCGACGGCCCGGTCGTCGCGGGCCCAGGCCAGGTCGTGCAGGTGCCGGCCCTGTGCCTGGCCGAGCGCGCCGACCAGGGTGTCGAGCTCCATGCGGGCCAGATCGCCGACGGTGCGGATGCCGAACCGCTGCAGCCGGTCGAGGGTCGCCGGCCCGACGCCCCACAGCGCCTGCACGGGCAGCGGGTGCAAGAACGCGAGCTCGCCGCCGGGCGGCACCAACACCACGCCGGCACCGGGCTCGACGCCACGATCGCTCACCCGGGGCTTGGCCCGCTTCGACGCCAGCTTGGCGATGAACTTCGACGTGCCACCGCCGACCGAGCAGACGAGGCCGAGCTCGTCGCTCACCCGTGCACGCACATGGTCGGCGATCGCCCGGGCCGCGGTGGCCTTCGGGCCGAACAGTCGCAGCGAGCCGGTGACGTCGAGGAACGCCTCGTCGAGCGCGATCGGCTCGACCAGCGGGGTGACCGAGTGGAAGATCTCGTGCACCTGCGCGCTCACCTGCGCGTACAGCTCGTGGTCGCCCGACAGGAACACGGCGTGCGGACACTTCCGCCGGGCCACCGACGACGGCATCGCCGAGAACACGCCGTACCGCCGAGCCTCGTACGACGCCGCCGCGACGACACCGCGACGGCCGGTGCCGCCCACCACCACCGGCTTGCCGACCAACTCGGGCCGGCGACGCAGCTCGACGCTCACGTAGAACGCGTCCATGTCGACGTGGAGGACCGCTCGCCCGGTCTCGCCGAGCGCCGGCCGAGGAGCCGTCGGATCGGACCCGGTCACCACATCCGCTCGACGCGGGTCGACCGCCGGTCGTTGCCGTGCAGGACGAAGCCGAAGCCGGGCGTGTCGCCGTCGCCGACGCCGGCGGCGGTGTGGTCGAGCTGGAGCCAGTGCCCCACGGGCACCTGGATCCACGCCGGGCTGGCCGTCAGCAGCGCGGGCACCTCGGCGTAGGGCACGGCGCGGCAGTGCTCGACGATGCCGTCGGGGTCGGCGATGCACATCTCGCCGCTCGCCTCGGCCTCCCACGCCTCGACCGTGAGCACCCAGTCGAGCTGGGGTGCCTGCACCTCGACCCGGTACGCGCATCGCGTGAGCGTGTGCACGACCAGACCGGTCTCCTCGCGCACCTCGCGCACCAGTCCCTCGCGGATGGTCTCGCCGGCGTCGATCACACCGCCGGGCGGGGTCCAGTCGACCGACTGGTCGCGGCGACGGTTCGCGACGAGCACGAGCCCACCGTCCCGACGGATCAGCGCTCCGCCCACCTGCCACGCACGCATGGCCCGATTCTGTCAGCCCCCGAGGGCACGCCGTCGACGCCGGCCACCGAAGTCGGCCACCCAGAGCTTGAGCACCAGGAACAACGCCTCGTGGATGATCGACCCGGAGAACTTCGACACGCCGTGGGTGCGGTCGCGGAAGGTGATCGGGAACTCGACGACCTTGCCGCCGATGCGCACGATCCGGTAGGTCATCTCGACCTGGAAGCCGTATCCCTCGGCCTGCACCGAGTCGAACTGCATCCGCTCGAGCGCCTCGCTGCGGTACGCCCGGTAGCCGGCCGTCGCGTCGTTGACCGCCAGCCCGAGCACACCGGCCGCGTAGCGGTTGCCCCAGCGCGACACCTGCCGACGGCGCCGCGGCCAGTTGAGCGTCACGCCACCGGGCACGTACCGGCTGCCGATCGCGACGTCGGCACCGAACTCGACGTTGGCCACCAGCGCGGGCAGCACGGCCGGATCGTGCGACAGGTCGGCGTCCATCTGCACGCAGACCGACGCGCCGTGTTCGATCGCGTGGCGGAACCCGAACCGGTAGGCCGCGCCGAGCCCCGACTTCTCGTGGCGGCGGACGACCTCGATGCCGCCGAGCGAGGCCGCCTCGGCCTCGGCCAGGTCGGCCGTGCCGTCGGGGCTGCCGTCGTCGATCACCAACACGTGCGCCGCCGGCATCACCTGGCGGACGGCTCGCAACAGGGTGACGATGTTGTCGGCCTCGTTGTAGGTGGGGACCACCACCGTCACGTCACGAGGGCCCGCTGCGCACATCGGGGCCGCACCCTATCCGAGCGGTCTGCGACGCCGGCCACGCCCCGCTGCGGGACCGGCGAGCAGGTCGGACGGGTCGACGGCCGTAGATTGGCGGCGTGGCCGACACTCCCCGCCCCGTGACCAACTCCTCGGGCCCGGCGCCCGAGCGTCCCCTCTCGGCGCTCCCCTCCCCCGCCGCCCGTGCCGCTGCGTTCGCGGCGATCCTCGTCGGCGGCTTCGCCGGCGGGCTGATCGGCTACACGCTCGTGAAGCTGCAGTGCGACGGCGACTGCGCCGTACCGCTCGGCATCGGCATGTTCGTCGGCACCCTGGTCGCCGCCGCCGGCATGAGCGTCGTCGCGGTGCTGGTGCTGCGAGCGCTCGGCGAATGGCGCGAGATCGAACGCCAGGAGGCCACGCGCGGGGCCGGCCGCCGATGAGCGCCGGCGCCACGGTGTCCGACGAGCTCGCCGACTCGCTGCTCGACCTCGCCTGCCGACTCGCCCGTGAGGCCGGCGACCTCGCCGCCGAGGGCCGCCGTCGCGGCGTGCCCGAGAACGACACCAAGAGCACCGCCACCGACATGGTCACCGAGTGGGACCGTGCGAGCGAGCAGGTGATCGTCGCCGGACTGCGGGCCGCCCGCCCCGACGACAGCCTGATCGGCGAGGAGGGCAGCACGGCACAGGGCACCAGCGGCATCGGCTGGCTGGTCGACCCGATCGACGGCACCACCAACTTCCTGTACGACCTGCCCGGTTGGGCGGTGTCGATCGCCGCGATGGACGCCGAGGGCGCGCTGGCGGGTGCGGTGTACGTGCCGGCGCACGACGAGCTGTTCACCGCGATCCGCGGTCGCGGTGCGGCCTGCAACGGGCGGCCGATCCGCTGCGGCACCCTGGCCGATCCGGCCACGGCGCTGCTCGCGACCGGCTTCAGCTACGACCCGGCGCGCCGCGAGCGGCACACCCGTCGTCTCGCGCACGTGCTGCCCGAGGTGCGCGACATCCGACGCTTCGGCGCGGCGTCGGTCGACCTGTGCCACGCGGCCATGGGTCGCGTCGACGCGTATGTCGAGGAGTGGCTCGGCCCGTGGGATCTCGCCGCCGGCGAGCTGATCGCCCGAGAAGCCGGCTGCCGCACGGGCGACCTCGAGGGTGGGCCGGCCCGACCGCAGCAGGTGCTGGTCGCCAACCCGGCGCTGTTCGAGCCGCTCGCCGAGCTGTTGCGCGCCGCCTGGGCCACCGCCTGAGCGGGCGAACGCCGGCGCGGTGCTCGCGCCTGGCATCATGGGCGGCGTGGGAACACGCATCCTGGCAGTGGAGGACGACGAGCGGATCCGCTCGGCCGTGAAGCTGGCGCTCGAGGACGAGGGCTGGACGGTCGACGAGGCCGGCAGCGGCGAAGAGGCGATCGAGCTGTTCTCGCGGATCACCCCCGACGTCGTGTTGATCGACATCATGCTGCCCGGCATCGACGGCTTCGAGCTGTGCCGCACCCTGCGCCGCACGAGCGACGTGCCGATCGTGATGGTCACGGCCCGCAACGACACCCACGACGTCGTCGCCGGGCTCGAGGCGGGCGCCGACGACTACCTCACCAAGCCGTTCGCCCCGAAGGAGCTGTCGGCCCGCATCCGTGCGCTGCTGCGACGCATCCGTCCCATCAGCACGGGCCACGCCAAGCTCGCGTTCGGCAACCTCGAGATCGTGCCCGAGGAGGGCAAGGTGCTGCGCGACGGCACCGAGCTGCACCTCACCAAGACCGAGTTCCGCCTCCTCTGCGAGCTGGCCCAGAACCCGGGCCGTGTGTTCAGTCGCGAGAGCCTGCTCGACAAGGTGTGGGGCTACGACTACTTCGGTGACGGCCGGTTGGTCGACGTGCACATCCGCCGCCTCCGCACCAAGGTCGAGGCCGATCCCGCCAACCCGCGACACGTCGTCACCGTTCGCGGGCTCGGCTACCGCCTGCAGTCGTGACCGAGCTGCTGTCCGAGGCGCCACGGGCGTCGCGGGTGCAGCGCTGGTTCACCGCCGTCTCGGCCGCCCGCCCCGCCCGCCTGGGGCTCCGGACGCGCGTGCTGCTCATGTTCTCGCTGGGCTCGCTGCTGCTGGCGGTGTTCCTGGCGGCCGCGGCCTACAGCTTCACGCGGTCGAGCCTGCTCACCCAGCGCGACCGCACCGCCGTGGCCGAGGCCCGCAACCACGCCGACGGCGTGCTCGCCGCACTCGAGGGCAAGGGCGACCTCACCGTCGCGATGCAGAGCCTGCAGGAGCAGAACATCACCGACGTGCTGGTGTACGACGGCCGCGTGTTCGTGGCGCGCTGGTCGCTCGGCGAGAACGACGTGCCGGATCCGTTGAAGGACCTCGTGCGCAGCCGCAACGCCGGCACCGTCGGCGCCCGCCTGATCACCGAGGTGCGTGGCCGCCCGACGATCGTCGTCGCCGTGTGGAACGACGACGCCCTCGGAGCGCCCGCGTTCGTCGAGGCGATCGACATCGGCGAGATCGAGGAGACGCTCAGCAGCGTCGGGCTGTCGCTGTTCTTCGGCGCGCTGATCACGTCGATGTTCGGCGTGGTGCTCGGCTGGTTCGCCGCCAACCGTGCCGTGCGTCCGCTCGCCGACGCCGCCCAGGCCGCGCAGCTGATCGCCGGCGGCCGGCTCGACACCCGCCTCGAGCCGAGTGACGACCCTGACCTGCGCACTCTGGCCGGCTCGTTCAACGACATGGCCTCGGCGTTGCAGGCGCGCGTCGAGCGCGACGCCCGGTTCGCGAGCGACGTGAGCCACGAGCTGCGCTCGCCGCTCATGACCTTGGCCGCCAGTGTCGAGGTGATGCAGGCCCGTCGTGCCGAGATGCCCGAGCGGGCGCAGGTGGCGCTCGACCTGCTGGCGAGCGACGTCGGCCGGTTCCAGGGCCTCGTCGAGGACCTGCTCGAGATCAGCCGGTTCGACGCCGGCGCGATCCGGCTGCACCGCGAGGACCTGCTGGTGGCCGAGTTCGTGCGAGCCGCCGTCGCGGTCAGCAGCGTGCCCACCACCCCGGTGACGGTGAGCGAACGCGGCGAGCGGATGGTGATGCAGGGCGACCGGCGTCGCCTCGCCCGCGTGGTCGCCAACCTGATCGACAACGCCCGTCTGCACGGCGGTGGCGACGCCCACGTGTACGTGAGCGAGGCCGAGGGCGAAGGCGAGCCGATCGGGCACGTGTGGATCGCGGTCGAGGACCACGGTGCCGGCGTGCCGCTCGACGAGCGCGACCTGGTGTTCGAGCGCTTCGCACGCGGTGCCGTCGCCGGCCGGCGCAGCACGAGCGACGGCGCCGGGCTCGGCCTGGCGCTGGTCGACGAGCACATCCGCATGCACGGCGGCCGGGTGTGGGTCGAGGACCGACGCGACGGCGAGAGCGGAGCCCGCTTCGTGCTCGAGCTGCCCGCCGAGGAGGTCGGCATCTGATGGGCGACGTGACCCGCCGCCGTCTCGTCGCCGCGCTGGTCGCGACGCTCACCGCGCTGGCCCTCGCCGCGTGCGGCATCTCCACCGAGAGCACACCTCGCGAGATCAACGACGTGGTCGAGGACGCAACGGACGAGACCCGCACGCCCACACCGGGCAGCGGCCAGATCTTCCTGGTGCAGGCCAACGTGGCCGGCGCGCCGTCGCGGTTGGTGCCCGTGTCGCGCGAGCTCGAGACCGACCCCGCGTCGGTGTTCGAGGTGCTCATGGCCGGCCCCACCGACGACGAGAAGGCCGACAGCACCTCGTCGTTCCTGCCCACCTCGCTCGAGTTGCGTTCGTCGGTGCTGCGCTCGGCCGTGGTCGAGCTCGACGTGAGCGACGACCTGCTCGGGCTCGCCAGCGCGCAGCTGGTGTTCGCGCTGGCCCAGATCGTCTACACCTACGACGGGTTGCCCGGCGTCGACGGGGTGCGGATCACCGTCGAGGGTCAGCGGCAGGCGTGGCCCGACGTGAACGGGCAGCTGCAGTCCGACGTGTTGACCGTGTTCGACTACCCGGGTCTGGTGCGCACCACGCAACCCGCCTTCCCGGCGGTACCGAGCGCCTGAGGCGGCCCGGCCGGGAGTCGTGGGCCGGGCTTCGGGGGCCGGGGTTCAGCCGAAGAACACGCTGGCGACGTCGCGGTACAGGTGGAGGTCGACCGGCCGGGTGCGACCCACCGTCTCGGCCAGCGGCACCATCACGATCTCGTTGCCCTGCAACGCCGTCATGCGGCCCCACGCGCCGTGGTGCACCGCGTCGATCGCCTCGACGCCGTAGCGGGTGGCGAGCACCCGGTCGAACGCCGTCGGCGTGCCGCCGCGCTGGATGTGGCCGAGCAGCACCACACGCGACTCGAAGCCGGTGCGCTCCTCGATCGAGTGCGCGATCGTCTCGGCGATCCCACCGAGGCGGACGTGGCCGAACTGGTCGTACACCTTCTCCTGCGTGGGCAACGTGCCCGGCATCGGCTCGGCACCCTCGGCCACCACGACGATCGAGGCGTAGCGGCCGCGATCGTGCCGCTGGCGCAGGATCGCGCACACCTCGTCGATGTCGAACGGCTGCTCGGGGATGAGGATCACCGTGGCGCCACCGGCGATGCCCGCGTGCGTGGCGATCCAGCCGGCATGACGACCCATCACCTCGACGACCATCACCCGGTCGTGACTCTCGGCCGTGGTGTGCAGCCGGTCGATCGCATCGGTCGCGATCTGCACCGCGGTGGTGAAGCCGAAGGTGAGGTCGGTGCCCACCACGTCGTTGTCGATCGTCTTCGGCACCCCGACGATCGGCAACCCGAAGTCGGCGTGCATCTGGCAGGCGACGCTCAGCGAGCCGTTGCCGCCGATGACCACCAGGGCGTCGAGGCCCATCTCGCGGAACGTGTCGACCACGCGTTGCGGGCCGCCGACGTGGTCGTACGGGCTGCCGCGCCGGGTGCCGAGCAGGGTGCCGCCCTTGGGCAGCATGCCGCGCAACGACGAGACGTCGAGGTGCATCGTGCGGCGCTCCATCACGCCGTCCCACGCGTCGAGGAAACCGATCATCTCGTCGCCGTACACGGTCTCGCCCTTGCGGACGATGGCCCGGATGACGGCGTTGAGGCCGGGGCAGTCGCCCCCACCGGTCAAGATCCCGACTCGCACGTGATCAGATCGTAGACGATCGGTCCGCCCGTACCCAGGGTTTCGCCACGCCGATGACGAATGCACCCGATCGCTCGCACCGATCCGGTGCGCCCGAGGCCGAGCGGACGGACTCGCGAGCGCGCACCCGCCCGTGTCAGGATGGCCACATGGCATGGGACTCGGCCCGACCGGTGCCGTGGCGACGGCTGGTGCGCGACTGGCTCGTCTACATGGTGCTGATGGTGATCGTGCTGCTCATCGTGTCGCGCGACCAGGCGTCACCCGGCACGATCGCGTCGCTGATCGTGATCAGCGGCATCGTCTTCGTGCTCTTCGGTGCGCTCCTCGCCAAGTTCGGCTACCAGCGCAAGACCCTCAAGCAGGTGCGCGCCGAATCGGAGGCACGGGCCGCCGAGAAGGCCGCCGCCCGCGGCGCCACCGGCACGGCCCGGGCCCGCGGCGCCACGTCGCCGTCGCGGCCGAGGCCCGCGCCCACCAAGCGCACCGCCGGCGGCGGCAACCGCCCGCCGCAACGCAAGAAGCGCTGACCCGGCCCGCCGCCGCGCTCTACGCTCCCGGGCGATGTCTGCAGCGTGTGTGATCGCGATCGACGCCGGGACGACGGGAGTGCGCAGCCGGGCGATCTTCGCCGACGGCCCGTCCGTCGCGGCCTACCGTGAGTTCTCCCAGTCGTACCCCGAGCCCGGCTGGGTCGAGCACGACGCGACCGAGATCTGGCAGGTGGTGCGCGACACGCTGAACGAGGTGGTCGACCGGGTGCACGCCCAGGGCGACACCGTGGCCGCGATCGGCATCACCAACCAGCGCGAGACCGTGCTCGCATGGAGCCGTCGCAGCGGCGAGCCGTACGGATCGGCGATCGTGTGGCAGGACCGCCGCACCGCGGAGCGCTGCGACGAACTGGCCGCGGCGGGTGCGCTCCCCCGCGTGCGCGAGATCACCGGGCTGGTGCTCGATCCGTACTTCTCGGGCACCAAGGTCGAGTGGCTGCTCGCCAACCGCGACATCCCCGTCGACGACGACCTCGCGATCGGCACGATCGACAGCTGGATCCTGTGGAACCTCACCGGTGGCGAGGTGCACGCCACCGACCCGTCCAACGCGAGCCGCACGATGCTGTTCGACATCCGCTCGCTCGAGTGGTCGGCCGAGATGTGCGAGTTGCTCCACGTGCCGATCGACGCCCTGCCGCAGGTGCTGCCGTCGAGTGGGCGGTTCGGCGTGACCTCCGACCGGTGCGGCATCCCGTCAGGCATCCCCGTGTCGGGCATCGCCGGCGACCAGCAGGCCGCGCTGTTCGGGCAGGCGTGCTTCGCGCCGGGCACGGCCAAGAACACGTACGGCACCGGCAGCTTCGTGCTGATGAACGTCGGCGACCGTTGCCCGGCCCCGACGGAGGGCATGCTCACCACCGTGGCGTGGACCCTGGCCGACGGCACCACGGCGTATGCGCTCGAGGGATCGATCTTCGTGACCGGCGCGGCGATCCAGTGGCTGCGTGACGGGCTGTCGATCATCGACAGCGCTCCCGAGATCGGCCCGCTCGCAGCCAGCGTCGACGACACCGGCGGCGTGTTCCTCGTGCCGGCGTTCGCAGGCCTCGGCAGCCCCTACTGGGACCCGTACGCGCGCGGCACCATCGTCGGCATCACGCGTGGCACCACCCGGGCGCACCTCGCCCGTGCCACGGTCGAGGCGATGGCGTACCAGACGCGCGACGTCGTCGACGCGATGGTCGCGGCGTCGGGCACACCGCTCACCGAGCTGCGCGTCGACGGGGGCGCGTCGGTGATGGACCTGTTGATGCAGCTGCAGGCCGAGCAGCTCGGCGTGGTGGTGCGCCGGCCGCGTGACCAGGAGACGACGGCGCTCGGTGCCGCGTTCCTCGCGGGGCTGGCCGAGGGGGTGTGGCCGTCGCTCGACTCGGTGACGGCCCGCTGGGAGCTCGACGCCGAGTTCGCACCCGTGGGCGGTGACGTCGCGCTGATCGCGAACCTGCAGTACGACCAGTGGTGCCGCGCGGTCGAGCGCTCGCGGGGGTGGGTCACCAGCCCCGACGGCGTCGGCCACTGAGCAGCAGCACCGCGAACCCGAACGCGGCGCCCGCCCCGCCGTAGCCGGCGAGCTGGCCCCCTGAGACCGGCCGGGGCACCGACCCCTCCGACGCACCGGTCGCGCCGGTCGTACCGGCGGTGCGGGCCGGGGTGGTGGTCGTCGCGAGGGTCGAGCCGCCACGCGACCGCACGTACACCTCGGCGTCGTCGAGGTCGTCGGCGCGGTCCACCTCGCCCGGGTCGGCCGCGAGCGTGGCGGTCACGTGGGTCTCACCACTCGCCGCGTCGTCCGGGGTGCGTGCGAGCAGGGCGAAACCGACGGTCTCGTCGGCCGCGATCGGTTCGTCGCGGGTGCACGTCAGCGCACCGTCGGCGGTGCACGACCAGCGGGCGCTGTCGGCCCCGTCGAGCCCGTCGAAGGTCCACCCCTCGGGCAGCACGACGGCCATGCTCGGCTGGGCGATCGATGCACTGGGGCCGGCGTTGGCGACCGCGACGTCGATCGCGACCTGGTCGCCTGCGGTCACCTCGTCGGGTCCGGCGAGCACGAGCGACATGCCCACCCTGGGCTGCACGACGACGGTGGCCGACGTGCGACGCCATGCGTCGTCGGTGGCACCCCGCACCCGTGCGGTGAGTTCGAGCTCGCCGGCCGTGGCGGGCTCGATCGACAGGTCGAGCACCGGCGCGCGGTCCCCCGCCTCGACGAGCGGTCGCCCGTAGTCGACGCCGCCGCGATCGAGCTCGCAGGTGAGCAGCTCGGCACCGTCGTCGTCACGGCCGCGGTGGCAGCCCCACCCGTCGCCCTGCGCGTCGACGATCGTCGCGTCGGCGGGCACGGGCACCTCGACGGTGAGCGGGCCGTACTCACCGCTCGGGCCGGCCGTGGTGACGCTCAGATGGGCGACCTGCGGCCGACCCACCTGCCACTGGTCGGTATCGGTGGCGGAGATCACGAGGTCGTTCGTGGTGACGGGTTCGGCGGTCCACTCGACCGACGCGGTGGCGCCGCCCGGTGCGCTGCCCGCCACCACGGCCGACACGTCGAGGCGCACGTCGCGCTGCGCGCTGGGTGCGAGGTTGTCGGCGGCTGCTGCGGTGAGCCCGGCGGTGACCTGCAACGGTGGCAGCAGCAGGCCCGACGGGACCGGACCGGGGTAGGTGCACGACCAGCCCCCGGTGTCGAGATCGCTCGGCGGCTCGATCGTGCAGGTCCAGCCGTCACCGGTCACCGCGTCGTCGCCGTCGACGGCGAGCGAGTCGGGCATCGTGGCCCGCACCTCGACGCCGCCGGTCGCCGCCGCAGGGCCCTGGTTGGTGACGATCACCTCGCTCGTGACGGACTCGCCGACGAGCGCTCGTCGGCTGCCGGTGACGGCACTGATCGACAACTGCGTCACGGGCGCCGGGGCCGCGCTGCGGTCGGCCGTGTCGTCGGACGGATCACGGTCGCCGGCGAAGATCACACGACCGGGCACCACGGGATCGCCCGAGGCGGCCGGGTCGAGCTGGACGGTGACGACGAGCGGTTCGAGCACGGTGCCCGCGCCCACGCCCTGCAAGGTGCGCCGGCACGACAGCGACCCGTTCACGTCGGGATCGACGGTGAACCCGGTGCCGGCCTTCGAGCCGGTGCACGTCCACCCACGACCGGCGGCCTTCACGAACTTCATGCCGCTCGGCATCGGGTCGTCGATCACGAGCTCGCCGTCGAGCGTCGACGGGCCGACGGCCATGGCGGTGAGCACCATGTCGACCCGTGCCCCGGGCGCGGCGGGCGTCGCGATCGAGACGGCACCCGTGAGCGCGACGTCGGCGTCGCGACGAATCAGGGTCGTCTCGGCGTCGGTGTCGTTCGAGGTGTCCCGGTCGAGGCCCCCGCCGGACACGGTGACCAGCGCGCTCACCACGGATCCGTCCGGGTCGCCGTCGGCACCGTCGTCCACCAGGGCGGCGGCGCCCACGGCGGCGGCGAGCTCGATCGGTGGCAGCACCCGGCGGGCCGCGAGGTCGGTGTCGGTGGTGCACACGGTGGTGGCGTCGAGCGTGCAGGTCCAGCCCTCGCCGGTGGCACCGATCGGCACGAGCCCGGCCGGGACGGCGATGGTGGCGGTGATCGTGCCCGACGCGGTGTCGGGGCCCTCGTTGCCGATGTCGACGCGATAGCGGGCGAGCCCGCCGACCACGGCCGCCGGGCTGGCCTCGGCCGCGCCGTCGTCGACACCGGCGTCGGTGAGCCGGGCGACGAGGTCGACCGTGCGGGCCACCGCGGACGCCTGGTTGGACGCCGAACCGAGCGTGGTGCCGCCGGCGTCCTCGGCGGTGAGCGTCACCTGGGTGCGGTGCAGCACGGGGTCACCCGACTCGTCGACCGTGCCCGGGTCGGTGGCCGCGGCGAGCTGCGGGGTGGCCGAGAACGACACGACGAGCTGCTCGCCCTGCGCGAGGTCGCACATGTCGGACCAGGTGACGGTCTGCGTGGCGTTCACGTCGTCGACGAGCACCACCGGCGCGGTGTCGCAGCGCGGGGGCGACACCGACAGGGTGGCGGTGTAGGTCCAGTGCTTCGGCAGCACCTGCACCAGGTCGATCCCGTGGGCCGAGGTCGGCGCCGACGACACGTTGGCGACGTTGACGAGCCACACGAACGGCTCGCCCACCATCATGTGGTCGATCGTGGTGCCGTCGCCGGCTGCGACGGTCAGCCGCAGGGTCGGCCGGTGCACCACCAGCTCGTCCGAGGCCGTGGGCCCGGGCTGGTCGTCGGTGCGACCGGCCAGGCGATAGCTCGCGACGTTCACCTCGTGGTCGAGGGTCTGACCCTCACGCAGGCTGGTCGCGGCAGGCAGGGTGCCTCGCCACGTGAGCGTGCACTCGGCACCTGCGTCGAGGTCGGTCGTCTCGAACAGGGTCCAGCTGACGGTGCGAGCGCCCGGGTCGACCACACCTCCGTCACTGCCGGGACACGTGCCGCCCAGACCGGTCGGGTCGACCGTTGACGTGCCGGTCGAGACGCGCACGTCGGCGAGGGCGACGGCGAGCGAACCGACGTCGTGCAGGGTGATGGTGTGCGTGACCACCTGGCCGCCCTCGACGAGCCGGTCGTCGTCGTCGACCGCGACGCGCACGACGAGGTCGCCGCTCGGCGCCTCGGGCCGGTCGTGCGGCAGGGTGCCGGCCGTCGCCACGGCCGCCGTGTCGCCCTCGTCCGGGCCGAGCACGGCCACCGATGTCGACGAGGTCGACGGTGAGGTCGACGGTGAGGTCGACGGTGAGGTCGACGTCGAGGGTGAGGTCGAGATCGACGGTGAGGTCGAGGTCGTGGCGGCCGAGCTGGTGGTCGGCAGCACGGCCACACCCACCACCACCATGGCCGCGGCCGTGAGCAACCGCACCAGCGGCGCCCCGCCGGCACGCACGGGCGATCGTCCGACCACCGGGTCGGGCACCCGTTCGGGGCGGCGCTCGGCGGCACCCACCATCTGCGTCAGCCACAACGCCAGGTACTCGTCGTGCTCCCCTGCGTCGCCGCCACCGGCCAGTCGCATGCCCAGCACCCAGGTGCCCTGGCGGGGCTCGACGCGCACCACCTGGGCGCGCACCTCCACCACGCCGAGCCCGCGCGCCTCGAGTTGCACGGGCACCTCGGCCAACAGTTCGGCGGGCGCCGAGAACTCGGCGCGGAACCCCGAGGCGCTCAGGTCGAGCACCTGACCGGTCCACCGGCCGATGCGAGCGGCGACGGCAGCGGGCAGCCGGCGGCCGCCGCGCAGGGTGCGGTTGCGGCGCAGCACCCGCGCCGAGGCGAGCAACGACGTGACGGCGACGGCACCCGCGGCGAGCGTGAGCGCGGTGACGGCCGGATCGCGGTCGTGCCGCAGCGCGTCGACCGAGCGGACCACGAGGCCGGCGTCGACCAGGGCGACCGCGGTGAGCAGTGTGGCGTGCACCCGCCAGCCACGGGGCGGCAGCGGGCGACGTGGGGCCTCGATCCGATCCGCACGGCGCCACGAGCGGGCGAGGGCGCGCAGCGAGACCGTCAGGTCGTCCGTGGCGGCCCGACACATCGCGACGGGCAGGACGAGGCCACGGGTGAGCAACAGCCGGGACACGGCGCCGGCGGCGATCGCAGCGGGGACGGTCCACGCCCAGTCGTCGAGCGGCATCGGCAGCTCACCGGTCAGCAGCGCCGCCGTCACGGCCACCAGGGCGGCAGCCGTCGCGGCGCCGGCCAGGTCGTCCACCGCGCCGACCACGTGTGCGAGGCGCTGCGTGAGCCGCAGGCGACGGGTCCACCACGGCGACATCGACGAGCGGAGCAGGCGCAGACGTCCGGCCCGGGCAGCCACCTCGGCGGCGGGATCGGCCGGCCCGTCGGTCTGTTCGACGGTGAGCATCCCGTCGTGCCAACGTCCCCGCCAGCCGCTGCGCTGCGCCGCGACGGTGGCGGCCGCGCAGCCACGGTGCACCGGCAGGGTGCGGAACGCGTCGACCACCACCACCGAGTCCGAGCCGAGCCACGGCATCGCGTCGCGGGCGTCGAGCGACGGCCACCAACCCCGATGCCGCACGTGCTGCAGCAGGCTGCGGTGCGCGGGTGCGACCGGGTCGGCCTGCACCCACACCGTGCCACGATCGAGGCGCTCGAGCGCGGGGCGCAGCGAGCCGGGCAGCACCGCTCCGGCCGCCGAGGCGAGCACCAGGTAGTCGCCGCTGGCGGCTTCGATCGCCGCCGACAGCTCGGCCGTCGGCCCGAGCGCCGACGGCACCCGGCGCACCCGCTGACGTCGGGCGAGGCCGTCGAGTCGCGGGTCGGCACCCACCAGGAGCACCCGTGACGGGTCGCCGAGGGTGGCCGCGGCCGAGACGACGGCGGTGCGCACCAGCACCATCGACCGCCCGTCGGCCAGGACGGCGATCTCGGTGCGGGCGAGTCCGGCCTCGGTCGCCGCCCGGGCGCGCGGATCGATCGTCACGTTCGGCGCAGGATGCCAGAGGATCGACCAGCCGAGCAGGCGCAGCGCCCACCAGCCGGTGGCGACGACGGTCGGGACGACGACGGCGAGGGTCGCCGGTCGGGCGAGGTGTCCGTCGGCGGCCAGCTCGAGGAGGGTGCGGACGACGACGACCGACCACAGCAGTGCTGTGGCGGCGCCGAGTGCGCGTCCCATCCGTGGAGCTGCCATCGCCGAGTGTGCCTTCCTGTGCCTCGACATGCGTCCGGGAGGACCGTTCCGGACGAGCGCGATCCGTCAAGCGACTCGCCCGGGCCGGCGCCGGCTCGCGCCCCAGCTCAGGCGTGTTCGACGATGCCGATGAGCGCAGCCGTCATGCGGCACAGCAGAGCGATCTGCTGGCGTTCGCGGGTGTGGAACGGCCGACTGCGGCGGCCGATCACGACGACGAGGTCGCGTTCGAGCGGCACGTCGATCCCACCGAGCCATCCCCAGGCCAGGTCGCCGGGCGCGCCGGCCGCCTGCAGCGAGTGGTCGAGGTGGCGGCTGCCGTCGAGGAACGCCGACAACCAGCTCACGTCGGGCGGGCTCCCGCCCGCGCGATGACCGGTCACCACCGAGGCCGTCGTGGCGTCGACGACGGCGACCCAGTCGCCGTCGACCAGGGCGGCGAGCTCGGTGCACAGCCGGTCGAGCCGGCCGTCGGTCGGCTCCTCGGCCAGCACTGCGGCCACCTCCAGGGCCAGCATGCCGGCGTCGGGACGGTCGCTCGCGACCTTGCGGACGTCCTCGACCGCCACCCCGTCCACCTGCATGATCTCGCCCACGAGCAGGTCGACGAGCTCGTCGTCCGGGAGGCTGACGACGAGCTCGTCGACGGCTCTCCCGCCACCTCGCTCGAGGATGTCGATGCCCACGACGTCGCCGCGGAGCGCGCCGATGCGGCTCGCGACCTGGCCCAGCGCACCCGGACGATCGGGCAGCCAGACGCGGACGACGTAGGTCTCCATGGCGGCAACCGTACGGACGGACGGCACGCGACGAGTCACGTGCGTGTGACGAGCGCGTGAACCGTTCCCGGCCGACCGGGAACCAGCAGCCGGGAACCGGCGGCCGAGGGCCGACCGGGACCGGACTCAGCCGAGCTTGGTGAGGCCGCGCTTCAGGTTGCGGATGCCCTGGGCGATGCGGCGCTCGTTCTCGATGAGCGCGAACCGGGCGAAACCCTCGCCGCCGGGACCGAAGCCCACACCGGGCGACAGTGCGACCTCGCACTCGCGCACGACGTGCGAGCAGAACTCGACGGAGTTCATCTCGGCGTACGGCTCGGGGATCGGGGCCCACACGAACATCGAGCCCTTCGGCTTGGGGATGTCCCAGCCGATGCGGGCCAGGCCGTCGATCAGGGCGTCGCGGCGGCTCTCGTAGATCGCGCACACCTCGGCCGGGTAATCCGGTGCCTCGTTCATCGTGACCGTGGCAGCGATCTGGATCGGCTGGAACTGGCCGTAGTCGAGATAGCTCTTCAGCTTGACGAGCGCCTGCACGACCTCCTTGTTGCCCACGAGGAACGCGCTGCGCCAGCCGGCCATCGAGAAGCTCTTGGTCATCGAGTACAGCTCGACCGCGCACTCCTTCGCGCCCTCGGCCTGCAGGATGCTCGGCGGCTGGTAGCCCTCGAAGCCGACGTCGGCGTAGGCGAAGTCGTGGACGACGATCATCTCGCGCTCGCGGCAGAAGTCGACGACCTTCTGCATGAAGTCGAGGTCGACGACGGCACCCGTCGGGTTGTGCGGGAACGAGATCACCAGCACGCGCGGCTTCGGCCAGCCGACGTCGTAGGCGGTGGTGAGGCTGTCGAAGAAGTCGGCCGTGAAGTCGCTGACCCGCGGGTCGGCGAGGTGACGCATGGGCACCTGGCGCAGGTCGGCACCGGCGAACAGCGGACCGTAGATGTGGATCGGATAGCTCGGGCTCGGCACGATCGCGGCGTCACCGCGGTCGAGCAGCACCCACATCAGGTGGCTGAAGCCCTCCTTCGAGCCGATCGTGTTGGTGATCTCGAGCTCGGTGTCGAGCTGCACGCCCCACTTGCGCTCGTACATCGCGGCGACGGCCTCGCGCAGCTTGGGCAGGCCGCGGCTGAGCGAGTAGCGGTGGTTGCGGGCGATGTGCGCCGCCTCGGCCAGCTTGTCGACGGCGATCTGCGGCGACGGGATGTCGGGGTTACCGAACCCCAGGTCGATCACATCGACACCTGCTCGACGTGCCTCGATCTTCAGGTTGTTGATGATCGTGAACACGTACGGCGGCAGGTTGCTGATGCGTCGGAACTCCATTCGCCCCAGGTTACGAGTTCGGCCCGGGGAAGCGGGGGTTCATTGCCCCTGGACGCACCGGCGATGTGGGCCGATCGGACCGATTCCGGGGCCGGGCGCTGCCGAGTGCGGCGGTGGCGGTGGGAACGAGCGACCGCTGTGGCACCATGTCGCCCATGTCGAACCCCCTCTCCGACGGTTGCATCTACGTGGTCATCGAGATCCCTCGCGGCAGCCGCAACAAGTACGAGATCGATCACGAGACCGGCCGGGTGTTCCTCGACCGACGCTTGTTCACCGCCACCACGTATCCGGCCGACTACGGCTTCATCCCCGACACGCTCGGCGGCGACGGCGACCCGCTCGACGCGCTGGTGCTGCTGGAGGACCCGGTGTACCCGGGCGTGTGGGTCGAGGCCCGTCCGATCGGCGTGCTCTACATGCACGACGAGGCCGGCGAGGACGCGAAGGTGATCTGTGTGCCGCCGCGCGAGCCGCGCTGGCAGAACGTGAACGACCTCAGCGACCTCACCCCGCAGCTCGTCGAAGAGATCCAGCACTTCTTCGAGGTGTACAAGGCGCTCGAGCCCGGCAAGACCTCGTCCACCGCGGGCATCGCCGGCAAGGACGCCGCCTGGCGCGAGATCGAGGACGCCCGGTCCAACTACCACGGCCCGGCGCACTGACACCTGGCCGACGCGGGACCGATCGGCCCGAACTGGGCGTTCCCGTCCCGCGAGCGCAGCTCAGAGGGTGGTGAGCAGGGCGGCGCCGATGCCGCCGGCCAGCGGGCCGAGCTCGGCGAACGCCAGCGTCGGCCAGGGACGGTCGTCACCGCCGTACATGCTGGCGTGGAACGCCGCCTCGATCGGCGGCAGGAACAGCTCGGGTGCGGCCGACATGCCGCCCGAGATGACGATGGCGCCCGGGTCGTAGGCGTTGGTGAGGTTCACCAGGCCGATCGCCACCCAGTCGGCGAACGTCTCGATCACCGCGAGCGCCTCGGGATCACCGGCCGACGCGGCCTCGGTGATGTGCTCGCCGCGGATGTCGTCGATGCCGCCCGCGGTGGCCAGCACGGCGTCGAGCCGCCCTGCGGCAGCGGCCTCCCGGGCGTGCATGCCGAGGCTGCTCCCCGACGCGTAGCGCTCCCAGCAGCCCTGCTGCCCACATGGGCAGGGGATGCCGTGCGGCTGCACGATCATGTGACCGAACTCGCCCGCGAAGCCGTGGTGACCACGCTGCAGTGCGCCACCGGCGACGAAGCCGCCGCCGATGCCGGTGCCGAGCCCGACGAGCAACAGGTCGTCGACCCCGCGGCCGGCGCCGAGCTTCCACTCTGCCAGGCAGGCGACGGTGTTGTCGTTGTCGACCACCCAGCACTTGCCGGTGCGAGCCTCGAGCTGGTCGCGCAGCGTCAGCATGCGCACACCCTTCAGGTTCGCTGCCGCCAGCAGCACCCCGTCGCGGTTGACGAGGCCGGGCACCGCCACGCCGACGGCGTCGCCCGCACCCAGGTGATCGGCGATGTCGGCGAGCGCGGCGATCAGCGCGTCGGGATGATCGGGGGTGGGGACACGGTGCTCGCCGATCACCCGACCGTCACCGTCGAGCGCGACCCCGAGGCACTTGGTACCTCCGACGTCGATGCCGACCGCTGCCGGGCTCACGCCTCGGCGCGAGCCTTGAGCTCGCGCACGGTGTTGAGGATGCGCACCTCGGCCCGACGCTTGACGAAGCCGGGCAGCGGCACGACGAGCTCGATGACGAGGTCGTAGCGCACCTCGGTGCCGCCGTCGTCGAGGCGGCTGAACACGTAGGCACCGTCGATCGTGCTCATGATGTCGCCTCGGACGAGGCTCCACGCGAGCCGGTCGGGCGCCTGCGAATAGTCGTAGCCCAGCGTGTAGTGGGTGCTGCGCCCCAGGGCCGACGCACGGAACTCGACCTCGGTGGGGCGGCCCTCGCCGTCACGTGCACGCACGACGACGTCCTTCACGTCCTTGGCCCACTCCGGGTACGACTCGAAGTCGGCCGCGATGGCCCACACGCGCTCGGGTGAGGCGGCGATCGTGGTGGTCTGCGAGGCCTGCTCTGCCATAGGTGTCTCGTTCTAGCCGATCTTGCGGTTGCTCGGGGTGACCGAGGGATCGAGCCGAGGCCCGAACGACCCGTGTCGGACGGCCCAGAGCGCGTTGCACGCCAGGCCGAACATCGGCACGAGGATACCGAAGGCCATCGCGTTCACCTGCGAGCCCTCGAGCCCGACGGCGCCGATGATCGCACCGGCGAGGGCCACCACCACCTGCGCGGCGAGCAGGCCCGACATGAGCCGCTTCGTCCGGGGCGGCGCAGTGCGGCCCGTGAGCAGATACAGGTTGGCGACGCCGATCTCGTGCACACGCGAGCGCTCGAGTGCCGACACGTACGCCCACAGGCACCCGACCGCGCCGATCGCGAACAGCAGCATCGACACGGCGCCGACGAGGATCTGCGCGGGTCGTTCGTCGCGCAGCGGGACGCCGATGGCCAGGGCGACGACGAAGATCGCCGTGCCGACGAGATCGGCGCGGACGAGGCCGGCGCCCGCCGGCGCGGGGGCGTCGCCGGCCGGCGTGTCGGTGGGATCCACGTCGCTCATGATGGCAGCGCCCCCAGCGAGCGGCCCAACCGCTCGGCCAGCACGTCGTAGCTGAACTCGCTGACGGCGCGCGCACGGGCGGCCAGGCCCATGCGCCGACGGCGATCGGGGTCGTCGAGCAGTTCGACGTAGGCGGCGACGACCTCGTCGACACGGTCGGGATGGCGCACCACGATGCCGGTCTCGCCGTCGGCGACCGCCTCGGCCGCTCCCCCGCTGTCGCCAGCCACCTGCGGCACGCCACAGGCGGCCGCCTCGACGAAGACGATGCCGAAGCCCTCCTGTTCGAGTCCGCCCCACCGGTTGCGGCACAGCATCGAGTACACGTCGGCGCAGCCGTACAGGCGGGGCAGGTCGTCGTTGCTCACCCGGCCGAGGAACCGCACCGGCGCCTTCAGCTCGGCTGCCAGTGATCGCAGCCGCTGCTCGTCGCGACCGCCTCCCGAGATCGCGAGCAGCAGATCGGGCCGGCTCGCCTTGAGCTTCGCTGCAGCGCGGATGGCGGTGTCGAAACCCTTGCGGGGGACGAGGCGGCTGATCGCGACGATCAGCTCGGCGTCGACGGGCAGTCCGAACGCCTCGCGCGCCTGGATCCGTTCGGCATCGGTGAGCGGGTGGAATCGGTCGACGTCGACGCCGGGCGGCACCACCGTGATCGGCAGCTTGCGGCCGGCCGCGTGCTCGGCCTCGGCAGCCGGGTAGCCGCCCGCGGCGACGATGTGCCGCGCGTGGCGCAGCACGTGGCCGAGGGTCTGCTTGCTGAGCGGCAGCCGGCCGGGCACCGTGACCTCGGCACCGTGCAGCACGACGTCGTACGGCAGGCGCAGCGACGGACCGACGATGCCGAGTGGCACTGCGGGGTCGAGCACCACGAGGTCGGCGCCGACCTCGCTCGCCATCGAGTCGATGCGCCGGATCATCCACGGATGCGGCAGCAGGACGGGCTCGCGGGTGCGTTCGATGCGGAACGGCTGCGCGGCGTCGAACTCGGCGGTGCCCGCATACGGCGAGGTGAGGACCGCGAACGAGTCGGGCGGCAGCCGACGCCACCACTCCCAGAGCAGCGACTGGATGCCGCCGATCTTCGGGGGGAAGTCGTTGGTGACGAGGAGGTGCTTCATGCGGAGGTCGGCGGGGCGGTCAGCTCGGCCTGCACGAGCGGGTCGGGGTCGTCCGCCGGCAGCAGGTGGTCGAGGCCGAGGCGGCGTGCAGCCCACACGGCGTGACCTCGGAGCAGCGGATCATCGCCGGCAAGGTACCTGGTCAGCGCCGTCGCGATGCGCGCACCGGCCGATGGTCGTGCGTCACCCGCGTTGCCGACGATCACGAGCGCGTTGCGTCGGTGCCAGCGCGGGTCGCGATCGGAGAGGTACCAGCGACCCCACCGTGCGAGCACCTCGTCGTCGTCGGCCTCGAGCAGTGCGAGTGCGTCGATCCACGGCTCGACCGGCACGGCGGACGGCGCCTCGCCCGTGGCGCGGCGGGCGCCGAGGTGCACCGTCGGCGGGCAGACCTCTTGGCACTCGTCGCAGCCGTAGATGCGGTCACCGAGCGCCACCCGGTGCTCGCGCGGGAACCATCCCGGTTTCTGCAGCAGCCAGGCGAGACACCGGCCGGCGTCGACCACGCCGGGCGCGACGATCGCAGCGGTGGGACAGCCGTCGAGGCAGCGCCGGCACGTGCCGCAGCCGTCGGTCACCGGCTGGTCGGCGATCGGGAGCGGCGCCGTGGTGACGACGCTGCCGAGCACGAAGAAGCTGCCGGCGCCCTCGAGCAGCAGGTTGGCGTTCTTGCCGAACCACCCGAGCCCCGCCCGATGTGCGATCTCGCGGTCGACCATCGAGTTGTCGTCCGCGTAGGCCACCGCCTTCCAGCCGTCGGCCCGGAGCTTGCGGGCGACCGCCCACAGACCCTCACGCAACGGGCCGTAGTGATCGGTCCAGGCGTAGCGGGCCACACGTGCCGGCAGGGCAGCGGCGTCGTCCTTCGCAGCGACCCGGTCCGGCTCGTCGAGCAGGTACGGGCGGGCGCCGACGAACACGCTGCGGGCGCCACGCACCGCCTGCCCCGGATCGGTGGAGCGATGCGGGTTCTTGTACGTGAACTGCATCCCGTCGTGCAGCCCGGCGTCCCGACGGCGCACGAGCTCGGCCCGGGCCCGGTGCATCACCTCGGCGGAGGCGACCCCGGTGCGGGTGATGCCGTGGGCCTCGGCGATCGCCCGCAACTCGCCGAGGTAGGCGTCGTCGAGCGAGTCGGGCAACGGCGGCTCAGATGGCCTCACGGTGCTTGAGGCTAGGCACCAGCCCGGCGGCTGCGAGCAGGCGCACCGCACGTGCCTCGTCGAGATCGAGCACGACCGCTTCGGGTGGCTCCTCGGCGCTGTCGCAGAGGAACGTGACCATGCAGTCGTCGCAGTGATCGGAGTGGCGCATGACGCACGACTCGCAGGTGATGATGATCGGCAGCTCCTTCGGCATGCCCCCATCGTGCGCCCGGGGTGTGACGCGGCAGCGCAGCCCGACGGCACGATGCCATCACCAACCCGTTGTCAGCGAGTGGCGAGCTCGAGGAAGCGGTCGCTCGACACCGGGTTGGCGCCCATCGCCCGCACGTCGGTGATCACGGCCTGGTCGTTCGTGACCACCACCACCGGCACGTCATCGGGCAAGGCCGCCACCTCGGCACGGATCGTGTCGTCGGCGATCACGCCCTCGGGCGAGTACGTCACGCGCACGAGCCGACGGGCCGTGCCGGCGATGCCGACGCCGTTGGTGCCGTCGAAGACCAGCACCAGGTTGGTGCCCCAGCGCCGGGCCACGTCCTCGCACAGGTCGATCGTCCGCTCGCGTTGACCGGCCAGGTCGAGCGTCGGGAACCTCAGCTTGGCGACGTTGTAGCCGTCGACCATCACCACCGCGTGGGGATGGCGCACCACGTGCTCGGCCGCGGCCAGCGAGTCGCCGTACAGACCACCCGGCACCGCGATCGGGGTGCGGCCGCTCCCCTGCCCACTCCCCCGTCCCCGGGTTCGGGCACGCGTCCTCGGCCGCTCGGGCACCGAGGCGAGCGCCCGGGCGGGTTCGAGATGGTGCAATCGCCGGGCCAAGCGGTCGAGCTCGGCCGCGAGGCGCGTCACCTCGTGCGCTCGGGCCTCGAGCTCGTCGGCCACCGCAGCCGCACCGGCCAGCACGGCGGCGTCGGTGGCCCGCTCGACCTCCGCACCGGCACCTGCGGCACGGCTGGCCAGCACGTCGTCGCGCACCCGCTCGGCATCCGCCGCCCGAGCGAGCGCTGCGTCGCGCTCGACGACCAGTTGCTCGCTGCGCTCGTTGGCGGCGCGTGTCTGCTCGCGTGCCTTGGCCAGCGCGGCCTGGTGGCGCTCGACCTCGGTTCGGGCGGTCGCCAGGTCGGCTCGCAGCCGATCGAGCTCGCCGGCCGATGTGGTCGACACGTCGGCGCGCCGTTCGAGCTCGAGCCGCAGCGCGGTCACCTCGGCGACCACCCGATGGGCCGCCTGCTCGGCGGCCTCGCGACGGCGCTCGGCACGACGCAGTTCGGCCGCCAGGTCGCCGCTGTCGAGCGAGCCGACCGTCGCTCGCAGCTGGGCCACCCACCCGTCGGAGCGGGTGAGCCACAGCAGCGACGGCGGGTCGAGCAGCTCGGGAGCCGCCTGCGCGGCGACGGACAACCGGCGGCGGAACCCGGGATCGGCTTCGACGGCGGCACGGACCTTCGGCAAGGCGTTGGCCGGCAGCTTCTGGAACTTGAGGAACGGCCGCATCGACGGCGGCGACGCGAGCGGCGCCTTGAGCTTGGCTCCTGCGGCGGCGATGCCGACCGCGAACTCGAGGGCGGCAGCGATCACCTTGTCGGGCACATCGGCGACCGGGTCACCGGGCTCGCTCGACTCGTCGGGCGACACCTCGTGAGGTGTGGCGCCTGGCTCGCCGGACATGGCTCAAGTGTACGGGGCCTCGATCGTGGCACCCTCGTGGTCGATCCGGAGCACCTTGGTGTGACCATCGGCCGGCAGGGCGGCCGCCAGTTCGTCGGCGTCGGCGAGCGCGCACATGGTGGCCACCGTCGGGCCGCTGCCCGACAGCCACGCGCACCAGGCGTCAGCAGCCAGCGCGGCCTCGATCGCACGACGGCAGGGTTCGGCGAGGCCCAGGCGCGCGGGCTGGTGCACCCGGTCCTCGGTGGCCATCCGCAGGGCGTCGACGTCGCCGGCGGCCAGCGCACCGACCAGCATCGCGACCCGGCCGAGGTTGAACACCACGTCGTCGAACGGCACGGGCGCGCCGAGGACGCGGCGCGACTCGTCGGTCTTGGTGACGAACGACGGGATCCACACCACGATCGCCGGGTCGACCGCCAACGGCACGCGCACCACCCGGCCACCGCCGGTGGCCACCACGCCGCCGTACAGCGAGGCCGCCACGTTGTCGGCGTGGCCCTCCAGCGCGGCCACCACGTCGAGCACCTCGGCGCGGGCGTCGTCGTCGAGGGTGGTGAGCGACCGGCGCTGCGCGACCGCGAGCACCCCGCCGCCCACGCGGACGGCACCGCTGAACCCCATGCCGCGTCCGACGGGGATCGAGCAGCGCTCCCACACCTGGCCGGTGCCGCCGAGACGGTCGAAGGCCACCTGGGCGGGATGGTGGGCGTCGCAGCGCCGAGCGCCTTCGGGCACGGCACCATCGGGTGACATCGGGTCGACGAGACCCAGCTCGGCGCGCAGACCGAGCGCCAGTCCGAGGGTGTCGAAGCCGGGTCCGAGGTTGGCCGACGACGCCGGCACGTGCACGATCACGATCGGTTCACGCTCGGTTCACGACCCGGTCGACGCCTTGGCGGCCTGCGACACCGACACCAGTCGGTCGAGCGCCGCGGCGGCCGCGCCCGAGTCGATCGCCTCTTCGGCGAGGGCGATGCCCTCGGCCAGGTCGGCGGCGCGGTCGGCCACCACGAGGGCGGCGCCGGCGTTGAGGATCACGATGTTGCGGTGCGCGCCGTGCTGGCCGGCCAGCACGTTGCGCACCACCTGGGCGTTCTCGTGCGGTTCGCCGCCGGTGAGCTCGTCGAGGATCGCCGGGGCGAGGCCGAGCTGCAACGGGTCGACGGTGAAGCTGCGCACGTGGTCGTCCTCGAGCGCGAGCACGGTGGACTCGCCGGTGGTGGTGAGCTCGTCGATGCCGTTGCCGTGCACGACCCAGGCCTTGAGCGACCCGTGGATGCGCAGCGAGGCGAGCATCCGGTCGGCCACCTGCGGGTTGGCCACGCCGATCAACTGGCGGCGGACCCGACCCGGGTTGGCCATCGGGCCGAGCAGGTTGAACACGGTCGGGATGCCGATCTCGCGACGGCTCGGACCGGCGAAGCGGAACGCCGGGTGGTACACGGGGGCGAGGCAGAAGCCGATGCCGGCCTCCTCGACACAGCGAACCACGCCCTCGGGCGGCAGTTCGAGCGCCACGCCGAGCGCCTCGAGCACGTCGGCGGCGCCGCACTTCGACGACGCGGCGCGTGCGCCGTGCTTGCAGACGGGGACGCCGGCACCGGCCACCACGATCGCGGCGGTGGTGCTGACGTTGATCGAGTGGCTGCGGTCGCCGCCCGTGCCGACGATGTCGACGGCGCGGGCCCGCAGGTCGTCCGACAGCGGGACGATCGTCGCCGCGGCCAGCACGGCGTCGAGCAGACCGCTGATCTCCTCCGGGGTCTCGCCCTTGGCGCGCAGCGCGACGACGAAGCCGATCAGCTGTGCCGGGGTGGCGTCGCCGTTCAGGATCGTGGCCATCGCCGCCCGGGCCTGTGCGGCCGAGAGGTCCTGCCGGTCGAGCAGGGCGGTCAGGAGCGCGGGCCAGCCGCCGTGTTCCTCGAGTTCACTCACGGGCGTGGAGCGTAGAGGACGCGTGCCGCGCTCCCCCGCCGCGAATCAGGCGGTGTCCGGCCGTGTCAGGCGGTGCGACGGCGCTGGCGGATGATGCGGCGGCGCTCGCGCTCGGTGGCGCCACCCCACACGCCCTGCTTCTCGCGGATCGTCAGCGCGTGCTCGAGGCAGGCGATGCGCACGTTGCAGCTCGCGCACACCTCTTTCGCGTCGGCGGCATCGTCGTCGTCGTCCGGGAAGAAGATGCTCGGCTCCAGCCCCCGGCACGCTCCCAGCTCACGCCACACGATCTTGTTGGCAGACACGTCGTCCCCCGTGAAGTGTTCTGCGGGGTCCCATCGGCCCCACGGCGTGCGAATCTAGGTCCGCCCGACGGGGCTTGTGAAGGGGTGATTTGCGCGTTTTCCGTGACGACTTCGCGCGCGCAGGGTGGGGTCGGTTGCCGGAACCCTGAGCATCCGGCCCGGGTCAGGCCGGGTCGGGCAGCAGGTCGCGGCGCAGTTCCTCGACCGTGGCGGGCAGCAGCTCGATCTCCTCGACGTAGGCCGGGTGGTCGATCGCGAGGCGGGTGCCGTCGACGAACGCGGCCACCTGCTCGGGCGTGAACTCGAACCGCACGTAGTGCACCGCAGCGGTGACGTCGGGGCGCGTGAGCTGGCTCTCGTGCTGCTCCTCGGTGATCGACCGCACGGTCGAGCCGTCGGTCAGGCGGAACACGAAGCTGCGCTCGATGCCGACCAGCTGCGGCAGCCACACCCGCATCTGTTCGTCGCTCGTCAGCTCGATGAAGATCGTGGCGCACAGCTGGCCGGGCTCGGGGACCATCGGGTTGTAGATGTCGAGCTCGTCCTGGATGCCCTCGTCGGTGACGATCTTCTCGGCGCGGGCCATCTCCTGGATCTGGTGGCGCATCGTCTCGCGGTTCTCGAACGTGATCGTCACGATGTGGCCGAGCGAGAGCCGGCGGCGCGACTTGAGGTCGATGATGCGGGCACGCAGGGCCTCGCGTTCGCGTTCGTAGGCGCGCAGGTCGGCGATGTCGTCGAGGACGAGCTTGCGCGAGCGGGTGGGGGTGCCCATGCGGTGCTCCTGGAGGCGGTCGTGCGGCGGGGGTGAGTGGGCGGGTCAGCGAGGAGGTTCTGGGGCGATGCCGTACGCGCGGGCGACCACCTGCAGCGGGTGCATCGGGTCCTCGCCGGTCTGCTCGGCGATCGCGGTGTTGGCCAGGTTGCAGTCGCCTGCGACGACGTCGCCGCCCGAGCGACGGATCTCGTCACCGAGCTTCTTCGCGATCGGCACCGAGATGTCGGTGTTGGCGGCCCGCAGGCCCCACATGCCGTCGATGCCGCTGCACTGCTGGACGAGCTTGATCTTGGCGCCCGTCAGCTTCATGAGATCGCGGCTCTTCAGACCGATGTTCTGTGCCTTCAGGTGGCACGGCACGTGGTAGCTGATCGTGTCGGGCACGTCGCCGGAGAAGTCGATGTCGAGCGTGGTGCCCTCGCCCTTGTGCACCTTCATCAGGTACTCGGCGGCGTCGTAGGTGTGCTCGGCGACGAGGCGCGAGTCGTCGTTGCCGACGTAGTCGACGTAGTCCTTCTTCAGCACGTAGCCGCACGTGGGCTGCGGCACGACGATGTCCATGCCCTTGCGCACGGTGTCGGCCAGCGCGGCGACGTTCTTCTCGGCCATCTTGGTGAACTGCTTGACGTCGCCGCTGTGCAGGAACGGGGCACCGCAGCAGCCGGCGCCCTCGGCGAGGCCGCACTCGATGCCGTTGCGCTCGTACACCTTGACGAGGTCGTGGCCGATCTCGGGCTTCTGGTACTCGACGAGGCACGTGGGGAACACCGCCACGCGACCCTGGCGCTTGTTGATCCGCACCTTCGGCCGGCGGGCGAACCAGGTGGAGAACCGCTGCTTCGCGTAGGGCGGCAGCAGCCGGACGCTCGACACGCCCGTGACCTTCTCGACGGCCTTGCGGACGATCGAGCCGGATGGCGCGGCGACCACCTTGTTGGCGACCGGCGCGGCGGCCGTGGCCACCTTGCCCATCAGGTCGGTGCGCCCCATCACCGCGGTGGTGAGCTTCTCACGGGCGCCGAGGTGGCCGGCCTCGTGGCGCATCGCCTGCGCGCGCAGCATGAGCCGCGGGAAGTCGAGCGCCCACTCGTGCAGCTCGGGGATGTAGGGGCAGTTGATGTAGCAGAGCTTGCACTGGAAGCACTCGTCGACCACCTGGTCCTGCTGTGCGGGCGTGAGCCGTCCGGCGTCCTGGTCGTCGTGGCGGTCGACGAACTCGAACAACGTGGGGAACGACGTGCAGAACTTGAAGCACAGTCGGCATCCGTGGCACAGGTCGTACACCCGGGTGAGTTCCTCGCGGACGTCGGCCTCGTCGAGGTACTTCGGGTGCTTCGGGTCGTAGGTGGTGGTCATGGCGAGCCCAGTGTCGCGCGGGCCGGGAGCTCGGTCGTGGGACGTCGGTCCCGAACCCGCGCGATCGATCCTGGTGGGATCAGAGGGCCTCGAGGCCCTGCTGGAAGCGGCCGGCGTGGCTCTTCTCGGCGCGGGCGAGCGTCTCGAACCAGTCGGCGATCTCGTCGAGGCCCTCCTCGCGGGCGGTCTTCGCGAAGCCCGGGTACATCTGGGTGTACTCGTAGGTCTCGCCGGCGATCGCGGCCTTGAAGTTGGCCTCGGTCTCACCGATCGGCTCGCCGGTGGCCGGGTCGCCGACCTGGGCGAGGAACTCGAGGTGACCGTGCGCGTGGCCGGTCTCGCCCTCGGCGACCGAGCGGAACAGGGCCGCGGCATCGGGGTAGCCCTCGACGTCGGCCTTCTGGGCGAACCACAGGTAGCGGCGGTTGGCCTGGCTCTCGCCGGCGAAGCATTCCTTCAGGTTCTCGTGGGTCTTGGTGCCGTGGAGGCTCATGGCGCATTCCTTTGCGTGATGGTGGTGGTGGAGATGGGATCGGTGAGACAGGTGGCGCACGTGCCCCGGAAGACGAGGTCGGCGCTGCTGACGCGGAAGCCGTCGAGGCCCGAGGCGTCGGGCGAGATCGCGTCGAGACCGGCGACGTAGACGTCGCGCACGGTGCCGCAGCGGTCGCAGACGACGTGATGGTGGTCGTCGACGTTGGGATCGAAACGTGCCGAGCCGGTCGACAGCTGGAGCTGCTGCAGCTCGCCCATCGCGACGAGGTCGTTGAGCGTCTGGTAGACGGTGCGCAGCGAGATGCCGGGCATCACTGCGCTGGCGGCGAGGTGCAGCGACTCGGCCGACGGGTGCGTGTCGTCGTCGTGCAGCAGTCGGAACAGCACCTGTCGCTGCGGCGTGACCTTGAGCCCGATCGCCCGGAACGCCGTGGACAGCTCGTGGGGGGCTCGCACGAGGCCGGAAGCTATTCGCACTCGTTGCTCGTTCGCAATTCTTGCGAACGAGATCGCCCGACCGTCGTGGCGACGCCCGCGCGTCGCCGTGCATACGATGCCAGCGATGTCCGACGACCTCGACGCCCCGTTCGACCGGGCCGCGATGCTGCAGCGACTGCAGACCGAGCACTTCGACGTGCTGGTCGTCGGCGGCGGCATCACCGGGGTGTACGTGGCGCTCGACGCGGCGAGCCGCGGCCTGCAGACCGCACTCGTCGAGCGTGACGACTTCGCGTCGGGCACCTCGTCGAAGAGCTCGAAGCTGGTGCACGGTGGCCTGCGCTACCTGCAGCAGGGCGAGGTTCGACTGGTGTACGAGGCGCTGCGCGAACGCCAACGGCTGCGCACCAACGCGCCGCATCTCGTCGGGGTGATGCCGTTCATGATCCCGATCCTCGGCAAGCCCGGCGCAGGCCAGGACACGAAGAGCGTGGTGAGCCGCAAGATCGCCCGGGCGCTCGGGTCGGCGATGTGGATGTACGACCTCACCGGCGGCTGGCGGATCGGCAAGCTGCACCGGCGACTTCGGGCCGAGGCCGCGCTGGCGCACATGCCGACGATGCCGGCCGATCGGGTGCTCGCCGCCTACCTGTACTACGACGCCGCGGTCGACGACGCCCGCCTCGTGCTCACCGTGGCGCGTACGGCCGCCGCCCACGGCGCGGCGGTCGCGAACGGCTGCCGGGTGGTCGACCTGACCCACGACGATTCGGGCCGGGTCACCGGTGTGGTGGCCGAGGCCGACGGCCGCCAGCTCACCGTCCGAGCCCGCGTGGTGGTGAACGCCGCAGGCGTGTGGAGCGACGAGGTGCGCACCCTCGACGAGGGCGTCGACCCCGACGGCATCCGGCCGGCCAAGGGCGTGCACCTCACCGTGCCGTGGTCGAAGGTGCGCAACGACATCGCGGTGGTGATCCCGGTGCCGAAGGACAAGCGCAGCCTGTTCGTGGTGCCGTGGGGACCCAACGGCGACGGCACGTTCCGGCACACCTACGTCGGCACCACCGACACCGACTACCAAGGGCCACTCGACGCACCGCAGTGCACCGTCGACGACATCGCCTACGTGTTGCGGGCGCTCAACGCGAGCGTCGATCCGGCGGTCAGCGGTGGCATCACCGTCGACGACGTCACGGGCGTGTGGGCCGGACTGCGGCCGCTCGTCAAGAGCGCCGAGTCGGGTCGCACGGCCGATCTGTCGCGCCGGCACCAGATCACGCGGAGCGCCCGAGGCGTGGTGACCGTCACCGGCGGCAAGCTCACGACCTCGCGCGAGATGGCCGAGGACACCGTCGACGAAGTGCTCGACCTGCTCGGCCGCCGCGCCCGGTGCCGGACCGGCCGGTTGAAGCTGCTCGGCGCCGTACGCCCCGACCGCGGCAGCGATCAGGTGCAGCGCGACCTCGTGGCGCGTCACGGTGCGCTGGCATCGGCCGTGCGGCGGCTGGCCGACGGCGACCCGTCGTTGCTCGAACCGCTCGTGCCCGGCCTGCCCTACCGTCGCGTCGAGGCGGTGTGGGCCGTGACGCACGAGATGGCACGCACGCTCGACGACGTGCTGTCGCGCCGTACCCGCGCCCGGCTGCTCGACCGCCGCGCCACCGTCGCCGCCGCCGACGAGGTGGCCCGTCTGATCGCACCGCACCTCGGCTGGGACGACGCCGAGGTGGCTCGGCAGGTGCAGGTGTTCCGGGCCGACTGCGCCGACGAGGCCGCCGCCGGCGACGTGAGCGAGGCCGAGTACCTGGCGAGCGTCCAGCCCTCCCCCACCGACCCGTCGACCTGACCGGCGACGATCGACCCGATCGAGGAACCATGAGCACCACCCCGCCGCAGCCCATGCGGCCCACCCCACCGATCGAGTTGACGGGCACCGGCGCGCACCTCGATCCCGCCCCGACGCACGTGTCGTCGATCGGCGACCCGGTGCTCGCCCGGCTGCGTGCCGCGTGTGCCACCAGCACCGAGCTCGGCGACCGGGCCGAGGCCAGCCGCGACTGGTGGCCCCTCGCGATGCACTGGTCGCTGCAGGGCGAGGCGCCGCAGGTGGCGGCCGTCGTGTGCTCGCCCACCACCACCGACGAGGTGGCCGCCGTGGTACGGGTGTGCCACGAGCACCACCTGCCGCTCACGCCCGCAGCGGGGCGCAGCGGCGTGTGCGGCGCGTCGGTGCCCGTGTTCGGCGGCGTGCTGCTCGACCTGTCGTCGTTGCAGGGTGTGGTCGAGGTCGACACCACCAGCGGCGTCGTCGAGGTGATGGCCGGCACGTTCGGCCCCGACCTCGAGCGCGAACTCGCCACGCACGGCCAGTCGGTCGGGCACTTCCCGCAGAGCTTCGACCTCGCGACCGTCGGCGGCTGGGTGGCCTGCCGGGGCGCCGGGCAGTACAGCACCCGGTACGGGAAGATCGAGGACATGGTGGTGGGCCTCGAGGTGGTGCTCGCCGACGGCACGGTGGTGCGCACGGGTGGCGCACCCGCCGCGGCGGTCGGACCCGACCTCACGCAGCTGTTCGTCGGCAGCGAGGGCACGCTGGGTGTCGTCACCCGCGTGTGGCTGCGCACCCACGCCGTGCCGGGCGAGCCCGCAATGGCCTCGTACGCGTTCGGGTCGTTCGCCGACGGCATCGACGCGTGCCGGCGGATCCTGCAGCGCGGCGCCACGCCCGCCGTGCTGCGCTTGTACGACGGCCCGGAGAGCGCCCGCGGCCAGGGCGGCGACGGCACCCAGTGCGTGCTGCTCGTGCTCGACGAGGGCGACCCCGAGATCGTGGCCGCCACGATGCGGGTGGTCGCCCAGGAGTGCGCCGGTGCCGAGTCGCTCGGCACCGAGCGGGTCGAGCGGTGGACGCACCACCGCAACGACACCAGCGCCCTGCAGGCACTCACCCGCAAGGGGTTCGTGGTCGACACGCTCGAGATCGCCGCCCCCTGGGCACGGCTGGTCGAGGTGTTCGACGGTGTACGCGCCGCGATGCTCGCCGTGCCACACGCCCGTGCGTCGACCTGCCACCTGTCGCACAGCTACCCCGACGGCGCCTGCCTGTACTTCACGTTCGCCGCGACCCCGCCGCCCGACCAGGTCGAGTCGACCTACGTCGCGATGTGGGACGCCGGCCAACGCGCCGTCCTGGCGCACGGCGGCAACCTGTCGCACCACCACGGGGTCGGACTCAACCGCAGCCGTTTCGTCCGCGAGGCGCTCGGACCTGCGTTCGCGGTGCTCGCCGCGACCAAGCAGGCGCTCGACCCGACGGGCATCCTCAACCCGGGGAAGCTCGGTCTGCCCTCCCCGTTCGGCGAGGTGGCCTGGCCGTGAGCGCAACCCGTACCTGGGACACCGCGGCGATCCGCTCCGGCGCCCTCGTCTGCCTCGTGTTCGCGATCCCGTGCTCGGTGCTCGCCCAGTGGGCAGCCGGGCGCGACGACGGCGGGCTCGCGTTCCTGTTCAGCCTGGGCGCCGTGGCCGGCTTCGTGATCGGCGCGGGCGTGGCCGCATGGGTGCAGACGGCGGGGCTGCCGCTCGCCCATGCGATGATCACCGCGTCGAGCACCTACGTGGCCGCCCAGGCGGTGTTCGTGACGGTCAAGCTGCTCCGCGGCGACGACGTCAACTTCTTCGCCGTGCTGTTCAACCTGATGGCCGCCCTGTTCGCGGGTGCCGTCGGCGGCGCACTCGGCATGTTCCTGCAACGCAACGGGGTGCGGCCACGGTCGCAGTGGGAGAAGGGGGACGACGGGCGATGAGCGTGCTCGTCATCGACATCGGCACCACCGGGGTGCGCGCCGCGGTGATGCACCCGGACGCCACGTTGGACGACGTGTGCTACCGGCGGGTGCCGCCCACCACCCCGTTCCCGGGTCTGGTCGAGTTCGACGCGGTCGAACTGTCGACGGTCGCGCTCGAACTCGCCCACGAGGCGCTCGTCCGCCACGGCGGTCCTGTCAGCGCCGTCGGGGTCACCACCCAGCGCGCCTCGACGATCGTGTGGGACCGCGCCACCGGCGTGCCGGTCGGCCCGGGCCTCGGGTGGCAGGACCTGCGCACCGTGGTGGCCTGCATCACCGCGAAGGCCGAGCACGGCTTCGCGCTCGCCCCCAACCAGAGCGCCACCAAGGTGGCTGCGCTGCTCGACCAGCACGACCCCGACCGCAGCCGCGACCTCTGCTTCGGCACGGTCGACACGTGGATGGCGTGGGTGCTCACCGGCGGGCGCGAGCACGTCACCGACCGCAGCAACGCCGCGGTGACCGGCATGCTGCGCGGCGATGCCACCGACTGGAACGACGCCGTGCTCGACGCGCTGCGGATCCCGCGCCGGATGCTCCCCCGGCTGGTCGACACGAGCGGCCCGATCGGGCCTGCGACCGCGCTGCCCGGCGCGCCGGTGCTCGCCTCGCTGGTCGGCGATCAGCAGGGCAGCCTGGTGGGCCAGAGCTGCGTGCGACCGGGTGACGTGAAGATCACCTTCGGCACCGGCGGCATGCTCGACATGTGCGTCGGGCCCGACACGGCGACCGGCTCGCGCTCGGCCAACCGCAACGCGCACGGCACGTTCCCGATCGTCGCGTGGGGGCGGGGCGAGTCGATCGTGTGGGGCGTCGAGGGCATCATGCTGTCGGCCGGCACCAACATCGAGTGGCTGCGCGACGACCTGCAGATCATCGACACGCCCGAGGCCAGCCACGACGTCGCCCAGCAGTGCGACTCGACCGACGGCGTGGTGTACGTGCCGGCGCTGCTGGGGCTCGGCACCCCGCACTGGGACTACGGCGCCCGCGGCTCGCTCTTCGGGCTCACCCGCGGCAGCGGCCGCCCGCACGTGGTGCGTGCCGTGCTCGAGGGCATCGCCCACCGCGGCGCCGACCTGGTCGAGGCGGCCGAGGCCGACACGGGCCGCACCATCGAGGTGCTGCGTGTCGACGGCGGCATGAGCCGCAACCCCACGTTCGTGCAGGCCCTGGCCGACGCGACCGGCCGGCCCGTCGAGGTCGCCCCGGTGTCCGACGCCACCACGATGGGCGCCGGGTTCCTCGCCGGGCTCGCCACCGGCGAGTGGGCATCGTTCGACGACGTGGCGGCGGCCTGGCGCCCGGCCGGCCGGGTCGAGCCCGCCACGGGGTCCACCGGCCCGAGCCGCGACCGCTGGCGCGAGGCCGTGACACGTGCCCGCGGGTGGATACCCGACCTGTCGTCGCTGGACTTCTAGGCTCTCGACTCGGACTCCCTAGAATTGCTCCGCTCACCCGGCGCCGACAATGCTCTCGGGAGCGACTGAAAGGACGAACTCCCTCGTGGACATCGACACGCCCGATACCGCACCGGCCGCCGCCATGGCCGACGTGGCATCGTCTCACGGGCTTCGGCGACGCCTGGTCGGCGCCGGCCTGATCGGTCTCGCCGGCTCGCTGCTCCCGAGCCTGGCCTCGAGCGCAGCCGCTGCGCCTGCGCCCACCACGACGGCCCCACCGAAGCGTCCCACCGACGCCGACCTCGAGCTGCTGCGCTTCGCGCAGACCGCCGAGCTCGCCGCGCAGGAGCTCTACACCGCAGCGCTCGGCGCCGGCCTCGGCGAGATCACCACCGGTGTGGTCACCGCCGTGCGCGACGCCCACATGGCCTACGGCCAGGCGCTGTCGGCCCTCATCGGCAAGACGGCCCCGGGCACGCCCAACGCCGATCTGTACGACGCCTCGCTCGAGGCCTTCACCGGCCCGTCGGCCGGCTTCCTCGCCGCCGCGCTCGAGCTCGAGAACACGCTCGTCACCACCCACACCACGCTGCTCGGCCAGCTCGTCGGCATCGACGCGGCCAAGCTGATCGCCTCGGTCGTCGTCGCCGAGTCGCACCACGCCGTCGTGTTCGCCGATCTCGTCGGCGTCACCAGCGTCGACCAGTACATGGCCAACGAGACCACGGCGCTCGCGCCGGCTGAAGGGTGATCCCGGTGAACCAGCAGTCCTCCCCCGCCCAGTTCGACCGCCGGCAGGTGTTCCGCCTCGGCGGGCTCTCGGTGGCCACGGCCGCGGTGGTCGCTGCGTGCGGCGGCACCAGCTCGGGCGTCGGCCGCGTGGGCGTCGCGCCCACCACCACGGCCCTGCCCGACGCCAGCGTCAGCGACATCGTGCTGCTCCGCACCGCCGCCTCGATCGAGTACACCGCGATCGGCGTGTACCAGGCCTTCAAGTCGTCGGCCCCGGCCGCGGCGGCCGAGACGATCGACCGCATCGTCGCCGACCACACCGCGCACGCCGACGCCGTCAACCAGCTCATCACCGACCTCGGTGGCGAGCCCTGGACCTGCGGCAACCCGCGTCTCGAGGACATCACGGTGCCCGCCATCGCCGCCGCCATCAACGGCAGCGACACCAAGGCCCCGAGCGACAACGTCCCGCGCGACGTGATGAACACGGCGTTCGTGCTCGAGACCTACGCGGCCGAGACCTACCAGTCGTTCATCCCGATGCTGTCCGACCCGGCGCTGCGCCAGGCCGCGATGACCATCGGTGGCGAAGAGGCCCGCCACGCGGCGATCCTCGCGATCGCGATCACCGGATCGCCCGAGGGCTACCGCGAGGTCACCGCCCCCGACGAGCCGCCGCAGATCCCGGTCGCGTACGCGATGCCGGCGCCGTTCGGTCTGCTCGGCGGGCAGAGCCTGGTGATCGGCGCGCAGGACGAGGTCGGCCAGCGCACCACCGTCCCGGTCGACACGCCGGCGGCGAACACCTTCGTCTACGAGTACATGACGCAGAGCTGCTGAGCAGCGCCCCCCTCTAGACTGCCGGCCGACGGTGAGTCGGTCGGGTGACCGCGGCTCGGGGTCGGTTCGCCGGCGACCGGGTCGAGGAAAGTCGGGACTCCACAGAGCAGAGTGCTGGCGCGAGCCAGGTCGCGGCGACGTGACGGACAGTGCAACAGAGAGCAGACCGCCGATGGGCCGTCGTCTCGGGGCGACCCGGCCGACGGCCACAGGTGAGGGTGAAACGGTGCGGTAAGAGCGCACCAGCGTGCGGAGCGATCCGTTCGGCTCGGTCAACCCCACTCGGAGCAAGATCAAGCAGAGGGGACGGGCTGCTCGCCTGTCCGGTCCGGCGTTCGCGCCGTGCCGGCACCCCTCGGGTGGATCGCACAGATGGATGGTCACCCGTGCCCGCGAGGGCACGACAGGATCCCGCTTACAGACCGACTCACCGTCACCGCCACCGTGCTCGTTGCGACCGCAAGCAATCCGGAGCGAGTGCCCATCCCCCGGCGGAAAGGGATGGGCGACGGATCTCGACGATGCGAGTGGGCACGTTGGGAGAGCCACATGACCGGAGATCCGCGGACTTGCACCTTAGAGCGTCGACCCGGTCGGCACACAGATGGTCGGCGCAGAACTGACCAAGGTCCCGTCAGACCCTGATCGATGGCCGCCCCGCACGACATCGGCCCCGGACCGTGAGGACGATCCGGGGCCGAAGGCCGTGTGTGCTGTTGGTTGCCGTTGCCGGCTGTTGGTTGCCGTTGCCGGCTGTTGGTTGCGGGTGGCGAGGGCGGGAGGCGGGCGGGATGCTCATGCCCTCGCTGATCGACGATCGTCCCTGCGGTGAGCGATCCGTCCACCCGATCCGACGGTGAACCTGCGGGGGATCGGTCCGCACCGCGGGGCCCCACCGCGGGGGAACCCGTCACCGACGTCTAGGGCTGCAGCTCCCAGGCGACCGGTTCGTAGGTGACGCCGGCCAGCGCCTCGCTCTCGGTGCAGATCCACATCGCGCCGCTCTCGGGATCGCGGAACAGCAGCACCAGCGCCGACAGGTCGAGCGCGGTCAACGGGCCCACCTCCGACACGCCGATGAAGTAGCCGGTACGACCGGTCGGGTGCTCGCGGTAGCGCGCACCACGCTCGAAGCGGTGGGCGTCGTACCACGTGTAGCGGACCGCGGGCGCCGGCTCGGGTCGCGGGCGGAACGGCAACACGACGGCGAGGCCCTCGCCCGAGGCGACGGGCCTGCGGTCGTGGTCGTGGCTCGCCCGAGCCGGAGAACGCGTGGTCACGCTCAGATCATCGGTTCGGGGTGCGGCCGACACGAGGGGTTCTCGCGCGATTTCGCATGGTGCCGTCGCGTCAGCGCACCTGGGTGAGCTGGCCGGTCCGGACGAACAGCCGGCGCCGCTCGGGGTCGGCCAGACCGAAGCGTCGCCACGACCAGACGAGCAACGCTGCCCCCACCAGTTCGAGCGGCAGGTTCCACAGCCCACGCGCCACCACGGGCAGCTCGGCATCACCGAAACCCGAGGTGAACGGCCACCAGAAGACGTTCGTGTCGTCGAAGGCCGCGTCGAACACGAGGTGCAGCAGCATCCCGATCGGGATCGCGATCAACCGCTTGCGGATCGGACGGCGCCCGGCGGTGACCAGCATCACCAGCACCAGCGCACCGACGGCACCGGCCAGGCTGTGGAACACCCGGGCGCCGCCGAACCAGACGTCGATCGCATCGGGCAGCAGCGCACCGACGATCAACCACCGGTGGTCGAAACGCGGGTCGGTGAACACGAAGTGCACCGTCAGCACCGAGGTCGCGACGAACCAGAGCAGCACGGGACGAGATCGGTCAGACGACGAGGAGGCGCGAGCAGTTGGGGCACTCGGGCAGCTCGCCCGCCGGCGCCGACTTCACCTGGTCGTGCTCCATCGGTGACAGGTCGACGTGGCAGCCGGTGCACGTGCGGCGCTCGAGCTGGGCGATGGCCACACCGCCGAAGCGGGCCCGCATCGAGGTGTACGTCGACAGCTCGTCGGGCGTGAGCGCGGCAGCGGCCTGCTCGCGGCGAGCCGACACGTCGGCCACCTCGGCGGCGATGCCGGCCTCGGCCTCGGCGAGCGATGCCTCGGCGGCCGCGACGGCGTCGAGCAGCGCCGGTTCGGCCTCGGCCAGTGCAGCCAGCCCGGTCTCGGCCTCGCCCTGCTGCTCCATCGCCTCGAGCTCGACGTCGTCGAGCTCGCCGTGCTTGGCCTTCAGCGACGCGATCTCGCTCATCAGCGCCTCGGCTTCACGCGGGGCGATGACGGTCTTGAGCTGCGCCTCGAGCCGTCGCTGCTTGGTGTCGAGCTCGGCACCCTCGTGCTCGGCGCGTTCGACCGCCGCGCCGGCCTCGGCGGCGACGCCCGCGAGCCGTGTGCGTTCGGCGACGTGCGCGGCGTGCGCCGCTCGGGCGGTGTCGAGCGCGGCCCGCTCGGGCAGCCGTCTGCGCCGCCCATCGAGCGCGTCGAGCTGCGAGTCGAGGAGCTGGACCGCGAGCAGCGCAGGGCCGTTCATGGGGCGGTCGTGGTCGAACGGGGCTGGCGCACGATCACGCCTGCCGGCAACTTGGCGCACGTGAGCACCGCCGTCTTCGGATCGACCGACGGCAACGGGGCCGTCGGGTCGACGATCTCGGGTGGGATCGTGGTGCTGTCGGGCAGGAGTTGGATGACCACGGGCGCCACCGTAGTCGGCGTCGTGTCGGTGACGTCCGTGCCGGTGGGCACCTCGGGATCCGGCGCGTCGGGCGTGTCGGGAGCGGTCGTGGTCTGGGGCGGCGCGGTGACGATCGAGCCGTCGGGTCCGATCTGCCCGCTCGTCACCTTGTACGCGCACTCCTCGCCCGGCAGGTACAGGCGAGCCGGTTTGCGGGCGGGCGCGGGCGGCGCCGCCCAGTCCTCGACCGGTTGGCCGTACAGCGCGGGCCGCATGTACGCGCCCCAGATGCGGGCCGGGTACGTGCCGCCCTGCACGGCCTCGACGCCGTCGAGTTCGTAGAACTCGGGCACGTTGTCGGCCGTCATCTTCGTGTAGCCGTCGGGGTCGCCGACCCACACCGCCGTGGCGAGCTGCGGCGTGTACCCGACGAACCACGAGTTGGTGTTGTCCTGCTGCGTGCCGGTCTTGCCCGCTGCGGGGAACGGGAAGTCGCTGAGTGCGCGGCGGGCCGTGCCGCGGGTGAGGACGCCTTTCAGGATGCTCGTCGTCGTGAGTGCCGACGCCTCGTCGAAGACCTGCTCGGGCACCGCCTCGTGGGTGTAGAGGCGGCTGCCGTCGGCCTTGTCGATCCACTCGACGTAGTAGGGCTCGAGGTGCACGCCGTTGTTGGCCAGGGTCTGTGCGCCCGACGCCATGTCGAGCGGGCTCATCTCGTTGGCGCCGGTGGCGAAGCTCGCGTACGGCTGCACCGGCTCGCGGTCGCTCTCGGGCTGGCCGCGGTACAGGTACGGCGAGCGCGCCATCCGGTACGTGGTGTCGACCACGCGGTTGAGACCGACGATCTGCGAGAGGCGAGCGAACGCGCAGTTGAGCGACAACCACGTGGCCTGCTCGAGGGTGCCGAGCTGGCCGGCGACACCGTCGTCGACCAGGAAGGGGTTGTCGGGGTCGCCCGGGTTGGGCAGCAGACAGCCGCGCCGGCCGTCGATGGTGTCGGCGGGGATCGCCCCGGCCTGGATGGCCGACGCGAGGATGAACATCTTGATGCTCGACCCGGTCTGGCGTGGGACGAGGGCCATGTTGATCTCGTTCACGCGAGGGCGGAACCCGCTGCCGCCGACCATCGCCCGCACGGCGCCGGACTTCGCGTCGAGCGACACGATCGCGGCGTCGATGCCGGCCTTGTTGGCCGGCAGGTTGGTGCGGGCCTCCTCGGCGTAGCGCTGCAGGTCGGGGTTGAGCGTCGTGTAGATCCGCAGGCCGCCGCGGTAGAGCAGGTTGGCCCGCTCCTGCTCGGTCTCGCCGAGCAGGTTCGAGCGTTCGAGCAGGTACTCGCGCAGAGCCTCGGTGTAGTAGGTCGGCTGGACGTCGAACGTGGGCAGCGCCTTCAGCGTCTCGGGCAGCTCCCAGCCGTCGGCGATCTGCTCCTCCTGTTCGGCCGGGATCATGCCGACGTCGGCGAGCCGCTCGATCACCTGCTTGAACCGGGCACGCGACCGTTCGGGTCGACGGATCGGGTCGTACCCCGATGGCGAGCGGATCATGCCGGCCAGGAACGCGGCCTCGATCGTGTCGAGTTGGTCGACGCTCTTGCCGAAGTACACCTCGGCCGCCGCCTGGATGCCGTAGGCGTTGTTGCCGAAGAAGATCGTGTTCAGGTAGCGCTCGAGGATCTGCTCCTTGGTCATCTCCTTCTCGAGCATCAGCGCGTAGTGCACCTGGAGCAGCTTGTAGCGGCCGTCGCGTTCGAGGCCGGCGAGCAGCTCGTTCTTGACCACCTGTTGGGTGATCGTGCTGGCGCCCTGGCGTGGGGCGTCGCTCGCGAAGTTCGACAGCGTGGCGCGAACCAGGCCGCGCACGTTGACGCCCTTGTGGATGAAGAACTCGTTGTCCTCGACCGCGAGGATCGCCCGCACCACGTTGTCGGGTACCTGGTCGAGGGTGATCGGTTGGCTGTTCTCGCGTTCGAACACGGCGATGACGTTGCCGGCGACGTCGTAGACGAGCGTGCGTTGCGAGAGCGGCTCGAAGTCCGTCGGGATGTCGACGGGCACCTCCTCGTGCGCGTTCGCGACGCGCCACAGCCGCGGGGCGGCCGAGATCACGACCGCCGACAGCAGCAGTGCCCCGGCGAGCACGATGGCCGCGAGGCGGAGGGTCCAGGCAACGGGTCGCACAGCGCGATCCACGCTAGTGGTGGGCCCGCGTGCGGTTCGGTCACCCCGAGTCACCCCTGGTCGGCGGCGCATGGCTATGGTGCCCGGCCATGACCGCCTCCCCCGCACCCCGCCCCTTCCGCTTCGGCGTCCAGGCGGCCAACGCCGCGTCGCGCACCGAATGGGTCGAGCTCGCACGCCGAGCCGAGTCGTTCGGGTACGACGTGATGACCGTCCCGGACCACTTCGACGACCAGCTGGCACCGGTGCCCGCGCTGATGGCCGCGGCCGACGCCACCACCGACCTGCGCGTGGGCGCCCTGGTGTGGGACAACGACTACAAGCACCCCGTCGTGCTGGCCAAGGAGCTGGCGACGATGGATCTGCTGTCCGACGGACGGCTCGAGATCGGCATCGGGGCCGGCTGGATGATCTCCGACTACGAGCAAGCGGGCATGCCGTACGACCGGCCGGGCGTGCGCATCGACCGCTTCGTCGAGGGCCTCGCGATCGTCAAGGGGCTGATGGGCGGCGAACCGTTCAGCTTCAGCGGCACGCACTACACGATCAGCAACATGACCGGTCGGCCGCGTCCGGTGCAGGCGCCGTGCCCGCCGATCCTGATCGGTGGCGGTGGCAAGCGGGTGCTCACCATCGCCGCACGGGAGGCCGACATCATCGGCATCAACGCCTCGATGCACGCGGGCGTGGTCGGGCCCGAGGCGCTCGCGTCGATGACTGCCGAGTCGGTCGACGAGAAGGTCGCGATCGTCCGCGAGGCCGCCGGCGACCGCCTGGCCGACATCGAGTTCAACGTGCGGGCGTTCATGGTGAGCGTGACGGATCAACGCGACGCGGCGCTGTCGGCCATCGCCGGTGCGCTGCACGTCGAGACGTCGATGCTCGAGCACACGCCGTTCGCGCTGATCGGTTCGCCCGCGTCGATCGTCGAGAACCTGCTCGAGCGCCGTGAGCGCTGGGGCATGTCGTACGTGATCGTCGGTGCGGCCGACGTCGAGCCGTTCGCGCCCGTGGTGGCCGAACTGGCCGGCCGCTGACCTGTCCGAGGCACGCCCGCACGCGCCCGAAAACGACGAAGGGGCGGGGTCCCCACACCCCGCCCCGTCAGATCGATGACGTCAGATCGCCTTGACCTTGAGGGCCTCGTCGCCCTTGCGACCCTGGCCGATCTCGAACTCGACCGCCTGGCCTTCGTCGAGCGAGCGGTACCCGGACCCCTCGATGTTGGAGAAGTGGACGAAGACGTCGGGCCCGTCCTCGCGTGAGATGAAGCCGTAGCCCTTCTGAGCATTGAAGAACTTGACGGTGCCGGTGGCCATGGAACTGAACCTTGCTTTCTCGGGGACCGAGATGGATGCCCCCGTGGCGCCGAGCATATCCCCCCGTGGAACAACCGGGTCGGAGTTCCACCGCAGATCTGTCAGGCTTCCCTCATGTCATCCGTCAGGTCCGAGGCCCCCATCGAGCTGCGTCGAGCCCGCCCGGACGACCTGGACGGCATCGCCGACCTGCTCGCGGCACGTGGCGAGCCGGCCGACGCGGTCGATCTGCGGCTGGTCGCCGCCGACCCCGACGAGGGGCTCGACCACGTGTTCGTGGCCACGGCGGGCGAGCGTGTGGTGGCCACGGCCACCTTGCTGCGCGAGACGGTGCGGCTCGGCGGGGTCGACCTGCCCGCCGGCCAGGTCGAGCTGGTGGCCACCGATCCCGAGTTCGAAGGGCGCGGGCTGATCCGGTCGCTGATGGCGATGGCACACGAGCGGTCGCACGCTCGTGGCGACCTGCTGCAGGTGATGATCGGGATCCCGTACTTCTATCGACAGTTCGGCTACGTGTACTCGATGCCGATCCCGCTCACCCGCTCGCTGCGGGCCGACGCCGACATCGGGCCGGACGCCGGTGCGGACGGGGTGACGGTGCGCGAGGCCGGTGTCGCCGACATCCCGGCGATGCACGCCCTGCAGGAGCGGACCCAGTCGGCGGTCGAGGTGTCGATGCCGCACTCCCCCGGCTGCTGGCGCTGGTTGGTGGCACGCGACGGCTCGTCGCAGTGGGTGGCCGAGGCCGATGGCCGTGTGGTCGCGACGGCACGTGCCCTGCCGCCCGAGGAGGGCATGGTGCTCGGCGAGGTGGCCGGCGACCCGACCGGCGTGCGAGCGCTGCTGCGCCACGCTCGCGGCCTGAGCGACAGCGTCGACGTGATGGACCGTGACGGCACGCCGGAGGGCGCGCTGCTCGAGCCGCTGCTGACCCCCGAGGACGATCCGGATGCCGCGCGCCACTGGTACTACCTGCGTGTGGCCCGCGTGGCGCCCCTGCTCGAGGCGTTGCGCCCGGTGCTGGGTCGGCGGTGGCTCGAGGCGGGTGGCGACGGCCGCGACCCGGCCGAGGTGCTCGTGTCGTCGTACCGGTCGCACGTCCGCTTCCGGCTCGACGGCGACGGCATGGGCCCCGTCGCCGCGGGCGGTGCGCTGCAGGCACCGGTCAGCAACGGCGGCTCGGGCGTGCCGCCCGACGTGATCGGCCCGTTGCTGTTCGGCCCGCACGGCGCGGCCGGCCTCGAACGGCGCCACGCCGACGTCCTGCTCGGCCGGCAACGCGAGCTGATGACCGCGCTGTTCCCGCCGGTCCGTGCCGACCTGCTGACGTTCTACCTGCCGATCTAGCCGCCGATCGAGAGGCCGCTCGAGAGGTCGACGGTGCCGCTCACGCAGGTGACGGTGCCACCGCCCACCCAGATCGTCCCGTCCGGGTCGCGCTCGACGCGGACCCGCCCCGCTCGGCCGACCGCCGCTCCCTGCGACGCGACGTAGGGCGCGCTCGCCCGGCCGGTGCCGAGCAGCCACATCGCGATCGAGGCATTGAGGCTCCCTGTCACGGGATCTTCGAGCACCACGCCGTTGGTCGGGAAGAAGGCGCGCACCTCGAACTGCGCCTCGTGCCCCGGCGGGTACGGGCCGACCACGCCGATCTTGCGTTCGGTCGATCCCACCGACACGGCGAGCACGGCGTCGGCGTCGCGCAGCAGCACGGCGATCCAGCCCGGCCCGTTGTCGGCCCATGCGGCGTCGACCAGCTCGTCGACGCCGATGCCGAGGACGTCGGCGATCTCACCCCGCAACTCGCCGTCGACCGGGCCCGAGCGGACGAGGGGCGGCGCCGCGAAGGCCAGGCCGTCGTCGCCTCGCCGGACGGTGACGAGACCGGCCTCGCACTGCTGCACCACCACACCGTCGTGGGCCGGGGCACCGCCGGCCTCGAGCCACGCATGGCAGGTGCCGAGGGTCGGATGACCCGCGAAGGGCAGCTCGCCGGCCGGCGTGAAGATCCGCACCCGGTAGTCGGCAGCCGGGTCCGTCGGAGCCAACAGGAACGTCGTCTCCGACAGGTTGGTCCAGTGCGCGAACCCGCGCATCGTGGCCTCGTCGAGGTCGTCGGCGTCGTGCACCACGGCGACCGGATTGCCGCGGTAAGCGATGCGGGTGAACACGTCGATCTGGCTGAAGCGTCGGGGCATCGCCCCAGGATGGCCGATGGCGGCGAGCCGGTCGACCGAGTTCGGTCCGATGCGGATCAGGGCACGCGTGCGCGGTGTCGCCGGGCGAGCCGGGCGAGCAGGGTGCGCTTGCCGATCTCGGTGCAGGCGACGTAGGCGACGGTGACCGCGGCGAGGGCAGCGAGCACGCCCACGTGCGGGCCGACCAGTCCGAGGTCGTCGGCGAGCGGGGTGAACGGGAGTGCCACCGTGATCACGGCGACGGCCGCCGAGCTGAGCGCGAGCGCGGCACCGGGCCGGCTGTGCCAGGCCGGCCGCGCGGTGCGGAGCACGAGCATCACGGCGAGCTCGGTCGCCGTCGACTCGATGAACCATCCGGTGTGGAACAGCGTCGCGTCGGCGCCGAACCCGGCGCGCAGGACGACGAAGGTGGTGATGTCGAACACCGAGCTGATGAGGCCGAAGACCACCATGAAGTCCCGCAGCCGGCGGGTGTCCCATCCGTGCGGCGCATCGATCGCCTCGGGATCGACGCGGTCCGCGGCGATCGTCGTGCCCGGGATGTCGGACAGGAAGTTGAGCAGCAGGATCTGGCGCGGCAGCAGCGGCAGGAACGGCAGCGCCGCCGCCGCCACGGCCATCGACAGCATGTTGCCGAAATTGGCCGACACCGTGACCTGTACGTACTTCGTGGTGTTCGCGAACACGCGTCGGCCCTGGCGGATGCCATCGGCGATCACCGCCAGGTCCTTGTCGAGCAGCACCACGTCGGCGGCGTGCTTGGCCACGTCGACGGCCGTGTCGACCGAGATCCCCACGTCCGCCGTGCGCAGCGACGGAGCGTCGTTGATCCCGTCGCCGAGGTAGCCGACCACGTGTCCACCACGGCGCAACGCCTCGACGATCCGCTCCTTGTGCAGCGGGTCGATCTCGGCGAACACGTCGGTACGCGCCGTGAGCGCGGTGAGCGCGTCGTCGTCGAACGTCGCGATCTCGCCACCGGTCGCGACCGCCGTCGCATCGAGACCCACTGCTGCGGCCACGCGGGCCGCGGCGAACCGGTTGTCGCCGGTGATCACCTTGGTGCGCACGCCCAGGTCGGCGAGCGTGCGCAACGCCTCGGCCGCGTCGGGCTTCGGTGGATCGGTGAAGCAGACGAACCCGGCGAACGCGAGCCCGTGCTCCTCGTCGGCGGTGAGGCTGTTCGTGTCGGGTCGCTCGGCGAGCGCGAGGCCGAGCACGCGCAGCCCCTCGGCGGACAGCGAGGCGAAGCGTTCGCGAAGCGCGTCGCGCCGCTCGGGGTCGAGGTCGCACACACCGACGGTCGCGTCGAACGCGCCCTTGGTGATCACGATGCGGCGGCCGTCGATCTCGACCAGCACCGACAGCAGCCGCCGCTCGAAGTCGTAGGGCAGCTCGTCGAGCACGCGCACCGCCCAGGCCGGCTCGGCGCCAGCGGCGAGGGCGCGATCGATCGGGTTGGCGAAGCCGCGCTGCGCCGTGGCGTTCACGCGAGCGAGATCGCGGACGTACGACGACTCGGTGCCGTCGGGATCGAGCGCCCGGGCGAACTGCACGTCACCCGACGTGAGCGTGCCGGTCTTGTCGGTGCACAGCACGTCGATGGCGCCGATGTCCTCGATCGCGTCGAGCCGCTTCACGATCACCTGCCGCTCGGCCATCCGCCGCGCCCCGGCGGCCAGGGTGACGGTGACGATCGTGGGCAGCAGCTGGGGCGTGAGTCCGACGGCGAGGGCGAGCGAGAACAGCAACGACTCGACGATCGGCCGGTCGAGCACGACGTTGACGACGAACACGCCGACGACGAGCAGCGCGGTCGTGCGCATCAGCAGGTAGCCGAACCTCCGGAGTCCGACCTCGAATGCGGTCGGCACGTGCGCGCGGGCGAGGCGCTCGCCGACCTTGCCGAACTCGGTGTCGGCGCCGACGGCCACCACGACCGCCGTCCCGGTCCCGCTCATCACGTGAGTGCCGCACCACAGGGCACTCGACCGCGAAGCGAGCGGCGCATACGCGGCCACCGGCTCGGGACGCTTCTCGACCGGGAAGCTCTCGCCGGTGAGCGCTGCCTCGTCGAGCAGCAGGCAGTCGGACGACACCACACGTGCGTCGCCGGCGATCACGTCGCCGGCGCGCACCACGAGCAGATCGCCGGGCACCACGTCGTCGAGCGCGACCTCGTGTTCGACGCCGTCACGCATCACGTCGGCGTGCACCCGCACCGACCGCAGCAGGTCCTCGACGGCGCGAACTGCGCCTCGCTCCTGCGCGAAGCCGAGCACGCCGCTCGCGAGCGTGATGGCCAGGATGATGACGCCGTCGACGACGTCACCGAGCGACATCGACAGCGCGGTCGCGCCGATGAGCAGCAGCACGATCGGGTTCTCGACCTGCCGCACGGCGAGTCGCCATCCGGGCATGCGCCGGTGCACGTGCAGCGACGTGCCGAGCTCGGCGGCACGCCGTTCGGCCTCGGCGACGGTGAGGCCGAGCGGTCCGGCCGGGTCGAGCTCGAGCGACCAGAACGGCTCCGCCCCCGACACGAGGTCCGGGGTGGTCGGCACGGTCGGCTCCGAGGTGCTCGTTCGTCAGCTCCGCCGCGCCAGGTAGGCGCGAGCCAGTTCGTGCAGCCGTTCGCCGTCGAAGCTCGGGTCGTGTCCGCCGTGCACCACCCGTGCCGGCAGCGTGAGCAGCCGTTCCATCGTGCGGCAGTAGGCGGCGATGTCGCTCTCGGGGAGTTCGTCGAGGAGCGGACCGTCGTAGATGGCGTCGCCCGAGAACAGGGTGCCGGTGTCGGACTCCCACAGGCCGATCGATCCGGGCGAGTGCCCCGGCAGGTGCAGGACCTCGAACCGCCGGTCGCCGAGGTCGAGTACGTCCCCCTCGTCGATCAGCTGCGTGACCCTCGCCGGGCGTTGGTGGAACGTCTCGACGACGAACCCGGGCGGCACCGCGTCGACGAACCACTCGTGCTCCATCGGGTAGCCGGCCGACTCGAGGTCGTCGATCACCTGACGCCCCCACGCGGTCTCGATGTGCAGGCTCGCGAGCGGCGCCGTCTCGAGCAGCGGTGCCTCGAGCGGGTGCGCCGCGACGTCGGCGAACTCGTGGTGCCCGCCGATGTGGTCGTCGTGGCCGTGGGTGGCGACGGCCGTGACCGAGCGCTCGAACAGGTCGTCGGCGGCCGACACGATGCTGGCGAGCCCCATGCCCGTGTCGATCAGCAGGTCGCGGTCGCGGCCACGCACGTGCCAGATGTTGCAGCGCATGAGCGGCACGACGTGGGGCTCCCACAGCAGCGTGATCGCGTCGTCGACGCGAGCCCGCTCGAACCACCGATCCGTCACGGGGAAGCTCATCGATCGGAGTGTAGGCACGAGGCGGTGGCCGGGGATCGGGCCGGAGGGCCCTGTCGGTGGTTGCCGGGCGTGTCATCGTGGGTGCCGGAGCACGCCTCCCGTCTCCGGCTGCTCCAGGAGGTGACACGTCATGTCACGTCGCACCCACTCCCGTCGACCCGGCGCGCACCGCTCGTTCGCGATCGCCGTCGCCACCCCGCTCGCCTCGCTCGCCCTCTTCGTCTCGCTGGGGTTGACCGCGTGCGGCGACGACGACGAGTCGTCGACGACGAGCGCCCCCGTCACGTCCGCCGAGTCGACGACGACCGCCACCGTTCCGGCCACCACGGCACCGGCCACCACGGTCGCACCGACGACGCTCGCGCCGACCACCCTGCCCGCCACCACCGTGACGACGGTGGCGCCCACCACCGAGCCGGCGACCACGGTGCCGGTCGAGGTGCAGCCGGCGATGTGGCCTGCGGCCGACGTCGTGCTCGGCACGCCGGAGGAAGCGGCCTGGGGCTTCGTCGACGCGATCCTCGGCGTGCCGCCGGTGCTGAGCGAGTTCCGCGGCGGCGACTCGCGGAGCGGCGAGATCGACGTCATGTCGGCCGCCGAGGCAGGTTCGAACAACGTGCGCAGCACCCTGCTGCTGCGACAGCTGGGGCCCGACGACGGTTGGTTCGTGATCGCCGCCGTCCACCCGATGGTCTCGATCGACCGACCGGAGCCCGGCGCCGAGATCACCCCCGGACCGCTCAGCGTGAGCGGATCGGCCCGCGGCTACGAGGCGACGATCATCGTCAAGGCATTCGTGGCCGGCACCGATCAGTTGGTGGTCGAACCGGTCATCGGGATGGGTGGCTCGATGGAGACACCCGAGCCCTACGCGACCACGCTCGACCTCACGGCCGCGGTCCCCGGCACCACGCTCGTGCTGCTCGCTCGCGGCGACACCGGACTCGAGACCGATCCGGGCGAGTTCAGCGCGATCCCGCTGGTCGTCGCCGGCTGAGCCACCCGATCGGGTGTGCCCACTGTCGGACAGTGTGACCGACAACCGCGACACGCGGTCGGCGGCCACGCTGCGTGACCCACCCGTCCCGGGTGGCGCGACCGGCTGACGGAATCATGACCACTCTCCGCGTGACCCCGACCACCGGCACTTTTACACTCGAAGCATGGCGGACGGAGACACTCAGGTACGCGACGCGCAGCTCGACGCGCGGCTCGACACGGTGCGCAAGGGCTACGACCCGACACAGGTGCGGCGATTGGTCGGTGCCCTGTCGAACGAGCTGAAGACGCTCGACGAGGAGAACGCGGCGCTGCGCCGCGAGCTCGAGTCGTCGAGGGCGACCTCCAACCTGGTCGGCACACGGGCCACCACCGAGATCGTCACCTCGTGGACCCGCGAGACCAATGAGATGCTCGAAGCGGCCCGGCTGCAGGTGGGCCGGATCATGGACAAGGCTCACGCCGACGCCGCAGCGGTGATCGCCGCGGCAGAGACCGAGGCCGCCGAGATCCGCCGCCGTGCCGACGCCGACGCCGAGGCGACGCTCGACGCCGCCCGGGTCCGCTCGGACGAGATGTTGCGCGACGCCGAGGAGCGTTCGACCACGCAGGTGGCCGAGGCCGAGCGCCGTGCAGCCGAGATCGTCAGCGAGGCCGACGACCAACGAGCACAGCTCGACGATCATGCCGACGAGCGCCGGGCCGATGCCGAGGCGGCCCTCGAGCAGGTCAACGCACGGGTCGAGCGGTTGCGCAGCGAGATCACCGAGCTCGAGGAGGAGCGCCGGGCGATCCGCGAGCAGTTCGTGAGCACCCAGGTGTACCTGCAGGGCCTCGTCGCCCTGATCGAACCCACCCCGGTCGAAGGGGCAGCCCACCGTGGCCGGTTCTGAGTCGACTCCCTCACGCCAGGAGCTCATCGCCCTGGCCGACCAGGTCGCGTCGTCGCCCGAGCGCCCGTCGGGCACTCCCAAGTGGCTGATCGCCGCCGGCCTCGGTGTCGTCGCGCTGATGATCGTCGCGCTCGTCCTCGTCCTCGGCGGCAACGACGACGACAAGGTCGGCAACGCCACGGCCTCCACCGTGGGCGACCCGGCGACCTCGGTCGCCTCGCCGACCACGGAGGCCGCCACCGAGACGACCGCAGCCGTCGAGACCACCGAGGACACCACGCCGGCGACCACCGCCGAGACGGTGCCCGCCACCACCGCGGAGACCACACCGGCCACCACACCCGAGACGACCCCCGAGACCGTGCCCGCGACCACGGTGGCTGTCGGCCCGGCGACGTTCTCCGACCCGGTGCGTTGGGCCGAGTTCTCCGACGGCAAGGTGTACCTGCGAGGCACGGTGCCCGATCAGGCGACCGCCGACGAGATCCGCGACAAGGCCGCCGCGGTCGTCGGTGCCGACAACGTGTTCGTCGAGTACGCGATCGTCGCCGGCGCCCCTCGCCCCGAGTCGGCACCCCTGTACGTGCGTGACTCGGTGTTGTTCGCTCGCAACTCCGTCGACATCAACGCAACCGCTCGCGGCGTGCTCGATCTGGGTGTCGTGCTGATGAACCAGAACCCGCAGATCACGATCGACATCTCGGGCCACACCGACAGCGACGGCACGGACGAGATGAACCTGCAGCTGTCGCAGCGACGGGTGCAGGTGATCTTCGACTACCTGGTCTCGCAGGGCATCGATCCGGCCCGGCTGACCACCGCCGCCTACGGCGAGTCGCAGCCGATCGCCGACAACGCCACGGCCGAGGGCCGTGCGCTCAACCGACGCGTCGAGTTCCAGATCAACAACCTGCTCGGCTGACCCGTCGCCCTCCGGGCGTGCGTTCTTCGGTTGTCAAGGAGCCACTGGTGTGCGTGGCCGTGCCGTCCCGCCGTCGTGGTCTGGGAGTGCGCACCTGTTGGTCGGGCTGGTCAGGCCCAGTGGTCGGCGGGTGGTCCGGTGGTCATGATCACCTCCCCGTGTCGTCGGATCGTGAGGCTCCGGTCGGGGTGGAGTTCCACGGTCCAGTGCTCGGCGTGCAGCCGGTCGTGGTGATGGCGGCACAACGGCAGCAGATTCGCGAGATCGGTGGTTCCGCCGTGTTCCCAGAACACGAGGTGATGGGCCTCGGTGGTCGTGACGTGTCGTTCGCAGCCCGGGATCGCACACGTCCGGTACATCGCACGGAGCGCCCGCCGTTGCCTCGGTGAGGCGGTGCGTCGGGCTCTGCCGTGGTCGAGTGACACGGGGCGGGCGAGGGAGTCCCAGATCGACCGGTAGGCGTCGACGGGGGCGCCTTGGCGGATCACGACCCCGTTCGAGTCGATCACGACCGGCACGAACCTGGCACGACCGAAGATGGAGCGGAGTGCCTCCAGCGGGACGTCGAGGCCGTGACCGCACTCGACCCGTGAGCGTGCGTGCGGGCCGTGTTCGTAGGTGTGCTGGTCGATCACGATGATCGCCTCGGGCTCGCCCACCGCGGCACCGAGCCCGTGGAGCAGATTCGCCATGGCACGCCCACGCAACCATTCCTGTGCGAGCAGCGGGTCCTTCGGACACCCGTCGGGCCGATCCGCGTGGAAGACCCGTTCGAGCTCGTCGATCAGGCGTTGCTGCAAGCTGATCGCGGTCTCGGGGTCGAACCGTCCCGAGATGCACCACATCCCGGTCTTGCGGTCGGTCCACCAACGCGCACCCGACTCGGCTTTCTGGCGTTCCAGACGGCCCTTGCCGTCGTCGCCCTCGATCCGTTTCGACTCGGCACGCAACCGGTCACGGAACCGGTCGATCGTCCACGACCCGGCGATCGCCTCGCCGACCAGTGCGGTCTCGAGTGCCAGCAGTTCGGACCGGAACTGCTCCGGCAACAGACCGACCGCGCTCTGGAACGCGTCCAAGAACTCGGCGTGCAACTCGCCGCGTGTCACGGCGTCACGGATGCTCCGGAATGCCACCGCGGCGCGGGCTCGCTTGGCGGCGGCGGCCGCTGCACGCGCCGGCCGGCATGTCGCGCGTGCGTTGATCCGCTCCGGATCGACCGTCACGTCGTCATCCGCGAGCTGTTCCAGCCGGGCCATGACAGCGACTTCGCGGCCATCCAACACCCGACGCAGAACCGTGATGTCGACCAGGAGCGCTGCAGCGGTCTCGGCGTCACATGATGCGACATCGGCGTCGACGAGTCGTTCGAAACGAATCGTGTGCACAGCTCCTCCCTTCCTGGCCGAGATCTGGGACCGGACGGTCCTCTCCCATTCGTGTTGGGGACCCGTGCGGGTCGATCTGGCTCCGGAGGAGCACGGCCGAAACTATCGAACGTCAGTTCGCACCACAACCCCAACCCGAGGAATTCCTTCGACGAGCCGAAGTGGCCGGCCACCACCACTCGACCACCAGGGTGTGACAGCGACGCCCCGTCCGGCCGTCCTGTGGGCTCACCGGGAGCTCACACGCGGCTCCTACCTCGGTCACAGGTCGACCCAACGATCGGCTCCGATCATCTGCGCACCCCATCTCCTCACGACCTCGGAGCCTCACATGAACCCCACGAACGGCGCTGCGCCCTTCGATCCCGCGTCGCACGTCGCCCCCGGCGTGTCCCGTCGGCAGTTGTTGGTCGCCGGGCTGGTGGCCACGCTGCTGCTCGGCGCCACGGCCTGCGGTGGCAGCGGCAGCTCGACCGCGGCAACCACTGCGCCTGCGAACTCGAGCTCTGCCACCGCGAGCTCGGCGGCGGTGTCGACGACCGCCACGTCGACGGCGGCCACCGCTGCCGACGCCACCACCGCCGACACCGTTGCCGCCGACACGACCGCGGCGACGACGGCCACCTCGACCACCACCGACGCCACACCGGCGATCGTTGCCGCGGCGAACGCGTTCCTCGGCTCGCTCACCGACGACGAGCGCGACGCGGTGCTGTTCGACTTCTCCGACACCGAGCAGCGCCAGCAGTGGTCGAACCTGCCCGAGGGCCTGTACGAACGAGACGGACTGATGTGGGGTGACCTCGACGAGGACTCGCAGCAGGCGTGGCTCGCCGTGTTGCAGGCGATCCTCAGCGAGCAGGGCTACGAGCAGGTGTACGGCGAGTGGCACGCCGACGACCAGTTGGCCGGCGGCGGCGGGATGACCTACGGCAGCGACTACTACTGGGTCGCGATCATCGGCGAGCCGTCCGAGACCGACGCCTGGCAGTTCCAGTTCGGCGGACACCACATCACGATCAACGCCACGATCAAGGGCACCGAGGTCTCGCTCACCCCGAGCTTCATCGGTGTCCAGCCGTCGATGTACGACAGCGAGGGCAACGAGATCCGACCGCTCGGGTCGATCGAGGACGACGCGTATGCGCTCGTCGGCTCGCTCGACGGCGATCAGACCGACGCAGCCGTCCTCGGCGACACCTTGATCGACCTCGTCCTCGGCCCCGGCGAGGACGGCAAGACGATCGAGAACCAGGGCATCGCCGGCTCGGAGCTCACCGACGAGCAGCGCTCCCTGCTGCTCGCGCTCATCGCGCACTACGGCGGTCTGGTGAACGACGAGGACGCCGCGTCGCGGATGGCGACGCTCGAGGCCGAGCTCGACGACACGTACTTCGCGTGGTATGGCCCGACCGACCCGTCCGACTCGAGCGGCATCTACTTCCGTGTGACCGGCCCGTCGATCGTGATCGAGTACTCGGGCCAGCAGATGGGTGGCGATCCCACCGACCACATCCACGGCATCTACCGCGACCCGACCAACGACTACGGGGCGGCGTTCGGCGCCGGCCTGTTGTGATCGGTCGACACGTGAGGGCGGCGACCGTCGCCCTCACGTCGTCGATCGTCGTGGGCACCGCGCTCGGCGCGACGTTCGGCACCGCCGTGGTGTCGGGCGTCGCGTCGGCGCACAGCCTGGCGAGCTCGTCGGTGCGGATCGCGGTGGGTGACGACGACCTCACCGGCACCGTGTCGCTCGCCGTCGCCACCCTCGATCGGGCGTTCGACACCGAGCACCGCTCGACGGTGTTGTCCGCCGACGAGTACGCCGCGCAGGTCACCGCGTACGTCGACGCGCACCTCAGCGTCGAGGGCACCGACGGCAGCGCGTGGGCCGAGCACTGGTCGAACCTCGTGCGCCGGACGTCGGAGGGCATCGAGACCATCACCATCGACGTCGAGATCGACCCCGCCGGCGCCGACCCCTCCGAGTTCACGATCACCTACGACGCCGTGATCGAAGCGGTCGACGACCACGAAGCGGTGCTGGTGCTCGAGAACCCCGACGGCGTCGTGTCGACCCCCGGCGTGTTCGCAACCGACGAGCCGACGATCACCGTGGGCGACCACACCGACAGCGTCGCGATGACCGACATGGTGCGGTTCGGTTTCCACCACGTGCTCGACGGCGCCGATCACCTGCTGTTCCTGCTGACGCTGCTGTTGCCCGCACCCTTCGTCGTGTCGGCCCGACGTTGGCGTCGACGCCCCGGCGCCTCCCCGGCGGCACGCAAGGTGCTCCACGTCGTCACCGCGTTCACGATCGGCCACTCGCTCACGCTCGCCGCGACATCGCTCGGCTGGATCAGCGTGCCGAGCCGACCCGTCGAAGTGCTGATCGCCGCATCGGTCGCGGTCTCAGCGGTGCACACCGTCCGCCCCCTCGTGCGCGGCGGCGAGCCCGTGATCGCCGTCTCGTTCGGTCTCGTGCACGGCCTCGCCTTCGCCGGCATCCTGCACGATCTCGGGCTGCAGGGCCGCACCTCGGTGTTGGCACTGCTCGCGTTCAACATCGGCATCGAACTCGCCCAACTCGCCGTCGTCGCACTCGTGCTGCCGTCGTTGTTCGCGCTCACCACCACCCTCGGCGACCGCGTCAGGATCATCGGCGCAGGTGTGGCGTTCGTGGCCGCGATCGCCTGGATGCTCGATCGTCTCGACATCGCCGCCGATCCCTTCGCATCGGTCGAAACCACCGTGGTGTCACATCCCTGGTGGGTCGTCGGCGGACTCGCACTCGCCGCGGTCGCGTGCCGGGCACTGGTGCGACCGGACGCGACCTCAGCCGAACAGCCAGGCCTCGGCGACGCGGCGAGTCTCGTCGTCGAGCCCGTACTCGACGACATGGCGTGCCGCTGACGGACGGCGTCCCCACAGCATCAACAACCGCGCGGCAGGATCGGTCGAGACGGCCGGACCGTCCGTCGGTTCGGCCAGCGCCACCGACGAACCGGTCGGGCCGATCGTCAGCACCACGTCGGGCCGATCGTCCGAACGCAACCGGATGGCCCGCTCCCCGACCGTCGGCCGCGGGCGCGCCGCCGATCGCTCACCGATCTCGTCGAACGACTCGAGCGCACGCACCGCGTGGACCGTCAGTTCGGGCGCCTCGAGCAGCTCGACACCCAGGTCGTCGCTGCCCACCAGATCCCAGCGGTGCAGCGCGAGCTCGCTGCGCACATGGGTGGCGAGCGCTTCACGGTCCATCGCCCAGCCGGTGAACGGGACGACCTCGCCGAGTGGGAGCTGTCCGATCAGATCGACCACGCCGGCGCCGTCGAGGAACGACAGCAGCACGTCGTGACCGAGTGAGCGAGCGGCCGGCTCGCGCTCGGCGAAGGACTGCGTCGGTGGCACCGGGCGGCCCGCGAGCCGGGCCGAGACGAGACGTGCGATCTCGACGCCGCCGGCGACCACGTGGGCGACGAGGTCGAGCGCTGTCCAGCCAGCGCAGGCCGTCGGACGATCCGGGGCGACGGCACGCGCGGCGTCGCGAAAGGCGATCGCTTCGGGCATCGTCGTGGTGGACCGGTCGGTGTGCGTGGGGGTCGGTGTGCTCATGGCACGCAGCTTCGGCCAACGGCCTGCGGCATGCTGGCGAGGATCGGACGGCGCGTCGCGGAAGCAGCTGCGGGCTCGCGTCGTGCCGACGGTCCGGCCGGCGTCGCTACTGTTCGACCCATGAGCCACACCGTGAGCGTGAGCCGCGACATCGCTGCGTCCCCCGAGGTCCTGTGGGCGATGGTGACCGACGTGACCCGCACCGGCGAGTGGTCGCCCGAGAACCAGGGCGGCGCTTGGCTGGGCACGGCCACCGCCGCGGTGCCCGGTGCCCGGTTCAAGGCCCGCAACCGCAACGGCTCGAAGTCGTGGAGCACCGTGTCGCGTGTGCTCGACGCGACGCCGGGCAGACGTTTCGCCTTCCGCGTGATGGCGGGCCCGATCAAGGTGGCCGACTGGAGCTACACGTTCGAACCGACGGCCGACGGCTGCCGCGTCACCGAGTCGTTCACCGATCTGCGACCGGGCTGGTTCAGGCCGATCGCGAAGATCGCCACGGGCGTGGCCGATCGCGACACGCACAACCGGGCCGGCATGGAGCAGACGCTCGAACGCTTCGCCGCGGCGGCCGAACGACACTCGTGACACGCCGACGGCCGACGGCCGACGGGGTGGGCGCAGAGGGACTCGAACCCCCGACCAATGCCTTGTAAGGGCAGTGCTCTACCAACTGAGCTATGCGCCCGGAACGGGACGGCACATGCTAGCGGCGAGGTCTTCGGGCGGACCCTGGGCGTTCAGATGCCCCAACTGCGACGGGCCGCGAGCAGCTGCTCGTGCAGCTCGGGTGTGGCTGCGGCCACCGGGGTGCGGCGGGCGGCGTGGTCGAGCGGCCAGAGGTCGCGGCCGTGCAGATCGGCGACCACGGCCCCCGCCTCGCGACAGATGAGCGACGCACCTGCGTGATCCCAGGTGCCGTGCGCCTCGTGGATGCAGTCGACGTAGCCGTCGAGCACGCCGGCGGCCACCTGGCACAGGTCGAGCGCCACCGCCCCGTACACACGCGACTGGGCGTAGCCGAGGTGGCGTGGCGGCAACCCGTTGAGCCCGACGATCGACTCGCCCACCTGCGTGCAGCCGCTCGGCCGCAGCCGGTCGCCGTCGCAGAAGGCACCGCTCCCCCGCTCGGCCCAGTACCGCACGCCGCTGGCCAGGTTGACGACCAGCGCAGCCGCCGGGCCGTCACGGTCGACCAGGCACAACGACACCGCGTACCAGGGCAGTCCACGGCTGGCGTTGGTCGACCCGTCGACCGGATCGATGATCACGATCTCGTCGGCATCGGGCCGTTCGAGCCCGCTCTCCTCCGACAGCACACCCACACCCGCCGCACGCAGGACGGACAGCGCGGCGTCGTCGGCGCGCACGTCGAGCACGTACTGACCGTCGCGCCGGCCCGTCATGCCCCGGTCGTCGAGCTCGCGCATGACGGCGGCCACGGCATCGGCCGTGTCGCCCAGCAATCCCATCCGGTCGCGCACCACAGCGGGCACGGTAGTGTCGAGCCGAGGGGCAGGGGCACTTCCCGCGCCCGTCGGAAAGGATCAGCGTTGGCCGTCATCGACGTCGCCGGGTTCGTGGCCGACTTGAAGAGCCACGCGATCGACCACGGCTTCCACGTGCACGACGAGCGCCACTTCGTCGAGACCTACTCGCTGCGTCAGCTGTGGGAGGTCGACCTCCACCCGGAGGAGGCGTGCAACGGGCCGATCGACCTGCACCTGTCGCTCGAGGTCGACCCGCGGGCGCTGCTCGGGTTCGAGGACGAGGTCCTGAAGATGGACGACCCCGACGACGACCCGCCGCCCGGGTTCACCTTCCCGCTGCTGTTCACCTGGACCCTGCCACCGCTCCCCCAGCCGCCCGACCTGCTCGTGCTCGCCACCGAGATCGCCGGTGTCGGCGGGCTCGAGCTGCCGATCGAGGTGTCGGCCATCGACAGCTTCGCCAGCGTCACCGACGCCCCCGAACGCAGCCTGTCGCTGGTGGCCCGCATCTCGGTCGAGCTGGCCGACGTGTACACCGCCAACGAAGAGGCCTTCTGCGACACGCTCATCCGCTGCCGCGACGTGAGCCTCTACCTGCTCGACCGGGCACCCGCCTGGCTCGAGAGCTGATCCCCGCGGTCCGCCGCGACACCGAGAAAGGTCCCATCGATGCGAGTCTCCGAGCTCATCGACATGCTGCGCGACCAGCCGCCCGACGCCGAGGTCGAACTGGCCGTCATCGCCCCGGTCGAGGACGACAGTGAGGACATCACCGTCGACCGCTACAGCGTCGAGGGGATGCTGCCCTGGAGCGACGACGACGACGAGCTGGTGATCTGGCTGGTCGGTGGCGAGGAGGACGACGTCGAGGCGTTCCTCGACGCGATCGACGCCGATCACGACCACGACCACGACCACGAGCACTGAGTCGTCTCGCCGGCCGATGCTCGGTCGGCGGCCGGGTCGGAGCCTGCCGGTGCGGCCGGGTCAGAGCGTGCCGGTGACGACGTCGTCGAGCGTCGCGTCGTCGAGGTTGCCGCCGGTCATGAAGTGCAGACCCGTCGATCCGCCGGTCGTGTTCAGCGGCTGATCGATCGAGAACAGCAGCACCCCGTCGACGTATCCGGTGAGCGTGGTGCCGCGTGCTTCGAGGCGGAGCCGGTAGTCGGTGTTGGGCCGGATGGTGTAGTCGAAGTAGTGCTCGTCGGCGATCTTGTCGTCGACGAGGCTGAGCAGCCGGAACCGGTCGCTGCTGCCGGCCCACACCTCGAGCTTGTGCCAGGCGTAGTGGCCGTCGGTGTCGGACACCCGGACCATGATGCCCGCGAGTTGTCGACCCGAGAGGCGCCGACGTGCAAGGTGGCTTCGATCCACTGGTCGGCGCTGCCGAGGCTCGGGGTGCGGAGCAGGGCTTCGACGTCGCGTTCGGCAGGCATGGCCACCCCGTTGCGCACCACGATGTCGGTGCTCCGTCCGTGCGGACCGGGTGACATCGCGATCAGCCCGACGCTCGCGGCGTCGGTGGCGCCGGTGAAGTCGGTGCGGATCACGACGTTGCCGTTGGCGGGAGCGGTCGTCGCGCTCACCGTCGTGGTGGTCGGCGCGGCGGTGGTGATCGTCGTCGTGGGCGTCGGCCGTGACGAGGTGCTCGGCTGCGTGTTCGGCGGAGTGTTCGGCGGAGTGGTCGAGGGTGTGGTCGGTGTGGTCGTGGTCGTCGCGAGGCTCGTGGACGCGGGAGACGACCCGGCGACGACGACCGAGGCCGGTTCGTCGACCGCGGTCGTCGACGTGGTGGCGCTGGAGACGGACGACGACCCGTCGGCCCCACTGGCGACGGTGGTGCCCGTCACCGGTGCCGATGCCACCACAGCCGGCGCCGACCCGGGTCGCGCCACCGGCCCGCTCGACACCACCGCTGGCAGCGTCGGCGCGCCCGCCGGCGGGACGGTCGTCGACAGGAACGCCCAGGGCGAGCTGACCGGGAGTGCGCCCGACCCCACGACCGGTCCGAGCGCCGGAGTCGTGGCCACGGCGCCAGGGGCACCGACGGGCGAGGCGGCGTCGGCCGCGATCACGTCGGCGGCATCGGCCGCCGCCGGTGCGGCCGACCCGAAGCTCGGCTGCGGCCCGCGGCCGCCCACCACCAGCATCGTCCCTGCGAGCGTCGCCCCGGCCAGGATCACCGTCGGCCCGGCCTGCTGCCAGGTCCACCATCGGGGCCGAGCGACCATGCGGCCGGACGCTAACCACGCGCGACGCCACGAGCGCCCGAGGGTCCGACTGTTCACCGGATGCTCGGCTGCGCGTCACCCCGAGGTCATCGACACGCTGCGTGCGCGCACCCATGCGGCGGTGACGGCCACGGCCACCAGCGCGGCCACCAACACCGCCGCCGCGCCGGTGGTCGACCAGTCCTCGAACGCGACGGTCGCGAGCCAGGTGGCGGGCGCGGCGAGCGCCACCACCGCCGTGCGGCGCAGCCATCGTCGAGACGTCACCGGATCGAGCCGCGCCGCCGGAGGTGCGACGGTGAGCGCTGCGGCTGCCGCGTGCAGCACGAGCAGGCCGATCGCCGCAGGGACGACCCACGGGGTGGTCGTGTCGTCCACTGCGGTGAGCCAGTTCACCGCGAGCACGACGGTGGTGAGCAGCACCACGTGACCGTCGGTCGACAGCGCACCGCCGAGCGCCAGCACGGTCACGAGCACGATCGCGATCGGTTGGGCGGCGCCGATCGCCATCATCGTCGACCCGAGCGTGATCGCCGCGCCGATCACCACACCGACCCGCAGCAACCGGTGGTGCGCGCTCGAGCGCCGCAGCATCGCGCGCACGCCGAGCCGCTCGAACCCGTCGGTCGAGTGCCGACGCCGGCGGTCGGCGGCAGCCGTCATCGCCTCACCATCCGGGGTGCGCTGCGCCGACGCGCCAGGTCGCGCAGCACCTGGTCGAGGCTGCCGGGCCCACGCCAGCGCACGACCGGCACGCCGGCGGACTGCACGGCGCGCAGCTCGCGTGCCCGCTCGAGCAACCGGATCCGCCATGCGAGCGACCGGAACGGGTCGTCGGGATCGTCGTCGACGATGCCGTCCGGCAAGGTGTCGACCACCACGACCACGAACCCTCGGGCGGCCAGGTCGACCACGCGCCACAACGCGTCGGGAGCGACCAGCGGCGACAGCACGAGCACCAGCGACCCGTCGGTCAAGCCGGGCGTGGCGCGTGCGCCGGCCCGAAGGTCGGTGGCCGGTTCGATCATCGCCAGCACGTCGAGCACACGTCGCAGGTGGCGCAGCCCGGTCGCCGGCGGCACTCGCAGGTCGCCACGTGCGCCGGTCACGTGCACCGACACCCGGTCGCCGCGGCGCAGGTGGTGCTCGGCCAGCGCGCCGGCGGCACGCACGGTGGTGTCGAGGCTCGAGGCACGCCCGTCGATGCCGTCGCTCTCGCCGACGTCGTGGTGCGCGTCGACCAACAGCACCACGTGCCGGTCGTGGTCGGCCCACGTCGAGGTCACGTGCAACGTGCCGGCCCGCAGGGAACGTGCCCAGTGGATGCGGCGCAGCCGGTCGCCGGTCTGGAACGGGCGGATGCCGTGGAACTCGCTGCCGTCACCGGGCCGGGACGACCGGTCGAGACCGACGAGACCCGCTGCGTGCGAGGCAGGCGCGTGGGCGTCGAACACCGCTGGCAACGGCACCGTGGTGAGCAGGCGCCCCGTGGTCTCGGTGCTCGTCCACCGGAACGCGGCCCACGGGCTGCTCGCCACCACACGGGCCGGCCCGACGAACCGGCGTCCCCACCGGGTCGAGCGCAGCGCGACCGGTACCTCGGCCGTCGTGTGACCGCCCGCATCGGGTTCGCCCATCCCTCGCGACATCTCGCCCCACAGCGGATCGAGTTCGGCGTGGCCCGGCTCCCACAGCACCACCCCGAGGTCGTCGGCCGCCGCGCCGTCGTCACATCGCACTCGTACCCGCCACGTCGTGCCGTCGCCTTCGCGCAGGGTCGCGTGGTCGATCGACTGCACCACCACCGGATCGCTCGTCGGGCGTCGCCACGCGCCCCAGGCCGCGACCACCATCAACGGTGCGGCGAGCACGATCGCATCGGGTCGGCGCAGCAGCGCGCCGAGCACCGCGAGCAGGAGGCCGGCGGTGGCGGCGCGCACGTGCGACACGGTGGGGTGCCACCCGGGCGTGATCACCGCGGCGTCGCGCCCTCTCGTGCGGCCGGTGTGGGCACGGTGCCGAGCACGTCGCGCACCACGGCGGCCGCCGACACGTCCGACATCCACAGCTCTGGCCGCACGGTGATGCGATGGGTGAGCACAGCCGGGCCGACGGCCTTCACGTCCTCGGGCACCACGAAGTCGCGGCCGCGCAGTACGGCGAGCGAACGGGCCACCAGCATCAGCGCGAGCGCACCGCGTGGCGACGATCCGACCAGCACGCTGGCGTGGCGGCGGGTGGCGGCGGCGAGTTCGACGCAGTAACGGCTCACGCTCTCGTCGACGGTGACCGTCTCGATCGCCGCCTGCATCGCGAGCAACGTCGCGGCATCGATCACCTGTCGCAGGTCGTGCTCCTCGCGGCCACGATCGAGCCGACGCCGCAGCACCTCCCACTCGTCGTCGTGGCTCGGATACCCGAAGCCGATGCGCAGCAGGAACCGGTCGAGCTGTGCCTCCGGCAGCGGATAGGTGCCCTCGTACTCGACGGGGTTCGCGGTGGCCAGCACGTGGAACGGCGCGTCGAGCACGAAGGTGCGTCCCTCGACGGTGACCTGCCGCTCCTGCATCGCCTCCAACAGCGCGGACTGCGTCTTCGGCGGCGTGCGGTTGATCTCGTCGGCGAGCAGCAGCCCGGTGAACAGCGGGCCGTGGCGGAACTCGAACTCGCCTCGGCGCTGGTCGTACACGAACGAGCCGGTCAGGTCGGCGGGCAGCAGGTCGGGGGTGAACTGCGCGCGTGTGAACGTGAGCCCGAGTGCGGTGGCGAACGAGCGCGCCGCCAGCGTCTTGCCGAGACCGGGCAGGTCCTCGAGCAGCACGTGGCCGCCGGCGAGGATGCCGCCGAGCACGAACGTGAGCGCTTCGCGCTTGCCGACGACGGCGCGCTCGACCTCGTCGAGCACCTCGTTGGCGAGGCGCGACGCGGTGGGCAGGTCGAGTGGGTTCATGAGAGCTCCGGGACGGGCGAGGGCCAGTGGGTCGAGAAGGGTGACGAACGTGGGGCGGCGACGAACCGCTCGACGTGATCGAGCACGCGGCCGAGACGCACGGGATCGGACCATGCCGACGCGTCGGCGGCGTGCACGAGTGCGACGAGGTCGGGGCCGAGCACGGCCGCAGCGGCGTCGGGCGAGGCGGCTCGATCGATGCCGTGGTGCGCGAGCAGTGCGTCGTCGATCAGCGTGACGAGCGTGCGTTGCACGGCCGACGAGCCGTCGAGGGTGTTCCCGTCGAAGATCTGCCGTCGCAGCACGCGCACACGCGCATCCGATCCGCGCGCGGTGCCGCCCACGTCGGCGTGACCACGCCAGTCGAGCGGCGCCGCCAGATCGGACACGTCGAGCACGAGCCACAGCACGCTCGCGATCGCGGTGACGATCGCGGCGAGCGCCACGACGGCCGGCCGCATCTCGAGCAGGGCGAGCGCCGTCACGGTGGCCAACCACCCGCCACCCACCACGGCCGTGCGCCAGCGCCACGGGGTGCGCTGCGCGCTCACGTGACGGCCCCGGTGTCGACCGGCCGCAGGGCGGCGTGGATCGAGCGCAACGCCGTCAACGCTCGCTCGCGGCGATCGTCGTCGAGCTCGTGACGCGAGAAGCGCGCCTCGCGGTACAGCTCGGCCAGCTCGGTGACCGCTGCCGCCGCGGCCGGATCGACGAGCGCAGCGCCGAGCACCCGACCCGTGTACTCGACGGTCGTCTCGGCCGCTCGTCGGGGCATGCCGGCTGCGGCCACGTCGTCCTCGAGCAGCAACCAGCACCGCACGATCGCGTTGCGCGCCTCGCCGTCGGCGAGTGCTGCCGTCTGCGCCACGAGGTCGAGCCGCACGTCGACGTGCTGGGGTGGGGCGTCGAGCACGGGGAACGCCGGGGCATCGGGCGCACGCTCGCGTCGCTGCCGACCGCGGAACACGTCCCACCAGAACCGCACCGTGATGATCGCCACGCGCAGCACGACGACCGCCACGACGACGGCGATCACCCGGATCCACCATCCGTCGCCGTCGGTGCTGGTGGCCGCGGGCAGCTTGCCCTGCGACACCCCCGGTCCGTCGGGCGGCACGGTGGCGTCCACCTCGGTCGAGACGCTGCCGCTGCCGGCCGGCGGCTCGCTCCAGACGTGCACCACGCCCGAGGTGGAGGCGAGCACGAGCAGCAGCACCACGACGGCCAGGCCGCCGAACAGCGCAGCGGTCGGCCCCCGGTGACCGGTCGAGCTGCGTCCCGGCCACGACGACATGCGGTCACCGTAGCCGTCGTCGCCCGCGTGCTGCGTGGGCGTGCTCGCCGGTGGTTCGCCCTCGCGGCGGGCCGGTCAGGCCGAACGCGCCGCGAGCAGGGCACGCACCTCGTCGGCCTCGTCCTCGGTGAGCCGGCTGACGAACCTGGCGAGCACCTGTTGACGGTCGGAGGTGGATGCGAGCACCTCGTGGATCCGCCGGAGGGCGAAGTCGATCTCGTCGACGAGCGCCTGATAGGCGAAGGCACGCCCCACCGGCGAGCGGTCGACGAGCTGCTTCGCGTGCAGCCGTGTGAGGATCGTCGCGACGGTGGTGTACGCGAGCCCCAGATCGAGGCGTTCGTTCACCTCTGCAGGCGACAGGGGACGGTCGGCAGACCAGAGGACGTGCAAGACGTCGTACTCCAGCTGACCGTCGGGGCGCTTTCCCATGGAACTCTTCTTGCTCTACGACCGACACTGCCCGTCGGGTCGGGCCCGGCACACAAGACCACGGTGTGCCGGCAAGCGCGGAGGTTACCCGCCGGGAACGACGCCCACTGGACACGCGCGCGACTTCGCGCACCGCGCGTCAGAAGAAGCTGCCGGCGAACGCCAGGGGACGTACGGCGAACAGGTCGTCGGCACGTGCGGCCGCGTCGAGCGTGCCGTCGGCCCGACCGGCCACGACCAGGTCGTACCAGGGCACGGTGCCCAGATACGCCGAGGACAGGCTGTCGATCGAGCAATGCAGGTCGGCCGTGGCACTCGTGCGCCGCACGCCCGAGGACGAGATCTCGAAGGTGCCCTCGTTGTCGGCGAACCAGGGATCGCTCACCGCGATGGTGACGGGGTCCGTCGGACGGTAGGAGCGAGCCGCGAGGCATGCCTCGACGTCGAGCAGGCGCAACCACTGCTCGTCCCAGCGGTGCGTCGTCTGGTATGCCCGACGGTCGTGCACGGCGAGCCGCAGCACGTCGTCGATCGGGCGTTCCTCGGCCGACCACGTGCGCACGAGATCGATGCCGATGAGGTGGTTCCACAGCGACAGTTCGACGGCCGGGCTCGCGCCCCACACGTCGTGCACCTCGCCCGTGCCGCCGACCTCGGCGAACGGACCCTCCTCCCAGCGCACCGTGTAGTGGACGAACCCGTCGTCGGTGCCGTCGGGTGCGGTGTGCACGGCCACGAAGCTCGCCTTGTCGCCGTGCAGCGCGTCCTCCAGGTACCGGCTCCACAGGAACGGTGAGCGGACGATCGCGCCGGGTCGGGCGACGATGCGGTCGTACAGGGGAGGCAGCACCTCGAGCAGTTCGTGACGCTGCAGCAGGCGCATCGAGCCCGGCGCGCTGGTGCGCAGCGGGCGCGCGCGACGCGCGTCGACGGTGGCTTGCACGCCGTCGGCGGCGACACCGAACCCGTACCGGGAGTAGATCACCGCCTCGCTCGCTCGCAGGCTGGCGAGCGGGCGACCGTCGGCGCGAGCCGACTCGAGCAGCTGGCGCATCATGCGAGTGAGCAGCCCCTGGCGGGTGGCGGTCGGCAGCACGCCCACGCGGGTCACGCCGGCGGTGCCGATCCGACGGCCGCCCGGCACCACGGTGTCGAACAGGAACGCGCCGGCGTGACCCACGCAGCGGTCACCGTCCCAGGCGCTGATCGAGGTGTGCACGTCGTCGGCCCAGCCCGCTTCGGCCTTGGCCCAGTCGTCGTCGCTGGTGGGTCCGTTGAGCAGCGCGATGCGCATGGTGTCGCACGCGTCGCGTCGTTCGTGGGGTGCGGTGGCGCGCACGTCGAGCGTGTGATCGGTCGGCATGCGTCCAGCGTGGCACCCGGAGCGACACGCCACGCCGGGGTTTTCGGGCCGGCGCGGTGCGTCAGGCGGCGACCGGCGCCGTCCCACGCACGCTGGTGCGGTACATCTCGCGGCGCAGACCGGCGTAGTCGTTGATCGCGAAGTGCTGTGTGCAGCGGTTGTCCCAGATGGTCAGCAGGTGCGGCTGCCACCGCAACCGGCACGTCAGGTTGGGGTGCACGCTGTGCTGGTACAGCCGTTGCAGCAGCGGCGCCGACTCGGCGGGGTCCATGCCCTCGATGCCGGTGGTGTACACGGGATTGACGAACAGGGCGGCCCGACCGGTGCGCGGGTGGCGCACGACCATCGGATGTGTGTGGACCTCGAACGCGGCGTCCGACGGCTCGATGCGCATCGAGGTCTTGTCGGCCACCTGCTCGAGGTAGCCACCCGTGCCGTAGGCCATGCCCGCGGAGTGCGTGGCACGCAACGTGAGCAACCGTTCGCGCAGGTCTCGCGGCAAGGTCTCGTAGGCCAGGTACTGGTTCGACCACATGGTGTCGCCGCCGTAGGGCGGCACCTCCCACGCGTGCAGCACGGTGTAGGCGGGCGGTGCAGGCAGGTACGACAGATCGGTGTGCCAGGCGTTGGCGAAGTTGAGTTGGTCGCCCGGCTCCTTGATCACGCGGATCACGTACGGCCGGTCGTCGACGTGGGCGACGAACGGGGTGACGTCGCGCCCGCCGAGTTCGTCGGTGAAGCGCTCGAGCTGGTCGAGCGTCAGGTGCTGTTCGGGCAGCGCGACGACGAGGTGCTCGTCGAGCAACTGCTGCAGGTGTTCGATCGTGTCGGGCTGTTGAGGGTCGCGCAGGTCGAACCCGCGCACCAGGGCGCCGCACGCACCGGCGATCTTCTCCACCTGCATCTGCACGCGAGCAGCCTGCCACAGCAGGCCGCGTGCGGGATCAGCTGGCGCGGGGGATGCCGAGGTCGGCCGGGCGGAGCACCGAGAACAGATCGTTGCCCGATCCCTGCACCGTGGCGCGGAAGCTGCGGGCACCGTCGGTGACGTCGACGAGGGTGTCGACGGGCGGGGCGAGCGACGGGGTGACGGGCAGCAGCTCGACCACGCGTGCCAGGACCTGGACGACCACGCAGTTGATCTCGACGGTGCTGCCGGCCCGGTCGTACGAGACCTGCACCACCGTTCCTTCGTCGAAGTGCCCCATGGCGGGCGACTGTACCTGAGGGCGATTCAGGTTTCGTGGCTCCCCCGCTAACGTGGGGGCGATGACCCGGCGGGAACCGGCACAGGCACGCAGCCGCGCAACCAGGGAGGCCGTGCTCGACGCGGCGTCGCGACTGGCCGACCGCACCGGCGGCGGTCCTGGCGCCTCGATGCAGGTGGGCCAGATCGCCGCCGAGGCCGGGGTCGCGGTCGGCACGCTGTACCAGTACTTCACCGGGGTCGACGACGTGATCGACGCCGTCGTGCGGCGGCACCTCGAACGCTTCCGCGAGCTGATCGTCCAGACGTTCGACAACGCCTCGATCGCCACGGCGGCCGACGCATCGGTGGCGGTGGTCGACGCGTTCGTCGACTACTACCGCGTGCAGCCGGGGTTCCGTTCGATCTGGTTCGGGATGGGCCACGCCAGCCGGCTGCGGGGGCTCGAGGTGGCCAACCACGAGATCCTCTCCGCCGTGATGTACGACGAACTCACCTCGCGCGGGCTCATGCCCGACAGCTCCGTGGCGCGCATCATCACGATCACCAACTGGGAGCTCGCCGACTCGCTCGTCGGCCTCGCGTTCCGGCGCGATCCGAACGGTGACGAGGCGACGCTCGTGTACGCGCGGCACCTGATCAGCCTCGCGAGCCAACCCACGCTCGAGGTGATCGTGGCGATCGCCGAGGCGCTCCCCTCGACCGACCAGGGCTAGATTCCCCCGACCGGACGGACGCTGGGGGGCGCGGTGGCACGACAGTCGGTACAGCACGCTCGACGCACGGCTCGGCCAGGTCGCAGTCGACTCGCGTCGATCGTGGTGCTGGTCGCGATGACGATCGCCGCGTGCTCCGGCGACGACTCGTCGGCACGCACGACCGGCACGACCGGCACGGCCACCACGTCGGCCGACGGCGACACCGCCGGCGTCGAGGTCGACACGTCGGCCACCGACGATCCCGGCACCACGCCGGACTCCGCACCCGACACCGAGCCGGCGAGCACCGAGCCGCTCCCCCACTGGGCCACCGCCGACAGCGACGAACTGTTCGACGACGAGCTGCACACCTTCGAGATCGAACTGCCCGACGACGCACTGGCCGAGCTCGACGCGAACCCGGCCGCCGAGGAGTACGTCGAGGGCAGCCTCACCTACGACGGCGAGACGGTCGACCCGATCGGCGTGCGTTACAAGGGTTCGATCGGCGGGTTCCTCGGGTGCACCGACAGCCCCAACCCGTTCCAGCCCGACGGCCCGAAGACGTGCACCAAGCTGTCGATGAAGTTGAAGATCGACTGGGACGATCCCGATCGCACCTTCTACGGCGTGCGCAAGCTGCTGTTCCATGCGATGAACCTCGACACGTCGCTGATGCACGATCGGCTCGGCTACTGGATGTTCCGACAGATGGGTGTGCCGGCTCCTCGCGCCACACACGCACGGGTGCTCGTGAACGGCGAGCTCGTCGGCGTGTTCCTGCTGGTCGAGGAGGTCGACGGCCGGTTCACGCGCCAGGCCTTCGACGACGGCTCGGGCAACCTGTACAAGGAGGTGTGGCCGTTCGACGCCGCCGGTGAGCCCCAGCCCGAGCAGGCCTGGCTCGATGCGCTCGAGACCAACCGCGACGAGGACCCGAACGCCGACATCATCACCTCGTTCGCCGACGAGCTGGCGGCGGCGCCCGAGAGCGAACGCCGCGACGTGCTCGAGCGCTGGACCGACATCGACACGATGATCCGCTACGTCGTCGTCGACCAGGCGATCGGCAACGACGACGGGCCGCTGCACTGGTACTGCATGCCGGAGTGCGCGCCGCACAACTTCTACTGGTACGAGAACCCGAGCACACGCACGGTGCAGCTGATCCCGTGGGACCTCGACAACTCGTTCGAATCGCTGCTCGGCGGCACCTCGATCGGTGCGTTCATCGAGGTGAAGGATCCCTTCGGCGAGATCACCGACGACTGCCGCCCGTTCGCACACGGTTCGTTCAACCTCCAGCAGCGATCCGCGGCGTGCGATCCCGTCTTCGCCACACTCGCCACCTACACCGACGAGTACGAGGCGATCCGCACCGAGCTGCTCGCTGGTCCGTTCTCGCCGGAGCGGGTCGAGGAGCAGCTCACCACGTGGACGGCGCAGATCGAGGACGCGGTGGCCGAGGCCCACGAGGCCCATGCCGACGCCCCGTCGGTCGAGTCGTGGCTGGCGGCGGTCGACGACCTGCGGATGGCGGTGCAGGTGTCGCGCGACGGCGACGGCCGCTGACCTCGCGCTGCTACTGCCAGAACCACCGGTCGAACGGCTCGCGATCGATCTCCTTGGCACGGCTGCGCACCGTGGCCGGGAACCAGGCGAGTTCGCGACCCGCACCGAGCGGCAGCCGCGCCGCGCGGCAACGCACCCCGCGCAGGCCGGCCTCGTGCGCCTCCACGCCCACCGGCTGACAGCGCGTGTGCTCCACGACGGCGCCGCGCGAGTCGAGCGGGTAGGTGGCGGGCAGCCGTGCTGCGGCGACGCCCTCGGGTGTGTGCACGTCGGCGACCTCCTGCCCACGCGGCAGCGTGAGCGACACCAGCACGGGCGCGGCATCGGGTCGCAGGTCCTCGGGTTCGTACGGCCAACGCGCGGCGAACAGCTGCATGTTGGCCCGGGCGGTCGTGCGGTCCTCGTTGACGTACAGCGTGGGAAAGCTGGCCGGCGGGTTCCATCGCCCACCCGTGGCCCCGGCCCAACTGGCGTCGAGCGGATCGGCCCAGGTGGCCTGTGCGATGCGGAACCAGACGTGCCCGTCGGGCACCGTCTCGCGTCGCAGGGTCATCCGTTGGCCGCCTCGAACGCGAACATCGCCCGGGTGGCGGCGAGCACCTCGGCGGTGCGGCCCGAGGTGGCGAGCTCGAGCAACGAGTGCCCGTCGAGCGCCGGTGCCGGCCGTCGCACCACGGCCGGGATGCGCTCGCGGCGCAGGTATCGCAACAGCAGCTCGGTGGCGGCGTCGAGGTCGGCGATGGCGGGCGCCCGCTCGGCCGGCACGCCGAGGCCCACCCACTTGGCGACGGCTTGGCGCGACACCGAGAACATCGCGGCCACGTCGGCCAGCGACAACGACCACACCTCCATGAGCCGACTCACCGGCTCGAGGCGGCGGCGACGGTCGAGCTCGGCGGCGACGAGATCGAGATCGAGCTGGTCGCCGTGCTCGCGCAGCAGCTGGTCGACCACCTGCTCGGCGGTGCGCTCGGGCGTACGGGTTCGCATGCGGCCTCCTCTCGTGACACGGCCACCGTACCCGCAACCATGTGTCAACGCAACCGATCGTCAACCGAGCCCTCGGACGAACCAGCGCCCGCATCGGCGCACCGCACCGGTCGACGTGGTGGAATGGGCAGGTGACGATCCGCGGCTACCAGATCCCCAACTTCACCTACCCAGACGTCGACTCGGCCGGGCTGTTCGAGGCCATCGCCGCACAGGCTCGCGAGGCCGACGCCTCGGGCTTCGACACGGTGCTGGTGATGGACCACTTCTTCCAGCTGCCCATGATCGGCCCGCCCACCGACTTCATGCTCGAGTGCTACACCCTGCTCGCAGGTCTGGCTCGCGAAACGTCGAACGTGCGCCTCGGCGCGCTGGTCACCGGCAACACCTACCGCAACCCGGCCGTACTGGCGAAGACGGTGACCGCGCTCGACATCGTCTCGAACGGCCGGGCGCAGCTCGGCATCGGCGCCGGCTGGTTCGAGCTCGAGCACACCGCGTTCGGCCTCGAGTTCGGCACCTTCACCGACCGCTTCGAGCGGCTCGAGGAGGCGTTGCAGATCATCCTGCCGATGCTGCGCGGCGAGAGCTCCACGTTCGCCGGTGCCCGCTACCGCACCGAGAACGCCTTCAACCACCCGGCTCCGGTCGGCCGCATCCCGGTGATGATCGGTGGTGGCGGCGAGCGGAAGACCCTGCGCATGGTGGCCCAGTACGCCGACGAGTCGAACATCATCTGCGAGCCTCGCGACGTGCCACGCAAGCTCGACGCGCTGGCCGAGCACTGCGAGGCGCTCGGCCGCGACCGCAGCGAGATCACGGTGTCGTGGCAGCGCTCGGTGTGTCTGGCACCGACGATGGACGAGGCGCAGGCCGACCTGGCGTCGTGGTTCGCCCGACGCGGCATCGACCTCGACTCGCTGCCCGACGACGTGCGGGCGATGCACACCGGCCGGTTCTTCGTGGGCGATCCCGACACCGTCGGCGAGCGCTTCGCCGAGGCCAAGGCGACCGGCGTCGACGGCTTCACCGTCAACATGCCCGCCAACGGACACGTGCCCGGTCGGGTGACGATGCTGGGCGAGATCCTCTCGAAGGTCGTCGCGTAGACCGCCGGAGCCCGTGGTGCAGGGGATGCGAGTGAGGATGATCGGCCGGGCCGGCCTGGTCGGGCTGCTGCTGGCTGCATCGGCGCTGGTCGCGTGTTCGTCGGATGCCGGCGGCGACGCAGTCGCGTCGTCGTCGAGCGTCACGGCCGGCACGTCGGCCGGCACGTCGACCGGGGAGCCGACCACCTCGACGAGCGCCGATGCGACCTCGACCACCACGACCGCGACCACGATCGAGAGCGCGATCACGAGCACCTCGACCACGTCGACCTCGGCCACGACCTCGACCACCGTGCCGGCGCGTGCCCCTCGGCCGAGCGAGGGGTGCGGCACCACGCCGGCGGTCACCGGCCCGGCGGCCGATCCGCCCGGCGACGTACCGCTCACCTTCGACGCCGGTGGCACCGAGCGCACCTACCGCCTCGGCATCCCGGCGGGGTACGACCCCGACGTGCCCGCTCCCCTGGCGCTGAACCTGCACGGCTCGGGATCCAACGCGTTCCAGGCGAGCGTGTACAGCGACCTCCCCGCGCGAGCCTCCGAGCGCGGCGTCATCACCGTCACGCCCGACGCGATCGGCGGTCGGTGGGATCTCGGCCCCACGGACGCCGACGACGCGTTCCTGGTGGCCCTCGTCACCGACGTCGCCGCGCACTACTGCGTCGACCTGGCCAGGGTGCACGCCGTCGGCATGTCGCTCGGCGCCTGGCGGGCGGGTGCCACCGCCTGCCAACACCCCGACCTGTTCGCGTCGGCGGTGCTCGTCACCGTCGAGGTGTGGCCCACGGGCTGCCCGCCCATGTCGGTGATCGCCTTCCACGGCACGGCCGATCCGGTGGTGCCCTACGGCGAGGGTGCCGACCCGGGCGTCGAGGTGGCCGGACCCAACGCCGGCCTGTCGGGCGCGCGCGACAACTTCGCCGACTGGGCCATCGGCGGTGGATGCGACGGCGGGTACGACGACGAGCAGCTGGGCGACGACGTCGATCACTGGACGGCCACGGGCTGTCCGGCCGGCATCGACGTCGAGCTCTACACGATCCACGGCGGCGAGCACACCTGGCCGGGTGCCGACGTCAGCATCGGTGCCACCACCCAGACCATCGACGCGACCGACCTCGCGCTCGATGTCATCACCGCCTGACGCCACGGATGCGGCACACTCGTGCCGTGGCGAGCGACGACGTGCGCACCGAACGCGGCCTGGTGATCCCGGCCGACGCGATCGAGTGGACGTTCGCGCGCTCGGGCGGTGCAGGCGGGCAGCACGTCAACACCTCGTCGACCAAGGCGACGCTCGTGATCGACCTGACGCGGCTGCAGGGCCCAGCGGCGCCACGGACACGTGTGCTCGCCGCGTTGGGCGACGAACTGCGGGTGACGTCGCAGACCCATCGCAGCCAGGTGCGAAACCGTGACGAGTGCGTGGCCCGCGCGATCGAGCGGATCGACGAGGCCGCACGACCGCCGGCACCGCAGCGCCGCGCATCGCGACCGACCAAGGGGTCGGTCGAGCGGCGACTCGAGGCGAAGCGCCGCACCGGCGAGACCAAGCGTGGCCGCCGCGGCGACTGGTGATCAGGCCTTCGCGAACGCTGCGAGGTCGCGGGCGGTGTCGCGGCTGATCTCGGGGCAGGCGATCGCGAAGATCTCGGTGCCGTGCATCGTGCCGAGCACCATGCGGCCGCGAGCCGGCACACCGGCGGCGAGCAGCTTGCGATAGAACGCGATGCCCTCGTCGCACAGCGGGTCGCACTCGTTGACGCTGATCACGGTGCGGGGCAGGCCGCGCAGGTCGTCCTCGTCGGCGAACAGCGGCCATGCCAGCGGATCGCGGGCTTCGAACGCCTCGATGCCGTAGCCCATCGCACCCCGGTTGTTGTGCAGGTCGAGGAGGATGCCGTTGTTGCGGGTGGTCGACGGCAGGTCGTCCTGCGGCCACGAACCGGCGATGTACGGGCACAGGGCGTAGAGCCCGGTGATCAGCCCGAGCTTGCCGTCGCGCTTGAGCTTCAGGCCGGTCGCCAGCGTGAGGTTGCCACCACCGCTCTCGCCCGCCACCACGAGGTGGCCGGCGTCGATGCCGAACTGCCCGGCGTTCGCGACGGTCCACTCGAGCCCCGACACACAGTCGTTCAGACCGGCCGGGAACGGGGCGACCTCGGGCACCGACGACGGGCTGACGCAGTTGCGGAAGTCGACCATCACCACCACCACGTCGTTGGCGGCGATGATCTTGCCCCAGGCCCGATACATGCCGAGCGTGCACGACAGCGAAGCCATGCCGCCCCCGTGGATGTAGTACACGCAGGGCAGCACCCGGTCGTCGTCGGGCCGGATGACGCGCAGGTTGATCGTGTTGCCGTCGGGCTGCGAGACGGCCGTGTGCTCGGACACCCGCAGCCCGGCCGACGGGGCGACGTCCTCGTTGTCGACGGCGTCGAGCATCATCGTCATCATCGCCTGCATCTGCTGGGCCTCGGGCGAGTTGACCTCGGCGAGCATCTCGTCGCGGCTGGCGACGTCGGGCTGTGGCCCGCCCGGCATCGCGGCCAGCATCGCCTTGATACGCGGGTCGAGTCGCGGATCGGCTGCGAGGTCGTACGGCATGGCGTTCCCCTTCGACGTTCGGGCACCCCCATGACACCCGGACGAGCGTCACCCTAGCGAGGCCGTCGCGTCTCGGCCGTCGCGTGCACGATGCGGGAACCGTTCACTGGACGACGTGGTGCCGGTCGTCGATCATGGCACCGATGAGACGAGGAACCCGCCTGGCACCATCGACCGCCGCCGTCGCGGTCCTCGCGGTCGTGTTCGTCGGATGCGGCGGTGAAACGGTCGGCACGGACGCGTCGGTGGTGACGACCACCACCGCGCCGGCGGACGCGACATCGGGTTCGGTGACGGAGTACGACGTCGTGCCATCGGTCGACTGGATGGAGGTCGACGATCAGGGACTGTGGGTCCGCTCCGAACCGGGTCTCGTCGAACGCATCGACCCGGAGACGGGCACCGTCGCGGCCGAGATTCAGGTGGGCGGCGAGCCGTGCAACGCGATGGGTGTCGGCGACGGATCCGTCTGGACGTGCGCCGGCACCGACGTCGTGCGCCTCGATCCCGTCACGCTCCGGGTGACGGACACCTATCCCGTCAACAAGACGTACAGCGCGGGTGAGGTGCCGGTCATCGGTGGCAGCGCCTGGGTGCTCGTCGGTGACGGCAGCTCGCTCGTCCCGATCGACACGGCGACCGACACCGTGGGCGCACCGATCGCGTTGCCGGCACGAGGGACCGAACTGAGCGGCGGACCGACCGACGTGTGGGTGATCAGCGGGCTCGACGACGTGGTGATGCGGATCGACGCCGCGACCGGCCAGGTGACCGCGATCGTCGACGTGCCCTCCGGACCGGTGGATGCCGCCATCGACGACGGCGAGGTCTGGGTCGTGTGCTCTGCCGAGACGGTGCGGATCGATGCGGCGACCGGCGAGGTCGCCGAGACCTTCCCGGTCGGCGGCGGATCGACCGGCGGCGTCGCGCTCACCGACGACACGGTCTGGGTGCGCAGCGAGGCGGCATTCGTCGAACGCATCGATCGAGCGACGGGCGCGATCGTCGCCGACGAGCACGTGGCCGAGTACCGCTCGATCGCCGACCGGCTGACGAGCAGCGGCGACATCACCACCGGCTTCGGAGCCGTGTGGACGGCTGCCTACGACGACGCGAAGCTCTTCCGACTCGAGCCGTGACCTGGGCCGCGCCCGTCCCGTAGGGCCCCGCCTCAGCGCTGCCTGTCCTGGGTGCCGCGACGTCCGGGTGACCTGCGTCGGTGAGGACTCACTGGCACCCGAGCACCGGTGCCGAACATGCTGGGTGCCGGCGATCTCGGATCTCCAGGCAGTACGTCGGGGCCTGGCGCCCAGGACATCCGACCTCCGCGGGCGTACGGGAGCCCACACGTCCAGGTGGTGGGGCGGGTGGGGATCGAACCCACGACCCAGGGATTATGAGTCCCCTGCTCTGACCACTGAGCTACCGCCCCGATGACCCCAAAACGACGAACGGCCCGCACGAGGCGGGCCGTCGGCTGGCTCCGGGAGCAGGGCTCGAACCTGCGACACGCGGATTAACAGTCCGCTGCTCTGCCAACTGAGCTATCCCGGAAAGGCGTCCGACAACTTAGCGGCTGAACCCCGCCGTCACACGTCTTCATGTCGACCGTCGGTCGATGATCGCGTGATCGTCCGGCGGCGGCCTCATTCGGCCTCCAGGAACTCCTTCAGCTTCTGGCTGCGCATCGGGTGACGCAGCTTGGCCAGCGTCTTGGCCTCGATCTGGCGGATGCGCTCTCGCGTGACCCCGAACTCGCGACCGACGTCCTCGAGGGTCTTGGCCTGGCCGTCGTCGAGACCGAAGCGCATCCGCACGATCTCCTGCTCGCGGTCGGTCAGCTCGCCGAGCGCCTCCTCGACGGCCTGCACCAGCATCTTCTTGGTGGCCATGTCGGCCGGGGTGTCGGCCGACAGATCGGGGATGAAGTCACCGAGGCTCGAATCGTCCTCCTCGCCGAGCGGCGAGTCGAGCGACAGCGGATCCTGGCTGATGCGCAGGATCTCGCGCACCCGGTCGGGCGGCAGACCGACACGGTCGGACAGTTCGTCGAGCGTGGGCTCGCGCTCGAGCTCCTGGTGCATCTGACGCTGCATGCGCAGCACCCGGTTCATGCTCTCGACCATGTGCACCGGGATGCGGATCGTGCGGGCCTGGTCGGCGATCGAGCGGGTGATCGCCTGACGGATCCACCACGTCGCGTACGTCGAGAACTTGAAGCCCTTGGTGTAGTCGAACTTGTCGACCGCACGCATCAGGCCCAGGTTGCCCTCCTGGATGAGGTCGAGGAACTGCATGCCGCGCAGCGTGTACCGCTTGGCGATGCTGACGACGAGCCGCAGGTTGGCCTGGATGAGCTCGCTCTTCGCGCTCTGACCGGCGTTGACGGCCCGCATCAGGCGGCGGCGCTGCACGTCGGTGAGGTCGGTGCGGTCGAGCTCGAGCGCGGCACGGTTGCCATCCTCGATCGCCTGCGCCAGGCGGCGCTCCTCCTCGCCGCTCAGCAGCTCGACGCGCCCGATCTCCTTCAGGTACATGCGCACCGGGTCGCTGCTGCTGCCCATGTCGACACCGGAAGCGGCACGAGCCGTGCGGCGGCGACGGCGACGGGCCAGCAGGCCCTCGGCGTCCTCGGTGGCCGCCTCGTCGCCGGGCGCGTGCTCGGTGACCACCACGACGTCGGCACCACGCGAGATGCCCTGCGACGGCGTCTCGTCGGGCAGCTCGTCGACGCTCTCGTCGATGGTGATCCGCTCGGCGGCCAGCTCGACCTGCACCTGCGCGAGGACGTCACCGCTGAGCTCGACCTGGCGCAGGACGTGCGTGATCTCCTCGGCGTGCAGTACGCCGCGGGCGCGACCGCGCTCGAGCAGGTCGCTCCACTCCCCCACGTCGACGCCGGCGAACGGCGCCTTCACGGGATCGTCAGGCGCGGCAGCCGGTTCGTTCGGTGTCACGTCCTCTCCCGTGTCGGTCACTCACGCTCCTCCCCGCGACGTTCCAGCCACCCTAGCAACCAACCTGCTGCGTCCTGGGCCGCTTGGACGTCGTCGAGCAACTCGAGTTGGCGGCGTGCCTCGGTGACGTCGAGCAGGTCGTGGGCCTCCATCGGACGGCCGCTCCGGGTGCTGCGCGTGAGCTCGCGACGCGTGGCCGCAGCGATCAGATTGCACGCCTCGACGAACGGTTCGGCGTCGAGGTCGGCGACTGCGGCGCGCTCGAGCAGCTCACGCGCCTCGGGGTCGGCCTCGTCGAGCGCCGCCGTCAGGTTGCCACCCGTGTCGGCCAACGCGAGGAACGCTCGACGAGCCACGTCGTCGGCGAACAGCGCCTCGATCAACCAGTCGGCGATGTCGTTCCACCGCTGCAACAGCAACGCCACGGCGACGAACTCGGCGTTCTCGGACGAGCCCACCTGACGGGTCTGCGTGATCCGCACCACGGCCTTGCCACCGCGAGCCGCGACGGCCACCAGATCGTTCACCGGCAGCCCCACGCGTGTGGCCACCTCGCCGGCGTAGAGCTTGCGCACGTCGACGCTCGGGTGCTCGTTCACCACCTGCATCGCCTCCTGCGCCATGCGGGCCCGGTCCTCGGGCGAACGCAACGGCCGCGAGTCGAGCACGCGCTGCAGGCGGAACCCGAGGAACGGGGTGGCGCGATCGACCGACTCCTTCAGCGCACCCGGGTCGCTCACACTCAGGTCGCCGGGATCGCGGCCCTGTGGGAACCGGGCCACGCTCACCTGCACCTGGTACTTCTCCTCCCACTCGTAGAAGCGCTCGGCCGCGCCCTGGCCCGCCTTGTCGGCGTCGAACGCCAGCACCACCCGGCTGGCGAACCGCTTCATCATCCGCACGTGCTCCTCGGTGAGCGCCGTGCCACAGGTGGCGACCGCCCGACGCACGCCCGAGCGATGGAACCCGATCACGTCGGTGTAGCCCTCGCACACGATCACCTGGTCGGCGGCGACGATGTCGCTCTTGGCCCAGTTGAGCCCGTACAGCGTCTTGCTCTTCGCGTAGATCGGGGTCTCGCTCGAGTTCTTGTACTTGGCCGGATCGGGCGAGCCCGGCAGGATGCGCCCGCCGAACGCCACGGGCTCGCCGTTCTCGGTGTAGATCGGGAACATCACGCGACCACGGAAGGCGTCCTGCAGGCGGCCCGCCTTGTTCGTGAACGCGAGGCCCGTCTCGCGCAGCAGCTCGGCGCGTGCGCCGAGTCCGTTGCTCAGCTGGTCCCAGTCGTCGGGCGCCCAGCCGAGCTTGAAGTTGCGGGCCGTGTCGCCGGCCAGGCCACGCGCCCGCAAGTAGTCGCGAGCCGCCCGCGCGTCGGGCGAGGTGAGCAGCCGCTGGTGGTACCACTCGACCGCGTCCTGCATCACGCCCACCAGTTCCTTGCGGCGCTGTCGCTCGCGGCTCTCGCCGCCCGTGGTGTAGTTGAGCTGGATGCCCACCTTGGCGGCCAGCTGCTCGACCGCCGTGACGAAGTCGACGTGCTCGATCTCCTGCACGAACCGGATCGCGTCGCCCGACGCGCTGCACCCGAAGCACTTGTAGCGCCCGGTCTCCTCGCGCACGTTGAACGACGGCGAGCGCTCGCCGTGGAAGGGGCACAGCCCGACCCAGTTGCGGCCCACGCGCTTCAGCGCGACGTGCTGCCCCACCACGTCGACGATCGACACCGTGGCCCGCAGCCGCTCGAGGTCGTCGTCGGCGATCGCCATGCGGCGCAGATTACCGGCGGTCGGTCAACGCTCGTCCGGTGGCGGCAGGGGTTCGGGCTCGGTGACGAGCTCGATCGTGTCGTGCTCGCCCGGCAGGCGCAGCGAGATCGTGATCGACACCGCCAACACCAACGCGATCACCAGCAGCGAGAGCCAGGTGGGGATGTGGTACCAGTCGGCGATGATCATCTTGATGCCGACGAAGGCGAGGATGATCGCCAGCCCCTCCTGCAGGTAGCTGAAGCGGGCGTGCAGGTCGGCCAGCAGGAAGTACAGGGCGCGCAGACCCAGGATCGCGAACGCGTTCGAGCTGAACACGATGAACTGCTCGTGACTCACCGCCAGCACCGCCGGCACCGAGTCGACGGCGAAGATCACATCGGTCGCCTCGACCAGCACCAGCACGGCGAACAGCGGCGTGGCCAGCCGCCGCCCCGAGATGCGGGTGAACAGCCGTTGGCCGTCCATCAACTCGGTCGACGGCACGACCTTCTTGATCACCTTCAGCACCGGGCTCTGCCCCGGGTCCATCTCCTCCTCGTCGCCGCGGATGAGCTTGAACGCGGTGTAGAGCAGGAACGCACCGAACAGGTAGAGGATCCACTCGAACTTCTCGATCAACGCGACACCGGCGAAGATGAAGATCGCACGCAGCACCAGGGCACCGAAGATGCCCCAGAACAGCACCCGGTGCTGGTACTTGCTCGGCACCTTGAAGTAGCTGAAGATCAGCGCCCACACGAACACGTTGTCGACGCTCAGGCTCTTCTCGATCAGGTAGCCCGAGATGTACTCGCCCGCGGCCGCGCCGCTGAAGGCGAACCAGATGACGAACGTGAAGGCGAGCCCGATCGACACCCACACGACCGACTCGATCGCGGCCTCGCGGGTCTTCACCTCGTGGGCCTCCTTGTGGAACACCACGAGGTCGACGAGGAGCAGCAGCACGATGAAGGCGAGGAGCGCGCCCCACCCCCACAACGGGACGTCGATGTCGACGAAGTTCGCCTTCGCGGCGAGCAGCACTGGCGACATCAATCCCGCCCGAACAGGCCGCCGAGCGGCGTCGATGCACCCGAGTTCGACGTGCCGACCATCGAGCTGATCCAACCGAGGAACTCCGTCGGGTTGCGGGTCTGCGTCCACACCCGGCCCGGACCGGTGAAGTCGAACACCAGGCCCTCACCGCTCTTGAACGTCTGCATCAGCCCGCCGCCGCTGGCCTGGCGCAGCCCCATCTGCACCGTGTCCTCGTAGGCGACCATGTGGCCGGTGTCGATGGTGAGCGTCTGGCCCGGTTCGAGCGTCCACACCTCGAGCGCGCCGTAGCAGGCGAACACGACCTTGCCCTGGCCCTCGGCGCGGACGATGAAGCCGCCCTCGCTGCCGAACATGTTCTTGAAGCCGCCCCACTTGGCGTCGATCGTCACCGTGGTCTCGTTGGCGAGCCACGAGCCCTTCTGGATGAACAGCGCACGTCCGGCCTGCACCTCGAACATCGTGGTGTCGCCCGGCAGCCGTGCGGCCACGTCGACGAACCCACCCTGCTGGGGTGCGGTGTAGGTGCTGACGAAGAAGCTCTCACCGCCGAGCGCGGCGCGCTTCAGCGACTTCATGATCCCGCCCTCGGCCTTGGCCTGCAGGGTCACACCGGCCGACATCGCCATCATCGCCCCGCTCTCGACGCGGACCGGCTCGTTGGGGCCGAGCGTCAGACGTGCCACGCCGTAGGCGGGTCCCTGTCGCATCGTGACGTCCATCTCTGTCTCCTCCTGAGGGGAATCGGGGGTGCGCACATCGGCGCCAGAACGACCGCAGGCCGGGCCGCGAGGGGCCCGGCCTGCCGGATCGAACGGTAGCCGCCCGCTCGCGACAGCGGGCGGGATGCCGTGTGACGTCGAACGACGCCGAACGACGTCGGTGGGACTACTTGGTCTCGGTCTTGCCCTTGCCCGTCGACTGGCTGATCACGGCCTGCGCCGCGGCCAGACGTGCGATCGGCACACGGAACGGGCTGCAGCTCACGTAGTCGAGACCGGCGTCGTAGAACAGGCCGATGCTCTCGGGGTCGCCACCGTGTTCGCCGCACACACCGAGCTTGAGGCCCGGCTTGGTCTGACGGCCACGCTGGGCACCGAGGCGCACCAGCTCACCCACGCCGTCCTGGTCGATGGTCTCGAACGGGTTGCGCTTCAGCAGGCCCTGCTCGAGATAGGCGGGCATCATCTTCGACTCGATGTCGTCACGGCTGAAACCGAACGTCATCTGCGTGAGGTCGTTGGTGCCGAAGCTGAAGAAGTCGGCCTCCTCGGCGATCTGATCGGCACGCACCGCGGCGCGAGGCGTCTCGATCATCGTGCCGATGGTGACCTTCGGCTTCTTCTTCATGCCCTTGACGGCCGCATCGATCTCGGCCTGCACCCACCCACGGGCGAGCGCCAGCTCTTCGCGGGTGACCGTCAGCGGGATCATCACCTCGACGATCGGGTTCTTGCCCTTGGCCCGCAACGCTGCAGCGGCGGCCATCAACGCCCGCACCTGCATCGCGTACAGGCCCGGCTTGACCACACCGAGGCGCACGCCACGGGTGCCGATCATCGGGTTGTGCTCGGCCCACTCCTCGGCGGCACGCAGTTCGGCCTGCTCCTGCTTGGTGAGCTTGCCGGTGGCCTGCTTGATGTGCAGCTCCTCGATCGAGGGCAGGAACTCGTGCAGCGGCGGGTCGAGCAGACGCACCGTGACGGGCAGGCCGTCCATCGCCTCGAGGATCTCCTCGAAGTCGGCCTGCTGCACCTTGCCCAGGTTGGCGAGCGCCTTCTCCTCGTCGGCGTCGGTGTTGGCGAGGATCATCTCGCGCACCACCGGCAGACGGTCGGGGGCCAGGAACATGTGCTCGGTGCGGCACAGGCCGATGCCCTCGGCACCGAGCTCGCGGGCCTTGGTGGCGTCCTCGCCGGTGTCGGCGTTGGCGCGCACGCCCAGCTTGCCCTTGCGGATCTGGTCGGCCCACTTGAGGATCACGTCGAACTCGGCCGGCGGCTTCGCGGCCTCGAGCTTCATCTCGCCGAGGATCACCTCACCGGTCGAGCCGTCGATCGAGATGATGTCGCCTTCCTTGACGGTGACGTCGCCGACGGTGAAGGTCCTGCCGTCGATCTTGATCGCCTCGGCGCCCACCACGGCCGGCGTGCCCCAACCACGGGCAACCACGGCCGCATGGCTGACGAGGCCGCCGCGGGCGGTGAGGATGCCCTGGCTCACCATCATGCCGTGCACGTCCTCGGGGCTGGTCTCGTTGCGCACCAGCACCACGGCCTCGCCGCGCTCGTCGGCATCGACGGCGTCGTCGGCGGTGAAGTACACCTTGCCGACCGCAGCGCCCGGCGACGCGCCGAGACCCTTCGCGAGCACGCGGCCCTTGCCGGCGAACTGCGGGTGCAGCACCTGGTCGAGGTGCTCGGCCGACACGCGCATGACGGCCTCTTCCTTCGAGATCTTCCACACGCCCGCCGGGCCACGGGTGCCCTTGGTCATGTCGACAGCCATGCGCAGCGCTGCGGCGCCGGTGCGCTTGCCCACGCGGGTCTGCAGCATCCAGAGCTTGCCCTGCTCGATGGTGAACTCGGTGTCGCACATGTCCTGGTAGTGCGCCTCGAGCCGCTTGAAGATGTCGAGCAGCTCCTTCTTGATCTCGGGGAAGTGCTTGCCGAGGTGGTCGAGGTCCTCGGTGTTGCGGATACCCGCCACCACGTCCTCGCCCTGGGCGTTGATCAGGAAGTCGCCGTACGGCACGTTCTCGCCGGTGGCCGCGTTGCGGGTGAAGCCCACGCCGGTGCCCGAGTTGTCGTCACGGTTGCCGAAGACCATGGTCTGCACGTTGACGGCCGTGCCGAGGTCGTGGCTGATCTTCTCGCGCACGCGGTAGGCGATGGCGCGAGCACCGTTCCAGCTCTTGAACACGGCCTCGACCGCACCGCGGAGCTGCTCGCGCGGCTTCTGCGGGAACGGCGCGCCGGTCTCCTTCTTCACGGCGGCCAGGTACTGCTGACACAGCGACTTCAGCGCATCGGCGCTGAGCTCGGCGTCGCTCTTGACGCCGGCCTTGGCCTTGGCCGCCTCGAGCGGGTGCTCGAAGATCGCGCCGTCGAGGCCCTGCACGATACGGGCGTACATCGAGATGAAGCGACGGTACGAGTCGTACGCGAAGCGCTCGTCGTCGGTGACGTGGGCCAGGCCCTTCACGCTCTCGTCGTTGAGACCCAGGTTGAGGACGGTGTCCATCATGCCGGGCATCGAGAACTTGGCGCCCGAGCGGACGCTCACGAGCAGCGGGTCGTACGGGTCGCCGAGCTTGCGGCCCATCGCCTTCTCGAGCTTGAAGACGTGCTGGGCGATCTCCTCGTCGAGCTCGGCGGGCCAACCGCTGCGCATGTACGCGCGGCAGGCGTCGGTCGAGATGGTGAAGCCGGGGGGCACGGGGAGCTTCAGCACACTCGTCATCTCGGCGAGGTTGGCGCCCTTGCCACCGAGGAGATCCTTGTACTCCATCGGGGGGCGCTTGTGCTTGTGTGAGAAGGCGTAGACGTACGACACGGCCAGCGAGTCTACGTCGCCCCTGCACGCAGGAGACGTCCACTCCCTCATAGGCTCGGGGTTTCCATGGCAGGCTCGCCCGCGTTCCATCTGTTCCGGTTCCCGATCCACATCCGGCCCGGCTTCGTGATGTTCCTGGCGCTCGTCATCTTCGTCAACGGTGGCGAGCTCGGCGTGTGGATCGCCGGTTCGGCGGCGGTGCTGACGTTGCTGCACGAGCTCGGCCACGCCTTCGCCGCGCGTGCCACCGGTGCACGCGCCGAGATCTCGCTCGACTTCCTCGCGGGCTACGCGTCGTTCGTCCCCACGCGTCCACTCAAGCGATGGGAGCGCGCCGGCATCTCGGTGGCCGGTCCCGCCGTGCAGATCGGCGTGAGCCTCGCGGTGCTGTTCCTGATGGGCGTCAACCCGATCGATCGGCACGACGTCGGCTCGAGCGAGGCGGCGATCGCGATCTGGTGGACCGGACCGGTGATGGGACTGTTCAACCTGGCGCCCGTGCTGCCGCTCGACGGCGGACACATCGTGCAGGCCGGCGTCGACAAGTTGTTCCCCGGCAGGTCGCGCCAGTTGATGCTGTGGTTCAGCATCGTGCTCACCGCCACCGCTGGCATCGCGATGATGCTGTCGAGCGAGCTGCGGCCCCTCGCCTACTTCGTGATGTTCCCGCTGCTCGTGCAGCTGCAGATGCTGTTCGCCGACAAGCCGCGCGACCGCACGCGCGCGGTCGCCGCGCAGGCCGAGGCCGACGCCTGGCGCACGGGCGACCTCAGCCGCATGCCCGACGGCCTCGTGCCCTCGCCGTGGTACCGGGCCGACCAGCAGCTGCGCCAGGGCCACCCCGACGTGGCCGCGCAGATCGTGCTCGCCGACCTGGCCGAGGACGCACCGCCCAACTGGTGGCCGCCCGACGCAGCGCCGCCGGACCGGCTGGCCGCGATCGTGTCGCTGCTGCCCCGCCCGCTCCCCCGCGGCCGCATCTACAGCGAGCACGCGTTGGCACACGTGCTGCTGCGTGTGGGTCGTCACGACGAGGCCGCGCACTACGCGTCGGCCAGCTTCGCCCGCCAGCACAGCACGTCGATGGCCGCCGTGGTCGCCCGTTCGGCCGCCGCGCTGCGCGACGACGACACCGCGCTCGGCTGGCTGTCGGCGGCCGTCGACGCCGACACCGACCCCAACGGGTTGGTGCACGTGATGGACGCCGCGCCCGAGTTCGACCGGCTGCGCGCGAACCCACGGTTCGCCCTGCTCCGCCAGCGGCTCGACGAGTAGCGCCGCCCGACGCGGTCAGTCGACCTGGGCGGCCAGCTTCTTCGGGGCGATCAGTCGGTACGACGTGTGGATCAACTCGCGCACCTCGTCCCAGTCGACCGGGCCCGACGACACGTCGAGCACCACCCAACCGCCACGTGCCAGGTACGGCGCCGGCCGGAACCGGTCGTCACCCAGCAGCGCCGGCAGTTCCTCGCGTTCGGCCTTCACCATCACCTGGTCGCCGCTGCCCGGGAACAGGAAGATCTTGTTCCGCACCCGGAAGTTGATCGTGGTGTCCCACGTGAGCTCCTCGGTCGCGTCGGGCAGCGCCATCGCGATCGCCCGCATCCGGTCGAGTTGAGCGGCGAGCTGGGCAGCGGTGCGGCGGCGGACGGCCATCGCACCAGTGTCGCGCGTCGCCGCGATCAGCCGGCGAGCGCCGACCGCTTCACGAACGCGAGCGCCCGCGAACCGGACACGCTGGTGACCGTGCCGATGTCGGCGCCGTCGCGCTGCAGCGCGGCGCCGGGCTCGGTGCCCTCGGCCACGTCGACCACCTGCAGCAGCCGGGGCGCGGTCGCACCGCGGCTGTCCATGCGCTCGACCAGCTCCTGCCCCGGGTAGCACCCCTTGGTGAAGCTCACGGCCACCGAGTTGACGCCGAGCTCGGCCGGCACGGTCTCGCCGGGCTCGATCTCGGCGCCCATCGCCGGCCAGGTCGCCTCGACACGGGCTGCATGCAGCTGCGCCGCACTCCCCTGCTCGATGCCGTCGGGTGCCACCGGTGCCGGCCCGAGCAG
>JAXLRF010000016.1:0-101128 GCA_046331225.1 Acidimicrobiales bacterium
CTCCAGCGGTGCAGCCACACACGGCTGCACCGCACACCCGTGTCGTCAGTCGGCGACGTCGACCTTCGCGACCACGTTGGTGACGGTCACCCGCACCACCATCTCGGGCGGCACGGCATTGCGGCGGCCGTAGGCCTCGGCCTGATCGGCGCCCATGTAGCGACCGCCGATGCGAGTGCCCCAGGCGAGCAGGTCGTCCGGATCGGTCGACGTGGTGGTCGTGCCGGTGATCGTCACGAACGAGAACGGCGGCCGCTCGTCGTCGAAACAGATCGCCACCCGACCGTCACGCAGGATCGACTTGCCCTTGATCGTGTCGGCACTGGTCATGAACACGAGCTGGTCGCCGTCGAGGTCGACCCACACGGGTGCCACGTGCGGGCTGCCGTCGAGGCGGGTGACGGCGAGCTTGCCGGTTCGTGCGGGGAGTGCACCGACGAACTGCTGCCACCAGCCATCGGGAGCCGAGGTGTAGCCCATGGGCGTGACGGTACCCTCGGGCGGATGCAGATCGTGTCCGCGCTCTTCGTCGAGAACTTCGAGATGCGCCAGGCGCCCGGCCCGAGCACGCGCATCGACCTCACCGGCGCGATGTTCTCGCAGGCCGCGCCGTCGCCGGTGCCCGTGACGATCGCCCCGCACCTGGTCACGCTGATCTTCTGCCCGCCCGGCGAGTCCGGACAGGGTGTGTACGAGGTCGTCTTCCGCACCGGCGTCGACGAGGACAGCGAGCAGATCGCCCGCAACGTCAGCCCGTTCAGCGTCGATCCGGGCAAGTTCACGTACCGCCTCGTGCGTGGCGAGCTCGAGTTCACCGAGTACCGCCAGATCTTCGCCCACTGCCGCGTCGACCGGAACCCCTGGCACCTCGTCCCCTTCACCTTGCTGCCGCCCGTCGACTGAACACTCGATCGGCCCGCCGGCCTGATCCGGTCTGGTCCGGTCTCGTCCGGGCTCACCGGGCGATCACCGCCGTCCTGCACTAGTGTCGGCTCACGTGTCGCTGACCGCTGAACAGGAACAACAGGCCATCTCGCTCATCCGTGGCTTCGCCATGGACGCACCGCTCCACGCCAAGAGCGGCCACCAGGGCACCGCCATGGCGCTGGCGCCGCTGGCGCACGTGCTCTACAGCCGGATCATGCGCCACTCCCCCGCCGACCCGCACTGGGTCGACCGCGACCGGTTCATCCTGTCGAACGGCCACGCGTCGATCCTGCAGTACTCGATGCTCTACCTCGCCGGCTACGGCCTCGAGCTCGACGACATCAAGGCGTTCCGCCAGTGGGGTTCGGCCACCCCCGGTCACCCCGAGGTGCACCACACCGCCGGCGTCGAGGTCACCACCGGCCCGCTCGGCCAGGGCTTCGCCAACTCGGTCGGCATGGCCATCGCCGAGCGCCGTCTGCGCGCCCACTTCGGCGCCGAGAGCGTGCACCACCACACCTTCGTGATCGCCGGTGACGGCTGCTTCATGGAGGGTGTCAGCCACGAGGCCGCGTCGCTCGCCGGCCACCTCGGGCTCGGCGGGCTGGTGTGCATCTACGACGACAACCACGTCACCATCGACGGCGACACGAACCTCGCCTACAGCGACGACGTCGCGAAGCGGTTCGAGGCCTACGGCTGGCACGTCGAGCAGTTGGGCGAGATCGCAGACGACCTCGACGCGCTCGAGGCCGGCATCCGCCGCGGCATGGCCGAGACCCAACGCCCGAGCCTGCTGATCCTCCGTTCGCACATCGGGTACCCGAGCCCCGATCTCACCGACGACCCGCACGCCCACGGCAACCCGTTCACGGCCGAACTGGTCAGCAACACCAAGCGCGTGATGGGCATCCCCGACGAGCCGTTCTGGGCGCCGGCCGAACTGGTCACCGCGTACCGCGCGCATTGCGCCGAGCGCGGTGCAGCCGAGGTGGCCGCGTGGACCGAGCGCCATCACACCGCCGGCATCGACGCCGCCGAGTGGGACGCCACCTGGCATGCCACCGGACTGGCCGGCTGGCAGCAGGCGCTGCCCACCTTCGCCCAGGGCGAGTCGATCGCCACCCGCGTCGCGATCGAGAAGGCCTTCAACGCCACCCTCGACCAGGTGCCCGCACTGATGGCCGGCGCCGCCGACCTCACCGGCAACACCGGCACCAAGCTCAAGGACCAGACCGCCCAGTCGGTCGCCCACCCCGACGGCCGCCAGGTGTACTACGGCATCCGTGAGCACGGCATGGGCTCGGCGATGGTGGGCATGGCGCTGCACGGCGGCGTGCTGCCCGCAGGCGGCACCTTCTTCGTCTTCCTCGACTACATGCGCCCGAGCGTGCGCCTGGCCGCGCTCAGTCGCGCCAAGGTCGTGTTCGTGTTCACCCACGACTCGGTCGGCGTCGGCGAGGACGGCCCCACGCACCAGCCGATCGAGCACATCGCCACCCTGCGGGCCATCCCCGACCTGCAGGTGATCCGCCCGGCCGACGCCAACGAGACGATGCAGGCCTGGGTCGCCGCCGTCGAGCACGACGGCCCGACGGCGCTCGTGCTGTCGCGCCAGAACCTCGCGGTGGTCACCGACGGATCGGCCGTCGCCACGGGCGCCGGCGTGGTGCGCGATGCCGACGACCCGCAGCTCGTCATCGTCGCCACCGGCAGCGAGGTGGGGGTGGCGGTCGCCGCCGCCGATCAGTTGGCCGGCGAGCTGCGCGTGCGCGTGGTGAGCATGCCCAGCTGGGACCGGTTCGAACGCCAGGGCGACGACGTGCGTGCATCGGTCCTGCCCGCCGGGGTACCGGTGCTGTCGGTCGAGGCCGCCACCACGTTCGGCTGGGCTCGCTGGGCCGACCGCTCGATCGGCATCGACCGCTTCGGCGCCAGCGCGCCGGGCGCCACCGTGCTCGACCAGCTCGGCATCAACGTCGACCACGTCGTCTCGACCGCCCGCTCGATGGTCACCGGCTGACCCGGCCCCAGCGACCGAAAGGACTCCCCCCATGGACCGTCTGCTCGCCCTGTACCACGAGTTCGGCCAGAGCCCCTGGCTCGACAACCTGAAGCGCGGCTACATCACGTCGGGCGAGCTGGCCAAGCTCGCCGCCGGTGGCGTGCGCGGCCTCACCAGCAACCCGACGATCTTCCAGAAGGCGATCCAGGGATCGGCCGATTACGACGAGCAGTTCACCGCGCTCGCGAACGACGACCGTCCCGTGATCGACGACTACTGGGCGATGGTGTTGCAGGACATCAACTCGGCGCTCGACGTGTTCGCGCCGGTGTACCACCAGAGCTACGGCGGTGACGGCTACGTGAGCGTCGAGGTCGACCCCGGTCTGGCGCTCGACGGCCCGGGCACCGAGGCCGCCGCACGCCTGCTGCACACCACCATCGACCGGCCGAACCTGATGGTGAAGATCCCCGCGACGGTCGAAGGCCTCCCTGCGATCCGACAGATGATCGCCGAGGGCCGCAGCATCAACGTCACGCTCATCTTCAGCCTCGAGCGCTACCAGGCCGTGATGGAGGCGTATCTCGCCGGCCTCGAGCAGTACGCGCAGGTGCCGGGCGCCGACCTGTCGAAGGTGGCGAGCGTCGCCAGCTTCTTCATCAGCCGGGTCGACACCGAGATCGACCACCGCCTCGACACGATCGGTTCGCCCGAAGCGCTCGCGCTGCGCGGCCAGGGCGCCGTCGCCCAGGGCAAGCTCGCCTACCAGTTGTTCCAGCGCACGTTCAGCGGTCCGCGCTGGGAGGCCCTGCGAGCGAAGGGTGCCGTGGTGCAGCGGCCGCTGTGGGCCAGCACCTCGACCAAGAACCCGGCCTACCCCGACACGCTCTACGTCGACGAGCTGATCGGGCCCGACACCGTGAACACGCTCCCCGACGCCACGCTCGAGGCGTTCGCCGACCACGGTCACCTGGCCCGCCGGGTCGACGCCGACGTCGACGCCGCCGAGGCGGCCTGGCGGGGCCTCACCGAGGTGGGGGTCGATCTCGACGACGTCGCCGCGAAGCTCGAACGCGAAGGTGTGTCGAGCTTCCAGAAGAGCTTCGACGAACTGCTCGCCGCGCTCGGCACCAAGGCCGCCGAGCTGCGCGCCGGCCGCTGAGCCGGCGGAGACGACGGTGACGGGCGACGCGATCACCCCGGGCAAGGAGCCGCCGCTGCCGCCGCCGGTGGCACCCGACGACGCCTACGCACACCTGGCCGCGGCACTCGAAGCGTTGCCCACCGTGCGGCACCGCAAGCTCGCGTCGCAGATGGTCGAGTCGCTCACCGACCTGTTCCGCATCCGGCCGAACCTGGTCGACATGAAGATCACCGGTGCCGCGCTCGCCGAGATGGGCGAGGCGTTCGAGATGTTCGCGCCCTACCAGGAGGCACCGAAGGTGACGATCTTCGGCTCCGCGCGTGTGCGTGCGAACGACCCATTGTGGAGCGCGGCTCGCGACGTCGCCGCCGATCTCGCGCAGGCCGGCTGGATGGTGATCACCGGCGCAGGGCCCGGGATCATGCAGGCCGCGATGGAGGGTGCGGGCCGCGAGCACTCGATCGGCGTATCGATCCGGCTGCCGTTCGAGCAGGCCGCCAACCCGATCATCGCCGGCGACGAGAAGTACGTGAGCATGAAGTACTTCTTCACGCGCAAGCTGATGCTCATCAAGGAGAGCCGCGGGTTCATCTGCCTGCCCGGCGGGTTCGGGACGCTCGACGAGACCTTCGAACTGCTGACCCTCACGCAGACCGGCAAGGGCCTGCCGGTCCCGATCGTCTTCCTCGACACGCCCGGCGACCAGTACTGGGAGTCGGTGCACGACGTGATCGAGGGGCTGCTCGTCGAGCGGGGCCTGGTGGCACCGGCCGACACCCAGCTCTACCTCGTCACCGACGACTGCCACCGCGCCGTCGACGAGATCCTGCGCTTCTACTCGAACTACCACTCGCTGCGGTACGTCGGGGATCTCCTGGTGATCCGCCTCCAGTACACGGTCACCGACGACCAGCTCGCCGTGCTGAACGAGCGGTTCGGCCATCTGTGCAAGAGCGGCAGCATCGCCCGCATCGACGCGCTCGACCCCGAACGCAAGGAACACGACCACCCGACGCTGCCCCGCATCGCGTTCACCTTCGCGAAGCACGGCTACGGCGAACTGCGGGCGCTGATCGACACGCTCAACTCGTTCACCCCCGACGACGAGTGACGACCACGCCGACGTGCGCGAGGATCACGCGATGCACGTCGCACAGCTGTGGCAGTACCCGGTGAAGTCGATGCTCGGCCTGCGCGTCGGCACTGCGGAGTTCGTCGAGCCGGGCATGGTCGGTGACCGCACCTGGGCGACGCGCGACGAGGAACGTGGCGGCATCCGCGGTGCCAAGAAGATCGGCGGGCTCATGCAGCTGGCCGCCCGATACACCGACCGGGGCGTCGACGAGGTCGAGATCGAGCTGCCCGACGGCCAGGTGATCCGGTCGAGCGACGACGACGCCGACGCGCGCCTGTCGGCTGCGCTCGGTCACCAGGTGACGCTCTGGCCGCTGCAGCCACGCGACCGGCTCGACCACTACCGGCGCGGCCGGGCCGACAGCGACGACCCGATCGAGGAGCTCCGCCAGATCTTCGGTCGCGAGCCCGACGAGCCGTTCCCGGACTTCACGATCTTCCCGCCCGAGATCATGGAGTTCGAGTCGCCGCTCGGCACCTATCTCGATGCGTTCCCGGTGATGCTCATGACGACGTCGGCGTTGCGATCGCTGGCCGACGCACTGCCCGACAGCGCGATCGACGTCCGCCGGTTCCGGCCCAACGTGGTGATCGACACCGGTGACGCGCCGGGTCATCCGGAGTTCGACTGGGTCGGCCGCCGCCTGCGCCTCGGCGACGTGGAGCTCGACGTGCGTGCCGCCTGCCCCCGCTGTGTGATGGTGACCCGCGAGATCTCGCCGGAGCTGCCCGCCGACCGCGCCGTGCTGCGTCATGTGGTGCGTCAGCTCGACCAGAACGTCGGCGTGTACGCGACCGTGTCGAAGCCCGGTGTCGTGTCGACGGGCGACCCCGTCGAGATCGGCTGACCGGCATCGACCAGCATCGACCAGCATCGACCGACTGCTCAGTCGACGTCGTCGGCGGCTCCGTGTCGATCGTCGCGCAACAGGTGGATCGCCTTGTCGATCGCGCGACGTGCCTGCAGCAGGCGCTTGTCGTCGGCCGGCCGACCCCGGCCCTCGCGCACCGCCTCGCGCAACAGGTCGAACTGGCGCTCGTCGAGGTCGGCGACCACCGCCTCGAGCCGCTCGGCCAGGTCGTCGTAGCCGCTCACGCGAGCGCCTCCGCCACCAGCACCATCGGGTGTGCCACCCGCACGCCGGCCGCTTCGAGGTGCATCGCGCACCCCGGATTGGCGCTCGCCACCAACATCGCGGTCCGGGAACCGCCGACCCGATCGATCGAGGCGAGCTTGCGGTCGCGGATCTCGCCGGCGAGCTCGGGTTCGAGCGCGGAGTAGGCGCCTCCGGCGCCGCAGCACAACCCGTCGTCGTCGAGCTCGACCAGATCGGCCACCGTGCCGAGCACGGTGCGCACCGCCAGGTGGGTGCGCTGCACGTGGCGCAGGTGGCAGGGGTCCTGCACGATCACCCGGCCGTGGTGGCGCACCGGGCGCAGCCGATCGACGCGCGAGGCCACGAACTCGTGCACGTCGAGCACCCGGGCCGAGAACGCCGCGGCCTCGGAGGTGCCGAGCAGGTGCCCGTAGTCCTTGAGCGCCGCCCCGCAGCCCGCCGAGTTGACCACGATCGGGGCGTCGCCCGGCATCGATGCCATCACGCGTGCGGCCAGCCGACGCGTCTCGTCCTCGAGTCCGGCGTGCACGTGCAGCGCGCCACAGCACCCACCGCCGGCACCCGGGATCGCGTAGGTGACGCCGACGCCCTGCAACACACGAGCCGTGGCGACGTGCACGTCGCGCAGCCACGCATCCATCACGCATCCGGTGAACAGCCACACGTCGTCGCCGGTGCCGCGCAGCGCCCGTGGCCGCCGCAGCGGCAGCCGGCCGAGACCGGCTCGACGGGGCACGAGGTGGGCCCGCTGCGCGAGCGCGAGCAGCGACGAACCGGCCAGCAGCAACCGGTGGTGCGGCAGCACGCGGAATCCGATCCGCTGCCACCACGGCGTGATCCGCCCCTGCGCGGCCAGCGTGGTGCGCGTCGCCTCGATCAGGTGGCCGTAGAGCACACCGCTCGGGCACGCCGGCTCGCAACCGCGACACTGCACGCAGGTGGCCATGAACTCGACGAACGAGTCGTCGACCGGAGCGTCGTCGAGCTGCACGGCGCGCATCGCGGCGATGCGCCCGCGCGGCGACAGGGCTTCTTCACCGGTGACGCGGAACGTCGGGCAGTGCGGCAGGCACAGCCCGCAGCTCACGCACTTGGCGAGTTCGTCGGGGTCGATCGTGAGGTCCACGCACCGGCGAATGTATCGGGCGGGTGCGCGCTCAGTGCGGCGACAGCACGTCGCGGAGGTGACGTGCGAGCACCGCCACGTGTGGCTCGGCCAGGATCGTCATGTGGTCGCCCGGCACGTCGATCACCTCGACACCTCGTTGCGCGTACCGATCCCACCCGAGACCGCTCGCCACCGCATCGGGCCGATCGAAGCTCACCTTCGACGCGTGGAACACCGTGATCCGGCCGTCGTAGGGCAGCACCTCGTACTCGCGCGCCGCCGCGTTGTTGAGCTCGACGAACTTCGACATCCACACCTCGGGTGAGATCTCGTCACCGGTCTCCTGCAGCCGGCTCGCCTCGGCCGCCCGCTTGCGCTCGGCTCGCTTCCACAACTTGCCGTGCACCCGGGTGCGCACGTACTCGAGCCCGTCCTGGCGGAAGATCGCCAGATGGCGGCGCACCCGCGCGAACCCTTCGAGCTGCGGCCGGCCGTCGGGGCCGCCGGTGTCCATCATCGCCAGCACGGTGATCTCGCGGCCGCGCGCCTTCAACTGCTGCGCGAGCTCGTAGGCGACGAAGCCGCCGAGCGAGATACCGGCCAGGCCGACCGGACCCGAGGGGCACCACTGCTCGATCTCGTCCGCGTAGCGGCGGGCGATGTCGGCGATCGCGACCGGGCTGTTCACGTCGGGGTTGGCGATCCACAGGCCCATCACCGGCTGGTCGGGGCCGAGCCGCTCGGACAGCGGTCGGTACCAGACCGCGTTGGGACCGAGCACGTGCACGCCGAACAGCGGCGGCAGCGACCCCTTCGGCTGGATCGGCAGGAGGTGCTCGTAGACCGGCCCCTCCTGCTGGCCCTTCAACAACGCGCTGATCGCGCGCGGGGTCGGGGCGTGGTGCAACTCGCCGAGCGTCAGGCGACGCCCGACCGCACGATGCAGCCGTTCGATCAGCTTCATCGCCATCAGCGAGTGACCGCCGAGGTCGAAGAACGACTCGTCGGCGCCCACCTCGTCGAGCTTCAGCACCGAGGCGAAGCAGTCCTGCACGATCGCGCCGGTCACGTCGGCCAGCTTCGATGCGAGGTCGCGTTCCACCGGTCGAACCTCGGGAGCGGGCAGCGCGCGCAGGTCGACCTTGCCACCCGGCGTCTCGGGGATGCGATCGATGACGACGAACGTCGCCGGCACCAACTGCGGGCCGAGCTTGCCGGACGCGAACTCGCGCAGCTCGGTCTGATCGGGCGGGCCGTCGGGGCCGGGGACGATCCACGCGACCAGACGGGCCGACGTCTCCTCGCCGTGCACACCGACGATCGCACGTGCGACCTGCGGATGCTGCTCGAGCACGCCCTCCACCTCGGCGGGCTCGATGCGGTAGCCGCGGTACTTCACCTGCCGGTCCATGCGACCGAGGTACTCGACGTCGGCGCCGAGGTCCCAGCGCACCAGGTCGCCGGTGCGGTACATGCGGGCACCGGGCAGCGACGAGAACGGGTCGGGTCGGAACCGGTCGGCGGTGAGCTCGGGCCGGTTGAGGTAGCCGCGGGCCACGCCGGGGCCACCCACCCACAACTCGCCGGCGACACCTGCGGGCATCGGCCGCTGCTCGCCGTCGAGCACGTACAGCCGGGCCATCGACGACGGCTGACCGATCGGCACCTCGCGACCGGCCTCGAACTCCTGGCCGGCCTCGAGCACCCAGAAGGTGCACGCGATCGTCACCTCGGTGGGGCCGTAGCCGTTGATGAACTTGGTCCACGGCGCCACGCGACGCCACGTGTCGAATGCCCGGCGCGACGCCTTCTCGCCGCCGACGATCACGCCTCGCACGCAGCGCGGCACCGACCCCTCGGTCTCCTCGAGGTGCTGCACCAGCACGTGCCAGAACGCGGTCGGCGTGCCGATGAAGGTGATGCCCTCGCGCTCGACGGTGTCGAGGAGCGCACCGACCGACCCAGCGGTCTCGTCGTCGCGAAGCACCAGGGTCGCGCCACACAGCAGCGGCGACCACAGCTCCTCGACCGAGGTGTCGAAGCTGAGCGCCGAGAACTGCATGAGACGGTCGCTCGCCTCGAAGCCGTACAGGTCGATCACACATTGCACGTACTGCGCGAGCGCGTGTTGCTCGACGAGGACGCCCTTGGGCTTGCCGGTCGACCCCGACGTGTAGATCACGTAGGCCAGGTGATCGGGACGCAGGTCGGAGCGATCGGCACGACCGTCGGCCATGCACGCCACCTCGGCCTGCACCGCCGGGTCGTCGACGCACACCACGCGCGCCGCGCACGCAGGCAGGCGGCCGACGAGCGAGCTGGTGGTGAGCACCACCCCGGCACCGCTGTCGGTGAGCATGTGCGCGAGCGCCTCGGCCGGGTACGACGGGTCCATCGGCACCCACGCACCGCCCGACTTGGCGACGGCCAGCACCGACACGACGAACTCGGTCGAGCGGGGAAGGAACAACGCCACCCGCTGATCGGGGCGCACGCCCGCGTCGCGCAGGAACTTGGCCCAGCGGTCGGCACGCGCGTCGAGCTCGCGGTAGCTCATCGTCGTCGCGTCGCCCACCTGGCGCAGCGCGGGCGCAGCGGGACGCGACGAGGCGATCGCCTCGAACGCGTCGGCGATCGTGTGCTCGTACGGCAGCGGCGACGGGTTGCGCGCCTCGATCACGCCGTGCAGCTCGTCGTCGTCGAGCAACTCGAGCGAACCCACGCACGCGTCGAAGTCGGTGTCGGCCATCTGCGTCAGCACGTGCACGCAGTGGTCGGCCATCCGCTCCATCGCGTCGACGTCGAAGCGGTTCTCGTCGAAGTCGATGTGCAGCTCGAGCCCGGCGCGGATGAAGCCACGGAACATGAGCCCGATCTCGACGTCGCCGACGCCGTACAGGCTGCGGTTCACCCAGTTGCCGCCGAGGGCGCGCAGCTGGTCCTCGGACCGGTAGTTCTCGAACACGACATCGGTCTCGAACAGCGGCGTGCCGCGCGGCATGTCGCTCCACGTCTGCACGTCGGCCAGCGGCATGTGCTCGTACGGTCGCACCTCGAGCTGCTGTCGACGGAGCTCGGCGTACACGTCGGCGATCGTCACGTCGGACCGTACGGTGGCGATCATCGGCACGGTGTTGATGAGGCAGCCGATGATGTCGGCTGCGTCGGGCGTGGTGTGGCGTCCCGCGCGGGTGGAGCCGAACACGACGCGGTCGCGTCGCGAGTAGCGACCGACCACCACCGACCAGGCCACCATCATCGCGGTGCCGAGGCTGCCGCCGGCCTCCTTCGAACGGGCCTGCAGGCGGTCCATCACGTCGGCGGGCAGCACCCGCAGGGCCGTGCCAGCGACCGGCACGTCACCGCCGGCACCGACTGCGAGGCCCAGGTCGATCGGTTCGTCGAACCCGGCGAACCAACGCCTGATGTACTGCTTCGCCCCGTCCAGGTCCTGCAGCGCGACGGCCGCAGCGTGGTCGGCGAACCGCGGGGCCGGGGCGACCTCGACCGTGCGGCCGGCGAGCAGGCGCTCGTAGATGTCGAACAGCTCCTCGTGCAGCAAGCGTGACGAGCGGCCGTCGATGTGGACGTGGTGGTTGGTCCACACGAGGATCGTCGACGGCTCGCCGTCACCGAGCTCGGGCGTGTCGCGGCCGACGTGGAACACGTCGAGCCGGATGGTCGGCAACGCCGTGACGTCGTAGCCGACGTCGCGGTTGGACGCGAGCCACTGCTCGAGCGACCGGTCGACCTGCTCGGCGTCCTGACCGCGCCAGTCGTGTGTGCGCGTGACGACGACGGCCTCGCTCCACACCGTCTGCTCGGGCTCCTCGAGCCCCTCCCAGGCGTACGAGGTGCGCAACGCCTCGTGGCGCGCCTGGACGTACCCCCAGGCGTCTTCGAAGGTGGGGATGTCGAGGGACTCACCCGGCATGCGCAGCACGATCTGTTGCAAGAAGACCGAGGGCTTGCCCTGCATCTGGCCTTCGAACAACATGCCGATCTGGATGGGGGTGAGGCCGAACCGACGGACCACCACCGGTTGGTGGCGCGCCCGCGTCGTCACGTCGTGAACGGTCATGGAAGGGGTATCGGTCTCCGCCGGGAGGATGTTGAGTTCGAAGGTTAAGGAAACCTAAGAGTTTGGTGAGAGTACCCACCCGATCAGGTGGTTGCACGATCGTGCGGTGGCCGGCGTCACCCGGGTCGACGGTCCGCACGACGGGGCACGCGAGTGCTCGCTCCCCTACCCTCGCCGGCGTGCCCGAAGGCCACACCCTGCACCGCATCGCCCGAGATCACGGCAAGCTCCTGGTCGGCCGGCACGTCGCCGTGTCGTCACCGCAGGGCCGGTTCGCCGACGCCACGCTGGTCGACGGTCAGCGTCTCGATCGGCTCGAGGCCTACGGCAAGCACCTGTTCTACGAGTGGTCGAACGGCATGGTCGGCCATGTGCACCTGGGGCTGTTCGGCAAGTTCCGGGTGCGGCGCCACGAGCCGGGTGCCACCCCGGAGCCGATCGGGATGGTGCGCATGCGCCTCGCCACCGACGAGGTGACGATCGACCTCGCGGGTCCGACGGCGTGCACGATCGGCGACGAGTCCGACCGTGCGTCGATCGTCGCCCGCCTCGGTCCCGACCCGCTGCGGCGCGACGCGAAACCCCAGCTGGCGCTCGACCGGATCGCCACGAGCCGTCAGGCCATCGGGGCGCTGCTGCTCGACCAGTCGGTGATGTGCGGGGTGGGCAACGTGTACCGCGCCGAGGCACTGTTCGTGAACGGCATCCACCCGTCGCGGCCGGGCCGAGATCTCGATCCGGTCGAAGCGCAGGCGCTGTGGACCACGGTGGTGGCGATGCTGCGGCAGGGTGTGAAGGACAACCGGATCATCACCGTCGACCGGCGCGAGCTCGATCTGCCCCGGGGTCGCCGGCTGCGACGTGGCGAGGCCACCTACGCCTACAAGCGCGACCGGTGCCTGCGGTGCGGCACCCCGATCGAGTCCGTCGAGCTGGCCGGCCGCCCCTGCTACTTCTGCCCCACCTGCCAACCCCGCTGACCGTCCTGGGCGCCGACACCCACTCACCGACGCAGCTCAGCCCGCTGCACCGGCACCCAGAACCCCGAACCCCCGCCGACCGACCCGTCCTGGGCGCCGACACCCACTCACCGACGCAGCTCAGCGCGATGGACTGGCGGCCAGAGGATCAGGCGGCGGTCCACGTTGGCGCGTCGGGGTCGCCGCGCCAGTAGCGCAGGCGGCGTTCGGCCTCGAGGGCGGCGGCCGGGTCGCTGCGGCCGGCCCGTACCCGCATCAAGGTCGCGGCCACCAGACGCAGCTCGGCGAGCGCCTCGGCCACCGGGTCGCCGCGCATCGAGCGGCCGTAGCCCTCGGCGAAGGCGTCGTACAGGCCCGGCGCACCACCCCACCGCGCGGTCCAGTCGAGCAGCGGGCCGTGGTCCCATGCTGCCGGACCGAGGCACACCAGGTCCCAGTCGAGCAGCACGACGCCGGCGGCCGTGGGCAACACGTTGCCCGGATGCACGTCACCGTGGCACAGCACCACGTGGTCGACCCGGTCGCGCCAGTCGCGAGCGGCGAGCGCCCGATCGATGCCTGCCCGCGCCGCCGGGTCGAGGTCGGGTCCGACGTCGGCGAGCATCGCATCGAAGTCCCACCACGGGAACGACGAGCACCACGGTGTCGGGTAGTGCGCCCGCACCTCGGCCACCTCGCCGTCGCCGAGCGCGTGCACGCGCGCCACCATCGCGCCCACCTCGCGCCAGTCGACCTCTCCCACCGGGTGCTCGCGCACCTGCGCCAGCACGCTCAGCCCGTCGGCGGCGAACACCTCGTGGTGCGCCATCCGCGGCACGCGCAGGCCACGTTCGGCGAGCCAGCCCGTCAACCACGCGGCAGCCGACGCGTCGACCGACGGCCGGCCGACGCGCAACACGACCTCGTCGCCCGCGGCGAACAATGCGTTCATGCCCGACCGCAGCAGCTCGGGCCGCGGGAGCCCCCAGTGGCGGGCGGCGGCCTCGGCGACCGCGCGCACCTGCGCCGCATCGCCCGGCGGCCGGGCGACGAATGGTTCGCTCACGCGCCGCGACCCGGGTTGAGCCGGCCGGCCGGGTCGAACTGCGCCTTCACGCGACGACCGATCGCCTGCACGCCGGCGTCGATCGGCGCGGGCGGCAGCGCGTCGGCGGGTGCGTGCACGATCCCGAGCCCCAGTTCGACCACGTAGCTGCCGGGCGCCATCGAGGCCGTGGCCGCCAGCGCCCGCGACGGCGCCAGCAGGTGACGGCCGGACGGCACGGCCGGTGCCTCGCTCTCGAGCAGCCCGGCGCGGCGGGCCTGCTCGGCCACGTCGAGCGGATGCCCTTCGAGCAGCGCATGCACGCGTGCGCCGTCCCACAACACCGCGACCGGACGGTGCAGCGCGGCGAACACCTCCATCGGCGCGTCGGTGTCGCGGGCGAACCACTGCGAGTGCGGTGCGATCGGGCGGGTGCGCAGGATCACCTCGCCGACGAACCCGAGCGACCCCTGCGCGCCCACCAGCAGCCGGCACACGTCGAAGCCGCTCACGTTCTTCACGGTCGGGCCGCCGGCCTTGACGAGCGCGCCGTCGGCGCCGACGTAGCGGGCCTGCAACAGCGTGTCGCGCACCGGACCGTCGCCGAGCCGTCGCACGCCGCTGTGGCCGAGCGAGAGCGCGCCGCCGACGGTGCCACCGGGCGGCAACGCGGTGCGCTGCCCGTGCGGTGCGAGCGCCGCAGCGAGCTCGTCGACCGCCGTACCGGCGCCGCAGCACACCGTCATCTCGTCGGCCTGGATCCACTCGATGCCCGCCGGCGCGTGCACGCAGCGCACGCCCGGCACCGCTCCCCCACGGGTGCCCGCACCGGCGATCGTGACCGGTCCGTCCGAGCCGACCTCGGCCGCGAACGCGCTCAGATCCACACGCCCTCCGGCAGGTCGTGTGCGTCGCCGCACGCCGACGGGCTCGGCAACACCTTCGTCGGGTTGGCCAGTCCGGTCGTGTCGAACGCCGCCCGCAGCGCGGCCTGCGCGGCCAGATCGGCCGGTTCGAACATCAGCGGCATCAGGTCGCGCTTCTCGAGGCCGATGCCGTGCTCGCCGCTCAGCACGCCACCGGCCGCCACCGACACCCGGACGATCTCGTCGCCCGCGGCGTGCACCTTCTCCATCATCCCTGGCTCGCGCTTGTCGAACACCAGCAACGGGTGCAGGTTGCCGTCGCCGGCGTGGAACACGTTCATCACGAGGATCCCGTGGCGATCGGCGATCTCGTACACCTGGCGCAGCACCGACGGCAGGGCGCGACGCGGCACCACGGTGTCGTGCAGGTAGTAGTTGGGCTTGATGCGGGCGACCGCACCGAAGGCGGTCTTGCGGCCCTTCCAGATGAGCGCCCGCTCGGCCTCGTCCTGCGCCACGCGCACCGTGCGGCAGCGATGCTCGCGTGCGATCGCGACGATGCGCTGCTGCTCGTCGGCCACACCGTGGGTGGGTCCGGCGACCTCGACCAGCAGGATCGCCGCTGCATCCGTCGGCAGGCCGGCGTGGATGTACTCCTCGACGGCCTGCACGCACAGCTGGTCCATCATCTCGAGCGCAGCGGGCACCATGCCGGCGGCGATGATCGCGCTGACGGTGCGCGCACCGTCGTCGACCGAATCGAAGTCGAACAGCATCGTGCGCACGTCGGGCGGGTTCTGCGTGAGCCGCACGCACAACCGCGTCGCGATGCCGCACATGCCCTCGCTGCCGACGAACGCGCCGCGCAGGTCGTAACCGTCGACCTCGCCGCTCTCGCTGCCGAGCACCACCACCTCGCCGTCGGGCATCACCACCTCGGCCGCCAACACGTGCGACGACGTCACCCCGTCGGCCAGGCAGTGCGGGCCCCCGGAGTTGTTGGCCACGTTGCCACCGACCGAGCAGCTCTGCTGACTGCTCGGGTCGGGCGCGAAGTGCAACCCGTACGCGGTGACGTGACGGGTGAGGTCGAGGTTGAGCACGCCGGGCTCGACCCAGGCCAGCCGATGGACCGGATCGACCGACAGCACCCGGTTCATCTTGGTGAGCGCCACCACGATCGCCCCGTCGAGCGGCGTCGCCCCGCCGGCCAGACCGGTACCCGAACCACGAGCCACGAAGGGCACGCCGTGACGCACCGCCAGGCGTACCACGTCGCGCACCTCGGCCGTGGTCTCCGGGAAGCAGACGGCGCCGGCCGAGCCCTCGATGTTGGAGGCGTCGCGCCGGTACAGGCCGAGCTCGGTGGCACCGGTCCGCACCCGGTGCGGGCCGAGCAGGGCGCACAGCTCGTCGAGCACCGCTGCGGAGACGGGGTTCATCTCAGGCGCGGCGCGAGATCCGCTTGGTGCGCGAGCCACGATCGGCCGCGTCGGCCGACCGGTCCCGCACCTGCCGCAGCACGATCACCTGTCCGGCCTCGACGGGGCGCCCGTCGACGATCACGGTGTCGATGTCGTCGATCTCGTCGGCGAGCGTGCTCGAACGACCGTCGAGACGGGCGCGCAGCTCCATCTCCTTGGTCCTCATCGCCCGCCGGCCCTCGCGCAGCGCGTCGGCCACCCGATGACCGCGGTCGGTGACCTGCGCGCCGGCCTTCCGGGCGATCTGCACGGGCACCAGCTCGTTGCTGACCTTCTTGACCTTGCGCTTGGTGGCACCCACCCCGGCCACGCCGGCGACCATGCCGCCGACGAACCACGTGACCCGCTTCATCATGCCGCGCCTCCCCGCGCTCGCCCCTCGAGTTCGCCGCGCCGTGCGGCGCGTCGGTCGAGCTTGGGTTCCCTACCGCCCTTGCCGTCCCTGCCGTCCTTGCCACGCAACTTGCGCATCGCCCGTGACGTGCCGGTCGCGAAGGCGGCGGTCTTGATCACCGGCGTGCTCAGCGCGGCGCGAGCCACCCGTCCGCTCCCGGACACGGCGTCGCTGATCGCCTCGGCCGAACCGAGCACCCGGTCGAAGCGCTCGAGGTCGTCGCGGGCCTCGGCCACGACGGCGCTCGCGTGGCGGGTGGACTGCTGCAGCTCGGCCAACAACGGGCCGGTCTCGGCGCGCAGCGTGGCGACCTCGGCGCGCAGGCTGCGCAGGGTGTCGAGCACCCGCATCAGCACCACCACGAGGGCGGCGAAGCCGATGCAGCACAGCACGGCGGCCATCAGGACGGCGAGATCTCCTGCGGTCATGTCGTGGCTCCTCGATCAGCGGGGCGATCAGCGGGTTGGTCGGGTGTGCGGCGCGCCATCCGGTCGCGGACCTCGCGTTCGCGGCCGTGATCGGTCGGTTCGTAGTAGCGCTTGTCGAGCTGTTCGGTGGGCAGGTACTGCTGGTGCACCCAGCCCTCCGGGTGGTCATGAGGGTACTCGTACCCCGTGCCGTGACCGAGTGTCTTCGCACCGCTGTAATGCGCATCACGCAGGTGCGGGGGCACCTCGCCGACGGCTCCCGCCTGCACGTCCGAGCGTGCGTTCCAGATCGCGAGCGCGGCCCGGTTGCTCTTCGGCGCCGTGGCGAGGTGGATGGCCGCCTGGCTGAGGTTGAGCTGCGCCTCGGGCAGGCCGACGTGCTCGAGCGCCTGTGCCGCGGCGACGGCGATCATCAGCGAGGTCGGATCGGCGAGACCCACGTCCTCGCTGGCGAAGATCATCATCCGACGAGCGATGAACTTGGCGTCCTCGCCGGCCTCGAGCATGCGGGCCAGGTAGTAGACGGCGGCCTGCGGGTCGCTGCCGCGCATGCTCTTGATGAACGCCGAGATCACGTCGTAGTGGTCGTCACGGCCGTAGCGCAGAGCACTCGTGCCGAGAGCCGCCTCGACGTGGTCGAGCTCGACCCGACCCGGGTGCGCGAGGGCGCAGGCGACCTCGAGCGCGGTGAGCACCTGCCGGCCGTCGCCCCCGGCCCGGTCGACCAGGTGGGCGATCGCCTCGTCGGTGGCGGTGGTGCCCTCGGCCCCCAGACCCCGGTGCACCAACGTGGCGATCGCGTCGCGGCCGAGCGGCTCGAGCCGGAACAGCGTGCTGCGGCTGCGCAGCGGGGCGTTCACCTCGAAGAACGGGTTCTCCGTGGTGGCACCGATCAGGGTGAGCGTGCCGTCCTCGACCGCCGGGAGCAGTGCGTCCTGCTGCGCCTTGGAGAACCGGTGGATCTCGTCGAGAAACAGGATCGTGCCCTGGCCCCGTTCGCCCAGCCGCTGACGGGCGCGCTCGATGACCTCGCGCACGTCCTTCACCCCGGCCGTGACGGCACTCAGCTGTTCGAACGCGCGCTTGGTGCTGCCGGCGACCGCGAGTGCCAGGGTGGTCTTGCCGGTGCCGGGCGGCCCCCAGAAGATGGCGCTGGTGAGCCGGTCCTGCTCGACGAGGCGACGCAGCGGTCGGCCCGGGCCCACCAGGTGCTCCTGGCCGACGACGTCGTCGAGGGTGCGAGGGCGCAGGCGCGCGGCGAGCGGCGCCTGCGCTTGCAGGCGTTGCTCGGCTGCCGCACTGAACAGGTCGCTCACCGACCCGACGCTATCCGAGCGCCCCGGCGCTGGCCTGGAAGCGCATGCGCCGTGCCGCAACCGCTACCGTCGGAGCGATGCCCGTTCCCTCCCCCCGGGTCGGGCCGCGTCTGCTGCTGGCCGCCCTGGCGGTGCTGGTGGTCGGTCACGTGTGCCTGATCGTCACGCGCACCTACCTGCCGGGTGGCGACTGGGCGTTCATCGACCTGCGCACGCGCGACGTGTTCTCGACCCACCCGCCGTTGACGGGCGCCTGGTCGCGCTACGGCTGGAACCACCCGGGTCCCATCCTGTACCTCGCCCTCGCGCTGCCCAGGCTGCTGGCCGGGGGCACCTGGCGCGGGGTGTGGATCGGGGCGATGCTGCTCGACCTCGCGGCTGTCGTCGTGGCGTGGTGGCTGGCCGGCCGCCGTTCGGCCACGTGGGCCGCCGCCGTGGTGGTGGCCGCGTGCTGGACGGTGGCGGCCGCGACCCCGCTGCTGTGGTCCGATCCGTGGAACGCCAGCGTGGTCGTGCTGCCCGTGCTGACGACGGCCGCCGCCGTGGTGGCCGCACGTGCGGGCGACCGGGCGGGCGTGGCGGTGGCGATGGTGGTGTTCGCCGGCGCAGCGCAGACCCATGCGGCGTACGGCGTGCTGTTGTTGCCGGCGTTCGTGGTGGTGGCCGTGTGCGGTTGGCGCTCGTGGCGCCGGTGGACGCTCACGTGGCTGGGCGTCGCGGTGGCGACGGGGTTGCCAGCGTTGATCGACACGATGGCGAACTGGCCCGGCAACCTGTGGCGAGCGCTCCAGTTCACGGCCACCTCGGACGAGCCGTCGGTCGGCCTCGGTCTGGTGGCTCGCGTGATCGGCAGGTCGTCGTCGCTGTCGTTCTTCACGTCGCCGCGGATGCCGTCGTTCGCCGCCGTCGTCGGCGACCCGTCGTGGGGCGCTGCGCCGTTCGTGCTGCTCGTCCTCGCAGTCGGTGCGTGGCGGCTCGCCCGCCGGGCCGGATGGCTGCTGTGGCAGCACGTGGTCGAGGCGGTCGGGTTGCTGTGGCTCGGCGGCGCGCTGATGACCTGGCGTACTCGCGGGCCGCTGCTGGTGTGGCTCACCACGTGGTCGGTCGCGGTCGCTGCGCTCACGTGGTGCGTCGTGGTCGCCATCGGCGTGCAGTGGTTGCTCGCTGCGCGTCGGGACCGAGGAGATGTCGATGCGCCGGTCGGGCCACCCGAACGCCCGATGGTGGTGGCAGGCGCGGCCGCGGTCGCCACGGTGTTCGCACTCGTCAACGTGGTGGGCTCGGTGGGCGTGCGGTTCCCGTTCCAGGAGTTCACACCCGTGGTCGAGCAGTTCGCCGACGTCGCGCTGCCTCTCGTCGACCAGCCGTTGCTCGTCGACCTCGCCGGCCCCGAGTACGAGGCGGGCGCGGTCCAGTCGGCCCTGATCGCCCGCCTCGTCGACCTCGGCGGTCACCCGCTCGGCCGGCCCGACCAGGCCCTGCAACTCGGCGCGCACCGCGTGGCCACGTCACTCACCGGTCGACGGCTGCTCGTGCAGGTCGAACCGCGCAGCGCCCGGCCTCCCGACGCCGAGGTGCTGTCGACGTGGGATCCGCTGTCGGCCGACGAACGGGCCGAGGCCGACGCGCTGACCGACGAGCTGAAGGCGTTGCTCGACAGCGCGGGCCTGGCCGACCGCACCGCGCTGCTGGCGAACGAACAGGCGCCACTCGCGGTCTACGACGCCCCCGCATCGGTGACGTCTCGACGGGCCGACTTCGAGCGCCTGGGCGAGTTGCACGCGGCCGGTCCGCGGGTGGTGCTGTACGTGTTCCCGGGTACGCCCGGTTAGAGCGAGCGGAGCACCCGGGCGTACGCGGCCTTGCGCATCTCGATCACGTGGTCGATCAGCCACTCGGGATCCACCCAGCGCCAGGCCACGAACTCGCTGCCGTCGGGCGTGGGCTCGATGTCGGCGTGCAAGGCGTCGAAGAGGAACCACTTCTGCACCTGGCCGCGTCGCTTGCCGTCCTTGCCGTGGATCCGCATCACGTCGGCCGGCCATTCGTAGGCCACCCAGTCCGGGTACTCGGCTCGCGCGATCACGTGCGCCTCGGTGAGCCCGGTCTCCTCCTGCAGCTCGCGCCAGGCACCCTCGATCGGCTCCTCGCCGGTCTCGAGGCCGCCCTGCGGCAACTGCCAGTCGTCGGGCGAGTCGCTGCGTTCGAACGCCAACACCTGGCGCAGATCGGGATGTCGCACCACGATGACGACCCCCGCCCGGAAATGCTGCGCCACTCCGACGACCCTACCCCAGCGCGTTTGCGGACTGCGGCCCCATAGAGGGGCGGCAGTCCGCAAACGCATGTGGTTCAGGTCAGGACGGCCCGGAGGACTCGTTCGATTTCGGCGTCGGTCATCCGAAAGGTCACCTCGATCGGCCGCCAACCGTCGATGACCAGTTCGTTCTGCCGTCGAGCGTCGCGGTCGAGATCGGCGGCGAGGCGGTGGAATCCGAATCCATTGCCCTCCAGGAAGACCCGTCGGTCGGGCCAGGCGAAGTCCAGCCGATAGCGCACGCCGTCGAACTGCACCTCGTACTGCTGCGTCGCCCGCGGGAGGCCACACCGGTCGATCACCCGCACGATGCGGGCCTCGAGCGGACTGTCCCCCGGGTCGTAGCCGGGAATGCGGGCGCCGAGCAGACCACGCAGTGCCCGCACGGAACGGCCCGGTGCCGGGCGCAGTTCGGCCACGCGAAGCCGTGCGACCTCGAGGTCGATCTGCTCGAGGCGGAGGAACTCGTCGAACAGCTTGCCGAGCCGGACGAACGGAACGCCACCGCTGAGGTCGACGATCGTGCGCAACGGCGACGTGACCGGCATCCCATCGAGCACGACGACGTCGCCGTCGAGCAGCTGCCCTGAACGGTGCCCGACGACACCGTCCATCACGATCTGACGACCCAGTCGACCCGTGACGTGGATCGTGCGATCGTCGAGCCGGACGCCGAGCCACAACCGGATGGCCGTCGCATGTGAGGCAGCGATGTCCGTTCCGGCGGCGAGCAACACGGCTCGAACGGCCTGACGCCAGGTGGGCGGCGCTCCACCGACGGCCGCGACGCCACGACGCAAGGGTCGGAGTCGCCCGGTGGCCACATCGAGCTCGCGCGAGCGTTTGGAACGCCCGGCTGCCTCGAGCACGTCGTTCGTCACGAGCCCGTCGTGACGCTCTGCAAATCGGAAACGGTCCACACCGTTCCTCCTTCCGCGCAGCGTGTGCGGACCGGCGCCCCACTATGGGGCCGGAGTCCGCAAACGCGCTGGGGTTCGGGGGAACGCTGGGGCGGGGTCAGGCCTTGGGGGGCAGGACGCGGATGCCGAGCTCGTCGAGCTGCTTGGCGTCGACCGGGGTCGGCGCGTTGGTCATCGGGTCCTGGCCGCTCTGGGTCTTCGGGAACGCGATGACCTCACGGATGTTCTCCTCGCCGGCCAGGATCGCCACCAGGCGGTCGATGCCGAACGCGAACCCACCGTGCGGCGGGGCGCCGTACTTGAACGGGTTGAGGAAGAAGCCGAAGCGACGGTCGGCCTCCTCCTGGCTGATCCCGAGCAGGCCGAAGATGCGCGACTGCAGGTCGGGCTGGTGGATTCGGATCGAACCCGAACCCAGCTCCCAGCCGTTGAGCACGAGGTCGTAGGCCTGGCTGCGCACCTGCAGCGGGTCGGTCTCGAGCAGGTGCACGTCGTCGGGGTGCGGCTGGGTGAACGGATGGTGACCCGGCTTCGGACGGCCGCTCGCCTCGTCGACACCGACGAACAGCGGGAAGTCGACGACCCACAGGTAGCGATACGGGCCCTGGTGCACCGGCGGGCGGCCGATGTCGTTGCGCAGCGTGCCGAGCACCTCGCAGGCGGTCATCCACTCGTCGGCGACGATCAGCAACAGGTCGCCCGGCTTCGCGTCGAGGCGAGCCGTGAGCGCCGCGCTCTCGTCGGCCGAGATGAACTTCGCCACCGGCGACTCGAACGAGCCGTCGGCCGCGACCTTCAGCCACACGAGCCCCTTGGCGCCCATCTTCTTGGCCTTGTCGGTCATCTGGTCGAGCTTGTTGCGGCCGTAGTCCTCGGCCTTGCCGGACGCGTTGATGCCCTTGATGCAGGCGGCACCGGCGAACGCCTTGAACTCGGTCGCGGCGAACACGTCGGTGAGCTCCTGCAGCTCCATCCCGAAGCGCAGGTCGGGCTTGTCGATGCCGAAGCGGTTCATCGCCTCGTGCCACGTGATCTTGACGATCTCGCCCGGGTCCTGACCGACGGCCTGCGCTGCGGCGAGCACGGCCGCACCGATCGCGGTGTGCACGTCGTCCTGGCTGGCGAAGCTCATCTCGGCGTCGAGCTGCATGAACTCGTACTGGCGGTCGGCGCGCAGGTCCTCGTCGCGCAGGCAGCGAGCGATCTGGTAGTAGCGGTCGATGCCGGCCACCATCAGCAGCTGCTTGAACAGCTGCGGGCTCTGCGGCAGCGCGTAGAACGAGCCCGGCTGCTGGCGCGACGGGACGATGAACTCGCGCGCACCCTCGGGGGTCGAGGGCACGAGCATCGGGGTCTCGACCTCGACGAAGCCCTGGTCCTCCATCGCCCGGCGGATGGCGGAGTTGACCGCGGCGCGGATGCGCAGGTTGCGCTGCATCCGCTCGCGGCGGATGTCGAGGTAGCGGTACTGCAAGCGCGTGGTCTCGGCGACGGTGTCGGCGCGCTCGTTGATCGGGAACGGCGGCGGCTCGGCCGCGTTGAGGATCTCGACGACGCAGTCCTGCAACTCGATGCCGCCGGTGGCGATCTTGTCGTTGACGTTCTCGTCCGGGCGTGCGGCGACCGTGCCGGTGACGCGCACCACGTACTCGGCGCGCACGTCGACGGAGTTGTCGACCACGCACTGCGTGACGCCGGTGTGGTCACGGAGGTCGATGAAGGCCAGCTTCTCGCCGTGCTCGCGGCGGGTGGCCACCCAGCCGGCCAGGCTGACGGTGGTGCCGACGTGCTCGGGACGGAGCTCGCCGCACGAATGGGTGCGCATGGAGGTGCTGCTCATGACTGGCTCTACAGGGCTTTCGTGAGGTGGTCGATCAGATCGTGCCGGGCGATGGCCTGTTGGCCACCTGCCTGCTTGTCGGTGTTGGCCGGGTCGAAGTCGGTGCGCAGCGGGCGCACGACGACGGTGCCGGACTCGAGCTCGTTGGTGCCGACGATGACGGCGAACGCCGCACCGCTGCGGTCGGCCGCCTTCATCTGGCTCTTCATGCTGCGGTTCTCGAAGGCTCGGTCGGCGGACAGCCCGGCCGCACGCAGCTCGGCGGTCAGCTTGACGGCCTCGAGCCCACCGGTGGTGTCGACGACGAACACCTGCACGTCGGTGGCCGGCGGGGCGAACACGCCCTCGTCGTCGCACGCGAGCAGGGTGCGGTCGAGCCCGAGCGCAAAGCCGACGCCGTGCGTGGCGGGTCCGCCGAGCGATTCGACGAGGCCGTCGTACCGGCCGCCGCCGCCGAGCGCGTTCTGCGCCGAGTCGAGCGTGAGGCCCTGGTACTCGAAGGTGGTGCGCCGGTAGTAGTCGAGTCCGCGCACGAGCTTCGCGTCGATGGTGAACGGGATACCGAGCGCGGTGAGTCCGGCCTGGACCGCCTCGAAGTGTGCGGCGGCCTCGGCGCTGTAGAAGTCGGCGATCTTCGGTGCAGCCGCGACGATCTCCGCGTCCTGCGCCCGCTTGGAGTCGAGCACGCGCAGTGCGTTCTTCTGCAGCGTCGTGCGGCTCTCGGGCGACAGCTCGTCGAGGTGCGACTCGAAGTAGGCCTGCAGCGCGGCCACGTAGCGGGCACGGTCGTCGGGCTCGCCCAGGCTGTTGAGCAACAGGCGCACCTGCTGCAGGCCGAGGGCGCGGTAGAACTCCCAGCCGAGTGCGATCACCTCGACGTCGAGATACGGGTCGTCGGCGCCGAGCACCTCGATGCCCACCTGGTCGAACTGGCGATACCGGCCACGCTGGGGCTTCTCGTACCGGAACTGGCTGCCGGTGTACCAGACCTTCCACGGGGTGGTCGGCCGGTGCTGCACGAACGCCCGGCACACCGACGCGGTGAGCTCGGGGCGCAGCGCCACGTGGCGGCCGCCTTTGTCGACGAAGTCGTACATCTCCTTGGTGACCACGTCGGTGGCGTCACCGAGGCGCTGGAACACGCCGAGGTCCTCGAGCAGCGGCGAGATCACCTGCCCGTACCCGGCCCGCTCCGCCACGTCGGCGAAGACGTGCACGAACCGCCGCCAACGGGCCGATTCGGGCGGCAGGATGTCGCGCATCCCGGGGCTGGTCTGGAACTCGGGCACGGTCGGCCATGCTACCGGGCACCCCTGTCGCGGCCCCGGGAATACCCCTGACCAGGCCTCGGAGGGATCGCGGCAGCGCGCTCAGAGGTGGTAGGTCTCGGTGTGGCCGTCGATCGCGATCGCCTGGCCCGAGATCATCCGAGCCGCGGGCGACGCCAGGAACACGCACAGCCCGGCGATCTCGCCCGGTTCGACGAACCGGCTGATCGACTGGCCCGACAGGTACTCGGCGCGCACGACGTCGTCCGCGACCCCGCGCTGATCGGCCTCGGCGCTGATCACCCGTTCGATCCGCTCGCCGGCGACCGACCCGGGGCAGATGCAGTTGCACGTCACGTCGTACGGCCCGAGCTCGATCGCGAGCGACTTGGTGAGGCCGACCACCGCCCACTTGGCCGCGGCGTACGGGGTGCGCATGCCGTACCCCACCATGCCCGCCATCGACGACAGGTTGATCACCGAACCACGTCCCTGGGCCTTCAGGATCGGCGCCACGTGGCGGACGCACCGGTAGTGCGAGTCGAGGCACACGCTCATCGTGAGCGCCCATTCATCGGGCGTGACGTCCTCGACGAACGCGGTCGGGCCCTTCACGCCGGCGTTGTTGACCAGCACGTCGACGCCGCCGAGCCGCTCGATCGCTGCGGCCAGCCACGCGTCGATCGCGTCGCCGTCGGCCAGATCGACCTTCGACACACCGATCGACGGATGCGCGTCGCGCAGCGCGGCGATCGCACCGTCGTCGACGTCGCACACCTCGACGAGCGCGCCCGTCGCGGCGAACGCCTCGGCGATCGACCGGCCGATGCCGGCGGCCGCCGCCGTGACCAGTACCCGTTGCGCTTGTTGCTCCATGAGCGGTGAACCTAGGCGCGGCCCGACCCCACCAGGAACACGTTGCTCGGCCCTGCGAACGGGGTAGAGCAGGCCATGATCATCCTCGGCATCGTCCTGCTGATCCTCGGCGCCGTCTTCGGCGTCCCGATCCTGTGGACCCTCGGCATCATCCTCATCGTGGTCGGCGCGGTGCTCTACCTGCTCGGCTCGACCGGTCGTGCGGTGGGTGGCCGGCGGCACTACTGGTAGCGCCGACCGGGCGCAGCGGGGCCGCGGCGCAGGTGCATGCTCAGGCGAGCAGGCGCAGCGCGGTGAACACGCCCATGCCCACGGCGATCATCGCCAGCATGTTGCGGGTCTTCGCGCCCACGACCGTGGCGGCGATCACGGCCCACATCTGGTGGTTGCCCCAGCCGATCGTCACCTCGCCGTGCTTCGACAGCACGCCGGGCGCGACGATCGCCGCCAGGGCGCAGGCGGGTGCGTACTTGAGCGCCCGCTCCACCCGTCCGGGCAGCTGCACCGACGCCGGCAGCATGAAGAAGCTGCCGCGCGTGAGCACGGTCACGACGGTGAGCCCGGCGATGGCCGCCACCATGTAGAGCCAGTCGTGCATGGGGCCCATCACGACACCTCCTCGATCGCCTCGGCCGCCTCGGCCATCTCGACCGCCGGGGCCGGACGACGCCAGGGCCACGCGAACCGTTCGGCCAGCTGCCACCGCTCCCCCGCACGTTCGGCCGCCATCGAGACCACCACGCCACCCGCAACGGCGACCAGCAGACCCGACCGCATCGGCCACCCGACGGTCAGCAACGACAGCACCACCGACACGGCCACGCCCGCCATCGCCGGCGCCTTGGCCGCCAGTGGCACGAGCACCGCGAGCAACGCGAGGTAGGCGGCCAACTCGAGCCCCCACTCGGCGGGGGCGAGGTTGCCGACGAGCAAGCCGACGATCGAGCTGATCTCCCACACCAGCCAGTTGGCCACGGCCACGCCGTAGAAGTAGCCCCACTGGTCGGGGTTGCCACGCTCGTCGACGTCGGCGTAGCGCAGCGAGAACAGGGCGAACCCGAGGTCGCCGTTCACGTAGCCGGCGAGCGTGCGCTGCCGCAACGGCAGCTCGGTGAACGCCGCCCGGCTCGACGCGGCGAAGATCACGAACCGCAGGTTCACCACCAGGGCCGTCGCCCACACGATCGGCAGCGGCGTGCCGAGCGCCAGCAGCGGCAGCGCCGACAGCTGGGCAGAACCGGCGTAGACGGTGACGGTCATCAGCACACCGAGCCACACGGGCATCCCGCTGTTCACCATCGCGACGCCGGTGACGATGCCCCACACGGCGATCGCCAGCGACAACGGCGTCATCACCCGGATGCCGTCGCGGAACGACCGACGGTCGATCGGGGCCACCCACGACCACAACCACCCCCTCACCCCGTGCGTGGCGCGCGGGGAGGCGTGGGTCAGCTGCACTCGTCCCAGGATGCCGACCGCCCGCCGCGACGCCAACGCGGACGAACGCGTGTGACACGTCCGGGACGTCGCGGTCCGGGTGTCACCACCACCCTGCTGCGCCGTCATGGTCCCCGACAAGGAGCCGACATGACCGCATCGTTCCCCCCGCCCGAGTTCCCGCCGCCCTCGCCACGGCCCGCCGACCCGACCGCCGACGATCACGCCGGCCGGCCCGACCAGGCCGACCGGTCCGACCGGCGCTGGGTCGCCGTCGCCGTCGCGCTGCTGGTCCTGGTCGCAGCGGTCGTCGCGTTCGCCGTCACCCGGGGTGACGAGCCGAACGACACCGCATCGGGCGGCACCACGCTCGAGTGGGACGAGGCATGGCGAACCGACGTCGATGCACTCGAGGCCGACCCGACCGCGGCGTCCGACCTGTTGTGGGCCGACGACGACGTGGCGCTGGTGCAGCTGACCGCCACCGAGGACGACGACGAGACGTGGGCCGTCTTCGCCCTCGACCCCGACAGCGGCGAGGAACGCTGGTCGGAACAGGTGTCGGCCCGCTTCCGGCCGCCGGCCGCGTTCCGCACCGGGGATGTCCTGGTGGTCGTCGACGAGCAGGAGGACGAGATCGGACTCACGCGCGCTCGGGCCTTCGACATCCGCACGGGCGACCGGTTGTGGCGGGAGACCGACGCCGGCGACCTCGTCGTCCCGCTCGGCGACCGGATCGTGATGAGCCGGGTGCACCATCCCTCCGAGGACGTCATCGCCGACCTCCTCGTGGTCGACGCGACCACGGGAGACACCGTGTTCGAACGCGCCCCATCTCGCGGTGTCGTGGCAGTGCTGGCCGTGCGCGCCGACGGCCTCGTCGTGATCGAGAACGACGACGGTGACTGGTCCGTGGTCGGGCTGTCGCTCGACGGTGACGAGCGATGGGCGCGTCCGATCGAGTTCGGCTTCCGGATCCGTCCCGACGTGGCGCCGACGATCGAGGGCGGCACGGTCGTCATCGCCGACGGCGACCAGCTCGTCGGGTTGGGTGTCGACGACGGCGACGAGCGCTGGTCGGTCGGCTACGACGGCGATGCACCGACCGTGGTGCCGTCCGCCGTCGACGAGGTCGCGGTGGTGTGCACCGAACGCGAGACCGGGTTCGACGTGGTCGTTCGCGATCTCGGCACGGGGGACGAACGGTGGGCGCAGGGGTTCGACGGTGACGAACTCGGCTTCGCAGGGGTGTCGCACACGCAGCTGGTCGTGGTCGACGGCAACCCGTCGATGGGTTGTTCGGCCACCGGCGTGTTCGCGATGGCGTCCTCCGTCGACGCGGTCGACCTTCGCACGGGCGAGGAGGCGTGGGCCGTCGAGGCCGACGACGACAAGCTCGTGATGCTCTCGTGGCAGACGCTGCAGCAGCAACTCGCCGACCCGTCGCCCGGCTTGTCGTCGGTGGTGATCACGCGCGGACCGGAGGGTGGCACCTCGGTGCTCGACCCGATCACCGGCGACGAGGTCGTGAGCGTGCCTCCGCCGGACGATCCCGGCTTCATCTCGATGAGGGTGGTCGACGGCGCCGTGGTGGCGTTCCGAACCACGGCCGACGGCTCGGTGGTCTTCGATCCGCGTGACAGCAGCCGCAAGGTGGAGGGCGAACGGTTGCGGGTGCTCGGCGCGGGCGGCGACACCCTGTACCTGCTCGACGAGGACGGGATCATCGCCGTCCGCTGAGGGCGCGCGGTCAGGCCCGACCGCCCAGCTCGAGGCCGGCGAGGCGACCCTCGTCGCGCCACTGTTCGAGCAGGCGGTTGAAGGCGTTGATGCCGGGCGTGTACGCACCGAAGAACCCGCTGCCGCCCAGCGGCGAACCCTCGTTGTTGTAGTACCCCGGCGTGCACGCCTCGAGGAACGCACGGCCGCCCACGTAGAAGCTGTTGATCAGCGCCACCCAGTCGTCCTGTGCCTGCTCGCTCGGCTCGACCGTCTGCACGCCGCGCTGCAGTGCCTCGTCGATCACGTAGGCGATGTGCCGCGCTTGATCGTCGAACATCGAGGTCATGTTCAGGCTGAACGCGTTCTGCGACACCCCGATCCAGAACCAGTTGGGGAACCCGCGAGTGGTGAACCCGTGCAACGTGCGCAGACCCTCGGCCCAGTGGTCGAACAACGAGACGCCGTTGCGCCCGTTGATCTCCATGCCGAGCCGACGGCGCATCCCCGACGACATCTCGAAGCCGGTGGCGTACACGATGCAGTCGACCTCGTACTCCACACCGCCGGCCACGACGCCTCGTTCGGTGATCCGCTCGACGCCCTGTGCCCCGCTCACGTCGACGAGCGTGACGTCGGGCCGGTTGAACGCCTCGAGGAACTCGTCGTTGAACGTCGGCCGCTTGCACATCACGCGGTAGTACGGCTTCAGTGCCTCGCGCGTGGCCGGATCGCGCACCACCTCGTCGACACGCCGGCGGATCTGCTCCATCAACGCCATGTCGGACAGCTCGACCACTCGGTCGCGTTCCTCCTTGGTGCGCGGCCGGTCGGCACCCTTCGGTGCGCTGATCGCGCGGAACACCTCGGTCCACGAGTCGTCGATCAGGTCGTCCTCGACCACCTCACCCGACGCCTGCGCCGCGAAGTTCTCGCGGCGTTCGCGCTGCCAGCCGGGTTGCTGCGAGGCGAACCACTCCGGGTCGGTCGGCCGGTTGCGCCGCAGCCACACCGTCGACGGCGTGCGCTGGAACAGGTACACGTGCTGCGCGTCGCGGGCCACGCGGGGCACGCACTGGACGGCGGACGCCCCGCTGCCGATCACCGCCACCTTCTTGTCGGCCAGCTTCGTCATGCCACCCGTGGTGTCGCCGCCGGTGTACGCGTAATCCCACCGGCTCGAGTGGAACGAGTGCCCCGTGAAGTCGGCGATGCCCGGGATGCCGGGCAGCTTCGGACGGCTCATCGGACCGAGCGCCATCACGACGAACCGGGCCTTGATGTCGTCGCCGCGCGACGTGCGGATGTGCCAGCGGGCCAGCTGGTCGTCCCAGTCGACCGAGCGCACCCGCGTCTGGAACAGCGCCTTGGTGTACAGGTCGTAGTGACGGCCGATGCGCTGCGAGTGCTCGAAGATCTCGTCGGCGTACGAGTACCGCTCGCGAGGCATGTAGCCGAGCTCCTCGAGCAACGGCAGGTAGCAGTACGCCTCGGTATCGCACTGCGCGCCCGGGTAGCGGTTCCAGTACCAGGTTCCGCCGAAGTCGCCGCCCGCCTCGATCACGCGGAACGAGGTCACACCCCGCTCGCTCAACCGGGCCGCCGCGAGCAGCCCGCTGAACCCGCCGCCGATCACCGCGATGTCGAGCTCTTCGTCGATCGGGTCGCGCTCGAAGGGCGTGGCGTACGGATCGTCCTCGGCGAAGTGGGCGTACTCCCCCGCCGTCTCGAGGTACTGCTGGGCGCCGTCGGTGCGCACCCGCTTGTCGCGCTCGTGCCGGTACTTCGCGCGCAGCTCGTCCGGGTCGAACCCGAGCTGCTCCGTGTCGATCCCCATGCGCGGACGCTACCCCCGGCCTCGCGCGCACCTCGGGTCGGCGGCAACCCCCGACCGGCGGGCCGCCGAGCCGGCGGTTCAGTCGACCTTGCCGGGCACCAGTCGGTAGGCGTCGTAGACGGCGTCGATGGTCTTGATCGTGCGCAGCACGCTCTCGAGGTGCGACGGGTCGGCCATCTCGAACTCGAAGCGCATCTTGGCAACGCGATCGCTGCCCGTGTGCGTGCTGCACGCCACGATGTTGACGTGCTGCTCGCTGAGCGAGTTGGCCACGTCGCGGAGCAACTTCGAACGGTCGAAGGCGATCACCTCGACACCCGCACGGAACAACGTGCCGGTCTGGTCGCCGTCCCACTCGACCTCGATCAGACGCGCCGCCTGCTCGCTCATCAGGCTCTCGGCGTTGGCGCAGTCGGCACGGTGCACCGACACGCCACGACCGCGCGTGACGAAGCCGATGATCTCGTCACCAGGCACCGGCGTGCAGCACTTCGACAGGCGGATGAGCACGTCGTCGAGCCCCTCGACGTGCACGCCCGGGCTCTTGCGCGGCCGGCGGCTCTGGCGCATGTGCAGCACGCTCGACGACACCTGGTCCTCGTCGCTCGTGTTGTACGCACGGGCCACCTTCTGCGCGAACCCGTGCGCCGACACGTGCCCCTCGCCGATCGCGGCGAGCAGACCGTCGAGATCGCCGTAGCCGGCGGCCTCGACCTCGAGCACGATCGCATCGCTCTTCCACGCCCGCTGCAACGGCAGGCCCTCGCGACGGAACTCCTTGGTGAGCTCGTCGCGGCCCGCCTCGATCATGTCGACGCGGCGCTCGCGCGAGAACCACTGACGGATCTTGTTGCGCGCCCGCGGCGACACGGCGAACTGCAGCCAGTCACGCGACGGCGCCGCCGACTCGAGCTTGCTGGTGAAGATCTCGCAGGTGTCGCCGCTGCGCAGCTTGTGGTCGAGCGCCACCAGACGGCCGTTGATCTTCGCGCCGATGCACGCGTGACCCACCTCGGTGTGCACCGCGTAGGCGAAGTCGACACACGTCGACCCGACGGGCAGCGTGATCACACGGCCCTTCGGCGTGAACACGAAGACCTCGTCCTGCTCGAGGTCGGTCTTCAGGTTCTCCATGAAGGCCGCCGGATCGCTGACGTCGGCCTGCCAGTCGATGATCCGGTTGAGCCAGTCGATGTCGTTGGTGGCCGTGTCGTCCTTGTACGCCCAGTGCGATGCCACGCCCCATTCGGCACGCTGGTGCATCTCGCGCGTGCGAATCTGCACCTCGATCACCTTGCCGCCCGGCCCGATCACCGTGGTGTGCAGGCTCTGGTACAGGTTGAACTTCGGCATCGCGATGTAGTCCTTGAACCGCCCCACCACCGGCTTGTACCGGCCGTGGATCGATCCGAGGGCCGCATAACAGTCCTTCACCGAGTCGACGATCACGCGCACCGCGACGAGGTCGAAGATCTCGTCGAACTCCTTGCCCTTCTGGACCATCTTCTCGTAGATGCTCCAGAGGTGCTTGCCTCGGCCCGTCACCTCGGCGTCGATACCGACCTCGCTCAGCCGGCCGCGCACCTCGGCGATCGCCTTGGCCAGGTACACCTCGCGCTCGGGCGTGCGGGTGGCCACCAGGTGATCGAGCTCGGCGTAGCGCTTCGGGTACAGCGAGGCGAACGCCAGGTCCTCGAGCTGCTGGCGCAGCTCCTGGATGCCGAGCCGGTGTGCGAGCGGTGCGTAGATGTCGAGCGTCTCCTGCGCGATGCGGCGCTGCTTCTCGCTCGGCATCGCTGCGATCGTGCGCATGTTGTGCAGCCGGTCGGCGAGCTTGATGATGAGCACCCGCAGGTCCTTGGCCATCGCCACGAGCATCTTGCGCATCGTGGCGGCCTGCTGGGCCTCCTTCGAGTCGAACTGCAGCCGCTCGAGCTTGGTGACACCGTCGACGATCGACGCGACCTCGGCACCGAACCCGGCCTCGACGTCGGCCAGGCTGATCTCGGTGTCCTCGACCGCGTCGTGCAGCAACGCAGCCGCGAGGCTGATCTCGTCGAGACCGATGTCGGCCACGATCCGCGCCACCGCCAACGGGTGGTTGATGTAGCTCTCGCCACTCGAACGGTGCTGGTGGCGGTGCGCCTCGCAGGCCGTCTCGTACGCCTTGTTGATGAGCGTGACCGACGCCTTGGGGCGGCGCTTGCGGTACGCGGTGAGCAACGGCGTGAGCTCTTCCGCGGTGGCGTGCTGGTGCCGCCGCCAGGGAAGGACCCGATCGACCGTCGCCATCGATCAGTACCTCGTCAGGCTCTCGACTCGGTGCTCGCCCAGCCGGCTGCGGCCGTCGAGGTCGCCGATCTCGATCAGGAACCCGAGCCCGACGATCGCGCCGCCGAGCTCTTCGACCAGGCGACACGTCGCCGCCGCGGTGCCGCCGGTGGCCAACACGTCGTCGATCACCAGCACCCGCTCGCCCGGCCGGATCGCGTCGCGGTGCATCTCGAGCTTGTCCTTGCCGTACTCGAGTGCGTACTCCTCGCGCACCACGGCCCAGGGCAACTTGCCCGCCTTGCGGACGGGCACGAACCCGGCACCGAGCGCCACCGCGATCGGCGCAGCCACGATGAACCCACGGGCCTCCATGCCGAGCACCCGGTCGACCTGCACACCGTCGAAGCGCTCGGCCAGCTCGCGCACCGCCCGCGAGAACGCGGGCCCGTCACCGAGCAGCGGGGTGATGTCGCGGAAGGTGACCCCGGGCGTGGGGTAGTCGGCGATGTCGCGGATGAGTGACGTGAACCAGGTGGTGTCGGCCGACATGGGGCCAGGGTACCGTCCGCGCCCGCTCGCTCAGCGACGCTTCTTCTTGCGCGGGCGGGGCGGGTGCGTGAGCACGGCCTCGGGCGTGGTGGCCTCGCGGATCAGCACCTCGCCCTCCTTCACCGTGCCGTCGGAGGCACCGGACGCCTGACGGCGGCGGGCCATCTCGCGGCGGTGACCCTCGGGCGAGCCGCCCAGCACGAGCCGCTCGAGCTCGACGCCCGTGGCGTGCTGTGCCTTGAGGTTGCGGTACCGGGGCTCGGTCTCCTTGAACATCGCGAGCAGCGGCGAGGCGATGTAGATCGACGAGTACGAACCGGTGATCAGGCCGACCAGCAGCGCCAGCGCGAAGTCGCGCAGCGACACCGCACCCATCACGCCAGAGCCGATCACCAGCAGCGACAGCACGGGCAGCACGGCCGCGAGGCTGGTGTTGATCGAGCGCATCAGCACCTGGTTCATCGACACGTTGATCGTGTCGGCGTACGGCGCCCGCGCCCCCGAGAAGCGCTCGGTGTTCTCGTTCACCTTGTCGAACACGACGATGGTGTCGTACAGCGAGAAACCGAGAATCGTGAGGAACGCCACGACCGTGGCGGGCGTGACCTCGAAACCGACCACCGAGTACACACCCACGCTGATCAACACGTCGTGGATCATCGCGATGATCGCCGCGATCGCCATGCGCCACTCGAAGCGCCAGCTGATGAACAGCGCGACGAGCACCAGGAAGATGATCAGGGCCCGGATCGCCTTCTCGGTGATGCTCTTGCCCCACGACGAGCTGACCGACGTGGACGACACCTCGGACACGTCGACCTTGGCCGCATCGGCGAGCGACTGCTGCACCGCCTGCACGACCTCGTTGCTCTGGTCGCCCACCTGCACGCGCCAGCGCGAACCGCTGTCGGAGGTGAGCTGCTGGATCTTCGCGTCCGTCGCATCGACACCGTTGTCGTCGAGGATCGAGCGCACCTGGTCGTCGGTGATCTGTGCCGCCGGCACCTCCCACGCGACGCCGCCCTCGAAGTCGATGCCGAGGTTGAGGCCACGGCTGAACAGCGAGACGATCGTGATCAGGATCAGCACGCCCGAGATGGTGAGACCCCACCACCGGCGGCCGTAGAAGTCGATCGCGGTCTCGCCGTGGTAGAGCCGGCCCCACAGATTGCGACGCACGTGCGTGACGTGCGAGGCGCCGGCCGCATCGGCGGCGTCGGCCGCACGCTCGGGGGTGGTGACGTCGCTCATGAGGCGCTCCCGGTGGCGGTCGTGCTGACGGGCTTGATGCCCATCACGCCGCGCTTGGCCAAGAAGTCGGTGCGGGACAGCAGCAGCACCGCGGGACGGGTGTAGAAGTACGACACGACGAGGTCGACCAGGGTGGACAGACCGAGGAAGAACGCGAAGTTGCGTACCGAGCCGACGGTGAGCCACCACAGCGTGATGGCGCCGATCAGCGAGACGACGTCGGCGATCAGGATCGTCCGCCAGGCGCCGGAGAACCCGCGCTGCGCGCTGTTGCGCAGCGTGCGCCCGGCACGCACCTCGTCCTTCAGCCGTTCGAAGAACACCACGTACGAGTCGACGGTGACGCCGACCGACACGATGATGCCGGCCACACCGGCGAGCGACAGGGCCAGACCCTGTGTACGCGAGAGGAACGAGATGATCGTGTACAGGATGGCCGACGACACCGCGAGGCCGCCCGCGACGATGAGGCCGAGGGTGCGGTAGTAGAAGACGAGGAGCAGCAGCACCAGCAGCACACCGATCAGACCGGAGATCACGGCGGCGTGCAGCGAGTCCTTGCCGAGCGTCGGCGACACGTTCTGCACCGACTGGGTCTTCATCGTCACACCGAGCGAACCGCTCTTCAGCACGTTGGCCAGGTTCTTGGCCTCGCCCTCGGTGAAGCTGCCGGTGATCTGCACGTCGGTGCTGAAACTCGGCTGGTTGACCGTCGGGGCCGAGATGATCTCGCCGTCGAGCTCGATCGCGAGCTGCCGACTCGGGCAGCTGCTGCCGCCGCTGTAGCACTCGCTCGCGATCTGGTTCCACACGTCGCGGCCCGCCGAGCCGTCGCGCAGACCAACGGTCACGCCCCAGCCGCCGCCGATCACCTGGGCCGAGGCGTCGTTCTTGAACACCTCACCGGTGCCGGCCGCCGGCCCGACCAGGCACTGGCCGCCGTCGCGCAGCGGCAGCAACTGCTGCTGGGTGGGATCGGAGACGACGTCGTTGCCCGTGGTGAGCGGTGCCGTCGTGGTGTCGGTGGTGCCGTCGGCGGGCACCGAGGTGCTCGCTGCGGTGTCGGTGCCCGACGTCGTGGTGTCGGCGGTGGTGGTGTCGGGTGCCGCCGTGGTGTCGGACGCCGCCGTGGTGGGCGTGCTGTTGACGTGACGGCTCGGGCCCGGCGCCGCGGTGGTGTCGGTCGCTGCGGTGGTGGGCGTCGAGCCACCGACCGAGTCGCCGGTCGTGCCGGCAGTGGTGGTGCCGGTGGCGTCGGTGCTGGCGGGCGCGGTCGAGTCGGTGGTGCCCGAGTCGGCGATGCAGCCCTGCACGGGCCGCAGGTACACCTGACCGGTCACCTGCACCAGGTCGATGGCCTGCTGCTGGTTCTTCACGCCCGGCAGGTTGACGACGATCGCGTCGCCCTGGCGGAGGATCTCGGGCTCGGCCACACCGAGCGCATCGACGCGATCGCGGATGCGCTCGACGGCCAGGTCGAGGGTCTCGGGTTCGAAGTCGCCCACGGGCTGCTGGGTGACCGAGATGCCACCCTGCAGGTCGAGGCCGAGCGCCGGGGTGTCACCGGTGGCCAGCGTGGCCCCGAGCGACCCGAGCACCACCACCAACAGCACGATGAGCGTGACGGCGAGTTTGCGTTGCATACGTGTGCGGCCGTGTCAGTCGTCGGACGCCGGGGCGGGCATGCCCGGCTCGATCTTCGGACCCTTGCCCGACCCGTCGTCGGTGGGCACGGCCGTCTCGCCGACCGCGGTGTCGACCTTGCGCTGCACGGCGGCGCGGGCGATGCGGATCTGCACGTTGTCGTCCACCTCGAGCCACACGATGTCGCCGTCGAAGCCGGTGATGAAGCCGTACACGCCCGACGTGGTCATCACCTCGTCGCCGACGTCGATCGCCGACTGCATCGCGGCCTGCTCGCGCTGGCGCCGACGCTGCGGACGGATGAGCAGGAAGTACATCGCGACCGGGATGAGGAGGAAGATGCCGAGCTGGACCACGGCGGCCGTGCCGGAACCCGAGCTCTTGCCGCTGTCGGTGGCGATGATCGTGAGGAGGTGCATGGTGTCCTACTGAGGAGGTGTGCGCCGTCGGGGCGCGCCGGTGCGCGGACCGGCCGACGCAAGATGCTAGCGAGCCGGGCGACTCGCGCCGTGGTCACCCCCAGACGGCGAGGACCTCGGCTCGGAGCTGGGCGAACGTGCCGGCCGCGATCGCGGCCCGCATCCGGGCCATCAGCTGCAGCGTCCAGGCGACGTTGTGGATGCTCACGAGACGGCTGGCGGTCGGTTCGCCCACCTGGAACAGGTGCCGGATGTAGCCCCGGGTGTGGCGTGCGCACACCTCGCAGGCGCAGGCGGCGTCGAGTGGTTCGTCCGACAGGGCGTGCTTGGCGTTCTTGACGTGGAGCTTGCCGGCATCGGTGAGTGCGGTGCCGTGCCGGCCGATGCGGGTCTGCATCACGCAGTCGAACTGGTCGACGCCCAGGCCCACCGCCTCGACCAGGCTGGCGGGGTCGCCGACGCCCATCAGATAGCGCGGCCGGTCGGCCGGCAGGTGGGCGATCGCCGCTGCGAGCGCCGGCACCATCTCGGCACGTGTCTCGCCGACGCTGAGACCGCCGATGCCGTAGCCGTCGAAGTCGAGCTCGGCGGTGCGCTGCGCGCTCTCGGCCCGCATCGTCTCGCTGATCCCGCCCTGCACGATGCCGAACAACGCCTGGTCCGTGCGCTGATGCGCCACCCGGGCCCGCTTGGCCCAGGCGTTGGTGCGCTCGAGCGCCAGCCGGATCACCTCGGGCGGCGACGGCAGTGGCGGGCACACGTCGAGCACCATCTGGATGTCGGCGCCGAGCAGTTCCTGGGTGTGGATCGCGCCTTCGGGCGTGAACCGGTGCTTCGACCCGTCGTAGGTGCTCTTGAACGTCACGCCGTCGTCGTCGACCTTCGGGTCGAGCGAGAACACCTGGAACCCGCCCGAGTCGGTGAGCGTGAGCCCGTCCCATCCGGCGAACGAGCCGAGCCCCCCGAAACGGGCGATCGTCTCGGCCCCGGGCCGCAGCATCAGGTGGTAGGTGTTGCCGAGCACGATCTGCGCGCCGAGCCGTTCGTAGTCGGCGGCGCTCAGGTACTTGATCGCGCCGCGGGTGCCGACCGGCATGAAGCACGGCGTGGTGTAGCTGCCCCGTGCGGTGTGGGCGGTGGTGGCGCGGGCGGCGCCGTCGAGGTGGTCGATGGTGACGGAGACGGGATGCATCGTTGGTCCGGGATCAGGTGGCGTGGCGGTCGAGGAGCATCGCGTCGCCGAAGCTCAGGAATCGGTACCCCTGTGCGAGCGCCTCGTCGTACAGCCGGCGCCACCGAGGTCCGACGAAGGCGTCGATCATCAGCAACAGGGTGGTGCGCGGCAGGTGGAAGTTGGTCATCAGCACGTCGACGACCTGCCAGTCGTACGGCCGGTGGATGAACAGTTCGGTGCGGCCGTCGGTGCGGCCGAACGCAGCGGCGCTCTCGAGCGCACGCACGCTGGTGGTGCCGACGGCCACCACGCGACGCGCCGCCCGGCAGCGTTCGAGCACCTCGGGGCGTACCGCGAAGCGCTCGCTGTGGATCTTGTGGTCGCGTGGGTCGTCGACGCTCACCGGCTGGAACGTGTCGAGGCCGACCACCAGCTCGACCCGTTCGAGCTCGACCCCGCGAGCCGAGAGCCGGTCGAGCAGCGCAGGCGTGAGGTGCAGCCCGGCGGTGGGCGCGGCGGCCGAGCCGGGCTCGGCGGCGTAGACGGTCTGGTACCGGTCGCGACGCTCGGTGGGCAGCGGCGTGGTGATGTACGGCGGCAGCGGCATCTCGCCGAACCGGGCGAGCAGGTCGAGCGGATCGCCCTCGCCCAACACCGTGATCTCGAAGGTGTCGCCGGCCGGTCGGCGGCCACCCACCTCGACCAGTTCGACCCCGCTGGACGTGAGCAACCGCTCACCGATCTTCAACTTGGCGGCGGGCCGGAGCAGCGCCTCCCAGTGGCGGCGGGTGGGCTCGAGCGGTTCGAGCAGCAGCACCTCGGCCGCTCCCCCGGTGGCGCGCTGCACGCGCAGCCGGGCCGGGATCACCTTCGAGTCGTTCACCACCATCAGGTCGCCGGGCTGCAGCAGCTGGTCGAGCTCGTGCACGTGCCGGTGCTCGGGTGCCGCGCTGCCACGGTCGACCAGCAGGCGCGCCGCGTCGCGCGGCTCGACCGGGGTCTGGGCGATCCGGTCGTCGGGCAGCTGGTAGTCGAAGTCGTCGAGCCGCATGGTCGACCCAGGCTACGGGCACGGCCCGGGCCGCGGGCTGTGCCACGATGCGCACATGCGTACGGAACAGGTGCCCTGTGGTGATGCCGGATCGATGTCGTTGTTCGTGTGGGAGCCGCCCGCGGGCGAGCGGCCGCGCGGTTCGGTGCTGATCATCCAGGAGATCTTCGGGGTCGGCCCGTTCATCCAGGCCACCGCCGAGCGGTACGCGGCGGCCGGCTACGTCGTCGGCGCGCCCGACGTGTTCTGGCGCTTCGCACCCAACTTCGCGAGCGACCACACCGAGTCGGGCATGGCCACGTCGATGCAGATGGTGCAGCAGCTCGACTTCCCGCTCGCCGTGCAGGACTGCGTCGCCGCCCTCGGCCGGCTGGGCGAGGTGGCCGGTGCGACGGCCAGCGGCAAGGCACCGGCGGTGATGGGCTACTGCCTCGGTGGCACGCTGGCGTGGGCGGTCGCCGCGGCGGGTGACCCCTCGTGCTGCGTCAGCTACTACGGCTCGGGGGTGCCGTCGATGCTGGGGATGATCGACCAGGTCTCGTGCCCCACCCTGTTCCACTTCGGCAACGCCGACGCCTTCATCCCGAACGAGGGCGTCGACGCGGTCGGTGCAGCGATCGCCGGGCGCGACGGCTTCGTCCTCAACGTCGAGAACGCCGGCCACGCGTTCGAGAACCACGAGGCCGAGATGTTCTGGAACGAGTCGGCCGCAAAGAGCTCGACCGCCAAGACCTTGGCCTTCCTCGCCGAACACGCCTGACGCACCGTCGGCCGCCCAGGGGCTCCTGACCCGGAGCGTCGGATTGCCGGATGCGGATTGTTAGGTGTACCTTTCACGATGATGAAAGGTCACCGGAGGTCGCTGTGTTCGCCAACTTCCTGATCGGTCTGCGCGAGGGGCTCGAAGCGGCCCTCGTGGTGGGCATCCTCGTCGCGTACGTGGTCAAGTCCGACCGACGCGAGCTGCTGCCGCGCATCTGGGCGGGCGTCGCCCTCGCCGTGCTCGTGTCGCTCGGCGCCGGTGCCGCGCTCACCTTCGGACCCCGAGGTCTCAGCTTCGAGGCGCAGGAGACGATCGGTGGCACCCTGTCGATCGTCGCCGTCGCCTTCGTGACCTGGATGATCTTCTGGATGGCGAAGTCGTCGCGCACGATGCGCCGCGAACTCGAAGGGCGCATCGACGCCGTCGCCGACGGCAAGGCGTGGCAGCTCGCGATCGTCGCCACCCTCGCGGTCGGACGCGAAGGGCTCGAGACCGCGCTGTTCCTCTGGGCTGCTGCCAAGGCGACGGGCTCGTCGACACAGCCGCTCGCCGGCGGCTCGCTCGGTCTGCTCGTCGCGATCGTCCTCGGCATCTTCGTGTACCGCGGCGCGGTGCGGCTCGACCTCGGCAAGTTCTTCCGCTGGACCGGCGGGCTCCTCGTCTTCGTCGCCGCCGGCGTCATGTCGTACGGCATCCACGACCTGCAGGAAGCGCGGATCCTGCCCGGCCTCGACTCGATCGCGTTCGACGTGTCCGGCGCGATCCCGCCCTCGTCGTGGTACGGCACCCTGCTCAAGGGCACGATCAACTTCTCGCCGCGCACCACGTGGCTCGAGCTGGCCGCCTGGTTCGCCTACGTCGTCCCCGTGTTCGTGTTGTTCCTGCGGGCGATCCGGCCGCGGCCGACCGAGCCGGTCGCGGTCCCGGCGCCGGCCGGCGCCGAGGCCCCGGTATCGCCGGCATCGCTCGCCTCGTGAACTCCCGTCCGACCACACCGTCCGATCTCGAAAGCAGCCCCATGTCCCGCTCACCCCGTCTCCGGGCCACCCACCTCGCCGCCGTCGCCGGCCTCGTCGCCCTCGTGCCGTTGGCCGCGTGCACCGACAACGACACCGACGACACCGGCTCCGGCGGCACCCGACTCACGGTCTCGAGCACCGACGACGCGTGCACGGTCACACCGACCGAGGTCCCTGCGGGCGACGTGGTGTTCGAGGTCACCAACGACGGCTCGGAGGCCACCGAGTTCTACCTGTACGCGGCCGACGGCACCGAGATCGTCGCCGAGGTCGAGAACATCGGGCCCGGGCTCACCCGCGACATGTCGGCCGAGGTCTCGGCGGGCACGTACGTCACGGCCTGCAAACCCGGCATGACCGGCGACGGCATCCGAGGCGACCTCACCGTCACCGGCGGCTGATCGCCGCACCACCGACCGCGCCTCGCGGCGTCGACCCTGCCGACCCGCCGTCGGTCCCTCTCGTGCTGTCCCGTCGCGGGCCGGCACCCGCTCACCATCCACGAGGTCCACCGATGTCCCCTCAGCCACTCGCCCGCCGCTCGTCGATCGCCGCCGCGCTGATGCTCACCCTGACCGCGGCCGCGTGCACCGACAACGCCGCGGACGACACCGGCGCGGGCACCGGTGGCGCGATCGCGGTCAGCAGCACCGACGACGCGTGCGAGGTGGCCGCCACCGAAGCCCCGAGCGGCAACCTCGTGTTCGAGATCACCAACGACGGCAGCCAGGTGACCGAGTTCTACCTGCTCGGCGAGGACGGCCTCCGCATCGTCGGCGAGGTCGAGAACATCGGGCCCGGCATCACCCGCAACCTCGTCGTCAGCGCGACCCCGGGCACCTACGTCACGGCGTGCAAGCCGGGCATGACCGGCGACGGCATCCGGGGCACGTTCACGGTCGTCGAGGGCGAGGGATCGGCCACCGCGCCGGCGGACGCCGACGTCGCCGCCCTGCTCACCACCGCCACCGAGCAGTACCGGCTGTACGTCGAGGACCAGGTCGCCGACCTGGTCACCAAGACCCAACAGTTCGCCGACCTGTACACCGGCGGTGACGACGACGGAGCCCGGGCGCTCTACGCCGACGCCCGCACCCACTGGGAGCGGATCGAGCCCGTCGCCGAGTCGTTCGGTGACCTCGACCCGAAGCTCGACCTGCGTGAGGCCGATCTGGCCGAGAGCCAGGAATGGACGGGTTGGCACCGGATCGAGAAGGACCTCTGGCCGCCCGCCGACGGCTACACGGCGATGACCGATGCCGAACGCGAGGCCGTCGCCGACCAGCTCGTGGCCGACACCGCCGAGCTCGCCGACCGCGTCGCCGCGCTCACCTACGACCCGACCCAGATGGGCAACGGCGCGAAGGAACTGCTCGACGAGGTCGCCACCGGCAAGGTCACCGGCGAGGAGGAGATCTGGTCGCACACCGACCTGTGGGACTTCCAGGCCAACGTCGACGGGGCGCGCATCGCCTTCGAGGACCTCGAGCCGGCGCTGCGGGTGAAGGATCCCGAGCTCGCCGACACGCTCACCAGCCGATTCGCATCGCTGCAGGAGTTGCTCGACCGCTACCGCGACGGCGACGGGTTCGTGCTGTACACCGAGCTCACGTCGGCGCAGGTGACCGAGCTCGCGGCCGCGGTCGACGCGCTGGCCGAACCGCTCGCCGAACTCACCGCCGCGGTCGTGCTGTGAGCCTGACGCGTCGTCGGTTCCTCGGTGTCGCCGGTGCCGGGGTGGCAGGCGCCGCCACCACCGTGTCGGTGCAGGCCTGCTCGTCGCCCACTCGCGCCGATGTCGTCGACGACGTCGTCGAGTTCCACGGCGTGCACCAGGCCGGCATCGTCACCCCGGCACAGGACCGCGTGCACTTCGCCGCGTTCGACGTCACCACCGACTCACGCGACGACCTGATCGCGATGCTGCGCGCCTGGACCGACGCCGCGTCGAAGATGACACGCGGACTCGACGTCGGTGAGATGGGCGCGATGGACGGTCCGTACCTCGCACCGCCCGAGGACACCGGCGAGGCCTACGGCCTGCGTCCGGCCCGGCTGACGATCACCGTCGGGTTCGGACCGACGCTGTTCGAGACCGCCGACGGCGTCGACCGCTTCGGCCTCGCCGACCGTCGACCCGCCGCGCTCCGCACCCTCCCCCACTTCGCCGGTGACCAGCTCGATCCATTGCGCTCGGGCGGCGATGTGTGCGTGCAGGCATGTGCGGACGACCCGCAGGTGGCGGTGCACGCCGTGCGAAACCTGGCCCGGCTCGCGTTCGGCACCGCCCAGGTGCGTTGGTCGCAGCTCGGGTTCGGGCGCACGTCGTCCACCAGCGACCGCCAGGTCACGCCGCGCAACCTGTTCGGGTTCAAGGACGGCACGGCCAACGTGAAGGCCGAGGAGATCGCTGCGCTCGACGAGTTCGTCTGGGTCGCGGCCGAGGACGATCCGGCGGGCGCCTGGCTGACGGGCGGCAGCTACCTGGTGGCCCGCCGGATCAACATGCACATCGAGACGTGGGACCGCACCTCGCTCGCCGAGCAGGAAGCGGTGATCGGCCGGGACAAGAAGGCCGGTGCACCGCTGTCGGGCGGCGACGAGTTCGCCGAGGTCGACCTCACGCGCCCCGGGTCGGGCGGCGCCCCGCTGGTGCCGGTCACGTCGCACGTCGCCGTGGCGCACCCGTCCAACAACGGCGGCACGCGGCTGTTGCGCCGCGGCTACAACTTCACCGACGGCTCCACCGGTCTCGGTCGTCTCGACGCCGGGCTGTTCTTCCTCGCGTACACCCGCGACCCCGACCGGCACTTCGTCCCGCTGCAGACCAACCTCGCAGCCAACGACGCGTTGAACGAGTACCTCGAGCACACCGGCTCGGCGCTCTTCGCCGTGCCACGGGGCGTGCGCGCCGACGACCCCGCCGACTTCCTCGGCGCCGACCTGTTTCGTTGACACCCCAGGTCCTCGAGTGTGCGGTCCCACGGGCGGACCTTCCACGCACGCACCCCGACCTCCGTGAGCCACCGGTCCCGCCGACGGACCGCCGGCTCACGGACGTCAGTCGAACAGGGTGGGGCCGCTGCGATCATGGGGCATCGGCAGGCCGAGATGGGCCCATGCGGCCGGCATCGCGATCCGGCCACGGGGCGTGCGAGCGATCATGCCCTGCTGGATGAGGAACGGCTCGTACATGTCCTCGACCGTCTCGGGTTGCTCACCGACGCTGATCGCCACGGTGCTCAAGCCCACCGGTCCCCCGCCGAACTGCTGACAGATCGCGGTGAGGATCGCCCGGTCGACCTTGTCGAGCCCGAGCGCGTCGACCCCGAACAGCTTGAGGCCGGCCTTGGCGGTCGCCTCGCTGATCGTGCCGTCACCGCGCACCTCGGCGTAGTCGCGCACGCGTCGCAGCAGCCGGTTGGCGATGCGCGGCGTGCCTCGCGACCTGCGTGCGATCTCCCACGCCCCCTCGATCTGGATGTCGACGTCGAGGATCCCGGCGGCGCGCACGACGATCGCCTCGAGCTCGTCGTCGGTGTAGTAGTCGAGCCGTGCCACCAGGCCGAAGCGGTCGCGCAGCGGACCGGTGATCATGCCCGTGCGCGTGGTGGCCCCCACCAGGGTGAAGCGCGGCAGCGTGAGGCGGATGCTCGACGCCGCCGGCCCCTTGCCGACCACGATGTCGAGCTGGAAGTCCTCCATCGCCGGGTAGAGGATCTCCTCGACCGCTCGCGACAACCGGTGGATCTCGTCGATGAAGAGGACGTCGCCCTCTTCGAGCTTGGTGAGGATCGCGGCCAGGTCGCCCGCCCGTTCGAGCGCCGGCCCGGAGGTGATGTGCAGGTGCACCCCCATCTCGGCCGCGACGATCCCAGCCATCGACGTCTTGCCCAGGCCGGGCGGGCCGGCGAGCAGGATGTGGTCGGCCGGTTGACCGCGACGCTTCGCGGCCTCGAGCACGATGGTCAGGTGCTCCTTCAGCTCTTTCTGACCGACGAACTCGGACAGCCGCTTCGGGCGGAGGCCGACCTCGTCGACCTGGTCGGCATCGTCGATCGGGCGCGGGTCGACCGGGCGCGGTGCGCCGGCCCGCGCCGCGGGGTCGAGGAACTCGTCACGCACGCTTGGCCCCCAGCAGCTTGAGCGCATCGCGCAACAGCGTGGACGCGTCGCCCGTGGACGGCAGCTCGCGCAGCGCGTCGCGTACCTCCTCGGGCCCGTAGCCGAGCCCGGCGAGCGCCTCGCGCACGTCGCCGACCGCGCTGCCGCCGCTCGCCCCCACCCCGGCCCCGACGGGGTCGAGCATCGGCAGGCTGAGCCGGTTGCGCAGCTCGACCAGCAGACGCTCGGCGGTCTTCTTGCCGACCCCTGGCACCAGGGTGAGCGCACCGAGGTCGTTGGTCGCGACGATGTCGACCAGCGCCGACGGGGCGTGGGTGCCGAGGATCGCCATCGCGAGCGCCGGGCCGATGCCGTGGGTGGCGACCAGGATCTCGAACGTCGACCGCTCGTCGCGCTGGCGGAACCCGAACAGCGTCTGCGCGTCTTCGCGGATGTGGTGGTGGATGTACAGGAACACCGGCGACGACGGCTCGAGCTCGGCCAACGTGCGCGGTGTGACGGTGACGACGTAGCCGACCCCGCTCACCTCGACGAGCACCGACGTGTCGCCCGAGCGCTCGAGCACGGTGCCCCGCAACGATCCGATCATCTCCCGGTTCTCCTCCGTCTCGAGCTCAGCGTCCGTCACCGGCGGACACGCCGACCACACCTGCATCCGCCGACGCCGCCTGGCGCGCCACCGACCTGGCCAGCGGCGCCATCGCCAGGTGGCACAGCGCGAGCGCCGCGGCGTCGGCCGCATCGGGGGGCTCGGGCACCGTGGCCAGCCCGAGGCGCGCCTGCACCATCTTCTGCACCTGGGCCTTGCCCGCCCCGCCCCACCCGGCGACGGCGTTCTTGACCTGGTTGGGCGTGTACTGCACCACCTCGCAGCCCGCGGCCGCGGCTTCGGCCAAGGCGAGCCCGCTCGCCTGCCCGACGCTCATCGCGGTGCGCACGTTCACCTGGAAGAACACCTGCTCGACGGCGACGGCGTGGGGCACGAACTCGGCGATCAGCGCCGCGAGTTCGCCTTTCAGCTCGGCCAGACGCTGCGGCAGCGCGGCCGACGGCGGCGTGCGCAGCACCCCGAGCGCCAGGGCCCGCACCACGCGCGGCCCGTCGGCCTCGAGCACGGCGTAGCCGCAGCGCGTGAGACCGGGGTCGATGCCGAGCACACGCATCAGCTCACGACTCATCGCTCGGCTCCCTGGGCGAACACGCGTACGACGCTAGCAGGCCGGCCCGTGGCCGGCGAGGCAATCGGGGCACGAGCCCGTCGGGCTCACGCCTCGGACGGGTGCGGCACCTCCCACGGCGGCGTCCACGAGCCGTCGGCCCGCAGCGCCACCCCCGCGTCGTCCTCGAGCACCTTGCACACCGTCATCTCGCCGGCGTCGTCGCCGTAGCGCGACGCAGCCTCTCGGAACCGGTCGTGTGCCGCGGCGGTGAGCTCGTGCCGGGTGCCGGTGCCGGCGAGGAACTCGGCGATCAGCCCGAGGTCTTTCACGCACAGGGCCAGCCGGAACGACGGGTCGTAGTGGCCGGCCAGGATCGACGGGACGTCGTGGCTCATCACGAAGCTGTCGGCCGCGCCGCCGCGCATCGCCTCCCACCACAGGTCGGGTTCGAGCCCGGCGACCTTGGCCGCCACCATGGCCTCGCCGATGGCCGCCGCGTGGACGAACCACAACTGGTTGTTGACGAGCTTGGCCACGTAGCCGTTGCCGTATCCGCCGACGCGACGCACCTCGCCGACGGCCGACAACACCTCGTGCACCCGCGCGACCGCCTCGTCGGTGCCGCCGACGAACAGGATCATGTCGCCGCGGATGGCCGAGTCGATCGAGCCGGTCACGGGTGCGTCGACGGCGAGGCCACCGCGCGCCTCGACCTCGGCGGCGAGTTCGCGCATCAGGGTCGGATCGCTGGTGGTCATGTCGATCCACACCCGACCGGTCAGGTCGGTCGACGACAGCCCGCGCTCACCACGCACCACGTCGGCCACCTGCGCGGGGCCGAACACCATCGAGAACACCACCTCGGTGCGATCGGCGACGTCGGCGGGCGACGCGGCGCGCACCGCACCGTGGTCGACCAGCACCTGCCCTGCCTCGGCGCGCACGTCGTACACCACGAGCTCGTGCCCGGCGCGTTGCAGGTTGCGCGCCGCGGCCGTCCCCATGTTGCCCAGTCCGATGAATCCGACCCGCACGTCGGCCCTCCCCCATGTGTTGTGCGACGGTCCCCTCGATCGTCGCGACGTGTCGCCGGCCGCAGCCGACGTCAGAGCTTCTGCAGCACGTCGACGAGCTCGCTCACCGGGCGGTAGGTGAGCCCGGCGATCGCGCGGTGGGCGTAGCGCACCACGCCGTTCGCGTCGACGATGAACACGCTGCGCCGTGGGAACCCGATGGGGCCCAACGTGCCGTACAGGCCGGCCACCTTCTTGTCGGCGTCGGACAGCAGCGGGAACTTGAACCCGTGCTTGTCGGCGAAGCGCTCGTGGCTGTCGACCCCCTGGGCCGAGATGCCGAGCACCTGCGCGTCGAGCGCCTCGAACTGGGCGAGCTCGTCGTTGTAGCTGTTGAGCTGCTTGGTGCACACGGGCGTGTCGTCGCCCGGGTAGAACACGAGCACGACGGGGCGACCGCGGAAGTCGGCCAGCGACACCTCGCCACCACCGGTGGCGGGCAGGGTGAACTCGGGCGCCTGCTCGCCGACGGCGACCGACATCTCAGCCGACCGCTTCCATCAGCTCGTCGCTGATGTCGAAGTTGCCGTACACGTCCTGGACGTCGTCGTTGTCCTCGAGCGCGTCGACGATGCGCAGCACCTTACGGGCGTCGTCGGGGTCGGTCACCTCGATCACCGTCGACGACACCATCGTCGACTCGGCCGACTCGATGGTGATGCCGGCGGCCTCGAGCGCGTCGCGCACGTCGTACACGTCACTCGGCGGACACGTGATGCGGAAGCCCTCGCCGTCGGCGGCGACGTCCTCGGCGCCGGCCTCGAGCGCGGCCATCATCACCTCGTCCTCGTTGCCCGAGGCCATGATCACGCCCTTGCGGCTGAACTGCCAGCCGACCGCACCCGGCTCGGCCATCGAACCACCGAGCTTGCTGAAGATGTTGCGCACGTCGGCGCTGGTGCGGTTGCGGTTGTCGGTGAGCACGTCGATCAGCAGGCCCACGCCACCGGGCGCGTAGCCCTCGTAGGTGATCGTCTCGTAGTGCCCGCCGTCGCTCTGACCGGTGCCGCGCTTGATGGCACGGTCGATCAGGTCGTTGTTCATCTGCGCGGCCTTGGCCTTGAGCACGAACGTGCGCAGCGTGGCGTTCGACGACGGATCGCCACCACCTTCACGCGCCGCGACCTCGAGCTGACGCGCGATCTTCGCGAACACCTTGGCCCGCTTGGCGTCGGCAGCGCCCTTCTTGTGCTTGATCGTCGCCCATTTGGAGTGACCGGACATCGTTGTCTCCGTGTGTACGTGAATGCTCAGGCAGCGTGTGCTGCGGAAGTATGGACCATGTCGAGGAACATCGCGTGGAGGCGACGGTCGTCGGTGAGCTCGGGGTGGAAGCTCGCGACGAGCACCGCCCCCTGGCGTGCGAGCACGGGCACTCCGTCGTGGCGTGCGAGCACCTCGACGTCGTCGCCCGCCCGCTCGACCTTGGGGGCGCGGATGAACACGACGTGGTACGGGGTGTCGAGGCCGACGACGTCGACCTCGTGCTCGAAGCTGTCGATCTGGCGTCCGTAGCCGTTGCGACGCACGGCGATGTCGATCGCGTCGAAGCTGCGCTGATCGGGTCGCCCGTCGAGCACGTCGCGAGCCAGCAGGATCATGCCGGCACAGGTGCCGAACACGGGCATGCCCGCGTGGAGCCGTGCGGCGAGCGGGTCGAACAGCTCGGCCGTGGCGAGCAGCCGCGACATCGTGGTGCTCTCGCCGCCGGGGAGCACGAGCGCGTCGACCGCGGCGAGGTCGGCCGGGGTGCGCACCTGTCGGGTGGCCGCGCCGAGCGCCTCGAGCGTCGACTGGTGCGCGTGGAACGCGCCCTGCAGGGCGAGGACGCCGACGACCGGCTGGTGATCAGCCGGGGACGGGCGCGAGGAAGTCGACACGTGCGCGTCCACCTGGGGGCCGCTCCGTCGACGCTCGCGTCATGACCTGATGCCTGCGATCACCAACCGCGCTCGGCGTAGCGCTGGTTGATCTCGTCCATGCCGATGCCGGTCATCGGCGCACCGAGGCCGCGGCTCACCTTGGCGAGGATGTGCGGGTCGCGGAAGTGCGTGGTGGCCTCGACGATCGCCTTGGCACGCGGGCCCGGGTCGTCGCTCTTGAAGATGCCCGAGCCGACGAACACGGCCTCGGCGCCGAGCTGCATCGCGAGCGCGGCGTCGGCCGGGGTGGCGATGCCGCCGGCGCAGAACAGCGGCACGGGCAGCCAGCCGGTCTCGGCGATCTCCTGCACGAGCGGCAGGGGCGCCTGCAGCGACTTGGCCCACTGGAACAGCTCGGCCGAGTCGGCCTGGGTGATCTTGCGGATGTCGCCCGTGATGTTGCGCAGGTGACGCACGGCCTCGACGATGTTGCCGGTGCCGGCCTCGCCCTTCGAGCGGATCATGCACGCGCCCTCGCTGATGCGACGCAGCGCCTCGCCGAGGTTGGTGGCACCGCAGACGAACGGCACGGTGAACGCGAACTTGTCGATGTGGTGCGTCTCGTCGGCGGGGGTGAGCACCTCGCTCTCGTCGATGTAGTCGACGCCGAGCGCCTCGAGGATCTGTGCCTCGACGAAGTGGCCGATGCGGGCCTTGGCCATGACGGGGATGGTGACGGCGGCCTTGATGCCCTCGATCATCTCGGGGTCGCTCATGCGGGCGACCCCACCGTCGCGGCGGATGTCGGCGGGCACGCGCTCGAGCGCCATGACGGCGCACGCGCCCGAGTCCTCGGCGATCTTCGCCTGCTCGGGGGTGACGACGTCCATGATGACGCCGCCCTTCAGCATCTCGGCCAGGCCACGCTTGACCCGGTAGGTACCCCGTGCGGCAGGAGAATCGGCGGCGTTCGAACTCATGTGCGCCATCGTATCCGGCCCACCCTGCGGGACCCACTGCTCATTCGGGTCCGCGCCTGGTGGGGCGAGTACCCGTTCGGGGATCAGTCGACGACCGAGGCCTTGCCGGTGCGGGCCAGCTCGACCCAGGTGCGACCGGGGGTGAGTGCGATCACGTTGCCGTCGTCGTCGCGCAGGTCGAACGTCGAGGTGTTCTCGTCACGGGTCCAGGTGCCGCGCACCAGCACGCCGGCGGTGAACACCATCGCGGTGCCGGTGCCGGTGGTCTGTGCCTCCGGGCTGCGGGTGTCGGCGGCGCTGGCCCGGTACTCGACCTCGAGCACCACCACGTTGGCGGCGCTGACCTGACCGAAGTCGGTCTGGTGCGGCTTGCCGTCCTCGTCGCGCAGGTAGGTCGCGCTCGCGGTGTCCCAGCGCCAGGCCACGTCGACGCCGTCCATCTCGAGGTCGACCCCCGAGGCCTCCTCGCCGTTGAACGCCTCGTCGGCACCGCGGTAGGTGAACTGCTGGGGCGGCGGCGGGTTGAACACCGGCGTGAAGTTGGCGTAGATCTCGGTGGCGTCGGCGTAGAGCGTGTGCTCCTTGTCCTCGTTGCCGCGACGCTCGCGGAACATGCCCTTGCGGCTGCCGATCGTCTCGTTGATGCTGATCAGCTCGCTGTTGTTGATCGCTGCCGACACGCGCGGGTTGCCGCCGCTCCACACGAACAGCGGGTTGGCGAACGAGGCCAGCAGATCGACGTCCTGTGTGCGACCCGACCGGATCGGGCCCACCTTGGCGGGCGCGTTGGTCTGGAACACGGCCGCGAACCGTGTGAGGTTCTCGACGTTCTCCTCGAAGACGATGTCGGCACCGTTGAGCCCGAACTGGGGGCGCGCCTGGGGGTGGTTGTCGACCTTCACGACCATCGCCGGACGTGCCGCGGCGATCTCGTCCTCGACCGGCAGACCGGTGAGCGGCATCACCGGACCGGCCTCGGCGGGGGCGGTGGTCTCGACCGCAGCGTCGGTGGTGGCCGGGTCGGTGGAGGCCGTGGTGGTCTCGACCGCGGCCTCGGTGGTGGTGGGCGCAGGTGCCTCGGTGGTGGGCGCCGACGTGGTGGCCGACGAGTCGTCGTCACCGCCGCCGCAGGCCGCGAGGACCGAGGCGAGCGCGATCGAGCCGGCCACGAGTCGGCGGCCGCGGCGAGCTGCGGTGCGGCCGGTGCCAGCGGGACGAGTGGGGTGGGTGTGCGATGGGGTCACAGTTCCCTCAACAGGGCGATGCGCTCTTCGAGCGGCGGATGGGTGTCGAACAGGCGGTGGATCCCGCCGAGCTTGCCCGCGTCGCCGACGCCGGCCATCGGTTGCTCGATCCACATGTGCGCGGTGGCGGTGGAGGCGGAGTGCGTGACGGTGGTGTCGTCGCGCAGCTTCTCGAGCGCCGAGATCAGACCCGGTGGGTACCGGGTCATCTGGCAGGCACTGACGTCGGCGAGGGTCTCACGCTGGCGGCTGATGGTGGCCTGCATGATCTTGGCCAGGATCGGGGCGAAGATCAGCAGGGCGAAGCCCAGCAGTGCGAGCGGGTTGCTGCCGTCCTGGCGGTCGCCGTCGCGGCGCACCCGGCCACCGTTCCACCACATCAGGCGGATCGCGGTGTCGGTGAGGATCGCGACGGCCCCGACGAGGGTGACGGCCAGCGTCGAGACGAGGATGTCGTAGTTCTTGATGTGCGACAGCTCGTGGGCGAGCACGCCCTCGAGCTCGACCCGGTCGAGCTTCTCGAGCAGCCCCGAGGTGACCGCGATCGCCGCGTGCTGCGGGTTGCGGCCGGTCGCGAACGCATTGGGGGCCGGGTCGTCGACCACGTAGATGCGCGGCTTGGGCAGGCCGCTCGCGATGCACAGCCCCTCGACCAGGTTGTGCAGGCGCTGGTACTGCTGGGGATCGGCGGGGTGGGCGCGGCTCACGCGGAGCGCGATCGCGTCGGCTTTCCAGTACGAGGCGAAGGCGATCGCGGCCGAGATGACGAGGGCGATGATCGTGCCCACCAGGCCGTAGCCCGTGAGGGCGCCGATGGCCGCGCCCACGAGCGCCAGGAAGGCGACGAACCCCACGGCCAGCAGCACGCTGCGGCGGCGATTCGCACGGATGAGTTCGAACATGACCCCGACAGGGTAACGGCGCCGGGCCCGAGGACACCGGCACCGGTCTGCTGGAATGACCCGGATGGACGGTCTGGCCGGTACGAAGGCGTTCCTGGGGCTCGTGCCGACGGGCGACCCGCTGCGGTGGCAGTTGCCCCTGCTCCCCCACGTCATGACCGGTGCACGGTTCCTGTACGGGGGCGCCGGGCTGGCGGCGGCCATCGCGGCGATGGAGTTCGTCACCGAGCGGCCGGTGGTGTGGGCGACCGCCCAGTACGTGGCCCACGCCCGGTCGGGCGTGCTCGATCTCGAGGTGGTGGTGTCGGCGCACGGGCGCAACACCACCCAGGCGCGCTGCATCGCCACCTGCGACGGCGCCGAGATCCTGGTCGCGCTCGCGACGCTCGGCCGCAAGGACCTGCCGGTGGCGGGCACCTGGGCCGAGCGGCCCGAGGTGAAGCACTGGAGCGAGACCCGCCAGCAGCTGCCCGAGTCGGTGCTCGGCACCGTGCACGAGGCGCTCGACATGCGGATCGTGCACGGCGTGTCGCGGCGGCAGCTCATCAAGGGCCGCACGCACCGCGATCCCACCGGTCGCACCGCCTACTGGGTGCGCATCCCCGGCGGGCCGAAGGTGCCCGACGCCGCCGATCTCGCGATGGTGGGCGATCTGGTGCCGAGCGGGTTCGCCAACACCAGCGGCGAACCGATCACCGGCAACAGCCTCGACAACACGGTGCGCACCGCGAAACTGGTCGAGACCGAGTGGGTGCTGGCCGACGTGCGGGTGCACGCGATCCAGGACGGCTTCGGCTACGGCCGGGCGCACCTGTGGGCCGAGGATGGCACCCTGCTCGGCACGGCCAGCCAGTCGAGCGTGATCCGCACCCCGCCGGTCACCTGAGCGGCGCCGGCGAGGTGCGATCACACGTGGGTCGGGTCAGACCCGCTCGATGATCACGGCCGGGGCCATGCCACCGGCCGCGCACATCGTCACCAGGCCGTAGCGGCCGCCGGTGCGCTCGAGCTCGTCGAGCACGGTGCCGATCAGCATCGCGCCGGTGGCGGCGATCGGGTGGCCGAGGGCCATCGCGCCACCGTTGACGTTCACCTTCGAGCGGTCGAGGTCGAGGTCGCGGATGAACTTCTCGGCCACCACCGCGAACGCCTCGTTGATCTCGAACAGGTCGATGTCGTCGATCGACAGACCGGCCTTGGCGAGCACCTTCTTCGCCGCGGGCACCGGGGCGTTGAGCATGAGCGTCGGGTCGTCGCCGATGTTGGCGACGGCCACCACGCGGGCCCTCGGGGTCCAGCCGTTGGCCTTCGCCGCGTCGGAGCTGGCGAGCAGGATCGCCGCGGCCCCGTCGACCACGCCCGAGCTGTTGCCGGCGTGGTGCACGTGCTCGATCTGCAGGTCGGGGTAGCGGGCCAGCACCATGCCGCGCAGCGTGGTGCCCTGGTCGTCGAGGGGGACATCGGCCATCGCCGCGAACGACGGGGCCAGCTGGGCGAGTCCCTCGAGCGTGGTCTGCGGCCGCGGGAACTCCTCACGGTCGAGAGCGAGGGAGCCGTCCTCCTTGTGCACCGGCACGAGGCTCTTGTCGAAGCGACCCTCGGCGATGGCGCGGGCGGCGCGCTGCTGCGATTCGTAGGCGAGCGCGTCGAGCGCCTCGCGCGGGATCTGCTCCATCGACGCGATCGCGTCGGCGGCCACGCCCTGGTGGGTCTGCGGGTGACGGGCGCGCAGGCGGGCGTTGCCGGCGTCCATCAGCGGACCGCGCACACCCGACTGGGCGGCACCGAGGGCCGGGTGGAGCGACATCATCTCGCACCCGCCGGCGATGACGACGTCCTCGAGACCGCTCATGATCGACGCGGCGGCCATGTTGGTGGTGGTGATGCCCGAGCCGCAGAAGCGGTCGAGGGTGACGCCGGAGGCCTTCACGTCGTAGCCGGCGTCGAGCAGGGCCATGCGGGCGAGGTCGCCGCCCTGGGTGCCCACCTGCATCGAGGTGCCGAAGATGACGTCGTCGACCGTGGCGGTGTCGAGCTGGTTGCGGTCGCGGATCGCGGACAGCACCGTCGCGGCCAGCTGCTGCGGGTGGATGTCGGCGAGCGCGCCCTTGCCGACCTTGCCGATCCCTCGCGGGGTGCGGCAGGCGTCGATGATCCAGGCTTCGGACATGTGGGGGTCTCCTCGGGGATCGCCGCGCGAGCCGGTGCCCGCGTCGTGGCGGCGATCGTAGGAGGCCCGGGGCGGTCGGCCCCGAGTCGAAGCCGGGTCAGAACCCGATCTTGGGCACCTCGCGGGCGGCCTCGTCGGCCTCGAAGTACTCGCGCTTGTCGAACTTCAGCATGTTGGCGAAGATCACCGTCGGGAACGCCTGGAGCTTGTTGTTGTAGGTCAGCACGGTGTCGTTGTAGAACTGCCGCGCGTAGGCGACCCGGCCCTCGGTGGCGCTCAGCTCCTCTTGCAGGGCGAGGAAGTTCTGGTTGGCCTTCAGGTCGGGGTAGGCCTCCGACAGTGCGAACACCTGACGCAACGCACTGGCCACCTGGCCGTCGGCGGCCGCCTGCGCGTGCGGGTCGCTCGGGGCGGCCATCGCCGCGTTGCGGGCCTTGATCACGGCGTCGAGCGTCTCGCGCTCGTGTGCCGCGTAGGCCTTCACCGTCTCGACCAGGTTGGGAATGAGATCGATGCGCCGCTTGAGCTGCACGTCGATCTGTGACCAGGCGTTCTCGACCTGGTTGCGGCTGCGGATCAGGCCGTTGTACGTGACGATCACGAAGATCACCAACAGCACGATGATCGCGAGGATCACCCAGACCATGGCGACTCCCTTTCTCGGTTCCGCCGTCGTGGCGGACCTTCGGTCAGCGTCGACCGAGGGCTCGGGCCAGCATACGAGACACCCGGCGCCGCTCCCGCGCGTCGTCGAGCATGCGGCGTCGCTCCTCGCGGTCGGCGGCGATGCGGCGGTAGTGCGCGGCGTAGATCTCGGCGAGGCGGCGCATCGAGAACTCGTCGGCCCGCGGTCCGCCGGCGGCGATCAACCGCACGCGGAGGTCGGCGTCGTACAGCACCCGTTGCAGCGCTGCGGCCAGCGCGTCGACGTCGCCCGGCTCGACCAGCACGGCGTCGACGTCGTCGGTGGCCACGTTGCGATAGCCGTCGAGCCCGCTCGCGACGATCGCCGTGTCGGCCGCCATCGCCTCGATGAGCACCACACCGAACGACTCGCCGTGCAACGAGGGCGCGCAGAACACCGTGGCGCCCTTCAGCCGTGAGACCTTCTCGGCGTCGGTGACCCGGCCGAGCCACTCGATGCGCGCGTCGTCGCGGTACTGGTCCTGCAGACGGGCGGTGTCGGGCCCGGTGCCCGCCACCCACAGGCGCACGTCGTCGGGCAGTCGCCGCATCGCCTCGAGCAACACGTCGAGACCCTTGCGCTCCTCGTGGCGGCCGAGGAAGAAGATCGTCGGGCCCTCGGTCGGGAACGGTGCGGCGTCGCGGTACTGCTCGAGCTCGACACCGTTGAACAGGATCTCGTACTCGCCACCGATGTAGCGCTTCACCAATTCCTCGGCGTCTTTCGACACCGCGACGCGATGGGCGAGGCGGTGGCTCGCTGCCAGCACGGGCCGGCGCAGGTACTTGTAGGCCGCGCTCTCGCCGGCCGAGTGGAACGTGGCGATGATCGGCGCCGTGTGCATCAGCGTCGCCGTCTGCGTGCAGCCGGGGATGAACGGCTCGTGCACGTGCAGCACGTCGAACTCCTCCTCGGTGAGCGCCCGAATCATCCGCAGCTGACACGAGGGATCCGGCGCGAGCGGTGCGATCGAACCGTTGGCGCTGGTGGGCAGGCTGTCGCCGAGCGGGGTGACGAACGTTGCTGGTGGCGGGCCGTCGCAGGGCGCCAGCACTCGCACCTCGATGCCCATGCGGCGCAGCTCGCGGCTGAGGCCCATCACCTGTGCCTGCACGCCACCGGGTACCGAGAGGCTGTACGGGCACACCATGCCCACACGCAGCAGCCTGCCGTCCGGACGCGGCGACGCGTCGGCGGGTTCGGGCTGCATCGGGCCACGGTAGCCCAGTGCCGCTCCGGGGCGGGCTCGCCGTCGGCCGGGTGAGTACGGTGCGCCGCATGACTCGACTCCCGGCCCTCAGCGTGATCGGCACCCCGACCAAGCGCAACGCGCTGCTGGAGGTGGCGGCCGAGGCCGACCGGCGCGGCTTCGCCGGGCTCGCCAGCCCGGGTGTGCACGGCAACCTCGCGCTCTGCGGTTCGCTCGCGCATGCGACGCACGAGATCCCGTTCTGGACGAGCATCCAGCCGATCTACCACTCGCACCACGCCGAGGTCGCGATCACCGCCGGGCACCTCGCCGAGGTGAGCGGCGGGCGTTTCCGGCTCGGTCTGGGTGTGAGCCACGCGCCGGCGATGGATCGGCTCGGCATCTCGACGGGCAAGCCGCTCGGCGACATGCGCTCGTACGTGGAGGGCATCCGTGCGACCGAACGGGCGTCGGGTGCGCTGCCCCCGATCCACCTCGCGACCCTGCGCGACAAGATGCTCGACCTCGCGCTCGAGGTGGCCGACGGTGCGATCTGGGCCAACGCGTCGCGCTCGCACATGCCGGTGCAGGTGGCACGAGCGGCGGCATCGGGACGTGACGGCTTCTTCCTCGCGAACATGGTGCCGACGGTGATCGATCCCGACCGCGATGCGGGGCGCGCGATCCACCGGCGCACGCTGAGCGGCTACGTGATGCTGCCGAACTACCGCAACTACTGGAAGGCAGCGGGCTACGAGGACGAGATGGTCGCGATCGAGGCGGCGTTGGCCGCGGGTGATCGCGAGTCGTTGCCGGGGCTGATGACGGACCGCTGGCTCGACGACTGCACGATCAGCGGCTCATCCTCGGAGGTGCGCGACCAGTTGGAGGCGTGGTTCGACACGGGTGTGCTCCCGATCGCCGTGATGTCGAGCACGGGCGGCGGGCAGCTGCACGCGATCGGCCAGCTGTTCGAACTGTTCGACTGACCGACCGTCAGGGCTGGTGGTTCGGCCACTCCTGGCCGGGCAGGGGTCGCAGGAAACACGCGGCCGGGTCGGGCGTGGTGCCCTTCCACGCGTAGGGGTCGTGGCCGAGCGTCACGATCGCCCGGTTGTCGAGGGTCGGGATCTGGAAGCCGTTCACCTCGCCACCGTGCTGCCAGGGCAGGAGCGACCACGCGTTGAGGTAGTGGTTGACGAGCGCCCGGCGGAACCCGTCGGTGCGGTTGCGCAACGACTTGTGGAGCAGGTAGCCGTTGAAGAACACGACCGACCCGGCGGGCACCTCGACCGGCACGCGGTCGGTCTCGTCGAAGCCGTACGCCTGATCGGACGAGTCGTACTCGTCGGGCTCGCCGTGCGGCCGCGTGGGGAACAGGTAGCCATTGCGGTGCGAGCCGGGCACCACCCACAGGCAGCCGTTGTCGACGGTGGCGTCGTCCAGGGCGATCCACGCGCCGACGAGCGAACGGTCACGCGTGGGGATGTAGCGCTCGTCCTGGTGCCACGCCTGGCCGGGCATGCCGGGGCCCTTCACGAACAGCATCGACTGACACGCCTTCACCGAGCCGTCCCAGTGCGGCAGGTGCGCGCCGGTGATCTGGGTGAGCACGTCGGCCACACCCGGGTGGGCGAGCATCGACTTCGCGATCGGGCTCACCCAGTGCGGGAAGTGCACGGCCAACACGTGGTGGGTGGCCTCGTCGTCGCTCGCCCCGTCGGGCAGCAGGGGCGGATTCACCACCGGGTAGTCGCCGCGTGCGAAGCGGGCCGCGTCGGCGATGATCTCGGCGCGCTCGTCGGCCGACACGAGGTCGTGCACCACGAGGTACCCGTCGTCGACGAACTGGGTGGCGTGGCTCGACATGGCGCCATGATCGCGCGGACGCTCGCGGCGCGTGCGCGGGACGCCGTCCGATCGACGCAGACCGGTCAGCGCGGAGCGCCCGACCGTTCGGCGACGAGATCCCAGAGCTGCCGGCGTCGCGCCGCCGTATCGCTGCGACGGGTCGTCGGCAGCCGGTGGATCGAGCGACGGCGACGGTCGAGCCAGAAGCCACCCGACGACGACCGAGCCTCCTCCCCCGCCGCCAACCACACCAGGGTGTCGGCACCCTGCGCGGGCGTGCGCAGCAACGGTCCCACCACCTTGCGGAACACCGGCAGCGACTCGGCCACGCCGGGCGTGTCGGCCCAGCCGGGGTGCATCGCGTGGCACACCACACCTGCCGGTTCGAGCCGTTCGGCCCACATCTCGTTCAGCGTCACCTGCGCCCGCTTCGCCCGGGCGTACTGCTCGGCGCCCCGGTAGGCGTGCTCGTCCATCTCGAGCCGCTCGACCTCGAGGTTCGACGTGTACATGCCGCCCGACGACACCGTGAGCACCCGGCCGTGCGCGGCTGTGAGCTGCGGCACGAGCAGCGAGGTGAGCAGGAACGGTCCGTACACCTGCGAGGCGACGGTCTGCTCGAACCCCTGCGGCGACGTGCGCCGTTCGGCGGTGAGCGCGCCGGCGTTGTGGATCAGCACGTCGATCCGGTCGTGTGCCGCGACGAGGCGTGCCGCCAGTTCGCGCACGGCGTCGAGGTCGCCCATGTCGGCGCCGTCGGCAGACACCTGGCCGCCCGTCGACCGGGCGAGGTCGTCGGCCACCGCTGCGGTGCGGCGGAGGTCGCGGCCGGTGACCACGACCTCGGCCCCGGCCACGGCGAGCTCGCGTGCCGCGGCGCGTCCGATCCCCGAGGTGCCACCGGTGATCACCACCACACGGCCGGCCATCGAGCCGGGCGCCGGCGACGACCAGCCGTCGATCGCAGCGCGCACCTCGGCGCCCACCCGGGTGAAGCTGGGGACGACGGGCGCCTCGAGCGCCACGTCGACGACGCGGCGCACGCCGCTCGACAGGCCGATCACCCGGCCAGTGTGACCCGTCGTCGCCCGCCCGTCTCGTCGGACGGGCGTGACGTCAGCCGCAGAGGGTCAACCGCAGATGGTCTTCGCGATGTGGATCCAGTAGTCGGCGGCCATGCCGAGCGACTCGACGTCGATGCGCTCGTCGTTGCCGTGGAAGCGCGAGCCGAACGACTCGAAGTCGACCGTCGGCGAGAACAGGCCGGTGCCGTAGGCGACGGCACCTTTGTCGCGGAAGAACCGTGCGTCGGTGCCGCCGACGATCAGACCGGGCAGCAGTTCGGCGCCCGGATACGCCACCTGCGTGGCCGACGAGATCGCGTCCCAGAGGATGTTGCCGCGCGGCGACTCGGTGGCGTCGCCGCCCTGCAGCGTGCCGATCTCGACGTGGTGCGCCAGCTCGCCGAGCGCCTCGTGGAGGTGGGCGTCGACGTCGGCCTGCGTGGTGCCGGGCACCGTGCGGATGTCGACCTCGATCTCGACGAGGTCGGGGATGATGTTGGTCTTCTGACCCCCGTGTACGACGTTGGGCGAGAACGTGGTGTGCGTGTGCGCGTGGCAGCGCTTGGCCAACACGGGCGGCAACGTCTCGAGCGTCGACCAGATGCGCGACGGGTCGACGAGCCCGGCCTTCACCTCGTCGTCGAGCGCCATCGCCGCGACCGTCTGACGCCACACGTCGTCGATCCGCGCCTGCGGTCGGTAGGTGGCGAGCCGGCGCACCACCTCGGCGGCCTTCACGAGTGCGTTGTCGCTGCCGAACGGCATCGACCCGTGGGCGGGCGTGCCGCTGATGCGGAGCTTGCGCCAGGCGAGGCCCTTCTCGCCCGTGTTCACCACCACACGACGCACGCCGTCGTGCCCGGTCGACGACCAGCCACCCAGCTCGGTCAGCACGTAGTCGGCGCCGACGGCGTCCCAGTGGTCGTCGCACATCCACTTGGCGCCCCACTCGCCGCCCGCCTCCTCGTCCGCGACGCCGAAGTAGATCAGTGTGCCCTTGGGCTTCCAGCCGCTGCGGGCCAACTGCCGGAACGCGACCGCCATCGACGCGGTGACGTTGAGCATGTCGATGGCACCGCGGCCCCACACCTCGCCGTCGACGAGCTCACCGCCGAAGGGATCGCGCGACCAGCTGGCCGGGTTGACCGGCACCACGTCGGTGTGGCCCATCAGGCACAGGGTCGGCGCGTCGGGGTCGGAGCCCTCGATGCGGGCGACCACCGAGCCGCGACCGGAGATCTTCTCGAAGTGCTCGATGCCGACACCCGTCCCCTCGAGGTAGCCGCCGAGCAGCTCGGCGTTGCGGGTCTCGTGACCCGACTCGGGCGTGCCGTCGTTGACGCACTCGTTGCGGATGAGCGCCTGCAGCAGCTCGATCGTGGGTCCGGTGAGGTCGTCGCCGTGCGTCGCGGTCATGCCCCGATTCCAGCACGCGGGACGACCGCACGCTCGTCGTCGGGCCCTCCGGCCCTGCCGACCCACCCTGACCAGGCGCGACGATCCGGGGAACGAGGGGAGCTGCCATGGACCGGATGAGCCCGCTGGACGCGTCGTTCCTGCACGTCGAGGACGGCATCAACCACATGCACATCGCATCGTGTGCGATCTTCGAGGGTCCTCCCCCGCCGTACGACGACCTGGTGGCGCTGTTCCGCGGCAAGCTCCCGCTCGTCCCCCGCTACCGGCAGAAGGTGCGCTTCGTCCCCGGCGGTGTCGGGCGGCCGGTGTGGGTGGACGACCCGCACTTCCGCCTCGACTACCACATCCGACACACGGCGCTGCCGCCGCCCGGGTCGCGCCAGGACCTGCGCAACCTGATGGGTCGGCTGATGTCGCAGAAGCTCGACCGTCACCGCCCGCTGTGGGAGACGTGGATGGTCGAGGGCCTCGAGGACGGCACGTGGGCGCTGATCTCGAAGGTGCACCACTGCATGGTCGACGGGATCAGCGGCACCGACCTGATGGCGCTCGTGCTCGACTCGACGCCCGAGGGATCCGCACCGGTGGACGACCACTGGCGCCCGGCCGCCGAGCCGTCCGACGTCGAGCTGGTGCGCGACGCGGTGCTCGACACGCTCGTCCGCCCGGACGAGATGGCTCGCTGGGGCCGGGCGATGCTGCGGACCCCGAAGCGTGTGCTGGACGAGGCGGGCGAGCTGGTCGAGAACGTGCGGGCCATGGGCGCGCAGTTGAAGGCGAACGTCGAGCTGCCGATCGAGGGCACGATCGGACCGCACCGCCGATGGGCGACGGCGTCGACGACGATCGACGAGGTGAAGCAGGTGCGCGCCGCGCACGGCGGCACCGTCAACGACGTGGTGCTCACGGCGATCACGTCGGGATACCGCGATCTGTTGCTCGGGCGCGGCGAGTCGCTCGACGGTGTGGTGGTGCGGTCATTGGTGCCGGTCAGCGTGCGGGCCAAGGGCGATCACACGCTCAACAATCAGGTGGCGTCGATCATCGCCGAGTTGCCCGTCGGCATCGCCGACCCGCTCGAGCGACTGCACGCCGTGCGAAAGCACATGACCGAGCTGAAGGACTCGCATCAGGCAGACGCGAGCCGGATGCTGTTCGACCTGGCCGACTACGCGCCCGCCGGGATGTTGTCGCTCGGCATCCGTGCGGCGGTGACGGTGATGCGCCGCATGCCGCAGCGGTCGATCAACACCGTGACCACCAACGTGCCCGGCCCGCAGGTGCCGTTGTACGCGTGTGGCCGGTTGATGCTCGACTACGCCCCGTTCGTGCCGTTGGCACAGGGCTTGCGGACGGGTGTGGCGATCCTGTCGTACAACCGTCGGATCAGCTTCGGCGTCACCGGCGACTGGGACACGATGCCCGACATCGACGTGCTCGCCGAGGGCATCGAACGTGCGATGGCCGAACTGCTCGACCTGAGCCGCCCCAAGCAGCAGAAGCGCAAGGCCGGCTGAGCTCGCGCCGTCGCTTCTGGTCGCGCATCGTCTCGCCCAGCGAGAGGATTCGCGATCGGAACGACGGGCTACTGGCCGATGCGGCCGTCGATGCACTCGCGCAGCAGGTCGGCGTGGCCCATGTGACGGGCGTACTCCTGGATCATGCCGACGAGCATCTCGCGCAGCGAGGTCGGGTTGCCGCCGCTGCCGTGCTGGTTGTCGAGATCGTCCGCGGTCACGTCGAGATCAGTGGCGTCGGCGACGAACTGCTCGGCGAAGTCCACCTCGGCGCGCCACGATGCCCACGCCTCGGCCACCACGTCGGGGTCGCCGACCGCGTCGTCGAAGTCGCCGTCGCGGTTGGTCGGCGAGCAGTAGAGCCGGGGCGCTTCCTCCCCCGCCATCAGCACGCGGAACGTGCCACGCTCGACCTCCGCCAGGTGTCGCACGAGCCCGAGCAGCGACATCGTCGACGGCGGGATCGGTCGTCGCGCCATCTGCACGGCATCGAGGCCGGCGCACTTCAGCTCGAGCGTGAGCCGCTGGCAGCGCAGCGCCTCGACCAGGGTGGTGCGTTCGTCCCCGAGCACCGGGCCGTGCTCGCGCGGGTCGTCGTCGGACGGGTTGCCGTCCTCGGTGAACATGTCGGCACGTCGTCGTTCGGCCATGGCACGATCGTGTCAGCCCCGGCGACATGCCTCCAGCGGATTGCGGTCAGAGCAACGCGACGATCACGGCACCGATCACGGCACCGACCACGGCGACGGCACCGACGAGCCACGTCCACGGGTGCCGTCGACGCGGCTCGGCGAACGCCGCCTCGTCGAACGTCGCGTACTGCACCGGAGCCCCGGTCGTGAGTCCTTCACCGAGCATCGCACACCTCCACTCGCTGGCTGCCGCCAGCATGCGCCCGCGAACCGTTCCTGTCGAGCGCCCGCTCGCCCGTCCCTGCCGTCCAGCGTCCTGGGCGCCACCACGTCGCGCCGACCAGCCGCGGTGAGTCCTCACTGGCGCCCAGGTCAGACCGGCCGATGTCCTGGGCGCCAGTGAGTCCGGATCACCAGCGGATTCACAGGTGGGTGGCGCCCAGAACAGCGGGACCTCCTGGGCGCCATGCCATCGATCCCACCAGCGGCGGTGAGACCCTCACTGGCACCCAGGACAGGGGCACCCTCGTCCAGGGCGCCAGCACCTCTCCATCATCAGCAGGTTCGCGGACGCGTGGCGCCCAGAAGGTGTCCTCAGTAGCCGGGGTCGCTGGGCCAGTTCGGTTGGAACATGTGCCACTGCTCGGGGGCGCGGCGGATCAGGAACTCGAGCTCGTGCGCGAGCAGCTGGGTCACCCGGGCGACGTCGTCGCGCAAGCCCGGACCGAGGCGATGCGTCGGCACCGGCGGGCGAACGATCGCGTGGTGTCCGTTGTAACGCGGCGTGAAGTACACGCCCGTCGGCAGGATCGGCGCGCCCGTCCGGATCGACAGCGTGGCCGGGCCGGCGGGCAGCGTGGTGCGCTCGCCGAAGAACTCGACCTCCACACCCGTGCGATCGAGATCGCGGTCGCACAGCAGGCACACCACCTCGTTGTCGCGCAACGCCTTCAGCACGGTGCTGCCCGCCTTGGGGCCGAGCGGCACGACGTTCATCCCGAGGTCCTTGCGCAGCTCGGCGAACCACTCGAACAGCTCGGGCGGCTCGAGCGGCTCGACCACGACGGTCATCTTGTGACCCTGATCGGTCATCCACCGGCCCGCCCACTCCCAGCCACCGAGGTGCGGCAGCGCGAGGATCACACCGTTGCCCCGCTCGAGCGCCGGCAGGATGTGCTCGCGGTAGCCCTCCTTGGTGAAGCCCCGCTCGACGGCCTGCTTCGACATCGTCGGCAGCCGGAAGCTCTCGACGTAGTAGCGCGCATAACTGTCGAACGCCGTCTGCGTCGCCACCCGCAGCGCGGCGCCACCGAGACGCGGGTTGATCCGACGCAGGTGCCGCTGGAACATCTCGCGCTTGGCCGGGCTCGCCATGCTGGCGCTGAACCCGATCGACGACGCCGCGGCCGCTGCGAGCGGGCCCGGCGTGAGGCGGGCGGCGAGTGCGCCGAGGCGATAGGCGCTCACCGTGGCCGCGTCGGTGAACGGGCTGCGCTCGGTGTCGCTCATGTGCGGTCGCTCGCCGGAACGGTCAGCGCGGCTGGCGGTCGGTGTCGCGACGAGCCTGGCCGCTGAGGCGCGAGATGCGCGTGCGACGGCGCTCGGTGCGCACCACCTTGCGGCTCTGCCGGCGGCTGCGACGCATCTCGATCTTGGCCCGGGTGACCGGCGCGACGTCGGCCTGCTTCCACACCTTCACGAACCGCTGCACGGCCGTGATCGCGGTGAGGACGAGCATCACCCACAGGATCGGGATCAGCAGCGGTGGGATGAGCAGACCGAGGCAGAACAGGATGATCCGCTCGGCCCGCTCCATCAGCCCGCCCTTGGCGTCGAGGCCGAGCGACTCGGCCTTCGCGCGCTGGTACGAGATGACCGAGCTCACACCGAGCACCGCGAACGGCAGCAGCGCCATGTGCGGCGACTCCTCCGACGCGAAGTACCACGCGACACCGCCGAACAGCAGGGCGTCGGTGACGCGGTCGATCACCGAGTCGAAGAACGCACCGCGCTGGCTCGACGTGTCGGTGGCCTTGGCGAGCGCACCGTCGAACAGGTCGGGCAGCGCCGCCAGGATCACGAGCACCAGACCGAGCCGCAGCTCGCCGGCGCCGATCGCGATCGCCGCACCGACGGCCACGAGCAGCCCCATCACCGTGAGGTGATCGGGGGACATCCCGGTACGCCGGAGGCCGGCACCGATCGGTTTGACCGCTTTGTCGACGCCGGTCCGGAACTTTCCGTCGAACATGGAGTTTCAGGCTATCCGCGTCGTGGCACCATGGCCATCGATGTCGGAATCCTCCCCTGATGACCTGGCGATCACCTTCCGGTCGCTCCCCCGTCGGCTCCGTGACGCTCGCGGCGAGGTGCCGTCCGACGCGGTGTCGGGCACGCTCGCCACGATCGACCGCCATCTGGCCCGTGCGGCCGAGCTGGTGCACTCACCCTCGTCGGATCCGGCCCTCGTCGCGTCGGCGATCGAAGCCGTCCCGGCCGACTCGTGGGGTGCCGAGCTCGAGGAGTTGCGCACCATCGCGCTCGACCTCGGCAAGCAGATCCGTGCGATCGAGGCGCAGAACCCCGACCTGCAGGACTGACCCGATCACTCGGTCCAGTCGTCCTCGGGGTTGGCCTCGGTGAGATGCTCGATCACCGAGCCGTCGATCGCGTCGACCAACACCAGCCCGCGCTGTCGCGGCGGGTTCTCGGCCGAGTACACGAGCACGCGCCACGTGGGACGGCTGCGCAGGCCGCGCCACACCTGTTGCGCCGAGGCGTGACCGACCGGCCAGCCGACCGCACCCTGCGCGGCCACCAGCGCCTGCTTCTCGTCGACGTGCATGCGCCAGCCGGAGGTGAACGAGAACGCGCCCACCGCACCGAACAGGACCGCTGCCCAGAGCCAGCCCTCGTTGACGAGCGGCGACCCGTCGTCGCCACCCTGGGTGAGCCACACCACGAGGCACACGACCGCGATCGCCAGGTAGATCACCGCGGGGCGACGGCGGCGGCTGTTGTCGGGGAACTGGTACGGACCGACGAACCCCTTCGCGTTCAGGTCGTCGGGCAACTGGTCGCGGACGTCGTCGTCGACCTGGTCGGCGCCGGCTCCGGCGGGCGTGGGTGCGGTGTCGCTCATGACGGCGTCCAGGCTAGGCCCGGGGCCACGCCGCGCGCAGCTTGGCGGCCGTGTCGGGCAGCGACTCGGGCAGCGTACGCGTGTTGGCGGTGGCGGTCATGAAGTTCGCGTCGCCCACCCAGCGAGGCACGACGTGCACGTGCAGGTGCTCGCTCACGCTGCCGCCGGCGGGCTTGCCGAGGTTGACGCCGACGTTGACGCCCTGGGGATTCATCGCTGCCTTCACGGCCCGCACGGCGTCGGTGACGGTGGCCCACAACTCGGTCGCCTCGGCGGATTCGAGGTCCTCCAGGTTCGCCACCTCGCGGTACGGCAGCACCAACTGGTGCCCGACGCTGTACGGGAACGCGTTCAGGATCACGAAGGTGCGCTCGCCCCGGTGGATCACGTGCGTCTCGGTGTCGGGCAGACCGCTCGACAGGATCGCGGTGAAGATGCTGGTGCCGACGGGGGTCGATCGCTGGTCGGCCGTGGTGACGTAGCTGGACCGCCAGCCGTTCCACAACAGTTCGAGGGGGGTCACCCGGCGAAAATACACCCGGGCCCGCCCGACCGACCGGGTACGGTGACACCTGTCGGATCCGTTCGGGACCGCGTCGAGGCGCCAAGGGCGCAGGAAGGAGGGCCGTGAAGATGACGAACGTGCCCTTCTGCCGCGCCCTCACGCCCACGGCACCGCGCTGACCATCCGCTCGCCCCACTGACGGCTCGAGCGGCCGGTGCCACCACGCACCACCTCTCGAGGAGACCCCGATCATGGCTGCATCCCGCAGCGCGAAGCGCCGGCAGCGCTTCGACGACGACGGCTGGGAGCCGTCCGTCCCGTCCATCACCGACGAGCACCTCGTCGACGACATCGACCACATCGACCACGCCACCGATCCCGACGCGTTCGCGGACGGTTTCGAGGACGAGCCCGACGACGAGCCCGACGAGCCGGCCTGGAGCACCTACCGCGACGCCACGAAGGGCCCGACCCCGGTGCCCGCCTGGGTCGTCACCGACCCGCGCGCCGTCGACGTCGACCACGGCGTGCTGAAGACCGGCAAGGAAGCCGACGTGTCGCTGCTCGAACGCAGCGTCGACCCGGCGCTCGGCCGCCCCGAGCGCGGCGCAGCCCACGGATGGCTGGCCGTGAAGCGCTACCGCAGCGCCGAGCACCGCATGTTCCACCGCGACGCCGGCTACCTCGAGGGCCGGCGCGTCCGCAAGAGCCGCGAGATGCGCGCGATGGCCACCCGTACCGACTTCGGCCGCGAGCTCATCGCCGGGCAGTGGGCCGCCGCCGAGTTCGGCGTCCTGTCACGCCTCTGGCAGGCCGGCGCGTCGGTCCCCTACCCCGTGCAGCTCATCGGCACGGAGCTGATGATGGAGTTCGTCGGCCACGACGGCGTCGCCGCGCCCCGGCTCGCCCAGATCCGGCCCGACCGAGCCGAGGCCCGCGACCTGTACGACCAGATGCGCGAGGTGCTCCGCCAGCTCGCCGACGCGGGCTACGCCCACGGTGACCTGTCGCCGTACAACACGCTCGTGCACGACGGCCGGATCGTGCTCATCGACCTGCCCCAGGCCGTCGACCTCGTCGGCAACCCGCAGGGCTTCGCCTATCTGCGGCGCGACTGCGAGAACATCTGCGGCTGGTTCGCCGCGCACAACGCCCCGCACGCCGACGCCTGGGAGCTCGAGCAGGACCTGCTGCGTTCCGTCCCCGGCCTCGGATGACCCTCACCGATCCGCGATGAGCGATGGGTGGGTTGGGGGTGGTCAGACGACGGCGAGCTGCTCGGCGATCTCGTCGCCCACGCGGCGGACGAAGTCGTCGAGCGGCACGTCGCGCTCGACGTCGCCACCACGCGGGTTGACACCGAGCGTGCTGTGGGCGACGTCGTCGTCGCCCACCACCAACACGTACGGGATCTTGTCGAGCTTGGCGGCACGGATCCGCTTGCCGAGCGGGTCGCTCGAGTCGATCACGTCCACCCGCATGCCCTCGTTCCGCAGACGGGCGGCCACCTGCTGCGCGTACGGCTCGTGCGCCTCGGCCACGGGCAAGATGCGCGCCTGCAGCGGCGCCATCCAGGTCGGGAACGCACCGGCGTAGTGCTCGAGCAGCACACCGAAGAACCGCTCGACCGACCCGAACAGGGCACGGTGCAGCATGATCGGCCGGTGCCGAGCGTTGTCGGCACCCACGTACTCGAGGCCGAACCGCTCGGGCAGGTTGAAGTCGCACTGGATCGTGCTCAGCTGCCAGGTGCGGCCGATCGCGTCCTTCACGTCGATGTCGATCTTCGGACCGTAGAAGGCGGCGTCGCCCTCCTTGATCTTGTACGACAGGCCGTACTTCTCGAGCGCCAAGCGCAACGCCTCGGTGGCGCGGTCCCAGTTCTCGTCGGTGCCGACGTACTTCTGCGGGTCCTTCGTCGACAGGTTGGCCGTGAAGTCGTCGAAGCCGAACGCCCGCAGCACGCTCATCACGAAGTCGAGCAGCGACGCGATCTCGTCCTGGATCTGGTCCTCGGTGCAGTAGATGTGGCTGTCGTCCTGCGTGAAGCCGCGGATGCGCATCAGGCCGTGCAGGGTGCCGGCACGCTCGTAGCGGTACACGTTGCCGAGCTCGAACAACCGCAAGGGCAACTCGCGGTAGCTGCGCTGACGACTGCGGAAGATGAGGCAGTGCATCGGGCAGTTCATCGGCTTCATGTAGTACGTGCCGTTGTCCATCTCCATCGGCGGGTACATGCCGTCCTTGTACCAACCGAGGTGACCGCTGGTCTCGAACAGGTTCGCGTTCGCGAGGTGCGGCGTGAAGACGAACTGATAGCCGCCGTTCTGGTGACGCTCGCGGCTGTAGTCCTCCATCAGCTTGCGCACGATCGCGCCCTTGGGGTGCCACACCGCGAGGCCACCGCCGAGCTCGGTCGGGAAGCTCAACAGGTCGAGCTCGGTGGCGAGCTTGCGGTGGTCGCGCTTCTCGGCCTCGGCCAGGCGGTGCAGGTGCTCGTCGAGCGACTGCTTGCTCTCCCACGCCGTGCCGTAGATGCGCTGGAGCATCGGGCCCTTCTCGTTGCCGCGCCAGTACGCGCCGGCCACCTTCATCAGCTTGAAGTGACCGAGCTTGCTCGTGCTCGGCACATGCGGGCCGCGGCAGAGGTCGACGAACTCGGGCGAGTTGCGGTACACGCTGATCGTCTCGCCGCTGCCGATCTCGCCGGCGTCGTCGGTGTCGGCCGCGCCGCTGGAGACGCGCTCGATGATCTCGCACTTGTACGGCTGGTCGGCGAACACGGCGAGCGCCTCGTCGCGCGGCAGTTCGGCGCGCACGAAGGGCTGGTCGGCCTTCATGATCTCGCGCATCCGCTCCTCGATCGAGGCCAGGTCGTCCTCGTTGAAGGTGCGTCCACCGGGCAGCTCGAAGTCGTAGTAGAAGCCGTCGGCGATCGCCGGGCCGATCGAGAACTTGGCGCCCGGGAACAGCTGGGTGACGGCCTGCGCCAGCACGTGTGCCGTGGAGTGCCGCAGCACGTGACGCCCGTCGTCGGACTCGGCGGTGATGATGGCCACCTCGGCGCCATCGGGCAACGCCCGACCGAGGTCCCACTCCTCACCGTCGACACGAGCGGCGACGGCTGCCTTGGCGAGGCGGGATCCGATCGATGCGGCCACGTCCGCAGTGGTCGCGCCCTCGTCGTACGAGCGCTGCGAACCATCGGGGAGGGAGATCGTGATCTGTGCCATAACGCCTTCGAGTCTACGAGCGGTCGCCCGGACACCGAGGGAGGGTTATCGACGGCTCACCTGATCCACACCTGCGCGCCGGCCGTCGAGCCGGACGTGGCGTCCACGGGAGAACGTCCTGTGAGCTGGCCCGACGTCAGGTCAGCTGGCGGCGGCACCGGCCATCTCGGGCACCGACTCGCGATCGCCGACGTGGGCGACCTTGGCGGGTGCCGGCACCGGCTCGGACTCGGCCGTCTTGCCGGCGTACACGTTGCGGTACTCCTGGCCGGTGAGCTCGCGGATCTCGAACATGAGCTCGTCGGTGATCTGGCGCAGCACCCGGTGGTCGTCGGCGCGGTCGCGGTAACGCTCGACCTTGATCGCCCGACCGATCTTGATCGTGCAGTCCATGCGCAACTTCGGCGCCTTCGCGTCGGGCGGTTGGATCTCGCGGGTGCCGATCACCCCGACCGGGAAGATCGGGCATCCGACCTTGAGCGCCAGCCGTGCCGCACCGGTGCGTCCCTTGTACAGGTAGCCGTCACGGCTGCGGGTGCCCTCCGGGAAGATCCCGAACAGCTCGCCGCGGCGCAACACCCGCTCGGCGGTGTCGAGCGCGGCCTGGCTCTTGTCGCCACCCGATCGGTCGATCGGGATCATGCCCATCGCCGGGAAGACGAACTTGGTCTTCCACGAGTCCATGTACTCGGCCTTGCCGACGAAGCTGATGTTGCGGGGCACGTGCAGCATCAAGAACGCGCTGTCGAGGAAGCTGACGTGGTTGGGGCACAGGATCGCCGGGCCCTCGGCCGGCAGGCGATCGAACCCCTCGAGGTGGAAGTGCCACAGCTGCTTCGCGACGGGACGAGCCACACGACGGAAGCGGGTCTGCAGCTTGCCCGCACCTTCGGCGTTCATCGGCACAACCTCCTCCCGGACTCGGGACGTCTCGTCGCGCACCCGGAACGTGCGTGACGCGCCGCAGCCTAGACGACGCGGCGGCGCGCCCACGACGCGCGGTGCGTACGTCACGATGAACGCTTCGTGTCGTCCGCGTGAGCGCGCCCACGCACATCACCCCAGCGTGAGACGGATGCAGCCCGTGTGTCTCGTCAGAGCACGACGCCGAGCAGCGCGGCGGCCGAGCCGACCCCGATGCCCGCAGCCGCGGCGGCGTCGATCGCGGCGATCGCACCCGGTGTGTCGAGGTCGTCGTCCAGCGCGGCGCGCACGTCGTCGAGCACCGAGGCGTCGTCGGGCGCCCCCGCCGTGGCGGTCCACGCGGCCAGACGGTCGCGGTTGCGCGGCATCAACGTGTCGTCCCACTCCCACTCGTAGCGGTAGTGGTGCTCGATGATGCCGAGTCGGATCGAACGCGGGTCCCACTCGGTGCGGAGCTGATCGACGAACACCAGGTTGCCGAGGCTCTTCGACATCTTGTGGCCATCCATGTACACCATCGCCACGTGCATCCAGTGCTTGACGAACGGCTCGCCGGTCGCCGCCTCGCTCTGGGCTCGTTCGCATTCGTGGTGCGGGAAGATCAGGTCGCTGCCGCCGCCGTGCAGGTCGATGGTCGAGCCGAGTTCGCGCAGCGCGAGCGCGCTGCACTCGATGTGCCAGCCCGGCCGACCCGGTCCCCACAGCGTGTCCCAGCTGGGCTCGTCATCGGCCGACGGGTGCCAGAGCACGAAGTCGAGCGGGTCGCGCTTGTTCGGGTTGTCGACGTCGCCACCACGCTCACGAGCGAAGTCGATCATCTGCTCACGCGAGTAGCTGCTGACGCTGCCGAACGACGGGAACTTCGACACGTCGAAGTACACGCTGCCACCGCTCTCGTACGCGTAGCCACGCTCGAGCACCATCCCGATGAACCCGCGGATGTCGGGGATCGCCGACGACGCACGCGGGGTGGCGTGCACGGGCAGCGCGTTGAGCGCCTCCATGTCACGCTCGAAGCGGGCCTCCTCACCGGCGGCGAGGTCGAGGTAGTGCACGCCGAGCTGGCGAGCCTTGGCGAACAGCGGGTCGTCGACGTCGGTGACGTTGCGCACGCACTTGACCGTGTGACCCAGGTCGATCAACCGCCGCTGCAGCACGTCGTAGGTGATGAACGTGGCGGCGTGGCCGAGATGGGTGGCGTCGTACGGGGTGATGCCGCAGGTGTACATGAGCACCTCGTCCCCCGGTTCGAACGGCACCACGGCCCGACGGGCGGTGTCGTAGAGCTGCATACGTCAGGCCTGCAACGCCCGGGGATCGCGCTTGATTCCGGTCAACTTCGGCGCGACGCGGGTCTTGTAGCGCACGTTGAGCTGCAACAACACCGCCGTGAACGCCTCGATCGCCGTCGCGTTCGACAACTCGCCGGCGTCGAGCGGGCGGCACCCGGGGATCTTGGTGACGATCTCGCTGATCGTGCGCACGGCGTCCTTGTCGTCGCCGCAGATGAGCACGTCGCTCTCGATCGGCTCGCCGAGGTGCCCGAGCTCGGTGGCCGGCAGGTGGTGGAACGCGGCGACGATGCGCGCCTTGGGCACCGCGGCCTGCACGTGCGCGGCCACGCTGCCGCGGGGCGGCACGAGCGGCTGGAACTCGTGGCCCACGCGGACGAGCGCGTTGGCCATGCTGACGACCACCTTGCCGGTGAGCGCCTCTTCGTTCTCCTGCGCGGTCGTGGCAGCCGAGTCCCACGGAGTGGCGATCACGACCACGTCGCAGTCGGCGGCCGCGGCGTTGTCGCCGTACGACAGCAGCGGCTCGATGTCGGGCCAGCGCTGCACCATGCCGTCGCGGGCTTCCATCGCGCGGTACTTCGACCGCGAACCGATCACCGACTCGTACCCGATCGACGCCAGACGAGCAGCCAACGCGCTGCCCGCCGGACCGGTTCCACCCAGAATCCCGATGCGCATCGGGACATGCTGGCACACGGGGCTCGGTCCCCCACAAGGAAACGACCGGCCCGGCTCGGGTGCCGCACTAGGTTGGCGCGCATGGGTCTGCTCGAGGGGAAGAACATCGTCGTCACCGGAGTGCTCACCGACGCGTCGCTCGCGTTCGGCGTGGCCAAGCTGGCGATCGACGAGGGTGCCAACGTGATGCTCACCGGAGCCGGACGTGCGCTCAGCCTCACCGAGCGCACCGCACGCAAGCTCGGCGCGGCGGTGCCCGTGCACGAACTCGACGTCACCAAGCCCGAGCACCTCGTCAGCGCACGCGAGGCGGCCGACGCGCACTTCGGCGGCCGTGTCGACGCGGTCCTGCACTCGATCGGCTTCGCACCCGAGGTGTGCCTGGGCGACGACTTCATGGCGGCCACGTGGGACGACGTGCAGATCGCGATCAACATCTCGGCGTACTCGTACAAGGCACTCGCCGATGCGTTCGTGCCGCTGATGGGCGCGGGTGGTGCCTTCGTCGGGCTCGACTTCGACAACACCGTGGCGTGGCCCGCCTACAACTGGATGGGCGTGGCGAAGTCGGCGCTCGAGAGCGTGAACCGCTACCTGGCGAAGGAACTCGGCCCGAAGGGCATCCGCTGCAACCTCATCGCGGCCGGTCCGGTGAAGACCATGGCGGCCAAGAGCATCCCGGGCTTCAAGAAGTTCGAGGACGTGTGGGACGACCGGGCCCCGCTCGGTTGGGACGTCACCGACTCGAGCGCGGTGGCCAAGGCGTGCGTGGTGCTGATGAGCGACTGGTTCCCCGCCACGACGGGATCGATGATCCACGTCGACGGCGGCTACCACGCCGTCGGCGCCTGACCCTCGCCGATCGGCGCGCGTGCGACCTCGCGCCTGGTCGTAGCACCCACGTCCGATGGCGGGTCGCCCCGCCGTCGCGGTCTCCTGGGATCACCCGATCCCATCAGGAGGACCATCCCATGAAGAGCTCGCTCGCCGTCGCCGCCGCCGTGGTCGCCGCCATCGGTGTCGCGATCCCCGTCGCCGCCGCGAGCGGTGGCGGCCGCGATCACCCCGAGGACGACGGTCCGGTCACCACGGTGTCGGTGCCGACCTCGTCGACCGAGGTCACGCTGCCGTCGTCGTCGACCACGCCGACCACCGCGGTGATCGTCACCCTGCCCGACATCTCGGCGCCCGTGTCGGGCGCCACCGGCGGCACCACCCCGATCGTCACGGTGAGCGTGCCGACGAGCGTCGACGACTCGCTGCCCGACGACGGCGTTCCGGGTGTGTCGGTCCCGACCAGCACCGGCGACACGATCACGGCGGTCGAGGACCTGTCCGGCAACTGCGACGAGGCCGAGCACGCGAACGACCCCGAGTGCGCCGGGGTCACCGGGACCGGGGGCGCCACCGTCACCACGATCGATGACGACGACCACGAGGACCAGAACGACCAGGAGGATCACTCGGGTCACGGCCACGGCGGCGACGCGCGGCAGGACGACAGCGGCCACGGCGGCGGCACCAGCGGCCACGGTGGCGGCGACGACGACTGACATCCGCTCGACGCGGGACGGATCGGCCCCACCAGGGCCGATTCGTCCCGCCTCGTCGTGTCCGGCGCGCCATCGCGGGATGCGAACGCCCAGGTCGGGCAGATCCGTCCCACCTCCGACCGGGTGAGTGCTCGGGGGCCGACCTCAAGGCATCCCCGCCGCGGACCGATATCTGTGCTATGCGGGCCGGACGCACCTTCCTCGTCGCGTGCGCGACGGTCGCGAGCGCCCTGGTCACGGTCGTGCCGCCGATCGCGAGTCCCGTCCATGCCGCCAACGACATGACGCCCTGGACGCTGCCGACGATGCCGACCAAGTGCACCGATGCCCAGAAGTCGTCCGGCAACGTCGCGGGCTGCCTGCTCGACGGTTCGACGGGCCTGCCCGAGACCCGCGGTTGGCCGACGCCGCCGTTCCCCGAGACCCCCACCAGCACCACTCCGGGCGACCCCGCCACCTGGACCCCGATCCAGAAGGGCGACACCGGCACCCGGGTGTCTGTGATGCAGCAGGCGCTCGTCAGCGCGGGCGTCAGCGTGTACGTCGACGGCATCTTCGGCAACGCGACGGAGACCGCCGTCAAGTCGTTCCAGACCGGCGAGGGCCTGCCCGCCACCGGCATCGTCGACGCCGACACCGCCGACGCGCTCGGCATCCTCACCACCGGCGCGGGTGGACCGTTCCCGCCCGCCGGCTGGACCTGGCTCGGCTGGGGCTACAACAAGTCGCCCGCCCTGGCCGACTGGGAGACCCGCCTGATCGGCAATGCCGCCAAGTTCGGCCCGGTCAACGCCGGACAGATCCGGTCGATGCCCGAGGCGCTGCCGCTGTTCGAGGGCTTCCTCCGCGAGATCGTCGCCGGCGGGTACAAGATCACCGACGTCGGCGGCTACGTCTTCCGCTGCACGTCGAACAGTCGCAAGACCTGCGAAGGCCTCACCCGGTCGAGCCTGTCGAACCACTCGTGGGGCCTGGCGATCGACATGAACACGGCCGCCAACCCCGAGCTCACCTATCGCGGCGTCGACGGCCAGACGGCGTGCGCGACGGCCATGCAGAGCGACATCCCGCAGTGGGTCGTGCAGACCGCCGAGAAGTGGGGCCTCTACTGGGGCGGCTACGGCTGGAGCGGTGGGTGCCCCAACCCCGGCTACCTGAAGAGCTCGGTGTTGCGCGACACGATGCACTTCGAGTTCCGCGGTACCCCGGCGCAGGCCAGGGCGATCACCCAGTTCCGCACCACGGGCATCCCGGCCGGCGATCCGGTGCGCACCTGCCTCACCACCGCCGACGACACCGGTGCCACGGGCACGCGCTGTGTGGACCCGGCCGACCAACCGAAGGCCGGATGGCGCACGGTGATCGACACCAAGGCACCCGCCGGCGCCACGGCCGCCGTGGTGAACATCACCCTCGTCGGGGCGACGGGTGCCGGCTTCGTCACCGCCGAGCCCTGCTCCGCCCGGAGCGGCCCGCGCACCTCGTCGAACGGCAATGCCACCCCCAACATCGTCACAGCGAACCTGTCGGTCGTGCCGATCGACGCGCAGGGTCGGTTCTGCCTGTACCAGTCGCAGCAGATGGACTCCGTCGTCGACGTGCAGGGCTTCTTCGTCCCCTCGGCGAACGCGGGCGCCGGCGCGTCGCTGTTGCACGTCCTGCCGCCCCAACGCCTGCTCGACACCCGCACCGACACGTTCTGCGCACCCGGTGGCAGCTGCGGCCGCAGCGGTCCCGTGGCCGCCGGCACCGAGATGGCGGTCACCACCCAACTCGTCCCGGCCGACGCGGTCGCGATGCTCGCGAACCTCACCGTCACCTCGCCGACGGGAGCCGGCTACGTCACCGCCGACAGCTGCCCGTCGCTGGTGCCCGGACCGCAGACGCGGTCGAACACCAACTTCGTGGCCGGCGCCACGGTCGCGAACCTGGCGGTCGTCCCGGCCACCAGCACCGCCGACGGTACGCAGATCTGCACCTACACGAGCGCCACCGCGCAGAAGGTCGTCGACGTGCAGGGCTGGTTCTCCCCCGCCACCGCGGGCGGCTGGGGGTACACCGCGCTGCCGGCGAGCCGGCTCCTCGACACGCGCAGCGGCGGCCGCCCCGACGCGGGCACCGTCCTGCGGGTGCAGGGTCCGGCCGGTGCGTCAGCGGCGCTCGTCAACCTCACGCTCACCGACGCGAAGACCGCCGGCTACGTGACCGCCGACGCGTGCTCGGCGCTCGTGCCCGGGCCGCAGACCAAGTCGAACGGCAACTCGACCGTCGGTCGGATCACGGCCAACGTCGCCGTCGTCCCGCTCGACCCCGACGGGTCGTTCTGCGTGTACCTGTCGCACGCCACGCATCTCGTGGTCGACCTGCAGGGCAGCTTCTCCCCCACCGGCGATCTGCGCTTCGTCCCCGTCACCCCCGTGCGCCAGCACGACTCGCGCGTCCTGAACGCCACCTGATCCACTCGTTCCGGTCGCGCATCTTCTCGGAAATCGAGACGATCCGCGACCAGAAGCGTGCGGTGGCGGCCGTACCGTGACGGCATGGTGAACCGACTCGCCGCCGAGACCTCGCCCTACCTGCGCCAGCACCGCGACAACCCGGTCGACTGGTACGCGTGGGGGGCGGAGGCCTTCGCCGAGGCGCGCCGCCGCAACGTCCCCGTCCTCGTCAGTGTCGGGTACTCCGCCTGCCACTGGTGCCACGTGATGGCGCACGAGTGCTTCGAGGACGACGAGGTCGCGGCGCGGATGAACGAGCTGTTCGTCAACGTCAAGGTCGACCGCGAGGAACGACCCGACGTCGACGCCGTCTACATGGACGCCGTCCAGGCGATGACCGGCCGTGGCGGCTGGCCGATGACCGTGTTCGCCACCCCCGCGGGCGAGCCGTTCTTCGGCGGCACCTACTTCCCCAAGCCGCAGTTCCTGCAGCTGCTCGGCGCCGTCGACCAGGTGTGGCGCGAGCGTCCCGACGACGTCGCCCAGAACGTCGGCGCGCTCGTCGAGGCGATCGACCGGTCGCGCACGATCGCCCCGGTCGACGGCATGCCCGACCGTTCGCTCGTGCAGGTGGGGTTGCGCAAGCTCGGCGAGGTGTACGACGCCGAATGGGGCGGGTTCGGCAGCGCACCGAAGTTCCCGCAGACCTCGAACCTCGAACTGGTGATGCGTGAGGCGGTGCTCCGCAACGGCGCCGAGGCTCGCGCCGCGGTCGAGAACACGCTGCGGGCGATGGCGTCGGGCGGCATGTACGACCACCTGGGCGGCGGCTTCGCCCGCTACAGCACCGACCAGACCTGGCTGGTCCCGCACTTCGAGAAGATGCTCAGCGACCAGGCGCTGCTCGTCCGTCTGTACGTGCGAGCCGCGCAGTCGTTCGACGATCCCGTGTACCGGCAGGTCGCCACCGAGACCGTCGACTACGTGCTGCGCGACCTGCGACACCCCGACGGTGGCTTCTTCTCGGCCGAGGACGCCGACTCGCTCGACGCCGACGGCCACTCGCACGAGGGTGCGTTCTACGTGTTCTCGATCGACGAGGTGCGTGCCGCGCTGGGCGACGATGCCGCCGCGCTGCTCGACTGGTACGAGTTCACCGACGAACGCCACGCGGGTGGCAACTTCGAGGGTCGCTTCATCCCCACCCGCCGCTGGCACCGCGGACAGCTCGCCCGCCCCGAGCACGTCGAACGCGCCCGTGCAGCCCTCTTCGCCGCCCGCGCCACGCGGCCACGACCCGGGCTCGACGACAAGGTGCTGCTCGAGTGGAACGCGATGATGCTGTCGTCGCTCGCCGAAGCGGGTGCCGCGTTCGGCCGGCCCGACTGGATCGCCGCCGCCGTGGCCAACGCCGAGTTCCTCCTCGACCAGATGCGCGGCCCCGACCGTCGCTGGTTCCGGTCGTGGCACGCCGACGGCGCGCCGCGGGCGCGACACGCCGCACTGGCCGCCGATCACGCCGCCCTGGTCGACGCCTTCACCCGTCTCGGCGAGGCCACCGGCGAAGCCCGCTGGATCTACGAGGCGATGGACGTGGCCGACGATCTGCTGCTGCACTTCTGGGACCACGACCGGGGCGGGCTGTTCACCACCGCCGACGACGCCGAGGCGTTGGTGGTGCGCCAGAAGGACCTGATGGACGGGGCGACACCGTCGGCCAACAGCGCCGCAGCGATGGCGCTGTACCGGCTCGCCGCGCTGACCGGCGAGCAGCGCTACGGCAATCAGGCCGACCAGATCGTGCGCCTCCTCGCCGCCGTCGCCCCCAAGGCACCCGCCGGTTTCTCCTACGCACTCGCCGCGCTCGAGATGCGGCTCGCCGGCACCACCGAGATCGCCGTCACCGGCGACCGGCCCGACCTGCTCGCCGTCGTCCGCGAGCGGTGGCGGCCCGACGCCGTGGTCGCGTGGGGCGAGCCGTACGAGTCACCGCTGTGGGAGGGTCGGCGCGACGGGCTGGCCTACGTGTGCCAGGACTTCACCTGCCAGCAGCCCGTCGACACCCCCGCCGCGCTGCGCGCCCAGATCGGCTGACCCGGAACCCATCGCGATGAGCAGGGAGAGGCTGGGTCACCAGCCGTTGCGGTGGACGATCTCGGCCGGTGAGCGTCGACGGCGCCCGGCACTGATCCCCTTGCCCGAGCCGCTGCCCGTGTCGGCATCCGCATCGGGCCACCCGAGCGCGATCGCGCCGAGCAACTGCAACCCGTCGGGCACACCCAGCTCGGCTCGCACCTCGGCCTCACCGGAGAACACCGCGAACAGCAGCGCCCCCAGACCGGCGTCCTCGGCGGCCAGCAACAGCGTCATCACCGACATCGAGGCATCGACGGTCCAGTACGGCGTCGGCCACGCCTCCGGACCGGCACCGAGACCCGTACGGGCCTTGTCGGGCTCGGCGTACCGGGCTGAGTAGGCGTCGGGGTCGGCGAACGGCAACACGATCAGCGGCGCACGGAACAGCCCGGGCCAGCGGAACCCGTCACGCCGCTCGGCCGGGAACGCATGCCGCCAGAAACGATCCGTCTCGCCGCCCTCGAGCACCACCAGGTGCCAGCCCTGGGTCTTGCCGGCGCTGGGGGCGCGGCTGGCCAGATCGACCAGATGGTCGACGAGCGACGGATCGACCGGGTCGGGGCGGAAGCTCCGGCACATCCGCCGGCGGCGGACGACGTCGTCGAGCTCGCTCACCGGATCGGACGGCGCGGGCGACCGGTGCAGCGAGGGGCCCGGCTCAGGAGCGGGCGCCGAGCTTGACCAGGTCCTCGGCCATCGTCCAGCCGTGGACGATCAGCGAACCGCCCTTGGCGGCCGGCACCGGACCGAACAGGGTGGCGACGTCGGGCGAGATCTTCTCGGGCTTGAGCGTCTCGTGGTCGATGAAGCCGCTCTGGCCGTTGGACTTCACGACGAACGACTGCTCGTCGTAGGCACCGTCGACACCGAAGCGACGGGCCAGACGACGGCCCCAGGCACGCTCCTCGCCGACCGCGCGGTGCTTGGGCCGCGGGATGATCTCGTCGAGCTGCTTGAACGCCTCGAGGGCGTCGGCCTTGACGAAGCGCGAGCCGACGACGACGTCCTCGTCCGGGAAGGCCATGAGCGCCCGGTGGAACGCCTCGCCCATGAGGCCCTTCAGCACCTGGTCGCGCTTGGAGGTGCGCTTCACGCTCAGCAGGCCGATCAGCACACACGGGGTGCCGCCGATGCGCTCGAGCGTGGCGAAGGAGAAGCCGTGCAGCTTGCCCTCGACCCGTGCGGTCGTGCACAGGACCCAGTCCTCCTTGGCCTTCGACAACACGCCGATGTCGAATGCACCCCCCATCGACGCCATGTCATCGAGGTCGGCGTCGGTGAGCGCTGCGCAGTCCCTGGTTTCCACCTGGATTGCCATTGCTCGAAGCTCCTCTGTCGCGTGAGAACCACCAGCGCCGTACGGCGGGCGGGATGACCTGAGTGATCCATTCTGCCACTTCGGCACAGTCGTTCCACCAGCGCAGGTGCCACTCGACCGCCCCGGACGGCAGAACCCCAGGTCACGATCGGTCCGTGACGACCGGCGCGGGTCAGAGCATGACGGCGTCGTGACCGAGGGCGACGCGCAGCTCGGGCACCACGCGGTCGAGGTCGACGCAGAACTCGTCGGCCAGGCGCAGCACCTTGCCCTGGCCGATGTGCAGGTACACCATCGACTCGCCCGGGTGGTCGCGCAGGATCCGGCGGAGCTGGTGGATCTTCAGCTCGCTCAGCGCCGCGGCCGGCACCTTCAGGTGCAGCGGCAGCGACGATCCGGTGTCGAGGCTCTCGACGATGTTGACGTCCTGGGCCATGAACCCGACCCGTGACTCGTCACGCTTGTCGATGCGACCCTTCACCGTCACGATCGCGTCGTCGATCAGCTTGTGACCCTGCTCCATCAGCACCCGCGGGAACACCGTGCACTCGATGCCGGTGTCGAGGTCCTCGAGGACGAACACGGCCATCTGGTCGCCCTTCTTGGTGAACTTGCGGGCCAGGTTGGTGATCACACCCCCGAGGGTGATCACCGCGCCGTCCTCGCGTTCGAGCGCGTCGGCCACCGAACAGTCGACCTTGCGGCGCAGCGCGGCCTCCACCCCGAGCAGCGGGTGGTCGCTCACGTAGAGCCCGAGCATCTCCTTTTCGAACTTGAGCCGATCGCCCTTGTCGAACTCGAGCTCGGGGATCGCGATCCGCTCGCTGAACCCCGAGTCGGCCGCCTCGGAGAAGTCGCCGAACAGGCTCATCACGCCCTGGTCGCGCTCGCGGCGGCGCACGACGGTGGTGTCGATGATCTGCTCGAACACCATCAGCAGCCCCTTGCGCGGCACGCCGAAGCCGTCGAACGCACCGGCCTTGATCAGCGATTCGACCGTTCGCTTGTTGAGCACCGGTTCGGGCACGCGCTCGACGAAGTCGTGGAAGCTCTCGAACGGGCCGTTCGCGTCGCGCTCGGCGAGCAGTTGCTCGACCAGGCCCTCGCCCACGTTGCGGATCGCCGACAGGCCGAAGGTGATCGCACCCGGGCTGCCGACGGGCAGCACCACGTCGGCCGGCACCCCGTGCGGGGCGAGCGCGGCGAAGTTCATCACCGACCGGTTGATGTCGGGGTTGAGCACCTTGATGCCCATCGCCCGGCAGTCGGACAGGTAGACGGCCGCCTTGTCGAGGTTGCTCTTCACGCTCGTGAGCAGACAGGCGAGGTACTCGACCGGGTGGTGCACCTTCAGGTACGCGGTCTGGTACGTGACGAGGCCGTAGCCGAAGGTGTGGCTCTTGTTGAACGCGTAGTCGGCGAACTTGGCGATCACGTCGAACAGGCTCTCGCCGAGCGTGCGCCCGTAGCCGGTGGCCTCACACCCGTCCTCGAACGCCTTGCGCTCCTTGGCCATCACCTCGCGGCTCTTCTTGCCCATCGCCTTGCGCAACGAGTCGGCCTGGGCGAGCGAGTAGCCGGCGAACTTCTGGGCAACGCGCATCACGCTCTCCTGATAGATCATCAGGCCGTACGTGTCGCCGAGCACCCCCTCGGCGTCGGGGTGGAAGAAGTCGACCGGCTGCCGCCCGTTCTTGCGGTCGGCGTAGTCGTAGTGCATGTTCACGCTCATCGGCCCGGGCCGGTAGAGCGCGAGCACGGCCGAGACGTCCTCGAAGCTGGTGGGAGCCATCGAGCGCAGCAGGGCCCGCATCGGCGGCGACTCGAGCTGGAACACGCCCATCGTGTCGCCGCGGCCGAGCAGGGCGAACACCGCCTGGTCGTCGAGCGGCACCGCGTCGATGTCGAAGGTCGGGTCCTTGCTGGCCCGCACCATGTTGACGGTGTCGGTGATGACGTCGAGGTTGCGCAGGCCGAGGAAGTCCATCTTCAGCAGCCCGAGCTCTTCGACGCCGTGCATCTCGAACTGGGTGACGACCGGCGCCTCGGCGACCGGCTGACCGGCCTCGGGCTTGCGCTGGATCGGCAGGTAGGTGGTGAGCGGGTCCTTGGTGATCACCACCGCCGCGGCGTGGATGCCGTCGGAGCGCTTCAGCCCTTCGAGCCCCTTGGCCACGTCGACCACCCGCTTCACGTCGGGGTCGGTCTCGTACATGGCGCGCAGGTCCTGCGCGGCCTTGTAGCCGTCGAGGTACTTGGGGTGCTCCTCGAAGCAGTACTTGAGCGGCGTGTCGCGCCCCATCACGAGCGGCGGCATCGCCTTCGCGACCTTGTCGCCGACGCCGTAGGGGAAGCCGAGCACGCGGGCGGCGTCGCGCACGGCGTTGCGGGCCTTGATCGTGCCGAAGGTGATGATCTGCGCGACGTGGTCGCGGCCGTAGCGCTCGGCCGCGTAGTTGATCATGCGGTCGCGGTAACGCGAGTCGAAGTCCATGTCGATGTCGGGCATCGAGATGCGGCTCGGGTTGAGGAAGCGCTCGAACAGCAGGTCGTACTTGATCGGGTCGAGCTCGGTGATGCGCAGGCAGTACGCCACCGCGCAGCCGGCGGCGGATCCACGACCCGGTCCGACGCGGATACCGGAGTCCTTCGCGAACTTGATGAGGTCCCAGACGATGAGGAAGTAGCTGGCGAACCCCATGTTCTTGATCGTCTGCAGCTCGTAGGCGATGCGTTCGATCACGGCGTTGGGCAGCTCGTCGCCCCACCGCATCTTCGCCCCTTCCCACGTGAGGAAGTCGAGGTAGGCGGCGTCGTCGGCGAAGCCCTCGGGGATCGGGAAGTTGGGCAGCTGCGGCTTGCCGAACTCGATCGTGACGTCGGCGCGCTCGGCCACCCACAGGGTGTTGTCGCACGCCTCGGGCACCTCGCGGAACAGATGTCGCATCTCGGCGGCGGTCTTGAGGTAATGCTCGGTGCCCTCGAACTTGAACCGCTTGGGATCGCTCAGCAGCGCGCTGGTCTGCACGCACAGCAGCGCGTCGTGCGCCTCGTGGTCGTGCTGGTGGGTGTAGTGCGAGTCGTTGGTGGCGATCAGCGGCGCACCGATGCGCTTCGCGATCTCGATCAGCTTCGGGTTGGTGTCCTTCTGCGCGGACAGACCGTGGTCCTGGATCTCGACGAAGAGGTGGTCCTTGCCGAAGATCTCCTGCAGCCGGCCGGCCTTGTCGAGTGCGCCCTTCTCGTCGCCGTTGAGCAGGCTCTGCAGCACGTGGCCGCCGAGGCAACCGGTCGTGGCGATCAGGCCGTGGTGGTACTTCTCGAGCAGCTCCCAGTCGATGCGGGGCTTGTAGTAGTAGCCCTCCATGAACGCGAGGCTCGCGAGCTGGATGAGGTTGCGGTAGCCCTGGTCGGTCTCGGCCAGCAGCGTGAGGTGGTAGTAGAGCTTCTTGCCGCCCTCGGTGTCACCGCCGGAGTCGTCGACGCGGCCGCGCCGGGCGGGGCGCTCGGCTCGGCTGTCGTAGGCCATGTAGGCCTCGGTGCCGATGACCGGCTTGACGCCCTGCTTGCGGCACTCCTTGTAGAACTCGAGGACGCCGTACATGTTGCCGTGATCGGTGATGCCGAGCGCGGGCATGCCGTCGGACACCGCTTTGGCGACGAGCTCGTCGAGGCGCGCCGCCCCGTCGAGCATCGAGAACTCGGTGTGGACGTGGAGATGGGTGAACGAGTCGCCCAACGACACTCCCTCCCTTCAGATCGACCGGAACGCACTGCTTCGGCGCTCATCCGGCGGCGCCGTGCGGCGCCTGCGCCACCCGACGACCCCGGAGAGTCACACCGATGTGATTCGAGCGACGTTAGCCGCGGTGTCCCCCGGCGCGCAGCCCGCGTGCGTCACAGGTAGGTGCCGGGACGCTCGTTCGGCGGAGGGCCCTGCATCGCGCCGGGCGGGAGCTGGCGCATCTGCTCGAGCTGCTGGCGGGCGGCGAGCTGCTGGGCGAACAGCGTGGCCTGGATGCCGTGGAACAGGCCTTCGAGCCAGCCGACCAGCTGGGCCTTGGCGATCCGCAGCTCGGAGTCCGACGGGATCTCGCCGTCCTTGAACGGCAGCGCCAGGTTGCGCAGCTCGTCCTGCAGGTCGGGCGACAGCGCCTCGCTGAGCTCGACGATCGAGCGCTCGTAGATCTCGGCGAGCCGCTCGCGGCTGGCCTCGTCGAGCGGCGCCTGGCGGACCTCTTCGAGGAGTTGCTTCACCATCGAGCCGATGCGCATCACCTTCGCCGGCTCGGAGACGGTCTCGACCGGCTGCTCGCCCTCGGAACCGCCGGGACCGAACCCGACGAGTTCGCCGCGCTCGACCTGCGGCGCATCGGAGGGGGGACGGGACTGATCGGACATGGGGACCTCGTGGCGGGATCGAGGCGGCCGGTGCTAGGCGCCGGCCGCGATGAGCGGAACATACACCTCGGCCGAGGTGAGCGATCCATGCCGGCAGACGAGCTCGAAGGGCCCCGAGTCGGCGGGATCGTGGAAGCTGACGTCGTCGCGTGCGACGAGGGCGACATCGCCGAGACGTGACTGCACGGGGGGCGGGACGACCGGGCCGAACCACCGCTCGTCGAGTGTCTGCTCGCGGGTGACCACCCAGGCGACGTCGCCGTGCGACTCGGTCGCCGCGGCGGCCAGGTCGACAGCGGCACCCGAGCGGGCGTGCAGCCAGCGGAACCGGCCCTCGCCCGAACCGTGGTGCACCAGTCGCTGCACGCCGGCGTCGAGGGTGACGATGCGGTCGGCCACGTGCACCTGACCGTGGTCGGCGGTGACGACCAGCGCGGCGCCGGGCGGCAGTACGGCGATCACGTCGGCGACGAGACGGTCGGCGGTGACGAGCTCGGCGTCGTAGAACGGCCCGAAGCCGCGCTCGTGGGCGACCTTGTCGATGCCGTCGTAGTACGCATACACGAACGGTGCCCCGGCGCGGAGCTGTTCACCCACGATCACCGGCAGGCTCGACGCGACGCGCCACCCGACCGGGTCGCAGCCCCGCAGGTGCGCGGTCGAGAACGCACTGCGCTCGAGGTCGGCCTTGCTGACCACCGGCACCCGCTCGCTCATGAACGGCGCGAAGGGTTGCAGCCGCTCGGGTTCGTGGATGCGCCGCGCGTCGCCCGGGCCGTCGGTCGCCCACCGGAGCACGTTGAGGATGTCGCCCCCGACGTCGATGCGGTAGCCGATCAGACCGTGCTCGCCCGGTGTGAGGCCGGTGGTGATCGACGTGAGCGCGGTGGCCGTGGTGGTGGGCGCCACGGTGGTGATCGGGCCGCCGATCATGCCCGCCATCGCCGGCGCCAGGTGGGTGCGCACCTGCAATTGCTCCCAGCCGAGGCCGTCGACCACCAGCAGCACCACCTGGCGCGCCTCGGCCGCAACGGCGGGGATCCAGTCGGGTCGGCGAGCGCCACGCGGCCCGAGGAAGGCCGGGACGAGGCCACGCACGTTGGGCCCGCTGTACTGGGGGATGATCGGAGCGGTCGTCACGGCCCGCACAGTCCACCATCTCGCCGGGCCGATCGCCAACCATCCCCTGCGCGGGCGAACGGGCCCCATGCGGCGCAGCGGTGTTCGCCGGTCGGCAGCCACTACGCTGACGCCATGCGAGTGTCGAGCAAAGGGGACTACGCCTGCCGGGCGCTGCTGTCGCTCACACTCCACGCGAGCGACCCCGGGCCGACGAGCGTGCGCGACATCGCCGAGCGCACCGCGATCCCCCAGCCCTACCTCGAGCAGATCCTGCTGGCGCTGAAGGGCGCCGGGCTGGTGCGGTCCAAGCGGGGCGTCGGCGGCGGCTACGTGCTCGCCCGGCCCCCCGAGGACATCCGGCTCAGCGAGATCCTGTCGGCGGTCGACGGGCCGATCTCGCTCGGCGATTTCGGCGATCCGCACCAGGACGGCTCGTGCGACCACGAGGGCCAATGCGTGCTCTACGCGATCTGGAAGCTCGCCGGCGAGCACATGCGGCAGCTGTTGCACGGCTTCACGCTCGCCGAGGTGGCCGAGGTGGCCGAGGGGCGGGCTGCGTGGCCCGATCGCGCGTCGATCGTCGCCGCGCTCGTCGATCCCGTCTGACGGACTCCGACCCCTGACGCGTCAGGTCGCGTCAGGTCTCGTCGGTGTCGAGGGGCTCGAGCTCGTCGTCGTCGGCCGGACCGAGCTGGTCGAGCACCAGCTGCAGGTCGTCGGGCAGCGGCGAGTCGAACCGCATCGTCACCCCCGTCGCCGGGTGACGGAACTCGAGCGTCGCCGCGTGCAGGAACGGGCGCGCCGGGCGCAGCGCCGACCGGGCCCCGCCGTAGGTGCCGTCCCCCACGACGGGATGGCCGATCGCCGCGAGGTGCACACGGATCTGGTGGGTGCGACCGGTCTCGAGCCGGCACTCCAGCTCGGCGACGTCGGCCACCTGTCGGTAGGTGTGCAGCACGCGGTAGTGCGTGCGCGCCGCCTTGCCGTCGACCACGACCGCCATGCGCATCGGATCGCGATGGTCGCGGCCGATCGGGGCGTCGATCACCCCCGTGGGGTTCGCCGGACGCCCCCACACGAGCGTGCGGTACCGACGGCCGACGTCGCGGTTGGCCAGGGCGGCGACGAGCCGGTCGTAGGCGAGGTCGGTGCGGGCCACGACGAGCAGCCCCGAGGTGCCGACGTCGAGCCGGTGGACGATGCCGGGTCGGCCCTCCTGCCCGATCGACGCGACGTCGGGGAACCGTGCCAGCAAACCGTTGACGAGCGTCCCGTCGGGGTTGCCCGCACCGGGGTGCACCACCAGACCGGCGGGTTTGTCGACGACGATCACGTGGTCGTCGGCGTGGACCACCTCGAACTCGACCGACGGGTCGGGCTGCGGTGCGACGGGCTGCGGCAGCTTCGAGGGGTCGATCACCACGTGCTGGCCCTCGGTGAGCCGCACCTTGCCGCTGGTGGTGACGACGCCGTCGACGAACGCACCGCCGGCTGCCACCAGCGACGAGGCATCGGCGCGGCTGGCACCGGTGACGAGGCTGACGATCCGGTCGAGCCGCTCACCGGCCAGCGCGGCCGGCACCTCCTCGTGCACGAGGTCGTCGCTCACGGCGTGTCCTCGACGAGGGGCGGGTGCGTGTGCGTCGGCGAGGCGGGGCGGCCGTCGAGCAGCGACGCCAACGCGAACACCACGGCACCGACCGTCACGCCCATGTCGGCGACGTTGAAGATCGGGAACCACTGGAAGTCGATGAAGTCGACGACGGCCCCGTGCAGCCAGCCGTCACCACGGAACAGGCGGTCGACCAGGTTGCCGATCGCCCCGCCGATCAGCAGACCGGCGGCGTAGCGGGCGAGCCGGTGCTGGACGTGCGACGCGCCGACGACGAGCACGATCACGACCAGCACGGCCAGCAACGCGATCACCGGGCCGAGGCCCTGGCCGCGAGAGAACGCCATGCCGGTGTTGTACGACAGGTTCCACTGCAGGGTCCACAGGACGTGGATCTCGCGGCCGTCGGACAGTTCGTTCACCGCCCAGTGCTTGGTGATCTGGTCGAGCACCACGATCACCGCGGCGATGGCGAGGCTGAGCGGGGCGATGCTGACGCGCCGGCGCGGCCTCGGCGCCGCGGCGGCGTCGGGCGTCGAGGGCTCGTCGGCGGGATCCATCATCGACGGCCGATGCCGCCGACCTTCTCCTCGACGAGCACCGTGGCCCACGGGATCGCCTCGAGCCGTTCGCGCGGGATCGGGCGGCCACTCTCGACCGAGTAGCCGTAGGTGCCGGCGGCGAGGCGCTCGAGTGCGGCGTCGATGTCGACCACCATCTGGCGGGCCTGCGCCGACAGCGCGAGGTCGCGCTCGCGCTCGACCACCATCGTGTCGCCTTCACCGCCTTCGTCGTCGAACTGCACGTCGCCCATCTCCTGCTCCTCGATCAGCGCGTTGGCCTCGTCCTCGAGACGTGCGGCCTGACCGGTGAGCGCCTCGCGTTCTTCGAGCAGCAGGGCGCGCTGGGCGAGCAGCCACTTGGCGTCGAAGTCCTTGGTGTAGGAGATGCCTTCCTTGGTGACGCCCTTGACGGGCGGGATCGGCTGGGTGGCGGGTGCGGTGGGCTCGGGCTTCTTGGGCGCGGGCTTGGGGGCGGGGGCGGACTCGGCGGCGGGGGCGGCCGTGTCGGGCGAGGCCTTGGCGGACTTCGCTGCGGCGGGAGAGGTTCGGGGCACGGGGGTGGACTCGGGTTTCGTGGCGGGGGGACGGGCGGGGGGTTCGGCGGGTGCCGGGGGCACGGCGGCCTTGGTACCCGACTTCGCGGGTGCCGACGCATGCTTCGTGGCCGGTGCCGGTGCTGCGGGCGCGGGCGCCTTGGCAGCCTGCTTCGTGGGGGCCGCCGCAGGGGCGGGCTTGGCGGCCTTGGCCGGTGCCGAGGCCTGGGTGGCCTTGGCGGGGGTGGTCTTGGCCGGCGCCTTGGCCGGGGCGGGGGTGGCCTTGGCCGGCGCCTTGGCGGGGGTGGCCTTGGCCGGTGCCTTGGTGGCCGTGGCCTTGGTCGGGGCGGCCTTGGCGGTGGCGGCCTTGGCCGGTGCCTTGGACGCCGTGGCCTTGGTGGGGGCGGCCTTGGACGCTGCGGCCTTCACCGGCGCCTTGGTCGCGGCGGCCTTGGTGGCCTTGGCGGGGGTGGCCTTGGCGGTGGCCTTCGCCGGTGCCGCCTTGGCGGGGGCGGCCGATCTGGCCGTGGACGACGAGGGTGCCGGGGCCGCGGCCGCCTTCTTGGCGGGCTGCTGCTTCGCGGATGCCTGCTTGGCTGTGGCCATTGGGGTGCACCTCCATCGACCGGAACGAACGGCGGATGTTATCCGCACGACCGCCCGATGGGGGGCACCCCACGCAGGTCACACGGTCAGGCCTTGGCCACCGTGATCGTGATCGGCTCGCCGTCGAGCTCGGCGTTCGGATCGCCGGTGGCATCGAAGGTCACCGAGGTCGCCAGGGTCTCGGCGGCGACGAACGACTGGTGCGGCGCCACCTGGCGGCGTAGCGACTCGGGCACGCCGACGGCGAGCGTGATCCGGTCGCCGACCGCGAGCCCGGCGTCGCGGCGGGCCTGCTGCACGAGGCGCACGAGATCGCGAGCCGCGCCCTCGGCCTCGAGCTCGGGCGTGACCTCGGTGTCGAGCAGCACCACGCCGGCGCCACCGCTGAGCGAGGTGCTGGCGCCGTCGCCGGCGACCACGAGCTTCAGCTGGTACTCCCCCGGCTGCAGCTCGATGCCACCGGCCACCACGGTGTCGCCCTCCTGGCGCCAGTCGCCGCTCTTCACGGCCTTGATCACCTGCTGGGTCTGACCGCCGAGGCGCGGGCCGAGCGCGGCCGGCACCACCTGCAGCTCGTGGGTGGCCACCGACGCGACGTCGTCGGTGAGCTGCAGCGCCTTCACGTTCACCTCGTCGGCGATGAGGCTCGTGAACGCGTCGAGCCGGGCCGCACCGGGCACGGCGACGGTGAGGCTGGCGAGCGGCAGGCGCACGCGGCGCTGGTGGGCCTTGCGCACGCGCAGCGTGGCCGAGCACACGTCGCGGGCGAGGTCCATGGTGGCGACCAGGTCGTCGTCGGCGGGCAGGCTCGACGCCTCGGGCCAGTCGGTGAGATGCACGCTGCGCTCGCCCGTCAACTGTCGGTACACGGCCTCGGTGGTGAGCGGCAGCAACGGCGCGGCCACCCGGCACAGGACGTCGAGCACGGTGTGGAGCGTGTCGATCGCGGCCTGCTCCCCCGCCCAGAACCGGTCACGGCTGCGGCGCACGTACCAGTTGGTGAGCACGTCGAGGAAGGTGCGCACGCTGTTGCACGCGGCGAACAGGTCGTACACGTCCATCTGCGCGGTGACGTCGCGGACGAGGTCGTGGGTCTTCGCGAGCACGTAGCGGTCGAGCACGTCGGTCGAGTCGGTACGGAACTCCCCCGCACGTCCCTCGGCGTTGGCGTACAACGACAGGAAGTACCACGAGTTCCAGATCGGCAGCATCACCTGGCGCACCGTGTCGCGGATGCCGTCCTCGGTGACGGCGAGGTCGGTGCCGCGCAGGATCGACGAGCTGAGCAGGTACCAGCGCATCGCATCCGAGCCGTAGGTGTCGAACACCATCATCGGGTCCGGGTAGTTGCGCAGGCTCTTCGACATCTTCTGGCCGTCGTCACCGAGCACGATGCCGTGGCTCACGCAGGTGCTGAACGACGGGCGGTCGAACAACGCGGTGGCCAGCACGTGCAGCGTGTAGAACCAGCCACGCGTCTGGCCGATGTACTCGACGATGAAGTCGCCGGGATAGTGGCTGTCGAACCACTCACGGTTCTCGAACGGGTAGTGCACCTGCGCGAAGGGCATGCTGCCGCTCTCGAACCAGCAGTCGAGCACCTCGGGCACCCGACGCATCATCGCCTTGCCGGTGGGGTCGTCGGGGTTGGGCCGCACGAGGTCGTCGACCTGCGGGCGGTGCAGGTCGGTGACCGTGACGCCGAAGTCGCGCTCGAGTTCCTCGATCGAGCCGTAGCAGTCGACGCGCGGGTACTCGGGGTCGTCGCTCTTCCACACCGGGATCGGCGAGCCCCAGAACCGGTTGCGGCTGATGCTCCAGTCGCGTGCGTTGGCGAGCCACTTGCCGAAGCTGCCGTCCTTGATGTGCTCGGGCACCCAGGTGATCTGCTGGTTCAGCTCGACCATGCGGTCCTTGAACGCGGTGACCTGCACGAACCACGAGCTGATCGCCCGGTACACGAGCGGCTCGGCGCAGCGCCAGCAGTGCGGGTACGAGTGCTGGTAGCTGTCGTGGCGCACCACCACGCCACGGTCCTTCAGCTCCTTGATCACCATCGGGTTGGCGTCGAACACGTGCACGTGCGCCCACGGCGTGACCTCGCTCGTGTAGCGACCGTGCTCGTCCATCGGGCAGATCGTCGGGATGCCGACGGCGTTGCAGACGTTCTGGTCGTCCTCACCGAAGCCCGGCGCCATGTGCACCACACCGGTGCCGTCCTCGGTGCTGACGAAGTCGGCGGCCAGCACGTGGAAGGCGTTCGGCGTGTCGGCGAAGAACGGGAACAGCGGCACATACTTGCGACCGACCAGGTCGGCGCCGCTGAGGGTGCCCACCTGCGTCGCGTTCGCGAGCTCGCGCTCGTAGGCGCCGAGCCGGCTCTCGGCGACGATGTAGCGCTGCCCGTCCTCCTCCATCACCGCGTAGTCGATGTCGGGGCCGACGGCGAGCGCGAGGTTGCTCGGCAGGGTCCACGGCGTGGTGGTCCAGGCGAGGATCTTCTCGCCGGTCTCGAGCTGGAACGCCACCGTGAGCGCCGGGTCCTGGCGGTCGCGGTACACGTCGTCCATGCGGGTCTCGGTGTTGCTGAGCGGCGTCTCGCAGCGCCAGCAGTACGCGAGCACGCGGAAGCCCTCGTAGATCAGCCCCTTGTCCCACAACGACTTGAAGGCCCACATGACGCTCTCCATGTACGGGAGGTCGAGGGTCTTGTAGTCGTTCTCGAAGTCGACCCAGCGCGCCTGACGGGTGACGTACCGGTGCCAGTCGTCGGTGAAGCGGAGCACGCTGGTGCGGCACGCGTCGTTGAACTTGTCGATGCCGAACGCCGTGATCTCGGGGTGGCCGCTGACGCCGAGTTCCTTCTCGACCACGGTCTCGGCGGGCAAGCCGTGGCAGTCCCATCCGAACCGCCGGTGCACCTGCTGGCCGCGCATCGTGCGGTAGCGCGGCACGGCGTCCTTCACGAACCCGGTGAGCAGGTGGCCGTAGTGCGGCAGCCCGTTGGCGAAGGGCGGGCCGTCGTAGAAGACGTACTCGTCGGCGCCGTCACGTGCCGCGACCGACGCCTCGAAGGTGTGGTCGCCGTCCCAGAACGACAGGATCTCGCGCTCGAGCGCGGGGAAGCTCGGCTGCGGCTCGACCGTCGGGTAGCGATGCGGGGTGCTCGAGGGCTGGCTCATGGCGGGTGGTCTCCTGGCGTGCGATCACTCGGATCACAGGGACGAGCCGGAGCCCGCGGTACCACCCTGCTTGCGCCCCGCCTCGGCGGTGCGCCACTCGTCTGCGCCAGCGTTCACGGGCTGGTCCCGTCCGGTTCTACTGAGGTCGCCGCGGTGAGGCCGTGACGTCCCGTTCTTCCGGAGGCTCGGAGGTGATGGCCTCGTCGTCGCCGATGGGCGTCGAGTCTACCGACGGATGCCGTCGGTGGGGGTGGGAGAATCCCCGCCCGCCGTGATGCCGTCGATCGGCGTGGCGTCGATCAGCCCCTGACTCTCGAGCTCGGCGCGCTCGGCCTGCTGCCACATCGAGCGCACCTCGTCGGCCGAGGTGGGCCGCGGCGAGACGAGCGGCTCGACGCCCGGCTGGAGCGGCACCTGACCGGTGATCGGCGGCGGGGGGATGCGGTTACCGCCGGTGTCGTCCGACGGGCCGGCGGTGATCGAGCCGGTGACGGGCACCTGACCGGTGATCGGTGAGCGACCGTTGGCCGCTCCGTTCGACGCAGGCGCTGCCGCCGGGGCGGCGGGGGCGGAGGGGGCGCTGAGCGTCGGCTGCTCGGGCGAGGGCACGCCCTCGGCCAGCTGGGCCAGCTGCTTCGAGACGTCGCGGAGCCGGTCGCGGTGCGACGAGGTGGCGCGCTCGAGCGCGGCCAGGTCGGAGGTGAGTGCCTCGCGGCGGCGCTCGAGCTCGGCGACCTCGGCCTCGGCGCGCAGGTGCGACTCGCTCTTCGCGCGGTGTGCCTCGGCGCGGGCGTCGTCGAGCAGACGGGCGGCCTCGGCGCGGGCCTGCTCGAGCGCCGCCGCGGCGTCGAGCTTGGCGGCCGACGTGACGCTCGCGGCCTCGTGGTGCGCGGCCTCGGTGATCTGCGCGGCCTCGGCCTTGGCTTCGGCGACGGTGTGATCGGCGGTGCGCTGCGCGAGCAGCAGCGTGCGGCTGATCGTCTCGGCCTCTTCGGCGCCGACGGTGGGCGTCGGTGCGGGCGTGACCGGCACCGGACCGGTGGTGGTGGCCGGCGTCTGCTGTGCGAGTTGCGTGGCGTCCTGCAGCTTGGCGATCGCGGCACGAGCACGCGCCTCCATCGCCGTCGCCTGCTGGTGGGCGGCCTCCAGGCTCGCCGACACCTCGATCAGGTAAGCCCGCACCTCGTCGGGGTCGTAGCCCCGTTTGACCGTTCGGAAGGTGGCGGCCGCCACGGCCTGCGGACTCAGTTCCATGGGCGCCATGTTAGGCAGACGGTGCACCCGCGATCACCCACGGTCACCGAACCGTCATCGCTCGACGCGCGTGGCGATGATCGCGAGTGGCCGCGTTCGAGGCCACGGGCTCGGTCCGCTGGGTCAGTCGTCGTGCGAACCGTACGAGCGCGAACCCGCGGGCTTCAGCAGGTACACGCCGGTGGCGACCTTCTCCATGCTGCCGTTGAGCCCGTAGCAGAGCCCGCTCGCGAAGTCGATGAGGCGACGCGACACCTCGCGCTCGGTCGCCTCGAGGTTCATGATGACCGGCTGGCCTTCTTTGAACTTGTCGGCGATCTCCTGCGCCGAGTCGAAACGGCGCGGCCGCACGGTGTGGGGATCGGAGCTCACGGCCTGTCCTCCTCGCGCGGGCGCACTGGACCGAGTGGGGTTGATCGGGCGCGGATGCACGCTCGAGTCGTCGCTCGCCGGGGCGGGCCGGCGGGTGACGGGCTCGGTGTCACGCGATGGGAACGTCGGCCGCGTCGGCACGGTGCGGACCGCTGCCTCGGGCTCGTAGTCGGGCATCTGACGGCTGTTGCGCACGACCGGCTCGTCGTAACGCGGCTGGCGGCCGCCGCCACCACCGCCACGCACGGCCCGCGGCTCGGGCTCCGGCGGGAGGTCGTAGTCGTCATAGGCGTCGTCGGGCCCCAGCCCGAGATAGTCCATGGCCCTCTTCCAGATCGACATCGACACTTCCTCCTGGACGGCCGAGGCTAGCTCATGTGGTGTGCGCAGGGGTGGAGCCGCGAGGCGTGTTCACCCGCGCCGCGGACCGAACAGCGCACTGCCCACGCGCACCTGCGTCGAGCCCTCCTGCACGGCCACCTCGAGGTCGTCGCTCATGCCCATCGAGCACACCGACAGCCCCAGATGGCCGAGCTCGTCGAGCAACGACCGCACCGCGCGGAATCCGGCGCGTGCGGCCTCGGGGCCACCCTCGGTGGGACCGACGGTCATGAGCCCGTCGACGACGAGACCGAGTGCCAGGCACTCGTCGACGAGCGGACGAGCGGCGTCGAGCGAGCAGCCGCCCTTGTCGGGATCACCATCGGGCGTCACCTGCACGAGCACCCGGGCGCCGGGCACGCGCTTCGCGAGCTCGTGCGCGAGCGAGGCGCGGTCGACGGTCTCGTACACGTCGACGAACGGCGCGATCTGTCGCACCTTGTTGGTCTGCAGCCGGCCGATGAAGTGCACCGGCGGCAGCGATACCTGCCCGGTGAGCTTGGCGACCATCTCCTGCGCGTAGTTCTCGCCGACGGCGTCGCAGCCCGCGGCAGCGGCGGCGCGCACGGCCTCGATCCCCCAGGTCTTGGTGACGCCGACGACGTGCACCCCGGTGCCGCCCGCGGCGGCGATGCGGTCGCGGATGCCGGCGAGCCGCTCGGCCACCGATGCGGCGTCGATGCCCGGGTTCGGTGCGTCGGTCATCGTTCCGGATCCTTCCACACGGCCACCACCTGACGCCCACGTTCGGCACGCACGCGGTGCGAGAACCACCGGCCGGCCGGATCGCAGCCGGTGCACAGCGGCCCGTCGAGCGCCGGCCGCACGCCGACGTCGAGCTCGGCGAGCGCCGTGGTCACCGTGGCGGGCACGTCGAGCGCCGGCCGTCCGTCGCGCGTGCGACCCACCACGCCCGGACCGAAGCGGTCGACCACACGGTCGAGGTCGTCGGCACCGAACTCGTAGCAGCACGGATGGATGCACGGGCCGAGCACCGCGTGCACGGTGGGGTCGTCGACACCGGCGCGCATCGCGTCGACCGTGCGCGCGAGCACACCGTCGAGCAGGCCGCGCCAGCCGCCGTGGGCGACGCCGATGCGCCCGCTCGCGCCCTCGAACGCGACCGGTGCGCAGTCGCCGACCCAGATGCCGAGCACCACGCCGGCGAGGTCGGTGACGAGCGCGTCGGCGACCGCCAGGTCGTGCTCGGCGGGCCGGGTGACGACGAGGACGTCGGTGCCGTGCACCTCGTCGGGCTGGGTCCACGGCAGATCGACGAACGCGCGGCGCGTGGCCTCGAGCTGCTCGAACGGTTGCTCGACGTGGAAGTCTCCGTCGGCGCGCGTGCTGCAGCGCACGTGCACGACGAGACGCCCTCGGACGCGAGCGGCGGCTACTTGAGGAACGACGGGACGTCGAAGTCGTCGTCGCCGTCGAGCGGGTCGACCGCGTCGTCGGCGAACAGGTCCTTCAGCGTCGACGTCGGCTTGTTCTCGACGGCCTTCAGCACCGGCGCGGCCGGCTTGCCGGTGCCCGGCGCGCCCGACGACGCACCGGTGTCCCAGCGGTCGAAGCCGGCGGCGATGACGGTGACCTTGACCTCGTCGCCCATCTCGTCGTCGATGACGGTACCGAAGATGATGTTGGCGTCCTGGTGCGCCACGCCGTGGATGATCTCGGCGGCGGCGTTCATCTCGAACAGGCCCATGCTCGACGGACCGGTGATGTTGAGCAGGATGCCGCGGGCACCGTCGATCGCGGCCTCGAGCAGCGGGCTCGAGATCGCGGCCTTGGCCGCCACGACCGCACGGTTCTCGCCGCTCGCCTGACCGATGCCCATGAGCGCCGAACCGGCGCTCGACAGGATCATCTTCACGTCGGCGAAGTCGGTGTTGATGAGGCCCGGCGTGGTGATGAGGTTGGTGATGCCGGAGACACCCTGGAGGAGCACCTCGTCGGCCATCTTGAACGCGTTGAGGACGCTCGTCTTCTCGTTGGCCACCGTGAGCAGGCGGTCGTTCGGGATGACGATGAGGGTGTCGACCTTCTCCTTGAGCTTCGCGACACCGGTGTCGGCCTGCACCGCGCGACGGCGGCCCTCGAAGCTGAACGGACGGGTGACCACACCGATCGCGAGCGCACCCAGGCTGCGGGCGACCTCGGCGATCACGGGAGCCGCACCGGTGCCGGTGCCGCCACCCTCGCCGGCGGTGATGAACACCATGTCGGCGCCCTTGATCATCTCCTCGATCTCGTCGCGGTGCGCCTCGGCGGCCGCACGGCCGACCTCGGGGTCGCTGCCGGCGCCGAGGCCGCGGGTGAGGTCGCGACCGATGTCGAGCTTCACGTCCGCGTCGCTCATCAACAGCGCCTGGGCGTCGGTGTTGACGGCGATGAACTCCACGCCCTTCAGTCCGGCGTCGATCATGCGGTTGACGGCGTTGACACCACCGCCACCCACGCCGATCACCTTGATGACGGCGAGATAGTTCTGTGGGGCGCCGGCCATCAGCCTGACCTCCAGCTTTCGTGACTCGGGAGTACGGACAAGTGACCAGCGATCGTAACGAGTGACGGCCACCTCCCGTGCAATGCGGACGTCACCGACCCGTCGGTCCTGGTCGGTCGCCAGTCTGGCACGCCCGGGGCCGCGACACGGGGAGGGGCGCGGTGTCGCCCGTTCGGGGGTACCTGCCCGTGACTCGCCCGGCGACTGGGCCGGCTCCAGGGCCGGTGACGTCGGCCGGTGACGTCAGCCGATGACGTCGTCGGTGCTGACGTCGATCGGGGCCGCGTCGTCGAGGCCGTCGCGCACGAGTTGCAGCAACCGGGCGAGCTTCGCGTCGAGACCGGTGAAGCTGCCGATGCGCACGGCGACCTCCTGGGTCTCGGTGGTGCCGGCGGCGATCTCCTCGGCGGTCGGGATCCGCTGGATGGTGAGGCTCAGGTCGGCCGTGGTGGGATCGACCCCGGCGGCGACGGTGATGTCGCGCAACTCCTCGGGCAGCGCACCCACCAGCTGTGCGGCGGCGGCGTACGGCGCGCCGGCGCTCGAACCCGGCTCGAGATCGGGTCCCGTGCCGGTGATCAGCATGTACGACGCGGGCCGGCCGTCGAGCACGTCGAGCACGTAGCCGTCACGGTCGATCACCCGGTAGCGACCGTCCGAACCGGCGAAGGTGGCGAGCGGCTGGCGTTCGCGCACGTCGATCAGCACACGATCGGGGAAGTCGGTGCGCACGAAGGCCCGCTCGACCCACGGCAGCGCCTCGAGCTGCTCCTCGGCGGCGCGGGTGTCGACCAGCAGCACCGGCTCGCCCATCATCTCGTCGATCACCGCCTGCAAGCGGTCGGCGTAGCGGGCCTGCGTGTACGGCGCGCCCTGCACGTCGACCCGGTCGACCGCGAACAACCCGGACGCGAACACGGCGAGCACCGCCACCACGACGACGACCGCACCGACGATCGCCCCGACCCAGATGAGGCGCTTGCGGCTCTGGGCGCGCTTGACCGCGATGCGCCGGGCCCGCACGCGTGGGTCCATCGAACGGCTGGGCAGCTGCACGGCGTCGAAGGCGCCCGATGCCTCGAGCTCGTCACCGAGCACGAAGGTCTGGCCGCCGCCGTCACCCTCGTCGCCGCGGGCACGCGCCGCGGCCTCGTCGTCGTCGAGGTAGATCGGATCCGGGAGGTCGTCGTCGTCCCCGCCGATCACGATCGTGGCGCGCGGCCCCGCGGTCGACGGGTCGCGCTCGGCGGCCGGGGCGATGGGCGTGACCGGCGTGGCCGGGGTGGGCCGTGTTGCCTCGCTGCGACGGATGATCCGCACGTCGCCGGTGCCCACCTCGCCGAAGGGGGTGAACGGTGCCGGCGGCGCGGGCGGCGGATCGTCGGCGAACGCCGCCGGCGGATCGAGCACCCAGGGCTCGGCCGGTGGCAGCTCGTCGGGGCCGTGCGGGCCGTGTGGGCCGTCGGGCCCGCCCGGCGTGGTGCTCACCGAGGTGACCGGTCGCGGCGGTTCACCGGTGAAGTCGTCGTACTCGGCCGGTGGCAGGTCGTCGAGGTCGAGCCCGAACGAGGTGCCGAACGAGGTGCCGAACGAGGTGCCGAACGTGGTGTCGGTCGCGTCGAGCAGCACGTCGTCGGTGGCGTCGGGGAACGACAGGCCGTCGGTGAACTCGATCGGCACCGTCGACGCGGTGTCGGGTGCGGGTGGAGCCTCGGTGAAGGCCATCCGCAACTCGTCGAGCACGTGGTGTGGCACGTCCTCGCCGCGCGCCGGGGTGGGCTCGCGAGGCGTGCCCTCGTCCGCGTTGCCGGCCGCGGGCTCGTCGGGCCGTTCGGGCTGCTCCGGGGTGGCGCCGTGCGAGCGCCGCCAGCTCACCATCGCACACCCGCCGGATCGTGCGGATCGGGGATGCCGAAGCCCACCAGGCGCACCTCGCTGCGCATGTGGTAGCCGGTCTCGGCCGCCACCTTCTCGCGCACCAGTTCCATCAGTGCGTGCACGTCGGCGGCACGGCCACCGTCGTCGGCCTGGATGAAGTTCGCGTGTTTGTCGCTGACGTGCGCGGTGCCGAGGCGGAACCCGCGCAGCCCCATCCGGTCGATGAGCGCGCCGGCGGGCACCTCGCCCGGCACCGGGTTGACGAAGACCGAACCGGCGTTCTGACCGCCCGGTTGGTGCTCGCGCCGCCAACGGACGATCTCGTCGAGCTCGCGCTCGGAGCGCTCGCGGTCGCCTGGTGACAGCTGCAGACGTGCCGACAGCACGATCTGGTGGTCGGCCAGGTCGGATCCGCGGAACCGCAACCCGAGCTGAGACGCGGGCAGCGTGGCACGAGCCTCGGCCGCGTCGCGGTGCAGGTCGAACAGGTCGACCTCGACCAGGCACGCCGCCATGTCCGAACCGTGACCGCCGGCGTTCATCCGCACGCCACCGCCGACCGAGCCGGGCACGCCGACGGCCCACTCGAACCCGGTGAGCGACGCCGCCGCGGTGCGGCGGGCCAGCACGGGCAACGCCACCGCTCCCCCGGCCACCACCTGCGTGCCCTCGACGCGCACGTCGGTGCCGAGCGCGTCGCCGCGCAGGTCGCCGAGCGACACGGCCACCCCGGCGAAGCCGTCGTCGGCCACGAGCAGGTTGGAGCCACGGCCGACCACGAGCACCGGCAGCCGCGCCTGTCGACAGGCATCGGCCACCCGGGCGAGGTCGTCCACGGTGCGGGGGCGGGCGAACAGCGCCGCCGACCCGCCGACCTTGTAGGTGGTGAGCGGCGCCAGGGGCACGTCGCGTTCGGCCAGCCCCTGCAGCAGCCCCGCAGCCACGTCGATCCGGCGGGCCAGGTCGCGATCGGCGGCGGTCATCGTGGCGCTCCGTCGAGGCCGCGCTCGGCGCGGCGTTCGATCACCTCCGACGGCAGCGAGGCGATGTCACCACAGCCCATCGAGATGCACACGTCACCCTCACGCAGCTCGCCCGCGACGAAGTCGATCAGGTCGTGACGACGGGGCAGCCACACGAGCCGCGTGTTCGGGTGCGCGTCGAGCACGGCGTTGACCACCAGCTTGCCGGTGATGCCGGGAATCGGCGTCGTGCCGCTCGCGTAGATCTCGGTGAGCACCACCACGTCGGCGTCGACGAACGCGTCCGCGTAGTCCTGCCACATCAACGCCATCCGGTTGAAGCGGTTGGGCTGGAACACGGCGACCACCCGCCGCCAGCCGTCGCCGCTCGCACGCGCGGCGGCGAGCACCGCGGCGATCTCGGTGGGGATGTGGGCGTAGTCGTCGACCAGGGTCGCCCCGCCCGAGGTGCCGCGCACGTCGAACCGGCGGGCCACACCGCCGAACCGGGCCAGCGCGGCGGCCGCGCCGTCGAACGACACGCCGATCTCGAGCGCCATCGCCAGCGCGGCGGTCGCGTTGCGCACGTTGTGGATGCCGCGCAGGGGCAGGTCGATCACGCCGAGCCGCTCGCCGTGGCGTTCGACCGTGAAGGTGAACGAGCCCTTGCCCGGATGCACGTCGAGCGCACGCACGTGCGCGTCCTCTGCCGTGCCGTACGTGACGGCATCGTGCGCGACGGCGAGCCGGCGGCACACCGGGTCGTCGGCGCACAGCACCTTCGGTCCGGCGATCTGCGCGAGGTAGCGGTCGAAGCTCGCCTCGATCGCCTCGAACGAACCGAAGTGGTCGAGGTGGTCGACCTCGACGTTGGTGAGGATCGTGCCGTGCAACGGCAACTCGAGGTGCGTGCCGTCGCTCTCGTCGGCCTCGACGACGAACCACTCGCCACCGGTCCACTGCGCGCCGGTGCCGATGTCGGTGACGTCGCCGCCGATCACGAAGCTCGGATGCAGGCCGGCCTCGGCGAGGATCAGCATCAGCATCGACGAGGTGGTGGTCTTGCCGTGCGTGCCGGCCACGGCCAGTGAACGCGCCTGGGCGCAGATCGAGGCGAGCATGCCGGCACGGCGGAGCACGACCGTGCCCTCCTGCCGGGCCTGGTCGAGCTCGACGTTGCGCTCGGGCACCGCCGTGCTGTACGTGACGGCGTCGCATCCCGCCACGTGCGAGCGCTGGTGCCCGACGTGCACGTCGACACCACCCGCGCGCAGACGATCGAGGATCGGCTTCTCGCGGATGTCGCTGCCGCTCACGGCGTGACCCATCTCGGCCAGCGCGACCGCGATCGCACTCATGCCCGGACCGCCGACGCCCACCACGTGCAGGCGTTGCGGCGTGCCGAGGTCGAGCGGTGGCACGGGGGTCGGCAGCGAGAACGTGCTCACGAGCGCGTCACCTCGCCGGACGCGACCGCGTCGATCAGGCGGATGAGCGAATCCCCTCGGTGCCGCTCCCCCGCCGCGTACGCCGCCGACCCGAGCGCAGCCAGGCGGTCGGGGTGCGCGATCAGATCGCCCACCGCACCGGCGAGCGTGTCGACCGTGAGGTCACGCTCGTCGAGCAGCACGGCGGCACCGATGTCGCTGAGCGTGCGGGCGTTGTCGACCTGGTGGTTCTCGGCGGCCCCCGGCCAAGGCACCACGATGCCGGGCGTGCCCGTGGCGGCCAGCTCGGCGATCGTGCTCGCGCCGGCGCGCGTGATCATCAGGTCGCCGGCCGCGTAGAGCTGCGGCATCCGGTCCTCGTAGCCGATCACGCGATACATGATGCCTGCTGGACCGGGTCGCGAACCGGGCGCGTCGGCGAGCCACCGGTCACCCACCACGTGGTGGACGTACACGTCGGAGCGATCGGACCAGTGATCGACCAGCCCGGCGACGGCATCGTTGATCGCCTTCGCGCCGAGCGAACCGCCGAACACGGTGATGACGAACCGGTCGGCGGGCAGGTCGAGCGCCTCGCGGGCGGCCTGCCGGTCGCGGGCGCGGTCGACCGCGATGATCTCGGGCCGGATCGGGGCACCGGTGAGGTGTGCCCGCGGCAACGGGGAGTCGGGGAACGCAGCGGCCACCGCGGTGGCCCGACGGGCGGCGAGCTTCGACGCGAGCCCGGGCCGCAGGTCGTAGCTCACCACCACCACGGGGATGCCGGCGCGGAGCGCTGCGATGGTGGCCGGCATGCTGGCGTAGCCACCGACATTGACGACCACCTTCGGGCGCAGCTCG
>JAXLRF010000017.1:0-69480 GCA_046331225.1 Acidimicrobiales bacterium
CGTACTGCTCGGCCCCGCACCCGGCGAGCACCAGCTGCGACACCCAGTCGGTCAGCGCCCATCCCCCACCGCCCGGCACCTTCGGCGCGACCACCGAGAACGGCGTCCGCCCGTCGGCCACCATCGTGTCGGCCAGCGCCAACAGCTCGTCCCACGTCTGGGGCACCGTGGCACCCGCCTCGGCGAACGCCGGCGGCGAGTACCAGACGGTCGACTTGTCGGTGACCTTGTACGGGATGCCGTACAGCTCGCCGTCGACGCTGCCGAGCTCGAGCCACGGCGGCGAGTAGTCGGCGTCGAGCTGCGCCGCGTCGAGCACCGTGCGCAACGGCACGAGCTCGCCGGCGGCCGCCAACTGGTGCAGCAACCCGATGCTCGGCAGGATCGCGACGTCGGGCTCGGTGCCCTGGACCAGCTCGTCCTGCAGCTCACCGGCCAGATCGCGCGGACCGTTCCAGTCGACCGCCGCACCGGTCACCTGCTCCCACTGCCCACGCACGGTCTCGAAGCTCTCGAGCTCGGGACCACTCCACAGCCCGATCACCGACACGTGCTGGCCCTCGAACTCGCGCAGCTCGGGCTCGCTCGTGGCGGGGGCCGTCGATGGCTCCGACCCGGTCGTCGTGGTCGTCGTCGAAGGCGTCGAAGGCGTCGATGGCGTCGTCGTGTCGGCCGCGGCGGTCGCCACGGCGTCGGACGTCGCCGGTGCGGCATCGTCGTCGCTGCACGCCGCCAGCACCGCGACCAGCGCGACCAGGCCGAGGCGAGCGAGCCGGTTCGAGCGGGTGCGGACGATCACGCCGCCATGTTCGCAGCCGGGGCGACCGTTGCCCAGGTGCACGGTGCACCGATCACATGACGGGTGGGATCATCGCCTCGATGAGGCGCGGGCCCGATTCGGCGTACGAGCGCTCGAGCTCGCGAGTGAGGTCGTCGGCGGTGTCGACGCGCACGGCGGGTACGCCGAGGCCCTGCGCGAGCGAGACGAAGTCGATGTCGGGACGGTGCAGGTCGAGCATGTCGAGCGCCTTCGGGCCGACCGCATCGGCGCCCACGCGCTGCAGCTCCATGTTGAGCACCGAGTACGAGCGGTTGTTGCAGATCACCGTGGTGACGTCGAGCCCCTCGCGGCTCTGGGTCCACAACGACTGCAACGTGTACAGCGCGCTGCCGTCGGCCTGCAGGTTGAGCACCCGGCGATCGGGACACGCGACGGCCGCACCGATCGCGACCGGCATGCCCTGGCCGATCGACCCACCCGTCAGGCACAGCCACGAGTGCCGTGGCGCGTCGGCGGTGGCGCCCGCCAGGAACAACCCCGAGGTCTGTGCCTCGTCGCTCACGATCGCGCCCTCGGGCAGGGTGGCGGCCACCGCGGCCGCCATCGTCTGCGCGGTGAGCGCGCCCGTGGGGCGATCGGGTACGGGACCGGTCGGCGCGTCGACGGCCGGCGGTGCGCCGATCGCGTCGGCCAACTGCTCGAGCGCCGCGACCACGTCGAGACCGGCCGACGGCGCCGCCAGCTCGTGCACCTGGCACGTCGAGGGCACCAGGTCGCTCTCCTTGCCCGGATAGGCGAAGAACGACACCGGCGAGGTCGCGTCGGCGAGGATCAGGTGCTGGTAGTGCTGCAGCTGCATCACGGCGAAGTCACCCAGGTACGACAACCGCGTCACCTCGTGCAGCCCGGCGCCGCGCTCGAGGCGGGTGGGGAACGTCTCGGCCATCAGCTTCACGCCTGCAGCGTCGGCGATGCGGCCGGCGGCGCGCAGGCCGCGCTCGCCGAGCGCCACCCCGCCGAGGAACAACGCGGTCGGCTCACCCGAGCGGATCAGACCGGCGAGCCGCTCGATCACGTCCGGGTCGACCGCCGCCCGCGCCTTCGGCACGGTGAGCTCGCCGTCGACGCCACCGTCGCTCCACGACACGTCTGCCGGCAGGATCAGCGTCGCCACCTGCGGCGGCGGGCCCATCGACGCGGCGACGGCCGACGCGGCGTCACGGCCGAGGTCGACCGTCGACGTCGAGCGGTGCAGCCACCCGGGCGACACGTTGCGCGCCACCGTCTCGATGTCGCTCGTGAGCGGCGCGTCGTACTGCAGGTGGTGCAGTGCGTGGTCGCCCACGATCACCACCACCGGCACGCGCGCCTTGCGCGCGTTGTGCAGGTTGGCGAGGCCGTTGCCGAGGCCCGGGCCGAGGTGCAGCAGCACCGCGGCGGGCGTGCCGCGCATGCGCGCGTAGCCGTCGGCCGCACCGGTGGCCACGCCTTCGAACAGCGCGAGCACGCCGCGCATGTCGGGCACGTCGTCGAGCGCGGCGACGAAGTGCATCTCGGACGTGCCGGGGTTCATGAAGCAGGTGTCGACACCGGCGGCGACGAGGGTGCGGATGAGCGAACGAGCGCCGTTCACGAGGTGGCCTCCAGATCGAAGATGGTGCCGGGGTTCAGGATCCCGGCGGGGTCGAACGCGAGCTTGATGCGTCGGAGCAGCGCGAGCTTGACAGGGTTCTCGAGCTCGACGAAGTACGGCTTCTTGGTGACGCCGATGCCGTGCTCGCCCGACATCGCTCCGCCCAGCTCGAGCCCTGCGCGCAGCAGGTCGCGCACGACCTCCTTGCGCGCCACCGGGTCGCCCTGGAACACGGCAAGGTGCACATTGCCGTCGCCGGCATGGCCGCAGCCCGCGATCCACGAGGCCGTCCGCTCGCCGATCAGCCGGACGGCTTCCATGTACGCCGGCATCGCGCCACGCGGCACGCACACGTCGACGATGTCGTTCGCGCCGTTCGCCTTCGCCAACCAGAAGGCCTTCTCGCGCGCCTCGACCAGCTGCGCCGCCGACCCGGCGGGCAGCACGTACACGTCGATGGCCCCGAGGCCGACGAGCAGCTCACCCAACCCGGCGACGTCGTCGTCGAGCCGGTCGTCCGTGGTCGACTCGAGCTGCACCAGCAGGTACGCGAGCGCGGTCGCCTTCACCTCGTCGGGGATGCCCGGGTCGACACCGAACCGGTCGCGGATCGCCGCCATCGTGAGCAGGTCGATGTACTCGAGGATCGTCGGGGTGAGGCCGGCGGCGATCACCTTCGGCACCGCCGACGACACCTCGTCGAGCGTGCGGAACGGCACCAGCACCGTCGCCGCTCGCGGCAGACGAGGCACCAGCTTGAGCGTCACCTCGGTGACGAGCGCGAGCGTGCCCTCCGAGCCGATCACCAGCTGGGTGAGGTCGTACCCCGACGACGACTTCACGGTGCGGCCACCGGTGCGCATCACCTCGCCGGTCGCCAGCACGATCTCGAGGCCGAGTACGTGATGCCGGGTCACACCGTGCTTCACGGCCTGCATGCCACCGGCGTTGGTGTTGACGTTGCCGCCGAGCGAGGCGCTGTACTCGCCAGGCCGCACCGGGTACGCCACGCCGAGCGGGGCGAGCTCGGTGTCGAGCTGCTCGAGCGTCACACCGGGCTGCACGACGGCCACACCTCCGAGCGAGTCGATCTCGAGGATGCGGTTCATCCGCTCGAACGAGACGACCACCCCGCCGGCCACAGGGATGCACGCGCCCGACAACCCCGACCCGCTCCCGCGCGCCGTGACCGCGATGCCGTGCTCGGTGCAACACCGCAAGATCGCCGCGACCTCGTCGGTGGTGCGCGGCCGCAGCACCGCAACCGGCGTCACGGGTGTCGCCTCGAGCGCCTCGTCGTGGCCGTAGTCGTCGGCGGCCCCGTCGCCGGCCGCCACCACCTCCGCACCGACCGCGGCCCGCAGGAGTTCGATCACATCGCTCACGCCCGGATGCTACGGCGCACCCGTCCGACGGGTGATCACCCGGCGTCGGGCACGTCGAGGCACATCACGCAGTTGCCGGGTCCCTTCGGCCGGTCGTAGCCGAAGCCGATCCGCTCGTACATCGTGCGGGTCGAGTTGTAGATGAACGACGACGACACCTTCTTGCCCTCCGGGATGTCGTGCGGGTACGACTCGACCCGCCCACCACCCTCCGCGGCGATCAGGTCGAGCGCGCCGCGCACCGCCACCTCGGCCAGGCCCGCCTTGCGTCGCCGCTTGTCGACGTACACGCACGTGATGCGGTAGTCGGGCACCTGTTCGGTGGTGCGCTCCCACTCCTTGCGGTGGTGGATGTTGGCCAGCTCGTCGACCGAGCCGTACTGCGCCCACGCAACCGCCTGGTCACCGTCGAACACGAGCGCCGCATGGGCCCGACCCTGCTCGACCAGCCGTTGCTTCATCGCCTTGTTGCCGATCTCGCGACGCTCGGGCGGGTCGGGATGGCAGTGGAAGTGCACGCAGTAGCAGCCGCTGAACAGTCCCTTGCTGCGCTCGACCAGCTCGACGAACGCCGGCCAGGTCTCTGGGGTGAGCGGCTCGATGCGGTATCCGTCGATCTCGGTCATGCGCCGACCCTACGACGCCTTCCGGACGCCATCCGTCCGGAAGACGCGCCCGGCGGCTCGCGGTCATGCGGGATGGGGCGGACGGACCGTGTCGAGGAAGCGTCGCCACTCGCCGTCGATGGAGGTGAGCTCGGCGGCGAGCACCGCCACCCGTTCGGCCTCGTCGCCGGGCCAGCGCACCGCACGGTGGTACTTCCACGCGCCGGCGCCGACGGTCGGCCGTGCGGACCGACCCCGGGTGGCCGATCTGTCGCATCCGACAGCCGACGCGTGATCCTGCCCGGTGCGAGCCGGCCGATGACGGATCCATCGCCGTCTTCGGACACCGTCCGAAGACCGTGCATCCGATCCTCGCGCCCGTGCGACGCTGTCGTCAGCTGCGGTCGTCGTCCCGGGCCGCGCGGTCGAACGAGGTGATCGGGGTGCCTCGGTAGAGGCGGCGGGCCGAGCCCTCGGTGATCGTCGTGTGCAGCGCCACCATCGCCGGGTCGCCATCGGTGGTGGCACGGGGTTCGAGGTCGAAGTGGCCGAACCGGTCGACGCCTCGCACCAGCGTGGCCGAGTCGCGATCGCCGGCCAGCTGCGCCACCGACGTGGGCATGAAGCGCATCGCGAACCCGATCCGTCGATCGTCCGAGTGGTTTGGCGCCGAGCCGTGCACCAGCCGCACGTGGTGCAGCGACATCTCGCCGGGTTGGAGCTCGATGATCGACGGCGTGGCGTCACCGATGTCGACGGCGACCTCCTGGCCGCGGGTGAGCAGGTTGTCGGCGGCGAAGGTGTCGCGGTGCGGCAGTTGGTCGAGGTGATGCGTGCCCGACACCACCTCGAGCGCACCGTTGGCCCGGTTCGACGGCGTGATCGCGAGCCAGGCGGTCACCACGTCGGGGCTGCTGAGCCCCCAGTACGTCGAGTCCTGGTGCCACGACACGAACGAGGTGGTGTGCGCCTCCTTCACGAACAGCGTCGACGACCAGCACAGCAGGTCGGTGCCGTACAGGGCTTCGACGGCGTCGAGGACGATGCCGTCGAACACGATGTCGGCGAGCCATGCGTGCAGCAGGTGCGGCTTCTGCAGGCGAGCCCCGCGGAACGGTCCGCCGATCCGCTGTTCCTCGTCCTCGAGCCGGCGGCGCAGCTCGGCAGCGGCGTCGGCGCTCATCACGCGGATCGGCGCGAGCCAACCGTCGCGCCGGAACCGTTCGACCTGGTCGGCTCCGAGCACCTCCGGCATCGGCCCAACGTAGCAACGGTGGTGAGCGGACTCCGACCGAGTCATCTGCCGTGGAGAACATGATTTTCATTGCATGTTCTCGACGGCACTGGTATGGTCGTCGGCGAAGGGGAGTATCCATCCCGGAACCGCCGTCACCACGGACCGCACCACGGTCCCGGCGGTCCAGCTCGGATCCCGAGCGGAGAGACCTTCGAACCGACCCACCCGTCGTTCGAGAGGCCCGCACGTGTCCATCCGCACCCCCGCCACCTCCACCCCGGTTCCCGTCGAGGACCGCGCGCCCGATCCGCGCACCCGCCGCGACGCACTCGTCGGCTTCGCCCGCCGCACGAGCGTCTTCGTCGCCGGCGCCACCGTCACCGCCACCGGCGTCGCGATGGTCGTGCTGCCCGGGCCGGGCGTGCTCGTGGTGTTCCTCGGCCTGATGATCCTGGCCACCGAGTTCGCCTGGGCGGCCCGGGCACTCGATCCCGTCCGCCTGCGGGCCCGCGACGCCACCGCCCAGCTGCGCGCCTCGCGCCGCGCCCGGCTCACCAGCACCGCGACGGCGACCGCACTGATCACCATCGGCGTCGGCACGCTCGCGATCCTCGACCAGCACCGGATGCTCGGCATCGCCGCGCTCACCGCCGGCCTCGGCACCCTCGCCGTGCTCACCCCCACCGTCGAGCGGCTGCTCGCCCGCGAGCTGCGCCCTCGCGGCACCGATCGTCCCTGACACCCATCCGACTCCCCCACCCCACGGAGGTCACCATGAACCGCGCCCTGCTCCACGAACTGCAGCAGCAACGCTGCTACCCGAGCATCACGCTCCTGCTCGACACCACGTCCGGCGTCGCGCTGTCGGCCAGCCAGCGAGACACGGCCGCCGAACTCGTCCGCGAGGTCGAGCGACGGCTCGCCGCCGACGCGGTGGACGCCGCCACGGTCGACGGTCTGGTCACGCGCCTGAGGCAGCTCGTCGACGACGTCGCGGACGAACCAGCCACGCACGCGCTCGCCGTGTTCGTGTCGCCCGAGTATTCGGCGACCGTTCGCCTCGGCCGTGGCGTCGACGAGCGAGTCACGATCGACGACACCTTCGCGACACGCGACCTCGTGGCCGATCTCAACCGCACTGCGCTGTACCGCGTGGTCACCATCAGCGAGCGGGTGGTGCGCGTGTTCATCGGCGACCGCCAGCGCCTCGTCGAGCAGCGCGACGACGTCTGGCCGCTGCAGCGCGACGAGCACCACACCACCGTCACGTGGATGCGCGACCTCAACCAGCTGCTGCGTCGCGAGCACGCGTCGTACCCGCTGCCCACGGTGCTCGCCGGTGTGCAGCGTTCGGTGCGCGAGCTCGCGCCGCACCTCACGTCGATCGGGTTCGTCGCCGGCAACCACGACCGCTCGAGCGCCAGCCAATTGCATCACCTGGCATGGCCGCTCGTCGTCGACTGGCTGCGCACCGACGAGACCCGCGCGCTCGCCCGGCTCGACCAGGCGCGCTCCACCAACCGTTACGCGGGCGGGATCCACGAGGTGTGGTCGCTCGCCAACGAGGGCCGCATCGACACGATCGTCGTGGAGAACGGCTTCCGGTTGCCGGCCCGGATCGGCGCGAACCACGAGCTGCTGCCCGCCGACGACCCCCACCACCCCGACGTGAACGACGACATCGTCGACGACACGATCGAGAGCGTGCTGTTGAGTGGCGGCAACGCCGTCATCGTCAGCGACGGCTCACTCGCCGACGTCGAACGCGTCGCTGCCATCCTGCGGTACTGAGCGATGAGTGACGAGCAACCATCGCCCACTCCGCAGGCGCCGGTCGGTCGGTGACGTCCGGTTCCTCGCCCACGTGGCGGTGGCCGGGCTGTGCGCGTCGACGGTCACCACCTTCGGCATCGCGATCGGCAAGACGGTGCGACTCGTCGACAAGGCGATGCGCCACGGCGCCGGCGACGAGTTGGTGATCGTGTCGGTGTTGGAGGCGATCGACACCCACCTGCTGGCCGTCGTGCAGCTCATCGTGGCCATCGGGCTCTACGAGCTGTTCATCGGCGACCTGCGCGTGCCCGACTGGCTCGAGGCCCGGTCGCTCGAGGATCTGAAGAAGCCGATCGTCGACGTACTGGTGGTGTTCGTCGCGATCAAGGGGATCGAACGGTTCGTGGTCGAGGACGAGCCGCTCGACGCGCTCGCCGCGGTCGGTGCTGCAGCCGTGCTGATCGCTGCGCTCACGCTGTTCCGCACGCTCACCGGCGTCCGCAAACGCACCGGCTGAGCGACCGGCCGCGCCCCGCCGAGAACCCGCGGGCCAGGTCGAGGCCGTTCAGTCGGTGAGCGGGACGATGATCTCGTGCAGCCGGTGCGCGGCCTCGAGCGGGTGGCGCAGCGGCCGGTCGAGGAACACCTCGTACACGTTGTGACTGCCCTGGCGCGTGCGCTGCACATAGCCGGCCTCGACCAGGTCCTTCACGATGCTGTGCACGGTACGCTCGCCGATGCCGACCCGTCGGGCCACCTCGGCCAGGCGGATCTCGCGGTCCTGCGCCAGGCAGACCAGCACGTGCGCGTGGTTGGTGAGGAAGGTCCAGGGTGGGACCGACGCCGGCGGTGGCACCAACTGCTTCACGAGCGCATGGTACCGAGCGGCCTCCGCGTCGGTTCGCGTCAGTCGGCGAACCAGTTGGCGTGGAAGCCGATCGGCACGCGCGCCGCCATCTTCACCCTGGCGACCGGCTCGCCGGCCACGTCGCGGGCGTCGAGGATCACCAGGTCGCTGGTGCCGGTCTCGCGATCGCTGACGAAGCTGAGCAGCCACCCGTCGTCCTCGGCCGTGCCGTCGGGGTCGGGGGCGAAGACGTGCTCGCCGCTCACCTCGCTGTCTCGGTAGAAGTGGGCGTGGGTGGCGCCGGTCTCGAAGTCGTACTTGATCACGCCTTCGAAGTCGAACGCGAAGTCCCAGCTGCGTTGCGGGCAGGCGTACCCGTAGCGGGTGCGGTGTGCGGCGCGCTGGTCGTCGACGCGCGGGAACTCGCTCGCCAGGTCGCTGATCTGCTCGTCGGTGACGCGGCCGGTGGTGAGGTCGATCGTCCAGCGCCACGGCATCGGCTCGCGCGCGGCACCAGGGTTGTCGAACTGGAAGCCGCCCGGCATGTCGGGCATGCGTGGCGCGCGGATCTCGATCGTGTCGCCCTGCTCCCACGCGTTGAAGAAGTGCACGACGTAGCAGGTGTCGATCTCGAACCAGCGCACGTCGGCGTTGCTGCCACCACGCGGGATCACACCGAGGCGGGTGCCACGGTCGGGTTGCCAGCTCATCGGATCGTTGCCGGCGAGCATCTCGTGGAGGTCGAACACGGCGGGTGCGTCGAGGAAGATCGCGTAGTGCTCGGTGACGACGAAGTCGTGCATCATCACCGGCGCGGGGATCTCGATCTCGGTGCAGTTGACCAGTTCGCCCGCGGCGTTCACCTCGCTGTAGCGCAGGTACGGCGCGACGGGGCTGTAGCCGAAGAACAGCATGTCGCCGCTGACCGGATCGACCTTCGGGTGTGCGGTCATCGGGCCCTGCAGGCGCCCGCCGAACGTGCACTCGCCGAGCGTGTTGAGATCGCGGTCGAACTCGGTGGGCGGCGCAGCCTCGAGCAGGCTGAACATGCGGCCGGCGTGGCGGACCGTGGCGGTGTTCGCGGTGTTCTTCAGCATCCCGCCCTCCTGCACCACGTCGGCGGGCGGGAACTGGAAGTTGCTCATGCCGCCGTAGCAGGCGTGCCCCCGGGCACGCTCGGCGAGCAGACCCTTCGACTCGATCCAGCGGTTGCGATAGCGAGCTCGGCCGTCCTCGAAGTAGACGGCGTGCAGCATGCCGTCGCCGTCGAACGGGTGATAGGCGCCGAGCGGTGCGAACTGCGGGTTGGGCCCGGTGCGCACGAACATGCCGCGCAGCCCCTCCGGGATCCGGCCGACGACCTGCAGGTCGCGGTCGTCACGCTCGTCGGTCACCGGTGCCATCAGGCCCTGCAGGAACGGTGTCTGCCACGTGTCCATCGCGGTCATGGCTTCCGTCCACGTCTCGGCCGGTCCCCCATCGATCGGCACGTCCGGAGCGTAGACCCGCGATCCACGGCCATCGGTAGCGTGGGCGCGTGACCCCTCGCGAGCTCGACGAACTGCGCCACCTACGGCGCGCTCGCGATCTGATGGACCGCGAGTACCAGCGTCCGCTCGACGTGCCCACCATGGCCGAGGCGGCGCTCATGTCGCCGGCGCACTTCTCGCGCCGGTTCCGCGAGGTGTACGACGAGACGCCGTACAGCTACCTGATGACCCGTCGCATCGAGCGTGCGCAACACCTGCTGCGTGGCGGGATGTCGGTGACCGACGCGTGCATGGCGGTCGGTTGCACCTCGCTCGGCTCGTTCAGCTCGCGCTTCACCGAGGTGACCGGCATGACCCCGTCGCAATACCGGGCGCTCGACCACTCGCACCTCGAGGTGGTGCCACCCTGCATCGCGAGCCAGCACCTGCGACCACGTCGATCCCGCACCTGACCGCCTTCGATCGCGCCAGATCGTGATCGAGCAGGATCGGAGAAGCACCCGTCGCGGCCCGTTCGTACAGTGCCTCACATGACGATCTCCGTGTCCACCGTGTTCATCCCCGTCCACGACCCCGAAGCGGCGTTGGGCTTCTACCGCGACGGTCTCGGTCTCGAGGTGCGCAACGACGTGTCGAAAGGCGAGTTCCGCTGGGTCACCGTCGGTGCGCCCGGACAGGCGGTCGACATCGTGTTGTCGCAACCGCACGGCGGCCGCTCGCAGGCCGACGGCGACGCGCTGCTCACCCTGGTCACCAAGGGCGCGTTGCAGGCGGCGATCTTCGCCGTCGACGACCTCGACGCGACCTTCGAGCGGCTGCGCGCCTCGGGCGCCGAGGTGCTGCAGGAGCCGATGTCGCAACCGTGGGGTGCTCGCGACTGCGCGTTCCGCGACCCGTCAGGCAACCTCCTCCGCATCAAGCAGGCCTGAGGCGCACACCGTGAGCCACGTCGTCGATTTCACCCACGTCTCCACCGCCGGCCTCGAGTCGTCACCGGTGGCCCAGGCACTCGCCGGCCTGCGGGCCAACGAGGCCCGCTACTTCAAGAACAAGTACGACCACACCTTCACCACGGAGCCCGCGTCGAGCGCGTCGGCGACGGCGACCATCGCCTGGGTGCACGACGTCATCCGCCGCGAGCGCGGGTTCGAGATCGAGTCGACGCCGCTCGAGGCGTGCACGTTCGAGGTCGACCGCACGAAGATGGCGTACGTCTTCTACGAGAACGGGTTGGCCGTCAACGTGATGTACACGCTCGACGGCCCGACCAAGCGCGCCGTCGGCTTCAAACTCTCCGACGGGATGGAGATCCCACCCGAGCTCGAGAGTCGGTTCAAGTTCGCCCGCCAGAAGTCGAAGCTCGCCGGCACCATCCGTGGCTCGTTCTTCGTGATCAAGGGCGAGCACTGAGCCGACCCCGGTTCGGCGGTCACCGGGGTAGCCTGGGACGACCGCTACTTGACGTCAGTCAGCTCGCCTCACCCCGGACGCGCCGCCTCTCGCTGAGCCGCCCGAACGAGAGAGCACGATGACCGCTTCGTCCAAGAACGTCAGGCCCACCAAGGGATCCACGCCGTTGCCCGCCTATCTCCAGACCTCGCTGCCCGCCGATGCGACCGCCGTCGATCAGCTCGCGTTCGAGATCCTGTCCGGCCGGCGCGACCTGCTGCCGTCGGTGCAGCGGATCATCGACGCCGGGGGCGAGGGAGGTGGCGAGCGGGCGCTGCGCCTGTTCTGCGACGCCCTCGACGTGATCGGCGATCCCAACCGTGATCCGCGCGTGGCGATCGCCAATGCCGCGTCGCAGGCCGGGGACGCCGGATGAGCCAGGCGAGCGCGAACAAGCGCCAACGCGAACGCGATCGTCAGGCCAAGGCCGTGGCCAAGGCAGAGCGTCGTGAGCTGCGCCTGAACGCGCTCGCCGACGCGACGACCTCCGGCCCGACCGCCGATCAGGGCACGGTGCTGGCCGAGCTGGCGGCGTTGCACGCGCGTTTCGACGCGGAGCAGATCGAACTCGACGATTTCCTCGAGCAGAAGGCCGCGCTGATGCAGCAGCTGGTCGTGCCCGACGCCTGACCTGATCATGCGTCCAGCGCGTCGAGGCAGGTGGGGGACGTCCGGCGTCTCACGGTCGATCACCCGGTTCGTCGCTGCGCGTGTGGCGTCGAGCGACCGGTTGATGGAGCTGCTGTACGACCAGGCGAACGAGGCCAACTTCGGTGGGCTCGAGGCGCACGAGGAGATGCTCAGCGACACGGTGCGCGTCGACGCATACCACCGGGCGATCCACCGGCACGTGCGCGAGGGCGACGTGGTGCTCGACCTCGGCACCGGCACCGGGCTGCTCGCGTGCATGGCGAGCCGTGCCGGGGCGAAGCGGGTGTACGCCGTCGAGCACTCCGACCTGATCGACGTCGCCCGAGAGGTCGCACGCGTGAACGGCATCACCGGCATCGAGTTCGTGCAGGCCAACAGCCGCGAGTTCACACCCCCGGAACCGATCGACGTGGTGCTGCACGAGCAGATGGGTGACGAGCTGTTCAACGAGAACATGCTGCAGAACCTGCTCGACCTGCGCGACCGGGTGCTGCGTCCGGGTGGGCGGATCCTGCCGGCGCGCTTCCGCCTGTACGTCGAGCCGGTCAGCATGCGCGACACCGCACGCGTGCGGCGGTTCTGGAACATCGAGCTGCCCGACGGGATCGACCTCGGCCCGATGCAGCACTCCCCCGTCACCGCCCGCTTCGACCACGGCCGCAACGAGCAGTTGTGGGTGCGCACCGGCACGGTGGCGGCCACCGTCGGCACACCGCAACCGGTGCTCGAGTTCGATCTCCACACGCTCGTGTCGATCGACGAGCTCGCGACGCGATTCGTCGTCGAGCGCACGGCGTCGTCCGACGTGATCGTCGACGGTGCCTGCGTGTGGTTCGAGGCACTGTTCGACGACGACGTCGTGCTGTCGACCTCACCGCTCGGACCCAACACCAGTTGGGGCAACCGGCTGTTCCGCCTCGACCGACGTCTCGCCGCGGGCGACACGATGCGGCTGGACGTGCACATGGGCCAGCTCGTCGACGCGTCGACCTGGACGGTGACCGAGCGCTGAGCCGCAGCCGCGTCCGGGGCCCCGGTTCGCTGCGCCTCGTCGGGACGTCGCACGGTTCAGCAGACTCGCGGCATGCGATTCGGGGTCTTCTACGAGCACCAACTGCCCAAGCCGTGGAGCGAGGACGACGAGTATCGCCTGTTGCAGGATGCGCTCGACCAGGTGGTGCTGGCCGACCGCCTCGGCTTCCACCACGCCTGGGAGGTCGAGCACCACTTCCTCGACGAGTACTCGCACTCGTCGGCACCCGAGGTGTTCCTCGCGGCAGCGGCCGCACGCACCGAACGGATCCGTCTGGGGCACGGCATCCGTCAGGTGATCCCGGCCTACAACCACCCGGCTCGCACGGCCGAGACGCTGGCGACGCTCGACCTCGTCTCGAACGGCCGGGTCGACTTCGGCATCGGCGAGGGCGCCACCAGGCTCGAGCTGCACGGTTTCGGCATCCCTGCGAAGGAGAAGCGGGCGATGGCGCTGGAGGCGGCCGAGCAGATCGCCAACATGATGGTGCTCGACCCCTACCCCGGCTACGAGTCGACGACGTTCTCGATGCCGTGCCGCAACGTGCTGCCCAAGCCACGGCAGAAGCCGCACCCGCCCATGTGGATGGCGTGCACCAACCGCGACACGATCAAGGAGGCGGCCCGTCACGGGCTCGGTGCACTGGCGTTCAGCTTCGTCGATCCCGAAGAAGCACGCCGATGGGTCGACATCTACTACGACATCATCCGCAGCGACGAGTGCGTGCCGCTCGGCCACACGGTCAACGCCAACATCGCGCTCGTCGCCGGCTTCTCGCTGCACCACGACCGGCACGAGGCGATCCGCCGCGGGCAGGAGGGCTTCGAGTTCTTCGGCTACGCGCTCAACGCACTGGTGGCCCAGGACCAGGTGCCCGGTCGCACGACGGTGTGGCACGACTTCCAGGCGAAGCGCTCCCCCGACTCGGTCGAGCGTCGCATCGCCGCAGCAGATGCGCTCGGCGACTCGTACGCGGGCTGCATCGGCACGCCGGCCGACGCCACCCGCTACCTGCGCGAGATGCGCGAGATCGGTGTCGACCAGATCATCTTCATCCAGCAGGCGGGCCGCAACCGGCACGAACACATCTGCGACTCGCTCGAGCTGTTCGCGGCCGAGGTGATGCCCGAGTTCGTCGCCGACGAGGCCGAGCGCGAGCGCCGCAAGGCGGCCGACCTGGCGCCGTTCGTCGAGGCCGCGCTCGCCCGCAAGACCTGGATGCGGCCGCTGGCCGACGACGAGATCCCGGTCGTGAAGGCGTCGGTGGCGAAGGCGCAGACCGCCGGTCGTCTCGCCTGACGACCGGCGGTCCGTCCGCCTCGCATCATCCCGTCGTCAGGGTCGTCAGACCGGAACCATCGTCACCGTCACGGTGCCCGAGCGGCCCGCCACCGAGCCGTCGGCGGTGCGCACCTCGATGCGGTACGTGTAGGTGTTGGTGCCGTCGGCGTGCACGTCGACGTAGCTCGTCGGGTCGTCTCCCCAGATGCGCTCGCTCGGGTTGGCGTCGGGTCCGGTCTTCAGCAGGTACACCTCGAACGGGCCACCGCCGCTCGGCATCGACCAGCGGCACACCACACCGGTCCAGCCGGCGTTCTGCTGGCAGCTGAGCGACAGCGACTCGACCGCGACGGGCGCCGGTGCGGGCGGCACCGTGGTGCTGGGCGCGGGCGGCATCGTGGTCGGGACGCTGGCCGGGGCCACGGTCGACGTGGTCGGTGCGGGCGCCGCCGTCGTGGTGGGCGCCATCGTGGTGGCCGGGCTCGCGGTCGTGGTGGGGGCCACGGTGGTGGCCGGCACGGTCGAGGTGGGCGACGGCACGACCGCGGTGATCACCGTCTGGTCGTCGATCACGGCGGTGGGCGCCGTGACATCGGCCGACGCGCCGCTCGCGGCGCCGCCCGACGGTGCAGCCCCCGACTGAGGGTCGGGCAGGTCGAACGGTGAGATCGGGTCGAACACCTCGGCGAACTGGTGCTGGATCGGGTCGGGCAACGCCCCGACCGTCCCGGCACCTCCACCCGCTGCGGCCGCGATCCCGGCTCCGAGCACCAGCTTCCCGGCGACCGACAGGCCGGCCACCCACTTCTTGACGTCCATGATGAAGTTCCTCCACTTCGGCAGTCCGGCCGCCTGCGGCGCAGGCCCGGTGACGTTGCTCGCTGCCGTCGCCGGCAGGTCGCCCTTTTCGGTGGAGAAGCCCTGGGTGAACAGGGTCGCGAGCGAAGCCGACGGGACCGGTACCGGCCCCGACGCCTGATCACGCACGTCGGCGACGAACGCCGAGAGCGCAGCGTGCTCCGCACCTGCGGTCCCGGCGAGGATCGCCTCGATGCGCTGGTCGTCGAGGTCGGTCTCGTCGAACCTGTGCACCTGTGGCATCTCGCTCATGTCATCGTCGAAGGGGTTCATCGGGGTACGGCCTCCGAGGAGATTTCTTTCCGGAGGTTCTCGAAGGCACGGCGTTGCAGTTGCTTCACCGCGCCGGACGTCTTGCCGAGCGCCTCGGCGACCTCATCGACGGAGAGGTCGCCGATGATGCGCAGCAGCACCACGTCGCGTTGATCGGGCACGAGCCGGTTGCAGCGTGCGACCACCCGATCGGCACCGAGCGCGGCGAGGGCCGCATCGGCGGCATCGGCGGCATCGCTGCCGGGCGTCTCGTGACCGCCGTGCGTCTGGTCGTCGATCGGTTCGGACGACGACCGCGCATCGGCGCGATACCGGGCGCGCCGCTCGTCCTGCAGCCGGCGGTGGGCGATCACGAACGTGAACGAGCGGAACTGCGCCGGCCCGCCGCGGAACCGCTCGACGTTGCGCACGAGGGCGAGGAACACCTCGCTGGTCACGTCGTCGACGTCGCGAGCGCCCTGCACGCGCAGATAGCCGGCGACCGCTGGGGCCAGCCAGCGATAGAGGATCTCCCATGCCGAGCCGTCGCCCCCGCACGCGCGCGCGAGCACGGTGGCGAAGACCTCGTCGGAGAGGTCGTGCGCACGGACACGGCTCGGCACCCCGGAGGCATCGGCAGCAGCTGCGCTCGCCTTGACCGGAGGGCCGCTGGCTCACGAATCCCGCGATCGCGGGGAACTGCACATTCGAGTCGATCACGTACACCTGTTCGACTAGAGTTCCGTGCATGGCGGAACCGTTGGTCACGATGTGGCAGCTCTTCGACGAGCTCGCCACGATCGACCTCACCGTCATGTCCACCGACCAGCTCGGTGCGCTCGCGATCCAACTCGGCCGCGGGATCGACCGGCTCACCGCCTATCACGGCAAGGTCGTCCACGCCGCCGACGAACGCCGCGCGTGGGCCGGTGACGGCGCCCGCGACGTGGAGGAGTGGCTGTCGAACAAGACCGGCACCTCCAAAGGACAGGCCAAGTCCCGCAAGCGGTTGGGTGAAGCGTTGGAGAAGTCGAAGACGCTCGACGACGCCGTCAACGACGGCGAACTGTCCGCCGCTGCCGCGGAGCAGTTGCACGACGCCGTGATGAACCCGCCGCAGGGAACCGACGAGTCCGATGTCGACGATCTGATCGACGCCGCGAAGGGTTCGAAGCCCCACGAGGCGCGTCAGGCGGCGGACCGGTGGCGTGAGATCCACTCCAACGAGACCGCCGAGGAACGGTCCGCACGCAGGTTCGCGAAGCGGTCACTCACCTCCAAGCCGGCGTCGGACGGGCTGGTCGAATCGACGCTGGTGCTGCCCGAGACCGAGCACCGGCAGGTGATGAACGCGATCAACGCCGCCGCCGGCAACCACCTCGACGGTGACGATCGCACCCACGCACAACGCATGGCCGACGGATTGACCCAGTTGGCCAAGGCGTACGCGGCAGGCACGGTCACCGGCGGCCGCGAACGTGCGACGCTGCTGATCGGCGCGACCGCGGAGACGATGGCCGGCCTGTCCGACGAACCCGGCTGGACCAGCTACGGGGACCGGATCCCCGCCGACGTGCTCCGCGTGCTCGCGGAGAACGCGATCATCCGCCGGATCGTCCACGCGGGAACACGATCATCGAGCTCGGCGACAAGGTCCGCTTCGCGACCGACGCACAGTTCCAGGCGTTGATGATCCGCGACGGGGGCTGTCGGGTCGATCAATGCTCCATCCCCGCCGCCTGGTGCGAAGTCGACCACCTCGTGCCGGTCAGTGAGGGCGGGCTGAGCGACCTGATCAACATGGCGCTGCTCTGCAGTCACCACCACCACCTCAAACACGCCCCCGGCGTCCAGGTGATCGGTGACGCACTGCACTTCCAGCTCCGGCTCCCCAACGGACGTGTCATCGACTGCCCAACCAACGGCATCCACCAACGACGAACCCAGGCGGCGGCCTGACGCTCGACACACCACAGACCACACCCCCACCACCACCCGGGGACCACGTCGAGCACACCACCTCCAGCGGTGCAGCCACACACGGCTGCACCGCACACCCACGCCCCCGAACGAGTGATCAGACCGGGTCGCTGGGCTGCGGGCAGGACACGGTTAGCCTGCGCGTGCCATGGCTGTCAGCGTCTTCGACCTCTTCAAGATCGGCATCGGCCCCTCGAGCAGCCACACCGTGGGCCCGATGCGGGCGGCCCGCATGTTCGCCTTGCGGCTCGAGCACGAGGGCCACCTCGACGATGTCGCCCGCGTGAGTGCCGAGCTGTACGGATCGCTCGGAGCGACGGGCAGGGGGCACGGCAGCAACAAGGCGGTGCTGCTCGGGCTGGCAGGCCACGAGCCCGACACCGTCGACGTCGAGGCGATCCCCGGCATGCTCGCCGACATCCGCAATCGCGGTCGCATCCACCTGCTCGGCCGCCGGTCGGTGTCGTTCGACGAGAAGGTCGACCTCACGTTCCACCGACACGAGACGCTGCCGTTCCACGCCAACGGCATGCGCTTCACGGCCCACGACATCGAGGGCACCCTGCTCGCCGACCGCTGCTACTACAGCGTGGGCGGCGGGTTCGTGGTCAGCGACGAGGTGGCTGCCGACGGCGGACGGCAGAAGGTGATCGCCCCCGACACCACCGTGCTCCCCCACCCGTTCCGTACCGGCGACGAGCTGCTCGAGCTCACCAAGCAGCACGGCTGCAGCATCGCCGAGTTGATGCGCCGCAACGAGCGGCACTGGCGCAGCGACGACGAGATCGACGCCGGCCTGATGGAGATCTGGCGCGTCATGCAGGAATGCGTCGAGCACGGCTGTCGTACGGGCGGCACGCTGCCCGGCGGGTTCAAGGTGCGCCGCCGAGCCAAGGCGCTGCGCGAGGCGCTGACGTCGCGGCCCGAGGAGGCGCTGCGCGATCCGCTGCAGGTGCTCGACTGGGTGAACCTGTACGCGCTGGCGGTCAACGAGGAGAACGCCGCAGGCGGCCGCGTGGTGACCGCGCCCACCAACGGCGCGGCCGGCATCGTGCCCGCCGTGCTGCACTACTACGCACGCTTCGTCCCCGGCGCCACCGATGCGGGCGTGGTCGACTTCCTCCTCACCGCAGCGGCGATCGGCATCCTCTACAAGGAGAACGCCAGTATCAGCGGCGCCGAGGTCGGATGCCAGGGCGAGGTCGGCGTCGCGTGCTCGATGGCCGCGGCAGCCCTGTGTGCCGTGATGGGCGGCACGCCCGACCAGGTCGAGAACGCCGCCGAGATCGGCATGGAGCACCACCTCGGCCTCACGTGCGATCCGGTGGGCGGCCTGGTGCAGATCCCGTGCATCGAACGCAACGCGATCGCTGCGGTCAAGGCGATCAACGCTGCGCGCATGGCGTTGCGTGGCGACGGCACGCACCACGTGAGCCTCGACAAGGTGATCAAGACCATGCGCGAGACGGGCGCCGACATGATGACGAAGTACAAGGAGACCGCCCGCGGCGGCCTCGCCGTCAACATCGTCGAGTGCTGACCGCCGGCGGCCCGCTCAGTCGCACAGCATCGCCACGGCACGCCGAGCGACCACCTCGACCGCTGCAGCCACGGCGTCACCGAGCGCCGTGCCCGGGGTGACGTCGCCGGCCTCGACGCCCAGCAGCTGCAACGACCGCGGCAGGGTGCCGAGCGCCGTCGACAGTGCGAGCAGCTCGGCGACGCCCAGACCGTGCGTCGAGGTCGGGCGTGTCGGAGGGATCGCGTCGACCCCGAGCTCGTGCACCGTGCCGGGCACGGCACCGCTCACGACGGCGTCCACCAGCACCACCCGGTCGCCAGGCGTCCACCGAACCGCGAGCGAGGTCGGGTCGGCCTCGACCACCCACACGAGCAGGTCGGGTCGCAGCACCGCCACCCGGTCGCACACCGCCGGTCCCACGCCGTCGTCGCCACGGTCGCGGTTGCCCACCCCGACGACGATGCGCCGACCCTGGTGACCACACCGACCGACGGCGCTCACGAGCGGACGAGCTCGATCCGCAGGAAGTGCGTCGAGCACGAGATGCACGGGTCGTAGCTGCGGATCACGTGCTCGCACCGTGCCTGCAGCACGTCGGACGGTTCGCCGGTGGCGAGCCACTGCTCGACCACCCGGCGCACGTCGGCCTCGATCGTCGGCTGGTTCTGCGCCGTCGGCGGCACGATGCGCGCCTCGAGGATCGTGCCGTCGTCCGCGGTGCGATAGCGGTGGTACAGGATGCCGCGGGGCGCCTCGGTGCAGCCCCAGCCCTCACCGGCGCACGGCGTCACGTCGACGGCGGCCGCCTCCGGCTCGGCGCACGTGTCGATGATGCGGCGCGCCTCGTCGATCGCGTACACCACCTCGATCGCCCGGACGAGCACGCTGCGGAACGGGTTGCGCTCGACACGACGCAGCCCGACGTCGGCCGCGAGGTCGCGCACCCGCGCCGGCAGCAGATCGCGGTCGTTGGCCCATCGGGCGAGCGGCCCCACGTGATACGGGCGCGGACGGCCCGACCGGTCGATCAGGTACGAGTGCAACGCCGTCGAGTGCGGCACCTGCACCTCACGCGACACCAGCTCGAAGTCGGCGACGTCGATGTCGAGCCCGCGGTTCGACACGATGCGACCCTCGTTCATCGGGTACTCGTCCGGGTGACGCAGCGACACGAACTCGTGGTCGTGCTCGATCGCCGGGAAGTCGAACGTGGCGACCCAACGCAGCAGCTCCTCGGCGTGCACAGCAGCGTCGTCGAGCGACGGCCGCAGCGCCCGGAGCCGCTCGAACGAGGGGGTGCGCCAGAACCCGCCGAGGCGTGGGTTCACGGGATGGATCGGCCGGCCGCCGACGATCTCCACGAGCTCGTTGCCGATCCGCTTCAGCTCGAGCACCCGCCGCACCAGCTCGGGGTGCTGCTCGGCGATCGCGATGCCCGACGGCAGCCCGAGGAAGTCGGGGGCGTGCAGGAACGCGACGTGCAGCACGTGGCTCTCGATCCACTCGCCGCAGTACAACAGGCGCCGCAGCTCGCGGATCGGTGTCGGCACCTGTACGTCGGCGATCCGTTCGAGTGCGTGCGTCGCGCTCATCTGGTAGGCGACCGGGCAGATGCCGCAGATGCGTGCCGTCAGATCGACCGGCTCGCCGAACCCGCGGCCACGCAGGAAGCCCTCGAAGAACCGAGGCGGCTCGTAGATCTGCAGACGCAGATCGGTGATCGCCCCGCCGTGCACGGCGACGTGCAGTGCACCCTCGCCCTCGACGCGCGCCAGGATCGGCACGTGCACCTCGGCGCCGGTCGGCGTCGCGTCGTCATCCGTGGTGGTCACGGAGCACCTCCTCGCGCAGTTCGTGCGCCCACACGTCGATGCCGGCGATCAGCCGGTGCACGTCGCGTGCCGGCGTGCCGTGTGTCCGCAGCCACTCGGCGAGCGACGCGACGTTGGGCGACTCCATCGGACCGAAGCATCCGTAGCAACCACGATGGAAGGCGGGACACAGTGCACCGCACCCGGCCTGCGTGATGGGGCCCAGGCACGGCGTGCCGCGCGCGACCAGCACACAGGTCTGCGATCGTGCCTTGCACTCGGTGCACACGCTGGTGGTGGCGATGCGCGGCGGCCGGCCGTTGACGAGCGCGTTGATCAGCTCGAGCAGTTGGCGGCGGTCGATCGGGCAGCCGCGCAGCTCGGCGTCGACGCGCACGTGGTGAGCGATCGGCGTCGACGTCGGCAGCGCCGAGATCAGCTCGGGTGACGGGTACACGGCGGCGACCAGTTCGTCGAGCTCGGCCAGGTTGCGCAGCGCCTGGATGCCGCCGGCCGTGGCGCACGCCCCGATCGTGATCAGCAGGCCCGACTGCTCTCGGATCTCGTGGATCCGTTCGGCGTCGTGCTCGGTGGTGATCGAGCCCTCGACGAACGACACGTCGTACGGTCCGGGTTCCATCGCGCTCGACGCCTCGGGGAACATCACCAGGTCGACGGCACCGGCGACGTCGAGCAGCTCGCGCTCGCAGTCGAGCAGGCTGAGCTGACAGCCGTCGCACGACGCGAACTTCCAGACGGCCACGCGGGGCCGGTGGGCCGGCCGGACGGAGACGGGGATGGTCGGGGCGTCGCGCACGTCACAGCTCCTTGATCCGGTGGAACAGACCGATCGCCGCGTACGAGGCGACCGGGCCGTCGCGGCACACGATCATCGGGCCGAGCTGGCAGTGACCGCACAGCCCGTTGCCGCACTTCATGTTGCGTTCGAGGGTGAGCTGCACGCGCTCGGCCTCGACACCCAGCGCCAGCAACCGTGCGGCGACGTGGTGCATCATCTCGTCGGGGCCGCAGACGAATGCGGTCGTGCGCTGCCAGCGCAGGTCGAGCGGGGCGATCAGGTCGGTGACGAGACCGACGTGTCCGTCCCAACCCGCTCCCCCGACGTCGACGGTGACGTGCACGCCGACGCCGCGATCGCGCCACGCCTCGAGGTCGGCGGTGTACAGCAGCCGATCGGCGGTGCGGGCACCGACGACGAGCTCGACGCGGCCGAAGCGTTCGCGGCGCGCGGCCAGTCGGTGAACGAGGCTGCGCAACGGGGCGAGGCCGATGCCACCGCCCACCACCACGGCGTCGCCACCCTCGGCCGCGGCCACCGGCCAGGCGTTGCCGAACGGGCCACGCACGATCAGCTGATCGCCCGGGGCGAGGGCCAGCAGACCATCGGTGATGGGGCCCACGCGGCGGATGGTGTAGGCGTGGAACCGGTGCTCGTCGGGATCGCTGCTGATCGAGATCGGTGCCTCGCCGAGCCCGGGCAGCCCCACCATGCCGCACTGCGCGGGCTCGAACGGTGCCGGCGCGCCGTGCACGGGCGCGACGTGCAGGGTGCGCACGTCGTCGAGCTCGTCGATCACGTCGAGCACGCGGTGCGGCACGGGGACGAGCAGCGGATCGACGGTCACGACGAGCCCTCCTCGGAGTGACGCGTGGCGGCTTCGGCGGTGAGCGCGGCAGCTTCGGCCGCGAGGTCGATGCCGACCGGGCACCAGGTGATGCATCGACCGCAGCCCACGCAGCCGCTCGAGCCGAACTGGTCCCACCACGTGCCGAGCTTGTGGGTGAGCCACTGGCGGTAGCGCGACCGCACCGAGGTGCGAACGGGGTGACCGGCGATGCGGCTGAACTGCAGCGAGAAGCACGAGTCCCAGTGACGGCTGCGCTCGGCGACGGCGCCGTCGAGCGAGGTGAGGTCGTGCACGTCGGTGCAGAAGCACGTGGGGCACACGGCCGTGCAGTTGCCGCACGTGAGGCAGCGCGTGGCGACGTCGTCCCACGTCGAGAGCTCGGCGCCGTCGCGCAGCAGCGCGGGGATGCCGTCACGGTCGATCCGTCGCACCTGCGCGTCGGCGGCGGCGTCGACCGCCGAGGCCGCGGCCGCGATCTCGTCCGGGCCGGCCACCGGTGCGTCGAGCGCGTCGAGCAGCGCAGCACCACGGTCGCTGAGCGCACGGGCGACGTAACGCACACCGGCCGGATCGACCGGGCCAGACGGATCGGCTGGGCCTGGCAGTTCGGTCAACGCCAGGTCGGCGCCGGTGTCGCAGCGCGGGCCCGCGCCCATCGAGGCGCAGAAGCACGTCGTCGCAGGGCGACCGCAGTCGACGGCGACGATCACCCGGTCGGCACGTCGGGCCGCGGTGCCCGGGTCGTGGTGGGGGCCCTCGACGAGCACGTGCTCGAGCAGGTGCACCGCGGCGACCTCGCACGGTCGTGCGCCGAACAGCACCAGCGGCTCGGGCCGGTGCTCGGCCATCGCGACGTGGAACCCGTCGGCGTCGTGGGTGATCGACCAGACCGGCTGTTCGGGCGGGTGCACGATCGGCTTGATCGTCTGCGGTCCGACCGCCCATCCGAACCGCGCGGGATCGTCCGGGTCGTGCGTCAGTCGATAGCGGCCGGGCGCCTGGTGGTCGTGTGCGCCGACCGGCAGTTCGTCGACCGAGGCGAGCGGACCCCAACCGATCACGCCGTCGGCGACGCGCGGGCCCATCACCCGATGATCGAGCGCCAGGGTGTCGAGCAGCGCCTGCAGGTGCGCGAGCCCGAGCAGTCGTGGCTCCACGCCGGTTCCCCTCCGGACGTCCATGACGACCTCCTCGGTGTCACGCTGCGCCCGGCGCGGGCCGGCCGACAGGGAACGAGGACCCGAAATCAGCGCCGGGCGTACGAAGTCGGCCGGCGGACTAGCGTCGACACACCGACCTGGGGAGGTGGCCATGGCACTCGACTTCCACGAAGGGCAACGCGAGCTGCAGGCGAGGTTCGACACCGAACGTCTCGCCGAGCGACTCGGCAGCGTCGCGGGCGACACGATCGGGCCCGAACACGCACGGTTCATCACGGCGCGCGACATGTGTTTCGTCGCGACCACCGACACCGACGGGTTCCCCGACTGCTCGTACAAGGGTGGCGCGCCCGGGTTCGTCCGCGTGCTCGACGAGCACACGCTCGCGTTCCCCAGCTACGACGGCAACGGCATGTTCCGCACGCTCGGCAACCTGACGGTGAACCCACGCGTGGGCCTGCTGTTCATGGAGCTCGAGACCGGCACTCGGCTGCGCGTGAACGGCGAGGCGACGATCCACTTCGACGACGAACTCGTCGCGTCGTATCCCGGTGCGCTGTGCGCCGTCAGCGTGCGCGTGTCGGCGGTGTTCGCGAACTGCCGCCGCTACGTGCACGAGTACCGCAAGGTCGACCAGTCGCCGTTCGTGCCCGATGCGAGCGGCGAGGCGCCGGTGCCCGACTGGAAGCGCCACGAGTGGTTCGACGGCACCCTCGCCGAGCACGACCCGGCGCACGACCCGGCGCGCCCCACGGCCCCCGCGATCCCGATCTTCTGACAGACCCGGAGACCGTCGTCCGACCGGCGCGGCCCTGAGGCCCTTGCGCGGGGTGCGGCGGGCGTCCAACCTGTGGGCATGGCGTCACCCCTGAGGTTGGTCATCCCCGAACCGGCTCGGGGGCACCATCCGCCCGACCCGGTCCCGTTCATCAGCGCGGCCGGCGAGATGCGCAGACCCGACCTCGACGAGAAGGTCGAGCGGGTCGCGATGATGCGAAAGCAGCTCGTCCGGGTGATCGCCGACGACGGCCAGGCGGTCGGCGAGTGGGTGCCCACCGAGCTCACCGCCGACGACAAGCGCCAGGGGCTCCGCGACATGGTGCTGCTGCGCAGCTTCGACGCCCGCATGTTGCGCGCCCACCGGCAGGGCAAGATCTCGTTCTACATGCAGGCCCTCGGCGAGGAGGCCATCGCGTGCGCGCACCGCCGTGCGTTGCAGCCCGGCGACATGAACTTCCCGACGTACCGGCAGCAGGGCCTGTTGATCGCCGGCGGCTACCCGCTCGTGACGATGATGAACCAGATCCTGTCGAACGAGCTCGACCCGCTGCACGGCCGGCAGCTGCCGGTGATGTACTCGTCGAAGGAGCACGGCTTCTTCTCGATCTCGGGCAACCTCGCCACGCAGTACATCCAGGCGGTCGGCTGGGCGATGGCGTCGGCGCTCAGTGGCGACACCCGCATCGCGTCGGCCTGGATCGGCGAGGGCGCGTCGGCCGAGAGCGACTTCCACGCGGCGCTGGTGTTCGCGTCCACCTACCAGGCGCCGGTGATCCTCAACATCGTCAACAACCAGTGGGCGATCTCCACCCCCGAGGACTTCGCCCGTGGTGCGTCGGCCACGTTCGCGGACCGTGGCTACGGCTTCAGCATCCCGGCCATCCGCGTCGACGGCAACGACTACCTCGCTGCGTACGCCGCCACCACCTGGGCGGCCGAACGGGCCCGCACCAACCGCGGGCCCACGCTGATCGAATGGGTCACGCTGCGCGTCGGCGCGCACTCCACGTCGGACGACCCGTCGGTGTACCGCCCTGACGGCGAGGCCGATCGGTTCCCGCTCGGCGATCCGATCGACCGGTTGCGACGGCACCTCGTCGCGATCGGCGAGTGGGACGACGAACGCCAGACCCAGCTGCAGCAGCAGGTCGACGCCGAGGTGGCGGCCGCGTTCGCCGAGGCCGACTCGCACGGCTCGGTGAAGGACGGCCACACGCCCGACCCACGCACGATGTTCGACGACGTGTACGCCGAACTGCCGCGGCACCTGCGCGAGCAGCGAGATCAGGTGGGTGGCTGACATGCCGACGATGTCGATGATCGAGGCGATCCGCGACGCCCACGCCGTGGCGATGGAGCGCGACGAGCGGGTGGTGGTGTTCGGCGAGGACGTCGGCTACTTCGGAGGCGTGTTCCGCTGCACGCAGGGGCTGCAGCAACGGTTCGGCTCGCACCGTTGCTTCGACACCCCGATCAGCGAGGCTGGCATCATCGGCGCCGCGATCGGCATGGCGGCCTACGGGTTGCGGCCCTGCGTCGAGATCCAGTTCGCCGACTACGTGTACCCGGCCTACGACCAGATCGTGTCGGAGGCCGCTCGCCTGCGGCATCGCTCGGCCGCCGACTTCACCTGTCCCCTGGTGGTGCGCATGCCCACGGGCGGCGGCATCTTCGGTGGGCAGACGCACTCGCAGAGCCCCGAGGCGCTGTTCACCCACGTGTCGGGCCTCACCACGGTGGTGGTGAGCAACCCGTACGACGCCAAGGGTCTGCTGCTCGCCGCGATCGAGGACGACGATCCGGTGATCTTCCTCGAACCCAAGCGCGTGTACAACGGCCCGTTCGACGGTCATCACGACCGCCCGATCGTGCCGTGGAGCCAGCACCCGTTGGGCGAGGTGCCCGAAGGGCATTACACGATCCCGCTCGGCCAGGCGCGGGTGCACCGGCCCGGCGACGACCTCACCGTGCTCACCTACGGCACGCTCGTGCACGTCGCGAAGGCGGCCGCCGACGAGAGCGGCATCGACGCAGAGGTGATCGATCTGCGCACCCTCGTGCCGCTGGACGTCGACTGCATCGTCGCCTCGGTGCAGAAGACCGGACGCTGCCTGGTCGTGCACGAGGCGACGCTCACGTCGGGGTTCGGCGCCGAGCTGAGCGCCACCGTGCAGGAGCGCACCTTCCACCACCTCGAAGCACCGGTCACGCGGGTGTGCGGCTACGACACGCCGTACCCGCACGCCCACGAGTGGTCGTACTTCCCCGGTCCGGCTCGGGTCGGCCGAGCGATGCAGGAGCTGATGCGCGCATGACCACCTACGGCGTCAGGTTGCCCGACGTGGGCGAAGGTGTGGCCGAGGCCGAGCTGGTGTCGTGGCTCGTCGCCGTGGGCGACCACGTCACCCACGACTCGATGCTCGCCGAGGTGATGACCGACAAGGCGACGGTCGAGGTCGCCTCGCCCGTGACGGGCGTGGTCGTCGAGCTGCGCGGCGAGCCGGGCGACATCCTCGCCGTCGGCAGCGAACTGGTGATGGTCGAGCTGGCGGGCGAGGCGCCGCAACCCCGCTCCCCCGCCCACGCGCCCGGCCCCACTCGGGTCGCGGTGTCGACCGCACCGGCCGTCACGCCGCCGGCCACGCCTGCGGTCACGACCACTGCGGCCACCACTGCGACGCAGTCCGCGACGCCTTCCGCGCGCTCGCACGCGCTGGCTGCACCGGCCGTGCGCGCCCGTGCCGAACGGCTCGGCATCGACCTCGCCAGCGTGTCGGGCAGTGGACCGGACGGTCGCGTGCTCCACGACGATCTCGACCGGCTGCTCACCTTCGTCGGCACGCCTGTCGCAACGACAACGACGCCGGTGGTGGCACGCACCGAGCCGTTGCGCGGCGTGCGCCGCGTCATCGCGCAGCGGCTCACCGCCGCGTGGTCCGAGATCCCGCACATCACCTACGTCGACGGCGTCGACGCCACCGAGCTCGAGGTGCTCCGGGCCGAACTCAACCGCGACGACGCGGCGACGCGGCTCACGATGCTGCCGTTCGTCGCGAGGGCCGTCGTGCTCGCCTGTCTCGAGCAACCCGACGTCAACGCCCATCTGACGGGCGATCCGTTGCAGCTCGAGGTACACGACACCGTGCACCTCGGCATCGCCACGCAGACCCCCGACGGCCTCACGGTGCCCGTCGTCCGGCACGCCGAGCGGCTCGACCTCCGGGCGCTCGCCGGCGAGATCGCTCGGGTCAGTGGTGCGGCACGCGAGGGCAGGGCGCGGCGCGACGAGCTGTCGGGCTCGACGATCACGATCACGTCGCTCGGTGCGCTCGGCGGGCTGGTCACCACGCCGCTGATCAACCAGCCCGAGGTCGCGATCATCGGCGTCAACAAGCTCGAGACCCGGCCGGTGTGGCGCGACGGCGCCTTCCAGCCCCGGCAGGTCTTCAACCTGTCGTCGAGCTTCGACCACCGGGTGGTCGACGGCTGGGACGCGGCGACGTTCGTCCAGCGGGTGAGACGGCGCCTCGAGGTCCCGGCCTTGCTCTTCACGTGACCCTGCTCCGGCCGAGCGCGTTCGGGTCGCGGCGCGCCCGCCGCGCAGTGTCAGACTGACGGCGCGTCGCAGGGGGCGATGCATCACGACCTCGGGAGCAGGCCATGCCGACCCACCCGTCCACCCCGTCCGTGTCGCACCTGGTGCTCAACGTCCGCGACATCGAGGCCTCGCACCGCTTCTACACCGAGATGCTCGGCTTCGAGCAGTGCGGGCGTCTCCGGGTGCCCGAGGGCGTCGACATCGACATGCGCTTCTACCGCGGGGCCGGTGACCATCACCACGACATCGCCCTGGTTCAGATGTTCGATCCGAGCAAGGCCCGCGACATCGTGCCGTGGACGATGTTCCCACCGTACGAGGGCTTGGTGCACCTCGCGCTCGCGTACGGCACGCGCGACGCCTGGCTCGCGCAGATCGAGCATCTGCAGGCCAACGGCGTCGAGTTCCGCGTGCGCGGCAACCACGGCATGACCCACAGCGTGTACGTGGCCGACCCCGACGGCAACGGCATCGAGGTGTTGTACGACCTGCCGCACGAGGTGTGGGAGGGCGACGTCGACGCCGCGCTCAGCTACTTCGAGAACCTGCCGCGCGACGGCGAGGACGCGCTCGTCGACGACACCGACTACCCGGTCTTCGGCCGTTCCTGACCGGCCCGCCTGGGAGAGGACCACCACCATGGCCGCACGAACCGGAGCCGACTATCTCGCGGGGCTCCGCCGCACCCACCGCGAGATCTGGCTCGGCCACGAGCGTGTCGACGACGTCGTCGATCACCCGCAACTGCGCGGCGGCGCCGAGGCGATCGCCCGCTTCTACGACTTGCAGTTCGAACGCCCCGACGAATTGCTGATCGACGACCCCGAGAGCGGCGAGCCGATCGGCATCAGCCACATGCAGCCCCGCAGCAAGGACGACCTCGTTCGCCGCGGCGCAGGGTTGCGGTCGATCGCCGAGATGAGCATGGGCGTGATGGGTCGCACCCCCGACTACATGAACGTCACCTTCGCCGGGTTCGCCGACGACCGTGTGCGCTGGGCCGGCGCCGACGGCTCGAACGACGAGGGCTACGAGCACCTCGTCGCGTTCCAACGCCGGCTGCGTCGCGACGACCTGTCGTTGACGCACACGATCATCCACCCGACGATCGACAAGGTGCTCGACCGCACGTATCGCGACAACCCGGTGCCGTTGCACAAGGTGGGCGAGACCGCCGACTCGATCGTCGTGCGTGGAGCGCGACTGCTCGCCACCCTCGCGCCCTACGCCGACGAGCAGACCGTGTACCCGGGTTCGCCGCTCCCGCCCGACGCGCCGGCCGAGTACGCGTTGTCGTTCACCGTGCCGATGGACGCGCCCGGGCTGGTCTTCCTGTGCCGCGACAGCGGATTGCGCACCGACCTCGATCCGGTCGACGCGCCGTTCTCGACCCGCTTCGACGAGCAGGACGCGTACTGCATCTTCGACGACGTCGAGGTGCCCAAGGAGAACGTGTGGATCGACGGCGACGTCGGGGTCTACAACACCGTCATGGCGTTCAGCCCGTGGTGGCCGAACATCATGCAGCAGACCACCACCCGGGCCCTCGTGAAGCTCGAGTTCGCCTACGGGCTCGCGTGTCGCATGGCCGAGGCCGTGAACGACGTGTCGGAGCGCACCCAGGAGCTGCTCGGCGAGCTGCTCGGCTACGTCGAGGTCACCCGCAGCACCCTCACCTGTGCGGTCGATCACTGCGTCACCTGGGACCACGGTGCCGTCTACCCGGAGGGCCGGGCGCTGCACCCGATGCGGGCACTGCTGCCCGACTGGTTCACCCGCACCGACGAGATCCTGAAGACGATCGGCAGCCACAACCTGCTCGCCACCGCCAGCCACCCACAGCTCGCCGACCCACGGCTCCGCGGCCTGATCGACGAGTTCATGCCCGGCGCCAACGGCATCTCGGCCGAACAGCGCAGCACGATCTTCCGGATGGCGTGGGACTTCTGCGGTTCGCTGGTCGGCAGCCGGGGCGAGCTGTACGAGCGCAATTACCTGCAGTCGGCCCGCTCCAACCGGATGGCGTCGCAGCGGCTGCACTCGGCAGCCGCACGGCAGCGGGGTGACGAGCTCATCCAGCACCTGCTCGACGAGACGCGACGGCGAACCCGCGCCTGACCGGACGATCCGACGAATCCGGACGGACGTCCGGAAGGTCTCGTACGGTGATCGGATGACGATCGCTCGGTTCCCCTCGTTCGTGCTCGACTGCGACCACCCCGGTCGCCTCGCCACCTTCTACGGCGCCCTGCTCGGGTGGTCGGCCACGGCCGACGACGGATGGGGCGAGATCCGCAACGAGGCCGGCGACCAGTGCATCTGCTTCCAGCGGGTCGACGGCTACCGCGCCCCGCAGTGGCCCGGCCAGGACGTCCCGCAGCAGATGCACCTCGACGTGATGGTCGAGGATCTCGACGCCGGCCAGGCGGCCGTGCTCGCGATCGGGGCCACGCTGGCCGAGCACCAGCCCGGCACCACGTTCCGCGTGTTCCTCGACCCGGCGGGTCACCCCTTCTGTCTCTGCGTCGCCTGACCGCGGGTGGTCGCCGCGGCCGCAGCGGCGGCCAACGCGCGCAGATGGCGTGACAGCTCGTCGCCGAGGTCGCGACGGAAGAACGCGAGCTCGGGTCGGGCGAACGCCTCGGCGGCGGTCGGCGACGGGCGGGCCGAGTGGTACAGGCCCGCGATGCAGGTGGTCGTGTCGTAGAGCAGATCGACGTACGCGTCGTGCTCGAGCTCGGGGCACACCGAAGCCATGCGAGTCGCGGCGACACCGAAGAACTCGAGCAGGCGGGTCTTGAACTCGGCGATCACGCCGGCGCTGAGGTTCTGTTCGAGCGTCGAGGGCACCGCCGCCATCAGCTCGCACAGCAACGGACGAGCCACGACGCTGCGTGCCGCTTCGTCGACCAACGCCTCGAGCGTGACCGGTCCTCGGCGACGGCGCTCGAGCACCGGCTGGTACGCGACCCACCACTCGATCGCCTCCTCCCACAGCAGCTCGAGCAGGATCGCCTCTCGCGACTCGAAGTAGCGGTAGACGTTGGCCTTCGACACGCCCGCCGTGCGTGCGAGCTCGTTCAGGCCGAGGTCGCGCAACGGGGTACCGCCGGCCAACACCTCACGAGCCGTCGCCAACAGGTGCGACCGGCGAACGTCTTTCTGCTCGGGTCGTCGCGCCCGCACGAAGGCCTGTGCCATGTGCACGACCATAGCCCACATCACCAGCGGAAGCGACCACTGGTCGCTTGACAAGCGACCAGTGGTCACCTATCTTGCCGACGTCGGTTCGACCACCGAACCGCGCGCCGAGCCAGGAGGACTCCGATGAACGACACCCGACCGACCAGCACGTGGGCACTCGTCACCGGCGCGTCGTCGGGGCTCGGCGCCGACTTCGCCCGCCTGTTCGCCGCCGACGGCCACGGCGTGGTGCTCGTCGCCCGTCGCGCCGACCGGCTCGAGGCGCTGGCGGCCGAGCTCACCTCGGCCCACGGCGCACGCGTCGAGGTGGTGCCGGCCGATCTCGCCGACACCCACGGTGTGCGCACCGTCGCCGACGCGCTCGCCGAGCGCGGCATCGTCCCCGACTTCGTGGTCAACAACGCCGGCGTCGGCAGCTCGGGCCGCGTGGCCGCCGCCGACCCCGACGGCCAGCGCGACATGGTCGTGCTCAACGCCGCGGCCCTCACCGAGCTCACCTGCCGGATGCTGCCGGGCATGGTCGCACGCGGGTCGGGCCGGCTGCTGCACGTCGGCTCGACGGCCGGCTTCCTCCCCGGCCCGGGCATGGCGACCTACTACGCCACCAAGGCGTACGTCGACTCGTTCGCACGGGCGCTGGCGTTCGAGCTGCGTGGCACCGGCGTCACCTCGACGCTGCTGTGCCCCGGCCCGACCAGCACCGAGTTCGGCGCCACCGCCGGCGTCGAGGAGTCACGCCTGTTCTCGCTCGGCACGATGGACGGGCGCACGGTCGCCGAGGCCGGCTACCGGGCGATGATGGGCGGCACCAAGGTCGCAGTACCCGGCGTGCGCAACAAGCTGTCGGTCGCCTCGCTCGCCGTGACGCCCCGCTCGATCGCCACGCGCGTGGCGGCGATGCTCAACCCCTGACGCCCCGACACCCCGGCACCGCGACGTACGCTGCGGCGCAGGTGCACCGGCGACATGCCAGAGGGAGGCTGCAGTGGTCCACGTACCCACGCGAGGCGACGTGCCCGTGCGGCTCGGTCCGTCGATCGGGCGCAACGTGCCCGAGTTCGGTGGTTCGCTGCTCGACCGCCGCGTGTACACCGACCCGGTGCGCTTCGAGCTCGAGCGCGAGCGTGTGCTCAATCGCACGTGGCTCATCGCCGGGCGGTCCGAGTCGATCCCCCACTCCGGCGACTGGATCAGCTTCGAGAGCCACGGCGAGACGGTCGTCGTGGTACGCCAGCCCGACGGGTCGGTGCGCTCGTTCCACAACGTGTGCCCGCACCGAGGGCCATCGTTCGTCACCGAGTGGCAGGGCTGCGGCGCCACCGAGTTCCGCTGCCCGTACCACGGCTGGACCTTCGACCTCACCGGCAAGGTGAAGGGCGTGCCCGAGCGGATCGACTTCGACCCCGAGCACCTGCGCGGCGCACGCTCGCCCGAGGTGGCCGTCGACGAATGGGGCGGCTGGCTCTGGGTCAACCTCGCCGGGCCCGAGCACGCACCGTCGCTGCGCAGCTGGATCGGCGACGACATCCTGGCCGACCTCGGCCGATACCGCATGGACGAGATGGTGCTGCTCGAGACCCTCGAGTTCGACGTGCCGGTGAGCTACAAGGCGGTGGTCGACGGGTTCAACGAGCTGTACCACGCCGCCGCGCTGCACGGCTCGACGAAGGAATGGGTGAAGTCGGCGCGCGACACCAGCTTCTGGTTCGTGAACGAGCACAACTACATGCACTTCGTCCCCCGACACCAGCATCGCGAGCAACTCGCGGTCGACTGGGATCACCACCGGTACGCGATCTGCCACTACGTCGTGTTCCCCAACACGGTGTTCAACTGCAACCCCGAACACATCCAGGTGTTCAACCCGATCCCGATCGAGGTCGACCGCACCCGGTTCATCTGCTGGCAGCTCGTCTACCCCGACACCGGCGACGACCCCGACTACGCCGACTACCAGGCCCGCATGAACGAGCACTGGACCACGCTCAAGCGCATCGTCGGCGAGGACATCGGCATCTACGAGCAGCTCGCGCGCACCAAGCGGTCGAGCGGATACGTGCGCAACATCCTCAACGAGCGCGAGTGCAAGATCGGTCACTACCACCAGGTGATGGACCAGATGATCCGCGACGCTCCAGCCGACTGAGCCCCGACCGGATCGCAGCGATCAGGCGATCACGCGATCGCCCAGCACACCGAACAGCTGCAGCTTGTCGTAGTCGTCCGTGCCGGGCGTCGCGGTGAACACCAGCAGCGACTGGCTCGTGTCGGGATCCACCAGGTGCTGGCACTGCACGTGCACGACGCCCACCTCCGGGTGCTGGATCCGCTTCTCACGACCCGACCCGGCGTTCACCTCGTGGTCCCGCCACAGCTCGGCGAACTCCGGGCTCTCGCGCAGCAGCGCGTCGGCCATCGCCGCCGCCCGCGAACCCGCTCCATGCTTGACGTACACGGCGCGCGCACCGGCCACGAACGTCCGTGACACGGCAGCGTGGTCCTCGACGGGATACACCTCGCGAGCCGCAGGATCGGTGAACCAGCGGTACACGACACTGCGCGACATGCCCGTGTGACGTGTCTCGTCACCGAAGATCGCACGAGCCGGCGCCGTCTGCACGAGCGTCTCACCCAGCTCGGTGATCACCTGGGCCGGCGTGTCCTGCAGCCGATCGAGCACTCGCATCAGTCCGGGCGCGATGTGCTCCGACCGCAGCTCACGAGCGGGCGCGTGGTGCCCGGCGAGTCGGAACAGGTGATCGCGCTCGTCGAGGGTGAGCCGCAGGCCGCGCGCGATCGAGGCGAGCATCGGTTCCGACGGTCGCGGGCCGCGGGCCTGCTCGAGTCGGCTGTAGTAGTCGACCGACATGTCACACAGCGCAGCGATCTCCTCGCGTCGTAGCCCGTCGGTGCGCCGGCGCGGACCGCGGGACAGGCCGACGTCCTCCGGCTGCAGGGCCTGGCGTCGCTGCCGGAGGAAGTCGGCCAGCTGATCACGGTCCATGGGGTGCTCCGTTCAGCGCGAGATCTCGGCCAAGCGTGGCAGAACCCGCTCGCCGAGTCGGTGCACGAACGACGCGTCGGCCGCCGGCCGCCGCAGGTGCACCAGGTCGACACCGATGGCCGCATAGCGCTCCATCTCCGACAGGAACCCGTCGGGATCGACCAGTGGATCCGGGCCCCCGAGGATGGTGGTCGTGATGGTGGCCGGATCGCGGCCCACGTCGTCGCAGTGACGGTGCAACACCTCGAGCTTCGACTGCACGAACTCGGGCCCGAAGGCGAAGATGTTGCACGCGTCCGCGTACTGCGCGACGAGCCGCAGCGTCTTGCGCTCGCCCGTCCCGCCGATCACGATCGGCGGGCGACGGATCGGCTGCGGCACGTTGATCGTCTCCGCCAGGCGGAAGTGCGCACCGTCGAAGGCGCCGTCGTCGTCGCTCCACATCTGTCCGACGACCTGCAGCGTCTCCTCGAGCTGTTCGAACCGGTCCGAGATCGGCGGGAACGGCACGCCCAGGCCGAGGTGCTCGCGGTCGTACCAGGCGGCACCGAGGCCGAGGAACGCACGGCCACTCGACAGCACGTCGAGGGTGGTCACGATCTTCGCCAGCAGTCCCGGGTGGCGGTAGGTGACGCCGGTGACCACCAGACCGAGCTCCACCCGACGGGTGAGGCCGGCGACGTATCCGAGGCAGGTGTACCCCTCGAGCATCGGCTCGGCGGGGCCACCGACCTGCTCCATCTGGAAGTAGTGGTCCATGAAGGTGAACCAGGTGGCGCCTGCCTCGTCGGCCGCGACCGCCGTGTCGGCGATCGTCCGCGCCAGGTTCGCGGTGCCGCCGTCGCAGGTGAAGTTCATGAAGTGGATGCCGAAGTCCATCGGGTTCCTCTCGTCCGGGGATGCTCCCATGCTCGTCGCCGTCGCGGCATCCAGCCAGGGATCATCGATCCCTGGCTGCCGGGCGCGTCGATGGCGAGCCCGGTTGATACCGTCCGGGGTATGTCCGATCCGGAAGACGGGGCGCTCGACCCGGCCCCTGCCGGCCTGCGCCGGCGGTGGGTACGGCTGGCCGTCGGCACGCTGGTCGCCGTCGCCGCCGTCTGGATGGCGGTGTCGACCGCAGGTGGACCCGGGGACGCCGCTTCGGCGGTGCGAGACATGAGCCCGGTGCTCGTCGTCGTGGCACTGCTCTTCGCCGCCGCCCGGGTCGCGTCGTTCGCCGTCCAGCTGCTCTGGCTCGCCCGTCGTACCGGCCCACTCACCGCCCGAACGGCGCTCGGGCTCGCACTGGTGGTGTACGGCATCGGCGCGGTCACCCCGGCGGCACCACTGGAGGGCCTCGCGCTCGCCGCCCACGAGCTCCGACGCCGCGGGCGCTCGGCCCCCCAGGCTCGGATGGTCTGCGGGTTCTCCGAGTGGTTCGCCCAGCGCACGTTCTACGGGTTGGCCGCCCTCGACCTCGCACTCGTGGTGATGCTCGGCCACGTCGGCTGGTCCGACGCATGGCCGCTGCTGATCGTCGCAGCCGTGGTCGTCACCGCGCTCGTCGGTACCGCTGTCCTCGCCAGCCGTCCGGCCAGCGTGGTCCGTGTCTCACGACTCCTGGGGGCGCTCCGATTGCGGCGACCGCACGACCACGCCGAGCAAGATCGAGTGCACGACGTGGCGACGGCCGAGGCGTGGCACGCTCGCGCGATGACGATCGTCGGACCGCCGTCGCGGCGCATGCGACTGGCCGCCGTGTCGGCATCGGCCGTCCTCGCCGACACGGGCACCCTGTGGGCCACGTGCCGAGCCGCCGGTCTGCACGTGCACCCCGAGCTGATCCTGCTCGCACAGGTGATCGGCACGGTCGCGAGTTGGGTGCCGCTGCTGCCCGGCGGTTTCGGCGTGGTCGAAGCCGCGATCCCGACGGTGCTCCACCACTTCGGCGCGCCTCTCGACGGTGCGCTCGCGGCCACCGTCGTGTACCGGGCCGCGGGCACGCTGTTGCCGGCGGCGGCCGGTGCAGCCGTGGTGGTGGCCCTGCGACGTGCCGGACCATCGGTCGCGGCGCCGGCGTGAGCCGACGCATCGGCAATGCCGGAGGCGCCGGTTGCGGACAGCAGCTGTCCGCAGCAGTTCGTACGCTCGGGGCATGACCGACGCATCCACTCCCCCGCTCGCGGCCACCGGCCACACGTTCCAGGTGGTCGTCGACGCCCACGACCCGCACGCGCAGGCCGATTGGTGGGCCGAGACCCTGCAGTGGGAGGTCGAACCACAGGACGAGGCGTTCATCCGGTCGATGATCGACCAGGGGTTCGCCACCGATGCGGACACGATCGTGCACCGGGGGCACCTCGTGTGGCGCGAGGGCTGCGCGATCAACGCGCCCGGAGGTCCGGCGAGCGGACGGCCGCGTGTGCTGTTCCAACTGGTGCCCGAGGACAAGTCGGTGAAGAACCGGGTACATCTCGACGTCCGGCCGATCGACGGCGATGCGGAGGCGTTGCGTGCCTCGGTGCTCGCCCGCGGTGCCACGCAGATCGGCGCCGGTCGGCAGGGCCCTCACTCGTGGGTCGTGTTCACCGATCCCGAGGGCAACGAGTTCTGCGTCTGACCACCACGCCGTGTTCCGGCCAGGCCGATCAGCGCGATCGGTGCTGCCGTCGCGGCGCACACGGCGGCGATCACCAGCGCCCGCCGGGTCGCCTCGGTGACCGCTGCCGGCCCGACCGCCGTGGTGAGCCCGGCCATCACCGGCACGAGCGCGAGTGACGTGAGGCTGGCCGTGCGGGCGACGGCGTTGTTGACGCCGGATCCCACGCTCATGTGGTCGGGGTCGACCGACGCCATCACGGTCGAGGTGAGCGGCGCCACGAACAGCACCAAGCCCACCCCGACGAGCGTGGCGCCCGGCAGCACGTCACGCATCCACGACGGATGCGACCCCGTCCGGCCGAGCACCAGCAGGCCGGCCGCCAGCACGAGCGGACCGGCCACCAGCTGCGGGCGCGGCCCGAGCCGCTGCGCCACAGCACCCGAGCGCGACGCGAACAGCAGCATCAGCACCGTCGCCGGCAGCAACGCCGTCCCCGATCGCAACGCCGACCAGCCCGCCGCCACCTGCAGCTGGTAGGCGACGAGGAAGAACGTGACACCGATGGCCGCGTACAGCGCGAAGGTCGCGAGGTTGGTCACCGTGAAATCGCGGTTCGCGAACAACGTCGGGGGCACCAGTGGCGACGTCGACCGACGGACGTGGACGACGAACCAGACGGCACCCACCGCGCCGACCAGCGTGGCGAGGGTCACCAGCGGATCGTCCCATCCACGCGGCCGTGCCTCGGTGAGCACGAGCGTGAGCGCAGCGAGCGTGACGACGGCGATCGCAGCTCCGACCAGATCGAGCGGACGCGGATCGGGGTCGCGCGACTCGGGGATCGAACGCGCACACCACGCCACCGCCGCTGCCACCGGCAGGTTGAGGAGGAACGCCCATCGCCACCCGGGACCGCCGACGAGCCAGCCGCCGACGAACGGCCCGACGGCGCCCGCGACACCACCGAGTGCCGACCACGCACCCACCGCACGGGCCCGGTCGTCGACGCTGAACGACGCCTGCAGGATCGCGAGGCTGCCGGGCGTGAGCAGCGCGGCACCCACACCCTGCAGCGCCCGGCCGGCCACGAGCACCTCGACGCCGGGCGCGAACGCGCACACGAGCGATGCGGCGGCGAACCACGCCGTGCCGATCGCGAACACGCGACGACGGCCGTGACGGTCACCCAGCGCGCCGCCGAGCAGGATGCACGAGGCCAGCGTGAGCAGGTAGGCGGTGAGCACCCACTGCAGCGCCGACACGTCGACGCCGAAGTCGTCGCCGACGTGCGGGAGCGCGACGTTGACGATCGTCCCGTCGAGTTGCCCCATGGCGCTCGCCGCCGCCGTGGCCGCCAGCACGATGCGTCCTCGCGACGAGGCGAGCGCGATCCCCTCGTGCGAACCGGTCGGCTCCCGCGTCATCCGACGCGCCTCGGAACCCGGCTCGAGACGTCCTGCACCGCGAGCACGACTACCGGTCGAGCGCGCCCTTGCCGGCGAGGATCTTGTCGCGGTACTTCGCGATGCGGGCGATCTTGGTGGCCGAGGTCTTCGCCGAGTTGAGCGCGAACACGTAGCTGCGCTGTCGGCCCGGCGTCAGCAGCGCGAACGCCTGCGACAGTTCGGGATCGCTCTCGAGCGCGTCGACCAGCTCGTCGGGCAGCTCGAGCTCGTACTCCTCCTTCGGCGGCTTGATGCCCTGCTCGGCGTAGCCCATCGCCTCGGCGAGGTATTCGCGGATGATGGGTTCTGCGGCGAGCACCTGTGCCGAGTCGTCGAACCGGAAGCAGTCGGGATGCCGGCTGTTGGGCCCCTGCCCGACGAGCACGCCGTGCGGGTCGCGCATCAACGCCGCGTGGAAGAAGGTGAGGCGGAAGTCGTCGCGGAACGCACCCATCAGGACGATGTTGCGACCGGCGTGCATGTAGCAGGGGTGACCCCACTTGGCGTGCTCGGTCATGCCGGCCTCACGGCAGATGCGGCGCAGGTCGAGCAGCCCGTCGAGCCAGAACCTGGTGGAGCAGTCGGGCGTGGCGAAGCGCTCACAGCGGCCGCAGCCGCTCTCGAAGAAGTGCTCGACGTCGGTGATCATCAGGTCCTCGCGTGTGGATGGGTCGCCTCGTCGACCCTAGCGGCGCCGACGCGGACGATGGAGGGCCGCATCGACCACGGCTGCCGCCCCGTCGCCGTGTGAGCGACGGGGCGGCCGAGCATGGCGAAGCGGCGGGTCAGCGGCCGGCGCCGACCAGCTCGCGCTCGGGCACGACCGCCGGCGCCGCCTCGCCCTCGCTGATGCCGAACCGGTCGTGGATGCGCTTCATCCACTGCGGTGCCCACCAGTTGGCGTCCCCGGCGAGACGCATGAACGCCGGAACCAGCAGGCCACGGATGATCGTCGCGTCCATCACGACCGCGAGCGTGAGGCCGATGCCGAACATCTTCATGAAGCTCACCGACGACGTGCCGAAGGCGAGGAACGTGACGGCGAGCAGCGCTGCGGCAGCGGTGACGATCCGTCCGGTGCGCTCCAGGCCGAGTGCCACCGCGTGCCGGTTGTCGTGCGTGAGGTCGTACTCCTCCTTGATCCGGCTGAGCAGGAACACCTCGTAGTCCATCGACAGGCCGAAGGCGATGCAGAACATCAGGATCGGCATCGAGATGTTGAGCTGACCGGTGGCGGTGAAGTCGAGCACCCCCGACAGGTTGCCGTCCTGGAAGATCCACACCATCGCACCGAAGGTGGCCGAGAGCGAGAGCAGGTTCAGCAGGATCGCCTTCACCGGCACGAGGATCGAACCGAACACGAGGAACAGCAGCACGAAGGTGATGCCGGCGATGATCGCGAGCGCCCATGGCAGACGGTCGGCGATGGCAGCCTTGGTGTCGACGAGCTGCGCCGACTGGCCCTCGACGCCGACGGTGAGCGGGGTCTCGATCGCCCGGATCGCGTGCACCATCTCCTCGGCGGCCGACGACTGCGGGTTGATGCTGGGCACGACGGTCAGCCAGGTGCCGTTGTCGCGCACGTAGCGGGCCGAGGTGTCGTCGGGGGCGACGACCAGGTCGCCGCCGGCGTAGGTGCCGAACATGCCGGTCACGCTCGCCACACCGGGCACCGTCGACACCCGGGCGGCGAACGAGTCGACCTCGCCTGCCGACGACGCAGCGGAGGCCCCGGTGATCGCCACCGAGAACACACCGGCGGTGTTGCCGTCGAAGTCCTGCACGAGCTGTTCGGACACCTGACGTGACGGTGCATCGGTCGGCAGCGCCTCGTAGCCGGGCAGACCGAAGCTGGCCCGGGCGAAGGGCACCCCGAGCACCACGAGCACGGCCACGACCGACGCCGCGATCACGATCGGCCGCCGCATCACCACGACGGCGAGCCGGTGCCAGAAGCCCTCCTGCTCGTCCTTCACCTTCGAGCGGCGGAAGATCCGCAGCGAGTCGACGCGCCGGCCGACCAGCTTCAGCAGCGCAGGCAGCGAGACGACCGAGGCGGCAGCGGCGACGAGCACCACCGAGGTGCCGGCGTAGGCGAAGCTGCGCAGGAAGTAGAGCGGGAACACCAGCAGGGCGACCAGCGAGGCGGCGACGGTGAGCGCCGAGAAGGCGACGGTGCGACCGGCGGTCTCGACCGTGCGCACGACGGCAGCGTCCACGTCGGCACCCGCGTGCAGTTCTTCACGGAAGCGGTTGACGATGAACAGCGAGTAGTCGATCGCGAGTCCGAGGCCGAGCGCCGTGGTGAGGTTGATCGAGTAGATCGACACGTCGGTGAGGCGGCTGATCACGAACAGCGACAGCAGCGTGCCCGGCACCGCGATCAGCGCGACGTAGAGCGGCAGGCTCGCCGCCACGATGCCGCCGAACACGAGCACCAGCAGCACGATCGTGAGCGGCACCGCCATCGCCTCGGCCCGGCCGAGGTCGCTCTCGATGATGCGGCCCATGTCGTCGTTGATGGCGGCCTCGCCCGCGAACCCGACGGTGACGGCACCCCGGTCGCCCTCGAGCGCGTCGCGCACGTCCGTGAACACCTCCTCGACCTGTTCGTCGGTGCCGGCGATGCGGGCCGCGACGATGGCTCTGGTGCCGTCGGTCGAGCGCATCAGGTCCGGTGATCCGAGCGCCCAGTAGCCGGCCACGTGGGTGACGCCCGGCCGCGCCGCCAGATCGGCTTCGAGCGCCCGTCCGGCAGCCGCCACGTCGGCATCGTCGACGGTGCCGGTGTCGGCGGTCACCACCATCACGACATTCGGGTCGGCCTCGCCGAACTCGCGCTCGAGCAATGCCCGGGTACGGCTCGACTCCGAGCCCGGGTCGTCGAACCCGCCCGAGCGCAACGAGCCGAACACCCCGGTGCCGAACACCAGTGAGACGACGAGGAACAGGACGGTCGCGCCCAGGATGAGGCGGGCTCTGCGGACGGTGAACAGGCCGAGTCGTGTGAACATGGCGAGCAGCGTGCGCTCCGAGCCGGTGCCTCGGCATCGACCCGGGGGCGGGTCGTCGTCCTCCGTCCGGTGGGCCCGGCGTCCTGGTCGGATCGGCCCACGGGACGGGCTCGCGGTCGTACCACGGTCCGATGTCCGATGTCATACGACGCCGTACCCTGGCGCCGTGCGCAGGATCAGGTCGTGGCTCGAGGTGGGCACCGCCTCGATCTCCTTGCTGGCGGTGCTCAGCGTCGTCGTGGTGCTGGTGTCCGAGTCGATCACCGGCTGGTGGCTCGTGCTGCTCGCCGCGCTGATCGCGCCGTGGGTGCTGCTCGGCGTCGGAGTGCGGCTGGCGCCGCGCTGGTTCGTCGTCGGGCAAGTCGTCGGTACGACGGCGTTCGCGTTCCACGGCACGCAGGGCACCGTGTTCCTGCTGCTGTTCCTGCTGCTCTGGCTCGGCACGGTCTCGCTCGAGCGAGCCACCACCTTGGTGGTCGCCATCGCGGCCGTGGTGGTGTCGGCGATCAGCGCGGTGGCGAGTGAGCACGGGCTCGACAAGGGTGCGCTCTACTTCACCTTGGGCGCCGTCCTGGCCGGTGCGTGCAGCGAACTGATGCGCAGCCAACGCCGGCTGGTCTCCGAGCTGACGATGGCACGAGAAGAGCTCGGTCATCGTGCCGCCGATGTCGAGCGAGCTCGCATCGCCCGCGAGATCCACGACGTGGTGGGCCACTCGCTCACCGTCGTGCAGCTGCACCTGGCGGGCGCCCGTCGCCAGCTGGCCTCCGATCCGGCGAAGGCCGATGCCACGCTGGCCGTGGCCGAGGACATCGGGCGAGAGAGCCTCGACCACCTGCGCCAGGTGGTCGGCCTGCTCCGCAGCGCCGACGGCACCTCGCTCGGGGCGTCGGCGCCGATGCCCGCCGCGGGCGACGTCCCGGCGCTGGTCGACGCGGCTCGCGACGCCGGACTCGACGTGTCGCTCACCATCGACGGCGACCTCGCCGACGTCGAGCCCGCCGTCGGGCTGTGCGCGTACCGGGTGGTGCAGGAGTCGCTCGCCAACGCACGTCACCACGCACCGGGCGTACCGGTGCAGGTGGCGATGAAGGTGCAGCGTTGCCAGGCCCTCGACGTCGTCGTGGCCAACCCGATCACGGGCGGCGAGGCCGGCCGCGGCCAACGCAACGAGGCACGCCAGGGGTCGGGACTGCTCGGCATGCGCGAGCGGGCTGCCGCGTGCCACGGCTCGTTGTCGGTCGGGCCACGAGAGTCGTCGTGGGTGGTCAAGCTCCGTGTGCCGCTGGCGGTCACCCGATGATCCGGCTCGTGCTGGCCGACGACCAGCCGCTCATCCGGGCCGGGCTGCGGCTGGTGCTCGACTCCGAGACCGATCTCGAGATCGTCGCCGAGGCGTCCGACGGTGCGCAGGCCGTCGCCGCGGCTCGTGCACACCGGCCCGACCTGGTGCTGATGGACGTGCGCATGCCCGGTACCGATGGGTTGATGGCCACTCGGGAGCTGCAGGCGCTCGACGACCCGGTCAACGTGCTGATCCTCACCACCTTCGACGACGACGACGTGCTGTGGGGCGCGGTGCACGCCGGTGCGGGTGGCTTCGTGCTCAAGGACTCGCCGGCCGACGACCTGGTGAAGGCGATCCGCCTCACGGCGGCGGGCGGCTCGTGGCTCGACCCTCGGGTGACCCCGCGGTTGCTGATGCGGCTGCGCGACACCTCACCTGCCGACGCAGGCGCTCGCGAGTTGGCCCGATTGAGCGACCGCGAGCTCGAGGTGCTGCGGCTCATGGCGGCGGGGGCGACCAACCCCGAGATCGCCGAGCAGCTGATCGTGAGCGAACGCACTGTGAAGAGCCACGTCGGTGCGATCTTCACCAAGCTCGGTGCCCGCGACCGCGCCGCGGCCATCGTGCTCGCGTTCCGCGCCGGCCTCGTCAGCTAGCGCGACTCCTGCGATCGCAGCGAACCGCTGCCTGGCTCGTGGGCCGACCCGACGGTGCGCGACCCTCGGAACGCACGCATCCCGCCCCCGACCGGACCGGACCGGACCGGACGCAGTCAGCGCAGCAGCTCGGCGTCGTGCGGGACGGCAAAGGCGATCGAGTTCCCGTCGAGATCGCGAACCATCACGGTGTCGGCCAGTTCGCCGCGAGTCGAGGCCTGCGAGAGCTCGACGCCGAGCGATCGGAGCGTGTCCGCCACCGAGTCGATGTCGTCGACGACGATGGTGCACGAACCGCGACCGGCCCGCTCGGGGAGTTCGTACACCTGCAGTCCGCCACCGCCGCGGAACGACCATTCGGCCAAGACGGGCATCGGGCGGCGGGACACGCCGAACAGCTGCTCGTACCACTGGACCGAATTCGACAGGTTCTCCACCGCCAGGCTCGCGAAGGCGTTGATCGGGTTCACGTCGACAGGACTACCCATGCGAGTGCGCATGCTGACACGTTCGCCCGATCACGGACGTCAACCGGGGAAGGCGAGCGCGAGCTGTGCGTCGATCACCCGACGGGCACGGCGCAGTGTGGCCGCACCAGGCACGACGGTGGCCTCCACCCCGAGCCCGTCGACGGTCGCGATCAGGGCATCGGCGACGCGGACCGCCTCGTCACGCGACCACCCGGGCGCCGCGGTCCGCACGTGCTCGACCACGAGCGACCGCCACTCGGCGTATCGACGTTCGTTCTCGAGCTGCAGCGCCTCCGTCCCGATCGCCTGCGCCCAGAACGTCAGCCACACCTTCCACTCGGTCCGCCGCTCGTCGTCGAGCGGGAGCGCCTCGAGCAGCACGGCTCGCAGGGCGTCTCGACCGGTCGCGCCACGGACGGCGCGGAGCATCCGCTCGCCGGCGCGTGCGTGCGCCATGCGCAGCGCCGCCACGAGCATGTCCTCGCGCCGTGCGAAGTAGTGCGTGAGTCGACCGGTGGTGCACCCGGCACGTTCGGCGATCGCTCGCATCGAGGTGCCCTCGACGCCGAGTTCGTCGATCGCGCGCCAGGTGGCCTCGGCGATCTCGCGCCGGCGTTGCTCGTGATCGACCTGTCGTGGCACACCGACATTCTATCGCGACCACCGAACGGTCGTTACGTATCAGGTGTTGCGCAACAACCGGTTCGCTTCTATGGTGATGGCGTGCTCTCCCTCGAACAGCTCGAGCGTGTGGACCGCGCTGCAATCGGCGTGCTCGGCCATCTCACCGGGTCGTCGAGACCCAACGCCCTCGCCGTCACGCCCTACGTCGTCGACGGTCGTCTCCTGGTGACGTCGACGCTGGCGTTGGTCGACAAGGCCGAGGCGCTCCGCCGCGATCCTCGGGTGACGCTCACCGCCGGCGGCATCGCCGTCTCGGGAACCGCGAGCGTCGAGGTCGACACCACACCAGCGTTCTTCGACCGGTACGTGCGACGCCGCGAGCTCGCCAAGTACCCGCCCGCCCGGTCGTTGCTGTCGATCCCCGGCCACCGGCGCCTGCTGCCGTGGTACGTGGGCCGGGTCGCGATGTGGATCGAACCCGAGGTGGTCGTCGAGCAGCACATCGACGACGACACCACGATCACCGTCGTCGATGCGGCCGGCCGGCTCGGCACGACGAGCATCGCCCGCCCGCACGATCTCGACGCCGACCGCCTCGACGCAGCCGGTGCGCCGGACGGTCGGGCGGTGTTGCTCGTGCACGCCGAGGACCCGGCCATGCGTCAGCTGCGGCAGCTCCGGCGACACGGACAGGTCGTCGACGGCGTGCTCCACGTCGAGCGTCGCACCGGCAGCCTTGCGCCGCGCGCCACCGGCACGCTGGACGAACTGCGGTCGCTGCGCACCCTCGCCGCCGCGGCCCGCGCGAACCGGGCCCGTCTCGCCACCTGGCCCGCCATCACCCACCCGCGCCCGGCCGTCTGATCCCCCGGCGCGGAGCCGCCTCAGCGCGGCGGACGGCTCGTATCCTCGTCGTGTGGCGCAGTTCCTCGACACCCTGGCCGAACGCCCTCTGTTGTTCGACGGCGCGATCGGCTCGTGGCTCTACGACCACGGCGTGCTGCACACCGCCTGTTACGACGAGCTCAACCTGTCGCGCCCGGCCCTGCTGCGAGAGATCCACCGGGCCTACCGCGACGCCGGCGCCGACATCCTCGAGACCAACACCTTCGGCGCCAACCGCATCGCACTCGAACGGCACGGGCAGGCCGACCGCACGGTCGAGATCAACCGGGCCGGTGTGCAACTCGCACGTGAGTGCGCCGACGGTGCGTTCGTGGCCGGGGCCGTCGGCCCGACGGGCGTCCGGTTCACCGTGGCCACCGCCGCCGAGCGCGACCAGGCACGGGCCGCGTTCGCCGAGCAGATCACGGCACTCACCGACGCAGGCGTCGACCTGCTGGTGTTCGAGACCTTCACGTCGATCGTCGAGCTCGAGACCGCGCTCGACGCCGCCCGCTCGGTGGCACCGGACGTGCCGCGCGTGGCACAGATGGTCTTCGACGCCGACGGCACCGCCGAGGGCGGTCTCACGCCCGACGAGGTGGCCCGTCGCCTGGTGGCCGCCGGCGCCGACGTCGTCGGTGCCAACTGCGGTCACGGCCCGCCCGAGCTGTACCCCGTCGGCGCGCAGATGGTCACCGCAGGCGTCCCGGTCTCGATCCAGCCGAATGCCGGGCATCCCGCCCACGTCGACGGCCGGACGCTGTACGTCGCGAACCCCGAGCACTTCGGCGTGTTCGCACGCCGCATGCTGAAGTCGGGTGTGCGCCTGATCGGCGGGTGCTGCGGCACCACCCCCGAGCACGTGCGAGCGATGCAGGGCGCGGTGCGGATGATGCGCGGCGAACGAGCCGACGCGAACCTGCCGGCCGACGTGGTGCGCAGCGGGCCACCGCCCGCGCTGGTGCCGTTGGCCGAGCGCAGCAAGCTCGGTGCCGCCATCGCCGAGGGTCGATTCGCGGTCTCGATGGAGCTGAGCGCCCCGTCCGGCACCGACACCACCGCGGCGCTCGACCGCGTGCGTCGAGCGATGGCCGGCGGGGTCGAGATCGTCAACGTCGCCGACGGCCCGCGCGCCCAGTCGCGCATGTCGAACGTCGCGTTCTGCGCGCAGGCGATCGCTCACACCGGCGTCGAGCCGATCGTGCACGTGTGTTGCCGCGACCGCAACTACCTCGGCCTGATCGCGCACCTGCTCGGCGCCCACGCGCTCGGCGTGCGCGACCTGGTGATCATCACCGGCGACCCGCCGAAGATGGGCGACTACGCGTTCGCGACCCCGGTGTACGACGTCGATTCGATCGGTCTGCTCGAGATCGCTGCCGGGCTCAACGCCGGCGTCGACCCCACGGGCGCCACCCTCGCGGGCGGCACGTCGTTCGTGCTCGCCACCGGCGCCGAACCAGCGGCCGTCGACCGCGACCGCGAGCTCGAACGACTCGCCCGCAAGAAGGCCGCCGGCGCCGAACTGGTGATGACACAACCCGTGTACGACCCGGCGACGCTCGACTCGTTCCTCGACGACGCCGCCGACATCGGCCTGCCCGTCATGGTCGGTCTGCTGCCGCTGGCGTCGGCTCGCAACGCCGAGTTCCTGCACCACGAGGTGCCCGGTATGCAGATCCCGCAGCACTTCCGCGACCGCATGTCGGCAGCGGGCAACGGACCCGAGGCCCGCGACGAGGGCATCGCCATCGCGCGTGAGGCGCTGGCCGCAGTGCAGGATCGGGTGGCCGGGGCGTACATCATGCCGCCGTTCAACCGGGTCGATGCCGCCCTCGCCATCCTCGACGAGGTGCGCGGCACCCGCTGGCTCCCCTGAGCCCACGCTCAGAGAGCCCGCCGACGTTCTGCTGAGCGTTCCGCGGTCGCGCGTCCGCCTGAGCGACCTGGAGGCGACGGCGGTCAGCGTGTGCGAGGTGATGGCCCCTAGCGTGATCACACCATGTCCACCAGCGATCCCTCCCCCACCGTCGAGGTCCGACGGATCACCGACGACGACGATCACGAGCGCGCCGGCCGCCTGGTGCAGGCCGCGTACGAGGCGCTCACCGCTCTCCCCGAGGACCAGGAGTACCTCGACTCGCTGGCCGACCTACGGGGTCGCGGCGACGGCGTCGACGTGGTGGTGGCAGTGCTCGGCAGCACGATCGTCGGCTGTCTCACCTTCGTGCCCGGCCCCGACACGCACCATCACGAGTTCGACGACCCCGACGCCACCAGCTTCCGCTACTTCGGGGTCGACCCCACCGCGCAGGGCAGCGGTGTCGGACAGGCGATGGTGCAGTGGTGCATCGACGAGACCCGCCGGCTCGGCAAGCCCCGCATCCGCATCCACACCCTGCGGATGATGAGCGCAGCCCAGCGCCTGTACGCGCGCATGGGCTTCGTACGCACGCCCGAGTTCGACGAGGACTGGGACGGTATCGAAGGCATCGCGTACGCCCTCGACGTCACCGCCTGAGGTCGCGACCAGCGTTCACCGAGCGGTGGCAGCGCCGACGAGCAGGTCCGTGTACTCGCGGCCATGACCGATGTACAGGCCGTGTCCGCCTCCGTCGATCTCGACCAGGCGAGCGTCCGGCAGCATCGAGGCGGTCACCCGCCCGGTCGCCTCGATGGGCGCCGAGGCGTCGGCGGAACCCTGCACGATGGTCGTCGGCAGACCGAGTGCCGCAACGGTCGCGAGGTCGGGACGCAGGTCGGCTCGAGTGAGGGTCCGGTTCGTCTCGAGCACCACGGGCAGCGGTGTGTCCATCAGCATCCGCTTGGTCGCGTCGACCAGCGACTTCGACACCGACGCCATCCCGATCCCCTTCCTCCTCACATATGTTTGCGCATATATACGGTTCAACGTATGCTTTGCCCGTGCCGCAGGATTCGCTCGCCGTGCTCGACGTCATCGCCGAGCCCACGCGTCGGCGGATCCTCGACGTGCTCCGCCGCGGTGAGTGCTCGGTGTCCGATCTCGTCGATGCCGTCGGGATGCACCAACCCGGGATCTCGCGGCACCTCAAGGTGCTTCGCGACGCCGGGCTCGTCGAGGTCCGTGCCGACGGTCAGCGACGCCTCTATCGCCTGCGCGTCGAACCGCTGCGCGAGCTCGACGAGTGGCTCGAGCCCTTCCGCGCCGAGCTCTCACGCCGACTCGACTCGCTCGAACGTCACCTCGAACGAACCACCCGACCGATCCTGCCGAAGGAGCGACCCCGATGAACGACGACCTCACCACCAGATACGACGGCGTCCTCGAACGAACCGCCGAGGGCGGTGTCATCCGCTTCGAGCGGCACCTCCCCTACGACGTCCGCGACGTCTGGGACGCGATCACCTCCCCCGAGCGCCTCGCCGACTGGTGGCTCCCCTTCGACGCCGACATCACCGTCGACCTCCGCGAAGGCGGCGAGATGGTGTTCGCCGGGGTGTCCGACGGTGAGCCCTTCACGATGACCTGCACGATCCTGCGCGTCGAACCACCAGCGTTGTTCGAGCACACACACCCGGCACCCGGATCGACGATGCGATGGGAGCTGGAGGCCTTCGACACGGGGTGCATCCTCCGCCTCAGCCACCATGTCCCCGAGGTCCAGGAGTCGATCGACAACTGCTACCTGGTCGGGCTGCAGACGTCGCTCGACCGGCTCGAGCCCTGCCTCGCCGGGCGACCTGCGCCCTGGGACTGGTCGACGTTCGCCGCGACACAGGCGCACTACGCCGGCCACGGGCTCGCCGCACCGGTGGACCCCTCATGAGTCGCCCCGTCGAGCAGCTCCTGAGGGTGCAGAACTTCATGCTCTCCACCGACGGCTTCGGCACAGGCGAGGGACAGAGCTTCGAACGTCCCTTCGGTCACGCCGATCCCGCACAGCTCGCATCGTGGGCGGGCGCGACCGCCCACTGGCCCAACCGCACCGAACCGGGCGGCACCCGCGGACTCGACGACTACTTCACCCGTGACTTCACCAACAACATCGGTGCGGAGATCATGGGGCGAGGCAAGTTCGGGCCGCAACACGGCCCGTGGGACGACCTCGAATGGCGGGGTTGGTGGGGTGACGACCCTCCGTTCCGCACACCGGTCTTCGTGCTGACCCACCACCTCCGGCCGACGTTCACGCTCTCGGACACCACGTTCCACTTCATCGATGCCACGCCGGCAGAAGCGCTCGAGCAGGCGAAGGATGCCGCAGCCGGCAAGGACGTGCGGCTCGGCGGCGGCGTGACGACGGTCCGCGAGTTCCTCGACGCCGACCTGGTCGACACCATGCACGTCGCGGTTGCGCCCGTGGAGCTCGGGCGCGGTCGCAAGCTGTGGGATTCGCCCGACGAACTGCACGACCGGTTCCACCACGAGACGATCCCCAGCCCCAGTGGGATCGTCCATCACCTCTTCTGGCGCCGCTGACCGACGACACCAACGTCGACGTCGGGACCGGGTGACGCCATCCGACGCGCGGCGCCCGTGGTCGGCGAAACTGGGGCGATGGTCGACGACGGTCCTTCGAAGTGGGAGCGCCTCGTCGCCGCGCACGAGGTGGTCGCACATCCGGCGGCGGGCGGTGTGATGCCCGAGCACCACCCGCACGTGGCGTTGCTCACCTGCGCCGACGCACGGATCGGCCCGATGGCGCTGTTCGGGCTCGATCCCGGCGAGGCGTTCGTGGTCCGGGTCGCGGGAAACTCGGCGACGGCCGACGTCGTGGCCAGCCTCACCTTCGCGGTCGAGGCGCTGGCCGTCGACCTGGTCGTCGTGCTCGGCCACACCGGGTGCGGTGCCGTCGCCGCCGCGATGGCGGCGACGACCGACGTGTCGTACAGCCCGATCCTGGCGCCGATCGACGAGGTCATCGAGTGGTGCCACGCGCAACGCGACCACCACGCGGCGACTGCGCCACTCGACGCGACGACGGTGCTGCGAGCGAACGTCGCCCGCAACGTCGCCCGCCTGCGCCGCGATCGAGGGCCATTGGGTGCTGCGATCGCGGCCGGTCGCGTCGATCTTCGCGGTGCCGTGATCGATCTGGTGTCCGGCGAGCTGATCGAGATCGGCGACGACGGCCACCCGAGGGACGCGAGCCGTCGTCCGCCCGATCCTGCGACCTGACGATCAGGCCGATCAGGCCGATCAGGCGGATCGGCTGCCCGCGGCCGGCCGGCATCGGGCGACCCACGCACGGAACGCGTCGAGCCAGGTGGTGAGGAAGCGTCGGGTCGACTCGTCGATCACGGTGCCGTCGTCCGCGAAGCGAGCAGGGCCGAACTGGATGTAGGCCTCGGGTTGCGCCAGCGTCGGTGCGTCGAGGTAGGCGAGGATGTTGCGCAAGTGCTGCTGCGCCATCGCGGTGCCGATGGCACCGGTCGAGGCACCGATGATCGCGACCGGCTTGCCGGCGAACGCATTGTCCCCGTAGGGCCGCGACGCCCAGTCGATCGCGTTCTTGAGGGCACCCGGGATCGATCGGTTGTACTCGGGCGTGGCGATGATCAGCGCGTCGCAGCGCACGATGGCGGCCTTGAACGCCGCTGCCGGTACCGGGAACTCGCGGTCGAGGTCGTAGTCGTACAAGGGCAGATCGCCGATCGACAGGACCTCGAAGTCCAGCTGCTCGCGATCCCCATGGTGCCGTGCTCGCTCGAGCTCGATCAGGCCGTGTACCAGCTTCCGGTTGATCGACTGCGCCGATGTGCTGCCGACGATGCGTCCCACGTTCACGGTCCTGCTGCTCCTCTCACCCAACGCCGATGCGCCGGAAGGAATCGGGTACCCACCACGTCCGCCGGTCGACCCCATTCGCGACACCCGGTCTGTCGTGTCCCCGGGGCGGGCACCGTTCCGTGATGCGAAGCCGGGATGCGATCAGCGCGACGACCACCGTGGTGAACCGGTGAGTGGCGTGGCGATCATCACCGAGGCGTGCATCGGGACGAAGGACCGTGCGTGCGTCGACGTCTGCCCGGTGCAGTGCATCTACGAGTACGACCCGGCCACGAACGCCTTGTTCTCCGAGGTGTAGGCCGGTGAGGGAATCGAGAACACCCACGTCCCGAGCGCGGACTCGATCGCGATCTTCGGGGACCAACTGCTCTACGTGAACGTCGACGAGTGCACCTCGTGCACCGCCTGCTATCAGCCGGACGTGTGCCCGGTGGGTGCGATCTACTCCGAGGATCGCCTGCCGGACGGCGCGTCGCGCACGACCTACAACTCGAACGACACCTCGAAGGGCAACGACCACTCCTTCTTCGCGCAACTCACCCGCGACGTCTTCGCCGATTGACCGACCGCCGGATCCTCACGGCTCGACCCGGCCGCGACGCCGCAAGCAGAAACGGACGCACTTCATGAACACCGCAGGTTGGACGATCTCGATCATCGGCATCGTCATCGCTCTGTACCTCGCCGTCCGATGGGAGCGCTCGAGCCGCGGCCGACGCTGACATCGGGTGCCTCGTCGCGCCCGTTCGCCCCGGGCTCTCACCGACTCGTGCCACCGGTCGGCGGCCGGGGCGTCAGCTCGTTCCGATCCAGACCGTGGCGTCAGCAGGAAGTCGTTCGTCGATGCAGCGCGCTCGCGGCGAGGACGCGACCTACGGGCAGGGCGATGGGACCCGACGAGAAGTTGGTGACCACCGTCCGGCAGAATCGCTCGAGGCCCGTCGCACTCGATCGTCGGGGACACGGAGGAAGGACAGGTCGATGAGCGGGCGGCTGCAAGCGGTCGGCACGGGTGTCAACGCCGCGGTCGCCTTCGCGCTCGAGCTCTTCACACTCGGGTGTGTGGCGTGGTGGGCGTACACGTCGACGACACCCCGGTGGCTCGGACTGCTCACAGCGATCGTCCTCCCGAGCGCGATGGGCGTCGCCTGGGGCCTCGTCGCCGCGCCTCGGGCGAGGCACCCGCTGCACGGCGCAGCACGAACCGCGTTCCAGGCAGCGTGGTTCGGCATCGCCGTCGTGATCCTGATCGCCCGCCACCACACGGCCTTCGGCGTGGTGTTGGCGTGTGTGATCGCGGCCAACCTCACCGCCGCCGCTGCTTGGCGGCAGGGCTGAACGAGACGTCTCGAGCGCGCCGATCGCTCCCCTACAGCTGGTCGACCACTCGTTGCGCCTCGTCCATGCCGGCTCCCGTGGCCGCGCGGTACGCCTTGATCGCATCGAGCTTCTTGCCGGCCCTCGCCAGCGCCACCACCTCCGGCGGGATCGTCTCGGTGGCCGGGGGCGTGTACGGCACTCCCACCGCCCGAGACAGCACGACCAGGTGTGCCTCGATCGCTGCGAGCCGGGCGTTCACGGCACTCAGACGACGGTCGAGATCGTCGCTGTAGACCGGTGTGGACATGGGTGCCTCCTCGTGATCATGGGCACCGTACTGCGGTCTCGCAGCACGAGGAGGACGAGGGCCGCGGGCAGCCCGAACTGCGGCGCCCTCGACAGGATCTTTTCCGATCAGGGTCGCTCGATGTGCCTCTCATGGGTGTGGACCTCACACGAACCATCCCGATCGTCGGCTCCGGCCGACCACACCTCGTCGCCCTGCTCGTGATCGCGACCATCACCTCGGCAGTCACGGCTCCGGCAGCCACCGCAGGGTCGATCTCGGCGTCGTCGAGCCTCGGCACCTGCAGGGCCGTGAGCGCGACGCTCGCGCGGGCGAGCCGTGATCTGTCGATGCCGAGCGAGTCCGACGCGCCGTTCACGCCGTTCAGGTGGGAGCGTCAAGCCCGGCGACCGCTGACGAACGCACGGATGTCGGCCCTCACCGGACACGCACCCGACACGCGGATCGAGGTGGTCGACCTCGCGTACTTCTTCCGCAACGTCGCATTCGTCCGGCCGTGGCACGATCCGCGGCAGGCCAGGGACGTCACGAGGTTCCAGCGCCTGATGAAGGTGATCCGGCGGCTGCTCGGAGACGTCCGCGTGTATCGCATCGGGACCATCCGGATCGACGCGTACATCATCGGCACCTGCGGTGCTGATCTCGTGGGCCTGTCGACCGTGCTGATCGAGACCTGACCCAACGGGGTACCAGGCCGGGCCCGAGCGCTCGCATCCGAGCGCTGGCACGGCTCGAGCGTCGCGGATGATTCGCGCTCCCCCTGGGCGAAGAAGCCTGTGGCTGGGTACAACTGCGCCGATGGCTGCGACCCGGAAGACCTCTCGGTCGGCGACGACCGCTCGAGCCACACGAACGCCAGAGGAGTCGCTCGTCCGTTATCGCGCCAAACGCGACTTCGGCGTCACGCCGGAACCTTCGGGCGCCACGACCGGCCCTCCCCCGGCACACGGCGCACGTTTCGTCGTCCAGCGGCACCGCGCCTCGCGACTGCACTACGACCTCCGGCTCGAGGCCGACGGCGTGCTGCACAGCTGGGCGGTGCCGAAGGGGCCGACGCTGGACCCCGGTGTGCGACGGATGGCGATCCACGTCGAGGAGCACCCGTTGGACTACTTCGACTTCGAAGGCGTCATCCCTGCCGGCGAGTACGGCGGCGGCGATGTCATCGTGTGGGACTGGGGCACGTGGGAGCTGGCCGAGGGTGACGATCCGGGTGAAGCGATCGCTGCCGGCGATCTGCACATGGTGCTGCACGGCACCAAGTTGCGTGGAAGGTTCGCGCTGGTCCGACGCGGCCAAGAGGGTGATCGCGAGCAGTGGTTGCTGATCCACAAGCGCGACGACCACGCGGTCGAGGGGTGGGATGCCGAGGATCATCCGCGTTCGGTGAAGTCGGGACGGACCAACGACGAGGTGAAGGCTGCGCCGTCTGCCACGTGGTCGAGCCGAGCGAGCTGGGCCGGGCCGACGCCGGATGAGTTGGCTGCGCTGGATGCGCTTCCCCGTTCCGGTGGGCGTTGGCACCTCGGAGCACACGAACTGCGCGTCACCAACCTCGACAAGGTCGTGTTCCCGGCGTCGGACGGGCACGGCGCGGTGACGAAGCGCGACCTCGTGCGGCACTACGCGGTCGTGGCACCGGTGATGCTGCCCTACCTGCACGACCGTCCGGTCAACCTGCACCGCTACCCGGACGGAATCAGCTCGAAGGGCTTCTGGCACAAGGCACGTCCCGATCACGCACCCGAGTTCGTGACGAGCTGGCGCTACGAGGACGCCGATGCGGACGAGACACAGGTGTACGCCGTGCTCGATTCGCCGGCCGCACTGGTGTGGGCGGCGAACTTCGGAGCGATCGAGCTGCACCCCTGGACGTCGACGGCCGCTGCCCCGCACCACCCGACGTGGGCGATGATCGACATCGATCCCGGCGAGACCACCTCGTTCGACGACGTGCTCGTCCTCGCACGGTTGCACCGAACGGCCCTGGAACACATGGGAGTGAAAGGGTGCCCGAAGGTGACGGGCAGCCGCGGCGTCCAGATCTGGGTCCCGGTCGATCCCCGATACGACTTCGACGACACACGCCGCTGGGTCGAGCAGATCTCGCATGCCATCGGGAACACCGTGCCGGAGCTCGTGAGCTGGGAGTGGCGCACCACGAACCGAGGGGGCCTCGCGCGGCTCGACTTCACGCAGAACGCCATCAACAAGACGCTCGTCGCCCCGTTCAGCGTGCGACCCCTCCCGGGCGCGCCCGTGTCGGTTCCGATTCGTTGGGACGAGCTCGACGACCCCGACCTGCGACCCGACCGCTGGACGATCCGCGACGTCGGCTCGCGGCTCGCGCAGGCGGGCGACCCGCTCGCCCCGCTCATCGGCCTGCACCAACGCCTGCCCGACCTCAGCGAGGCGTGACCACACGCATGGCGCCATCGATCACACCCGCACCCGTCGAGGAGCCGGCGTTGTTGATCAGGAGACCTTCAGGGTGCCAGTGCTGCCCGCTGACCAGCCTTCGGCGCCCAGAATCTGGCGTCGATGTCCTGGGCGCCGGCACCCAGATCACGCCTGCGGCGGTGTGTGCGCGTGGCGCCCAGAACCTCCGGCCCGAGACCGCCGACTGCCCGGTACCGCCGGTTGAAGACCATCCCCAGACCCGACGGACCCCGAGAACGACCAGAGACCATGGAGGACGTCCTCGGCGGTTCGGGTCACGACGGCCCGCGCCGGCCGGGCGATCCCGGTCTGGCTCCGGTGCGGCGGCTGATCGCGTTCGTCGGCCACGATCAGCGAATGGCTGCCGGCCTGACCACCATCGCGGCCTCGACTACGCGACGGCGGTGTAGACGCTCGTCCAGAAGTCCTGGTGGATCGGCGGCAACCACGGGCCGCTGAACAGCTGGTTGGTCAGCAAGATGCCGACCAGACCTCCGGTCGGGTCGTTGGCCCACGAGGTGCCCATTCCCCCGGTCCACGAATAGGTGCCCGGCGTCTCGGCGATGTGCGTCTTGCGCCGTACCACGCCGACGCCGAATCCCCAGCCGGTCGCGCCACTTGCGTCGGGTCCGCCCTGCAGCGATCCGTCGGTGGCGTAGAGCTGATCGGCGGTCATCGCGGCGACGGACGATCGCGACAGGATCGGACCGCCGCCGTCGAGCAGCGCCTGCGCGAAGGCGAGGTAGTCGTCGAGGGTCGAGACGAGTCCGCCGGCGCCGGATTCGAACGCTGGCCGCGCCGCCCAGCCGCCATCGGCCAGGTCGAACACCGCCCCTGGCCCTGGCGCCCAGTCCGCAGGGAGGTACGACGGTCCGAAGCGGTCCATCGACCCGGCCGGTACGTGGAACGCGGTGTCGCGCATGCCCAGGGGACCGAAGATCCGCTCGGCGAGCACGTCACCGAAGCGCTGACCCGTGGCGCGTTCGACGACCGCTCCGAGCACATCGGAACCCATGTTGTAGAGCCACTTCTCGCCGGGCTGGTGCTCGAGCGGGAACCGCCCCAGCACCGCAGCGAACTCGTCGAGCGCCGGCGCCTTCGACGGCTGCGGCGGCCCGACCTCGAGGCCCAACGCGCGTGCCATCTCGTTCGGCAGCGTCTGCCCCTCCCAGTCGGCGAAGTCCATGCCCCACCCGAGGCGGAACGTGAGTGCGTCGTGCACGGTGGGTTGGCGCACCGCCGGGACCGTGTCGTCGCTCGATCCTCGCGGATCGACCATGACCCTGCGGTCGGCGAGCTCCGGCAGCCACAGCGCGAGCGGGTCGTCGAGTCGCAGTACACCGTCCTCCGCGAGCGCGAGCACCGCCGCGGCGGTGATCGGCTTGGTCATCGACGCGATGCGGAAGATGCTGTCGCGCCGCACCGGCGAGGAACCGTCGAGCGTGCCGGCCACACCGACGTGCACCTCACCCTCGCGGGCGACGAGCCACGCAGCCCCGGGCACGCCGTCGGGTGCCACATGCCGACCGACCAGACCGTCCAGTCGTGCCAATCCGTTCGTCGTCCATGCGGTCATCGTTCGATCCTCCTTCGGCCCGAATGCTTCGACCAGTGGACCGGCCGAAACTCATCGCGCGGGCCCCGATCGAGGACAGTGGTCAGAGCCGCTCGCCAGCGGCGCAGGCCTCGACGAGAGCGCTGAATCGACGCTCGCGCGTCTCGGGTCGTTTCGCTTCACCGATCCAGAACGCCCGCATCTTCCGGCAGCTCGGCGGGGTCGAGTCCCACAACGAATCCGTCGTCGGGTGATCCCGATGCAGGCGCTCGTCCAGGTCGGGTGGAAGACCGCTCGGCCGCTTCGACGTCGAGTACGGCCTGCTGGCTCGTGTCGCGTGTGGCGGAGTCACCGCGCTCACCGATCTGCGGCGCGTACGCCGGAGTGACCCGCGCGTGGGGTGGTGGTCGGGTGATCGGCGCGTTCACCCTCACCTCGACCACGAGGAGTGCCGATCCAGGAGCAATGAGCATCGGCCGAGTTTGAAGCAGTGGTCCGAGCGCGCTGGATGCGTGGCAACAACTGAGGGACACCCGCCGTACCGACGCCGCCCGGCAACCGGCGACCGATCCCATGGGTGCGACACCACCTGTCACGGCATCGCCCGCCGTGCGGTCACCCACGAACACAGATGTCAGGTCCGGCGGAGTCGACCTCCGCATGTGAGGCCCAGCGAACCATCTGGTCGTCGTTTGCGGACCGGCACTGCAGGGTAGATGCCCCGAGGCCACGAAGCGAGGTGAACCCTTGATGAGCGACGACATCGACGAACAGGCTCGTGCGTCCGATGAAGGTGTTCATCACCGGCGCGAGTGGCTTCATCGGCCGCCGGCTCGTCGAGCAGTTGCGGGCCCGCGGCGACGAGGTGTGCGGTGTCGATCTGCACGCCGACGCGAGCAACGACGTGGTGGCCGGCGACATCACGACGCCCGGGGCGTGGCAGGACCACGCCGCCGGATGCGACCTCGTCATCCACACGGCAGCGATCGTGTCGAACGCCGAGGGCATGGATGCACAGTGGCGGGCGAACACGCTCGGCACGCGCCTCGTGCTCGACGCCGCATGCCGTGCCGGCGCCACGCGCTTCGTCTACTTCTCGTCGGTGCGGGCCTTCTCGGACCTCGGGTTTCCCGACGGCGTCACCGAGGCGTATCCGGTGCGTCCCGACGGCAACGCATACGTCGACACCAAGATCGCGTGCGAGCAGGTGGTGCTGCAGGCCCACGCCGCAGGCGAGGTCGACGTCACCATCGTGCGCCCCGGCGACGTGTACGGCCCGGGCTCACGCCCGTGGACGGTGATCCCGATCGAGAAGATCCGCAAGGGGCAGTTCCTGCTCCCCGCCATGGGCAACGGGATCTTCAGCCCCGTCTACATCGACGACCTCGTCGCCGGTGTGCTGTTCGCTGCGTCACACCCCGACGCCGTCGGCCAGGTGTTCACGATCAGCGGCGGGGTGGGCGTGACCTGCAAGGAGTTCTTCGGCCACTACTACCGCATGCTCGACAAGCGCGGTCCGACGGTGGTGCCGACCGCGATCGCCGTCGCCGGCGCTCGAGCCTCGGCCGCGATGGCTCGGCTGTTCCGAGTGAAGACCGAGGTGAACCCCACCTCGATCCGCTACTTCGCCCGTACCGGCACGTACTCGATCGAGAAGGCACGCCGAATGCTCGGCTACGACCCCCAGATCGACCTCGCCACCGGCATGGCCCGCATCGAGGAGTGGCTCTCCACCCAGCCGTGAGCCGGCCGATTCCGCGAGGCGCAGGTGCCCACTGCTTCCTCGCCCACTCCTGGCTTCTGAGCGACGTTCCCGAAGACGAACGAACCCCATTCTGAGCCGCTGGGAGGACAAGGTCCTCCCAGCCCAGAACCTCACCGTCAACACCCTCGACCTGACAGAGGAGGCATCGCTACGACCTCCCACCAGATCGAACCGCCGTCGGCCCGCGACCACGTTGTACGAATCATTCGACCCGTCTACCTTTACGTTCATGGCACACGTAAAGGAACGACGGCGGGGGGCGACCACCATCAGCTCCAAGAACCAGGTGACGATCCCGGTGGCGGAACTGCGCGCTGCCGGCCTCGAAGCAGGCGAGCGCCTCGTGGCCCGCGCCGACGGACCGGGGCGAGTCGTCCTCGAGCGCGAACACGACGTGCTCGCCGAGTTCGCCGGCGCCCTCAGCGGCGCCTACTCCGACGCGGGCCTCGACTCCCTGCGCGACGAATGGGACTGATCCACCTCGACGCCGGCGTCGTCATCGGACTGCTCGACGGCACCGACGCCCACCACGCGTCGTCCACCCGCTCACTCGCCGAAGCCCTCCGGGCCGGTCATCGACTCGCCATGGCGGCATCAGCGTTCGCCGAGTGCCTCGTCGGGCCGTCGCGTCGAGGCCAACGCGCCGTCGACACAGTCGACGACCTCTTCGCTCGCCTGCCGATCGAGATCGTCCCCCTCGACGCAGCCATCGCACGGATGGCCGCCGGCATCCGAGCCAAGCACACATCGATGCGGCTCCCCGACACGTTCGTGATCGCGACCGCTGCACTCGCATCGGCCGATCGACTCGTCACCACCGACCGCAGATGGCCCGCAGCCCGCAAGCTCGGGATCGGCACCGTCATCGACACCATCTGACCGGGATTCGTGCGCAGCGGCACGACATCTCATGTCGATACGCGGTCAGCGCTCGAGGTCACGGACTGGGCGGCGCCGAGTCGAATCGGCGAGCGGCGTCCCAGGTGTCACCGTGGACGAGGAGGTGTTTGGCCACACGTTCAGAACTCGTCAGCGGGAACGCCTCGACGAACTGCACGTAGCGCGGCACCTTGAACGCTGCGAGCCGCTCAGCCGCGAAGACGTGGACCTCGTCGGCGGTGAGGTCGGCGTTCGACCTCACCACGAAGGCCTTCACCTCTTCGCCTCGTGCCTCATCTGGCACGCCGACCACGGCGGCCGCGGTGATCGACGGGTGCTGCACGAGCACCGCCTCGACCTCGGCGGCCGCCACGTTCTCGCCCGCTCGACGGATCATGTCCTTCAACCGCCCGGTGAGCCGGAGCACGCTGTCGTCGGTGCGAGTCGCGAGGTCACCGGTGTGGAGCCAGCCTTCGCTGTCGATCACCTGCTCCGATTCCGGGCGGTTCCAGTAGCCGAGCATCATCGGCTGCCCGCGCACCTGCAACTCTCCGGATCCGGGGCCGGTGACCACACCGGTGTCATCGACGAGTCGGATCTCCTTCCCCGGCACGACGCTGCCGAGATGGCCGGTCCCGACGGTCCAGTCGTCGTCGAAGCCGCAGGCGAGATCGACTCCGGTCTCGGTCATGCCGAAGGCCTCGCGCCACGGCACTCCCCACCGTCGTTCGAACTCGCCGTGCAGCGCGGGAACGATGCCAGAACAGGTGACGAACCGCAGCCGGTGCCGCGTGTCGTCGGGGCCGGCCGGCAGGTTGGCGAGGAACACCGGCATCGTCCCGACCATGTAGCACCAGGTGACCTCGTGATCGCGCACGGCCTGCCAGAACGTGGACGGCGAGAAGCGAGGCAGGACGACGAGCGTCGCACCCGACATCAACGCCGCCATCAGGTTCCACTGCGGGTCCATGTACGAGAACGGCGCTGCCACGAGGATCACGTCGTCCGGGCCGAGCGAGGCGTGGTCCGCGGCGATGCCGCCGACCTGTTCCCAGTAGCGATGCGTCAACATGCACGCCTTCGGGAATCCGGTGGTACCCGAGGTGTACTGCAGGCTGCACAGATCGTCCGGGCCGGGGAGCTCGCCGAGATCGGGCGGCGGCGGGTCGGAGGCGACGTCCGACCAGTCGGCCACACCCGGGTCGACGGGCGCGTCGAACGACACCAGCTGGAGTGCTCGGCCGAGGTCGAGTTCGGACGCGACGCGGCCGCCGTCGCGCGATGCGATGACGAGTCGCGCTCCCGAGTCATCGATCACGTGATGGAGGTCGGTGGATCGGTACGCGTGATTGGCCGGGACGACCACCGCGCCGATGCGGGACAGCGCCACCAGCGATGCCGGCCACCACACGTCGTTCGGCAGCATCACCACGACCCGGTCGCCGCGCCCGACGCCGGCTGCGACGAGGCGTGCGGCGAGACGGTCCGACAGCTCGCCGAGCTCGGCAGCCGTCCACGGACGATCGAACCGGAGCACGACACTGTCCGGCCGCCCGCGCCGGCGGCGTCCGAGCTGGGCCGCGAGGCCTGCCCCGGACGCCACCGGAACCGACGCGTGGCCCGTCGTCACGCCCTGGCGTCGATCAGTTCGTCGGCGTATGCGAAGCAGTCACATGCGCTGTCGAGCGTGAACGGCTGCAGGAAGTGCTGGCCGGTTCGACCGCCATCGGACAGGTCGAGCGTGCCCCACGCGGTCTCGTAGTCGGCGCCGAGCGCCGCAGCGGACGCAGCGAACGTCGCCGCGTCGACCGAACCGTCGATCCCGGCGAGCACATCGGCGAGGAAGCTGACGTTCGCGCACGACACGAACGTGACACCTCGGGCATTGCCGTCCACGATCTCCTCCCCTGCCGCGGTCATCGTGTCGAGGCATTCGGTCGCCGCAGCGCCGAGGTTCGGTACTTGGCTGTCCTCAACTGCGGACCCGAACGCGAGACCGACCGTACCTGCGAGCGCGCCGGCCGGCAGCGTGGCCCGGACCGGCTCGGGCGTGTCGAAGGTGCTCATCGCCGGCTGCAGCACGAGGCCCTGCGAACCGGCCACGAGGACGGCGACGCCGATGCCGATGCCGTTGGGCTCGAGCGCGATCACCTTGGTGACACCGGCCTCCTGCATCGCGAGCACTTCTGTCGGCAGGACTTCCATGGACTTCTCGAAGCTGTCGGGCACCGACGCGACGTGGGCCGGCGTGACGCCGATGGCCTCGAGCGCCGGCGCGAGCGTCTCGTCGTAGACGCGCTGGAACACGGGGTTGTCCGAGCTGACGACGACGCCGAGCGTCGCATCGGTGAAGAAGCCCTGCGCGTCGAGGATCGAGACGTAGGCAGCGGCGAACTCATCGAGCAGCATCGTGTTCGGCGCCCACAGGTTCGGAGCTCCGTCGAGGATCTCCTGGTCGACCGGCTGCGTCGGCGAGCCGGCGATGTAGAGCGTGCCGGCCTGGCCGAGGCAGTCGAGATACGCGGTCGATGCATCGGTCCGCAATCCGAGCACGGCGAACACCTCGTTGTCCTTCGTGAACGTGTTGCACGCGGCGTTCTCCTGGGTCTCGGTGGGTGCTGCCGGGTCGAAGTCGGCCTTCACCAACGTGATCGTGCGACCGTTGATCCCACCCGCGGCGTTGATCTGGTCGACCAGGATCGACACCTGCGCGCCGACCTCACGAACGGCGACTCCGGTGGTCGCGTCCTGCGCGGCCTGTGACTTCTCGTTCGTCTCGACGCCGATGACGATCTCGGTGTCACTGACGCCCGGCCCGTCGACCGCGGCCGCGGTCGTCGCGGTCACGGCCTCGGTCGTCTCGGTCGGTTGATCGGCCGTCGTCGTCGCGGGGTCGGCGGTCGTCGTGGCAGGGTCGGTCGATGCCGAGGGTGCGGTCGTGTCCGCGACGGTCCCGGCGTCGTCCTCGGTGGTCGAGCACGCAGCGAGTGCGGCGACCAGGGCGACGCCGACGGCGAGCCGTCGGATGCGGGTCGGGGTGGACGGTCGGTGGTGCATGTCAGCTGTCTCCTGGGTCGGCGCTGTCGGTGGTGGTGGTCGGGTGGGTGGTGTGGGATGTGGTGGCGTCCGCGAAGAACACCGATCGGGCGAGGTCCGGCCGTTCGAGCAGCTCGCGGGCGGATCCCTCGAATCGCACGGATCCGCGCTCCATGAAGTAGGCGCGGTCGGCCAGCGCTGCCGCGACGTTGAGCGACTGCTCGACGACCACGACAGCGGTGCCGCGGCGATGCAGGTCGCGCACGAACTCGAGCAGCTGCGCGACGACGGTCGGTGCGAGTCCGAGTGAGAGCTCGTCGATGCAGAGCAGACGAGGCCGCAACAGCGTGGCCTTGGTGAGTGCGAGCATCTGCTGTTGCCCACCCGACAGGGTGACCGCAGGTCGATTGCGCGCGTCGTGCAGCGCCGGGAACGCTTCGAAGGCGCGCTCGACCGCGGCACCGAAGCCTGCCCGGTCCTGCCGAACGGTCCAGGCGTAGGCACGGAGGTGTTCGACGACGGACAGCTGTTCGAAGGTGCTCTTCCCGCCGGAGATCTGGACCACGCCGAGTCCGACGCGTCGCTCGGCGTCGACGTAGGTGATGTCCTTGCCGTCGAGCCGCACCGTCCCTCGTGCCGGCAGATGCAGCCCCGACACGACGGAGAGCAGCGTCGACTTACCGGCCCCGTTCGTGCCCAGCAGGGCCACCATCTCGCCGTCGTGCACCGTGATGCCCGCGCCGAACAGCACCTGGACCGAGCCGTACGAGAAGTCGATGTTGCGGCAGTCGAGCAGCGGGGGAACGTGTCCGGAACGGACGGCGTGGCGGAGCTCCTCCTCGTCGACGGTGTCGTCGACGAGCCGCTCCAGGTCGTCGCCGACCGATCGGCCGGCGCGAGCGACGATCACCGCACAGAGGATCCCTGGGCCCGCGATCGCCGCGATCGCGCCAGCAGACCCGAACCGCCGGTCGAGACCACCGAGCAGGAGGATGCCCCCGAGCCCGCCGACCGCGGAATACGCGATGCCGGACAGCGCCGCGAGATGGGGACGCATGCGAGGCGGCACCACCGCCATCCCGGCCACCGAGGCGAGCGGGGCGACACAGGCGAGCAGCGCGAACGCCAGGCCGGTGAACGCGACCATGACGGGGAACACCGGGGACATCACCCCGACGATCAGCGAGCACATCGAGCTCCCGAGCAGCCAGGCAGCCCACCGCAGCAGCCCAGCCGGATCGGAGCCGTGTCGGCGTTGCGCCGGCGTGGCGAGCGAAGCGAGTGCGATCACCTGGACGACCGCGACGTAGGTGTAGAACGCGCTCCGCTCGCCCGCCCCGAGATCCCACCGGAAGTCGAGGAAGAAGAACATGTACGTGGTGAGCGGGATCATCGCGAGGCCGATCACCGCCCATGCCGCCAGCACCCGCCGGGCGGTGGGGATCAGCATCACGCGACGTGCGATCTCGAAGAACCCCAGTGGGATCGGCTCGACGACATCGGCTCGGTCGTCGCCGAGCTCGTGGCGCAGCTCGGTCCGCACCAGCGCATCGTCGAAGCGGCCGAAGCCGGGGTCCCGGAGGCCGACGGCGACGACCGCGCCGACGAGGCACAGGGCACCGAGCACGACGAACACGCCTCGCCAGGTGAGATCCAGCCACACGACGCAGATCCCGACAACGACGGGCGACAGCACGTTGCCGGCTGCAGCGAACGACTCGTAGGTCGACACGGCGCGCACACGACGCGTGGGCTCGTAGCTGTCGAGCAGGAGTGGGTGGTGCACGGCGGTGGTCGACCCGGTCGAGATGCCGTCGAGGACGAGGACGACGAGGAGCATCCACATGCCGACGGCGAACCCGGTGAGCATCGTGACCACACTCCAGGCGAAGGCCGACACCAGACTCACCAGCGCGCGTCGCGCGCGTCGCTGGACCAGTGCCGCCGCAGGGAGCGCTGCGAGCGTGATCGCCAAGGTCTTCAACGCGACGAGCGCCGCGAGCCGGTCACGATCGATGCCGACGCCCCGTGCGATCTCGGGTCCGAGGACGAACACGGCGAACGACTGGAGCCGGTCGACGGCGACCAGCAGGCCGAGCGCGACCACCGGATAGAGGCCGGCGGCACCCGACCGGAGACCGTCGGACCCACGACCGACGGCGTCGTCCGAGGCGTCCGGGGCGCCGAGCAACCGGGCTGCTGCTCGCCGGCGACGCGTCGCAGCGAGTTCGGCGGCCTCGGGGGACGACGTCTGCGTCACGACGTCACCTCGGCCACGTCGACCTCGATCCACGCCACCGACTCACCGACGCGACGAAGTCGGTCGTCGAGGACGATCACCGAGACCTCGTGCCTTCGCTGCTGCTCATCGGAGACGCCATGGCGAACCGGGAGTCGACTGATCACGAGGTCACTGCTGTCGGTGACGAAGACATCGCGGCTCGCGAGCGCCGCTGTCCGACATGCCTGGTCGCACCGCGCGGGCTCGCGCAACTCTGCAGGGAGCAGGGACTCGATCGACGTACCGGGACGCGGCGGGAAGCGGTCCACCAGCACCGCGAAGTGGCGCTCCTCCACACGGGGCGCGTCGAGCGTCCACGCGACCTCGAACGGCACGGTGATCTCGCTCCGATCACCCGGGGCCTCGATCGTCAGCCGATGGTCCTCGCGGAACGCGAGCCCCTCCGGGATGCAGCCGCTCGAGAAGAGCATCGCCGACACGGCGACCGTGGCGGTCAGCCAGCGGCCGATCGCACTCATGTGCTCGCTCCGTCGAGGAGGCCCGAACGACCGAGGGCGACGGTGTCGGTGCCGAGGTACGAGGCCACGACCGCCGAGTCCGCGAACACCTCGTCGGGTGTGCCCTCGGCGATCACGCGGCCGGCTTCCATCGCGATCACGCGATCCGCCAGTCGTCGGACGAGGGCCATGTCGTGTTCGACGACCAGCACCGTGCACGCGCCCTCGCGCCGTAGCGAGCGGATCACGGGCGCGAGCGCCTCGACCTCGCGCTGCGCCACGCCGGCCGCCGGCTCGTCGAGCAGCAGCAGCCGCGGCTCCATGGCCGCGCAGCACGCGAAGTCGAGGATGCGGCGTGTCCCGGTCGACAGCTCCTGGACCGAACGCTCCGCGTACCCGTCGAGCCCGTTGGCTCGGAGGAGCACGTCGGCCAGGTCGGCTCGATCTCGCCGTCGGAGTCGCCTCGGTCCGAGGGCGACGAGCACGCAATCCCGAGCGGACAACGCCGGGAACAGAGCTGCGTCTTGAAAGCTCCGCACCAAACCTGCGCGGGCCCGCCGCGTGGCGGACCAACGATCGATGCGTGATCCGTCGTACTCGATGCGACCGCCGTCCGCCCGGATCGCTCCTGCGATGAGCTCGAACAGTGTCGTCTTCCCGGCGCCGTTCGCACCGATGAGCGCGACGACCTCACCCGGTCGCACCTGGATCGCGACATCGTCGACGGCGCGCACGCCCCCGTATCGCTTCGCCACCGACGTGGTAACCAGGGCAGCCCCCGGCCGGACCGGGTCGTGTGGCGCTGATGCGGCGTCATCGGCCTCCGTTGCCCGCGGGCCGCCCGCTGGCGCGGTCTCACCGGACGGATCGTCCCCATGTGCGAACCGGCGCCGGAGTGCGTCGGTGAGGGGCCGAACGAGCGCCGGGAGCCCACCGGGGACGTACAGGAGCAGCAGCAGCCAGCCGAGCGACGTCGCGGCGAGGCCGGCGGAGTCGAGCGGCACGAACAACGGCACACCGATCACGTAGAGCGCGCCGATGGTCGGACCGATCGCGTAGGCGAGACCTCCGATGACAGCGGCGGCGAGTACGCCTGTGTTGTCGACATCGGGGAAGATCCCGGCGACGACGACGGCCTGCGAATGCGCGAGGACGACTCCGCCGAGGCCGGCGAGCGCGCCGGACACCGCGAATCCCGTCAAGAGGACGCGCGACGTGTGCACGCCCATCGCTCGCGCCGCATCGACGTTGTCACGCGTGGCACGTAACTGTCGGCCGAGACCGCTGCGTCCGACGGCTGCGACGACGGCCACCGCGAGCACGACGGCGATCACCGCCACCGGCAGATAGCGACGACCGCTGTCGAGCGCGGTACCGCCGATCACGGGCGATCCCGCGCGCACACCGTCCCCGAGCAGTTCGGGGAGCACGTATTCGGCCGTGACCACCGCTGCCCCGAGCGTGGTCGCTGCCAGGAACGGGCCCTGCAGACGCAGTGCCGGGAGTCCGAGGACGACCGAGACGGCGATGGCGACCGCGATGCCCGCGACCATCCCGACCACGACGTTCCCGGTCGCAGCGACGGTCCGGGCCGAGACCGCACCGGCGATGGCAGCGATCGCGAACTGCCCGAGCGACACATGCCCCGACATGCCCGTCGTGACCACGAGGCCGGTCGCCACCACCGCGAGCGAGAGCAGGCGGACCATCGATGCCGCGTCGGCGTTGCTCAGTCCGGCGAGCACGACACCGACGACCACGAGCGCCGCGGCCGTCGCCAGGCGACGGGCCCCACGGAGCGCGGGCGTCGCCGACACGCGCGGACGTGGCGACGCGACGGCCGCCCACGCACCCGACGGGCGGCTCCGGCCGGCAGGGTCACGCTGCAGCGCCAACGCCAGGAGCAGCACCACCAGCAGCAGCACATCGGCGACGCCGCGCTGACCGACGTTGAAGTAGAGCGCCTGTTCGACGACACCGAGGGCCACCGCTGCCACTCCGGCGACCACCAGGTGGCTCATCCGAGCCACCACCGCGGCCGTGATCGCACGGAGCATCAGCGATGGGCCCACCTGCTGGGCGACCGACACGCCACGGGTCGGCAGGATGAACACGGCGAGCACACCGGCCAGGACACCGGCGAGCGCCCACGACACCGCCGACATCCGCGAAGCGGAGATGCCGGACAGGCGAGCAGAGGGTCGGTTCGACGCGGCAGCGCGGATGCCGATCCCCAGGTCGGTGAACCTGAGCAGCGCCGCCAAACCCCCGACCAGCAAAGGGGTGACGACCAGCAGGGCCACGTAGCCGGGGGCGAGGCGCAGCACGCCGACACGGACATCCGGCAGGAAGTCAGGGACCGGGTACCGTACGCCACCGGCCGAGCTGGGTGTCACCACGGCGGACATCAGCACGAGCACCTGTGCGGCACCGATACTCGCGACGATCCCGACCGCGCGAGGTGCCGCGGCGAGACGCCGGACGACGGCCACCTCGACACCGACACTCGCCAACGCCGATGCCGCGAGCGCGACCGGGAGCGCGGCCAGATAGGGGAAGTGCCAACGGTCGACCGCCAGGGCGAGCACTGCGGCACCGAAGAGGCCGCACTCGGCCAGCGCGAAGTTGATGACGCGGCTGCTGCGGAACAGCAGGACCATGCCGATCGCGAGCAGCGCGTAGGCAGCCCCGTTCAGCACGCCGAGCGTGATCACCGATGCCGGGAGCTCGATCGCCACCATCATTCGACGACCGCCCGCTCCGGATCGTCCAGTCCTGCCGATGGGTCGAGCGGCCAGAGCGGACGGCGATGGTGGTGGCGAGGCAGGCACGACACATCGAGTGCCGTCAGACCCGGCGGGTCGGCGGTGAACACGGCGGTCGCCATCGGACCGAACGCCGCGCGGAAGTGCGTCGACGACTTCACGGCGACGACCGGACGATGCTCGGGGTCGACCCCATGGGTCCGGAACACCGACGCATCCCAGACCTGTTCCGCTCTCGACGTGATCACGACGTCGATCCCGTCGATCGTGATCAACGCCGAAGGACCGAGTTCGATCCGGGAGCCGGCAGCGATCGGACCCTCGGCGACGCATCGGCCGTCGGTCACGGCCGCGACACGTGCGACGGCCTCGATCGGCCTGCCGTGGAGCGAGCCGTACCTCGCCCCGAGCCGTACGTCGATCCGCTCGCCGGGCCCGGCCGCATGAGCAGCGGCCGCGACCTCGGGGTCGAAGATGCAACCGAACAGCGCGCCGACTGCTCCGGCGTCGATCAACGCTCGGAGGAGGTGCGTGCCGTCGCCGGGGGCCCCGCCGCCCGGGTTGTCGCTCGTCTCGTTGATCACGACGGGACCGCCATCGGTACGCCAGGTGTCGAGTGCTGCGGCGACCGCGGCCTCGGCGGAGAGCGCCGTCGCCACCAGCGAGCCACGCCGATCCCAGAGACGTTCGGCGAGTGCTCGTGCGGTCGCAGCGGCCGCGGCGCGGTCACCGTCGACGCGGCTGGCGAGCACGTGCATCCCCGCATCCGACACGTCGGTGAACGGGAAGCCGTGCAGGATCGAGACGTCGAGCACCGACTCGTCGGCGGCCATCGCGTCGAGGCACCAGCCGATCGACTCGGCCATGACACCGTCGTCGGTGCACCCGGCGGTGCAGATGACGGGCACGGTCTCGCACGCCGTGACGACGTGGAGACCGGTGTCGACGAGGCGATGAAGCGCGCTCAACGCTTCGTCGGCCCGGGTGTCGAGGTCGGTGTGCGGATACTGGCGGCACGGGAACGAGGCGTCGACGGACGACGCCCAGTCGCTCCCGAGGTTCGCGTGGAGATCGAGCGTCGCCACGATGGGGATGGGTCCGACGACGCCACGGAGCTGTCGGACGAGGTCGATCTCGATCGACGGCACCCCCTCGGCCACGCCGGCGCCGTGCAGGACGAGCAGGATGCCGTCCAGTGGCAGCGACGCAGCCGTGGTGCGTACCAACTCGTCCGCGAGCGACCGATAGCAGGCGCCGTCGATGGTCGGGCCAGGCGACGACATCGCGAGCATCAGGGGGACCAACGTGATCCCGAGCCGCTCCGCAGCGCGCATCGCGCCGCCGACCTCGGTCCCGGTCGCGAGATGCGCGTCGAGCACCTGAGCACCGCGCGTCACCGTGAAGTCCGCCGCTCCGACGGTGCCGAGTACCTGCGTCGCGTAGGTACTGGTCTCGTGGAAGATCCCCCCGATGCCGATGCGCACGTTCGGTCAGTCCGTTCGTCGCATCAGCCGGGCACCGGACACGAAGCCGTGCGGCCGTCCGTCGTGGTCGAGGTCGGTGAACTCACACGCGAAGGCGCTCTCGCCCGTCGGGTCGACGAAGACCAGCGATCCGTGGTGCACGATCGACGATTCGTAGACGGCCGTGTCCTCGAGCTCACGTTCGACGGTCTCGACGACGCGGAGGCCGGTGCCGTCGGCGAGGAGCGAGACCTCGGCGTGGGCGCCCTCGCGCCGATAGGTCCCGGCGAACACCGAGAGGTCGAGGACTCGATCGGGTTCGGGATCGACCGTTCCCGGTGCGCTGGCGGCGATGCCGTACTCCTCGCCGAGCAGTCGGAACACGAGCTCGAAGTTGGCGGCGATGCCGTGATTCGCGTTCGTGAGGGTCGCGATCGCGAGCCTTCGGTCGGGCACCACTGCCAGCATCGACGCGAACCCGGCGGTGTCG
>JAXLRF010000018.1:0-58783 GCA_046331225.1 Acidimicrobiales bacterium
CGTGTGCTCGGTGACCTTGGCCTGCTCGACCGCCTGGGTGGCCACCTTGGCGGCCTCGGCGGCGTTGCGGGCGATCTCCTTGATCGACGACGACATCTGCTCGGACGCGGCCGACACGGTCTCGACGTTGCGCGACACCTCGACGGAGGCGTCCGACACGAAGCTCACCTGACGCGAGGTCTCGGCCGAGTTCGAGCCCATCTGCGACGACACGACCTGCAGCTCCTCGGCTGCGGCGGCGAGCGCCTCGCTGTTGGCGGCGATCGAGTGGATCGAGGCGCGCAGGTCGCCGAGCAGCTTCTCGACGGCGGACCCCATGCGGCCGATCGCGTCGTCGCCCTTCACGGTGACCTGTGCGGTCAGGTCGCCGGCCGCGGCGCGAGCCAGGGTCTCGTCGAGCGCGGCCACCTTGGCGGCCAGCTCGGCGGCCGCGGCGCGCTCACGTTCGTGGGCCGCCGTGGTCTCCTGCTCCATGCGCACCTTGTCGGTGATGAGCGACCAGGTCGCCATCGCACCGATGTAGGCGCCGTCGGCGTCGCGGATGGCGGCGACGTTGAGCTCCATGATCTCGTCGCCCACGTGGATCTGCGCGGTGTGCGGCAGGTACTGCTCGGGGTTGGCGAGCAGGGCGCGGGCACGCTCGGGCGTCTTGTGGAAGATGTCGATCGACTTGCCGACGATGTCGTCGGCCTTCACCGGCAGCAGCCGTTCGATCGTGCGCATCGTGCGGTACGACGCCGGGTTCATGTACTGGATCGTCAGGTCGGTGCTGCAGTACATCGTGTTGGTCGGCGAGTTCTCGACCATCGCGCTGATCCGCTCGCTCTCGGCCCTGAGCCGGTTGGTCTGGGCGACCGACACCAGCACCTTGCGCCACACGAAGACGAACAGCGCGATGCCGACCGCCAGGGCGGCGAGCACGGTCATCACGGCGCGCGACGACGTGTTGCCGCTCTCGTCGACGATGCGCACACCCTCGGTACCGATCACCTCGGTCGTGGTCTCCATGCTGACCTTCAGGTCCTCGAACGCGGCCTGCCACGCCTCGAACTTGGCCTTGGCGTCGGCGGCCACGTCTGCGTCGACCGAGCTCACGTCGGCGAGGTGACCGAACAGGTCGATCGAGGTCTGGCCGTAGGTGTCGACCTTGGCCGACGTCTCCTCGAGCAGTTGGGTGATCTCGTCGTTCGACGTCGGGATGGCCTCTGCCGCGGTGATCGAGTCCTTGAACGAGGCGATGTCCTCGTCGAGTTCGTCACGGAGGATCGCCACCTCGTCGGCCCCGATCTGTGCCTCGAGGCCGCTGCCGAACACGACGGCGCGGATGGCGTCGTGCATCATGTCGGCCGTCTGCAGTTGGCTGCGCATCTCGGCGATCTGGTTGGCGTCCTCCGACGCCGACTTCTGCATCCGGGATCCGACGGTGGCCACCATCCCGAGCACGAGCATGAGGCCGAGGATGATGCCGCCGAACGTGTACAGCCGGCGTGTGGTGAGTTCGTGCGTGCCGCCACGAACGGCACGGGTGGGTGTGGGGGACGATGTGCGGACCTGAGGTGCGCTCATCCCCGGATCGAGAGTGGTGGTCATGCTGGCACCTCGGTACGGATCTTGATGGTGGTGGGATCGAGCACGCGCTCGAGATCGATGAGCAGCAGCAGGCTGTCCTGCAGCTTGAACACGCCGGTGACGAACTCGCGGTGCGGTCCGCTCAGCGTCGGGGGCGGGAACTCGAACAGGCTCTCGTCCGCGTCGATGACGTCGCCGATCTGGTCGACGGTCAGCGCGACCGGGCCGTCCGGGGTGCGGATGACGACGTTCATCGACGGGGCCTCGGCGTCGCGCTGGGGGAGCCCCAACCGGCGACGCAGGTCGATCGTGGTGACGATCTCGCCGCGCAGGTTGATGAGGCCCTGCACGACGTCGGACACGAGCGGGATGCGCGTCGCGTCCTGGCGGTTGAGCACCTCCTGCACCATGGTGACGTCGATGCCGATGTGGAACTCGTGCAGCCGGAAGGTGCACAGGTTCACGGTCGAGCGGGCCGTGTGGCCAGCGGTCGGGCCGAGGCCCGAGGACGAGTGGGTCAGCGTGCTCATCAGGCGGCCACCTCCGCAGCAGCGAGGACGTCGTGGGTCACGAACGCCCGGATGTCGAGGACGTCGGTCACCTCACCGCCGATGACGGTGGTGCCCATGACGCCGAAGGTCTCGGTGCGATCCGAGTACTCGAGTCGCTCGTCGACGATGTCGAACACCGAATCGACGATCAGGCCGACGCTGTGGTCGCCGGCGCCGCACACGAGCACCTGCAGGTGCTCGGCGTCGGCCGGCTGGGCGTAGATGCCGAGGCGATCGGCGAGTGCCACCAACGGCAGGATGACGTCGCGGTAGTGGATCACGCGATGGTCGCCCGCGGTACGGACCGCCGCGACGGGCAGTTCCTCGAGGCGGGTCACGTGGGCGAGCGGCAGCGCGAAGCGGCGCTCGCCGATGCCGACGATGAGGATCGACTCGCGCTCCGAGCTCGACTCGGTGCTGCGGGCGGCGTTGGCCTCGGCCTGCGCACGAGCGGCGGAGGTGTTGCTCACGCCGGCGAGCTGCGACACGCCCAGCAGGTCGAGGATCAGCGCGACCTTGCCGTCGCCCATGATCGTCGCACCGGCGAACCCCGACGCACCCTTCAGCAGGCGACCGAGCGGCTTCACCACGATCTCGGCGGTGTCGCTGATGTCGTCGACCACGAGACCGAACTGGGTGTCGTCCGACTGGACCACGACGATGTTCACCGCGTCGTCGATCGGCTGCGGCGTGGTGCCGAACACGTCGTTCAGGAACACGAGCGGCAGGAGCTTGCCGCGCAGGCGGTGCACCGGCGCGCCCTGCACGCTCTCGATGCCGGACGTCGCGCTCTCGCCGTCGAGGCGCACGAGCTCGACCAGACTCACCTGCGGGATGGCGTAGCGCTCGCCACCGGCGCGCACCAGCAGCGCCGGGATGATCGCGAGGGTCAGCGGGATCTTCACCTTGAACGTGGTGCCGCGACCGATCGCGGTCTGCACGTCGACGGTGCCGCCGATCGACTCGATGTTCGTCTTCACGACGTCCATGCCGACGCCCCGGCCCGAGATGTTGCTGACCGTCTCGGCCGTCGAGAACCCGGGCTGGAAGATGACGTTGACGATGTCGCGGTCGGGGCGGGCGGCGGCGTCGTCGGCGGTGAGGAGCCCCTTCTGCACCGCCTTGCGACGGATGACGTTGGCGTCGATGCCGGCGCCGTCGTCGGCGATCTCGATGATCACCTGGCCGCCCTCGTGGTACGCCGACAGGCGCACGGTGCCCTCGGCGGGCTTCCCGGTGGCCATGCGCACCTCGGGCGTCTCGAGCCCGTGGTCGATCGCGTTGCGGATCAGGTGGGTGAGCGGGTCCTTGATCGCCTCCAGCAGCGTCTTGTCGACCTCGGTGTGCTTGCCCTCCATCTCGAGGCGGGCGTTCTTGCCGCACGAGAGCGAGAGGTCGCGGACGATGCGCGGGAACTTGTTCCAGATGTTGTCGATCGGCTGCATGCGCGTCTTCATGACGCCCTCCTGCAGCTCGCTCGTGATCAGGTTCAGCCGTTGCGACGTCGCGGAGAACGCCGGATCGAAGAAGTTCGTGTTGAACTGCAGGATCTGGTTGCGGGCGAGCACGAGCTCGCCGACGAGGTTCATCAGGTCGTCGAGCAGGCCGACGTCGACGCGGATCGACTCGTTCGCGATCGGCCGCTCCTCGGACTGCACCTTCAGCGTCTCGACGACGTCGGCCGGCTTGATCGCTTCTCGCTCGACGAGGATCTCGCCGACGTGGCGCGGGTCGCCCTCGTGCTGCTGGGTGAGCGCGTCGTCGAGCTGGGTCTCGGTGATGAGCCCGGCCTCGAGCAGCTGGTCGCCGAACTTGGCGGGCTCGGGCGCCGGCGCCGGCTCGGCCTTCTTCGCGGGCGGCGCGGCCTTCACGCGGCGGGGCTTCAGTGCGGTGACGCTCGCGTCCTTGCCACGGCGGCGCGACGCGGCTGCGGCCTCGTCCGCGGTGGGCGCGGGCGGATCGAGCTGGGTGACCACCTCGGTGGCGGCGGCCTTCTTGCGGCTGCGCTTCGCCGCCGGCGCGGGCGCGGCCTGGGCGGGGGTCTCGGCGGGCGTCTCGGCGGGGGCCTCGGTCGCCGCCGGTGCGGTGAACGCCGCCTCGCCGTTGTTGAGCCGGCTCAGCTCCTCGATCAACGGGCCGTAGGTCTCGTCGCCCTCGGTGCCGCTCGACTCGATGTGGTCGAGGATCGAGCGCACGGCGTCGACCATCGAGAGCAGCGCGCTCGTGTTGGCCTGGGTGACCGGCAGGTCGCCGTCGCGCATCTTCGACAGCAGGTTCTCGCCGATGTGCGTGACCGACTCGAGCGTGCGCAGACCGAGGAAACCCGAGGTGCCCTTCACCGTGTGGATCGACCGGAAGATCTTGGCGATCACGCCCGGGTCGGGGTGCTGCTCGAGCGTCACCAGTGCCGTGTCGAGCTCGTCGAGGTTCTCACGTGACTCCGTGATGAACTCCACCATCACGTCGTCGAACTCGCTCGCGTTCATCCACGCCTCCCAAAACGTGCCGCTGCGGGCGTGACGCCGGGTTGGCGTCACGCGTGTCGGGATCAGCACGGTTCCCAACGAGCCTTGAACGTCCGTTGACATCGGGAATGCGCAATGCGGTTCGGGTGAGGCACGTAGAGTGCCGACGTGCTCACTCACGAGGGCCGCCTGCGCGTACTGGTGGCCGACGACCAGGTGGTCGCGTCCCGGGGTGCGGTGATGTACCTCGGAGCGCTCGACTTCGACGTCGTCGGCACCCTCGACGACCCCCGACGGCTGCTGCGCACCTACGACGAACTGCGCCCCGACGTGGTGATCGTCGAGCCGACGATGGGCCCGAAGGGCGCGGCGTTCGCGCACGTGGCCGAGCTCGTCGCCGCACACCCCGACGCGCACGTGCTCGCACTCACCGGCGATCCCAGCCCGGTCGGCGTCGAGGCCGCGCTCGAGCACGGGTGCCTCGGGGTGGTGCCGAAGACGTGCTCGGTCGACGCACTCGGCAAGGCGGTGCGCGCCGTGGCCGCGGGCGAGCGCCACCTGCATCCGAAGGCGATCACCGCGTTGCTGCAGCGACGTCAGGCCAACGAGTCGGCCCGGGCGACGAAGGCGCTCAGCGCTCGGGAACTCACGGTGCTGTCGCGCGTGGCGGAGGGCATGACCAACCACGAGATCGGGGCCGAGCTCGGCATCTCGTCCGACACGGTGAAGACGCACCTCGCGCGAACGCTCGACAAGTTGAACGCCCGTGACCGCACCCAGGCGGTGGCACGTGCGATGCGGCTCGGCCTGCTGACCTGAGCCGCCACCGGCTCAGCGGGTGTCGCGCTCGATCTCGGCGATCGCCTCGGCGTGGCTCAGCACGCGGCGACGGCCGGGGGACACACCACCGAAGTAGCCGCTCACGATCTCGTGCTCGTAGGCGTGATCGAGGCAGGCGCGACGAGCGGGGCACTTGCGGCACAGCGCCACGGTCGACGAGGCGATCGTGCGGCCGGCCTCGACGAAGAAGAGGTCGAGCTGGTCGAGCTCGAGGTCACCGCACGCCGCCTGCTCGAGCCAGGGGAGCTCGGGGGTGTGCTCGATGAGTTCGTCGAGGGGGCGGGCTGCAGCCATGGTCGGTTCCTCCGGGTGATGTGGTGCCCGTCCTGGGCACGCACTGCATCTGTCGGAGACGACCGTCCGGTGTTCGCGCGGGTGCGCAACCGAAATCTTCGCGGCGGACGAACTTTTCTCAGGCGGCCGGCTCGACCGACGCGGCGAGGCACAGGTCGCCGATCGCCTTGTGCAGCGTGCGGTGCGAGCGCTCGGCCCACACGTTCACCGTCGCGGCCAGCAGGGCCACCGCGCCGAACAGCAGCTCGGCGTCGCTCGCCACCGTGCGGGCGTGCATCACCTCGGCGGCCACGAACCCGTGGTCGTGGCGGCGCACCGCGTCGAGGCGACGTGCGGCCGCCTGCACCGGGATCGCGTCGACGAGCGCCAACCGGTGCGCGTCGGTGAGCAGGCGCTGGGCCAGCGAGCGGGTCTCACGCGGCGACAGCGGCGTGCCCGTGGTGAGCGCGGCGTCGAGGCGGTCGAGGGTCGCGAACGCCATCGTCGCGAGCAGCTCGGTGAAGTCGTCGAAGCTGCGGCGCAGGTCGTCGAGGAGCAGCTCCATGCCGATGCGGTCCTCGCGGATCAGTGCGGCGACGGCGCCGTACATGCTCGAGAGCGCGTCGCGCACGTTCTCGGTGGTGTCGATGCCGGCGTGCGGGGCCTGCGGGTGCGCTGTCGTCTCGTCGTCGTTGCCAGTTCCTGCTCGCATCCCACCACTCGTCTCGCCGCTCATCTCGCTCTTCACGTCAGACGACTGTGCGGAGCCGTGCCGATCCGGGCAAGCACGTCGGCGGGTGGTGGTCCGAACGACTCAGGCCATGCCCGACTCACCCGTGATCACCATCGGCTCCCCCGACGCCCCTGCGATGCGCAGCGCGCCGTCGAGGCCGTCGAGCAGCATCGCCCACACGACGACGAGGGGGACCTGGCGCACGTACCAGCGCAACGAGCGCGGCACGAGCCAGCCGAGCGGCCGCGCCTCGCGCTGGTCGAGCCGCAACGACTGGCCGCGCTCGTCGAGCAGCACGACGAGCTCGCCGCGCAGGTCGGCGGCGCGCACGTCCTCGAACGCAGCCAGCTCGCCGCGGCGGGCGTCGTGGTCGCCGTGCTCGTGCTCGTCGTGGGGATCGCGGGGATCGGGGCGGCCCGACACGTCGTGGATGACGGTGAGCCCACGGCCGGCGCGCAGCACGACCGCCGACTCGGTGGTGCTGGCGAGCACCACGTCGGGTGAGCCCGCCGGTGGCAGCACCCAGGTGCGGGCGAGCCCGCTCGCACGGCTGCGCGCGGGCATGTCGTCGACGATGCCCCAGCCGGTGCGATCGTCGACCGACAGCGCCAGGCGCACCGTCGCCAGCTCGGCGAGCAGCTCGTCGGCATCGCTCGCCGCCACCTGCACGGGTCGTCCGTCGGCGGCGACGATCGCGTCGAGCAGGTGGTCGAGGCGGCGGTCGAGATCGTGGTCGATCTCGGCGACGTGATCGCGGAACGCCGCCACGTTCGACACCGTTCCGACGGCCCAGTGCCGTCGCCAGGTGTCGCGCCAGCGCCAGTACTCGGCGACCGCGTCGCGCCGCTCGAGGCCGGTCGCGAACAGCAGCCAGTCGATCAGCTCGCCGCGCTCGTCGTACAGCGGCTTCAGCAGGTCGCGGATCGAGCCGAGCGGGATGTGCGGGGTGGGGAGCAGTTGCACCGCGGCCAACAGCTCGGTCGGCGGCAGGTGCAACCACGCGTCGGTGGGGGTGCGTGCCCGCGCGTTCATCGACCGACCTGCGGCGCTCGCGCGCACGAGGTGGTGTCCGACGGCGGCATGGGCCGATCGTAGGCGGACCGCCCGGCGAGCGGTCCTCGCCGGTCGGCCGGTCGCGAGCGCGTCCGGTCCGCGATCGGCCGCTGCTCGATCGGACGGCTCCCGATCAGCTCGCGCGTCGCGTCGCGGTGATGTCGTCGCCGAGCAGGGCGCCGATGCGCAGCGGCACCAGGGTGCCCACGCGGGCCGGCAGGTACGTCGGCAGGCTCCAGGCACCGTTGCCGTACACGTCGTACAGCAACGTGCCGATCTCGCGAGCCGAGTCGACGTCGTCGGCGGCCTCGCCCAGACGGCGCTCCAGCATCAGCACGCGCCGCGAGGTGCGGCTCACCTGGTCGGCGGCGTCCTCGATCGCGGCGCGCAGACGGTGCTCGTCGTGCAGCACCGGCACGAGCTGGCTGATCACCGCGGGCAGCAGCTCGGCGGCCGCCGGGGCGAAGGTCTCCATCGCGAGCGGCGTCGGATCGACGGCGATCGTGCGCCAGGCGTGCTCGGCGAGCAGCCGACGACCCTCGAGTTCGCGGTGGGCGGCCAGGATCCGCCACGGCTTCACGCCGGGCGCCTGGGCGAACAGCTCGTCGGGGGTGAGGCCGCAGCGCAGTGCGGTCAGCAGCACCGTGACGTCGCGACGTTCGAACTCGTCGACGTCGTGGTCGCCGCACTGCACCTCCAACTCGTCGACGAAGGCCTGCTCCTCGGCGGCGGTGCTGGGCACCTGCCGGCCCGACCAGGGGCTGGCGACCTCCACCGTCATGACACGCGTGGGTCGCGCCGTCGACGCTGATCCCTTCCGTGCGGTCGATGGCCGAACATGGCTCGGCTCGATGGTCCGGGTGGACATCGCTTCCTCCGTGAGTCGTGCACCGCCACGATCCGTGTGGCGTCGTGCCTACGACCGTCCCGGTCGGGCCCGGAGGAGTCAGGGTGATTGAGCGTGATTCGCGGGGGAATCGGTGCGCCCGCGGGGGACCCCGCGCGTCGGCGTGTCGCTCGCGTCAGCCGCGGCCGTGCCGCTGGACCTTGCGCAGCACCATCGGGTGCTGGATCTTCGCGACGGCCTTCGCCTCGATCTGGCGCACGGCTTCGCGCGACAGGCCGAGCGTCTCGCCGATGCCGGCGAGCTTCTCGGGCGGCTCGCCGTCGAGACCGAACCGGCGGACGATCACGAACAGCTCGCGAGCGTCGAGGGCGGCGAGGCCGTGGGTGCGCAGCGCCGACAGCATCATGCTCGACACGACGACCGACTCGGGGCCGGGCGTGGCGCTCTCGATCGAGTCGCCGAGCGTCGCGTCGTTCTGCTCGGAGGCGACCTGGTCGACCGACTCGAGCTTGGGCGGGTTGAGCACCCGGCGCACCTGGTCGATCGTCGCGCCGACCACCGAGGCGACCTCGGCGTGCGAGGGGCTGTAGCGGTCGTCGTCACCTTGGAGGTGACGGTACGCACGGAGGATCTCCGGGCGGCGCTCGAAGTCGCCGAGGTTGACGTTCGGGTGGTCGGCGTCGCGGACGGCGCGGAGCACCTCACGCTGGATCGGCTTGAACGCCCACTGACCGAACCGGCCCTGCTCGGGGTCGAAGCTGTCGATCGCCCGCATCAGCCCGAGCAGGCCGGCGGCCTCGAAGTCGGCCGAGTCGTCGCGGCTCGAGTTGGCGGTGAAGCGCTTGCAGTACGAGCGGACGAGGCCGAGGTTGAACTGCACGATCTCGGCGGTCACGTCCTCGATCTGACGACGGACCCGGTTGGCGGTCCGTCGATCGGCGATCTCCTCGTCGAGTTCGGCCAGTTGCCGCTGCAGCTCGCGCCGCCGCTGGAACAGAGCCGAGTTCCCGTCGACGAAGTCGTCCGGTGCCATTGCCATGGAGCTGTCCGCGCCCGCCATTGTCTCGTTACCTCTCGTCACTCCTGTGCGTGCCCGACCGTCGGGCGTCCCGGCCTCCGGCGGGGACATGTACAGATTGACGAGTGCGGCCCTCCCCCGGAAGTTCCGCACGACTCATTTAGGGGGGCCGTACATAGGGGGGTGTTCTGTCGCCTGAACGGGTGAACGGTTCTGGTGCAGATGCCTACGTCGCGTGGTCATCATCCCACATGACGTGGGACGACGCGTGGGATCACCCATGGTGTCCCCCGCGCTCACCCGCGCCTCCCCCGACCACCACCGGGCGGCACGGACCCCCTGGTGAGCCGCCTGCACCCCGCAGCCCCTGGCCGCTCGCGGGGGTCGCGGGGTCCCCCGCGCACCCCCGGAAATCCCCCATGATCCGCCAGCCACCGATGCCCACCTGGTTGCCGTGAGCGACGTCGAGGGGACTGTCGACGCCATGACCGCAACGGCCATCGACGACGTGACCCGATCGGGGGACCCTGGAGGGATCCCCGTGGTCGTCGTGCAGCAGCACCGGGTGCTGCGCGAAGCCGTGCAACTGCGCCTCGACGCCGAGCCCGACCTCGACGTGGTCGCCTGCGTGGCCACCGTCCACGAGGCTGCGCCCGCCATCGCCCGCTACCACGGCACCGTCGTCGTCCTCGACGAACCTCCTGCTCAGGAGTCGTGCCACAGCGTGATGAGCGAGCTGCGCGCCCACTCCGACACCGCCCGCGCCGTCATGCTGCTCACCTCCACCGAGGTGAGCCTCGTGTCGGCCGCGGTGAACGCCGGCATCGCAGGGGTGCTCTGCAACGACACGCCGACCAGCTCGCTCGTCCAGGCCGTGCGCACCGTCGCCGGCGGCGCCTGCGTGCTCGACGAGGACGCCCTGCGCCAACTGGCCGGCACCTGGCAGCCGCTCGTGCAGCCCATGCTCTCCGGGCGCGAGCGCGAAGTGCTCGGCCTGCTCGCCCACGGCTCGTCCAACGCCGAGATCGCCAACCAGCTCTACGTCTCGACCGAGACCGTGAAGACCCACGTCGCCCACGTCCTGCGCAAGCTCGACGTGCCCAACCGCAGCTCTGCGGTCGAGAAGGCGACCCGGCTCGGACTCCTCGTCTGAGCCGTCAGCCACGAACCCCCACCCGAACCCGTACACCTCGGAGGAAGCCATGAAGGTCCTGATCGCAGATGACAGCAAGGCGATGCGGATGATCGTCCTGCGCACGCTGCGCCAGAGCGGCCTGCCGATCGACGACGTGCACGAGGCCGAGGACGGCGCCCAGGCGCTCGAGGCGGTGGCCAGCTTCGGCCCCGACCTGATCCTCTCGGACTGGAACATGCCGAACATGACCGGCATCGAGTTCCTCACCAACCTCCGCGCGCAGGGCAACCAGACGACGTTCGGTTTCGTGACGTCCGAGTCGAACCCCGCGATGAAGGAGCAGGCGATCGCCGGCGGCGCCGCCTTCCTCCTCACCAAGCCGTTCGACGCGGAGCGTCTCGCCGAGGTCGTCGGCGCGGTGGTCAGCGGGTGAGCTGATGCCGCTCGGCACTCCAGCACGGCGGATGCCGATCCCCGAGGACGTCCGCGACTTCCTCGGCGACCTGCTCGGCAAACCGGTGTCGGTGAGCAAGAAGCCCGTGACCGACCTCGGCGAGATCGACCTCGACGAGGACAAGTGGTTCACCGGGCTCTACGTCAACGACAAGAACGCGCTCATCGGCGCGTGCGTCGCCGACCTCAAACTCGCCGCCAACTGCGGCGCCGCGCTGGCGATGATCTCCGAGCAGGTGGCCAAGGAGTCGATCGCCGCCGGTGAGCTGCCCGACAACCTCCGCGAGAACTTCTACGAGGTCGTCAACATCGTGTCGGCGCTGCTGAACGGACCGAGCGTGCCGCACCTGCGGTTGACCGAGCTGGTGGACGGGATCCCCGACGACGTCGTCGAGCTGTCGAAGCGAGCCGCGGGCAACAAGCGGTACGACATCACCATCGTCGGCTACGACGGCGGCACCCTCGGCCTGATCGGCGTCTGACACCCTCCCGACGGGAGCCGTCGCAGCGCAGGCTCAGCCCTCGAAGCCGGGTGGGACGAGCGCCCCGCCGACCAGCCGCTCGAGCTGCGCCGCCACCCAGATCGTGCGGCGATCGGCCATCTCGGGCCCGATGATCTGCAGGCCCACGGGCAAGCCGTCGCGGCCGAGGCCGACCGGCGCCGCCGTGGCGGGCAGGTGACAGCAGGTGGCCAGCCCTGCCCAGAACAGCTGCGCCAGGTAGGGCGTCGGCCGGCCGTCGACCTCGAGCGTGCGTGCCGCCATCGGTTCGCTGTGGTCGTGCGGGAACGCCGTCGTGGTGGTGATCGGCGCGAGCAGCACGTCGTGGTGCCGGAAGAACTCGTGCCACGCCCAGCGCAGCTGTTCGCGCGCCTGGTTCTGGTCGTAGTGCTCCTTGAAGCTCGGCGTCAGCAGCCGCAACTGGGTCGCCGCGGGACCGTGGTCGTCGTCGGCCAGCCGCCGCCGATGCTCGACGAGCCGGGCGTGATCGGGGCGGCGGGCCGACACCTGCGCCAACAGCAGCGACTGGTACACCCCGTGCGCGGCCATCGGATCGAAGGCCGGTCGGGCGGTGGCGTTCACCCGCGCCCCGGCTCGACGGAGGGCCGTGGCCGCTGCCTCGATGGGGCCGCGCACCGTCTCGTCGACCTCGGCGCCCGGCTGGTCGAGCCACAGCGCGACCCGCAGACCGGCGAGCTCGCGCGGTGGCGGTGGCAGCGCGATCCGCACGCCGGCGGCGGTGAGGTCGTCGGGACCGACGGTCGCCCGGAGCGCGACGTCGAGGTCGTTCGCCGAACGCGCCAGCGGACCGAGCACGCCCAGATCGGCCTCGGCGAGCGGCGCCCGCGACAGCGCGTGGCCACGCTTGGGCACGATCCCCCACGTGGTCTTGTGCCCGTAGATGCCGCAGTACGCAGCCGGGTTGCGGATGCTGCCGCCGATGTCGCTGCCGTACTCGAGCCCCACGAGCCCTGCCGCGACGGCGGCCGCGCCGCCGCCCGACGAGCCCCCGGGTGAACGGGTCGTGTCCCACGGGTTGTTGGTGGTGCCGTAGATCTCGTTGTAGGCCTGGAAATCGCCGTTGTTGAGCGGCACGTTGGTCTTGCCGAACACGACGGCCCCGGCGCGCTTGAGCCGCTGCACCGCGAGCGCGTCCGTGACGGCGACGTTGTCGCGCATCTGCGGGTAGCCCTGGGTCGACGGATGCCCGGCGAGGTCGAACGCCTCCTTCACCGTCATCGGCAGGCCGTGCAACGGACCGAGCGACTGCCCGCGGGCGTGGGCGCGGTCGGCGGCCTTCGCCTGACGCATCGCCGCGGCCCGGTCGTCGACGACGACCGCGTTGAGCACCTCGTGGTACCTGTCGACGCGGTCGAGGTACGCGCGTAGCAACTCGACCGACGACACCTGGCCACGTCGCAGGGCGCGGACGAGCGCGGTGGCGGAACCGAACGGGAACGCTGTCGGGGTCACGGCAACGGGTCGCCCTCGACCCGGAAGGCACCACGCATCAGCGGGTGGATACGGCAGAAGTAGGTGTACGTGCCCTCGGGCAGATCGGTCGGGATCGACCAGGTGGTGCGGCCGGCCGTGGGCGGACCTGCGTCGCCGAGTTCGCCACTGTCGAAGGGGATCTCGCCGTCCGCGATCGGGAACGCGATGCCCGTCGACGCATTGCACGGCGCGGCGCACGAGGTGATCGTGTGCCACAGGCCCCGGTAGCGAGGCGCGTCGAGGTTGTCGAACACCACCGTGCCACCCGGCCGCACGGTCGGCACCGTGGCCGCCAGCGTCATGTCACCCTCGGCGTAGACGAAGTCCTCGATCGTGATCGTGTCGCTCGCCGGGGCCGAGGGCAGCTTCGTGAGATCGACGTAGTCGGCGTCGGGTTCGCCGCCGTGGTGGTCGTTCTCCGGTAGGTGGCCGTGGGTGAGGATGCCCGGCTGGGCGACGTCGACCTCGAAGGGATCGTCGGCGGGCAGCGACGGATCGGGGTCGCCCATCCACACCACCATGATCCCCATCGACTCGTACCAACTGGCGAGCGCCGAGTCGTACGTGGCCGTGGTGCTGAGCACGTCTCCCTGCCGCACCGCCACGTGCCAGTCGGGTGTGGTGGCGGTCATCGCCACGTCCCAGCTGACCGCACCCGCGGGCTCGAAGTACTCGGCCTCCGAACGGAACAGCGGCACGGTCTGGCCGTCTCGTGTGGCGAGCAGGTCGGTGTGCAGTCCGCCCGGGTGCAGGTGCCCTGCGGTGGCGATCAGCACGCCGTCGCGATCGACGGTCCAGACGTTCTTGGGGGCCGCGTCGCCGTAGGGATCGTCGGCCTCGTCGGGGTAGGTGAACGTGCCGTCGGTACCCGACCCTCGGATCACGTCGAACACGGGGTAGACGCCACCGTTCTGCACGTCCATCCAGATCGGCCGCGCCGGCACCATGTCGGCCGCCTCGGGTGCGTCGTCGGGCACGAAGTCGACGTCGTACGTGATCCACACCTGCGTCGGGTCGGGCAGCAGGTCGTGCAGCATGAAGTTGAGCACCCACCGGTCGGACGCCTCGTAGCGGTAGCCGTACGGCGCGGGCAGCGCGGTGATCGTCTTCTCCTCGCCGGCGGCGAAGATGCGTTCGGGGAGCGGCGAGGTGGCGTCGGCGCGGCTCATGTTGAGCCACACACCGTGGTGCAGGTGCACGACGTCGACCGGCGGCACCGTCCCGTCGGCGAGCCGCAGGTCGGGCCGCATCCGCACGATCCAGCCATCGACGTCGGGCTGCGGGATCCGGCGGGTGAAGTCGATGTTGTTCTGCCCGGGTTGGATGTCGATCGGCCCCACCTCGAAGTGCAGGCGCTGCGCGCCGTCGCGGGTGGGCAGGTCGGCCACGGTGGTGCTGGTGGCGGTGGCGACCGAGGTCTGCGGCAACTGGCTGGTGGTCGGTGCCACGGTGGTCGACGGGCCGGCCGTGGTCGCGTCGGTGGTCGCGTCGGTGGTCGCGTCGGTGGCGGTGCCGCTCGCGGTGGCCGGTGCCGACGACGGGGCCGGATCGCCGCTGCACGCCGCCATCACGGCCATCGCCGTCGTCACCAGCGCGACCGTGCCGAACCTCACCCGTGTCCCCCGAACCGTCCGCATCGCGGGCGACGCTACCCCGCGTCGTCGGTGCGGGAGCCACCCCTCCTGCACCCCCCGAACCTGAGGGGTTCGCGTCCGCGACGCTCAGGTCTCGAGGGCGAGCGCCGATGACCGAAGAGCCGGGTCGAGCGGGTCCGGCACGAGAACAGGAGTCATCATGGAACGGCGAGAGGGTCGCAACCGGAAGAAGAAGATCATCGCGATCGCGCTCGGCACGACGCTCGCTGCGGGCGGCGGTGCCGCCTGGGCGCTGTGGTCGGCCAACGGCACGGGTGCGGGACGCGCCACGGCGCTCACCGCGCAGAGCATCACCGCGACGGCGGTCACCGGTACCGCGTCGTTGTACCCGGGCGCCACGGACGGCGATCTGTACTTCACGCTCACCAACCCCAACCCGTACCCGGTGCTGCTCACCGCGATGACGCCGGGCACGATCACGACGAGCAACCCGGCGTGCGCGATCACCAACGTGTCGGTGACCGGCGCGACCGGCCTGTCGCTCAACGTCGCCGCCGGCGCGACGAGCGGCACGCTCTCGATCAACAACGTCGTCAGCATGGTGGCGTCGGCTCCGGACGCATGTCAGGGCGTGTCGTTCACCATCAACATGACCCTGACGGGCGCCCAGGTCTGATCCGGACGACCTGAGGTCCGCAGGGGGTCGTCGCTCGGCGGAGGCACGACCGGCACCTGAGCGGAGTCACCGATGCGCGCCGCCCGCACCTCCCTCGCACCCGACCGGTGCACGCGGGGGACGACCGCGCCTCGGGGGCCCACCGCACGGGTCACCCTCGTCACGATCGCCACCCAGGTGGTGATCACCCTCGCTCTGACGGCACTGGTGTACGTGTCCGGCGGCGTGCCTCGCGCCGCCGCCGGATACGGCGCGCCCGGGGCCGGCAGCGCGTCGGCCGACGCCCAGAGCATCCCCGTGCCGGCGGCACCGACAGCGGTCGTCACCGGTGCGAACGTCGTCGTGTCGTGGACCGCGGTCACCCTGAGCGGCGGCACGCCGGTGAGCGGCTACTCGCTCGAGCGGCTCGACGCCACCGGCACGCCGACCGCGATCCTCGCCGGGTGCGCCGGCACGATCACCGGCGTGACGTGCACCGAGAACGGTGTGCCGGCCGGGACGTGGAGCTACCGGGTGCGTGCACTGATCGGCAGCTGGGTCGGACCGGTCAGCGCGCCGAGCGCCACCATCACCGTCGCCGCCACCACGCTCACCATCACCTCGACCCAACCGATCACCGCGCTGCCCGCCACGGTCACCGGTGTGCTCGGCAACTTCGTCGTCGGCGAGACCGTCACCTACCGACTCGACTCGCCGACCGGCACCGTGCTCACCGGTACGCCCACCACGGTCGGCTCGACCTCGCAGGCCGTCTCGGTGCAGATCCCGCTGTCGGCGGGTGACGCGCCGCACTCGATCCACGTGATCGGTTCGTCCGGCAACGTCGCTGCGGCATCGGTGTCGATCGTCATCCCGCCGGTGTTGCAGAGCGTCGCCATGTACGACACCGATTCCAACGGCAAGGTCGACCGTGTGCTCGCCGTGTTCGACGACGTCCTCGCGCCCTACACCGCCGGCGTCGCACCGTGGACGCTCACCAACATCCCGTCGGGCGGCGTGTTGAGCGCCGTGTCCGTCACGGGCAACACCGCCACCCTCACCATCACCGAGGGCAGCGGTGCGGCGACCACCGCGGTCGGTTCGTTCACGGTCGCGCTCGCCGCCAACTCGGCCGGCATCCGCGACGTCTACGGGCACACGACGTCGTTCGCAGCACAGGCACCCCTCGACCGGGCGGCACCGGCTCCCGTGACGATGGTGATGCAGGACTCGAACACCAACGGCAAGGTCGACCGGGTGTCGATCACGTGGAGCGAGACGCTGGCCGCCACCGCCACGAGCACCGCGCCGTGGACCCTCGCGAACGTGCCCTCGGCCGGTGTGTTGTCCGCAGCGTCGTCGTCGACGACCACCGGCACCCTCACGATCACCGAAGGGGCCGGCGCGATCGACACCGGTGTGGGCAGCTTCACGATCTCGCTCGCTGCCACCGCCACCGGGCCGCGCGACGCGGCGGGCAACCAGTCGGCCTTCCCGGCGAGGGCGCCCTCGGACGGCGCGCGACCGATGCCGGTGTCGTTCACCGACACCGACGGCGCGACCAACGGGCGGATCGAGGCGGGCGACACCCTGTCGGTGCTGTTCAGCGAACCGATCGACACCACCTCGATCACGTCGACGGTGACGGTCACGCTCACCGATCCCAGCGGTGCCGGTGCCGACCGACTCACGATCACAGGCCTCACCAACGGCGCGCGAACCACCGGTGGCAACGGCTACGTCAGCCTCAACAACGTCAACTACGGCTTCGCCAACTCGCCGGTGGCGTTCGCCAACGGCAACCGCACCATCGTGGTCACCGTCGGGCCGACGTGCGCGGGCACGTGCGGTGCGCTGGGTACGCAGGGCACCAATGCGACGTTCTCGTTCCAGGCGGCCACGGGTCTGCGCGACGTGGTGGGCAACCTCGTCACCACCACCACCCGCTCGGCGTCGATCCGGCTGTTCTGATCGACGCTGGCCGGCGCGCCGGTGTGCGCTCAGGTGAGTTCGATCTGCCGACCGATCGCCGCGAGCTTGTCCGGGTTGAGCACCGAGTACTGCCGGTGCACCAGTCCGTCGCGCACCTCGAGGATGCTCACCATGTAGGGATGGCCACCGAGCGAGTGCACGAGTCCCGGCGCACCGTTCACCCACACGGGCTCGATCGTCATCGAGGGCGGTACCCGACGCGCGATGTTGATCAGGAACCTCGCCACCCGATCCGGGCCGCGGACCGGACGGCGAGCGGCGTGACGGTGCGGCCCGCCATCGCTCGTGAGCACCGTGTCGGGGTGCAGCATCGACTTCGCCGCGTCGAGGTCGCCGCGCACCACCGCGTCGACGAACGCTGCGGCCACCGCGAGCTGCTCGCTCGCGGGCGGGCGCGCCGTGCGGATGCGCGCCGGTCCCTCGTCGTCGGTCGGGTCGGAGGCGGCTGAGGCGGCCGCCAGCTTGCGCCGGGCGCGTACCGCCAGCTGGCGCGTGGCATCGGGCGAGCGGCCGAGCAGATCGGCCACGGCCGGGAACGGCTCGGCGAACACATCGGCGAGCAGCACCACCAACCGCTCCTCGGGCGACAGCTGCTCGAGCATCACCAGGAACGCGGTCGTGAGCGAGTCGGCGAGCTCGGCCGCATCGGCCGGGTCGGCGCTCGGCGAGGCGCCCGTCGCGGTGATCGGTGCGACGATCGGCTCGGGCAGCCACGGACCGACGTACTCCATGCGATCGCGCCGTCGCGCCCGCAGCCGGTCGAGCCCGAGGCGGCTCACCGTCGTGGTCAACCACGCAGCGGGACGCTCGACCACGTCGAGATCGCTGCGCGACCAGCGGATCCACGCCTCTTGCAGCACGTCCTCGGCATCGCCGAGCGAGCCGAGCAGACGGTAGGCCAAGCCGAGCAGGCGGGGCCGCTCCTCCTCGAACAGCGCCAGGTGCTCGGGTGTACCGGCGGCGCTCATGCCGGGATCCTCGCACGGCCCGGCACGTGTGCGCGGCGGCCCGCCTCGACACCGCTCGCCACGGCGGCGTCGGCGAGCAGACCCTCGGGTCCCACCCAGTCACCGGCCAGCAGCACGCCCGGCAGGCCCAGCGCGTCGGCGCGGGGCCGACCGGCCAGGCCGCCAGCCGCTGCCGTCGGTGCACCGTGCGCCACCACCAACCGGTGCAGGAAGCGGTCGACCACCACGTCGGCGGGGTCGACACCGCTGCGCCACGCGTGGGTGCGCAGCTGCGCAGCCACCGTCTCGGGGTCGGCGATCGGTCGGCCCGGCGAGTGGTAGCGCATCACCGACACCAGCCCCGCGCCCTCGGGCGCGAGGCGAGCCGCAGGTGCGTGGGCCGACAGGTACAGCGGCTCGTCGAGCGCGTACGACGCCAGCGGTCGGGCACGACCGAGCCCGAGGTCGAGCACCGACGCGGTGATCGGCCCGGTCAGGCCGGCGACGCCGGGGATGTCGGCGGCGGTGCGCCCCGTCAACCTGGCCGCGACGTCGGGGCCACCGGCGGCGATCACCACCGAGGAGGCGCGGAGCTCGGTGCCGTCCGCCAGCACCACCACCGGGCCGTCGGATCCGACCCGGACCGCCGTTGCCTCGGCGTGCTCGCGCACGCTGCCACCCCGGTCGACGAGCCGGTCGCGCAGCGCCCCGGCGAGCCCACCCCAGCCGCCGTCGACGTACCGCACACCCTTGCCCGTGGCGAGGCGCAGCTGCGCAGCGGCCGCTCCCGCGTCGAACTCGTCGGGCGCCTCCGTGTAGGTCGAGATCCGCACGAGCATCTCGACGAACTGCCGGACGTGCCGGGGCAGATCGCGCAGCCAGTCGGCGACGGTCGTGCCGACCAGGCGACGGGGGTCGCTGATCCGCAGCCGCCCCATCAGCGTGGCGAGCTGCACCCGTTCGCCGGCGGTGAGCAACGAGGTGCGCGCCAGGGCGAGCGAGGTGAGCGGCTGTGGGTGTGCCACCCCGTCGCGGACCAGCACGGTGTGGTGCAGCTCGGGCTCGCCGCCGTGGCACGCCACGTCGAAGCGTTCGAGCAGCCGCTCGAACGCTGCGCCGCGGTACACCGCGTGCGGGCCGACGTTGAGCAGGTAGCCGTCGCGGGCGACGGTGCGGGCCCGGCCGCCCACCGGATGGGCGTCGAGCACGAGCGGGCGTGCGCCGCCGGTGGTCGCGGTGAGGGCGGCGGCCAGGCCGGCGAGACCGGCACCGACCACCACCAGGTCGTGGGCTGCGTCGTGATGCATGAGGAACCTCCTGCACGCATCGACGACGGCGAGGGCCCCGCTGTGACGCGGCGGCCCCGGATCAGGGTGTGATCAGGCGGCCGACTTCTCGAGGATGTGCACGCCGCAGGCCGAACCGAGGCCGATGACGTGGGCCAGGCCCACCTTCGCGCCCTCGATCTGGCGGTCGCCGGCCTCGCCGCGGAGGTGGTGGCAGACCTCCCAGATGTTGGCGATGCCCGTGGCCGAGATCGGGTGACCCTTGCTCTGCAGACCGCCCGACACGTTCACCGGGGTCGAGCCGTCGCGCCACGGGGCGCCCGACTCGAAGAACTCGACAGCGCCGCCTTCGGGGCAGAGCATCAGGTTGTCGTAGTGCACCAGCTCGGCGGTGGCGAAGCAGTCGTGGAGCTCGACGAGGTTCAGGTCCTCGGGGCCGACGCCGGCCTGTTCGTACGCGATCTTGGCGGCGTTGCGGGTGAGCGTGTTGACGTTGGGGAGGATCTGGCAGGCCTCCTCGTACGGGTCGGTGGTGAGCACCGACGCCGAGATCTTCACCGCGCGGCGCTGCTGCTCGAGCGAGAGCGTGCGCAGCTTCGACTCGCTGACGACCACGGCCGCCGCGCCACCGTCGCAGTTGGCCGAGCACATCGGCCGCGTGTTCGGGTAGGCGATCATCATGTCGTTCATGATCTCGTCGAGCGTGAAGCGCTTCGAGTAGGCGGCGAGCGGGTTGAGCACCGAGTGGGCGTGGTTCTTCTCGCTGATCTTGGCGAAGGTCTCGAAGCTCACCTCGCCGTACTTGTGGCCGTACTCCATGCCCACCTGGGCGAAGGTGCCGGGCATCGCGTCGGTGCCGATGCGGCCGTCGGTGGGCGCGACGGCGCCGAAGCGGCCCGACGGCTCCCACACCTTCGAGTCCTTCTTCGGGGTGCCGCCACCGCCGAGCAGACCGGCGCCGGCGAGCTTCTCGACGCCGACGGCCAGGCCGTAGTCGCACTCGCCCGACTTGACCGCCATGATCACGGTGCGCAGCGCCGTGGCGCCCGTGGCGCAGGCGTTGGCGACGTTGTACACGGGGATGCCGGTCTGGCCGATCTGCTTCTGCAGCCGCTGACCGAAGCCGGCGCTCGCGTTCATCAGGTTGCCGGCCGCGAGGATGCCCATCTCGCGCATGGTGACGCCGGCGTCGGCGAGCGCGGCCATGGCCGCTTCGGCGCCGAGATCGACGACGTCCTTGTCGGCGTGCTTGCCGAACTTCGTCATGTTGATCCCGAGGATGTACACGTTCTCGGCCATTGGGGTCTCCTGTCGTGCGAGCGGTGCGAGCGGTGCGGGCGGTGAGCGGGCGGGGTGGGTCAGGCGGGCGTGAAGCCGAAGCCGATGGCCTCGGTGCCCTGGTCGTCGGTGCCGAGCGAGAACGTGCTGAGGCGCACCTTCATGCCGAGCTTCACGTGATCGGGATCGGCCGGCACGTCGAGGATGTTGCCGCGCACGCTGGTGCCGTCGCAGTCGACCACCGCGGCGACGAAGGGCACGGGCACACCCGGGGCGGCGAAGGTGACGATCGTGAACGCCCGCACCTCGCCCTCGGTGGCGATGTCGACGTTCTCGAACGAGGTGCCGAAGCAGCCGGCACAGGCGTTGCGGCGGTCGAAGAAGCGGGCGCCGCACGACGTGCACTGGTGCGCCACGAGGTGCGGGTGGTCGCCGAGGACGAGGTAGTCGACCAGGGGGATCTGGGCGGGGGCGGCAGCGGTGTCGGTCACGAACGCGAACTGTATCGACGTGCGCCCGGCCGGTTCCGACCGAGCGGACGCGTCGTGGTGCGCCGGGTTGCGGGGTGAGGAGTCCGGCGGCACAATAGTAAGAGACATTCTCAAAAATGAGAACACGATGGGAACCACACTTGTGAGAACCGAACCCGCCCTGCACACCTCCCGCCGGCGCACCGCCTGGGCCGGCGCGCTGTTCGCCCTCGCGGCCGTCGCCACCGGGTGTGGCAGCGACGACCCGTCGACGAGCGCCGGCACCGGGTCGTCCGAGTCCTCCGGATCCACCGGCGACACCCCCGTCGTGTCGGTCACCTACAGCATCCTCGGCGACGTCGTGCAGCGACTCGTCGGCGACGACGCGGTGGTGCAGGTGGTGATCCCGAACGGACAGGACCCGCACGAGTTCTCGCCCTCGGCCCGCGACGTCGAGTCGATGCGCGACGCCGAACTGATCGTGGCCAACGGGCTCGGTCTCGAAGAAGGGCTCGCCGACGCCCTCGACGAGGCCGCCGACGACGGCGTCCCCGTGTTCCACGTGACCGACCACGTCACCCTGCGCGCGCTCGATCCCGACGACCCCGAGTTCGACGACCACCAGGGCAAGGACCCACACGTGTGGACCGATCCGCTGCTGATGAAGGAGATGGCGCCCGCGCTCGTCGATCAGCTCGAGCAGGTGCTCGGCGTGCAGCTCGACGACCGGCTCGCCGCCTTCGAGGCCGACATGGACTCGCTCGACGGCCAGGTGCGCCAGATCCTGTCCGCACTGCCCGCCGGCGACTGTCGGCTGGTCACCGGCCACGAATCGCTCGGCTACTTCGCCGAGCGCTACGGCTGCGAGGTGATCGGCGCGGTGATCCCGAGCCTGTCGTCCACCGCCGAGGCGTCGGCGAAGGATCTGGCCGACCTGGCGCGGGCCGCCGAGGACGCCGGGGTCGCGGCGATCTTCACCGAGGTGGGCACGCCCGCTCAGGTGGCCGAGCAGGTCGCCGACGAGGTGGGCGTGCCGCTCGTCGAGCTGCCCTCGCACAAGCTGCCCGACACCGGTGGGTACGACGCGTTCGTCACCGACCTCGCGACCGGGATCGCGAACGCACTGGCCGGTTGAGCCATGATCCGTGTCCGCCTCGCATGTACCACGCACTGATCGCCCCGTTCCGCGACAACGCCTTCCTCGGTCGCGCCCTGTTCGCCGGTGTGCTCGTCGCGTTGTGCTGCGCGGTGGTCGGTTCGTTCGTCGTGCTCCGCGGCCTCGCGTTCGTGGCCGACGCACTGGCGCACGGCGTGCTGCCCGGGATCGCCGTGGCCGTGTTGATCGGCGCGCCGGTGGTGCTCGGCGCGGCCGTCGGCACCGTCGTGATGATGGGCGGCGTCTCAATGATCACGCGGCGGTCGCGGCTGTCGAGCGACACGGCGATCGGTCTGTTCTTCGCCGGCATGCTCGCCCTCGGCGTGATGATCACGTCGCGGTCGCGCAGCTTCACGGGCGACCTCACGCGGATCCTGTTCGGCGAGCTGCTCGGCGTCGATCGCAATGAGCTGTTCTGGCAGGCCGTCGCCTGCGTGTTCGTCGGCGTGGTGGCCTGGATCTGCCGGCGGCCGTTCCTGCTGCTGTGCATCGAGCCCGAGCTCGCCGCCACGTCGGGGTTCCGGGTGCGCCTCTACGAGACGCTCATGCTGATGATCGTCGCGGTGGCGATCATCGCCTCGTTCCAGTCGGTCGGCACGCTGCTGGTGTTCGGCATGTTGCTCGCCCCGGCCTCGACCGCGGCGCTGGTCACCCACCGGCTCGGCGTGATGATGGCGGTGGCCGCGGCGATCGGCACCGTGTGCACGTACCTCGGGTTGCTGCTCAGCTATCACGCCGACCTGGCGGCGGGTGCCAGCGTCGTCGCCGTCGCCGTCGGGGTGTTCCTGCTCACCTTCGCCGGGGTCGAAGTGCGTGCCGCGATCACGCAGCGCGGCGCGATCGGCGTGCCGCCCGGCGCGCTGCAGCGCCATGCCCACACCCACGACGACGGGGCGCACGTGCACGTGCACGGGTCGGGCGAGCACCCGCACGGGCACGTGCCGGGGGAGCACCGATGAGCGCGCCGGCGATCGTGGCTCGCGACCTCGCCGTCGGCTACGGCGGGCGCGCTGTGGTGGAGGGCATCTCGTTCGAGGTGCCCGCCGGCGGGTGCCTGTGCCTGATCGGCACGAACGGCTCGGGCAAGTCGACCCTGTTGAAGACCCTCGCCGGGCTGCTGCCCCCCGTCAGCGGCACCGTCGAGGTGGCGGGTGGCCCACCCGGCACGCTGCCCTCCCACGTGGGATACCTCGCGCAGCGACCCGCCTCGTCGTTCACGCTGCCGATCCGGGCCGCCGACGTGGTGGCGATGGGTCGGTTCGCCGCGCTCGGCCTGTGGCGCCGCCCGGGCAAGGACGACCGCTCCCTCTGCCAGGAGGCGATCGAGCGGATGGGTGTCACGCCGTTCGCGCAACGCCCGTTGCTCGAACTGTCGGGCGGTCAGCAGCAGCGCACACACCTCGCGCAGGCGCTCGCCCGCCGTGCCGACGTACTGCTGCTCGACGAGCCCACGGCAGGTCTCGATCCCAACGGCCGCGAGACCTTCGCCCGCGCGATGGCCGACGAGCGCGCTCGTGGTGCCGCCGTCGCGATGGCCACCCACGACCTCGGTGATGCCGAGGACGCCGATGTCGTGGTGCTGTTGGCCGGTCGCGTGGTGGCGATCGGTCACCCGTCGGAGGTGCTCACCGACGACCACCTTCGTGCCAGCTTCGGCTTCACCGGTCCGCACTGACCGCCGGGAACATCGGGTCGCGGCGCACCGGGTGCAGCGCGAGCAGCTTGCGGGCGCGGCCGAGGTCGACCGAGCGTCGCTCGTCGACCCGCTGGCACGCCGGGCACCAGGCCGAGATGCGACCCCAGGGGCTGTCGCGATCGGTCCAGTGCTTCAGCGGGGTCGCGCACACCGGGCAGCTCTGGCGTCCGTACACGAAGTGGTCCGCGGTGCCGAGGCGACGGCCCGTCGTGTTGCGTGGCCCCTTCGCCGCGTGCTGGCGGATCATCGGGATGCCGATCGCGAGCAGCCCGTCGAGACCGTCGATGCCGCCGACCGGTTGGTTGGGCGACACGCCCACCACGAACGGCAGCTCCACCGCGTAGACGTTGCCGAACCCGGCCGCGTTGCGCTGGTCGAGCAGCGCGCCGGCGAGGGGCACGTCGGGGTCGCGCTGCAGGCGGGACGCCACCACCACCGGGTCGGGTGCGACCGCACCGCACAGGTCGGGGCCGAGGTGGTCGACCAGCTCGTGTTCGCGCTCGGTCGGCACCACACCGAGCAGCGGCACGTCGAGCCCGGTCAGGCGGCCGTCGTCGAACCAGAGCTCGAGCCGACGACGCCACTCGTGCTCCTTCGAGGCCGGACCGACGACGAAGCGACCGTCCATCAGCAGGTGCGCGTGCACGGTGCGCCGTCGACCCTCGGACGACTCGAAGCGCAGGAACAGGTGCTTGCCCACCGCATCGGCATCGCGCAGCACGTCGCCCGTCAGGTCGAGGCCGACGAGACGCGGATCGCGGGTGACGCAGCGCGTGCACGTCTGGCCGGCGAACCGCTCGGCGATGCGATCCGCGAGCCGTCGTATCGTGTCGCCCTCGGGCATGACCCCATGATGCCCGGCCGACGCACCTCGTGCGTCAGAGGTCCGTCCGTTGTCCCTGTGGCGCACGTACTCGGGCGTTCGTGAGTGAGCGGTACGTCGGGGGTCCCCGGAACTCACGGACTCGGCCGACCGTGAGTCGGCCGCATTGATCGCTCTCGAAGGGGGAGGTTGGTCGGACGTCGGCTCACGGGTTCGGCCGTTCGTGAGTCGCAGGTACGTCGGCCGTCCCGGTGGCTCACGGTCTCGGGTGTTCGTGAGTTCGCGGTCCCGTGGCCGGGCCTGGAACGCACGGACACCTTGGTTCGTGAGTGAGCGGTACGCCGGCGGTCCCCGGAGCTCACGGACTCGCCCGACCCGCGTCGCTTCCGGAGCAGGGTTGGGGCCGAGCGCGCCGCTCGGCCGCTGGCTCACGGGCTCAGTGGTTCGTGAGTGAGCGGTACGCCGGCCGTGCCTGTGGCTCACGGGCTCGGCCGTTCGTGAGGTGGAGGTACGCGTACGGGCCCGCCGACTCACGGACCGCGGGCTCGGGGGACGGCTACATTCGGGCGATGCTGCGCATCGGGGCCGTGCCCGCCGCCGGACTCAACGACGCCGACGTGCACGAACGGGCGCGGCTGATGCGCACGATCGCCGACGCGGGCCTCGACGGGGTGTTGCAGGCCGATCACGTCTCGTTCCTCGACGGCGGTGGCACCGACGCGATCGTGATGATGGCCGGTCTGTCCGGAGCACACCCGACGCTCGGGCTGCACGTCGGGGTGTACCTGCTGCCGCTCCGGCACCCCGTCACCGTGGCGCGCTCGCTCGTCACGCTCGACCAGCTGGCACCGGGTCGGGTGGTGTTCGGCGTCGGCATCGGCGGCGAGGACCGTCACGAGGTCGAGGTGTGCGGGGTCGACCCGCGCACGCGCGGCCGGCGCTGCGATGCGTCGCTCGAGATCCTGCGTGCCCTGCTCGCCGGCGAGACGGTCACGCACCACGACGAGTTCTTCGACCTCGACGACTGCCGCATCCGACCCACGCCCTCGTCGCCGATCCCGGTGCTCGTCGGTGGACGATCCGACGCGGCGATCCGTCGGGCCGGTCGTCACGGCGACGGGTGGCTCGGCGCCTGGTGCTCGCCGCACCGGTTCGAGCAGGCCGCGGCCACCTGTTCCGACGTCGCCGACGCCGCCGGCCGCAGGGTGTCGTGGCGGCACAAGTACCAGCCGTGGGTCGGTCTCGGCGCGACTCGCGACGAGGCCCGCGCCCACGTGGCCCGCGCGATGCAGCGCTTCTACGGCCTGCCGTTCGAGGCGTTCGAGAAGTACACGCCGTACGGCACGGCGGCCGACGTCGCCGAGGCGCTCGTCCCGTACGTGCGCGCCGGGGTGCACGAGTTCGACATGAGCCTGTGCGGGCCCGACGCCGAGACCGCGATCGCCATGGCCGGCGAGGTGAAGCGGCTCCTCGCCGCCGAGGTGGCCTGATCGCCAGGCACAGCGCCTGGCAGACTGCCGCCATGGCGATGGAGGTCAGACCGAGTCTCGAGTCCGAGATCTACCACGCGTCGCTCGACGATCAGATGCCGGTGTTCCTCGACGAGCAACGGGCAGCGCTCGTCGCGTGCCTCGACGGTCTCACCGACGAGCAGGCCCGCCGTCGGTTGGTGCCGTCGAACACCACCGTGCTCGGCCTCGTGAAGCACGCGACGTTCGTCGAGCAGGTGTGGTTCGACGAGGCCGTCACCGGGCGCCCGCGGTCGGAGATCGGCATCCCGGCCTCGGTCGACGAGTCGTTCGCGATCGGGCCGGACGACACGATCGCGTCGGTGCGCGCCCGCTACCTCGACGTGTGCGAGCAGTCGCGGCGCGCGCTCGCCGGCCGCTCGCTCGACGACGTCGTCAGCGGCAACCGTCGTGGTCCGATGACGCTGCGCTGGGTGTGCCTGCACGTGTTGCGCGAGATCGCACAGCACGGCGGCCATGCCGACATCCTGCGCGAGCAACTGCTCGCCGACGGCTGAGGGTCGGGCGAGGGCGTCAGCCCACGCGGGCGGTCACACGCGTCAGATACGTCAGCGTCTTCGGGCGGCCGGCGTACCAGCGCGACATCGCCGTCGGCTCCCAGGTGAACCCGGCGTCGCTCAACATGCCCGGCACGTGTCGATCGGTGTGGCAGCCGCCGGCGATCCGCTGCTGCAGCGGACTCACCCGGCGCTGCCAGCGCTGCACGCCCTCGTCGTCGGCGAGCCCGTGCTCGAGCACGTGGAACGTGCCGCCCGGCCGGAGCACACGGCGCACCTCGGCCAGCGCAGCCCGCACGTCGGGGATCGTGCACAGGGTGAACGTCGACACGACGCAGTCGACGCTCGCGTCGTCGAGGGGCAGCTGCTGCCCGTCGAGCCCGACCAGTTCGACCGACACCCGCGACCGCTCGATGCGCGGCGTGGCGATCTCGAGCGCCCGTCCCGACGGATCGACCGCGAGCAGACGATCGACCGTCGACGGGTAGTGCGGCAGGTTGTGACCCGAGCCGAAGCCGATCTCGAGCACGATGCCGTGGGTGTCGGCGACCGTGTCGGCACGCGGCAACCGGAAGCCCGGCGACCCGCACGCCACGTCGATCACCCGTGGCAGCACCCGTTCGTCGTACCAGTCGCGCAGCCCCACGGCGACGGCCTCAGCCCGCTGCGATCGCGGCGTAGGCGGCGGCGATGCGCGCTGCGGTGGCGGCGTTGTTGCGCACGAGCGCGAGGTTGGCCTCGAGGCTGCGGCCACCGGTGCGCTCGACCACGTTGGCGAGCAGGAACGGGGTGACGTCCTGGCCGGCGATGCCCTTCGCGTCGAGCTCGGCCAGCGCGGCCTCGATCGCCTCGGTGATGTCGGCGGCCGGGATCTCGTCGGCGGCCGGGATCGGGTTGGCCACGCTCACGCCGCACGTGAGCGCGAGGTCGGGGCCCCAGGCGGCGTGCAGGAACCGGGCGATCTCGTCCGGGCCGTCCAACCGGCGCGGCGCGGCGAAGCCACTGGTGCGCGAATAGAACGACGGGAAGTCGTCGCTGCCGTTGACGATCACGGGGATGCCGAGGGTCTCCATGCGCTCGAGGGTGAGCCCGATGTCGAGGATCGACTTCACGCCCGCCGACACCACGGCCACGGGCACCGCCGCCATCTCGGTGAGGTCGGCGCTGATGTCGAACGACGAACCGGCACCGCGGTGCACACCGCCGATGCCACCCGTCGCGAACACCCGGATGCCGGCCCGTGCGGCCAGCCGCATGGTGGCGGCCACCGTGGTGGCGCCGTGGCGACCCGTGGCGAGCAACCACGGCAGGTCGCGCGTGGTGGCCTTGTGCACGTCGGGGTGTGTGGCCAGCAACTCGAGGTCGTCGGCGGTGAGCCCCACCTTGGCCGTGCCACCGAGCACGGCGATCGTGGCGGGCACGGCGCCGTTGGCCCGCACGATCGATTCGACCTCGTCGGCCATCGCGACGTTGGTGGGATACGGCATGCCATGGCTGATGATCGTCGACTCGAGCGCGACGACCGCACGACCCGACGCGATCGCGTCGGCCACCTCGGGGTGCACCTGCAGCTGGGTCATCCCGCGCTCCGCATCTCGTGCACGGCGGCGGCGATCATGTCGTATGCGCGCTGCTTCAGCTCGGGCAGGTCCTTCTTCGTCATGCCCTCGGTGCTGATCGGCTCGAGCACCCGCACCTCGGCGTGGCTGACGCCGAAGCGCCAGTCGCCCGACACGAGCGCGGTGTACGCACCGTTCACGGCGAGCGGCAGGATCGGCACCTGGTTGTCGATCGCCAGCCGGAACGCGCCGTCCTTGAACGGCTTCAGTTCGCCGTCGCGCGACCGCGTGCCCTCGGGGAAGATCATCACGCTGACCTTCTGCTCGAGCCGCTTGCGGCACTCGTCCATCGCCGCGATCGCGCTCTCGCGCTCGCCACGCACCAGGCGGATGTCGCCCGCCATCCGCATCATCCACCCGACGAACGGGATCTTGAAGAACGTCTGCTTCGACAACCACTTCATCTCCCACGGCAGGTGCGAGATCAGCAGGATGTCGACGAAGCTCTGGTGGTTGGCCACCACCACGTACGGCCGCCGCGGATCGGTGATCATCGTGCCGGTGCGCCGGAAGGTCCACAGCGGGTTGAGCACCTGGTGCACCACCGTGAGCTTGCGGAACAGGTAGCCCGGCGCGTAGCGGCCCTTGTCGAACGGCACCGTGACGAGCCACGTGACGGCCACGAGCGGGGTGAACACGATCACCACGACGCCGAGGACGAACCAGGCCCAGATCGACAGCACGGTGCGAGCGACCGCGTTGTCGAGCACGCGGTGACGGGCCGTGCGTCTCGCCGGAGGGGGCGAGGGGGTGCTGCTGTCGGAGGCGTCCATGGGGTTCCATGCTGGCAGACCGGCCACCTAGCCTGGAATCCATGTCGGCCACCTCGCACCCGGGATCGTCCTCGGATCCGTATCCCGATCCCCAGGTCCAGGCGCTGTTCGAGGCGGCACGCGCCGTGCAACCCCGCGCGTACGCCCCGTACTCGCACTTCCACGTCGGTGCGGCGATCCGGGCCACGTCGGGCCGCATCTACGCGAGCTGCAACGTCGAGAACGCGGCGTACCCGCAGGGCGTGTGCGCCGAGGGTGGCGCGCTGTCGATGATGGTCACCGGCGGCGACCTGCGCGTGGCCGAGGTGTTGGTGGTGGGCGACGGCGATCTGCTCGTCACCCCGTGCGGCGGTTGCCGTCAGAAGCTGCGCGAGTTCGCCGACCTCGACGTGCTCGTGCACGTCGCCGGTCCCGAGGGTGTGCGCCGCACGTTCACGGTCGACGAGTTGCTGCCGGCGAGCTTCGGCCCCGAGCACCTGTTCGTCGACGCGTCGAACGATCCCGGTCCGGGCGAGCAGGACGCCCTCGACGCCGACGGCGGCTGACCGGGGTCAGGACGGCACGGGTACGCTCGGCCGGGTGACGAGCAGCAGGGTCCCGCACCTCACCGCGAAGCTCCAGGGCTTCGGCACCACGATCTTCGCCGAGATGAGCGCGCTGGCCGTGGCCACCGGCAGCGTCAACCTCGGCCAGGGCTTCCCCGACACCGACGGTCCGAGCGAGGTGCTCGACGCCGCGGTCGACGCGATCCGTGGCGGGCAGAACCAGTACCCGCCCGGCCCCGGCCTGCCCGTGTTGCGCACCGCGATCGCCGAGCACCAGCAGCGCTTCCACGGTCTCGCGTACGACCCCGACACCGAGGTGCTCGTCACCGCCGGCGCCACCGAGGCGCTGGCCGGCGTGCTGCTCGGGCTGCTCGACACCGGCGACGAGGTCGTGCTGTTCGAGCCGATGTACGACAGCTACCAGGCGTGCATCGCACTGGCCGGCGCGGTGCCCAAGCCGGTCACGCTGCGGCCGCCCACGTACGGCTTCGACGTCGACGAGTTGCGCGCCGCGATCACACCCAAGACCAAGCTGTTGCTGATCAACACGCCGCACAACCCGACGGGCAAGGTGCTCGACCGTGCCGAGATGCAGTCGATCGCCGACCTCGCGACCCTCCACGACCTGATCGTCGTCACCGACGAGGTGTACGAGCACCTGCGCTTCGACGGCGCCGAGCACGTGCCGATGGCGAGCCTGCCCGGCATGCGCGAGCGCACCCTCGTCGTCTCGAGCGGCGGCAAGACCTTCAACACCACCGGCTGGAAGATCGGCTGGATCTGCGGCCCGGCCCCGCTCGTCACCGCGGCGCGCACGGCCAAGCAGTTCCTCACGTACGTGAACGGTGGCCCGTTCCAGGTGGGCATCGCCGCCGGGCTCCGCCTCGGCGACGACTACTTCACGCACCTCGCGTCCGATCTGCAGGCCAAGCGCGACCGGCTGGTGCCGGGCCTCGTCGAGGCCGGCTTCGACGTGTACCCCACCCAGGGCACCTACTTCGTCACCGTCGACATCCGCCCGCTGCGCGCCGACGGCGACGGCATGGCGTTCTGCCGCGAACTGCCGCACCGCGCGGGCGTGGTGGCGATCCCCAACGAGGTGTTCTACGCGAACAAGCACGAGGGCCGGCACCTGGTGCGCTTCGCGTTCTGCAAGCGCCTCGACGTGCTCGACGAAGCCGTCAGCCGACTGAAGACGCTCGCCGGCTGACGCTGGTCGACGCCTCAGCGCAGGTAGGTGTCGACGAAGTCGTTGGCGAGCACGCCCGCCGGATCGAACCGTGCGGCCAACCGGCGAGCGTCGTCGAGCCGCGGGTAGCGCAGCCCCACCACGTCGGGACCCGCATCGAAGACCTTGCCCCAGTGCGGTCGCCCCCCGAGGGGCAACAGGCGCTCCTCGATGCGCGGCAGCAGCGGCAGCACGGCGGGCGGATCGGGTCGCCATGTGAAGTGGATCGCGATCGCCTCGGTCCCGTACGCACCGCTGAGCCACAGGTCGTCCGCGGCGATCGAGCGGACCTCGGTGACGATCAGCGCGGCGGCGATGTCGCGCTCGATCTGTCGCAGCGAGGTGAGGGCTCCGACCGCGTGAGGTCGGGGGACGAGGTACTCGCTCTGCAGCTCGTCGCCCGCGCTCGGGGTGAACTCGAGCCGGAAGTGCGGCAGCCGTGTGTTCCACGGTCCGGGCACCCCCTGTTCGGTGACGTGCTCGGCCGGCTGGCCGCGTACCGGGTTCTGCGGCGTGGTGCACCGTCGCGCGCCGAACACATCGCTGCGCGGCTCCCACGTGGTACCCGGATCGACGCGCTCCTTCAGCCACACCGACGACACCAGATCGCCGCCCCAGTCGTGGAACAGGCTCACGCTGTACGCAGCCGACATCACGTCGTCGAAGTGCTCGGTGAGCGCGTCGAACGGCAGGTCGTCGAAGACGGTCTGGACGATCTCGTAGGCCGGTTCGACGGCGAGCGTCAGCTCGGTCACGACGCCGAGCGAGCCGAGCGACACGACCGCGCCCGCGAAGTCGTCACCGCACCCGGGGCCGCTGCCCTCGGCCGACAACTCGACCACGTCGCCGCCGGGCACGACGAGACGCATCGCCCGGACCGCGGTCGCGAGCACACCGAGCCCGTCACCCGAGCCGTGCGTCCCGGTGGCACACGCGCCGCCCACCGAGATGTGCGGCAGCGATCCCAGGTTGTGCAGCGCCCACCCGCGCGCATCGAGCCACGGCGTCACGTCGCCGTACCGCAACCCCGCCGACACGCGCACGAGCCGCCGATCGGTGTCGAGCTCGCGCACCACCGGCATCCGCGCCACGCCGACCTGCGCACCGCCGGGTGCCTCGACCGCGACCGTCGAGAACGAGTGCCCGGTGCCCAGCACCCGCAACGGCGCCGGCGAGGCGAGCAGCGCCTGCAACTCCGGCAACGAGGTCGGCTGGTGCAACGGGCCGGCGAACGTGACGTTGCGCGCCCAGTTGGCGCGAGGCGTCGTCGCGGTCGAGTCCACGTCGTCGGTCGAGTCGTCCGACCGGGTCAGCGGCGGTCGTCGAGGAAGCCGAAGCGGGCCCGGGTGGCGGCCACGTGAGCCGGGTCGACCTCGGCCAGGAGCACCGACTCGTTCATCGCCGCCGTGGCCAGCAGCTCGCCGAGCGGGTCGACGATGCGGCTGTCGCCGCTGTACGGCAGGCCGCCGCCGGTCCCGACACGGTTGCAGCCGACGAGGTACGCGAGGTTCTCGATCGCACGGGCCTGCAGCAGCGACATCCAGTGCGTGCGACGGGGCTCGGGCCAGTTGGCCGGCACCAGGTACACGTCGGTGTCGTGGGCGAGCTGCCAGAACTCGTCGGCGAACCGGAGGTCGTAGCAGACGAACATGCTGACCCGCACGCCGTCGATGGTGACGGTGCGGAACGCGTCGCCGGCCCGGAAGTGCTTGTCCTCGCCGCCGTATCCGAAGGGGTGGATCTTGCGATAGCGGTGCACGGTGCCGTCGGGACCGGCCAGCACGAAGCTGTTGTACGGGCGCGGATCACCGTCGTCGCCGAGTTCGGGGCAGCTGCCGCCGACCCACACGTCGTGCTCGCGCGCCTGGTCGATCAGGAACTGCGCCGAGGGCCCGCCCTCGGGCTCACCGAGTGCCTCGTCGTCGACCGCGAACCCGGTCGAGTAGGTCTCGCTCAGCAGCACCAGCCGGGCGCCCGACGCGGCGGCGCCGCGGATGCGTGGGGCCAGGCGTTCGAAGTTGGCGTCACGATCGCTCCAGACGATGTCGTGCTGCACGGCGGCGATGCGCATGGGCGAATGCTACGCCGGTGCCGGTTCGAGCGGGAGAGCGAGCAGGCTGACGGTCTTGTTGCCGCCGTCGGTGTCCTGCTGGCCCACCTCGCGGAAGCCGATCGAGTGGTGGAAGTCGAGCGACGCCTGGTTGCGCGGCCGGACGTTCACCTCGCAGGTGATGCGCGCGAACCGGCCGGTCGCCCGCCGCACCAGCTCGGCGTAGAACCCACGGCCGATGCCGTACCGGCGGAAGCCGGGATCGACCGCGATCCGGTCGAGGTACACGAAGTCGTCGTAGGTGCGGCTGAACCAGCCGTAGTTGAGGCTGCCGTAGTCGACGCCGGGCGCGAACGCGATGCAGAACCCTGCGAACGTCCCGTCGACCTCGGCCGTGAGGGCGGTGTGGCTGATCGACACCAGACGCCCGATCTCGGCGAGGTCGAGTTCGTTCAACTCGGGCAAGTTCGCGTTGTTGAGCGCCAGGGCGGCCTCGAGGTCGGCGGTCACGGTGTCGCGGATGATCACGGGAACGAATGTAGGCAATCCGGCGTTGCCGTAGCCTCGAACATGTCCCGACCTCTCTCGCGGATCACCGCGGGACGTCAGCAGGAAAGGAACCCTCCGTGTTCTTCGGATCGAAGAAGACCCATCTGGTCACCGCCGACGAGGCCCTGCCCGGCCGCACCGACCAGACCATGCCGGTGCCCGTCGGCCACCACGTCAACGCCCACCCCCTCGTCGGCCCGTGGCCCGAGGGCTACGAGACCGCCGTGTTCGGCATGGGCTGCTTCTGGGGTGCCGAGCGCAAGTTCTGGCAGACCCCCGGTGTGTGGTCCACCGCCGTCGGCTACGCGGGCGGTCACACGCCCAATCCCACCTACGAAGAGGTGTGCAGCGCACTCACCGGCCACACCGAGGTCGTCCTCGTCGTGTTCGACCCGGCGCAGGTGAGCTACGAGCAGATCCTCAAGGTGTTCTGGGAGAACCACGACCCGACGCAGGGCATGCGTCAGGGCAACGACGTCGGCACCCAGTACCGCAGCGCGATCTACACCACCAGCGACGAGCAGGCCGCGGCCGCCGAGGCGAGCAAGGCCATGTTCCAGGAGCGGCTCAGCGCGTCGGGCTACGGCTCGATCACCACCGAGATCGCCCCGGCCGGCCCGTTCTTCTACGCCGAGCCGTACCACCAGCAGTACCTGGCCAAGAACCCCGGCGGCTACTGCGGCCTCGGCGGCACGGGCGTGAGCTGCCCCATCGGCCTCAGCGCCTGACGCATCCGAGGGGTTCGCGTCGGGGTCGGTTCCCACCCCACTCGCGGATGGGGCAGACTTCGGCGCGACGGAACCGGCGCCGCGTGCGTCGATCTCCCATTCCGTCGAAAGGAGCACCACCATGAACGACTTCCTGGACAAGGCCAAGGACCTCGCCGACAAGGTGAAGGACAAGGCAGAGGACCTCGTCGAGAAGGTCGGCGACAAGCTGCCCGACAGCGTCACCGACAAGATCGAGAAGATCATCCCGGGCGACAAGGACGGCGACGGCAACTGAGCCGCCCCGCCGGGGATCCCCGACGACCTGATCACACGGGCCGCACCCACCGCCGGTGGGTGCGGCCCGTGTCGCGTGCGGGCTCAGCCCCAGCCGTGGCCGCGGATCGACTCGCCGTCGGCGTCGAGTGCGCGTCCGTGCCAGCGCAACAGACCGGGGGTGGCGCTCAGCTTGGCGATCAGGCCCTGCATCGGCACGCCGTCGAGCTCGACGATCGCGTCGCGTGCGGCATAGTGCGGGTCGGCCGAGATGTCGGCCATGTCGAGCACCGGCCCGATCGCGGCCTCGGCCTCGGTGAACGTGCGGAGCACCTCGTCCTGGGTTCGCTCGGCGCACCACGCGGTCATCACCGCCTCGAGTTCGGCGCGGTGCGCCATGCGTCCGGCGAACGTGGCGAACCGCGGGTCGTCACCCACGCCGAGCACGCGGTTGACGCGCTGGGCGACGCTGTCGGCGCTGGCCGACAGGCCGACCCATCGCCCGTCGCGGCACCGGTACGTGCCTCGCGGCACGGTGTAGGGCAGGCCGGCGCCGAGGCGCGGTTGTTGCTCGCCGGCCAGTCGGTACAGCGAGATGAGCGGACCCATGAGCTGGAACAGGCTCTCGAGCAGGCTCACGTCGACCACCTGGCCGACGCCGCTGTGCAGGGCGACCATCGTCGCGAAGGCGGCCACCAGGCCGGTCACCTCGTCGGTGAGCGCGATCGCCGGCAGCATCGGCTGGCCGTCGGGCTCGCCGCTGATCGACGCGAGGCCGGACATCACCTCGGCGATCGTGGCGAACCCGGGGCGGCCGGCATAGGGACCGTCCTGGCCGAAGCCGGTGACCCGGGTGAGCACGAGTCGCGGGTTGCGCGCGTGCAGGTCGTCCGGGCCGAGGCCGAGCCGTTCGAGCGTGCCGGGCCGGAAGTTCTCGATCACCACGTCGGCGTCGTCGACGAGCCGCAGGAACACCTCGCGGTCGGCGTCGTCTTTCAGGTCGAGCGCGATCGTGCGCTTGTTGCGGTTGACGAGCTTCCACCACAGGCCGGTGCCGTCGCGAGGGTCGCGCCACGCCATGTTGCGCAGGCTGTCGCCCGTGTCGGGCCGCTCGATCTTGATCACGTCGGCGCCGAAGTCGGCGAGGTAGCGGGCGGCGTTGGGACCGGCCAGCACGGTCGACAGGTCGAGCACGCGCAGGCCGTCGAGCGGGGTGCGGGCGGCGTCGGTCACGGGCCCATGCTCGCAGGGCGGCGGGTCAGCGACGCAGCTCGATCGCGAAGCAGCGGTCGTCGAGGCCGCCGAGCGCGTAGTGCGCGTAGTCGAGCCCGAAGTCGGCGTAGAGGTGGCGGCACCGCTCGCTCCACGCCAGCGCCTCGGGCGACGACATGCGGTGCACCACCTGCAGCAGCCCGCCCTCGTACACGCGGTACTCGGCCCACGTGCCAGGGAAGTCCTTCACGCACCCGACCTCGATCGTCGGCACGCCCGACGGCAGCACGCGGCGGCGGTGCCGGTGGGTGTGGCCCGCGGTGTAGGCGACGACGGCGGGTCGTCGGGCGATCAGCTCGGTGAGCGCGTCGCTCGGGTCGGGGTGGATGCCGAAGTAGTCGTCGCTGCGGTTGCCCGACGTCCACTGCTGGTGATGGCCCATCACCAGCACGGGGCGGTCGGCCGTGGCCGCGTGGTCGTCGAGCCAGTCGAGCTGGGCGTCGGTGATCCATCCGGTGCTGTGCCCCGGCCGGGCCGTGTCGAGCAGTGCCACGGCCACACCGGGCAGCTCCACCCAGTGGTCGCCGGTGTACGCGCTCTGGCCGCGGTAGGCGTCGTGGTTGCCGCGCACCACGTGCAGTCGGTCGCCGAAGGCGCCGCGGTAGCAGGCCTCGAACGCGTCCCACTCCTCGGGCAGGCCGTCGTTCGACAGGTCGCCCTTCACGAACACGGCCGCAGGATCGATCGCCGCGATCTCGGCGACCGCCGCCCGGTTCATCGTCTCCGGATACGGGTCCTCACCGGCGTCGCGACGCTGCACCGGCCCTTGCGGCAGGTCGTCGATGCGGCCGGCCTCGGTCTCGCCGAAGTGCACGTCGTTGACCGTGGCGATCCGGCACAGCAGCTCGCCGGCCGGGCGGTCGAGGGTGCGCACCTCGTGGCCGCCGACCGCGAGCTCGGTGCCCGGTGCGAGACCCTCGAGCCGGACGACCTCGAGGCCGTCGTGCGCGACGACGAGGTCGTCGGCGACGGTCGTGAGGTCCACGGGGGCGAAGGGTAGAGCGGTGGCTTCAGACGCGCACGACGGTGCTGTCGACCACCTTGTCGTGCCAGGTCTGCTGGTTGCGGTCCCAGAGCATCCACAGGTAGCCGAGCGAGCACAGCTGCCCACTGATCAGCCACGCGAACACCGAACGACCGAGGGCCCGACCGACCCCGAGCGGCTGGCCGTCGCGCAGCGACACGACCTTGATGCCGACGATCTTGCGGCCCCACGTCTGCCCGGTGCGGCCGAGCGCCCGGATGTACAGCACGGCCACCACGACCACGCCGATCACGCCGAGCACGATCGCCGAGGCGAGCATGCCACCCTTCACCGATCCGGGTGGGCAGTACAGCTGGTCGTCGGTCTGGCGGACGTAGCAGTCGTCGAACGCGCCGATGCCGAGCACCACCGCCGGCACCGCGAACAGCAGCATCAGCAGCCCGTACAGCAGTTGGTCGAGCAGGTGGCCGCCGAGGCGCACCCCGAAGCCGGCCCGCTCGCCGCCTGCGTGACCGAGGTGGTCGTTCGCGTGCAACTGCCACGAGTTGCCGCCGATCTGGTCGTACTTCGGTGCGGGCGGCCACTGACCCCACCCGGGCGGCGGCCCGGGGGTGCCGGGCGGCGGCAGCGAGCTCATCGGGTCGGCTCGCTCAGGCGGTGACCGAGTAGGTGTTGACGATCTTGTCGTGGAACGTCTGCTTCTTCGCGTCCCACAGCGGCCACAGGTAGCCGAGGAAGCACGGCAGCACCGACAGGATCGAGGCGAAGTAGCGGCCGACCGCGCGGCCGGTGCCGATCGGCTGACCGGTGTTGGCGTCGACGATGCGCACGCCCGCCACCTTGTGGCCCCACGCCTGGCCCGTCGAGCCGACCTGCTTGGCGTAGATGACGACCCAGGCGATGGTGCCGGCGAGCTGCAGCAGCGCGCCGAGCGCCGGGGCGTTGCCGGCGATCAACCGACCGGGCGCCGTGAAGACACCGGAGATGATGCCGTTGACGATCGCACCGATGGCCCGTGTTCCCCAGCCGGCGAACGGTGCCGACGAGCCCGAGTCCTGGGTCGCGTACATGTTGTAGCCCGGCGGCGGGGGCGGCGGCGCAGGCGGGAACCCACCGGGCGGCGGCGGAGGCGGCGGAGGCGGCGGCATGCTCATGGCCGCGTACCGTACCCGGTGGGTCGGCGGTCACTCGCGGACCGCCCGGGCGGCGGGGGCGTCAGTGGAACGGACGGTCGCGGCGCGCCGGCAGGGGCTTGGCCCACCAACGGCCGCTGAAACGCCACGCGGTCTCGCGCCGCTTGGTCTCCTCGACGGCCAGCACGGGGCGCGGCCACAAGGCCTGCACGGCGGCGACGATCGCCGCGGCCTCCTCGTCGGTCGGCGCCGGGCTGATGTGTGCGTCCATCGGGCGGTGGCCGATCAGAGGGGCACGTTGCCGTGCTTGCGACGGGGCAGTTCTTCGCGCTTGCTGCGCAGCATCCGGAAGCCGGCCACGATCTTCTGGCGGGTCTCGGCCGGATCGATCACGTCGTCGACGTAGCCGCGCTCGGCCGCGTTGTACGGGTTGGCGTACCTCTCGGTGTACTCGGCCACCAGCTCGGCACGACGCGACACGGGGTCGGCGGCCTGCTGCAACTCGCGGCGGTAGACGATCTCGACCGCGCCCTGCGGGCCCATGACGGCGAGCTCGGCCGTCGGCCACGCGTAGGCGAGGTCGGCACCGATCGACTTGGAGTTCATGACGACGTAGGCGCCGCCGTACGCCTTGCGGGTGATCACCTGGATGCGCGGCACGGTGGCCTCGCAGTATGCGTACAGCAGCTTGGCGCCGTGGCGGATGATGCCGCCGTACTCCTGGTCGACGCCGGGCAGGAAGCCGGGCACGTCGACGAAGGTGAGCAGCGGGATGTTGAACGCGTCGCAGGTGCGCACGAAGCGGGCGGCCTTCTCGCTCGACTCGATGTCGAGCACGCCGGCCAGGATCATCGGCTGGTTGCCGACGATGCCGACGGGCTGGCCGTCGATGCGGCTGAAGCCGCAGGTGATGCTCTTGGCCCAGTGTGGGAAGTACTCGAAGTACTCGCCGTCGTCGACGACCGAGGCGATGACCTTCTTCATGTCGTACGGCTGGTTGGGCGACGGCGGCAGGATCGTGCGCAGGTCCTCGCACAGGCGGTCGGGGTCGTCACCGGTGTCGACGGCCGGCGGCTCCTCGAGGTTGTTGCTCGGCAGGAAGCTGAGCAGGAATCGGACGTCGTCGAGGCAGGCCTTCTCGTCGGCGCTGACGAACGTGGCGACACCGCTCTTGCTGGCGTGGCTCATCGCGCCGCCGAGTTCTTCGAGGGTGACCTCTTCGCCGGTGACGGTCTTCACGACGTCGGGACCGGTGATGAACATGTGGCTCGACTCGCGCACCATGAAGATGAAGTCGGTCATGGCCGGCGAGTACACGGCGCCACCCGCGCAGGGGCCGAGGATCACCGAGATCTGCGGCACCACACCGCTCGACAGCACGTTGCGGTAGAAGATGCCGCCGTAGCTCGCGAGGCTGACCACGCCCTCCTGGATGCGGGCGCCGGCGCCGTCGTTCAGACCGACGACCGGGGCGCCGACCTTGAGCGCCAGGTCCATGAGCTTGTGGATCTTCTCGGCGAACACCTCGCCGAGTGCGCCGCCGAACACGGTGAAGTCCTGGCTGAACACGAACACCTTGCGACCGTCGACCGTGCCCCAGCCGGTGATGACACCGTCGGTGTAGGGACGCTCCTCGAGGCCGGCGGCGTGCGCGCGGTGGCGGGCGAGGAGGTCGAGCTCGTGGAAGCTACCCGGGTCGAGGAAGTACTCGATGCGCTCGCGAGCGAGCATCTTGCCCTTCTCGTGCTGACGCTCGACGGCGCGGGGCGAACCGGCGTGGTAGGCCTGCTCGCGGCGCTGACGGAGATCTTCGAGCTTCTCGATCATGGGGTCACTCACGGGGGACCAAACTAGTTGCCTCCCCACGAGCCCGTGCATTCCTGGCGAGCGCGGACGGTGCCTGGCAGTGTGGGGACATGACCGCCTTCCCGGGACTGCCGCTCGAGTCGCCGATCGCGCCGATGCTGGCCAAGGCGGCCGACCGCATCCCGGTCGGCGCGCCCGGCGAGTGGCTGTACGAGCCCAAGTGGGACGGGTTCCGATGCATCGTGTTCCGGTCGGGTGACGAGCTCGAGCTGTCGAGCCGCAACGAGCGGCCGTTCAACCGCTACTTCCCCGAGCTGTTCGCCCCGCTGCTCGCGCAGCTGCCCGAGCGGTGCGTGGTCGACGGCGAGATCGTGGTGCCCGACCGCGAGGGCAAGGGCCTCGACTTCGACGCCCTGCTGCAGCGCATCCACCCGGCCGAGTCGCGGGTGCGCCGCCTGGCGGCCGAGACGCCGGCGTCGTTCGTCGCCTTCGACCTGCTCGCGCTCGACGACCGGTCGCTGATGACCACCCCGCTCGCCGAACGGCACGCCCTGCTCGACCAAGTGCTCGGCACGGTCGACCCCGAGGCGGCGCCCGACGCGCCGGCCGTGTACCGGTGCCCCAGCACCACCGACCACGCCACGGCCGATCGCTGGTTCGTCGAGTTCGAGGGCGCCGGGCTCGACGGGGTGGTGGCCAAGCGGCTCGCCGATCCGTACACCCCCGACAAGCGCACGCTCGTGAAGGTGAAGCACCTGCGAACGGCCGACTGCGTGGTGGCCGGGTACCGCATCCACAAAGACGGCCAGGGCGTGGGCTCGCTGCTGCTCGGTCTGCACGACGACACCGGCCGGCTGCACCACGTGGGCGTCACCGCCAGCTTCACCGCGAAGCGCCGCACCGAGTTGCTGCACGAGCTCGCGCCGCTGCTCGAGGGTGCGGTCGAGGGGCACCCGTGGGGCGAGTGGGCCGAGGCCCAGGCACATGCCGAGGGCCGTCTGCCGGGCGCGCAGAGCCGGTGGAACGCGGGCAAGGACCTGTCGTGGGTGCCGATCCGCGCCGAGCGCGTGGCCGAGGTGACCTTCGGGCAGCTCGAGAAGGGCCGGTTCCGGCACGGGTCGACGTTCCTGCGCTGGCGGCCCGATCGCACACCCGAGAGCTGCCGCTACGACCAGCTCGAGGTCGCGAGCCCCGTGCCGTTCCACGACGTGGTGCGCGACCGCATCTGAGCCGGCCGGACGCCCCGGTCAGCTGAGGGTGAAGATCTTCTGCGCGGTCTGGCTGCCGGTGGCGGTGGTGACCGACACCTCGAGGGTCCAGTTGCCGGCCATGTCGAGCGGCACGCCCTCCGATTGCGGCAGCACCGCCGCGCCCACCCCGGTGAGCTCGGTCATCGTGAACACCACCGTCGCTGCGAGCGTGTCGTCGGGCGGGCGGAAGGTGATCTGCACCGAGGTGAGGCCGGTCTCCGGTGACGCGACCTCGATCCGCATCCCGTTGCGACCGACCCCGCCGGTGAGCTCGACCGTGAGGTCGGCCCCGACGTCCTCGAGCACGAACCGGCCGTCGGTGTACCCGTAGTCGATGCCGTCGCCGGTCTGCACCAGGCCCGCCGGGGTGAACGACAGCAGCCACGAGGTGAGCACCAACACGAGCACCCCACCCGCGGCCTCCATGCCGGTGGCGCGACGCAGCCGGGCGGCCATGTCGCCGGTCATCGAGTCGGCCTTGCGCAGCCGGGTCGAGACGAACTGCCGGGTGGCGAGGCCGACGAAGACCATCACGCCGACGGCCAGCGCCTTGACGAGCAGCACGCGTCCGTGCGACGAGTCGAACAGCGCGCCGCGATCGAGACGCCAGGTCTGGATCGCGCCCGTCACGACGGTGAGCAACAACGCCGGCGTGGAGATGCGGCTGAAGCCACGGACCGCGTGGACCAGGTCGTCCTCGCCGGGCCCGGCGAGCACCACGCGGGTGAGCAGCACCACCCCGCCCAGCCAGACGGCCATCGCGACGGCGTGCAGCACGCCCGCGGCGTAGCCGACCAGTGCGAGGTCACCGCCCGAGCGACTGAAGCCGAAGGTCGCGACCGCCAGTGCCGGCAGGCCCAGCGCGGCGAGCTGCGACTGCTGCTCGAGCACGCGTTCGGGGCGCATGACGGCCCACCCGCAGCCGCCGGCGAAGGCCACGCGGGCGAGCGCGGCGAGGCCGGGGCCCGAGTCCTTCAGGTCGATCCACGAGGTCGGACTGAGCGACGAACCGATCGACGAGCCGGTCAGCTGGGCCCGCAGCAGGATGGCGACGAGCACCGACGAGCCGACCGCGACGCCCCACACGAGGCGGAGGAACCGGACCGTGAGGATGTACTCGACGCCCTCGGGCCAGGCGACCACGATCAGCACGAACGAGCCGAACACCACGGCGATCGACAGCGCGGCGATCAACCGGGCGAGGCCGAGCGGGCCACCCACCCGGGGCGCGTCGTCGGTGCCGTCGGTGCCGTCGGTCGCGTTGCCGGTGCCGGGCGCGGCGGTGTCGGTGGTGGGTGCAACGGTGGTGTCGGTGGCCCCGGCGACGGTGGACTCGGGCGTGACCGGGGCGGCGGTGGTGGCCACCGGCGCCGCGTCGGCGGTGATGTTGAAGGTGATCGCCACCGAGCCGTTCGGCTGGGAGTCGGGCGAGCTCACGGTGAGCACCACGTTGCAGGTGCCCTTCGGCATCGGGTTGGGCACCGACACCGTGGCGGTCAGCAGGTCGGCCCCGATCTGGGCGTTGCCCACCGGGAACGCCTCACCGTTGCAGGCCACCACTGCCGTCGCCGCGGGACCCAGCTGCTCGCTGAACACGAAGGTCATCGACGTCGGCGACGTCGCGAGCGTCTCGTTGTTGGCCGGCGTCGAGCTGACGAGCGTGTTGTCGGCGTGGGCCACGCCGACCGGACCGCCGAGCGCGGCGAGACCTGCCGCGGCAGCGGTGGCGAGCGCCATCACCAGCCAGGCGAACAGCCGGCGGGCGCGGACGACGGGAGCGGTGGCGAGTCCCATGGCGGTGGAGCGCCACGCTACTCGGGGTGCGGGACCGGTGGGGATCTGCCCCACCGGCGCCGGGTGGGGCGTCAGCCGGGGTTGGCCTCGAGGAACGCGTCGGCCACGAGATCGCCGGGGACGTCCGACACGAGCGTGTACACCGAGATGCCGTAGTCGCCCACGGTGGCGGTGAAGATCTCGTAGGTCGGTGAGTCGATGGCGCCGTAGCAGACGATGCCGGGGATGCCGTCGCCCGAGGTGCGCAGGTCGCCACCGTCGGGGCAGTCGAGCGTCTTCCAGTCGGCCGGCATCGAATCGTCCCGCGACACACCGACCCAGATGTCGGCGATCTCGGTGTTGTCGGTGGCCGACACGAGCGTGGCGACACCGAACTCGAGCAGGTCGTTGTTGAGCTCGGGCAGGTTGCGCACGGCGTCGAGCGTGCCGTCGGTCGGGGTGGTGGCCTTCAGGTAGAAGCCCTCGGGGGCGTTGAAGATCGTGGTGAGATCGACGACGGTCCACGGGTCGCCGGAGGCGGGCGGCTGGGTCGCCGGGGGCACCGTCGCAGGCGGCAGCGTGGCCGGCACGGTGGGCGGCAGCGTGATCGGTGCGGCCGTGGTGGGCGGCACGGTGGGTGCGGCGGTGGTGGCCGGGGTGTCCGGGGTGGTGTCGGCGACCGTGGTGTCGGTCGAGCCGTCGTCGGCGTTCGGGTCGCAGGCGTCGACGTCGAGGTCCTGGGCGATCTGCGACTGCTCGTCGCTCAGCTTGGTGAGCTTGTCGAGCACCTTCGTGGCCGCGGCGTCGTCCTTGGCCTTGCCGAGGTCGTCGATGAGGTCGAGCTGGTCCTCGAGGTTGCCGACGAAGTCGGCGTAGTCGTCGGCCAGGTCCTCCGGCGGGTTGATCGCCTTCGCGTCGTCGATGGTCGACTCGAAGATCTTGGTGGCGTCGTCGGCGAAGTCGCCGTAGTCGCCGTCGGTGGGGAAGTCGAGCTTGTCGAGCCGGCGCGAGGCGCCGTCGCACACGTCGCTCAGCGCGTCGTTGAAGTCGTCCTCCGACAGCGCCTTGCTGCCACCGCCGCCACAGGCCGTCAGGCCGATGGTGAGCGCAGCGAGCGCTGCATACGCCGTGATCGATCGAGTCCGCATGATCGAACGTCCCTCCCAAGACTCGGTTGCCGGCGATCGTACGAGGTTCACGCTGCGCCGCTGATGATGCACCGTCCGCGGTGCGGGGGTGCGGTGATCCGGACGGCGTTCCGCCCGGTCGGTTGCATGATTCATCGTCTCGCAGCGTGGCCGTCTTGAGCGGTTCGGTCGCGTGGCTGCCGCGCGTTCACCCGGTCGTGGCACCCGGTCGTGGCACCCGGTCGTGGCACCCGGTCGTGGCACCCGCCCGGGGCCAGGGGAGCGGTCGCACAGCGGTTCGGTAGGCTCCCCCCGATGGCCACGCAAGCGCTCTACCGTCGGTATCGACCTCGCCGGTTCAGCGAGGTGCGGGGCCAGGAGCACATCGTCCGAGCCCTGCGCAACGCCGTCATCAACCACCGCGAAGGGCAGGCGTACCTCTTCTCCGGCCCGCGTGGCACGGGCAAGACCACCTCGGCCCGCATCCTGGCCAAGGTGCTCAACTGCGAGCGGCCGGTCGACGGCGAGCCGTGCTGCGAGTGCGACTCGTGCCTGGCCGTCGAGCGGGGCACCAGCTACGACGTCCACGAGCTCGACGCGGCCAGCAACAACGGTGTCGACGCGATGCGCGACCTCATCGAGAAGGCCTCGCTCGGCACGCCCGGCCGGCACAAGGTGTACATCCTCGACGAGGTGCACATGCTGTCGAAGGCGGCCGAGGCCGCCCTGCTGAAGACGCTCGAGGAGCCGCCGCCGCACGTCGTGTTCGTGCTCGCCACCACCGATCCGCAGAAGGTGAGCGACACCATCCGCAGCCGCACCCAGCACCTGCGGTTCCACCTGCTGCCGATGGACGAGCTCGAGCAGCACATCCGCTGGGTCGCCGACGACGCGGGCCTGCAGGTGAGCGATGCGGCGATCATGGCCGCGCTCGAGCAGGGCGGCGGCTCGGCACGCGACACGCTGAGCGCGCTCGAACTGGTGGCCACCACGGGCGGCGACGACCTCGACGTGGTGCCCTACGACGAGTTCGTCGAGTCGCTCGTCGAACTCGATCCGGGCCGGGCGCTCACCGCGGTGGCGCACTCGGTGCAGCAGGGTCGCGATCCGCGGTCGCTCACCGAGGACGTCGTGCGTCACCTGCGCGACTGCTTCTTGTCGCTGATGGCGCCCGAGCTGGTGGCGCTGCCCGACAGCAAGGCCGCCGTGGTGGCCGAGCAGGCCGGCCGCCTGGGGGCCGCCAAGCTGGTGAAGGCGATGGAGCGCCTCGGCGAGATCCTCGTCGAGATGCGCCACGCGCCCGATCCTCGGCTGTTGCTCGAGGTCGCGCTGGTGCAGCTCACCCATCAGGCCGCGTCGCACGACGTGGGCGCGCTGATGGATCGCATCGACCGGCTCGAGAAGGCGCTCGCCGAGGGCGTCGCCGCTCGTCCGTCGGCACCGGCGGCCACGCCGGTCGATCCGGCCACCGGTCGCGTGCCGCTCGGGGCGCGTGCTCGTCGCGACGCCACCGGGCCGATGCCGCGTCCGGCGTCGGTGCCCGACGAGCCGCCCGCCGCTCGTGCCGCCGCGCCGGCGGCCGCGGGCCCCGCGCCCGCTGCCCCCGCGCCGGCTGCGCCGCGTCCGGCGGTCGAGCGTCCCGCCGCCGAACGTCCGGCCGCCGAACGTCCGGCCGCCGAACGTCCGGCCTCGGCGTCTCCTGCTCCTGCTCCTGCTGCCGCACCTGCGGCACCTGCCGCACCCGCCGCACCTGCGGCGGTGCCCGCCGGCGACGCGGCTCACGAGGCGGCCGCTCGGTGGTCGACCGACGTGCTGTCGGCGCTCAAGCCGCTCGTGCGCGCCATCTACTCGGTGCCCAAGGTGCTCGGCGTGCGCGACGGCGCGCTCACGCTCGGGGCGCCCAACGACGCGCACCGCACCAAGTGCGAGCAGCACCGCACCGATGTCGAGAAGATCGCGAGCGGGGTGATCGGGGCGCCGGTGCGCATCGTCGTCGTCACCGACACCACCGTGCGCCACGACGACCACGAACTGCACGACGAGCGTGACGCCGGTGGCCACGGGGGCGCGTCGGGCGCCTCGGCTCCCGTCGTGCAGCTGCACCCCGCAGGACCGCCGCCTGCCGACGACGAGATCGACCTGCACGACCTGGTCGACGCCCCGCCCGAGTCGGTGGTGTCGCCGATCGATCGGTTGGCGCAGGCGTTCCCCGGTTCCGAGCTGCTCGACGAGCGGCTCTGATCCACGGATCCGCTCCTCATGGCTGCCTACACCACCCCCGTCCAGGTGCTGATCGACGAGCTCGGACGCCTCCCCGGCATCGGCCCGAAGTCGGCGCAACGCATCGCCTTCCACCTGCTCAAGGTGCCGTCCGACGACGTGGCGCGGCTCGCGCACGCGCTCACCGAGGCCAAGGCCAAGGTGCGCTTCTGTGCGCGGTGCTGGAACATCGCCGACGACGAGCTGTGCCCGATCTGCGCCGACGAGCGTCGCGACCCGAGCACGGTGTGCGTCGTCGAAGAGGCGCGCGACATCGTCGCGATCGAGCGCACCGGCGAGTTCCGCGGCCGCTACCACGTGCTGCTGGGTGCGATGAGCCCGCTCGAGGGCATCGGGCCCGAGCAGCTCAAGGTGAAAGAGCTGTTCGCGCGCATCGAACCCGAGGGCATCACCGAGGTGATCCTGTGCACCAACCCCAACACCGAGGGCGAGGTGACGGCCATGTACCTGGCGCGCATGCTGCAGCCGTTCGGTGTGCGGGTCACCCGCATCGCGAGCGGGTTGCCGGTGGGCGGCGATCTCGAGTACGCCGATGAGCTCACGCTCGGTCGCGCGCTCGAGGGGCGCCGCGACCTGTCGGCCTGACACGGTCGAGCTCGACCAGGTCGTCGAGCAGCGCCACCGCGGCACGGAACGCCTCGTCGTCGGCCAGCGTGTCGAACGCCGGGTCGAACGCGGCGCGGTCGAGCTGATCGGCGAGACGCGTCGCCAGGCCGCCGGCGGCCGGATCGATCGAGGCCCAGCGACGGGCGAGCTCGGGGTTGGTGCACCCGTCGTCGATGCCGCGCGAACGGGAGAGTCCGGCCCAGCGGTCCTGCAGCAGCCCCCACCGGCCGCGCCGGCGTGCGTGGCGCACACGGCCGACGCGGACCCACACCACGCGGACGACGAGCACCGCCATCAGGGCTGCACCTGCGACGCGCGCGACCGTGCGGCCGTGGCGCTCGGCGGCGTCGATGACGGCGCGCACCAGATCGCCGCCCACCGACGGCCGGCTCGACTCGCCCGCGAGCGGCACCGATGCCGTCGGGTCGAAGGCCTGCCAGCCGGTCTCGGGGAACCACACCTCGACCCAGGCGTGAGCGTCCTTCGCGCGCACCTCCCACGCGCCGGTCACGCGGTTGCGGGTGCCGGGCACGTAGCCGGTGACCAGACGGGCAGGGACACCCTGCGAGCGGAGCATCATCGCGAGCGAGGTGGCGATCTGCTCGCAGAACCCGCGTCGCGAGCCGAACAGCAGGTCGTCGACGGCGTCGACGCCGTCGGGGGGCACGGGCGCCTCGAGGTCGTAGCGCACGTTCGAGCCGAGCCAGGCGTCGATGCGTCCGATCAGCTCGTAGGTGGAGCCCGTGCCTTCGGCCAGCTGGGCGGCGAGGTCGATCGTGCGCTGACTCGTGGTGGGCGACAGCTCGAGGTACGGGGCGAACGCGCGGCGGCCCTCGGCGGTGAGTCGGTCGCCGACGAGCCCCTGTTGGTGCAGCACCTCTGGTGTGACGAGGAAGCGCTCGGACACCACGGTGTAGACGGTGCCCTCGGTGAGCGTGACGTCGGTGCGCAAGGCACCGTCGGCGCGGGCGATGACGGTGGCCTCGGTGACCACGCGCACCGGCCGGTACGCGGCGAAGAGCAGGTTGGGGTGATCGACCGCGATCTCGAAGGTCTGCACGAACGGCTCGGATTCGACCAGGGGTGACCGCTCGATGTCGCCGAAGGTCGGGTCGATGTCGATGTCGCCGCCCTGTTCGAGCTGGCCGACGTCGGACAGCACCGACCAGGTGCGGCCGTCGAAGGTGGAGAAGGTCTGGCCCCGCCAGAAGTCGGGCTCGGGGGCGCGCACGCGCATGACGACCTCGTCGCCGAGGTCGCCACGCATCGACGTGTCGAGCTCGTGGTCGAAGCCGGGGTACCCGCCGACGCTGCCCGTGCGCGACGTGTCCTCGCGGCTCGACGAGCGTTCGGTGTCGTTGCCGCTCGCGTCGGCGTACCCCGACTCGGTCGCTGCGCGACGCACCGTGTCGATCGACGACGGCAGGCCCAGGCGCGCGGGCCCGTCGGGCACCGGCACGAACGACAGCACCACCACGGTGAGCGCAGCACCGGCCGCCAGGATCGCGACGCCACCGAGACCACCGGCACCTCGACGAACGCGCGTGCCGGGGGCGCGGACCGCACGTGGCGGCGCGGGGAGGGAGATCGTGCGGAGCGTGACGATCCAGCACGCCGCCCAACCCGCCAACCACAGGGGCAGCGCCGGGTCGATCCGTTGACCGGCGGCGTATCCGGCGAGCACCGCGGCGAACGCCATCGAGGCGCGAGCCGAGCGCCGGTTCGTGCACTCGAAGCCGTGCAGCACCACCAGGAGCATCAACACCTGCGGCAGTGGTCCACTGATGATCGCGATCAGGTCGTCGGCGCTCGTCATCGACGTCGCTGCTCGGATCATCGCCGCGACGGTGAAGCAGGCGACCAGCACCTGGACGAGGGTGCGCAGCCAGCGGTGCGAGGTGCCACCCGTGGTCATCGCGGCGGTGAGCAGGCTGCCGCCGACGATGGCTGCGATGGTGACCGGCGACGAGTCGAGCGCACCGGCGAGCATCACCAGCGCGGTCGCCGAGCTGATGGCCACCCACCGGCGGGCGCGTGGAGCGAGGGTCGTGTCGGGTTCGGCGGGGGTGGCGCCGAGCGGCCGGCGGTACCAGCGCAGCGGACGCGGTGGCGCTGGGTCGTGCAGGCAATCGGCGGTCCAGCGTGCGATGGCCGCCGTGTCGGGCAGGGTCACCGGTGCGGCGTCGCCGACGGCCGCAGCCACCTCGACGCCCTGGCGATGGGCGTCGTCGAGCGCGGCGCGAGCGCGGCCCGACTCGTCGGCGGCCGACGCCGTGCCGTCGGCCTCGGCGGGCACGCGCACCACGAGCCGACGGTCGTCGAGCCGGTGGTGGTCGTAGACGGCGAGTGCCCCCGTGCGCACCGAGGTCGGCCAGTGCACGCGATGGTCTGCATCGCCGTCGCGCCAGGGGCGCACCCCGTCGATCTCACCGTCGATGGCACCACGCCGGCTCTCGGTGGTGGCCGACGCGACGGTCGGCCGGTGCTGCTCGGGTGGGCGCGGCGGTCGGACGTGCCGCGGCGCCACCACCACCGGCTCGACCGCGACGGTCGTCGCGCGCCGCCACCAGAGCAGGCCCGGCGAGCCGCCGCTCGTGAGACGCACGTCGAGCTGCTCGATCACCCCGCGACGTTCGAACGTCGCGTCGACGCGAGCGCGGCCATCGTGGGTCCACCCGCAGCCGATCACGGTGCCGCGATCGACCAAGGTGACGTGCACGGCGCGCGCGGGGCGGCGACGGGTGCGCTCGGGTCGATCACGGTGCAGCTCGATGTCGAAGGTGCACACGTCACCGGCGTCGAGCACCTCGCGGGTGCGGCTCGGGACCACGTGGATCGCACGCACCCCGTGCAACCGCCACCAGCCGGTGACCAGGGCACCCATCGTGCCCACGGCCCCGGCGCCGAGGATGATCAGCACCGGCACGGCGCCCGTGAGACGGGCGAGACCGAGGTCGGCCAGGAAGGCGAACAGCAGGTAGCCGGCCCCGGCGGTCAGCCCGGCCGGACGGACGCGGCTCGACGTGCTCATACGGTCGGCGGGCGCACCTGCTGCAGGCAACCGGCGACGACCTCGCGGCCGGCCGCGGTGGAGCCGTCGCCGTCGACGAGGACCACGCGGTGGGCGAGCGCGGCGATGGCGACGGTCGCGACGTCGTCGGGCACCACGAAGCCGCGTCCGCGCATCACGGCCATGGCCCGGGCGAGGCCGGCGACGGCCAGGCCGCCACGGGTGGACGCGCCGAGTCGCACGCGAGGGTGACGGCGCGTGGCGTCGAGCAGCTCGACGATCCAACGCGACACCGCCTCGGGGACCGCGACGGCGTCGACGGTGTGCTGCGCCGCGGCGAGCTCGTCGAGGGTCGCGACGGGCCGCACGTCGGGCAGGCGTCGGCGTCCACGTCGTCCGGCGATCACGGCGACCTCGTCGTCGAACTCGGCGCGCCCGGGCGACACGACGGCCGCGAAACGGTCGACCGCGCCCTCGCCGAGTCGGAAGGTGCCGGCGATCTCGAGCGGGTTCTGGGTGGCCACGAGCAGGAACGGGCGGGGTAGCTCGTGCGAGCGTCCGTCGACGGTGACCGTGCCCTCCTCGGCGGCCTCGAGCAGTGCCGACTGGGTGCGTGGCGTGGTGCGGTTGAGCTCGTCGAACACCACGACGTTGGCGAAGATCGGGCCGGGTCGGAAGCGGAGCCGCAGGCCGTCGCCGTCGGGCACGAGGGTGCCCGTGACGTCGCCGGGCAGGAGGTCGACGGTGCCCTGGATGCGGTGGAAGCTGCCGCCGACGGCGGCGGCGACCACCTGGGCGAGCAGGGTCTTGCCGACGCCGGGGATGTCCTCGATCAGGAGATGGCCACGCGACAGCAGGCAGGCGGCCGCGAGCTCGGCCACGTCGCGGCGGCCGGCCACGACCTCGCCGACGGTGTCGACCACGGCGCGTCCGAGCGCACCGGCGGCGGCGATGGTCGCCGGCGTGGCGCCCTCGGCCTGGTCACCGGTCGTGCCGGGGACGTGGCGCGTGTGCGCCTGGGGTGGGGGCAGCTCGAGGGCCGTCGGGGTGGGGGTGCCGCGGGTGAACAGCGTCATCGGCGGAGGTCATCGGCACGCGTCGTGCGCAACTGGAACGCGAGACGCGTGTGCGGCCCGGAAAACGTAACCGGGGTACCACCCCTGGACCTGGTAGCGGGCGGACGGGCCAGCTCCAGAGGTGGTACCCCAGATCGTGAGGCGGTTGCTGTGTGCAGCACCGCTATGTGTCAGTTACGTTACAACGGAAGGCGATTCCTGTCAACCATTTGCAACAAATGTCGCCACGGATGTCATATGTCGCTCGATGTGGTCAGTCAACCACAATGCGTCGATCGAGTGGTGGATGCTCGGACGCGGCACGACCCGGGTCCACGGAGGACCCGGGTCGTGCGGAGACCGGAGCCGGTGATCGGACAGTGATCGAGCGGTGATCAGACGGTGCGGACGAGCAGGGCGTCGCCCTGGCCGCCGCCACCGCACAGCGCTGCGGCGCCGAGTCCGCCACCGCGGCGCTTCAGCTCGTGCAGGATCGTGAGCGCGAGGCGGTTGCCCGACATGCCGATCGGGTGGCCGAGGGCGATCGCGCCGCCGTTGACGTTGACGATCTCGTCGGTGATGCCGAGGTCGGCCATCGAGGCGATGCCGACGGCGGCGAAGGCCTCGTTGAGCTCGAACAGGTCGACGTCGCTCACCTTCAGGCCGGCCTTGCCGAGCGCCTTCAGGATCGCCCGGCTCGGCTGGGTGAGGAGCGACGCGTTGTCGGGCCCGGCCACCATGCCGTAGCCGACGACCTGGCCGAGCGGGTTCACGCCACGGGCGTTGACCGCACGCTCGCTCATCATCACGATCGCCGAGCCGCCGTCGCTGATCTGCGAGGCGTTGGCGGCGGTGATGGTGCCCTCCTTGTCGAAGGCCGGCTTGAGGCCGCCGAGCGACTCCATCGTGGTGCCGGGGCGCACGCCCTCGTCGGTCTCGACCAGGATCGGCTCACCCTTGCGCTGCGGGATGCTCACCGGGACGATCTCCTCGGCGAGGTTGCCGTTCTTGATCGCGTTGGCGGCCCGCTCGTTCGACTTCATCGCCAGCTCGTCCTGCTGCTCGCGGGTGATGCCGCCGGCGTTGTAGCGCTCGGTGCCGAGGCCCATGAGGCAGGCGTCGAACGCGCACCACAGGCCGTCCTTGATGATCGCATCGGCCAGCTCGGTGTTGCCGTAGCGGAAGCCGCCGCGGGCGCCGGCCGCGAGGTACGGCGCGTTGGTCATGCTCTCCATGCCGCCGGCGATCACGATGTCGGCGTCGCCGGCCTGGATCATCTGATCGGCGAGGTAGATCGCGTTGATGCCGCTGAGGCAGACCTTGTTGACGTTGATCGCCGGCACGCTCATCGGGATGCCGGCCTTGACGGCGGCCTGGCGCGACGGCACCTGGCCCTGACCGGCCATGAGCACCTGGCCCATGATCACGTGCTCGACCTCCTCGGGCGCCACACCTGCGCGCTCGAGCGCAGCCTTGATCGCGAAGCCGCCCAGCTCGGCGGCGCTGAAGCCGGCGAGTGCGCCGCTCATCTTGCCGATCGGCGTACGAGCACCCGCCACGATGTACGAACCAGCCATGTCCTGACCCTCCTCGGAGATCCCTTCGCGGCAGCGTAGGCGCGCGGTGTTACTCGCCGGTAATGGAGCTCACGGGCGCATGCGCGAGCGGTCGAGCCGGATCGGGAGCTCGGTGCGGATGAGGTCGTCGATCGCGTCGGGCACGTGGCCGGGGAAGTGGCTGCCGAGCACCTCGCGCACCTTGGCCGCCGCCCGGTCGAGCACGGCGGGACGGCCGAGCTCGGCCCACTCCTTCGGGCTCAACCGGTCGCAGACCGCAGGGTAGATGTACTCGCGCTGCATCAGCTCGAGGGTCTGCTTGCTGCCGAGGTAGTGGCCGGGGCCACCGACGACGGCGTCGCGCATCACGTCGATGCTGATCGTCTCGTCGTTCACCTCGATGCCCTTGATCGTGCGCTGGCACGCGCCGATCGTGTCGTTGTCGAGCACGACCCCCTCGAGTGAGAAGCCGAGCAGGCTGCCGTGCATGCCGGCCGACTCGTAGATCAGGTTGGCGCCGCTGTTGCCGACCAGCGCGTGGTTGTAGCCCTTCTCGGCACCCGACTGGTAGTCGGGCATCTTGGCGTCGGCGATGCCGCTCGACGTGCCGAGGGTCAGGTCGTAGTACTGACCCATCTGCGCGCACGCCGACGACAGCAGCGCCTGTTCGGGGCTGCCGCCCGACATCGCTCCCGAGCGGAGGTCGCTGACGAAGGGCCACAGGCCGAAGATCGCCGGGTGGCCGGGCACGATCGCGTTCACGTACGCGAGGCCGGCGAGCACCTCGGCGACCTCCTGCACCAGCGCGCCCGCGAGCGCAGCGGGTGCGGTGGCGCCCGCCTGACCGGCCGACAGCAACAGCACCGGCATGCCCTCGCGCACGGCCACCTCGAGGCAGCGGCACGCGTCGGCGGCGAACTTGAGCGGCGGCACGACGAAGCAGTTCGACTGGCTGACGAAAGGTCGCTCGCGCCACGCCTTCTCGCCGCCGGCGATGTGGTGAAGCATCTGGATCGACGCCTCGAGATGATCGGGGTGCACCCACGACGTGCCGACGTGCTTGGTGGTGCCCGACACCGACAGGTAGCACGTGTTGATGTCCATCTCGGCCGGATCGGGCAGGTCGCGCGGCACGACGGTGCGTTGGTAGAAGTGGATGTGCTCCATCGTGTCGACGAGCCGGGCGATGTCGTAGCAGTCCTGCGCGGTGGACTCGCGGTACTCGCCGGTGACCGGGTCGACGATGTACACCGCGGCCCCCGCCGTCCCGAAGTACACCTTCTTGCCCCACGGCTCGAGGTCGTGGCGCGGGTCCTGGCCGTACAGCGGGAAGCGACGGCCGGCCATCGACAACGTCTCGTCGATGAGCGCGCGCGGGAACAGCAGGCGGCCCTCGGGGCTGAGCGTGCACCCCTTCGACGTCATCAGCTCGATGCACGAGGGGATCGCATCGGCGATGCCGATCGTGGCGAGGACGTCGAGCGCGGCCTCGTGGATCTTCTCGACGTCGGTGGGTCGCAGCGCCTGGTAGTGCCCGCCCTCCATGCCGGGGCGCACGGGGCGCACGTCGTCGGTGAGCGGTGCGGCTCGCAGGGCCTGGCGCGCGGCCCGGCCGCCACGGCGGCCGGCGGATGTCTGCAGGTCGGTCATCGTCGATCTCCCGGGTGTGCGTCGGTGTCAGTAGTGGGGTGGGGTGATCACCCACAGCACCTTGGCGGGGGTCGTGCCGTGGTTGGCGCAGCGGTGTGCGCTGGTGGACGAGAAGGCGAAGCTGTCGCCGCGGTGCAGCTCGAAGTAGCGGTCGTCGACCCACAGCTGCAGGACGCCCTGCATCACCAGGCCGGCCTCGGCGCCGTCGTGTGCGTAGAACTCGCTGTCGGCGCCCGGATCGATCGTGCTGATGAGCAGTTCGAGTGGGCCTGCCAGGTTGGGGGAGAGCAGTTCCTCGGTGATGCCGAGACCCGTGAAGGTCAGGCGTCGACGATTGCCGGCGCGCACGATCACGTCGCGCTCGTGCTCGGGCCCTTGCACGCCACCGGGGAAGAACCAGTTCATGTGCACGCCGAGGGTGTCGGCGATCGACTTGAGCACACCGATGGGCAGGCGCGAGACGTCGCGCTCGATCTGGCTGAGGTAGCTGACCGAGATGCCGATCGCGCCGGCGACGTCGGCGAGGGTGCGGCCCTGGGCCTTGCGGAGCTCGCGGATGCGGCCACCGATGCGCGCGTCGGCGTCGTAATCGGCGGCTCCGTTGCCACCGGCGGGCGAGGTCGCTTCGCGGGCGGAGCTGAGCGCTCGGATGGCCATGTCAGGCGCGCACCCGGGCGCTGGTGGGGTCGTACCACGGCTTGAGCGACGCACGAGCGGCGAACCGCTCGCCGGCGATCTCGAGCTCGTAGCGACCCGAGTCGATCCACGCCGCGTCGACCGGCGCGCCGTCGGGACGGGCGACGTATCCCATGCCGAGGCAGGTGCCGATCGTGTGGCCGTACATGCCCGAGGTGATCCGGCCGACGAGCTCGCCGTCCCGCCAGATCGGCTCGTTGTGGTAGAGCAGCTGCTCGGGGTCGTCGAGCGCGAACTGCACGAGCCGCTGGCGCAGGCCGTCCTGCTTCTGTGCGAGCAGCGCATCTCGGCCGATGAAGCCGCCGGGCTTGTCCCAGGCGACCACGAACCCGAGGCCGGCCTCGAGCGGGGTCTCGTCGGGCGAGACGTCGTGGCCCCAGTGGCGGTAGCCCTTCTCGATCCGCAGCGAGTTGAGCGCGTGGTAGCCGGCGTGGCGCAGGTCGAACGCCCGGCCCGCCTCGACGAGCACATCGAACACGCCGAGCGAGAACTCGGTCGGGATGTACAGCTCCCAGCCGAGCTCGCCGACGTAGGTGATGCGGCTGGCACGTACGCGTGCATACGCGAGGTCGATGATCCGGCTGGTGCCGAACGGGAACGCCTCGTTGGAGAGGTCGTCGACGGTGAGCGACTGCAGCAGGTCGCGCGAGCGCGGGCCCATCACGCTGAGCACCGAGATGCCCGACGTGACGTCGGTGACCGTCACGCGTGCATCGGCCGGCAGGTGGTCGCGAAGGTACGCGAGGTCGCGCACCTGGGTGGCCGCCGCGGTGACGACGAGGTAGCGGTCGTCGGCCTCGCGCGTGATGGTGACGTCGGCCTGGATGCCGCCGCGCTCGTCGAGCCACTGGGTGTACACGATCTTGCCCACGGGGACGGCGACGTCGTTGGCGCAGATGCGGTTGAGCGCGGCCTCGGCGTCGGGACCCTGCACCAGGTACTTGCCGAACGACGACAGGTCGAACATGCCGACGTTCTCGCGCACGGCGCGGTGTTCGTCGGCCGAGTAGCCGAACCAGTTCTGCTTGCCGTAGGTGTACTGGTACACGGGCTCGACGCCCTCGGGCGCGAACCAGTTGGTGCGTTCCCAGCCGGCCACTTCGCCGAAGCACGCGCCGCGCGCCGCCAGCCGGTCGTGGAACGGGGTGCGGCGCACGCCGCGGGCGGTGGTGGGCTGGAAGAACGGCCAGTGCATCGCGTAGAGCAGGCCGAGTGCCTCGACCGTGCGGTCGTGCAGATACTGCTGATTGCGCTGGAACGGCATCACGCGACGGATGTCGACGTCCCACAGGTCCATCGGCGGACGGCCGTCGACGATCCAGTCGGCGAGCACCTTGCCGGCCCCGCCCGACGACTGGATGCCGATCGAGTTGAAGCCGCACGCCATGTACAGACCGGCGACGTCGGGCGAGGGGCCGAGCAGGTAGCGGTCGTCCGGCGTGAACGACTCGGGGCCGTTGAAGAACAGGCGGATGCCGCTCTCGGCCAGCAGTGGCATGCGGTGCGTCGCGGCCTCGACGAGCGGGGCGAGGTGGTCGTAGTCGGGTGGCAGCGAGTCGAACGCGAAGGCGTCGGGGATCGTGCTGGTGCGGCCGCGGGCGAGCATGCCCCAGGGCTTGGCGACCGGCTCGAACCAGCCGACCATCAGCTTGCCGGCCTCCTCCTTGAAGTAGCCGCAGCCGTCGGGGTCGCGCAGCACCGGCATGTCGGGCGAGATGCCGTCGACCCCCTCGGTGACGATGTAGTAGTGCTCGGCAGCGTGCAGCGGCACGACGGCGCCGGCCTGGTCGCCCAACTCGCGGCCCCACATGCCGGCGGCGTTGACGATCGCGTCGGCACGGATCTCGCCGCGCTCGCCGCCCTGCTCGTACTCGACACCGACGGCGCGGCCGCCTTCGACGACGATGCGCGTGACCTTGACGTTCTCGGCGATCCGGGCACCGCGCGAGCGAGCGCCCTTGGCGAGCGCCTGGGTGGTGTCGATCGGGTTGGTGATGCCGTCGTTCGGCAGGTGCACCCCACCCACGAGGTCGTCGACGCGAGCGAGCGGGACGAGTTCGGCGATGCGATCGCGGTCGATGATGTCGACCTGCAGTCCGAACACGCGAGCCATCGACGCGCCACGCTTCAGCTCCTCGAAACGCTCCGCGGTGGGTGCGACGCTGACCGAGCCACGTGCGCGGAAGCCGGTCGCCTGGCCGGTCTCGGCCTCGAGCGTGGCGAACAGGTTGGTGGTGTACTGCGCGAGTCGAGTGAGGTTGTGCGTGGCGCGCAGCTGACCGACGAGACCGGCCGCGTGCCAGGTGGTGCCGCACGTGAGCTGCTTGCGCTCGAGCACCACCACGTCGCTGACACCGCGCAGGGTGAGGTGGTACGCGACGCTCACCCCGACGATGCCGCCGCCGATCACGACGACGCGACTGGTGCTGGGGAGATCGGTCATGGATGGGCCTCGTCCGGTTCGGCGACTGTGAAATTTTCGCTATCTTTACACAGCCGCGAGGCGCGGTGGACCGGGCGGTCCCGGGGTCGGACCAGTGGGGGATTCGATGAGCGAGCAGGCACGGGTGGTCGTGATCGGCGGCGGCATCGCAGGTGTCAGCACCGCGTACCACCTGGCGTCGATGGGCTGCACCGACGTGTTGCTGCTCGAGCGCGACGAGCTCACGTCCGGTTCGACGTGGCACGCGGCCGGCAACGTCCCGACGTACTCGACGTCGTGGAGTGCGATGAAGGCGCAGAGCTACACGGCGGCGCTGTACCGCGACCTCGCGGCCGACCCCGAGTTCTCGATCAACTACCACGTGACGGGTTCGGTGCGCCTGGCGCACAGCGACGAGCGCATCGCCGAGTTCCGCCACGTCACCGCGATGGCCAACGCGCAGGGCATGGCCTACGACATGCTCACCCCCGAGCAACTCGTCGAGAAGTACCCGCTGGTGCAGACCCACGACCTGAAGGGCGCGCTCTGGGATCCGCTCGACGGCGACATCGACCCGTCGCAGGTCACGCAGGCACTCGCCACGCGCACTCGCTCGCTCGGCGGTCGCATCCGCCGCTTCGAGCGCGTGGTCGGTCTGGTGCAGCACCCCAACCACTCGTGGACCGTGACGAGCCGAACCAGCAAGGGCGAGGAGCACGTCATCGACTGCGAGATCGTCGTCAACGCCGCGGGCTATCGCGCCGGTGAGGTGATGGCGCTGCTCGGACGCCACCACCCGATCGCGCAGATGAGCCACCAGTACTACGTCACCGACGAGATCCCCGAGCTCGCAGCACGCGAGGTGCCGCTGCCGCTGCTGCGCGACCCCGACACGAGCTACTACCTGCGTCAGGAGCGGGCGAGCTACATCCTCGGCCCGTACGAGTGGCAGTCGACCGCGATGTGGCTCGACGGCATCCCGGAGGAGTTCGCCAACATGCTGTGGTCGCCGGACCTCGAGCGGCTCGAGCCGCAGATCCTCGACGCGAGCGAGCGGGTGCCGGTGCTCGGCGAAGCGGGCATCGCACGTGTGGTGAACGGGCCGATCCCGTACGCGCCCGACGGGTACCCGTACCTCGGGCCCGAGCGCGGGCTGCGCAACTTCTTCCACTGCAACACGTTCAGCTTCGGCATCGCCCAGGGTGGTGGCGCGGGCAAGGCCACGGCCGAATGGATCCTCGAGGGCCGGCCGAGCTTCGACCTGTGGGCGTGGGACCGCCGTCGCTACAAGGACTACGCCACCACCGAGTACACGATCGCCAAGGCGAAGGAGCTGTACCAGCACGAGTACGCGATGGGCTTCCCCAACAAGGAATGGCCCGCCGGTCGGCCGTCGTACACGTCGTCGCTGTACGACACGCTGGCTGCCAAGGGTGCGCACTTCGGCGCCCGCGGCGGCTGGGAGCGGCCGACGTGGTTCGACCCGTCCGGCACGGTGCCCACGGACGACTGGTCGTTCTTCCGCACCCAGGCGTGGCGAGGCCCCGTCGGCGAGGAGTG
>JAXLRF010000019.1:0-57137 GCA_046331225.1 Acidimicrobiales bacterium
CCCACGTCGGCGAAGCGCTCGGCGATACGGGCCTTCAGCTCGGGGTCGTCGACCACGATCCAGCGGTTGCGTTCGAGGTTGCCGCCCATCGGGGCGTGCCCGGCGATCTCGATGCACTCGAGCAACTCGGCGTACGGCACCGGCCGCGTGAGATCGAGGCGCTTTCGCACCTGCTTGGTCGTGGTGAGCAGACGGTCGGTCTCGGCGAGATCGAACCCAGTCGTGGGATGCGTGGCCATCGAGCCAGCTTGTCACGGCGCGACGTGCCGTGCGGATGGCAGCGGCGACGCGCCGATCGGGGCCTCCACCAGGGCGGTGACCGAACGGTGACCGGTGTGTGACCGCCCGTTCATACGTTCCGGCGCACGTGTCGCCGTGTGTGGCGACGGTCGGAAGGACGGGGCATGCGTCGAGCGGGCGGACTACGGGCGGTCGTGGTGTCGATGGCGATGGTGGCGGGACCCACCGTCGCTGCGACCTCGGAGGCGGGCTCGAGTGGGTCGAGCGGACCGAAGGGATCGGGCTCGAGCAGCTCCGAGTCGCGCGACTCGGGCGTGACGGCGAAGATCACCGTCACCCCGACGAAGAACCGACGGTCGGTCGCCACGGCGCGGGCAACCGAGCGCGTCTTGCGGAGCCCGCGCCCTTCGGCCGGGCGCGATGCCGAGGCTGCCGTGTTCGGCGCGGCGTTCGCGATCGACGCGGCCCACGCTGCCGGCGACGTCGAACTCGCAGCCGTCGCACTGCCCGCGGTCGAGGCGTTCCCGTCGCGCGACATGGTGCTCGGCTACGTCACATCGACCCTCGGCCCCACGGCTCGACCGATCGCGCTCGCGCTCGACCTCGTCGGCCGCACCGACGATGCGCTCGCCTTGCCCGACGAGACGATCGCTCACTACCGGACGCAGCGTGCCGAGCTGTGGGCGGTCCGGTGCGAACTCGCCGTCCGCGACATCCTGCGCCGCCACGGGGAGGGCGAGGGCGACGGGTCGCGGCGGCGACGGGCCGAGGCGATGACCGACGCGCTGAGACGCCATCCGCTCCTGGCCGAGTCACCTCGCCTCGCCCGCGAGGTCGGCTGACAGGCGGCCTTCGACGAGACGGCGTCCCGTCGTACATCTGAGGGTCGGCACCCGATGCGGACGGACCTGCCTTAGGCGCACCGTGGGGTCATCACGCCACACGGAGGAGCCTCTCGATGCACGACATCCATCTCACCCTCGCCCTCGCGAGCGAGCACCGCGCCGCCCTGCACGACCGTGCCGACACACACCGTCGGTCGCGGGGCGGCCGGACCCGATCACGACGAGCGACCGCGGTACGTCACCCGTTCGGAGATGTGCGATGAACCGCACGATGTCGAGAGCGGTCGACGTGGTGATCGTCGGCGGTGGCCCCGCCGGCTCGACCGCGGCACTCGTGCTCGCCCGGGCGCGTCATCGCGTGCTGGTCGTCGACGACCGGACCTACCGCAACCGAGCCGTCGTCGAGTTCCACGGATTCCCGACGCGCGACGGAACCCGACCGGCAGCACTCGTCGCCGATGCGCACGCCGAGCTCCGCCGGTACGGCGTCTCCTTCACGGCGTCGCCGGTCGTCGACGCGCGTCCGATCGACCACGGCTCGCTCGTGCAGTTCGCCGACGGGCACTCGGTCTCGACCGCTGCCGTGGTGATCGCCACCGGGGTGCACGACGAACTGCCCCCGATCCGAGGCCTCGCGGAGCGATGGGGACGGTCAGTCTTCAACTGCCCGTTCTGCGACGGATGGGAGCACCGCGACCGTCCCGTCGTCGTGATCGACGCCGCACCGGGCGCCGAGCACCTGGCCGACCTGTTGCGATCGTGGACCAGCGAGGTCACGGTCGTCGCCGCGTGCGACGTGGCAACGCTCGAGGGCGCCGGCCGGACGCTCGAGCGGCTCGTGCTGCGCGACGGACGCGTGATCGTCGCCGAGGCAGTGTTCGTGAAGGCCCCCGTCGCACCGCGCAACGACGTCGCCCGGCGCCTCGGCTGCGTGCTCGACGTCGACGGCTACGTGGTCACCGACGCACAGGGACGCACCAGCAACCCGGTCGTCTGGGCGGCGGGTGATCTCCGCCGGTCGCCGCCGCAACCCCACCAGGTGATCCTGGCCGCGGCCGACGGCTCCGCTGCCGCGATCTCGATCCACAAGGCCTTCGTCCACGGCGAGCTCGGCAGGTCGACGACGACCGATCCGGCGTGGCGATGAGCGCGGACGACGTCGTGGAGATCGTCGCTGCCGGACCGGACGACGCCGCACTCGTCCACGTCCTCGTGCGCGAGCTGGCCGCCCACGAGGGATCGTCGTCGGACGTGACCACGACCGTCGAGCGGTGGCGTGAGCTGCTCGCGCACGACGACGTGCACGTGCTGCTCGCCCTCGTCGACGGGGACCCGGTCGGATTCGTGTCGGCGGTGCGGAAGTTGCACCTCTGGACGGGTCGCGACATCGTCGCGCTCGACGACCTCTGGGTCCGCCCGGACTGGCGCAACCGCCAGATCGGCGAGTCGCTGATGCGGGCGCTGGCCGATCGGCACCCCGGACTCGCGGTGCGCTGGGAGGTCGATGAGGGGAACCTCGCCGGGCAGCGCTTCTACCTCCGCCTCGGCGCACGCCTGCGTCGCAAGGTGGTGGCGTGGTGGCAACCCACCGCCGACGCCGACGCGGGTCAGCCGAGCCCCAGCCGCTGAGCGACGGCGGCGGCCTCGACCCGGGTCGACACGCCGAGCTTGCGCAGGATGTTCGACACGTGCACGCTCGCCGTCTTCTCCGAGACGTACAGCGCTTCACCGATCTGACGGTTCGTGCGACCCGACGCCACAAGGCCGAGCACCTCGGCCTCCCGCGGCGTGAGCCCCAACCGGTCGGCCGAGCGGTCGTCGACGACCACCAGCTCGGCCGACTCGACGCTGATACGCGTGCGGCGCGACACGGCCTCCACACGGCCCAGCAACGGTGCGCTCGACAGTTCGAGCGCGATCACGTGCGCCGCCCGCAACGCAGCCGCGGTGCCCGCCGCGTCGCCCGCGTCGAACCTCGCCTCGGCCTCGCGCAGCCGCGCATCGCCCGCCATCCATCGCTCGGGCAGCCGCTCCCAACGGGCAGCGACGTCGGCCCATCGCTCGGGGTTCGGCGCGACGAGCAGGGTCAGCATCGCCTCCGCGTGTCGCACCTGCGCGTCGAGGACGTCGGCCAGCACGCCGTCGACGGTCGCGTCGGACCGCGCCGTGGCGAGACGTTCGCCCAGCTCCGACACGAGTGCCTCGGCGTCGACCTCGATCCGCTGCGCCCGGTCGTCGAGCGCCAACTCGACTGCGGCGTACGCGAGGAGCGAGGCGAAGCGCACGGCGGGCCAGGGTCGGACACCGGCCGTCGTCTCCCACCCCGAGCGCGCGGCCTCGTGCATCACGCGCCAGTTGCCGAGCGCGAGGTGGCACTCCGCGACGCCCGCGGTGATCAGGGGCGAGTGGAACGGGTCGATCGGCCGTTCGGCCGCCTGGTCGAGCGACGCCGTCGCTCGACCCGCGTCGCCGTGCCGTGCCGCGAGGAGCGCCTCGGTCACCAGCACTCGCGTGCGCCCCGGGTGGAACGCGTCCATGCCCGCCGACGCTCGTCGGGCGATGACGCTGCCGGCGTCGTGGGGACGTCCGATGCGTAGCAGGCCCTCGGCGACCTCGGAATCGAAGTACGCGCCGAAACTCCGATCGAGACCGGCCAGCCTCGCGTCGCCACCTCCGTCGGCAGCGATCGCGGCTGCCGCCTCGTACTGCCCGGCTTCGACGAGGACGATGCCGAGGTACGCCGAGGCGAAGGCACGGCTGTACGCGTCGGTGGCGCCCGCCACCGCCTCACGGCCCAGGCGCACCGCTGCATCGAGGTCCCCGACCTCTGCCCGAGCGGCGGCCAGCACGCGCATCGCCGTCACCCACGCCGGCGGATCGTCGGCCGCCGCCGGCACGAGGTCGAGCACCTGCCGGCACCAGCGCTCGGCCTCGACCGGTCGGCCCTCCATGAGTTCGGACTGTGCGAGTCCGGCGATCGCTGCGGCCGTCCCTGTCTCCGGGGCACCGGCGGCCACGAGGTCGGCGGCGATACCGAACTCGCCCCGGCTGGCCTCGATCGCTCCGGACGCCCACAGGTAGCGGCCGAGCCGCTCGTGGGCCCAGGCCGCGCCTCGGGTCGGCACGCCCCAGGCGAATGCCGACCGGGCGATCTCGACCGCGCGGGCGTTGCCGACCGCACCGGTGGCCAGCTCCGCCGCCTGCCAGAGTCGATCGCAACGGTGCTCGGTGGCGGCGACGTCACCGGCGGCGTCCCACAACTCGAACGCCCGCTCGAGCTGTCCGAGCGCCACGGCGGGTGCCAGCGTCTGCGCTGCGTCGGCGGCGGCGAGCAGCGCGACGAACGCAGCGGGAACGTCACCCGCCCGGTCGAGGTGGAACGCCAGCTGACCGGCTCGGTCGGCACGCGCACCGTCGTCGGGACCGGTGCGCAGCGCGTCGGCGACCGTGCGATGCAGGCGGCGACGTTGCGACGGCAGCAGCGCGTCGTACACCACCTCGGCGATGAGCGCGTGACGGAAGTGGTAGCCGTCGACCGCGTGGTCGACGACGAGCAGTTGCGCGTCGATCGCGGTGCGCAGGCGGCGCTCGAGGTCGACGTCGTCGACACCGACCACGGCGGCGAGCAGGTCGTGCGACACGCCACGCCCGATGACGGCCGCCGCGTCGACGGCGGCTCGCGCATCCGCGTCGAGTCGTGCCAGATCGTCGGAGATGAGGTCGGCCAGCACGTCCGACATCCGGTCGCCGCTCAGGTGGGCCCGGACCAGCTCGACGGTGAAGAACGGATTGCCCTCGCCACGCGCGAGCACGGCGTCGACCAGGTCGGCGGGCGCGCCGCCGTCGGTGAGTTCGGCCACCTGAGCGGCGACGTCGGCGGCGGCGAAGCCGGCGAGTTCGACGCGCCGCACCCATCGGAGACGGCTCAACTCGGCGATCCGCCGGCGCATGCCCGGGTCGCGTGCGACCTCGTCGGAGCGGAAGGTGCCGACGAGGACGATCCGTTCGTCGACCAAGTTGCGTGCGAGCAGTTCGAGCAGGTCCCACGTGGTGTCGTCGGCCCAGTGCACGTCCTCGAAGGCGACGACCACGGCGTCGTCGCCGGCCAGGCGGGAGAACAGCTCGTACACCGGGGTGAAGGCCCCGTCCGCGCTCGGCCGGTCGCGGTGCACCGCCGACGGATCGGTGACGGTTCCCGGCCCGGCCGGGGCGAAGGCGGCGAGCCCGTCCACTTCGGCCATCAGGCCGGCGTCCGTGCGCTGCAGATGGCGCAGCAGGTCGACGAGCGGTCCGAGCGGCACGACGTCGCCACCCAGTCGCAAGCACCTCCCCACGACGAGTCGCGCGCCCGAACGCGCCGCCGCCTCACCGATCAGCGTCGTCTTGCCCATGCCCGCCTCACCGCCGACGAGCACCACCGACGGCGAACCCGCCCGCGCGTCCTCGACGGCTCGACGCAGCACGTCCAGCTCCGCGGCACGACCGACGAACCGACCGCCGAGCGTCGCCGGGTTCACCGCCGCGCCCCTGCCCGAGCCACCCGTGCCATCGGCCCGTTCTACACGGCGGTCCGACATCGCGCCACGACATCTCCCGACGACGTCGGCCGGATCTGAGGGGTCGCGCCCGATGTGGACGGCCAGACCTCAGGCGCACGGTGGGGTCGACCCAAGGAGCACCCATGAACCTCGACACCACCATCAGCTGCCTCACCGACGCCCCTCGACTGCTCGGTGGCTGGCGTGCAGCCGTCGCCGTCGCCCTGGTGGCCGCTGCCACTGCGACCGCGTGCGGCTCCTCCGGCTCGGGCACGGCCTCGGTGCCGGCGGTGGCGCCCCGGACCACCCCGGAGACGGCCCCGACGCCGAGCGCGACCACGGCGGGCACGAGCACCGCCACGAGCACCGCCACGAGCACCGCCACGAGCACCGCCACCGAGAGCACGACCGCGACCAGCGCGGCGGCGTCGATCGAGCGCCCGACCGGGCCTCGTGACGAGATCGTCGCCGTCGACGGCGAGTCGATCCACCTGCGCTGCGACGGCGACGGACCCGCCACCATCGTGCTCGTCGCCGGCTTCGAGGGCGACAGCTCCACCTGGAGCGCCGTCGAGCCCACGCTCGCGGCGGCCACGCGGGTCTGCAGCTACGACCGACCGGGCACCGGCGGCAGCGGGCCGCCGACGACGGTGACGACGTTCGCCGCACAGGCCGACCTGCTGCACGACCTGCTCGAGCAGGCCGCCGAGCCGGGACCGTACGTGCTCGTCGGCCACTCGTTCGGCGGCGCCGAGGCCGTCGAGTACACCAGCCGTCACCGCGACGACGTGGCCGGGCTCGTCCTGGTCGACGCGAGCCCCACCGACTGGCCGACGTCGCTGTGTGCCGTCGCCGACGACGGCAGTTCGGCTGCAGCCACCGTGCTCGGACTGTGCGCCGGCTGGGCCGATCCCCGGGCGAACGTCGAGTGGCTCGACGTGCCGGCCGCCTTCGAGCACGTCGCGTCCACTGCGACCGCGGGCTCGTTCGACGACCTGCCGCTCGTGGTGATCACGGCCGTCGACCGCGAGCTGCCGCCGGGCCTCGCCACGACCGAGATCCGACGGCTGAACGACGCCTGGAACACGGGTCAGCAGCGCTGGGCGGCACTCAGCACCTCGTCGCTCGTCGTGACCGTGCCCGACACCAGCCACCACATCGAGCTCGACCGACCGGCGCTCGTCGTCGAGTCGATCAGCGGGCTCCTGCCCTGACCCCTCGATACCACCACCTCACCACCTCATCACCTCGCTCACCTCATCACCGGGAGACCACACTCATGCACGGACACGGAAACGCCAACGCCCACACGGGCCCTCGCCTCGACGTCGCACCCGACGTCCATCGCCGCCGCTGGGCGATCCTCGGCGTGCTCAGCCTCAGCCTGCTGATCACCGCCATCGACCACACGATCATGAACGTCGCGCTGCCCCGCATGGTCGTCGACCTCGGCGCCTCGATCAGCCAGCTGCAGTGGATCGTCGACTCGTACACCGTCGTGTTCGCCGGTCTGCTGCTCGCGGCCGGCGCGCTCGGTGACCGCTTCGGGCGCAAGGGTGCCCTGCAGTTCGGCCTCGCCGCCTTCGTCGGCGGATCGTTGTTCGCCGCGCTCGCCGACTCGGCGAGCGGTGTGATCGCCGCTCGGGCGATCATGGGCATCGGCGGGGCGTTCATCATGCCGGCCACCCTGTCGATCCTCACCAACGCCTTCGGCGACCCCGCCGAGCGCGCCAAGGCGATCGGCATCTGGGCCGGGGTGTCGGGCATCGGGGTGGCACTCGGCCCGATCGCCGGGGGCTACCTGCTCGAGCACTTCAGCTGGAGCTCGGTGTTCTGGCTCAACGTGCCCGTCGCGATCGCCGCGCTGGTCGTCGGCCACCGGATCCTGCCGACCTCGAAGGCGGACGACGGCCGCCGGCTCGACCCGATCGGGTCGGTGCTGTCGATCACGGCGCTCACGGCGCTCGTGTACTCGGTGATCGAGGCGCCATCGCACGGCTGGACCAGTGGCTGGACGGTGACCGCGCTGTCTGTCGCACTCGTGCTGCTCGTCGTGTTCGTCTCGTGGGAGCAGCACCACGACACCCCGATGCTCGAGGTGCGCTTCTTCCGCAACGCCAGCTTCTCCGCTGCGTCGGTGTCGGTGACCTGTGCGTTCTTCGCGCTGGCCGGCGCGATCTTCATGGTCACCCAGTACCTGCAGTTCGTGCTGGGGTACAGCCCGCTGCGGGCCGGCATGGGCATCCTGCCCGCCGCCGCTGCGATCGCCGTCGCCGGTCCGCTGAGCGCTCACGTCGCCCAGCACGTCGGTGGACGGGCCACCATCACCGCCGGTCTGGTCGTCACCTCGATCGGCCTGTGCGTGCAAGCCGTGTTCGCCGAGTCGACGTTCCTGCCGATCGCCGTGGGGCAGGCGTTGTTCGGACTGGGCCTGGGTCTCGCCCTGGCGCCCGCCACCGACTCGATCATGGGTTCGCTCCCGGCCGATCGCGCCGGCGTGGGCTCGGCGGTCAACGACACGACCCGTGAGGTCGGCTCGGCGCTCGGGGTGGCAGTGATCGGCTCCATCGCCGGCAGCGCCTACGCCGACCACGTGTCGGCCGGCGTCGATCGGCTCGGCCTGCCGGCACAGGTGGCATCCACCGTGAAGGACAACGTCGGTGCGGCGGCGCACGCCGCCGGCGGGCTCGACCCGGTCACCGGCGCCGAGCTGATGCACGTGGCCCGCGATGGGTTCGTCTCGGCGATGCACACCGGGATGTGGATCGGCGCAGCCGTCGCGGCGGCGGGCGCCGTGATCGCGATCACCAAGCTGCCCGCCAACCGACCGACGCCCACCCACGGTCGGGGCCACGGCCACCACGGCCACCACGGCCACCACGGTCCCGCGATCGAGGTGGTCGCGCCGGCCACGGCCGGCCGCCACAGCTGAGCCCACGGCGATCTGCCCCGCGCAGGATCCGCGCAGGATCCGCACGGCCCATCCGGCCGTGCGGATTCCGCGCGTTCATCTGCCCGTAGAGTCCTGCGTCGTGTTCACGGGCGAGGCGCTGGTCCTGGGCGCCTTGGCGGCGCTCGTGGTGGGACTGTCGAAGACGGCCGTGCCCGGGGCCGGCATGCTCACGGTGCCGCTCGTCGCCACGGTGGTCGAGGGGCGCCTGATCGCCGGTGCGTCGCTGCCGCTGCTGCTCGTGGCCGACGTGTTCGCGGTCAGCTGGTACCGACACCACACCCGATGGGACCTGCTGCGCCCGATCGCTCCGTGGGTCGGTCTCGGCTTCGCCGCCGGCACCACGTTCTACGTCGTGGTCGGCTCGTCGGTGCGACCGATCGACGTGACGATCGGCGTGACGATCATGGTGATGGTCGCGATCCAGCTGCTGCGCATGGTCCGGCAACGCCCGCCCCGCGCCGCGACATCGCACGAGGAGGCGACCTACGGCGCGGCCGGCGGGTTCACCACGTTCGTGTCGAACAGCGCAGGCCCGGTCGTCAACACCTACCTGCTCGGCCTCGGCCTCGGCCGCGACGAGCTGATCGGCACGTCGGCGTGGTTCTACTTCGCGGTCAACCTCGCGAAGATCCCGATCTACCTGTCGCTCGGCTGGTTCGCGACCGGCGGCGCGTTCTTCACCGGCGAGAGCCTGCTGTGGGATCTGACGCTCGTACCCGTGGTGGCAGCCGGCGTGTACCTGGGCAAGTGGGCGCTGCCGCGCATCTCGCAGCAGACGTTCGTGGTGCTCGTGCTGGTGCTCTCGGCGATCGGGGGGCTGCGCCTCCTGATCGGATGACGCGGTCGTCGTAAGGTCGACCGCATGTCAGCTCTCGACCAGCACTCGACGATCGCGGTCACCGGCGCCGCCGGCTTCATCGGCGGCTGGGTGGTGCGCGACCTGCTCGACCGCGGACACCGGGTGCGCGCCTGCGTGCGCGACGTGGACGACGACGCGAAGGTCGGCTTCCTGAAGGCCATGTACCCGTTCGCGTCGGGCCGGCTCACACTGCACACGGCCGACCTCGACCAGCCGGGCTGCTTCGACGACGTGTTCCGCGGCTGCGACGGTGTCGCCCACGTCTCGCACGTCAGCACCTACGACGATGCCGAGTACGTGCAACGCACCTGCGACCACATCGTCGCGAGCGTCGAGCGGTCGGGCAGCGTTCGTCGCGTCGTCGTCACGTCGAGTGTCGCCGCGGTGATCTCCGAGGCCGACATCACCGAGCTCGTCCGCCGCCCCGTGTGCGACGAGGACCGCTATCCGGACGAGTCCAACCCCAAGCGCACACCCGAGCGCGGCCAGGGCTACTCGATCGGCAAGGTGATCGCGCAGCGTGCGTTCTCCGACGCAGCAGCGGCGAGCGCGGCGGGATGGGACGCGATCACGGTGTGCCCGGCCGACAACGTCGGTCCGATCCAGTCGCCGCACCAGAAGAACGGCGGGCCCTGGCAGCACCTGATCGAGCGCATGGTGCAGGGCCGGTGCGAGATCTTCCAGGGCACCGGGCCGTACCGTCCGTGGATGACGGTCGACGTGCGCGACGACGCCGCCTGCCACGCCGGGCTGCTCGAGAGCGATCGGGTGTCGAACGGCGAGCGCTACATCGCCTGGTCGACCGAGCGTCGCAGCTACGCCGACGTCGTCGCGACGATCGATCGGGTGCTGCCCGAACTGCGCCACGACCCGGGCCCGATCGCCGACAACACCCCGGATCGCCACAAGGCCCGCGAGGACGAGTTCCGTTCGATCTGGAACGGCCTCGAGCTCCGCAACGACCGCATCCGCTCGGTCGTGCCGATCACGTTCCGTCCGCTCGACGACTCGATCCGCGACTGCGTCGAGTCACTGATCGCCGTGGCGGGTGTCGAGGTCAGTCGACGTCGAGGTGGCGCAGCCGGCGGGTGGTGAGCAGCACGAACGCGACGCACACCACCACCGGCACGATCACCCCGACCGCCAGCGAGTGGTCGGCGAGCCTGAGCTTCACATCGGTCACTTCGCGCAGGATCGCCCTGGTGTAACTGCGCAGCGCGAACCGTGCCACGCCGGTGCCCCCCGATGCGATGAAGCCCTCCCAGATCAGGATGTAGGCGAGGCCCCACACCGTGGCACGCCGGAACATCGCCCCGAACCACGTGAACACGGCGAGGTAGCTCGCCACCGCGACCACACCGGCCACGGCGGTTGCGCCGACGATCCCGTGTCCGGCACCGGTCAACGCTGCCGCCGCGATCACCGGGACGAGCGACAGCGGCGCGACGATCGTGAGCGACGCGAGCCACGCGCCGAGCGCGATCGGCCACCGGTCGAGCGGTCGGAGCCACAGATACACCAGTGTCTTGTCCTCGCGCAGGTCGCCGATCGCGGCGGTGCCGAACACGAGCGAGATGATCGGCACCACCACCGCGAACCCGAGGTTCGCGATCAGCCCGACGGCGTCGCGCGTGGTGGCCGCGTCGTTGGCACCCTGTGCTGCCGCGGCGATCGGCACCAACAACGCGAGCAGCCCCAGGGCGATCAGCCGGCCCTTGCTGAACAGTTGCCGGCGGATCACCCGGTAGACGAGCCCGGTGGCGGCCCAGCCGCCGACGTGCCGACCGGCCGACGGACGCGACGTGCCGGCCGGGATCGGCGCGATCGGCGAGCCGGTGGGGGGAGGCAGCTGGCTCATCGGCGCTCCACGAGGTAGCGGAAGACGGATTCGAGGTCCTCGTCGAGCGGGGCGACCTCGAGCAGGCGAACCCCGAGCTCGACCGCGAGCGGCGCGATGCGTCGTCCGAGCGTGTCGACGTCGAGGGTGTCGACGAGCAGCTGCCGGTCGTCGAACGACAGCCCGACCACGAGTCCGTCGGCCACGAGCCGGGTGGCCAGGCGTCGCACGTCGCTGGCGGCGATGCGGATCCGGTGCGGCCGGTCGTCCATCAACTCGCGGAGGTCGCGGTAGTCGCCCGTCGCAGCCAACCGTCCCTGTGCGATGACCAGCACCCGCGATCCGAGCTTGGCCACCTCGTCGAGCACATGGCTCGAGACCAGCACCGTGCGACCGTCGTCGCCGAGGCGATGGAACAGCGACGTCATGCGACGGCGCTGCACCGGGTCGAGCCCGGTGAGGGGTTCGTCGAGGATGAGCACCTCGGGGTCGTTCACGAGCGCCGCGGCCACCTTCACGCGCTGGCGCATACCTTTCGAGTAGGCGCCGACGCGCTTGGTCTCGTGCGGGTCGAGATCGACGGTGGCGACCGCCTGGGCGGCGAGCCCGCCGGGGTCGGTCATGCCGTGGCTCTGCGCCGACACGGTGACGAACTCGAGCGCCGACAGGTGATCGAACAGTGCGTCCTGCTGGGGCACCAGTCCGATGCGGCCGCGGACGTCGCGGTCGGCGCGCGGATCGGCACCGAGTACGCGTAGCGTGCCGCGCGACGGCGGCGTCAACCCGCACAGCATGCGGAACAACGTCGACTTGCCGGCACCGTTGGGACCGAGCAACGCCGTGACGCCCGGTCCGATCGAGCAGCTCACGTCGGACACGGCGACGACGTTGCCGAAGAACTTCGAGACCTGGTCCACCTCGATCATCGTGCGATCACCAGGCTCCGATAGCGCCAGGCGACGGTACCGAGCCCGGCGGCGGTCCAGCCGACGCAGACCGCGGCGACGGCCCACGTCGAGATCTCGGGGAAGTTGCCGGCCTGCCCGTAGATGCGGAACACGAGTTCGAACGGCATCGAGAACACGTCGATCAGGCGCCACGACGGCGACAGCCCGGCACCGTCGACGAGGGCACCGCCGAGCGCCGGCGTCGCGAGCACCAGCAGCACCATCGCCGTGGCCGCGAACGCCCGGCGGTTGGTCAGGCACGACACACCCATCGACACCGATCCGAGCACGATCGCCACTGCGAGCCCCGAACACAGGATCCGCAGCGACACGGTGAGCCACCCGTCGACGCCGTCGGGGCCGACGTCGGCGAACGTGTAGCCGATGAGCACGAGCAGGGGCGGCCCGAGAGTGACGAGCAACAGCATCGACAGCGCGGCGATGGCCTTCGAAGCCAGGTACGTGCCGCGGTGCAGCGGCGTCGACAGGTAGAGGGCGAGCATGCCGTTGCGACGATCGCCGACCAGCACCTCGGGTGCGACCAACGCGCCGAAGAGCACGATCGCTGCGGTGATGAAGCCGTAGTAGCCGGGGTAGTCGACCACCTGGTTGGCGATCTCCTCCGGCAGCAGCACCGAGATGCCGACGAACACGATCGCCGGCACGTACGCGATCGCGACGGAGATGATCGGGAAGATCTTGTGGCGGGCGAGCCGCCCGATGCCGAGCGTGGCCCGAATGCTCTGCCAGGCGACGCTGCGGATCGCGCCGGGCACCCCCGAGCGCGGGCCGTCGTAACGGGCGAAGCCGCGAGCGACGATGCGGGCGTCACCGCGTCCGCCCACCGGCAGTTGCTCGCTCACCGGCCCAGCTCCTCGGCGTCGTGGAACAGCTCGTCGAGGCTGCGACGGCTCTGTGCGAGACGGCGCAGTCGCGCCCCTGACGACGCGACGGCCGCGGTGGCGAGGTCGAGCAACCGATCGTCGTCGAACCCAGCGGCGTACAGCACGGGGCCCGAACGGCGGACGGTCGCGCCGTTCGACGACAGATGACCGACGATCGCGTCGATCGCATGCGGCAGGTCGTCGGTCTCGACCAGCTCGAGCTCGACGCCTCCCGACGTGCCGACCAGCTCGTCGATCGAACCCTGCGCGACGAGCGTGCCGTGGTCGAGCGCCACCACGTGATCGCAGATGCGCTCGACCTCTTCGAGGAGGTGCGACGACAACAACACGTCGATCCCGAAGTCGCGGTGGATCTGCACGATCAACTGCAGCATCGAGTCGCGTTGCACCGGGTCGAGGCCGTCGGTCGGCTCGTCGAGCAGGATCAGGCGCGGGTCGGCGGCGATCGCCTGTGCGAGCTTGACGCGCTGGCGCTGGCCGGTCGACATCGTGCCGAGCGCCCGGAAGCGCTCCTCGCCCAGGCCGACCAGGTACAGCGAGTCGCTGGCGCGGCTGCGCGCCTCGTCGCGGGGCAGGCCCTTCACCTCGGCGAGGTGCCGCACGAAATCGTAGGCCCGCAGGTCGTCGGGCAGCACGTTGCGCTCGGGCCCGTAGCCGATCCGGGCCCGCAGCTCGGGCCCCTGGCTCGTCGGGTCGAGGCCGAGCACCCGGATCGTGCCCGACGTCGGACGGAGCAGCCCGAGGATCAGCGAGATCAGCGTCGTCTTGCCGGCACCGTTGGCGCCGACGAGTCCGGTCACCCCGGACGGCACGGCCAGATCGAGCTGGTCGAGTGCACGCGTGCCGGGGAACTCCATCACCAACCCGGTGGTCTCGACGATCGGCGGCACCTCCCGAGTATGTCCCGTGCGGTGCGCCGATGTCCTGCGCCCCCCGGTGGATCGTGCTCAGCCGAAAGGTGGATCCAGCCGATCGCCGACGGGTTCACTCGAGCGTGGCGTAGTTGGTCGAGCGATCGTCCGTGCTCGATCCGCGCACCTCGGCCGCCGCCTGTTCGAGCGCCGAGAGGTACTCGTCGATCACGGGCACGTTGCTGTTCGACACGGTGGCGTGCAGCGAGTCGGGCGGGGTCTGACGGTCGTGGAACCATCCCTTCGCGAGCAACGCGTCGCCGAGCGCGAACACGTCGATCGGACCGCCGGCGGCCTCGGGATCGCCGGCGATCGCGACGAGGTGGAACCGGCCGTCGCCGAGCACGCGGATGCCGTCGATCGATGCCACGGTCTCGCGGATGCGGTCGGCGGCACCGAGCGTCCCCTCGGTGAGCCGGAGGTAGCCCTCGACGCCGAGATGGCGCATCACCGCCCAGCCCATCGCCATCGGCGCGCCGGGCCGCGTGCCCTGCAGGTTGGGCGATGCGTAGAAACCGCCGAGCCAGTCGTCGAACACGAACGTCTGGTACGCCCGCAGCTCGGGTGATGCGTACAGCACCACGGAGATGCCCTTCGGGGCGTAGCCGAGCTTGTGCACGTCGGCCGACATCGACGTCACGCCGGGCACACGGAAGTCCCACGGCGGCACGTCGCGGCCGAGCAGTTCGGCGAACGGCAGGACGAAGCCACCCATGCAGGCGTCGACGTGGCAGTTCGCACCGACCGACGCGGCGAGCGCAGCGATCTCGGGGACCGGGTCGACCACGCCCTGCGGGTACGAGGGTGCCGAGCCGACGAGCAGCACGGTGCGCTCGTTGACGACGGCCGCCATCGCCTCGACGTCGGCGGTCCAGTCGGCACGCACCTTCGTCTTGTGCACCTTCAACCCGAACAGGTGTGCCGCCTTGTGGAACGCCGCGTGTGCGCTCTCGGCGATCACCATCTCGGGTTCGGTGATGCCCCGCTCGGCACGGCCGCGCTCGCGGGCGGCGAGGACGGCACACAGGATCGATTCGGTGCCACCGCTCGTCAGGAAGCCCGATGCGGTGTCCGGCCCGTGCACCATGCCGGCCGTCCACCGCACGACCTCGGACTGGATCGACCCGAGCGACGGGAACGCCTTGGTGTTGAGCGCGTTCTCGTGCAGGAACTCGAGCGCCGTTCGTTCGGCCACCTCGTGCACCGAGGCACCGCCGTCGTACACCATGCCGAACGCCCGGCCGGCCGCCCAGTCGACGTCACGCGAGCGTTTGCCGTGCAGTTCGGACAGGACCTCGTCGACGGATGCACCCTCGTGCGGCAGCTTCGTCCCCATGCGGTGCACGGTAGCCGTCGGGCCGTCGGGGCTCCGTCGCGAGCGACACCCGTGCGGTAGGTTCCGGCCGATGCCGGCCGCCCGAAAGATCGCGTTCATCGGGTCGCACGCGGTGCGCAAGACCAACGCGGTGCACTCGTTCGCCGGTGCGGTCGGGCGCAGCGGACGCAGCGTCGAGGTGGGTCGCGAGGTGGTGCGCTTCAGCCCGCTCGGCATGAACGAGCGCGCCACGCCCGAGGCGCAACTCTGGGTGATCATGGCCCAGATCCGCGAGGAACTCGAGCTCCGCACCCGAGCCGAGGTCCTGGTCCTCGACCGTGCGGTGATCGACAACTTCGCCTACTTCCTGCGCGTCACCAAGGGGAAGGACCCCTTCGACGTCACGCCACTGGTGGCCAACTGGTCGCGCACCTACGACCTGTACGTGCGGCTACGTCCCGACACCCCGTTGCTGGCCGACGGTGTGCGAAGCACCAACGAGCGGTTCCGCGCCGAGATCGAGAAGATCCTCGACGTGATCATCCCGAAGTACGTGCCGGCCGACCGGCTGATCGAGATGCCGGCCTCACACGTGACCGACTCGTACGACTGGCCGTCACTCGTCGAGCGCCTGTGCGGCCCGCCGGTCGTGGCGCCCGAGGCACCGACTCCGCCCGCGTGGGCACCGACGCTCTGGGACTGACGAGCGCCCCGCTCGCCGGTCGTCAGCTCGTCCCGGGCACGGTGCCGTCGGTCGGCCGGTCGCGCCAGCCCATCGGGATCCGGGGGAAGCGCGGGTGCTTCTCCCACGGGATCACGTCGGAGGTGTCGACCAACCAGTCGAACGTCGCCGCCCGCAGCGACGCCAGCGGGGATACCACCCCGTCATGAACGACACCCGGCTCGGGCCGCACACCGGGTGCTGCGTCCACGCTTGGTCGAACCGGACACCGCGAGCGGCGAGGGCGTCGATGTGCGGGGTGTGTGCCACCGGGCTGCCGAACGCGCCGATCGCGTCGGCGCGCAGCTGGTCCGGCATGAACACGAGGATGTTCGGACGATCGCTCACAGACGGCCGCCGTGACGTGCCCACGCCGACGACGGGTCGGCCTCGTCGGCGTGGCGTTCGAGCAGCACGTCCGCCCAGTGCGAGCGGCCGGTCTCACGAAGACGATCGAGGTAGGCGGGCAGGTGGCCCCGGGTGTGCAACGGACCGCCCTCGGCACGCACGGTGTCGAGCGGATCGGTGACACCGTTGCGGTCGAGCTGTTCGTCGACCCACGCACGCAGCATCGACCGGCCGGCCGCGACGAGCTCCGGACGGCTTCCGATCAGGTCGACCGTCTCGTGGGGATCGGCCACCACGTCGAACAGCATCGCGTCGTTCCAGTGCCCGTGGTAGCCGTCGTGGTAGGTCTCGAGGTACAGGTGGTCCTCCCACCGCAGCGAACGCTGGCACGACCAGGCACCCTGCGACAGCACGAGGTGGTCGCGGCCGGTCGGCGTCCCGGCGCGCAGGTCGTCGGCGAGCGACGCGCCGTCCCAGTCGGGCGGCACCCGCAACCCGGCCAGGCCGAGCACCGTGGCCGCGACATCGAGGTGGTAGTGCAGCCCGGAGTCGACCCGCGGGGCGAGGCCCGGCCACTTCAACACACTCGGGATGTGGCACGTCGCCTCGTCCGCCGCCTGGTGATCGGCGTACACACCGAGCTCGCCGAACGCCTCGCCGTGGTCCGAGCTGACGAGGACCGCCGTGTCGTCGAGCACGCCGAGGTCGGCGAGTGCGTTCATCAGTCGTCCGACGGCGTCGTCGGCGTAGCGCACCCCGACGTCGTAGCCGTCGAAGATCGCCTTCACCTCGTCGGGACCCGACAGGTTCCAGGGGTGCCGAGGCGGCGGCGTACCCCACTCGTCCGGGCGGAACCCCCACGGCTCCTGCGCGCTGTGCGGTCCGCCGAGCTCCCAGTTGCGGGCACGCACCGACTCGTCGTGCCAGGCAGGCACCGGGTCGCCGGCGAACGGGTTGCCGTACTCCTGCGGCACCACGTACGGCGTGTGCGGATCCCAGAGGTGCACGTGGAAGAACCAGTGATCCGCGCGGCCACGCCGTTCGAGCCAGTCGAGCGCGTGCGGCAGCACGTCGTGCGCCTGCTCGAGCCCCATGTTGCGCATCAGGTTCATCGCCTCCATGAACCCGTGGTTCCACCAGCTCGCCGAGTGCCGGAACGGGAACGACGACAGCGACGCCGTCGACCATCCGGCGTTGAAGAACTGCGTCGCCCAGGCACGGCGAGCGTTGCGGCTGAAGAACCCCCGGGCCGGCCCCTCGATCCTGGGTTCGGCCGCCGTGCCACCGTGGTTGACGACCCCGTTGACGATGCCGAAGCGACCCGTCGCCAACGCCGTCCGGCTCGGCAGACACGGCACGTCCGACGCGTACACGTTGGTGAAACGAACCCCGTCGCGTGCGATCGCGTCGATGTTCGGGGTCGTCTCGCGGTGGTACCCGGAACAACCCAGATGGTCGTACCTCAGCGTGTCGATGTCGATGTACAGAACGCGCATGGACCCCCGAGCGATCGATCGTAGGCCGTCGTCGCGGGCAGATCGGTGAGGTCGTCCGAGGAGGGGCGATGACCGACAAGCACCGGATCTACACGACCAGCGTGGCGAGCGTGTACCCGCACTACGTGGCCAAGGCCGAGCGCAAGGGACGCACCCAGGCCGAGGTGGACGAGATCATCGCCTGGCTCACCGGGTACGACCAGCGGGCGCTACGCGCCGAGCTCGATCGTGGGACGGACTTCGAGACGTTCTTCGCGCAGGCACCGGCGATGAACCCCGATCGGCAGCTGATCACCGGCTCGGTGTGCGGCGTCAAGGTGCAAGAGGTCGCGGAGCCCACGATGCGCGAGATCCGGTACCTCGACAAGCTCGTCGACGAGCTCGCCAAGGGCCGGCCGATGTCGAAGATCCTGCGCTCCGCGTAGACGGCGTCACGCGCGGCCGAGCGCGTCGAGCGCCCGCTCGGTGGCCGCCGCATAGCCACCGCCGAACTTGATCGCGTGCACGATCAGCGGCGACAGCTGGTGCAGCGGCACCCGGGCCTGCCATCCGTCGGCGAGTGGCCATTCGTCGTCGTACGCCTCGAAGCTCTCGCGGTCGAAGCCGCCGAACAGGCGCATCATCGCGAGGTCGTACTCGCGATGGCCGCCGTGACACGCCGGGTCGATCAGCCACGATCGGCCGTCGCGGTCGACGAGCCGGTTGCCGGCCCACAGGTCGCCGTGCAGGCGTGCCGGGGGTTCGACGGCACCTCCGAGCTCGGCGAGGCGGGCGATCGTCCACTCGAGCTTCGTGAGCGTCGTGCCGGGCAGCGCACGCCGATCGTGGGCGATTCGCTGCAGCACACGCAGGCGTCGCTCGCCGTAGAACTCCACCCAGCTGTCGCAGGGGTCGTTCGGGAGCGCGAGCGATCCGGTCGTGCGGGCGTCGGCACGTCCGAACGACGGGGTGCCGGCGCGGTGCAGCCGTGCGAGCGCTCGTCCGAAGTCCGCCTCGCCCACTCGCGACGGACGGCGCCCCTCGTCGATCCACTCGAGCACGAGACGCGGAGGTCCGCCATCGGTCTCGTCACCGTCCGACACGGCCAGCACCTCGGGCACCGGCACGACGGCCGGCTCGCGCAGCCACCGCAGGCCTGACGATTCGGTCGTGAAGAAGCCGGGCGGCGGGTTCCGGTGGGTCTTCGCGAACACCGTGCGGCCGTCGGCGAGATCGAACCGGTGGGCCTCGGCGACGTCGCCACCGCCCAGCCGCGCCGCGCGCACCATCGCAGCGTCGAGGTCACGTGCGACGGCGTCGGCGAGGCGATCCACACGACCAGTCTGCCGAGACGCGACGACGGCCGCCGGGCGGTCACTCGGACCGGCCGGCGGCCGTGCGTCGGGACGGGCGGCGTCGATCAGGCGCCGACGCGGATGAGCTTCTTGTTGACGAACTCGTCGGCACCCCAGCGGCCGAGCTCGCGGCCCGAACCGGAGCGCTTCACGCCACCGAAGGGCAGCTCGGGGCTGTCGGCGCCGACGATGTTGACGTACACCATGCCGGCCTGGATCGCGTCGGCCACGCGGGCCGCCTGATCGGGGTCGGTGGTGAACAGGTACGAGCCGAGACCGAACGGCGTGTCGTTCGCGAGCTCGATCGCCTCCTCCTCGCTGCTCACCTTGTGCACGATGGCGACCGGGCCGAACAGCTCCTCGTTGTACGACGGGTTGTCGCGGGTCATGCCGGTGATCACCGCCGGCGGGAAGAACGCCCCGTTGCGCTCGCCGGCGGAGACGATGGACGCACCGCCGTCGACGGCGGCCTGCACCTGCGCGCTGAGGCGGTCGGCAGCGGCCAACGACGAGAGGGGCCCGATCTGGATGTCGGGATCGGTCGGGTTGCCCTGCTTGGTACCGAGCACCGCCGCGGTGAACTTCTCGAGGAACTCGTCGTAGAGCGAGTCGATCACGATGAAGCGCTTGGCCGCGTTGCAGGCCTGACCGCAGTTGTCGACCCGTGCGAAGGTCGCCTTCTCGACCACGGCGTCGAGGTCGTCGGTCGACAGCAGGATGAACGGGTCGCAGCCGCCCAGCTCGAGCACGACCTTCTTGAGGTGACGACCGGCGATCTCGGCGACGGCGGCGCCGGCGCGCTCGGAACCGGTGAGCGACACGCCCTGGACGATCGGGTTCGCGATCACGTCGGCCACCTGCTCGTTGGTCGCGTAGATGTTGGTGTACGCACCGACGGGGAAGCCGGCGTCGAGGTAGATCTGCTCGATCGCCGCGGCCGACTCGGGGCACTGCGGCGCGTGCTTGAGCAGCACCGGGTTGCCGATGATCAGGTTGGGGCCGGCGAAGCGGGCCACCTGGTAGTACGGGAAGTTCCACGGCATGATGCCGAGCAACACGCCGAGGGGGCTCTTGCGCACGATCGCCGTGCCCTCGCCACCCATCAACGTGATCGGCTCGTCGGCGAGGAACTCCTCGGCGTTGTCGGCGTAGAACTGGTAGATCGCCGCGCTGAACTGCACCTCGCCGACGGCGTCGCCGGTCGGCTTGCCCATCTCGCGGCCGATGATCGCGGCGAGCGCGTCCTGCCGCTCGTTGTGGAGCTCGGCGACCTTGGCGATCAGCGCGGCTCGCTCGGCCACCGTGGTCGTCCGCGACCAGGTGCGGAAGGTCTGCTGCGCCTGGACGACGGCCGCGCCGAGGGCCTCGTCGGAGATGGTCGGATAGGTCTGGATCGTCTGGCCGGTGGACGGATCCACCACTGCATACGTCGTCACGACTGGTTCACCCTTTTCGGTCGTCGGCGCCCGACGGGACGCCGTCGCCCGTCACCGTACCCGGCCGCAAGGTGGCCGGTCACCCGGCGTCCGGACAGCCGGACAGCCGGACGGCTGCACTACGCAGTGACGCCGCGAGGCGCGTCGCCGCTCACGACCGACACGCGCTCGCCGGAACGCGTGTGCGGGTAGTAGTCCCAGATCGCATGGTGCTGCGTGCAGCGGTTGTCCCACAGGGTCAGGGTGTTGGGCTCCCACCGCACCCGGCACGACAGCCGCGGGGTGGTGGCGATCATGTGGAACAGCATGTCGAGGATCGCCCGGCTCTCCCACGGCTGCAGGCCGCGGATGTGCGAGGTGAAGCCGCTGTTCACGTAGAGCACCTTGCGGCCGGTGACGGGGTGCACGGTCACCACTGGGTGTTCGTGACGCGGATAGCCACCCTCGGGCGGCGTCGACTTGTACTGACCGACGTACGGCAGCGCGCCGTCGTGCACGGCGGTGAGCCCTTCGAGCATGCGCTGCATCGGCTCGGACAGCATCTCGTAGGCGAGGTACATGTCGGCGTACAGCGTGTCGCCCCCACCGCACTCGGGCACCTCGGTGATGTACAGCGCCGAGGCCATCGGCGGGATCGCCTCGCACGACACGTCGGTGTGCCAGCCGTCGCCTGCGGTGTACGCCGAGTCGGCGGTCGTGCGCACCACGAGCACCTCGGGGTCGCCCCCGCGAGCGTGGTTCATCGGATGGGTGTGCAAGGTGCCGAACGCTCGACCGAACCGCTTGTGAGCGTCTCGGTCGAGGTGCTGGTCACGGAACACGAGCACGCTCCAATCGGCCCATGCCTCGCGCAGTGCCGCGGCGGTGGCGTCGTCGAAGGGCTCCGACAGGTCGAGCCCGTCGACCTCGGCGCCGATGTGCGGGGTGAGCGGCGACACGCCGAACGTCCCGTAGTCGGTGCGGCCCACGGTGACCGCACCCGGCCGCTCGCGATGCTCGCCGGCACGACGCGGATGCGACGGCGCAGTGGTGTCGGTCATGGCCATGGTCGTCCCCTCGCTCCCCGGATCCCCCGATCCGCCCGGTGCGCGTAGTGTCGCACGGCCTTCGGCGTGCGGACGACGCAGGGATACCGTGTGGGCCATGGCGTTCCAGGAGATCCCCGTCGTGTCGCTCGCACAGTGGACCGATGCCGATGCCGACCGCGAGGCCTTCGCCGACCGGCTCCGGCAGATCTGCCACGAGGTCGGCTTCTTCCGGCTCGTCGACCACGGCGTCGACCCGGCCTTCCTCCGCGACTACTTCGCGGCGCTCGAGTCGTTCTTCGCGCTACCCGACGCGGCGAAGGCGCAGATCGACAAGCTGAACTCGCCGTGGTTCCGCGGGTGGGAACGAGTGGGCGCCGAGCTGACCGACAACCGGGTCGATCACCGAGAGCAGATCGACGTGTGGACCGAACTCGACCCCCAGCCCGCCGACGTCGAGCCGGCCTACCTGCGTCTCGAGGGCCCCAACCAGTGGCCCGACGAGTCGCTGCCCGGCTTCCGCCCACTCGTCGAGCGCTTCCAGCGCGAGATGGGCGCGATCGCCGACCAGGTGATGGCGGCGATGAGCGTGGGCCTCGGCCTCGACGCCGACCACCTCGACCGGTCGTTCGGCGAACGCCGCATGTCGCTCGTCAAGCTCATCCACTACCCACCCACGCCCGCTGGTGAGGCGGGCGTCAACGCCCACCACGACGCTGGATTCCTCACGTTGCTGTGGCAGCACGAGGTGGGCGGGCTGCAGGTGCAGAACCAGGACGGCGAGTGGATCGACGTGCCCGTCGAGAACGACGCGATCGTGGTCAACCTCGGCGAGATGCTGCAGTCGATCACCGGCAACTACTACGTGGCCAACAACCACCGGGTGATCGCCACCGAGGAGCGCTACTCGTCCGCCTACTTCCACGGACCGTCGCTCACCACGTCGCTCGCGCCGCTGCCGCTCGACGAGCGGTTCGCGCTCGCGGTCGCGGCCAGCAAGCACCACCGCGAGACCGGCTTCATGGCGAAGCGCGACGAACTGTTGGCAGGTGCGAGTGGCACCACGTCGAGCGCGGTCGACACGTACGGCCAGCAGCTGTGGAACTACTTCACGCGCAGCTATCCCGAACTGGTGGCGCGTCACCATCCTGCGCTCGTCCGAGCGGACTGAACGCGAGCGTTACGGTCACTCGCCATGCGCGAGGACTTCGGGGGCACGGTCGGCACGACGGCGGCGGAGTCCACACCCTGGTGGGCCCCGCGGCCGACACCACCCGACGGCGCGCCGAACGTCGTGGTCGTCGTGCTCGACGACACCGGCTTCGCGCATCTCGGCTGCTTCGGCTCGGACATCGAGACCCCCAACATCGACCGGCTCGCCGCCGGTGGGCTGCGGTTCACGAATTTCCACACCACCGCGCTCTGCTCGCCCACGCGTGCGTCGCTGCTGTCGGGCCGCAACCACCACTCGGTCGGCATGCGGTTCCTCTCGAACACCGACACCGGGTTCTCGAACTGCCGCGGCGTGATCAGCCCGCGGGCCGGCACCCTCGCCGAGGTGCTGCAGGCCAACGGGTACGCCACGTTCGCGCTCGGCAAGTGGCACCTCGCGAACATGGAGGACTGCAGCCCGAGCGGACCGATGACGCACTGGCCGCTCGGCCGCGGGTTCGACCGCTTCTACGGGTTCCTCGGTGGAGCGACCGATCAGTTCTCGCCCGAGCTGGTCGTCGACAACCACGTCGAGGAACAGCCGTCGGATCCGGACCACCACCTGAGCGAGGCCATGGTCGACCAGGCGATCTCGATGATCACGTCGCACCGCGCCACGTCGCAGCGACCGTTCTTCACGTACCTGGCGTTCGGCGCCACGCACGCGCCGCACCAGGCACCACGGTCGTTCATCGACAAGTACCGCGGGCGCTACGACCGGGGCTGGGACGTCGTGCGCGCCGAGTGGTTCGCGCGACAACAGGCGCTCGGCATCGTGCCCGCCGACGCCGAACTGTCACCGCGCAACTGGGACGTGCAGCCGTGGGACGAGTTGAGCGACGACCAGCGGACCCTGTTCGCGCGGATGCAGGAGGTGTTCGCCGCGTTCCTCGACCACACCGACGTGCAGATCGGCAGGTTCGTCGACTTCCTCACCGAGCTGGGCGAGCTGGACGACACGCTGATCGTGCTGCTGTCCGACAACGGGGCCAGCCAGGAGGGTGGCACGGACGGGGTCGTCAACGAGCTCACCCACTTCAACGGGCTGCACGTCGGTGCGGACGAGATGATGCCGTTCCTCGACCTGCTCGGTGGGCCGCATCTGTTCAACAACTACCCCAAGGGTTGGGCGCAGGCCGGCAACACCCCGCTCCGCTTCTACAAGCAGAACACCTTCGAAGGCGGCATCCGCGACCCGCTGATCGTGCACTGGCCGCGCCGGATCGGCGACGCAGGCGGCATCCGCACGCAGTACCACCACGCGATCGACGTGATGCCGACCATCCTCGACGCGGTGGGCATCACGCCGCCGACCGAGTTGAAGGGGCAGCCGCAGCTGCCGATCGAGGGGACGAGCACCACCTACTGCTGGGACGACGCCGCGGCACCCAGCCGTCGGACCACGCAGTACTACGAGATGCTCGGCCACCGTGCGATCTACCACGAGGGCTGGAAGGCGGTGACCCTGCACTTCCCGCGCACGCCCTACGACCAGGAGCGCTGGAACCTGTACCACGTCGACCGCGACTTCGCCGAGATCCACGACCTCGCCGACGAGCTGCCCGACAAGGTCGCCGAGATGTCCGCGATCTGGTGGCAGCAGGCGGAGCGCTACGGCGTGTTGCCGCTCGACGACCGGACCATCGAGCTGTTCGCGATCCGCCGACCCGGCTCGGAGCTGGCCCGGAACTCGTTCACGTTCCGACAGGGTGCTGCACGCATCGACCGGTTCGCGATGCCCGACCTGCGCAACCGCTCGTGGTCGATCGCCGGTTCGTTCCCCGTCAGCGACGGTGTGCTGCCCGAGGGTGTGCTCGTGGCCGGCGGTGACCGCACGAGCGGCTACACGCTCTACCTGCACGACGGCGCCGCGCACTTCGCGTTCAACTACCTCGGCGAGGTGCGCACCGTGTCGACGCCGATCACGCCGGCCGACCTGCGCGGTGGCACGGTCACGGCGACGGCCCGCTTCGCGAAGACCGAGCCGTACCAGGGGATCGTGACCGTCGAGGTGAACGGCGTGGCCGGCGGCAGCGGTCCGCTGCGCATGCTGCCGTTCCGACAGACCGTCTCCGGTCTGCACGTCGGTGCCGACCCGGGCTCGACGGTCACCGACGCCTACCCGGCGCCGTTCCGCTTCACGGGCCACGGCCTGGTGGTGCGCTACCAGATGCTCGACGACCGCGACGATCTGCGTCGCGCCGCGGAGATGGACGCACGCAACGCGATCGCCGAGCAGTAGGGCGGCTCAATCGCGACGCGTCGTCAGTGGCGTGAACGCCCAACCGGTCCGCAGCTCCTCGGACGAGTCCTGCACGAGGTGCCGTGTGATGCGCCGTCCGTGCTCGGACAGGGAGAGCCAGTCCTGGTACGAGATCCCGGGGATCATCGGCTCGCGGAACCAGGGCGCGTAGTACTCCACGTTCGGGATCGCTCGCACACGGTCGGACAGATTCGGCGTGCCGCCGTGCCAGGCGCGCACGTCCCGGATCTGCACCGACCCTGCCGGCACCGGGCACACGGTGCTCCGTCGCATCCACTCCGGCTCCTCGTCGAGCGTCGGCGGACGACTCCGGGCGTGCTGCGTGCCCGGGATCTGGCGGGTCGGGCCGTTGAGGTCGGTCTGGTCGAACGGCAGGAAGTTCACGGCCACGTACGGGGTCGGCAGATCGCGGGTGGTCAGGTGGCCGCGTCGGTCCCGGAACGAGCTGAACGGCGACTTCTCCGCGCTGCTGAAGTCACGCATGTCCGAGTACAGCGGCTGGTACCCGGTCGCACCGGGCAGGCAGAAGTCGCCGCTGGCCGCACGCACCCAGTAGCCGTCCGAGCCGAAGATCGCGGTCAGCAACGGCGTCACGGTCGGCAGGTCGACCAGCATCCGCCACTCGGGTCGGTGCAGCATGCTGCGCGTGATCGACGTGCCGCCGAACGAGTAGCGATGCGACCCGCGGTTGCCGTCGCGATCGGTGTCGAGCGCCACGATCTCGTCCACCGCGGCGAGCACGCCTGCGGCGAGGAACTCGGTCTGCTCGGCGGTCAGTGCATCGCGGACGACCACGAACCCGTCGCGGTCGAAGATGCGCACCGCTCGGTCGACGTCGTGCGGTTCGAGGATCTCGAGCCCGCTGATGCCGTTGCGTGTCGGTGTCCCCTCGCTCATGTCGTCTCCCTCCGTCCCCACGTCCTCGCCGGTGACCCCACGCGACGACCGACCGTAGCGGCCGAGGTGCCGTCGATATCCTCTGCCCCGCATGGCAGCTCGTTCGTGGCCGTTCGTCGGGCGGGAAGAACTGGTCGCCGACGTCGTCGCATCCCTCGATCACAACGCGTGCGTCGTGCTGGCTGGACGAGCCGGCCTGGGGAAGACGCGTACTGCGGTCGAGACCGCAGCTCGTCTCACCGACCGCGGTGTCCTCGTCGCCCGCGTCGTTGCCAGCCCCGCGTCGTCGCCGGTGCCGCTGGCGCCGTTCGCCCATCTCATCGGTGCCGAGACGGGTGCCGCCGCCGTGACGGCGGTCCTCGATGCGCTCGGCACCGACCGGCGTCGAGGCGCTGCCGACGCGGTGCTGGTGGTCGACGACATCCACCTTCTCGACGAGGCCAGCGCCACGGTCGTCCAGCAGCTCAGCGTGTCGGGATCGGTCCGGGTCCTCGCCACGCTGCGCTCGGGTGCCTCCGTCCCGACCGCTGTCGAACGGTTGATGGTCGATGCCGATGCTGAGGTGATCGACGTGGCGCCCATGTCCGACGCCTCGATCCTCCAGATGGTCGAGGCCACGCTCCAGGGCCCGCTCGACCCGAGGTCCTGCGAGCTGCTCACGTCGATGGCCGGCGGCAATCCCCTGTTCGCGCACGAGATCGTCGAGGGATCGATCGCCAGCGGCCGCCTCACGCTGCACGGCGGCGTGTGGCAGCTCGACGGTGACCCGGCCGCGAGCCCGTTGCTCGAGGAGGTGGTGCTCGCCCGGCTCGTGCCACTCGAGGGCCGCGACCGCGACGCGATCGAGCTGCTCACCATCGGGGGCGCCTTGCCGCTCGACCTGCTCGACCGGATCGTCGGCACCGAGGCGCTCGAGCGTCTCGAACGCCTCGAACTGATCGCGGCCACACCGGGGCCCGGCAGCTCGATCACGGTCGACGTGGCGCACCCCTTGCAGCGCGAGCTCGTCCGGGCACGGCTCGGCGCGATCGCGAGGATGCGGCTCGCACGCACGCTGGCGCAGGCCAGTGGGCCGCCCGGCCCGGCTCGTCCGGTCGCCGACAACCTGCGGAGCGCCCTCTGGCATGTGCGCGGTGGTCTCCAGATCGACACGGCGCAACTGATCGAGGCCGCACAGCAGCTGCTCGGTGCCGGTGACCCGGCGCTGGGCGCCGAACTGGCCGAAGCTGCGTTCACTCAGAGCGGCAGCGTGCGGGCCGCCATGCTCGCGTCGTGGTGCCTCGCGCAGGTCGGTGATCACGGCCGGGCGATCGAGGTCATCGCCACCGCCCGCGCCACGTCGACGGACGGCTGGGAGCGCGCGGCGATGCGGATGCGGGTGGCCGAGGAACTCTGGTGGACCGGGCGGCGTGCGGAGGGACTGGCCGAACTCGACGCCGCCGACCACGACCCGCCCGGCCCGTGGCTCGACCTGATCGAGGCGCAGCGAGGCGTGTTCGCGATGCTCGACGGCGACGTCGCCGAGGCACGCCGCCGATGTGAGCACATGCTCGACCACGAGCACCTCTGGGTGCGGTTCGCCGCGTCGGTCGCGATCGGCAACGTCGGCGTGATCGCCGACGAGCCGGAGCGCACCCTCGAGCTCTGCCGCAAGGTGCATGCCGAGGCCCAGGAGGCCGACGTCGAACTGGTCGGCGGCGCCGACATCCATCTCGCGATCCAGCTCAACGCACTGGTCCACGCCGGCCAGCTCGAGTTCGCATCTGCGCTCGCCTCGGCAGCCCACGAGCAGGCAGCGCAGCAGCCGTCGTTGCAGACGCGGGCGTGGGCGGCCACGCTGCTCGGGCGGGTCGCGAGCTTCACCGGCGATCTGACGACGGCGTGCCGAGCGGTCGCTGAGGCCGAACGACTGTGGATTCGGAGCGGCCACCAGGGCATCGCCGGGTGGTGTGCGGCGGGCCTCGCCCAGGCACAGGTGCAGCTCGGCGCGGCCGACGAGGCCGGGGAGACCATCGAGCGGATCGACGGGTACGAGCGTCGAGGGTTCGGGCAGTACGAGGCCACGGTCTCGATCGCGCGGGCATGGCTCGCTCACGCCGTCGGCGACCGTGCCGGCGCGGCCTCGCACCTCCGTGCCGCGATCGAACGCACGATCTCGCTCGGCGAGACCACCGTGCTCGGCTGGGCGTGGCACGACGCGGCTCGGCTCGATCTGCTCGGGCTGCTCACCGACCTGCCCGTCTGGCCCCGCCCGACACAGGCGTTCTCGGCGACGAGGTGGGATTTCGTCGACGCACGCCGCACCGGCGACGGGCCGGCACTCGAGCGCATCGGAAGCGCCTTCGAGGCGATCGGCGCACGCCTGTACGCGGCTGAGGCCTATGCGTCGGCATCGGCGTCGATGCGGCGTGCAGGTGACCCGCGCGAGGCTGCCCGACTCGACGGCCGTGCGGGCGGCCTGGTGGCGAGCTGCGGTGGCGTCGTCACACCGCTGCTCGCAGGCCGGCATGCCGCCGGGCCGCTGTCGGCACGCGAGCACGAGATCGCGTCGCTCGCCGCGGCTGGACTCTCGAACCGTCAGATCGCGCGGCGTGCCGTGGTGAGCGAGCGGACCGTCGAGAACCACCTGTACCGGGTGTTCATCAAGCTGGGGATCTCGTCGCGAGCCGAACTGCCAGGAGCCCTCGGCTGACGACGACGCTCAGGCCCCGGGCCCGAGCAGACGGTCGATCGACACGTCGCCGGCGACGATCGCCTCGAGCCGGCGCAACTCGTCGTCGTCGAGCTGGTAGCCGCGCAACGCGACCTCGGGACGCTCACGGACCTCGTCGGCGAACGCTGCGTCGCTGGCGAGCCGGGTCAGCACTCGACGGAGTTCGGCCATGGCGTCGATTCGACCGCGCGCCGCGGTGGCGGACCAGAGTGCTGCGTACTCACGCACAGGTGGTCGACACTCAGCGGTGCGGTTGAGTGTCGGCCGGCGCGGCGATGAGTACATCCCACTCTCGGCAGCCCGGTGCCGGACGGGTTGTGTGGACGCATGACGTCGAACCGTGTCCCCCGCTCGCTCGCGCCGCTGCTCGTGGCTGCGCTCGCCCTGGCCGCCTGCGGCGGATCGGACGATGCGGGAACTCAGCCGCCGGCGACCGGCCAGCCGCCGGCGACGTCGCCCACCACGGTCGAGCCGGCGCCGGTCGGGACGGCGGCCGGTTCGTCGGTCCCGCCGGGCACGGCGGCCCCGGCGCCATCGGGTGGGGCGACGGCGGTCGATCCAGCGGCGAGCGACCCGTGTTCGATCCTCTCCGTCGAGGAGGTGTCGGCAGCTGTCGGCGACACTGCGAGCGACCCGATCGACTACCACCCGGGCAGCACCGAGGTGGCGGAGTGCACGTGGTTCCTCGACAGCGGCGCCTCGCTCGGGTTCCAGATCGAGCTCGTGGTCGTGCCCGGCTCGCAGTCGGTCACGAACGGCCGGCCGTTCGACGTGGGCTCGGGCGGCCAGATCTCCGACGGTGACGGGTACCCCTTCGCGATGACCGACATCAACGGCTGGCTCGTGAAGTTGACCGGGCTGTCGGGAGTGGTGACCGAGGAGCAGCTGGCGGCGATCGGTCGGCTGCTCGAGACACGGTTGATCGACCGAGACGCGTCGTCGGCTGCGGCCTCGCCGACCGGACCGACCGGACCGACCGGTGACGGTTCGGGCGAGGGCACGTGCTCGGTGCAGGTCACCGGGGCGATCCAGGACTCGTTCACGAGCGGGCAGAACATCGGCGAGGCACTCGCCGACGTCTGGGTGCCCGACGACCAGGAGGCCATGGCCGACTCGATGTTCCCGGGGCCGAACGGGGCACCCGACTTCCAGGTCGGATGCTCGAGCGACACCGGAGCGAGCGTGCTGATCATGCTCTACGACGTCGACGTCCCGTTGGGGGCGACCTCGGTGCCCGTGCCGGACAACCAGGCGGGCTACTTCTCGGACCAGGGCCTGGTCGGCAACCGCGGCGACGCCGAGATCGTGCTGACCCGGTTCGACGAGAGCGGCATGACCGGCAGCATCACCTTCACCGGCGACGGGCTCGGCACCGGGGAGAGCACGGTGACGATGACGTTCGACTTCACCAACGACTGGGCGAACTGAGAGGTCGGCGCGGCGCCTCGCTCAGCGCTCGACGAGGCCGGCAGCGCGGGCCTGCAGGACGGCGTCGATGCGGTCGATCGCCGGCAGCTTCATGAGGATGTTCGAGACGTGGTTGGCCACCGTGCGCGGGCTGATCTGCAGTGCCCGCGCGATGGCCGGATTGGTGTCGCCACGTGCCGCCATCGCGAGCACCTCACGCTCACGCGTGGTGAGCTGCGGGAACGGCGTCGACCTCGTGTTCGACTGCCAGCGGAGCAGCCGCTCGGCGAGTCGGGGCCCGAACACCGAGCCGCCGCTCGCGACGGTGCGGATCGCATTGGGGAGCTGATCGCTGCTCGACGCCTTCAGCAGGTAGCCCGATGCACCCGCATCGATCGCCTCAGCGAGGGTGGCGTCGTCGTCGGTCATCGTGAGCACCAGCACGGCCACGTCCGGGTGGCGCTCACGCAGCAGGCGCGTGGCTGCCACGCCGCCGATGCCACCCTCGTCGAGCTCGAGGTCCATGATCACCACGTCGGGGGGATCGGCCGCGACGATCGCCAGCGCCGAGGGCGCGTCACCGGCCTCGCCGGCGAGTTCGAGATCGTCGACCGAGTCGAGGAGCGACGCGATCCCCGAACGGATCAGCGGATGGTCGTCGACGACGACGACACGAACCGGTCGGAGCGGTGTGGGCGAGGTCATGACGGCACCGGCAGGGAGCATGACACGACCGTGCCGGTGCCGCGCCGCCCGACCTCGAACGTGCCGTGCAACTCCTCGACACGGTGACGCATCGACCGCAGGCCGACGCCCGGCTCGGACCGATCGTCGATCCCTCGGCCGTCGTCGGTGACCGTGAGGTGCACGTGTCCGTCGACGCGAGCCAGTTCGATCGTGCAGCGTTCGGCCTGGGCGTGGCGGACCACGTTCGTGAACGCCTCCGACACCACGGCCACGATCGCCGACTGCATCGATTCGGGGAGTTCGCCGAGCCGTCCGATGTGGACGGTGGCGGTGACGTCGGCGTCGGCACTCATGCGCTCGATGCGGTCGCTGAGCACACGTCGCAGACCAGCGACGGCCAGCGTGGGATTGGCGAGCGCATGGATGTAGCTGCGGATCTCGTCCACCCCTGTGGTCAACTCGCCACGGGCGTCGTCGAGCAGGCGAGCCGCCGCCTCGGGTCGGCCGGCGCGCAGGTGGTTCGAGGCAGCGTCGAGCCGGAACGCCACGGCCGTGAGTCGAGGGCCGAGTCCGTCGTGCAGATCGCGCTGATAGCGGCGGCGCTCGGCGTCACGTGACGCCTCCACCTCGTCCTTGGCGGCCTCCAGGTCGACCGCCGCCTCGCGGTAGGCGACCACCGCTGCCGTCGCTGCTGCAAGGGAGGCGGTGAGCTGCCGCTCGCCCTCGGTGAGCCCCGACGTGCCGCGCCGAGGCGCGACGAGGAGGCGACCGACCCGTCGCCCGAGGTGTTCGAGTGGCACCACGTCGGCGTCGTCGAGGTCCCCGTCGCCTGCCGCCGACAGCACCGCCCCGTCGCGATCCTCGAGGACGACCGCCGGCAGTCGCAGCTCGCTGCCGATCGCGGTGACGAGCCGGTCGAGCGCGTCGTCGGGGTCGGCCGCCGCCGCCTGTTCGCGACCGAGCGCGGCGAGCAGTTCGAACGGTTCGTGGCTGCGGCCGTAGAACACCCGGTCGACGGCACGCCGGATCCTGGTCGAGAGCGGACCGAACGTGAACACGGCCGCCATCGCGCCGAGGGTCGCGGGGCCCGGTCCGAAACCGCCGACGAACAGGGCTGCGACACCGACGACGGCGCCGTACACGCCCAGCGCGGCAGCGAGCAGGGCGGCGGCCAGCGCCGATCGACGCAGCACCACCCGCGCCTCGTACACGTCCCAGCGCAGGATCGCGACAACCACGAGCAGTTGGAATCCGAGCGTGGCGAGGATCGCGAGGAAGGGCCCCAGATCGCCGGGCACCGACAGGACCACCGGCATGACCACGAACCACACCGCCGTCAGCACGAACGCCCAGCGGTACTGCCGCCGCTCGATCCCCTCGCTCCGCTTCCATCGCACGGCGATGACGATCATCGTGACCAACGTGAACGCGACCCCGAGCACGAACACCAACCCGTCGACCACACCGACGAGCCCGTCGAGCGCGTCGATCCCGAGCGGGTTCCGCACGCCGGCGGGCGCGCCGTCGGGATGGTCGGGTGTCGTGACGATCAGCCCGGGTCGCACCGCCGTGGCGACCAGTTGCAGCACGGTCAGGCCGACACCCCCGACGCCGATCAACCAGCGGTCGAGCGGGCCGCGCGGGCGGGCGCGCGGGAACAACAACATCGCGACCGACATCGCAGCACCGTGGATCGGCCACGTGACCGACACGATCCACATGGCCCACGTCACCCCGGGGGCCCGGTCCGGGAAGATCGCCGCGGCGTACCCGGCGGCCAGACCGGCGACGGCGGTCGAGAGCCCGGCCCCGAGGTAGATCCGCCCGATCCACATGCCCGGCCGGCGGCTGAGCAACCACCATCCCGCCACGACGAACCCCGGCGTGAACGTCGCGAACAGCCATTCGCCGATGGTGTCCGCCGCGTCGTGGCGCATGCCGATCGTCACGAGCGGGATCGTCGCCACCCCGCAGGCGAGCGCGAGCGCCGCCACGACGGTGGCACCGCGCCGCGAGGGACGCAAGGGCGGGGTCGGGGTCGGGTCGATGCCTCAGTGTCGCACCACCACGGCCGGCGGTCATGGGGTGAGGTGCACGAACGACCGTGAGGATCTCACGGCTCGGGGTGCGCACATGCTCATGACGACGTGATCCCGGTGCGTGCACAACGGACGGATGCGAAACCATCAGCGCCTCCATCCCGTCCGCCGACACGTCCTCGTCGGTCTCGTCGCCATAGCCACCGCCGTCACCGCCGTCGCGTGTGGCGACGACGCCGACGACGCCGACGCGCCGTCCGGTGACGCTCGTCCGACGGTCACGTTCGAGCTCACCGATCAGAGCGTCGGCGCCCCCGAGCATCTGCCCGGTGGCCTCGTCGACGTCACCCTCGACGCCACCGGCGGCACCACCCGCACGCATCACCTCGCCCTGTTCCGTCTCGAGGACGGGGTCACCGCCGAGCAGGCGATGTCCGCCGACGACGCCACCTTCCCGACGCTGGTGACGTACCAGGGCGGCAACAGCCAGATCAACCCCGGCGAGATCGCCCACTTCACCTTCGACCTCGACGCCGGCGACTACGTGATCGCCGACTTCGACGAGAACGGGCAGGTGTTGTCCGCGACCACTGTGGTCGACGAGCCCGTCGGCTCGCCGGCCGAACCCGAGTCGAAGGGCACGATCGTGTTGGGCCCCGGCATGCTCGTCACGTTGCCCGACGGCTTCGACGGCGCCGGGGTCTGGAAGGTCGAGAACCACGACACCGAGCAGGCGCACGAGGCCGGCCTGGGCGCGATGGCGCCGGGCAAGACGGTGGCCGATCTGGTCGCGTGGGCCAACAGCTTCGACGGGCCGCCGCCGGCGGAGATCCTCGGTGGCTTCGGTGCGCTCGGCCCGGGGCGGCACGGCTGGGTCGACCTGGGTGCCGCCCGCACGCCCGGCGACTACGTGGTGTTCTGTGCCATCCCCGGTCCCGACGGCGTGCCGCACCTCGCGATGGGCATGGCGACGGGCTTCACCGTCGGGTGATCCCAGCGGTCTCCGGCGACACGTACGCTCCGGCACATGTCAGAGACGACGTCCGCCTTCGCTTCCGTCGGGTTGTTCACCGGCGTCCCGCAGCACGAGCACTTCGACCGCCTGTACCGACTGCTCCCCAGCAGCCGGATGACGGCCAGCACGACGCCGCACCGCTTCGCCGACGGCGACCGGATCGAGCTGCCCTCGTCGTTCGAGTTCGCCGGCGCGACGATCGACACCGAACAGTTCCTCCATGCCACCGACACCGCGGCGCTGCTCGTGCTGCGAGACGGCCAGGTGGTGCACGAGCAGTACCGCCTCACGGGTGGCCCCGACGTGCAGTGGATCTCGTGGTCGGTGGCGAAGAGCTTCGTGTCGGCACTCGTGGGCATCGCGGTGTCGCAGGGGCACATCCCCTCGATCGAGGATCCGATCAGCGACCACATCGACGTCGAGCCGGGCTCGGCCTACGACGGGGTGCGGATCAAGGACGTGCTGCAGATGTCGTCGGGCGCTCGTTGGAACGAGGACTACAGCGACCGCACCTCCGACGTGGCTCGGCTCGGGGCCGCGATGGCGCCCGGCGGCAGCCTCGACCGGTTCGTGGCGACGGCCGAACCCGAGTCGGCTCCCGGCACGGTGTGCCAGTACAACTCGACCGACACCCAGGCGCTCGGCACGTTGCTGGTGCGGGCGACCGGCCGTTCGATCACCGACTACATGCAGGAGTACCTGTACGAGCCGCTCGGCATGGAGAGCGACGGCTACTGGCTGCTCGACGCGCACGGCCGCGAGATGGCCTTCGGTGGGGTGAACCTGACGGCGCGCGACTTCGCCAAGCTCGGCGAGCTGTACCGCCTCGGCGGGATGTGGAACGGCCGCCAGGTGGTGCCCGCCGACTGGGTGGCGGCGTCGATCGTGCCCGACGCGCCCCACCTCGAGTGGGGCCGTCCGGTCATCGCCGGCGAACGGCTGCCCGAGGGCTACGGCTACCAGTGGTGGCTCATCCCGGGCGGCCTCGACCAGTACAGCGCGATCGGTGTCTACAACCAGTGGGTGTTCGTGTCCCCGCGCCACGACGTCACGATCGTGAAGCTGTCGGCCACGCGCACGTACGGCGTGACGATGGGCGAGGAGGACTGCTTCTCGGGCGCACACGAGGCGTTCCTGCCCGCCGTCGCCGCGCACGTCGCCGCCGGCTGACGCAGCCGCGGCTCAGCTGCCGGCGTACAGGTGGCGGATGCCGCGCGCCAGCGAGGCGGGCACGAGCGTGACGTGGTGCTCCTCGGCGAAGACCACCGTCTGCGTGTCGACGCCGGCCTCGGCACAGATCTCGCCGTAGCGCACCGCGTTGCGCACCATGCCGGCGGCGTCGCGCTGCGCCGGGTCGGCGAAGCGCTGCGGCCACACCAGTGACATGTCGCCCTCCTCGCGCTCACCGGCGCTGATGAATGCCTTTGCACCGGGGCGGGGCGCGAGCCCCTCGTCGATGATCCGGCCTCCCGCCCACCACAGCGAGGGTGAGATCGACACGAGGTGCCGGAACGCATCGGGACGCTCGCGCCACGCCCACGTGGCGAACAGGCCCGACAACGACCAGCCGCCGATCGACACCTCGTCGACGTCGGCACGTTCGCGAACAGACGGGAGCACCCGGTCGACCAGCAGGTCGGCGAACGCGTCGGCCCGGCCGGTGCCGTGCCGCACCATCGCGTTGTCGGCCGTGAACGGCTCGGGCAGCACCCACTCGTAGGGCGTGAAGTCGCGGAAGCGGGTCGAGAAGTACTCGAGCGGGTCGCTGCTGTCGCGCCAGACGGCGGCGATCGCCAGGGGCGGCAGTGCACCCATCGTCACGAGCGTCACCGTGCGGGCGTACTCGGCCGCGGTCAGGAACATCGTCCGACCGTCGAGCAACAGCAGCAGCGGGACGGGGCCCTGGTGACCCGGCGGCACGGCGAGCGCGACGTGCAGGTCGTCCTCCATCCACGTGTCGGTGCCGGGCACGACGAAGGGCTGCGTCATGCGCGGCAGCGTAGAACCGTCCAGGATCGGCGATCGGATCGTCAAGGTGCGCGACGCCGCGTCGACGGTGAGTGCTGCGTCGACGCGACCCTCATCCAGCGCGGTCCGACGGCTCGGTACACTCGCCCGCGTCACCACCGGCGAGAAGAAGGATCTGACCCATGGGACTCATTCAGGCTGCGATCGGCGCACTCGGCGGCACGATGGCCGATCAGTGGAAGGACTTCTACACCGTCCCGGAGGGTCTGCCCCCGACCGCTGCGCTGTTCGCAGCCGTGCCGCGTGGCCAGAACGCCGGGCGTGGTTCCAACACGAAGGGTTCCGACGGTGTGATCACCAACGGCAGCCGGATCGTCGTGCCCGAGGGCTACGGCCTGGTGCTCATGGAGCAGGGCGCGATCACCGGTTTCGCCGCGGAGCCCGGCGCGTACGAGTGGCACAGCGACTCGCCGGACTCGCAGTCGATCTTCGCCGGTGACGGCATCGTCAGCCCGCTGATCAAGACCTCGTGGGAGCGCTTCAAGTTCGGCGGCCGCCCGGGCACGCAGCAGCGCGCGTACTTCGTCACCCTGAAGGAACTGCCGAACAACCGCTTCGGCACGCAGAGCGAGATCTACTGGGACGACGCCTACATGAACGCGCAGGTGGGCGCGGTCACCCGCGGCACCTACACGCTCAAGATCATCGACCCGATCCTGTTCATCCGCGGTTGGGTGCCGGCCACCTATCTCGAGCCGGGCAAGGTGTTCGACTTCACCGACATCGAGAACGACGCCGCCTCGCAGCTGTTCAACGAGGTCGTCGGATCGCTCGCGCCGGCGTTCTCGATGTACACCAACGACCCGTCGAAGGGGAACCGGATCACCAAGATCCAGCAGGACTCGATCGGGTTCGCGCAGAGCCTGTCGGCCGCCGTCGAGCAGAACTACCAGTGGAGCACGGGCCGCGGTCTGCAGATCGTCTCCACGGCGATCATCGCGATCGAGTACGACGAGAACACCCGCGAGCTGCTGCGCAACGTGCAGCGCGCCGACGCGCTGTCGGGCGCCCGCGGCAACTCGAACCTGCAGGCCTCGGTGGCCGCCGGTTTCGAGGCCGCCGGCCAGAACGCCGGTCCGGGTGGCCTCATCGGCATGGGCATGGCAGCGGGCTCGACCGGCATCGGCGCGCTCCAGCAGCCCGTCCCGGGCATCGGCGCGCAGAGCACGCCGCCCCCGCCCACCGGTGCTGCGGCGCCGCTGCCCCCGCCGCCCGCCGCTCCGGCGGCGCCGGCCGAGGAGGATCCGGTGGCCAAGCTCGCCAAGTTCAAGCAGATGTTGGACGCCGGCCTGATCACCCAGGCCGACTACGACGCAGCGAAGGCCAAGGTGCTCGGGCTCTGAGCCCGGCACCGCACTGCGATGTCGACGCTGCCACCTCCGGGAGAGGGTGCCAGTTCGCGAGCCGCTGACGGGGCGCCCCCGCCGGCACCACCCGCGCCGCCGGCGCCACCGCCTCCGCCGCCGCTCGCCCCGTCGGTCAACACGATCAACACCCAGAACACCCGGCTCGACGACGGCGTCAACCGTTGCCCGCGCTGCGGTGCCACCGAGATCCAGTTGCGCCCGTCCGTCGGGATGCTGGTGTGCCTGTTCTGCCGGCACGAGTGGGCCGAGGCCCGGCTCGACGAGACCATCGCCAACGGCGACCTCACCAAGCTGGTCGGCACCACCATCGCCTCGGGCGCTGCCGACATCGCCGCCGGTTCCGACGCCGTCGTCACGCTGAAGTGCGGTGGCTGCGGCGCCGAGGTGGTGGTCAACACCGCTGAGCAGATGGGTGCTCGCTGCCACTGGTGCCGTCACGTGCTGACGGTCAACGAGCAGATCCCCAACGGGGCCGTGCCCGACGCCGTGCTGCCGTTCAAGCTCACGCACGACGCGGCGGTGGCGAAGATCAACGAGTTCGCCGGCAAGCGTCGTCTGTTCGCGCACCGCGGCTTCGTTCGCGAGTACAAGCCCGAGAACGTGGTGGGTGTCTACATGCCCTACATGGTGGTCGACGCCAACGCGAGCGCCGACGTGGCCGGTCAGGGCGAGGTGCAGACCCGCCGCTACACACGGGGCACCGGCGACAACAAGGAGACCCTGTACGACGCCGACGTGTACCGAGTGGAGCGCCATGTCGACTTCACCGCCGACGACCTCACGATCGAGGCGTCGTCCGAACGTGCGTCGCGCGACACCAAGGTCAACACGAACAACATCATCAACACGATCCTGCCGTTCGACACCGAGAACGCGGTGAAGTGGAACGCGAGCTACCTCACGGGGTTCACGTCCGAGAAGCGCGACCAGGACGTGGCGCACACCACGCCCGAACTCGAGCACCAACTGCTGTCGATCGCACGGTCGCAGGTGGAGGAGAGCGTGAAGGGCTACGACCGCGGCGTTCGCTGGGAGCGCGAGCACCTGCAGGTGCACGGTACGCGCTGGGTCGCGATGTACCTGCCCGTGTGGCTGTACTCGTACCACGAGCAGAAGGGCGACAAGAGCATGGTGCACTACATCGCCGTCAACGGTCGCACCGGCGAGGTGATGGGGAGCGTGCCCGTCTCGAACGCACGGCTGCTCGCCGCAGCACTCACGGTGGGCACGATCCTCGAGGCGATCGTGATCGCGATCCTCGGAGCAGGACGATGATCGCCGCGCTGCTCGCGTCGAGCGACGGTGGGCCGGCCTGGCTGCTGATCCTCGGTCCGGCAGGTGCGGGCGGCCTGTACTACGGGCTCTGGCAGTACTACCGCAACACCGGCAAGTCGCACAGCTTCGAGAAGGAGACCCGCATCGCCTTGGTCAAGCCGGTCACGGGTCGCGACGGCAAGGTCGACGAGGTGAAGGGCACCAAGAAGACCAAGATCGACGGCGCCAACCAGGCCGATCACCGGCAACGGGTCCAGCGCGTCTGACGGACGGCCGACGGCACCTCATCGGGTGACTGCCGGACCGGATCTGCTCGTCGCGTCGGAGCGCGCCGTGCGACGCGTGCTCGCTGCAAGGTGCCGTCGCAGTGAGACCACCCAGGAGTGGGATCGCACGATCGTGACGTTCGCCCGACCCGTCAGTTCGGCGCGGCGGCGAGCAGGGTGACGTCGTGCCGGGCCGCGACCTCGATGATCCGAGGGACGAACACCTCGGGGCCGTCGGCCAGGTGCACCTCGGCGTCCATGTCCGAGAAGAACCGGCTCCCCGCCGCGCTGGCGCTGACGACGAGCAGGCGCGCCGAGCCGCTGACGATCTCGAGTGCGTGTGCTGCCAGCGGTGGGATCGTGACGCAGCCACCCGCGGTCAACTCGATCGAGCGCGCCCCGACCTGGACGACGACGTCGCCCTCGAGCACGTAGTAGATCTCGGCCCACGGGTGGCGCGACAACGGCGCACCCGAGCCCTCGCCACCGGTGAGCTCGAACAGCTCGTACTGATCCGCGGTCGCGCTGGCCGGCACCTTGACGACGACCTCGGCGTCGACGACCTGCAGACGCTCGCCGTCTCCCGCGGGGCTGATGTGGATTCGATGTGACATGGCACGGCTCCTCTCGAAGGCCTCGTCGACCCGGTGTCGACGAGCACCGCCATCGTGCGGACCTGCCTGGTGCCGTGCACTCCCGTGCAGGAGGGATCGAGCCGGCGAGCGGTCCCAGAAGTCTGGGATGGACGCGCGACCGGTCGGCGGGAAGACTTCGAGGGATGTGGAGCAACCTGCGGGCCGACGCTGCGCTGCGCGAACTCGAGGCGCTGAGCGGGAGCCGGCTCGAGGTCACCGAGCTCCACGCCCACTCGCTCGACGTGCTCGCCCGGGTCGTGCCGTTCGACGGCGCGTGCATGGGCGCCGTCGACCCGGACACACTCCTGCTCACCTCAGGTGTGACGGTCGGGTTCGACCCGTCTGCCGACGAGTCGGATCGGTTCGTCGAGATCGAGTACGGCACACCCGATCCCAACTCGTTCGGTGCGCTGGTCGCACGACGAGTGCCGCTCGTCGCCGATGCGGGCGGCGTCGCACCCCGCCGGCGTCTCGACCTCCGGTACAACGAGCTCGGCAAGCTGCTCGGGTTCGCCCACGAGGTGCGGCTGGTGTTCACCACGGACGACATGTGTTGGGCGGTCGGCGATCTCTACCGTTCGGGCAACAGCGACGCGTTCGACGATCGCGAACTGGCGTTCCTCGAGGTCGCCTCGCGCCATGTGGCTGCGGCGACCCGTGCTGCCGCCCACGGTCCGGTGACGGAGACCGGGATCGCCCCGTTCGGCGCAGCCGTCCTCCTGATCGCGGCCGATGGGTCGGTCACGGGGGTCACCGAAGCGGCGCGCTCGTGGATCGAAGGGCTGCGACCGGACGTCCGGCGGCGCCTCCAGTTCGCCGTCCGAGCGGCCGTCACCGTGGCCCGAACCGGTGTCCCCACCGCCTCCACGAGGCTCAGGTTGGGCGGCGTGTGGACCGTGGTCCGCGCCGCCCCCATGCAGACGAGCGACGCCACACCCGTCGTGGCGGTGACCATCGATCAGGCGTCGCCGATCGACCTGACCGAGTTGCGCTTGTCGGCGCACGGGCTCTCCCGGCGCGAGCGCGAGGTGTGCGCCGAGGTACTCGCCGGCGGATCGACCAAGGAGATCGCCCAGCGTCTGTTCATCGGGGCGAACACGGTGCAGGACCATCTGAAGTCGATCTTCACGAAGACCGGTGTCCGGAGTCGGCGCGAGTTGGTCGCGGTGCTGTCGACCACCGCCTGATCGCGATCCCAGGTCGGTGGCACGGGTGCCGACGCCGCATCACCGACGCGGTGGAGCCAGCTTCACCTCGTCCGTCCCGGAGGCGCGGTCCGGTGCGACATGATGGGCGGATGACCGCCACTCCGGACATGCTCGTCGCTTCGGATCGTGCCGTGCGGCGCGCGCTCGTCACGCTCGAGCACATGAACAGCGAGAACACCCAGGAGTGGGATCGCACGATGGCGACGTTCGCCCACGCCCGATACGAGTTGCCCGACGGCACCGTGCACGACGGGCGGGACGACGTGATGGCCTACTGGCTCGCGGGACGTGCTGCGGTGCCGGATCAGCGCAACGAGCTCATCAGCCTCGAGATCTGCGAGGGCGGGCAGGTGTTGTTGCACTTCCACCTGCGTGGCACACCGGCCGGCCGCGAGCGCGGCTTCCACCACCGGCTGTGGGCCGTGTTCGACTTCGACGAGGACGACCTGATGATCAACGAGCGCGTGTATCTCGAGCGCCCGAGCGGCGAGGTGATCGCGAGCGGCGGCCTGCGCGAACCCTGATGGTGTAACTCTCCGCGGACCTCGGCGTCGTGCTGGTCACATCCACACGAGGAGGAACCACCATGGCCGACGAGATCATCAACATCGAGCCGCAGATCACGCTGAAGGAGGCGGTGCAGCGTCGTCTGGCAGCCGACCTCGACGCCGACGCAGGGCTGCAGGCCCGGCTCGAGGCCGACCCGGATTCGGTGATCAAGCCGATCATCGCCGAGCTGCTCGGCGACGACGGCAGCATCGACCTGTCGAAGGTCCGCACGTCGGTCCACGTCGAGAGCGACACCGACCTGCACTTCGTCGTCACGCCGGGCGCCGGGCGCGAGCTCGCCGAGGTGTCGGGATTCGCGATGACGGGGCTCTCGCTCACGATGCAGGGCACGATGCTCGACATCGGCGGCGTGAAGCCGGTGCCGATGGACCCGGTGACCCGTCGCTACTGCTCGACCGACAGCCCCGACGCGACGACACACCGTCACTGCAACACGAGGGCCAAGAACTGCCAGATCATCTGAGCGTGGCCGAGGGGCCGGGATCGGGGGTCCGTGATGCGATGGTTCGACCGGGCCATGTTCCTCGACGAGTACCTCGACGGCGACGTCACGGTGCTCGTCGAGGACGGCACCGACGACGTCACCGACGACGCCACCAACCGCGCTGCACTGGTCCGCCGCTGGCGCAGCACGTGTGCCGACGGTGACCTCCGCCGCTTCGAGCGCCGATTGGCCGCGCTGGGGCTCGACCTCGGATCGGTGTCCGACGCGCTCCGCCCGAGGCGCTTCGTCGAACCGCCCGAGTGGGCTCGCACCGCGGAGATCGTGAGCTCGACCGCACCCGACCTCGTCACGATTCGTCCCCACGAGCTCGACCGCCATGTTCCCTTCGGCTCGCTCTACCTCCCGTGGCTGCATGTCGCGACCGAGCGACTCGACCGACGTGTCGACGTACCCGAGACGCTCCGGCCGAGCCTCGTGGCGATGCTGCGCGCTCGTCTGCGGCGCTGCGGTGAGGCCGTGTTGCTCGACGAGTTCCGCCGCTCGGGGATGGGCCACGACGAGTGGATCGACCATCAGCTCGCGCGCGGGCTGCAGCCGTTGTTCGAGTCGCTGCCCGTGTGGGCGCGGTTCGCCGCGACGACCACGCTCGACTGGATCGACGCGATCACCGACTTCGTCACCCACCTGCGCGACGACCACGATCACGTCGCACGCCTCACCGGGGTCGACGAGGTCGTACCGCTCGGCGTGTACCAGGACGGCGACCCGCACCACCACGGCCGCCAGGTGATCGTCCTCACCGTCGCGCCCGACCGCACGGTGGTGTACAAGCCACGGTCGCAGGCCCCGGAGGTGCTGGCGCGATCGGTGTCGGACCGCCTGCGCGAGCTCGGGGTGATCGACGTCGACCTCGTCGCCGACGTGGTCGACCGGGGCGACCACGGCTGGATGCAGTGGATCGACACCGCACGGCCGCAGCCCGAGCAGATGGCTCGGTACAGCTACCACGCGGGGGTGACGCTCGCGATGGCGCACCGACTCTCGATCGCCGACCTCCACTTCGAGAACGTGCTGCCCGTCGGCGACCACCCGGTACTCGTCGACCTCGAGTGCCTCGGGAACAGCCGTCCCGATCTGGCCGCTCCCGATCCCGACGCGGCCGACCACGAGGGCATCCTCGACCGGTCGGTGCTGCGCACGTGCATGCTCGTGTCGGTCGCCAACTGGGAGCGCGACGGCCGCGACGACAGCGGTCTCACCGGTGTGCTCGAGGCAGCCGAGGACGATGCCGACGCGTCGTACGAGTGGACCGGCCTCGGCACCGACGCGATCGTTCTCGAACGATCGCCGGTGCGGGCCCGGTGCGACGACGAGCCCGAGATGGTCGACGTCGAGCAGGTGATCGCCGGGCTCGACGCCGGCGAAGCCGTGTTCGACGAGCACGGGCTCGACGTGGAGATCGACCCGAGCGCCGAGGTGCGCGTGATCGCCCAGAACTCGGCGACCTATGCGGCACATCTCGCTCAGGTGCTGAGCCGATCGTCGCTCGGCGACGGACTCCGATGCTCGATCGAGCTCGACGCGGTGTCGCGGCCCGGCACCTACGAGCGGTCGCGACCCTGGCGGCTCGACGCGTGTGAGATCGAACGACGGGCCCTGCAACGCCTCGACATTCCGCGCTTCACGGTGCCGCTCGGCTCGCGGACCGGCCGGGTCGAGGACCACGCCATCGATGCACTCGTCGAGGAGAGCGGGCTGGCGACGATCGAGGCGCGACGCCGCGATTCGGGCCCCGCGTTCCGTCGGCTGCAGCGCGACGTCACGCGCCTGGTGCTCGACCAGCGCCTGGCCGTCGCCGGCCGCGTCGCCCGGCCGATGCCGACACCGCTCACCGCGAGTCCTGCCGATCCGCTCGCCGTGTGCGAGGCGATCGCAGTCGACCTCGAGGCGCGATCGGTGCCCGACGACCACGGCGGCCTCGCATGGCTCGACATCCGGCAGCCCGGACGGTTCACGCGCCCGATCCTCACCGACACCGGGTTGATGAGCGGTGGTGCGGGGGTCGGGCTGTTCCTCGCCGCACTCGCACGGACCACGTCGAACGACCGGTGGGCCGCACTCGCCGCCCGAACGCTCGCCGGCGATCCGCCGGCCGACGGCCACACGCTGAGCTTCGGCTCGAGCGGCCGTGGGTACGCGATGGTGGTGGCAGGCGCGTTGCTCGACGACCAGCATCTCGTCGAGCGCGGTCGTTCGGTGCTCGCCGCGGTACCTCCGCCCGAACGACAGCACGGGCTCGACGGGATCGACCTGCTCGCAGGAGCGCCGGGGATCGCTGCCGCGCTCGCCGCCGCGGCCTCGACCTGCGGCGACGCGGCACTGGCCGAACGCTCGACCGAGTACGTGCGCACGGCGTGCACCGCGTGGCGCACCGCGGTCGAGAGCCGTGATCTCCGCACCCGGTTGGCTGCGAGCCGGATCGGTGTCGCACACGGGATCACCGGCATCGAGCTGGCCGTCGCCCGGGTGATCGAGGCGCGACGCGCCTGCGGCCTCATGGACGATCCGGCGCTCGACGCGTGGCTGGGCGAGCTGATCGCGTGCGAGAACGCACGCGTCGACGAGCGTGACGGTGTGCCCGCCCGGCTCGATGCCGTGACGCGAGAGCCCGACCTCGGCTGGTGCTGGGGTGCGGCCGGCTTCGTGGCGGCGCGGCGAGCGATCGCCGCTGCTGCCGGCATGCCCGAAGCGGATCGTCACGTGCGGCGCGGGCTCGAGGTGTCGGCAGCACACGCTCCTCCGACCGACCGCCTGTGTTGTGGCGCTGCGTCTCAGGCACTCGTCCTCGACGGACCCGCCGGCGATCAGGTGGTGTCACATCTGCTGGCACGACGCGGTCGCTGGCAGTTCGAGGCCGGCTCTCCGTTCCAGGCCGTCTCGTTGTCGCGCGGCGTCGCCGGCCTCGGCCTGGCGCTGCTCGGCCACGTGCGACCGGACGCCGCGCCGAATCCGCTGGTGCTCGCACCCGGGCGGCTCGTGGCGGCGCTTCACGGCTGACCGCGGCCGTCGTCCGCCATACGCTGCGGGCATGGAACCTTCGGTCATCAGCTGTCGAGCGGCCTGGGAGACGATGACCGCGATCACGCAGGGTCGCACCGTGCGCAACTTCCACGCCGACCTCGACATGAGCGACTACCTCGTCGAGACCGATCTGTTCCCCCGAGAGGCGCTCGACGTGTACAGCGACTGGAACCTCGAGCTGCCCGTCAGCGACGCCGACCGCGCGCGCTTCTTCAACGCGCATCGCGGCGGCGGCCAGGGCGACTACCGCGAGGGCATGCGCGCCAAGGTCGCCAACGTGGTCGACTGCCTCACGCGGTTCCCCGCCTCGAAGCGCGCCGTGATCTCGGTGGTGGCCGACCCGGCCGCGAGCCACACCGACACCGACCAGGCCAAGTGCATGCGCGAGGTGCACTTCCACCTCGACGGCGACCGGCTGAACGGCACCGTGCTGTTCCGCTCACAGGCGGCGGAGATCTTCCCGAAGAACATCCACTTCCTCGGCCGCCTCTTCGCCGAGATCGCGCCGCAGCTACCCGGCCAGGTCCGCCCCGGCACCCTCCACTACCTCGCCACCGTCCTCGTCTCCGACCGCTCCTGAGCTCGTGCCGGCCGCTCCGTCGGACGGTCTGTGAACGGTGTGAGAACAGACCTTGGGCTCTGCTCCACGGCCGGCGGGGATTCGTACGATGTCGCGATGAAGGTGGCCTGGTACTCCCCGTCGGGCGAGCAGGTGGTCGTCGGCACGACCCACGACATCCGCGAGGCTGCGGCGGCGTCAGCCGATCAAGGTGTGGCGTGGTGGATCCCCGATCGCCACGAGCCGACGCTCGACGAGGCCTCGGGGCGGTTCGCGTTCCTCGGTCGCCACGGTGTGTCGCCGTACGCGTTCCCGCCCGATCAGACGCAGCCGCAGCTGTGGATCGGACGGGTCGGGCTCGACGACACCGACGTGCAGGTGCTGATCTCCAACCTCAACTCCGACCTCTACAGCCGGTACCCCGAGCCGGGCGCCCTGGTGTTCAGCCTCGAGTCGGCCGATCTGCGCGAGGGCGTCGGCGCGCTGTTGATGGCGGTGCTGGACGACGAGCCGGTGGGGTGCGGTGCGTACCGGGTGATCGACGAGCGGCCGGGCTCGGTCGAGATCAAGCGGCTGTACGTCACGTTGGCGGGCCGCGGCAAGAAGATCGGCAGCGCGTTGCTGGCCGAGGTCGAACGTGCCGCTGCCGGGTGCGAGCGCTACGCGCTCGAGTTCGGGCCTCGCCAGCCCGAGGCGCAAGCGATGTTCGAGTCGGCGGGGTACGTGGTCTGCGAACCCTGGGGACCCTTCGTCGGCAAGGACTTCAGCATCTGCATGGAGAAGGTGGTCTCGCCATCCGCTGCATGAACCCTGCTCGACCGCGACTCACCGCCGGGTGAGCAGCCGATCGAAGGCCTCTGCGGCAGCGACCAGCACCTCCCAGCGCTCGACACCTCGATGGGCCAGGCCCAGCCACGAGAACACGGCCGCCTGTCCGTCGACCAGCTCGGCGACGAAGCCGTTGCGCAACCCGGCGCCCAGGCTGAAGAGCGTCTGCAGGTCGGGATCGACGACGAGCGCGTCGACCGTGGTGTCGTCCATGGAGCGCGACACGCGGACGGTGCCCGATCCGGCGGTGACGCTGCGCCAGCTCGGATGACCGAAACGCCCGGACAGGCGATGATGGCCCCACAGGTCGGCGCTCGCGAGGACCTCGAACCGTGACGAACCCCACGCGCCGCCGCCGGCCGGCAGGCGCCAGCGGACCACGTCGTAGATCTCCTCGTCGGTCTCGTTCCGGTACACCTCGAGATGCGAGATCTGCGCAACCGCACCGCTCGACAGCACCAGTTGGAACGCTCGCCCGCCACAGCGCGGCGGCCGGCGCGAGCCGAGGTCGTGGGGATCGAGCGCCTCGTGGGACGGCGGCAGCATGCCCATGGCCGCGCTGGCGGTCTCGCGCCACCCTCGCTGGCCGGCCACCTGGACCAGCGACTCGTCGGCCGATGGTTCGCGACGGAAGAGCTTCATCCGACCACCGTGTCACACCGAGAGGCAGCCCGGCGGCACACGTGCTCAGACGACGGCGGTGTAGGTGGCCGTGAGGCCGGAGGCGACATCGCCCGTGACGGTGAGCAGCTGGTGCTCGACGCCGTCGCCGAACACTCCGTCGTTCGCGTTGTCGGTGTCGTTGCCGAGTGCGTCGTCGTAGCCGGCGTCGGCGTACAGCTGGTCGATCAGGTCGTCGTCGATCGCCATCTGACTGGTGAGCAGCTTCGTCGAGTAGGTGCTGTCCGAGTACACCTCGAAGTGGATGTGGAACGCACGGCCCTGGTAGCGCCCGGGCAGGATCGACTGGAACGCCACGCTGCCGTCGGCCCCGGCGATCTGCACGCCGCGCAGGTACGAGCGGTCGGTGAAGTCGCCGCCGATCATCTGCGAGTCGTACTGCGAGTAGCCGCCGTCCTTGGTGCAGTGCCAGATGTAGACGGCGGCGCCCTCGACGGCGGCACCTGCGGCATCGACGACGTTCATCGTCAGCGCGAAGGGCACACCCTCCTGCGTGTTGGAGCCGTCGAGATCCGAGCGGATGTCGGACCGCACCGAACGGGAGTCGGCCAGGATGTTGGCGATCGTGCCCTCACCGTTGTCGTTGCTGCCGTCCGAGGGGAACGGCCCACCGGTCTCCTCCGGCGTCTCGGTGAGGTCGCCGCCGGCCGCGGCAGCGGTCGTCGCTGCCGACGTGTCGGCTGTCGCTGCGGCGGTCGTGTCGGCCGTTGCGGCCGTCGTCGCCTGACTCTCCGCCGACGTCGTCGCAGGTGAGTTCGTCCCTGCGCTGGTGGTTGCCGTGCTGTCGTCGTCCCCGCCGCAGGCGGCGACGACGAGGCCGAGTCCGCCGAGGCCGAGCATCGTCAGCGCGGTGCGACGCGAGAGCGGGGTGCGGGACGGGTTCGCCTCGGCCGGCGTGTGGAGGTCGGGGGTTGCTGCCATGGTCCACATGCAATCCGCTGAACGTGTGGGTTGGGTGTGAGCCGCTCGTGAGTCGGTCGTGTGTCCGGTGTCGGGTCGTCTACGGCCAGGTGATCGCCGGTCCGTCGTCGAGCTCGCCGGGTGGCGCCTTCACGACACAGAAGGGCAGACCGGCGGGATCGCGCATCACGGCCCAGTCGGCGAGACGTTCGACCTGTGTGGCACCGAGCGCGACCAGACGAGCGACCTCGGCGTCGACGTCGTCGGTGTGGATGTCGATGTGCACCCGGGGTGCTCCGTCGCCGAGCTCCTGCACGAGCATCACGAGCGTCGAGGTGACGCGGGCACCGTGGTACTCGGGGTGCGACAGGCGCACGAGGTCCTTGCCCGTGGCACCGCTCCAGAAGGCGACCTCGTCGGCGTGTCGATCGCCGGGGGCGTCGATGACGATGGCGGTGACGAGGCTGCGGTGCGGCATGCCGAACGGTGTAGCACGGACGGCGACGACGTTCAGCGGTGAATCCGGTCGGGCCGGCCCGTGATGATGCCGTCGACGTCGAGCGCGACGAGCCGGTCGAGCGTGGCCTGGTCGTCGCGGACGGTCCACACGTTCACCGCGAGGTCGCGCCGGCGCGCCGCCGCCACGAAGCGCTCGTCGACGTGGGGCTCGTACGGGTGCACGATGCGGTGGCCTCCGGCGACCACGGCGTCGAGCAGCTCGTCCGGATCGCCCGGGTGGAAGAGCAGCACGGCACTCGGCAGGTGCGGTGCCCGTGCTCGCACGCGAGCCAGGCACGCTGGCCCGAACGACGACACGATCACGCGGTCCACCTGATCGCGCGCCGCCAGCAGGTCGACGACGAGCTCGGTGACGCGCTCGTCGGGGTCGTGGTCCGGATCCTGCGGGAAGCTCTTGATCTCGATGTTCACCAGCCGACCCGCGCAGATGTCGAGCACCTGCTCGAGCGTCAACGTGTCGGCCGGCAGCTCGGCGAGGCACGTGGCCGACACGAGACGCCCGTCCGGCGCGTGCGGGTCGTGGCGCACGGCGAGCACGTCGTCGGCCGTGCGGCGCACGTCGAGCTCGACACCATCGACATCGGTGAGCATCAGCCGCTCGAAGGAGGCACGGCTGTTGAACTCGTCACCGGCTCGGCCCGAGCCGTGACCGAGCACCAGCGGCCGACGCACCGGTCAGCGCGCCCGCATGCGGTTGTTGCGTGGCTCGTGCTCGACCTCGGCCAGTCCGAGCAGTTCGAGCACCGGGGGCACGTAGTTGCCGAACCGACCTCGGTAGCCCTTGCGCAGCCCGTACCACCCGCCCACCGGGTTGTCGGCCGAGCGCGCCCAGGCCTCGACCGTGCCGGGCTTGGCCTCCTTCTGCTCGTCGGCGTTGCCGAGCGGCATCCAGTCGCCGTGGGCGACGAGCATCGCGTGCAGATCCTCGATGCAGCGCAAGTGGTAGGCGAGCGTGGTCGAGCCGACCCGGACCCGCAGTGCAGGCGGATCGGAGGTCTCGTCGCGCCACGCGTCGAACTCGGACGAACCCGGCGGTGTCGTCAGGATCCACGGATCCTCTGCAGTGCCGCTGCCTTCGACGTGATCGGCCATCTGTCATCCCCTCGTCCGAGCCGGCAGCACGCCGACCTCTGCGCACATGATGGACGCGGGTTCATGACACCATGTGTCATGAATTCCAGATCGATCTGCACCGGCTGCTGATGCGGGCCGGCCGGTTGCTCCGACTCGTGTTGGTGCTGCAGGACGGTCACCGGCACACGGTGGCCTCACTCGCCGACCGGCTCGAGGTCTCGTCGCGCACCGTGCTGCGTGATCTCGAAGCGCTCTCGACCGCGGGCGTGCCGGTCTATGCGACGAGAGGGCCGAACGGGGGCGTGCAGCTGCTCGACACGTTCCGGCCCGTCGAGGTCGGCGACATCCCGGGCCTGTCGAGCAGTCGCGGGGTGTTGCGTCGGGTGCGGGTGCGCCTGCCACCGAACGCGCTGCAGCTCGCATTGGTGAACGGCAAACCCGACGGGTGGCGTCGTCGCTCGCAGCCCGATCCGCCGCCGGCCGACCGCCCCGACTGGATCGAGGGGTCGTTCCGGTTCGACTCGTACGAGGCCGCCGTGCGCGAGCTGCTGGCGCTCGGCCCCGACTTCGAGGTGCTCCTCCCGGAGGAGCTGCGCCAGGTGATGGCCGGCGTCGCCCGACGCCTCGCCGATCACCACCGGTGAGCGCTCGAGTCCGGCGGTCAGGTGAGGGTGCGCAGCAGTTCGTCGAGCTGGTCGAAGGTCTCGTGCGCCGCCTGCTCGGCACCACCCTCGGCCTCGTACGCCTCGGCGGACGGGAACAACTCGCTCATCACGAGCAGCGTCCGGCCGTCGTGCTCCTCGAACGTGACGGTGGTGACGGACCCTCCGCCCTCCTCGTTCGTCCACACGATGCGTGTGGGTGCCTCGACCTCGACGTAGCGACCGTGGAAGTCCATGCCCTCACCGAAGTTCAGGCGGTAGGTGCCACCGGTGCGCACGTCCATCTCGCAGTCGTGCAGTGTCATGCCCATCGACTGCGGCACCCACCATCGGCGGAAGAGCTCCGGGTCCGACCACGCCTGGAACACGAGCCGCGCCGGCGCGTCGAACCACCGGGTGACGACGACCTCGCGATCCGACCTCCGTTCGACCGTCGTGCGCGTGGCGTCGGCGACCTCATCCATGCGTCCTGCGTCCATCCTGCTGCTCCTTCCGTTTCAGTTCTTCGACCACGTGGTCCAGTTCGCGGAACCGGGCATCCCACAGCCGGTGGTACGAGTCGATCCATTCGGCCACCTCGTCGAGCCGGCGGGCGCCGACCCGGCAGGTGCGCACGCGCCCGACCTTCTGCGTGGTGACGAGCCCGGCGGCCTCGAGCACACCGACGTGCTTGCGCATGCCGGTGAGCGTCATGCCGAACGTCGCCGCCAGATCGGTGATCGAGCGCTCGGAACGCCCGAGCTGCTCCAGCACACCGCGGCGTGTTGCGTCCGCCAGGGCGGCGAACGAGGCGTCGAGATCGATCGTCGAACGCTGAACCATATGGTTCAGTGTTTCACACCGAACGCGTCCCCGCAAGCCCACGTCGATCGACGATGCTGTGGAGATGACCGGGACCCACGACCACAGCGGGGCACGCATCCGCCGGCTGGTCGGCGTCTACGACGCCGAGGGCACGTGGCGGGGCGAGGTGAGGTACTGGATCGGCGCCCGCCTCGGGCAGCGGCACTGCTCGCTGTGCGACATCACCCACGGCACGTTTCGCGTCCGACGCGAGTGGATCGCGTGTCGCGCCGGTCTCCCCGTCGAGTTCGCCACGTTCCACCTCGACGACCAACCGGATCACGTGCGGGCGGCCGCCGACGGCGCCGCGCCGGTGGTGCTCGCCGAGACCGATCGGGGGACGGTCGTGCTGCTCGGCCCGGCCGAGCTCGAGGCGTGCGACGGCTCGAGCGAACGTCTCGTCGACGCGATCGAGTCGGCCGTCACCGCCCTCGGCCTCGCGTGGCCGACGAACGACGCGACCAGCTGAGCCGCCCTCGCTCGCCCGTCGTGCGAAGTCGGTTGATCGTGCGCGGAGAGGCGGCCATTCTTCGGTGATCGGCCGGCATCCGTGCGGTCGAACGAGGAGGGACGATGCGCTGGGTGGCGCGACCGGTGGCGATCGACGAGTTCGAGCCGTGGACCCGGCTGTACCGCGGCTACGCGGACTTCTACCACTGGCCGACGAGCGACGAACACCAGCAACTCGTGTGGAGCTGGATCCACGACACCCGAGCGATCTGGGCACTCGTCGCAGTGCAGGTCGACGACGACGGCGCCGAGGTGGGCGAACCGCAGGGGCTCGCCCATCTCCGCGAATGGGTGCGTCCCCTGCGCGGTGTGACGTGCGGCTACCTCGACGACCTGTTCGTCGCGCCGGAGCATCGCGGGAGTGGGGCCGTCGACGCCTTGTACCACGGGATGCGCACGATGGCGGGCGAGCATGGCTGGCCGGTCATCCGGTGGACGACGGCCGACGACAACTACCGCGCCCGATCGAAGTACGACCAGCTCGCCACCCGCACGACCTGGATCACTTACGACATGGCCACCTCGTGAACGAGCGGCCCGTCGTGAGGTCCGTCTCGCTCGCATCACACGACCGTTGGCGATCGATGCTCGAACGCCACGGACATCTCGAGCACTTCGAGACCTTCCCACCGACGCGACCGGGCGGCTGGGAGTACCAGTACGCCGTCCTCCGCGCTGCGTCCTGAGGGTGCGTGGCGGCGTCGTACGCACCGCTACGAACCGCCGCGCACCGGGCTACCGCGCGTGGGCAGCGAGGACGGAGGCGCTCGGGCGGATGTTCCGTTCGCGATCGATGAGGCCGAACGCCGCGGCGGGGTCGTAGCCGTGGAGCCATTCGTAGTTGTCGACGGCCGTCCAGTGGAACAGACCCCGGACGTCCACGCCGCGTGCGATCGCGTCGTGCACGACCTCGAGGCCGCGCGAGAGATACGCCGCACGTTCGGTGTCGTCGGCCGTCCCGATCCCGAACTCGGCCACGAGCAGCGGGGTTGCCGGGAGCTCGTCGTGCAGACGATCGAGCACGAGCCCGACACCCTCCGGGAAGATCCCGTATCCCAGCGGCGAGACTCGAGCCCCGACCGGGTGGATCGTCAACGAGCCGTCGGCGACCCCGAGTGCCATGTAGTACGAGAAGCCGATCAGGTCGAAGGCGCCCGCGAGGTCGGGGCGCTCGATCGGCTCACGGCCGCGTGACCGCAGGACGCCGTCACGGAACAGATCGATGCCGGGCCGCCACAGACCGGCGTCGAGGAACTCGATCAGCGACGCGGTGGCGGGCGCTTCGTCGTGTGCGACGTGCGCGGCGAGCCCGAAGATCGACGCGACCGGCTTGCCGGTCTGCTTCAGCCGCACGGCCGCCTCGGCGTTGGCCAACTGGATCTGCTCGTCGACGAGCGCTGTCTCGACGAGATCGTCGTGTCCTGGCGGGAACCCGAAGCCTCCGTAGTGCAGCAGGGCGTACAGGTTCGCCTCGTTGATCGGCTGCCAGCCGCCGACGAGGTCGCCGAAGGTCTCGGCCATCCACTCGACGTGACGCGTCCACGCACCTGTTCGGTTGGCGTCGAGGGTGAAGCCGCCGGCCGCGGCGAACCACCTCGGCAACGTGAAGTGGTGCAGGCTCACCCACGGCGTGACGCCGGCATCGTGCGCCGCTTCGAGGATGGCCCGATACCGCTCGACCTCGGCCGGGTCGTGCACGCCAGGCTCGGGTTCGACCCGTGCCCACTCGATCGAGAGTCGGTGGTGTGTGAGCCCGAGCCCGGCCATGAGTGCGAAGTCATCGGCGTAGCGGGTGGCGAACCCGTTGCCGTTGCCGCTCACCGGCGCCCTGCCGCTGCGCTCCCACTCGATCCAGTCCGACGCCGGCGCCGCGCCCTCGCACTGCGTCGACGACGCGCCCGTTCCCCACATGAATCCGTCAGGCCACTCCATGCCCGCACGATATCTACAGGTCTGTAGAATTCTCGACGTGGAGCAGGCACCGGTGCGCGCGGCAGCCGACGACCGTGTGAGGCAGCCACGCGGCCACGCTCGGCGCGAGGCCATCGTCGCCGAGGCCGTGACGCTGTTCGCCGCCAGGGGCTTCCGCGGGACGAGCATCACCGAACTGGCCGACCGCGTCGGCATGACACACCCCGGACTCCTGTACTACTTCGGCACCAAGCAGCGGTTGCTCCTCGACGTCGTCAGCGAGCGCGAGCAGCGCGAGACGAGCGCCCTCCTCGGCACCATCGGGGACGGACCGGGCGAGCTCGGCCGAGGCCTTCGCGCCATCGCACGGTTCGTCGCCCACGACGCGGTGCGGACCCGCCTCTACGTGGTGCTCGGAGCCGAGAACCTCGACCCCGGCGACCCGCTGCACGACTTCTTCGTCGACCGGTACGCCCGGGTCCGCGACCTGGTCGCATCGGCGGTTCGTCGGGGCGGCGCGACCGTCGACGCCGACCAGCTCGGACGCGAGGTCGTGGCCACCCTCATGGGACTCGAGATCCAATGGCTCATGGATCCCAGCGCGTTCGACTACCTCACAGCGGTCGACGCCTACGCGGACGCCGTCGAACGACGGATCGCCTCGACCCTTCACACCACCCGGGAGCACTGATGCAGAACGTCGACCTCACCACCGGGGCCATCCGCTTCGCGGGCATCGCCGAGATCGAGCCCACCGACGCCGGCGCCGTGCTGCACCGCATGCCGGCATGGGCGCGAGCGCAGCACAACGACCTCTCGCTCGCTCTGCTCGAGACCATGCCGGCGGGCGGGCGGCTCGAGTTCGACACGTCTGCAACCGTCCTCGAGGTCGTGTGCCATCTCACGCACGTCCGGATCGGTGACGAAGCTCGACGACCTGCGGTGTTCGATCTCGTGATCGACGGCGAGCTCATCGACAGCAAGGGACTGCTCGAGGGAACGCTGATCACCGTCGACCCACGAACGGGCGGCGTGAGCTTCACGCCCGGCGGCGACGCCACCGTCACCTTCGCGCTCCCGAGTGGGCACAAACACGTCGCGCTGTGGCTCCCTCACGCCACAGCGGTTCGCGTGCGTTCGGTGAGCTCGGAATCCCCCGTGACGGCCCCGACGTCCGACGCCGCGTTCCGATGGACGAACTACGGCAGTTCGATCTCGCACTGCTTCGAGGCCGATCGCCCGACGGGAACCTGGCCGGCGATCGCCGCGCGGCTCGCCGGTGCCGACCTGCAGAGCTTCGCGTTCGCCGGTCAGTGCCACCTCGACCCGTTCGCCGCACGGATGATCGCAGCGCATCCCGCCGACGCCATCAGCCTCAAGCTCGGCATCAACATCGTCAACGCCGACAGCATGCGCGAGCGGACCTTCGTCCCCGCACTGCACGGCTTCCTCGACACGATCCGCGATCGTCAGCCCGACACACCGATCGCGGTGATCACGCCCATCACGTGCCCGGTCGCCGAGGCACACCCCGGCCCCACCACCACCGTCGACGGCACGTGCCGCGTGCACCCACGGCCGGTCGAACTCGCGACCGGTGCGCTCACGCTGGAACGGATCCGACAGATCGAGCGAGAGGTCGTCGAGGCCCGCCGACGCGACGATCCCCACCTCCACCTCATCGAGGGGCCCGACCTCTTCGGTCCCGACGACGTCCACGATCTCCCGGACGGTCTCCACCCGAACGCCGCCGGCTACCAACGCATGGGTGAACGCTTCCATCGCATCGCCTTCACCGGCGACGGCCCGTTCGCATCGCTCACCGCCTGACCGCGAACGGCACGGCGCTGCCTCGGCCTCGATCAGTCGGCGAGCGCGTAGCGTGCAGACGGTGGAGCGGACGTTCTTCCATCAGGTGCAGGACGTGTTCGAGGGCTTCGTCATCGACGTCGACGGCACGTTGCACTCGACCGCCCACGGACGAGGCCTCAAGGTCTGGTACGACGACGCGAGCCGCGAGCACTACGAGGCGCAACTCATCCGTGTCGACGGCGTGGTCGTGCTCGAGATCGGATTCCATGCTGAGTACCCGAAGGTCGACGAGAACGAGGCGGTCCTCGGCCGGCTGCTCGGCGACGAGCGGGCCTGGCGACGTGAGCTCGGTGAAGAACCAGAAGCGGGAGCGTTCATCGGTGTCGACCGGTGGCGCCGGATCTCGGAGATCTGGGAGGAGCCCGATCCCGACGACGTCGACGTGGCGATCGAGATCGCCGCCCGACTGGCGGACTACGTCTCGGTGTTCGAACCCCTGAGACGAGCCGCGGTCTGATCATGCGGCCGTCGTCGGCCGCGACCTCGCCGAGCGTGGGAGCATGGTCGCGTGGCGGACGAGGAGGTGCTGCACGGGGGCGTCTCGAACGCAGGCGGCGTCGTCCGAGTCGCCCAATCCCGAACAGCCGGCCGACGGTGATACGGCGGGCTGAACCGCCCTGGGATCCCTGGAGGCTCTTGACCTTGGAAACGAGGATGGAGTCATGCCACATGAGATGTCGCCTGGGAAGCCAACGACGCGTCGTTACAGCGAGGCCGAGAAGGAGCGTGCGGTGCGGGCGGTGCGTCAGCTCCGCAAGGAGTTGGGCACCGATCACGGGACGGTGAAGCGGGTCGCCGATCAGCTCGGCGTCGGCCTCGAGACGTTGCGCGGGTGGGTGAAGCAGGCCGAGATCGATGCCGGGGTGAAGCCCGGGGTGACGTCGGCTGAGGCTGAGCGGGTCCGCCAGTTGGAGCAGGAGAACCGGGAGTTGCGCCGCGCGAACGAAATCTTGCGAAGGGCGTCGGCTTTCTTCGCGGCGGAGCTCGACCGCCCATCGAAGTGATCGTCGAGTTCATCGACGCGAACCGGGACGAGCTCGGGGTCGAGCCGATCTGCAAGGTGATGCAGATCGCTCCGAGCACCTACTACGCGAACAAGACCCGGGCCGTGTCGGCAAGGGCGGCGCGTGACGCGGTGATGATGCAGATGCTGATGGTGTTGTGGGTCGCGAACCGCAAGGTCTACGGCGCGCACAAGCTCTGGAAAGCAGCCCGCCGTGCCGGTCATGACATCGGCCGGGATCAGGTCGCCCGGCTGATGCGCCAGCTCGCGATCGAGGGTGTGAGTCGCAAGCGGCGCAAGGTGTTCACCACCATCGCCGACCCGGACGCGGTGCGGGCGCCGGATCTCGTGAAGCGGAACTTCACCGCCGAACGACCGAACGCGTTGTGGGTGACCGACCTCACCTACGTGCCGACGCTGTCGGGGATGGCCTACGTGTGCTTCATCGTCGACGCCTACAGCCGGCGGATCGTCGGCTGGCGGGCGGCGTCACACATGCGCACCGACATGGTCCTCGACGCGCTCGAGATGGCCCGTCGTTCACGCGGGAACCGGCGGCTCGTCGGGCTCGTGACACACGCGGATGCCGGGTCGCAGTTCACGTCGGTGCGCTTCACCGAACGCCTCGACGAGATCGGCGCTCGACCATCGATCGGCACCGTCGCGGACAGCTACGACAATGCGCTCGCCGAGACCACCAACGGGCTCTACAAGACCGAATGCATCTACGGGCCCGACGCCCCACGAAGGTGGGCCGATGTCGGCGAGGTCGAGTTGGCGACGCTCACCTGGGTGCACTGGTTCAACGAGCACCGCCTCCACAGCCACTGCGGCGACATCCCGCCCGCAGAGTTCGAAGCAGCGTTCTACGCTGCACCACAGCCCTCCCCGACAGGCACACCAGCCGGGGTTGGAAACCAATAGCCCGAGCCTCCATCAGACCCAGGGCGGTTCAGT
>JAXLRF010000020.1:0-37892 GCA_046331225.1 Acidimicrobiales bacterium
ATGTGCAGCGAGAACAGCACGCCCTCGCTCTTCGCACGCTGCACGGCCTGGCCGAGGAACGCGACGAGCGCGTCCTTGCTCATGAAGGTGCCGTCGATCACCTCACCGGCGAGCACCTTCACCGACGGCTTCAGCACCGTGACGGTGCCGTCGGCGGCGACGTGCTCGATGCGCACCGAGCCGGCCTCGGCGATGGTGACCGACTGCTCGTTGTGGCGGAAGTCGCCCGACGTCATCGTGGCGACGTTGGTCTTGGAGTCGCTGGTCCACGCGCCCATCGAGTGCGGGTGGCTCTTCGCGTAGTTCTTCACCGACAGCGGTGCGCGGCGGTCGGAGTTGCCCTCGCGCAGCACCGGGTTGACGGCCGAGCCCTTCACCTTGTCGTAGCGGGCCTTGATGTCGCGCTCGGCGTCGGTCGACGGGTTCGACGGGTAGTCGGGCAGTGCGTAGCCCTGGTCCTGCAGCTCCTTGATCGCCGCGTCGAGCTGCGGCTGCGAGGCCGAGATGTTGGGCAGCTTGATGATGTTGGCCTCGGGCAGCAGGGCGAGCTGGCCGAGCTCGGCGAGGTGGTCGCCGATGCGCTGCTCGGGGGTGAGCAGGTCGGGGAACTGGGCGATGATCCGGCCGGCCAGCGAGATGTCGCGGGTCTCGATCTCGACGTCGGCCGCCTTGGCGAACGCCTGGATGATCGGCAGGAACGAGTAGGTGGCGAGCAGCGGGGCCTCGTCGGTGTGGGTGTAGATGATCTTGGAGGACATGCGGTGCTCGCCTTCTCGTTCGGGGGACGGTGGGTTCGGATCGGCCGACGGACAGTGTAGACCAGACAAGTAGCAGACAACCGGCCCCGCTCGGCGCGCGTCACCCGTGGCATGGTGGGGACCTCGCCGTGCGGGGGCACGGCAGCGACGACGAGGGGGTCACGCGTGCAGGTCGACGCAGCAGCAGCAGGGTTGGACGAGGCGCGGCTCGGCCGCATCGGCGAGCACCTGCGCTCGCGCTACATCGAGCCCGGCAAGATCGCCGGCGCACAGGTGGCGGTCGTGCGCGGCGGCACGGTCGGCTACCTCGAGAGCTTCGGCGCGCAGGACCGCGAGCGTGGCGTGCCGGTGGCCGACGACGCGATCTGGCGTCTCTACTCGATGACCAAGCCGATCACCGGCGTGGCGATGATGACCCTGTACGAGCAGGGCCACTTCCAGCTCGACGACGCGGTCGACCGCTGGATCCCCGAGTGGAAGAACATGACCGTGCGCGAGGCCGACCCCAACGGGGGCTCACGCATCGTGCCGGCCCATCGCCCGCCCACCATCCGCGACATCCTCACGCATACGTCGGGCATCGGGTACGGCTACGAGAACGGCGACCTCGTGCTCGGCGAGCGCAACTGGTTGGCCGACCACGACCTCGCGTCGATGGCTGCCGCGTTCGGCGACTGGCCGTTGCGCTTCCAGCCCGGCTCGCACTGGCTGTACTCGCACGGCATGGACATCGCCGCTCGTCTGGTCGAGATCATGTCGGGCCAGCCGTTCGACGAGTACCTGCGCACGGCGATCTTCGAGCCGCTCGGCATGGTCGACACCGACTTCTGGGTGCCGGCCGACAAGGTCGATCGCTTCGCCGCCAACTACGGGCGCAACGGACGCAAGGAGCTCGTCCTGATGGACGACCCCACGCGCAGCACATACCTGCGCAAGCCCAAGCTGTTCAACGGCGGTGGCGGGTTGGTCGGCACCACGGCCGACTACCTGCGCTTCGCGGCGATGCTCGCCGGTGGCGGCGCGTACGGCGGTTCGCGTGTGCTCGGCCGCAAGACCGTGCAGCTGATGGCGTCGAACCACCTCGAGGGCGACGCCGACATGTCCGACCTGGCACTGCCGATGGGCTACGGCGAGGTCGGCTTCGCCGGCAACGGCTTCGGCCTCACGGTCGCGGTGTCACGTGGGCCCGCCGCGACAGGGGTCGTCGGGTCGCCGGGCGAGTTCATGTGGGGCGGCGCGGCGTCGACGACGTTCTGGGTCGACCCGTCCGAGGAGCTCGCCGTGGTGTTCATGACCCAGCTGATGCCGTCGGGCACGTTCAACTTCCGTGGTCAGCTGAAGGCGTTGGTGTACGGGGCGCTGCTGTAGCGGGGCGGCTGAACGTAACCCGGTCCGGGCGGGCTCGTCCTGACGCTCCGACGGGGACCACTCGGGCCCCACGGAGAAAGGGGAACCCCCGATGAGCGCTACCGATGACGTCGCCGCCTTCCTGCAGATGCTCGACCAGATGGGTCAGAAGTGCCTCGACGATCCCACCTACCGCCAGGCGTTGATCGACGGCGGGCTCGACGACCTGTCCGACGTGGGCGCCTCTGCCGTCGTGCTGGCGGAGCTCCTCGTGCGCCAGGGTGCCGACGGTGCCGAGGTCGCGGGCTTCATGGAGGACGACGAGTTCGACCCGGGGACCGACGGCATCGTGTGGCGCAACAAGAAGACCAAGGTGCGCTGCATCACCCACGGCACGATGAGCGGCCGCAGCTGCCGCGGCAAGACGGTGATCCTCACCGGCGGCGGTGCCGGCACCAAGATGTTCACCGGCCTCTGAGCCGGCCGGATCCTCCACGATGTCCTCGGTCCCACCGCGCACGGTCGTCGAGTCGTTGTCGGCCTTCGCCGCGACCCACGACCTCATCGTGGTGGCCGACGAGGGCTCGCCCTGGGTCGGCGTCGAACGAGCGGACGACGACCTGCCGACCCAGGGGTGGAAGCTGCACGTGTCGGCGTCGAGCCGCAACGCCGCCGAGGTGCTCGTCGCGGTGCTCCCCGTCCTCGGGGAGCACCGCTGCACGTTCAAGGTCGCTCGCGACCGTCACGAGCTGCTCCGGCTGAACGACGGCTCGTACGGCGCCAGCCAGATCGGCAAGTTCGTCACCGTCTACCCGGCCGACGAGACCACCGCGCTCGCGCTCGGTCGCGACCTGGCTGCCGCCACCCGTGGCGTGTCGGCTCCACGGATCCCCTCCGACCGCCGGCTGCGTCCCGACGCCCCGGTGTACTACCGCTACGGCGCCTTCCGTGGTCGGGTCCGCCAGGACGTGCTCGGCGAGGTGGAGGACGTGCTCGAACGCCCGGACGGCACGCTGGTGCCCGACCGCCGTCGCCGGTACGCCAGCGTGCCCGACTGGGTCGTCGACCCGTTCGAGACCGCCGGGCTGCGCGTTGCGCCACCGCCTGCGAGCCTCACCGTGGCCGGTCGCTACCTGCTCGCCAAGTCGCTGAGCCCCACCGCCGTGGTGACGATCTTCCTCGCCGTCGACACGGCGAAGGGGCGTCGCACCGTGCTCAAGCGCCTGCCGCTCGAGACCGGTACCGACCGCACACCCGACCAGGTCGTCGGCGTGCTCGAGCGCGAGGCGCGGCTGATGCGCGAGCTCGAGCAGCTCCGTCTGTTCCCGTGGGCGGCCGACGTCTTCGTCGAGGGCGAGCACGCCTTCTTGCCGATGGAGCACCTCGACGGCGAGCCACTCCCCGACTGGATCGCTCGCCGGTTCGCCGAGCACGGCCGCTGCCCGGTCGACGAGGTCGAGGCCCTGCTGGCCGCCGTGTCGCGTGCGCTCGCAGCGGTACACGCGCGCGGCTACGTGTACGCCGACCTGAAATCGGAGCACGTGATCGTCGACGACGACCTGTCGATACGGCTGCTCGACGCCGAGACGCTGCTGCACGAGGACGACGCGTTCGACGAGCCGATGCGCACACCGGGATACGCGAGCCCGCAGCAGTGGGCGGGCGAGCGGCCCGTGCCGGCCGACGACGTGCACGCGTTCGGCGCGCTGGTGTACGAGCTGCTGACCGGCACCGTGGCGCACGACGCGCCGCGACCGCATCGACTGCTCGACCAGCCGATCCGGGCGCTGGCGCCAGGGGCGCCGCAACACCTGGTCGACCTCGCCGAGGCCTGCCTGTCGGTGGATCGCAGCGCCCGCCCGACGGCCGACCAGCTCGCCGAGCTGATCGTCCGCCGGCACACCTGTGCATCGCCTCGATCCGCTGACGCGACCCCCGGCGACGCGGACACCGCGTGGCGGTCGACGATCGACCGGTTGCTCGACGAGGTGCACGCGCACGACGGGCGTGCCTGGTGGACGTTCCCCGACGACGTCGGGCCGGTGAACCCGTTCCTCGGCAATGGTGTGGCCGGCGTCGCGTACGCACTGTGCGAGCTGGCGCCGCTGGCCGATCCCGCGCAGGCCCGACGCATCGACGCGCTGCTCCCGCTCGTCGCCACGTGGCTCGACGAGCAGCGACCGTTGCGTGCGGTACCGCTCGGCGGCCTGTACGTCGGCGAGTCCGGCATCGGTGTGGCCCTGACCGTGATCGGCACCCGTGTCGACGCCGCGTGGATCGCGACGGGGCTCGACCGGATCCGACGCACGTCCGAGCACGAGCTCGCCTCACCTGACCTCTTCAACGGGATCGCCGGACGGCTGCGCGCCCACCTGCTCGCCTGGCGCACGTCGGGCGAGCGACGCGACCTCGACGACGCCGTCGCAGCCGCCCATCGCCTGCTCGCCACGGCGACCCACCAGTGCGGCGCGACGCGATGGCCGTATCCCGCCGGGCACGGCGAGCTGTCGGACCGCCAGCACCACGGCTACGCCCACGGCTCGGCCGGCATCGCCGACGCACTGCTCGACCTGCTCGCCGTCCTCTCGGCCGACGCCGAATCCGGGACCGACGTCGAACTGCAGGTACGACTGCGGCGAGCGGTCGAGGGAGCCGTACGCGGCCTCGCGGCAGCGGCACGACCGCGCCCCGCACGAGACGGGCTCGTCTGGACCCTGCACCACGACGCCGCGGCGACCGACCTGTCGGAGCCGTACTGGTGCCACGGCGCCACCGGCATCGCCCGATTCCTCATCCGTGCGCACCGCGCCGACCGGCACGGTCTGCTCACCCTCGACGTCGACGTCGAACCGATCATCCGTGGCGCCGTCGTCGCGATCGCCGAGCGCACCCAGCTCGGCGCGTCGCAGTGCCATGGCCTCGCCGGCAGCGTCGAACTGCTCGTCGACGCGGCCGACGCGCTCGACACCGTCGACCATCCCGCGATCGGCGCGGAGGCGCAACGGCTGGCCTCGTTGCTACCGGCCTTCCTCGGCCCTCGCGACGACGAGCTCGACCCGAGCTGGAACCCGTCGATGATGACCGGTGCGGCCGGCACCGCCCGTGCGGCGGCACGTGCGGCTCGGCCCACCGCGCTGCCCGCGCTGCTGTCGCCCTTCGACGACCTGCTGCGCGTGACGGCGGCTCAGTCGTCGCCGAGGTAGCTGCTCGTGAACAGCTCGGGGTGGGCCTGCAACTCGGCCGACGTGCCCGTGGCGGCCAACTCGCCGTGGCGCAGCACGTAGGCGCGGTCGGCGATCGACAGCGCGAGGTCGACGTGCTGCTCGACCAGGAGCACGGCGGCACCGGTCTCGTCGGCCACCTGCCGCACGACCGGCAGCAACCGCTCGACGATGACGGGCGCGAGGCCGAGGCTCATCTCGTCGACGAGCAGGACGCGAGGCTCGGTGACGAGCGCCCGGGCGAGGGCGAGCATCTGTTGCTCGCCCCCCGACAACAGACCCGCTCGACGGTCGAGCAGATCCGCGAGCGCAGGGAAGTGCTCGACGGCACGGCGCGTGTCGACGCGCGACCGTCTGCCCGCCACGCGCAGGTTCTCGGCCACCGTGAGGCTCGGGAACAGCGCCCGGTCCTCGGGCACGTGCGCCACGCCGAGCCTAGCGATCGCGGTGGGGCGCATGCCACGTGTCTCGCGTCCGAGCACGACCACGTCACCGGCCAGTCGCTCGGCGAGACCGGATGTGGCGAGCAGGGTGGTGGTCTTGCCGGCACCGTTGGCACCGAGCAGCGCCACCACCTCGCCGGCACCGACGTGCAGGTCGAGCCCGCGCACCGCCGGGACGCCGCCGTAGCCGGCCGACAGCCCACCGACCTCGAGCGCCGGGCTCATCCCTGGCCACCCGCCGTTCGTCCGAGGTAGGCGGCCACGACCGCGGGATCGCGGCGCACCTCGTCGGGCGTGCCGTGCGCGATGGTGGTGCCGAACTCCAGCACGTACACGCGGTCGCACACGTCGAGCACCATCGACATGTCGTGGTCGACCAGCAGGATCGCCGACCCCTGCTCGGTGATGGCCCGCAGACGGGCACCGAGCGAGCGCGACTCGGCGGTGTCGAGTCCGGCGGCCGGTTCGTCCATGCAGATCAACGAGGGGCGCCCGGCGACGGCCCGTGCACACGCGACGAGCCGGCGTTGTCCGTGACCGAGTTCGGGCGGGTGGTGATCCGCGAGGTCGTCGATGCCGAGGAGACCCAGGGCCTCACCCACCGGCCCGCCGGCGTCGACCGGCCGGGGCCGCACCAGGTCGACGAGTGCATCGCGCCACGAGGGCCGCTCGATCGCGGTGGCGACGTTCTCGGCGACGGTGAGGTCGTCGAACAGCTCGAGCGACTGGAACGTGCGCGTGATCCCGAGTCGAGCGCGACGGTGCGGCGCGAGGTCGGTGACGTCGCGACCGTCGAACGTGATCCGCCCGGTGCAGCGCACGAACCCCGTGACCGCGTCGATGAGCGTCGTCTTGCCCGCCCCGTTGGGACCGATCAGGCCGACCAGCTCGCCGGGAGCGACGGACAGCTGCACGTCGCTCACGGCACGCACGCCACCGTACGAGACGGACAGGCCGTCGGTGCGCAGCAACTCGCTCACGTCGCCACCTGCTCGGCCACCTGGCCGGTCACCTGCCCGGCCGCCGCGAGCCGTCCACGCCGCTCGCGCCGTCCGCGCCAGGCCCCGGCCACGCCCTCCGGCTGCAGCACGGCCATCGCGACGAGCACGGCGCCGCCGATGAACGCGTCCCACGGTCCGACCTGGCCCGACAGCCGCGACATCCCGTAGAACACCACCCCGGACGGGACCAACACGCCTGCGGCGACGGCCCCACCCACGCTGCCGACGCCACCGAGATACGCGAACGCCAACGCCGTCAGCGACGCCATCACGCCGTACGAGGCATCGCTGACCGAGCCGAAGCGGTACGCCACCAGGCAGCCGGCCACCGCGGCGAGCGCGGCCGACATCGTGAACGCCACCAGCTTCGTGCCCGCCACGTGGATGCCCGCCGCCGCAGCGGCTCGTTCGTTCGACCGCACGGCCAGGATCCGCCGACCGGTGGCGCTGCTGCGCACGTGCACCACGAGCACCACGAGCACGACGGCGACCAGCAGCAGGAACACGCCGAAGACGGCACGGGACGAGTCGGTGCCGTACACCAACCCGAAGTCCCAGCCGAACAACGAGGGGTTGGGAACCTTGGCGCCGCCCGTCGACGCGTCGCCGATGTACTTCGGGTTCTTGAACACGAACTCGCTGATCGCCACACCGCCGGCGAGCGTGACGATCGCGAGGTCGGTGCCGCGCAGACGCAGCGCCGGCAGCCCGAGCACCACGCCGAACAGCGTGGCCACGGCCACGGCGAGCACGGGCGCGATCGGGAACGGCACGTCCCACGTCGTCGCCAGCTTCGACAGCGCGAACCCGGCCACCCCGGCGAAGGCCGACTGGGCGAGCGACGTCTGCCCGGCGAACCCCGACAGCACCACGAACGACAGCGCCATCACCGTGCCGATGATCGAGGTCATCACCGCGCCGCGCCACAGCGGGCCGCACCACAGCACGCCGACGAGCGCGAGCGCCGGCACGACCGCGGCGACCGGTCGCAGCTTCGTGGCGGGCACGGCGGGGAGCCGCCAGCGATCGACCGCACCCCGCTCGGGCAACACGGCGCCGCGCATCGCCATGGTCACGATGATCACCAGGAACGGCAGGCCCTCGCGGGCGCCGTACTGCGGGAACCACGACAGATCTCCCTGCAGTTTCGTGAACGTCGACTGCACCATCCCGATCGCGAGCCCGGCGGCAACCGTGACGCCGATGCCGCGGAAGCGACCGAGCAGTGCTGCGCCGAGCGCGGGCACCAGGTAGCCGAAGGTGTACACACCCGAGCCGAGTTGGAGCATGGGCGCGGCCAGCACGGCGACCAGACCGCACACCACCGAGGCGAGCACGAAGCTCACGGCCGCGGGCACCTCGGGCGAACGACCGAGCAGCACCGTGCCCTTCTCGCTGTCGGCGGCCGCACGAGTGAGCAACCCGATACGGGTGAACCGCGACGCGATCCACAGCACGACACCGAGCACGATCACCACCGCCGCCAACCACAGGCCGTCCCGGGGCACGACGATGTCGTCGGTGAACCGCACGGGCTCGCGCGGCAGGATCGGTGCCACCCGGATCGACGAACCGCTCTCGAAGCGGCGCTCGACGAGCGTCAGCACCATGATCACCAGCCCCACGCCGGCCACCACCTTCGCGAGTGCCGGCGCGCGCCGCAGCGGTCGGAACACCACCAGGTACACCAGCGCCCCCATCACCGCGGCGGTCACGAGCGCGCCGAGCATCGCCCAGCGGAACCCGACGTCACCGGCCCACGAGCCGCCGAAGTGGTACCGGGCGGGCAGGCCCGGTACCGGGAACGGGTAGGCGCCGGTGCGCAGGTCGGCGTACACGTACGCGACCCAGGTGGCCATCGCACCCTGCGCGAGGTTCACCACGCCCGATCCCTCGTGGGTGACGACCAACCCGAGTCCGAGGGCGGCGATGATCGCCCCGGCACCGCTGCCGAGCAGCAGGTAGAAGACGTAGTCGCTCAAGGACGGCTCAGGGCAGGTGGTCGAGGACCGAGACGGCCTCCAGCCCCTCGATCGTGCGCACCTCGCCGCCCGCCACGTACTCGGCGAACGGGAAGGTGAACGAGCAGATCGAGGGGTACGTCGCCGAGGCGCCGCAGTCGACCGGCTGGGTGCCCGGCCACAGCTTCAGGTCGTCGCCGTTCGCGAGGAAGTCGGAGAGACCCGCGCCCGTGACGGCGTCGCCGGTGGCAGCGATGTCGTTGGCATAGGTGGCGAGCGACATCACCATGAACAGGCCGAGCGCACCGAGACCGAGCGAGGCCTGGTCGACGGCGTCGGGCTCGACCCCGAGCACGGGCGCCATGATCTCCTGCAACAACCGCGACCCGGGCGTGTCGGCCCGGGTGGACACGCCGGCGAAGTTCCAGCCGACGGCGTCGTCGCCGACCTGCTCGAGCACCTCGGTGGCGCTGCAGATGCCGGTGGTGATGACCGGCGTGTCGATCGCCAGCGACGCACGAGCCCGCATCATGCTGATGCACCCGGCATCGGAGTAGAGCGACACGAGCAGATCCGGGTCGTCCGACGTCGCTTCACGCACCAGGCCCTGGAACCCGGCATCGGTCTCGTTGTCGCCACCCTTCACGGTCACGTGCGAGATGCCGTACAGGTCGAGCGCTGCGGTGAGCGCCGCCTCGGACGAGTTCGAGCCCGGGTTGTCGGCGCTGACGATGCCGACCGACGTGGCCTGGAAGTGGTCGTGTGCGGCCACCGCGATCGCGGCCATCACGGTGGCGTTGCCGCCCGTGAGGAACAGTGCGTCGGCGCTGTAGTCGCCCGGCAGGATCGGCAGCACGCCGATCACGGGCACGCTCGCCGCGCCGTAGGTCGCGTAGTCGGGGAAGATGTCGAGGCCGAGCATCACGAGTTCGACGCCCTTGCCGACGAGCTCCTGTGCGCACGACTGCGACCCCTCGGGCGAGCCGTTGCTCACGCAGGTCTCGAGCTGGATCGGGCGGCCACCGAACCCGCCGTGCTGATCGAGGTAGTCGACGGCGCCTTGGATCGCCTCGCGGATGTCGGGGAAGTCGAGACCTGGCACGCCCTCGGTGTTGACCAGACCGACCACCATCGGATCGCCCGACGGTGGCCCGTACGTCGGGAACGCGGTGTACGGGTCCTCGCCGTCGTCGCCCGGCGCAGCCGTCGTGTCGGACGCGCCGGTCGTGTCGGACGAGGCGGTCGTGTCGGACGAGGCGGTCGTGTCGGGGGCGGCGGTGTCGTCGGTGTCGTCGGTGGGAGCAGCGGTGGCCGGTGCCGACGTGGCGGTCGTGGCACCGGCGTCACCGCCGTCGTCGTCGCCCGAGCAGGCGACGGAGGTCGTGGCCAGCGACGCCAGCGCGAGCGCGCCGGCGATCGTGCGCCACGAGCGGCTGATGGGGCGGCTCATCGCGGCGTCAGAACAGCGGGGTGTCGGGGATCCAGCTGCCGTGCGCCCCGTAGGGCACCCGGCGCGGCAGGTGCACGATCGCCACCGGTTCGCTCGTGAAGTCGCGGGCGTCGACGATCCGCAGGGTCGACTCGTCGGTCGTGGTGTCGTGGGCGAACGAGATGATCCATCCGTCGTCCTCGGCGGCGTCGACCGAGCGGGGCGCGAACACGGGCTCGGCGCCGCGCACGCCGTCGCCCAGGTGGTGCTCCCAGCACTGGCCGGTGTGCAGGTCGTACTTCCAGAGCGCCGAGCCGTACACCGGCTCTTCGGCGTTGCCCTCGCCGGCGAGCGCCATCAGGTAGCCGTACTGCGCGTCGAGACCCACCAGACGGTCGTCGACACGGCCGAAGTCGCCGGGACGGTCGTCGATCTGCTCCTCGCGCACCGTGCCGGCCGCCAGGTCGATGGTCCACTTCCACAGGCGACCGACCTCGGCGTAGTCGTCGTTGCTCGTGCCGAACGCCTCGGGCTGGCGGCTCACCATGAGGGTGATGACGTCGCCCTCCTCCCAGGCGTTGACCGGATGGAACACGTAGCAGGGTTCGATCTCGAACCAGCGCACGTCGGCGTTGGTGCCGTTGCGGGGCATCACGCCGAGGCGGGCACCCGCCTCGCGCTTGAACTTGAACGGCATGCCGGTGGCCAGCGCGTCGAGGTCGAAGCACACCGGCAGGTCCATGAACACGACGTGGTTCCTGGTGATGTTGAAGTCGTGCATCATCACCATGTTCGGGATCTCGATGCCCTCGAGCTGCAGCAGCTGACCGTCGGCACCGACGCGGATGTAGTGCAGGAACGGCGGGCGCGGGCTCAGGTAGCTGAAGCCGAGCAGCTCACCCGTGGCCGGGCACACCTTGGGATGTGCCGTGAGCGAGGTGGTCAGCTTGCCGTCGAAGTCCACGTAGCCGAGCGTGTTGAGCTCGTCGTCGATCTGCCACGGCCAGTGCCCCTCCTCGAGGCACAGGATCTTGTCCCGGTGACGCATCACGTGCGTGTTGCCGGTGCCGCGGGTGAGGTCGCCCATGTTCGACATCACGTCGCCACCGCCACCGGTGACGTTGGGCGTCTGCACGAAGCGGTTGCGGTACCACTGCGCCTTGCCGTCGGCGAGGCGCACGCCGTGCACCATACCGTCGCCGAAGAACCAGTGGTCGCTGCGCCCCGACTTGGGGTTGGGACCCGTGCGCACATAGAGGCCCTCGAGCTCGGGCGGCACGTGGCCGGTCACCCGCAGATCGGTGACGGTGAGCTCGTCGAGCACCGGCGCCCAGTTGCCGCGCAGGTGCCAGGGCGTGGCCTGGACGGCGTGGTGGTCGAGTGCGGTCATGGCGTGGCCCTCCCTCGGATCGGCGGGCACCCCCATGCCCGACGGACCGGAACGTAGCACCGGTGCGGGGGGAAAATCTACCCTCGGTAAGATTCGCTCGCGAGGCCCGGCCAGACGAGGTCCGCGAGTCGTTCGGCCAGCTGCTGGGCGGGTTCGTCGCTCGACTCGACCCACCACAGCGACACCAGGTTGAGCATGCCGAGCGTGCCGTACGCCCACGGCACCGCCGAGCTCGTGTCGAGGCCCAACGCGGTGCGCCAGAACACGTACAGGTCGGCCAGACGAGGTGCCGATCGACCGGCCACGTGCAAGGTGCGCTCCGCCGAGTCGTCGTCGCCGCCACGGCTGACGAACAGGAACAGCGAGCGGTGCTCGCCGATCGTCTCGAGCGTCGCACGGAACAACTGCACGAGCGCGTCGCGACTCGGTTCGAGGCTCTTCACGCGATCGCGCGCCGCCTTGGTGAGCCGGTCGGTGAACCGCTCGGCCAACGCTTCGCAGAGCTCGGCTCGCGCACCGACGCGGGCGTACACGATCGGTTTCGTCACACCGGCCTCGGCCGCGATCGCCTCGATCGACGCGCCCGCACCGTCGCGCGCGATCACGCGCTCGGCCGCGTCGAGCAACAGCTCGCGGTCGACGACGAGCTTGCCGCCCGTCGGCCGACCGGGCCCACGACGAGCACGCACGTTCACGCGCACAGTCTGGCGCGCGAGGCCGGCCGTGCTCGTCCCCACGGGATCGAGCGGTCGCTCCGACCCCGGATCGGCGGGGGACTCACTCCTACGATGTCGTCGCATGGGGGCACGCCGCTACGTCTTTCCGCAACCCGGTGACGACCTCGCGTCCGTCGCCGCACGCGAGCTGCCGGACGTCGAGGGTGCCGAGCACCAGTTGCTCTCGTACAACCTGCACCTCGCCGCACGCGCCGGGCTCGGCCGTTCGGTCGGGTTGCTGCCGAGCGACGTCGTCTTCACGGAGCCGCCGGGCGCATGAGCGATCGTCGGGGCGTCCGATGACCGCCGTGATCTCTCGTGCCACCCTCGTCGGTGGGCACGACGGCCGTGCCGAGATCGAGGTCGAGATCACCTACGCCAACGGCGGACGGGCCACGATCTCGCTCGACGAGGAAGCGTGCCTCGCGTCGCTCGACGACGCCGGCGTCGCATCGATCGACGAACTCGTCGGACGTCCCTGGAGCGTGGTGCTCCCGGCGTTCGAACGGATGAACGAACAACACCAACGACAGGGGGAAGGTCATGCTCGATCTGGTCATCCGTGACGGTCTGATCGTCGACGGCTCGGGGTTGCCCGCACGCCGCGGCGACGTCTCGATCCGCGACGGCAAGGTGGTGGCCGTCGGTGGCCGCGCCGGCGAGGCGCAGCGCGTGCTCGACGCGACCGGTCTGGTCGTCGCGCCGGGGTTCATCGACCCGCACACGCACTACGACGCTCAGCTCTGCTTCGATCCGTACGCGTTCCCGGCGCTCGAGCACGGCGTCACCACCGTGGTGCCGGGCAACTGCTCGCTGTCACTCGCACCGCTGCGCGTCGACCAGCGCGACGCCTTCAGCCGCATGTTCCGCCTGATCGAGGAGATGCCCGAGGCCGCGTTCAACACCGGCGTCGACTGGCGTTGGGGCGAGACCTTCGGCGGCATGCTCGACGCGGTCGCCGAGAACATCGCGCTCAACGTCGCGCCCTTGGTCGGCCACTCGGTGCTTCGCATGTTCGTGATGGGCCCGGCTGCGCAAGAGCGCGTCGCCACCGCCGACGAGATCCGCTCGATGTGCGACGTGCTGCGGGCCTGCCTCGACGCCGGCGCCGTGGGTCTGTCGACCAGCTTCGTCGACATCGACGAGTCGTACCGCCCGGTCCCGAGCCGGTGGGCCGGCCCCGAGGAGCTCGACGCGCTCGCCGGCGTGCTCGGCGAGCACGACGCGGTGCTGCAGATCGTGCACGAGTTCTTCGACACCGACCTCACCATCGCTCGCGTCGAACAGCTCGCCGACCTGTCGTTGCGCCACGGCGTCACCACCACGCTGTCGCCGCTGTTCCACAGCGACGCCAACCACCGCGGCGTGATGCGCGTGGTCGAGGCGGTCGACGCCGCCCGCGCACGGGGCGCCGACGTGTGGCCGCAGGTGCAGACCCGCCCGATCGACATCAGCTTCACGCTCGACCAGCGCAGCCTGATGCTGCTGACGATGCCGTCGTGGTGGCGGGTGGCGTCGACGCGCGACCGAGCCGACAAGCTCGCCGCCGTTGCCGACCAGCGCGAAGCGCTCGCCGCCGAGATGGACGCGCTGGCCAAGCGCCCCAACGGCGGCCTCGGCGCCGGCGCGTTCGTGGTGCGCGACGTGGTGCACGAGCGCAACAACGACCTCATCGGTCGCACGATCGACGACATCGCCCGCGACCGTGGCACCAGCCCCGGCCAGACGGTGGTCGACCTCGCGCTCGAGGAGGACCTCGGCACCTGGTTCATCCGCGCCAACATCGGCCACAACAACTCGCCCGTCGTCGGCGACCTGCTCGCGCACCCGAACATCCACGTCGGTGCGAGCGACGGCGGTGCGCACGTCGGATCGTTCTCCACCTTCGGCGACACCGGCTACCTGTTCAGCGAGTTCGTGCGAGGCACCAAGTCGCTCAGCCTCGAGGCGGCCGTCAAGAAGATCACGCTCGACCCGGCCCAGATCTGGAAGCTGCAGGGGCGCGGCCTGCTCGCCGCCGGCAACGCCGCCGACGTCGTGGTGTTCGACGCCGACCGGATCGGTCGCGGCCCCGAGATCGCCTCGGACGACTTCCCCGGCGACGGCATCCGCTGGATCCGCCGTCAGGAGGGCATCGACACCGTCGTCGTCAACGGCGAGATCACCTGGACCGCCGCCGACGGCTACGCCCCCGACGCACGAGCCGGCCAGATCGTCACCCGCTGACGTCGAGGTTCGTGAGCCAGAGGTACGCATACGGGACCGGAAGCTCACGGAGTCGGGGGTTCGTGAGCTGAAGGTACGGATACGGGTCCGCCGACTCACGGACATCCATGCCCCCGCAGTGACCTCGGCCATGCGCGCACGGAGTCGGAGGTTCGTGAGCCAGCGGCACGGCTACGGTCCCGCCGACTCACGGACGCCGACTCCCGTGAGCCAGCGGTACGGATACGGTCCCGACGACTCACGGATACCCCTGCTCCCGAAGTGACCTCGGCCAGGCGCGCACGGACCAAGGGGTTCGTGAGTGAACGGTACGGATACGGGGTCCGTGGCTCACGGAGTCGGGGGTTCGTGAGCCAGCGGTGCGCAGACGGGAACGGAGGCTCACGGACGCCGATCTTCGTGAGCCGGCCCGCCAGGCGGCTCACGGACACGCTGGGTCCGGACGTGACCCGGGCCGGGGGCTCACGGACCGAGGGGTTCGTGAGCTGGAGGCACGCAGGCGGGGCTTCTGACTCACGGAGCCATGGGTTCGTGAGCTGGAGGGGCGCAGGCGGGGCTTCTGGCTCACGGACCACTACCTCGGTGAGCCGGCACTGGGATGACTCACGGACTGCGATCGCTCACGGACAACCAGGCGGTGCGGTGGGGCGGCACGACTCGTTCCCGATCGGGCGGGGTCGACATCCTGTGCGCATGACGAACTCTGCGCTCCCGGCGGGGAGCCGGTCCCAGGTGGTCGACGTCGCCGGCTCGCGCGTGCACTGCGTCGAGGCCGGCGAGGGGCCGCTCGTGATCCTGGTGCACGGCTTCCCCGAGTCGTGGTACTCGTGGCGCCACCAGATCCCCGCCATCGCCGCCGCCGGCTTCCGCGTCGTCGCGATCGACGTGCGCGGCTACGGCCGCTCGTCGAAGCCGCTCGCCGTGGAGGACTACCGAATGGTGCGCCTCGTCGCCGACAACGTCGGTCTCGTGTCGGCGCTGGGCGAGACGACCGCGACGATCATCGGCCACGACTGGGGTGCGCCGATCGCGTGGAACTCGGCGATGCTGCGCCCCGACGTGTTCACCGCCGTGGCCGGTCTGTCGGTGCCGTTCGCGCCGCCCGGCGAGATCCGCCCGAGCGTGGCGATGCGGGCCATGGCGGGCGACGAGGAGTTCTACGTCGAGTACTTCCAGGAGCCCGGCCGCGCCGAGGCCGAGATCGAGGCCGACGTGCGCGGCTGGCTGCTCGGCTTCATGTTCAGCGGCTCGGGCGACGCACCGCCGCCCGACCCGTCGAAGGGCACGATCGCGACGATCCCGCGCGGCGCCAAGATGCGCGACCGGTTCAGCTTCCCCGACCCGCTGCCATCCTGGCTCACCGAGGCCGACCTCGACGTGTACACGAGCGAGTTCGAGCACAGCGGGCTGCGCGGTCCGCTCAACCGCTACCGCAACGTCGACCGCGACTTCGAGGACCTGGCCGCGTTCCGCGGCGCACGCATCGACGTGCCGTCGTTGTTCATCGGCGGCGACCGCGACGGTCCCACCATCTGGGGCGCACCCGCCATCGCCGCGTTCGAACGCACGCTGCCGAAGCTGCGCGGCTCGACGATCCTGCCCGGCTGCGGTCACTGGACCCAGCAGGAGCGACCCGACGAGGTCAACGCTCTGCTCATCGACTTCCTCCGGAGCCTCTGATCACCATGACCCCCACCACCTCCCACCGCACCACCCGCGCCCACCGCACCGACGACCCGCAGGACGTCGCCGTCGTCGGTGGCGGCATGGCCGGCATGCTCGCCGCCCTGATGCTCGCCCGCGACGGCCATCGCGTCACGGTGTACGAGCGCGACGACACCGACCTGCCCGACACCGCCGACGAGGCGTTCGACGGCTGGGACCGCCGCGGCGTGCCGCACGCCCGCCAGTCGCACGCGCTGCTCGGCCGGCTGCGCAAGATCCTGAAGGACTGGGCGCCCGACGTGCTCGACGAGCTGCTCGAGCAGGGTGCCACCGAGCTCACCTTCGAACGCGTGCTGCCGCCCGAGATCGAGGATCGCTCGCCGCGGCCCGGCGACGACGACCTCGTCGTGCTCTGCTGCCGCCGCCTCACGATCGAGTGGGTGCTGCGTCGCGCCGTCACGGCCGAGCCGGGCGTCACCTGGCGCGGCGGCGTCGGGGTCACCGGGCTGGTCGCCGACGGCACCGAGGTCCGCGGCATCCGCCTCGACGACGGCACCACCGTCACCGCCGATCTGGTGGTGGTCGGCGGTGGCCGCAACTCGCCGGTGATGGACTGGATCGCCGAGCTCGGCGGCGCCGTGCAGCCCACCGAGGAGCAGAGCGACGCCGGCATCGTGTACCTGTCGCGCTTCTACCGACTGCGGCCGGGCCAGGAACTGCCGCTGCTCACCAAGGACGGCGCCGGCGGCGACCTCGGCTACATCGCCTTCGCCGGGTTCTACGGCGACAACCGCACGTTCTCGATCACCTTCGGCGTGCCGACCAACGACCGCGAGCTGATGAGCCGCATGCGCGACAACGACGCGTGGGAGGCGGCGATCCGTTCGCTCAAGCCGCTCGAACCGTGGACGGGCGAGGGTCTGTGCGACCCGATCACCGACGTCGAGTCGATGGCCGGACTGCGCAATCGTCTGCGTCGCTTCGTCGTCGACGGCCAGCCCGTCGTCACCGGTCTGGTCGTGATCGGCGACGCGCTGCAGGGCAGCAACCCCTGGTACGGCAAGGGCTGTGCGCTGGCCGGTATCGCCGCCGAGGGCCTGGCCGACGCGCTGGTCGAGCACGGCCGCGACCGCGCGGCACTCGCCCACGCGATGGATCGCGTGGTGCGCACGCAGATGGAGCCGCACTACACGCTCGCCTGCCGTCAGGACGCCGACCGGATCGGTCTGCACACGGCGATGCACGACGGGTCCGAGCCGGACCCGATCGCCGTGGCCACACGCGACTTCGTCCTCAACGGGCTGCTGCCGGCGAGCCGCACCGACCCGGACGTGTTCCGGGCGTTCTTCCGCTCGCTCAACATGCTCGACGCCCCCGACGCGCTGATGACCGACCCGGTCGTGCTGCAGCGCGCGGCCGTCGCCCACTCGCGGAAGGACCAGCGCCCGCCGGCCCCCAAGCTCGGCCCCGACCGCGACGACTTCCTCGCCCTGATGTCGACCGCCGCCGGCTGACGCGGAACACCTCGTCCTGCTCGCGAGTCCGAGCCGGTCGCGCCGAGTCCTCGCGGGCGCCCGGCGCGCGCCAGGATGCAGCCGTGATCGCCCGCTCGTTCCCCGGCTACGTCGTCGCCTGTGGCGAGGAAGCCTCCGATCCCACCGTCCTGCACGAGGGCGCGACCGTGCGCGTCGACGAACTGGCGGCGAGCGGCCACCTCGACCGCCAGGACGCCGACCTGGCCGACGTCGCCGGGCTCGGCGTGCGCTGGTGGCGGTACGGCATGCCCTGGCGACTCACCGAGCCGCGACCCGGCGAGTACGACTGGACCCTGTGGGACCGGGCGTTCGAGGCGTGCACCCGTCACGGCCTCGAGCCGATCGTCGACCTCTGCCACTTCGGCCTGCCCGACCACCTGGGCGGCTTCTGCGAGCCCGACTGGGTGCCGGCGTTCGTGCGCTACGTCGAAGCATTCCTGGCTCGTTACCCCGACCCGGCGTTCTTCACGCCCGTGAACGAGCCGATGATCACGGCCTCGTGCTCGGGGATGATCGGCTTCTGGAACGACCGGCGCGCGTCGAGGGCCGAGTACGTGCGCGCCCTCTCGCACGTGACACTCGCGAACCTCGAGGCGCTCGCACTGATCGACGCCGACCGGCAGGGCTGGTGGATCGGGGCCGAGGGCTTCGGTTGCCATCTCGCCGCCACGCCCGACCACCAGGCCGCGGCCGACGAGGCCCGTGCGCTCGAGCAACTGGTGTGGGACCTGCACTTCGGCGTCGAACCGCGCCCCGAGGTGGCCGATGCGGTCGGGCTGATCGACACCGGCGTTCTCGCCCGCATCCACGAGCTCGCCGGCCGCCATCCCCGTGTGGTGGCCGGACACGACATGTATCCGGTGAGCGTCAAGGTGCACGGGGGCCGGTCCGTTCCATTGACGATCGACGACCGCGTCGACGCCTACGAGCGCGAGGCACGTGCCTGGTACGAGCGCTACCAGCAGCCGTTCTGGGTGGCCGAGACGTCCAACCTCGGCCTCGCCGTCGACGACGGGCCCACCTGGCTCGCACGGCTCACCGCGGCGATCGACCGGATGCGCGCCGACGGCCTGCCCGTGCACGGCATCTGCTGGTACAGCCGCGGCGACCAGTACGACTGGCACACGATGCTGACCCGCCCGGTGCTCGAGGTCACCGAGGTCGGCCTGTTCGACGTCGACCGTCGCCCTCGCGCGGTGGCGGCCGCGTACGCGGCGCTCGCCGCAGCGCGCGCGGCGAGCTAGCAGCCGTCACCAGTGCTGGCGGGCCTCCTCGGCGAAGCCCTGCAGACCCTCGAACTCGAGCTCGACCCCGTCGTCGGTGCGCAGCCGCCCCGACCAGGTGCCGAACACCTGGTGGGTCTCGCTCCCCTGCACCGCGTTGCCGGCCGCTTTGCTGTGCTTGTCGTAGCGCGGCGTCAGCGTGACGTCGAGCTGCCCGCCCGGGTCGACGATCCGCCACGGGCGCATCGGCTCGTCCCAGTCGTACTGCCAGTCGAGCTCGTTGCCGAGCTTGCTCAGCCGTCCGTCGACGATGATCCCGTTCTCGGTGAACCCGCTGCCGGCCGTCCACTTCGCCCCGAACTGCAGGCCCACGACGTGCTCGCGGGCACGCCCGGCGCCGCCACCCCAGTTCCACACGATGTCGCGCGGCCACCGACCTCTGCCGACGTCGAGTACGCCCCACGCATCGCCGAGCTCGGGCCCGCCGATCCCCCATCGACGATCACCGACCACGAGTTCGCCCGTGGCTGGGCGCGCCTGGTGCTTCGACGTGAAGTTGAACACCTCGTCGTCCCACGGGATCACGACGTTCACCGACTCGTGCCCCGGCGGCATCGCCACCGTCACGTCGAGCCGGCCGGGCGAGCCGTCGGCCTCGGTCCACGTGGCGCGCAGATGGGTGCCGACCTCGTCGTCGATCACGTCGATCTCGAAGCCGTCGCCTTCGGCGTGCAAGGGATCGGTCGCCGGCACCTCGGGTAGGCGGACGTCGTGCGGCGCACGCTGCACCGTGCCGGCGCCGCCGGTGCGGCCCGTCGCCAGGTCGACCCACCACACATCGGCCAGCCCGACGCGGTCGACGTCGGCGACCACGCTCGACACCACCAGATCGCCGGCGAGCACACCCCAGTAGTCCCACCGCTTGTTTCGCCCGAACGGCCCGCGCAGGTTGGCGCGGTGCAGCGGCACGCGCGACCAGCCGCGTGCCTCGGGGCTCAGCCGCTCGCCGTCAGGGGTGCACAGGTCGACGGGTTCGGTGATCTCGCGCTCGTGGGTGGTCATGCGCCGATTCTGCTCGTCGGACGGCCGACGGCACGGGTCGCTGCGGCTCGTCGGCCCCACGGGACCGCTCGCTAGGTTCGCCTCGACCGCACACGAGCCATCGAAGGAATCGCCATGCAGATCGAACAGGGTGTCACCGCCGCCGTCGTCACGGGTGCCGCGTCGGGCCTCGGCCGCGCCAGCGCCTACGCCTTGGCCGGCGCAGGGGCGAAGGTCGCGGTGTTCGACATCAACGAAGAAGGTGGCCGCGCTGTGGCCGACGACATCGGCGGCATCTTCTGCAAGGTGAACATCCTCGACGAGCAGAGCGTCCTCGACGGCTTCGCCCTGGCTCGCGAGGCGCACGGTCAAGAACGCGTGCTCGTGCACTGCGCGGTGGCCGCGAAGGGCGGCAAGACCGTCGGCAAGGATCGCGAGACCGGCGGTTGGAAGCGCCTGTCGACCGAGGACTACGCGTTCGCCGCGATGGGCGTGCTCGTGGCGAGCTACCGCATGGCGTCGATCTCGGCGCTCGGCATGGTCGAGCACCTCGAGCCGTTGGAGGACAACGAGCGGGGCGTGATCACGCTCACCGCCTCGGTCGCCGCGCAGGACGCGCAGGTCGGTCAGGTGGCGTACGGCTCGTGCAAGGCCGGTGTGAACGGGCTGGTGCTGCCGATGGCACGCGACCTGATGGACGTCGGCATCCGCGTCAACTCGATCATGCCCGGCATCATGGCGACGCCGCCGATGCTGGGTGTGCCGCCCAAGGTGCTCGAGGTGCTCAGCAACTCGGTGCCGTTCCCCAAGCGCCTCGGCAAGCCCGAGGAGTTCGGGTCGCTGGTGCTCGAGCTGGTGCGCAACGGCTACTTCAACGGCCAGAACATCCGCCTCGACGGCGCCATCCGGATGCCGCCGCGCTGATCAGCGCGCAGGTCAGGCGGTCTCGGTGGCGGCCGCGTCACCGAGACCGAGTTCGGCGATCGACACCTCGCGCATCTCGACCTTGCGCACCTTGCCGGTGACGGTCATCGGGAACTCCTGCACGAACCGCACGTAGCGCGGCACCTTGAAGTGCGCGATGCGCCCACGACAGAAGTCGCGGATCTCGTCCTCGGTCGTCGACGCGCCGGCACGGAGCTTCACCCACACCATCAGCTCCTCGCCGTAGCGCTCGTCGGGCACGCCGATCGCCTGGACGTCCTCGACGTCCGGATGCGTGTACAGGAACTCCTCGATCTCGCGCGGATAGATGTTCTCGCCGCCGCGGATCACCATGTCCTTGATGCGGCCGACGATGTTGCAGTAGCCGTCATCTGCCATCACGGCCAGATCGCCGGTGTGCATCCACCCGTCGGCATCGATCGCGTCGGCCGTGCGCGCCGGATCGTTCCAGTAGCCCTGCATCACCGAGTAGCCGCGAGTGCAGAACTCACCCACCTCACCGCGCCGCAGCGTCGCGCCCGTCTCGGGATCGGCGACGCGGATCTCGACGTGCGGGTGGGCCCGACCGACCGTGGCGGTGCGATGGTGCAACGAGTCGTCGGGCAGCGTCTGCGTGGCGACCGGTGAGGTCTCGGTCATGCCGTAACAGATGGTGACGTCGACCATGTGCATGCGGTCGACGCACTGCTTCATCACCTCGACGGGACACGGCGAGCCGGCCATCACGCCGGTGCGCAACGACGACAGGTCGAAGCGGTCGAACTCGGGATGGGCGAGCTCGGCGATGAACATCGTCGGCACCCCGTACAGCGACGTGCAGCGCTCGTCCTGCACCGCGGTGAGCACCGCGGTCGGGTCGAACGCGGCCTCGGGGATCACCATCGTGGCGCCGTGGCTGGTGCACCCGAGGTTGCCCATCACCATGCCGAAGCAGTGGTAGAAGGGCACCGGGATGCAGAGCCGGTCGCCGGGGCCGAGGCCCTGCAGCTCGGTCGTGAAGTAGCCGTTGTTCAGGATGTTGCGGTGCGTGAGGGTGGCGCCCTTGGGGAATCCCGTCGTGCCCGACGTGTACTGGATGTTGATCGCGTCGTCGGGTGAGAGTGCCTCGCGCACGGCGTCGAGCTCGGCGGTGTCGGCACCGCCGGTGCCGGCGCACAATGCGTCCCACTCGTCCGACCAGAAGAACACGGCCCGCTCGAGCGCCGGGCACTCGGGGCGCACCGCATCCACCATCGCGACGTAGTCCGACGTCTTGAACGACGGTGTCGCCACCACCCAGCGGCAGCCCGACTGCGCCAGTGCGTAGGCGAGTTCGTGGGTGCGGTAGGCGGGGTTGACGTTCACGAGCACCACGCCGATCTCGGCGGTGGCGTACTGGGTGAGGGTCCACTCGGCGACGTTCGGCGACCACAGACCCAGGCGATCGCCCGGGCGGAGCCCGGCGCCGTACAGACCGGCCGCGAGCCGACGGACCCGGGCGTGGAACTCGTCGTAGGTCCAGCGGATCTGCTGGTGGCACGACACGAGCGCCTCGCGGGCGCCGTGCTGCGACACGGTGCGCGCCAGGTTGGCCGGGATCGTGTCGTCGAGGAGCGGCACCTCGGTGCTGCCCCGGTCGTACGCGTCGAGTGAGCCGAGCTCGTCGGTCATGTGGGCCCCCTTGTCTCCCGGTGCCCAACGTACGACACCGGCGGGCCCCCATCGACCGGGGCCCGATCAGCCGGGCAGCTTGAGGTGGAACGACTTGACGCGGGTGACGCCGTCGAAGCCGAGCGGCGACAGGCTGATGCCGTGGCCGGTGTCCTTCACCCCGGTCCAGGCGAGCTCGGGGTCGAGGTAGTCGCAGCGGTTCATGAACCACGTCCCGGTCTCGATCCGGTCGCCGATCGAGATCGCCGCCTCGACGTCGCGCGACCACACGCACGCCGACAGGCCGTAGGGCGAGTCGTTCATCAGCGCGATCGCCTCGTCGTCGCTCGACACCTTCATGATCCCCACCACCGGACCGAACGACTCGTCGCGCATCACGCTCATCGTGTGGTCGACGCCGGTGAGGACGGTCGGTCCGACGTACGGCGTGCCCGCCTGCGAGCCCGCGAAGTCGGCCTCGCTCGTGATCGCCGTCGCGCCACGGGCGATCGCCTCGTCGATCTGGCCGCGCACGAACGCCGCCGCCTTGGCGGTGACCATCGGGCCGATGCTGGTGCCCGCCTCGCGCGGATCGCCGAGCACGAGCTTGAGCGTCTCGGCGCGCACACCGTCGACGAAGTCGTCGTACACCGACTCGTGCACGTAGATGCGCTCGATCGAGCAGCACGACTGGCCGGCGTTGAAGAACGCGCCGTCGACGTTCTCGGCGATCGCGAGCTCGAGGTCGGCGTCGGCCCGCACGTACGACGGGTCCTTGCCGCCGAGCTCGAGGCCGGTGCCGATGAAGCGGGTCGAGGCCGCCGCCTGGATCGAATGGCCTCCCTCGACCGAGCCGGTGAAGGCGACGAACCCGATGCGCGGATCGGCGATCATCGACGCGATCGCGGCGTGGTCGGCGTGGATGTGCTGGAACACACCCTCGGGCAGCCCGGCCGCCTCGAACGCCGCCGAGTACCGCTCGGCGCACAGGATCGTCTGCGTCGCGTGCTTCAGGATCACGGTGTTGCCCGAAAGCAGCGCCGGAGCGATCGAGTTGATCGACGTGAGGTACGGGAAGTTCCACGGTGCCACCACGAGCACGGTGCCGACCGGCTCGCGGCGGATGAACCGCTGGAACCCGTCCTTCTGCGACGCAGGCAGGTCGGCCAGCGCAGCCGGGGCCAGGGTTGCCATCATGCGCGCCCGCTCCTGGAAGCCTCGGCGGATCTCGTTGGGCGACTGCCCGACCGGGCGACCCATCTGCACGGTCATCTCGAGCCCGACCTCGTCGGCGTGATCGAGCATGTACTGCACTGCGAGCTCGACCTTGGCAGCGCGCTCGACGAGCGGCGTCGCCGCCCACGCGGCGCGAGCCGCGTCGGCGCGACGCAGCACCGCCTCGACCTGGTCGGGGGTGGCGACGGGTCGTTCGGCCACGACCGAACCGTCGATGGGAGAGATCACACGCTGTACGGACACGGCCGCGGAGTCTAGGGACGTGCCGGCAACGCCGCCCAGCGTCCGAAGACCGGCGGCCCGTTCTTGCCTCCGCTCCGCTGCTGGGCCTATCGTTTGTAGCGCCGACTACAAAAGAGGAGACGACGATGTCGACGCTCACCCCTGCCGCCGCAGCCGACCTGTTCCGGCAGGCACCCGAACGGTTCCTCGACACCGGCAGGGGCGAGGTGGCGTACCGCCGCGTCGGTCAGGGCCCTGACGTGCTGTTCGTCCACGGTTGGCCGGTCAGCAGCGCGACCTTCCGTTGCCTGCTCCCCCACCTCGTCGACCACGTCACCTGCCACCTCGTCGACCTGCCCGGGGCCGGACAGAGCCGCTTCGCCGACGACACCCCGCTGTCGATCGCGAACCACGTGCACGCCGTCCGCCACGTCGTCGACGAACTCGGCCTCGACCACGTGGCCGTGGTCGGGCACGACAGCGGCGGCATGATCGCCCGCCACGCGCTCGCCGGCGATCCCCGCGTGCGCGCGTTCGGCCTGATCGACACCGAGCAGACCTCGGGCCCGGGATGGCAGTTCAAGATGTTCCTGGCGGGTCGGCACGTGCCCGGATTCGGCCGCGGTCTCGCCTGGGTGTCCGGTGTCCGCTCGCTGCGCCGCAACCGCCTCGTGCTCGGCGGCGCCTTCGTCGACCGCAGCCTGCTCGACGGCGAGTTCGACGAGTTCTTCCTGGCACCCATCCGCGACTCGGCCGCGTACCGCGCCGCGACCATGAAGCTGCTGAAGAGCTTCGACTACGGCCTCATCCGCCAGTTGCCCGATCTGCATCGGCGCATCGACGTGCCCGTGCAGCTGGTGTGGGGCGCGAACGACCCCTTCTTCCCGGTGAGGTGGGCGCGGGAGATGGTGTCGACGTTCGCCCACGCCGAGCTGGCGGTGATCGACGGCGCCGCGCTGTTCAGCCACGAGGAGCGCCCGGCCGAGGCGGCCGCCGCACTGCTCCCCGTGCTCACCACCGGCTGATCCGGCGCACGCCCGCCGGCACGTCACGAGGCGCTCGTCGATAGGGACGAGCGATCGATTCGAGAGAAACCATCTCCTGGCTAAATGTCGCGCGACGGGGAATGCTGGACGTGTCGACATCCCCACCCCACCGACCTCACGAGCCGAAGGAGACGCCACCGTGTCCGAGAGCGAGAACCCCGTCATCCCCGCACCCGAGCCGACGCCCCACCGTCCGCGCACCAACAAGGACTGGTGGCCCGATCAGCTCGACCTCACCGTGCTCGACAAGCACGCCCGCACGTCGAACCCCTACGGCGACGACTTCGACTACGCGAAGGAGTTCGCCTCGCTCGACCTGGCCGCCGTGAAGCGCGACATCGTCGAGGTGATGACCACGTCGCAGGACTGGTGGCCCGCCGACTGGGGTCATTACGGCGGTCTGTTCATCCGCATGACCTGGCACGCCGCGGGCACCTACCGCATCGCCGACGGCCGTGGCGGTGCCGGCAGCGGTCAGCAGCGGTTCGCGCCGCTGAACAGCTGGCCCGACAACGCCAACCTCGACAAGGCCCGCCGCCTGCTGTGGCCGGTGAAGCAGAAGTACGGCCGCAAGCTCTCGTGGTCCGACCTGATCGTGCTGGCCGGCAACGTCGCGATCGAGGACATGGGCCTGCCGACGTTCGGGTTCGGCGGCGGCCGCGAGGACGTGTACGAGGCCGAGGAGATCTTCTGGGGTCCCGAGGACACGTGGCTCGGCGACGAGCGCTACAGCGGCGAGCGCGAGCTCGGTGGTCCGCTGGGCGCCGTACAGATGGGCCTCATCTACGTCAACCCGGAAGGTCCCAACGGCAACCCCGATCCGCTCGCCTCGGCGAGAGACATCCGCGAGACCTTCCGCCGCATGGCGATGAACGACGAGGAGACCGTCGCGCTCATCGCCGGCGGTCACACGTTCGGCAAGGCGCACGGCGCCGGCGACGCGTCGTTGGTCGGCCCCGAGCCCGAGGGCTGCCCCGTGCACTCGATGGGCATCGGCTGGCGCAGCAGCTTCGGCACCGGCAAGGGCGCCGACACGATCACCAGCGGCATCGAGGGCGCCTGGACCAACGCGCCGACGACGTGGGACAACGGCTACTTCGACAACCTGCTCGGCTGGGAGTGGGAGCTCACCGAGAGCCCGGCCGGTGCGAAGCAGTGGAAGCCGAAGAACCCCGAGGCACAGGAGCTCGTGCCCGACGCGCACATCACCGGCAAGAAGAACCCGCCGATGATGACGACCGCCGACATGGCCCTGGCGTTCGATCCCGTGTACCGCGAGATCTCCGAGCGGTTCCACCAGAACTTCGACGAGTTCGCCGACGCGTTCGCCCGTGCCTGGTTCAAGCTCACCCACCGCGACATGGGCCCGGTCTCGCGCTACGTGGGGCCGGAGGTGCCGAACGAGGAACTCATCTGGCAGGACCCGGTGCCCGCCGTCGACCACGCACTGGTGGGCGACACCGAGATCGCCGACCTGAAGCAGCGGCTGCTCGCGTCGGGCCTCTCGGTGCACGACCTCGTGTTCACCGCATGGGCGTCGGCCGCCAGCTTCCGCGGCACCGACAAGCGGGGTGGCGCCAACGGCGCTCGCATCCGCCTCGAGCCGCAGCGCAACTGGGCGGTCAACGAGCCCGAGCGCCTCGCCCGGGTGCTCGGTGTGCTCGAGGGCGTCAAGCGCGACTTCGACGGCGCCAACGGCGCGACGCGGATCTCGCTCGCCGACCTGATCGTCCTCGGCGGCTGCGCCGGCGTCGAGCAGGCCGCACGCGAGGCGGGCGTGGAGATCACGGTCCCGTTCGCCCCGGGACGCACCGACGCCACGCAGGAGATGACCGACACGGAGTCCTTCGCCGTGCTCGAGCCCACCTCGGACGGGTTCCGCAACCACGTCGCCGCCGGCGAGAAGCTGCCGCCCGAGAAGCTGCTGCTCGAGCGGGCCGAGTTCCTCACGCTCACCCCGTCCGAGATGACGGTGCTCGTCGGTGGCCTGCGCGCCATCAACGCCAACGTCGGCGGCGCCACGCACGGCGTGTTCACCGACCGGCCCGGCGTGCTCACCAACGACTTCTTCCGCAACCTGCTCGACGGCGGCATCGACTGGAAGCCGTCGCAGCTGGACGAGGGCGTGTACGAGCTGGCCGACACGTCGTCGGGGCAGGTTCGCTGGACCGCCACCGCGGCCGACCTCGTGTTCGGTTCGAACTCACGGCTGCGGGCGATCGCCGAGGTGTACGGCGGCGACGACGCCGGCGAGCTCTTCGTGCGCGACTTCGTGAAGGCGTGGGACAAGGTGATGAACCTCGACCGGTTCGACCTGCGCTGACACGGCCGGGCTGCGGGGTGGTCGGTTAGGTTCACCCGACGTGACCGACCACCCCACGGCCGAACCGTCCGAGATCGCCACGGCTCCCGAGGCGGGGCCGCGCCAGTTCCGCCAGCACCGGTTCGTGCCGCCGCCCGGTGCCTGCGAGATCCTCGTGGTGCGCCACGGCGAGAGCGAGCCGATGACCGAGGGCGTGCCGCTCGCCCTCAAGGACGGCCACGGCGATCCGGCGCTGGCGGTCGAGGGTGTCGAGCAGGCCCAACGGGTCGCCGACCGGCTGGTCGCCACCGGCGAGCGGATCGCGGCGATCTACGTGAGCACGCTTCGCCGCACCCACCAGACCGCGGCGCCGCTGGCCGAGCGGCTGGGCATCGAGCCCCGCATCGAGCCCGATCTGCGCGAGGTGTTCCTCGGCGACTGGGAGGGCGGCGAGCTGCGCAAGCGGGTGGTCGACGGTGATCCCATCGCGCGTCAGATGTTCGAGCAGGGTCGGTGGGACGTCGTTCCCGGTGCCGAATCGGAGGACGCGCTGCGGGCCCGGGTGCGCGGTGCGATCGAGCGCATCGCCGCCGCGCACCCCGACGAGCTCGTGGTGATCGTGGTGCACGGTGGGGTGATCGGCACGATCTTCAACCTCGCGAGCGGCTCGCAGGGCTTCGCCTTCACCGGTGCCGACAACGCCTCGATCTCGCACGTGGTGATCACGCCCGAGCGGTGGATCGTGCGGTGCTACAACGACACGACCCACCTGCGCGAACGCTTCTCCACCGTCGACGAACCGCCCCCGGCCACGGGCATCCGCCCACCCGGCCTCACCTTCTGAGCAGTCGGCCGTTGCGCTCCGAGTGGACCTCGGGGCACTCAGCGCAGGTCGCGTGTGGCGTGTGCGTGCAGCGCGACGAGCGCCTGGTCGAAGCTGCGCACACCGACCACCGGTACCCGGTCGCCGAGCACCGCGCGGGCGTCGTCGGCCTGCGATGCCGGCGCCAGGAACAGCTGCGCGCCGGCCTCGAGCGCAGCCTGCGCCTTGGCGGCGATCCCGCCGATCTCGCCCACGCTGCCGTCGAGCGACATCGTGCCGGTCCCGGCGATCGTGCGGCCTCGTGCGACGTCGGTGGGTGACAGCTCGTCGTACACGGTGAGCGCCGTCATCAGGCCCGCCGACGGACCCTCGACACCCGAGGCGTCGTCGCCCACCGGGTACGCGAGATGGACGACGGGTCGGTCGGCGGTCGCCACGACGCCCAGCACCGGCGTACCGCCGGACGCGAGCGGACGGGCGGTGATCGTGACCGTGGCGGTGGAACCGTCGGCATGGCGCACCGACAACTCGAGCGCACGTCCGGCGGCCGCGGCGACGGCGGCGCGGAGCTGCGTCGGATCGTCGAGTGCCGTCCCGCCCGCGGCGACGAGGGTGTCGTCGACGGCGAGCACTCGCTCGGCGGCGCTGCCCGGAGCCACCGACAGCACGCGCAATCCGTCGGTGTCGACCGACACCGACAGGCCGAGCGCGCGCTCGGCCACCGCGGCGGCCACCTGTGCGCCGTCGACGTACTGCGTCTTCTCGAACGCGTGGTACTCGGCATCGGTGAGCTGCGGCGGTTTGATCTGTGCCTCGCGAACGAGCCCGCCGTTGTCGCCGGTGAGGTGCCGCCACGCGACCTGGCCGACGCTGAGTGGACGCAACACGACGGTGAGGCCGTCGTAGGCGCCGTCGATCGGCGTGAGCGGGGGCTGCGCGCTGTCGGGCAACGAGGCATCGCCGACGGTGAGCCGATCGGCGAGTGCCAGGACGGGACCGGGCACTTCCTCGTACACGCCGGCGGGCCGGCTGACGAGCACCACGGTGGTGATCACCAGCGCGACGGCACCGAGCCCGACGACCGAGCGGCGGGTGTCGCGAGCGAGCCGTCGTTCCGCGGCGGACCGCCGGAGCGATGCCCCGGCGGTCCGTGTCGACGCGCCTCGACGGAAGGTGGCGGCGTGCACGGTGGCTCAGCCGTCGGCCGGGCGGACGCCGAGGGTCACGTCGATCGTGTGCTGCTCGCCGTCTCGCCGATAGGTGATCGAGATCGAGTCGCCGGGCTGGTGGCTGGCGATCACGGTGCCGAGGTCGTCGGGGGTCGTGATCGCCGAGTCGCCGGCCTGCACGATCACGTCACCCACCCGCAACGCCGATCCGGCCGCGGCCGAGTCGACGCTGATGTCGGTGATGCGAGCCCCACCGCTGTCGCCCTCGACGGCCTCGGTGCTCACCCCGAGCAGGGCGTGATCGGGCACCTTGCCCTGGCGCAGCTGGTCGATGATCGCCGTGGCCGGATCGATCGAGATCGCGAAGCCGATGTTCTGGCCCTGCCCGGAGATCGCTGTGTTGATGCCGACGACGTCACCGTTCATGTCGAGCAGCGGTCCGCCCGAGTTGCCGGGGTTGATCGCGGTGTCGGTCTGGATCAGGTTCACCAGGTGCACGCCGTTGGGCTCGGTGAGGGCGCGGCCGGTGGCCGACACGATCCCGCTCGTCACCGTCGGTTCGCCCGACAGGTCGAGCGCATTGCCGATCGCGACGAGCTCGTCGCCCACCTGCAGCTCGCTGCTGTGGCCCTGCGGCAACGGGACGAGTCCGTTCTTGCTCACCTTCAGCACCGCCAGATCGGCGTTGGGATCGGCGCCCACCACCTTCGCCTTGGCGGTCGAGCCGTCGTCGAAGTTGACCGTGATGTTGGTGGCACCGTCGATCACGTGGTCGTTGGTGACGATGTAGCCGTCGGCGCTGAGCACGAACCCGGTGCCGGCCGCCTGGCCGGTCTGCTGCTGGCCGAAGATGTCGGTCTGGGTGATGTCGTCGTGGATCGACACGATCGACGGGCGGGCGTTCGCGACGATCGTGGCGATGGTGTTGGCGCCGGTGCTCGCACCCGACGAGTGCGACACGGTGGTGACGACCGGTGCGACGGTGGACGTGCCGCCGTCGCCGGCGCGCAGTGCGGCGACCATCGCACCCGACACGAACGCGCCGACGACGGCACCGAGCGCGACGCCGGTGAGGAACCGGCTGCGCTGCGGATCGCGCGGCGGGTCGGACGCGTCGCGGACCTCGACGTTCGGCGGCGCGAAGGGGGCGCCGTACGGCGGTGCGGGTGGCACGGGCGCGGCGGCGGTGGTGGGGTGGTCGAGCAAGTCGGTCACGGGAGGTCCTCCTCGGGAGGTGTGGGGTCGGGTGGGATCAGGGACGGGCGCGACGGGCAGGACGGGCACGACGGTGGGCGACGAGCACTCGTGTGGCGAGACCGGCGACGACGACCTCGGCCACCAGCGACACCACGCCGAGCGGTTCGCCCCAGTTGCCGATGTCGCCGTGGGCCCCGGGCAGACCGGCGGTGCGACTGAGTGCGTACGCGGCGATGCCGGCGATCGACGCGCCGCCGGCGAGCCACCAGCCACGCCGCTCGTGACGAGCGATCGTCACGCCGGCGGCCGCGACCGCGGCGATCAGCGCGATGTAGCCGACGCCCAGGTACGGCACCTCGGCGAACTCGCTCGAGAGACCCACCAGATGCACGCCCCCGACGACGGCGAGCGCCGCGAGCGCCGGCAGCTCGACGCGGCGGCCGACCTCGGCGGTCGGCACCACGTCGTCGGTCGACCGCACACGGTCGACGAGCGAGGCGACGGGGCGGGGCGCCGTGACGTTCATCGTGGTCTCCTCTCGCGGTGTCCGGTCGGCCGGTGCACCCGGGGGGTGGGTGCACCGGCGGCCTGAGGTGGTGCTGCGATCGTCGACCGGCTCGCCTGCCCGGTGGCTGAAGCAGGCTGAAGGCAACTTCAGCGAGCAGCTGCGAGACTCCGTCCCGTGCGCGTGCTGGTGGTGGAGGACGAGGTCCGACAGGCTGCGGCGCTCAAGCGCGGCCTCGAGGCCGAGGGCTTCGCCGTCGACGTGGCCTCGAACGGCACGGACGGTCTGTGGCTCGCGACCGAGCAGCCGTACGACGTGATCGTGCTCGACGTGATGCTGCCGGGGCTCAACGGGTTCAAGGTGTGTGCCGAGTTGCGTGCCCGCGAGATCTGGACGCCGGTGCTGATGCTGACGGCGAAGGACGGCGAGCTCGACGAGGCCGAGGCGCTCGACACCGGCGCCGACGACTTCTTGTCGAAGCCGTTCTCGTACGTGGTGCTGCTGGCCCGACTGCGAGCGCTGATGCGCCGGGGTGCCACGGCACGGCCGTCGATCCTGCGCGTGGGGTCGATCGATCTCGACGTGGCCGGCCGACGTTGTCTGGTGGCCGGCGCCCCGGTCGAGCTCACCGGCCGCGAGCTCTCGATCCTCGAGTACCTGATGCGGCGACAGGGCGAGGTGGTGCCCAAGGCCGAGATCCTCGCCCACGTGTGGGACTTCGCCTTCGACGGCGACGACAACGTGGTCGAGGTGCACGTGTCGTCGCTGCGACGCAAGATCGGCGCCGAGGCGATCGAGACGATCCGCGGAGCGGGCTACCGGATGATGCCGCGTGCCTGAGTTGCGGTCGCTGCGCACCCGGGTGACGCTCGGCGCGACGGCGTTCGTCACGCTCGCACTGGCCATCGGTGCACTGTCGGCGGCCGGCCTGTTGCGGCGCTCGCTCGAAGCGGACGAGCAGTCGCTGCTGGACGATCGCGTCGGCTCGGTCGCGCAGCTCGCGGCGAGCGGCACACTGCCACGAGTGCTCGCCGAGGTGGGGCAGGACATCGGCCAGATCCAGGTGATCGACGCGGCCGGCGACGTGTTGTCGGTGACACCCGGGCTGGCGGCCGACGTGCGGCTCGACCTCGGACCGGCGCCCGCGGTCGACCAGCAGGTGGTGAGCACCGTCGGCGGCGAGGCGATCGACGGCCACGCCGACCACCGCTATCGCTACATCGCACGCACCGTCGACACGCCGATCGGTCCGGTCACGATCCACGCGGTCACGTCGCTCGATGCCGCCACGCGCGCCGAGGAGTTCTTGCGCAACGGCTTGCTGCTCGGCCTGCCGCTCATCGTGCTGGGCACAGCGCTGGTGGTGTGGCGCGTGGTGCGTCGATCGCTGGCACCCGTCGACGTGATGCGCCGTGAGATCGACGCGATCGAGGCCACCGACCTGTCGCGACGCCTGTCGACGGCCGAGTACGACCACGAGGCGGCCCAACTGGCGGCGACGGTGAACCGGTTGCTCGAACGGCTCGAGGACGACGCCCGCCGCCAGACCGTGTTCGCCGCAGCCGCGTCGCACGAGCTGCGCAGCCCGCTCACCGCCATCCGCACCGAGCTCGAGGTGGGCGCGCACTACGCCGATCGCACCGACTGGCCGTCGGTGGTGGACGACGTGCTGGTCGAGGTCGCGCGCCTCGAGCGGCTGGCGGCCGATCTGCGGGTGCTCACGCGGCCGTCGTCACCGCACGACCTGGGCGACCGCACGACGGACCTCCGAGCGGTCGTCGACGCCGAGGTGCAGCGTCGCCGCACGAACTCGTCGGCGGCGATCCGTCTCGACACCCCGGTCGACCCGAGCCGGACAGAGGTGCGAGGTGACGTCGAGCCGATCACGCAGCTGGTGCGCAACCTGCTCGACAACGCGCAGCGCCACGCGCACGACGAGGTGTCGGTGACGTTGCGGCCGTCGGACGACCTGACGGTGGTGCTGACGGTCGCGAACGACGGCGCGCCGATCCCCGACGACCAGCTCGAGGCGATCTTCGAGCCGTTCCGCCGGCTGGACGACGCCCGGAGCCTCGACCAGGGCGGCAGTGGTCTCGGGCTCGCCATCGCTCGTTCGATCATGCGGTCGGTGGGCGGCGCGGTGCGCGCCTGCCCCACCGACCGCGGTGCACGCTTCGAGGCCACGTTCCAGCGGGCGGGTGCGACGGGTGCACCCGATCCCCGCGGTGGTCTCAGCGGCACGACCGCCTGAGCCCCGCACCCGTCGTGGCGGAGCTCGGCTGCGGCTCGACGATGTCGCGGACGAACGCCGGCCACACGAAGGCGTCGAGCGAGGGCACGGCCGGTCGGCACCGGGCGAAGCGGCGGCTCACGTCGCCCCAGTCGACCAGCCACCAGAACGCCTCGAGCCATGCGGCTCTGCGGTGCCGGTGCGTCAGGTAGTACGCGTGCTCCCACACGTCGCACACCAGCAGCAGGGTGGCGGCCGTGCAGGATCCGCTCTGGTGGTCGTGGAGTTGCTCGACGACGAGCCGCTGCGTGGTCGGCTCCCACGCGAGCACCACCCATCCCGATCCCTGCACCGCCACGGCGGCGCGGGTGAACTGCTCGCGCATCGCGTCGAACGACCCGAAGTGCTCGCTGATCGCCTCGGCCAGCGCACCGGTCGGGCGACCGCCGCCCCGAGGAGTGAGGTTCTGCCAGAACACCGAGTGCAGCACGTGACCGCTCACGTGGAACGCGAGGTCGGTCTCGAGCTGGTTGACGTTGCTCCAGTCGGCGGCATCCCGAGCGATCTCCAGGGCGGCGAGGGCTCGATTGGCCCCGTCGACGTGGGCGGCGTGGTGCACGTCGTGGTGCAACCACAGCGTCTCGGCATCGAGGTGCGGCTCGAGCGCGTTCACCGGGTAGGGCAGGTCGGGCAGCCGATAGCGGCGGTCGGGTCGCTGCTGCGGGACGGCGCGGGCGGCGGGAGCGAGCGGCTCCGTCACGTGGCGAGGGAGGTCGTGCAGGGTCATCGCGTGCTCCTCGGGTGGGCAGCCTCGGCGAGAGGTGCCCTCACCCTGCCGTCGCTCCGCTGCCGTGTCGCTGAAGGACGCTGAACCCGCCTTCAGCGAGCGGGTCGCCGCCAGACCGGCTCGGTGGGAGCGCCGCCATCGTCGGACACGCCCGACAGCAGGCGCTCCATCGCCCTCGCCATCTTGCGACCACGCATCTTCGCGACCTCGGCACGAGGTCCGGCGAACGACTCGTCGACGGTGTCGCAGAACAGCTCGATCCAGCGGTCGTAGTGCGCCCGCGTGAACGGTGTCCGGGCGTGCGACGGCTCGTGGGCGCGGAGCGGATGTCCCTCGTACCCCGGCTGTCCGAGCAGCTGCCACGCCCAGAAGTCGACGAGCGTGGCGACGTGCGCACTCCAGTCGACGTGCGCCGCGTGGAAGACCGGACCGAGCAGGTCGTCCATCGCCGCGTCGCGGTAGAAGGCGACGACGAGCCGCTCGATGTCGCCCCGGTCGAGCAGGTCGCGTCGGCCGTCGTCGTCGACGAGGTGCAGCCAGCACGCCGATTCGCCGCCCTCGAGTTCGACCGGCGGAGCCGGCGACCAGTCGTCCATCACGTCCTCGCCCCCGCTGCCGCCCGCTCGGACTCCATCTGCACGACGAGCGTGAACCGCACGAGCGCTGCTGCGTCCATCGTCGTCCTGCTCCTTCCCGTGCGGCGCGAGCCGCAGACGTCACTTCCGATGGCGTGCCTGCCGGCGGCCCTGCTCGCGACCGGCGCGACCGACATCATGCGACCGCCCCGCTGGAGGCCACGGGAGTGTCGCCGAGCACGCGGAGCAACTCGGCGCGGGCCTGACCCCACGCGGTGTGCAGCACGCACGGGTGCGAGGCTCGGCACGGGCGGTCGGCGACCACGCAGCGACCGGCATCGGTGGCGCCGTCGACCGCTTCGATCACCTGGAGCACGCTCACGTCGGACGCGTCGACCCGGGAGCGATAGCCGCCGGTCGGGCCCGGGTCGCTCTGCACCCAGCCGGCGCGCACGAGCGGCAGCAACACCTGGGGCACGAACTTGACGGTGGTGCCGAGCTCGTCGGCGAGCTCCGTGGCCTTCACCCGGTCGGGCGAGCGGCCGAGCAGGGCCAGCGCACGGATCGCGAGTTCGGCTCGGCGGGTGATCTCCAGTCGCACAGTAGAAGACTCGTCGATCCTCCGGTGACGTCGCCAGGGACCTTCGGCCCGACGGGCCCGAACCTCCGTGAACGCTCAGCCGACCGCGCGGGCGGCGAGCGCGGTGGCGTCGGCGAGGTCGAGGCCGAGTGCGCACAGCAACCGGCGGATGACCGTGCGGCGATACGCCGGGTCGCGCTCGCCGTCGACGATGCGGCGACCGGCGAGCAACAGTGCGCCGAGCACGACGTCGAGCGTGCCGTCGTCGAGGTCGCCGGTGAAACGACCGACCGTGTGCCCGTCGTGCAGGTCCTGACGCAGATACGCGAGTGGCCCGTCGACGAGCAACGCTCGTTGGACCGGCTCGAGCCGCAGCGCGACCCGCACGGTGTCGGGCGCGTGCAACGCGCTGGCGAGCGCTCGCGCGGTGATGATCGCGAAGCGGGCGGCCGGGTCGGGATCGTCGACCTCGACAGCCGAGCGGGCGGCGAAGCCCTCGACGATGTGGGGGACGAGCGCCTGGACGAGCTGCTCACGGTCGGTGAAGTAGTTGTAGAAGGTGCCGTGCGAGACGCCGGCGCGGGTGATCAGGTCGGCGACACTGAACCCCTCGCCCCGTTCGGCCAGCACCACGAGTGCGGTGTCGAGCAGCAGCTGTCGGGTGCGCGCCTTCTTCTTGTGGCCGCGGGTGAGCGTCGGGACGGGGGTCGCCGTGGGCACACGGGCATCCTAGTCGTGCTTGACAACATGTCCAATATTGGACAGTCTGTCAGCCATGTCGGTCCCCCGTCCCCGCCTCAGCCTCGGCCACGCCACGTTGGCCGTCCGCGACGTCGACCGCATGGTCGCCTTCTACACCGACGTGCTCGGCTTCCACGTCAGCAACCGGGGCGAGCCCGTGCCGGGGATGGGCGAGATGGTGTTCCTCACCCAGGACCCCACGGCGCACCACCAGATCGTGCTCGTGCACACACCCGAGCCGGCGGAGCGAGCGTTCGTGCTGGCCGATCACTTCGCGTTCCGCACCGACACGCTCGACGACCTGCGCGAGATCGGCCGGCGTCTGGCCGCCGCCGACGTCGCGACCGTGATCCCGATCTCGCACGGCAACGCGTGGTCGCTCTACTTCACCGACCCCGAGGGCAACGGCCTCGAGTGCTTCGTCGACTCGCCGTTCCACGTCGCGCAGCCCTACGCCGACCGGCTCGACCTCGAGGCGAGCGATGTCGAGATCGAGGCCACGACGCGCGGCAAGATCGAGTCGCTCCCCGAGTTCCAGCCGTTCGACGACTGGCGCGAGGCGATGGCCGATCGTCTCGGTCGGTCGCTCAGCTGAGCGGGCCCCACCATGGATCTCGGGATCGCCGGGCGCCACGCGATCGTGTGCGCGTCGAGCCGCGGGCTCGGTTTCGCGTGTGCCGACGCACTCGCGCGTGAGGGCGTGCACGTCACGATCAACGGTCGCGACGCCGATGCGCTGTCCGCCGCCGAGGCCGACCTGTCGACGCGCCATGGGGTGCACGTCACCTCGGTGATCGGCGACATCGGCGACGCGAGCACTCGCGACCTCTTGCTCGCCACGTGCCCCGAGCCCGACATCCTGGTGAACAACAACGGAGGTCCGCCGCCGGGCCGGTTCGCCGACTGGGATCGCGACGCGTGGATCGCGGCGCTCGATGCCAACATGCTCGCCCCGCTCGCCATGATCCGCGCGGTGCTCGACGGCATGGTCGGCCGACGGTTCGGTCGGATCGTCAACATCACCTCGGCGATGGTGAAGACGCCGATGTCGCCGATGGGTCTGTCGACCGGCGCGCGGACGGGCCTCACCTCGGTGGCCAAGGCGCTCTCGAAGGACGTGGCCAAGGCCAACGTCACGATCAACAACCTGCTGCCCGAGCGCATCGACACGGCGCGCCAGCGGCAGATGGCCGAGCTGCACGCCTCGATGGCGAACATCACCGTCGACGAGGCCTATGCGCACATGGCCAAGACCATCGCCGCGCAGCGCCTCGGACGGCCGGACGAGTTCGGCGACGCGTGCGCCTTCCTGTGCAGTGCGCAGGCGGGGTTCATCAGCGGGCAGAACCTCCAACTCGACGGGGGTAGCTACGGAGGGGTGTTCTGATGACCGGAGTCGACCAGCGCGACGGCGCCGTGCATCTCGACGTGCCGTTCCTGGTGGTGGGGGCCGGGCCGACGGGCATGACACTCGCACGGTTGCTCGCCCGTGCGGGGCGAGCATGTCTCGTGGTCGAGCGTCGCGACGGCCCGCAGCCCAACCCGTCGGCGCACGTCGTCAACGCGCGCACGCTCGAGATCTTCCGCCAGGCGGGCTTCGACATGGCGGCGATCGGATCGTTGGCCAAGCAACCGGTCGACTCGGGACACGTCAACTTCGTGACCCGGCTGAACGGCGAGTTGATCGGCCGGCTGCCGTTCGAGCGGCAGGGCGACGAGTGCCTCGCACACACGCCCACGCCGCTGCGCAACATCAGTCAGCACCGCCTCGAGCCGCTGATGGCGTCCGACCTCACCGACACACCGGGCGTGACGTTGCGCTACGGCACCGAGTGGATGTCGAGCGAACACGACGACGACGGCGTCACGTCGGTGATCCGCGACGTGGTGACCGGCCGCGAGACGGTGGTGCGCAGCGCCTACCTGCTGGCCGCCGACGGCGCGGGCAG
>JAXLRF010000021.1:0-15613 GCA_046331225.1 Acidimicrobiales bacterium
GGTCGCGCGCCTCGTTCCGATCGACGAACCCCTGTCGATCCACGGTTCGGTCCGCATCCTGACCGACGACGATGCGCTGCTGTTCTCCACCGACGAGAGCTGGACGGCCGACCGATGACCGCCGGTCCGGCGGTGATGCTCGACACCCATGCATTGCTCTGGTGGATCGCCGGCGACAAGCGCCTGTCGAAGGTGGCCAAGCGCTCGATCGATCGAGCCACGCGGATCGACGTGTCGGCGATCTCACTGTGGGAAGTCGCGATGTTGAGCGAGAAAGGCCGCATCGAGCTCGATCGCCCCATCGGCGTGTGGGCGAACGATCTCGCCGTCACGCCGGGCGTCAGCGTGCGTCCTGTCGATGCGCCGATCGCCGTGGCCGCAGCCCAATTGCACGAGTTCCACGGCGACCCGGCCGACCGGCTGATCGTCGCCACGGTGATCGACTCGCGGGTTGCGCTCGTCACCAAGGACGATCGCATCCGCACGTGGGCGAGCTCATCGGCTCGGGTGAACACCGTCTGGTGAGTTGTCTCGGCTCGACAGCTCATCGCTGTGGCACCCACGTCGCATCATGGCGCTGTGGCGGAGTCGAGGGTTGCACCGGGTGGGGCAGGCGGTCGTGTCACACCCACGTTGCATGATCGGGGCATGCGACTGGCGGGTCTTCACGAGGTGGTCGGCGCGATGGCCGACGTGGATCTCGGGCTGATCGACGACGCCTCGCTCCATGACGACGTGGTCGGCATCGGCCGCGAGCTCGCCCGTCTCTCGGTCGTGTTCGCACAGCACATCCGCGAATGGGAGCAGCGCGGCATCTTCGAACGCGACGGCTCGAAGTCGTCGGCGCACCGGCTCGCTCGCGAGCTGAGGTCATCGGTCGGCGATCGGCGGATCGACGTCCGTCGTTCTCGCCGCATCGACGACCTGCCGCTCACCACACAGGCCGTGCTCGACGGCCGACTGTCACTCGACCACTTCGACCTGTTCGCGTCGGCCAACACCGACGAGCGTCGTCAGCTCTTCGAGCGCGACGAGGCGACGCTGATCGAGCAGTGCCTCACCATTCCCTACTTCGACGCCTACAAGCTGATCCGCTACTGGGCCGAGCGCGCCGATCAGGCCCTGGCCGCCGAGCGCGCCGCCTCGACACCTGCTCCGCCCCCGCCTCCGCCGCCGGCTCCGACACCGGGCGACCGCCCCGACGCGTCGACCGATGGGCAGCCGCAGCCCGACGAGCCGGCCACCGATCCCGACGACGAGTTCACCGCCACCGATCCGGCCTCGCGGCTGTACGCGAACCGCACGATCGACGACGTGCTCGACCTGCGCGGCATGTTCGGCGCGATCGACGGCACCATCCTGCTCAACGAGCTCGACCGCCTGGCCGAACTGATCCGCAAGGACGACCAGGCCAAGGGCATCACCCGCACCGCAGCCGAGCGACGTGCGGCCGCGCTCGTCGAGATGGCCCGACGCTCGGCCACCGCGCCCGAGAACGGGCGACGGCCGCGGCCGCTGTTCACCGTCGTCGTCGGCGACGAGACGTACCGCCACCTGTGCGAGCTCGGCAACGGCATCGTCGTCTCGCCTCGGCAACTGCTGCCGTACCTGTCGACCTCGATGCTCGAGACGATCCTGTTCGACGGACCGTCCACCGTGATCAGCGTGTCGTCGCAACGCACCTTCCGGGGCGCGCTCCGACGCGCGATCCAGGTGCGCGACCGCCGATGTCAGCACCCGTCCCAGTGCGACGTGCCGGCCGAGCAGTGCCAGGTCGACCACATCGTGCCGGCCTCACGTGGCGGGCCCACCAGCCAGTTCAACGGGCGCATCGAGTGCGATCCGCACAACATGCACGAGCACCTGCACGACCACGACGCACCGCCCTACCCCGAGCGACCCGTCACACGCGAGCACGGGGTGTGGGCACGCGTCGCCTGGGGCGTGCGACAACCTCCAGACCCCGGGATGGAACATGTCTGGCAGGTGTGGCACCTGCCGTGGATCCCACCCGACGGCACCGCCAACGATCTCAACTGACGCGACGCGTCGCACCATCTCGTCTCCGCCGGGATCGGATCCGGTCAGCTTGATTCGGGGCGGCCGAGGTGTCGGCGAAGGCGTCGGATCACCGGCGCCATCGCACCGCACTCGCACGACTCGGGCCGCGCACACGTACACGCGGTGACCGCCTCCATCATCGAGCGGGCGAGCTTGAGCCTCGTGATCTGCTCGTCGATCTGCGCCATCTGGCGAGCGGCGATGTCGCGGGTGGCGCCGCGCGCCGGCGACTCGTCGTTCACCACCACGGCGATCTCGTCGAGGGTCAGGCCGGCGAAGCTGCAGAACATGATCACCATCAGCCGGGCGACGCTCGACTGGTCGTAGCGGCGCTGCCCGCTCACCCGCGCCACCGGCATCAGCAGCCCCCGCTGCTCGTAGAAGCGCAACGCCGTCGCCGCCGTACCGGTCATCGCCGACAACTCCCCGATCGTGAGCAGCGGGGCATCGGCCACCTGATCGCCCGGTCGACCCATCGCAACTTCCTCCTTGACTTCGAGTGAACTCTAACTCGTACCGTCGCCTGCATGATCGACGACCACCCCTCCGACCATCCCGACGACCGCACCCTGCTCGACCTCGCACACACGCGCTTCGCCACCTCGGTGACGTCGCTCGCCGACGGCGACACGACACGGCCCACCGGCTGCCCGCCCTGGACGGTCGCCGACCTGATCGACCACGTCGGCGGCGGCGCCGTGATGGCCGCGGCGTTGATCGGCGGTGGAGCGGCGGCCGAGGCACGCGACGTCCGCGCCACCTGGACACGCCGTCCGCTCACGGCCGAGCGCCTCCGCGTCGCCCTGGCGCTCGAGGCCGCTGCCTTCGACGCCGCCGACCCCGCGGCCGTGGTGGACCATCCTGTGATGCCGATGACCGCCGCCGACCTGCTGGGTCAGCGGCTGATCGAGTACGTCGTGCACGACTGGGACCTGCGCCAGGCCTGCGGCGACCACGCACCCGTCGACGAGGTGCTCGTGCGACGCGCCTGGCAGCTGGCCGCACCGCTCGCGCCGTTCGCCGCCGACCTCGGCGTGTTCGGCGCCGGCCCGTCGCCCGACCTGCCGGCCGACGCCGACGACCTCGCCCGCCTGCTCGACCTCACCGGCCGACGCCCGGCTGACATGCCGCCCGCGACACCCGCCCCGGTTCCCGACACGGTTGCCGACACGACGACGTCCGACACGACGCCCCACACGCCGTCCGCCACGAAGCCCCGCACGACGTCCGTCACGACGCCGCACGCACCGCCGCACACAACACCCGACCCGGCGACGTCCCGCACGACGACCCCCGCTTCGGCGGTGGCCCGATGAGCGCCTCCACCGACCGCGCCTTCGACGCCGGGCGTCGGCGCACCCTGCCGCTCGTCGCTCTGCTGACGACAGAGCTCGCCCACATCGCGGCCACGCTCGCCAACGACGGCGAACCCACCGCCCAGCACGACGGCTTCGGGCCACCGGCACACGCGCTGTCGGTCCTGATGACCATCGGGTTGCTCGTCTGGGCACGCCGCGGCCGACCACACGCACATCTGCTCACCGCGGTCGCCGGCGGCAGCGTGGTCGCAGCCGCGCTGATCTACCACGTGCTGCCGATCGACTCGGGCTATCTGAATCCGTTCTCCGAGGGTGCCACCACCGTGCAGTGGATCACCGTGTGGGCGGGCATCGCAGCCGGCCTCTGGTGCGTCGCGGCCGGGGTCGTCGGTCTGCGAGGCGACCGTCCCACGCTCGGCAGGCCGTGACGACGACAGCACTCCCTCGCCGCGTCGACGGGTGTCGGATCGCGACCTACGGTGGCGACATGCGCGTGGACGAACTCGACGACGACGCAGGCGGGGCCGACGACGACGCGGTCGTCGAGGTGACCGACGCCGAGCTCGCCGAGCTCGCACTGGCGGCCGACCCGGATGCGCCGATCGCCGACGACGCGGTGCCGTTCGGCCGCGCCGACCAGGGGGCGCTGCTGCCCGACTGGTACATGCCGGTGCCGATGGGCCCGTCACGTCGCGGTCGCACCCGGCTCACGGTCGGCGTGATCGTGCTGTCGTTGCTGGCCCTCAACGCGGTCGGGCTGTGCGTCACGTACGGGGTGGTCGAGCTCGCCTGGTGACGGCTACAGGCCGTCGGCCAGCAGGCCGAACTGGCGGTACACAGCGGCCGCGTCCCAGAAGCTCGTCACCTCGGTGATCAGGCCGTCGGTCACGGTGAACAGGTCGACGCCCTCCATCGTGATCTCCTTGCCGGTCGGCTCGGGCGCGATGTCGCCGTACGGGCCGGTGTGCGTGCCGGTGGTGTGCCACCACAGCACCACCTGATCACCCTCGGCGATCAGACGGTCGATCGACGTCCGCACGTCGGTGAACGCACCGACGTAGCGCTCGACGTCCTCGCGCAACACCTCGACCGTGTTGCCCTCGAAGCCCGTCATCACCGTCTTGGCATCCGGCGAGACGAACCGGTCGATCGCCGTCAGATCGCCGGCACCCCACAAGTCCATGTGAAACGTGCGGATGATCTCGGACGGCGACATGTGGTCTCCTCGCGACGACGAACACCGCACGCTCGGGCGAACGGCGGCACCCGACTGGATACCACCGCCGTCGGGTGCTGTCACGAGGGCGCATCCGTTGGCAACGCGACGTTCACATCTGCGAAACCGTGTCGTCGTCACTGATCGTCCAAGGTGATCACCAGTGGAGATCGCGCCGAGCACCCTCGACAACCTCACACCCGCCCTGGCCGCCGCGCACCACCCGGTGTGCCGCTCGACCGACGTGCCCGACGGTGGCGTCACGAAGGTGACCCTGCTCGGCGAGGACTGGGTGGTGGCCCGCATCGACGGCCGTCTCACCGCGCTGGCCGACCGGTGCCCGCACCGCGGCTCGCCGCTGCACCTCGGCTGCGTGGTGGAGGGCACGGTGCAGTGCGCGTACCACGGCTACCGCTTCGACGCCGACGGCCGCTGCACGCTCATCCCCGCGCTGGGCGTCGGCGCCACCGTGCCGCCCAAGGCGCACACCCGCGCCGCCGCCTCGGTGGTCGAGCGCTACGGCCTGGTGTGGCTCAGCCCCGAACCGCCGATCGTCCCGATGCTCGACGTGCCCGAGTGGGACGACCCCGACTTCGTCGTCGCGCCGCTGCCCGATCTGGTGTGGCACGCCGGCGCGGCGCAGATGGTCGACAACTTCCTCGACCTCACCCACTTCCCGTTCGTGCACACCGACACCTTCGGCGATCCCGACGACCTCGAGGTGCCGCACTACGACGTGGTGCGCGACGGGCTCGGCTTCACGTGCGACTACGTGCACTCGACGAAGCTGCTGCAGGACTCGTTCGGTGCCGCCGAGTTCGAGGTGGCACCCCGTCGCTCGATCTGGTGGTACGCCGCGCCGTTCTCGATCCGGCTGCGCATCGAGTACCCGGCCGAGAACGTGGTGCTCACCATCCTGTTCTTCCACCAGCCCGTCGACGCCGTCACCACCAAGCTCTACGCCTTCGACCTCCGCAACGACATCGCCGACGGCCGCACCACGGTGGAGGACACCGTCGCGTTCCAACTCGCGGTCGCCACCGAGGACAAGGTGCTGCTCGAACAGATGGTGTCGAAGGCCGTGCCGCTCGACCTGTCGGCCGAGGTGCACACCCGTGCCGACAAGATCACGCTGGAGATGCGGCGCGTGCTCGCCGACTTCGTCGTCGCCGCAGGTGCCCGATGACGACCGTGACGACGGCGACGGCGACGGCTGCGACGCTCGCGCCGCCCCGCCGTGTGTCGTTGCCCGCCGCCCGCGTGTTGGCACCGGCGGCCGGCGCGGTCTGCACGCTCGTGCTGTGGCAGATCGGCGGCCGTGCCGGATGGGCCGACGGCATGATCGTCACGCCCGCGCAGGCGCTCGAACCGATCACCGGCGACACCGCCGAGCTGTACCGCCGCGCCACGTTCGCCACCCTCGGCGCCGCCACACGCGGTCTGGTCGTCGGCTCGCTGATCGCCTTCTCGGCCGCACTGCTCGCCGCCGGCGTGCCGGTGCTGCGCCGGGCCATCTCGCGACTCGCCGCCGTCGCCAACGCCGCCCCGTGGGTGGCCGTCGCACCGTGCCTGCTGGTGGTGCTCGGGCGTGACCGCGGGCCCGCAGCCGTGGCCGCGCTCGCCGTGTTCTTCTACGTGTTCGTCGCCACCAGCAACGGGCTCGGCGCCGCACCGCTCGCGTCGCACGACGTGCTCACCGCGCTCGGCACCTCGCGCCATCGGCGCCTGGTGATGCTGCAGATCCCCGGCTGCTGGCCGTCGGTGGTGGACGGGCTGAAGCTCGCCGCGCCCGCCGCGGTGGCCGGCGCGATCTTCGGCGAGTGGTACGGCGCGCCACGCGGGCTCGGCGTGCTGCTGATCTCGGCGATGCAGAGCGGCCGCGCCGAACGTCTGTGGGCCGCCTCGTTGCTCAGCGCCGCCGCCGGTCTGGTGGCCTACGCACTGCTCGCCACCCTGCGAGCAGTGATGGTGCGTCGCTACGGCGCGTCGATCACCCAGACCGCCGAACGGTCCACCGCGACGCGTCCCGCCGCGCGCACCCTGCTCGTCGAGCTCGTCACCAGCCTGGCGATCGGCGCCGGGCTGGTGCTGATCTGGTTCACCTGGATCGAGTGGGCCGACATCTCGCCGCTCGTGGTGCCACGCCCGTCGGCCGTGTGGGACGACCTGGTGGCCACACCCGGCGACTACGTGTCGGCCGCGTTCGCCACGCTCGTCACCGCGCTCGTCGCACTGGCGATCGGTGCCACCGTTGCGCTCGTCGCGGCGATCGCGGCGTCTCGATCCCGGTTCCTCTCAGGGCTCGTGGTGCCGATCATCGTCGTGGTTGCGGCCACACCGTTGGTGGCGCTGCTGCCGCTGCTCGCCCGGGTGTTCGGCTACGAGCCCGGCACCGTACGGATCCTGTCGGCGACGATGGTGTTCTTCCCCGTGTTCGTCGCCGCCCGCTCGGGCCTCGCCGCCGCACCCGGCGCCGCGGGCGACGCGATCCACGCGCTCGGTGCCGGCGCCGGTCGTCGCTTCCGCCTGCTCGAACTTCCCGCCGCCGTGCCCCACCTCGCGAGCGGGCTCCGCCTCGCCGCCGGCACCGCGGTGATCGCCGCCGTGGTGGGCGAGAGCCTGATCGGCCGCGACGGCCTGGGCGTCGAGTTCACCCTCGCCTACCGGCAGCTCGACCTGCCCCGAGCGTTCGGCGTCGCGATCGTCATCGTCGTCGTCTCCGTCACCGTGTTCGCCCTCGCCGGCATCGCCGAACGAGCCGCCCACCGCCGATGGGTGTGACCGCTCCGCGCTCGTCCCGCCCCTGACCCGTCCTCGAACTGCCCTGCACCCCATCAGCCAGCAGACCCACAGAAAGCGAGCCACCCATGCAGTCCCGCCGTCACCCCGCCGTTCCCGCCGACCCGCACGCCGCCCTCGACCCGTCCGTGCCGCAGAGCCGGCGCACCTTCCTGGTGAACGCCGCGCTGCTCGGCGGTGCCGCCGCCTTCGGCAGCGCCGTGCTCGCCGCCTGCGGTGACGACGACGAGGACACCTCGACCGCCACCACCGCCGCGACCGCGGGCACCTCGGCCGACACCGCCGCGCCCACCACCGGTGGCGCGCCCGCGTCGCTCGGCACCGTGCGCACCGCGTTCAACTGGACCGTCGACGTGGAGTGGTCGGCCTGGTACCTCGCCGACAGCCAGGGCCTGTTCAAGGCCAAGGGCGTCGACGTCGAGTTCACCCACGGCGGCCCCAACACTCCCGCCGTCGCCCAGGTGGTCGCCGCCGGTGACGCCGACGTGGGCGTGGCCAGCGACGAGCTGCAGCTCATCCAGGCCAACGCGGCCGGCGCCGACTTCGTGATCCTCGGCGCCATGTACCAGCGTTCGCCCAGCGGGTTCTGCTGGCTCGCCGACACGCCGATCACCGACGCCAAGAGCCTGCTCGGCCTGAAGCTCGGCCTCACCACCGGTGACGAGATCCGCGTCGACGCGCTGTTCAAGGTGAACGGCCTCGAGCCCGACTACGAGACCGTCCCGATGAGCTTCGACCCGCAGCCGCTCGTCGACGGCGATGCCGACGCGATCACCTGCTACGTCACCAACCAGCCGATCCAGCTCGCGTTGCGCGGCATCGAGGCCAAGTCGGCGCCCTTCTCCGACTTCGGGCTCAAGGCCTTCGGCGACGTGCTGTTCGCGTCGAAGAAGTACGTCGAGGCCAACCGCGACCTGCTCGTCGCCTACTTCGCCGGGCTGATCGCGGGCATCAAGGCCAACGTCGCCGACCCCGAGGCGGTCATCCCGCTGCTCACCGACGTGTACGGCAAGGACGTCGAGATCGACGTCGAGTACTCGAAGGCCGGCAACCCCGCCTACATCGCGCTGCTCGACAGCGACTTCACCGACGCCAACGGCTACCTGTCGATCGACCCGGCCTACCTCGAGAACGAGGTGTACACGAGCTACGAGGCCGCGGGCGAGACCGACCTGCCGCCCGTGGCCGAACTGCTCGACGCCACGGTGATCGCCGACGCGCAGAAGCTCTGAGCCGCCGATGAGGATCACGGCGATCGACGCGATCCCGCTCGGGTATCGCAAGACCGATCCGCCGATGGCACGCAACTTCGCCGTCGTGCGGATCGAGACCGACACCGGTCTGGTCGGCTGGGGCGAGGCGAGCACCAACTGGGGGCACAGCTACCCGACGGTGTTCGTCGCCGCCGTGCGCGACGTGTGCGCCGCCTCGCTGCTCGGCACCGACCCGACCGACGTGCGCGGTCGCGTGGCGCAACTGCACGTGCTGCTCGACGGCTACCTCGGCTGGGAGGGCCTGACCAGCCAGGTGATCGGCGCGATCGAGATCGCGTGCTGGGACCTGCTCGGTCAGGCCGTCGAGCTGCCCATCCACCGGCTGCTCGGCTCGGCCAACCGCTCGCTGCGCCTGTACGGCACCGGCACCACCATGTTCGAGGAGACCGCGTCGTACCACGCGCACTACTTCGACCAGGCGCTCGCGCACGGCTTCCGCGGGTTCAAGGTGCGACTCGGCCGCAGCGTCGCTGCCGACGTCGACACCGTCGCGGCCGTGCGTGACCATGTCGGTGCAGATGCAACGATCGGTGTGGACAGCTACTGGTTCCACGACGCTCGCACCGCGCTGGCCGTCGCCGAGCGGCTCGCCCCGCTGGGCGTCGCGTTCTTCGAGGAGCCCGTGCCGCAGATGCGCACCGACGAGCTGACCTGGTTGGCCCAGCGCAGCCCGGTGCCGATCGCCGTCGGGGAGCGCGTCTACTCGACCCACCAGTACGACCAGCTCGCCCGCGCCGGCGCCGCCCACGTGTTCCAACCCGACGCGTCGATCTGCGGCGGCATCACGGCGTGCATGGAGATCGCCGCGCTCGCCGCGCACCGCGGCATCGCCGTGTACCCGCACGTCGGCGGGCCGACGGCGATCGGGCTCGCCGCCAACCTGCACTGGGCGGTGGCCGCCGACGTGCCGTGGATGGAGTTCGACATCGACCCCTACCAACCCCTCGTCGACGGCTTCTCCGACCTCGCCCTGTCGGGCATCGTCGACGGTTGCATCACCGCACCCGACGCGCCCGGGCTCGGCGTGTCGCTGCCCGACGACGTCGCCGAACGCTTCCCCTTCGTCACCGGCGACACCTACGCCGAGGTGTTCCCCGACCACGAGACAGGACGCGCCCGTGTCTGACGCCCTCACCACCGAACCGGCGGCCCCAGCGGCAGCGAGCCCGGCCCCGGCCGACGGCTTCCGGGTCGACGCGCTCCGCAAGGAGTTCGTCATCGGTCGCGAACGGTTCACCGCGATCGAGCGCGTCGACCTCGCCGCGCCGGCGGGCAGCCTGGTGGCACTCGTCGGGCCGTCGGGCTGCGGCAAGTCGACCGTGCTGCGCATCCTGGCCGACCTCGACACGCCCACCAGCGGCACGGTGCTGGTCAACGGCGAGCACCCGTCGGCGGCGCGCACCAACCACCACCTCGGCATCGCGTTCCAGGACCCCGCGCTGCTGGCCTGGCGCACCGTGCGCGACAACATCCGCCTCGCGTTGCAGGCCACCCGGATCGCGGAACGGCCCGGCGCGGTGGACGAGCTGATCCGCCTGGTCGGTCTCGACGGCTTCGCCAAGGCACGACCGTCGCAGCTGTCGGGCGGCATGCGTCAACGCGTGGCGATCGCCCGAGCGCTCGTCACCGACCCGAAGGTGCTGTTGCTGGACGAGCCGTTCGGTGCGCTCGACGCGATGACCCGCGTGCGCATGAACATGGAACTGCAGCGCATCTGGATGGAGCGCGCCACCACCACCCTGCTCGTGACCCACTCGATCGACGAGGCCGTGCTGCTCGCCGACCGGGTGGTGGTGATGTCGCCCCGCCCGTCGACGGTGGTGGCCACCATCGACGTCGACCTCCCGCGGCCGCGCACGATCGAGATGCAACGCAGCCCCGAGTTCCACGCGATCGTCGACCAGGTGTCGAGCGTGCTGTTCGGCCACGAGTGAACCGGCCCACCGACGCCCAGGTGCGGGCGCTGCCCAAGGTCGAGCTGCACGTGCACGTCGAAGGGGCGGTGAAGCCCGCCACCATCGCCGAGCTCGCCCGCCGCAACGGCGTCGACCTCGGTGTCGACGACCCGGCCGAGCTGTACCGCTACCGCGACCTCACCGACTTCCTCCGTGTGTTCGACCTCGTGTGCCGCAGCCTGCGCACCGCCGACGACCTGCACCGCGTCACCTTCGAAGCGCTCGCGATCGCCGCGGCCGCCGGCGTGCGCCGCCGCGAGATGTTCTTCTCGCCCACGTTCCTGATGCGCCACGGCGTGCCCTTCGACCGGATCTGGCAGGGCATCGCCGCGGGCGTTCGCGACGCCGAAGTCGAACATGGCATCGTGTGCCGCATGATCCTCGACGTGCACAAGCCGGCCGGTCCCGGCGCCGCCGTCGAACTCATCGACCTGGCTGCCACGTGCGACCGCGACCTGCTGATCGGCATCGGCGGCGACGCCGGCGAGATCGGCATCGACCTCGCGGCGTTCGGTCCGGCGTTCGACCACGCCCGCCGGCTCGGCTTCCGCACCACCATGCACCTCGGCGAGGAGGGCCCTGCGAGCGACGTCGCCACCGGCGTGCGCGTGCTCGGGCTCGACCGCATCGACCACGGGGCGACGATGATCGACGACCCCGAGCTGGTGGCCGAGGTGGCCGAGCGCCGCATCCCCCTCACCGTGTGCCCCACCTCGAACGTCGCGATCGGTGTGGTGCCGTCGATGGCGGCGCATCCGATCGACCGCTTCGTCGATGCGGGCGTGCTCGTCACGGTCAACTCCGACAACGCCGAGATGTTCGGCGTCGACGTCGCCGACGAGCTGTGCGCGCTGCGCGACACCTTCGGCTGGGGCGATCGGCGGATGCGCGAGGTGTGCCTCGCCGGCGTCGACGCGGCGTGGGTCGACCCCGTCGAGCGCGCCGCGCTGCGCGCCGAGTTCGAGCGCGACCTCGATGCCGTGCTCGGCGCAGCATGAGCGACCACGGCGCCACCCAGGTGGGCACCGACCCGCTCGCGCTCGGTGTCGGCCGCGCCATCCGCGACGCGCGCCAGCGTGCCGAGATCTCGATGCGCACGCTCGCCGGTCGTTGCGGGGTGAGCCAGCCGTTCCTCAGCGAGGTGGAGCGCGGCATGGCGATGCCGTCGATCGCGACGCTGTACAAGGTGGCCGAGGCGCTCGGTGTGGAGCCGTCGTCGTTGCTGCCCACCGGTGACGGCGGTGACGTGCTGGTGGTGCGCGCCGACGAGGGCCGACGCGTGCCGTCGAGCGAGCGACCCAACTCGGCCGAGGGGCGCGTCGTGTTCGCCGACGACACCCGCGGGCTCGAGGTGTACGAGTACGTCGCGTCGGTCGACGACGACCTCGACGTGTGGTTCCGTCACGAGGGCGAGAAGGTGCTGCACGTGATCGGCGGCCACCTGCGCGTCGACTTCGACCAGGCGGGCGAACCCGCACGCGACCTCGGGCCGGGCGACACGCTGATCCACACCGGTTCGATCCCGCACCGGTGGACCGTGCGCGGCCCCGAACCCGTGCACCTGTTCCTGGTCGTCACGCGCCCTCGCGCGCACGACTGAGCGTCACGACCCGACACCTGCGCCGGCGAACCAGGCATCGGCCTGCGCGGCGGGGATCGGCGCCACGGCGTCCCAGTGCTCGGCGATCGCATCGTCGTCGACCCGCCACAGATCCCAGTACGCGGTTGCTCCGTCGGCTGCGTCGTGGCGGCTGATCGCGAGCACGAAGTCACCGGCGGCCAGCCACACGCTCGTGCCCGTGATCAGGAACGGTGCACCCGCATCGCGCAAGCCGATGAAGAACGAGCGCACCGACTCGAGGCCGTCTGCGAAAAGCGGACCGTGCAGCACGTACTGGCCGTCGCGAAAGAACCGGTCGACGTCCGCCCAGCGGCCCTCCACCAGCGCGGTCTGCACGTAGTCGGCCACCAACTGCCGGTGGGCAGCGGCCTGCGAGCCGTCGGTGACCGGCTCGGCGGGCAGTCCGTCGAACGGGCGGTGTCCCGAGGCGTTCACCTCGTCCGTCCACGGCACCACCGACACCCAACGCGGCGACGTCGAGCCGTCGCTCGGTGCCAGCACGACCTCGGCGGTGGCGGTGGACTCGTCGGTCGTGATCGTGAACGTCAGCTCGCCGTCGGACATCGTGAACACCACGCGTCGACCGGTGACGGAGGCCGAGGGCGTCGTCGTGGTGGTGGTCGTGGTCGTGGTCGTCGTGCTCGTGGTCGTGGTCGTCGCCGGTACGACCGTGGCCGTCGCGGCCGTGGTGACGGCCGACACGTCGGGCGTCGACGGCGCGCTCGGCGCCGGCGTCGGGTCGGCCGTGCTCGAAACGCACCCCGCCCCGAGCACGGTCAGTGCAACCACGATCGGGACGAGTCGGATGGATCGGATGTGTCGGGCCACGGGTCGTCTCCTGCCTACGATGTTGACGGTGACAACATCGCGTCCGATGTTGTCGCTGTCAACATCGACGGGAGTGAACATGGGCACGTACCACCACGGCGATCTGCGGGCCGCGCTCGTGGCCCAGGGTCTGGTCGTGCTCGAACGCGACGGGCTCCCGGGCCTGAGCCTGCGCTCCGTCGCACGCGAGGTCGGCGTCAGCCACGCCGCGCCCGGTCGGCACTTCGCCGACGTCACGGCCTTCCTGACGGCGCTCGCCGCGTCCGGCTACCGCGAGCTCGCCGCCCGGCTGGCGGCCGACGACGAGGAGGATCCCGAGCGCGCGCTCGTCGCCGCCGGACGCGCGTACGTCGAGTTCGCGCTCGACCGGCCGCAGCTGTACCGGCTGATCTTCCACGCCGGGCTGGCCGACACCGCGTGGGACGACGACGAGTTCCGCGACGCCTCGACCGCTGCCTACACCGCGCTCGAGCACCACGTACGCCGAGCGATCGAGGCGGGCGTCGTCGATCGGCGACCCGTCGCCGATCTGGCGCTCACGCTGTGGTCGGCCGTGCACGGCGTCTGCAGCCTGATCATCGACCGGCAACTGACCGCCAAGGGCTTCGACGCCGACCCGCACACGCTGGCCGACACCGTGTTGAGCAACGCGTTCGTCGGCCTGCGGGCCGACCAGCGACGCGGGCGCCGGAACCCACCGAACCCGGAGCCGACCGGATCCGGCGGGTCCCGACGCCGACCTCGCGGTTGAGCGCGTCGGGGGCAGCGCGCGTCAGCCGCCGGCCATCGCCGTGGTGAGCTTCTCGGTGCACTCGTTGATGCGCGCCGTGTCCTCCGCGTGGGCCGACACCAGCGCCGCCGCCTTCTGCGTGAGCTCGGTCGCCGCCGCCGTGACCGCGGCGACGTCACCGCTCGCCGGGTCTGCCATCAACTTCTGGAACTCGTCGGCCAGATCCTCGGCCGACGAGCAGTAGGCCTCCACGTCCGGGTTGGTGCCCGACCCGCCGCCACCGCTCGCCTCGGTCGCATCCGTCTCCGTCTCGGCGGCCGTCGCCTTCGACGCCGTCGAGTCGTCGTCCGAACCGCACGCCGAGACGCCGATCAGGACGCCCGCGATCACCACGCCGCGCATCAGGTGCTTCATGTCTCTACTTCTCCCGCTCCTCGGTGCCGCGGCACGTTCACCGCGGTCGACGTTCGAGCATGCACGGAGAGCGGCGAGAGCGAATGAGCATCGCGTGCTCATCCGCTCGCGGTGCGTGCCGGCGCACCGTGTGAGCATCCGGGGAGGTCCCGGCGGACGTGGAGGACACCGATGGGGATGTTCAAGGACATGCGCAAGGGCATGAAGGATCTGCAGGCCACCGTGGCGGCGGCGCCGGCGATGATCGACGAAGCGGAACGGATGCGCGCCAACGCCGCTGCGATGCAGCAGGCGGCGCTGGGGCAGATGGCGGCCGCCGACGCCGCCCAGCGGCAGGCGATGGCCGGCCTGGCACCCGGCGCACCCATCGGCGCCCCGCCGGCCCGCCAGGACGGCGTCTTCGAGCCGATCGCCGGCGTGTCGCTCGCGCTGTACGTCGAGATCACCAAGGGGCTCGCGGCCTACGGCTACGACCAGTCGAAGGCCCTCGACATCGCCATGAGCAAGGGCGTGCCGGCCGATGTGTGGGCGGCGGCGATGGAGGGCTGGAACGCGCGCATCACCGCGAACCGCGCCGTGGCACAGGAGTACAACCGCATGTACACGGGTCGCTGACGTGGGCTTCTTCCGCGACCTCCGCGACGTCACCAAGCGGGCACGAGCGATCAACGAGACCTGGGATGCCGGTGCCCAGGCCTCGGACGGACTGCAGCGGATGCGCGACGCCAACCGGATGATGGCGTCGATGGCGGCCGGCACGACGAGTTCGATGCACGCGGCGATCAACGGTCGCTGGACCACCGCGACGATCGCGGTGGTGTGGTCGACGGGTTCGACGGTGAACTTCGCGCCGGTGATGGAGTTCGAACTGGACGTTGCCACCGCAGGGCAGCAGCCCGTCCGCGTGCGCTGCACCGAGGTCGTGCCGTCCTTCGCGCTGGCACGGACCGCCATCGGCAGCGTGCTGAACGTCCGCTACGACGACGCCTCCGGCCAGGTGTTCATCGACTGGACGTCGCCGGTCGATCGCTGACGGGGCGCGACTGCGCCAACGCCTCAGCGAGGCCGGCGCGGCCCTCGACGCCCAACTTGGTGTAGATGCGCTGCAGGTGGTTGTCGATCGTGCGCTTCGACACGTAGAGACGCTCGGCGATCTCGCGGTTGCCGAGCCCGCTCACCGCGAGCGTGGCCACCTCGCGCTCGCGGACCGACAGCGGCTCGACCGTGCCGAGCCGAGGCGCGAGCGCCGGCGTGAGCGGCTCCTGGCAACGCTCGACCAGCTCGTCGGCGCGGCGGCGCGCCCTGGTGGCACCCCGATGGTCACCGTGGTCGACGAGGCGGTCGGCCGCCTGCGCGGCGGCCTCGGCCGCGGCGAGGTCGGCGCCGCACGCCTCGA
>JAXLRF010000022.1:0-2953 GCA_046331225.1 Acidimicrobiales bacterium
CAGCGCCGCCGACACGGTCGCGACCAGCAGCACGCTGCCGTCGACGCCCTTGCGGCCCAGAGCACCGACGATGCCGAGCCCGACGCCGACGATGATGATGATCGCCGCGGTCAGCATCACGAGCTGGATCGTGATGCCGGCCCGCTGCGCGATGAGCGTGTTGATCTGCTGGTGCAGCGGGATCGACTCGCCGAGGTCGCCGTGCAGGGCGTTGGTGAACCAGATCCACCAGCGCGTGAGGAACGGCTCGTTGAGGTGGTAGCGCGCCTCCAGCTGCGCCATGACCTCGGGAGGTACGGAACGGCCGCCCGTGAGCGCCGCGAGCGGGCTTCCCGGCGCCAGGTAGAGCGCGCCGTAGATCACGAAGCTCGCGACGATCAGGGTCGCGGCCAGCATGGCCAGCCGCTTGGCGATGAATGCCAGCACGTCCCGTACCTCCCTGGTCCTGCTAGATCACGCGCCGCCGAGGTACGCGGCCCACGGACCGAACATGTACACGAAGGTCGCGGGCGCGCCGGTGACCTTCTTGTTCATGATCAGGACGTTGTTGGCCGCCACCATCGGGAACCAGACGAGCTCGTCGGTGATGATCTTCTGCGCCTTGATGACGTCCTCGGCGCGCTTCACGTCGTCCTTCTCGCCACGGGCCGCCTCGAGGGCCGCCGTGACGTCGGGGTTGGTCCAGCCGCTGAAGTTCTGCGAGCCGCCCTTGACCGCCATGGACTTGTAGAGCGCGGAGGGGTCGGCGTAGTCGCCGTAGTTCGACGTGGCGAACGCGTCGACCGAGCCCCAGGCCTTCGGGTCGATGAAGTAGTTGATGTAGTTCGACGGGCTGACGTTCTGCAGCTCGACCTTGAGGCCGATCGCCTCGCAGGCGGCCTTGAACGCGAGCGCCTCGGAGTTCAGCGCCGGGATGCCCGACGAGGTGCCGATGGTGACGGTCTGCCCGGCGATGTTGAGGGACTTGGCCAGCTCCTGGGCCTTCGAGAGGTCCTGGTCCATCGCGGGGAGCGCGTCGTAGCCGGCCTTGAAGGTGTCGACCGCGGAGCCCCACGTGCCGGACGCCTGCAGCGCGTGCGGGATGTTCGCCGCGCCCTTGAACACCGTGTTGATGATGCCCTTGCGGTCGAGCGCCAGGGAGACGGCCTGGCGGACCTTCGGGTCGGCCAGCGGACCCTTGGTCGCGCTGATGACCATGGCGGCGGAGAGGTACGGCGCGCCCTGGTAGACGTTCACGCTGGAGTCGGTCTGGAGCTGGCCCAGTGTGGTGTTCGCGATCGGGTAGCCGCCGGAGATGGCGCCGGTCTTGACGCCGGCGGCGAACGTCGCGTCGTCAGGGACGCCGATGAGCGTGATGCTGGTCAGCTTCGGCTTGGGCAGCGACGAGTCCCAGTAGTTGGGGTTCGGCACCATCTTGACGCCCTTGCCGGTCTCCCAGGTGTCGAGCTTGAACGGGCCGGAGCACATCGTGCCGCCGGTGACCGTGCCGAAGTCCTTGCCCTTGGACTCGACGTACTTCTTCTGCACGATCTGGCCGGGGGTCGACGAGAGCTCGCCGAGCAGCCAGTAGTCGGGCTGGGTGAGCGTGATCTTCACCGTCTTGGGGCCGGTGGCCTCGATCGACTTCACGCGGTCGAAGCTGCCGTAGTAGAAGCCGCCGCCGTTCGGGTCGGCCGCGCGCTTGAGGCTGAAGACGACGTCCTCGGCGGTGACCGGGCTGCCGTCCCAGAAGTTCGCGTTCGCGTTGATCTCGAAGTCGAACTCCGTGTCGGACGGCTGCGTGAGCTTGCCCAGGCCGTCCTTGATGCTCATGTCGTTCTGCTGGCGCAGCAGCGAGTCGCACATGATCGACGTCGCGGTCTGCTCGGGGTAGTCGAAGCCCTGGATCGGGTCGAGGGTCTGCGTCTCGCGGTAGGTGGCCCAGACGACGTCGCCCGCGTCGGACTTGGGGGCGGGGGTGTCGACGGTGAAGTCCGAGGTCTTCGCCGTGGCGCTGCCGGTGTTGCCCGACGGCGGCGGCGCGCCCGTGCAGGCGGCGGTGAGGGCGACGGCAGCGGCGAGCGCGCCGACCGTCAGCAGCGACCTGCGTCGCGACGTGGTTCGCATCTGGCTGGTTCCTTCCTGAGGGATCCCGTCCGGTCGGGATCGATCGGAGCGTGCCATCCGCCGCCTTCGGGGTCTGCCCGGCGCGACGAAGTTCATCAGGGCGTTACAACGACGGCCGCCAGGACGGGTCGTTCCAGATCCCGAGCTCGCGCTCGGCGGCGGCACCGGCGTGGAAGGCGGTGACGTCGTCGTAGGGGCGCGCCACGACCTGCACGCCGGTGGGGACGCCGTTGGGCCCGAGGCCCGACGGCACGTTGAGCACGGGGTGCCGGCTCGCCACGTTGAAGACGGGCGTCAGGCACGCCAGCAGGTAGAAGTCGAGGTGCTGGCCGGCGACGTCGACGCCGTCGGCGTACTCCTGGCCCGCGAGGAAGCCGTAGCCGCCGATCGTGGGCGCCACGAGGACGTCGTGGTCGACGAAGACCTCGGCGAGGGCGTGCTGCACGGCCGCCTCGCCCACGATCCCGGCGTACACGTTCGAGCGAGCGAGCCCGGCCGCGGCGGTGGTCATGAAGTGGCGGGCGTAGTCGGTGAAGCGCGGGTCGTCGGGGGCGGCGAGCTCCTCCATCGACGGGCCCATGATCGAGCCGAAGTGCACGAGCGCGGCGTCGAGCAGGCCCTGCATGGTGATGTCGATCGTCACCTCGTCGACCACCGCGCCGGCGGCCGCGAGCGCGGCGGCGAACGCGCGGGTGTTGGCCTCGACGACCGGCTCGACCGGGAAGTCGCCGATGGTCACCGCGAGCGCCACGCGCAGGCCGCGGACGTCGCCGAGCTCGTCGGGGATCGGCAGCGCCGGCAGCGACACGTGGTCGAACGGGTGCTGGCCCTGGATCACGTTGTGGAA
>JAXLRF010000023.1:0-2238 GCA_046331225.1 Acidimicrobiales bacterium
GCCCGGTGACGAGGTCGGCGACGTGGGGGTCGTCGTGCGCACCTACGGCGGCGAGACCGCGTCGCTGGCGTTCCTGATCCTGCCGTCGGTGACGGTCGTGAGCCCGCCCGGCGGGCCGCTCGCGGGAGGAACCGTGGTGACCATCACCGGGTCAGGGTTCGACACCGCCGCGGGTGGCACCGCCATCAGCTTCGGCTCGACGCCGGCCACCGCCGTCGGCTGTGCGAGCGCCAGCACCTGCACCGCCGTCAGCCCGCCGGGCACCGGCACCGTCGACGTGCGGGTCACCGCTCACGGCGGAACCAGCCCGATCGGACCGGCCGACACGTTCACGTACCGCTCGTCGATCGGCGAGGAGCCGACGACCACCACCACGACCACCGCGGCGCCCACCACGACGACCACCGTGGTCGGGAACACCTACACGCAACCGACGACCACCGCCGTCACCCCGGCCTTCACGGGGTAGCTCCGCCGCTCGGACCCGGCTCCGGTGCTCAGGTGTCCCTGAGGGGTGGGGCCGCCTCCGGCTCGTCGGGCCGATCCGGTTCGGCAGCCTCCTCGGAGGCCGACTCGGTCAGCCCGAGCAGGCGGGCCATCGGGGCCGCGGTCAGCCCGTAGATGGTGACGGTGGCGATGATCACCACGAAGGTGATCGGCACCAGCCGGTCGGCCCCGTCGATGCCGACGTCGACGAGGGCGGCGCCGAAGCCGGCGGCGGTGGAGGCGGCCACGATGCCGCGCGGGTGCATCCACCCGACGAAGGCGCGCTCGCGCCAGGTGAGCGACGTCCGCACCGTCGCCACGGCGGCCACCAGCGGGCGCACCAGCAGCACCAGCGCCACGGCGAGGGCGAGCGCGCGCCACACCACCTCGGCCACCGACGCGAACGACACGCTCGCCGAGATCGAGATGAACAGCACCCCGATGACCAGCTGCACGACGGTGCGGAAGAACCGGCGGTCCTCGGGCAGGTCGAGCCCGGGCAGGTTGGCCACGGCCACCCCGATGACGATGGCGGCGATCAGACCGGTGTCGTCGCGGACGGCGTCGCACAGCGCGGCGGTGCCGACCACGACGGCGATGATCGCCTCGGTGGCCAGCTCGCCCTGCAGGCGCAGCTTCCGCAGCACCACCCACATGGCCGCCGTGCCGACGGCGCCGCCGGCCAGGCCCACCGCGGCGCTGCGGGCGAAGGCCACCAGTGCCTCGCCGCCGCCGACGTGCACCCCGTTGACCAGCGCGGCGAACACCAGCGCCCCGATCACGGCGCCGATGGGATCGATCGTGGCGCCCTCCCACCCCAGGATGTGCGTCACCCGGCGGCCGGGTCGGGCGGCCTCGAGCAGCGGGGCGACGACGGTCGGACCGGACACGATGACGATCGCCCCGAGCATCAGGGCGGCCCCGGTGGAGAGGTCGAGCAGCTCGGCCGCCAGGACCGTGGCCATCGCCCAGGTGATCGGGATGCCGAGGGCGAGCAGCCGTCGCACGACCCGCTGGTCGTGGCCCTCGAGCTGGCGGATCTCGAGGTCGAGCCCGCTGTCGAAGAGGATCACCGCCACGGCCAGGCCGACCATGGGGGAGAAGGCGTCGCCCAGCGTCTTGCTCCCGTCGAGGGCGGGCACCCAGTTGCCGACGACGAAGCCCGCGGGCAGCAGGAGCACGATGGCCGGCAGCCGCAGGCGCGTCGCCGCGATCTGGCACGCCACGGCCAGCAGCACGGTGAGGCCCAGGCCGGTGAAGATCTCGCTCGCGGTGATCGGCTGAACCTACCGGTCCTGGTGGACGTCCGGGTGGTCCTCGCCGCCCGGCCCCGTCGTCCTCGTCGTCGTCGAGCCGATCGTGCGGGCGACCGTCGGCCGAGCACCGACCGGCGTCGGAAGGTCAGGGTCGGATGGCGGCGAGCAGGGCGAGCTCGCGCCACTTCCACAGGCAGTCGACCTCGACGAAGCCGGCCTCGCGCAGCCATCCCAGCTGGGCCTCCACCGGAGCGAGCTTGTTGGAGGGATCGTCGTTGGTCGGGTCGACGTCGATGCGCTCGAGGAACGCCCGGTGCAGCGACGGGGTCGGCGATGCGACGTGCTCGAGGTCGAGGAAGACGCCGCCGGGCCGCAGCCGGGCGAACACCTCGCCGAACAGCGATCGCTTGCGCTCGTCGACGACGTGGTGGATGGCGAAGCTGGAGACCACCGCGTCGAAGGGGCCGTCGAGCTGGTCGGCATCGGCGCGCGGCCG
>JAXLRF010000024.1:0-1877 GCA_046331225.1 Acidimicrobiales bacterium
GTCTTCGGCATGGCGACCATCGTCGCGCTCGTCATCGTGATCGGGACCGGCGTGATCCTGACGCTCGGCGGGCTCCAGTGGTGGCACACGACGCCGTTCGGCCGCTTCATCAACAGCCTGCACTTCTGGGGAGTGCAGTTCTTCTTCTTCTTCATGATCGTGCACCTGATCGCGAAGTACTGGATGGCGGCGTGGCGCGGCAAGCGCTTCCTCACCTGGGCGACCGGCGTCTTCGCCTTCATCACCGCCCTCGCGACCGCGTTCACCGGCTACACCATCACGACCAACTTCAACTCGCAGTGGGTCGCGTTCGAGGCCAAGGACGTCCTGAACTCCGTCGGTCTCGGCGGCTTCATGAACACGACCAACGTGGGCCAGATGTCGCTGTGGCACATCGTGCCGCTGCCGCTGGGCGTCGGGATCGTCGTCGTGCTGCACATCCTGCTGGTGCGCAAGCACGGCGTCGTGCCGCCGATCGACGCGGTCGACCCCGCCGTCGAGAGCTCCGCGGCCGCCGCGGACGCGACCACCGAGGCGGTGGCGTCATGAGCAGCGAGGCCCGCAAGACCCGCAACGCGTTCTACGCGCGAACGTGGGACGGCAAGAAGCGGCACTACGACATCCTCAAGGAGGGCGCGATCGCCCTCGTCGTCGTCGGGGTCCTGACCGTGGCCTTCGCCGCGATCTTCAGCTCTCCCGACGACCCCGCCATCACGTTCAAGCAGTGGGCCGGCGACTCGCCCGACTCGTTCTACGCCACGGTCGTGAGCCAGCTCGCCGGCTCGAGCGAGACGGCCGGCTACGGCCCGCCCTACAACACCAACTCCGACGGGCTCTCGATCGGCCCGCTCGCGACGCAGAGCTGGCAGGGCGTGGCCCACCCGGTCGACACCGCGCAGGACTTCGTGATCCTGCCGCTCGAGAGCCAGGCCGACCCGAACCCGGCGAAGGCCGCGCTCGACGCGTGGAACGGTGCGAGCGCCGAGCAGCAGGCGAAGTGGGCGACCGCGTACGACGACGCGGTGCAGGCCACGGCCGACGACAACGGCGACCTGCACCTCGACGCTGTCGAGAAGGGCGACTACGGCCCGGTGCCCGACCTCGCCAAGGACGCCACGGCGATGGCGGTCTCGGGCGCGTACGACAACGCGCTCACCGGTCAGGGGCAGTTCTTCCAGACCGACCAGACCAAGCAGCTGCTCATGATGGGCGACGGCGGCTACATGGAGGGCAAGGCCGTCGCGCTCAACCTCGGTGGCGACACCTGGGGGATGATGAACGAGGCCGGCTCGTGGCCGGGCCAGATCTGGCTGGCCCCGTGGTCGTTCTGGTACCAGCTGCCGGTCTTCAACGCCCCGGACGACGCCACCGGCCTCGCCCGCTCGGCGACCGACAACGCCGACGCGTGGATCACGGCGATCATGGTCTGCGTCTTCGCGCTGTGGCTGTTCACGCCGTTCATCCCGGTGCTGCGCGACTTCCCGCGGTGGATCCCGCTGCACCGGCTCGTGTGGCGCACGTACTACAAGGAGCACGGCCGGGTGTGACGCCCCGGACGTGACGCGAGGGCTCGGTGGTGACCCCCAGGACCTGCCGAGCCCTCGCCCGTGCTCAGGGGTTGCTGCGCGGGCGGAGCCGCACGTTCGGCAGCTCGGGTGCCGGGAGCCACGACGGGTCGCCGACGTAGCCCGGCACGTCGCCGAAGCGCGCCGACCGCGCCTGCCACGCCGCGCGCTGCTCGGCGACGTCGTCGTGGCTGCGGCCCACGAAGTTCCACCACATCACGATCTCCTCGCCGAACGGCGTGCCGCCGAGGAGGAGGACGCGTACGCCGGTTGCGCCGCGCACCGTCGTGGAGTCGCGACCGGGCTCGAGGT
>JAXLRF010000025.1:0-1833 GCA_046331225.1 Acidimicrobiales bacterium
CCTCGTCGCGCACGGGCAGCTCGCCTACCTCGAGCCCGGTCGCGACGCCACGACGGTGCGCGGCGCCTCCGGCGTACGCGTCCTCCTCCTCGGCGGCACGCCGTTCGGCGAGGAGATCGTGATGTGGTGGAACTTCGTGGGCCGCAGCCACGACGACGTCGCCGAGCAGCGCGCGGCCTGGCAGGCGCGGTCGTCGCGCTTCGGCGAGGTGCCGGGCTACGTCGGCGACCCGTCGTGGCTCCCGGCACCCGAGCTGCCCAACGTGCGGCTCCGTCCGCGCGGCAACCCGTGAGCACGGGCGAGGGCTCGGCAGGTCCTGGGGGTCACCACCGAGCCCTCGCGTCACGTCCGGGGCGTCACACCCGGCCGTGCTCCTTGTAGTACGTGCGCCAGACGAGCCGGTGCAGCGGGATCCACCGCGGGAGGTCGCGCAGCACCGGGATGAACGGCGTGAACAGCCACAGCGCGAAGACGCAGATCATGATGGCCGTGATCCACGCGTCGGCGTTGTCGGTCGCCGAGCGGGCGAGGCCGGTGGCGTCGTCCGGGGCGTTGAAGACCGGCAGCTGGTACCAGAAGGACCACGGGGCCAACCAGATCTGGCCCGGCCACGAGCCGGCCTCGTTCATCATCCCCCAGGTGTCGCCACCGAGGTTGAGCGCGACGGCCTTGTCCTCCATGTAGCCGCCGTCGCCCATCATGAGCAGCTGCTTGGTCTGGTCGGTCTGGAAGAACTGCCCCTGGCCGGTGAGCGCGTTGTCGTACGCGCCCGAGACCGCCATCGCCGTGGCGTCCTTGGCGAGGTCCGGCACCGGGCCGTAGTCGCCCTTCTCGACGGCGTCGAGGTGCAGGTCGCCGTTGTCGTCGACCGTGGCCTGGACCGCGTCGTCGTACGCCGTAGCCCACTTCGCCTGCTGCTCGGCGCTCGCACCGTTCCACGCGTCGAGCGCCGCCTTCGCCGGGTTCGGGTCGGCCTGGCTCTCGAGCGGCAGGATCACGAAGTCCTGCGCGGTGTCGACCGGGTGGGCCACGCCCTGCCAGCTCTGCGTCGCGAGCGGTCCGATCGAGAGCCCGTCGGAGTTGGTGTTGTAGGGCGGGCCGTAGCCGGCGGTCTCGCTCGAGCCGGCCAGCTGGCTCACGACCGTGGCGTAGAACGAGTCGGGCGAGTCGCCGGCCCACTGCTTGAACGTGATGGCGGGGTCGTCGGGCGAGCTGAAGACCGCGGCGAAGGCCACGGTAAGGACGCCGACGACGACGAGGGCGATCGCGCCCTCCTTGAGGATGTCGTAGTGCCGCTTCTTCCCGTCCCACGGCCGCGCGTAGAACGCGTTGCGGGTCTTGCGCGCCTCGCTGCTCATGACGCCACCGCCTCGGCGGGGTCGACCGCGTCGATCGGCGGCACCACACCGTGCTTGCGCACCAGCAGGATGTGCAGCACGACGACGATCCCGACACCGAGCGGCAGCGGCACGATGTGCCACAGCGACATCTGGCCCACGTTGGTCGTGTTCATGAAGCCGCCGAGACCGACGGAGTTCAGGACGTCCTTGGCCTCGAACGCGACCCACTGCGAGTTGAAGTTCGTCGTGATGGTGTAGCCGGTGAACGCCGTCGCGAGCGCGGTGATGAACGCGAAGACCCCGGTCGCCCAGGTGAGGAAGCGCTTGCCGCGCCAGGCCGCCATCCAGTACTTCGCGATCAGGTGCACGATCATGAAGAAGAAGAAGAACTGCACTCCCCAGAAGTGCAGGCTGTTGATGAAGCGGCCGAACGGCGTCGTGTGCCACCACTGCAGGCCGCCGAGCGTCAGGATCACGCCGGACGCGATCACGA
>JAXLRF010000026.1:0-2220 GCA_046331225.1 Acidimicrobiales bacterium
GCGCACCACCGCCGCCCAGCTGCAGCAGCTGTTCGGCGACGACGTCGACCGCACCGCCCACCGCCTGCGCCGGGCCTCGGTGCCAGGGGTGGAGGCCGTCGGCGTCGACGACCTCGAGGCCGCCCTCGTGCTGGTCGACTACCTCGACCCGTTCCTCCACTGGGACGCCCCCGCCGGCCCGTGACGCCAGTGGTCGGCGTCGCCTGGCGCAGGTCAGGACGAGGAGCCGTCGCCGCGCGGTCGGAACGTGTCGCGCAGCACCATGAACCGCAGCGACCACAGCGAGGGCCGGGGCTCGGTCAGCGACGCGTGGGTGCGCACGACGCCCTGCACGGTGAAGGCACCGGCCACCAGCCAGCCGGCCACGCCGACGACGAGCACCCACGGCGTGCCGCTCGACCTCAGGACCACCACGCCGACCAGCACGCCGACGAGCGCGACGAAGCCACACCGAAGCGCCCACACGGCCCGCCGCCAGCTCGGCTCGTCCTGCAGCGCAGCGGGCTCGTCCATCGCCGGCAGTCTGCCCGATCGACCTACGGTGGGGTCGTGGAGGTCGGGTGGTACGCCACGGCGGGTCCGGTGACGGAGCTGTCCGACGAGCAGCGCGAGCTGATCGGTGGGCTCGGCTTTGACGCGCTCGACCTGTGCCGGGTGGCGCAGGGCCTCCTGGTCGGTCCGGGCGACGCGTTCGGGTCGGGGCTGTCCGACGAGCGCATGGCCGAGCGCAACCTGCGGCCGGCGAGTGCCATCCTCCAGCGGTCCCTCGACGTCGACTCGTCCCTCCGCCTCGACCACGATCGACCGGCTGAGCGGCGGGTGGTGGGGACGTGCCGCCACTTCGCCGTGCTGGCGACGGCCTTCCTCCGCGCCGTCGGGACACCCTCCCGGGCCCGGTGTGGCTTCGCCGCCTACTTCGAGCCACCGAAGAAGGTCGACCACTGGATCGTCGAGGTCTGGTCCGACGAGGGCCACCGCTGGCTCCGCGTCGATCCCGAGCACCTCGACCGACCGACGCCCGTCGCGGTGCGGTGCGACGACCTGCAGCCCGGCGACTTCCTCACCGGTGGCGAGGCGTGGCAGCTCGTCCGGTCGGGGCGGGACGGTGCGGAGAGCTACGGCGTGTTCGGCACCGACCACTGGGGACCCGGCGAGATCCGCGGCAACGCCATGCGGGACCTGGCCAGCGTCGCCGCCAAGGTCGAGGTGCTGCCGTGGGACGAGTGGGGCCCGATGGCTGCCTCCTACGAGGGTACGACCGGTGACGACTTCGACGAGCTGATCGACGAGGTGGCGACGGTGACCACGGCGGACGACCCGTCGGCTGCCGACCTCGAGCGCCTCTACCGGCTGCTCGCCGTTCCGCCCGAGCTGCAGCGATGAGCGCGGCCGACGACGGCACAGCCGTGTCCGCCGCGACCTATCGGGCGCGATGGGAGCTGGAGGACGTCGGCGGCGTGGTGGTCGTGATCGACGTGCTGCGGGCGTTCACCACCGCGGCGTACGCGCTGGGGGCGGGGGCGGAGGCCATCTACCTCGTCGGTGACGTGGACGAGGCGCTGGCACTCGGCCGCGAGCTCGACGCGCTGGTGATGGGGGAGGAGCGGGGCCGGCGCCCACCGGGCTTCGACCTGTCGAACTCGCCCGTGGCCGCAGCCGCTGCCGACGTCGCCGGTCGTGTGCTGGTGCAGCGCACCTCGGCCGGGACCCAGGGCGCCATCGCCGCCCGCCACGCCGACCGACTCTTCGCCGCCAGCCTGGTGTGCGCCTCGGCCACCGCCGCCGCGGTGACGGCCTGCGGGCTCGGGGCACCGACCTACGTCATCACCGGGCGCTTCCCCGAGCACCCCGACGGCGGCGAGGACGACCTCTGGACGGCCGAGCTCATCGAGCGGGCCCGGCGCGGCGAGCCGCTCGACGCCGAGGCGACCGCCCACGCGGTGGCCACGTCACCCGAGGCCGAGCGCACCCTGGCCGTCGGCGAGGGCCACGTGCACCCCGACGACATCGCCTACGCCACCGACGTCGACCGCTTCGCCTTGGCCATGGAGGTCGACCGCATCGACGACCACCTCCGCCTCCGACGCCACGAGGTCACCCCGCCGCCCTGACGTCCCGCCGGCCGTCCCCATCCCGCCGATCACCGACCCCTCACGAACTCTGGAGGATTCGCGTCACCCCTTGACGGAAATGCTCCAAGGTTCGCCGAGCGAGCGGCGG